>NZ_CP108659.1:0-5548008 GCF_045039535.1 Streptomyces sp. NBC_01092 | reverse complement strand
CCGTCGACCGGGCCGACAGGGGGAACCAGCCGATTTACCGGCGCGTGGATACGATCAGTAAGCAGTACCAGGTAAGGCAGTACCCGCCCGGCGGGATGCAGGACGAAGCAGGCTACGGAGGAGGTGCCCCATGGGAGTCCTGAAGAAGTTCGAGCAGCGCCTCGAAGGTCTGGTCAACGGCACCTTCGCCAAGGTGTTCAAGTCCGAGGTCCAGCCCGTGGAGATCGCCGGCGCGCTTCAGCGCGAGTGCGACAACAACGCGACGATCTGGAACCGCGACCGGACCGTCGTCCCCAATGACTTCATCGTGGAGCTGAGCACACCGGACTTCGAGCGGCTCAGCCCGTACTCCGGCCAGCTCGGCGACGAGCTCGCCGGCATGGTCCGCGACTACGCCAAGCAGCAGCGCTACACCTTCATGGGCCCGATCAAGGTCCACCTGGAGAAGGCCGACGATCTCGACACCGGCCTGTACCGCGTGCGCAGCCGTACGCTCGCCGGCTCCACGGACCAGCAAAGCCAGCAGGCCTCCGCACCCGCCGCCCCGGCCGGGCGGCCCGGCGGCGCCCAGGGCGGCTACGGCTACCCGCAGCCCGCCGCGCCCGCCGGCGCCCCTCCCATGCCGCCGTCGCCGCCGCCCGGCGGACGCCCCGGCGGCTACGGCTACCCGCAGCCCGCGGGCGGCCAGCGTCCTCCCGCCGCACCCGCGGCCGGCGGCCGCACCCGCTACTGGATCGAGATCAACGGCACCCGCCATCAGATCTCCCGCGCGACGCTCGTGCTGGGCCGCAGCACCGAGGCCGACGTGCGGATCGACGACCCCGGCGTCTCGCGCCGGCACTGCGAGATCCGGACCGGAACGCCCTCGACGATCCAGGATCTCGGGTCCACCAACGGCATCGTGGTGGACGGGCAGCACACCACCCGCGCTACGCTCCGCGACGGCTCGCGGATCGTCGTGGGCAGCAGCACCATCATTTACCGGCAAGCCGAAGGGTGAAGCGGGGGCAATGTCAGAGCTGACCCTCACGGTCATGCGGCTGGGTTTCCTGGCCGTACTGTGGCTGTTCGTGATCGTGGCCGTGCAGGTCATCCGCAGCGACCTGTTCGGTACGCGCGTCACTCAGCGCGGGTCCAGGCGGGAGGCCGGACGCCAGCAGCAGCAGGCCGCGCGGCAGGCTGCGCCACCGCAGCAGCGCGGCCAGCAGAGCGGCGGCCGCCAGCGCCGTAACGCTCCCTCCAAGCTGGTCGTGTCCGAGGGCACCCTGACCGGCACCACCGTCGCGCTCCAGGGCCAGACCATCACCCTGGGCCGGGCGCACGACAGCACGATCGTGCTGGACGACGACTACGCCTCCAGCCGGCATGCCAGGATCTACCCGGACCGCGACGGCCAGTGGATCGTCGAGGACCTGGGCTCCACCAACGGCACGTACCTCGACCGAACGCGGCTCACGACCCCGACACCGATTCCGCTGGGCGCGCCGATCCGCATCGGCAAGACCGTCATCGAGCTGCGGAAGTAGTACGACAATGAGCGAGCGGAGCGAGCACGCAGCGGCGGCCCACACCACGGGCCCCGGCGCGCTCCCGACCGGAGGGTGGGCACCGTGCGGATGTACCCGGAGCCAACGGGCGAGGTGCGCATGAGTCTGTCACTGCGCTTTGCCGCCGGATCGCACAAAGGCATGATCCGGGAGGGCAACGAGGACTCCGGATACGCCGGACCGCGCCTGCTCGCCATCGCCGACGGCATGGGTGGCGCGGCCGCGGGCGAGGTCGCCTCGTCGGAGGCCATCTCGACGATCGTCGCCCTCGACGACGACATCCCCGGCTCGGACATCCTCACCTCGCTCGGCACCGCCGTACAGCGTGCCAACGACCAGCTGCGCTCGATGGTCGACGACGACCCGCAGCTGGAGGGCATGGGCACCACGCTCACGGCCCTGCTGTGGACCGGGCAGCGCCTCGGCCTCGTGCACGTCGGCGACTCGCGCGCCTACCTGCTGCGCGACGGCGTCCTCACGCAGATCACGCAGGACCACACCTGGGTGCAGCGCCTCGTCGACGAGGGCCGCATCACCGAGGAGGAGGCGACCACGCATCCGCAGCGGTCCCTCCTGATGCGCGCGCTGGGCAGCGGCGACCATGTCGACCCCGACCTGTCCATCCGTGAAGTCCGCGCCGGCGACCGGTACTTGATCTGCTCCGACGGCCTCTCCGGCGTCGTGTCCCACCAGACCCTCGAGGACACCCTCGCCAGCTACCAGGGCCCGCAGGAGACCGTCCAGGAGCTCATCCAGCTCGCGCTGCGCGGCGGCGGCCCCGACAACATCACCGTGATCATCGCCGACGTCCTCGACCTGGACACCGGCGACACCCTGGCCGGGCAGCTGTCCGACACCCCGGTCGTGGTCGGCGCGGTCGCCGAGAACCAGCAGCACCACCCGCACGACAACGGCATCATGCAGACCCCGGCCGGCCGCGCCTCCGGGCTCGGCCGCCAGGTGCCGGGACAGGGCGGCGGGGGCGGCGAGTTCGGCCCGCCCGGCTCCGGCGACACCACCGGCTACGCCCCGGCGGGCGGCTTCGGCGACTACACCGACGACGACTTCATCAAGCCCCGCAGGGGCCGCAAGTGGCTGAAGAGATCCTTCTACTCGGCCCTGGCGCTCGCCGTCATCGGCGGCGGGCTGTACGGCGGCTGGCGCTGGACGCAGACGCAGTACTACGTCGGCACGAACGAGGGACACGTCGCCCTGTACCGCGGGATCAGCCAGGACCTCGCCTGGGTCTCGCTCTCGAAGGTGGAGAAGGACCACCCCGAGATCGAACTCAAGTACCTTCCGCCGTACCAGCAGAAACTGGTCGAGGCGACCATCACCGAGGGCGGTCTGAAGGACGCCCAGGCGAAGGTCGACGAGCTGGCCCTGCAGGCCTCCGCGTGCAAGAAGCGGTCCGCGCAGCAGGCCGCCCAGAGCGAGCAGAACGCCAAGACGGGCGAGGGCGAGGCCGGAGGCACCACGGGAACCACCCGTACCTCCCTTACGTCCAAGGCGTCACCGACACCGAATCCCTCGGCGTCCACCAAGTCCCCGCCCCCGAACTCCTCCACCTCCCCGACACCGACTGCGACGCCAAGCCCCGGACCCACGCTCTCGGAGGAAGAGCAGAAGGTCGTCACGAACTGCGGCACGCAGTAGGCAAGCCGTGAGAGGCCCCGTCACACCATGAGCAGTACTTCGAACTCGTCGACGCACCACACGTCCACGATCGGCGCGATCGGCGCGCCGAGCAGGCGCAACACCGAGCTCGCGCTGCTGGTGTTCGCGGTCGTCATCCCGGTTTTCGCCTACGCGAACGTGGGGTTGGCGATCAATGACCAGGTACCGGCCGGCCTGCTGGGCTACGGCATCGGGCTCGGCCTGCTCGCGGGCATCGGCCATCTCGCCGTACGGAAATTCGCGCCGTACGCCGACCCGCTGATGCTGCCGCTGGCCACCCTGCTGAACGGCATCGGCCTTGTCGTGATCTGGCGTCTGGACCAGTCGGAGAAACTGCAGGCGAGCAAGACCTTCGTCGAGGCGGCTCCACGCCAGTTGCTGTACTCCGCCCTGGGCGTCGCCCTGCTGGTAGCGGTGCTGATCTTCCTCAAGGACCACCGCGTCCTGCAGCGCTACACCTACATCTCCATGGCCACCGCGCTGTTCCTGCTCCTCCTGCCGCTCGTACCCGGGCTCGGCGCGGACGTCTTCGGTGCCAAGATCTGGATCAAGATCCCCGGCCTCGGCACGGTCCAGCCCGGCGAGTTCGCGAAGATCGTCCTCGCCGTCTTCTTCGCCGGCTACCTCATGGTCAAGAGAGACGCCCTGGCCCTGGCCAGCCGCCGCTTCATGGGCCTGTACCTGCCGCGCGGCCGTGACCTCGGTCCGATCCTCGTCGTCTGGGCGATCTCGATCCTCATCCTGGTCTTCGAGACCGACCTCGGTACATCCCTGCTGTTCTTCGGAATGTTCGTCATCATGCTGTACGTCGCCACCGAGCGGACCAGCTGGATCGTCTTCGGTCTGCTGATGTCCGCGGTCGGCGCCGTCGGTGTGGCGAGCTTCGAGCCGCACATCCAGACGCGTGTGCAGGCCTGGCTCGACCCGGCGCGCGAGTTCCAGCTCAGCCGCTCCGGTATCAGTGACGGCGTCGTCCACTCCGAACAGGCCATGCAGGCCCTGTGGGCCTTCGGCTCCGGCGGCACCCTCGGCACCGGCCTCGGCCAGGGCAACTCCGACCTCATCGGCTTCGCCGCCAACTCCGACTTCATCCTCGCCACGTTCGGCGAGGAGCTGGGCCTGGCGGGCGTCATGGCGATCCTGCTGCTCTACGGGCTGATCGTGGAACGCGGTGTGCGCACGGCCCTCGCGGCCCGCGACCCGTTCGGCAAGCTGCTGGCCGTCGGCCTGTCCGGCGCCTTCGCCCTCCAGGTCTTCGTCGTGGCCGGCGGTGTCATGGGCCTCATCCCGCTGACCGGTATGACGCTTCCCTTCGTGGCGTACGGCGGTTCGTCCGTCATCGCCAACTGGGCCCTGATCGGCATCCTGCTCCGCATCAGCGACACGGCCCGCCGCCCCGCGCCCGCCCCCGCGCCCAACCCCGACGCCGAGATGACCCAGGTGGTCCGTCCGTGAACAAGCCCCTACGCCGGATCGCGATCTTCTGCGGACTGCTCGTCCTGGCTCTGCTCATCCGCGACAACTGGATCCAGTACGTCCAGGCCGACGAGCTCAGGACCGACAAGGACAACCGCCGCGTCACCATCGAGCGCTACGGCACCCCCCGCGGCAACATCATCGTCGACGGCAAGACGATCACCGGCTCGAAGGAAACCTCCGGCACCGACTTCAAGTTCAAGCGCACCTATACGAACGGCCCCATGTGGGCGCCCGTCACGGGATACGCCTCCCAGGCCTTCGGCGCCAACCAGCTGGAGTCCATCGAGGACGGCATCCTCACCGGCAACGACGACCGGCTGTTCTTCCGCAACACCCTCGACATGCTCACGGGCAAGGAGAGGGAGGGCGGCAACGTGGTCACCACCCTCAACGGCGCCGCGCAGAAGGCCGCTTACGACGGTCTGAAGCGCCAGGGCGGCAAGGGTGCCGTCGCGGCCATCGAGCCGTCCACCGGCAAGATCCTCGCGCTGGCGTCCTTCCCGTCGTACGACCCCTCGTCCTTCGCCGGCAACTCCACGACGACCGACACCGACGCGTGGCAGAAGCTCCAGAAGAAGACCAACCCCGACGACCCGATGCTCAACCGGGCGCTGCGCGAGGTCTACCCGCCGGGCTCGACCTTCAAGGTGGTCACCGCGGCCGCGGCGCTGGAGCACGGCCTGTACACGGAAGCGGACGAGAAGACGAAGACGCCGCTGCCGTGGACCATGCCGGAGACCACGACCGTGCTGAAGAACGAGGGCAACATCCCCTGCAAGGACGCGACGCTCCGGGTCGCCCTCCAGTACTCCTGCAACACCGTGTTCGGCAAGGTCGGCTCCGACCTCGGCAACGACAAGATGCTGGAGACGGCCAAGAAGTTCGGCTTCACCGAGGAGCAGTTCACGCCGATCCGCACCAGCGCGTCGGTCTTCTCCGACGACATGAACCCCTCGCAGACCGCGCTGTCCTCCATCGGCCAGTTCAACACCGCCGCCAGCCCGCTGCAGATGGCCATGGTCGCCTCGGCCGTCGCCAACAACGGCACCCTGATGAAGCCGTACATGGTCGACGAGCTCCAGACCAACAACCTCGACGCCATCGAGAAGACGGACCCCGAGGAGATGAGCAAGCCGCTGTCGCCGGACAACGCGCAGATCCTCCAGGACATGATGGAGACGGTCGTCGAGGACGGCACCGGCAAGAACGCGCAGATCGACGGCGTGAAGGTGGGCGGCAAGACCGGTACCGCCCAGCACGGTGTGGACAACAGCGAGAACCCCTACGCCTGGTTCATCTCCTACGCCAAGGCCGAGGACGGCAGCTCGCCGGTGGCCGTGGCCGTCGTGATCGAGGACGAGAACGCCGTCCGCGACGACATCTCCGGTGGCGGTCTCGCCGCACCCATCGCCAAGAGCGTCATGGAGGCGGTCATCAACAGCAAGAAGTGAACCTGCTCACGTCCCCTTCACATCGGTGCACGTTGCGATACCGGTCCTGTATCGGGTTACGGGCTTGGCCAGGTCACACAAGATGAGCCGGGTACGGTATGCCCGGACGGCAGGCCGCCCCACCCACAAGGGTGAGGTCGGGACCGACGGAGAGGGCTGGTAGGTAGCTTATGGAAGAGCCGCGTCGCCTCGGCGGCCGGTACGAGCTGGGCCAGGTGCTCGGTCGTGGTGGCATGGCGGAGGTCTACCTCGCGCATGACACCCGGCTCGGCCGCACCGTGGCGGTGAAGACGCTGCGCGCGGACCTCGCGCGCGACCCGTCCTTCCAGGCCCGCTTCCGCCGGGAGGCCCAGTCGGCCGCCTCGCTCAACCATCCCGCGATCGTGGCGGTCTACGACACGGGCGAGGACTACATCGACAACGTGTCGATCCCGTACATCGTCATGGAGTACGTCGACGGCTCGACGCTCCGTGAGCTGCTCCACTCCGGCCGCAAGCTGCTGCCGGAGCGTTCCCTGGAGATGACCATCGGGATCCTCCAGGCGCTGGAGTACTCCCACCGCAGCGGCATCGTGCACCGTGACATCAAGCCCGCGAACGTCATGCTGACGCGCAACGGCCAGGTCAAGGTCATGGACTTCGGCATCGCCCGCGCCATGGGCGACTCCGGCATGACGATGACGCAGACGTCGGCGGTCATCGGCACCGCCCAGTACCTCTCGCCGGAGCAGGCGAAGGGCGAGCAGGTCGACAACCGGTCCGACCTGTACTCGACCGGCTGCCTGCTCTACGAGCTGCTGACGGTGAGGCCCCCCTTCGTGGGCGACTCCCCGGTCGCGGTGGCGTACCAGCACGTACGGGAAGAGCCCCAGGCCCCCTCGGTCTTCGACCCGGAGATCACGCCCGAGATGGACGCGATCGTCCTGAAGGCGCTGACCAAGGACCCCAACTACCGCTACCAGTCGGCCGACGAGATGCGTGCCGACATCGAGGCGTGCCTCGACGGCCAGCCCGTCGCCGCCACGGCGGCCATGGGCTCGGTGGGCTACGGCGGCTACCCGGACGACCAGCCGACCACGGCCCTGCGCTCCGCGGACGCCGGCGCCACGTCGATGCTGCCGCCGATGAACCCGGACGACGGCGGCTACGGCTACGACGACCGCCCGGGCCGGCGCCGCCAGAAGAAGTCGAACACCTCGACGATCCTGCTGGCCGTCGCGGCCATCCTGGTCCTCGTCGGCGCGATCCTGATCGGCAAGTGGGTCTTCGACGGCAAGAGCGCGAGCAACTCCCAGGTGCCGGTCCCGTCACTCGTGGGCGAGACCCAGGCCAGCGCGAAGGACCTGCTGACCAACAGCGATCTCAAGCTGGGGACGGTCACGCAGAAGGAGTGCGAGGACCAGCCCAAGGGCAACATCTGCGACCAGAACCCCCAGCCCAAGACCGAGGTCGACAAGGGCACCGCGGTCGACATCGTGGTGTCGAAGGGCGCTCCGAAGGTCACGGTGCCGAGCGTGATCGGCCTGGACCTGGACGAGGCGAAGGACAAGCTCGAGGGTGACGACTACCAGCTGAAGGTGAAGACGGAGTTCCGGGAGTCCCCGGACGAGGAGAACACCGTCCTCGACCAGGACCCCGTCAAGGGCGAGGAAGTCGAGAAGGGGTCGGAGGTCACCCTCACGGTCGCCAAGGCGGAGGAGAAGTCCACCGTCCCGGACGTCCTCAACCAGACCTGCGATGCCGCCAAGGCCCAGATGACGGCCAACAACCTGGTCGGTAACTGCGTCGAGGTCGAGACCCAGGACCCGAACCAGGTCGGCAAGGTCATCGGGACGTCGCCGCAGGCCGGCAGCGAGGCCGACAAGAACTCCACGGTGACCATCCAGATCGGCAAGCAGGCCCAGCAGAAGACCCAGGTGCCGAGCGTCGTGGGTCAGACGGTGGGCCAGGCCAAGCAGACTCTGGCGGCAGCCGGCTTCACCAACATCCAGTTCGCCAACGGCAGTGACCAGAGCGACACGGCCTTCGTCACGGACCAGGACCCGAAGGGCAACCAGCAGGTCGACGACCCGGCGAACACCCAGGTCACGCTGACCACCGTCGGCTTCGGCCAGAACGGCGGGAACAACAACGGCGGAAACGACGGCGGCATCTTCGGCTGAGGCTGAGGCTGACGGAAGAGTTTCCGGGATCACGAGTCGGCCCCGGCACCCTCATCAGGGTGCCGGGGCCGACTCGTACAACGCTCGTGGCCCGCCTTGATCGGGTCGCCCTTCTCGAGCTTGTGGATGTTGTGGAACTTCGCGCCATGGCCGTCCGGGTGCGCGGCGAGGGAGAGGTTGCCCTTCTTGCCGGACTGCTCGAGAGGCGCCCACGTTCCGCCCATTTCACCGTATGCACGTGCGTGCATCGATCGTGTCTTCACACTTCATGACTCGTTGATCGGGTGGGGTGGGGAGTCACAACTCTGCCCCGACCATGCGGCCACACCGGGAACGGAAGGGCAGAACATGATCAACGAATCGGCACTGATGGAGTCGAAGAGCCTGCGCGACAGCGTGCTGGAACGAACCGACGTGCTCGACAGAGTCAAGGCGCTCTCGCTGCTGCCGGACGGAATGCATGTGACGACGGCGATGGTGGCGGCGTACTTCGAAGTGAGCCGCAAGGCCATCGAGTCACTCGTGCTCGATCACCGAGAAGAACTGGTGGCCAACGGCTACCGCGTATTGGCAGGTACAGAACTGGCCTCCTTCAAGGAGGTCAGTGGGATTCCGTCGCGCTCTCGGTCCCTTGCGCTGTACCCACGCCGAGCCGTCCTCAACATCGCCATGCTGCTCCGGGACAGCGAAATCGCACGTCAGGTACGTGTGTACCTCCTCGACATGGAGTACCAGGCCCGCACACAGCCTGTGGATAACCCTGCCCCGACTGAGGTCGCCTCCCTCGACGACCGTATCGACCAACGCATCACCCACATCCTCGGCAAGACCGTCGTCCCCATGTTCAACGCCCTGATCGAAACGTCCGGCGAGCACAGCAGGGAGCTGATCGCGCTCCGCGCAGGTGTCCAGCGCATCGAGCGACGGCTCCACCAGCACCACGCCCGACTGCAGAGGCTCGAAGGGGTGCGAGACGACAGGCCCGCCGTGGGAGTCATGGCTGCCATGGACGCCATGAACGGCCACACGTTCGAGCGTCACATCGCCAAACTCCTGAGCCGTGACGGCTGCACGAACGTCGTCGTACAAGGCGGTCGCGGCGACCGCGGCGTCGACGTCATCGCGCTCACGCCCGACGGCCGACGCCTCGTCGCCCAGTGCAAGAGGTTCGCGCCCTACCTGAACATCACCAGCCCCGATGTCCAGAAGTTCATCGGGTCGGCGAAGGTTCTGCACAGCGCGGACGTGGCGCTCTACGTGGCGACGTGCCCCTTCACCCCCGAGGCCCTGAGCATCGCGGCCGAGGCCGGCATCACCGCCGTACACCGTGGGGTACTTGAGGTGTGGAGCGCAGGGGAACCGCTGACGGTCCTGGAGTAATCACGACGTGACGCAAAGAGGCCCGAAGTCGCAAAGGGAAGTTGCGGCTTCGGGCCTCCGTCATGCTACGAGACTGGCCCCCTCAAAGGGGGCCAGTCAGTTCAGCGCAACTCCTCAGGCAGCGTCCGCTCCTCGTCCACCTTCTCCACGCGCTCCAGCTCGCCCCACACCACATACCGGTACCGGCTCGTGTACACCGGCGTGCAGGTCGTCAGCGTGATGTAGTGGCCCGCCTTGGTCTTTCCCGATTCCTTCGGGACCGAGGAAAGGACCTGGACGTTGTACTTCGAGGTCTCGGCGAGGACGGCGTAGACCTTGTAGACGTACCACTTGTCCTTCGTCTCGAAGACGATCGGGTCGCCCTTCTCGAGCTTGTGGATGTTGTGGAACTTCGCGCCGTGGCCGTCCCGGTGCGCGGCGAGGGAGAAGTTGCCCTTCTTGTCCGACATCGGCAGGGACGCCTTGACCGGGTCGGTGTAGTAGCCGGCGACGCCGTCGTTGAGGATCGTCGACGTCGTGCCCTTCTCGACGAGGATCTCGCCCTTCGTCATGGCGGGGACGTGAAGGAAGCCGATGCCGTTCTTGGCGTCGAACTCGGCGGGACGGCCGGAGTCCTCGTCCTGGTGGGCCCAGATGTCACGGACCTTGTCGGCCTGTTTGTCCGCCGCCCGGTCGGCGATGACGTTCGTCCACCACAGTGAGTAGACGACGAACAGGCCCAGCACCAGGCCCGCCGTGATGAGGAGTTCGCCGAAGACGCTGACCGCCATCGCGATCCGGCCCATGCCGCGACGGCGAGCCGGGGGGTGCCATGACGCGGGGTCGGCCGTGTGCTCTTCCGTGCCGTCGGTGGTCGCTGCCACGTTCATCTGCCCTTAATTTACGAGCGCATCCGGCTTGCCCTTGCTGCGCGGCCGTTCCTCGACCATCTTGCCCCAGACGATCAACCTGTACTTACTGGTGAACTCCGGCGTGCACGTGGTGAGTGTGATGTAGCGGCCCGGCCCGGTGAAACCGGACCCCGGCGGAACCGGATCCAGCACGCTCACATTGCTCGGCGACGTCACCGGCAGGATCGACGCCATCTTGTACACGAAGTATTTGTCCTGCGTCTCCACGACGATCGCGTCGCCCTGGGCGAGCCGGTTGATGTAGCGGAACGGTTCGCCGTGGGTGTTGCGATGGCCGGCCAGGCCGAAGTTGCCGGTCTTGGCGTCCGGCATCGGCGTCTTCAGCTTGCCCTCGCCGTAGTGGCCGACCATGCCCCGGTCGAGCACCTTCTTGTTGCTGATGCCCTCCGCGATCGGGACGACGACGTCCAGCTTCGGGATGTGCAGGAGGGCGAAGCCCTGCCCCGGCTCGAAGGTCCCCGGGTTGCCCTTGCCGCTCGCCCAGTCGTCCTGGAGGCTGCTGGCTTCCTTGTCCGCCTGTGCGTGCGCCCGGACGTTGGTCCACCACAGCTGGTAGCTCACGAACAGCAGCATCAGCACGCCGGTGGTGATGAATACCTCACCGATCGCCCGGCTGGCGACGGTTGCCGGGCTGGGCCGACGCGCCTTGGCCTGCCGGCGGGCCTCCATGCGGGACAGGGGGGCGCCGGAGCTCTCCGAGCCCGTCTCGTCGGCCTCCGACAGCGGGCGGGAGCCGCCATGACGCCCATGACGCCGCTTGGCGGCCTTCCTGCGGGCCGCACGGCCGCCCGTCGGGGTGGAAGAGGCGGAAGTGGCGGAAGAGGCGGGAGAGGCGGGAGAGGGCCGTATGGCCTCGCCACGGGGCGGCGGATCCGCGATCCGCAGGGCTACGGTCTCGTCGTCCGGCGGGGGTATGTACGGCTCGGCGTACGGCTCCTGGACGGCGGCCGCGGGCGGCACTTCGCCGCCGTAGCCCTGACTGCCGTACCCCTCGGCTCCGTAGTTCTCCCCGCCGTACCACTCCCCGAGCGCATCGGACCCCTCGTACGGCTGCTGCCCGTACGAGGTTCCCTGGTCGCCGGCGTCGCCGTAGGAGTCCGTGAAGGACTCCCCGTACGCGGCGCCGGACTCGCGCTCAGGGCGCAGGGCGGTCACGCCGTGGCCCTGCCCACCACCGGGGCGAGCCCCGCCGACCTCGCCACCGCACCCTGGTCGCCGCACTCCACCAGCCAGTTGGCCAGCATCCGGTGCCCATGCTCGGTCAGCACCGATTCGGGGTGGAACTGCACGCCCTCGACCGGGAGTTCGCGGTGGCGCAGGCCCATGATGATGCCGTCGTGGGTGCGCGCGGTGACCTCCAGATCGGCCGGGACCGTCGCCGGCTCCGCCGCCAGGGAGTGGTAGCGGGTCGCCGTGAACGGCGTCGGCAGGCCCGCGAAGACGCCCTTGCCCTCGTGCTCGACCAGCGAGGTCTTGCCGTGCAGCAGCTCCGGCGCACGGTCCACGACACCGCCGTACGCCACCTGCATCGACTGCATGCCGAGACAGACGCCGAAGACCGGCACCCCGGTCGAGGCGCAGTGCCGGACCATGTCCACGCACACGCCCGCCTCCTCCGGCGTCCCCGGGCCCGGCGACAGCAGTACGCCGTCGAAGCCGTCCTGGGCGTGCGTCGTCGACACCTCGTCGTTGCGCAGCACCTCGCACTCGGCGCCCAGCTGGTAGAGGTACTGGACCAGGTTGAAGACGAAGCTGTCGTAGTTGTCCACGACCAGAATGCGCGCGCTCACTGGTTGTCCACCGTCACATCGTTGAAGGGCAGGAGCGGTTCGGCCCACGGGAAGACGTAGTTGAACAAGACGTAGACGACGGCCATGGCCAGCGCGAGCGAGAGCAGCGCCTTCACCCACGCATTCCCCGGCAGATGCCGCCAGATCCAGCCGTACATGCCGTCCCTTCCGTCGCACCACGGCACCCAGACTCACGCCGTACAGCCAACAGACTAACGGCGCAACGCCTCGGGTTTCCCGGCCTCCACAGGCTGGGTGGAATCCAGGTGGGCCCACACGATGAGCCGATGACTGTGCCCCCACTCGGGATCGCACGTGGTCAGCGTCAGATACCGGCCTTCACGCGTGTACCCCGAGTTACGGGGCACAGGGCCAATCACCTCAACGTCCGTGGGCAGGGTTTTGTAGGGGCCTTTGTCGATCCGATACGTGAACCAGGTACTTCCGTCGGTCAGCACCACCGCGTCACCGGGCCGCAGCCTGGGGAAGTCCTTGAACGGATCGCCATAGGTGCGCCGATGACCGGCGACCGAGAAGTTGCCCTTCTGACCGAGCTGGGCGGTGCTCGCGTAGTGGCCGAGGCCCTTCTTCAGGGTCTTGGTGGCCGTGCCTTCGAGAACCGGCTTGTTCCACGTGAAACCAAGACGTGGGATGTACATGATCGCGAAGGGCTTGTCCGCCGCGTAAGGCGCCGGCTTCGGCGGACTAGCGGTCGCATCCGGACTCGCCGCACCGCCGGGAGCCGCGTCCGTCGGGCCCACGGCGCCCTGCGCCCACTGCTCCTGCAACTGATCGATCTGGTCGTCCATGACGGTGTCGGCCTTCACACCGGTCCAGAAAAGGACGTAGACGACGAAAAGGACGATCACGGCGCCGACGGTGATGCACAGTTCGCTGACGGTCCTCACGACGACGCGCACCGGCAGCTCCAGGGAAGATCACTCCACGGGCTTGGCGTACTGCAGATCCACTGTGCCCGAGTAGCCGGGCAGAGTCACCGTCCCGTCCTCGGTGACTTTCCAGCCGAGGCCGTAGACATTGACGTAGACCATGTAGTTCTGGATCGCCTTCGAGGCAGCGAGCGCCTGCTGCATCTTCTCCGGATCCCCGACCGCCGTGATCTTGTACGGCGGTGAGTAGACCCGGCCCTGGAGGATCAGGGTGTTGCCCACGCAGCGCACGGCGCTGGTGGAGATCAGCCGCTGGTCCATGACCTTGATGCCCTTGGCGCCGCTCTGCCACAGCGCGTTGACCACGGCCTGCAGGTCCTGCTGGTGGATCACCAGGTAGTCCGGCTGCGGCTCGGGATACCCCGGGAGCTTGGCGGTGGCGTCCGGCGGGGCGTCATTGAGCGTGACCGTGATGGCCTCACCCGTCAGCTTCTGGGTCCCGGCACTGTGCTCCAGCCCGGCCAGCTTCTCGTCCTCCGCCTTGGTACTGCCGTCGTCCCGCTCGGCGAGTGCCTCCACGTCGTCACGCAGGGACGCGTTCGCCTCGCCCAGCTCACCGTTCCCACGACTACGCTCATGAATGAGGTCCGAAAGCTTCAGCAATGAGGCATCCGTGCGGATATTGGTGCCCTTGGCCGTGTTGAAACTGGTGAAGAAAATGAGCCCCGCGAGAGCGAAGACCGCCGCGGTGAGCACCCGCACCGGCCGGAAACGGCCGCGGGCAGGGCTGGATCCCGTAGGGGGAGAGTCGGCAGAATTGCTCAACGTACCCTTATCTCCTTCGGCGCCGCGGAAGCACTACGCTAACGGACGCCCGGGGGAGCAATCAGAGTCCCCTTGTACGCTGCCCCGAGCCCGACCAAGTTCCCTGCGCGGCCACGCAGCGCATCGACAGGAGAGACCCTCGTGCCGAAGTCACGTATCCGCAAGAAGGCCGACTACACGCCGCCGCAGTCGAAGCAGGCGACCGCCATCAAGCTGACCAGCCGCTCCTGGGTCGCACCTGTGATGCTGGCCATGTTCATCCTCGGTCTGGCATGGATCGTCGTCTTCTATGTGACCGACGGTTCGCTGCCCATCGAGGCGCTGGGCAACTGGAACATCGTGGTGGGCTTCGGCTTCATCGCCGCCGGATTCGGCGTCTCCACACAGTGGAAGTAGCACCCGAACCCTCGGCCACGTCGTGGTGAACGCAGCTCTGCCCAGGACTATCCGCTGAGTTATCCACAGCCTTGCAGCAATTTCCACAAGCTGACTGGGGAAAAGACGACGATCTGTGGATAACCCATCGGGCGTTGACGCCGGTATGACTGCCACACCGGTCACCCGAAGGCATTCCGAACACATGTACGCCCCCTGCCTGACCTGCAGTAACGCGGGTAGAAGGCAGGGGGCGTGACTGTTCCCGCACGGTGCGCACAAGATCCGCCACACGCTGTGGACAACAGGGCCGCTCACGTGGATAACGTGCTGGCTCAAGTGAGCTGGGCCGTCCTCAGCACGGTCAGGATGACGACAACGGCCAGGACCAGCGCACATGTGCCGTACTGGACCAGTGCCCGGCGCTCACGCGGGGCATGGACCATCGCGTAGCCGATGACGACGCCGGCGACCAGGCCGCCGATGTGGGCCTGCCAGGAGATGTTGAATCCTGGGCTGAAGGTGAAGATCAGGTTGATCACCAGCAGCGCGATGATCGGCCGCAGGTCGTAGTTGAGGCGCCGCATGAGGACGGCTGTCGCGCCGAAGAGGCCGAAGATGGCGCCGGAGGCGCCGAGCGTGGCCGTGTTCGGGGAGGCCAGCAAATAGGCCAGGGCGCTGCCCGCGAGGCCCGAGCAGAAGTAGACCGCGAGATAGCGGGCGCGGCCGAGGGCGGCTTCGAGAGGGCCGCCGAGCCACCACAGGCTGAGCATGTTGAAGGCGAGGTGCCAGATGGCCTCGTGCGTGAACATCGAGGTGACCAGGCGCCACCATTCGCCCTCGGCCACACCCTCGGTGGGGTTGTAGGGGGCGGGCGGCCAGGTGCCGATGAGGACGACGTCGTTCAGGAACGTCGTGCTGGCCTGGACGGCGATGAAGACCGCGAGGTTGATCCCGATCAGGATCTTGGTGACCAGTCGCGGGTCGGCGGCGATGGTGCCGCCGGCGATCGTGCGGGGCTGGGCGGCGGTGGGGGCGTGCCCGGTGCCCGAGCCGCCGCGGACGCAGTCGGGGCACTGGAAACCGACCGAGGCGCTGACCATGCATTCAGGGCAGATGGGCCGCTCGCAGCGGGTGCAGCGGATGCCGGTCTCGCGGTCCGGATGGCGGTAACAGCCGGGCAGGCTCTGGGCGTCCTGCGGGCTGCCTGCCTGCTGGTCCATGAGGTCCCCTAGGTCGTCGTGCGCGATGCACGTCCTCATGCACCGCCCCGCTCATCCTTACGGACGAGCGGGGCGTTTGGTTCCCCGTGGGAGGTGTCGCTCAGCCCTCGCGGGTCTCCACGACGACCGACTCGATGACGACGTCCTTGAGGGGACGGTCGGTGCGCGGGTTCGTCTGCGCGGTGGCGATGGCGTCGATGACCTTCTGGCTGGCGCCGTCGCTGACCTCGCCGAAGATCGTGTGCTTGCGGTTCAGCCACGTCGTCGGGGAAACAGTGATGAAGAACTGCGAGCCATTGGTACCGGGGCCGGCGTTGGCCATGGCCAGCAGGTAGGGCTTGTCGAACCCGAGGTCCGGGTGGAACTCGTCCTGGAACTGGTAACCGGGACCGCCGGTGCCGTTGCCCAGCGGGTCACCGCCCTGGATCATGAAGCCGCTGATGACCCGGTGGAAGACCGTGCCGTCGTAGAGCTTGGCCGTCGACTTCTCGCCGGTGGCGGGGTTCGTCCACTCACGCTCGCCCTGAGCGAGTTCGACGAAGTTCTTGACCGTGATCGGCGCGTGGTTCGGGAGGAGCCGGACCTCGATGTCGCCGTGGTTGGTCTTCAGGGTGGCGTAAAGCTGCTCAGCCACGATCTGCCTTCCGTTGTCTTCTTGTGACTCCCCGATCCTCGCATGGACTGCGGCGTCCGTCGCCCGGCACTCGTTCACCGGCACGCAACCGGGCGCTTCTCTCGCAGAAAAGTGGGCGAGTGGGTCCCTGGCGGGGGCGCGAGGCAGCGAACCGTGGCATTGTCGACGACAAGCCACCGTTGCACCGCATTGGTCCGCTATTGCGTTTGATCAAGCTCATCGGCACCCATATGCTCGCCCTCACATGCCGCGGAGCGTTCCGACAGGCATGATCCGTAAAAGGGTGGAAAGTCGAATTACCGTACGCCACCGAGGAGGAGGATCCCGTGACCCGCATCGACAGCGTGCGCGCCGCGACCGGCTCGGCGAAGGACAGCGTGCTGCACGCCGCGGAAGTGGTGGCGCCCTACGCCGACACCGCCAAGGACAGGGCCGCACTGTATGCGCACGAGGCACGCGTACGGCTGGCGCCGATGATGTCGCAGGCCACCGAGCAGGCCCGCGCGCAAGCCCGTCTCCAGTACGACGCGTATCTGGCACCGCGGCTGGAGCAGGCCCTTACCCATGTGCCGCCGAAGGTCGACCAAGCCGCTCACGAAGCTGCCATCCGTACGCGCAAGGCGGCACGGCAGGCCGCCGACTACTCCAAGCCGAGGATCGAGCAGGCGGTCGCCGCGGCCGGGCCCGTGCGGGACGAGGCTTCCGCGCGCGGTGCCGCCGCACTGGCCGCGCTGCGCGGTCAGGTCTCGCCGCAGGAGATCCAGCGACTGGTCCGCAAGCACGAACGGCGTGCCAGGGCCGGCCGCGCGGTGAAGATGGTGGCCGTGCTGTGTGTCATCGCCGGCGGCGCCGTCGCCGTGTGGAAGTGGTGGGACAAGCAGGCCAACCCGGACTGGCTGGTCGAGCCGCCGGCCGCGACGGAAGTGCCCGAGTCGAGCCGCCTCACGTCCGTGGATGGCAGCGGTCAGTCGGACCTGGACCCCGAGGTCCAGGCGAAGGAGGCCGAGGAGGAGGCCGCGCGTCGGGACGACGGCAGGTGACGGACGGCCGGTGACGCCGGTGACGGACGAGGGCCGGTGACGGACGCGAGCCGGTGACGAGGGAGGGCATTCCCCTACGGCTCTCCAGTACGGTCGGCAATGAAATGTGGTGTGCACCCCATATACCGGGTGCACACCACTTTGTCGTCTTTGCTGCCTTTGCCGTCGGCCGGTCCGAGGTCTGTGGTCGACGACCTCGGCCAGGCCCAGAACCCGCGCCGGCCTGTCACTCACTGATCGCTGCCGTTTCAGCATCACATCACCACAGAATTCATGGAACGTCACTGGTCGCAAGCCCGTCAGAGGGGGCGGCAGGCACCCAGTCCCGCGTTGCGGTCGCTCGTGCCTCCGCTTCCGATGCCGTTCGCACCCCTGGAGAACAGGCCATGGGCAGAACCGATCACCGCACTCCGAACGACCGGCTGCGCGAGCTGATCCGCGAGTCGGACTGGACGTACGAGGCGCTGGCCCGCGCCGTCAACACCCTCGGCGCTTCGTCTGGGCTCCGGCTGCGCTACGACCGGACGGCAATTGCCCAGTGGATCCGGGGCGTCCGTCCCCGGCCGCCCGTCCCCGAGTTGGCCGCAGAGGCGCTCTCGCGCAAGCTCGGCCGGACCGTCACCGTCACGGACACCGGACTGGCGCCCGCGGGCATGCCCGGGGCCGCATTGCCGGGATCCCCCGATCCCTTGGTGAGGCTCGGAGAACTCAGAGAGGCTTATCTCGACCCCGTGCTCAGGGAGTCGATGCGCCGGAGCCTCCTGGCCGGCGACTGGCCGTCGCCGGACTGGGCGGACGACGGCAGCGCGGGCGGCACCGGCCTGGGTGGTCCGGTGCAACGGCCGTCCACCGGAGGTCCGCCCTGCAGGGTCGGGATGGGTGAGGTCGACGCCCTGGAAGCCACGAGCCGGTTCTACAACGAGGTCTGGGACGCGTTCGGCGGCGGCCACGGCACCAGCGCGCTCGCCGCCTGCCTCGCGGACGACGTCGCCGTCTGGCTGCGATCCCCCATGGCCGACGGAGTTCGTACGGCCCTCATGTCCAGGGCCGCCGAACTGACGCTGCGGCTGGCGCTGATGTACTTCGAGGACGGCCACTACGGTTTCGCCCAGCGCTATCTGGGCACCGCGGCGCAGCTGGCCCGGGACGCGGGCGACCGGACGATGTATGTCACGGTACTGGCCAGGGCGGCGACGGCGGCGCGCGATCTGGGCCAGTACCGCAAGGCGGCCCACCTGGCCGACGCGGGCCAGGCTCTGCTCACCGCCTGCGATGCGGACACGGTCTCCTTCGCCCAGGGCGAGTTCGCGATAGCGTACGCGGCCGTCGACGACGTGCGGGCCGCCCAGCGGTGCCTGGACAGCGCCGAGCAGAACCTGTCCCGCTGCAAGGGTTCATCCGCCATCGCTGAGGCCCAGCTGTACACATGCCACTGGCAGCGGGCTGGGGTCCTTGTCTTCCAGAACCGGCCCGCCGACGTAGTGCTGGCGCTGCGTACAACGCTGCCGCGCGTCCCGCAGGAGGACCGCCGCTTTCGCGTCGCCGTCGTGGCGGGCACGGCCGATGCCCAGCTCCGGCTGGGGCTCCTGGACGAAGCATGTGCCACGCTCCAGCAGCTCCTCCCCGACTTCTCCCGGCTCCGCAGCGCCGACATGGCAGGCTTTCTGGGCGAGTTGCTGCGCAAGGTCGGCGCCTTCGGCCGGGCCAGGCCGGCCGCCGACCTGCTGCAACAGGCGCATGGCCTGCTGCCGCAGAGCCCGGTGCCGGCGCGCCCCTACGTCCATTGACGGCGGTTCCCCGCGCTCCTTGAGAGCCACCCAGAAGTTCAACGTTCAACACGTTCAACACAGGGTGTGCCGACACCTCTGGCGGTGGCGTCCGGAGGCCTGAGGTAATGACGCGACCCCAAGATCAGCCTCACCAGGGAGCCCCCCACTGTTCCCACGCCCTGAGTCCACGCCCCGCGTCACCCGCCCGTCCAAGGGCCCCGAGAACGCCTCCCCCCATCCGCCCGAACCGCCCTCCGGTGGTGGCCTGTGCGCCGCCCGGCAGCGACTGTTCACGGCTCTCACCGGTGAACAGAGGTTGCACAGTCGCGATCTGGAACAGCTGGCGGCGGCCGCCTGCTGGCCGCTGCCCCAGTCCGTGCAGGCGGTCGTTTCCCGAGACATCCATACGAGCATCCATGTCCCGGACGGCTGTCGCCTGCTGCGGCAGGTGTCGGCGAACCGGGTGCGTGTGCTCGTCGTCGAATCCGGCTCCGCCCCCGGCCGCAACGCGGCCACCACGCTCGGCGCTGCCTTCCGTGGCTCCCCGGCCGTCGTCGGCCCGAGCGTCCCCCTCGCGCTCGCCGGAACGTCGTTGCGCTGGGCGGAGTATGTGCTGACGGAGCTGGGGCGGAATGCGCACGGCGTCCACCGCGCCGTGGACCATCCGGCCGGCTGGATCCTCGCGAACAACCGGCAGGTGGCGGACTCACTCGCCGCGGCCCTGCTGGAGCCGCTGAACCGGTGCACTCCGCTACGCCGGGAGCAGTTGGAGGCCACGCTGTTGGCATGGCTTCAGTGGCGTGCTGCGCCGGAGGTCGCCCGGGCGCTGAACGTTCACCCGCAGACAGTGCGCTACCGCATGCGCCGACTGCATGCCCTGTTCGGGCACGCGCTGTCCGAACCGGACATCTGCCTCGCACTGGAACTGGCCCTGCGCAGCCGCCGTTTCCGGCAGCCGCCGCAGTGACTGCCCGAAGACACTTTCGTCACGACCGGAATCCCCTTCAGGGCCGACGAGCCGAACCGTTCGTCGGCGCTTTGCTCCCTGCGTCAGGAAAGCGAGCCCCGCCCGGCGGGGCACCTACGCGCAGGAGGAAGCAGTGAGTCGTCGAGCGTATCGACCCGTCAACAGGAAGAAGTGGATTGCGGCCTCGGCGGTGGCCGTGGTCGCGGCAGGAGCACTGGCGCTGCCCGGCGCCTTCGCCAACGAGCCCGGCGCCGGAAGCAGCGCCGAGGCCTCGGCGGGCCCGGGCGGTGCGGTGTCCGTCGACTGCTCGGCGGGGCCGCACACCCCACCGGTCGGCGGGGCGACGGTCGCGCCGGAAACCGAGGCACCCACGCCCCTGCCTGCCCCGGGCCCGGCCGCCCCGGACCCGGAGCACACCGCGCCGGGTTCTGAGGGCTCCGGTCGCAGCTACCAGGCCGAGGGACACAAGTCCGCCGGAAACAGCGAGAGTTCCCCGGCCGATTCCCCGGAGGGAGTGGCCGAGGACTGCGCGGGCAGCAGCATCGGCGCTGGGGGAGAGACGTCAGAGATTGCGAGCCGGCTCGTGCAGGTCCAGCAGGAGCTGGCGGGGGAGCCCGAGCGGGTCAAGACGCTGAGCACCGCGGACCTCGAGGTGCTGTGGGCGAACCGCGACGCCTCTCTCAAGTGGGCCATGCAGCAGGAGCATCGCGGCGGGCGGGCGCTGTGGGGCAACGAGGCACCGCGGCTCGACAACCACGGTGCTGTGGCCCCGGATGCCGCTCACCCCGGGTCGGTGTTCTCCCCGGCACTCTTCGACAGGCTCAAGAAGGCGCCCCTGTCCGAGTTTCTGCAGATCCGGCAGGCCGCGCTGAGCGCGCCGTCGTCCAGCACGCAGGACCAGGGTCTCAGGAACAGCTTCTACGCCAACGGCTGCACAGGGATCAGCCAGGTCATGAACCTCCCGCAGGAGATCGTCGACGCGTGCATCCGGCACGACTTCGCGTACACGGTGGGCCCCAACATCGCAGCCCGGACCCAGCAGGACCCGTCCGCGCTGCGCCGCGAAGCCGACGACCAGCTGTGGGATGACATGAGGGCCTCGGGGCACCCCTACGCGGCCACGGTCTTCTGGGCCGGGCTCCGCGCGGGCGGCTGGAT
Source organism: Streptomyces sp. NBC_01092 (assembly GCF_045039535.1). Lineage (NCBI taxonomy): Bacteria > Bacillati > Actinomycetota > Actinomycetes > Kitasatosporales > Streptomycetaceae > Streptomyces > Streptomyces sp. NBC_01092. Next base: position 5,526,730 of record NZ_CP108659.1, on the reverse strand, counting down.
GAACTTCGCCGCGACGCCCGAGGAAGGTGACGAGATCTCCTCGATTGTGTCCGGCCGGCCCACCGACTAGCGGATCGGCGGGACCAGAACGCCCCTGGGCCAGGAGCGCACGGCAACGGCAGACGCCGTAGCCGTGCGCTCCTGCGCTGCGCCGCTTGCGCCCGTCAGGCTGTGTGGGGCGGCGGCCCGAGCGGTTGGTCGAGCAGGCCCGCGGTGCAGGCCAGCGTGGCCGCCTGTACCCGGTTGCTCAGATCCAGCACCTTCAGCAGGTGGCTCACCTCGGCTTTGACACGGGACTCGGTCGTGCCCAGGTTCTGGCCGATCCGGGCGTTGGACATGCCATGTGCGATCAGCGCGAGGAGATACCGCTGGCCGGGGGTCAGAAAACGGATCCGCTCCCGAGCCTGACCGCCGCGTGCGCTGGTGGAGTGGGTGTAGCGCTCGATGAGGCCGCGGGTCATCGCGGGCGAGATCAGCGCGTCTCCGGCCACGACGGTGCGGATGGCGGCGATGAGTTCCTGTGGGGCGATGTCCTTGAGGATGAAACCGTCGGCGCCGGCGCTCAGTGCGGCGTACAGGTGGTCGTCCAGGGCGTGTGCGGTCAGCATCACGACGCGGGGCCGGCCCCGCATTCGGGCCATCCCGCGGATGGCGGTGAGCCCGTCGACGCGGGGCATGTTGACGTCGATGACGACGACGTCGGGTCGGTGCAGTCGCGCGAGATGGCCGATGCCGGAGCCGTCGGCGGCCTCGCCCACCACCGTGATGTCGTCGACGGACTCGAGCACCAGACGGATCCCCTGGCGGACCAGCGTCTCGTCGTCCACGAGAAGCACTCGGATCAAGGCCCCTTCCCCTCTTCCGTACGGTCATGCGTACCGGTCTGCCTTGTCGTGGGGTGAGGCTCCTGGAGTTCGGCATGCGCCGGGATGCTCACGTGCATCCGGAAGCCCCCGTCGGGGGTGCGCGCCCAGTTCAGGTGGCCACCGAGCTCGTTGACGCGCTCCAGCGCTCCGGCAAGGCCGCGCCCGCCGCTGGGCAGCCGGGCCGCCGCAGTGGGCACGGCCGGTGGTCCGTTGCACACGGTCAGCTCCAGCCTGTTCCGGTCACCTGTCACCTCCAGTCGGATCCAGGAACCGGAAGCGTGCCTCATAGCGTTGGAAAGGCCCTCCTGGGCGGCTCGGTAAAGCGTCTTGTAGGCGGCAGCGCCCGCGTCCGGCAGTTCTCCGGTCGTTCGCCAGGAAACGTCGACCTGTGCCTGGCGGACGCGTTCCACCAGCTCCGCAATGTCCCTCAACCACCCCTCGCCGGCGCAACTGCGGCTGTCGGCAGCCGGATCACGCAGTACGTCGACCAGGTCCCGAAGCTCCGTCATGGCCCGGCGCCCCAGGCCGCCGATCAGGGCGCCGGTCCGCTCTCCGGCGGCCTGTGCGCCGACTTCCAGCGTCCCTGCCTGGATCACGATGAGGCCGATGTAGTGGGCCACCACGTCGTGCAGGTCCCGGGCCAGCCGGACCCGCTCTTTCAGAGCCGCGTTGTACGCCAGCAGCTCCTGCTCGCGTTTGAGCCGCTGCGCCTGGTCGTGCAGCACGCTGATGTGCAGCCGATGGCCGCGCACCGCCCAGGCGACCAGGAGGGGAACGCCCACCATGATCAGGGAGTGCGTTGTCCTGCTCACGAGCACCGCGACCCACGGCGCATCGGCGGGGACCCTACCGAAGACGGGCGACAACGGGAGCCAGGGCAGCACCAGCCCGGCGGCCACGGCGACCGCGGCCCAGCGGCGCCTACTGTGCATGACGAGGGTGTAGACGCTGGCGGGGAGGAGGATGCTGGATCCCTGCAGCGTCGTGTCCGCCACCGCCAGCGCGGCGGGCACGAGCGGTCTCGACCTGCGCACCGCTCCGCTCAGAGATCCGAGCACCGCCACCGTGACGATCACGGCCAGCCGGCCACCGGTGGGCACGTCCAGCGCGGGGTCGGCCGCATGCGCCACGGGCAGGACGACGAGCAGCATGAGCAGGTTGAAGCCGGCTGACACGACGGCGAGTGCGGCGTCGTAGAAGCGCCCGCGTTTCGTCGGCCGCGGGCTCGGCCGGCGCCGCCGGTGCCGTTGCCGGGGGTGCGGCCGCGACAGGCCTTCTCCCTGCCGTTCGGCACGGGGGCGGATCGTCCGGCGTCGGGCGGAACGCGCCGACTGCCCGTCCTTTTCACAGGTCACGGCGACGCTGCCGCCGTGGGTCGCGCCCCCGGCCTCTCCCCCGGCACTCGATCTCATGTGTTCTCCAACGGCCAGTGAGGGTGTGTGGCGTGGAGTACGCCCGGTGTCGGCACGCCACTCAGCTGCTTGCGCCTGTTGGGCCCTGTCTTGTCGAAATCTGACAAACCAGCAGGGCTCCCGACCGGCGTCCCCTCCTTCGTGCCAAGCCCAACTTCCGGGCCGGGCCGACCCGCCCTCAGGTGGATGCGTCGGACTTCCGTCGCCGGTGTGATGCGGGTGTGCCCGGAGGTCCTTCCACCGGCCGTTCCTCCGACTCCCAACCCTTGAGGAGACCCCCATGACCTGGGTCGACAGCTACCTGCACGCACCGCTCACTGGCGGGGACTACACCGACGACAGAGATCTGTACGAGCCCCCGTACGCTGTCGCCGAGGAGTCAGTCCGTCACACGTTCGTGGAGCCCACCCCCGAGTTCGATGCCGCCGTCCGGCAGCGCGTCGCCCGTCTCTACCGGCATGCGACCGCCGGTCGGCGCCCGTGACACCGCGGCAGCCCAGGGGACTCGGGCCATACCCGCGTCCACCCCCGTGGAGCACACGCTGCAGGACGATGCCCGTCACCAAGCACAGTCGCTCGGTGACGGGCATCGTCCTGCTCGGGCCCGTACTCGTCCCGCCGACGCGGAAGGTTTCCGCAAACGCACGAAGAGCTGCTCCGGCGGATGAGACGAACATCCGCCGGAGCAGCTCTTCACCATGCCGGGGTCAGCCGAACGGCCCTACCGGGAATCCCGGATCGCCCGGGAACCCCGGACCATCGGGACCACCCGGGAACCCCGGACCGCCCGGAAACCCCGGACCATCGGGACCACCCGGGAACCCCGGACCGCCCGGAAACCCCGGACCATCAGGACCACCCGGCAACCCTGGCAACCCCGGAAGCCCCGGACCGCCGTGACCGCCCGGGCCCCCAGTGCCCCCGGCTCCTCCTGCTCCCCCTGGCACCCCCGGAAGACCCGGAAGACCCGGCAGGCCGGGAAAGCCCGGTGTCCCGCCGGTTTTCCCCCCGGGCACCTGCGGCGATTCGGCTCCTGACGGGGGCGGTCCGCCGCCGACGTCGTCGGCGTGAGCGGCGATCAGGTCCCGGAAGGCAGTCACATCGGTGTAGATCACATTGCTGTCACCGCATGAGGGACGGGAGTCGTCGCCCGCCCGGCTGGTGACCCCGACAAGCCGCCGGCCGGCCCCGTCCTTCACCACTGCCGGACCGCCGGAGTCCCCGTAGCAGGCCGTGTCCGTCGGGGTGCCGGCGAAGCACAACTCCCCACCCCCCTTGATCCCGGGGCAGTCCTGTGCCGGCAGCACCTTGGTCTCCAGCTGTTTCAACTGCCGGGGCGGTGCTGTGGAGCAGCCCTTCTGGGGGCAGTCCTGGCCCCAGCCGATCAGCCGGACCGCCTGCTGCGTCTGCGGGCTGCCGTCGGCGACCTCGATCGGCGCGCCGGAGACCCGCTCGGACAGAACGAGCAGGGCGATGTCCGCGTGCTCCGGAGCCTGTACGACGCGGGCTACCTGACTGCGCGTGCCTCCGCTTGTACGGTCCCTCGAACCGATGCGTACGGTCATCTCGCTCGCCTGCCGGCCCTCGACGCAGTGCGCGGCGGTGGCCATGAGGGCGGGTGCGACGAGCGCCGCGCCACATTGATGGTCACCCGAAGGAGACTGCAGCGATCCCATGAACGGGTACTCCTCGGATGCCTGCCGCCCGCCGACGATGAAGCTCGTCTCGGCGCCGTGAGCCGAGTTGAGCACCACGGCCGCCGTGACAATCACGGCAAGACCGGTCAGGACCAGTTTCCGCTTCCCGACGAACGGCCTGCGCCTGCTTCCGCCTCTTGCGCGTCCCATGCTTCCTCCGAACTGCAGAATGCGCGGCGGGCCTCAGACGGCTCGCCTGCCGGACGGGACGCAGTGAAGCGGCGACGAAGGTTGGGCGGATCGTCCTCCGGGCTGAGAAGACCCGGCCAATCGTTCAAGTCCCCCTCTTCTTGTCGCACTTGGAGCAACCACCCCAGTGAGACCGCTTCGTTGGACACCATGAGCCAGGTCGGGCCGTGTTCGTTTCCCTCGGAGAGCATCCATGCCCACTGCCACCCCCCGCCCGCGTCCCAGCGCCCAACTACCTGGTGACCACGCCCTGTTGCGAGCAGTCGACCTGGACCGGATTCCCTGGTTCGAAGCCATCCGTCACCGCCACCACACCGCCGTCCACGCGTACGCACTCACGTGTGTTGCCGTGCCTGAGCTGGCAGAGACCCTGTCGGCGTACGCCTTCTCACGGCTGCGCGATCAGGTGTCCAGAGGGTCGCGCGCCGCGACCGGCCTGCACGGCACCTGCCTGCGGGTGAATCTGCTGAGCTCGGTGCGCCGCGAAGCGGTCGAGGTCGATCCGCGCCAGATGTCCCCCGGATTCCGCAGGTGGGTGTCGGAGGGAGGACTGTGGTCGATGGACGATGACTACGGACTCTCGCAGTCCTACCAGCGGCTGCCCGCCGTCGACCGGTGCCTCATCTGGCACACGCTGGTCGAGCACGAGTCTGCGGCCGCTGTGGCCGACGTGACAGGGCTGCCCCGTGCCCAGCTCCCCGACCGGTATCGGTCCGCGCTGACGGCGCTGCGCCGAGCCCAGGCCGCCGCCCATCTGCACCAGACCGCCCACGTCAACTGCCGGCTACACGGCGGAGTGGACGTCCTGATCTCGGCCTATCTGCCGTTGCACGGCGACGCCCACGCCCATCTGCTCGACTGCGCCGCCTGCCGAACCCTACGCACCCGGCTGAATCTCCTTCGCTCCCGCCTGGCCTACGAGTTGCCCCAGCGGCTGCTGGGGTGGTGGCCGGGCGAGGAGTACCGCGGACACAAGAGCGCCATGCCCGGTACAGCGCCCCCAAGGCCCTCTTCAACAGCCGCCTGCTGCACTGCGCCGACCGGGGCCGGGGCCGCCGATGTGAAGCCCTCACACGCTGCCCGCCATTGCTCAGCGGCCAGGATGGAATCCCGGAATCGTTCCACCTGGCGCAGACTCGCGGCGTGCGTGGCCTGGCCGACGTGGCTGACGGTCTTGCGTCGGCCTTTGAATCTCTGGTCCTTCGGCCCGCTGTGGTCCCCGCTGCACACCCACCTTGCCCGGTGTATCCAAGCAGCCCAGGACCACAACTGGGGCATGCTCAAGGACAGTGCCGGCCAGCTCGCCGCAGCTGCCGCACGCTTGGACGCAGGCCAGATCAGGCCAGATCAGGCCAGCTGACAGAGCAGGGTGAGAAGCCGTCTCCAAACCGATCTTGAAACGCGCAGATCGATCCGAGTTCCTGGGCGGGTGGTCTTCCGGCCGTACGCGCATGAAGGCAGGGCATCCTGGTAGCTCGGGGGGTGTGGCCCCTTCCGAACGGTTCCCGGAGGCCCTGCCTTCACCGCAGCGGAGCGCGTGCCAACGATCGCTGAGCATCCATGTCGGGGTTCGCCGTCCCACCACACGATCCACGGGCCTCCGCAGACGTTTGTCAGCACCACCGTGCTGACAAATGTCTGCACGGAAAACCGGGACAAAAAAGACCCCTCCAACTGCGTTTCCGCAGTTCAGAGGGGTCTTGCCATGTGGAGCCTAGGGGAGTCGAACCCCTGACATCTGCCATGCAAAGACAGCGCTCTACCAACTGAGCTAAGGCCCCTCAAAAGGGAACGTCCGGCCGGAGGAAAACCCCACACCGGCGGGCGTCCAGACCAGAGTACCCGGTCGCCCCCCGGATCCCGCAAAAGGATTGGGGGTCCCGGTAAACGACCACTCTCCGTAAGATGCTCGGCGTGGTTCGCGACAGCGAACCGCGGTTTTGGGGAAGCGATGGGGAGACGCAATGGACGCCGCACAGCAGGAAGCCACCGCAAGAGCGCGGGATCTGCAGCGGAACTGGTACGGGGAGCCGCTGGGGACGCTCTTCCGTAAGCTCATCGACGATCTTGGTCTCAACCAGGCTCGTCTCGCGGGGGTACTGGGACTGTCCGCACCGATGCTGTCGCAGCTGATGAGCGGACAGCGGGCGAAGATCGGCAATCCCGCCGTGGTCCAGCGGGTGCAGCTGCTGCAGGACTTGGCGGGGCAGGTCGCGGACGGCAGCGTGAGCGCGGCCGAGGCCACGGAGCGCATGGAGGAGATCAAAAAGTCGCAGGGGGGCTCGGTGCTCAGCAACACCACGCAGACGACGAACAGTTCGGGCGCGCCCACGGTCAAGCGGGTCGTTCGCGAGATCCAGTCGCTGCTGCGCTCGGTGGCAGCCGCGGGCGACATCATCGAGGCCGCGGACACCCTCGCCCCCACCCACCCGGAACTGGCAGAGTTCCTCCGGGTGTACGGCGCCGGCCGCACCTCCGACGCGGTCGCGCACTACCAGTCCCACCAGAACTGACCCCCCGGGCCCGGTCGCCGAAGGGGTTCGGCAGCCGGGCCGACGGTATGGCGTCCTGAGCGGGCACGAGGGGGTCGTGCGGGGGAGTCCGCGAAGGACGGTCAGCGAGGGGGAGTCGTATCGCTCGTCGTGGGGGAAGCAAGGGGGGTAACCGGAGGGGGAGGAGCGACGCACAGCCATGGGTGAGGTCTTCGCCGGGCGCTACGAACTGGTCGACCCGATCGGACGCGGTGGCGTCGGCGCCGTCTGGCGTGCCTGGGACCATCGCCGTCGGCGCTATGTGGCCGCCAAGGTGCTGCAGCAGAGCGACGCGCACTCGCTGCTGCGGTTCGTCCGCGAGCAGGCGCTGCGGATCGATCACCCCCATGTGCTCGCGCCGGCCAGTTGGGCCGCCGACGACGACAAGGTCCTGTTCACCATGGACCTGGTGGCCGGCGGCTCGCTGGTCCATCTCGTCGGGGACTACGGCCCCTTGCCGCCCTCGTTCGTCTGCACTCTTCTCGACCAGCTCCTCGCGGGGTTGGCCGCGGTGCACTCGGAGGGCGTCGTCCACCGCGACATCAAGCCGGCCAACCTGCTGCTCGAAGCAACCGGCACGGGACGCCCGCGGCTGCGGCTGTCCGACTTCGGCATCGCCATGCGGCTCGGCGAGCCCCGGCTGACCGAGACCAACCTCGTGGTGGGAACGCCCGGATACCTCGCCCCCGAGCAACTCATGGGCGCGGAACCGGACTTCCCCGCCGACCTGTTCGCCGTCGGTTTGGTCGCGCTGTATCTGCTGGAGGGGGCCAAGCCGGACGCCAAGGCGCTCGTCCAGTACTTCTCCGCGCACGGAACGCCGGGTGCGCCCAAGGGCATTCCCGAGCCGCTGTGGCAGGTCGTGGCCTCGCTGCTCCAACCGGATCCGCACGCGCGGTTCCGCACGGCGACCGGGGCGCGCAAGGCCCTCGCCGCGGCCACCGAGCTCCTGCCGGAACCCGGGCCCGACGACGAGCTCATCGAGATCTTCGACCAACTCGGGCCACTGCCACCGGGGTTCGTACCCCGGGGGCCGCTGAAACGGGCTCCGGGGATCGAGGGGGAGCGGAGCGGCTCCGGACAGTTCCAGTTCGGGGACGGCTCGACGGGGGCGGGAGGCTCGGCGAACGGCGCCGGATCGGATCCGAGGGGTATGGGCTCGGTGCCGAGCGGCACCGGGCTTGGGTCGGAGCTTGGGTCGGCCGGTACCGGGCTCGGGTCGGCCGACGCCGGGCTCGGCACATCCGGCACGGGCTCGGGCGCCGTGTCCGGCGGCGATCCGCGCCACGTCGTTGCGGAGCCAACGCCGGCCTCGAGTTTCACCTCGCCCGAGTCCGCCCAGTCCGAGTCTCCGCCGCGCGTCCCGCACGCGCACCAGCCCGGGCCCCTGCCATCCGCCCCCACTCAGGAACCCCCGGGCTCCCCACAACCGGGCGACAGCAGCGGCCCCCTCAGCATGTCGGACACCGGCAGCTACCACCTGCCGCTGCCCAACGGGGCGCAGGACCAGGCGCGAGGCCGGCACCAGGCACAGGGTCAAGCACAGGCGGACAGCCACCCCCACGAGGGCGTGCAGCACCACCCGGCCCACAGCTCCCCCTACGACACCACGCACGTCCTGTCCTCCCCCCAACCACGCCCACCGCAGTACCCGACGCAGCCTCCGACGACGCCGGCACAACCCCAGCGCGTCGATGCTTCTACTGTTTCGTACACCGCTCAGAGCCCGCAGGTTCCACCCTCGGCGCCCCCAATTCCGCAGCCACGCCGCCGCGGCGGTCACCGAGCCGCCCGCCGAGCGGCCCACAGCCCCGCACGCCGTCCAGGCCCACCCGCCAAGGTCGCCGTACCCCTCCTACTGCTGGCGCTGGTCTGTTACGCCGTGGGGTTCTGGGCGCTGACCCAAATCTGAGAACCGACCCGGATCCGACGGCCCCGACTCTGAGGGCTGCCTGCCGAGCCGCCCGCCAAGCCACCAAGGGCCCCCGCCAAAGGCCCCCGCAAAGGGCTCCAACCAAAGACCCCGCCTACAAGGCCCCAACCCTCCGCCGAGCCACCACCATCCACACCCCCAACACCACCAGCACCAAGGTCCCCACCCCGATGCCACTGACCGCCAGCACAGTCATGGCAGCGTCCCCGCCGCTCCCGGTCCCCACCCCGGCCCCGGCCCCCGCGGCCGCCTCCCGATCGCCCGCCGAGACCTGGAACACGTCGCCCGGCTCGGACTCCCCCGCATAACCCGGCCCGGCCTGCGCCGTACCCCCCTCCCGGACGCGCAGCGTCAGCTCGAACGGCCCCTGGCCGTACCGCTCCGCCACCGCGGCCGAAAGGTGCACCGCGATGTAGTAGGAACCGGCGAACCGCATGGCGCTGAACCGGTCGGGGACGGCGTACCGGTTCTCGTAGGCGACCGGCGGCAGGGGATCGAGTTCGGCGGCCTTCCGGCTGCCGTCGTAGTTGGCGCTCGTGTCGTCGACGAATCCGCGCACGGGGTTGTAGAGAGCAAGGTTCAGGGCGCCGACCGCGTAGCCGTCGCCGCTGCTCGAACTGCCCAGCTCGGCGGTGGCGTGCAGCTGTCGGCCCCAGTCGAGCGGCACCTTGTAGAAGAGCGTCCGCCCGGGCTCGATGGCGGAGGTCCACACGCCCTCGCCGACCGGTACCGCCGAGCCGAATCCGCGGCCGCCTTCGCGGCGCTCGCCGTCCCCGGTGAGGGGGTCCGGTGAGGCGGAGTCCCAGGCCTCGGGGGCGCTCGTCTCGCCGGTCTGCTTCAGGGGCGGCTCGGAGGCGGCGAAGAGCTCCAGGTCCCAGGCGTCCAGGGCGGAGTCCGTCGTACTGACGCGCTCGACGATCACGTCGTAGGTGCCCGCGCTCTCGCAGCGCGGACGGTCGGCCGAGATCTCGCGCTCCCCCCATACCGCGATCGGGCGCGGGCTGCGCACGACGCCGAAGGTTTCGGTGTCCTGGGAGCAGGAGCGGCCGGCGGCATCCCGTACGGACACCTTGATGCCGTCGCCCGCGTGGAGCGTGCTGTCGGTGGCGGGGACGGCGGTCACGGAGACGTACGCGTCCGAGGTGTCGTCGAGGTCGAGGCGGTAGTGGATCTCTCCCTCGCCGGGCAGGGAGCTCTTGTAGGTCGTGCCCGGCGCGAGGGGTGCGGCGTCCGCGGTGCTCGTCCCGCCCGTGACGGGCCTGTCGTCCGGCGCGAAGACATAGGGAGCGGGCGTTCCGGCGGCGAGCGCGGGCCGAGCCGGCAGGACGGCCGTCGTGCACAGCAGCAGCGCCGCCACGACGGCCACACGCACGCGTGCCGGGGAATGCCACATCCTCGCGGGGCGCCACCGCGCCATACGCCGCCGCCTCATCACGCGCCACCCCTTGTCACCACAACCGGACCATGGACCTCGCCCATCCTGCCCAGCGCGGCCGCGCGTCACCCCCGCAATCCGTACGGCTGTCCGAAACGCCCGGCTCTACGACCTCCGGTGCGCTTGCGCAACTCGGGGCGGCGGCGCTGTGCGCTCCGAGTACACGAAACCCCGGCCGCATGGGCGACCGGGGTCTGTGTGCAATCCGATGTCGTGGCTCACGAACCCGTGGGTACGGAGTCAGTCGCCTCCGTCCACAGATCCTGCTCGGCGCGATCCGCCTGGATCTGGCGGTACACGAGGAGCCCGCCGATGGCGGCCAGTGCGACCAGGAGAAGCTTCTTCACCGCGCGACCTCGTCTTTCCTTGACGTGAGGGACCTCTGGCGCCCGACTATACACACCGGTCGATATCAATCGGTGACCTGCATCCGCGCTCAACTGCCCGCCGGTACACCCCAGTAGAAGCGGATGCCGCCGCTCCGATCGGAGGGTGATCACACCCCGACGGACGGTGACCTTTAGCCCCTTTCCTCCATCTTCGCGCACTCGTCGAGCGCAATGCCACCATTCGAGTGGTGTTCATCTGAAGATCGACGCGCCACGGGCGTCGGTCCATGACTTCGCAGGCCCCATACACATCATTGGGAAAGTACGCAAATCGCCCAACCTGAAAGTGAGGGGCCATGACCAGGAACAAGGTCATGAACCTGTGGACGGCCATCGTCACCGCCTTCCTCGCGCTGTGCTCGGCGCTCGGATTCGTCACCAACACCGCCGCAGCGGCCGTACCGCACACCGAGACGAGCCGCAGGAGCGACGGTGACGACAGCAACCGCAGCGCTGAGCTGACGGTCCCGGCGATGCCTCACTGGGCCTGGTCCTACGCCAGAGCACTGCCCCCCACGATGAAGCAGCGCATCCGGGCAGAGGCACACGGCAAGACCCCCAGCTGCCGCCATCGCCCGCTCACGGAGACGGAAGCGGCCACGACATCGGCCTCGACCACCCACGAGTGCGCCCAGGGCTCCCACCCGCCACAGCCACTGGTGCCACACCAACGCTGAACCCGGGCTCACCGCAAGTCGTGACCCTCTGCTTCTTCTGCCTCTCCTGCTCCAAAGCCTGTTCCAGCTTCTCCAGCATTACGACGGCGAGCTTCACCCCGTCCTGGTCCCCGCCTCATCGCGCATCGACGATGTGACGGAGATAGGTCCACGGGTCGTTGAGGTACCGCCGCCAATGATCGACGAGTTCCAGATCCCGCCAGCCGGCGGGACGCATTCCGTGGTCACCCACCTCGATGATCTCGGCGCCCGGCAGCGCCGTCAGCACAGGTGAGTGCGTCGCGCAGATGATCTGTGCGCCGGAACGCCCCAGTTCGTGCAGTAGCCCCACGAGTTGAAGACAAGAAGCGAAGGACAGCGCAGCCTCGGGCTCGTCCAGGACGTACAGCCCAGGCTCCTGAAACCGCTCGCGGAAGGCCATCAGAAATCCCTCGCCGTGGCTCATCTCGTCCGCGGCCCCGGACAGCCTTCCCGTCTTCTGCTCCCGGTCCAGCGCGTCCAGCGCCGTCTCCGCCCGCAGGAAGAAACCTCTGCGGCGCGTCCGAGGCCCGCGCAGCATGCGGCGGCCGGCTGTCGTCGCCTCGAACCGTATCCGCCCGCCCAGGGCCGATGGCTCGCGCCAACTGGCGTACTTGTAGCCCGCTGATCCGCCCCAGGAGTCCAGGCCGAAGCCCTCCGCCAGCGCCTCGACGAGGGTCGACTTCCCCGAGCCGTTCTCCCCCACCAGGAACGTCACCGGCGCGGTGAATCTCAGGCCGTCATCCAGCAGCTGCCGCACGCACGGCACCGACCACGGCCACCCGCCGCCTTCCTCCCGCTCGCCTTCGGCGACATGCGCGTATGCCCGTTCGACGATCATGCCGCCAGGCTCTCATCCGGCACTGACAATCGGGCATGCGAAAAGACCCCAGCCCTGATGGACTGGGGTCTTTTCGCTGGTGGGGCTCACAGGATTTGAATCTGTGGCCTCATCCTTGTCAGGTCGATCACGGGGGTCTGTCAGCGTCGGCCCACGGCCCTTGCGCCTTGGTCGATCGTTCACTGAGGTCCGGCGCTGACCGCTGCGGTTCGTGCTTGTCGGTGTCAGCCGCTGGTGTCAGACGCCGCATGCAGTCTTGGCAAGGCTTGCTTCGCCGCTGTACAGCACCCGTCCTACTCCTCCGGGTCCCACGCGCGGAGCAGGTCGAACAAACCTGCGTCTCCCTCGATCTGCAGGGAGTCCGCCGGGATACGGTCGTACACGAAGAGAACCAGCTCACTGGCCGTGCCGCGAACGGAGACGCCAGCCGCGTTCGGGCCCTCGTCGGCAGCGGCGACAGGCGTCGTGCCGGGCGTGGAGATACGGGTGGAGCGTGCGCCGTCGCCGTCGACCGTGAGGCGCCAGGAGCGGCCCTCGGTGGCGTGGAAGTCGAAGGCAGTGGGCTTGTGCGGCCAGGCACTCGTCGTTGCGACGCAGGTGAACAGGAACTCCTCGACACCGTCGAGTGCCACCTCATCCGGCAGCGGCTCCGGGGCACCCACAGTGATCTGGGCGTCGTAGGTGTGCACCGCCATCTGCTGGAGCTGGTGCCGGGCGACGGCGCCACAGGTCTGCGGCGACTGGGACGCACCCCACCACGTCCAGCAACCGCGATCCGGTCCGGCCTCCCGCAATGCGTCCAGCAGTTGCTCCGTGGACTCCGCCAACCAGGCCGGCAGGGCCTCGCGCTCCCGAGGCGCGGCCGGGGCGCCCTCCGCTGCGGACTTGGCCGGAGCAGGCCCTGCGGCGACGGTGGCGGCCCAGGCGCGGCGCCCCTCGCCGATGTGCTGCGCCAGATCGAACAGCGTCCACTCGGGGCAGGTCGGCACCTGCACGTCGAGGCTGGACGCGGAGGCGACCGCGGCGCGGAAGGCGCTCGCCCGTTCGTCGATCAGTCGCAACAGAACGGGGAACGAAAGTGTCGTCGTCACATGGACTCTCTATCACCGTGTTCCGACAATCGGACAGTGATTTTCACAGCCGAGGCGGCGAGCGCGCGGCACGGGCCGGGCGCCCTCAGATGACGCCGTGTCCACATTCTGAAACGATCAGCGAGTCACGCAACGCCGCACCGGCAAGGCCTCATTAGCCGCTCTTACCGGCCCAATTTGAGGTTTCCGATTGACTCGCGGGTCTGGCTCCGACAGGAACCACAACTGTCCCTGCTGCCATCCCGTCCGCCTTCGACACTCGCCACGATGTGCCGGCACTCGCATACGTCGCCCCGTCCATCCGAGTCCTCACAGGCAGTGCTCCCGCTCCCGGAGTTCTGCGCTCGCGCCTTGGAAGAGCGCCGGCACCTGCAAGAGCTGGAACGGAAGATCGCCGGTGACCACTGGTCCCAGGAGCCGGGACATGACCTGATCTTCTCGTCGGAGCATGGAGGCATGATCGACCCAGTGGGCTTCTCGCGGACCTTCGATCGGCTCGTGAGCGGGCCGGCGTACGCCGCATCACGGTTCGGCTGGCACGGCACACCTGAGGGACGCTGCTGGCCTTCCTGAAGGTGCATCCCAAGGTCGCTCAGGCGATCCTCCGGCACAGTCAGATCAGCATGACTATGGACGTCTACGCGCATGTGGTGGGCGACAGTGAGCGTGAAGCTGTGGCGATGCTCGCGGAGCTGCTGGAAGATCCGCTTACTGGCTGACCACCGCTGTTGGTGTCAACCGTTGGTGTCAAAAGACCCCCGGACCAATGATCCGGGGGTCTTTTCGCATGTGGGGCTAACAGGATTTGAACCTGTGGCCTCATCCTTATCAGGGATGCGCTCTAACCAACTGAGCTATAGCCCCGCCGCGCTCTGCGGTGTGTGTCCCGCGCGCTGACTCCTGAAGATTAGCGCACGACGCGGGCAGTCCCAAAATCGGTTGTCGGGGCACCGTCAGGAGAGGTTTGGAACCGCCTCCTGACGGCAACCGTCAACCGGCCTCGGTGAACCTCACTCATCCTCGGCGAGCGTCAGCTCGACGCCGCCCACGAAGCCGGCGGAGAGGTTGTAGATGAACGCACCGAGCGTGGCCAGGGCCGTCGCCAGGACGACGTCGATGACCGCGATGATCGACGCGAACATCAGGACGTGCGGCAGCGACAGGAAGGACTGCAGGTCGAAGCCGTTCGACTCGTTCGAGCCGGTGGCCTCGGAGATCGTGCCGCCGACCGTCGAGAAGACGCCCATCGCGTCCATGACCATCCACAGCACCGCGGACGCGACGATCGTGCAGATGCCCAGCGCGATGGAGAGCAGGAAGCTGACCTTCATCACCGACCACGGGTCGGCCTTGGCCACCCGCAGCCGTGCCTTACGGGTGCGCGGCGTCGTGCTCGCGCCCGTGCGCGGCCGGCGCACGCTGCCCGACGGAGCGCCCGTCTGGTAGGCCTGCGGCGGGTGGTAGGGCCCGGCGGACTGCTGCGCCTGCCGTTCCCCGGGCAGCGGCGACGGCGCCGGGGCCGCCTGCTGCGCTCCCGCGGGGTGCGGCTGCGGCTGAGCGCCCGGAGCCGCGCCGGCCGCGTACTGCTGGGTCTGCGGGCCTCGGGTGTCCGTCACGGGTCCCCCCTGGGATCCAGGTGCGTCGGGCGAGGAAGAGCCTTTCGCCGGCGACTTGATCGCTTTCAGCTGGGTGGTGTGCGTGTCCGTCGCGGGCGCGGCGGAGCCACGGCCTCCGCCTTCCGTCTCCGTACCGGCCGTAGAACCGGTCGAGGTACCGGACGATCCGGCGCCCGTGGCTCCGCTCACGATGACTCTCTCCTCGTGCTACTCGGCCGAGGGTGTCTCACCCTCGTCCGTGCCGATGGTCGTGGCGGCATCCTCGGCGGTGTCGTCGACGACCACATCGCCGTCGACCTCCTCCGCCTCGCGTCCCGCCTCGGCGTTACGTGCGATACCGACGACGGCATCGCGCTTGCCCAGGTTGATCAGTTGGACGCCCATGGTGTCACGGCCCGTCTCCCTGACCCCGTTGACTCGCGTACGAATCACACCGCCGCCCAGCGTGATGGCGAGGATCTCGTCGCTCTCCTCGACCACCAGCGCACCGACGAGCGAGCCGCGGTCCTCGACGATCTTGGCGGCCTTGATGCCGAGGCCGCCGCGACCCTGGACGCGGTACTCGTCGACGGGGGTCCGCTTCGCGTACCCGCCGTCGGTGGCAGTGAACACGAACGTACCGGGTCGAACAACATTCATCGAGAGCAGCTCGTCTCCCTCGCGGAAGCTCATGCCCTTGACACCCGAGGTGGCACGGCCCATGGGACGCAGTGAGTCGTCCGTGGCAGTGAACCTGATCGACTGTGCCTTCTTGCTGATCAGGAGCAGATCATCGTCGGCCGAGACGAGTTCGGCACCGATCAGTTCGTCATCGGAACCGTCTGCCGTTTCCCGAAGGTTGATCGCGATCACACCGCCGGAGCGCGGCGAATCGTAATCCTTCAGAGGCGTCTTCTTCACCAGACCCGCCTTCGTGGCGAGCACGAGGTACGGCACCGCGTCGTAGTCGCGGATCGCGAGGATCTCGGCGATCGCCTCGTCCGGCTGGAAGGCCAGCAGGTTGGCGACGTGCTGCCCGCGCGCGTCACGTCCGGCGTCCGGAAGCTCGTACGCCTTGGCCCGGTACACCCGGCCCTTGTTGGTGAAGAACAGCAGCCAGTGGTGGGTCGTCGAGACGAAGAAGTGGTCGACGATGTCGTCTTCCTTCAGCTTCGTGCCGCGTACGCCCTTGCCGCCGCGCTTCTGCGCCCGGTAGTCGACGGTTTTTGTGCGCTTGACGTAGCCGCCGCGCGAGACGGTGACCACGATGTCCTCTTCGGCGATGAGGTCCTCGATGGACATGTCACCGTCGTAGGGCACCAGCATGGTCTTGCGGTCGTCGCCGTACTTGTCGACGATCGCCGCCAGCTCCTCGCTGACGATGCCGCGCTGGCGGACCTGCGAGGCGAGGATCGCGTTGTACTCGGTGATCTTCGCCTGGAGCTCGTCGTGCTCCTGGATGATCTTCCGGCGCTCGAGGGCGGCCAGTCGCCGCAGCTGCATCTCGAGGATGGCGTTGGCCTGGATCTCGTCGATCTCCAGGAGCGCCATCAGGCCCGTACGCGCGATATCGACGGTGTCGCTGGCCCGGATCAGGGCGATGACCTCGTCGATGGCGTCCAGGGCCTTCAGCAGGCCGCGCAGGATGTGCGCGCGCTCCTCGGCCTTGCGCAGCCTGAAGCGCGTACGGCGGACGATGACCTCGATCTGGTGCGTCACCCAGTGGCGGATGAACGCGTCCAGGGAGAGCGTGCGCGGGACACCGTCGACGAGCGCCAGCATGTTGGCGCCGAAGTTCGACTGCAGGTCCGTGTGCTTGTAGAGGTTGTTCAGTACGACCTTGGCGACCGCGTCCCGCTTCAGGACGATGACCAGCCGCTGACCCGTACGGGACGACGTCTCGTCGCGGACGTCCGCGATGCCACCGACCTTGCCGTCCTTCACCAGGTCGGCGATCTTCTGCGCGAGGTTGTCGGGGTTGGTCTGGTACGGCAGTTCCGTGACCACCAGGCACTGGCGGTTCTGGATCTCCTCGACCTCGACGACCGCGCGCATGGTGATCGAGCCGCGGCCGGTGCGGTACGCCTCCTCGATGCCCTTGCGGCCGACGACGAGCGCGCCGGTCGGGAAGTCCGGGCCCTTGATGCGCTCCATGAGCGCGTCCAGGAGCTCCTCGTGCGAGGCCTCCGGATTCTCCAGGTACCACTGGGCGCCGGCCGCGACCTCGCGCAGGTTGTGCGGCGGAATGTTGGTCGCCATGCCGACCGCGATACCGGCCGAACCGTTGATCAGCAGGTTCGGGAAGCGGGCCGGCAGGACGGTCGGCTCCTGGTTGCGGCCGTCGTAGTTGTCCGTGAAGTCGACGGTCTCCTCGTCGATGTCACGGACCATCTCCATCGACAGCGGCGCCATCTTGCACTCGGTGTAGCGCATGGCGGCCGCCGGGTCGTTGCCCGGAGAGCCGAAGTTGCCGTTGGAGTCCACCAGCGGCATCCGCATCGACCACGACTGCGCGAGGCGGACCAGCGCGTCGTAGATCGAGGAGTCGCCGTGCGGGTGGTACGTACCCATGACGTCACCGACGACACGGGCGCACTTGTAGAAGCCGCGCTCGGGGCGGTAGCCGCCGTCGTACATGGCGTACAGGACGCGGCGGTGGACGGGCTTGAGGCCGTCGCGGACGTCCGGCAGGGCACGCGAGACGATGACGGACATCGCGTAGTCGAGGTATGAGCGCTGCATCTCCGTCTCGAGCCCGACGGGCTCGACACGCAGGATCTGTCCCTCGTCAGGCGTGACGGGAGTGTTCTCGTCGGTCATTGCTGGTGAAGATCCTTCCTGGTGCGGTCAGCTGAGACCGACTCAGATGTCGAGGAAGCGGACGTCCTTGGCGTTGCGCTGGATGAACTGGCGGCGGGCCTCGACGTCCTCGCCCATGAGGACCGAGAACAGGTCGTCGGCCTGCGCGGCGTCGTCGAGGGTGACCTGGCCGAGGACGCGGTGCTCCTGGTCCATGGTCGTGATGCGCAGCTCCTCGGCGTTCATCTCGCCGAGACCCTTGAAGCGCTGGATCGAGTCCTCCTTGACGCGCTTGCCACGCTGGCGGCCCATCTCCAGCAGGGCGTCGCGCTCGCGGTCGGAGTACGCGTACTCGACCTCGTCCCGGCCCCACTTGATCTTGTACAGCGGGGGACGGGACAGGAACACGTGCCCGGCCTCGACCAGCGGCCGCATGAAGCGGAACAGGAAGGTCAGCAGCAGGGTGTTGATGTGCTGGCCGTCGACGTCGGCGTCCGCCATCAGGATGATCTTGTGGTAGCGGAGCTTCTCGATGTCGAAGTCCTCGTGCACACCCGTGCCGAAGGCCGAGATCAGCGCCTGGATCTCCTGGTTCTGCAGGATCTTGTCGATCCGCGCCTTCTCGACGTTGAGGATCTTGCCTCGGATCGGGAGGATCGCCTGGTACTGCGGGTTGCGGCCGGACTTGGCCGAGCCGCCGGCGGAGTCACCCTCGACGATGAAGATCTCGCACTTGATGGGGTCGTTCGACTGGCAGTCGGAGAGCTTGCCCGGGAGCGAGGCGCTCTCCAGCAGGCCCTTGCGACGGGTCAGGTCGCGGGCCTTGCGGGCCGCCACGCGCGCGGTGGCCGCCTGGATGCCCTTGCGGACGATGTCCGCCGCCTCGACCGGGTTACGGTCCAGCCAGTCGTTGAGGTGCTCGTAGACCGCCTTCTGCACGAAGGTCTTGGCCTCCGTGTTGCCCAGCTTGGTCTTCGTCTGGCCCTCGAACTGCGGCTCGCTGAGCTTCACCGAGATGATCGCCGTCAGACCCTCGCGGATGTCGTCACCCGTGAGGTTGTCGTCCTTCTCGCGCAGCAGCTTCTTGTCGCGCGCGTACTTGTTGATCAGGTTGGTGAGCGCCGCGCGGAAGCCCTCTTCGTGGGTACCGCCCTCGTGCGTGTGGATGATGTTGGCGAAGGAGTACACGCCCTCGCTGTAACCGCTGTTCCACTGCATCGCGACTTCGAGGGAGAGGCTCTTTTCCCTGTCCTCGGCCTCGAGGTCGATCACCGTCGGGTGGACCACGTCTCCCTTGCGGGAGTTGAGGTACTTCACGAAGTCGACGATGCCGCCTTCGTAGTGGTACGTGACCGTCTTCACCTCGGCGGTCTCGTCCGCGCCGGCCTCGTCCGCCCCGGAGGTGGCCTTCGCCGACTCGCGCTCGTCAGTGAGTTTGATCGTCAAACCCTTGTTGAGGAACGCCATCTCCTGGAAGCGCCGCGAGAGCGTCTCGAAGGAGTAGTCGGTGGTCTCGAAGATGTCGCCGTCGGCCCAGAAGGTGACCGACGTGCCGGTCTCCTCGGTGGCCTCGTGCTGCACGAGCGGTGCCGTGGGGACACCCATCTTGTAGTCCTGCGTCCAGCGGTGGCCGTCGGTCTTGACCTCGACGGCGACCTTCGCCGACAGCGCGTTGACGACGGACACACCCACGCCGTGCAGACCGCCGGAGACCGCATAGCCGCCGCCACCGAACTTGCCACCCGCGTGCAGCACGGTCAGCACGACCTCGAGGGCCGGCTTGCCCTCGGACGGGACGATGCCCACCGGGATGCCACGGCCGTTGTCGATCACGCGGACCCCGCCGTCGGCGAGGATCGTCACGTCGATGGTGTCCGCGTGGCCGGCCAGCGCCTCGTCGACGGCGTTGTCGACCACCTCGTACACGAGGTGGTGCAGACCGCGCTCGCCGGTCGAACCGATGTACATACCGGGTCGCTTGCGGACCGCGTCCAGACCCTCGAGGACGGTGATGGCACTCGCGTCGTAGGACGCCGTGACTGAGGCCTCGGCGAATCCGGCCGCGGCCTCGGTGGACGGGATGTTCTCGTTGGGGTTGCCGGAATCGGCCACGAAGCGCCCTTTCTGGCACAGCACGAGCCAGGCTCGTCGGCAGGTTGCCGGAGCGGCTGCGGCATGTTGCGTTGGTAAGCCTTGATCAGCGTTGCTCAGCTTTTCCCGGCGGTCCCCACGATTGGGGCGGGATTGAGCTCCAGTCTACCGGTAGCGCCGACAGTGATGGGGGTTTGCCGGTACCTGAGTCCGCATGTGCCGCCCTGAACCTGCCTCTGCCGACTCCCGATATGTGGAAGGGGGCTCAAAGAGGCTCACAGAGCCACTCAGCGCTTCCGGCCGTCAACCCTTGGCTACTTCGGAGTCAGGTCGCGATTCGCAACCGCGTCCGGTGGTACGAGGAGGAGGTCGCCGGCAGCACTTCGTGACCGTCGACGGCTACTGATGTGATGTCGGTCACCTGTGGTCGACGGGGCTGTGGGGACGGCTGTGACGAGCGCTCCGGAGCCGAGGACACGGCGTTTCGCGGGGCTGTCAGCGGGCCGTTTCAGGAAGGCGGGCCGTTTCGAGAAGGCGAGCCTTTCGGGAAGGGCGGTCGCGGTGGGCGTCCGGAGTGGGCGTCCGGTTTCGGAAGGCCGGTCAGCCTCAGCCGACCGCCCCGCTCACCCGTAGGTGTCGCCGGGACCGGTGCTGCCGGGGGCGCGCAGCGGGCCGTAGCGTCGGGCCGGGCCGCCGGGGCCGTTCACCTTGATGTGGCGGACCGCGCCGTGGCCCAGGTCCTCGTTGAGGCGGGCGACCAGCGTCGGGGCGAGCAGGCGCAGGTTCGTCGCCCAGGCCGTCGAGTCGCAGCGCACGACCAGGACCCGCTCGTCCTCGTCGTACTTCTCCGGCACACAGTGCTTGGCCACGTCGTCACCGACGATCTGCGGCCAGCGGCCCATCACACCGCCCACCGCGGCCGGGGTCTCCCAGCCGCGCTCGGTGATCAAGCGGTTAATGGCGGAGCCGAGCGCCATGGGGTCGCGGCCGTCGGCTCGCGCGCCGGAGCGCAGGCCCCCGCGCCGCGCCTGCTTCTTCTGCTGCGCCACGTCCCCACGCGCGCGCGCCTGCTCCTTGGCCGCCCTGAGCGCCACACGCGCGAGATCGACGCCGGAAGGCTCCGGGGTCGGCTTGGGGGCGTTCTCGGACCCGCTCTCGCTCATACGCGCTCCACCGTCCCCTCGGACACCGTGTACCGCGCCCCCGCCAGCACGTGCGGTACGTCGTCGTCGACCGCGGCCGTCACCAGGACCTGCTCGCCCGGCGCGACGAGCTCGGCCAGGCGTTCACGGCGCCTGGTGTCCAGCTCGGCGAACACGTCGTCGAGGACCAGCACGGGCTCGTTGCCCTCGGCCCTGAGCAGGTCGTACGAGGCCAGGCGCAGCGCCAGTGCGTAGGACCAGGACTCGCCGTGCGAGGCGTAGCCCTTGGCGGGCAACTGACCGAGTTTGAGCAGCAGATCGTCCCGATGAGGGCCTACGAGCGTGACGCCGCGCTCGATCTCCTGCTTGCGCGCCTCGGCGAGCGCCGCCATCAGCTGCTCGAAGAGGTCCTCGCGCGTGTGGGCCTCTCCGGGCGCCGAAGGCTTGTAGTCCAGGGCGACGGGGCCGCCGCCGGGGGCCAGCTGCTCGTAGGCCTTGTCGGTCAGCGGCTGGATCGTCGCGATCAGGTCCAGGCGTTGGGCGAGCAACTCGGCGCCCGCGCGGGCGAGGTGCTGGTCCCAGACGTCGAGTGTCGACAGGTCCATCGAGCGGCCGCCGTGCCGACGGGCCAGCGCGGCCGACTTCAGGAGGGTGTTGCGCTGCTTGAGAACACGCTCGTAGTCGGAGCGCACGCCCGCCATGCGCGGGGAGCGCGCGGTGATCAGCTCGTCGAGGAAGCGGCGCCGCTCGCCGGGGTCGCCCTTGACCAGCGCGAGGTCCTCCGGCGCGAACAGGACGGTCCGCACGATGCCGAGTACGTCACGGGGTCTGACCTGCGAGGACCTGTTGATCCTGGCCCGGTTGGCCTTGCCGGGGTTCAGTTCCAGCTCGACCAGTTGCTGCCGGTCGCCCTGCTTGATCTGCGCCCGGATGACGGCGCGGTCGGCTCCCATCCGGACCAGCGGGGCGTCGGAGGCGACCCGGTGGCTGCCGAGGGTGGCGAGATAGCCGACGGCCTCGACGAGGTTCGTCTTGCCCTGGCCGTTGGGGCCGACGAAGGCGGTGACGCCCGGGTCGAGCGGAACTTCGACGCCGGCGTACGAGCGGAAGTCGGCCAGCGACAGATGCGTGACGTGCATGGTCGTTCGCCGACCTCCCCCAACATGTGGTTGAACCGTCCCCAGCTGTGGACAACCGGGCCACCCCCGAGGGTGCCAGGCAGGCATCCCCAGGGTGTGGATTACTTGTTCTCGTTCTCGGTCTTCTCGTTCTCGACGGGTTACTTCTTCTCCACCGCGTGGCCGCCGAACTGGTTGCGCAGCGCCGCGATCATCTTCATCTGCGGCGAGTCGTCCTGGCGGGACGCGAACCGCGCGAACAGCGACGCGGTGATCGCCGGCAGCGGTACCGCGTGATCGATGGCGGCTTCCACAGTCCAGCGTCCCTCACCGGAGTCCTGTGCAAAACCCCTGAGCCTGTCCAGGTGCTCGTCCTCGTCGAGGGCGTTCACCGCGAGGTCCAGCAGCCAGGAGCGGATGACCGTGCCCTCCTGCCAGGAGCGGAAGACCTCCCGGACGTCGGTCACGGAGTCGACCTTCTCAAGCAGCTCCCAGCCCTCGGCGTAGGCCTGCATCATCGCGTACTCGATGCCGTTGTGGACCATCTTCGCGAAGTGCCCCGCACCCACCTTGCCGGCGTGCACCGCACCGAAGTCGCCCTCGGGCTTCAGGGCGTCGAAGAACGGCTGCACCTTGGCGACGCTCTCCGCGTCACCGCCGTACATCAGCGCGTAGCCGTTCTCCAGGCCCCAGACGCCGCCGGAGACGCCGCAGTCCACGAAGCCGATGCCCTTGGCCGCCAGCTCCTCCGCGTGCCGCTCGTCGTCCGTCCAGCGGGAGTTCCCGCCGTCCACGACGACGTCACCGGGCTCAAGAAGCTCGGCCAGCTCGTCGATGGTCGACTGGGTCGCCGCACCGGCGGGGACCATCACCCAGACCACGCGCGGGCCGGGGAGCTTGCCCACAAGCTCTTCCAGGCTGTGGACATCCGCGAGGTCCTGGTTGCGGTCGTAGCCGATGACAGTGTGGCCTGCGCGGCGTATCCGCTCGCGCATGTTGCCGCCCATCTTGCCGAGGCCGACGAGACCGAGCTCCATCAGTTGTTCCTTAGGTTGCTGTGGCGTGTGAGGCACCTTCGTGCCACGCCCGAGCCTAAACCCGGACGCACGCGCACATCCGTGGGCATACGCGCTCATACGTACGCCCTCACCTGCGGGTTCTCCCACAGGCCGGGGTCACTTCTCCACCGGCCTGTGGACAACTGTCGGCTGGTCAGCCGCTCAGGCGCACCGGCATGATCAGGTACTTGTAGGCCTCGTCCGCCTCGGCGTCCAGCGCCGGCTTGCCGCTGAGCAGCGCGGGCTTGGTGGACGTCGTGAACGACAGCTGGGCCACCGGGGAGTCGATGGCGCTCAGGCCGTCCAGCAGGAAGGTCGGGTTGAAGGCGATCGACACGTCATCGCCCTCCAGCTGGGCGTCGACCCTTTCCACAGCCTGTGCGTCGTCGCTGGAACCGGCCTCCAGGATGAGCACACCCTGCTCGAAGCTGAGCCGCACCGGGGTGTTGCGCTCGGCGACCAGGGCCACACGCTTGACGGCCTCCACGAAGGGGGCGGTCTCGATCACCGCGATGCTGTTGAACTCCGTCGGGAACAGCGAGCGGTACTTGGGAAGGTCGCCCTCCAGGAGACGGGTCGTCGTCCGGCGGCCGGCCCCCTCGAAACCGATCAGGCCCTCGCCCGCGCCCGAGCCGGATAGCGCCAAGGTGACGCTGTCGCCGCTCGTGAGCGCCTTGGCGGTGTCCAGGAGCGTCTTGGCGGGGACCAGGGCGACCGCGGAGGCCTCCGGGTTCTCCGGCTTCCACAGGAACTCGCGGACCGCGAAGCGGTAGCGGTCGGTGGAGGCCAGCGTGACGGTGTCGCCCTCGATCTCGATGCGCACACCGGTCAGGACGGGCAGCGTGTCGTCGCGACCGGCTGCGATGGCCACCTGCGCGGCTGCGGAGGCGAAGACCTCACCGGGGACGGTGCCGGTCGCCGTCGGCATCTGCGGCAGCGCCGGGTACTCCTCCACAGGCAGGGTGTGGAGTGTGAATCGCGAGGAGCCGCAGACCACGGTCGCCCGTACACCGTCTGTGGAAATCTCCACCGGGCGGTTGGGCAGAGCGCGGCAGATGTCGGCGAGCAGGCGGCCGGAGACGAGGACCGTGCCCTCTTCGTCGACCTCGGCCTCGACGCTCACCCGAGCGGAGACCTCGTAGTCGAAGCTGGACAGGCTCAGCTGACCGTCGTCGGCCTTCAGCAGGAGGCCGGCGAGGACAGGCGCCGGCGGACGGGCCGGGAGGCTGCGCGCCGCCCAGGCAACTGCCTCCGCGAGTACGTCGCGTTCCACCCGGATCTTCACTGTTGCCGCCTCCTGCTGTTGCCGGCGCTTCTCGGCCTGCCTGGCTTCGTCGTCTGTCTCGGTGTCGTCGGCCCCGGTGAGGGGAAGGACACCGGGAACAGTCTGACGCACCCCACTGACAGTAGGTGCCTCTCGGGGTCAAGTCGTGATGAGGGGCAGCCGGGAGCGAGACAGCGAGTTGTGCACAGGACCCACTTCGAAACGGATTCCCAGCTCTCTCTAGTTGGGAGTAGTAGTAGGGCCTGTGGAAACGGTGGATAACCACGTTTGCCCAGCTCAGAGCGGAAATTTTGTCCACGGGCCCTGTGGGCGACGGCGGTGGACAACCAGGTGTATCTGTGGAGAACGGAAAGTTCTGCACACCCCATGCACAGGTCGAGGCGACTTCTCCCCAGCGCCGTCCCCAGCTTTACCCACCTTTCCCACAGGCCAACCCGGCACCTTTGTGTGACGCCTTTCACTCGACCCGGTGAGAAGGCGCGTCGTGTTGCCGAACAGTGGACAGCGGTGTGGAGAAGCTGGGGATCACTGGGGACAACTCGCCCCAGCCTGTGGGTTGTCGGTGGACAACTTCGTACACAGCCTGTGGATCTTCTCGCTGTCCACAGCCTGTGGAGATCGTTTGTCCACGAATCCACATGCAGTTGACCTGGTCTGATCCCCTTTCAACAGGGGCAGCTGTGGAAACAGTCTGGACAACTTCCCAGTCCCCAGGGTGTGGACGGCAAAAAGTCACCGAATCTGTGGAGAGTGACCGTAACCCGGCAGGTATTCGAACAGCCGACGTCCGCGGCATGACGAAGGGCGCCCCGGGATCTCGTCCCGGGGCGCCCTCAGCGACATACGACAGGCCCTCGTGGCCCTCGGCGGGCGGGCTGTGTCAGCCGTTCTTGATGCGGTTCGTGAGCTCGGTGACCTGGTTGTAGATGGAGCGCCGCTCGGCCATCAGATTGCGGATCTTGCGGTCGGCGTGCATCACCGTGGTGTGGTCGCGGCCGCCGAACAGCGCGCCGATCTTCGGCAGCGACAGGTCCGTCAGCTCACGGCACAGGTACATGGCGATCTGGCGGGCGGTGACCAGCTGGCGGCCGCGCGAGCTGCCGCACAGGTCCTCGACCGTGAGACCGAAGTAGTCGGCCGTGGCGCTCATGATGGCCGTCGAGGTGATCTCCGGCGTCGCGTCGTCGCCGCCGGGGATCAGGTCCTTCAGGACGATCTCCGTCAGGCCCAGGTCCACCGGCTGCCGGTTGAGCGACGCGAACGCCGTCACCCGGATCAGCGCCCCCTCCAGCTCGCGGATGTTGCGCGAGATGCGGGAGGCGATGAACTCCAGGACCTCCGGCGGGGCGTTGAGCTGCTCCTGGACCGCCTTCTTGCGCAGGATCGCGATACGCGTCTCCAGCTCCGGCGGCTGGACGTCGGTGATCAGACCCCACTCGAAACGGTTCCGCAGCCGGTCCTCCAGCGTGACCAGCTGCTTGGGCGGCCGGTCGCTTGAGAGCACGATCTGCTTGTTGGCGTTGTGGAGCGTGTTGAAGGTGTGGAAGAACTCCTCTTGCGTCGACTCCTTGTCCGCGAGGAACTGGATGTCGTCGACGAGCAGGATGTCCATCTCCCGGTACCGCTTGCGGAAGCTGTCGCCCTTGCCGTCGCGGATGGAGTTGATGAACTCGTTGGTGAACTCCTCCGAGCTCACATAGCGCACGCGCGTGCCCGGGTAGAGGCTGCGCGCGTAGTGCCCGATCGCGTGCAGCAGGTGCGTCTTTCCGAGGCCCGACTCCCCGTAGATGAAGAGGGGGTTGTAGGCCTTCGCGGGTGCCTCGGCGACGGCGACCGCGGCCGCGTGCGCGAAGCGGTTGGAGGCGCCGATGACGAACGTGTCGAAGAGGTACTTCGGGTTCAGTCGCGCGGTCGGTTCGCCCGGGCCGGGCGCCGGTGCGGGCTTCGCGGCCAGCGGGCCGGGGGCGCCGGTGGCCGGCAGACCGGTGCCGACGGGGCCGCCGCGGTGCATATGGCCGGAGCCGACGGGCGGCTCGGGCAACTCGCGGCGGGCGTCACGGTCGTAGTCGCCGCGCGGCTGGTCGTAGTCGGGCCGTTTCTGCTCATAGTCGGACCGGCGCTGGTCGTAGTCGGAGCGGTGCCCGTCGTACGGCGGCCGATCCATCGGCTGCGGGCGGTAGTCCTGGGACGGCGCGCCGTAGGAGTCCTGCGCGTAGGAGTCCTGGGACGGCGATGCGTACGGGTCCCGCTCGGGGAAGCCGAGCCGCTGCTGCTGCCAGCCGTACTCGTCCTGCGTGGGACGCGGCCAGCTGCCGGGGGCGTGCTCGGGGCGCTGGTACTCGCTCGGGTAGGCCGGTCGCGCGGTGGGCAGCGGGTCGGCGCCGGGCATCTGGTCGTCGGCGCGGTGGCGGCCGTAGCTCTCGTAGGAGGGGAGCTCGGGCTCCTCGTAGCGAGACTGCGGCGCGGGGGGCATCGGCGGGGCCGGGGGTTCGCCGGCGGAGTCGTCGACGGTGATCGCGATGCGGATCGGGCGGCCGCACTCGCGGCTCAGCGTGTCGCTGACGATGGGGGCCAGACGGCCCTCCAGTACGCCTTTCGCAAATTCGTTCGGTACGGCGAGCAGAGCAGTGTCGGCCACCAGCGCGAGCGGCTGGCAGCGCCGGATCCAGTGCTCGTCCTTGGATTCGACGCCCTGTCCCCGGCCCTCACCGAGAAGTTGTTCCAGTACTCGTGGCCACACTGCGGCAAGATCGGCAGGTACGTCAGCCACAGGGCACGCTCTCTCATGGGTCCCACGAACGTGTGATTGTGGGACGGGTCGGGATTCAAAGGGGTGGAGCCAGAATCAAGGGGACAAGGGAACGAATCGGAGTCCAGTCACGGTAGTCAGGGCGGCGGGTGCGGTTCAAGTTGTTGTCCCCAGCCTGTGGATAGTGTCTCCCCCTGGCCTCTGGTTTGACCGGATGGCGTAGCCGCGCGTACCGTAACCAGGTCGAGTTGTCGATGGCTGCTGCCGCCTGCCTCCGATGGGCCAGATCGCGTCAAGGTGATCGGTAAGCGGTGCACTCGGGCGTAACTGCGAGCTACTCGTGGGCGCACGGTGACAGCCAGGACGGCACCCGCAACCACCGATTTATTTCTGGAGCCCCCGAGTGAGCAAGCGCACCTTCCAGCCGAACAACCGTCGTCGTGCCAAGACCCACGGCTTCCGTCTGCGGATGCGCACCCGTGCCGGTCGCGCGATTCTCGCGAACCGCCGCAGCAAGGGTCGCGCCAGCCTGTCCGCCTGATCCCGATCAGGTCATGACGTCGTGCTGCCTACCGAGCATCGGCTGAGGCGGCGCGAGGACTTCGCGACCGCGGTACGACGAGGACGCCGGGCCGGGCGCCCGACTCTCGTCGTCCACCTTCGTAGCGGTGCCACGGACCCGCACGCGCCTGGGGAGAGCGCTCCCCCGACGCGTGCGGGTTTCGTCGTGAGCAAGGCAGTGGGTGGCGCGGTCGTGCGGAACAAGGTGAAGCGCAGGCTTCGCCATCTGATGCGCGACCGAGTCGACCAGCTGCCCCCCGGTAGCCTGGTAGTCGTACGAGCGCTGCCCGGTGCGGGTGACGCCGATCATGCACAGCTGGCCCGAGACCTGGATGCCGCTCTGCAGCGGCTGCTGGGAGGGGGCGCGCGATGAAGTACCCACTGCTGGCTCTTATCAAGCTGTACCAGTGGACGATCAGTCCGCTGCTCGGGCCGGTGTGCAAGTACTACCCGTCGTGCTCCCACTACGGGTACACGGCCATCGACCGGCACGGTGCGATCAGGGGCACGGCGCTGACCGCCTGGCGCATCCTGCGGTGCAACCCGTGGTCGCCGGGCGGTGTGGACCATGTTCCGCCGCGCAAGCGTCCGCGGTGGCACGAGCTGCTGCGCAACGCTTGGCGCGCACGCAAGGGCGGGCCCTCCGCCGCCGAAACGGCCACCGAGGAGAATGTTCCTTCGAGCCCGGCCGCAGAGACCTCGCCCCATGCCCAAGGAGCATGATTAGTGGACACGATTGCCAGCCTCTTCAGCTTCATCACGACACCCGTTTCATGGGTCATCGTCCAGTTCCACTCGGTATACGGCGCCATCTTCGGCCCTGACACCGGCTGGGCCTGGGGCCTGTCCATCGTGTCCCTGGTGATTCTGATCCGTATCTGCCTGATCCCGCTCTTTGTGAAGCAGATCAAGGCGACCCGGGCCATGCAGACTCTCCAGCCGGAGATGAAGAAGATCCAGGAGCGCTACAAGAACGACAAGCAGCGCCAGTCCGAAGAGATGATGAAGCTGTACAAGGAGACGGGCACCAACCCGCTCTCCTCGTGCCTTCCCATCCTGGCGCAGTCGCCGTTCTTCTTCGCCCTGTACCACGTGCTCAACAGCATCGCGAACAACGACACCATCGGTGTCATCAACGAGAGCCTGCTGAAGAGCGCGCAGCAGGCGCACATCTTCGGTGCCCCGCTGGCCGCGAAGTTCACCGACAGCTCCGCTGACGTCGCCGCGCTCGACGCCTCGCTGACCACCGTCCGCATCGTCACCGCGGTCATGATCGTCCTGATGTCGGCGTCGCAGTTCTACACGCAGCGCCAGCTGATGACGAAGAACGTCGACACCACGGTGAAGACGCCGTTCATGCAGCAGCAGAAGATGCTGATGTACATCTTCCCGGTCATGTTCGCCATCTTCGGCATCAACTTCCCGGTCGGTGTCCTCGTCTACTGGCTGACCACCAACGTGTGGACCATGGGCCAGCAGATGTACGTCATCCGTAACAACCCGACCCCGGGTTCCAAGGCTCAGGCCGCGTACCTGGACCGCCTCACCAAGCACGTCACGAACCACGGCAAGACCCGCAGCCGTGGCGAGCGCGCCATCGTCAAGGCCATCGTCGCCAAGGGCCGCGACCGCAACGAGTACGAGCGCAAGTTCATCAACGGCCTGAGCAAGGCCGGCCTCGCGGCGCAGACCGACGGCACCGTGCTGAAGGGCGAGGGCGCCGTAGCCACCGTGGCCGAGGACGGTACGCCGACCACCACGGCGACCCCCAAGCGTCAGCAGCCGAAGCGCCAGAGCAAGGCTCAGCGTCACTCCGGCGGTCCGAAGCAGGCCGATGAGCCGATGTCGCTGCGGAAGTCCGACGAGTCCGACGAGCCTGAGGACGCCAAGCCCGGCGCCGCCAAGAAGGATGCTTCGAAGCCCAGCAGCGGCGGCCGCAGCAAGGCCCAGTCCGGGCAGCGCAAGGGCGGTCCGCAGCGCCCCAAGTCCCCCTCCAAGAAGTAAGAAGGAGCCCATCCCGTGACGGAAGGCACCACCTCCGCCGCTGCCGAGGGTGTAGACACCCTGACCCGCCTGGAGCAGGAGGGCGAGATCGCGGCGGATTACCTCGAGGGTCTGCTCGACATCGCCGATCTCGACGGCGACATCGACATGGACGTCGAGGCCGACCGCGCCGCTGTCTCGATCATCAGCGACGCGAGCGGCCGAGACCTGCAGAAGCTGGTCGGCCGTGAGGGTGAGGTGCTGGAGGCGCTTCAGGAGCTCACGCGCCTGGCCGTGCACCGGGAGACCGGGGATCGCAGCCGGCTGATGCTGGACATCGCGGGCTACCGGGCCAAGAAGCGTGCCGAGCTCTCCGAGCTGGGCGCGAAGGCTGCCGCCGAGGTCAAGAACACCGGCGAACCCGTGAAGCTGAAGCCGATGACGCCGTTCGAGCGCAAGGTCGTACATGACGCGGTGAAGTCGGCGGGCCTGCGCAGCGAGTCCGAGGGCGAGGAGCCGCAGCGGTTCGTCGTCGTGCTTCCCGCCTGATCGGCTCGTACCTTTCCTCCGGCCCCGTCTGTCCGCAGGCGGGGCCGAACTTTGTCAGCCTGGTAGTTCTGGTGGTTCTGGTGATCGACGCCTCGGGCGTCGGCGCGGTACGGAAGGACGGTCCCCCGTGACGGAGGCAGCGGAGCTTCCCCCTGTGCCCGAGCAGGCACGTGAGGTGTTCGGCGATCGCTACGCTGATGCGGTCCGCTACGCCGAACTGCTTGCCGAGGCGGGTGTGCAGCGCGGCCTGATCGGCCCGCGAGAGGTGCCCCGCCTGTGGGAGCGCCACCTGCTGAACTGCGCGGTGCTCTCGGAGGTCGTTCCCGAGGGCGTGACGGTGTGCGATGTCGGCTCGGGCGCCGGCCTGCCCGGCATCCCTCTGGCGCTGGTCCGGGAGGACCTGAAGATCACCCTGCTGGAGCCTCTGCTGCGGCGTACGAACTTCCTGACGGAGGTCGTCGAGCTGCTGGGGCTCGATCATGTGACGGTCGTCCGTGGTCGCGCCGAAGAGGTCATGGGCAGTCTGCAGCCTGTGCATGTCGTGACTGCCCGTGCCGTGGCTCCGCTGGACCGGCTGGCCACCTGGGGCATCCCCCTGCTGCGCCCGTACGGCGAGATGCTGGCACTCAAGGGAGATACCGCGGAGGAGGAGCTGAAGAGCGCGGCGACGGCTCTGAGTAAGCTGGGCGCGGTCGAGACGTCGATCCTCCATGTCGGGGAAGGCGTGGTGGATCCGATGTCCACGGTCGTGCGCGTCGAGGTGGGGGAAAGTCCGGGCGGTGTGCGCTTCGCAGCGAAGCGGGCGAAGGCGGCCAGGACCGGACGTGCCCGGCGACGGCGCTGATCCGTCCTGACGACGAGACGTACTCCACACAAGCTGGCAAACCTACCCATGCCGGAGTGTCGCGACAGTTCGACCTCGGCTGCTGTGCATCGTGTTTCACGTGAAACGTCGCTCACTGCTGCACGGCATCATCAGCCGCGGCCGCGCCGCTGCCGAACCGCGCGACCGAAAGCCCCTCGGATCCCTCGGAGAGGGTGCTTCTGACAACTCTCCGTCCCCCAGGAGGGGCACGGAGGTTTCCACAGAGGTGGATTTCTCCACAGAACAACAGGCCTCACTGGTTCGCGACCCCGAAGACATGGGAGGCTCTGTTCATTGCGAGCCTGAAGTCGAGGAGAGTGAATCCTTGCGGTCCAACGCCAACATCGCGGGACCGATGACCGATCCGGTCCCCGGTCCCCGTACCGAATCGATGGGGGAGGATGTTTCACGTGAAACACCGCCCCCGATGGACGACACTCCCATCGGTCGTGCTGCCCAACTGGCGGTGGAGGCTCTAGGCCGCGCCGGCGAGGGCCTGCCACGGCCCGAGCAGACCCGCATCATGGTGGTCGCCAACCAGAAGGGGGGCGTGGGCAAGACGACGACGACCGTCAACCTTGCCGCGTCGCTTGCCCTGCATGGCGGCCGGGTGCTGGTCATCGACCTCGACCCACAGGGCAACGCGTCCACTGCCTTGGGGATCGACCATCACGCCGAAGTTCCTTCGATCTACGACGTGCTGGTGGAGAGCAGGCCGCTCGCCGAAGTCGTCCAGCCGGTCCCTGATGTCGAGGGTCTCTTCTGCGCCCCCGCCACGATCGATCTCGCCGGTGCGGAGATCGAGCTGGTGTCCCTGGTGGCACGTGAGAGCCGACTTGAGCGGGCGATCCAGGCCTACGAGCAGCCGTTGGACTACGTCCTCATCGACTGCCCGCCCTCGCTCGGTCTGCTGACGGTCAACGCGCTCGTGGCCGGGCAGGAGGTCCTGATCCCGATCCAGTGCGAGTACTACGCCCTGGAGGGCCTGGGGCAGCTGCTCCGCAACGTCGATCTGGTGCGGGGGCACCTCAACCCCGCCCTGCATGTCTCGACGATCCTGCTCACCATGTACGACGGCAGGACGCGGCTCGCGTCCCAGGTCGCGGACGAGGTGCGTACCCACTTCGGCGACGAGGTGCTGCGGACGAGCATTCCCCGCTCGGTCCGTATCTCCGAGGCGCCGAGCTATGGACAGACAGTGCTGACCTACGATCCGGGATCAAGCGGTGCTCTGTCCTATCTTGAGGCGGCACGAGAAATCGCGCTGAAGGGTGTCGGCGTCAGCTATGACCCGACGCAGGCCCACATCGGCGCCCAGAGCAACCCGAGCATGGTGGAGGGGATCCAGTGAGCGAGCGACGGAGGGGTTTGGGTCGTGGTCTCGGCGCACTGATCCCTGCTGCACCGACGGAGAAGTCGGTGTCCCCGACGGCGGTAGGGGGAGCCGTTTCTGCGTCTCCGGCCGCAGTACCGGTGCTGTCCGAGCGTGGGGTGGCCGCGGCCAAGGTGGCCACTCTGCCGCCTGTTTCACATGAAACCGAGGAGCCGTCGCCGAACGACTTCGTGGAGATGCCCGCAGCTCCCATGGGCGCCCACTTCGCGGAGATCCCCCTCGATGCGATCACGCCGAACCCGCGTCAGCCGCGTGAGGTCTTCGACGAGGACGCTCTGCAAGAGCTCGTCACCTCCATCCAGGAGGTCGGTCTTCTCCAGCCGATCGTCGTCCGGCAGATCGGCCCCGCGAGCTACGAGCTCATCATGGGCGAGCGTCGCTGGCGGGCCTGCCGTGAGGCGGGCCTGGACGCGATCCCGGCGATCGTGCGGGCCACGGATGACGAGAAGCTTCTTCTGGACGCGCTGCTGGAGAACCTGCACCGCGCTCAGCTGAACCCGATCGAAGAGGCAGCTGCCTACGATCAGTTGCTGAAGGACTTCAACTGCACGCATGACCAGTTGGCCGACCGCATCGGCCGTTCCCGGCCTCAGGTCTCCAACACCCTGCGTCTGCTGAAGCTCTCGCCCAAGGTCCAGAACCGGGTGGCTGCCGGAGTTCTCTCCGCCGGCCACGCGCGGGCTCTCCTGTCCGTGGAGGACCCGGAGGAGCAGGAGCGGCTGGCCTATCGGGTGGTGGCCGAAGGCCTCTCCGTACGGTCCGTCGAGGAGATCGTGACCCTGATGGGCTCGCGGCCGCAGAAGACTCCACGTTCCAGGGGTCCCCGGGCCGGCTCCGTGCCCTCTCCGGCGCTGTCCGACCTCGCGACGCGACTCTCGGATCGCTTCGAGACGCGAGTGAAGGTCGAACTGGGGCAGAAGAAGGGCAAGATCACCGTCGAGTTCGCCTCTCCGGATGACCTTGAGCGGATCCTCAGCACGTTCGCTCCGGGCGAGAAGCTCGCTCTCCAGAAGAGCTTGCTGGACGAGGACGCGGAGGAGACCGAGGACTGAGGCTCGGCCGACCGGGTCTGCTGTCCGACTCGTTCACGCGGGCCGTGTCCGGTGTGTACCGGAACACGGCCCGCCCTTTGCTTTCTGACGGTATCGATGGAATCGCTTCGTGGATACGATGCGTTCGGGTATGGCGCATCCACCTGGCAGACCTCTTAGGGGAGGCGGGGCCATGCGAACGGTGAGCCGCACCGGACTGGTGAGCGCGGGTCTTGGGCTGGGCGCGGTCGGCGGATTCGTCGGCAGCCTGCTCAGGGAACGAAGCGCCCTGACAGCCGCTCGCGATGCCGCGGGCGAAGGAAGCGAGGATCAGCCTTCATGGGGCGTCGGCTCGTACCGCTCACGCTGGACAACCTTCCGGACCTTCCCAAGCGCTGCCGCTCGTGCGTCTTCTGGGAGTTGGACCCGGTCAGCGGTGAGGCCGCGGTAAAGGCCGGCACCCCCGCCCTGGAGAAGGAAGCCTGGATCTCCGCCGTCCTTCTGGACTGGGGCTCCTGCGGTCGGGTCGTCTACGTCGACGAGGTGCCGGTTGGCTTCGTGCTGTATGCGCCTCCGGCCTACGTCCCGCGCTCGACCGCGTTCCCGACGAGTCCCGTTTCACAGGACGCGGTGCAGTTGATGACCGCGTTCATCATGCCGGGCTATCAGGGGCAGGGGCTGGGCAGAGTGATGGTCCAGACGGTTGCCAAGGATCTCCTGCGGCGGGGCTTCAAGGCGATCGAGGCCTTCGGAGACTCACGGTGGAAAGAGCCGGCCTGCGTTCTGCCGGCGGACCATCTCCTGGCCGTGGGCTTCAAGACGGTTCGCCCCCACCCCACCTTCCCGCGTCTGCGGCTGGAGCTGCGGACGACGCTGTCCTGGAAGGAAGACGTGGAGATGGCGATCGACCGGCTGTTGGGGGCCGTGCAGAAAGAGCCGGTGTTGCGGCCTCTGTGACCGACAAGGTGCCTCTCATGCGAATGGGCCAACCCGAGGGGGTTGGCCCATTCGTGTTTCACGTGAAACGTCACTCGGCGATGAAGTCCTCAAGGTCGCGGAGGATCGCGGCCTTCGGCTTCGCGCCGACGATGGTCTTGGCGACCTCGCCGTTGCTGTAGACGTTCAGCGTCGGGATGGACATGACGCCGTACTTGGCGGCCGTACCCGGGTTCTCGTCGATGTTGAGCTTGACGATCTCGATCTTGTCGCCGTGCTCGGCGGCGATCGCCTCGAGGGACGGCGCGATCTGACGGCAGGGACCGCACCAGGCGGCCCAGAAGTCCACCAGAACGGGCTTGTCGCTCTTGAGAACGTCCTGCTCGAAGGAATCGTCGGTCACATTCTTCAGGGTGCCGGCCACGGCGGGCTCCTTAACTCTGGTGCGTGGGGTGGGTGGGGGTCAGACAGCGGTCTTCTCGGGCTCGGCCTTCTCTTCGTCCGCGAGGGCGGCGAGGAAGCGCTCGGCGTCGAGAGCGGCGGAACAGCCGGTACCGGCCGCGGTGATCGCCTGGCGGTAGGTGTGGTCGACCACGTCGCCGGCACCGAAGACGCCGCTGAGGTTGGTGCGGGTCGAGGGGGCTTCCACCTTGAGGTAGCCCTCCTCGTCCAGCTCCAGCTGGCCCTTGAACAGCTCGGTGCGCGGGTCGTGGCCGATCGCGATGAACAGGCCGGTGACCGCCAGGTCCGAGAGCTCGCCGGTCTTGAGGTTGCGGAGCTTCAGGCTGGCGAGCTTCTGGTCGCCCTGGACCTCGGCCACCTCGCTGTCCCAGACGAACTTGATCTTCGGGTCGGCGAAGGCACGCTCCTGCATCGCCTTGGAGGCGCGCAGGGTGTCCCGGCGGTGGACGATCGTCACGGACTTGGCGAAGCGAGAGAGGAAGGTGGCCTCCTCCATCGCGGTGTCACCGCCACCGATCACGGCGATGTCCTGGTCCTTGAAGAAGAAGCCGTCACAGGTGGCACACCACGAGACGCCGCGACCGGAGAGGGCGTCCTCGTTCGGCAGGCCGAGCTTACGGTGCTGCGAGCCGGTGGCGACGATGATGGCCTTCGCGCGGTGAACCGTGCCCGCGGTGTCGGTGACGGTCTTGATCTCACCACTCAGGTCGACGTTGACGATGTCGTCCGGGATGAGCTCGGCTCCGAAGCGCTCGGCCTGGGAGCGCATGTTGTCCATGAGCTCGGGGCCCATGATGCCGTCCTGGAAGCCCGGGAAGTTCTCCACGTCGGTCGTGTTCATGAGCGCACCGCCAGCGGTGACGGCTCCCTCGAACACCAGCGGCTTCAGTGACGCGCGCGCGGTGTAGAGCGCCGCCGTGTAGCCGGCGGGCCCGGAGCCGATGATGATCACGTTTCGGACGTCGCTCACGGCTTGATTCCTCGTCTCTGGAATACGTCGTCGGACCGGTGGGAGACCCTTTCAGGACTCTCACCCCACCCAACGGATCCTAAGGGGCGCGCATTCCCACTGTGTCCGGGCACACGGTGACGTCATTGCCACGTCACATCGTGGGGGTTGCCGCCTCGGACGGAGACGAACCTACGGCCGCTCAGCTGCGTGCGTAGGACTCCGTCAGGAGAACATCGGCCTTGGCGGTCGATGGGTGCCTCACACAGCTCGCGTCCATGACGTAGACGGTGACCCGGCTGACATCAGAGGCATCGGGCAAGACGACGAGCAGAGCTTCCTTGCCCTTGTAGCGGCCCTCCTCGGCGGCCAGGGCGATGTCATTGCGACCAATGCCCTGGCGGATGCATTCGGGCACCGTGATCTCGCGGAAGACCCGGGGGCTCGCGGTGTCGGCCCCGCCCTCCATGCCCAAGCTGCGGTCGGGCTTCTTGGAGCCACCGACGGAGCTCTCGCTCTTCGCCAGAAGATCGGAGACCTGGTTCTCCAGCTTCGCCGCGGAGAAGGTGTCGGCGGTGGTCTGCCCCCCATCGGCCGTTGGACCGGAGCCGCCACCCATGAGTGAGGTCAGGAGCACGGATCCAAGGCCCAGGGCAGCCGCCGTGAACGCGGCGCTCAGGACGACGACCTTGCGCCGCCCGGCCTTCTTGCGGTCCTTGCGGCCGGGACCGGTGGTCGAGGAGCGGGCATGCCCCGCCGGGCGTCCTGCCGCTGCCGATGTTTCACGTGAAACATGCGCACCGTCGTCCACGTCGGAGACCGAGTGCGCAGCACCGGCGAGCTTCGACTGGTCGATGTTGTCGGGCGCCGTGGCGCTCAGCAGAGCCTCTGCGGCGAGGGCGGCGTCGATGCGTTCGGTGACATCGGTGGGCATGCGCGACGGACCGGGCAGTGTGCCGAGCAGCCCCCGGATCTCCTCCAGCGAGGCTTGGACA
Organism: Streptomyces sp. NBC_01092; assembly: GCF_045039535.1. Lineage (NCBI taxonomy): Bacteria > Bacillati > Actinomycetota > Actinomycetes > Kitasatosporales > Streptomycetaceae > Streptomyces > Streptomyces sp. NBC_01092. Next base: position 5,490,090 of record NZ_CP108659.1, on the reverse strand, counting down.
TCCGCGCACAGCTCGCACTCGTCCAGATGCCGGCGTAGATCGGCGGTCTTGGACGGGGGGAGAAGGCCCTCGGTGAGGTCGGAGATCTCGGCGACGTCCGGGTGCCCGGCCGTGTCCGTCGTGGATGTCACGCTCGCCCACCTCCGCCCTTCACTGCAGCTGAATCACTCGGCCCGGTATCGCGCGGATCCGGGGCTTGCGGCCCCGCGGCACGTGGACCCGCTGCCGGTGGGACGGATGTCCCCTGCGTCCGGTTCCGCCGCTCGCCGGAATCCTTGCCGCCTCCCGCGCTTTCCGGCCGTAGATGCGTCAGGAGCGGCAGGAGTCTGGCTCTGCCGCGCGCACATCGGCTCTTGACCGTGCCGGTGGGCACATCGAGTACCCGGGCGGCCTCGGCGACCGGGTAGCCCTGCATGTCCACCAGGACGAGGGCCGCACGCTGGTCGGGCGGAAGCGTGCCGAGCGCCTCCAGCAGCTGGCGGTGCAGATCGTTGCGCTCTGCCGGGGCGGATGCCTCCTCGTGAGGCTCCAGCAACTGCTCCAGGCGCTCGGTGTCGTCGACCGGAGAGGTCTTACGGGAGGCAGCCTTGCGGGCGCGGTCCAGGCAGGCGTTCACCGTGATCCGGTGCAGCCACGTCGTGACGGCCGACTGGCCCCGGAAGGTGTGGGCGGCCCGGTACGCGGAGACGAGGGCGTCCTGGACCGCGTCAGCGGCCTCCTCACGGTCACCCAGCGTCCTCAGCGCCACCGCCCAGAGCCGGTCGCGGTGCCGCCGGACGATCTCACCGAAGGCGTCGGGGTCGCCCTCCACGTGCAGGGCGAGAAGGTCCTGATCGCTTGTGTCGCGGCGTGCGGTGCCATCTGCCATCGGGACCCCCTCCCTTTGTCTGCGGTGAGCTCTCAGCCGGTGAACTTCAGGTCGGTGAGGGCCTGCTTGAAGCCCGAGCCGCTGTACTCGTCGCCCTCCGCGTAGGGCATGGCGGTGAGCCATACGAGAACGTACTGGGTCTTCACCGACTTGGTGACCTTCACCGTCGCACTGGTGCCGTTGGTCGTGACGGTGCCGATCTTCTCCATCGAGTCCAGCGAGGACGGCGTCATGGAGTCGGCGGCGTACAGCGTGATCGTCGTGTGAGGGCCTGGATACAGAAGCCCTATCGACGCGGCCGACACCTTCTGGGCCGAGCCGAGGTCGTAGACGATACCCACGCCGGGTTTGAAGGCGGGATTCATCTCCGGACCGTCAACGAAGCTCTTGGTGCGCCAATACGACGAGCCGTCACCGTCGTACGTCTTGGCCACGTCCTCCGGCGCCTGGGCCTCGCCCTTCGCCACGAACTCCTGAGCATTCCGAATCTTGATCTGGACCGGCTTGCTGCTGTCGCTGCCCTTGTCGCCGTCGTCCGTCGTCTGCGTCTGGTTGTCGTCGGACTTGCCGCCCTGGTCCATCAGCGCGTCCGCCAGCTGCCAGCTGCCCAGGCCCAGCGCGGCGATGAGGAGGGCCGAGACGGCCCACTTCAGTGCCTTGCCGGTACGGCTCTGCAACGGGGGTGGCGGGGTCGGCACCTGTTGGGTGACGCCGGGACGCGTCTGGCGGCCGTACGTGCCCTGCTGGTACGTCGTGCGCTGATAGTCCGGCGGGGCCGTGAACGACGGCTCCGGCGGGCGGATGCGGGGCATCTCGCCGATCGCCTTCACCAGTTCCTCCGGCGTCGTGCACGCGGACTCGTGGCGGGAGGCCGTCGCGCCGTCGTTGACCAGCGCGCGCATGGCGAGCTCGGACAGCCCGCGGTGGACACCGGCACGCACCTGATCGGGGGCGATCAGACCGACGTCCTTCGGCAGCCCGGACAGGCCGTAGGCGTCGCTCTCGTACGGCCAGCGCTGGGTGAGCGTGGCGTACAGCAGCGCGCCGATGGCCTCCGTGTCGGTGCGCTGCGGGGTGTCGGAGCTGATGCCCCGCAGCGCGGCGTTCACGGCGAGGCCGCGGATGCGCCACTGTCCCGAGGACGTACGCAGCACGGCGTTCGGGTTGAGCCGCAGATGTGCCAGGCCCTCGCGGTGGGCGGCGGCCATGGCTGCCGACACCTGGGTGACCATCTGGTAGGCGTCGTACACCTCCAGCGGGCCGGAAGCCAGAAGGGCCGTCAGTTCCGTGGCGTCGGGGAGCCATTCGTGGACGACGTAGACGAGGTCGTTCTCGTCCACGGCGTCGAGTACCTGGACGAAGCGCGGGTCGCCGAGGAGTGCGGAGGAACGGGCCGCGGCCAGTACGGAACGGGCTCGCGCGTGGTCCGCCGGCAGGATGTGCACGCCAACGGCGCGACGGAGTTTCTCGTCGACCGCACGCCAACTGCTGAAACCGTCCAGACGGGTGACGCACTCCTCGAGGCGGTAGCGTCTGGCGAGTTTGTGGCCGCTGTGCAGTTCGGGCGGTGAGGCCTTCCCGGGACCCTCGGTCCCGCCACTCCCCTGTGCCTCGTCGATGTCCGTGTCCCGCTCCCGATTCTTGGCCACCCCGTCGGCCGTGGACTGGTCCGCCTGAGCGGTCAGCGGCTCGTCGCCGCTGTTGTCTGCCACGTCGACGGCAGCCGTGCTCCGTTCCGCCACCGTCGTTCCTGCCTCCCCATCCGTTGCACGCCCTACGACCCCGAGCGCACCGTCCGACGCCGAAACCAATTGTGCCCACAGTCCGCCGCTATGCACGACACACGATGGCGGACGATGGTTGTGCGCGTACCCCAGCTTCAGCGACCCAGACGCCCGCGAACCATGCCGACCAGTGAGTTCAGCTCCTCGATGCGCATCTTGCGCGCAGCGACGAAGAAGATCCCGAGCAGTACCGCTCCACCGGCGAGCAGAGCGGCGAAGGAGCCGAGGACACCCTGACCGAGGACATGCGTGGTCGCGTAGCAGGCCGCACCGCTCAGCAGTGCCGCGGGCACTGAGGCGATGCAGAGTCTGGCGTACGTCCGCATGACCCGGGCGCCGTCGAGGTCGCCGCCGAGCCTCTTGCGCAACCGGCTCCAGGCGACGCCTACGCCGATCGCGTACGCCAGGCCGTACGAGGCGGCCATGCCGACCACGGCCCAGCGAGCCGGCAGCAGGAGGTAGCAGAGCACCGACGCCCCCGCGTTGCCCGCGGCCACGATGACCGTGTTGTAGAAGGGGGTGCGGGTGTCCTCGTAGGCGTAGAAGGCGCGCAGCACGACGTACTGCACCGAGTAGGGGATCAGGCCGAGGCCGAACGCCATCAGCATGTAGCCCATGTTGGTGGCCTCGCTGGTGCCCGAGGAGCCGAACATCAGCGTGCACATCGGGATGCCCAACGCCAGGAAGCCGAAGGCGAGCGGCACGATCGCCACCGCTGTCGTACGCAGGCCCTGGGAGATGTCGTCGCGTACGGCGCCCGGGTCGTCCTCGGCGGCGGAACGCGAGATACGGGGCAGCAGGGCGGCCATCAGAGAGACCGTGATGATGGCCTGCGGGAGGCCCCAGATGAGCTGAGCGTTGGCGTAGGCGGCGTAGCCGGTGCCGTCGACGTCGGAGTCGAAGCCGGCGGACGTGGACAGCTGGGTGACGACGAGCGCACCCGCCTGGTTGGCCAGGACGAACAGGATCGTCCACTTGGCCAGCATGGCGGCCTTGCCGAGGCCGTGGCCCTTCCAGTCGAAGCGCAGGCGCAGCCGGAACCCGGTCTCGCGCAGATACGGGATCATCGCCAGGGACTGCACGACCAGGCCGAGCAGGACACCGGCGCCGAGGAGCCGCTGGCCCTCCGGCGGGATGTTCGTGACCTCCATGCCGGAGTGCTCCGCGGTGCCGTACACCCACAGGAACATTCCGAGCGTCACGATGATGACGATGTTGTTCAGGACCGGCGTCCACATCATGGCGCCGAACCGGCCGCGGGCGTTGAGGATCTGGCCCATCACCACATGGACGCCCATGAAGAAGATCGAGGGCAGGAAGTAGCGGGTGAAGGTGACCGCCACCTCGTTGGCCGCGGGGTCACTGGCGACCTTGGTGGACAGCGCGCTGACCAGGAGCGGCGCACCGGCCATGGCGAGCGCGGTGAGGGCTGCGAGCGCCACCATGACCAGCGTGAGCAAACGGTTGGCGTACGCCTCACCGCCGTCCTCGTCGTCCTTCATGGCGCGCACGAGCTGGGGCACGAAGACCGAGTTGAGGCCGCCGCCGACGGTCAGGATGTAGATCATCGTCGGCAGCGTGTAGGCGACCTGGAACGAGTCACCGAGCAGGCCGAGGCCCAGCGCCGAGACGATCATCATCGACCGCACGAACCCGGTGAGCCGGGAGACCATCGTCCCCGCGGCCATCACGGCGCTCGACTTCAGCAGACCGCCGGCCCGCCCGCCCTTCTTCGAGGCGGGAGCCGGGGCAGGAGCGGGCGCGGGCGCGGCTGTGTCGGCCCCTACGGGGGGCGTGGGGCCCGTGGCGGGTGCGGGCGAGGGTCCGGGGACCGTGGGCGGCGCCTGGTACTGCGGGTGGCCGCCCTGCTGCTGGTCGCGGAAGAGGTGCGCGAAGGCGTCGTGCTCCTGCTGTTCCCCGGCGGAATGCGAGACCAGATCGTCGACGCCCACGTACTGGGTCGTACGGGGGTCGTCACCGTACGGCAGGTACTGGGTGGGGCCCTCCGGCTCGGGCGCCGGGGTCTGGGCCCACACGTTGGGGTCGGGGGCGTACGGCGACTGAGGCGGCTGGGAGTAGAGGGGCTGCTGTGGCTGGTAGGTGCCCGGCGGGGGCGGCGGGTGCGCGGCACGGTCGTACAGCGCCTCGGCGACCGGGTCCTGGGCGGAGAGCTCCTGGCCCCGGTAGGGGTCCTGGTCGTAGGCGTCCTGGAGGTACATGTCCGCGGGGTGCTGCGGCGGCACCTGACCGGGCTCGGGCGGCGGGCCCTCGGGGTGCCCCGAGCTGCCCGCAGCCTGGCCGCGGTCACCGTCGTACGGCGCGTTCATGGCTACCCCACCTCATCGTCCCGGGCCCACCGGCCACGACATCGCTCAACGGTCCACTCTCTCACCCGTGCCGGACGGGTCGGCGCTTTCCGCTGCGGTGTCCGGGGTCGGGTCACTCGGCTGCTCCGGGGCGTCTTCCCCCTCACCGGTGCGGGACTCTTCCTTGTGAAGGTCCTCGGTCGTGAGACGGTCCTCGGGGCCTTCCGGGTTCTCCGGATCGCCGTCGGCCTCACCCGCCTCCGGGGAGCCGTTCTCCTCGGCGTCACGGGCCGCGGCGCGCTTGCGCTGCGTGTACATCCGGAACCCGGCGAGGACCAGCAGCAGGAAGCCGCCGCCGATGACCAGCATCACGGTGGCCGTGAACTCGGTGACCTTCACGTCGAACGTGACGGGCTGGCCGTACGGCTGGCCGTCCTCCGTGTACAGCTGGGCCCTCACCGTGGCCTGGCCGTTGGCCTGAGCCGACGTGGTGAACTTCACCGTCTGGCTGTGTCCGCCGGAGACCGTGACGCGCTGTTCGTCGTACGCCTCGCCGCCGATCTCCAGGCGCCTCGGGCTCGACGAGGTCAGTCGCAGCACCAGGTGCTCGACGCCCTGCACCAGGTTGTTCTGCACGGTCACAGGGATCATGGCGCTGCGGCCCGAAAGCTTGATCTCGGACTTCTCGATCAGCGTGACCTGGCCGGCCAGTGAGTTGATGTATGCCTCGACGCCGTTGCGGTAGTCGGCGGCCGCCGCCGAGCGGCCACGCCATGACGTGGACATCTCGCGGTTCATGGCCCGCCCGAAGGGGGTCACGACGCGGGACGGGTCGGTCAGGATCACCTTGAAGCTGTCGAGCTTGCTCTGCGTGGTCGCGATCTGCTCGAAGGCCGCGCGCGGCAGCTCCTGCTTGCGCAGCGAGGAGGGGTACCCGGACGCCGACGGCACCTTGGTGGTGGCGCCGGAGTCCGGCTTGGCCGTGGCGGCGGCCGTCAGTCCCTGGGACTGGGACCATGTGCCGCCCTGGAGCGCCGTCACCGCCTCGGCCATCGCCTGGGCCTGGCTCGCCGTCGGCATCCGCTGCGGGGCGACGACGATGCTGCGCTGCTTGTCCGACTGGAGGTTCAGGGTCAGGCTCTGGGCGAGGAACCTCTGCACGGCGAGTGTCGAGCTCGACGCTCTCGTCAGATTGCCCTGGAACACCGTCGACATCCGCGCGTCCGCTACCACCGCCGTCGTGCCGCCGCCGATGGGGCGGGCCGATGAGGGCGTGTAGGGCAGGCCGCCCGTCTCGACCAGGCTGTCGCTGCGGACGATCACCTTGTCGGCGCCGGCGGAGGTGGCGACCTTCACGATGGACGGGTCGACGGCGCCGTTCACGGGCCAGGCGAAGTCGGTGGTCGGTTGCACGTGGAGCACCGCGTCGACGGTGTCGGCGGCGACGTCCGTGGCCTCCTTGAGGTGACTCAGGGAGCCGGTGACGTTCGTGCCGTTGTGCGCCAGGGACGCCAGGTCGGGGTCGGCGAACGGAAGGGCGACGACCTCCTTGTCCTGCACCGCGTCCTGGAGCTCGGCCAGCCACTGGTTGGCGACCGCCTGGTGGGTGCCGGCCGTGGTCGTGTCACCCTCGCCCTGGACGCGGTAGCTCTCCGTCATCGCGTCCACGGAGGCCAGCAGGTCGGGGTCGATCACCCAGGTGACGTCGAGGTCCCTGCCGAGCGACACCAGCTGCTGGAGACGCCCGCCCGGGGAGATCTCCTTGGCGAGGTCGTCATCACGGAAGACCGGCGTCTGCGCCTCGTCCGATCCCGTCTGCGCCGTCATGTGGGACGTGGAGATGAGCGGCCACAGAACCGTCGTCTTCGTCTTTGTGTCGGCCCCGTCCGGCTGCCACGGCAGGAAGGTCCGCTGGATGCCCAGCACGTGGTTCCAGGGCTCCGCCGACGTCTCGCCGGACAAGGAGACGGCGAACGGGTAGACCCCGTCTCCGCCGAGGTCGAGCTCCTCGACCGGCACCGAGATGCTGAAGGTCTGCGAGACCCCCGCAGTGAGCTTGGCGAACTCCTTGACGTACTTCCCGCCCACCGGGGAGCCGTCGAGACCCTCCTGGTAGTCGGTGCGTCCGGCGGCCGTGTCGATGGCCGAGCGGGTGTTCAGCACTCCACCGAGACGCAGGTCCACTTGCGCGCCGGTGACGGTCTGCTTGCCCTTGTTGGTCACCGTGCCGGACACGGTCACCGTGTCGTCCTCACCGGCGACGGCAGGGGTGAGCGAGTCCACAGCGACGGCCACCGTCTTCGAGCCGGAAGCGGCCTTCAGAGAGTCCTGTCCGGCGGCGTGTGAGGACGTCGCTGCAGGCAGCTGGAGCAGGCCGGCCAGCAGCGGCGCCCCGGCGAACAGTGCTCCGGTGCGCCGCAGCCAGCGGCGGGCAGGTGAGGGACTCATCCCCTGGAAGTCTGCCGCCTCGGCCACGCGCTCGCCCGTCCCTCGTCGTCGTCAGTGGTCGTCGGAATGTGCGTCCACGCATGGTAACGATGCGCGCTGAGGGGAAGTGCCGCGGACTGCCCCACAAGATCGGTCCCCATCGTCGGCCTGTCCCGTATGTGCATTTATAAAGGGAGGTCGTCACCAAGTCGTAAAGGATGTGACGCAGCCCTCGGGCTGCACCGACGGAGGCGTCTGTGCCCGCGCTGTGCACGTTTAATGGAGGCGCTCCGGGTCGCCCGGGCCACGTACCCTCTTCTGTTGTGCCGAACGCCAACGAAGACAAGTCCAGTGTCCTGAGTCAGGTGCAGCACCGCGCGGTGAGTGAGCTGCTGCGGGTCGCGCCTGTCGCCGACGACCTTGCCCGCCGCTTCCAGGAGGCCGGGTTCTCACTCGCCCTGGTCGGTGGATCGGTCCGGGACGCTCTGCTCGCTCGGCTCGGCAATGACCTCGACTTCACGACCGACGCCCGTCCCGAGGACGTACTGAAGATCGTGCGCCCGTGGGCGGACGCGGTGTGGGAGGTCGGGATCGCCTTCGGCACGGTCGGTGCCCAGAAGGACGGCTACCAGATCGAGGTCACGACCTACCGCTCGGAGGCGTACGACCGGACGTCACGCAAGCCCGAGGTGTCCTACGGCAACTCGATCGAGGAGGACCTCGTCCGCCGCGACTTCACGGTCAACGCGATGGCGGTCGCGCTGCCGGAGAAGGAGTTCGTCGACCCGCACGGCGGGCTCGAGGACCTCGCGGCGCGCGTCCTGCGGACTCCGGGTACCCCGGAAGCGTCCTTCTCGGACGACCCGCTGCGCATGATGCGAGCGGCGCGCTTCGCGGCCCAGCTCGACTTCGAGGTGGCGCCCGAGGTGGTGACGGCCATGACGGAGATGGCCGGGCGGATCGAGATCGTCTCGGCGGAGCGGGTTCGGGACGAGCTGAACAAGCTGATCGTCTCCGCTCACCCCCGCAAGGGCCTGACGCTGCTGGTCGACACCGGGCTCGCCGACCATGTGCTGCCTGAGCTGCCGGCGCTGCGTCTGGAGAGCGACGAGCATCACCGTCACAAGGACGTCTACGAGCACACGCTGATCGTCCTGGAGCAGGCGATGGAGCTGGAGGAGAACGGTCCCGACCTGACCCTCCGGCTGTCCGCCCTGCTGCACGACATCGGCAAGCCGCGCACACGGCGCTTCGAGAACGACGGCCGGGTCTCGTTCCATCACCATGAGGTGGTCGGCGCGAAGATGACGAAGAAGCGCATGACGGCGCTCAAGTACTCCAACGAGCTGGTGAAGGACGTCTCACGTCTGGTCGAACTCCACCTGCGCTTCCATGGCTACGGCACCGGGGAGTGGACGGACTCCGCCGTCCGACGCTACGTCCGCGACGCCGGCCCGCTCCTCGACCGACTCCACAAGCTGACCCGCTCGGACTGCACGACGCGGAACAAGCGCAAGGCGGCGGCACTGTCCAGTGCCTACGACGGCCTTGAGGACCGGATCTCCCAGCTCCAGGAGCAGGAGGAACTCGACGCCATCCGCCCCGACCTCGACGGCAACGAGATCATGGAAATCCTCGGCGTCGGGCCTGGTCCGGTCATCGGCAGCGCGTACCAGCACATGCTGGAGCTGCGGCTGGAGAACGGGCCGATGGAGCATGCCGAGGCGGTGGCCGCACTCAAGGAGTGGTGGGCCGAGCAGAGCTGAGACTGTGGAACGGGGTCGATGTTTCACGTGAAACATCGACCCCGTTCCGTGGAGAGCGGTACGCACTGAGGGGCTGTGTTTCACGTGAAACACAGCCCCTCAGTTGTGCGGAGACGTCAGATCACACGTCCGAGAGGCACAGGACGAAGTTGTCGCCGTCGCCGGTCTGGGCGTAGAAGCTGGTGGCGCCACTGACCTTGCGGCACTCGGTTTCGGCGGTGAACTCGGTGTAGGTGCCGTCGACCTTCTTGAGCACCTTGGCCTCGGCCTCGGAGGAGGAGCAGTCCACGACCTCCATGCTGTCGTCCGAGCTCGACGACGAGGAGGACTTCAGGCAGTCGCCCACCTTGGCCTGGTCCGCGTCGTCCAGGCTGGCTATGTAGCCAACGATGATCGCCGTCACGACGCCCACGCCGATGAGGACGTTCTTGATCGTCTTGAAGCTGAACCTGCGGCGCGGCGGCTGCGGCGGAACCGGTGCGTACGGTGCCCCGCCCTGCGGGAAGCCCGGCTGACCCGGCTGCTGCGGGTACGGAGCCTGTCCCTGCGGCTGCTGGCCCTGGGCGTACGGGTTCTGGCCCTGGGCGAATGGATTACCCTGCGGCGGCGTTGTCACTTGGGAGTCCCCCTGGAACATGGGTGTGTGATCGCGAACAATGGCGCGATGTAAGACGGACGTAAGCTACCGGGCCCCACTGACAACTTCGTACTCGGGAGTGGCTCCGTGTCATTGATGTGACACAGACCGATACTCAAAGCGGGCCATAGCCGCAGCAACTGCCGCATAGATAAAGGCGACTGTGACCACCAGAGGGGCCGAACGGCCGTCCGGCGGCAGTATCAGGGCGGCCACTCCGGCGGCTCCGACGAAGGCGACGTTGAACAGAACGTCGTAGACGGAGAAGGTCCGGCCACGGAAGCCGTCCTCGACCGAGGACTGCACGATCGTGTCCGTCGCGATCTTCGCGCCCTGCGTCGTCAGTCCCAGCACGAATGCCGCGACCAGCATGGGAGTTGTGGCGAAGGGCAGGCCGAGTACGGCCACCAGGACGGCGGCGGCACCCGCGCACACGGCGATCCAGCGGCCGGGGCCGAGCCGTGTTGCGGCCCAGGGGGTCAGCACGGCCGCCGCGAAGAAGCCGGCTGCGGAGATGGCCAACGCCAGCCCCAGCAGAGCGAGTCCGTCATCGGCGTTGGAGGAGAAGGCGTACCGGCACAGCATCAGCAGCATGACCAGCAGGGCGCCGTAGCAGAACCGCATCAGGGTCATCGCGAACAGCGCCCAGGCGGCCTCGCGGCGTGGCGGAGTGGAGAGATGGCGTACGCCTGCCGCCAGGTCGCGTGCGGTGCCTGAGAGGGCCGCAGCGAGATGTGGCTGCATCAACTCACGGTCGGGACCGAGCAGTTCCGGTGCCATGCGCAGGGCGGCGAGTCCGGCGCACAGGTACAGGGCGGCTCCCAGCAGCACCACGGCGGCATCGGAGTCCCAGATCACCAGCCGTACGAGGAAGGCGAAGCCGGCGCCGGCGGTCGCGGCGAGCGTTCCGGCGGTCGGGGAAAGGGAGTTGGCGATCACGAGCCGCTCTTCGTCGACCACGCGTGGCAGCGCGGCGGACAGGCCGGACAGGACGAAGCGGTTGACGGCGGTGACGCACAGGGCGGAGACGTAGAAGAGCCAGTCCGGGACCTCGGTGATGATCAGGGCGGCGGTCGCCGAGGCCAGCAAGGTGCGCAGCAGGCTGCCGTACAGAAGGACCTGGCGGCGGCGCCAGCGGTCCAGGAGGACTCCGGAGAAGGGGCCCACCAGGGAGTACGGCAGGAGCAGGACCGCCATGGCGGAGGCGATCGCGGTGGCCGAGGTCTGTTTCTCCGGGGAGAAGACGACGTACGTGGCGAGCGCGGTCTGGTAGACGCCGTCTGCGCCCTGGGAGAGCAGGCGTACGACGAGCAGGCGCCGGAAGTCCCGGAAGCGCAGCAGGACCCGCAGGTCGCGTACGACGGACATGGGGCACAGCCTCACATACGGGAGGGTCCCCGGGCGGTACAACCCGGGGACCCTCCACAGCCCTGGCAGGAGCGTTTTGGTGCAGCCGTCTAGCGCTCGACCTCGCCCTTGATGAACTTCTCGACGTTCTCGCGGGCCTCGTCGTCGAAGTACTGGACCGGCGGGGACTTCATGAAGTAGCTCGACGCCGACAGGATCGGGCCGCCGATGCCGCGGTCCTTGGCGATCTTCGCGGCGCGCAGGGCGTCGATGATGACGCCGGCGGAGTTCGGGGAGTCCCAGACCTCGAGCTTGTACTCCAGGTTCAGCGGGACGTCACCGAAGGCGCGGCCCTCGAGGCGGACGTAGGCCCACTTGCGGTCGTCGAGCCACGCGACGTAGTCGGACGGACCGATGTGGACGTTCTTCTCGCCGAGGTCCCGGTCGGGGATCTGGGAGGTGACGGCCTGCGTCTTGGAGATCTTCTTGGACTCCAGGCGCTCGCGCTCGAGCATGTTCTTGAAGTCCATGTTGCCGCCGACGTTCAGCTGCATCGTGCGGTCCAGGACGACGCCGCGGTCCTCGAACAGCTTCGCCATGACGCGGTGCGTGATGGTGGCGCCGACCTGGGACTTGATGTCGTCGCCGACGATCGGGACGCCCGCCGCGGTGAACTTGTCAGCCCATTCCTTCGTACCGGCGATGAACACCGGCAGGGCGTTGACGAAGGCGACCTTGGCGTCGATGGCGCACTGGGCGTAGAACTTCGCCGCGTCCTCGGAGCCGACGGGCAGGTAGCAGACGAGGACGTCGACCTGCTTGTCCTTGAGGATCTGGACGACGTCGACCGGAGCCTCGGCCGACTCCTCGATGGTCTCGCGGTAGTACTTGCCGAGGCCGTCGAGGGTGTGACCGCGCTGGACGGTCACGCCGGAACGGGGCACGTCACAGATCTTGATCGTGTTGTTCTCGCTGGCGCCGATGGCGTCCACGAGGTCGAGGCCGACCTTCTTCGCGTCGACATCGAACGCGGCGACGAACTCGACGTCACTGACGTGGTAGTCGCCGAACTGCACGTGCATCAGGCCGGGGACCTTCGACGCCGGGTCGGCGTCCTTGTAGTACTCGACTCCCTGAACCAGCGACGCGGCACAGTTGCCCACGCCGACGACGGCTACCCGAACCGAACCCATTCCGGTTGCTCCCTGTGTGTACGAGTGAGGCCCTGACTGGGCTCTCACGTGGCGGTGTCGCCGGGCGAATCCGTCCTGGGGATGTCCCCGGGACGGGGCAGATCGCCCGGCTCTCCATTTGTGGTGTCCTGCTCGGCGGACCCCCCGGAAGCGGAACCCTTCAGGTCCCGCCCGGCCCGCTCGCTCTCGATGAGCTCGTTCAGCCAGCGCACTTCGCGCTCCACGGACTCCATCCCGTGGCGCTGGAGCTCAAGCGTGTAGTCGTCGAGGCGCTCCCGGGTGCGCGCCAGGGAGGCGCGCATCTTCTCCAGGCGCTCCTCCAGTCGGCTGCGGCGACCCTCCAGCACGCGCATGCGCACGTCCTGGGGTGTGCGTCCGAAGAAGGCGAATCGGGCAGCGAAATGCTCGTCCTCGTACGCGTCGGGTCCGGTCTGGGAGAGCAACTCCTCGAAGTGCTCCTTACCTTCCGCCGTCAACCGGTAGACGATCTTGGCGCGACGGCCCGCGAGTGGTGCGGCGAGCGCGTCCTCGGTGGTGTTCCCCGGTTCCTCGATCAACCAGCCGTTGGCGACCAGCGTCTTGAGGCAGGGATAGAGCGTGCCGTAGCTGAACGCACGGAACACGCCCAGCGACGTATTGAGTCGTTTGCGCAGCTCGTAGCCGTGCATCGGGGACTCGCGCAGCAGTCCGAGTACGGCGAACTCGAGGATCCCGGACCGTCGGCTCACCCCTCGCCTCCTCGTCTTATCTCGCGCTGATGTATCGACTCGATACATCTAGACGATAGAACGGCCTTCCGGGCGCGACAAGTGGGGGAACGGTGAACGGGATCACATCAACGATTCATGTGGAGCGAGTTGCCTGATTTGGGGTGAAGTTCGGGGCTAGGTGGACTTTGACGGTGCGTAGTCTGTGCGCCATGCACAACACCGGGAACCGAGTGACACCTGAGGGCGTCGTCATCCTTGGTGCAGTACGGGTGAATGAGGAACCGGCCACATCCGTACTCCGGGGGGACCGGAAAACCGCCGCCGTTGACAGGCGCCCAGGGGTGCGCCTGCCCGAGGAGTAGTCGTTCGATGAGCGAGCACCGTCGCAAACCGCCGCAGCCGCAGGGAGGCGGACGTGCCGCGGCCCGACGCGGCCAGGCCGGCTCGTCCCCCGGCCGCCGAGCGGCACCGCGAGGCGCCACCGGATCTCCCTCCGACTCGTACGGGTCGGGTTCCACCGGTTCGGTAGGCGAGGAACGTCCCTACGGCGGCCGCGCCGAAGCACGACGCGCGGCCCAGAGAAGTGCCGGCAGCAGCCGGCGCAGAGCGCCTGAACCCGGCAGGGGTGGCCGTCGAGCGGCCCCAGGTGGGCCGGGCGGTCCCGGGCGTGGCAGAGGACGTGGGGCCCCGCCGGACAAGAAGCGTTTCATTGACTATCCGCGCGCGGGCAAGGACGGCTTCGCGCGCTGGGTGCCGTCGTGGCGGCTCGTCACGGGAGCCTTCCTCGCGTTCATGGCCGGTCTGGTGACCGCCGCGGGCATCGGGTACGCGATGGTCGGGATCCCGAAGGCCCAGGACACGGCCCTGGCGCAGAACAACGTCTTCTACTGGTCCAACGGCAAGCAGATGGCGGCGACCGGTGGTCAGACGAACCGCCAGCTCGTGAGCAATGCCGAGATCCCGAAGGACATCAAGGACGCGGTGGTCTCCGCCGAGAACGCGTCCTTCTACCAGGACAACGGCATCGACCCGGCCGGTATCGCTCGCGCTCTCCTCAACATGGCGAGGGGTGGCGAGACGCAGGGTGGTTCGACGATCACGCAGCAGTTCGTCAAGAACACCTACCTGAGCCAGGAGCAGACGGTCTCCCGTAAGTTCAAGGAGCTGTTCATCTCCATCAAGGTGGGCCAGCAGCTGTCCAAGGACGACATCCTCGCGGGCTACCTGAACACCGCCTACTACGGCCGTAACGCCTACGGCATCCAGGCGGCGGCCCAGGCGTACTTCGGTGTGGACGCCCAGAAGCTCACCACCACGCAATGCGCTTTCCTCGCCTCCGTGCTGAAGGGCCCGAACTTCTACAACCCCGACGGTGGTGTGGGAGCGGGTGCCTCGGCGGCCGACAACACCAAGCGGGTCAAGGAACGCTGGTCATGGATCCTGGACCGCATGGTCGAGGTCGGACGCATGGCGCCGGCGGAGCGGGCCAAGGTCGGCGACTTCCCCAAGCTGAAGCAGCAGAACTCGAACCTTTCCGGACAGTCCGGCTATCTGATCGACATCGCCAAGGAGTACGTCGCCAAGAAGGCAGGTCTCTCTCCCGAGGACCTGGAGCAGGGCGGCTACCGGATCTACACGACCTTCGACAAGGACAAGGTTAACGAGCTGGCGGCGGCTGTCGCGAAGACGCAGAAGAGCTTCCTCGATCCGAAGAAGCGGGAGAAGGACAAGTACGTCCAGTTCGGTGGTGCGTCGGTCGATCCCAAGACCGGAGCCATCGTCGCGTTGTACGGCGGCGCGGGCTACGACAAGGGGCACTACTCCAACAATGCCAACACGCTGGGTGTGCCGGTCGGATCGACCTGGAAGCCCATCGTGCTGGCCTCCGCGATGCAGTACGGGACGTACGAGACCGACGGGGAGCCGCTCTCGCCGCTGGCCAAGTACAACGGCGACGACCTTCTGGAGATCAAGGACCAGAACGGCGATCCGATCATGGGCAATGACGGAAAGCCGTTCCGGCAGAAGAACGAGGGCACCACGGCCTGGGGCGAGGTGACGCTCAGGAAGGCCATGGAGCAGTCGATCAACAGCCCGTTCGCGCAGCTGGGCATCGACGTCGGCCTCTCCAACACCCAGAAGATGGCGAACAAGATGGGCATCTCGTCCAGCTTCTTCGACAAGGGCAACCTCAGAAACGTGTCCTTCTCGCTCGGCACGTCGACGCCCAGCGCCATCCGCATGGCCGACGCGTATGGCACCTTCGCCAATTCGGGTACGCACCTCGAGCCGTACTCGGTCACCAAGGTGATCAAGGACGGCGAGCAGCTCCCCGGGTTCGAGAAGCCGGAGGAGCAGATCGCCATGGACGAGAACGTCGCGAACAACGTGACGGACGTCCTGGAGAACGTGGTCAAGAACGGCACCGGCAAGAAGGTCGCGGACATCGGGTTCCCGGTGGCCGGCAAGACGGGTACGACCGACGAGAACAAGTCGGCGTGGTTCGTCGGCTACACCAGGGAGCTGTCCACAGCCGTCACGCTGTTCCGGACGGACCCGGGCAAGGGCAAGCTGCTCTCCATGAACGGCACCGGTGGCGTGCCCTCCATCCATGGTGGTGACATTCCGGCGCAGGTCTGGAAGGACTACATGGCTGAGGCCATGAAGGGCATCGACTACGAGGACTTCCCGGAGCCAGAGCCCATCGGGGAGATCATCAACGACACCCCGACGCCGACCGTGGTGCCGACGCCGACCGAGACCGTCGAGGAGAGTCCGACGCCGACACCGACGCCCTCGGAGTCGGAGACGTCACCGACACCGACGCCGACCGGCACCTGTAGCGAATTCGACTGGCAGTGCGACACAAGCAACGGCGGGCAGAACGGTGGCTCCGACGGTGGCACAACCTCGTCGCCGACGCCAACGGAGACGGAAACAGATAGCAGTGGAGGTAATGGCAACGGCAACGGAGGCATCTTCGGCGGACCATCAGGCTGACCGAAGGCTCACCTGACGCGACAAAGGCCGGTGGCCGGCACCCGTCTCAGGGGTGCCGGCCACCGGCCTTTGTCGCGCGTACGGGCGGACCCGGTGATCGGCCTGTTTCACGTGAAACGTCGGTTTCACGTGAAACACTCAACCGCCGCATCCCTTCGCCCTCGCCACGTTCTCAGACACGTACGGCAGGATGTGCCCCATGCCCAGTGCAGAGACGACGCCCACGAGCGTGCACGAGCCGGACCCGGTGCGGCCGACCAAGGAAGACGAGGTCGCCGCCAGCGGGAGCGAGCTGATCGGCGGTCCCATCGGACGGCGTGCCCTGCTCGGGACGTCCTGGTGGACTCCCGTGCGGATCGTCGCGCTCGTGGCGATCGGCATGTTCGCTCTCGGGCTGGTCCAGAAGGCGCCCTGCTACAACGGCGCCTGGTTCTTCGGAGCCAGCTCCCAGTACACGCATGCCTGCTACTCGGACATCCCGCACCTGTTCCAGGGGCGCGGCTTCGCCGACGGGCTCGTGCCGTACTTCGACAAGCTCCCCGGTGACATGGAGTACCTCGAGTACCCGGTGCTGACCGGAGTCTTCATGGAGGTCGCCTCCTGGCTCACGCCGGGCAGCGGCACCATTCAGGACCAGGAGCAGTGGTACTGGATGGTCAACGCCGGGATGCTGATGGTGTGCGCGGCCGTCATCGCCGTCTGCGTGAGCCGCACGCACACCCGGCGCCCCTGGGACGGCCTGCTGGTCGCCCTGGCGCCCGCCTTCGCGCTGACCGCGACCATCAACTGGGACCTGCTGGCCGTCGCCCTGACGGCTGCGGCGATGCTGATGTGGTCGCGTGGCCGCTCCGTCGCCTTCGGGATCCTGCTGGGACTCGCCACGGCCGCCAAGCTCTATCCCGTCTTCCTGCTCGGCCCGTTGCTCGTCCTGTGCTGGCGCGCGGGCAAGTGGCGGGACTTCGGCAAGGCGCTGGGCGGCACCGTGATCGCCTGGCTGGTCGTGAACCTTCCGGTGATGCTCCTCGCCTGGGACGGGTGGTCGCAGTTCTACCGGTTCAGCCAGGAGCGAGGCGTCGACTTCGGTTCGTTCTGGCTGATCCTGGCCCAGAACTCCACCGACCCGCTGAGCACCGAGACCGTCAACACGCTTGCCACGCTGCTGATGCTGCTGTGCTGCGTCGGCGTCGCCGCACTCACGCTCACCGCGCCGCGACGTCCACGCTTCGCCCAGCTGGCCTTCCTGATCGTCGCGGCGTTCATCCTCACCAACAAGGTCTACTCGCCGCAGTACGTCCTCTGGCTGGTGCCCTTGGCCGTCCTGGCCCGGCCGAGGTGGCGGGACTTCCTCATCTGGCAGGCGTGCGAGGTGGCGTACTTCCTCGGGATCTGGATGTACCTCGCGTACACGACCAGCGGGGACGCCCACAAGGGGCTGCCGCCCGACGGCTACCACTGGGCCATCGGCCTGCACCTGCTGGGGACGCTGTACCTGTGCGCCGTCGTCGTACGGGACATCCTCATGCCGGAGCGCGACCCGGTGCGCCGAGCCGGCGACGACGACCCCTCGGGCGGTGTCCTCGACAGGGCGGAGGACGTGTTCGTGTTCGGCGCCGCGGCCCATCCACCGCGGCATGCGGCCCACTTCGAGGGGCCTCAGGTGGAGTGGGGCAACCAGGGCCCGAGCGGGAGTTCGCTCTGAGCGAACAGGGCGTAGGGACAGCACGCCAAAGGCCGTAGACGGAGTAGGCCGACGAAGGAAAAGGCCGTACACGGAGGATTCCGTGTACGGCCTTTCTTGGTTACGGCGTTGCCGAGCGGCGGTCGTTCAGTCGCCGAGCGGCGGCGACTCAGCGGTCGACGAGCCGGTCGAACTGCGTGGTGGTGTGCCGCAGATGGGCGACCAGCTCGTCCCCGACCTTCGGCTCCGGGGCGTCCGACGGGACGAACAGGATCGAGACCTGCATGTGCGGTGGCTCCGCGAACCAGCGCTGCTTGCCTCCCCACACGAAGGGAGAAAGGTTCCGGTTGACCGTGGCCAGGCCGGCCCTTGCGACGCCCTTGGCGCGCGGCATGACGCCGTGGAGGGCCTTCGGGGCCTCCAGGCCCACCCCGTGCGACGTACCGCCCGCCACGACCACCAGGAAGCCGTCAGAGGCCGCCTTCTGCTGCCGGTAGCCGAAGCGGTCGCCCTTGGAAACGCGCGTGACGTCCAGGACCGCGCCGCGGTACTCGGTGGCGTCGTGGTCCCCCAGCCACAGCCGCGTGCCGATGCGGGCGCGGAAGCGGGTCTGCGGGAACTGCTGCTGGAGGCGGGCGAGTTCCTCGGCCTTGAGGTGGCTGACGAACATCGTGTGCAACGGCAGACGAGCCGCACGCAGACGGTCCATCCAGCCGATGACCTCCTCGACGGCGTCCGAGCCGTCGGTGCGGTCCAGCGGCAGGTGGATGGCGAAGCCCTCCAGCCGGACGTTCTCGATGGCGGAGTGCAACTGCGGCAGGTCGCGCTCGCTGACGCCGTGCCGCTTCATCGAGGACATCACCTCGATGACGACACGGGCGCCCACGAGGCCGTACACGCCGTCCACCGACGACACGGAGCGGATGACCCGGTCGGGCAGCGGCACCGGCTCCTCGCCGCGCCGGTACGGCGTCAGAACCAGCAGGTCACCGCCGAACCAGTCCTTGATGCGCGCGGCCTCGTACGTCGTGCCGATCGCGAGGATGTCCGAGCCCAGTCGCGTGGCCTCCTCCGCCAGCCGCTCGTGCCCGAACCCGTAGCCGTTGCCCTTGCAGACCGGGACGAGCCCCGGGAACTGCTCCTGCACGTGCTTGTGGTGCGCCCGCCAGCGCGCAGTGTCGACGTAGAGCGTGAGCGCCATGGCCGGACCTGGAACCTTTCTCGTGGCTGCGGTGTATCAGAGATATGGAAGCTATCGACGGTGCAGCTGTTGACGGTATCGAAGCAGAGAACACAAGGTCAGCGACGCGACATGTAGATGTCGAGCGCCTTGTGGAGCAGCTTGTTGAGCGGGAAGTCCCACTCACCGAGGTACTCGGCGGCCTGGCCGCCCGTGCCCACCTTGAACTGGATCAGGCCGAAGAGGTGGTCCGTCTCGTCCAGCGAGTCGGAGATGCCGCGCAGGTCGTAGACGGTGGCGCCGAGCGCGTAGGCGTCGCGCAGCATGCGCCACTGCATCGCGTTCGAGGGCCGGACCTCACGGCCGATGTTGTCGGAGGCGCCGTAGGAGTACCAGACATGGCCGCCGACGATCAGCATCGTCGCCGCCGACAGGTTCACTCCGTTGTGGCGGGCGAAGTACAGCCGCATGCGGTTGGGGTCCTCGGTGTTGAGGGCCGTCCACATGCGCTGGAAGTACGACAGCGGGCGCGGCCGGAAGTGGTCGCGCACGGCCGTGATTTCGTACAGGCGCTGCCATTCCTCGAGGTCCTGGTAACCGCCCTGGACGACCTCGACGCCGGCCTTCTCGGCCTTCTTGATGTTGCGCCGCCACAGCTGGTTGAAGTTCTTGTGGACCTCTTCGAGGGACCGGTTGGCCAGCGGCACCTGGTAGACGTAGCGGGGCTGTACGTCGCCGAAGCCGGCGCCGCCGTCCTCGCCCTGCTGCCAGCCCATGCGACGGAGCTTGTCGGCGACCTCGAAGGCACGCGGCTCGATGAAGTCGGCCTCGATGTCGCGCAGCCGCTTCACGTCCGGGTTCTGGATGCCCGCCTTGATGGAGGTGGCCTCCCAGCGCCGGATGATCACCGGAGGGCCCATCTTCACGGAGAAGGCGCCCTGCTGCTTGAGGTGCGCGAGCATCGGTTCCAGCCAGTCGGTCAGGTTCGGTGCGAACCAGTTGATGACCGGGCCCTCGGGCAGATAGGCGAGATAGCGCTTGATCTTGGGCAGCTGCCGGTAGAGGACGAGACCCGCGCCGACCAGCTCACCGCTCTTGTCGAACCAGCCGAGGCTCTCCGAGCGCCATTCCGCCTTGACGTCAGCCCATGCCGGGACCTGCATGTGGCTCGCCGCCGGCAGGCTCTGGATGTATGCCAGATGCTGCTCGCGACTGATCGTCCTCAGGGTCAGGCTCATTCGGGGCGCTCCTCGGGCTGGTGTGTCCCCATGGGTACAGGGGCTCCGGCTCTCGCGCCGAAGCCTACTGCGCCTCGGGAGCGCCCCGACTGGGCGTACGGGAGCTTCGCCCCGGCTTCTGGTGCGCCGAGGCGTTCGAGAGTGTTCTATGCGCTGTTCTACCGGTGTTCGGAGGACTGCCTCCGTGGCCGGTGCGAGGAAGGCATTGCCCCTGGCGTCAGAAGCCGCCGAAGAGCCCGCCGTGCGCCATGCCGAGGAAGAAGCCGAATCCGGAGGCGCCGAGACCCAGGATCAGGCCGAAGCGTTCACGGGTCGTCTCCGAGACCCACTGGCCGTACGCACCGGTGAGGATGCCGACCAGACCCGTCCAGGAGCTGAGCAGGTGCAAGAAGTCGAACTGAGCCGTGATGAACGACGTGATTCCCAGCACCAGGGTCACCACAAGCAGGGTGTCCTGGAGGGGATGAGACTTTCCGTCCGTGGCGAAGAGGCCTCCGACGGTGTTGGGTCGCAATGCCTGTGCCATAGGGCACCTCCTGCGGAAGGCGGCGCATCGTAGCGCCATACACACCCGATGTGTACAGATTGTGGGCGACGGCGGCCGGATTTCAACCGGAAGCGGGTGTGCGGGTACTGTGTACCGTCTGCACCGATGTCTGCCCGGGCCAGCTCGGGGAAACCGCGAGGTCACCCCCGATTGTCAGTGCCCGCGGATACCGTTGCGTACGCATCACAACCCTCCTGCCACGGAACGACCGTGGCCGCTGAGTCCAAAGGAGGTGGGTTCCACATGCGTCATTACGAGGTGATGGTCATCCTCGACCCCGATCTGGAGGAGCGCGCCGTCGCCCCCCTGATCGAGAACTTCCTCTCCGTCGTCCGTGAGGGCAACGGCAAGGTCGAGAAGGTCGACACCTGGGGCCGTCGTCGTCTCTCGTACGAGATCAAGAAGAAGCCCGAGGGCATCTACTCGGTCATCGATCTGCAGGCTGAGCCCGCGATCGTCAAGGAGCTCGACCGCCAGATGAACCTGAACGAGTCGGTCCTCCGGACCAAGGTCCTCCGCCCCGAGACCCACTGAGCTCTCCAGCTCAGCTGATCTCGGGATTCGAGTAGCAGCAACCAAGCAGCCAGAGCAAACCCGCCGAGAGGTTCCCCCATGGCAGGCGAGACCGTCATCACGGTCGTCGGCAATCTTGTCGATGACCCCGAGCTGCGCTTCACCCCCTCCGGTGCGGCGGTCGCGAAGTTCCGTGTCGCGTCCACTCCCCGCACTTTCGACCGCCAGACGAACGAGTGGAAGGACGGCGAGAGCCTGTTCCTGACCTGCTCGGTCTGGCGTCAGGCGGCGGAGAACGTCGCGGAGTCGCTCCAGCGAGGCATGCGCGTCATCGTGCAGGGCCGGCTGAAGCAGCGGTCCTACGAGGACCGTGAGGGCGTCAAGCGCACGGTCTACGAACTGGACGTCGAAGAAGTCGGCGCCAGCCTGCGCAGCGCCACGGCCAAGGTCACCAAGACCTCCGGTGGCGCTCGCGGTGGCCAGGGTGGATACAGCGGCGGTGGCGGCGGCCAGGGTGGCGGCGGCTGGGGTGGAAACTCCGGCGGTGGCCAGCAGGGCGGCGGTGCTCCCGCCGACG
Organism: Streptomyces sp. NBC_01092; assembly: GCF_045039535.1. Classification (NCBI taxonomy): domain Bacteria; kingdom Bacillati; phylum Actinomycetota; class Actinomycetes; order Kitasatosporales; family Streptomycetaceae; genus Streptomyces; species Streptomyces sp. NBC_01092. The sequence continues at coordinate 5,468,319 of NZ_CP108659.1, read as the reverse complement.
ACCCGTGGGCGACCGGTGCTCCCGCCGGTGGCCAGCAGGGCGGCGGCGGTGGCGGCGGCTGGGGTGGAAACTCCGGCGGCGGCCAGCAGGGCGGCGGCTACTCGGACGAGCCCCCCTTCTAGGCCTAGGGCCGAAGGGTGGGTCGTACCCAAACTTCTTGATCACACAGGAGAAACACCATGGCGAAGCCGCCGGTGCGCAAGCCGAAGAAGAAGGTCTGCGCATTCTGCAAGGACAAGGTCACGTACGTGGACTACAAGGACACGAACATGCTGCGGAAGTTCATTTCCGACCGCGGCAAGATCCGTGCCCGCCGCGTGACCGGCAACTGCACGCAGCACCAGCGTGACGTCGCCACGGCCGTCAAGAACAGCCGTGAGATGGCGCTGCTGCCCTACACCTCCACCGCGCGATAAGGGAAGGGTGACCGAAACATGAAGATCATCCTCACCCACGAGGTCTCCGGCCTCGGTGCCGCGGGCGACGTCGTCGACGTCAAGGACGGTTACGCTCGCAACTACCTGATCCCGCGGAAGTTCGCTATCCGCTGGACCAAGGGTGGCGAGAAGGACGTCGAGCAGATCCGTCGTGCTCGCAAGATCCACGAGATCCAGACCATCGAGCAGGCCAACAGTGTCAAGGCCCAGCTCGAGGGTGTGAAGGTCCGTCTGGCCGTCCGCTCCGGCGACGCCGGTCGTCTCTTCGGTTCCGTCACCCCGGCCGACATCGCTTCCGCGATCAAGGCTGCCGGTGGCCCCGACGTCGACAAGCGCCGCATCGAGCTGGGCTCCCCGATCAAGACCCTGGGCGCCCACGAGACGTCCGTGCGTCTGCACCCCGAGGTTGCCGCCAAGGTCAACATCGAGGTCATCGCGGCCTGATCGCTGCGCTCGGCTGGAACAGCTGAATGGAGGGGCCGTACCTACTGAGGTGCGGCCCCTTCGCTGTGTCGAGGACGGGCGTGCCTCGTAAGGGAGGGTCCTGCCCGGAGGGCGGGCAGCGTCGGTTTCACGTGAAACAGCGTGTTTCACGTGAAACAGTCAGCGCGTCGCGCCCGTGACGATCCAGCGCCCCGAGCGAGCACGCAACCAGAGCGTCAGCATGCGCACGGTCATCATCAGCGTCATGGCCACCCAGATCGCCGTGAGGCCGCCGCCGAGCACAGGGACGAGCAGCGCGACCGGCGCGAACACTGCCAGGGTGAGCACCATGGCCCAGGCGAGGTAGGGACCGTCGCCCGCTCCCATCAGGACGCCGTCCAGGACGAAGACGACGCCGCAGATCGGCTGGGAGAGCGCCACCACGAGAAGGGCGGGCAGGGCAGCGTCCTTGACGACCGAGTCGCTGGTGAACAAGGGCAGGAAGAGCGGCCGGGAAATCACCACGAGCAGGCCCAGCACGACGCCGGCTGCGATGCCCCACTCCACCATGCGGCGACAGGCGGCCCGGGCGCCCTCGGCGTCGTTGGCACCGAGGTACCGACCGATGATGGCCTGCCCGGCGATGGCGATGGCGTCCAGCGCGAAGGCGAGCAGGCTCCACAGGGACAGGATGATCTGGTGTGCCGCGATGTCGGCGTCCCCGAGGCGGGCAGCGACGGCGGTCGCAATCATGAGGATGGCCCGCAGGGAGAGCGTGCGGACCAGCAGGGGCACCCCGGCTTGTGCCGAGGCTCTTATCCCGGATGCGTCTGGACGCAGGGAGGCACCGTGCTTGCGAGCTCCGCGAACCACGACCACGAGATAGATCGCGGCCATGCCGCACTGGGCGATGACGGTGCCCCAGGCGGAACCTGCGATGCCGAGGTCGGCGCCGTAGACGAGACCCAGATTGAGGGCGGCGTTGGCTACGAAGCCTGCCCCGGCAACATAGAGCGGTGTCCTGGTGTCCTGTAGGCCACGCAGGACGCCAGTGGCGGCGAGTACGACCAGCATGGCCGGTATGCCGAGTGCGGAGATCCGTAGATAGGTGGTCGCGTATGGGGCCGCGGTATCCGAGGCTCCGAAGAGTTCCACGAGAAACGGTGCTGTGGGCAGGACGACTGCGATGACCGCGACACCCAGGAGGATGGCGAGCCAGATGCCGTCCATGCCCTGGCGTATCGCGGCCTGGAGGTCGCCCGCGCCGACGCGTCGGGCGACGGCCGCCGTGGTGGCGTAGGCGAGGAAGACGAACACGCTGACGGCGGTCATGAGGAGGGCCGAAGCGACCCCGAGCCCGGCGAGCTGGGCCGTGCCGAGATGGCCGACGATCGCACTGTCGGCCATGACGAAAAGGGGCTCGGCGACGAGTGCACCGAAGGCGGGGACGGCCAGTGCGACGATCTCTCGATCGTGCTGTCGTCGGGCGGCCTTGGGTGCCGCGGGGGCCTGTGTCATGGCCACCAATCTAATCGTCCACAGGTAAGAGATGCAATCGACTAGTGGCCCTTACTGATCGTCTCGTGTCGTGTGCTTTCGCGCACCGTTCGAAGCGATCTTGGTCCGACTGGGGAAGTTTTTCTTCTGCACAGCCGGTGGACGGGAAAGTGGCAGGTCAGAGGGGGTCCATGGGAATCGCTGGGAGCTTGTTCACAGGGCTGTCCACCGGGTCGTGCACAGGTTTTGCGGAGTTCTCCACAGCATCCGGGCCGTCGTCCACATGGCCTGTGGATAACCAGATTGGCTGACGGTGCCCGCGGGCCTACCGTGGTGCGGCGCCCACTCCGTCTGTCGGCCGCGAAAGCGTCACAAAACCGACGTGCCAGAACCGGAGTTGGGCCTCTTATTTTGTCAGTGGCGTGCCGTAGAACTGAGGGGCACGGCGAGGTCCGCTCGGCGGACGGGAGGAGGTGGCTCGGTGAGCATTTCCGAGCCCTTGGACGACCCGTGGGCCGACAGCGGTCCCAGTGATCGTCTGCCCGCTTCCCGCCGACGCGGCGAGGGTGGCCGAGGACGCGACGAACAGCATGATCGCGGCCGTGAGAGCGGCGAGTGGGACGGTGGCGGTTCGGCCTTCGAGCGGGTCCCGCCGCAGGACCTCGACGCCGAGCAGTCCGTGCTCGGCGGCATGCTCCTGTCCAAGGACGCCATCGCCGACGTGGTCGAGGTCCTCAAGGGCCACGACTTCTACAAGCCCGCGCACGAGACGATCTTCCAGGCGATCCTCGACATCTATGCCAAGGGTGAGCCGGCCGACCCGATCACCATCGCCGCCGAGCTCACCAAGCGAGGTGAGATCAACAAGGTCGGCGGCGCCTCGTATCTGCACACCCTCGTCCAGACGGTGCCGACGGCGGCGAACGCGGAGTACTACGCCGAGATCGTCCATGAGCGCGCTGTACTGCGCCGCCTGGTCGAGGCCGGCACCCGCATCACGCAGATGGGATACGCGGCCGACGACGACGTCGACGAGATCGTCAACCGCGCCCAGGCCGAGATCTACGCGGTCACCGAGCAGCGCACCAGCGAGGACTACCTGCCGCTCGGCGACATCATGGAGGGCGCGCTCGACGAGATCGAGGCGATCGGATCCCGCACCGGCGAGATGACCGGTGTGCCCACCGGGTTCACGGACCTAGACTCGCTCACCAACGGTCTGCACCCTGGCCAGATGATCGTCATCGCGGCCCGTCCCGCGATGGGTAAGTCCACGCTCGCACTGGACTTCGCGCGAGCAGCGTCGATCAAGCACAACCTGGCGAGTGTCATCTTCTCCCTCGAAATGGGGCGCAACGAGATCGCGATGCGTCTGCTGTCGGCCGAGGCGCGCGTGGCCCTGCATCACATGCGCTCCGGAACCATGACGGACGAGGACTGGACCCGGCTGGCCCGGAGGATGCCCGAGGTCTCGGCGGCGCCGCTCTACATCGACGACTCCCCGAACCTGTCGATGATGGAGATCCGCGCGAAGTGCCGGCGGCTGAAGCAGCGCAATGACATCAAGCTCGTGATCATCGACTATCTGCAGCTGATGCAGGCCGGTGGTTCGAAGCGTTCCGAGAGCCGTCAGCAGGAGGTGTCGGACATGTCCCGTAACCTCAAGCTCCTGGCGAAGGAGCTGGAGGTCCCGGTGATCGCGCTGTCGCAGCTCAACCGTGGCCCCGAGCAGCGCACGGACAAGAAGCCGATGGTGTCCGACCTGCGTGAGTCCGGATCCATCGAGCAGGACGCCGACATGGTGATCCTGCTGCACCGTGAGGATGCCTACGAGAAGGAGTCACCCCGCGCGGGCGAGGCGGACATCATCGTGGGCAAGCACCGTAATGGTCCGACGGCCACGATCACGGTCGCTTTCCAGGGCCACTACTCACGATTCGTGGACATGGCCCAGACCTGATCCACCCATGTGTAGGTTCCCAGATTTCGTGTCCTTTTCCCACCGGCCGTGTCCACTGCGCGGCCAATAGGACGCGGGCATGGGATTCATGCCTCGTGAGCGAGTAGTTCCCCACTTTGTGTACAGGACTGCCCCGTGCGGCGTCTGCGGGCGTGGCCGGGGCAGGACCCAAGCGTTCGGCGGCCGACAAGGCGGCCTGGGGAAGCGCGGGGTTGGTGGTCCGATGGGTACAGCGGTGGCCACGCCGGTACGGCTGAGTGTCCGGCGTGGTGACGACGCCGTGGTGGAGGACCTGGAGTGGCCATCGGTGCCGCTCGGACTGCTGCGGCAGGCCCGGCCGTGGAGGACATTCCGCTGGTTCAAGGGGCAGCAGCACTATTCGGGCACATACTGGTCAGCCACCATGGGCGATCATGTGGTCTACGAGTCGCGGCTGGAGCTGGGGCGGCTGTTGTTCGCCGACTTTGCTCCCGAGGTGTGGCACATCGTCGCCCAGCCGTTCCTGCTCAAGGCCGACGTTGACGGCAAGGTCCGCAAGCACATCCCGGACTATCTGCTGCTGACGGATGACGGTCCGGTGGTCGTGGACGTCAAGCCGCGGCACCGACTTGAGAAGCCGGAAGTCGCTTTCACCTTCGCCTGGACGCAGGAGGCCGTGACTTCGCGCGGGTGGCAGTACGAGGTGTGGAGCGAGCCGGATCCGCATGTGCTGGAGAACGTCCGATTCCTGGCCGGCTACCGCCGCGCCGGGCTGTTCGACCCTGACCTGGTGGCCGCGCTGCGGGCGGTGGACCTGGACGGGATGTCGCTGGGCGATGCCTTCCGGCTGCGGCCGGAGTGTCCCCGACCGCTGGTGAAGTCGGCGGTGCTGCATCTGCTGTGGTCCGGGCATGTGATGACCGCGCTGGACCGGCCGTTGAGCACAGGCCACGTGTTGCGGAGGGCCGCATGAGCGGGGCGGGGACGAAGCTGGGGGTCGGGACGCACTTCCGGCTGGACGGGGAGACGGTCGAGGTCGTGGAGTTCGCCAGCCTGGCCACGGGAATGGAGGTCGTTCTCAAGGACGGGCGCGACCGGCTGGCCAGGATGTCGCTGCGCGAGCTGCTGACTTGCGATCGCGCCGAGCTGATCCACGATAGGTCGGGCCCGTCTGCCGCCGATGACGAGGATCTCGCGGCCGTGGTGCTGAACCGGCTGACCAAGGACGAGAAGAAGGTCGTCCTGGAGCGGGCCGAACATGTTCGGGAGATGCTGACGGGCTACCGTTCCGGAAGCGAGGACCTCCCACGGCCGGATGAGCCGCGCCCGCAGTACGCCCCTGGTCTGCCTATGCAGGTTCGGTATGAGGCCAAGGCGGCGGAACTGGGGGTGACCGCGCGGACGGTGCGCCGGTGGGCGCGGGCCTTCCGTGAGTTGGGTGAGGCCGGGCTGGTGCCGAAGACCGCGCAGGCGGACGGCGGACTGGGCAACGCTGATCCGCGCTGGGTTGAGGTCGCGGAAGAGGTGCTGAAGGAGTACGAGGAGGAGTCGCGGCCCTCGGTGAAGGTGGTGCTGGAGGAGGTCGAGGCCCGCGTCAGGACCAAGTTCAAGCTGGTCAAGGTGCCGTTGCCGCCGCGGACGACGGCCTATCGGTGGATGCAGGAGCTGGAGCGGCGCCATCCGACGTTCCGGTTGAGTACCAAGCGCAACCGGGACATCGCCGACCGCCCGAGGGGGGTCTACGGGAAGCTGCGGCCCACGCGGCCGGGCGAGTACGTGCTGATGGACACCACGCGACTGGACGTGTTCGCGCTCGACCCGGTGACGCTGCGGTGGATGCAGGCTGAGTTGACCGTCGCGATGGACTGGTACACCCGATGCATCATCGGTCTGCGGGTGACTCCGGTGTCGACGAAGGCGATCGACGCGGCGGCTGTCCTTTATCAGGCTTACCGGCCTCAGCCGGTTCCGGAGAGCTGGCCGAGGGAAGCGGCCTGGCCCGAGCACGGCATTCCGTGCGGGGTGCTGGTGGAGGCTGAGGCCGTCCACGGGCCTGTCACGGGGGTCTGGGGTCCGAAGGTGGCTCCGGAGACGTTGATCGTCGACCACGGCAAGATCTACTTGTCGGCGCATCTGACAAGCGTCTGTCGCCGGATGGGGATCTCGGTGCAGCCGGCGAGGTTGCGCACAGGCCGCGACAAGGGGCCGGTGGAGCGGTATTTCCGCACTCTGCGGGAAGATCTGTTGCAGCGGCTGCCCGGCTACAAGGGGCCGGACATCCACTCGCGTGGGCTGAATCCGGAGAAGGACGCCTTCTTCTTCCACCATGAGTTGGAGGCGATCATCCGCGAGTGGACCGCGGTGACGTATCACCGCAGGCCACACGCTGGGTTGCTCGACCCGTACTTGCCGAAGGTGGAGTTGTCGCCTGCGGCGATGTTCGAGCATGGCCTCGCGAGGGCGGGCTACATCGAGGTGCCCCGCGACCCGCACCTGGCCTACGAGTTCCTGGATGTCACGATGCGCACCGTCCAGCATTACGGCGTCGAGATCAACGGACGCCGTTACAACGGCGGCTGCCTCGACGGGCTGCGGGACATGGCTGGCTCCGACATCGGCCTGGACAAACGGCGACTGCCGTTCTTCGCAGACCCCGACGATGTCACCCGGATCCACTTCCGGGACCAGGAACGCGTCTGGCACACCCTTCAGTGGGAGCACGCGCCCAGCCTGGCCATGCCGCTGAGCGAGGAAGCGCTGCAATACGCCCGGCGTCTGGCGGCGAAGGAGTACACCTATCCCGACGACCGGCTCGCCATCGCACTGCTGCTGAAGCGGTGGAGCCTGGGGCTGGGCACTTCCCTCGTCGAACGGCGGATGGCACTACGGCTCTCCCGCGAACAGGTCGCCCTGGATCTTCCCGAGCAGCCGACCGACGACGTCCGTTCGCTGCCGTCGGTCGCCCGCGTGCTGTCCCTTCCCGAGCAGTCGGCGCCTCCGGCGATCGAGGTCGCCCGGGAGCCGGAGGCGGGCGATGACGACGCCGACGGCCTGGAGGAACTGGAAGAGGAACTCGACTTCTACGCCACGGCCTTGAAGGACATCGATGACTGACCAGAAGTGTTCCGCCGATGATCTCCAAGCCAAACTTGATCACCTGACCCTGTCCCGCAAAGAAGGCTTCCGGCGTTTGGTGGATGCTCCGGCGAGGCCCCGCCCCGACCACCTCACTCGCCGTCAGCTGTCCCTTCTGGGAGAAACGGCCCGCGCCGACTACGACCGGTGCCGCCGTAAGTGGCACGCGAACCTCGGGCCCTTGCGCACTCCGCAGATGGAAGCCCTGCACGAGGACCTGTGGGACATCATCGACAGCAACGAACAGGACGGCGACAAGGTCAAGGGCAGCATCGCAATCGACGCCTTCCCCGGCTTGGGCAAGACCACGGCCGCCCTCGCCTTTGCTAAACGGCTTCACCGACGTGTGATCAAGGAGGAGGGGGAGCATACCGACCAGGGGCACGAGAGGTGGCCCGTCTGCCGAGTGGGTCTGACCAGTAACACCAGCATGCGCGACTTCAACCGGGCGATCCTGGAGTTCTACGGTCATCCCGGACGCTTCCGCGGCACCGCCACCGACTTCGGCTTCCGTGCACTCGACTGCGTCCTTTCCTGCGAAACGACGCTCCTGATCGTCGATGACCTGCATTTCCTGCGCTGGCGGAACCGGTCCGGCATCGAGGTGAGCAACCACTTCAAGTACATCGCCAATGAGTTCCCCGTCACCCTGCTCATGATCGGCGTCGGCCTACAGTCGCGAGGTCTGTTCGATGAGGGTGACAGCTATGAAGACGCCGTACTTGCCCAAACGGGACGCCGCACCACCCGGCTGGGCATGAAGCCCTTCGCCATCGGCACCGAGGAGGTGCGAAGGGACTGGCGCAACACCCTGCTCGCGATCGAGGAACGGGTCGTCCTAGCGGACAAGTACCCCGGGATGATCGCTGACGAACTGTCCGACGAGTTGTTCGCCCGCAGCACCGGACACATCGGCTCCCTCATGACATTGATCAACCGCGCCTGTCAGAGAGCCGTACGCACAGGCGTCGAGCGGATCGACCTCGAACTGCTGTCGAGAGTGAAGAACGACGCTGCCTCCGAGAAAGGACGCGAAGAACTTCAGCGGGCTTTCGCCGCAGGACGGCTGGTCAGCAAGCCCAAGAAGAAGGCAGCGTGAGTACGCTCCGTTCCTTGCCGATCACGGTCCTGCCGCTGCCCGGCGAAGCGCTGGACTCGTGGTTCGAGGCGATCGCCTACCGCTTGAGGACACCCTTGAGTGAAGTGTTGCCGGCCCTCGGTCTGGCTCGACGGGTTGAAGCCGGCGACTGCCGCCGCGATATCCCGGCCCGCTGGGCGATCCTGCTCCGTGACCACGAAGCCGTCGGGATCTCTCACGCCACCGGCGTGAACGTCGAGGCTTTGCACGCGATGACGCTCGCGCACTTCGACGGCCGAGCAGTCAAGATCAAACGGGAAACGAGGCAGGTCAGCCGATGGCACCTCTGGGGACGCCAGGCCGGATCGCGCTTCTGCCCGGACTGCCTGGCCGAGACGAAAGGCCGGTGGAAACTGGGCTGGCGGCTGGGCTGGATGTTCGCCTGCCTCGATCACAACCGCCTGCTCGTCGATACATGCCCCCAGTGCGGTCAAGTGCCCTGGAGACGGCTGCACCAACAGCGCTATGTCCCAGAGCCGGGAAGATGTGCCGTCCCCGACCAGCGCGGAGGACGCGGCAGAAGCCATCAACGCTGCGGCCACCCGCTGTCCGAGACGACAAGCCGGCAACTTGAGCCCACTCACACGCTTCTGAGAGCACAGAAGCTGCTGGCGGAGACCGCAGAGCACGATTCAGCAGGGTTCTGCATCTACGCCAGCGCTCCACAGAGCTTCTCTGCATTGGAGGCACTGGCTGATCTTCGTGCCCTCTCCTCCCGGCTCCTGGTCGATGCTGCGGACAGCGGTCTGGCCAACGTGTTACCGCACGACACGCGAGAGATCTACGAGGGCGTGAAAGGGGTTCTTCCTGAGGTCACGGGCACCGTTCCTGCCAGGCGCAGCCTGACTGCACCCGTTCAGGCCATCGGGATTGCCGCCGCTCTCCAAGTCCTCGGGCAGGCCGACGTCCATGCTGCTGGCCGGGAGCTTCGGCATCTTGTCGCCGCTGCCGATCCTTCAGAAACACTGAAGCGTCTGACGGGCTTCCACAGGATGCACGGCATTACTCCGCTGCTGAGCGCCGTCCAGCTGACAGCGCAGGAACCGATGCTGCGGCCGAGTGATCAGCTCCGCTACCGGCTTCCGGCCTTCCTTCCCTCCAGACCGTCCCCTCGCGGCGGCCGGGCGGAGCAGCGCCTTCACAAGATTCCCTCATGCTTTTGGCCCGGTTGGTCCGTCCTGTTGTCGCCGCCACAAGGCGCATACAGCCGAACGTTGCGTCCTTGCCTGTCCGCTTCTCTGGCGTTGGTGGGCACACGCGACGACCTCAGAGTGATCACGCGTCGTCTCGGCAACGTGACCACCCGGCAGATGACCTCGAAAGTCCTGCAGCTCCTGCATGCGCAGGGACACTGGGCGGTGGTCAGCGCGGCACTGGTGCGGCTGGCGGACTACCTTGACGCTCACGAAGTGCCCATCGACCACCAGCGTCGCCGCATGTTGGACTACACCGATCTACTTACCGAGGCCCGATGGCAGCAGATCTGCGAGGACGCCAGCGTCCACCCTGGCCAGGGACGTCGTCTCACCGTGGCGCGAAGCACACTCTTCGAGCAGTTGAGCGGGCTTCCGGCACATCTCGCCCCCGCCCACTTCGCGATCACTCGGCCGATGGACCGTCCACACGTGAACTACTTCGCCGCGTTCCTGACGCCTGAAGTCAGAGACGGCATGCATCGCGCTGGATCCGACTTCCTCGCACAGAACGGCATCGACGGCGAACCCTTGTCGTGGGAACCGCCGACGGTGATTGCCGATGGCTTGGGAACGGCAGGTCATGACCTGGAGAAGATCGACATCAGCCGTCTACACCAAATGATCCGTTCGCCGTCCATGACGACGGAGCAGGCTGCCCGCGAACTCGGCACGTCGCATGAAGCTGTCCGAGTTCTGCTGCACCGATCTCCCGCACCGGCCCAGCCGAGGCCACGCAGTCGTCGGCGGAACGACGGCGAGGCCATGCGGATCGCGAAGCAGGCCTTCCCGCCGGACGAGTTCCGGCGGCTCTACTACGCAGAACATCTCGGCCTCCGCCAGATCGCGGACCTCGCCGGCGTCAGCCGCAACGTCACGAGGCGTCTCGCGGAGCACTACGGCATTGAGGTCCGCGAGCCCAACGCAACGGGCCCGCGCAAGGGTTACGTCGACGGAGCATGGCTCCGCGAGCAGTACCTGGTCCGCGGCCGGACCCTGGCAGACCTCGGCTGTGAGAAGGGCCTCAGCCCCACGACCATGACCCGATGGGCCAAGCTGCACGGCATCCCCGTGACCAAGGTGAACGGGCACACCCGCCCCGAACTCGCACACTTGGCCGCTCAGGCCAGAGAGGCACCGGAAATCCTCCGTCCTGCCTTCACGGGGCCCGGCGCATGGGACCGCCTCCGCGAGTTCGCCGCAGTGTCACGCTATCGGACGCTCAAGGAAGCCGCCGAAGCGCTCGGAACCCACCACACGGCCCTGATCACGAGAGTTGGAAGACTGCGTCGCGAGATCGGACACCCACTCCTCACTCGTGCAACCACGGCGGCGCCCATGAAACTAACCAAGATCGGCGAAGCCGTAGTCGCAGCGATCCACGCCGCGGGGCCACGGAACCAGCTCGATGCGGCTGCTGAATGGTAAGGGCAGCACCTTCAATCGGCGTCGCGGCTGTCCGGAGGAGCCTTCATCAATGACGGTATGAAGCAGCCCTACCGCAAGCCACAGCACGAGTCAGGTGGGGCCAGTTGAAGCCGTCCCTCCACATGCGGGGCTACCTCGAGCCGCCACGACCGGCCCAGAGAGGCGGCTGACAAGGTCAAGATGCAGGTGCCCAATCCTGGGTTGATCCTTACCATGTAGGCCAAGCCTCGATCGAGCGTCCAGGAGGCTTCCGGCGATGTCAGTCCAGGCGCAAGCTGCAGTGATATCGGGAATTGCAGCCTTCGTGGGCGTTCTAGTGGGAGAGATCTTCCTTCGCCAGCGCACCAGACAGGCGAGGAAACAAAGTATCGAGTCAACCTTCGAGAAGTACGCTCAGCCCATCGCAGCCAGCTGCTCTGATCTTTTCTGGAGACTTCGGGAGGTCTTCGGTCAACAAAGGGCCGACACCTATCTGAAGGGGCATGAGCATCGTACAAAGTACGAACATTACAAGGCCCTAAGTACGCTCTATCGCCTTGCCGGGGTCATTGCCTGGATTCGAGCCCTGCGTCGGGAGTTGGTCTATATTCCTGGCTCTGACTTCTCCAAGGTGAAGGCATTGGATAGTGCATTGCAGGCATTCAGTTCAGCCCTTGCCGACGGCGGACACGTCGAGGTGAGAAGAGTCAAGTCGCTAATGCGAGCCTTGGACATAGATAAACAATTCCCTGATGACAGAATCGCTCGATCAGGCTCAGTGCTGCATCGCCAAGTGGATCAGTACCTGCAGGAACGAGAAGCTGCAAGTGTCGAGCACCTCATGCCTGGCCAGCAGAAAGAACTCACTCGGACCCTCTCTGATGGTCTTGTCGAGTCCCTCGGCTGCGACCAGGTCACACACGAGAAGATCGAGCAAAATATCGATAGAGCTGTTGTAAGTCTGACTGTCCGCGAGGCATACGTTTATCGCGACTGGCAGTCGGCAATTGGTGATCTAATGTTGAGGGAGGCTCGTGCAGGGCAAAGGCAATTCGAGGCCCTCGGGTTCAGGGAATTTGAATCCATCTGCAGGCAGGGTCAGGAAGAAGAGAAGATATGGCTGCGGAGATTGAATGCAGTCATTGACGATCTCGATGTATCCGGCGACCAAGAGAAGGATGCGCGCATTACTCAGTTGCGTGAAGTCTACGTGGCTGCAGCGAAGATAATATCCGCAATTGATCAGTCGGAGGCAATGAAGTCGCGTATCTCCGATGCCACCCGAGCAGCCGCTTGGGAAGTGGCTTTTGGGCGAGCGAATCGCTAGGGGCCTCGAGGGCGCTGTTCCCTTGGGGCGACTCGGGTCACGATCACAACAACCTGGAGGCACCACAGTTCAGTTCCTCACCGGACCCGCGTTATGTTGCACGTAGGTCAGATCGGCCCTTCGCACTCGTCGATCCAGTGCGCGAGGAGACTCAGAGCCGCCAGGCGTTCCAGAGCCTGCTGGGCGGTCATCTCGTCGGAGGTCACGTGGGTGGCCGTGTTACGGACGGTCATGTTGAGTCCGGGCGCATACTTGGAAAGACCGTTCTGCATAGAGCTGACCGTGCGGTCGCTCGGATCCCCGGGCCAAGTCAGCATCGGGTTCCTGGAGTTGAAGGCCCTCTCATAGACGTTGGTGGCGTCCATGTTGGCCAACCCGGTTCGGGTCTTTAGCTGCGACGTGAGAGTCTCGGCGGCGCTTTGGACAGCGAGACGGAAGTGGCCGTCGAGCCAAAGCTTCCGGGCGGCTCCCCAAATCGTCGGGTGCATCGCCTCTACCCCGGTGGTCGGAGGGAGCTCAGCCTCCGCCTTGTCCGTCAGTGCTTCCAGGCGGCCCAGAATTTGCTCCGCCGAATCTAGTACGTCGCCCGGTTCGAGCAACGGCTTCGGCGTGATGACGGTTCTCCAAGCCGCGATCGGGTCCACGGGTTCGGAAAAGCCGGCGACGCCTATGTACATCCGGGTCAGGCCGGGGGCTGCCGACGCGCGGCCGGCCGCGCGTGCCACCCGGTCGGTGGCGGCCTGGAGCTCTTCGGGCGACACCCCATCTCGGGCGACCGCGGCAGGCAGGAGGCCACGCCCGAAGCCGGCTTCCTTCGTCTCTGTGTGGAGCTCCATGAATGCCGTGAAGGCATCCTTGAACTCGGTCACCGCTTCGGTGGTCTTGCGGAGGTACTCGGGGTTCCGGGAAGCATCCATGCCGCTGATCGTGTCACGCCCCAGAAAGTTGTTGCCTGGACAAGCCCCGCTGCGGCCGATGACTATCGACCGCAGCGGGGGCAAGTCTGGGTAGTCGGACCGAGGTCAACCCTGGTGACCCAGTCCCTCAGGGATTCTCTCTTAATGCGTTCCTGGGTGGCCGAGGTGCCCTGGGTGTAGTTGTTGAGAAGGGTGATGAATTCGGCGCGCTGGGTTGGGGTGAGGGCGATGAAGCCCTGCATTGCCACGGCTACCTTGTTGTCCATCTACTGAATCCTTTACTGGCAGTTAGAATTGTCCGCAGACACCACAGTTGGACGGGTCCATCGTGGTCGGAACCTGGTGACAGGCTGAGCATGGGCGTTGGAACTTCCGTAGCCCGGCGCGCATGCCCATGCGACGCTCCTTCTCCGTCACGCTCTTCTCGTTGTCCCTGGCCCGCCTGGCGGTGTCTTCGACGTTGAGCTTTTCGAACTGGGTACGCAGCGCCTGGAGCCCCGTCGGGGGGTCATCTCCGAGCGCGGCGAACCGGGAGGCCAGCGACTCGTTGGCCGTGGCCGAGGCAGAGGAGTAGGGCAGTTCCTCCGGCCATCGTTTGACAACGGACCACAGGTTGATGACGAGCTGCGCCGCGGCGATCACAGATCCGGTGGCGATGGCCGCGCCCCAGAGTTTGTACCCTCCGAGCGTTCCGACCAGTGCTCCGATGAGTAGTGGGACCGCGAGGCCGACCCAAGTCAGCAGATCGGTACTGCGCTTCAGGCGGTTGGCCCGCTTCTGGAAGATGTAGCTGGTCCCATAAGCATGCAGAGCCGCGTCCCAGCACTTGCGTCGGTAGTCGTCGATACCTGTTGCCATGTGCCCTTCTCCCACTGCAGCGCCTTGCCGTCTGCGGCAGGCCAGCGCCATCGGATTCTAGTCCTGGACTTCGCGGGTCACCGTCTCAGAACTGTGGCCACCGGGTCTGTCCGATGTCGGTGTCGAGGGGGGAAGTTGGACGCTCTGGTGATCTTTCGATGACCGGTGGCTCGGCCTCACGGACCGGGGTCCGCCGACGAGGGGCGCCGTCAGTGAGAGGCCGATAGCTTTCCATTCGCCTAGGAAAATGACACGAAGGCGGGACTGGGCCACTGACAAGACTGTGGAATCTAGCCTGAAAGTGCAGGTCACCGCAGTTCCGGAGGACACAGCTCACCGGAACCTACACCATGCGCGGACCTGATCCGCCGCCCCGGCGATTATGCGCTCGACTCCCGAGCGACCGCCGGGGTGGACTGTGGGCATGACGACATCTCAGGACGAGCTGCTTCCCGCTACGCGCCGCGCACTGCTGCACCGCATCGCCGTGGCCCAGGCCGAGGGACGTGCGCCCTCAATGGTGGCCGCGGTGGTGCGGGACGGTCGCGCGGTGTGGCACGGCTCGCGCACCTCGGTGGACGGGCACGGGCCGGACGAGCATGTGCAGTACCGCATCGGCTCGATCACCAAGACCTTCACCGCCGTTCTCGTCCTGCGACTGCGCGACGAGGGACTCCTCGACCTCGGTGACCCGCTGGAGAAGCACCTGCCTGGCACCGGAGCAGGGGAGGCCACCATCGCCGAGCTGCTCGCGCACACCAGTGGGTTGGCCGCCGAGTCGCCCGGGCCGTGGTGGGAGCGGACTTCTGGATCTCTGCGGCCCGAGCTGTCCGACGTCCTGGGTGAACAGCCCTTCATCCATCCGTCGGGCCGCCGGTTCCACTACTCGAACCCCGGTTACACCCTGCTGGGCGCGCTGGTCGAGAAGCTGCGCGGGGCTCCGTGGGAGGACGTACTCCGGCGTGAAGTGCTCGAACCCCTGGAGCTGAACCGCACGAGTACGCGACCGCAGGCGCCGCATGCCGGAGGCTGGGCGGTGCATCCCTGGGCCGACGCGATGCTTCCCGAGCCGGTCGAGGACCTCGGCCGTATGGCCCCGGCCGGTCAACTCTGGTCGACCACCGGTGACTTGGCCCGCTTCGCGGTCTTCCTGATCAAGGGGGACGACCGTGTGCTCAGTGCCGAGTCGCTGCGGGATATGAGGACGCCGACGGCTCCGCAGGAGGCCGCGGACGTGGCCGGCGGCTATGCCTACTGCCTGGGTCTGGAGCTCCGGCACCAGGACGGCAGGGCCCTGCTCGGACACACGGGTTCCTTGCCGGGCTTCCTCGCCTGCCTCAGTGTCAGCGTCGAGGACGATGTCGCCGCGGTCGTCCTGGCCAACTGCACCTCAGGACCGATGCTGTTCACGGTCGCCGCCGACCTTGTCCGGATCGTCGCAGAGGCAGAGCCGCGGATTCCCGCGCCGTGGCGGCCGATGCAGGAAGCCGATCCAGCGGTGCTGGAGCTGGCCGGGCAGTGGTACTGGGGCACACATGCCTTCGCGCTGCGGTTCACGGCCGACGGACTGGCCTCCTTGGAGCCGCTGTCCGGCAAGGGCCGCCGCTCGCGATTCCGAGCCAACGGTGACGGCACATGGACGGGACTGGAGGGCTATTACGCCGGCGAGCTCCTGAAGGCCGTACGACGCCCTGACGGGGCCGTGGACCACCTGGACCTCGGATCGTTCGTGTTCACGCGTCAGCCGTACGACGAGGGGGCCGCTGTGCCGGGTGGAGTGGATCCCGACGGGTGGCGGGGGATCAGCCGGCTCTGACCGCCCCAGGACTGGCGAGGCGCCTGTTTCACGTGAAACAGGCGCCTCGCCGTTTCACAGCTCGAGCTTGAAACCCACATGCGAGGTCGTGAAGCCGAGCCGCTGGTAGAAGCGGTGGGCGTCCGTACGGCTCTTGTCGGAGGTCAGCTGCACCAACTGGCAGTTCTGGCGCCGGGATTCGTCGATCGCCCACTCGATGAGCTGCGTGCCCAGGCCGCTGCCGCGCTCGTAGGAGTGGATGCGCACGGCTTCGATGATCGACCTGGTCGCGCCGCGCCGGGACAGTCCGGGAATGACTGTGAGCTGGAGTGTGCCGATGACTCGGCCCTCGCGGACGGCGACGACAAGGTGTTGGTTCGGGTCACTGCTGAGCCGCTCGAAGGCGGGCAGGTAAGGCGTCAGGTCGTCGAGCGACTCGCGCCGGGCGCCGAGCGGATCGTCCGCGAGCATGCCGACGATCGCGGGGATGTCGTCGGCGACCGCGGGGCGTATCTCAAGATCTCCCATGCCCGCACCCTATGCGGGCGCCGGGAGCGACTCCACGACCCGGACCAGCGGAACGAGATCGGGGTTCCTCGCGGCCTCGTCCAGGGCTTCGCGCAGCGCCTTGTCGTTGGTGGGGCGGGCTTCGGTGAGGAGTTTGAGGCCGGCTTCGGTGACGTCGGTGTAGATGCCGCGGCGGTCGGTGGGGCAGAGGTAGCGGGAGAGCAGGCCGCGGTCCTCCAGTCGCGTCACGAGGCGGGTGGTGGCGCTCTGGCTGAGGACGACGGCGTCGGCGACCTGCTTCATCTGGAGGTGGCCGCCTTCGCCGTTGTGCTGGCGGCTGAGCACGTCGAGCAGGGAGTACTCGCGCACGCTGAGGTCGTGCTTGGCCTGCAGGGCGCGCTCGATGTGCGTCTCGATCCTGCCGTGGAGCAGGGAGAGGGCGCACCAGCCCTGGGCGAGGGCGGTGAGCGCGGGGTCTGTCGCTGTCATGGCGTTTCTCCGTCCCGAAGCGGCTGAAGTCAGGGTAGAGCAGGATCGCAATAGCCTGCGCTTGCAAGTATGCCGCGTCTGCAAGTATTGTCTTCGAACGTAAAGCGCTCCTGCAATCTTCCGGAAGGTGTTATCCCTCCATGCCTCTCGCGCTTCTGGCCCTCGCGATCGGGGCCTTCGGAATCGGAACGACCGAGTTCGTGATCATGGGCTTGCTGCCCGAGGTCGCGGGTGACTTCGGTGTCTCCATCCCCACCGCCGGGCTGCTGGTGACCGGCTACGCGCTCGGCGTGGTCCTCGGCGCTCCGCTGATGACCGTGCTCGGCACCAAGGTCTCCCGCAAGCGGATGCTGATGGTGCTGATGGGACTGTTCATCGTCGGCAACCTGCTGTCCGCCGTCGCGCCCGCCTTCGCCGTCATGCTGATCGGCCGTGTGGTCGCCTCGCTCGCCCACGGTGCCTTCTTCGGCATCGGCTCAGTCGTCGCGGCCGACCTGGTCGCCCCGGACAAGAAGGCCGGAGCCATCGCGATGATGTTCACCGGTCTGACCGTCGCCAACGTGGTCGGCGTCCCGCTGGGCACATTCGTCGGACAGTCCGCCGGCTGGCGCGTCACCTTCGGCATCGTCGCCGCCCTCGGCGTCGTCGGTCTGATCGGCGTCGCCAAGCTCGTCCCCGACATGCCCAAGGCCCAGGGCGTACGTCTGCGCCACGAGCTGGCCGCGTTCAAGAACGCCCAGGTCCTGCTCGCCATGGCGATGACGGTCCTCGGCTTCGGCGGCGTCTTCGCAGCCATCACCTACATCGCGCCGATGATGACCAACGTCGCAGGCTTCGCCGACGGCTCCGTCACCTGGCTGCTGGTCCTGTTCGGGCTCGGCATGGTCGGTGGCAACCTGATCGGCGGCAAGTACGCCGACCGCGCGCTGATGCCCATGCTGTACGTCTCCCTGGGCGCCCTCGCCGTCGTACTCGCGCTCTTCACGTTCACGGCGCACAACAAGGTCCTCGCCGCCGTCACCATTGCGTTGATCGGCGCCCTGGGCTTCGCCACCGTTCCCCCGTTGCAAAAGCGCGTCCTCGACCAGGCGCACGGCGCCCCGACGTTGGCCTCGGCCGTGAACATCGGCGCCTTCAACCTCGGCAACGCCCTCTCCGCCTGGCTCGGCGGGATCGTCATCGCGGCCGGCTACGGCTACACGTCCCCCAACTGGGTCGGTGCCGCTCTCGCCGCGTCCGCGCTGCTGCTCGCGTTCCTCTCGGCCGCACTGGAGCGCCGCGACGGAGCCGCCTCCAGCGCCGTTGTCGCGAGCAGCGTGCCCGCCGAGCAGCCAGCCGCCGTACACGACTGAGCCGTCCCCTGTGCGGGGTCAGGGCCGCTCCCGCGCAGTCGGCTCAGCGACCGGCCGGAACAGCACTACACCGCTCTACCTCAGCACACACCGCAAGGAGAACGCCCATGAGCACCATCACTGCAGTCGCCCCCCTGACCACTCAGGACGCCGACCTCCTCGTCGCCGCCGCACACCGTGCGGCCGAGGAGGCCGGGGTGACCGTGAGCGTCACGGTCCTGGACGCCGGAGGCCATCTGCTCGCCTTCCGGCGTGACGACCGAGCCGTGCTGATCTCCGGGGAGACCAGCACCCGCAAGGCCTACACGGCACTCCAGCTCAACGCCCCCACCGCCGACCTCGTCGACGCCGTGCAGCCCGGAGGGCTCTTCCACACCCTGCCCACCGCGCTCGATCGACCGCTGCTGTTCATCGCGGGCGGTGTCCCGGTCCACCGGGACGGTCGGCTGATCGGCGCGATCGGTGTCGGTGGCGGTGCGCCCGAGCAGGACCACGGGTTCGCGACGGCCGCGATCGAGGTGCTCGCCTGACGGCAGCACGCCACGGACGAAGAACGCCGGTCCCCGATGGGGGCCGGCGTTTCTCCTGGATGCCTCAACTGGCAGCCGACACCTCAGCCCGCCGCCACGGTCAGCGGAGCGAAGCGCCGGGTCCAGTCGCCGGGGAGTTCCGAGATGCCGTACGTCATGACCGCGTTGAAGGCGACGGACGCCAGACCGTGCTCCTTCGCCCACGCCAGCAGCTCGTCATGGCGTACGTCGATGTCCGTGCGCAACGGACGGTCGGTGTGGGCGCCGAGGGCGGCGATGAGTGCCTTCGCGGTCTCGGTGTCTCGGGCGATCAGTGGGCCCACGACCTGCGTGTCCATGTTGGGCCAGGCGCCCGCGTATCCGACGATCCGCCCGTTCTCCTCGGCAACGCGCAGCTGGTCGGCGAAGGCGGGCAGCCGCGTGATGATGTGCGTGCGATCGGCGCCGAACACCTCTTCGTCGAGCCGCACGAGGGCGCTGAGGTCCTCGGCGGTGGCCGCACGCGTGGCCACCGTCGGCTCCGACCCACTGGGCGTGAACCGTCCGCGCAGCATCTCCGCCCGGCCGGTGACCTTGAAGCCGAGCTCCTCGTAAAGCGGCTGGCCGTACGGCGTCGAGTGCAGCGTCAGCGGTGTGGTGCCCATCGAGTCGACGACGTGACGCATGAGCCGGCGGCCGATGCCCCGGCGGGCATACCGCTCGGCAACCAGGACCATGCCGATGGCTCCCAGATCGGGGCGCTCCTGAGGGCCGTAGTCCGTGACGACGCACGCGCTGACGAGACCGCCGTCGGGGGCGTCGATGCCGTAGCCCCTCCCGGCTGTGAGGAGGAAACCCCACTTGTGTTCCTCACGGGGCCAACCCCGATCCTCGGACAAGTCGGCGCAGGCGGTGAGGTCGCGGAGCGTCAGACGGCGGATGGGCAGAGCAGCGGGGGAAGGAGTCGGCACGCAGGTCAGGCTGTCTGACGACTGCCCTGGTCGTCCACCTGTTTCCAGGGAGACGTACGACCTTTTGGCCATGTCACGGGGCGCCGCACAGCACGCCGGTAGACGCTGGGTGTTTCACGTGAAACATGAGCGAACGCCGAGCATCCGCCAAAGGGCCTTCCATGAATGCCCGCCGAGAGGCATGGCCATGGCCTGGCGAGTCTCTTCAGATCACCGTCCAGGAGATCGACCGACCCGCCATTAGCCTCATGCGCATGGCGAGACTTCACCTCTTCGATCTGGACGGCACGCTTCTGCGCGGAACATCCGCTCCCGTGGAGATCTCACGACAGCTCGGGCTGGAGGCGGAGACAGTCGCGCTCGATCGGGAGATATCGGCAGGGTTGATCGGCCCTCCCGAGTACGCGCAGCGGGTACACGCGCTCTGGGCCGATCTCACCGAGCTCCATGTGACGGCCGCTTTCGAGAGCGCGCCTTGGATGGCCCGGATCCGGGAGGTCTGGGCGGAGATCAGGGGACAGGGCGACTACTGTGCCGTGGTCTCGCTTTCGCCATCGTTTTTCGTCGAGCGCCTGACCGGCTGGGGCTCCCACGCGGCGTACGGTTCCGTTTTTCCGGCCGTGCCGTTCACCGAGCCCGTCGATCCGGCCGGAGTGCTCAGTGCCGAGGCGAAAGTTCGCATCGCGGACCGGCTGTGCGAGGAGTTCGGGGTGACGCGGGCCGAATGCGTCGCCTACGGCGACTCGCTGTCGGACAAGGACCTGTTCGGAGCCGTCCCAGTGTCCGTCGCAGTCAATGCGGACCGTCATCTGGCTGGCCTCGCGACCCATACCTACATGGGGATGGATCTGTGGGAAGCCTATGAATTGGTGCGCAGCGGCCGGTAATTGAAGGAATTGCCCCTTCGTCCTCTGACCCTTTTCGTGAGGGAGGAAGGGGGGACTTGTGATCGGGGCAACGGCCGGTATGGTCGACTCCGGTTCGTGTCCGAGCTGTGATGCACCCTCCCGGCTTGGACCGAGCGCAAGGCGGAGCAGCGTAATGGGACGGAGAGATCGAAGACCCGCATTCTCGGTTACGGGGCCAGGGCGCTGACGCTCGGTGGGATGCTGCGGTGAGAGCACTGCGGCCAATGTCACACTCTCGCCTTACTTGTCCGTACCGGGCGTGAATACGGGTTGAATGTGGGCGTATTGGATCGCGGCAACGAACGGGGAATGCAAGCCGTCGCGGGGGAAGAGGCACCTTCCGATCCTTCCGATCGAGGAAGTGCGCAGACCGACCGAGAGATGTTCGAGGCGAGGCACACCATGGACGCTCCGACCACCGCGTCGGCCGACAACGGCACTTCCGGCGGCGGGGGCGGCTGGTTCACGCCGCGCAAGCAGCCGGCGACGACCCCGGGCAGCGAACAGGAAGCGGCCGAGGGCCGACGCCTGGCCGCGATGCGCCCGGTGGGCAGGACGTTGACGGCCGACGGCACGGCCCCACCGGACCAGGATCATGACCCCGGCCCCGACGACGAGCAACACACCGGCGACGGCGCGACGGCACCACAACCGGGGGCACCGCCCGTGATGTCGCCCCCCGAACCACCCGCCACGGGGCACATACCGCCCCCACAGCCGCCGCCCCCCACTGCTCCGGCCTCAAGCCAACCGCCGTACGTCTCCGCCCAGGCGACCACAGCGCGGCCCCAGACGCCGGGCTCCAGCCCGTTCGCGGCCCCTGGCCCACCCACGGCACCCGGCCCCCTTGCGGGACCCTCTCCCGTCGCGGAGCCCGCCCCCTTCGCGGCGCCGACAACCCTCACCGAGCCCGCCCCGCAGCTGCACGTCCCTGCCCAGCGCCCCGCCCCGGCCCAACCGGCCTCCCCGGACGCCGTTCTGATCCGCCGGACGATGGCCGAGGTCGGCCCCGTGGCCGACAAGGTCACCTCGTACTTCTACGCGCTGCTCTTCGTGCGCCACCCCGACCTGCGATCCCTGTTCCCGGCCGCGATGGACACCCAGCGCGACCGGCTGCTCAAGGCCCTGCTCACCGCGGCCGAGCACATCGACAACAAGCCCGTGCTCGTGGACTACTTGCAGAACCTGGGCCGTGGTCACCGCAAGTACGGCACCCGGCCCGAGCACTACCCGGCCGTCGGCGAGTGCCTCATCGGCTCGCTCAGCAAGTACGCGGCCGGCATCTGGCACCCGGAGATGGAGGCCGCCTGGGTCCGGGCGTACACGACGATCTCGCAGGTCATGATCGACGCCGCCGCGGCCGATGAACTGCGCGCCCCCGCCTGGTGGTACGCGGAAGTCGTCTCGCACGAACCCAGGACGTCGGACGTCGCGGTCCTCACCGTCCGCCCCGACCAGCCCTACCCCTTCCTGGCCGGCCAGTACACGAGCGTGGAGACGCCGTGGTGGCCCAGGATCTGGCGGCACTACTCCTTCGCCTCCGCGCCCCGCTCCGACGGTCTGCTGTCGTTCCATGTGAAGGCCGTGCCCGCGGGCTGGGTCTCCAACGCGCTGGTGCACCGCGCCCGCCCGGGCGACATCATCCGGCTCGGTCCGCCGAGCGGCTCGATGACCGTCGACCACACGACCGACAGCGGGCTGCTCTGCCTGGGCGGAGGCACCGGCATAGCGCCCATCAAGGCGTTGGTCGAGGACGTCGCCGAGCACGGCGAGCGGCGACCGGTCGAGGTCTTCTACGGCGCCCGCACCGACCAGGACCTGTACGACATCGACACGATGCTGCGGCTCAAGCAGTCCCACCCCTGGCTGGAGGTCCGCCCGGTCGTGGACCGGCAGGGACTGCTCCAGCTGCCCGACGCCATACGCCAGTACGGGCCCTGGACCGAGTACGACGCCTTCGTCTCCGGACCGCCCGGCATGATCCGCAGCGGTGTGGACGTACTGAGGGACATCGGCATCCCCGTCGAGCGCATACGCCATGACTCGGTGGAGGAGCTCGTCGCCGCGAACTGACCCACCGTCGACCATCAGCCCAGGTCGGGCGCGTGCATCGCCCGCACGCCCTCGATGTTGCCGTCGAGATAGTGCCGCAGCGACAGCGGCACGAGATGGACGGACGCGATCCCGACCCGCGTGAACGGCACCCGCACGATCTCGTACTCGCCAATGGGCTCGTCCACCTCGGGGCCATGCCGCAAGGACGTGTCCATAGACCCCAGGCGGCAGACGAAGAAGTGCTGCACCTTCACACCGGTCGCTCCGCCGTCCTCGCCGATGTGCTCCACGGTGTCGACGAAACAAGGCACCACATCGGTGATCTTGGCGCCGAGCTCCTCGTAGACCTCGCGGTGCAGGGCGTCGACGACGGTCGAGTCCGTCGGCTCGACGCCGCCACCGGGCGTGAGCCAGTACGGATCCATGCCGGGCTTGGTGCGCTTGATCAGGATCAGATCGTCGCCGTCCAGCAGAACGGCACGTGCGGTGCGCTTGACCACGGGTCGGACGGTCATGGGAGAAATGTGGCCCGGCTGGTTCCACGTGAAACATCGCGAAACGTCACCGGTCGAGCTCACCGCGTGACGTCCCGGAAAGTCCTGTTCGGCGCAGTGAGGACTCGCTGCTCCGGTTCGTCGGGAGCCGCTGGTCAGGCCCAGTTCGAAGCCGCCAGCAGCAGCCACTCGTGGGCCCGCGCTATGTGCGGCATCGCCAACGTGCCGGTACGGACCACCAGGAAATACGTCCGCAGCGGCGGCACCGGCGGATCGTGCAGGGCGACGACCTCGCCGCACTCCAGGGCGGCCGCGCACAGATAGCGGGGCAGCACCGCCAACCCCGCTCCCGCGACCGCACAGGCGAGGACCGCGCGCAGGTCAGGGACGATCACCATGCCCGGGGCAGCAGGACGGGAGTCGTAGACCGAGGCCCAGTAGCGGGAGACGAACGGGAGGGACTCGTGCACCTCCACCACCGGGACGTCCTCCAGAGCATGCGCTCCCTTGTGATGCAGCTGCCCCACGCCGATCCGGTCGACCCAGTGCGGAGCGGCGACGAGGACGTGCTCCTCGTCGCAGAGCGGAGTCGCCGTGAGCAGAGCGCCGCGTGGACGGGCCGTACAGATGGCCAGATCGTGATGCCCGGCGGACAGCCCTTCAAGGGTCTCCTCGGCGTTGCCGAAGGACGCGCGCAGTGCGAAACCCAGGCCGTCCTCGCCGGTCAGTTCGGTGAGCGCGGGCAACGCCCGCTCGGCGATGAACTCAGGAGGGCCGGCCAGGTGCAGGGTCCGTAGGGAGGACTCGTCGTCGAGACCCGTCTCGGCGATCTCCACCAGGGCGTCGAGATGCGGCGCGGCCTTGTGGGCGAGTTCGTCGCCGATGGTCGTCGGGGTCACTCCGCGGGCCTGCCGCAGAAACAGGGGGCGGCCCAACTGCCGTTCCAGGGTGCGGATCTGGGAGGTCACGGCCGGCTGCGACAGTCCGAGCAGCGCGGCGGCGCGGGTGAAGGAGCCGGCCCGGTGCACGGTCACAAAAGTGCGCAACAAGGCCAGATCCATGCCACACCCTCCCCTTCCCCGCCCTTCTCCCCACCCCCAGGGCAGGGCCCAACTATAAATAAGTCGATAGGTCGCTGTCGCTACTGTGATTGGACACTGACAGAGAGTCAACTAGCCTTGTTCGCGCGGTTCTTCGCGCGCAGAACCGAGGGCGGTCCGAGCCACGAGGGGGGAGGTTCGGACCGCCCGACCTACGTATCAGGACACCGACGGACGCAGGATCGGAGCCGTCACCGAGCCGATTCGTCCAGCGCGCCCAGCACATCGGCCACCAGGTCCTCAGGATCCTCGGCACCGACCGACATGCGAATGAAGCCCTCCGGTACGGCGTCGCCGCCCCAGCGCCCGCGCCGCTCGGCCGTGGAGCGCACCCCGCCGAAGCTGGTCGCGTCGTCGACGAGCCGCAGGGCGCCCAGGAAACGCTCGGCACGCGCGCGCGGGGGCAGCGTGAAGGACACGACGCACCCATAGCGCCGCATCTGCTGCGAGGCGATCTTGTACGAGGGGTCGCGGGGCAGTCCCGGGTAGCGCACCCCGAGCTCCTCCGGCCAGTCCTGCAGCGCCTCGGCGACCGCCAGGGCATTGGCGTTCTGCCGCTCCACACGCAACTGGAGCGTGGCGAGGGAACGATGCGCGAGCCAGGCCTCCATGGGCCCCGGAATCGCCCCGACGATCTTGCGCCAGCGGCGCACCGCGGACATGGCCTCGGCGTCGCGGCCCGTGACGTATCCCAGCAACAGGTCGCCATGCCCCGTCAGCTGCTTGGTGCCGCTGGCCACCGAGAAGTCGGCGCCGAGTTCGAGCGGGCGCTGCCCGAGCGGTGTCGCGAGCGTGTTGTCGACGGCGACGAGAGCGCCGCGCGCGTGTGCCTCCGAGACGAGCCGGCGGATATCGCACACGTCGAGGCCGGGGTTCGACGGAGTCTCGATCCACAGCAGCTTCGCGCCGTCCAGGACGCCGAGCTGGGCGTCCCCGCCAGTTGGCGCGGTGCGCACCTCGATGCCGTACGCCTCCAACTGCGCGCGCACCAGGGGCAGGGCCTGATAGCCGTCGTCGGGCAGGACGACCGCGTCGCCGACCCGCAGTTGGGAGAAGAGCACCGACGAGATGGCGGCCATGCCCGAGGCGAAGACGAGCGTCTCCACGCCGTCCTCCCCCGGCGCCTCCAGCTCACCGATGGCGCGCTCCAGATGGGTCCAGGTGGGGTTCTCGTCACGGCCGTAGGTGTACGGACCCGTGGGCTCGCCCGGCAGGTGGTAGTGGGCGGCGAACACCGGACCCGGCAGGGTCGGCTCGTGCTTGACCGGCTCGGGCAGTCCGGCTCGCACCGCGCGCGTGCCGTCGCCGGAATGCCGCCGCTGCGGGTCCGGATCGCTCATGCCGCCCGTCCCTCCACTTGTGCACGGACCGCGGCGAGCAGCTCCGTGCTCGCCGCCTCCACCATGTCGAGGCACGCCTCGAACCCGTCCCTGCCGCCGTAGTACGGGTCCGGCACGTCGAGGTCGTCGCCTGCGGCGGGGTCATACGAGCGCAGCAGCCTCACCTTCGCCGCGTCCTCCGGCGTGGGAGCGAGGCGGCGCAGGGCCTTGAGGTGGCCGGAGTCGAGGGCGATGACGAGATCGAGCCGGGCGAACCAGGACGACTGGAACTGCCGAGCCGCGTGGCCGCTCTCGTACCCGTGCTCCTCGAGGACGGAGACGGTGCGCGGGTCGGCCGGGTCGCCCTCGTGCCAGCCTCCGGTGCCGGCACTGTCGACCTCGACCCGGCCGCCGAGTCCGGCATCCTCGACGCGGGCGCGGAAGACGGACTCGGCCATCGGCGAGCGGCAGATGTTGCCGGTGCAGACGAAGCAGACGCGGTAGGTCATCGGATGCTCAGTCCCCGTCGGGCAGGGCGAGGTTGAGCGCCCAGGAGACGATGGAGATGATCAGGCCGCCGAGCACGGCTGTCCAGAAGCCGTCGACATGGAAGCTCAGGTCGAACTTGTCGGCGAGCCATGAGGTCAGCAGCAGCATCAGCGCGTTGACGATCAGCGTGAACAGGCCGAGCGTCAGGATGAGCAGAGGCAGGCTGAAGAGCTTGACTATCGGCTTGACCAGGAAGTTCACCAAGCCGAAGATCAGCGCGACTATGAGCAGGGTGCCGATCTTCTTGCCCGTGCTGTCACCGGTGAGGGTGATCTTGTCGAGCAGCCAGACGGCGACCGCCAGGGCGCCCGCGTTGGCGATCGTCTTGACTACGAAATTCTTCATGTGTCTGATCGTGGCAGACGGAATCGGCCATGAGCACTGGTCATGACTACTGGGATGAGGGCGAACGACAGCGATGAAGGCATTCCGGCTGGACGAACTGGAGGCGGAGCGCGCCGCCAACGAGGGCGCCTACCTGCAGTTTCTGCGGGAGCGGAACATGTCGGTCGGGCTGTACGCGCTCAACGCGGGCGAGCACGATCCACAGAAGCCGCACAATCAGGACGAGGTCTACTTCGTTGTGAGCGGCCGCGCCCAGATCACCGTCGGCATGGAGACCACACACGTGGCGCGCGGCAGCGTGGTGTACGTGCCGGCCGGCGTCGCCCACAAGTTCCACCACATCAGCGAGGACCTGCGGGTGCTCGTGATGTTCTCTCCGCCCGAGAGCTGACCTTTGGCCTCAGGGTTCCCTAGGGGATCGATCAGGGGAGGACAAGGGCTGCGAGGCCCCCGCCGGGCACCTGTCGGTCCTAGCATCGAGTGCAGGGAATCAGAAGATTCATCAGCAGATTCGAGCAATCGGGACCCGGCACAGGACGGGCAGAGAGGTAAGGACGAGGGCGATGCGTGAGATCTTCGCGGGACTGCCGTGGTGGGTGAAGTGGATCGCGGTGCCGGTCATCGCCTTGGTCGTGTTCGGCGGGCTGATAGCCAGCGTCGTCGGATTCGTGATCGGACTGCTCTTCAAGGTGCTGGTCTTCGTGGCGCTGGTCGGTGGACTGGTCTACGTCGTGCGGAAGTTCATGTCGAGCTCTTCGTCGCGCAGCGACTGGTGAGGGCCGTGGGGACCGGTGGGCGGTAACAGGAATCACCGGTTCCCTCGGGCGAGGGAAGTTTCCCGGACAGAGCGTCGGCGGGCAGTGGCTGACCAATAGAGTCCGGAAATCGACGCGGGGACGACCCCCCGCGAGCGGCGTACACCCCCACCCGTGTTTCCCCAGCACGGGCGGCCCCCCTCGCGCTTCGGGAGTGACCCTTGGCCACGGTAGACACCGCAACCTCAGAACCCCACGCACCCCTGGCCCGACCGCGCTCCTCCGTACCCCAGGTGCCGCGGCAGGCCTCTCCGGAACCCGCCGAGCAGCCGAACTCCGCGACGCTGATCGGATCCGTCCAGCGCGCGATGCGCCTGCTGGAATGCGTCGCCGAGCACGCGTACGGGGCCCCCGCCAAGCAACTCGCCCGCGAAACGGGCCTGGCACTGCCCACGGCGTACCACCTCCTGCGCACCCTGGTGCACGAGGGCTATCTGCGCCGCGAGAAAGGGCTGTTCTTCCTCGGTGAGGCTGCCGTGCGGCTGAGCAGCAGCGGAGCCGAGCAGAAACGTCGCAGCACGGTCGCCGACACGCTCGCCCAATGCCGTGACGCCATCGGTGTCCCCGTGTACTACGCCCAGTACCGCGACGGCGAGATCGAGGTCGTGTGCGTCTCCGACACCCCGGGCAATCCGGCGGTCGAGGAATGGGCCGACTTCCGTGAGACCGGGCACGCCCACGCCATCGGTCAGTGCCTGCTGTCCCAGCTGGACGAGGACGCCCGGCGCGACCACCTCGAGCGCCACCCCGTGCAGTCCATCACCCCGTACACGGTCCGCGACAGCCGCACCCTGCTCCGGCGCCTCGAACGGATCCGCCGGATGGAGCCGGTGACCGAGCGCCAGGAGTACGCGCTGGGCACGGTATGCGCGGCGATCCCGATCACGCTGGGCACCACGGCCGCGACGATGGCCATCTCGCTGCCCGTCCAGCAGGACGACCGACTGCTGTCCGCGGCGCGGCAGCTCCAGGAGGAGGTCGGGCGGCTCCTGGGGTCACTGGCGATCTCTATCAGTATCTGAAAACTCACTCCTTGTGATCTCTCGTGTACGTTCAGCAAGATTCCACCAGGCCTGGGATCCGGTCCCGGCCAGTCGAAGGCAACCGACGGGGTAGGCGATGCGAGAGTCCGTACAGGCAGAGGTCATGATGAGCTTTCTCGTGTCCGAGGAGCTCTCCTTCCGCATCCCGGTGGAGCTGCGCTACGAGACCTGTGATCCCTACGCGGTGCGGCTGACCTTCCACCTCCCCGGTGATGCGCCGGTGACCTGGGCCTTCGGTCGGGAGCTGCTGGTGGACGGGGTGGGCAGGCCGTGCGGTGAGGGTGATGTACGCGTCTCACCTGCCGGTTCCGAGACGCTGGGCGACGTTCTGATCCGGCTTCAGGTCGGTGCGGACCAAGCGCTGTTCCGGTCCTCGGTGGCGCCGCTCGTGGCCTTCCTCGACCGCACCGACAAGCTGGTGCCGCTCGGCCAGGAGGGCGCACTCGCCGACTTCGACGCCCATCTCGACGAGGCCCTGGACCGCATCCTCGCGGAAGAGCAGAGCGCCGGCTGAAGCGTTACGCCGGGCATGGGCGGGGGTGGCGTAACGCTTCAGCGGCGCACAAGGGGCGCGCGGGAGCGCTTCCTTGCCGCCGCGTGTACTTCGCGCTCCGCCGGATGGGCGAAGTCGGCCGCGTCGGCTCGGCGCCCTTCAGCCGTCGGCGGGTCGGCCGTACGGCGGTCGTCGGGGCGGCTTCTGCGTCTCTGTTGGCACGGCTGCTGCCTCCCGTTGGCGCGGCCTTCCACGCCTCTGTCGGTGCGGCTGCCACGCCTCCGTTGGCACTGCATCTACGCCGCTGTCGGCAGAGCCACCCGCTGTTGCCACGGCGTCATGGCTCCACCGCCGACCAGGCTTGCCCAGTCGGCCGGCACGCCGCCGACATCGGCCAGACCGCCCCAGCTGGCCGCCGCCGTGGCCGCCGTGCTGTGGTCGCCTGCCCGGGCTTCCGAGTCACCCCGCGTCAGCGTTTCCGCCGCCGTCCCCGCGTCACCGCTTCCGCAGTCGCCCCCACGTCACCGCTTCCGCCGTCGTCCCCGCCCGCCGCGCCCCTGCCCCGGCTGAGCGCCCGTGGGACCCGGCTGAGCGCCTGCCGGGGCCGGCTGGGCACCGGCAGGCACCGAGCTCGCCGCCGGCCGGTCCGCCGAGACCACCAGGGCCGCGAGGGCGGTGGTGACCGGTACCGACGCCACGAGGCCGATGGAGCCCACCAGCGTGCGCACGATCTCCGCCGCGACCAGCTCGCTGTTGGCGACCGTGCCGACGCCGCTCTGCGCGATCGAGAAGAGCAGCAACAGCGGCAACGCGGCGCCCGCGTAGGCGAGGACGAGTGTGTTGACAACGGAGGCGATGTGGTCGCGCCCGATGCGGATGCCCGCCCGGTACAGCCCGCGCCAGCCCATCGTGGGATTGGCCTCGTGCAGCTCCCAGACGGCGGAGGTCTGGGTGACCGTCACATCGTCGAGGACACCGAGCGAACCGATGATGATGCCGGCCAGCAGCAGACCGCTCATGTCGATCGACGGATACAGCCCGTGGATGAGGCCGGTGTTGTCGTCGGTGTTGCCGGTGAGCGCGGCCCAGTCGATGAACACCGAGCCGAGGATGCCGATCAGCAGCAGCGAGATCAGCGTGCCGAGTACCGCGACCGAGGTACGGGCAGAGAGGCCGTGGCACAGATAGAGGGCGATCAGCATGATCGCGCTCGACCCCACCACTGCCACGACCAGCGGGTTCGAGCCCTGCAGGATCGCGGGCAGGATGAAGAAGTTGAGCACCATGAAGCTGATGGCCAGCGAGATCAGCGCCATGACGCCCCGCAGCCGCCCGACGACCACGACGGCGATTGCGAAGATGCCGGCGAGCACGGCCAATGGCACGCGCCGGTTCACATCGGTGACCGAGTACTGGAGGTCCTTGGGGGCTGAGGGCTCGTAGGCGACCACGACTTCCTGGCCCTCGTGCAACTGCCGCGACTGGTCGGGCTGCACGATCTCCGTGAACGTACGGCCCTTGTCCTTGCCGGTGTCGACGCGGATCGTCGCCTTCTTGCAGGTGCCGCTCTCCTGTTGCGCCGCGGAGGACCCCTCGGCGGTGGAGGTGTCGCCGGTCGGCGGAACGCCCGAGGCGTTGACGTCCTTGCAGCTCAGCTCGACCACCTTGGTGACCGTGGCCTGCTGGGTCTGCCGGTCGAAGCCGACACCGGTGCGCTCATGGCCCGGGGCACCGCCCGGCCACAGCACCGCGAGCCCCACCACCACCGCCGCGGCGAACGGGATCAGAACCGCCGCGATGACCTTGCGCAGGTGCTGGGAGACGGGAGCCGCGGGACCGTGAGCGTGACTGTGCGAATGCCCATGTCCGTGCCCATGCCCGTCATCGTCGCCACCGCCCCGCCCGCCGCCGGCTCCGGGGCCGTGACCATGACCACCACCGGCGTCGGAACCGGGCCGATCACCCGGGCCGGGCCCCTGCCCGCTCGGGCCGCCGGAACTGGGCCCGTGCTCGTGCGGACCACCGAAGCCAGGTCCGCGCTCGTGCCCGCCGCCGGCTCCGCTCCCGTGCATACCGCCGGCTCCGCTCCCGCGCTCGTGTATGCCGCCAGGCCGGGGGCCGGGTTCATGCCAGTCGCCGCCTCCGCCCCGGGGCTCCGGCATCCCACCCGGGCGCGTGCCGTGCTCGGGCCACCCGCCGGTTTCAGCCGTGCGACCGTCGTGGCCGCCCGTGGAGCCAGGGCCGTATCCACCGTCGTATCTGCCTCCGGGGACGCCTGGACCCCGGCCGCCCGTACGGCCGTTGCCCCTCGCGGGGGCGTTTCCGGAGCCCGGGCCGCGGGGCGGCTCGGGCGGTGGGTACGGAGGCTCATGCGGCGAGGTCACCGACCGATCATCGCAAGAACGGCAGGGGCCCCCTGTTCACCGCGCCCGAATTGACGCTAGCGTGGAGACACCTTTGTACACGCGGGAGCTCGGAGCACCGGGCTGAGAGGGCGCTGACCTCCGTCCCAGCGATGTTTCACATGAAACATCACTCATCGCGAGTGATGTTTCACACGAAACGTCGGCAGACGGATAACGCTGCGTCGACCGCCGAACCTGTTACCGGGTAATGCCGGCGTAGGGAGTAGGTCTCATGACCATCAAGGACGCGCGCACGCCTGCCTCCAGCCAGGACGAACAGTCCATTCAGGGCGAAAACCCCACGGAGGCCGGGAAGTCCATCGGCTGGCACAAGGCGTATGTCGAGGGCTCACGCCCCGACCTGCGGGTGCCGGTCCGCCAGGTGCACCTCACCAACGGGCAGTCGGTCACGCTGTACGACACCTCAGGCCCGTACACCGATCCGCTCGCCGACACCGACGTCCGCAGGGGGCTTGCCCCGCTGCGGGAGAACTGGATCATCGCCCGCGGCGACACCGAGGAGTACGCGGGCCGTCCCGTCCGCCCCGAGGACGACGGGATCAAGCACACCTCTCCGCGCGGCGGCCTGCGCAACCTCGACGCGGTCTTCCCCGGACGTCCGCGCCAGCCGCGTCGCAGCCGTGACGGACAGGCGGTGACGCAACTCGCCTACGCGCGCCGGGGTGAGATCACACCCGAGATGGAGTACGTGGCCATCCGGGAAAACGTCTCGCCCGAGGTGGTCCGCGAGGAGATCGCCGCGGGCCGGGCGGTGCTGCCCGCCAACGTCAACCACCCGGAGATCGAGCCGATGATCATCGGCAAGCGGTTCCTGGTGAAGGTCAACGCCAACATCGGCAACTCCGCGGTCACCTCCTCCATCGAGGAGGAGGTCGAGAAGATGACCTGGGCGACCCGCTGGGGCGCCGACACGGTCATGGACCTGTCGACCGGCCGCAACATCCACACCACCCGCGAGTGGGTGCTGCGCAACTCCCCCGTGCCCATCGGCACGGTGCCGCTCTATCAGGCGCTGGAGAAGGTCGACGGCCGCGCCGAGGAGCTGACCTGGGAGATCTACAAGGACACGGTCATCGAG
Source organism: Streptomyces sp. NBC_01092 (assembly GCF_045039535.1). Classification (NCBI taxonomy): domain Bacteria; kingdom Bacillati; phylum Actinomycetota; class Actinomycetes; order Kitasatosporales; family Streptomycetaceae; genus Streptomyces; species Streptomyces sp. NBC_01092. Next base: position 5,435,800 of record NZ_CP108659.1, on the reverse strand, counting down.
CAGGCCGAACAGGGCGTGGACTACATGACCGTCCACGCCGGCGTGCGTCTGCCGTACGTCCCGCTGACGGCCAACCGCAAGACCGGCATCGTCTCGCGCGGCGGCTCGATCATGGCGGCGTGGTGCCTGGCGCACCACAAGGAGAGCTTCCTGTACGAGAACTTCGAGGAGCTCTGCGAGATCCTCGCGGCGTACGACGTCACGTACTCGCTGGGCGACGGCCTTCGGCCCGGCTCGATCGCGGACGCCAACGACGAGGCGCAGTTCGCGGAGTTGAGGACGCTCGGGGAACTCAACCGGATCGCGAAGCGTTTCAACGTACAGACCATGATCGAGGGCCCGGGACACGTCCCGATGCACAAGATCAAGGAGAACATCGACCTTCAGCAGGAGATCTGCGATGAAGCTCCGTTCTATACGCTCGGCCCGCTGACCACGGACGTCGCGCCGGCGTACGACCACATCACTTCTGGCATCGGTGCCGCGATGATCGCCTGGTGGGGCACGGCCATGCTTTGCTACGTCACGCCCAAGGAGCACCTGGGCCTGCCCAACCGTGACGACGTCAAGACCGGCGTCATCACCTACAAGATCGCCGCCCACGCCGCCGATCTCGCCAAGGGACACCCCGGTGCGCAGGAGTGGGACGACGCACTGTCCGACGCCCGCTTCGAGTTCCGGTGGGAGGACCAGTTCAACCTAGCCCTGGACCCGGACACGGCACGGGAGTTCCACGACGAGACCCTTCCGGCCGAGCCGGCCAAGACGGCCCACTTCTGCTCCATGTGCGGGCCGAAGTTCTGCTCGATGAAGATCTCCCAGGACATCCGCCGCACCCATGGCGGATCCCGGGCGGAGATCGAGGAGGGAATGGCTCAGAAGTCTCAGGAGTTCGCCGCGGCGGGTAACCGGGTGTACCTGCCGATCGCGGACTGACGTCGGCGTCCTGACCCAGGGCCTCATGCCCCGGTGTCCGGAGTGCTGCCCTGCTGTCGGGCTCATGGCCAGGCTGTTGGGCGTGCTGCCCCGATGTTCGGCTTGCGCCTCCCCGAGGAGGCATCCCCGGGGTTCCGTCGAGGAGGAGGGTCCCCTGATGGGCGCCTTCTCACGGCGGGGGCGCAAGCCGAGGGGCTACTCCGGCTGGTGTTCCGGCCCTCCGAAGTCCGGGCTCGTGTAGTCCGGGCTGCTGAAGCTCGGCCGCGAGCCCCGGGAGGCGCCGTCGTCCGGGCTGCTGAAACCCGGGCGGTCGTAGCCGAGGTTCGGGATGCGGCCGGCCGGTGTCGTCGGTGCCGTGCGGTGCAGGGCCGCCGCCGTGCCGGGGTCGGTGAGTGCCTCCCGTAGGAAAGGCAGGACACCGCGCTCCAGCAGGGCTTCGCGCCAGACTTCCCTGGCCCGGGCCACCTCTTCGCTCAGTTCGCCGTACGGCCCGGAATCGAAGGCCGGTCGGTTGCGCAGCGCGGTGAGGAGGAGTCCGACGGCGGCGACCAGGATCGCGGCCGCCGCGATGGCGCCGAACACCCAACCGGTGGTCAGCATCGTCTGGGCGAACGCCGGCTCGGGGTTGAACATCTTCAGGATGTAGCCGACGAGCAGGAAGATCGCCGCGGCGGTGCCGGCGAGGACGGGTGCCAGGACGGCGACCACGGCGACGACGCCGGGGCCCGCCGTCTCGGCGACCTCGCCCATGGTGGTGGCGAGCCCCATCGCCCCTGTGCCCGACTCGGCGGAGTCGGCCTGGCGGGCGGACGACGGGGTGGACGGCGCCGGTTGGCGCAGTTCCTCGCGGACCTTCACGTAGTGCTGGTACTCGGTCGCCGCGGCCGCCGTGATGAGTGCGGTGGCGTTCAGCGCCATGGTGCGCAGCTGTTCGGGGTTGAGCCGCTGTCCCACAGCGGCCAGTTCCGGGCGGTGTGGTGCGGAGCGCAGCGCCTCGTCGAGGATCCGCTCGTACTCCTGGCGGTCCTCGCTGTGCAGGTGCTGCGGAACGCTGTTCATGTGCATCCCCCGATGCTCCGTAGGGCTTGGGGCTCGCATGCCAACGAGCCGTCGGGCAGAAACGGAGGGGAGCCTGCTACGGATAAGCCGATGGTAGAGCGGTGACGGCACACGGTGACAGGGGGTTTGCCAAAATTGGGCCCTGGCCTGCGCCGTCCTCCATCCCTGCGTGATGGGGGGACGTCTGCCCGGTGAACGTTCAGATATCCAGGGGAAGTTGCTGGACCAGCAGCTTTCCGGCCATGGTCACGCCGCCGTCCATCGCGATGGCGAGCCCTTCGGCGTAGACGTGCGGTCCCTCGACCAGGGGCCCGGTGCTGTCCTCGCCGTCCTCGGAGCCGACGTCGCCCAGCAGATACGGAATGGGGCTGTGGCCGTGAACGATGCGGGTGCCGCCGTACGTATCGAGCAGCGAGCGCACGTGGTCCGGGCCGCCCTCGTCGCGGAAGGAGAACCGCTTGGTGAACTTGCGGAAGAGGTCCCAGACCTCGTCGGCGTCATTGCGCGTGAGCGTTTCGCGGACGGTGTCGTTGACCGCTTCGATCGAGTCGCCGTAGTCGAGATAGGCGGTGGTGTCCGAGTGCACGAGCAGATGCCCGTCGACCTCTTCCATGGCGTCCAGCCGGGACATCCACTGCAGATGGTGGTCCTGGAGGCGGTCCATGTCGGTCTTCTGGCCGCCGTTGAGCAGCCAGGCCGCCTGGAAGGTGGCGGTGCCCGCGCCGGAGTTGACGGGGGTGTCGCCGAAGCGCTTGGCGCCGAGCAGCAGCAGCTCGTGGTTGCCCATGAGGGCCTTGCAGTAGCCGCCGGCCGCCGCGGACTCGGCGGACAGCCGCATCACGAGGTCGACGACGCCGATGCCGTCCGGGCCGCGGTCGGTGAAGTCGCCGAGGAACCACAGCCGTGCGGTGCCCGCGCACCAGTTCCCCGCCGAGTCGATCAGGCCCTTCTCCTGGAGGGCGGCCACCAGCTCGTCGAGATAGCCGTGCACGTCGCCGACGACGAAGAGCGGACCGGGGCCGCTCGTCGACTGCTGCACCGGCAGGGAGGCGGGGTCGACGTGGACCTGAACAGTGTCGCCGCGGTTGATCACCGGCAGGTCGCGCTGCGTGGGCGTGTACCCCTCGGGATAGGCCTCGTCGACGGGCGGGGCGACCACGGGCGGGGCGACCTCGCCCGGGTGTGTGCTCTGGCCGTACGGACCGGTCTCGTGGACATACGCGGGCACCCGGAAGTCGCGCAACGTCGCCGTCCGCTCCACCTCGGGTCCCTGACCGGCCCCCTGAGTCATCAGACCCCTCCACCATCGCGCCGCATCTGCACCGCATCGGACTGCCTGGTCGCAGCGGCCCGCGGGTGTCGTGGGCCCATCATAGGAATGCCGATCGCGCCATGTGATGACCCAGGGGTGGTGAATCGGAGCAGGACTCCTGTTCACCGCGGCTTTCGCCCCGATTGGGCAGGTCTTCGACCACTCGACGACCGGGCTCGGCCCGGCCCCCCGACCTGCCCGTACCGTGCTTCGGGGGGCGTTTACCGATCCTCGGGCGACCGGGGCGGGCTGACCGTCGTGCGCGGTGGGCGTCGCTGGGACGAGGTACGCACGATCAGCTCCGTCGGTATCACCTGCTCGACCGGCTGGTCCGAGTCGACCCCCTCGATGGCGTCGATGAGGAGCTGGACCACCGCCGTGCCGATGCGGCGCGGCTTGAGCGAGAGCGTGGTGACGGGCGGCTCGGTGTTGGCGTACACCGTGGACTCGCTGCAACACACCAGAAGCAGGTCGTCCGGTACACGCATGCCGTAGCGGCGGGCGGCGGCGAGCAGGTCGGTGCCGTTCGGGTCGAACAGGCCGTAGACCGCGTCGGGGCGGTCGGGTCGGGCGAGCAGCCGGTCGGCGGCGACGGCGCCCGCGCACGGGTCGTGCGCCGGGTACGCCTCGTACACCGGGTCCTGGCCGACACGTTCGCACCAGCGCAGGTACGCGGTGGTCGACAGATGGGTGTACGTGTCCGTCGTGGTTCCGGTCAGCAGACCGATCCGGCGGGCGCCGGCGTCGGCCAGGTGATCGAGGATGCCCATTACGGCGGCCTCGTGATCGTTGTCGACCCAGGCCGTGACCGGGAGCGAACCGGCGGGCCGCCCGTCGGAGACGACCGGGAGGCCTTGTCTGACCAGTTCGCTGACGACCGGGTCGTGGTCGGACGGGTCGATGACGACCGTGCCGTCGAGGGCGACGTTCGACCACACGTCGTGGCGCGAGGTCGCGGGGAGGATCACGAGGGCGTAGCCGCGGGCGAGCGCGGCCGAGGTGGCCGCACGGGCCATCTCGGCGAAGTACGCGAACTCGGTGAAGGTGAAAGGTTCATCCCCGTATGTCGTCACGGTCAGGCCGATGAGTCCTGACTTGCCGGTGCGTAGTGTTCGGGCCGCGGCCGAGGGGCGGTAGCCCAGTCGGTCGGCGACTTCGCGGACATGGCGTCGGGTGGCGTCGGGGAGCCGGCCCTTGCCGTTGAGGGCATCGGAGACGGTCGTGATGGAGACCCCGGCGGCGGCCGCCACGTCTCTGATGCCCGCCCGGCCGGGCCGGCTTCCTCGACGTGAGGTTTCCGCGCGGCTCACCTGGTGCTTCCCTGCTGCTGTCATGGCGAGCCGATAGTAGGGCTCATGCGGTGGGGTAGTGCGGACGCATATGCAATCGTTGACAGGCACGTTTCTGCAAGGTCATGGACCGTCAAATTCCTTTGAAAGCAAGGGAGTTGAACGATCCAATGGCAAGACGTGACTTGTCGGCGCGCATGGGCCTGCCAAGTGTCCGATGTTTCGAAGAGGTCTCAACTCACCTTCACGGGTGATGCGCGCCAGGGCGCGAGCCACCGGCGCGTAGATATATGTGTGACGCGCCCCCCAATTCGTACGCCTTCGTATGACGATGCCCTTGATGCTGGTGTGACAGGTGTGATCAGCGGACGGGTCTGCCCCGTCGGCGGGTATCGGCTCCTCCTCACCTGTACGCATCGGCGCGGAATCCTCATAAGGTGAGAAGTATTGGAGCCGGCGGTGGTGATGGGCCGCCGGTGTTCGCGAGGAGGACTGCGGTGAGCGAGACGAGCCCCAAGCTGCGCGCCGAGCTGGAGGGTATCCCCACCTACAAGCCGGGCAAGCCCGCCGCGGCCGGTGGCCCGGTGGCCTACAAGCTGTCCTCCAACGAGAACCCCTATCCGCCGCTGCCGGGCGTGATGGAGACGGTGACTGCGGCGGTTTCTTCGTTCAACCGCTACCCGGACATGATGTGCACGGGGCTGATGAACGAGCTGTCCGAGCGCTTCGGCGTTCCGGTCAGCCATCTGGCCACGGGCACCGGCTCGGTCGGTGTGGCCCAGCAGCTGATCCAGGCCACCACGGGGCCCGGCGACGAGGTCATCTACGCCTGGCGGTCCTTCGAGGCGTACCCGATCATCGTGCAGATCAGCGGTGCCACCTCCGTCAAGGTGCCCCTGACCTCGGGTGAGGTGCACGACCTGGACGCGATGGCCGCCGCCATCACCGACCGCACCAGGCTGATCTTCGTCTGCAACCCCAACAACCCGACCGGCACGGTCGTGAAGCGGGCCGAGCTGGAGCGATTCCTCGACCGGGTGCCCAGCGATGTCCTGGTGGTGCTGGACGAGGCGTACCGCGAGTTCATCCGCGACCCCGAGGTGCCGGACGGCGTGGAGATCTACCGCGAGCGGCCGAACGTCTGTGTCCTGCGGACCTTCTCCAAGGCGTACGGTCTCGCGGGCCTGCGCGTCGGCTTCGCGATCGCCCAGGAACCGGTCGCGGCGGCCCTGCGCAAGACGGCCGTGCCCTTCGGGGTGAGCCAGCTCGCGCAGGACGCGGCGGTCGCCTCGCTGCGTGCCGAGGACGAACTGCTCGGCAGGGTCGGGTCGCTGGTGTGTGAGCGCAACCGCGTGGGCGAGGGGCTGCGGGCCCAGGGCTGGACGGTGCCCGAGACTCAGGCCAACTTCGTGTGGCTGCGGCTGGGGGAGCGCACGGTCGCCTTCGCTCAGGCGTGTGAGCAGGCGGGCGTGGTGATCCGGCCGTTCCCGGGCGAGGGTGTGCGGGTGACGGTCGGGGAGGCCGAGGCGAACGACATCTTCCTGAAGGTGGCGGAAGGGTTCCGCAAGGAGCTCTAGGGCCACGCGGGCACGGTCAGGCCTTCGCGAGTTTCTACGCGGGCACGGTCAGGCGTCCACCAGTTCCACGCGTATGGGGTCGCCGTCGCGGACCGTCGCCAGCAGGCGGGGGTCGCTGTCGAGGCGGCCCAGGATGTTGCACGGGCTCGCGAGGCGGCATTCTCCCCCAAACTCCGTTTGGGGGGACCCCCAGCCTCGCGAGATCGGTGTGGGTCCGTAGGGGAGGGCCAGCGCGTCGCCGTCGGTCCAGAAGGCGACCGTGCCCGGCTCGACCACCTGCTGGGCGTCCGTTTCACGTGAAACGGACACTCCTGTGTCGAAGTACACCTCCTCGCCCCAAGTTCGGGCGGTCGAGCTGAGCGGCAGGGCCTTGCTGAGGGCTTGTGCGGTCGGAGTGTCGTCAAGGGTCGCGGTGAGGTGCCCCGCGGGCCAGGAGATCCGTATCTGACGCGGTGTCTGTGTCTGCATGCTGGCGATTCAACAATATGTTGAAGTTGCCGCCAAGGGGTGCGTCGTAACAAGGGACCCCCCCGTGGGGGGTCATAGTGACCGTGCTGCATAATTGCTTGTGAATGTGAACGCTTTCACAAGCGTATGTAAGGAGCGGCGACGTGGACCTGGCTTTGGCGCCGGAGACCTTGGCGCGATGGCAGTTCGGCATCACCACCGTCTACCACTTCCTGTTCGTCCCCCTGACGATCTCGCTGGCCGCCCTCACGGCCGGGTTGCAGACCGCCTGGGTACGCACGGAGAAGGAGAAGTACCTCAGGGCGACGAAGTTCTGGGGCAAGCTCTTCCTGATCAACATCGCGATGGGGGTCGTCACCGGCATCGTGCAGGAGTTCCAGTTCGGCATGAACTGGTCCGACTACTCCCGCTTCGTCGGTGACGTCTTCGGTGCTCCGCTCGCCTTCGAGGCGCTGATCGCCTTCTTCTTCGAGTCCACCTTCATCGGCCTGTGGATCTTCGGCTGGGACAAGCTGCCGAAGAAGATCCACCTGGCCTGCATGTGGATGGTCTCCATCGGCACGATCCTGTCGGCGTACTTCATCCTGGCGGCCAACTCCTGGATGCAGCACCCCGTCGGCTACCGGATCAACGAGGCGAAGGGGCGGGCCGAGCTCACCGACTTCTGGCTGGTGCTGACCCAGAACACCGCGCTCGCGCAGGCCTTCCACACCCTGTCCGCGGCCTTCCTCACCGGTGGCGCGTTCATGGTCGGCATCTCCGCCTTCCATCTGCTGCGCAAGAAGCACATCCGCGAGATGAAGACCTCGCTCAGGCTCGGCCTGGTCACCGTTGCCATCGGCGGCCTGCTCACCGCGATCAGCGGTGACACGCTCGGCAAGATCATGTACGAGCAGCAGCCGATGAAGATGGCCGCCGCCGAGGCCCTGTGGGACGGCGAGGAGCCGGCGCCCTTCTCGATCTTCGCCGTCGGTGACGTCGACAAGGGCCACAACAAGGTCGCCATAGAGATCCCCGGCCTGCTGTCCTTCCTGGCCAAGGACGACTTCACCTCGTACGTCCCCGGCATCAACGACGTCAACAAGGCCGAGCAGGAGAAGTACGGCCGCGGCGACTACCGGCCCAACATCCCCGTCGCCTACTGGGGCTTCCGCTGGATGATCGGCTTCGGCATGGCGTCGTTCGCCGTGGGCCTGGTCGGACTCTGGCTGACCCGCAAGAAGTTCATGCTGCCGCAGCACCTGAGGGTCGGTGACGACGAGGTGCCGCATCTGGTGCTGCTCCCGAAGAAGGCCCTCGGCCCGAAGCTGACCAAGTGGTACTGGCGCATCGCGATCTGGACCCTGGCCTTCCCGCTGATCGCCAACTCCTGGGGCTGGATCTTCACCGAGATGGGCCGTCAGCCCTGGGTCGTCTACGGCGTCCTGCAGACCCGCGACGCGGTCTCCCCCGGTGTCTCTCAGGGCGAGGTCCTCACCTCGATGATCGTCTTCACCGCGCTGTACGCCATCCTCGCCGTGGTCGAGGTCAAGCTGCTGGTGAAGTACGTCAAAGCCGGCCCGCCCGAGCTCACCGAGGCCGACCTGAACCCGCCCACGAAGATCGGCGGCGACTCCCGTGACGCCGACAAGCCGATGGCCTTCTCGTACTAGGCCGAGGGAGCTGCACAGTCATGGAACTTCACGACGTCTGGTTCGTCCTGATCGCCGTCCTGTGGACCGGCTACTTCTTCCTGGAGGGCTTCGACTTCGGGGTCGGTGTCCTCACCAAGCTGCTGGCCCGCAACCGGCTCGAGCGGCGGGTGCTGATCAACACCATCGGCCCCGTCTGGGACGGCAACGAGGTGTGGCTGCTCTCGGCGGGCGGTGCCACCTTCGCCGCCTTCCCCGAGTGGTACGCCACGCTCTTCTCCGGCTTCTATCTGCCCCTGCTGCTCATCCTGGTCTGCCTGATCGTCCGGGGTGTCGCCTTCGAGTACCGGGCGAAGCGGCCGGAGGAGGACTGGCAGCGCAACTGGGAGCACGCCATCTTCTGGTGCTCGCTGCTCCCGGCGTTCCTGTGGGGCGTGGCCTTCGCCAACATCGTGCGGGGCGTGAAGATCGACCAGAGCCATGAGTACGTCGGCAACGTCCTGGACCTGCTCAACCCGTACGCACTGCTGGGCGGTCTGGTCACGCTGACGCTGTTCACCTTCCACGGTGCGGTGTTCACCGCGCTCAAGACCGTGGGGGAGATCCGGGAGCGGGCGCGGAAGACGGCCCTGTGGGTCGGCCTTGCGACCGCCGTGCTGGCGTTGATCTTCCTGCTCTGGACGCAGATCGAGAATGGCGACGGTCAGAGCCTCGTCGCCCTCGTCGTGGCCGTGGCCGCGCTGGTGGCCGCGCTGGTGGCGAACCAGGCTGGGCGCGAGGGATGGTCGTTCGCCTTCTCCGGCGTCACCATCGTGGCCGCCGTGGCGATGCTCTTCCTGACGCTCTTCCCGAACGTCATGCCGTCCTCGCTCAATGACGAGTGGAGCCTCACGGTCACCAACGCGTCATCGAGCGCCTACACCCTGAAGATCATGACCTGGTGCGCGGTCATCGCGACACCGATCGTCATGCTCTACCAGGGGTGGACCTACTGGGTCTTCCGCAAGCGCATCGGCACGCAGCACATCGCCGAATCCGTGCACTGAGGTGTGTTTCACGTGAAACCAATCGATCCGCGTCTCCTCCGATACGCCCGCGCCACCCGCCTCTTCCTGATCGCGGTCGTCGGCCTGGGTGTCGTCGGGGCGGGACTGGTCATCGCGCAGGCGATGCTCATCGCCGAGGCGGTGGTGGGGGCGTTCCAGCAGGACCTGTCCGCCGCTGAACTGCGCACTCCCCTGCTGCTGTTGGCGGCGGTCGCGTTCGGCCGTGCGGTGGTCGCCTGGCTCACCGAGCTGGCCGCCCACCGCGCGAGCGCGGCGGTGAAGTCGGAGTTGCGGGGGCGGCTGCTGGAGCGTGCCGCCGAGCTGGGCCCCGGGTGGCTCGGCGGGCAGCGGACCGGGTCACTGGTCGCCCTCGCCACCCGCGGTGTCGACGCCCTCGACGACTACTTCTCGCGCTATCTGCCGCAGTTGGGCCTCGCGGTCGTCGTGCCGATCGCGGTGCTGGCGCGGATCGTGACCGAGGACTGGGTCTCGGCGGCCATCATCGTCGGCACCCTGCCGCTCATCCCGGTCTTCATGATGCTGATCGGCTGGGCCACCCAGTCCCGGATGGACCGTCAGTGGCAGCTGCTGTCCCGGCTGTCGGGGCACTTCCTCGACGTCGTCGCCGGACTGCCGACGCTGAAGGTGTTCGGCAGGGCCAAGGCGCAGGCCGACTCGATCCGGCGGATCACCGGTGAGTACCGCAGGGCGACGATGCGTACCCTGCGGATCGCCTTCATCTCCTCCTTCGCGCTGGAGCTGCTCTCGACGCTCTCGGTGGCCCTGGTCGCCGTCACGATCGGCATGCGGCTGGTCCATGGCGAGATGCATCTGTACGACGGCCTGGTCATCCTCGTGCTGGCGCCCGAGGCCTATCTGCCGCTGCGGCAGGTGGGTGCCCAGTACCACGCGGCGGCCGAGGGGCTCTCCGCGGCGGAGGAGATCTTCGAGGTGCTGGAGACGCCGGTGCCGGCGTCCGGGACCGCGGCGGTGCCGACCGGCGGGGTGTCGTTCGAGGGGGTCTCCGTCCGCTACCCCGGCCGCACGGCCGATGCGGTGGCGGACGTGTCCTTCGCCGTCGAGCCCGGGGAGACGGTGGCGCTCGTCGGGTCGAGCGGCGCGGGCAAGTCGACGCTGCTGAACGTGCTGTTGGGGTTTGTGCGGCCGACCGAGGGGCGGGTGCTGGTCGGGGGAGCCGACCTCACCGAGCTCGATCTCGCGCAGTGGCGCTCACGTATCGCCTGGGTTCCGCAGCGGCCCCATCTGTACGCAGGGACGATCGCCGAGAACGTACGGCTGGCGCGTCGCGACGCGGACGATGCGGCCGTGCGGCGGGCGCTGGCCGATGCCGGAGCGCTGGAGTTCGTGGACGCGCTGCCCGAGGGCGTCGAGACCGTGCTGGGTGAGGACGGGGCCGGACTGTCCGCGGGGCAGCGGCAGCGGCTCGCGCTGGCCCGGGCTTTCCTCGCGGACCGGCCCGTCCTGCTGCTCGACGAGCCGACGGCCGCGCTCGACGGGGCCACCGAGTCCGAGGTCGTGGAGGCCGTGCGGCGGCTCGCCGTGGGACGCACGGTGCTGCTGGTCGTGCACAGGCCGGCGTTGCTCGGCGTGGCGGACCGCGTGGTGCGGCTCGCTGAGATCGCGGCGCCGGCGCGGTCGGAGGCCCTGCCCAAGGTGTCCGACGAGCGTCCGAACGAGGTCGGCGAAACGTACGGTGATTCCGCCCCCGCCGAGGCCGAGGCGGTGCCGCTCACGACGGACGCGCGTGGTGTCCTCGCCCGCGTCCGCGCCATGTCGGGCCCCCGGCGCGGCCGGCTCGCTCTCGCCCTCCTGCTCGGGAGCCTCGCGCTCGGCAGTGCCGTCGGGCTCATGGCCACCTCCGGATGGCTCATCTCGCGGGCCTCGCAGCAGCCGCCCGTGCTGTATCTGATGGTGGCCGTGACGGCGACGCGGGCCTTCGGTATCGGGCGGGCCGTGTTCCGGTACGCCGAGCGGCTGGTGTCGCACGACGCGGTGCTGCGGATGCTGGCCGACACCCGGGTCGCCGTGTACCGGCGGCTGGAGCGGCTGGCGCCCGCCGGGCTGCGCCGCACGCGGCGGGGCGACCTGCTGTCGAGGCTCGTCGCCGACGTGGACGCGCTTCAGGACTACTGGCTGCGCTGGCTGTTGCCCGCGGCCGCCGGGGCGGTCGTGTCCGCCGGGGCCGTCGGCTTCACCGCATGGCTGCTGCCCGAGGCGGGCGCGGTGCTCGCGGCGGGGCTGCTGGCGGCCGGGCTCGGCGTCCCGCTCGTCACGGGTGCCGTCGCCCGACGTGCCGAGCGCAGGCTGGCCCCCGCCCGCGGAGTCCTCGCGACACGCGTGACGGATCTGCTCACCGGCACCGCGGAACTGACCGTCGCCGGCGCGCTGCCCAGCCGTACGGCCGAGGCACGGGGGGCCGACGGGGTGCTCACCCGGATCGCCTCGCGGGCCGCCACCGCGACGGCGCTCGGCGACGGACTCACCGCGCTGATCTCCGGCCTCACCGTCGCCGCGACCGCCCTCGTGGGCGCTCAGGCGGTCGCCGACGGACGGCTGAGCGGTGTGACGATGGCCGTCGTCGTCCTCACCCCACTGGCCGCCTTCGAGGCCGTCCTGGGGCTGCCGCTCGCCGTGCAGTACCGCCAGCGGGTGCGCAAGAGCGCCGAGCGCGTCCACGAAGTCCTCGACGCGCCCGAGCCCGTACGGGAACCGGCGCGTCCCCGGAAGGCGCCCGCATCGCCCTTCCCGGTCGCCGTCCGGGGCCTGACCGCCCGTCACGCAGGCCAGGACCGGGACGCGCTCGCCGGCCTCGACCTGACCCTGGAGGAGGGCCGCCGGATCGCCGTCGTCGGATCGTCCGGGTCCGGCAAGACGACCCTGGCGCAGGTGCTGTTGCGCTTCCTGGACGCGGACGCGGGCTCGTACACGCTGGGCGGCGTGGACGCCTGCGCGGTGGACGGCGACGACGTACGGCGGCTCGTCGGGCTGTGCGCTCAGGACGCGCACCTCTTCGACAGCTCCGTGCGCGAGAACCTGCTCCTCGCCAGGAAGGACGCCTCCGAGGCCGAACTGCGCGACGCCCTGGGACGCGCGCGGCTGCTCGACTGGGCCGACGGCCTGCCCGACGGGCTGGACACGCTCGTGGGCGAACACGGGGCGTGGCTGTCGGGCGGGCAGCGGCAGCGGCTCGCGCTGGCGCGCGCACTCCTGGCCGACTTCCCCGTCCTCGTGCTCGACGAGCCCGCCGAGCACCTGGATCTGCCGACCGCCGACGCCCTCACCGCCGACCTGCTGGCCGCCACCGAGGGCCGTACGACCCTGCTCATCACGCACCGACTGGCCGGGTTGGAGGCCGTGGACGAGGTGGTCGTGCTGGACGAGGGGCGTGTCGTGCAGCGGGGGACGTTCGCGGAACTGGCCGCTGCGGACGGGCCGCTGCGGGGGATGGTGGAGCGGGAAGAGGCGGCGGATCTGTTGGTGGGGATGCCGTGACGCCCAGGCGCCCTGAGCCGGCCCCAGTAGTCAGTCGGATTCACCCCTCGCACTGACCCGTCCGCAGCAACCTGTCCCCCAGGCGTACGTCCTGAACGGGCCACGGACGGATCCTCGGGTCAGGATCGCTGACATGCGCTCATATCGCCGTCGTGTTCTGGCCGTTCCGGCGCTGCTGTGTGCGCTCGTGCTCCTCGTGGCGCGGCCCGCCGAAGCCGCTGGCGACGACGAGGACACCACCGGGGGCCACGGCGCCGGTGGTGGCCTCGGCCTGAGCGCGCAGGTGGTGCAGTTGTACGAGGACGCGTCCCGGGCGACGAAGCGGTACGAGGCGGGGCGCCAGGAGGCCGAGGGACAGCGGGCGCAGGCCCAGCGGATCGAGGGGTTGCTCGACCGCGAGCGGCGGGAGATCGGCGTGCTGCGCGAGGACTTGGGCCGGATCGCGCGCGCCCAGTACCGCACCAGTGGCGGGATGCCGCTCACCGCGCAGATCATCCTCGCGTCGAGTCCGGAGGAGCTGATGCGCGGTCAGCATGTGTTCTCGCAGACGAACCTGGCCGTCAACAACGCCATCGAGAAGAGCCGCCGCGCGGAGACCCAGCTCGCCAAGGACGAGGCCAGAGCCGCGGCCGCCTGGCACGGCCTGGAGAAGCGCAACGCCGAGCTCGCCGAGCTGAAGCGGGGCATCGAGCAGAAGCTCGACGAGGCGCGGTGGCAGTTGCAGGGCGAGGCCGATGCCTCCGTGGCCGCCGGCTCCTGCCCCGGTGCCGTCCGGCTCGACCAGAAGCAGAAGGACTCCACCGGCGCGTGGGCCACGCCGGTGGAGTCCTACGAGCTGTCCGCCGCGTTCGGCAGCGGTGGGTCGCGGTGGGCGAACCAGCACACCGGGCAGGACTTCGCGGTACCGATCGGCACGCCGGTGCGGGCGGCCGGGGACGGACGCGTGGCCAAGGTGGCGTGCGCAGGTGCCTTCGGCATGGAGGTCGTCGTCCAGCACACGGACGGCTATTACACGCAGTACGCCCACCTCGCCTCGGTCACGGTCGACCAGGGCGAGCGCGTCGACGCCGGGCAGTGGATCGGCCAGTCCGGCACGACCGGCAACTCCACCGGCCCGCATCTGCATTTCGAGGTCCGGATCACCCCGGAGCTGGGCTCGGCGGTCGATCCTGTGCCGTGGCTGGCGGAGCGGGGAGTGCCGCTCGGGTAAGGGCTAGCCGCGCTCGGCCAGCATCTGCTCGATGATGACCGCCACCCCGTCCTCGTTGTTGGCGACCGTCCGCCCCGACGCGGCGGCGACGACGTCCGGGTGGGCGTTGCCCATCGCGTACGACTGCCCCGCCCACGTCAGCATCTCGACGTCGTTCGGCATGTCCCCGAAGGCCACGACCTCCTCGTGCGAGATACCGCGCTCGGCGCAGCACAGGGCCAGCGTGCTCGCCTTGGAGACGCCGGGCCCGCTGATCTCCAGCAGGGCGCTGGGGCTGGAGCGGGTGACATTGGCGCGCTCGCCGATGGCGAGGCGGGCCACGGTGAGGAAGCCGTCGGGGTCGAGGGTGGGGTGGTAGGCGAGGATCTTGAGCACCGGCTCGCCGGCGCCGGGAGTGACCGGCGACAGGAGGTCCTCGGCCGGCGCGAGCTCGTCCGGTATCTCCATGTGCAGCTTGGGGTAGTCCGGCTCCTGGTAGAAGCCGTATGTCTGCTCCACCGCGTACACCGTGCCCGGCGCCGCCTCGCGCAGCAGGCGTACGGCGTCCAGCGCGTTCTCCCGTGCCAGCTCGCGCACCTTCACGAACCGGTGGGCGCCGGGTCCGCCGTGCAGGTCGACGACCGCGGCGCCGTTGCCGCAGATCGCCAGGCCGTGACCGTGGACGTGGTCGCTGACGACGTTCATCCAGCGGGCGGGGCGGCCGGTGACGAAGAAGACCTCGACGCCCGCCTCCTCGGCGGCGGCCAGCGCGGCGATCGTGCGTGGGGAGACGGACTTGTCGTCCCGCAGCAGGGTGCCGTCCAGGTCGGTGGCGATGAGCCGCGGGCGCACGGCGGCGTCCGGGTTCTGGGGCTGTCGAGTCGCTGAGGTCACCGCGTCATTCTCCCGCATATGCCTGCACGGTCGTGCGGCAGTCCGCACATCTGAGGCGGTCCCTGAGGAGATCCCGCCCCTGAGAACACCGTCGGCAGCGCCCTCACCAGCAGTGTCGTGCCCGACTCGCGGACCGAGGCCGCCGTACTCACCGCAGCTGTGCCTCGGCTTCCATCGCGATCTGCTCGAAGACCTTCTCGTCGGCCGCGAAGTCCGAGTCGGGGATCGGCCAGTGGATCACGATCTCGGTGAATCCGAGCTCCTGATGGCGTCCCGCGAAGTCCACGAACGCATCGAGCGACTCCAGCACACGGCCGCGTTCCGGGGTGAATCCGGTGAGCAGCACCTTGTCGAGGTCGGCCACGTCCCGGCCGATCGCGGCGCACGCGTCGGACAGCTTCTCGGCCTGCCCGCGAATGGCTTGAAACGACTGTTCGGGGGTGCCGCTCTCACTCACCTTGGGGTCGCCCGTGGTCACCCACGCCTGCCCGTACTGCGCCGCCAGCCGCAGCCCGCGCGGCCCGGTCGCGGCCACCGCGAAGGGCAGCCGGGGCCGCTGCACACAGCCAGGGATGTTGCGGGCCTCGTGCGCCGAGTAGAAGTCGCCCTCGTACGACACCGAGTCCTCGGTCAGCAGCCGATCCAGCAGCGCGACGAACTCGGCGAGCCGGTCGGCACGCTCGCGCGGCGTCCAGGGCTCCTGGCCGAGCGCGGTGGCGTCGAAGCCGGTGCCGCCCGCCCCTATGCCGAGCGTGATCCGCCCGCCCGAGACGTCGTCGAGGGAGATCAGCTCCTTGGCGAGGGTCACGGGATGCCGGAAGTTCGGCGAGGTCACGAGGGTGCCCAGCCGCAGTTGGTCGGTGACGGCCGCGGCTGCGGTCAGCGTCGGCACGGCACCGAACCAGGGGCCGTCCCGGAAGGTGCGCCAGGACAGGTGGTCGTACGTGTACGCGGCGTGGAAACCGAGCTGCTCCGCGCGCTGCCACGTCTTGCGGCCCCCCTCGGACCAGCGGCGGTACGGGAGGATCACAGTGCTCAGGCGCAGACTCATGGGTCGAGCGTATGCGGCCGAAGGGGTTTCACGTGAAACGGCTACCGCACGCGGCTGCTCAGCCACGGAGTGAGGCTGATCATCGGCATGAACTCGCGATGTGTACGGTCGCCCGGCAGCGGAACGATCAGGAAGTAGCCCGGCGGGAAGCGGCGTGCCTTGACGTGGGCGAGGCCGTCGAAGACCGAGCGGAGGAACGCGGGCACGTCGTCGCGCGGGACGTCGGGACAGTCCACGCCCTCGATGGTGATCAGCGCGTCGTCCTCGGGGTAGAGCCGCACGCTCACCCGGGGTGAGCCGCCGAGGTCGATGTACGCCTCGTGGGGCAGGGAGCCGTCCGGGTCGGTGGTGACGCCGACTCCGGCGGCGCTGCGGCGGGAGGTCTGGTCGGCGCCGATGTCATGGCTCACCTCGATCTCGCGGCCGTACTCGGCGGCTATGGCGCGGAGCTCGGTGACGGCGGCCTCGGTGGTGGGGAATTGGTCCATACCACTGATCATGCCGGAAGGCGGGTCAGTGCGCCTCGGGGAAGCGCAGGTACTCCGGTGGCACAGCCTTCGTCAGCCACACCCCGTTCGCGCTGACGTGGAAGACATGGCCGTCGCGGTGCAGGGCGCCGGCGTCCACGGAGAGCACCACCGGGCGGCCGCGCCGGGCGCCGACCCGCGTCGCGGTCTCGCGGTCGGCCGAGAGGTGCACGTCGTGCCTGTTCATGGGCCTGAGCCCCTCGCTGCGGATCGCGTCCAGGTTGCGGGCCACGGTGCCGTGGTAGAGGTACGGCGGCGGGGTCGCCGGAGGCAGTCCGAGGTCGACGTCGATGCTGTGGCCCTGGCTGGCCCGGATCCGGGTGCCCTCGATCGCGAAGCGCTTCTTGTCGTTGGCGGCGACCACGTGGTCCAGCTCTTCCCGGGTGAACCGGAAGCCGTGTGCGGTCGCGGCGGCGATCAGTACGTCGATCTCGACCCAGCCGCCCTCGTCGAGGATCAGTCCGATGCGCTCGGGCTGATGGCGCAGGTGCTTCGAGAGATACTTCGACACCTTCACGGTGCGTCTTTCGTCCATGCCATCAGACTGCCGGGCGCGACCGGAATCACGCGAATGATTTCGCAGTCGATGTTTGATCCACAACCAAGTGCGGTTATCCACAGGGGAATTGGCGATTCTGTGGACAACGAGCGGTCACTTCAAGAGGTTTCGTCAAGATCAGCTGACGGGCTGTGAGTTGCGGCGAGTCGGTCCAAGGCTCGGGCCCGCACCTCGCGTTCGGCGGCCAGCGCGATGAACTCGGAGGCCTGCTCCGGACCAACCAAGGCTTCCACGGCCTGCATTGTCTGCGCCGGAATCGCCACGTTTCGCGCAATTTTGCGATCACCCGGCTCGGCGTCCGAGCTCAGGTGTTGGCGCAGGTGCCGTACCGCCAACAGACGCATCGCCCGGGCCAGTTCCGCGTCCACCGTGTGCTGGGCGAGGGGGCGCAGCCGTCGTACGAGAGAGGCCGCTTCCGCCGCGTCGGCGTCCGTCGGGCGGCGCGGTCCTTCGAGGTAGCGGGCGAAGACGTGCTCGGTGGTGAACTCCAGGAAACGGGCGGCGATGTGCTCGACCTGTCCCCTCAACTCCCTTAGGTGGCCCGAGATCGCGGACAGCGGTACTCCCGCGGCGTACAACTCAACTGCCACGGCCAGCTCTTGGGGGCTCGGCACGACGAATGAGTCCTCGTCGCCGGGGACCGGCTCCAGGACGCCGAGCTCCACGGCGTCGGCCACCGCCGCGTCGTCCGGAGCGCCGCCGAAGCGCTCGTTCAACTCGGCGCGTGAGATCCGTACCGCCTCTTCGTCGGTCCACGGCCCGTCCACCTCGGCGGCCAGGCCGAGCACCCCGCCGAGGCCCCGGCCGGCGTCCCAGGCCTCCAGGAGTTCCTTGATGGAGGCCAGGGTGTAGCCGCGGTCGAGCAGGTCGGCGATCTGGCGCAGGCGGTCGAGGTGGGCGTCGGAGTAGAGGTTGGCGCGGCCCTGGCGCTCGGGGCGGGGGAGCAGGCCCCGGTCCTGGTAGGCGCGGATGGTGCGGACGGTGGCACCGCTGAGGTGCGCGAGGTCCTCGATCCGGTAGGTCTTCTCCACGCCAGGCCGCCTCCGCCCGCTGTCGTACCGTTCCCAACCACCCACGGCGGTGGCTGTGCGACTACCGCCGCCGCCGACCACCGCTCCGGAAGCCCCTCTCACAGAGGCGGCTCCATCCGCGCAACCCTGCGCAGCGCCCTCGGCGTGAACCTCGACATCAGATACGCCCCACGCGCCTCCGGCGTCACCGGCACGACGGCCTCCCCCCGCACCACCGCCCGCAGGATCGCGTCGGCGACCTTCTCCGGCGGATAGTTCCGCAGCCCGTACAGCCGTGCGGACTTCTTCTGGCGCCGCTTCTCCTCCTCGGCGTCGACGCCGGCGAAGTGCGCGGTCGAGGTGATGTTGGTGTTGACGAGGCCCGGGCAGATCGCCGTGACGCCGATGCCCTGCCCCGCCAGCTCCGCGCGCAGGCACTCGCTCAGCATCAGGACGGCCGCCTTGGAGGTGCTGTAGGCGGGCAGCGCCTTGGACGGCTGGTACGCCGCCGCCGACGCGGTGTTGACGATGTGGCCGCCCTGGCCGCGCTCGGCCATCTGCTTGCCGAAGAGCCGGCAGCCGTGGATGACGCCCCACAGATTGACGTCGAGGACCTTCTTCCAGTCCTCGGGGGTGGTGTCGAAGAAGGAGCCCGACAGACCGATACCGGCGTTGTTCACCAGCACGTCCACCACGCCGTACTCGGCCGCGACCTTCGCGGCGAGCTTCTCCATGGCCTGCTCGTCCGAGACGTCGACCGTCTCCGCCCAGGCCTCGGGCGCGCCGATCAGCCGGGACATCTCGGCGGTGCGGGCCGCGGACTCCGCGTCCCGGTCGACGGCGACCACGCGCGCGCCGGCCTCGGCGAACGCATACGCCGTAGCCCGCCCGATGCCGCTGCCCGCGCCCGTGACCAGGACGAGCTGCCCGCCGAAGCGGTCGGCGTACTTCCCGGTCGCCGTCACTCCTTCCGGGCGCCCGCCCTCCACGGACGTCACGAATTCCGTGATCCAGGCCACCAGCTGGTCGGGCCGGGTGCGCGGAATCCAGTGCTTCGCCGGGAGTGTGCGCCGGGTCAGCTGCGGAACCCACTGCTCCAGTCCGTCGTAGAGCCGCTCCGAGAGGAAGGCGTCCCCCAGGGGCGTGATGAGCTGCACGGGCGCGTGTGCGTACGCGTCGGCGCGCGGCCGGGTCAGCCTGGCCCGTACGTTGTCGCGGTACAGCCACGCCCCGCGCGCCGCGTCCGTCGGCAGGGACGAGGTCGGGTAGTCGCCGCCGGGGACCTGCTCGACGCGCTCCAGGATGCGCGGCCAGCGCTTGCCGAGGGGGCCTCGCCAGGCCAGCTCGGGCAGCACGGGCGTGTGCAGCGCGTACACGTACCAGGACTTGGCGCCCTGGCCGAGGAGCTGGCCGACCCGGCGCGGAGTGGGGCGCTTCAGGCGCTGGTTGATCCAGTGGCCGAAGTGGTCGAGGGACGGCCCGGACATCGAGGTGAAGGACGCGATCCGGCCCTCGGTGCGCTGGACCGTGGTGAACTCCCAGGCCTGCACCGAGCCCCAGTCGTGCCCCACCAGATGCACGGGCCGGTCCGGGCTGACCGCGTCCGCGACGGCCAGGAAGTCGTCCGTCAGCTTCTCCAGCGTGAACCCGCCCCGCAGCGGCTGGGGCGGCGTGGACCGGCCATGGCCGCGGACGTCGTAGAGCACGACATGGAAGCGGTCGGCGAGGCGCGGGGCGACCTCGGACCACACCTCCTTGCTGTCCGGATAGCCGTGCACCAGGATCACCGTCGGCTGCCCGGGGTCGCCCAGCTCGGCGACGCACAGCTCGACCCCGCCGGTCCGTACGAGGCGCTCGCGCGCGCCCTGAAGAGTCAACGGCACCGTCACTTCTCCTCCGCCCAGCGCCGCACATGCGGCAGATCGTCGTCCAGCCAGAAGGCGCTCTGCTCGGGGTCCGCGGAGTCGGTGACGACCAGGATCTCCTCGAACTTCGCGCCGGTGCCCCGGAAACCGAGGTGCGGTTCGACCGCCCACAGGCCCGGCTGCGGCGGGTGGTCGGAGAAGCGGTACGGCGACCACAGCGGGGACCAGCCATCGCGGTGGCCGTGCAGCGCGTCGCTCGCAAGCCCCTTCAGGGACTGGGTGCCGAACCCGAACACATGCGCTGACCAGCGGCGCTCCTCGACCCGGTCGACCTTGTGCGCGATCACGCCGAAGGGATAGGCGCGGTGCCGGTTCGCGTAGCCCTGGCGGACCATGAGGCGGTCCACGTCCTCGTAGATCTCCCGCAGCGGCCGCCGCTCGCGCACCTCGCGCAGGATCAGCTCCCGGTGCGCCTCCAGGTCGGCCATCAGCTTGTCCTGGACCGGGTTGATGCCGAGCGAGCCCGAGTAGCCGATGTCGGCCGTGTAGCCCTCGTACACCGGAGCCATGTCCAGGATGAACGGCATCCCGGGCTCCAGGCGGCGGTTGGTGGGGAAGAACTGCAGGGGGATCCGGAAGTTCACGAACGCCGTGCGGTCCCCGAACCAGGCGAAGGGCAGATGGAACCAGTCACGGACACCGCGCTCACGCAGCCACTCGCGCTGCATGCGCGCCGCCTCGCGCTCGGTGATACCGGGCTCCAGCTGCGCCGCGACGGCCTCCGCGCACTCGTACGCCAGCTGCTGGACCCGTCTGAACCCTCGCAATTCCGCCGAATCCGCACGGAGTTCGCCTGTCGCCGCCGTAGTCATGCCACCGCCCCACTGTGTCCACACCGACTGCGGTACGTGCCCGTAACTTGACACTGGCGAATGTGACAGTTGTTAGAGGCTGCGTCAATAGGGCTGTCGAGGGCTGTGGAAAACCCCCATGATGTGGAAAACCAGGGCGTCGTTGTTCGACCTCAGGGTGACCCCTAGGGCCCCGTAGTCCTGGAGGTTGACTTCAAGACAGCTCTGCGGGGTGACGCCCGGCGTGGCCCGCGTCACTACCTTCGTGGTGTGACTGTGATCGCGACCGAAAGCCTGAGCAAGCGGTTCCCGAGGGTGACCGCGCTTGACCGGCTGACCATGGACATCGGGCCCGGGGTGACCGGACTCGTCGGAGCCAATGGAGCCGGCAAGTCCACCATGATCAAGATTCTGCTGGGTCTGTCCCCCGCCACCGAGGGCCGTGCCGAAGTGCTCGGACTCGACGTCGCCACCAAGGGCGCCGCCATCCGCGAGCGGGTCGGGTACATGCCGGAGCACGACTGTCTGCCGCCCGACGTCTCGGCCACCGAGTTCGTCGTGCACATGGCCCGGATGTCCGGCCTGCCGCCCACCGCCGCGCGCGAGCGCACCGCGGACACGCTGCGCCATGTCGGCCTGTACGAGGAGCGCTATCGCCCCATCGGCGGCTACTCGACCGGCATGAAGCAGCGCGTGAAGCTGGCGCAGGCCCTGGTGCACGACCCGCAGCTGGTCTTCCTGGACGAGCCGACGAACGGCCTCGACCCGGTGGGCCGCGACGAGATGCTCGGCCTCATCCGCCGCATCCACACCGACTTCGGCATCTCGGTCCTGGTCACCTCGCACCTGCTGGGCGAGCTGGAGCGCACCTGCGACCACGTAGTCGTCATCGACGGCGGCAAGCTCCTGCGCTCCAGCTCCACCACCGACTTCACCCAGACCACGACGACCCTCGCCATCGAGGTCACCGACACCGACGACCACCCGGACGGCACCCGCGCGGTGCGCGACGCGCTCCACGCGCGCGGGGTGGACGTCATCGACGGCAGCGGCGGCCTCCCCGGCGCCGGCCACATCCTGCTGCTCACCGCGCAGGGCGAGGAGACCTACGACGTGGTGCGCGACGTGGTCGCCGACCTCGGACTGGGCCTGGTGCGCATGGAACAGCGCCGGCACCACATCTCGGAGGTCTTCACGGACAGCGAGCAGGGCGGCGACCAGAGCGCCGACGCACAGCGGAAGGAGGCGGTCGGTCATGGCGGTTGAGCAGCCCGTAGCAACACAGTCGGGTGACCAGACCCGGATCCACAACATCGGCTACCGCAATTACGACGGCCCGCGCCTCGGCCGCTCCTACGCGACCCGCTCGCTCTACTCGCAGTCCCTGCGCGGCTCCTACGGCCTCGGCCGCTCGGTGAAGTCCAAGGTGCTGCCGATGCTGCTGTTCGTGGTGATGTGCGTGCCTGCGGCCATCATGGTCGCCGTCGCGGTCGCCACGAAGGCCAAGGACCTGCCCGTCGACTACACGCGCTACGCGATCATCATGCAGGCCGTGATCAGCCTGTACGTCGCCTCGCAGGCACCCCAGTCCGTCTCCCGCGACCTGCGCTTCAAGACCGTGCCGCTGTACTTCTCGCGGCCGATCGAGACCGCCGACTACGTCCGGGCGAAGTTCGCGGCGCTGGCCTCCGCGCTGTTCATCCTCACCGGGGCCCCGCTGATCGTGCTCTACGTCGGCGCGCTGCTGGCCAAGCTCGACTTCGCCGACCAGACCAAGGGATTCGCGCAGGGACTCGTGTCCGTCGCACTGCTCTCGCTGCTGTTCGCCGGCATCGGCCTGGTCATCGCGTCCGTCACGCCGCGCCGGGGCTTCGGCATCGCCGCCGTGATCGCCGTGATGACCATCTCCTACGGCGCCGTCTCCACGCTCCAGGCCATCGCCGACGCGCAGTCCATCAACGGCGGGGGCAGCGCCGACGCCATCGCCTGGATCGGCCTCTTCTCGCCGGTCACGCTCATCGACGGTGTGCAGTCCGCCTTCCTCGGCGCGACCTCCGCCTTCCCCGGCGGGGTGGGCCCGAGCAACGGTCAAGGCGTCGTCTACGTCCTCGTCAGCCTGGGCCTGATCGCCGCCAGCTACGGCCTCCTGATGCGCCGCTACAAGAAGGTGGGACTGTGACCACGCTCCAGATCGACCACGTCTCCCGCTGGTTCGGCAACGTGGTCGCCGTCAACGACATCACCATGACGGTCGGCCCCGGCGTCACCGGCCTCCTCGGCCCCAACGGCGCCGGAAAGTCCACCCTCATCAACATGATGGGCGGCTTCCTGGCCCCCTCCACCGGCACCGTCACCCTCGACGGCCAGCAGGTGTGGCGCAACGAGGCCATCTACAAGCACATCGGCATCGTCCCCGAGCGCGAGGCGATGTACGACTTCCTCACCGGCCGTGAATTCGTCGTCGCCAACGCCGAGTTGCACGGACTGGGCGCCAAGGCCGCCCAGAAGGCCCTGGCCACGGTCGAGATGGAGTACGCCCAGGACCGGAAGATCTCCACGTACTCCAAGGGCATGCGCCAGCGCGTGAAGATGGCGAGCGCCCTGGTGCACAACCCCTCGTTGCTGCTGCTCGACGAGCCGTTCAACGGCATGGACCCGCGTCAGCGCATGCAGCTCATGGACCTGCTGCGGAAGATGGGCGACGAGGGCCGCACCGTGCTGTTCTCCTCCCACATCCTCGAAGAGGTCGAGCAGCTCGCCTGGCACATCGAGGTGGTGGTCGCCGGACGGCACGCGGCCAGCGGTGACTTCCGCAAGATCCGCCGCCTGATGACCGACCGGCCGCACCGCTACCTGGTGCGTTCCAGCGACGACCGCACCCTCGCGGCCGCGCTGATCGCCGACCCGTCGACGTCCGGCATCGAGGTCGACCTGACCGAGGGCGCGCTGCACATCCAGGCCGTCGACTTCGGCCGCTTCACCACGCTGCTGCCGAAGGTGGCGCGCGAACACGGCATCCGCCTGCTCACGGTCTCGCCGTCCGACGAGTCCCTCGAGTCCGTCTTCTCGTATCTCGTCGCGGCGTAGGAGGCCGAAAAGATGTACGACCCCACAGTCGCCCGGCTCACCTACCGGGCCCTGCTCGGCCGCCGCCGGGCCCTCATCCTGGGGGCCCTGCCCCTGCTGCTCATCGCGATCTCCGTGGTGGTGCGCGCGCTCGCCGGAGCCGACGACCAGACCGCGTCCGACCTGCTCGGCGGGCTGGCGCTGGCCACCATGGTGCCGATCATCGGCGTCATCGCCGGCACCGGCGCGATCGGGCCGGAGATCGACGACGGCTCCGTGGTCTATCTGCTGTCCAAGCCGGTGAAGCGGCCGACGATCATCTTCACCAAGCTGATCGTGGCGATCGCCGTGACGATGGTGTTCTCGGCGCTGCCCACCTTCATCGCCGGGTTCATCCTCAACGGCAACGGCCAGCAGATCGCCGTCGCCTACACGGTCGCCGCGCTGGTCGCCTCCATCGCGTACGCGGCGATCTTCCTGCTGCTCGGCACCGTGTCCCGGCACGCGGTGGTCTTCGGACTCGTCTACGCGCTCGTCTGGGAGGCCCTGTTCGGCTCCCTGGTCGCGGGTGCGCGCACGCTGAGCGTCCAGCAGTGGTCGCTGGCGGTGGCGCAGAAGGTCGCCGGCGGGGACATGGTCACATCGGACGTCGGCCTGACGACGGCCACGGTGTTGCTGGCCGTGGTCACCGTGCTCGCGACCTGGTACGCGGGACAGAAGCTGCGGTCGCTGACGCTCGCCGGCGAGGAGTGAGCGGGCAGCAGCCCGCAGGCGGGGAGTAAAGAAGCGGGCCCCTCAGCGGGCCCGCTCTTGACGGGGACCTCACCCCCGTCCGGTCACACTGGGCAAACCGGGGTGCACTGCACGAACTGGAGGACGGGGATGGCAGGCGGCAAGTCACAGCACGAGGATCGCGAACAGTCCGGGGACGACTCCTGGGACGACCTGGTCCTGGACGACGACTTCATACGTGCTGCCGATACCTCGGAGCCGTCCGCCCGGGCCCGGATGCTGGCCGCGCGCTGGCGCCGGGAGGAGCCCGAGCCGCAGCCGTGGCGCTCCGACGAACCGCCCGCCGGGTGGTTCTTCAGCAAGGGGCGCCGGCGCAAGTGGCGCCGCAAGTAAGGGGCGTACGGCGCCGCTCCGGAGGGTCGCCCGGGGCTTCTCCCAGGGCCCTTTAATCGGTGGCGCCCAACTCGCCGTACAGGCACAGTGGTTATGTCCACATCGCCGGACGGTGAGTCCGGCGCCACGTTCTGGGAGAGGAGCCGGACGATGTCCATGCACGGCAGTACGTCCCGCTCCCGTCAGGGCAGCCTGCGGCGGACTTCGGAGTATTCGCTACCCCTCCGTTGAGTCCGTACCGCACGGGGAGCTGCCCGGGGCGGCCGCTTCGAGCACGCGATGTCGCTCTCGCGTGGGCCGCCCACCCGGAGGATTGGCCGAGTGGTAAGGCACCGGTTTGCTAAACCGTGGTCGGGCCTGAAAAGCCCGCGCACGTTCGATTCGTGCATCCTCCGCAATGCGTTGCCACTGAGGCTGGGCCGTTGTTTGTCAGGGCTGGGGCCCGCTGAGGAGTGACCCGGCGCTGCCGCTGAGAGATCGGCCGCGCAGCCCGGCACTTGCGGGCTGCCGCCCGCGCCCACCCACGCCCGCCCGCGGCTCTCGTCCACGGAATGGTTGCCGCGCGGCCAGGGCGCGGTTGCCGTCAGCCGTCCAGTGGCTGGGCGCCCAGCAATCGCTCCAGCACCACCGCGATCCCGTCCTCCTCGTTGGAGGCCGTCACCTCGTCCGCCACCGACTTGAGCTCCTCGTGGGCGTTGGCCATGGCCACGCTCCTCGCGGCCCAGGCGAACATCGGGATGTCGTTGGGCATGTCGCCGAAGGCGATCGTGTCCGCCGCCTTGAGGCCGAGGCGGCGGGCCGCCAGGGACAGGCCGGTCGCCTTGGACAGGCCGAGGGGGAGGAGCTCCACGATGCCCTCGCCCGCCATCGCCACCGTGACGAAGCCGCCCGCGGCCCGGCGTGCGGCCTGCGCCAGCTCGTCGTCCGTCAGGTCCGGATGCTGTATGTAGATCTTGTTCAGCGGGGCGGTCCACAGATCCGACGCGTCCGTGAACGGGGTCGACGGGAGCGTCCCGGTGACCGCGTAGCCGGGGCCCACCAGGACCTCGCCGTCCAGTCCGTCCCGGCTCGCCGCGAGGAACAGCGGGCCGACCTCCGCCTCGATCTTGGCCAGCGCCACGCCCGCCAGCTGGCGGTCCAGGGTCACCGACGTCAGCAGGCGGTGCTCGCCGGCGTCGTAGACCTGCGCGCCCTGGCCGCACACGGCGAGCCCCTGGTAGCCGAGGTCGTCGAGGATGTGCCGGGTCCAAGGGACCGCGCGGCCGGTGACGACGATGTGCGCGGCGCCCGCCTCGGTGGCCGCGGCGAGGGCGTCACGGGTGCGCCGGGAGATCGACTCGTCGGAGCGCAGGAGCGTTCCGTCGAGGTCGGTCGCGATCAGTCGGTAGGGGAAGCCTCCCGAACTCGACGGGAAGCCTCCAGACGCGTCCCCGGAATCCCCGGCGGGAGCCGACGCGCTCACTTGGCCACCGGCTCCAGAACCTCACGACCGCCCAGATACGGGCGCAGCACCTCGGGGACCCGGACGGAGCCGTCGGCCTGCTGGTGGTTCTCCAGGATCGCCACGATGGTGCGTGGTACGGCGCACAGCGTGCCGTTGAGCGTGGCCAGCGGCTGCACCTTCTTGCCGTCGCGCATGCGGACGGACAGCCGGCGTGCCTGGAAGCCGTCGCAGTTGGAGGCCGAGGTCAGCTCGCGGTACTTGCCCTGGGTCGGGATCCACGCCTCGCAGTCGTACTTGCGGGACGCCGACGAGCCCAGGTCGCCCGAGGCCACGTCGATGACCTGGAACGGCAGCTCCAGGCCGGTCAGCCACTGCTTCTCCCAGTCCAGGAGCCGCTTGTGCTCGTTCTCCGCGTCCTCGGGGGCGACGTACGAGAACATCTCGACCTTGTCGAACTGGTGCACGCGGAAGATGCCGCGCGTGTCCTTGCCGTACGTGCCGGCCTCGCGGCGGAAGCACGGCGAGAAGCCCGCGTAGCGAAGCGGCAGCTTCTCCGCGTCGAGGATCTCGTCCATGTGGTACGCAGCGAGCGGGACCTCGGAGGTGCCGACCAGGTAGTAGTCGTCCTTCTCCAGGTGATACACGTTCTCTGCGGCCTGGCCGAGGAAGCCGGTGCCCTCCATGGCGCGCGGGCGGACCAGCGCGGGGGTGAGCATCGGGATGAAGCCGGCCTCGGTGGCCTGGGCGATCGCCGCGTTGACCAGGGCCAGCTCCAGCAGGGCGCCGACGCCGGTGAGGTAGTAGAAGCGGGAGCCGGAGACCTTGGCGCCGCGCTCGACGTCGATGGCGCCCAGCGCCTCGCCGAGCTCCAGGTGGTCCTTGGGCTCGAAGCCCTCGGCGCCGAAGTCGCGGATGGTGCCGTGCGTCTCCAGGACGACGAAGTCCTCCTCGCCGCCGACCGGGACGTCGGGGTGCACGAGGTTGCCGAGCTGGAGCGCGAGGCGCTTGGTCTCCTCGTCCGCCTCGTTCTGCTCGGCGTCGGCCGCCTTGACGTCGGCGGCCAGCTGGCTCGCCTTCTTCAGCAGCTCGGCCTTCTCGTCGCCGGAGGCCTTGGGGATGAGCTTGCCGAGGCTCTTCTGCTCGGAACGCAGCTCGTCGAAGCGGACGCCGGACGACCTGCGCCGCTCGTCGGCAGACAGGAGGGCGTCGACGAGCGCGACGTCCTCTCCACGGGCGCGCTGCGAGGCGCGCACTCGGTCGGGGTCCTCACGAAGCAGGCGAAGGTCAATCACGCGCTCAAGGCTACCGGGGAGGGGTGACAGCCCACGACTCGCTATTCCGAACTGCGGCTTACGTTCCGTTATGGGGGAATTGCGAGACGTGTCAATGAAAAGCGTCTCACTCCCTGGGACGGGTCAGGCGCGAGGCGTCCGGTTGACTGGAATCCCTTGTGGAGAACGGGACTTGGGTCTCGGTTGTCCACAGGGATCCCCAGCCTCCGAAGAGTTATCCACAGGGTGTGTGGATGGGTTGTGGACGCCGGAATTGATCACTCCGAAACATGGCGATCAAGTCGAGGATTCCCAGGACAAACCAGTTCCACCCGCACTTTCGAGTGGAAAACGGTCGCCCCAAAGGATTGCCCAAAGGAAAAGAGTGGACGAAGGGTGACTTGCGCGCCGGTGGACGCGGAGACGGCCTGGGGAGCGATTTGTCGACAGACTCACCTTCCCCTGTCGACTTGTCCCCAGGTCGAGATGAGTGCCTGTGGATAACTCCTGTGGATAACGACGATCGGCTGGTAGGACAGGCGCCCGGGTCGGTCTTCAGAACCGCCCGTCCTGGCATCGAGCCACCCAGTCCGCCGCCGACACGAACGCCTCGTCCGACGTCCCCAGACGCGGCGGATCCACATCTGCCGGCTTCATGTCGGCACGCGGATACGAGCCCAGGAAGCGCACCTCCAGGCAGATCCGCTTGAGCCCCATCAGCGCCTCGGCCACCCGGCGGTCGGAGATGTGGCCCTCGGCGTCGATGCAGAAGCAGTAGTTGCCGATGCCCGCACCGGTCGGCCGGGACTGGAGCAGCATCAGGTTGATGCCACGGGTGGCGAACTCGCCCAGCAGGTCGCGCAGACCACCGGGGTGGTCGTCGCGCTGCCACAGCACGACGGACGTCTTGTCCGCGCCGGACGGTGCGGCGGGCCGTGCGGGCCGGCCCACCAGCACGAACCGGGTCTGGGCGTTCTCCGCGTCGTGGATCCCGGTCTCCAGGGCCTCCAGGCCGTACAGCGCGGCGGCGAACTCACCGGCGAAAGCCGCGTCGTACTGGCCCTCCTGGACCAGACGGGCGGCGTCCGCGTTCGACGCGGCCGACTCCCACTGGGCGTCGGGGAGGTTGTTCCTGAGCCAGTTGCGCACCTGGGGCTGGGCGGCCGGGTGGGCGGAGACCGTCTTGATGTCCGACAGCTCCGTGCCCGGCCTGACCAGCAGCGCGAAGGTGATCGACAGCAGCACCTCGCGGTAGATCATGAGCGGCGCGCCCGCGACCAGCTCGTCGAGCGTGGTCGTGATACCGCCCTCGACGGAGTTCTCGATCGGCACGAACGCCGCCTCGGCCTCGCCGACGCGCACCGCGTCCAGCGCGGACTGGACGGACACATAGGGAATCAGCTCCCGGGTCGCGGCCTCGGGAAGTCTGCGCAGGGCGGCCTCGGTGAAGGTGCCCTCGGGGCCGAGATAGGCATAGCTAGCTGGCATGACCTCACCCTAATGGGCCTTGCGAAACCCGGCGCACGCCTCCTGGCCGTGTCATCCCTCCAGCAACCGCTGCCCCACGTACTCCCCCTCCGCCGCCCCGCCCGGCACGGCGAACAGGCCGCTCGCCTCGTGGCGGATGTACTTCGACAGGGCGTCGCCCCGGTCGAGCTTGCGCTGGACGGTGACGAAGCCGCGCAGTGGGTCGGCCTGCCAGCAGACGAAGAGCAGGCCCGCGTCGGGCACGCCGTCCGTGTCGATGCCGTCGTGGTACGAGAAGGGGCGCCGCAGCATGGCCGCCCCGCCGTTCTGGTCGGGCCGTGTGATGCGGGCATGGGCGTTGATCGGAACGACGAGATTCCCCGCCTTGTCCGTCTTCTCCAGGTCCATCTCGGTCGTCTCGGTGCCCCCGGACAGCGGCGCCCCGTCGGACTTGCGGCGCCCGATGACGTCCTCCTGCGCCGTGACCGAGAGCTGCTCCCAGTCGTCGAGGAGCATGCGGATACGGCGTACGACGGCGTAGGAGCCGTTCGCCATCCAGGCCGGGTCCTTCGAGGTCGCGTCCTTTGAGGTCGCGTCCTTCGAGCCGGACTCGGGCACGAAGATGCGCTGGTCGAAGTCGGTCTCCGTCGGCTTCGGATTGCGCGTGCCGTCCATCTGGCCCATCAGGTTGCGGGCCGTCATCGGATGCGCGGTGGCGCCTGGCGAGCGGTTGAAGCCGTTCATCTGCCAGCGCACCTTGGCGGCCTGCCCCGCGTCCTTCTGGATCGCGCGCAGGGCGTGGAAGGCGACAAGGGCGTCATCGGCGCCGATCTGCACCCACAGATCGCCGTTGCTGCGCGCCTTGTCGAGCTGGTCGGAGGAGAAGTCGGGCAGCGGGTCCAGGGAGACGGGGCGCTGCTTCTCCAGGCCCGTCCGCGCGAAGAAGCCGTACCCGAAGCCGAAGGTGATCGTCAGCGACGAGGGCCCGGCGTCCCGGGCGACATCCGTGTCGTCCTGCTGGGCAGCCTCGCCCGCCATCAGCCGCCGTGCCGTCTCCGACCAGCGGCGCAGCAACGCCGCCGCCTCCTTGCGGCCCGCGCCCGCCGCCAGGTCGAAGGCGACGAGGTGACCGCGCGCCTGGAGCCCCTGGAGGATGCCGGGCTGATGTTTCCCGTGAAACATCACCTGATCGGCCCCCAGCGAGGCGAGCGGCGTCGCCTCGGCCGGCCGGGCGGCGTACCCCACGGCCCCGCCGGCCGCTCCGAGCACCAGCCCGGTGGCACCGGCGGTCCCGAGGAGCCGTCGCCGCGAAAGGCCGTCCGCGCGGGCGGCGTTCTCGGAGCCACCGCCCTTGAGTGCGGTCTCGCCCTTGACCGTCGTCTTGGGCGTCCGAGGAGTACGGGCCTCCGGAATGGACTGGTCAGCCATGGTGAGGTTCAGCCGATCTGCGCGTTCTTGGAGACGGTGGCCTGGTCGATGTCGGAGGTCCGCACGGTCACGGCGATCTTCCATTCGCCGGCCATGGGGAGCTGCACCCCGCCCGCCGACCAGTGTCCGGTGGTGATGTGGTCGGGGACGACGGGCAGCGGCCCGATGTCCTGGGACTCCAGGGTGAAGGCGACCTTCACCTCGGGGATGTCGAAGGCGCGGCCGTTGGGACGCTGCACGTACACATGCATCTCGTTGCCGCCCACGCGCGCGGGATCGAGATCGACCCGTACGACGCCCTTGCCGTCCTCGCCGCCGGTGTCGAAGGACATGTCCAGGGTCAGCGCCCCGGCCGCCGACGCGTCCGCCGCCGAGGACGAGGCGGCGGCCCTGGCCTGCTCCTCCGTACGCCCCGGCTCGGTCGACGTCAGCATCGTGGTGACGGCGAGCAGGACGACGGCGACACCCGCCTCGGCGAGCACCGAGCGGCGCAGTCCGAACCGGTTCGGGTCGGCGTCGCGTCGTTGCTTCTGCCGTGCCGTGTCGATCGCGGCCTGCTGCCGGGCGAGCTGGGTGGCACGCTCGGAGTCGCCGCCCGCCTTGTCGGACACGGCGACGGTGGCGCCCTTCTCGCCCTTCTTGCCGGAAGCCGCGGCGCCCTTCTCCGCGGAAGCGGAACCGGAGGCGCCGGCCCGCGCGGCGGCGGGCTCCTTCTCGCCGGTGCCGGTGTCGGCACCCGCGCTCACGCCCTCGCCGCTCGCGTTCTCGCTCTCGCCCTCATCCCCGTCCGTGACCGCGTCCGAGGACTCCCGAGGCTTCACCACGACGGCCTCGGCCAGTCGCCCCGTCCACCGCCGTGAGATCCACGCGATCCCCACCAGCAGCACCACGAGCCCGATCTTGACCAGCAGCAGCTGCCCGTATCGCGTGTCGGTGAACGCCGACCACGAGCCGAGCTGCCGCCACGACTGGTAGATCCCGGTCGCGACCAGCGCGAGCACACTGCCGAAGGCGAGGCGCGAGAACCGTCGTACGGCGGACCCATCGACCGGGGTGTCCGCGGGCGCACGGTAGAGGGCGACGAGCAGTGCCGCCAGCCCGCCGAGCCAGCCCGCGACGGCCAGCAGATGGACGACGTCGACCGGCATCGCGACCCCGGCCTGGAGCCCGGTCGAGGCGTGCTCGGACATCGCCCAGCTCGCCGCGAGCCCCGCCGCCACCACGAGTCCGCCGATGGCGAGCCCGAAGGTCAGGTCCCGCTTCTCCTCGTCGTCGCGCTTGTCGTACGCCCCGAACAGCACCGCGATGAACAGCGCCGCCGCGGCGAGCAGCAGCAGCCGGGACACCAGCGCCGCACCGGTCTTGGTCTGGAGCACCTGCCCGAGCAGGTCCAGGTCGAAGATGTCACCGACCTTGCCGGTACTGGTGTACGAGCCGCGTACGAGCAGCAGGCCGAGCGTGGCGGCGGTCAGCGCCAGCCAGCCGGAGACGGTGAGCCGCTGCAGCGCCCGCACCCCCGCCCCGCGCTGCCAGCACGCGAGCACGAAGGCGGCGCCGCCGACCATGACGATGAAGCCGGCGTACGACACGTACCGCCCGAAGCCGTAGAGCCAGCCGACGACACCTCCCCCCGCCTCCTGGTCGGAGACCGAGACGGTCGTCTGGGAGGGCGCGCCGATGGAGAAGGTGTAGGCGCCGGCGACGGGATGGCTGTCCTCGGACACCACCTGGTAGGTGACGGTGTACGTCCCGTCGGGCAGGCCGCCGTGGAGTTTCACGGCGTACGTCGTGCCGCCGGTGCCGGCCGGGTCGCCCTGGTCGACGCGCTTGCCCTTGGGGTCGAGCACGCGCAGGGAGTCGTCGGACAGGGCGACCTTCTCGGAGAAGGTCAGCGAGACCTGCGTCGGGGCCTTGGCGACCACCGCTCCCTGCTGGGGGTCGCTGCCGGTCAGCGCGGCGTGCGCGGAGACCGGCCCGGCGCCGGCGAAGAGCAGGCCGGTGGCGGCCAGGAGCAGCAGCACCAGGGTCCGGACGCGGGGCGCGATGGTCTGGGTCAAGGCGATCTCTCCCTCAGTGTCCGGTCTTCGGGTTGTACGTCGCCGACTTCACCGGCATCTGGACCGTGACGGTGCCGGACTCGGTGAAGTGGAGCTTCACGGTCACCGTCTCGCCCTGCATCGGCTTTCGCTTCAGCTTCTCGAACATCAGATGGTTGCCGCCGCTTTTGAACACGAGTTGACCATGCGCGGGGACGGGGACGTCCTTGGCTTCCTGCATCGACGAGTCGACGGTCTCGTGGGCGGTCACCTCGCCGACGTCGCTGGTCACGGACGTCAACTCGTCCTTCGTGCCGCCCTTGTTGGTGACCGTCAGATAGCCGGCCGCCATGGAGTCGGACACGGGCTGCGGCATGTAGGCGCCGGTGACCGACACCTCGGCCTTGGAGTCCTGGCCGTCCTCGGAGCCGCAGCCCGCGAGGACCAGGGCCCCGGTCAGTACCGCGACGGGCGCCACGACACGCCTCACGGCTTCTCCCCCTTGATCAGCTTGGGGAGGTCCTTGGTGTAGTCGTCGACACTGGCTTCCTCGGTGTAGAGGACGTACCCGCCGTCGGTCTTCGGCGAGAACGCGACGACCTGAGTGCCGTGGGTGGAGACCGTCTTGCCGTTCTTGTCCTTGTGCGGCGGCTCGATGGTGATGCCGAGGGTGCGGGCGCCGGCCTGGATGGTGTCGAAGCTGCCGGTCAGGCCGACGACCTGCGAGTCGATGCCCTTGAGCCACTTGCCGAGCGCGGCCGCGGTGTCGCGCTGCGGGTCGGTGGTGACGAACACGACGCGCAGCTCGTCCTGCTCCGCCTTGGGCAGCTGCTTCTTCGCGACGGCGATGTTGTTCATCGTCAGGGGGCAGACGTCGGGGCAGTTGGTGTAGCCGAAGTAGACCAGGGTCGGCT
Source organism: Streptomyces sp. NBC_01092 (assembly GCF_045039535.1). NCBI lineage: Bacteria > Bacillati > Actinomycetota > Actinomycetes > Kitasatosporales > Streptomycetaceae > Streptomyces > Streptomyces sp. NBC_01092. The sequence continues at coordinate 5,402,272 of NZ_CP108659.1, read as the reverse complement.
TGCCCGCGGTCTCCTTGCGGAGGTCGTACTTCTTGCCGTTCGTGTCGGTGAGGACCAGGTCCGGCTTGTCGAACGGCTTGTCGAGGACGATGGCGGCCTTGTCCGCGCCGGGTTCCTCGGAGACCACGGTGACGGGTGAGGCGCTGTCGTCGCCGTTGCCGCAGGCGGTCAGGGTCAGGGTCGCGGCGGCGAGCAGGGCGGCCGCGGCGAAGGTCTTCTTACGCATGCCAAGTCTTCTTACGCATAGAAAATGTCCTGATTGTTCAAGTCGGCCCATGGATGGGGGGTCTCCGGCGCGCACCGGGTGCGTGCCCCGGCGCGCGCCGGGAACCGAAGGGGCTGTCAGGCGTCCGTGCGCCGACGGCCGGCGAGCACGCCGTACGCCACACCCAGCGCGCCGACGACGATGCCGACGATGCCCAGGACGCGGGCGGTGGTGTCGCTGCTGTCGGCGGGCTCCGCGGCGTCGGTCTTCGCGGCGGCGGCCTCGCTCTCGTCGGAGTCGGAGGTCTTGTCGGAGGAAGAGGAGCCGTGGTGGCCCTCCTCGGCGGCGGACAGTGCGAGCACCGGCGCCGGGTTCTCGGGCTCGTCCTGCCCCTCCTGCGGGACCTCGATCCAGCGCACGACCTCCTTGTTGGAGTACGTCTGGATCGCCTTGAAGACGAGTTCGTCGGTGTCCTCGGGGAGGGTGCCGACGGAGAGGGGGAACTTCTGGAAGAAGCCGGGCTGGATGCCCTTGCCCTCGGCGGTCCAAGTGACCTTGGTGACGGCCTCGGTGATCTTCTTGCCGTGCATTTCCAGCGGCTTGTCCAGCGTGGACTTGGTGACCTCGGCCTTCCAGCCGGGAACGGCCTCGGGCATCACGGAGGCCAGCGGGTGGTCGGTCGGGAAGCTGACCTCGAGCTTGGTGGTCGAGGCGTCGTCGCGCTCGTTGGGCACCTTGAAGTCGACGACCGCGTAACCGCCCTTGGCGGCGGTGCCCTCCGGCTGCACGCTGACGTGGGCGAAGGCGGGGACGGACAGGGCGAGCACGGCCGAGCCGGCGAGGACACCTGCGGCGGCGAAACGAGAGGCCTTCATGCGGAGCACTCCACTGTGAGTGAGATTCGGATTCCGGTGGTGAAGAGGGGTACGTGTGCGCAGTGGTGCCCGATCAGGCGGAGCGGGATGTGCCTGGATCGGAAGAACTCGCGCACGCACGCGTGCCGCACAACAGCGGCCCCTCCTCCCACGCAAGTGGAGTGACGGTCGCGTCGTGTCAGGCGGCGAGGACGAGCACGTCGGCCGGCGGGCCGCGTCTGATCACCGTGTGCTGGAGGGCCACGGTGCGCGGCGCGCGGCGCGCGAGTGACTCGGTGCGCAGGAAGCGCGGGCCGGTCTCGGGCGCCCCGGGCAGTCCGGCACGCAGGGCGCGCACCAGCGCGAGCGCCCCGCGCAGGGAGCGTACGAAAGCTCCCTCGGCGACCGAGTGCGCCGACAGCGTGGACATCTCGACGATCCGCAGCAGGGCCAGGTCCCCGCGCCGCAGCAGCCACCCCGCGACGAGCGCCGCGAGCATGTGGGCCAACACCATGGGCAGGGACGGCAACAGGGCGGCGGAGGAGTCGGTGGCGGCGGACATGCCGTCCGCGGAAGGGTGCGAGGCGTGGGCGCCCGCGGCCGGGCCGATCCGCGCGTCCGTGAGTATCCGCTGGGCCTGGACGGGGCTGATGGCCGCCGCCGCGGTCCCGCACACGAGCCGTGCGGCCCGTTCGACGAGCGCGGCGTCGGAAAGGGGCGCCGAGGTCGAGGCCGACGAACCGGCGGTCGCCGTCATGTGCTGTCCCAGCCCGAACAGCGAGTGCAGGACGGTCTGTCCGACCGCGAGCAGCGCCGCGATCCCGGGCAGCGAGCGCTCGCGCCCCGCGAACGGCACGGTGACGAGCAGGACCCCCAGGAACCCCGCACCCAGCGCCCACAGCGGAATCTTGGCGCAGGAACCCAGCACATGCCCGACCCCGGCCAGCGCGACGCAGACCGCGGCGAACACCGCGGCCCGCAGTATCCGGAGATCGCTTCCGGCGCGCGATGTGCGCGGGTGGGGGGCAGACATGGCGGGCTCATCATCGCACTGGCCTTATGGCCGCCATACGGCAGGTCCGCAAGATGACATACGAGCGGTTGGGGGGTGTACGGGTCGTACGAGACGTACGGGGTATAGGGCCCGTACAGCCGGAAGATCGCATTCTGGTGTGGCCCGCCCCCACATACACCGATTCCGGCGTGGGCGCATCGACCATATGGGCGGCGTCACGTCAAGGATGTGCTTACAGCCGGGCACTCGCGGCAATACGTAACGGTATGTCGAGCCGCGGCCAGGAGGCTGGAGCATGAGCATCTGGTGGTCACTCCATCTGCGCCGTGAAGCCGCGAGCGTTCCCCTCGCCCGGCGCCTGCTGCTCGGCACCATGGAGACGGCGGGCGTCGACCCGGACGTCTCGTACGACCTCTCCGTCGCCCTCAGCGAGGCCTGCGCCAACGCCGTCGAGCACGGCGGTGGCCTCACCCCCGACGGCTCCCCGCAGGCGTACCGCGTCACGGCCTATCTGGACGGCGAGAAGTGCCACATCGAGGTCGCCGACTCCGGTCCCGGCTTCACGGCACCCCAGCGCGCCCCGCGCCTGGCGTCCTTCGACGCCGAGGACGGCAGGGGCCTGTGTCTCATCAGCGAGCTCGCCGACCACGTCCAGATCGGCAACAAGCCGGGCCGGGGCGGGGCCGTGGTGAGCTTCGACAAGATCCTCAAGTGGCGCAAGGACGCCCCGCTGATGGCGGTCTAGCGCCGACCGGAAGCCCCGCCCGGCGGTGAGAGCAGCCCGCTTCGGCTTCCCGGCATTCACAGCCGACGGACAGCGCGACCCCAACCCCCTGATGGGTGGCGTCCCTAATTTCCTGGCCATGACGGGAAACCACAAGGACAAGTCGATCACCCGGCGCCGCGCCCTCGCGGTGACCGGGGGCACCGTGGCGGCCGGCGGGCTCGCCGTCGCGGGTTACCAGGCCGCCTTCGCGGACACCGCAGCCACGGCGACCGACGCCGCCACGGCCTCCGCGAGCGCCTCGGAGAGCTCCGGCTGCATGACGCTGATGTCGAGCGTCACCGAAGGCCCGTACTACCTCGACGGTGCCCTGGTGCGAAAGGACATCACCGAGGGCAAGAGCGGCGTCCCGCTGACGCTGCGCCTCACGGTCGTGGACGCCACCGACGGCTGCACCCCGGTCAAGGGCGCCGCCGTCGAGATCTGGCACTGCGACGCCTGGGGCTACTACTCGGGCTACACCACGGCCAACCCCGGCGGCTCCGCGCCGGCCGAGAGCGAGGACGGTTCGACCGCGAACGACAAGACCTATCTGCGCGGTTACCAGGTCGCGAACGCCAACGGGGTCGTCAAGTTCGAGACGATCTTCCCCGGTTGGTACACCCCGCGCACCTGCCACATCCACCTCAAGGTGCACACCGGCGGCCAGAAGGAGGACGGCACCTACGAGGGCGGCAAGGTCAACTACACCGGCCAGCTGTTCTTCGACGACGGGATCGCCGAGGAGATCTTCACGTTGGAGCCCTACTCGAAGCACTCCGGCAGCTACACCACCCTCGACAACGACATGGTCTACGACGGCGGCGGCGCCTCCAGCGGCCTGCTGACCCTGAAGGCCGTGCACAAGAAGGACCCCTCCAAGGGCTACAAGGGCTTCCTCACCGTCGGGATCGACCCCGACGCCGAGAACACCGGCGCGGGCAGCGGCGGCGGTGGCGGCACGCCTCCGAGCGACGCCCCGACGGGCACCCCGCCCAGCGACGCCCCGTCGGCCTCGTCGTCCTCCTCCTAGGGGGTACGGCCATGAGCAGCCGCCAGGACGAGGCGCTGGCGCAGGCCGCCGTGATCGCGCTGACCGGGCAGCTGGCCCTGGCTCCCAAGCCGGGCCTGCCCGACCCGCGCGACCTCGACGCCGGCGTCACCCGCCGGGACCACCGCATGCTGCGCTGGTCGGCGAAGGCGCTCGCCCCCGGCCTCGCCGCGATGGCCGCGGCGGCCCGGCGCACGGGCGAGCCGACCCCGACGCTGCGCACCGAACTCGGCGCGATCGGCAGGTGCACCGAGCACTCGGTGCACCTCGCGGGCGGCGGTCACCGGGGCGCCCTGTGGGCGCTCGGCCTGCTGGTCGCCGCGGCCGCGCTGGACCCCCGGGCCGGCGCGCGGGACGTCGCCGCGACCGCCAAGCGCATCGCCGCGCACACCGACAAGCGTGCCCCGCGCAGGCCCTCCCGGGGCTCCTCGGTGTCCGCGAAGTACGGCGCCGCCGGGGCGCGCGGTGAGGCACGGGCCGGATTCCCGCACGTACGGCGGGCGTTGGACGCGCTCACCAGGGCCCGTGCGGCCGGCGCCACCGAGGAACAGGCCCGCCTGGACGCCCTGCTCACGGTGATGTCCACGCTCCAGGACACCGAACTCCTCTACACCGCGGGCCCCCTCGGCCTACGGCACGTCCAGGCGGGCGCCCGCGGCGTCCTGGAGGCGGGCGGCGCGGCCACCGACGCGGGCGCGCAGGCCCTCGCCGCCCTCGACGCCGACCTGCACACGCGCGCGTGGAGCCCGCGGGGGAGCGCGGGCCTGCTCGCGGGGGCGCTGTTCCTGGACGCATTGCCGGTCACGGCACGAGCGCGGGCTGCCTGACCGTCTCCCGCGCCCGGCGACCGGCGGCCCACCGCGCCGCCGGTCCCATCGCGTACGACGCGGCCGGCATCGCCCCGCCCAGCAGCAGCCAGCCAGGCGTCCCCCACTCCACCAGCAGGGCCGTCAGCAGGAGCGGGCCGAGGGTGCGGGCGACGGTGACGCCGGTCCCGAACAGCCCCTGGTACTCCCCGACCCGGCCCTCCGGGGCGAGGTCGAAGGACAGCTGCCAGGAACCCGCCGACTGCCCCATCTCGGCGACCACTTGAAGAACTGCACCGAGCACCAGAAAGCCGACGGCCACCCACAGGGAGGCTCCCGCCGACAGCGCGAACACCACGCAGGCGGCCAGCATCACCCAACCCGCATGCCGCACCGCTCGCGTGGCGGTGCCGAGTCCCGTGACACCGCGAGCGGCCCGCACCTGGAACACCATCACCGCGCCGGTGTTGAGCACGAACAACGCGGAGACCAGCCAGGTCGGCGCCTCGGTCCTTCGGGTGATCCACAGCGGCAGCACGAGGCTGAGCAGCGGCAACCGGAGCAGCAGCACGGTGTTGAGCAGCACGATCACCGCGTACGGGCGGTCCCGCAGCACGCCGAGCCCGGCACGCCGCCGACCCGGCGAAGGTGGCACTCCGGGCAGCCGGAGCAGCAGCAGCGCGCACACCAGGAAGCTCACCGCGTCCAGCGCGAAGACCTGCAGATACGCCGTCGACGACTGCGCAGCGGCGTACGCGCACGCGGCCAGCACGAACGGCACGAAGCCGCGCCTGACCAAGAAGGAGGCCACTATCGATATGCGGCTCCGCCGCGTGGGCACGACCAGCCCCCACAACCCGCAGACCGCGACGACGGCCGGGCACTCCCTTGGCACCCGGCCGCCATCACAACGTCAGCCCTTCAGCGAGGCCATCCAGCTCTCGACCTCGTCCGACCGCCGGGGCAGCCCGGCGCTGAGGTTCCGGTTGCCGTCGGTCGTCACCAGGATGTCGTCCTCGATCCGCACCCCGATCCCCCGGTACTCGGCCGGCACGGTCAGGTCGTCGGCCTGGAAGTACAGCCCCGGCTCGACGGTCAGCACCATGCCGGCCTCCAGCGTGCCGTCGACGTACGACTCCACGCGCGCGGCAGCGCAGTCGTGCACGTCCATACCGAGCATGTGCCCGGTCCCGTGCAGGGTCCACCGACGCTGCAGCCCGAGCTCCAGCACCCGCTCCACCGGCCCCTCGACGAGGCCCCACTCCACGAGCTTCTCGGTCAGCACCCGCTGCGAGGCGTCATGGAAGTCCCGGTACTTCGCACCCGGCTGCACGGCGGCGATACCGGCCTCCTGGGCCTCGTACACGGCGTCGTAGATCTTCTTCTGGATCTCGCTGTAGCGGCCGTTGATCGGCAGCGTGCGCGTGACGTCGGCGGTGTAGTACGTGTGCGTCTCGACGCCCGCGTCGAGCAGCAGCAGGTCACCCGAGCGCACCGGCCCGTCGTTGCGCACCCAGTGCAGCGTGCAGGCGTGCGGTCCGGCCGCGCAGATGGAGCCGTAGCCGACGTCGTTGCCCTCGACCCGCGCGCGGAGGAAGAACGTGCCCTCGATGTAGCGCTCGGAGGTCGCCTCGGCCTTGTCGAGGACCTTCACGACGTCCTCGAAGCCGCGCACCGTCGAGTCGACGGCCTTCTGCAGCTCGCCGATCTCGAACTCGTCCTTGACCAGCCGCGCCTCGGACAGGAAGACCCGCAGCTCCTCGTCCCGCTCGGCGGTGACCTTGTCGGTCAGCGCGGCCTCGATGCCGGCGTCGAAGCCACGGACGACCCGGACCGGGCCGGTGGCCTCGCGCAGCTTGTCGGCGAGCTCGCGCACGTCGGAGGCCGGGATGCCGTACAGCTTGCCCGCCTCGGTCAGCGAGTGCCGGCGGCCGACCCACAGCTCGCCCTGGCCGGACAGCCAGAACTCGCCGTTCTCGCGGTCGGAGCGCGGCAGCAGATAGATCGTCGCCTTGTGACCGTCGGCGGCGGGCTCCATGACGAGCACACCGTCCTCGGTCTGGTTGCCCGTGAGGTACGCGTACTCGACCGACGCCCGGAAGGCGTACTCGGTGTCGTTCGAGCGCGTCTTCAGGTTGCCCGCGGGGATCACGAGCCGCTCGCCCGGGAACCGCGCCGACAGCGCGGCGCGTCGCGCGGCGGTCTCGGCGGCCTGGGCGATCGGCGCCAGGTCGCGCAGTTCCGTGTCGGCCCAGCCGGACTGCATGTTCTCGGCGAGCTCGTCGGACACGCCCGGGTACAGGCCGTTCTTACGCTGCTTGATCGGCTCTTCCTCGGCAGTCTCCGGGGTCTCCGAGAGCTCTTCTGCCACGGCGGTCATCCTCCTCGATACGGCGCTGGACCCCGTCCATCGTACGGTCGTACAGGACAGAACCCGGGGCCGATGGGCAGGATGCCCGCCGGTGCTATGACGCAGGCCACGTGCCTGTTATGGGTGAGTGACCGAAGGGCCACGGGCCGCTACTCGAAGCGAGCGGCCAGCAGGACGACGTCCTCGTCGCTGTCCGCCAGGTCCGCCCCGTCCGGCAGAACGGTCCGCAGCACATGGTCGACGACGGCGTCCGGATCGTGCCGGATCGCCCTCGGCACCCCGGCCGCCGCCGCGTGCAGCCGGGCGAAGGCGCGGTCGGTGGCGTCGCCGGTGCGGTGCAGCAGCCCGTCGGTGTACAGCAGAACCGTCTCTCCGGCTTCCGCCGTGACCTCCACGCTCGGCGCCTCCCAGCAGGCCAGCATGCCCAGCGGGGCGGAGACGGACGTCTCCACGAACTCCGTGCGCCGGTCGCCGATCAGCAGCGGCGGGGAGTGCCCGGCGCCGGCGAGCGTGATCTTGCGCAGGGCGGGCTCGCAGTAGGCGAACAGGGCGGTGGCGGAGCGGGCCGGCTCGGTGAGCCGGAGCAGCAGCTCCAGGTCGGACAGGACCGCGACCGGGTCCTCGCCCTCCATCACGGCGTACGCCCGCAGGCTGGCCCTGAGCCGGCCCATCGCGGCGACCGCGCTCGGCCCGGACCCGGTCACCGAGCCGACCGCGAGGCCGAGCGCGGCGTCCGGCAGCGGCAGCGCGTCGTACCAGTCGCCGCCCCCGCGCGGGCCGGTGCGGTGCCGGACGGCGAGCTGGACGCCGGCCATGCGCGGCAGGCGGGAGGGCAGCAGTTCGTCGGACATCGTCCGCATGCACGCGCGCGTGCGCTCGACTTCGAGGAGGCGGGCCAGATGCTCGGTGGCGTAGCGGGTGTACAGGCCGATGAGGTGGCGCTGGCGCTCGGCGGGTTCGGCGGGCTCGTCGTACAGCCAGACGGCGGCGCCGAGACGCCCGGCGGCCTCGGTGGACAGCGGCAGGGCGTAGCTGGCGGCGTAGCCGAGGCGGGCGGCCACCTCACGGTGGCGGGGATCGAGTCCGTCCTCGGAGAGCAGGTCGGGCTGGGCGATCTCGCCGTCACCGCCGGGCAGCCCGTCGAGGATCCTGCCGTACGACATCGCGCTGCGCGGCACCGTCTCGATGTGCCCGAGGTCGGCCCGCGCGAGGCCGAGCCCGATGGTCGTGTCGGGGCCGAGCCCGTCCGCCGGCTCCAGTACGACCAGACCGCGCCGGGCGCCGACGAGGGCCGATCCGGCGCGCAGGAGTTCCTCGAGGGCTTCGGCGAGCGAGGCCGTACGGGCCAGGCATTCGGTGAGTTCGTGGAGCGTCGTGAGGTCCGAGACCCAGCCCGCGAGCCGGTCCTGCAGCAGTGCGCCGGGTGGGGTCGGCGGGGCGACGGACGAGGTGCCCGAGGCCGCGGGCGCGGGCGTGACAGTGTGTGCGGGCGACGGAACCGTCGAGTCGATTCCGGCCACTTTCGGAGGGTGAGGGGCGTTCATGGCGTCCGGCTTTCCGACCGGTGCGTATTGCTCAAAAGCATCGCAAACCCCCATGTCATTCTGCGCCGCTAGCAGTGTCTCCACATGTACACGCACTCGTAAGGGGATGTCCAGCATTGTCCTGCTGGGATTCCTGGTGTCCGTGGGTAACCGGAGCACTCCTCGTGGACCTCTTGCATTAAGGCAAAGTTGGCTTAAAACTGCCTCAGGGAACGGGGTATTGCGGTCGACTGGTTTCGTTCCACGGAGCGTCACAGCGGTCGTGATGGGTACGTACTCGGTGAAGGCCAGGGGTGGTTCACAACCGCCCGGAACCTGGTGACGGACCCGGGCGTCTTAGCCACCGACGATCGTGCCCCATCCTCCCGTGGCGGAGGCGAAGAGAAATACGCGCGACGGTAAAACGCCAGACTTCGCCACCCCACGCCACGCCCATGCTTTTGCTAGACGCAGTATGGACGAGGCTGCCGCGGAAGCAGCCAACGCTCGGCCCATAGGGGTTCCCCTTGCTCGCGGCAGGGGTGTGATGCGCCAACAGGTACGCACAGTGAAGTGATCGACACATGGTGTGATGTGGACCACGGTGTTGCCAGCGGTGCAACGGAAAGGAACGAGCGCTCATGCGCGAGATCCTCGGAAGGCGACGCAGGCTCCTGCGCGGTGACGAGAGGCCTGAGCTGATCAGCGCGGCCCTGACCTTCGCGACGGAATGGCAGTGGCCGGTACTCCCGGGCGTGACGACGCACCCGCAGGGGCACTCCCGCTGCGGCTGCCCCGACCCGGACTGCACGGTTCCCGGTGCCCACCCCTTCGACCCCGGACTCCTCGCCGCCACCACCGACGCGCGCATGCTGCGCTGGTGGTGGACCAACCGGCCCGCGGCGCCGATCATCCTTGCCACCGGCGGCAAGGCCCCCTGCGCGGTAAGCCTGCCCGCCCTGCCGGCCGCGCACGCCCTGGCCGCACTCGACCGCAGAGGCATGCGCCTCGGCCCGGTCGTCGCTTCGCCCGCCCGCTGGGCGATCCTCGTGAAGCCCTACTCGATGGAACAGTTGGGCGAACTGCTGTACGCCCAGGACTTCGTCCCCGGCTCCCTCCGCTTCCACGGCGAGGGCGGCTACATCGCCCTGCCCCCCTCCGAGACCGGTCAGGGTCCGATCAGCTGGCAGCGCGCCCCGCTGCCCGGCTCGGCCTCCCCGTGGGTGCCCGATGTGGAGGCCGTCGTCGACGCGGTGGTTGAGGCCCTCACTCGTACGGGTGTGAGCGCGCCCGAGTTGTAGGGCTGTCCGGCGCGCGCGGAACGGTGCACGCACGCGTGGTCGATATCTTCCGGATATGCCGCGTCATTCCAGGGGAAAAAGGGCACCGTTGTCGCATCGCCGCGGGCCGAACCAGCGAAGAGTCCGTCTGATCGCCCTCGCGTCCGTCGCGGCGGCCGCCGTCGCGTTGCCGCTCGCCTGGGCCGCCGCCGGCCAGGTCGTCGAGGCGGGCCGGGCCGCGGTGGGCGCGGCCCCCGCCCGCGACGCCGTACGGTCCTCCCCGCCCGCCCCGAAGGGCGGTGCCGTACGTCCGTCCCCGCACGGCGACGCCAAGGCGCCCACGGCGACGCCCACCGACTCCCCGGTCCTGCTCGACTTGGGCCTGTCCACCGCCGTGCGCTGCGGGCCCGAACTCACCTCGCCGGAGGGCGTCGAGGCGCAGACCTGTGTCCTCACGCAGGGCGACGACACCTGGGCGCGCACGTACTTCCGCAATGCGACAGGCGGTGCGCTGAACTCCGTACTGAGCCTCATGGGGCCCGATGGGCGCACGGTGCAGATGCGCTGCGAGGTGGGCGCCGACGACGAGCCGGGGACGTGCGAGACGCCTCGGGAGCGCACGCGTGCGGGACTGGACGCCTACACGGCCGTCACGGAGTTCGCGGAGCGGGCCGGTGGCGGGGCACTGCTACTGCGTTCCGCGAGCAACTCCGCGCCGGACAAATCCGGGGCGCACACGGGCGGTTGACGTTCGACGTCATTCCGTAAAGAACAGTGCACATGGAAAGACCCGGTTGCTGGCGACGGGGGATGCACCAGCAACCGGGCTAAAAGAACGGTAACAAGAGATCGGCGGTTCGCAAATTCGATCCGGGCTTTCAAGTCACGGATTCCCTTGCTCCGCATGGGAGTTGTGATCGGATTCACCTCTCCCGGGCGGGCCTGTTCGGCTGAACGGCCGTTCAGCCGAACCCGATCTTCGCCGCGCGCGTTAGCTGAGCGTGACCTGCCGGTTGGTCAGGCCGCCACGCGCGCGACGCTCGTCCGGCGTGAGCGGAGCGTCCGTGGCCAGGGCCGCGGTGAGGCGCTCGGCGAACTCGGCCGCCGGCTTCTCCACGTCCTCGGCGCCGACGCCGCTCGGCAGGTCCCAGACCGGCACGGTCAGGCCGTGGGCACGGAAGGAGCCCACGAGGCGGGTGCCCTCGCCGAGGTTCGACCTGCCCGCCGCGTGCAGCCGCGCCAAGGCGTCCAGAAGCTGCTCCTCCTCGTGCGGCATGACCCAGCGCAGGTGGTTCTTGTCCGGCGTCTCGCACCAGTAGGCGGAGTCCACGCCGGTCAGCTTCACGGTCGGGATGGCCGCGGCGTTGGCCCGCTCCAGGGAGGCGGCCACTTCCGGAGTGGCGTTCTCCGCGTCCGGGACCCAGAACTCGAAGCCCGGGTGCACAACTGGCTCGAACGCGCCTTCGGGGTCGAGCAGATCCTGCAGCCGCGGACCGTCGGCGGGAGCGCGGCGGCCCTGGACCGGGGTGCCCGGCTGGGCGGTGAGGGCCTGCTGGAGGGTGTCGGCGAGGTCGCGGCTGATGTCGCCCGACGCCGTGTCGTTCTGCAGGCCGAGCAGCACCGAGCCGTCGTCGCGGCGCAGGGCCGGCCAGGCCATCGGCAGCACCGTGGCCAGCGTGACCGACGGGACGCCCTCCGGGAGGCCGCCCTTCAGGGGCAGTTCGACGGTGGCGGCCGGCACCAGCTCACGCAGGGCCACCCAGTCGCACTCGCCGGGCAGGCCCTCGAAGGGGCGCTGCACCAGCTCGGTCACCGCGTGCGAGGCGGCCCGGCCGTGACAGGCCTTGTAGCGCCGGCCGCTGCCGCAGGGGCAGGGTTCGCGCGCGCCGACCACCGGGATCTCTGTGTCGCTGAGCTGCGGGCGCTTGGCCTTGGTCTGGGGGCGCTTCTTGGCCATCTGGGTGTCTCCCGGTTACGGCTCGTCTGGTACGGGCGCGAGCCTAGCCGTTCACGCCGAGGCCGACGGGAGGCTGTGGACAACCGACCGGGTCGTGCCGGGAGAAGAGCCGGTTCGGGGCACGAGCAGGGCTTGTGCCGAAACCGGTGCCTGGGCGGCAGTCCGTCTCAGTCCCGGTCGTCGAAGGCGTCCGCGAAGTCGAGACGGGCCATGGCGCCCACCGACGGTGCCGTGACGCGCGTAGCGAAGTCGTTCCGGCGGTGCCCGACGTCGGGATCGTGCACGTCGTCGTGGACCACGACCCAGACCGTGACCTCGCCCCGGGCGTCGTCCCGTACGCCCCAGTCGTCGGCGAGAGCAGTGATGATGTTCAGCCCGCGGCCGCCGTGTGCGGTGACCGAGGGCGTGGCCGGAGCCGGGCGGGTGGGCCCGCCGCCGTCCGTGACCTCCACCGTGAGCCTGCCGCCCGCGTCCACGCGCCATGCGGCCCGGACGTCGCCGTCCCCGGAGAGCGCGTCACCCAGCGGTCGGCCGTGTTTGCACGCGTTGCTCAAGAGTTCGGAAAGAATCAATACGGCATCGTCGATGACCGATTCCGCCACGCCACCCGTGCGCAGCTGCGAGCGCATACGGTGTCTCGCTTTCCCCACGCCCGCCGGACCATGGGGTACGGCCATGCTCGACGACGTGGGCACCTCCTGTGCCACCACCAACGCCACCCCCGAGACCTCCTTTGCCCCACGCCACGGAGTGGATGCCCCATTGGCCTGTACCGGAAACCGGCCAATCAATGTCCGGAGACGCATTCGTAACGATCGAATACGGACCGAACGCGCCGGAGCACTCCCTGTAATCGAGATGGCTGGAATTCTTCGGTGTGGCCGAGAGTGGAGGATGAGGCTGGAGGGGTGGCGGGGTCAAGAGGTTGCGCAGGGATTCAAGGGATTCGAGGGATTCAAGGGGGACTAGGGGGGTTTCCCTGTGCGGTGTGTCAGCGGCCGTCAGCGGCCGAGCTGGTGCAGCACCGCGCGCGGGCGGTTGGTGATGATGGCGTCGACGCCCAGTTCGACACAGAGGTCGACGTCCTCGGGTTCGTTCACGGTCCATACGTGCACCTGGTGGCCGGCCCGCTTCAGGCGCTCCACATAGGCCGGGTGGCTGCGCACGATGCGGATGGAGGGACCCGCGATGTGGACGCCCGCCGGTAGCCGCCCGTCGCGCAGCCTCGGTGACACGAACTGCATGAGAGAGACCGTCGGCAGCGTCGGGGACGCGGCACGCACGCGATGCAGCGAGCGCGCCGAGAAGCTCATGACACGCACCGGGGACTCGGCCGCCGAGGCGGGCGTATCGAGCCCGAACCGCTTCAGCAGGAGTAGCAGCCGCTCCTCGACCTGCCCCGCCCACCGGGTCGGATGCTTGGTCTCGATGGCCAGCTCCACGCGCCGCCCCGCGTCCGCGACGAGCTCCAGCAGCCGCTCCAAGGTCAGTACGGAGGTGTCCTCGGGGTCCTCGGGCCGGAACTCCCAGTCGGGCTCCTCGGCCCGGTTCTTCCACGAGTCACGGTTCTTGCGGGAGCCGAAGTCCAGCGCGGCCAGCTCGGCGAGTTCCAGGGCCGAGACCGCGCCACGGCCGTTGGACGTACGGTTGACGCGGCGGTCGTGAACACAGACGAGGTGGCCGTCCGCGGTGAGGCGTACGTCGCACTCGAGGGCGTCCGCACCGTCCTCGATCGCCTTCTTGTACGCGGCCAGGGTGTGCTCGGGAGCGTCTTCGGAGGCTCCGCGGTGGGCGACGACTTGGATCTGGTGCTGCCGTGCGTGGGTCACCGCGTCATGGTGCCACCGCACCGGGGTACGCGTGCGACCGGAGCGGTGGTGAGAGCGCTGGGATTGTGCCCGTTTAGTCGCTCATGACCTATATAAGGAAAGGCCGTGGACCCACAGCAACCGCTTATGGTGCTCTGACGGCCCGTGGGAAAAGCTGACGACATACAAAAGACATGCACAGCTGAAGCGCACCGGCCATGAACGTACGTGAACGGGCGTGACCGAGTGCGACCGACAACACCAGCCGTGGATCTATAGGAGAGAAGCTGTGAGCACCGAGAACGAGGGCGCCGCGGTCCCCCCGGCCCCGTCCGCACCCCCCGTGCCGGCGGATGCTCCTGCTGCTCCGGCATCCCAGGAGCGCCCGGCTCCGCAGGCCGACGCCGCGCCCACCACTGAGCTCCCGCCGGTACCGGACACCGCCCCGGCGAGCTCGAACGGCGTGCAGCCGCCTGCAGAGGGATCGCAGCCGCCCGCCTCCCAGGGCTCGGCCCCCGACGCCTCCTGGCCGCCCCCGCCGCCGCCCGCCACACCGCCGTACGCGGACAGTGGTGCCGCGGCAGGTGACGCCGGTGCCGCTGCCGGTGATGGCGGTTTCGGTGCTGGCTCCGGCTGGGGTGCCGCCTACCAGCAGCCGCCGGCGCCGAAGTCGGGCCGTGGGCGCGGCGGTCTGCTCGCCGCGGTCCTCATCGCCGCGCTGGTCGCGGGCGGTCTGGGCGGCGGCCTCGGCTACACCCTGGCCAAGAACGACGACACGACCTCCTCGACGACCGTCTCGGCCCCCGACAGCGGCGGCTCGGTCAAGCGCGACCCGGGCACCGTCGCGGGCGTGGCCGGCACCGCGCTGCCGAGCACCGTCACGATCCAGGCGGAGAGCAGCAGCGGCGAGGGCGGCACCGGCACCGGTTTCGTCTTCGACACCGAGGGCCACATCGTCACCAACAACCACGTGGTGGCCGACGCGGTCGACGGCGGCAAGCTCACGGCGACGTTCCCGAGCGGCAAGAAGTACGACGCCGAGGTCGTCGGCAACGCGCAGGGCTACGACGTGGCGGTCATCAAGCTCAAGAACGCCCCGTCCGACCTCAAGCCGCTCACGCTGGGCGACTCCGACAAGGTGGCCGTCGGCGACTCGACGATCGCGATCGGCGCCCCCTTCGGCCTGTCCAACACGGTCACCACGGGCATCATCAGCGCCAAGAACCGCCCCGTGGCCTCCAGCGACGGCACCGGCAGCAACGCCTCCTACATGAGCGCCCTCCAGACGGACGCCTCGATCAACCCCGGCAACTCCGGCGGCCCGCTGCTGGACGCGCAGGGCAATGTCATCGGCATTAACTCCGCGATCCAGTCCGCCGCCAACGGCATGGGCGGCACCAGCCAGTCCGGCTCGATCGGCCTCGGCTTCGCCATCCCGATCAACCAGGCCAAGTACGTCGCCCAGCAGCTGATCAAGAGCGGCAAGCCGGTCTACGCCAAGATCGGCGCCTCCGTCTCCCTGGAGGACACCGGCGACGGCGCCAAGATCACCGAGCAGGGCGCGAGCGGTTCGGACGCGGTCGAGTCGGGCGGCCCCGCGGCCAAGGCTGGCCTCAAGCCGGGCGACGTCATCACCAAGCTCGACGACACGGTGATCGACTCCGGTCCGACCCTGATCGGCGAGATCTGGACCCACCAGCCCGGCGACAAGGTCACGATCACCTACGAGCGCGGCGGCCAGACCCGCACCGTCGACCTCACCCTGGGCGCCCGCACCGGCGACAGCTGACGCGACGGCCACGCGCGCGTGGGCCGGCTTTCGACGAGAGCCGCCCCACGCGCGCGTACCGCTGACATCGGCGGTTGCCATCGGCGCTGGCCGGGGCCCGCGCGCGTGTCGTTCCGCTGCCGTCATGTCGACCCTTGACCGTGTCCATGCACTCTTATGGACTATCGTGCGTTCTCGACCTGGACTGTTCGCGAATGGGAAGCAGCGCGCGAATGGGAGACAGCGAAGGGGGCGGACTCGCGGTGTCCGATCTTGGGCGGCTCGTTGCCGACCGGTACCTGCTGGTGGAGCGGGTGGGCAGCGGCGGCATGGGCACCGTGTGGCGGGCCGAGGACAGGCTGCTCGGCCGTCATGTCGCCCTGAAGAAGCTGCACTTTCCGCCGCACCTCCAGGACGACGAGGTCCAGACCCTCCACGAGCGCACCCGCCGCGAGGCCCGCAGCGCGGCCCGGATCGCCCACCCCAACGTGATCGTGGTGCACGACGTGCTCGACGACGAGGGCCTCCCGTGCATCGTCATGGAGTACATACCCTCGCTCACTCTCAGCGACGTCCTGAAGCAACGGGGTGCACTGCCGCCCGCCGAAGCCGCCCGGATCGGCCGCGCCATGGCGTCCGCACTGCGCGCCGCCCATGACGCCGGGGTCCTGCACCGGGACGTCAAACCCGCGAACGTCCTCCTCGGCGACGGCGGGCGGATCGTCCTCACCGACTTCGGGATCGCCATGGAGTCGGGGACGTCCTCGCTGACCAAGCCGGGCGAACTGATCGGCTCCATCCGCTACCTGGCGCCCGAACGCCTCAAGGGCGCGCACCCCGAGACGGGCCCCGCCAGTGACCTGTGGGCCCTCGGGGCGACGCTGTACCAGGCGGTCGAGGGACGGGATCCCTTCCGCCGCGCCACCGCGATCGAGACCGCGTACGCCATCGCCGCCGACCCCTACGACCCCCCGCGCGGCGCCGGTGAGCTGACCCCGGTGATCGAAGGGCTGCTCGCCAAGGATCCCGCTCAACGCATGGACGTGCACGAGGTCGAACGCCGCCTGGCGGACCTGACCGAGACACGCACCACTCGGGTAGAGCCGACGACCCGAGGCGAGCCCACACGTCCCACACGTCCCGAACGCACCGACAGCCCCGCACGATCCGGCCGAACAGGGCGGGCACAGGGCGCCAACCGCCGCCGTACGGTGCTGTGGTCGGCCCTGGCCGTGACTCTCGTCGCCGCTACGGCGGGCGGAACGGTGTGGTGGCTCAAGGACGGTACGGACAAGCCGTCCGCCCATGCATCCGGGCCCGATACGCCCACTTCCTCGGCGGGCGCACCGAGTTCGGGTGCCACGGCTACGCCGCCGCCGGTCCCCACCGGATATCACCTCAAGGACGCGGGCAGCGGCCTCTCCGTGCCCGTACGGGACGGCTGGGTCCCCAAGACGCTGCCCGGCGGTGAGCTCGTCTACATAGACCCGACCGGCCTGGTGGGCCTGCGGGTCAACGTCGTCGAGTTCGCGGGCACCGATCCCGTCCAGCACTGGCGTGAGACGGAAGAGGACCAGACTCGACGCGACAACCCCGGCTACGAACGGGTCAGGATGGCGTCGACGACCTTCCGCGGACGGCCCGCCGGGTACTGGGAGTTCACCTTCGACGGCACGGCTCGCAAGTACCGGGCGGCGGAACTGGCCTTCGCGAGTGACGAAGGCACCCAGTACGTGATCTACCTGTCCGCGCCGGACGCACAGTGGCACGAGTACCGGCCGGTGTTCGAGACCGCCACGAACGGCGTCCGCCTCAGCGGCGACAAGCCCTGACACCGGGACCCGCCCCGACCCGGCCATCGGACCCATACGGACCACACACCCCGCACACCGAGCGAGGCCGGTACGCTGTACCCGCTCCGCCCCTGGTGGGCCGGGGCGAGGTGGGTTGCCCGAGCGGCCTAAGGGAACGGTCTTGAAAACCGTCGTGGCAGCGATGTCACCGTGGGTTCAAATCCCACACCCACCGCGCAGGTAAGAATTCTTGCAGGTCAGAAGGGGTGCCCCCAGCGGAGGGGCACCCCTTCGGCGTTCACCCTGTCTCACCTGACTCACCCACATCCCGGGTCTGACCAGCCCGTACGGCCAACCTGTGGCCAGGATCTACGGCTCTTGGGGGCTGCCTGGGCGTGGAAGACGCCCATCGTGGACAGGACCCTGGTGCCCCCCCGACCACACAGTGGCCGAGCCGTCGAAGAACAGCCTGCTCATGGGCCTCCGCCAATGTCCTCGACATTGTTGCCCCGTGCCGTCAGCCGTGAATGATCGTTTGAACTGGTGTGACGATCAGTACTGTCCGGGGTCGAGCGACGGGCCGGACATTGGCGGGTGCCCTGCTGGCGATGATGCTCGCCGGATGCTGCGCAGCGCAGTCACAGCCGGTGCTGCCCGCCTCGGAGCGGGGTCGCAGTGAATTGATCAAGGCCGCCCAGCAGGTGCTGGTGGACCGGTGTATGAGGACCCGCAGCGCCAGCGCCCCGATGTCAGATGAGAAGGCGCTGTTCGGCACTGGCCCGGCTCAGCTGTCGGTCACCCTCTCCACCGGTTACACCGTCCGCATGCACACGGACGGTTGCCTGGCCCAAGCGCTGCGCTACCTTTACGGCGACCAGGCCAGCTGGTTCCGCGCCGAGGTCATCGTCAACAATCTGCGCCCCGAGGCCCAGGCTCGACTCGGCGAAGACCCCAGGTATCGGGCGGCACTCGCCCGCCGGGCCGCCTGCCCTGACAAGGACACCCGCTGCGTACGAGCCAGCGGCCTGGAGGAGCTGCGGGCCGCGCTGGAGCCCGACCGGCTCACCGAGGTGCGTCGCGCGCACCGCAAGGAGATCGCCACCTACGACCGGCTGCGCGACCGCGCAGTACACCGGGCGGCCGACGTGCTGGCGGCCCGCCCCACCCCCCACCAGAAAGGTCACGACCCTTCATGATGAAAAGGCTGCTCACCGCCGCTGCCGCAGCGTTCCTCCTCACAGCCGGCCTCGCCGGAACCAGCCCGGTCAGTGCGGCCGATTGCCCCTCCGGCGAGTTCTGTGCCTGGGAGCACTCCGATTACAAGGGCCAGCGCGCCAATTGGTCAGGGGACGACGGCTGGTGGGAGAGCTGGATCGCCGACGAGGACTCTTCCTGGGCCAACCACGGCATCTCAGGCCCGGGCATCAAGGACCACGTCAAGGTCTACTCCCGAGCCCACCAAGGCGGCCACATGACGATCTGCCTCACCCCTGGCCAGGAAGTCAATTACGACGGCGCGGCCAACGACAACGGCGACTCCCACCAGTGGGCCATGAGCTGCTGAAACCACGCGCATGTCCGGGCCCCCGCCGGACGCAGACCGGTGGGGACCTGGCTGCAACAGCTCCGGAGCGGAGCCAGAAGGACACATAGGCGTGCCGCAGGTCGTACGGGATCGCAGCCGGCGGAGAGGCGGCCCGGCGTACCGTCCAGCCGTGCGGCCCCGGCTCCCCCAGGAAGTCGTGGGGGCCGAAGCCGGTCGAGGTGGTATTCGAACAGCGCCCAGGTCAGATCGAACTGCCCGCGCAGCAGGTCCCGTCGGGAATCGCTCATAGGCCGACCTTGGCTTCCGGACTCCCCTGCGGGGCAAGCCGGTTGCCCTGCCGTCAGAGCTCGTAGTCCCGAGCCAACCCCTCCCAGTCGACCTCCCGCAGCGCGTCCTCGGCGTCGAAGCCGGAGGGCACCTGCGTGGTGGGCTGGAACCAGATGATCGTGAGGGCGGAGCGGTGCAGGACCGGGTCGTGGTCGCGGTCGAGCGCCGTGGAGTGGAAGGCGCCCACGCAGGCCACCGGCGGCAGCACCTCGACCGGGCCGAACGCGCCGGCGTACTGGTCGGGATACTCGCGCGGCGGCGGCACGAGGTGTACCGGCGTGGCGGGGTGGGCGCTTTCCGCGGCGATGACGAGGCTCTTGATCTTCATCTCGTTGAGCGGCCTGCACGGGTAGCCCTCCAGCACGCCGCCGTACGTCGAGGAGAGCCGCAGCTCGGAGAGGTCGAGCGAGCGGCCGGACGTGAGGACGACCCGCGCCAGCGACATGGTCGGCACTCTAGGGCGGTGGTGCATCGAGCTCCCGTGAATTTCAGGGCCGGTCAGGCGCCCGACGGAGTCAGGGCGGGGCGTTGCGTGTGAGTCCGACAGGGCGGGCGTTGCGTGTGTGTCCAGCAGGGCGGTCGTGCGTTGGTGCCGGTCAGGGTGGGGCGTTCGGCTGCGTCCGTCAGGTGGGGGTGTTCGTGTGTACGTCCGTGACGGTGAGGTGTTCGTGTGTACCGCCGTGACGGTGCGGCGTGCGTATGCGTCCGTCACGGCTGGGCGCACGTGTCCGTCAGGGCCGATGCCCCGTCATCCGCGCGGCCGACGCGATCGTCGCGCGGGCCTCCCGTTCGGTCAGGCCGGTGTTGAGGGCCGCCTCGACCAGCGGGTCGACGAGGGCGGGGCCGATGCCGTCCTCGTAGGCGCGGCAGGCCGCCCAGAACAGGCGGGTGTTGCGCTGGCCCTCGTGGGCGGCGAGCACGAACTGGACGAGGCCCTGGCCGTGGCCGCCGGTCGACGGGGGCGCCGGGTGGTGCGTGCGAGGTGGGGGGAGCAGTAGGCGCAGAAGGGCGCGCGGGCAGGGCGCGGGGGCGATGTGGGCGGTGCCGGGAGCCGTGCCGTAGACGCCGTGGTCGGTGCGGGAGCCGGGGCCGACGAGGTAGCCGCCGGCGCCCCGGATGTCGATGCCGGGTGCGAGACGGCCCGCGGAGTTGGGGACGACGACCTCGGGCGGCCCGGTCAGCCAGAGGTGGCGGCCGCCGCTCGGGGTCAGGACGACCACCGTGGGCGGGATCGTGAACAGGTGGCGCAGCGCCAGTTCGCGCAGGGCGGCGGAGGAGTCCGTACCGGATTTGGTGTCGAGGTCGATGCCGATCAGATGGTGCGGGGGCAGGCCGCAGGCGATGCCGTAGCCGGTAGCCCAGGGGGCGGCCGCGAAGAGCTCGCGGATGCGGACGGGGTCGGTGGAGGCGTCGTAGACCCCGTGCCCGAAGCGGCCGCACTCGCCGTGGCAGGGCGCGGCGTCGGGGTCGTCGCGGTGTGGTGAGCGCAGGGCCGGGAGTTTCGTCCGGGACAGGGGGATGACGGCCAGCCCGCGTTCGGCGGCTGACAGGGCGTGTGCGAGGGCCAGCGTCGTGGCCTGCCGGTCGGTGGTGGCCATGCTTCTATGTTCGTACGAGTGTTCGAAAAAAGAAAGAGGGATTGGCGGCGACCCGCCGAGGACTCGCCGATGGGCGGCGGCGGGCCGGAAGCATGCCGGAACCTTTCCCCCCTTGTGCCGCTTGGGGATGACCTGTCCGTACTGCCCTGTCATGGGAGTTGGAAGTGGCGAAAGGGGTTTATCGACTTGTCATCACGCTTGAGGGCGAATCGAGGCTTCCGGGGTGGTTCGCCGGGGATTCGGTGGGCAACTCTGATCTCGCGACGTCGTGAACGACTACGACTCCGGGGCGGACGGCCAACTGCCCTGGAACAAGCCGTACTTCATGCACCACCTATGCGTCCGGCGGGGAGCCTGGACGCACCTGTTCTGGAGGAACACATGGCAAGCATCCGTACTGCCCGCGTCATCGCAGCCGTCTCCGCCCTTCCGCTCGCTGTCGCCCTCTTCTCCGGCGTGGCGACGGCGGACAACGGCGCCATCGCGGACAACGGATCCAGCGCGGCTGTCACGGAAGCCGCTCAGGGCCTCATCGGCAGCGGGGTCGGCGGCGACAACTACGGCACCTCGTCCACCACCCAGCAGCAGGCCACCGGCGCCGGCGCCTCGAATCAGAGCAACACCGCCCAGGTCAACGGCTCCGCCTTCACGTCCGTCAACCAGGGCAACGACAACACGTCGGTCAACTTCACCCCGCTCTGGTGGTGAGCTGAGGGGGCCGGCGCCCCGGTGCTCAGGCGCCGGCCCTCTCGGAACTGTGGGTGTGCTGTGGGGTGTAACGCGTCTGCGCGGCGGTACTTCGGTACCGCCGCGCAGGCGTTTTTGCGTGTCATGGCGCGCGTGTCCGCGGCCGTCACTGTGGAGGGGCTCCTCGTCGGCCTTGACAGTGCATTGCATCTGACGGACAGTCAGAAATCTTGGTGGGGCCTCGCGATGGACGGCGAGGGCTCGAGTTCCCGAACTCGTGGGAACCGGATCGGCGGTCGCGGTGTACCAGAAGTGTCAGTGCGATGCGCCGTGGGGCGATGAGGACGAGGGGGCGACGGTGGGTTACGGGCCGGGGGTGAGCCACGAGGTGGCGGCGGACGGCGAGTTCGACACACAGCTGAAGGCCTACGAGGGCCGGAACGCCGCGGTGGCGCGTGCGGGCAGGGACCCCGTGAACGCGCCCATGATCAGGCACTGGTGCGAGGCGATGGGCGACACCAACCCGGCGTATGCGGGCCCGGACGCCATCGCGCCGCCCACCATGCTCCAGGCGTGGACCATGGGCGGCCTCTCCGGCCAGCAGGGACGCGCGCACGCTTACGACGAACTGCTCGGCCTGCTCGACGAGGCGGGCTACACCTCGGTGGTCGCCACGGAATGCGAGCAGGAGTATCTACGGCCGCTGCGCCCCGGCGACGAGATCACCTTCGACTCGGTCATCGAGTCGGTGTCGGAGAGGAAGACGACAAAGCTCGGCACCGGTTACTTCGTCACGACCCGCATGGACATCCACGCCGGCCCCGACCTCGCGGGCACCCACCGCTTCCGCATCCTCAAGTACGCGCCCGTACGCCGGGCAGGTCAGCAGACAGGGCAGCAGCCGGACCGTCAGCAGAAGCCTGCACAGCAGAAGCCCGCAGAGCAGAAGCCCGCACAGCAGGAGCGGCGACAGAGCCCCGCGCGCCCCCGCCCCGTCGTCAACCGCGACAACGCCGGCTTCTGGGCCGGCGTCCAGCAGCGCAGCCTGCTCCTCCAGCGCTGCACCGGCTGCGGCACCCTGCGCCACCCCTGGCTGCCCGGCTGCAGCGCCTGCGGGGACCCGGACTGGGACACGGTCGAGGCGAGCGGCGAGGGCACGGTCTATTCGTACGTCGTGATGCACCACCCACCGTTCCCGGCCTTCGACCCTCCCTACGCGGTCGGCCTGATCGAGCTGTCCGAGGGCGTGCGAATGATCGGCAACGTGCTGGGCGTGCCGTACGACAAGGTGCGGATCGGGTTGCCGGTGCGGCTCGAATTCCAGGAGTACGACGAGGAGTTGGTGCTGCCGGTCTGGCGCGCACGGGACGACGAGGGGGCGGTCGCATGAAGGGCGAGCAGTCGACGGCGATCCGGATCAGGGCCGGTGATGCACTGCCGCCGCTGGAGATCCCGATCACCCGCACCCTGATCGTCGCCGGGGCCATCGCCTCACGCGACTACCAGGACGTGCACCACGACGCGGAGCTGGCCCACCAGAAGGGCTCTCCGGACATCTTCATGAACATCCTGACCACGAACGGCCTGGTCGGCCGCTACATCACCGACCACTTCGGACCGACGACCGTGCTGCGCAAGGTGGCCATACGACTCGGGGCGCCCAACTACCCAGGAGACACGATGGTGTTGACGGGCCGGGTCGAGGAGGTCGACGGCGACACGGCGACGGTACGGGTGGTCGGAGCCAACGGCATCGGCAAGCACGTGACCGGCACGGTGACGGTCACCGTCCCGGGAGCGGCGGCCGGCGTCCCGGCGGGCGCTGCGGGCAACGTGTCCTCGGAGGGCCCGGCATGAGCGTGCGCGAGCGGGACGCCCTGGGCGGTCGGGCGGCGATCGTCGGTATCGGGGCCACCGAGTTCTCCAAGGACTCCGGGCGCAGCGAGCTCCGGCTGGCCGTGGAGGCGGTGCGGGCAGCGCTGGACGACGCGGGGCTGACGCCGGGAGACGTGGACGGGATGGTGACGTTCACGATGGACACCAGCCCGGAGATCACCGTGGCGCAGGCGTGCGGGATGGGGGAGCTGTCCTTCTTCTCCCGCGTCCACTACGGCGGCGGCGCGGCCTGCGCGACCGTCCAGCAGGCGGCGCTCGCGGTGGCCACGGGGGTCGCGGAGGTGGTGGTCTGCTACCGGGCGTTCAACGAGCGGTCGGGCCGGAGATTCGGCTCGGGCGTGCAGCACCGGGAGCCCTCGGCGGAGGGTGCCGCGCTCGGCTGGTCCCTGCCTTTCGGGCTGCTCACCCCGGCCTCCTGGGTGGCGATGGCGGCGCAGCGCTATCTGCACACCTATGGGCTGACGCCGGAGGCGTTCGGGCATGTGGCGGTGGTGGACCGCAAGTACGCGGCGACCAACCCGGCCGCGTACTTCCACGGCAGACCCATCACCCTCGCCGACCATGCGGCCTCGCGCTGGATCGTCGAGCCGCTGCGGCTGCTGGACTGCTGTCAGGAGACGGACGGCGGTCAGGCGATAGTCGTCACGTCCGTCGAGCGGGCCCGCGACCTGCCGCACCCGTCGGCCGTCATAGCGGCGGCGGCCCAGGGCGCCGGCCGAGGGCAGGAGCAGATGACGAGCTTCTACCGGGACGACCTCGCCGGTCTGCCGGAGATGGCCGTGGTGGCGCGCCAGCTGTGGCGGACGGCGGGGCTGGGGCCGGGAGAGATCGACGTGGGCATCCTCTACGACCACTTCACTCCGTTCGTGCTGATGCAGCTGGAGGAGTTCGGGTTCTGCGGGAAGGGGGAGGCCTCGGGATTCGTGGCCGAGGAGCGGCTGCCGCTCAACACACACGGGGGGCAGCTCGGGGAGGCGTATCTGCACGGGATGAACGGAATAGCGGAGGGAGTGAGGCAGGTGCGCGGGACGTCCGTGAACCAGATAGCAGGGGCGCGGCGGGTGCTGGTGACGGCCGGGACAGGGGTGCCGACATCGGGACTGGTCCTGACTGCCGACGGGTGACCCCCAGGGGTAATCCCGCAGTACGGGTCCATCCCTCGTCCACCTTCAGGAGGTGGAGTCAGCCCCACCCCTACAACCTGAGGCGGACGTTGCTTCGGCACCTGCGGCCGATCCGCTGAAGCAGGGCTCGCTCATAGCGTGGAGCCATGACCACACCCGTCTGCACCAGCGCTTCCGACGCCGCGACGCGGTCCCGTCCGAGCGCGACGTATCCCTCCTTCACGTCGTACGTACGAGCCCGCCAGCCGGTGCTGCTGCGTACCGCCCGCTCGCTCACCGCGAACCCGAGCGACGCGGAGGACCTGCTGCAGACCGCGCTGACCAAGACCTACGTCGCCTGGGAGCGCATCGAGGACCATCGCGCGCTCGACGGCTATGTGCGCAGGGCGCTGCTCAACACGCGCACGTCGCAGTGGCGCAAGCGCAAGGTCGACGAGTTCGCCTGCGACGAGCTGCCCGAGCCGGAGCCCCTGCCGGGTCACGACGACGACCCCGCGGAGCAGCAGGCACTGCACGACGCGATGTGGCGCGCGATCATGCGGCTGCCGGCGCGGCAGCGGGCGATGGTCGTCCTGCGGTACTACGAGGACCTCAGCGAGGTCCAGACGGCCGAGGTGCTCCAGGTCTCCGTGGGCACGGTGAAGTCGGCGGTGTCGAGAGCGCTCGGCAAGCTGCGCGAGGACCCGGAGCTGGGGCTGGTTCGGTAGGGGGCGGTGCTCGCCGGTGGCGAGGGGTCCCGGCCCCAACCCTTAGCGGCAGAGCTCTGTGAACGCAACGTGACATGATCGATCGGCCGACCCTAGTGACATACCGCTCGGTATGCGCGCAGAATCTCCGCAACCCTTACTACCGCGTAGGCAATGTCGCCCCCGGGAGGACGCCGTGCTGAGCACCATGCAGGACGTACCGCTGCTGATCTCAAGGATCCTGACCCACGGGTCGACGATCCACGGCACATCGCAGGTCACCAGCTGGACCGGCGAGGCCGAGCCGCACCGCCGTTCCTTCGCCGAGGTCGGGGCGCGCGCGGGCCAGCTGGCGCATGCCCTGCGTGAGGACCTGGGCGTGACCGGCGACGAACGGGTCGCGACCCTGATGTGGAACAACGCCGAGCACGTCGAGGCGTACTTCGCGATCCCCTCCATGGGCGCGATCCTGCACACGCTGAACCTCCGCCTCCCCGCCGAGCAGCTGGCCTGGATCGTCAACCACGCCGCCGACCGCGTCGTGATCGCCAACGGTTCGCTCCTCCCTCTGCTCGCCCCGCTGCTCCCGCACCTCAAGACCGTGAAGCACGTGGTCGTGTCGGGGCCGGGTGACCGTTCCGCGCTCGCCGACGCCGCGGTTCAGGTGCACGAGTACGAGGACCTGCTCGCCGGCAAGCCGACCACGTACGACTGGCCGGAGCTGGACGAGCGGCAGGCCGCCGCCATGTGCTACACCTCCGGCACCACGGGCGACCCGAAGGGTGTGGTCTACTCCCACCGTTCGATCTACCTGCACTCGATGCAGGTCAACATGACCCAGTCGATGGGTCTGACCGACCAGGACACCTCGCTCGTCGTGGTCCCCCAGTTCCACGTCAACGCCTGGGGCCTGCCGCACGCCACCTTCATGACCGGCGTCAACATGCTGATGCCGGATCGCTTCCTCCAGCCGGCCCCCCTCGCCGAGATGATCGAGCGCGAGAAGCCGACGCACGCGGCCGCCGTACCCACCATCTGGCAGGGCCTGCTCGCCGAGCTCACCGCGAAGCCCCGGGACGTCTCCACCCTCGGCCAGGTCACCATCGGCGGCTCGGCCTGTCCGCCCTCGCTCATGGCGGCGTTCGACAAGCTGGGCATGCGGGTCTGCCACGCCTGGGGCATGACGGAGACCTCCCCGCTCGGCACGGTGGCCCGCCCGCCGGCCCACGCGGTCGGCACCCAGGAGGAGTTCGCGTACCGGCTCACCCAGGGCCGCTTCCCGGCGAGCGTCGAGGCCCGGCTCACCGGCCCCGGCGGCGAGCGCATCCCGTGGGACGGCGAGTCGGCGGGCGAGCTGGAGGTGCGCGGCCCCTGGATCGCCGGCGCCTACTACAACGGCCCCGACAGCGAACCCCTGCGCCCCGCCGACAAGTTCAGCGAGGACGGCTGGCTGAAGACCGGCGACGTCGGCACCATCTCCACCGACGGCTTCCTCACCCTCACCGACCGCGCCAAGGACGTCATCAAGTCCGGCGGCGAGTGGATCTCCTCGGTCGACCTGGAGAACGCCCTGATGTCCCACCCGGACGTCGCCGAGGCCGCCGTGGTCGCCGTCCCCGACGACAAGTGGGGCGAGCGCCCGCTGGCCACGGTCGTCCTCAAGGAGGGCGCCAGCACCGACTTCGAGGCCCTGCGGAGCTTCCTCGCCGAGGAGGGCAAGATCGCCAAGTGGCAGCTGCCGGAGCGGTGGACGGTCATCGCGGCGGTGCCGAAGACGAGCGTCGGCAAGTTCGACAAGAAGGTGCTGCGCAGGCAGTACGCCGAGGGCGGCCTGGACGTCACCCAGCTCTGACGCGGCCCCGACCCTAGCCGCACATCGAAACAGCCCGGCGTCCCTGAAAAGGGGCGCCGGGCTGCTTCACGTGCACTGCCGGACCGTCGGCCAGTCGGCCAATTGGTGAATTGTTCAGTTGGTCCCGATCCGCGACAGCAGGTCCACGATCCGGTGCTGCACCTCGCCGCTCGTCGAGCGCTCCGCAAGGAACAGCACCGTCTCGCCGGAGGCCAGCCGCGGCAGGTCGGCCTGGTCGACGGCGGCCGTGTAGACGACGAGCGGGGTGCGGTTGAGCTGGCCGTTCGCGCGCAGCCAGTCCACGATCCCGGCCCGGCGCCGGTGCACCTGCATCAGGTCCATCACGACCAGGTTCGGCCGGAAGTCACCCGCCAGCATCACCGCGTCGCCGTCACTCGCGGCCCGCGCCACCTGCATCCCACGCCGCTCCAGCGTCGCGGTCAGCGCCAGCGCGATCTCCGCGTGCTCCTCGATCAGCAGCACGCGCGGCGGATGCTGCTCGCTGTCCCGAGGGGCCAGCGCCTTCAGCAGTACGGCGGGATCGGCGCCGTACGCGGCCTCGCGCGAGGCCTGTCCAAGGCCCGCGGTCACCATCACCGGCACCTCGGCCGCGACGGCGGCCTGCCGCAGCGACTGCAGCGCGGTCCGCGTGATCGGCCCGGTCAGCGGGTCGACGAACAGCGCGGCGGGGAACGCCGCGATCTGCGCGTCGACCTCCTCGCGCGAGTGCACGATCACCGGCCGGTAGCCGCGGTCGCTCAGCGCCTGCTGGGTCGTCACATCGGGCGCCGGCCACACCAGCAGCCGCCGCGGGTTGTCGAGCGGCTCCGGGGGCAGCTCGTCGTCCATCGGCTGCGGACGCGGAGTGTCGGCGACCTCGATGGCACCGCCCGGCCCGTCCAGCGGTTCGGGCCCCTCGGCGGCGTTCTCGTCCGGGGCGCCTATGGCGTACGACCGTCCGGCCGCCTCGACAGCAGGCGCGAGCCGCGACTGTCCGGCCTGCGACGGCTGTCCCTGAGAGGGAGAGGCCACCGGCTGCTCGGCCGACGGGTGCGGCCGCGCCGCCTGCTCCACCGAGGCACCGGCCCGTGCGGCCGGGTCGGGCGGCGTGCCGAGCTTGCGGCGCCGTCCACCGTTGGTCTGATGTGGCGGAGGCGTGGCCGACGGCGGCGCGGGCTGCTGCACCTGGGCGGCCTGCCGGGTGAAGGGCACGCCCTGCCCCAGCGTCCGCACACTGATCGCGCGACCCTGCGTCGAGTTCGGATCCACGGGAGCACCCGGGCCGGCGGGAGCGGCGGCTTCGGCAGGAAGCGGCTGCGCCGCCCGCTGCTGCCCGGCCCCGCTCGCCACGGCTTCGGGAGGCAGCGCAGTACCCGGAGCCGGAGTGCCCTGGCCCGGCCGCGGCCGACCCGACGGTGCGGGCTGCGCCGGCTGGGGGGCGTTCGGATTCGGCGGTACGGGGGTGGCGGCGCCGCCGTTCGACGGTCCGGCCGTCCCTGCGCCCGGGGTGTCGTCGGCAGCGGGCCACGGCTGCGGGGCCGGGACGCCTTGCGCCGGGGTGCCCTGCACGGGGACGCCCTGACCGGGGGTCGCCTCGACAGGGAGGGGCCGACCGGGCACCGGCTGGGCCTGCGCCTGCTGCACCGGAGTCACCTGCCCCGTCACCTGCCCCGGAACGCCCTGTGCGGCCGCACCCTGCGCCGGGACCTCCTGCGCAGCCGCCCCGACCGCTTCCCCCGGCGGGGTCACGGCCCGTCGGCGCCGTCCGGTCGGCGCGCTGGTGGGGTGCGGCTGCGGCGGGGTGTGGTCCTCGGCCTGATCATGCGGGACGGCATCGTGCCGACCCTCGTCGCCGCGTACGCCTCCCGGAACCGGAACCGGAGCCACGGGCGAAGCCGGCGCCATCGCGGCAGCGGCCGGTGCGGCGGCAGCCGAACCCGGAGCAGGCACCGAAGCCGGCTCGGCCCCGCCCGGCTTGTTCGCCGCCACCGCGGGAGCCCGGTCCGCCTCGGCCGGCGGCAGCGCGAACACCGTACGAGGCCCTGCCTCCTGCGCCTGGGCCCGCGCGCCGGCCCGCTCGGCAGCCGCGGCCAGGGCGCGCCGACGCCGCCCGCCCGGCTGGGAGCCATCGCCCGAGGAGGCCGTATCGGACCCGGAAGCCGCCGCAGCGGAGTCGCCGGCGGAGTCGCGGGCCGGGGCGGGCAGGGCGGGCGGCAGCGCGTGCTGCTCGCCTCCGTCCCGCCGGGCGCGTCGTCCGCCGGGGGCGGGCACGCCCTGCGGCGGGACGGTCCCGCCCAGGCCGTTCCCGATGGCGGCGGTTCCCGCCGCATGCTCGGCGGCCGTGACGACGGCGCCCTCGGAGACATCGTCGCCGCCGTCCTCGGCGGGCCGTCCGCGACGCCGTCCGGTACCGCCGGAGACGTCGGAGCCGGCGTCGCCCGTGCCCGAGGGGAGCTCCTGCGCGGCCGCCGCGCGCCTGCGCCGTCGGCCGGTGGGCGCGGCGTCCTCGGCATCGGTGGAACCGCCCTCGGCCTCGGCATCGGGCGTGTCGCTCTCCAGGAACGCGTCGACGGAGGAGCGTCGGGCCCGCCGCCGCCCGCCACCGCCACCCTGCCCGGCTCCCGCGGTCCCATTGGCCCCGTTAGTCCCGTTCGTCCCGTCACCGGCCTCGGCCGAGCCGGCGGCGGCATCGACGGGGACGGCGGATACCGCCCCCGCCCCACCTCCGATGGGCACTTCGAGGACGAACGCACTGCCGCTCATCCCGGGCACCTCGTGCGTCTGCAGCACCCCGCCGTGAGCCCGCACGATCCCGCGCACGATCGGCTCGTGCACCGGGTCTCCCCCGGGATACGGCCCGCGCACCTCGATCCGTACGACCTCACCGCGCTGCGCCGCCGCCACGACGACGGTGTTGTCCATGTAACCGCCCGCCGACACCGGCGAGTTGCCGGTCGCGTCGACCCCGGCGACATCCGCGACGAGATGCGCGAGCGCGGTGGCGAGGCGCTGCGGGTCGACCTCGGCCTCGATGGGCGGCGCGTGCACGGCGAACTGCACCCGCCCGGGGCCGATGAGTTCGACGGCCCCGTCGACACCCGCGGCGACGACGGCGTCGAGCATCACCTTCGTACGGGAGACCTGTTCGCTGCCGGAGTCCAGCTGCTGGTAGCCGAGGACGTTGTCGATCAGCGTCGTGATCCGCGAGTAACCGGCGGACAGGTGGTGCAGGACCTGGTTGGCCTCGGGCCACAACTGCCCCGCGTCATCGGCGGCGAGCGCGGCCAGCTCACGGCGCAGCTCGTCCAGCGGACCGCGCAGCGAACCCGCGAGCAGCGTCAGCAGCTGATCGTGCCGCCCGGACAGCGCCTCGTACCGGTCCTTCTCGCGCTCGCCGAGCGCGGCGTAGCGCTCCTCGCCCGCGCCGAGTTCCTCGTCGTGCTGCTCCTGGAGCTCCTCGACCTCGGTGACGTGCTTCTGCCGCAGGGCGGTCAGCTCGGAGGCGTGTTCCTCGGCGAGCCGCTCCAGCTCCTCGGCGTGCCGCTTCTCATC
Source organism: Streptomyces sp. NBC_01092 (assembly GCF_045039535.1). Classification (NCBI taxonomy): domain Bacteria; kingdom Bacillati; phylum Actinomycetota; class Actinomycetes; order Kitasatosporales; family Streptomycetaceae; genus Streptomyces; species Streptomyces sp. NBC_01092. The sequence goes on along the minus strand of NZ_CP108659.1, from coordinate 5,371,810 downwards.
TGCCGTCTTCTCGTCGGCGAGGGAGTCGTAGGCCCGGCGGTCGGTGAAGGTCATCACGGCGCCGACGAGCTGGTCGCCGTCGCGCACGGGCGCGGTCGTCAAGTCGACGGACACCTCGTCCCCGCCCTTGGACCACAGCACCTGCCCACGCACCCGGTGCTTGCGCCCCGAGCGCAGGGTGTCGGCGAGCGCGGACTCCTCGTACGGGAAGGGCGACCCGTCGGCACGGGAGTGCAGGACGAGCGTGTGCAGCTCGCGTCCACCGAGGTCGCTGGCCCGGTAACCCAGTATCTGGGCGGCGGCCGGGTTGACGAGGACGATCCGCCCGTCGGTGTCGGTGCCGACGACACCTTCCGACGCGGCCCGCAGGATCATCTCGGTCTGCCGCTGCGAACGCGCCAGCTCGGCCTCGGTGTCGACGGTGCCGGTCAGATCACGTACGACGAGCATGAGCAGCTCGTCACTGCCGTAGCCGTACCCGTCGTAGGCCTGCTGGCCGTTCTCCAGATTCGCGGACGTGACCTCGACCGGGAACTCGCTGCCGTCGGTGCGCCGGGCCATCATCCGGGTCGGCTTGGTCCGGCCCTGCGGGTCCATGTGATCGGGCCGCCGCATGGACCCCGGGATCAGCTTGGAGTCGAACTGGGGCAGCAGATCGAGCAGCCCGCGCCCCACCAGAGCGGTCCCCGGCGCCTCGAAGGCCTCCAGGGCGATGGTGTTGGCGTTGACGACGGTCCCATTGGCGTTGACCAGCACCAACGCGTCGGGCAGCGCGTCGAGTATGGCTGCGAGGCGAGCAGCGCCTCGGGATGGCCTGCTGCTCACGAGACGCTTCCTCCCTGTTACCGCACCTTCCGGACCGCTCGGGCCATCTTGCCAACCGGCCCGCAGCGTGTCACGCGAGGGAGTCTAAGGGTTGGGGTTGCGCTCGCGACGCCGGATGAGAGGGAGGTCGCACGACGAAGTGACCCAGAACGTATGACCGCCTGTGCCGGCGTCCTTCCCGTGTCCGCCCGATGTCCATGCCGACTTCGCGAGACCTTCGCGGGACTTTTGCGGATCTGGTGCGTCCGGTATGGAAAGCCTGTGCGACGGGCGACGGGAGGTGCCGACGGCGGACCGCACATCAGCCCAGGCGCATATACGGACTGCTTTACGCCCGCTGTCCTTCGGCCCGCAGGTCGGGAAGGAGCGGCACGAGCCGGTCCCAACGGGCGATCTCGCACCCGTCACCGCGGTCGTAGCGGGCGTCGACGGGGCGCCCGGCCCAGGTCCCGGTGACATGCGCGGTGGCCGACCCGCCGTACTGCATGGTGCAGAGGGTGCCCTCCGCCACCGGGGCGAAGGTGTCCTTGCCCCACCGGGCACCGCGGTCGAGTACGGCACAGGCGTCGGCGGCGTGGGGGTGGTTGCCGCCGGCCGGATGGCAGGTCAGCTCATAGGTCCCGTCGGCGTCGCCGCCGGCTTGGCGGACGGTGACGGTGAGGCGGTCGCCGGAGCGGTCCTGGCCCTGGAGGGACGGGACGGCGGGGGCGGGCGCGGTCTGGGGGTGGGGGGAGGCGGTGGCGGGCACGACAGAGGTGAGGCCGACGGCGGCGAGGGTGCCGGTGGCGGTGAGGAGCGCCCGGCGAAGGCGTCCGGCCCGGGCGGAACGGTTGACCTGCAACATGACCTGACTAACGCCGTACAACGCAGGACGTTGCGCACAGCGGGAAGGGCTTTGCCCTGCGACCTCTCCGCCTAGTACCGTGGGAGTCGATTGGTGACACCACGCTCGACTGTGTCATCATCTGCACGCACCACTCGCGCTCGCGCGGGCGGCTGTGCGGGAGGCGTCGCCTAGTCCGGTCTATGGCGCCGCACTGCTAATGCGGTTTGGGACTTCAATCCCATCGAGGGTTCAAATCCCTCCGCCTCCGCCACCTGACCAGGGAGTTCGGCCCGAAACGGCTGGGCTCCCTGAGTCGCGTTCAGAGGCACTTTCAGCCCCCAGATGGCACGTTGATGGCACCAACGGCCTTGAGGCGATTCTGGCGCGGGATGAACGCGGCAATCTTGCGCGTCGCGTCCTCGGCCAGCTCCTCCGCGACTACGGCATAGACGTCCTTCGTGAACGACACCGACGCGTGGCCGAGCACCTCCGACACGAACTTGTCGTCGACGCCGGCCGCGATCAGCATCGTCGCCGCGCCGTGACGCAGATCATGGAAGCGGATCGGGGGCAGCGACATCCGCAGCGCCACCTCGACGGCCGCCTCGGACGTCCGGAACTTCCGGGCGATCCGCTCGACTGGCCAACCCTCCTTGCCCTTCGCGCGGATGTTGGCGTGCCGTTCGATGAGGATCCGGAAGCGGCTCGACAGGTACTCCGCCTTGAGCGCCTGGCCGTCCTCGTAGCAGAACACCCGGCCCTCGTCCCGGTACAGCTCGCCCCACTGCAGACGCTCCTCGAGCTTGCGCTTGTGCCAGGCCCGCAGGACACGCACGGTCTCGTCGTCGAGAGGGATCTGCCGGTAGCCGGCCTCAGTCTTCGTGTCGTCGAGCTCGTCGTCCGACTGCGACTGAAGGACGTGCAGCCGTCTGCGCTCGAGGCTGAGGTCCTTCTCGTCCACGCCGACCAGCTCGCCGCGCCGCGGCCCGTAGTAGGCGTCCAGATGGAACGCCGGATACATGCGCTCCTCGGAAGCCTCGGCGAAGTCGAGGAAACTGCCCGTCTGCAAGGACGTCCAGACCATCACCTTCGCCGGGATGTTGCCCGACTTCTCCCACGCCGCGACACGCTCGTCCGTCCACAGCAACGGCTTTGCCCGGCCCTGCTTCCGCTTGCCACCCTTGGACCGCCACACCCCGTCAGTCGGGTTGTCCGGCCGGATCTTCGACAGCTTCACCGCGTCCGTCAACGCGCCGTGCAGGACCGCGTGAACGCGGCGGATACGGGACTCGCCGATCGGCCGGGTATGCACCCGTCGGCCGTGGCGGGTGGCTCGGGCTTCCTTCAGACGGCGCAGGATCTCCGACCGGTCGTCCTTCTCCTCGGGCCGGTTGAGCTTCCGCATGGCCGCGTACAGCTCGCGGAAGTGCTCGTCGGTGAGGTCGACGACCTTTATGTGCCCGAGCCCTGGCTTGCCGTACAGGTCGATCGCCTCACGCTCCGCGTCGAGCGTGGACTTCTTCAGGCCCTCGCCGGTCTCGGCCTCCGACACGCGCCAGGCGTAGCGGCGCTCGAGGTACTCGCCGAGCGTCGTCTTCCGCTCGTCGTGCGCCTTCGGGTTGGCGGCGGTGCCGAGCACCCTCGCCAGCTCCTTCTTGCACTCCGTCTCCGTGGTGTACGGCCCGATGCGCGGCTGTCGGCGCTTCCCCTCGGCGGACGGAGGCGCTTCATACCGGGCGTACCAGCCGCCGTGACCCTTCTTCGGCAGGTCAGAGCACTTCTTCCCCAGTAGCCGTTTCGTCTCCGGATCCCGGCACGAGCAGGCCTTGTACGGCTTCATTCATCACTCTCCTCGGACAGTCCTACGTACTTGATGTCGAGCCCCGGCGTGTCGATGTACGCCAGGGACGGTTCGATGGGGGGAGGCGTGAGTCCCTTGCTGCGCATCTCCTGGCGGACCTCGCGAAGCGTGTCCGCGATGCGCTTCAAGGACTCGCCGGCGAACTGCGCAAGGTGCGGCTCGGCTCCGCCTGCCGCGCTGCGCATGAGGTTCTGAAGGTTCAGGTTGTTCGCCCGCCAATCAGCCGTCAGCTGGTCGTGCCGGCGGAACAACTGCACAGGCTCGGCGTCCTGCCGATCGGCCTCCTTGTCCAACGGCAGACGGTCTTCCTCGCCGGTGAACCACTTGAGCGCCGCCCACGGGTCGGCCGCTTTCCCGGGCAAAACCTCGGTCAGTTCCTCGAGGCCCACAGGGAACAGGAGCTGGGCCGGCGGCACGCGGAGAATGCGGGCGATGACGATCAGCTCGACGACGCTGAGCGCCGGCCGCCGGCCGCCTTCGAAGTTGGCGAGGACGGACCGTTTGATGGGCAAGCCGTACTGCTCGGTGCAGATGTCAGCCAGCCCTTGAACGCTCATGCCGCGCTCGAGGCGGTAGCGGCGTACCTGCTGGGCGACACCTTTGACGAGCCTGGCTTTCCACTCTTCCGCCTCCACGTGCCTCCACCTTCATCCTTGTGCCCGTTTGCTCAGATGACAATACCTGGGTCAGTTGACACCTGCTACCCCCGTATGCACCCTTGTGCTTGTGGAAAACGAATCCGCCGTTGTTCGGCATCTCAGCGAACGCGACGCGGGCATAACTCGGCGCGAGTACGCCGCTCTCGCCCGCGTCCACCCCGACACCATCAAGCGCTGGGGGCGCGCCGGTATCGGCCCCCAGCCGCGCCGAGTCGGTCCTCGTCTCGTGCGGTACGACCGCGATGAAGTCCTCGCCTACCTGCGAATCTCTGACGGCGAGGTGTCGGCGTCGTGAGCGCCTGGACGCGTGAAGCCGTCGAGGCGCAGGGGCCGACGACTGAGGTGCCAGTGCTCGCCTCGATCCTCGGCGTGGACAAGGACACGATCTACGACGCGATCCGGCGCGAAGAGTGGTCGATGACCCGGGTTCTCCGTCTCGGCCGCCGCATCAAGATCCCGACGCACGACATCGTCACGTACCTGTTCGGCTCCGCCGGGGCCTCCCCGGCAGTGCCATCGCAGTGCCAACACGACGAGTCGCCGCAGTTCACAGCGCATCAATCGCAGTCTCAATGCGGTTGCACCCCGGCCGCTTCAGGGGTCGTACACCAGCTTCGAGGCGCATAGAAGCGGCCCCCATCAGGACGGCGCGCCAACGCCGGCCGACAGGGGCCTGATCCAACCCGCACACGCCGAAGCCCCGGGCATCTTCGCTCGGCAGCGACCCAGGGCTTCAACGACAGATAGGACTCCCAGCATCATGACAGACCGCGAAGCCTTCGACGAGATCGCCTCCAGCATCGACGACAGCAGCGCCTTCTACGGCGCCATCCAGGAAGCCCGGGCCAAGCTGCATCGCGAGCACCCCGGCGGCGTCGACGTCACGCTGATCGGCCACGAGGCGTGGCGGCAACTCACCCCCGTACAGCAGGCGCAGGCCCTCGACGGGCTGTTCGTCGCGTACATCGTCCGCCTGCACGACGAGGAGCGCGCCGCCAAGCTCAACGACGCGGCGGCCGAGGTGAAGACGTACCTCGAAGGCGACGACGAACACGTGCTGCACGACGCCCTCAGCGCGGTCCGGCCCATCGGCGAGAACACCGAGGTGAACGGGGTCTGCGCCTCCGCCCTCGCCAACGTCCTCGACGAACTTGACCTGCTCCGCCACCGGCTCGCCATGAGCAAGAGCGAAACCTGAGCACCCGGTCGCGCCCACGCCGGGCGCGGCCACCATTCCACATCCACTCGCGAGGCCGCTCTACCGAGGAACCCGCATCGGCCCTCGCCCCGCGAACGGACCACCACATGGCGACAAAGGAAAAGGGCCCGGAGCTCATCCCGGACCCCCACCCGACGCCCGCGACGGCGCCCTCCACATCCACTACGAGTGTAGTCCGCCCCGCGATGCGGCTACCGGGCGAACGGCCAGACATGCCGGACTCCATGCACAGCGGGCGGACACGCGAGCAGCTGAGCGAGCAGTGGATGCGCGAACGCGCCCGCCACGAGCTCGTCAAGGACAGCATCCGCTGCCACCTCGCCGAACAGCCCACCCCGCGGGCCGTGCGCCTCGTCGCCCGCCGCTGGATCCGAGACATCCACTTCATCGCCGACGGCGTCATCGCCGCCCTGAACAGCACGGAGACCACAGAGTGAGCGCTCGTCAGCGTGTCGAGGAGGCACTCGACGGCCACGGCTGCAAAGGCCGCGGCCCGTCCTGGCAATGCCCGTCGCATGAAGACCGTGCGCCGTCGCTGTCCATCAACACCCGCAGAGACGGCAACGGCGTAATCCTGAAGTGCCACGCCGGATGCACTGTCGACGAAGTCCTTGCAGCCCTGGGACTGGCCCTGCAAGACCTCTTCGACGAGCCACTCGAGAAGCGGGAACGATCGCAGGTCGTAGCTGAGTACGCGTATTGCGACGAAGGCGGCGCGGTCCTCATGAAGGTCAAGCGCTTCGAGCCAGGCTTCGACGGCAAGACGAAGTCGTTCGCCCAGTACGGGGCGGACGGTTCAAAGGGCTCGAAGGGTATTCGCCGCGTCCTGTACCGGCTCCCTGAAGTCTTGGCTGAGGTCCAGGCCGGCGGCACGGTGTTCGTCGTCGAGGGCGAGAAGGATGCCGACAACCTGCACAACGCCACTGGAGCTACCGCGACGTGCAACCTTTCCGGTGTCGGCGGAGGGTGGCGCGAGGATTACACGAGCAGCCTCCGCGGCGCCGCGGAAGTGGTCGTCATCGCCGACCGCGACGAGCCCGGCCGCAAGCACGCAGCCGCGATCGCCGCTTCTCTCGAGCGAGCGGGAATCCCGGTGCGCACCCTTGAGCCCGCCAAGGGTAAGGACATCTCTGACCACCTGGCGGCGGGCCTCGGGTACGACGACCTCGTACCCCTGGATCCGCGTCCCGCAAATCCCAAAAACGAGGGACCCGCCCAGAGTTCGGGACCGCAGCGCGATTCCGGGACTTCTGGGACGCAGAACCGGGGCTCCGGATGGGATGACCCTGTCCCCCTCGATACCCGCACGCTGCCGCCATTTCCCATCGACTCGCTCGGCCCCCTCTCCCAGTTTGTGCGCACCACGGCCGAGGCCCTGCAAGTCCCCAATGACATGGTTGCCTTCGCTTGCCTGGCAACCATCTCGACTACGACCGGCGGGCGCCGGAAGGTCAAGGTCAAGCACAACTGGATTGAGTCGACCGCCCTCTACCTGACGTGCCTGGCCGACAGTTCCGAGAAGAAGACGCCGGCGCTCAATGCGGCAGCCGATCCGTTGCGGGCCATTGAGACGGAGCTGATCGAGGCGGCCCGTCCCTCCGTGGAGGAGAGTGCGCAGGAGATCCGCATCACGACCGCTGCCATGGACAAGGCCGAGAAGACGGCTGGCAGCAGCGGCGACAAGGATGCTCGAGACAACGCCAAAGCGGATGCAGAGGAGGCGCGCCTCAAGCTGCTCGAACTGGGAGACACCCCGTCGCTCCCGGTCATCCTGGTCCGCGACATCACGCTCGAGGCCCTGGCCCTGCGCATGGCCGAACAGAAAGGGCGCCTCGGGTCCCTCGCGTCCGAAGGCGGACTCTTCAAGATCGCCGCCGGGCTCTACGGGAATAACGGCAAGGCGAACACCGACCTGCTCCTCGAGGGTTACACCGGTGGCCCGTACAGCATCGAGCGCGTAGGCCGACAGGACCGCAGGATGGCCAGCACCTTCCTGGCCCTGGGAATGATCGTGCAGCCCGGCATGGTCGCCGGTCTCGAGAAGAAGAACCCTGAGTTCCGGCAGTCCGGATTCCTCGGCCGCTTCCTGTACGCCAAGCCTGCGCCCACCGACTACGACACTTTCGACACCCCCGAGGTGCCCGAAGAGGTAGTGGAGGACTACGAGCAGCGCATCCGGGACCTCGTCGAGAAGGTGTGGGACACCTCCGACGTAGTGGTAATGAACCTGACAAGCGAAGCCCGTATAGAGTTCGGCGCCTTCTACGACCGGTTCGGGCAACGACGGAAGCCTGGCGGAGACCTGCACGACATCGCCGACTGGGCAGGCAAGCTCCGGGGTCAGCTCATCCGCATTGCGGCCTGCATCACCCTCTACGAGAACCCTTTCGCCACCGAGGTCAGCCTCGACCGGATCAGGGCCGCAATCGCCATGTGCCCCTACTTCATTGCCCACGCCCGCGCCGTGTTCGACCTCATGGGCAAGAACCGGGAGGGCGCGCTCAAGCCGCTCCGTGACGTCATTGAGTGGCTTCGCAGTCGCACGGCCCCCGGGGTGGACTTCTCTGCCCGCGAGGCGTGGCAAGCGCTCAAGGGTCGCGAGTGGGCCGAGGACATGGAGGTCATGAACGACGTCCTCGCCGAGCTGGAGAAGACCGGATGGATTGCCCTACTGCCACCCCCGGACACCCAGGGAAAGCGCGGCCGTAAGCCCTCCCCCCGCTTCGAGGTCCACCCATGGGTGGCCAATCCTCCGCAGCCACAGGAGCACTCGGACGGATCCCGTCCCACAAATCCCAATAACCAGCCGGTGTCTCACCTGCCGAACGCTGGCGGAGATTACGGGATTTCTGGGACGCCGGACGGCCAGGAGAGGCGGGCCTCATGACAACCCGCCCCGCGCCGGCACCCGTCGAGGTCACGGCCGTTGCTCTTGACCCACATTCCGACGGGCATGTCAGCGCCCTCACCTGCTTGTTCCGCGACTACCTGCTCGAGGACTTCGACCGCCTCGGCTACTTCCCACCGGGGATACCGCTCGCCAACTGGCTTCGGACCATGCTCATCCACGTCGACGGCACGCCCGCCGGCTTCTGCTCCGTCGACAACAAACGCCGTGCCGTCGAGCTGATCTACGTTGCCCCCGCCTACCGAGGTCACGGGATTGCCTCTCGACTGCTCAGTGAACTCCGCGATTCCTGCCCCCAGTCAATGAAGCTGAAGGCGCCTCTCAGCCCCGGCGGGCAGGCGTTGGCGGTCCGACTGGGACTCGCAGTCTCAACGCCAGACCAGGCCGAGATCGACAGTGCCCGGCAGAGCATCGACCAGCTGCACCACTCCCTGCATGAGCACTGCACGCATCGCCGAACCGGGGACCCCCGGCGCCCCTGCAGGCGCTGCTACCGAGCCGCTCTCAAGCGAATGGCGGTTGCGATGGTCGTGAACCCCTGCGAGCTGGCCCGCCGCTTCAACGCCCTGAACATCGCCTAACCCCGCACGAAGGAGAACGCCATGACCGAGCCCACCGTCATCGCCCTGGGCGACGACCGCGACACCAAGTACATCGTGCAGACCATCCCCGTCGACACCGGCACGTGCAGCCACGCGCACGACAGCTGCGGCAAGCCCGGCGTCATCGCCGTCCGCAACACCCTCGACCAACAACGGCCCACCGAGAGCAGCACCTACCGGATCACCATGTGCGCCGAGCACCAGGGCGCCGCTGCCCGCATGCATGAGCTGTGGGTGGCCGACGCCCGCAAACTCCAGGACCCCGACGAGCGCGCCGAGTTCCTCGCCAAAGCCGGCATCACCGCCTGATCCATCCCCCGGACGGGCGAACCAGCACGGCCGTACCGTCACAGCACAGACCACCTAGAACCACCCAGGAGGGGACATGCAAGTGCGGGCAGTTGATCTACCCGAACTGCGGGCCGAACTCGCGACCGCCCTCGCTCAACCTGACTGGACCTTCTTCTATGAGGACCGCAGGGCCGCCCTCGCTCGCAGAGGAGCACCGTCAACGACGACCGACGAACTACAGCGGATGGAAGTAGGGGCGCTCCTCCTCGGCGATCTCTTCTACGTCACGGAAGAGATGTACGAGCTCGCCAAGGCCGCCGCCAAAACGCTGCCGCCCTTCACGCTCCAGCCCGAGGACGTCCCCTCCGAATTCGGCTTCGCGTATCTGGCGCCAGGAAACCACGCCCCGCCTGGATCCCTGAACTCCGTGGCGGCGGTCGAGTGGTGGCCGACCGGCGTAGGAGTCCGCCTCAACTTCTACTGCGAGACGGAACAGATGCTCGCAAGCATGGCCACCCTGGGGAAGGCCACCCCTGAGCAGATCAACAGGCATCGGCGCAGCACAGGGCGCCTATCGCCCATGCTGTCCGAGGCCATCGTTCGATTCGGCCACGACCCTCTCGAGGGCGCCGACGAGGGCGACGAGGAGTTCGTCCGAACGATCCGCGCCATGTGGCTTCTGATGCAGCAGCCGCTGGCGCGTCAGGCAGACATCCCGCCGGACAGGGCTACCCGCAAGCGGCTTGCTCGTTCGGGTCACGAACCGGCCCCTGTCCGGCTCATCGGGCTCCGGCGCCCGCAAGGCGGCGGCAGTTCCGGAAGCGGAGACCGCGAGTACCACCACCAGTGGATCGTCCGCGGGCACTGGCGACAGCAATGGCACCCAAAGCGTCAGGTCCACCGTCCTGTCTGGATCGCCCCGCACGTCAAGGGCCCCGAAGGCGCTCCGCTCATCGGCGGCGAGAAGGTCAACGTCCTCAAGCGATAGCAGCCGGCCCCGCTCATACCGGGGCCGGCCCCGCTCATCACACCACGAAGGAGAACCGCATGGACCTCGCCCCCGGCAGCGTTGCCGCACTCACCGCCGCCCTTCCAGGCTGGACGGTCGCCATCGACTGGCTCCGTGACGACGAAGACGTCGAGACCTGCCCGATCGTCGCCTGGGCCGTCGTTATCGGACAGCCAGACGAGTCGACCGGCAAGCCGACGACATCCGTTGAGCCCGTCTTCATCTACATGGGAACCCCCTACTCCGAATCAGAGTTTCGCAACGACATGAACATCGCGGCCCGCGCTACGGCGCGTGTAGCACTCGAGGTCATCGCCCCCAACTCGGAAGAGCAAGCGGATACATCGGAGTCCGCACCGTGACCTCGCACATCGAGAACGAGATACAGCAGCGCATCGCCCGGGTGCGCGCCGAGGCCGAGCGCAAGCGCCAGGAGCGCCAAGAGCTCGCCCGCCGGCGTGCTGCCGGCCTCGCCAAACGGCACGCACGGAAGCTTCGGCGCCTCGCCGAGAAGGGACGGGAGCTGGCTCCCACCCTCGACAACACGACCTTCGCCGCCAGCGGCGCTATGTAAGGAGTGGCCGCCCATGACCGTTTCTGACCTGGACGCGAAGAGCCAGGCGATCATCCTGCTCGCCCGCGGCGCGTCGACCGACAAGACCGGCGAGACGCTGGGCGTATCGGGGCGAACCATCCGAAGGTGGCGCGAAGACCCCGACTTCGAACAGGACGTGCTGACGGCCCGGCGGGAGCTGCTCGCCGAAGCGCGGGCCGCCCTCGCCGGCGCCGCCCGGGACGCCATCACGACCCTGCACGCGGCGCTGCAGGACGAGAACCCGGCGAACCGGATCCGGGCCGCCTCCATCCTCGTGAACACGCTGCCTGCGATCTCCGAGCAGCTTGAGCTCGAGGACCGGCTCGCCCAGCTCGAGGCGGCCCTCGGCGATGCACGGAGGTCAGCGTGAGCTCCCGCGACATCCGTGCCCGCCTCGACCGCCTGGCGAAGGCCCTCGGCGAGCAGAAGACGGACGGCCCGGTGTGCCGCTTCCACGGGTTGCGCTGCCGTATGGGCGCCAACTGGCCGCTCGACTATCAGGAGGACCCGGCCGACGAGCTGCTCGACCTGTTCGCCGACGCACGCCGGAGCCTCGGGCTCGAGGTCGCGCCGCACCCGCGGGACCGGTGGCGCACCGACCGCCACGAGCAGGTGCCGCCCGAGGAGCTGGCCCGCAACAAGCAGGAGGCCGACGAGCTCCTCACCGCCGTGAAGGCCCGCAACGACCAGCTCGAGGCCGCGCTCCGAGCGGAGCCGGCAGTCATCAACCACCAGGAGGAATCATGACCATCGACTTCAACGGCACGCCGTTCAGTGCGAGCGTGGCGGGGGACCGCGTGCACGACTTCCGTCTGCCGCTCGACCGGTCCCGCGTCCCGGCGAAGACGCAGGAAGCCCTGCACGCCGTACAGGAGGCGCTCACCGCGGGCGAGAAGGCCAAGACGCAGCCGGCGAAGCGGGAGGCGTCTGACGCCCTTCGTGCCGCTGTAGACGACGTGTACGACCGGGCGGCGTCGACCAGCCGGGCGGACCGTGAGACGCACCGGGAGCAGTACGCCTACGGGGCGGCGAAGCTTGCCCGTGCGCTCGGGGAGGCCCAGGCCGCGCTGCAGTTGATGGCCGATCACGGCCAGCAGTACGCCAACCCGGTCGGTGTGGGCTTCCCGTTGGACGTGCGGAGCCACTCGCCTGCGGTCATGCAGCTGCGGCTGATCTCCGAGACCATCGCCAACCTGCCGTCCGTGCCCGAACTGGCCTAGGGAGAACCGTGGAGCGGAAGACGAGGACCAGGCGGCCGACGCCGGCGGAACGGCACGCTGCCCGGGCGTTGGGCCGGCCGGAGCCGGATGAGGTGGTTGAGGATGTGACGCCGGCGGCTGCTCTGATCGCCGAGCGGTTGACGGCGTCTCGGGTCTCGGCGAAGCCGAAGGGCATGCAGACGTTCGAGTGGTACGGCATTCGTGCTCGGGGTGGTGACGGGCCGGACGCGGCCTGATATTCACTGCCTGCTGATTTTGCCCGGCCGCACCGCACGGTGGCCGGGCGCAGCTGTGCGAACGGTCTCCACACTGTGGAGACTTCACCCCCTAACCGCATAGGGGATGCGGTTGGCTACCTGTGACCTGCGGCTTTGTCGGGCGGATGGCACGCGTATGGCACGGCGGGGAAGCGGCGGCGCTCCGGCCACGGTGCTGTCCAGCAGGCGCAGCCTCCGAACATCAACCTTCGAATCAAAGGGATGAGATCCATGGGGCCTACGATTCATAGGCTCACTGGAGTATCGTTCCAGTTGGACGAATCGAGTGCAGTCGCAAGGCCAGGGTTCCAGCGGCCGGGATGGACGCCGGGCGGGACAGCCCACGGGACATGAGGCAGCAGCTGTAAGGCGTGGCGAACGAGCAGCCGGATGGGGGCTGCGAGGCCATCGCGTGATGCGAACGCCGAGCGAGACGAGCGGGCCCACCTCGAGCCCGCGGGACGCGTCCGTATCCGCCGACGCCTCGCCCTGGGAGCCCCCGTGCCCCGTACCTTCAACGGCCCCCGCTTCCGCGATCAGCGGCGCCTCGCCGGCCTCTCCGTCGAGGACATCGCCGCCCGCATCGGGCGCTCCACCTGGTCCGTGTGGGGATATGAGCGCGGCACAGCAGTGCCCCCGATCCCCGTGGCTGACGCCATGGCCGACGCAGTCGGTCTGCCGCTGGACCGGTTCCTCGCCGACGATCTGCAGGCCGCCTGATGGCCGGCGCATTCCGCATTGCGGAGGGATATGTCGAGGTCACGGCCGACGAGTCTGGCTACAACCGGACCATGGACCGGCTGCGGTCCAGGCGGAATCAGGTCAGCGTCGGCGTCAAGCTCGACGACCGCGAGGCCCGTACCGAGCTCGACCGCTTCACACGCGACCGCAACCTGAAGGTCAAGGCGGTCCTCGACCGGTCTGCCCTGTCCAGCGCCCGCTTCCGTGACCTGACCGTCAATCTTGTGCCCGAGTTGGAGGAGGCGGCGCGGCGGCTCGCCGAGTCCCAGCTCGCCACCCTCACCCGCGACCGCACCGTGCGGATCCTCGCGGACGCTGAGACGCGGGTGGCCGCCGATGACCTGGCGCTGCTCACTCGGCCTCGCACCGCCCGCATCACCGCGGACGCGGACACCCGTTCCGCGGCGGACGATCTGGCGCTGCTGACCCGTAGCCGCACGGTCAACGTCCGTGTCGACGTCGACGGCGCCGCCCTCGGGATCCTGTCCGGCCTCGGAGGTGCGGCCGGATCCGCCGGCATGCTGTCGTCGCGCCTCGCTGCCCTGGCCGCCGCTGCGTTGACGGCACTGCCCGCGGTCGCCTCCCTCGGTGCCTCTCTCGTTCAGATCGGGCCGGCTGCCGCCCTCGCGGTGCCGGCGCTCGGCGGCCTGGTCACCGCCGTCGCGACCCTCGCGGTCGGCCTCAGAGGAGTGGGCGCCGCATTCAAGGCCGCCGGCGACAAGAGCGGGCAGAGCGGCGCCTCAGCGGCAGCCGCCGCCCGGGCGGTGGCAGAAGCGCAGATCAACGTGGCCCGTGCGTCCCGCTCGCTGAAGGAGGCCCAGCAGGACGCGGCGCGGGCGATCGAAGACGCGCAGGCCCGGGTGAGGGACGCCGCCGAGGATGTTCGCGATGCCGAGGTGCAGGCGGCAGCTGACAGGCAGGCCGCGCTGCGCCGGGTCGCCGACGCCGAGCGCAGCCTGACCGATGCGGTGAGGGACGCGAAGGAGGCGCAGGAGGATTTGACCGAGGCGCGTGAGGAGGCCGCGGATCAGCTGGAAGACCTCAACAACCGGCTCGTAAGCGCCGAGTTGGACCAGCGTCAGGCTGTTCTCGACCTCCAGGACGCGGAGAAGGAACTCGCCGCCGTCCGCGCTAAGGGTGCTGCCGCAACTCAGGAAGAGATCGACGAGGCGCAGCTCGGCTACGACAGGGCGGTCCAGCGGCTGAAGGAACAGCAGACGGAGACGGAACGGCTGCGGGAGAAGACTGCCGAGGCGAACGCGGACGGGGTCGAGGGCTCGGAGACGGTCCGTAACGCGCAGGAGAAGGTGGCCGACGCGCAGCGCACTGTCGGCGACCGGGCGCGCGATGTGGGGGACGCGCAGGCTGAGGCCGCGCAGACAGCGAAGGACGGCGCCGACTCGGTCCGCGACGCGCAACTGCGGCTCGCGGAGGCGCAGCAGGGTGTGGCTGATGCTCAGGTCGCGGCGGCGCGGCAGGTCCGCAGCGCGCAGGAGGCGTTGGCGGATGCGCAGCGGGCCGTCAACGCCGCGCAGTCCCAGGGTGTGACGCAGACCGACAAGTTCGCCGAGGCCATGGCGAAGCTGTCGCCGAACGCCCGGGAGTTCGTCACCGCGGTGCGCAGCATGGGCCCCGCGTTCTCGGAGCTGCGTCTCGACGTCCAGGATCGCCTGTTCAAGGGTCTGGGGGGTTCGTTCACCACGATGGCGACTGCGTCCCTGCCTGCGCTGCGGGTGGGGCTGGGCGGGGCCGCGGACGGCCTCAACGCGGTGGCCCGCGACTTGATGGGCACCTTCACCCGGCTCGCCGACCAGGGCGTGCTGACCCGCATGTTCCAGGGCCTGAACGAGGGCTTCGGCCCGCTGAAGAAGATCCCGGGCCAGTTCGCGCAGGCGTTCGTGCAGTTGTCGGTCGCGGCGTCGCCCGCGTTCAAGCGGATCACTACGGCGATGGCCGGGGAGTCCACCGAGATCTCGAAGAAGTTGTCGGCCGCGTTCGAGTCTGGCCGGCTCCAGGACGCCATCGATCACGGCATCGACGTGGCGAAGCGGTTCGGTCGCCTCCTCGCTGACGTGTTCGGGTCATTGAGGAACATCTTCGGTGCGGCCGCGGCTGGCGGCGGGGATGCGCTGACTACGCTGGGCAACGCCTTCAAGGAACTGCGCCGGGTGACGGGGCTGCCGGAGATGCAGGACGGGCTCACCCGGATCTTCGCCGCGTTCAACTCGATCGCGTCCCTGGTGACCACCGTCGTGGGGGCGGCTCTTGCGGGGCTGGTGCCGATGCTCGCGCCGTTCGCGGATCTGGTGAAGACCATCGCGGATGCGGCCAAGGGTCCGCTGACTGCGTTCTTCCAGTTCGTCGCAGACCACCACGTGATCTTCGGCTCGCTTGCCGCCGCCGTCCTCGGGATCGCGGCAGGCATGAAGCTGTGGGCGATCGGCACGCTGGCGGTTGCGGCGGCCCAGGCGATCTTGGCTGCGGTGACGGCCGCGTCGCCGTTCACGTTGATCGCCCTCGCGGTCATCGGCGTGGGTGCGGCGTTCGCCTATGCCTGGCACGAGAGCGAGACGTTCCGGGACATCGTCACCGGTGTGTGGGAGTCGGTGAAGTCGGCGTTCTCGGCGACGGTGGAGTGGGTCAAGAAGTACCTGATCAAGCCGTTCCAGGAGGCCTACAACCTCATCGTCGGGAACAGCATTGTCCCCGACATGGTGAAGGCGATCATTGGCTGGTTCTCCAAGCTGTGGACGCGGACGAAGGAGCTGTTCACCCAGCTGAAGAACTGGGTCGTCGACCTGTGGAAGGGTCTGTGGGGGAGCGTCCGCGCACGGTGGGATTCGTTCTGGAGCGGGCTGAAGGGGTCGGTGTCCGGGGCGTGGAAGTGGGTCCGCGACAGCGTGTCCGGCCTGCGGAGCGCGGTGAGCAACGCCTGGTCGGGCCTGTGGAACGGCGCCCGCGACAAGGTGACGGGCATCTTCTCGACGATCCGCACGAAGATCAGCGAGTTCAGTTCAGGCATGAGGAGCGCCTTCACCAACCTCAAGAACGGGCTCGGCTCGATCTGGAACGGCATCAAGTCGACAATCGGTGCACCGGTCAAGTGGGTCATCAAGAACGTGTACGGCGGCATCCGCAGCATGTGGAACACGATCGCCGGGAAGATCAGCAGCAAGCTCACTCTCCCCGCGATCTCGCTGGGCTTCAACAAGGGCGGCGTCGTCCCCGGCCAAGGGAACTCGGACACCGTGCCCGCCATGCTCACCCCCGGCGAACGCATCCTGTCCAACCAGCAGGTTGCCCAGCTCGGCGGCCACCGCGGCATCGACGCCATGCTCGGCCGGGACAAGCCCACCCGGACTGGCGGCAACCCCACCAGGCGGCAGGAGAAGGAACGCCAGCAGGCCGGCACCCAGCACTTCGCTGAGGGCGGCATCGTCGGGTCCATCAGCAGCGCGATCGGTTCCGTTGCCTCCTGGGCGAAGAACATCGTCGTCGGCGGGCTCAAGGCCGCCGCACAGAAGGCCATCAACTCGATGGTGAGGCCGCTCATCAACCAGATCCCCGGCGGCGGCGTCGGCAGCCTGATGCGGGGCCTGTCGAACCGGGCTCTTGACGGGATGTTGGGCTGGTTCGGCAAGGAGGACAAGAAGGCTGCGGGCGGGCCCTCGGTGCAGCGGGCCCTGTCGTGGGCCAGGACGCAAAATGGCAAACCGTATCAATGGGGCGGAAACAATAACCCTTCCTGGGACTGCTCAGGTCTGGTTTCAGGCATCGAGTCCGTAATCCGTGGGGAACGTCCGCACCGCCGGTGGGCGACCGGCTCGTTCAGCGGCTCCAGCGGCCCGCCCGGTTGGGTGCGGAACCTGAACTCGCCTTACATGATCGGCATCACGAATGCCGGTGTGGGGCACACGGCGGGCACGCTGGCCGGGGTGAATGTCGAGAGCCGCGGCGGCGACGGTGTGGTCATCGGCAAGGGCGCCCGCTCCTACAAGGACAGCCTGTTCACGTCCCGGTGGGGCTTCGCGCCGGCCGCCAAGTTCGACTCCGGCGGGCTGCTCGCCGATGGCGCGTCACTGGTGGTGAAGCAGACCCGTAAGCCGGAACGCGTTCTGGACCCGCGGCAGACGGCCCTGTTCGAGCAGTTGGTCACCCAGGCCACGACTGCCGGGGCGGGCGGCGTGACGATCGAGAACATCACCGTGAGCGGCACCTTCGACTTCTCCAGCCCGGCGGAACAGAAGCGGGCGGCCCGCCAGCTGGTGGCTGCGATGAAGGAAGAGCTGCGGAACTTCGACCGAGGCCGCACCTGATCGCGGAGAATCGGCAGATGGATCCTGAGTCAGAAGACATCGCGGTGTACGCGGCGCAGGCGCCCTTGGCGAAGGCTGCGTGGGCGTTCGTTGGCGCGTACTGGGTGGACTACGACATGCGGGCGGCCTGGCTGGCTACGCACCCGACGCTGCGCCGGTGTTGGGTGCAGGCGTGGCTGATGCCGCACCTAGACGACGCGCGGGCTGAGGGGTACGACCTGGATGAACTGGCTGAGGCGTTCGCGGATGACGAAGTCGAGCACCCGCTGTGGGAGCCGTTCGCCCGCACGCAGATCGAGCAGGGCGCCACGCTGCCCGTGGACCGGGAGACGTGGGGCACGAAGGTGAACCCGGACTTCATTGCCCCCGGCGTGATGCTCGTTCGGCTGCTCCCGGTCCCCGACAGTGGAGTGATCCAGCCCGGCGAGCGGTACATGTCGGTGCCGCTGCTGATGCAGCACGATGAGGGCCCGGGATGGCGGCTGCTGAACTTCGTGAGTGACCAGGTGCCGGTGCCGGGCTGGCCCCCGCAGCTGGGAGCGGACTGATGACCGTCGTCGCTCGGATGATTCTTCCGCGGTTGGACATGGCCGCGGGTGTCGTCGCCTGCCCGGAGTGCGCCCAGGATGACGCGCTGGTCGTCACGGTCGACGTTGAGGACACCAGCGAGACGCCTGCGTTCATGCGTTGCGACGCGGGTCACCAGTGGGCCGACCAGCAGGTGACGCGAGGGTTCGCGGTCGAGGTGTTCGAGCTGATGAAGCGCGAGTTCCCGGATCTGATCCGCTTGTCCGCCATGGACTAGAACCCGCCCCGTGCGGAGGCCCCGCCCATCCGCCACGGGGGTAACGGACGAGCGGGGCCGGTCAGTGGCCCGAAAGGGCGCGTGCGATCAGGACGCGGGCCAGGATCCGGATCGCGTCCGCGTTCGGCTCGACGAGGGCGGCGTGTTCACGGTGCGCCCACACCGTCCAGCCGGGGCCGGACATGCCCAACTCGTGGGCGACGGCTACCGCGTCGTCGGGGTCCACTATGGGGCTGTCGCATAGGCGGCACACGCGCAGCTCGGTCACGGCGTTGCCTCGGAGCGGGCGGGTGCGTGGTGGTTGCGGATCTCGACGTTGTAGTCCGTCACGCGCGAGTGGTCCCCGTCCTTCGCGGCATGGTCGCGTTGCCGGGCGAGCGCGTCGCACACCTCGCAGTCGGCCGGCGGATCAGGCCAGTCGAGGGGAAGCCCCAAGGTGATCGGCGGTTCCTGGGCGGTGTTCATCATCCGGCAGCCTCCGAGAGTCGCCCGCCCGGGCCGAACGCGGCGCCGAGCAGCACAGGATTGGTGAGGTGGCCGGAGCCGTCGGGCCGTTCCAGCCACCCGCGGCCGCCCACGTAGTACAGAACCGGCGGGCATCGCAGGACCCAGCCAGGCCGGCGGACAGTCAGCTGCCGAACGTCGTCCAGTTCGTCGCCGAGGGTCGGTGGCAGCAACCACCACGCCCGATCGGCTTCCACGTCGGCGAGGACCGGCCCGAGACGCTGGGATCCGATCCGCTTCATCGCGTGCACCGACGGCAGCAGGGGCGCCTCAGCTACCCGCCAGTGGGCGCCGGATCGGAACGGCGCGAGTTCCTCGGCGCTCCACAGGCGGTGCACCTCGGTGGGTTCGCTGGTGCAGGACAAGAGCCAGTCCTGACCCTTCTGCCGGGAAGGCAGAGCGTGCTTGGTGGCCATGGCCAGGACCGTAGGAAGCTGCGCTGATTGCGCGCGCGCTGATTGCGCGCGATTGCGAACTCTCTGTAGGAGTTGCGGAAGGTTGCCTACGAGAGGTCCAGGGCGGCCCGTGCACGGGCGATGAGCCGGTGTGCCTGAGGTCCGCGAACGGCGCTCTCGTCGAGGCGATCCCACACGCGCCCGTACAGGGCGACGTCCTCGCCGGATTCGAGCGTGAACTCGGTGTTGATGGTCTCCACGATCACGCGTTCTTCGTCGAAGATCCAGAACCCGTGTTTGGGGGTGAGCGTCAGTTGGACGCCGAAGGGGACGATGCCGAGCGAGACGGAACTCATGCCGATCAGGCCGACCAGTCTGTCCAGTTGCCCCGCCATCGCCTCCGCCGGGCATACGAGGGCGTGCAGCGCGCCCTCCCAGATGAGGACGTTGAAGGTCTTGCTCGGCTGGTACAGCACTTCCTGGCGCTGCATGCGGGCGTTCACGGCCGCCTCTGTATCGCGAGGGGACTGCATGAGCTCGGCATTGTGGATCAGCAGATGGCGGGCGTACTCGGGGGTCTGGAACAGCCCGGGGATGACGGTGGCCTCGTAGCCGCGGACGGTGGCGGTCTGCCGGTACTCGACGACGTACCGGTCCTGTACGGCGCGGTGCCCCTTCGTCAACTGTCTGCGCCAAGAGCGCTGCTGGGATTCCATCCCGCGCAACCGGCTCTGGAGGTCGGCGGCCTCGGCCGGGGCGTCGAGGGCCTGCGCCCATGCGTCGAGGTCGGCGGCAGTGGCGGTCTGCTTGCCGGTCTCCAGCCGGGAGACCTTCGAGCGCTGCCAGCCGAGGCGCTCGGCCATGTCCTTGCCGTTGAGGCCGGCCTCGGCGCGCAGCTCTCGGAGCCGCGCGCCGAGGGCGACCCTGGCGCTCTGAAAGTCCGTGCTCACACGGACGAACGTACCTGCGCCCACACCTCAGCAGTAGGGACAGCGACGCGCCAAGCAGCGTCCCGTGCCCGACAAGCCGCGAGGACCTCGGCGGGGTCGTCGACCAGCTCGACACCGGTGGTGGTGTCGGTGTCGTCGATGTGCATGCGGACCATGGTGTGCGAGTCGAACAGCCACAGGTCGTAGTCCGGCAGGTCCAGCCGTACAGCCTCGGAGCGCGGCAGGACACGGATGTCCTCACCCGCGGCCACGTTCCCGGCCGCGGTCGCCATGAGGAACCGCTGCCCGTCCGTGGGCGGCTCGTCGACGATGCGCACGCGGGAGAACCGCGCGCCCCGCCCGGCCTTCGCACGCACGTTGACGTTCCACGGATGGTCCGGCTCCGGCTCCGGGAGAACGCCGCGCGTGAACGCCTGGAACCGGGCACCCTGCCGGTCGGAGGCGTACCCGCGGCGTGTCTCCAGCCGGAACGCGGTGTGCTCGAACTCCGTGAACAGGTGGGTGATCTCCTCGAAGGGGATCAGCGGCACGGTTACTCCTTGGGGGCGAAGCGGGTGAGCAGCTCGCGGGGGATGACGACGAACGTCTCATGCTCGCCGACGTCGCGCAGCTGAGCGAGGTGCTCGGGGTCGGTGAGCTGGTCGCCCTGGACGACGATGTCGCCGGTCTCCTCGACCTCGTACAGCGTGGGGCAGTTGCCGTGCTCCGATGTGGTGCCGATGAACCTGAGCGTCATGTCGCCCTCCATCTGTGCAGGTTGGACCTTCAGCATGCTGCGGTGCCGTCCGGTCCGCTGGGGGATTGCTGGAGATTGCGTCCGGCGGGGGCGATTCGGTGGTGTGCGCGCAATCCTGCGTACCCCCAACCGCATACGGTGTGCGGTTTGTGCGCCCTGACCTGCGGATTCTTGCGCAGATGGCACGCACTTGGCACACCTCTTGGCGCCGCCCGGACATGAAGAAGGCCCCTCCCACGGTCACAAGAACCGTGGAAGAGGCCTTTCAGTGCTCAGGGGTCAGGGCGCCTACCGGGCGCGTGCCCAGTCGACGAAGTCCTGCCAAGCAGCGGGCCCGATCGGCACCCGGGCCCGCTCCCGGCATTTGGTGTCACGCACCAGGGCGCCGCCCGAGGTGGGCCGTGCCCACTCCACGCAGCTGCCGCTGTCGGTGTACGTCGACGTCTTCCAGATCAGCGGGCCGTCTTCAGCCTGCGGCACAGGGTCTCCCTCGTTCCGTCGATGAGCTCCACCGACTCCCGCGGCGAAAGCGCGAGGCCACAGAGCCGCTCCCACGTGGAAGCGTAGGCGGCGACATCGTCGGGGCGGGTGGTGATCTCGGAAAACGTCAACGACTCGACGAACACCGCCCGTTGCCCGGCCGCCCGGTACACCGTGAACGGCCCAGCAAGCCCTGGATGAGCTTCGATGCCCTGCGGCAGCACGCGCACGCTCAGGGACGGCTGCAGCGCCTCGACGGCGAGCAGATGCTCGAGCTGGTCGACGAGTGCCGCGTAGCCGCCCACAGGCCGGTACAGGGCGCTCTCGTCGACGACGACGGCCACACTGCGAGCGCCGGGCTGGCCGAGTCGGTCGATGCGATGACGGCGCGCCTCGGCCCGCTCGGAGACGACCTCGAGCGGCAGGGCCGGAGTGGTCGCATGGATCGCGGCACAGGCGTAGGCGTAGGACTGCAGCAGGCCCGGTATCAGCATGGGCTGCCACGCCTGCACGGTGTCAGCCTCGCCCTCGATACCGGCGAGGCGGTCAATGTGCTCGCCGAGCGTCTCCGCCGGCGAGTCAAAGATGGCGGTCACAGATGTCCTCTCAGAAGGCAGGGAGGGAGGCAGCGGAGGGGAGCTCAACACCCCGTTTTCGAGGGTCTCGGCGTCTCTCCCGGGCTGCCTCCCTTGCCTCCCTGACTGGCCATTTCCGCAGGTCATGTACAGGGAGGCAGGGTGGGGAGGCGAGTGGGGAGAACTCCCTCAGTCTTCGGTGCCTCCCTCGTCGTCGAGGTCGTCGTCGCGGGCCGCGATGGCGTCGAGAATCCGGTCGAGACTGACGTGCATCTTCCCGCCGGTCTTGTACTCGCCGTGGCCAGCGTCGTCGAGGACGCGCTTCAAGTCCCGGAACGACCAGCTGCCGTACTCGGTCGGGTTGTTGTCGGCAAGGCCTCGCAGGACGTCCTGCGTGAGCATCTTCGGCTCGTGCCCGAGGACGGCCGCGATGTCGGCGAGGTGGTCGACTGGGGCGAACGCCGGCGCGGCAGGCGCGGGTGCGACGCCGTCCCGCATTGCAACGGCCCGCTCGACTACGGGCGTGACCTCGTCAACGCCTGCTTCCTTGCGCACGAAGTAGGACCGGATCAGACCCGGGGTCTTGCCGAAGCCGGCCGCCATCGCGGTGCCTACGTCCTCGCCCGCTACCAGCGTCGTCGCCGAGTAGCCGTTCTTGTGCATGCCGGTGCCGAGGATCGCGTCGTTGCCCTGGTGGTCGTTGATGGCGAACGCGACCCGGTGGGAGACGGTCTTGGAGATCCCGCGCGGCAGGCTCGCCGCATCTGCATCCGGGGTGATCCACAGCAGCGTGATGGCCGTCTTCCTGGCCTTCTTGGTGACCTTCAGCGCTAGTTCCTTGGCTTCCTTGCCGTGCTCCTTGTGGGTGAACAGCTCGTGGACCTCGTCGAACACGACGATCCGGGGCCGCATGGACGGGTCGCGTTCCGCCATCTCGCGGGTGACTTTGGTGTCCGTGCCGAGGCGTTCCAGTTCCTGCCCGCGACGGGACACCTCACTGGCCAGGGATCGCAGCGTGTCCATGGCCGCAACGACATGCCCGTCGTCGTCGCCCTTGACCAGGCTTCGCAGGCGGGGCCGCATCGGGTCGTAGTCGCTGTTGTACGCGAGGACGTGCACGTCGATCTCGACCAGCGGGTCGAGCATCGCGCCGAGGAGCAGGGCGATGACCAGCGACGATTTACCAGAGCCCATGATTCCGGCGATCAGGTAGTTCGCGGCCATGAGTCGGCCGATGACCTGCTCGCTGCGGGCGTTGAGTGCGGCGGGGACGCCTCGGAAGTAGTCGGTGGTGCCCTCTGTCAGGAGCGGCCAGGGCGGTACCGGCTTGGTGAGGACGCCGGGGTCGGCGACCCACAGGTCCAGCACGCCGGCCTGGTCGCGCGGCTCGGTCGGCCATACCTCGATCGGCTTGCGCATCAGGTTGTGCGCGAGGATCTGCTTCTTGTCGGCGATCATCTCGACGGGCACGCCCTCCGGGAGCTGCAGCTGCGCGTGCCACCCGTTCCCGGAACGGGTGGACGGCTGCACCCAGCGGGGCTTCCAGCCTTCCTTGAGGGCCGCGTTCAGCGGGGCGATGCCGAGCTTGCCCAGTGCCCTCATGATGGCGTTCTCATCAGGCACAACGTCCCGCTCGTCGCCCTCGACGGGCAGCGCCCACGTGGGCGCCGACCTGGCGTTGCGTCCGACCGTCCAGACGCCGGCCAGTACCAGGAGCGGCATCGAGTACAGGAAGGGCTCCCAGACGATCCCGGCGATGAACGCGACCCAGCCGACGAACTCGATCACGGCGTGCGTGGGGGCGAGGACGTCGCGGACGTCGTGGTTGTAGACGGCCAGCATGATGCCGAGCATCAGGAGCAGTCCGCCGAAGCCGACAGCTGCGGAGGCGATGGCCCTGGGGGCGTTGATGGCCATCTGTAGGAGGTCCATGCGCCGCTTGTGCCGGGCGAACCGGTAGGCGTAGGCCCGCTGCTCCCACTTGGTCACCATCTCTTCGTTGCCGGATGCCTCGGCGATTCGCATCATGCGGGCGTGCAGGGCGGTGGTGCGGGCCTCCCAGGTACGACGGGTGAGGATCCGGGTTCCGCCCCATACGTAGGCGCCGTGGCGGACGGTGAAGCGGTAGGTGGGGCTTTGGCGGGTGTCGACGAACACCCGTCGCAGCGAGTCGATACGGACTCGGCGGCGGGGGCGTTCCGAACCGTGTTCACCCTGATCGGCGGGTTGTTCGGGCGCGAGCTTGAGCAGCTGCACCTCGGGCGCCGCGTGCCCGTTGACCCGCTCGGGGACGGTATCCGTCATGCTTGGAGCTCCTGTTTCGTGACGTATTTCGTGACGGAATGAGGGAGCCCGGGGACGGCGGCAGCTTGGCGGTTGGACGCCGTCCCCGGGGCGGATCTACTTGCTCTTGCGGCGGAGCGCGTCCTGCTCGATGCGCTCGACCTGGCTCCGCAGCCTGGTGAGGTTGGCTCGGGGCAGGGCCATGCGGGCGGTCAGGGCGGCGATACGCCGCTTCTCAGCAGGCGTGAAGTCGCTGAAGTACGGGCCGTCAGTCATGCGGTCAGGTCTCCTAGTTGGCCGGGTAGTTCTTGCGGTGCTCGTCGCCCATCTGGTCGGCGACCTCGCGAGACTGCTCGGCCTGCGGGGAGTGGTCGCCGTAGGTGCGGCAGGCCTGCCCGTAGTCGCGGTAGGCGTCCCCCACAGCGTCGAACGACTCCTGATAGCCAGGCTCGTCGGTGCCCTTGGACCAGAACATGGGTGTTCTCCTCGGGTTGGTGGGCCGGGCTGTCCGGCCCCACCGCACCCCCACGGGCAGGCCGCGGAGGACGGAAGGGCAGGTCAGCGGCCCTTCTGGAAGTCGCGCCACATCGAGCGCAGGACGAGCAGGCAGCAGGTGGCGCAGGTGGCGGCGATGGCGACGGCCACGGCCGCGAGGGCGAACGCGACGGCGAGGACGCTGGCGATGGCGCCGCCGGCGATGACGAGGCCGCCGATGGTCCACCACTTGCGGGCGTTGAACTCGGGCTGCTTGTGGTCGTGTCCGCAGGTGTGCGGCTGCTGCTTGGCGCTGGCTTCGGCGGCCAGCTTGGCGACCTCCAGGGCGGCCATGGCGACCGCGACGACGTCGGTGTTGCGGGAGGCGTCGGCGACGGCGGCCTCGGCCTTGTCGAGGGCGTCGCTCACCGCGCCCACCCCCTCGGCCGGCGCAGGAACGGGCGGGCGGCGATGCCGAGGCCGAACGCGACGACGACGGGCTTGGCGAGCAGGCCGGCGACGACCGCGACGACGAGGGCGAGCAGCTGGGGGAAGACGAGCAGGAGACCGAGCAGCGCGCCGAGGATGAGGTAGCGCATCACGCGTATCCGCCTTCCATCGGCGTGGCCGGGGGCTCCGGCTCCGCCTTCTTCGCGGCCCTCGAAAGGGCGGTGCGGACGTAGGGCTCGGTGACGACGAGGCGCCGCTGAGAGCGCAGCCGCTCGACGATGTCCCGCGCCGACGCGTCCACACCGAGGGCTGATGCGGCCTCCTCGATCGCGCCCTGCAGGTCGAGCGGCTCCAACGCTGTGACCTGTGGCGCATCAGCCGCATCAGGTCGATGCACCTCGTACTCCGGGGGGCGCTGGCCGAGGACCAGGGCGACCGCTACGGCGTCCACGGGCACGCCGTAGGTGCCGAGGAGATGGGCGAGTTCGGCCGGGGGCGCATCAGGTCGCGCATCGTGTGCGAGCCGGATGGCGTCGGCGGGGTCCATGTCGGCGAAGCGGGCCCGCAACACCTCCGTGGCGGTGGCCGGGCGGGGCTGCGTTGCTCGCTGAGCAACGGGGGTCGCGGCTGTGCCGCCGTACATGCCGGCGAGGGCCGTATCAGCTCCCTCGCGGAGCCGCACCCGCTGCACCTCGACGAGGCCGGCGCCGAGGACCTGGTCGCCGACGCCCACCTTCTTCGCGAGCGCCCACGACTTCCGCAGTGAGGAGCCGCGGGTGTCCTCGTCGGGGTGCCGCTCGGCGGCGGCCTGGTGGTACGCCAGCTGCTGCACGGCATCCGCGGTGCGGCGTTGCGCCTCGGCGTCCACGCCCGTGGTGTAGATGACGACACGGCGGGCGATGAGGCCGAGGCCCTCGGCAGCCCCGCTCATACCGAGCGGCGTGGTCGCGTACACCACGGCCTCGGTGACGGTGCTCGCCAGGGACAGGCCCATCCCGCACGCCGCGAGAGGGGCGAGCCACAGACCGACACGCACCCACAACGGCGCGGACTGGCCGAGCAGGGTCAGCCCCAGCATGGTGACCGCAAGTACGAGCGTGAGGCCTTCACCAGCGGCGACGACGCCGACGGCGGTGGCCTTGCGGCCGAACTCGGCCAGCGTGTTGGAGAACGTGCCGACTGCGCCGGCCACGCCGACGGCGACCATGATGACGGCGGCCGCGCCGAGGACCCAGCGCTGCCCCTTGGTGAGGCGACGGGTGCTCACTGGCCTCCACCTGCCTCGGTGCTGGCGGCGAGCAGCGGATACCCGCGGTCGGCGAGGACGGCGTTGAGGTAGTCGTGCGCGTCGTCCTCGGTGATGCGGTCGCCGGTCCAGCCGAACAGCAGGGCGACGACCTCGGCCGGGGTGCTGTTCGTCGCTTTGTCGAGCAGGGCGTGGCGGCTGACGATGTGGCCGGCGGCACTCATGCCCTGCTGGTGCAGGCGGCGCGCCGCCCGATTTTCGCGGTGCTTCTTCAGGTTCATCCGCCGACCTCCGGGGTGGCGGCCCGCACCACGCGGTGCGAGCTGAGGCAGATGCCCTCTCGGTCCTGCTGGGCGACGGCGTCGACCAGAGCAGCCATCAGGGCGGGAACACGCGGGACTTGAGGCCGGCGGGCGGGCCGCGCCGCGCGGTCGATGGCGCGTAGCGCGGCGTTCTCCGTCGGCCGAGGGATGGGCCACTTCTTCTTCACGGCGAGCCCTCCTCGGCCAGCTCGTCGAGCTCGGCGGCCATGGCCTCGAGACGGTCGAGATAGGCGCGGCCCTCGGCGACCAGGGCGCGCAGCCCGTCGGCGTCGAACGACGCGGCCTCGAGACCCTCGACGTAGGCGACCGGGTGCGGCTCCGGGCGGAGTTCGAGGTAGGGGGCGTGCGTCAGGTTGGCCCGCATAAGTGGCACCGCGCCGAGATCCTCCGAGTCGACGGTCGCCGTCA
The DNA here is from genome assembly GCF_045039535.1 of Streptomyces sp. NBC_01092. NCBI lineage: Bacteria > Bacillati > Actinomycetota > Actinomycetes > Kitasatosporales > Streptomycetaceae > Streptomyces > Streptomyces sp. NBC_01092. The sequence continues at coordinate 5,344,852 of NZ_CP108659.1, read as the reverse complement.
TGTGCGGTCCGTCGTGGGAGATCTCCGCCATCGTGCCGACCTGCTCGCCGTCGTGTCCGGCGCACCAGTCGGGTTCGGGAACGGTGACGTCGCCGTGGTCGAGGGTCTGCAGCGTCACCGTGCCGTCCCCGTAGCGCGGCTCCTGTACGTCCAACGGCCGGTCGGCTGCGGGACGGTAGGCGCGGTCGAGGGCGGCGTCGAGGTCGTCGCGCAGCTGCCGGTGCTCCGGGGCGGCCAGGCGAGCGGTGACCGCCACGGTCTCCCGGTACGCCTCCACAACGGCGTTGGCGCCGAGGTAGCCCTCGACCTCGCGGCGGATGTCGGCGACGCTCATCTCGCTGAGCGGCGGTTCGCCGGCCATCTCCGCGTGGCCGAAAGCGAGGGCGGCCCGCAGCTGTTCCCGGGGCAGGGCGAGCGCCACGCGCACGACCGCGAACGGTGTCTCGCCCTCGTCGCCGAGAATCTCGGTCGGCCCGAAGGCCGGAGGCATCTCGCTCACCGCTCCACCCCCGCCGCGTCGATGACGATCAGGGCGGCACGGATGGACGCCTTGAGGGCTCCGTTTCGGGCGGCCAGGTCACGGACGTAGGTGGTGGGCTGGTCCGACTGGCCCAGCGCCTCCGAGAGGAGGCGCCGAACCAGGGCCAGCGCTTCAGCCTCAGTCACGGCTACCGCCAGCGCGCTGGGCCTCGTACCAGTCGAGCAGCTGCGCGCGGGTCTGGTCCTCACGCAGGTGCTGCGGCAGGTCCGGCATGACCCGCAGCTCCATCTGTCCGGGCTCGCCGTACAGGGCCACGACTGCCTTGCGGCCGGTGTCCTCGGTCTCGACGACGGTCACGCCGAACACCTTCAGCAGGTAGGCGATCGGCAGAGACTGCACGTCGGTACGCCCAAGCGACATCCACGCCCTCGCGGCGTCCTTGGTGTGGCGGGTGAAGTTCTCGGCCTGCGCCTCGGCGAGTTGGTCACCCAGCTCGAGCAGTGCACGCAGGTGGGCGCGCACCTTCCGGATCTCGTCGTCCAGCTCGAGCCGGTTGTGGCAGTACACGCTCGCGGCGGTGCTGCCCTCCGGCGTGAGCTCGACGTAGGGAGCGGCCTCGTCAGGGTCGCCGGAGAACGGGTACTGCCCGAGGCGCGCCAGCAGGATGGTCGTCTCGACGCCGTCCGCGTTGAAGTCGAGGTGAATGTCGTCGCCCTGGTGCTGCAGGTCGCCGGGGTGGATACCGCAGGCGACATCGTCGGAGTGGTCCGTCGTGCACCACGTGGGGCAAGTGACGGTGAGCGAGCCGCCCGTCCTGATCGGGTAGGTGATGGTGCGCGGCTCCTCGGCCGGCGCCTGAGCGGCGGGTGCGGTGTGGATGGTCTCGGTCATGGCGTGCACTCCGATCAGGCAGCGGTGGCGAAGGCGGCGATACGGGCGGCGGCGTCGACGAACGCGGCCTTGCGGGGCTTGTAGGCGGCGAGCAGCTGCCGGACCTGGGCGAGCGTGTACCGGAAGACCGAGCGGGTCTTACGGGCGCGGCCGCCGTTCACGGTGCGGCGGGTGCGGGCCGTCTGCGCCGGGGCCAGGCCGATGCGCTTGGCGACCGAGCGGAGGCCGGAGGCGATGCCCGCGGCGGTGTCCTTCTCGACACCGGCGGCGAGGGCCACGGTGGTGATGGAGCGAGGCCGGCGGCGGCACGAGGACGCGAGACGCGTCCCGGCGGCACGGCGGCGGAGTTGAGCGCGAAGGGCACGGCGCGTGGTGCGGTGCTCGCGGCGGATGGGACGATGAGCCACAGCGGCTCTCCTGTCTCTAGCAGGTGATCCGTCAGGCCCTCGTTCGGTGTTGGTAGCACCGGCGGGGGCCGCTTGCGTTGTCGGCTGGTTTCCCTGCCGACACCTCCACTGTAGGGAACATGGTGTTCCATCGTCAAGCGCTCTGACGCTGGACAATAAAGCCAATCTGCGTAACATCAGGTTCCATGACGACGGATGGAACACTGTGTGCCATGGATAAGCGATCACTGGCGCAGATGGCCCAGCGGTTCAGGGAAGCCGAGCAGCGGACCGAGATCCTGCGGCAGGAGCTCGCGGTAGCGATCCGGCAGGCCGACGCGGACGACGTGCCGCAGAAGGACATCTGCGAGGCGACGGGGTACACCCGCCAGCAGGTCCGCCGCATCGTGCTGGCGGGGGACTCGGAAGGCGACGCGGCCGGCACCACCTGATGGCACGCCGATGGCACCAAGAGGCAGGGAAGGGTCCGGACGGGATCCGATGGGGTTGGGTGCCAGACTGCCGCTGAGCTGCGTGATCGAGTCTTGCGGGGTTGCCCCCCGTCCTCGCCGGACGGGGGGCAACACACTGCTAATGCGGTTTGGGCCTTAAAGCCCATCGAGGGTTCAAATCCCTCCGCCTCCGCGCTAGATCACGAAGCCCCGGTCCCTGGACCGGGGCTTCGCTGTTCATGCCGACCGGACGGCCGGTCCACCGCCTGGCCACCGAGCGCCTCAGAGGGTGTTTTCGCAGGTCACAAGGGGTAGACCTAATGGATTTCACATGGCGGCGGCAGTCATGTAATGTTCTTCCTGTCGCCGCGAGCGGGCCAGCAGGGCCGGGAGCGGCGGGAAAACAGAACAAGCACTCGTAGCTTAACGGATAGAGCATCTGACTACGGATCAGAAGGTTGCAGGTTCGAATCCTGCCGAGTGCACACAGGTGAGAGGCCCCGGAGAAATCCGGGGCCTCTTGCGTTTGGGGATAGCACGGCAGTGAAGTGGACGCAGGTGAGCCTGCTCAGGTCTCAACAAGGGTCCGAGGCACGACAGCTGAGCTTCTCGTCGGTCAGGCGAGATCACCAGACCTGCTCCGCTCCCTGCGCGCGGCAATCAGCCTCCTGATGCACAGAGAAGAGGCATTCGTGGCTGGGGCGGTCGGCTCCGCGTCAGGCAGCCCAAAATCGCTCCGCCGATCTCATTGCCTTCCCCCCGAAACGTCTCAGAGACCGGATGCGCCTGGATCAACGCTGCCCGGCGGCGGGTGCTACGACCGCCATCAGCAGGCGGTTGGCCAGTGGGGTCGGAGCCCCGAAGTCGAGGCTCAGGTGGGAGACCGAGTAGACGCCGCGCAAGGACAGGTCGCGGGTCGCGAACATACCGCTGGCGTAGCCGAAGGCGTGGCCGGTTTTGCCCCAGAGCACACCCCCGTTGGGCAGCGGGGTGGACATCAGGCCGGCTTCGAAGCAGGCCACCCTATTGCAACTGGTGCCGATGAACGGAACAAGCTTGCCCTCGTTGTCCTTTGGCAGGGAGAACATCTCGTCCAGCTGCGCAGCGGGCAGCAGGCGGCCCTGGAACAGGGTGGTGATGAAGCGGTCCAGGTCGGCCGAGGTGGAGATCATGCCGGATGGGTTTCCGCCCTGCGGCCAAATCGGCCGCCAATGACCGCAGCTTCCCACGCTGAGGGCTTCGATGCCGTTGTTCCGGGGCTTGCTGGGTCGCTCAGCGGTAGTGGTCACGCGGGCGCCATCCCGGCCGTTCGGGGGATACGCGGGCGGTCTCGGGGGCCTACCTCACCCAGCGGTGGCATCCCTTGATGGGACGAAAGGGAGACATGATGCCCCTCTATCTATCGAGGTTCAGCTACACGCCGGAGACCTGGGCGAGGCTCATCGGCCGGCCCGAGGACCGCGCAAAGGCCGCTCAGTCGTACATCGAGTCCGTCGGCGGCAAGCTCCACGGCTTCTGGTACGCGTTCGGCACCCGCGACGGCTACAACCTGTGGGAGGCCCCCGACAACGTCTCCATGGCCGCGGTCGCCCTGGCGATCAGCGGAGGCGGCGCGCTCAGCTCGTTCGAGACGACCGTTCTCCTGACCGTCGACGAAACCATGGATGCCCTGCGCAAAGCCGGGCAAGTCCAGTACCGGGCTCCCGGCGCGTAGCGGTCCAGGTGGCTTGCGGCGACCAGGTTCCCCCGGTGGCAGTCAGCTCTGCCGTGGGATGTCCAAGGATCGGATGAGCTGGGCCAGCTCTTCGCGGAAGAGCTTTTCCGGGCTGAGGGCCTGGGTCTGCAGGTGGCCGTAGATCTCCAGTGACACCAGGCCGTGCAGGTGGCTCCAGATACGCAGGGCGAGGGCCACGGCGGCCGGGGGCAGGTCGGGGAAGGCCGGGCGGACCTTGTCCAGCAGGCCGCGGTCGAAGTCGGACCACTCGAAGTCGCTTTCCGAGTAACGGAGTTCGGCGTGCGGCCAGGCCGTGGCGGCGAGTGCGGTGATGCCGGTGCAGACGCGGCGGGCGGCTTCCGGAGCGGCGCCGCCCTCGGGCGGCCGGTAGCCGGGGACGGGGTCGCCGTAGATGAGGCGGAAGCCCTCGGGGTTGGTCAGCGCCCAGTTCCTGAAGGCGCGGGCCCATGCCTGGATCCGGGCGGCCGGATCCAGAGCGGGGGCGGCGTCCCAGGCGGCGTCCACGGTGTCGGCCAGCGAGGTGTAGACGTTGTTGATCAGCGTGGTGACCAGGTCGTCGCGGGTGGCGAAGTAGCCGTAGATGGCGTTGGCCGTCATGCCCATGCCGCGCGCGATGGCCCGCAGCGTGATCGCGTCCGGTCCCCCCGAGGCCATCAACTCCAGCGCGACCTTCTTGATCTCTGCGGTCGTCTCGGCCCTCAGTCGCTCGCGGCGCCCCTTGGTGTTTCCCACGCTTTCCATGACCACCGACTCTACAGCGTCACAATACTGCGTGCCGTATTAGTACTTCACGCCGTATAGTTTCGACACGTCGTGAAGGTAGTCGGCGGTACTAGCAACCACCCAGGGAGAGCCATGCACATCGGAGTCATCGGGGCCACAGGCGGCATCGGCAGTCGCGTCGTCACCGAAGCCCTCGACCGGGGACATCACGTCACGGCGTTCAGCCGTGACGCCACGCGGATCGACGAGGACCGCAAGAACGTCGTCTGGAAGAGCGTCGACGTCCTGGACTCCGACGCCGTCGCCGCCGTCATACCCGGCCTCGACGTACTGATCAGCGGATTCCAGCCCGGAAACGCTGCCAAGGACATCGCCGACACCGTGGCCCGCTCGATCGCCGATCCCACGGTGTACGCCACCGCCGCGCGAGCACTCCTCAAGGCGCTGGAAAGCCACCCACGGACCCGGCTCATCGTCATCGGCGGTGCCGGCAGCCTGGAGACCGAGCCCGGAGTCGTACGGGCCGACTCCGACGAACTCCTGCATGAAACTCTCGACACGATCGGCCTGCCGAGGGAGTACGCCGCCGCGGTGCGCGGCCACCGCGACGCCTTGAACGTCCTGCGCACCTCCAACCGGCTGTGGACCTACTTCAGCCCTGCGGAGGACATCGCACCCGGCGAACGTACGGGTCGGTTCCGGATCGGTGGCGACCAGCCGGTACTCGACGCGGAAGGGCGCAGCCGTATCTCCATGGAGGACTCCGCCGTCGCCCTTGTCGACGAGGCCGAACTGCCGCGCTTCGTCCAACGCCGCTTCACCATCGGCTACTGACCGACACCGACGGGCAAAGGCTGCTCTACTTCCGGTGCTCGTGGTCCTCCATACGCAGGGCCGCGTGGTGGTCGGGGGCCAGTTGGGACAGGGCCTCCGTGAGGCGTTCGCAGGCTTCATTCAGGGCTCGGACCGTTTGGTTGCGTTCGGCGATGGTGGCGGACAGCAGGAGGGACGTCAGGGCCACGGTGCCGTTGAAGGCCTGGAGGATGACCATCTTGGCGAGCAGGTCCTGGCCGGAGAACGGGCCCGCGCCCGCCGCGCCGGCGGAGATCGCGACGACCGAGGTGATCAGTGCGCAGGGCGCGGCGCCGGGGAGTTGGAAGCGGAAGGCCGCCCAGATCAGGAAGGGGACGACGAGGAAGAGCAGGTTGAGCGGGCTGCGGGTGGCCACGATGGAGGCCACGGTCGTGCCGGCCAGCAGGGCCGCCGCCTCGACCCAGCGCAGGAGGGGGACGCCGTGCGGTCGGCGTACGGTGCGCGCGGCCAGGAGGAGGGGGGCGATGACGAGGATGCCCATCGCGTCGCCCGTCCACCACACCGACCAGGTCGGCCAGAAGTCGTCGGCCGCCAGCGCCTCGGAGGCCACGAGGACCCCCGTGCCGATCGTCGCGCTGATCACCATCCCGCCCAGGGCGCCGAGGAAGACCAGGGCCAGGGCGTCCTGGAGCCGGTCCAGAGTGAGGCGGAAGCGCACTCGCCGGAGCAGGAGGCAGGCGCAGACCGGGGCGATCGTGTTGCCGGCGACGATGGCGAGCACGGGCAGGATCGACGGTCCGAGCGGCGCGTTCACCAGGAACGCCCCGAGTGCGATTCCCGGCCACATGCGCAGGCCCCAGAGCAGCAGGGCGACCAGGGCGATGCCGGTGGGCGGCCAGAAGGGCGTGACCTGGCCTCGTACCAGCTGCTGCTCCAGACCCAGTTTGGCGCTGCCGTAGTAGGCGGCCGCGACGACGACAAGGCGCAGGGCGTGGGTGGCGTAGTCGCGCAGCCGCAGCCCTTGGCTCTGCGTTCCGCGTGACGCCTCGGGGGCGACCAGGCCGTACATCCCGCTCACCCTTCGTCGATGTCGCTGATGTCGCCGATGTCGCCGTACCGCAGGACGAGGACCGCGGCGTCGTCGCTGTGGCCCGTGAGGTCCGCGACCTTGATCACCTGGGCGGCCAGTTCGTCGGGGTCGGTGCCGCAGCCGTCGCCGACCAGGTCGGCCACCCGCTTCAGGCCGTCGTCGATCGGATAGCCGGGGCCCTCCACCACGCCGTCGGTGAGCAGTACGAACGCGCCCGTGCCGGACAGTCGCCGGCGGGACGACGGGTAGTGCTCGCCGGCGTGGATGCCCAGCGGCAGGCCGCCCTCGTTCAGGACGATCTCGCAGCGGCCGTCGGTCGTGGCCCAGACGGCCGGGACGTGCCCGGCGCGGGCGTCGGACAGCTCCCTGGTGACCGGGTCGAAACGCAGGAACGTGCAGGTCACGAAGAGCTCGGAGGCCATCGCGACGAGCAGGTCGTTGGTGCGCCGCAGCACCTGAGCGGGTTCGGTGGTGAAGGTGGCGACGGCGCGCAGGCAGGTGCGCACCTGCCCCATGTGCGCCGCGGCCTCGACGTCGTGGCCCTGGACGTCCCCGATCGCGAAACCCACCGAGCCGTCCGGCATGTGGAAGCCGTCGTACCAGTCGCCGCCGATGTCCAGACCGAGCCGCGCGGGGGTGTACCGTCCCGCCGCCCGCAGGCCCGGCACGTCGGGCAGCTCGGCGCACAGGACCTGCCGCTGCAGCGCGGCGGCGAGCTCGACGCGGGCCTGGTGGAGCTTGATCTGGTCCAGTATCCGGCCGGTGAGATCCCCGAGCTCCTGGAGCAGCTCTCTGGTGGCACCGGCCGAATCGGTGCGGCGGCGGGCCATGGCATCACACCCCGGGTCTCGCGGAGCGCCATACGCGGCGATGCGTCGCACATACGCGGCGATAGCGCCGATACGTCGCATATGTGGCGCTTTCACGGTACCCCCGTGACGGGAGGGTCTTCTCGTGTACCGCCCGATTCAGTCCTGGTCGCCGAACGCCAACGCGTCCAGGTCCCCGTCGAAGTCCTCCCCCAGCCCCGGCAGGTCCAGGAACATGCGCTCCAGCGGGTCCGGCACCGGGTCCTGCGGGGCGTCCCGTACCGGATCCGGTGCCGTCTGGAGGGGCTGTTCCGTCCAGATGCACTTGCCCGTCGGCGTGTACCGGGTCCCCCAGCGCTGCGACAGCGCGGTGATCAGCTGGAGCCCCCGGCCCCCCTCGTCCGTGTCCGTCGCCCGGCGTATCCGCGGCATCGTCAGGCTGCCGTCGAAGACCTCGCAGATCAGGGCGGCGTCGTGCAGGAGCCGTAGGCGCAGTGGGCCCTTGGCGTGGCGGATGACGTTGCCGACGAGTTCGCTGGCCAGCAGCTCGGTGGTCGGGGTGAGGGGCTCCAGGTCCCAGGCCGCCAGCTGCTTGCGGATCAGGGCGCGGGCCTGGCCCGCCGCCCTCGGGTCCTTCGGCAGCGGCCAGGAGGCCATGCGGGAGTCGGGCAGCGCGTGCAGGCGGGCCAGCAGGAAGGCCGCGTCGTCGGGCGCCTGGTGGCCGGCCGGGAGCAGGGCCGAGGTGACCCGCTCGCACAGCTGCTCGAGGTCCGTCGCCGTGCCGTCCGCGTGGGCGGTGCGCAGCACCTCGGCGAGCGCCGCCATGCCGTCGTCCATCTCGCGCTTCGACGACTCCACGAGGCCGTCGGTGTAGAGCGCCAGCACGCTGCCCTCGGGGACCTCGACCTCCGTCGTCTCGAAGGGGGGCTCGGCCGCGCCCAGGGGCGGGTCGGCCGCCAGGGGCGGGAAGACGACCGTGCCGTCGGGGTGGAGGAGGGCCGGCGGGGGGTGACCCGCTCGCGCTATGGAGCAGACGCGGGTCGTGGAGTCGTAGAGCGCGTACAGACACGTCACGTACGACTCCTCGCCCATGGCGCCGACGATGTCGTTGAGGTGGCTCATGATCTCGTCGGGCGGCAGTTCGAGGTCGGCCAGGGTGTGGACGGCCGTGCGCAGGCGACCCATCGTCACCGCCTCGGGCAGACCGTGGCCCATGACGTCGCCCACGACCAGGGCCACCTGGCCGCCGGACAGCGGGATGATGTCGTACCAGTCGCCGCCCACGTCCATGCCCCGGCCGGCCGGCAGATAGCGGGCGGCGGCCGTGCAGGCGGGGACGGCGGGCAGGTCGCGGGGGAGCAGGCTGCGCTGGAGCTCGCGGGAGCGGGTGTGCTCGGCGTCGAAGAGGCGGGCCCGCTCCAGGGCTTGGGCGACCAGGGCGCTGGTCGCGGTCAGCAGGGTGCGCTCCTCGTCGGTGAGCAGGCGCGGGTGGTCGAAGGTGATCGCGCAGATGCCGAAGGTGTGGTCGGAGGCCGTCAGCGGGAGCAGGGCCCAGGACTGTTTGCCGGCGCGGGCGGGCAGGTCGGCCAGCTCGGGGTAGTGGGCGGCGAACTCGCGCGGGGTGGACAGGAACAGGGGCGTGCCGGCCAGGATCGCGTCCCACAGCGGGCTGGGCTGGGTGCGCTCGCGGCCGTCGAGCACGGCGAGGACGTCGTCCGGGTAGCCGATGGAGCCGACGGTGTGCAGCCGGTCGTCCTCCACGGTCTGTACGACGAGACCGGCGGCATCGAACGGCGGCAGCACCCCGCGCCCGACCGCGTCCACCACGTCGGCCGAGGTCGTCGCCTTGGCGAGCGCCGCGGTCAGTTCCCCTATCCGGGCCGCCCGTTCGGCGGCCGCCCGGTCGGCGGACCGGCGCTCCTCCTCAAGGCGTCGCCTCTCGGTGACGTCGGTGAAGTAGATCGTGCGGCCGTCGGGGCCCGGCACCAGCCGCAGATGGCACAGGCGCCCGTTGGGCAGCCGTACGTCGAAGCTCACCGACTTCTCCGCGGCGGCGGCCTGCCGGCAGCGGATCTCCAGGCCGGGCACCTGCTCGGCAGCGGGCAGGTCCCACAGCAGACAGCCGAACAGCTCCTCCTCGGAGAAGCCCAGGGTGCGTTCGGCCTCCAGGTTGGCGAAGGTGATCCGCCAGTCGTCGTCCATCGCGAGGAAGCCGTCGCTCATGTGGTGCAGGGCGCGGCTGAGCGCGTCACGTGCGGAACGGGGCTCGTTGCTGTCCCAGCCCACGCCTATCATCCGCTGGGGCTCGCCCTGGTCGTCGTACGTCGCCCTGGCGCGGGCCTGGGTCCAGCCCCAGGTGCCGTCCAGCTTGCGCACCCGGTACTCGGCCTCGAAGACGCCGCCGTCGCGGATCGCCCGGTCCGCCGCGGCCAGCGTCGGCGGCAGGTCGTCGGGGTGGACGCAGCGCATCCAGTCCTCGACCTTGCCGGTGTACTCCTGCGGCCGGGTGCCGTACAGCTCCAGGGCGGCCACGTCCCAGATCAGGTCGCCCGTGCGGATGTTCCAGTCCCAGGAGCCGACGCTGACCTCCTTCAGGGCCTGGCGCAGACGCTCGCCGCTCTGCTCGGGCTGCGCGGGCCGTGCCGGGCCGGTCGGCGGCGGTGCCTGGCCCATACGGTCCTCGGTCCAGGCGACGACGGCCCGCAGGAACTCCCAGTGCTCATGGTCCGGTTCGCCCCGGTCGTCCATCAGGACGCTGAGGGCGCCGGTGCCACGGTTGCCGCTGTACAGCGGCAGTGCGGCGAGGCCGGTGCCGGGCCAGGCGGCGTCCGGGGAGTCGGCTGCGCCGGCCGGACTCAGCGGGACCCAGACGCCGTTGCCCTCGCGCAGTGCGCGGGCCGGGGCCGGCGGGCCCTCCTGGTCGATGATCTCCCAGGAACGGGTGAGGTCGGGCGGGAGCCCGGCCGTCGACACCAGGCGCAGCGCGGACATCGGGCCCCGCAGATGGATCATGCCGCCCAGCGCGCCCAGCTCGCCCACCGCGTGCTGCAGGGCCAGCCGGAAGACCTCGCTTTCCGCGACACCGGGGGCCACCGTGCTGAGCAGTGCCAGCCGAGCGTTCATGTCGCGGATTTTACCGTTCCGACCCCAGGCAAACCCACGCTTCGCAAGATCCTCACGGCCGCCGCAGAGGCTGTTGATGGAGAGTCAACAGGCGGGAACACAGGGTGAGTTGAGGGTGGCGGACAGAGCCCGTTCACCGTGTCGGGTGACGGGGAGCAGTCCGTCCACCGGTGGGGCCGCGGCCCTACGACGGACGGGACCCGTGCGTTCCGTCCGCTCGGCGAACACGAACACCCGCAGGACCAGGAACCGGGCGATGCCGGCCAGCCCGGAGGCGGTGAGGTAGACGGTCTGCTCCCAGACCATGCCGGGCGCCGGCTGCACGGCGTGCAGGACGAGCATCGCGGCGGTCGTGGCCAGATAGGCGGCGACGGCCGACCCCGACGACTGCGCATGCCGCCGCCAGCCGGGGCGCCGTCCGGTGCCGAAGGTGAACAGGGCGTGCAACTCGGTGCACAGGAGCGTGCCGGCGATGGTGACCAGGGCGTTCGCGACGGCCCAGGGCATCGCCCCGGCCAGCATCGGTACGGCCGCGCCGGAGAGCAGCCCGACACCGCCGCCGCACACCACGAACCGGGCGAACGAGGAGAGGGGACCCGGCCGCGACGGGCTCGACGGCGTCGGGTTCGGCCTCGACGGGCACTGCGACTCCATGGCGGCTTCCTTCCGGGCGGGCGGGTCCTTGACGGGCCACAGCTCATCCCGGCACGGCTTCAGCGGGGCCTCAGGCGGGCTTCAGCCGGTTTCAACGTGGGCTTCGCCGGTTTCGACGAGGCTTCAGGCGGGATCAACCGGGGCCAACGATGCCGCCGTTCACGCGCCGGCACGATGGAGTGACCTCCCGGACCGGAGGTAGGGCAGGCTCCACCACGAGGGGGTGGATGTCCGCCGGGCCCGCGCGGCAGGCTCAGGATCCAGCGCCCCCAATCGACCGGCGCCGCCGCCTACTTGACCGCCGTCTACTTGACCGCCGTCTACTTGAAGGCACCGGCATTGCGTCCCGCCCAGTCCGCGAACGGGCGGGCCGGCCGCCCGAGGACGCGCTCCACGTCCGGGCTCACCCGCCGCAGCGCCTCCGGCGGAGCCCCCAGCATGTCGAGCGTGCTCTCGACGACGGGCTCGGGCATGGCGCGCGGCATGTGCTCGCGGGCCTGTGCGCGGGTCAGTTCGACGAACCGCACCGCCTCCCCCAGGGCGGCCGCGATCGCGGCGGTCTGCTGCCGGGGCGTGACGGGCGCGGGGCCGGTCAGCTCGTACACCCCGCCGGCGTGCCCCGGTTCGCGCAGGGCGGCCGCCGCGACCTGCGCGATGTCGGCCGGGTCGACGGTGGGCAGGGCCGTGTCGCCGAAGGGGGCGGCGACCTCCCGGCGTGCGCGGACCAGGTCGGCCCACTGGAGGGCGTTGGAGTGGAAGCCACCCGGCCGCAGCATCGTCCACTCCAGGCCCGATGTCTTGACGGCGTCCTCCAGGAGCGAGGGGTGGTCGCCCGTGCCGACGCCCTGGGAGGACAGCAGGACCACGCGCCGGACGCCGGATCCCCGTACGACGTCCAGGACGGCGCCGAGGTCGCCGCCGGCGCCCATGAAGTCGCCGGACGTCAGCAGGAACAACGCCTTGGCTCCGTCGAGCGCGGGCTCCAGGCGGGCGGGTTCGGTCAGGTCGGCCTGGTGGTGGCGGGTGGTCCCCGCCGGTATGTCGTGCGCGGAGATACGGCGGGAGACCGCCGTCACCTGCTCCCCCGCCTCGACGAGGGCCCGCACAAGTGGCCTTCCCACATTGCCGGTTGCTCCGGTCACCATGATCATCATCGGTCTCCGTTTCCGAGTTCGGATCTCGTACGGCGACGCTACTGTTGTGGGGGTAGTAGGTACCTAGAGGAAAGTATTGGCAGACAGGGGCAGTTGTGACCGAGACCACAGGCAGCTGGACTCAGCGCGGCGTCGATCCGGAGAACGCCTGCCCGATCGCCCCCGTCGTCGACATCGTCTTCAGCCGCTGGACCACCCCGATCCTGTGGACGCTCCACGAGTACGGCCGTCAGCGCTTCGTCGAACTGGAGCGCCGTATCGGCACCATCACGCCGAAGGTGCTGACGCAGCGACTGCGGCAACTGGAGCGCGACGGGCTGGTCGTGCGCACGTATCACGCGGAGGTCCCGCCGCGGGTCGAGTACGAGATCAGCGAACTGGGGCGCAGCCTGGCACCGTTGTTCGCCGCGCTGTCGGAGTGGTCCGTCCATCTGGGCGAGGTGGAGCGGGCGCGGGTGGCGTACGACGGGCGGGAAGGCGGCCGCGGCCGTTGAGGGCCTGTGCCCGGGGCGTCAGTCGGTGCGGCAGTGCTCCTCCAGGTAGCCCGCCGCCAGCGAGGTCGCGCGGGTGAACCAGTCGGTCAGGACGGCGATCTCCTCCGGGGAGTAGTCGGCGAAGAGGTCCATCAGACGGGCGTAGTAGGGCTCGTAGATCTCACGGATACGGGCCTCCGCGTCCGGGCGCGCGGCCACCCGCACACGGCGGCGGTCCGTCGGGTCGGGGCGACGGGTGACGAAGCCCGCGCGTTCCAGGCGGTTGAGGATGCCGGTCACCGCGCCCGTGGTGACGTTCGCCCGCGCCGCCAGGTCGCCGGCCGTGAGCAGGTTCTCGCCGGCCTCCAGGACGTAGCCGAAGCAGGTCAGGTCCGTGACGTTCAGACCGGCCTGCGCGGCGATCTCCTGCTGTCCGATCATCGAGGTCGCGATGAGGTGGTCCATCGCCGACAGGGCCTGGGCCGGAGAGGCGGAGGGGCGCGGCTTGGCTTGCATCTTCCTGATTACCTTAGTTTGTGAGAGATTTAGTGCCTAAACTTCTTACGGAGTGAGTGATTCTGAGGAGGTGGGCACGTGAGCCAGTATGACGAGGGGCACACGGTCGCGGGGTGGACCGGAACGGGGATCGCGACCGTCGGTGCCGGCGTGCTGGGTGCGGGGATATGCGTGGTTTCGGCCGCGCTGATCGTGGGCGGGTCCGGGATTCTGGCGGCGAGTGTCCTGGTCACCTGGGCGCTGCATCTGACCGGCTGGGGCAAGCCGCCGGGCGTGCGGCCTCGCGCGCAGTGGCGGATGGGGGCGCGGGACCTGACGGCGCGGGACGGGCATGCGGACTGCTGGGGGTGCCGGCTGGCGGGGCGTGGCCGGCGCACGTCGGCGGTGGCGTCCGAGGTGGACGCCGTGGCCGGGCGGCCCGAGCCCGTGGCTGCTGAGGCCGGTCGCTGAAGGGGCGTTGTCAGTGGCAGCCCCTAGTCTCGAAGAGCGATGGCACAGGCATGGAGATGCAAGGGGCTGCGCTGGTCGGCGGACGGCCCTGAGCTGGCGTGGGACGGCGGTCGGCGCTCGGCGCTGACCTGGGGGAAACGGGTGGCCTTCGGGGTCGCGGAAGGGGGCGTGCGGACATGCGTGGGAGCGCGGGGGCATGCGTGTGCGGTCCGGGCGGTCGTGCCGGGGCGGAGCACGGGGGCGCGGTGCGAGGAGTGCGCGCGGCTGGACCGGGCGCACTCGGTGGCCGCCGACACGATCGCGGACGACCCTCGGCCGTACCACGTATATCTGGCCTGGTTCGGCCCCGGGATGACCAAGGTCGGCATCACCGCCCTTGAGCGCGGCCCGACCCGGCTGCTGGAGCAGGGCGCGGTCTGCTTCAGCTGGCTGGGCGCGGGCCCACTGATGGCGGCCCGGCGCACGGAGGAGCTGCTGCGGGCGGCCCTGGGGGTGCCGGACCGGATTCCGTACGCCGCCAAGCGGGCGGTACGGTCCGCGCTGCCGACGTCGGCGACGGAGCGGGCGGTGGAGGTCGAGGACCTGCATGCCCGGGCGGTGGCGCTTTCCGGCTGGCCGGAGTCCCTCACCCGCGAGCCGTGCCAACCGGTCGATCACGCCCGGGTGTTCGGGCTGGCGGATCTCCCGGCCGCTGTGGGTGACGTGACCGAGCTGGCCGCGGGCGGGGCGGTGAGCGGGCGGTTGGTGGCGGCTGCCGGGCCGGATCTGCATGTCGAGACGGTCGGCGGCAGGGTGGTCGTGCTGGACAGCCGGTTGATGACGGGGTGGGAGCTGGTTCCTGTGGGCGGGGGAGATGAACTGACGGTTCCTGTACGGGAGTTCAGGGAGGCGAGTGTGCAGGACGGCTTGTTCTGATTGTTCTGAGTGGGTTGCCGCCGCACTTCGGCGCCGAGGAGAACCCAGGTACTCCCTGAGAGCCTCCTGTGCGTTTCTTAGGAAAATCACAGGTTGCGGAAAGCGTGTTCTAAGCGGACCCCGACAAGGTGTCCGCTATGACCACGACCTCGCCCCAGGGGCGCACCGAACTGCTGAGGCCGGACGGGAGCCCCGTCCGAGTGCTTGTGGTGGACGACGAGCTGTCGATCACCGAACTTCTGTCGATGGCCCTTCGCTATGAGGGCTGGCAGATCCGCAGCGCGGGTGACGGCACGGGTGCCGTCCAGACCGCGCGGGAATTCCGGCCCGACGCCGTCGTCCTGGACATGATGCTGCCGGACATGGACGGGCTGACCGTCCTCGGGCGGCTGCGGCGTGAGCTGCCGGACGTTCCGGTGCTGTTCCTGACGGCCAAGGACGCCGTCGAGGACCGTATCGCCGGGCTCACCGCTGGTGGTGACGACTACGTCACCAAACCGTTCAGCCTGGAGGAGGTCGTGGCGCGGCTGCGCGGGCTCATCCGACGGTCCGGTGCGGCCGACCGGCGGTCCGACTCCGTGCTGGTTGTCGGCGACCTCACGCTTGATGAGGACAGCCATGAGGTGTCGCGGGCCGGGGACAACATCCACCTCACCGCCACCGAGTTCGAGCTGCTGCGCTTCCTCATGCGCAACCCCCGGCGCGTGCTCAGCAAGGCCCAGATACTCGACCGCGTGTGGTCGTACGACTTCGGCGGGCAGGCCAATGTCGTCGAGCTGTACATCTCCTACCTGCGCCGGAAGATCGACGCCGGTCGCGAGCCGATGATCCACACCCGGCGGGGAGCCGGTTACCTGATCAAGCCCGCGGCGTCATGAGCGGGCGACGGCGGCCGCGTGCGCAGAAGAGACGTGGGGGTCCCCCCGCTCGAGCGAAGTCGAGAGTGGGGGAGGGTCAGCCGCGGACCCTGCGGACGCGACTCGTCGTCGCGTCGGTGGTGCTGATCGCTGTGGTGTGTGCGGTGATCGGTACGGTGACGACGCTGGCGCTGCGGTCTCATCTGTACGAACAGCTGGGCACCCAGCTCAGCGAGGTCGCTGATCGGGCCGCCGGTAAGCCTCCCAGCGCCGACCCCGACAAGAAAGGCGAGCCCGATCAGGCCGCCCAGCCCTTCGACCTGGTCGAGTTCACCAAGCGCGCAGGCGGCCCGGGGGCGTCCGACACGGTCATCGCCCTGGTCCAGAACGGCGTCATCACTGAGGCCAAGGTCGGCCAGAAGTCCGACGACAGCACCAGCGCCGACTACTTCGGAATGGTGGCCAACAACCTCACCGAAGCCCAGGAAGCGGCGCTCAACAAGGTCGCCCAGGATGGCAACCAGCACACCGTCGACCTGGGCAGCCTCGGCGAATACCGCGTCCAGTACGGGACCAGCCATGACGGCACCCACAGCTACTACGTCGCCATCCCCACCAAGGACGTCAGTAGCACCCTCAACACCCTCATGCTCATCGAAGCCAGCGTCACCGCAGCCGCCCTGGTCGCGGCCGGTATCGCGGGCACGGTGATCGTCGGCGTAGCCACCCGCCCCCTCCGCCGCGTCGCCGCCACGGCGACCCGTGTCTCCGAACTCCCCCTCCACACCGGCGAGGTCAACCTCAGCGAACGCGTCCCCGAGTCCGAGACCGACCCGCACACCGAGGTCGGCCAGGTCGGCGCGGCGCTCAACCGCATGCTGAACCATGTCCACGGCGCCCTCCACTCCCGCCAGCAGAGCGAGATGCGGGTACGGCAGTTCGTGGCCGACGCCAGTCATGAGCTGAGGACGCCCCTCGCCTCCATCCGCGGGTACGCCGAGCTGACCAGACGCGGGAGGGAAGACGTCGGCCCGGACACCAAGCACGCCCTCGGCCGTATCGAGTCCGAGGCCGGGCGGATGACCCTGCTCGTCGAGGATCTTCTCCTGCTCGCGCGTCTCGACGCCGGACGGCCTCTCCAGTTCGAGCAGACCGACCTGATCCCTCTCGTCGTGGACACCATCAGCGACGCCCGAGCCGCCGGCATGGACCACAACTGGCGCCTCGACCTGCCCGACGAGCCCGCGCTCGTCTCGGCGGACGCGGCACGTCTGCAACAGGTGCTCGTCAATCTCCTCGGCAACGCCCGCAACCACACCCCACCCGGTACGACGGTCACTGCCCGTGTTCAAAGGCGGGGCCCGTGGCTGTGCGTGGACGTCGAGGACAACGGGCAGGGAATCCCGCCGGATCTGCTCCCGCACGTCTTCGAACGGTTCGCGCGCGGCGACTCCGCGCGCTCCCGCGCCACCGGCTCGACCGGCCTGGGCCTCGCGATCGTGCAGGCCGTGGCCACCGCGCACGGCGGTGCCGTGACCGTCGACAGCGTGCCCGGGCGGACCGTTTTCACGGTGCATCTGCCCGCGCTGGCGACTCCGCCGAGCCCCGAAATGAGCTGGCAACAGCACTCACAGGCACAGCACAGCGTCACCACATGGGTGGAACAGGGCGCCTGACAAAAGTCGGTGTCATGCGAACCGACTCTTCTCCCGGCACCCTGCCGGCGCGGGAGCACCTCCCGGCCGGAGACGCCGGTACGCCTGTCCTGGACGTAGTGATCCCCGTCTACAACGAGGAGAAGGACCTCCAGCCGTGTGTGCTGAGACTGCATGATCACCTCAAGCGCACCTTCCCGTACGCGTTCCGCATCACGATCGCGGACAACGCGTCGACGGACACCACCCCCCAGGTGTCGCGGCGGCTGGAGGCGGAGCTCCCGGAGGTCAGGGCGTTCCGGCTGGAGCAGAAGGGCCGCGGCCGGGCGCTGCGGACCGTCTGGTCCGCCTCGGACGCCCCGATCCTCGCCTACATGGACGTGGACCTGTCCACCGACCTCAACGCCCTGCTGCCGCTGGTGGCACCCCTGATCTCCGGTCACTCGGACCTGGCGATCGGCTCCCGGCTCAGCCGCAGCTCGCGCGTGGTGCGCGGTGCCAAGCGGGAGTTCATCAGCCGCTCGTACAACCTCATCCTGCGCGGCTCGCTCCAGGCCCGCTTCTCCGACGCCCAGTGCGGCTTCAAGGCGATACGCCGCGATGTCGCCCAGGTGCTGTTGCCGCTGATCGAGGACACCGGCTGGTTCTTCGACACCGAGATGCTGGTGCTCGCCGAGCGGGCGGGCCTGCGGATCCACGAAGTGCCGGTCGACTGGGTCGACGACCCCAACTCCACGGTCCACATCGTGAAGACGGCGACCGACGACCTCAAGGGCGTGTGGCGGGTTGGCAAGGCCCTGGCCTCCGGTTCGCTGCCGCTGGACCGGATCGCCCGCCCCTTCGGCGACGACCCGCGCGACCGCGAGATCAAGGACGTACCCAAGGGGCTGGCCCGCCAGCTCGTCGGATTCTGTGTCGTCGGCGCCCTGTCCACCCTGTTCTATCTGCTCCTGTACAGCGGCTTCCGGGTCTTCACCGGCTCGCAGATCGCCAACGCGCTCGCCCTGCTGGTCTCCGCGATCGCCAACACGGCGGCCAACCGGCGCCTCACCTTCGGAGTGCGCGGCCGCGGCGGCGCCGTACGGCACCAGGCGCAGGGCCTGGTCGTCTTCGGCATCGGCCTCGCCCTGACCAGCGGTTCGCTCGCCGCCCTGAACGCGGCGAGCAGCAACCCCGCGCACTCCACCGAGCTGGCGGTCCTCATCGCCGCCAACCTCGCGGCGACCGTGCTGCGCTTCCTGCTCTTTAGGGCGTGGGTGTTCCCGGACCGGCGTGACGCCGATGCGACCGTGGTCGCCTCGCACCTGCCGGTCGCCAATCCGTCGTCCCCGACCTACTCCATGGCCCAGCCCGGTCACTACGGCCCGCTCCCGCAGCGCCCGGTGACCGGGGACGCGCCCCATCACCCCTACGACACCACCCAGTTCCGCGCCGGTGAAGCCGCGGACGGCAGCTGGCGGGACGCCACCATGCAGTTGCAGCCGGTGCGCCCGCACGACACCGACTCGAGGGACTCCCGATGACCGTCCACTACGACCGGCAGACCGGCCACGAGACCTACGAGAGCCACGGCAGAGGCACGAGCCCCGCCACCTGGGGCCCTCCCCCGACACCCCCGCCCGCCGCCCCGGCCCCCGACGCCGGCGAACCCAAGCAGCCCTTCCTGCGGCGGCTGTGGCGCGGCCGCCCCGAGGACCCGCGCTGGGCGCGCCCGGCCTTCCTCGGCCTCCTCCTCGCCACCTTCCTCCTCTACCTCTACAACCTCAGCGCCTCCGGCTACGCCAACTCCTTCTACTCGGCGGCCGTGCAGGCCGGCAGCGAGTCCTGGAAGGCCTTCTTCTTCGGCTCGCTGGACGCGGCCAACGCCATCACCGTCGACAAGCCCCCGGCGTCCCTGTGGCCGATGGCCCTGTCCGTCCGCCTCTTCGGCCTCAGCTCGTGGGCGATCCTGCTCCCCGAGGTCCTCATGGGGGTCGGCACGGTCGCCGTGGTCTATGCCGCCGTACGCCGCCGGTTCAGCCCCGCGGCCGGCCTGATCTCGGGCGCGGTGCTGGCGCTCACCCCCGTCGCGGCGCTGATGTTCCGGTTCAACAACCCGGACGCGATGCTGGCCCTGCTGATGGCCGTGGCCTGCTACTTCGTCATCCGGGCCATGGAGGACGGCCGTACCAAGTGGCTGGTGTGGGCCGGTGTCGCCATCGGTTTCGCGTTCCTCGCCAAGACCCTCCAGGCGTTCCTGATCCTTCCGCCGCTCGCGCTCGTGTACGCGGTCTGCGCGCCGGTGTCGGTGAAGAAGCGGATCGGCTCGCTCGCCGCCGGCCTGGTCGCGATCGTCGTCTCCGGCGGCTGGTGGGTCGCGATCGTCGAACTGTGGCCCGCCTCCTCCCGCCCCTACATCGGCGGCTCGCAGAACAACTCCTTCCTTGAACTGACCTTCGGCTACAACGGCCTCGGCCGGCTCAACGGCGACGAGACCGGCAGCGTCGGCGGCGGCGGTGGTGGCGGCAACGGCGGTGGCAACTGGGGTGAGACCGGCTGGGACCGCCTGTTCAGCTCCAGCATCGGCGGCCAGATCTCCTGGCTGATCCCGGCCGCGCTGATCCTGCTGGTCGCGGGCCTGGTGGCCACCCGCAAGGCGCGTCGTACGTCGGTGACGCGCGGCTCGTTCCTCGTCTGGGGCGGCGCGCTGGTCACGACCATGCTGGTCTTCAGCTACATGCAGGGCATCTTCCACGAGTACTACACGGTCGCCCTCGCCCCCTACATCGCCCCGCTGATCGGCATGGGCGCGGCGCTGCTGTGGGAGAAGCGCGACAAGGCGTGGGCGTCGCTGACGCTGGCAGGCGCGATGACGGCCACCGCGGCCTGGGGCTACGTACTGCTCAACCGCTCCTCCGACTACCTGCCCTGGCTGAAGTGGGTCGTGCTGGCCGGCGGTCTGGCCGCGGCACTGGGCCTGATCTTCGCGTCCAAGCTAGGACGTCAACTGACCATGGGCGTCGTCGGGTTGGGCCTCGTCGCGGCGCTGGCCGGTCCGGCCGCGTACACCCTCACCACGGTGAACGAGGGCCACTCCGGCTCGATCGTCACCGCGGGTCCCGCGGTCGCGGGCGGCCGTGGCGGCCCCGGCGGAGGCGGCGGAGGCATGGGCGGCGGCCCCGGCGGTGGCGGCATGCCCGGCCAGAACCAGCAGGGTCAGGGCCAGCAGGGCGGCCAGAACCAGCAGAACGGCAACGGCTTCCCCGGTGGCGGCATGCCGGGTCAGCAGGGCCAGCAGAACGGCAACGGCAACAACCAGGGCCAGGGCCAGGGCCAGAACCAGCAGGGCGGCGGTCAGATGGGTGAAGGCGGTCGCATGGGCGGCGGTGGCGGCGCGGGCGGTCTGCTCAACGGCGCCAGCGTCAGCGACGAGGCCAAGGAACTGCTGGAGAAGAACGCGAGCGACTACACCTGGGCCGCCGCGGCCATCGGTGCCCAGAACGCCGCGAGCTACCAGCTCTCCACCGGCGACCCGGTGATGGCGATCGGCGGCTTCAACGGCACCGACCCGTCCCCGACGCTGGCCGAGTTCAAGGAGTACATGGCGGACGGAAAGATCCACTACTTCATCTCCAGTGGCAGCGGCGGCGGCATGGGCGGCAGCAGCAGCGGCACGTCCTCGCAGATCAGCGAGTGGGTCGAGGCCAACTTCAAGCAGGTGACGGTCGGTTCGGCGACGTTCTACGACCTGACGCTGCAGACCAGCAGCTGACCAGCAGCTGACCTGCAGCTGACCAGCAGCTCACGGTCCGGGAAGAGGAAGGGCGTACGGCTTCGGCCGTACGCCCTTCGTGCTGTCCGGGGCGGCGGAAATTCGCGTTGTACGCTGTATGGGAACTGTTCTACGGTGTACAGCATGACGACGTCCCCCCAGGAGCAGGCCCCTGCCCAGCCACCGGTCCAGCCAGAGCCCGCGGCACCGGGCGGCCACCCGCAGCGCTGGCTGATCCTCGGTGTCCTCTGCCTCGCGGTGCTCACCGTGGTGCTCGACAACACCGTCCTGAACGTGGCCATCCCCTCACTCACCCGCGAACTGGGCGCGGCCACCTCCGACATCCAGTGGATGATCAACGCCTACTCGCTCGTGCAGTCGGGTCTGCTGCTCACGGCGGGCAGCGCGGCCGACCGTTACGGCCGCAAGAAGTTGCTGGCCGTGGGCCTGGCGCTGTTCGGCGCGGGTTCGCTCGTGGCCGGGCTCGCCGATTCCACGGGCCAGTTGATCGCGGCGCGGGCCGGGATGGGCGTCGGCGGCGCGCTGCTGATGACCACCGTCCTGGCCGTGGCGATCCAGATCTTCACCCCGGAGGAGCAGCCGAAGGCGATCGGCATCTGGGCCGCGGTGAACTCGCTGGGCTTCGCGGCCGGACCGCTGCTCGGCGGCTTCATGCTGGACCACTTCTGGTGGGGCGCGATCTTCCTGATCAACATTCCGGTCGCGGTGCTCGCCCTGGTGGCCGTCGTGGTGCTCGTCCCCGAGTCGAAGAACCCTCAGGGCGACCGCCCCGACCTGCTGGGCGCCGTGCTCTCCACGATCGGCATGGCCTCGCTGGTGTACGCGATCATCTCCGGGCCCGAGCACGGTTGGACGTCGGGCCGGGTCCTGGTGACGGCGGCCGTGGCGATCGTCGTGCTGGCCGCCTTCGCGTACTGGGAGAGCCGGATCCCGTACCCCATGATCGACATGCACTTCTTCCGGAACCGTCAGTTCACCGGCGCGGTCTCGGGCGGTGTCCTCATCACCTTCGGCATGGGCGGCTCGCTCTTCCTGCTCACCCAGCACATGCAGTTCGTGCTCGGCTACGAGCCCCTGGAGGCCGGGCTGCGGACGGCCCCGCTCGCCCTGATGATCGTGGCGCTGAACTTCACGGGCGTGGCGGCGAAGTGGGCGGCCCGCCTCGGGACCCCGCTCGCCATCGGGCTCGGCATGGCGGTGATGGCGGCGGGGCTGGCGTCCATCGCCACGATGGCCTCCGGCGGTTACGCCGGGACGCTGCTGGGGCTGGTGCTCATCGGGGCCGGTGCCGCGGTCGCCAGTCCGGCGATGTCCCACGCGATCATGAGTGCGATTCCGCCGGAGAAGGCGGGCGTCGGCGGGGGGATCAACGGGACCGTGGCGGAGTTCGGCACCGGGTTGGGGGTCGCCGTGCTGGGGGCGTTGCTCAACTCGCGGTTCGCGGCGTTGATTCCGGTCGCGGCGACGTCCCTGCCGGGGGCGTTGGCGGCTGCGGGGTCGGATGAGGAGAAGGCGGAGATCACGGACGCGTTCTCCTCCGGGCTGGAGAGCAGTTTGCTGGTCGGGGCGTTGGCTGTGCTGTTGGGAGGATTGGTCGCGGGCGCGTTGCTGCGGCGGGCTGAAAGGGCAGATACCGCCTGAGAGCTCGGGACATACGGTTGTCGGGCGGCAGCGGGGCCGTTGTGGCTGGTCGCGCAGTTCCCCGCGCCCCTGTGGGGCGCTCCCCGCGACCGGCGATTCGAATGTCTAGGAAGGTGCGCCATGGCTAGGGCAGGCCGGGAGTCCGCGCGAACCAGTGTCTGGCTGGAGGGCAAGGAGCGTCGAGGTGGACGTGGGGGCGGCAGTCAGCCCTCCGGCCTCGACCGGGACCGGATCACCGAGGTGACCATACGGCTGCTGGACGCGGACGGGCTGGCCAAGTTCTCCATGCGGCGGCTGGCGGGCGAGTTGAACGTGACCGCGATGTCCGTCTACTGGTACGTCGACACCAAGGACGACCTCCTCGAACTCGCCCTCGACGCCGCCTTCGGTGAACTGACCCTGCCCGACCCGGACACCGACGAGGACTGGCGCGACCAACTGCGCACGCTGGCCCGCGAGTACCGCGGCCTGCTGGTCCGCCACCCCTGGCTGTCGCCGCTGATCGGCACGTACGTCAACATCGGCCCGAACAGCCTGGCCTTCTCCCGCCTCGTCCAGCGGATCATCCGCAAGACCGGCCTGCCGGCGCACGGCCTGGTGGCGGCCATCTCCGCCGTCTTCCAGTTCGTGTACGGCTTCGGCACGATCGAGGGCCATTTCATCGCCCGCAGCGCGGCGTTCGGCATGACCCCGGACGACTACTTCCACCACGCCATGAGCACGGTGACCCAGTCCCCGGAGGCCGCCGACATCGTCCAGGAGTCGGCGGAGCTGATGGAGGCCCGGGGCGGCGACACCGTGGAGGAGATGTGGGAGCGGGACTTCGAGTTCGCCCTGGACCTGCTGGTGGCGGGCATCGAGGCGATGGTGGCGCGTAGCGCCCCCTAGGGGCTAGGCGCCACCCTCCACGAGCCGCGCGGGGAACCCACCCGTGGCCACCGGCCCCCACCCCTCCGGCGTCACCCGAATGATCGACTTCCCCTGCTTCACCATCGCCGCCCGGTACTCGTCCCAGTCCGGATGCTCCCCGGCGATGTTCCGGTAGTACTCGACGAGCGGCTCGACGGACTCCGGCGAGTCGACGACCTCGGCGGAACCGTCGATCTGCACCCAGGGCCCGTTCCAGTCGTCGCTGAGGACGAGGACGCTCACCCGCTCGTCCCGCTTCGCGTTCCGCGTCTTGGCCCGCTCGGGATACGTCGACATCACGATCCGCCCCGAATCATCGACCCCGCAGGTCAACGGCGAGGCCTGCGGACTCCCGTCCGCCCGCCGGGTCAGCAGGATCGCGCGATGACGGGGCCGTACGAAGTCGAGCAACTCTTCGAGCGAGACGCGCGTGTTGGTCGCGATGTTCGGTGCCATGGGGTCAGCCTAGGGGCCGACCGGCCCTCTCAGCCTGACCCTGGCGTGCCTACCCTTGCGGCAGCGACTCCCCCTGCACCGTCTGGATATCCAGCTCCACCTTCAGTGTCGTGCCGATAGCCGCGATCCCTGCTTGAACGACCTGGTTGTACGACATGGCGAAGTCCTCGCGCCGCAGTTCCGTCGTCGCACGGAACGCGGCCCGCGTCCCGCCCCACGGGTCGGCGCCCGTGCCGAGGTAGGCGAGGTCGAGGTCCGCCGGCCGTACGACACCGTGCATGGTCAGCTCGCCGTGCACGGTCCAGCGGTCGGTGCCCGCGGCGGCCGTAAGACCCGTCGAGCGATAGGTGATCTCGGGGTACTTCTCCACATCCAGGAAGTCCGCCGACCTCAGGTGCCCGTCCCGCATGCCGTTCCCCGTGTCGATCGAGTCGGCCCGGATCACCGCCTCGACCCGTGACTTGGTCACCTCGTCCGGCGCGATCTCGATCGAGCCCGAGAACTGCGTGAACCGGCCGTGCACGCTGGAGATGCCCAGGTGCTGGGCGACGGCGGCCACGCTGGAGTGCGCCGGGTCGACGGTCCACGGTCCCGGCGGCGGCAGCTCCGTGCCGCCCTGCCGGGCCAGCGTCACCGTGCCCACCTCGGCACGGCCGCTCGCGGTGACGATCGCGCTCGCGGCGGCGGGGGCGTAGCCGACGGCGGTGACGATGACGGTGTACGCCCCGGGAGGCAGCGGATTCGCGTCCCGTACGGCCCCCTCCGCGTCCGCCTCCACCCGCAGCACCTGCGTTCCGGTCATGTCCGTCACCGTGACGACCGCGTGCGACACGGCCCAACCGTCCCGGGTACGGATCCTCGCGGTCAGTCCCATCTCACGTACTCCTCAGAAAAGTCCCAAAAGAAACCGGCCCGTGGCGGCGGCGCACCTCCGCTCAGAGCGCGCCGCCCGCCACGGGCCGGGGTCCGACTACTCGCCGGGGTGGGCGAGTTCGATGTCGTGGTCGTCGGCGCCGCGGCCGGTCACCGTCAGCGCGGTGGCGACCGGCGGGTAGCCCGTCGCGATGACCGTGTACTCGCCGCCGTCCAGGTCGGTGAAGGCGTACGCCCCGTCCGGACCGGTCGTCGACGTGCCGACGACGTTGCCTGCCGCGTCGACCAGGGTCACGCGGGCGTCGGCCAGCGGACCGTGCGGCGCCCGGACGACGCCCTGGATCTGGGCGCCGGCCTCCAGGTCGACCTCGACCCGGGTGACCCCGGTGCCGCCGATCTCGACGGGCAGGGCGCGCGGCCGGTATCCGGCGGCGTTCACCGCGACGGTCACGGCGCCCGGCACCAGCTCGGCGAAGCTGAACTCGCCCTGCTCACCGGTGGCGGCGGTGGCCAGCAGGTCGCCGCGCACATCGGTCACGATGACCATCGCGTCCTTCACCGGCAGTGCGCTCTGTGCCGTCCGCACGACACCGCTCAGGCCGCTGGTGCCGCTGAGCAGGATGTCGTAGGCCACCGCCTCGTCGCCGTTCACGACGATCGTGGAGGCCTGCGGCTGGAAGCCGTCGGCGGAGGCGATCAGGACGTACGACCCGGCGCCCGGCGCGTCCACCCCGTAGGAACCGTCGGCCTGCGCGACCGAGCGGCCCAGCTGACGGCCGGCCAGCGAGATCAGCGTCACCGCGGCCTGCGGCACCGGCGCGCTCTCGGCGCCCCGGACGAAACCGCGGACGGGGACACCGCCGGACGACGCACCGCCGCTCTCCTCGGCGCGGGCCACCGTGGCCACGGCCGCGAGCTGCTGGGTGCCCTCGGGAGCGGCCTCGGTCTCGGAAGCGGCAACGGCCCAGCTCGGGGTCCGCTCGTGCGGCGTGGCTGCCTCGAAAGCCTCCGCGCCCTCCGGCACCTCCGCCTCCGCCTCCGCGGCCTGCGCCAGCGCGCCCTTCGTCTTCAACGGGACCTCCTTGATGAACAGGGCGAACAGGAGGGCGAGGAAGGCGATCGGCGCGGCGTACAGGAAGACGTCCGCGACGCCGTGGCCGTACGCGCTCTCGATGACCGTGCGGACGGGTGCCGGGAGCGCGTCGAGGTCGGGGATCTCGCCGTGGCCCGAGCTGCCCTGCACGCCGAGCTTGGTGAGGCCCTCCTCGGCGTAGTGGGTGATGCGGTGGCTGAGGACCGCGCCCAGGGCCGAGACGCCCATGGCGCCGCCGAGGGAGCGGAAGAAGTTCACGACCGAGCTCGCGACGCCCAGGTCGCTCGGGGCGACCTGGTTCTGGGTGGCGAGGACCAGGTTCTGCATCATCATGCCGACGCCGAGACCCAGCAGGGCCATGAAGATCGCGACGTGCCAGTACTCGGTGTCGTAGCGGATCGTGCCCAGCAGCCCGAGGCCCGCCGTCACCAGCACACCGCCCGCGAGCAGCCATGCCTTCCAGCGGCCGGTGCGGGTGATGACCTGGCCGGAGACGGTCGACGAGACGAACAGGCCGACGATCATCGGGATGGTCAGGACGCCGGACATGGTCGGCGACTCGCCCCGGGCCAGCTGGAAGTACTGGCTGAAGAAGATCGTGCCCGCGAACATCGCGATGCCGACGAAGAGGGACGCCAGCGAGGCGAGCGTGATGGTGCGGTTGCGGAACAGGCGCAGCGGCATGATCGGCTCGCTCGCCCTGGACTCGACGAAGATGAAGATCAGCAGCAGCGCGAGCGCGCCACCGGTCATCGCGCCGGTCTGCCAGGACAGCCAGTCGTACTTGTCACCGGCGAAAGTCACCCAGACCAGCAGCAGGCAGACCGCGGCGGTGATGAAGAGGGCGCCCGCCCAGTCGACCTTGACCTTCCGCTTGACGACCGGCAGGTGCAGGGTGCGCTGGAGCACGATCAGGGCGATCACGGCGAAGGGCACGCCGACGTAGAAGCACCAGCGCCAGCCGAGCCAGTCGGTGTCGGTGATGACGCCGCCGATCAGCGGGCCGCCGACCATCGCGGTCGCGAAGGTGGCGCCGAGGTAGCCGTTGTAGCGGCCGCGCTCACGCGGGGAGATCATCGCCGCGAGGATGATCTGGGCCAGCGCGGACAGACCGCCCATGCCGACGCCCTGCACCGCGCGGAACGCGATGAGCATCCCGGCGTTCTGCGACAGACCGGCCAGCGCGGAGCCGGCCACGAAGATCACCAGGGACAGCTGTATGAGGAGCTTCTTGGAGAAGAGGTCCGCCAGCTTGCCCCACAGGGGTGTGGACGCGGTCATCGCCAGCAGGGAGGCGGTGACCACCCAGGTGTAGGCGCTCTGGCCGCCGCCCAGGTCCTTGATGATGTCCGGCAGCGCGTTGGAGACGATCGTCGACGACAGGATCGCGACGAACATGCCGAGCAGCAGCCCGGTCAGCGCTTCCATGATCTGCCGATGCGACATCGGGGCGCCGGAAGCGCCCGATGAATGCTTGGCGTGCGCCCGCACACCGGCTGGTGTGGTCGTTGCCATGGGGTTCCTTTTCCTACTGGGTGATCGCGGGTGTACGGGTGGAGTGTTCGGGTTGGTCGGGCGGCGGCGCTCGGTGCGCGGACCGGCAGTCGTCGAAGCTCGCCCGCAGCCGGGTCATCAGCCGGGTGAGCTGGGCGACGTCCTCGTCGGTCCAGTCGCTCAGCCGCTCGGCGAGCAGCTGTGTGGTGCGCCGGGACATCTCCCGGACGCGGTCCTCGCCCGCCGGGGTGAGGCGCAGGATGCGGCTGCGTTTGTCCGCCGGGTCGGGGGAGCGCTCGATCCAGCCGCGCTCGGCGACGTGGGCGACATGGCGGCTGGTGACCGACATGTCCACGGCCAGCAGCTCGGCGAGCTTGCTGATGCGCATGTCCCCGTGGCGGCTCAGCAACGTCAGTACGGCGGCGGAGCCGGAGGGGCAGTCGGACGGCAGGATCCGCGCCATCTCCTTCTTCACGGCGCCGAAGGCGCTGAACTGACGGATCAGCTCCTCGTACTGCGCCTGCTCGGCCATCACACCTCCGTCATTTGTTGCTTAGGGCAACCATAGAACGAACTTGGTTGCTACAGGCAAATAAACGAGGTCCCGGCGGGATAAAAACTTGGCAAAGGCAAGTATTGCGACCGTAAATGTGCAGGTGGGGCGGGTTCTGTGCCCCCCTGTGCAGGGGTCGGGCCCCCACTTGGGCCGAACGGGCGGATTCGCTAGGGTCCAGGCCATGGCTAACACCCAGGGCCCCCAGGGCAACCACGACCCCGCAGGCAGCACCCAGATGTTCCGCGCGTTCGTCGACGAGGGCCCGCAGGGCGGTCGGCAGCAGCAGGCCTCCTCCGGCCCCCGCATCGGCCTCATCGTCGGCGTGATCGTCGCCGTGGCGATCGTCGCGGCGGTGGCCTGGCTGGCGCTCAAGTAGTCGCTGCCGGGTTCACTTCCACCGGACGGAGACGTCCCGCGTCTCGATGTGCATGCCGAGCGGCACGCGCCAGGCGTCGACGCACACCGTCCAGGTCTTCTCCTTGCGTACCCCGGCCCCGATCGGCGCCGGGAGTTCCTCCGACGACTCGATCGTCGCCCAGTCGATGCCGAGCGCGCCGATGATGTGGGTGCCGAAGGTCACGGTGCCCGAACGCACGGCCGTACCGCCCGAGTTGCGGAGGTCGAGCGTCACCTTCTCGCACCAGCGCTTGTCCGTGGGCTCCCGTACGGGGTCGCCCACGCCGAGTTTCGCGGGCGAGGGTGTCGTCGCGGGCGCCGGGGTCGACGAGGGGGCGGCTGAACTGCTGGTCGGGGTGGTGGAGTCGGCCGGTGTGGCCGCGGGTTCGGGGGCCGCGTCGCTCGGCTGTCGGGCGGGGTGTTCGGTTTCTGCCGGGCCGGCGGACGGTTTCTGACTTCCGTCCCGCGCGCGGGAGTTGACCGCACCGCTACCGCTGCCCTCACCGCTCTCCGGTCCGTCGAGCGGCACCAGCGTCACCTCGCCCGTCGGCGCGACAGCCGTACCGGAGACGCGGGGCGGACCGCCGGCCGCTCCCGTGGCGACGTACCCGTCACCGCCCCCGCCTCCCCCGCACGCGGCCAGCGTCCCGCCCAGGCAGACGACGGCCGCCGACGCGCCCACCAGGGCGCACCGACGGCCATGTGTCGAGGTCGTCCAGATCCGGCGAAGCATCGGGCCATGGTGGCTGACGCTCCGTCAAATATGAAGGGGTCAGTCGGAGATGAGTCCCTCGCGCAGCTGCGCCAGGGTCCGGGTGAGCAGCCGGGACACGTGCATCTGGGAGATGCCGACCTCCTCGCCGATCTGCGACTGGGTCATGTTGGCGAAGAAGCGCAGCATGATGATGCGCCGCTCGCGGGGCGGCAGTTTGGCCAGCAGCGGCTTGAGGGACTCGCGGTACTCGACGCCCTCCAGCGCGGTGTCCTCGTAGCCGAGCCGGTCCGCCAGGGAGCCCTCGCCGCCGTCGTCCTCCGGGGCCGGGGAGTCCAGCGAGGAGGCCGTGTAGGCGTTGCCGACCGCGAGGCCGTCGACGACGTCCTCCTCGGACACGCCCAGCACGTTGGCCAGTTCGGTGACCGTCGGAGAGCGGTCCAGCTTCTGCGCGAGCTCGTCGCTGGCCTTGGTGAGGGCCAGGCGCAGCTCCTGGAGGCGGCGCGGGACGCGCACCGACCAGGACGTGTCGCGGAAGAACCGCTTGATCTCGCCGACCACCGTCGGCATCGCGAACGTCGGGAACTCGACTCCCCGTTCGCAGTCGAAGCGGTCGATCGCCTTGATCAGGCCGATGGTGCCGACCTGGACGATGTCCTCCATCGGCTCGTTGCGCGAGCGGAAGCGGGCCGCCGCGTAGCGCACGAGCGGGAGGTTGAGCTCGATCAGCGTGTCCCGGACGTAAGCCCGCTCGGGGCTGTTCTCGTCCAGTGCGGCGAGCCGCAGGAACAGGGAGCGGGACAGGGTGCGGGTGTCGATGGTCTCCGAAGCCGGAAGTGCCGGTGCCGGAACGGCCTCGAGGGCCGTAACGTCGAGCGCGGCGTCGGGCGCGGACTCGCTCTTCGTGAGCGTGAGCACCTTCGAGCTGCCCTGGTCTGCGGACATGCCACCCCCTTTGGGTCGCGGGACGGTCGTGGCGAACGCTCCGATCGAGGAACGCCAGCCTTCACCTGAATACCGGAGCCGAAGCCACGGCAAACGCGCTTCCCGAAGAATGTCACATGTCGGCAACACGCTGTAGTGACATGTCGACACGTAAGACTTGAATCCGCCCTGGATAAAGGGGGTCTGACGGTATTTCGGGCCAGAACCGTCTGGATCCGCCCTGGTGAGCGATTCGCTCGCGACGGTGACCGCTCGCTCCTGTATCCGGTTACGCGTCGATCCGGTTTGCCGAACGCAGTCGTTGGAAGCTACGCGCGAGTAGCCTCGAAACGTGCATCTGGGAGACCCCGAGTTCCGCACTGATTTGCGACTGGGTGAGGTTGCTGTAGTACCGCAGAAGAAGGATTCTCTGCTCGCGTTCGGGAAGTTGCACCAGGAGATGCCGGACGAGATCCCGGTGCTCCACGCCGTCCAGGGCCGGGTCCTCGTAGCCGAGCCGGTCAAGGAGTCCGGGCAGCCCGTCGCCCTCCTGGGCGGCCTCCAGCGAGGTGGCGTGGTACGACCGCCCGGCCTCGATGCAGGACAGCACCTCGTCCTCGGTGATGCGCAGCCGCTCGGCGATCTCGGCGGTCGTGGGGGTGCGCCCGAAGGAGGTGGTGAGGTCCTCGGTCGCGCTGTTGACCTGGACCCACAGCTCGTGCAGCCGGCGCGGCACGTGCACCGTGCGGACGTTGTCGCGGAAGTACCGCTTGATCTCGCCGACCACCGTCGGCATCGCGAACGTCGGGAACTGCACGCCCCGGTCCGGGTCGAAGCGGTCGATGGCGTTGATGAGGCCGATGGTGCCGACCTGGATCACGTCCTCCATCGGCTCGTTGCGGGAGCGGAAACGGGCGGCCGCGTAGCGCACGAGCGGGAGGTTCGCCTCGATGAGCGCCCCGCGCACGCGGTTGTGCTCCGGCGTGCCCGGCGTCAGCTCCTTGAGCTCGCCGAAGAGGACCTGGGTGAGTGCCCGGGTGTCGGCGCCGCGGCTGCGGGGCGGCGGGGACGCGGGAGTGTCCTCCTGGGTCGGGGCTTGAGGCGCAGTACTGGCCGGCACGGTCAACTCCACCTCGTGATCCATCAACTCATCCGTCAAAAGCGGTCATAGCATCACAAGACAGTTCATTGTGTTCAAGTACCGCATAATCCCGTGTTGGGGATGGAAGGGTGCGTAAGACACGCGAAAGCCCCCCGCTGTTCCGGCGGAGGGCTTCGGGTTGCTCGGGGAGCGGCGGGGCTCAGAATTCGTAGTCGGCGATCACCCAGGTGGCGAACTCCCGCCACAGAGCGACGCCCGCCTGGTGCTCGGGGTGCTCCGCGTAGGTGCGCAGGGCGGTCGTGTCCTCGAAGGCGGAGTTGATCGCGAAGTCGTAGGCGATGGGGCGGTCGCTGAAGTTCCAGCCGAGCTCCCAGTGCCGGATCTCGGGGATGCTGCCCTCCAGCGAGCGGAAGGCCTTCTCACCCTCCACGACACGCGGGTCGTCACGCTCGACGCCCTCGTTGAGCTTGAAGAGGACCAGGTGGCGGATCATGAGTACTCCCTAGCTGTCGCCGCCGTTGGCGATCCACGTCATGAAGTCGCCGATGGCCTTGGCGGCGTCCGAAATGCCCTCGAACCCTACCTGGACGTAGTCCGCCGCCTTGGCCGGGTCCGTGATGATCACGTAGAGCACGAAGACCGCGAGCACATAGATGGCGATCTTCTTGGAATTCACCGCCATCGCGGCCTCCCCTGTGGCTGCTGTGCTGTGACTGCCATGTCTGCCGTGCCGAATGAGCCGAAAGAGCCGAAAGGGGCCCGTGTTACCGGCGGTGAGTGTAACCTTCGCGCCCGACAAGAGATCAACAGCACGAGGGGCCCCGTCCTAGGACGGGGCCCCTCATCAGCGGTAGCGGAGGGATTTGAACCCTCGGTGACTTGCGCCACACTCGCTTTCGAGGCGAGCTCCTTCGGCCGCTCGGACACGCTACCGAGGGAGACATTACAGCAAGCCGGGCCGTGCTCTGAAATCGGTATTCGCGATGCTCAGCTCCCGTACCGGCCTCACCGGGACCGGAAGAAGTCCGTCAGGAGCCGGGCGCACTCGTCGGCCAGGACGCCCTCGATCACCTCGGGCCGGTGGTTGAGCCTGCGGTCGCGTACGACGTCCCAGAGGGAGCCGGCCGCGCCCGCCTTCTCGTCCCGGGCGCCGTAGACGACCCGGTCCACCCGCGACTGCACGAGCGCGCCCGCGCACATCGTGCAGGGCTCCAGCGTGACGACGAGAGTGCACCCGGACAGCCGCCACTGTCCGACCTCGGCCGCGGCCCGGCGGATCGCCAGCAACTCGGCGTGCGCGGTCGGGTCGCCGGTCGCCTCGCGCTCGTTGTGGCCGGCGCCCAGCACGGTCGTACCGTCCGCGGACAGCACGACCGCGCCGACGGGGACGTCCCCGCCCCGGACGGCCAGTTCGGCCTCGTCCAAGGCGAGCCGCATCGCGGCTCGCCAGCGGTCGCGTACGGGGTCGGGTCCCGAGGGCACCTCGGGCGCCGCCCCCTGGTCGGACGAGGTCAGCGGACGGTCTCCAGGACCTCCGAAGCGCCCAGCGCCTCGGCGATCGCGCTGAGCGCGTCCTCGGCGTCCAGGGACTTCAGCTCCTTCTCGCCGACGCCGAGGTCGTCGAGGATCTCGCTGTCGCCGACGGGGCTGTGCGGGACCGCCTCGGCGCCGCCGCCGTCCTCGTCGTCGTCATCCGAGTCGCCGTCCGGCTCCTCGGTGCCGTCGAGGTCCAGGGAGTCCAGGTCGGCGTCGTCGTCGGGCTCCCTTCCGAGCAGTTCGTCGGTGAGCAGGATCTCGCCGTAACTGCTGCGGGCAGCGGCGGCGGCGTCCGAGACGTAGATACGAGGGTCGTCCTCGCCGTCGATCCGGACGACACCGAACCAGGCGTCCTCCTGCTCGATGAGCACCAGCACCGTGTCGTCCTCCGGCGAGGCTTCACGGGCCAGTTCGGCCAGATCCGACAGGGTCTCCACATCGTCGAGCTCTGTGTCGCTCGCTTCCCACCCGTCTTCGGTGCGCGCGAGCAGTGCGGCGAAGTACACCGTGACTCTCCCACTGGTCATAGGCGTGCCGGTTGGGGGTCCCCCCGGCGGAGGTTGGGGGCGGGGAGAGCTGTGCTCCGAGCCCACCCACTCGGAATCGTGGCAGAAACGAGGCGTTCAGGGGACGTCTTCGGCTCCCTGTGTCCGGCAGTTTTGATCGCGTTGGCCCGAGGGGTTCCGCGAGCACGCCCGTAAAGGACTCACCAGCGCACTCGTTGCCGCCACGTCGGGATCGTACGCGGCTTTTGCAGGTGTCCACGCACGCCCTTCGCTCAACGCCCCGGGGGCAACCGATCTTCCCCCAAGCTCGCCCTACCAGCGGAACGTTCGCATACGCATCGCGTGTCGCAGTCGCGCCGCCTTGGCGCGCCGCGGCTGGACGCGGTCCCGCAGTTCGCGGGCCTCGGCGAGCTCCCGCAGGAACTGGGCCCGGCGCCGCCGGCGCGCGGCGACGCTCTCCTCCGGCGTGTCCTGCGTGGGACGCTCCGGGGACTCAGGATCAGGCATCTGCTCACCACCCCCGCTACGTCCCTCCCACTTTCCCTCCGATGGGCGGTTTGATGCCAGCGCACGGGTGATGTGACGGCGCGGCGCTTGCCGCGCGTGGGGACGCCGGGCATACCCGGCCCGGCTAATGTTGTGGACATGCGTCTCCACGTCGTCGACCACCCGCTGGTCGCCCACAAGCTCACCACGCTGCGCGACCAGCGCACCGACTCCCCGACCTTCCGTCGGCTCGCCGACGAACTGGTCACCCTGCTCGCCTACGAGGCCACGCGGGACGTGCGGACCGAAGCGGTCGACATCACGACCCCGGTCACCGCCACCACCGGTGTCAAGCTCTCCTACCCGCGCCCGCTGGTGGTGCCGATCCTGCGCGCCGGGCTCGGCATGCTGGACGGCATGGTCCGGCTGCTGCCGACCGCCGAGGTGGGCTTCATGGGCATGGTGCGCGACGAGGAGACCCTCCAGGCCTCCACGTACGCCACGCGCATGCCGGAGGACCTCTCCGGGCGGCAGGTGTACGTCCTGGACCCCATGCTGGCCACCGGCGGCACGCTGGTCGCGGCGATCCAGGAGCTCATCAAGCGGGGGGCCGACGACGTGACCGCCGTCGTGCTTCTCGCCGCGCCCGAGGGCGTGGAGCTCATGGAGCGGGAGCTGGCGGGGACGCCGGTGACG
This sequence comes from Streptomyces sp. NBC_01092, assembly GCF_045039535.1. Taxonomy (NCBI): domain Bacteria; kingdom Bacillati; phylum Actinomycetota; class Actinomycetes; order Kitasatosporales; family Streptomycetaceae; genus Streptomyces; species Streptomyces sp. NBC_01092. The sequence goes on along the minus strand of NZ_CP108659.1, from coordinate 5,310,523 downwards.
GTGGTGACGGCCGCGGTCGACGACCACCTCAATGAGCACGGGTACATCGTGCCGGGGCTCGGCGACGCGGGCGATCGTCTGTACGGCGCGGCTGAGTAGGCGACGGTTCGCCTCTTCGCCGTGGGGGCGCGGTCGTACGGCGTCTGCTGGTCCGTTGTGGCTGGTCGCGCGGTTCCCCGCGCCCCTGAGGGGGCTTCAGCAGCTCTTCTTGGAAGCGCTGGTCGTCGGCTTCGGCTGGACCAGTGCGGTCAAGGCCTTGTCGGCGTCCGGCTTCTTCGTGAGCTGCTTGAAGCGGTCGCCGATGATCAGGTCCACCGTCGCGCCCTTGCGGGTGTCGGTGCGGCTCTCAGCCGTCGTGAGCTGGGTGGCCAGGACCGGCAGCGAGGTGTTCAGGGACGCGGCGGGGCCGAGCAGTATCCCGGTGCCCTTGACCTTCTTGTCGTAGGTCTTGGGCGCGTTGCCCACGTCGCCGATCTTGAAGCCGCGCTTCTTCAGCTCGTCCGCGGTCTGCTTGGCGAGCCCGCTGCGGGTGGTGGCGTTGAGCACGTTGACGGTGATGCCGCCCGGCTTGGGCAGCGGCGCGGTCGCGGAGGGCGACGGGGTCGCCCGGGTCCCGCAGTCGGACTTCGGGCCGGCCGCCGAGGCCTCTCCGCCGCCGCCCGTGAAGACGTCGATGAGCTGGAGCGTTCCCCAGCCGACCATGCCGAGCGCGGCTACCGAGGCGACGGCGAGAACGACGAGTCTGCCGCGCCGCCGACGAGGCCGCATCCGTGGGTACTTGTCCCCCCGGATGCGGTACTGGCCGCCCATGCCGGAGGGAGTCAGCATGCTCATGGGCGCAGCGTAGTGCGCCCGGGCGGCAATGCCTACTAGATGATCAATCCATGCCGCCGTTCGGACCAACCCGAAATGGGCAAGGGTGACGCCCGGGCGTGTCAGCCCGGGTGCGGTCCGGAGTGTGCCGGGGGTCAGTCTGGAGTCGGCCGGGGGGTCAGCCCGGACTTCAGTCCAGTTCCAGGACTCTCGCGTGCAGCACCTGGCGCTGCTGGAGCGCCGCGCGCACCGCGCGGTGCAGGCCGTCCTCCAGATACAGGTCGCCCTGCCACTTCACGACGTGCGCGAAGAGGTCGCCGTAGAACGTCGAGTCCTCGGCGAGCAGGGTTTCCAGATCGAGCTGGCCCTTGGTCGTCACGAGCTGATCGAGGCGGACCGGGCGCGGCGCGACGTCCGCCCACTGCCGGGTGCTTTCCCGGCCGTGGTCGGGGTACGGCCGGCCGTTTCCGATGCGCTTGAAGATCACACGGAAAGCCTACCGGTCAAGACGTTCCGGGCGCAGCCATGGCGGCGGAGTGCGACGCTGGAAAAGATGGGTCAAACCGGTATGAACAGGCAAACGCCGAGGGAATGACGGCCGGATCGGAAGCCGGAATGGCCCCGTACGGAAGCCGAGGTGGCGGCCGAGGTGGCGGCCGAGGTCGGGTCGAACGCCGGGTCGAACATCGGACCGGATCGGGGGAGGAGGCCCGTCCGGTTGTCGGCGGGCGGTGGATCGGACCCGTCGGAGCACGAGCGTGCGGAGGGCTGACATGAGCGATCGCAGGAGCACGCCCAAGGCCGGGGCCACGGCCGCGCCCCGGGCCGCCGCTCCCGAGGCGCCGGGCGGTGCCCCGGCCCTCCCGCGGGAGGCCCTGGAGATCGCCGCCGGCTACGCCTTCACCGGGCCCGCCCTGGACCTCGGCGCCCTGCTCTGGGACGGCCGGTGCCTGCCGGACGCGCAGATCCGCGTGCCGTTGCCCATGCTCAACCGGCACGGTCTGGTCGCGGGCGCCACCGGCACCGGCAAGACCAAGACGCTCCAGCTGATCGCCGAGCAGCTGTCGGCGCAGGGCGTGCCGGTGTTCCTGGCGGACGTGAAGGGCGACCTCGCCGGGGTCGCGGCGCCGGGCCGGCCGAACGACAAGGTCCGCTCCCGCTCCGCCGAGGTGCACCAGCAGTGGACGGCGACCGGCTTCCCCGCCGAGTTCCACGCGCTGGGCGGCATCGGCCGCGGCATCCCCGTGCGCGCCACGATCACCAGCTTCGGCCCGGTGCTGCTGTCCAAGGTCCTCCGGCTCAACCGGACCCAGGAGCAGTCCCTCGGCCTGATCTTCCACTACGCCGACACCAAGGGCCTGGAGCTGGTCGACCTCAAGGACCTCAGGGCCGTCGTCGCCTTCCTGACCTCGGAGGAGGGCAAGGGCGAGCTGAAGAACATCGGCGGGCTCTCGACCGCCACGGCCGGGGTGATCCTGCGCTCCCTCACCGCTTTCGAGGCGCAGGGCATGGCGGACTTCTTCGGGGAGCCGGAGTTCGACACGGGTGAGTTCCTGCGGACGGCGCCGGACGGGCGGGGCGTGGTCTCGGTCCTCGAACTGTCCGCCGTACAGGACCGGCCGCAGCTGTTCTCGACGTTCCTGATGTGGCTGCTCGCCGACCTCTTCCACGATCTGCCCGAGGTCGGGGACGCGGACCGGCCGAAGCTCGTGTTCTTCTTCGACGAGGCGCATCTGCTGTTCGACGACGCCTCCGAGGCGTTCCTGGACGCGATCACGCAGACCGTGCGGCTGATTCGCTCGAAAGGGGTCGGCGTCTTCTTCGTGACGCAGACGCCGAAGGACGTGCCCGCCGAGGTGCTCGGCCAGCTCGGCAACCGCGTCCAGCACGCGCTGCGCGCCTTCACCCCCGACGATCAGAAGGCGCTCAGGGCCACGGTGAAGACGTTCCCCAATTCGGCGTACGACCTGGAGGAACTCCTCACCGGCCTCGGCACCGGCGAGGCCGTGGTGACCGTCCTGAGCGAGAAGGGCGCCCCGACGCCGGTCGCCGCGACCCGGCTGCGGGCCCCGCAGTCGCTGATGGGTCCGATCGAGGCGGGCGCGCTGGAGCGGGCGGTGACGGAGTCCGCGCTGTACGGGCGATATGCACAGGCTGTGGACAGGGAGTCGGCGTACGAGAAGCTCCAGGCGTCGCGCGGAGGGAAGGGCCCGGACGAGGTGCGCGGAGGGAAAGGTCCGGACGAGGTGCGCGGAGGGAAAGGCCCGGACGAGATCCGCGAGGCGGCCGGGGCCGGGGCCGGGGAGAGCAGGGCCCGGCACCAGGAGCAGCCCTCCGTCGTCGAGCAGGTCGTCGGGAGCGGCATGTTCAAGTCCCTGGCTCGGTCGATCGGGACGCAGATCGGGCGGGAGATCACCCGGTCGGTCTTCGGTACGGCGCGGCGGAGGCGGTGACCCGGAGAAGCCCGCCTCCGCCGCGGCCGCGTCAGCCGCGCTCCCGGACCTTCGGGGGATGCTGCGGCTCGTTCTTCTTCGCCTGCGGTTTCGGCGCGTTGCGTACGGCCTCGGCGCGCAGCAGGGCGCGCAGGACCGCGTACGGATCGGTGGGCATGACTGTGCTCCTTGTGTCGTCCTGACTGACCTCGTCGCGGGGTCTGTCAGCAACGCAGGACCACGGTGCGCAGGATGTGCGGGACGTACGGGGGTCCGGTCGGCGCGGTGGGCCGGGGGCCCGGTGCGGCGCCGGGCGCCTGCTGGAGCGGCGGGGCCGGACGCGTCCGTACGGCATGGCGCCGGTCGGCGCGGGCCGGTGGCCGCAGGGCCGTGTCGAGGATGTCGTGCTCGGCGACCTCGGCGGCGGCCCCGGCCACCGTGGGCAGGGTGTGGGCCTGGGCGTGTGCGCCGGGCACGAGCAGGGCGAGCAGCAGTACGAGGACCCGCAGCCCGGCGCGGCTGCGCGAGCGGCATCGTGCGGTACTCGCGGTACTCACGGAAGGTCATCTCCCCGGATGCCGTACGGCGTTCATCCCGTCCGGGGGCAGAACCGCCCGCACGGCGTAGCGGGCAGGGGTGGGTATCACTGTGCGTGTCACAGTTCGCGCGGAACCTGACGGGCCGTCCCCCGCAGCCGCAGCGCGGTGACGATCTCGACGAGGCCGACCGCCACCAGCCAGCACCCGCCGAGCACCATCAGCACGGTGATCGACTCGACCGGGGAGACGATCAGCACGATCCCGGCGAGGAAGGTGACGACCCCGAGCAGGACCTGCCAGCCGCGGGCCGGCACGGACTGGTCGGAGGCGGCGGCCAGGGTCTGGGTGACGCCGCGGATGAGCCAGCCGATGCCGATCCACAGGGCGAGCAGCAGGATCGACTGCATGGCGCCGCGGAAGCAGATCAGGCCGAGCAGGATCGACAGGGCGCCGCTGATGAAGGCCAGCACCCGCAGTGAGGTCGTCCGGTGGGTGCCGAAGGCGGCGACCAGCTGGAAGATGCCGCTGGTCAGGAGGTAGAGGCCGAAGAGGACGCCGGCGACCCGGAGCGAGGCGTCCGGCCAGACCAGGACGACGACGCCCAGCACCAGGGAGGCGACGCCGGTGACGAGGACGACCTGCCAGGCGGCGCGGGACAGAGCGTGCAGGGGGCCCTCGAAGGGCGGCTCGGGCTCATGGGACGTCACCGGCCCTGCGTGGCCGGAGTGGATCCGGCGGTCGTCGTAGTCCCGGCCATAGGGGGAGCCGCTCGGTGCCTCGGTCATGCTCCATGCTGGGAACGAGGCCGCCCGGCCCGCCATTCGGGGCGGGCCACTCGGCTGACGCCGGCGGCGCTACTTGCGCGCCTTCGCCGCCTTGGCCGCCGCCTTCATCTCCTGCTTGTGCGCGCGCACCTTGGTCAGCGACTCGGGGCCGGTGATGTCGGCGACGGACCGGAAGGACTCCGACTCGCCGTACGCGCCCGCGGCCTCCTGCCAGCCCTCGGGGTGCACACCCAGCTGCTTGCCCAGCAGCGCCAGGAAGATCTGCGCCTTCTGCTTGCCGAACCCGGGCAGGTCCTCCAGGCGGCGCAGCAGCTCGCGCCCGTCCTCGACGCCCTTCCAGACGAGCTCGGCGTCACCGTCGTAGCGCTCGACGAGGTACTGGCACAGCTGCTGGATCCGCTTGGCCATGGAGCCCGGATAGCGGTGCACGGCCGGCTTCTCGGACAGCAGGGCCACGAACGCGTCCGGGTCCTGGGCGGCGATGTCGTGCGCGTCCAGGTCGTCCGCGCCGAGCCGGTCCGCGATCGTACGGGGCCCCTTGAACGCCCACTCCATCGGAACCTGCTGGTCCAGCAGCATGCCGACGAGCGCGGCGAGCGGGCTGCGGCCGAGGAGTTCGTCGGCCTCGGGGTCCTGGGCGAGATGCAGGGTGACGTCCATGACCCCGATGATGCCGCGCGCGCCGCACGGACGCGCGCGGGGGGCAGGGGCGGGGGCAGGGGCGCGCAAGGGGTTCGCACCCCTGCCCGGTCAGGGGCGCCAGTACCCGAGCGCGTTCACCCGTTGCTTCGGCAGTCCCAGCTCCTTGCGGACGTACGCGGTGAGGGTGCGGGTCGTCGCCGTGTCGCAGGCGATCCAGACGTACGGGTCCGGGGCGCCCTTGAGCAGGTCGGGCAGGGTCTCCTTCACCTGGGCGACCAGGTGGGCCCCGGCGTCCTGCCTCGGCAGCGTCCGCACGTCGTGGCGGGACTCGGCCGTGCGGAAGGGCAGGCCGTCGCGCTCCCCCTCGAACCACACCGTCGCCGGGGCCGAGTCCAGGGTGTCGAGGAGGGAGTTGAGGGCGGGCAGGGAGGCGGTGTCGGCGATGGCGAAGACGTGCGAGGGGGCCGGGTCGGGGTCGGTGAACCCCGTGCCGTGGACGGTCGCCTCGATGGTGTCGCCGGGCTTCGCCGAGCGTGCCCAGTCGCTGGCGCAGCCCTCGTGCAGCGCGAACTCCAGGCTGAAGGTGCCGGCCGCCGGGTCCGGGTCGACCAGGGTGTAGGCGCGCTGGTGGGGCTTGCCCCCGTTGTCGAACCACAGCCGGACCCACATGGTGGGGTGGACGCCGGTCGCCGCCAGCATCCCGCCGTCCGTGAGATGGACGCGGCGGTACTGCTCGGTGACATCCTCGGCCCCCGTCACCGTGAACGCGAAGTCCTTCGCGCGCAGCAGCTTCAGGACCGTTCCCTCCCAGCCGTGCCCCTGCCCCATGAGCTCTTCACCCTTCAAGTACCATTCCCGCACGAATAACTTAGGGAAGCCTAACCTAAAGCAAAGGAGGGGCACAGGTGACCGGCGAGATCTTCCGCGATGCCTGGGGCATACCGCATCTCCGCGCGGACGGGGTGAGAGAACTCGCCCGCGCACAGGGCCGTGTCACCGCCCTCGACCGGGCCTGGCAACTGGAGGTCGAACGACACCGGTCGCAGGGCACCTCCGCGTCCTTCCTCGGTGCCGAGTCCCTGCCCTGGGACCGGTTCGTCAGACGGACCCGCCTCGACGACACGGCGAGACGCTGCTTCGCCGAGTTGGAGAGACGGGACCCGGAGACGGCTGAGTGGGTGCGGGCGTACGTCGACGGGGTCAACGAGGGGCTGGACGAAGGCGCCCGCCGTACGCCGGAGTTCGCGCGGACCGGGCTCGCCCCCGGCCGCTGGGAGCCCTGGACCCCGCTCGGCGTCTGGCTCGGCATCCACATCCTGTTCGCGGGCTTCCCGGCCAAGCTCTGGCGCGAGCAGGTCGTACGGCATCTCGGGGCCGACGCGGTCGGGCTGTTCGCCGCCGACGGGCCGGGCACCTCCGGCAGCAACGGCTGGCTGGTGAGCGGCGAGCGGACCGTCACGGGGCAGGCGATCATCGCCGGGGACCCGCACCGCTTCATCGAAGAGCCCGGCGTCTACCAGCAGATCCACCTCTCCTGCCCCGAGTTCGACGTCATCGGCCTCGCCGTCCCCGGCGTCCCCGGCATCGCCCACTTCGGCCACACCGGCACGGTCGCCTGGGCCATCACCAACGCCATGGCCGACTACCAGGACCTGTACCGGGAGCGGTTGCGGCGCACCGGGGCGGGCGTGGAGGCGCTGGACCCGGACGGGGTGTGGCGACGGGCCGCCCGGCACACGGAGCTCGTGGAGGTCGCGGGGGAGGAGCCGGTCGAGGTCGAGCTGATCGAGACGGCGCGGGGGCCGGTGGTGATCGGGGGGCCGGAGGGGTTGCCTGACGGGTCCGAGGGGCTGTCCGGGGGCTCCGAGGGGTTGGCCGATGGCTTGCAGGAAGGTTTCCCCGACTCGCTGGGCGACCCCGCCCCGCCCCTCGCCGTAGCCCTCCGCTACCCACCCCGTGTCACGTCCGACCTCGGCTTCAGCGCCCTCCTCCCCCTTCTGCGCGCCCGCCACGTCGCGGACGTCGACCGTGCCGTGGACCTGTGGGCCGAGCCCGTCAATGTCGTCCAGGCCGCCGACACCGAGGGCGGTCTGCTGCACCGCGTGGCCGGGAAGGTGCCGGTGCGGTCCGAGGCCAACGGCATCCGGCTGGTGCCCGCCTGGGAACCCGGCCACGACTGGAACGGCTGGCACGAGACGCCGCGCGGCGGGCTCACCGACGGCGTCGCCGCCATGGCCAACCAGCGCGGCGTCGCCGCCCCGCTCGGCATCGAGTTCGCCCCGCCGCACCGCGCCGACCGCATCACGGCCCTGCTGGGCGAGAAGGCCCGCTGGTCGGCCGCCGACATGCCGGCGATCCACATGGACACCCAACTGGCCTCTGCGGAACCTCTGTTGGAGCTGCTGAGCACCCTCGACGTACTCACTCCCGAGGCCGCCCGCATCCGGCAGGCGCTCCTTGCCTGGGACCGCCACATGGACGCGGACAGCGAGGCCGCGGCGGTGTACGCGGCGGTGCGCAGTGCCGTCGTACGCCGACTCGCCGCGCACCCGGCCTTCGCCGCGCTGACCGCCCCGCCCGCCTACCCCGAGGTCCTCCTCCCCTGGCTGGCCCTGCTCCCGCGCGTCGGCTTCGCCCTCGAACACCTCCTGCGTGCCGAGGAGTTGTACGGCATCGACCGCGCGGAGGCGGTGCGGTCGGCGGTCGAGGAGGTGGCCGCGGAGCCGCCGTCCGGCAGCTGGGGCGACACCCACCGCCTCGCCCCCTGGCGTGCCCTCCCCGACTCGTCGTACGCCGAACCCGGCCTCTCCGGCGACCACGACTGCGTGCTCTGCACGTCATCCGTCCCCGGCCTCACCGACCTGAGCGCGCGCGGCCCCGCCGCCCGCTACATCTGGGACCTGGCGGACCGCGAGGCCAGCCGCTGGGTGGTCCCGCGGGGGGCCTCCGGCATCCCCGGTTCACCCCACCACCGCGACCAACTCCCCCTGTGGCTGGGGGGAGACCTGGTCCCGGTCGTCACCGATTTCACCAAGTTCGAGAGGGAATCCGCATCCGATGCCTGAGCTGTCCGCAACGGTCCACGAGCAAGATGTCGATGGGATTGGCACCGTCCGCATCCGCCCCCTTGACCCGGAGGCCGACGCCGGGGTCGTCCACGGCTGGGTCAGCCAGGAACGGGCCTCCTTCTGGGGCATGAACGGCCTGACCAGGGACCAGGTGTCCGAGATCTACGCCCACATGGCCGGCCTCGACACTCACCACGCCTTCCTGGTCGAACGGGACGCCGACCCGGTCGCCGTCCTCCAGACCTACGAGCCGGAGGCGGACCGCGTCGGCGAGGTCTACGACGTCCTCCCCGGCGACATCGGCGTCCACCTGCTGCTCGCCCCCGCCGGCGCCGAGGGCGCGCGGCCCGGCTGGACCTCGGCGCTGCTGACGGTCGTAGCGACGTACGTCTTCGGCACCCTGGACCGCCGGCGGGTGGTCGTCGACCCGGACGTACGGAACGAGAAGGCCGTCGCCCGCTTCCTCAGGCAGGGATTCACGGCCGGGCCCGTGGTCGTGCTGCCGGAGGTGGACCTGCCGGACGTGTACATCCCGGAGAAGAAGGCCCAACTCGCCTTCCTGAGCCGGGGGTAGCCTTCCGGGCGTGACTCCGGAAGAGCTCGTCGCGCACTACTCCCTGGAACCGATCCCGCTGGAGGGCGGGCTGTTCCGGCAGACCTGGGCGGGGCCCGAGCGGTCCGACGGGCGGCCGCAGGGCACCGCGATAGTCGTCCTGCTCACCGCGGACGACTACTCGGCCCTGCACCGCCTGCCGTCCGACGAGGTCTGGCACTTCTACCTGGGCGATCCCCTGGAGATGCTGCTCCTCGCTCCCGACGGCACGTCCCGCACCGTCGTGCTCGGCCCCGACATACGGCGCGGCCAGCACATCCAGTTCACCGTCCCGGCCGGGACCTGGATGGGCGCGGTTGTGGCGGCGGGCGGTTCCTGGGCCTTCTTCGGCTGCACGATGGCGCCCGGTTTCACCTACGAGAGCTATGAGCACGGCGACTTGGCGCACCTGTCGGCGAGCTATCCCACCGAGGCGGCGCGGATCGCGGCACTGTGCCGCCCATGAGCGGACTCAGCGGACTCCTCGAAGGACAGGTCGCCCTTGTCACGGGCGCGGGCGGCGGCATCGGACGCGGGATCGCGACGAGGTTCGCCGAGGAGGGGGCGGCGGTCGCGCTGCATTGCCGTACGGCGGTGGAGGCGGCGGGTGAAGTGGCGTCCCGGATCCGGGAGTCGGGCGGCCGGGCCGTCGTCCTGCGGGCCGACCTGACGGACGAGGACGCGTGCCGACGGGTGGTCGGCGAGGCCGCCGAGTGGGGTGGCGGGCGGTTGACGGCGCTGGTCAACAACGCGGGGGTGCAGCCGACGCGGGAGCTGGCCGGGATGTCGGCGGCGGAGTGGCGGGCGGTCGTGGACGCCAACCTGACGAGCGTGTTCGCGTGTACGCAGGCGGCGGCGGAGGTCATGCGGGGTCAGGGTGGGGGCGGTTCGGTGACCCACATCGCGTCGATCGAGGCGAGCCGGCCGGCGCCGGAGCACGCGCACTACGCGGCGGCTAAGGCGGCGGTCCGGATGCACGCCCGCTCGGCGGCGTTGGAGTACGGCCCCTTCGGCATCCGCGTCAACTCCGTCTCGCCCGGTCTGATCCACCGGGAGGGCCTGGAGGAGGCGTGGCCGGAGGGGGTGCGGAGGTGGGAGCGGGCGGTGCCGGCGGGGAGGCTGGGGCGCGCGGAGGACGTGGGGGACGCGTGCGTGTTCCTGGCGTCGGGGCTCGCGTCGTGGGTGACGGGGCACGATCTGGTGGTGGATGGCGGGGTGTCTGCGCGGGCGGGGTGGTGATCGGCGCCCGATTACTGGAGGGGACAGGACTGGTCGGGCATCGAGCGGTTCGGGGAGCACGTCACCATGACCAGCGACAGATATGCGGGGCGTTCGAGATAGAAGCCGTACGACACGTCGGCTCCCGTGGCGAGTCGTTCGGCGGCGGAATCGGCCAGTCGGCGCAGGCGGCTGGTGTCACGGTCGTGCTCGTACGCGAATCGATGCGCGTGCTCGGCAAGCCGTTCCCCGAGCCAGGCCGCGCCTTCCTTCGCGTGGTCCCATGTGCCGCGAACGAGCGAGCTCGGCTTGACGAGCCAGTACGCCGTCTCCAGCGGCGGCAGATCGGATGCCGGGAACTCTGCTGCCACCTCCCCGGTAGCGCTGGAGTAGGCGTTCTCCTGCGGGGTCGTTGGGGGCGGGCGGGGGCGGGGGCTCCGGATGCGGAGGTCGTCGTAGGGCCTCGTTGTCGAAGCGCTCTTTGGCGCCGGCCCATAGATAGGCGTGGCTGGACGCAGTACGCCGGACACGGCCCTGGCCCCGAACTGCTCGGCGCTCCCCGCAGCGTGCTGGAGATCGGCTGCGGCACCGGCCGCGCCCTGGCCTACTTGGGAATGTCCGGTCGCTGTCGCGCTACAGACATCCGCGTTGCCGGCACGGCACGGCACGGCACGGCACGGCACGGCTGCGGACCGGCTGAGGGAGATCTTTGCAGCGCCGGGTCCACTGCCGGCCGGGGCTGATGCGGCCGGGGATCGGCTCGCGATGCTGCCCGCCCTGTTCCATCTGCTCTGGCTTCAGGAGCTGGCCGCCGTCGATCTGTCGGTCGAGTTGCTGGGGCAGCGCACGGTCGTGCGCATGGCTGGTGGAGGTGCTCGGTGAGCGGGTTGGGGCGGCGGGTTCCGCCGACGGCGCGGATCTCGGAGTTCTCTGAGTCGGCGGCTGAGCAGGCCCGTTGGTAGGAGGGGCACATCTTGGAAGTTCTGCATGGCCTGCCTTCTGACGCTCCCGACGGGGCCGTTCCCCGGCCGGAGTTCGACCCGAAGCGGCACTCGCCGGCTCAGCGCGAGCGGGTGCGACACGGACTCCCGGCGGGGGCTTCGCACTTGGGGCAGTCGTGGCGTTCCACCGCGTTCGCAGCTTGATCAGGCGTCGAATTCATGGCGGCAGTCCCTCAGAAGTGCTTCGCAGAACACCTTGGTTCTGACAGGGGTTCTGCGAGCGGCTAGCTGCGGAAACGTGATCGCCCGGAGGGGGTTCGCAGAACTCTCGCATCTGGTCATCTATGAGAACCGTGGCGTCCCGGGCGTTGGCGATCGCGATGGTCACGGGCTCGCGTGGAGGTGGTTGCGTTCGCCGTTGTGGTCGAGGATGCACAGGACCTCGGCGGGCCCGCGGTCGGCGCGCAGGGCGTGGGGGGTCATGGTGGAGAAGGAGGCGGCCTGTCCGGCCTCGACGCGAAGGACGCGTTCGCCGAGGTAGAGGACGACCGTGCCGGACAGCACGGTGAACCAGTCCCGGCCCGGGTGGACTCCGAGGTCGTCCGGCGCGACGGCGCCCGCCGGGTCGGTGATGCGCATCTTGGCGACGGTCAGGCCCTGGGGGCCGTTGTCGCCACTGAGGAGCCAGGTGGTCAGGCCCCGGTCCTCGTCGCGGTCGGGACGGATGACGACATCGGAGTCGTCGGGGGATTCGACGAGCTGGTCGAGGGACTTGCCCAGGGCGCTCGCGATGGCGGTGAGCTGGTCAAGGCTGATGCGGCGGTGCCCGGTCTCGATCCGGCTGAGCTGGGACGGGCTGATGCCGGCGCGTTCGGCGAGGTTGTCCAGTGACCAGCCGCGTGCTTTGCGCAGGGACCGGATCCGCATCCTGACGATGGCGTCGAGAGTCGATTCTTGCTTCACCGGCAAGAGTGTATGACCTGCTGGCAACGATCGTCGTAACGTCGGCGTATGAGTACCCACCACACCACTCACGGTCATATCGGGCACGAGCGTGCGAGCGGTTTCGACGTAGCGATGGCGGAGCTGCTGGAGCTGGACGCCGAGGTCCTCAAGCCGTACCTCACGGAACTGACCGACTGGATCGCGCATCTCGCCGACTCCGTCCCGGCGCGGATCATGGACGTGGGCAGTGGTCCCGGCACCGGCAGTCTCGCGCTCGCCGACCGGTTCCCCGCCGCGTCGGTGACGGCGGCGGACATCTCGCCCCAGATGCTGCACCGGCTGCGGAAGCAGGCAGCCGCGCACGGCGTCGCAGGACGTATCCGCACGCTGGAGGCGAACCTGGACGAGCCATGGCCCCTGTCCGGCACAGGGGAGCCGTACGACCTGATGTGGGCCGCTGCCTTCCTGCACCACCTGAGCGATCCGGCCCGGACGCTGGCTCAGGCGTACGGGCAGCTGCGGCCGGGCGGTCTGCTCGCGGTCAGCGAGATGGACTTCTTCCCGCGCTTCCTGCCCGAGGACGCCGGCGTCGGCCGCCCTGGGCTGGAGGCACGGCTGCACGCCGTGACGAACACCGAGCCGCCGCACGAATGGGACCGGACGCTCATGGACGCCGGCTTCACCGTGGACGCGCGCCGCCCCTTCGAGATCCGCCTCACCGCCTTCCAGGCCGGTCCGGCGTTGGGCCGCTACGCGCAGGTCTGTCTCACCAAGCTGCGCTCCCACGCCGACGACGCGCTGGAAGCGGATGACCTGGCCGCCCTCGACGCCCTCTTGGACGAGACCCACCCGCTCGGCATCGCGCGCCGCGGTGACCTGAGCGTCCGCACGACACGCACCACCTGGATCGCCCGCCACCCCTAGGCCGGCCGCCCCCGACACGGACCTGACCTTCCAGGACATCTCCCGGTGGACACCCGTCATCACTGCCGTCGAAGCCCACGGACAAGCCGCTGCTGACGTTCAAGCAGATCGCCGTGGTGGTCGTGTGGACGTAGGGGTGAAGCGGCCGGACGGCGCCGACTACGACGCTCCGCGCACGGCGAGCGCGGTTCGCGCCAGCCCGCGCAGCCAGGCGTGGGCGTGGTCGGTGTCGTAGCGCTGATGCCACGACAGGTATATCGGTGCCGACGGCAGTTCGAGCGGGAGGGGGAGCACGACCAGGCCGAGGTCGGCGACCGCGGACCGCGTGGTGGCTTCGGGGACGCTGATCAGGAGATCGGAGCCGCGCGCGAACTCCAGCGCGGCCGCTTCCGTGGGCGCGGTCGCCACCACGCGGCGGGTGAGGCCGAGCCGCGCGAGGGCGTCGTCGAGGGCATTGCTGAGGTTTCCACGTCGCGACACGGTGACGTGCTCAGCGGCGGCGTACCGCTCTGCGGTGACGGTCTTGACGCGGGTGAGAGGGTGCCCCTGCCTCACAACGATGACGAGGCGAGTCTCGCCCACGCTCTCGGCACGGATGTCCGGTGCGCTCGGGCGGTTGGCGTTCGCCTCCAGGTCGACCTCGCCGCGCCGCAACTCGGGGGTGTCGATGCTCGATTCCGCGACGAAGCGCAATCGCACGCCCGGCGCCTGTCCGCGCACGGCCGCGAGCAGTGCGGGGCCGCTCAAGGCGACCAGGGAATCGTGCCAGCGGAGTGTGAAAGTGCGCTCCAACGTCGCCAGATCGAGTTCACGGCTCGGCGCCAGCACCCCCTGGACCTGGTGCAGCAGCTCGTGCACCTGTTCCCGGACGGCGATCGCATACGGCGTCGGGGTCATCGTGCGGCCGGTGCGCACCAGGATCTGATCCCCGGTCGTGCGCCGGATTCGGCCCAGACTCCGGCTCATCGCGGGGGCGGTGACGTGCAGGCGCGCGGCAGCCCCGGCCACACTCCCCTCCTCCAGCAGCGCGTCGAGCGCGGTGAGCAGGTTCAAATCCAATTGCATGTGAGTAATCCTAGCCGTGCTTGACATGCATTTGAAGTTAATGAAGGGGCTCTATACCTTCGAGAGCAGAGCGCAAGACGGAACGCACAGCTCGACCCGAACGGTCTCAACACCCCTTCCTCATACGGGAGTACCGCCATGTCCGAAACGCTTCAGACCACTGATGTCGCCGCCTCCGACGCCGACCTGCTCGACCAGACCGCGATCGCCGTACGCGCGGCCGGTTCGGCGCTGCGCGAGCGCTTCGGCGAGGTGGTCCGCTACCAGACCCGCGAAGAGCTGATGCGCGCGCTCGCCGCCAACGACGACACGGCCCTCGACATCCTGCGCCCCCGCCTCACGCGTCTGCGCCCGGACGCGGGCTGGGTGGAGGACGAGCTGGACGGCGGGGCGCTGCCGGCCGGCGAGTGGTGGGTCGTGGATCCGGCCGAAGGCAACGTCAACCACCTGCACGCGCTGCCGGATTGGGCGGTGACCGCCACTCTCGTGCGTGAGAACCAGCCGGTGCTCACCGTGGTCCACTTGCCGTTGACCGGCGAGACCTACACCGCGCTCGCCGGTGCGGGCGCCCACCTCGACGGCCGGCCGCTGCGCGTCTCCCGGACCGAGGACCTCGGCCTGGGCATCGTGGCCACCAGTCAGGCCCGGCCGGACGAGGACGAGAAGGTCGTGCGGCGCGTCGGCTCCTCGATCAGCGCGATGCTCTTCGACGCGCTCGTCGTCCGCACCTCCGTGCCCGCGACCCTGCACCTGACGAACGTGGCCGCCGGCCGGATCGACGCCTTCTGGCAGTTCGCCGGCGCCCGCGCGGACCTGCTGCCCGGGGCGCTGCTCGTCACCGAGGCCGGCGGACAGATCTCCGACGCCGAGGGCCGCCCCTGGACCCCGCAGAGCGAGAGCTTCCTGGCCGCGGCGCCCGGCATCCACGCCGAGGCCGTCGCCACGCTCTCACGCTGACCGCGCACCACAACCTGCACCCACGGAAAGGACCAGATCATCATGACCACGATCGCAGTTCTCGGAAACGGCCGCGTCGGCGGCAACCTGGCCACAGCCCTCATCCGGGCAGGGCATGAGGTGACCGTGGCGGACCGCGCGCCGGGCGCCGCCGCCGACGCTGCCCGGACAGCCCGGATCGTCATCAACGCCACCCCGGGCGCCGGCTCGCTGGACCTGCTCGTCGCCCTGCGCGAGGAACTGCGCGACAAGATCCTCGTCGACGTCGCCAACGCCACCGTCGACGGACCGGACGGGCTGCCCGCCGACCTGATCTACCCCGGCTCGAGCCTCGCCGAGCAACTCCAGGAAGCGCTCCCCGAAACGCGCGTCGTCAAGACACTCAACACCATGCTCTTCCCGGTGATGACCGCGCCGGCCACGCTCACCCAGGCGCCCGACGTCTTCCTCTCCGGCGAGGACCCGCAGGCCAAGCAGACCGTCCGTGAACTGCTCATCGACCTCGGCTGGCGCAAGGAGTGGATCACTGATCTCGGCGGGATCCAGACCGCCCGCGCCACGGAGGCCGCGATCCTCTTCGTACCGCACGTCATCCGCTCCAGCGGATTCGCGCCCTTCGCGATCTCGATCGCCCGCTGATCCGCACACAGTGCACCGCCCCCGCGGGCCCACATCCACAACGGATACGACAGCGCCGCCAGGGCCGGCGATTCAGCGCCGGACGGCGACCCGTGGCCACCCTTTCGGCCCCGAGGTGTTCGGCCTGCAGATCGGTGAGCGCGGCGCAGACGGAACGGTGCATCTGCGGATGGACGACCGCCACCGCCGCCTGTCGATCCATCCCGGCCAGGAGGAGCGCCTGGCTTACGTGGGCTGGGAGCTGTCGGGCAAGGTCGCCATTGCCGAGGCCGTCGGCGAGTTGGACAACCCTCGGCGGTCGGACTGAGCGGTTACGGAACGACGTAGCTCTCGATGTGGTCGATCACCGTCGACACGGCATGCCGGTACGCGGTGCTCGACCGGCGGACCTGCGACAGCAGCATGCCGCCCTGGATGGCGGCCAGCAGGGCGGTGGCCAGTGCGGCGACATCGGCGCGCTCGCTCAGCTCGCCGCGGGTCTGCATGCGGACGAGCCCCGACCTGATGGGGAGTTCCCACCGGTCGAAGGAGGCGGAGAGGCCGGTGCGGGCCGAGGGGTCGGTCTCGGCGAGTTCGCTGGCGAGCGAGCCGATCTCGCAGCCGCCCACGCACCCCATGGCGTCCTGCCGGTCAGCCGCCTTGTCGCACCAGGTCCGCAGCGCGTCGATGCTGTCCAGGTTGTCCAGCAGGGGGCGCTGCTGGTCGAGCTTGGTGTCGGTCTGGAAGTCGACCACGGCCAGGACCAGGCCCCGCTTGTCGCCGAAGTAGTGGTAGATCTGCGAGGCGCTGACTCCGGCGGCTGCCTGGATGTCCGGGATGCTCGTGCCCCCGACGCCGTGGTGGAACATCAGCTCAGCGGCGGCCTCGATGATGCGGTCACGGGTCTTTCGGCCGGGCTTGGTGAGTCGGCGCCGCTCCGGCTCTTCGACGTCCACGGGCGAGTTCATGCGTCCACCGTACCAAGAGTTGGAATTGTCATTCCAACTCTGGAGGGCATAGGAATTGGAGCAGTGATTCCAATCTGCCGTGTTCCGGCAGCCTTCAGGACGGCGACCACCATGTCCCTTGACCCCCAGATCGACGCCCTGCTCAAGCAGTTGGCCGAAGGCGGCGGCCCCGCACCGGAGAGCCGGACGGTCAGGGAGAACCGCGCCCTCGCGAGCAGCCTCGCCACCCTCGCGGGTGACCCCGAGCCGGTCAGCAGCGTTCACGACACCGTGGCCGCCGCCGAAGGCGTCGAGGTCCCTGTCCGCGTCTACACCCCTGCCGGGGTGTCGCGCTCCGGGCGGTTGCCCGTGACGGTCTTCTTCCACGGCGGCGGGTGGGTCCTCGGGGACCTGGACAGCCAGGACCACATCGCCCGCATCATGGCCAACCGCTCCGGCACGATCGTGGTCTCCGTCGACTACCGGCTTGCCCCGGAGCACCGCTTCCCGGCGGCGATAGAAGACGCCTGCGCCGCCCTCACCTGGGTCGCGGCCAACGCCGACAGCTTCGGCGGCGACGGGCAGAACATCGCGGTGTTCGGCGAGAGCGCCGGCGGCAACCTCGCCGCCGCCCTCGTGCGGGAAGCCCGGCTACGTGGGGGACCGCGGATCGCCCTGCAGGTCCTGGCGTATCCGGCGGTCGACCGGTTCGACGACAGCCCCTCGATGTACGAGAACATGGCCGGACCGCTGCTGACCCGCTCCTGGCTCGAATGGTTCTGGGGCCTTTACCTCACCACGCCCGACGAAGGCGGTGACCCGCGCGTCTCGCCGGCGCGCGCCGACGACCTGGCCGGTCTGCCTCCCGCCGTCATCGTCACCGCCGAACACGATCCGCTGCGAGACCAGGGTGATCGGTACGCGCAAAGGCTCGCCAACGCCGGCGTGCCGGTCAAACACCTCCCGGTGATGGGCGCCATCCACGCCTTTTTCTCGTTCACAGGGTCGGTGCAGCTCTCACGGGATGTCCTGAACCAGCTCGGAGATACCGTGGCTGCGGCGTTCAACGACTGACGCCGCCCAGCCGTTGCCAGGCCCCCGACTTCATTGAGACAGGACACGCGCTGAGCCCGAAGGGCTTCGCGTCCGTACCTACCCCCGAGGCCTCAAGTCCAACGACGGAGATGTGACCCACGTGGGGTGCGATGACCGACGACGACCGCGCCGCCGATTTACCGAGCGACGGCGACTTCAACGGTTGGTGCTGCTGGGCACCCTGCTGGTCCTGTTCCTCCTCGGCGGTACGGGACCGGCATCCGCGCACGCCGCCCTCCGCGCCACCGACCCCGAGGACGGAACCGTCCTCAAGTCGGCCCCCCGTGACATCACCCTGACCTTCACGGAGTCCGTCGGACTGCTGGACGACTCCTTCCGCGTCCTGGACCCCGACGGCCGCCGCCTGCGCACCGGCGAGCCGGAGCACGCCTCGGACGGCGCCGACACCGCCCGGGTCACCTTGCCCGCGAAGCTGGCCCAGGGGACGTACACCGTCGCCTGGCGGGTGGTGTCGGCCGACAGCCACCCGGTCTCCGGCGCGTTCACCTTCTCCGTCGGCAAACAGTCCCTCACCACGGCCAGTATCGACACCGGCCCCACCGAGGACCCGGCGACCAAGAGCCTCTACAACATCGCCCGCTACCTCGCGTACCTCGCCGTCGCCCTGCTCATCGGCACGGCGACGTTCATGGCGGTCTGCCGCCCACCGGACGCCCCCGTCCTGCACAGGCTGCTCAGGGCCGGCTGGTGGACCCTCCTGGCCGCCACCGTCGCCCTGCTGGTGCTGCGTGCCCCGTACGAGACCGGCGAGGGCCCCCTGGGCTCCCTGAGCGTCGACTCCCTCACCCGCACCCTGACCAGCCGCCCTGGTGAGGTCCTGCTGGCCCGGCTGGCCCTGCTGCTGGTGGCCGCCCTCTATCTCGTACGGCTGTCCCGGCGCGGTAAGCCCTACGGCTGGACCGGCGCCGCCCTCGCCGTAGGACTCGCCATGACCTGGGCCGCCGGCGAGCACGCCTCCGCGGGCATCCAGGTCCCGGTGGCGATGACCTCCTCGGCGCTGCATCTGCTCGCCACCGCGGTCTGGCTGGGCGGCCTCGCGGCCCTGCTCCTCACCCTGTACCGAGCCCACCTCACCCCCGCGGCCGTCACCCGCTTCTCGCGCCTCGCGTTCGCATCCGTGACGGTCCTCGTCGTCACCGGCGTCTACCAGTCCTGGCGCGGCCTCGGCTCCTGGGACGCCCTCACCGGCACGACGTACGGCAGGCTCCTGACCCTGAAGCTGGTCGCCGTGGTGCTGCTCCTCGGCGCGGCGGCCGCCTCCCGCCGCTGGACGGCACGGCTGGCCACGGTCGACGCGGCCGCGGAGACGGTCGTACGGGAGAAGGTGCCCGAGCCGGCCGGCGGCCCGCCCTTGCCCGAGCCCGTCGGCGGCCCGCCGCTGCCCGAGCCGCCGCAGGCCGACGTACCGCCGCCCACGGATCCGCACCGCCGCGCCCTGCGCCGCTCCGTCCTCGCCGAAGTCGCCGTCGGTGCGGTGGTCCTCGCGGTCACCACGTTGCTCAGCAGCACCCTGCCCGGCCGGGCGGAGGCCGAGGCGGCGGCCGGTACGCCCGCGGTCGTCGGCGCCTCCGTCACCAACGTCCCCTTCGACGTCGGCACCCCCGGCGGCCACGGCAAGGTGCAGGTCACGCTCGACCCGGGCCGGGTCGGCGACAACTCGATCGAGGCCCTCGTCTTCGGGCCCGACGGCGGCGTCTCCGTCGTCCCCGAGCTGCGCGTCTCCTTCACGCTTCCGGCCAAGGACATCGGCCCCATCGACGCCGAACTCGCCGACAAGGGCGGTTACTGGGGCAACAGCTTCCTCAACCTGCCCATCGCCGGGAAGTGGGAGATGAAGGTGACCGTCCGGACGTCGGACGTCGACCAGGTGAGCGAGACCAGGACCGTGCTCGTCCGATAGCGGACCAGGCGACCGACCAGTCGGCAGTCCCGTTCCGTCTCCGGCCCTGGCAGCGCCGTGAACGTTCCCGGATTCGATCACCGAGACGCTGCGCGCTCGGTTCGAGATATCAGTCACGTTTCCGAAACGACGATCGTCATCTCTTGACGCATGACCAGACATACGGCTGTTATTGCGCCACCGTGTTCGGTCAAGTTGATTTCTGATCGATTACGACGGACTTCAACGCGTCCACCCTCATGATCGAACCCTGCCATCAGGAGCCGTAGATGCAGCACTTCTCCCCCTCCGGTCTCTCACTGCCCTCGCCGAACCGCCGCACCCTGCTGCGCGGCATAGGCGGCGCCGCCGTACTCGGCGCGGGCATCCCCCTGCTCAGCGCCTGCGGCGGCAGCGGCACGGCCAGTGACCCGAAGACCGTCACGCTCGGCTCCAAGGCGTCCGACGCGGTGCCGAAGAAGGCGTTCGCCGACATCTACGCGGCCTACAAGAAGAAGTCCGGCATCACGGTCGACGTGAACACCAAGGACTCCAACACCTTCCAGGAGCAGATCAACTCCTACCTCCAGGGCACGCCGGACGACGTGTTCACCTGGTTCGCCGGCTACCGGATGCAGTTCTTCGCGGCCAAGGGGCTCGCGACGCCGATCGACGACGTGTGGAAGACCATCGGGGACAACTTCCCCGAGGCGATGCACAAGCTCAGCAAGGGCGAGGACGGCAAGTACTACTTCGTGCCGCTGTACACGTACCCGTGGGCGATCTTCTACCGGAAGAGCGTCTTCAAGGAGAACGGCTACGAAGTCCCCACCACCTGGGACGACTTCGTCGCGCTGTGCAAGCAGATGCAGAAGGACAAGCTGGTCCCGATCGCCTTCGGCGACAAGGACGCCTGGCCCGCGCTCGGCACCTTCGACCAGATCAACTTCCGCCAGAACGGCTACGACTTCCACGTCGACCTGATGGGCGGCAAGGCCTCCTGGACCGACGCCAAGGTGCGCAAGGTCTTCGACCTGTGGACCGAGATCCTCCCCTACCACCAGGAGGGCGCGGTCGGCCGCACCTGGCAGGACGCGGCCCAGACGCTCGCCTCGAAGAAGGCCGGCATGTATCTGCTCGGCACCTTCGTGGCCCAGCAGTTCACCGACAAGGCCGCCCTGGACGACCTCGACTTCTTCGCCTTCCCGGAGATCGACCCGACGTACGGCCAGGACACCGTCGAGGCGCCTACCGACGGCTTCATGATGAGCAAGAGCCCGAAGAACAAGGCCGAGGCCGTCAAGCTGCTTGAGTTCCTGGGCACTCCGGAGGCCGAGACCGTCTATCTCAAGTCCGACCCGAGCTCGGTCCACGCCTCCACCAAGGCCGACACCTCCTCGTACACCGCCCTGCAGAAGAAGGCGTACGACATGATCGCCGGCGCCAAGTCCCTGACCCAGTTCATGGACCGCGACTCCCGCCCGGACTTCACCTCCACGGTGATGCAGCCCGCGCTGCAGAAGTTCGTCCGTGACCCGAAGGGCGTCGACAGTCTGCTGTCCTCGATCGAGCGCCAGAAGAAGACGATCTTCGCGTCCGGCTGATCGACATGACAACAGAAACCACCAAGGAGATCCCGGAGGCGGCCGCCGTGCCGCCTCCGGGCGCTGCCCCCGCGAAGAAGGTGTCCCAGGGACACCGCCGCCTGCTGACCCGCCGCGACCGGATCACCCTCGGTCTGATGGCGGGTCTGCCGACCATCCTGCACATCGCCCTCGTGTGGGTGACGGCCCTCGCCTCCGTGGCGCTGGCCTTCACCACCTGGGACGGCATCGGCTTCGACTCGATCAAGTGGGTCGGCCTGGAGAACTTCAAGGAACTGTTCTCCAACAACCCGCAGTTCTGGCCGGCCGTCCAGCACAACGTCATCTGGTTCGTCGTCCTGATCGTGATCCCGACCCCGCTCGGCCTGTTCCTGGCCGTGCAGCTGGACAAGCGGATCCGGTTCAGCCGGGTGTACCAGACCGCGTTCTTCCTGCCGGTCGTCATGTCGATGGCCGTCATCGGGTTCGTCTGGCAGCTGATCTACAACCCCGACACCGGTCTGATCAACAGCGTCATCGGCGCCAACGAGCCGGGTAAATACATCGACTGGATCGGGGACCCGGACCTCAACCTGTGGGCGATCCTCGTCGCCGCGTCCTGGCGCCACACCGGCTACATGATGATCCTGTACCTGGCCGGCCTGAAGGGCGTCGACCCCTCGCTGCGGGAGGCCTCCGCGCTCGATGGGGCAGGCGAGTGGCAGACGTTCAAGAACGTCATCTTCCCGACGCTGCGGCCCACCAACACCGTCGTCCTGGTCGTGACCATCATCGAGGCCCTGCGCGCCTTCGACCTGGTCTTCGTCTTCAACAAGGGCGCCGAGGGCACCGAGCTGCTCTCGATCCTGGTCACCAACAACATCATCGGCGAGTCCAGCCGCATCGGTTACGGCTCCGCGATCGCGGTCGTCCTGCTGCTGATCTCCCTCGTCGTGATCATTCCCTACCTGGTGGCCACCTTCCGCAAGGAGCGGCGCGCATGAGCATCACCGCGATGACCAAGACCCGTACGCCGATCCGCCCCGCCCGGATCCTGCTGCACGTCTTCCTCGCCGGCGCGGCGCTGGCCTGGCTCGCGCCGCTGCTCTGGGCGATCTACGCGGCGCTGCGGCCGTACTCGGAGACGAGCGAGAAGGGATACGTGTCCTGGCCGGACACGCTGAACTTCGACAACTTCACGAACGCGTTCACGCAGTCGGACATGAGTTACTACTTCGTCAACACGATGATCATCGCCGTCCCGGCGGTGCTGGTGACGCTGTTCCTGTCCTCGATGGTCGCGTTCTACGTGAGTCGTTTCGACTTCCGCATCAACCTGGCGCTGCTGCTGGTCTTCACGGCGGGCAACCTGCTCCCGCAGCAGGTCATCATCACCCCGCTGTACCGGCTGTACCTGCTGATCGACCTGCCCGGCATCACGATGTCCGGCAAGCTCTACGACTCGGCGCTCGGCCTGGTGTTGATTCATGTCGCCTTCCAGTCGGGCTTCTGCGCCTTCGTGCTCAGCAACTACATGCGCACGCTGCCGCACGAGCTGACCGAGGCCGCGCTGGTGGACGGCGCCTCGGTGTGGCGGCAGTACTGGCAGATCGTGCTGCCGCTGTGCCGCCCGGCGATGGCGGCCCTGGCGACGCTGCTGTCCATCTGGATCTACAACGACTTCTTCTGGGCCCTCGTCCTGATCTCGACCGGCGAGAACATGCCGATCACCTCGGCGCTGAACAACCTCTCCGGCGCGTACTTCACCGACCCCAACCTGGTCGCGGCCGGTGCCCTGCTCACCGCGATCCCCACGCTGATCGTGTACTTCGTGCTCCAGCGCCAGTTCGTCAGTGGCCTGACGCTGGGCGCCAACAAGGGCTGACCGCCCCTTTCTTGAGAGAGACGCCCGTGCACCACCCATTCACCCCCGTCGCCACCGTGCCCGTGGACCTGCGCACCGCCCTTGTCCACGAGGAGGGCTGGCAGTCCTGGAGCCCGAGCGGTGCCTATGCCCTCGGCGACAGCCCCTACCGTCCGACCAACGACAACTGGGCGACGGTCTGTTACCGCCCGGGTGCCGCCGTGCCCGACGCCACCTTCCAGGGCGAGGGCCTGCTGGCGCTCGACGCCGGTGACGGCTCACCGGTCCGCCTGTGGGCGGCGGTCGCCCCGACGCGTGAGGTGCCGTCGATCCGGCTGGTCGTGACGGACGGCGCCGTCGCGGAGGTCGCCGCCGACGGCCCGGTGAAGGAATGGACGGGGACCGACATCCAGTCGGTGCTGGGCGAGTGGGCCGACAGCCTCCAGCTCTCGGCCCCCCGCCCGGCCCCCACCGTCTGGTGCTCCTGGTACGAGTACTTCACCGCCGTCACCGAGGACGACATCCACGAGAACCTCCGTGCGATGGACACCCTCGACCTGCCCATCGACGTCGTCCAGATCGACGACGGCTACCAGCGGGCCCTCGGCGACTGGCTCACCCTCTCCGGCCGCTTCCGCTCCCGCGCGGGCATCGCCGACGCGATCAGGGCGAGGGGCCGCCGCGCCGGCATTTGGACGGCGCCCTTCCTCGTCGACCCGGCGAGCGACCTGGCCGCCGAGCACCCCGAGTGGCTGGTCCGTACCGCCGACGGCGACTTCGCGCACGCCGGCCGCAACTGGGGCCACGACCTGCGCGTCCTGGACACCACCCACCCCGAGGCGGCGGCGTACCTGACGGACGTCTTCCGGACCCTGCGCGCCGAGGGCTACGACTACTTCAAGGTCGACTTCCTCTACGCGGGCGCCCTGGACGGCGTACGGCACGACGCGGATGTGGACGCGCTGACGGCGTACCGCGACGGCATCCGGCTCATCCGCGAGGCGATCGGCGAGGACGCCTACCTGCTGGGCTGCGGGGCACCCCTGCTGGCCTCCATCGGCCTGTTCGACGCGATGCGGGTCAGCCCCGACACGGCCCCGCACCGCCGCCCCGAGGCCGACGACTACAGCCAGCCCGGCCAGGACCCGGCCGAGTTCACCGGCGTCGGCCGCCAGTGGCAGCACGGCCGCCTCTGGATCAACGACCCCGACTGCCTGATGGCCCGCCCGGCCGTGGAGACGCGGGAGCGGTGGGCCGCGCACGTCGAGGCGACCGGCGGCCTCATGGCCTCCAGCGACCGTCTGCTGTCGCTGGACGAGTGGGGCGTGGCGACTACGCGCCGGCTGCTGTCGGGGGGCGCCCGATGAAGCGCGAACTGTCCGTCCCCGGCATCGCCTACGGCGGCGACTACAACCCCGAGCAGTGGCCCGAGGAGGTCTGGGCCGAGGACATGCGCCTGATGCGCGAGGCCGGGGTCACCATGGTCAGCGTCGGCATCTTCTCCTGGGCGCTGCTGGAGCCGAAGGAGGGCGAGTACGACTTCACCCTCCTCGACCGCGTCCTCGACCTGCTGCACGCCCACGGCATCGCGGCCGACCTCGCGACCCCGACGGCGGCGCCCCCGGCGTGGTTCTTCCGCGCCCACCCCGAGGCGCTGCCCGTCGACAAGGACGGCCGCGGACTGTCGTACGGCAGCCGCCAGACGTTCTGCCCTTCGAGCCCCGCCTACCGGGAGGCCGCGCTGCGGATGGCGCGGGCGCTGGCCGGGCGGTACGCGCAGCATCCGGCGCTGGCGATGTGGCACGTCCACAACGAGTACGGCTGTCACAACGCCGAGTGCTACTGCGACGAGAGCGCGGCGGCGTTCCGGCGCTGGCTGCGAGCGCGGTACGCGGACGACCTGACCGCCCTGAACGACGCCTGGGGCACCCGCTTCTGGAGCCAGTGGTACTACGACTGGGACGAGATCCTGCCGCCCCGCCCCACCGGCGCCGTCCCGAACCCCACCCACCAGCTGGACTGGCGCCGCTTCTGCAGCGACGAACTGCTGTCGCTGTACGAGGCGGAGCGCGCGGTGCTGCTGGAGGCGGCCCCGGAGATCCCCGCCACCACCAACTTCATGGTGATGTACAACTTCGACGCCCTCGACTACTGGCGCTGGGCCCCGAAGCTGGACGTCGTCTCCAACGACCACTACCTCCGGTCCACCGACCCCGAGTCCGAGATCGACATCGCGCTCAGCGGCGACCTGGTCCGCTCCCTCGCGGGCGGCCCGTGGCTGCTGATGGAGCACTCGACGGGCGCGGTGAACTGGCAGCCGGTGAACCGGGCGAAGGGGCCGGGCGAGCTGCGGCGCAATGCCCTCGCCCACGTGGCCCGGGGCGCCGACGGCATCGCCTACTTCCAGTGGCGCGCGGCCAAGGCGGGCGCCGAGCAGTGGCACTCCGCGATGCTGCCGCACGCCGGCACGGACAGCCAGATCTGGCGTGACGTGGTCCGGCTCGGCGCGGATCTGCGGGCGCTGGCGGAGGTGCGCGGCAGCGTCGGCACGGCCGAGGTGGCGATCGTCTGGGACTGGAACGCCCGCTGGGCGCTGGAACTCCCCTCCCAGCCGAGCGCCGAACTGCGCTTCCTGGACCTGGTCCGCGCCTGGTACGAGCCGCTGTGGCGGTCGGGCGTGGCGGTGGACTTCGTACGCCCGGACGCGGACCTGTCGGCCTACCGGGTGGTGCTGGCCCCCTCGCTGTACCTGGTGGACGACGAGGGCGCGAGGAACCTGACGGCCTTCGCGTCGGACGGCGGCACGCTGGCCGTCGGCTTCCACAGCGGTGCGGTCGACGAGAACTGCCATGTCCGGCTGGGCGGTTACCCGGGCGCGTTCCGGGAGGCGCTCGGCGTGCGGACGGACGAGCTGTTCCCGCTGCTGGAGGGTGAGTCGGTCGGGCTGAGCGGCGGCGGCACGGGGATGCTGTGGTCGGAGCGGGTGCGGCTGTCCGGCGCCGAGCCGGTCGAGTCGTATACGTCCGGCCCTCTGGCGGGCGGACCGGCGGTGACGCGTAACAGCCTCGGTGCCGGGGTGAGTTGGTACCTGGCCACGCTGCCCGACCCGGAGACCCTGGCGGGGCTGCTGGACCGTATCCGCAGGGAGGCGGGGGTGGAGCCGGTGCGCGGTACTCCGCAGGGCGTCGAGGCGGTGCTGCGGCGCGGGCCGGATGCCGACTACCTGTTCCTGATCAACCACACCGACCGGGCGGCCCATGTCGCCGTCGCCCCGGACGCCACGGAACTGCTGTCGGGCAAGCCGGTGCCGGGGTCGGTCAGCGTCGCGGCGGGGGAGACGGCGGTGGTGCGAGAGCCGCGCTGAGCCCGCCCACCGATGTGACAGGGTGACGGGAAAGCGTCGGGGGATTCAAAAGGGGTGGGCGGCATGCCGGAGCTGACCAAGGGCGGGAACATCGCGGTGGGCTCCGGGCCCCTCGTCGTCGAACTGCACACCGTGGGCGGCACGGTCGACCTCAGCGCCCTGCTCGTGGCGGCGGACGGCAAGGTCAGGTCCGACGACGACCTGGTCTTCTACAACCAGCCGTCCGCCGAGTCCGGCGCGGTACGGCACGTCGCCGCCGACGCCGAGGGCCCGGAGCGCGTCGAGATGAACCCGGCCGAGCTTCCGGCGGACGTGGACCGGGTCGTCCTGGTCGGCTCCTGCGATCCCGACGACGCGAGCCGCACCTTCCACGAGGTCAAGGACGTCACGGTCCGCGCCTCCCAACAGGGCGCCGACCCGGTCCACTTCCGCCCGCCGGCCCTCACCGACGGCGAACGCGCCGTCCTGCTGACGGAGCTCTACCGCAGGGGCGAGGGCTGGAAGCTGCGCGCGATCGGCCAGGGATACGCGAACGGCCTGGCCGGTCTGGCGACGGACTTCGGCATAGACGTGGCGGAGCCGGAGGAGGCCGTCGAGGAACCCGAGCAGTCCGAGCAGCCCGAGGAGGCGCAACCGGTCGCTCCCCCGGCCCCGATGAGCCTGCGCAAGCCCCCGCTCGGCACGATCAGTCTCGACAAGGGCAGCCAGGTCTCGATGAGCCTGGACAAGGCGGACCGCGAGCTGGTGGTGACGGCGACCCTGGAGTGGGACGGCGGCAGCGAGCAGCGGCGCAAGCGGGGCGCCGACCTCGACCTCTACGCCCTGTTCGTGCCGGCCTCGAAGGCGGTACGCGGCGAGCAGGCACCCGGCACCCTCCGCACCCGGAAGAAGGGCTCGGCGCCCGCGCCCGACACCGGCACGGCGAAGAAGGGCAAGGACGCCGACGTCGTGTACTACAAGCGCCTCGGCTCCCGGAAGAACCGCCCCTTCATCCGCCTCGACGGCGACGCCCGGGTCCCCGGCCGCGAGACGCTCCGCATCGTCCGCCCCGACCAGCAGGGCTACGTCCTGCTCTGCGCGTACTCCGCGGTCAGCAACGGCTTCGGCTCCTTCCGCAGCTTCGGCGCGAAGGTGGTGGTCACCGACGACCGCGGCTCGACGGTGACGGTCCCCCTCTTCGAGAACACCAAGACGCGGTACTGGGTGGCCATCGCCCTCGTCGACTTCACCGCCCCCGACGGCGCGGCGATCCACCACATCGAGTCCTACAGCGCCCGCATGACCGAACGCCGCCCGGTCCTCCACCCGGACGGCACCATCGAGATGAACGCGGGGCCGGTGGAGTTCAAGCGACGCTGAGGGAATTTCCTTTCCCGTAACCGGCAGAACTCGCTTATGACACTCAGATAGCATGATCGAACCTATTGGCGAATCAATATCCTCATCTATCTGACAAATCGGCCAAAACAATTGATATCTATAGCGTCGCGGGTGTTCTCGCGAATAAGACGCAGACCTGCGTTCAGCACGTGGCTCACGCCACGGGTGGTGCTGTGGCTCACGGCGGGTGTGGTGGGTCTCGGATTCCTCATCGCGCTGGAGATAGCCGCGCGGCGCTACGGCGTACCGGGGCCGATCACCACTCAGGCAAGAGAGGTGATATTCCCGCCTAAATCAGGCTTTCTGCTCTATGCGGGCATGGGTTTGATGATGGTGGTCCTCACCTGGCGGCAACGCCTCATCGCAGCCGGCACCGCCATAGGCATCGACATCGTCATAGTCCTGGTGCGCTGGGCGGCCGGCGTCAAGGTGACCGAGGGCCATCCCTTCGGAAACGGCGCGCTGCTGGTGGTCCTGGGCTGCGCCGTCCTCGCCGTCACCCGCCGAACCGGCCCCGAACGCACCTTGCTGCTGAAGGGCGTCGGCCTCTCCCTGCTGCTGGTGGCCGGCCGCAAGACCGGCGACGCCTGGCTGCTCATCACGTCGAAGACCCGCCCCACCGTGCTCGACCAGTACGTGGCGACCGCCGATCACGCACTCGGCAACCCGTCCTGGCTGGTCGGCAGAATCGTCAGAGCCACCGGCCCGGTCGGCCCCCACGTCCTGGACTGGGTCTACGTCCAACTCGCCGTCGCCGCGGTCGCCGTAGCCTTGTACCAGCTGCGCAACGTGGCCGCCGACCGCCGCTTCCCGGGCCACCATCTGGTGCGCACCTTCCTGGTGATCGGCCTCCTCGGCCCGGCGATCTACATGATCTTCCCGGTCGTCGGACCGATCTTCGCCTACGGCGCCGACGGCGGCTCCTGGGCGGCCGCCAACCTGTGGCCGGAGACGGCACCGCCGCTGATTGCCCCGCACTCGATGCCGTTCGACGAGATCACGCCCCGCAATTGCATGCCCAGCCTGCACACGGCCTGGGCGACGGCGATCTTCATCCACTCCCGCAAGGGCCCGAGGGTCCTGCGCTTCGCGGGCACGTTCTGGCTGATCGCCACCCTCGGCGCGACGCTGGGCTTCGGCTACCACTACGGCGTCGACCTCGTCGCCGGCGTGGTCTTCACCCTCACGATCGAGACCGCTCTGCGTGCACAGCAACGCGGCCTGGACCGCGCGGGCATCCAACTGGTCGCCTACGGCGCGACGGTCTTCGCCGCGCTGCTGACGTCGTACCGCTATCTCCCGATGCAGATGGCCGAGTACCCGTGGCTGTCCGGCCCGCTCGTCATCCTGGCGATGGTCTCGGTGATCGTCGCCTACATCCGCACGACCAACCTCTGGGAACCGAAGACCACACCCGCCGCCCGCCACCCGGAACCACAACCCGAACTGGTGTGATTGCGCACCACCCGCACCCCACCGACTCCGCGCACGAGGGCCGCATCCAGCCGGATGCGGCCCTCGCCATGACGGGATGTTCCTCGGGCTCGATCCGATCTAGAGCCGCTTCAGGTTCCGGTCCAGGATCACCCGGAGC
Source organism: Streptomyces sp. NBC_01092 (assembly GCF_045039535.1). Lineage (NCBI taxonomy): Bacteria > Bacillati > Actinomycetota > Actinomycetes > Kitasatosporales > Streptomycetaceae > Streptomyces > Streptomyces sp. NBC_01092. The sequence continues at coordinate 5,281,257 of NZ_CP108659.1, read as the reverse complement.
CGGTCGACGTCCGCAGGTCCCTGAGCACCCCGCTTGGGCAGTACCGCGATTCCGGTGGCGCGGTCACCGCCGAGGAGCACGAAGAGTCCGGGCGTCTCCAGATACTCCGGGAACACCGTCCAGTCCATGCTGAAGGACGCGTGCTCGCCGGTGCTCACCGCACCGCGTTCGTCGGCCACCGTGCGGCACTGCCCGTACGAGTCCATGATGCTGAACAGCCGGCGTGCCATGGTGCGCAGCCCTCGCCCGGTGGCCCAGAACATGAGGGGCACGGTGAGCACCAGCGAGATGCCCCACACGAGCAGTGAGGCATCCCGAAGGACCGAGAAGACACTCACGGAGACCGCCCCCACGACCGGTGCCGTGAGCGCCTGGAGCCGCCCCGCCGCCGACCGACGCGCCCGCGCCCGAAGCGCCTCTTCGAAGTCCGCGGCCGTCACCCGGTAGACGAACTCCACGGCTGTGCCGAAGTCCGTGTCCTGCTGTGAGAATTCCCCGCCCCTGGTGTCCATGGGCAGGGATCGTAGCGAGGGGGTGTCGGGCGGCCGACGTCCGAAGTCGAGGGTTGTACGGCGCGCGTCTAGGATGGGCGTATTGCCCCATTTGAGGGCTTGGCCGGGGCTCTGCCCAGAGCTCGGGTCCGCGGCGGCGTCGACGCCCCAGGGCAGTCACCATGCGCCCACCGCTCTTTACTTTGGGCTTCTCCGCACTGCCAGGAGCATTGCCATGACTGCTCAACCTGACCCGATCGTTCTGGAGCGCCCGGCGCAGGAGTTGGCCGACGCGACCTCGCACCATCCGTTCCTGTACGAGCTGAAGCCGGTCGAAGCACGCAAGGTCCTCGACGACCTGCAGGCCGCGCCGGTCGACAAGCTGTCGGTCGACGAGGAGTGGATCACCGTGAAGGCCCCCGTGGGCGACGTACGGGTGCGCATCGTCAAACCGCAGGGCGCCACCGGACCACTGCCCGTCGTGCTGTACATGCACGGCGGCGGCTGGGTCCTGGGCAACGCCGCCACCCATGACCGCCTGGTCCGGGAGTTGGCGGTCGGTGCCCGCACCGCGGTGGTCTTCGTGGAGTACACGGCCTCACCGGAGGCCCACTACCCCGTGGCCATCGAGCAGGGCTACGCCACCGCACAGTGGATCAAGCGCGAGGGGGCGTCCAAGGGCCTGGACGCCGGGCGCATGGCCGTGGCCGGCGACTCGGTCGGCGGGAACATGACGGCCGCGCTCGCCCTGATGGCCAAGGAACGCGGCGACATCACGTTCGTGCAGCAGTCGATGTACTACCCGGTCACCGACGCGGCCATGGACACCAAGTCCTACGAGGAGTTCGACACCGGCTACTACCTCAGCCGCAAGGCCATGGAGTGGTTCTGGGACTCCTACACCACCGACCCGGCGCAGCGCGCGCAGATCACCGCCTCCCCCAACCGCGCCACCACCGAGCAGCTCGACGGCCTGCCGCCCGCCCTGCTGATCGTGGACGAGGCCGACGTACTGCGCGACGAGGGCGAGGCCTACGCCGCCAAGCTGCGCGCAGCGGGCGTCCCGGTCACCACGGTGCGCTACGACGGTGCGGTGCACGACTTCATGATGCTCAACTCCGTCAGTCAGACCAGGGCCACCCGAGCAGCCGTGGACCAGGCTGTCGCGCTCCTGCGCGATGCCCTGGGCACCGCCTAGCGAACGGCAAGACCCACTTCAGGAGAGCGGCAGGGCCGGCCGCTCTCCTGACCTGCTGCTTCGAAACCTCTGCTCACGCTCTGTGCCGGGCGCTGAGCAGTTGCGCGGAGGTCAACCCCTTGACCTCGATGGCGTCGGCCACTAATTTGCGGTAAACGTCGACCCATGACTCCCGAAAGGAGGCGACCAGCGGATGAACACCAGCTCTGATCTTGGTCGCCTCGCCCAGCGCACGGTCTGGGTTCCGGGTCGGATCGCGCACGGCTGCTGATCACGCCGTTCTGATGTGCCCGTCGTGGCACATTCCGGGTTTCCCGTCACCACCTTTGCGGCACGTCGCCGTTGCGTGCCGTTTTGCGCCCGCTCCTCTCATGTGGCGCGCCTGAACACAGAAAGCTGCCTGAAATTGGCGAACATGATGAAGCGACCGATCACGCACGGAAACGAAGGCCTGTCATGACAGAGGCGCGGATCACGGTCAACGGGAAAGAAACACCGATCTCACCGGCTGCGCCCCACACCACAGCGCTGGATTTTCTGCGCGAGCGTGGCCTCACCGGTACCAAGGAGGGCTGCGCCGAGGGTGAGTGCGGCGCCTGTTCGGTCCTGGTGGCCCGTCCCGGGGTGAACAAGCCCACCGACTGGGTGGCGGTCAACGCCTGCCTGGTCCCGGCGGCGGCGCTCGACGGTCAGGAGATCATCACCTCCGAAGGCCTCGCCACCCCCGGTGAGCCCGGCACGCCGGCGACCCTGCACCCGGTGCAGTCGGAGATGGCGTCCCGCGGCGGCTCCCAGTGCGGCTACTGCACTCCGGGATTCATCTGCAGCATGGCCTCCGAGTACTACCGCCCCGACCGCTGCGCGCACGGGGATTCGGCGGACGGCGCGGACGCGGCCGAAGGCCACGACGCGGAGCACGGCCCGAACGGCTTCGACCTGCACGCGCTGAGCGGAAACCTGTGCCGCTGCACCGGCTACCGCCCGATTCGCGACGCCGCGTTCGCCGTCGGTGAGCCCACCGACGAGGACCCCCTCGCGCAGCGCCGCGAGCAGGACCCGCCCGCGCCGGTCGCCACCGAGTACAGCCAGGACGACAGCACTTTCCTGCGGAAGAACACCCTGGCCGAAACGCTGCAGCTGCTGAGCGAGCGGCCCGACGCGGTGGTCGTCGCCGGTTCGACCGACTACGGCGTCGAGGTCAACATCCGTTCCCGCAGGGCGGATTGCGTCGTCGCCATCGACCGACTGGCCGAACTGCGCGAGCTGCGCGTCGAGTCCGACCACATCGAGCTCGGGGCGGCGCTGACGCTCACCGAGATCGAGCGCCGCCTCGACGGCGAAGTCCCGCTTCTCGCGGAGCTGTTCCCGCAGTTCGCCTCCCGGCTCATCCGCAACGGTGCGACCCTCGGCGGCAACCTGGGTACCGGCTCGCCGATCGGCGACAGCCCGCCGGTGCTCCTCGCCCTCGAGGCCTCGCTGGTGCTCGCCGGCGTCGACGGTGAGCGTGTGGTCCCGCTGGCGGACTACTTCACCGGCTACCGGCAGAGCGTGCGCCGCCCCGGCGAGCTGATCCGCGCGGTGCGCATCCCGACGCCGCTGTCGCCGGTCACGGCCTTCCACAAGATCGCGAAGCGGCGCTTCGACGACATCTCCAGCGTGGCCGTCGGTTTCGCGCTCGACATCCAGGACGGGATCGTCCGCAAGGCCCGGATCGGCCTGGGCGGCGTGGCCGCCACCCCGATCCGCGCGCTCGCCACCGAGGCGGCCCTGGAGGGCAGGCCCTGGTCCACGGAGACCGTCGAGGCCGCGGCCCGGGTGCTGCGGGGTGAGGGCACGCCGATGAGTGATCACCGCGCCAGCTCCCTCTACCGTTCCGCGATGCTCGGCCAGAGCTTGCTGAAGCTGCACGCACAGACCCCTGAGGCGGTGTCGTCATGAGCCATTTGTCCGAGCGTCCCGAAAAGCCCGTAGTCGGCGTCTCGATGCCGCATGAGAGTGCCTACCAGCACGTCACCGGCACCGCGCTCTACACCGACGACCTGGTCCAGCGCACCAAGGACGTGCTGCACGCGTACCCGGTCCAGGTCATGAAGGCCCGTGGCAGGATCACCGCGCTGCGCACCGAGCCCGCGCTCGCCGTGCCCGGCGTGGTCCGCGTGCTGACCGGGGCCGACGTGCCCGGCGTCAACGACGCCGGCATGAAGCACGACGAGCCGCTCTTCCCCGACGAGGTCATGTTCCACGGCCACGCGGTGGCCTGGGTGCTCGGCGAGACCCTGGAGGCGGCCCGGATCGGTGCGGCGGCCGTCGAGGTGGACCTCGAGGAACTGCCCTCCCTGGTCACGGTGCGGGAGGCCATGGACGCGGGCAGCTATCACGGCGCCCGGCCGCTGATGGTGCACGGCGACCTCGACGCCGGCTTCGCCGAATCCGCGCACGTGTTCTCCGGCGAGTTCGAGTTCGCAGGTCAGGAGCACTTCTACCTGGAGACGCACGCGGCGCTGGCCCTGGTCGACGAGAACGAGCAGGTGTTCATCCAGAGCAGCACCCAGCACCCCTCCGAGACGCAGGAGATCGTCTCGCACGTGCTGGGCGTGCCCAGCCACGAGATCACGGTGCAGTGCCTGCGGATGGGCGGCGGCTTCGGCGGCAAGGAGATGCAGCCGCACGGGTTCGCGGCCGTCGCCGCGCTCGGCGCCAAGCTGACCGGCCGCCCGGTCCGGTTCCGGCTCAACCGGACGCAGGACCTGACGATGTCCGGCAAGCGCCACGGGTTCCACGCCTCGTGGAAGATCGGCTTCGACGCCGACGGCCGTATCCAGGCCCTCGACGCCACGCTGACCGCGGACGGCGGCTGGAGCCTGGACCTGTCCGAGCCGGTCCTCGCCCGGGCGCTGTGCCACATCGACAACACGTACTGGATCCCCAACGCGCGGGTCGCCGGTCGCATCGTCAAGACCAACACCGTCTCCAACACCGCCTTCCGCGGCTTCGGCGGACCCCAGGGCATGCTGGTGATCGAGGACATCCTGGGCCGCGTCGCTCCGCAGCTCGGCCTCGACCCCATGGAGCTGCGCGAGCGCAACTTCTACCAGCCGGGCCAGGGCCAGACGACGCCGTACGGACAGCCCGTCACCCAGGCCGACCGGATCTCCGCCGTCTGGCGGCAGGTCCAGGAGAACGGCGCCATCGCCGACCGCAAGCGGGAGATCGCCGCCTTCAATGCCGCGCACCCGCACACCAAGCGGGCCGTCGCGATCACGGGCATCAAGTTCGGCATCTCGTTCAACCTCACCGCCTTCAACCAGGGCGGCGCGCTGGTGCTGATCTACAAAGACGGCTCCGTCCTGATCAACCACGGCGGCACCGAGATGGGCCAGGGCCTGCACACCAAGATGATGCAGGTGGCCGCGACCACCCTGGGCATCCCGCTGCACAAGGTGCGCCTCGCCCCGACGCGTACCGACAAGGTGCCCAACACCTCGGCGACCGCGGCCAGTTCGGGCGCGGACCTCAACGGTGGGGCCATCAAGAACGCCTGCGAGCAGCTGCGCGAGCGACTGCTGCAGGTGGCCGGCTCCCAGCTGGGTTCCAACGCCTCGGACGTACGCATCGTCGAGGGCGTCGCGCGCGCCCTGGGCAGCGACAAGGAGCTGGCCTGGGACGACCTGGTGCACACCGCGTACTTCCAGCGGGTGCAGCTGTCGGCGGCCGGGTACTACCGGACCGAGGGGTTGCACTGGGACGTGAAGTCGTTCCGCGGCACGCCGTTCAAGTACTTCGCCTACGGCGCCGCCGCGACCGAGGTGGAGGTCGACGGCTTCACCGGTGCGTACCGCATCCGGCGGGTGGACATCGTGCACGACGTCGGCGAAAGCCTCTCCCCGATGATCGACATCGGTCAGGTCGAGGGCGGCTTCGTGCAGGGCGCGGGCTGGCTGACGCTGGAGGATCTGCGCTGGGACACCGGTGACGGCCCGAACCGCGGCCGGCTCCTCACCCAGGCGGCGAGCACCTACAAGCTGCCGAGCTTCTCGGAGATGCCCGAGGAGTTCAACGTCACGCTCATGGAGAACGCCACCGAGGAAGGGGCGGTCTACGGCTCCAAGGCGGTGGGTGAGCCTCCGCTGATGCTGGCGTTCTCGGTGCGTGAGGCGCTGCGGCAGGCCGCCGCCGAGTTCGGGCCGAGCGGGGTCAGCGTCGATCTGGCCTCGCCCGCGACGCCGGAAGCCGTGTTCTGGGCGATCGAGGCGGCTCGTCAGGCCGACGAGGCCGAGGTCTCCCCGAACGGTCATGCCCGTGGCGGGTCTGCCGCGAACGGCCACGCCGTCAACGGCAAGGTCCCTGCCGGCGCAGAAGCGCTGAGCGGTGCCTGACATGACATGGATCGCAGCGGTCGCACGGTTGCGGGCACGTCGGGAGCCCGGCGTCCTCGTGACCGTCGCGACCGTGCGCGGTCATGCCCCGCGCGACGCCGGCGCGAAGCTCGTCGTGGGGCAGAGCGAGACATGGGGCTCGATCGGTGGCGGCAATGTCGAGGCCGTCTCCATCGACCGGGCCCGGGAGATGATGGCCGCCGGCAAGGCGGAGCCGGAACTGATGGACTTCGCCCTGAACGACAAGGTGACCAACCAGCACGGCGTGCAGTGCTGCGGCGGCACGGTCGCGGTGCTGCTCGAACCGCTGCCGGTGGTACGGGCGGTGGCGGTCTTCGGCGTCGGGCACGTCGGCCTGGAACTGGCGCGCATCCTGGCCCGTCAGGACCTCGACCTGCATCTGATCGACAGCCGCGCCGACATGCTGACCAAGGAGCGGCTCGAGGTCCTGGCCGACTCGGCGGCGCAGGTGCACACGCATCACACGCCGCTGCTGCCCGAGGAGGTCCTCCAGGACCTGCCCCGCGGCACCCACGTCCTGATCATGACCCATGACCACGCGGAGGACGCCGCCCTGTGCGACGCCGCCCTGCGCACGCCCCATCTCGGTTCCATCGGGCTGATCGGCTCGGCGGCCAAATGGGTGCGGTTCCGTAAGCGGCTGTCCACCGAGGGCGGTCACGACGACGCCACCATTGACCGGATCAAGACCCCGATCGGGCTGGCCGACATCACCGGCAAGGAACCCGCGACGATTGCCGTGAGCGTCGCCGCCGATTTGCTGCGCACCTTCGAGAACGAGGAGAACTGACCCCTCCGACCGGAAGGCCGACTGGAAGGCCGACTGGATGGCCGACCGGATGGCCGACCGGATGGCCGACCGGATGGAGCAGTTCATGCGAATCTACAAGCAGGGCCGGTCGGCCGGCCAACTCCTTCATGGTTTCGGTGACTGACCTCTGGACGGGCCCGACGGATGTAATTGCGCTGTTCCGTATGAACAGCCCGCACACCGTTTCCGACCCACCCTCGGTCTCACCGGAGCACATTGTCGGCGTACAGACGCGCTGATGTCCCCACCGTCTGCCAAAAAGGAGTGACCGTGACCGCGCACACCCAAGAATCGAGCATCCAGGAGATCGAGCGCGTCTGGATGGACGAGGCCATCGGCCTTGCCACCGACAGCGTGAGGAACGGCGGCGGTCCGTTCGGCGCACTGATCGTCAAGAATGGCGAGATTGTCGCGATCGGGAACAACAAGGTCACCTCGAACCTGGACCCGACGGCGCACGGTGAGGTGACCGCGATCCGTGCCGCCTGCGAGAAGCTGGGCACCTTCTCACTCGAGGGCTGCGTCCTGGTCACCTCGTGTGAGCCGTGTCCGATGTGTCTTTCCTCCGCGCTGTGGGCGCGAGTCGACCGGATCATCTTCGCCGCCGATCGAGATGACGCCGCGGTGGCCGGTTTCGACGACCGCAAGTTCTACGGCCTTTTCGAAAAGAAGCCCGCGGAGCTGTGGCCGCTGGCGATCGAGCAGGTGGACATGCCGAACCGCACGGCGCCGTTCGACGCGTGGCTGGCCAAGTCCGACCGCATCGACTACTGAAAACCCGGTTCACCACGGGTCGCCAACGAGGCCCCTGGGCTGCTGATCGAGATGTCTGATGTCTGACGTCTCAATACGGCAGCCTGGGGGCCTCGTTGGCTTTCTGCCCTTGTCCGGCACCGTTGACGAAATTCACCGGCCGGCGCGTCCAGTCACCGGGCACCAACCCCACCTGAACTGCGGTTTCGTAGAAACGCACGAAGTGAGGATCTCAGGTCGATCAAGGTTTCATGTCTTCAACGCCTGGCTGGAACAAGGCTGTTGGCGATGAACTCCTTGGACAAGCCGAAGCGACGAACTGGAAAAGCCTTGTCTGAGAAGCTGCCTGGCCGTCAGATCGAAATCTCCTGGCCCGACCTCGGCATCACGGTCACCGCCGACCTTGACGACCGCAACCCGGCCCTCGCCGACGCCCTGTGGGAGTCCTTGCCCTACCAGAGCCTCCAGGGACACGCGCTCATCGCGGGAGAGCACCTCTACCACGTAGCGCCGATACCCACTCTGCTGCACACCCCCCACACCACCCGTATCCCCGACCGGCGCGAGGCCCCCAACGGGACCGTGTTCTGCTCGGGCCTGCAGCACCTGGGCATCAAGTACGGCACCCTGACCGAGCCGATGCCCGCCACCCCCGTCGGCCAGATCCGTGAGGCGGACATGCCCGCCCTGCTGGAGGCCGGGGCCGCGATCTGGGACGCCGTCTACTCCACGAAGAAGCAGATCCTGGCCGAGGTCCGCCGCGCGGGCGAGCAGGGCGGTCACCGCATCCCGATGCTGGACGCCACCAACACGGCCGCCAGTCACCTGATCGCCGACATCTACGCCGAGACCGAGAAGATCTGGCTCGCGCCCCCGGCCGAGCTGGACGACCTCCACCAGGGCATCATCCCCTCCCAGGCAGGCAATTTCGGCACGGTCCTTCCGACCCTGCTGTTCGTCAACGGCGAGACCCGGCCGCTGGGTTACGCCGCCTACGGCGGACTTGTCCGCGCCGCGGTCCAGGACCTGCCCATGGCCTCTCTCGTCCACATGACGCGCCTCCTGGTCGCAGTCCCCGCCGAGTTCCTGGGCTACTGCGGTCTGGAGAAGCTCTGGGCGTTCACCCAGCGGTTCCTCGACGTCCTCGACCGCCTCGACCGTGCCGACTTCTACGCCGTCACCAGCCAGATGGCCCTCTACATCAACTGCCTCGGCGGCTGGAACCTCCAGCTGTACCCGTGGGAGACCGGAGACCACCTGCGCCAGCAGGGCGCCCAGGAAGCCGCGTAGCCATGCCCGGAGCGACCTTGAGCGCCCTGCCCGCCCGCGCTGACGCCGTCGTCATCGGCGGGGGAGTGATCGGAACCTCCGCCGCCTACCACCTCGCCGAAGCCGGCGTGAACACCGTGCTGCTGGAACGCGGAGGCCTCGGCGGCGGGGCGTCCGCGCACACGGCGGGCATGGTCCGCACGTACTTCCCCGGCAACCCGGGCACGGGGCAGACGGCCGTGCGCAGCCTGAACGCCTATCACGAATTCGCCCGCCACACCCGGGCCCCCCTCGGTCTGAAGCGTCTCGGGTTCATGGTGCTGTTCACCGACGAACAGCAGATCGCCGATTTCGAGGCCGACCATCAGGCTCAGCAGGCCGCCGGCGTCCAGGTCGACCTGATCAGTGCCCGCGAAGCGGCCGGACTCAACCCACTGATCAGCGAGCGTGCCGTCCTGGCCGCCGCCTGGTCTCCCGAGGCGTACCACGTGGACGGCCTCGACATCGTCCGCGGCTACGCCGCCGCCGCCCGCAATCACGGCGCCCGCCTGTTCACCCACACACCCGTCACACGCATCGACGACGACAACACCGTCCACACCCCGCAGGGCAGCATCAAGGCGGACAGCATCGTGTGCACGGCCGGGCCCTGGTCCGGCGAGGTGGCGGCCATGGCGTCGGTCGAACTGCCGCTGGCGCCGCGCGCGATGGAGATGCTGCTCACCGACGTCCCGCCTTCGCCTCATCCCGAGTTGCCCATGACGATGCATGCGGCATCCGGCCTGCGGATCCGCTCGTGGAAGGACCGCATCCTCCTCGCCATGGGCGCCACCAAGGACGGGGAGACACGCGAGGCCTGGCTCGGCCGCATCGCCGGCCATCTGGGCACCCTGTTCCCCGCCTTGGACGGCATCGGCCTGCATCGCGCGTGGAGCGGCGACTTCGACGCCGGCCCCGACAACACCGCCTTGATCGGCGAACACCCCACCCGCCGCTTCCTGTACGCGGCCGGATTCACGGGCGCGGGCCTGTGCCAGGCACCCGCGGCCGGGGAGAAGCTGCGCGACCTGCTGATCGTCAAGTAGCTCCGTACCAGGCCCTACACCAGGCCCTACACCAGGAAAGAATGCCGTGATTGTTCTCGGATGTAATGGCTTCAGCCGGGTGTCGGAGTTCTTCTCCGAACGCCTCGGTGCGACCGGCATCAACAAGCACTACCTCTTGGGCCACGACGCCGCCGCCGCACTCCTGATCGACGGCCGCCTGGTCGCCGCGGTGGAGGAAGAACGCCTCAACCGGGAGAAGAAGACCACCGACTTCCCCACGAACGCGATCGACTGGTGCCTCGGGGAAGCCGGCATCACCTTCGATGACGTCGACCTGTTCGCCTTCCCCTGGAACTGGTCCACCCAAGTTCTGCACGAGATTCTGGACGGCATCCGCGCCTCGCCGATGCCGCCGGCCGCGAAGACCCGCCTCATGGGCGACATGGCCGACCTGTTCGACCAGGTCGTCAGCCACGAAGCGATCCTCGCGGACTTCGAAGCCCGCACCGGACACCGCCCGGACCCGGCCAAGGTCCGCTTCGTTCCGCACCACCTGGCCCACGCCACGACCGGCTACTACCTCGCAGGCATGGAGGACGCGGCCTTCCTGGTCAGTGACGGCCGCGCCGAACGCTTCTCGACTCTGACGGGCGAGATCCGCGACGGCCGGGTCACCGTCTTCGACGACACCGTCACCGGCGCCCAGTACTCCATCGGCACCCTGTTCTCCGTCATCACCCGCTTCCTCGGCTTCGTCCCCAACAACGACGAGTACAAGGTGATGGGCCTGGCCGGATACACCACCCCGCCGACGCCGAACCCGTTCATCGACAAGCTCCTGACGCTGCACGACGACGGCCGCTACACCTTTACCAAGCCCCTCCAGACCGACAACCTGCACAGTCACGACGCCCTGTTCGAGGAGTACTTCGGCCCCTTCGAGGACACCCTCGAATACAAGGCCCGCGTCGCCGCCGCCGCGCAGCAGATGCTGAACGTCGCCACCGCCCACCAGGTCCGCCACCTGGCGGGGAGAACGGATCTCGACCGGCTGCTGTTCGAAGGCGGCGTCGCCCTGAACTGCCTGAACAACACCCCGATGTTCGAGGGCTCCCGCTTCGAGGACATGCAGGTCAGCTTCGGCGCCTCCGACACCGGCATCACCATCGGAGCAGCAGCCCACGCCTGGCTCAACGACCCCGGCACCGCACCCGCGGACATCCGCGCCGCCGCCTCCGCACCGGTCACCCCCTATCTGGGCCCGGCCTACGACGAGGCCGCGATCGCGAAGGCCCTCAAGGACTTCACCGGCCGCGTCGTCGTCTCACGCCTGGACGATGACGAGGTGATCGAGCATGTGGCGAAGCTGCTGACGAAGAAGGTCGTCATCGGCTGGTTCGAAGGCCGCATGGAGCACGGGCCACGCGCGCTGGGGCATCGCAGCATCCTCGCCAACCCCGGCTTCAGCGACATCAAGGACATCATCAACACCCGGGTCAAGCACCGCGAACCCTTCCGCCCGTTCGCTCCCCTCGTTCTGGAGGAGCAGGCACCGAAGATCTTCGAGATGGGCCGCAAGACCAGCTCGCCCTACATGACGTTCGTCTTCCCCGTCCGCGACGAGTACAAGGACCGCATCCCCGGCGCCGTACACGTGGACGGCACCTCCCGTATCCAGACCCTGACGGACGAGGGAACCCCACGGCTTACGGCGCTGCTGCGGAAGTTCATCGAACTCACCGACACCCCGTGCCTGATCAACACCTCGTTCAACGTCGCCGGCGAACCCATCGTCTGCACGCCGACCGACGCCCTGAACTGCTTCCTGGGCACCGAGATCGACTATCTGATCCTCGGCAACCACCTCATCGCCAAGAGCTGATCCTCAAGCAAGGAGAACCCTGTGCCGATCCAGATCCAGCGCAAGCACACCATGTACCACTCGACCGTTCTCGACGCCGACCCGGACACCGTGTGGGCGACCATCCGTGACGCCATGCAGATCCTGGAGATGGTGTCCCCCGGTGACCTGGACGTCCACCGGGACGTCAGCTGGGTGGAGGGCGGCTCGGTCGAGACGGTCCCGGCCCGCTACGACTTCAAGCTCACGCTCAGCGGCAAGGTCGTCCAGCAGGAGATCGCAGCCCGCGACGAGATCAACAAGACCCAGTCCTACCGGGCCGTCGCCCCCACCAGCGGGGTCAAGAACTACGAGGCCACCATCCGGGTCTTCCCCATCACCAACGACCCGGCCCGCAGCTTCTTCGACTGGTCGCGCACCCTGGAGATCGCCGAGGACGCCGACCTGAGCGTGGTCGAGGGCATCATCGGCATCATGGAGAAGCAGACCGACGCGGTACGGGACCACTTCGCGACGACCTCGAAGTGAGCGACGTGACGACGCTCGTACTGCTGCGGCACGGCGAGACCCTGCTCACCCCGGAGCGGCGGATCTCCGGCAGCGGAGGTTCCAACCCGGGACTCTCACCGGTCGGACGCCGCCAGGCCCGGGCGGCAGCGGACGCCCTCGCCCACCGTGGCGGCATCGAGGCGGTCGTCACGTCACCGATGAGGCGCTGCCAGGAGACGGCCCGCCCCGTGGCCGAGCGCCTCGGCCTGAACCTCCAGGTCGACCGGGACCTGCGGGAAGCGGACTTCGGCGCCTGGGAGGGCCTGACCTTCAGCGAAGTCCGCGAACGCTACCCGGACGACCTGAGCGCATGGTTCGCCTCGCCCGAGAGTGCCCCCTCGGGCGCAGAAGAGACCATGCACCAGGTAACCCGCCGGGTCGCCGCCGTACGAGACGGCCTCCTGGCCCAGTACGCGGGCGCCACGGTTGTGATCGTCTCCCACGTCGTCCCACTCAGAACCCTGATCCGCCTCGCCCTCCAGGCCCCACCACACAGCCTGTTCCGCATGGAAGCCGCAGCAGCCTCCCTGTCGACGGTGACCTACGACGAGGACGGCACCGCCACGGTGCAGACCCTCAACGACACCCATCACTTGAACTGAACTGCGGGCTCATTCGGAAACTGAGACGGACGAACGCCAAAGGGCCGGACCGCTTTCGCGATCCGGCCCTCTGAGCTGGCGGAGGATGCGAGATTCGAACTCGTGAGGGGTTGGCCCCAACACGCTTTCCAAGCCTTCGTCTGGGGGTGCGGGGGCGTGCGGGGACCCTCTAACCTGCGGTGCAGCTGGTGAGGGTGGGGCTTGTGAACCGTGCTGTACGCCGGTGAATGCAACCAGAACTGCAACCACAGGAGTCCAGCCCCTGCGCATCGGCTGCGCCGCGGGCGACTTACCGTTTGGCGCCTCACCCGTCCCTTGGGCCAAGGTCGGTGAGCGCGGCTCCCAGCCGACGTGCACCCTCGGTCAGCTCGGCGTGATCGGCGGTCGCGGCGAACCCGATGCGCAGGTGAGCCGCCGGCTGCTCGGTGGCGAAGTAGCGACTGCCGGCGCTCACGGCAACGCCGCGTTGCCGGGCGGCGCCGGTGAGGACGGTGTCGTCCACGCCCGGCGGCAGGCGAACCCACAGGTGAAGTCCGCCCGTAGGCAGCCCGGCCAGGGTCGCACCCGGGATCTCCCGCGTGACCGCGGCGGCCAGCACGGCGCACCGCTCCCGCAGCGCAGTACCGAGAGAGCGGACGTGCCGGTCCCAGGACGGGGAGCTGAGCACTTCCAGCGCGGCCTCCTGGAGCGGGAGCGTGACGAAGAAGTCGTCGACCAGGCGCACCGCCCGCATGCGCTCCATGACCGGTCCGCGGGCCACCAGCACCCCGATCCGCAGGCTCGGGGCGGCGGGCTTGGTGAGTGAGGTGACGTGGACGACCATGCCGTCGCGGTCGTCGGCGACCAGTGGCCGCGGCACGGCGCCGCCGTGTCCCAGGTGCCGCGCGAAGTCATCCTCGAGCACGAACGCGCCCGAGGCGCGCGCCACATCGAGGATCTGACTGCGCCGTTCGGGCGCCAGCACGGTGCCGGTCGGGTTCTGGAAGGTCGGCTGGCAGTACAGCAGCCGCGCGCCGGTCATCGCGAACGCGTCGGCAAGCATGTCGGGCCGCAGGCCGTCGGCGTCGAGCGGTACAGGTACGGGCCGCAGCCCCGCGGCGCGGGCGGCGGCCAGGGCCCGGGGATAGGTGGGGGACTCGACCAGGACCGGGCTGCCGGGCCCGGCGATGGCCCGGAACGCGATCGACAGGGCGCTCTGCCCGCCGGCGGTGACCAGTACGTCCTCCGGCGTCACGCTGCCGCCGACGATCCGGGCGAACACGGTGCGCAGCGCCATCAGGCCGCCGGCCGGGGCGCGGTCCCAGGCGTCCGGACGGCGTGCCGCCCGCGCGAGCGCCGCGCTCAGGGCCCGGGTGGGCTGGAGCGAGCGGTGCACGTAGCCGCCGTCCATCGTGATCGTCCCGGCCGGTGGCGGGCCGAGGGGGTCGGCGATCAGGTGGGTGTCGACGGCGCGATCGGTGAGGGCGACGGTCTGCCAGTCGGTATCGCCGTCGCCGCCGCCGACCGCGTCGCGGAGCCGGCCCGGCTGCGCCGCGAACGTCCCACTGCCCGGACGGGTCACCACCGCGCCCTCGGCGGCCAGCGCGGCGATGGCCCGCGCCACGGTCGCCGGGCCGACCCGGTACTCCTTGATCAGCTCCCGGCTGCTCGGCAGCCGGTCGCCGGGCGAAAGTCGGGAGACCAGCGCACGGAGACTGTCGGCCAACTCCCCAGAAGTGCTACCGTCGTTCATGAGAGACAACAGTAGCGCTTCCGGGGCAGGTCAGGCAGCACTTCAGCTGGACATCGCCGCCCTGCGGGCCGACACCCCGGGGTGCCGCCAGGTCATCCACTTCAACAACGCGGGCTGCGGACTGCTGGCGGCGCCCGTGACGGACGCGATGGTCGGCCATCTGAACCTCGAAGCCCGGATGGGCGGTTACGAGGCGTCGGCCGCCCGGGCCGCCGAAGTCCGCGAGTTCTACACGGAGATCGCCGCCCTCATCAACACGACACCCGACAACATCGCTTTCGCGGGCAGCGCCACCCACGCCTACGCCAACGCCCTGTCCTCGATCCCGTTCGAGGCCGACGACGTGATCCTCACCACCCGCGACGACTTCGTCTCCAACCAGATCGCCTTCCTCTCCCTGCGCAAGCGTTTCGGCGTACGCATCGTCCACGCGCCCAACACCCCGCAGGGCGGGGTCGATGTGGAGGCGATGGCCGCGCTGATGCGGACCCACCGCCCCCGCCTGGTGTCCGCCACCCATGTCCCCACCAACTCGGGCCTCGTCTCGCCCGTCGCCGAAATCGGCCGTCACTGCCGGGAGCTGGACCTGCTCTACCTGGTCGACGCCTGCCAGTCGGTGGGCCAGTTCGTCATCGACGTGGAGGAGATAGGCTGCGACCTCCTCACCGCCACCTGCCGCAAGTTCCTCCGCGGCCCGCGCGGCTCCGGATTCCTGTACGTATCCGATCGCGTCCTGCGCGCGGGCTACGAACCGCTGTTCATCGACATGCACGGCGCCCGCTGGACCGAGCCGGGCGACTACGAGCCCGTAGGGACGGCGGCCCGGTTCGAGGAGTGGGAGTTCCCGTACGCCACGGTGCTCGGCAGCGCCGCCGCGACGCGCTATGCCCGCAAGGTCGGTATCGAGGCCATCGAGCAGCGCACCCCGGCGCTCGCGGCCCGGCTGCGCGACCGGCTCGCACCGGTCCCGGGGGTTCGGGTGCTCGACCGAGGCCCGCGTCTCGCCGCGCTCGTCACGTTCGGCGTAGCGGGCTGGCAGCCGCAGCCGTTCAAGGCGGCCATGGACGCCCGCGGCATCAACTCGGCGCTCAGCTTCCGCGAGTTCGCACAGTTCGACTTCGGGGACAAGGACGTCGACTGGTGCCTGCGCCTGTCGCCGCACTACTACAACACCGAGGAGGAGGTGGACCACGTCGCGGACGCGGTTGCGGACCTCGCCGGCCAGGGACGGCGATGACCGCCACGCAGACACGCACCGAGGAGCCGTCCATGGAGAGCCTCTGGCGCAACGGCGACTTCCTCAAGTTCTGGCTCGGCGAGACCCTCTCGCTCCTCGGCACCCAGGTCACGAACCTCGCCCTGCCGCTGACCGCCATCATCGCCTTCAACGCCACTGACGAGCAGGTCGGTGTCCTGCGGTTCCTGCAGCTCGTCCCGTACCTCGGGCTCGCCCTGGTCTTCGGGGTGTGGGTGGACAGGGCCCGACGGCGGCGGATCATGCTCGGCGCCAACCTCGTCCGGATGATCCTGCTGGCCCTCGTCCCCGTCCTGTACTGGACGGATGCGCTCAGCATGGGCTCGCTGCTGGTGATCGCCTGCGCCGTCGGCGTCGCATCGGTGCTGTTCGACGTGAGCTGGATGTCGTACGTACCCACTCTCGTGCGCGACCCCAAGCACTATGTAGAGGCCGGCGCCAAGATGGGGATGAGCTCATCGGCGGCCGATGTGGCAGGGCCAGGACTCGCGGGTGTCCTGGTCGGTGCCCTCACGGCGCCCGTGGCACTGATCGTCGACGCCTTCTCCTATCTGGTGTCCCTGATCTCGCTGCTGCTCATCCGCACGCCCGAGCCCCGTCCCGAGCCGCCGGCCGCACGCCGGCACCTGCCGACCGAACTGCGGGACGGCTTGCGATGGGTGCTGAAGAACCCGGTCCTGCGGTCGCTGGCCCTGATCGGGTTCTGCTGCAACTTCTCCATGATCACCGTATGGACGATGTTCCTGCTGTACGGAACACGCGACCTGCACCTGGACTCGACGACCCTCGGCGGCATCTTCGCCGTCGCCTCCGTGGGCGGTCTGATCGGCGCGGCGATCTCCCGCAAGGTCATCCGGCGCTTCCGGCTCGGCCTCGTCTACCTCGTCGCCCAGGCGACCCTCCTCATCGGCCCGACGCTGATCGTCCTGGCCACCGGCCCTCGGCCGGTGATGGTGGGGATGTTCATCCTCTCCTTCTTCACCACCTACCTCGGACTCGGCGTCGCCGGCGTCATCATCGTCAGCCTGCGCCAGGCCAGTACCCCGCAGTCGATGATGGGCCGGATGACGGCGGTCTTCCGCACCCTGCTGTTCGGGGGCGGCGCACTCGGCGGCCTGTTCGCGGGCCTGCTGTCCGGCCGGATCGGCGCCCGGGGGGCATTGACCGTGGCGGCGATCGGCTCCGCCGCCGTGCTGATCGCGCTTGTCCTGTCGCCGGTGAGCCGACTACGTGGCCTGCCGTCGGCACCGGAAGAACCCGTCACGGCGGCAGCGGACGGGCAGGCTGCCGGCTGACAAGGAGAACGCCGAAGGGCCCCACCGCAAGCGGTGGGGCCCTTCGACATCGTGCCCGGTGAGGCACTGGCGGAGGATACGAGATTCGAACTCGTGAGGGGTTGCCCCCAACACGCTTTCCAAGCGTGCGCCCTAGGCCACTAGGCGAATCCTCCGCGGCAAACAATACAAGACGTTGGAGGGTGCTAGCGAACTCGTTCGGCCGCTCCGCGATCAGGTAGGCTGGGGCTCAGCCCCTCACGCGGCGCTATCTGACTGAACTCCCCCAGGGCCGGAAGGCAGCAAGGGTAGGTTGGCTCTGGCGGGTGCGTGGGGGGTCTTGTCGTACCCGGAGTCTCCGGTGCGCGTGCTCGCCGCCCCGGGACGGATCCCGCCGATGCGCGGGGGAACGGAAGACGAGCCCCCGCATCCGGGCGGTCCGCGTTGTCAGTGGGCGCCTATAACCTCGTAGGCGTGTCGTCTCTCGCGCTGTACCGCCGCTATCGCCCGGAGTCGTTCGCCGAGGTCATCGGGCAGGAGCATGTCACCGACCCGTTGCAGCAGGCGCTGCGGAACAACCGGGTCAATCACGCGTACCTGTTCAGCGGCCCGCGCGGATGCGGCAAGACGACCAGCGCGCGGATCCTGGCGCGCTGTCTGAACTGTGAGCAAGGTCCCACGCCGACCCCGTGCGGGGAGTGCCAGTCCTGCCAGGACCTCGCTCGGAACGGTCCGGGGTCCATCGACGTCATCGAGATCGACGCCGCGTCGCACGGTGGTGTGGACGACGCCCGTGAGCTGCGCGAGAAGGCCTTCTTCGGGCCCGCGAGCAGCCGCTACAAGATCTACATCATCGACGAGGCCCACATGGTCACGTCGGCCGGCTTCAACGCGCTGCTGAAGGTCGTCGAGGAGCCGCCGGAGCATCTCAAGTTCATCTTCGCCACCACCGAGCCCGAGAAGGTCATCGGGACCATCCGGTCGCGGACCCATCACTACCCCTTCCGGCTCGTCCCGCCGGGCACCCTGCGGGACTACCTCGGCGAGGTGTGCGGCCGCGAGAACATGGCAGTCGAGGAAGGCGTGCTCCCGCTCGTCGTGCGCGCGGGCGCGGGCTCCGTGCGTGACTCCATGTCCGTCATGGACCAGCTCCTCGCCGGAGCGAGGGAGGACGGTGTGACGTATGCCATGGCCACCTCTCTCCTCGGCTACACCGACAGCTCACTCCTCGACTCCGTCGTGGAGGCCTTCGCGACCGGTGACGGGGCCGCGGCCTTCGAGGTCGTGGACCGGATCATCGAGGGCGGCAACGACCCTCGGCGCTTCGTCGCCGACCTGCTGGAGCGGCTGCGCGACCTGGTGATCCTGGCCGCCGTGCCGGACGCCACCGAGAAGGGGCTCTTCGACGCCCCCGCCGACGTCCTGGAGCGCATGCAGGCCCAGGCCGGCACCTTCGGCGCCGCCGAGCTCAGCCGCGCCGCCGACCTGGTCAACGAGGGGCTGACCGAGATGCGGGGCGCGACCTCGCCCCGTCTCCAGCTGGAGCTGATCTGCGCGCGCGTGCTCCTGCCGGCCGCTTACGGGGACACCCGCTCGGTCATGGCCCGGCTCGATCGACTGGAGCGGGGCGTCAACTTCTCCGGGGGCGGTGGGACGCCCGCGATGGGGTACGTGCCGGGTCCCGACGCGCATGGGGGAGCGGCCACCGCGCCCGCCCCGCAGGCTCCGCCGGTCTCACCCGGTGGCGGTCCCGCCGCGGCCCGGGCGGCCGTACGGGCGTCGGGCGCGCCTCCGGCCGCACAGCAGGATGCCCCCACGGAGCAGGCCCCGACCGCGCCCTCGACCCCGAGCGAGGCACCGCACGGCGGCCGGCAGCAGCCACCCCAGACGCCACCCACCCCCACCCCCACGCCCGCCCCGAGCCCTCAGGCACCCGCCGCCGGCGCCTGGCCCACGGCCACCCCCGCAGGCGGCGGCCGACGCCCCGGCGGCTGGCCCACGGCAGCCCCGGCGGGCGGCGGCGCCCAACCCCCGGCCGGGCCCAGCGCCACCCCCGCGCCCACCCCACAGCCGACGGCGCCCGCACCGGCCCCGGCCCCCACCACGGGCGCGGCACCCGCCTACGCCCCCCCGAGCGGCGGCCTGGACCCCCGCATGCTCTGGCCGAACATCCTGGAGGCGGTCAAGAACCGCCGCCGCTTCACCTGGATCCTGCTCAGCCAGAACGCCCAGGTGGCCGGCTTCGACGGCACCACCCTCCAACTCGGCTTCGTCAACGCCGGAGCGCGCGACAACTTCGTGAGCAGCGGCAGCGAGGACGTGCTGCGGCAGGCGCTGGCGGAGCAGTTCAGCGTCCAGTGGAAGATCGAGGCGATCGTCGACCCGTCGGGCGGCGGCTCGGCTCCCCCGCCGACCGGCGGCTCCGGCTTCGGCGGAGGCGGAAGCGCGGTCGGAGGCGGTGGCGGCAACAGTGGCTACGGCGGTGGCGGTACGCCCGCCCAGCGCCCGCCCGCTCCCCAGCCGACGCCGAACGCACCCACCCCGCCCCCGGCACCCCCGACGACACCCTCAGCCTCCACCCCGGCTCCCCAGCCGCGCACGTCCACCTCCGCCCCGGAGCCGCCGCCCCCGGTCGCCCCAGAGGACGACATCCCCGAGGACGACGACCCGGACCTCAACGAGTCGGCGCTGTCGGGCCGCGAGCTGATCGTGCGGGAGCTCGGGGCGACGGTGGTGGAGGAGTTCACGAACGAGTAGCGGGCGACGCCGGTCCCGGCAATCCCCTCTCTCGACGCCGGTCGGCAGCCCCCAGGGCGACGGCCACGACGACGGCCACGACCACCCCGCCCACGCCGCCCGCGCTTTGGAGGAACATCCAGGCCGCCCAGAGCGGCCCCTTCAGATGCCCGCACAACAACCCCGTTAGGCTGACCCCCGTGAAGGTCCTCGTCATCGGTACCGGCGCCCGCGAACACGCCCTGTGCCGCTCCCTGTCCCTCGACCCCGACGTCACCGCGCTGCACTGCGCCCCCGGCAACGCAGGCATCGCCGAGGTCGCCGAGCTGCACCAGGTCGACGCCCTGGACGGCGCGGCCGTAACCGCGCTGGCCGAACAGCTCGGCGCCGACCTCGTGGTCGTAGGCCCGGAGGCACCCCTCGTCGCCGGGGTCGCCGACGCCGTGCGCGAGGCGGGCATCCCGGTCTTCGGCCCCTCCGGGGAGGCCGCGCAGATCGAGGGCTCCAAGGCGTTCGCGAAGGACGTGATGGCAAGAGCCGGCGTCCCGACGGCCCGCTCCTACGTCTGCACGACGCCCGACGAGGTCGAGGAGGCCCTCGACGCCTTCGGGGCCCCGTACGTGGTCAAGGACGACGGCCTCGCCGCGGGCAAGGGCGTCGTCGTGACCGCCGACCTCGACGCGGCCAGGACGCACGCCAACTCCTGCGAGCGCGTCGTCATCGAGGAGTACCTCGACGGCCCCGAGGTCTCCCTCTTCGCCATCACCGACGGCGAGACGGTGCTCCCGCTCCAGCCCGCCCAGGACTTCAAGCGGGCGCTCGACGGTGACGAGGGCCCGAACACCGGCGGCATGGGCGCGTACTCCCCGCTCCCGTGGGCCGACCCGAAGCTCGTCGGGGAGGTCATGGAGTCGGTGCTGCAGCCGACCGTCGACGAGATGCGCCGCCGCGGCACCCCGTTCTCCGGCCTGCTCTACGCCGGTCTCGCGATCACCTCGCGGGGCGTACGGGTCATCGAGTTCAACGCCCGCTTCGGCGACCCCGAGACGCAGGTCGTCCTGGCCCGCCTGAAGACCCCGCTGGTCGGTGTCCTGCTGGCCGCCGCCAAGGGCGACCTCGCCGACCTGGAGCCCCTGCGCTGGAGCGAGGACGCCGCGGTCACCGTGGTCGTCGCCTCGCACAACTACCCCGGCACCCCGCGCACCGGCGACCCGATCACGGGCCTCGACGAGGTGAACGCCGAGGACGCCCCGCACGCCTACGTCCTGCACGCCGGCACCAAGCGCGACGGCGACGCGATCGTCAGTGCGGGCGGCCGCGTCCTGTCGGTGACGGCGACGGGCAAGGACCTCACCAAGGCCCGCGACCGCGCCTACCGGGCGGTGGCCCGCATCGGGCTCGACGGCTCCCAGCACCGCACGGACATCGCGGCGAAGGCGGCGGACGCGTAACCACCGCCCCGCCCCACCGCCCCGCCCCGCTCCACCGCCCCGCCCCACGGCCGACACCCACCACCCGCCCCACCCACACCCGAGCGCCCCTCACGCCCCCTCCAAAGCCCCGGGCGCTCCCAGAAACCCCCACTCTCGATAAACCGGACAGGCCCCGATTCCGTCTCAGGATTCGGGGCCTGACTTTCAGGGCCTGACTCTTGCCGGAGCCTATGGGTCGACCCCCGGTCAGTTCCCGGATCGGCGACTGGACTTTGGTCAGGATCAGGGGCCTGATCGTCGCTTTCCGTCATCCACCTTTCCCCAAAGCCATTCCATCGAGTGACCGATGCCCCATCCGGCTGACGTGGGCTGACACCCCAACTAGGGTGCGGCGCAAGCGTTCCGGCACTTGGCCCACCGGCATTGCGATGTCAGTGGTGGGTGCCACAGTGGGGGAGTGAGCAAAGCCAGGACAGTACGGACAGCCAGGGCAGCGCGGAGGGGGTGAGGTCCGGCCGTGACCGGTATGGGTGTCGAGGTGGGTGCGCAGGCCGCGCGTGCCCGGGCCCTCGCGGTGCTGCGCATCCGCAGCCGCGCGCTGGCCGTCGCCCTGTTGCCCGCGGCGGTCGCCGTGGTGCTGCTCGCCGGCGCCTCCACCGGCCATTTCGTCGGCCAGGGTTGGGATGCCGCCCGCTGGGTGTTGACCCCCGTCGCCGGCCTCGTCCTGCTCGCCGCCGGCCTCATCGCCCTGGTCGTCGCCCGCGCCCGCCCCGCCGTCAGCCCTACGGTCCAGGTCGCCGAGGAACAGGCCCCGGACCTGTACCGGCTGGTGCGCGACCTCGCCGACCGCCTCGACGTCCCCGCGCCGTCCGCGATAGCGCTCACCCCGGACTGCGACAGCTGGCTGGAGGACCGCACCCATCGGGCGCACGGCCCGCCCCCGGCCGAGGACCGCGACGAGGAAGGGCTCAACGGCCTGCGCGGCGGAAGCTCGCGCGGCGCCCACCGCCGTACGCCCGCCGCCCCGGTCCTCGTCATCGGCTCCCCGTTCCTGTGGTGGATGCGCGTCGGCGAGCTGCGCGCGGTCCTCGCCCCGGTCGTCGCCGGTACGGGACCCTCCGCGCACCCGGACATAGCCCAGGCCCGGCGCTTCGTCCGGGGCCTGGACGCCGCCGTGGCCGTCGCCTCGACGCGCGGCCGCTGCCCGGGATCGCGGGCGGTGTGCGCGGGGATCGGCGCGGTAGCGCGGCTGCTGTTGCGCAGTTGCCGCGAGCACGCCGCCGAGATGGAGCGGGGCGTGGCCGCCGCGGCCGCCGAGCGTGCACAGGCTGTGGATTACGGACTGCGGATCGTCGCCCAGGAACAGGTCGGGCTGGCGTACGCCGGCTGGGACCGCCTGCTCACACGCGTCGCGCTGCCCGCCTGGCGGATGGGCCGCTGGCCCTCCCAGCTGGACGCCGGCGTGGTCGCCGCGCTCACCGAGCTGTCCCGCCGGGACCGTCTGGCCGAGGGCTTCGCCTCCCGACTGGGCGAGCGCCCCGCCTGTGACCTGCTCGAAGAGCCCGGCGTGGTCGACGAGGCCACCTCGCTGCTCGCCGCCCGCCTCTTCCACGGCGGCCCGGCCGAGCCCGGCCCCGACTGGTCCCCGGTGGACTGGCAGGCGTACCCGGAGGAGGTCGTCGACCGTAAATGGCGTGCCGACGCGGCCCGTCTCCACCGCGTGCTCGACGCCCTGGGAGTGCGCCGCACCACCGGAGACGCCACCCCGGAGTCCGGCGGCCCGACCCTGGCCCGCGTCCTGGACCACCTGTCGACCCCACCGGACGACCCGGCCACCGGGCCCGCCGACGGGCAAGCGGTTACCGGCCCCGCCGCCGACGCCCAGCACTCACCACAGCTCCCCGAGCCCGCCGAGGACCTCAAGCCCCCCAAGCCCCCCAGGGCTCCCAAAGCCCCTTACGCGGCCATGGCCGAGGACCACCCCGGCGACGACCAGGAGACCGAGCGAAGCTCCGCGCTCGCCGCCGGCCTGACCGCCGAGATGGCCCGCGAAGAGGCCGCGGCCCCCGCGGAGCAGGCAGCGTCCCCCGCCCCCGGCGCCACCCTCCTGGACATAGGCGCGCTGCCGCTCTTCCCGCTCCAACCGCCGCGCACCTCACGCGAGTTGCTCACCGACCATGTGAAGGCGATGGTCTGCTGCGCCGCGATGGACACCGCGGGCGCCGCCCCCGGCCTGGACTGGCTCGACGGCCCCACGCTTCTCATCGACGGCGTACGGGCAGGCGACCTGACCCCCCACGTCCTCAGCCTCATCGAGGACGGCGACCCGGCGCCCCTGCGCGCCTGGCTGGTGGAGTCGGGGATACGTCCCGAGAAGCCGGTGCGCCTCGTCTGAGGACCACGCCCGCCCCGGCCCGACGGCCGTACACGTCCAGGCCAGACGGTCGTACACGTCCAGGCCAGACGGCCGTGCCCGACGTATGCGGTCGGAGCCCCTGGTTCCACTTTCGGCCAATTCGCAACGAATAGTGACAGGATGCGTGCGCAATGTGATGTGCTGGGACCGATAGCGCATATGGCAAGGGCTTACGCCATACGACAGCCACACAAAAGCCCAGGCCGCGCGGCGAACCGTGCACCACACCAGACGCCAGGCGCCACACACCGCACCACACACGGCACCCGCGCACCACACAACACACATCACACATCACACAACGCTCGATGCACCACCACGGGGGAACGAGGGAGGGGTAGGGCCATGGGGTCGGAGCAGATCCGCCGCTGGGAGTCGGGAGCACTCGCGCACGCCGTGACGGACCCCTTCGGCCAGGGCCCGGTCCCCTGGCTGCGCGGAAACGTCACGTACTTCGACGACACCGGCCAGGTCGTCCCCTGGTACGTCGACGGCCAGGCCCACCCCCCGACGTCGGACACCCCCAGGGTCCCCGCGCCCCGAAGCGCCGGACCGCGCTCCGCGGACGACGTCCGCCGTCAGATCAAGGGCTTCATCTCCACCGGCGCGGTCGCCCCCGGCGAGGCGGTCGACTTCCACATCACGGTCGACCCGCCCCAGGAGTTCGCCATCGACATCTACCGCATCGGCCACTACGGCGGCGACGGCGCGGCCAAGATCACCACCAGCCCCCGCCTCTCCGGCATCGTCCAGCCCGCGCCGCTCACCGCCGACCGCACGGTCTCCTGCCACCACTGGTGGCTCTCCTGGCGTCTGCAGATCCCCTCGTACTGGAGCATCGGCGCGTATGTCGCCGTCCTGACCACCGTCGACGGCTACCGCTCCCACATCCCCTTCACCGTCCGCGACAACCACCCCGCGGACCTGCTCTTACTCCTCCCCGACGTCACCTGGCAGGCCTACAACCTCTACCCCGAGGACGGCCACACCGGCGCGAGCCTCTACCACGCCTGGGACGAGGACGGCCGGCTGCTCGGCGAGGCCGACGCCGCCACGACCGTGTCCTTCGACCGCCCGTACGCGGGCGCGGGCCTGCCCCTGCACGTGGGCCACGCCTACGACTTCATCCGCTGGGCCGAGCGCTACGGCTACGACATCGCCTACGCCGACGCCCGCGACCTGCACGCGGGCCACGTCGACCCCACCCGCTACCGCGGCCTCGTCTTCCCCGGCCACGACGAGTACTGGTCGTCGAACATGCGCCGCACGGTGGAGCTCGCCCGCGAGAACGGCACGTCCCTCGTCTTCCTCTCCGCCAACTCCATGTACTGGCAGGTCGAGTTGGCCTCCTCCCCGTCCGGCGTCCCGGACCGCCTGCTCACCTGCCGCAAGCGCAAGGGCCCCGGCCGCCCGGTGCTGTGGCGCGAGATCGACCGCCCCGAGCAGGAGGTGATCGGCATCCAGTACGCGGGCCAGGTCCCCGAGCCACACCCCCTGATCGTCCGCAACGCCGACCACTGGCTCTGGGAGGCGACCGGCGCCCACGAGGGCGACGGGATCGAGGGCCTGGTCGCGGGCGAGGCCGACCGCTACTTCCCGCGCGCCCCGCTGCCCGAGCACGAGGAGCGCATCCTGCTCGCGCACTCCCCTTACGCGGACCGCGAAGGCGCCGTACGCCACCAGGAGACGTCCCTGTATCGCGCCCCCTCCGGCGCCCTGGTCTTCGCGTCCGGCACCTTCGCCTGGTCCCCGGCGCTGGACCGCCCGGGCCATGTCGACGCCCGAGTCCAGCGCGCCACGGCGAACCTCCTGGACCGCATCTGCAAGCGTGACTGAGCCCACCCAGCACACCCCAGTCGCTCACCCAGCACACCCCAGAGCTCACCCAGCACACCCCAGAGCTCACCCAGCACACCCCAGAGCTCACCCAGCACACCCCCAGTCCAAGGTCAGAGCCCCGTACGGGACAATCGACCCGTTGGACAGAACCACGGGGAGGAACCGTGTCCGGATTCGTAGAAAAGCCCGAGCCGATCGAGGTTCCGGGCCTGGTGCACCTGCACACCGGCAAGGTGCGGGACCTGTACCAGAACGAGGCCGGCGACCTCGTGATGGTCGCCAGTGACCGCATGTCCGCCTATGACTGGGTGCTGCCGACCGAGATCCCCGACAAGGGCCGCGTCCTCACCCAGCTTTCGCTGTGGTGGTTCGACCAGCTCGCGGACCTGGTCCCCAACCACGTCATCAGCACCGACGTACCGGCCGGCGCTCCCGCCGACTGGGCGGGCCGCACCCTGGTGTGCAAGTCGCTGCAGATGGTCCCGGTGGAGGCCGTGGCCCGCGGCTACCTCACCGGCTCGGGCCTCGTCGAGTACAACGCCTCGCGCACCGTCTGCGGCCTCGCCCTCCCCGAGGGCCTGGTCGACGGCAGCGAGCTGCCCGCCCCGATCTTCACCCCGGCCACCAAGGCCGCGGTCGGCGAGCACGACGAGAACGTCTCCTACGAGGAGGTCGCCCGCCAGGTCGGCGCCGACACCGCGGCCCGGCTGCGTCAGGCGACCCTCGCGGTCTACTCCCGGGGCCGGGACATCGCCCGCGAGCGCGGCATCATCCTCGCCGACACCAAGTTCGAGTTCGGCTTCGAGGGGGAGACGCTGGTCCTCGCCGACGAGGTGCTCACGCCGGACTCCTCCCGCTTCTGGCCGGCCGACCAGTGGGAGCCGGGGCGCGCGCAGCCGTCGTACGACAAGCAGTTCGTCCGTGACTGGCTGACCTCGCCGGCCTCCGGCTGGGACCGCAAGAGCGAGCAGCCCCCGCCGCCGCTGCCGCAGGAGGTCGTGGACGCGACCCGTGCGAAGTATGTCGAGGCGTACGAGCGCCTGACGGGCACGAGCTGGAGCTGACCCCATGACAAAGGCCCCGGTCGATGACCGGGGCCTTTGAACTGGAGCGAACGACGAGGTTCGAACTCGCGACCTCAACCTTGGCAAGGTTGCGCTCTACCAACTGAGCTACGTTCGCATGCGCCGTGGCGCGACACCCACTATACCCAACCTCTCTCCCGCGCGAGACGCACCGCCGCGTGACGGTTCTCCGCGCCGAGCTTCGACACCGCGGACGACAGATAGTTCCGCACGGTCCCCTGGGACAGCGCGGCCCGCTCCGCGATCTCCGCGACGGGCGCCCCGTCGGCGGCGAGTTCCAGCACCTCCGCCTCCCGCGCGGTCAGCGGCGAGTCCCCGGCGGCGATGGCGTCGGCGGCCAACTCCGGGTCGACGTAACGGTTACCGGCGTGCACGGTGCGGATGATCTCCGCGAGCCGCTGCGCGCTGACGGTCTTCGGGACGAACCCGCGCACACCCGCCGCAAGGGCCCGCTTCAGATGCCCGGGCCGCCCGTGACTGGTCACGATCAGCACCTGGCAGCCGGGAAGTTCGGCGCGCAGGGATGTGGCGACCCTCACACCGTCGGCCCCCGGCATCTGAAGATCGAGGACGGCCACGTCCGGCTCGTGCGCGCGGGCCATCGCCAGCGCCTCGGGCCCGCTGGCCGCCTCGGCGACGATCACGAGGTCGTCCTCCAGGGAGAGCAGCGTGGCCAGCGCCCCCCGGATCAGGTGCTCGTCGTCGGCCAGCAGCAGCCGCACCGACCCGCTCATACGGTGACCTCCCGCACACCCGCCCCCGTCAACGGCACCTCCGCCACCAGCCGGAACACCCCCTCGTCCACACGACCGGCCTCCAAGGTGCCGTCCACCGCGGCCAGCCGCTCGCTCAGCCCGGTGAGGCCGGAGCCTCCACCCCCGTCGGAGGCTCCG
Organism: Streptomyces sp. NBC_01092; assembly: GCF_045039535.1. Classification (NCBI taxonomy): domain Bacteria; kingdom Bacillati; phylum Actinomycetota; class Actinomycetes; order Kitasatosporales; family Streptomycetaceae; genus Streptomyces; species Streptomyces sp. NBC_01092. The sequence continues at coordinate 5,253,617 of NZ_CP108659.1, read as the reverse complement.
GCAGCCCCGTCGTTCTCCACCGTCAGCACCACACGTCCCTCGCTCACCCGCACCCCCACCGCACACCGCTCGGCGTTCCCGTGCCGCAGCACATTCGTGGTCGCCTCGCGCACCACCCAGGCCAGCGCCGACTGCACCTCGACGGGCAGTCCGGCCGCCTCCCCGGTGACCTCGCACGCGATCCCCGCCGCCGTCAACACACCCTGTGCGCCGGCGAGTTCGACCCCGAGGTCGGCCTCCCGGTACCCCCGTACGACGTCCCGCACCTCGCGCTGAGACTCCTGCGCGATCCGCTGCACCTCGATCATCTGCTCCACGGCCTCGGGCCGCCCGCGCCGCGCCAACTGCACGGCGAGCTCGCTCTTCAGGGCGATGACCGCGAGGTTGCGCCCCATCACGTCATGCAGATCCCGCCCGAACCGCAGCCGCTCCTCGGCGACCGCGAGCCGGGCGCGGGTCTCGCGGGCCTCGTCGAGTTCGTAGACGGCCTTGAGGAGCCAGACGGAGAAGACGGCGACGAAGGCGAAGGACCCGCTGCCGAGCAGCGAGATCAGGGCGATGACCAGCGCGGCGAGAGCGGACCCGCTGATCAGGAGCACGAAGAGCCCCGCACCCGCCGCGAAGCCCGCGACGACGGCGCACAGGCGCCTGCGGCCGTGCACCCCCAGCGCCATGATGCCCACCCCGAAGAACATGACGACGCTGAAGACGGTGCCCGCCGCGGTGTCGACGCCATCGCCCTTCGGCCCGTACTGGACAACGGCGAGAGCCGTGGCGGCGACCGCCGCGGTGAGGGCGCCCAGCGTCACCAGCAGTCGTACGGGCTGCTCACGCCGACCGCACACCCAGTCCACCGCCCGCGACACGATCAGGGCGCAGACCACCGCGTGCGCGCACACCGCGAGCATCAGCCAGGTGCCCAGCTCGGGCCCCGCCTCGCCGGTGACCGGCAGTGCGATCGTCAGGACCTCCACCAGCGCGAAGAAGTGGAACGACAACCTCGTGTACGTCTCCACCTTCGCCGGGGTGCTTTTCCCCCGCCACCACGTTCCCGGCCCGCGCATCCGCCGCTCTCCCCCTAGATCAACGCCGAGGTTCCCAGCGGAACCACCGCCGTACAGCAAACACGCCCAGGACCGTCCAGACCAGCGCGACGAGTACGGCGCCCAGCGCCCCGGACGCCGACAGGTCGCCGGTCCAGCCACCCCGCAGCAGGGTGATCACCGGGGTCAGCGGCAGGAGCTCGCACACCGACGCCACCCGGTCCGGCAGCATCTCCAGGGGGATGAACATCCCGGAGAAGATCATGGAGAGGAACACCACGGGCAGTGTCGTGACCTGCGCACTCTCGACGCTGCGGGTGAACGACGCGGTCACGGCCCCCAGCGACGCGCACAGGACGAGGCCCAACAGCAGGCCCAGCACGGCGAGATGGGGAGCGCTCGGCGCGCCCACGTCGAGCAGGACGGCGCAGCCGACCGCCAGCACCAGGCTCTGTGCGATCCCCGTGGTCACGGCCGGCAGCGCCGCCCCGGCCAGGATCTCCGCGTCCTTCAGCTCGCCCGTGCGCAGCCGTTTGAGGACGAGTTCCTCGCGCCGGGCGGTGTAGACGGAGACGAGCGTCGCGTACACCGCGTAGAGCAGTGAGAAGCCGATCGAGGCGGGCAGGACGACAGTGCCGAGGGACAGGCCGGCCTCCGCCAGGTCCATCCCCTTCGCCGCCTGCCGCACGCTGAAGGGCAGCAGCAGCGGCACGAACAGCGCCGCGAACAGCGTGCCCCTGCTGCGCCCAAGCAGCGTCACCTCCGCGCGGGCCAGCGCCGTCATGCGTCCCACCGGGGTGGTCATGGCCGTGCTCATGCCGCGTACTCCTTCTTCTCGGCGGCGTCGGCCGCCTCCCGCGCGATCCCCAGGAACGCCTCCTCCAGCGAGGCCGCCCGCACGTCCAGCCGCCGCAGCTCGACCCCGGCCCCCTCGGCCCACACCAGCAGCCGGGTCGCCGCCCGCTGGAGCTGATGGGTGCGCAGCCGTACGACCCGCCCGTCGACCTCGTGCCCACTCACGCCCAGCTCACCGAGCGGCGGCAGGTCCCCCAGGAAGTAGCCCTCGGGCAGCTCGAAGACGATCCGCGACGGCTGGGCCGCGGTCACCTCGGCCGGCGTCCCGGCGGCCGCGATCCGCCCCTCGTGCAGGATGGCGAGCCGGTCGGCGAGACCCTCGGCCTCCTCCAGGTAGTGCGTGGTCAGCAGCACGGTCGTACCGGCGTCACGCAGCTCCCGCACCAACTCCCAGGTGTCCCGGCGCCCTTCGGCGTCGAGCCCGGTCGTCGGCTCGTCCAGGAACAGCACCTCGGGGTCCCCGAGCAGCGCGAGCGCCAGGTCCAGCCGCCGCCGCTCACCCCCGGACAGCTGCTTCACCCGTACGCCGGTCTTCCCGCGCAGACCGACCCGGTCCAGCACCTCGCCCTCGGGCCGCGCCCCGCTCACGCACCCCGCCCACATCCGGGCGGTCTCGCCGACGGTCAGCTCGGACGGGAAGCCGCCCTCCTGCAGCATGACCCCGGTCCGCGGCCGTACGACGCCCCGCTCGGCGTGGGGATCGTGCCCGAGCACCCGTACCCGTCCCCCGGCGGGCTCGGCGAGCCCCTCCAGCAGTTCGACGGTCGACGTCTTGCCCGCGCCGTTGGTGCCGAGCAGCGCGAAGACCTCGCCGCGGTCCACGGAGAAGGTGACGCCACGCACCGCCTCGAACCCGCCCCCGTACACACGCCGCAGGTCAGTGACCTCAATCACGTGTTCGTGTTCGTTGAAGTTCATGCACTCAGCGTCCCCGCGGCCGGAGCCCGGGAGCAGTGCGCGATGTCATCACTCGGCATGACAAATGTCAGGCGGACAGGCATGGCGCAAGATGGCACGAGAAAGACCCCGGTCCAATGGACCGGGGTCTCTATCAAGAGCGGACGACGAGGCTCGAACTCGCGACCTCAACCTTGGCAAGGTTGCGCTCTACCAACTGAGCTACGTCCGCATTGCCCCCGACCGGCTCTCACCGATCGGTGCGAGCACCAGCCTACCTGATCCACATCTGTGGTCGGACCGGCGGTGCAGAGCGGGTGACAGGAATTGCACACTGCGCCTTCCCCCTGGAAGGGGGATGTTCTGCTACTGAACTACACCCGCATGCTCGGCGAGCTGGGCTTTTCTGCCCCGCCCGGCGGCGTGCTCCAGACATTAGCTGATCAGCAGGGGGGTAGCGCAAGTCGGTTGTCGCACCGGCCCAAGTCCGCGGTCCTCAAGGCCCGCTGACGGACCCTGAGGACGTGCTCCCCGCGGGGCAGCTCATTGCGCCGAGGCGAACGCCTCGTAGACCTTCTTGGGGATGCGGCCGCGGGCCGGCACCTCCATCTTGTTGGCCTGGGCCCAGGCCCGGACGGCCGCCGGGTCCGGGGCGACCTCGGTCTGCTTGTACGCCTTGCCTGACTTCGACCGCTTGCGGCCGGCGTCCACGTAGGGCGCGAGCGCCTTACGCAGTTTCTTGGCATTGGCTTCATTCAGGTCGATCTCGTACGACTTGCCGTCGAGTCCGAAGGCGATCGTTTCCGCCGCTTCCGAGCCGTCGATGTCGTCAAAGAGAGTGACCACGACCTTCTGCGCCACGAATATCGGTCCCTTCGTCCGGCATGTCATACACCTCAGCTGGGATGACGTGCCGAGTCTCGGCTATTTACCAATTCATTTGTACAGTGCCCGGCAATGCAATGTGAAGCCCGACTAAATCTGTCCGCGTGTCCGAGCGCAATACCTATCTGCGACTGATCGGGGATCTTTCCCGTAACTTTTCGTGAACGCACCCCTCCAGTACCTCATCGTGATGGCTGTCACGTAGCTTCCTACAACTCTACCCGCGTAGAAATTTTGTACGGGTAGTCTGAAGGAACCTGCTCAGCACCACACACCGGGAGTGCCAGTGGCACGCGTCGTAGTCGACGTCATGCTCAAGCCGGAGATCCTCGACCCCCAGGGCCAGGCGGTGCAGCGCGCACTGCCGCGGCTGGGATTCGAAGGTATCTCCGACGTACGTCAGGGAAAGCGTTTCGAACTGGAAGTTGACGGGCCGGTCGACGAGGCCGCGCTCGCCCGCATCCACGATCTTGCGGAATCCTTCCTCGCCAACACCGTGATCGAGGACTTCACCGTCAAGGTGGAGGAAGTCGCGGAGGCCGCGAAGTGACCGCTCGTATTGGCGTCGTCACTTTCCCGGGGAGTCTCGACGACAGGGACACCCAGCGTGCGATCCGCCTCGCGGGTGCCGAACCGGTCGCCCTCTGGCACAAGGACAAGGACCTCAAGCAGGTCGATGCCGTGGTGCTGCCCGGCGGTTTCTCCTACGGCGACTATCTGCGGGCCGGCGCCATCTCCCGCTTCTCGCCGGTGATGGAGACGGTCATCGAGCAGGCGAAGGCCGGCCTTCCGGTCCTCGGTATCTGCAATGGCTTCCAGGTCCTCACCGAGGCGCACCTGCTGCCCGGCGGGATGCTCGGCAACGACCACCTGCACTTCATCTGCCGCGACCAGAAGCTGCGGGTGGAGAACGCGCAGACCGCCTGGACCAGCGACTACGAGAGCGGGCAGGAGATCCACATCCCGCTCAAGAACATGGACGGCCGCTACGTCGCCGACCAGTACACGCTGGACAAGCTGGAGGCCGAGGGCCGCGTCGCCTTCCGCTACCTCGACTTCAACCCGAACGGCTCGCTCAACGACATCGCCGGCATCACCAACGAGGCCGGGAACGTCGTGGGCCTGATGCCGCACCCGGAGCACGCCGTCGAGCCGCTCATCGGCACCGGCCGCACCGACGGTCTCCCCTTCTTCACCTCGATCCTCAAGAAGCTGGTCAACGCATGAGCCGGACGCCTCTGGACACGGTCGAGCACGCGGCCGCGACCCCCGACGTCGAGCTGCCCTGGGCCGAACTCGGTCTGAAGAAGGACGAGTACGAGAAGGTCGTGGAGATCCTCGGCCGCCGGCCCACCGGCGCCGAGCTCGCCATGTACTCCGTGATGTGGTCCGAGCACTGCTCGTACAAGTCGTCGAAGGTGCACCTGCGCCAGTTCGGCGAGAAGGCCCCCCAGTCCGATGCGCTGCTCGTGGGCATCGGCGAGAACGCCGGTGTCGTGGACGTCGGCCAGGGCTACGCCGTGACCTTCAAGGTCGAGTCGCACAACCACCCGTCGTACGTGGAGCCCTATCAGGGTGCCGCGACCGGTGTCGGCGGCATCGTCCGCGACATCATCGCCATGGGTGCGCGGCCCGTCGCGGTCGTCGACCCGCTGCGTTTCGGTGCCGCGGACCACCCGGACACCAAGCGCGTCCTCCCCGGCGTCGTCGCCGGCATCGGCGGGTACGGCAACTGCCTCGGCCTGCCGAACATCGGCGGCGAGGTCGTCTTCGACTCCTGCTACCAGGGCAACCCGCTGGTGAACGCCGGTGCCATCGGCGTCATGCGGCACGAGGACATCCACCTGGCGAAGGCGTCCGGCGCGGGCAACAAGGTCATCCTGTACGGGGCCCGGACCGGCGGCGACGGCATCGGCGGCGCCTCGATCCTCGCCTCCGAGACCTTCGACGACGCCAAGCCGTCGAAGCGCCCGGCGGTCCAGGTCGGCGACCCCTTCCAGGAGAAGCTCCTCATCGAGTGCACCCTGGAGGCCTTCCGGGAGAAGCTCGTCGTCGGCATCCAGGACCTGGGCGCGGCCGGTCTGTCCTGCGCCACGTCCGAGCTCGCCTCGAACGGCTCCGGCGGCATGACCGTCGTACTCGACGACGTACCGCTGCGCGACTCCACGCTCTCGCCCGAGGAAATCCTCATGAGCGAGTCGCAGGAACGCATGTGCGCGGTCGTCGAGCCGGCCAAGGTCGACCGGTTCCTGGAGATCTGCGAGAAGTGGGACGTCATCGCCACCGTCATCGGTGAGGTGACCGACGGCGACTGCCTGGAGATCTACTGGCACGGCGGCAAGATCGTCGACGTCGACCCGCGGACCGTGGCGCACGAGGGCCCGGTCTACGAGCGCCCGTACGCCCGCCCCTCCTGGCAGGACGAGCTCCAGGCCGACGACGCGAACAAGCTGCCCCGGCCCACGACTTCGGCCGAGCTGAAGGACCAGGTCCAGAAGCTGGTCGGCTCCCCGAACCAGGCGAGCAAGAAGTGGATCACCTCGCAGTACGACCACTTCGTGCAGGGCAACACCGTCCTCGCCCAGCCCGAGGACTCCGGCATGATCCGCATCGACGAGGAGACCGGCCTCGGCGTCGCCATCGCGACGGACGGCAACGGCCGGTACGCCAAGCTGGACCCGTACACGGGCGCCCAGTTGGCCCTCGCCGAGGCCTACCGCAATGTGGCGACGACGGGTGCCAAGCCGCTCGCCGTCTCCGACTGCCTGAACTTCGGCTCGCCCGAGGACCCGGCCGTCATGTGGCAGTTCGCGGAGGCGGTGCGTGGACTCGCCGACGCCTGCCTGCAGTTGGGCACGCCGGTGACCGGAGGCAATGTCTCCCTCTACAACCAGACGGGCGAGGTGGCCATCCACCCGACCCCGGTGGTCGCGGTCCTCGGCGTCATCGACGACGTGGCCCGCCGCACGCCGGTCGCCTTCCAGGAGGAGGGCCAGCTGCTCTACCTCCTCGGTGACACGCGTGAGGAGTTCAGCGGCTCGGCCTGGTCCCAGGTGGTGCACGACCACCTCGGCGGCCTTCCCCCGAAGGTGGACCTGGAGCGTGAGCGCCTGCTCGCCGAGATCCTGATCTCCGCCTCCCGCGACGGCATGATCGACTCCGCGCACGACCTGTCCGACGGCGGTCTGATCCAGGCGGTTGTCGAGTCGGCGCTGCTGGGTGAGAAGGGCGCGCGACTCGTCGTACCCGACGGGCTGGACGCGTTCACCTTCCTCTTCTCCGAGTCGGCGGGCCGCGCGGTCGTCGCCGTGCCGCGTTCCGAGGAGCTCCGCTTCAACGACATGTGCGGGGCGCGGGGGCTGCCCGTCACCCGCATCGGTGTCGTCGACGGTGACTCCGTCGAGCTTCAGGGCGAGTTCGCGCTCTCCCTGGAGGAGCTGCGCGAGATCCACGAGGCGACGATTCCGGCACTGCTGGCGTAGCCGGCGGTACGACTCGTACGACCCTCAAGCCCCCGCCCGGTCCGCCGGGCGGGGGCTTTGGCGTCTGCGCCCCTGTCGGTTGCACGTAATTACGTAGTTCCGTAATATCGAGGTGTGGACCTCGAACAACGCGTCGCCGACCTGGAGCGACGGCTGGCCGCGCTGGAGAGCGCGCAGCACACCGCCCCCCGCCTCGGCGAGGGCGACTTCTGGGCCCTGCAGGGGTTCAAGGACCAGCTCACCGAGCTGGGGGCGGCCGACGGAGGCGTCCTGTTCACCGGGGCCGTACGGCTGCCGACCGGGGAGCAGTACGAGTGGCAGCACGGCGCGCTGACCGAGGGCCTGCTGGACGGGGACTGGACCGAGCACGCCGAGTCGTTCGCGGCGCTCGGGCACCCGGTCCGGCTGCGGCTGCTGCGCGAGGTCATCGGCGGCCGGCGCACCGCGGCCGAACTCGCCGAGCTGGAGGAGATCGGCACGACCGGCCAGATCTACCACCACCTGCGCCAACTCACCGCCGTGGGGTGGCTGCACACCACCGGCCGAGGCCGCTACGAGGTGCCGCCGGGGCGGGTCGTCCCGCTGCTGGTGGCGCTGGCGGCGGCCCGGCCGTAATTCATCGAAACAGGGGGGAACAGTGTCCGCACGCAAGCTCACCATGATCGCCTTCCGGCTCCTACTGATGGCCTTCTTCGCCATGGTCATCGCCGACGTCTGGCTCGACCTCGGGTATCCGCGCTGGTGGAACTTCCTGCCGCTGGTCCTGGCGTACACCCTGGTCGCCGTCGTCAACCGGTCGGGCCGCACACCCGACGGCCGGCCGAAGGACCGCGAGCCGTTCGAGGTCGCCCCGCCCGTCACCGGCCGCTGGTCGGCGCTCAACAGCCCGGCCGACCGCACCCCGAGCCACGGCACGCACGCCTACGGCCAGACCTACGCCATCGACATCGTCGCCGAGCCCGAGCCGGGCGCCCGCCCCGGGTTCCGGGCGCTGTGGCCGCTCGCCCGCAGGAACGCCGACTTCCCGGCCTTCGGCGCCCCGCTGCTCGCGGTGGCCGACGGCACGGTCGTACGGGCCGACGACCGGCAGCGCGACCATCTGAGCCGTACCTCGCTGCCCGGGCTGCTGTATCTGATGCTCTTCGAGGGGTCGGTGCGCGAGATGGGCGGCGTCCGGCGCATCGTCGGCAACCACGTGGTCCTCGACCTCGGCGACGGCACCCACGCCCTCTACGCCCACCTCCACCGGGGCTCGCTCACCGTCACCGAGGGCGACCGGGTGCACGCCGGCCAGGTACTCGCCCGATGCGGCAACTCCGGCAACTCGTCGGAGCCGCATGTGCACTTCCAGCTGATGGACGGCCCCGACCCGGACACCGCCCGCGGCATCCCCTTCACCTGGCGGGGCATCGGGGTGCCCCGCAACCAGGAGGTCTTCGAGTCGCCGACGACCGCATCCCAGCCCGCATAGGCTGCCGTTCATGCCCCCGGCCAAGAAGCGCGCCCGCACCTACGATCCCGCCAGAATCCGCACCGCGGTGCTCGCCCAGTTCGGGCATGTGCGGCAGGCCGTGGGCACCCTCACCGACGAGCAGCTCGCCCTTCCCACCCGCCTGGAGGGCTGGACCGTGCGGGACCTGGCCGCGCACGTGACCATGGCCGTGGCGACCGTCGGCCGCAACCTCGACCGCGACGCGCCGGCGAAGGCGGAACTCACGCTCCTTCAGTGGCCCTTCGCCACCGCCGCCCGCGCCGGCGACATCGCGGGCCGCACCCGGGACCTCGCCGCGGCCAACCCCGACCTCGACGCCCTGTACGCCGGCACCGAGGAGCGCCTCGCGCGGAACCTGGCGGACGCACCCGGCGACCGCCTCCTCGCCGCGCGGACCGGCGCCATGACCCTCGCCGACTACCTGGTCACCCGCACCGTCGAACTCGTCGTCCACACCGACGACCTCAACGACGCGGTCCCCGCCCTCGACATCCCCTACGACCGCCAGGCCCTCGCCGCCTGCACCCGGCTCCTCGCCGACGCGCTGGCCGCGAAGGCGCCCGGCGGTTCGACCGAGGTGCGGATCCCGCCGTACGCCGTCGTGCAGTGCGTCGAGGGGCCGAGGCACACCCGGGGCACCCCTCCCAACGTCGTCGAGACCGACCCGCTGACCTGGATCCGGCTCGCGACCGGGCGGCTGGCCTGGGCGGACGCCCTCGCGGAGGCCAAGGTGAGCGCGAGCGGGGAGCGGGCGGACCTGGGCGGGCTGCTGCCGCTCATGGGGTGACACGCGACGACCGTGGACCGTGGCCGAGAACCGGAATCGAGCGGAACCGGTCCCGCGTCCCTCCCGTCCCACCGGCATGGACACACTCGGCATGGACACCAAGCGACTGACCGCACTCGCCGCGCTGACCCTTCTCCCGCTCGCCGTCGCCTGCGGCAGCCAGGACGCGGGCAGTGACACGGTCGGTGCCGGGGCGGCGGCCTCCGTCACCGGCGTCCACTGGGCCGTCGACGACGTCACCGTCGACGGGAAGAAGAGCGCCGCCCCGACCAGCGCCTACCTGCGCATCGCCGACGGCGGCAAGGTCAAGGGCAACCTCGGCTGCAACCACTTCGGCGCCGACGCCGCCTTCGCCGACAGCCACGTCACCTTCGACGGGATGCAGTCGACCGAGATGGCCTGCGAGGGCGTCCCGGCGGACTTCGAGCAGACCCTCGCCCGCACCCTCGCCGACGGCGACCTCACCACCGAGGTCGACGGCGACAAGCTGATCCTCACCACGGCGAACGGCGACCGGGTCGCCCTTAGCAAGCAGGAAGCCGCCCCGCTCAAGGGCACGAAGTGGACCGTCACCAGCCCCGACGCCGACGGCAAGGCCCACCTCACCTTCGACGAGAAGACCGGAGAGGTCAGCGGAAGCCTCGGCTGCAACAAGGTGAAGGCCACGGCAACGATCCGCGACGGCAGCATCACCCTTGGCACCGCGTCCACCACGCGAATGATGTGCGACACCTCACTCATGAAGACGGAGAAGACCCTCCTCGGCCTCTTCGACGGCACGGTGAAGTACGGCATCGATCACCGCAACCTCACTCTGACCAGCGAAAACGGCGAGCAGGTGAACGCAGCCGCCGCAGAGTGATCGTTTACAGGCGCGTATCCCCAATTCGGACCAGTGGTCGATCTCGCCTACACTCGGTGCCGTGCCACGTGGTGACGGTCGACTCAATCACGATCTGCTCCCCGGCGAGAAAGGCCCCCAGGACGCTTGTGGCGTCTTCGGTGTCTGGGCTCCGGGCGAAGAGGTCGCAAAGCTCACGTACTTCGGGCTCTACGCCCTCCAGCATCGGGGCCAGGAATCCGCGGGAATCGCGGTCAGCAACGGCTCCCAGATCCTCGTCTTCAAGGACATGGGCCTCGTCTCCCAGGTCTTCGACGAGACCTCGCTCGGATCGCTCCAGGGTCACATCGCAGTGGGCCACGCCCGCTACTCGACCACCGGCGCCTCCGTGTGGGAGAACGCGCAGCCGACGTTCCGCGCCACCGCGCACGGATCCATCGCGCTCGGGCACAACGGCAACCTGGTCAACACCGCCCAGCTCGCCGAGATGGTCGCCGACCTGCCCAAGCAGGAGAACGGCCGCACCCCGCGCGTCGCGGCAACCAACGACACCGACCTGCTCACCGCGCTGCTCGCGGCCCAGGTCGACGAGGACGGCAAGCCGCTGACCATCGAGGAGGCCGCCCACACGATCCTCCCGCAGGTCAAGGGCGCTTTCTCGCTCGTCTTCATGGACGAGAACACCCTCTACGCCGCCCGCGACCCGCAGGGCATCCGCCCGCTGGTCCTCGGCCGCCTGGAGCGCGGCTGGGTCGTCGCCTCCGAGTCCGCCGCCCTCGACATCTGCGGCGCCAGCTACGTCCGTGAGGTCGAGCCGGGCGAGTTCATCGCCATCGACGAGAACGGCCTGCGCACCTCCCGATTCGCGGAAGCGAAGCCCAAGGGCTGCGTCTTCGAGTACGTGTACCTGGCCCGCCCGGACACCGACATCGCCGGCCGGAACGTCTATCTCTCCCGCGTGGAGATGGGCCGCAAGCTCGCGAAGGAAGCCCCGGTCGAGGCCGACCTGGTCATAGCGACCCCGGAATCCGGCACCCCGGCCGCCATCGGCTACGCGGAGGCCAGCGGCATCCCGTTCGGTGCGGGTCTGGTGAAGAACGCCTACGTCGGCCGGACCTTCATCCAGCCCTCGCAGACGATCCGCCAGCTCGGCATCCGGCTGAAGCTGAACCCGCTGAAGGAAGTCATCAAGGGCAAGCGCCTGGTCGTCGTCGACGACTCGATCGTGCGCGGCAACACCCAGCGCGCCCTGGTCCGCATGCTCCGCGAGGCCGGCGCGGCCGAGGTCCACATCCGGATCTCCTCGCCGCCCGTGAAGTGGCCCTGCTTCTTCGGCATCGACTTCGCCACGCGCGCCGAGCTCATCGCCAACGGCATGACCATCGACGAGATCGGCACCTCGCTCGGCGCCGACTCCCTGTCGTACATCTCCATCGACGGCATGATCGAGGCGACCACCATCGCCAAGCCGAACCTGTGCCGCGCCTGCTTCGACGGCGAGTACCCGATGGAGCTCCCGGACCCCGAGCTGCTCGGCAAGCAGCTCCTGGAGACCGAGCTGGCCGCGGGTCCCGCAGCCACGGCCGCGGCCGACGCGATCCGTCGCCCGTAAGCCTCGTATCACCAACCCGAAAGATCCCAGGCAATGTCTGAGACCAACGTTTCCGGTGCTTCCTACGCGGCTGCCGGCGTCGACATCGAAGCGGGCGACCGCGCCGTGGAGCTCATGAAGGAGTGGGTGAAGAAGACCCAGCGCCCCGAGGTCCTCGGCGGCCTCGGCGGTTTCGCCGGCCTCTTCGACGCCTCCGCCCTCAAGCGCTACGAGCGCCCGCTGCTGGCCTCCGCCACCGACGGTGTCGGCACCAAGGTCGACATCGCACGCCAGATGGGCGTCTACGACACCATCGGCCACGACCTGGTCGCGATGGTCATGGACGACATCGTGGTGTGCGGCGCCGAGCCGCTGTTCATGACCGACTACATCTGCGTCGGGAAGGTCCACCCCGAGCGCGTCGCCGCCATCGTCAAGGGCATCGCCGAGGGCTGTGTGCTCGCCGGCTGCGCCCTGGTCGGCGGCGAGACGGCCGAGCACCCGGGTCTGCTCGGCGAGGACGACTTCGATGTCGCCGGCGCCGGTACGGGCGTCGTGGAGGCCGACCGACTGCTCGGCCCCGATCGCATCCGTACGGGTGACGCGGTGATCGCCATGGCGGCGTCCGGGCTTCACTCGAACGGGTACTCGCTGGTCCGGCACGTCCTGCTGAACCAGGCCGGTCTCGCGCTGGACGCGCGGATCGAGGAGTTCGGCCGCACCCTCGGCGAGGAGCTGCTGGAGCCCACGAAGATCTACTCGCTGGACTGCCTGGCCCTCACCCGCACCACCGATGTGCACGCCTTCAGCCACATCACCGGCGGCGGCCTCGCGGCCAACCTGGCCCGCGTGATCCCCGACGACCTGCACGCGATCGTCGACCGCTCCACCTGGACCCCGGCCCCGGTCTTCGACCTCGTCGGCAGGACCGGCTCGGTCGAGCGCCTGGAGCTGGAGAAGACGCTGAACATGGGCGTCGGCATGATGGCGATCGTCCCGGAGGAGTCCGCGGACGTGGCCCTGGCGACGCTGGCCGACCGTGGCGTGGACGCCTGGATCGCAGGCGAGATCACGGACAGGGGCGAGCACACCACTGGCGCCGCCCTGGTCGGCACGTACTCAAACTGAGCGCGCCGCGGGTTGAGACCGCGAAAGGCAGTGCAAAACCCGGTCCGGCGGTAGACCGCTCAGGACCGGGTCAGGCACTGCTGGATAGTCAAGCGCCGCGGCGTTGTTGCGACGTGGGACCGGACTCGTCGTCCTCTTCGTCCTCATCGTCGTCGTTGTACAGATCCGCGTACTGGGCGTACGGGTCGTCTTCTTCTTCGTCGTCGTCCTCGAACGGCTCGCCGTTCGGCGGCTGGTTCGAAGTCGAAGCGCCCAGCTCGTTGGCCAGACGCGACAGGTCAGTCCCGCCGCTGTTGTACTTCAGCTGGCGGGCGACCTTCGTCTGCTTGGCCTTGGCCCGGCCGCGCCCCATGGCTCGACCCCCTCGGTGACGGGGCTCGACGGCCCCAGAGTCTTGACACGCGTTCATGATCTGGAACGGGCTCTCCTCGGAGAGACCGGTCCGTAGGACTTCCACGGTACCTGAGCCCGCGCCCATACGGTACGTCGCCCGCAGCACGTGCCTCGGGCCGGAACCCTCGGGGCGCCCTGTCCCCGCTGGTCAACCCTGATTTTAACCACTTCTTGGCGACCGACCCGCCGACGGACGTGAGAGTTCTCTCTAAGTGTTCGCCGACGGGTACCGGTCAAAGCCCGTCAGCGCGTCCTGCGCGCCTCCGCGGCCTCGTGCATCCGCTGCTCGGCGATCCGGTCGGCGGCGGCGGCCGGCGGAATTCCATCTGCCTTCGCACGTGCGAATATGGCCAGCGTGGTGTCGTAGATCTTCGCGGCCGTCGCCTTGCAGCGGTCGAAGTCGAAGCCGTGCAGTTCGTCGGCCACCTGGATGACACCGCCGGCGTTCACCACGTAGTCGGGCGCGTAGAGGATCCCGCGATCGGCGATGTCCTTCTCCACGCCCGGGTGGGCGAGCTGGTTGTTGGCCGCGCCGCACACCACCTTGGCGGTCAGCACCGGCACGGTGTCGTCGTTCAGCGCCCCGCCGAGTGCGCAGGGGGCGTAGATGTCGAGCCCGTCGACCCGGATCAGCTCGTCGGTGTCCTTGACGGCCAGGGCGTTCCGGTGCCGTTCGGTGATCCGGCGCACCGCCTCCTCGCGCACGTCGGTGACGAAGACCTCGGCGCCCTCGGCGATCAGGTGCTCCACGAGGTGGTGGCCGACCTTGCCGACGCCGGCGATGCCGATCCGCTTGGCGCGCAGCGAGGGGTCGCCCCACAGGTGCTGGGCGGAGGCGCGCATGCCCTGGTAGACGCCGAAGGCGGTCAGGACCGAGGAGTCACCGGCGCCGCCGTTCTCGGGGGAGCGTCCGGTCGTCCAGCGGCACTCGCGGGCCACGACGTCCATGTCGGCGACGTACGTACCGACGTCGCACGCGGTGACGTAGCGGCCGCCCAGCGAGGCCACGAACCGGCCGTAGGCCAGCAGCAGCTCCTCGGACTTGATCCGCTCGGGGTCGCCGATGATCACGGCCTTGCCGCCGCCGTGGTCGAGCCCGGCCATGGCGTTCTTGTACGACATGCCGCGCGCGAGGTTCAGCGCGTCGGCGACGGCCTCTTCCTCGGTCGCGTACGGGTAGAAGCGCGTACCGCCGAGGGCAGGGCCCAGGGCGGTGGAGTGGATGGCGATGACGGCCTTGAGGCCGCTGGCGCGGTCCTGGCAGAGCACGACTTGCTCATGACCGCCCTGGTCCGACTGGAACAGGGTGTGCAGGACGCCGTGTGTTACGTCGGTCACTGTGGTGACTCCTGAGTACTGGCGGCGGTTGGAGCGAGCTCCCGTACAGGTGGCGGGGGCTGTTGAGCATGAGATTAGACCCGCGAGCGCCCGTCCAACCCGCAGTGCTCAGGATCACCTACTCGCGGAGTACGGCCGTGCGACGATTTGCATAGTTTTCCCGCACGTTTGTAAGCGGGTTTCGCAGGTTTCCCTGGCAGACGGCGGGGGAGGGAGCAGGCGTGCCCAAGGTGTCCTCGGTGATCGTCCCGTACGCGACGTATTTGCGGGTCTATGAACCGCTGGCGGCCTTCCCGGAGCCGGAGCGCGGCCACTGGTCCCGTTACTCCCGCCGCCCGGACCGCCCCTCGTACCAGGACGAACTGCGCCGTTCCCTGGCGGACTTGCTGCCGACCCCGCCCGTCCCGGTGCCGGTGCACGAGAGCGGCGACGCCTTCGTGCTGGAGATCGACGGGGTGCTGTGCGTGTGCCCGTGGCGCACCCGGCTGCGCGGCTGGCAGGCGCTCGGGGAGCTGGCCGCCGAACTGCCGGGGCCGGTCCTGGAGGCGGTGCTGCCCGAGTTCGTACGGCGCCAGGCGGCCCAGGACTACGAGCGCTGGCTGGCCCGCAATCCGGACGCCCGGCCGTGGATCCGCACCTCGACCTGGCAGGTGCCGCTGCACTGGTTCGTGCTGGTGTCGGACGAGGAGCGGCGGTTCGACAAGGGCTCGGGCGAGGTTCCCCCGATGCTGCGCTACCGCACACCGATGGTGCAGGCGCGGCGGCGGGTGGCGCGGGCCCTGAGGACGCTGAAGGACACCATCGACGAAGGGCCGCTCATCGACGGCCTGGTGGACGTCGGGCGCTGGCTGGAGGAGTTCCATCCGCGCTCGCTGGTCGAGTTGGACTACGGCGGTCTGGTGCACACCCTCCCGGCCGGCGAGCTGGAGGACGACCACTCGGCGGCCGACGTGGCCGACGGCATCGAGGCGCTGCGGCAGGGCGACGGGGCGGGGGCCGGGGAGGCCTACGCCCGGCTCGTGGAGCGGTGGCGGTCGGTGCGGGACCGGCGCTCGGCCAACTGAACCCCCGCGCAAAGTGACCTGGAGCACTCCGGTCGGAGTGATCTGACGCCCTGTGTGACGTAACGAACTGGCGTTTGACGGGACGCCCGTTTTGGGGTTTCGTGCTCGTTCTGAGGTCCTTGATGTCTCGTCAACAAGGGACGTAGGTCCCGATCCGGGCGTATGCATCAAGGATGTGTCAACACCCGCAAGCGTGACGGAATGCACGTACGCGGCTCTTGCGCCTCGAACCCCCCCTCGTGCCAAAATAGGACAAGGAGTCCGGGGAGGACTCCATCTCGACATTGCACTATTTGGGGGGTCTTGAGACTCCTGCGCGCCACTGTGACTGATCGTCACAGCGGCGTGACTGTCCGCTATGGCATGGTCCATCGGCTTCCGTCGCTGATGAACACCTGGAGGGGCAATTCCATCGGTTTGGCCGACGCGGCTGGACAGATGGTGTAGTTGTAGTGCCGAGGACAAGCCGTTCGTCCTATAACCGACTCGACTCGCGTCCGCCATTTCGGGCAACGCGGGTCAAGGTGCAGAATTTAGAGGAAAGAACCGAGAAGGTTCGGTTCTCCCGAGGAGGCCGCTCATGACCGCTCGCACCCCTGATGCCGAGCCGCTGCTGACCCCGGCTGAGGTCGCCACCATGTTCCGCGTCGACCCCAAGACGGTCACGCGGTGGGCGAAGGCCGGGAAGCTTACTTCCATCCGCACGCTCGGCGGTCACCGCCGTTACCGCGAGGCTGAAGTCCGCGCTCTGCTCGCGGGCATCCCGCAGCAGCGCAGCGAAGCCTGAACAACTCCATAACCGGGCAAAACGGCTGTTCCCCCAACTTGCCGTGGCGCCCGAACCTTAGCTACAAGCGACGCGGGTTCTGCCCCAACAGAGCTCACGCCCAAGCCGACAGAGCACTTCAGGCACGCAGCAAGGGTGCGTCGTAGATCGCGCTGGACTCCGCCGGGTCCAGCGCGATCTTTTTTGTGTGCGGAGTGTGCGCCGGCCGGGGGTCTGTGAGCGGGCTTGTCGGAGTCTGGGGAGGGCTGTCGGATCTCCTGTGGACTCACTCTGAGTGGTCGCCGGGTGTGAGCTGTGTGCGCGCCGGGAACGGGGTGGGTGGGTGTCGGATGAGTCCCGGAACCTGCCCCGATGCTGGTGCAATTGCACATATTAAATTGACCAGTTGTAGGAGAGGTGTAAGACCTACTCCCCAGGAAACTTATGCGGTGACACCCGTCACACGCACCGGTGCTTGTTGCTCCCGGCCCATGTGCGCTAAAGGGAGTCCTGCCCTCCAGTGGCCCATGATCGGGCGGTAGTTGGCGGGGTGGCGGTCACGCCGAGGACGGGGCCTCGTCCTGCGCGACCTCCTCCAGAACCACCGGCTGGTAGGCACGCGTGCCGGAGTCCATCGCCAGGCGCAGCAGGCGCAGGCATATCGGGCAGTGGCGGGTGCGATGCCGATAGGAGGAGGCGGCCGACAGGTGCGCGCGGAGCAGCGCCCGCGTTTCGTGCCTAGCCGATGCCGCCATACGCCACCTCCAGGGGGCCGCACGGGAAGGGCCCTGATTTCTGGGTACCGAGCGAATGTGACTCCGTCAAGGCGGCAGGGCTGGCGCCCGGCGGCGCAGAGCCCGGCTGGGAGCACGAGAAAGGGCCCGCATCCTCATCGGATGCGGGCCCTTCACTCACTGCGGTCCTGACGGGATTTGAACCCGCGGCCTCCACCTTGACAGGGTGGCGAGCACTCCAAACTGCTCCACAGGACCTGGGGGCCCCGCCCAGGCCCTTAAGGCGCTGGGGGAGTTTCGCTGCGCCATTCGTGCGTTGCGCTGCGAGAAGAGACTGTACAGGAGCGCGAGCCCCCTGGTCGAACTCACCCAGAGTGAACGGACCGTTACGGCGCGAGCGCGTCGATCGCCTTCACGATCCGCTTGTCGGAGACGGGGTACGCCGTGCCGAGCGCGTGGGCGAAATAGCTCACGCGGAGCTCCTCCAGCATCCAGCGCACGTCCAGGACCGGCTGCGGGACCGGACGCCCCTGCGGCATCTGCTCCAGCAGCCAGGCGTACTCGTCCCGCATCTCGTGGACCTTCTCCATGCGCGTCGTGTCCCGCTGGACGTTCGTCGGCATCTGCTGGAGCCGGCGGTCCACCGCGATCAGATAGCGCATCAGATCGGGCAGCCGGCGCAGGCCCGCCGCCGTCACGAAACCGGGCTTCACAAGGCCGTCCAGCTGCGCCCGCACGTCCGCGAGGTTCGCCAGCAGCGCCGGGCTGCGTGTGGCCTTCAGGCGGCGCTCGGCGGCCTGCCAGGCGGCGAGGACCTGCTGCACCTGGCCCACCGCACGGACCGTCGTGTCGACGATCTCGGCGCGCACCTTGTCGTACAGCTTCCGGTACGACTCCTCGTCCCACGCGGGCCCGCCGAAGTCCCCGATCAGCTTGTCCGCCGCCGCCATCGCGCAGTCGTCGAAGAGGGCCTGGATCGAGCCGTGGGGGTTGGCGGACAGCGCCAGCTTCTGGGCGTTCGTCAGCTTCTCGGACGCGAACTTCGCCGGGTTGACCGGGATGTTGCGCACGATCAGCCGGCGGGTGCCCTTCCACATCGCCTGCTGCTGCTCCGCCTCCGTGTCGAAGAGGCGGACCGACACTGTGTCGCCGTCGTCCACCAGCGCCGGGTACGCCTTGACCGGCTGGCCGGCGCGGCGGGTCTCGAAGACGCGAGTGAGGGTGCCGATGGTCCAGTCGGTCAGGCCCCCCCGCTCCAGCGACTCGCCGCCCTCACGGGAGGCGGTGGCCGCCGCTGCCTGGGAGAGGGCCTTGCGCGCCTTCGGCTTCAGCTGGAGCTTCAGGGCCTCCAGGTCCTTGTCCTCGGCCAGCTTGCGGCGCCGCTCGTCGACGATGCGGAAGGTGATGCGCAGATGCTCCGGGACCTTCGCCCAGTCGAAGTCGTCCGCCTCGAAGGGCACGCCCACCATGCGCTTCAGCTCGCGGGCCATGGTCATCGTCAGCGGTTCCTGCAAGGGGACCGCGCCGTCCAGGAACCGCCTGGCGAAGTTCGGCGCCGGCACGTAGTTGCGGCGGATCGGCTTCGGGAGGGAACGGATCAGCTCCGTCACCAGCTCCTCCCTGAGGCCCGGGATCTGCCAGTCGAAGCCCTCGTCCGTGACCTGGTTGAGCACCTGGAGCGGGACATGGACCGTCACACCGTCCGCGTCCGCGCCCGGCTCGAACTGATAGGTCACCCGGAACTTCAGCTGCCCCTGGCGCCACGAGTCGGGATAGTCGGCCTTGGTGACCGCCTCCGCCGACTCCCGGATGAGCATCTCGCGCTCGAAGTCCAGGAACTCCGGCTCCTCGTGCCGCTTGTGCTTCCACCACGAGTCGAAGTGGGCGCCGGAGACGACATGGTCGGGCACGCGCCGGTCGTAGAAGTCGAACAGCGTGTCGTCGTCCACGACGATGTCCCGGCGCCGCGCCCGGTGCTCCAACTCCTCGACCTCGCTGAGGAGTTTGCGGTTGTCGGCGAAGAACTTGTGGTGGGTGCGCCAGTCGCCCTCCACGAGGGCGTTGCGGATGAACAGCTCGCGGCTGACCTCGGCGTCGACACGGCCGTAGTTGACCTTGCGCTGGGCGACGATCGGGATGCCGTACAGCGTGACCTTCTCGTACGCCATCACCGCTGCCTGGTCCTTCTCCCAGTGCGGCTCGGAGTACGTGCGCTTGAGGAGGTGCTCGGCGAGCGGCTCGACCCACTCGGGCTCGATCTTCGCGTTGACGCGGGCCCAGAGGCGGGAGGTCTCGACGAGTTCGGCCGACATCACGAAGCGCGGGGGCTTCTTGAACAGGGCCGAGCCCGGGAAGATCGCGAACTTCGCGTTGCGGGCACCGACGTACTCGCCACGCCCGCCGTCCTTGCGCGCGCCCGGGCCGGAGTCCTTGGACTCCTTCACGTCCTTCATCCCGATGTGGGAGAGCAGACCGGCGAGGAGGGAGACGTGCACCCGGTCGGCGGGGGCGTCGTCCTCGTTGAGGTGGATGCCCATCTGCTTGGCGACCGTGCGCAACTGCGTGTAGATGTCCTGCCATTCGCGAATGCGCAGGAAGTTCAGGTACTCCTGCTTGCACATCCGGCGGAACGACGACGAGCCCCGCTCGCGCTGCTCCTCGCGGACGTAGCGCCACAGGTTGAGGAAGGCGAGGAAGTCGCTGGTCTCGTCCTTGAAGCGGGCGTGCTGCTGGTCGGCCTGGGCCTGCTTGTCGGCCGGCCGCTCGCGCGGGTCCTGGATGGACAGCGCCGCCGCTATGACCATGACCTCACGGACGCAGCCGTTCTTGTCGGCCTCCAGGACCATGCGGGCCAGGCGCGGGTCGACGGGCAGCTGGGCGAGCTTGCGGCCGGTGTCCGTGAGCCGCTTGCGTACGTCCTTCTCGGCCGGGTCGATCGCGCCGAGCTCCTGCAGGAGCTGGACGCCGTCGCGGATGTTGCGGTGGTCCGGCGGGTCGATGAACGGGAACTTCTCGATGTCCCCGAGCCCGGCCGCGGTCATCTGGAGGATGACGGAGGCGAGGTTCGTCCGGAGGATCTCCGCGTCCGTGAACTCCGGGCGGGCCAGGAAGTCGTCCTCGGCGTACAGCCGGAGGCAGATGCCGTCGCTGGTACGTCCGCAGCGGCCCTTGCGCTGGTTGGCGCTGGCCTGGGAGATCGCCTCGATGGGGAGCCGCTGCACCTTCGTGCGATGGCTGTACCGGCTGATCCGGGCGAATCCGGGGTCGATGACGTACTTGATGCCCGGGACGGTCAGCGACGTCTCGGCGACGTTGGTCGCCAGAACGATCCTGCGACCGGTGTGCTGCTGGAAGACGCGGTGCTGCTCGGCGTGCGAGAGGCGGGCGTAGAGGGGCAGGACCTCGGTGAAGCGGTACTGCTTCTTGGTGAGCGCGTCCGCCGTGTCCCGGATCTCCCGCTCACCGGAGAGGAAGACGAGGATGTCGCCCTTCCCCTCACCCATCAGCTCCTCCACCGCATCCGTGATGGCGGTGATCTGATCGCGGTCGGTGTCCTCGGAGTCCTCTTCGAGCAGCGGGCGGTAGCGCACCTCCACCGGATACGTCCGCCCACTGACCTCGACGATCGGGGCGTCGCCGAAGTGCCGGGAGAAGCGCTCGGGGTCGATGGTCGCCGAGGTGATGATGACCTTCAGGTCGGGCCGCTTCGGCAGCAGCTGCGCGAGATACCCGAGCAGGAAGTCGATGTTGAGGGACCGCTCGTGGGCCTCGTCGATGATGATCGTGTCGTAGGCGCGCAGCTCGCGGTCGGTCTGGATCTCGGCGAGCAGGATGCCGTCCGTCATCAGCTTGATGAAGGTGCCGTCGGGATTCACCTGGTCGGTGAAGCGGACCTTCCAGCCCACGGACTCACCCAGCGGG
This sequence comes from Streptomyces sp. NBC_01092, assembly GCF_045039535.1. Classification (NCBI taxonomy): domain Bacteria; kingdom Bacillati; phylum Actinomycetota; class Actinomycetes; order Kitasatosporales; family Streptomycetaceae; genus Streptomyces; species Streptomyces sp. NBC_01092. The sequence continues at coordinate 5,232,400 of NZ_CP108659.1, read as the reverse complement.
GTGTCCAGCTCCTCCGCCACCCGCTCGGCGACCGTACGGGCCGCGATACGGCGGGGCTGGGTGTGCCCGATCATGCCGCGCACGCCGCGTCCGAGCTCCAGGCAGATCTTGGGGATCTGCGTCGTCTTTCCGGAACCGGTCTCACCGGCGACGATCACGACCTGGTGATCGCGGATGGCGGCCGCGATCTCGTCCTTCTTCTGGCTGACCGGCAGCTGCTCGGGATACGCGACGGCCGGCACCCGGGTGCGCCGGGTGACCATCCGCTCCTCGCCCTTGGCGATCTCCGCCTCGATCTCGGCGAGCACGGCGTCCCGCGCCTCCGGCTTACGGATCTTGCGCGCACCTTCGAGCCGCCGCCCGAGCCGGTGCGCATCGCGCAGCGACAGCTCGGTCAGGCGGGGGGCGAGGGCGCCGAGGGCGGGGGCGGGGTGCGTAGACATACGGGATCCAGGATCTCATCCCGGGGAAACAAGGGGCGAATGCTTTTGGGCGGCCATCCGTGCCGCCCACACCTCTCACTGCGCTTCACCACGAAGATGTCCAACTGGGCGCGTCGCCCCAGAATGGCGTTATCGGCTGTTTTGTGCGCTGGATCGGAGACGCCATGAAGGACCTCAAGATCGAGCAGAAGCGCTCACTGTCCCGCCTTGAGGCGGCTGATCAGCTCGCGGCGCTCGCGGCCGCGTTGAGGCAGGGTGAGGACGCCGAGCTGGAACTCGAGCCCTGGAAGCTGAGCCTGCGGATCCCGGCCGACCTTCGTGGCGAGATAGAGCTTGAGGTCGGTGACGGGGAGATCGAGCTGGAGATCGAGTTCAAGTGGTCGACCGCACCCGCTGCACCGACCACGAAGCGGACTGCCACCAAGCGGACTGCCACGAGGCGGAGCGCCGCGAAGCGGACCGTCGCGAAGAAGTCCTGAGCCGTCGCACGAAAGAGCCCCTCTCCAGTAATGGTGGAGAGGGGCTCAACCCCTGGTCGGGGTGGTGGTGGCTGGGGCCGGGGTCGAACCGGCGACCTATCGCTTTTCAGGCGATCGCTCGTACCAACTGAGCTACCCAGCCGCGAGGCCTATGACAAGCCTCAGCGGTCCTGACGGGATTTGAACCCGCGGCCTCCACCTTGACAGGGTGGCGAGCACTCCAAACTGCTCCACAGGACCTTGCGTTGCGTACGACAGTGTCGCACACCGTACTGCGTGCCCCCAACGGGATTCGAACCCGTGCTACCGCCTTGAAAGGGCGGCGTCCTAGGCCGCTAGACGATGAGGGCTATCGGCCCGCCTGGGCGCTTCTCAGCGCGTCGGGGACGTGAGAAGCATATGGGATGGCGGGAGGTATCGCCAAAACGGTTTACGGGGACGGGCTGGGCGTGGGAGTCGGGGAGTCGGTGGCGCCCGGCTGGTTCTCCTCGACCAGGTGGCGCCTCACCTCCGCCGTGGTCAGGCCGAGGCCGCCGAGTTCGATCTCGTCCCAGGCCTGCAGGCGGCGGGTCTCGCGGTCGAAGTAGAGGACCGACGTCTGGATGGGGTCGGGGTGCTTGCCCTCGATCGCGCGCAGGCCGCTGCCGCCGGTGGAGCCCTCCAGGCGCAGCCGGGTGCCGTACTGCATGACCTCCATCTCCTGGTGGTGGAGGTGCCCGGCCAGGGCCAGCGGGACCTCGCCGTCGGTCTGGCGCGCCGCGACCGGCTCGTGGGCGACGGCCACGTCGACGGGGGTGCCGGCGGCCGCCTGGTCGCGCAGGGACGTGGCCAGGCGGGCGCCCGCGAGTTCGTTGGCCGCGTCGCCGCCGGGGACCTGGGAGCGGTCGGGGGTGAACTGGGGGTCGCCGATGCCGGCGAAGCGCAGGCCCGCGATGGTCTGCGCCTTGCCGTCGTCCAGGACGTGGACGTTCTTGAGGCCTTCCAGGTAGCGCTGGGTCAGGCCGGAGTCGTGGTTGCCGCGGACCCAGACGTAGGGGGCGCCGAGGTCCTCGATGGGGTCGAGGAAGCCGTTCTCGGCGGCGGTGCCGTGGTCCATGGTGTCGCCGGAGTCGACGATCACGTTGACCTTGTACTGGCTGACCAGCGAGGCGATGATCTTCCAGCTCGCCGGGTTGAGGTGGATGTCGGAGACGTGCAGGACGCGGACGGTGCTCGGGTCCGGCGTGTAGGCGGGGAGCGTGGAGGTGGCGTCGTAGAGCTTGGTCACGTTGGTGACCAGGCGGGCCAACTCCTTTTGGTAGACGTCGAATTCGGTGACGATGCTGCGCGCGTTGCCGACCAGGGACGGGGCGGAGGAGAGCAGGCCCGAGAACTTCGGTTCCAGGACCGACTCGGGGTTCCACGTCGCGTAGGCCGTGCCGCCCGACGCGGCCAGGAGGGTCAGGGCCATGCCGCCGGCGGCCAGGGCGCGGCAGGGGCGGCGGTAGACCGCGAGGCCGAGGGCCGCGGCGCCGGTGACGACGGCCACGCAGCTGCGTACGGCGAGGTCGCGGGTGCCGTGGGCGACGTCCTGGGCGACCTCGTCCTGGAGGCCGGAGAGGCGCTCGGGGTGGTCGACCAGGGCCTGGGCGCGTTCAGGGTCGAGCTGGTCGACGTTGACGTCCAGGCGGACGGGCGCGATGTGGCTGTCCAGCTGGAGGGCGCCGAGCGGGGAGACGTTGATCTTCGTGCCGCCGGTGATGGACGGGCGCAGGGTCATCGTCGTGTTCATCGGGCCGACCGGCACGCGCACATTGCCGACGATCAGCAGGCCCAGCCAGGCGCCCAGCAGGACGACGGTGACCAGGCCGAGGGCGCGCGTCCAGGGGTGGGGCTGGGTGACGAGCTCCAGGCTGGGCAGCGGGCGGCGCGTGGAGTAGCGGCGGGCGAGGGCGCGCGGTGCCCGGGGGAGGTGGGCGAGGACCTTCATGACTGCGGCGGGGACGCGGGCCATTGGTCCCGTATGCCCAAGTGCGGGGTCGGATATGCGGGGCCGTTGGCGGCTCCTTCCCGACCGTGTCGTACCCGACAATGGGCATGTGCTGGAGATGACGCGCGAGGAGTTCGAGGAACTGGTCGCCGAGGCGCTGGACCGGATTCCGCCGGAGCTGACGCGGCTGATGGACAACGTCGCGGTGTTCGTCGAGGACGAACCGCCCGCGGAGGATCCCGAGCTGCTCGGTCTGTACGAGGGGACGCCGCTCACCGATCGTGGGGAGTGGTACGCCGGAGTGCTGCCCGATCGGATCACGATCTACCGGGGGCCGACCCTGCGGATGTGCGAGACACGGGAGGAGGTCGTCGCGGAGACCGAGGTGACCGTGGTGCATGAGATCGCGCATCACTTCGGGATCGACGACGAGCGGCTGCACGCACTCGGCTACGGCTGAGCGAGGGCCGTATCGGACGGGTGGCCGGGTGGTGCCGCGGGACGCGTGTCCTCTTGTGGGCGGCGGGAGTTGGGCAGGTTGACTTCTTCGCCCGCCACTGGAGGTGGCCCCCGTGCGCCCCTTGTACGTACCTGTCCGTCTGGCCGCCACGGTGGTGGCCGTCGCCGCCGCAGCCGGCTGTATGAGTGTGGGCGACGACGGTGGAGGCGGGAGCGCGAAGCCGTCGCCCTCCGCGGGGCAGCGCGGTGGTGAGGCCCCGGACGGCGGGTCGGCCGTGTCGGGCGGTGGGTCCGGGTACGGGGCGCACGCGGACGACGGCAAGCGGGGGAAGGCGAAGGACAAGGGCAAGGGCAAGGGTGAGAAGGGGGCCGTGGCGTCGGCCTCTCCCTCCGCCTCGCCGCCGGCGGAGGTGAGCGCGTCCGCCCCGGCGGGGGGCGGCGGGCCGGACAAGCCGGGGCAGAGCGAGAAGCCCGGTCCCACCCGTACGGCCGAACCGACGCCGACCCGGACGGTGGAACCGGAGCCGACGCCCACCGAGGTGCCGACCACCGTCACGCCGACGCCCACGGAGGCCGAGCCCTCGTCGTCGGCGCACGAGGAGACGGGGCCGCAGCTGGGGCAGCGGGAGCCGGCGCCGGCCGCGGGGGCGCCGGCGTGACGTTCGGGGGCCGGGCGACGTGGTGGTGAGTGACGTTGCCTACACCGGCTTCGGTCGGTTTGCCTTGGGGGGCTGGGGGTGCGTATGGTGGTAGATCGTTTGATCCCATTTGCCCGGCGCCACTGCAGAGCGCGCCGTGTGGCGCGTACTCTCCCTTGCCGTGGCTGACCGCATTGAGGCGGTCGTATTGCGAAATCACGGAGTTGACGGGCGCGTGCCGACGAGACTCCGGAAGGTTTCGCTTACGCATGTCCATTTCCAGTACTGATCCCGTTGTCGTGCCCGAGAACGGCGAGAACGACTCCGTCGAAGAGACCCCCGAGATCACCTTCTCGGACCTCGGCCTCCCCGAGGGCGTCGTGCGCAAGCTCGCGCAGAACGGCGTGACCACCCCCTTCCCGATCCAGGCCGCGACCATCCCGGACGCCCTGGCCGGCAAGGACATCCTCGGCCGCGGCCGCACCGGCTCCGGCAAGACGCTGTCGTTCGGTCTGCCGACGCTGGCGCGTCTGTCCGGCGGCCGTACCGAGAAGCACAAGCCGCGCGCCGTCATCCTCACCCCGACCCGTGAGCTCGCGATGCAGGTCGCGGACGCGCTCCAGCCCTACGGCGACCAGCTCGGCCTGAAGATGAAGGTCGTGTGCGGCGGTACGTCCATGGGCAACCAGATCTACGCCCTGGAGCGGGGCGTCGACGTGCTGGTCGCCACCCCGGGCCGACTGCGCGACATCATCAACCGCGGCGCCTGCTCCCTGGAGCACGTCCAGGTCGCCGTGCTCGACGAGGCCGACCAGATGTCCGACCTGGGCTTCCTGCCCGAGGTCACCGAGCTGCTCGACCAGGTTCCGGCGGGCGGTCAGCGGATGCTGTTCTCCGCGACCATGGAGAACGAGATCAAGACCCTCGTCGACCGGTACCTCACGGACCCGGTCCTGCACGAGGTCGACGCCGCGCAGGGCGCCGTGACGACCATGTCGCACCACATCCTGATCGTGAAGCCCAAGGACAAGGCGCCGGTCACCGCCGCGATCGCCTCCCGCAAGGGCCGCACCATCATCTTCGTGCGCACCCAGCTGGGCGCCGACCGCGTCGCCGAGCAGCTGCGCGACGCCGGTGCCAAGGCCGACGCGCTGCACGGCGGTATGACGCAGGGTGCGCGCACCCGGACGCTGGCCGACTTCAAGGACGGCTACGTCAACGTCCTCGTCGCGACCGATGTCGCCGCGCGCGGCATCCACGTCGACGGCATCGACCTCGTCCTGAACGTCGACCCGGCCGGTGACCACAAGGACTACCTGCACCGGGCGGGCCGTACGGCGCGTGCCGGCCGTACCGGCACGGTCGTCTCCCTCTCCCTGCCGCACCAGCGCCGCCAGATCTTCCGGCTGATGGAGGACGCGGGCGTCGACGCCGGGCGGCACATCATCCAGGGCGGTGCCGCCTTCGACCCGGAGGTCGCCGAGATCACCGGCGCCCGTTCGATGACCGAGGTGCAGGCGGAGTCCGCGGGCAACGCCGCGCAGCAGGCCGAGCGCGAGGTTGCTCAGCTCACCAAGCAGCTGGAGCGGGCGCAGCGGCGTGCCGCCGAGCTGCGTGAGGAGTCCGACCGGCTCGTCGCCCGTGCGGCGCGTGAGCGGGGCGAGGACCCGGAGGCCGCGGTGGCCGAGGCGCAGGCGGCGGCCGAGGCCGTCGAGAGCGTCGAGGCGTCCGTGCCCGAGCAGCCGGCGGCGCAGGACGTCGAGCGGGGCGACCGTGAGCGCGGTGGCTTCAACCGCGACCGCGACCGTTCCTACGACCGTGACCGTGGCGGGCGTTCCTTCGAGCGCCGGGACAACGACCGGGGCGGGTTCAACCGCGACCGCGACCGTGACCGTGGCTTCGAGCGTCGGGACCGTGACGGCGACCGTGGCGGCTTCCGCCGGGACGACCGGGGTGACCGTGGTGGTCGTTCCTTCGACGGTGACCGTGGTGGGTTCCGTCGGGACGACCGTGGTGACCGTGGTGGGCGTTCCTTCGAGCGTCGCGACAACGACCGTGGTGGCTTCCGTCGCGATGACCGGGGTGACCGTGGTGGTCGTTCCTTCGACGGTGACCGTGGTGGGTTCCGTCGGGACGACCGTGGTGACCGTGGTGGGCGTTCCTTCGAGCGTCGCGACAACGACCGTGGCGGCTTCCGTCGCGACGAGCGGCCGGCCGCCGGGCGTTCCTTCGAGCGGCGTGACGAGCGTGGCGGTCACCGTGGCAGCGACCGTCCCTTCAACCGCGACCGCCGCGACGACCGTCCCGGCTTCCGCGCCGGCGGCCACGAGCGTCCCCACGCCCGTCGTGACGACCACCGTGGCACCGGCGGCTCGTCCTTCGGCCGCCGCGAGGACAAGCCGCGTTGGAAGCGCAACGGCTGAGACGGCCGTAGCGGCTGACGCCTGTTGATTGCTGAAGGGCCCGTACGACTCCGGTCGTACGGGCCCTTCGTGCGTCGTGGGACGGCAGAGGGGCAACCGCTCCCTCTTCGGCTGTCGCTACCTGTGCGGCGGTTGTTAGCATCCGCTGACTTTTCAACGGCAAGCTGAAGGCCCGGGTGAAGATCGTCTCCCAGTGGGGGCGTCATACAACGCCGTGGTCGGCGTCGGCGACATCACCGGGGACGGGAAGAACGACCTGGTCGTGCAGGACAGCGCGGGCGACCTCTACCGCAACCCGGGGAACGGGAACGGGACGTTCGGGCCCCGCATGAAGATCGCGAGCGGCTGGCAGGGCTACAAGGGCCTCTTCTAGGGCCGGCTGTGGGCTCTTTCTAGCCAAGTTGTGACGTGTGTCATGTCCCCGGCGAGGGAATCGCTGGGTACATGACAGATGACGCCATAGTGAGTGGGCGGTCGGACGGAAAACTCTCGGACGGAAAGCTCTCGGACGAAGAGCGGCTGGCCCAGCTCGGCTACACGCAGGTTCTCGCCCGCCGTATGTCGGCGTTCTCCAACTACGCGGTCTCCTTCACGATCATCTCGGTCCTGTCGGGCTGCCTGACGCTCTACCTGTTCGGGATGAACACGGGCGGCCCGGCGGTGATCACCTGGGGCTGGGTGGCCGTAGGCCTGATGACCCTGTTCGTGGGGCTGTCGATGGCCGAGATCTGCTCGGCGTACCCGACCTCCGCCGGGCTGTACTTCTGGGCGCACCGGCTGGCGCCGCCGCGTACGGCCGCCGCCTGGGCGTGGTTCACGGGCTGGTTCAACGTGCTGGGCCAGGTGGCGGTGACGGCGGGCATCGACTTCGGGGCCGCGTCCTTCCTGGGCGCGTATCTGAACCTGCAGTTCGGCTTCGAGGTGACGCCGGGCCGCACGATCATGCTGTTCGCGGGCATCCTGGTGCTCCACGGCCTGCTGAACACCTTCGGGGTGCGGATCGTGGCACTCCTCAACAGCATCAGCGTGTGGTGGCACGTGGTGGGTGTCGCGGTGATCGTCGGCGCGCTGACCTTCGTGCCGGACGAGCACCAGTCGGCGTCCTTCGTGTTCGGCGAGTTCGTGAACAACACCGGCTGGGGCAGCGGGGTGTACGTCGTCCTGGTGGGTCTGCTGATGGCGCAGTACACCTTCACCGGGTACGACGCCTCGGCGCACATGACGGAGGAGACGCACGACGCGTCGACGGCCGGCCCGAAGGGGATCGTGCAGTCGATCTGGACGTCGTGGATAGCGGGTTTCGTGCTGCTGCTGGGCTTCACCTTCGCGATCCAGTCGTACGAGGGTGCCCTCACGTCCCCGACGGGCGCGCCGCCGGCCCAGATCCTGCTCGACGCGCTGGGGGCGACGGCGGGCAAGCTGCTCCTCCTCGTCGTCATCGGAGCGCAGCTGTTCTGCGGGATGGCGTCCGTGACGGCCAACAGCCGCATGATCTACGCCTTCTCGAGGGACGGGGCGCTTCCCTTCTCCCACGTCTGGCACACGGTGAGCCCGCGCACGAGGACGCCGGTCGCGGCGGTGTGGCTGGCGGCGGGCGGCGCGCTCGTCCTCGGCCTGCCGTATCTGATCAACGTCACGGCGTACGCGGCGGTGACCTCGATCGCGGTCATCGGTCTGTACATCGCGTACGTCATCCCGACGCTGCTGCGGCTGCGCAAGGGGGACGCGTTCGAGCGGGGGCCGTGGCATCTGGGCCGCTGGTCGGGAGCCGTGGGGGTGGTGGCGGTGGGCTGGGTCTGTGTGATCACGGTCCTGTTCATGCTGCCGCAGGTCTCGCCGGTGACCTGGGAGACCTTCAACTACGCCCCGGTCGCCGTCCTGGTCGTCCTCGGCTTCGCCGCCACCTGGTGGCTGGCCTCGGCCCGGCACTGGTTCCTCAACCCCGAGCACGAGCGGACCATCGCCCGTGAGGCGGGTCGAGCGGGGGCGCCCGAACCGGTGGATCCGTAGCACTTCGGTGCGGTAGGGCTCATTCCGATGCCCTGCACCCCCCGCCGACGCGGCCGTGACCCCGATACCCGATCGGAAGCGCGGCCGCGTCCGGCTATGCTCGGGGTGGCAACATCGCCTGGGCCCTTAGCTCAATTGGCAGAGCAGTGGACTTTTAATCCATTGGTTGTGGGTTCGAGTCCCACAGGGCCTACGGCGCGGGTGACGGGGGTACCCCCTCTGACCTGCTGCGCAGCGTCCGGGTCGGCTTCGGCTGGCTCGGGCGCTGACTCGTTTTCGGGCCTGTGCGCGAGCGATGCGTGAGCGCATGTGGTCGTGGGCTGCGGATCGGCTCCGGCTGCGGCGGACGATTCGGCAGCCAGAACACCAGCCGGCCGCCGCCTGCAGCTGCACCTGGGATACGTCCACGCCGACGGCCTGCATGCCGAGTGAGGCCAGGTGTGCCGCGTTGCCGCCCTTGCCGCAGCCCAGATGCAGGACGCGCCCGCCCGCGGGCAGAGCGAGCAACTCGGCGCCCGGGCCGTGGTCTTCGTACGGGGTCCAGTTGAACCAGGTCGTCCCGCCGCGGGAGTTCACCGACCGGCGTTCGGCTGACCTGCCGTCATCGCGTCGGTGGCCAGATGGCGCCGAGGATCAGCTGGACCTGGCCGATCAGGCGGGTCGGGTCGATCTTGCCGGGATGGGTGAGGGCGAGGCGGCCGAAGTGTTCGGCGCAGGCGACGAGTGCGTGGGCGATGACTTGCGGGTCGAGTTGCGGGTCGAGTTGCGGGTCGGGATTCGGGGCGCGCCGGGCGGTCAGGGCCAGGGAGATCCATTGCTCGACCCGGAGGCGGAATCGTTCTCTGTCCGCCTCGATACGGTCGCGGACGGCTGTGGGCATGTTGCCCGGGGGCAGCAGGATCAGTCGCCACGTGTCCGGGTCCTCGTGGAGCATCACGGACATCCGGCGCACTGTTTCGGAGGCGAACGCGGTGGGGTCGCGCAGGGCCTGAGCGCTGGGGATCGTTTCCAGCAGCCGTTCGAAGGCGCGTGTCTCTTCCCGGTCGAGCAGTGCGGTCAACAAGGCGTCGAGATTCTCGAAGGCGCCGTAGACCACCGAGCGGGCGACATCGGCCCGCTTGGCGATGGCGTCGATGGAGACGCGGTCGTAGCCGTCGGTCACGATCACGGTGAGGGCGGCGTCGAGGAGTTGCTCGCGGCGTTGCTCGATCGGGACGCGCGGGGCGTAGCGGCGCCGCTTGCGTGGCCTGTCTTCCGCGGATTCCGAGGATGTGGGCGCTGACACCTTGGCAGTTTACGACACGCGTGTCTTAAATTAAGACAGCAGTGTCGTAATCGAGGGCGGCGGCGTACGCCGCGGACGCACGAGGAGCGGCTCCATGGTCAAGCTGAAGCGTGGCGAGGTCGAACCGCACGAGGACTACGGCTTCTTCGGCCCCGGCTCGGTGGTGTGGAAGGTCTGGAGCTATCCGACGGCGCCGACGGTCGGCTTCCAGCGGGCCGTGGTGGTGGAGGAACTCGACCCGCCGCTGGTGGCCGCCGTGCACGCGACCCAGGGCATCTACCAGCGCTCCCGCACTCGCTACGACCGGACCCTGCGCTACTTCGCCATGGTGGCCTTCGCCGGTTCGCGGGAGGTGTGCAAGGCCGCGGACATTCTGGTCAAGGTGCATTCCAAGGCGATCGGGAAGCTGCCGTACGGCGGTGGGGCCTACGACGCCAACGACCCCGCCTCGCAGCTGTGGATCCAGCTCACCGGCTGGCACTCGATCCTCTACGCCTACGAGAAGTACGGGCCCGGCAAGCTCACCGCGCAGGAGGAGAAGGAGTACTGGGAGGCATGCGCGGTCGCCGCGGAGCTGCAGACGTGTTCCCCCGACGACATCCCCCGTGACCGTGCCGGCGTCCGTGCGTACTTCGAGCGGATGCGCCCGCAGCTGTCCGCCAGCCCGATCGCCCGCCAGGCCATGAACCACCTGCTCAGGAGCGAGCTCGTCCTTCCGCCGACGCCGCGCTGGGCGAAGCCGGCGACCCTGGCTGTCGCGAGGGCTCAGCGGATCGCCACGATCGCCACCATGCCGCGCTGGATGCGCGAGATGGCCGGGATCCGGCAGTCACGCCTCCTCGACATGCTCATCGTGCCCGTCATGAAGGCGGCGTTCGCGCTCGCCCACCTCAACCCCAGGGTCGAACTGCACCTGATAGCAAGGCTGTCTCCCTCCACGGTCGCAGTGATCGCACCGGTGAAGCTCGGCATTCCTCCCCGCAACGAGGAGGTACTGACCCCCGCGGAAGCCCGAACCCGCTACGGCTACGCCAGGCCGGCCGAGGCCCATCTCGAATTCCGGGCCCGGCAGGCCGCCCGCGTCTTCGGTGACGGTGAGGCTCCCAGCGAGCAGGGGCTCATCGAGTCCGAGGAGATCCTTGGGCCGCTGTAGTAACAGGACGGCCCTTTCGTCACCCGGCGCGGGCGGCTCCGTCGGGCCACACCACGTCCACGGGGACACCCGCCGCTCGTGCTTCGCGGACCGTGTCGGCAGTGCCTGCGCCCGCCGCGCTGGGCGGTTCGCCGTCCCATACGGCGACGAGTCGGTCGGCGCGCTCGATGAGTACGGCGTTGGCGGCCTCGTACGCCTGCCGGTCGGCTGTCTCATGGGGGAGGACGAGCACCTCCTCGGCGGCATCGAGCAGACGGTCGAAGAGCGGGGCCTGGTCGGAGCTGACCTCTGTTCGCCGGTAGTCCTTGGAGGGGATGACCACGGTCAGACGTCCCCGGGCCGCGAGGACGGCTTCGGCGAACAGGGAATCGGCACCCTTGGCGATGCAGGAGACACCGATGAGGTCGCCGTCATCGGCGTATCGCCTGATCAGGACGTCCAGGGCGGCGCGGACCAGAGGGACGCTGTCCTCGGTCAGGTCCATGTGCCCGGTCACCGCGATCGTCGTCATGGTCCTCGCCCTCCCTTGTCCGTCCGCCAACGATCGGCGGATCCTACCGTGGGCCATCGCGTGGCTCACGGTAGGCATGTCAGGGAGTGGCCAGCGCGCAGAAGCCCATGACGTAGGAGACGGAGAAGATGACGGGGACCCATTGCTCGACATGGGTCAGGGGCAGGTATTTGCGCCAGTCGCGGCCCTCACCGAGTGCCCCCCACTCCGCTCGGGAGTAGGCGAACGCGGGTAACCGCTCCTCGAAGGCCCCGATCACCGCCCACTTGGCGGTGTTGAGCTGCCGGTACGAGCGCACGATGACGAACCATGCGACGCACTGGGCGATCAGGATCACCAGCCCGGCCAGGAGCAGCAGCACCGACATGTCGGCCAACGTCCTCCCGGAAACCGCGGCCACCACTGCCACCACCGCGCTGTTGAGCGACAGGAAGAACGTGTTGGTCAGACTGCGTCGGGCGCTGACCCTGTCGGCCATCTCCACACAGAGCTTGTACTGCTCGAGCAATACCTGCCAGTAGCGGTCATTCGATTCCGCGTAGTCGGAGGGATCGACGGCTTCGTTCCACAACGCGTCCCCGGTGTCGCTCATGCCCCAAGCATGCCCCCCACCTCTTCCGAGTAACTGGGCGTTTGCAGAAGGGACTTGTGGTCCACTGGCGTATCCGGAGACAGTCCGTCCGCCGAGCGACAAGGTTGGGACACGCGTCACCCATGAACACCAGCCTGGCCCTTGACGTAACGCCGACCTCGGCACTGCGCTTCGTGCTGATCTGGAGCGTTGCCATGCTGGCGCTCGTCGGCCTCACTGGACGTCGGCTGCGGCTGCAGCTCGCGGGACTGTTGTTCCAGACGGCCTTCCCGGTCCTGCTGGCCGTGGCTTTCGTAGCCATCCCGTGGGGCGCGAGCAAGGAGTTCCCGCAGTGGTGGGAAAGATGGTGGACGCACGCGTTACCGGTCGCCACGTTGCTTCTGGCGGTGGTGTTCTGGCTTCCTCAGCAGGGCGCGCGGCTCAGCTGGTTCGGGTGGTGGGACTTCCGGTACCCCCTCACCACGCCGCCCTCCGAGACAGCGCGGGAGGAGGCCGGCGAAGCGCTGTCCGTCACGCCCGGCGCTCCGGGCGAACGACAGCTTGCCGTACCGCGCCAGGCAGGTTTGCGAGCCCTGGGGTATCTGCTGCTCCTCGTCGGCCTGGCGGGAACATGCGTCCCGACGGTGGTCTTGTCGGACCAGGACTCCTATCCCGAATGGCTGGTGTCGAACGGGTTCCTCCTGGGAGTGACGGGGCTCTTCGTCACGGGCTACGGCCACAAGGTCCTGGTCCTGGCCCGAACCCGGCGGGCGCGTGACTTTCCTTCCCTGCCTGTCAGTGAGAAGACCTGGGTGGGGGCTCTGCTGTGGCCGGCGGCCTGGCTGTGCTGCCTTGCCGGCGTGCCCCTGACGCTCGGCGCGATGTCCGTCATGATGGACTCCGTCGAACAGCCCTGGTGGGTCATCTACATCGCGTTCACGCTGATGATCGGGGGCGGTGCCCTCTTCACCCAGGGCAGGAAGACGTTTCTCGTGGCGCGTAGGCACCGGGCCCGGATCATTCCCTCCCCCCGGATCCTCGGTGCAGGCTCCTACACCCTGTACCTACGGCCCTTCGACGACGACCGGCGTCGTACCGCCATCCACGACATCCCGCTGCCGGGCGCCATGGGCGGACCGTCATTCGTCCTGTCCGGACGCTCGGCCGAGGAACAGATCGCCGATGTCCTGCGGCCGGTCGGGCCGTTGATCGCCGTCGGAGCGCCGGGCGAGAGGCTGCCGCATGTGGGAGCGGTGCGCATGTATCTGCCCAGGACGCCGAAAGAGGCATGGCAGGAGCCGGTACACCAACTCATGCGCCGATCCCGGCTGACCGTCCTCACTCTGGGGACGAGCGAGGGAACGATGTGGGAGCTGGCCGAGGCGTTGAGGTTGTTGCCTCCACAGCGGCTCGTCCTCTTTCTGCCCTCCATGGACAAGGGCGACTACGAGCGCATCCGTACGGAGATCGATGCGACACCGCACCTGAACAGGACGACGACGCCCGGGGCGTATCCCTCGCCGCGCCTGCCGGGATCCAGGCTGCCGCCCTGCCCACCGTGGTTGGATCGCAGCGACTGGGAACCGGTGCGGGGCGTCATTCACTTCGACGCGGACTGGACTCCCACGCTCACCCCTGTCATGAGCACCCGCGGTGATCCGCGACGGAACCTGTTCGTCGCCCTGCTGCCCGGCATGAAAGCGGCCCTTACCTCGCTCGGCGAACACGAGCGGCGGACCGGTTGGCACTGCGGCTGATCACCGTCGTCGGCATCGGGCGCGGACCCAGCACCGCTCGGGCGGTGGTCAATGCCCCGTACCGCTCTCATCGGCCAGGACGGAGGGTTCCCCCGCTGCCTGCCCGCCCGAGTGGTGACCCACCCCGCGCAGTCGTCCTCGGGGGCTGAACTCCACTTGGAGCGTATCCACGTCCGTAGCGCCCGCGGCTCTCCTCTCCCGCAGGATCTCCTCCGCGTACAGCAACGGCAGATCGATGGTGAAGGGCGGCCGCCCTCCTGCTTGCGCGATCGGTCGCGTCGTGGGCGCGGCCCCATCAGCGCTGGGCGGCAGGTCCGGACCGCCAGGCATGTCTCCGCCTCCCGCCGCCTCGTCCGCCTCCCCGCCAATGCCGAGGAACCGCCCCGTTCCCGACATCAGGACACTGAGCGGCGTCTCGTCCGTCGCCCCGTCGGACCGCACCGCGCGCAGCGCCGACTCCAGCTCGGCGACCGTCATGCAGCGGCCCGCGTCAGCCTGATCCGCCGCGTCCTCCGCATCGAACAGCTCACGGATCACGCTCTCCATGAACGGCACCAACTGCTCGCGGTTCATCCTGCGGTTGCGGCCCTCCTCCGTCCACCCTCGGACGGAGGTCGGGTCGAGCCTGATCAAATGAGGGGTCCAGTCCGCGTCGAAGCGGATGTAGCCACGAGGCACCGGAAGCCATTTGACGCCGTGTGGGTTGCTGACCGGTGGATAGGCGGGCAGCCGTGGCGGATGCCAGTCGGCGCCGCTCCCGCGTCGTAGGGCTTCCGCCTCTTCCCGGAAGATCGCTTCTGCCTTCTCCCGGAACGCGTCGTACTCACTCTCATCGGTATAGATCGAGATGAGCAACGTCTGCGGCGCACGGCGCTGTAAGCACCTCCTCAGCTCCCACAGCGTTCCTTCCGAGGTACCTGAGGCGAGGAGCACCAGACGAGCGTCATCGATGAGTGAGGCCACCGACGGCTGCCAGTCGTTCAACGGCAGATACAGCCGCGCGGCTCCCAGCAAGGGGAGTGTTTCGTCCGGTTGACCCACCGCGATGACCCGCGCCAGCGTGCCGAAGGCACGGGAGATGCGCTCCTCGACGGTGCGCGTACTGGCGTCGACGAGTGAACCTCCCACGCGTTGGAACCGGCTGAAGGCGTGCGGCATGGTCGCCCCCGTCGCGTCCGACGTGAAGGGCCGTAGATACAACACGTAGGGAGCACGCTTCGCGTCGGCCATCGTCCGCAGCACCGGAACACTGTGGCGGCGCCCGCGCCGTCTGAGCCGGCGGCCACCGAGCAGCGACACGGCGCCGGCCGCGGCGATCGCTCCCACGGTCAACACGCGGTACCACAGCGGGTCGGTGGTGCCCAGTGGCGAGAAGATCGTCCGCATGCGGCTGAAGCCCGCGATGAAGAACAGAGCGCCGAAGAGCGTCAGAAAGCTGCCGACCAGACGCATGGCCCAGCCCAGAGGCCTGTGCTGACGTCGTCGAGGCGCGCCGAAGACTGTGGATTCGTCCCCCGTCATGTGATCTGGCTACCAACGGGCCAATGGTGCGCACAAGCGGAATGGCGTAAGTGCCGCAGAATCCTCACGGCTTCACGCCCTCCACGCGGAGAGGGCCCCCTCGGGGGCGGCTTCGCTTCGTCTTCTCACGGTATTTCTTGCTTCTGTCCGTGAGGTGCGGCTAACGTGCGTCTCACGGATAGATGTTTCTTCAACCGTGAGGTCTGACGATGGTCACCACCCGCACCACCAGTGAGCAGGTCCCCGCCCCCGTCCCCGTCCGTGTCTTCGGTGGTCCCACCGCCCTCATCGAGTACGGCGGTCTGCGACTCCTCACCGACCCCACCTTCGACAGCCCCGGCGACTACCCCCTGGGCGGCGGTCGGGCGCTGACCAAGACCGCCGCCGCCTCCGCCTCGCCCGCCGAACTCGGGCGGATCGACGTGGTGCTGCTCTCGCACGACGAGCACCCCGACAACCTCGACGTCTCCGGACGCGCGCTGCTCGCCGATGTGCCGCTCACCCTGACCACGCCGAGCGGGGCGGGGCGGCTGGGCGGTGCCGCCCGGGGGCTGGCGGACTGGGAGTCCGTGGAGGTGGAGCGGCCGGGCGGGGGCGTGATCACCGTGACCGGGGTGCCCGCGCTGCATGGCCCGGGCGAGCGCGAGGAGCTCGAACCGGTCATCGGTCAGGTCGTCGGGTTCGTGCTGACCGGGGACGGGCTGCCCACCGTCTACGTCAGCGGGGACAACGCCCAGCTCGGGCCCGTCAAGGAGGTCGCCGAGCGGTTCGGGCCGGTGGACCTCGCCGTGCTGTTCGCCGGGGCCGCCCGCCCCGGCCCGTTCGAGGGGCAGTTGCTCACCCTCGACAGCGCAGGGGCCGTGGAAGCCGCCCAGATCCTCGGGGCGCGGCGGATCGTCCCCGTCCACTTCGACAGCTGGGCCCACTTCACCGAGGGGCGGGAGGAGTTGGTGGCCGCCTTCACCGAGGCGGGGTTGATCGACCGGGTGCAGTTGGGCTGAGTGGCCGCCCTGCGTCAGCCCGTCAGCCCGTCACGCCCAGGTCGGCCAGCAGGCCTCGGACCCGGCGCGAGATCTCGTCGCGGATCGGCCGTACGGCGTCGACGCCCTGGCCCGCCGGGTCGTCCAGCGTCCAGTCCAGGTAGGTCTTGCCGGGGAAGACGGGGCAGGTGTCGCCGCAGCCCATGGTGATCACGACGTCGGAGGCCCGGACGGCCTCGGTGGTCAGGATCTTCGGGGTTTCGGCGGAGATGTCGATGCCGGCTTCCCGCATCGCCTCCACGACAGCGGGGTTCACCGTGTCGGCGGGCGCGGAACCGGCCGACCGGACCTCGACCGCGTCACCGGCGAGGTGCGTGAGGAAGGCGGCGGCCATCTGAGAGCGGCCGGCGTTGTGGACGCAGACGAAGAGGACGGAGGGGCGTTCGGCGGGGGTGTTGCTCATGGCGGCGACTCTCTTTCGGGTGTCCGGTGGCGGTGGCGGTGGTCGTGGCGGCCCGGTCAGGGGAGGGAAGGCATGGTGAGGTCCGTCCCCTCCTGGCGGTCGCCGGCCGTCGCCGGCACGGGTGTCGTCCCCCGCCGCCCGAACACCCCCGCCACCAGCGTCAGTCCGAGCACGCCGCCCACCAACTGCGCCGCCACGAAGCCCGCGACCGACGCGGGTGTGATTCCGGCGAAGGTGTCGGTGAAAGCGCGGCCGACCGTCACCGCCGGGTTCGCGAAGGACGTCGATGACGTGAACCAGTACGCCGCGCCGATGTACGACGCCACCGCGACGGGGGCGAGCCGATCGCGGCCGATCCGGGACAGGCCGAGGACCAGCAGCACCAGGCCGCCGGTGGCGACGACCTCGCCCAGCCACAGATGACCGGCCGAGCGGTCGTGCGTGGACCACTCGACCAGCGGCCTCGCGAACATGGCGTCGGCCAGCACCGCGCCCCCGACTGCCCCCACGACCTGGGCCGGAACGTACGCGGCCACGTCCCGTCCCGTCAGTCCCTCCCCGCCCCGGCGGCCGGTGAACCAGACGGCGAGCGTGACGACCGGATTGAAATGGGCGCCCGAGACCGGGCCCAGCAGTGCGATGAGTACGCCCAGGCCGAAGACGGTCGCCAGCGAGTTGGCCAGCAGTTGCACGCCGACGTCCCGGGACAGCTCGGTGGCCTGGATGCCGGAGCCGACGACCACCGCGACCAGGGCTGCCGAACCGACGGCCTCGGCCGCCGCCCGCCGGGCCAGTGGCGCGCTCACGCGGGCGCTCCGGCGGCCTGCGGTGTTCTCAGGAACAGTGCGAGCCCGTCGAGGGCGTCGGGCAGCACCCAGTAGTAGACCCACGTCCCTCGGCGCTCGCAGTCGATCAGGCCCGCCTGCCTCAGCAGCTTCAGATGGTGGGAGATCGTCGGCTGGGACAGCTCGAACGCCGGGGTCAGCTCGCACACGCAGACCTCGCCGCCGTCCTGTGAGGCCGAGGCGATCATCGACAGCAGGCGGAGCCGCACCGGGTCGCCCAGTGCCTTGAACTGCTTCGCCAGCTCGGTGGCGCGGTCCGACTCCAGGGGTGCGCCGGCCAGTCCCGTGCAGCAGGCGGCGGAGGCGTCCCGGTCGAGCACCACCAGCTCTTGTTTCGACATGCTTCTATGTTGACATCCTTCGATACAAGACGCAAGGTTGCATCAAAGAACGTCAATACAGCGACGTCAGTAAAGCTTGATCGGGAGAAGAGTCATGAGTGACCAGTCCACCGACCTGCGCGAATCCGTCCGCCTGCGCTACGCCGCCGCAGCCCTGCAAGTCACCGAGGGCGCCAGCGCCTGCTGCGGCTCCGGCACCGCCTGCTGTGGCCCCGAGCCCGTAGAGGTCGACGACAACTTCGGCTCCACCCTCTACCCCGCCGGCGACCGGGCCGCCCTGCCCGCCGAAGCCCTCGCCGCCTCCCTCGGCTGCGGCAACCCCACCGCCGTCGCCGAACTGCGTGCGGGCGAGCGCGTCCTCGACCTCGGCTCCGGCGGCGGCATCGACGTCCTGCTCTCCGCCCGCCGGGTCGGCCCCGGCGGCAAGGCGTATGGGCTGGACATGACCGAGGAGATGCTCGCCCTGGCCGTCGCCAACGCCGAGAAGGCCGGAGTGGAGAACGTCGAGTTCCTCAAGGGCGCCATCGAGGCCGTCCCGCTGCCCGCGAACACGATCGACGTCGTGATCTCGAACTGCGTCATCAATCTCTCCGTAGACAAGCCGGCCGTCTTCGCCGAGACGTTCCGGGTGCTCAGGCCCGGCGGCCGGATCGGCGTCTCCGACGTCGTCGCCGACGACACGCTCACCCCCGCCCAGCGCGCCGAACGCGGTGACTACGTCGGCTGCATCGCGGGCGCGCTGTCCTTCGCCGAGTACCGGGAGGGGCTGGAGGCCGCGGGGTTCGTCGACGTCGAGGTCACGCCCACCCATGCCGTGGCCGACGGCATGCACTCCGCCATCGTCCGGGCCGTCAAGCCGACCGCCACCGTGTGACCCCACCGGCGTCACCCTGCGGACTCACAGGAATGTCACGGACGACCCGATAAGTCCCCCCTGGCGCATGGCGAATTCCCGCCAGCCCGCGATCTCCCCTCCGCGAACTATCCACAGAAATCGGTCCCTTGAGGGAAGCTGGGCGATCATCCGGGATCACATTCCGGACCTCGGCGGTCGAAGGTGCTCGATCCGGCCGCCGTCGCCTACGTTCCTTCAGAACCAGGGATCGCCATGCCCCCCACCCCCCACCTGGCCCCGATATCGAGCGCGAGACGCGTCGCCCGTATCGCCGTGGCCGCAGGCATCGTCGCCGCGCTCTGCGCGGCCGGCCCCATACCCGTCGCCCTCGCCGCAGACAGCCCCACCGCGGCCGACCCCGGCGTCAAGTCCGCCCACGACAAGCTCGGTTCGGACGACGCCGACCTCCTCGCCGAGGCCAAGGCGCAGCGCGCCAAGAACGTCACGATGATGATCGTCACGGCCCCGGGCCAGACCGAGAAGGTCGCCCAGGAGCTGGACGCGGTCAAGGGCGGCTCGGTTGGCCGTACGTACGACAAGCTCGGCTACGTACGGGCCACCGTGCCGACCGGCAAGGCGGACTCGGCCATCACCGCCGCCGCGCGGCTCTCCTCCGTGCAGGCCATCGACCTGCGCGAGGAGATACCCCTTGAGGAGCCGAGCCTCGGCAGCGGCGGCAAGTCGACCGCCTCCGCTGCCACTTACCCGGGCCCGGACAAGAACACCCCCGCGAAGAACCCGTACAACCCGTCCTTCGAGACGGGCGCCGTCGACTTCGTGAAGAAGAACCCGAAGGCGGACGGCCGGGGCGTGACCATCGGCGTCCTCGACACCGGCGTCGACCTCGCGAGCCCCGCGCTCCAGAAGACCACCACCGGTGAGCGCAAGATCGTCGACTGGGTGACCGCCACCGACCCGATCGTCGACGGTGACGGCACCTGGCGGGCGATGACCTCCTCCGTCTCCGGGCCCGCCTTCACCTACGGCGACAAGAGCTGGAAGGCGCCCGAGGGGGCGTACCTGATCAGCACCTTCCGGGAGGCCGTCACCGCGCAGGGCAAGGTCACGGACGGCGACGCCGACGGTGACGTCAACCGCGACGGCGACACCACCGACGACTGGGGCGTCCTGTACGACGCCGGGGCCGGCAAGGTCACCGTCGACGTGAACGACAACGGCGACTTCACCGACGACACCCCGATGAAGCCGTACAAGGACGGCCACCAGGTCGGCCACTTCGGCACCGACGACCCGGCCACGGACATCCCGGAGACCCAGGACTTCGTCGTGGAGGTCCGCAAGGACGTCCCGATGGACCCGCTGGGCGGGGACTGGGCCGGCAAGAAGGCCGACTTCGTCAACATCGGCCTCACCGCCGGCGCGCACGGCAGCCACGTGGCCGGCATCACCGCCGCCAACGGCCTGCTCGGCGGCAGGATGAACGGGCAGGCCCCCGGCGCGAAGATCGTCTCCTCGCGGGCCTGCATCTTCGGCCCCGGCTGCTCCAACGTCGCGCTCACCGAGGGCATGATCGACCTCGTCGTCAACCGTGGCGTCGACGTCATCAACATGTCCATCGGCGGCCTGCCCCCGCTGAACGACGGCAACAACGCCCGCGCCGAGCTGTACACACGGCTCATCGACACCTACGGCGTCCAGCTCGTGCTCTCCGGCGGCAACTCCGGCCCCGGCGCCAACACCATCGGCGACCCCGGCCTCGCCGACAAGGTCATCTCGGTCGGCGCGGGCGTCTCGAAGGAGACCTTCGCCGCCAACTACGGCTCCGGCGTGGCGAACAAGTACCAGCTGTTCAACTTCTCCTCGCGCGGCCCGCGTGAGGACGGCGGCTTCACCCCGACCGTGGTCGCCCCCGGCTCCGCGGTCAGCACCATCCCGGCCTGGATGCCCGGCGCGCCCATCGCCGAGGCGGGCTGGAAGCTGCCGGCCGGCTACGCCATGTACAACGGCACGTCGATGGCGTCCCCGCAGGCCGCGGGCGCGTCCGCGCTGCTGCTGAGCGCCGCCAAGGCAAAGGGCATCGACCTGACGCCCGAGAAGCTGCGCACCGCCCTCACCTCGACCGCCCACCACATCGAGGGACTTCAGGCCTACGAGGAGGGCGCCGGCCGCATCGACGTCCTCGACGCCTGGAAGGCCGTCAAGGCGGGCGCCACCGCCCACGACTACGCCGTCAAGGCCCCGGTCGACACCGCGCTCGACCAGGCGCTGAAGACGCCGGGCTTCGGCACGGGCCTGTACGACCGCGAGGGCGGCCTGAAGGCCGGCCAGAAGAAGACGTACGACGTCACCATCACCCGTACGTCCGGCCCCGCCGGCTCGCTCCCGCACACCCTGCGGCTGGCGAACAACAAGGCCCGCACCTTCTCGATCGTCGGCCCGAGGGTCGTCGACCTGCCGCTGAACAAGGCGGTCACCGTCAAGGTGCAGGCCGCGCCGAAGAACGCGGGCATCAAGAGCGCCATCCTTGAGGCCGACGACCCGAGGACGGTCGGCGTCGACAAGCAGATCCTCACCACCGTCGTGGTCTCCACCCCGGCCAAGCACACCTTCACCGCCTCGGGTTCGGTGCAGCGCAACAACGTCAGGTCGTACTTCGTCACCGTCCCCGAGGGCACGAAGTCGCTCCAGGTCACGCTCGGCGGGCTGAAGGAGGGCAGCCTGACGAAGTTCAGCGCCATCAGCCCGTACGGCGTCACGGCCGCCGACGACGACCCGGACACGACGGACATCGCCGCCTACGCCGACCCGCAGCCCGGCGTCTGGGAGATCGAGGTCGACTCGCGCCGTACGTCGCCGCTGCTGGACAACCCGTTCAAGCTGAACGCCACGGTGTACGGCGCGTCCTTCGACCCGGAGGCCGTGAAGGTGCCGGAGGCCAAGGTCGGCTCGCCGGTCGCCGCGTCCTGGACGGTGACCAACAAGCTGGAGTCCGTCGAGGGCAGCCTCAAGGGCGGCGCGCTCGGCTCGTCGAAGACCGCGCGGCCGACCATCGCCGGCGGCGAGACGCACACCAGCACCATCGAGGTGCCCGAGGGCACCACCTCGCTGGACGTCGCCATCGGCAACGTCTCGGACCTGGGCGCCGACCTCGACCTGTCGGTGTACGACGCCCAGGGCAAGCTGGTCGGCCAGTCCGCGGACGGTGACGCCGACGAGTCCGTCTCCATCGCCGACCCGGCCGCCGGCAAGTACACCGTCGAGGTGGCCGGCTTCGAGGTGCCGTCCGGCTCGACCGCGTACGACTACCGGGACGCGTACTTCTCCTCCGCGCTCGGTTCGGTCAAGGTCGACGAGTCGACGCCGGTGAAGCTCGCGACGGGCGACTCGGCGAAGGTGGCGGCCGACGTCACCGTCGCACGGGCCGTGCCCGAGGGCCGGCAGCTCTTCGGTGAGGTGCGGCTGGTGAACACGCGCGGGACGACCGCGGGTGTGGGCGGGGTGACGATCGAGAAGGTCACGCCGTAGCCGTCGTACCGATGACTGAGGGGCGGGCGTCCGATGCCGGGCGCCCGCCCCTTGTCGTTGCCGTCGCTCAGCCCGCGGTCAGCCCCGCCAGGTCCGCCAGCGGCAGGGTGTGCTGGGTCTGGAGGACCTTCGCGCGCAGGTAGCGGACGTTGTCCGGGGTGGCGAAGACGCCGGTGGGGACGCGGCCCTGGACCTCGATGCCGAGGGCGCGCAGCTGGTCGGCCTTGTCGGGGTTGTTGGAGAGCAGGTCCAGCTCGCCGATGCCGAGGGCGGTGAGCATCTGGGCGGCCGCCGTGTAGTCGCGGGCGTCCTCCGGCAGGCCCAGGGCGGCGTTCGCGGCGTAGGTGTCGAGGCCCTCGTCCTGGAGGGCGTACGCGTCGAGCTTGTTGTAGAGCCCGATGCCGCGGCCCTCCTGGCGCAGGTACAGCAGCACGCCGCCGCGCTCGGCGATGCGCTCGACGGCCTCGCGCAGCTGCGGGCCGCAGTCGCAGCGGGCCGAGCCGAAGACGTCGCCGGTCAGGCACTCGGAGTGCAGACGGACCAGCGGGGTGGTGCCGGGGGCCGGGTCGCCGAGGACGACGGCCACGTGTTCCAGGCCGTCGGCCAGGCCGTGGAAGGTGACCAGTTCGGCGTCGACGGCGTATCCGTCCTGGAAGCGCAGCGGGACCCGGACGCGGGCGCGCTGGGTGGCGGCGGCGGTGAAGTCGGGCATGCGGGTTCTCCGGGTTCCGTACGTGGGTGTCTGCTTCAGATTTGAAGCAGGTCCTCGGTTCAGGACCCTACCCCATGCTTTAAATTTGAATCAACAGAAATTGTGGTCCAGGTCATGAACAGGGCTTGCCGGAGCGCCGCCGCCAGGGCACGTCCTCCGCGGTGGCATGCGCCCTGTCGCCCTGGAAGCCCTCGCTGACCTGGGTGAAGATCTCCTCCAGCTGCCCGACCTGCTCCGGGCTCAGCCGGTCGAAGAGCATCGACCGCACGGTCTCGACATGGCCCGGCGCCGCGCCCTCCAGGACCGTCATGCCCTCGTCGGTCAGCGCCGCGATGCTGCCCCGCTTGTCCCAGTCGCAGTTCTCGCGCAGGACCAGGCCGTCCTTCTCCAGCCGCGTCACGGCGTACGTCAGCCGGCTGCGGGTGATCTTCAGCCGTTCCGCGAGATCGGTCATCCGAAGCCGGCGTTCCGGGGACTCGGACAGGGTGGAGAGGATGGAGTAGTACATGTGCGGCATGCCGGTCTCCTGCTGGAGCTGCCGGTCCATGGCGTCCTCCATGAGGTGGACGGCGCCGATGTACGCGCGCCAGGCGCGCTGCTCCTCGGGGGTGAGCCAGCGAGTCGTCATACGACCAGTGTAGGTTTGTTTCAAACTTGAACCAAGACCGAGTCTGCCGAGCCGGAGAGCGCGCCGATGCCGTCGTACCCCTACGTCCTGCTGTCCGCCGCCGTCTCCCTGGACGGCTACCTCGACGACACCACCCCCGAGCGCCTGCTCCTGTCCAGCCCGGCCGACTTCGACCGGGTCGACGAGGTCCGTGCGTCCGTGGACGCGATCCTGATCGGCGCCGGCACGATCCGGGCGGACAATCCGCGGCTGCTGGTGAACTCGGCCGATCGGCGGGCCGCGCGGGTGGATGCGGGCAGGCCGGAGTATCCGCTGAAGGTCACGGTCAGCGCGTCCGGCGAGCTGGACCCCGCGGCGAACTTCTGGCACACCGGCGGCGAGAAGATCGTCTACACGACGGAGAAGGGCGCGGAGCGCCTGCGCCGGGCGCCGGTCGCGGCGGACATCGTCGCGCTGGGCCCGGAGCTGGACTGGCGGGGCCTGCTGGCGCACCTGCGCGAGGCGCGCGGCGTGGAGCGGCTGATGGTCGAGGGCGGCGGCACGATCCACACGCAGCTGATGCGGCAGGGGCTCGCGGACGAGTTGCAGCTGGTGCTGGCGCCGCTGTTCGTGGGCGACCCCGAGGCGCCGCGGCTGTTCGGGCCGGGCGGCTACCAGGGCGGGCGGCTGCGCCTGCTGGAGTCGCGCCGTATCGAGGACGTCGTGCTGATGCGCTACGCGCCGACGGCGCCCGGCACCGGCACCCTCCCCGCTGCCGCGGACCGGCACTGGATGGCGCTGGCGTGCGAGCTGGCCGCGCAGTGCCCGCCGTCGGAGACGGCCTTCAGCGTCGGCGCGGTGGTCGTGGCGGCCGACGGGACCGAGCTGGCGCGCGGGCACTCCCGGGAGGGCGGCGACCTCGTGGTGCACGCCGAGGAGGCGGCACTGGCGAAGATCGCGACCGGGGATCCGCGGCTCGCGTCCGCGACGGTGTACAGCAGCCTGGAGCCGTGCACGCACCGCTCGTCCCGGCCCCTGCCCTGCGCGCGGCTGATCCTTGCGGCGGGGGTCCGCCGGGTGGTGACGGCCTGGCGCGAGCCGGACACCTTCGTGGCGGGGGCCGACGGGAGCGGGATGCTCGCGGCGCAGGGCGTGGATGTCCTGGTCCTGCCGGAGTACGAGGAGCGGGCCAAGGCGCCCAATGCACACCTGCTGCCCTGAGGCGCCTAGGTGCCGCCCGGGTGCCTGGACGTGACCTGGGTCGCACGAGCGCCCGAAAAGTCCTGTTCAGGGCGGTTCCCTGGAAACGTGTGTGCTTCGGGCCTCGCGGATGGCGTACTATTGAGTCAACGACGCGGGGTGGAGCAGCTCGGTAGCTCGCTGGGCTCATAACCCAGAGGTCGCAGGTTCAAATCCTGTCCCCGCTACTGAAGACTCAGGGCCGGAACTCATCAGTTCCGGCCCTGAGTGTTTTCCCGGTCGGCTCCCAGCGCTCGCTCCCCGCCCCCGCTTCGGCAACCCTGGTCAGGTGGAGCAACGGCGGATCTCCTACGCACGCCGGTTCGTCCGGCTGCTCCCCGCCCTGCTGATCGCGGCCGGAGCGGTGTACGACCACGCCACGCCCACGGACGTCACCGGCGCCCCCTTCTTCACCGCCGCGCCCCTGGTCGCCGCCCCTCTTTACTCGCAGCGCGGCACGGTGATCACGGGCGCCGTGGCCGTCGCCGTACTGCTCGTGATGCGCGGCCTGGGTGGCGGCCTCTCGCGCGCGGAGGTGATCACCGAGGTGGTCACCGTCGTGGTCGTCTCCGTGCTCGCCGTCCTCATCAACCTCCTCGTGCGCCGCAGCGACGAGCGCCTCGCGTCCGTCCGCGAGATCGCCGAGGCCGCCCAGCGCGCCGTGCTGCCCGAACCCGCCGAGCGGATCGGCGGGTTCCGGATCGCCGCGCGTTACGAGGCGGCCCAGGAGGGCGCCTCCATCGGCGGGGACCTGTACGCGGTGCAGGACAGCCCGCACGGCGTCCGGCTGGTCGTGGGGGACGTGCGCGGCAAGGGCATGGGAGCGGTCGGGGCGGTCGCCGTCGTGATCGGGGCCTTCCGGGAGGCCGCGGAGCAGGAGGCCACGCTGGAGGCGGTCGCCCAGCGACTGGAGCGGGCGCTCGCGCGCGAGCGCACCCGGCGGGACGGGGACGAGTCCCGCGAGGGCTTCACCACCGTCGTGCTCGCCGAGCTGCCCCACGGCGGCGGGATCGTCCGCCTCGTCAACCGCGGGCATCCGACGCCCCTGCTGCTGTACGCCGACGGCACCGTACGCCCGCTGCCCGCCACCGAGCCCGCCCTGCCGCTCGGCATGGACGAGCTCGGCACCTGGCCCGACCGGGCCGACGAGGCAGGCTTCCCACGCGGGGCCACGCTGCTGCTGTACACCGACGGGCTCTCCGAGGCGCGGGACGGCGGCGGGCGGTTCTACGAGCCCGAGACGGGCCTCGCGGGGCGCGCCAACGCGCTGCGCGACCCGGGCGAGCTGCTCGGTGTGCTTTCGGTGGAGGTCCGCCGGCACTCCGGAGGAGGAATGGCGGACGACATGGCCCTCATGGCCGTACGGCGACCTTGATCGTCATCACCCGGGGTGATCGAGTGACCGCCCTCCGCATAACAACTGACACACCGTCAATACCTATGTGGCTGCTGAACCTTGGCCAACTCGCCCGTTTTGGGCCGGTCATGACCCGTAAGTCCAGGCGAAAATCGTTAATGATCAAGAGGAACAGCTTGGAATCCGCACCCCGCGTCTATTAACGTTCGATAACGCAGCGCGGTCGTCCCAGCCGTCACAAGAGTCGGCTCCGTGCGCACGCGCCGAATCCCGCAAGGGAACCGGGGAACCACCACCTTGGGGTGAATCGCACGGATTCCACCGTGGAAGCACGGTTGGTATACGCGCGTAGGAGACCTTCCTGCTCCGAACCCGTCAGCTAACCCGGTAGGCGAGAAGGAAGGAAAGGAGTACGCCCACGTGGCGTCCAACCGGCCTGCCCCGCAAGCCCCGTTCGTGCCGAGTCAGCGCAACACCGACACCTTCGGCTACGACAGCTACCGCACCGACGAGGGCCCGTACGAGGAGTGGAACCCGACCTCGGAGTCCCTTCGTCCCGTCCGTGGCAGGCACCGCGTCTCCAAGCAGCGTGGCGGGGGACTCGCCCGCAGCTCCACCGTTCTCGGCGTAGGCGTCATAGCCGCCGTCGGCGCGGGCGGCATGGCCAGCGCGAACAGCGGCAAGCCGCCGGTCGCCATCACCATGCCCGACCTGCCCCTGATCTCCGACGACTCCTCCGACGAGCCCGCCGAGGACACGGCCACCGCGCTCAGCACCATGGGCGAGACCGTCGAGGAGACCCCGCAGGGCACCTCCGACGCCGGTGAGGCGCTGCGCAGCCGGATCATCGCGCAGGCCGAGCTCCAGCAGGACCAGATCGACAGCAAGGCCGCCGCGGCCGCCGTCGCCGCCGCCGAGAAGGAGGCCACCGCAGCGGCCGCCAAGGCGGAGAAGGAGGCCGAGGCCAAGGCCGCCGCCGCGAAGGCAGCCGCCGAGGAGGAGGCCCGCAAGAAGGCCGAGGCCGAGCGCCTCGCCGAGCTGGCCAAGCAGTACACGCTGCCGACCTCCTCGTACACGATCACCTCGACGTTCGGTCAGGCCGGCGCCTACTGGTCCTCCGGGTACCACACGGGCCTCGACTTCGCCGCCCCCACCGGGACGCTGATCAAGGCGATCCACTCCGGCACGGTCACCTTCGCCGGCTGGGACGGCTCGTACGGCTACAAGACGGAGATCACCCTCGATGACGGCACCGAGCTCTGGTTCGCGCACCAGTCCTCGATCAGCGTCAGCGTGGGCCAGAAGGTCAACACGGGCGACGTGATCGGCCGCGTGGGCGCGACGGGCAACGTGACCGGCGCCCACCTGCACCTCGAGGTGCACCCCGGTGGCAGCACGAACGGCATCGACCCGATGGCGTGGCTCCAGGGCAAGGGGCTCACCCCCTGAGGCACCCCTCGACGGGTATCCACTTCTGATCCCCGGCGGTCCTGGCGACGACCCCCCGACGCCAGGGCCGCCGGTTCGGTGTGTGGCTCGATCGCTCTTCCCGGGGACGCCCTTCGCGCGCCCCGGCCCGGTCAGGTCCGATACGGGTTGTACGCGGGGTACGGCGCCGTCTGTCCGTACGCGGGCCCGTACGAGGGCGCGTTGACCTGGCCGTACGACTGCCAGTGGACCGGCATCGGGAGCGGCGCCGGGTGGCCGTAGCCATGGCCGTACCCGTGCTCGTGCCGCGGCCCGGCCTGTGCGGCGGCCGCGTGTTCCAGGGCCGGGCGGGCGAACTCCCGGCGGTGCCACAGCTCGTGCAGCAACTCCTGTTCCCGTACGACGAAGTCCGCGCCGGCCCGTCCGCGGCGCCCCCGGTGCCGTAGGAACGCCAGCGACGTGGCGTAGGCCTCGTACTGCGCCACCGCCCGCGCCGCCGGCCGCCCGCCCCGGTGTCGCGCGTACTGCCGGGCCACCCGCCGGTCCCGCATCGAGCCCAGCACGAACGGCTCGCTCGGCGACAGCCACCCGGCGACGACGTAGGCGGGCAGCTCCTCGCGCACCGTCCGCAGCTCGCGCTGCCGGGTCCAGATCACCAGCCAGGTCAGCAGGCCGAACGCGGGCACCATGAAGGCCGCGTACACGGCGAAGAAGCCGTACTCGCCGAAGGTCGAGGAGCCGTTCCACATCGCGTGCATGCCCATGGCGAGCAAGAGCCCGAGGAACGGGAGCAGGACGCGGCGCACGTGCTGGCGCTCGCCCGACAGCGCGGCGATGCCGAAGCCGATGCCGGTCAGGACGGTGAAGAGCGGGTGCGCGAAGGGCGACATGATCACGCGGACGAAGAAGGTCGCCGCCGTGACGGAGGCGATGCCGCGGTCGCCGGTGAGCTGGTCGGTACCGAAGGCGGTACCGAGGTAAAGGATGTTCTCGGTGAAGGCGAAACCGGTGGCGGTGACCCCGGCTATCACCACGCCGTCGACGATCCCGGTGAAGTCCCGTCGCCGGAAGAGAAAGACGAGCAGTATGGCCGCGGCCTTGGCCAGCTCCTCCACGATGGGCGCTATGACGGTCGCGCCGAGGGTGTCCGCGTGCGACGGATCGGCGGTGGCCGTCGCTATCCACCGGGTCGCGAAGCTGTTGGCGACGATCGCTATGAGCGCCGCCGCGCAGGCGCCCCAGGCGAAGGAGAACAGCAGATTGCGCCAGGGGCCCGGCTCGACGCGGTCCAGCCAGCGGAAGGCGGCGACCAGCAGCGGCACGGGCAGGACGGCGAGCCCGAGCCCGACCAGGAACCCCTCGGTGCCGGTCTGCTCGCGCACCAGGGCGAGGATGACCAGCCCGGACAGCGCGAGGAGGGTGCTGAGCGCGCTGTAACGCACCCATCGCCTCTGCCACCAGTGCGCGTGCCGCAGTGCGCCGCCGGTGGGACCGGTGGGGTGCGTCGGGTACGGGGGACAGGTGGCCACGGCATTGACCCTAACGAGGCAGGGGCGCCGCCCGCAGCAGCGCGAGAGGGCTCGGGCGCCGGTGGAGGTGGCTGTCGGTGCTGCTGTCGATGGTGTCGTCGGTGCTGTTCTTCCCGCTGCTCCTACCGCTGTACGCGGCGGAAGAGCAGGTCGTTCACCACATGACCCTTGTCCAGTCCCTGGCCCTCGAAACGGGTCAGCGGCCGGAACTCGGGACGGGGCGCGAAATCGCCGTCGGAGCAGGTGTTCTCGAAGTCGGGATGCGCGGTCAGCACTTCGAGCATCTGTTCGGCGTACGGCTCCCAGTCGGTGGCGCAGTGCACCAGGGCGCCGGGCTTCAGCCGGGTCGCGGCGAGGCCGAGGAACTCGGGCTGGATGAGCCGCCGCTTGTGGTGCCGCTTCTTGGGCCAGGGGTCCGGGAAGTAGACGCGCAGCCCGTCGAGGGAGTCGGGGGTGAGCATCTCGCGCAGCAGGATGATGGCGTCGCCGTTGCCCACGCGGACGTTGTCCAGGCCGTGGTGGTCGGCGAGGTTGAGCAGATTCCCCTGCCCCGGGGTGTGGACGTCGACGGCGAGGATGTTGGTGCCGGGGTCGCCGGCGGCCATCTGCGCCGTGGCCTCGCCCATGCCGAAGCCGATCTCCAGCACGACCGGATTGCCGTTCCCGAACAGCTCGCCCAGGTCGACGACACTCTGCCCGTCGATGTCCAGCCCCCACTTGGGCCACAGCCGCTGCAACGCGTCCGCCTGCCCCGCGGTCACCCTGCTGCGCCGCGGCTGAAAACTCCGGATCCGCCGCTCGAAGTGCGACCCGGCCGGATCGGCCTTGGGCCCGTCCGGAAACCGTGGCTCACCCTTGGCTCGGGTATGCCGAACGGACACACCGGGAAGGTGATGATCATGCTCGCCCGACGCCTCGGACTGACGGAGGCTGCCGGGCTGGGGGGCTTCGGGGGCGTTGAGGAAATCAGACACAGTGGGGTCGATTTTACGGGGGGCGGGACTTCGGGGTGCCGGTGCGCACCTGTCAGCGTCGTCCGGCCTTTTCCGGCCTTTGAGGGCGAGGCCCGTCAGGCCTTTGAGGACCAGGCCCGTCCGGCCTATGAGGACGAGGCCCGTCAGCTCCCCTCCAACACCGCCAACGCCCTCCGCGCGACCTCCCGCCCGATCGGCAACGAAGCCGTCGCCGCAGGACTCGGCGCATTCAGCACATGCACGGCCCGAGCCCCCTCCCGGATCAGAAAGTCATCCACCAGCCCCCCGTCCCGCAACACCGCCTGCGCCCGCACCCCCGCAGCCGCAGGCACCAGGTCATCGGCAGTCACGGCCGGCAACAGCCTCCGCACCGCCACGGTGAACGCCCCCTTGGACACCGACCGCCGCAGCTCCCCCACGCCGTACCGCCAGTGCCGCCGAGCCATCCGCCACACCCCGGGCCACGCCACCGTCGCCCCGACCTCCCGCGGCCGCACGACACCCCACCCGTACCCTTCCCGGGCCAGCGCCGGCACAGCGTTCGGCCCGATGTGCACGCCCCCGTCGATCCCGCGCGTGAGATGCACCCCGAGGAACGGAAACGCCGGATCCGGCACCGGATACACCAGCCCCCGCACCAGCTCGGGCCGCGCCAGGGAGTAGTACTCCCCCCGGAACGGCACGATCCGCACCTCCGGCTCGTCCCCCGTCATCCGGGCCACCTCGTCGCAGTACAGCCCGGCGCAGTTCACCAGGACCCGCCCGCGCACGATGTCCCCGCCCTCCGTCCGCACGGCGACCCCGAGGTCCGCCCGCCGGTCGACGCGCTCGACCCGCGCCCCGTACCGGATCTCCGCCCCCGATCCCTCGGCCAGCTGCCGGGCGACCCCGACGAAGTCACAGACGCCCGTCGTCCCGACGTGTATCGCGGCGAGGCCCTGCACCTGCGGCTCGTACTCCGCGATCTGCCCGGCACGCAGCTCCCGCACCGGAATGCCGTTCTCCCGGCCGCGCTGGACCAGGGCGTGCAGCCGCGGCAGTTCCTCCCGCTCGGTCGCGACGATCAGCTTGCCGGTGACCGCGTGCGCGATGCCGTACTCCGCGCAGAACTTGACCATCTCGGCGGCGCCGCTCACCGCGTACTGCGCCTTGAGGGACCCCGGCCGGTAGTAGATCCCGCTGTGGATGACCCCGCTGTTGCGCCCCGTCTGATGCCGGGCGGGTCCCTGCTCCTTCTCCAGCACGGTCACCCGGGTGCCCGGCGCGGCACGCGTGATCGCGTACGCCGTGGCCAGCCCGACGATTCCACCGCCGACCACGAGCACGTCACAGTCGTAACCGATCGCCCGCACCTGCCCCACCTCCCGGTTTCGATAATGCACTGCGCCACTGACACCGCGGTCAAACCCAGGGAACCCCGCGCTCCGCTCACCTCGCCGGATTCCTGCGTCCGCGGCGAGGTGATTTCGAGGGAGAACCATTGGCAAGCGCGGGACATCCGGCCACGCACCTGCCGTGATTCAGCCACGGCAGGTTCACGCGCCGCTCGGACGATGCGGCAGATCATCCCGCCGGCGGCGCTGGTGGGCTTGCCCGGCAGCACGAAGGGCGTCACGGCCGAGCAGCCGTACACCTACGCCGGCAACCCGTGGCGGGGCGCTTGCGTCGCGCCGCGACCTCGACGAGCTGGAGCGGTGCTTCGGGCGCACGGACGCGTCGTGACCGCCGGGTCCGGGCAGGACGGAGGCGACGGCGGCTCGGGTCTGCCGAGCCGCCGCGCACTCCACGCGCGCGTGCGGGCACGCTCAGGCCGGCGCCATGAGCAGCGGCCTGGCTCGCTCCCGCAATTCGACGACCTGCGG
Organism: Streptomyces sp. NBC_01092; assembly: GCF_045039535.1. Classification (NCBI taxonomy): domain Bacteria; kingdom Bacillati; phylum Actinomycetota; class Actinomycetes; order Kitasatosporales; family Streptomycetaceae; genus Streptomyces; species Streptomyces sp. NBC_01092. The sequence goes on along the minus strand of NZ_CP108659.1, from coordinate 5,200,463 downwards.
TTCGTCGCCGTAGGGCTCAAGGCGGTGCAGCAGGTCCTTCACGTACTCCGTGGTGCGCGCCGACGATATCCGCCCCGCGACCTCCACCGCCCGCACGCCCTGCTCGCACGCCGCGTCGAGGTTGCCCGACTCCAGCTCGGCGACCGCCGAGACGACGAGCCGCAGCCCGTGCGAGCGCACGAACTCCTCCGTCGGCTTCGACAGCGCCTGCTCGGTGAACCGCCGTACCTGGCGCGGTGCCTTCAGGTCCCGGTAGCACTCGGCGGCGTCCGCTGCGAAGCGGTCGTAGGAGTAGAAGCCGAGCCAGGACGGGTCGTTGTCGCCCTCCCGGGACCGCTCCAGCCAGCCCTCCGACGCCTTCAGGGCCGCACCGGCGGCCTGCGCGTCATTCGCGCGCGCGTGTGCGCGTGCCTCGACGAGCCGGAAGAAGCTCATGGTGCGGGCCGTGGCGAGACCACGGTTGCGCTCCAGCGCGGCCTGGGCGAGGTCGACGCCCTCGTCGCCGAAGCCCCGGTAGGTCGCCTGCAGCGACATGGACGCCAGGACGTACCCGCCCAGGGGTACGTCGGCCGCCGCGCGGGCGAGCCGCAGCGCCTGGATGTAGTACCGCTGCGCGGCCTCCTGCTGCCCGGTGTCGAAGGCCATCCACCCGGCGAGGCGGGTGAGTTCGGCACTCGCCCCGAACAGGGCTCTGCCCACCTCGTCGGAGTAGGAGCCGAGCAGCAGCGGTGCCGCCTCCACTCGCAAGCACTCGGGCACCATGGACGAACGCCAGTCGCCGCCTCCGTACTTGGAGTCCCAGCGCCTGGCGTCCTCGGCGGCCTCACGCAGCTTCTGCACATCGCTGTGGCCGACTTTGAGCGGTGCGCCGGAGCTCTCGGACGGGCTCACCTCGCGCGCGACCGAACTGTCGGCCGGGGTTATCAGCCACCGTGAGGCGGGCGTTGCGTATGCGCTGACCGCGAATGATCCGGCCAGCGACTGCCAGATGCCGCCGGAACCGGCACGGCGGCCGGCGAGGTCGAGACGGTAGAGCTCCGTCGCCGACTTCACCGCCTGTCCGACGTCCCGGGGGAAGGCGAGGCCCACTTCGGGTGCGGGGTCCGCGTCCGCCAGGCCGATCTCGTGGAGCGGCACAGGGCGGCCGAGCTTCTGGCCGATCGCGGCGGCGATGAGGTGCGGGGCGGCGCCCTGCGGCACCATGCCCTTCGACACCCAGCGCGCCACCGAGGTCTTGTCGTAGCGAAGAGTCAGGCCCCGCTGAGCGCCAAGGTCGTTGACGCGTCGAGCGAGTCCTGCGTTGCTGATTCCCGCGAGGGCGAGAACGGCGCCGAGTTTTTCGTTCGGCCCGCGTTGCTCCCTGGACATGCGCCACCCCTCGACACAGACGGCTGCCGCGCTGGCATAACCATGCGGCATTCGTAAACCCAGCGTAGTTCGCCGCATCCCAAGCGTTAAGGGGCATTCTTCCGGATGGCGGGATTGTGGTCCGTACTCAAGTGCGCACCCCCTACGCACAGTTGTGACGTGCTCCCAGTGTGTGGCTGTGCGCCCGTCCGTGCGCTCTTCTCCAGCCACCGGGGGAGCGGTTCCATGGCTTCTGCGTGGGTCGGCCCGCTGTACTGGATCCAGCGGGCTGGGGGATTCCGCCGCCTACATCCCCGCGGGCGGCGGAACGGTCCGGGGGGCGCACTCCGTTCCCCGGACTGCGCGCGCGGCGAGCACGGCGAGTAGTGCGGAGGGCTTGCACGGAGTGTGCGTGAGCCTGTCCCTGCGACGCTGATTTGGCCGAAAATCGACCCCACCCTTCGCGGTGGATTGCCCTTCCCACCATGGCAGTTGAGGGCGCGAAGGGAGTTCTTGGGGAGTGTATCGGGGGCGCATTCGCGCCGCGGATACAGCTCGATCCGTTCGTTCCGCGCAGGTGGATCTCATGGTCAGGCTCGCGTGGATCGCCTTGCCCCGTCCGGGCGTTCAGGACGGGTGCCGTCCGCCACGCGGGTGCCCGCGTGGGCGTGATTGCCCGAGCCCAGAGGCTCCGCCGCCCCTCCGGCACGCTTCCTTCATGGCAGCATGGTGAACCGGTTCATACGGTGCACTGGTTGTCCACAGCCTGTGGAGGCGTCCATGCGGTGGTTGGTGGGATGGAGCAGCACCACCGCGGTGGCCGCCGGAACGGGCTCCGCGGGCGCCGCCGGAAGCGACGGCGAGACCGTGCATCCGGTGGGGTCCCAACTCCTGTGGGGCGACCCCGATCCGCTGTGGGCGGTCGGCGACTGGCGCCCCGACGAGGTGCGCGTGGTGAAGGCCGACGCGCAGAACCGGATCGCGGTACTGGGCACCTGCGGGGCGAGCGACGAACAGCTGCGCCTCGGCCTGTTCGCCGCGCGCGGAGGGGCACTTCGGCATCTGACGGCCTGGTCCGGCAGCTACACGGCCGTCGTCCAGGTCGGCCGCAGGCTCATGGTCTGCGGCGATCTGGCGGGCGCACGGCCGGTGTTCTACACCCCCTGGGCGGGCGGTACGGCGTACGCGACCGCCGCGCTTCCCCTCGCCGACCTCATCGAGGCCAACCTCGACTTCGGGCACCTGGCCGCCCTGCTCGCCGCCCCCGACGTACCGGCGGCCCTGCACGACTCCACCCCGTACGACGGCGTACGCCGCATCCCGCCGGGGCATGCGCTGATCCTGCGCGCCGGAGCACGCGAGATCGCCGGGTACGAACCGGTCGCCTCGCTCGCGGTGGCGGCGCCGTCGGCCGACCCGGACAGCGCGGTGGACGCCGTACGCGACGCCCTGGTGGAGGCGGTACGCGCGCGTCTGTCCGCGCCCCGCCACGTCCCCGACATCGACCCCGGTCCGGTGCCCGGGATGGGCCCGGCCGAGCGGCGGGCCGCGCGCGGGATGCCGGTCCCGGGCATCGGCGCGGACCTGTCCGGAGGCCCCGCATCGGGCACCCTGGCGCTCCTCGCCGCCGGCCTCCCGGGCATGCCGGGCACGGTGCTGGGCCACGGCACGGGCGCGGGCGAGCGCCTCCTGGCGGTCACCTTCAACGACCTCGCCGTCGCCGGCCGCGAGGCCGAGCTGGAGCGGGCCGGCGCCCTGGCGGCCAACCCGCGCCTGCACCACGTGGTGGTGACCGGCGGCGAGGAGACACTGCCGTACGCCGACCTGGACGGCCCGCTGACCGACGAGCCCGGTCCGAGCCTGGTGACGGCGGCGAGGCACCGCGCCCGCCTCGCATCCGGCAGCGCGGACCACTTCACCGGCTACGGCGCCCGCCAGGTCCTGGACGCGCACCCGGCGCGCCTCGCGGACCTCCTGATGGACCGCAAACGCCGCCACCTGGTCCGCCCGGTCGCGGCCCTGGCGAAGGCGGACGGCTCGGTGCTGGTCCCCGCGCGCGTGTACGGCGCGGCCCGCAAACTGTCCCGCACCCCGTACCGAACGGGCCTCGAGACCCTGGCCGCCCGACTGATGGACCGCCGCTTCGACGAACCCGGAGGTGCCGTAGGGGCGTCCCTCGCCGCCCTCACCTGGGCCAGACCGGGCCCGGCGGCCCGCTGGCTGACCGGCGAGGCCCTGGCTGAAGTATCGGTTCGCCTCCAGACGGCGACGACCCGCAACGGAGTGGGCCCCGGCCAACGCCCCGGCGACTACCGCGCGCGTGCGGCACTGGCCCGCCACGCAGCCGACATCCGCATCCTGGAGCAGGCAGTCGAGATCCGCTCCCAACGCCTGCACACCCCCTTCCTCGACAACCAGGTCGTCCGCGCCTGCCGAGCCCTCCCCGAGGCCCTGCGCGTCCAGCCCGGCGCCCGCGCCGCGATCCTCCGTACGGTCCTGGAGGGCGCCGGCGTGGCCGACCTCCCGCCCGGCTGGGGCGCCCCCTCCCACGCGTCGGCGGCGGTGGCGGCCCGCACGGGCCTGAGGGTGGCCAGCGACTCCCTGATGGCCCTCTTCGGCACCCCCCTCCTCGCCCAGGCGGGCCTGGTGGAGGCCCGAGTCGTCCGCAAGGCCCTCCGCGCAGCGGCCGAGGGCGAGCCCCTCCCCCTCGACGGCCTCGCAGACCTGGTCTCCCTGGAACTCTGGCTACACCGCCTACTGGCCCGCCGAGGCACCTGCTGGACAGGAACCCCCGCCCGCCAACGAGCGGTACCGGCGGGGATCACACCGCAGAGGGGGGCGTTGGGGGCGGGGAGACGCTGACGCGGGGGCTCCACGTCCAAGCGCGGGCCGGCACGTCTCACCCTGTCCGGCGTTGGAGGACAGGTCTCGCCATCCCCCCAACCCACCCCCGCAGGGGCTTCACCTCTCAGCGCCGGCCGGCACGTCTCGGCCCGTCCCGCGTTGGAGGGCAGGACTTTGCCATCCCCAACCCCCACCCACCCGGCAGGGGCTTCACCACTCAACGCCGGCCCGCATCTTTCAGCCTGTCTGGGGGTCCCCCCTGCTCGAAGAGCTTGGGGGAGTTTGAGGACGAGGCCCGTTCAGGGCCGTTGGGGGTCCAGGGGGCGGAGCCCCTTGGTGGGGTCGAAGGGGCGGAGCCCCTGGGGATGGGACGGGTAGGGGCGGCGGGGGCGAAAAACTCCCGGCCCGCACCCTAAGGGCTACCGCACCCCCGCCCCCCACCCCCCCGACGCCAACAAAACCCTGCCCCCACCACCCACCCCCGCGACAATGACCCAGTGCGGTACAGAATCCTGGGCATAACCGAGGCAGAGGACGACCACGGCACCGCCGTACCCATCGGCGGCCCCCGCCTCCGCGCCCTACTCACGGCCCTGGCCCTACGCCCCGGCCACATCACCACCCCCGACACCCTGATCGACCAGGTCTGGCCGACCGCCCCACCCCAGGACGCCCCCGCCGCCCTCCAGGCCCTCATCGCCCGCCTACGCCGCACCCTCGGCAAGGACACAATCACCTCCGCCCCCGGCGGCTACCGCCTCACCGCAACCCCGGACGACGTAGACCTCTTCGTCTTCGAACGCCTGGTCCACGAGGGCACCGCAGCCCTGGACCAGGGCGACCCGTCCACCGCCACCCGCACCCTCACCACCGCCCTGGCCCTGTGGCACGGCCCAGCCCTCGCCGACCTCCCCGACCGCACCACAGCCGCCACCCGCCCGGACGCCCTGCGCCTGGAGGCGACCCGAGCCCGCATCGAGGCGGACCTGCAACTGGGCAACGCCCACAAGGCCGTACCCGAACTCCGCGAACTGACGTCGACCCACCCGTACGACGAACCACTCCACGCCCTCCTCATCCGCGCCCTGCGCGACACGACCCGCCCCGCCGACGCCCTGGCCGCATACGAAACAGCCCGCCGCGCCCTGTCCGAAGGCCTCGGCACCGACCCCGGCCCACAACTACGCGCCCTGCACGCCGAACTACTGACACCGGCACCGGCACCGCCCCAGACACCAGGCGGACCACCCCCCAATACGACCGACAAGCTGCCCGAGCCCCCCGCCAGAACCGCCCCCTCACCCCACCCCGACCGCACCGGCAACCTCCGTCCGCGCCTTACCTCTTTCGTGGGCCGGGAACTCGAACTCGACGCCATCCGTTCCGAATTGCACAGGGCCCGACTGGTCACGCTCACCGGACCGGGCGGCTCTGGAAAGACCCGTCTCGCCGAGGAAGCCGCCGCCGGCCTCCCACAGGCATGGCTCGTCGAGCTCGCCCCGCTCGACCGGCCGGAGGCGGTGCCTGGCGCGGTGGTCAACGCGCTCGGTCTGCGCGAGACCGTGCTCATGACCAACGAGCTGGCGGCCCCGCAGGACGACCCGCTCGCCCTGCTGATCGAGTACTGCGCTCCGCGCAGCCAACTCCTGATCCTTGACAACTGCGAACATGTCATCGGCGCGGCCGCCACCCTCGCCGAGACCCTCCTCACCCGCTGCCCAGGGCTCACGATCCTCGCCACCAGCCGTGAACCCCTGAGCGTCCCCGGAGAGTTGGTACGCCCGGTCGAGCCCCTGCTCCCCGACCAGGCGCACCGCCTCTTCGCGGAGCGCGCGGCAGCGGTCCGCCCCGACGCCGCCACCGCACTGCGCAACGGCCGCGACCGCCATCCACAGGCCGACGGCGGTGACCTGGGCGTCGTACTCCCTGGCCAGGACGAGGAGGCCGTCGCGGAGATCTGCCGCCGCCTCGACGGACTGCCGCTCGCCATCGAGCTGGCGGCGGCCCGGCTACGGCTGCTCACCCCACGGCAGATCGCCGACCGCCTCGACGACCGCTTCCGCCTCCTCACCTCCGGGAGCCGTACGGTTCTGCCCCGCCAGCAGACCCTGCGCGCGGTCGTCGACTGGTCCTGGGACCTGCTGGACGAGCGCGAGCGGACGGCGCTGCGCGAGATGTCCGTCTTCGCGGGCGGCTGGGACCTCACGGCGGCGGAGGCCGTGTGCACCGGCCCGGTCGCGGACGTCGTCGGCGCCCTCGTCGACAAGTCCCTGATCGTGGCCACCCCGTGCGAGCGGGACGGCTCCGACGGCATGCGGTACCGCATGCTGGAGACCATCCACGAATACGCGGTGGAGCGCGCCGCCGAGGTCCCCGAGCTACGGCTCGCGGCCGAGCACCGGCACCGCGCGTGGGTGCGCGCACTCGTGGAGGAGGCCGACCCGCTGCTGCGGTCCGCCGGTCAACTCCCCTGGGTCTCCCGCCTGGAGACCGAGCTGGACAACATCCGCGCAGCCCTCGACCGGGCCCTGTCGGCGGGCGACGAGGCGGAAGCCACGGCCATCGCCCTGGCCATGTGCTGGTTCTGGTGGCTGCGCAACTACCGCGTCGAAGGCGCGGCGTGGACCGACCGAATCCTGCACCTGTGCACAGCGCTGGACACCCGTGCCACCCCCCTGGACCCACGCGCGGCCCCCGCATCCCCCGCAACCGCCGCACCCCCCGCAACGCCCGCACCCCCCGCCACCCCTCCCACCCCCGACCCGGTGGACGCCTTCCTCGCCGCCCCGGACGGACAGGCGCACCACCCACGGCACGCGGCCCGGATGAACCTGCGCCTGCTGCACCTGTTCCTCTCCATCGAGTTCGAGACGGTGGAGCACTGGCGGGACGAGCGGCTGAGGCGGTACGTCGATCGGGTGCGGGCCCACTTCGCGCGTGGCGGTCCCGAAGCGGCCCGCCTCCCGGGACTGGTCTGGCCGTTGACGCACTTCGTCCTGCACGACTCGGCCAACACAGGGCCGGTCATGGACGCCGCGCTGGCCAACTGCCGCGCGCACGGGGGCGACTGGGAGATCGGCTGCATCCTGATGTTCCGCACCCACATGATCGTCGACTCACCGGGCACCCTGGCGAGCGTCGACGACGACCTCGCCGAGCTGCGGATCCTCAGCCGCCGGGCAGGCGACCGCTGGATGCGGGCACAGGTGAGCAGCGCGGCCGGTGAGACGGCCATGTCGCGCGGTCGTTTCGAGGAGGCCAAGGGGGAGTACGAGGAGGCGCTGGACCTCGCCCACGAGGTGGGCGCGTACACCGAGACGCCCTTCCTCATCGCCCGCCTCGCCGAGATCGCCTACCGCTCGGGCGATCGTGAAGGCGCCCTCGCCGCGCTGGACGAGGCGGGCGCCGCCGCCGACCGGTACGGCGTGGCGGACTCGCGGGCGTTCGTCCTGCTGATGCGGGCCCAGCTGGCACTGGACGACAAGGAGACCGCACGCGCGCGTGAGCTGTGTGAAGCGGCCCGCGTGGAGACCGAGCGCGCCACTCCGCCGCCGCAGTTCATCGTGATGCTGAACACCGTCGAGGCCCTGATCGTGACGGCCGAGTCGGGCCCGGAGCGAGGACTCCCCCTCCTGACCGACGCCCTGCGCATGGCAGTGGAGAATCGGACTGCCGACGTCATCACGACGACCCTCGCGGACGCGGCGGCGGATCTGCTGTCCCGGCTCGGCGACCCCGCGCGCGCGGTCCGGCTGCTTGCCGCCGCGGAGTACTGGCGTCGAGGCCATCCGCGCCGTCTGCCGGAGCGCGCCCACGCCGAGCGGACCGAGGCCGACGCCCGTATCGCCCTGGGCGCCGCGCGGTTCACGGCCGAGTACACCCGGGGCGCCGCCCTCACTCACGACGACGTCCTGCACGACCTCGCCGAGGCCGTGCGCGGCCTCCCGCACTCGGCAGCCGAGCGGACGCCGTAAGCGCGAAGCCGGCCGAACGGCCCTACCGGCAGCGGAACTTCGACTCGGCCCAGTCCGCCAGCATCAGGTTGTCGAGCGTGCCGCGCGGCTCGACCACCAGCCGGACGGTCTTGCGCCCGCTGAGGTTCACATGGACCGGCACGGCCGCGTCCCCGCCCTTGACGACCGCCGACCGCCACAGCCGGACGCCGTCGGCGTAGACCGAGAAGGTGAACCTGCCGAGCCCCAGAGTCGAGTCGTCGACGCCGACCAGCGCCTCGTAGGCGGAGCACTCCCGGTTGAGGTCGATGGTGACGGAGGACCGGCCGTGCACGGTGACACCGTGCACGTAACGCTCGCCCCCGATCGGCACGCCGTAGCGCTGCCACACCCAGCTGCTCTCACCCAGCCGCATCTCGGGCTCGGTGCCGTCGCCGGTGAGGTCGTACGACAGCTCGCTCCACTGGTAGTCGGCCGGGGCGGGCGGTGGCGGCGGGGTCGGTGAGGGGGTGGGCGTAGGTGTCGGGGTGGGGGTCGGCGTCGGTGAAGGCGTGGGCGTCGGACTGGGCGTGCGCGGCGGGGTGGGCGAGGGGGTCGGTGTCGGGGTCGGCTCGGGCTCCGCGGCCGGGACGATCGCCGGCGGCTGTGGAGCGGGCGCCTTCTTCGACGGCTGCGACGGCTCCGGCGGCTCGGGGGTCGGCGTCTCCTCGACGATGGGGGAGGGGACGGGAGGCTGCTTGGCGTCCGCGGGCTTGGCCGGATTGTCGTTGCCGGCCAGCGCGAGCACGATCGCCGCCGCGACGCCCACGGCGACCACACCGGCGGCGATACCGGCCTTCAACGGCGCGCCCACTCCCTCGGAGGCCGCCGCACCGCTCCCGGCGCCGGCCCCGCCGGACGAACTTCCGCCCGCGGCACCGGCCCCACCCGCACCACCGGCACCGCTCGAAGAACCGCCGCTCGCCGCCGCGGCCGCCCCCGCGGCACCGGCCGCGCCCGCCCCGGCGCCGCCGGCGATGAGCCCGGCCGCCTTGGCGTACCCGGCGGCGCCGAACCAGCCGATGACCGCCAGCGGCACGACGGCGGGGATACCGCTCGCGACTTCCTTGATCTGGCCGGCGGCCAGCCGGCACTTGCCGCACTCCTCCAGGTGCTTGCGCAGACCCCGTTCGGCGCGGGTGCGCAGGCTGCCGCGGGCGTAGGCGCCGAGCCGGTCGGCGTAGCGGGAGCACTCCTCGTCGCCGGCGAGGCTGGCGCTGACATGGGCCTGGAGGTAGGCCTGCTTGAGCCCCTCGCGGGCGCGGCTGGCGAGCACGCGCGTGCCGTTGGCGTCGAGCCCGAAGAGCGTGGCGACCTCGCTGGGCGACTCGTCCTCGACCTCGGTGTGCCACAGCACGGCCTGCCAGCGCTCGGGCAGCGACCGGAAGGCCTGCATGGCCATGGACTGCTCGGCCTCGTGCATCGCGCGTACGTCCGCGCCGAGATCCAACGTGTCGTCGTCGGACACCTCGGCCACCCGCGAGGACTGCGCGGCGAACACCGCGAAGTCGTCGACCAGTTGCTCGCGCCGCGCCGACTTGGTCCAGTCCGCTGCGGCCCGCCGGATCGAGGTGAGCAGATAGGCGCGTACGGCGTGCTCCGGCCCGGAACCGCCGCGTACGGCCTGGAGCATGCGGGCGAAGACCTCGGCCGTGAGGTCGTCCGCGGTGTGGGCGTCGCGGCAGCAGGTGCGCGCGTACCGGCGCACGGCTGCGGAGTGGCGCCGGTACAGCTCCTCGTAGGCGCTGTCGTCGCCGGCGCGCATCCGGCTGATCAGGTCGGTGTCCGACGGCGGCAGCTCCAGCGGCGGTGGCAGCGCGCTGTCCTCGCGCCGGTCGCGCTGGGCCGGGACGCCGCCGTCGGCGCCGCGCTGCGCACGGCCTCGTGGTCGGTGCTCCGTCGGGGAGCCGCCCGGCGGCAGGTCCGCGCGTCCGCCCTGGCTCGGCACCTGGGGAGTCGCCGACTCCCCGTCACCGCGTGACTCGTCCCACCCGTCAACGCTCATCGCGGAAAGCCCCCGCCGCCAGCTGCACCAGTCCCGGACACCGGGTCAGGGTGCCACATTGGCTTTTGGTCAGGACCCACCCGTGCGGACATCCACCCGTCCGAGGAGACTTCCCGCAACCCAGTACTAGCCCTCGCCTCTGCGAGGAAGACTCAAGCAGCCGTCGCCGGGCGGGAGTTGAGGTCGGCACCCGAAATGCCCGGCATGTTCCGCGAGGGTGTGCGAGGCGAGGCGGCGCACCACCCCGCCTCCCGGTCACCCGTTGCCCATCCGGCACCCCGTTGACGTCACGGTCGTCGCATCGGCCGGGCTCACGCCTGAGGCCGCGACCGCAACCCCTCCAGCAGGATGTCCAGCAACCGCGCCGAAGCCGCCGCCTGCTGCGCCGGGTCCGGCAGCGAGGGCGCCGCCGTCGCGATCACCAGCAGGACGTCCGACACCGAGACGTCGGTCCGCAGCGCACCCGCCGCGCGCGCCCGCTCCACGAGCTGGCCCACCACGTCGAGCAGCGCCGCCGCGCCCGCGTCGTCCACCGGGTCGGCCGCCGCCGGCGGCTGTTCGGGCACCAACCGCAGCTCACCGGTGCCCGGCTGGATCCGCTGCTGCGGCACCCGCGCCTCGTCGGGCCCGGCGCCGTCCTCGGCGACCCCGACCCGCAGCACCTGCGGCGGGAGCAGCCGGCCCGCGCCCGAGGCCACCGACGTGCGCAGGAAGCGCGACAGCGCCGACCACGGCTCGTCCTCCTGGCCGAGCGCGGCACGTGCCTGGTCGGTCAGCCGGGACGTCTCCTCCTCGGCTATCCGACGCACCAGGACGTCCTTGCTCGGGAAGCGCCGGTACACCGTCCCGACGCCGACCCGCGCGCGCCGCGCCACGTCCTCCATCGGCGCGCCGTATCCCAGCTCGCCGAAGACCTCGCGTGCCGCACGCAGCACGTGCTCCAGATTGCGCTGTGCGTCCACGCGCAGCGGCGGTGTACGCGACGCGTCACCGCGTCCGTTTCCCGCAGCCGCGCTCATCGTGCCGCCCACCATCCCGCCGCCCGGTGCGATGGCGGACGCGGTGGACCATCGAGAATCCTGAACATGCATAAGCGATCCCCCGGTAATGACGTCTCCCCCCGGAGACTCTCCCCGTCACTGCTAAGCCGGAGCGTCGCGGAACAAGCGCCGGACCCCGAGACCGTTTCTTGCGTCTCGCGGACCCGAAGAGCGCATCCCCCTACACCCCGTCGACACACGAACATAGTTGAGCGAGGGTCAATTCAGAAGGGGCAGGTTCCGCACGGAGCGCCCCTCGATCGGAGTACGGGTCGTTTACGTCCCGATTGCGCCACCTACGATCCCCCGGCGCACACCCACTGACCTGCGAAGTTTCCGCACACTCCGGCAATTCGGCCAAATCGCGGGGACGTCGGCCGCCGGTCACACAAATTGTCGAGCCTGTGGACAAACGCAAGCGTCGGGTGCGTCATGGGATGGTGAAGGAACGTGCGCGCATTCTCGTTGTCGGCGGTGGCTACGTCGGGATGTACACGGCCCTGCGACTCCAGCGGAGGCTGAAACCGGAACTGGGGCGGGGGGAAGCCGAGATCACCGTCGTCTCACCCGACCCGTACATGACGTATCAGCCATTCCTCCCCGAAGCGGCCGCCGGCTCGATCTCTCCCCGCCATGTGGTCGTTCCGCTGCGCCGCGTCCTGCCCGGGTGCCGGATCATCATCGGCGAGGCCACCGCGATCGACCACGCGAAGCGCACCGCCACCCTCACCACCCTCGCATCGGAGGAGGAGGGCACGGGCACCGAACAGCTGTCGTACGACGAACTCGTCCTCGCCCCCGGCTCCATCGCGCGCACCCTGCCCATTCCCGGCCTCGCCGAGCACGCCATCGGCTTCAAGACCGTCGAAGAGGCCATCGGCCTGCGCAACCACGTCATCGAGCAGATGGACATCGCCTCCTCCACCCGCGACCCCGCGATCCGCGACGCGGCCCTCACCTTCGTCTTCGTCGGCGGCGGCTACGCCGGTGTCGAGGCGCTCGGCGAGCTGGAGGACATGGCCCGCTATGCCGCGCGCTACTACCACAACGTCCGGCCCGAGGACATGAAGTGGATCCTGGTCGAGGCCTCCGACCGCATCCTGCCCGAGGTCGGCGAGGACATGGGCCGCTACACCGTCACCGAACTGCGCCGCCGCAACATCGACGTACGCCTGCACACCCGCCTGGAGTCCTGCGCCGACCGCGTCGCCGTCCTCAGCGACGGCGCCCGCTTCCCGACCCGTACGGTCGTCTGGACCGCCGGCGTCAAACCGCACCCGGTGCTCGCCGCGACCGACCTGCCCCTCAATGAGCGCGGCAGGCTGAAATGCACCCCCGAGCTGACGATCGACGGCGCCACGCACGCGTGGTCCGCGGGAGACGCCGCCGCCGTCCCCGACGTCACCGCGGGCGAACCCGGCACGGACTGCGCGCCCAACGCCCAGCACGCCGTGCGCCAGGCGAAGGTCCTCGGCGACAACATCGTCCACACCCTGCGCGGCGAACCCCTGGAGACGTACGCACACAAGTACGCGGGCTCCGTCGCCTCCCTCGGCTTCCACAAAGGCGTCGCACAGGTCTACGGGCGCAGGCTGAAGGGCTACCCTGCCTGGTTCATGCACCGCATCTACCACCTGAGCAGGGTGCCGACCTTCAACCGCAAGGCCCGCGTCCTGGCCGAATGGACACTGTCGGGCCTGTTCAAGAGGGAGATCGTCTCCCTCGGTTCACTCGAACATCCCCGAGCGGAGTTCGAACTCGCGGCCGGTGGAAAGCATCACCTCAACCCGGGAGACGACACGAAGGGGTCGTCCTGACCGGACCCAGGAACTCCACCGACAGGGCAGGCGTCTGACGGGTGTCGGCCAGGTCGGCCGCACTGCCAGACTGATCCCGAACCGATCCCGACCGCGAGGCTCTGCCCACAGTGCTGCAACCCCGGGGTGCCGCCGCCCCTCAGACCCCCGGCCGGGTCCGGAGCTGGCCGAAGACGACGACACGAGGCAAGGATTCGTGAACTTCACGCGCTGGAGCGCCCGGCTCCCCGGAACGCAGCGCCGCGCCGCAGCGCGGACCGAAACCGCGGCGGCGGCCACCCCGGACCGCCGGGGAGAGAGCCCGAGCGCCGTCCCCGCGGCCCGCGTCGAACAACTCACCGACGAGGCCGAGCCGATCCCGGGAGTGGACGAGCTGCCGGTCCGTGAGGTCCTCGACCGTGTCCCGGCGCTGGTCGCCCTGGTCCACGGCACCGACCACCGCGTCGCCTACGTCAACGGCGCCTACGCGACGGCCTTCGGCGAACGCCCCCCGGGCGAACCCGCCCGCGAGGCCCTCCCCGAGCTGGCCGAACTGGGCCTGCTCCCCCTCCTGGACCAGGTCCTGCGCAGCGGCAAGCCCCGCACCCTCAAGTCCCGCAAGGCCCCCGACGGCCGCTCCTACACCTTCACCTGCACCCCGGTGGCGGAGGGGGACGGCGGCGGCAGCGGTGTCCTCGTATTCGCCACCGACGTCACCGACCACGCGGAAGCCGCCGAGCGCCTGCGCGCCAGCGAACGCCGCCAGCGTGAAACGGCCGTCACCCTCCAGCGCTCCCTCCTGCCCCAGGAGCTCGAAGAACCGGACGACCTGCGCATCGCCGCCACGTACCACCCCGGCGGCACCGAGGCAGCGGTCGGCGGCGACTGGTACGACGTGATCACCCTGGGCGGCGGCCGCACCGCGCTGGTGATCGGCGACGTCATGGGCAGAGGGGTACGAGCGGCCGCGGTCATGGGCCAGCTCCGCACGGCGGTGCGGGCCTACGCCCGCCTGGACCTCCCCCCGCACGAGGTGCTCCAGCTCCTGGACGGCCTGGCCACGGAAATCGACGCCAACCAGATCGCGACCTGCGTCTACGCCATCCACGACCCGAACGAGGGCCGCCTGGTGTACGCCTCCGCGGGCCACCTCCCGATCCTGGTCCGCGACGAGCACGGCGAGGTCCAGCGCGCCGACGAACCCACCGGCCCGCCCCTCGGCACGGGCGGCTGGATGCACGCGTCCGGCTCGATCGCCCTGACCCCCGGCTCCACAGCCGTCCTCTACACGGACGGCCTGGTGGAACGCCGGGACGAGGACCTGGACGAGGGCATCGCGTCCCTGGAACGCGCCCTCGCCGGCGCGACCGGCACCCCCCAGGTCGTCTGCGACCGCCTGGTCCGCTCGGCGGGCGTCACCGCCGACCACGACGACGACGTCGCCGTCCTCGTCCTCCAGCACCCGGCCCGCACCGGCCCCGACGGGGACCTCTTCCGCAACGCCGCCCTCGAACTTCTCGGCGGCGTGGAGGCCGCCCCACGCGCGCGTGCCTTCGCCTCAGGCGTCCTGACGAGCTGGCGCTTCCCGACCGAGCTGCACGACCTGGGCGTCCTCGCGACCAGCGAACTGGTCGCCAACTCGCTCCAGCACGGCACCCCACCCATGCGCCTACGCCTGCGCCGCACCGACCGCCGCCTGATCATCGAGGTCACCGACGGCGACGACCACCTCCCCCGCCGCCGCCGAGCCGAACCGGCCGACGAATCGGGCCGAGGCATCGCCATCGTCGCCACCATCGCCTCGGCCTGGGGCTCCAGACGCACGCCGGGGGGCGGGAAGGCGGTGTGGTGCGAGTTCGTATTGCCGAAGGGGGCGAGCCGCTAAGTCTCAGCCCGTCTGGGGGTCCCCCCTGCTCGAAGAGCTTGGGGGAGTTTGAGGACGAGGCCCCTTCAGGGCCGAAGCGGGGGGCTGGGGGCGACAAAACTCAGGCGTGAGCCTGCGACTGCCCCACCGGCGAACCCGCCCCCTGCGCCACAACCCGGCTCTTGCCCAGCCACGGCTGATCCTGCACCGCACTGAGCTGACGCCCCATCCGCAGCGCGAGATAGGTGATCCCCAGCGAGAACAGCAGGAATGTCACCACATACGGCCCGTGCAGCGCCGCCCCCATGGGCCCGCCCACAGCCGGCCCCACCGCCAGCGCCAACTGCTTCACGAGGGCGAACGCGGAGTTGTACTGCCCGGCCATCCCACTCGGCGCCAGATCCGCGACCAGCGGAGCGACCGTCGGCGACAACATCGCCTCACCCAGCCCGAACAGCGCGTACGTGGAGATGAAGGCCGCCGTGGCCATCTCCTGGCTCCCGTTCCCGAGCCCGGCATACCCCGCCGCGACCCAGGCCACGGCCCAGATCAGTCCCACGGCCGCGATCACCCGCGACCGCCTGCGCCGCTCGACGAACTTCAGCACGGCGAACTGCGCCACGACGATCATCGCGGTGTTGGCCGCCAACGCGGTCCCCAGCCCCGACGTGGAAACCCCGGCCGCCTCGACCCCGTACGCACTCAGCCCCGACTCGAACTGCCCGTAGCAGGCGAAGAACAGCACGAAGCCCAGCACGCACAGCTGCACCATCGCCCGGTTCTGGAGCATCTGCTTCCAGCTGCCCTTCGCCGACGAACCCGTCGGCGCCCCGTCGACCCGCGGCGCGTGCGGCGTCCGTACGGTCGCCATCACCACGACGAGCAGCAGGAACATCGCCGCCTCGATCGCGAACAGCAGAGTGAAGGACGAGACGCTCGTCGTGTCGACGAGGTGACCACCGATGAGCCCGCCGACGCCCAGCCCCAGGTTCTGAAGGAAGAACTGCATCGCGAACGCCCGCGACCGGGTCTCGGCCGTGGAGCAGTCCACGATCATCGTCGCGAGCGCTGGCTGCATCACGGCCTGCCCCGCCCCGAGCGCCGCCGCCGACAGCAGTACGGCCGTGGCGGTGCCCGCGAGTCCCAGGCTCAGCGCTCCGAGCGCGGCGGTGACCAGGGCGGCGAGCAGCACCGGCAGCGGGCCACGCCGGACGATCGCCCGCCCGGCGAACGGCAGCACGACCAGTGCGGCCACGGCGAAGACGGCGAGGACCAGCCCCGCCGTCATGGCACCCAGCCCCCGCACCTGCGCCACATAGACGTACAGGTAGGGGACGGTGAAGCCGAGCCCGAACGCGCTGAGTGCGTTGCCCACGTGGATCCGGCGCATCGCTGCGCCCATCGCCCTGGTCACGTTCACCTCTCTCGATGTAGGTCTGAAGACTTCAAAGCTAAAGTTCGAAGCTAAACAGTACACGTCGAAGGACTTCAACGCCAAGCGGGCCCGTGCCATACTCGGCCCATGGGCGACACCCCCGACATCGGCGAACCGACACTCGAAGAACAGATCGCCGCCTACCAGCGCGAGTTCCAGGACCTCGACCCCCAGGTCGAGCAGATCGTCTCGGCGCTGTCCCGTCTGAACCGCCGTATGAACGTCGCCTACGGCCGCCAGACCTCCGCCCTCGGCATCAGCAACGCCGAGTGGGAGGTCCTCAAGGCACTCGTCCTCTCCGGCGCCCCGTACCGCATGGGCCCGAGCGACCTCGCCAAGCGCCTCGGCCTCACCCCGGCCGCGATGACCCACCGGATCGACCGCATGCTCGCCGAGGGCCTGGTCACCCGGGAGCGCGACGAGTCCAACCGCGTCCGCGTCATCGTGGAGCTGACCGCGGAGGGGCGCGAGAAGTGGCTGGAGGCGATGCGCTTGGCGTCGGTCTTCGAGGAGGAGCTCCTCCAGGACCTCTCGCCGGACGAGCGCACCGCCCTCGGTGACGCCCTGACCCGCCTGCTCCGTAGGGTGGAGCACGCCCAGCCGGATGCCGGCGGACGCCTCAGCGACCTGGACTGACGCGGGGTGCGCCACCTCGGGAAAAGATCTTGACAGGGGATGCTTGACAGCCCCTTGCCCGATCCGTAAAGTTCTCCGGGTTGCCGCTGAGCCGTAACGGTTCTGCGACAGCACCTCCCGCCGCGAGAGCGGCAATCAAACCACCAGCACGATCTCCCAACCGGGTCGATTTTGGCATGCCCGAATTCAATTCGAATTGGGACTCGGTAGCCCGATTGGGAATCACCGAGAGAGTCCGCTAAGGTTTGAGACGTCGGAACGGCCCAACGGCCGGGAAGACAAACCCCGCTGACTGGGAGTCAGGCCCGAAAGGATCTGATAGAGTCGGAACCGCCGGAAAGGGAAACGCGAAAGCGGGAACCTGGAAAGCACCGAGGAAATCGGATCGGGAAACGGTCTGATAGAGTCGGAAACGCAAGACCGAAGGGAAGCGCCCGGAGGAAAGCCCGAGAGGGTGAGTACAAAGGAAGCGTCCGTTCCTTGAGAACTCAACAGCGTGCCAAAAATCAACGCCAGATATGTTGATACCCCGTCTCCGGCCGGTCTTCCGGTTGGGACGAGGTTCCTTTGAAATAAACACAGCGAGGACGCTGTGAACGGTCGGGCCTATTCCGCCTGACTGTTCCGCTCTCGTGATGTGTGCACCCGATTACGGGTAAACATTCACGGAGAGTTTGATCCTGGCTCAGGACGAACGCTGGCGGCGTGCTTAACACATGCAAGTCGAACGATGAACCACTTCGGTGGGGATTAGTGGCGAACGGGTGAGTAACACGTGGGCAATCTGCCCTTCACTCTGGGACAAGCCCTGGAAACGGGGTCTAATACCGGATAACACTTCCACTCTCCTGGGTGGAGGTTAAAAGCTCCGGCGGTGAAGGATGAGCCCGCGGCCTATCAGCTTGTTGGTGAGGTAATGGCTCACCAAGGCGACGACGGGTAGCCGGCCTGAGAGGGCGACCGGCCACACTGGGACTGAGACACGGCCCAGACTCCTACGGGAGGCAGCAGTGGGGAATATTGCACAATGGGCGAAAGCCTGATGCAGCGACGCCGCGTGAGGGATGACGGCCTTCGGGTTGTAAACCTCTTTCAGCAGGGAAGAAGCGAAAGTGACGGTACCTGCAGAAGAAGCGCCGGCTAACTACGTGCCAGCAGCCGCGGTAATACGTAGGGCGCAAGCGTTGTCCGGAATTATTGGGCGTAAAGAGCTCGTAGGCGGCTTGTCACGTCGGGTGTGAAAGCCCGGGGCTTAACCCCGGGTCTGCATTCGATACGGGCTAGCTAGAGTGTGGTAGGGGAGATCGGAATTCCTGGTGTAGCGGTGAAATGCGCAGATATCAGGAGGAACACCGGTGGCGAAGGCGGATCTCTGGGCCATTACTGACGCTGAGGAGCGAAAGCGTGGGGAGCGAACAGGATTAGATACCCTGGTAGTCCACGCCGTAAACGGTGGGAACTAGGTGTTGGCGACATTCCACGTCGTCGGTGCCGCAGCTAACGCATTAAGTTCCCCGCCTGGGGAGTACGGCCGCAAGGCTAAAACTCAAAGGAATTGACGGGGGCCCGCACAAGCAGCGGAGCATGTGGCTTAATTCGACGCAACGCGAAGAACCTTACCAAGGCTTGACATACACCGGAAAGCATTAGAGATAGTGCCCCCCTTGTGGTCGGTGTACAGGTGGTGCATGGCTGTCGTCAGCTCGTGTCGTGAGATGTTGGGTTAAGTCCCGCAACGAGCGCAACCCTTGTTCTGTGTTGCCAGCATGCCCTTCGGGGTGATGGGGACTCACAGGAGACCGCCGGGGTCAACTCGGAGGAAGGTGGGGACGACGTCAAGTCATCATGCCCCTTATGTCTTGGGCTGCACACGTGCTACAATGGCCGGTACAATGAGCTGCGATACCGTGAGGTGGAGCGAATCTCAAAAAGCCGGTCTCAGTTCGGATTGGGGTCTGCAACTCGACCCCATGAAGTCGGAGTTGCTAGTAATCGCAGATCAGCATTGCTGCGGTGAATACGTTCCCGGGCCTTGTACACACCGCCCGTCACGTCACGAAAGTCGGTAACACCCGAAGCCGGTGGCCCAACCCCTTGTGGGAGGGAGCTGTCGAAGGTGGGACTGGCGATTGGGACGAAGTCGTAACAAGGTAGCCGTACCGGAAGGTGCGGCTGGATCACCTCCTTTCTAAGGAGCACTTCTTACCGAGTCCTTCGGGACGAGGTCAGAGGCCACTACGTCGGCAAACGTTCGACGGTGGTTGCTCATGGGTGGAACGTTGATTATTCGGCACACTTGATCGTCTTCTCTTCCTAGTACTGCTTCGGCGTGGAATGGATGAAGAAGAGGCGGGTGTGCCGGGCACGTTGTTGGGTGTCTGAGGGCACGGCCGTTATGGCTGCCTTCAGTTGCCGGCGCCGGTGTAGCACCACGAAAGTGGTGTGTGACGGTGTACTGGTCGTTGTTTGAGAACTGCACAGTGGACGCGAGCATCTGTGGCCAAGTTTTTAAGGGCGCACGGTGGATGCCTTGGCACCAGGAACCGATGAAGGACGTGGGAGGCCACGATAGGCCCCGGGGAGTCGTCAACCAGGCTTTGATCCGGGGGTGTCCGAATGGGGAAACCCGGCAGTCGTCATGGGCTGTCACCCTTGCCTGAACACATAGGGCAAGTGGAGGGAACGCGGGGAAGTGAAACATCTCAGTACCCGCAGGAAGAGAAAACAACCGTGATTCCGGGAGTAGTGGCGAGCGAAACTGGATGAGGCCAAACCGTATACGTGTGAGACCCGGCAGGGGTTGCGTGTGCGGGGTTGTGGGATCTCTCTTTCACAGTCTGCCGGCTGTGAGACGAGTCAGAAACCGTTGATGTAGGCGAAGGACATGCGAAAGGTCCGGCGTAGAGGGTAAGACCCCCGTAGTCGAAACATCAGCGGCTCGTTTGAGAGACACCCAAGTAGCACGGGGCCCGAGAAATCCCGTGTGAATCTGGCGGGACCACCCGCTAAGCCTAAATATTCCCTGGTGACCGATAGCGGATAGTACCGTGAGGGAATGGTGAAAAGTACCGCGGGAGCGGAGTGAAATAGTACCTGAAACCGTGTGCCTACAAGCCGTGGGAGCGTCGGATACGTGCTTGCACGTATCTCGTGACTGCGTGCCTTTTGAAGAATGAGCCTGCGAGTTTGCGGTGTGTTGCGAGGTTAACCCGTGTGGGGAAGCCGTAGCGAAAGCGAGTCCGAATAGGGCGACATAGTAGCGCGCTCAAGACCCGAAGCGGAGTGATCTAGCCATGGGCAGGTTGAAGCGGAGGTAAGACTTCGTGGAGGACCGAACCCACCAGGGTTGAAAACCTGGGGGATGACCTGTGGTTAGGGGTGAAAGGCCAATCAAACTCCGTGATAGCTGGTTCTCCCCGAAATGCATTTAGGTGCAGCGTCGTGTGTTTCTTGCCGGAGGTAGAGCACTGGATAGGCGATGGGCCCTACCGGGTTACTGACCTTAGCCAAACTCCGAATGCCGGTAAGTGAGAGCGCGGCAGTGAGACTGTGGGGGATAAGCTCCATGGTCGAGAGGGAAACAGCCCAGAGCATCGACTAAGGCCCCTAAGCGTACGCTAAGTGGGAAAGGATGTGGAGTCGCACAGACAACCAGGAGGTTGGCTTAGAAGCAGCCACCCTTGAAAGAGTGCGTAATAGCTCACTGGTCTAGTGATTCCGCGCCGACAATGTAGCGGGGCTCAAGCGTACCGCCGAAGTCGTGTCATTGCAGCATGAGGGCCAACGCCCGCTGTGATGGGTAGGGGAGCGTCGTGTGCCGGGTGAAGCAGCCGCGGAAGCGAGTTGTGGACGGTTCACGAGTGAGAATGCAGGCATGAGTAGCGATACACACGTGAGAAACGTGTGCGCCGATTGACTAAGGGTTCCTGGGTCAAGCTGATCTGCCCAGGGTAAGTCGGGACCTAAGGCGAGGCCGACAGGCGTAGTCGATGGATAACCGGTTGATATTCCGGTACCCGCTGTGAAGCGTCAAACATTGAACCAGGCGATGCTAAGTCCGTGAAGCCGCCCTGGAGCCTTCGGGCAAAGGGGAGTGGTGGAGCCGACGGACCAGACCTGTAGTAGGTGAGTGATGGGGTGACGCAGGAAGGTAGTCCAGCCCGGGCGGTGGTTGTCCCGGGGTAAGGGTGTAGGCCGTGCGATAGGTAAATCCGTCGCACATGAGGCTGAGACCTGATGCCGAGCCGATTGTGGTGAAGTGGATGATCCTATGCTGTCGAGAAAAGCCTCTAGCGAGTTTCATGGCGGCCCGTACCCTAAACCGACTCAGGTGGTCAGGTAGAGAATACCGAGGCGTTCGGGTGAACTATGGTTAAGGAACTCGGCAAAATGCCCCCGTAACTTCGGGAGAAGGGGGGCCATGTCCGGTGATCCGATTTACTCGGTGAGCTGGGGGTGGCCGCAGAGACCAGCGAGAAGCGACTGTTTACTAAAAACACAGGTCCGTGCGAAGCCGTAAGGCGATGTATACGGACTGACGCCTGCCCGGTGCTGGAACGTTAAGGGGACCGGTTAGTCATGATTCGTCATGGCGAAGCTGAGAACTTAAGCGCCAGTAAACGGCGGTGGTAACTATAACCATCCTAAGGTAGCGAAATTCCTTGTCGGGTAAGTTCCGACCTGCACGAATGGCGTAACGACTTCTCGACTGTCTCAACCATAGGCCCGGTGAAATTGCACTACGAGTAAAGATGCTCGTTTCGCGCAGCAGGACGGAAAGACCCCGGGACCTTTACTACAGTTTGATATTGGTGTTCGGTTCGGCTTGTGTAGGATAGCTGGGAGACTGTGAACTCTGGACGCCAGTTCAGGGGGAGTCGTCGTTGAAATACCAGTCTGGTCGTGCTGGATGTCTAACCTGGGTCCGTGATCCGGATCAGGGACAGTGTCTGATGGGTAGTTTAACTGGGGCGGTTGCCTCCTAAAGAGTAACGGAGGCGCCCAAAGGTTCCCTCAGCCTGGTTGGCAATCAGGTGTTGAGTGTAAGTGCACAAGGGAGCTTGACTGTGAGACCGACGGGTCGAGCAGGGACGAAAGTCGGGACTAGTGATCCGGCGGTGGCTTGTGGAAGCGCCGTCGCTCAACGGATAAAAGGTACCCCGGGGATAACAGGCTGATCTTCCCCAAGAGTCCATATCGACGGGATGGTTTGGCACCTCGATGTCGGCTCGTCGCATCCTGGGGCTGGAGTCGGTCCCAAGGGTTGGGCTGTTCGCCCATTAAAGCGGTACGCGAGCTGGGTTTAGAACGTCGTGAGACAGTTCGGTCCCTATCCGCTGCGCGCGCAGGAATATTGAGAAGGGCTGTCCCTAGTACGAGAGGACCGGGACGGACGAACCTCTGGTGTGCCAGTTGTTCTGCCAAGGGCATGGCTGGTTGGCTACGTTCGGGAGGGATAACCGCTGAAAGCATCTAAGCGGGAAGCCTGCTTCGAGATGAGTATTCCCACCCACTAGATGGGGTAAGGCTCCCAGTAGACGACTGGGTTGATAGGCCGGATCTGGAAGCACGGTAACGTGTGGAGGTGACCGGTACTAATAGGCCGAGGGCTTGTCCATAGAGGCTCGCGTCCACTGTGTTGGTTCTGAAACCACGAACGGCCCCGTATGGCCACGTACGGTGCGGCATAGTTCGACAGTTTCATAGTGTTTCGGTGGTTATAGCGTGAGGGAAACGCCCGGTTACATTCCGAACCCGGAAGCTAAGCCTTACAGCGCCGATGGTACTGCAGGGGGGACCCTGTGGGAGAGTAGGACGCCGCCGAACAAATTTTGAGAAAGGCCCACGCCATATGGCGTGGGCCTTTCTGCATTTCTGGCTCAGGACGGCTCAACCAGTCCGGTGTCGTACGCCAGAATCACCGCCTGAATTCGATCCCTGGAGCCCGTCTTCGCGAGGATGCGGCCCACGTGGGTCTTCACCGTCGACTCGGCCAGGTGGAGGCGGGTGGCTATTTCCGTGTTCGTCCAGCCCTTGCCGACCACCGTGAGGATCTCGCGTTCGCGGTCGGTGAGGGGAGACAGGCGGGGGTGGTCCAGAGCCGATGTCTCTTGGCCTTCGGCGTGGCTTTGCGGCGGGAGGTGGTGGGCGTACGCGTCGAGGAGGCGGCGGGTCAGGCTCGGGGCGACCACCGCGTCGCCGGTGGCGACTGCGCGGATGCCGGAGAGGAGTTCCTCCGGCTGGGCGTCCTTGACGAGGAAGCCGGAGGCGCCTGCGCGGAGGCCGGCGTAGGCGTACTCGTCGAGGTCGAAAGTGGTGAGGATCAGGACCCGGGTGCGGTCGCCGGAGGCGGTGATGCGGCGGGTGGCCTCGATGCCGTCCAGGCCGGGCATGCGGACGTCCATCAGGATCACGTCGGGATGCAGCTCCGCGGTCATGCGGATCGCCTCGCTGCCGTTGGCGGCTTCGCCCAGCACTGTCATGTCGTCCTGGCTTTCCAGCAGCATCCGGAAGCCGAAGCGCTGGAGGGGCTGGTCGTCGGCTATGAGGACGGTGGTCACTGCGGGGTTTCCTCCGGGAGGTGCAGGTGGACGCGCCAGCCCTGTTCGGGGTGCGGGCGTGGGCCGGCCTCAAGTGTGCCGCCGTACAGGGCTGTTCGCTCGCGCATTCCTGGCAGGCCGCGGCCGCCCGTGGGCCTGGAGGGGCCGCCGTTGCCGGTGTCGGTCACGGTCGCGGTGACGGCGCCCTTCTCCTCGTATGAGAGCTCTATGTGCGCCGTTGTGCCGGGGCCCGCGTGTTTCAGGGTGTTGGTGAGGGCTTCCTGGATGACGCGGTAGACGGTGAGTTGGCGGCCCGGGGGGAGGTCGGGGGTGCCGTGGGTCGTGGTGTGGAGGGGGAGGCCTGCGGCGCGTACGCCCTCGATGAGCTGGGTGAGGTCGGTGAGGGTGGGTTGCGGGGTGAGTTCCGGGTGAGGTCCTCGGGGGTGTTCCTCGTCGCGTAGGACGTCGAGGAGGCGGCGTAGTTCGGCCATGGCCTGGCGGCTGGTGGTGGCGATGGCGTGCAGGGCCTGGGTGGCGCGTTCCGGGGACTTGGCGGCCGCGTACTGACCGCCGTCGGCCAGGCCGGTGATGACGGAGAGGTTGTGGCCGATGATGTCGTGCATCTCGCGGGCGATGCGGGCTCGTTCGGCCGCGGCGGCGAGCTGGGCCTGCTGGTCGCGTTCGATCTCCAGACGGCGGGCGCGGTCCTCCAGGGCCTCGGTGTGGTCGCGGCGGGTGCGGACCGTGATGCCGACGGCGACCGCGACGGCGATGGACATCAGGACCGGGACGATGTCCTTGTCCGGGGTCCCCTGTGGGTGACGGGCCGCCATCACGGCCACGGGTGCGGTGATCAGGGCCGTCGCCCACCAGAGGTTGAGGGGAGGGCGGCGCAGGGCGATGTGGAAGACGACGAGCAGTTGGAGCAATACCGCTTGGAGGGCGGTGCCGGTCCAGGCGTTGACCAGGGCGAACGGGGCTATGGCCAGGAGGACGGCGCGGGGGTGGGTGCGTCGCAGGAGGAGCGGGACGGACAGGCCGAGGCTCAGGCTGAGGACCAGCCAGCCGGGGTTGTCGCGGTCGCGGGCCACGTTGAGCCAGCCGCCGCCGGAGTAGTCGATCAGGGCGGCCAGCACCCAGAAGCCGGTGAGGTGCAGGTCCCAGGCGAGCGGGTGGCGTCGGTCGAAGGCGCGCACGCGTCCGCTGATGCGCTGGACGTGCTGGGTGAGAGGTTCCGTCGTCGCTCGCTCTTGCGTCACGTGGTCCATCGTGCGGGGTGCGGTGGTGGCCGGCACAGGACCCTGGGCAGGAATCCGGGTGAGCGATGTCGTACCCGGGTACTACGGTGGCGACCATGAGCACCATGAACCCCGGGGCCTACGTCATCCGTTCCATACGGGCCGACGAGTGGCCCGCCGCAAAGGAGTTGCGGCTCGCCGCGCTGCAGGATCCCATCGCGCCGCTCGCGTTCCTGGAGACCTACGACCAGGCCGCGGCCCGGCCCGACTCCTTCTGGCAGGAGCGGGCGGCCCAGGCCTGTGAGGGGGCCGACGGGGTGCAGCAGATCATCGCCGAAGGGCCGGACGGAGCCTGGGTCGGGACGTTGACCGTGCTGGTCGAGGAACCGGGCACGACCGACTGGGCCGGCTTCGCCGTGGAGCGCAAGCAGGGGCATCTCGTCGGCGTGTTCGTACGGCCCGAGGAGCGGGGGAGCGGGCTGACCGACGTGCTGTTCGACGCCGGCCTGGAGTGGGCGTGGTCGCGGGGCGCGGAGCGGGTGCGGCTCATCGTGCACGAGGAGAACGGGCGGGCGCAGCGGTTCTACCGGAAGGTGGGGTTCGAGCCGAGTGGGGTGATCGTGCCGCTGGGTGAGGGGGCGGAGGACGCCGAGTTGGAGTTCGTCATCGAGCGGCCGTAGCAGCCGTAGCGGCCGGGGCGGTGCTCGGCTAGCCTCCAGCGGAAGTTCGCCTACACCAGGACTTCGCCTACACCGGGAGTTCGTCGTGCGGCCAGCGGGAGCGGGCCTGTTCGCGGGACCGGAGCAGGGCCAGGGTCGGCATGCCCCGGTCCGCTCCGGTTGCCAGCAGCTCCGGCAGTTGGGGAAGCGGAGCCACGGCGGCGACGTCGTCCAGGACGAGCGTCAGTGGTGGGTCGAGGCGACCGGAGGATGACCGTTCGGCCATGCGCCGGCCGCGCTCGACCACGCTTGCGGCGAGGGCCGTCAACAGTGGCATGGCGCCCGGGTTGGCTCGGGGGTCCTCGATGGATTCACCCACCACATAAAGCGTGCCCCCTTCATCGATGAAGGAATCCAAGGTGAGGGCATCCGTTCGGTTGGGAGTGCAGGACTCCCGGATGTTGACCATGGACAGCGCGGCGAGTGCCCTCGTGGTCAACTCCTGGGCCATGTCGCGGCGTTCCGGGTGGGCCGTGAGGGCCGCTTCGAGTTCGCCGGCCGAGCCCGGTGCCGCCTTGGGGTTCGTGCGGAGGATGCGTACCGCGTCCTGGATCTGGGTGCCCTGGGACCAGCGGTGGACGTGGCGGATGGTGCGGCCGTCGATGGCGGCGGCGTGGAGGTAGCTGCGCAGGAGCGTTTCGGCCGTGTCGCTCACCGCTTGGTCGAGCCGGGAGGTGGGGCGGACCGGCGCCAGGAGCGCGGTCGCTCGCGAGACCGCTGTCTGCTTGTCCTCGCAGCCCGTGGTGGGGGTCCAGTGGAGGCGGGCCGGGGTGTCGCACAGGTGGGTGGGGTCGTAGAGGAGGACCGGGCCGAGTTTGCCGCGGGCGTCCTTCGTGTCCTGCCAGAGGGCAGGGTTCGAGGTGACGACGAGGGCGGGGCCCTCCGCGTCGTGGACCGCCTGGGTCGCGGTGGTCTGGCGGGTCTCTTTCGGGGCTACGAGGATCTTCTCCCGCCCGCCGGGCCGTGCGGTGACGGGCGGCGGGGTGTGGGCCACCGGCGGCGCCGCGGGCGCCGTTGCCTCGATGCGTTCCGTTCCCTCCGCGACCGTCGTCGGTGACCCGGCGTCAGGACCTACCTCCAGCGGCCGGCTCAGACCGTCCCGGGCTCCCGTGAGCTCCGCCTCCCTCCGCGGTGCCGGCACCTCGTGCTGCACCGGCGCGGGCGGCGGCCCGGGGTCGGCGAGACACGGTTCTTCCGGAGCCCCTGCCTTCCCCACTCGCCGCCCCGCCCTGACCGCCCGCCACCGGGCCACCGTCCCCAGGACGAACACCGTCAGCACGACGAGGACCATCAACTGGCCGATGAACAGGCCCCAGAACAGGCCGTAGCCGGACAGTTGGCCGGCTGGTGTGTCCGGCCAGGCGCCCGGGATGTCGTGGGGCTCGGCGATCAGGGAGCGCATCGCGAGCGGTGTGCGCGTGAAGGTGACTCCGGACGGCCAGGTGCCGTGGGAGAACAGCGCGGCCAGTCCCGTCGCCGTCCAGACCAGCAGGGTCATGCCGAGGAGGAAGGCGAGCAGGCCGAGCAACAGGCCGTCGGGGATGCCTCCTTGGCTGTCCCCGTGGTTCCGGCCGTTGCGGTGGTCGTCCGGTCTCACGCTGCCCCCTACCCCTACGCCACCGTCGATTCGGAGTCGCCCAGGTGCTGCTCCACGAACGCCGCCGCCCGCTCCTCGGCCTCCAGCTCGGCGGCGCGCAGCGCGTCGTCGGCCAGGTCGCGGTCGGCGGACGACTCGGTCATCGCGCGGTCGGTGAAGACGAGGGGGCGTTCCGTCTCGGTGACCAGGTGTTTGACGACCTGGACGTTGCCGTTGACGTCCCACACCGCGATGCCGGGGGTGAGGCTGGGGATGATCTCCACCGCCCAGCGCGGGAGGCCCAGCACCAGGCCCGTCGACCTCGCCTCGTCGGCCTTCTGCGCGTAGATCGTCCTGGTCGACGCCATCTTCAGGATCGCGGCCGCTTCCTTCGCCGCCGCGCCGTCGACGACGTCCGACAGGTGGTGGACGACCGCCACGAAGGACAGGCCGAGCCGGCGGCCGAACTTCAGCAGCCGCTGGAACAGCTGGGCCACGAACGGGCTGTTGATGATGTGCCAGGCCTCCTCGACCAGGAAGATGCGCTTCTTCCGGTCGGGGCGGATCCAGGTGTGTTCCAGCCATACGCCGACGATCGCCATCAGGATCGGCATGGCGATGGAGTTGCGGTCGATGTGGGACAAATCGAACACAATGAGGGGCGCGTCCAGGTCGATGCCGACCGTCGTGGGGCCGTCGAACATGCCCCTGAGGTCACCGTCGACCAGACGGTCCAGGACCAGCGCCACGTCCAGGCCCCACGCCCGTACGTCGTCTATGGCGACGTTCATCGCCTCCGCCGACTCCGGCTCGGGGTGCCGTAGCTGCTCGACGATGTCGGTGAGGACGGGCTGGCGCTCGACGATGGTCTCGTTGACGTAGGCGTGCGCGACCTTCAGCGCGAAGCCGGAGCGCTCGTCGAGGCCGTGGCCCATCGCGACCTCGATGATCGTGCGCAGCAGGGCCAGCTGGCCCGTCGTCGTGATCGCCGGGTCGAGGGGGTTGAGGCGGATGCCCATGTCCAGGGCCGCCATCGGGTCCAGACGGATGGGGGTTATCCCCAGCTCCTGCGCGATGAGGTTCCATTCGCCGACGCCGTCCTCGCCCTGGGCGTCCAGGACGACGACCTGGCGGTCGCGGAAGCGCAGCTGGCGCAGGACGTACGTCTTCTCCAGGGCCGACTTGCCGTTGCCGGACTCGCCGAGGACCAGCCAGTGCGGGGCGGGGAGCTGCTGGCCGTAGAGCTGGAAGGGGTCGTAGATGTAGCCCTTCCCGGAGTACACCTCGCGGCCGATGATCACGCCCGAGTCGCCGAGCCCGGGGGCGGCGGTGGGGAGGTAGACCGCCTGGGCCTGGCCCGTGGACGTGCGCACCGGAAGCCGGGTCGTCTCGACCTTCCCGAAGAGGAAGGACGTGAAGGCGTCGGTGAGGACGGACAGCGGGTCCCGCATAGGTCCTACCTCCGAATGCCGGTGGCGAAGGGGAGCGTGTTGACGAATGCCCGGTGGTGCTCGCGATCGCACCACTCCAGCTTCAGATACGACTTTCCGGCCGACGCCCGGATGGTCCGCTTGTCGCGCGCCAGGGACTCGGGGGAGCGGGAGGAGACGGTGATGTAGCCGACGAGGTTGACGCCGGCGGCGCCGCTCGCGAGGTCCTCGCCGCGCTGGTCGAGGCGGGTGTGGGCGGCGACGTCACGGGGGTCGACGGTGCGGTTCATCTTGGCGGCGCGGCTGGCTTCGGCCTCGTCGTTGGTCTTCTCGGTCAGCATGCGCTCGATGGCGACCTCGGTGGGTTCGAGGTCCATCGTGACGGCGACCGTGCGGATGACGTCCGGGGTGTGGACGAGCAGGGGCGCCAGGAAGTTGACGCCGACCGGGGTCATCGGCCACTCCTTCACCCAGGCCGTGGCGTGGCACCAGGGGGCGCGGGTGGAGGACTCCCGCGTCTTCGCCTGCAGGAACGTCGGCTCCATCGCGTCCAGCTCGGCCGGCCAGGCATTACGTTTCGTCATCGCCTGGATGTGGTCGATCGGGTGGTCCGGGTCGTACATGGAGTGGATGAGGGAGGCGAGCCGGCCCTGGCCGAGCGGCTGCCGTACGCGGATGTCCGCCTCCTGCAGGCGCGAGCAGATGTCGGTCAGCTCGCGGGCCATGACGACCGCGAGTCCGGAGTCCCGGTCGACCTTGCCGCCGCCGTGCGGGCGGGCCGCGCGGGCCATCGCCATGGCCTCGGCGGCCAGTTCACGGGTGAAGTGCATGCAGGCGACGAGGTAGGCGCGGTGCTGCTCGCTGCTCGTCGACACCATGGACTGGAGTTGGTCGTACGACTGCTGCAGCCAGGCCGGGGTCCGGTCGTCGCCGCGTACGGCGACGTCCTTGGCGTGGGCGTCCGGGTCGGCCGGGAGGGTGCGGGCGAGCATCTGGAGGCGGGTGACGAAGCCGTCCCCGTTGGCGACGTGCTTCAGCAGGGTGCCGAAGCGGTCGACGAGGGCCTCCTGGTCCTCGGAGTCGCGCAGGCCGACGCCCGGGCCCTCGATCTCGATGGCGGCGGTGACCGTCCGGCGGTCGGCGTGCAGCAGTACGGCGATCTCGTCGGGCCCGAACGGGGCGGCGAGCCACGTGATGCGGCCGATGCCCGGCGGCGGACCGATCTCGACCTCACGCCCGTCGATGCGGGTGCCGGCCTCGACGACACCGGAGCGGTAGGCCGTGCCCTGGCGCAGGCTGCGCTTGTAGCTGCGGTTGATCTCGAACCACTTGTAGAAGGTCCGGTGCTTGTACGGCACGTAGACCGCGGCCAGCGCGAGCATCGGGAAGCCGGTCAGCGCCGCGATGCGCAGGGACAGGACGGGGACGAGGAGTCCGCACATCATGCCGAGGAACGCGCCCGCGATGATCAGCGCGATCTCGCCGGTCTCGCGGTTGCGTCCGACGATGGCGTTCGGCCGGGCGCGGCCGATCAGATATGTACGGCGGGGCGTGACCGGATGGGACACGTGGGACTGCGTCGTCAACGCCCGTCACCTCCTGAACGATTGCTGTTGCGGGTGTTGCCTGCGTGCGGGGTGTTCACGGGGCTGCTCGAACGGGGTGCGGGTGCGGCGGAGGGGACAGATCCGCCGCCTCCGTTCGAGGAGCGCGAGCTGTGCGCGGCGACGCCGCCGGCGGCGGGGTTCGAGGGGCGGGCGCCGGACTGGCCCGAACCGCCGTTGTTGTCCGCGCGGGAGCTGTGCGTCTTGATGCCCTGGGCGACGAGGGTCGCCGGGGAGCTGATCACGGCGGCGGCCTTGCCCTCGGCGCCGCGCATGATGCGGTTGTTGCGGGAGCCTGCGATCTCGTCGCCGAAGCCCGGGACGAAGCGGTAGATCATCGCGCTCGCGAAGATGGCGAGCAGGATGATGGCGAGGCCCGAGACCACGGCGGAGAAGGCGTCCGGGCCGTCGTCGGCGGACAGCGCGCCGGCCAGGCCGAGCACTATCACGATGACCGGCTTCACCAGGATGACGGCGATCATGATGCCGGCCCAGCGGCGGACGTGGCCCCAGAGGTTCTTGTCGACCAGGCCGGCGTAGACGACGGTGCCGAGCAGGGCGCCGACGTAGAGCAGGGCGGCGCGGATGACGAGCTCCAGCCAGAGGATGCCGGCGGCGAGGATGCTCACCAGGGAGACGACGATCAGCATGATCGGGCCGCCGCCGATGTCCTCGCCCTTTTCCAGGGCGGCGGCGAAGGTGCCGAAGAAGGTGTTCGTCTGGTTGCCGGTCGTCTTCGCGATGACGTCAGTGACGCCGTCGGTCGCCGATACGACCGTGTAGAGGATCAGGGGCGTGAACGCGGACGCGAGGACGGTGAGCCAGAGGAAGCCGATCGCTTCGCTGATGGCGGTGGTGAGGGGGACGCCCCTCACGGCTCGCTTGGCCACGGCCAGCAGCCAGAGGAGGAGCGTGAGGATCGTGGACGCCGCGAAGACGACCGCGTACTGCTGGAGGAACTTGGCGTTCGTGAAGTCGACGTTCGCGGTCTCCTGCACGGCCTTGCTGAGCTGCTTGACGGTCCAGGAGGCGGCGTCGGCGCAGCCCTTGGCGAGGGAGGAGAGGGGGTCGAGGGTGGAGGTGGGGTCGGTGACGCTTGAGCGTCCGCCTGAGCCGCCGTTGTCTTTTTCGCAGTAGTCCTTGGCGGGGCCGCGGATCAGGTCGCAGGGGTCGTTGCTCGTCGAGGGGGTGGGGGACGGGGTGGGTGCTGCCACGGCACGGGTGGCCAGCAGTACGGTCGTGGCCTGTACGGCGGCGAGGGCCGCGGTGAGCTTGAGGAAGCGGCGGTTAGCGCGCATACGTGAACCCTCCGAACTCCTCGACGGCCTTCGTCATGTCGTCAGCGGTGGAGGCTTGCTGGTCCCGCCCGACCGGCACGGGTCCGTCCTTCTGCTGGAAGTCGGTGACCTTCCAGTCGTTGCCGACCCACTTCAGCTCGTAGGTCGTGGTGTACCAGCTCTCGGCCACCGGGTTGGTCGAGCCTTCGCCGGACAGACCGAAGAGCGACGTGTACCAGACCTCCACGGTGGCGGCACCGGTGCCGAACGACGTGGTCTTGGTGCCCACCGGGATGACTCGGGAGATGAACGTCTGGCCCGTCGGCGCGGCACCGTCAGTGCCGAGGCCGATGTTCGTCAGGAACTTCTCGCTGGCGTACGCGCTGTCCAGGTCCGCCTGCCGCTTGGCGGCTACATCGGGGGCGTAGACAGTGTTGACGATCTCGTGCCGTCTGTCCGTGTTGAACATGTCCGCCGACCCCAGCGCCACCGAGTAGTTGGCCGCCGCGCTCTGCGCCCCCTGCTCATCTCGCCTGAACCCCCCGGGGATCCCCGCGGCCTTCCCGTCCACCGGTCGTGTCCCCGTGGCCGCCGTCGTTGAGGATTTCGGCTGGTTTTCGTCCCCGTTCGGGGAAGCGGAGTCGTCTTCTCCACGGTTCGCGAAGGCGATCGCGGCGATGAGGAGGACCACCACGCCGACCACCGTGACCAGGCTCCGGGACGACGAACGGCCGCCCCGCCGCGCACCCCCGTACACGTCACCGCTGCTCTCCGGCAGCCGCGTACGGGTCTGACCGGTGCCTCCGTAGCCGCCGGAGGTCTCCCGCTCGTCTCCGAGACTCATGCCGCGTACGCCCCCTCGACGTCGGACAGATACACGTTGGAGTACGACGGTAGCCGTGCTGGTTCCCGCGTGGGCGCGGTGTGGTGACTCGACATCAGGGAAACGCAACCTCAGCCGGTGGGCACGACAGGTGGGTGGGGGACTAGGGGGACCGGGCGTGCCCGGAGCGGACGGAGGGGATCGGGGAGATCGGGGGGATCCGGGGGATCCGGGTTGCCGGGGGGCCTATACGGCCATGCCGTACACGATGGTGAACAGCGTGCCCAGCGAGCCGATGATGAAGACACCCGTCAGACCGGCGATGATCAGACCCTTGCCCTGCTCGGCGCTGAAGGTGTCGCGCAACGCCGTGGCGCCGATGCGCTGTTTGGCCGCCCCCCAGATGGCGATACCGAGGCAGAGCAGGATGGCCACCGCCATCACCACCTCGATCATCACCTTGGCCTCGTTGCCCAGGCTGCCGAAGGGGCCCCAGTCCGGAGCGATCCCGCCGATGATGGTGTTGATGTCGCCCTTATCGGCCGCAAAGAGCATGTAAGTCACCGCCCCTGTTGGGTAGTTCCGCAATCCTCTGCGGTGCGCAGAGGTCAGGCATCATTCTCGCCGACAATGGCGCCGTCGTATGTCGACTTGGCGTCATTGATGGGCGGGATTCGTACGAATAGCTCGTATGGTCACTCTGTGTATCACGGCAGGTCACGCCGGGCAACGAGGCCTGAGCGGAACCTGTCGTGTGGTTGCGTCGTTGGCCCTCTTCACGCCGGGTGCCGTTTCTGACGGCCGGCCGGGTGATGGTTCGTGCCGTTGTTCTCCGGGTGAAGGCTATCGCCGACACGCCAACGGGCCGTAGCTGGGTGCCGCGGCCCGTTGCGGTTCAGGTCTGGTGACGGGCGGTCAGGTGAAGCCGGCCGGTCCGCCGGGGTGCCTCGGGAGACCGTTGCCGGGCGGCGGGGGCATTCCTCCGCCCTCCAAAGGGGCCGTACCTTTCGCGCGTTCATCCCTGGGCTTCCAGGGACCTTTGAGTCGTCCTCCCGGCGAACTGCCCCGAGTGGAGGGGCGTTCGTAGACTGCCCGTGATCAGTACATGCAACATCCATTCGCGTCGATTCGCATTCCAGAGCAACGGGGGACGAAGTGCTTCTCGAGGACGGCCCGATCCGGCGCAAGTCCGAGGACATACGCAAGGCCAACAGCTCGGGCCGCGCCAAACGGGAGCTGACCGACGCGGCCGCCGCCGGCAAGGCGTACAGCGGGTGGGAGTCGGGACCGGCCAGCGACGACTGTGTACGCGCGTGGCAGATGCGCCTGCGGGAGCTCGGAGATCTCGTCGAGGACGCGGCCGAGGGACTGAACAAGGCCATGGACCGCGAGATCAGCACGGACCACTCCATCGCCGACGAGATGCGCAGGGCCGCCAACCGGATGGAGGGCGGCGCCTGATGGCCATCACGGTCGAGGAGCTCAAGGCTGCCCGCCCCCAGCAGTGGCGGGACGCTGCCGACGACGCGCTCCGGTCGTCGAAGGAGTGCCAGGACATGGCCTCATACGCACGTGACGAGGTCGCCTCGACACTGCAGAAGTGCTGGGTCAGCGACAGCGGCGAAGCCGCGCGCAGACGTTTCGTCAAGCACGCCGAGGACTTCGAGGCGGCTGCGGAGGCACTCAAGGGCCTGATGCGGACGTACGACACCCTCGCTGAAATGATCGAGGGTGCCAAGCGGGACCTCGAGAGTGCGCTCGACTACGCCGACCGGTACGGCATCCATATCGACCCGAGCGGCCGGGCCACATGGAAGGCAGGCCGTGACGAGAGCGAGGGCGGCTCACTCCAGCACGCGGCGGACCTGGTCGGCGACGCCCTGCGCAAAGCCGAAGAGGCAGACAACGAGACCGCGACGGAACTGCGCACCATTCGAGCCCTGACCGACGTCGAGGACCCCAAGCTGGTCTCGCAGGCTCTCGACGAGAACAGCCCGCTGGCCATCGCGCTACGCCTGCAATACCTCGACGGGGTGCACCGCATCAATGTCTCGCCGGCTCAGATCGATGCGGTGAACCGGGCGGCGGCGGAGACGGGCATGAGCAAGAAGCTGCTGCTCGCCATCCTGTGGCAGGAACAGCAGTGGTGGCAGAACCACGACCGGGATCTGGAGGGGCCCTTGCCGTGGTTCGGGGGATTCTTCGACTGGACGCTCCGGGAGACGCTGAAGCCGGACAAGTCGCTGGGGATCACGCATATGAAGCTGGAGACGATACGACGGACGCTCGACAACAACGGAGATGCGTTCAGGACAGCGGATGGTGGACGGGTATCGGACTTGAGTGACCGCCAGCTCACCAAGTACATCGAGCAGAATCCGAACGAAGCCATCCGGTTGAGCGCCTACCACCTCAAGGATCTCCGCGACAAGGACGAGTACGGAGCCGGTACGGACAAGCAGCTGTTCACGCTGTACGCGGCCGATACGCGGGACGTACGGGAGAAGAACGAGACCTACGGGGACGACTCGGCGCACCGTGGCGGCGACATCAAGACCCGGGGCGAGAACTGGGATCGTCTCCAACCGCACATCGACGACACGCTGGCGTGGGACGCGCTGAGCGACAGGGAACGAACCCAGGCCATCGATCAGATCGAGAGCCAGACCCCTGCGGGGCACAACGTGAGCCTTGACCCGATCTACGACACGGCCGGCATGGGCGGCGGCACGGGTACGGGCCGACCGGAACCCGGCACGCCGTCACCGAGCCCCAACCCGCCGCCGACTCCGTCCAAGGACTAGTACGTTGAAGCGCAGAATGCGAGCTGTCGCCCTGGCGTGTCTTTGCGCTGTCGTCCTGGCCGGATGCACGGACGAGCGGACAGGCGGAGCGCCATACAAGCCGATCCCGGGCAATGTCCCGAAGGGCCCCGACTTCAAGACGACGGACGACCTGGCATCGGCGCTGGACCGGGCAAAGATCCCCTGCCCCGTCCTCGGCAGGTCGCCCAGCGGCGACGCCACCAGATGCGGTGCCCAGTTCGGGGCCGGGAAGTCGGTCGAGCTCGAACTCCATCTGGACACCCCCAGTCATCTGGGCACCGCCATGTCCTCGCGCCGCAACCCGCCCTACCAGCACACCCTGGTAGCCGCCGGTAACTGGTACATCCGCGTCATGGACCCCGACTTCGCCGCCCGCGTGGCCGAGGCTCTGCACGCCGTCGTCCTCAAGCCGCTCGGCGAGACCGGCGCTCCCGACCGGCCTCCCTACGAGGATCAGCTCCCCGAGATCCCGGACAATCCCAGCTACAAGAACCTCGACGCCTTGGCCGACAAGGTGGACGCGGCCGTGGGATGTACGGACCGGGACGATGACGACAACGACCCGGCACTGAGCTGGCAGTTTCTGAACTGCACCACGGGCAGGGGAGGACAGCAGCACCAGGACCACTGCGCCGACCTCGCGATCTACGACGATGCGCGGTCGCGCGATGAGGGGCTCTGGTCGAAGATCACCGGTGGACAGACTCCCAAGGGCCTGGTTGCCGGCTCCAACTGGTCGGTGGCCCTCTGCGACGAGGCTCTGGTGGACGACGTGGTGAAGCAGGTGGGAGGGGTCGAAGTTCGGTGATTCACCGCCGGCCGAGGCGCCTGCCATGATCGTCACCATGGGGATACACATCGCACCGGCCGGGGTGACCGACTTCCACCAGGTCCTGACTGATCACCCCCGTTACTGGGGCGAACGTGACCTTCGGTCGCTGCACCTTCTGGCACTGGTGCAGGAGTTCGGTTCCACCTGCTTGGTTGCCCGGGCCGAGGACGGAATCCGTGGGTACATCTTCGGGTTCGTCACCCCGGACGGCACCGGGTACGTGCATCTGATCGCCACGCGGGACGACGCCCGTGGCACCGGCCTCGGGCGTCGTCTGTATACGGCGTTCGCTGAAGCAGCGGAACGTCACGGTGCACGGCGGTTGAAGGCGATCACGTCAATCGAGAACACCGGCTCGATCGCCTTCCATCGCAGCCTCGGCTTCGACACGAAGACCGTCGACGACTACAACGGCCCCGGCCGGCCCATGGCCGTCTTCCACCGAGAACTGCCGCTCAACGTCTCATAGCCCTGACCAGCCAGCCGTCACTGGTAATCGCTGACGCTGCAACGGGGGCCCAGTGTGCGATGGCACGCCGGTTGGCTGAGGGGCCGTGGGTTCGGCTAGTCGGGGGTTTCGGGGAAGGTCGGCAGGGGGTCGGCTACGAAGGTTCCCAGTCCGACCTCGCCCCGGGTCCAGCCCTGTTCCCGTACATGTCGCATGGCCTTAGCCGCCGTCGCGTTCACCACGCCGAACTCCTGGGCGATCTCCAGGGTGGACGGCACGCGGCCTCCCGGCGGATACGTGCCGTCCTCGATGCGCTGGATGATCTCCGCTGCGATCTGCCGCCAGAGCGGGCGCGTGCGATCAAGGTCCATGAGGTCGGCACCAGGGTTCAAGGAGTCGACTCGGCCTCGTCGGCGGGCGGCAGGGGGTCGGAGACAAACCACCCCCGCTGGGGAACGGCGTACACCCAGCCATCGTCGGCCAGCAGGCCAAGCCCCCGCCGCACGGTTGTCCGTGCGATCCCGTACCGCTGCACGAGCTGGGCTTCGCTCGGCAGCATCCGACCCGGCTGCCAGTCGCCGCGCTGAATCTGCGCACGCAGAATCTCGGCGAGTTGCCGGTATGGCGTCAGCGGTGCGCCGTGGTCGATCTCAGAGTCAGGATTCATGAAGTCGACGCTTCATCGGAGGCGGGCGGCAGCGGGTCCACCACGAACGATCCACGGGCACGCACGGTCACCACCAGCCCCTTGTCCCGCAGGATGTTCAGCGCGCGGCGGACGGTGCCCGGGCCAACCCCGTAGTCATGGGTCATGGTCAGTTCTCCCGGCAGTCGGGTGCCGGGCGGATACTCGCCGGAACGGATCTTCCGCTCGATGATCGCGGCCAGTTGTTCATATACATACTGCGGCGAGTCGGGGCTGATCTTGTCCACGTTTTGACCGTAGGGCGCCACTCTCCACTGCGCATTACCTATCACTACTACCAACCACTACCTATCACTACCGTCTCTCGGATAAGGTCTGGAGAAAACAAGACGCCCCGGCGGGAAGGGTGAGAGCTTCCGTGCCGGGGCTGAGCCGACTAAATAGGAGTCGACCTATGCGCAGCCTACTGGCCGCCATTCTGAGCCTCTTCCTGCCTGCCCGCGGAGTGCACCGCGCCGACTCGGCACCGCCCAGCACTCCCTGGCCGCCCCGCCCCGCCTGCAGTCCCACCCTCGCGCTTCGGCCCCGGTCGCGCCCGGCGGGCGTCATCGCCGCCGATGGTCAGCCGCTGGTCCGGTCGGACGTCGTCGTATGGGAACGCGAGCGGGACGATCTTGAGCGGCGGCGCCTTCGGCGTCAGCGGCGTCGGGTGGAGGCCCTCGCCGCTCAGGGGCGGGACTACTTCCCGTGGGAGGCCGCCGTATGAGCGGCACGTGGCGTCCCCGCAGCATCGGCGTCGATCCGGCCACCGGCAAGGAGGCGTTCGTCGTCGCGCGGCCCGGCAGTCTTCTTGAAGGGCTGGCCGACGCGCAGGCCCTGGAGACCGCGGCTGTCCTGGTGGCGGTCGTCGGGGCCGTGCTGGAGGCGGGGGAGGCGTCGGAAGGTGAACTCGCCGCCCTCGTATCGCCATTGCATGCGGCGCTTGAGGAAGTCGTCGGGATGATGATGGTGGACGCCACGGCCGACGATGGGGTGGCAGACGGGAATTGATGGCGCAGCGGCCCCCGCCGCCGCTGCCCGGGCGAGCGGGCAGTGGCTGGGTGTCGCGGCCCCGTTCGTGCCTCATACGCCCGTGCTTGGGCCTCACGGCCCGTCAGGGCGGGACTGATGACGGGAGGGGTAAGGCCGGTGAAGGCGCCCAGGACCTTCGAGGTGCTCCGCCCGGTCAGGCCGTTCATAGTCCCGACGGCTCTGCAGAACCCCGCGGTTGACACACGCCGGGACGCCGGCCACCGGAGTATCTCCGCCGGACTACGGCAGGTCAGCTACGAGCCCGTCATTCATCCGCTCGATCTCCTCGCTGGACCTCGTCAGTCCCTCCTCGCGGCCGCGATCTCGCCGGGGCCAGGCGAAGCGCCCCGCCCTGCCCGACAGGGCGGGGCGGGGCGCGGAGAAGGGCGGCTCCGCGCGCACGGGGGAATTGCGGAGCCGCCGGCTGCCGATGACCAGTCAGCGCCTCATCTCCGCACCGGGAAGGGCAAGCCTCTCGCTGGCGGGAGTATCGGCTCCCTCCCGGAGTTCAGGAGTTCCGGGTCGAGATGTCACGGCTCCCGACGGTCCTGCACCTTGATGGCAGCCGCCAGGAGCGCTGCCGTGAGGGATGCCGCATAGACACAGGCCAGGTAGGGCCCGCCGGGGAAGGAGACGCCGCCGGACTGGCCCTGAAAGTCGCTCAGCGCCAGGAACGGCAGCCACGGGCCGATATCGATCCCCGCCAGCCAGTCACCCGTGGCCGACAGAGCCGGTTCGACGACCAGAGCCCAGACCAGTACGACGGTGATGGTCGCGCCACCGCTCTTCAGGAGGAGACCGATGGCAAGGCTCAGCACGGCCACGATGGCGAGTGAGACAGGAAGGGCGAGGAGTTGACGCCATTCGAGCCCGCTGGAGGGCACGACATCGGCGTCGGGCGCCGCGACGGCCGCGACGGCGACTCCCCCCGCCCCCATCAGGATTCCCATCAGCGCCGCGAGCGTCGCGATCACCCCGGCCTTGCCCAGCAACAGCCGTGGCCAGGACGGCACGGCAAGACGGGACTGCCAGATCGTGCCCGTACGGAACTCCATCGTCGCGCTGCGGGCCGCGAACACCATGACCAGGAACTGCGCGAAGGCGGGACCGACCATCACTTCGGATATGCCGGGCTCCTCACCTTCCATGGGGGAACGCACAGCGAGGCCACTGAGGACGAGCGACACGACTGTGGTGATGCCGAGAAGCCATGGTGTGGAGGTGAGCGAGCGAAGCTTGTAAGCCTCGGCTTTCAGCACGGCGGTGCTGGTCATACGGCCCTCTCTTCCGCCGGTCGCACCGAGCCCCGGTACTCCACCGAGGTGCCCGTGAGCTGGAGGTAGGCATCCTCGACGGTGCCGCGGCGCGGAGTCAGTTCGTACAGCACGAGGCCGGCCCCGGCCACGGCTCTGCCGATGTCCTCGCAGCTCAGACCACTGACCAGCAGGGGTGGGGCGGACGGATCCGTTCCCGGCCCGCCGGCGTCCACGGTGGCGCCCGCCTGCGTGAGCAGTTCGCGCAGTCGACCGGGCTCCGGACCGCGTACGACCACTTCCCCCTGCGTGGCGGCGCCGACCGAGGTGAGTTCCGCGATGGAGCACTGCTTGATGAGTTGCCCGCGGCCGATCACCACCACCTCGTCGGCCAGCTGTGCCATCTCTGCGAGCAGGTGGCTGGATACGAGGACGCTGCGTCCTTCGGCCGCCAGCTGTCTGAGAAGCCCGCGCATCCATGCGATGCCCTCAGGGTCAAGGCCGTTCGCGGGCTCGTCCAGAATCAGGATTCCGGGGTCCCCCAGCAACGCGCCGGCCAGTCCAAGACGTTGGGCCATGCCGAGAGAGAAGCCTCCGACCCGCTGGTCCGCCACCTCAGTGAGCCCGACCCGGGACAGAACCTCGTCCACACGGCCGACGGGAATTCGGTTGCTGTGGGCGAGCCACGTCAGGTGAGCCCGTGCACTGCGCTTGGGGTGCGCCCATCGGGCGTCCAGCAACGCGCCCACGACGCGCAACGGCTCGGCGTGCTCGTGATAACTGCGCCCCTGGATACGAGCCGTACCGCTGTCCGGTCTGGTCAGGCCGAGCGTCATGCGCAGTGTTGTGCTCTTGCCGGCACCGTTCGGTCCCAGAAATCCGGTGACGGATCCCGGGCGCACGGTGAACGACAGGCCGTCGACCACGCGCTTCTTCCCGTACGCCTTGGTCAGATCAGCGATCTCGATCGTAGACATCGTTGACACCCCGCCTCATCAGGCCGTGACGAGCTGGTGAACCACGGCGAATCCGGCGATCAGCAGCAGAACGATCACCCAGGCGGCCTTGCCGAGGGCGAGACCGCGTCGCACCGCGCGCACGCACTCGACCAGACCGATCAGCGCCGCCAGCAGGCCTATGCCGCCGATCACCGCGCCCACGACGTACGCCCAGGTGTGGTCGCCCAGAGTGCGCAGCAGCAGGGCGGCCACGCCGAGCGGAATCACCGGCCAGGCATCGCCACTCAC
This sequence comes from Streptomyces sp. NBC_01092, assembly GCF_045039535.1. Classification (NCBI taxonomy): domain Bacteria; kingdom Bacillati; phylum Actinomycetota; class Actinomycetes; order Kitasatosporales; family Streptomycetaceae; genus Streptomyces; species Streptomyces sp. NBC_01092. The sequence goes on along the minus strand of NZ_CP108659.1, from coordinate 5,159,976 downwards.
TGAGGCCGGAGCCTCGTTCGGCGTCACGGAGGGCCTTCCTTTACTCATGTCTTCCTTGAGTCGTCGAAGTGAAATGCGGCGGGAGGCGAGAGGAGAGGGGGGCGCGGTGTGCGGGCCTCGGAACGAAAAGGTTCCGAGGCCCGCACACCGCTTCGCCACTGCCCGAGCCGGTCTGTGGCGCCCCGGGCAGACGGCCCGGACCTCAGAGACCGATGAAGTCCCGCACGGCCGAGTAGACCTCGTAGACCGTGGCACCAAGCTCGATCGTCTTGCGGACGAGCCACGGCACGTAGCGCTCGTAAGCCCTCTTGAACGCGTCGTAGCCCGCCCTGGCCGCGTCCTTGAGCTTCTTCCAGGCGCCGGAGCCGAGATCCTTGAGCTTGTTGATGATCCAGGTCCACCGGCCCCTCTCCCCGGCCCGGTCGGCTCCGGCCTCGGTCGAAGCAGTACCCGTCGCGCCGGCGGTCGAAGCCGACGACGTCAGCTTCACCTCGGCGGCCGAGGAGACCGCACGGTGAGTGCCCACCGTCTGGACCTGGGCGACGCCGGCGGGGCGAGCCTGAGGCATCGCGGAGGCGGCCGGGGCGCCAACGCCTATGAGCGCGCCGACGAGCACCGTGCTCGCGATGATGCGGTTCTTGTTCAAGGAATCCTCCGTGATTCAACTGCCAAGCCGCCGACACCGGTTGGTCGGCGGCCAGCACAGATTCACGAGGCCCTCTCTTCGCGATCGCTTCGTCGCGACTCCTGGTTGTCTCAGGCATGTGGGGATCATGCCCCTCAGGTGTCTCCGAAGCGTCTCCAATCCACCCTCTCTGCTGGTCAGCTGGCTGGATGGTGTCCGTTCACCACACTCGTTGAATCGCTTTTCGCGGCTTGCCTGAACTCGTCGTGCCGAGTGGATAGACCTTGATGTTCGTGATCAGCTCTTGTTATTGCTAAGGCATGTGATGCGCGTTTGTTGACCACTTCGTCGCATCCGACGGGCAGGTCTCTCCCGGAGAGCGAGCGGCTGATCCGTCGTTCCAGACAAATGGAGACAGGGGGACTTATGTCGAGATCGATGACCGGTGCCACGAGAGATCCTGGTTCCGTTCAACTCCGGTTGCTGGGCCATGACGGCGTTCACCTCGCTGATGACGAGTCCTACCGCCTGCCGCCGCAGACTGCGGAGCTCCTGGCCTACCTCGAACTGCGCGAAGGGCGGACCGCTCGGCGCCCCGCGATCATCAGGTCCCTGTGGCCTGACAAGGCGGAGCGCCTCGGGCGGCGCAGGCTGAGCCGACTGCTGTGGCGGGTGAACCAGGCAGCACCCCGGGAGCTGGTGATCGCGGAGGGCGAGACCGTACGCCTCTCGGATGTGCTCACCAGTGACTGGCAGTTGGCACATGACGCTCTCACCCACCCGGACTGGCCGCGCACTCCATCCCTCGCGACCGATCTCGAGCTGCTGCAGTTCCCTTTATTAGTCGACGTGCATTCGCCGTGGGTTGAGGAACACCAAAGGACGTGGGATCAGCGGAGGTTTTATGCCCTGCGCGAAGCGAGTGAGATTCTGCTGTCCGGCGAGCGACTGCGGGAGGCTGTCGAGATCGCGGAACTCCTGGTCACGTGGGAACCGCTGGACGAGCCCAGCCACCTCCTTCTCATACGCGGCCACATGAAGCTGGGAGCCCCGGGAAAGTCCACCGAGTTGTACCAGGAATTCAGGCGCCGTCTGCGGAAGGAGCTCGGAGTCGAGCCCGCGTTCGAGCTCGCCCATGCGGCAGCCCTGGCCGGATGATCATGGCTGAGCCAATATGGCCCGGGACGTCTACGCAATGCGCCTGATCACGCTTCGGTGTTGGGTGGACCCATGCTCAGCGAGCCGCCGCCCTCCTGGGCGCGGGCCAATTGGAACCAGGATGGCCCGATTTTGATCCGGGAAACTGCGGACTGGCACTGCCGGTAGTTGGAGTTTTTGGCGCGGCTTCGAATGTTCGGCTGTTCTGGCTGTACGGGGAGGGCGTTGTGTTGCTGCGCGACGGCGGGTCCGTGTCGGGGCGGCGTGGGCACCCGGCCTGTTCGATTCGGCGCTGGACGCTGTCGGCGCGCAGGCCGACAGGGCCACCGAGTTCGCGCCGTTCACGAAGCTCCGGACGTGCGTCGACAAGCTGATCCGCGACCTGATGGTCGGATACGGCCGGTGTGTTCACCGCGTACGAGCCGGCGATCAGCGATCTTGAGACGCTGGCGAAGCTGCTGTCGGACCCAATGGAGGGCATGGGCGCAGCCGTGCTGGCCTCGCGCAAGGGCTACGAGAACGTGGGCGGCGACGCGGGAGGATCGATCTGATGCCGGCCAAGGGGCCTTGTGGTGGTACGTCCTTCGAGGACATGAGCCACGAGCAGACGCTGGCATGGCTGGACCAGGCAAACGCCGGGATGGTGCTGGCCGCCGCGGACCGGTTGACCGCGGCGGTCAGGGAGATCCATAAGATCGCTGACGACGCTGCCTGAGAGCCCGCCGTCTCCGACGGTTGCGACAGGCGGCCTGCCCGGCCCGGAGCCGGTGAATGGCGGAGCGCCTCCGCAGACCGGCCTGACTCCTCCGGTGTTCGACAACAGAGCCGGAGCACCGGTCAACAGGCCGGCTGGGCAGGGGCGGGTTCCTGGGACGGGCGGGATGCCGTTCCAGCCTGGCCAAGGCCCGACGTCGTCGCGATGACGGCGGCGGACGCCGTGGCCCGTTGCGTGCAGTACTGGTGACGGAGCGTGGAGGGGGAGCGCGGCCCGAGGGTCAGCGCTCGGTGACGTTCGTCGTGATCAGGCGCAGGAGTTGCTTGGCCAGGGCGTCCTGCTGCGGGGTCAGGCCCATCGCGTCGCCGATGGCGAGCGGGACCGTGGTCGCGCGGTCGCGGAGCTCGGCGCCGGTCTCGGTGAGGCGGATCGCGACCGAGCGCTCGTCGTCCCGGCGGCGCTCGCGGCGCAGCAGACCGCCTGCTTCGAGGCGCTTGAGCAGCGGGGAGAGGGTGCTGGACTCCAGTTGGAGGGCCGCGCCCAGGTCGCGTACGGAGATCGAGTCCCGCTCCCAGAGGACGAGCATGACCAGGTACTGCGGGTAGGTCAGGCCCAGTTCGTCGAGCAGGGGGCGGTAGCGCGCGGTCACGGCGCGCGAGGCGGCGTAGAGCGCGAAGCAGAGCTGGTCGTCCAGGAGGAGGGAGCCGGGGTCCTGCGGGGGTGGGTCGGTGGCTGTGGACATGGAGGCTCCTGCCGGTGGCGCTTCGGGTCCCCTCGATTCTATCGGGAGATACATCATCGTGCGCTAATGAGTTGTGCACGACTTAATAGTGCGCTACTTTCATGGCGTGCCGCCGCACCCGGTCGATCCGGCCGGGCAGGCTGCCGCGGCACCCGATCCGAGGAGATCGCCATGACCGACACCACCACCCCCGCCCGCCCCGTCCTGGAGCCCGCCGCCCAGGCCTTCGCCGAGGCCACCGCCAACCCGCCGTACCTGTTCGATCTGGGGCCGGCCGAGGGGCGCAAGGTCGTCGACGAGGTGCAGTCCGGGGAGATCGCCAAGCCGGACGTCGACGAGGAGTGGGTCAGCGTGCCCGGTGGGCCGACCGGTGCGGTCAAGGTCCGGGTCGTCCGGCCGGCCGGGGTCACCGGGACGCTCCCCGTGATCATCTACATCCACGGCGCGGGCTGGGTGTTCGGCAACGCCCACACCCACGACCGGCTCGTGCGGGAGCTCGCCGTCGGCACCGGCGCCGCGGTCGTCTTCCCCGAGTACGACCTCTCGCCCGAGGCCCGCTACCCGGTCGCGATCGAGCAGAACTACGCCGTCGCCCAGTGGGTCGTCCGTGAGGGTGCGGACAACGACCTGGACGCCGGGCGCATCGCCGTGGCCGGTGACTCGGTGGGCGGGAACATGGCGGCCGCGCTGACGCTGATGGCCAAGGAGCGCGGCGATGTGCCGCTGGTGCAGCAGGTGCTCTTCTACCCGGTGACCGACGCCTCGTTCGACACCGGCTCATACCGGCAGTTCGCCGAGGGGTACTTCCTGCGGCGGGACGCCATGACGTGGTTCTGGGACCAGTACGCGACCGACGAGGCGGAGCGGGCGCAGATCACCGCGAGTCCGCTGCGCGCTACGGCGGAGCAGCTGACGGGGCTTCCGGCGGCGCTCGTCATCACCGCCGAGGCCGATGTGCTGCGGGACGAAGGGGAGGCGTATGCGAACAAGCTGCGGGAGGCCGGGGTGCCGGTGACCGCGGTGCGGTATCAGGGCATCATCCACGACTTCGTGATGCTGAACGCATTGCGGGAGACGCGGGCCGCGGAGGGCGCCATCGGGCAGGCGGTGAGCGCGTTGCGGGGTGCGTTCGGGGTGTGAGCGTCAGTGCCGTAGGGGGTGCTGGTCGTCGGGCTGCTGCCGGTCCGTTGTGGCTGGTCGCGCAGTTCCCCGCGCCCCTGATGGCGTTGCCGCCGACGGGGTCGACAGTGACCGTCAGCGGGGCTTCAGGCCGTGCAGCAGGTGGTGGACCAGGCTGTCGACGCCGGCCAGGGCCGCTTCGGAGGTCAGCATGCCGCTGCTGATGAAGCCGGCCATGCCTTGCAGGGCGGCGCCCGTGACGAGGTTGAGCTGCTCGGGGTCGCCCTCGATGATCTCGCCGCGCTTCTGGGCGTCCGCGAGGATCCCTTCGAGGCTGCCGACCGTCCGCTCGACGGCGGTGACCATCTGCTCCGAGGCGTCCGGGTCGTGCTTGCGGGCGTACATGAGCTCCAGGAGCTCGGCGTTGTCGATGGCGAAGCCGAGGTAGACGCGGGCGAGTGCGGTGAGCCGGGGTTCCAGTGGGAGTGCCGGGTCGTCGGCAGCGTCCAGGGCCCGGCTGAGCCGCTCGAACCCGGCCACGGCCAGGGCGTTGAGCAGGGCCTGCTTGTCCTTGAAGTGCCGGCCCGGGGCGGCGTGGCTGACGCCGACCTCGCGGGCCAGTTCTCGCAGGGAGAGGGAGGCGACGCCCTTCTCGCGCAGGGTGCGTTCCGCTGTCGCGAGAAGGGCGGCGCGCAGGTCTCCGTGGTGGTAGGGGCGACTCTCAGGCATGCCGGGCATGCGGACCATCGTAGCTCCATGTAGTCGGCGCCATCATTGTTGGCGTCGTCACCATTGTTGTCATTGACAGCATTGTTGGCGACGCCTACATTCGTTTGCATGGCTGATAACACGAAGAGCACGAGCACGAGCAAGACCACGAGCAAGGCATGGGATGCGAGCCGGATCCCCGATCTGAGCGGGCGTACGGCCGTCGTCACCGGGGCCAACAGCGGCATCGGACTCACCGCCGCCGCGGCGCTGGCCCGCGCGGGAGCGCACGTCGTCCTCGCCGTACGGGACCTCGAGCGGGGCCGCGCGGCGGCGGCGACGGTGACCGGCAGCACCGAGGTGCGGCGCCTGGACCTGGCGGATCTGTCGTCCGTGCGGGAGTTCGCGGACGCCTGGCAGGGGCGGCCCGTGGATCTGCTGATCAACAACGCGGGCGTGATGATGCTGCCGGAGCAGCGGACGGCGGACGGCTTCGAGATGCAGTTCGGCACGAACCACCTCGGTCACTTCGCGCTGACGAACCTGCTGCTGCCGTACGTCACGGACCGGGTGGTGACGTTGGCGTCCGGCGCGCACCGTCTGTTCGACGCGCGGATCCGCTTCGAGGACCTGGACTTCACGTCCGGCTACAACCCGAACCGTGCGTACGCCCAGTCGAAGCTGGCGAATCTGCTGTTCACGCTGGAGCTCCAGCGGCGGCTCGCGCAGGCCGGTTCCCCGGTGCGCGCCCTGGCGGCCCACCCGGGCTATGCGGCCACCAACCTCCAGAGCCACGCGGGGAATCCGGTGATGCGTGGGTTCATGAAGATCGGCAACCGGTTCTTCGCCCAGGACGACAAGGCGGGCGCGCTGCCGACGCTGTACGCCGCCACGCAGGACCTTCCCGGCGCGAGCTATGTCGGGCCCGACGGGCGCGGCGAGATGCGGGGCGGGCCGACGCTGGTCGGGCGGAGCGCGGCTGCCAGTGACCCGGACGTGGCGCGGCGGTTGTGGACGGTCTCGGAGGAACTGACGGGAGTGAGCAAGCCGTTGGTGGCCGGTGAGCGGGTGGCGGCGCAGCGCTGACGCGCCCTGTTGCCGCCCCCTCACCTCTCCGGGTTACGCCTCCTGGTTACGACTCCGGCTGAGTGACCGTCAGGGCCCAGCGGATGTCGTCCGACGACGCGTCGACGCCGATCACGAAGGAGCCGGGGCGGACCACGCCGGCGTCCATCGTCACCGAGCCCACGCCGGCCTCCCCGGCCGGGCAGTTGACGGAGAACGCGGCGACCTCCGTCTCCTGCGACATCGTCACCCGCACGTCGCCGCCCCCCTCGCACGCCACCGTCAGCACGGTCGGCAGCCCCTCCCACGCCCCGCCGGACGCCACACCGCCGTCCCCCGTGCGCTCCTCCACCCACACCAGGCCGTCCGGGCCGGGATGCGGCAGCAGGACATCGGTCGACGCGGCGGCGGGACCCGCCGCCACGCCGGTCAGCGCACCGGTCACGAGTGCCGTCACGGCCAGAGCGCGGCTGGTTCGTCTCACGATCGTTCCCCCTGAAGTCGGCCTGCTCATCGGCCAGTTGGCCGGTCGTCGCACAGTCTGCCGGGTCGGACGACCTGGTGCCTGAGTTCTCGTACTCAGGGGTAGCCAGTACCGCGGAGGTGATCGCTCGATGTCGATGTCGATGTCGGTGCCCAGCCTGCTCGGGGTGTTCGCGCACCCGGACGACGAGGCGCTGTTCTCGGGCGGCGTCCTCGCCCGGCACGCGGCCGCCGGCGCGCGCACCGCGGTCGTGACGGCGACCTGGACCCCGGACACTCGGCGCGGCGCCGAACTCGCCGAGGCGCTGCGGATCCTGGGCGCCGGCGAACCGCGGATGCTCGGCTATGCCGACGACCGGGTCCCGCACTCCGCCCCCGGCAGCCCTCGGCTGTGCGCCGCTCCACTGGACGAGGCGATCGGCCGGCTGGTCGCCCATATACGCCGGTTCCGCCCGCGGATCGTCATCACCCACGACGCCTACGGCGGCCTGACCGGTCACCCCGACCATGTGCACACCCACCGCCTGACCACGCTCGCAGTCCAGGCGGCCGGGCTCGAACGGCTCTACCCGGACGCCGGCGCCCCCTGGCAGCCGAGCGCCCTCTACCTGGCCACGCACCCGCACTCGGCCCTGGACGCGCTGGGCGAACTGGCCCGCGCGGGCAAGGGCATGAACACGGTCCCGGACGAGCGGGTCACCGCCATCGTCGATGTGAGCCCGTGGCTGGAGCGGAAGTGGGCCGCCGTACTGGCCCATCGCACCGAGGTGGAGCGGGGGGCCGTACCGGGACTGCTCGCCGGTTTCCCACAGGCTGTGCGGGAAGGGATCCTCGGCACCGAGTGGTACATCCGGCAGGACCCCGTCTCCCCCCTGTCCGGCCAGACGGAACTGACCCCTTGAGCGTGAGGTGCTCGCGCCTAGTCGGCGGGCAACGCCTCGCGCAGGCTCTTCGCCGTGGTGGTCGGGTCGTATCCGTCGGGGACGCCCTCGACCAGGATGATGTCGCCCTCGATGTGCCGGGAGCGCAGGGGCGCGATCTCCTGGTACGCGGGTGAGTCCCACCAGGAGCGCGCCTGCGCGATGTCGGGGAAGCCGATCATCACGACGTGCCCGGGCCAGCTGCCCTCCTTCGTCTCGTGCGGCGTGGCGTGCACCAGGAAGCGCCCGCCGTACGGCTCGAAGGTGGCGGGGATGCGCTCGATGTACTCGGCGATCTCCGGGTGCGGGGCGGCGTCCCGGAGGTGGGCGATGACGTAGGCGGGCATGGTGTCCTCCCCTGTCGGTAGGGCTCGCCCTGTCGGTAGGGCTCGATCCCTCTGCCGACGATCGTGGCAGGAGAGGCCGGACGGAGGCGATGACCCGAGAGGTAATGCCCCGGTGGCGAGGCCCGGGAGAGGGGTGGCCGGCCGGCGTCTGACGCTTCTCTCACCTTCGTCCGTCACAGTGACCCCCGATGCCCCGGACACAACACACCCACACCTCGCGCCTGCCCCTGTACGCCGTCGCCGCCCTGCTCGCCGTCCCGTCGGCCTCCGCCGCGGCCGGCGCCGGTACGGGACCCCTCGGCGTGACCGACACCGCCGCGGCGACGGCGCAGAGCGCGCGGGTCGGTGCCCTGTTCCTGGCCGGCCGGCGCGACCATCTGCGCGGTGGCCACGTCTGCACCGCGTCCGTCGTGCACAGCCCCCGGCACGACCTCATCGTCACGGCCGCCCACTGCCTGGACGGAAAGCGCGAGCAGCTCGTGTTCGCGCCCGGGTACCGGGACGGCGTGGCGCCGTACGGGGTGTGGACGGTCGAGAAGTGGTTCCTGTCGGACGGGTGGGTCAAAGAGCGGGACGAGGACAGTGACGTGGCGTTCGCGGTGGTCGAGCGCCGGGGCGGGAAGGGGGTCGAGGACGCCGTCGGCGGGAATCGGTTCGCCGCGGGTACAGCCCCCGGGGCGACCGCCGTGACCATGACGGCCTACCTCAACTCCCGCGAGACGCCGATCAGTTGCGCCGACAAGCCCCGCCTTCACCACCGTACGCAACAACGCGTCGCCTGCCCCGGCTTCGGCGGCGGGTCGAGCGGGAGTCCGTGGGTGGACGGGGACGGGCAGGTCGTGGGGGTGCTCGGCGGGCACGACAACGGCGGGCACTCGGCCAATGTGTCGTACAGCGTGGTGTTCGGGGCCGAGGCGAAGGCCCTGTACGGCGAGAGTGCCGGTTGCGACGAGTCCCATGTGGGAAGCTCCTAGACTGGCGCGGGCGGACTCCCGGTGGGCGAGGGGCGGTTGACGGTGCGTAAGGCATGGATCGTGGCGGGTGCCGCTGTCGCGGTGGGGCTCAGCTTCGTGATGCTGCTCGTCGTCGGGGTCTACATCGTCGCCGGGAACCTCGCCGGCGGGGTCGGCGGAGCGTCGAAAGCGCTGGCCAAGGGGGCCGTGCCGGCCGCCTACCGGGACATCGTGCAGAAGTGGGGCAACCTGTGCCCCGCCATCAACCCCGCGCTGCTCGCCGCCCAGCTCTACCAGGAGAGCGGCTTCAACCCGAAGGCCAAGAGCCCGGCGGCCGCGCAGGGCATCGCGCAGTTCATCCCGGGGACGTGGGCCACGCACGGGATCGACGGGGACGGTGACGGTGACCGTGACGTATGGGACCCGAAGGACGCGATTCCGTCGGCCGCGTCGTACGACTGCAAGCTCGCCTCGTATGTGAAGGACGTACCCGGCGACGCGACGAAGAACATGCTCGCGTCCTACAACGCCGGGGCGTACGCGGTCATCAAGTACGGGGGCGTGCCGCCGTACAAGGAGACCCAGAACTACGTGAAGATCATTACGACGCTGGAGGAGAGCTTCGCCGCGCCGGTTAGCCGGGTGGATCCCAGCAAGCAGGCCGCCGGCGCCATCTACTACGCGCAGAAGAAGCTGGGCACGCCTTATCTGTGGGGCGGCGAGGGCTCGGCCGCGGACGGCGGTCGGTTCGACTGCTCGGGGCTGACGCAGGCCGCGTACGACACGGTCGGGATCACGCTGCCGCGCGTCGCCAACGACCAGTGGAACGCGGGGCCCCATCCGGACAGGGACGAGCTGCTGCCCGGGGATCTGGTGTTCTTCTCCGACGACCTCGGCAACTCCCGGGCCATCCGGCATGTCGGGATTTATGTGGGCGGCGGGTACATGATCGACGCGCCGAGAACGGGTGCTGTGATCCGGTTCGACCCGATCGACACCCCGGACTACTTCGGTGCCACCCGGGTGACCGAGGATGGCGCGAAAGCGCTGCCCACGACGGTGTAGACGCAGCGTGAACCCACCCCCTGAGCTGCGGCGATGGGTCTCTCTTCGGTAACGTCTGAGTGATCATTCAGTGGAGTGTGGAACGTATCAACAGGGGCCGTGCGTTCCTGGTTCGTAGCCGGATCTACAACCACGGGGGTGGTGGGCGGAGCGGCGTACGCAAGATGCGCCAACAGACGATGAAGGGGCCGGGGCATCATGGCTGGACTCGCAGAATCCGGGTCGAACCCCGACGTCGATCTGCTCTTCGACATCAATGGCCTGGCCAAGGACGCGCCGCGGTGGTTCGACCGGGTCATGGGGTACGTCGGTGAGTACGGGCTGCTGCTCGCTCTGATCCTGCTCGTGGTGTGGTGCTGGTGGTCCGTGCGGCGGCGCGGCGACGACGATGCCGCCTCGTCGGTGGCCGCGCTCGTGTGGGCGCCGCTGGCCGCCGCGATCGCCGTGCTCGTGAACGTGCCGATACGGGGGTTCGTCGAGCGGCCCCGGCCCTTCAACGATCACCAAGGGCTCGACGTCCTGGTGACCGGCAAGACGGACTACTCCTTCGTGAGTGATCACGCGACGATCGCCATGGCCCTGGGCGTCGGGCTGTTCGTCGCGAACCGGAAGTTCGGGCTCCTCGGCATCGGGCTGGCGCTGCTCGAAGGGTTCTGCCGGGTCTACATGGGCGTGCACTACCCGACCGACGTCATCGGCGGGTTCGCCCTCGGCACGGCCGTCGCGCTGCTGCTGTCGCCGCCGGCCATGGCCCTGCTGACGCCGCTCATGTCCGCCGTCGAGCGGTCGCCGCGGGGCGGGTGGCTGATCAAGTCCCGGGGGCGGTCCCGGGAGGACGAGCAGGAAGCGCTGATTCCGGGGGCTCGGAAGGAGAGCGCGGGCGCCGAGGAGCGGGATCTGGCGGCCTAGGGCCTGTCCGGCGGATCAGGCCCTAGGGGCCACCGGCGTTCACCGAGTCACAGCGCCTGCGGGTACGTGAAGAAGCCCTCCGGGTCGTACTGCTTCTTCAGCCTCGTCAGACGGCTCGCCGCGTCCCCGTAGTACGCCTTGCGCCAGTCGCGCAGCGCCGGGTCGGGGTAGTTCTGGTACGCGGCGCCCGAGGCGTGGGGGCGCATCGCGTTGTGCGCCGACGTCAGCCACGCCTGGGCCGTTGAGCCCGATGCGCCGGCGCCCCACGAGGCTATGTACTGGGCCAGCATGCGGGAGCGGCGGTGCACGAAGGCCGTCGCCGTGGGGGAGACGCGGTTGACGGCTCCGCCGAGGGCCGTGAGGGCAATGCTGCCGGCGCCGCCGCGGACCGACTGCATCTGCTTGAGCAGCGTCTGGATGCCCGCCGCCGAGATCGAACGGTCGAAGAAGTCCGACTTCGCCGTGTATGTCTCGCGGCCCAGGGCGCCCTGCGGGGAGCGGCCGGGGGTCGAGCCGGGGAGGTGGCACTGCGCGTCGGTGCCGAAGGACGAGCAGCCGGCGTAGATCTCCATCGCCTCCTCGTACGAGTGGCGCTTGAGGGAGACGCTGCTCGCGGGGCCCGGGCCGCCGGGGCGGTCGGCCAGGCTGTCCACCGCGTTCTGGAGTTCGCGGTAGGTGCCCAGGGAGAACGCGGCGACGGAGATGGTGGGGGCGCCGCCCGCGCGGCAGGCCAGGTGCAGGGACGACCAGATCTCGTCGGGCTGGCTCGGGCCCCACTCCTGGAACGACTTGATCAGCGCGGCCGCCTTCGACCAGGGCCAGGTCATGTACGCCGTGACGCCCTGGGGGGCGGGGTGGGTCTTGAAGTGCAGTTCCGTGACGACGCCGAAGTTGCCGTTGCCGGCGCCGCGCAGGGCCCAGAACAGGTCCTTGTTCGTGGTGGCGTTGGCGACGAGCTGCTTGCCGTCGGCGGTGACGATCGTGGCCTGGGTCAGGCTGTCGCAGGTCAGGCCGTATGCGCGGGAGGTTACGCCCTGGCCGCCGCCGAGGGTGAGGCCGGAGACGCCGACGGTGGGGCAGGAGCCGGCGGGGATGGTGGTGCCCTTTGCGGCCAGGGCCCGGTAGACGTCTATGAGCTTGGAACCGGCGCCTACGACTGCGGAGTTGCCGGTGGCTCGGATGCGGTTGAGCTTGGAGACGTCGATGATCAGGCGGTTGTTGCCGGAGGACCAGCCTCCGTAGGAGTGGCCGCCGTTGCGTATCGCGACCTTGAGGTGGTGGGCGCGGGCGTAGGCGAGGGTGGTGCGGATGTCGTCGGGGTGGGCGACGTAGGCGACGGCGGCGGGCTTCAGGGTGTCGAAGCGGGTGTTGTAGAGCTGGTGGGCCGACTTCCAGTCGGCGTCGCCCGGGCGGATGAGGCGGCCGTCGAGGTCTCGGGCGAGGGCGGTCCAGTTGGCGGGGGCGGCGGGGGAGTTGCCGGTGGCGGTGGCGGTGCCGGTGGCGGTGGTTTGGGTGCGGGTGGCTGTGCTGGTGTCCGCGTTTGCGCCCGCGCCCTCGCCTGCAGCCTTGTCGCTGCCCGTGGCTTCGCTGCTGTTGCAGGCGGTTGCCGTCAGGGCGGTGAGGGCTGCTGCGGTGCCGCCGATGAAGGAACGCCGTTCCATGTCGCCTCCTGGGGGTTCGTGGAACGAGACGAGGTGGTGGGGGGTGGGGTTCCATCGGGCGCGGTGGTGGTTTGGCCGGGCCTCGGTTTCCTCGCCCCCGCCGCCCCTACCCGTCCCATCCCCAGGGGCTCCGCCCCTTCGCCCCCACCAGGGGGCTCCGCCCCCTGGACCCCCAACGGCCCTGAACGGGCCTCGTCCTCAAACGCCGGACGGGCTGAAATGGTGCCGGCCGGCGTTGGGTGGTGACGCCCCTGCCGGGTGGGTGGGGGTTGGGGATGGCGAGACCTGTCCTCGAACGCCGGATGGGCTGAGGGGTGCGGGTCGGCGTTGGGTGGTGATGCCCCTGTCGGGTGGGTGGGGGTTGGGGATGGCGGGGCCTGTCCTCGAACGCCGGATGGGCTGAGGGGTGCGGGTCGGCGTTGGGTGGTGATGCCCCTGTCGGGTGGGTGGGGGTTGGGGATGGCGGGGCCTGTCCTCGAACGCCGGATGGGCTGAGGGGTGCGGGTCGGCGTTGGGTGGTGATGCCCCTGTCGGGTGGGTGGGGGTTGGGGATGGCGGGGCCTGTCCTCGAACGCCGGATGGGCTGAGGGGTGCGGGTCGGCGTTGGGTGGTGATGCCCCTGTCGGGTGGGTGGGGGTTGGGGATGGCGGGGCCTGTCCTCGAACGCCGGATGGGCTGAGGGGTGCGGGTCGGCGTTGGGTGGTGATGCCCCTGTCGGGTGGGTGGGGGTTGGGGATGGCGGGGCCTGTCCTCGAACGCCGGATGGGCTGAGGGGTGCGGGTCGGCGTTGGGTGGTAACGCCCCTGCCGGGTGGGTGGGGGTTGGGGACGGCCCGACCCGCGCTGACAGGTCAAGCCTCTGCCGGTGGGTGGGCGCTGGGGACGGTGCGGTCATGTTCCCGAACGCTGGATGGCTGAACTAGGGCGCCAGGCGCGCCTGGCCAGTTCGTCGTAGGCCGGGTCAGGACATGCCGGTCGCCGTTGTGCGCGACGTGGTGCCCTCGCTACAGGAACGCCAGATTGACGACCCCATACGCCGCCGCTGCCACCAACGCCGCCGCCGGCATCGTGATGAACCAGCCGAGGACGATGTTCTTGGCCACGCCCCAGCGCACGGCGTTCACTCGCTTCGTTGCGCCGACGCCCATGATGGCCGAGGTGATGACGTGGGTCGTGGAGATGGGGGCCTTGAAGAGGAACGCCGTGGTGAACATGATCGACGCGCCGGTTGTTTCGGCGGCGAAGCCCTGCGGGGGGTCCAGTTCGATGATCTTGCGGCCCAGTGTGCGCATGATCCGCCAGCCGCCGGCGTACGTGCCGAGGGAGAGCATGACCGCGCAGACGATCTTGACCCAGATCGGGATCGGATCGCCGTAGTCCTCGACGTCGGCGATGACCAGGGCCATCACCACGATGCCCATGGTCTTCTGCGCGTCCTGGAGGCCGTGGCCGAGAGCCATGCCGGCCGCCGAGACCGTCTGCGCTATGCGGAAGCCGCGCTTGGCCTTGTGCGGGTTCGACCGGCGGAACATCCACATGATCGCCGTCATCACCAGGTAGCCCACGCACAGGCCCACGATCGGTGACACGAACATCGGGATGACGACCTTCTCCAGTACGCCGCTCCAGTACACGGTCGTGCCGCCGGCCAGCGCCGCTCCCACCATGCCGCCGAACAAGGCGTGGGAGGACGAGGACGGTAGGCCGTAGTACCAGGTGATCAGGTTCCAGGTGATCGCGCCCACCAGCGCCGCGAAGAGGATGCCCATCCCCTTCGAGCCCTCCGGCGTCTGAATCAGGCCCTCACTGACCGTTTTGGCGACGCCGGACCCCAGGAAGGCGCCGCCGAGATTCATCACCGCGGCCATCAGCAGCGCGGCCCGCGGTGTCAGTGCCCGCGTCGACACGGACGTCGCGATCGCGTTCGCCGAGTCGTGGAAGCCGTTGGTGTACGTGAAGAAGAGCGCGACCGCGATGGTCACGACCAGAGCGAAGGTGTCCATGGGAGGGTCTCAGGACTCCTTGACGGCGATGGTCTCCACCGTGTTCGCCACGTGCTCGAAGGCGTCCGCCGCTTCCTCCAGCACGTCCACGATCTGCTTGAGCTTGAGGACCTCTATCGCGTCGTACTTGCCGTTGAAGAGGTGGGCGAGAAGCTTGCGATGTATCTGGTCGGCCTGGTTCTCGAGGCGGTTGACCTCGATCCAGTACTCGGTCAGGTTGTCCATCGTACGCAGGTTCGGCATCGCCTCGGCCGTCAGGTCGGCCGCGCGCGCCAGCACCTCGATCTGCTGCTCGACGCCCTTGGGAAGTTCCTCGACGTTGTAGAGGACGACCAGGTCGACGGCTTCCTCCATGAAGTCCATGATGTCGTCGAGGCATGACGCGAGTTTGTAGATGTCCTCGCGGTCGAACGGCGTGATGAACGAGGAGTTCAACTGGTGGAAGATCGCGTGTGTGGCGTCGTCACCTGCGTGTTCCGCGGCCCTCATACGCTCTGCGATCTCGGCCCGGCCGGCGGAGTCCGCCCCGAGCAGTTCCATCAGGAGTTTCGAGCCCGTGACGATGTTGTCCGCGGATGCGGCAAACATGTCATAGAAGCTCGTCTCCCGGGGGGTCAGACGAAATCGCACGTGGGGTCCTCAAGAAGCATCGGTTTCGGTCAGGCTGATGCTAAGTGCATCATCCGGCCACGGCTAATGGGCCGTCCTCCAGTGTCGCCCATCAGTCACAGCGGTCGGCACGGGGGCTGCCCAGTGGTCCAGTCCAGCGTGTTCGGCCGGCCGCGGCGTCGGCCACAGGGCCTATACCCAGCAAAGTTCGGTACGATATACCCAGTAGGGGTATACGAAGCGGTCTACGTCTGGAGGACGCGATGACGACCACCGATGCCGGCGCTGGTGCGACCTCCGCCGCTGACCAGAAGCTGGAACCGGCCGCCGCGGAGGTCGTGACGGACCACGACCGGGGCATCCACGGCTACCACAAGCAGAAGGACGAGCACCTCAAACGACTGCGCCGCATCGAGGGCCAGATCCGGGGCCTGCAGCGCATGGTCGACGAGGACGTCTACTGCATCGACATACTCACGCAGGTCTCCGCCTCGACCAAGGCCCTGCAGTCCTTCGCCCTCCAGCTGCTGGAGGAACACCTTCGCCACTGCGTCGCCGACGCGGCCCTCAAGGGCGGTACGGAGATCGACGCGAAGGTCGAAGAGGCGACGAAGGCGATCGGCCGGCTCCTGAGGACGTGAGGTTCGCCTCACGCACCGGCCGCCGCGTCCCGTTCCTCGGCGACGCGCAGCACCTCGTCGATGTCCTCCAGGCTGAGCCGGTCCTCCCGGGCGGCCGAGGCAGCGATGATCAGTTCTCCGCACAGCTCGATCTCGGCGAGGGCCACGTTGTCCTGAACTGCCGTACCGCCGACCGGAGCCACGTGCATCACCTCTTCTCTGCCGTTACCGACTTCCTAGAGTAGGGAGCGGCCTACGCACCGCGCATGGCACGGACGGGCTAGTTCTTGACGCCCGTCACGCGCGCACGTACCGGCCTTCACTACTCGGCGATCTTGCCGGCGTAGATGTCGTCGGCGTCCGGCAACCGTACGTCGGCGGGTGCGCCGAAGTCGTACAGCAAGGTGGTCGAGGCGACGGCGACGGCGTCCTGCTGCTGTCCGTTGACGAAGCTGAAGCGGTGCCTGACCTTGCGGATCCGGCCGTCGTCGTCGAGGAAGACGTCGAACGGCACCTGATCCGTGGCGAACCCTTTCGCCGCCGCGGCCAGGGCCTGGGCGCTGCCGTCGGAGGCCTTCTGCGCGGCAACTCGCAGGTCAGCGGTGCCCCGGTAGTGCCGCACCGGCGTGCCGGCGACCTCCTCTTCGCCCACGTACGTCGCCTTGCGCGTCCCGCGCAGCACCTCGGCGGCGACGAACGGATCGGTGGCCCCGCCGGTGACGAGGTTCCCGTCGGACAGGGACCGGGTCTCCACGCGCACCCATTTGTCGGCGGGCACTCCGGCGCCGCGGTTCTTCATGAACAGCGCTCCGGGAGCGAGCAGCTCCGTGATCGGCCGGTGTGCGGTCGCGCCCGCGGGATCCTGGGGCAGCAGGACCTTCAGCCGTCCCACCTGCCTGCGGAAGTCGTACACGCCCTCGCCGCGGATGGTGACGCGGGTGCCGCCGGTGGCCATCTCCATGGACGTACGGGTCTTGGAACTCCGGGTGCCGACCAGCGCGTCGGCGGCGCGGCGTACGACCTCGACCGCGCTCTCGCCGTGTGCGTCCTCGCTGGCGGCCCCGGTCTGCGCGCATCCGCTGCCGGCCAGGCAGACACACAAGACCCCAGCCGCAACGCCCGCCCCGCGCCCTCTGTGCTGCTGCCGCTCCGTCATCGCCTGCCTACCCCCAGCCGGTACGTCCGTCACGGGCCCCCCGTCGTTCCGGTTAACGACCGGTAGGTGCCCCCGTCACGCACGCGGGAGGCGTTGCGCCTACTTGCTTTGGGTAACGTTGTGACCGTGGCGCAGCAGGATGGACCGACCTCTCCCATGAAACAGGGCAACCTCTCCGAGCACCGCACGTCGATGGTGGAGAAGGGGCCCTTCTGTTCGGCCCACTGCACCTGCGGCTGGCGGGGACCGGCGAGACGGGCGCGCAGCCTGGCGAGGACGGACGCGCAAGGCCACCTGCGGGGGTGAGACCGCCCGGAACAGCAGCGGGCCCGCCCCCCGGGAGCCGGGGGGCGGGCCCTTTAACTGCCTCGCGGTGGCACCGCCATGCAGCACCGCGAGGGGTCCGGTTACGGCTTAGCCGAAGCGGCCGGAGATGTAGTCCTCCGTGGCCTGGACCGACGGGTTGGAGAAGATGCGCTCCGTGTCGTCGATCTCGATCAGCTTGCCGGGCTGGCCGACGGCGGCGAGGTTGAAGAAGGCCGTGCGGTCCGAGACACGCGCCGCCTGCTGCATGTTGTGCGTCACGATGACGATCGTGAAGCGCTCCTTCAGCTCACCGATCAGGTCCTCGATGGCGAGGGTGGAGATCGGGTCCAGGGCCGAGCAGGGCTCGTCCATGAGCAGGACCTTCGGCTCGACCGCGATCGCGCGGGCGATGCAGAGGCGCTGCTGCTGACCGCCGGAGAGGCCGGAACCGGGCTTGTTCAGGCGGTCCTTCACCTCGTTCCAGAGGTTGGCACCCTTGAGGGACTTCTCCACGATGTCGTCCAGCTGCGACTTCTTCTTGGTGCCGATCAGCTTCAGACCGGCCGCGACGTTGTCGTAGACCGACATGGTGGGGAACGGGTTCGGGCGCTGGAACACCATGCCGACCTCACGCCGCACGGCGACCGGGTCGATGCCGGCGCCGTACAGGTTCTCGTCGTCGAGGAGGACCTTGCCCTCGACGCGGCCGCCCGGCGTGACCTCGTGCATGCGGTTGAGCGTGCGCAGGAAGGTGGACTTGCCGCAGCCGGACGGGCCGATGAAGGCCGTCACGGAGCGGGGCTCGACGGTCATCGAGATGTCCTCGACGGCAAGGAAGGAACTGTAGTAGGCGTTGAGGCCGCTGACATCAATGCGCTTGGCCATTTAGATCACTGCTTCTTTCGAATCCGAGTCGCTGACTGTTCAACTCTTTGGCCGCGTCAGCGACCGGTCTTGGGGGCCTTCCAGCGGGCGAGAGCCCGGGCCGCCAGGTTCAGGATCATCACGAAGATGATCAGGGTGAGGGCTGCGGCCCAGGCGCGGTCGATGCCCGCGTCCGATCCGGCGCTCAGCGAGTACTGCTGATAGATGTACAGCGGCAGCGACGCCTGCGCACCCTCGAAGGGGTTGTTGTTGATGAACGGGTTGCCGAACACCACCAGCAGCACGGGCGCGGTCTCGCCGGCGATACGGGCCACTGCCAGCATGATGCCGGTGGTGATACCGCCGATCGCGGTCGGCAGGACCACCTTCAGGATCGTGCGCCACTTCGGCACGCCGAGGGCCAAGGATGCCTCACGCAGCTCGTTCGGGACGAGCTTGAGCATCTCCTCGGTGGAGCGGACCACGATCGGCAGCATCAGGATCGTCAGCGCGAGAGCGCCGGCGAAGCCGGAGAAGTCCAGGCTGAAGGCGAGCAGGATGCTCAGGATGAACAGACCGGCGACGATCGACGGGATACCGGTCATCACGTCGACGAAGAAGGTGACGGCTCGGGCGAGGGCGCCGCGTCCGTACTCCACCAGGTAGATCGCGGTGAGCACACCGATCGGTGCGGCGATCAGGGTGGCGATGCCGACCTGCTCCAGGGTGCCGATGATGGCGGCGTAGACGCCGCCGCCCGGCTCGGAGTTGCCGACGACGCCCATCGAGTGGGTCAGGAAGTACGCGTCGAGGACCTTGACGCCGCGCACGACGGTCGCCCAGATCAGCGACGCGAGCGGCACCACGGCGAGCAGGAAGGCGACCCAGACCAGCGAGGTCGCGATGCGGTCCTTGGCCTGGCGGCGGTTCTCGACGACCGTCGAGATGACGTACGTACCGAGCACGTAGAGGATCGCGGCGATCAGGCCCCACTGGACCTTGCTGTCGAGCCCGAAGGCCAGGCCGAGGCCGATGGAGACCGCGAGTGAACCCGCGGCGATCCCCCACGGGGCCCACTTCGGCAGCTGGCCGCCCTTGAGGGAGTTGGGGCGCTTGGCGGTGACGGTGTGGCTCATGCGTTGGCCCCCGAGTACTCCTTGCGGCGGGCGATGATCATGCGGGCCGCGCCGTTGACCAACAAGGTGATGACGAACAGGACCAGACCGGAGGCGATCAGCGCGTCACGGCCGAACTCGTCCGCCTCGGGGAACTTGGCGGCGATGTTCTGGGCGAAGGTGCCGCCGCCCGGGTTGAGCAGGCTGGCGTGGATCAGGAAGTCCGGGGAGAGCACGGTGGCGACGGCCATCGTCTCGCCGAGCGCGCGCCCGAGGCCGAGCATCGAGGCGGAGATGACGCCGGAGCGGCCGAAGGGCAGCACGGACATGCGGATGACTTCCCAGCGCGTGGCGCCGAGGGCCAGGGCCGCCTCTTCGTGCATCTGCGGAACCTGGTTGAAGACCTCACGGCTCACGTTCGTGATGATCGGCAGGATCATGATCGCGAGCAGGATGCCGACGGTGAGCATCGTGCGCGCGGGGCCGTCGTCCCAGGAGAAGATGCCGGTCCAGCTGAAGTAGTCGTTCAGCCAGCCGAACAGGCCGTCCATCTGCGGTACGAGGATCAGGGCGCCCCAGAGGCCGTACACGATGGACGGTACGGCGGCGAGCAGGTCGATCACGTACGCGATCGGGCCGCCCAGCCTGCGGGGGGCGTAGTGGGTGATGAAGAGCGCGATCGCGACGCCGATCGGGACGGCGATGGCCATGGCGATGATCGAGGAGATGACCGTGCCGTAGGCCAGGACCGCGATGCCGAAGACCGGCGGCTTCGTGCCGGTGTTCCACTCGAAGGTCGTGAGGAAGTTGCCTTCGTCCTCGCTGATGGCGATGACGGCACGCCAGGTGAGGAAGGCCGCGATCGCGGCCATGACGACCAGCAGGAAAATGCCCGACCCTCGGGCGAGACCGAGGAAGATCCGGTCTCCGGGGCGGGTTGCGCCGCGGACGGCACGCTTGTGCGCGCCATCAGACGGCTGAGGCGCGGGGGGAGGTGTGTCTTGGGTGGTTATGTCCATCGGGTTCTCCGGTCTGCGGACCTGTACTCGACGTACGGATCCATGGCGGCGGTGCACCGGACGGTGCGGCCCGGTCCTCAGTGGGACCGGGCCGCACGCTCAGATCAGCTCAGGCCCGCGACCGTGGTGCGGACCTTGGAGATGATGTCGGCGGGGATCGGGGCGTAGGAGTTCTCGGCGAGAACGCCCTGCCCGTCCTCGCTGGCGATGTAGGTCAGGAACGCCTTGACGGTCGGCAGCGTCTCGGGCTTGTTGCCCTTGTTGCAGACGATCTCGTACGTGACCAGGGTGATCGGGTAGGCGCCGTCGGCCTTGGTCGTGTAGTTGATCTCGAGCGCGAGGTCCTGGCCGGTGCCGACGACCTTGGCGTCCGCGATGGCGGCGGTGGCGGTCTCGGAGGAGGGCTTGACCGGCTCGGCGGCGCCCGTGTCGATGGCGACGGACGTCAGGTCCTTGGCGTACGACTCCTCCATGTAGCTGATGGCGCCGGGGGTCTGCTTGACCGCCTGGGCGACACCGGAGGAGCCCGACGCGGCCTGGCCGCCCGGAGCGGTCCACGCCTTGCCGCCCTCGAACTTCCAGTTGTCCGGGGTGGCGGCCGTCAGGTACTTGGTGAAGTTGTCCGTGGTGCCGGACTCGTCCGAGCGGTGGAACGCCTGGATCTTGGTGCTGGGCAGCTTCGCGTCGGGGTTCAGCGCCTTGATCGCGGCGTCGTCCCAGGTCTTGATGTCGCCCTTGAAGATCTTGGCGATCGTCGGCGCGTCGAGAACGAGGTTGTCGACACCGTCGACGTTGTAGGCGAGGGCGATGGCGCCGCCGACCATCGGGAGGTCGATGCCCTGGCCGCCGTCGGTGCACGCGGTCTTCTTGGACTCGGCGACCTCCTCCGGCTTCAGCGCGGAGTCCGAGCCGGCGAAGGCGACGGTGCCCTGGTTGAACGCGGTGACACCGGCGCCGGAGCCGCCGCCCTTGTAGTTGATCTGGACGCCCTGGCAGGCGGCCGAGAACTGCTTGACCCAGGCGTCGATGGCGTTCTTCTGCGCGGACGAGCCGTCGGCCAGCAGCTGGCCCTTGGCGTCGTCGCACTTGATGGAGCCGGCGGCGGCGGACGAGGTGGAGTCCCCGCCGCTCGCGTTGCCAGTGTCGTCCGAGCCGCACGCCGTGAGGGCCAGGGCGCCGGAGACGGCGAGAGCGCCGAGAGCGAGGACGCGCCGGTTCTTGCGCTGAAGCTTCACTTGAGGGATTTCCTTCCAGGAGCCGCCGTCCTGAAAATCCGGCGGCGTGCGAAGAACGGGTGATGCGGACGCGTCACCCGGGGCGCGGTCCGTCATCTTGCACGGCCGAAATTAGGCAGATCAGGTGAAGGCGCCGAAGGGCGTAAATGAACGGGGGGTGAACCCCTAGGTACGGCTGGGTGAGGTAACGGAACGCTTACGTTGAGGACACGGGTGTATTCCGAGGCTTTGTCGGGGTTGATTCGGACTATGCCAGCCGCAGCGACTGCAACAGGGAGTCCACGAGGGAGCGGTCCCTCGGTTGGGTCAGACGCACCCGGGCGGCCGTCGGGGAGAGCCACAGGAGGCGGTCCACCTCCGCGTTGGGGGCGAAGGCCCCGGGGCCCGCCTCGGCCGCCCAGTAGCGGACCTGCTTGGGTCTGCCGTTGGCGAGATAGCGCATCGTCGGCAGCTGGGCGCCGGGCTCGGCGGAGTGTCCCGTCTCCTCCGCCACCTCGCGCAGAGCGCCCGCGAGGGGGTCCTCGCCGCGCTTCAACTTGCCCTTCGGGTGCGACCAGTCGTCGTACTTCGGTCGGTGGACCAGACATATCTCCAGCTCACCGTCTACCGGCGAACGGCGCCACAGGACGCAGCCGGCCGCACGGACAATCAGGTCGTTCGCGGGAGTCACCGGGGGTTTGCCTCCTTCGGGATGACCTGTGGTCTCAGGGGTTCCCAGGGCGTGCCTCAGGGTCGCCAAGGCGTGCCGACCGTCTGCATCTGCCAGGACTGCTGGAACGCGAACCGCGCCGCCTCCACCTCGTGCCGCTGGTCGGCGTGCAGGACGCCGAGGGCGTACGCCGTCGCCGGGGCGATGCGCGGGGTGCGCGCCGCCTGGGCCGCCGCGGCCGCCGCCTCGGAGGCGTCGCGGTGCCGGTTGAGGGCCTGGCCGGCCGCCAGCAGCCGTACGTCCACCTGCGCGGAGTCGCCGTGGAGGACCTCGCGGGCATAGCGGTGCAGGCGCAGCAGCAGGCGGACCTGGTGCCAGGGCGCGTCCTGCGGATGCGGGGCGGGGTCCGGGGAGAGGCCGTGGATCAGGGCCTCCGCGTTATAGGGGTGGCCGGCGGTCACCAGGGGCAGCGCCGCCACCGCGTCGGTGAGCCGCTCCTCGGCCGCGGCCGCGAGGGGGCGCAGGTCGGCGGTCGGCGCGGCCGGGGTGAGGGGGACCTCGCTGGCCAGTACGGCGATGCTGTCGGCGACCGCGTGGAAGCGGCTGCTGCCGAGGGCCTGGAGGGCGCTGGAGTGCGCGCGGGTCCGGGCCAGGGTCAGCTGGCGCTCCAGCAGGGCGCCCGCTTTGGCCGCGCCCACCGTGAGGTTGCCGCGCTCCGGGGCCGCCGCCGGGTGGGGCGGGGGACCGGTGTCGCCGGCTGCCGCCTTCTGCGGGGCGCCGCGGCCGCCCGCGGTCCCTTCCGCCTCGCCGGGCATGCCGATCACGCCCGCCTGCGCGGGCAGTACGGCCGCCCCCGACAGCCGGTGCAGCGCCAGCAGCAGGCGCTCCAGCCGGGCCGCGTAGGCGTGTTCCATCGCGAGCGTGCCGGAGAGCCAGGCCAGTTCGGGGCGGATGGCCTCCGACCAGTCGGCGTCCAGCAGCGGCCGGAACGTGTGCAGGCTGGCGCTGATACGGCGGGCCGAGCGGCGCAGGGCCCGTGCCGCGTCGACGGCCTCCTGCGAGCCGTTGTCCCCGACGCGCGCCTTGGCTCGCGCCGGGCCACCCGCGTCGCCGCCGGTCTCCCGGTGCAGACGCAGGGCTCGGAGGAACTCCGTGGCCTGGGCGCGCAGGTAGCACGCGAGGGCGTCCCCGGACACCGCCCGGGCCGTGGGGTCCGTCGGATCAAGGTGTTGCTGTGCCACGCCGGCGCCTCCGGGCGTCTATGAGCATCTCCTGGACGTTGCGCAGGGGCTGGCCTTCCGCGTCCGTCGCGTGCCGGGTCCACTCGCCGTCCGGGCCCAGGTGCCAGGACGCGGTCGTGTCGGACATACCGGTCTCCAGGAGCCGGTTCAGCGCGGCGCGGTGGGCCGGGTCGGTGACCCTGACCAGGGCCTCGATACGGCGGTCGAGGTTGCGGTGCATCATGTCGGCGCTGCCGATCCACACCTCGGGTTCGCCGCCGTTGCCGAAGCCGAAGACCCGGGAGTGTTCGAGGAAGCGGCCGAGGATCGAGCGGACGCGGATGTTCTCCGACAGTCCGGTCACGCCCGGGCGGATCGCGCAGATGCCGCGGACCCAGATGTCGACCGGCACGCCCGCCTGGGACGCGCCGTAGCAGGCGTCGATGATCGCCTCGTCGACGATGGAGTTGACCTTGATGCGGATGTAGGCGGGACGCCCGGCACGGTGGTGCTGGACCTCCTTGTTGATCCGCGAGACCAGACCGTCGCGCAGGGACTTGGGGGCGACCAGGAGGCGCCGGTAGGTCTCCCGGCGCGAGTAGCCGGACAGCCGGTTGAACAGGTCGGACAGGTCCGCGCCGACCTGCGGGTCGGCCGTCAGCAGGCCCAGGTCCTCGTACAGCCGGGCCGTCTTCGGGTGGTAGTTGCCCGTGCCGACGTGGCCGTAGCGCCGCAGCGTCTCGCCCTCCTGGCGGACCACGAGCGACAGCTTGCAGTGCGTCTTCAGGCCGACGAGGCCGTACACCACATGGCAGCCGGCCTCCTCCAGCTTGCGCGCCCACTTGATGTTGGCGTGCTCGTCGAAGCGGGCCTTGATCTCGACCAGCACGAGGACCTGCTTGCCGGCCTCGGCGGCGTCGATGAGCGCGTTGACGATCGGGGAGTCGCCGGAGGTCCGGTACAGGGTCTGCTTGATCGCGAGGACGTCCGGGTCGTCGGCCGCCTGCTCCAGGAACGCCTGCACGGAGGTGGAGAAGGAGTCGTACGGGTGGTGCAGCAGCACGTCCCGGTTGCGCAGCGCGGCGAAGATGTCCGGCGCGGACGCCGACTCGACCTCGGCGAGATCGCGATGGGTGCCCGCGATGAACTTCGGGTACTTCAGCTCGGGCCGGTCGATGGAGGCGATGCGGAAGAGGCCGGTGAGGTCCAGGGGGCCGGTCAGCGGGTAGACCTCGGCCTCGCTGATCTTCAGCTCGCGCACCAGCAGGTCCAGGACCTCCTGGTTGATGTTCTCCTCGACCTCCAGGCGCACCGGCGGGCCGAAGCGGCGCCGCATGAGCTCCTTCTCCAGGGCCTGCAGGAGGTTCTCGGCGTCGTCCTCCTCGACCTCCAGGTCCTCGTTGCGGGTGACCCGGAAGGCGTGGTGCTCCATCACCTCCATGCCCGGGAACAGCTCCTCCAGGTGGGCGCCGATGACGTCCTCCAGCGGGACGAACCGGCCGGGGGAGGCCTCCAGGAAGCGGGAGAGCAGCGGCGGCACCTTCACGCGGGCGAAGTGCGGCGTGCCGGTGACGGGGTTGCGGACCCGTACGGCCAGGTTCAGGGACAGGCCGGAGATGTACGGGAACGGGTGCGCGGGGTCGACCGCCAGCGGGGTCAGGACCGGGAAGATCTGGTGCCGGAAGAGCGTGAAGAGGCGGGCCTGCTCCTTCTCGGTCAGCTCCTTCCAGCGGACCAGGTGGATGCTCTCCTCCGCGAGTGCGGGGGCGACGTCCTCGTGGTAGCAGGCGGCGTGCCGCGCCATCAGCTCGCGGGAGCGGGCCCAGATCATCTCCAGGACCTCGCGGGGCTGCAGGCCGGACGCGGACCGGGTGGCGACACCGGTCGCGATACGGCGCTTCAGTCCGGCCACGCGGACCATGAAGAACTCGTCGAGGTTGCTGGCGAAGATCGCCAGGAAGTTGGCGCGCTCCAGCAGCGGGGTGTTCGGGTCCTCGGCGAGTTCGAGGACGCGTTCGTTGAACGCGAGCCAGCTGCGCTCCCGGTCCAGGAACCGGCCCTGGGGCAGCTGGACACCTTCGACCTCGGTGACCTCGTACGCGTCGAGGTCGGCGTCGATGTCCGGCTCCAGGTCGGAGACGACCGCCGAGGTGACCGTGTGCGGGCGATGTGCCGCGATGGAGCCGACGGAGGGCTGCGGGTGCTGGACCTGGGCATGGGCGTTCGAGGACTGGCTCATATGCCCATTGTTCCGCGTGTCGACGCTTATGGGCGCGTCGGAACGCGCGGGCGGGAGTGTCGCGGGGAGGCGTCGTGCGTCCCCGTTCCTCGCGCTCCCCTGCGCGGGAACCGAAGGCTCTGGCACGGCGGCGGTCATTGGCCGAGCCTCGCAAGTCCGTCTGAACCAATGGTTACGGAGACATGGCGTGTGGGATAGCGGGGGGCGGCTCGCGGACGTCTACGTGGTCGCACGTATGTCCAGACCGCACGCCCCTCCCCCCGTGAAGGGGCGTGCGGCGCGATCTACGGCAGCCGGCGGTGCAGCAGCCGGAAGGCGGCGAGGGTCGCGGCGGCGGCCACGGCGAGGAGGATGCCGGTCTCGACGTACTGGATCGGCCAGAAGTGGGACTCGGGGTGGTACGTCGCCGTGATGTGCCGGACGCCGTCCGTGACCTTGGTGTCCCAGTCCGCCACGAAGGTCGAGCGGGGCACTTCGAGGTCACCGGTCGCGGTGCGGGTGACCTTGGGCCACAGGTCCTCGCGGAGGCGTTCCATCACGACGCAAGTGACGAGCGAGGCCGCGAAACCCATCGCGGCGGCGGGCAGGGCGCGCCGCCACACCAGCCCGGCGAGCGCGCCGAGGGCGAGGCCGGCCAGGACGTAGGCGACGGCCGCCGGGCCCGTCCCGACGAAGACGTCCGTGTAGTACCAGTCCCCGACCAGGTCTGGGGTGCTGTCCCCGCGCGCCCAGTTGTTCAGCAGCACGATCGTGCCGGTGCCGGTGGCGAGCAGGACGGCCGGGACGGCGAGCTTGGCGGCCAGCCAGCGGGCCGGGGTGACCGACTGGGTCCAGGCGAGCCACGCGGTGCCGTTCTCCAGCTCGCGTCCGATGAGCGCGGCGCCTGCCCAGGCGGCCACGGGGAGGATCGCGTAGGTCAGGGCACTGGTGGCCAGCTCGATCCAGCCGGCGTAGACGTCGTCCACGGTGACCGACTCCAGGGACGCGCAGCCGGGGAAGCCGTCGTGGGCCGGTGTGCTGCACGGGACGTTGCCCTTGCGGGCCTCGTCGCCGATGGCGTGCAGCCAGATCAGCAGGACGGTGGCGGCGGCCAGGGCCAGCCCCCAGAAGATCAGGGCGGTGCGGTGCACCCGCAGGACGGTCCAGACCAGGCCCCGCGGCCCGCGCGGGGTGCGGTCGGCCGGGGCGGTCGTGGCGGTGAGCGCGGCGGTCATACGGCGGCTCCGGTACGCCGCTTCAGCACCCGGAAGGCGATCAGGGCCGCCAGGGCGGCGACGGCGAGGATGACGCCCGTCTCCATCAGCTGCAGGGGCCAGAAGTGGGAGGACGGGTGGTAGTCGCGGTAGAAGCCGACGATGTCGTGGGCGGCCAGGCACTTGGCGTCGTCGACGCAGATGGGGTCCGGGACGCGGGCGCCGGTGGAGGTGAGCGCGCCCTCGCCGAGGACCATGCCGATGTACTCGGGGTACTCGTCCTTGTTCGTCATCGTCGCGACGGGCCACAGGTGCGGGCGCAGGCTGCCGAGCGCGGACGACAGGAGCGCCAGGGCGACGACCGCCGTGCCGAGCGCGGGCAGGGAGCGGCGGTGGAGCAGGCCCGCGAGGACGCCGACGGCCAGGCCGAGCAGGGCGTAGGCGGAGGCGAGGGTGCCGTTGGCGGCGAAGGTGGTGCTCTCGTACCAGTCCCGAGAGTTCAGCGCCGTGCGCAGCGAGCCGTCCGCCGACCACACCATGCGGTGCAGCAGCGTGAGCAGGAGCGTGCCGGAGACCAGCAGGGCGGCCGGGACGGCGAGCTTGGCGGCCAGCCAGCGGGCCGGGGAGACGGACTGGGTCCACGCCAACTGGGCGGTACCGCTTTCCAGTTCACGTCCGATGAGCGCCCCGCCGGCCCAGGCGGCGGCGAGGTAGGGGACGAGGCCGAGGATTCCGGCGCCGACGCTGACGGCGGTGTCGTACCGGGCGTAGGCGTCGCCCGTGGAGTCGCAGCCCAGGCCCGGCTGCCCCGAGTCGCACCCCATCCTGCGGAACTCGGCCCAGGCGGCGTCCGCGCCCGGACCGTACGCCCACAGCAGGGTGCCCGCTCCGACGACCACCAGCATCACCCAGAACCACAGCGCCGAGCGGTGCACCCGCAGCATGGCCCAGAGCAGTCCGCGCGGCCCCCGGGAGGAGGTGACGGAGGCGGCGGGCTTGTCGATGGTCACGGCGGTCATACGGCGGCCTCCCGCGCGTCGTCGAGGTGGAGAGCCGGGGCCTGCGGGGCGCGCAGGTGCGCCAGGACCAGCTCCTCCAGGGTCGGGGCGGTGGTCTGCCAGCCGTCGCCGAGGGAGCCTTCGGGCCGTATCAGTGCGGTGAGTTGGCGACCGGTGGTGCGGGACTCGATCACGGTGTGCGCGTCCAGGGAGGCGTCGGCGCGGCCGGTGATGAGTCGGTGCGCGGCGAGCAGGTCGTCCAGCGGGCCCGCGAGGCGGACGCGGCCGGCGCCGAGCAGCAGGAGGTGGTCGCAGGCGCCGTCGAGCTCGGCCACGACATGCGAGGACATGACAACCGTGGTGCCGTGCTCGGCGGCGTCCGCCATCAGCGCCGCCATCAGCTGATGCCGGGCGAGCGGGTCGAGGTCGGCCATCGCCTCGTCCAGGAGCAGCAGTTCGGGGCGCTTGCCGAGGGCGAGGGCGAGCGCGACGCGGGTGCGCTGGCCGCCGGAGAGCGTGCGGATCTTGGCGTCCGGTTCGAGGTCGCCCTCGGCGACGATCCGCTGCGCGACCCGGTCGTCCCAGCGGCGGGGGTTCAGCTCGCGGCCGAAGCGCAGGGTGTCGGCGACGGTGAGCTGGGGGTGCAGGGGCTTGTCCTGGGCGAGGTAGGCGACCCGCTCACGGACGGCCGCCGGGGCCTGACCGAAGACGGTGAGCGTGCCGTCGGTGGGGCGCAGCAGCCCGGCGGCGAGCGAGAGCAGGGTCGACTTGCCCGCGCCGTTCGGCCCGACGACCGCGCAGATGCTGCCCGCCGGGAGCCGGAAGGAGCAGTCGTCCAGCGCCTGCTTGCGGCGCCGGCCGAACCCCTTGCTCAGCGCGGCCGCCTCGATGGCGGTCTCGGTCATGACTCGTCCCCCTTGAAGTGCGTGTCCAGTACGGAAGTGAAGAGCGCGTCCACGTCGTCGCGGTCCAGCCCGGCCTCGCGGGCCCGTGCTGCCCAGGCGTCCAGTTCGGCGCGCAGCGGCGAGTCCGCCGGCGCGGTGTTCAGTCCGCGTCGCACGAACGTGCCGAGTCCCCGCCGTGCCTCGACCAGGCCTTCGCGTTCCAGTTCGCGGTAGGCCTTGAGCACGGTGTTGGGGTTGATGGCGGTCGCCTCGACGACCTCACGGGCCGTGGGCAGCTTGTCGCCCGGCTCCAACAGGCCCAGTCTCAGGGCCTGTTTGGTCTGCTGGACGATCTGCACGTAGGTGGCGACGCCGGAGCGCCGGTCGATGCGGTACTCGACCATCCGTTCCACCACCCTTTCACTAATTGAGTAGTGAAAGGGTGGTCCAAAAAAAGGGGCGGCGTCAAGGTCGCCGCCCCTTATGCGTCAGAAGTCAGGTTGTGTCGGATCCCGGCTGTCAGGTCTCGGTCCGGTACATGAGGTCCGTCTCGTACGTCGTGAATCCGAGCCGCTCGTACACCGACACCGCCGCCTTGTTGTCCGCGTCGACATAGAGCATCGCCGTGGGCAGACCCTGGGCCGCCAGGTGCCGCAGGCCGATCGTCGTCAGGGCCTTGCCCAGGCCGCCGCCCTGGGCGCCCGGGCGTACGCCGAGGACGTACACCTCGCCGAGCCCCTCCTCCGCGTGGACCTTCGTCCAGTGGAAGCCGATGAGTTCACCGGCCCGCTCCGCCAGGAAGAACCCCGCCGGGACGAACCACGCCTCGGCCTTGCGGTCGTCGAGGTCGCGCTGGGCGAGGGAGCCCTGCTCGGGGTGGTGGGCGAAGGCGGCGGCGTTCACGGCGAGCCAGGCCGCGTCGTCCTGGCCGGGCACGAAGGTGCGGACCGTGACGCCCTCGGGGAGCACCGGGTCGGGCAGGTTCAGGTCCGCGAGCGGGCGGCGCATCTGGCGCAGTTCGCGGAACAGGGTCAGGCCCAGGACCTGGGAGAGATGGCGGGCCGCGGAGTGGCCGCCGTGGGCCCACACCCGCAGCCGCTTGCCGGACGCGCCGAGCAGGGCCGAGCCCAGCGCGCGGCCGTGCCCGTGACCGCGGTGCGAGGGGTGGACGACCAGCTCGGCGGCCGGGGCCTCGACCGGGTCGGTGTCCTCCAGCTGGGCGTAGCCGACGAGTTCCTCGCCGACGGTCAGCAGCAGATGCGAGACGCCTTCGCGCTCCCCTCCGCGCAGCTGGAGCCGCCCCTGCTCGGACACCGCCTGCTGCCCGTCGTTCCGGGCGGCCTCCGCCAGCAGCTCCAGTACGGCCTCGGTCTGCTCGGGGGAGAGCGCGGAGTAGGTCTCGATGGCGCGGATGGGGAGGGGGTGTGCGGTGTCGTCGCTGGTCATGCGTACGAGGGTAAGGCGCGGTCCGGGCAAAGTCCCGGCACAGAAGCAATCAAGGTGTAACCCGGAACCCCCTGTCGTGCTACGCGCGTTGACTCTAGGCTGCCGCCCGACGGGGCCATGTCACCTACGACCCACAGGGGGGCGGATGTCAGCCACATCCCACCAGCACCGCAGACGCCGTACGTACGCGTTCGTCGCGACCGCGGCCGCACTCGCCACGGCCGGCGCGCTCGCCGCCGCGCTTCCCGCGACGGCGTCGGCGGGGGAGAGCTCGCAGAAGCACGGCGGCGGGGACCACTTCAGCCGCTACCAGGACGTCCAGCTGCTGTCCTTCAACGACCTGCACGGCAACCTGGAGCCGCCGGCGGGCTCCTCCGGCCGGGTCACCGAGCTGCAGGCGGACGGCACGACCAAGACCATCGACGCGGGCGGCGTGGAGTACCTCGCCACGCACCTGCGCCAGGCCCGCGAGGGCAACAAGTACTCCATCACCGCGGCCGGCGGCGACATGGTCGGCGCCTCGCCGCTGATCTCGGGCCTCTTCCACGACGAGCCCACCATCGACGCGCTGAACAAGCTCGACCTGGACGTCACCTCGGTCGGCAACCACGAGTTCGACGAGGGCCCGAAGGAACTGGCCCGCCTGCAGAACGGCGGCTGCCACCCGACGGCCGGCTGCTACACGGACAAGGAGTTCGAGGGCGCCGACTTCCCCTACCTCGCCGCGAACGTCCTCGACGAGAAGACCGGCAAGCCGATCCTCAAGCCCTACTGGGTGTGGAAGAAGCGGGACGTCAAGGTCGGCTTCATCGGCGTGACCCTGGAGGACACCCCGGGCGTCGTCTCCGCCGAGGGCGTCAAGGGCCTGAAGTTCAAGGACGAGGTCGAGACGATCAACAAGTACGCCAAGGTGCTCCAGCGCCAGGGCGTGAAGTCGATCGTCGCGCTCATCCACGAGGGCGGCCTCCCGGCCTCGGGCGCGTACAACTACAACTGCGACTCACCGGGCGCGGGCGACGGCATCTCCGGTCCGATCGCCGACATCGCCAAGAACATCACGCCGTCCGTGGACGCGCTGGTGACGGGCCACACGCACGCGGCCTACGTCTGCACGATCCCCGACCCGTCGGGCAAGCCCCGCATGGTCACCTCGGCGGCGTCCTTCGGCCGGCTCTACACCGACACCACGCTGACGTACGACCGCTTCACCGGCGACATCGCGCGTACGGCCGTGAAGTCCGCGAACCACGTGGTCACCCGGGACGTCGCCAAGGCGCCCGACATGACCTCGCTGATCTCGCAGTGGAACACCCTCGCGGCGCCCATCGGCAACCGTGCGATCGGCCACATCTCCGCCGACATCCCGAGCTCCGGCACCGAGTCCCCGCTCGGCGACCTGATCGCGGACGCGCAGCTGGCGTACGGCAAGGAGCTGGACCCGGAGGCGGACCTGGCGCTGATGAACCCCGGCGGCATCCGGGCGCCGCTGACCTTCGCGGCCAAGGGCGCCGAGGGCGACGGCGTGGTGACCTACGCCGAGGGCTTCACGGTGCAGCCGTTCTCCAACACGGTCAACCTCCAGGACCTCACCGGCGCGCAGCTGGTCCAGGTGCTCAAGGAGCAGGTCAGCGGCACGAACGCGGCCTCCCCGAAGATCCTCCAGATCTCGTCCGGTCTGACCTACACGCTGGACCTGACCAAGTCGGGCGCCGACCGTGTGGTGACGGACTCGATCAAGCTGAACGGCGCGGCGATCAACCCCACGGCCACCTACCGCGTCGCGATGAACAACTTCCTCGCGGGCGGCGGCGACGGCTTCCCGACGCTGGGTCAGGGCACCAACGACCTGGTCGGCACGGACGATCTGACGGTGCTGGAGAAGTTCCTGACGGCCAACTCCTCGGCGACGAACCCGATTACGCCGCCGAAGGCCGACCGGATCACGATCGTGAGCTAGATCGCATACCCCGGGAACGGGTTGCGGGTGGGGGAGGTACGCATGTTCGGATGGCTCGATGCGTACCCCCCACCTCATAGAGACGCATCCCCACCAGGAATGGTTTATAGGTGAACAAACTGAATACAATGGTGAGGACGACCTCGTAGACGAGCTGCTGAGCAAGGGCGACGACGAGGACGACGATCCCTGGACCCCGCCCAACCACCGCCGCGGCAGCCGGCGCAAGCCTCGCGGACGCCTCGCGGCCCTGTCGTTCGGGGCGAAGGCCGTGGTCGGCATCCTTGTTCTTGCCGCCTTCCTCACCCTGGCCGACCGCTGGGCACTGCTCTACGCCGAACGCAGAGCCGCGGACACCCTCAAGGACCGCCTGCATCTGGCGGCGGCCCCCGAGGTCGAGATCGACGGCTTCCCCTTCCTCACCCAACTCGCCGACGAACGGCTGGACTCGGTCAAGGTGACCGTCCCCGACGTGGCCGCCGACCGGGTCTCGCTGGCCCAGGTGACGGCGACGGCGACAGACGTACGACTGGACACCGACGGCCCGGCCTCGGTGCGCGGCGCCGACGTCCCCCATCTGGAGGGCGACGTCCTGCTCTCCTTCGCCGACCTGAACCGCGAACTCGGCGCGTCCCAGGTGACGTTCACCGGTGAGGGCCACGACCGGGTCCGGGCGCGCGGCACCCTGCCGGTGGCCGGGCATGACCTACGGCTGCGGGCCGAGGCCCGGATCGTGCGCAACGGCGAGCGCGGCATCGCGACGCACATCGGCGGAATGCGCCTGGACATCGGCGACCTGGCCACGTACCGCCCCGGCGCCCGCACCGCGCAGGGCCTGCACCTGAGCCGCACGTCGGTGGCGCGTCTCGCCCACGAGACCCGCAAGGCGAAGGCGCTGCTGTCCATCCCGTCGGTGGTACGGCGCCTCGGCGTGCCCGACTCCCTGGTCCAAGAGGCCCTGCGCAACGAGTCCAAGCTCACCGACCTGATCGGCACCCCGCGCTTCCTGCGCCAGGCCATGCGCCTGAACCTGATCGACCTGGCCCTGGAGCACCCGAAGCTCCTGGCTCTCCTCGGCTTCGACCCCGCCCTCCTGGACGCCCTGCCCCGCCTCACCCGCCCCGTCCTCACCGACCAGCTGTCCCTGGGCTTCCGGCTTCCGGAACCGCCGAGCGGGCAGGTGCGGCTGCGGGACGTGCGGGTGGAGAAGGACGGGATCAGGGTGCGGCTGGAGGGGGCTGGGCTGGCGGTGGGCCGCTGAGGCCGGTTCCCGGGCTCCCGGGATCCCCGGGAGCCCGACTCTCCAGCGCCGCCAGTGCCTCGGCCGCGTCGTCGCGGTCGTAGGCGAAGGGAACGGGCGACCTGCGGCCGCTCGCTGCCCTGCGCAGAGCGCGCAGGGTCGGTTCCCTGAACTCCTCTCCGAGGTGGCTCAGGGTCGTCACCGCCCTGTCCAGGTCGTTGGAGTCGGCAGTGCGTTCGTCGATGATGCCGAGGAGCACCTTTGCCGCCTCGGGCCAGTGGGCCCGGCCGAGGGAGATGAGGAACTCGGCCAGCTCCTGCCGGTTGTCCGCGCGGTCCAGCAGACCGAGCGGGGCCCGGGCGAGGGCCTTCGCCGCCATGTCCACGTACGGCTCACCGAGCTCCGCCAGCTCCTTCGCCGCCATCGCACGTTCGAAGTACTCGGCCCGTGGCCGGCGGATGATGCCGTGCAGGATCCGGGCGGCGTCCGGCTTGTACTTCTCGCCGAACTCGACGAGTGCCTCGGCCATCTCCTGGCGGTCGCCCGAGGAGACCCCCCGGCGGCCGGCCGCCCCGCGGATCGCCTTCGCCGCGAGGCCGGTGCACGGCTCGCCGAGGTCGGCCATGATCTCCGCCGCGAGGTGTCCGTGGTGCCAACGGCGCAGGGCGGTGCACAGTGTGCGCACCGCCTGTGGCCGGTGGCGCTCGCCGAGCCGGAGCAGCAGCTCGACGGCGCGCTCGAAGTCGTCGTCCTCGACCCGCCGCTGGGTGGCCACGGCGTGCAGCACGCGCGCGGCCTCCTCGGCGTAGTCGCGGTCGAGGCCGACCAGGATGTCGACGGCCCGCAACCGTTCACCGGGGCTCGTGCCCCGGTCGGCGACGACCGCCCGCAGCACGTCGGTGTCCACGGGCACATGCGGTCCGCCGAGCAGCAGCAGACCGCGCGCCGCGTCGCGCCGGGTCCGCGCGGAGGCGTCCGGCCGGGTCATGTCGGCGGACAGCACGGACGCGGCCTTCGCGAGGTGCGCCGAGCCGAAGTGCGCCAGAGAGTCCGCGGCGGCGTGGCGATCCGCCGCGCTGCCACCGCGGTCGCACAGGACGCGGGCCAGGTCGCCCACGAACTGGTCGAGGTACCCCTCGCCGGCGGCTCGCAGCGCCTCTACCGCCTGCTCACGCAGGCCTGCGTGGACGGACGGGTCGGTGAGCAGCGTCCCGAAGAGCGAGGTGTCCGTCGGAGGACGGAGGCGGTCGAGGAGGAGCAGACCACACGTGGCGGTGAGGCGGTGTGCCGTCGAAGTGCCGGGCGCCGCGACCAGTTCCCGCAGCGATCGTTCGGCGGCGCCCAGCTGCGGTTCACCCCACTCGCGCAACCGGGCTGCCGCGGCCTGCTGCGCGATGACGCCCCGGGATTCGGCGAGCAGCGTGCCCATGGCCTGGTCCACCATCTCGATGGATGGTTCACCCTGTTCGGCCTGTTCGGCCGGCCTCCTGGCGTCTCCCAGAGGCACACCCGCGAGTTCCGGTACCCGGCGCGCCGCAGCCGCGTCGGACAGCTCGCGGAGGCGACGCAGACCCTTCTCCAGTGCTGCCACCTTCTGGCCGGCCGGCGCATCGGGGTCGTCGCCGAGCGTGCGCCAGGCGGAGCCCGCCTGCTCGACGTACCCCCAGCCGAGTCCGGTCAGCAGGTCGGCGCAGGCCACGCGATCGTGCCAGTCGCTCTGCGGGTCGTCGAGGATCGCCTGGATCACCTGGGCTGCCGCCGGTGCGTGGGCCTCGCCCAGTTCGCACAGCCTGCGCACCCATTCCATGCGCTGGAATGGGGAGGTCGTGGGAGCCGCGGCGAGCCGCACCATCCGGCGTGCCGACTCCCGCTCGTACTCTCCGCCGAGTCCCGCGAGCTGCTCGATCGCCCGCCCGACAGCGGAATCCCCGGATCCGGCACCGTCGACGAGAGCGATCAGCGCTTCGGCGGCCTGGGCGACGTGCTCGTCCCCCAGGGTGGCCAAGAAGGCAGCGGCGTCGGTCCGGTCCCAGGCGCCTGCGCGGGGGTGCCCCAGCACCCCGTGCAGGGCTGCCGCCGCATCCGCCGTGTGTTCCGGGTGGTACTCGACCAGGTACTTCGCCGCGTCGGCCAACAGCTCCGGATTCACCGCCGGGTCGGTCGCCATCCGCCGCAGAGCCAGGGCGGCACTGGCGGCGTCGTGGGTCATCAGCGCCATCGCGGCCCACACCTTCCGCGGCCCCGTGCCCTGGGCGCTGTCCCGGAGGTACGCCGTCACCCCGGCGTTGCGCATGAGGCCCAGCAGATCCCAGGCCGTTGCCTCCGTGTCGACGCCGCGCGGGATCTCCATGGTCGCGAGGAACCGCTGGTAGTGGACGTCCTGCGAGGGACAGCCCTCAGCGAGCAGCTCGCCGGCCAGCAACTGGTCGTCGTCCGGGCCCTGTTGGAGCCATTCGAGCAGCGCCTGTCCGCCGCCGCGGTGACGGTGGCCGTAGTGCACGAGGGCGGTGCGGTGGAGCTCCGCCAGGGGGTGGGCGCCACGGCCGGACGCGGCCACGATCGTCGTACGCCACTCGTGCGCACCCGGGTCGAAGGCGTCCGGCAGGCGGTCCGCCAGCCGCTGTGCGGCCAGGTGCTCGGTGAACGTCGTGTGCAGGAACTCCAGGTCGCGCCCTCGGCGCACGAGCAGGCCCGTGCCCAGCAGCGCGTCGGTGATCGCGTCGGGCCAGCCGTCCACCGGGGGCACCGCGCCGAAGAGCCGGCCGTCGGCGTCGGTGGCGGTCTCCTCCCACCAGCACCGGGCGACCTGCGGCAGATCCCGTGCGCCGTCGGCGATCTGGGCGTACGCGAGATGCCCCAGCAACTCCTCGATGCGCTCGCGCAGTTGGGTGACCGCGTGCGGTCCGTGCCGCGTTCCCGAGGCGCGCTCGGCGAGGTCGTGCCACAGCTCCCCGGCCTGCTCGCGCTTGGTGGCGCGCAGGTGCGCCCGGTACTCCTCGTACAGCGCCCAGCGGTTGTCCGGCAGGGGGCGGTCGGCGGCGTTCTCGAAGACCACGGCGGTGACGGTGGCCAGCAGGGGGTTGCGGAGCAGGTCGCCGATGCCGATGTCGTCGATCTGGCGGAGGAACTCCTCAGCGGGGCCGGGCCCTTCTGAGTCCCTGCGCGCGTCCCTGAACCAGGCGTGGGCGAACTCCTCCAGTCGCTGCCGGTCGAACGGGTCGAGGACGTAGGGCTGGAAGCCCGCCCGCGACAGCTCCTCCCTGCCCTCGGGGTCGTGGCGGGTGGTGACCAGCATGCGCAGGCCATCCGGCTGTTCGCCGGCGGCCTGGTCGGCGAGGAGGTGGAGGAGACGGCTGCGGCGGTCGTGGTGCACCTCGTCGAGCGCGTCGACCAGCACCAGCCAGCGGGCGTCGTGCGGGAGGCGGGGCAGGGTGCCGTTCCCGGTGTCGAGGCCGGTCGCCGCGGCGACGGCGCTCTCCAGGGAGTACCCGGGGCCGATGAGCTGCGTCGCGGTCACCCACAGCGGGACGAGCCGGCCGTGTCCGGTGGCGGAGGCGAGCGCCGCGTCCCCGAAGTCGAGGGCGCAGCTGTGCAGCAGCGTGGACTTGCCGGCACCCGGTCCCGCCTCGACGAGCGTGTGTCCGGTCCCGTTCTCCCGCCCGCTCCCGTCGTGGGCGAGCACCTGCTCCAAGCGGCGGGGCGGCCCGACGGCGGCGGCGTGCTTCGCCGGGCCGGAGCCCAGTGTCGGAGCGGGCCGGCGTGCTCCGACGGGAGAGGGCGGCCCGGACGCGCCCTCCATGCCGTGCGGCGGCGCGAGTCCGCTGACCTGCCGGGCGTCCGCCCCGACAGCGTCCGTCGGCTCACCGGCGGCCCTCTCCTCCTGCTGCCGGCTGAGGAGCTGGCGGACGTACACCGCGGTGAGCCGGCGCGGGCGGCGGTCCTGCCGGAAGCGGTGCGGGAGTTCGTCGGCCGCATTGCGCTGCCGGGACAGCACCGCCCGGACGTCGTCCGGCAGCCAGTGCGCGGATCCGGGCGCCCGGACGGTGGGCGGGCGCACGGGGATGGGCGCCGGTTCCACGCCGTGCTCGGCGAGCAGCGCGAGGAACGCCGGGTCGGTCAGAGCGGACAGGTCCGTGCCGGTGGTGCTGCGCCGACCGCCGGCCGGCCGGTGACTGGTGGCGATGCCGGCCAGCAGGCCCTCGCGCTTGGTGAGGATGCCCGCTCCGGAGAAGCCCGCCCAGGGCGAGGTGCCGGGGGAGCCGGCCGGTGGGTCGCTGGTGTGCTGGGCGAGCTGGAACTGATGCCTGGTGCGGTCCGAGCCGAGCTGGACGGTGGCGTCGATCTGATGGCTCCGGGGCCGCGAGTCCTCCACGGTGAACTGGGGGAAGCCGACCGCGTGCACCGCGATCTGGCCCATCTCGTACGGCAGTTCCGCGAAGCGGAGCGGTGGCAGCGTGCCGCGCTCGGTGTCCAGGACGAGGAGCGCGAGATCGCGTCCGGCGTGCGGTACGACGCGGCGCACCGGCAGGGGAGCGGCGGGCCGTCCGTGGTGTACGGGGCTGACGGGACGTAACTCGTAGCGCCAGGTCGCGTCCTGTACCGCGTGGGCGGCCGTGATGGCCAGGTCGCCCACCAGGAGCAGGCCGGAGGCGACGAAGAACGGCCGGTCGTCCGGGCCGCGGCCGACGATCTGTACGACGCGGTCGAGAGGGTCCAGCGTGCGGTCGGGAGGGTTCACCATGATCGGCCGGTCACTCGTCCGTCAGGTGCAGCCGGTCGGCCGGGTCGGAGCCCGTGAGGAGCCGGCCTCCGTCGGCTGTCTCGGCCTTCAGCTGGAGGGAGACGGTGTGCGTGACGGCCGTGCTGCCGGCGGCCTTCGCGTCGGCCGACAGCACCCAGAACTTCACTCCGCCGCCCGCTTCCAGGCTGTCGGTGACCGAGACCTGGAGATCCAGGTTGACCGTCTCGACGTGGAGGCGGACCGGCTGGCCGTCGGCCTCCAGGGCGGCTTGGGACAGTTCGTTCCGCAGTGCCCTGAGCGCGTCCGCGAGTCTGATCTCCACCGCGTCCCCCGTCGGTCAGCCTGATGTGGCCATGATGATAGTGGCCCGACCCGGCGACCCGGCGTGCTCGGCTTTGGCTGACGCCGAGTACGCCGAGTACACCCGGGCCTCAGGGCGCCCTCGGTCGTCAGGTGATCGGGTGGACGTGCTGGGTGGTCAGTTCGTAGCGGGCGCCGACTATGGCCAGTTCGCCGGAGGACACCTTCGCGGCGAGGTCGGGCTCGGCGGCGAGGGCGGCGCGGACGGCCCGTACGTTGGCGTCGATGGTCGAGTCGACGCGGGCGTCCCCCTCCTTGGTGCGGTCTATGTTCGGGGCTATGCGGTCGGCTATGTACTGGATGTGCGCCGGCAGTTGCTCGCCGGACTCGTCCGCCGCGACGGCGGCCTTCACCGCGCCGCACGACTGGTGTCCGAGCACCAGCACCAGCGGGATGTCCAGTTCGAGCACCCCGTAGGCCACGCTGCCGAGTACGGCCTCGTCCAGGACCTCGCCGGCGGAGCGCACGGTCATCAGGTCACCCAGGCCCTGGTCGAAGACCAGCTCCGGCGGGACCCGCGAGTCGATGCAGCCGAGGACGAGGGCGAACGGGTGCTGACCGGACGTCAGGCTCTGGCGGACGGCGGGCGATTCGTTCGGGTGCTGCTGGCGGAAGGTGCGCCAGCGCCGGTTGCCCGCGGCCAGCTCACGCAGAGCTTCTTCGGGGGTGCCGGGCCGGCGGCGGGAGGTGGGGGTGGCGGAGGCGGGAGCCGTGCCGAGGGCGGCGGTGGCCCCCAGTGCCGCGGCTCCGGTGAGCCCTGCCCGCAGGAGTGCGCGGCGGGCGGGGGAGGCAGGGGCGAACCGCGTGCGGGCGGATGCGGTCGGCTGGGCGCCGACGGATCTATCAGCGTTCACGGCCAGGAACGTACGCTCGAATGACCGGACAAGCGTTCGCGTTACTGAATCATGGCCGGGCGCGGGGAAGCCATGATCGACCTTTGGTCCGCTCTTGGTGTTCTCCCGCGCCCGCCTTGACCTTCCTGACCCGGCCCGCGAAGCCTCCCCCTCCCCTGACTTGTATCGAGCATTTGACACAAGTTCCCGATCACGGGATCTTGTACTCACCGCTTGATACAAACCATGGGGGTCCCCGCATGCTCGACACCGTCCCGCCCGCATCCCGGCTCCGCTCCCGTGCGGACCGCTGTGCCCGTTGGGCGGGCCTGGCCGCAGGCGCCGTGGCCGCTCAGCAACTGGCCACCATGGACGCCGGCGATCTCGGTGCGGGGATCCTTTACGCCCTCACGGCCTTCGGCCTGTGTGCCGTCGGCGGGGCAATGCTCGGCGACGCCCTCACCCCCCGCCCTCGGGAAGCGGTCCGCACCGCGGGTCTCACCCCGCGCCGGGTGCGCGACCAGGTGCCACGCCGCATGGCCTCTCTCCTGCTCCTTGAGGCCGCAGCCCTCGTCCTCCTCCTCGCGGTCACGATCCCGATGGCCTCCCCCGACGATCTGGGCCGGGCGGGACGGGCCTTCACCGTCACCTGCGGCGGTGTGACCGAGAGCCACGGCCCCTGGCCGGGCATCTTCTACGCGGTCCCGATCCTCGCCTCCCTCGCCGTCGGAACCGCCGCGTGCACCTGGGCCCTGCGCCGTATCGCGCACCGCCCCGGCGAGGAACAGCAGCGGCGGGACCGCTCGGCGGTGATCACCGCGGCCTGGGGGCTGTTGGTCTCGACCCAGCTGATCGGCACGGTCGTGATGGTCGGCGGCGCACTGACGAGCGCCACCTGCGACGGCACGCTCGGCACCGCCGCCCTGGTGCCGCTCGTTCCGCTGGGACTGCTCACCCTGACCACCCTGGCCTGGTCCTTGCTCACGGTGGTGGCACCCCAGACGGTCCGACGGTGACCGGTCCGACCCTCCGCGTCGACACCACCAGCCCGGTGCCGCCGTACGAACAGATCCGTGCCCAGGCCGCCGCTCTGATCGTCACCGGACAGCTGGCGGAGGGCGAACGACTGCCGACGGTGCGCCAGCTCGCCGCCGACCTCGGTCTTTCACCGGGCACCGTGGCCCGCGCCTACCGGGAGCTGGAAGCCGCCGAGCTGATCCGCACCCGGCGCGGCGCGGGCACCCGGGTCGCGGCGCTCCCGTCCGGTCCGAAGCGGGTGGACCCGGCTCAACTCACGTCCCTGACACGGGACTTCGC
This sequence comes from Streptomyces sp. NBC_01092, assembly GCF_045039535.1. Lineage (NCBI taxonomy): Bacteria > Bacillati > Actinomycetota > Actinomycetes > Kitasatosporales > Streptomycetaceae > Streptomyces > Streptomyces sp. NBC_01092. The sequence goes on along the minus strand of NZ_CP108659.1, from coordinate 5,119,503 downwards.
TTCCGCGGCCCTCGCCCTGGGTGCCACTCCTGAAGCGATCCTGACGGCCGTCCGTGAGGCTCTGGAGAAGCCCTGAGCGGACGTCAGGAAGCCGACGGCGCCCAGCCGCCCAGCCAGTCCGCGGCCTCCTGGCCGGCGGCCTGAGCATCGGTCAGCTGCGGGCGGTCGCTGCTCGCGCTGCCCGCGCCCGGGCCGGAGTTCCTGTACTCGGCGAACCGGTCGTCCTTCCAGGAGAAGCCGCCCATGTCGGACCAGGGCGTGGACTTGACGGCCGCGCTGAGGCTGGTCTCGCGGACCGTGGTCTGCGGGTCGACGGTGGTGTCGCCGCCCGGGTGCCAGTTACGGCCGAGGAAGAAGCTGCCGGCGGAGACGTCGCCGTTCACCGTCGAGCGGGTGATGAGCAGGCCCTTGCGGTCCCCCGGAGTGCTCGGAGCGGTGACGTATCCCGCCGAGGTGCCGTTCCAGCGCTTCTTCAGGGTGATGACCGAGCGGTCGATGACGGCGGAGGCCCGGCCGAAGATGAAGTCGACGTTGCCGGTGATGTAGGAGTTGGCGATGTAGACACGGCCGAGCTTGTCCTTGGCGGCGGTCTCCAGCTCCAGGGTGTCCTGGTCGCCGTTGACGATCAGCGAGTCGAGGACGACCTTGTCGGCGGTGGTGAGCAGCGCGACCGCCTGATGGCCGGAGAGGGACTGGTTCGCGGCCTCGTCGAAGTCGTTGGTGACGGTCAGGTTGCGGACCTGGGAGTCGTCCGACTGGACGGAGAGCGTGGCGCTGCCGGGGGTGCCGTACGTGCCCGAGCCGTCCGGCTTCTGCATGCCCGCCGCGTTGCCGTGGACGATGACGGTGTCCTTGCGGCTGCCACCCGTGCCCTGGATGGTGACGTGCGGCTTGTCGGCCGGGACCTTGACGACCTCGCGGTACGTGCCCGGCTTCACGGCGATCACGACACGGGAGGCGTTGTTCGCGGGTACGGCGTCCACGGCGGCCTGCACAGTCCTGTACTGCCCGCTGCCGTCCTTGGCGACGGTGAGTGTGGTGGCCGCCGCCTTCGTAGCAGCCGTCGCAGCCGTCGTACCGATCGAACTGTGGGGGCCCACGCCCGACTTGAGCAGCGCCGGCACATCCGCGGTCTTGTCCAGCGTGTAGCCGTAGTACGACTTCGGGTCGAAGGCCGTCCCCCCGCTCTCGTTGCGCCCGCTGGTGCCGACGAACGTGTTGCCCTTCTGGACGATGCTCGCGGTGCTGTCCTTGATGACGGGGTTGTTGACGCCCTGGAAGTAGGAGTTCTCCAGGACCATCGCCGTCCTCCCGCGCGAGTAGTTGCCGTACGACGACTTGATGTCGGTGCCGGCGACGTCCTCCAGGAAGTTGTTGTAGAGGTGCGCGTGGGCGGCGTTGTCGGTGGAGGGGTTGCGCTGCTCGGTCTCGCGGATCCAGTTGTGGTGGATCGTGATGTCGGTGACGACGTTGTCCGTCCACCCGATCCCGAAGGCCTTGTTGTCGTTGCTCAGCTTGTTCCAGGAGACGGTCACGTTCGTGCTGTCCTTGCGGACATCGATGAGCCCGTCGGCCATGTGCCGCAGATCGTTGTGGTCGATCCACACGTGATGGGCGCCGTCCATCTGGATCGCGTCGAAGTCGTGCTCCTTGTCGTTCCAGACACCCTGGTACGCGTCCCGGATCGTCAGGTTCCGGATGATCACGTTGTGCACACCGGAGCCGAGGAAGAAGCCGCCGCCGACGATGTGCCCGGAGGTCCCGGACCCGACGATGGTCTTGTCGGACCGAACCTTGATCTCTTTCCCGACCGGGTTCATGTTGATGGTGGCCGCGACGACGATGACGTACGGCTCGGCGGCCGTCGCGTACTTCTCCAGGTCGGCCTGCGTCCTGACGGTGACGATCTGCCCGTCCCGGCCGCCGTAAGTGCCGTTCTGCCCCAGGGAGTTGACGGAAGCCGTCGGCGGTGGCGGTGGCCCAGCCGGGGACGGCGGCGGTCGCGGCGGACGCGCGCTGCTGGGCGCCGGAGCCGAGGAGACCGAGGTCGGTGCCGTAGGCGAGGGTGCCGGCGGCGGTCAGGGCGAGGGGGACCCCGACCGCCAGGGCTTTGCGGCTTCTGCGGTGCCGGGCCTTGCCGTGCTGCTCACTCATAAGGCGATCCGTTCCGTGCGGGGGATGGTCCGACGACCGGTCGCCGCCCCGCACGGAAAGGTTGCCGCCCTGAACCGCTCTACTTGGCGCAGGACTTGGGGTCGAGGTTCTCCTGCCACTTGTCCTCACGGCCGTCGGGCTGGCCGTTGGGGAGGAGCTTGTCGGAGACGCCGTCGATGTAGTAGCCGTGCGAATAGATCGTCTTCCAGCTCGCGTCCCGGCCGCGCCAGGTGTGCGCGGTGACGCGGTCCTCGCCGGTCTTGTTCCACTCGTAGTCCTCGACGTAGAAGACCGGGTTGACGCGAACCACGCGCTGGTACGGCGTCCAGGTCGTCGCGACCTGGGTGCACGGCGGGATGGACTTCTCGCTGCGGCGCTCGAAGGACGAGGTCTTTTCCCAGCCCCACTCGTAGCTGAAGCTGCCGCCCGCCGTGCCCGAGAAGATGCTCTTGGCGAGGGAGAGACTGATGTTGGCGCCGACGCTCTTCTTGACGGACGTCTTGGTGCTGTAGCCGCTGACGAAGGTCACTTTGTCCTCGGTCGTGCCGTGGTTGCCGGTCCACTCGGAGGTGCGGACGGGCTCGCCCTTGATGGACCAGGTGGAGGCATGCGCATAGCCGCACCAGCCGCGGAAGGTCTCCCACGGGCCGATGGGCTCCCAGAGAGGGAGGACGTCGTCCAGGTACTCGTCGCGGGTCTTGAACTCGCCGGTGTCGATGTTGAGGGCGCCGTAGACCCCGGTCAGGCTGGTCTCCTGGCTGCAGAGCCGGTCGAGCATGCGGTCGGTGTCGCCCGGGTCGACGCCGCGGATGTTCTGGGTGCCGGCCGGTCCGGCCTGGGCGGTGCCGGCGCCGGTGATGAGGGCGGTGAGGGCGAGAGTGGCGGAGGCGGCGGTCAGGACGCCCTTCTTCAGGGCGGACTTGAGCGCGAGGCTCATGGGCATGCTCCTGCTCTTCTGATCGTGAAGTGGGGGCGATGCCGGCAGCAGTGAGCACGAAGGCGTCACAGGGGACCCAGCCGCATCAGAAGTGATCGGAAGATAACAGGGTTAGTTGAAGGTTTAGCAACTTGGGGGCGGCGGGGCTTGGCTGAAAGCAGGTCTCTACGCAGGCCTCCCCGACTGGCTCCCAGCCGTCCTGTCAGGGCGTTTCCGGCGGTGGCGCGGCCGCGCCGGGCAGGCGGATCGTCCCGATCGTGCCGCCGTGCCGTCAGGTGCTCATGGGGTCGGCGCCGGAGTCGGGTCGTCATCCGTCGCCGTGGCGCTGCGGTTCTGGCGGCTCAGGTGGACGGCGTGGAGCAGGGTGCCGACCGCTGCGGCACCGCTCAGCAGGGAGCCGAAGGCCGCGATCAGTGAGCCGGGGCCGTCGCCACCGCCCGGGTTCACGGCGACGATGGTCTGGGTCATCACGGGGACCGGGGTCGGGAGCGCGGATGGCCCCACGGTCGCGTGGACCGGCTCGCTCGGATCCACGGTCGGCTCTTCGGTGGGCGCCGCCGTCGCTCCGTCGCTCGCCCCCTGACCTGGATCGGACGGCTCTCCGTAAGTCGGCGGTTCCGCCGGCTCGGGGGTGTACCAACTGGTCGACGACCCACCGGCGTTGGGAGTCCCACTCGACCCCGACAACGCCGCCACGACAAGCAGCGAGACGGCACTTGCCGTGAACACGATGCCCAGGGCGATCCACAGGGCGATCTTCGAACGCGAAATTTTTTAACATGGCTCCCCCTCGCCTCAAGCGTATGAGGGATCGACCGGGAAGTGGATCACCTTCCCGGCCGCTTTAGGTAAGCAACTGCGCCAACTGGTCGCCGAAGTTGGCCCCCCCATGCGCCTCGGTCGAACGGCCGACCAGAGCGCCTACGTCTGGCTCCCGGAGATGCGTGCGCCGCGGCTGACCGCGATTCGGAGTACGTCCTCCAGAGACTCCGCGGCGCGGGTGAGCGCGAAGCGCACGGCGCGTTCGCCTGCCTTGGTGTCGGCGAGGACGGCTCTGGCTCCGACGAGTACCTGTTCACCCGAGTCCAGTTGGGCCGCCTCGATGTCGTCGGCGAGCAGGGAGAGCCTGCTGTGGTCGCTGTCGGTGCTGAGGTAGCAGGGTTTGCCGTTGGGGGCAGTCCAGGGCAGGAGGCGGAGTTCGCAGGTGTCCGGTGCTGGCGGCTCTTCGGTGACGCTCATGCGGAGACCTCTTCTCCGTGGATACGGCGCGGGCGGGCGTCGATGCCGTAGGCGGCGAGCCAGTGGGTGCGGCGGCGTTGCAGGATCCGTTCGCGCTCGCAGGGGCATACGCGGGCGAGGTGGCGGGGAGGTGCGGCCAACGGCCGCTGGGTGGGCGGGGGTTGGGGCGGGGCTGCTCGGTGTCGTCCCTGGGTTGGGAGTAACGCCCGTACGAGTGCAAGCAGTAGCGATTCGATGAGTCGGGCGGTACGTTCGCGCATGTCGGCGCCTTCCTGGTTTCGCGTCGGCCACGCCCCCGGGCCGAGCAGCATCGGCCGCGGGGGTTTTGGCATGGCAGGGGTCTGACGAGCGGTGATTACCGTTCGTGTCTCGATCGTCACAGGTGCGGCGTACGCTGCGGAAGGGGTCCGGTGTTGTCTGGCGCGCCAGGCAACGGGGAGGAGTGATGTGGGCGAAGTCGTTGACGGGGAGCGGGAGTCGGGGCGGGCTGTACTGGGGCGGACGCTGAAGTTCCTTCGGGAGAAGGCGGGGAAGACGCTGGGCCAGCTGGCCGATGACACTGGCTACGACAAGAGCTATCTGAGTCGACTGGAGTCCGGGGACCGGCTGTCCAAGGTGACGGTGATGGAGGACCTGGACGGGTATTACGGGTCCGGTGACCTGCTGGTTCGGCACTGGAACGCAGCGCGGTTGGACGCTTTCAAGGACCAGTACAAGAGGTTCATGGAGCTGGAGGCGACCGCCCGGATCATGTGGAAGTTCACGCTGGGGATTCCCGGGCTTCTCCAGAGTGAGGACTTCGCGCGGGGGGTGTTGTCTGGGGCTCAGACAACAGCCGACGGCGACGAGGCCGTCGAGGAGCAAGTGGCGGCACGGCTCGGGCGGCAGTACCTCCTACGGCAGAAGCCTGAGCCCGAAGTCCGCATCATCATGGACGAGTTCGCGTTTCGGCGCCCCGCGGCCCGTGGCAAGACATGGCCCGACCAGCTGGTACATCTTGAAGCCGCTGCGATGTGGCCCAACGTGGCCTTGCAAGTACTCCCGTTCTCGGCGGGCGCGCACCACCATATGAATGGGTCGCTGACCCTGCTCTGGCAGGGCGATGGGAGCGCCGTTGCCTACAAGGAAGGCAACGACTGGGGCCAGTTGATCGAGGAACCGGACGGGGTCCTGCGGCACCGACTGTCCTACGATCGGCTCCGAGACTTGGCGCTGTCACCGTCGGACTCGCTCGCGTTCATCCGGGACGTACTGGAGGAGCACAGATCATGAAGCGCACCCCCAACCTCAGCACCGCTGTTTGGCGCAAGTCGAGCTACAGCGACGGGGGAGACAACAACTGCGTCGAGGTCGCCGAGGGCCACCCCGGCATAGTCCCCGTCCGGGACAGCAAGATCCCGGAAGGCGACGTCTTGGTCGTTGGGGCGTCGTCCTGGTCCGCGTTCGTGCATGGCGTGAAGGGGCCCGCGTGACCCCCGATCTCAGCACTGCCGTGTGGCGCAAGTCGAGCTACAGCGAGGGGGGAGCCAACGACTGCGTCGAGGTCGCCGACGGCCACCCCGGCATAGTCCCCGTCCGCGACAGCAAGACCCCGACGGCCCGCCCGCTGATCTTCGCTGCGTCGTCCTGGTCGGCGTTCGTGGAGGACGTCAAGGGCGAGGCGGGTGTGAACGCCATCGGGTGAACCGGGCGGGAAACGGGACCCGAAGGGTTATGGCGCGCCTATGGTGGAGTCATGGCGGAGAACACGACCATTCAGGTGTCCCGGCAGGCCCGCGACCATCTCGCGCAGGTCGCCAAGGAGCGCGGGATGACTCTGGGACAGCTCGTCGAAGAGCTGGCAGCTCAGCAACTCACCGCCGAGCAGATCGCAGAGCGTGTCGCCGCAACCCGCAAGGTGCTTCGTGAACGGATGGGGTGCACGCTGACCGACGAGGAGTTCGACCAGGGGCCGGACGTGCTCGCCAACATCTACGCGATGGCCGCCGAGAAGATGCGTGCCCAGCGAGGCATGGCGGCATGATCGTTCTCGACACCAGCGCAGTGGTCGCGCTCACGCGGGGGCACCGCGCTCTGCATCACCTTGCGAACAACATGGCCCGGACGCCGGGCGACTGGCTGCACATCCCGGCGCTGTGCCTGATGTCTGCCGAGTCGACGGAGAAGGGCGCCGCCGGCGATGTTCTCGCGCTCCCGGGCGTCATGGTCGACCCGCTCAACCAGACGGCTGCGGCAACGGTCGGCGGGATGTTCAGAGACGGCTGGGGCGGCCCTGACACCTGCCATGCCCTCTACGTCGCGATGCCGCACGTGGAGACCGGCGGCATGTCGCTCATTCTGACGGGCCAGGGGGACGACTATCCGTCCGGCGTCCTCACCGTCGACATCGACTCCCCGGGCATGCTCGGCTTCTACTGACCTCCGCGTGCGACTGAACGCCCTACACCGCCTCCGGCGGCGGAGTAGGCGCCCCCGGCAACCGCACCGTCACCACGGTCCCCCCGCCCTCCGCGCGGGCCAGCGTCACCTGGCCGCCACCCTGCTCGACCGTCCGCGCCACGATCGACAGACCCAGCCCCGAGCCCGGCAGCGCCCGCGCACTCGGCGAACGCCAGAAGCGGTCGAAGACGTGGGGGAGTTCGTCGGCAGGGATGCCGGGGCCGTGGTCGCGGACGGTGAGGACGCCGTCGTGCAGGGCGACCTCGACCGTGCCTGCCTCGGGGCTGAACTTCACCGCGTTGTCGAGGATGTTGACCACCGCGCGCTCCAGCGCCGCCGGTTCGGCGCGGACGTACCAGGGCTGAAGGTCGGCGGTGATCGTCAGTTCCGGGCCGCGGAGCCGTGCCCGGCGCAGGGCCGACTCGACCGTGTCCTCCAGGGAGATCACCTGGACGCGTTCGCCGCGCTGGCCCTCCGAGCGGGACAGCTCCTGCAAGTCGCCGATCAGCGAAGCCAGTTCCGTCATCTGCGCCTTCACCGAGGCGAGGAGAGCCTTTCGGTCCGCCTCCGGGATCGGGCGGCCCGTCTCCTCGCTGCGGGTGAGCAGTTCGATGTTCGTGCGCAGGGAGGTGAGGGGCGTACGGAGTTCGTGGCCCGCGTCCGCGATGAGCTGCTGCTGTAGCTCGCGGGAGCTGGCCAACGACGAGGTCATGGAGTTGAAGGACCGGGAGAGCCGGGCCACCTCGTCCTCGGAGTCGTCCTCCACGGGGATACGGACGTTCAGGTCCTCGGTGCGGGCCACGTGTTCCACGGCCTCGGTGAGCTTGTCGACGGGGCGCAGGCCGGCGCGGGCCACGGCTAGGCCGGCGGCGCCTGCGCCGAGCACTCCAACGCCGGAGACGAGGAGGAGGATGAGGGAGAGGTCGTTGAGGGTGGACTCGGTGCCCTTGAGGGGGACCGCGAGCTGGAGGGCCACCCCCTTCCCGTCGTTCTGGTCCACGCCCAGGTACCGGGTCAGTACGCGTACGCCGTTGCCGTCGTTGTCGGTGCCGTTGCGGAAGTAGACCTCGCTGCCGTTCGCAGCCTTGATCACGTCCTGGTCAGAGCCGGTGACCTCGATCGTGCCCGGCGAGTTCTGGTCGGCGCAGGGGTCGCCCTCCTCCTTGATCGCCTGGACGTAGTCGTTCCGGCCCGGGAACACCTGGGTGTTCTCCTGGGGGTCCTGTGTACAGCTCCGCAGGAGGGAGCCGACTGTGCCGGGGTTTCGCGCCATTTCCTTCAGGTCGCCGTTGAGCTGCTCGTACAGCTTCCCCTGCACAATGAACCAACAAGTAACCGAAACCGCCGCCACCGCGAACGCCACCGCCGCCGCCACCAGCAACGCCAGCCGCGAGCGAATCGGCAGCGAGCGGAAGCGGCGTAGAACCCTGGTCACTCCGCCCCGCCCTGTCGCAGCACATACCCCACGCCCCGAACCGTGTGCACGAGCCGCGGCTCACCACCCGCCTCGGTCTTGCGGCGCAGATACATGACGTACACGTCGAGGGAGTTCGACGACGGCTCGAAGTCGAAGCCCCACACCGCCTTCAGGATCTGCTCACGCGTCAGCACCTGGCGCGGATGCGCCATGAACATCTCCAGCAGCGTGAACTCCGTACGGGTCAGCTCCACCGGCCGCCCACCCCGCGTGACCTCCCGCGTCGCGAGGTCCATGCGCAGGTCGGCGAAGGTCAGCGCCTCGTCCTCGTCGGCCGGGCCCGCACCGGCCGCCGCCGCGTAGGAGCTGCGCCGCAGGAGGGCACGGACCCGGGCGAAGAGCTCGTCCAGCTCGAAGGGTTTCACCAGGTAGTCGTCGGCCCCGGCGTCCAGCCCGGTGACGCGGTCGCCGACCGTGTCGCGAGCCGTCAGCATCAGGATCGGCGTCGTGTCACCGGCGCCGCGGATGCGGCGGGCGGCGGTCAGGCCGTCCATGCGGGGCATCTGGATGTCGAGGACCACGAGGTCGGGCCGGTAGGCGGTCGCCTTCTCCAGGGCGTCCGCGCCGTCGACCGCGACCTCGGTGTCGTACCCCTCGAAGGCGAGGCTGCGCTGGAGTGCTTCACGCACCGCAGGCTCGTCGTCGACGATCAGGATGCGCTGGGGGTCGCGGTCGCCATCGGCGGGGCTCATGGGCTCGGGATCCTCGGGTGCGGTGGGAGGGGAGGGCTGGTCGGGGGACGGGTTGAGCGGGCTGGAACGTTCTCAGCCTCGCACGTTCTCGGCCTCGTACGTTCTCAGCCTCGTACGGTACGGCGACGGCCCCGGGCCGCGGCGCTGCGGCGACCCGCGCGCGGGCGGGCGGTCACCAGCTCCGGCGCCCGGGCCGGAGCCGTCGGGGCGTGCAGGGCGCCGGCGACCTCCAGGGCCAGGGCGATGTCGGCGGCGCCGGCACCGGCGCCGGTCGCGGTGTGCTCGACCTGCGTGATCATGACGTGCTCCTTCGCGTGGCGTCGGCTCAGTTCTGCGAACCCGACCGCAGCTTCGCCAGGTCGGCCTTGACGGTGTTGATCGGGATGGCGAAGCCGAGGCCCACGCTGCCCGCGTCGGAGGAACCCGAGCCGGCGGCCGAGTACATCGCCGAGTTGATGCCGATGATGTTGCCGTTCATGTCGATCAGCGCGCCGCCGGAGTTGCCGGGGTTCAGGGACGCGTCGGTCTGGAGCGCCTTGTACGTCGTCGTGGACGAGCCGGTGTCGCCGTTGAACTCCTGGCCGCCGAACTCGAACGGCCATCCGCCGCCGCCCTGCTGCTGTTGCTGCTGCCCCTGACCCTCGTCCGTCGAGACGGTCACGTCACGGTTGAGCGCGGACACGATGCCGCTGGTGACCGTGCCGGTCAGGCCCTCGGGGGAGCCGATCGCCACGACCTGGTCGCCGACCTGGACCCCGTCGGAGTTGCCGAGGGTGGCCACCGTCAGTCCGGAGGCGTTCTGGAGCTTGATCAGCGCCAGGTCCTTGCTGCTGTCCGTGCCGACGACGTCGGCGGTGTACTCCTTGCCGTCGCTGGTCGTCACCTTGACCGACGAGGCGCCGGAGACGACGTGGTTGTTGGTGATGATCTCGCCGTCACCGGTGATGATCACGCCGGAGCCGGTGGAGGAACCGGCGTTGGACTGGGCGCTGATCTCGACGATGCTCGGGCTGACCGCCTTGGCGACCCCGGAGACGGTGCCCTTCTGGCTGGAGGGCACGACGTTGGTGCTGGTGGAGCTGGAGGAGGCGACGGTGTCGTTGCCGGTCAGCTCCTGGATGCCGTAGGCCGTGCCGCCACCGATCGCGGCGGCGACGATCGCCACGGTGGCGAGCAGCGCGACGGGGCCACGGTTGCGCTTGGCCCTGCGCGGCCGGCCGACGGGCTCGGAGAGGAGAGCGGTGGGCGCCGACGGCTCGTGCGGCGGCGGGGGCGGCCACTCCGGGTTCACGGGGGAGGAGGCCTGCTGCTGGTACGGGTTCTCGTACTCGCCGCTACGGCGGAAGCTCTCGGTCATGGAAACGAGCTTGTCGCCCGACCATGAGAGCTTCCTGAGCGCCGGCTGAGAAGCCCGGCAGAAGGCCGTATGCCCGATGTAAGGACCCTTCTGGCGACTGTCGGAGCTCTCTCAGAGAAGCCTCATGGAAGCGCCCCTCCAGGGGCGCGGGGAACTGCGCGACAAGCCACAGACGACCGTGCGACGAATGACGGCCCTACCAGCGGAGCTACGCGCAACCGCACGACCGTCGGGCGACAAGCCGCGACGGAAACACCTTCAGCCGCTCCCGCCGCGACCCCGCGACCCGCAGCCCGTCATCGAGGACCAGATCCACGGCAGCCCGTGCCATGGCGGACCGGTCCGACGCGACCGTCGTCAGCGGCGGATCCGCCAGCGCCGCCTCCTTGATGTCGTCGAACCCGGCGACAGCCAGCTCCCCCGGCACATCGATCCGCAGCTCCCGGGCCGCCCGCAGCACACCGAGTGCCTGGTCGTCGGTGGAGCAGAAGATCGCGGGCGGCCGCCGCGGCCCGGCCAGGATGTCGAGCGCTATGCGATACGCGTCGTAGCGGTTGTACGGCGCCTCGAAGAGGCGGCCCTCCGTGGGGAGCCGCGCCTCCGCCATCGCGCGCCGCCAGCCCTCGACGTGGTCGGAGACCGGGTCGCCGACCGCGGGGGTCTCCGCGGTGCCGCCCATACAGGCGACGTACTCGTAGCCGTGCTCCAGCAGATGGCGTACGGCGAGCTGGGCGCCGCCGAGGTCGTCGGTGACGACGGCGACGTCGTCAATGGCCTCCGGCCGCTCGTGCAGGAGGACGACCCGGGCGTCCCACGCCTCGATCTCCGCGGCGGCCAGGTCGTTCAGCGCGTGGGAGACGAGGATGAGCCCCGAGACCCGCATTCCGAGGAACGCCCGCAGATAGTGGACCTCGCGCTCGCCGACGTAGTCGGAGTTGCCGACGAGAACCATCTTTCCGCGCTCGGCGGCGGCCCACTCGACCGCGTGCGCCATCTCCCCGAAGAAGGGCTGGCGCGCGTCCGGGACGATCAGGCCTATGAGGTCCGTGCGCCGCGAGGCCATGGCCTGGGCGACCCGGTCGGGCCGGTACCCCAGTTCCTTGATCGCGGCGAGGACACGCTCGCGCGTGGCCGGGGCGACCGGCCGGGGTCCGTTGTTGATGACATAACTGACGACGGCAGTGGACGTCCCTGCCAGCCGCGCCACGTCATCCCGAGTCACCTTGGCCACGCGCGGAGTCTACGCGGATGGACCCGCTCTGGGCAGGGCGTGAAGGAGCTCCCTTGCCGCCCGACCGTCACTCTCCTGTGCGAAAGCGACGCCGGTGACGCCCTGCCCGAGCGTCCGTCAGGTCTTTCTACGCCTCGGCCCGGACCTCGACGCCGTCCAGTGCGGTCATCTCGTCCGCATCCTCCGCCTTTGCCTGCCCGGCCTTGGCCTTGGCCTCGTCGCCGGAGCGGTCGCCCTTCTCCGGCGTAACGAATCGATAACCGACGTTCCGGACGGTCCCGATCAGCGACTCGTGCTCGGGGCCGAGCTTCGCGCGCAGTCGTCGTACGTGGACGTCGACCGTCCGGGTGCCGCCGAAGTAGTCGTAGCCCCATACCTCCTGGAGCAGCTGGGCGCGTGTGAAGACGCGGCCCGGGTGCTGGGCGAGGTATTTGATGAGCTCGAACTCCTTGAAGGTGAGGTCGAGGACGCGCCCCTTGAGCTTGGCGGAGTAGGTCGCCTCGTCGACCGACAGGTCGCCGTTGCGGATCTCCATGGGGGAGTCGTCGTTGACGATCTGCTGGCGGCCCATGGCGAGACGCAGTCGCGCCTCCACCTCGGCCGGACCCGCGGTGTCCAGCAGGACGTCGTCGATGCCCCAGTCGGCGGTGACGGCGGCGAGGCCGCCCTCCGTCACGACGAGGATGAGCGGACAGCCCGGACCTGTGGAGCGCAGCAGCTGGCACAGGCTGCGCACCTGGGGCAGGTCGCGCCGGCCGTCGATGAGGATGACATCGGCGCCCGGGGTGTCGACGAGGGCCGGCCCCTCAGCCGGAGCCACGCGCACATTGTGGAGCAGCAGGCCGAGAGCCGGGAGCACCTCCGTCGACGGCTGGAGGGCATTGGTCAGGAGCAGCAGTGAACTCATACGTCTGGTTCCTCCTCGGTCCCTGCGAGGACGTGTGCGGTACGTCACCTGCTCTGCGATCCCGGGGCCCCGTACATCCGCGGTCACCTGGAGTTTCCCGCTTCGTATACAACGCTTCCGAAAGCACAAAAGGACCCGGGGGCTACGCTGCCCGAGTCCTCTGTCCAGCAGAATAGCCGACATGGGCGCTGGCACGGCAGATCATGTGGCACGATCGACGATTCGTCCGAACTCTGAGACGACCAGACTGACACCATTGCGGACGTTTCTCCACACGGACGACGGTGTGACGATCGATTCCGTATACGACCCGGGTGCGGTCGTATACGACGCCTCACGTCCATCTGCCGGTGACCTGGCGTTCGTCGTCGCCCACGGCTTCACGGGCGACGTGGACCGGCCGCATGTGCGACGGGTGGTGGAGGCGCTCACCCGGCACGCCGCCGTCGTCACCTTCTCCTTCCGCGGCCACGGGGCGTCCGGCGGGCGCTCGACGGTCGGGGACCGCGAGGTGCTCGACCTGGCCGCCGCGGTGCGCTGGGCCCGCGAACTCGGGCACACACGCGTGGCGACCATCGGCTTCTCCATGGGCGGCTCGGTGGTGCTGCGGCACGCGGCGCTGTACGGCGAGACGGGCGTGGGGGGCGCGGAGGTCGGGCCGTCCGGGCGCACCGGAGCGGGCACGGACGCGGTGGTGTCGGTGAGCGCCCCGGCCCGCTGGTACTACCGGGGCACGCCCCGGATGCGCCGGCTGCACTGGATGGTGACCCGGCCCGAGGGGCGTCTGGTCAGCCGCTACGGGTTCCGTACCCGGATCCATCACGAGGGCTGGGACCCGGTGCCGATGTCCCCGGTCGAGGCGGTCGCGCACATCGCACCGACCCCGTTGCTGATCGTGCACGGCGATCTGGACGGCTACTTCCCCCTCGACCACCCCCGCATGCTGGCCCAGGCGGCCGGTGACCACGGCGAACTCTGGCTGGAGCCCGGAATGGGGCACGCCGAGCACGCGGCCGCCGAGGAACTGCTGGCCCGGATCGGTCACTGGGCCGCCGCGCGGGCGGGCTAGCCTGGTCGATGCTCACCGCCCCTTGCTTCCTCTTGCTTCCCGGCGGTGATCACGTCGATCGATTGAGGAACCAGATGGCAAAGGTCACGGTGCGCTACTGGGCCGCCGCGAAGGCCGCAGCCGGGGTCGCCGAGGAGCCGTACGACGCGGCCACGCTCGCCGACGCGCTGGACGCGGTGCGTGCGCGACACCCCGGGGAACTGACGCGCGTACTGCAGCGATGCTCGTTCCTCGTCGACGGTGACCCCGCGGGCACCCGCGGACATGAGACGGTACGGCTGGCCGACGGCGGCACGGTCGAGGTGCTCCCGCCGTTCGCAGGAGGGTGAGATGACCAACCAGCCGTATGAGGGCGGGGCCCCTTATCAGGGCCAGGGCGCCCAGCAGGGGCACGAGGGCTACGACCCGTACCAGCGGCAGACGCCGCAGGGGTGGCCCGCTCAGCAGCAGGCGTACGACGATCCGCACGCCGCCCAGCAGTACACCCAGCAGTGGCAGGGGCAGACCTGGGAGACCCAGGTGCAGCAGCCGGTGACGCCGCCTCAGTCGGCCCCGGCGCAGGACGCTGCCTATCTGCCGCCGCAGGACGGGGCGGCGGGGCCGTACGTCGGCTACCAGGGCGCCTCGGAGTACCAGGGCGGCGAGTACCGGGGCACGCATGGCTCCGGCTATCAGGCGGGGGGCTGGGACGGGGTGCCGCAGGGGCACGCGCACGTCCAGCCGCAGGCACCGCAGGCCCAGGCCCAGGTTGACACCGACGCCGAGCAGGATGACGGGCCGGGCTACGGCCCCGCCACCGTCGCCGGGAACTCCCGTGTCACCGACGCCCAGCGGGCCCGGCTGGAGGGACGTTCCCCGATCATCGAGCCGGGGATGCAGCCGGCCGCGCTCACGGCGCTGCTGGGGCTGCTGCTCTCGCTGGCGGCGGCGGTCGGGTCGTACGCACTGCTCGTACCGCTCGTCGCCCTTCAGGCGGTGACGGCCGCGGGCTGGTTCCGGCTGAACGGCATGTGGCCCGCCCGGCAGGGCATCGCGCTCGCCTTCGCGGGGGCGCTGACGGCGGACGTGGCGTTGCTCGTCGCCGACCGTGCGCCGGCCGCGATTCTCGGCACGCTGGGTGTGTGGGTGCTGCTGACGCTGGTTCTTCAGCTGCGTTCGCACGCCGATCCGGACGAGCGGATGTACGGCCTGATGGCGACGGTGGCCTCGGCGGCGCTGGCGATCGTCGCGTCGGGGTATCTCGCCGCGGAGGCGGATGCGGTGACCGTGGGGGCGGTGGCGGTCGGGGTTGCGGTCGTGGTCCGTGCGCTGCCGTTGCCCGCGGCGGCTTCCGTGGTCGTGGCGTTGCTCGCGGGGCTCGGTTCCGGGGCCCTGGTCGGTGCGATCACCGGGGTGGGGTCCGGTGGGGCCCTGCTGGGTGGTGGTGCGGCGGTGTGCGCGCTGATCGGGCATCGGGTGGCCGGCTACGACTATCCGTCGCGGTTCGTTCACTTCACGGCGGGCGTCGCGCTGCCGCTCGCCGCCGCGGCGCCTGTGGTCTATGTGCTGGGGCGGGCGTTGGCCTGAGGCCCCGGACGGGCGGCACGGCTCCGACCGGCGTCGAGCGGGACCCTTACCTGTCACAGGTGATCGACAATTCCCCGGTCGACCCCCGGCCCAGGGTTACCCTCGCGCTGGACGGCCACCCGGTCGTCCATGACCGCTCAGGTGGGGGAACACCACAACATGCGCGCCCTGCGGATACTGCTGATAGTCGTCGTGATCCTGGGCGGCCTGTTCGTGCTGGCCGACCGGCTCGCCGTCGGGTTCGCCGAGGACGAGGCCGCCGGGAAGCTCCAGGCCAGCGAGAACCTCGACGCCGCCCCGGACGTGTCCATCAAGGGGTTCCCGTTCCTCACCCAGGTCGCGAGCGGCTCGCTGGACGACGTCGAGGTCGGCATCGAGGACTACGAGGCCACCGCCGGCGCCGAAGGCAAGACGATCCGGATCGACGACCTCACGGCGATCATGAAGGGCGTCGAGTTCTCCGGCGACTACAGCTCCGCCACCGCGGCCACCGCCACCGGCACCGCGTCCATCACCTACGCCGAACTGCTGAAGACGGCCAAGTCCGAGCCCACCCAGGTCGCCCCGGGCGTCACCGCCAGCGTGGTCGGCCTCTCCGACGGCGGCAACGGCAAGATCAAGGTCGCCGTCGAGGCCACCGTCCTCGGCACCAAGCTGCCCAACCCGGTCTACGTCCTCAGCTCGGTCACCGCCCAGGGCGACACCGTCCGGGTGAAGGCCGACACCCTGCCCAGCTTCGGCGGCGCCGACATCGCCGAGAGCCGCGCCCGCGCCATCACCGACTTCGAGCAGAAGATCGACGGCCTGCCCGGCGGCATCCGGCTCGACAAGGTCCAGGCGGCGCAGAGCGGTGTCGAGATCACGGTGCAGGGTTCGAACGTGCGCCTCGCCGGGTAGTACGGCGAGCGGCGGGCGCGCCGCGTCCAATTAGCGAGACGGTGTCGTCCGTACCGTAGATGTGACGCGTGACGCAGGCGACCGGAAGCCGTGCGGAGGCAGTCCTCACGGCCTCTCCATCCCACATTCCGGACGATCGCGTCTCAGAATGCGACACGCCGGTGACAGGCCCGTATGTCCGTCCCTACGATCGACGGCATGAAGCGACAGGCGGATCTCACGAAGCGGCGGGCAGTAGACCTCTGCCGCGTTGCCGCCATGCTCTGTCGCCCCTTCTGAGCGGAAGCTCCGACTTCCGCGTTTCCCCCTGCCCCGACCAGGGCACAGGTGCGCCGACTCGGCACGAGCGCGCGCACCCCTCTCGCACTCGCACGCCCCGCCGCAACTGCCCCGGAGGAGAGAAGAGCATGAGCCGCAGCGACGTCCTCGTCGACGCCGACTGGGTCCAGGAAAACCTGGATAACCCCGGTATCGCGATCGTGGAGGTGGACGAAGACACGTCCGCCTACGAGAAGAACCACATCAAGAACGCGATCCGCATCGACTGGACCAAGGACCTGCAGGACCCGGTCCGCCGCGACTTCATCGACCAGGAGGGCTTCGAGAAGCTCCTGTCGGCGAAGGGCATCGCCAACGACACGCTGGTGATCCTCTACGGCGGCAACAACAACTGGTTCGCGTCCTACGCCTACTGGTACTTCAAGCTCTACGGCCACGACAACGTCAAGCTCCTCGACGGCGGCCGCAAGAAGTGGGAGCTGGACGCCCGCGAGCTGGTCGAGGAGGTCCCGGAGCGCGCCGAGACCGTCTACAAGGCCAAGCCGCAGAACACCGCCATCCGTGCCTTCCGTGACGACGTGGTGGCGGCCATCGGTTCGCAGAACCTGGTCGACGTCCGTTCGCCCGACGAGTTCAGCGGCAAGCTGCTCGCGCCGGCCCACCTGCCGCAGGAGCAGTCGCAGCGTCCGGGCCACGTCCCGTCCGCCCGCAACATCCCGTGGTCCAAGAACGCCAACGACGACGGCACCTTCAAGTCGGACGACGAGCTCAAGGAGCTCTACGCCGACGAGCAGGTGGACCTGGCGAAGGACACCATCGCCTACTGCCGCATCGGTGAGCGCTCCGCGCTGACCTGGTTCGTGCTGCACGAGCTGCTCGGCGTGGAGAACGTCAAGAACTACGACGGCTCCTGGACCGAGTACGGCTCCCTCGTCGGCGTTCCGATCGAGCTCGGCGCCAACAAGTAACCGACCCAGCAAGCAAACCCGACCGGCCTTCCTTCCGGTCAGACCCCAATCTGGAGAAAGACATGTGTGGAGCGAAGGCCGGCGGCCCCGACGCCTCGACGATCAAGCCCGGTGAGACCACCATCCAGGGTCAGGTGACCCGCGACGGCGAGCCGGTGACGGGCTACGTCCGTCTGCTGGACTCGACCGGCGAGTTCACCGCGGAGGTCCCCACCTCCGCCACGGGCCAGTTCCGTTTCTACGCGGCTGAGGGCACCTGGACCGTCCGCGCCCTGGTCCCCGGCGGCACCGCCGACCGTACGGTCGTCGCGCAGCACGGTGGCCTCGCGGAGGTCGCGATCGCGGTCTGACGCGACTCGGTTCCTGAAGGGCCGCATCCCGCGGGTTGGACGCCTGGGGTGCGGCCCTTCGGCATGCGCGGGCGGCAGCCGGACCTACCCTGGACGTATGTACGCACGGCGACGTCACCTCTACTTCGCCATGATGGGGACGTGCATCACGCTCTTCGTCCTGGCCTGGGGCGTCGTGCGCCTCTGGTCGATTCCGGCGGCCGTCGCCATGTGCGTGGTCGCCATGGTCATCCCGCCGCTCGCCGCGATGGTCGCCAACCGGCGGGGGCCGGAGGACCGCTGGTGGGACGACCCCTCCGGCGACCCGAAGTCCGACGAGTGGTGGGACGAGCTGGACGGCAAGAAGCGCCCGCACCCGTAGAAGTCGTCCCGGGGAAGTCGTCTCAGTAGACGAGCGCCTGCGTCCCGTCCGCCATCGCCTCCTGCACGAAGACCTGCGCACCCGCGATGCGTACGCCCTCGATGACGTCCTTCTCCGTGATGTCCCGGCGGGCCGCGCACTGGGTGCACAGGGTGAGGCGGCCGGCCGCGAGGACGGAGTCGATCAGGTCGGGGAGCGGGGCCGCGTGCGGGAGTTCGAACTCGGCCGCCCGGCCCGGGAGGGCGAACCACGCGGACTCGCCCGTCAGCCACAGGGACACGTCGACACCGCTCGCGACGGCCACCGCCGCGACCGTGAACGCCTGTGAGCACCGTTCGGGGGCGTCCGCCCCCGCCGTCACCTTGATCACCAGCTTCTTCGCCATGGCCGAATCGTAATCAAGCCCCTTACAACCTCGGACGTTACCGGTGGGTCTCCTGTGCGCAGCGCATACGGAGTGCGCGCTTCACGTTCTGTGGGGGAACGTCTTGGATGTACCCGAAGAAGTAGGACAGGTGGGAGTGGCGGCCGACGCGCCGGTCGTGCCCGTCGCTCCCCGGCCCCGCCGACGCGGGCGTACGGCGCTGCTCGTCGCCGGAGCCGCCGTGCTCGGGCTCGTCGGCGGGACCTGTGCCGGTTACCTCGTGCAGGCCGACCGCGAGCCCACGAAGCTGCCGCCCCTGTCCCAGCCCGTGGTCAAGCAGGCCAAGGGTGAGGCCGAGCCGCTGTCGGCCGCCGAGGACCGCCGGCTGAGGACCGACGGCGACCTGCGCAAGCTGCTGCTCCAGCGGCCCAAGGGCGCGCGCGACTCCGAGGTCGAGGTCGGCACGGACGGCTGGATGGACCTCGGCGAGTTCGCGGAGACCTACGAGGAGCCGGACGAGGTCTTCGGCAGCCTCATCAGCGACGAGTTCCGCCGCGCCGCCGTCACCAGCTGGCGGGTGGGCAGCACGTACACCGTCGAGATCCGTCTGGTGCAATTCCGCCAGCAGCAGGCCCTGGCCGCCGCCGGGCACGCCGACGACGGGCACTACTGGGCCGAGGAGGAGTCCCGCACCCGCAGCTGGGCCATCCCCGGCACGGGCGACGGCATGGCGTACGTGCATGACGGCCTCCAGCAGGAGGCCGGCTACGTCCCGTTGTACGGGGCCGAGGCGCACGCCTGGCGCGGTGACATCGCGATGGACATCTGGGTCTACGACACCAAGCCGGTCTCCAGGGAGAAGATCATGGATCTCGCCGAGCGGCAGGTGGGACGGCTGTGAACGAGACGCCCGAGATACCTGAGACACCCGAGATCGTGCAGAGCCCCCCGAGCCCCCCGAGCCCCGCGCGCAGGCGTCCACGGCCCGGGCGTATCGCCGCCGTCGCCGGGATCGTGCTGCTGCTCGGTGCCGTCGTCGCCGGGGCCGGGTACACCGTGGTGACCGTCCAGGACGCCGACCGGGACCCGGGCCTGCCCAGCTGGAAGTTCCCCAAGCCGGCCGCGGCCGACGGCAAGGCGGACGGCAGGACCGGCCAGGCGGCCTCCGGGCTGCGCGGGCTGCTGCTGCCGTACGACGAGAAGGGCTATACCCGGGGTCCCGACCTCGGGGAGTTCGGATCCGACGCCGAGCTCAGCGGCCGTCAGGCCACCGCGCTGCGCGAGGAGTCCCTCAAGGACCTGCCCCGCACCGACCGCCGGCAGCTGCAGAAGGAGCTCGACAAGCAGCCCATCAAGGGCATGGTGATGCGCAGCTACTACAACGCGGACAGCTACGCGATCTACCACAAGACGGCCTTCGACGTGAGCGTCACCCTGGCCCGGCTGAAGAGCCGTGACGCCGCGCGGAACGTCGCGACGTCCCAGAACGAGTTCCTGTCCGACCTGGGCATCTTCCGCAAGGGCCCGAAGCTGCGGGGCCACAAGAACGGCCAGTGCTTCCTGACGCCCAAGAGCGCCGGCGAGAAGCTCGACCGGGTGTACTGCACGGCGTACTCGGGAGACGTGCTGATCAGCGTGACGGCATCCGGCGTCCGGCCGGTCGACCTGAACAGCATCGGGATGTTCGTCACCGCGCAGCTCGACCGCATCGACGACCCGGGGAAGGCCGTATGACCGAGCAGCAGCCCATCGCGACGGTGCCCCCGGCGGACGTACCGCCGATGCCCGAGGCGCCGCCCGCCGTACCGCCGGTGAAGAAGGACCGCCGCGTCCTGCGGGCCGTCCTGCGCTGGACCGCGGCCGTCGTCGTCCTCGCCGCGGTCGGCGCCTCCACGGCGTACGGCATCACGCGGATGGAGCGCACCGACGTACCCGGTCTGGCGACCGAGACGGACGGCCGCTGGACGTACCCGGAGATCACCAAGCCGCCGCTGCCCTCCGGCAGCCCCGCCCCGTTCGCCGAGGCCAACGCGGCCTCCGCGCACTACGCCGACCTGCGCGCGCTGCTGCTGCCGGCGCCCGAGGGGGCCAAGGCCGACAAGGCGCTCGCCGGACGGAACGGCTGGCCGGCGACGAAGGACTTCCTGTCGGCGTACGCGTCGAAGGAGGACCGGGACGACCTCGGCCAGGTGCTCAAGGACCACGGCCTGCGGCACGTCGCCGCTCGCGGCTGGACCACCCAGGACGGCACCCACACCCGGATCTACCTGCTCCAATTCGACTCGGGCCAGGTCGCCGACGTGCTCCAGCAGGACCACCTGACCAGCTACGACTCGCCCAATCACGCCTTGCGCGGCGCCGCCGAGGTGCACACGGACGAGGAGTTCCCGAGCGAGGCGCTGGTCGTGAACGTGCGGCACTACTCCTACACCGAGGCCAAGCCCTACGGCGCCGAGCAGGTCCGGCAGGCCTACCTGGTGTCGGGCGACGTCGTGGGCCTGGTGGTGCAGTCCCGCAAGGGCGGTGCGGCGGCCGTACCGTTCCAGCAGACGGTGGTGCTCCAGAGCCAGCTGCTGGACTGACCCCGCGAGGGCGTACCTCGCAAGGAGGGCCGGACCCCGGCCGCGTAAGCTGGGGCCCGGCCCTTTACGTACAGCACAACCTCCGCTCAATCGAGGAGCACCCCGTGGAGATCTTCTTCGAAGCCCTGCTGGCCCTGGTCTGCGTCGGCGTCCTCGCCTTCACCGGACTGGCCGTGAAGAAGCTGTACCAGGGCCAGCGCTGACCCACGTCTAGGAAACGCCGCTCATGATCGAGATTCCGTCCGACCTCCACAAGGACCTCGTCCCGCTCGCCTTCCTGCTCGGCAACTGGGCCGGCGCGGGCGTGCACGACTTCCCCGGTTCCGAGAAGTGCAACTTCGGGCAGGAGGTCACCTTCGCCCACGACGGCCGCGACTTCCTGGAGTACCAGTCCCACACCTGGGTCCTGGACAACGACGGGAACAAGGTCCGTCCCCTGGAGTCCGAGCACGGCTTCTGGCGCATCGACGCCGACCGCAAGGTCGAGGTGACGATGGTCCGCGACGACGGCGTCGTCGAGATCTGGTACGGCGAGATGGCCGCGAAGAAGCCCCAGATCGACCTGGTCACCGACGCGGTGGCCCGCACGGCCGCCTCCGGCCCCTACACCGGCGGCAAGCGGCTGTACGGCTACGTCAAGAGCGACCTGATGTGGGTCGGCGAGAAGCAGACCCCCGAGGTCGAGCTGCGCCCCTACATGTCGGCCCACCTGAAGAAGGTCGTCACCCCGGATGACGTGGAGCGCTGGGCCAAGGCCCTCCCCGACGACATGCCGGACGACGGCATCGCCTTCTTCAAGTAGCTCTAGACTCGTCGGTGTGGTGAGCACCGACTGGAAGAGCGACCTCAGGCAGCGCGGCTACCGGCTGACGCCGCAGCGGCAACTCGTGCTCGAAGCCGTGGACACCCTTGAGCACGCGACCCCCGACGACATCCTCAGCGAGGTGAGGAAGACGGCGTCGGGGGTCAACATTTCCACCGTCTACCGCACGCTGGAGCTGCTGGAGGAGCTGGGCCTGGTCAGCCACGCCCACCTCGGCCACGGCGCTCCCACCTACCACCTCGCCGACCGCCACCACCATCTGCACCTGGTGTGCCGGGACTGCGACAACGTCATCGAGGCGGATGTGGCGGTGGCCGCGGACTTCACGGACAAGCTGCGCGAGCAGTTCGGCTTCGACACCGACATGAAGCACTTCGCGATCTTCGGGCGTTGCAGGGACTGTTCCCTGAAGGGTTCAATTACCACGTCGTAGGCTTGGCCCCATGAAGAGCCCCCTGCTGACCCTGCCCGGCGCCGTGCCCGCCGAGGGCGTGGACGAAGGTGTCGCCGCCCACTACGGCGATCTGTTCCGCGAGCAGCGCGCCCTCGCCGACGGCACCGGATTCGTCGACCTGTCCCACCGCGGAGTCATCGCCGTCTCCGGCGACGACCGGCTGAGCTGGCTGCATCTGCTGCTCACGCAGCATGTCAGCGAGCTGCCCACGGGCGAGGCCGCCGAAGCGCTGATCCTTTCCGCGCACGGTCACATCGAGCACGCGCTGTATCTGGTCGACGACGGCACGACGGTCTGGATCCATGTCGAGCCCGGCACCCAGGAAGCGCTGATCGCGTACCTGGAGTCGATGAAGTTCTTCTACCGGGCCGAAGTCGCCGACCGGACGGCCGACTTCGCGGTCGTGCACCTGCCCGCCGGGTCCATCGCCGAGGTGCCCGAGGGCATCGTCGTACGCGAGACGGCGTACGGCCGTGACCTGTTCCTCCCGCGCGCGGACCTGGAGGCCTACGCGGAGAAGGCCGGCCCGCCGGCCGGGATCCTGGCGTACGAGGCACTGCGCGTCGAGCACCACCGCCCGCGCCTCGGCTTCGAGACCGACCACCGCACCATCCCGCACGAGCTGGGCTGGATCGATACGGCGGTGCACTTGCAGAAGGGCTGCTACCGCGGCCAGGAGACGGTCGCCCGCGTCCAGAACCTCGGCAAGCCCCCGCGCCGCCTGGTCTTCCTGCACCTGGACGGCAGCGAGGTCCATCTGCCGACTCCCGGTACGGAGATCCGGCTGGCCGACGAGGACCCCGACGGCCGCAAGATCGGTTTCATCACGACGTCCGTACGCCACCACGAGCTGGGTCCGGTCGCGCTCGCGCTGGTCAAGCGGAACGTGCCGCTGGACGCGCGGCTGGTGGCGGGGGAGACGGCGGCGGCGCAGGAGGTCGTCGTCAGTCCCTAGAGCGCCAGGGCCGCCTGGAGATCCAGGGCCGCCTAGAGCTCCAGGAGCACGGTGAACGGGCCGTCGTTCGTCAGGGACACCCGCATCTTGGCGCCGAACCGGCCCGTCGCCACCGTGGCGCCCAGGGCGCGCAGTTGGGCCACGACCTCGTCGACGAGCGGCTCGGCGACATCGCCCGGGGCGGCGGCGTTCCAGGTGGGCCGGCGGCCCTTGCGCGCGTCGCCGTACAGGGTGAACTGGCTGATGACGAGGAGCGGGGCGTCGATGTCGCTGCACGACTTCTCGTCGTCCAGCATGCGGATCGACCAGAGCTTGCGGGCGAGTCCGGCCGCCTTCTCCTTGGTGTCCTCGTGGGTGACCCCGACGAGGACGCACAGCCCCTCGCCGTCGATCTCCCCGACCGTCTCCCCGTCCACGACGACGCTCGCGCCGTCCACCCTCTGCACCACAGCTCGCATGGCGCCATCATGCCGTCTGCACGACGGTGCCTCATAAGGGGCTTCTTTTTTGATCCCTAACCCCCCATCTGGGGCTGTTCATGGGCACTCGGTCACATAGTGGCCACTTGGGATGGCACGATGCTCCTCACACGCCGGTCGAGGGGACGGTAGAGGCACATGAGCACACCGAGTACCGAGCAGCCTCCAGGGGCTGTCGTGTTGACCCACGCCGCCCAACTGGACGGCCTGCGGCCGCCCACACAGCGCACGGCCGACGATCCGGGCCCCGGCCCGCACACGCGGCTCCCCGTGGAACGGCCCGGGCAGGACCTGACCCCGCTCAGTCTGCCCGAACTGCGCACCCTGCGGCGGGACGCCCAGCGGGACGAGGCGGACCTGAGTTATGTGAGGAGACTGCTGCAGGGCCGGATCGACATTCTGCGGGCGGAGTTGGCGCGGCGCTCCCCGGCGGGCGCGGCGTCCGTCGTGGACCGTCTCCCGGAGATCCTCACCGACGCCCCGGCCCGCCAGCGCTCCTCGGCCCGCCATGTGACGCTGGGTACCCCGCAGAGCGAGGAGTACCGGCTGCTGGCGGCCGAGATGCTGGCGGAGGTGGAGCTGTCGGACCTCCAGGCCCGCACGGACGACGAGCTGAACACCGCGATGGGACGGCTCGTGCGCTACGAGCAGCAGGTGTCGGGCCGCCGCCAGCGCCTGCAGCGGACGGCGGACGACTGCGGCGCGGAGATCACCCGGCGCTACCGGGACGGCGAGGCGCAGGTGGACGACCTGCTGACATAGCCGGGCGGGAGAGCGGGGAGTCATCCACAGGCTGTGGAAAGTTCGTCGGGAGTGACGGGCGGCGGGGGCGGGGAAAATTCGGCGACACCCCGCGCCCGCCCGCCTACCGTGGCCCCATGAGCCGTCCGCACCCCGACATCGACGTCCGCTCGATCACCGAGTCCGACATCCCCGACTGGATCCGGGCCCTGAACACCGGCTTTCTGCGCGGCCCCGAGGTCGCCGAGACGGAGATCGCGGACCGGGCGTCCTACCTCGTCCCGGACCGCACCCTCGGTGCCTTCGACGCCGGCCGCTGTGTCGCCACGTTCCGTTCCTTCGCGCAGGAGATCACCGCGGTCGGCGGCGCCATCGTCCCCGCCGACGCCATCTCGAACGTCACCGTCAGCCCCACCCACCGCCGCCGCGGCCTGCTCAGCCGGATGATGGCCCACGACCTGGCGGCCGCGAAGGACCGCGGGGACGTCGTGGCCACCCTGATCTCCGCCGAGTACCCGATCTACGGCCGCTACGGCTTCGGCCCCGCGACCTGGACCACCCAGTGGACCATCGACGTCCCCCGCACCGGCCTCGACCCGAGATGGGCCGGCCCCGAGGACGGCGGCCGTGTCGACATCGTGGACCCGGCGGACGTACGCAAGATCGGCCCGGAGCTGTTCGAGCGGGTGCGGCGGGCCCAGCCGGGTGCCGTCGACCGGGGCGAGCGGTGGTGGCAGGTCAGCACCGGGGCGGTGCGCCTGGACCGGGCCCCGTGGACGGAGGCGTTCTTCGCCGTGTACCGCTCGGCGGGCGGCGAGGTCGAGGGGCTGGTGAAGTACACGGCGGACGACCACTGGGGCGACGGCAAGCAGCCGCTCAACACGGCGTCCGTGACCTGGCTGATCGGGTCGACGCCGGAAGCCGAGCGCAACCTGTGGCACTACCTCTGCTCGATCGACTGGATCACGACGGTCAAGAGCGGCTGGCGGGCTCCCGACGACCTGCTGCCCTTCTACCTCCCCGACCCGCGGGCGGCCAGGGTCACGACCCTGGTGGACTGGCTGTGGGTGCGGATCCTGGATGTCGTACGGGCCATGGAGGCGCGTACGTACGACGGGCGGGGCACGTTGGTGATCGAGGTCGTGGACGCATCCGGGCTGACCGGCGGGCGCTACCGGCTGGAGACGTCGGCGGACGGGGCGTCCTGCACGCCGACGACGGCCGCCGCGGAACTCACCCTCGACGTCGCCGATCTGGCCACCCTGTGGCTGGGCGACGAGTCGGCCGTGCGGCTGGCCGCGCTGGGGCGGGTGCGGGAAGAACGAGCGGGCGCCGCCCTGGTGGCCGACGCCCTGCTGCGTACGTCCAGGCGACCTTGGTGCCCGGACATCTTCTGAGGCTCCTCTCTGTCGGACGGCAGGTCTGCTCATCCGTAGCGAGCTGTTCAGTTGTGGCTGTGCGTTTCGGTGTTCAGTTGTCGATGTGAAGTTGTGGCTGTGCTGACTGACCGGGCTCCCGGCTCCCCTCCGGAAGGGAGCCCGGCCAGCCGAACCTGGTCCCCGGGCCTTCGTGAGAAGGACCTAGTGGGCGAGCAGCATGACGAGGATCACCGCGCCGATGCCGCCGATCATGGTGTTCTTGGCCTTGATACCGATGGTCAGGGCGAGAAAGGCGATGATGCCCATCGGCCCGTACTTCCACTGGATGAGTTGCTCGAAGCCAATGACGAGCGCGGCGACGGCGAGGTAGACGAGCGGCATGCAGGTCTCCCTTCGGGGACGGTGGTCGACAGAACCGATGCTTGTGGCCAACACACTTGAAGTTTGACCATGTTGCCCAAGTTGGCGACCAACTTCACTGTACTTATCACCGCTTGGAAGCGACTCATAACCACCTTCCCTGGAACTGCCTAAAGATGGCGGGAAGTTGTAGTGTTTGGTCGTGGAGCCGAAACACGCCTCCGTCAATGGGCGGAAGAGGTCACAGCGGCCACAGAAGTCACATCGGCAGGTGGCCGACGAGCTGCGCGCCCGGATCACCTCGGGCGAGTTGCGGCCCGGTCAGCGCATGCCCACCCAGGCCAAGCTGGCCGACGAGTTCGGCGTCGAGCGCGGAGCCGTACGGCAGGCGCTGCGCATCCTGCAGTCGGAGCACCTGCTCACGAACGTGTCCAAAGGTGCCCCGGCCACCGTCGCGCCCGACCTCGCCAAGGCGCTGACCGGCCCCGGAGCCCCGCCTACGTCCACCATGGTGGCTCTCGCCCCGCGCATCGCCTCCGCCTTCGCCGCCCCGCACGTGGAGATCGACGCCCTGTGCCTCACCGCGGTCTCCCTCACGCTCGCCATGGGCGAACCACTGCGCCAGATCCACGCCGGACAGCTGAAACCGGCCAAGGTCGACGTCCGTGTCCTGCTGCCGAGCCGGGACATCCCGCTCGCCTTTCCGACCTCGGTGGAGGACTCCGCCGACGACGTGGACGTACAGCTGCGCCGCCGCTGGCTCGCCCAGCGCAACGCCCAGGGCCAGGTGCTCCGGCACAACCTGCTGGCGCTGCGCTCCACGCACGGCATCGATGTGCAGGTCACCTTCCGGGCGCTGCCGTTCACCCCGCCGGTGAAGCTGTACCTGCTCAACGGCACGGAGGCGCTCTTCGCCTACTACACGCTGAGCCGGCGCGACGTGGAGATCGGGCACCAGCATCTTCAGATGTACGACGCCCCGGGCATCCAGTCGACGCTGTTCGCCTTCGAGCTGGGGGCCGGGCTGCGGGACATGACGTTCGTGGAGCAGTCGCACGTGTGGTTCAACGCGCTGTGGGAGACGATCAGTTCGGAGCTGGTGCTCACGAGCTGATCGTCCCCCACACCGTGTGACCTGGATGTTCGCCTTCACTCATAGAGCGGGTCCCGAGACCAGGACCGCAAGGACGACGGCCCCGATGGAACTGACGGCCGGGCTCTTGGCCTTGATGCCTATGGTGAGCAGCAGCAGGCCGATAATTCCGGTGGCACCGTACTTCCACTGGAGGGTCTGCTCGACGCCTACGACGAAGACGGCGGAGAGGAGTGCGAGAACGGGCATCGGTGTTTCCCCCTTCGGGCTCCTGGGGATGGAAGGATTACTTCCGCCAACTCAACCAACTGCTTGCCAACTCTGACTAAGTTGTCCCCACTTGGCCCCTACTTTGAAACAAGTTACAAACAACTCCCACTAGATGGGTGCGAGTTGTAGCGTTTTGGTCGTGACCCAGGAGAACGTGGCAGTGAACGGCAGCAGGAGACTCTCGCCCCAGGAGATCGCCGACGTCCTGCGGGAGCGGATCCGCGTCGGAGACCTCAAGGCGGGCGACCGCCTGCCCACGCAGGCCGAGCTGGCCGAGGAGTTCGGCGTGGAGCGAGGCACCGTACGCCAGGCCCTGCGCGCGCTCCAGGAGGACGGCCTCCTCACCAACGTCAGCAAGGGCAGCCCGCCGCGCATCGCGCTGCCGACCCCCACGCGGGGCGCCCCCCAGCCGACGATGGTCAGCCTGGCGCCCCGGCTGACGGAGGCCTTCGCCGCACCGCACGTCCGCGTGGACGTCGTCTGCCACACCTCCGAGACCCTGATGCTGGCCCTCGGTGAACCACTGCGCCTCATCCACGAGGGCTCGACCCACCCCGAGTCGATCGACGTCCGCATCCTGCTGCCGTCGCGGGACATCAACCTCGCCTTCCCGGTGCTGGTGGAGAACCGGGGGGAGGGCGACCCGGTCCACGACCGGTGGCTGGCGATGCGCAACGCCCAGGCGCAGGTGCTGCGGCACAACCTGCTCGCCATCCGGTCCACCCTCGGCATCGACGTCCATGTCACCTTCCGCGCGCTGCCGTTCACCCCGCCGGTGAAGCTCTATCTGCTCAACAGCGACGAAGCGCTGATCGGCTACTACGTCCTGACCGAACGGCAGGAGGAGTACGAGAGCCAGACCCTGGACATGTACGACGCCCTGGGCTCCAAGTCCCTGCTCTTCTCCTTCGTGCGACAGGCCGGACAGCGCGACGCCGCGTTCGTGGAGGAATCCCAGAAGTGGTTCGACGCCCTCTGGGAAACCATCACCACGGACCTGACACTCTCCTAGTGACTTCAGATACGACGCAGACTGAACCCGTGACCGCAGAGACCGAGAAAGACACGGAACAGCTCCGGGAACTGATCGCGCGCACCCGCATCGTGCTCTGGGACTTCGACGGACCGATCTGCCGGCTGTTCGCCGGGCACAAGGCCGAGCGGGTGGCGATCGACCTGGTGGACTGGCTGGAGGGGCGGGGGCTGCACGGGCTGCTGACGGAAGACGAGCGGCAGTCGCTGGACCCGCACGTCGTCCTGCGCGCCGTCGACCGCCGGCATCCCGGCAGCGACCTGGTCGCGGAACTGGAGGAACGTCTCACCCAGGAGGAGCTGCGGGCGACCTCCTCCGCGATGCCCACCGCGTACGCCGACCCCCTGATACGCACCTGGACGGCGGTCGGATCCCGATTGGCCATAGCCACCAACAACTCCCCCCGAGTGGTCCGCGCCTACCTGAACAGCCGTGGGCTGCTGTCCTGCTTCAGCCCCCACATCTACGGGCGCACCCAGAACCTCCACCAGCTGAAGCCGGACCCGCACTGCCTCAACCGGGGCCTGAGCGCCATCGGCGCGGCGCCCTCGTCGGCCCTGATGATCGGCGACACCCCCTCGGACCTCGCCGCCGCCAACAGCGCCGGCGTCCCCTTCCTGGGCTACGCGCGTAACGCCCGCAAGGAGAAGCTGCTGCGGGAGGCGGGGGCCACGTGTGTCGTCGAGTCGCTGAGGTCGGTTCTGGCGCTCGTGCGCGCTCAGGCCTGACTCATCAGGAAGACGAACACCACCACCGCCCCCACCGCGAGCCGGCTGTGCCGGGCCCGGACGCCGACGATGACGGCCGACAGGACAAGCAGTCCAATCACCCCCAACCTCGCCTGCGCCATCAGGCCCAGGGTCAACTCCGCTAATGCGCACAGCGCCTGAAACAGCACCATGTCCCCCACCCGCACCCTTCGAATCCATGTGAGTCGCCCAACTGTCCTGCAAATTGGGCTGGTTGGCCTGAGATTGGTTTTCCCTGGCGGCGAGATCCCTTAACTGGACCGGCAGTTGGACTGACTGGTTGACTGAAATTTGTGTGCAGGTGGGTGAGAAGCGGTACGGTCGGCATGTGGGTGGACAGCGCGCCGCCGAGGGTGGCGGCAAGGAGTTCGAGCGGGTGCTGGAGGCACTCGTCCTCCGTATGTCCGACGGGACCTACCCCCTGGGATCCCTGCTGCCCCCGCAGCGCGAACTGGCCCAGGACCTCGCGGTCTCCCGGGACACCGTCCAGCGGGTGCTGAAGGAGCTCTCCGAGCGGGGGCTCGTCGAGTCCCGGCAGGGCAGCGGATCCCGGGTGACCGGATCGCCGGCGACCCGGGAGCGCCGCAAGCCCGCCGTCCACGTGGCCGGTCCCGGCCGTATGACGCTCGGCCCGCATCTGGACAGGGCGTTCGAGCGGTCCGAAGTCGTCCTGGACGTCTTCACCTTCACCTCCGAGTCCCTGGCCGCGCACATCTGGATCCAGGCCGAGCGGATCCGCTCCGGGGCGGTGGCCCCGCAGCGCATCGCCCTGCGCATGCTGCTGCCCTCGGAGGACATGGAGCTGCCCTTTCCACGCGCCATCGCCGACCCGGACGACCCCCGGCCGCTGGAGCGGGTGCGGGGGATAACCCGACGCAACACCCAGTCGCTGCGGCTCGCCCTGGAGGAGCTGAAGGCCGAGAGGTTCGTGGCGGACGTCGACGTCGCGGTCCGGTGGGCGCCGATCACCCCGGCGTTCAAGCTCTACCTCTTCGACGGCACCGAAGCCCTGCACGGCATGTACAAGGTGGTCGAACGGCCCATCGTGCTGGACGAGGGGACGGTGCCCGCCATCGACGTCATCGGGCTCGGTGCCGTCCTGGAGCACTACGTGGCGGACGACGACCCGGACTCGCCCGGCTCGGTCTTCGTCAGTGAGCGGCAGACGTGGTTCGACTCCGTGTGGGAGTACCTGGCGACCGAGTGAGCGGCGCGCGGGTCAGTACGTCAGGGGTGCCGACAGCGCGTGCATGACCGGCTCGAACGAGCCGACCACGTCCTGCGCGCCCTCACCTCGCATCCGCGCCGCCGTCCCCGCGTCCCGCGTGAAGCCGAGGAACGGCACCTTCGCGGCCCGGGCGGCCGCGAGGTCGGTGAGCTGGTCGCCGATCAGCAGGGTCCGGGACGGGGACGGGCCGCCGAGCTCGGCCAGCGCGCGGGTGATCACGTCGGGGTGCGGCTTCATCAGATGCGGGTCCTGGGGATCGCGGCCCAGTACGGCCGTGAAGTGCTCCAGGAGGCCTTGCCGTTCGAGGTACTCGCGCACCGGCTCGGCCGAGTTGTTGCTCACGATCAGCAGGGCCTTGCCGAGCAGCGCCAGCGCGCCCACCAGCTCCCGCGCGCCGGGGGTGAGGGCCGCCCGGCGCACCGCCGTGTACTCGTGCCGGGTGACGATGCCGTCAGCCCAGTCCAGCCGCGTCCCGCGGTGGCCGCCCGTGCGCCGTACGGCCATGTCGGCCAGCTGGCGCAGCACGCCGTGGGAGTCGGCGCAGTCCTCCACCCGACGGTCGAGCCGCCCCCACTCCAGCCGGGCCCGCTCCTTGACCTCGTCGGCGATGTACGCGGTGCAGGCACCGCCGAACAGGTCGCACACGGGGCCGTCGAAGTCGAGCAGTACGGCGTCGGCCCGGTCG
Source organism: Streptomyces sp. NBC_01092 (assembly GCF_045039535.1). NCBI lineage: Bacteria > Bacillati > Actinomycetota > Actinomycetes > Kitasatosporales > Streptomycetaceae > Streptomyces > Streptomyces sp. NBC_01092. The sequence goes on along the minus strand of NZ_CP108659.1, from coordinate 5,088,385 downwards.
AGGACGTCGCGCAGCTTGTCCAGGTCACCGTGGCCGTCGTACGGGGTGCATGTCGTCGTCACCGGCACAGTGTGCGGCGGTCCGGATCGGCGCCGGGCGCCTGATCTTTGGTGTCGGTTCCGGCAGCGCCCGTACGGGTCAACGCGAGGCTCACCCGACTCACGGGTTCGGCGCGAACGGACGAATCACTTCTGGCACGATGCGCACTCACAGGGGGATGCAGTGCACCACTTCCCCGCCACTTGCGCGGGGACCGGTCGAGAGAGCGGGCGATGTCAGCCGAACGGGTGTCCCCGACACGGGAACGAGCCGTCCAGATGAGCGGCGGTGACGCGAGCGCGGTCGAAGGGCCGCTCGAGGGCTATCACCACGAGACGTATGTGATTCCCCTGCCCGACCCCGCGGGCGAGGACGAGGACGACGAGGACTCGGAACCTGTCCGGGCCAAGTGCCGTTCACCGCGTGGCGAGCTGCTCTGGTTCGACCGGCGCTGCTTCGTCTCGGAGGAGCAGCTGCTGGAGGCGCTCCAGGGCCGGATCAGCGGGATCCCGGAGCTCATCGAGGTGGGCGAGATCCGGTTGCAGCGGTTCATCGAGGGCCGCACGCTGGGCTCGCGATACGCCGCCGGACGGATGGTCCCCGAGCAGGTGCTCGACCAGATCCTCGGCCTGTTCCGGCAGTTGATCCATGTCTCCCCGGGGTCCCTGAAGGCCGAACGGCGCTGTCTGATCGAGGACCGCGCCGAGGACGGGGACTGCGAGGGGTTCCTGGAGGGGCTCGTCCGGTTCGCCGAGGAACGCGTCTACCAGGACAACCTCCCCTCCTTCGAGGGGCTGTTCGGCGCGCTGGGCGTGGACGAGGACTCCTTCCGCGTGCTGCGCAAAAACGTTGTGGTCCCGGGGCTGGCGGAACGACCCTTCTGCCTCCTGCACGCCGACCTGCATCGCGAGAACTTCGTCCTCGACCGGACGGCCCGGCTGTGGACCATCGACTGGGAGCTGGCCATGCTCGGTGACCCGCTCTACGACCTGGCCACGCACCTGTATCTCATGCGCTATCCGGCCGAGCAGGAGAACCGTTTGATCGAGTGGTGGTGCGCGGTGGCCGACGACATCAGACCCGGCAGCACCGAGGGCTGGCGCGACGACCTGCCGAGACTGCTGGACTTCAAGCGGGCCCAGAGCGTGTTCACCGACGTCATCCGGGCCACCCAGATCCTGGACAACGGCGGGGCGTTCAGCTGGCGGCGATGGCCGGCCGAGGCCACAAGGGTGCAGCGGGTGCTGGCCCGGGCGGCCGTACCGCTGGGGCTCGACGACGTGCCGAGCCTGCGTACCGTGGCCACCTCACTGCTCGACTGGCACCGGCTGCGCGGCTCGCGCACCTCATGAGGTCGACAGGGAGACTTTGGCCCGCGAGGTGCTCCCACGTGCTCTACAGTCTCGAACTACCTGTTCTCCCTCCCTCAGGAACGCGCAGCACAGGAACGCCATTTGAACGCACGACTCGCACCTCAGCCCACCGTGTACGCGGAGTTCGTCCGGTTCGCCGAGGAACACGGACAGTCGCTCCAAGGGCATCACCACATCAACTACCGCGTGCCGCTGACCCCGCAGATGGCGTCGGTGCTGTGGCAACCGGTGAACACGCCCGTGCTGGTGCGGATACCCCGCCCCGACACCCTGCGTGTCGTGTTCAAGACCTGGGCGAACGAGGCCCGCGTCCTCGACGCCATCAGCGACACGGTCGACCACGCCCCGGTGTGCCTGGCGCACGACTGGATGAGCTCGGCCATCCACTCGTACGTCCAGGGCGTCCCGCTGTCCAAGACCTGCCGTGACATCGCGAAGGTCGACCGCTCGCTGATCGAGGCGATGGCGGAGGGGCTCGCGCGGCTGACCGGGGTCGACCGCGACGCGGTCCCGCCGCTCCCGCCCGGGTGGCCGAGGCCGCCCGAGAGCCAGGAGTTCCTGCGCACGGTCGTGGAACGGACGGAGCGGGACGTCAGGGAGCCCAACTGGCCACGCTTCCACCGCATATTCGAGCGGCTCGGGGTGCGGCCCGGCGCCCTGATGCGACTGGCCGGCCGGGTACCGAAGATGACCAGGCGGCCCTTCAGCCTTCTCCATGGCGACCTGCACCGGGACAACGTCATCGTGACCCGCGACGGCGACCCGCCCCTGGTCTTCGTGGACTGGGAGCTCGCCTCGTTCGGTGACCCGCTGCATGACCTCGCCGTCCACCTCGTGCGCACCGGCCACACCCCGGCCCAGCGGGACGCGGCGGTCAACGCCTGGACCAAGGAGGTCCAGCGGCACAGCCCCGAGGCCGCGAACGGTCTGGACGACGACCTCAGGCACTACATCGCCTTCGAGCGGGCGCTGTCCGTCTTCCCGGACGTGATGCGGACCCTGGACGCACTGGAACGACGTCCCCCGGACGAGCAGCGGCTGAGGGCGGCCACGGTCCGGGTCCACAACGCGCTGACGGCCGCCGCGGAACTGCTCGACATCGACCCCGTCCCGCCCCTGCCCGAGATCTGGTGGCTGCTGAAGCGGTGGACGGAGTTCATCCACGGCGCGCCGATCGACAGTGTCCGCCGGGTGCCCGTGCAGTGGACCCCGGACCGCGCGCATCCGAGCCGCCCCGAGTTCCGCGACCCGTGCGTGAAGGACGCGCTGGCCGACGAGTGCCGGGCCCCCGAGAGCCGGCTGCTGCGGGGCACGGCCCACGTCAACGCGGTGGTCGTGGCACGGGTCGCCGGGGCGGACGTCCCGGTCGTCGTACGGCGCCGCAGGACCGGAGCGGAGCGCGAAAACGATTCGAGGAGGCTCGACGAGTCCACGGTTCTGCGGGCCCTGGAGGAGGAGGACGTGCCGGTGTCGGCGCCGCGTGTGCTGGCGTCGGGCGAGGGCGGCCGGCGACCCGGCGCGTTCGCCGTCCAGACCTATCTGGGCCCGAGCGACGGATCGGCCCCCGAGCACCCGGTGGACGGCCTGCGGCCGCACGAGGCGGAGAGCGTGGTCGACCAGCTGTGCGCCCTGACCAGGGTGGACTACCTGGCGCTGCGTCCGAGGGCGCCCCGCGACGACTTCTACCGGCAGTTGACGGACGAACTCGTCGACACGGTCCGCTATCTGCCGGACGACGTGCGCGCCCTCGCCGAGGGCATAGGCCTGCCCGGTCATCGGCAGCTGTACGCCATCCTGTCGCGGTACACGGTCGAGTCGCGCACGCCGGCCCTGATGCACGGCGACCTGCACCCGTGGAACCTGGTGCGCACGCTGGACGACCGGTTCAACATCGCCCTCATCGGCTGGGACCGGTCCCGGGTCGGTGACCCTCTCTACGACCTGGTGCGGCACACCTGCCTGGCGCGCACCGACGACCGCCGCAAGCACTTCATGAAGCGCCACTGGGAGCGCAGTCTGCCGCGCCACTACACCCGCGGCTGGCTGTCCGACTGGAGCAAGTACGAGCGCGTGGAGATCGTCCGCGCCGCCTACGAGGACCTCGGCCACCTGGTCTCGGGCAGACACCTGGACGTCCCCCGGGTCCGGACGGCCGTGGAGTCGTACGCCTGGACGCTCCAGGCGGCCCTGGCCGAGCTGAACCTCGAACCCCGTCGCGACAACCCCTACCTCCTGCGCGCCCTGCCGCACTAGGGCCTGTCCGGCGGATCAGGTCGGCTGCAAGGAACGGCATCTCATCAGCGCAGGTGAGCGGGGCATGGCGCGTGCAGCTGCAAGGCGGAGGAGGGCGTCGACGCGATGGGGGTCCCCCGCTCGAGCGGAGCCGAGAGTGGGGGAGTCGGCGAGTGACGACAACGCGGCTGGGGGTCCCCCCTCTGGGGGAGGGCGTGCCATGCCCCGCGACGCCGGCATGATCCGCCGGACAGGCCCTAGCCGCCGGGCGCGGGGTGGGCCGCGCGTAGGCTCACCGCCATGAGCGAGACCGGCAGGAGCGAGGCGGGCGGGGCGGGCGCGGGCGCGATGGGGCTGCGGGAGCGGAAGAAGCAGCGGATGTACGAGACCGTGTCCGAGACCGCCATCCGCCTCTTCGTCGAGAAGGGCTTCGACGCCGTCTCCGTGGCCGAGGTGGCCGCCGCCGCCGAGATCTCCAAGCCGACGTTGTTCCGGTACTTCCCGGCGAAGGAGGACCTCGTCCTGTACCGGATCGCCGATCACGAGGACGAGGCCGCGCGGATCGTGCGGGAGGGGCCCTCGCCCGTCGAGGCGCTGCGGCGGCACTTCCTCGACGGGATCGAGCGGTGTGATCCCATCACCGGGCTCAATGATCATCCCGCGGTGCTCGCCTTCCACACGCTGGTGTACGGAACCCCGGCCCTCGTCGCCCGCATGTACGCCTACCTGGAGCGCTCGGAGGCCGCCCTCGCCGAGGCGCTCGGCGCAGGGCTCGACGCACGGCTGGCGGCCGGGCAGATCGTCGCCGTGCAGCGGATCCTCGCGCAGGAGAACTGGCGGCGGATCTCGGCGGGCGAGCCGGTGGCCGAGGTCAAGCGCGACGCCGTGGCGGCGGCGGAGCGGGCGTTCGGGCTGCTGGAGGCGGGGTTGCCGTCCTCGGTGGGCCGGGCGCCCGGACGTGAGGCCGAGTAAAAAATTTAACTCGGTTACGTTATTGGGTACGCTTCCTGGAATGACGACAACCGACCCTGCCCTGCGGCACACCCTCATCCGCGAGCGCGTCCACCACGACCGCTGTCGCACCGCCCTCGCCGGCATGGTCGACGGCGCCGACGAACAGGTCGTCATCGGTGAGAACGCCTCCGCGTCCGGCGCCGACGCCGAGGTCCTCGGCTACCAGCTGCGCAGCAAGGCCAAGGCGCTGCACGAGCTGCCCGAAGGCCCGTTGTTCTTCGGGCGGCTCGACTTCAGCGGCGGGGAGCATCAGGCGCTGCACATCGGGCGGCTGCGGATCAGCGAGCACCCCGCCGAGCCGCCGCTCGTCGTCGACTGGCGCGCCCCCGTCTCCCGCGCCTTCTACCAGGCCTCCGCCCGCGACCCGCAGGGCGTGGCCGTACGGCGGCGGTTCGGCTGGGCGCCGGGCAGCCGAGGGGCGTCCGGTGACCTGACCGGCCTGGAGGACGAGCACCTCGACCGGGGAGAGTCCCGGGCGAGCGAGATCGTCGCCCGCGAGATCGAGCGCCCCCGGGTCGGCCCCATGCGCGACATCGCCGCCACCATCCAGCCCGAGCAGGACGATCTCGTGCGGGGCGACCTCGCCCTCTCCGTGTGTGTGCAGGGCGCCCCGGGCACCGGCAAGACCGCCGTCGGCCTGCACCGCGCCGCGTATCTGCTCTACACCCACCCGCAGCGCATCCGGCGCGGCGGACTGCTGATCCTCGGACCCAACCCGACCTTCCTGTCGTACATCTCCGAGGTGCTGCCCGCGCTCGGCGAGACCGGGGTCCGCCAGTCCACGCTGCGCGACGAGATCGGGCGGCAGCCGGTCAGAGGGGTCGACGGCGAAGGCGCGGCCGTCTTGAAGCACGACGCGCGGATGGCGCAGGTCCTGCGGCGGGCCCTGTACGCGCGGGTGCGCGGGGGTGAAGGCGTCGGCCCGCTCGCCGTTCCCGACGGCTCGTACCGGTGGCGGGTGTCGGAGGGCGAGCTGCGGCGGATCGTGGCCGGGGTGCACGCGGAGGAGCCGCCGTACGCCGTGGGGCGGGAGCGGGTGCGGACACGGGTCGTGCGGCTCATCCAGGAGCAGGCCGAGCGGCGCAGCGGGCCGCCGGGTGCCGCGTGGATGCAGAAGATCTCGCGGGCGCGGGCGGTCGGGGCGTACGTCGACGCCGTATGGCCGCGGGTCCGGCCCGAGGAGGTCGTGGCCGGGCTGTTCATGGAACAGGGGGTGTTGGAGGCAGCCGCGGACGGGCTGCTCGACGGCGGTGAACAGCGGGCGCTGCTGTGGGACAAGCCGCCGCGGTCCTGGAAGTCGGCCCGCTGGTCCGCCGCCGACCTCGTGCTCCTCGACGAGATGGCCGGGCTCATCGAGCATCCGAAGGGATACGGCCATGTCGTCGTCGACGAGGCGCAGGATCTGTCGCCCATGGAGTGCCGGGCCATCGCACGCAGGGCCGCCTTCGGTTCGGTGACCGTGCTGGGGGATCTGGCGCAGGGGACGACACCGTGGGCCGCGCGGTCGTGGCGGACGGTGCTGGGACATCTGGGCAAGCCGGACGCGGTGGTCGTGCCGCTCACCATCGGGTTCCGGGTGCCGGGGGTGGTGCTGGAGCTGGCCAACCGGCTGTTGGAGCGGGTGGACGTGGAGGTGCCGGCGGCCCGTTCGCTGCGCGGGGACGGTGAGCTGCGGTTCCGGGAGGCCGACGGCGATCTGCCGGGCGCGGTCGTCGGCGCCGTACGGGACGCGCTGGGCCGGGAGGGGTCCGTGGGTGTCGTCGCGGCCGACGCGGACGTGGCCCGGGTGCGGGAGGCGCTGGGGGCCGCCGGGATCGAGACGGGGGGTGCGGACGAGATGGGGGCGCGGGTGGACGTCGTGCCGGCGAGCGTGGTGAAGGGGCTGGAGTACGACCATGTCGTCGCCGTGGAGCCGGCGGCGATCGTGGAGGCGGAGCGGCGGGGGCTGCACCGGCTGTACGTGGTCGTGACGCGGGCGGTGGCGGGGTTGGAGGTGGTGCATGGGAGGCCGTTGCCGTTCTGAGGCGGCGGGGCGACGGCCTCCCATGGGGTCGGGACAGGGGGTTATGGGGCGTCGGGCCCGGTCACATCGCGTCGAGGAGCGGTATCAACTGCTCCTCCTCGTACGTCAGATGCGCCTCCAGCTCCTCCGTGAGGCGTTCCACCTCCCGGCGGGCCGTGTCCGGATCGGCGTTCTCGTCGCCCACGACCCGGCGCAGGTCCTCGACCAGCTCGGCGATCCGTTCGTGCTCGTCCCGCAGCCGGGCCAGCGCGGGCGCGAGCTCGGGGTGGCGTTCGGCCAGGAACGGGAACATGGCGAGGTCCTCGCCGGTGTGGTGGTTGTGGAGGCCGGCGCAGAAGGTGAGGCAGTTGACGCGGAGCTGGGCGCCGAGGGCGGAGCCTCCTGTGCCGGCCTTGCCGCCCGCGTCGTTCATCTCGGCGCGGATCAGGGCGAGTTCGCGACGGAAGGCGTCATGGACGACCTTGATGGCCTCGCCCATGGAGGACGCGTTGATGTTCGGGGGACCGTCCGGGACGATCTCGTGCAGGGCGATCACCGGGAGCACCCGTGTCGTCTTCGCCTGGTACTCCGCCCAGCCCGGTTCCGCCTCCATGGCCCGCGCGAAGGCCCGGTCCCGCTCCTCGCCTTCGAGGACGACCGCCCGGGCCTCGTAGGTGAACGCACCGCTCTCCACGGTGACCTGCGGATGCGCGAGGAGGTTGTGGAACCACGCCGGGTGCCGGGGCGCGCCCGCGGCCGAGGCGATGACCAGGACGCGGTCGCCGCCGTCGGGGAGATAGCCGAGGGGGGTGGTGTGGGGGCGGCCGGTGCGGGCGCCGGTGGTGGTCAGCAGAAGGAGTCGGGCGCCTTCGAAGTAGCCGCCGACGCGGCCCTTGTTGGCGCGGAACTCCTCGATGACTGGCTGATTGAAGTCGATGGGCATGCTCAGGTTTCTCTGTCTCTTTCTCTTCGGTGGTTCCGCACGGTCACTGGTTTCCGTACGGAGGGAAGGCGAAGAGAAAAAGAGGCGGACTCCTGGTCCGCGGCCACGACCTCAATCAGAGGCCGGGCAACACCCAACTCGCTCACGGCACAAGGCCGACCCGGCAGTCATACCGGCGACAGTAGCGCAGTTCCCCCGCCAGGGGTGATCCTGTTTTTGCCATGCTCCTCTTCCTCGACGTCGACGGAACGCTCATCCCCTTCGGGTCGCAGCGGCCGTACCCGCTGTACGAGCCGCCCCGCACCTTGCCCGGTCCGCCCGCCCACCCCCTGCTCACCCGGGTCGACCCCGCACTCGGCACCCGCCTGGAGCGGCTCGCCCGGCTCGGCTGCGAGCTCGTGTGGGCCACGACCTGGCTCGACGACGCGAACGCCGCCCTCGCGCCCTGGCTCGGCCTGCCCCCGCTGAGGCTGGTGGACTGGCCGGACGAGGACGCGGAACCCTGGCTCGGGCCCCGCGCCCCGCACTGGAAGACCCGGCCGCTGGTGGCCTGGGCGGCGGGCAGCCCCTTCGTGTGGGTCGACGACGAGATCACCGACGTCGACCGGGCCTATGTGGCCGCCCACCACCCCTCGCCCGCCCTGCTCCACCGGGTCGACCACCGCTGCGGACTCACCGACCACGACTTCGCGGCGCTGGAGGAGTGGATCACCGCCGGGTGGTTCAGCGCCGGGAACGGCCCAGCAGCTCCGTGACCCGCATGAAGCCGTCCGTCCCGTGACCGAGCCCGATGACCCGGCGGGCCTGGCCCTCGGCGGCGCGGATCACGGCCGCCTCGATGCCGTGGGATTCGGAGGCCTGGACGATGTGGGCCATGGAGGAGGCGGCGGAGGTGATCGGGTTGAGCTCGCCGGAGTACGTGCCGTCGTCGACGTCCGTCGCGAGCTCCTCGAAGAGCGGCGGCAGGATCGCGCCGATGCCCTGCGCGAAGGGGGCCAGCTCCCGCGCGGTGATCCCCTCGGCCCGGGCCACGGCCAGGGCGTGCGCGTAGCCCGCCATCGCCGTCCAGAAGATGTCGAGCAGCGCGATGTCGTACGCCGCCGCCCGGCTGACGTCCGCACCGAGGTGGGTGTGCGCGCCGCCGAGCGTGTCCAGGACGGGGCGGTGCTCGCGGTACAGCTCCTCGGGGCCGCTGAGCAGGAACACCGCGTCCGGAGTGCCGATGGTCGTGGCCGGTGTCATGATCGCGCCGTCCAGGTAGCGGATGCCGTGCCCGGCGGCCCACTCGGCCGTGTCGCGGGCCCGGGCCGGGGTGTCGGCGGTCAGATTGACGACCGTGCGGCCCTTGAGCGCGGCGGTGACGGCGTCCTGGCGCAGGACGGCGTCGGAGGCGTCGTAGTTCACCACGCACACGACGGTCAGGGGGCTGGCGGCGACCGCCTCCGCAGGGGACGCCGCGGCCGTCGCTCCACGGTCGCGGAGCTCCCGGTCCCGCCCCGGCGTGCGGTTCCAGACGGTGACCCGCAGCCCCGCGGCCAGGAACGCACCGGCCAGCGCCCGGCCCATCGGCCCGAGGCCGAGGACGGTGACGGAGCCGGGGGCGGGGGTGAGGGCTGCGGAATCGTGGTCGTGGGTGGGCATGACTGAACTCCCTGTAGGGTGAAGATAATTGAGGACAAAAGGGGTGTAGCCATGACGCGTCGGCGCCTTGACCCGAACGTCTGCGGGGTGACCGCCGCGATCGCGGTGATCGACGGCAAGTGGAAGACAGTGCTGCTGTGGCTGCTGGAGTCCGGCCCGCACCGTCCGGCGGAACTGCGCCGCCGGCTGCCGGGCCTCAGCGAGAAGGTGCTGACGCAGGTGCTGCGTGAGATGGAGACGGACGGTCTGGTGCACCGTGAGGTGTACGACGTGCTGCCGCTGAAGACCGTCTACTCCCTGACCGACTTCGGCCGTGACCTGGCCGAGGCGCTCGGCCCGCTCGCCGACTGGGGCCACCGCCGCCTGGAGCGACTGACCGAGGCCCAGCCGACCTCCTGACCTGCACGCCACCTCCGTCCGCCGCCTCGTGGATCACCCACATCAAGGGTCGGACGGCGGGGGAGCGCTGCCAAGTACGCACAAATAAGTGGGTACGACGGCGGCGGTCGCCCCCGCCCCCCTTCCACACGACAGGGCTACGACCGCGCCAATTCCTCCCGGAACCCCTGGCGCCAGGACGGATAGCGCGGCTCCCAGCCGAGCTCACGCCTGGCCTTGGCGTTGGAGAACCCACGCCCCTCGGTCATCATCGTCACCACCACGTCCCCGGCGAGCAGCCGGGCCAGCCACTTGGGCACACGCAGCGGAGGCTTCGCTCCCGCGCAGTCGGCCAGATACGGCAGCCACTCACTGGCCGGCGCCGGCTCGTCGTCGACGATGTTGAACACGCCCCGCGCCCGCTGCTCCACGGCCAGCACGGTGGCGCTCGCCGCGTCGTCCAGATGCACCCAGGAGCAGTAGCCGGTACCGCCCCCGACCAGCGGGAACTGCCGTTTGCGTACGAGTTCGACCTGGTCGTCGGTGGCGCCGGGGCCGTAGAAACCGCCGTAGCGAAGGACCGTACCGTCGGCCTTGAGGACGGAGTCCTGGATGTGCCGGATCGCTTCGCCGAGCGCGCGCAGCTTCCCGGTCTCCACGGGCAGCGGGTCCTCCTCGGTCTTCACCCAGCCGCCCTCGCGGACGCCGTTCCAGATGGCGGCGCTCTGTACGACGACATGCGGGACGCCGGTCGCCTCCGCGGCGGCCAGCAGATGGTCGGTCCCCTCGGTGCGCAGCCGGTTGGTGCTGGCGAACCACCGGTCGAAGTGCCTGATGTCGGGCTTGCCGGAGTGCGGTGCTGAGATCGCCGTCATCTGGTGCACGATCACGTCCGGCCGCGCCGCGGCCACCGCCTCGCCGACCGACGTCGCGTCGAGCCCGTCCATCACCACGCCCTGCGCGCCCATCCCCTTCACCAGGTCGAGCTTGGCCGCGCTGGTCGTCGTGGCCGTCACCTGATGCCCCCGCTCCACGAGCCGCGGCACCAGCCGCCGCCCGATGACGCCGGTCCCACCTGCGACGAACACCCGCATGACACTCACCGTCCCGATCGGGGAATACGACTACGAAAACTTGGACGAGCGGGCCCGCCCGTTTTGTGACATGGCGATGAGTCCCGCGTGCGGAGCGGGTCTCCCGCATGAGGCTCCTGCGAGAACCGGAAGGTTGTGATGGCCATGCCCACCAGCTCCGCGTACGCCAAGGTCAACGGCGTGGAGATGTACTACGAGGTGCACGGCGCCGCCCGGGACGCCGGTGCCCGAGATACCGGTACCGACGCCCGGCTTCCGCTGGTGCTGCTGCACGGGGGCGTCACCACCGTCGATCTGTCCTTCGCCGCCGTGCTGCCCGCCTTGGCGGCCGACCGGCACATCGTGGCGCCCGAACTCCAGGGGCACGGGCACACCGCCGACACCGACCGCGACCTGACCGTGCCGAACCTGGCCTCCGACGTGGTGGCACTGCTCGACGAGCTCGGCATCCAGCGGGCCGACTTCCTCGGGTACAGCCTCGGCGGGCTGACCGCGCTGGAGATCGGCATCAGGCACCCCGGCCGCGTGGGACGGCTGGTGCTCGCCGCGACCCAGTACCACCAGGACGGCATCCACGACGAGGTCCACGCCGGCGACTTCGCCTCGCCACGGCTGCCCGACCAGGCCGACTTCCAGGAGATGGCCGAGGCGTACGCGGCGTGCGCGCCGCATCCCGAGCACTTCCAGGACTTCCTCGGCAAGATCTCGGTCGCGGCGAACGCCCCGCTGCCCTGGACCGCCGACGACCTGCGCACGGTGCAGGCACCCACGCTGCTGGTCATCGGCGACTCCGACTTCGTACGCGTGGAGCACGCGGCGGAGATGCAGCGCCTGATCCCCCGGTCCCGGCTGGCGGTCCTGCCCGCGACGACGCACATGACCCTGATGCGACGGACGTCGCTGCTGCTGCCGATGGTGGGCGAGTTCCTCGACGGCAGCCGCACATAGCCGGCTACAGCACGCGGAGGTTGGTGAGCGGGATGTTCCACTCGTTCCGCTCGATGTTTCCCTGCCCGTCCCAATCCGCGGCCGCGGCCGGTACCGCGACCAGCATCAGCCCGGCGACGACAGTGGCCAGGGCAGCGACGACACGACGCATCACGATGCCTCCTCGACGACGGCGATCCCGACCACCCTGCGTCGAGCCGACGGCCCCACCCGCCCGGACACGCCGCTCGGCCGACGGGTTCAGCCGCTCGGTCGCGCCGACTCCACCACGACGGACTCCGCCCCGAGCCGCGCAGACCGCCCGCCGGGTCGGATCACGAGGCACCGATCTCGCAAGCCAGCCGCTCCACCGCCGCTCGGATGCCTTGCCCATAGCCGTCGTCGTTCAGCGCGTCGAGGTGATGCTGTGCCTTGGCCAGGTGGGTGCGGGCGCGGTGACCGTCCCCCAGTTTGCGGTAGTCCGCGGCGAGGTTGAGGTGCAGGGACGGGTAGAACCCCCGTATCGCCAGCGACGCGTCGTGCGCCTTGACCCGCTGGTCGGTCACGGCCCCGGCCGCCTCCCAAGCCCGCAGGTCCCAGGCGAGCTCGTCCTGCGGGTCCTCCTGGAGGTCGGCCATGTAGTGAGCGAGGACGCAGCGATGAAAAGGATCACCGTCCGGCGTGATGTCGCTCCAGACCTCGGCGAACAAGTGCCGGGCCCCCTCGACATCGCCCGCCTGCTGGAGCCCCATGGCTTCCTCGATGCGCTCCATCGTGCCGCCCTCGGCGCCCACACGAACCTCCCCTTGATCGTCGGCGATGGGAGAAAGCGTAGGGGCGACCACTGACACCGCCCTGCCTGTCGCCGGCCAAACGGAGCGCGGCTGGGCGCCGCCGTCAAGGACAACTGGCCCGCCGGAGAGGAACTTGCCTATTGGCCACTCTCATCCGAGCGTCAGCTCGGCCACGGCAGGACCGTGAGCTCCGGCCACTCGTCCCTCCAGCGCGCCGCCTTGGCCTCATAGACCTCCCGCGGGGCAAGCACCGGGTTGGGCCGGACCACAAGGTTGAACACGTCGGAGAGCCCGTGGGGCGCATAGACGCGCCACCCTCCGCCGGACTCCAGCCGCACCCCCAGACAGCACGTCGTCGCAGCGAACGAGTCGATCGCTGCCTCGGTGGACTCGTGAGGCGGGCAGGACACGCCGAATTTCTGCTCGTACCAGAGATGCACGCGGGCCTCGTTGCGGATCTCCACCTCGGCCGGCAGCCCAGCGAACACCTCCTGCCCTGCCCTGATCACGGCATCCTCAGCCTCCCAGGAGAGGTCGGTGCCGTCGAAGTAGAAGATGTCGTAGTCCTTGATGCCGCTGGTCGGGGGCCTGTCGGTGACCACGTTCCACACCGTCTGGAACAGGCAGCCCGCCGTCACATACCAGCCGGGCAGCTCCAACGTCGCTGCCCTGGTCATCACGTCGGTCAGGACCTCGTTCTGGGAGAGCACGGACTGCAAGCCATCGAGCTGCTCACCGAGCGGGAGTCGACCAAACATCCGTACTCCCTATCACGAACAGCCGCTCTCACCAGGCGCGTTGGCCGCAAGCAGACGCCCCGCCCGAGAAGCGAGCAAGGTCAGGACCGCGCGGTCCGGAACGCGAGATACCGGCTGAAGGCTTCATGGCTGTCGGGGGTGAAGCGCCATTCCAGCAGGGCCGACCGCAGCTCCGGCTCGGCCAGCCGGCCATGCCAGGCGACCTCATCAGGATCGGCGGCCACGGTGTCCGGCACGACGGCTTCGTGCACGCCGAGCCAGTGAGGGCTCAATCCGCTGCGATTGATGAACGTGAACAGCAAGCGCGGCAGCACACGAATGCCCAGCTCTTCGGCCAGCTCCCGCGCGGCGGCCTGTTCATAGGACTCGCCGACATCCACGGCGCCACCGACCACGACCTCATAGAGCCCGGGGAAGCGCGACACCCGCTCCGACCGCCGGTGGACGAGGATCCGGCCACGCTCATCACGACACACCGTCGAGGCGACCCGGTGCAGCCACCCCTCCCGGATGGCCTGCCGACGGCTGACCACCCCCAGCACACGATCTTGACCGTCGACACGCTCCACCAGCTCATCCACGACGCACACCATGGCAGAGCCCACCGACAACGCTGCTTCCCGGCGACTCGCGGAGGCCGGCCCAAGAGTGCCTGCACCAGGAGGTCGGGCGCCGATGACAACAGTTGTCGCGCAGTACGACACCTATCGTTGTCCGTTCCCAGGAGATCTGAATTGATGAAGCGCCTCCGAGCTGCGCTTTGTCAGTTCTGCTGGAGCGGCTCGGATGACGGGCGGCCCAGCGGTTCTTCTCTCGGAGGGTGGGGACGTCGAGCCGACGTTCGGGCTCTGTGCAGGCGGCGTGGATCGGGCGTCGGTGCTGGCCGAGGTTCACCCATCGGCGTGGGGCTCGTCGTGCTCGCCAAGCAGGGTCGGCCAGCATGCCGAGCAGCGTTGCTGCGCACATCGCTTCGAAGTCTGACGGTCAGTCCGCCTCGCGGCCGATCACGCAGGCCAGGCGTCAGCCCGGCGGACCGCTTGGAGCAGGCGCAGAGGCTGATGGAACGCGACGGGTGGGGCAGCAGGATGAGCCGCATGAGCACTCTGGACGCCGCCACGGCCGCAGACTCCGTTGCACCGCCGCCCCGTTGGGCGATCTGGGCCGCGCATCTGACCGCGCTGGTTGTACTGCCGAGCGGGCTGTGGCGGATCGCCCTGGTGCTCGGCTATCCGGCCGGCTACCTGGACGAGAGCTTCGCGGACTTCGAAACGCTCGGCGCGAAGGTCTGGATGCTGACACTGAGCGTGGTCAGTGAGCTTCTCGCCTTCCTGACGATCGGTCTGGTGCGGCCCTGGGGCGAGGTCGTGCCGCGCTGGATACCGCTGATCGGAGGGCGAACCGTGCGCCCGGTGGCCGCCGTCGTCCCAGCCGCCCTCGGCGCGGTGGCACTGACCGTGATGTGGGCCAATGTTCCCTGGTGGTGGACGTACCCGCACGATGACATGACGGAGACCGGCGACCTCGTGGTCGGCATCCTCTATCAACCGCTCGTCCTGTGGGGCCCCCTACTCGCCGCCGTCACCGTCTCCTACTACCGGCGGCACCGCTTCCCGCGCAGCCGAATCACAGGGTCTTGAAACAGCGCCCTGTTTGAAGATGTAGCCGAGCGCAGGGTGAGCAACTGTTGAGCCCCGCTGCCTGCAACGGGCCGGATTCATTGGCAACGGACAGCTGAACCCGATGCCCTGGCCGCCACCCCGGAGGTCCAGGGCCTGCTGGGCCGTCCGCGGGAGGTATGGAACGGCGACTGGCCCGGGTGGGAGTGGCTCGACTATGTCGCCATGGAGGCTTACGGGATTGGCTTTATCCGCAGGAACGGACGGACAGCACTTCGACAGTGGCCCAGGAGGTGTCTTGCCGTCGGCACTCGCTCGGAATATTCACGGGTTCTGACAGCACCGAGCCTTCCTGGCGGGCCGAGCGCGGTGGTTGGTCAACGCCAGTCGTCGATCACATACGCGTCCGGGTGGCTGTACCCGGGTTCGTTGGGCCTGTGCATGGTCACGCCCTGCAACCAGGTGCGGAAACCGCGGTCGATCATGCGCCGGTAGGCATCCGGGCGACCCAGGTTCATGCCGGCGTCCAGTTGCCCCAGCCCGCGCTCGGCGGCCAGCCGCTCGCACGCGTCGAGCAGTCGCTCGAACCGGTCGGCGGCCTCCGGACCAGGACGTACGGCGCCGAATTTGACGAAGCACACGTCCACGCCGGCCTCCGACCCGGCTCCGCAGTGGCAGACGGCCAGGCCGTCGAGCTCGGAGCCGGCGCCATGGAGCAGGATGGTGTCACCGAGTCCCTGGGCGTGCGCGGCCACGATCTCGCGTTCCAGGCTCAGGCCCTCGTACACGGCTTCGGTCAGTGCGCGACAGAGGCTCAGCGCGTCGGGCCGCTCGGCGGCGGGCAGTTCGCCGTAGAGCACCCGGCCGGGGACTGCGGCACCGTCTGTGACCTGCTTCTTCATGATGGATGTGAGGAATCGGGGCCAGAAGCCGTACCGGCGGTAGAGCTCAAGATGCTTGGGACTGTGCGCGAAGGTGAACAGGCCGAGGTGGCGATTCCCCCAGGCGTCGAAGCAGTCGATGACCGGCTCCATCAGACGCCTGCCGATGCCCTGGTCCCACAGATCCGGACGTACGGTCAGCGGTCCGAAGAACCCGACGCTGCCCCAGTTGGTGGCGAAGTTCGATCCAACCACTTCGCCCTCGACCGTCGCTGCGAACGCCGCCGGTGGATCGGCCGCCCAGCGGGTGCGGACGTAGTCGACGGTCCCGAACGGATCAGGTGCCCCCAGGAAGGTCCCGAAGGCGGCCCTGCAGATCTCATCGGCCCGATCCAGGTCCGTCTCACCCAACGGGCGGACTGATACCGGGACCGCGCCACTCTTGCGCTCCGCTGCTGGTGGGACCATCACTCTCCCCTTCCTACCCCCGTTCCATCGCACCACGGAGGTGCGCCGCAGGCGAGGTGAACCGGCGACACCCCCGAGGACTCGTAACCCACGAGGTCAGCGCAGGTCGCGGCCCAGTACCAGCCCGCCAAGTTGCGCTGCCCCGCCAGGACGGAAACGCACGTACCTGCCCGGCCGTCTCGAACCGGGCCCGCCACATCACCTCGAGCGGCCCACCGTGCGACTCGCCCTGGGCGTCGATGTGCTCCAGCCAGAAGTCCCCGCCTCCACCAGGCACCTCCACTCGGCGCTGACCAGGTGGGACGGCCGTAGGCAGCCGGACTCAGCGGTGGATCAGAAAGAGCGAGGCAGATCAGCAGATGGCCAAGGTTGACTGAGGCGCGCGATCAGATGGTTCAGATAGACCGAGACCGGTGCACCTTCAGCGAGATGCACCACGACCATCGCAAGCCCCTCCGACATTGACGTGGCGTGGCGCACTTTTGCAAGCGGGTGCTTGCAATAGTTAGCGGGGGTGCGGCAAGGTGGAGGCATGGCATCGCTCAACGTCGGCAATCTCGGTGAGTATCTGCGCGAACAGCGGCGCACAGCGCAGCTGTCGTTGCGGCAGCTCGCCGACGCCGCCGGGGTGTCCAATCCGTATCTGAGCCAGATCGAGCGCGGGCTGCGCAAGCCGAGCGCGGAGGTGTTGCAGCAGGTCGCCAAGGCACTGCGGATCTCCGCCGAGACGCTGTACGTCCGGGCCGGCATCCTCGACGCCGAGCGGGACCGGGACGAGGTGGAGACGCGCGCCGTCATCCTCGCCGATCCCACGCTCAACGAGCGGCAGAAGCAGGTGCTGCTCCAGATCTACGAATCCTTCCGCAAGGAGAACGGGTTCGGGATATCCCCCGAGGAGGCCGACGCCGAAGCCGAGGCCGAAGCCGTGGTGGAGGCCGTCCGGTCCGCCGGCTCGGATCCGGACGCCCCGCAGAGCGACGGCGAGTCCGACGACGCCGACGTACGCCGAAGCCGTAAGACCCGCAAGAACAGCACGGCCGACGGCGACCGAGAGCCCGCCGCGCGCCGTAGCCGGACGACCCGCACGACCCGCAACACCCGCACGACCCGTACGTCCGACGGCAGCGACGCCGACCCGGAGAACCCGACCGACCCGCAGCAGTCGGCCGGCTGACCAAGAGCCGCCGTACGCGCGACGCGCATCGGCGAGCACACATCAGCCGTCAGCCGTCCGGCCGACCGCGGGGACCAAAACCCTCACCTCGAAGCAACCCGGGAGGACCCTCACCATGGCCATCACCGACGACCTGCGTAAGACCCTCAGCGACCCGACCCCGCTCTACTTCGCCGCCGGCACCGCCGACCTGGCCCTCCAGCAGGCCAGGAAGGTGCCCGCCCTGGTGGAGCAGCTGCGCGCCGAGGCCCCGGCCCGGTTCGAGGCCGTACGCAGCACCGACCCGAAGGCCGTCCAGGAGAAGGCCACCAGCCGTGCCAAGGAGGCGAGCGCCAAGGCCAAGGAGGCCCAGGAGACCCTCCAGACCAAGGTCAACGAGTTCGTCACCAGCCTGGACGCCGACATCAAGAAGTTCGGCAGCAACCTCGACACCGACTTCAAGAAGTTCGGCAGCAGCATCGACGCCGACCTGAAGAAGTTCGGCGAGAGCGCCCAGGACCTCGCGCTGCGCACCCTCGGCGTCGCCGCCGAGTACGCCGTCAAGGCCCGTGAGACCTACGAGAAGGTCGCCGAGCACGGCGAGCAGACCGTGAAGACCTGGCGTGGCGAGGCGGCCGAGGAGATCGAGGAGCTCGCCGTCGTCGTCGAGCCCAAGGCCGATCCGGTCGAGGTCAAGGACGACAAGGCCGAGGCCAAGCCGGCCGAGACCAAGCCCGCCGCCGAGGCCGCCCCGGCGAAGAAGCCGGCGCCGGCCAAGAAGGCTCCGGCGCGCAAGGCCACCGCCAAGAAGACGACCCCGCCCGCCAAGTAACACGGACGGGTGAAAAGGGACGGGCCGACACGGGCCGGGCACTTAGCGAGTGCTCGGCCCGTTGTTCGGGTAGCGGTCCTGCGGTTGCGGGTACGGTGACCGCGTAGGTACGAGCCGATTCGGGTGGTGGACGTTGTGCTGATGCAGGGCTTCGCGGGGTTCATGTGGCTGCTGAGCATGGCCCTGATCCTTTTCAGCGGCTTCGCGCTGATCGACGCGGCCATCCGCCGTGAGGACGCCTACCGCGCCGCGGACAAGCAGACCAAGGCCTTCTGGCTGATCGTCCTCGGCCTCGCCTTCGTGGTGAACCTGATCTTCAACATCCTGTCGTTCCTGCCGATCATCGGCCTCATCGCGACCATCGTGTACATGGTCGATGTCCGCCCCAACATCAAGAACCTCCCGGGCGGCGGCCGCAGCAGGCGCGGCGGCTCCAGCAGCGACGGCCCCTACGGTCCCTGGAACGGCGGCCGCTGATCACGCGGCTGATCAACAACGCCCCACGGCTGATCAACAACGCCCTAGCTGATCAACAACGTGCCTAGCTGATCGACAACGCCCCTAGGGGGCAACGCCCCAGGGGCGCGGGGCCGCAGCGGAGCGCAGCGCAACCGCCCCGCTCAGACCCCCCGATCCAGCAAAAGCACAGCCACGTCATCCGTCAGCTCCCCGCCATTGAGGTCCCGAACCTCATTGACGGCCGCCCGAAGCAACGCCTCCCCGCGCAGCCCCTCGGACAGCTGCCGCCGGACCATCTCCACCATGCCGTCCTGCCCGAGCCGCTCCCGGCCCTGGCCGACGTAGCCCTCGATCAAGCCGTCGGTGTAGAGCATCAGACTCCACTCGGCGCCCAGCTTGACCTCCATCCGAGGCCACCGTGCCCCGGGCAGCAGACCGAGCGCGGGCCCGTTGTTGTCGTACGGCAGCAGCTGCGCAGGCCGCCCGGGCCGGGCCAGCAGAGGCGACGGATGCCCCGCCAGGCACAGCCCCGCTCGCCTGCCGTCCGGCGCGATGTCCACCGTGCAGAGGGTCGCGAAGATCTCGTCGTCGGCCCGCTCGTGCTCAAGAACCTTCTGCAGCGTTCCCAGCAGCGCGTCCCCGCACAGCCCGGCCAGCGTCAGCGCCCGCCAGGCGATCCGCAGCTCCACACCGAGGGCGGCCTCGTCCGGCCCATGCCCGCAGACGTCGCCGATCATGGCGTGCACGGTGCCGTCGGCGGTGCGGACGACGTCGTAGAAGTCACCGCCCAGCAGGGCACGCGAACGCCCGGGCCGGTAGCGCGCGGCGAACCGCAGCGACGAGCCCTCCAGCAGCGGCGTCGGCAGCAGACCGCGCTCCAGACGCCGGTTCTCCTGCGCCCGCAGCCGGCCCTCGGCGAGCCGCCGCTCGGCCGTGTCGGAACGTTTCCTCTCCACGGCGTAGCGGATCGCACGGCTCAGCAGCCGCCCGTCCAGTTCGTCCCGGAAGAGGTAGTCCTGCGCGCCGACGCGCACGGCTTCGGCGCCGCGCTCGGCGTCACCGGAGGCGGTGAGCGCGAGGACGGCGTGCCGGGGCGCGATCTCCAGGACGTGCCGGAGTACGGCCAGCTCGTCGTCCGCGACCCGGCCGGGCGCCGCCAGCGCGAGGTCCAGCAGGATGCAGTGGACGTCGTCGGTGAGCAGCCGCTCGGCCTCGGTGAGGTTGCGGGCGGTGCGCACACGGATCGGCCTGCCGGCCGAGTCGTGCAGCTCGGGCACCATCGCGGAGCCGCCGGGATCGTCCTCGATCAGCAGCAGCGTCAGGTTGTTAGGGGCGGTGTTCTCGACCGCTTCACGCTGACGCAGGGCCACCTCCCGAGAGGTGCCGCCTGGGGACGCGGCCGGCGCCTGACCAGTCTCCACGGCCGGGATCGCTCTCTGCCGCGGTACGGGTACGGGCATCGTGTTGAGTTCCTTCCCTCCCCCCGAGGGCATGGTGGGAACGAGGGGTCTCGATCCACCGACGGGGACCATAGCGGGTGTCGGCGCCGCAGCGGAATGGTGTGGAGCACGCCGGGTGGAGGCTGGCCGCTGTCATATGCCGCGTTCCATACCGCAGTTGGACAGGGCGGCGCACCGGCAAGGATGACGAACGTCACGTCAACGCGGCGTTTGGTGGCGATGTGACGTGGGGTGGGTCACGTGGGCCGAGTCACGGCCCGCAGGTCACAAGACGCCCTGAATCCTCACGCATCGGGCCGAACCACCCCGAGGATCGGCATCGACCCGGCCCCCGCGATCGTCACCGTCCGCCCCGGACGCGGGGCGTGGATGATGGCGCCGTCGCCGATGTACATGGCGACATGGCTCGCGTCGTCGTTGTAGATGATGAGGTCGCCGGGTCGCATGTCCTTGATGTCGATGCGCTTGAGCTGCTTCCACTGCTCCTGCGAGGTCCGCGGAATCCCGCTCCCGGCACTGGCCCAGGCCTGAGACGTCAACCCTGAACAGTCATACGTCTTGGGCCCCTCCGCACCCCATTCATACAGTTTGCCCAACTGTGCACCGGCATACTTGACGGCCTTTCGCCCCTGCTCGGACGCCTTGCCCTTGACGTCCTTCAGTGCGCCGGAGTCCAGCCAGGCGGTCTGCGCCTTGTAGGCGGCCTCCTCCTCCAGCTTCTTGAGCCGCTCCAGCTGCTCCTTCTCCAGCTGGGACTCCAGCTGTTCGGCCGCCTTGATCTGCTTCTCGATCTTCTTCTGGGCGGCGGCCTTGGCCTTGCGCCCGGCCTCCAGCTTCTGCCACTGGGCGGAGGCGTCCCTGGAGTACTGCTCCAAGTCCTGCTGGGTGCGCGTCATTTCCGCCAGCAGCCCCTTGGTGGCGCGCTGCCCCTGAATCACTCGCCCGGCCCCGTCGAGGAAGGTCCGCGGATCGTCACTCAGCATCAACTTCGCCTCGTCGGGCAACCCGCCCAGCCGATACTGAGCGGCGGCAGCGGAGCCGGCCCGCTCCTTCAGCTCGGCGAGCTTCTCCTGCCCCCTGACGATCTTCTTGGCCAGCGAGACGATCTCGGCGGACTGCTTCTCGGCCGCCTCCTCGGCGGCGTTGTACTGGTCGGTGGCGACGGCCGCGGAGTGGTAGAGCTTCTCCAGCTTCTTGCGGACTTCCTCAAGCTCCTTGTTCGACACGGGGGTCGGTGAAGAAGAGGGTGAGGCGCTCGGGGTCGGTGAGGGGGAGGGTGCCGCGAAGGCGGTGCCCGGTGCCGCCAGTACGGTGACCGCGCAGACGACGGTCACGGCCATCATGAGCAGGCCGCGCTTGCCCGTACCCATACTCGTGCCCCCAAACTGATGTCTCGTCAGTAACTTACGAGCGTCCGGGGGATCGTGCCACGACGGCGCGCAAAGCGACAGAGGTCTGCTTCCCCCCATTCACTCCCCGTCATGACGATCTCCCCACCTTTGTGACGAACGACTCGCGGAGATCGTTCCGTGATCCGCGGTCGACGGGGGAAACGAGAGGGAAAGCGCCGGAAACGAGACAAGGGTGACCTATGTCCGGGGCGCCAACGCCTCCCACCGCACGGTCACTTCCCCCTGCCGCCACCGCCCCGGCCCGTCGGACACCGGCCAGTCGCCCGCGAGATCCCGCACCGCCCGGATCCAGCGCTGCCGGGCACCGTACGAGGCGTAGGGCGCCGCGGCCGCCCAGGCGCGGTCGAAGTCCCGCAGAAACGCATGGACCGGTTCACCGGGCACATTGCGATGGATGAGCGCCTTGGGCAGCCGCTCGGCGAGATCCGACGGCCGCTCCAGCGACCCCAGCCGCGCGGCGAACGTCACCGTCCGCGGCCCCTCCGGCCCGAGCGCGACCCACACATGTCGGCGCCCGATCTCGTCACAGGTCCCCTCCACGAGCAGCCCGCCCGGCGCCAGCCGAGCACACAGCCGCTCCCAGGCCCCGGCGACCTCCCCCTCCTCGTACTGCCGCAACACATTCGCGGCCCGCACGAGCACCGGCCGCTGCGGAATCGGAACCTCGAACCCGCCGTGCCGAAAAACGAGCCCCTCCCGCTCATACGGCTTGGCGGCGGCAACCCGAGCCGGCTCGATCTCCAGCCCGACCACCGTCACCCGAGGCGCAACGACCCGCAGCCGCCCCAACAACTCGACGGCGGTCCAGGGGGCAGCGCCGTACCCGAGATCAACAGCAACGGCATCCGCAACCCGACGAAGCTCGCGCCCCTGCGTATGAGCGATCCAGCGATCCATACGGCGCAGCCGATTGGGGTTGGTGGTCCCGCGTGTCACCGTTCCCACGGGGCGGGAGGCGCGGGCATTCATGCATACGAGGGTATGCGCCCCGCTCTGACGGGAAGGTCGTGCCACCCGCACTGGCGCAACGGCGAGCAGGGGACGTGCCGGGGGGTGTCCGCCCGCAGCGGCGGGCGTCAAGAAACGACAGCCTCCCTGCCCAACAGCAACCGCCCGACCGAGGACGGACACCCCCCGGCACGGCCCCGACCCCCGACGCACGGGTGGTGCGCAACGCGAACCCCCACCGAACCGGCACAGGCCGCCGCAGGCATGCCCGCGCTCACGCCCACGCACCCAGACCCCGAACAGTTGAGCGACCCCCGGTAATTCCTAGGCAAAAACCACCCCACCAGGAATGGGAACCCAGCCCTCCGGCGTTGCACCGCCTTGGAGGGCGCTCAACCCTCCGTCCGGCATGCCCGCAGCCAAGGAGGACCGCCACGTGAGCCAGTACGTCAGCAGGCTCAGGCACCGCTCCCAGGCGGCGGCCCCCTCACGGCTCAGGCTCCACCGCCGCCCCCGCCGCGTAGCCATGCTCAGCGTGCACACCTCCCCGCTCCACCAGCCCGGCACCGGCGACGCCGGCGGCATGAACGTCTACATCGTGGAGCTGGCGCAGCGCCTCGCCGCGATCAACATCGAGGTCGAGATCTTCACCCGCACCACCGCCACCGACCTCCCTCCCACCGTGGAACTGGCCCCCGGCGTCCTCGTCCGCCACATCGACGCCGGCCCCTACGAGGGCCTCAACAAGGAGGACCTCCCCGCCCAGCTCTGCGCCTTCACCCACGGTGTGATGCAGGCCTGGGCCGGCCACCGCCCCGGCTACTACGACCTGGTCCACTCCCACTACTGGCTCTCCGGCCACGTCGGCTGGCTGGCAGCTCAGCGCTGGGGCGCCCCCCTGGTGCACGCCATGCACACCATGGCCAAGGTCAAGAACGCCAACCTCGCCGACGGCGACACCCCCGAACCCGCCGCCCGGGTCATCGGCGAGACCCAGATCGTCGCCGCCGCGGACCGCCTCATCGCCAACACCGCCGAGGAGGCCGAAGAACTCGTACGGCACTACGCGGCCGCCCGCGACAAGGTCGCCGTGGTTCACCCCGGCGTGAACCTCACCCGCTTCTCGCCCGCCGACGGCCGAGCCGCAGCCCGCGCCCGCCTCGGCCTCCCGCAGGACGCCCTGATCCCGCTCTTCGCCGGCCGCATCCAGCCCCTGAAGGCCCCGGACGTCCTGCTGCGCGCGGTGGCGGTCCTCCTCGACGAGCACCCCGAGCTGCGCTCCCGGATCGTCGTCCCGATCGTCGGCGGCCCCAGCGGCAGCGGCCTCGCCAAGCCGGAGGGCCTGCAAAAGCTCGCCGCCCGCCTGGGCGTCGCGGATGTCGTACGGTTCCGCCCGCCCGTCGGCCAGGAGCAGCTCGCCGACTGGTTCCGGGCGGCATCGGTGCTGGTCATGCCGTCGTACAGTGAGTCCTTCGGGCTGGTGGCCATCGAGGCGCAGGCGGCCGGCACACCCGTACTGGCCGCAGCGGTCGGCGGCCTGCCGGTCGCGGTCCGGGACGGCCGTACCGGATTCCTGGTCCAGGGCCACAACCCCGCCGAGTACGCGCGCGTGCTGCACGCCTTCGCCGACGACCCGCACCTGGCCACCCGCATGGGCGAGGCGGCCTCCCGGCACGCCCAGTCCTTCGGCTGGGACACCTCGGCGGCCGCCACGGCGGACGTCTACACGGCCGCGGCCCAGGCCCACCGCCGTCGCGTACGCTCCCACCATGGGTGACGCACAGGACGTACAGCGGGCGGCGCAGGTCGTCGAGGGGGCCCTGAAGGACGCCGACCTGGAGTGGGAGAGCCCCGCCCCCGGCAACTACGTCGTCAAGCTCCCCGGCACGCGCAAGCTCTCGACGACCGTGTCCCTGCTCGTCGGCCGCCACTCCCTGTCGCTGAACGCCTTCGTCATCCGCCACCCCGACGAGAACGAACCCGGCGTCCACCGCTGGCTCCTGGAGCGCAACCTCAAGCTCTACGGCGTGAGCTACGCCGTGGACCGGCTCGGCGACATCTACGTCACCGCGAAGCTCCCGCTCGCCGGCGTCACGGCCGACGAGATCGACCGCCTCCTCGGCCAGGTCCTGGAGGCGGCGGACGGCGCCTTCAACACCCTCCTGGAGCTCGGTTTCGCGTCCGCGATCCGCAAGGAGTACGAGTGGCGCGTGGCGCGCGGCGAGTCGACGCGGAACCTGGACGCGTTCACCCATCTGATCCAGCGGCCCTCGGAGTGACGTAAGGACCTGGAAAAGGTCCGCACCAACTCATCCCGCACGACCCCTTCCGTACTCGTGAGGGGCCGTGGCATGCTCGCGCCCATCGCACTTCTGAACGTCGTTCACATCCATGAAGAGCCGCATGGGAAGGACGCACGGACCATGGGCAATGCGCACCTCACCAGACGAACCCTGCTGGGCGGAGCCACGGCCGTGGCACTCGCGGCAGCGACCGGCACGGCACAGGCGGCCCCCGGCGCCCCCGAAGTCCCTATCGCCCCTATAGCCCCCGAAGCCTCCATAGCCCCCGAAGCCTCCATAGCCCCCGAAGCCTCCATAGCCCCCGAAGCGCCCATCGCCTCCGGAGTCCCCGAAGCCTCCGAAGTCCCTTCCCTCTGGCATGAGTTCACCCGCACCCCCTTCACCCACCCCCAGATCCCCTGCATCGGCCGGGCCGGCCACCGCGGCGGAGCCTCCCGCTTTCCCCGCCCCCGCGTCGTGGCCGACGTACGCGACTTCGGCGCCGTGGCGGACGGCACGACCGACTCCGCCCCCGC
Source organism: Streptomyces sp. NBC_01092 (assembly GCF_045039535.1). NCBI lineage: Bacteria > Bacillati > Actinomycetota > Actinomycetes > Kitasatosporales > Streptomycetaceae > Streptomyces > Streptomyces sp. NBC_01092. The sequence continues at coordinate 5,063,143 of NZ_CP108659.1, read as the reverse complement.
GATCAACCGTGCCATCGCCGCCGCCGGAAAGGCCGGCGGTGGCACGGTCACCATCCCGCCCGGCACGTTCCGCATCGACGACGTCATCCGCATCGGCCACTCGAACGTGGTCCTCCGCGGCGCCGGCAGCACCCGCACCAAGCTCCACGCGACGCGCAACCTCACCGAACTGATCGGCCCCTACGGCTCCCGCTACGGCGGCGACAAGTCGTCCTGGTCCTGGGCGGGCGGCCTCATCTGGCTGGCCCCGACGGCCCGTTGGGACTCCCTCGTGGCCGCGATCAGGGCGAAGGCCTGGCCGTTCGAGGGCTGGACCGGAAACCGCCGCGACGAGTGGCGCACCCTCACGACACTCGCCCCGGCGCGCCAGGGCTCGTGGACGGTGACGGTCGCCGACCCCTCGGCACTGCGCCCCGGCGCGCTGGTCCTGCTCCGCCTCGCCGACGACGCCGACCACACCCTGCTGGAGCACATGTGCGGCGGCGGCCCGGGCGCCGAGGCGTACACCTGGGACGACAAGACGAAACTGACGTCGTACGTTCCCTACGAATGGCCGGTCCGCATCACCCGCGTCCAGGGCCGCAAGGTCACCCTCGAACGACCGCTCCCGCTGGACCTGCGCCCCGAGTGGGACCCCCGACTGACCACCCACGTCGGCGAACTGACCGGATCGGGCGTCGAGGGCCTGACCCTGGAGGCGGTGGAGACCCCACAACAGCCCCACCTCCTCGACAAGGGCCACAACGGAGTCGTCTTCCAGTGCGCCTACGACTGCTGGGCCGACGACGTGACGGTCCGCCACGTCGACAACGGCTTCGGCCTGGTGGCGGCCTCCGCCTGCACGCTCCGGCACACGCGCGTGGCGGGCCGCGGCAGCCACCACCCCTACTTCTGCCGCGAGGGCTCGCACGACAACCTGATCGAGGACTTCACCATCGAGGCCCGCACGACCCCGGCCCCCGCGGGCACCCAGCTGCACGGCATCAACGTCGAGGGCCTGTCCTCCCACAACGTCTGGTCACGCGGCGACATGCGGATGGGCACCTTCGACAGCCACCGCGGCCTGCCCTTCGCCAACGTCCGCACCGACATCACCGTCGACAACAACGGCCGCCACGGCGGCGACGCCAGCGCGGGCCCCCTGTTCGGCGCACGTTTCACCCACTGGAACATCCGGGTCACGAACGGCCGCGCGGGCATGATCCGCCTCGACGGCCTGGCCCCGTACTCCGCCACCGTCGGCCTGAACGAGGTCAGGGAGTTCGACCAGATCGACGTCCCCGACTTCGCGGGCGACCTCCACTCCCGCCTGGAGCTGTACGGCACGACGGACGTCGTACAACCGCGCAATCTGTACGACGCTCAGCGCGCGCTGCTGCGATAGCGCCCCGGCGGCACCCCGACCAACCTCTTGAAGTGCCGCGTCAGATGGGCCTGGTCGTAGAACCCGGTCGCGGTCGCCGTTTCGGCCGGGCTCGCCCCGCCCAGCAGCAGGGCGCGGGCGCTCTCGACGCGGCGGGAGTTGAGGTACTGGTGCGGGGCGATGCCGAAGGCGGTGCTGAACGCCCGTACCAGGTGGGCGGGATGGGCGTGCAGCAGCCGGGCGGCCTCGTCGAGGGTGAGGCCCTGGGCGACGCGTGCGTCCAGGAGCTCACGGAGCTCGCGGGCGAGGGCGGGGTCACGTCGCTCCCCGGCGACCGACCGCGCCCGCAGGTGCTCGCGCAGCCGCTCTCCGACGAGGGTCAGCCTGCTCTCCGCCTCCAACTCGTCGCCGGGGTGGCCGAGCGCGGCGTGCAACTGGCCGACCCGCCGCCGGAGCACCGGATCCCGGAGGTCGGGGGAGTCCACCGCCGGGCCGATCAGGTCCTCGCCGAGCCGCGTGCTGTCGAGATAGAGCACCCGCTTGCGGAAGCCGTCCGGGGTGGCGGGGGAGCCGTTGTGCGGGACGTGCGGAGGCAGCAGGGACACCGTGTCGAGCGGCGTGCCGTGCTCATGGCGCTCCAGGTCGTACCGTACGGCGCCGTCGTCGACGATGAGCAGCGTCCAGGCCTCGTGCACATGCATCGGATACGCGTACTCGGTGAAGTGCGCGTGGAAGACCTCCACGACGCCCGGGACGTGCGGGCGCCAGGCGGAGACATCACGCTGCGGTGCCATGCAAAGAACGTACAAGACGCTGTCGTACGGCGCCCGGCAGTCTCGGTCCATGAGCAACGAACCGATCCGATTCGACACCAAGATCGCCGTCCTGCTGCGCGAGGACCTGGAGCCCTGGCAACGGCTGAACGTCACCGCGTTCCTGGTCAGCGGCCTGGGAACGCAGGTCCCGGAGGTGATCGGCGACCCCTACGAGGACGCGGACGACGTTCCCTACCTGCCGATGTTCCGCCAGCCGGTCCTGGTCTTCGAGGCCACGAAGGAGACGCTGACGGCGGCCCACGCGCGTGTGATCTCCCGTTCCCTCCCGCGCGCTCTCTTCACCTCCGACCTCTTCACCACCGGCAACGACCGCGACAACCGGGCGGCGGTGCGGGCCGTGGGCACGGGGGAGCTGGATCTGGTGGGGCTGGCGGTGTACGGGCCGCGGAATGGGGTGGACAAGGTGATCAAGGGGGCGCGGATGCATCCGTGAGGTCAGCGGGGGCGCTTCTTCGGGAGCTGCTTCCGGTTGAGGGAGGTGCGCAGGCGCTGGGCGTCGTGGGTTTTGCCCTGGCGGGTCAGGGCCTGGGCCAGACCGAGGGTGATGCTCCTGTACAGGGCGTGGTCGGTGCCGAGAGTTTCGCGGACGCGGGTTCTTGCGGATTGCAGGAGACGCTCCGCCTCGGCGTACCGGCCGATGTCGATGAGAGTCACGCCGAGGCTGTCGGCGCTGAAGAGCGTGCTCCGGTGTCTGTCGCCCAGCAACTGCCGGCGCAGCGCCAGAACCTCTGCCTTGATGTCGAGGGCCTCGACATCTCTGCCGAGACGAGCCATGGTCTGGCCCAAGTAGCCCTTCGCTTCCAGGGCAGCGGGATGGTGCTCGTTCAGTGTGCGTTGGTATCGGGCCAGTGCGTCCGTCAGCACGCGGTGGGCTTCATCGAGCCGATCGAGCTCGATCAGGGCGGCCCCGGTACTGGCGACGGAGAAGAGGGCCTCGACGTGGTCTTCGCCGAGTCTCGACTGACGTCGTGCCGCGGCGTCCTGGAGGATGGCGTATGCCTCGACGTATCTGCCCAGGTTGAGCAGGGCGACACCCACGTCGTGGGTCGTACTCAGTGTGTCGGGATGGTCTTTCCCGAGCAGTCTGAGACGCCTCTCCAGGAGGTCCTCGACGAGAGACAAGAACTCCTCGTACGAGTCCATGTCGTGCAGGGCCAGGGCCACCATGTGCGCCGCGCGCAGCGTGTCGGGATCGTCCTCGCCCAGGGACGCCTTCCACTTCGCGTGCAAGATCTCGGAAAGGCCGAGAGCCGCCTCGGGCTGCGCGTTGCGGGCGAGGTACCGGGCGGCCTTCAGCAAGGTCGGTCGCAGCTCCGCCCTGTCGATCATCGCGTCCAGCGTCGCCGTCAAGTGCTGGGTGAGCGATGCCCATTCCGGCCAGGCCTCCGGCAGCTCCGGGTCCCCGGGATCGATGGCAGCCAACAGCGCTGCCACGTCCTGCACTGTGTCCCCGGTCCCGGCGCCGCCGGCATGCCGCACCACCGCCTGCGTAAGCCGGTGCACCTGAAACGCGTCGGGCCCGACGACCGCCAACCCGTACTGGGCGAGCGGCTGGAGCGCGTTCCGCGGCCAGCGGAAGTCGTTCGGGTCCCCCGGCACGCTGGTCAGCGCCCCGCGGGCCTCGACGAGCCACTTCGTCGGGATGGGCTCGGGCCCGAGGAACGCCGCCAGGCGCAGCAGAGCCGCCGCCTCCGGACGGCCCGCGTCCAGGCGTTCGGCGGCGATGGTGACGGTGGCCGCCACCGAGACCGGATAGTCGTAGACCTCCCCGTCGTTGAGGAGTTCGGCGGTGTTGGTCCTGAGCAGCTGGAGGTAGTGGTCGGGCGGTGTCCCCTCGCCGAGCGCGCCCGCGGCATGCGCCAGCGCGAGCGGCAGATCGCCGAGGGCGTCGGCCAGCGCGTCCGCCGTCCCGGTGCTGAGCGTGGGCAGTTGACGGTTGAGGTAGCCGAGTGACTCCTCGCGGCTGAACACCCCCAGGGCGAGACCCGGCACGACCTTGCTCCAGGCCGGGTCGCGCGCCGTGATGAGCACATGGCCGGAGCCCTCCGGCAACCAGGTGCGCAGCTGCCGCGGGTCCTCGGCGTTGTCCAGGACGATGAGCCACCGGTCGCTGGTGCGCAGGTGTTCCAGGGCGTACCGGGCGTTGATCTCGGCACCGGCGTCCGGCTTGGCCACGTCGACGCGGGCCGCGAGTTCCGCGTACCGGGCCGGCACCTGCTCGGGCTGCTCGGCGTCGACCCACCACACCAGGTCGTACTGCCCGGCGAAGCGGTGCGCGTACTCCAGGGCCATCTGGGTCTTGCCGACCCCGCCCGGCCCGTGCAGCACCCGTACCGCGGCCCGGCGTTCGCCGAGCAGACCGCGGCGCACCTTCTCGATGATCTCGTCGCGGCCGGTGAAGTGCGGGTTGCGCCCCCGCTGTCGTACGTCCCATACGGCGGGGTCGTGGAGGGCGGACGGGAAGCGCGGCTGGAGGCCCTGGGGTACGGACGAACCGGTGCGCCTGCTGCCTCGCGACCCCTTTCCCGCCTTGCCGGGGAAGGTCGGCGAGGTCGTCGGGATCTCCCGCCCGCGCACCGCTTCCAGCAGGGCTTCGAGGGCCGCCGCCTCTTCCAGGTCATGCAGCTCCCGGCGGATGCGGGGCCGCAGGATCGCGGGTAACTGCCCCGCTTCCAGGGGCTCGACGACCAGCGGTACGAAGCGGTCCCGGCCGGCCACGGCGGAGGTCCACTCCTCCTCGGTGTACCGGCCCGGGGCGAAGTACTGGGGGGAGAACAGGGCGACGACGGCGGACGCCCGCTCCAGCGCGTCGTTCATCTTCCGCACGAAGTCCTCGCCGGTGCGCCAGTGCCAGAGGTCGAGTTCGATCGCGTACCCGGCCTCCTGGAGGTGCCAGGCCACCCACTCCGCCCACTGGCCGTCGTGCCCGGCATGGCTGACGAAGATCAACCCGGAACTGTCGGTCATGCCCGTCTCCCACCCCAGCGGCCCCAACGGCCCCCGTACCGCGCCTCCTTGTATACCCCGTGGAATGCGGGCTCAGCAGGCAGTCGGTGCGAGACCGGGGATCAGGCCGTACGGACGTCGGGCTCCGTGCCGACGACGGGGCCGACGACGGGGCTGACTTCGGGGCTGACGTCGGCCTTGGTGGTCGCCGGGGTCTCGGCCGGGGTCTCGGCCCGGTCCTCTGTCGGAAGGCGGCGCGTCAGGGCGCCGTATCCGATGGCGGCCGCCGTCCCGGTGACCGCGCACAGGGCCCAGAGCCACTCGGCGCCGAAGCGGTCGATGACGAAGCCGGACATCAGGGGTGCGACCAGAGCCGCGACCGACCAGGACAGGGTGTACATGCCCTGGTAGCGGCCACGCCCCTGGGCGGGGGAGAGGCGGACGACGAGGCCGGTCTGGGTGGGGGCGTTCAGCATTTCGCCGAGCGTCCAGACGCACACCGTCAGCGCGATGACGCCGACCGAACCGGCGAAGGCGGTGAGGCCGAAGCCGTAGCCGGCGAACAGGGACGACACGATGAGGATCTTCCTCGTGTCCCGGCGGTCGATGAACCGCGTGACCGGGATCTGCAGCGCGACGATCAGGACGCCGTTGACGGCGATGGCGAGGCCGTAGTCGGCGGGCGAGAACCCGGCGTCGCCCATCGCGATCGGCAGCCCCACCGAGCCTTGCTGGAAGACGAGGGCGACGAGGAAGGACAGTCCGACGACGGCCATGAAACGCCTGTCGCGCAGCACGGTCCTGAGCCCGACCTCTTCGTCGGCCTTCTCCGTCTCCGTCCGCACGGGCCGGGACTCCGGCAGCTTCACGAACACCACGACCGCGCAGACGGCCGTCATGCCCGCCTCGATCAGGAACCCGGCGAGGTAGCTGACCTCGGCGATGAAGCCGGCGGCCATGGAGGAGATGGCGAAGCCGAGGTTGATGGCCCAGTAGTTGAGCGAGAAGGCGCGTACCCGGTCCTCGGGGCGCACGATGTCGGCCATCATCGCCTGCACGGCGGGCCGGGAGGCGTTGGAGGCCGCGCCGACGACGAAGGCGACGCCGGCGATGGCGACGGGGTGGTGCATGAACCCGAGCACGGCCACGGACACGGCGGTGGAGGCCTGCGCCACGAGCAGGGTCGGCCGCCGCCCGAGCCGGTCGGTCATGACCCCGGCCCCGATCGAGGAGACGACCCCGCCGAGTCCGTACAGCGCGGCGACCAGGCCGGCGTAGGAGGCGGAGTAGCCGCGGTCGAGGGTGAGGTACAGGGCCATGAAGGTGGCGACGAAGGCGCCGAGCCGGTTGACCAACGTGCTCGTCCACAGCCACCAGAACTCGCGGGGGAGCCCGGATACGGTCTCTCGGGTGGCGCGCCTCAGGGCGGCGAGTGACATACGGGTCCCCACGGATGTAGCCGGCACCAGCACCGGATGTAAGAAGCTCAGGCGGTATCGGCAACTTACAAGCGCGCCCTTCGCGGCAGCCACTCAATTAACAGATCCCGTCAACCGTCCGCCCTTCGGGAGGGGCGCGCACCGGGCCAAAGCCTTGGATTACGCTCGGACGCATGGCCGACGCACCGTACAAGCTGATCCTCCTCCGTCACGGCGAGAGCGAGTGGAACGCGAAGAACCTGTTCACCGGTTGGGTGGACGTGAACCTCAACGAGAAGGGCGAGAAGGAGGCAGTCCGCGGTGGCGAGCTCCTGAAGGACGCCGACCTTCTCCCCGACGTGGTCCACACGTCACTCCAGAAGCGCGCGATCCGCACGGCGCAGCTGGCGCTGGAGGCGGCCGACCGTCACTGGATCCCGGTCCACCGCAGCTGGCGCTTGAACGAGCGCCACTACGGCGCCCTCCAGGGCAAGGACAAGGCCCAGACCCTCGCCGAGTTCGGCGAGGACCAGTTCATGCTGTGGCGCCGCTCGTACGACACCCCGCCGCCCCCGCTCGAGGACGGCACGGAGTTCTCCCAGTCGGACGACCCCCGCTACGCGACGATCCCCCCGGAGCTGCGCCCCCGCACGGAGTGCCTGAAGGACGTCGTCGTCCGCATGCTCCCGTACTGGTACGACGGCATCGTCCCGGATCTCCTGGCAGGCCGTACGGTCCTGGTCGCGGCCCACGGCAACAGCCTCCGCGGCCTGGTCAAGCACCTCGACGGCATCTCCGACGAGGCGATCTCCGGCCTGAACATCCCGACGGGCATCCCCCTGTCCTACGAACTGGACGCCAACTTCAAGCCGCTGACCCCCGGCGGCAAGTACCTGGACCCGGAGGCGGCCGCGGCGGCCATCGAGGCGGTCAAGAACCAGGGCAAGAAGAAGTAACCCGAGCTGATCAAGCCCCCTGCCCGTGCACTCTCCACGGGCAGGGGGCTTGTCGCTGCGCCGGGGCCGACTCCGGGCCGTCAACTGCCCGGTTGCCGTGAGGTCTATGAGTGGGGGCGGGATGAGCAGGCGTATGAAGGCCTGGCTGGCCGGGGGCTGGCTCGTGCTGGCTGTCGCCGGGTGGTCGTTCACCGAGGCGATCAACGACGGGATCGAGCCGACGTCCGGCCCACGCCCGCGCGTGGAGCCGTCGGCATCGAGTCCCCGGGCGTGCCCCGTGCCACCCGCGCCGACACCCAGTCCGGCGGCCACAAGCTCCGGGTACGGACTCTTCGACGACTACGCCGAAGCCGGATCGGAACCCCGTGCCGTCATCACCGCCGTCGCCTGCATCGTCGCGGACTAGCCCCGCCTGAAGGCCCCGCACGGCAAAGGGCCCCGGCGCGTCATCCGCGCCGAGGCCCTCACCGTCGTACGAGATCTACGGCATCCACGGCGTCGTACGCCGCGGACCCGCCGCGTCCTGCACCCTCACCCGCACTGGCAAGGGTTCCCCGACTGGCACCCGCACCCGCAGCCCGAGCCGCAGCCGCAGGCGCCGAAGAGCGGGAGGCTCCTGATGTCGGCGGGCTGCTCGGTCGGGCGTTCCTGGGTGGGGTCGGGCGTGGTGCCGGGAGTGCTGGGGGATTCGGCCATGGTCCCTCCTCGAGGCTGGTGCCTGTGCCCATTCCATGCCCGCCCAGCTGGGCGCATCAACGGCGCACAGAGGCTTGCACGCGCCCCGAACGGCTCTCCGCGAGCCCGCTCACGGGCCCGCGCCGACCGCACCCCGAAGGGGAGCTACGCCCCCTCCACTCCCGAAACCGGCTGAATGTCCGGCTGGATGTCGGGCTGAAGCTCGTCTGCGTGCTCACCCGTCACCAGGTAGACCACCCGCTTCGCCACGGCCACCGCGTGGTCGGCGTACCGCTCGTAGTAGCGGCCGAGCAGCGTCACGTCGACCGCCGTCTCGATGCCGTGCTTCCAGCGCTCGTCCATCAGGTGCTGGAAGAGCGTGCGGTGGAGGAGGTCCATCGCGTCGTCGTCCTGCTCCAGCTGCATCGCGAGGTCGACGTCCTTCGAGACGATCACCTCGGCCGCCTTCGCCATCAGGCGCTGCGCCAGCTGGCCCATCTCCAGGATGGTCGCGTGCAGGTCCTGCGGGATGGCGCGCGCGGGGTAGCGCAGCCGCGTGAGCTTCGCCACGTGCTGGGCCAGGTCGCCCGAGCGCTCCAGGTCCGCCGACATCCGCAGCGAGGTGACGACTATGCGCAGGTCCGTGGCCACCGGCTGCTGTCGCGCCAGCAGGGCTATGGCCCGGGCCTCCAGGTCGTGCTGAAGGTCGTCGACCTTCTCGTCGCCCTCGATCACGCTCTCGGCCAGCTTCAGGTCGGAGTCGAGGATCGCCGCAGTGGCGCGCCCGATCGCCGACCCGACCAGCCGGGCCATCTCCACCAGACTGTCGCCGATCGAGTCCAGTTCCTCGTGGTACGCGTCCCGCATCAGGGTCCCTCTCTTACGTATGCCTCGGGGGTTCCGGGCGCCAGGAGACTGTCCTGTCGTGGGACAGGCAGCCCTACCGTCATGCCCCAGACAGTAAGACCGTCGCGAAAACGACAGTCGGACTGTCGTGAAACCGCCAGTGCGATCTCTACGCTAAACCGACTGTGTGATCTCCGCGCAAACCGGCCGTGCGAACCCCACGACCTCACGATCCGGTGCCTACGCGTCCGTTTCAGCCACCCCAAATGAACCAACACTGGCTCCAAGGTGAACTCTGGGCGACGAGTGTTCGAGCTCGCACTCCGACGGCTGTGGGCACGGCCCGCGACATGCCTAACCTGGGTGCATGGACGTGAACGCGGCGGTCGCCGCAGCGGCAGCGATCGCCGGGGTTCTTACCGGTGTCATCGCCATGCTGGCGTTCCGCTGGAGCGAACGCGACCTGAAGCGACCCACTCGAACCTCGCTGCACACCGACCCGGTCCTGCCGCCCGGCGTGGACACGGTCCTGTCGGTGCTGCGCTCGTCCGCGGTCGTCCTCGACGAAGGCGACGCGGTCGTCAAGGCCAGCTCGGCGGCGTACGCCCTCGGTCTGGTGCGCGGCGGCAAGCTCTCCGTCGAGCCCATGCTCCAGATGGCCCGGGACACCCGACGTGACGGGGAGATACGGCAGGTCGAGCTGGACCTCCCGAGGCGTGGCACCGGACGTGGCGAGGCTCTCGCCGTGTCCGCCCGTGTCGCGCCGCTCGGCTCCCGTCTCGTCCTCCTTCTCGTCGAGGACCTCACCGAGGCCCGGCGGATAGAGGCGGTACGACGCGACTTCGTGGCGAACGTCAGCCACGAGCTCAAGACCCCGGTCGGCGCGCTCTCCCTGCTGTCCGAGGCGGTCATGGACGCCTCCGACGACCCGGAGGCCGTGGAGCGCTTCGCCGGGCGCATGCAGATCGAGGCGACCCGGCTCACCAACCTGGTGCAGGAGCTCATCGACCTCTCCCGGGTGCAGAACGACGACCCGCTGGAGGACGCCGAGCCCGTCCGCGTCGACGAACTCGTCGCCGAGGCGATCGACCGCTGCCGGCACGCCGCCGGCACGAAGCAGATCACCATGGCCGCCGGCGGCACCGAGGACCTCAGCATCTGGGGCAACCGGGGCCAGCTGGCCGCGGCGCTCGGCAACCTCGTCGAGAACGCCGTCAACTACTCACCCGCCCGCACCCGCGTCGGCATCGCCGCGCGCAGGCTCAGCATCGCGGGCGGGGACAATATCGAGATCGCCGTGACCGACCAGGGCATCGGCATCTCGGACAAGGACAAGGAGCGCATCTTCGAGCGCTTCTACCGCGTCGACCCGGCCCGTTCCCGTGCCACTGGTGGCACCGGCCTCGGTCTCGCGATCGTCAAGCACGTGGCCGCCTCGCACGGCGGGGAGGTCACGGTGTGGAGTTCCGAGGGACAGGGCTCCACGTTCACCCTGCGGCTGCCGGAGGCGGGTGCGGCCCGCGACCGGGCTCAGCAGCACCCCGATCTCGACGACGAGGCCGGGCAGCCCGCACTATCGAAATCCCCCACTGCCCCCGACTCACCCGCGTACGAAACGCTTTCCGCCCCGGAGGTCCTTCCGTGACCCGTGTGCTCGTCGTCGAGGACGAGGAGTCCTTCTCCGACGCCCTGTCGTACATGCTCCGTAAAGAGGGCTTCGAGGTCGCCGTCGCGACCACCGGGCCCGACGGACTCGACGAGTTCGAGCGCAACGGCGCCGACCTCGTCCTCCTCGACCTGATGCTGCCCGGCCTGCCGGGCACCGAGGTCTGCCGCCAGCTGCGCGGCCGCTCCAACGTCCCGGTGATCATGGTCACCGCCAAGGACAGCGAGATCGACAAGGTCGTCGGCCTGGAAATAGGAGCAGATGACTACGTCACCAAGCCGTTCTCCTCGCGCGAGCTGGTGGCCCGTATCCGGGCCGTCCTGCGCCGCCGCGGCGAGCCGGAGGAGGTGACCCCGGCCGCGCTGGAGGCGGGCCCGGTCCGGATGGACGTCGACCGCCACGTGGTCACGGTCTCCGGCTCCAAGGTCGACCTCCCCCTCAAGGAGTTCGACCTCCTGGAGATGCTGCTGCGCAACGCCGGCCGTGTCCTGACCCGCATGCAGCTCATCGACCGGGTCTGGGGCGCCGACTACGTCGGCGACACCAAGACCCTGGACGTCCACGTCAAGCGCCTGCGCGCCAAGATCGAGCCGGACCCGGGCGCGCCGCGGTACCTGGTGACGGTGCGAGGCCTCGGCTACAAGTTCGAGCCGTAAACCGCAGCCGCGACGACAAAGGGCGGGGCCCCGGATTTCCGGGGCCCCGCCCTTTTCTACGGCTGCACCAGGCGCCGTACGACCGCTCAGTGACCGGCGGCCGACTGCGAGGCGCTGTCCGTCGCGGTCGGCGTACCGCCCTCGGTCCCGGCACCGGCGCTCTCCGTCGAGCCGGCCGGGGCAGTGCCGGTCGGCGTGGACTCGGCGTCCCCGGCCGGGGAGCCCGTCGGCGAGGACGACGTGCCCGGCACCTCCGGCACCGCGCTCGGGCCCCAGCCCTCGAAGTAGCGCTCGGCGGGCACGACGAACGCGCGCAGGCTCACGTCACCGGTCTTGCTGAAGGTGAAGGTGATCTTCTGCGCGTTGCCGTCCCGGAGGGCCTCACTGCTGCTCGCCAGCACCGCGGAGGCGTTGTCCTTGCCGCCGAGGATCAGCGAGCCGCCGGCCGGGATGCTCAGGCTGCCGCCCTTGGCGGCCTTGAGCTCGGCGGTCTTGTCGATGTCGTCCACCTTGATCGCGTCCAGCGTCTGGGCGGTCGTGCCGGAGTTGAACAGGGTCGCGGAGATCGCGGCCGGGCCGGTCGACTCCTGGTCCGGCTGGGTGATGACGATGGCGTTCTGGACCTTGATGTCGCCGACGGAGGTGGCCGCGTTGTCCGGCTTGATCTCCAGCGTCTGGCTGTTGTTGCCGGCGGCGCACGCGGCGAGCGAGGTGATCGAGAACGCGAGGGAAGCGGCAGCGAGTGCGCCGCGTCGAAGGCTGCTGCTCACGGCGGCGGCAACTCCTTGACTCGAACGGAGCGGGCGCGGAAAGCCGCCCTAAGTGTCTGTCAGCGGCCTTAGGTTACCGAGCCGTTCCCGCGTGACCGCACCCGACCCTCCCCTCAGCGACCGAAGTGGCTTCGAAGTACCTCTTCCACGCCCCGTCTCTTCACCCGCAAGTGACCCGGGAGTCACATTGCCCGGCCGCTCGTCCGTCATTCACATAAGCCCCTTGCAAGCCGACGCGCAAAATTTCCGTGAAGGAATGCACGACCCTCCCGGAATTGATCACCGACCGTGCCGTCCGGCCTGGCCGTGATCAATTCCGGGAATCGTCCGGTACCCGACTCGGGACGCCGAACGGAGTAGCGGAAGTCGCACACTTGGAACAGGACATATGTGTACGTTCGGCCACTCGGAGGTGCCGCCGGATGCGCGTAACGTGCGCGTTTCACCCCGCCCGCAGAGCCGCTCCCACCTGCGAATACCTTCTTCCGTTCGGCCCGCGCAGCACGTTCCTGTTGGAGTTGTCAAGCCCCGAGATATGCCCTGACCTGCGAAAACGCCATTCAGAACCCGCAGTTTCCGTGTTACTCTGGATAGCCACGGAAGGGGTACCTGTCACATGACGTTCAAGGTTGGCGACACCGTGGTCTATCCCCATCACGGGGCCGCGCTGATCGAGGCCATCGAAACTCGCCAGATCAAAGGCGTGGACAAGACCTACTTGGTGCTGAAGGTCGCCCAGGGTGACCTGACGGTACGTGTGCCAGCGGACAATGCGGAGTTCGTCGGCGTGCGTGATGTGGTCGGTCAGGACGGGCTGGACCGGGTCTTCGAGGTGCTGCGCGCGCCGTACGCCGAGGAGCCCACGAACTGGTCGCGTCGTTACAAGGCAAATCTGGAGAAGCTCGCCTCCGGCGATGTCATCAAGGTCGCGGAAGTCGTGCGTGACCTGTGGCGTCGTGAGCGCGAGCGCGGACTCTCCGCCGGTGAGAAGCGCATGCTCGCCAAGGCCCGCCAGATCCTGGTGAGCGAGCTCGCTCTCGCGGAGAACACCAACGAGGACAAGGCCGAAGCCCTGCTCGACGAGGTTCTCGCGTCCTGACGCGGTCCCACCCGCCTCAGTTCAGCACCCTCAGTTCAGCACTGTGCTGAATTCAAAGAAGTGCCGCGGTGCCCGATGACGTAATTGCTGTCGCCGGGCGCTGCGGCATGTTCGCTCGCGGGCGCCGTGCGTGTCCTGCCATGCGCGCCTTACTTCGGGGACGTCCCCGATACTTGACGTGCCGGGCCCGGGCAGCAGGCTCGACCGACTGTCACGGAAGGGTCCGGTCAAGGCTCGCGCCCGGCACTCCCCCAAGCTCTCGACTGCGCTCGAGCAGGGGGCACCCCCAGGCCATACCCAACTAGGTCGAGCACACAAACCTGACAGGAACCGATGTCTGACGATTCGCGCCCTTCGCCCTCGGAAGCCCGCAGTGGAACCCGTACCGCGGTGGTGATTCCGGCCGCAGGTCGGGGTGTGCGCCTCGGTCCTGGCGCCCCCAAAGCACTTCGCGCGCTGAACGGCACGCCCATGCTCATCCACGCGGTCCGCGCGATGGCCGCGTCCCGCGCCGTCTCCCTCGTCGTCGTCGTGGCCCCGCCCGACGGCGCCCCCGAGGTCAAGAGCATGCTCGACGCCCACGCGCTGCCCGAGCGCACCGACTTCCTGGTGGTCCCCGGCGGCGAGACCCGCCAGGAGTCCGTCAAGCTCGGCCTGGACGCGCTGCCGCCGGATCACGACATCGTCCTGGTGCACGACGCGGCGCGCCCGCTGGTGCCGGTGGACACGGTGGACGCCGTGATCGAGGCCGTACGGGACGGAGCGCCGGCCGTGGTGCCCGCGCTGCCGCTCGCGGACACGGTCAAGGAGGTCGAGCCCGCGCAGACGCCCGGGGCCCCCGAGCCGGTGGTCGCCACCCCGCAGCGCGCCCGCCTGCGCGCCGTGCAGACCCCGCAGGGCTTCGACCGCGCCACGCTGATCCGTGCGCACGAGACGGTGACGGACGATGTCACCGACGACGCCAGCATGGTCGAGCAGCTCGGCCTGACGGTCGTGGTGGTCCCCGGCCACGAGGAGGCCTTCAAGGTCACGCGCCCGCTGGACCTGGTCCTGGCGGAGGCGGTCCTCGCCCGCCGGAGGCTGAACGATGGCTTCTGAGGCATTGCTCCCGCAGGTCGGCATCGGCACCGACATCCACGCCTTCGAGGAGGGCCGCGAGCTGTGGTGCGCGGGCCTGAAGTGGGAGGGCGAGGGCTCGGGTCTGGCCGGCCACTCCGACGCGGACGTCGTCGCCCACGCCGCCTGCAACGCGCTCTTCTCCGCGGCCGGCCTCGGCGACCTGGGTCAGCATTTCGGCACGGGGCGCCCCGAGTGGTCGGGTGCCTCCGGCGTCGTACTCCTCACCGAGGCGGCCCGCATCGTGCGCGAGGCGGGCTTCCGTATCGGCAACATCGCGGTCCAGGTGGTCGGCCCCCGCCCGAAGATCGGCAAGCGGCGCGACGAGGCGCAGAAGATCCTGTCGGAGGCGGCGGGCGCACCGGTGTCGGTGTCGGGCGCGACCACGGACGGGTTGGGTTTCCCGGGCCGCGACGAGGGCCTGATGGCGGTGGCGACGGCACTGGTGGTGCGGGTCGGCTAGCGGGCCCCGCAGACGACAACGGCCAAACCTCACTTACGCACCAGGCACCCTCATCCGCCCACTACCCTGGTGTCGTGACTATTCGCCTGTACGACACCAACGCCCGGCAGATCCGTGACTTCACCCCGCTCAAGCCGGGCTGTGTCTCGATCTACCTCTGTGGTGCCACCGTGCAGGCCGCGCCCCACATCGGTCACATCCGTTCCGGCCTCAACTTCGACATCATGCGCCGCTGGTTCGAGTACCGCGGCTATGACGTGACGTTCATCAGGAACGTCACGGACATCGACGACAAGATCATCACCAAGGCCGCCGAGCAGGGCCGCCCGTGGTGGTCCATCGGGTACGAGAACGAGCGGGCGTTCAACGACGGCTACACCGCCCTCGGCTGCCTGCCGCCGACGTACGAGCCCCGTGCCACCGGCCATATGACCGAGATGGTCGAGATGATGCAGGGCCTCATCGAGCGCGGTCACGCCTACGAGTCCGACGGCAACGTCTACTTCGACGTGCGCTCCTTCCCGGGATACCTGGAACTGTCGCGGCAGGAGCTGGACAACCTCCTGCAGCCGTCCGGCGACGGCGAGACCGGCAAGCGCGACCCGCGCGACTTCGCCATGTGGAAGTCCGCCAAGCCCGGCGAGCCGACCTGGGCGACGCCTTGGGGCCCCGGGCGTCCCGGCTGGCACCTGGAGTGCTCGGCCATGGCGCACAAGTACCTCGGCACCGCCTTCGACATCCACGGCGGCGGCCTCGACCTGATCTTCCCGCACCACGAGAACGAGATCGCCCAGGCCAAGGCCTACGGCGACGACTTCGCCCAGTACTGGGTGCACAACGCCTGGGTCACCATGGCCGGCGACAAGATGTCCAAGTCGCTCGGCAACAGCGTCCTGGTCAGCGAGATGGTCAAGGCCTGGCGCCCGATCGTCCTGCGCTACTACCTCGGCACCCCGCACTACCGCTCGATGATCGAGTACAGCGAGGAGGCCCTGCGCGAGGCCGAGTCGGCGTTCGCGCGCATCGAGGGCTTCGTGCAGCGCGTGGTGGAGAAGGCGGGTGTCGTCGAGCCGTCGCCCGAGGTGCCGCTCGCCTTCGCCGAGGCGATGGACGACGACCTGGGCGTCCCGCAGGCGCTCGCCGTCGTGCACACCACCGTCCGCCAGGGCAACAGCGCACTGGCCGCCGACGACAAGGAAGCCGCGGTGGCCCGCCTCGCCGAGGTGCGCGCCATGCTCGGCGTCCTCGGCCTGGACCCGCTCGACGAGCACTGGGTCGGCGAGACCGACCGCGGCGAGGACCTGCACGGCGTGGTCGACAGCCTGGTCCGCATGGTCCTCGACCAGCGCGAGGCAGCCCGCTCCCGCAAGGACTGGGCCACCGCGGACGCCATCCGCGACCAGCTCGGCCAGTCGGGCCTCGTCATCGAGGACAGCCCGCAGGGCCCGCGCTGGAGCCTCGGCCCGCGCTGACGGGCTCGGGCGCAGGAAGATCGATTGTGCCGCCCGGCCCATCGGGCGGCACACTTCATAGACGTACGTACGAACGCTTCACGACAGACGGGTAGGTCATGGCCGCGAACAACCGCCGCATGTCCGGCAAGAAGGGCGCGCAGGTCGGCAGTGGCGGCCAGCGGCGCAAGGGCTTGGAGGGCAAGGGCCCGACCCCGCCCGCCGAGATGCGCAAGAAGCACAAGAAGAACCGCATCGCGAACGCCATGGCGAAGCAGGCCGCGCGCCGCCCCGCGCCGCGGGGCCGGGGCGGCAAGGGCACGTCCGAGATGGTCGTAGGACGCAACCCGGTCGTCGAGGCACTGCGCGAGGGCGTCCCGGCCTCCACCCTCTACGTCCAGCAGTTCATCGACAACGACGAGCGCGTCCGCGAGGCCCTCCAGCTCGCCGCCGAGCGCGGTGGCATCAACCTCATGGAGGCCCCGCGCCCCGAGCTGGACCGCATGACGAACGGCCTCAACCACCAGGGCCTCGTCCTCCAGGTCCCGCCCTACGAGTACGCCCACCCCGAGGACCTCGCCAACGCGGCGGCCGACGCGGGCGAGGACCCGCTCATCGTCGCCCTCGACGGTGTGACGGACCCACGCAACCTCGGTGCGGTGGTCCGCTCGGTCTCGGCCTTCGGCGGCCACGGAGTCGTCGTACCCGAGCGTCGCGCGGCGGGCATGACGGCCGGCGCCTGGAAGACGTCCGCCGGCACGGCGGCCCGTACGCCGGTCGCCCGGGCCACGAACCTGACGCGTGCCCTGGAGGCGTACAAGAAGGCGGGCATCGCGGTCGTCGGCCTCGCCGCCGACGGCGAGGCCGAGATCGGCGACCTCCAGGCCCTGGAGGGCCCGGTGGTCATCGTGGTCGGCAGCGAGGGCAAGGGCCTGTCGCGGCTGGTCGGCGAGACGTGCGACTTCCGCGTACGCATCCCGATGCCGGGCGGCGCGGAGTCCCTCAACGCCGGTGTGGCCGCAGGAATCGTCCTGTACGAGGCGGCCCGCCGACGCGTCTGAACAGACATCCGTGGCGTCACCCGTGCGGGTTAATTCTGGTGACAGTGGTGCGACCTGCGCATCCTTGACGGGGTCCGGACAGATCGGACCGGTCAAAGCAGTGTCCTAACCACACGTCACTCGGTTAGTTGAGTGTGGACACCAGAACACCCCGCACACCCACGGGGGACCGCTCGTCGGGATACGACGACGCTCCCGCGCTGAGCATGGTGAAGGTGCCGAGCGATCCGGCGCAGATCATCGTCAGTCACGCGAGTTTCCGCGTGCTGCTGGGTGCGTCGACCGGGCGCACCAAATCCCCGCGGATCGCACGGCACTTGAGCGCCACCGAGGACACCGCCCTCATGCCCCTCGTCAACTCGGGCGGCAGAGCGGGCGCGGCAGCGGGCGCCCGCCGCCGGGTCGCCGTCTGGAACGGCACGTCCGCGCCCGACGACACCGGCGCCCACCGGCTCCTCCAGGCCGTGCGGGACGGCAGCGTCCGCCACGGCGACGAACCGGCCCCCGCCGCCGGTGGCACCCAGGTCATCCCGCGCGTCGACGTCGGCTATGACGGCGGCTACGAGGACGAGATGGCGCGGACGGTCGAAACGCCGCTCGTGGGCGCCCAGCGCACGCACGAATCCCTCGAAACCCGGCTGCTGCCGAACATGCGCACGGTCGAGAGCGCCTACGACGAGGAGTTCACGTACGCGGCCGAGGACTTCATCGACGAGGATCCCCACGGCCCGGACGGCGCCGACGCACCGCCCAAGCGACTCGGCGACGACCCCGCGCGGCACGCCTACTATCCCGGCCGCCGCATGAACCTCGGTGTCGTCCTGCTCCCCCTCCGGGTCTTCCTCGGCTTCATCTCCATCTACGCCGGCATGGGCAAGCTCTGCGACCCCGTCTACTTCGACGGCGGCAAGCGCGGCTCCATGGTCAAGTGGCTCAACACGCTGCACCCCTGGGAAGTCGCCGAACCGCTGCGCCAGTTCGCCCTCGAACACCCGGTCGGATCCGGCCTCGTCATCGCCTTCTTCCAGGTGATCGTCGGCGTCCTGACGGTCCTGGGCTGCTGGCAGCGCGTCGCAGCGGTCGTGGGCGCAATGCTCTCCGCGGCGCTCCTGGTCACGGTCAGCTGGAAGAGCGTCCCGGTCTACGACGCCCCCGACATCATCTATCTCGCCGCCTGGTCCCCGCTGATCATCGCCGGCGCTCCCGTCTACTCCATCGACGGGCGCCTCGCGGGCGTGGCCTGGCGCCGTCTCGGTCCCCGCTCCGACATCTGGGAACTGCGCCAGTACGTCCTGCGCCGCGGCGCCCTGATCACGGCGATCGTCACCGGCCTGACCCTGCTGATCGGCTCCCTGCTGGGCGGCGCGGTCCGCGACGCCGACCGTGTCGTGGTCCCGGGCCCCGGCGAGGCCCCGCGCAACGAACTCCCCGGCTCGCCCCTGCCCCAGGAGTCCGACAACCTGCACGACAAGTCGCCGTCGGCCTCCAACTCGCCCACGCAGGGCGCGACCTCGGGCGCGGCCACCCCGTCCGGCGCCGCGACCACGCCGGGCGCCACCAGCGACACGGGCTCGACGGGCGCGGGCACGCCCAGCCAGACGCAGGGCACGGATGGCCAGGCACCGCCCGAGCAGTCCACCCCCGCCGACGAGGCCCCGAGCACCACGACCGGCCCGACGTCGGGCGGCCCCACGTCCGGAGGCGGCTCCACGGGCGGCTCCGCCGAGGACGAACCGGGCTTGGTCGGCGGCCTCTTGGGCTAGGCCAGCCCTACGACACCGATGGGCCCCGGACGCACCAGCGTCCGGGGCCCATCGCCCGTTCTCCTGGGGACCTGCGGCCCCCGGACCCCCGCATCGGCCCTGAAGGGGCCTCGTCCTCAAACTCCCCCAAGCTCTTCGAGCAGGGGGGACCCCCAGACGGGCTGAGAGATGCCGGCCGGGGCTGATGAGAGACCGGCACAGTGAGCGCCATAGAGGCAGCCCTACGCGCCCGCAGTCGCCCACGGCTGCAAGGGGCCGCGTCGGGGGGTGTCCGCCCGCAGTGGCCGGCGTCAAGGAACAGCACCCCTCTGAGGCACAGCAACCGCCGGACCGAGGACGGATACCCCCCGACGCGGCCCCGACCCACCCACCGACCCGTAGGCGCTACGCGAACCCCCACGAACGGCAACGGGCCGCCGCAGGCATCCGGCGGCCACCACGCCGCGTCAGCGCCCCAGAGCCGCCAGTTCCTTCGCCGCCTCCGTCAGGTCCTTCGCCGTGTCGATGGCGCGCCAGTACGCCCCCTGCGGAAGCGGAAACCCGGCCAGCCGGCGTTCCCGGGCCAGGTGGGGGAAGGTCGTACGCTCGTGGTCGCCGCGCTCGGGCAGCAGAGAGGAGAAGGCGGGCGAGAAGACGTACACACCCGCGTTGATCTCGAACGTCGACGGCGGAGCCTCGATGAAGTCCGTGATGTGCCCGAAGCCGTCCGTCTTCACCGCACCCCAGGGAATGCGAGGCCGAGCGAGCGCCAACGTGGCCACGGCGTCCCGCTCGGCATGGAAGTCCGCCATGTCCCGCAGCGAGAACCGCGTCCAGATGTCCCCGTTGGTCGCGTACCAGGGCCGGTCCGGATGCGGCAGATGGCCCGCCGCGTACTTCAGTCCGCCACCTCGCCCCAGCGGCTCTGTCTCGACGACCGTCGTGACCCGCACCGGAAGCTCGGCCGACTTCAGCCAGTCCTGGAGCACCTCGGCGAGATGCCCACAGCTGATCACCACATCCGTCACACCCTCTTCGGCCAGCCAGGAAAGCTGATGGCCGATGATCGGCGTCCCCGTACCGGGGATCTCGACCATCGGCTTGGGCCGGTCGTCGGTGTACGGGCGCAGCCGGGACCCCTGGCCCCCGGCCAGGATGACGGCTTGAACGGGGCGGGACGCGGCGTTCGGATCAGTCATGCCCGAACTGTACGCGGCGCCCCGCCGACGGCATCCGCCGGCAACCGTTCCTCGATCGAGGCCCAGCGCCGGCGCCCCGCGCTAACCGTGCGCCCCGGCGACCCCCGAGGCGAACGCCGTGTCGCACACGGGCCGTGAATAGGACTGCGCCCGGGTGGGCCCGTACATACGAACCGCCGCGCGGCCGAGCGCACGGGCGATCGACGCACAGTGCCGGGCGAGCGTCGGCCGCTCGTCGACGGCCTGCTGGAGGTGGGTGAGGGCGACGCCCGGGTCCTTCTCCTGCAGCTCGGTCAGCAGCTGGTCGCGCAGCACGTCCTGCGGGGCGCGCGGCGCGGTGTTCTTCGCGGCACCCGCGCTCGAGACGTCGGTCGCGGTGAGCACCGAGTCCGAGGGGTCCCCCGACCAGTTGACCCGGGTGACCGCGAGGGTCCCGGAGAGCACCAGGACGACGGGCAGGACGAAGGCGATGGTGCGGCCGAGCTGGCGGGCGGGGCCCCGGTGGCCGCGTCGTGTCTGTGGGTTGGTGGAGTGCTTCACGCGAGTGAGGGTAGCGTTCAGTACTGATATGGCGACATTTGGTCACCGGTTCGGGGGACGAAGTGGTGCCCATCCCTGAACGGCGCGTTGACGCACAGCGCTCGAAATGACCCGGTCTGCCGGGGTATTTGTCGACAACGAGAAGGGCCCCGCAGCGCTCTGCGGGGCCCTCTTCGTCAACCTGGGTGAATTACCCGGGGTTGTACTGCCTGTGCGCGCTCAGTCGGAGAGCCGCTCACCCGTGGAGGTGGAGAACACGTGGGTCTCACCGGAACGCGGGACGATGTGCAGCGTGCTGCCCTTCTCCGGCACGTCACGGCCGCTGACACGGACGACGAGGTCCTTGGAGTCGTCGCCGACCTTGGCGGTGCCGTAGACGTACGCGTCGGCGCCGAGCTCCTCGACCACGTTGACGGTGACCGCGAGACCCTGGGCCGACTCGGAGCCGTCCACGTCGAAGTGCTCGGGGCGGACGCCCACGGTGACGGTCTTGTCCGTGGCGGCGGAGAGTGCCTCACGGTCCACCGGCACCACCGAGTTGCCGAACTTCACGCCGCCGTCGGTGATCGGGACCTCGACCAGGTTCATGGCCGGGGAGCCGATGAAGCCGGCGACGAAGAGGTTGGCCGGGCGGTCGTACATGTTGCGCGGGGTGTCGACCTGCTGCAGCAGACCGTCCTTGAGGACCGCCACACGGTCACCCATCGTCATGGCCTCGACCTGGTCGTGGGTGACGTAGACGGTGGTGATGCCGAGGCGGCGCTGGAGCGACGCGATCTGCGTACGGGTCGACACACGGAGCTTGGCGTCCAGGTTGGACAGCGGCTCGTCCATGAGGAAGACCTGCGGCTCACGCACGATGGCGCGGCCCATGGCGACACGCTGGCGCTGACCACCGGACAGGGCCTTCGGCTTGCGGTCCAGGTACTCGGTGAGGTCGAGGATCTTCGCGGCCTCTTCGACCTTCTTGCGGATCTCCGCCTTGTTGACGCCGGCGATCTTGAGCGCGAAGCCCATGTTGTCGGCGACCGACATGTGCGGGTACAGCGCGTAGTTCTGGAACACCATGGCGATGTCCCGGTCCTTGGGCGGCAGGTGCGTGACGTCGCGGTCACCGATGCGGATGGCGCCGGCGTTGACGTCCTCGAGCCCCGCCAGCATGCGGAGCGAGGTCGACTTGCCGCAGCCGGACGGACCGACGAGGACGAGGAACTCGCCGTCCCCGACTTCGATCTCCAGACCATCGACGGCGGGCTTCTCGGTGCCCGGGTAGATCCGGGTCGCCTTGTCGAACGAAACAGTGGCCATGGTGAATGGGCCCCCTTCTACCGGCAGGAACGTGCCGGACGATCCGTTGTAGGAAGGTGGTTGGTTTAGTCCACATGAGCGGACTGGATCTGGACGGTACCTGGCGTTCGCCTGGTCTGTCAGTACCTGGGGGCATGTGAACTTCGCGGAAATTTTCGACAGGGCCCACTCTGAACCTGGGTACACTGCACGGGTGCGTGCGTGACAGCGCGCGCAGGCCTCCTTAGCTCAGCTGGTCCAGAGCGGCTGTCTTGTAAACAGCAGGTCGTCGGTTCGAATCCGACAGGGGGCTCAATCCAGCGGGGCGGTTGTCGATGACACCGCCCCGCTTCTTCATTTCCCACGCCCTTGTCGGGTGAATTCCACCGCCCCATGTGCCCATTGGGACACGGGACATGCGTCGGCGTGGAATAGGATCCCGGATCGCTACTGCTAGTGTTCGTGTCGTCACAGTAGGCAATCAGCCTCAATGTACATGTAATGAAATCCGAGGGTTCCATGCGCAAGCTTCACCAGGTCATGATCGCCGCAGCTGCTGCCGGCGGCCTGTCCGCCATCGGCGCCGGCACGAGTGTCGCCTACGACGCCACGCCGTCCGTGTCGGACCTCTACCGCCCGTACCAGGAGTGCAGCCCGCAGACGGTTGCCGCGACCGACGTCCCGGTCGCCGTGCTCGGTCTTTCCGAGACCTTCGACACCACCTGCGGCCAGTTCAACAACGCTTTCACCGGCTGAGGTCGGCGGCGTAGTCGTGCGCGACGCCTCCCGCGGGCCCCTTCGGGGTCGTACCCGAAGGGGCCCGCTCATGTGCGGATGCCCGGAGCGAGAGCACGCTCCAGCGGCCCGTACGCGGTCGCGGCGGCCCTGATGAACTCCGGTGCGGCGATGTGCGGTTGGTCGGACGCGGATCGGTCGCCCTCAGGTCAGTCCTTCGTTTCCTAAGCGAAACGGCCCCGAGTGTCCCGGATGTGTCGGGCGCCGGGGTCCGTCTCTGCGACACCCCCAGGGCCCGGCGCGGCCGTTCGCGGTGTACGACGTCCGGGCACACCCCCACAAAGGAGACGCAACACATGTTCAACGGCAAGAAGTTCGTGGCTGTGTCGGGGCTTCTCGGCGGCCTCGCCATGACCTGTTTCGGCGCCACCCAGGCCCACGCGGCGGGCCCGGGTGCCTGCACCATGGACCCCGGGGGCAACATCATCTGCACGCAGCAGATCCAGGGTGAGACGCCCGAGGGCGACGGCTTCGTCCTGCGCCGGACCGTGAACTGCCAGCCGACGCAGCCCTTGACCCTGCCCACCCCCGGCGTGCTGTCCAACGGGCAGACGAGGATCGGCCCGCACATCACCTGCGACGAGAACGCGGCCCCCGCTGCACAGGCCCCCGCCGCACCTGCTCCCACCACCAACGACACCAGCGACCGGGACGACGCCAGTCCGTTGCTGGCGCGCCTGTTGGGCTGAGCGTCTTCGAACGGCGGATGGCCGGACCGGGTCGACCGGGTCCGGCCATCCGCCGTTTTCGCGCGCCCAACTCCCGCTTCTCGGCAAATGGGTGACCGGCTCCCAACGCCCGTGACCCGACAGCGGGGATGGGTCGTTTTCCAGTCAGGGAAATCGGTGTGCGCACCGATGCCTTGCCATGGGCCGACACGACACGGGAAGGGCGAAAGGTCCCAAATTGCTACGGAATCAATGTATATGCTCAGATTAAGTAGTCAAGCCAGGGCTTCGCGCCCGGGAGGAAAGGGTCAAACTATGCGCAGGTTTCAGCGCGTTGCAGTCGTAGCAGCTGCGGTCGCGGGACTGTCCGCCTTCGGTGTCGGTGCCGGTAGCGCCTTCGCCCACGAGGACGACTGGGACGGTCAGGCTGTCACCGCGGTCGCCACCTCGACCGCCAACGCGGTGGCCACGTGGGGTGCTCCGCACGACAAGGCTGCCGCTGCGCCGGAGGCCGCCCCGGCGGTCGCCCCGCAGGCCGCGCCCCAGGCGGCTCCCGAGGCCGCTCCGCAGATCGCGCCGGAGGCCGCTCCCAAGGCTGCCGCTCCGGAGTACGGCTACGGCGAGTACTCCGCTCCGTACGCCGCCCAGTAACAAGACACCGAGGGTCGATGCGCGATTTTCAGGGCTCAGACGCATCGACATCCATCGGAACACCGTATGCGCGGCGCACGATCTGAACGTCCCTGCTCCTGGATCAGGTCGGGCTGTTCATCGGTGTGCTGGACAACACCCTTAGCAACGCAGCCCGGACGCGCGCCAGACCCATCAGGGAGCGCGGCCGGGCTGTGTCATGTCCGGGCTTCTCCAAGGCAATCCGAGCTTCTCCAAGGCAAAAGGAACGCAGCATGATCGGTCGACAGAAGATCGCAACCGTCTCGGGGCTCCTCGGAGCTCTCGCCGTGATGTACGCGGGTGCGGCGCCGGCGCATGCCGACGACCCCAAGGGTGACTGCACGATCACCGCCCAGGGAGACATCGTCTGCGTGAAGAAGAGCGAGGTCGTCCACAAGGACAAGCGGGGGTACACCGTCCAGCAGAAGCAGGACTGCACCACGGTCGAGCGGCCGCGCTTCGGGGCCGAGGGACGCATGGTGAACGGCGGCGGGTCCGTGCAGAGCGGTCCGGTCGTGGAGTGCAACAACACGGCGAAGCTGCCCAAGGGCTTCAAGCTCCCCAAATTCAAGTTCTGACGCACCGACAGCGAAATGCCGGATCGGGAGAAATTCCGATCCGGCATTTTTTTCTGATTAGTACTCTGATTAATTCGCGGTGGTGAGCGGTGGTGATCGGTGGTGAAAAGACCGGTGCCCCGGCCGCAAGGCCGGGGCACCGGAAGAGGGTCTGGCCTACGTCACTTGCCGAAGGCGCTGTTGTTGCAGCCCATGCTCGAGCCCAGCGAGGTCTCCTGTGCGCCGGGGTTGCCCTCGCCGTTGAGCAGGTTGCCGCCCAGGCCGTTGGCGATGCCGACCTGGCCGAGGACGTCGACGTTGGCGTCGTGCGAGCGGCAGGTGCTGCTCTGCATGATGTTCAGGCTGGTGCCCTTGCTGCCCTTGCTGTCCTTGCTGCCCCAGTCGCCTCCGTCGGCGTGGGCGGCGCCGGACCCCAGAAGTCCGACGCAGCCGAGGGCGGCGACCAGGACGGCGGCCTTGCGGAGCTTGTGCATGTTCATCTCCGGTGGAGTGGAGTTGGGTCGATCTGTTGCAGACCGACTTCGTACAATTACGGAGGCTAATAGGAAGTATTCCAACGCAATCGGCGGCACGCCGAATTCAGGAAAGTCTCACCATCTTGGCCGATGGCTATGAAATGTCCTGTCGTGTGAGCGAATCCGGAGTGAGTCCGGCGCGAGTCCGGCGCAAAAAGGAGTCCCGGTACCGGGCGTGAGGCTCGGTACCGGGACTTTGTTTCCCGCTTCGGCCGGCTGTCCGGCCGTAAGTGCCTTAGAAGGCGCTGTTGTTGCAGCCCATCGACGAGCCGAGGTGGGTGTCCTGCGCGCCGGGGTCGCCCTCGCCGTTGAGCGCGCTGCCCAGCAGGCCGTTGAGGACGCCGACCTGGCCGAGGACGTCGACGTTCAGGTCGTGCGACTTGCAGTTGGAGCTCTGCAGCACGCTGAACTTGTCGCCGCCCTTGCCGCCCTGGCCGCCGTGGCCGTCGGCCGTGGCCGAACCGGCGCCCAGGAAGCCGACGGTGCCGATGGCGACGACCAGGACGGCAGCCTTGCGAAGCTTGTGCATGTCTTCTCCGGTGGAGTGAGGTGGGTGCGATCTGTGCGAGATCGACTTCGTACAGTTACCGGAGATTAATACGAAGTATCCGGACATATATGTGCGACGCGCCGAGGTTTGTGATCTCCCGTCCGGAAGCACCCAGAAGTCGCATCAGATGCGAACGGGCCCCGGGCGCCGGCCGTCGCACCGACGCCGGGGGCTCGTGGTCGAAGAAGTGCGCCTCAGCGCGTGTAGCGGGCGTGGGCCAGGGAGTTGGCCTGGCTGTTGGCCTGGTCGCAGTCGACGCCCTCGGTCTCGGCCGCGGCGAGTACGGCAACCGGGACGGCCGCGTTGAGCAGGGACTGGGGGCTGCACTCCTGGTACGGGCGGAAGAGGTTGGCCTGCTCGATCGGGCCGGACGGCGCGGCGGTCGGCTGCGGGTTGACCTGCGGGCTGATCTTGGGGCTCAGCTGCGGGTTGACCTGCGGGGTGACGTCGGCGCCGTGATGGGGCAGCGTCGCCGGCGCCGGCCGGTGCGCGTTCGGCAGGTTGGAGCGCTGCGCGCTGGCCTGCGAGTTGGTCCACGAGGTGGCCTGGAGGTCCTGCTGGCCGGCGGGTGGCGGAACGGAGCCGTACCCGACGGGCACGTCGGCGACGCTGGGGCCGACGCCGATGGCCGACAGACCACTGGCTGCTGCTACGACGAGCGCGACCTGGTGAAGCTTGCGCATGGAACCTCGGCCCTTCATTGACCTGTGCATGAACGTACGGAAATGCGACTGCGATGACCCATCGCTCTCTCTCCTTGTGCGGAACGAGACAACTGCGAATCCAGTCACGTGAGTCGGGGCGGGGTCACCCAATTGCCAGAGGGTGTGAAAATCCGATGGATGGCAATGGAGTGACGGAATTACGGATCCCGTGACTTGGCCGAAGAAATGTCGTTGCCAGCTGAGAGAGGGCAGTGGCAGGAAAACAGAGAGAGGCAACGGGATCCGCTGCCGGCTCCGGCGTGAAGTCCACATGACAGCTCAGGCATTACCCCTGTAAGGGCGCAGTACGAATATCAGACTGAGCACACGCAAGACTGCACTGAAATACAACGGATTTCCCTGCACAGGTAATGAAGGGCCGAGGGTTCCATGCGCAAGCTTCACAAGGCCGCGCTCGTCGTCGCAGCGGCCGGCGGTCTGACCGCCATCGGCGCCGGCGTCAGCGAGGCGGCCGATTATCCCGTCGGGTACGCCGGTGCCGCTCCGGCGCCCGCTCCCGAGTATTACCCGGCACCTCAGTACGCTCCCGCTCCCCAGTACGCCCCGGCGCCGCAGTACGCCCCGGCGCCGCAATATGCTCCGGCGCCCCAGTACGCTCCGGCTCCGCAGTACGCTCCGCCCGCTCCCCAGTACGCGCCGCCCCAGGTCACGGCGGCGTCCCGGTCGGGCGGTTACGCTCAGGCCTCCCGGCCCCAGTACCAGCCGCAGCCGCAGCCGCAGCCGGCTCCCCAGTACGCGGCTCCGGCGCCCGCCCCGCGTGAGCAGACCGGTTACGCCACCGCCTCGGCCTCGTCGGGCGGCTTCGCGGAGGCCGGCGTCCCGCAGCACTCCGCCCCCCAGCAGGCGGCTCCGCAGGTCATGCCGCAGGCGGCCCCGCAGGTCATGCCGCAGGTCGCTCCGCAGGTCTCCGCTCCGCAGGTCTTCAACCCGGAGCCCCCGCCGCGGGTCGCGCCGCAGGTGAACCCGCAGGTGAACCCCGAGGTGAACCCGCTGATCAACCCGCTGACCACCAGCACTCCGCAGGTGCCCGGGCTCGGCCTCGGACAGGTCGCGGCGCCGCCCGTGGGCCAGCTGGGTCTGCCCCGGCTCGGCTGACGGCCGTTCCACAACCGGCCGCCGTTCCAACCTCATTCGCTGCACACCCCTTCCGCTCGATCCAACGGAGAAGAAATGCGCAAGCTCCACAAGGCCGCCCTGGTGGGTGCCGTCCTCGGCAGTGTCGGCTCCCTCGGCGTGGGCACGGCCTTCGCCCACGGTGAGGGGAGGGCCCATGACGTGGACATCACGCAGGGCATCGAGTGCCGCTCGCACGACATGAACATCGACATCCTCGGCAGCGTCGGCGCCCTCAACGGCGTGCTGGCCAACGCGCTCAACGGTGAGGGCTCCCCGGCCGCGCAGCCCAGCCACCTCGGTTCGGACATGGGCTGCAACAGCTCGGCGCTCAAGTAACCGTACGAAGCGTCCGGTTCAACGCCCGCTCCGTCACGGGGCGGGCGTTGGACTTGCGAGCCGTAGACACGGCAGAGATCTGGCGAGGGTCGGGCCGCGCCGCGCACGCCGAGTGAAAGGGCGACCTGTCGCATGAGACTGTCCTGTGCCGACGAGATGCTGCTGCTCAACGGTTGTCCGGGAGTCATCGGCCTGGCGGCGGTCCTCTCCGGCGAGCGGCCCGATGTGGAGCGGGTGCGGGCCCGGGTCGTCGAGCGGTGGGCGGGCCTGGAGCGGATGAGCTGTGTGCTCGACAGGTCGTGCGGGCGGGGCGGGTGTGCGCGGTGGGTCGTGCCGGGGCCGTTCGATCCCGTCGCGCAGGTCGCCGAGGCTCGGACCACGCTGGACGAGCTGTGGGCGCGGAGTGTGGACCGGCCGCTCGCCGACGGGGCGCCGCCCTGGCGGCTGTTCGTGATCCCGGACGCGACGCACGGCGGTGACTTCGCCCTGGCGCTGGTGGCCCAGCACGCGCTGCTGGACGGGCGGTCGCTGGCGACGCTGATGCGGGCCCTGATGGACGACCCGGGGCCGGCGGGCGGGCCGGAACGGGCGGTGCCGTTGCCGCGCAGCGGGCTGCGCGCGGCCGGCCGGGAGCTCAGGGTGATGTCGGCCGCGGGGCAGGCCCTTCCGACGCGGGCGCCGGGAGAGACGTACACCTCCGTCGCGGTGAGCGAACTGCCCGCGCACATCGTGCGATCCGCGCGCCGGCAGCCCGCCGACGGGCGCGGCGCGACGCTGAACGAGCTGCTGGTGGCCGCGGTGGCCGGGGCGGTGCGGGCCCGGTACGGACCGGTGCTGCGGTGGCGGGAGCGGGACGAGCCCGTGTACACGGCCGTGCCGTGCGATCTGCGCGGCCGGGGGAACACGGGCGAACTCGGCAACAGCCTCACCGTGGTCCGGGTCGCGTTGCCCGTCGACGTGGACGGGCCCGTGGCGCGGCTGCGGGCGTGTCAGGCCGCGCTGGCCGGCGTCCCCGACCGGGCCGCCGTACACGCCACCGTGCTGTTCCCTGCGGCGGAGGCGGCGCGGCGCACCGGCCCCTGGGTGACCAGGCTGCTCAACCGCCGGGGCCGCCACTCCTGTTTCGCGGCGACCGCGACCACGGCCATGAAGTGGCCCGGCGGGCCGAGCACCTTCCAGGGCCGCCGGCTCGTGCGCACGGTCGGGCTGCCGCCCTTGCAGCACCCGGGCACCGTCAGCTTCGCCCTGGCACAGGCAGGGGACGCGTTCACACTCACCGCGGTGGGCAACGCGGGCCCGGACGACGCGAGTCGGCTCGCCGACGCGGTCGTCACGGAGTTCGAGACATGGGCTCGGACGGCGACGCCGTCAGTGCTCTGACGGCACCAGGAGATGGAGGCAGTTGCATGGAAGCCGAATGCCGGGACACAGGTGACGTATGGGAAGCGCTGCGCCCGCTGTGCGCGCGGGTGATGTCGGTGCCGCAGGAGGCAGTCGTGCCGCAGGCCCGGCTGGTCGCCGACCTGGGAGCCGACAGCCTGGACATCACCGAACTGGAGGCGGCGTCCGAGGAGTTGTTCGGGGTGTCCCTGCGGGGGACCGACAAGTCCGCCGTGGCCACCGTGGGTGACGTCGCCGAGCTCATCGTGCGGCTGCGCACCGGCACCCCTGACGCCCACACCACCCTGGCCCGATGACCGGCCGGCACGCCGTCGCCGTCACGGGTCTGGGCGTCCGCTGTGGCGCCGGGGCGACGCCGGAGGCGCTGTGGGAGAGCCTCGTCCGCTGCCGTTCGGCGATCTCGCTGCACGCCTTCGACGACGAGGGCACCGTCGTACATCCCGCCGCTCCGATGACCGGCTTCGACCCGGCCGGGTATCTGACGGTCAAGGAGACGCGGCGGGCGGACCGGTCGGTGCAGCTGGCCGTGTGCGCGGCCGCGGACGCCGTCGAGGACGCCGGAGGGCTGCATGTCCCTCCCGCGCGGCGGGCCGTGGTCACCGGTACCGGCTACGGCGGGGTGATCAGCCAGGAGGCCGGCATCGGGCATCCCGACGTGCTCTACGCGCCCCGGCTGATGAACAACGCGGGGGCGTACTGGATCAGCGCCCGGCTCGGTGTGACCGGGCCCAGTCTGACGATCTCCACCGCCTGTGCCTCCGGGACGCACGCCGTGGGGGAGGCCATGCAGATGATCCGGGCCGGGTGCGCGGACGTCGTGGTGGCGGGCGGGCACGACAGCCCCCTGACTCCCACCACCGCACTGGCCTTCGGGCGGGCCGGGGCGATGGTCACCGAGTGCGCGGATCCCGTTGCCGCGTCACGGCCGTTCGACGCCGGGCGGCAGGGCTTCGTCCTCGCCGAAGGGGCGGCCTTCCTGGTGCTGGAGCGGCTGGACCTCGCCCGTGCGCGGGGCGCCCGTGTGCACGCCACGCTCACCGGGTACGGGCGCACCTCCGACGCCCACCACCTCACCGCACCGCATCCTGACGGGGCGGGGGCCGCCGCGTGCATGCGGCAGGCGCTCGCCGATGCCCAGGCGACCGCCGACGCCGTCAGCCACATCAACGCGCACGGCACCGGCACCGAGCTGAACGACCTCGCCGAGGCACGGGCCATCACGGCCGTGTTCGGGTCCCGTGCGGTGCCCGTGACCGCCCCGAAGGCGGTGACCGGGCACGGGCTAGGGCTGGCGGGGGCGCTGGAGGCGGTGATCACGGTGATGTCGGTGCGGGAGGGGCTCGCGCCGCCGACCGCCCATCTCACACAGCTGGACCCCCGGTGCGAGCTGGACCTGGTCACCGGCGAACCGCGCAAGATCCCGGACGGGCCTGTGCTCAGCAACAGCTTCGCCTTCGGCGGCCACAACGCCTGTGTCGTCTTCGACTCACCCCACGTCTGAGCGGCGAGGGCGGGGACCTTGGGGGGACTTGGGAACGGGAGGCTGTGGAAGATGAGGCTGACGGCCATCGAGGAAGGGCATCTGCGCAACGGGATGCCGGGG
Organism: Streptomyces sp. NBC_01092; assembly: GCF_045039535.1. NCBI lineage: Bacteria > Bacillati > Actinomycetota > Actinomycetes > Kitasatosporales > Streptomycetaceae > Streptomyces > Streptomyces sp. NBC_01092. Next base: position 5,032,094 of record NZ_CP108659.1, on the reverse strand, counting down.
ACCATCGGTATCGCCGCGGTGTTTCCCGGAGAACCGTTCGATCCGGCGTGGGTACGGACCCGGGTGCGTGACCGATGGGGCGCGCTGGAGCGGATGAGTCTGGTCCCGGTGCCCCCCGCCGGGCCGTCGGCCGTCTCCGGTCACCGGTGGAAGGCCACCCGGCCGTTCGATCCCGCCGCGCACATCGCCGTCACCGACCAGGACGTGGACCGGCTGCTGGCCGACGGTGTCACGCACCCGCTGCCGGGCGAACGGCCCCCGTGGAAGCTGCTGGTGACGCGGCGGCCCACCCCTGCCGGCGAGCACGCGGTGGTGCTGCTCGCCCATCACGCGCTGCTGGACGGCAGGTCCCTGGAGACCCTCTTCCGGATGCTGATGGACGACGCCGCCCCGCAGCGACTGCCCGTGCCGGCCGAGGGGACGCGACAGCGGCCGTCGGTCCGGCTCGCCAGCGTGGGCGCGGAGCTCAGGCGCATCGGGGTTCCCGGTCAGCCCGTCCCGGCGTCGTCCGGCGGCGGACCGGGGCCGTCGGTGGCCGTGGTCCGGATCGACCCGGAGGTGATGCGGGCGGCCCGGCGCCAGCCGGCGGGCGGGCGCGGGGCGACGCTCAACGAGCTCCTGCTGAGTACGTACGCCGGTGCTCTGCGCGCCTGCCACGGGCCCCTGCGTTCCTGGCCGAAGGGGCCGACCCCGCTCTACGCCACGGTGCCGGTCGACCTGCGGACCCGGCACAACGCACAGCAGCTCGGCAACGGCGTCACCGCGCTGCGCGTCGCCCTGCCCGTCGACCTCGACACCCCGGTGGCCCGGCTGCGGGCCTGCCAGGACCAGGTCGCGGCGTTCGAGCACCGCTGCGAGGCGCACCGTGCGATCCTGCCCGCGCTGCAGGCCGCCGCGCGCACCCTGCCGTGGCTGGCCGGGGTGATGGCCAGGCGCCTGGCACGTCCCGAGCTGACCACCAGCCTGTGCACCGCCTTCAAGTGGCGTGACATCCCCAGCCACTTGCACGGACGCCCCCTGGCACGCGTCGTCCCGCTTCCGCAGCTCTCCCCGCCGGGCACGGCGAACCTGTGTCTCGTGCACACCGCCGACGCGTACACCCTCACCGTCGTCAGCCATCTGCGGGCGGGGGACGCCGAGCTGATCGGTGCCGCCGTGGTCCGGGAGCTGGAGGCGGTCGCGGGGGCTGGGGTGCCTGTTGCGCGGGCCGTTCAGGGCATTCGTACGGTCTAGAGCTCTCGTACGGTCTAGGGCTTGCGTGCGTCGTGGCTCAGGGCGCGGGTCAGTGCCGGGCGGGTCAGTGCGTCCGTGTTGTCGACGAACTGGTCCACCGACCCGACCGGTGGCAGATCCTTCAGCGTCGGGTCGCTGACGCGGGCGAGCAGGGCTGTGGTGAAGCGGTCGGCGCGCAGGACCTTGAAGGGGCGGGAGTGGTACGGGCGGGTGGTGGGGGCGACGCGGTCGGTCAGCCGCAGGTCGTTGTGCTGGTGCGCGACGATCTCGTAGGCGTGCTCGAGATGGCGTTCGCGGGTGTGCCAGTCCGTCGCGGCGAGCGTGGCCGTCAGGACGGGGGTGAGGCGGGGGCCGGCGGCGGTGCGGGCGAAGGCGCTGCCGAGCCACTTGCCGTACGGCGGGTAGCGGCGGTCCATCAGCAGGCACAGCCGCATCAGGTCGCGGACCAGGCGGGCGGCGGTGACGGCGGAGCCCAGTTCGTCGCCGACCTCGCCCGCGCGGCCCACGAAGGCCTCCTCCTGCGCGATGCGCTGCCACTGGCAGGCCAGGACGTACAGCCAGACGTCGTGGGGGTACCAGCGCAGCGCGCGGCGTAACGGGGTGAGGGTGTGCAGTCCGTCGTGGAAGACGGCGCCCGCGGTGACCTCGGCCAACAGCTGGGTGGGCGTGGCCAGCCAGTCGGCCGGGGTGAGGCCCTGGGCCGGGTCGAAGCCGAGGGCGTCGGTGAACCAGGTGGACGTGCCGGTCACCTCGACGCGGTGGTGGACGGGGCCGTCGGTCGTGCGCATCACGCGGATGTCGCCGCTCTCGTCGGTCCGGGCGAAGTTCGTGGGGTGGCCCAGGAAGGTCTTCGGGAGGTGCTCGGACAGCATGTGTCTGATGCGGGCCGCGTGCCGGGGGACGTCGTGGCGGTGGAGGAAGACCTGCAGGCGCGGGCCCCATTCATGGTCGGCGGAGCGCGGGGTGTCGTGGCCGAGGACCTCGGAGCCGCTGCCGATGCGGGCCGCCGAGTGGGGGACGCCCGGGGCGGCCTCCTCCAGCAACGGGCGTACGGCGTCGGTGTAGAAGCGGCGGGAGAGTTCGAGGCCGGGGACGAACTCGGCCTCGGATATGGCGGTGTTGGAGGGAGGGCGCATATTCGTGGGGCTCATGCCAGGAAGCCGTGCCCATTCGATGGCGGGTCATGCGCAGAACGTTCACACCGGCGTGGGCCCGGGGTCGGCGCCCAGCTTCGCCAGCGCCTCGTCGGTCAGGCGGTACACCGTCCACTCGTCCTGGGGGAGCGCGCCGAGGGACTCGTAGAAGGCGATGGAGGGGGTGTTCCAGTTCAGTACGGACCACTCCAGGCGCTGGTAGCCGCGCTCCACGCACAGCCGGGCCAGCTCGGCGAGCAGGGCCTTGCCGTGGCCGGCGCCGCGGGCGGTGGGGCGGACGTACAGGTCCTCCAGGTAGATGCCGTGGACTCCGCGCCAGGTGGAGAAGTTCAGGAACCAGAGCGCGCAGCCGACGGTCTCGCCGGTCGCGTCGTCGGCCGCGATGTGGGCGTAGGCGGCGGGGCGGTCGCCGAACAGGGCCTCATGGAGCTGTTCCGGCGTGGCCTTCGCCTCCTCCAGCGCCTTCTCGTACTCGGCGAGCTCCCGGATCAGGGCGTGCAGAGCGGGGATGTCGGCGGGCGTGGCGGGTCGGATCATGGTGCGAGGCTAGCCGGAGTGGCTCCTCAGACGCCGCGCGATTTCCAGGTGGGCGGCGAGCGGGGCGTGGCCCTCCTCGATCTGCCACAGGGAGTTCTGCAGGACCCGGCCCAGCGTCCAGGCGCGCGCCCGGGCCCGGTCGAGGCCGAGGACCTCCGTCATGGCGTCGAAGCGCCACACCACCTCGTCCGCGTCGAAGCGGTTCCACAGCGCCGGGAAGAGGTCGAACCCGGGGTCGCCCGCGAGCGGCTTGGGGTCGATGGCGAGCCAGGGTGCCCGGTCGGCGGCGAGGACGTTCTCGAAGTGCAGGTCCCAGTGCAGCAGCCGGTCGCCGGGCGCGTCGGCGACCTCGCGCACCGCCGCCGCGCAGTCGGTGATCAGGCGACGGGTGTCCGGGTCCGGATCCGGGAGGAGCTCCAGGGCCGCGGGTGTCCGCTCCAGCATGGCCGCGGCGATGTCGCCGAGGCGGCGCAGGTCCGGCGGGGCCGCGGTGGTGGTGAGGTGGGCCAGCAGCCGGGCGACGATCAGCGTGGCCTCGCGGGAGTCCGGCAGGTCGGCCAGGAGACGGTCCGGGTCGAGCCGCTCCAGAAGGAGCGTGCCGGTCTCGTCGTCGGTCTGAAGGAGCCGGACCGCGCCGTCGCCGCCCCACGCCCGCAGCGCGACCGGTTCGCCCACGGTCTCCTCGTCGACGTCCTGGAGCTTGAGCACCGCCCGTGTCCCGTCGGCCCGCAGCACGGGCAGGACCAGCGCGCAGCGGCCGTACATCGTCGGGCCGTCCAGGCTCAGCCGCCAGTGCTCCAGGAAGCGCGTGGCGCGTTCCGCGAGCGAGGCGACGTAGGCGCGGCCCGCCTCTCCGTCGTAGCGCACATGCTGGGCGATGAGCTCGTCCGGAATGTCGATCACTTTGCGACCCTACTGGGGTGCCGGAATCGGCTCGCGCGAATTAACGTCCTCGCCATGAGCAGCTCGGTCAGTGACGCCGTGAACGGCGGGATCTCCTTCTGGTACGCGGACGACGGCCTCCCTGCGGCGCGGGAGCCGCTCGACGGGGACGCCGCCGCGGACGTGGTGATCGTGGGCGGTGGATACACGGGACTGTGGACGGCCTATTACTTGAAGAAGGCGGTTCCCTTCCTGCGGATCACCGTCCTGGAGCAGAAGTTCTGCGGATACGGCGCCTCCGGACGCAACGGCGGCTGGCTGTACAACGGCATCGCGGGCCGCGACCGGTACGCGAAGCTGCACGGCCACGAGGCGGCCGTACGGCTGCAGCGGGCCATGAACGACACCGTGGACGAGGTGATCCGGGTCGCGGAGGCGGAGGGTTTCGACGCCGGGATCCACAAGGGCGGTGTGCTCGAAGTCGCCCGTACACCGGCCCAGTTGGCGCGGCTGAAGGAGTTCCACGCGCAGGAGCTGGCGTTCGGCGAGAAGGACCGGGAGCTGTACGACGCCCGCCGGACCGCCGAGCGGATCCGGGTGGCCGACGCGGTCGGCTCGACATGGACGCCGCACGGCGCGCGCGTGCACCCGGTGAAGCTGGTCAAGGGGCTCGCGGCGGCCGTCGAGGCGCTCGGCGTGACGATCCACGAGCTGACGCCGGTCACGGAGATCCGGCCCAAGCACGCCGTCACCCCCTACGGCACCGTCCGCGCCCCCTACGTCCTGCGCTGCACCGAGGGCTTCACGGCGAACCTCAAGGGCCAGCACCGGACCTGGCTGCCGATGAACTCCTCGATGATCGCCACCGAGCCGCTGACCGACGAGCAGTGGGAGTCGGTCGGCTGGGACGGGCGCGAGACGCTGGGCGACATGGCGCACGCCTACATGTACGCGCAGCGCACGGCCGACGGGCGGATCGCGCTGGGCGGTCGCGGGGTGCCGTACCGCTTCGGGTCGCGGACGGACAACGACGGGCGCACGCAGCCGGAGACCATCGAGGCCCTGCGGGAGATCCTGGTCGGCTTCTTCCCCTCGCTGGCCGGGGTGCGCGTCGAGCACGCGTGGTCGGGGGTGCTGGGGGTGCCGCGCGACTGGTGCGCGACCGTCACCCTGGACCGGACGAGCGGGCTCGGCTGGGCGGGCGGTTACGTCGGCTCCGGCGTCGCCACCGCGAATCTCGCGGCGCGGACCCTGCGGGACCTGGTGCAGATCGACTCGGGGCAGGGCGTGCGCACCGAGCTGACCGAACTGCCGTGGGTCGGGCACAAGGTGCGCAAGTGGGAGCCGGAGCCGCTGCGCTGGATCGGCGTGCACGGGCTGTACGCCGCGTACCGGGCGGCGGACCGGCGGGAGCTCGCCACGCCCAGCGCCGAGTCGTCGCGGGCGGCGCGGCTGGCCGACCGGATCTCCGGGCGGCACTGAAACGGGACGGCGATGGGGGAGGAGCTCCGCGTCCGATGGGGCCCCTCCCTCCCCCGTCCGTCGGGTCGTCGGTGGGCCGTGCTCAGGCCACCGGCTCCGGTGTCGGCGCCTCCTGGGATGCCCCGTGCCGCGGGGCCTTCGCCGTCACCATCAGGGTCGCGACCAGGCCGGCCAGGAGCATGATGGCGGCGGCCCACCAGATGGCGACCGTGTAGCCGTGCACGATGCCCTCCCTGGTGACCAGGGCCCGCCGGGCCGGGTCGGTGAGATGGGCGGTGATGTAGGCGGCGCTGCTGGTGGTGGCGATCGTGTTGAGCAGGGCCGTACCGATCGAGCCGCCCACCTGCTGCGAGGTGTTGACGGTCGCCGAGGTCACGCCGGAGTCCTGCGGGGCCACGCCCGCCGTCGCCGTGGCGAACACCGGCATGAAGATCAGGCCCATGCCGAGGCCCAAGAGGATCAGGGCGGGCAGGATGTCGGTCGCGTACGAGGAGTGCACCGTCAGCCGGGTCAGCAGCACCATGCCGATGGCCGCGAGCAGGGCGCCGGGGCCCATGAGCACGCGGGGTGCCACATGGTCCAGGAGACGGGCGGCGATCTGGGTCGAGCCGATGATGATCGCCGCGGTGAGGGGCAGGAAGGCCGGCCCGGTCATCACCGGCGAGTAGTCGAGGATGACCTGGAGGTAGTAGGTCATGAACAGGAACAGGCCGAACATGCCGATCACGGCGAGCGCCATCGTGAGGAAGCAGCCGGCGCGGTTGCGTTCCTTGATGATGTGCAGGGGCAGCAGCGGCACCGGGGCCCTGGTCTGCCACCAGACGAACGTCGCGAGGAGCACGACCCCGAGCACGAACAGGGTGAGCACCATCGGGTCGGTCCAGCCGCGTGGCTCCGCCTCGGCGAACCCGTAGACGATGGCGACCAGTCCGCCGCAGCCGAGCAGCACGCCGGGCACGTCGAGGCGGGCGCCCGGGTGGCCGGGGCTGTCGTGGATCAGGGCGAGCGCTCCGAAGACGGCGATCACGGCGATGGGCCCGTTGACGTACAGGCACCAGCGCCAGTTCAGGTACTCGGTGAGCAGTCCCCCGACGATGAACCCGATCGCGCTGCCGCTGCCGGCCAGGGCGCCGTAGATGCCGAAGGACTTGCCGCGCTCCTTGGGGTCGGTGAACGTCGTCGTCAGCAGCGACAGGGCCGACGGGGCCAGTACGGCGGCGAAGGCGCCCTGCAGCGCGCGGGCGCCGAAGAGCATGCCGGCCGTGGTGGCGGCGCCGCCCAGCGCGGAGGCGGCGGCGAAGCCGACGAGGCCGATGACGAAGGTGCGTTTGCGGCCCACCAGGTCGGCTATGCGGCCGCCGAGGAGGAGCAGACCGCCGAAGGCGAGCGTGTAGGCGGTGATCACCCTCCCCCACTGCCTTAAAGGCGTGGGGGGACCCCCAGGCGGTTGCCGTCGGAGATGCCGAGGTCCTCCTGCGCGGAGGGGAGTGCGATGTTCACGATGGTCGCGTCGAGGACGACCATGAGCTGCGCGAGCGCGATGATCACCAGTCCCCACCAGCGGCGGGGGTCGGCATCCCGGGCGGATTCACCCGTTCGGGTGACGGTCACCTGGCCAGAAGATCATGGCTCGGTACGCGTCGCATCTGGGGAGCGATGGCCGCTCGGACGGTGCGGGCGCTTGTGGCCGGTCATGGCTCCAGTACCACCTTTCCGGTGGTCGCGCGGGTTTCGAGGGCGCGATGGGCGGCGGCCGCCTCGGCCAGCGGGAAGCGCTGCACGGCCGGGGTGAGACGGCCCGCGGCGGCCTCGGCGAGGGCGCGCAGTTCGAGGGTCTGTACGGGGTTGGGGCCGCCGGCCCTCCGCATCATCGCGGGGCCGAGGACGTTCTCGGAGACGCCCTCGACGAGGTAGGGCTCGCCGTCGCGCAGCCCTGCGCCGGACCAGCCGAAGACGAGGTGCCTGCCGCCGGGCCCGAGCAGGGCGACGGACTCGCGGGCCACGTCGCCGCCGACGCCGTCGAGGACGACGGTCGCGCCCCGGCCGCCCAGGAACGCGCGCACCTTCCCGGGCCACCCCGGGTCGGTGTAGTCGACGGCGAGGCCGGCGCCGTTCGCCTGCACGCGGGCGACCTTCTCCGGCCCGCCCGCGAGACCCACGACGACCGCGCCGGCGTTCCTGGCGTACTGCACGAGGAGGGTGCCGATGCCGCCGGCCGCCGCCGGGATCACAGCCACCGCGTCCGGGCCGAGCTCGGCGAACTGGAGGATCCCCATCGCCGTACGGCCCGTGCCGATCATGGCGACGGCCTCGGCGAAGTCGAGATGGGCCGGGATCTCGTGGACGCGGTCGACGTCGGTGACGGCGAGCTCGGCGTAGCCTCCCGGCGCGAAGCCGAGGTGGGCGACGACGCGCTTGCCGAGCCAGAGCCGCGCGACGCCCTCGCCGAGGGACTCGACGACGCCGGCGACCTCACGGCCGGGGATCGTGGGCAGCGTGGGCGGCTCGGGCGCCGGGCCCTGGACGCCTTCGCGCAAGGCCGTGTCGAGGAGGTGGACGCCGGCCGCCGCCACGGTGATGCGGACCTGGCCGGGTCCTGGAAGGGGGGCGTCGACCTCCTCGTAGGTGAGGTTCTCGGCCGGGCCGAAGGTGTGCAGACGGATGGCGTGCATCGGGGTCCCCCATGAGACGGGCCATGTGCTCGGAAGCTGTCAGGAAGTCAGCCTTCAACCTCAAGCTTGCTTGAGGTCAAGGGCGTGCCGGCCGAGGGCCAGGGACACGGCCGTGAGCGCGCTGTTGAAGGAGACCTCGGACAGGACACCGGGGGCGGCGACCTGATCGCCCGCCAGATAGACGCCGTCGCCGCGGTCGACGGCCGGACGGTCGCGCCAGCTGGTGCCGGGCAGGTCGACGGCCCCGGTACGGCCGCCCGCCACGGCCTCCCTGCGCCAGGTGACGCGCTCGCGCCAGCCGGGGAAGCCGAGGTCGAGGAGCCGCTCGGCGCGGGCGATGCCGGCGGCCCTCGACTCGTGCGGGGCGAGCGGGATCTGCCCCTGGATCAGCTGTTCGCCCGCCGGGGCCAGGGAGCGGTCCTGCGCGGTGAACCGTTCCAGCCACCCGGTCTCGTCGAGGTCGGAGACGACGAAGGCGTCCCCGCGCCGGGTGCGCACGGCGAGGTCGATGAGCGCCGTACGACCGCTGGTCCAGGTCAGGGAGTCGTCCCCGAGGAGGCGGCGGGCGGCGTCGAGGGTGGTGGCGACGACGACGGGCGAGTCGGTCGTCAGGCCGTCGAGGCTGTCGACGCGGGAGAGCGTCTCCATCCGCACCCCGAGGTTCCACGCCCGGGCCGCCATCCGGTCGATGAGGTTCGCCCATCCGCCCTTCGGATAGTGGGCCTCGGGCGGCAGCTTGGTGGCCCGGCGCAGCCGCTCCTGCACGAACGCGGCGGACAGGGCGCCGGGGTCGTGGTGGAACAGGGCGACGGCGGAGTAGTGCGCGGCCGCACGGGCGCCCTCCTCGCCGGCGATGCCGGTGGCCCACGTCAGGAAGTCCACCTCGACGGGCGCCTGCGGCAGGGCGGGCCGCAGCAGCTTGAGCATGGCGAACGGCGGGGTGCGGCGCAGGACGCCACGGTGCCGCAGCCGCAGCCGGGCGGCCTCCAGCGGCGGGATCGGCGCGAGCGGGCCGATGAGGTCCCGCTGCTTGAGCCAGGCCCAGTGCGGGCCGCCGCTGTACAGGGCGTGCGGGCCCTCGTTGGTCCGGTACGGCCCCTCGGCGGTCCGGGCCCGTCCGCCGAGGGTGTGGTGGGCTTCGTACACGGTGACCTTGGCGCCCGCCTCGGCGGCGGTGATGGCCGCGGTGAGTCCGGCGAAGCCGCCGCCGATGACGGTGATGCGGTGCATGGCTGGGGGTCTCCCTCTTGCTCGGGGTCGCCTGTCTTGCCTTGTTCTGTGAGTACGACGGCCCGGGGCCCCCGGAATGTGACATCACCGGTGTTCGCGCTGGTCACGGGCGCGTCTGGGGCGGGCCCGGGTGATTGTCAGTGGCGGGGTGCAGCATGGGGGCATGGCGAGGAGAGCGGTGGGTGCGGGCGGCGGCGCGGGCGGGCCCGGCAGGGGTGCGGCGAAGGGGGCGCGGCGGCCGGAGCTGCGGTTGCCGGCGCTGGAGCCGTTCCGGGACGGGGAGTTGGAGCCGGACGGGGACTACGACGGCCTGGAGTTCCGGGAGGAGGACCTCACCCGGCACGACGGCGCGGGCGCCCGCTTCATGGACTGCGCGCTGAAGGGCTGCGTCCTGGACGAGACGCGGCTTCGTCACGCCCGGATCCTCGACTCGGTCCTCACCGAGCCACGGGGTGTCGGCACCGACCTCGCCGAGGCGACCCTGCGCGATGTCGAGCTGGTCGACGCCCGGCTGGGCGGGGTGCAGCTGCACGGCTCCGTGCTGGAGCGGGTCGTGATCCGCGGCGGCAAGATCGACTATCTGAACCTGCGCAAGGCCAGGCTCAGAGACGTCGTCTTCGAGGGCTGCGTCCTGGTCGAGCCGGACTTCGGGGGCGCCCGGCTGGAGCGGGTGGAGTTCGTGGACTGCGCGGTGAAGGGGGTGGACCTCACCGGGGCGACCCTGACGGACGTGGATCTGCGCGGGGCGGCGGAGCTGGAGATCGCACGGGGCGTGGACCGGCTGGCGGGAGCGGTGATCAGTCCGGGTCAACTACTGGATCTGGCACCGGTGTTGGCGGCCCAGCTGGGGATTCGAGTGGAGGGCTGACGACCGTTCGGTGGGGTGCCGGCCGGGGGGGGGAGGGCGCTGTGGTGGGTTCACGTCACCCGGGGATAGCGGGCCTGGAGTGTCCAGATCGCCGGGTTCTCGCCCAGGTCGTCGTGCAGGTCGATCAGGTCGGCGAGCAGGTCGTGGAGGAAGTCGCGGGCCTCGCGGCGCAGTTCGCTGTGGGAGAAGGTCAGCGGGGGTTCCTCGGCCGGCATCCAGTCCGCCTCGATGTCCACCCAGCCGAAGCGGCGCTCGAAGAGCATGCGGTCGGTCGACTCGGTGAAGTCGAGTTCCGCGTGCTGGGGCCGGGAGGCGCGGGACCCGGCCGGGTCCCGGTCCAGCCGCTCGGCGATGTCGCACAGGGCCCAGGCGAAGTCGAGCACCGGCACCCATCCCCAGGCTGTGGACACCTCCCGGTCCTCCTTGGTGTCGGCCAGGTAGACGTCCCCGCAGAACAGGTCGTGGCGCAGGGCGTGGACGTCCGCGCGGCGGTAGTCCGTCTGCGGGGGGTCCGGGAAGCGGTTGGAGAGGGCGTAGCCGATGTCGAGCACGGAGGTGATGGTGTCACGGCCGCGCTCATAGGATCACTGACGTGTCCCGTTCCGTACTCGTTGTCCAGGCCCGTCCGACCGCACGGGTCCCCTCGGCCGCACGGATCCTGCGGGCCGGCGCCTGTGGCGTGCTCGCCCTCGCCCTCACGGCGTGCGGCGGAGTGCACGGCACCCCCGGCAGTTCCGGCGTGCGCGACCCGTACTTCCCCAAGGCCGGCAACGGCGGCTACGACGTCACCCACTACGCCCTCGACCTCGACTACGACCCCGACGACCGCCACCTCACCGGCACCGCCGAGATCACCGCACGCGCCGGCAAGGACCTCTCCGCCTTCGACCTCGACCTGTTGGGGATGGACGTCGAGAAGGTGTCGGTGGAGGGCAAGCGGGCCCGCTGGAGCCGTAACGGCCAGGAACTGGTCGTCCGGCCGCACGACGACCTCGACGAGGGCGAGACCTTCCGGATCACCGTCCGCTACTCCGGGACCCCGCAGACGATCACCGACCCCGACGGCTCCGAGGAGGGCTGGCTGCCCACCGACGCGGGCGCGCTCGCCCTGGGGGAGCCCACGGGGTCCATGGCGTGGTTCCCCGGCAACCACCACCCGTCGGACAAGGCGTCGTACGACATCTCGGTGACCGTGCCGGAGGGGCTGGAGGTCGTCTCCAACGGGGAGTTGGCCGAGCGGAGCACGCGAGAGGGCCGTACGACGTTCCACTGGCGTACGGCGGAGCCCATGGCCGGCCATGTCACGGCCCTCGCCATCGGCGACTACGACATCGCCCGCTCCACGGTCACCACGACCGAGGACGAGGACGAGGGAGAGGGCGAACTGCCCGTCTACACCGCCGTGTCCCCCGCCCAGGCCGGCCCCAGCCGCAAGGTTCTCGCCCGGATCCCCGAGATCATGGAGTGGGCGGAGTACAACTTCGGTCCGTACCCCTTCTCCTCCACCGGCGCGATCGTCTCGGACAAGGAGGACGCCGGCTACGCCCTGGAGACCCAGAACCGTCCCGTCTTCCCGGGCGCCCCCAGCACCGAACTCCTCGTCCACGAGCTCGCCCACCAGTGGTTCGGCAACTCCGTGACGCCGAAGAGCTGGCGGGACATGTGGCTGAACGAGGGCTTCGCGACATACGCCGAGTGGCTGTGGGAGGAGGACAACGGCGGCGACAGCGCCCAGGAGACCTTCGACGCCCTGTACGACCACGGCGAGGACGACCTCGAGGAACTCTGGGACTTCCCGCCCGCCAAGCCCACGAGCGCCGCGCACATCTCCGACTCGCCCGTCTACGAACGCGGCGCGATGGTCGTCCACAAGATCCGCCGGACGGTGGGCGACGACACCTTCTACGACATCGTCCAGGGCTGGGCCGACGAGCACCGCCACGGCAACGCGGACACCGCCGACTTCACGGCGTACGTGGAGAAGACGGCGCCGGACGAGGACTTCACCACCCTCTGGAAGGACTGGCTGTACGGCGACGGACGCCCCGAGCACCCGTAGCGGCGGCCCTGCCGTCAGCCCGCCCGCTCCAGGTCCCCCCGCATCGCCGCCCGCGCCGCCCAGACAGCCTCGGCATGCCTGAGCCGCCGCTCCTGCAGCTCCGGTGAGCCGAGCGGTGGATCACCGGCGGCGAACACCTCCAGCAGGTCCCGCAGGGTCGAGTAGACGTCCTCCAGGACGTCGGACATCTCCTGCGGAGCGCAGATCAGCGCGGTCTCCCGGGCCTCGTCGCAGCCCGACGCCCGGAACGCCTCCTGTACGGCCGTCTCCCTTGTCCCGTCCGCCCCGCGGCCGGCGGCGACGGCGGCCGTGTGCATGGCCTCGTAGGCCAGCCGGTATTTGGTCAGGACGGTCACATAGATCTGCCGGCGTTCCTGCCGGGTCCGGTCGGCCAGGTCGCGGCGCCAGCGGGCCCGGTCGGCGAGCAGGGTCGAGCCGACGCCGACGAGCGCGCCCAGGGCCGTGCCCGCCAGGGTCGTCCAGTCCACGTCGTTCAGGCCGCCCCGTCGGCGCCGGGGGAGGGGGCTGTCAGCTGCTTCTGGAGGACCGTGCAGGGGCGGTCGCGTTCGCGGTCCCGGCCGTAGCCGATGGTTTCGTAGCCGAGGGTCGTCCAGAAGGCGAGGGCCTTGGGGTTGTTGTCCAGGACGGCCAGGCGCACGGCCGTGCGGCCCTCCGCGCGGAAGCGGTCCTCGATGAGAGTGGCCAGTCGCTTGCCGTATCCCTGGCCCTGGGCCGCCGCGTCCACCATCAGCAGCCCGATCCACGGATCCGGGTCGACCGGGTCGGGATGGTCGGCCAGCGTGATCGCGATCCCGACCAGGCGGCCCTCGCTGCGGGCGAGCAGCACCTGCGCCCCGGGCATCAGCAACTCGTCGGCCAGGGCCGCGGCCACCTGCTCCGGGCGGATGTCCTCGGGGTCCGGGAACTCGCCGGTGAGTGCGTGGAAGTCGCGGTGGGAGGCGTACAGGGCGGTGAGCTCGGTGAGGACCGGGGACGGGATGTCGCGGTCCGGGGTGAGGGGGAGGGGGTCGAGGATCATTCGGGCAACCTATCGAAGGGGTGAGGGAGGCCGGTGGCCACCTGACGCACCCCCGAACGCCGGAACCCCCGGCCGAAGCCAGGGGTTCCAGTGCAGTGCAGCGCGGCGTCCGTCAGACGTTCACACCGAAGTCCTGCGCGATGCCCACCAGGCCCGAGGCGTAGCCCTGGCCGACGGCGCGGAACTTCCACTCGGCGCCGTTGCGGTAGAGCTCGCCGAAGACCATGGCGGTCTCGGTGGCCGCGTCCTCGGAGAGGTCGTAGCGGGCGATCTCGGCGCCGCCGGCCTGGTTCACGATGCGGATGTAGGCGTTGCGGACCTGGCCGAAGTTCTGCGAGCGGTTCTCCGCGTCGTAGATCGAGACCGGGAAGACGATCTTTTCGACGTCGGCCGGGAGGCCGGCGAGGTTGACGTTGATCGCCTCGTCGTCGCCCGCGCCCTCGCCGGTGCGGTTGTCACCGGTGTGGACGATGGTCTGGTCCGGGGTCTGCTTGTTGTTGAAGAAGACGAAGTGTCCGTCCGAGTAGACCTTGCCCGTGGGGTTGACCGCGATCGCCGAGGCGTCGAGGTCGAAGTCCGTGCCGGTGGTGGTGCGGACGTCCCAGCCGAGGCCCACGGTGACGGCGGTCAGGCCCGGAGCCTCCTTGGTGAGCGAGACGTTGCCACCCTTGGACAGGCTTACAGCCATTGTTGGGAGTCCCTTCCCTCGTTGCGGTACGGCTAGAAGCTACAGCTACCCCTATGAACGCAGAGAGGGGTACCTCAAGTTCCAAGTGTCTTTACTTTCTTTGCCAAAGAGCACCCGTAGGGGAGACATGAGGACTCCGGCGGCGATATTGGGGTGACGTGGACCGGACAGACGCGGGACGATGTACGGCATGTCTGGTCCTCACGTCATCCGTGGCTCCGTCTCGCTCCCCGAGGCCGAGCTCATGTGGCGTTTCTCCAGGTCGAGCGGTCCGGGCGGCCAGCATGTCAACACCAGTGACTCAAAGGTGGAGCTGAGCTTCGACCTCGCGAGCACCGAGGCGCTGCCCGAGGTGTGGAAGCGGCGGGCGCTGGAGCGGCTGGCCGGAAAGCTCGTCGACGGCGTCGTCACCGTGCGCGCCTCCGAGCACCGCTCCCAGTGGCGCAACCGCGAGACCGCCGCCGTACGCCTCGCCGCGCTCCTCGCCGAGGCGACGGCCCCACCGCCCAAGCCGCGCAGGCCGACCCGCATTCCCCGCGGCATCAACGAGCGGCGGCTGCGGGAGAAGAAGCAGCGCTCCGACACCAAGCGGGGGCGCTCCGGGCGGGACTGGGGGTAGGGCCTGTCCGGCGGATCAGGCCGGCGTCGCGGGGCCTGGCACGCCCTCCCCCAGAGGGGGTACCCCCAGCGGGGCCGGCCGTCACATTCTCGCCGCGCGATCCGTCAGGCCAGTGACGACGGACGGATCGCGACGAGAGGCTGCGACAGATGAGCGCCGATGGCAACCACGGCACCGACGACACCGACTTCCTCGCCCGGCGCTTCGAGGCGCACCGCGGCCATCTGCGTGCCGTCGCCCACCGCATGCTCGGGTCGACCGCCGAGGCCGAGGACGCGGTGCAGGAGGCGTGGTTCTGGGTGAGCCGTTCCGACACCAGCTGGGTCGACAACCTCGGCGGCCGGCTGACCACCGTCGTCGGCCGGGTCTGCCTGGACATGCTGCGCTCCCGCAAGTCCCGCGCGGAGGAGCCCCTGGACTCCACGGCACCCCCTGCCGCCGCCTCGGCCACCGGCTCCGCCGCCTCCGCCCCGCTCCCCGTCGACCCCGAGCAGGACGCGCTCCTCGCGGACTCGGTGGGCGTCGCCCTGCTCGTCGTACTGGACACCCTGACGCCGTCCCCCAAGCTCTTCGAGCAGGGGGGACCCCCAGCGCCTCGCGTTCGTGCTGCACGACCTGTTCGGGGTGCCGTTCGAGGAGGTCGGCGCCGTCGTGGACCGTACGCCGGCCGCCGCGCGGCAGCTCGCCAGCCGGGCCCGGCGCCGGGTGCAGGGCGCCGAGGTGCCCGAGAACGACCGGGCCCTTCAGCGCCGGCAGCGTGAGGTCGTCGGCGCCTTCCTCGCCGCCGCGCGCGACGGTGACTTCGAGGGGCTGCTCGACGTCCTCGACCCGGACGTCATCGTGCGCACCGAGGCCGGGGCGACGACCGGCGCCGCGGCGGTGGCGCGGGGCGCGTCGACGTTCGGGTCCGCGGCCCTGGCCGCCCGGCCCGCCGTGGTGTCCAGGCACGCGCTGGTCGACGGCGCGGCCGGGTCCGTGGTCCTGGTCGGCGGGCGGGTGGAACGGGCGTTGAGGTTTGCGTTCGTACGGGATCGGATCGCCGTGATCGACATCGTGGCCGACCCGGACCGGGTCGCCCGGCTGGACATCGACCTCGGCTAGGGACCGTCGGCATCGAGGGCCCTCGGCCGCCGGGCGGAGCCCGCCCGTTCAGAGCCGGTCCCCGACGCCGTCCAGGTCCAGCACCCCCACCGTCTGGTCCCCGGAGGTCTCCCCGGTCACGCGAAAGCCCAGGCCGGTGTAGAAGCCCTCCGGGCCGTCGGGGCCGGGGTGCCAGGTGACGTGGAGCTCGCTCACGCCCCGGCGGCGCAGCTCCCTGGCCACGGACTCGACCGCGAAGCGGCCGTATCCCCGGCCCTGCTCCTCGGCGGCGATGTTCAGCCGCCACAGGCCGGAGCGGCGGACGCTGCCGTCGCCGCGCCAGTCGATGTCGAGGAAGGCCATCAGGAAGCCGACCGGGCGCTCGCCGTCGACGATCAGGCGGGGCCAGGCGACGCCCGCGGGATGGACGTATGCCTCGGCGAGGGACTGCATCACGGGGGAGACCGCGTGTTCCTGATCGGGGCGTACGCGTATGCCGGTCGCCGCCTCGAAATTTCCAGGTGTGATGTTTTCGAGGCGCGGTGCGGAAGTCGTCGACGTCATCCCGACACGGTATGCCGGGTGATCATTTGTTAGCCAAGGGAATTGCGGTCCGTATCCGCGGCGGAGATCATCCCAACTGCCGGTAACGGCCCCGGAAATAGGTCAGCGGACGACCGTCCGCACTCGGCAGAGAGGCCGACAGGACGCGGCCGATCACCAGGGTGTGGTCGCCGGCCGGCACCCGCTGCTCGGTGCGGCACTCCAGCGTGGCCAGGGCGCCGCCCACCAGAGGCGCGCCGCTCTCCTTGCCGCGGACGTAGGGGATGTCGGCGAACAGCAGGCGGTCGCTGACGCGGCCCTTCATGGCGAAGCGCCCGGCGATGTGGCGCTGGCTCTCGGTGAGGACGGAGACCGCCCACAGCGGCTGCTCGGCGAGCAGGTCGTCCATGCGGGCCCCCTCACGCAGGCTGACCAGCACCAACGGCGGGTCCAGGGACACCGACATGAACGCCGTGGCCGTCATGCCGACGTCCTCGCCGGCCGGGGCGTGCGGGTCGTCGGGGTCCAGGGGCGGCTCCAGCGCGGTCACCAGGACCACGCCCGCGGCGAGCCGCGACATCGCGGCTCGGAACTCGTCGTTGCTCACTGACTCAGCATGCCGGGCGGCGCCGCGCGAGGCGGGGAGGTCGGCGGTCACGGGCGGAGCGGGAGGTGAAGTGTTCGGCACGGCGAAAACGCTAATGTCGGTCCCGCGCACCGCACATCGGGCCTGCGCCCGAGAACGGACCTAGGTCTCCCGACGGAGTCGTGCGGAACTGTTCGCGGTCGTTTCGTGCCATCTCCACGCGCGCACTCAGTTTGCGTTCAGTAAACACACAGGAAAAACGCAGAAACACCGCTCAATTGTTCACGTTCAGTTGTGACTTGAGTCACAAGAGCCATTAATTGTTGACCCTGTGTACCGAGTGGGCAGCGCGCTGTGATTCAGTGGCGGGGAACTAGCAAGGGAAGTTACGCCGAAGTAGAACCCTTGATTCGCTGCGAGGTCTCGGGGGGAGGGCGAGCATGGAGACCGAGTCGGAGCCGTATGTCCGTCTTGCGACCCTGCGACAGTTGCACCAGGTCATGGCTGACATGAACACGGCCCGTAGTCTGGCGGACACACTACAGACTGTCGCCGACGGTGTCGTCACCGGCCTCGGGTTCGAGCTCGCGTGCGTCAACCTCGTACGCCCCGACGGCGATCTCGTCGTCGCCGCCTTCGCTGGCAACCCCGCCGCCGAGGCCCTCATCACCGGCCGGGTCGGCTCGCGCGATTCGTGGGAGCGCCGGCTGAACATGGGGCAGCACTGGGGCGACCTGGTCTTCATACCGCACACCGAAGGCTGGATCCTCGACGACGACGACGTCCCTCAGTGGTACACCGACGGGCCCGCGCCCCGCTTCGAGGACGAGTGGCACCCCTCGGACCGCCTGTTCGCGCCGATGTACACGCCCGGTGTGCAGGGCGGCGCCTGCGGCGAACTGA
Organism: Streptomyces sp. NBC_01092; assembly: GCF_045039535.1. NCBI lineage: Bacteria > Bacillati > Actinomycetota > Actinomycetes > Kitasatosporales > Streptomycetaceae > Streptomyces > Streptomyces sp. NBC_01092. The sequence goes on along the minus strand of NZ_CP108659.1, from coordinate 5,014,519 downwards.
TCGGCGTCCTGTCCGTGGACCGGCCGCGCAACGGCCGGCTGCCGGGCGCGTGGGGGCGCGAGGCGCTCCAGATGTACGCGTTCCAGGCCGCCATCGCGATCAGCAACGCACGTCTACGCGCGAATATGCAGCGGGCGCTCGTCCGGCTCGAACGCGACCAGCAGGCCCTGCGCGCCAGCGAGGAGAGCTTCCGGCAGGCCTTCGAGTACGCCCCCTCCGGCATGGCCATCGCCGAGATGGGCGGCGACCAGCACGGCCGGATCCTGCGCACGAACGACGCCCTGTGCCGTCTGCTGGGACGCCCCGCCTCCGCGATGCGCCGCTACTCCTTCTCCGACCTCGTCCACCCCGAGGACATCGGCACGCTGCTGCGGACCTCGGCGGAAGGGGGACGGGCGGAGCTCCGCCTCGGCCGCCGCGACGGCACGTACGTCTGGGTGTCCCTGCGCAACAGCGTCGTCGCGGACGCCGCCGACGGGCCCCGCTTCCTGCTCACCCACGTCGAGGACATCGAGGAGCGCAAGCGCCGCGAGCTCCAGCTCGCCCACCGCGCCTCGCATGACTCGCTCACCGGCCTGCCGAACTCCGCCGAGCTGCGCGCCCGTCTCGCCTCGCGGCTGTGCAGGCGCCCCGCCCACGCGGGCGCCCTGGAGTCCATGGACGCGGCCTACGGCCACCCGGCCGTCTTCGACGCCAACGGCCACGGCTTCGACTTCCCGGGCGCGGCGGCGCTGGAGGCCTTCGACCACCACGTCCACACCGTCTCTCCGGACGAGGCCGAGCACGACGACGGCACCGACGACGGCAGCAAGGGGCTCGCGGTGCTCTTCTGCGACCTCGACGGCTTCAAGTCGATCAACGACCGGTTCGGGCACAACGCGGGTGACGCGGTGCTCATCGAGGTGGCGAGGCGCCTGTCCCGCCAGGTCCGCGACGGCGACACCGTCGCCCGGCTCGGCGGCGACGAGTTCGTGATCCTCGCCGACGGTCTCGGCCGCGCCGACGCCCAGGACCTCGCGGTACGCCTGCGCAACGAGATCATCCAGCCGATCCGGGCCGAGGGGCGTGCCGTGCGCGTCGGGGCCAGCTTCGGCATCGGGTGGGCACATTGTGGGATGACCGCGGACGAAGTGTTGAAGTCCGCTGACGAGCGGATGTACGTAGAGAAACGATCTCGTCCCAAACAACACAGACGGGCGGGATGAATCCCAGGTCAGCGAGCTGATGCGGTCTGAGTCACCCGTTTGGGCCAGCAGGAGCGGGTAGGCTCGCCATTCTGACTGACCTACCGCAACGCCCGCACCTGGTGAGGAGTACCAAGGGATGACGTCCGGCAACAACGGCGCCAGTACGCCTGAGGACGACGACCCGTTCGGCTACCTCTACGCCGACGGCCAGGCCAACGGGGCACAGCCGCCGTCCGGTGGCGGGGGCTACGGCTACCCGGGCTCGGTGAACCGTGTGCGAGCGGTCGGAGAGCGCCAGTACGGCCAGCAGGCACCGACGGCCGCGTACGGCCAGGTACCGCAACAGCAGGGCACCTACGGCCAGCCGAACGCGCACTACGCGGCACCGGAGACGCACCCCGGCGGCGCCCCCACGACCCAGACGTCCTACAGCGGCGGCGCCGGCCGCGGCGGGGGCCCGAACACCAAGGGCCTGCTGATCGGCGCGATCGCGGTCGTCGCGGCGGTCGTCATCGGCATCAGCGTCGCGATCCTCGGCGGCAACGACGACAAGGACAAGAAGGACGAGGCGGGATCGACGCCGACGCAGTCCCAGCAGAGCAGCGCGCCGAGCCCGTCCAACAGCAACCCCGCGGCGGCCGAGGACGACCTGCCGACGAGGGACGCCAAGACTCTCGCCCTCGCCGGGGGCGCCACCACCGCGTCCGAGATCAAGGGCGCCCAGGCGGACGGCGGCGTCTATGTCACCGGCTTCAACGCGGTCGGCTCCTCGATCACCTGGAGCGTGGACGGGATCCCGAAGAGCGGTAAGTACACCGTGTACGTCGGCTACAGCGTCCCGGGCAAGGACCAGAACGCCACACTCACGGTCAACGGCACGCCTTCCGATTCGCCGGTCGACCTGAAGAACTGGACGGGCGCCGCCGAGGGCGACTACGAGAAGAGCTGGACGAAGACCTACAACTACATCCAGCTCAACAAGGGCACGAACACGATCAAGGTGTCCTGCGAGCAGGGCAACCAGTGCGACGCGCTCATCGACCAGATGTGGCTGGTCAAGGGTTGGGTCAAGTAGGAGCCGTCAGGCGGCGGTGACCTCCCCGGTTACCGCGACCCGGGCCAGCAGCTCCTCGTAGGCGCCCCGGTCGAACTCCCCCGCCACCGGCGCCACCACGCTCGCCGCGCTCAGCGCTGCCGCGCGGGTCAGGCGGTCCGGCCAGGGGAGCTTCTCCACCAACCCCGACAGCAGGCCCGCGACCGCCGCGTCGCCCGCGCCGGTCGGGTTGCCCCGGAGGCGGGCAGGCGGGGCGGCTCGCCAGCGGCCCTCGGGGGTCGCGGCGAGCAGGCCCGCCTCGCCGAGGGAGGCCACCACCGCGCGGGCGCCGCGTCTGCGCGCGTCCTGCGTCGCGCGCAGCGGCTCGTGGGAGCCGGTCAGTTCGGCCAGTTCGTCGGCGTTCGGCTTGATGATGTCCGGGCGGGCGGCGACGCCCCGGCGCAGTGCCTCGCCGCTGGTGTCCAGGAGGACGGGGACGTCGGCTGCCTTCGCGGCTCGGACCAGGCCGGCGTATGCGCCCACCGGCACTCCCGGCGGGAGGCTGCCGCACAGGGCCACCGCGGATGCCGACGTGAGCAGGTCCTCGTACGCCTCCTGGAAGGCGGACCACTCGGTCGGCGTGACCGTCGGGCCGGGCTCGTTCAGCTGGGTCGTGTCGCCGGTGTGCGCGTCCACCACGGCGATCGTGCGCCGGGTCGCTCCCGTCACCGGGACCAGCGCGTCCACCACGCCCGGCGTGGCGGTGAGCAACTCCTGGACCACCCGGCCCGTCGCGCCGCCCGCGAAGCCCGTGACCGTCACCTCGTGGCCGAGGGCCGCCAGCACCCGGGCCACGTTCAGGCCCTTGCCGCCGGGGCGTTCGGTCACCTCGGTGACGCGGTGGGAGGCGTGGGGGCGCAGGGATCGTACGCGATAGGTGATGTCGAGAGCGGTGTTCAGCGTGACCGTGAGGATCACCTGTACTCGACCTCCCCCGAAGAGTTCAGCATGCGTGTGCCGTCCGTCTGCCGGTTGTTCCCTCCGGCGGATGCCGATCATGCCAAACGGACGGCAGTCGTCCCAGTCTCGCAGGACAACTGCCGCCCCCAACAGGCGGACACATCACCCCAGTTGGGGATCGACCACCCATTCTCCCCGGCGCATGACGCCCTTCACGTCGAAGTGGGAGTCCAGTACCACCAGGTCGGCGTCCTTGCCGGGCTCCAGTGAGCCGATGCGGTCGTAGCGGCCGAGCAGCTTGGCGGGGTTGGCGGACAGGGCCGCCACCGCGTCCTCGACCGGCAGCCGGTCGATGGTCACCGCGCGCTTGAAGGCGCGGTCCAGGGTGAGCGTGGAGCCCGCGATCGAGCCGCCCTCGACCAGGCGGGCCACACCGTCGGCGACCTCGACCTCCAGCGGGCCGAGCATGTAGCGGCCGTCGCCGAAACCGGCCGCGTCCATCGCGTCCGTGATGAACGCGACCCGGTCCGCGCCCGCGTGATGGAACGCCAGTTGCAGGGACGCCGGGTGCAGGTGCGTGCCGTCGTTGATCAGCTCGACCGTCACCCGCTCGTCCTCCAGCAGGGCCGCGATCGGGCCCGGCTCGCGGTGGCCGAGCGGCGGCATCGCGTTGAAGAGGTGCGTGGCGACCGTGGCGCCCGCCTCGATCGCCTCCACCGTCTGCTCGTACGTCGCGTCCGTGTGCCCGATCGCCGCGATGACGCCGTGCTCGGCGAGGAGGCGTACGGACTCGATGCCGCCCGGCAGCTCGGTCGCGAGGGTGACCATCGTCGCGTGGCCGCGCGCGGCGTCGATCAGCTTGCGCACGTCCGCCGGGTCCGGGTCGCGCAGCAGCTCCTCGGAGTGCGCGCCCTTGCGGCACGGGGAGATGAACGGTCCCTCGAAGTGGATGCCCGCGATGTCGCCCTGCTCGGCCAGCTCGGACAGCAGGCCCGCGCGCCGGGTGAGGAAGTCCATGTCGCCGGTGACGGTGGAGGCGACGAGGGTGGTCGTGCCGTGCAGGTGGTGGGTGTGGATGCCCTTGAGTACGTCGTCGACCGTGCCCGAGGTGAAGGAGGCTCCGCCGCCGCCGTGGTTGTGGATGTCCACGAAGCCCGGCAGGAGCCAGTGGCCGGTTAGGTCGATGCGGTGAGCGTTCTCCGGTGCCGTGCCGGCGATGCGCGTGCCGTCGACGATCACCTGGCCCTCTTTGAGGGTTCCCGTCGGCATGACCACGTTGGCGCCGGAGAGGATCAGGGGCGCATCGCCGGTTGTGGGGTGCGGGTTGTGGGGGGCTGGTCGCGCCCCGCGGCGGAGCCGCAATTCGGCGCTGTCCCGCGCCCCCAGGTCGGCTGCCATCAGGGAGTTACCTCCGTAGGGTCGGTGTGGTCGAGGAGATCCCATGCCAGGAGGCCGGCGCCTAGGCAACCGGCCGTGTCCCCCAGTGCCGCGGGGACGATGGACGGCAGCTTCTGGAAAGTGACCCGCTGCCGGACGGCTTCCCGCAGCGGTGTGAACAAGGTTTCCCCCGCCTCCGCCAGGCCGCCACCGATGATCAGGGTGCGGGGGTCCAGCAGGGTGAGGGCGGTGACCAGGCCGTCGGCGAGGGCGTCCACGGCCTGCTGCCAGATCCGTACGGCGTTCGGGTCGCCGGACGCGACGGCCTTGGCGCAGTCCGCGGCGTCCGCCTCCGGGTCCCCGCAGGCGGCGGCCCACGCCTCGCTCACCGCCGCCGCCGACGCGAATCGCTCCAGGCAGCCGCGCTGCCCGCACGGGCAGGGGGTACCGCCCGGCCGTACGACGATGTGGCCGATCTCGCCCGCGAAGCCGTGCGCACCCGCCTCCACCCGGCCGTCGATGCCGATGGCGCCGGCGATCCCGGTGCCGAGGGGCACGAAGAAGAAGCGGTCGGCGCCCTTGCCCGCGCCGATCCGGCCCTCGGCGAGACCGCCGGTGCGCACGTCGTGGCCGAGGGCGACGGGGACGCCGCCGAGCCGCTGTGCGAGCAGCTGCCGCAGGGGTACGTCCCGCCAGCCCAGGTTGGCCGCGTAGGCGGCGATGCCCCGCTCCTCGTCGACGATGCCGGGGACGGCGACGCCGGCGGCGGCCGCGGGCTCGCCGAAGAGCCGTTCGCCGTGCGCGCGCAGCTCGGCGGCGAAGTCGAGGATGCCCTCGACGACCGCGTCCGGTCCGCGCTCGCGCCCGGTCGGGCGGCGTGCCTGGTGGAGCAGCTCGCCGCTCGGCCCGGCCAGGGCGGCCTTCATCCCGGTGCCGCCCACATCGAGGGCGATGACATGTCTCACGGGGAACAGTGTGGCTTGCGCACCCGCGAGAGGTCTAGTCCACTTACGTGGTGTAGACCTTAGGGGGCAATATGTATGACGTTTCGAAAATTCAGAACGAGAATTCGAACATGGGTGTGGCGGGGGTTTGCGTGCAGCGGCGTAGTCGGAGTCGTAGGCGTACGGGAGCGATCGCGGCGGTGTCCGCACTGGGCCTGACGGCGGCCCTCGGCGGCTGCGGGCTGGCCGGCGACTCGGGCGACGTGACGCTGCGGCTGGTCGCGGCGGACTACGGGGACAGCGAGTCGAACGGCTCCCAGAAGTACTGGGACAAGCTCGTCACGGCGTACGAGGCCGAGCACCCCGGCGTGACGGTCGACGTCACCGTGTACTCCTGGAACGACGTCGACGCCAAGGTCAAGGAGATGGTCGACGCCGGGAACGCGCCGGACATGGCACAGATCGGCGCGTACGCCGACTACGCCGCCAAGGGGCTGCTCTACCAGGCCGACGACCTGCTCTCCATCCCCGTCCAGGCCGACATCGTCGCCCAGTTCGCGGACGCGGGCCGGGTGAAGGATGTGCAGTACGGCATCCCGTTCGCCTCCTCCACGCGGCTGCTCTTCTACAACAAGACGCTCTTCGAGAAGGCCGGCATCTCCGCGCCGACCACCTGGAAGGAGCTGGCCGCCGACGCCGAGGCGCTCAAGGCGGACGGCGTGAAGACGCCGTACGCGCTGCCCCTCGGTTCCGAGGAGGCGCAGGCCGAGACGATGCAGTGGCTGCTCAGCGGCGGGGGCGGCTACACCGACAGCGACCTCGGCACCTACAGCATCGACTCCGCGGAGAACATCGCCACCTTCGACTGGCTCAAGGACAACCTGGTCGGCAAGGACCTCACCGGTCCGGTCGTACCCGGCGAGCTCAACCGGGCCGACGCGTTCTCCGCCTTCGCGGCCGGTGACGTCGGCATGCTCAACGGCCACCCGTCGCTGATGCAGATGGCCGAGAAGAAGGGCGTGAAGTTCGGCATGGTGCCGATGCCCGGCCGGGAGGGGCCGAGCAAGGTCTCCATGGGCGTGGCGGACTGGATGATGGCCTTCAAGGAGAACGGCCACGCCGACCAGGTGGGCGAGTTCCTCGACTTCGTCTACGACAAGCAGAACGTCCTGGACTTCTCCCGCGAGTACGACCTCCTGCCCGTCACGAATTCCGCGTCCACGGTGATGACGGCGGCCGAGCAGGACGCCGACCTCAAGCCCTTCCTGGAGCAGCTGCCGCTCTCCGAGCTCTACCCGGTCGGGCGGACGTCCTGGGCCGCGGTCAGCGCGGACGTCAAGAAGCGTATCGGCGCGACTGTCTCCTCCAGCGGCAGCCCGGCGGCGATCCTGGGGCAGCTCCAGTCGACGGCGACGCGGGCGGAGAGCGCCGAGTAGCCGTCGGCCGTCCGGTTGTCGGTGGCGGGGGTTACGGTGCGGGACATGACCCAGGACCAGCCCGACCCCGCCCTCGCCGACCGTGAGCGGGCCATCCTCGCTCTGGAGCGCCGGGGCTTCGCGGGCCCCGGCGCCAAGGAGCGCGCGATACGCGAGGAACTGGGTCTGGCCCCGGTCCGCTACTACCAGCTGCTGAACGCCCTGCTGGACGACCCGAGGGCCCTGGCCCACGACCCGGTGACGGTGAACCGGCTGCGGCGGATACGGCAGACGCGGCGGGCGGAGAGGTGAGGTGAGGTGAGCGAGGGGTGCGTGGCGGCCTCGCTGGATAGGGTCGGCGTATGGCCAGTGACAAGGACAAGGATCTGACCGACCCCGACTCGACCGACCCCACGACGGCCCCGCTGCCGACGCCCGTCACCCGGCCCGGCCGGGACGGGCTCGCCGCCCTCCTCGCGCGGCCCGCGCGTGCGCTGATCGCGCTCGACTTCGACGGGACGCTCGCGCCGATCGTGCCGGACCCGGAGAAGGCGCGGGCTCACCCCGACGCCCTGCCGGTGCTCGCGGCGCTCGCCCCGAAGGTCGCCGCCGTCGCGGTGATCACCGGCCGCCCGGCCGCCGTCGCCGTGCGCTACGGCGGCTTTGCCGGGGTGCCCGGACTGGAGCACCTCGTCGTGCTCGGCCACTACGGCGCCGAGCGCTGGGACGCCGTCAGCGGGGAGGTCACCGCGCCCGACCCCCACCCCGGCGTCGCCGCCGTCCGTGCCGAACTCCCCGGCGTCCTCGACACGAACGGCGCCGGGACCGGCACCTGGACCGAGGACAAGGGACACGCCATCGCCGTGCACACGCGCCGCGCGGCCGACCCGCAGGGCACCTTCGAGGCCCTGCGCATCCCCCTCGCCGACCTCGCCACCCGCAACGGCCTGATCGTCGAACCCGGCCGCCTGGTCCTGGAACTGCGCCCACCCGGCATGGACAAGGGCGTGGCGCTGACCGAGTACGTCCGGGAACTGGGCGCCGAATCCGTCCTCTACGCCGGCGACGACCTCGGCGACCTCCCCGCCTACGCGGCCGTGGACAAACTCCGCTCCGACGGCACCCCCGGCCTCCTGGTGTGCAGCGGCAGCGAGGAGGTCACCGAGTTGTCGGAGCGGGCGGACATCGTGGTGACCGGCCCACAGGGAGTCGTACGACTGCTAGGAGCACTCGCCGACCGGGCGAGCTGAACCGGGCGCCCGCCGTCCAGTAAGGGCGGTCTGCCACCGGCGCCCGTCGCTCGGGTTGGTCCGGCGGGTCGGGCGGGCTGGTTCCGGTGTTCGCCGCTCGAGCGTGCGCCACCGGGGCGTTGGCCGGGCGTTTCGTCCGGGCGGACGGCCGGTCGGTCGGGTTGATCCGGGCGGCCGCGGGTCAGGCGGGCTGGTTCCGGCGTCTGCCCGCTCGGGCCGGACCGACCGGTCAGGCGGGCTGCTCCCGGCCCCTGCCGCTAGGGCGGGCGCCGCTCGGGCGTTGGTCGGGTCGGGTTGATCCGGGCGGCCGAGGGTCAGGCTGGCTGCTGCCGGCGTCCGCCTGCTCGGGCCGGTCCGGCCGGTCAGGTGGGCCGCTTCCGGCGTCGCCGCTCGGGCGTGCGCCACCAGGGCGCTGGCCGGTCGGCTTGGTCCGGGCGACGGACGGTCGGTCGGGTTGATCCGGGCGGCCGCCGGTCCGGTGGGCTGCTGCCGGCGTCCGCCCGCTCGGGGCGGTCCGGCCGGTCAGGTGGGCCGCTTCCGGCGTCGCCGCTCGGGCGTGCGCCACCAGGGCGCTGGCCGGTCGGCTTGGTCCGGGCGACCGACGGTCGGTCGGGTTGATCCGGGCGTCCGCCGGTCAGGCGGGCTGTTCCCGGCGTCTGCCGCCAGGGCGTGCGCCGCTCGGGCGATGGTCGGGCGTTGGTCGGGTCAGGTTGATCCGTGCGACCGACGGTCAGGCCGCCCCTCCCGGCTTCTCCGTCAGCGCGTGGAGCTGGTCCAGGAACCACTGGGCTGGTGGTAGCGCGGTCGCGGCGGCCGCCAGTCGTTTTGAGCGTTCCGCTCGCTCCTCCGGCCGTACGGACAGCGCCTCGTGCAGGGCCCGTGCCGTGCTCATCACGTCGTACGGGTTGACGGGGATCGCGTCCTCGCCGAGTTCGTCGAAGGCTCCGGCCTCGCGGGACAGGACGAGGGCGCATCCCTCGTCGGACACCACCGGCATCTCCTTCGCGACAAGGTTCATGCCGTCGCGGATGGGGTTGACCAGCGCCACGTCGGCCAGCCGGTACGCGGCCAGCGAGCGGGCGAAGTCGTCCTTGACGTGGAGCACGATCGGGGTCCAAGTCGCGGTCCCGTAAGCGGAGTTGATCTCGTCCGCCAGCCGCTGCACCTCGGCCGTGTAGTCCCGGTACACCGCCAGGTCCTGCCGCGAGGGGTACGCGAACGCCACGTGTACCACGCGCTCGCGCCACTCGGGGTGGTCGTCGAGCAGCTGCCGGTACGCCAGCAGGCCGCGCACGATGTTCTTGGACAGCTCGGTCCGGTCGACCCGCACGATCGTCCTGCGGGGCGTGCCGTCCGGGGCGGTGCCGATCTCGCCCTTCAGCGTCGCCATCCGCTCCGTCACGTCGGCCTGATGCGCCCGCGCCCGCAGAAAGTCCGCGTCCGCGCCCAGACCGTGCACGCCGATGCGCGTGTCCCCGAGCCCTCCCGCGAACTGCGTGCAGCACGCCTCGAACGCGTCCGCCCACCGCCGGGTCAGGAACCCCAGCCGGTCCGCGCCGAGCATCCCGCGCAGCACCTGCCCGGCGATGTCGTCCGGCAGCATCCGGAAGTACTCCGGCGGCGCCCAGGGGGTGTGGGAGAAGTGGCCGATACGGAGATCCGGGCGCATGTCGCGCAGCATGCCCGGCACCAGCGTCAGGTGATAGTCCTGCACCAGCACCGCCGCCCCCGGCGCCGCCTGCGCGGCCAGCGCCTGCGCGAAGGCCCGGTTGTACGTCTCGTACGACGCCCACTGCCGCCGGAACTCCGCGTCGAAGACCGGCTCCAGCGGCGTCTGGTAGAGCATGTGGTGGACGAACCAGAGGACCGAGTTCGCGATGCCGTTGTACGCGTCCGCGTGCACGTCCGCCGGGATGTCCAGCATCAGCACGCCGTCCTCGCCGACCCCGCGCCGCACCGCCTCACGGTCGCCGTCGGACAGCGCCGAGCACACCCACAGCGCGTCCGCGTCCGGCCCGATCGCCGACAGCCCGGAGACGACTCCGCCGCCGCCCCGCTTGGAGTGCAGCGAGCCGTCGCCCCGCACCTCGTACGAGACCGGGCCGCGATTCGACGCGACCAGCACTTTGGCAGCACCCTGCACACCCTGCACATCCGGCGCACCCGGCGCATCCTGCGTGGAAGCCATAAGCCTCAACCTAGCCCGGCCCGGAAACGCTCAAACGTACGGTTCCGCTCTGTGGGGGGCTTCCGTACGCCCTGTATACGGCCGGTTTCCGGCGTTTACGCGACCTTCCGCGTCGCGTACTCGGCGATCTCCACCATCGGCGGCCGTTCCTCGGTGTCCACGGAGTACGTACGCGGCTCGAAACCGTCCTCGCCCCGCTCGAACTGGGTCAGGGAGGGGCGGACCATATGCCCGCGGGCCAGCCGCAGCTGCGCCGTGCGGTAGATCGCGGCGGACATCCGGCCGAGCGCCTGCCCGTCCTGGTGCCGGTGCTTGCGCACCCCCACGTCCACCTGGGCGAGCGCGTCCAGGCCCACCAGATGCAGCGAGTCGACCAGCATGCCCAGCTCGACGCCGTATCCGACGGGGAACGGGAGTTGCTCCAGCAGCGACCTGCGCGCCGCGTACTCGCCGCCGAGCGGCTGGACGAATCCCGCCAGCTGCGGCCAGTGCATGTTCAGCAGCGGGCGTGCCATCAGCTCGGTGACCCGGCCGCCCTGCCCGGCGGCGCCGCCGAGCGGACGGTCGTACATCGCCTTGACCAGGTCCACGCCCGGGTCGGTGAGCAGCGGGCCCACGATGCCGGAGACGAAGTCGGAGGAGAAGTCCTTCAGGTCGGCGTCGATGAAGCACACGATGTCCCCGCTCGTCACGAGCAGTGAGCGCCACAGGACCTCACCCTTGCCGGGCACAGCCGGGACACGGGGCAGGACGTCGTCGCGGTGCACGACCCGGGCGCCCGCCGCGGCGGCCACCTCGGCGGTGCGGTCGGTGGATCCCGAGTCGACGACGACGATCTCGTCGACCAGCGGCACCTGATGCACGAGGTCATGGGCGATGATCGCGACGATGTCGCCGACCGTCTCCTCCTCGTTGAGCGCGGGCAGCACGACGGACACCGACTGGCCCGTACGCTGCTTGGCGGCCAGGATGTGGTGCAGTGGGCGGTCGGAGACGGACCAGGAGCGACTGCGCAGCCAGCGCTCGACTTCTTCCAGCACGATCGGCGGCTCCTCACTGTCGGGACGCGATTTGTGATCCATCTCGCGGTTCGGACGGCTATCTCAACTGTCCTGGCGTTCGGTTACAGTCTTGAACAACGCGGGTGACCATCGCATGTCCGAGGTCGACCGTCGTCAACAACCGAATACCGCTCATCCAGAGGGGCAGAGGGATACGGCCCGATGAAGCCCCGGCAACCCTCCAGTCGGTTCTCGTAGATCAGCGTCGATCGTCACCGTTGATCGTCTCCGCGAGGCTCCCGGCTAGGGAAGGTGCCAAATCCGTCTCACGGCGAGATGCGTCGTGAGGAAGATGAGGAGAAAGGGCCTCGCCTCACATGGCTGTGCAGACTGTTGCAAGCACCACCGACTCCACCGTAGACCTGGGTCCCGCCGCGGCGCTGTCCTGCCGCGAGTGCGGTCACCGGGTACCCCTCGGACCGGTCTTCGCGTGCGAGGAGTGTTTCGGCCCGCTGGAGATCGCCTACGACTTCTCGGGCTACGACGCCGAGGAGCTCCGCAAGCAGATCGAAGCGGGCCCCGCGAACATCTGGCGTTACGCGCCCCTGCTGCCCGTCCCCGCGGACGTGGCGACCAAGCCGAACATCAACCCCGGCTGGACCAAGCTCGTCAAGGCCGACAACCTCGCCCGTGAGCTCGGCGTCGAGGCCGGCAAGCTGTTCGTCAAGGACGACTCCGGCAACCCGACGCACTCCTTCAAGGACCGTGTCGTCGCCCAGGCCATCGAGGCCGCCCGCGCGTTCAACTTCACCACCCTGTCCTGCTCCTCCACCGGCAATCTCGCCGGTGCGGTGGGCGCCGCCGCGGCCCGCGCCGGCTTCCGCTCCTGCGTGTTCATCCCGCACGACCTGGAGCAGGGCAAGGTCGTCATGGCCGCGATCTACGGCGGCGAGCTCGTCGGCATCGAGGGCAACTACGACGACGTGAACCGTTTCTGCTCCGAGCTGATCGGCGACCCGGCCGGCGAGGGCTGGGGCTTCGTCAACGTCAACCTGCGGCCGTACTACGCGGAGGGCTCCAAGACCCTGGCGTACGAGATCTGCGAGCAGCTCGGCTGGCAGCTCCCGGACCAGCTGGTCGTCCCGATCGCGTCCGGCTCGCAGCTGACGAAGATCGACAAGGGTCTGCAGGAGCTGATCAAGCTCGGGCTCGTCGAGGACAAGCCGTACAAGATCTTCGGCGCGCAGGCCGAGGGCTGCTCGCCGGTGTCGACCGCGTTCAAGGCCGGCCACGACGTGGTCCGTCCGCAGAAGCCGAACACCATCGCCAAGTCGCTGGCGATCGGGAACCCGGCCGACGGGCCGTACGTCCTCGACATCGCGCGCCGCACGGGCGGGTTTGTGGAGGACGTGACGGACGAGCAGGTCGTCGACGCGATCAAGATCCTCGCCCGGACCGAGGGCATCTTCGCGGAGACCGCCGGCGGGGTGACCGTGGGTGTGGCGAAGAAGCTGATCGAGGACGGTGTGCTGGACCCGAGCCTCACGACTGTCGTGCTCAACACCGGCGACGGGCTGAAGACGTTGGATGCGGTGGCCGGTACGGGGCTGACTGCGACGATTCGTCCCAACCTCGACTCGTTCCGCGCGGCGGGTCTCGTCTGATGGAGCCCCGCGCCCCTCGGGACGCCGCCTCACCCGAACCTGCACACTGACCGGAGGTCACACCGTATGAGCGTCAACGTCCGCATCCCCACCATCCTGCGCACCTACACGGGTGGCCAGGCCGAGGTCGCCGCCGAGGGTGCCAACCTCGGCGAGGTCATCGCCGACCTGGAGAAGAACCACACCGGGATCGCCGCCCGGGTTCTCGACGACCAGGGCAAGCTGCGCCGCTTCGTCAATGTCTACGTCAATGACGACGACGTGCGTTTCGAGCAGGGGCTGGAGACGGCCACTCCCGACGGTGCCGGCGTCTCCATCATTCCGGCCGTCGCCGGCGGCTGACCTGCTGACCGAATGACCGATCATTACCATCGGTAACCCAGGTTACTGAGAGTTCACCGAATTGCCCCCTCCGTGAGAGAAGCGGAGGGGGCAATTCTGTGTGGTTGAGCGAGGTACAGTTGGGGAACGTGCCGCCGATCTCCGAGTCGGTTGCCCTTGATTTTTGCCGTACGCCCGACAAGAAGTAGCCAAAGTGTGCGGGTTTTTTGCGGCTTTCGTTCCGTATGCCGGGTCCGACTTGACCTGAAGTCAACGGAATTGTCCCCACATTCCCGACCGGTCGTGCCCGGAATTCTCGTCCGATTGACCTGTTGCAGACGGCAGTTGGGCAGATACATTCAGCCGCGGTCGACGCGTTCCGGCGCACGCCCCCGACCGATGGGGGGTGAGGTCTGACCCGGATCCGCGAAGTGTGGATCTGTGCAAGGGCCAGTAATAGGGGAGTTAGGCATGGCTCAGGGCACCGTCAAGTGGTTCAACGCGGAGAAGGGGTACGGCTTCATCGCGGTCGACGGTGGTGCGGATGTTTTCGTCCACTACAGCGCGATCCAGATGGACGGGTACCGCACCCTGGAGGAAGGCCAGCGGGTCGATTTCGAGATCTCGCAGGGCCAGAAGGGGCCGCAGGCGGACATGGTCCGTCTGGCCACCGGCTGAAGCACGCGTCGACTAACAGCAGCGACGTTCTTCTTCGAAGGGCTCGCACCTCCCGGGGTGCGAGCCCTTCGCCATGCCCCCGACTCCAGGGCTCGATCCCCGAGAGCCGCTTGCACTCGCATGGGTCGAGTGCTAATCATTGCGTTAGCACTCTGAAGGTGAGAGTGACAAAGAAGGACCGGGTCGGTGAGGCCCGCAGGCCGGGTGGGGCAAGGAACCACGAGGCCGGCGAGCCGTCCGTCGCGGGCGCGGGCGCGGTCCGAAGGAATCACCCCCAGTCCTGGAGGGACCACTTCACATGGCCAAGATCATCGCGTTCGACGAGGAGGCGCGGCGCGGCCTCGAGCGCGGCATGAACCAGCTCGCGGACGCCGTGAAGGTGACGCTCGGCCCCAAGGGCCGCAACGTCGTCCTCGAGAAGAAGTGGGGCGCCCCCACGATCACCAACGATGGTGTCTCCATCGCCAAGGAGATCGAGCTCGAGGACCCGTACGAGAAGATCGGCGCCGAGCTGGTCAAGGAAGTCGCCAAGAAGACGGACGACGTCGCCGGTGACGGTACGACCACCGCGACCGTTCTCGCCCAGGCCCTGGTCAAGGAGGGCCTGCGCAACGTAGCCGCCGGCGCCAACCCGATGGCCCTCAAGCGCGGTATCGAGAAGGCCGTCGAGGCCGTCTCCGCCGCTCTCCTTGAGCAGGCCAAGGATGTCGAGACCAAGGAGCAGATCGCCTCCACGGCCTCCATCTCCGCCGCCGACACCCAGATCGGCGAGCTCATCGCCGAGGCCATGGACAAGGTCGGCAAGGAAGGCGTCATCACCGTCGAGGAGTCCCAGACCTTCGGTCTGGAGCTGGAGCTCACCGAGGGTATGCGCTTCGACAAGGGCTACATCTCGGCGTACTTCGCCACCGACATGGAGCGGATGGAGGCGTCGCTCGACGACCCGTACATCCTCATCGCCAACTCCAAGATCGGCTCCGTCAAGGACCTGCTCCCGCTCCTGGAGAAGGTCATGCAGTCGGGCAAGCCGCTGCTGATCATCGCCGAGGACGTCGAGGGCGAGGCCCTGTCGACCCTGGTCGTCAACAAGATCCGCGGCACCTTCAAGTCCGTCGCCGTCAAGGCCCCGGGCTTCGGTGACCGCCGCAAGGCGATGCTGAACGACATCGCCATCCTCACCGGTGGCGAGGTCATCTCCGAGGAGGTCGGTCTCAAGCTCGAGAACACCTCCCTGGACCTCCTTGGCAAGGCCCGCAAGGTCGTCATCACCAAGGACGAGACCACCATCGTCGACGGTGCCGGCTCCTCCGAGCAGGTTCAGGGCCGGGTCAACCAGATCCGCGCCGAGATCGAGAACAGCGACTCGGACTACGACCGCGAGAAGCTCCAGGAGCGCCTGGCGAAGCTCGCGGGCGGCGTGGCCGTCATCAAGGCCGGTGCCGCGACCGAGGTCGAGCTCAAGGAGCGCAAGCACCGCATCGAGGACGCCGTGCGCAACGCCAAGGCGGCCGTCGAGGAGGGCATCGTCGCCGGTGGCGGCGTGGCCCTGCTGCAGGCTTCCGGTGTCTTCGAGAAGCTGGACCTGGAGGGTGACGAGGCGACCGGCGCCAACGCCGTGAAGCTCGCCCTGGAGGCCCCGCTCAAGCAGATCGCCGTCAACGGTGGTCTGGAGGGTGGCGTCGTCGTCGAGAAGGTGCGCAACCTTCAGGTCGGCCACGGTCTGAACGCCGCGACCGGCGAGTACGTCGACATGATCGCCGAGGGCATCATCGACCCGGCGAAGGTGACGCGTTCCGCGCTGCAGAACGCCGCGTCGATCGCTGCGCTGTTCCTGACCACCGAGGCCGTCATCGCCGACAAGCCGGAGAAGGCCGCCGCGCCTGCCGGTGGCGGTATGCCGGGCGGTGACATGGACTTCTGATCGACGTCGGGGGCCTGGCCTCCGGTTGATCAACGTCCTTTTGCCGAGGGCGGCACCTCCTGTTGCGACAGGGGGTGCCGCCCTCGGTGTTTTGGCGGGTGCGGGTGGTGCGCGACCAGCCCCCACGCACCCGTACTCGCTCGCGAAACCCATCCCCCTCCTTGGGAATGCGCAGCCTCACACGCATCGTTGCTTAATGTGGTGCAACAATGCGTGTGCACATACCAGCCGGTATAGACAAAACCCCCTCCCCAGGAGCTCCTACGTGACCGTCACCCAGCCCGCCGCCGCCCGTGCGGCCCAGATCCTGTCCCGGCCGACCGTGATCAACGGCCTCACCGTCCCGAACCGCATCGTGATGGCGCCGATGACCCGGATGTTCTCGCCGGGCGGTGTGCCCGGTGCCGACGTGGAGTCGTACTACTCGCGGCGGGCCGCCGCCGGAGTGGGACTGATCGTCACCGAGGGGACGTACGTCGGGCACGAGTCCGCCGGGCAGAGCGACCGGGTGCCGCGGTTCCACGGGGAGGAGCAGCTGGCCGGGTGGGCGAGGGTCGCGGACGCGGTGCACGCCGCGGGCGGGACGATCGTGCCGCAGCTGTGGCACATCGGCATGGTGCGTCAGCAGGGGCAGCCGCCGTTCGCCGAGGCCCCTGCCGTCGGTCCCTCGGGTCTGCGCATCGGCGCCGACGAGGCCACCGGCAAGGCCATGACCCGACAGGACCTGGACGACGTGATCGGCGCCTTCGCCGAGGCCGCCGCGGACGCCGAGCGCATCGGCTTCGACGGTGTGGAGATCCACGGCGCCCACGGCTACCTCGTCGACCAGTTCCTGTGGTCGGGCACCAACCGCCGCTCGGACGCCTACGGCGGTGACCCGGTCGCCCGTACCAAGTTCGGCGCGGAGATCGTGGCCGCCGTACGCGAGCGGGTCTCCCCGGACTTCCCCGTCATCTTCCGCTACTCGCAGTGGAAGCAGGAGGCCTACGACGCGCGCCTCGCCGAGACCCCTGAGGAGCTGGAGGCCATCCTCGCCCCGCTCGCCGCGGCCGGCGTCGACGCCTTCCACGCCTCCACCCGCCGCTACTGGATCCCGGAGTTCGACGGCTCCGACCTCAACCTCGCGGGCTGGACGAAGAAGCTGACCGGCAGGCCCACCATCAGCGTCGGCTCGGTCGGCCTGGACGGCGAGTTCCTCGGCGCGTTCGCGGGCCAGGGCTCGGAGCTCAAGGGCATCGACGACCTCCTGGACCGCCTGGAGGCCGAGGAGTTCGACTTCGTCGCCGTCGGCCGCGCGCTGCTCCAGGACCCCGAGTGGGCGGCGAAGGTGCTGGACGGCCGCTTCGGTGACCTGGCGCCGTACGACGCGGCGTCGCTGAAGACCCTGAGCTGAGCCCCGACTCGCGGCTACTGTCGGAGAGATGAGGATCCTTCATCTCTCCGACACCCATCTTGAGAAGACCGACGCCCCCAACAAGTACGGCGTCAACGCCACCGAATCGCTCCGGCTGATGCTCGCCGAGCTGAGGCATCTGCGGGGCGTCGACGCGATCGTCGTCACCGGGGACATCGCGGACGGCGGCGCGGTGGAGGCGTACGCGGCCGTAAAGGAGCTGGTGGGCGATTTCGCGCGGCCGCTCGGCGCGCCCGTCTTCTACACGACCGGCAACCATGACGAGCGCGTCGCCTTCGGCAAGGTGCTGGGCAGCGGGCATGCCGAGCCGGAGCTGGTCCTGGAGTCCGGGGCGGGTGAGCGGGCGGCCGTGAGCACGGTCGGGGGATGGCGGTTCGTGACGCTGGACTCGCTGGTGCCGGGGAAGGTGCACGGCCGGGTGAGCGCGGCCCAACTGGACTGGCTGAAGGACGTGTTGGGCACCCCGGCCGAGCGGGGCACCGTCCTCGCCCTGCACCACCCGCCGATCGCCCTCGGCATCTCGGCGACCCAGCCGGTCTTCGGCCTGCGCAACCCCGGCGACCTCGCGACCGCGATCCGCGGCAGCGATGTGCGCCTCGTCCTGACCGGGCACTACCACCTCCAGCTCTTCGGATTCCTGGCCGCGGTGCCGGTCTGGGTCACCCCCGGTGTCGTCAGCCGCGTCGACCTGACGACGGCACCCGGCACGGAACGGGTGGTGCGCGGGGCGTCGGCGTCGCTGGTGGAGCTGGGCGGCGCGGACGGGCCGCTGTTCCACACCTTCCACGCCCGCGATCCTCACGCGCACGAGCCGGTGTACGAGCTGGACGAGGGTCAGGTGCGGGCGATGGTGGAGCGGGAGGCCTGAGCCTGGCGGAGCGGGCGGCGCGCGGCCCAGGTGAACCCGGGCCGCCGCGGCGGCGTTCCAGGAGAGCAGGATCGGCAGGGGCCGGAGCGTGCCGTGCCCTTCGAAGTAGCTACCTGCGTCGCTTGAGTAAGTCAATCAACTGACTTAAGGTTGCCTAGGTCAATCAGCCAGGCCGATCGGCCACCTTCCTGCTCGTACGCCGACGGAGGCTCCGCCATGTCCCACGCCCCTGCTCCTCCCGCCGAGGTGGGAGGCGGCGCGCCGCCGAAGTCGAACGCCGTGGTGGCGGTGCTGGCCTTCGCCGGGATCGTCGTCTCGCTGATGCAGACCCTGGTCATCCCGATCGTCCCGGAGCTGCCGAAGCTCCTGGACGCCCCGGCCTCGGACACCGCATGGGCGGTCACGGCCACGCTGCTCGCCGCGGCGGTCGCGACGCCCGTGATGGGGCGGCTCGGCGACATGTACGGCAAACGGCGGATGCTGCTCGTGAGTGTCGTGCTGCTGGTCGGCGGCTCCGTGGTCTGTGCCCTGAGCGACGCGCTGGTCCCGATGATCGTCGGGCGGGTGCTTCAGGGCCTGGCCTCCGGTGTGATCCCGCTCGGCATCAGCATCATGCGGGACGAACTGCCCGCCGAGCGCCTCGGCTCCGCCACCGCCCTGATGAGCGCCTCCCTCGGCATCGGCGGCGCGCTGGGGCTGCCCGCCGCCGCGCTCATCGCGGACAACTTCGACTGGCACGTCCTGTTCTGGACGTCGGCCGGCATGGGTGTCGTGGCGCTGGTGTGCGTGCTGCTGTTCGTGCCCGAGTCGCGGGTGCGTACCGGCGGGCGCTTCGACCTGGTCGGCGGCATAGGCATGGCGGCCGGGCTCGTGTGTCTGCTGCTGGGGGTCTCCAAGGGCGCCGACTGGGGCTGGGGCAGTGGTACGACGCTGGGTCTGTTCGTCGCGGCCGTGGTGATCCTGCTGGCCTGGGGCTGGTGGGAGCTTCGCACCGACCAGCCGCTGGTCGACCTGCGGACGACCGCCCGCCGTCAGGTGCTGGTCACCAACCTGGCCTCGATCGCGGTGGGCTTCGCGATGTTCGCGATGAGCCTGGTCATCCCGCAGCTCCTCCAGCTCCCCGCGCAGACCGGCTACGGCCTCGGCAAGTCCATGCTGGTCGCGGGCCTGTGCATGGCCCCGTCGGGCCTGGTCATGATGGCGACGGCCCCGATGTCGGCGGCCATCTCGCGGGCCAAGGGCCCGAAGGTGACGCTGATGATCGGTGTGCTCATCGTCGCCGCCGGCTACGGCCTCAACATCGTCCTGATGTCCGAGGTCTGGCACTTCGTCCTGGTCGCCTGCGTCATCGGCGCCGGTGTCGGCTTCGGCTACGGCTCGATGCCCGCCCTCATCATGAGCGCGGTGCCCGCGTCGGAGACGGCCGCCGCGAACAGCCTCAACACGCTGATGCGCTCTCTCGGTACGTCCACGGCGAGCGCCGTCGCGGGCGTCATCCTCGCCCAGATGACGACGAACCTCGGCGGCTACGCCCTCCCGTCCGAGAACGCCTTCAAGGTGGTCCTGGCGGTCGGCGCCGGGGCGGCGCTGCTGGCGTTCGTGGTGGCGTCGTTCATTCCGCGGCAGGGGTCGGCCACCGCCGGGAAGCCGGTGGCGGAAGCGGCAGCCGAGCCGGCGGGAGCGACGGCCAAGTAGTCGTTACAGGTTGCCCAGCGGCTCGATGTCGACCTTCACCGGTGTGCCCCACACCCGCAGCACCTCGTAGTCGGTGAACTCGTGCACGAGCCGGTAGGCCATCGCCGGACGCGGGCCGCGGCGCTGGGCGGCGAGATACAGCTCGGCCTCCCGGCGGTCGCGGCGCGGCGTGCCGCACAGCTGCCACTCCTGTCCGTTCCACAGCTCCGGCAGCCAGCGCTGCTGGGGCTGCGGGCGGTCGCCTCGGACGCCGTAGCGGGAGGGGGCGGTCTCGGTGGTGTGCGGGGTTGCGGGACCGCCGTTGTACTCCGCGCGGCGGGCGGCGCGGCGCCTGGTCTCGCAGAGCAGGCACAGGTCGTGTGCGTTCTCGTCGACCGGGCCGTTCGGGTGCTCCGGGCAGCGGGTGGTGGGGGCGGCACCGGTGACGCTCTCGTCGAGGAGGTCCAGGGCGCGGCGGAGGTCGGCCTTGACCTCGTGGAGTTTCGCGTCCGGGGTGGCGGGCGTGAGGGCCTCGCCGTGTTCGCCGAGGAGGCGGAGGGCTCGGCCGAGGGCGGTCAGCTGGGCGTGGTTCATGCGCCCAGTCTGCGTCGTTCCTGAGCTGTTCGGTATCGAGGCGGCTGAGTGCGCTCGTGGGCCGGGCCCCCGCCAGGTGTCGCGGCAGTCGCGGCACCTGGCGGGGGCGCGGTGACTTCGGGACCGGTCAGCCCATGCTCTTCTGGCCGTCCAGCGACTCCCGGATGATGTCCGCGTGGCCGGCGTGCTGGGCCGTCTCCGCGATGATGTGCAGCAGCACCCTGCGGGCCGACCAGCGCGCCGCGGGCTCGAACCACGGGGCCTTGGGGAGCGGGTGGGAGGCATTGAAGTCGGGCAGGGCAGCCACCAACTCGTCGGTGCGGCGGGCCACTTCGGCGTACTCGGCCAGGACGGCCTCCAGGGTGTCGCCGGGCAGCATGCGGAAGTCGTCCGCGCGGCGGGCGAAGTCCTCCTCGGTCATGGAGGCGAAGTCGGGCATCACCGACGTGCCCTTCTCGATGAAGTTCGCCCAGCTCCGCTCCGTCGACGTGACGTGCTTGATCAGGCCGCCGAGGCACAGCTCGCTGGCCGTGGTCCGCTGCCCCGCCTGCTCGTCGGTGAGGTCCTGGGTCGTGAACCGCAGGAACTGCCGGTGCTTGGCCAGCGTCTCCAGCAGGTCGGCGCGCTCGTCCGTGACGGTGTTGTGCGTGGTCTCAGTCATGACAGCCACGGTAGGAGGCATTGAGGTCAGATCCTGACCTCAATGCCCGAGGACTTGCCTACGGATTCCGCCGTGCGGTCAGGCGGGGTCGGGCTGTGTCGCGCTGATCTGCGGGTGGACGTAGAAGATCTCGTGCCGGACGGGGTGCCCGCCCGCGTCGCCCTCCCACGGGTACTGGATGAGTCGGCTTCTCACGTCGCTGCTTCCGCCGGAGACGTTGGCGTACATGTCGGACTCGACGTTGCGGAGCATGAGCCGGTTGGGGAAGCGCGGGTCGGGGTGCTCCAGGACCCAGTTCTGTGAATCGGCCAGCGGGCCGCCGGGCTCGGGTGCGCCGTCCGGCGCGTGGCAGTCCCACACGTGCAGCGGGGAGCCCGATACCGACTCCCGCCCGTTCTCCACGTCCAGGCAGCGCTCCGAGGTGTCGGTGACGATCCGGTACATCGTCTGCCCCGACTCGTCCGTGCCGTTGGGGGAGAGCTGGAAGAGGGCGGACTCGTGGTTGATGTCGGGGAACTGCATGATGTCGTTCCCGTTGGCCCCGTCCCCGCCCACCACGTGCAGGTTCTGTCCGGTGTGGTCGACGTGGATCTCCAACGTGGTTCCGTCGTCGGCGACGGGCGGGACGGCGGCGGAGAAGGTGACGGGCCAGTGGTCGGAGGCGTTTCCGGGCTCCCTGGTCGCCCGCCAGTTGTCGGTGGCGTAGTTGGCCACCATGTAGTCGTACTCTCCCCCGGTGCGGTAGGTCGTCTGGCCCGTGTTGTAGATCCGCGACCCCGGGGGCGGCAGCACGTCCGGGATCGTCTCCGGGTTGCGGTTGAAGTCGCCGAGCGCGACCCAGTTCGTGGTGTCGCTGCGTTCCGCCGTCGCGGCGATGATCCGCAGCAGCGCGCCCACGTCGCTGCCGCCCCGGGAACGGGCGTGCAGGGAGGCGAACATGGTGTCGTCCCGGTCCCGGAAGACCGCCAGAGCCGGTCGGTAGACGCTTTCGACCTCCATCACGTTGTCCGGCACGAACTCCGTGATCATCCCGAGGTTCCGGGTGTGGTGGCGCAGGATGTAGAGATGCCGGCGAGGCGCGCGGTCGCCTTCCTGCCAGATGTAATGCTCAACCCCGTTGACCGTCAGCTGTTGCTCCGCGGCCGTGGGGACAGCCCCGAACGGGACCTCCTGAAGGGCCACCACGTCGTTGGTGCGGGCCAGGTCGTAGGCGTTGCTCCACTGGCTGGGGCCGTATTGCATGTTGAAGGTGGCCAGCCGGTTGACGTCCGGTGGCGCGGCGGACGCCGGTCCCGCAGTGGCGGTGATCAGTCCGCAGGCCGTCAGGAAGGCGGCGAGGAGCGCGATCAGGGTGCGGCCTCGTCTGCTCGGCCGCCGTCCGCGCCGGTCGGTGTGCTGGGGATGCGAATGCATAGGCCCTCTCTCTGCGAGTGCGTGCCGGAGAGGTTCGTCGTTCTGTCGGTGGACAGTCACCCCTGGTTTCATTGAGTGGACCCGTTCGGCGTGATCCGCAGGGGGCTTGGCGTGAACTGCTCGTACGACGACAACGGCACCCACGAGGAACGGCCCAGCGCACGCGGGCACCGCCCGGCGCACGGCGAACCTCTCCTCGACCGGGCCTTTCGCATCCTCGGCTGTTTCGGGCCGGACAAGCCGGTGCTGTCGCTGACGGCCCTGGCCGCGCGGGCCGACCTGCCCAAGGCCACCGCGCTGCGCATCGCCCGCCAACTCACCGACCAGGGAGCCCTGGAACGCACCGACGCCGGTCACTACACCATCGGCTTACGGCTCCTGGAAATCGCCACCGTGGCCCCCCGCGGATACGGCCTGCGTGCCATCGCCCTGCCCCACCTGCAAGACCTCTGGCACGCCACGGGGCAGCACGTGCAGCTGGTCGTCCGCGAGGGCCTCGAAGGCGTCCTGGTCGAGCGGCTGTCCGCGCACGACGCCCCGCGCGTGATGTACCGGGTCGGCGGCCGGCTCCCGCTGCACGCCACCGCACCCGGACTCGTCCTGCTGGCGCACGCCACCGCCCAGGTGCAGGAGGACTTCCTCGCCGCGGACCACCCGACCGACGACGAGAACCTGAACCCGACGGCCGACACGCTGCGGCCCAAGCTGGCGGCCATCCGCCGCGACCGCTACGCGGTGTTCTCGCGCCCCCAATGGGACACCCTCATGACCGGCGTCGCCGCGCCCGTCTTCGACCGCGACCATGCCACGGTCGCCGCCGTCTCGGTCATCACCCCGGCCGAGCGGGCCGAGCCGGCCGAGCACATCCCTGCGGTGGTCACCGTGGCGCGCGCGATCAGCCGCGCGGTCGCCGGGCGAGCTTGAGGTCTTCGACGAAGGCGGACCAGGCGGGGGCTCGGAATATGAGCTTCGGGCCGTGGGGGTGCTTGGAGTCTCGGACGGGGATGAGGGTGGGGTTGCCGTCGGCTACTTCGAGGCAGTCGCCGCCACCGCCCCCACTGTGCGTCGACTTGCGCCAGCGGGCGACTTCGAGGCATTCGTTGCCGCCTCCGCCGCTGTAGCTGGACTTGTGCCAGGTGGCCGTGCTCAGGTCGTAGTCAGGGATGTTCCTCATGGGCGTAATCCTGCGCCAACGCCTCAATCAAGGCTAGGGACTTCTCCGGCGAGAGCGCGGAGGCCGCGAGGAGTTCGAAGGTGAACCTCAGTCGGGCGACGGTGGCCGGGTCGTCCTCCAGCCGTCCGGTGCCGGGCCCCTCGAAGTAGACCAGCGGAGGGGCGTCCTCGAAGTCCATCAGCCTCATCGAGCCCTCCATCGCCTTGTGCGCCCCCGCGCTGAACGGCAGTAACTGCACGATGACGCGGCCCCGGTGGATCAGGCCCGCGATGTGGCGCAGATTCTCGCCCATCACCGCTCGGCCACCGGTCTCCCGGCGCAGCGCCGCCTCGTCAAGCACCGCCCAGAACAACGGCTCTGTTGGGTGGTCGAGTAGACGGGTCCGCGCCATCCTGCCCTCGACCCACTCGACGATGGTCTCCTCCGGTGCCGTAGGGTCGTATGCGCGGTTCACGGCCCGTGCGTATGCGGGCGTCTGGAGCAGCCCGGGGATCAGCATCGGCGAGTACTGCCGGATCGCCGTGGCTTCCGCCTCCGCCTCCGCCGCCTCGGCGAAGTGCTCGGGGTAGCGGGACTTGGCCGCCGCCTTGCAGTTCCGCGTGAAGAAGTCCCCGGTCCCCAGCACCTCGTCCAACACCCGTGCGTGTTCTGCCTGGATACGCCGCGTACCCGCCTCCAGCTGCCCCACGAACGAGCCACTCGCGAATAGCAGTTGACCCAGTCTCTCCTGACTGAGCCCGGCCTTCTCGCGGGCGTGCCGCAGCTCCGCGCCCAGCAGCGCGCGCGGCGAAGAGGCAGGATCCAGGTCCTTGGGTCCCGGCATGGCAACTCCCGGTTGGACAACAGAGGTTGTTGGGGCGCACCCTCTGGCCAGGTTAGAGCCGCACCCGCCACGCTGTGTTGTGAATCGCAAACTCTGCGTAGAGAGGTGGAATCAGCGTGCGGTCGACCGAAGAAGTGGTGGTGTCCCTGCGGGAGGCCCTCGCGGGGGTAGGGCTCGTGCTGCCGTCCCTGCGGGTGGATCCAGTCACCGGTGCCAGTAAGGAGCCGTTTGCTCTCGTCGAGCTCGGGCGCTGCAATGTGCGGACCGCCGAGCGGCTGGCGGCGGCGTTGCGGGGCCGGCCCATGGACCCCTCGCCGACGAACGAGGAGCTGTTCGCGCGGGTCCGGCAGGTCAACAGGCAGAGCAGAATGCCGCGTTAGACGCCGGTCGGCAGGGCGGTCAGGCGGTCGTACTGCTGCTGGGTGAGTTGGACGGAGTCCGCCCCGAGGTTCTCCTCCAGGTGCGCCGGGCTCGTCGTGCCCGGGATCGGGAGGATCACCGGCGAGTGGGCGAGGAGCCAGGCGAGGGACACCTGGGTCGGTGTGGCGCCGAGTTCCTCGGCCACCGCGGCGATCTCCGCCGACCGTGCCCCCGACACGCCCGCCGCCACCGGCCGCCACGGCAGGAAGGCGATGCCCGCCGCCTCGCAGGCCTTGAGTACGGGCTCGTGCTCGCGGTCGAGGAGGTTGTACCGGTTCTGGACGCTCGCGATGTCCACGACGGCGCGCGCTGCGGTGAGTTCGGAGACCGAGACCTCGGACAGGCCGATATGGCCGATCTTGCCCTCGTCGCGCAGGTCGCGCAGGCCCCCGAGCTGATCGGGAATCGGCACGCCCGGGTCCAGACGGTGGAGCTGGAGGAGCCCGATACGGTCGAGGCGGAGGCGGCGCAGGGCCTCGTCGACCTGGGTGCGGACATCGGCCGGCTCGCCCGCGTGCCGCCAGCCCTCGCCCGAGGTGGTCTGACGGATGCCGACCTTCGTGGCGATCAGGAGCCCTTCCGGGTATGGGTGGAGCGCCTCGGCGAGGAGATCCTCGTTCGCTCCCCAGCCGTACAGATGCGCCGTGTCGATCAGTGTGACGCCGAGTTCGACGGCCCGCCGGGCGACCGCGACGCACGCGGCGCGCTCCTCGGCGGTCTCCGGCCGCAGATGCATGGCCCCGAACCCGAGCCGCCGTACTTCCAGATCGCCGCCGATGCGGAATGTCGTCGCCGTCATCTGCTGTCTCCCCCTCTGGTGGACTGACGCTGTCCCGATCCTGCCGCAGCGGCCGCCACGGTTGCCGGGCTCACGGGCCGTCGGTCCCGTTCGTGCCCGACCTCGCACTCTCCAGGACGCGCGGGTCGATGCTCGGGCCCACGTGGCCCTCGGGCAGCCGACGGAACACCCATGTGCGGTAGGACCAGAAGCGGAAGCCCGTGCCCAACGCGAGTCCGACGACGTTTTTCGCCAGGTTGTCGGCCAGCGGCGAGGTGTAGTCGAGGCCGTAGTGCGACACGGCGAGCACACCGTTCTGGATGGCCATTCCCACGCTGCTGAACAGCACGAAGAGGAGGGCCTCGCGGCTGTGGTGACTCTTGTCGCGATGACGGTAGGTCCAGTAGCGATTTCCGACGTAGTTGGTGCCGATCGCGATGGTGTTGGCGATGAGCCCGGAACGGACCGTCTGCAGCTGTAGAACGTGCAGGCACAGGTTGAACACCGCGGTGTCCACCACCCAACCGACGGCGCCCACGGCACCGAATCTGGCGGCCTCACCGCCGCCCCTTCGTAACTTCCTCCGCACTGCCGCTAATTGAGTGGTGATCAAGGTGCATGCCTTGTCTGTTGACGACCTCGGCCCGGTTCATGCTAGCTGCACGTTTCGACGTGGTTTTCGAATCCCCGGTTTGTGGGTGTCGAGGTTCGTCGAGTCTCGTTGGCTGAAAACTCTGTGGCACAGGCGTGCGAGTGATCCTAGGTTTTTGTTGATCATTCCCGTCCTGAGAAGGGAACAGTGCGCGACCTTCCCAGCGAAGCGTCGCGCGTGATCCCGCACCCTCACCGCCGACCGGCTCGCCGCACACCGGAGTACGTACCAGCCCGTTCGCCGCCATGCGTGGATCGAAGCCGAGGGAAAGCCCATCGGCGAGCCCTATCCGCCGGGCCGCTACCAACCGCTCCTCACGGCGCCCGCGCGCCCGAGCGTCTCTGGGACCTGAGCGCCGGGGCAGGGCATGCCGAGGTCAGTCCTCCGCTGCCCGCAGGGCGGTCCTCAGGTGACCGTTCGCCGAGGCGAGGTGCCCCGTCGCCGTAGCCCCGTCCACACCCGCCAGCAGGATCAGGATCGCCGTCTTCACCTCGCCGCCCGCCTCGGTCAGAGCCCGCTCGATCTCCTTGTCCTCCGCGCCGGTGGCGAGGGCGACGATGCGGCGGGAGCGGGCCCGTAGCTTGTCGTTGGAGGCGCGGACGTCGACCATCAGGTTTCCGTAGGCCTTGCCGAGGCGGATCATCGTCGATCAGTGTGACGCCGAGTTCGACGGCCCGCCGGGCGACCGCGACGCAGCGGCGCGCTCCTCGGCGGTCTCCGGCCGCAGATGCATGGCCCCGAACCCGAGCCGCCGTACTTCCAGATCGCCGCCGATACGGAACGTCGACGCTGCCGTCATGCGGCCACGCTAACAGGGGAGTTGGCCACGGCAGGGTGAGGAAGGGCGGTGCTCCCGCAGGAGCAGGGCCGTGAGTCCCGCCGCGACGGCCAGGGTCGAGGCCCATGCCCATCGGGACGCATCCCAGGACGCGAGGTACGGCACGGGAAACAGCCGCTCGCGGGCCGGGCTCAGGGCGAGGACGAGGGGCAGCAGCACGCTGCCGGGCGCGGCCAGGGTGCTGCCGCGCCCGCCGTCGGACAGGCGCAGGCCGAGCACCGACAGCAGGACCGTCGCCGCCCCCAGCCCTGCCGCCTCCAGGGAGAGTCCGGCCAGGGGCAGGGCGACCCGGTCGTCCGGGTGCATCGCGGCCTTGAGCAGGAAGCCGCACGCCGTCCAGATCGCGGCGAGCGGCACACAGAGCAACGCCAGCCGCATAAGCCGTCGTACCGCCAACGGGTACGGCAGTGTCGCGGTGGTGGTGGCCGCTGCATCGTCCAGAGCGAACGCGACGGGGACGACGCACAGCACCGCTGCCACGCGCAGCAGTAGTGCCGCGTCGCCCGGTTCGGGGTGCGTCGAGAGGGCCAACGGCAGTGCGCAGACCGCGAGGGCCGGTCCGGTGCCCAGCGCCATCGTCACCCGTGGCAGGACGCGGACCAGGTGTGGCACGAGGGCCGTGTGCAGGGTCAACGGGCCGCGCATGACGTGCCCTCCGATCCCTGCTCGGCGTCCGCGGGTGCGGGCGCCCCCAGCAGCCGCGCCGCCTGCGCGGTGCTCGTGCGGTCGTCGGACAGGGCGGCCCACGACGCCTTCAGACGGTCGCCGACCCCGGCCGCCGGCCGGTCGAGCAGGTCCAGGACGAGCTGGACCTCGGGGCCGTTCACGGAGACCGCCTCGGACGAGTCCAGCGTGGTCAAGGTGATGCCACCGACGCTGCGCCGGTTCAGGGAGTGGAGGGCGTCGGCCGTCTCCGGGGTTGCCTGCGCCGCGAGCCACAGCACCGTCACGGCGCGGGCACGGCACAGCATGCTCGCGACCGGTTCGGCCTCCAGGCGGGGTCCGGCGACCGCCCGGTCGGCGAACCGCACCGCGAAGGCGAGCACTTCGCCGCCGCCGACATCGTCCGTACCCCACTCCGTGCCGACGGTGACGGCGCCGGGTGTGTCGTGCCGGGTGTCGTCCCGCGCCCATGCCTCCAGCGGCGGCGCGCCTACGACCCCGTCGCGGTCGCCGCCGAGGAAGAGCCGCTGGCGTACCGCGTACGGACCGGTCCGCTCGTCGGCCGGGACCTTGCCGAGGATGCCGTCGGTCACCTGCTGCCAGTCCTTGGTACGACCCAGGAACTCGGGGAACGCGCAGAACGTGACCTGGTCGGCGACCCGGCAACGCTGCTGGTCTCCCGGGTGCTTCTCGGCGTCCGCCCGGCGGGCCACCAGATCGTCGGGGAGCGGTCGGTACTGCACGGCGCCGACCACGACGGCCGTGACGGCCAGCAGGACCAGGGCCGCCCGGGTCGGCAGGGCACGCGCTCCGGCCCGGACCAGGGCGAGCAGGACCAGTACGCCGGTCACGGCCGCCAAGTAGGCGAGATGCGCCAGTGCGGGGCGGTGCATCAGGCCGGTGGGCAGCGGGGCCGCGAACTCGCTCTCCACGCCGACGGGGCCCACCCACTTCATGCCGCGTACGCCCAGCGCACTGGCCAGCACCAGAGCTCCGAGAAGCAGGGCGGCGAAGGGGCCCGCCGTGGCCGACGGGGTGAAGCGGGCGAGGGCCACCCCGCCACACCCGGCGGCAAGGACCACGACCGGTCCGGTGGCCAGTTCGACCGGGGACGGGCTGCCCACGGCGATGGGAGCCGACGCCTCGTAGGCGATCCGGGCCGCCGTGAGCACCGCCGCCACCGCGGCCGGCGGCAGGGCGGCGACGAGGTGGGCCGACGTCCGCCGCCACAGGGGCAGGGCGAGCACCCCGCAGAGCGGTTCGGCTCCGTGCCGGTGCATGCGGGTGGCCGCGAAGTTCGTCGCGATGAGCGCCCCCGCCGCCAACAGGAGCAGCGGGATCTGGGTGTACCGGTCCTCGTCCTGGAGCACCGGGTACCGACCGCCCGGACCTTCGCTCCCTGCCTTGTACGCCCAGAGTGCGGCGTAGAGGAACACGGCGGCCAGGAAGGCCGGGTGCCGCAGCACCTGCGTGCACTCGAAGCGCGCCAGGGACCACTGGGCCCGTAACGCGTTGCGGGCCGGGGGAGGAAGAGGGTGAACGGGGCTGGGCTCCGGGGCCAGGACCCGGTGCCCGGTCATGCCGAGCCCGCCGGTGTCGCCCTGGCCGCGCGGTCGCCGTCGAGGAGCAGGAGGTATCCGTCCTCGATGGTCGGTGCGACCAACGGGGCGCCGGGCGGCGGGACTCCGATGTTGCGGAAGGAGCCGACGCCGGTGCGCCAGGCCGCGAGGGCGCCGGGTGCGCGTTCGCCGCTGCTCCAGACCCGGCCGTGCGCCAGCAGGGCCAGCTCGGCCGGGGTGCCCTGGAACCTCACGGTGCCGTGGTCGAGCACGACCACCTTGTGGCACAGGGCCGCCACGTCCTCCGTCTGGTGCGTCGAGAGCAGCACGGTCCTGCCCTCGCCGAGTCCGGCGACGAGTTCCCGGAAGCGCAGCCGCTGCTCGGGGTCGAGTCCCACGGTCGGCTCGTCGAGGACGAGCAGCTCCGGGTCGCCGACGATGGCGGCGGCGAGGCCGACGCGCTGTCGCATGCCGCCCGACAGCTTCCGGATGCGTCGGCCGCGGTCGGCGGTGAGACCGACCTCCTCCAGCACTCTGAGAGCCTCCGTGCGCCGGGCGTCCCGGTCGCTGATCTGCTTGAGGATGCCGACGTAGTCGATGAAGTCGAACGCCGTGAAGTGGGAGGGCAGTCCCGGGTTCTGCGGGAGATAGCCGAGCCGGCGCCGCAGCGCCTGCCGGCCCGAGGGCGTCAGGGGGTCGAGGCCCAGGAGTGACAGGGTGCCCGTGTCCGGGGTGCTCGCGGTGGCCAGAGTGCGCAGCAGAGTGGTCTTGCCCGCGCCGTTGGGCCCGAGTAGACCCGTCACGCCCAGCCCCAGGGACAGGGAGACCTCCTTGAGCGCCGTGTGGCGCCCGAAGCGCACGCTGACGTCGTTCAACGTGACCTGTTGTGCCGCGGATCGCATTACGCCAGTCCCCTCGTCCCCGTCGTCGGCCCCTGGGCGGCTGCCCGGCGGTCCTGCCTGTCGAATCCGTCGCGCAGCACGACCAGCGCACCGACGGCCAGCAGGGCCACGGCCGCCATGGCCAGTTGGGTCCCTGGCAGGAGGATGCGGGTCGCCGCGGGCAGGGCCGAGTTGTAGGCGGCCACGAGCCAGACGGCCCAGGCCGTGAGCGTCAACGTGATGGCCGGCAGGGCGTCCATGCGACTCGACAGGGCGAGACAGACCGCCGTGAGCATGAGCGACGGGACGAGCCAGCCGAGCGTGTACGGAAAGGCCAGCGGGAGCCCGGCGGCGCCCGCGGCGCTCAGCACCAGGCTCAGCACCTGCACAGCGGTCGCGCGCAGCAGTACGACGCGGAACCCGCCCAGCGGGGAGACCGCCAGCCAGACGTACGCCGGGTCGAAGCGCTGCCC
Source organism: Streptomyces sp. NBC_01092 (assembly GCF_045039535.1). Classification (NCBI taxonomy): domain Bacteria; kingdom Bacillati; phylum Actinomycetota; class Actinomycetes; order Kitasatosporales; family Streptomycetaceae; genus Streptomyces; species Streptomyces sp. NBC_01092. The sequence goes on along the minus strand of NZ_CP108659.1, from coordinate 4,983,695 downwards.
GGTGACCGCGACGACGCCGACGGCCGACAGGGCCGGTACCAGCGCGAAGAACAGCAGGGGCGCCGACGTCGATTCGCTCAGGCGCGCGGCGGCCACACTCAGCATGAGTAACAGAGCCGCCCCGCCCCACCAGGACCAGCGCAGCGCGGGCATCGCCGCGCACAGCCGGGCCACGTCCTCGGGGACACCGAGGCGCAGCGCACACCGTTCCAGCAGGCTCCTCGACGGCTCGTCGGTGGCGCGGTCGACCCGCTCCCACAGCGAGGTCAACTCCGCCTCGTCCGCCAGCAGCGGGGACAGCCGGGTACGGCAGCCCGCGCACCGGTCCAGATGGGCCTCGACGGGGCCCCTGACCTCGCCGGGGAGCGGCCGGGTCGCGTACGCCCGGAGCACATCGGGTCCGAGGTGCGCCGAACCGCTTCCCGGATCATGGATCCGGCCAACCGGTTGTGCCCCGCTCATCGGCTTCTCCTCCCACCCGGGTCGTCGGTCGCCGTCCTCACCGCGCTCGTCCCCCTTCGGCGCCGGGCCGGGGCAGCAGTCGTTCCCTGAGCAGCCTTCTGGCCCGGGAGGCGCGGGACTTGACCGTTCCGGCCGGGATGCTCAGGCGCTCGGCGGTCTCCTGGACCGTCAGTCCTTCGAGTGCCGTCGCCCGGACCACGGCCCTGAGGTGGGCGGGCAGGAACTCCACCGCGGCCAGGGCGCCGTCGCCCAGCTCCGCCATGAGCTCCTCCTCCGCGGACACCGCGTGACGTCCCGGCAGACCCGCCAGGCGGCGCAGGAGACGGCCCCGCCGCTCCTGCGCCCGCAGCGCGTCGATCAGCCGACGCCGGCCGACTCGCCATAACCACCCGCTCACGTTGCCGACTTGACCGGCGCGTGGGCTTCCCCGGCGTTCCCGGCGCCGCCAGACCTCCACGAAGACGTCCTGGACGACCTCGTCGACGAGGACGGGGTCGGCGCACCGCTGCCGCAACCGTCCCCTGAGCCAGGGGGCGAACCTGCGGAAGAGCTCCTCGAACGCGGCCCGGTCCGACTCGGCCACCGCGTCCAGGAGTTCGGCATCGGTTTGCGCACCCCTTCGTTCGGACATCACACCCCCTCGTCGAATCGAGGGCCCCACCCGGTTCACACCGGGACTGTGATCCGCCCCACAGTCAATTCGGCGGTGCGCGACCCGCCGTCAGGACTCGTCGGTGCTCATCGCGGCCCGGAGATGGCCGTTCGCCGCGGCGAGACGCCGGGTGGCCGTAGCCCCGTCCACGTCCGCCAGCAGGATCAGGATCGCCGTCTTCACCTCGCCGCCCGCCTCGGTCAGAGCCCGCTCGATCTCCTTGTCCTCCGCGCCGGTGGCGAGGGCGACGATGCGGCGGGAGCGGGCCCGTAGCTTGTCGTTGGAGGCGCGGACGTCGACCATCAGGTTCCCGTAGGTCTTGCCGAGCCGGATCATCGTGATCGTCGACAGCATGTTGAGCACCAGCTTCTGGGCGGTGCCGGCCTTGAGGCGCGTCGAGCCGGTCAGCAGCTCCGGGCCCACGACGACCTCGATGCCGTGCTCGGCGGCCGCGGCGAGGGCGCTGTGGGCGTTGCAGGACAGCCCGATCGTCAACGCGCCCCGCGCACGGGCGTGTTCGACCGCGCCGATGGCGTACGGGGTGCGGCCGGAGGCCGAGATGCCGACCACCGTGTCGGTGGGGGTGAGGGCCAGGGCGTCGAGGTCGGTGCGGGCCAGGTCCTTGGAGTCCTCGGCGCCTTCGATCGAGGTGACCATCGCCTCCGGGCCGCCCGCGATGAGCCCGACGACCTGGTCCGGGTCGGTGTTGAAGGTGGGCGGGCACTCGGAGGCGTCGAGGACACCGAGGCGGCCGGCGGTACCGGCACCGGCGTAGATGAGGCGCCCGCCGCGTGCCATCCGCTCCGCGACGGCGTCGATGGCGCCGGCGATCTGCGGCAGCCGCGACGCCACGGCCGCGGACACGGAGGCGTCCTCGCCGTTCATGAGCCGGGCGATGTCGAGGGTGGGGAGACGGTCGATCTCGGCGAGCTCGGGCCGGAACGCCTCGGTGGTCAGGGAGTCCAACTCGGCGCGGAGATTACGGGGGGTGGATGCAGACGTCATGAGGGGGGCGGCTCTTTCCGATTTCCGGTGTGCTGTCCGACCCAAGGGGCGCGGGGAACTGCGCGACCAGCCACGATGGTCCCGCGGACAACCCACAACCGTCAGGCCTACGGTCTATCTCCGATGCCGATGTGCCAGTGCCTCATAGGAAGCGGCCAGTGCAGGTGCCGCGGTCTCATAGGTCCGCTGAGCAACCCCCACGAACAAACAGTCCACCACCAGCAACTGACTTGTCCGGGACGACATCGCCGCGGGCCGCAACTCGCTCTCCCGAGCCGTCGACGTCGTAAGGATGTGATCGGCGTACTGAGTGACCGCCCCGTTCGGGCGCCCGGTGATCGCGACGGTGGTCGCCCCGTGCTCGAACGCGACCCGCAACGGCTCGATGACGTCACCGGTCGACCCGGAGTGGGTGATGGCGATGGCCACGTCCCCGGCACGCAGTTGCACCGCGTTCGTGACGGCGAGATGCGGATCGCTGTGCGCGTGGGCTATCAGCCCTATCCGCAGCAGCTTCTGCGCGAGGTCCTGGGCGACAAGACCGCTCGCCCCGACGCCGTACACATCGATACGGCGAGCCCCAGCGGCAGCCGTAACCGCCGCGCCCAACTGGACCGTGTCGAGGCCGGCCGCCGTGTCGGCGAGGGTCTGCTGCTCGTCGTAGGCGAGCTTGGCGACCACGTCCGCGATCGGGTCGTCCACCGCGATGTCGGTCGTGATGGCCGGGGCGCGGCCCGACTGCTGCTGGGCGGCGAGGCCGGCGAGGGCGAGGCGCAGGTCGCGGTAGCCGGGGTAGCCGAGCAGGCGGGCGGTGCGCACGACGGTGGCCTCGCTGGTGCCGGTGAGTTCGGCGAGGCCGGTGACCGTGAGGGCCGCGCAGCCCGCAGGGTCGTTCGCGACCGCTTCGGCGACGCGTTGCATGGAGCGGGTCATCGACGGCGCGAGCGTGCGCACCTTGGCCGCGAGGGCAGCGGGCGCGGGCGCGCGGTCGAAAGTTTCCTTCACTTCATGGGGCACCCTTGAAAGGTATTTTCAGATCCGGGCCGTGGTCAAGAGTGCGCACAATAGGAGCATGGAACCCGTCACTCCGCTGGAACAGGCGCTGCACACCGCCCGCGCCCTCGTGCTCGCCGACCTGGTCGCGGGCGAGGTCGCGGAGGCGGACGTCGTGTCGCTGGTCGAGGAGGCGGTCGTACAGCGGCGCTGGTGGGTGGAGCAGTGGCCGGACGGCGTGGAGTACGTGGCGGGCCTTGTCGCCCAGGACGTACAGGACGCGCTGCTGGACCGGTACGGCCGCTGGCCGTTGTGCCCGGTGTGCGGCACCGGTGACCCGCACGCGCTGGAGGTGGAGCCGGAGCTGGGGCCCGATCCGCACTGGGTGTGCCACCAGGCGGGAGTGAAGGTCGCGGCGGTGGGCTCGCTGGCGCCGGCCACCGGGGGCGGGGCGTCCCCGTCGTGACGATCTACATCGACCCGCCGACCTGGCCGGGACACGGCCGGATGTGGTCCCACCTCGTGAGCGACCTGTCGTACGACGAACTGCACGCGTTCGCCGAGGGGTTGGGCGTGCCACGGCGGGCCTTCGAGCGGGATCACTACGACGTCCCGTCGCACCGCTACGCCGACGCGGTACGCGCCGGCGCAGTGGAGGTCAGCAGCCGTGACGTGGTGCGGTTGCTGCAGGGGGCAGGGCTGCGGAGGCCGAAGGGGCGCCCCTAGGGCCAGTCGGCCTGATCCGCCGGACAGGCCCTAGGCGAACTGGCCGGGCTGGTAGGAGCCGGCCGGCTGCCGGACGATGACGTTCAGCCGGTTGTAGGCGTTGATCAGGGCGATCAGCGACACCAGCGCGCCGAGCTGCTCCTCGTCGTAGTGCTTGGCGGCGTTCTCCCAGACGTCGTCCGGTACGCCGCCGGCCGCGTCGGCGATACGGGTGCCCGCCTCCGTCAGGTCCAGCGCGGCGCGCTCGGCCTCGGTGAACACGGTGGCCTCCCGCCACGCGGCGACCATATTGAGGCGGACGGTGTCCTCGCCGGCGGCGACGGCGTCCTTGAAGTGCATGTCGGTGCAGAAGCCGCAGCCGTTGATCTGGCTGGCGCGCAGCGTGACCATGTTCTGCGTCGCGACGGGCAGCGACGAGTCGTGGAGCACCTTGCCCGCCGAGCCGATGTACCTCACGAACTTGGCGACGGTCGGGATCTCGAAGGCGTTCAGACGGGCGCTCATGGCGAACTCCTCGGTCATTGGCTGTTGTCGGTGGTTACACAGCAATGACGGAGCGGGTCGACTCGATGTGACGTCAGCGGATGTGACGTGGGTCACTCGGTGGTCGTGTCGCGGGCGGGGGGGGGCTCGGCCCGTCGCATGGGGTGCCAGGTGTCACCGGCCGGGCGGGGCGGGTCCGACAGGTTGCTCACCCGCGCAGAGGCTGGCGAAACGGGCGAGCGGGTGCGAGGTCAGGTAGGCGATCTCCTCGGCCGTGAACGACATGGCGGCTCCCTGTGGCGGCGCGGGTCGGCTCCGCCGCAGCCTAGGCCGCCGTGCGCCGCCCCTGGCGGACGTACAGCCTGAGGTCCCGTTCCATGTCGTGGTCCTCGTACGCCGTGCGCTCCTCCTCGACGCTCGCCCGTACGTAGCCCGCGCGCGTGGCGACGCCCTGCGAGGGGGCGTTGTCCACGTGGATGGCGGCGATCAGTGCCCGTACCTCGTCCGCGGCCAGCGCGTGGTCCGTCAGGGCGCGCAGGGCCTCGGTCGCGTAGCCGTGGCCGCGGGCGGCGTCGGTGAGGTCGTAGCCGACCTCGGTGTGGCCCTCCTCGTCCGGTACGCCGTGGAAGCCGATGCCGCCGACCGCGCGGCCGTCCTCGCGCCGTACGAGAACGAACAGCCCCCACTCGGGCCGGTGCACCCCCTCCTCGTACGCCTTCACCACCATTCCCGCGGCGTCCCGCGTGCCCTGGAAGGGCCCGCCGTCGATCCACTCGAAGCCGCCGTCGCCGCCGGTCTGCAGGTCGGTGGCGGCCGCGGGGGTGACGCCCTGGAGCGTGAGGCGGTCGGTGGGCAGGACGAGGTTGTTGTGCCAGCGCCACTCGGTGACGGGCGGGCGGCCGGGGAGCTCGGCGCGGCCGGTGGCCCACAGGAGGGTGCGCCAGTGTTCCGGGCCGGGGCCGGGGCGGATGTGCGGGAAGATCGTCGTGAGGACGAACTGGGGCAGTTCTGCGGGCGGTTCGTAGCTCAGCCCCAGGCCCTCGGCGATGTCGTGCGTGTGCAGCAGCACCTCGGCGATCCCCATCGCGGCGAAGCCCTCGCGGTTCGCGCTGCGGAAGGGGTACGGGTGGAAGGCGCGGACCTCGCGGGGCGTGGTGCGGAGCGTGGCGGTGAACAGGGCGCCGGTCGTCTCGATCACCTGGAGCAGGCCCGCGTTGTCGGTGCCGTCGTCGAGGGTGATCTCGAAGGGGACGTAGGCGTCCTGGGCGCGGCCCGCGAGCTGGCCGGCGTAGGCGATGAGGTCCTCGGCGATGTGGAACGCCGTCTTGTGGCAGCTCCACTCCAGCCGCCCGGCCTTCACGGCCTCCCAGTCCCGGTCCGCCGCCGTGCGCAGCAGCGCCACGCTGCTCGCCACGGCCTCGGTCACGCGTTCCCCGCCCATGTGTCGCATGTGCGGCAGGCTACGGGCCCGGGTCGGTCAGAGCGACAGCATTTCCAGCTCGGCGGCGAGGTTGTAACGGGCGGTGGCCTCCCACTCCTTCCTGCCGTGCGGAGTGCGGAACAGGCCCGGCAGATCCAGGAGTTGGCGCAGGATCGCGGCGCGTCCCTCGCGGAAGGCGCCGCTGGGGACGAAGTGGTACTCCTTGCGGACGGCGGCCGTGTAGGCGGCGTACACGGAGGGCGGGGCGGCGAGGATCGCGAGGTCGGCGTCGCACAGGACCTGGCCGTCGCGGTCGTCCGGCGCCGGGTCGTGGGTGACGGTGAGGCGGACCAGCCGGGCGACCTCGGCGGTGCGCTCCGCGGGAACACCGGCCTCGGGGAGCGCGCGCTCGGCGAGCCGTGCGGAACGCTCCTCGTTCTCCGAGCGGTCGGGGAGGTAGACGGCGTCGTGGAACCAGGCGGCGAGGCGTACGACGTCCGGGTCGTCGGCGTGGCCGGCCAGCTCGTCGACGCGGTCCAGGACCGCGGTGAGGTGGGTGAGCGTGTGGTAGTGGCGCTGCGGTTCCTGCCAGCGGGTGAGGAGGTTGTCGGCGTACGGCGCCGGGTCGGGGGAGGTCGCCGGGGAGCGGGCCGCGTTCAGGGCTCGGGCGAAGCGGGCGCGGAGGGCTTCGAGGGCATGGGGATCGGCCATGGCGTCATTGTGACGTGCGACATCGGGGACGCCGCCACCCTCGTACGGCTGTGGGGGAGCTGAACATCTTCGGCGGGCAGGCGTAGGCTTGGATTGGACTAGACCTGTAGGCGTCCAGTCGCCGTCGAATGCCGAGGAATGGGGTCCCATGAGCAAGCGTGCAGTCCTGGAGGTGATCGCCCTCGGCGTCGAGGACGCGGTCGCCGCCCAGGCCGGAGGTGCGGACCGGCTCGAACTGGTCACCGACATAGCGGCCGACGGGCTGACCCCGCCGGTCGAGACCTTCGTCGGGATCCGGGCCGCCGTCGACATCGACCTGCGCGTGATGCTGCGGCTGGCGGACGGGTTCGCGGTGGGGGACGTCGAGCGGGTGGTGCGGACGGCTCGCTCGATGCGGGACGCCGGGGCGGAGGAGTTCGTGCTCGGGTTCCTCGATGCCGAGGGCGGGGTGGACATCGAGACGGTCGAGCGGGTGGTGGGTGCGCTGGACGGGTGCCGGTGGACCTTCCACCGTGCCATCGACCGGGCCGCGGACCGTGACGCGCTGCGCAAGCAGCTGGACGGGATGCCGGGCCTGGACACGTACCTCACGGCCGGTTCGGCGGCCGGCGTCGACGACGGCCTCCCCGTCCTGCTCGCCGAGGCGGCGCGGGGTGGGGAGCCCGGGTACGAGCAGCGGATCCTGGTGGGCGGCGGCCTGCGCCTCGATCACGTCCCGGGGCTGCGGGCGGCCGGGATCGACGCGTTCCACATCGGCGGTGCGGCCCGGCCGCAGGGCTGGGACGGACCGGTGTCCGCGGCAGCGGTGACGGAGTGGCGTTCCGCGCTGGACGCGTAGCCCGACCGGGGGCCCACCAGTGACATCGGCACTGGTGGGCGCCGGCACCTGCACCCCCTCAGGGGCGCGGGGAACTGCGCGACCAGCCACCGACCACCCGCGGCCCGATACAAACCGTCACCACCCTCCCGCCCTCCCCGGAGGGCCCGTCACCCCAACTGCCCCGGCAGCGACCCCCCATGCACCACGATCAACCCCGACACCGCCCTCGTCAGGGCGACATACAACCGCCGCAACCCCGTCCGTTCGTCCGGCTCGCCGTCCACCACCGCCTGGGGCTCGTCCAGGACCACGTAGTCGTACTCCAGACCCTTCGCGAGCGACGCCGGCACCAGGGTCAGGCGGGTCTGCCGGGTCGTCTCCTCGCCGGGGTCCAGATACGTGAGGCCCGCCGCCGAGAGCGCCTCCGCAAGCACCGGAACCCGCGCATCCGCGGCGATCAGCCCGATCGACCCCTCCCACCGCAGCAACTCCCCGCACGCATCGACGACTCCGCCCGCCCCCGACACCGTACGGACCTCGAAGAACCCGGGATTCTCACGGATCGACGCCACCGGAGTCAGCCCGGGCGCGATGTGCGGGAGGAGACGCGAGGCGTAGGCGATGACGTCCGTCGGGACACGGAACCCGGCCGTCAGCTCCTCGATGACGCCCTCCGACTTGCCGAGATGGGCCAGCGCCTCGTCCCAACTCCGCGTCGCCCACGGCGTCGTCCCCTGCGCCAGGTCACCGAGAACCGTCGCCGAACCCGTCGTACAGCGCCGCCCCACCGCCCGGTACTGCATCGGCGACAGATCCTGCGCCTCGTCGATGACGACATGGCCGAGGGAGGGCGTCCGGGAGACGAGGTCGCACACCTCGTCGATCAGCACCGCGTCCGCCGCCGACCACTTCGCCGCCTTCACCGACCGCGCCGGCTTCGCCCACAGGATCGTCTTGCGCTCGTCCTCGTCGAGCACCCCGGCCGCGTGTTCGGCCAGGAAGCCGGCGTCGGCGAGCAGACGCAGCACCAGCTTCGCCGGGTCGACCGGCGGCCAGACCTCCTTGACGGCCGCCTTCACCGCGCTGTTGCGGGCCACCGCGTCCTGCACCCGGTCGTCCGGCGCCTCCCCCGACCGCTCCATCTGCACCAGCACGGCATGCGCGATGCGCTGCGGAAGCGCCTCGCGGGCGGCGCCGTAACGGATGTCACGGGCCAGCAACTCACGGACGATCTCTTCGAGTTCGTACGCCGGGACGCGCCACCGCCGTGATCCGCGCACGACGACCACCTGCTCCGTCGGCATCGTCACGTGCGAGTAGACCGCGCGCCGAAGCACCTCCGCCATCCTCGCGTCGCCCTTGATGACCGCCGCCGCCGCGTCGTCCGTGCCGCGCACCTCCACGTGCGCCACCAGGTCGTCCACCGTCGCCTGGCGGACCGTCAACTCGCCGAGCGCCGGGAGCACTTGCTCGATGTAGTGCAGGAAGGACTTGTTCGGCCCGATGACGAGGGTCCCGGTGCGGGCGAGCCGCTCGCGGTGGGCGTAGAGGAGATAGGCCACCCGGTGCAGCCCGACGGCCGTCTTCCCCGTGCCCGGCCCGCCCTGCACGCACACCGTGCCGCCGAGCCCCGACCGTACGATCTCGTCCTGCTCGGGCTGGATCGTCGCCACGATGTCGCGCATCGGGCCCACGCGCGGACGCTCGATCTCCTGCTGGAGCAGCTTGCTGGTCCGGGCCGCCTCGGCGGGATCGGAGAGGTGCTCGTCCTCGTACGCCGTGAGGTCGCCGCCGGTGTAGCCGAAGCGGCGGCGCAGCGCGACGTCCATCGGGGCGTTCTTGGACGCCCGGTAGAACGGCTGGGACACCGGAGCCCGCCAGTCGATGACCATCGGGTCGCCCTCGGCGTCGTGCACATGCCGGCGCCCGATGTAGAAGCGCTCGCCCTGCGCGCCCTCCGCCGCTTGGGCGCCGGGAGCGTGCAGATAGTCGAGCCGGCCGAAGAACAGCGGGGTGTCGCTGAGGTCGGCCAGTGCCTTGATGCGCTCGTCGATCTGGCGGGCGAGGACTTCGGCGTTGACCCAGTTCGCGGTGACGTCGCTGATGTCGAGGGACTCGACGTCCTCCCGCATGGCGCGCAGAGCGGCGCGGGAGCCGGCGAGGTGGGAGCGCTCTCGGGAGAGCGGGTCCAAGGAGTCGTCGACGGGCGTGGACAAGGGGGTGCCTCCGGAGGACCTACCTGTGGGTGGGTGAGAGAGCCGACCGGTTTCCGTCCGGGCGGCAGCACTCCGTGAACGGAGGCGGGCAAGAGCGGAGATTTTAGGTGAGCGCCGCCGCCGGGCGCCAACGAATATTCATTTGGAGGCAGCGGTGGCGGTGCGCCGGAACTCGCTCGGGTTGACGCCTCGGACCCGTTTGAACGCCGCGCTGAACCCGAACGGGTCGGAGTACCCGACGGTGCGGGCAATGTCCGCGACGGTTGCGGTCTCCTGCTCGACCAGTAGGTCGGCCGCGAGCGTCATGCGCCAGCGGGTGAGGTAGGTCAGCGGCGGTTCGCCGACCTGGTCGGCGAACCGCTTGGCCAGCGTCGAACGCGCCACTCCGGTGTGCTCGGCCAGCGCGGCGACCGTCCATGGTGCCGCCGGTTCGGCGTGCAGCAGGCGCAGCGCGTCGCCGACCACCGGGTCCCGCTGGGCGGCCCACCAGGCCGGGGGCTCGCCGCCGGGCCGGTCGAACCACTCGCGCAGCGTGCAGACCAGCATCCAGTCCAGCAGCCGGTCGAGTACGACCTGCTGGCCCGGCGTGTCGACGGCGGCCTCGGCGGCGAGGTGGTCCAGTACGGCGTCACTCGTGCCCCCGGTGTCCGCGCGCAGCACGACGGGCAGCGCGTCCAGCAGCCGGCGGTTGATCTCGCCGCGCACCGGATAGGCGCCGACGATCAGGGTCGTTGCGGCGCGGCCGTCACCGGCGTCCCCGCCGGGGTCGTGCCAGCCGAGCCGGTGTCGGGTCCCGCCCTGCTCGGGCGTCGCGCAGTGCTCGCCGCACGCGATCGGTTCGGCCCGGGTGCCGACCTCGTCGACGAAGGTGAACGTCGCAGGACCGCGCATGACGATCGTCTCGCGGGCGCGAAGGGGCTCGGGCGGGCCGTGCTCCGGCACGATCCAACCCGCCCCGGTGAGGACCGTGCACAGGGTCAGCGGTGCCCCGTCCACGAAGTGCAGGGCCCAGGGCGGGGAGTGGGTCGAGCTGCCGAACAACGAGCCGTGGGCCCGCACCCCGCGGATCAGGTCACTGAACACGTCCACCTCAGCGAGGGTAGACGAATACACAGGTGATCCGGCTCTTCACCCATGGGATCGTCCAGATCCACCGTGTTCCATGGGCGTCATGACCAACAACGGCATCACTCTCGTCCTCGGCGCATCAGGCAAGACCGGTCGGCGGATCGCCGCCCGGCTCAGGCTGCGCGGCGCACCGGTCCGCGCCGCCTCCCGATCGAGCCCGACCCGGTTCGACTGGTCCGACCCCGGCGGCTGGGACGCGGCCCTGCGGGGCATCGCCGTCGCTTACGTGGTGGCCCCGAGCGTGCCGGGCCCGGTTCACGAGTTCGTGGCCCGGGCCGAGTCCGCCGGGGTGCAGCGGCTGGTCCTGCTCTCCGGGCGCGGCGCCGACACCTGGGGCGACTCCACCTTCGGACTGGACATGCGTTCGGCCGAGGATGCCGTACGCCGCTCGGCACTGGAGTGGACCGTCCTGCGACCGTCGAACTTCGCTCAGAACTTCGACGAGGACCTCTTCCACGCCCCGCTGGTCGCCGGGGAACTGGCGCTCCCGGCCGGCACGGTCCCCGAGCCGTTCATCGACATCGAGGACGTCGCCGACGCCGCGGCCGCGGTGCTGACCGAACCCGGTCGGCACGCCGGACGGGTCTACGAACTGACCGGACCGCGTGCGCTCACCTTCGGTGAGGCCGTCGAGCTCATCTCCCGGTCGTCCGGGCGGCCTCTCACCTACCGGCAGATCTCCCCCGACGAGTACGCAGGGACGCTGGTTGATCAGGGCTTCGGCGAGGACGACGCGCACCACGTCGCCGAGATGTTCGTGATGATGGAACGTGGCCTGATCGCGGCGACGACGGATGACCTCGCCTCTGTGCTGGGGCGGGCGCCTCGGACCTTCGAGGAGTACGTCGTGCGGGCCGCGGCGGCGGGAGCCTGGCGGCGCTGAACGTCCCACAGCCCCGACCGGTTTCCCCCCAGCTATCGGAAGGACCGTCATGAGCACCGACGCCAGTTCGCTGGCCGCCCAGGACCTGGAGCTTCTCCGACGCCCCCTGCACGGGTTCCTGTCCGTGGCCGGGGGGCCACTCCCGCCACAGCCTCGGCCGGTGTGGTTCGAGGTCACCGCCGAGGACACGATCCAGCTGTTCACGGGTCCGGACACGCTCAAGGTGCGGCGCCTACGCCGCGACCCCCGCGCCTCCATCGTCGTCGCCGCCCCGGTGGGTGAGCGCGAGCACTGGGTGTCGATCGCCGGCCGTGCCACGGTGGAGCCCGACGGAGCACACGACCTGGCCTCCCGACTGGCCGCTCGCTACTGGAACCTCGACGACCCGGTTCGCGCCGACGACCTCGCCGGGATCCTGGCCGCGGACTGGGTTCGTCTCGTCATCCACCCGGAGACCGTAAGCCGCTACACGTACTGACCGTCCCCCTAGTGTGATGCGCCAGAAATCCTGAGGTTAAGTCGCTAGCCTGATTTCATGTCGCCGGGTCCTCCAGCTGTTGAAGTCACTCTGTCCGCTCAGGAGCGGGCGGAGTTGTCCCGTTGGGTAAGTGGGGTGGTGGCGCCGCGTTTTGTGGAGCGGGCGCGCATTGTGCTGGCGTGCGCGGACGGTGCGCCGAATGCTCGTGTGGCGGCAGAGGTCGGCGTGACGGTGGCGACGGTGAGGAAGTGGCGCGGGAAGTTCGCCGCTGAGCGGCTGGCCGGGCTTGAGGATGCCGCTCGTATCGGTCGGCCGAAGGCTGACCTGGTCCTGAGTAGGGCTGAGCGGGATCAGCTCACCCGGTGGGCGAGGCGGGCGAAGACCGCCCAGTATCTGGCGTTGCGCGCAAAGATCGTGCTGCGCTGCGCGGAGGGCGGGACCAACAGGCAGGCCGCGATCGACCTCGGTGTTGACGAGTCGACGGTGGAACGCTGGCGGGCCAGGTTCGTCGCGAAACGCCTCGACGGCTTGTCCGACGAACCCCGGGTGGGAAGGCCGCCCTCGATCCTGCTCGAACAGGTCGAGGACGTCATCGTGGCGACATTGGAGTCCAGTCCGGGCAAGGACACGCACTGGTCGCGGGCCTCGATGGCCGAGCGGACCGGCCTGTCGAAATCGACGATCGGGCGGATCTGGAAGCGGTTTGACCTCAAGCCACACCTTCAGGATTCCTTCAAGCTCTCCACCGATCCGCAGTTCGTCGCCAAGGTCGTCGATGTCGTCGGCCTGTATCACCACCCGCCTGAGAAGGCGGTGGTGTTGTGCGTGGACGAGAAGTCCCAGATTCAGGCTCTGGACCGGTCACAGCTGGTGCTGCCCATAATGCCCGGCATGCCCGAGCGGCGTACCCACGACTACTACCGGCACGGCATCACCAGCCTGTTCGCGGCCTTCAACATCGCCGACGGCACGGTCATATCGGCACTGCACCGCCGCCACCGGGCCATCGAGTTCAAGAAGTTCCTGGTCACGATCGACAAAGCGGTGCCGGCCGAACTCGACGTCCATCTGGTCTGTGACAACTACGCCACCCACAACACCGCCGAGATCAAGACGTGGCTGGGCAAGCACCCCCGCTTCCACGTCCACTTCACCCCGACCGGCTCCTCCTGGATGAACCAAGTCGAGCGGTGGTTCGGCCTGTTGACCGACAAGCTCATCCGACGGGGCGTCCACACATCGGTCAAGGCCCTGGAGGACGACATCACCGCGTGGATCGACACCTGGAACGAGAACCCACGGCCCTTCACCTGGACCAAGACCGCCGACGAAATCCTCCACTCCCTCGCCGACTACCTCACCAAGGTCGGAACCGGCAGCCAGAAAACAGAGCATAACTAACCCTCAGGATTTCTGGCGCATCACACTAGGGGACGCGCCCTCCTCCCTAGGGGGACGGGGTCCGTCCGGAGATGTACGGAGGCGGTGCCCGGCCCGGCACTCCAGGCCGATGCGGTCTTTATGTCCGCGAATCCATCATGGAGACATGAGCGCAGCAACCATTCACTCAGCTCCAGTGGGCCCCCGTGGAGCGACCGCACTCCAGGGGAGCCACCGTCATCGACTCGGCGAAGCCCTGCGCGCGGTCAGGGTGTTCGCTGGTGCGGCCTTCGATGTGATCGTCCTCGGTGAGTACGGAGAGGAAGCGGGCGTTCGCCGCAAGTGACCGCTTGCGGCTACCCCTCGGCGAGGATCTCGTCGGCGTCCACGATCCGGTACGCGTAGCCCTGTTCCGCCAGGAAGCGCTGGCGGTGGGCGGCGAAGTCCTGGTCGATCGTGTCGCGGGCGACGACCGAGTAGAAGTGGGCCTTGTGGCCGTCGGCCTTGGGCCGCAGCACCCGCCCGAGCCGCTGTGCCTCCTCCTGGCGTGAGCCGAAGGTGCCCGAGACCTGGACGGCGACCGTGGCCTCCGGCAGGTCGATGGAGAAGTTCGCGACCTTGGACACGACGAGGACGCTGATCTCGCCCTCCCGGAAGGCGTCGAAGAGCTTCTCGCGCTGGGCGTTGGAGGTCTCGCCCTTGATCACGGGGGCGTTCAGATGCTCGCCCAGTTCGTCGAGCTGGTCGATGTACTGGCCGATGACCAGGATCTGCTGCCCGGCGAACTTGCGGACGATGGCCTCCGTGACCTTCCGCTTCGTGTCGGTCGTCGCGCAGAAGCGGTACTTCTCCTCCTGCTCGGCGGTGGCGTACGCGAGCCGCTCGGCGTCGGTGAGATTGACGCGGACCTCGACGCAGTCGGCGGGCGCGATGTACCCCTGCGCCTCGATCTCCTTCCACGGCGCGTCGAACCGCTTCGGACCGATCAGCGAGAACACGTCCGACTCGCGCCCGTCCTCCCGGACGAGCGTCGCGGTCAGGCCCAGGCGGCGGCGGGCCTGCAGGTCGGCGGTGAACTTGAAGACCGGCGCCGGCAGCAGGTGCACCTCGTCGTAGACGATCAGGCCCCAGTCGCGGGAGTCGAAGAGCTCCAGGTGCTGGTAGACACCCTTCCGCTTCGTCGTCAGCACCTGGTACGTGGCGATGGTGACGGGGCGGATCTCCTTGCGCGTCCCGCTGTACTCGCCGATCTCGTCCTCGGTGAGCGACGTCCGCTTCACCAGCTCGTGCTTCCACTGGCGGGCCGAGACGGTGTTCGTGACGAGGATGAGGGTGGTCGACTTCGCCTGGGCCATGGACCCGGCGCCGACCAGCGTCTTGCCGGCACCGCAGGGCAGCACGACGACTCCGCTGCCGCCGTGCCAGAAGTTCTCCACGGCCTGCTTCTGGTACGGCCGAAGCGCCCAGGTGTCCTCGTTCAGCTCGATCGGGTGCGCCTCGCCGTCGACGTACCCGGCGAGGTCCTCGGCCGGCCAGCCCAGCTTCAGCAGCGTCTGCTTGATCTGCCCGCGTTCGGAGGGGTGCACGGCGACGGTGTCCGGGTCGATGCGGTTGCCGACCAGCGGTGCGATCCGCTTCGAGCGCAGCACCTCCTCCAGCACCGGCCGGTCGGTGGTGGTGAGGACGAGCCCGTGCGCGGGGTCCTTGGAGAGCGTGAGGCGGCCGTACCGGTCCATCGTGTCGGCGATGTCGACCAGCAGGGCGTGCGGCACGGGGTAGCGGCTGTACGTCACCAGGGCGTCCACGACCTGCTCGGCGTCGTGCCCGGCCGCGCGCGCGTTCCACAGCCCGAGCGGCGTCACCCGGTAGGTGTGGATGTGCTCGGGCGCCCGCTCCAGCTCGGCGAACGCCGCGATCGCCCGACGGCACTCATCGGCCCGCTCATGGTCCACTTCCAGGAGCAGGGTCTTGTCCGACTGGACGATCAGTGGTCCGTTCACGTGCGTACGTCCTTCCGCTTGACCACCCGGCCAAACGTCCAGTGTGCCTGATCGATTCCTGATCGATTCCGGAGTCCTACAGGATGTCTTTTCATTCCTGTGAGTGGCGTGGTTTCACCTGTACGGCGGCGGCTGCGAAGAATGCCCAGCGTGCAGGCCATCGATCGTGATCCGTCCCCGCCGACCACCACCCTCGGGTACGCGTTGTTCGCCACCCGCTGGTTGCAGGCGCCGCTCTACTTCGGCCTCGTGGCCGCCCAGGGGGTGTACGTCTACAAGTTCTTCAACGAGCTCTGGGCTTTAATTCTCCGCTGTGTGACCGGGCAGGCCACCGAGACCTACGTCATGCTCGCCGTGCTCAAACTCGTCGACGTCGTCATGATCGCGAACCTGCTGATCATGGTGATCGTCGGCGGCTACGAGACCTTCGTCTCCCGCATCGGTCTCCAGGGCCACCGTGACCAGCCCGAATGGCTCTCGCACGTGAACTCCAACGTGCTGAAGGTCAAGCTCGCCACCGCCATCGTGGGCATCTCGTCCGTGCATCTGCTGCAGATGTTCGTGGACGTCCACCGCACCTCGCACCACTCGCTGCTGTGGGGCACGGTGATCCACATGGCGTTCATCGCCTCGGCGGCGATCCTGGCGTACATGTCGGGCCCGATGGCCGCGCAGGCCGAGCTGGCCCATCAGAAGGCGCACCCCGAGCGCGCCCCCGCCGAGCCCGCCGCGAAGGTCTTCGTCCCGGCGCAGGCCGCCTCGCGCGAGGACGAGCCCAGCGCCGAGGAGCGGCTGCGTGCCGCCGGTTTCCCCGCCCGCAAGCTGCTGGAGGACTTCGACTCCGAGCACCCCAGCTCCTTCGACCGGGAGACCGTGGCCCGGCTCGGCAAGCTGGACTTCGTCACCGCCGGACGGAACGTGGTCTTCGTCGGGCCGCCCGGCACCGGCAAGACGCATCTCGCCGTCGGGCTGGGGGTGCGGGCCTGTCAGGCCGGGCACTCGGTGCTGTTCGCGAGCGCCGCCCAGTGGGCCGCCCGGCTGGCGGGAGCCCGGGACGCCGGGCGGCTCGCGCAGGAGCTGGCCGCGCTCGACGCACACGCCCTGCTGATCATCGACGAGGTCGGCTACACGCCCTTCGAACCGGAGGCCGCCGCGCTCTTCTACCAACTGGTCGCGCACCGCTACGAGCGGGCCTCGCTGATCGTGACCAGCGACCGTCCGCTCGGCCGCTGGGACGAGATCTTCGGCGGCCCCTCGGCCCTGGCGATGGCGGACCGGCTGGCCCACCACGCCGAGCTCGTGCGGATCGAGGGCGAGAGCTACCGGATGCGGCGGGCTACTTCAGCGTGGGCAGATTGAGGTTGTTGACCAGCGGCTGGGCGAACAGGTGCCCGTCGATGTTGACGATGGGCTCGCCTGCGGACCCGGCCGCCGGGAGCGGCAGCGGCAGGGCGGAGGGGGCCGCCGAGGCGGCCGGCGCCAGGGCGGTGCCCAGGACGGCGGCGGAGGCGAGTGCGGCGGCGCGGACGGCGATTCGGGTGCGGGCGGAAGTCTTGGCAGGCATCGGGACTCAGGGCCTTTCACGGACGGGAGCGGGGGCCGGGAGGGCGGGCCGGCCCTGGTCGACGGACCGGCCCGATCGGTTGCGCTGCGGTCGCGTCAGACCTGCGGCGTCTCGATGACCAGCCCGGCGATGTCGACGCCGATCGCTGCGGCCTGGGTGGTGAGGGCACCACCGAGCATCAGGGCCGCGGCGGCCAGGACGGTGGCAAGGCGACGAGCAGTACGCATGGGACAACTACCTCTCTGTTGCGCTCACTTGAGCGGGTGAGCGTGATCAGGACATGGGGTGGCTGCCCGGGGCCCCGCGGCGGAATGCGGAAAGATCCGGAAGGTCCCTCAAGAGTTGGAAAAGCCCGGCGTGGCGTGCATGGACCGCCGCGTACGCCCGGACGAGTGAGCCGCCGGGTCCGGTCTCAGAGCTGGTCGTCCGCGAGCTCGGCCACGCCGGTGATCCGGTGCAGCGGATACGTCCGCACCTCGTCGGCGGTGTGGTCGTACGCCGTCACGAACCCGCCCTCGACCCGCACCGGCGCGATCACCCGCTGACTCGCGGCGCCCTCGGCGTTGACGTACCCGATCCACAGCGCCCCGCCGGTCAGGACGGCGGCCTGCATGGTGGCGAGGGTCTCGGCGGAGGTCGTGCGGGGCAGGTCGCCGCCGGTCACGGGGGCCGTGTCCGCGCTCGGCTTGCGCGGGGTCGTGGAGGCGAGGTCGCCCGCCCGGATGGCGCGGATCGCGGCGGCCAGCAGCGTGGCGTCCGGCGTCGGCGGGCCGTCCGGGACCGGTTCGGGGGCCGTGCGCGGCGGGGTGCGGTGGGCGTCGGCGCGGGTGATCAGGACGTCGCCCTGCGCCGACTCGGCGGCCGGCGCGAAGCCCATCGCGCGCAGGCCCTCCAGCAGCGCGGCCGGGTCCGCCTGCGCGGCCAGCACGGTCGGCGCCAGGCGGCGCAGCCGCAGACCGGCGGCCCGCTTGTCGGCGAGGATCTCGTTCAGCACCGCGTCGTCGTCACAGCGGACGTACGCCGACGCCGCGCCCACCCGCAGATGGCCGTGCCTGCGGGCCACGTCGTCGATCAGATACGCCAGCGGCTGCGGCACCGGCGTACGCGAGTGCTCGGCGAGGAAGGCGTGCAGGTCGGAGGCGCTGCGCCCGGCGTCAAGGGCGCGGCGCACCGAGCCGGGCGTGAACCGGTACACCGTCGCCCCGCCCTTCGACTCGACGTCCGCGAGCACGTCCAGCGTGTCGGCGAGCGGCCGCTGCAGCGGCCCCGGCGCCACGGCCGTGAGGTCGGCCTGGAGCAGCACATGGTCGAGCGGCTCGGGCAGCAGCGGGGCGAGGAGCCGGGCGGCGGCCGCGGAGGCGACGGCCTGCTCGGCGGCGGAGAGGGGCTCGGGGTGCGGGGTGTGACGGTGATGCACGGGGAGCTTGTCGCCGGGGCCGACCGGCTCCTCGGGGACGGGCCTCGGCCGCGGGGCGCCCAGCAGGGCCCGCCCGTGCGCCGACAGCGCGCCCCGCCCCGTCACCCCCAGCATCTCCGCCTCGTTCAGCGTCCACCGGGCGAGGCGGCTGCGCAGGTCGTCGTCGCGCTGGGGCCCCCGCAGCGGGCGCTCCCAGCGCAGCCGTGCCAGGACCGACTCGGCCGACGGAGACGCGCCCTCCGGCAGCCCGGCGAGCAGGGTCAGTACCCGGTGCCGTACCTCGGGCGCGGCGGAGCGGTCCAGGCCGGGGCCCAGCGCCGACAGGGTTCGGTCCTTCGTGTCCCGTCCGCCGACCACGCCCGCCGTCCGCGTCGCCGTCAGCCACGCCTGGGCCAGCCGGGCCCAGCGCTCGGCGACGGGCTGCTCCAGCCACTCGTCGTGGGCGGGCGTCGCCGCGAACCGCTCTTCGGCCTCGCCGTCGGTGGCAAGCAGGCCCGCGGCGTAGGCGAGTTCGACCCAGAAGACGGCCACCGGCTCGGGCACGTCGAGGGCGACGGCGGTGCGCTTGAGGTCGCGCACGCTCAGACCGCCCGCACGCAGCACCGACGGACCGCCCTCGTCCCAGTCCTTCAGCAGCTCCTCGACGGTCGCCAGCGCCGTGTACGCCTGCCCGGCCGCCGTCGTGTCCACAATCTGTGGACGGTGCGTCGCGGCCGGTTCGACGGGCGGCGCCAGCGGCTCGGTGGCGCGGTGCGCGCGGCCGGCCCGCAGATGCAGGGCCACCTCGCGGGGCAGTACGACCGTGCCGGGCGCCGTCGGCAGCAGCAGGCCGCGGTCCAGGAGCCAGCGCAGGCGGGCCGCGGGGTCGGCGGTGACCTGGCCGTACGGCGGCCCCCACACCAGGCGCGCCAGGACCTCCAGGGACTCCTCCGGCGCGTCGGCGAGCAGGGCCGTCATCCGCGCGCGGTCGGTGAACAGCGCGGTGAGCGCCGACACGGCGGACACCGCGTCGTGGGTCGAGGGCAGCCCGGCCGCCGTGACGATCTCCTGGATACGGCCCGGAGACATCCCGGCCGTCGCCTCCTGCACCGTCGGCCCCAGCCCCGTCGGCGACGGGTGCTGCTGCGAGGGAGCGAGGAGCTCGCGCGCCGTGCGCACGAGGCGCAGCCGGTCGTCGGCGCCCCATACCAGGGCCTGCTCGCGCAGGGTGCCCAGAGCGTGCGGCAGCGCGCCGGTCACCGCCGGGTCGCCCTCGTCGCCGGCCATCAGGGCGAGCAGCTCGCCGTACGTCGCCGGATCCGCCGCCACGGCCAGCGCCTCCGCCGTCTGCAGCGCGAAGCGGTCCAGACGCTCCAGGGCGCGCACGACGGAGGCCCGCGTACCGGCGCGGGTCGCCAGCTGCGTGAGGTCGGTCGGGACGGGGGTGATGAGATCGGGCCGGCTGCGCAGGAGCACGGTCAGCGCGGCGTCGTCCCGCACGCGAAGGTCCTCCGCGAGGGAACGGGGTGTGGCCGGGTCGCTCATCCTGCTCACGTTAGCGGGTTGCCTGCGGCCGTTGGGCCGACGAGCCCAGGCCCCCGGCCCGCCCGATCCGGTCCGCACGGGCAAACGGAACGTGTCGCAGATGGCCCCGGGATGAACATCGTCCGGAGGATTCCGGTGTCCCTGGCAACACCTTGTACCCACTGGTCACTCTGGGCTCTCGGTCAACTACTTCACAGCTCAAGGGAATTGGGGGTCCCAGCGGTGAGTGATCAGGTCGAGCAGTGGATCGCGATCCTGAGTCTCGCGTTTCCCGTCGCGGCGTTCCTCTGGGAGTTCGCCGTCATCGGCCGCAAGCGGCTCGGCCACCGGGTGCAGATGGACACCCTGGCCGCGGACGCGGCCGGCAAGCCGTACGCAGGCGTACTGAATGACATGCAGCACGACGGCCACCAGCTCAAGGACCCCTCGTTCGTCCTGCTGCGCATCGAGAACGCCGGATCGGCCAAGATCGTGTCCGAGGACTATCTGGCCGATCCCACCGATCCCTACGGCATCAAGGTCACCTTCCGGGCCCGCCAGGTCGCGGCGGTGGTGCTCACCGATCCGAGCCAGGGCGTGCTGCGCGACTTCTTCTTCAGGAGCGAGCGCTATCTGGCGGACGACGGCACCGAACGCACCCGCACCGTCGCCAAGGACGGCTTCAGCCGCGACAACATCCCGGAAGAGCGCACGGGCATCATCCGGCTGCCGAAGGTGACGCTGCTGCGCGGAGCCGAGTACAAGGTGCTCGTCGTGCTGGAGCGCTGGCCCGAGGACACCACCAAGGACCCCTTCCCCGATCCGGTCGTCGAGGGCGCCGAGGGACCGAGCCGCTGGTACGACCCGCTGGTGCGGCTCCTGCGGCTGAAGGCGACCAGGACCGAGAGCCATGTCTTCGCCTCCCGGCCCGCCTGGTGGGTCATCTGGACCCTGATCGCCGCCGTCGCCGTCCAGGCCGGCTTCACGCTGCTCGTCAGCGACGAGCGCCGGCCCCCGATGGACTGCGTCGGCGGGACCCTGCACCTCAGCGGCTCCACGGCGTTCGGACCGGCGGTGCGCGCCGCCGCCGAGGACTACCTCAAGCGGTGCGAGGGCGCGGACGATCTGTCCATTCCGCTCGACGACAACCCCTTCAAGGGCAGCACCGACGGTGTCACCGATCTGGACCAGGCCGGCAGGGACGCCGCGACCTCGGTCGGCGACGGCCTGGGCGACCACATCACCTTCACCGACGGCGTCGCTTCCGACGGCCACCCCCGGCTGGTCCCCAAGCCCGTCGCCTTCTCCGTGTTCACCCTCGTCGTCAACAAGGACGCGGGCGTGGAGAACCTGAGCCTGGCGCAGATCCGCGACGTCTTCGCCGGCCGGGTGAAGAACTGGACCGAGCTCGGCGGCAACGACGTCCCCGTCCACCTGATCAACCGCGACCCCGGCTCGGGCACCCGCAGAACCCTCGTCGCCAAGGTCCTGGCCGACCGGGAACCGCCCCAGTTCACCGTGACCGACTGCGCGGCCCTCAAGGCGAAGCAGTACGGCCGCTGCCAGGTCACCAGCACGGACACCATGCTGAACACGACCGCCGGGACTCCCGGCGCCATCGGCTACAGCGAGGCCGCCGGAGTCGACGACCACCAGGCCGCCGACCGGCTCGTCAAGCTGAGGATCGACGGCCGGCAACCCACCGCCGAGGGCGTCGAGGACACCAACTACCCGTACTGGCAGACCGAGTACGCCTACACCTACGGCGAGGCCCCGGCCGACTCCGTCGCCGCGGCCTTCCTGAACTTCCTCACCCAGCAGAGCGGCCGCGACATCCTGCACGAGCACGGCCACGGCCTGTGCTCCGAAGCGCAGAACTCGGGGGAGTGCCGCCCGATCTGACCCGACTCGCCCACCCTGCCCTGCGCTAACGTCCTCCCACGGGATATCCAACGCACCCACCCCGGAGGGGACTTCGTGGGGATCGAGAGCGACCAGGTCGTCTACGAGTATCTGAGCCGCGTCGGCGACGTGGCCCACCAACGGCTGCTGCCGTCGGCCACCCGTATGCGCCTGGTGAACGAGCTGCGCGGCGAGATCGACCGGCGGCGCGCCAAGGCCCCGGTCGACAGCCCCGCCACGGTCCGCCGCATCATCGCCCGCCTCGGCACCCCGGACGAGGTCGTCGCGGCCGCTGGGGGAGGCAGCGCCCCGGCCGCCCCGCAGGCGCCGGTCACCTCCGTGCCCGCACAGCCGGCGGGCCGGGACGCCGAGGCCGGCGAGAAGCGCCCCAAGGGCCTGCGCCGGATCGTGCCGCGCCCGCGCCCGGCCGAGCCCGCTCCGCGCGACGACGCACCCCCGCCGCCCCACCTCGCCACTACCGCGGACCTCGGCGACAGCGCGACCCGGCCCGACTGGTGGCGGGTGGACAGCAGCTCCTTCGGCCCCGGCGAGGACGTCCCCGGCTTCGTCGGCGGCATCGAGATCCCGGAGATGCTCAGGCGCCCGCCGACGAAGGAGGAGACCCCGCTCCGCAAGAAGGAGCCCGAGCCGGAACCGGACGACGAGGCCACCGAGGACGAGGAGCCGGAAGCCCCCCGACGCCGCCGTCTGACCCTCCCCTCCGGCCGCTGGAGCAACCCCTTCCTCCTGCTGGCCGCCGCCCTCCTGGTCGCCGGCGCGATCCTCGGCAACCTCCTGCCCCTCCTCCTCGGCTGGCTCATCGCCTGGGGCTCGCGCCGCCTGACCGACGCCGAAACCAAGTGGGCGGTCGTGATCCTCCCCGCCCTCTCCCTCACGGCCGGAGTCACCTGGCTCTGGGGCCGGACCAACGGCCGCTGGGGAGCCCCCATCGCCGAGGGCCAGACGAACGCCGCAATCTCCGAGACCTGGCCGTGGGCACTGCGCGGCGCGGCACTGGCATCGGCGTTGTTCATCGTGTGGCGGTCACAAAGGCAGCGGTAACTCCCTGACCGGGGCGAGGTGGCCCACCCAGGGGCGCGGGCCCGTATCGATGTGCGGCTCCGCCGCGATGGGGGTCCCCCCTGCTCGAGCGAAGCCGAGAGCTTGGGGGAGCGACCAGCCACAACGCACCCGCAGCCGCCGCACAACGCACAGCCCCGAGCTACTGGGCGGCACAATGACCCATATGGCACTCACCGTCGGCTTCGACCTCGACATGACCCTCATCGACTCCCGCCCCGGCATCCACGCCTGCTACACGGCACTGGCCGAGCGGACCGGGACATACATCGACGCCGACCTGGCGATCACCCGCCTCGGGCCACCCCTGGAGGAGGAGCTGATCAACTGGTTCCCGGCGGAGCAACTCGCCGGGATCGCCGACCTGTACCGCGAGATGTACCCCACGATCGCCATCGCCGCGACCCCCGCCCTGCCCGGCGCCCGGGAGGCGATAACCGCCGTACGTCAGGCGGGCGGACGCGCGATCGTCGTCACCGCCAAGTACGAGCCGAACGCCAAGCTGCACCTGAAGCACCTCGGCATCGCCCCGGACGCCGTCATCGGCAACCTCTGGGCCGAGCAGAAGGCCGAGGCCCTGCGCGAGTACGCGGCCGGCGTCTACGTCGGCGACCACCAGGGCGACATCCGCGCCGCCCGCGCCGCCGAAGCCCTGTCGGTCACCGTGGCGACCGGGCCGTTCGGCGCCGACGAACTCGCCGCGCTCGGCGCGGACGTGGTCCTCGCGGACCTGACGCGGTTCCCGGACTGGCTCCCCGGCTACCTCGAAGCGCCGCGCGCCTGACGCCTTCCGGCCGCGATCGATCGGAGCACCCCCGCGCCGGCGACGAGGAATCCGACGCCCATCAACATGCTCAATCCGAACATGTACGTCGGAAATGGCGTCGTACCGAGCAGGAACGGGGCCACCGTGACCAAAGTGGCCACGGCACCGATGAAGAACAGGACCGCACCGGCACGGATCAGTCGGTCACCGGGAGCGCCGGAATTCGTTTGGGTTTTGTCACGCACCGGACCAGGGTAGTTCCCTGCGCGAGGGAACAACCGGGGGACGTCTTGTCACCCGCCCGAAGAGCATTAGCCTTGGAACCGGCGGGTCGAGGACGACCCGCCCAAGTGCTATCAAGAGCCGTTTTCCGAAGCAGTTTTCCGACGAGTACGAGGACGAGGACAGACGTGCCTACCGGCAAGGTCAAGTGGTTCAACAGCGAGAAGGGCTTCGGCTTTCTCTCCCGCGACGACGGCGGTGACGTCTTCGTCCATTCCTCGGTCCTCCCCGCCGGAGTAGACACACTCAAGCCGGGACAGCGGGTGGAGTTCGGCGTCGTCGCCGGTCAGCGCGGTGACCAGGCACTGTCGGTCGTCATTCTCGACCCGACCCCGTCCGTCGCGGCCGCCCAGCGCAAGAAGCCGGACGAGCTGGCCTCCATCGTCCAGGATCTGACGACCCTCCTGGAGAACATCACGCCGATGCTGGAGCGGGGCCGCTATCCCGAGAAGGCAGCCGGCAAGAAGATCGCCGGCCTGCTCCGCGCGGTCGCCGACCAGCTCGACGTATAGACCCTGAAGAACCTGGCGGATCCTCGGTATTTCTAGAGGAAATCCAGTGCACCCGGGCCGAGGGGCGGCACCAGCCCCTCGGCCGCCGCGCGTGTGAGCAGCCCGCGTACGGCCGCGTAGCCGTCCTCGCCCAGGTCGGCCGTGAACTCGTTGACGTACAGCCCGATGTGCTGGTCGGCGACGGCCGGGTCCATCTCCTGGGCGTGCTCCATGACGTAGGGGCGGGAGGCCTCGGGGTCGTCCCAGGCGGCGCGCACGGACCTGCGGATGGAGTCCGCGAGCCCGGCCAGCGTCCGCGCTCCCAGCGACCGCTTGGCGATGATCGCGCCCAGCGGGATCGGCAGCCCGGTGGTGTTCTCCCAGTGCTCGCCCATGTCGGCGAGCTTGTGCAGCCCGTAGTTCCGGTACGTGAAACGCGCCTCGTGGATGACGAGTCCCGCGTCGACCTTCCCGTCCCGGACGGCGGGCATGATCTCGTGGAACGGCATCACGACGATCTCGCCGACCCCCCCGGGCACCGTGTCGGCGGCCCACAGGCGGAACAGCAGATACGCCGTCGACCTCTCGCTCGGCACCGCGACCGTGCGGCCGGTGAGGTCCACGCCCTCCTGCCGCGTCAGCACCAGCGGCCCGCAGCCCCGGCCGAGCGCACCCCCGCACGGCAGCAGCGCGTACTCGTCGAGGACGTACGGCAGCACGGCGTACGACACCTTCAGCACGTCGAACTCGCCGCGCTCGGCCATGCCGTTGGTGAGGTCGATGTCCGCGAACGTGACGTCGAGCGCGGGGGCGCCGGGGACCCGGCCGTGCGCGAGGGCGTCGAAGACGAAGGTGTCGTTCGGGCAGGGGGAGTACGCGATCCTCAGCGGCTCACCGGTCGCCGGCTCACTGGTCATGGGGGTCATGTGGGTTCCAACTCTCCAGTACGGGCGCGAGCTTCCCGAAACCCTCCGTCAGGGCGGCCAGCGCGTCACCGATGCGCCAGGCGGCGCGGTCGCGGGGGCCCACCGGGTTGGAGATCGCGCGCAGCTCCAGCACCGGCGTACGGTGCGCGGCCGCGGCCTCGGCGACGCCGAAGCCCTCCATGGCCTCGGCGAGGGCGGTGGGGTGGCGCTCGCGCAGCTGCGCGGCGCGGACGGCGGTGCCGGTCACGGTGGAGACGGTGAGGACGGCGCCGGGCCGTGCGCCGGTGGAGGCCGCGGCCTCTCGTACGAGTGCTTCCGGCGGACGGTGGGTGACGGTGCCGAAGCCCAGCTCGGTGACCGGCAGGAAGCCGTCGGGGGTCTCGGCGCCGAGGTCGGCGACCGTGATCTCGTCGGCGACGACGAGGGAGCCGACGGGGGCGTGCGGGGCGAAGCCGCCCGCGATGCCGGCCGAGACGACCAGGCCGTAGGGGGCGCCTTCGAGGCGGGCCGTGGTGAGGGCCGTGGCCGTGGAGGCGGCGGCGAGCGCGGGTCCGACCCCGGCGGCGATCACGTCGACGCCGGGCAGCCCGTCCAGCGCCCGGACCACCGCGTCCCGCTCGGCGGGGACCGCGGTGGCCACCAGGACACGTACTGCAGCGGACGTGGTCAGCTGTCCTTCTCGAGCTTGAAGGACCACAGGCCCTTGACGACGTCCTGCTGCTTGCCCTCCTTGATGGACACCAGGGTGGAGTCGCCGCTGGCGCCGTACTGGGCGTTGAAGAACACGCTGCCCGGGATGGTGCGGTACGTCTTCGTGCTGGACTCGGTGAGCGGCGCGCCGTTCAGGAGGACTGTCCAGCCCTCGTCCGCGATCTCCGGGTCGACACCGAAGCGCACGGTGTCGTCGGGGTCGACCTTGATCGACTCGATGCCCTTGTCCTTCAGGCACTTCGCGAGGTCCTCGGGCTTCAGGGCGTCGCCCTCACCACCACAGGTGGCCTCCGAGTGCACGGACGCGGTGCCCACGGTGATCGTGGCCAGCGGCGTCGGCTTGTCGCAGGCCGACAGGACGAGCAGTCCGGCGGAAACGGCGCCGGCGGCGGCGAGCGCGCGGCGGCGTCGCACAACGGATTGCAGCGTGGTCATGGGCGAAGGCTATCGGGCGCGTGTGACGGTCCGACTACGTGGGGGGCGGCGTGCCGTGGGTCACCCGGGCGCCCGGGGCCGTCAGGCCACCCGTGGGTGCGTGTGGCCGCCGTGCCGGGCCGAGCTGATCAGGCCCTTGACGGTGGTCAGCCAGCCGATGGCGACGATCCCCGCGCCGATCAGCAGCCCCAGCGAGCCCTTCAGCGGCAGCACGATGCCGATCGCGCCGCCGAGCACCCACGACACCTGGAGCAGCGTCTCGGAGCGCGCGAACGCCGACGTACGGACCGTCTCCGGCACGTCCCGCTGGATCAGCGCGTCCAGCGACAGCTTGGCCAGCGCCTGCGCGAACCCGGCGACCGCCGCCAGGAAGGCCACCATGACGGCGCCGAAGAAGGCGGCCGCGGTGATCGACACGGCCAGTACGAAGCCCACGACGGTCACGATGATGATCTCCGGCGCCCGGGATCTGAGCCACGCTCCGACGGCCGTCCCGAGCGCGTTGCCCGTGCCGGCCGCGACCGCGACTATGCCCAGGGACACGGCGGCGCTCTGGCCGGACATCGGGTGCTCGCGCAGCAGGAACGCCAGGAAGAAGATCAGGAAGCCGGACAGACAGCGCAGGGCGGCGTTGGCGCCGAGGGCGTGGGTGACGGCGATGCCGACCGTGCGCAGGCCGGGGCGTTTGACGGGCTTGCGGTGCGGCCCGTGCAGATGCTGCTCGTCGGCCGCCAGCAGCGCGCGGTCCTCGCCCTTGGCCGAGTCGACCTTGTGCGGGAGGGAGAAGGACAGGAACATGCCGGCGATGAAGATCACGAAGGCGCCGTAGAGCGGCCAGCGCGGTCCGATCGCCTGGAGCCCGGCGCCGATGGGCGCCGCGATGCCGGTGGCGAGGAGACCGCCGAGGGTGACCCGGGAGTTCGCCTTCACCAGGGAGAAGCGGGGTGGCAGCAGGCGGGGCACGACGGCGCTTCTGACGACGCCGTAGGCCTTGGAGGCGACCAGCACCCCGAGAGCGGCCGGGTAGAGCTGCAGATCGCCGCTGACGACCGCGCTGGACAGGACCAGGGCGAGCAGCGCCCGGGCGAGCATCGCGCCCGCCATGGCCGCGCGGCGGCCGTGCGGGAGGCGGTCGAGGAGCGGGCCGATCACCGGGGCGAGGAGGGTGAAGGGCGCCATGGTGATGCCGAGGTAGAGCGCGACGCGCCCGCGGGCCTCGTCGGTCGGCACGGAGAAGAAGACGGTGGAGGCGAGGGCGACGGTGATCATCATGTCCCCGGCGCCGTTGACCCCGTGCAGTTCGATCAGCTTGCCGAGGCCGGACTCGCCGGCGCCCTGCGCGTGCGTGGCCTTGCGGATGCCGCGCGCGGGGCCGGTGAGCGGGAAGTGCAGGGCACGGCCGAGCGCACGGAAGGAGCCGCCGATCCGGCTCGTTCCGCCACCTCGACCCCGGCCGCCCTTGGACCCACCGACGCCGGTGGCACCTTGGGGCGGCCTCGCGGTTGCCACGACGCAATAGTGCCCCGAGATGGGGGTGGGTAGTGCGGTTACGGCGCGTATGGGGGGCAGGCTCTCGGACTCGGCGGGCGCCGCGGAGCGCCGAGAAGCAACGTCGGTGTAGGCCCAGCGCCCGCGAACAGGTAGCGTGCGTATCTCAGCCATCCCGCACAATGGATGACGTAGGTGCGCCCGAGCGCGATTCGGATGCGGACGTCGACGCGGCCCACAGGTCCGCTCCGTTCGCTCCGCCGCCTTTAGGCAACCGCACCCGAGAGACGGCGTAGGAGAGAAGCGATACCTGTGAGCGCAGCGACAACGCGAAGCCGCACCCCCGACCGTCTGTGCGCCGAGGCCCTCGACCTCGCCCGCAGCGCCGCCGAGGAGGCCGCCGCGCCCGGCGTCGTGGGCGAGCACGCGGGTCTGTCCTCCGAGGGCGACCGTGTCGTCACGCACTTCTTCGAGTGCAAGGAACTCGGCTACCGCGGCTGGCGCTGGGCGGTGACGGTGGCGCGGGCCTCACGCGCGAAGGTCGTCACACTCGACGAAGTGGTCCTCCTGCCCGGCCCGGACGCGCTGTTGGCCCCCGAGTGGGTGCCCTGGAGCGAGCGCCTGCGCCCCGGCGACATGGGCCCGGGCGACCTGCTGCCCACCGACGCCGAGGACCTGCGCCTGGAGCCCGGCTACTCCGGCGAGGACGAGCCGGGGCCGAACTCGCCCGTCTCCCACGAGATGGCGGAGCTGGTGGAGGCGGAGGACGCCGAGGTCACCTCCGGCGCCCCGGCGAGCCTGCCCGTCGCCCCCTCCCGGGGCTCGATCGCCTCGGTCGCCGAGGAACTGGGCATGCGCCGCGCCCGCGTCCTGTCCCGCTACGGCCTGCATGTCGCCGCGGACCGCTGGGAGGATTCGTTCGGCGCGAAGACCCCCATGGCTCAGGCGGCCCCCGCGACCTGCGTCTCCTGCGGCTTCCTGACCCCGATCGGCGGCTCCCTGGGCCAGGCCTTCGGCGTCTGCGCCAACGAGTTCTCCCCGGCGGACGGCCGGGTCGTCTCCCTGACCTACGGCTGCGGCGGCCACTCCGAGGCCGCGGTCATGCCCAAGCCCCCGCGCCCGGCTCCCCCGGTGATCGACGAGACCCGCGTGGACCCGTTCCCGCTGCGCCCGGCGCCGGACTCGGGCTCGGTGTCGGTGGGGGCGGACGAGGACTCGGCGGAGCTGGGTCACTCGTAGCGAGGCTCTTCGGATACGGCGAAGGCGGCGCCCCACTTTGGGGCCCCGCCTTCGCCTGCGTTTTATCCAGTCACCTTCACCTGAGCGTTGCCGGAGCTTCGTCCGGAGCGACGTGTTCGGGCCGGCTGATCTCGGCCCACACCGCGTCGAGGGAGAGGCCGAGGACGTCGGCGATCGCCGCGATGGTCGGGAAGGCGGGGGTGGCCACGCGGCCCGACTCGATCTTCCGGAGCGTCTCCGGTGAGACGCGGGCGAGGAGCGCGGTTTCGAGCATCGAGCGCTCTCCTCTGGCGCGGCGCAGGAGGGCGCCGAGACGCTGTCCACGTTCGATCTCCGCGGGAGTGAGCGGGAATCTGACCATGGCTCCGATTCTAATACCGGTATAGTTTGACCGGTATAGTTATTGGTTCCGTGAGAGGGGCGCCGCATGATCGAGATCCTGAACCCCACCCTGCTGGCCCGAGCGAAGGACACGGGCGCCCTGGTCGCCGACATTCTGCAGACGCTGAAGGGCCGTAGCGCGATCGGCACGAACCTTCTCGACATCGACCGGTGGACCAAGGCCATGATCGCCGACGCGGGAGCGCAGTCCTGTTACGTCGACTACGCCCCCTCCTTCGGGCGCGGCCCCTTCGGCCACTACGTCTGCACGGCCGTCAATGACGCCGTGCTCCACGGGCGGCCGTACGACTACACGCTGGCCAACGGCGATCTGCTGACACTCGACCTCGCCGTCTCCAGGGGCGGAGTCGCCGCGGACGCCGCCATCAGCTTCATCGTGGGCGACGCGAAGCCCCCGGAGAGCGTCGCGATGATCAGTGCGACCGAGCGTGCGCTGGCCGCGGGGATCGCCGCCGCCGGGCCCGGGGCCCGCATCGGCGACATCTCCCATGCCATCGGCACGGTCCTCGGTGAGGCGGGGTACCGGATCAACACCGAGTTCGGAGGCCATGGCATCGGGTCGACGATGCACCAGGACCCGCACGTCGCGAACACCGGACGGCCCGGCCGTGGGTACAAGCTGCGCCCCGGGCTGCTGCTCGCACTGGAGCCGTGGGTCATGGCGGACACGGCCCAGCTCGTCACCGACGCCGACGGCTGGACGCTGCGCAGCGCGACGGGCTGCCGGACGGCGCACAGTGAGCACACGATCGCCATCACCGACGACGGAGCCGAAATCCTCACCCTGCCGAAGTAGTTGGTGATGTTCACCCAGGCGAGTGAGATTGCGTCGCGACTTCGGCCCACACGGTCTTGCGCGGGGCGGGGCCGCCCGAGACTCCCCACCGGTCGGCGAGCGCGTCCACGATGAGCAGGCCCCGGCCCGATTCGGCGTCGGGCGTGGGGGGTTGGGGGTCGGGCAGCCGGTCACCGCATGTGTCCGTGACCTCGATTCGGAGGGTTGCGCCGACCACGTAGAGGAGCAGCAGGAAGTCCCGGCCGGTGATCCGTCCGTGCGTGACTGCGTTGGCCGCCAGCTCGGCGACCACGTGCGCGGCCGGATCCAAGGGCAGGCCCCAGCTGCGGAGTTGTTCGGTGGCAAGGAGGCGGGCGAGGCGGGCGCCGCGGGGTGTCGGCGACAGCTGCACGCTGAAGTTGCGGATGGGGTTGCCGAGTTGGGCGAGTGGGGCGAGTGGGGTGGTGGGGGAGGCGGTTTCCTGATTCACGTCACTCAGCGTGGTCGGGCACGCCTACCGTGACCAGTGACTCAGCGGGTGCGTACGGTGACTGTCCGGAGTAGGCGGCCAGCTCAATGGGGCTGGTACGTCTGGCAAGAGACCCCGACCGGGATGAACCCACCGCCCGCCGCACCCGTGAAGCCCTCGGCGAGGCGTAGCGGCTACACCTTGGGGACCCTCCACTCGGCGCCCTCGGGGAGCGCGTCAGGCGTGTACAGCACGCGTTCCGGACGCTGGTTGCCGGGCACGGGAAACACGGTCTTCCCACGGACGCAGTCGCCGGCCTTCACGGTGGCTTCGTAGGGGTACTCCGGCTTGGGGAAGTCGCCGTAGGTGACGCTGCTCGGCTCGATGCGGGCGCCGTCCTCGTAGGCGAGGGTCCACGGGTAGCGGGTGGTGCCTCCGGTGCCCTTCGTGATGCAGACCTTGATCTCGAGGGCGGCCCACTCGTAGCCGCTGGTGTTGAACTCCTGGTCTGCGGCGGTCTGCGCCTTGATGCCTTGCTCGTAGCCGAGGACCGTGGTCTTGATGGTGGCTGCTGTGGCGGGGTCGTTGAAGGTGATCGCCTCGCCGAAGTCTCGTGGCTTGTCCTCGCTGGGGCTGGGCGAGGCGCTCTTCTTCGTGGCGGCAGGGGCTTTGGTCTTGCTGGCCTTGTCGCCGCCGGCCGCTGGTTCGTCGCTGTTCTGGCAGGCGGTGAGCGCGGCGAGGAGCAGGGTCGCAGCTGCGGCAGTTGTGCGGGTGCGCATAATTCCCCCCAATGGTGCGGATGGTGAGCATCATGCGGGGCCGGTGAGGCGCGTGCCGGGTGAGTGACGGTCTTGTGACCCAACGTGGCGGAACCGGGAGTCGAGAGAGCGAGCGGGTGTTAGGGAGGCTCCGCCCATCCGCCACGGGGGTAACGGACGAGCGGGGCCGGTCAGTGGCCGATCACCGCTGAGGCCGGTTCTCCAGCCTGCGTGGCTGGGGCGGGCCGCCCGGCGGATCAGGCCCGGGCGTTGTCGTCGGCGCATCTATCCTCACTGTGTTCCCCTCCTCTCGAGGGTTGGGAGCCAAGGCGCCTCGACCGTGTGACCTTTGACGGGGTGAGCGTGGACGGGGCGCCGGGGAACCTACTCGTTCAGGCCGTTGACTCCACCGCTCGGCTCGACCTCCGCCTCCCCGTGGGCCAGCGGGCACACGTCCATCCCGAATAGGACGGGCATCATCTGCTGAGTGGGGTGGTCCGGGCAGTACCGACGTCCCCGGACGTTGTCCAGCCTCCACTCCTCGTCGGCTAGGTTCCTTTGGGTTGGCGTCCTGTAGCCGTTTCGAGCGGGCATGGCAGCTTCTCCTAGGCGTCGTCACGCAGCCGGGGCGTTGTCGTCCGGCGGGGGCGTGGGCGGGTCGTCCGGCGGCTGCGGCACGGGCGGCCAGGTCCGGACGGTTCCCAGAGTGCTGCGCATGGCTACCTCCCTTCCGCTGATCAGCCGGCTTCGGTCGAAGCCGGTCGCGGGCTTGACTTGCCTTGCTGACCCGCCCCGGGGCTCGACCTGTCCATGGTTGGGAGCCGGGGCGGGCGTCTTTGGGTGGCGAGGCGTCAGAGGCGGGGGCGGCCGACGGTCGCGCACGCGGCGTGGATGCGGCCGGACACCTTGGCGTCACCGGACGGGCTGCCTTGCTCGTAGGGCTGCGTCGGCCGGCCGTCGTCGAGCGGCTTGTCGCAGGCAAGGCACATGCGCGCTCCGGTGAGTGCGTCGTGGTGATCGCACAGGGCCATCACGGACCGTGCCAGCCGCTTCACACGCTCCGTCTCACCGTGCAGGCCCGCGGCCTCCGGTTGGTCCAGGCGTCGGCGAGCCTCGCCGACACCGACCATGGCGACCCTGCCGGGCACATCGCTCATGGGCAGGTTCGCGGCGAGTTGCTCGATCTCGGACGTAAGGTGTTCCAGGAAGGTGCCGAGGTCGGTGGACCACAGCTTGAGGCTCTCGTGGCGTGGCAGCGTGCGCTGGTCGAGGAGCCAGGTCGCTGCGGCGCGCATGCTCGCCGCGCTGGGCGCGCGGCAGTCTGTCTGCTCCTGGGTGGCGTTCACCTGCTGGCCTCGAGGCCCTGGCTGGGCGTCAGTTCGTTCTCCCCGCGGGCGGTCATGGCGACATCACTCCCATTACGCTGTGTTGTCTGGCTGTCACCCATGACGGTAGGTAGGCGTGATTACCGGTTGTAGTGACCGTGGGTACGGGTAAGGGTGCGGCGGAGGCGGGCAAGGGGGGCGCCATGGGGCGGCAGGCGAACGGAACCCAGACCGGTGGTCAGGGAACGCCCGGGCGGGGCCGCGCGGGCGTCATCTCGGGCTACGTGTTCCGGGTCATCCGCGAGCAGTTAGGGCAAACGCAGGACAGCCTTGCTGAGCTGTTCGGCGTAGCGCCGGACACGGTCGCAGGCTGGGAGACGGGCCGCCGGCCGCTTACCTCTCTGCCGGTGGGCCAGATGCTGGTGCAGCGCCACAGGCTCATGCAGATGGGTACGGAGCCTGCCCTGCTCGCCGCCCTCGAACGCGCTATGGAAGCGGACATGCTGCTGGCCAGCGTGCTGGATGACGAGGCGCCCGCCGGGCCCAACCCGCTCGGGGCCTGGGTCATGCAACGCGACCTCGTAGAGGTGCTGACCTGGCCCCTCAACGGTGTCCCGCCCAGCCCTGTACGTAACCTCCCCGCGCCGCCTCGACCGCGCCGCGGCCCGGTACCGTCGGCGCCGGAACTGCCCACGGTCGACCGGCGCCGCTTCTTCAGCCGCATGCGTGGGACAGCCGAGCAGGCCCGAGGCGGCCGGGACTTCCTGCTGCGCCGGCAGGCCCTCTATCTCGCCGGGTTCGACCGGGACGCCGACACTTCCGAGTGGCTGGCCCACCAGCAGCGGACCGAGCGGCCCGACGACTGGCTGACGCAGTGGCTCAACTCCCGCTCCGTCGCGGCAGTGGCCGCACGCCAGGGCGACCGGGACCGCATGACCCACTTCATCGGCCGCACCCTCGGCGACAACGATCGGGCCGAGGCGGCGAACCTGAACTACTGGGCGTACTGGATCGGGGAGTCCGCGCACGTCCAGCTGTCGGACGACTTTATCGGCGAGCCGACGGCCGGC
The DNA here is from genome assembly GCF_045039535.1 of Streptomyces sp. NBC_01092. Taxonomy (NCBI): domain Bacteria; kingdom Bacillati; phylum Actinomycetota; class Actinomycetes; order Kitasatosporales; family Streptomycetaceae; genus Streptomyces; species Streptomyces sp. NBC_01092. The sequence continues at coordinate 4,949,735 of NZ_CP108659.1, read as the reverse complement.
CCCTGGCACGGTGAGCGGCTGATGGCTCACCTGGTCCGCGGCCTCACGCCCCGGCACGGGTTCTTTGACCTCAACGTTCACACCTTATGGACGTTGCTGGCCGCCCGCCCGAACCTGCTGCGCGCGCGGTCGTCCGCCGGGCAGGCCCTACGCGAACGCCTGCCGATGATGTTGGATGACTCCGGGCTTTCGCCGCAGGCTCGGCGGGAGCTGGAGGGCATCCGGTACGCAATCCGCCTCGCCGAGGCGTGAAAGGGGACACCCGTGGGTGACCAGCACCTGGCGGACGTAGCCCACTTCCTGTGGGAGGCAGGCACGTTGAAGACGGCCCGCCGAACGGGCTGGTGGATGGCGGGCGTTCGCGACCCGGAGAGCGTCGCCGAGCACGCATGGCGCACGTCCGTCATCGCCTCGGTCATCGCCACGCTGGAGGGCGCCGACGCCGCGCGGGCCGCGCACCTGGCGGTGTGGCACGACTCGCAGGAGACGCGCACGGGCGACGTGAACCACCTGGGGAAGAAGTACGCCGCCCCAGGCGACCCAGTGGTGGTGACGGCGGACCAGACGGCGGGTATGCCCGAGGTCCTGCGTGACGCGGTCCGTGCGGTCGTCGCCGAGTACGAAGCGCGCGAGACGCCCGAGGCCATCTGTGCGCGCGACGCGGACAAGCTGGAGTGCATGCTGCAGGGCCTGGAGTACAAGGGGCAGGGGTACGAGGCAGCCCAGCGGTGGGTCGACAACAGCCGGGCCCGGATCGTCACCAAGTCCGGCCAACTGCTCGCTGATCAGCTACTGGCGCAGGCCCCGCTCGACTGGCTGCGCGCGGCGATGGGCGAGCGGGGATGACCCTCTAACCGCCTGCTGATGAGGATCTGTGAAAACGGGTCTGGGCGGAATTTCGTGACGGTCACGATCGCGTAGTCCTTGGCCAGTGCGTTTGGCAGCGGGAATGCCCTGGTCATGGGGGATCTGACTGCGTTGAAGGACGCACTGTTCCCGAACGCCGTGGGGATGCTACTGGACCGGTTGTCCGACGTGAGCGGGGTCGTTGTTGCCGAAGCCCACAGCGCCGTAACGAAGTTGAGGTGCCCAGACTGTGCGACTAGCTCGCGTCGGGTGCACAGCCGCTACGGGCGACGGCTCGCCGAGTACCCGGTCGGTGGGCGGCGCGTGGTGGTGAAGCTGGAGGGTCCGGCGGTTCTTCTGCGATACCGCCGGATGTGGGCGGCGCACGTTCGTCGAGCAGGTCCGGGGTCTGACCACGCGTTATGCCCGTGCCAGCCCCGGAGTGAAGACGCTGTGGCGGTCCGTTGCGCTCACAGCGGGCGGCCGGCCGGGGATGCGGCTGTGCCGCTCGCTGGCCGCGCCCACCGGCCGGGCCCGCCTGCTCGGCCAACTGCACGCGCCCGACGTCGCCGCCCGCAGCCCGCGAGTGCTGGGCGTCGACGACTTTGCCTTCCGTCGCTCGCGCACCTACGGAACCATCCTGCTCGACGTCGAGACCTCCACGCCCATCGACCTGTTGCCCGACCGCACCAGCGAGACGTTCGCTGCCTGGCTCACCGCACACCCAGGCGCCGAGATCATTTGCCGGGACCGCGACGGCGGCTACAGCCGCGCGATCAAGGAGGCAGCACCGGACGCCGCCGAGGTGGCCGACCGCTGGCACATGCTGCAACACCTGTCCGCCGCGGTCGAGGAGACCTGCCACCAACACCGCGCCTGCCTGCACAAATACGCTCTGGACGACGTGGACGCACCTGCGCCGCCGACCGCACCGCCCACGGCACTGCTGCCGCTGATGCCTCCGCTCGATAACATCCCCGACACCCCCCTCATGCCGGGGTGACCGAACGGCATGCGGAGATCCACCGATTGCGAGAGGCGACGTGGACGATCAGCGCCATCGCCCGCCGGTTCGGACTGGACCGCAAGACCGGCCGCCGCTAGCTGACCACTGATCTTGAAGGGCTGGTCGCCTCGGCCCGCGACCGCCGCCCCAGCCAACTCGACTCTTACCGGCCTTGCCTGCAACAACGGTTCGCCGACGGCTGCACCAACGCCGCCCAGCTCTACCGCGAGATCCACGAGCACGGCTACCGCGGCAACCATCAGGCCGTCCGCCTCTACATCCGCACCCTGCGCGGCGGCACCGCCGCGGCCGAGCCTCCCCGTCCCATCCCCACACCACGCAAGATCACCTCACGGATCATGAGATCGCGCGACGGGCTCAGCCGTGAGGAACAAGACCACCTCGACGGGATGCGCATTGCCTGCCCGGACATCGCCAGCGCCTGCGACCTGGCCCGCGTTTTCGCCGGCCTGGTCCGCGACAGGCGAGGGCATCTCCTCGCCGACTGGGTGCGCGAGGCCGAGACCAACGGGCCCGGGCCCGTGCGGGGCTTCGCCGGATTCCTCCGCCAGGACTGGGACGCCGACCTCGCCGGCATCACTCTCACCTTAAAGCTCCGGCGTCGTCGAAGGCCACGTCAACCGTTTAAGACGATCAAGCGGCAGATGTACGGACGAGGATCTTTCCGACTCCTTCGCACCCGTGTCCTGCTGCGATCGTGACCGTCACGAAATTCCGCCCAGACCCAAAATCAGCGAGCCCCATCACCGCGGCGGTCACTGTTCGGCAACGTGAGTAGCATGGCCTGTAGGGCCTGGGCAGTCTGTCCGGGTGCAGATGACAGAAGGTTTTGCGACGACCGTTGCCTCTGTGTCGTCGGCGATTCTCATCGCCGGCACGTTGGAGGCAGCCGCCTATGGCAAGGCAGTTCAGGGCTGGACACGCACAGCGTTCGACAACCTCCTGAACAGGGGCGTGGAACTGGCGGCCGTGACACCGCCGCGACGTCAAGCGGCATTGCAGGCGTTCAAGGTCGAATGGTTGCCGAAGTATGGCGTAGGGGCCGCGAAGTCGCTCTCGTTCTTGGCGCTTGGCCTCCTGTGGGGTGTGGTCATGGTCGCGCAGGCCGGGGCGATCCTCATCTGCCTGCTTTGGTTGGCGGACCCAAAGGAGCCGAAGGACGTTGGGAGTGCCATGGTCCTGGTTGCCATTGTGGCCGCTGGCGCTGCCGTCGTTGCTGCGGTGCCGATCTTCCGCGTGATGTACTCGCCCCTCGGTCCTCTGGCGGAACTGTGGCTGGAGCGGAGACTCAAGGAAGTAGCTCGTCAGGTCTCCACGCCGAGCGCGGAGGAGAGTCACGCCGAGGGGTTGGAGACGGGGCACCTTCCGAGCCTGCGTGAACGCGATGAAGCCTCAGCCGGGGACGTCGAGGCTGAGGCTTCGTCGTGAGCGAGTGGTGCCATTTGAGGGCACTCCCGTGCTGTGTGCGATGGTGCTCCCCGCGCTGACCGGACATGCGAAGGGCCCCCTGTCCGGTCGTGAGAACCAGCAGGGGGCTATGCGCGTGAGCAACTGCTGGGAGAGACATGACCCGTAAGGACCCCACCGGGGACGCCTCCGAGCTGGCGTGGTTCAAGAGCAGCTACAGCAGCGGCAGTGAGGGCGACTCCTGCGTCGAGATCGCGCTAGCCCCCCGCACGATCCACGTCCGCGACTCCAAGTACCGCGACACCAGCCCCCGTCTCGCCGTCGCGCCGCAGGCCTGGGCCGACTTCGTGTCGTACGCGGCAAGCGCCTGACCACCGGGAAACTCTGACAGACCGCGAACTCAAGCGCGCCGCGCGCGGCGGATCAGCCAGGACGTCGTGAGGTACAGCGTGGTGACTGCCGCCCAGGCCGCCAGGAACTGGACCGCGAGCCGCTTGTCGCCCCCGCTCCAGACGATGGCGGTCACCCCGGGACCGCCGATCCACCAGACGAACACGACGATCGCCAGGACGCCCCAGGCCAGTTCGCCGAGGGTCTCCCTGGCCAGGTCCAGCATTGTTCGACACTCCCGGGTAGGTGAGATGGCCACGTGATCAACTGGTCAACCGTAGATCAGGCTCTCCCGCCCGACAGCCCCCGATCACGGTCGTGATCGTGATCTCGATCGGGATCGGGGGCCGGTTCACGGCGTTCTAGCGGTTGAGTTCCTCCAGGCCCGGGATCGGGCTGCCGGACGGTGACTTCGTGGGGTGCCGCAGTAGTTCCACGATGCGGCGTTCCACGGCCTCGCTCATCACGTGCTCCCAGCGGCACGCTTCCTCCGGGACGTGCTCCCGGGCCAGGCCGATCACGTCGACCAGGAGGCACTCCGCGAGCCGGTGCTTGCGTATGACGCGGGTCGCCAACCGGCGGCCGTCCTCCGTCAGTTCCAGGTGACGGTCGTCGGCGACATGCAGCAGATCGCGGCGCTCCATGCGGGCGACGGTCTGGCTGACCGTGGGCCCGCTCTGGTTCAGGCGCTCGGCGATGCGGGCGCGCAGCGGGACCACGCCTTCCTCTTCGAGTTCCAGGATGGTGCGGAGATACATCTGCGTGGTGTCGATGAGGCGGGACATGCCGTCGGTCAGGCGGAGGCTTCGGCCGGGGTTTCGGCCGTGGCGGTCAGGACCGCGCGGCCCAGGATGTGGCCGGCCATCGTGAAGCCGAGGACGGCCGGGGTGGCGTCGGCCGCGACGCCGATGGACTCGACGTCGAGGGCGTGGACCACGACGAAGTAGCGGTGCGGGCCGTGCCCGGCCGGCGGCGCGGCGCCGATGAAACGGGCGGCACGGGCGTCGTTGGGTATCTGGAAGGCACCCTCCGGCAGGCCCGAGCCGGTGTCGTCGCCGGCGCCCTCGGGCAGCTCGGTGACCGCGGCGGGGATGTCGGCGACCGCCCAGTGCCAGAACCCGGACCCGGTGGGGGCGTCGGGGTCGTAGACGGTGACGGCGTAGCTCCTGGTCCCCTCCGGGGCGCCGCTCCAGGACAGCTGCGGGGACAGGTCCTTCCCGCCGGGGACGCCGAAGAGGCCGGAGTACTGCTCGGGCGCCCAGGCGGCGCCGTCGCTGACGGTCGTGCTGGTGACGGTGAAGGAAGCCGCCTCGGGAAGGCGGGCGAAGGGGTCGTTGGCGGTCGTCATGACGTTCCTTTCGGGCCGTACTGCTGAACCGATGTGAACCGATGAATCGACCATAGCAGAGATAATCGATTATTCGAGGGATCGTCGACCGGGCCTCTAGGGTGGAGGCATGACACAGACGGTTCGTCCCGAGCCCTCGTCGGGGAAGCAGATGCTCTCCGAGCAGGTCTACGGTCAGCTGCGCGACGCGATCATGCGGGGGAAGTTCGCCCCGGGTGACGCCCTCAAGCCGCAGGACCTCGCCAAGGCGCAGGGCGTGAGCCTGGCCGTCGTACGCGAGGCGCTCGTGCGGCTGGTCGGCGAGGGGCTCGCCGACCGGCTGCCCAACCGCGGCTTCGCCGTGCCGGTCTTCACCGACCGCCGCTGGCAGGAGATCGCGGAGGCCCGCCAGGCCGTCGAACCGGTCCTGCTGCGCATGTCCATCGAGCGCGGCGACGTGGACTGGGAGGCCCGCGTACGGGCCGCCCACCACCGGCTGGCCCGGACCCCGGCGTATCTGCCGGAGGAGGGCGAGTACTACAGCGGCGCGTGGGCCGAGGCCCACCGGGTCTTCCACCGCACCCTGCTGGAGGGATGCGGCAACTCCGTCCTGCTGGCCGGCTTCGACCGGCTGTGGACCGCGAGCGAGCTGGCCCGCCGCTGGTCGGCGCACCGCAACCCCGGCCGGGACGGCATCGACGAGCACCGCCGGCTGGAGGAAGCCGTCCTCGCCCGGGACGCCGATGCCGCGGCCGGGGTGCTGCTCCAGCACCTCACCCTGACCGCGGCCGGACTGACCGATGGATGACCCCGCTCAGCTGTCGTTGCCCGCGCGCAGCCACGCGATGTACTCGGCGGCGGCCCGCTCGGTGTCGTACTCGGGCCGGTAGCCGGTGTCCTCCTTCAGGCGGGTGATGTCGAGGACCAGGTGCGGTCCGCCGCCTCCGGTGGGGAGGTCGACCCGGGCGTCGGGGACCGTCTTCCTGATCGCCTCGCTCACCTGCGCGTTGGTCGTGAGGCGGCCGGAACCGACGTTGTACGTACGGTGGTTCAGCTGGTCCGCGAGCTGGAGCAGGGCGATCGCCCGTCCGGTGTCCTTCACGTAGGTGAGGTCGAGCCCGTCCTCGGTGAGGGGCGGACTCATGAGGCCCGAGAGGTCAGGGGCGGTGCCGCGGGCGGCGGCGTGGACGAGGGCGGGTGCGGCGAAGAACGGGTCGGCATGGCCGAGCGGGCCCCAGGTGCCGGAGATGCGGTAGTTGACGATGTCCAGGCCCGTCGTGTCGGCGAGGAACCCGCCGAGCATCTCGCCGACCTTCTTGAAGGTGGGGATCGAGACGGCTGCGGTCAGCGCCAGCGGTGTGTCCTCGCGGAGTGGGCCGTCGTTCCGCGCGCCGAAGTAGACACCGATCGTGCTGGCGAGGCCGAGGCGCCGTACGCCCCACTCCTGCGCCGCCTGCACGATGTTGAGCAGTCCGCCGAGCGCCTGCCGGGTCGCCTCGACCGGCGCCTCGGGGACGGGCGGCCAGGGGTGGGACCCGGCCAGGTGCGCGATGCCCGTGATGTCGTGGCGGCGGCCGATCGCGAGCAGGGCGTCGCGATCGGCGATGTCCGCCCGCTCCACCGTCACGCGCGCCCCGGCCAGTACCGCCGGGAGTTCACGGGCGGCGCTGCGCTGGACCACGACGACGTCCTCGCCCTGGTCGAGCAGTGCCCGCACGGTGTGGGTTCCGATGAAGCCGAGACCTCCGGTGACGAGGATCATCGTCCGTCCTTTCCGTGGCAGTCCTGGTCGTTACTTGCTCCGCAGCGTTCCGAGCGGGTCGGGGGCGTCCTCCAGAGCGGTGACCGCCGCCTTCCATCCGGCGTCCTCGCCGCCCAGGGCGCTGTGCAGGAACGCCGTGCTGAGCTGCTGGATCAGGGCGACGCGCGCGGGGTTCTCGTCGGTCGTCTCGGCGACCTCGTGGCCGGAGACGCCGCCGAGCGAGTGCTCCGCCCCGAAGAGGGTGAGGAGGGTCTTGGCGCTCGGGCTGTGGGTGTAGGGGTCGGTGAACCAGTCCGGGCCGCGCGTGGAGAGGTGGGACTGGTCGTTGTCGCCCGCGACGATGAGGGCCGGCGGGGTCATGGTGGCGAACGACGGCTTCATGAAGGGGAAGTGCTCGGCGGCGAACGGGGTCAGGCTGTCGCCGAGGCCGGTCAGGGCGAGCAGCACGCCCGCCTTGACGCGGGGGTCGGACAGGTCCTCGCCGGGGGTGCCGTCGGCGTCGAGGATGCGCGCGCCCAGCAGTGTGCTCACCGTCTGCGCTCCCCAGGAGTGGCCGGCCACGGCGACCCGGTCGCGGTCGACCCGCCCGGCGAGACCCGGTACGGCCGCTTCCAGGACGTCGAGTCCGTCCAGCACGCGCGTGATGTCCTCGATACGGAAGCGCCAGATCCGCGGCGTGCGGGGGTCCTCGGCGGGGACGGCGAGCGTCCGGGAGTCCAGGTGGGTCGGCTGCACGACCACGAAGCCGCCTGCGGCCCAGTGGTCCGCCAGCGGGGCGTAGCCGTTCATCGACTGGCCGTAGCCGTGCGAGAGGACGATGACGGGCAGATCGCGGCCGGTCGCGGGCGCGCTGACGCGGACCTGGAGGTCCTCGCCGCGGCCCGGGGCGGGCAGGACGACCGGCTTCGCGGAGATCACCGCGGTGGGCGCGGTCGTGGTGTTCGAGTCGGACATGGGAGTGCCTTCCGCTCAGGTGCTGGGGTCTGCCATCATGGGTGAACCGGAACGATGCTCCGGTTAATGGGAACGATACGGAACGCTGTTCCGCTTTGCAAGGGAGGAGTGCGCGGTGAACGACAGCGGGCAGGGGGCGGGAAGCGCGGCCGGGTCCAGACGCAAGGACGCCCGGCGCAATCAGCAGGCCCTCCTGGACGCGGCGGCCCGGGTCTTCGTCACCTCGGGCGTGGACGCGCCGGTCCGCACGATCGCCGCCGAGGCGGGCGTCGGGATGGGCACGATCTACCGCCACTTCCCGACCCGGGCGGACCTGGTCGTCGCGGTCTACCGCCACCAGGTCGAGGCCTGCGCCGAGGCCGGCCCGGCCCTGCTGGCCGCCGAACCCTCACCGCACACCGCGCTCGCCCGCTGGATCGACCAGTTCGTCGACTTCCTGGTCACCAAGCACGGCCTCGCCGCCGCGATGCAGAGCGACAGCGCCGGCTTCGAGACCCTGCACTCCTACTTCCTCGACCGCCTTGTGCCGGTGTGCACCGAGCTCCTCGACGCCGCCGTCGCCGCCGGCGAGATCCGCTCCGGTCTCACCGCCTACCAGCTCATGCGCGGCGTCGGAAACCTCTGCGTCGGCGCCGAGAGCGACCCTCGCTACGACGCACGCGAACTGGTCGCACTCCTCGTCGCCGGACTGCGTCAACCGCGCTGAACGGGTACCCGGGCGCCGCGGTCCGGGTCCGGCGCGGGCGCGCGGCGCAGCCATGCCCCATCGGCGGTACCTTCATCATCACGCCGATGAGGAGAGTCAACGTGAGCAGCAAGTTCGTGCGGCCGGCACCCGAAGGCGCCGACCCCTTCGGTACGGCCCGTCTGCGGCGCGGAGTGCTGGATGCCTGGGCCACCAGCCCCGCCCGGTTCCGGGAGGACGCCAACGCCGAGGAAGACCTCGTCCTCGGCGGGTACCGGGACCGGCTCGTCGTCGAGCTTGCTCAGAACGCCGCCGACGCCGCCGCGCGCGCGGGCGTGCCCGGCAAGCTGCGACTCACCCTTCGTGAAGGCGTCCTCGTCGCCGCCAACACCGGTGCCCCGCTGGACGCGGCCGGTGTCGAGTCGCTGTCCACCCTGCGCGCCTCCGCCAAGCGGGACAGCGCCGCCGTCGGCCGGTTCGGCGTCGGCTTCGCCGCCGTCCTCGCCGTCACCGACGAGCCCGCTGTCGTCGGGCGGCACGGCGGCGTGCGGTGGGCCCTCGCCGAGGCGCGGGAGCTGGCCCAGGAGACCGCGCGGCACAGCCCCGGCCTCGGGGACGAGATCCGGCGCCGGGACGGGCATGTGCCGCTGCTGCGGCTGCCCTTCGCCGCCGAGGGCACCGCCCCGGACCTGTACGACACGGCCGTCATCCTCCCGCTGCGCGACACCGCGGCCGCCGACCTCGCCGAGCGGCTGCTGAACGCCGTGGACGACGCGCTGCTCCTTGCCCTTCCCGGTCTGGAGGAGGTCGTCATCGAGGCGGGCGACGCCGAGCCGCGCACGCTGCGCCGCCGCGTCGACGGGCCCTTCACCGTCGTCGAGGACTCCGGCGCCGGCGTCACCCACTGGCGTACGGCCGCCGCCCATGGCGCGCTCACGCCCGAGCTCCTCGTCGGCCGCCCCGTGGAGGAGCGGCTGCGCCCCCACTGGTCGCTCACCTGGGCCGTGCCCGTCAACGCCGCCGACAGCACGCCCGACCGGCCCCGCACCGCCCCCGTCGTGCACGCGCCCACCCCCAGCGACGAACCCCTCGGCGTCCCGGCCCTCCTCATCGCCTCCTTCCCCCTCGACACCACCCGCCGGCACGCCGCCCCCGGCCCGCTGACCGACTTCCTGGTGCAGCGCGCGGCGGACGCCTACGCCGAACTGCTCGCCGACTGGCGTCCGGTGAGCGAGGGCCTCATCGGCCTGGTGCCCGGCCCGCTCGGCAAGGGTGAACTGGACGGCGCCCTGCGCCAGGCGATCCTGGAGCGGCTGCCGCGCACCTCCTTCCTGCCGCCCGCCGTCGAGCCGCGCGAGCAGGACGCGGAATTCCCCGAGTCGCTGCGGCCGCGCGACGCCGAGGTCGTCGAGGGCGCCGGCGCCGACACCGTGCAGGTCCTCGCCGAGGTGCTGCCGACCCTGCTCCCCGCCGGGCTCGAACGGCGCGTGGAACTGCGGACGTTGGGTGTCGCCCGCGTCCCGCTCACCGACGCGATCGACCGGCTCGCCGGGCTGGAGAAGGAGCCCGGCTGGTGGCGGCGGCTCTACGACAGCCTCGCCGGGGTCGACCCGGACCGCCTGTCCGGCCTGCCCGTGCCGCTGGCCGACGGCCGCACCACCATCGGCCCCCGGCAGATCCTGCTGCCCACCCCCGACGCCGTCCGTATCGACCCGGAGATCCTGGCCCGCCTCGGCCTCAAGGTCGCCCACCCGGACGCCGCGCACCCGCTCCTGGAGAAGCTGGGCGCCCTCCCCGCGACCCCCCGGGCGGTCCTCACCACACCCCAGGTGCGCGCCGCGGTCGCCGCGTCCCTCGACGAGGACGGCGGGCTGAGCTGGGAGGAGGAGGCCCCCGACGCCGAGGAACTGGCCGACACCGTCCTCGCCCTCGTGCGGGACGCGGGCCTGGATCCCGGTGACGAGCCGTGGCTCGGCGCGCTGGCCCTGCCCGACGAGGAGGGAGAGCTGGCGCCGGCCGGTGAACTGGTCCTGCCCGGCAGCCCCTTCGCCCAGGTCATGCGCGAGGACGAACTCGCCACGGTGGACGCCGAGTTGGCCGAGAAGTGGGGCGAGCAGCCCCTCGCCGCCTGTGGCGTACTCGCCAACTTCGCACTCGTCCGCGCCACGGACGTCGTCCTCGACCCGGACGAACTGGAGCCCCGCGAGGGCGACTTCGCCGAGCCCGACGACGCCGGCCTGCTGGACGCGGTCGACGTCTGGTGCGAGGACATCCTGGACCGCTTCCCGGACTCTCCGGTCCCGCCGGTCGCCACCGAGCTGATCGCCGTACGGGATCTGGACCTCGTCGACGACGACAAGTGGCCCCAGGCCCTCGCCCTGCTCGCCCAGCCGCCGCTGCGGGACGCGCTGACCCAGCAGGTGCGGATCCTGCTGCCCGACGGCACGCATGAAGTCGTACGGCCGTACACGGCCTGGTGGCTGCGCGGTAACCCGGTGTTGGACGGCCGCCGCCCGGCCGGCCTGCTCGCCTCCGGCGGCGACCCCCTCCTGCGCGGCCTGTACGACGAGGCCGACGCGACCGGCTTCGACGACGAGCAGGTGCTGCGGGCGCTGGGCGTACGGACGTCGGTCGCCGCGCTGCTCGACGAGCCGGGCGGCGCGGCAGAGCTCCTGGACCGCCTCGCCGACCCGGACCGTCCGGTCACCTCCGCCCAGCTGCACGCCCTCTACGGCGCCCTGGCCGACCTGGACCCCGAGCAGGTGACCCTGCCGGACGAGCTGCGGGCCGTGGTCGACGGGCGGGTCGAGGTGGTGGACGCGGCGGACGCGGTGGTCGTGGACTCGCCCGACCTGCTGCCGTTCACGCAGGGCGTGGCGCTGCTTCCCGTACGGCCTTCGCGGGCCGCCGAGCTGGCCGAACTGTTCCAGGTGCGGCGCCTGAGCGAGTCCGTGACGGCTTCGGTGGACTCCGAGGGGGCCGAGCACGACGTACCGGAGCCGGTGCGGGTGCTGCTCGGGGCGCGCACTCCGCAGTCGTACGTCGAGCACGAGGAGCTCGTCGTGGACGGCGTCGAGATCGACTGGCGCCTCACCGACGACGGCGTCCTGCACGCAGCGACCCTGGAGGGCGTCGCCGCGGGCCTGGCCTGGGCGGCCCGCCAGTGGCCCCGGCGATTCGAGGTGGCGGCGCTGCTGGAGGATCCGTCGCGGACGGCGGAGCTGGCGCGGGATCGGTGGTTCGACTGATCTTGGAATTTTCCGCACACATTTCTCACCGGACGTACAACCATTCGGATGTGTCGTGAATCTGATCACCTGAGCCAAGAGGCTCCTTGATCACTTCACGTGGGGAAAACACATGCGCATGCGTGCCACCCTCGGCATCGTCACCGGTGCCCTGGCCCTTTCCGCTCTCGCCGTGCCGGTCGCGCAGGCCGACGAGGTCGAGGGCGACACGGCGATCTCGAACGTCGTGGTGAACGGTGGCAAGGCGGTGGTCGTCGGCTCGACCGCGAAGAAGACCATCACGGTCTCCTTCACCGTCAAGGACAGCTCGGGCGTCGACTGGGCCCAGGCGATCCTGTACCACGGTGCGAGCATCGAGAGCTCCGACTCCGGCGCCGTGGCCAACAGCAGCGACGGCCGCGCCACCTGCACCGTCGCCAGCGCCACGACGTCGAACTGCAAGTCCACGTTCGACCTCGAGCCGGGCGTCAACCTGATCAACAGCGTGGCCGGCTCCTGGAAGGTCTGGGCGATCGCCGCGGGCAACGACGCCGACTACGTCCAGAAGGACAACGCCAAGAGCTTCAACGTCCAGCGCGCCTCGAAGCTGACGGTCAACGCCTCGCCGGAGCCGGTGGCGAAGGGCAAGACCATCACGGTCACCGGCAAGCTGACCCGCGCCAACTGGGACCGCGGCACGTACAACGGCTACGTCACGCAGCCGGTGAAGCTCCAGTTCCGCAAGAACGGCAGCAACACGTACACCACGCTGAAGACCATCAAGACGAACTCGACGGGCGACCTCAAGACGACCGTCACCGCCTCCACCGACGGCTACTTCCGCTACAGCTTCGCGGGCACCGCGACCACCCCGGCGGTCAACGCCACGGGTGACTTCGTCGACGTGCGGTAGCAGTACCTTCCGTAAGTAGGGCATTCGTCATGAACTTCCCGTCGACCACGGGGAGTTCGTGACGAAGCTCACGCAAAATCCACGACGACCGCACAACCGGTCACGCCCGTCCCGTATCTGATCTCTTGAGTCACCAGACTCCACGATCACCCGGGCCCCGACGTGACCAGCGGGGCCCCTTTCCGTATCAGGGGAATGCATGCGCATCAGAGCCACCGTGGCCGCCGTCTCCGCTCTCTCCGGCGCTCTGGCCCTCTCCGCCCTCGCCGCTCCGGCCGCGCAGGCCGACGACTCCGGCGCCTCCTACCGCGCGGACGTCGCGAAGGTCCGCAAGGCCGCGCAGGCCGCGTCCGTCCGGGCCCCGGGACAGCCCTACGCCCTGAACGTCAGCTTCTCCAACGTCAAGATCGCCAAGGCGATCAAGGTCGGTACGACCAACCACGTCGCCACGACGGTGACGTACACGCTGACCCACGGCGCGGACGTCGACATCAAGGCCGACGACTTCGTCACCGACGCCCTGATCTACCGGGGTTCCGCCGCCACGCCGGACAACATGCTCTACGGCAACAAGCCGGCCAAGTGCACCGCGACCTCCGCGACCACCGCCAACTGCAAGGGCACGATCGACGTCTACCCGGGCGACCACGAGCTCCGCAACACCGACGCCGGCACCTGGCGGGCCGCGGCGGAGGCCACCGCCTTCAACGGGCAGGACCCGGCCGGCGAGACCTTCGACATCACCAAGGTCGGCTACAAGGGCCAGAGCGGTCTCGGCACCACGCTGATGCAGCGCCAGTCGAAGCTGACGGTGGACGCCACGCCGGAGCCGGTGAAGAAGGGCAAGCCCATCACCGTCACCGGCAAGCTGTCCCGCGCCAACTGGGACCGCGGCACCTACAACGGCTACGTCGAGCAGCCCGTGAACCTTCAGTTCCGCAAGAACGGCAGCAACACGTACACCACGGTGAAGACCGTCAAGACCAACGCGACGGGCAACCTGAAGACGACCGTCACCGCCACCACCGACGGCTACTTCCGCTTCACCTTCGCGGGCACCACGACGACTCCGGCGGCCACCGCGAAGGGCGACTTCGTCGACGTCCGGTAGTCATCGCCCCTAGTCGGGGAACCGGCGGTCGACCCACCTCCACGCAACCTCCAGGGCGACCGCCGCCCCCGCCGAGATGCCCACGGCGATCCACGGCATCGTCATCCCGACCAGCCGCAGCGCGAAGAACTCCTGGAGCCACGGCACCACCAGCACCACCACGAACCCGAGCCCCATCGCGGCCACCAGGGCGACCCGCCACCAGGTGTAGGGCCGGGCGATGATGACCAGCACCCACATCGAGATCAGGAAGAGCGTCAGCGTGGCGACGCTCGTCTCGGCGTCCAGCGAGCCCTCGCCCGTGTAGTAGTGACGGGCGATCAGATACGTCCCGAAGGTCGCCACCCCGGCCACCACCCCGCCCGGGATCGAGTACCGCATCACCCGCCGCACGAAATGGGGCCGCGCGCGTTCCTTGTTGGGCGCAAGGGCCAGGAAGAAGGCCGGGACGCCGATGGTGAGGGTGGAGAGCAGGGTGAGGTGGCGGGGCAGGAACGGATACTCCACCTGCCAGAACACCACCATCAGGGCCAGCAGCACCGAGTAGACCGTCTTGACGAGGAAGAGGGTCGCGACGCGGGTGATGTTGCCGATCACCCGGCGCCCCTCGGCCACCACCGACGGCAGCGTCGCGAAGCTGTTGTTCAGCAGCACGATCTGCGCCACGGCCCGGGTCGCCTCCGACCCCGAGCCCATCGCCACGCCGATGTCGGCGTCCTTCAGCGCGAGGACGTCGTTCACGCCGTCGCCGGTCATGGCGACGGTGTGCCCGTGGGACTGCAGCGCGCCCACCATGTCCCGCTTCTGCTGCGGGGTGACCCGGCCGAAGACAATGGCTTCGTCGAGGGCCGTCGCCATCGCGTCCTTGTCGCCGGGGAGCGTGCGGGCGTCGACCGTCGCGCCGGACAGGCCGAGCTTGGTCGCCACCGCGCCCACCGACACCGCGTTGTCCCCGGAGATCACCTTGGCCCGGACGTTCTGGTCCGCGAAGTAGCGCAGGGTGTCGGCGGCGTCGGGCCGCAGCCGCTGTTCGAGTACGACGAGGGCGGCGGGCTTGGCACCCTCGGCCACGTCGGGATCGCCGAGCTCGCGGCCGGCGCGGGCGAGCAGCAGCACCCGCAGCCCCTGCTCGTTGAGGCGCTCGGTTTCGGCCAGGGCCGGATCGTCGGCGGGCAGCAGCACATCGGGGGCGCCCAGCAGCCACGTACTGGTCTCGCCGTCGCCCTCGCTGAAGGAGGCGCCGCTGTACTTGCGGGCGGAGGAGAAGGGCAGGGACTCGGTGCAGCGCCAGTCCTCGGCGTCGGGGTAGGCGTCGATGATGGCCTTCAGGGAGGCGTTCGGGCGGGGGTCGGACTCGCCGAGGGCGCCGAGCACCTTGCGTATGTAGCCCTCGTCATTGCCGCTCAGGGTCCGCAGCTCGGTGACGTCCATGCCGCCCTCGGTGAGGGTGCCGGTCTTGTCGAGGCAGACGGTGTCGACGCGGGCGAGGCCCTCGATCGCGGGCAGCTCCTGGACGAGGCACTGCTGGCGGCCGAGGCGGATGACGCCGATCGCGAAGGCGACCGAGGTGAGCAGGACCAGGCCCTCGGGGACCATGGGCACGATGCCGCCGACGGTGCGTGCGATGGAGTCGTCGAGGTCCTTGTTCTTCACGAAGAGCTGGGTGACGATCAGGCCGATCGCGGCCGGGACCATCATCCAGGTCACGTACTTGAGGATGGTGGAGATACCGGAGCGCAGCTCGGACTGGACGAGGGTGAAGCGGGAGGCCTCCTCGGCGAGCTGGGCGGCGTAGGCCTCGCGGCCGACCTTGGTGGCCTGGAAGGCGCCGCCGCCGGCGACGACGAAGCTGCCGGACAGGACCGGATCCCCGGGCCGTTTGACGACGGGGTCGGCCTCGCCGGTGAGCAGCGACTCGTCGATCTCGAGACCGTCGGCCTCGACGCACACGCCGTCCACGACGGCCTTGTCGCCCGGCCCGATCTCGATCAGGTCGTCCAGCACGATCTCCGAGGTGCCGACCTCGGCGGCGACGCCGTCGCGGCGCACCATGGGCCGTGCCTCACCGATCACCGCGAGCGAGTCGAGGGTCTTCTTCGCCCGCCACTCCTGGATGATCCCGATGCCGGTGTTGGCGAGGATCACGAAGCCGAACAAGCTGTCCTGGATCGGCGCGACGAACAGCATGATCAGCCAGAGCACGCCGATGATCGCGTTGAACCGGGTGAAGACGTTGGCCCGGACGATCTCGGCCATGGACCGGCTGCTGCGCACCGGTATGTCGTTGACCTGCCCGCGCGCCACGCGCTCGGCCACCTCGGCGGCGCTCAGCCCACCCGTCGCGACCGGGACGGCGGCGGGGTGCACAGGGTTGTCCACTTCGGTGCCCGCGTCGGCATGCGTCATGCATTCGACGGTACGTGCGGATTTACGCCTTCACCCGCCGAGTGGGCGGAAGTTCCGACCTGGGGAGGACGGGGTGTCGTGCCCTGGTTGTAGGGCGCGGTGCCTCAGGACGACTGGGGTTCGCCGGTGGTTTCCCGGGGCGTGGCGAGGGCGGCCGCGCGCTTGATCGCCGCGTCGCGCCTGCGGACGTACCAGATGCCGATCAGGCCGAGGCCGGCGCCGGCCAGGCAGGTCCACACCCACCAGGTGTGTCCGTGGTCCTCGAACCAGCCGTAGAACGGGAGCTGCACGAGGAACAGCACGAACCAGAGGATCGTGCCGCCGACGATGGTGGGGACCACGGGCCCCTCCAGGGGCTCCGGCGCCTCGTGCTTGATCGGTCCCGTGAAAAATCCGGCCATGGGGGACAGCTTACGAGGTGATCAGGTCTACGCGCGGAGATGGCCGTTCGGGGCTTTATATGTTCATACTGAAACGGTTTGTGTCTGACCACTTCTCTTCGTAGGAAACGCCAAAAGAATGTCCACTTCGGCTCCTGCCAAGGCCCCCACCCCTGAACAGCCGGGAGCCGGGCCCTCCTACGGCGCACTCGACCGCTTCTTCAAGATCTCCGAACGCGGCAGCACGCTGCCCCGAGAAATCCGCGGCGGTCTCGCCACCTTCTTCGCGATGGCGTACATCATCGTGCTGAACCCGATCATCCTCGGCAGCGCGAAGGACATGTACGGCCATCAGCTGGACAACGGCCAGCTGGTCACCGCGACGGCCCTGACGGCGGCGTTCACGACGCTGCTGATGGGCGTCATCGGCAACGTGCCGATCGCGCTCGCCGCCGGTCTCGGCGTGAACTCCGTCGTCGCGCTCCAGCTCGCACCCCGGATGTCCTGGCCGGACGCCATGGGCATGGTGGTCCTGGCCGGCTTCGTGGTCATGGTGCTCGTCGCCACCGGGCTGCGCGAGCGCGTCATGAACGCCGTGCCCTACAGCCTGCGCAAGGCCATCTCCATCGGCATCGGCCTGTTCATCATGCTGATCGGCCTCGTGGATTCCGGCTTCGTCTCGCGCATCCCGGACGCCGCCCAGACCACGGTCCCGCTTCAGCTCGGCAGTGACGGTCACCTCAACGGCTGGCCGGTCCTCGTCTTCGTCCTCGGCGTGCTGCTCACGCTCGCGCTGATCGTGCGCAAGGTCCCCGGCGCGATCCTGATCTCGATCGTCACGATGACCGTGCTCGCCGTGATCATCGAGGCCGTCGCGAACGTGCCGTCCTGGGGGCTGACGACCCCGAAGTGGCCGGGTAACCCCTTCGAGAGCCCCGACTTCGGCCTGGTCGGCGAGGTCAGCCTGTTCGGCGGCTTCGACAAGGTCGGCGCGCTGACCGGCGTCCTCTTCGTCTTCACGGTCCTGCTGTCCTGCTTCTTCGACGCCATGGGCACGATCATGGGCGTCAGCGACGAGGCGAAGCTGACCGACGCCCAGGGGCAGATGCCGGGCATCAACAAGGTCCTGTTCGTCGACGGCCTCTCGGTCGCCGCGGGCGGCGCCAGCTCCTCCTCGGCCACCACGGCCTTCGTGGAGTCCACGGCCGGCGTCGGTGAGGGCGCCCGTACCGGCTTCGCGAACGTCGTCACCGGCGCCCTCTTCGCGGTGGCGCTGTTCCTGACGCCGGTCGCGACCATGGTCCCGTCCCAGGCGGCCACCCCGGCCCTGCTCGCGGTCGGGTTCCTGATCCTGGCGAACTCCGTCAAGGAGATCGACTGGGTCGACTACACGGTCGCGATCCCGGCCTTCGTGACGATGGTGATGATGCCGTTCACGTACTCGATCACCAACGGCATCGGCATGGGCTTCATCACCTTCTCGGTGCTGCGCCTGGCCGCGGGGCGGGGCAGGGAGGTGCCGGTGGCGATGTACGTCGTGTCCGCCGTCTTCGCCTTCTACTACCTGATGCCGGCGCTGGGGCTCACGTAAGCCCGTAGAACTTCTCTGTCTCCTCGACCGCGGACTGGAACCGCTCGTCGAAGTCGTCGCGAATGAGCGTCCGGACGACGTAGTCCTGGACGCTCATTCCTCTTTTCGCCGCGTGGTCTCGGAGTCGTTCGAGCAGCTCGTGGTCTATCCGCAGGCTGAGCACGCTGGTCCCCATGGACACGAGGGTTGCGGTACCCGCCGGTTCGGCGCGTCACGATTCGCCACCGGATCACCCGGATGAGTGACACTGCGCCTGGTGGTATTTAGCCAGGGTAATGAGTTACTCTAAAGAGATGTCGGACCTTACCCATGGCGACGATGCTGCCGCCGTGAACTCTCTGCGCTCCGCCGTGATGCGGCTGTCGCGTCGGCTCAAGCACCAGCGGGTCGACGAGTCGCTGAGCCCCACCGAGATGTCGGTGCTGGGCACCCTCTCCCTCTGCGGCAAGGCCACCCCCGGTGAGCTGGCCCGCAAGGAGCACGTCCAGCCGCCGTCGATGACCCGCATCGTCGCCCTGCTGGAGTCCAAGGGACTGGTCCGCCTGGAGCCGCACCCGGAGGACCGGCGCCAGAAGGTCGTCACGAAGACCGAGCAGGCCGAGGCGATGCTCGAGGAGAGCCGCCGCAAGCGCAACGCCTTCCTGGCCACCCTGGTCGAGGCCCTGGACGAGGACGAGTGGGCGAAACTGCGCGCCGCCGCCCCCGTGCTGGAGAAGCTCGCACACCTGTAAGCAGTCACCTCAAGGAGGCGAACACTTTTGAGTTCGGGACCCGGAGCAGCTTCCGCACCCGCACCGACCACCCCTTCTACCTCCGGCCCCCGCAAGTCCTCGATGTTCAGCTCGCTGAGCGTCAGGAACTACCGCCTGTTCTTCCTGGGCCAGGTCGTCTCCAACACCGGTACCTGGATGCAGCGCATCGCGCAGGACTGGCTGGTGCTCGGCCTCACCGGTTCCGCCACCGCCGTCGGCATCACGACGGCCCTGCAGTTCCTGCCGATGCTGCTCTTCGGCCTCTACGGCGGTGTCCTCGTCGACCGGCTGCCCAAGCGCCGCACGCTGCTCTTCACCCAGACGTCGATGGCCTTCACCGGCATCGCGCTCGCCGTCCTCACCCTCACCGGCAACGTCCAGGTCTGGCACGTCTACCTGGCCGCCTTCGTCGTCGGCCTCGCGACCGTCGTCGACAACCCGGCCCGGCAGTCCTTCGTCTCCGAGATGGTCGGCCCGGACCAGCTCCAGAACGCGGTCAGCCTGAACTCCGCGAACTTCCAGTCGGCCCGCCTGGTCGGCCCGGCGGCGGCCGGCCTGCTGATCACGGGTGTCGGCACGGGCTGGGCGTTCCTCGCCAACGGTCTGTCCTTCGTCGCCCCCATCACCGGTCTGCTGCTGATGCGGGCGCGTGAGCTGTACCCGGTGCAGCGGGCGCCGCGCGGCAAGGGGCAGCTGCGGGAGGGCCTGCGCTACGTCGCCGGACGCCCGGATCTGATCTGGCCGATCGTGCTCGCCGGGTTCGTCAGCACCTTCGGCTTCAACTTCCCCGTCTATCTGTCGGCCTTCGCCAACGACGTCTTCCACGCGGGCGCCGGCTCCTACAGCCTCTTCAACACGCTGATGGCGGTCGGCTCCCTGGCGGGCGCGCTGCTCGCGGCCCGGCGCGGTACGGCCCGGATGCGGGTGCTGATCGCGGGGGCGGTGGCCTTCGGCACGATGGAGATCGTGGCCGCGTTCGCCCCGTCCCTGTGGCTGTTCGCCCTGTTCATGGCTCCCATAGGCATCTTCGGCATGACGGTGAACGTCACCGCCAACAGCAGCATCCAGATGGCCACCGACCCGAGCATGCGGGGCCGTGTGATGGCCCTGTACATGATGGTCTTCATGGGCGGAGCGCCCCTGGGCGCGCCGATCGCCGGCTGGATCACGGACGCGTACGGCGTCCGGGCGGGCCTGGCGGTGGGCGGCGCGATCACGGCCGTCGCCGCCGTGACGATCGCCCTGGCCCTCGCTCGGGTGGGCGGCCTGCGGCTGTCGGTCGGCTGGAACCGCGGGCATCCGCAGGTGCGGTTCGTGCCACGGGAGCGGGAGCAGTTGGCGACGGCGGCGTAGGGGAGAGCCGCGTCAGTCGCGGGGGAACTCGTCGGTCTTGAGGACGAGGTCGACGACGGTCCCCGTCAGGTCGATCTCGTCACCGAAGCCGAAGCTGACCTCGGCGTGGTACTCGCCGCCCTTGGGCAGGGTGTGCAGGTGCCACTCAGCGGTGTACGGGTTCACGATCAGGTACACCGGTACTTCGGCGAGGGCATAGGCGGTCTTCTTGGGGCCGTAGTCATTGGCGGCGGTGCCCTTGGAGATGACCTCGGCGATGAACTCCACGTCCTTGTACTGCCAGCGGCCCCTGTCGTCCTTCTGGGCGCCCTCCGCGAGAGCCGTCACATCGGTGGCGAAGCCGTTGAGATGCCCGGGATAGTCGATACGGACGTCGGACTTGATGCGCCTGCGCGGGTACTTGGCACGCAGCTGTTCGTAGATGTCCGTGATGATGTCCCAGTGGGTGTCCCGCTGCGGCGACATGAAGATGTGCCCCCCGACGATCTCGGTCTTGTATCCCTCGGGGACGGGCATCTTCTCCAGCCACTCGAACAGCATGTCGAGCGTGAGTTCGCCGCTGCTTTCGGCCATCTCGATCCTGTCGTCAAGGACGGTCATCGTGGCGCTCCTCCCCGGCTGCCCCTCGGACGAGTGCAGCCGCGCAGTACAACGATACGCACGGTGACCAGGGCACGTGTGGCCATGGTCACTCTCGCGGCCCGCGAGGACTAGACCCTCCGCGCCAGCACCTGCCCCGGCCAGCCGTCCGTCCCCTCGTACGTCTCCGTGCGGACGAAGCCGTTGCTCTCGTAGTAGCCGACCAGCTTGCCGTCGTCGCCCGCGTAGCAGTCCACCCGTAGCAGCGAGATGCCCGCCCGGCGGGTCACCTCGGCGGCGTGGGCGAGCAGCGCGCTGCCCGCGCCGTGGCCCTGGACGCGGCGGTCGGAGGCGAGCCAGTGGATGTAGCGCTCGGGCTCGCCGGGCGGTGGGAGGTGGGACAGGGTGGGGCCGGGGGAGTCGGCGAGGGTGAGGGTGGCGGCCGGCACGCCGTCCACCTCGGCGATGAAGACACTGCCCTCGTTCACGCTCCGGGTGACCGACTCCACGGTCCTCGGGCTCTCCGACAGGGGCTTCGTCCCCCACTGTCCCGTGCGGCCCTGCCCGACCAGCCACTCCACGCAGCTGTCGAGCATGCCGAGTATCACGGGGATGTCGGCCGGTCCGCCTTCTCTGATGATGATCGACATCCCCCTATCGTGCCAGGCTGGAGTCATGAGACTCTTCGCCGCCGTGCTGCCACCGCAGGACGTCACGCGGGAACTGGCCACCGAAGTGGCCGAGTTGAGGAAGCTGCCCGGCGCGGACGCGCTGCGCTGGACCGGCCTCCCCGGCTGGCACTTCACCCTCGCCTTCTACGGCGAGGTCGACGACGACCTCGTATCCGATCTGTCGGTCCGCCTGGAGCGCGCCGCGCACCGTACGTCGCCGTTCCCGCTGGCGCTGCGCGGCGGCGGCCAGTTCGGGCACGGGCGGGCCCTGTGGGCGGGGGCGGAGGGGGACCTGGAGACCCTGCGGCTGCTGGCGGACCGCAGTGAGGCGGCGGCGCGCAAGGCGGGGGTGCCGATGGGGGAGCACCGGCGCTACAAGCCGCACCTCACGGTGGCGAGGAGCCGGTCCGCGGTGGACGCACGGCCGTATGTCGCGGCCCTCGACGGGTTCACCAGCCGGACGTGGACCGTGGAGGAGGTGGCGCTGGTGCGGAGCAGTCTGCCGACGTCCGGGATCGCGGGCGAGCAGCCCCGTTACGAGGCGGTCGCCCGTTGGGCGCTCGGAGTGGCCGGTTAGGCTCGATGGCGTGGACCCGAAAACCCGGAACCGGATCATGGCCGGTGCGCTTGTGTTGATGTTCGTGCTGGTGGCGCTGGCGGCGGCGCTGGGCAGGTAGCGCCGGGCAGCGCCCCTGAAGGGGCGCTGCCCTCACCCGGTCACCAGGCGAACGCCTCCGGCGACGGTCCCGGACCCGGGAACACCTCGTCCAGTCCCGCCAGCAGTTCCTCGCTCAGCTCCAGCTCGGCCGCCCGCAGCGCGGACTCCAGCTGCCCGGCGGTGCGCGGGCCGACGATCGGGCCGGTCACACCCGGCCGGGTGAGCAGCCAGGCCAGGGCGACCTCGCCGGGCTCCAGGCCGTGCTTGTCGAGCAGGTCCTCGTAGGCCTGGATCTTCGCGCGTACGGCCGGGTCGGCGAGGGTGTCGGCGGCCCGCCCGGAGCCGCGCCGGCCGCCCTCGATCTCCTTCTTGAGCACGCCGCCGAGCAGTCCGCCGTGCAGCGGCGACCACGGGATGACGCCGAGGCCGTAGTCCTGCGCGGCCGGGATGACCTCCATCTCGGCGCGGCGTTCGTAGAGGTTGTACAGGCACTGCTCGCTGACCAGGCCGATGGTGCCGCCGCGACGGGCGGCGAGCTCGTTGGCCTGGGCGATCTTGTAGCCGGGGAAGTTGGACGAGCCGACGTACAGGATCTTGCCCTGTTGGACCAGGACGTCGATGGCCTGCCAGATCTCCTCGAAAGGCGTGGCGCGGTCGATGTGGTGGAACTGGTAGACGTCGATGTAGTCGGTCTGCAGCCGCTTGAGCGACGCGTCCACCGCCCGGCGGATGTTCAGCGCCGACAGCTTGTCGTGGTTGGGCCACGGGGTGCCGTCGCCCGCCATGTTCCCGTGGACCTTGGTGGCGAGCACGACCTTGTCGCGCCGCTCGCCGCCCTTGGCGAACCAGTTGCCGATGATCGATTCGGTACGGCCCTTGTTCTCGCCCCAGCCGTACACGTTGGCGGTGTCGAAGAAGTTGATGCCCGCGTCCAGCGCCGCGTCCATGATCGCGTGACTGTCGGCTTCGTCGGTCTGCGGGCCGAAGTTCATGGTGCCGAGCACCAGTCGGCTGACCTTGAGTCCCGTGCGTCCGAGCTGCGTGTACTCCATGAAGTGCACGCTAGCCAGGTGGAGTGCGCTCTAGGCAAGTGATCCCGAGGTGTTGCGTGACGTGCCGGAACGGCACGGCTCACCCCCGGCCACGGAACCGGGCCCGGTACTCGCTCGGCGTCACGGCGAGGCGGCGGTGGAACGCCCGTATGAGGGTGTCGACGGTGCCGAACCCGCAGACGGAGGTGATCCGTTCCAGCGTGTGGTCGGTGGTCTCCAGCAGGTTGCCGGCCATTTCGACGCGCGCCGACTCGATGTAGGCGTGCGGCGTCGTGCCCAGCTCGGTCTTGAAGATCCGGGTCAGCTGCCGGTCGCTGACATGCGCGTACGCGGCCAGGTCGGCGACGGTGAGGCGCTCGGCGATGTGGTTCAGGATGTGCAGCCGCAGATCCTCGATGCGCCGCGTCGTGGACACCGGCTCCAGCGGGACGCTGAACTGCGACTGGCCGCCGGGCCGCTTCAGGTACATCACGAGCTGGCGGGCGACCCGCAGCGCGATCTGCTCGCCGAAGTCCTCGGCGACCAGGGCCAGGGACAGGTCGAGGCAGGCGCTGATCCCCGCGCCGGTCCACACCTCGCCGTCCTCGCGGATGAAGATCGGATCCGGGTCGACCCGCACCGCCGGATGATCGGCGGCGAGCCGCGGCGCGGTCGACCAGTGCGTGGTCGCGCGTTTGCCGTCGAGGAGGCCCGCGGCGGCGAGGATGTGCGCGCCGACGCACACCGAGGCCACCCGTCTGGAGCGGGTGGCCAGCGCCTTCACCCAGGCCACCGTGCCGGGCTCGGTGATGGGGTGGATGCGGCGCTCGTCGTCCACCTCGACGGAGCCCGGCACCAGCAGCGTGTCGATCGCGCGCTCGCCGACTTCCTGGAGCGTGGCGTCGGGCAGGATCCGCACGCCGGCCGCCGTCCGCACCGGGTCCCTCGTCTCGGCGGCCAGGACGACCTCGTATCCGACGCGCCCGGTGGTCTCGCGCGGGACGAGGGAGAACACCTCCGGCGGTCCGGTGACGTCGAGGAGGTCGACGCCTTCGAACAGCACGATCACGATCAACCGATTCACGGTCCCCACCCGGTAACCCCCTGTTCCGCTCGCAGACATGAGCGTCGGTTTCTGCACATAGCGCGTCATTGCCGACGCACCGGTTCCGGCCATAGCGTCGCATGTGTCTTCAACGAAATGTTGAACGACTGCTCAAGTCCCTGAAGTACCCCGAACCTTGGAGGAGTCCTGTGGCAAGCAAGACGCTGCGCGAACTCGGCGGGGCCGACACCACTCCCGCGGCCCTCGCGTCCTCGACGCTCGTCCTCGTCGACTACCAGAACACCTACACCCGCGGTGTGATGGAGCTCGACGGCTGGCAGTCCGCCCTCGAAGCGGCGTCCGACCTGCTGGCCCGGGCCCGCGTGGCCGGAGCCAAGGTCATCCACGTCCAGCACGACGGCGGCGAGGGCTCCCCCTACGACATCCGCACGGAGATCGGCCGGATCCACCCCTCGGTGGCGCCGGTCGACGGCGAGCCCGTGGTCGTCAAGCAGGCTCCGGACGCCTTCCACGGCACCGACCTCGGCGAACTCGTGGACGAGGCGGGCAATGAGACCGTGATCGTCGCCGGGTTCATGACCCACATGTGCATCGCCTACACATCGGCGTCCGCGGCCCTGCGCGGCAACAGGCCCACCGTTCCGGCGGACGCCTGCGCCACCCGCTCGATCGTGGACGTGTCCGCCGACGAGCTGCACCGCAGTGGGCTGGCGGCCATCGCCGACGCGTACGGCGTCGTCGTCGCCTCCGCCAAGGAGCTGGACTGACGTGGCCGAGCAGCGGAGCAGCCTGTCCCGGCGCGGGATGCTGAAGGCGGGCGGTGCGGCCGTCGTCGGCGGTGCCGTGGTCTTCGGCGCCACCCGGCTGGGGGACACCCCCGCGCAGGCGCAGGCGCAGGCGCAGGCGAAGACGGCGGACGCCGACACGTCGGGCACGACGACGCTGCGCAAACTCAACGGCCTTGCCGAGCAGCCGGCTTCCCTCGCCTCCGCCACCCTGATCATGGTCGACTACCAGAACACCTACACCCGCGGTGTGATGGAGCTGACCGGCTGGCGGCAGGCCCTGGACGCGGCGGCCGAGCTGCTGGGCGCGGCCCGTGCGGCGGGCGGGAAGGTCATCCACATCGTCAACGACGGTGGGAAGGACACGCCTTACGACATCCGGCGGCCCATCGGCCGGATCCACGACACGGTCAAGCCCGCGCAAGGCGAGCCGACCGTGGTGAAGAAGGCCCCCAACGCCTTCGTGAACACCGAGCTGGGCAAGCTCGTCGACAAGGCCGGGAACGAGAACGTCGTCATCGCCGGGTTCATGACGCACATGTGCGTGACGTTCACCGCCGAGGGCGCGTTCCTGCGCGGCAACAAGCCCACCGTGGTCGCCGACGCGTGCGCCACCCGGCCGCTCCCGTCGGTCGGCGGCGGGCTGTCCGCCGGCCAGATCCACCAGGCCGCGCTGGCGACGATCGCCGACCTGTACGGCGTCGTCGTCCCCTCCCACACCGCGCTGCGCTAGCGCCCCGCAGCCTCCCTCTCCGGCCTCCCTCCAGCCCCACGCCGGAGAGGGAACACCCCCTCGCACTGCTCCCCGCGTCCCGGCCCTTCGTGGCTCCCGGCGGGTCAAGTTCCCCCCACGCCACCGCTTCCCCCACGGCGGGAACACCTGACGACCGATTCGTTACGGAGAGCAAGTCATGGCAACACGCCGGACATTCATCGGCGGCGCGAGTGGGATCGGCGCCGCCACCTTCCTGGGGCAGACGATCACCGGGCCGACCACGGCATCCGCCGTCGACGCGGCGCCCGCCGCTGACGTGGCGAGCGCCCAGACCGCCGCCCGGGACTCCATCCGCGCGGTGAACGCGGCGATGCGCGCCAACTACGCGGCGCTCAAGGCCGACCTGGTCAAGAACCTGGGGCCGGTCATCGTCGTGCAGAACGACGCGAAGGGCGGCACCTTCACCCTCATCCACGAGGGCAAGCGGTACGTCGAGCACCCGGTGGCCGAGGAGTTCGAGCTGGCGAAGTCCATCGCCCATGTGCCGCTGGGGATCTACTCCACGATCGCGGAGTTCCTCTCGGACAGGGTCCCCAACGTGCCGGGCGCCGACCGGATCGACGCCCACGACCTCGACATGGTGGCGATGCAGGGCCCCGGCACCGACGCCTGGACCACGCCGCTGCAGGCGTTCGCGGACAAGCTGGCCACCGCGAAGACGAACCTTCCCGCGGCGAAGCTGCCGCAGAACCTGCAGAACTCCTGCGCGAAGATCCTCGACGAGGGTCTGACCTTCATCGCCGACTCCATCCGCGCCCGCGCCTTCGACATCGCCTCGTTCCAGAGCTTCGCGGCCCGCGTCTACCCGGCGATCCGGGTCAACATGACGTACGCCGCCGACGCGCAGATCTCCGGCGTGCAGGGGCTGTGCAAGAAGTGGCGGGCCCAGATCGGCGAGGCCGCCTGGGCCGACCTGTACACGGTGGTGCTGTCGATCTGGACGACGTCGGTGCTGAACCAGGCGGAGATCATCATCAAGCCGATGATGAACCAGAAGAAGGTGGACACCCACCTGATCGACATCCCCACGGCCCAGCTGCCGTCGGACCCGATCGGGGTGGCCCTGGACAACCTGGCGCGGATCGTTCAGGACAACATCGCCGCGGAGCTGGTGTTCGTCTCCGACGCCAAGGTCGCCGACGCCCTGAAGGGTAAGGAGGACCTGCTGTCCGACGAGATCCTCAAGCAGCTCGGCACGCCCGCCACCGCCGGGGCCACCGGCGTCGCGTTCCGCGCCGCGGGCCGGGCGAAGTGCCCGGTCAACCACAGCGTGAGCATCTGACCGGAACTCACCACACCGCATCGCAACGCACCACACCGCTCCACACCGCACCGCACCCCGAAGGCCCGGCGGCCCCCTCCTGGACGGAGGAGGGGGCCGCCGTCACGGCCACGGGGGAACAACGGGGGAACACACGTGACCACCAGGCTGTGGCTTGTCGTCGGCCTGATCCTGCTCGCCATCAATCTCCGCGCGGCCATCACCGGGATGCCGCCACTCATGGGCGACGTCCAGCGGGCGCTCGCCCTGTCCGCCACCCAGGTCGGCGTGCTGGCGACGTTACCCGTGCTGTGCCTGGGCGCCTTCGCCTGGCTCGCACCCCGCCTGTCCCGCCGGCTCGGCAGACCGGCCGCCGTACACGCCGCCGTGATGCTCCTCGCGCTCGGCGCCGCAGTACGCGCCGCGCCCTGGCCGGTGGCGCTCTTCGCCGGAACGGTGCTGTCCGGGGCCGGCATCGCCGTCGGCAACGTACTGATGCCCGCGGTCATCAAGGACCACTTCGGCCACCGGATCGGCGTGTACACGGGCCTCACCATGACGCTCATGGCCGTCTCCGGAGCCCTCGCCGCCGGAGTCGCCGTTCCGCTGAGCACCGCCGCCGGATGGCAGTTCGCGCTCGCGATGTGGGCGATCCCCGCCGTACTGGCCGCGGCGGTGTGGGGACTGCTGGCCGCACCGGGAGCGCGGGGCCGCCATCGCGGGACGCCGCCCGAGGCGCCGAGGGCGAAGGGCGGATCGCTGCTGCGCAGCCCGCTCGCCTGGTGGGTGTCGGCGTTCCTCGGCCTGGTGTCGCTGATGTTCTACGTGCTGGTGGCATGGCTGCCGCAGATCATGCAGGCGAACGGCTACCCGCCCGCCCAGGCCGGGCTGATGATGTCGGTGATGCTGACCATCGGCATCCCGCCCGCCTTCGCCGTCCCCCTTCTCGCCGCCCGCATGCACGACCAGCGCCTCCTGGTCCTGGCCGTCATCGCGGCGAAGGGCATCTCCCTCGCGGGCCTGCTGCTGGCCCCCGCTCTCGGCTGGGTGTGGGTGTGTCTGCTCGGGGCGGCGACCGGCAGCGCCTTTCCGCTGGCCATCACGCTGCTCGGGCTGCGCACGGACGGCCCGGGGACCGCCGCCGACCTCTCCGGGATGGCGCAGACGACGGGCTATCTGCTGGCCGGCCTGGGCCCGCTGGCCATGGGAGTCCTCCACGACGCCACCGGCGGCTGGTCCGTGCCCCTCGCCGTCCTGATCGCTCTGCTGGTGCCGGAAGCGACGGCCGGCCTCCTCGCCGCTCGCCCCGGCCACGTAATCCCACGCGCCCTCAGCGGCCCTCGTACGGCTCGCCCAGGTCCCACGCCTGATACATCGCCTCCGCATACGCCTCAGCGATCTTGTGCTCACCGCTCGCGTTCGGATGAGTGCCGTCGTACGTGTCCCGATGGATGTCGTACGACGCAGGCGGCGACGCCAGCAGCAGCGGTGAGCGGGGCTCGTCCAGGTCCGCCACCGCCTTCGCCAGCAGTTCGTTGAAGCGGGTGACCTCGGCGGCGAAGGGTGCGTCCGACTCGGCGCGCACGTTCGGGATCACCGGCAGGACCACCATCCGCAGCCGCGGGTTCGCCGAGCGGGCGGCGGCCACGAAGCCGCGCGCGTTGTCCGCCGTCTGTTCCGCGTTCGTGTAGAAACCCAGGTCGATCAGGCCCAGCGAGACCAGCAGCACGTTCGCCCGGCAGGCCCGCACCGCCTCGCCGATCAGCGGCTCCATGTGCAGCCAGCCCTCGCCCCAGCCGGCCAGATGCGCCCGGGGGAAGGCCGGGTCGGGGTCGGCGTACTCGGACGACGTGGGGGAGTCCGACGCCTTGTCATACAGCGTCTCGCGCGGCCCGACGAGGGCGAAGGGGCCGCCGTAGGTGTCACGCAGGTGCTGCCACATGCGGTAGCGCCATGTGTGTTCGCCGGCGCTGCCGATGGTCATGGAGTCGCCGACGGGCATGAACCGGAGCATCCGCTCATGATGAACGATTGCTACCGATCGGTAGGCGCGGGCGGGGTGTGAAGCCTGCCACGCCGCCCGAACGGTCGGAGCGGATGGCAGGCTTGGGGCATGCGCCGACCGCTCGCCATACTCGCCGGAGTCCTGCTCACCGGTGCGTTCACGCTGCCCGCCTCCGCCGCCGACGGGAACGAGGACTTCACGATCAAGGACCCGCGCATCACGGAGTCCAGCGGCCTCGCCGCCTCGCGTCAGCACCCGGGCATCTACTGGACGCACAACGACCAGGACACGGGTGCCTACCTCTACGCCGTCGACAGCAGCACCGGCGAGACGGTCGCGACGATCACCATGACGGGGGTCGGCACCCCGCGCGACGTGGAGGCGATCTCCATCGGCCCGGACAACGAGCTCTGGGTCGGCGACATCGGCGACAACGACGGCGTGCAGTGGCCGTACGTCTGGCTCTACCGCCTCCCCGAGCCGGGGACCCTCAAGGACCAGACGATCCGCGCCACGCAGTACGTCGTGAAGTACTCCGACGGAACGCGTGACGCCGAGTCGCTCGCCGTCCACCCCAAGACCGGCCGCGTCTACATCATCGACAAGCAGGAGGACGGCGGGCACCTGTACGAGGGACCGGCCGAACTCTCCCCGTCCGGCACGAACGTCTTCAAGCCCACGACCCCCGTCGACCTGTGGGCCACGGACGCCGCTTTCTCCCCCGACGGCAAGACGCTGGCCGTCCGCGGATACCTCGGTGGCATCGCGTACGACTGGAACGACGGCAAGCTCAAGCGCCTGGAACGCATCAGCGTGCCGCTGGGCCAGGGCGAGTCCGCCAGCTACTCACCCGACGGCACCAAGCTCATGCTCGGCATGGAGGGCGCGGGCAGCGCGGTGGTGGCCGAGGACGCCCCCGGCTCCTCCGACTCCCCCTCCGGCAGCGGGAGTTCGGCGGCTTCGAGCGAGGACGGGGACGGCGGCCCGAGCGGCGACCTCAAGGTCGGAGCGGTGGCCGTGATCGCGGCGTGCGTCGTGCTGTTCGGGCTGCGGCGGTTGCTGCGCCGACGGTGAGAAGCGGTCAGGCACCCCTGATAGCGTCACCGGACCCGCCCCGCCGATCTTGCCCGAAGGCCCCCCGCTCCCGATGCACAGCCCACCCACGGCACCCGACATAACCCGGGTACTCCAGCACAACCGCACGCAGCTCTACCGGCACATGGCTACGCGACTGGCGTCCGGCGCCGGTGACCCGACCTTCGGCGGCGTCATGATCGGGCTGGGCGTATGAAGCGCGTGCTCGGGTGGGTGTGCGGTGTTGTGCTTGCGCTGGTCGCCGGTTTCTGGTGCGTCACCGCGACGGCCGACCTCGCGCCGTCCGCCGGTGTGTACGGCACCCCGGGCACCTACGAGGTGCGCACCTGCTACGACACCAACTCCAGCCGCAAGAACTCCGACTACGACTGCTACGGGGACTTCACGCCGGACGGCGCTACCCCCGCCGACGCCGTCTACGTGCACCTCACGGACACCGGGACCGACTACCCGGACGGCAGCGAGTTCGACGCCCGCCAGGGAATCGAGCCGCAGACGATTCAGCGGGCCGGGTTCTGGGGCGTCGTGGGCGAGCTCTGGCAGGTCGCGATCTGCGTGGTGATCCTCGCGGCCCTCGCGTACCAGGCGATCAAGCCGCGGCACGAGTCCCCCCACAACCGGGAGCCCTCGCGTCGCCAGAAGGTGGCCGACCAGGTGGCGGGCTACGCCATTCTGGTCGCCGTTCCCGTGGGCCTGTTGAGCCTGATCGCCCAGGCCGCGCGGCCCACTCCCTAGTCCGCCGCCCGCGCGGCGACGAGGACTTCGAGGCCGTCCAGGATGCGCTGCAGGCCGAACTCGAAGTGGTCGAAGTCGGGACCCCAGGTGTGCTCGTCGAGGGCGGCGAGGAGGGGATAGCGGCCGGACGTCATCACCTTCTCCAGCATGGGCGCCTGGGCCTGCCAGAACTCCGTGTCCGTCAGGCCCGTCCGGCGCTCCGCCTCGCGGGCGTACAGCTGGGTGCGCGCGGCGCCGACGACGTAGCCGTCGATCATGACGATCGCGGAGACCAGTTCGGGGTCGGTCAGGCCCATCGGCTTGATGCGGTCGAGGACCTTCTCCATGCCGTCGAGGGCGCTCGGGCCGAGGATCGGGCGGGACTGGTTGACCTGGAGCAGCCAGGGGTGGCGGCGGTAGAGGTCGAGGGTGGCCCGGCCGAGGGCCTCCAGGGCCGCGCGCCAGCCGCCGTCGCCGAGGTCGGCCGGGTTCTCGGAGGGGCGCTGGACGCGGTCCAGCATCAGGTCGAGCAGCTCGGCCTTGCCGGGGAGATAGCGGTACAGCGACATCGTGCCGGTGCCCAGCTCGGTGGCGACCCGGCGCATGGACACCGACTCCAGCCCCTCGGCGTCCGCGACCCGGACCGCCGCCTCCACGATCTGGTCCAGGGTCAGCGTCGGCTTGGGCCCGCGGCTCGGGCGCCGGCCGGTGTCCCACAGCAGCTCCATCGTGCGGGCGATGTCCCCGCTGCCGCTGGTCTCCGTACCGCTGGTGCCGCCCTTGCCGCTCGTCATGGACTTCAGCTTAGGTCCTCCCGAAATAATTGGGTACGGTGTACGCGTAATCGGGTACGGTGTACTCAGTTAGCGATGCTCAGTTATCGAGAGGGGGACCCATGGGCGACGGAATCGACGGACTCGACGGATACGCGGTACGGGCCGAGGGGCTGGAGAAGCGCTACGGCGACAAACGCGCCCTCGACGGCTTCGACCTGGCCGTCCGGCAGGGCACGGTGCACGGCCTGCTCGGCCCGAACGGCGCCGGCAAGACCACCGCCGTACGGATCCTGTCCACACTGCTCAGGCTGGACGGCGGCCGGGCGAGCGTGGCGGGGCTGGACGTGGCCCGGCAGCCGCGCGAAGTACGGGCGCGCATCGGGCTCACCGGGCAGTACGCGGCCCTGGACCAGGTGCTCACCGGCCGGCAGAACCTGGAGATGTTCGGCCGTCTCTTCCATCTCGGCGGCAAGCGGGCCAAGGCGCGCGCCACCGAGCTGCTGGAGCAGTTCGACCTGACCGACGCCGCCGACAAGGGCGTCGACGACTACAGCGGCGGCATGCGGCGCCGCCTCGACCTCGCCGCGTCGATGATCCTCGCGCCCGCCGTCCTCTTCCTGGACGAGCCGACGACCGGGCTCGACCCCCGCAGCCGGGGCGAGGTCTGGGAGTCCGTACGGGCGTTGGTGGCGAGCGGCACCACCGTACTGCTGACCACCCAGTATCTGGAGGAGGCCGACAAGCTGGCCTCGCACATCACCGTCATCGACCAGGGACGGGCCATCGCCGACGACACCCCGGACGGGCTGAAGGACCTCGTCGGCGGCGACCGTGTCGAGGTCGTGGTCGCGGAGCGGTCCGACATCCCGCGGGTGGCGAAGGTCGTGGCCCGGGTCTCGGACGGCGAACCCGAGACGGAGGAGGGCGAGTTGCGGGTGCACGCGCCCGTGCTCGACCGGGTGTCCGCGCTGACGGAGGTCGCGCGCACGCTTCAGGACGAGGGCGTCCAGGTCGAGGACATCGGCCTGCGCAGGCCGAGCCTCGACGACGTGTTCCTGCGCCTGACCGGACACCGCGCCGAGAAGGCTGAGAAAGCCGAGAAGGCCGAGAAGGCCGAGAAGAAGAAGAAGGAGGAGGTCGTCGCATGACCGCCGTCGAACTGACCGCCCCGGCCGACCGCGGCCGCCTGTACTGGGCTCTCGCCGACGTCTGGAACATCGTCCGCCGAGGCCTGACCCACTACCAGCGCCAACCGGTCAACATCGCCTGGCAGTTGGGCTTCCCGATCCTGTCCGTCCTCCTCTACGGCTATGTCTTCGGCAGCGCGATGAAGGTGCCGGGCGGCGGTGACTACAAGGACTTCCTGATGCCGGGCATGTTCGTGATGACGATGGCGTTCGGCTTCATCAACACCGCGACGGTCGTCGTCTACGACTCGACGAGGGGCGTCATCGACCGCTTCCGCTCCATGCCGATGGCCTCGCCCGCGGTGGTCGCCGGACGCGGGGTGACCGATCTGATCATCGCCTGCGCGGAGTTGGCGATCATGATGCTGACCGCCTTCGCGATGGGCTGGCGCCCGGACGGCGGGTTCGGCTTCCTCGGCGCGTTCGGGCTGCTGCTGTGGCTGCGGTTCGCGCTGATCTGGATCGGCGTGTGGCTGGGCCTCCTGGTCCCCAACCCGGAGGCCGCGGGCGGCCTGTTCGCCGTCGCGTTCCCCCTCACGATGATCTCCAGCATCTTCGTCGCACCGCAGCTGATGCCCGACTGGCTGGGCTGGGTCGCGGCCTGGAACCCCATCTCGTCCACCGCAGCGGCCACCCGCGAACTGTTCGGCACACCGGTCGGGGGCGGCGACTCCTGGGTCGAACAACACGCGCTCCTGATGGCCGGGGTGTGGCCGGTGATCCTTACGGCGATCTTCCTGCCGCTGGCGGTACGGAGGTTCCAGAAGCTGGGGCGGTGACGGTTGCCGCAAATGGCATAGGTCACTGGCATGTTCACTCGTATGACTGAGCCTGCCTTGAATGCCCGCGCGCAGTGTGGTCGCGTAACTACGGTCCGTCGCATGGTCAGTTCACCGCATGAAGCGATGCACCGGATCTTCCGGGCGGATCCGGGGCTGTTCGCCCGGCTTCTGCCTCGGGCGGGCATTCACTTCCCAGAGCACACCGAGATCGAGCCTCTGGACACCGATCTCACCGAGATCAGGCCGCTCGAGCGCCGAGTCGACAGCCTGTTCCGGGTCCATGTGACCGACGAGGAGGGCGGCTTCGTGCTCGCCGTCGAGTCGCAGGGCAAGCCGGACCGGGACAAGCACAACAGCTGGACGTACTACTTGGCCCACATGTACGCCAAGTACCGGCTGCCGCCGTTCCTTCTGGTGGTGTGCAAGGACAAGGCGACCGCGGCGTGGGCTGCGGAACCGATCCGTGTCGGCCGCGCCTTCCACACGAGCATCGTCGTCCACCCGCTGGTCCTGGGGCCCGGAACCCTGCCCGTTATCACCGAGCCGGAGGAGGCGGCCCAGGACGTGGGCGTCGCCGCCTTCTCCGCGCTCGCATACACCAAGGATCCGGGTCTGACTGCGATACTGGACGCGCTGGCGTCAGGGATGGCAGACAAGGCCGAGAAGTCCAAGGGCACTGCCGAGACTGGCGAGGGTGCGGACGTGGACCGTGTGGACTGGGCGGAAATCGTCGAGATCGGTCTGGGCGAGGGCCCGGGCCGTGACTACTGGAGGCATCTGATGGCCACTTACAGCCCGAACTTTCCCGGCAGCAACACGATCGTCGAAGAGTCGTGGCTTGAAGGCCGCGCCAAGGGCAAGGCCGAGGACATCCTGCACATTCTCGATGTGCGGGGCATCGAGGTCTCCAACTCCGTCCGGGAGCGGGTCACCGCCTGCACCGACGTCGACGTGCTGACGACCTGGCTCGACCGCTCCCTGACCGTGTCGGACGCCGAGGACCTGTTCGTCGAGGAGTAGCCGGAAAGCGCGAAGGGCGCCCCGCGGTGGTCCGCCGGGCGCCCTTCGTGTGTTGCGGGAGGAGCCGCTACAGCTTCTCGATGACGTAGTCCACGCACTTCGTCAGCGCCTCGACGTCCGCCGGGTCGATTGCCGGGAACATCGCGACGCGGAGCTGGTTGCGGCCGAGCTTGCGGTAGGGCTCGGTGTCGACGATGCCGTTGGCGCGCAGGACCTTGGCGACCGCCGCGGCGTCGATCTCGTCCGTGAAGTCGATCGTGCCGATGACCGCCGAGCGCTTGGCCGGGTCGGTGACGAACGGGTTGGCGTACTTGATGTCCTCGGCCCAGCCGTACAGCGTGCGGGCGGAAGTGGCCGTGCGGCGGACCGCCCAGTCGAGGCCGCCCTGGCCGTTGATCCACTCCAGCTGCTGGTTCAGCAGGAAGAGGGTGGCCAGCGCCGGGGTGTTGTACGTCTGGTTCTTGCGGGAGTTGTCGATCGCCGTGGGGAGGCTGAAGAACTCCGGGACGTGGCGGCCGGACGCGTGGATGCGCTCGGCGCGCTCGATCGCGGCTGGGGAGAAGACGCCGATCCACAGGCCGCCGTCGGAGGCGAAGGACTTCTGCGGGGCGAAGTAGTAGACGTCCGTCTCCGACACGTCGACCGGGAGGCCGCCGGCGCCCGAGGTGGCGTCGACCAGGACCAGCGCGCCCTCGTCGGCGCCCGCCACCCGCTTGATCGGCATGGCGACACCGGTGGAGGTCTCGTTGTGGGTGAAGGCGTAGACGTCGACGCCCGCCTCGGCGACCGCCTCCGGGTGCGTGCCCGGGTCGGCGGAGATGACGTCGGGCTCGGCGAGCCACGGGGCGAGCTTGGCGGCCTTGGCGAACTTGGAGCTGAACTCGCCGAAGGTGAGGTGCTGCGACCTGTTCTCGATCAGGCCGTGCGTCGCGACGTCCCAGAACGCGGTGGAGCCGCCGTTGCCGAGGACGACCTCGTAGCCGTCGGGCAGCTGGAACAGCTCGCGGATGCCCTCGCGCACCTGACC
The DNA here is from genome assembly GCF_045039535.1 of Streptomyces sp. NBC_01092. Lineage (NCBI taxonomy): Bacteria > Bacillati > Actinomycetota > Actinomycetes > Kitasatosporales > Streptomycetaceae > Streptomyces > Streptomyces sp. NBC_01092. Next base: position 4,914,172 of record NZ_CP108659.1, on the reverse strand, counting down.
GACCAGGTTCTTGACCGGGGCCTGGCGGTGGGAGGTGCCCATGAGGGAGGTACCGGTCGCGGCCAGCGCGTCCAGCGCTTCCGTCCGCACCTTGGAGGGGCCCGCGCCGAAACGTCCGTCGGCGGGCTTGATGTCAGCGGGAATCTGGATCTCAGCCACGGGGGGAGCGTAGCTGTTTCGGGAAACCTGGGCGAAACGTCGTCCGTCGGATGAGACGCCGTCTCGGCGGGCGTCGGGCTGATTGAGTGGACGTATGTCGGAACTTGAGGCGGAGCTGCGCAGGGTCGTCCGGGGCGAGGTCGGGTTCGATGTCACCTCTCGGGCATTGACCACCATGGACGCGTCCAACTACCGGCGCGTCCCATTGGGTGTGGTCGCACCACATGACGCCGACGACGTCGCCGCCGTACTGGAGGTGTGTCGGGACCACATGGTGCCGGTGGTGGCGCGTGGGGGCGGTACCTCCATCGCCGGACAGGCCACCGGCACCGGCGTCGTCCTGGACTTCACCCGCCACATGAACCGGCTCGTGTCCCTGGACCCGGACACCCGCACCGCCGTCGTCCAGCCCGGCCTCGTCCTGGACCGCCTCCAGGACGCCGCCGCCCCGCACGGGCTCCGCTTCGGGCCCGACCCCTCCACCCACAGCCGCTGCACACTCGGCGGAATGATCGGCAACAACTCCTGCGGCTCGCACTCGGTGGCCTGGGGGACGACCGCCGACAGCGTGCGGGAACTGGACGTGGTCACGGCACGCGGGGAGCGGCTGCGGCTCGGGCAGGGGTGGGCCGGCGCGCCGCAGGGGCTGCGGGAGCTGGTGGAGGGGGAGTTGGCCCGGCTGCGGACCGGATATCCCGAACTGCCCCGCTGCATCTCCGGGTACGCGCTCGACGCGCTGCTGCCGGAGAAGGGCGCCGACGTCGCCCGTTCCTTCTGCGGCAGCGAGGGCACCCTCGGCATCCTCACCGAGGCGGTCGTACGCCTCGTCGAGGCGCCACGCGCGCGTGCGCTCGCAATCCTGGCCTACGCCGACGAGAGCGCGGCCGCGGAGGCGGCGGCCGGGCTGCTCGCGCATGGGCCGCTGACCGTGGAGGGCATGGCGGCGGACCTGGTGCCGCAGTCGGCGTCGGCCGTGCTGCCGAGCGGCGGGGCCTGGCTGTTCGTGGAGACGGGCGGCGATTCGCAGGGCGAGGCACGCGCGCGTGCGGAGGCGATCGTGCGGGCCGCCGATGTCGTCGGCTCGCTGGTCGTCACCGACCCGGGCGGGCAGCGGGCCCTGTGGCGCATCCGGGAGGACGCCAGCGGGACGGCGACCCGGATGCCGGACGGCTCCGAGGCCTGGCCCGGCTGGGAGGACTGCGCGGTGCCGCCGCAGCGGCTCGGGGCGTATCTGCGCGACTTCCGGGCGCTGCTGGCCGCGCACGGGTTGCGCGGGACGCCGTACGGGCACTTCGGGGACGGCTGCATCCACGTCCGGATCGACTTCGACCTGCTGACGGAGGCGGGCGTCGGCCGCTTCCGGCGCTTCTCGGAGGAGCTCGCCGAGGTCGTCGTGGCGCACGGGGGCTCGCTGTCCGGGGAGCACGGGGACGGGCAGGCACGGGCCGAACTGCTGCCGAAGATGTACGGCGCCCCCATGGTGGCCCTGTTCGAGCGGGCCAAGGGGGTGTGGGACCCCGACGACCTGCTCAACCCGGGAATGCTGGTGCGCCCGGCCCCGCTCGACTCCAACCTCCGCTTCTCCGTGCTGCCAAGGAAGCCGGTCGACGTGGCCTTCGGCTACCCGGCCGACGGCGGCGACTTCTCTGCGGCCGTACGGCGCTGCGTCGGGGTCGCCAAGTGCCGTACGACATCGGTGGCGGGCTCGGCCGTCATGTGCCCGTCCTTCCGGGCGACCGGTGCGGAGGAGCACTCCACGCGCGGGCGTGCCCGGCTGCTGCACGAGATGCTCGCCGGGGAACTGGTCACCGACGGGTGGCGGTCGGCCGAGGTGCGCGACGCACTGGACCTGTGCCTGGCCTGCAAGGGGTGCCGCTCCGACTGTCCGGTCGAGGTCGACATGGCCACGTACAAGGCGGAGTTCCTGCACCACCACTACGCGGGCCGCAGGCGCCCGGCCGCGCACCACAGCATGGGCCGGCTGCCGCAGTGGCTGCGCCTGGTGGCACGCACGCGTACCGCGTCGGTCGTCAACGCCCTTGCCACCGTACGGCCCTTGGCGTGGATGGCGAAACGGCTCGGCGGGATCGCGCCGGAGCGGGAGATCCCGCGGCTGGCGGCGCGGACGTTCAGCCGGTGGTGGGAGCGGCGGGAGAAGACCCCCGTCGCCCCGGGCGCCGACCTGGTCATCCTGTGGCCGGACACCTTCACCGAGCACCTCTCGCCGTCCGTGGGGCAGGCCGCCGTACGCGTGCTGGAGGCGGCCGGGCTGCGGGTGGCGCTGCCGCCGACGCTGCGTCTGCGGACGCCTTCGGGGAGCGAGGGGGTGACCGTCGCGCTGGATCCGGTGTCCCTCCTCCGGGGCCGGGAGCGCGTCTGCTGCGGGCTGACGTACGTCTCGACGGGGCAGCTCGACCGTGCCCGCGCGGTGCTGCTGCGCACGCTCGACCTGATGGAGCCGGTGCTGGAGACGGCCGCCCCGGTCGTCGTCCTGGAGCCGAGCTGTGCCGCCGCCCTGCGCTCGGACCTGCCGGAGCTGATGCACGACGATCCGCGGGCCCGCCGGCTGGCCGACCGGGTCCTGACCTTCGCCGAGGCGCTGGAGCGGCTCGCCCCCGACTGGACGCCGCCGCGCGTCGAACGTCCGGCGGTCGGGCAGACCCACTGCCATCAGCACGCGGTACTCGGCGACGCGCCCGACCGGCGGCTGCGCGAGGCCGCGGGGCTGTCCGGGGAGCTGAGCGGCGGCTGCTGCGGTCTCGCGGGCAACTTCGGGTTCGAGAAGGGGCACTTCGAGGTGTCGGTGGCGTGCGCGCAGGAGCAGGTGCTGCCGGCGGTGCGGGGAGCGCAGGAGGGGGCCGTGGTGCTGGCGGACGGGTTCTCCTGCCGGACGCAGCTGGAACAGCTGGCGGGGGTGCGGGGGCGGCATCTGGCGGAGGTGCTGGCGGAACGGTTGGAGGAGCAGCGGTGACCTGCGGTGGCGGGTGCTTCTCGGATGGGGGCGGCTACTCTCGGTGGGCTGCCGTCCTGGGCTGAAAGCGGGAGCGCGTCCGCAGACGGGCGCCCCCGCCCGCGCTTCGCGCGCCCGGGGCGCAGGACGCTGCATACGCTGGCGGGACACAGCCGTCCACAAGGAGCCCCGCACATGGCCCTCCGCGTCCAGTCCATCTCCCGCGACGAACATCTCGCGTTCGTCGCGGCCCGCCCGTCCGCGAGCCATATGCAGGTCCCGTCCTGGGGAGATGTGAAGCCGGACTGGCGGGCGGAGAGCCTGGGGTGGTTCGACGAGGAGGGGCGGCAGGTGGGGGCCGGGCTCGTGCTCTACCGCCCGCTTCCGAAGCTGAAGAAGTACCTCGCCTACCTCCCCGAGGGCCCGCTGGTCGACTGGTACGCCCCCGACCTGTGCGAGCGCTGGCTCGAACCGCTGCTCGCCCACCTCAAGCGGCAGGGCGCCTTCTCGGTCAAGATGGGCCCGCCCGTCGTCGTACGCCGCTGGAGTCCCGACGCGGTGAAGGCGGCCATCGCCGACCCGGCCGCCCGGCGGCTGCGGGACGCGGAGGCGACGTCGTACGAAGCGGGCGCCCAGGACATCGCCGAGCGGCTGCGCCGGTCCGGCTGGCGGCAGACCGAGCCGGGCGGCGAGGACGGCTTCGCCGCCGGTCAGCCGCGCTACGTCTGCCAGGTGCCGTTCGCCGGTCGGACGCTGGACGACATCAACCGCGGCCTCAACCAGCAGTGGCGGCGCAACATCAAGAAGGCCGAGAAGGCCGGCGTGAAGGTCGTGCAGGGCGGCTACGACGACCTGCCCGTCTTCTACGACCTCTACGCCGAGACCGCCGAGCGCGACCGTTTCATCCCGCGCCCGCTGCCCTACTTCCAGCGCATGTGGACCGCCCTCACCGCCGAGCACCCCGACCGTATGCGGCTCTACCTCGCCCACCACGACGGTGACACCCTCGCCGCCGCCACGATGCTGACCGTCGGCGACCACGTCTGGTACTCCTACGGCGCCTCCACCAGCCGCAAGCGCGAGGTCCAGCCCAACAACGCCATGCAGTGGCGGATGATGGCCGACGCCCATGAACTCGGCGCCGCCGTCTACGACTTCCGCGGCATCACCGACACCCTGGAGGAGTCCAACCACCTGCTGGGCCTGCTCCGCTTCAAGGTGGGCGCCGGCGGCGAGGCGGTCGAGTACCTGGGGGAGTGGGACTTCCCGCTCAACCGGATGCTGCACAAGGCGCTGGATCTGTACATGGCGCGGCAGTAGACGCCGGGACCTGCCGCTCACAGGGCCCGTCCGTCCACACTCTGGGACAGTGGCATAACAGGTTCACACACCTGACGAGGTCCACTACCCTGGACTCGGAAGTGCAGTGCGATGAACAAACCCGAGCCGAGCCCCTGGAACGCCCGTGAGCACCCCTGACGCCGCCACCACGCCCTCACCGACCCGCGCCCGGGCCGTCCCCGCGCCGGCGACCGGCGCCCCGGGCCGCTGGGGCTCGCTCGGTCCCGTGGGTCTGGTACTGGCCGGCGGGATCTCGGTGCAGTTCGGCGGTGCCCTCGCGGTGAGCCTGATGCCGCGGGCCGGTGCGCTCGGCGTGGTGGCGCTGCGGCTGCTGGTGGCGGCGGTCGTCCTGCTCGTGGTCTGCCGCCCCCGGCTGCGCGGCCACTCCCGCACCGACTGGGGCACGGTCGTCGCCTTCGGCATCACCATGGCCGCGATGAACGGCCTCTTCTACCAGTCGGTCGCCCGCATCCCCCTGGGCCCCGCGGTCACCCTGGAAGTCCTCGGCCCGCTCGCCCTCTCCGTCCTGACGTCGCGCCGTGCCGTCAACTTCGTCTGGGCCGGACTCGCCCTCGGCGGCGTCTTCCTCCTCGGCGGCGGAGGCTTCGACAGTCTCGACCCCATAGGTGTCGCCTTTGCCCTGGCGGCCGGTGCCATGTGGGCGGCATACATACTCTTCAGCGCCCGTACGGGCCGCCGCTTCCCCCAGGCCGACGGGCTCGCCCTCGCGATGGCGGTGGGGGCCGTACTGTTCCTGCCCCTGGGCATCGCCGAATCGGGCGCGAAGCTCACCGACCCGGTGACCATCGGGCTGGGCGCGGCCGTGGCGATCCTCTCCTCGGTCCTGCCCTACACCCTCGAACTCCTCGCCCTGCGCCGCCTGCCCGCGCCGACCTTCGCCATCCTGATGAGCCTGGAACCGGCCGTCGCAGCCACCGCCGGCTTCCTCATCCTCGACCAGGCCCTGTCCGCCCTCCAGGCCCTGGCCATCGCCCTGGTCATCGGAGCGAGCATGGGCGCGGTGCGGACACAGGTGGGGCGGGGCCGGGCGAAGGCCGTCCAGCCCGAGAACGGCTAGGGGCAGGCCCTAGGCGTCTTCCCGGGCCGTTACGCCCGAGCCGGCGGTCACTTCCGGATCACGCCGACGGTGCGGGCCCCGGCGTCCCCTCGCGCATCAGCAGATCCCGGACGACCAGGCCGTGCCGGGAGCGCAGCCGGCTCAGTTCCCACAGCCCCACCGCGGTCACCGAGACCGGGGCGCCCAGCATCAACAGGATCCTGACCGGGGTCGGCACGCCCGCGTAGGCGCCCGTGAAAAGGTCGATCAGGGCCAGCTCCCACACCAGCGTCATGGCCAGCAATGGCGGCATCGTCTCGTGGATGTCGGCGGTCCGGAAGACGTGGACGAGCGCCAGGCCGACGCCCCAGACGATGAAAGGCACCACCCATACGAAGATGACCACGCAGACGATGACCGTCACGGCGGTCATCGCCGGGTTGGTCGCGAAACGGCCCTCCACGAAGCCGGTGAGTACGACCACCGGGAACACGAACACCGCGCCGATCAGCGCCACGATGGCGCCGAAGGGCTTGGCGGCCCGGCGCAGCAACTCCCGCCGGGCTGTGGCCGGAACCAGGGAGAGCAGGATGCCCACGGCGACCGGGAACGTCACGGACAGCACCAGGACACTGGTCCAGGACTGGTCGGCACGCTTGTCGACGGCGTCCCCGATGGAGTCCGCGATCTTGTAGGTGATCGACATCCACACCACCGCGGCCAGACCCACCCAGGTGCGGATCCTCTGCATCTGGGCCACCACGGGGTCCTCGACGATGCCCGGCCTGGACGGCTTGAACACCCTGCGCGCGACGTGGATGGGGCCGAACCTCTGCCATAGCCGCGTGAAGAACCCGGGCGCCGGCGGCGGGCCCGGGTACGGGGGCTGGGGGTGGGGCGGATAGGGCTGCGGTGTGTAGGGGTGGGGGACGTGGGGCGGATGGCCCGCGCCGGGCGGGGCGGGCGGGGGCGGGTACGGCCCGGGCTGCGGCGGATACGGCTGCCGGACGTGCGGGTCGTGGGGCGGCTGCCCGCCTGGGTTCCAGTTGCTCACCCGAGTGTCTCCCCCGATGTGTGATCGATCCATGTGTGATCGATGCGTTGCCTGAAGCAACAGACGCGACGGACGAGTGTATTGAGCGCACGCCACAGCGACACCCTTCCCACTGTGAACACTTCCCAAGTGGTGTGCGCAGATATGGCGTGCTGGTCGTGCGGGTCCCCTCCTCGCCCAATTAATGCAAGCACGCTTGCTTGTTTTCGTTCCCGCTGCCATGCTCCTCACCACGCCGCACACCGCCGTGCCCCGAGGGGAGCGCATCGTGTCCGATCCGACGCCCGTGTTCGACGATCTGCGCGAGGAGGGCGAGGAACTCGACCGGCTCGTGGCCGAGTCGAGCCCCGAGCAGTGGGCGCTCGCCACTCCGGCGCCCGGCTGGAGCGTCGCCCACCAGATCGCGCACCTCGCCTGGACGGACCACTCGGCACTGCTGGCGGTGACCGACGTGAAGGCGTTCCACGAGCTGGTGGAGGAGGCGCTGAAGTCGCCGGGTTCCTTCGTCGACGAGGGTGCCGAGGAGGGGGCCGCGCTGCCGCCCGCCGAACTGCTGGCGCGGTGGCGGGAGGGGAGGGCCGCCCTGCACGCGGCGTTGCGGGCGTCCCCGCCCGGCGCCAGGTTCCCGTGGTACGGCCCGCCCATGTCCGCCGCCTCCATGGGGACGGCCCGGCTCATGGAGACCTGGGCCCACGGTCTGGACATCGCCGACGCGCTCGGTGTGGTGCGCACACCCACCGACCGGCTCAGGAATGTGGTGTGGATCGGGGTGCGCACCCGTGACTTCGCCTTCGGCGTGCACGGGCTCCCGGCACCGCTCGACGACTTCCGCATCGAACTCGTCGCACCCTCCGGCGAGTTGTGGACCTACGGCCCCGAGGACGCCCCGCAGCGCGTCACCGGCCCGGCGCTCGACTTCTGCCTCCTGGTCACCCAGCGCGCCCACCGGGCCGACCTCGCCCTGCGCGCCGAAGGCCCCGACGCCGACCGCTGGTTCGACATCGCCCAGGTCTTCGCGGGCCCACCCGGTGAGGGCCGCGGGCCGAAGGGGGCGGCGCGATGACGCACGCTCCCCGCCCGCTGCGGATCGGCAACGCCTCCGGCTTCTACGGCGACCGCTTCGACGCCATGCGCGAGATGCTCACCGGCGGCGAACTGGACGTCCTCACCGGCGACTACCTCGCCGAGCTGACCATGCTGATCCTTGCCCGGGACCGACTGAAGGACCCCGGCGCGGGATACGCCCGCACCTTCCTGCGGCAACTGGAGGAGTGCCTGGCGCTCGCGCACGAGCGGGGCGTCAGGATCGTCGCCAACGCGGGCGGGCTCAATCCGGCCGGACTCGCCGACGCCGTACGGAAGTTGGCGGACCGGCTCGGCATCCCCGTACGCGTCGCCCATGTCGAGGGCGACGATCTCAAGGACCGGTATCCGGGCAGCCTCGCCACGCACGCCTACCTCGGCGGCTTCGGGATCGCCGCCTGTCTGCGGGAGGGCGCCGACGTCGTCGTCACCGGGCGGGTGACCGACGCGGCGCTGGTCACCGGCCCCGCCGCCGCCCACTTCGGCTGGGCGCCCGGCGACCACGACCGGCTCGCGGGCGCCGTGGTCGCCGGACATGTGCTGGAGTGCGGGGCGCAGGCGACCGGCGGCAACTACGCCTTCTTCCACGAGTCCCGGCAGAACGGCCGCGACCTGCGCCGCCCCGGCTTCCCGCTCGCCGAGCTGCACGAGGACGGCAGCTGCGTCCTCACCAAGCACCCCGGCACCGGCGGCTTCGTCGACGTCGGCACGGTCACGGCACAGCTGCTGTACGAGACGGCGGGCGCACGCTACGCCGGGCCGGACGTCACCGCCCGCCTGGACACCGTGCGGCTCAGCCAGGACGGACCGGATCGCGTCCGTATCGAGGGCGTCCGGGGCGAGGCACCGCCCCCGACCCTCAAGGTCGGCGTCAACCGCCTCGGCGGCTTCCGGAACGAGGTCGCCTTCGTGCTCACCGGCCTCGACATCGAGGCCAAGGCGGCCCTGGTGCGCGAGCAGATGACCGACGCGCTCGCCAAGTCGCCGCCCGCCGAGGTCCGCTGGGACCTGGTGCGCACCGACCGGCCCGACGCCCCGAGCGAGGAGACGGCGAGCGCCCTGCTGCGGCTCGTCGTGCGCGACCGGAATCAGGAGGCCGTCGGGCGCGGGCTCAGCGGGGCCGCGGTGGAGCTGGCGCTCGCCAGCTACCCCGGCTTCCATGTGCTCGCGCCACCCGGGAAGGGCTCGCCCTATGGGGTCTTCGAGGATGTGTACGTCCCCCATGGTGCCGTCGACCATGTGGCCGTCCTCCACGACGGACGCCGGGTTGCTGTGCCGCCGGCCCAGGACACCGTCGTACTCGACGACGTACCGGAGCCGCCGCTGCCGCAGCCGCTGTCGTCCGGGCCCACCGAACGGGCCCCTCTCGGCCTCGTCGCGGGTGCCCGCAGCGGGGACAAGGGCGGCAATGCCAACGTCGGCGTCTGGGTGCGGTCGGACGACGCCTGGCGCTGGCTCGCGCACGAGCTCACGGCCGACCGGTTCCGGGAGCTGATCCCCGAGAGCCGCGAGCTGAAGGTCACCCGGCACGCCCTGCCCAACCTCCGCGCCCTCAACTTCGTCGTCGAAGGCATCCTCGGCGAGGGCGTCGCCGCCCAGCACCGCTTCGACCCGCAGGCCAAGGCCCTCGGCGAATGGCTGCGCTCCCGCCACCTGGACATCCCGGAGATCCTGCTGTGACCGTCCTGCCGTCCGCCCTGGACACCACCGGCTCCGACTACCGGGCGAGCCGCGACACCATGCTCGCCAAGCTCGCCGAACTCGGCACCGAGCACGCCAAGGCCCTCGCGGGCGGCGGGGAGAAGTACGTCGCACGGCACCGGGGGCGCGGCAAGCTGCTCGTCCGCGAGCGCATCGAGCTGCTCCTCGACCCCGACACGCCGTTCCTGGAACTGTCCCCGCTGGCCGCATGGGGCAGCGACTACACGGTCGGCGCGTCCCTCGTCACCGGCATCGGGGTCGTCGAGGGCGTGGAGTGTCTGATCACCGCCAACGACCCGACCGTGCGCGGCGGAGCGAGCAACCCCTGGTCGCTGAAGAAGGCCCTGCGCGCCAACGACATCGCGCTGGCCAACCGGCTGCCCGTCGTCAACCTCGTCGAGTCGGGCGGCGCCGACCTGCCGTCGCAGAAGGAGATCTTCATCCCCGGAGGCGCCATCTTCCGGGACCTGACGCGGCTGTCGGCGGCCGGAATCCCCACCGTCGCGGTCGTCTTCGGCAACTCGACGGCCGGCGGCGCCTACGTCCCCGGCATGTCCGACCACGTGATCATGGTCAAGGAGCGCGCCAAGGTGTTCCTCGGCGGTCCGCCCCTGGTGAAGATGGCGACCGGCGAGGAGAGCGACGACGAGTCGCTGGGCGGCGCCGAGATGCACGCGCGCGTGTCGGGCCTCGCCGACTACTTCGCCGTCGACGAACCGGACGCGCTGCGCCAGGCGCGCCGTGTGGTCGCCCGCCTCAACCACCGCAAGGCGTACGGCGATCCGGGCCCGGCGGCGCTGCCCAAGTACGACGCGGACGAGCTGCTGGGGATCGTGCCGGGCGACCTGCGCACCCCCTTCGATCCGCGCGAGGTCATCGCCCGCATCGTCGACGCCTCCGACTTCGACGAGTTCAAGCCGATGTACGGCACCAGCCTGACCACCGGCTGGGCGGCCCTGCACGGCTACCCGATCGGCGTGCTGGCGAACGCCCAGGGGGCCCTGTTCAGCGAGGAGTCCCAGAAGGCGGCCCAGTTCATCCAGCTGGCCAACCAGCGCGACATCCCCCTGCTCTTCCTGCACAACACCACCGGCTACATGGTGGGCAGCCAGTACGAGCAGGGCGGCATCATCAAGCACGGCGCGATGATGATCAACGCGGTCAGCAACAGCCGCGTGCCCCATCTCTCCGTCCTCCTGGGCGCCTCCTACGGCGCCGGCCACTACGGCATGTGCGGCCGCGCCTACGACCCCCGCTTCCTGTTCGCCTGGCCCAGCGCCAAGTCGGCCGTCATGGGCCCCCAGCAACTCGCCGGCGTGCTCTCGATCGTGGCCCGGCAGTCGGCGGCGGCGAAGGGACAGCCGTACGACGAGGAAGGGGACGCCGCGCTGCGCGCCATGGTGGAGCAGCAGATCGAGTCGGAGTCGCTGCCCATGTTCCTGTCGGGGCGGCTGTACGACGACGGCGTCATAGATCCACGCGACACCCGAACCATCCTCGGTATGTGTCTGTCCGCCATCCACACGGCGCCCTACGAGGGCGCGCGCGGTGGCTTCGGCGTCTTCCGGATGTGAGGCGAATGATTACTTCTGTTCTGGTGGCCAACCGGGGCGAGATCGCCTGCCGGATCTTCCGCACCTGTGGTGAGTTGGGAATCCGGACGGTCGCCGTGTACTCGGACGCCGACGCGAACGCCCTGCACACGCGCGTGGCCGACGCGGCGGTACGACTGCCCGGAGCGGCGCCCTCCGCCACGTATCTCGACGGCGACCTGATCGTGAAGGCCGCCATCGCCTCCGGCGCGGACGCCGTGCACCCCGGCTACGGCTTCCTCTCCGAGAACGCCGACTTCGCGCGCGCCGTCCTCGACGCGGGCCTGGTCTGGATCGGCCCGCCGCCGGAGGCCATCGAGGCGATGGCGTCCAAGACGCGCGCGAAGGAACTGATGGGGCTTGCGCCCCTGGGCGAGGTCACCGAAGCCGACCTTCCCGTCCTGGTGAAGGCGGCCGCGGGCGGCGGAGGGCGCGGCATGCGGATCGTGCGCCGTCTTCAGGACCTGAGCGCCGCCCTGGAGAGTGCCCGCTCCGAAGCCGCGAGCGCCTTCGGTGACGGCGAGGTCTTCGTCGAGCCGTACGTCGAGAACGGCCGCCATGTCGAGGTCCAGATCCTCGCCGACACCCACGGCACCGTCTGGCCCCTCGGCACCCGCGACTGCTCCTTGCAGCGCCGCCACCAGAAGGTGATCGAGGAGTCCCCGGCTCCCGGGCTCTCCGAGCAGCTCACCGACGAACTGCTCACGCTGGCCGTACGGGCCGCCCGCGCCGTCGACTACGTCGGCGCCGGCACCGTCGAGTTCCTGGTGGCCGGCGACAAGGCGCACTTCCTGGAGATGAACACCCGCCTCCAGGTGGAACACCCGGTCACGGAGGCGGTCTTCGGCATCGACCTCGTCGCCGAACAACTCCGCGTCGCCGAGGGCCACGCCCTCCCCGACGCCCCGCCACACGCACGTGGCCACGCCGTCGAGGCCCGCCTCTACGCCGAGGACCCGGCCCATGACTGGGCCCCGCAGACGGGCACCCTGCACCGCTTCGCCGTACCCGCCGGCGTCCGCCTGGACACCGGCTTCACCGACGGCGACGAGATCGGCGTCCACTACGACCCGATGCTCGCCAAGCTCGTCGCCCACGCGCCCACCCGCGCGGCGGCGCTCCGCAAACTCGCCGGCGCCCTGGAGCGCTCGACGATCCACGGCCCCCTCACCAACCGGGACCTCCTCGTCCGCTCCCTGCGCCACGAGGAGTTCACGACCGCCCGCATGGACACGGGCTTCTACGACCGCCACCTCACCGACCTCACCGAGCCCGCTCCGGACCCGTACGCCCCCCTGGCCGCGGCCCTCGCCGACGCCCACGGCCGCTCCCGCTTCGGCGGCTTCCGCAACGTGCCGTCTCAGCCGCAGAGCAAGCCTTACGAGACGGCCGGCGAGGGGATCGAGGTCCACTATCGCCACACCCGCGCGGGTCTGGAGGCGGACGGGGTGCGCGTCGTACATGCCGGTGCCGCCCTGGTCGTACTCGAAGTGGACGGCGTACGACGGAACTTCGAGGTCGCCCGGTACGGCGACGAGATCCACGTCAACGCCACCCGCCTCACCGCGCTGCCCCGCTTCCCCGACCCGACGACCCAGCACGCACCGGGCTCCCTCCTGGCCCCCATGCCGGGGACGGTGGTCCGCGTCGCCGACGGCCTGACCGAGGGCACGGCCGTGGAGGCCGGACAGCCCCTGCTGTGGCTGGAGGCGATGAAGATGGAACACAAGATCACAGCACCGGCCACAGGAACGCTGAGCGCGTTGCATGTAGTACCTGGCCAGCAGGTGGCGGTCGGCTCATTGCTGGCGGTGGTGCAAGAAACGTAGGGGCGCGGGGAACTGCGCGACCAGCCACCCACAACCGGCACCCGGAAGGAGCCCCATGCCCACCACTCTCGAATCCGAAGAACACAAGGCCCTACGAGCCGCAGTAGCCGCCCTCGGTAAGCGCCACGGCCGCACCTACGACCGCGAAGCCCTCTGGTCCGAAGCAGCCAAGCTCGGCTACCTCGGCGTCAACCTGCCGGAGGCATACGGAGGCGGAGGCGGCGGCATAGCCGAACTCTCCATCGTCCTGGAAGAACTGGGCGCCGCCGGCTGCCCCCTGCTCATGATGGTCGTCTCCCCAGCGATCTGCGGCACAGTGATCGCCCGCTTCGGCACCGAAGAACAGAAACGAGAGTGGCTCCCGGGCCTCGCCGACGGCACCCGCACCATGGCCTTCGGCATCACAGAACCCGACGCCGGCTCCAACAGCCACCGAATCACCACCACGGCTCACCGCGACGGAGTCGACTGGCTCCTCACCGGCCGCAAGGTCTTCATCTCCGGCGTCGACATCGCGGACGCGACCCTCATCGTCGGCCGCACCGAAGACGCCCGCACCGGCAACCTCAAACCCTGCCTGTTCATGGTCCCGCGCGATGCCGAAGGCTTCACGCGCCGCCAGATCGACATGGAACTGAGCGCCGCGGAGAAGCAGTTCGAGCTGACCCTCGACGACGTACGCCTCCCCGCCGACGCGCTCGTCGGCGACGAGGACGCAGGCCTGCTCCAGCTCTTCGCCGGCCTCAACCCCGAACGCATCATGACGGCCGCCTTCGCGATCGGCATGGGCCGCTACGCCCTCGCCCGGGCCGTCGAGTACGCCCGCGACCGCACCGTCTGGAAGGCCCCCATCGGCGCCCACCAGGCCATCGCGCACCCCCTCGCCCAGGCGCACATCGACCTCGAACTGGCCCGTCTGATGATGCAGAAGGCGGCCTACCTGTACGACGCGGGGGACGACGTGGGCGCGGGCGAGGCCGCCAACATGGCCAAGTACGCGGCCGGGGAGGCCTGCGTGAAGGCGGTCGACCAGTCCGTGCACACCCTCGGCGGCAACGGCCTCACGCGCGAATTCGGGCTCGCCTCGTTGATAACCGCGGCACGCGTGTCTCGTATTGCTCCGGTGAGCCGGGAGATGATTCTCAACTACGTCTCCCACCAGACCCTGGGCCTGCCCAAGTCGTACTGACCGGCGGCGGCCCGTCGGCACCGTGTCGCGAGGAGGAACCGTGTTCCGCAGCGAGTACGCAGACGTCCCGGCCGTAGAACTCCCCATCCACGAGGCAGTGCTGGGCCGGGCCGCCGAGTTCGGGGACACGCCCGCGCTCGTCGACGGCACGGACGGCACCACCCTCACCTACGAGCAGCTCGACCGCTTCCACCGGCGCATCGCCGCCGCCCTGGCCGAGACCGGTGTGCGCAAGGGCGACGTCCTCGCCCTGCACAGCCCCAACACGGTCGCCTTCCCCACGGCGTTCTACGCCGCCACGCGCGCGGGTGCCTCCGTCACCACCGTGCACCCGCTCGCCACGCCCGAGGAGTTCGCCAAGCAGCTGGGGGACTCGGGGGCGCGCTGGATCGTCACCGTCTCGCCGCTGCTGCAGAGCGCACGCCGGGCCGCGGAACTCGCGGGCGGCGTGCAGGAGATCTTCGTGTGCGACAGCGCGCCGGGACACCGCTCGCTCATCGACATGCTGGCCTCCGCGGCCCCCGAGCCACAGGTCGCCATCGACCCCGCGGCGGACGTCGCGGCGCTGCCGTACTCCTCGGGCACCACCGGCATTCCCAAGGGTGTGATGCTCACCCACCGCCAGATCGCCACCAACCTCGCCCAGCTCGAACCCGCGGTGTCGGCGGTCCCCGGCGACCGCATCCTCGCCGTGCTGCCGTTCTTCCACATCTACGGCCTGACCGCCCTGATGAACGCGCCCCTGAGGGTGGGCGCCACGGTCGTCGTCCTGCCCCGCTTCGACCTGGAGACCTTCCTCGCCGCCATCCAGAACCACCGCATCACCGGCCTGTACGTGGCCCCGCCGATCGTGCTGGCCCTCGCCAAGCACCCGCTGGTCGAGCAGTACGACCTGTCGTCGCTGAAGTACATCATCAGCGCCGCGGCGCCCCTGGACGCCCAGCTCGCGGCCGCCTGCTCGCAGCGCCTTGGCCTGCCGCCGGTCGGCCAGGCGTACGGCATGACGGAACTGTCCCCCGGCACCCATGTCGTCCCGCTCGCCGCCATGGACGACGCGCCCGCCGGAACCGTCGGCAGGCTCATAGCCGGCACCGAGATGCGCATCGTCTCCCTCGACGACCCCGACAAGGACCTCGGTGTCGGCGAGTCCGGCGAGATCCTCATCCGCGGCCCCCAGGTCATGAAGGGCTACCTCGGCCGCCCCGACGCCACCGCCGCGATGATCGACGCCGAAGGCTGGCTGCACACCGGTGACGTGGGACATGTGGACGCCGCCGGCTGGCTGTTCGTCGTGGACCGCGTCAAGGAGCTCATCAAGTACAAGGGCTTCCAGGTGGCCCCCGCCGAACTGGAGGCACTCCTGCTCACCCACCCCGGCATCGCGGACGCGGCTGTGGTCGGCGCCTATAACGACGACGGAAACGAGGTGCCGCACGCCTATGTGGTCCGCCAACAGTCCGCGACCGACCTCTCCGAGGGCGAGGTCATGATGTACGTCGCCGAACGCGTCGCCCCCTACAAGCGGGTCCGCCAGGTCACCTTCATCGACGGCGTCCCGCGGGCCGCCTCCGGCAAGATCCTGCGCCGCGAACTGCGCGCGCCCAAAGAGAGCATGCGCGCGCCCAAGGAGAGCACATGACGTTGATCGGCCGCACGCGCGAGCGTGCCGTTCAAACCCTCAGCCTCGACTCCCCGGCCACCCGCAACGCGCTCTCCGCGTCGCTGGTGGGCGAGCTGGCCGACGCGCTGACGGACTGCGCCAAGGACGCCGACGTACGCGCTGTCGTCCTCACCCACACCGGCAACACGTTCTGCGCGGGCGCCGACCTGCGCGACCCGCCGGACCCGGACGGCCTGGTGGCGCTGCTCCGGCAGATCGTGGAGCTGCCCAAAGTCGTCGTCGCCCGCGTCACCGGCCACGTCCGCGCGGGCGGCCTCGGCCTGCTCACGGCCTGCGACATCGCGGCGGCCTCCCACGAGGCGACCTTCGCCTTCACGGAGGTCCGCATCGGG
Source organism: Streptomyces sp. NBC_01092 (assembly GCF_045039535.1). Lineage (NCBI taxonomy): Bacteria > Bacillati > Actinomycetota > Actinomycetes > Kitasatosporales > Streptomycetaceae > Streptomyces > Streptomyces sp. NBC_01092. The sequence goes on along the minus strand of NZ_CP108659.1, from coordinate 4,898,204 downwards.
GTGGCCCCCGCGGTGATCTCCCTGCCGATCATCCCGCGCACCGACCCCCGCGCCCTCGCCCGCTACTACCTCACCGGCGAGCGCTTCACCGCGCCCGAGGCGGCCCGCATCGGCCTGCTGACGGCGCAGGGCGAGGACGTCGACGCCGTACTGGAACCCGTCCTGGACGGCCTGCGCAGGGCGGCCCCCGCCGCCCTGGCCGAGACGAAGGCGCTGCTCACGGCTAAGGTGCTGGAAACCTTCGACCAGGACGCGGCCGACCTGACCGCGCTCTCGGCCCGGCTGTTCTCCTGCGCCGACGCCCGCGAGGGGATGACAGCCTTCCTCGAACGACGGGATGCGGAATGGGTGGTGTGAGCACAGTCGGCGACCGTGCGGACCGAGTGGACCGCGTGCCCAAGCAGGACCGCAGCCGCGCCACCCGCCAGCGCCTCCTGGAAGCCGCCGTGGCCTGCCTCGCCGAACACGGCTGGGCGGGCTCCACGGTCTCCGTCGTCGCCGAACGCGCCGGCGTCTCCCGAGGCGCGGCCCAGCACCACTTCCCGACCCGCGAGGACCTCTTCACCGCGGCGGTCGAGTACGTCGCCGAGGAACGCTCGACGGCCCTGCGCGCCCTGTTCCCCGAGGGCGCTGCGGGCGACCGCAGGGCCGTCGTGTCCGCCCTGGTCGACCTCTACACCGGCCCGCTGTTCCGCGCGGCCCTGCACCTGTGGGTGGCCGCCTCGAACGAGGACCAGCTCGGCCCCCGGGTCACCGAACTGGAGGCCCGGGTCGGCCGGGAGACGCACCGGATAGCCGTCGACCTGCTCGGCGTCGACGAGTCCCGCCCAGGCGCCCGCGAAACCGTCCAGGGAGTGCTGGACATGGCCCGTGGCCTGGGCCTCGCCAACCTCCTCACCGACGACGCGGGCCGCCGGGAACGCGTCGTGGCGCAGTGGGCGCGGCTGCTGGACGAGGCGCTGGACTGACGGCGCCGTCAGCCGCTCGCGTCTCAATCGCTTCCGTCTCAGTCGTCATCGTCGCTCTCGTCGTGGTCCCCGTCGTCCTGCTGCGTCTCGCGCTGCTGCTTCTGCCGCTCCCGCTGCTCCTGCTCGCGCCTCGTGCGTTCCCGCTCCCCGTCGTCCTGCGCCTTGCGATCGGCGCTCGTCTGCGTCGCCGGGCCCGGCGAGGTGATCGGCGACGGAGACGAGTCCAGGGAGGACACGGAGGCGGAGGCGGTCGGGCTGGGCGCGGTGTCGGACTTCGTCCTCTCCGCGGACGCGTTGTCGGGGGAGAACCACAGCATGCCGAGCAGCATCGCGGCGACGAAGAGCGCCGCCGCGGCGACCGTGACCAGCACTTGCCGTGTGCCGGCCCGGGGACGGGACCGGGGACGGGACCGGGAGCGGGAGCCGGAGCTCGGCGAGTGGGTGTGGGACCGCGAGCCCGGCGAGTGAGTGCGCGCCCGGGAGCCCGAAGAGTGGGTGCGGGCCCGGGAGTGGGAGCGGCCCGGTCCGCCGGGGGGCGGCGGGGAGCCTTGCGCGGACGGCAGCGCGTAGGTGGTCGGGTTGCTGGTCCCGCCCATCCGGTCGGGACCGGCGGCTGCGGCCGTCGACGGGCGGGACGGCGTCGTCGCGTCGGGGAGCGGTTCGGCCCGGCCCTGCCAGGCGCCCTCGGCGAACCAGTCGGCGGCCTGCTGGGCGGCGGGCCGGTGCTCGGGCTCCTTGGCCAGCAGGCCGAGGAGGTAGTTCTCGAAGGCGGGCGGCAGGCCGGCCACGCCCAGGTCGCGGGGCGGTACGGGGGCGGCGTCCAGGTGCTGGTGGAGGATCGCGACGGCGGTGTCGGCGTGGAACGGCGGGCGCCCGGTGAGGAGCTGGTAGAGCACGCAGCCCAGCGCGTAGACGTCGGAGGGCGGGCCGGCCGGCTGACCCAGGGCCCGCTCGGGCGCGAGGTAGAGGCTCGTGCCGACGATCTGCCCGGTGGCCGTGAGCGCCGCGCCGGGGTCGTCCATGAAGCGGGCGATCCCGAAGTCACCGATCTTGAGGGTGCCGTCGGCGTCCAGCAGCAGGTTCCCGGGCTTGATGTCGCGGTGGACGATGCCCTGCCGGTGTGCGGCGGCGAGTCCCGCGGCTGCCTGGGCGGCCATCCGGGCCACGCGCTCGGCGGGCTGCGCGCCGGAGTGGGTCAGGAGCCGGGCGAGGCTGTCGCCCTCGACGAGCTCCATGACCAGGAAGAGCCGGTTCTCGTACGCGCCGAAGTCCCGTACCCCCACCACGTTCGGATGGTCGATCCGCGCGGCGGTCTGCGCCTCCAGCCGGAACCGGGACGTGGCGGTGGGGTCGGAGTCCTGGGGCAGCAGGAGCTTGACGGCCACGTGCCGGCCGAGCCTCTCGTCGTAGGCCCGCCAGACCTCCCCCATCCCACCGCGCCCGATCGACTCGCCCAGCCGGTAGCGGCCCGCTATCAGCACCTGTTCCCCATCCCCATGCCGTAAGAGGTCTTGATCGCCGCAGGCCGTAACTCACCACGTAGGGACGGGTGATGGTGGGATGCCGCAGCCGCTCCAGCATACTGGCGGAGCGGATCAGTGACGGTCCGTATGCGATCTTGAGAGGCATGGTTCGCGCGGGCCCGTGGGCCGCCGGCGCGGGGCGCCGGGCGGCATCACGCGGGGCGGAATCGGCCCCGCGTGACGTCCGGCCCGCCGGAGGGGTGCGGGCGCCTGCGGGGGCTCAGTGCGCGATGTCGGCGTAGCCCTCGATCTCGCGAGGGTCGCGCGTGCCCGGGCCCACATAGCGTGCGGAGGGGCGCACGAGGCGGCCGGTGCGCTTCTGCTCCAGGATGTGCGCCGACCAGCCCGCCGTACGGGCACACGTGAACATCGACGTGAACATGTGCGCCGGGACCTCCGCGAAGTCCAGGACGATGGCGGCCCAGAACTCCACGTTCGTGGCCAGGACCCGGTCCGGACGGCGGGAGTGCAGCTCCGCCAGGGCCGCCTTCTCCAGAGCCTCGGCGACCTCGAAGCGGGGCGCGCCGAGCTCACGGGCGGTGCGGCGCAGGACGCGGGCGCGCGGGTCCTCGGCGCGGTAGACGCGGTGGCCGAAGCCCATGAGGCGTTCGCCGTTGTCGAGGGTCTGCTTCACATAGGCCTCGGCGTCGCCGGTGCGCTCGATCTCCTCGATCATGTGCAGCACGCGGGAGGGCGCGCCGCCGTGCAGCGGACCGGACATGGCCCCTACGGCACCGGAGAGCGCCGCGGCCACATCGGCGCCGGTGGAGGCGATGACGCGGGCCGTGAACGTGGACGCGTTCATGCCGTGCTCGGCGGCGGACGTCCAGTAGGCGTCCACGGCGGCCACGTGCTTGGGGTCGGGCTCGCCGCGCCAGCGGATCATGAAGCGCTCGACGACGGACTGGGCCTTGTCGATCTCGCTCTGCGGGACCATCGGCAGGCCCTGCCCGCGCGCGGACTGGGCGACGTAGGACAGAGCCATGACGGCGGCCCGGGCCAGGTCCTCGCGGGCCTGCGCCTCGTCGATGTCCAGGAGGGGTTTCAGGCCCCACACGGGGGCGAGCATGGCGAGCGCGGACTGGACGTCGACGCGGATGTCGCCGGAGTGCACGGGAATCGGGAAGGGCTCGGCGGCCGGCAGTCCGGGCCGGAAGGCACCGTCGACGAGCAGCCCCCAGACGTTGCCGAACGAGACGTGGCCGACCAGATCCTCGATGTCGACGCCCCGGTATCGGAGAGCGCCGCCCTCCTTGTCCGGTTCGGCGATCTCCGTCTCGAACGCGACGACTCCTTCGAGCCCGGGTACGAAGTCGGACATCAGGCGGCTCCTCGTGATGTGTGCGACGGATGGGGTTTGTGGGTGGAACGACCACATGACAGTCGGCGGAGACGGCGCACACCCGGGTGGATCCACGGTCACGGGCTCGGATTCCGGGCTTGCGGGACTCCGGGCCTCGGCGGACTCGCGGTCCGGGGCGTACCCCTGTGATGCCCCGTGCGGCTGGCGGTCATCCAACCGGAACGGCATCGAAACGATAACCCTGAGTGCCACCATTGGGGAGCCCTTGCGGCACTGAGTGCCATCTAGTGACGAAGGACACCGTGCCCGACGGTGCTCGTTCGGATACGGCAAGATGACCGCGTGACCGACCGAGACGCCGTCGCCTTCGATCCCGCCGAGCCCGTCCCCGACCCCGCCGCGATGCGCAAGCACTACCGGGCCGAGGGGCTCGCCGAGGCCGGTCTGGCCGCCACTCCGGTGGCCCAGTTCGCGCGCTGGTTCAAGCAGGCCGCCGCCGAGGCCCACCTCTTCGAGCCGAACGCGATGATCGTCTCCACCGCGGACGCCGAGGGCAGGCCCAGCTCACGCACGGTGCTGCTGAAGCAGTTCGACGACCACGGCTTCGTCTTCTTCACCAACTACGGCTCCCACAAGGGCCGCGACCTCGCCGGGAACCCGTACGTCTGCCTGCTCTTCCCCTGGCACCCGATGGCCCGCCAGGTCATCGTCACGGGCGTGGCGCGGCGCACCGGGCGCGACGAGACGGCCGCCTACTTCCGCACCCGCCCGCACGGCTCCCAGCTCGGCGCCTGGGCCAGCTCCCAGTCGTCGGTCATCGCCTCGCGCGCGGAGCTGGACGCCTCGTACGCCGAGCTGGCCGCGCGCTATCCCGAGGGGGAGCAGGTGCCGGTGCCGCCGGACTGGGGCGGCTTCCGGGTGGCCCCGCAGACGGTGGAGTTCTGGCAGGGGCGGGAGAACCGGCTGCACGACCGGCTGCGGTACGTGGCGGAGCAGGACGGGGGCTGGCGGGTGGAGCGGCTCAGTCCGTGAGCGGGGCCGCCGCGCAGGTCCGTACACGCAGACGACCCGCGAGCTCGGGTCCCTGCGCCAGTGGCGGAGGAGCCGGCCGGACGTGCCGGCGAACTCGCGGGTCGGGTGACTGCTGGGATTGGGCCGGCTGCATGCGTCTCTCACATGCTGGTCCGGCACCGCACTGGGTGGGGTGACGGGCCGCTAGCCCGCAGCCACCTCACGCGTCCGGTATTCATACATCTGCCGAACCACCTCCCTTCTCGTGTGCACCACACATTAGGAACCGGCCCGCCTCCGATCAACCGTTTTTTCCGTGGACCTGCCGGCACCGCTCCTCTAGCGTTCCGTGCATGACAAACCAGCAGGTGGGGCGGCGGGCGATCCTCAGTGGCTCGACCTTCGAGGAACAGATCGGGTACGCGCGTGCCGTGGTCGACGGGGACTGGGTGCACGTGTCGGGCACGACCGGGTTCGACTACGCGACGATGACCATCTCCGAGAACGTGGTGGAGCAGGCCGAGCAGTGTCTGCGGAACGTGGGGGCCGCGCTCGAGGAGGCGGGGTGCTCGTTCGCCGACGTGGTCCGCGTGCGGTACCTGCTGCCCGAACGGGAGGACTTCGAGCCGTGCTGGCCCGTCCTGCGACAGCACTTCGGGGATGTGCGACCTGCGGCGACGATGATGGTGTGCGGGCTGGCCGACCCTCGTATGAAGTTCGAGATCGAGGTCTACGCACGCAAGGGAAGCGGGTCTGATGCCTGATCTTTTGCCTGATCCTTCGCATCGCGCCGGTGACCGCGCGGCGGCTCGTACAACGATTCCTTCAATCTTGGGGAACTCGGTGTGTGCTGGGTCACGTTCCAGTTAGATGATTGCGAGTGAGCGAACCGACGCGTCGTACGTGCGGACGCAGCTTGGCAGGGGGTCCAGGTGAGTGCTTCCCGGCGTAGTGGGACCACCGACGAGCTGGGGCCGGACGAACCCGAGCGGGACGGTCCGGACGGTTTGTCGGGTGGTTCGGAAGGTTCGGCAGGCGGGTCCGATCTGCTGGCCGCGCTGCTGGACGGGATGGACGCTGCCCTGTGCGCCTTCGACGGGGACGGCGTCGTCACCCATTGGAACCGCGAGGCGGAGCGGATCCTCGGATGGACCGCGGCCGAGGCCGTGGGTCGGCACGGGTTCGCAGGGTGGGCGGTGCGCGAGGCCGACGCCGAGGAGGTCGAGGAGCGGCTGATGTCCGCCATGCACGCTCCCGGACGTCAGGTGCACGAGTTCGCCCTGCTGACGAAGGACGGCGGGCGGGTTCTCGTACGGACCCAGTCGGCGGCGGTGCGCGGACCGGACGGGAAGCCCGCCGGGGTGTACTGCGCGTTCAGCGAGGTGCACGCGCAGATCGATCTGGAGCGGTCGATCGCGCTCAGCGAGGCGCTGTTCGAGGACGCGTCGTGGGGTGTCGTGCTGGTCGACGCGGATCTGCGACCGGCCGTTGTGAACGCTCACGCGGCCCGGGCGCTGGGTATCGGGCGTACGTCGGTGCTGGGGCGGCCCCTGGGCGAGCTGCTCGCGCAGGGGGTCGAGGAGCTGGAGAGCGCGCTCACCCATGTGCTGGCCGAGGGCGCGCCGCCCGCGCCCGCCGAGATCTGGGTGAGTGTGCGCACGCCGGACGGCGAGCGGCGCCGCTGCTGGCGGTGCGGTTTCGTCCGGCTGGCCTCGCCGCTCGCGGAGGAGCCCGTGCCGTTGGGCGTGGGCTGGCTCTTCCAGGACGTGACGGACGCCAAGCAGGCCGAGCAGGAGGCGGCGCTGCTGCGCTTCCGGGCCAATCAGCTGCACCGCGCCGCGCGGGCCGCCGCCGAGTGCGAGGACCCCGCGGAGGCGGCGACGGTGCATCTGGACTTCGCGCTGGCCGGGTTCGCCGATCACGCGCTGATCGACCGGGTCGCGGGCGGGCCGGTGGCCGATCAGACGGCGGCGGGCGGGGAGGCCGCGGATCCCGTACGGCTCGTCCGGGCCGCCGTGACGCCCTCCGGGGCGCCGGGCCCGAGCCGGCTCGGCGGGGAGGCCGGCCTGCCCGTGCGCTACGCGGAGGGGCACCCGGCGTTGAATTGCGTGGCGCGGGCCGGGTCGGTGCGCGCCGACGCGGGGAACCTGTCGGCGGAGCGGGCGCGCGAGTGGGCCGTGGCACGGCAGTGGCCGGCTGACGCGGTGCACGTGCTGTGCGCGGTGCTGCGCAGCCGGGGCCGGACGCTGGGCGTCGTGACGTTCCTGCGCGGGTCCGGGCGGACCGCGTTCGGCCGCGGCGACGCGGTGTACGCGGAGGACGTGGCGGTACGGATCGCTTCCGCGCTGGATCTGGCGGGGGTCGTGGACCGGGACTGAGGACGCGGCCGGGCCCTAGTGCCGGGCTGGCGGATCATGCCGAGGTCGCTGGGCTCACCTGCGCTGGTGAGGCGCCGCTTCTTGCAGTCGGCCTGATCCGCCGGACAGGTCCTAGTGCCGGTAGAAGATCCGGTCGCTGTACTGCTCGAACACCCTGCTGTTCCAGTCGTGGCCGCCGTCGACGTTGCCCGAGCGCAGGAGCGGGGGCTCGATGCCGCGGGCGGCCAGGGAGGCGGCCGCTGTGGCCATGACGGCCTGCAGGAGGGCCGTGGTGACGACGGTGGACGCCGGCGCGAAGGGGGCCGGGATCGTGTCGAGGGTGAGTTCCGCGTCGCCGATCGCGATCTTCGAGTCGAGGACGATGTCGCAGTGGTCCTTGAGGTAGGTGCCGGAGACATGGCGGGACTTCGTTTCCGAGGCGTACGCCACCGATGTCACGCCGATGACCCTGACGCCGAGGGCGCGGGCGTTCATGGCCATCTCGACGGGGAGGGCGTTGCGGCCGGAGAGGGAGATGATCACCAGGGCGTCGCCGGAGCGCAGGGGTGAGCTGTCCAGGACGGCGCTCGCGAGACCGTCGACGCGTTCGAGGGCGGAGCCGAGGGTGGCGGGCATGACGTCGACGCCCACGACACCGGGGACCACGAGCAGGTTCATCAGGGCGAGGCCGCCCGCGCGGTAGACGATGTCCTGGGCGGCCAGCGAGGAGTGACCGGCGCCGAAGGCGAAGAGCCGGCCGTCGGCGGCGACCGTGTCGGCGAGCAGGGTGCCGGCTGCCTCGATGCTCCCGGCCTCTTCGGCACGGACCCGCTGGAGCAGGCCGATCGCGGCGTCGAAGAACGTGTCGGCCGGCGTGCTGTCGCTCATGCGGGGCCCTCCGGGGTGGCGGGTGCGGGTGTGTTGCGGATCACCGTGCGGTCTGGACCAGTGCGGTGTCAATACGGTGTGTATGCCTTTGACGCCTGTGCGGGGTCGCCGTGCCGGACAACCCCTCGGTTTCAACGGCTCGGCACGGTTGTCAGTGGTATCCGGCAGAATTGACTGCAGGGCCAGCGCACGCGCCGTGGAGCTGTCTCGCTTCCGGCTGAGCTAATCGCAGAGCTAATCGAGGGGCACGTATGTCCGGACTGATCGACACCACGGAGATGTATCTCCGCACCATCCTCGAGCTGGAGGAGGAAGGTGTGGTCCCCATGCGCGCCCGGATCGCCGAGCGGCTGGACCAGAGCGGACCGACCGTGAGCCAGACGGTGGCGCGGATGGAGCGTGACGGGCTGGTGTCCGTGGCGTCCGACCGTCATCTGGAGCTCACGGACGAGGGGCGGCGGCTGGCCACCCGCGTCATGCGCAAGCACCGCCTCGCCGAGTGCCTGCTCGTCGACGTGATCGGGCTGGAGTGGGAGCAGGTGCACGCCGAGGCGTGTCGCTGGGAGCACGTGATGAGCGAGGCCGTGGAGCGGCGGGTCCTGGAGCTGCTGCGCCACCCGACCGAGTCGCCGTACGGCAACCCCATCCCGGGCCTGGAAGAGCTCGGCGAGAAGGACGGCGCCGACCCCTTCCTGGACGAGGGCATGGTCTCGCTGGCGGACCTCGACCCGGGTGCCGAGGGCAAGACGGTCGTCGTGCGCCGGATCGGTGAGCCGATCCAGACCGACGCCCAGCTGATGTACACGCTGCGCCGGGCGGGCGTGCAGCCCGGCTCGGTGGTGAGTGTGACCGAGTCCGCGGGTGGTGTGCTGGTGGGCAGCGGTGGTGAGGCGGCCGAGCTGGAGGCGGACGTCGCCTCGCATGTGTTCGTCGCCAAGCGCTGAGCCGGGCCGGCTGTCCATCCCGCGTTTCTCTTCCGTGTAATTCCCGGTAAGGGAGCGGGAGTTGTGGCGACCCGCCGATCTTTTGCATTCCAAGATTCAGTGCGCGGAATCACAGCGCCCGGCGGATTCGCGTGCGAGGCTGTCGCGTGAGGCATATGACCTGAGGGCTCTTGGTCGTGACCGACAGTGATGCGTCCGGCCGGGGAGGGGGGCGCGAGGATGTGCCGGAAACGTGGAGAGGGCCCCGGCGCCGTGTGGCGCCGGGGCCTGTCCTCCCCTGTGCTGACCCGGAGCCCCGAGCTCCCAGGGTCATCCCCTTCGGACCGGTTTCCCCGATCGGTCCGCCTCCCGGTGAAGGTCTCCCCTCGACGATGGCGATCAATCCTGGGAGAGGGTCACTCGAATGAGGGGTGTTGCCCGCACAGCCCGATTTTTCGAATAGGAGTTCGATAGTCTTCGGGGTGACGGGTTACGCGGAACGTGCGCTTCAGGAGTGTGCGCATAAGATCACGTCAGACACACAGGACATGCACATCGCGGACGAGAGCACCGACGACGCGTGCGGCGCAGGTGGCGCGCGGTGCTCACGTGGGCGAGGGCAGATACGGCAGGCGCGGCAAGCAGGACGCTGATGACAGGACCGGCCGACTCGAGCGGTCCGAGCGGAGCTAGGGGGGTGCCAGACCAATGGCGCGGCGCATCGACGTGACCGGGACCGGGGCCGTACGTCTCGCGGCCTGGGAGTTCGGCGACCCTCCCAAGACCGACGCTGCCACTGAACACGACGGCACGCTCGGCGTCCTGTTACTGCACGGCCTGATGGGCCGCGCCTCGCACTGGGCCTCCACCGCCCGCTGGCTCTCCGAGCGGCACCGCGCTGTCGCCCTGGACCAGCGCGGCCACGGCCGCAGCGAGAAGCCCGAGCAGGCCGCCTTCACGCGCGAGGCCTACGTCGACGACGCCGAGGCCGCCCTCGAACAGCTCGGTCTCGCCCCGGCCGTCCTCGTCGGTCACGCCATGGGCGCGCTGACCGCCTGGCAGTTGGCCGCCAAGCGGCCCGATCTGGTGCGCGGCGTGATCATTTGCGACATGCGGGCGTCGGCGCTGGGCGCGGCCTCGCAGCGGGAGTGGTCGGACTGGTTCAAGGCGTGGCCCGTGCCCTTCGCCACGCTCGCCGACGTACGCAAGTGGTTCGGGGAGGACGACCCGTGGGTCGAGCGCCCGAATCGCGCGCGCGGCGAGTTCTACGCCGAGGTGATGCACGAGTGCGAGGACGGATGGCGGCCGGTCTTCGAGCCCGACCAGATGCTGCGGTCCCGGGAGACGTGGGTGTACGACGCGCACTGGGAGGAACTCGCGCAGGTGCAGTGTCCCGCGCTGGTCGTGCGCGGGCTGGACGGGGAGCTGGGGCGTGCCGAGGCTCAGGAGATGGTGCGGGTGCTTCCGCGAGGGGAGTACGCGGAGGTGGCCGACGCCGGGCACCTGGTGCACTACGACCAGCCCGAGGGCTGGCGCGCCGCTATCGAGCCTTTCCTCGAGGCGGTGCGGGCTGCGGGTGAGGCCGGGCGCCTGTGAGCTCGGTGCCCTCTTGGCCAATGGCGGCTGCGGGTTGTGGGGGGCTTGTCGCTCCCCCAAGCTCTCGGCTTCGCTCGAGCAGGGGGGACCCCCATCGCGGCGGAGCCGCATATCGAACACGGCCCCGCGCCCCTGACCGGCGCTGCACAGCCGTATGCCGAAAGGGCTCGCTACCCCTTGCTCACTGCCGTCAGGATCTCGGGAAGGCGGGCCGCCGTGCTCGGTGCCGCCAGCCGGAGGCCCAGCAGGGTGATGGCGGCCCCGTACGCCACCCCGCCCGGCAGCAGCAGCCACGTCCAGGCGTCCCCGCCCTCGCTGACGTTCAGCCAGATCGTCACCGCGATGACGGGGGCGCACAGCAGGGCGGCGGCGATCATGCCGCCGAAGATCGAGATCCAGGCCAGGCCCGCCTGACCGGGGGCGACGCTCTTGTAGCCCTCCTGCGGGATGGAGTACGGGAAGCGGGCCGACGTCCATGCGCCGGTCGCCAGCATCGCGCCGAGGAGGGCGAGCGACAGGCCCAGCACCTGGGGCAGCTTGGGCCAGTCACCGAGCAGCGCCGTCGTCAGGACGGTCACCAGGGCGGCGTACGGCAGGGTGATCAGCAGCAGCGCCAGGGCCCGGCCGCGCAGCTCGACGTAGGCGTCCCGGGGGGACGAGATCGTCATGGCGACCATCCAGAACGCGGACGTGTCCTGCCCGAACTGGTTGTACATCTGGATGCCGAGCATCCCGGCGGCGAAGCACGCGAAGTAGATCGAGCCGGTGCCCTGCAACGCGTTGAACAGCGGCACGATCAGGCCGATGGCGAGCGAGGTCACCCAGGCCGCCTTGGTCTTCGGGTCACGCCAGACATAGCGCAGAGTGCGCTCCATGACGGTGCCGGTGCGGCCGGCCGGCAGGAGCCGGGCGAGCCCGGTCGAGGTGCGTTCCCGTACGGCGGACTCGGTGACCGCCTGGAGCGTGGAGCCGTCCGGTGACGTCATCAGCCGGGTCAGATGACGGGACCAGACGGCGATCACGCCCAGCAACGCGCCCGCGCTCAGCGCGAGTTGGAGCAGCGCGATCCCGTACTCCCCGTCGCTGACCGACTTCACCGCCCCGAACGCGGACGCCGGTGGCACCCAGCGCAGCACGTCCGCCGCCGGATCGAGCTGGGCGAGGCCCGAGGAACCGAGCCTTTGCGCACCGAAGTTCACGACCTGCGCGCCGACCGCGATGACCAACCCGCTCAGCACCGCGAGGTCGCGGCCCTTGCGGCTGGTCAGCAGCCGGATGTTGGCGACGGCCACCGCCCGCGCGAGCGCCACGCACACCAACAGGGCCAGCACGACCGCGATGACGCCGACGACGTAGGCCGCAACCCCGTGCGCGAGCGCGATCACCGAACCGGCGAACAGGCACAGCGTGAACAGGGGGCCGATGCCGACCAGGGAGGCCGCGAGCAGTGCCCGGACCAGGGGGCGGGGGCGCAGCGGCAGCATCACCAGGCGGGTCGGGTCGAGGGTCTCGTCCCCGCCGGGGAAGAACAGCGGCATCACGGCCCAGCCGAGCGCGAGGACCGCGACCAGGATGACGACCACGGAGTCGGCGTGCGCGTTGCCGCGCAGCATGATCAGGCCCAGGAGTTGCAGCGCGGCGAAGAGGAGGACCAGCACGGCCGAGGCGATGTAGGCGGCCCGGCGGCCGGCGGACTGCCGCAGTCCGTTCTTGAGCAGCGACAGCTTCAGCTGTACGAAGACCCCTGTCACGTCGGTGCTCATCGCGCCCCGCCGCCCAGCCAGTCGAGGTCGGAGGCGGTGTCGCGGCCGTTCGCGCCGACGAGTTCGAGGAACGCCTGCTGCAACGAGGGGGCCTCGCCGCGCACTTCGGTGAGGGGGCCGTGGGCCCGGATGCGTCCGGCGGCCATGACGGCGACCCAGTCGCACAGCGACTCGACGAGTTCCATGACGTGGGAGGAGAAGACGACGGTCGCGCCGGAGGCGGTGTAGCGCTCCAGGACGCCGCGGATGGTCTGCGCGGAGACGGGATCCACGCCCTCGAACGGCTCGTCCAGGAACAGCACTTCGGGATTGTGCAGGAGCGCGGCCGCGAGCCCGATCTTCTTGCGCATGCCGGTCGAGTAGTCGACGACCAGCTTGTGCTGGGCCCCCGCCAGATCGAGTACGTCGAGCAGCTGGGTGGCCCGCTTGTCGACCTCGGCCCCGGGGAGTCCGCGCAATCGCCCCGTGTACGCGAGCAGTTCCCGCCCGGAGAGCCGCTCGAAGAGCCGCAGCCCCTCGGGCAGCACCCCGATCCGCGCCTTCACCTCGACGGGGTCACGCCAGACGTCATGCCCGACGACCTCGACGGACCCCTGATCGGGCCGGAGCAGCCCGGTCACCATGGAGAGGGTGGTGGTCTTCCCTGCCCCGTTGGGCCCCACGAGTCCGATGAACTTCCCTGCGGGCAACTCCAGATCGATCCCAGCGACAGCAACCTGCTGCCCGAACCGCTTCCAGAGCCCACGCACGCGTACGGCGGCTGACGTCATGCATGAACCCTACGTTCAGGTAGCCCACCCAGGAACGCGGGGCAGTATCGCTATGCGGCTCCGCCGCGTGGGCGCGAGCAACCACGGACGACCCGCAGCCGCCGAATTACCGGTCCCGCCCACACGCATAGGCAAGCGGCGAGATCAACTCCTCCGCATCCGGCAGCCACCGATTCGCCGGCGTCGGCCGGCAGGCCCACTGCACGGCCCCACGGGACCCGAACCGGGTGGGCGGCCCGGCCACCCACGCGCCCTCACCCAGCGCCACGAGATCCAGCGACCCGACCGACCACCCCAGCTTGCGCACCAGCTCGGGAACCTTCACCGACGCACCCGGCAGCACAAGGAAGTTCATCCGGCGATCCGGCGTCAACGTCACCGGCCCCAGCGACAGCTCCATCCGCTCCATACGGGCCAGCGCGAGGAACCCGGCCGTCTCCGGGACGGAGATCGCGTCGAAGGTGCGCCCCGTCGGCAGCAGGATCGACGCGGTGGGGTGCTTCTGCCACATCCGGCGGGCGACGGTCGCGCTTCCGGTCGCCTGCGTCGCCCAGTCGGGGCGCGCGGGGTGCGCGCCGGGCGCGGGGCAGTCGGCGTCGCCACAGGAGCAGTACTGCACACCCTCGACGGCTTCCAACCAGGTCCCGGGGAACACGTCCCAGTGACGCTCCTCGGCATAGCGAACGGCGGTCTCCAGCAGCGTTTCGCCGCGCTGCTTCGGAATCTGTGCGGCTTCGGTGGCCGGGATCGTCTCTTCCACGCTGAACACAACTCCCGCACCCACCTCCGGTTACGGCCGTAGCGCGCGCGGGGGAGGAGCATTGATTCCTCATCTGGGGCGCATGGGTGCATGTGTGGGGGCGCGCGGGAGGATCCGTGTCCGGAGCTGGGTAGCCCACTGTGGGGTCGGCTTCCGCCTTTACCCCGGCAATCCTCGCAAGCCTCGCATTTTCGGTATGTCGACGGGGCATTGATCTTCACGGCCGGAACCTTGCGGTGCACAGCCAGTGCCCCCGAGCCGGATTCGGCGCTCGAAGAACGTCAACTCGGTGCGTGGGCAGGCACCGCAGCCACAGGGGGTACGCCATGGCCGCAAGGCCTCTCGTCGCGCGACAGCCGAACGAACGGCTGCAGGCGCTCATCCAGGAAGCGGGCTGCTCGAACGCCGGGCTGGCCCGCCGGGTCAACATGTGCGGTGCCGAGCACGGCCTCGATCTGCGCTACGACAAGACGTCCGTGGCCCGTTGGCTGCGCGGACAGCAGCCGCGGGGGCGGGCGCCCGCGATCATCGCCGAGGCGCTCGGCCGCAAACTGGGCCGTACCGTCACGATCGACGAGATCGGGATGGCCAACGGCAAGAATCTCGCGTCCGGTGTCGGCCTCCAGTTCTCGCCGACGGTACTGGGGGCCATCGAGCAGGTCTGCGAGCTGTGGCGCAGCGACGTCGGGCGGCGGGACTTCCTGTCCGGTTCGTCCGTCGCCGCGTCCGCGCTGGTCGAGCCCAGCCGCGACTGGCTGATCTCGTCCCCGGACTCGCAGGTGGCGCGCTCGGCGGGGCCGCGCGTGGGGCAGTCCGACGTGCAGGCCGTGCGCGCGATGACGCAGGCGCTGGTCGACCTTGACCACCAGTACGGCAGCGGGCATGTGCGCCCGGTCGTCGTGCACTACCTCAACAGCGTCGTCTCCGGGCTGCTGGCCGGCTCGTACCGGGAGGCGATCGGGCGGGAACTCTTCGCCGCCGTCGCGCGGTTGACCGAGCTCGCCGGGTACATGGCCGTCGACACCGGTCAGCCGGGGCTCGCCCAGCGGTACTACATCCAGGCGCTGCGGCTCGCGCAGGCCGCAGGGGACCGCGGGTACGGCGGGTATGTGCTGGCCGCCTCCATGAGCCACCTCGCCGCGCAGCTCGGCAACCCGCGGGAGATCGCGCAGCTGGCGCGGGCGGCGCAGGAAGGGGCGCGGGGGCGCGTGACCCCGCGCGCGGAGGCCATGTTCTATGCGGCCGAGGCGCGAGGGCATGCGCTGATGGGCGACGCGCGGGCCACCCAGCTGGCGTCCGGGCGGGCGGTGGGCGCGCTGGAGTCGGCGGACGCCGAGTCCGGGGACGACCCGGCGTGGATCAAGCACTTCGACGAGGCCTACCTCGCCGACGAGTTGGCCCACTGCCACCGTGATCTGGGTCAGGCCGATGCGGCGGCGCGGTGCGCCGAGGACTCGCTGGCCGGGCTTCCGGAGACGAAAGCGCGGCGCCGGGCCATCGGATATGTGTTGCTCGCCACAGCGCAGGTGCAGCAGCGCGAGGTCGAACAGGCCTGCCACACCGGGCTGAAGGCCGTCGAGCTCCTGGAGACCCTGCGGTCCAACCGTGGCGCCGAGTATCTGGAGGACTTCCAGCAGCGACTGGAGCCGTTCCGGGACGAGCCCGTGGTCAGGGAGTTCGGGGCGCGATTGGACCTTCAGACGGCGGCGTGAAACCACGGGATACCTGGGCGTGAACGGCAGGGAAATGAAGGCGTCGGCGGGGAAGGGGGGACGGATATAGGGGGAGGGGGACCGGAGTGTTAGCGCGGTCACAAGGGACCCGGTCAGGTCCCGGGCTGCGTGGCACCCCGCTCGGCGGAGCCGGTAGCGTGAGCCGACGATTCACAAGGTCCCCCATTGGTAGGAGTCCCGGTGACGCAGAGTGGACGGAGCGAGGAGCCCTCGGCGCGGCCCGCGCGCGAAGGCATCGTGCTGCCCTCCGACGGTGGTGAGCCGCTGCTGCCGGGCATGACGGGCGGGCAGGGCGGTCAGCCGACATCGGTCCCGGCCACGCCGCCGACCGCACCCCCGCCCTCGGCACCGCCGGGCGGCCAGGCCTGGGGCACCCCGTGGGGACCCGAGCAGAACGCGCCCGCGCAGCCCGCCGCACCGGGCCAGGCCTGGGGCGCGCAGCCCGGACAGGCGTGGGGCGCGCAGGAGCAGCAGTACCAGCCGCCTCAGCAGGAGCAGCAGCACTACCAGCAGCCCCAGCAGGAGCAGTACCAGTCGCCGTCGTCGGCCCCGTGGGGCGCGCAGGGTCCGGCGGCCGGTGCGCCGTCGTACGGCCATGGCGCTCCGGCCGGCTCACCGATGCCGGCGCCGCAGCCGACGTACGGGCAGGGCGGTGCGCAGGCCGCGCCGATGCCGCCCGAGGGGCAGCACGCGCAGGGCGGTGCCCTCCCGCCCGGCGGGGCCGACGCTTACGGCGCTCCCGGCCACGGCGTAGCCCTGCCGCCCGCCGGTGGCTTCGGGGCCCCGTTGCCGCCCGCCGACGAAGGCGCCACTCAGTTCATACCGCCGGTTCCCGCCGTCCCCATGGGCGCGGACGAACAGGCCACCCGTTACATACCGCCCGTCGTCGCGCCCGCGGCCGACGAGGGGGCGACGCAGTACATACCGCCGGTGGGACCGGGGGCGCTGCCGCCCGAGGTGTCCAGCGAGAGCACCCAGGTGCTGGGGCGGGCCCGACCTGCAGGCGGCGCCGGTCCGATGCCGCCCGCCGCCGGGGGCGACGCCGACGCCACGCAGTACATCCCGCCCGTGACCGACCAGCCGGGCGGCGGACAGCGCCAGCCGCTCTCCGACTTCGACAACCTCTTCCGCAGCGAGCCCGCGGGCGCGGCCCCGGCCGGGGCGACCCAGCACATGCCGCGCTTCCAGCAGCCCCAGCCGCAGCAGCAGAACCCGCACGAGCCGGCGTTCTTCCCGCCCGGCGGGCACGGCCGGGGCGATGACGACGATGGCCGGGGCGGCCGCGGCGGTCGTACGGGATCGCGGCTGCCGCTCATCGCCGCCGTCGGTGTCGGTATCGCCGTTCTCGGCATCGGCGCGGGCGCGCTGATCGGCAGCGGGGGCGGGGACGACGACAAGAGCGACGACAACCTGCCCGTCTCCGCCACCGCCCCGGCGAACGATAACTCCGCCTCGCCCTCCGCCGACCCGGCCGAGCAGCAGGCGACCGCCCTGGACAAGCTGCTGGCCGACAGCGGTGACAGCCGTACCGCGGTGATCAACGCGGTCGGCGACGTGAAGTCCTGCGACAACCTCGGCAAGGCCGCCCAGGACCTGCGCGACGCCGCCCGGCAGCGCAACCAGCTGGTCACCGACCTGTCCAAGCTCACCGTCGACCAGCTCCCGAACCACGCGGAGCTGACCACGGCGCTGACCAAGGCCTGGCAGGCGTCGGCGTCCGCCGACAACCACTACGCGGCGTGGGCCGACCAGGTCTCCGCCAACAACAAGCTGTGCAAGAAGGGCGAGGCCCGCTCCACCGGCCAGCAGCAGGCCGGCAACCGGGCCAGCGGCACCGCCAGCCAGCAGAAGAAGACGGCCGCGCAGTTGTGGAACTCGATCGCCGAGAAGTACGGCCTGACGGAGCGCCAGCCGACCCAGCTGTAGGGCGGGTCAGTTCACGTCGGCGCTCTGGAGCGTCTTCGTCACGTCGATGAAGCTCTTGCGGGCCGCCACCAGGCGGCCCTCGCGGACGACCTGGAGTGTCACCGCGCGGTTGACCAGCCGGGGGAAGCCGACGGCGGCCAGGACGTCCTGGAACTTCCACTGGAGGGTCGGCGTCAGGCCGCCCGTGGAGACCTTCAGGCCGCCGTTCAGGGCGCCCCGCACGGAGTCGGCGGTCACGTCGCCGTCACCGAGCGACTCGACGACCCGCTTGAACACGGTGTACGCGATCCACGTGGTCTGCACTCCGGCGTCCGCGGCATCGATGCGGTTGTCGCCGAAGGCCTGCTCGCTGATGACCTTCTTCATCCCGTCCCAGCGCGGGTCGCTCGCGACGGGGTACCAGCCGGTGATGTACGACCCGTCGTACACCGTCGCCCCGCCGGTCGCGTTGATCACCGTCTGGTCGACGCTGCCGAGGACGGTGGCGGTGCGCACGCCGGGGTACTCGTCGCGGGCCCGCCGGAAGGAGTCCATGAAGGTGCTGGTGCGGTCGCCGAGGGCGGGCACCACGCAGCCCTTGTCGGAGAAGTCGGCGGTGGAGTAGTTCAGCGCCCGCTCCGACTGGCTGTCGTACGAGGTGGCGTCCTCGTCGGCCAGCTGGTCGTCGGAGGTCGAGTGCCCGCCCGCCCTGAGGCCGGAGTTGAGCAGCGGCGGCAGTTCGTCGCCCGCGATGGTGTCGGGCCGTACCAGCGCGACGGGGCCGCAGTCGCGGGCCAGCTCCTTGCCGAGGCCCGCCAGGAGCGTGGGCTGGCCGCCGTTGACGGGGTAGGAGAGCGGGCTGGTGAACTCGGCGTTGGTGACGCCGTAGCCGCCTATGTAGGGGATGCCCGCGCCCTCCAGGGAGGGCAGGAAGGTGTCGCCGTACTGGCTGTAGGAGCCGACGACCGCGACGACGTTCTCCTCGACCGCGCGGTCGGCGCACTTGGCCGCGGCCACGCTGTCGTTGTGGTCGTTGCAGGTGAGGACCTTCAGCTTGCGGCCCTTGATGCCGCCGTGGGCGTTGATCCAGCGGGCGTACGCCTGCGCGAAGGCCGGCATGCCGGGCTTGTTGGTCGCCTTGGTGCCGTCAGGGGCCCAGGTCATGACGGTGATGGTGTCGTCCCCGGAACCCCCCGTGGTACCGGGGATGACACCACATCCGACGGCGAGTGACGCACACGCCACCAGGGCTGCCGCCGAGCGAGCGGTGGCTCTGACGGGCCGCTTGGTGATCATGGGAAGGAGCGTGCTGCGCATGCGTGGCCTGCCGGTCATAGACCCGCACGATTCCGCCACACAACAAACCTGCGCGTGACTCTTGGTTATCCAAAGGTGACCAGAAGGTGAATTACGGGGGCGGGTGATGCGCGAATGAACGGGAACGTACGATCGGTGACCGTGCAAGGTTCGGATAGCTCTTCCCGTCGCGGCCGTCGCTCATCCACCATGGGCGGCATGCCACTCAACGACATGCCGTGGTGGCGCTGGCGCAGCAATGTGCGCTCCGCGCTGCACATGCTCTCCGATCCGGTGTTCCAGCGCGACGTCTGGCTAGCCGGTGTCGACGGATACGGGGACGTCACCGACGCCGTGTACCGCTTGGTCGAGGACACCTGGCTGGACAACTGGTCCGCCGAGAAGTACGTCGGCACGATATTCCGGGACTCGCAGGAGGCGGCGCTCGTCGACACCGCCGTGCTGCGGGTGCTGCGGATCATGCACCAGGTCGGCCCGGACGCGCCGGTCTCCGCGTACATGGAGAACCAGCAGTGGCCGGAGGCGGTGCGGGCGGCGCGGGACGCGCACGTCCGGATGGCCACGGCCGACGGCGACGAACCGGACGCTCCGCCGCGCACGCTCGAGGTGCTGCGGATCATGACGCGGTCCGCGTAAGGCGTCCTGCCGGCCCGCCGGGTCCGGGCGGCGGTCCGGGTTACGGGACGGCTGTCCGCCCGGGGCGCCGGATATGGGACCCTGTGCTGCATGAACGAGCAGTCCACCCGAGCCGCGGCCCCGGCCGAGCAGTACGTCCTGATCCTGTCGTGCCCGGACAAGCAGGGCATCGTGCACGCCGTGTCGAGCTACCTCTTCATGACCGGCTGCAACATCGAGGACAGCCAGCAGTTCGGCGACCACGACACGGGTCTGTTCTTCATGCGCGTCCACTTCTCGGCGGAGTCGCCGGTGACCCTGGACAAGCTGCGGGCGAGCTTCGCGGCGATCGGTGACTCCTTCCAGATGGAATGGCAGATCCACCGGGCCGAGGAGAAGATGCGCGTCCTGCTGATGGTCAGCAAGTTCGGGCACTGCCTGAACGACCTGTTGTTCCGCGCCAGGATCGGGGCGCTGCCGGTGGAGATCGCCGCCGTGGTGTCCAACCACACCGAATTCGCCGAGCTCGTGGGGTCGTACGACATCCCCTTCCACCACATCCCGGTGACCAGGGACAACAAGTCCGAGGCCGAGGCGCAGGTGCTGGAGATCGTGCGCGAGGAGGGCGTGGAGCTGGTCGTGCTGGCCCGCTACATGCAGGTCCTCTCGGACGACCTGTGCAAGCAGCTGAGCGGGCGGATCATCAACATCCACCACTCGTTCCTGCCGAGCTTCAAGGGTGCGAAGCCGTATCACCAGGCTCACGCCAGGGGCGTCAAGCTGATCGGGGCGACGGCGCACTATGTGACCGCCGACCTCGACGAGGGGCCGATCATCGAGCAGGAGGTCGAGCGGGTCGGGCACGACGTCACGCCGGACCAGCTGGTCGCGATCGGGCGGGACGTGGAGTGCCAGGCGCTGGCTCGGGCGGTCAAGTGGCATGCGGAGCGGCGGATTCTGCTGAACGGGCGACGGACGGTTGTGTTCGCCTAGCAGCTCAGCCCCTAAGAGGTAGGTGCACTGCGCCTACTCAAGGGGCGCGGGGAACTGCGCGAGCAACCACGACTCACCCGCAGCCGCCCCCGAACCCCCAACCGCCCCCTACATCCGGCTCAAGCTCGCCGCCGCGAACAGCACATCCCTGATCGCCTCCCGATCCCCCACCTGCCCCGCCGCGGCCTCCGCAGGAGACACATGGCCCGCGGCCAGCCGGCAGAACTCCGCGCCGTCCAGCGCCACATGTGCCACCTCATGCTCGGCGGAGCCGACGGCGGCCGGAGAGTCCAGGGGGATCAGCCACTCACCACCGCCCGACCCCTCGATCTCCAGGCGCAGGCTGCGGCCGGGCTCGCCGGCAGGCACCAGATGGCGGTGCGGGGTCGCCGACGGCGTCGCCAGCCCCGCGCGCCGCCGCGCGGCCAGCACCGTGGGGAGCATGCGGGCCGCCAGGTCGACCATGTGGTGCAGATCGCTGCCGGACGGAGCGTCGTACGGGTAGTCCACCGCGTCGGCGATGTCCTCGGCGTGCACCCAGCACTCGAAGGCGCGGTCCAGCATCGCGTCGTGCAGCGGCAGCTCGAAGTCGCCGTAGGGCACGGACAGTTTGCCGGTGGCGCCGCCCGTGAAGGACACCGTGCGGACCAGGTCGTGGGTCTGCTCCCGCCAGGGTGCGCGGACGGCGCGCGTCGGCGGGTAGTGCGAGGCCCGCCAGTAGGCCTCCGTGCGCGCGGACGGGGTCGGCCGGTCCACGGCCACGTCGCCCATCGGGTCCGCGAGGCCGAGCGCGACCGCCACCAGCCCGTCGACCGTCAGCAGATGGGCGATGACCCCGGCGACGGTCGTACGACGGCTCGTCGGCTCGTCCCCGCGGAACCATCGGAGCCGCACGGGCGCGTGCCACT
The DNA here is from genome assembly GCF_045039535.1 of Streptomyces sp. NBC_01092. Classification (NCBI taxonomy): domain Bacteria; kingdom Bacillati; phylum Actinomycetota; class Actinomycetes; order Kitasatosporales; family Streptomycetaceae; genus Streptomyces; species Streptomyces sp. NBC_01092. The sequence goes on along the minus strand of NZ_CP108659.1, from coordinate 4,876,871 downwards.
CGGCGTCCCCGAAGTCCTGGAGCAGCGCGTCGAGCCGCGCCGTCTCGGCGTCGTACGGCGTCGCCCAGGCGGGCACCGGGATGCGCGGCGGGCGCCGCTCCAGCGCGCCCTGCAGGACGCGGGCGCGCAAGGAAGGGTCGAGGTCGAGGCTCTCGGCGGGGTGCAGCAGGCCGACGGCCTCGCGCAGCCGCCGCGCCTCGTCCGCGCAGGAGCCGCAGTCGCCGAGGTGCTCCTCGACGGCCTCCGTCTCCTGCGGTGAGCAGGCGGCCAGCGCCCACGCGCCGAGCAGTGACTTCAGCACGCGGTGGTCCAGGACGAGCGGGGCGGGCCGCGGCACGGCGTCGGGCAGTGGGCGTCCGGTGTCCTCGACGGAGGCGCGGGGCAGGGGTATGCGGGGCGGCCGGTCCGGCTTCGTCGAGGGGTGCTGGTCGTCGCCGTTGCCGCTGCTGTTCATGCCGTCGGCCGCGCGGGTTCCGTCCGCGGGGCCGTTGCCCTCCTGGTCCTTGTGATGTGCGTCGCCCTGCGGCGGGTCGTCGTGCCGCTTCTTGTCGTCATCGTTGTCATACGCCTCGAAGCGCCCGGCCTCGTTCACGCCGCACCTCCGTATCCCGGCGGTGCCCCCGGGGCGGCTGCGGCGTCATGGGCCGTGGACAGCAGCTGGAGGCCCAGGCGCAGCCGGCGGCGGGCCTCGTCCTCCGTGACGCCGAGGTCGGCGGCGGTCTGGCGGTAGTCGCGGCGCTGGAAGTAGGCCAGCTCCAGGGCGGCGCGCAGCGGTACGGGCATGGCCTGGACGATGTAGTCGGCGCGGGCGGCGACCGAGGCGTGCCGCACCTTGCGCTCCAGCTCCTCCGTGGAGCCCTGGCCGCCCTGGGCGAGGGCGGCGGTCTCGGTGGCGCGCAGCCGCTGCACGGCGAGGCGGTGGGTCAGGGTGGCGACCCAGGAACGCAGCGGGCCCTGCTTGGGGTCGTAGCTGTCCGGGTGCTCCCAGACATGGGCGAAGACGTCGCGGGTGATGCGGTCGGCGGCGCGCTCGTCGCCCAGCACGGTGTGGGCGAGGCCGTGCACGAGCGAGGCGAAGCGGTCGTAGAGCTCGCCGAGCGCGGCCGCCTCGCCGCGCGCCAGTCGCTGCTGCATCTTGCGGTCCCAGCGGGGCGGTGCGTCCTTCTTCGCCATAAGGCCCCCCTCACCGGTCCGTCCGGGTCCAGCGTGCGTGTGCCGTCACCCTGAATGTAGTCGGCACGGTCGGACGCGCACGCCCCTTTGTCGCAAAGTGCGCCCCTTGCAGAGCCATGGCTGGTGACACACCTCGCACTCGTGGTAGAGGGCCTCCCGCGCGCGTGACGGGAGGCTTCGCATCGCTCGGCTACCCGGTCGCCGCCTGATCAGACACGATCGAACAGGATCGAATGCGATGGAAACAAGCCTTTCCTGATCGGTGACCGTTTTCTGGAGGGTGTTTCAGGGAACAGCCGCTGGGCAGCCGCGCTGCAAGGAAGCGTAGGAATCGCTTCCGTTTCAGCGAGCGAGGGGCATGGTGGTGACGTTCAAAGTGACCGGCGGCGAGCGGGGCGACTGGGCCGTGCTCCAGGTGTCGGGCGAGCTGGATCTGGTGACCTCGCCGGGGCTGCGCCAGCACATCCACGACGTGGTGGCCGAGGGGCGTCACAGTCTCGTCCTCGACCTGTCCGACGTGTTCTTCTGCGACTCCAGCGGCGTCGGCGTCCTCATAGCCGCCCGCCGTCTGATCCGCTCCTGCCAGGGCAGCCTGCGGCTGATACTCCCGGCACAGGGCGCGGTGGAGGGGTCCCACGTCAACCGGGTCCTCGGCGCGCTGGGGGTACGCCGGCTCTTCGACGTCCATCCCGACCTGGCGTCGGCGGTCAAGGAAGAGGCCGGCCCGCTGTCGGCCTGAGCACGTGCCCGCGATGCGCTCGGAGTGAGCCGGTCCGTACGGCTGTGCCACATCGTTGTCCCAAAATTCCCCCGGTCTTGGCACAACGGCCCCTTTCCCGCGCCGGGACGGCCTCCGGCGTCGTACGCTCCGTGGCAGATGCACCCCACGACGTAAGGCGGCCCGATAAGACATGGTCAGCAGCGAGTACGAGCGCAGGATCGCCGCCCGGTTCGCCACCTTCGACCAGGACGGCAACGGCTACATCGACCGGCTGGACTTCAGCGCGGCCGCCAAGGCGGTGCTCGCCGAGTTCGGCACCGCCGCCCGCTCCGACAAGGGACAGGCCCTGTACATCGGCGCCGAGGCGTTCTGGCAGGGCATGGCCGGGATAGCGGACCGGGACGGCGACCAGCGGATCACCCGCGAGGAGTTCGTCAACGGCGCGGTCAAGCGGCTGCGCGACAACCCGGAACGGTTCGGCGAGATCGCCCGCCCCTTCCTGCACGCCGCCCTCGCCGTGGCCGACCCCGACGGTGACGGAGCCGCCACCGTCACCGACACCGCGCGCGTGCTGGTCTGCCTCGGTGTGCCGCAGGAGATCGCCCAGGCGGCCGCCGCCACCCTCGACGCGGACCGCGACGGCAAGGTGGCGGAGTCCGAGATCGTGACGGCGTTCGCGCGCTACTTCACCGTCCCCGAGTGATCAGCCGTCCCACGCCGGGCCCTACGCTCCCGAGAACCGCTCCCTGAGCTTGTACTTGAGCACCTTGCGCAGGGTCTCGTTGCGCGGAAGGGCGTCCACCACCTCCAGTTGCTCCGGCAGCTTGTGCGTCGACAGCCCTTCCCCGCGCAGATACGACGTCAGCGCCTGCAGCGTCAGCTTCTGCGCCCCCGCCGGCTGTTCCACGACCGCGCAGACCCGCTCCCCGCGCTCCGGATCCGGCAGCCCGACGACCGCGACGTCCCCGACCGCCGGATGCCGGTGCAGCAGATCCTCGATCTCCTTCGCCGAGATGTTCTCGCCCTTGCGGATGATCACGTCCTTCAGGCGCCCGGTCAGCACCAGATGCCCGCTGCCCGTCAGATGCCCGAGGTCGCCGGTGCGCAGGAAGCCGTCCTCGTCGAAGGCCGCCGCGGTCTGCGCCGGATCCAGATACCCCCGGCACACCGCCTCCCCGCGCAGCCGCACCTCGCCCTCCACGATCCGGATCTCCATCCCCTCCGGCGGCCTGCCCTCGGTGGTCGCGAGGTTCTCCGTCGTGTCGCCCGGCGCCCCCATCGTGATCATCGGCACCTCGGTCATGCCGTATCCATGGGTCAGCTGCACACCCATCTCCCGGACCACGGCGTGATAGACCTCCGGCGGTTTCGGCGCCCCGCCGCCGGCCAGCAGCCGCAGCGAGGGGACGGCTTTCGCGCCGTCCGGCTGCCTGCGCTGCTCCGCCAGGAACATCGAGTAGAACGCCGTCGACCCGCCCGCGATGGTGACGCCGTGCCTGCGGTAGCCCTCCAGCGCGTCCGGCAGGGCGAACTGCTCGAACAGCACCGCCGGGAAGCCGTACAGCAGGACCATCACCATGTAGTCGGGGCCGCCTATGTGGGCGTAGGGGAAGGCGATCGAGCCGACGTCGGCGGACGTGGGCCGCAGCGCGTGCCCCAGGCAGGAGCCGCCCGCGATCAGTGAGCGGTCGGTGTGCAGCACGCCCTTGGGGTCCGAGGTCGTCCCCGAGGTCCAGTAGATCCAGCGCACCGACGTGCCCTCGGAGGGCGGCGGGGGCAGGACCGCGGGATCGCCGTCGGGCAGGGCGTCGTACGCCTCGAAGATCCCCTTCGCGCCGAGGCGCCGCGCCATCTCGGTGTGGTCGAAGCCCCGCCACACCCCCGGCACCGCGAAGAACTCCGCCTTCGACTCCCGCAGCGCGAAGCCGACTTCACGGTCCCGGTAGAAGGGGATGACCGGCGACTGCACGGCGCCGACGCGGGCCAGCGCGAAGGACAGCAGGGCCGTCTCGATGCGGGTGGGCAGCTGCCAGGCGACGACCGTGCCGGGGCGTACGCCCATGTCGTACAGGCCGGCCGCCACCCGCTCGGCACGCGCGCGTAGCTCGCCGAAGGACACGGAGCGTTCGTCCTGGAGGAGGACCGGACGGTCGGGCGTGCGGTCGGCGCGGCGGGCGAGCAGGTCCCAGAGGGTGCGGGAGGAACTCAGGGCGTGCGCGGTGTCGTTCATGACATCCCCCTCGTGCTGACGGTGTGTCAGATCGTGCGGAGAGCGTAGGACTCGGCGCCTTGCCGGTCCAGGGGTGCGGGGTTAGCCTGCGAAGGAATCTGACGGACCGTCAGGCAGGTGGTGGATGAATCTCACGTACACGCCCGAAGAGGAGGAGTTCCGGGCGCGACTGCGGGAGTGGCTGGCCAAGGCGCTCCCCACGCTGCCGCCCAAGCCGTCCCCCGACGACTGGCCGGGGCGGCGCGTCTACGATCTCGGCTGGCAGCGCATGCTCCACGACGCCGGGTACGGCGACGTCCACTGGGACGCGTCCCCGACCCTGCGGCTGATCTTCCTGGAGGAGACCGAGAAGGCGGGCGCGCCCTATGTGGGCGCGAACTTCGTCGGCCTGCTGCACGCCGGGCCCACCATCGCGGCCGAGGGCACCGCCGAACAGCGGGAGCGGTGGCTGCCGCCGATCCTGCGTGGGGAGGAGGCCTGGTGCCAGGGCTTCAGCGAACCGGACGCCGGATCCGACCTCGCGGCGCTGCGCACACGCGCGCGTAGGGACGGCGACCACTACGTGGTGAGCGGGTCCAAGATCTGGACCTCGCACGCCGAAGTGGCCGACTGGTGCGAGCTGTTGGTGCGCACCGACCCGGACGCGCCCAAGCACCGCGGCATCAGCTGGCTGGCGATGCCCATGGACGCGCCGGGCATCACCGTGCGGCCGCTCAAGACCCTTGCCGGATCGGCCGAGTTCGCCGAGGTGTTCCTCGACGAGGTGCGGGTGCCGGTCGCCAACCGGGTCGGCGACGAGAACGACGGCTGGCGCGTGACGATGGTGACCCTGTCCTTCGAGCGCGGCACCGCGTTCGTGGGCGAGGTGGTCGCCTGCCGGCGCGTGCTGCGCGAACTCGCCGCCGAGGCCCGCGCGAACGGCCGCTGGGACGACCCCGCACTGCGCCGCGGGCTCGGGCGGCTGAACGCCGAGTTCCGGGCGCTGTGGCGGCTGACGCAGTGGAACGTGAGCGAGGCGGAGGCCACCGGCGGCGTACCCGGCGTCGGGGGTTCGGTTTTCAAACTGAGGTATTCGCACGCCCGCCAGGAGCTCTACGACGCCGCCGCCGAGGTGCTGGGACCGGCCTCGCTGGACCTCGACCGCCCGTGGATGCTCGACCGGCTGTCCTCGCTGGCGTACACCATCGCGGCGGGGACCTCGCAGATCCAACGGAACATCGTGGGCGAGCGGATTCTCGGGCTGCCGAAGGGGCGGTGACGGATGCGTTTCCAACTGACCGAGGACCAGCGGGCGTTGCGCGCCGGTGTGCGGGAGCTGCTGACGCGGCGCTTCGGCCCGCAGGAGCTGAGGGCTGCCTTGGCGGAGCCCGGCCGCCTGGACCGGGTGCTGTGGCGCGAGCTCGGCACGGCCGGGTTCTTCGCGCTACGGCTGCCCGAGGCGCGCGGCGGCGTCGGACTCGGGCTGCCCGAGGCGGTGTTGGCCTTCGAGGAGGCGGGGCGTGCGCTGCTGCCGGGGCCGCTCGTGGCCACCCACCTCGCGGCGGGAGAGGTGCCGGGCGCGGCCGCCGGGGAGACGGTCGTGACGGACGCCGGCGGGTGCGGGCTGGCGGAGTGGCTGACGGAGGCGGACGTCGTGCGGGGCGATGCGGCGGGTGCCGTACCGCTGCGGTCGGTCGATCCGCTGACGCCGCTGCACCGGGTTCCCGTGGCCTCGTACGTCGACCCCGCCGCCGTACTCCTCACCGCCGCCGAACAACTGGGCAGCGCCACATGCGCGTGCGAACTCGCCGCGCAACACGCCCGGACACGCGAGCAGTTCGGGCGGCCGATCGGGGCCTTCCAGGCGGTGAAGCACCTGTGCGCGGAGATGCTGGTGCGCACGGAGACCGCCCGCGCCGCCGTCTACGCGGCGGCCGTCACCGCCGACCCGGCCGACATCGACACCGCGCGCCTGCTCGCCGACGATGCCGCCGTGCGCAGCGCCCGCGACTGCCTCCAGGTGCACGGCGGCATGGGATTCACCTGGGAGTTCGAGGTCCATCTGCATCTGAAGCGCGCATGGGTGCGAACGCACCGTACGAGCGACGCTACGGAGAGTGAGGAGAGGCTGGCGGCCGAACTTCTCGCCGATTCGGCCTGAAGGCCCCTGGTCTGCGATGTCGCCGACGGCCCCTGAACGGATGTCGCGGATTGTGGCATACCGGAATTACGGAGCGTTGATATCGGGTTGTGTCCTACGTGTGACTCGTCACGGCCTGGAGTCGGCGGTCCGCTCCGGTACCTTGTGTGAGATGCGAGTGGTTCCGAGTACGAGCCATGCCGGAGTTGCCCTTGAGGCGGCTCCGGATCCGGCGGTGCGCGCCGTTGCTCGCAAGGCGGGAGGGCGCTTCGTCCCCGCCTGTTCGACTCCCCGAAACAAGCGTCGCACAGTATGCCGCACGGGTACTCCTTCACGCTGGAATATGCCCGAAGCGCTTGTTGGGGTGACTGTACGTCAACCATGCTGTCAGCTAAGGGATTCACGTTCCGTGACCCTGGCTCCGGCCATTGATCTGGTCATGAAAAGAATGGCTAGGATCGTGGCCCTCGTGAGGCGCGGGGCTTTGTGTCCGCCGGTTCGGATGGTGTGAGCGGTGCAGGTGCTTCAAGTGCAGCTGGAGATCCGGCCCGACCCCGCTGAGGTGGGGCGAGCCCGGCGGTGGGCCCGCTCGCGGCTCGCCGGGTCCGGTATAGGCGCCGACGAGCCGCTCGCCGAAACGCTGATCCTGCTCGTGTCCGAACTGGTCACCAACGCCGTGGTGCACACCGGCTGTCCGGCCGTGCTGCGGCTCTCCCTGCCGGGCGCGGCGCAGGACGCCGCCACCGTCCGTCTCGAAGTGGCCGACCGCAGCGGCCGTGCTCCCGTGCCCCGGTGTGTCGACGGTGACGCCACGGGCGGCCGGGGCCTCGCCCTCGTCGACGGCCTCGCCGACCGTTGGGGCTGGTGCTCCGAGGGGGGCGGCAAGCGGATCTGGTGCGAACTGGACCGTGAGGCGGAGTCGGAGGGCGCCGCTTCGGCGTACGGGAGCGGGTCGTCGGCGTACGAAGGGCTCGCGTACGAGGCGGTGTGACGGGCGCACGCCGCGGCAACTGCGCCGGTTTCGGTGCACGGTTGCAGAAAGCGCTGTCTCCTTGGCTCGGGTAAGCATCGGTGCGCCCGGGCATGCTTCTGTGCGCGGCTTCGATAAATAGGGCGTAAGTAACAAATCCCCGAGTGGGTGTTGACTCGGCGTGCACGCCTGATCACGCTGGTGGTCAGCGATTCGCCGTGAGGGGACGACGAGGACTTCGGTGACGGGAGCCCTTGCCGAGCGTGGGTCGTGGATCGGCGTCGGTCTCTCCCGGGGCCAGGAGAGACCGGGGCGGGTACGCCGGAGTCGGATGGCGGCGCGCGGTGTCGTGCCCGGGGCGGATGGGGGCACCTCCCCTTCGGGCACCGCCGAGAGCTGGGGGAGCCGCGCCGCCAGCCGACCTCGCCGGAGGTCAGAGCACCGCCACGGGTGCGACGGGAGTCCCGGTGGCGCCGACGAACGGCTCGGGCATCGCCGACAACAGGAACGCGTAGCGGCCCTCTTGTCCACAGGCTGTGGACAACTCTTCGAGATTCCAGTTCTGCCCCTGAAGCATCCCCATCTCCACCAGGTCGAGCGCGTGCACGGGCAGCCACAAATCATCTGTCTCCGGCGGAAATATCTCAAACGTGAGGGTGTCGTTCGCCACGGCCGCCACATCGCGCGCGTGGAACCACTCCGGCGTACGGATCGACAGGCCGGGCGAGGGATAGCCGTACGCGTGCTTGTCGCCGGCGAGATACACCTGGATCTGCCCCGTCCGTACGAGCACGATGTCGCCGGCACGCACGCGCGTGCCCGCGAGTTCCTCGGCCGCCTCCAGATCCTCCGGGGTGACCGCGTGTCCGCCGTCGAGCCGGGTGACGCCGCGCGCGCGTGCCACGTCCAGCAGCACCCCGCGCGAGACGATGTGCCGCGCCTTGTCGATGCCGCTGAACTCGGCGCCGCCGTGCGGGGTGACGGTGTCGGCGGGGCGGCCGTTGTAGAGCCGGCCCGAGTGCGAGACATGGGTGAGCGCGTCCCAGTGGGTGGCCGCCTGAAGGCCCATCGTCACGGCGTCGTCGCTGCACGCCACGGTTCCGGGGCCGAACAGCTCCTGGTTGATCTGCACCATCGTGTGCAGGGGGTTGACGCGGCCGGGGATCATCCCGGTCTGCACGCCGTCCTGTTGCAGGGGCAGCGCGAGCGGGACGCGACGGCCGGTACGGACGCAGGTAACCGCCTCGCGGACCACCGCGTCGGTGATCAGGTTCAGGGTGCCGATCTCGTCGTGGGCGCCCCAACGGCCCCAGTTGTTCACGCGCTTGGCGATCTCGTGGAACGCGGCCGGCAGTGACATCGGTCCTCCCCGGGGGCTTGTCTCCGTGTATCTGACGGGTCGTAGAATCTGAGGCGAATCTAACGGACCGTCAGAAACTGCGGGAAGGGGCCGGGACGTGGGGAACTTCTTGGCAGGCAAGGTCGTCGCCGTGACGGGCGCCGGACGGGGCATCGGACGGGCGGTGGCGCTGGCCGCCGCGGCCGAGGGGGCACGGGTTGTCGTCAACGACTACGGGGTGTCCGTGGACGGGGTCTCGCCCACGAGCGAGGTCGCCGAGGCCGTCGTCAAGGAGATCGAGGCGGCGGGCGGCGAAGCGGTCGCCGTGGCCGACGACGTGTCCACGATGGCGGGCGGACAGCGGATCGTGGACACGGCGGTGTCGGCCTACGGGCGGATCGACGGGGTCGTGTGCGTCGCCGGGATCCTGCGGGAGCGGATGCTGTTCAACATGACCGAGGAGGAGTGGGATCCGGTGGTCGCCACTCATCTGAAGGGGACGTTCACCGTGTTCCGGGCGGCTTCCGCCGTGATGCGCAAACAGCGGGCGGGGACCTTGATCGGGTTCACCAGCGGCAATCACCAGGGGTCGGTCTCGCAGGCCAACTACAGCGCGGCGAAGGGCGGGATCATCTCGCTCGTACGGAGTGCTGCGCTGGGCCTGAACAAGTACGGGGTGAGCGCCAACGCGGTGGCGCCGGTCGCTCGTACGCGGATGTCGGCCAACGTGCCCATGGAGTTGGCGGAGATCGGGGAGCCGGAGGATGTGGCCGCGCTCGTCGTCTACCTGCTGTCGGACGCGGCTCGGGAGTACGGGGTGACGGGGCAGGTGTACACCGTCGCCGGGCCGAAGATCGCGGTGTGGGCGCAGCCGCGGGAGCTGCGCTCTGCCTATGCCGACGGTTCTTGGACGCCTGAGCGGATCGCGGAGGTACTGCCCGGGTCCGTGGGGGTGGATCCGATGCCCATGCTTGCTCGGGTGGAGGGGATGGAGAGGGCGGCTCGGGAGGGGGCTCGGCCGAACGCCCAATAGCTCGGGGGGTGTCGGGGGTTGGCGGCTGCTGGTTGTTCGTGGCTGGTCGCGCCCACGCGGCGGAGCCGCAGATCGATGCAGCCCCGCGCCCCTGAGGGGGGTGGATCCGACCGGCAATGTGAGGAGACGTCAGTGGACTTTGGGTTCAGTGCCGAGGATGACGCGTTCCGGGCGGAGGCCCGGGCGTGGCTCTCCGAGCATGGCGAGGGTGCGCAGGATCGGCGTCTGTGGGAGCGGACCCTCGGCAAGGCCGGGTGGATTGGGCTCGGGTGGGGGGAAGGGGGGTACGGGAACCGGACCGCCACGCTCACTCAGCAGGTCGTGTGGGCCGAGGAGTACGCGCGGTCGGGGGCGCCGGCGCGGTCCGGGCACATCGGGGAGAAGCTGCTGGCCCCGACCCTGCTCGCGCACGGGAGCGAGGAGCAGAAGGCGCGCTTCCTGCCGCCGATCGCCGTCGGCGAGGAGCTGTGGTGCCAGGGGTACAGCGAGCCCGGGGCCGGATCGGACCTCGCGGGGGTGCGTACGAAGGGCGAGCGGGCCTCGGACGGGACGTACCGCGTCACCGGGCAGAAGATCTGGACCTCCCTCGCCCACGAGGCGGACTGGTGCTTCGTGCTGGCCCGCACCGAGCCGGAATCCCGGCGCCATCACGGACTGAGCTTTCTGCTGGTTCCGATGGACCAGCCGGGGCGCGTCGAGGTGCGGCCGATCCGTCAGATGACCGGCACCAGTGACTTCAATGAGGTCTTCTTCGACGGCGCGCACGCCGAGCACGTCGTTGGGGGTGAGGGCGCGGGGTGGCAGGTCGCCATGAGTCTGCTCGGGTTCGAGCGGGGGGTCTCCACGCTCGCCCAGCAGATCGGGTTCGCGGCGGAGTTGGGGCGGGTCGTGGAGACGGCCGTGCGGTCCGGTGCCGTGGCGGATCCCGTCGTACGGGAGCGGCTGGTGCGGCAGTGGGCCGAGTTGCGGGTGATGCGGTGGAACGCCCTGCGGACACTGGGGAGTTCGGGCGAGGAGGGAGCGCCGAGCGTGGCCAAGCTGCTGTGGGGCGGCTGGCATCAGCGGCTCGGGGAGCTGGCGGTGCAGGTGCGCGGCGCGGTGGCGAGCGTGGGGCCGCGGGAGTGGGCGCCCTCGACGCCGTACGAACTCGACGCCGCGCAGCAGATGTTCCTGTTCTCCCGCGCCGACACGATCTACGGGGGTTCGGACCAGGTTCAGCGCACGATCATCGCCGAGCGGGTGCTCGGTCTGCCGAGGGAGCCCAAGGGGGTCGTCTGATGCGCGCAGTGATGTTCGACGGCAAGCGGATCGAGGTCGTGGACGATCTGGAGGTGCGGGATCCGGGGCCGGGTGAGGTGCTGGTGTCCATCGCGGCGGCCGGGCTGTGTCACAGCGACCTGTCCGTGGTGGACGGGACCATACCCTTCCCGGTTCCTGTGGTGTTGGGCCATGAGGGGGCGGGAGTCGTGGAAGCGGTGGGTGTGGGTGTCACCCATGTGGAGCCCGGGGATCATGTGGCGCTGTCCACGCTCGCCAACTGCGGTACGTGCGCCGAGTGCGACCGGGGGCGGCCGACCATGTGCCGGCAGGCCATAGGGCGACCGGGGCGGCCGTTCCGGCGCGGTGAGCAGGCGGTGTTCCAGTTCGCGTCCAACTCCGCCTTCGCGGAACGGACGGTGGTGAAGGCGGTCCAGGCGGTCCGGATCCCCAAGGACATTCCGCTGCCGTCCGCCGCGCTGATCGGATGCGGGGTGCTCACGGGCGTGGGGGCTGTACTGAACCGGGCGCGCGTCGACCGGGGGGACCGGGTGGTCGTGATCGGCGCCGGCGGGATCGGGCTCAACGTCATCCAGGGGGCCCGGATCGCGGGCGCGCTGCGGATCGTGGCGGTGGACGCCAATCCGGCGAAGGAGGCGGTGGCGCGGCAGTTCGGGGCGACGGACTTCCTGACGTCGGTGGAGGGGGTGCGGGACCTGCTGCCGACGGGGGCCGACCATGCCTTCGAGTGCGTGGGGCGCGTCGAGCTGATCCGGGCGGCCGTCGACCTGCTGGACCGCCACGGGCAGGCGGTACTCCTCGGTGTGCCCGCGGCCACGGCCGAGGCGTCCTTCCTCGTCTCCTCGATGTACCTGGACAAGTCGATCCTGGGCTGCCGGTACGGGTCGTCCCGCCCGCAGCGGGACATCGCGCTGTACGCCGACCTGTACCGGGCTGGGCGGCTCATGCTGGACGAGTTGGTGACGGAGACGTACCCGGTGGAGGACTTCGAGAGGGCGGCGGCGGACGCGGAGGCGGGGAAGGTGGCGCGCGGGGTGCTGACCTTCTGAGGTCTCGGGGGCGTCCGGGCCGCCTCGACGGTCTCGCGGCGGGGTCCCGTGTCGAGGTCCCGCGTCGAGGTCTCGCGGCGGGTTATCCACAGGCCCGGAAAATGGCTGCCGTGTTGTCGGTGGCGGCACCTACCGTCATTTGCATGACCTATCGAGACGTCGCCTCCAAGCAGGTCCTGGTCTGGGCCTGCACCGCCGTCGCCGCTCGTATGCCGGTCGCCATGACGCCGTTGGCGCTGGTGTTCCTGGTGCGGGAGCGGCCCGGCGGCTACACCCTGGGCGCGACGCTCGCGGCCGTCTATGTGCTCGGCGAGATCATCGGTGCCCCGGTCCTCGGGATGCGGCTGGACCCGGCACGCGGCAGGCGCCATCTGGTCGTCGGGCTCGCGGGCGGGACCGTGGGGCTCACCGGACTCGGGATCTTCGCCGACTCGCCCGCCGTCGTGCTGGGGGCGTTCGCGTTCCTGGCCGGGGCCGCTCCCTCCGCAGCCGCGGGAGGCCAGCGTGCGCTGCTGACCTCGCTGGTGCCGGAGCGCGCGGTGGCGCAGGCGCTGTCCGCCGAGTCGATGCTGATGGCCGGGGTGTGGGCGGTCTCCCCGGTCGCCGTCGCCGGGCTCGCCCTCGGGGTGGCGCCCCGGGTGCCGTTGCTCCTCGCGGCGGCCTGCATGGCGTCGTCGGTCGCGGGTCACTGGCTGCTGCCCGCGGGCTGGGCCAAGGACGGCGAGGGCGGGAAGGCGGGCCGGGTGAGGGCTCGGGTGCTGATACAGGCCTGGCCGGTCTACGTCACGGGCGCGGCCAGCATCACGCTGCTCGGCCTGGCCGAACTCACCCTGCCCGCACTGCTGGAGCAGCGCGGCATCGGCGTGGGCTGGTCCGGGCCGATACTGGCGGGCATGTCCGTGGGGGCGGGGCTCGGGGCGTTCCTGTACGGCCTGCGGTCCTGGCCGGGGCGGCTTCACACGCGCAGTGCGGTGCTGATCATCGGCATGGCGGCCTTCGTGGCCCTGGTCGCGCTGATACCGGGCGCGGCCGGGATCGCGGTCGTCCTCTTCCTCGCCGGAATGGTCGAGGCGGGCGCGCTGATCACCCGTAACCTGTCCCTGCGCGATGCCCTGCCGCCGAGCGCCCTGGCCGCCGGCTACTCCGTGCTGTATGCCGCCGCCGGCGCGGGCTACGCGGCGACGGGTTCCCTCGCGGGCGGCCTGCTTCAGGTGGTCGCGCCGTCCACGGCCGTCCTGGCCGGTGTGGCGCTGACCCTGCTCCTGACCGCGATCGGCTGGTGGGGAGAGGCCCGTCGGGACGGCTCACGAACGGCTGGGGACCTGCAGGTCGGGCTTGCCGCCGGCGCGGAAGGTGCGCCGATAGCTGGTGGGTGTGACCCCGAGTGCCGCCTGTAGGTGCTGTCGCATCGACTGGGCCGTGCCGAAGCCCGCGGCGGTGGCCACCTGGTCGACCGAGAGGTCGGTGGACTCCAGGAGGTGGCGGGCGCGCTCGACGCGTTGCTGGGCGAGCCACTGGCCTGGGCTGATGCCGACCTCCTCGCGGAAGCGGCGGGTGAAGGTGCGCACCGACATGGACTCCTGGTCGGCCATGTCGCGCAGCTGGATGGGCTCGTGGAGCCGGCCCAGGGCCCAGGCGCGGGCCGTGGTCGTGGACGACTGCTGCGGGTCGGGGACCGGGCGGTGGATGTACTGCGCCTGGCCGCCGTCCCGGTGGGGCGGTACGACGGTGCGGCGGGCCACGTCGGTCGCGATCGCCGTGCCGTGGTCGCGGCGCACCATGTGCAGGCACAGGTCGATCCCCGCCGCGACCCCGGCCGAGGTCAGCAGGTCGCCGTCGTCGATGAAGAGCACGTCCGCGTCGACCTCGATGCGCGGGAACAGCCGCTGGAAGCGCTCGGCGTCGGCCCAGTGCGTGGTGGCCGGGCGCCCGTCGAGCAGGCCGGCCGCGGCGAGGACGTACACGCCGGTGCAGATGGAGGCGAGGCGGGTGCCGGGGCGGATGTGGGCGAGCGCGGCGGCCAGTTCGTCGGTGAGCACGCCCTCCTCGAAGACCGGGCCGAGTTCGTACGACGCCGGGATGATCACCGTGTCGGCGGTGGCCAGGGTCTGCGGGCCGTGCTCGACCTGGATGGCGAAGTCGGCGTCGGTGCTGACGGGGCCCGGCGGCCGGATCGAGCAGGTCACGACCTCGTACAGATGCCGCCCCAGCGCGTCCTTGGGGCGGCCGAAGATCCGGTGCGGGATGCCCAGCTCGAAGGGGAGGAGTCCGTCCAGCGCCAGGACGACGACGCGGTGCGGGCGGAACTCCGGCGGACCGTGGTGCAGGTGCTCACGCCCGCTCGCCTCACCCTTGCGCTGACCCTCGCGGTGCTCCGGCTCACTGCTCATGGCCCGATCCTAACGAATGCTGTCCTTCGGGCCAATGGATCCGCGACGGCGCAGGCCCGAAGCTCTTTGTCGTGACGCAGACAACCGAAGCCGCCGCCGCCACCGCGGACCCGTCCCCGAAGGGGCCGCGTCGTCCCCGCATCCACCGCGCCTGGTTCGTCGCCGCCGTCGCCTTCGTGACGATCCTCGGCGCGGCCGCCTTCCGCTCCCTGCCGGGGCTGCTCATCGACCCGCTGAACGACCAGTTCGGCTGGTCACGCGGCACGATCGGGGCCGCCGTCTCGATCAACCTGGCGCTGTACGGCCTGACCGCCCCCTTCGCCGCCGCCCTCATGGACCGCTTCGGCATCCGGCGGGTCGTCGCGGCCGCCCTGACCCTGATCGCGGTCGGCTCCGGTCTGACGTACTGGATGACGGCGGCCTGGCAGCTGCTGCTGTGCTGGGGCCTGCTGGTGGGACTCGGCACCGGTTCGATGGCGCTGGCGTTCGCCGCCACGGTCACCAACCGCTGGTTCACCGAGCGGCGCGGCCTGGTCACCGGCATCCTCACCGCCGCCTCGGCCTCCGGCCAGCTGATCTTCCTGCCCCTGCTGTCCTGGATGGTCGAGGAGTACACATGGCGCCCGGCCGTCGTCACGGTCGCCCTGACGGCCCTCGCGGTCGTCCCCTTCGTCTGGCTGCTGCTGCGCGACCACCCGGCCGACGTGGGTCTGGCGCCCTACGGCGCGAAGGAGTTCGTACCCAAGCCGCCGCCCGCGCGGGGCGCCGCACGCCGGGCGGTGACGGTGCTCTTCTCGGCGGCCCGCACCGGCCCCTTCTGGCTGCTGGCCGGCACCTTCGCGATCTGCGGCGCCTCCACCAACGGCCTCATCCAGACCCACTTCGTGCCCGCCGCCCACGACCACGGCATGCCCATCACGGCCGCCGCCTCGCTGCTCGCGGTCATCGGCGTCTTCGACGTCGTCGGCACGATCGCCTCCGGCTGGCTCACCGACCGCTTCGAGGCGCGCCGTCTGCTCGCGGTCTACTACGCCCTGCGCGGCATCTCACTGCTCTTCCTGCCGATGCTGCTCGCGTCGAGCGTCCACCCGTCGATGCTCTTCTTCATCGTCTTCTACGGCCTCGACTGGGTCGCGACCGTCCCGCCCACCGTCGCCCTGTGCCGTGAGCACTACGGCGACGACAGCGCGATCGTCTTCGGCTGGGTCCTCGCCTCCCACCAGGTGGGCGCGGCGCTGGTCGCCTTCCTCGGCGGGGTCGCGCGGGACGTCTTCGGCACGTACGACATGGTCTGGTACGCGTCCGGGGCGCTGTGCGCCGCGGCGGCGCTGATGGCGCTGGTGATCCGGCGGCGTCCGGTGCCCGCCCTCGCCGCATCCTGACGGCACCCGCCGACCGGGCCGGCGGGTGCTCAGCCCTCCAGCCGGCCGAACCGCCCCCGATGGAAGAGCAGCGGCCCGTCGGGGGCGTCCTCGCCGCCCAGGGCGTCCACCCGGCCCACGACGATGAGATGGTCGCCGCCCGTGTGCACCGCGTGGATCGTGCAGTCGATCCACGCGAGCGTGCCCGCGAGGCGGGGGGATCCGGACACCGGGGCCGCGTCGTACGCCACCCCCGCGAACTTGTCCGCCCCGCTCACCGCGAAGGCGCGGCACAACTCGCCCTGGCCGGCGCTCAGGACGTTCACGCAGAAGACGCCCGCGCGCGCGATGCGCGGCCAGCTCGTCGACGTACGGCCGACCATGAAGGCGACCAGGGGCGGGTCGAGGGAGAGGGAGGAGAAGGACTGGCAGGCGAAGCCGGCCTGCGGGTCGTCAGTGGTTGCCGGTGCCGTCACAACGACCACGCCGGTCGCGAAGTGCCCCAGCACCCGCCGGAAGTCGGCCTGCGGGATCGGTGCCCGCTCGTCCTCGCCGACGCATCGCAGCTCCGGGCGGGGGAGGGCGGCTACGGGCGGCGCGTCGGCCGACCTGAGGTAGCGGACGGCGGCGGCCGCCATTCCTGCGTGTCCCATCACGAAATCCATTGAAACTGACACTCCGTCAGAAGTGAAGCCCCGGAACGCCACATCAGCGGCCACGGAACCTCGGCTCGCGTCGCTCCACGAAGCTCGCCACTCCCTCCCGTGCGTCCTCGGTCGTCATGTTGATCTCCTGCGCCGTCGCCTCCGCCGCGAAGGCGGTGGCCCGGTCGGAGTCGAGCGAGGCGTTCACGAGCTGTTTGGTGAGGGCGAGCGCGCGGGTCGGGCCGGTGGCGAGACGCTCGGCCCACGCGCGGGCCGTCTTGTCCAACTCACCGTCCGGGAGCACCCGATTGACCAGGCCCAGCCGCTCCGCCTCCGCGGCGCCGAGCGCGTCGCCGAAGAACATGAGTTCCTTGGCGCGCTGCGGGCCTATGAGGCGGGGGAGGAGATAGGCGCCGCCGCCGTCGGGGACGAGGCCGCGTCGTACGAACACCTCGATGAACCGTGCCGACTCCGCGGCCAGTACGAGGTCGCAGGCCAACGCCAGATGCGCGCCGAGGCCGGCCGCCGTGCCGTTGACGGCGGCGATCACCGGCTTCTCGCAGTCCAGCACGGCCGCGATCAGCCGCTGGGCGCCGAGCCGGATCGTCCGGGCGACATCGCCGGGCACCCGCTCACCGGCCGCTGACCCGCCCCGCAGATCCGCCCCGGCGCAGAAACCACGGCCCGTTCCGGTCAGTACGACGGCCCGTACGGCGGGGTCCGCGGAGGCTTCCGCGAGCAGTTGGATGAGGCGTTCGCGCTGGTCAGGGGTGATGGCGTTGAGGGCCTCGGGGCGGTTGAGGGTGATGCGGCAGACCTGATTGTCAGTGGCGTGCAGTACCAATGAATCCACTGGGTTCACTGAATTGCCGGGCACACGGGGGGAATCAGACATGTCAGCGGCACACCGCCAACGCGTCCAGCGCCACCGCGCCCTGCCCCCTGGGCAGCACCATCAGCGGGTTGATGTCGAGCTCCGCGAGATCGTCCCCGAGCTCCAGCACCATCCGCTGCACCCTCAGGACGACCTCCACGAGCGCGTCGAGATCCGCCGGGGGCCGCCCCCTGACCCCGTCGAGCAGGGCCCGCCCGCGCAGTTCGGCGCACATGTCCCGGGCCTGCTCCTCCCCGAAGGGCGGCACACGTACGGCGGTGTCGTTCAGCACCTCCACGAGCACCCCGCCGAGCCCGACCGTCACGGTCGGTCCGAACAGCTCGTCGTGCGCGGCGCCCACGACCATCTCGACGCCCCGCTCGACCATCTGGCAGACCAGGACGCCGTCCAGGGAGACGTCCTCGTAGCGGGCGATGTCGGTCAACTCCCGGTAGGCGTCGCGGACCTGGCTGGCCGAGGTCAGCTCGATCTTGACCAGGCCGAGCTCGGTCTTGTGGGCGATCCGCGCGCCGGACGCCTTCATCACCACGGGGTAGCCCACCAGCCCTGCGGCCCGTACGGCCGCCGCCGCGCTGGTCACCAACTGCTCGCGCGGGACCCGGATTCCGTACGCCCGCAGCAGCTGCTTCGCCGCGTGCTCGCTCAGCTGCTGACCCGGGCGCATCAGTGCCTGCGCCTTGCGGTAGGACGGCGAGAGGGCGCGCGGGGCCTCGTCGAAGGGGGAGCGGTAGCCGGCGACGAAGCGGTGGTGGTCGAGGTAGGCGCGCACTGCGGTGATGCAGTTCGCCACCGTGCGGAAGGTGGCCACGCGCGAGGAGCCGAGCAGGACCTCGCGGTAGGCCGGCTCGGTGCCCACCGGCGACCCCCACACCACGCAGACCAGCTTGTCCGTCCGCTCGGCTGCGTCCACCAGGTCCTGGACGAGGCGGTCGCTGAGGGGAGGGAAAGGGCCGGTGACGGGGCAGATCAGCACCCCGACCTCCGGGTCGTCGAGGATCGCGTCGATGATCTTCCGGCCGCGCCAGTCGCCGACGGGATGACCGCCGTTGTCGACCGGGTTGGCCACGCTCAGGTACTCGGGTATCCACTGGTGCAGCTCGGCCTGCTTGGCCTCCGACAGCGCCGGCAGCCGCAGCCCCGCCTCGGTCGCCAGGTCCGCGAAGTGCGCGCCCGTGCCGCCCGAGATCGAATAGACGACGACACCTTCGGCGCGCGGCGGCCGGGCGCGGGCCAACAGGGTGGCGGTGTCCTGGAGTTCGTCGAGGCCGTCGACCCGGATCACGCCGTACTGGCGCATCGCCGCGTCCACCACCGCGTCCGCGCCGGTCAGCTTGCCGGTGTGTGAGGCGGCCGTGCGGGCGCCGGTCTCGGTGCGGCCCACCTTGACGGCCACGACGGGCACCTTGCGGCGGGCGGCGCGGTCGGCGGCCAGCAGGAAGGCGCGGCCGTCCTTGAGGCCCTCCACGTAGCAGGCGATGGCGCCGACCTCGGGCCGCTCGGCGAAGTAGGAGATGAAGTCGGCGCTCTCCAGGTCGGCCTCGTTGCCGGTGGGCGCCCAGTGGGACAGCCGGATGCCGAGCTCCTGGAGGGCGAAGACGGGGCGGCCCTGGTGGCCGGATTGGGTGATGAGGGCGATCGCGGGGCCGTCGAGGTCGTCGCGGAACCGCTCGAAGGCGTTGAGGTTGGTGTTGGGGCCGAGCAGCCGCATCCCGGACCGCTGGACGGCGGCGGTGAGCCGGTCCTGTGCGGCGGCCCCCTCCTCACCAATCTCCGCGAACCCGGAGGCGAAGACGACGGCGAACTTCACCTTGGTCTCGGCCAGTTCCTCGATCACCGGCAGCGGGTCGGCGACCAGCAGCACAGCGAGATCGACCTGCTCGGGCAGGTCGGCGACGGAAGGGGCGCACAGGATGCCGAAGACCGACGGCCGGCTCGGGTGCACCGGGTGGAGCCGGGCGCCGACCCGCTCGGACCAGGCGATCAACTGGCGGGTGACACCGGTGTTCGGCCGGCCCTCGGCGTCGGAGGCGCCGATCACGGCGACCGACTCGGGCCGGAAGAGGCGGTCCAGATCGGGCACGTCCGCATAGAGGGGACGGCCGCTGACGTCGAGATCGTCGGGCTCGGCAGGCCGGCCGTGGACGGCGGGCCCGGGCTGCTCGCCACAGGCGATGACCCGGGCCCGGCGGGAGTCGGTGGTGAGGGTGCCGTGGGTTGATCCAAGCATCGGTCCGCCCGCTCCTGTGTGACAGCGATTAACTGACGCAGTGTCAGATTAAGCGAACTGACGCCAAGTCAGGAACGGTTGTGCACGCAAAGTTGAACGGGAGCCGTGCAGGGATGATGCCGCGGCGCGCGCTCACAGCACCGCCAGCACCTCCTTCGCCACCCGCTCACCCGACCGCACCGCCCCGTCCATGAAGCCCATCCAGTACGTGGAGGTCTCCGTCCCGGCCCAGTGGATGCCGCCGACCGGCTCGCGCAGGGCGGGGCCGTACTGGGTCAGGACTCCGGGGGCGGCGATGGAGACGGGGCCGCCGCGGGTGTAGGCCTCGTTGTTCCAGCGTTGCAGCACGAAGGAGGTGGGGGAGGCCGCTTTCTCGCCGAAGTACGTCACGTAGTCCTTCAGCACGGCCGCCCTGACCTCGGCCTCGCTCGCCGCGTCGAGCCGCCGGGCCTCGTCGGCCTCGATGAAGCCCATCAGTGCGCCGTAGGAGGCGTCAGGAGGGGAGTTGTCGAAGGTGGAGCTGATCACGCCGGTGTCGCTGACGACCTGGCCGTTGAGTCCGTCGGCGCGCCAGAAGGGGGTGTCGTAGACCGCGATGGCCTTGCCGACCGAGGCCATCGGCAGACGCTGGGTGAGCTGGTCGCGGGCGGCCGGGAGGACGGGGTCGTAGGTGATGCGGGCGGCGAGGGGCGGGGGTACGGCCACGACGACCCTCTTGGCGGTGACCGTGATGCCGTCGGCCGTCACGACGTACTCGGCGCCGGACCTGGCGATCGTGCGCACCGGGGCGTTCGGCACGACGCGGTCGCCGAGTGTGGCGGCGAGTTTGACCGGCACCAGCTGGGAGCCGCCGACGAAGCGCAGTTCCTGGGCGCCGCCCGCGGTCTCGGTGAGGCGTTCCAGGGTGCCGGGGTGGGACGTGTTGCCGGCGGCGGCGATGTAGAAGAGGACGAACAGGAAGGAGAGTTCGCGGGGTTCGGCCGAGAAGATCGACGTGCAGGCCACGTCGAAGAGGAACTTGGCGGAGGGGATGACGGCGTTGGCCCGCAGCCAGGTCTCGAAGGTCTGCCGGTCCCATTCGTCGGCCTTCGCCGCGGTCCAGGGCGCGTCGACCGGGATCTCCTTGGCCAGGTCGTCGAGCTTGGCCTGCACGATCGCGGCGTTGGCGAGCCCGGCCGCGTCGATGGGCGGGACGGAGCCGAGGATGCCGTCGGTGGCGTAGGGGGTCTTCCTGCCGTCCTTGTGGAGGAGGTTGTTGCCGGTGTTGTAGGTGGTGAAGGTCTGCACGCCGAGGGAGTCGGCGAGCGCCCTGATGCGGTCCTGGGTGGGGCCGATGAACTCGCCGCCGCCCTCGGTGACGCCGCCGCCCACGAGGTTCAGGCCCACCACCCGGCCGCCCACGCGGTCGCGGGCCTCCAGGACGACGACCGACCTGCCGGCGGCCACCAGGTCGCGGGCCGCGGTGAGTCCGGCGAGGCCGGCGCCGACGATCGCGACGTCGGCCTCGACCTCGCGGGTGGCGGCGGCCGAGGCGGCACCGGCGGTGGTGGCGGTAAGGGCCGCGGCGCCGGCGGCGCCGCCGAGAAGGGAGCGGCGGGAGAGGTGTCTTTCGCGTGCCACGTGCGTCCTCCGTCGTAGCGAGAGGGAGTGGAGCCGGAAAGTGGAGCCGAAAAGTTGAACAGGGCTCACATTCTGGCTCCGTGCGGCGGCGCGGTACAGCTCTCCCGCAACTTCTGACTCGTAAGTAACAGGAGATCTATGTAAGAGAGTTGAGGGGGTCTACGTCATCGGCAGCCGGGAGACCTGTCGGTTGCCGTCGCGGTCACCGGCTATGGCCTTGGCGATCTTCTGCGCGTCGATCGCCATCTCGCGGAGGTTGCCGCTGATGGGGTTGACGTAGCCCTGGAAGTAGAGGCCTTGCGCATGCTTCGTGGTGTGGGCGCCGTGGACGACAGGTCTGCCTCGGGCGTCCAGTACGTCGAGATGGCCGACGAGGCCTTCGAGTCCACGGACGTATCCGGTGGCCGCGATGACAACGTCCGGGGAGACGCGGGTGCCGTCGGCGAGGGCGACCTTCTCGTCCTCGAAGCCGTCGACGGCGGCCACGATCTCGACCCGCCCCTTGCGCACGGCGTCGATCAGACCGACGTCGAGAACCGGGATCGCCCCTTCCCTGACCCTGCTGTAGAGCCCGGTGTCGGGGCGCGGCAGCCCCTGCTCCGACAGGTCCGGCACGCTCAGCTTCGCCATGGGCCGGGCGAGCCGGTCGACGAGGCGGACCGGCAGCCGCCGTACGAGAACGCTGGTGAACTGGGCGGCCCACCCGGCGGTGGAGCGGCGCACGATGTGCGGCACGGTCCGCACCGCCAGCCGCACCCGGGAGGCGCCGCCCTCGGCCAGGTCCACGGCTATCTCGGCGCCGGTGTTGCCGACGCCGATGACGAGGACGTCGCGGCCGGCGTACGGCGCCGGGTTGCGGTAGGCGCCCGCGTGCAGGAACTCGCCGGTGTAGGTGTCCCGTCCGGGCCAGTCCGGTATGCGTGGGGTGTGGTTGTGGCCGGTCGCCACGACGACGGCGGCGCCGGTCAGTTCACGTCCGCCGGTGGCACGCAGCAGCCAGCCGGTGCCGTCGGGCGCGGGCTCGACGCGGGAGACCTCGACGCCGGGGACGATCTCCAGGTCGTGGTGCTCGGCGTACTTCTCCAGGTACCGCACGACGTCGTCGCGGGCCACCCAGCGCCCGAACCGGCGCGGCATCGGCAGGCCGGGCAGGGCCGACAGCCGCCGGGTGGTGTGCAGATGGAGGCGGTCGTAGTGCCGCCGCCAGGAGGCCCCGACCCGGTCCGACTTCTCCAGCACGACTGCGCGCAGCCCTTGGGCGCGCAGTGCGTACGCGACGGAGAGTCCGCCGGGGCCGCCGCCTATGACGTAGACGGGGCGGTCGGTGGAGGGGTGGCCGGTGGCGGGGCGCTCCGCGGTCGGCTGGTCCGCGTCGGGCTGCTCAGCAAGGGGCTCGCCCGTGACGGGCGGCTCCGCGACGGGCTGGTCTGCGACGGGCCGCCCCGGGGCCGACGCGTCCACGACGGACCGCTCCGCAGTCGGCTGGTGTGGGTCCGCCCGGTCCGGGGTCGGCTCGTTCGCGGCCGTCTCGTCCGCGGCGTTCTGGTGCGGGTGTTGGGGGGTGTCGGCCATGGTTCGGAGCGTAATCACGTGGTCGGTTGATGGGTCTCGGTCAAGCCCGGAATTGGTTGCGGATCGATCACGGCTGTGGGAGGGGTGGGTGAGATGTGTGACGTAGGTCTCCTGGTTGTGGGAGTGGCGTGGACTTGGCGCGAGTCCGGACATGCCGCCCTGATGCGACGGGTGCCGCGGGAGTTAGGATCCGGCCTCATGGCCCTGACCATGAGCGACGTGGACCGGTTCGAGGCGTCCAGGCCCCGCCTGGAGGCCATCGCCTATCGCCTCCTCGGCTCCGCGAGCGAGGCGGAGGACGCCGTGCAGGAGACGTTCCTGCGCTGGCAGGCCGCCGACGTCGACCGGGTCGAGGTCCCCGAGGCATGGCTGACGAAGGTTCTCACCAACCTGTGCCTCAACCAGCTCACTTCGGCCCGCGTGCGGCGCGAGACCTACGTCGGCCAGTGGCTCCCCGAGCCGCTGCTCGCCGGGGACCCGATGCTCGGTCCGGCGGACACCGTCGAACAGCGTGAGTCGGTCTCGTACGCCGTACTCGCCCTGCTGGAGCGGCTGTCCCCCAGCGAGCGGGCGGTGTACGTGCTGCGGGAGGCATTCGAGTACCCGCACCGGGAGATCGCCGAGATCCTCGACCTCACCGAGGCCGCCAGCCAGCAGATCTTCCATCGCGCCAAGAAGCATGTCGCGGAGGGCAGGGCCCGCACCGAGGTGGACGAGGCCGCCGCCCGGCGGATCGTCGACGAGTTCCTCGCGGCCGCCACCAGCGGCAGGACCGAGCCGCTCGTCCGGCTGCTCACCCAGGACGCCATCGCGATCGGCGACGGCGGCGGGAAGATCCCGGCCCGCGCGAAGGCGTTCGAGGGTGCTGTCGCGGTCGCGAAGTTCATGCGGGGCCTGTTCAAGCCGAGCGAGGCCAAGCGTGCGCTGACCGGCGGTTCGCCGCAGATCTACGGCTCGTTCGCCAACGGCGACCCTGCCATCCTGGCGGTGCTCGACGGCCGGGTCATCGGCGTCATGTGCCTGGAGGTCACGGCCGAGGGCATCGCCGGGTTCCGTAACCAGGTCAACCCCGACAAGCTCGAACGGGCGACCAGGGTCTGGGCGGCGGAGGACCACGGGGAGCCGTTGCTGCTCAGCGCGTTCTGATCGTCAGGTCGAGGGGTGCCGGCGTGCGGTGAGCCCTGTGATGTGACGTGCTTCACATCCCCTACCTGTCAGGGATCGGTGGGCTGCCCGGTTCAAGGGGCGAATCCGCTGAAGAGCTCAAGACAGGAGCACGGACATGCAGCACCGCATCGTCGTCCTCGGGGCCGGTTACACCGGAGCCACCGCCGCCGGACGCCTCGCCAAGCGACTGCACGGTGACGATGTCGCCATCACCCTCGTCAACGCCGAGCCCGACTTCGTCGAGCGCGTCCGGTTGCACCAGCTCGCGGTCGGCCAGTCGCTCAAGCCCCGGCCGTTCAGCGACATGTTCGCGGGGACCGGCGTCGCACTGAAGCTCGGCAAGGTCACGGGCGTCGACGCCGACCGCCGGACGGTCACCGTGGGCGCCGCGAACGAGGCCGCCGACGCCGCCGAGGCCGAGGAGCTGGAGTACGACACCCTCGTGTACGCCCTCGGCAGCGGCTGGAACGACCACGGCGTGCCCGGCACGGCCGAGCATGCCTACGAGATCGCCAGTCGCCCGGGAGCACTGCGCCTGCGCGAACGCCTGGCCGGGCTGGACGCCGGACAGCCCGTGGTCGTGGTCGGCGGTGGTCTCACCGGCGTGGAGGCCGCCACCGAGCTCGCCGAGGCCCGCCCGGACCTCGACGTCGCCCTCGCCGTGCGCGGCGGCCTCGGCGACTGGCTCTCGCCCAAGGGGCGCCGGCACCTGCGGAAGGTCGTCGACAACCTCGGCATCACGGTGCACGAGGAGACCGCCGTCGCAGCAGTCGAGGCCGACCACGTCACCACCGCCGACGGCACGTCGGTCCCGGCCGCGGTGACCGTCTGGACCGCCGGCTTCGCCGTCCACCCGGTCGCGCAGGCCACGACCCTGGAGGTCACCGGCACCGGCCAGATCGTCGTCGACCGGAGCATGCGCTCGGTCTCGCACCCCGAGGTGTACGCCATCGGCGACGCGGCCATGGTGATGGGCCCCGGCGACAAGCCGCTGCGGATGTCGTGCGCTTCGGGCGTCCCGACCGCGTGGCAGGCCGCCGACGCGATCGCGGCCCGGCTGACCGGCGCGAAGGTGCCGACCACGCCGGTGCGTTACTTCAACCAGTGCATCTCGCTGGGCCGCAAGGAAGGTCTCATCCAGTACGTCACCGCAGACGACCGCGCCGTCAGCGCCGCGCTGACGGGACGACTCGCCGCCGCCTACAAGGAACTCATCTGCAAGGGCGCGGCATGGGGCGTGGCCAACCCGGCGGTCGGCACCCTGGCCCGGCGGCGCCGTGTCGTGACCGAGCCGGTGCGCAAGGGTTCGGAGGTCAGGACGGCGGCGTGACCATCGCGGGGGAGCGGGCGCCCGGGCGGGCAAGGGGGCGGGCCGGGCGCCCGAACGCCGGTCGGGCGTCTCGTGGCTCACCTGTCCGGTGAACTCACGCATCCACATGGCTCATTCGTTCGAGTTGAATCCCTCGAACGAGTTATAGGCGGTCAATCCTACGATGTGTGATCAAGAACATCAGGCGAGCCGCGATGACGGCCGCACTCCTTCTCGTGCCCTTCGCGGCACCCGCCCCCGCCTCCGCCCACGCGCAGGATCGTTCCCTCGACACGTACACGGTCCCGATGACGACCTCGGTCCAGCTCCTCCCCGTCGCCGCGGAGGTGAGGGACGGCTACGAGCGCACGAGCTTCAAGCACTGGAACGCCGGCCGGATCCCCAGCGACGGCTGCAACACCCGAGCGGAGGTGCTGCTCGCCGAGGCGGTCGACCGACCCGAGGTCCTGCCCGGCTGCAAGCTCTCGGGCGGGCGCTGGTGGTCGTACTACGACTCCAAGTGGCTGACCTCGGCATCCGCCCTGGACGTCGACCACATGGTGCCGCTCGCCGAGGCGTGGGACTCCGGAGCGTCCCAATGGACCGCGCAGCGACGTGAGTCGTACGCCAACGACCTCGCCGTCAATCCGTCCCTGGTCGCCGTCTCCGCGGCCTCGAACCGCAGCAAGGCCGACCAGGACCCGGCCGAGTGGCTGCCCCCGACCGTCGAGGTCGCCTGCCACTACGCCGCGGAGTGGATCTCGACGAAACTCCGCTGGGGCCTGACCGCCGACGCCGCCGAGCGCGAGGCCCTCACCCAACTCGCGGAGGCCTGCCCCACCACCACCGTCACCTACGAGCCCGCACCGTAGGCCTGCGACCCCGCCGGCAGCCGGCCCGCCCCACCTTGAGGGGGGTGGGTCAGGTCGTCTTCCTGGGCTTGTAGTTGCTGATGCTTGCGATCCACCTGATGAAGTCGCCGGGGTCCGAGTTCGCGCCGTGGCCCTCGTCCCAGTAGTAGAGGTGGTTGACCTCGTCGCCGAGGGTGTGGGCGGCGGCCGCGAGGTTGGCGGAGACCGTGTGGGACGTGTCGGAGTCCTTCGTGCCGAGGCGGATCCACCAGTGCTTGGTGCGGTGGGGGTTGGGCTTGTGCGTAAGGAAGGGCATCGGGTTCATCAGGTGCAGCGTCTCGGGGAGGTCGCTGTCGAGGCGGGCGCTGCTGCCGCCTTCGTGGCGGAGGCTGTAGAGGGTGAAGTGGCGGGCCTTGGTGGTGCCCTTGCCGAAGAGGTTGTTCTCGCCCGCGGACAGGTCGAACGCGTCGAAGGCCGGCATCGACTTCTTGCGGGCGCCGACGTGCGTGAGGAAGTCCGCCCAGGCGAAGGCCGCCCTGCCGCCGGACCAGGTGATGAAGGTGTTCGCGGCCAGGTACGACTCGCGGTCCGAGTCTGACAGGGCCGCCAGGTAGCGCGTCGCCGACGGCTCCATGTACTGCTTGACCAGGTACTCGTCGTAGTTGCGGGCCGTCAGGGCGCCGAAGCCGTTCAGACCCTTCAGCCGCAGCGATGCCTGGTACTGCGCGAACTGCGACTGCAACTCCTTCGACACCGTCCGGTCCACCAGCGAGCCGGAACTCGTCTTGCTGGCACCCCAGTTCCACTCGTAGGCGCCGTCCGCGTGCTCCAGGTCGGTGATCGGGCACCCGGCGCCGGTCGCGAAGATGGCGTCGCTCGCGTCGGCCGCGCCGATCTCCTTGAGGAGCGTGTCGTAGAGCGGGCTGCCGCCGGACGCGCCGAGCAGGGAGGACAGGGCGCCACCCGCGCTGGTGCCGGAGGAGACGATGCGGTCCACGTTGCCGGGTATGCGGCCCTTGTTGGACCTCACGTAGCGGACCGCCGCCTTGAGGTCGACGATCGCGGCCGGGGCCACGCCGTAGTACGTGCCGCCGGAGTCGACCAGCGAACGGCCGCGGGCGCCGGGCTCGACGACCACGTAGCCGGCCGCGAGCCCCAGCTTCGGGAGGCTGACCATGCCGGTTCCCGTAGTTCCCGTACTGCTCGACGGCGACGCGCTCGGCGCTCCTCCACCCGGCATCCCCGTCGCCCCGCCCCCGCCGACACCCGTCGCGTCCGCAACCGACGACGGCATGTAGCCGCCGACCGAGTTGGCGAACAGGATCGGCGCGCGCGTCGCGTCCACCGCCGTGCCGTCGATCTTCACCGGGACGCTGACGTTCAGGCTCTGGTACGTCTCGTCGACCGGCTTGGCGACATAGGTGACCGCCTTGTAGAAGCGGTACTCCACCTCGTGGTCGGTGCCGTCGGCGTCGGTGATGGCCGTCGTCAGCGTCGAGTAGGCGTCCTTGTCGAAGACCAGCGCGTCCCACGAGGACGTCGACGAGGCCGCCGACGAGGATCCCGAAGCGCTCGTGTCGCTCGACGCCCGGGCCGTCAAGGCGATGCCCCCGACCGCCGCGACCCCGGCGCTCGCCCCGATCCCCAGGACCACGCTCCTGCGCTTGACCTGCCTGTGCTTCACGTCCGGCTCCCTCGGCTCCTCGGCGTCCTCGGCTTGCGTCTGCGAACCTAGCCGGAGTGCGGACAAGATTGCCAACAATTCTGTGGACTCATCGTGGACTCATCGCGGATGCACAGGCGATGGCCAGACGACTGCCAGGCGATTGTCAGGTCCCCTTTATCTGACGTACCGTCAGATCCATGGACGCGATCTGGCTCACAGGTGCGGAATGGCTGGCCGTGCTCCGCATAGGCCTCGGGCTGTGGTGGCTGGAGAGCTGGCGGCACAAGGACAAGAAGAGCTGGTTCGAGGGAGCGGGCATCGCCTGGGCGGCGGACGTCGCGGGCAAGCACCGCTGGAACGCCGTACGGTCCGGCTTCGAGGTCGTCGTCACGCCCCGGCCGCGGACCATGGCATACGTCGTCCTGTACGCGGAACTGGCCCTGGGACTCGGGCTCGTGCTCGGGTTCCTGACCCCGGTCGCCCTCGTCGGCGGGCTGCTGCTCAACGTCCTCTACCTCGTCCTGATGATCCACGACTGGGCCGAGCAGGGGCAGAACTCGATGATGGCGCTGATCTCGGTCGTCGCGCTGTTCGGGATGTCCTGGCAGTCGTGGTCGGTGGACAGCGCGCTGGGGCTCTTCCGATGAGGGCGGTGCGGATCCGATGACCGAGCAGCGGTACGACGTTCCGGAGGCCGACGCCTTCACGCGGACGTACTGGGACGCGGCGGCGGACGGGCGGCTGCTCGTCCGGCGGTGCGGCACCTGCGGGCGCGCCCACCACTACCCCCGCGAGTTCTGCCCCCACTGCTGGAGCGAGGACGTGACCTGGGAGCCCGCGAGCGGCCGGGCCACCCTCTACACCTGGTCCGTCGTGCACCGCAACGACCTGCCGCCCTTCGGGCAGCGCACCCCGTACGTGGCCGCCGTCGTCGATCTCGCCGAAGGGCCCCGCATGATGACCGAGATCGTGGAGTGCGCGGACGCTGGGCGGCTGCGGGCCGGGATGGAGCTGGAGGTCGCCTTCCGGGGCGGGGTGCCGGTGTTCCGGGCCGAACCGGTTCCGAGCTGATCGTCAGGTGGCTTCAATGGGCCCATGACCCTCGCCGGCGGCCCGCACCGTTTCCACCCCCACCCCCTGCCCGACCTGTACGGTCACGGCCTGCGTCTGCGTCCCTGGGACGCGGATTCCGAGGCCGACGTCGAGACCTGGTTCCAAGGGCGCACGGATCCGGAATTCCGGCGCTGGAACACCCCATTGAAGATCACCACCGACCTCGACAGCGCACGTGACTCCCTGCGCATCGCGGCCGAGAACACGGCGAACGGCACCTCGGCGGCGTACTGCGTCACCGACGCGGCGACCGGTGCACCCCTCGGACACGTCGGCGTCAACGTCGTCAACCGGGTCATGAGCTCCGCCCGCGTCGGCTATTGGGTGCTCCCCGAGGCCCGCGGCCGCCGCGTCGCCACCCACGCCCTCGCGCTCGCCACCCGCTGGGCCCTCGCCGAGCCGGACGGCCTCGGCCTGCACCGCCTCGAACTCGACCACGCCGTCGGGCACGACTCCTCCTGCCGCGTCGCCGAGCACTGCGGATTCCGCTACGAGGGGACCCTGCGGGACGCGATGTGGGAGGCGGGGCGGCACGACGCGTACCGGGACATGCACCTGCACGCGCGGCTGGCGACGGATCCGGACGTCAACCCGTAGCCGCCTTGAGCGTGCGCTCTTGTATCGGCTTGGTGTCCGCGGCGGAAAAGCGTGCACAACTCCCGCCCGAGCGCGGGATCATGGGGTATGCGCCCGGACGACTGGCAATGCACCCACGACCTCAGCGGCTTCCTCGCCCACGCCGGTGGCTTCCTGCGCTCACGCCCCGATCTGCACACCGTCGCCCTGACGGTGACCGAGACGCTGCGCACGGGCGGGCTGCGCGCGTACGGCGACGAGGCGCCCCTCTTCGGCGCGCTGGAGCTGGGTGGACAGGTCCGCGCCGCCTACTTCCGCACCCCGCCCTACCGGCTGAACGTCACCCCCCTCACCCCCGAGGAGGCCGACGCCCTCGCCGCCCACCTGGTCGCCCTCCGGCACCCCGTCCCCGGCGTCATCGCGGCCCGCGAGACCGCCGAGGCCTTCGCCGCCGCCTGGCGCCGGCACACGGGTGGCCGTGGCACGGTCAGCCAGCGTCAACGGCTGTACCGCCTGGGCAACTTGACCGTCCCGCAGCCCGTACCGGCGGGCCGGGCGCGAGTCGCCGGCAAGGAGGACCGGGAGCAACTGGTGCGCTGGTACGGCGAGTTCATCGAGTCCATCGGCGATCACGCGGCACGTGAGGCTGCCGCCTGGGCCGACTCGCGCATCGCCTACGGAGGCGTCACCCTCTGGGAAGGCGAGGACGGCACCCCCCTCGCCATGGCCGGCGTGACCCCGGTCGTCGCGGGCCAGGTCCGGATCGCCCCCGTCTACACCCCGGCCCATCTGCGCGGACGCGGCTACGCGGGCGCGGCCACCGCAGCGGTCACCCGAGCCGTGCTCGCCTCGGGGATCCGCGAGGTGCTCCTCTTCACGGACCTGGCCAACCCGACCAGCAACAGCCTCTACCAGCGCATCGGGTACCGGCCGGTGGCGGAATTCACGGCGTACGACTTCCGGGGGGCTCGGAGCCTCTAGGGCGTGACCGGTCGTCACGGGCCTCCCCAGCAAGACGTCATGGAGGCGGTCCCGGTTGTCCGACTCCGGGACCATCCGCCCCTCCTTCCCGTCCGTCCACAGTGGGAGCAGCTCTGTCTCTCTGATGGATTCGCCCAACTGCACAACACGAAAGGGTTGGTGCGTCTCATACGCCACCACCCGAGGGACCCCCCACGTGCGAAGCAGTCGAATAGCGAGTTTCCTGGCGGCCAGTACGGTCGCCGCTCTGGTTCCCGCGCTCGCGCCGGCGACGGCGTCCGCCGCGCCGGCCGCGCCCGCCGCGGCGAACCCCTTGTCCCAGTACCTTCAGCAGAGGCCGGCCTGGCACCGCTGTGACAGAGAGGCGCCGGCCACCCTCCAGTGCGCCACCATCAAGGTGCCGCTCGACTACAGCCGTCCCGACGGCAAGAAGCTCGATCTGGCGATATCGAAGATGAAGACGAGCACCCGGCAGGAGCGCCGGGGTGTGCTCCTGCTCAACCCGGGCGGACCCGGCGGTCCGGGCGTCGACATGCCGCAGTTCATGGCGAGTGAGCTGCCCAAGTCCGTGAAGTCCAAGTACGACCTGGTGGGCTTCGACCCGCGGGGCATCGGCCAGAGTTCCCCGGTCAGCTGCGGCCTGACGCCCGAGCAGGCGAACTGGGAGCGGCCGTACAAGGCCGAGACCTTCGCCAAGGACGTGAAGTGGGCCCGGACCGTCGCCAAGAAGTGCGACACCAGGCAGGGCGACAAGCTGCGGCACATCACCACCCGCAACACCGCCCGGGACATGGACGTGATCCGTGCCGTGCTCGGCGAGAAGAAGATCTCCTACCTGGGGTACTCGTACGGGACCTACCTCGGCGCGGTCTACACGCAGATGTTCCCGAAGCGCTCCGACCGTTTCGTGCTGGACAGCGCCGTCGACCCGGCCAGGATCTGGCGCGGCATGATCCAGGTCTGGGCGGAGGGCACCGAGCCCGCGTTCACCCGGTGGACCGAGTGGACCGCCCAGCGGCACTCCACGTACAAGCTGGGCAAGACCCCCGAGGCGGTCCGCAAGACCTTCTACGACCTGGTCGCCCAGGCCGACCGGAAGCCGATCGAACTCGACGGCACCAAGATGACCGGTGACGACATCCGTATCAGCAGCCGTGCCTCGTTCTTCAGTGTGCGCGACGCCGCCGAGGCGGTCGTCGAGCTGAAGCGGGCCGCCGCGGGCCGGCCCACCACCGGTGGCCGCGAGAGCAGGACGCTCGAGCCGCAGTCGCCGTCGTTCGCCCGCGCCGTGCCGGAGGACAACGGCGACGCCGGCTTCTGGACCGTCCTGTGCGCCGACACCCGTAACTGGCCGCGCGATCCCGAGCAGTACCGCGCCGACGCGATCCGGGACAAGGCCAAGTACCCGCTGTACGGCGACTTCGCGTCCAACATCAAGCCGTGCGCCTTCTGGAAGAAGACCGGCTCCGAGCCCGCCACCACGATCGACAACAAGGTCGGCGCGCTGATCCTGCAGAACGAGTGGGACTCCCAGACCCCGCTGACCAGCGGACAGGGCCTGCACCGTGTCATGAAGGGCTCGAAGATGGTCACCGTCGCCGGCGGCGTCGGACACGGCATCTACGGCTCCAAGTCCTGCGCCGACAAGACCGCCACGGCCTACCTGACCACCGGAAAGCTGCCCGTCAAGGACCTGACCTGCCAGGCCACCCCGGAAGCACGCGAGCGCAGCGCCGCCAACCCGCTGCCGCTGCCGACGCCCCGGGGCATCAGGGGCTAGGTCGTGTCCGACGGGCCATGCCGACCAGTGTCCGGGGCGACTGCGGCTCCCAGCTGTGCTGAGGTATCGGGCCATGCACCCCCCGTACGGATGGCCCCAAATGCGCCATTCGGCGGGGGAGTTGTGTTGTCGCCGTGGCGTGTGGTGTGCCCGGCCGGTGATGCCCCTACTTGGGGAAGAGTGAGATCGCCATCAGGACTCGATCGACAGGGAGATGTACATCTATCTGTTGAATCTTGGCCCTATTGCCGGATCGGACCGGTGGAGGGACGGGATCTCGTCACGGGCCCGAACAGACGTGGTTCTGGATCCTCTGGCGGACAAGATGGCCGGGGAGCCGCAGGGACAGACATCGCGGCACTGTCCGAATGGCGCACCATCACGTAAGGGAGACCGAAGATGAGCATGACCCAGTCCGGCAAGCTGACCCTGAACTCGACCAACGCCACCGAGACCACGGCCGGCCGGACCAGCACCTTCACCCAGGTCACCTTCCCCACCCCGTTCCCCGCTGGTGCGGACGTCATCGTGCAGACCACGGTGCAGACCTTCAACGGCCCCGAGACGCCGGGCGTGCGCCTGCACGACGTGTCACCCACCGGATTCCGCATCCGCCTCAACGAACTGCACGGCGCGGGCGTCGGCACCAGCGACGGCAAGCACGTCGACGAAGTGATCGGCTGGACCGCGTACACGGTCTGACCTGCCCCAAGGCTGCTGTCCCGATCCCGTTGGGGTCGGGACAGCACCGCCCCGGGCTGCTTGGTGGGATTCCGTCAACGGCACTGGAGCGGCGACACTCCGTCATGGGATCCTCACGTTCAGTCGACAAGGAGTCGGTCAGGGAGGGGATGCAGTCATGTCGGACGAACAAGTTGGTATCCAGGCAACCGAGTTGGAGCTGATCCCGGCCACGAGGACCGTGGGCGAGGTCCCCGCAGCCGCTGACGCCCGTGATGCGCTCCTGCAAGCCATCAGCCAGGAAGCGCGGAACGTCGCGGAAAAGTCTCAGGGGCAGGCATCCACGGCGCTGGAACAGCTTGCCCGTGCATACGCCCTGGTGGTGTCCGGGTATGCCCCCGAGACGCCGGTTCCAGGCACCGGCACCGAGCCAGTCCGCGTGCAGAGCCGTGCCGAGTGGGGCGTTGAGTGACCATCCCGGTCAGCGGTTGATGGCGTAGTGGTCCCGCCGGACAGGCCTTAGGGCCAGAGCAGTTCCCTGACCCACCCCTCGTCCCCGTCCTGCGCCTGCGTACGGCGATAGACCAGCCGTACATGCCGGCGCGCCGCATCCCCCTGGAAGAACTCGACCTCGTCGGGGCGCAGTCGGTAGAGGGTCCAGGACGGGACCGGGGCGTCCGGTTCGTGCTGGGCGTGTTCCCAGGCCGCCTGGGACTCGCGCGCCAACTCCTCCAGGGAGGACAGCACTTCGCTCTGGCGGCCGGTCAGGGCCGCCGCCAGCGCGCCGGTCGAGCGGGCGTGCAGGTCGGCCTGGGACTCGGCGGACGGGGCCGCCGTGACCGGACCGCGCAGCCGCACCTGGCGGCCCTGGGCCGGCCAGTAGAAGCCGAGGGCCGCGTACGGGCGGGCGGCGAGCTGGCGGCCCTTGCTGCTGCCCACGTGTGTCGCGAAGGACCAGCCGGAGGTGTCGGCGCCGTGCAGCATCACGGTCCGTACGTCCGGCCGGCCCTCGTCGTCCGCCGTGGCGAGGGACATCGTGTGCGGCTCCACCTGCCCCGCCGCGACCGCCTGGGCGAACCAGGTGGTGAAGAGGGCGAGCGGTTCCGCGGGCGCGGCCGCCGGGTCGAAGGACGGCAGCTCGACGTCCCACACCCGCAGCGTCCTCAGCAGCTCATGAAGATCCGTTCCCATGCCCCGATTGTCGCCTGTCGTCGCGGGCGGGCCGGCTCACAGCTGCCCGAGGTCCGACGACACCCACCGCTCGGGCCGCACATGGACGACCACCTGCTCGCCGTGGTTCTTCCAGGCGAAGTCGACATAGCCGTCGACCTTCTCGGCCGGGAGATAGCGGGCGGAGACCTCCCGGAGCTGTTCGATGGTGGCGGGGGTCGTCTTGACGACCGGTCCCTCGACCGACACGTACCGGATCGTGGGTTCGACCCGGTCGACCATCAGCGAGAGCCGGCCCGCCGCCTGGATCAGCTGGTTCTTACGGGAATCCAGCCCGGTCATGAC
Organism: Streptomyces sp. NBC_01092; assembly: GCF_045039535.1. Taxonomy (NCBI): domain Bacteria; kingdom Bacillati; phylum Actinomycetota; class Actinomycetes; order Kitasatosporales; family Streptomycetaceae; genus Streptomyces; species Streptomyces sp. NBC_01092. Next base: position 4,842,611 of record NZ_CP108659.1, on the reverse strand, counting down.
CCATACGTCGCCACCGGGTTCGTACTGGTACCAGATCGGCACGGTCAGCGGCGCGCGCCCTTGGCCCGCGTCCACCGCCAGCGCGGCGATATGGGGTTCGGCCAGGAACTGTTCACGCTCTTCGCGGGTCAGGGACATGCCTTGTGCCTCCCGATCGTGTCGTCGTCGATCGACTCAATCCCTCCCCAATACCAACGTCCCCGACGAGCAGAACCATCCCCCGGTCGCCGAAGCAACCCCCAAACGGGGCAGCTCACCGGGCCCGCCCGGCCCCCACACCTGACGCTCCCCGCCCTCCCCGCGCAGCTGCCGCACCGCCTCCACCAGCAGAAACAGCCCTCGCATCCCGGGATGCTGGGCGGAGAGACCGCCCCCGTCCGTGTTCACCGGCAGTTCCCCGCCCCGCACCAGCAGCCGCCCCTTCTCCACGAACGCCCCGCCCTCGCCCTTCCCGCAGAAGCCGAGGTCCTCCAGCGTCACCAGGGTCATGTAGGTGAAGGCGTCGTAGATCTCCGCGAAGTCGATCTCCTCGGGCCGCACCCCGGCCCGCTCGAAGGCGAGCCGTCCGCTCACCGCCGCCGGGCCGGTCGTGAAGTCGGGCCACTCGGACATCGCGGAGTGCGAGACGTGCTCCCCGGCGCCGAGGACCCACACGGGCGCGGTACGGCAGTCCCGTACGAACTCCTCGGCGGCCAGCAGCACCGCCGCGCCACCGTCGGAGCGGATGCAGCAGTGCAGCTTGGTGAAGGGGTCGGCGATCATCGGGCCCGACAGGACGTCGTCCACGGTGATCGGGTCGCGGAACATGGCCTCGGGGTTCAGGGCGGCGTTCGCCCGCGCCTGGACGGCCACCTGCGCCAACTGTTCGATCGTCGTGCCGTGTTCGACCATGTGCCGGCGGGCGGCCATGGCGTACTTGGCGATGAGGGTGTGGCCGTAGGGCACCTCGAACTGCAAGGGACCCCGGGAGCCGAAGGACAGGTTCCCCGTCCGCCTCCCCGCCCTGATGTCGGCGCGGGCCGTCGAGCCGTACACCAGCAGCACCGCGTTCGCGTGGCCGGCGGCTATCGCGTCCGCCGCGTGGGCCGCCATGACCTCCCAGGTGGCGCCACCGACGGAGGTGGAGTCGACCCAGGTCGGGCGCAGGCCCAGATACTCCGCCACCTCGACGGGCGCGAGGGTGCCGAGACCGGCGGACGCGAAGCCGTCCACCACCTCCCGGCCGAGCCCCGCGTCGGCCAGCGCCCGGCGGGCCGCCTGGGCGTGCAGGGCGTACGGTGTCGCGTCGTCCACCCGGCCGCAGTCGGAGAGGGCCACTCCGACCACGGCGACTTTCCGGTTCCCAGGAGTCATGAGAGGCCTCCAACCGTTGCTAATCAGTGAGCAGGGATGAGTGTTGTACCCATGCCTGGTCACTGCGGACACCCCGAACGGTTTTGGATGTCCTGGTCGCCCGCGTACTCTCCGCGTCCGGCGGCACGGATCGTGTCCGTGGTCCGGGAACGTGGGGGCGGGGTCCCTCACGCCCAAGGGTCTCCGGTCCGGCCTGGACGGTCCGATGCCCGTGCACATCGCTCTGGTGTGCACGGGGCGGTGTCGTCCGTCGCCGGATCGGGTGCCCCTGGGCGCGTCGCCCGATGGCGATGCTCGCCGCATCGTGCCGGGTGGTCTTACGAGTGGGGCCGGCCATCGGCTTTTGCCAGTGCTGGGCGCCCCACTTGCTGGTGTAGGCCGGGTCCACGGCGATGATCGCGATACCTGTGGCGTCGGCCATGGAGGCCAGCCGGGCGCGGAGCTTGCCGGTCGGCATGCCGGAGATCAGCTGCCGGAATCGGCGCTTGCGCCCGTGCTTCTCTCTGGTTTTCTCGGCCTGGAAGTCGAGGTCCTCGACCGCGAGGGCCTTGACGCCGCAGGTCCTGGCCCAGTTCAGCAGCCGGGACAGCGCGTGCCGGACCTGGGCGTCGCGGTGATCCCGGGTGCCGGACAGGTCGTAGAAGAAGCGGCGGGGATGGCCGATCGGGTTGCCATGGGTGTCGAGGCGCCATGCGGCGAGGTGGTCGGCGTTCGTGTCGACACCGATGACGCTGTGCGCGAGTGCGGTCCGCATCGGGATGGTCCGCGTGACAGGGAACGTCCAGGAGGCGTCCACGTACCAGCGCCCGCGCTGCACGTCGTAGTGGATGCGGTAGGCCACCGCGCGGTTCGCTTCCACGCGGTCGGCCCACTCGGTGCCACGGCGCGGAAACCGCGCCGTGCAGGCGAGGACATACCGGCCGTGCTTCGCGTTGGCCAGGCCGGAAAGCGGCGCGGGCAGCTTGATGCTGATCTCGCCGTCCGGGGTGACGCGGATCGTCTCGTTGCCGTATCGCTTGCCCGATTCCCCGTCAGCGCACAGGAACCAGCGCGCCGTCTCCCATTGCTGACGCCACTTCGACACGCTGAGCTGGGCGGCGTCGAGGTTGTGGCGGGTGCCCAGCAGGCGTTTGCCGCCGCGTGCTACGCGGACGCGTCCGACCTCGTGGTCTGCGCGAACCGTTTCGAGCCGGTCTTCGAGTACATGCAGGCGGCGTGTCTTCTGGAACCATTCGTGCGCCGACCGGTAGCCGCCGGGGGAACGGTTGGTCCCTTTCTCGCCGACCGGCAGGGAAAGACGGTGCCGAAGCGTTCTGACGCCCGCTTCGAGGGAATGGACATGCGCCGACTGCCCGCGCCGGGCGAGTGCCCACTGATCGTGCGTGGCCTTGGTGATGCTGCCCGCCCACCTGGACGACGAGACGGCCGTCAGGTCTCGCTTCCGGGCCGCCCATGTCTCGGTGGAGTGCTTCAGGCCGTCAGCGCAACGCGCTTTGAGGTCCTTCGAGGCGAGCGAGCCCAGGTGTGCACCCACCAAGCGCAGAACCTGCTCATCCTCGGGCGTTAGATCCTTGAGCCGGGTACGGATCGCCACACCAGAAGGGCCGGGCGTGACGAACGGCACCGCCACCTCGCGCAGCCCGCCCATTGCCCTCACCCCCGCCCGATGCTGTAGATCCCTCACCGCACCCAACGAGCCTCTCCCGAGAAGGTCACGCATTCGACGCAAGAACTCCCGTTCCATTGAATCCACGCTGTAGTCGCAGCGCTCACTCATGCGCGCTCCAACGCGCCCAAGCTCTGTCAATCGGCGGCAGTTCCCAACCCCTGTGCGTCCAACCTCTGGGCATCTCGCTGCAGCCCTCCTAATATGACGGCCCGTCAGATCTGGAGGGAAGAGCCGGAGGCAAGAGCCCATGGACGCCAGCTTCACCCCCGAGCAGGACGAGATCCGCCGCACCCTCCGCGAGCTGCTGCACAGCCGCTGCGGTCCCCGCGAGCTGCGCACGGCCGTCGACACCCCCGCTGGACACGACCCGCACCTGTGGACGGCCCTCGCCGAACAGCTCGGCCTGCCCGGACTGGCCCTTCCCGAGGCGTACGGCGGTGTCGGCTGCTCGGCGACCGAACTCGCCCTCGCCTGCGAGGAGACGGGCCGGGCACTGGCCCCTTCCCCGCTGCTCGCCACGGCCGTCCTCGCCGCCCCGCTGATCGGCGCGCTCGGCACCGAGGCCCAGCGCGCCGAGCTGCTGCCCCGCCTCGCCTCCGGCACGCTCACCGCCGCCCTCGCCGTCCCCGGCCCCGCGCTCGGCACCGCCCTCGCCCTCACCGGCACGGGCGACGGCGACTGGGCCGGGGGCGGGCGCGCCGGGGGTGTGCAGGCGCGGCGGACGGAGGGCGGCTGGCGGCTGTACGGGCAGGTCGACCAGGTGCTCGACGGGCACAGCGCCGGGCTGCTGGTGGTCGCCGCGCACGCCGGGGGGTTCGCGGCGTCGCGGACGCTGCTGTTCCTGGTGCCCGGGGAGGCGGCCGGCGTCGTACGCGTACGACAGACCGCGCTGGACGCCACCCGGCCGCAGGCCCGCGTGCAACTGCGCGACGTGGACGCCGAGTTGCTGGGTGAGGAAGACGGCCGGGAGGTCCTCACCGCCCTCGCCTCGGCCGGCGCCGCCGCTGCTGCCGTCCTCGCCTGCGAGGCCGTGGGCGCCGCCGACCGGGCGCTGGAGAGGACCGTGGAGTACGTCACGCAGCGGGAGCAGTTCGGCCGGGCGATCGGCTCCTTCCAGGCGGTGAAGCACCGGCTGGCGGACGTGTACGTGGGGGTGCGGGCGGCGCGCTCGGCGGCGTACTACGCGGCCTGGGCCGTCCCGCACGGGGAGCCGGTCGGCGGGCTCGCCCTCGCGCAGGCCCTGGAGGCGCTGCGGACCGCGTCCGCCGAGGGGATCCAGCTGCACGGCGGCATCGGTTTCACCTGGGAGCACGAGGCGCACCTGTACTTCAAGCGGGCCGCCGGGGACGAACTCCTCTTCGGCCCGGTCCACCGGCTCCGGGCGCACGCCGCGGACACCGCCCGGCTCTTCGAGATGTCCGACGCCAAGGAGGTGGCGGTGTGATCGGCGTACCCGTGGTCGTGCGAGCAGTGCAGAAGGTGTCCTCGACGCGGGGCTTCGCCAAGCTCGCCCCGCATGTCATCCCGGCGCTGGACCGCGCCGTGCACCGCCTCACCCGCGGCAGGGTGCTGCTCAGCGCCCAGATGCTGCCCGGCGTGATCCTCACCTCCACCGGCGCCCGCAGCGGCCTGCCCCGCCGCACGCCGCTGGCCTGCATGCCGGAGGAGGACGGCCGCACCTGGATCCTGATCGGCTCCAACTTCGGCCGCCCCGGCCACCCGTCCTGGACCCACAACCTCCTGACCCACCCCGAAGCCGAGGTCAACTGGAAGGGCCACGACATCCCCGTCACGGCCCGGTTGCTGGAGGGCGAGGAACGAGCGGCGGTGTGGAAGACGGCCCTGGCGTTCTGGCCGCCGTATGCGACGTATCAGGCTCGGGTGGAGCGGGAGATCCGGCTCTTCAGGATCGTCCGGAAGCAGTCCTTACCCGGGTCATAGCGTCGCCAGGCGCTGTACCAGCAGGAACGCGCCGATCCCCAGCATCGCCGCTCCCGATGTGCGGGTGACCGCGCGGGCCGCTGCCGGGCGGGCGGCCAGGAGTGCGCGGGAGGTCAGGCCCACCGTGAGGTAGACGGCGGCGCAGCACGCCATGTGGAGCAGGCCGAGGGTGGCGGTCTGGGCGGGGACCGGGAGGTGGTCGCCCTTCGTCACCAGGAACTGGGGGAGCACGGAGAGGTAGAGCAGCAGGCCCTTGGGGTTCAGGCCGCTGATCGTGGCGCCGCGCAGGAAGACGCGGGCCGGACTGGTCGAGGGGACGGTGTCCTCGGAAGTCCCTGGCGTGGCCGGGCGGCGCAGCACGCTCCAGCCCAGCCAGACCAGGTACGCGGCGCCGGCGGCCGTCAGGGCGGTCAGCAGACCCGGCTCGCTCGCCACCAGCACCGCGAGGCCCGCCACCGCGAGGACCGTGTGCAGCGCGTACCCGGTGACCAGGCCCGCCACCGCCGTCAGCGGCGAGCGCTCGCGCAGCCCGGCGGAGATCGCGTACGCCCAGTCGGCACCCGGCACGCAGACCAGGAGCAGGTCGATGGCGAGGAAGGAGATGAGCAGTCCGGAGTCCATGGTGGGGACATTAGGCGGGAATGGCCCGAAAGTGTTGTCGAAGTTTGCTCATGATCGCGAGTTGTGAGCAAATATCTTCTTCATGGATGACGTGGACCGGAAAATTCTTGCCGAGCTGCAGCAGGATGGGCGGCTGACCGTGACCGAGCTGGCCGGGCGGGTGCGGCTGAGCGTCTCGCCGTGCCACCGCAGGCTGCGGGAACTGGAGCGCTCCGGGGCGATCAGCGGCTACCGGGCGGTGGTGGAGCCGGCGGCGGTGGGGCTGACCTTCGAGGCGCTGGTCTTCGTCTCCATGCGGCAGGAGGACCGGGACACGGTCGCCGGGTTCGAGCGGGCCATCGCGGACATCCCCCATGTCCTGGACGCACAAAGGCTGTTCGGCGAGCCCGACTACTTGCTGCGGGTGGCCACCGCCGACCTCGCCGCCTTCCAGCGGCTGTACGACGAACGGCTGGCGACACTGCCGGGGGTGCAGCGGCTCACGTCGACGCTGGTGATGAAACACGTCGTACGGGATCGTCCGCTGCCCGCATAGCACGGCAGGCGGCGGCCCACGTCGGGTGAGCCACCGCCTGCCAGACAGGACTACCAGACAGGACTAAAGGAACCGGGGAACCGGGGGAGCTACTTCGTCGGCTTCTTGCCGGTCACGCCCAGGTGCACCAACAGCGCGAGGTTCGGCTTGAGTTCAGCCTGTTTCACGCCCCACGTCTGGAAACCCTTCTGGTGCGAGGCCACCGCCGCGAGCATCGCGACGATCGAACCCGCGATCGCGGCCGGATTGACGTCCTTGTCGACCTTGCCCTTGGACTGAAGCTGAGTCACCGCTTCCGCCAGGGAGTTGTTGACCGAGTTCAGGATCTTCATACGGATCTTGTAGAAGCGTTTGTCGCCCTCGGACGCGCCGAGGTCGACGACCCTGAGGATCGCGTCGTTCCTGCGCCAGAAGTCCAGGAACCCGTCGACGAGTTCCTGTGCCGTCTGCCAGCCGGCCTTGCCCACCCAGCTGCGGCCCTCGACGAGCTCGGTCAACCCAGCGCCCTCGGTGGCCATTTGCTCGGCGATCTCCAGGACGGCGCCCTCGACGTCCGGGAAGTACTGGTAGAAGGTCGCGGGTGAAGTACCCGCCTTCCGGGCGACATCGATGACTTTGACGTCCCGGTACGGGGAAGAGCTGAGCATCTCGCTGAGGCAGTCGAGCAGCTTCTGCCGGGTCGCCTGCCCACGCCGACCGGCCACACGGCCGTCGACGGTACGCACTTGTCCTGTCATGTCGTCAGCTTACCGAGGCGTGATCGGGGCGCGATTCGGCCGACTGCAAATGGGGTGCACGAGGAGCGCGAGGCTGGTGTGCCTGGTCTGCGGGGTGAGGGGGAGGCGGCTACTTTTGCCGCATGGCCGAAAACAGGGCATCCGCGAACGGAACGGGATACACGGAAGGCGTCCCGTGCTGGGTCGACGCCCAGCTCGCGGACGTGCCGGCGGGCAAGCGCTTCTACGGTGAGCTCTTCGGGTGGGACTTCGAGGAGGCGTACGACTCCACCGTATGGGCCCGCTTGGACGGCGATCGCGTCGCCTCGCTCTCGCGCAAGACGGACGGGCGGATGCCCACCGTGTGGACGGTGTACTTCGCCACCCCGGACGCGCAGGTGCTGGCCGGGCGGATCCGGGACGCCGGCGGGCAGGTGGTCGCCCTGCCGACGCAGGTCGGGGCGGGGCTCGGCACGGCCGCGCTGGTCACCGACACCGAGGGCGCCGTCTTCGGGCTGTGGCAGCCGGACGGGCACACCGGCTTCGGGCGCCGGCACGAGGTCGGCACTTTCGCCTGGGCCGAGCTGTACGCCCGGGACACCGAGGTCGCGAACACCTTCTACGGCGGGCTCTTCCATGACGCCCTGTTCGGGCCGGACGCGAAGCCGGACTTCGGGCGGGCGGCCGTCGGGGACGTGTTCGCGGCGATGATGCCGCCTCATTTCGTGGTCCACTTCCGGGTGGCGGACTGCGCGGAGATCCTCGCCGCGGTGAACCGGCTCGGCGGGCGGGTGCAGGTGCCGCCCTTCGAAACGTCGTACGGGACGGTCGCCGTCGTCACCGACGACCAGGGGGCGTCCTTCGCGGTCCTGGAACGCTGAGACGCTGACCGCACTCTTACCTCAGGCGTCCCACTATGCGAACCGGCGCTTTCCGCGGACGCCGGAGTGTGGTTTTGTCCCAAGACACCCCGTTCCGCCCTCGGGTTCGCCACCACGCCCTCGGACAGGAAGAATCGGGGTGCGTGCCGCCAAGGCGGTGCGGTGGTGAGACGCTGCACGGGGTCGCGTACATATGTGGGTGGACGGGGCCCGTACGGGGAGGTGGCAGGCAGAGTGGTGGATCAGCTGACGCAGCACGATCCGCGCAGGATCGGGCCGTTCGAGGTGCTCGGACGGCTGGGCGCCGGCGGTATGGGGCTCGTCTATCTCGCGCGCTCGGCTTCGGGCCGGCGCGTGGCGATCAAGACGGTCCGTACGGAGCTCGCCGAGGACCAGCTGTTCCGCGTCCGCTTCACGCGTGAGGTGGAGGCGGCCCGGGCGGTCTCCGGCTTCTACACGGCCGCGGTCGTCGACGCCGACCCGCGTGCCGCTGTGCCGTGGCTGGCCACCGCGTACGTTCCCGCGCCCTCCCTCGAGGAAATAGTGAACGAGTGCGGGCCGATGCCGGCCCAGGCGGTGCGCTGGCTGGCGGCGGGCGTGGCGGAGGCCCTGCAGTCCATCCATGGCGCCGGTCTCGTGCACCGCGACCTGAAGCCGTCCAACGTGCTCGTGGTCGAGGACGGCCCCCGCGTCATCGACTTCGGTATCGCGTCCGGCGTCTCGAACACGCGTTTGACGATGACCAACGTCGCCGTCGGCACGCCCGCCTACATGTCGCCGGAGCAGGCGAAGGACTCCCGTAGCGTGACCGGCGCGAGCGATGTCTTCTCGCTGGGCTCGATGCTGGTGTTCGCCGCCACCGGACACCCCCCGTTCCACGGCGCCAACCCGGTCGAGACGGTCTTCATGCTGCTGCGCGAGGGCCCCGACCTCGAAGGCCTCCCGGACGAGCTGCGTCCGCTGATCGAGTCCTGTATGCAGATGGAGGCCACGGCCCGCCCCAACCCGGCCGACCTCCAGGCCCAGCTCGCGCCCCACCTCTTCGGCTCCGGCACCGACGACAGCGGTACGGCGTCGGCCTGGCTGCCCGAGCGGGCGGTCGGCCTGATCGAGACGCGCAGAGGCGGCCGCCCGGCGGCCAAGCCCGCGCCGGCCTCCGGCCGCAGCGGCGGGCGTAACGCCCCCGCGCCCCTGCCGCCCCCGCCCTCGCACGACCCGGTGGTCCCGGGCCCGCAGCCCGTCCCGGTCGGCGCCCCCGACACCGGCCCCGTCCGGCTGGCGGGCGCCGCGGTCCCCATCGGACCGGGACCGCGCGTCGCCGACGCCCGCGCCGCCGCCATGCAGGCGCCCCCTCCGGAGGCCGGCCTGGTCGCCTCCTGGTCCAAACCCCGCCCCGGCGTCAACGGCGCCGACCCTGCCGTGGGCTCTGCCGTATCCGCACCGCCGCCCGTGGCCCCGGAGGCGGCGGCCGGCTGGCGGCCCTGGCGTTTTCGCATGTCGAACGACGTCTGGGGCACCCCGGCCGTCGCCGACGACCTCGTCTACGTCACCTCCTTCGAGGTCCATGCCCTGGACGTGGCCACCGGCCGGCGCCGCTTCAAGACGCGGGACGTGGCCTGGTCGATGGCGGTCGCGGACGGCCGTATCCACGCCTCCGACGGGCCGACCCTGTTCGCCCTGGAGTGCCGCGAGGGCGCGGACCTCTGGCGGCTCCAGACGGACGCCTGGGTGTACTCCCTCAAGGCCGAGCGCGGCACCGTCGTCACCGGCACGCGCGGCGGCGGCGTCCAGGCCTGGGAGGCGTCCAACGGACAGAAGCTGTGGGAGATCTCCGGGGCGCAGACCGACTTCGAGTCCCCGGAGGCGGGCCCGTCGCTGTACGACGGCACGGTGTACGTCTGGCAGGACGCCCGTCTGAAGGCCCTGGACGCCCGGACCGGCGACGAGCGCTGGTCGTACCCGATCGGCGACGCCGCCTCCTGCGGCGGGGTGCCGGTGCGGGTGGCGCAGGCGCACGACGGCCATGTGTACGTCTCCGCGGGGACGCGCGTGCTCGCGCTCGACGTGATGAGCGGGCGGGTGCGCTGGCACTTCGAGGCCCCGGCGGTCTTCCTGTGCCCGCCGACCTTCGTGCCGGGCCCGGCGGTGACCGGCGGCGGCGTGTACCTCGCCGACTACCTCGGCACGGTCTACGCCCTGGACGCCACCGACGGCCGCGACCGCTGGCGCATCGCCACCGAGTCCCGGTCCTCGATCGAGCCGGTGCTGGTGGCCGGGGGCCATGTGCACGTCGGCAGCGGCAAGGGCCTGTACACGCTGGACGCGGTCACCGGGACGCCGAAGTGGCGCTTCCAGGCGGGCGGCGACCTCGTGGGCGCCCCGTCCGTGGCCGAGGGTCGGATCCACTTCGGCTCCACCGACCATCTGCTGTACACCCTGAAGGCCGACGACGGCCGACTGCGCTGGAAGCTCGCCACGGGGGGTGAGATCACCGGTTCCCCGGTGGTGAAGGACGGCGTCGTGTACGCCTGCAGCAAGGACCGGTGCGTGTACGCGCTGGACGCGGAGAAGGGCACCGGTACGGCGCGTACCGCGTAGTCGTCCGCGGCGCCGTCGTGGCTGGTCGCGCCCACGCGGCGGAGCCGCAAATCGACACAGCCCCGCGCCCCTTTCGGGGCGCTGCCCCTTCCGGCGTGCATGAGTCGCCGGTGTGTGACGGCCGTCGTGCCGGCGCACGGAAGGGAACCGGACGGCGGCCGTCCCAGGAGAGCGGCCATCTTCACCGCTCTTACACGCGACGCTACGCCGGGTAAGCGGTTCCCGCCACGCGTGCGCTGCTAGCGTGACGTGCTCACGATCACGACAACGGGGGTTGAACACGTGAAGCTTCGCCATGTCCGCGCTGTGGCAGTGTTCGTCGGAGTCGTCGTCGCCCTGACGGGCGCCCGGCACTCCAGCGGCGGCGGCTGCGACAGCAGCTCGAACTCCAGCAGCTCGTCGAGCGGTTCGGGCGGCAACTACGGCGGCAGCACCCACTACGACGACGATGACGACTACGACACGGGGTCGTCCTCGGGCGGCGGTGCGCAGAGCACGGGGCCGTCCGCGGAGGAAACCACGGACGTGAAGATCGACAAGTGCGCGTACGACCCGGCCGAGGGGCTCGTCGCGCGCGTCAGCGCCACCAACAGCAGTGCGATCACGACGTACTCGTACACCTTCGACGTCATCTTCAAGGACTCGACCGGCAAGGAGCTCGACACGGGCACCGGCGGGATCCTGACCGTCGACGCCGGCGCCACCGAGTCCACCGACGTCGTCGCCCGCCAGAGCGCCTCCGGCAGCGGCAGCGGCACCTGCGAACTGAGCAACGCCCTGCGGATGTCCGACTCCTACTAGGTCACCGGATCCTGAACGCGCGGCGTCGCGCCCGGAACAGGTCCGTCTGCCGTTCGTCCGGCAGGTTGCCGAGCGCGATCAGGTGCGGCGCCTGCGCGAACGCCTGGGCCAGCGCGGCCTCCCTGGCCGCCCACAGCGCCCGTACGGTCCCCTGCACACCCTGCGCCGGATATCCGGCGATGACGCTCGCGCAGTCGAGCGCGGCGGCCAACGCGCCACCGGGCTCGGTGACTTCCGAGACCAGCCCGATCTCATGGGCCCGGCGCGCCGACAGCCGCTCCGCGCTCCCCATGAGCGCCATCCGCGCGGCTTCCCCGTACGGCATGCGCAGCGCCATGAGCATCGACTCGTAGGCGCTGACCATGCCGTAGGTGGTGTGCGGGTCGAAGAAGGTGGCGGCCGGGTCGGCGACGAGGAAGTCCGCCTCGCCGAGCAGATAGAAGGCGCCGCCGCAGGCCATGCCCCGCACGGCGGCGACGACCGGCTTCCACAGGTCGTTGGACTTCGGCCCGACGCGCAGCAGCGGATCGTCCGTCATGTAGGGCGAGTCGGGCTGCGGGACGACGGCCTCCCGGTCCAGCCCCGTGCAGAAGGCGCGCTCCCCGGCGCCGGTGAGGACCACGGCCCGTACGGTGTCGTCGAACCGCAACTCCCGCCAGGCCGCGACGAGTTCGTCCCTCATCGCCAGGTCGATGGCGTTGAGGCGGTCGGGCCGGTCGAGGGTGACGACGGCGACGGCGGTGTCCTTGTCGGCTCTGACGTCCAGGCTCATGGCCGCTCCAGGACCCACTGCGGCAGACCGGAGCCGTCGAAGACGGCCTGCACCTTGGCGCCGATGCGGATCCGGTCGGGGGAGAGGGAGTCGAGCGCCGCGCCGGGGCCGGTGACGAGGTTGCCGACGAGGCGGATGCGGGGGGCGTCGGCGAGTTCGACGACGATGACGTTGTACGGCGCCTGCTCGGCGTACTCGGGCAGCAGGGGCGGGTGGGGGACGACGTACGACCAGATCCGGCCGTGCCCGCTCATGAGCCGCCACTCGGCTGCGAAGGACTGGCAGTGCGGGCAGCAGGGACGGGGCGGGAAGCGGAGTTCGCCGCAGTCGGCGCAGGCCTGGACGCGCAGCTCGCCCTGGGCGGCGTACCGCCAGAAGGGGGCGCCGTCGGGGTCGGTGACGGGGGAGAGCATCCTTCGGTCAACTCCTCAGGAGCAGCGCGGAGGTGGGGACGCCTTCGCCGGCGGTGACGAGGCAGGTCGCGGCGCCGGGGACCTGGGCGGTGCTGGTGCCGCGCAGCTGTTTGACGCCCTCGTTGATGAGGTTGAACCCGTGGACGTAGGCCTCGCTGAGCCCGCCGCCCGCGGTGTTCATCGGCAGCCGCCCGCCGATCTCCAGGGCGCCGCCCTCCGTGAACGCCCCTCCCTCGCCCCGGTCGCAGAAGCCGTATCCCTCCAGCGAGAGCGGTATGAGCGCCGTGAACGCGTCGTAGATCTGGGCGACGTCCACGTCCTGGGGGGTGAGGTCGGCGTGCTTCCACAGATGGCGGGCGGCGGTCCAGGCGGGGCCGGTGAGCGGGTCGTCGTTCCAGTAGTTGACCATGCCGTGGTGCTGGGCGGGCAGGCCCTGGGCGGCGGAGTGGACGTAGACGGGGGTGTGCCGGCAGTCGCGGGCGCGCTCCCTGCTGACGATCACGCAGGCCAGGGCGCCGTCGGTCTCCAGGCAGTTGTCGAAGAGGCACAGGGGTTCGCTGATCCAGCGCGAGGTCATGTACATCTCGCGGGTCAGCGGCCGGTCGTACATGATCGCGTCCGGGTTCTGGTTGGCCCGGTTCCGGCAGGCGAGGGCGACGTTGAACAGGTGGTCCCGCGTCGCGCCGTACTCGTGCATGTAGCGGCGGGCGAGCATGGCGATCTCGTCGACGGGGCGGAGCAGGCCGTAGGGCCGGGTCCACTGGGCCGGGGTGGGCAGTTGGGCGGTGGTGTTGCGCCAGGGCCGGGGCCCGCTGCCTCTCTTCCGCGACCGCCAGGCGACGCCGACCGTCGCCTGCCCGGCGGCGATGGCGGCGGCGAGATGCGCGACGGTGGCACACGAACCGCCGCCGCCGTAGCCGACCTTGCTGAAGAAGGTGAGGTCGCCGAAGCCGACGGCCTTCGCCAGCTCGACCTCGTCGGTCTCCTCCATGGTGTAGCTGGCGAGTGCGTCGACCTCGCCCGGGGATATTCCGGCGTCGTCCAGAGCGGCGACGACGGCACGGCAGGCGAGGGTCCTCTCGTCCTCGTCGAGCCGTTTGGCGAAGGGTGTCTGTCCTATGCCGACGATCGCGGTGGCGTCCTTGAGGCCGATGCCTGACGTCATGCTGCGCGCACCTCCGCATGCTGAAGCGGCTGCTGACAGGGCGTCAGGCTACAGCTAATCTGACGGGTAGTCAGCTAGTGGGTCTGGAGGCTGTGGTGCGCGGTGACTTGGAGTGGGGCAGCATCCCGGAACTCGTCCGGTCCGCGGCCCGGCGGTTCGCGGACGTCGAGGCGGTCGTGGAGGGCCGTACGAGGATCTCGTACGCCGAGCTCGGCGCCCGCGTCGAGCGCTCCGCGGCGGCGTGCGTCGGATACGGCATCGAGCCCGGCGACCGGGTCGCCATCTGGGCCCCGAACACCCTGGACTGGATCACGGCCGCGCTCGGCGCGGTGTCGGCGGGGGCGGTGCTGGTGCCGCTGAGCACCCGCTTCAAGGGCGGGGAGGCGGCCGATGTGCTGCGCAGGAGCGGGGCGCGGCTGCTGTTCGTGACGGGCACGTTCCTGGGAACGTCGTATGTGGCGTCGCTGCGGCGGGCGGTCGCGGAGGGGCCGGGGCTGCCGGAGCTGGAGCAGGTGGTGGTGCTGTCCGACGACGCCCCGGCGGACTTCCGCACCTGGAAGGACTTCCTGGCGAGCGGGGACGCGGTGGACGAGGCGCAGGTGCGGGCGCGCGCCGAGGCCGTCGAGGGCACCTGGGCGTCGGACATCGTCTTCACGTCCGGCACGACGGGCCGCCCCAAGGGCGCGGTGATCACGCACGCCCAGACGCTCCGTGCCTACGAGGTGTGGAGCGACCTGGCGGGCCTGCGTCAGGGCGACCGCTATCTCATCGTGAACCCCTTCTTCCACACCTTCGGCTACAAGGCCGGGGTGATCGCCTGCCTCATGCGGGGCGCGACGATGATCCCCCAGCCGGTGTTCAACGTCGGCACGGCGCTGGCGAACATCGCGGCGGAACGGGTGTCGGTGCTGCCGGGCCCGCCGACCCTGCACCAGTCGCTCCTTGACCACCCCGCCAGGGACAGTCACGACCTGTCCGCGCTGCGGCTGGTGGTGACCGGCGCGGCGGTGGTGCCGCTGCGGCTGGTGGAGCGGCTGCGCGGGGAACTGGGCGTGGAGACGGTCCTGACGGCGTACGGCCTGTCGGAGGCCAGCGGCATCGTGACGATGTGCCGGCGCGGCGACGACCCGACGGTGATCGCGTCGACGTCGGGCCGCGCGATACCGGGCACCGAGGTCCGCGTCGAGGCCCCGCCCGGCGAACCCGGCGAGGTCCTGGTCCGCGGCTTCAACGTCATGCACGGCTACTACGAGGACGCGGCGGCCACGGCCGAGGTGGTGACGGACGACGGCTGGCTGCGGACGGGGGACGTGGGCGTGCTGGACGGCGGCGGCAACCTGCGCATCACCGACCGCATCAAGGACATGTTCATCGTCGGCGGCTTCAACGCGTACCCGGCGGAGATCGAGCAGATGCTGGGCCTGCACCCCGATATCGCGGACGTCGCGGTGATCGGCGTACCCGATCCCCGGCTGGGGGAGGCCGGGAAGGCCTTCGTGGTGCGCCGTCCGGGTGCCGTGCTGACCGGGGACGACCTGATCGCCTGGGCGCGACGGGAGATGGCCAACTACAAGGTCCCGCGGGCGGTGGAGTTCGTGGGCGAGCTGCCGCGCAACGCGAGCGGGAAGGTGGTCAAGGGGGAGTTGCGGGGGAGGGGTTGACGAGCCGGCCGGATCGGGCGGTCGTCAGCTCGCGGCGCCGATGCGCTGCGGGCCCCCGTGCCGTGGGCGCTTGAGCTGGGTGGGCACGGGCGCGGGCAGGGTCTCGGCGGTTCGGCGCCAGGTGGCCGGGGCCTCGGCCATGACCACCGCCAGGGCGTACCAGAGCAGGGCGTCGATCCGGTCCAGGTTGGCCGGGTGGTCCATCATGCTCATCAGGAAGAAGCCGGTGAGGGCCGCCAGGCCGACCGTGCCGATCACCGACTTCGCGCGGGCGGCCCGGGCCGCGGACGACACGGCGATCACGGCCACGGCGGTGATGGCGAGGAGCCCGAGGGGGCCCGCCTCCACCAGCCAGTTGAGCCACAGGTTGTGGGCGTGGACGAAGGTACGGTCGCCGGGCGCGGCGGCGGATATGACCGCTCCGGAGCGGCCGAGTCCGACGCCGAGGGGGTTGTCGGCGGCCAGCCCGAGCGCCGCCTCCCAGGCCTGGCCGCGCACGCCCAGTGCGTTCCCGGCGCGGGACACGGCCCAGATGGCGCCGGCCGCGGCGAGCAGGGCCAGCGTGCCGAGGGCGGCGAACAGCCGGCGTTGCGCACGGTCGGCGAGGCGGGGCGCCAGCCAGTAGGCGCCGCCGAGCACGAGGAGGCCGGCGGCGCCGGCGACGTACCCGGCGCGCGAGAAGGTGGTCAGCAGAGCCCCGTAGCCGACCACTACGAGCAGGACGACGGCGGTGCGTGCCGTGCGCTCGTCCACCAGGACGGCGGCGAGCAGGGCGAACGGCAGGAGCAGCACCAGGAACGCGGCCAGCAGGTTCGGGTTCGAGAAGGTGCCGGTGGCGCGGATGAGGATGCCGTCGCCGCCCGCGTCGCAGGCGATGTCGGTGAGCAGTCCGGTGCGGCAGAAGCCGGTCGGGGTGTCGTTGGTGAACTGGGAGAAGGCGCTGGTGGCGGCCGCCGCGACGCCGGTCAGCGCGAGGAGGCCGATCGCCCGCCACGACTCGGGCTGGGTGCGGCGCACGGCGACGACCAGGTAATAGCAGGCGATGACGGTCAACAGGCCGCGCAGGGGCGCCGTGGGCTGTCCGCTGCGATACGTCGCCACGACCGAGGCGGCGATCAGCAGCCCTATGGGCAGATCCAGCCGCGTCCGGAAGTCCCGCAGCCGGGCCGGCGTACGGCCCCGCACAGGGACGACGAGGGCCAGCAGGCCGAGCAGCAGGGCGAGCCGCGTCGGGGTCAGGATCCCCGCGAGCGGGTCGTCGGGGAAGAAGTCCGTGGCGGAGTCGAGCAGCACGACGGCCGCCGCGCCCAGCGGGACGAACGATACGAACCTGACGATCGCCGACGGCTGTCCGGGGCCCACCGCCGCGCTCTGCTCGGATGCCATGACACCCGAGCGTGGCGGCCGGGTGCGAAGGTGGGGTGTCGGGAGGGGGAACGGCGCGCAGAGGCTGCGGGGACGCGTTGTTGCGCCCGCCTCACACCGGGCCCCCCGCGGACACACTTCGGCCGCGGTGGCTCCCCCTCCGAGCCGCCGCGGCCGATCCCCGTGTGCTGAGGCCTACTTCTTGCCCAGGTCGAAGGCAGGCCCGGCCGGCATCGCGTTGTTGAGGGTGGTGATCTTCTCGTCCTCGGCGGCGGGCCCGCTGGGCATGGCGTTGTTGAGCGTGGTGATCTTCTCGTCCCCGGCGGCCGGCTCACTCGGCATCGCGTTGTTGTCCGGAGAGACGGTCGCGTCCTTCTTCTTGTCGCTCATGGGCTCGTGTTCCTCTGTTCGGTGATGAGTGAGGAACGCCCGTCCGGGGATTCCCCCGCGGATCGCCGGACGGGCGTTCGGAGCCGCACAGTAATCGGTCGGGCTCCGGGTCTGACCGTCTGCCCCCCGACGCGACGGTCTGACCCGTACGAGACTGCCGGGCGCCGATAAACGAACGCTGAACGCCCCCAATCCCCAGGTCAGGGACGCCAGTCCTAGGCGACCGCGGCCGAACTGAGCAGTGCGCGCACCGCGTTGGCCTCCGCGGCGCCGTTCTGCTCGAAGAGGTTGAGCGCCTCACGCCAGCACGCCGAGGCCCGGTCCGCCTGACCGAGGGCGGCGAGCGAACGCCCCAGGAGCGTCAGCACGTTGCCCTGCATCCGGTCACCGCCGATGCAGCCCAGCGCGAGAGCCTGTTCGGCGTGCTGGGCGGCCTGTGACGGGCGGCGGTCGGCTGCATGCACCTCGGCGATGCGGAAGTGGGTGACGCCCTCCCAGAGCCGCTGCCGATGGTCGTTGAAGATGCCGAGGGCGTCGGAGAACTGGCTGAGCGCCTCGGCGTAACGGCCCGCCCGGGTCAGGGCGACGCCGAGCGCGAAGTGTCCGTTGGCCAGGCGTACCGTCCGGCCGATCTCGGTGTGCACGGCGAGACCGCGCTGCGCGATCTCCACGGCCTTCACGATGTTGCCCATGCCCAGGTGGGCCCGTGACAGGTTGCCCAGGACGGTGGCCTCGAAGGGCCGGTTCCCCGCTGCCCGCAGACCTTCGAGCGCCTGGTCGAAGAAGACCTTGCCCTCGGCGAACCGGCCCTCGTGCAGGCAGATGAGCCCCCGGTTGTTGGCCACCCAGCTCACCGCGGTGGCGTCCTGCGCGCTTCCCGCGAGCTCCATGGCGACGCGGGCCTCCTGTTCGGCAGGCTGAATGCGTCCGGAGACCAGCAGCACATCGCTGAGGACCGTACGTGCCCGGCCCTCCGCCCGCTCGTGGCCGACGGCCCGCGTCGCCTCACACGTGGCCCGCGCCGTCATCTCGTACTGATGCGAGTTGGCCCCCGACTCGGTCAGGTCCTTCGCCGCCCAGAGCAGATCGACGGCCCGGGGCAGCCGCTCCGTGCCCGCCGCCTGCCGTACGCAGGCCAGCAGCTGCCCCGCCTCCGTGTACAGCCAGTCGAGGGCCGCAGTCGCCTCCGAGAAGCTCAGGCCCGGATAGCGGGTGGGCTCCAGGTCGTCGGTCAGCCGGTCCCCGGGGTGCTCGATCTCGTACACCAGCGCGGTCGTGGCCAGATAGAAGTCCAGCAGCCGCGACAGCGCCGCGTCCCGCTCGCTCGGCGGCCACTCGTCGCGTTCCGCGCACGCACGCGCGTAGAGTCGCACCAGATCGTGGTAGCGGTAGCGGCCGGGTGCCGCCGACTCCAGCAGTGAGGTGTCGACGAGGGCCTCCAGCAGGTCCTCGGTGTCCTCCGGCGGAAGGTCGAGCACCGCGGCGGCCGCGGCGAGCGAGATGTCCGGGCCGTCCGCCAGGCCCAGCAGCCGGAAGGCGCGGGCCTGGGCTGGGTCCAGGGCGCCGTACCCCAGCTCGAAGGTCGCCTTCACCGCGAGGTCCCCGGCCTGGAGCTCGTCCAGTCGCCGGCGCTCGTCCGCGAGCTTCGCCGCCAGCACCGACACCGTCCACGTGCGGCGCGCCGCCAGCCGCGACGCGGCGATGCGGATCGCCAGCGGCAGGAACCCGCACGCCGCGACCACGTCCAGCGCGGCCTCCCGCTCGGACGCCACCCGCTCCTCGCCCACGATCTTCGTGAACAGGGACAGGGCCTCGTCGGGCGACATCACGTCCAGGTCGACCAGGTGGGCGCCCGCGAGATCCACCATGCGGACCCGGGACGTCACCAGCGCCGCGCAGCCCTCCGTGCCCGGCAGCAACGGCCGTACCTGGGCGGCGTCGCGCGCGTTGTCCAGCAGCACCAGGACCCGCCGGCCGTCCAGCAGCGAGCGGTACAGTGCCGCCCGCTCCTGGAGCGAGTCCGGGATCGCCGAGTCCGCCGTGCCCAGCGCCCGCAGGAAGGCGCCCAGCACCGTCTCCGGCTCCGCCGCCCGCGGGCCCGCGCCCTGGAGGTCGACGTAGAGCTGCCCGTCGGGGAAGGCCGCGCGCGCCTGGTGGGCCACGTGCACCGCCAGCGTTGTCTTGCCCACCCCGCCGATGCCGGCCAGCGCGGAGACCGCCATCACCCGGCCCTCGGCCGAGGCGAGGACCTCGCTCAGCTCCGAGACGAAGGTGGCACGGCCGGTGAAGTCGGGGACGGTGGCGGGCAGCTGGGCCGGGCGCACCGGGACCGCCGCCGGTTCGGCCGCCGGTGCCGACGGCTCCGCCAGGGCCGGGTCCGCCTGGAGGATGCGCTGCTGGAGCTCCTTCAGACCGGGACGCGGGTCCACTCCCAGCTCGTCCGCGAGCAGGCGCCGCGTGTCCGCGTACACCGCCAGCGCCTCCGCCTGCCGGCCGCTGCGGTACAGCGCCAGCATCAGCAGCTCCCGCAGCCGCTCGCGCAGCGGATGCTCCGCCGTCAGCGCCGTCAGTGCCGAGACCGCCTCCGCGTGGCAGCCCTGCTCAAGGTCCATGTCGAGGCGGGATTCGAGGAGTTGGAGGCGCCACTCCTCCAGGCGGACGCGCTGCGCCTCGGCGTACGGCCCCGGAACCCCCGCCAGCACCTCGCCGTCCCACAGCGCCAGCGCCCGGCCCAGCATGTCCCGCGCATGGCAGAGATCCCCGGCGCTGCGCGCCTTCTCCGCCTCCGACGCCAGCTCCTGCGCCGCCGCCAGATCCAGCGCGCCCTCGGCCAGCCCGCGCACCGCGTAGCCGCCCGACTCGCTCACCAGGACCCCGGGGTCCAGCACCTTGCGCAGCCGGGAGGCGTACGTCCGGACCGCCGCCAGCGCCTGCGAGGGCGGTTCCTCGCCCCACAGGGCGTCGATCAGCTCCGCCGCGGTCGCCGTACGGCCCTCGCGCAGCAGCAGGGCGGCGAGCAGGGCGCGTTGCTGGGGTGAGCCGGTCGGAAGTTGTTCCTCGCCCCGCCAGGCGCGCACCGGACCGAGCACGCCGAAGCGCAGCGCCGCCGCCGGCTCCGCCTCATCCTTCGCGGAGCCGGGACGCCTCTGCTCGGGCACTCGCGGTACCCCGTCCATCGCAGTCCCCCTAGGACCCGTTTACATCTCCGCCAGTTTGCCTTGTTCATGGCAGATGCGTCAGCCGTGGAGAGTGTGATCACAGCCAGGCGCGCGGGATATCACAAGGCCCTCACGAGCTCTTCGCACGGCGGGGTGTATCACCGCGCAGCTGACGGACCGTCAGATCGGCGCTACCGTGAGGGTCATGGACACCGAGACGACGTTTCCCCTGATCATCTCCGTCGACGACCACACGGTGGAGCCGCCCACGGTGTGGCAGGACCGGCTCCCGAAGAAGTACCAGGACATCGGACCGCGCACAGTCCGCGCCCCGCTGAAGGAAATGACCTTCCTGGGCGGGCGGTTCAAGCCCGTCATGGGCCGGCCCGGCGACGACGGGCCGATCGGCGACTGGTGGGTGTACGAGGACCTGCACCGGCCCCTGACCCGCCTCGACACCGCCGTCGGCTACAGCAGGGACGACATCAAGCTGGAGGTCATCACCTACGAGCAGATGCGGCCGGGTTCGTACGACGTGCCCGCCCGCCTCGCCGACATGGACGTCAACCACGTCCAGTCCGCGCTCTGCTTCCCGACCTTCCCCCGCTTCTGCGGCCAGACCTTCACCGAGGCGCAGGACCACGAGCTGGGGCTGCTGTGCGTGCGGGCCTACAACGACTGGATGGTGGAGGAGTGGTGCGGCCCGGACGCGCGGGGCCGGCTGATCCCGCTCACCCTCATCCCGCTGTGGGACGCCGAGTTGGCGGCCGCCGAGGTCCGCCGCAACGCGGCCCGCGGGGTGCGTGCCGTCGCCTTCTCCGAGATACCCCCGCACCTCGGGCTGCCCTCCGTCCACACCGAGGACTGGGACCCCTTCCTCGCCGCCTGCGACGAGACCGGCACGGTCGTCGCCATGCACATCGGCTCGTCCAGCCGCATGCCCTCGACCTCCGCCGACGCCCCGCCCGCGGTCGGTTCGACGATCACCTTCGCCAACTGCTGCTTCTCGATGGTCGACTGGCTGATGAGCGGCAAGTTCGAGCGCTTCCCGAACCTCAAGGTGATGTACGCCGAGGGCCAGATCGGCTGGATCCCGTACATCCTGGAGCGCGCCGACGTGGTGTGGGAGGAGAACCGGGGCTGGGGCGGGGTCGCCGACAAGGTGCACCGGCCGCCGTCCGAGCTGTTCGCCGAGCACGTCTACGGCTGCTTCTTCGACGATGCCTTCGGGCTCAGGAACCTGGACGCGATCGGGGTCGGCAACGTCCTGTACGAGACCGACTACCCGCACTCCGACTCCACCTGGCCGAAGTCCCGTGAGGTCGGCGAGGCGCAGATGGGGCATCTGGACGCCGACGTGGTCGACCGGATCGTACGGCGCAACGCGATCGAGCTGCTGGGGCTGACCGACGACGGGCTGTGGCCGGGCGGCGCATGACGGAGCCGCGGCCCCCGGAAGGGGACCGCGGCGCGTGTGCGGCCGTCGGGTCGGCGTCAGCCGAGGAACACCGACGAGATCGTGTCGTCGAAGCCGACGGTGGCCAGGTCGGCGATGTTGCCCTGGACCACCTTGGACTCGCCCTTGCAGTCCTTCTCGGACCAGATCTTCAGGGAGCCGGAGGCCTGGAGGGAGGAGGCGGCGTCGTCCCGGCCGACGTTCTGGCACCCGGCGCCGGCCAGGCCCTCGGACGGGTCGCCGAAGTTGATCTCGTCGGAGAGCGTGACGCTGGTCGTGGGGGCCGCGGAGTTCCCGTCGCCCTGCTCCGGCTGCTCCGGCTGCTCCGGCTGCTCCGGCTGCTCGGCGGCGGCGCCCGCCTTCTGCCCGTCCGGCGTCACACCGAACCAGGTGCCGCCCACGCCCTGCCCGTTGGTGTCGCCGGGCTTCAGGTCCTTGCTGAAGCGGTAGACCGGCCAGCCGCCGACGGTCACCTGGAGGTTGCCGTCGTCCCGCTTGACCACGCCGACGTCGGACTTGTTCACACCGTCGATGAAGATCTTGCCGCCGGGGGCGACCAGGACCGGCGGCCAGGTGGTGGCGCACTCGCCGGAGCAGTTCGACTTGGACGGGTCCGCGGTGTCCTTGTCGAAGCGGTAGAGGGTGAATCCGCCGCCGTTGATGACGACCGGGTTCAGGTCGCCCGCCTGCGACGCGCTCAGCTGCACCCACTTCTTGGCGACCGGCTTGCTCGCGGGCTTGCCCGGGCTCGTGGCCCAGTCGCCGGTGCCGGGGGCCGCGTTGTTCTGCTTGGCCGTACCGCTGTTGAAGTTCAGGCTCTGCAACGCGAGACCGGCGCCCTCCTTGGCCGCGGAGGCGGCGTTGTCGGCGCCGTTGCAGGCGGTCAGCAGCAGGGCCGCGGCGGCTGTGGTGGCGGCGATCGCGGCGATGCGGTTGCGGATCATTTCGGACTCCCCGTGTTTCGGACCGTGTTGCGGGGCCCGGACCTCCCGAGCCGCCATCCAGTACGAGCCCCGCTCGGGCCGCCCTCACCCGGTGACACGCCTGAGACACGAACCGGACGGACCGCGGTCAATCGCACGAAGGCCGCAATATTCCGGGCACCGCCGAAACAGAGAGCGCCGCCCCGACCCTTGTCTGTTGCGGCGCCAGACCGGACGATGGCGCCCGACCACGAAGATGACGGACAGTCAGTTCCTGGCACTCCGGAGTCCGAGGAGGATGCGTGTCCATCCAAGTCCCGCCGGACGGGCGGACGCTGTTCGGGATGCAGCTCCCCGTCCAGTCGCAGAGCACGATCTACGCGGAGTCGTGGGAGGCGGGCGCCGGCCCCGACGACCTCGTCGCCATCGCCCGCGCCGCCGACCGCGCCGGCTTCGCCTACGTCGCCGCGTGCGACCACGTGGCCATCCCGCGCCGTCTGGCCTCCGCGATGAGCACGGTCTGGTACGACCCGGTCGCCACGCTGGCCTTCCTGGCGTCCGCCACCGAGCGCGTACGCCTGCTCAGCCACGTCGCGATCGTCGGCCTGCGCCACCCCCTGCTGACCGCGAAGCAGTACGCCACCCTCGACCACCTCAGCGAAGGGCGGCTGATCCTCGGCGTCGGAGCCGGCCACGTACAGGAGGAGTTCGAGGTGCTCGGCGTCGACTTCGAGCGGCGCGGGTTCGTGCTGGACGAGACGATCGACGCCCTGCGCGCCGCGCTCGGCCCGGACGAGTTCCCCGAACACCACGGCAAGCTCCACGACTTCGAGGGCCTGGGCCAGCTGCCGCGCCCCGCACAGGAACGCGTCCCGGTCTGGGTCGGCGGATCGTCCCCGGCCGCCCTGCGCAGGGCCGCGCTGAAGGGCGACGGCTGGCTGCCGCAGGGCGACCCGCGCGACCGGCTGCCCGCACAGATCGCGCGGATCCGGCGGCTCCGGGAGGAGGCCGGCATCAAGGGGCCGTACACCGTCGGCGCCATCGCCGAGCCCCTGTACGTCGGCACGCCCGCCTGGGACGTGGGGCGCCGGACGCTGACCGGGCGGCCGCAGGCCCTCGCCGAGTCCCTGCGGGCGTACCGGGCGATGGGCGTGGACCAGATCCAGGTCCGTTTCCGCAGCCGCAGCCGCGCCGAACTCACCGACCAGATAGCGGCGTTCGGCGGGGAGGTGGGCCCCCTGCTGTGAGGGGCGGTGTCCTTGAGTGCGGCGGTTCTGCCCGGCTCGGCACCGGTTTCCTTCTGGTTTCTTTCTCACCGAAAAGTGCCTTCTTGTGCCTTACGTGACCGGCACTTACGGTCCAGAAAGCGAGAAGAGGGAGCCCAATGAGCATTCTCAAGACATACGCACGCCTCTATGCGGACAGCGTCGAGCAGTCCCTCCCCCTGCTACAGCGGTTGACCGGCCGTACGGAGCCCGACCTCCGTTTCACCGACGGCGAGGTGGAACTCGTGGGCATCGGCGACTTCCTGTTGTTCGCCGGTCCGCCGGAAGAGCGCGCGAAGCACATGCACGGCTCCGCTACGGTCGTAGTCACCGACTTGGACGATCTGGAGGCGACCCTGATCGCCGCCGGCGCCGTCATCACCGAGGCCGCCACGCCCGCTCCCACAGGCCGTTACCTGTACGCACGTCATGTCGGAGGGCCGGAAGTCGAATACGTGGAATGGACACCGGACCTGGTCCACCGCATTGTTCTCCAGTGACCGCGGGGCTCAGCCTGCCGACCGGATCGCCAGGCGCACTGCCATAGTTTCCTGATGCTCGCACTTATGTCGGTACTCGGCCCGGTCCTGGCGGCTGGTTTGGCGGCCTGGGCAGCCGAGCATGCGCTGCGTCGTACTCGTCAGCAGACCAGATATGGACGGTACGCGCCGTGGATCCATCCACGCGGCCGGCTCACTGCGCCGCTGAACTGGGTGGCCAACAGCCGACTGCTGCGGAGAGTGTGCGAGTGGCTCCCCTCAGTTCCCTTCGTCAGCGACGTGACCGACGTTGTCTATGTCAACTACGTCGTGGAGGCGCACCGCCTGGAACCGCTGATCCCGCCTGGGCTTGAGTTGCAGCGCCTGGGCGAGTCCGGCGACCAGGCGATGCTTACGTTCCTCAGTTATCGCCACGGACACCTCGGTCCGGCGGTGCTCGGCCGTTGGCGGCGGCTGCTGCCCTCGCCGCTGCAGAGCAACTGGCGTATCTACGTGCACCACCCTCGCACCGGTGCCGTGGGCGTCCACTTTCTCAGCACCGCGATCGATCGCACGTTCCATGCCCTCGGCGCACGCCTGACGGTCGAGGCACTGCCCATGCATGTTTTCAAGCGGGCGTCGCTGAGCATTTCGGAGGGCGGCCGGATAGATCTCCTACTGGATCCGGGCCACGGAAGCGCGCCGGACGCGGAAGCCCGCCTCTCCGCAACTCCTGAGTGGCCGACGGACGGCCCCTGGCGCCGGGCCTTTCCCGGCTACGAGCAGATGCTGACCTATTGCGTGCCTCAGGACCGCGCGTTGTCGGTTCAGCCCTGGTACAGGCAGGTGACCAGGCAGGAGATCTCTCTGGGTATCCCGGTCGATGCCTGCGTAGCCCTCGCGGGGCCAGTCGGGTCCACGGCCGCCAGTGCCATTGTCGGCAAGGCCGAGGCATTCGCCTTTCTGGTACCGCAAGTGAAGTTCCGCTTCGAGGGCGAAGAACGCGATCCGGTCTGAGCTTGGTGACTTCTGCGTTTGAATGCTCCCCTCCACGCATCTGACGTTCCGTCAGATACGGCGCTACGATGCGGGCCTCGCCGTGTCCACCGCGCCAAGGGGGCCGTAATGAGCAAGCTCGACGGGCAGGTCGTCATCGTCACCGGGGCGGCGCGCGGACAGGGGGAGCAGGAAGCGCGCCTCTTCGCCGCCGAGGGTGCGAGAGTCGTCGTGGCCGACGTCCTCGACGGGCAGGGGCAGGCCCTCGCCGAGGAGATCGACGCGCTGTACGTCCATCTCGACGTGGGGGAGGAGGCCGACTGGCGGGCCGCTGTCGCCGCCGCGCGGCAGGCGTACGGCCGCATAGACGGCCTCGTCAACAACGCCGGCATCCTGCGGTTCAACTCCCTCGTCGACACGCCCCTCGATGAGTTCATGCAGGTCGTGCGGGTCAATCAGGTCGGCTGCTTCCTCGGCATCAAGACCGTGGCCCCGGAGATGGAGGACGGCGGCACGATCGTCAACACCGCCTCCTACACCGGGGTGACGGGCATGGCGGCCGTGGGCACGTACGCCGCCACCAAGCACGCCATCCTCGGCCTCACCCGCGTCGCCGCGCTGGAGCTGGCGCCGCGCGGCATCCGGGTCAACGCGATGTGCCCCGGCGCGATCGACACCGCCATGTCCAACCCGGCGCAGCTGGACCCGGAGGCGGACGCGGAGGAGACGAGCCGGGCCCTTGACGCGCTGTACCGCAAGCTCGTGCCGCTCGGCCGGATCGGCAAGCCGGAGGAGGTGGCCAGGCTCGCGCTGTTCCTGTCGAGCGACGACTCCTCCTACATCACCGGGCAGCCGTTCGTGATCGACGGCGGCTGGCTCGCCGGCGTCAACGTCATCTGACTGGCCATCAGCTATTGACCCGCCATGCGGGTGATGCGACAGTCGGCCCATCGAAACTGACGGTGTGTCAGAAACAGTGTCAGAACCATCTGGACCGGGGACGGTGAACCTCCTTGGAATTCGGGCTGTTCGTACAGGGATACGTGGGCAAGCGCGCCGAGACCGACCCGCTCGCCGAGCACAAGGCGCTGATGGAGGAGACCGAGTACGTCATCCAGGCGGACAGGTCCGGCTTCAAGTACGCGTGGGCGTCCGAGCATCACTTCCTGGAGGAGTACTCGCATCTGTCGGCGAACGACGTGTTCCTGGGGTACCTGGCGCACGCGACGGAGCGCATCCACCTGGGCTCGGGCATCTTCAACCCCCTCGCGCAGGTCAACCACCCGGTGAAGGTCGCCGAGAAGGTCGCCATGCTCGACCATCTCACCGGCAACCGCTTCGAGTTCGGCAGCGGGCGGGGCGCCGGGTCGCACGAGATCCTCGGGTTCATACCGGGCGTGACCGATATGAACTACACCAAGGAGATCTGGGAAGAGACCATCGCCGAGTTCCCGAAGATGTGGCTCCAGGACGAGTACGTGGGCTTCCAGGGCAAGCACTGGCAGCTGCCGCCGCGCAAGGTCCTGCCCAAGCCGTACGGGAAGTCGCACCCGGCGATGTGGTACGCGGCCGGGTCGCCCGCCTCGTACGCCATGGCGGCGAAGAAGGGGCTCGGGGTCCTCGGGTTCAGCGTGCAGAAGGTCGCCGACATGGAGTGGGTGCTGGAGCAGTACAAGACGGCGGTCGTCGACGCGGAGCCGGTCGGGGACTTCGTCAACGACAACGTGATGGTGACGACGACGGCGATCTGCGCACCGACGCACGCCGAGGCGATCGAGACCGCGGTGAACGGGGGGCTGCACTATCTGCCCTCGCTGGTGTTCCGGTACCACGACACGTTCCCTCGTCCGGAAGGGTTCCCGGTGTGGCCGGAGACGCTGCCCGAGTACACGCCGGAGTTCGTGGAGCTGCTGATCGAGGAGGAGTTGCTGATCTGCGGTGACCCGGACGAGGTGCTCACGCAGTGCAAGCGGTGGGAGCAGGCCGGGGCCGATCAGTTGTCGTTCGGGCTTCCGGTGGGGGTGGCGAAGGAGGAGACGTTGCGGACGATTCGGTTGATCGGGGAGCACGTGATTCCGAAGATCGACACGGATCCTGTTCACCGGACCACGCGGTTCCGCCAAGGGGCTTGAGCGTCGTAGGCGGGTGCGGGTCGTGTGTGGCTGGTCGCGCAGTTCCCCGCGCCCCCTAGGTAAGCAGTCCCGCCGCATACCAAGAGGTGAGCCCAATGCTCGATCACGTCATCAAGGGTGCGTCCGTTGTCGACGGAACCGGCGCACCCGCCTACACCGCCGATGTCGGCATACGCGATGGCCGTATCGCCGTCATAGGAACCGTCACCGAGGGATCCCGCACACGTGAGGACGCCACCGGGCTTGTCCTCGCCCCCGGCTTCGTCGACCCGCACACCCACTACGACGCCCAGCTGTTCTGGGATCCCTATGCGACGCCCTCGTTGAACCACGGGGTGACGACCGTCGCCGGCGGGAACTGTGGGTTCACCCTCGCGCCCCTGAACCCCGCCCGTCCCGACGACGCCGACTACACCCGTCGCATGATGTCCAAGGTCGAGGGCATGTCGCTGGTGGCGTTGGAGGAGGGGGCGCCCTGGAGCTGGAGTTCGTTCGGGGAGTATCTGGACGCGCTCGAAGGGCGGATCGCGGTCAACGCGGGCTTCATGGTGGGGCATTGCGCGCTCAGGCGGTATGTCATGGGGCCCGACGCGATCGGCGGGCAGCCCACCGACGAGCAGCTGGCCGCCATGCTCCGGCTCTTCCACGACGCCATGGACGCCGGTGCCTGGGGGTTCTCCACCACGCAGTCGTCCACCCACTCCGACGGCGACGGAATGCCGGTGGCCTCCCGGCACGCCGGGCCCGCCGAGCTGCTCGCGCTGTCGAAGGCCGTGGGTGAGCACGAGGGCACGCAGATCGAGGCGATCGTCGCGGGCTGTCTGGATCAGTTCAGCGACGCCGAGATCGAACTGTTCGTGGAGATGAGCGCCGCCGCCGGGCGGCCCCTGAACTGGAACGTGCTGACCATCGACTCGGCGGTTCCCGAGCGGGTGCCCCGGCAGTTGCTGGCCAGTGAGCAGGCGCGCAAGGCGGGCGGCCGGGTCGTGGCGCTGACCATGCCGATCCTCACGCCGATGAACATGTCGCTGGGCACCTTCTGCGCACTGAACCTGATCCCCGGGTGGGGGCCCGTCCTGGGGTTGCCCGTGCCCGAGCGGATCGCGAGGCTTCGTGACCCCGATGTGCGGGCCGAGCTGCTCCGGCGCGCCGGGTCCAAGGAGGCCGGTGTCTTCCGGCGGCTGACCAACTTCGGGCGGTACGTCATCGGCGACACCTACAGCGACGCCAACCGCGGGCTGACCGGGCGGGTCGTGGAGGACATCGCCGGCGAGCGCGGCCAGGAACCCTTCGAGTGCCTGGTGGAGATCTGCGCCGCCGACGATCTGCGGACGGTCCTGTGGCCCATGCCCACCGACAACGACCCCGCGTCCTGGGCCATGCGCGCCGAGGC
The DNA here is from genome assembly GCF_045039535.1 of Streptomyces sp. NBC_01092. Taxonomy (NCBI): domain Bacteria; kingdom Bacillati; phylum Actinomycetota; class Actinomycetes; order Kitasatosporales; family Streptomycetaceae; genus Streptomyces; species Streptomyces sp. NBC_01092. Next base: position 4,813,928 of record NZ_CP108659.1, on the reverse strand, counting down.
CTGGCAGCACGAGGACGTCATGCTGGGCGGCTCGGACGCCGGGGCGCATCTGGACCGGATGTGCGGGGCGCCGTACACGACCCGGTTCCTCGGTGACTGTCTGCGCGGGCGCGGCCTCGCGAGCCTGGAGCAGGCCGTGAAGATGCTGACGGACGACCCCGCACGGCTCTTCGGGCTGCGCGAGCGCGGCCGGATCCAGGAGGGCTTCCATGCGGACCTGGTGCTCTTCGACCCGGAGCGGATCGACGCCGGCAAGGCCACCCTGGTGCACGACCTGCCGGGCGACAGCCCACGGCTGGACTCCAAGGCGATCGGGGTACGGGCCGTGTGGGTCAACGGGGTCGAGGCGATCCGGGACGACGTGGTGAGCGGGGCCGTGCCGGGGCGGGTGCTGCGCTCGGGGCGGGACACCAGGACGGTGGCCACGAGGTGAGCGGCCGGGGCGGCGATCGGCAGCGGTTGTTCGTGGGGGGTTCCTGGGTCGAGCCGGACGGTGGCGATTACGCAGTGATCGATCCGGCCACCGAAGAGACCGTCGGGCGGGCTCCGGAGGCCTCGCGGGATCAGGTGCTCGCGGCCTGTGCCGCGGCCCGCGAGGCCTTCGGGGCGTGGTCGCGTACGGCGCCGGAGGAGCGGGCGGCCGTGCTGGCGCGGGCGGCGGACATCATCCACGCCCACTTCGTGCCGTACGCCGAACTGGCGCAGTCCGAGACCGGCGCGACCACGGGCACGGCCCGCGGCATGCAGGTCGGTGTCGGGGCGGCCCGGTTCCGGCGCTACGCGCGCGTGGAGCCCGCCGAGTGGGCCATCGCGCCGCAGATCAACGAGGCGGGGCCGATGGGGAAGGCCGGGGTGATGGGGGCGCTGGCCGTGCGGCAGCCCGTCGGGGTCGTCACCTGCATCACCTCGTACAACAACCCCTGGGCCAATCCGGCGGGCAAGATCGCGCCCGCGCTGGCCATGGGCAACACCGTGGTCGTGAAGCCCGCCCCGCAGGATCCGCTGTCCGTCTACCGGATGGCGGAGGCCCTGGAGGCGGCGGGTGTGCCGGCGGGTGTGGTGAACGTGGTTTCCGGGCGCTCCGTGGAGGTCGGCGAGGCCGCCGTGTCGTCCCCGGACGTCGACATGGTGAGCTTCACCGGGTCCACGGCCGTCGGGCAGCGCATCGCCGAGGCGTGCGGGCGGGACATGAAACGGCAGTTGATGGAGCTCGGCGGGAAGGGCGCGGCCCTCGTCTTCGACGACGCCGACCTCGGGTCGGCGGTGTCCGGGATCGGGACGACGTTCTCCTTCTACAGCGGGCAGATCTGTACCGCGCCGACGCGGGTGCTGGCGCAGCGGGGCGTGTACGATCGGCTCGTCGAGCAACTGGCCGCGTATGCGGGGCGGTTGAGGGTCGGGGATCCGCGCGAGGCGTCCACGGTCGTCGGTCCGGTGATCTCGGCCGAGCACCGGGACCGGGTGGAGTCGTACGTGGAGACCGGCCGCAAGGAAGGCGCCGTGGTGGTGGCCGGGGGTGAACGGCCGCCGTACGAGCGGGGGTTCTATGTCGCGCCGACCCTCCTCGCGGACTGCACCAACGACATGCGGGTCGCCCGGGAGGAGATCTTCGGGCCGGTCGTCTGCGTGATCCCCTTCGAGGAGGAGGAAGAGGGCATCGCCCTCGCCAACGACACCGACTACGGGCTGATCGACTACGTCTGGTCCGGTGACGTCGCCCGCGCCTTCCGGGTCGCGCGGCGGCTGCGGGCCGGCGGGGTCGGGGTCAACACCGTCGGACGCAACATGGAGGCGCCGTTCGGCGGGTTCAAGCAGAGCGGGGTGGGCCGCGACGTCGGGTCGTACGCCCTGCACGCCTACAGCGAGGTGCAGGCGATCGTCTGGCCGGGGTGAGCCGCGGGGATTGACCGGACGGTGACTGTCGCCCGGGCGGCGAAGCGGGCAGAGTCTGCCGTATGGGACACATGGTGCAGGTCAAGGGCGGCGAGGTCTGGGCGCAGGACTCGGGGTCGGACGACGGGGCGCGGCCGCCTGTCGTGCTGCTGCACTCGGGGGTCGGTGACTCCCGGCTGTGGGATCCGGTCCTGCCCGGCCTCCCCGCCGGACAGCGGGTGATCCGGTACGACGCCCGCGGCTTCGGTAACTCGCCGGCGCCCACGGTCTCCTACTCCCAGGCCGAGGACCTCAGGAGCGTGCTGGACCACTTCGAGGTGCGTCGAGCGGTCCTGGTCGGCACCAGCATGGGCGCCCGCACGGCCATCGACCTGGCGCTGGACGACCCCGGCCGGGTGGCGGCCCTGGGCCTGTTCGCGCCCGGCGTCGCCGGATACGAGGGCCTGGAGGTGCCGGAGGTGACCGAGGAGATCGGCCGGCTGGCGACGGCCCGCGACATGGAGGGCCTGGTCGCGTTCGCGCTCGGGCTCTGGGGCGCGGCGGGCCCCGACCCCGATCCCGAGGCCGAGACCATGCTGCGGGCGGCGCTTCCCGCCTGGTTCACGACGTACGGGCACGAGACCGAGGGCGCCCCGGCCTTCGGGCGGCTCGGCGAGCTCGACCTGCCCTGCACGGTCCTGCTCGGCGAGAAGGACCAGCCCGAGGTGATCCGCTGCAACGAGGCCATGGCCGCGAGCATCCCCGGCTGCCTGCTGGTCCGGCACCCGGCCTGCGACCACTTCCCGACGCTGCGGGCGCCGAAGGACGTCGCACGCCTGGTGACGGAGCTGTGCGAGCGGGCACCGGCCGTCTGACCGGTGCCGTACGCGTCAGTCGGTGAGGTCCACCCGGATCGTCAGCAGGTCCGCCCCGAAGGTGCGCACCCCGGCGCTGTTGACCCGGGGCAGGCCGCGCAGGCGGGCGATCGGGTCGTCGTCGGGCAGCAGGTGGGCCGTGCCGGTGTGCCAGCGCCCCTTGATCCGCACCCGCACCCGCGGATCGGCCTTGATGTTGCGCACGTACTGGGACCGCTCCCCGAACTCAGACACCAGCCAGAAGGAGTCCCCGACCCGGCGTCCGCCGACCGGTGTGCGGCGGGGCAGGCCGGAGGTGCGGCCCGTGGTCTCCAGCAGGGTCTGGGTCGGCAGCCGGCGCATCACCGCGTTGAGCCGCCGCTGGAAGGCCCTGACATTCCGGTACCTGGTCTCTGCACTGCTCGACATGGTTCGCGGGTCTCCTGTCTCGTCATGGTGCTGATGCATTTCAATGTCTCTCACGGGGGATCGGCCGAGCAGCGGGACCTCGAACGGTTCCACTACGAGAGACGGTGCCCCATGCGCGTGGTGACCTGGAACCTGTGGTGGCGCTTCGGGCCCTGGGAGGACCGGCAGAAAGCCATCCTCGCCGTGCTGCGCGACCTGCGCCCCGACGTCGTGGGCCTGCAGGAGGTGTGGGCGGCGAACGGCGAGAAGCAGGCCGAGTGGCTGGCCCGCGAGCTCGGCATGCACTGGGCCTTCGCCCCCTCACCGGCCCCCGAGCGCTGGCGCCGGCGGATCGGCGACCCCACGGTCGACATCGGCAACGCCGTGCTGAGCCGCTGGCCGGTGACCGCACAGCGCACGCTGCGCCTGCCCGCCCCCGCCGACGTCGACGACGGCCGCCTCGCCCTCTTCACCCGCCTGACCACGCCCTCGTACGACATCCCGTTCTTCACCACCCACCTCACCTCCGCCCTGCACGCCTCGGCGGTGCGCTGCCGGCAGGTCACCGCGCTCGCCGAGTTCGTCGCCGAGAACCGGGGTGACACGCCCTTTCCGATGATCGTCACCGGCGACTTCAACGCCTGGCCGGATTCCGACGAGGTCCGCCTCTTCGGCGGCTACCTCACCGCCCCGGTCGTGCCCGGCCAGGTCTTCTTCGACGCCTGGCAGTACGCAGAGCCCGACGCCCCCGCCGTCACCTGGGACCGCGCCAACCCCTACGTCGCGGCCGGCCTGGAGCCGGGCGTGCGGATCGACTACATCCACGTGAGCCCGCCCGGCCTCGGCGGCCTGGGGCATGTGCGCGGGGTGCGGCGGGCGGGAGACGGCCCGGTCGACGGCATCTGGCCGTCGGACCACGCGGCCGTCGTCGCCGACCTGGGCGACGCGCCGTCGGGCTGACGGCGCGTCGCACTCGTGCCTACGAACGCCCCAGGAAGATCGGGTTCGTGAAGGCCGCCAGGGCTCCCGGCAGGGGGCCCACCGCCGCCTCGTGGCGCAGTTCCGCTCGTACATAGGCCGCGTACGACGGCGTCGTACGCCACTCCACGACGCCCGAACCCGTCACCGGCAGCGGGGCGCTCGTGAACAGGACGCCCTGGTCGGTGACGAAGCGGACCACGCAGCGCGGGGCGCCCGAGACCTCCAGGCGGACCGTGACCGGGGTCTTGGGGTCGACCTCCAGCCGCTCGCCGATGCCCGCCTGTTCGGCGCGGCCGCCCGAGGCCGTGAAGGTCAGGGAGACGTTCTTGGACTCGGCGATGTAGGAGCGGCCCGCGCGGATGCCCTCCTGGATCGCCTCGCGGGTCAGGTCGTCGGCGAGGACGACCGTCTGCGGGGAGCCGACCGGGTCCGGGCTGCGGTGGGCGTCGCTGTTGCCCATCGCCGGGATCCAGTCGCGGCCCTTGTCACGGGTGGACGCCACCAGCATGCCGTCCCAGTCCGCCAGGGCCACCTCGTCGTCCGGCGTCCACGGGCCGTTCCAGACCTCGACCGCGTCCGCCTCGCCGAAGCCGAACTTCCAGTTGCAGCCGACGCAGGTGGCGTGCGGGTGGGCGGGCACGACCAGGCCGCCGGAGCGGCGGATCTGGCGGGCGAACTTGCCGAAGCGGTTGTCGCGGGCCCGGTAGCGCCAGTCGATGAACGTGCCCGGCTCGACGCCGAGGGCCACCACGTGGCCGTTGCGCGTCGTGACCTCCTCGCCCAGCATCACCAGCAGGTCGTCGCCCGCCACGTCGGCCCAGTGCGCGTGCGCCGAGTGCGTGTTGTGCTCCGAGCTGTTGATGAAGTCCAGGCCGGCCTCACGCGCGAGCGCCGCGATCTCCGCGGGGGTGCGGCGGCCGTCGGAGTACCAGGAGTGGAGGTGGCAGTCGCCGCGGTACCAGGCGCGGCCCCGGCCCTTGGCCCGCTCCGGCGGGTACACCGGCTCTACGGCCTCGGCCTGCTCGCCGTACGTCAGCGTGATCGTGACCTCGTAGCTCAGGCCCTGCGGGGCCACCGTGTAGGGGCCGAGGGCGATCTGCCAGGTGCCTTCCTCGATCCGCCCGGGGATGTAGCCCGGCGTGGCGTCGTCCGCGCGGATGAAGAACTCCGTGCGCGCACCGCCCGACCAGCCCCGGAAGCCCCTGCCGCCGAGCTCGGTGCCGTGCTGGTCGAAGATGCCGATGTCGAGGCCGTTGCCCGTGGTGCCGGCCGGGACGGAGGGCCGGTCGTAGGTGTAGGAGACCTTGATCTCCCGGACCCCGTCGGGGACTTCGACGGGCAGGTACACGAAGTCGGGCGCTCCGGGCTGCAGTGTCCCGCGGACCGTACGGGTCTCGGCGTCGTGCATGTCGTCCGCCCCTCTCGCAAAGGTCACGCTTCCCAACGTAAGCGCGGCCGCGGCGCCCGTCACGAACAGGGCGCGTCTGCCCAGGCCGGCGTGGTTGTCCTCGCACATGCTGCTGCTCCCCAGGTCGTCGTGCGTGACAGGGCATGGGTGGTGCAGTGGTGGTGCGTGCAACTGTCGTATTGAGCCGTGAACGGCCGGGCAAGGGAAGGGAATCGGCAGCCAATCACCAGCCGATCGTCAGCTGACGAAGCCCGGCCGGTCACGGGGGATCGATTTAGGCCGACCGGTCGGTATGGACATCGTGGCGTTCACGCGGTACAGATGCGGTCATGCGCATCTCCGTGACGATCTTCCTCACCGACGAGACCATCACCCCGCTCCGGCTCGCCCGTGAGCTGGAGCAGCGGGGGTTCGCCGGGCTGTATCTGCCCGAGCACACCCACATCCCCGTCGAGCGGGTCACTCCGTATCCGGCAGGCGGTGACCTGCCGCCCGAGTACGGCCGTACCCTCGACCCCTTCGTCGCCCTCGGCCAGGCCGCCGCCGTCACCGAACGGCTCGGCCTGGGCACCGGCATCACGCTGGTCGCCCAGCACGACCCGATCGACCTGGCCAAGCAGATCGCGACCCTGGACCATCTGTCCGGTGGCCGGTTCACCCTCGGCCTCGGCTTCGGCTGGAACGTCGAGGAGGCCGCCGACCACGGGGTGGAGTGGCGGACGCGGCGCGAACTCGTCCGGGACCGGATGGCGCTGATGCGGGCGCTGTGGGCCGAGGAACCCGTGGCGTACGAGGGGGAGTTCGGGTCGGTACGGGCAAGTTTCGCCCATCCCAAACCCGTACAGAAGCCGCGCGGGCCGAAGGTCAACGGTCCCCGCACGCTCATCGGCGGTGCGGCCGGCCCGAAGCTCTTCGCGCACATCAGCGAGTACGCCGACGGATGGCTGCCGATCGGTGGGCGCGGATTGTCCGAATCCCTACCCCGGCTGCGGGCCGTCTGGGCGGACGCCGGGCGCGACCCGAACGCTCTCCAGGTCGTGCCGTACGCCGTGTTCCCCAGCCCCGGCAAGCTGGCGCACTACGCGGAACTCGGGATCGAGGAGGTCGTGGTGCAGTTGCCTCCGGCCGGGGAGGCGGAGGTTCTGCGGGCGTTGGACGGCTACGCGGCCTTCCTCGACTGACCTCCCGGCCCTGATCAAGTCGACCGTATGCTCGAAGAATGACGACTTCCGCGACCTCCGGAACCGGCTCGACACCTGGCCCGACACCTGGCCCGACCGAGAACTCCCTGCGTCGCGCCCTCAAACGCGCCCGGGACGGTGTCGCGCTCGACGTGTCCGAGGCGGCCGTACTGCTCCAGGCCCGCGGCGAGGCGCTCGACGACCTCGCCGCGTCCGCCGCCCGGGTGCGTGACGCGGGCCTGGAGGCCGCCGGCCGGCCCGGCGTGATCACGTACTCGAAGAGCGTCTTCATCCCCCTCACCCGGCTGTGCCGGGACAAGTGCCACTACTGCACCTTCGTCACCGTGCCCGGCAAGCTGCGCCGCGCCGGGCACGGGATGTTCATGTCCCCGGACGAGGTCCTCGACATCGCCCGCAAGGGCGCGGCCCTCGGCTGCAAGGAAGCCCTCATCACCCTCGGCGACAAGCCGGAGGACCGCTGGCCCGAGGCACGGGAGTGGCTGGACGCGCACGGCTACGACGACACCATCGCCTACGTCCGCGCCATCTCCATCCGGATCCTGGAGGAGACGGGACTGCTGCCCCACCTCAACCCGGGCGTGATGACCTGGACCGACTTCCAGCGCCTGAAGCCCGTCGCCCCGTCCATGGGCATGATGCTGGAGACGACCGCGACCCGCCTGTGGTCCGAGCCCGGCGGCCCGCACCACGGCTCCCCCGACAAGGAACCGGCCGTGCGCCTGCGGGTCCTGGAGGATGCCGGCCGCTCGTCGGTCCCCTTCACCTCCGGGATCCTGATCGGCATCGGCGAGACGTACGAGGAGCGGGCCGAGTCCCTCTTCGCGCTCCGCAAGATCTCGCGGTCGTACCACAGCATCCAGGAACTGATCATCCAGAACTTCCGCGCCAAGCCGGACACCGCGATGCGCGGCATGCCGGACGCGGAACTCGACGAACTGGTCGCCGCGGTCGCCGTCGCCCGGCTCATCATGGGCCCGGCCGGCAACATCCAGGCCCCGCCCAACCTCGTCGACAGCGAGTACGCCCGCCTGATCGCGGCCGGCATCGACGACTGGGGCGGCGTCTCCCCGCTCACCATCGACCACGTCAACCCCGAACGCCCCTGGCCGCAGATCGAGGAGCTGACGCGGCAGTCCGCGGACGCCGGCTTCGAGCTGCGCGAACGCCTCTGCGTCTACCCGGAGTTCGTCCAGCGCGGCGAGCCCTGGCTGGACCCGCGGCTGCGTCCGCACGTACGGGCGCTGGCCGACCCGCAGACGGGCCTCGCGCGCCCCGACGCCGTGGTCGAGGGCCACCCCTGGCAGGAACCGGAGGAGGCGTTCGTGCCCTCCGGCCGCACCGACCTGCACGCCACCATCGACACCGAGGGCCGTACGACCGACCGCCGCGACGACTTCGACGAGGTGTACGGCGACTGGGGCGCCCTGCGCGAGGCCGCCGCGCCCGGGATGGTGCCGGAGCGCATCGACACGGACGTACGCCAGGCACTGGCGACCGCGGCCGACGACCCGACCCGGCTCACCGACGCCGAGGCGCTGGCGCTGCTGCACGCGGACGGCCCGGCGCTGGACGCGCTGTGCCGGGTGGCGGACGACGTCCGTAAATCGGCGGTCGGCGACGACGTGACGTACATCGTCACGCGGAACATCAACTTCACCAACGTCTGCTACACGGGCTGCCGCTTCTGCGCCTTCGCGCAGCGCAGGACGGACGCGGACGCGTACACCTTGTCGTTGGACCAGGTCGCCGACCGCGCCCAGCAGGCGTGGGAGGTGGGCGCGGTGGAGGTCTGCATGCAGGGCGGCATCCACCCGGACCTGCCCGGGACGGCGTACTTCGACATCGCGAAGGCGGTGAAGGAGCGGGTCCCCGGCATGCATGTGCACGCCTTCTCGCCGATGGAGGTCGTCAACGGCGCGACCCGCACCGGCATGTCCATCCGCGAGTGGCTGACGGCGGCCAAGGAAGCCGGGCTGGACTCCGTCCCCGGCACCGCCGCCGAGATCCTCGACGACGAGGTCCGCTGGGTCCTGACCAAGGGCAAGCTGCCGGCGGCGACGTGGATCGAAGTGATCTCGACGGCGCACGAACTCGGCATCCGGTCCTCGTCGACGATGATGTACGGCCATGTCGACCAGCCCCGCCACTGGCTCGGCCATCTGCGCACCCTGGCCGGAATCCAGCAACGCACGGGCGGCTTCACGGAGTTCGTGACCCTGCCGTTCATCCACACCAACGCGCCGGTGTACCTGGCGGGCATCGCGCGCCCCGGCCCGACGATCCGGGACAACCGTGCGGTGACGGCGATGGCCCGCCTGCTCCTCCACCCGTACATTCCCAACATCCAGACAAGCTGGGTCAAACTGGGCACGGAGGGCGCGGCCGAGATGCTCCGCTCCGGCGCCAACGACCTCGGCGGCACGCTGATGGAGGAGACGATCTCGCGGATGGCGGGTTCGTCGTACGGCTCCTACAAGTCGGTACGCGACCTGGTGGCCGTCGCCGAGGCGGCGGGGCGTCCGGCGAAGCCGCGCACCACGCTGTACGGCGAGGTGCCGGAGGAACGGCAGCGGGCGGCGGCGGCCTCGGACGGGCATCTGCCGGAGCTGTTGCCGGTGCTGGACTGAGAAGGACCCCGCCGCGGGGGTCGGTACGATGATCCGACCCCCGCTGGAGGGGTCTCGACAGCTGAGGAAAGGCGTGCCCGTGCCTGCTCCCAAGGTCTGGGTGACCGGTCTGACGGTGGGCGCGATAGCCGCCGTCTCCGCCCTCGCCGTGCAGGCCGACAAGGGGCCGCACCCGACGGCCGCGAAGGCCCGCCCGAGCGCGTCGGCGCCGGGCGGCGCGAGCCCCGCCCCGACGAAGTCCGCCGGGCCGGTGGCCGTGCCGGACGGCTCGGGCACCGGACGCCGGGTCGTCTACTCCCTCGGCGAGAAGCGGGTCTGGCTGGTCGACGCGAGTGACGCGTCCCGCCGTACGTTCGCCGTCTGGCCGGGCACGGTGAGCCCGGACACCGGCACCTACAGCGTGTCGTCGCGCAACATGGCCACCACCGGCTCGGACGGCGTGCAGATCGAGAACATCGTCTACTTCGCCGCGAAGTCCGGTATCTCCATCGCCTTCTCCAACGCCGTGGACGGCTCCTCGCCGCCGCCCGCCGAGGGCAAGCAGACCGGCGGGATCCGGATGCGCGCGGCGGACGGGGCGTCGTTGTGGACGTTCGGGGAGACGGGCACGAAGGTCGTCGTGATCAAGTAGGAGAGCCGTAGGAGTCCTCTGCATCCTTCGATGTAGGGCAGATTCGGCTCCACTCACGACGATCCGGGCCGATGCCGCCGTGACGATGAATGCATGACGCACACGGACGCGACGATCCCGCTGGCATCGGAGTCCGCGCAGCCCACCGGGCGACGGCTTCCCCTCCTCGACGTGCTGCGCGGAGTGGCCATCCTCGGCACGCTCATGACGAACGTCTGGATCTTCACCGGTCCGGGCGCGGAGTGGGGCGCCCTGCAGTCCGGGATGCCCACGGGGGTCGTCAAAGACACGTTCAGCGTGCTGGCGAACGGCAAGTTCCTGTCGCTGCTGACGATCCTGTTCGGCGTCGGGCTGGCCATCCAGTACGCCTCGGCGCAGCGGCGCGGGCAGCCGTGGCCGGGGCGCTACCGGTGGCGGGCGCTGTTCCTGTTCGGCGAGGGCACGGTGCACTTCGTGCTGGTCTTCGCGTGGGACGTACTGATGGGGTACGCCGTCACCGCACTCCTCGTCGCCCGGCTGCTGACCCGCTCGGAGCGGGCACAGCGGCGGGTGATGTGGTGGGCGGCGGGCATCCATCTGACGGTGATCGGCCTGCTGACGGCGGCCCTGACCCTGGCGGACAACGGCTCGGGCGGCACGGTCTCCCGTGAGGTCGTGGACCTGTACGCACACGGCAGCTACCCGGAACAGATCGCATTCCGCCTGGAGAACGCGATAGCGCTGCGCATGGAACCAGTCCTGACCTTCTTCCTCCTGCTCTTCCTCTTCCTGCTGGGCGTACGGCTGTTCCGGGCGGGGGCGTTCGGCGCGGACGAGACGGGGCGCCGGCTGCGGTCCCGCCTGCTGGCGTGGGGGCTGGGCCTCGGGCTGCCGCTCAACGTGGCGGCGACGCTGGGCGGCCCGGACCTGGTCCTGCTGGTCAGGTACGGCACCGCCCCGCTGCTTGCCCTCGGGTACATCGGGCTGGTCGGCGCCGTGGTGGACCGGGTACGGCGGCCGGGCCCGCTGATGACGGGCCTGTCCTCCGTCGGCCGGACGGCCCTGTCCGGTTACGTCCTCCAGAACGCGCTGTGCGTCCTGGTCTCGTACGGCATCGGGTTGGGCCTGGCGGAACGGCTCGATGACACGGGGCCCTGGTGGGTCGTGGGCCTGTGGGTGGCGGTCTGCGCGGTGCTGATGGTGGGGTCCACGCTGTGGCTGCGGCGATTCTCGGCAGGGCCCCTGGAGTCGGTCCAGAAATGGGCCCTGCGCCATTGATGGAGCGTCAATTATCTTTCTGCGGCAGGTGATTGACGATCAGCACGACACCGCTGAACAGGAACACCCTGGTCGCCGCGTCCAGCCCGTTCCAGTCCCCGGACTGCCACATCGAGAACCACTCACCGCCGATCGCGATGAACCCGACGCCGAAGAGCAGCATGAGCATCAGCAGGCCGTACGTGGAGAAGCGGCGGGCGCGGGCGTCGTGGCGGCGGAACCAGAGCCAGGTGCCGAATATGAGGACGAGGGCGGCGAGGGTCTCCCAGACGATGATCGCGACGTACGCCGCGTCCTGAAGTCCCTTGCTGGTGACGGCTCTCCACATCAGGTCGTCGTCCTTGAAGGTGGTGTCCATCGCCAGGACGTGCCGTACGAACTGCTGGTTCGTCCCGAAGTCGGTGATGTTCCCGAAGGCGACGAGAGCGATGTAGAGGGCGACGGTCGCGGTGAGGAGGGTCGCGGCGACGTGGAGTGCGGGGCGTGGGGGTGTGGTTGACATGGTGGTCATCTTCCCCGGCGGACGGGTTCACCAGGTACCCATTGAGCCAGCCAATACGGGATCTACTCGGTGTCCTTGGGGTGGCGGGTGGACGCGTGGACGAGATGGACGGTCCGGCGAGCCTCGTCGACGATCCGCTCGGGACAGGGGGTCACCGCGCAGCGCTTCGAAGCAGCGCCGTGTGTTTCCCGGGGCCTCGTCGCCCAGTTCACCCCACCCCTTCGCTGCCTCGTTCGTGGCGAATCGTAAGCGCCATTCCTGTTCCACCGGCGGTGGGGGCGACATCGTCGCCACGCTTGGGGCTCACGGTGCCGTCACCTCGCCGTGGTCCTCGTCCGGCAGTCGACGGGTGAGCTGTGCGGTGAGCTCGGGGTCCGCGAGAACACGTGCTGTCGCGCGCCATTCGACGACGACTCGGTGGAGGTTGGCATGGACGTCCAACTGGGCCGCGTCGTATGTGGCGTCGATGAGCTCGGCAATGAATTCCTTGAGCTCGTCCGCCGACAGATGGCGGATCCACGGGAAGACCGAGGGGAGCGCGCGCAGTATGGCCCGCTCGCCGGCGTCGCTGCGGACGAGAGCGGCCAGGAGGTATTCCGAAGTCAATCGGTGGGCGGCTGTCCGGGGGCTGGGCCTCTGCCAGAATTCGGACGGACGGGGCTACGGGGGTGGAGCGGATGAGGCCGACGCGGCCGTCGATGCAGGAGCTGATCCGGCAGCGCCGGCGGGCCGGGTTTGTGGGGCGGGGTGATGAGCGGGCCGCTTTCCGGGCGAACCTCGACATGTCGCCGGAGGACGAGCGGCATCGGTTCCTGTTTCATGTGCACGGCAACGCGGGCGTCGGCAAGTCCTTCCTCGTGCGGGAGCTGGAGCAGGTCGCCAGGGAGCGCGGGGCGTTGACCGCGTACCTGGACGACGGCGCGGGCAGCGTGCCGGAGGTGCTGGAGTTGATCAGTCGTCAGTTCGCCGCACAGGGGCGGCGGCTGAAGGACCTGGAACGGCTGCTGAGCGCGCATCGGGAGCGACGCCACGAGGCGGAACTGGCGGCGGTCAGCGTGCCGCCGACCGAGCCGCCGGGACCGTCGGCGGGCAGCGTGGCGGTGGCGCGGGCCAGTCTGGTGGGTCTGGGGATGGTGCCGGGTGTCGGGGCCTTCGCGGGCGCCCTGGATCCCGCCCAACTCGCCCAGCACGCCGATCGGTTGAGGTCCGGGATCGGTGCGCGCTTTCGCAGTCACGAGGACGCGCAGCTCGTGCTCGACCCCGAGAGCGTGCTCACCCCTGTGCTGCTGGACGAGCTCTCCCAGGCCGCGCCCGCCGTGCCGTGGATCGTGCTGTTCTTCGACACGTACGAACGGACCGGCCGGTTCGTCGACGGCTGGCTGCACACCGTGATGACCTCGGAACGGTACGGCGCGCTGCCCGCCACGGTCGTCGTGGTGACGGCCGGCCAGCTCCCCTTCGACTCCGCCCGCTGGGGCGGCTTCGGCGACTTCATGACCGACCTGCCGCTCCAGCCGTTCACCGAGCCGGAGACGCGCGGCCTGCTCGCGGGCAAGGGAGTGGTCGCCGAACCGGTCGTCTCGGAGGTGCTGCGCCTCACCGGCGGACTGCCGGTGCTGGTGTCGACGCTCGCGGAGAGCCGCCCCGCCGATCCGCAGGACGTGTCCGATCCGAGCACGACGGCCGTGGAGCGGTTCCTGAAGTGGGAGGCGGATCCGGTACGGCGGTCGGTCGCGCTGGCGTGCGCCCTGCCCAGGAAGCTGGACGCGGACGTGTTCCGGGCGGCCTTGGACGTGGACGGCTCGGACGGTGAACTGGACGCGTTGTACGCATGGTTGAGGGGCCTGCCGTTCGTCAGCGAGCGGGGCGGCAGGGTGACGTACCACGACGTCGTACGGGCGCCCATGCTGCGGTTGCAGCGTCGTGAGCGGCCCAGGATCTGGGCGACCCGGCAGCGGGGGCTGGCGGCGGTGTTCACCCAGTGGCGCACCGAGGCCGAGGCGGGCCGCAGCACCGAGGAACTGTGGACGGACGAAGGCTGGCGGGAGCTTCGGCTGGCGGAGCTGTACCACCTGCTGTGCGCGGGGGAGTCGGCCCAGCTGTCGAGCGCGTTGCGGGATGTCGTCGACGCCTGTGAGCAGGGGGAGTCCGTCGCCGGGCGGTGGGCGCGGGTCCTGGCCGAGGCGGGGCGGGACGCCGAGACGGGCGTGTTGGCCGAGTGGGGGCGGATGCTGGCTGAGGCGCTCGACAGCGGAGGGACGGCGGCGGCACTTGAGCTGGTGTTGCGGGGAACGGGCGTCGAGCCGTCTCTGCCAGGCCTGCCGAGTCCGATCGATCACGAAGCGAGTCATGGCTGGGGCGCCGAACTGGACCCCGCGACGGCGGCCCGGGCCTACCGCACCCGCGCGGTGGCCCGCGACCTGGCCGGCGACCCGCGCGGCGCCGTTCACGACCTGTCCCGCGCTCTCGACCTGGTCCCTGACGATCCCCGCAGCCTCGCCCTGCGCGGCGAGTACTTCCGCGTCCTGGCGTACTTCGGCGATGCGCTCCGCGACCTGGACAGGGCACTGGAGCTGAACCCCGCCGACGCGTTCGCCCGGGCCTCCCGCGGTGCGACCCGCCTCAGCCGCCACGAACTCGACGAGGCACTCGCGGACCTCGACCGGGCCGTGGGGCTCAAGCCGGACTACCCCTGGGCCCTGGTCCGCCGGGCCCGCGTCCACCGTGCCCTCGGCAACCAGGACCACCAGCTCGCCGACCTCGACCGGGCCGTGGCCGGAGACCCCGACTGGGCCTGGGTCCGCTGCGAGCGCGGCGACGCCCTGCGTGTTGCCGGTCGCGACGAGGACGCCCTCGCCGACTACGACCACGCACTCGCCCTGGAGCCCGGCTACGGCTCCGCCCGCGCGAGCCGGGGCGCCTCACTGGCCAACCTCGGCCGCCACGAGGAGGCCCTCGCCGACCTGAACCAGGTCCTGGAGGCGAGGCCGACGTACACCTGGGCGCTTCTGCAACGGGCTGCCGTCCACCGGCACCTCGGCGCCCACGACAGGGCTGCGGCCGACGAGGCATACGCGGCCCGCCTGGCCGGCCCCGGCGAAGAGCCCTAGCCTCGCCGTTTCGGTTGGGTACGGCGGCTGGTGGGGCGGCCGCTCTCAGAGGGCGTTTTCCCCCAATGTTTCGTCCTGAGACGAGGCTTTGACGAGGTATCAGAGTCCTCGCAGGGAGCGCCGGCCGCATGCAGTGGCACCACAGGTGACAGAGGCCGCGCTCTATTTGATGTCAACGGCGGCTGGCCTTGCGGACGTTCATGCAGGGTGGGCTCCTCCTGGCAGGAGGAGCCCACTTCGGGGGATGTGTGAGGGGTTACTCCGTGCGCAGGCCTTCCGGGCGCATCATCCGCAGCAGCGGCGGCAGGCTGAGCAGCGTGACTACGCCGACCACGGCCGCGCCCACGCCGGTCATGGTCAGGACGCTCGCCCAGTCCATGGTCACCGGTGTACGGGTCATCTTCAGCAGCACCGAGCCGAGGGTGACACCCACCGTTGTGGCCAGTACGAGGCCGAGTCCGACCGGGATCGCCGTCTGCCACAGCACCGACAGGCTCAGCGTGCGGCGCCGGGTCCCGAAGGCGACCAGCGCGGAGAGCAGCTTCCTGCGCTCGCGCAGCTGCTCCAGCTGGGAGACCAGCAGACTCGCGCCGATCAGTGCCAGCACGAAGACGGAGCCGACGAGCAGACCGGTGCGGATGGAGGCGTACTTGTCGTTCTCCTCGGTCGCCGACCAGCTGTAGGTGTGTGCCAGGGGGTCGATCCGGGCGACGACGTTGCGTATGTACTCCCGTGAGTCCGGCACCGACGGGTCCAGACGCAGGTAGACCCCGTCCGAGAACAACGCGTTCGCTGCCTTGGCGGGCAGGGCGGCGGAGGTGACCAGCAGACCGTTGGCGTCCTGCAGTGAGTCCTTGCGCGCGTCCACCACGCGCACGTTCGCCGGAACCGTCCAGGGCACCTCGATGCCGCGTTCGGTGGCGTCACCCCACGACGGGTCGATGTAGAGCTGCCGACCGGGCTTCACCACGGCGATTTCGTCGGCGTTGCCGGCGGAGGCGTAGTGGCTCCTCGTTCGCGTGATGAACACGTCGCCGTCCTTGCAGGAGGGAAGCTTGGCGAGTTCACGCAGGGCGGTGCAGTTGCCCACGGTCAGGCCGTTGGTGTTCTCCGGGTCGCGACGCGCGTCCCCGTACTGCGAGCCGGCCAGGGCCACTGCGGCCCGTACCCCCTTGGTGCCGGTGAATTCGCGCTCGACACCGGACAGCGACTTGCGGTCGCTGAAGTCGACCTCCATCTGGACCCGGCCGGGGTCCTTGCCGGTGGCCTTGGTGTACTGGCTCTGCGTTCCCGTGAACAGCATCTGCAGGGCGATGGCTCCGGCCACGGCGACGGCGATGCCGTTGACCATGCGGGCGGCGGTTCCGCTGCTCAGCTGCAGCCGCCGTACCGCGAGCTGCCAGGACAGCGCGCCCTTGCCGAGGCGGACGACGACCGCCTCCACGACCCAGGGGAGCAGCGCGGTGATGCCGATCAGCAGCAGCACCACGCCGCCGATGACGAGGTACTGGTTGAAGTCGCCGTTCTTGCGGCCCTTTCCGAGCATCGGGTAGAGCATCGCGAGGCCGGCCAGCGGCGGCAGCAGCCGCCACCACAGCCGGCGGCGGCGCTGCTTGGCCGCGCGCACGACGCCAAGCGGTTCCACCACCACGCCGCGCATCGCGAGCAGCGTGACGAGTACGGCGGCGACCGGGACCGCCACCGCGACCAGCGCGGCGAGCACCGGGGAGGGATCGAGGTAGCTGGGCCAGACGCTCACGCCCAGCACCTCGGTGGAGCCCAGCGTCTGACGGCTGAGGAGGAAGAAGCCGGTGCCGAAGACCAGGCCGAGCAGGGCTCCGGCGAGTGCTTCGCCCGCCGCGATCCGCCGGGTCATGTGGCTGTCCGAGCCGACCAGGCGCAGCGCGGCCAGCCGGCGGTCGCGGCGCTCGCCGCCGAAGCGGACGGCGGCGGCGATGAACACGGCGACCGGGGTCAGCAGCACCACGAACACGACCAGGACCATGAGCAGCAGCACCGGGTCGGTCTTCTCTGGGGCCGCGTCCGGTTTGCCATACTCGGTCAGCCGGTGCACCGGGGAGGAGTCGGTGAGTTTCAGCCCCGAGGCGCCCGCGTAGTAGGCCAGTTCGTGGGAGCCGATGAGTCCGCTCTCGCCGATCGTGCCGGTGATCTTGTAGGGCAGCCGCTCCCGCAGCAGCTTGGCGCCGTCCGAGGCGAGCAGGTCCCTGAGCGCGGGGGAGACCACCATCTCGCCCTTGCCCGGGAAGCTGTCGACTCCCGGGGGCAGCTGCGCCCGCTTGCCCTCGGGCTCGACGAGCCGGCCGCGGACGTCGTCGTCGTGCCAGATGGTGTCGGTGTCGGCGATCAGGAAGGTGTTGTCGGCCTTCGGCGGGGTCTTTTCGGAGTACGTGTAGTCGAAGCGGGCGTCCTCCACCTTGTGGCGGGCGGCGAACACGTTGGGCAGGGCGGTGCACAGCAGGAGCAATGCCACGCCGAGGCCGACGCCGACGGCGGTGAGCGTCATCCGAACCCAGCCCTCGCGTCCGCCGGTGACGGCGAAGCGGGCCCCCACGGCCAGGTCTCTGGCCCACTGGCGAGGACTCATACGGCGCGCTCCATGTCGCGGGACTTGCCGTCGCGGACGACGACCTCGCGGTCGGAGTAGGCGGCCACGCGTGTCTCGTGGGTGACGAGGACGACGGCGGCGTTGGTCGCGCGGGCCGCTTCGGTCAGCAGTTCCATCACGCGTTCGCCGTTGAAGGAGTCGAGCGCGCCGGTGGGTTCGTCGGCGAACAGCAGGCGCGGTCCGGTGACCAGCGCGCGGGCCACGGCAACGCGCTGGCCCTGACCGCCGGAGACCTCGCCGGGACGCTTGGCCTTGAGGTCGTCGACCTCCAGGCGCTCCATCCAGCCGAGCGCGGTCCGCTCGGCCTCCTTGCGGGAGGAGCCGTTCAGCCGCAGCGGCAGGGCGACGTTCTCCACACAGGTCAGCTCGGGCACCAGCTGACCGAACTGGAACACGAACCCGAACTCGGAGCGGCGCAGCGCGCTGCGCTGGCCATCGCTCATCTTCGTCACTTCACGCCCGTTGTAGGTGATCGACCCGGAGTCGGGCGGCACGATCCCCGCGAGGCAGTGCAGCAGCGTGGACTTGCCGGACCCGGAGGGGCCCATGATGGCGACGACCTCACCGGGGTGTATGGAGAACTCTGCGCCGTCCAGCGCGTGGGTCGGGCCGTACGCCTTGCGCAGGTCGTGCGCGGTGAGCAGGGAACCGGGGGGAGAAGTCGTCATGGGGTCACAGCCTCACGGAGTTTGTCGAGTCGGGCGGCGGTCAGCTCCAGCCAGCGCAGGTCGGCTTCCAGGTGGAACAGGGCGTGGTCGCAGATCAGCTGATCCGCCAGATCGCCCTTGCGCTTGCGGTCGGTGAGGATCCGCATGCTGCGCAGATGCTCGGAGCGCTGGGTGTCGAGGATCTCGGCGGCGTCGCGCCGGGTGAGCAGGGCGAGGACGACCTTGGTGTAGAGGGTCGACTGGAGGTACGGCTCCGGCTTCTCCGGGGTCGCCAGCCATCGCTGTACGTCGGTGATGCCGGCGTCGGTGATCGCGTACCGCTTGCGCTCGGGACCGCTGCCGGGCTCGATCCCGTCGACCTCGACGAGCCCGTTCTTCAGCAGCCGGGACATCGTCGAGTAGACCTGGCCGTAGTGCAGCGGCCGGTCGTGACCGAACTTCTCGTCGAAGGCCCGCTTGAGGTCGTAGCCGTGGCGCGGGCCGGACTCCAGGAGCCCCAAAAGGGTGTGACCGATGGACATGACCCGCACTCTACACGCCGTGTATACGCAGCGTGTATACGCGGCGTGCATACATGGTGTGTCCAGATCACATCGGGGTGTGCGACAGACGACTTCCCTGAGAACTTGGCTCGGATTGACGGGACTTGAAGAATGACGGCCATGCAGACTCGACAGGCATGGCGCCATGGACCCGAGCCGCAGGTCTGGTCCTGGACCTCGACGTCACGCTGATCACCTGCCACTCCGAGAAACAGCAGGCCGCACTCACTAGGCAGCAGCCCGGCGCGGATTTCACCGCACGACCACTGCCATGTCACGAAAGTGTCCTGAGCGCGCTCAAGAGGCAACTGGTGCAGCCGAGTTGAGCCTCTGAGAGTGCGGAAAGCGACACGGGCGAACAGTCGCCCAGCTCACTCGCCCGCCCGCTCCCAGGAGCGAACGACGGCGCCGACAACGCGTCCGCTTCCACGAGCAACTCATCGACGACCACGAGCACCCCGCAGTCCAACACGGCGAAGGGCAAGTCGTCGGGCACGCCCGCCAAGTCCGACACGAAGTGCACGGACCAGCTCAACTACGCCGGCGACCCGCGCTCCAATGCCGAGATCAACTCCATCGGCGAGAGCACGGGCTACTGCCCGCCCGTCAAGCAGAAGTGAATTGCGCTGAGGGCCGCTGTGCAGTGCAGTTACCCGAGGGGCGGGAATGGGTTCGAGAACGAGGTCAGGTCGCTCACCCGGACCAGGCTGAGCTCGCTGGGTTCGATCTCGAAGCCGGACAGGACCAGTTCAGTGCTCTCGACGCATCCCCGTGCGACCCAGTAACGGTTGCTGCTGTTGCGCCAGAGTTCGAACGTCATGGGTTTCCCGTCTGTGGTGATGGTGACGGGTTCGGAGGCCGGCAGGCCGGCCGGGTGTTCTTCGCCGGGGTGGTAGTACATCTCCAAAGCCCGCTCCAGGGTCTCGCCGGCCTCTGCATTGCCGGAGGAGGCGCTGAGGACCGTGACGTGCTCGACCTGCGGGTCGTAATACGGAGAGCCGAACCACAGGCGCACATAGATGTCGCCGGTGACTTGGTCGGAGCCGTGCCCCATGACCTGCCGTGACTCCGGCCAGTTGGCGTCGACAGCGAAGACGCTGAAGCCTTCCGCAGAGCCAGAGGTGCCTTGATCGTTCACGGGATCTCCTTTGTGCCCAGGGCGCTCAGCGACTCCCTGGCGATGTCCGCAAGGGCGACCGGGCACAACAAGTGCTCCAGCGGGGCCTTTTGCCCGCGGCTTCGCTCATAGAGGGCCCGTCCTCCGGGACTGCTCAGTCTGATACCGAGTGCGGCGGCGTTCGGGCCGTTGCGGGGCGGGGCCGGGTGCCCGTCGTGTACGCACGTCGCGTCGGCATAGTGGGGCAGCGTCACCTCCAACGCTGCGATCAGCGCGTCGACCGTGCCGGGATTCCGTACGAAGTCGGAGACCGCGTACCAGGCGACCGCCATGACGACCAGCACGTGTCCGGGGAGATCCTCCGGGGCGGCGGACCGCAGCTCCCCCGCCCGACAGGAGATCTCCTCGTCGATGTCGGTCCCCGGCTCCGGGTAGCCGTGCAGCATGGCGGACAGCGTGTCGATCGTGTCCTGGGCTCCCACCGGCAGGCGGGGCGGGATGTCCGCGGCCGAGCCGGGTTCGATGATGTCCAGAGCGATCCGCGCGAGCCCGGCGACGTTGCGCGGGCAGAGCCACTGCTCACGTGGATGGTTCTCATCCCATGCGGCGTGCCGGTCGTGGAGGCCGCACAGCTGGCGGGAGAGGTCCTCGTCGAACTCGGGTTCATGCTCCCGGTAGGGATGCGTCTCGTGCTCGCACGGCCGGTCACGCAGAGCGCAGTCGGCCGCCGCCAGCGCCGCCCTCGCCTCCGGCACGACGCCGTCGCCCGGCGCCCAGGCCACGTAGGGGGCCGTCATCAGGAGACCGATCGTCCACACGTAGGCCGACTCCCCGCCGGGGTCGGCGGCGAGCCGCGCGGCGCAGTCGAGGATCCTCCGGTCGTACGCGTCGTTGAGCGCGGCGTCGTACTCCTCGCGGATCTCGTCCCAGGCGTGGGCGAGTTCATCGAGCGGTATGTCGTCGGTGATCACCGAGTGAGCCTAGGTCATAGGGATACGGAGCAGCCCTTTACGAACGCTGCCCACGAACCGTCCGTGAACGCGAGCCGCGCGCCGTCCTTGTCCTTGGAGTCGCGGACGTGGACGGTGGGGGCGGTGGGGGATATGGCGACCTCGACGCAGTCGGGGCCGTCGTTGCTGCTGTAGCTGCTCTTGAACCACTCCAGGGTGGAGGTCATGTCTCTTCTCCCAGGACTTTCTCGATGAAGGCATGCGACTCGCGTGGCGTCAGAGCCTGCGCCCGGATCATTCCATAGCGCATATCCAGGATCTGAACTTCCCTGGGATCACTGATCACACGGCTGTGCAGCTGTGCCTCGGAGTGGCCCAGGGTCTTGCCGTCCTGGAGCTTCAGCAGCCTGATCGGTCCACCCATACCGGCGTGGTCCTCACGGTCCGTGGGCATGACCTGAATTGCGACGTGCCTCAACGCGCTGATCTCCAACAGGTGTTCGAGCTGCTGACGCAGCACCATTCTGCCCCCGATCGGCCGCCGTAGCGTCACCTCTTCCTGGACAAAGGTGAGGAGCGGGGCGGGCATCCGCTCGAAGACACGCCGCCGTGCCATGCGCGCGGCGACCTGGCGTTCGATCTCGTCCTCCGAGTACGCGGGCCGCCGCATCGCGAACAACGCCCGTGCGTATTCAGGGGTCTGGAGCAGGCCGTGCATGTTGTGGTTGGCGTAGGCCCCCAGCTCGATGGCCTCGTCCTCCAGCTTCGCCAGGTCCCGAACCTTCTTCGGGTACCGGGCCCTTTCCACGTCCTCCTTCATAGAGGCGAGCTTCCCGCCCGCCCCCAGTACCTCATCGGCCTTGTCCAGGAAGTCCGGCTTGGGAATCCGGCGCCCGCGCTCGACCGACGAGACCATCTCCTCGCCGTATCCGATGGCGGTGCCCAGCTCTCCCTGCCTCTTCCCGGCGGCCTCGCGCCACATCTTGATCTGCCGTCCGACCGTCCTGAGAACGGCCTCGGCCTCCTCGTCCTCCACCCTCACGCCCCTCCTGACGTACGAGCCGTACGACCCCGTCACGCAGCCGGACAGTCACGCTCCGTACCGAGGTCATCGCTGTTCAGCGTAGAGACGGCTCGCCACGCTGGGTGACATGAGCCAGAAATCCCTCCCCCAAGTCACCTGTCCCACGCACCACTTCATGGTTCAGCTGTCCGCAACTCGAAGAGGTGCTCGACTCGCGCGCCTGCTCACGGAGCGCCAACTGGACGACTGGGGCCTGCCGTTCGGGGACGCGGTGCACATCGTGGCGGAGCTGGCGTCGAACGCCGTGCTTCATGGGCGCGTCCCCGGACGGGACTTCCGGCTCAGGCTGAAATTGGACGCCGACCGCACCCTCCGTATCGAGGTCACCGACGCCCGGGGTGACCGGATCCCGCAGGTCCGGGACACGGTGGGCGGGGAGGCGGAGTCGGGGCGGGGCCTGCTGATCGTGGCGGCGTACGCGGACCGTTGGGGCGTCGACGAGGCTCCGGCGAACTGCAAGACCGTGTGGGCCGAACTGGCGCCGGATCGCGGGGAGTCGTGACCCGGCGGCTCCCGACGCAAAGACCAAAGAACCGGGAAAAGAACCGAACCCTCCCCCACCGCCCCTGTCGATCACCCGCGAGAGTGAACATCGCCAACTCGGCTGGCGTGCAAGGGATTCGATGGTGCAGCGTCAGCCGCAGACGTACCGCAAACCGCACACATGAATCGGCCCCCGCCGGGACTGGCATCCCAATGCGAGGGCCTAACACCAGGAAGAGAACAGCTTCCCGATGACTGAACAGCAGCCTAGCGCGCCCGCGCGCGCCGAGTCCGGCCATTCCGCCGGAGGCGTCGAGCACGTCACCGAACCCCACCACGACCAGTTCGTCGTGGTCGGAAACCACCTCGCACAGCACTCCGAGCTGTCCCTGACGGCGATCGGCTTAGCGGTCCACATCCAGTCGCTGCCCGCCAGGACCCCGATCGGGATCAAGACCCTCACCGCGAAGTTCCCCGAGGGCGAGATGCGGATCGCCGCAGCCCTGCGGGAGCTGGAGGCGCACGGATACCTGGCCCGCACCAAGGAGCGTCTTCAATCGGGCCGAGTCGTGACCCGGACGATCTCGTACAACAAGCCGGGGCTCGCGGTGGTCCGAGCGGTCGCGGAGCCCGCGCCGCGGTCGGCGCAGCCGTCGGTCCAGGTGGCGCCCGCCGCGCCCCGCACCGCCATTGACGTCCTTGCCGGACTGCGGGTGCACGACTCCCGCCTGCTGCTGTCCGAACGGGACGTGCGCCGCCTGGCACCGGCAGTCTCCGCCTGGCTGGAGAGAGGCGTGCCGCCCACCGCCGTACAGCGAACCCTGACGAATGGCCTGCCCGGGGACCCCATCCGGAATCCGGCGGCGCTCCTCGCCCACCGCCTTGCAGCCCTGCTCCCGCCTGCCCTCCCGGCCCCGGAACGCCCCCCGACCCCCGTTCGCCCGGATCCACTCCAGACCTGCGACGGCTGCGAGCGGGCGTTTCGGGCCGCGCGGCCGGGGCGATGCCGGGCCTGCCGTCCAGTCGACGCGGCGGCGTAGAGACCCGGAGTGAGCCCCGTGACAAGCGCTGCCCACGCACCGCTCCACCGACTCCGCCGGTACCGTACGAGGACCGAGCCACTCGCACCGGAGGTCACCGTGAGCGCCCAGACCGATGGCCCGTACGGTCCGCTGATCCCCATGCCCGAGCTGACCCCGGACGCACTGCGGGCGGCCGTTGCGCGTATCGCGCCGAGCCGGATCCCGGCCCTGACGCAACATCTTTTCGAGGCCACGACGAACGCGCAGCAGACACAGAGCCTCGCACCCCTCCGAGCCTTCGTGCACTCCTGGGCCGTGTTCGTGGCGATCGAACGGCACCCGGACCGGTCCGCCCGGCTCCGTGACCTGGAGCGGATCGTGGATGCGGGGGAGCAGGACCCGACGGAGGCCGTCACGGAGATCCGTGAGATCAGGGCGGCCGCCGAGGCGGAGGCCGGGTTGTGACGGACTGGGCATGGGACTACAACCCGAGTGCCGAGTACGTCACAGACGGGCTGCCTGCCGGAGTCGTGGCGGAGGTGGAACGGCTCGCCACCGAGCTGGCCGCACTCGGCCATGACTCCGTGAAGGTCGGCAGGCCCTTCGACCGGGAGGGAGGGCTGCGCGAGTTCGACATCCTCGGTGGGCGGGGCTTCATCAGCTTTCTGGCCGTACCCCGACATGACTGCGTCTACGTCTGCAATGTCACTTGGTACGGGTGATAACTGACCACTCTGGTCCACTTCGGTCACATTTCGCATACCGATCCGCCCCCTGAACCGACCGTCCGCGGTCGATTACAGTGGCGAACTGTCGTACGGACGGACGCTGACAGGGGAGGTCTTGGTGGGTGCGACAGCCGGCGCCGTCTGGGGCCGTACCGAGCAGCAGGACTTCCGTAGCCGGGTGCGCGGGACGTTGCTCGGCGTGGCCGTCGGGGATGCCCTCGGGGCGCCCGTCGACGGGCTCGGGCTGGAGGAGATCCAGGAGCAGCACGGTCCCGAGGGGCTCGTCGACCTGGGGTTCGGGTACGGGCGGCGCGGTGCCGTGAGTCATCTCACGCAGCTCACTCTGTTCTCCGTGGACGGGTTGATAAGAGCCCAGGTCAGACGGGACACCGGCGCCTGGCATCCGCCGACCGACGTGCACCGGGCGTATCTGCGGTGGGCCGCCACCCAGCGCGACTGGGGGCCCGACGAGCGCCGTAAGGATGACGGGTGGCTCGCCCGCGAGGAGTGGCTCTACGCCCGCCGCGACCCGACCCGCGCCCTCCTGATCGGCCTCGGCGACGAGAGCATGGGCACGCTGGAGGCCCCCAAGAACACCACCGAGCTCGGGCCCGAGGCCGTCGCACGTTCCGCGCCCTTCGGACTCCTCGTCGGCTGGGAGCCGCAGCTCGTCGTCCAGCTCGCCGTGGAGTGCGCCGCGCAGACCCACGGCCACCCGATCGCCTACCTGTCGGCGGGCGCGTACGCCGTCATCGTGCACGGCCTGGCCTGCGGGGAGAGCCTCGACGGGGCCGTACAGCGGGCGCTGGCGCTGCTCGCCCTGCGGCCCGGGCACGAGCCCGTGTCGGACGCGTTGCAGCACGCGCTCGGTGCCGTACGGCAGGGCATGCCCACCCCCGCGCGGGTGGAGGAACTCGCGGCCGACGGCTCGGCCGACGGTCTGCTCGCGGCCTCCGTGTACTGCGCCCTGGTCGGCGAGGACGTCCGGCACGGACTGCGCCTCGCCGTGAACCACGACGGCCCTTCTGCCGCCGCGGCCGCCCTCACCGGCGGCCTGCTCGGCGCCCTCCACGGCGAAACGGCCCTCCCCCCGGCCTGGCTGGCCGAACTGGAGGGCCGCCCCACGATCCTCGAACTCGCCGACGACTTCGCCATGGAGATGACCCAGGGCCCGGCACTGCACGGCCCGGCCGGGTCGTCGCCGGGGTGGCTGGCCAGGTATCCGCGGGCCTAGGAGCTGTCCGATGCGATCTGAGCTGGGGTTTCTTCATGTCGGGGGGCGTCAGTTGACGGAGCGGTCCTTGTCCTCCCAGTAGGGCTTGCGCAGCTCGCGCTTGAGGATCTTGCCGGCGGGTGAGAGCGGGAGCTCGGTGACGAACTCGGTGGTGCGGGGAGCCTTGTAGCCGGCGATGAGCGTCTTGCAGTGCTCGCGCAGCTCCCCGGCGGTGGCGGTGGTGCCCGGCTTGAGCATGACGATGGCGTGGACGCGCTCGCCGTACGCGTCGTCGGGGACGCCGATCACCGCGCCGGCGGCGACGGCGGGGTGCTGAGCCAGGGCGTTCTCGACCTCGGCCGAGTACACGTTCTCCCCGCCGGTGACGATCATGTCCTTCAGGCGGTCGACGATGAAGACATAACCCGCCTCGTCCATATAGGCGCCGTCACCGGTGTGATACCAGCCCTCGCGCAGGACCTTGCGGGTCTCTGACGGGTCGTCCAGATAGCCGCTCATCACGTGCCCGCCACGGATCACGACCTCGCCGACCTCGCCGCGCGGCAGCGCCGCCCCGTCCGGGCCGACGATTTTGATCTCGCTGTGCGGGGCGGCCCGGCCCGCCGAGCGCAGCCGGGTGCCTTCGACGTGGTCGGCCGGGGTGAGCAGGGTGGCGAGAGGGGCCACCTCCGTCATTCCGTACGCCTGTGTGAAGCCGGCGGCGGGGAAGGCGGCCATGGCGCGCTTCAGCAGCGCCTCGGGCATGGGGGAGCCGCCGTAGGTGAAGTGCCGGAAACCGGACAGGTCGTACGAGTCGCGGTCCGGGTGGTCCACCAGCATCTGGATCAGCACCGGCGGGAGCATGGCCACCGTCGCGTGGTGCCGCTCGATCGCCCGCAGCGCGGCCTGCGGCTCGAACGCCGGAATGAAGACGTGGCTGCCGCCGACGAGCAGCTGGGCATTCCAGCAGGCCAGGGCCGCGAGGTGGAACATCGGTGCGGCGTGCAGCGTCGTGCTGCCGGGCTCGGCGGCCGGGCTGCCCGCCTGGCCGCCGAGCGCCGAGGTGATCATGTTGGCGTGGCTGAGCATGACGCCCTTGGGGAAGCCTGTGGTGCCGCCGGTGTAGAAGATCCCGGCGAGCGTGTCGCCGCCATGGCGTCCGTCCTCGACCGGCTCGGCGTCGGCCAGCAACTCCTCGTACGACAGCATCCCTTGGCCAGGCGCCTGCTCGCCGCAGTGCACCACGATGTCCAGGACGTCGAGCAGCGAGCCGGCCATCGGGGCGAAGGTGTCGTCGACGAACAGCGTGGAGGTGCAGGACTGTTGGAGCGAGTAGCGGATCTCGGACGCGGCCCATCGGATGTTGACCGGGTTCACGACGGCGCCGATCCACCAACTGGCCAGCAGGAACTCGTGGAAGCGGTCGGAGTTGAGGCTGAGGATCCCGACGCGATCGCCCTGCTGGACGCCGAGCCCGCGCAAGGCGCCTGCCAGCCGTGCGATGCGGTCGGCGGACTCATCTACGGTGCGCACCCGCCCGCCGTAGATCGTGAACGGGGCGTCGGGATTCTGCTGGAGCGCCCGGTGCACGGGCTGGGTCAGGTACATGGCCGAGTCTCCTCCGACAATCGGGCGATGCGCTCGTGCGCGCTCATGTATGTATCCCTCCTGAGGCTAGCGAGAATTAACTTAGGTGGCAGTTCTGGCAGCTACAAGGCGTACGGAAGGCTGTCGAGGATTAACTTGGTAGCCTGACGCGCATGACCAGCCAGCCCGTCAGACGTCCTCGGGATCGCAAGCAGACGATCATCAGGACGGCGGCCGAGCTCTTCTCGGAGAAGGGCTTCCACGGCGTCCACCTGGGAGAAATCGCCGCCGCGGTGGGGATCTCGACGCCCGCCCTGTACCGGCACTTCAAGGGCAAGAGCGATCTGCTGGCGCGGGTGCTCGCGGAGGACTGTGACCGGATCCAGAGCATCACGGGCGCCGCGGACAGTGCGCAGGGCGCGCTGCGCGGGCTGGCCGAGGGCGTGGCCGAGCGCAGGGAACTCGCGGTGCTGTGGCAGCGCGAGGCGCGCAACCTTCCCGAGGATCAGCGCGACGCGTGTCGGGAGCAGATGTGGGGCGTCGGCGAGCGGGTCGCCGGACTTCTCCGGCGTGAGCGGCCGGAGCTCTCGGCGGGCGGGTCCGAGCTGCTCGCCTGGGCGTCGCTCCGTGTGGCCGCCAGCCCCGGCCACCACCGCGTGCCGTGTACCCCCGCCCGACTGCGGGAGCGGATGGAGCAGCTGTCGGTCTCGGTGCTCCACCACGGAACCGTCCACGAGGACGGCCCCGCCCACGCCCCCGCCAGGTCCGCGGGCGGCGGTCTCGCCCCGGCCTCGCGGCGGGAAGCCCTGGTCGGTGCGGCCACCGAGCTGTTCGGCAGCCGGGGGTTCCATGAGGTCAGCCTCGACGACATCGGCGCCGCGGCCGGCATCGCGGGCCCGAGCGTGTACAAGCACTTCGCCGGCAAGGGCGAGATCCTCTACGAACTCCTGAACCGTGGCGCGGCAGTGCTGCAACTCGTCCTGACCCGGGCCATGTCGACCGCGCGCACCCCGCAGGAGGCGCTGGACGCCCTCGTACGCGGCTATGTGGAGGTCGTCGGCGAGCACACCGAGATGTTCAGCGCCCTCGTCACCGAGGTCATCAACCTGCCCGACGACCAGCGCCACGCCATCCGCCGGATCCAGCACGACTATGTGGCCGAGTGGGTGGAACTCCTGCGCCAGGTGCGCCCGGACCTTGACCGCACGGACGCGCGGCTGACCGTGCAGGGCGTGCTCGGGATGATCAACGACCTGTGGGGGATCCCGCATCTCCGCCGCCGGCCCCGGCTGGCGGAGGAACTGGCCGGGCTTTCGCGGCTGTTGTTCTCCTGCTGATTCCGCTTGCTGTTCTGCCCGCTGTGACACACATCACCGGGACGGCCCGCGGCGGGCGGACAGGAGGCGACGTGGACCTTTCCCTACGCGCTCGCATACGCGCCGGTGACGCACAGGCGTTCGCCCACCTCTTCCGGCAGCACGCGCAGGCCGTGCACGCTCACGCCGCACGGTGGCTCGGTGATCCGGGCCCGGCCGAGGACGTGGTCTCGCTGACCTTCCTGGAGGCCTGGCGGCTGCGGGAGAAACTGCTGGACGACGACGGCTTCGCCGCACGGGCCCGGCACGACGGCAACGACGACGGTCTGAGGGCCTGGCTGTTCGGCATCTCCACCAACGTGCTGCGCAACACCCGCCGCGCGGCCCGGCGGCACAGGGCCGCCCTCGATCGCCTCCCCGACCGACGGTCCGGCTTCGGGACGGTGCCCGACTTCGCCGACACCCTGATCGGCCGTCTTGACGACGCCGAACGGCTCGCCGCCGCCACGGCTGGCCTGCGACAACTGCGTCCCCGCGAACGCGAGGTCTTCGCGCTGTGTGTCTGGTCCGAGCTGAGCTACGCCGACGCCGCCGCGGCCCTGCGCCGACGTGGTCGACCGGGTGGGGCAGACTCCGGCCGGCTGATCGCCCGTACGGCGCCGTGGCTGCGCCGTCGGCCAGGGGCACCGCGCCGCGCGGTGCCCCGGGCTCCGTCTGTTCCTTCTGCGCCGCTCTCCGCTACAGGGCCTTGAGCGCGGCGACGGACGGAGCCGCCAAGGGGCCGCCATGGCCGACGTACACCGTGGTGGGTGCGTGGTCGGCGATGGTGCGCATGCTGCGGGCGGCGGTGTCCAGGTCGGTGGCGAACATCGGCTTGCGGGCCGTCCGGGCTCTCATGAGGCCGCCGGAGAGGGCGTCGCCGGCCAGGATGCTGCCGTCCGGGAGGAGGACGCAGGTGGATCCGGGGGTGTGGCCGGGGGTCACGAAGGACCGGCCGATTCCTCCGTGGCGGGTCAGGTCTTCTTCGTCGTCGAGGATGATGTCCGGTTCTGTGGCCGGGATTTCGGCCTTGTCCAGCATGACCTTCATGAGCCGGGGCATCAGGCTGGTCGGCTGCAGGTCCACGCGGCCGCCGCGCCGGAGCTGGTCGGCGTCGTCGCGGTGGATGGCGATGGGGGCTCCGGTTGCCTCGCGCAGGGCGAGCGCCGAGCCGCTGTGGTCGGCGTGGTAGTGGGTGAGCAGGATCAGTTTGACGTCGGTGGGACGCAGGCCCGCGTCGGCGATCTCCTGGAGCATCGCGGGCGCTCGCCCCGCGACGCCGGTGTCCACGATCATGGCCCCGTTCTCGTCGGTGACGAGGAAGGCGGACGAGGCGACGTTCTTGACGGTGTGGACGGTGTAGGCGGTCATGGCTTCTCCCGGGTAACTGACGTTGTCGGATGAGGGGTTCGGGTGAGCCGAGCGCGGGTGACCCCCCGGTCGGCTGCCTGTCGTCGTGCGCGGGCCGGCCAGGGCCGGCTAATCGGTGGTCGCGGCTCGTCCGGAGGCTGTGCCGCGACCTGGCACAGGGGACGGCGTCGGGGACGTGGTGAGGTGCAGCGCGGGCAGGCCGCGGCGGCGGATCATCCATTCGGCGACGACGATGTTGGGCAGCCAGCACAGGAAGGGCAGCGGGGCGTACGCCTCGGCCAGGATCGTGTCGAAGCGGTTCTCGCCGTGGACGAAGGGCAGTTGGACGAAGATCAGCACCCCGAACCACAACCGCAGGGTGACCGCCGCGTAGGTGAGTGCGAAGTTCCGGATCATCCATGCCTGGTGGCTGCGTATGTCACCGTCACGGATGGCCCGGTACCCGCGCCAGGCCGTCCATCCCCACAGCACCGACAGCGCCGCGAAGCCGAAGAAGCCCAGCAGGCCCACCGTGCTGAACATCGACATCAGCAACCCGGTGCCCGAGCCGATCGCGACGCTCACCAGATACGCGCGGCCGATCCCGCGGTGGACCCCGGGACGGCGCCCGCGCAGTCGCTTGGCGAACTGCCACGGGCCGAGCGCCAACGCCAGCCCCGCGAAGACGATGTGCAGGTAGAAGGCGATCTGGATCGGCAGCGGACGGGAGGCGTAGTCAGCCGCGAGACCGACCTCCTGGTGCGCCAGTGAGTTGAGCGTGCCCTGGGCGTACTGGCCGACGAAAAAGCCGGAGATCGCCAGCGAGGACAGGACCACCCAGGCCCAGCTCCACCGCGAACGCCTGCGCAGGGACTGCTTGTTGCTCCGTGCGGGGGGTGCGAGGGAAGTCATCCGAACTCCTCTTGTTCCTCGGCGTGTTCCACGTCGTGTTCCTCGGGTTCGATGTGAACGTCTCTAACATAGCAGCCGATGTTAGAATCGGTAACATGGATGACGGGAAGAAGGGGCGGCAGGTGACACGGGCGACGTACCACCACGGCGCATTGCGGCAGGCGCTGATCGACGGGGCCCGGGAGATCCTTGCCGAGCGCGGGCACGAGCAGTTCAGTCTCAACGAGGTCGCACGCCGGGCCGGTGTCAGCACCGCCGCGCCCTACCGCCACTTCAGCGGCAAGGACGAGCTGTTGGCCGCGGTGGCCGACCAGGGTTACGCCACCCTGCACGAGCGCCTCGCGCAGACGGCGGCGGACACGGCCGACCCGCGTGAGCAGCTGCTGCGGCTGGGCGGGGCGTATGTGCGCTTCGCGCACGACCACCCCGACCTGTTCGTCACCATGTTCCGCAGTCAGCCGGGCGCCGACCCGGTCGGTCACGACTCCTTCGAGGTGCTCCTCGGGGCGGTCGTCGGCGCCCAGGCGGTCGCCCTCATTCCGGTGAAGCCGTCACCGGAGTTGATGGCCAGGTCCATCTGGGCCACCCTGCACGGCCTCGCGGTGCTCGGCCTGCGCCGACCCCACCAGAGGTTCGGCATGGACGAAGCTCCCGAAGACCTCGCCAACAGCACCCTGTCGGCGATGTTCGGGCTGTAGCCGGATGGCCCGCGAAGGTTCTCAGGCGGAGCCCGCGCCGAGGACGCTGTCGACATAGGCCGCGAGCGAGGCGCGCAGGCCGTCGGATGTCATCTTCCCGTCGTCGATCAGGTGTGCCACGAGGTCGGCGCGGACGGTGGCCAGCAGCGCGTGCGCGGCGAAGTCCGCGTCGTGGACGCCGGGCACCTGATCCAGCGACGCACGCAGCATCCCGTGCCACCAGCCGTAGTGCTCGGCCTGGTAGGGGCTGCTGAGCCCGACGTCCTCCGCGGCCGTCATGAGGTTCCGGTTCTCGATCTTGAAGCGCAGCGAGGCGTCGAGGAGGTCCAGCACCTGCTGCCGCGGTGAGTGCTCGGCCCCGTCCTGCACCTCTCGCACGGCTTGCTGCAGAGGTTCGAGGCGGGAGGCGATCACGGCACCGATCAGTCCGGCGCGGTCGCCGAAGCGCCGGAAGAGGGTGCCCTTGCCCACGCCCGCGGCCGCCGCGATGTCGTCCATCGACACACTGCGGGGGCTGCTGCTGGCGGCGAAAAGGGCGTCGGCAGCGGCCAGGACGGCTTCTCGGTTGCGCAGGGCATCCGCGCGCTCAGTGCGCTGGGCCACAGGTCCTCCTCGGTCATCGGCCTTTCCCGGCCCCCGGGATGATATTCGGCCGCTTCAGGTGAGCGGCGCGTCAGATCGTGTCGTCGAGCCAGTCGAAGATCCGCGCGACCGCCAGCCGGATGGCGCCCGGGTGACAGTGGGCGTCGCCGCCTTCCTCCTCGGTGAAGCTCAGCAGCGTCCTGGGAGCGGTGAGGTGCCGGTAGAGCTCGCGCGGATCGGATTCCCCGGCGGCGGAGTAGTACAGGTCGTCGGTCGCCTCGCACACCAGCACCGGGCAGGTGATCTTCTTCGCGCTGCCGTCGCCGAAGGTGTAGCGGGCGTACTCCGCGAGGAACTCCCGGTCGGTCTTCGACCTGGTGACGTAGCGGCCGTGGTCGAAGGCCCAGCGCAGGATCGGGTTCCGTGCGCGGGCGTCGGCGAGCATGCGGTCCAGTTCCTCGTCGTGCTCGGCGACCGCGCGCCGGACGGCTTCCTCGTGCGGCAGCGGAAGGTGCGCGGTCAGGGCGGAGACCGCGTCGAAGACACCGTCGAGGGCGACGACGGCGGCCAGGCGCGGCTCGTAGGCGGCCGCGCGGGGGGCGAGGTAGCCGCCGAGACTGACGCCGAGCAGCGCGATGCGGGCCGGATCGACGCCCGGGTCCTGGGTGAGGAAGTCCAGGACAGGACCGACCACGTTCTCCCAGTCCGGCCGGAACACCAACCCGTCGCGATGGATGGCGGCGGGCTGTCCGGGGCCGTCGAACGTGAGGACGTGGTAGCCGCGTTCCTGCCCGCCGAGCGCGCCGAAGAAGTGCAGTTCCTCGGCGGCGCCGTCGAATCCGTTGTGCATCACCAGCGTCGGCCGCGGGTCCGTGCCGCTGCCCGCCGCGCGGTAGAAGTAGCCGTGCAGCACGGTGTTCTCGTACGGGATCTCCACGGGCGTGATGTCGGGGAGAGGGGCGATGGCGTCGCGGAAGCAGGCGACGCCGCGTGCGTAGGCGTGGTCGATCCGCGGGTCGTCGGGGTCGCCGTGGAGGAAGAACTCGGCCGCCCGGTAGTAGGTGGAGGCCCGCAGAAGTCCGTCGCGCGCACTGACGGGGTGGGCCGCGCGCGCCTCGGACTCCAGGCGCTCGGCGGTGGACAGCCAGGCGTCGTGCCAGCCGTCGTAGTCGCCGGAAGTGACGCGGGAGGCGGTGGCGATGACCTCGCCGACGTCCGAGCCCCCGTACGCCGCGAGGCCCAGGTTGCGCAGGGTCTCGAACCAGAACGCCGGATCGTCCTGGAACATCAGCTGTTTCATTTGACCTCCCGTTCGACGAAGGCCCGGAGCGTGCCCGGGGGCCGGCCGGTGAGGCGCTCGACGGTGTCCGTGGTGCGGTCCTCGGCCCCGCCCGCGATGGCGCGGTCCAGGCCGGCCAGCATGCCGGCGAAGTCGAGCGGGATCTCGGCGGCCCAGCGGTCGCGCAGTTCCTCGAAGGTCAGGTGCTTGTGCACGACGGACCGGCCGGTCACCTCGGAGATGGTCGCCGCGACATCGCCGTAGCTCAGCGTCTGCGGCCCGGTCAGGATCAGGTCCGTGTGGGGAGCCTTCTCGTCGGTCAGGGCGCGTACGGCGACGGCGGCGATGTCGTCGGCGTCGATGAATCCGACACGGCCGTCTCCCGAGGCCGTCAGGATGGCGCCGTCCTCGCGGATGCTGCGCGCGTGGGGGGTGGAGCCGGTGAAGTTCTGCATGAACCAGGAGGGCCGCAGCACCGCCCACTCCTCGAACAGGCCGGGCAGCTCCTCGTGGACCTGGCCCACCGCCGGACCGCCCGCGGGGATCGCGGACGAGCTGAGCAGCACCGCGCGACGCATGCCCGCCGCAACTGCCTTGCGCAGGAAGGGCAGCATGACCGCGGCCGGGTCGGAGGAGCCGATGGGCGGGATGAGGTAGGCACGGTCGACGCCGGTCAGAGCCTCGTCCCAGGTCGCGGGCTCGTTCCAGTCGAAGCGGACGGCCTGCGCACCCTCCACCGGGGTGGCGCTCCGGCCGGCCGCCTTCACGCGGTGGCCCTTCTCGGTCAAACCGGCGGTGACACGGCGGCCGGTGGTGCCGGTGGCCCCGATGACCAGGGTGGCGCTGGGGGTGTTCATCAGTTCGCTCCTGCGAAGTCGGCACCGGGCTCGGACACGGCGAGGGGGTTCCAGTAGTCGCGGTAGGAGGTGATGAGCCCGTCCTTGACGGTGACCACGGCGATGTAGGTCATGTCGAAGGGGCTGTCGGTCTCCACCAGGCGGCCGACCCCGCGCATCTCCACCACGATCGTCTCGGGGTCGGTGGTCTGATGGATCTTCACGTCGGGGAAGTCGTGCAGGTCGACGTGGTCGGGGTAGTGGCGCATGTAGTCGGCGACCGCGGCCTTGCCTTCGAGGCGCGGGGGCCAGCCCTTGGGTGCGAAGGGGAATTCGAGGACGCCGCTGTCGTCCCACAGGTCCACCCAGCCGGGGATGTCCTTCTGGAGCAGCAGTTGCAGACCGTGGCGGTACAGCTCTGCGGGTGTCACGGGGGTCGGCATGATCAAGGCTTCCGTTCTGCTCGAAGTCGCAGTGGTCCCGGCCCGCCGGTCAGGACGGGCAGGGCCGCCCAATGGAAACGGACCGACGGTCCGCATGGCGTGAACCATACGGACTGTCGGTCCGCTTAGCAAGAGGGCGGCGCACCCGGCCCGTGAACTCAGTCCTTCGTGCGCGTCCCCACGGTGTCCTCCACCTCACCCGCCGGCGCCGGCACCGCGGCCGCCGCGGCTCCGTCGTCGTCGGTGTTGATGCGCTCGATGACCGCGAGCCGCTCCGGGGTGTCCTCGGGCTTCGCGTAGCCGATGAGGATGTACAGGACGAGCGAGACCGCCAGCGGGATGGAGACCTGGTACTGCAGCGGTACCCCGCCCTCGATGGCCCAGCTGATCGGGTAGTTGACCAGCCAGAAGGCGAGCAGGCCCATCGACCAGCTGGTGAGCGCGGCCGTCGGGCCGGACCGGCGGAACGGGCGCAGCAGGCCCAGCATCATCGGGATGGCGATCGGGCCCATGAGACCGGCGACCCACTTGATCACGACGGTGATGATGTCCTTGAAGGTGGGGGAGTTGACCTGGGTCGCCACGGCCATCGACAGGCCGAGGAAGACGACCGTGGTCACCCGTGCCGCGACCAGGCCGGACCGCTCGCTCCATGCCCGTGCCTGCTTCGACAGCACCGGCGCCACGTCCCGGGTGAACACGGCCGCGATCGCGTTGGCGTCGGAGGAGCACATGGCCATCGTGTGCGAGAAGAATCCGACGATGACCAGGCCCAACAGGCCGTGCGGCAGCAGCTGTTCGGTCATCAGGCCGTACGAGTCGGAGCCGTCCGCCTTCTGCGACTCGACCAGCAGCGGCGACATCCACATCGGGAAGAACAGCACCACCGGCCAGACCAGCCACAGGATCGCCGAGAGGCGTGCCGAGCGCTCGGCCTCGCGCGGGGTGGCCGTGGCCATGTAGCGCTGGGCCTGGTTGAGCATGCCGCCGTTGTACTCGAAGAGCTTGATGAAGAGGAACGCGAGCAGGAAGACCGTGCCGTACGGCCCGACCAGCGGCTCACCGTGGCCCTGCAGCTCCGGCCGGTCCCAGGCGTCGAGGAAGCCGATGCCCTTGTCGTTCAGCTCCATGATCACCGCGACGAACATCGCGACACCGGCCAGCAACTGGATGACGAACTGGCCGAGTTCGGTGAGCGCGTCGGCCCACAGGCCGCCGATCGTGCAGTAGATGGCGGTGATGCAACCGGTGATGAGGATGCCCTGGTTCAGCGACACACCCGTGAACACCGACAACAGGGTGGCGATCGCGGCCCACTTCGCGCCCACGTCCACGATCTTCAGCAGCATGCCGGACCAGGCCAGCGCCTGCTGGGTCTTCAGGTCGTAGCGGTTCTTCAGGTACTCCAGCGGCGAGGCCACATGGAGCCGTGAGCGCAGCCGGTTGATGCGCGGCGCGAACAGCTTCGAGCCGATGGCGATGCCCAGCGCGATGGGGAAGGACCAGGTGACGAAGGACGTGACGCCGTACGTGTAGGCGATGCCCGCGTACCCGGTGAACATCACCGCGCTGTATCCGGACATGTGATGCGAGATGCCGGACAGCCACCACGGCATCTTGCCGCCCGCGGTGAAGAAGTCGCTGACGTTGTCCACTCGCTTGTGCGACCAGACTCCGATCGCCACCATCACGCCGAAGTAGCCGATGAGCACGGCCCAGTCGAGACTGTTCATGAGACCCCTTCCCCGGGTTCCGTCCTGTGAACGGCTTGCCCATGGTGGGTAGGGTGCCGCGGGCACGACAAGCTCACGTCAGGTCAACAGAAGGTAAAATTGTTCTGAGTGATGACCTGTGTTCACACACATGAACATCCCAAAGCGTGCCTCAGCGCATCAACTCCCCCGCATTCACCAACAGCGACTGCCCCGTGATCGCTCGCGCCAGATCCGACGCGAGGAACACCGCGGCGTTCGCGACATCCCCGTCCGTGGCCAGTTCCGGAAGCGCCATCCGCTCCGTCAGCCGCTTCAGTACGTCCTCCTCCGCCGCGCCCTCCGTATGCGCCGTGAACTGGACGAACGCCTGCACCGGCGGCCCCCACATCCAGCCCGGCAGCACGGTGTTGACCCGGATCCGAAGCGGCCCGAGCTCCCGGGCCAGGGAGTACATGGCGCTGGTGAGGGCGCCCTTGGACGCGGCGTAGGCCGCCTGCCGCACCTGGGAGGGGGCCGCCACGGAGGACTGGGTGCCGATGAACACCACCGAGCCCCCGCCCTCCTTCAGCGCCGGCAGACAGGCCCGCGTCATCCGCAGCGACCCCAGCAGGTTCACGTCGATCACCGACTGCCAGGTGGCGAAGTCCGCGTCCTCGATGCCGCCGAAGTAGGAGTCCCAGGCGGCGACATGGACCACCCCGTCGATCCCCCCGAACCGCTCGCGCGCCAGCGCGGCGAGCTCCTCGCACTGTCCCTCGTCGGTGATGTCGGTCGCCCGGTACGCCGTGTGCGCCCCGTCGGGATCGATCTCGGCCGCGCTCTTCGCCAGGTTCGCCTCCGTACGCGCCCCGAGCACGGCGTTCCCGCCGTCCCGTACGACCGCCGCGGCGACCTGGTGACCGAGCCCCGCGCCGACTCCCGATACGACGACGGTCTTGCCCGCGAGCAGTGACATTCCGCTGCCTCCCGACTCTGGCGCAATATCTGACGGAGCGTCAGAGTATGGGCGAGCCGAGGAAAGGGGAACCGCATGAGCGAGGACACCCGTAGCGAGACGTACGCCGAACTGGCCGCCGTCGGCCCGTACGGAGTCCACCCGGGCCACGCCCTGATCACCATGGTCGAACCGCACCCGGGCCATGAGTACGCCTACAACCGCTGGTACGAGGACGACCACTACTACGCCGGCGCGATGGCGATGCCCTGGATGTACGCGGGCCGCCGCTGGGTGGCGACCAGGGACCTGCAACTCCTGCGCTACCCGGAGAAGTCGGCCGTCGCCCAGCCGGTCACCGCCGGCTGCTACATCTCCACGTACTGGATCACCGCCGGCCGCTACGCCGACCACATGCGATGGACGGTGTCCATCAACAAGCGCCTGAACCGCGACGCCCGCGTCTACCAGGACCGCACCCACGTCTTCACGGCCTTCCAGGACCTCGAGACGACCGTGTACCGCGACGGCGCGGCCGGCCCCCGCGACTTCCACGCCCTGGACCACCCCTACGCGGGC
This sequence comes from Streptomyces sp. NBC_01092, assembly GCF_045039535.1. Lineage (NCBI taxonomy): Bacteria > Bacillati > Actinomycetota > Actinomycetes > Kitasatosporales > Streptomycetaceae > Streptomyces > Streptomyces sp. NBC_01092. The sequence goes on along the minus strand of NZ_CP108659.1, from coordinate 4,776,373 downwards.
CTGGTGGTGCAGGTCATCGACGCCGAGTCACCGGAGCGGCGCACCGAACTGCTGGAGTGGCTGCGCGCCCGTCACCTCCCCAAGCGCCTGACGGGTTCCCCGGCCGCCATGGTGACGATCTTCCGGCCCACGCCGCTTCCCCTCGACCGGATGTCGTACGTCAAGCAGGTCGAGGGGGTGGACACGCGGCTGACCCTGCTGTGGTTCCTGGAGGCGGATCCGAGGGAGTGCTGGGAGGACCGCTTCACGGGCCTGGACGCGGTGGTGGAGGAAGCAGGGCTGGGGCGGGTGGAACTCGTCGCGCCCTTCATCCCCACGGTGCCCGGCACGGACCGGTATGTGGCCGGCCTGCGCTGATCAACGCGGGCCGGTCAGCGCAGCTCCTCCGGACACGCCGTCCCGCGCGAGAACGTGTACGGCGCCGCGAGCCGGTACTCGCCCGCCCGCGGAGCGACCAGCATCGTCCACTTGTCGCCCATCGCGTCCTCCTCCGTCTCCATCAGACAGCCGTTGACGTTGTCGTACGACTTCGGCTCGCCGTCGGGACGGTTCTTGGACGCCTCCGTCTCCTGCGGCGGATCGAGCTTCTTGCCGTCCGCGTCGACGAGGCCCAACCAGGGCGAATAGGGGATCCGGATGAGGACATGCCCCGGCTTGCTGACCCGCATCGTCATCTCGCCCTGCTCGGCACGCTCGACGACGGCGTTCGGCTCGGCGAGCGGCGCCGGGTCGGTCACCTGGAACAGCTGCCAGTTCGCGTCGCCCCACACCTGCGTCAGATACGGCATGCCGCGCTGCACCAGCTCCCGCTCGCGCTCCGCCGCCGAGGGGTCCGGCTCGTCCTTGGGCAGCACCACGAAGTGCACGGCCCAGCGCTTGAGCCACTCGCGATAGTTCGCGGAGTTGAGGGTGTCGTCGTAGAAGAGGGGGTTGCGCTCCATGTCGGCCTGGCGGTTCCAGCCGCGGGCCAGGTTCACGTACGGCGCGAGCGCGGAGGCCTCGCGGTGGGAGCGGGCCGGCACGACCTCCACCCGGCCCTTCTCGGCGCCGACCTCCTGGAGCTCGTTGACGAGCGGCGCCAGCTCGCGTGCCCAGGACGCGGCCGGGGCGGCGTGGATGATGTCGTCGACGGTCTTGTAGCCGATCCAGCCGGCGAAGGTGACCAGCGCCAGCACGCCCGCGTACCACTTGCGCGAGCGCGGCACCGTGTAGGGCAGCGCGGCCACCAGGGCCGTCCCCGCGAACAGCATCGCCAGCCGCGTGATGTTGGAGCCGATCTGCGAGCTGACCACCCAGACCAGGACGACCGAGAGTCCGTAGACGGCGGACACCAGCCGGACCGTCTTCCACTCCGCGGGCACGATCACGAAGGTCACGACGGCACACAGCAGCGGCAGGAGCACCGAGCCGATCACCATCGGCTGGGTGCCGGAGAACGGGAACAGCCAGGCCGAAACGGCCACGACCGCGGTCGGCGCGATCCCCAGCGCCCAGGCGCCCGGCCGCCGCTTCTGCAGGAACAGCGCCACCGCCACGAAGCCCACGAACAGCCCGGCGACCGGCGACGACATGGTGGCGAGCGCGGCCAGCGGGGCCGCGCACAGCGCCTTCGCCCAGCGTTTGTAGCGCCAGCGGTACGGCCAGCAGAAGACGACGGCGAGAGCGCCCAGCGCGAACATCGTGCCCAGGCCGAAGGTCACCCGCCCGGAGATCGCGTTGGCGATCAGCCCGAAGACCCCGGCGAGCGCGGCCCACAGCGGGTTCTTCACCGACCGGCTGCGGATGAGTACCAGCGTCAGCAGGCCCGCGGAGATGGTCCCCGCGATCATCATCGTCGTACGGACACCGAGGACCGACATCAGATACGGCGAGACCACGCTGTACGACACCGGGTGCATACCGCCGTACCAGGCCAGGTTGTAGGCCGAGTCCGGGTGCCGGCCGACGAACTCGGCCCAGGCGTCCTGAGCCGCGAGATCGCCGCCGCTGTTCGCGAACGTGAAGAACCAGATGATGTGGAGCAGCCCGGCCAGGGTCGTGATCGACAGCACCGGGTGACGCAGCAGACGCTCACGCAGGGTGGCGACGGCGGCGGTCAGACGGGACGGGGGTCTGTCCTGCGCGGGGCTACGGCTCTCTCCCGAGCGTGGCGCGGGTACGCGTATTCGCGGACCGGCTCCCCGTCCCGGATCGGCGTCGTCGGCGCGTGTCGGCTCCGCTGTGGCCACGTCTGAGGCACTCCCCGTGCTGTCCCGTCTTCTGTTCTGGCCGCGTCCCGTTTCCCGCGCGTTGTCGGCTCAGACCCTGAAGGTTCTCCGGCCGCGCCTTGTGAGCGACGGCCTGCCCGTTTCGTGACGCTAGCACGCAGCCCGCCGACGAGCGCCGTCGGCGGGCTGCGAGGGGGTACCTTCCGATGCCCCGGGGTCAGCCGATACGGGTCAGCTTGTCCGCGAAGCCCGGCTCGGTCAGCTCGGTCTGGAGGGCGACCGGGACCTTGACCGCGCCGTTGCTGCCGTCGCCCACGGTGAGCGTGCCCACCTTGGTGCCGGCCTTCGCGGTGTGCGGCACCTCGTCGGGCGCGAAGGTCAGCTTCACCTTCAGGCCCGACCAGCCGACCGCCGTGACGTCCTTGGTGGCGACGACCGCGGTGCGGTTGCCGAGGCCGTCGTCGACGTATCCGACGACGTCGCCCTTCTTCAGGATCGTCGCCGACTCCAGCGCGCCCTGGGCGGCGCGGATGAGCTGGTCACCGCCGTCCAGCGCGGCGCTGAGGATGGTGTTCTCCGGGCCGCCGGCGGGCTGGCGGACGACCGCGCCGACGATGGTGCGGGTCTCGCCGCCGATCTCCTTCTTCGCGGCGAACACGAGGTTGCCGAGGGCGGAGGTGGTGGTGCCGGTCTTGATACCGACGACGTCGTTCTTGCCGACCAGCTGGTTCCAGTTGGAGTGGTTCGTCCCCTTGTAGTCGTCGTACGACATCATCGCGGCGACCTCGCGGAAGGCGGGCTCCTCCATCGCGGCCTTGGCCAGCTTCACCTGGTCCACGGCGGTGCTGACGGTGGTGTCGTTCAGGCCGGAGGGGTCGGTGTACGTCGTGTTCGTCATGCCGAGCTTCTCGGCGGCGGCGTTCATCTTCGCCACGAAGGCCTTCTCGGAGCCGGCGTCCCAACGGGCCAGCAGGCGGGCCACGTTGTTCGCGGATGCGATCAGGATGCTCTCCAGGGCCTCGCGCTGGGAGATCTCGTCGCCCGTGGTGACGTTGACGGTGGATTCCTGGCCCGCGTTCGACTGGTCCTCGGCGGCCTGGTCGATCTTGATGTTCGGGCCCTCCTCGCCGCTGCCCAGCTTGCGGTCCTTGAGGATGACGTACGCCGTCATGACCTTGGCGACGCTGGCGATCGGGACGGGCTTCTGGTCGCCGGAGGAGCCGAAGGTGCCGATGCCGTCGACGTCCAGGGCGGCCTGGCCGTCGGCGGGCCACGGGATGTCGATCTTGCCGCCGTCGAAGGTGTAGGAGTCCTTGGCCGTGAGGTCGAGGGTGGGGGCCGGGACCGGGCGCACGGACTGGACGACCGCGAAGACGATCGCGAGCAGGATCACCAGGGGCGTCCAGATCTTGACCCGCCGGATGGCTGTCCGCACCGGGGTGTCCGGGGGCGGCGGGGTGTTCGTCAGCTCGGCGAGCAGGTCGAGCGGGGGCCTGGGGGGCAGCGGCTGCTGGGTCGTGCGCTCGGGGCCGACCTGGGGGACGGCGGCGGTGACGTCCGGGGTGACCGGGGGCTTGGGGGTCTCCGGGGCGCTCGGCGTGCTCGGCGTGCTCGGCGTGCTCGGCGTGCTCGGGGGCTTGGGGGCGTCCGTGCGGATGTCCGGCTTGAGCGCGACGAACTTGCTGGTGCGCTCGGAGGGGGTCTCGGCCTCGGCCTCGGGCTGGGGGGCCTTCAGCATGGTGGTGGGCTGGTCTACGTGCGGCTTCGTGGGGCGTACGGCCTTGAAGATGGCGGTCGGCTGATCGACGGCCTCGGCCTCGGCTTCGCCCTCGGCCTCGGTGTTCCCACCCGCACCACCCGTGCGGCTCTCGTCGCCGGGTGCGGGTGGCCCCTGAGGGTCGTCCTCGCCGTCGGCGGGTGCGGGTGCGGGTGCGGGTGCGGCTGTGTCGGCTTCGTCCGTGTCGGCGGGCTTGGCGTCCGCGGCTTCGTCGGCGGGCTTGGCGTCCGCGGCTTCGTCGGCCGGCTCGGCGACCTCGGCTTCGTCGGCCGGCTCGGCGACCGCGGCCTCGTCGGCCGGTTCAGTGGCTTCCGTCGCGTCGGTTGTCGTGGCCCCGGTGGAGTCCTCCGAGGTGGCGTCAGCGGCCTCGTCGGCGTCGGCGGTGGCCTCGGGTGTCTCAGGGGCCTCAGAGGCCTCAGGAGCCTCAGAGGGCTCATCCGTGGCGCCCTCGGCGGGCTCGGCGTCGTCCTTGGCGTCCTCGCCGTCCGTGGAAGCCACCCAGGCCGCCACGGCTGCCTTCAGCCGATCGTCGTTCGACGCGGGCTCGGCGTCACCCGAGCCCTCGCCCTTGTCCGCGTCCTGGGTGTCCTCGGCTGCCGCCGGCTCGGCCCGTACGGACTCCAGCTCGCGGCGGGACAGGACTTGGGTTGCCGTGTCCACCGTGCTTCGGGATGTCTTGGTCTCCCGGGCCACCGCGAGGCGCGGGTCGCGCTTCTCGGCGCCCCCCTCGGGTTCGGGCCTGGATTCGGGAACCGGAATCGCGCTCCCCGACGTCGATTCTGCCGACGACTCGCGCTGCTTGGACCTGTCGGGGGACTCGCCCGCCACCGATGCCTCCTCCATGTGCCGCCGCCCGGACACAGTGTCCGCACGACCCCGTGCCGCTGTCCGAACCATGTACCAGTGTCCTGTGCGCGGCGCTCTGCTGACGCGGTAGACGAGAACGACATACCTACCGGTTCCCTCACGAACCGGTCACGCACTCTCGACAGATGAATGTGAGAGGGGTCACCCTGTCTTTCATCCACGCGGGGAGGCATGGATGGGCAGGAGCCGCAGAACACTTCCGGAGGAGCTTCTGCTGCTGGCGTTGGACCCGGCCACGGGTACCACCGCACAGCCGCAGTCGCTCGACCTCGGTCTGGCCGGAGCACAGCTAGTGGAGCTGGCGCTGGCCGGACGGATAGCCCCAGACGGGGATCGTATCGCCGTGGTGGCACCACGGCCGACTGGAGATCCAACACTGGACTGCGCGTTGGAGTTGCTACGAAGGCGTGGCGCTCCCGTGCGTGCCGTCCACTGGATTGGCGGGCCCCGGCTGGGGCTGCGCCAGACCTATCTCTCGCATCTGGAGAGGTGCGGCATGGTGCATGCCGTGGCCGGCCAGATGTGCGGGGTGTTGCCGACGACTCGCTACCAAGCGACGGACAACGAGATCAGCCGGGAGATCAGGGCCCGTCTGGACTCGGCGATCCGCACCGGCGTACCGCCGGACCCGCGGACCGCTGCGCTCGCCGCACTGGCACACGCGGTAGGCCTCGGCAAGCACCTGTACCCGGGGAACGAGGGGCGGTCCTCTCGGTCCCGGCTCAGGGATCTGATCAGGCACGACCCCATGGGCGGTCTCGTCGCGCACGCCGTGATGGACGTCCAGAACGGCGCGGCGGCGCAGCCACGTCGCAGCCCGGCACCGGCCGGCCGGCAGGCCGCACCCGGAGGCAGGGCCGCGGCGGAACCCGCCCGTGGCGTTCCGGTGCAGCCGCGCCGAGGATCCATGGCACGAGTCGTGGCCCACTGAGCCGCAGTCCCACGACCCGCGTCACCGGATCCGGCGCACGCACCGCCTGATCCACGCACGACAGGCACGACCCGCACTTCACGCACGTCCGCAGCGCCGCACCGCCGTCCCCAAGACCGGTTCGGGAGCCGCTGGTCCGCGCGGGGTGCCGGGACCGTACGTCCGCACATCCGTATCCCCGGATGGTGGCACGGCCTCGGCACCCCGCGCGGCCGCATGTGCGGGGGATGTCGCGAACTGGCGTGTATGCAGCGCATATCCACCGTTTCCCAGCGGTAGTAAGCACCTTGGTGGCAGTCTGCTCAACAGCAGATACGCAAAGTGGCAATCGCAGGCAGGCAGCCGGAGGTGCACGTCCCGTGGCGTCCAATGTCAATCCCACCGTCAGGCGACGCCGGCTGGGCCAGGAGCTGCGCCGGCTCCGCGAGCTCAAGGGCATGACGGCCGAGGAAGTGGCCGAGCGGCTGCTCGTGTCGCAGTCGAAGATCAGCCGGCTGGAGAACGGCCGGCGCAGCATCAGCCAGCGCGACGTCCGCGACCTGTGCGGGGTCTACGAGGTGGACGACCACCGGATCGTGGACTCGCTGATGCAGATGGCCAAGGACAGCCGCCAGCAGGGGTGGTGGCACTCCTTCGGCGACATTCCCTACAGCGTCTACATCGGGCTGGAGACGGACGCGGCGAGTCTGCGGGTGTACGACCCGCAGGTCGTCCCGGGGCTGTTGCAGACCAAGCAGTACGCCGAGGCCCTGATCGCCGGGGCGTTGCCGGAGACGGCGCAGACCGAGATCGAGAAACGGGTCCAGGTGCGCATGCGCAGACAGGAACGAATCTCCACCGAGGAGAACCCGCTGCGGCTGTGGACCGTCATGGACGAGGCCGCCCTGCGCCGCGTCGTGGGCAACCGCTCGCTCATGCGCGACCAGCTGGAACAACTCGTCGAGCAGTCCCAGCTGCCGCACGTCACCGTGCAGGTCATCCCGTTCGACATGGGCGCGCACCCGGGCCTCAACGGGCAGTACGCGATCCTGGAGTTCCCGGACGCGGCCGACTCCAGCGTCGTCTACATCGAGGGCGTCACCAGCGACCTGTACCTGGAGAAGGCCAACGACGTCCAGAAGTACAGCGTGATGTACGAGCACCTGCGGGCGCAGGCCCTGAACGTGGAGCAGTCACGCCAGTTCATCGCGGACATCGCGAAGGAGTACGCGCGCTGAGAGCCCGTCCCGACCGGAGAATCGCGCACGGTACACCGTCGCCCGGCCGGGATGGAAGAGTCCACTGGAATATGCACCCACCCGAGTGAATAGTCGCTTCGTCAGCCGATGTTGGCGAGTAGCGTCGATCACGCCACCGAGCAACAAGGTTGGCGTGAATCGTCCTGCGGGATCCGGTCCGGACGCGCAGGGCGATGACAGCAACTCAACATCTGGCAATTCGGAGCAAACATGGCAATTCGTCAGGGTGCCACGGACACGTGGACCAAGTCCTCGTACTCGACAGGTAACGGCGCTTGCGTCGAGGTCAAGTCACCGGTCACAGCGGCCATGGCGGTGCGGGACTCCAAGGTGACCGACGGCCCCGTCCTGGGGTTCCCCGCGGACGCGTGGAACACCTTCGTGGCGTCGGTCAAGGCGTAAGGGGCGGGGCTGTCTGAACCCGCACCCTCGACCGACCGCACCACCGACAACTGCACAAGCACCACAAGAGCCCTCTCGACCAGCCCGCCGTCCTTGCCGAGAGGGCTCGGCTGTGCCCCCGTGAGGTTTTGCCCCCGTGATCAGGCGGTCCGCCGGATCACCTCACCGGGAACGCCACGTCACACGCCGGGTCCTCGGCCCCGATCGCCTCCCAGTCCGCGAAGTACACCTCACGGCACGGACCGGCCAGCCACAGCCCCTGCTTGGGGATCCACTGCTCCACCGCCTCGAAGGCGGCCAGGATCTGCGGATGGGCCACCTGAGCCTTGGTGATCCGGGTGTAGGCGAGCTTGTGGGCCGCCTCCACGCGTACCTTCGTCTCCCACCTGCGGCCCTGCTTCTCGGCCCACGCCCGCGCCGCCGCCTCGTCGGCCACCGGCACGCACGACTCGGCCGGTCCGTCGCTCTCCATGGAGACGTCGGAGTGGTACACGACGAAGGGGGCCGCCGTGATGCCGCCGCACTCCCGCGCCCCCTCTTCCAGCCTGCCCAGCGACGCGCCGATCCAGGCCGGCAGCTCGCCCGCCAGCACATGGCGGGTCTCGGTGATCAGCACCTGCTCGGGCACGTCCACCGTCTCGACCACGAACTTCTCGTACATCTCGGAATTCCTCCCCGACAGTCGTCCACGGAGGTACTCGGCGAGCGTCCGCTGCCCCGCCACCCGCGCCTCGACATCCGCCCAGTACGCGTCGAGCCGGCCGGCGGCCGAGGCCCCGTCCGGGGCCTCCACGACCTCCGCGATCCGGGCGAGCGGCATGTCCAGCTGGCGCAGCAGCGCCACCGTGCGGGCACGCTCGATCTGCTCGGAGCGGTAGTAGCGGTAGCCGCTGGTCTCGTCGACGTGCGCGGGGGCCAGCAGCCCCAGGCGGTCGTACAGCCGCAGTGCCTTGGCCGAGAGCCTGGCCCGCGCGGCGAAAGCCCCGATGGTGAGCAGTTCGTCGTCCACGGCCTCATCCTCCGTCACCGGGCGGCTTGTCCCGCCCGGTGACAAGGAGGCTCAGCCCTGCCCCAGGGGCAAGGTCAACGGCCGGTCAGGCCAGCTGGCCCTCGATGGCCGCGACGAGCTCGGCGGCCTCCGGCTCGGTCTGCGGCGAGAAGCGGGCGACGACGCTGCCGTCCCGGCCGATCAGGAACTTCTCGAAGTTCCAGCGGATGTCGCCGCTGTGCCCCTCGGCGTCGGCGACGGTGACCAGGCGGTCGTAGAGCGGGTGCCGGCCCTCGCCGTTCACCTCGACCTTCTCGGTCAGCGGGAAGGTCACGCCGTACGTCGCCGAGCAGAACTCGGCGATCTCCTCGGCGCTGCCGGGCTCCTGGCCCATGAACTGGTTGCAGGGCACGCCGAGCACGGTGAAGCCACGCTCCGCGTACTGCTCCTGGAGCTTCTCCAGGCCGGTGTACTGCGGGGTCAGGCCGCACTTGGAGGCGACGTTCACGACGAGCACCGCCTGGCCGGCGTACTGGGAGAGGTTCGCGGAACCGCCCTTGAGGGCGCCGATCTCGATGTCGAGGGGGGATGCGTTGGTGTCAGCAGTCATAAGCGGATGCTAGCTCCGGTAGATGTCGGACCCGTGGTCCGGCCCCGCCGCCCGCACCAGCACCTCCCCGGCCGCCGTACGCGAGTACAGCACCGACCGCCCCGCCCTCCGCCGCTCCACCAGCCCCGCGTCCAGCAGCACCCGCAGATGGCGGCCGACCGAGCCCAGTCCCTGGCCGGTCACGGCGACCAGCTGGGTCGTGCTGAGCGGGGTGTCGAGCAGGACGAGGACCTCCGCGCGCGTGGCCCCCAGCAGGGGGCCGAGGCTCGCGGGGACCGCGCGGGCGCCGGGGTCGGTCAGGGCGCCCGCGCACGGATAGATCAGGGCGTATCGGGCGGGGGCCTCCCAGGAGACCCAGCCGCCCTTCGGGGTGACCGGGACGAAGAGCAGGTCGGCGCCGGAGATCTCGCGGGGCGGGTACTCGTGCAGGTTCACCTGGAGCCGGTTGCCGCCGAGCCAGCGGGTGCGGCCCGGTCGCAGGGAGTCCAGTACCGCCGCCCAGCCGCCCCGGCTCACCAGCGCCGTGCGGGCGACGACATCGGCCTCCAGGACGCGCCGGCGCCGGTCCCAGTCCGGGCGTACGGCCTCGGTCCAGACGTGGGTGAGGAGCGCGGCGGCGCGTTCGGGCAGGTCGTCCCGGTCCAGTACTGCGGGCAGGGGGCCGGCGAGGGAGACGGTGAGGTGGGCGCGGGCCTCGGCGGGGTCGGCCGCACGGATCCGGGCCACGCCCTGCTCGAAGGTCTCCCCGTCCCTCGGCGTCGGGGTGAGGAAGTCGGCGATCCAGGCCCGGCCGAGACCGGCCCGCACCAGCCGGGCCGTGACGGGGTCGGCGGCCAGGCGGGCCCGGTGGCCGGGCAGATGGGCGTCGAGCCAGGCGCGTTCGCCGGGGTGGGTGGCGGCGCCGGAGTGCAGGAGCTTCAGCGCGGCGAACGTCTCGGCGAGGGGTGAGAGGACGAAACGGCTCGCGGCGAGGGTGTCGGCGTTGATCTGCCACCAGCCCATCGCCGGCCACCACCTTTCGCTCCTGCGCGAAACAATAACGACCGCTCTCCCGGGCCCGCAGACTCCGCGCATGCGCAGCTACCAACAGCTCTTCCGCACACCGGAGTTCACACCCCTCTTCCTCGCCTCCGCCCTCCAGACGGCGGCCTCGACGGTCGCCGGACTGGCCCTCGGCACGCTGGTGTACGCGGCGACCGAGTCACCGCTGCTGGCGGCCGTGAGCATGTTCTGTCCGCAGCTGGCGCAGGTGGTGGGCGCGACGACGCTGCTCTCGGCCGCGGACCGGCTCGCGCCGCGCGCCGCACTGACCGGCATCGCGCTGTCCTACGCCCTCGGCACGGCCGCGATGGCGGCGCCGGGCGCGCCGATCGGGGCGCTGTTCGCGCTGATCCTGCTGCTGGGTCTGATCGCCTCGCCGGCCGGCGGCGTCCGGTGGGGGCTGCTGAACGAGATCCTCACCAAGGACGGCTATCTGCTCGGCCGGTCGGTCTTCAACATGATGAGCGGGATCATGCAGATCACCGGATACGCGGTCGGCGGTGTCCTGGTGGCGGTGCTGTCCCCGCGTCCGGCGTTGCTGCTGGCGGCCGCGCTGTACGGCGCCGCGGCCGTCGGCCTCCGGCTGGGCCTCACCCCACGCCCGCCCCGCGCCGCAGGGCGTCCCTCCGTCCGCGCGACCTGGCGCGCCAACGCCCTGCTCCTGTCCTCCCGCCCCCGCCGACACCTCTATCTCGCCCTGTGGCTGCCGAACGGCCTGGTCGTCGGCTGCGAGTCGCTGTACGTGTCGTACGCGCCGAACGCCGCGGGCACGCTGTTCGCGTGTGCGGCGTTCGGCATGCTCGTCGGTGACATCACGGTCGGCCGCCTCCTCGGGAAGGAGCTGCGCGGTCGCCTCGGTGTTCCGCTGCTGTTGCTGCTGGCCGTGCCCTACCTCTTCTTCGCGCTGCGTCCGGGAGTACCGGTGGCGGCCGTCTGCGTGGCCGTCGCGTCGGTCGGGTTCGGGGCGAGCCTGGTGCAGCAGGAGCGGCTGATGGCCGTGACGCCCGACGAACTCGCCGGGCACGCCCTGGGGTTGCACTCCGCCGGGATGCTCACGATGCAGGGGGTGGGCGCGACGCTGGCCGGAGCGGTGGCCCAACTGACCTCCCCGGCCACGGGGATGACGGTGATGGCCGTGGCGTCGATCGCGGTGACGCTGTCGCTGGCGGCGGCGAGCCTGCGGCACGCCGAGGAGGGCGGGCTGGTGGCGGTGGGCCGGGGCTGAGCGGCGCCCCCGGTCAGCGCAGCGTCAGCTGGGCGTCAGCGGGGGCCGCGACTGTTGTGGGTATGACGTCCATCGTCGCGGTCTCCAGCAGCCTGCCCGACACCATTGCGATCGCCCGGTTCCAGTGCGAACTCGGGCTGTCCGACGTGCAGTTGAGGCGTTATCAGCGCTTCTACGGACTGAACGAGGTCTGCCGCGCCCCGGAGGCCTCGGAGACCGAGCTGCTGCTGCGCGCCACCGCCAAGCTCGCCGAGCTGCGCGGTCAGGAGCAGCGCGTGAAGTACGTCCTCCAGGCACGCACCATGCCCTCGCCGCTGCCCTATCCGCTGACGTCCCTCGGACCGCTCCAGGCCGAGCTGGGCCTGGAGCACGCGAGCGGGTTCGTGGTCTCGCACCACGCCTGCGCCTCGGGCCTGCTCGCCCTCGACATGGCCGGCACCCTGCTCGCCGCCGACCCCGACCCGGACGCGCTCGCCCTCGTCCTCACCGGCGAGAAGTCCGGCACCGGCAAGACGCAGTCCATCCCGGACGTCACGGTCATGGGCGAGGGCACCGCCGCCTTCCTGGTCAGCGCCGACCGCACCGGCCGCGACCGGATGCTCGGCTACGCCGCCCGCACCCACACCCGGTTCGGCGCCGACTTCATCATGAGCGACGCGGCCGCCAAGGACTTCCAGGACCTGTACGGGCCCGGCCTGACCGAGGTGATCGGCGCCGCCCTGGACGAGGCGGGCTGCGCACTCGACGAGCTCGCGCTGGTGCTGCCGCACAACGTCAACCGGCTGTCGTGGATCGGTGTCTGCAAGGCGCTCGGGCTGCCGCTGGAGAAGGTCTTCCTCGACCTGGTGGCGCACACCGGGCACTGCTTCTGCGCCGACCCCTTCATCAACCTCCAGCGGGCCACGGAGCTGGGCCGGCTGCGCCCCGGCGACCGCTACCTGATGACCAGCGTGGGGCTCGGGGCGACCTTCGCGGCGATGGTCCTGGAGCACTGACCACCACTTGAGAATGACGAGGTCGACACAGATGCAACCACCGCCCGCCGGCTTCACCACGCGCCTGAAGCGCGCGGTCACGTCAGCCGCCGACACCCCGCTGGTGTTCCTGGGCAACTTCGAGGTCGAGAACCAGTGGGCGCTCGGCGAACCCGCGCTGCCCCGGGTCGGCGCGCACGCCGGCAGCGCGGTCGTCAACCGCATGGACGAGTTCTCGCTGCTGCTCGGCGGCAAGGACGACCATGTCGTCCTCAAGACGCCCCTCGACGACGGCTACCGCGGCTACCTGGAGGGCCTCGGCCTCGCCCTGCCCACTGTGCACGTGGTCGCCGGGCAGGACCCGCGCCGCACCGTCAGCGAGGACGCCCTCGCCGACCCGGAGCTGCTGCGCACCCTGTCGGCGCTGGCCGCCGACGGCGCCCGGCTGACCGCGCACGGCATCTCCACCGTCGAGGAGGAGCTGGCCGCACGCACGGGCCTCGCCCTCGCCGCGCCGGACGCCGCCACCTGCAAGCGGGTCAACAGCAAGGTCTACAGCCGCCGCCTCTCCGACGAGCTCGGCATCCGCCAGGCGCGCGGCTGGGCCTGCGAGACGCTGGAGGAGCTGGCGGACGCGGTCGCCGGGGCCGGTGAGCTGCTCGCCGCCGGACGCAAGGTCGTCGTCAAGGACGCCTTCGGGGTGTCCGGCAAGGGCATCGTCGTCCTGGACAGCGACAAGCGGCTCGCGCGGCTGCACCGGATGGCCGTCACCCAGGCCGAGCGGGCGGCGGTCGAGGGCGGCCCGGTGCGCACCGCGCTGGTCATCGAGGAGTGGGTCGCCAAGCGGGCCGACCTCAACTACCAGTTCACGGTGGGCCGGGGCGGCTCGGTGCACTTCGACTTCGTCAAGGAGCTGCTCACCGAGAACGGCGTCCACAAGGGCCACCGCATGCCCGCCCGGCTCACCGAACGGCAGGTCGCCGAGATCGCCGCCACCGCGGACCGGCTTGGCGAACGCCTCGCCGCCGACGGCTACTTCGGGGTGGTCGGCGTCGACGCCATGATCGACCCCGACGACGGTCTCTACCCGGTCGTGGAGATCAACGCCCGCAACAACATGTCGACGTACCAGGCCGTCGTCCACGAGGGCCTGGCCGGACCCGAAGAGGTCGCCGTCGCCCGCCACTTCACGCTGCGGCCGCAGCGGGCGCTGCCCTTCGCCGAGCTGCGCGAGGTCCTCGACGGGCTGCTGCTGACCGAGCGCGGCCCGCGCCCGCGCGGCCTGTTCGTGAACAACTACGCCACGGTGAACGCCGCTGCCGCCGACGCCGGCGCCGACGGCTTCGAGGGCCGGCTCTACGGCGTCCTCGTGGCCGCCTCCGACGCCGAGGTGGCCGCCCTCGACACCGACATCACCCGCCGCCTCGCGGCCCACACGGATCGGAGCTGAACGTGAGCCTCGCCTACGAGGTACAGGGCATCGGCATCACCGAACTCGCCGAGCAGTACGGCACGCCCCTCTACCTGTACGACGGTGCGGAGATCACCACCCGCTTCCAGGGGCTGCGCGAGCGCCTGCACCCGGCGCTGGAGGTCTTCTACTCCCTCAAGGCCAACCCGAACATCTCGATCTGCGCCCTGCTGAACCGCTGCGGCGCCCGCGCCGAGGTGTCCTCGCTGACCGAGCTGGTCACGGCCCGCCGTGCCGGGGTCGCCCCGCAGGACATCATCTTCCTCGGCCCCGGCAAGTCCCGCGCCGAGCTGGCCGCCTGCCTGGACGAGGACATCCACGCCATCGTGTGCGAGTCCCTCGACGAACTCGCGCTGATCGACGAGGTGGCGCGGGAGAAGTTCGTCACCGCCCGGGTCGCGCTGCGCGTCAACCCGTCCTTCTCCGTGAAGGGTTCGGGCCTGACGATGGGCGGCAAGCCCCGCCAGTTCGGCATCGACGAGGAGCAGCTGCTCGCCGAGGGCCCGGAGCTCGCCTCCCGCTACCCGGCCGTACGCCTCATGGGCGTGCAGGTGTACCTGGGCACCCGCATCCTCGGCGAGGACACCGTCGTGGAGAACACCCGGCGCATCCTGGACCTCGCCGAGCGCATCTCGGCACACCTGGGCTTCCCGCTGGAGACCGTCGACGTCGGCGGCGGCCTCGGCATCGCCTACTTCGACAACGAGAAGGACCTCGACCTCGACGAGCTCACGGCCGCGCTGAACCCGGTCGTCGACGCCTTCGCCGTACGCCACCCCGGCACCCGCATGATCATGGAGCTGGGCCGGTTCCTGGTCGCCGCGTCCGGCACCTATGTGACCCGGGTGCGCTACACGAAGCAGTCGATGGGCGAGAACTTCGCGGTCACCGACGGCGGCACCAACCACCACATGGCCGCCGTCGGCATCGGCTCCTACGTCAAGCGGAACTTCCCCATCGCCGCCCTGGAGCGCCTCGACGCGGCCGCCACCGAGTCCTGGCACATCACGGGCCCGCTGTGCACGCCGAACGACGTCGTCGGCAAGAAGGTGCCCATGCCGCCGCTGGAGGCCGGCGAGCTCATCGGCGTGCAGCGCTCCGGCGCCTACGGGCCGACCGCCTCGCCCGTGCACTTCCTCAGCCACGGCTACCCGGCGGAGGTGCTCGTCCTCGACGGACGCGCGCACCTCATCCGCGAGCGCGACGACGTCGAGGCGATGCTCGGCCGCCAGCGGCTCTTCGACGGGCCCGGCGCCGACGACCACCGAACCCACAACTGACCGAACCAGCAAGGAGAAACCGGCATGACCGAGAACACCGCAGTCGTGGACACCGCCGAGCGCGCCCGCTTCGTGGACGCCGTCCGCCAGGGCCTCACCGAGGTCCTGGGCAAGGACGTCTCCGGCGCCGAGGAGGGCGTGCGCCTCTTCGACGAGCTGGGGCTGGACTCCAGCAGCGCGCTGGAGCTGCTCATCACCATCGAGGAGATCCTCGACGTGCAGTTCGACGCCGAGGACCTGGAGATGACGCACTTCGAGACGGTGGGCTCGCTCGCCGACTTCGTCGCGTCGGAAGCGGGCGCCTGAGCATGTTCCGCACGGCAGCGCCCGTACGGCGCCCGGGGGTGGACGGCGGGAAGACGGCCGTGCCCCGGCTGGTGCGGGCGGCCCGGTACGCGCCGACGGCACCGGCACACGCGTATGTGCCGGCGCCCGAACTGGAGGAGTTCTACGCGGAGCTGGGCGCCCCCCACGGGCTGCCCTTCGCGCGTGAGCGGTACGCCGCCTCGGCCCGCCGCACCTCCGTGGAGCTGGCGTTCGGCGCGCTGGCCGCGCTCGGCGAACTGCCCGAAG
This sequence comes from Streptomyces sp. NBC_01092, assembly GCF_045039535.1. Lineage (NCBI taxonomy): Bacteria > Bacillati > Actinomycetota > Actinomycetes > Kitasatosporales > Streptomycetaceae > Streptomyces > Streptomyces sp. NBC_01092. The sequence continues at coordinate 4,760,789 of NZ_CP108659.1, read as the reverse complement.
GACGGACGCCGGAGCTGGTCGTGGTCGCCTACGCCACGCCCGACTTCGTGCACGCCGAGTTGGTCGCGTCGTGCGTGAAGGGGCGGCTGCCGGGCTCGCCCCTCGCCTTCGCGCTGTCCGACCAGGGGCCGCTCACCGCGTTCAGCGCGCTGCGGGTGGCCGTGGAGTACGCCCGGCGCTGCGGCTTCACCCGGCTGCTGGTGCTGGTCGTGGACCAGAGCACCCAGCCGTTCGCGGTGCCGGACGAGGCGGCCGTGCACGCCGACTCGGCGGTGGCGCTGCTGCTGGACTGGGACGGGGGCGCGGCTCCCGTACGGGGCATGGCGCAGGGGCCGCTGTCGGCGCCGGGCCTGTTCGCCGGGTGGGACCCGGCGGCCGCGGTCGTGGCGGGCGCGGGGCTCGCCGGCGCCGACTGCCCACTGCCGTCGCACGAGGGCCCGTCGGTCACCGCCGGGCCCGGGCTGCCGTGCACGGGCGTGTGGGCGGCCCTGCTGGACGCGGTGGCCCGCGGGGTCACCGGACCGGTGGTCGTGGCGGACCACGACCCGGGGCGCGGGCTGCTGGCGCACTGCGTGCTCGACTGCGCCGACGAACTTCTGACACGGGGGAATGGGGAAACCGATGACGGCTGCGGCCGAGGTGCGTGAGCACTGCCTTCAGGCGCGCGGCAACGCGCGCACGGACGGGCTGGTGCCCGCGCTGACCCTGCTGACGAGGGCCCTGTCGCCGAAGGCACCGCCGCGCGGGCCGCGCGGCCACGCCGTCCTGCCGAAGGAACTGCTCGACGAGTTCGCCGCGATGGAGGCCGCCGACGCCGGACGCGGCGAGCGCCGCGACGACGTGCCGGTGCCCGGTCTCGCCGTGCTGCGGCCCGACGGCGACACGGACGCGGCCAAAGCGACGGACGGGCTCGACGCGCATGCCTGGGACACGGGGCTCGCCTGGCTGCGGCTCGGCATGTCCGAACGGCTGCGGGAGGCCTGCATCGCCTACCTCGCGGCCCGGCAGGTCGAGGGCACCTCGCTGCTGATGCAGCAGATGGTCAAGGGCACCCTCGCCGACGTGCTGATCGAACACCTGGAGATCGAGGGCGTCCTGGAGGAACTCGCCGACGCCCCCGACGGCGACCGCACCCTCGCCCGCCTCCAGCGACAGATCACCCGGGCCGACCGCACCCTGCTGCGCCTACTCGGCGCCCACGGCTTCACGGCGGACGGCCCGGGCCCGACGGCCCACGCCTCCGAGCTGCTTGCCGACGTGTACCGCCGGGAGGACCCGTGATCAGCCTGCCCGCCCCGCTCGTCACCACCCAGGAGCATGTGCGGCGCTGGGCCTCGGACCTGCGGGCGCACGCCCTCGAACTCGACCGGGACCCCGAGGCGATCCGCCGGCATCTCGATCTGCCCGCCGTGCGGTTCCTGGCCGGGCACGAGGTGCCGCCCGGGTGGGAGCGGGAGAGCGGCGCGGCGGGTGCGGGGCCCGCGCACGGGCTGGCGACCCTGGAACGGGTTCTGGTGAGCGAGGAGTTGGCCCGCGGGGACGCCGGGATGATGCTCGCCTCGCCGGGCGCCTCCATGTGCGGGGTACTGCTCGGCGTGCTCGGCAGCCAGGAGCAGCGGGACTGGGTGTACGGCCGGCTCGCCGAGCGCCCGCGCTGGACCTGCTTCGCCCTCACCGAACCCGAACGCGGCTCCGCCATCGGCGAGATGACCGCCACCCTCACCCCGACCGGCGACGGCGACTACGTCCTCGACGGCGAGAAGCGGTATGTCGGCAACGCCGCCCGCGCCGACGTCGGCGCCGTCTTCGCGCGCGTCGCCGGGACCGAGCGGCTCGGGGTGCTGGCTGTCCTGGTGGACACCGCGGACCCCGGCTTCCGGGCCGAGCCGCTGCCCACGGTGGGGCTGCGCGGCGCCCAGCTCACCCACATCACGCTGAACCGGGTGCGGGTGCCCGCCGAGCGGGTGCTCGGGGCCCATCTGCCGCCCACCCGGCGCGGCATGTGGAGCATCGTCGCCGTCTTCAACCAGCTGCGCCCCAGCGTCGCCGCCATCGCCCTGGGCATCGCCCGCGCCGCCCACGAGTACGTCGCCGAGCACCGGAGGCACTTGCGCGGGCAGGAGCGCGAGACGTACGAGGAACTCGGCCACCGCATCGACGCGGCCCGTCTGCTGACCTACCGGGCCGCCCTCGCCGTGGACCGGCGTCCGGCGGCCGGGCACCTGGCGTCGGCCGCGAAGGCCCGCGCCTGCGAGCTCGCCGAGGACGTGACCCTGGCCGCGCTCGACTTCTTCGGCCCCGGCGCCCGGCTCGACCATCCGCTGCTGGAGAAGCTGGCCAGGGACGCCCGCGGGGTGGAGTTCATGGAAGGTACACGCAACATCCAGAAACTCAATCTCTTCCAGGGGCTGCACACCGGAAAGGTGGGGCGGCGGTGAGGGCACGGGCGGGCGCGGAGGTGGAGGTGTGGCGCATTCCGCTCTCCGTCGAACCGGAACCGGAAGGCGGACCTTCCGCTCTCGAAGACCTCCTGGACGACCATGAGCGATCCCGGGCCCGGATGGGGAAAATCCCGGGAATGCGACGCCGTTTCGTACGGGCGCACGCCGCGGCCCGCATCATCCTCGGCGCCCGGCTCGGACGCGCCCCGCAGGCCGTCCGCTTCACCCGCGGACGCTGGGGCAAACCGTCGGTCGAGGACGCCGCCGGGACACACTTCAGCCTGTCCCACTCGGGCGACCTTGCGCTGCTCGCGCTGGCGCCGAGACCGGTCGGCGTGGATCTCGAACTGGCCCGCGCCGACCTCGACTTCACTCGGCTGGCCAGGCGTTTCTTCCCGGAAGCGGAACGCGATTCGGTGGCCCGCGGCGGCCGGGACACCTTCGTGCGGCTGTGGACCCGCAAGGAGGCGTGCGTGAAGGCGGCGGGCGGCCGGCTCACCCAGGGCATGGGCGTGCCGGTGGCCCACACGGCGCCCCAGGCCGTCGTACGGGATCCGGCGGGCGCGCTCGCCGGTCCCTGGCGGGTGGCCGACCTGGCGCTGCTGCCCGACGGATATGCGGGGGCCGTCGCCCTGCTCGGCGGCGGTCCCTTTTCCGTGTCATCGCGGATGTGGTATGACATGCCGCCGGAAGAATCCGACGCCATGTCGGCCACCCGGGGTGTCAAGTAGAAGAAACTCCCCCTCGAATCGGAGTACTTGTACCCGTGAACGCGCGCCGGGCCGTCAGTAGGTTTTGTTCAGGCAAGAGCGCGCGGTAATCACCGGCCGGAATTTCGTACCTAAGCGCGTGTCCGTGATCCCGGGCAATTCATTCGAGAAGGGGAAAGCAATCGTGGGAGGCAGGAACCTGATCACCAGGGCCGCTCGCTGGAGCGCCGTCCACCCCTGGTGGGCGATGACGCTCTGGGTGGTGTTCGTGCTGGGCGCCCTGGTGGTCGGCGGAATGACCGGCACACGGTCGGCGACCGTCTCGGACCTGGCCATCGGGCAGTCCGGACGCGCGGCCGAGATATCCAAGAGCGGCGGCCTGGAGAACCGGGCCGTGGAGAACATCCTGGTGACGCCCTACGAGGGCACGCTCGACCAGGACAGGGCGCGGGCGGCGGCCGACGACGCCGCGGACGCGCTGCGGGGCGCCAAGGGCGTCACCGCGATCGGCAAACCCGTGCCGGCGCCGGACGGTTCGGCCCTGCTGGTGCCGGTGACCCTCGGCGGTGACCCCGAGACCGCGAGCGAACGGGTGCAGCCGCTGCTCGACCGGGTCGAGAAGGTCGGCGAGGCGCACAGCGAGGTCCGGGTCGAACTCGTGGGCGCCGGCTCCATCAAGGCCGGGCTCGACGACATGCTGTCCGAGGACCTGGGCCGGGCGACGGGGCTGAGCCTTCCGGTGACGCTGATCATCATGGTGTTCGTCTTCGGGGCGATCGTCGCCGCGAGCGTCCCCGTCATCCTCGGCATCTCGTCCGTGCTCGCCGGCCTCGGGCTGTGGGGCGTGGCCTCCCAACTCATCGCCGACCCGGGCCCGGTGACCCACATCATCGTGCTGATGGGCATGGCCATCGGCGTCGACTACTCGCTCTTCTACCTCAAGCGGCAGCGCGAGGAGCGCGCCCTGGGCGCCGACAACATCGACGCCATCGAGATCGCCTCCGCCACCTCCGGCCACTCCGTGATGGTCTCCGGCCTGGTGGTCATGGTCTCCATGGGCGCCCTCTACCTCGCCGGGCACATCGCCTTCGAGTCGATGGCGACCGGAGCGGTGCTCGTCGTCGCCATCGCGATGCTCGCCTCGCTGACCGTGCTGCCCGCGATGCTCTCCAAGTTCGGCCGCTACCTGGACCGGCCGCGCGTGCCGCTGGTGTGGCGGCTGACCCAGCGCGCGGGCTCCAAGCCGCGCCTGTGGTCGGCGATGCTGAAGCCGTCCCTGCGGCACCCGGTCATCGCCCTGGTGCTGTCGGTGGGTGCGCTCCTCGCGCTCGCCGTGCCGGCCCTGGACCTGAAGCTGAAGGCCACCGGCGTCGACGACCTGCCGCACTCCATCCCCGCGATGCAGGCCAACGAGCGGCTCACCGAGTCGTTTCCGAGCCAGGCCGACACCCACACCGTCGCCGTACGGGTCCCCGCCGGCCAGGCCGACCGGCTGCCCGGCGCGGTCACCCGGCTCGTCGAACGCACCCAGCACTCCGGCCTGTTCGTGCACACCCCGGCGCCCGAGGTGCGTACGTCCAAGGACGGCAGGGTCGTCACCGTCGCCGTCGGCACCCGCTTCGACAGCAACTCCGAGAAGGCACGCGAGTCCCTGACGGCCCTGCGTGAGGACATCGCCCCGCAGACCGTCGGCAAGGTGGAGGGCGCCGAGTTCGCGGTCGGCGGCAGCGACGTGGCCTACGACGTGGACTACCGGGCCAACGTCGTCGACAAGATGCCCTGGGTGCTCGGGGTGGCGCTGCTGCTGACCTTCCTGGTCATGGCCATCGCGTTCCGCTCGATCATGCTCGCGATGATCACGGTGGTGCTCAACGTCCTGTCGGCGGTGGCGTCGTTCGGGCTGCTGGCGCTGATCTTCCAGCGGACCTGGGCCGAGGGGATCCTGGACTTCGAATCCACCGGGCGGGTGGTGGCCTGGCTGCCGCTGATGCTGTTCGTGATCCTGCTCGGACTGTCGATGGACTACCACGTCTTCGTCGTCAGCCGGATCCGGGAGGCGGCCCGCGGCGGACTGCCCATCCGGGAGGCCGTCGAGCAGGGCATCACCCGCACGGCCGGCGTCGTGACGAGCGCCGCGGTGGTGATGGTCAGCGTGTTCGCGCTGCTCGCCTCGCTGAGTTTCATCGAAATGAAGCAGATGGGTGTCGGCATGGCCTGCGCGGTGCTGCTGGACGCCACGCTGATCCGGATCGTGGTCCTGCCGTCGATGGTCACGCTGCTCGGCTGGAAGACCTGGTGGCCCTCGCGGCTGGCGCATCAGAACGAGGCGCGGCCGACGCGGATTCCGCCCGTGCTCGCGCGCCGGGCACCGATTCTCTGAGGTTCTGCGACCACGGCGTTGCGTCGAAGGGGCGGCCCATCCGGGCCGCCCCTTCCGTCATGTCTGTCACCTTTCGTTCCGGACCCGCGCTAAACGTCCTGTGAATTGTCTGAGCTCCACTTGGGAGTCCTGTGGCGAAAGTTGTGGGAGTTGTACACTCAGACGCGCGTTCGGCGGTGAGCGACCAACTGATCCTTCACCGACCCATTGGGTGAAGCATCAACATCCCGGCGGACGCGACGACGGGGGAAACTGGACGATCAGGGGGATATGTCCATGCACGGTGACGACGGCCTGCCGTCGGCGCGTTGGCAGACCGAGCTCGCACGCGTAGGAGCCCTTTCCGATCGCGAGTTGCAGGTCTTCGCGCTCCTGGGTGCCGGACTTTCCAATCGCGGTATCGCGACCAGGCTTCTGGTCACGGAGCGCACGGTGAAGGCGCATGTCGCGAGCATTCTGACGAAACTGGAAGTGGAATCCCGCCTTCAGGTGGGCCTGATCGCCCAGGCTCACCAGCTCATGTACGAAGGTACAGTTTCGAACGACTCGGACGTGATTGATAATTGATCAGTTCGAGTAACTCCCAGGTAATTCCCTTGTCGGGCCCGACGGAATGAGTCGCGTTCGTTCCGCGTGCTGCCCGAAGCCGTGAGGTGGGAGCTCGCGGTCGAATTCTTGGATAGGGATGGGAATTTTTGTGTACATCTCCATACTGGGCCCGCTGCTGATAGGGGACGGTCAGCGGACTGTCGGTCTGCGGGCGAAGAAGATACGGGTCATGCTGACCATGCTCGCGTTGAACCCCGGCCAAGTGGTCGCGTTCGACGAGCTGATCGACGAACTGTGGGGCGAAGCCCCTCTCAAGAACACGCGCAACGCACTGCAGGCCAACGTCAAGCGCATGCGTAAAGCGCTTGCCGAGTTCGGATTAGAGGATCCCGACCAGACCCTCATCCGTACCGTGGACAACGGCTACATGCTCGATGTCCCCGAGGAGGCGCTCGACGCCCACCGCTTCCTGCGGATGGCGGAGAAGGGCGCGGGTCTGGTGGGCGAGCGGCCGTTCGAGGCGAGGGACCTGCTGCGGCAGTCCCTCGCCATGTGGCGGGGGCCCGCCCTGCTCGACGTGAGCGACGGGCCGCGCTGCCGGGCCGTGGCGCTCCGTCTCGACGAACAGCGCAAGACAGCCAGGGAAGACCTGATCGAGGCACAGTTGCAGGCCGGCGAGGCGGGGGTCGTCGTTGCCGAGCTGAAGCAGTTGCTCGCTCAGTATCCCGAACGGGAGCGGTTCAGCGAGCAGTTGATGATCGCGCTGTACCGCTGCGGACGGCAGTCCGAGGCGATCGACATCTTCCATCGCACCCGTAAGTGGCTTGACGACGAGCTGGGTCTGAAGCCGTCCCGGCGGCTGCACAGCACGTATCAGGCGATCCTGATGCAGGACCCGTCCCTGTGATCTCGTAGGGCGAACGACAAGGCGCCGGCGGCTCGTTTCGAGCCACCGGCGCCTTTGCCGTGCCTGCGCTGCCTCAGGTCCGGCGCAGGGCCCGGTCCGTGAGCGTGCCGATCTGCCGCGCCGCCTCGCCCGTCAGCATCTCCTCGTGCCCGCACGGCACTTCATGGACCACGACCTCACCGTCCACGTACGGCCGCCAGCGGTTCGGCTCCGCCGTGGCCACGAAGAGCATGAGGTCACCCTGGAAACGGCCGGGGGTGAAGACGCGGGCGATGTCGGTGTGGTGGCGCATGACGGCCATCAGCCTGCGCAGGTTCTCCTCGGGGATGTCCGTGCCGCGGGCGTGGTGTTCGAGGAACGCGGTGCGGATCTGGTCGTCGGTGGGGTGGGGGTCGTCGGGCTCGACGGGGGCCACGTCCAGTGCCGCCAGGAACTCCACGCGCTCGCCCGCCTCCTGGAGCCGGACGGCCATCTCGTGCGCGACGAGCCCGCCGAACGACCAGCCCAGCAGGTGGTACGGCCCCTGCGGCTGAACCTGCCGGACCCGCTCGACATAGGTCGCGGCGAGGGCGGCCACGTCCTGCGGGCGCTCCCAGCCACCGGGTGGCGCGGCGATGCCGTCCGACTGGAGGGCGTACACCGGGCGTCCCGGGTCCAGATGGGCGGCCAGTTCGGCGAAGGGGAACCCGAAGCCGACGCCGCCGTGGACGCAGAAGAGCGGGGGGAGGGTGCCGGTCCCGCGCAGCGGGAGCACGGGGACGAGTGCGGGTGCCCCCTGTGGGGCGTGTGCGCCGTCGGCGGCCGTGGGGGCGGTGTTCTCCGCCGCTGTCGCCAGTGCCTTCACCGTGCGGTGGGTGAAGACGTCCGACAGGGACAGGGTGAGGCCCGCCTTTTCCGCCCGGCTGACGATCTGGACCGAGCGCAGGCTGTCGCCGCCCAGGGCGAAGAAGTCGGCGTCCGCGTCCACCTCGGCCAGGCCCAGTACCTCGCAGAACACCTCCGCCAGGGTCTTCTCGACGGGTGTGCGCGGTGGGCGGCCGGTGGGCTCGGGGGTTGCGGTGCCCGGGGTCGGCAGGGCTCGGGTGTCGAGCTTGCCGTTCGGGGTCAGAGGGAGCTCGGGCAGGGTGACCAGGGACGTCGGGACCATGTGGGCCGGCAGGGACTCGGCGACGTGGGCGCGCAGGACGGGGACGTCCACGGCCGCGACGCCGGGCACCGGGACCACGTAGCCCGTCAGCTGGCGGTCGCCCGTCGGGGTCGCGGTCGGCACCACCGCCGCCTGTGCGATCACCGGGTGCCGGGTCAGCGCGGCCTCGATCTCGCCCGGCTCGATACGGAAGCCGCGCAGCTTGATCTGGTGGTCGGCGCGGCCGACGTAGTCCAGCGTGCCGTCCGAGCGCCACCTTACGAGGTCACCCGTGCGGTACATCCGGGTGCCGGGCTCGCCGTACGGGTCCGCGACGAAGCGCTCGGCGGTGGTGCCGGGGCGGCCCAGATAGCCGTGCGCGAGGCCGGCGCCGGCGAGGTAGAGCTCGCCGCTGACGCCGACCGGCGTGGGGGAGAGGGCCGCGTCGAGCACGTACACGCGGAAGTTGGCCAGCGGGCGCCCGATCGGGGGCTTGCCGCCCGGGGCGAGCGGGTCGCTCCAGGTGGCGCACACCGAGGTCTCTGTCGGGCCGTAGGCGTTGCGCAGCGTGACGTGCGGGGCGATGCGCTCCACCACGGCCGGCGGGCACGCCTCGCCGCCGACCAGCAGGCACAGGTCGCCGGGGAGCGCGGCCGGATCGGGGAACCCGGCCACCACGGTGGGCGGCAGGATCGCGTGGTTGACGCCGTACTCGGCGATCAGCTCGGCCAGCAGCGGCGCGGACAGCCTGCTGTCGGCGGTGGCGCACACCAGCGCGCCGCCGCTGTACAGCGAGGCGGACAGCTCCCACACCGTGGCGTCGAAGCTGAACGACGCGAACTGCAGCACCCGGGTCCCGGGCCCCGCCCCCATCTCCGCACGCAGGTTGGCGACCAGATTGGCCGCGCCCGCGTGCGGCACGGCGACGCCCTTGGGGCGGCCGGTCGAGCCCGAGGTGTAGATGACGTACGCCGTGTCCCGCGCGGTCAGCGGGCGAGTGCGGTCGGAGTCGGTGGGGTCGGTGGCGGGCAGGGCGCGCAGTTCGGCGAGGGTGCCGGCGTCGTCCAGGACCAGCGGGGACACCCCCGGGAGCCGGTCGGCGGCCTCCTCGACGGACAGGACCTCGGCCGGGGCGGCGTCCTGGAGCATGTACGCGATGCGCTCGGCCGGATAGTCCGGGTCGACCGGCAGATAGGCGGCGCCGGTCTTCAGTACGGCGAGCAGCGCGACGACCGTGCGGGCCGAGCGGGGCAGGGCCAGGGCGACCACGTCGCCGGGGCCGATGCCGCGGCCGAGGAGCAGGTGGGCGAGGCGGTTGGCCTCGGTGTTGAGTTCGGCGTAGGTCAGCGGGGCGGCACCGGGGACGATCAGCGCCGGGCCGGCCGGTGCGTCGGCCGCGTGGGCCTCGAACAGGGCGGGGAGCGTGGTCGGGGGCTGGGGGCGGATGCTGCCGTGGCGCTCGGTCAGCAGGGTGTGGCGGTCCTCGGCGGTGAGCAGGTCGAGGGCGCCGATGGGGGCGTCGGGGGTGCGGGCGGCGGACGCGAGGAGGGTGGCGAGGGCGTGCGCGACACGGTCCGCCGTGGCCTCGGTGAACAGGTCCTCGCTGTACTCCAGCAGGATCTCCAGGCCGCCCGGACCGCCGTCCGCCGCCGCGCGCTCGGTCACCTCGAAGGAGAGGTCGAACTTCGCCGTGGTGGACGGGACGGGCTCCACGGAGGCCGTGACACCCTCCAGTCCCGGCAGCGGACCGGCCGCGTTCTGGAACGCCAGCACGACCTGCACGAGGGGCTGTCTGGCCAGCGAACGTGCCGGCTTCAGCTCGTCGACGAGGTGCTCGAACGGCAGCTCGGCATGGGCGTAGGCGGTCAGGTCCGTCTCCCGCACCCGGGCCAGCAGCTCGGTGAACGTGGGGTCGCCCGCGGTGTCGGTGCGCAGCACCAGCGTGTTGACGAAGCAGCCGACCAGATCGCGCACCGCGTCGTCGGTGCGGCCCGCGACCGGGCTGCCCAGCGGGATGTCGCTGCCCGCGCCGAGCCGCGTCAGCAGCGCCGCGAGGCCTGCCTGCACCGTCATGAACAGGCTCGCGCCGGAGCGTTGCGCCAGCTCGGCCAGGCGAGCGTGGGCCTCGGCGGACACGGCACGCGCCACGCTTCCGCCGCGCCCGCCGGCCCGGGCCGGGCGCGGGAAGTCGGCGGGCAGTTCCAGCTCCTCCGGCAGCCCCGCCAACGCCTCGCGCCAGTGCGCGAGTTCGGCCGCGATCAGACTGTCCGGGTCACCCTTGGCGCCCAGCAGCTCCCGCTGCCAGCGCGCATAGTCGGCGTACTGCACCGGCAGCGGCTTCCAGTCCGGCGCACCGCCCGCCAGCCGCGCCCGGTAGGCGGCCGCGACGTCCCGTGCCAGCGGCTCCAGCGACCAGCCGTCGGCGGCGATGTGATGCACGGTCAGCGCGAGGACCTGGGTGTCGGCACCGAGCGTGAACAGGCGTGCCCGCAGCGGTACTTGGGCGGACAGGTCGAAGGGGTGCGCGGCCTGCGCGGCGAGCGCGCCGGTGAGCGCGTCCTCGCCGGGCAGCCGTACGACCTCCATACGGGCGCCCGCCTCCGCCGCCTCCTCGGGGGATAGCACCAGCTGCGACGGCAGCCCGTCGGCCTCCGCGAACACGGTCCGCAGGCTCGCGTGCCGGGCCACCACGTCGGCGAGCGCCGCCGTGAGGGCGCGGGCGTCGAGAGGACCGGTCAGGCGGACGGCCAGGGGGATGTTGTAGGTCCCGGGGACCGTGCCCATACGGCTGAGGAACCACAGGCGTTCCTGGGCGTAGGAGAGGGGGGCGGAGACGGTGGGGCGGTTCGGGGCGGGGAGCAGGGGCGGGCGGTCGGTGCGCGAGGGTGCGGGTGCGGGCCCGTTCGAGGGGGTGGGGAGGGTGCGGGCCAGGGATTCGGCGGTGCGGGTGTCGAACAGGGTGCGGACCGGGACGTCCGTGCCGAGGTCCGCGCGCAGGCGGTTGGCGACGCGGATCGCTGACAGGGAGTGGCCGCCGAGTGCGAAGAAGTCGTCGTCGGCGCCGATCCGTTCGAGGCCGAGCACCTCCGCGAAGACCGTGCAGAGCAGTTCCTCGTACGGGGTCGCGGGCGGGCGGCCCGTGCCCGTGCGGGCGTCCGGCGGGGCGGGCAGCGCCTTGCGGTCGACCTTGCCGTTCGGGGTCAGGGGGAGCGTGTCCAAGGGGACGTACACGGCAGGGACCATGTGCTTGGGCAGCACCGCGGACGCGCGCTCCCGCAGCCGGTCGCGGTCGGTCCCTGCCGGTACGACATAGGCGACCAGGCGGGGTTCCCCGCCATGGTCGGTGCGGGCCGTGACGACGGCCCGCTCGACGCCGGGCTGTGCGCCCAGCACGGATTCGATCTCACCGAGCTCGATGCGGTGGCCTCGGATCTTGATCTGGTGGTCGCTGCGGCCCGCGTACTCCAGGGCGGTGTCGCCTGCCGCATCCGTCGTCCAGCGGACGATGTCGCCCGTGCGGTACATGCGGGTGCCGGGTGGGCCGTACGGGTCGGCCACGAAGCGGTCGGCCGTGAGGGCCGGGCGGCCCAGGTAGCCGCGGGCGAGGCCGGAGCCGGTGATGTAGAGCTCGCCGTAGGAGCCGTCGGGGGTGGGATGGAGGGTGGAGTCCAGGACGTATACGGCCGTGTTGGCGATGGGGTGGCCGATGGGGGGTGGGCCTTGGAGGGGTGGTCCTTGGAGGGGTGGGGTGAGGCGGGCGGCTGTGGACCAGATCGTCGTCTCTGTGGGGCCGTAGACGTTGGTGACCGAGGCGCAGTGGGTGGTGAGGGCGTGGGCCAGGGGGTCGGGGAGTGCCTCGCCGCCGACCAGGGCGTGCAGGTTCTTCAGTGCCGGGGCGTGGTCGGTGGCCAGGGTCTGCCAGAGGCTGGGGGTGGCCTGCATCAGGGTGGCGTCGGTGGTGGTGACGGCTGCCGCGAGGGCGGCGGGGTCGCGGACCGTTTCGCGGTCGGCGAGGAGGAGTTCGGCACCGGTTGCCAACGGGACGAAGAGTTCCAGGTTGGCTATGTCGAAGCCGAAGGTCGTGACGGCGAGGAAGCGGTCCGTGTTGGTCACGTGGAAGCGGGTGGCCATGTCGTGGATCAGGTTCAGGAGGGCTTCGTGGGGGACGACCACGCCCTTGGGGTGGCCGGTGGAGCCTGAGGTGTAGATGACGTATGCGGGGGCGTGGGGGTGGACGCGGCCTTCGGGTGCGGGTGGCCCCTGTGGGGGTTCAGCGCCGTCGGCGGCGTCCAGGATCCATAGCTTGCCCGTCCGGGATCCGTCCCCTCTCAGGAGCGGCTCCACCCTGCTGTGCGTCAGCGTCACCACCGGGGCCGCGTCGTTCAGCATGTAGCGCAGGCGGTCCTGGGGGTAGTCGGGGTCCAGGGGGAGGTACGCCGCGCCCGTCTTGAGGACGGCCAGGGCCGCCACCGCCAGGTCGACCGAGCGGTCCAGGGCGAGGGCCACCACGCGTTCGGGGGCCGCGCCCGCCGCGCGCAGAGCCGAGGCCAAGTGGTCTGCTCTGGTGTGCAGTTCGGCGTAGGTCAGACGCTCCTCGCCGCAGCGCACGGCCGGCGCGTCCGGGGTGCGCTCGGCCCACTGCTCCAGTACCGGTGCCAGCAGGCCGCCCGGCAGCGCGGTGGCGGTGCTGTTGCGGGTGGCGAGGAGGCGGGCGCGCTCGGCTTCGTCGACGAGGACGTCCAGGCGGCCGGAAGGGGCGTCGGGACTGGTCACGGCCGCTTCGAGGAGGCGGGCGAAACGGTGGCCCAGGGCGTGGGCCACCGCGTGCGGGACGCGGGACGGCAGGTGGTTGACCGCGAGGCCGAAGGGCGTGCCGGGGAAGACCGTGAGGGTCAGGGGGTAGTGGGTCGCGGAACGGATGTCCACCGACGTCACCCGGGGGCCCGCCGTCGGCGCTGTCAGGGGCACCTCGCCCATCGGGTAGTTCTGGAACATCAGGGCCGTGTCGAAGAGCTCCCCGCGCACCGGCGTCAGCTGCTGCACCTCCGCGAGGGTCAGGTGCTCGTGCGGCAGCAGCTCGGCCTGGCCGGCCTGCACCGCGGCGAACAGCTCGGCCGGCGTGCGCCGCGGGTCCACGTCGACCCGCACGGGCAGCGTGTTGGCGAACAGGCCCACCATCTCCTCGACGCCGGGCAGTTCGGCCGGGCGGCCCGAGGAGACCGCACCGAACAGCACCGTGTCCTGGCCGGTCAGCCGCGACAGCAGAAGGGCCCAGCAGCCCTGGACGACCGAGTTGACGGTCAGGCCGCGGGCGCGGGCCAGGCGGGTGAGGCCGGCGGTGACGTCCGGGGCGAGTTCGACGGGGACCTGGGCCGGCAGCGCGTCCACGTCGCCCACGGCCCCGCCGCCCGCGTCCGCCACCAGCCGCGTCGGCTCCGACACCCCGGCGAGCGCCCGCGCCCAGGCCTCCCGCGCCGCCTCCTTGTCCTGCGCGCCGAGCCAGGACAGGTGCGTGCGGTAGTGCGTGACCGTGGGCCGTGCGGCCGCGGTGCCCTTGCCCAACTCGGCCGCGCTCTCGGCCAGTTCCCGCGTCAGCATCGCCATCGACCAGCCGTCGACCAGGATGTGGTGCACCGTCCACAGCAGCCGGCTGCGGCCCTGTGCGCCCCTGATCAGGGTGAAGCGGTGCAGGGGCGGGCGGCTGAGGTCGAAGCGTTGGAGACGGTCCTCGCGCGCCAGACGGTCCAGGGTCCCCGCGTCCGCGTCCGGCAACTCCCGCTCCTGCCACGGCAGTTCCACCGACCTCGGGACGACCTGGACCGCCTCGCCGGTGCGGCGGGTGCGGAAGCAGGCCTTGAGGTTCGGGTGACGTTCCAGGAGCATGGCCGCCGCCTCGCGCAGCGCCCCGGCATCGGCGTCGGTCAGGTCCTCGAAGTCGACCACCAGCTGAAGGGTGTAGAGGTCCGTTCCCTCACGATCGTATTCCGCGAGGAACAGCAGCCCCTGTTGCAGGGGTGTGAGCGGAAGGACTTCACTGATGGCGGATGGCCGATTCAAGCCGTGCTCCTCACGGAAGAGCTGGGTGGGCGGAAGTCGGGAACATTTCCGACCGCTCGACGATTTCCGATCGCACTGACGCTCAACTGACCGGTAACTGACGCCCCGCTGACGCATTCACCGGCAGCCCGCCATCGCGCCGACCGTCCCGCGGAGCACCCGCCGGGCTCGTGCGACGTCCCTTCCGGCCCTGTCAGCAGCCCGTCAGCACCTCGTCAGCGTCCGGCGACAGGCTTGGCGGCGAGGCTCATTCGTCGCCGAAGGCCAGGAGTGCCAGTGCCGGTTATATCCGCGTCGCATGAATTCGATGTCAGCGACCTCTTCGTGAATCTGCAACCGCTCTTCGGGCGCCGTCTCTTTCTCAAGGTCGAGGGATTCAACTTCGCCGGCTCCATCAAGCTGAAGGCGGCCCGGGAGATGGTCGCGCAGGCGGAGGCCGCGGGCGCGCTCCGGCCCGGCTCGACCCTGGTGGAGTCCTCGTCCGGCAACATGGGCGTCGCCCTGGCCCTGCTCGCCGCGAGCCGCGGATTCAGGTTCCTGTGCGTCACCGACTCCCGCTGCAACGCCGTGACCCGGCGCACCATGGAGTCGCTCGGCGCCGAGGTGCACGTCATCACCGAGCCGCACGAGACCGAGGGCTTCCTCGGCGCCCGGATCCGCCACGTCAAGGCGCTCCTGGCCGCCGACGACAAGAAGGTCTGGCTCAACCAGTACCTCAGCCCCGGCAACTGGATGGCCCACTACCGCACCACCGCGCCCGCCATCGCCCGCCAGTTCCCCGACCTGAACGTGCTGTTCGTCGGGGCGGGCACCACGGGCACCCTGATGGGCTGCGCCCGCTACTTCCGCGAGCGGCGGCCCTCGGTGCGGGTGGTCGCCGTCGACAGCGTCGGCTCGGTCACCTTCGGCCGCCCCGCGGCCACCCGGCACATCCCCGGCCTCGGCACCAGCGTGCGGCCGGCGCTGCTCGACGAGTCCCTGGTCGACGCCGTCGTCCATGTCCCGGAGGCGGCCACGGTGCGCACCTGCCGGGAACTGATGCGGCACGGATTCTCCTTCGGCGGCTCCACCGGAACCGCCGTCACCGGAGCGCTGAGCTGGCTCTCCGAACATTACGGCGACGCCGCCTCCGGTATTCGCGAGCAGGTGACCGCGGTGACCATTTCCCCGGATCTGGGCGAGCGCTATATGGAGACCGTTTACCACGACGAATGGGTCACGCACTCTCTCGGCCCGGAAAGCATCACGGAGCACACCGAAGGGGCCTGGGCGGGGACGGAATCGACGGCCGGACTCGAGACGGTTTCCGGCTGAACGGCACTGACGGACTAGCGGACTAGCGGACGATTTGGTTGAGGCGCTGAGAATGACGGAGAGCAAAGCGATGACGACAAACCGAGGCGCCGTCCTCCCGCTCACCGCGGCGCAGGCCGAGATCTGGTTCGACGAACAGTTCGCCACCGGTCCGCTCGGCTACAACATGGCCGACTACATCGACCTGCGCGGACCGCTCGACCCGGACCTGCTCGGCCGCGCACTGGGCCGCCTGGGCCATGAGGCCGAGGGGCTGCGCGTGCAGTTCGTGGACGAGGACGGCACCCCCGGCCAGATCATCCGGCCGCTCGCGCAACTCCCGCTGAAGCGGCTCGACTTCGACGACGAGCCGCAGCCGCTCGCCGCCGCCGAGGCATGGATGCGCGCCGACCACGCCGAGCCCCTGAAGGTCACCGACTTCCCGCTCTTCCGCGGCGCCCTGATCCGGCTCGGCCCCGAACACCACCTGCTCTACCTGTGCATGCACCACATCCTGGCCGACGGTTTCAGCCGCGCCCTGCTCTACCCGAAGCTCGCCGCCCTCTACACCCGCCTCGCGGCCGGCGAGGACGAGCGCGCCCTCGACGCCGACGCCATGCCGCCCTTCCACCGCCTGCTGGACGCCGAGCGCGACTACCTCGACTCGGGGCATGTGGAGCGCGACCGCGCACACTGGACCGCACGCCTGACCGCCGGCGCCCACGGCCCCGCACCCGAACTCGTCTCGCTGTCGGCCCGGCAGCCCGCCCCCGGCCGCAGCGCCCTGCGCCACACCGCCCGCCTCTCCGTCGAGGCCACCGACGCCCTGCGCGCCCTCGCCCGGGACGGCAAGGTCACCATGCCCGTCGTCCTGGTCGCCGCGGCCGCCGCCTACACCCAGCGCGCCACCGGTGTCGACCGCCCGCTGCTCACCCTGCCGGTGACCGGCCGGGTCGGCGCCGCCAGCCGCGAGATCCCCGGCATGCTCGCCAACTACCTGCCGCTGGCGGTGCCGGTACGCCCCGACACCACCCGCACCCAGCTGCTGCGCCGGGCCTGGATCGAGGTGTCGGGCGCCCTGAAGCACCAGCGCTACCGCGGTGACCGCATCCGCCGCGACATCGGCCTGCGCACCGACGACCGGCGCCCCTTCGGACCGTTCATCAACGTCCTCAACCAGGACCCGGCGCTCGCCTTCGCCGACGCCTGCGACGGCACGGTCGTCAACCTGTCCACGGGCATCGTCAACGACCTCATCATCACCGTCCTCAACACCGCCGACGGCACGATGGAGATCCACCTCGACGGCAACCCGGAGCTGTACACCTCGGCCGAACTCGCCACCCACCTGGCCCGCTTCGAGGCCTTCCTCACCTCCCTCGCCGCCCTGCCCGCCGACCACCCCGTCGGCCGGATCGGCCTGGGCGCCCCCGGCGAGCCCCGCGGCCTGCTCGGTACCTGGGACCGCGACGCCGAACGAGCGACGTACGAGGGGCTCGTGGAGTGCGTACGCGCCGTCGCGGCGACCTCGCCCGACGCCGTCGCAGTGTCCGACGGCACGGAGACCCTCACCTACCGCGAGCTGCTGACCCGCGCCGCCGGTGTGGCCGCCCGCCTGCACGCCTCGGGCATGGAGCCCGGCGCGGTGGTCGCCATGCTCGCCGACCCCGGGGTGCCGTTCGTCGCCGGTGTGCTGGGGGTGCTGGGCGCGGGCGGCGCGTATCTGCCGCTGGACCCGGCCGCCCCCGCCGCCCGCAACGCCGGCCTCCTCCAGGACAGCGGCGCCCGCCACCTGTTGACCGGCGCCGCCTACGGGACCCCGGCCCCGAACGTCACCGCCCTTCCGCTCACCGAACCCACCGACGCCACCTGCGCGACCGAACTCCCCGCCATCGGGGACGGGTTGGACCTGGCGTATGTGATGTTCACGTCGGGGTCGACGGGGCGTCCGAAGGGGGCGATGGTGCAGCGGTCGGGGATGGTGAACCACCTGTGGGCGAAGGTGGGGGACCTGGACTTGGTCGCGGGTGAGGCGGTGGTGCAGAACGCGCCGCTGACTTTCGACGTGTCGGTGTGGCAGATGCTGGCTCCGTTGCTGGTGGGCGGTCGGGTGCGGGTGTCGGGTACGGAGATGGCGGCGGATCCTGCTGGGCTGTTCGGGATGGTGCGCGAGGAGCGGGTGGCCGTTCTGGAGGTCGTGCCGTCGCTGCTGCGGGCCGCGCTGGATGCCTGGGATGTCGAGGGCCGGGCGCCTGAACTGCCGTACCTGCGCTGGCTGATGGTGACCGGCGAGGCGCTGCCCGCCGATCTGTGTGAGCGGTGGCATGCCCGCTATCCCCAGGTGCCGCTGATGAACGCCTACGGTCCGACCGAGTGCTCGGACGACGTGACGCACGCGGTGATCCGGGCCGGGGACGATCTCGGTGGCCGGGTACCGATCGGCGGCGCGGTCCGCAACACGCGGCTGTATGTGCTGAGTGATGAGCTTCAGCCGGTCCCGGTGGGCGTGCCCGGTGAGCTCTACGTCGGTGGCGCCGGTGTCGGACGCGGCTATCTGCACGACCCGTCCCGCACCGCGGGCACGTTCATGGCCGACCCCTTCGGGCCCTCGGGTTCCCGCATGTACCGGACCGGCGACCGGGTCATCCAACGGCCCGACGGACAGCTGGAGTTCATCGAGCGGCGTGACCACCAGGTCAAGATCCGGGGCCGCCGGGTCGAGACCGGCGAGATCGAGGCCGTCATCCGCTCCCTGGAGAGCGTGGTCGACGCCGCCGTCGCCGTACTGCCCGACGCTTCCGGCAACCCACGTCTGGTCGGCTATCTGACCGGGCCGGGCGTGGACGCCGGGCAGGTGCGCGACGAGCTGGCCCAGTTGCTGCCCGCGTACATGATCCCGTCCTCCTGGCTGGTCCTGGACGCCATGCCGCTCACCCCGAACGGCAAGCTCGACCGCAAGGCCCTGCCGCAGCCCGCCCTGTCCGGGCAGGAGGCGGTGCGCGGGCCGCGTACCGAGCGGGAGCGGGTGCTGTGCGGGATCTACGCCGACGTGCTCGGTACCCGGGACGTCGGCGTCGACGAGGACTTCTTCGCGCTCGGCGGCGACAGCATCCGTTCCATCCAGGTCGTCAGCCGCGCCCGCAAGGCCGGCCTTGCGCTGACCACGCGGGACGTCTTCGACCACAAGACCGTCGCCGCGCTGGCCCGGGCCGCGGCCGCCCTCGACGTGGACCCGGCCGGTGAGCCGGAGAGCGACGAGGGTGTGGGGCCGTACGAACTGACGCCGATCATGGGGCAGTTGCACGAGGACACCCGTAGCCTCACCGGTCCCGTCGTCAAGTACAGCCAGCACGTCGTCGTGCACGTCCCCGCCGGACTCGACGCCGATCTGCTGGACGCCGCCCTGCACACGCTGGTCGACCATCACGACGCCCTGCGCACCCGGGCCACCGAACCGGCACCCGGGCTGTGGCAGACGGAGGTGCTGGAGCGCGGTGCGCTCGCCGGAGTACGGCTGGTGGCGAGCGCGGACGCGGGCGGGGCGCGGGGCAAGGAACTGCTCGCGTTCGCCGAGCGGCAGGCGGCGGCGGCGCGTGCGCGGCTGGACCCGGGTGCGGCGGTCATGCTCCAGGCGGTGCTGATCCCCGCTCCTGGGTTGGCGGCCGCTGAGCCGACCTTCAGGGGCGCGGGGAACTGCGCGACCAGCCCCCACCGGCCCGCAGCCGACAACGCACCCGAACTCGCCCAGCCCGGCACGGACACCGCCCTCCTCGTCCTGTGCGGCCACCACCTCGTCGTGGACGGCGTGTCCTGGCGGATCCTGCTGCCCGACCTGGCCGCCGCCTGCGCGGCGCTCGCCGAGGGCCGTACCCCCGCACCCGACCCCGTCGGAACGTCGTACCGCGCATGGTCCCGGCTGCTCGCGGAGCAGGCCCGCACCGAGGTGCGTGGCGCCGAACTCGCCCTGTGGCAGCGGATCCTGGACGGCCCCGACCCGCTGGTCGGCACCCGGCGCCTCGACCTCGCCAAGGACGTGTACGGCACCCGGCGCACGCTGCGCCTCGAACTCGGCCCCGAGGTCACCGCACCGCTGCTCACCGACGTCCCCGCGGCCTTCCACGCGGAGGTCAACGACGTCCTGCTGACCGGGCTCGCCCTGGCCGTCGCCGACTGGCGCCGAAGGCACGGGCACACCCACTTCGCGCAGACCCTGATCGAGCTGGAGGGCCACGGCCGCGAGCAGCTCGCCGACGGCCTGGACCTGTCCCGCACCGTCGGCTGGTTCACCAGCGCCTTCCCGCTGCGCCTCGACCCCGGCGCCCTGGACTGGGACGAGGTGTGGGCGGGCGGCCCCGCCCTGGCCGCCGCCCTGAAGCGGGTCAAGGAACAGCTGCGCGCCCTGCCCGACCGAGGCGTCGGCCACGGCCTGCTGCGCTACCTCAACCCGCACGCCGCCCGCGTCCTCGCCCCATACCGGCGCCCGCAGCTCGGCTTCAACTACATGGGCCGCTTCGACGCCCGCGAGGACCGGCTGTGGGAACCCGCGGGCGGCGACGGCGTCGTCGGTACCGGCGCCCACCCCGCCATGCCGCTGCCGCATCTCCTCGACGTCACCCCGGCCACCGAGGACCGCCACGACGGCCCGCACCTGATCGCCAACTGGGCGTGGGCCGGACAGGCGGTCGCCGAGGACGACGCCCAGGACATCGCCGAGACCTGGTTCCGGGCCCTGGAGCTGCTGGTCCGGCACACCGCGACGCCCGGCGCGGGCGGCCGCACGCCGTCCGACCTGCCGCTGGTGGACCTCACGCAGGACGAGATCGAGGCGTACGAGGCCGAACTCGCGGGCGCCGGCACGACCCTGACCGACGTCCTGCCGCTCACCCCGCTCCAGCAGGGCCTGCTCTTCCACGCCGACTACGACCAGGACGCGACGGACGTCTACACCCTCCAGATCGTCGCCGAACTGGAGGGCGACATCGACCCGGCCGTCCTGCGCGCGGCCGGCCAGGCGCTCCTCGACCGGCACCCGAACCTGCGCGCCGCCTTCCGCGCCCGCGCCACCGGCGACCCCGTGCAGCTCGTCCCCGACCACGCCGAACTGCCGTGGCAGGAGACCGACCTGCGCGATCTGCCGGAGCCGCAGCGCACCGCCGAGCTCGACCGGATCACCGAGGCCGAGCGCACCCGCCGCTTCGACCTGACCGCCCCGCCGCTGCTGCGGTTCGCGCTGGTCACCCATGGCGAGGGACGGCACCGCTTCGTCTGGACCAGCCATCACATCCTCGTCGACGGCTGGTCGATGCCGCTGCTGGTGCGCGAGCTGTTCGCCCTGTGCCGCACGGACGCGGACGCCACGCTGCTGCCCGACCCGGCCCCCTACCGCGCCTACCTCGGCTGGCTCGCCGGCCAGGACCGCGAGGCGGCCCGGGCGGCCTGGCGTACGGCACTGGACGGCGTCGACGAGCCGACCCTGCTCGTCCCGGCCGACCCCGACCGGGCCCCGGTGCTGCCCGAGGCCGTGCGCGCCGAGGTGCCGCGCGAGCTGACCGCCGCCCTGTCCGGCTGGGCCCGCGCCCGGGGTCTCACCCTCAACACCGTCGTCCAGGGCTGCTGGGCGCTGCTCCTCGGCCGGCTCACCGGACGCCAGGACGTCGTCTTCGGCGCCGTCACCTCCGGCCGCCCGGCCGAGGTGCCCGACGTCGAGTCGATGATCGGCATGTTCCTCACCACCGTGCCGGTCCGCGTCCGCCTGCATCCCGACGCCACGCTCACCGAGCTCCTGCACACCGTCCAGGACCGGCAGACCGCGCTCATGCCGCACGAGCACCTGGGCCTCGCCGAGATCCACAAGGCGGCCGGTCTCGCGGGCGAGGTCTTCGACACGGTGGTCCTCTTCGAGAACTTCCCGCTGGACGCGGCCGGCCCCGACCAGGGCGCCGACGGCACACGCGTGCTGCGCACCGAGGCCAGGGACGCCCGCCACCACCCGCTGAGCCTGGCGGTCTTCCCCGGCGACGCCCTGACCCTGCGGCTCGACTACGCACCGGACCAGTTCACCCGTGCCGACGTCGAACGCGTCGCCCTGATGTTCCGCCACCTGCTGCACACCGTCGCCGACACCCCGGCCCTCCCGCTCGCCCGGATCGACGTGACGGCCCCGGCGACCCTCGCCGGATCCGGCACCCCCGGCGAACTCGGCGGACTGCTCGGCACCTGGGACCCCTCGATCCCCGAGGAGAGCCTGGGCGTCGTGGAGCGGGTGCGCGCGGTGGCCGACCGCATCCCCGACGAGCCGGCGGTGACGGACGGCACGACCTCCCGCACCTACCGGGAACTGGTCGAGACGGCCGGCGGCCTGTCCGTACGCCTCACCGCGGCCGGGATGACGACCGGCTCCGTGATCGCGATGCTCGCCGACCCCGGCGTGCCGTTCGTGACCGGCGTGCTGGGCGTCCTGGGTGCCGGTGGCGCCTACCTGCCGCTGGACCCGGCCGCCCCCGCCGCCCGCAACGCCGGCCTGCTGCGGGACAGCGGCGCCGGGTACCTGCTGGTGGGGACCGCGTACGAGGCCCAGGCCCGCGAGATCGCCGGTGACGTCACCGTCGTCGTCCTGGAGGACGCCCTCACCGACCGCGCCGTGCCGCCCACCGTCGGCGGTGGCCTCGACCTGGCGTATGTGATGTTCACGTCGGGGTCGACGGGGCGTCCGAAGGGGGCGATGGTGCAGCGGTCGGGGATGGTCAATCACCTGTGGGCGAAGGTGGGGGATCTGGACCTTGCCGCCGGTGAGGTGGTGGTGCAGAACGCGCCGTTGACCTTCGACGTGTCGGTGTGGCAGATGCTGGCTCCGCTGCTGGTGGGCGGTCGGGTGCGGGTGTCGGGCACGGAGATGGCAGCGGATCCTGCTGGGCTCTTTGCCATGGTGCGCGAGGAGCGGATGGCCGTTCTGGAGGTCGTGCCGTCGCTGCTGCGGGCCGCCCTGGACGCGTGGGATGTCGAGGGCCGGGCCCCTGAACTGCCGGACCTGCGCTGGCTGATGGTGACCGGCGAGGCGCTGCCCGCCGATCTGTGTGAGCGGTGGCATGCGCGCTACCCGCAGGTGCCGCTGATGAACGCCTACGGCCCCACCGAGTGCTCGGACGACGTGACGCACGCGGTGATCAGGGCCGGGGACGATCTCGGTGGCCGAGTACCCATCGGCGGCGCGGTCCGCAACACGCGGCTCTACGTCCTCAGTGACGAACTCCAGCCGGTCCCGGTGGGCGTCCCCGGTGAGCTCTACGTCGGTGGCGCCGGTGTCGGACGCGGCTATCTGGACGATCCCGCGCGTACGGCAGGCACCTTCATGGCGGATCCGTTCGCGGGGCCCGGTACGCGGATGTACCGGACCGGTGACCGGGTCATCCAACGGCCCGACGGGCAGCTGGAGTTCATCGAGCGGCGGGACCACCAGGTCAAGATCCGGGGCCGGCGCGTCGAGCTCGGTGAGATCGAGGCCGCTGTCCGCGGGCTCGACCAGGTCACCGACGCCGCTGTGGCCGTCGTACCGGACGCCTCCGGCAATCCGCGTCTGGTCGGCTATCTGACCGGGCCGGGCGTGGACGCCGGGCAGGTGCGCGACGAGCTGGCCCAGTTGCTGCCCGCCTACATGATCCCGGCGACCTGGCTGGTCCTGGACGCCATGCCGCTCACCCCGAACGGCAAGCTCGACCGCAAGGCCCTGCCCCTGCCGGAGCGGACGGACGAGACGCAGCAGGCGCGCGCCCCGCGTGACGAGCGCGAGGAGATCCTCTGCGGGATCCTCGCCGAGGTGCTCGGCATGCCGGCCGTCGGCATCGACGAGGACTTCTTCGCGCTCGGCGGCGACAGCATCCGCTCCATCCAGGTCGTCAGTCGCGCCCGCACCGCCGGCCTCGCGCTGACCACGCGGGACGTGTTCACGCACCGCAGCGCCGCCGCGCTCGCCCGGGCCGCGGGCGCGGTCGGGGCGGAGCCCGCTCCGGAGCCCGAGGGCGACCTGATCGAGCTGACCGACGAGGAACTCGCCGATCTGGAATTCGAGTTGAGTGAGGATCTGTCGTGACCGAGCCCACCACCGGGTCGAAGAGCAGGGCCAGATCGAGGATCAGCGAAGTACTCCCGCTCTCCCCGCTCCAGCAGGGCCTGCTCTTCCTGTCCTCGTACGACCGCACCGCCCCGGACCACTACACCCTCCAGTTCGTCGCGGACATCGACGGCGACGTGGTGGAACTGGAGCACCGGCTGCGCTCCGCCTCCGCCGCGCTGCTGCGCCGCCACCCCAAC
Source organism: Streptomyces sp. NBC_01092 (assembly GCF_045039535.1). NCBI lineage: Bacteria > Bacillati > Actinomycetota > Actinomycetes > Kitasatosporales > Streptomycetaceae > Streptomyces > Streptomyces sp. NBC_01092. The sequence continues at coordinate 4,737,019 of NZ_CP108659.1, read as the reverse complement.
CTGCGGGCCTGCTTCCGCAACCGGAAGAACGGCGAGCCCGTCCAGGTCGTCCCGCACGAGGACGAGGTGCAGCCGCGGTGGACGGTGCACGATCTCACCGCGCTGCCCGAGGCGCAGCGGGAGGCGGAAGCCCTCCGGATCGCCCGGGAGGACCGGCTGCGGCGGATCGACCCGGCCCGTCCGCCACTGATGCGGTTCGCGCTGCTGCGGCTGGGCGAGCGCCGCTGTCGGCTGGTGTGGTCCGTGCACCACATCCTGGTCGACGGCTGGTCGCTGCCGCTGGCCGTGCGCGAGCTGACCCTCCTCGCGGACGAGCGGGGCGCGGCCGGGCTGCCCGAGCCCGCCGCCTACCGCTCCTTCCTGACCTGGCTCAGCACCCGTGACCGTGCCGCGGACCGCGCGGCCTGGGCGGGACTGCTGGACGGCCTCGACGGGCCCGTGCGGGTCGCGCCCGAGGCGGCCGGCGCGGAAGACGAACTCCCGGAATCTGCAAGGGACTTCCTGCCCGCGCGGGAGACGGCCGCCCTCACGGCCTGGGCGCGCGGGCGGGGACTGACGCTCAACTCCGTGGTGCAGGGCTGCTGGGCGGTGCTGCTGGGCCGGCTCACCGGCCGCGAGGACGTCGTCCTCGGCGCCGTCACCTCCGGGCGGCCCGCCGAGGTGCCGGGCGTCGAGTCGATGATCGGGCTGTTCGCCAACACCCTGCCGGTGCGCGCCGACGTGCGCCCCGGGCGGCGGGCCGGCGACCTCATCGAGGAACTGGCCCGGCAGCAGCTGGCGATGATGCCGCACGAGCACCTGCCGCTCGCCGAGGTCCAGTCCGCGAGCGGCATCCAGGGCGAACTCTTCGACACCGTCCTCGCCTTCCAGAGCTACCCGCTGGACGAGGAGGGTCTGCGCCGGGAGACCGGCGGCGCGGTGAGCGCGGCCCACGTGCACTCCGCGACGCACTACCCGCTCCACCTCACGGTCCTGCCGGGGGAGCGGCTCGAGCTGCAACTGGCGTACCGGAAAACCGTGCCGGGCGCCGACGGCGTCCTCGGCCGGCTCGTGCAGGTCCTGCGCGAGGTCGCCGCCGACCCGGACGTCCTCCTCGCCCACCTCGGCGGGCTCGACCCGCAGGAGGAGCGGCGGATCCTCACGGAGTGGAGCGCCGCCCCGGAAGCCCTACCGGCCAGCAGGGCCCAGGAAGCCGTACCGGCTCCCTCCCGCCGTACGACGATCCCGGAGCTGTTCGCCGCCCAGGCCGCGCGTACCCCGGACGCCGTGGCGGTGACCGCGGGCGCCGACAGCCTCACCTACCGGCAGCTCGACGAGCGCGCCAACCGGCTCGCGCACCTCCTCGCGGCCCGGGGCGCCGGGCCCGAGGCGTTCGTGGCGGTCGCACTGCCGCGCGGCGCCGACCTGATCGTCGCCGTCCTCGCCGTGCTCAAGGCGGGCGCCGCCTATCTGCCCCTGGAACCGGCCCACCCCGCCGACCGCGTCGCCCACACCCTGCGCGACGCCCGCCCCGTGCTCCTGCTGACCAGCAGCGACGTCGACCTGCCCGCCGCCCCCGACCTGGCGCGCCTCGACCTCGACGCCGACGGGACCCGAGCCGAACTCGCCGCCCGCTCGGCCACCGACCCCCGCGCCGCCGTGTCCCCCGAGCACGCGGCGTACGTCATCTACACCTCCGGCTCCACCGGCCGCCCCAAGGGCGTGGTGATCCCGCACCAGAACGTCGTGCGCCTGCTCGACCGCACCGAGGCCTGGTTCGGGTTCGGGCCCGACGACGTGTGGACGCTGTTCCACTCCATCGCCTTCGACTTCACCGTCTGGGAGCTGTGGGGCGCCCTGCTGTACGGCGGGCGTCTGGTCGTCGTGCCGTACGACGTCTCCCGCTCGCCCGACGCCTTCCGCGAGCTGCTCGCCCGCGAACGGGTCACCGTCCTCAACCAGACCCCGTCCGCCTTCTACCAGCTCATGCGGGCCGACGCCGAGGCGTGGAGCGAACTCGCCCTGCGCCACGTGGTGTTCGGCGGCGAGGCGCTCGACATCGGCCGCCTCGGCGACTGGTACGCACGGCACGCCGACGACGCCCCGCGCCTGGTCAACATGTACGGCATCACCGAGACCACGGTGCACGTCTCCTACCAGGAGCTGGACGCCACCACGGCCGCCGCCGGCGGGGGCAGCGTGATCGGGCGCGGCATCCCCGACCTGCGGGTGTACGTCCTCGATTCGGCCCTGCGCCCCGTCCCGGCCGGCGTGCCCGGCGAGCTGTATGTCGCCGGTCCGGGCCTCGCCCGCGGCTACCTCGGGCGCCCGGCCCTCACGGCCGACCGCTTCGTGGCCGACCCGTACGGCCCGGCAGGCGCGCGCATGTACCGCACCGGCGACCTCGGACGGTGGCGAGCCGACGGCACCCTCGAATACCTGGGCCGCGCCGACCAGCAGGTCCAGCTGCGCGGCTTCCGCATCGAGCTCGGCGAGATCGCCACGGTCCTCGGCCGCCATCCGGGCGTCGCCGAGGCGGCGGTCGTGGCGCGGGAGGACCGGCCGGGGGACCAGCGGCTGGTGGCGTACGTGGTGTCCGACGACGCCGAACTCGGCTCCGAGCTGAGAGAGTTCGCGAGCCGTCAGCTGCCCGACTACATGGTCCCGTCGGCCGTCGTACGTCTCCCGGTGCTCCCCCTGACCGCCAACGGCAAGCTCGACCGCCGCGCCCTGCCGGCGCCCGAGTACGCCACGTCGGACCGCGCCCCGCGCACCCGCGAGGAAGAGGCGCTGAGCGCGATCTTCGCCGAGGTGCTCGGGCTGGAACGCGTCGGCGTCGACGACGACTTCTTCGCGCTCGGCGGACACTCCCTGCTCGCGACCCGCATCATCAACCGCGTCCGCGCCGAACTCGGCGCCGAGCTGGGTGTACGCGACCTCTTCGAGGCCCCGTCCGTCGCCGCGCTCGCCACCCGCGTCCCGACCGCCGCCCCCGGCAGGGCACCACTCACAGCCCGCCCGCGCCCCGACACGCTGCCCCTGTCGTACGCCCAGCAACGCCTGTGGTTCATCGAACACCTCGGCGCCCCCGACGGCCTCTACAACATCCCCCTCGCGGTACGCCTCTCCGGCCCACTGGACGTGACGGCTCTGGAGGCGGCGCTGGGAGACGTGGTGACCCGCCATGAGGCACTGCGGACGGTGTTCCCGGCGCGACTCGAGACCGACCCGCACGGCAGCGCCCCAAAGGGGCGCGGGGAACTGCGCGACCAGCCACGACGGCGCAGCAGCCACCCGACGACACAGTGCGGCACTTCCCCTGGTGCCGTCGGCCCGGCCGAACAACGCGTGCTGCCGCCGGCCGATGCCCCCGTCCCCCTGCCCGTGACCCCCGTCGACGAGGCCGCACTGCCCGACGCCCTGGCCACCGAGGCAGGCCGCGGCTTCGACCTGGAGCACGAGATCCCCGTCCGGGCACGCCTCTTCACCCTCACCCCCGACGACCACGTCCTGCTCCTGGTCCTGCACCACATCACCGCCGACCGCTGGTCCCTCGCCCCTCTCACCCGCGACCTGACCACCGCGTACGAGGCACGCCGCATCGGCCATGCACCCCAACTGCCGCCCTTGGAAGTCCAGTACGCCGACTACACCCTCTGGCAGCGGGACCTGCTCGGCGACGAGCACGACCCCGACAGCGAACTCGCCCGCCAGCTCGCGCACTGGACGAAGGCCCTGGGCGGCCTGCCCGAGGAGCTCCAGCTTCCCTTCGACCTGCCCCGTGGCACCCACTCCGGCCACCACGGCGGCCTCGTCAGGGCCGACGCCCCGCGGGACGTCGTACGCGACCTGCGGACGTTCGCCACCGGGTCGGGCGTCAGCACGTTCATGGTGCTGCAGGCCGCCCTCGCCGCCCTGCTCACTCGCCTCGGCGCCGGATCCGACATCCCGCTCGGCACCCCCGTGGCGGGCCGCGCCGACGAGCGGCTCGACGACCTGGTCGGCATGTTCGTCAACACGCTCGTGCTGCGCACCGACACCGACGGCGACCCGGCCTTCCGCCAACTGGTCGAGCGGGTACGGGAGTTCGACCTCGCCGCCTACCGCAACCAGGACGTGCCCTTCGAGAAACTCGTCGAGGTGATCAACCCCGAGCGGTCGATGTCCCGGCACCCCCTGTTCCAGGTGATGCTCGGCCATCAGCAGGGGGCCGACCTGCCGCAGGGCGCCACGAGCGGCGGCCTGGCGCTGCGGCCGCAGGAGGTGCCCGGCGCCACCGCCAAGTGGGACCTGTTCTTCCAGCTCACCGAGGAGGGCGCCGACGGGCTCTCGCTCGCCCTGGAGTACCGCACCGACCTCTTCGAGCCCGCCACGGCCCGCCGTATCGCCGACGCCTACCTCCGTCTGCTGGCCGCCGCGCTCGCCGAGCCCGCCCTGCCCCTGTCCCGGCTGGACCTCATCGACCCCGCCGAGCGCGCCGACCTGCTGGAGCGCGGCACCCGCCGCACCGGCACCGACCGGACCACCCTCACCGAGCTGGTGGCCCGCCGGGTCGCCGCCACCCCGGACGCGGTGGCCCTGGTCCACGCCGAGGTCGACGGAGGGCTGGTCAGCACGACGTACGGCGACCTCGACGCGGCCGCCAACCGGCTCGCGCACCTCCTCGCCGGACGCGGCATCGGCCGCGGCGACCTGGTGGCGCTGTGCCTGGAACGCGGACCGGCCACGGTGACGGCCCTGCTGGCCATCGCCAGGACCGGCGCGGCATACCTGCCGCTGGACCCCGCCTATCCGGCGGAGCGGATGCGGGGCATGCTCGCCGACAGCGGGGCCCGGCTGCTGCTGACGCAGGAGTCGCTGGCGCAAGCCCTGGACCCGTCCCGGGCCGAACTCGTCGTCCTCGACGAACCCCGCATCCGGGGCAGCCTGGTCCACCTCCCCGTGACCCCACCCACGGTCACCCCACCGACCCCGGACGACCTGCTCTACGTCATCTACACCTCCGGCTCCACCGGCAGGCCCAAGGGCGTCGCCGTCACGCACCGCGCCGCCGTACGGCTCGTCCAGGGTCTGCCCGAGCTGGAGTTCACCCCGGACGACACGTTCCTCTACTTCGCGCCGGTCGCCTTCGACGCGTCCACCTTCGAGATCTGGGGTCCGCTGACCCGGGGCGCCCGGCTCGCGATCTGCCCGCCGGGGCCCGCCGACCCCGAGGCGCTGGGGGAGTTCTGCGGCCGGGCGGGGGTGAGCGTCGCCTTCCTCACCACCCAGTTCGTCAACGCGGTCGCCGACACCCGGCCCGGCGCGCTCGCCCCGCTGCGGGTGCTGCTCACCGGCGGCGAGGCACACTCCCGCGACCACCTCGAACGGCTGCGGGCCGCCCTGCCGGACACCCGCGTGTTCAACGTGTACGGCCCGACCGAGACCACCACCTTCGCCACCCTCCAGGACCTGGCCCACGCCGAGGACGCCCCGGCGACCGTCCCCATCGGGCTGCCCATCGGCGACACCTCGGCCTACGTCCTGGACGAGGCGCTGCGCCCGGTGCCGCGCGGCGTGGTCGGCGAGCTGTATCTGGCCGGGCCGGGTCTCGCCCTCGGGTATCTGGGCCGGCCGGGAGCGAGCGCGGAGCGGTTCGTGGCCTGCCCGTTCGGCGAGCCCGGCGAGCGCATGTACCGCACGGGCGACCTGGTGCGCTGGGACGCCCGGAGCCGTATCGACTACGTCGGCCGGGCCGACCAGCAGGTGAAGATCCGCGGCTTCCGTATCGAACCCGGGGAGATCGAACGGCACTTGACGGCCCACCCGGATGTCGCGCGGGCCGCCGTCCTCGCCCCCGCCGGACCCGGCGGGCAGCGGCACCTGGTCGCCTACGTCGTCCCCGCGCCGGGCCGTCCGGCGCCCGAACCAGCCGAGCTGCGCGCCCACTTGGCGGGCACCCTGCCCGGCTACATGGTTCCCGGTGCCTTTGTCGCGCTGCCCGACCTGCCCCTCACCCCGAACGGCAAGCTCGACGCCCGGGCCATGCCGGCCGCCGAGGCCGCTCCCGCCGACCGTGTCGTACGGCCGCCGCGAACCGATGCGGAACGGGTGCTGTGCGCTGCCGTCGGCGAGGTGCTCGGCTGCGGGCCGGTCGGTCCGGACGACGGGTTCTTCGCGCTCGGTGGGGACAGTCTCAAGGCGATCCTGCTGGTGAACGCCGCCGCGCGGGCCGGGCTGCGGATCAGTCTTGCGGCGGTGTTCGAGCACCGGACGCTGTCGGCTCTCGCCGGTAGTGCCGAGATGGGTGGAGGTTCGGGTGCGGCGCCGTGGGGGCTGGTCGCGCAGTTCCCCGCGCCCCTTCAGGGCGCTACCGGCGCCCTAGGTCCCATGCTGCCGATACGACCCACCGGCAATCGACCGCCACTGTTCTGCGTCCACGGCGGGCTCGGCTTCGGCATCCCGTTCGCCGCGCTTGCCGAGCACCTCGATCCTGACCAGCCCGTGTACGCCCTCCAAGCCCGCGGCCTCGCCGCCGACGAGCCGCTGCCCCGCGATCTCGCCGAGGTCGCCGAGGAGTACGTGGCCCGGATCCGGGCCGTGCAGCCCAGCGGGCCGTACCACCTGCTCGGCTGGTCCTACGGCGGAGTCGTCGCGCACGAGATGGCGCGGCGGCTGCGCGCGGCCGGCGAGAAGGTGGCCTATCTGGCCAACCTGGACGCCTTCCCCGACGACGCGACGGGCGCGGCGCCGACCGACGAGGAGTTCCTCGCCGACTTCCTCACCGAGGCGGGCGTCGACACGGCCGGTCTCGACCGGCTGACGCCCTCTGCGGTCGCCGCGCACCTCGCGCGCACCGGCGGCCCGCTCGCCGGTCTCGGCGAGCCCACGCTGGAGCGGCTGATCGGCGTCATGCGCAACAACCTCGCCCTGTTCCAGCGGTTCACGCCCGGCCGGTTCGACGGCTGCCCCATGACGCTGTTCCTGGCGACCGGAGGCGGCCTCGGCCGGGAGGAGCGCGCCCTGAGGACCAAGAGCTGGGAGCCGCATCTCGCCGGGGCCCTCGACGTGCACGACGTCGACTGCGGCCATCAGCAGATGCTCGGCCCCGGCCCGGCGGCGGTCATCGGCCGTCGCGTCGAGCGCGACCTCGCGGCACTGACGGCCGCCCGCTGAACCGACGTACCCGAATGTCCGACCCATCCGCACAGATCTGGAGAACCGTCATGGCCAACCCCTTCGACAACGAAGACGGCACCTTCCTCGTCCTCGTCAACGACGAAGGGCAGCACTCCCTGTGGCCGTCCTTCGCCGCCGTGCCCGAGGGCTGGCGGGTGGCGCTCGACGCGAGCGACCGGGCCACCGCCGTCGCGTACGTGGAGAGCAACTGGACCGACATGCGTCCGCTCAGCCTCCAGCGGCTGGCGGGCTGAGGTGTCCTCGTCCGACATCGCCATCCTCGCCGAGGGGCTCGGCAAGACGTACCGCTCGCACACGGCGCTGCACGGCATCGACCTGTCGGTGCCGGCCGGCACCGTCCTCGGGGTGCTCGGGCCCAACGGCGCGGGCAAGACGACCACCGTCCGGATCCTGGCCACCCTCGTGCAGCCGTCCACCGGGCGGGCCACGGTCGCCGGGCACGACGTGGTGCGCGACAGCCGTGAGGTGCGCCGGCGTATCGGCCTGGCCGGGCAGTACGCGGCCGTCGACGAGCTGCTGACGGGCCGCGAGAACATCGTGCTGCTCGCCCGGCTGCTGCGGTTCGGGCGGCGCGGGGCCGCCCGGCGCGCCACCGAACTGCTGGAGCGCTTCGAGCTGTCCGAGGCCGCCGACCGTCCCGTCGGCACCTACTCCGGCGGCATGCGCCGCCGGCTCGACCTGGCCACCTGTGTCATCGGGGAGCCGGAGGTGCTGTTCCTCGACGAGCCGACCACGGGGCTCGATCCGACGAGCCGGGTCGTGCTGTGGGACGTGGTGCGCGACCTGGTCGCCGACGGGGTGACCATCCTGCTCACCACCCAGTACCTGGAGGAGGCCGACGAACTCGCCGACCGTATCGCCGTGATCGACGCGGGCCGCGTCATCGCCGAGGGCACCCCGCAGTCCCTCAAGCGGCAGGTCGGCAGCGAGCGGCTGGAGGTCACCGTGGCCCGCCCGGAAAGCCTCGGCGACGCGGTGGCCGCCCTGGCCACGCTCGGCGGCCGTCCCCCGACGGTCGACGAGACCGCCCGCCGCGTCACGGTCCAGCTGGGGCCGGACGGCCTCGACGACGTGGCCCGCGCCGCCCTCGCACTACGCGAGAAGGGCGTCCCCACAGCCGACTTCGAACTGCGCAGGCCCACGCTCGACGACGTCTTCTTCGACCTCACGGGCACGGGCCGGAAAGAGGACACCCAGTGATGGCCACGGCCACGACCACGCGTCCCCTGCAACCGCGCGGCGCGTTCGCCGGGCACCTCGGTGACACCCTCGCCCTCGCCGGCCGGCACCTCACACATCTGCGGCGCTCGCCCGGCCGGCTGATCCTCGTCACCATGAACCCGCTGGTGATGCTGATCGCCGTCGGCTACCTCTTCCGCAACTCCATGCAGGTGCCGGGGAATGTCGCCTACGAGGACTTCATCATGGCCGGCATCGCCATCCAGGTCGGCCTGACCAGCGTCGGCCCGACCGCCATCGGCGTCGCCCTCGACCTGCGGCACGGCCTGGTGGACCGGTTCCGTTCGCTGCCGATCTCCCCGGTGTCGGTGCTCGTCGGGCGCACCCTGTCCGACCTGTTCGTCGGCGCGTTCAGCCTCACCGCGGTGTCGCTGGTCGGCCTCGCCGTCGGCTGGCGCCCGCACGAGGGCGTGCTGCGCACCGCCGCCGGATTCGGCGTCCTGCTCGCGTTCGTCTACGTGATGCTCTGGGTCGGAATTCTGCTCGGCACCACCCAGAAGAACATCGAGGCCATCGACGGCACCGGCGCGCTGGTCCTCGTCGTGTTCAGTTTCCTTTCCAACGCCTACGTCTCGGTGAGCGGCCTGCCCGGCTGGCTGCGCCCGGTCGCCGAATGGAATCCGGTGACGTCCGTCATCACCACCTGCCGGCGCCTGTGGGGCAATGACCCGGCCGGCGCCGCGGGCAGCGGATTCCCCGCCCAGCACCCCGGCCTCGTCACCGCCATCACCCTGTCCGCGCTGCTGGTCGTGGCGGTTCTGGGCAGCGTGCGGGGCTTTCGGCGGGCCGTCGGCCGCTGAGCCGGAAGCCGGCCGCCAACGCCTGTCAGCGGTCCATCAGTTGGACGTCAGCGCGCAGTCACCGGCGCTGACTACTTTCGTGCGAAAGACGGATCACCGGCACACTCACGCCTTTTTCTCAACGGAGGGACAAAGCAATGACCACGGTCGCGCCCGAGCGCCTCACCCGTATCCGGGAAATCATCGCCGAGAACATCGACGTCGACCTCGACGGCCTTTCCGACACGGCCCTGTTCATCGACGAACTCGGCGCCGACTCGCTGAAGTTGATCGACGTCCTCAGCGCGCTGGAGATGGAGTACTCCATCGTCATCGACATGAACGAACTGCCCAAGATGATCAACGTGGAGGCCACCTACCAGGTGACCTCCGTGGCCGCCGGTTGGTGAGGAGAACCCACATGTCCACCGCAACCGCACGCCGCCGGGTCGTCCTGACCGGCTTCGGGGTGATCTCCAGCATCGGCACGGGCGTCGAGGAGTACACGGCGGGGCTGCGGGCCGGCCGCTCCGGGGCGCGGCCCATCACCCGGTTCGACACCGAGGGCTTCGGCCAGAACACCGCCTGCGAGGTCCCCGACTTCGAGCCCGAGCGCTGGATCCGCAACGTCCCCCTGGACGACATGGGCCGCGCCGGCCAGTACGCGGTCGCCGCCGCGCGGATGGCCGTCGACGACGCCGGGCTCAGCGAGGACGACCTCGGTGAGCGGCAGGCCGTCATCACCGTCGGCACCACCGACGGGGAGTCCCACGACATCGCCGTGCTGCTGGAGCAGGAGCTGGCCGCCGGGGACCCGGAGGCGATGGACCCGGTCCTGTCCCGCCGTATCAACGCGGGCCGCCTGTCCACCGTCATCGCCCGCGAGCTGCGCATGCCGAACGTGGAGGCCACCACCGTCACCACGGCCTGCGCGGCCGGCAACTACTCCATCGGCTACGGCCTGGACTCGATCCGCTCCGGCGAGGTCGACATCGCGCTGTGCGGCGGCGCGGATGCCGTGTGCCGCAAGGCGTTCGCCCTGTTCAAGCGGTTCGGGGCGCTCACCCCGGACGTGGTGCGGCCCTTCGACAAGGACCGCCAGGGCATCCTCACCGGCGAGGGCGCCGGCATCCTCGTCCTGGAGAGCCTGGAGTCCGCCCTCGCGCGCGGTGCCCGGATCTACGCCGAGGTCCTCGGCTACGGCCTCTCCTGCGACGCCGCGCACCCCACCGCGCCCAACCGCGACGGCATCGCCCGCGGCATCCGGCTCGCCCTGGACGACGCCGGCGTCAAGCGGGAGGAGATCGACTTCATCTCCGCGCACGGCACCGGCACCAAGGCCAACGACAAGACCGAGTCGGCCGCCATCGTCGACGTGTACGGCGACGCGGCGCCGCGCACCGTCGCCGTGAAGTCGATGCTCGGCCACTCGATGGGCGCGGCCAGCGCGCTCGGCGCCATCGCCTGCGGCCTCGCCATCGAGCACGGGTTCATCCCGCCCACCATCAACCACCGCGAGACCGACCCGGACTGCCCGCTCGACGTCGTGCCCAACCACGCCGTCGAGGCGGACGTGCGGATCGTGCAGAACAACTCCAGCGCCTTCGCCGGCAACAACGCCGTTCTGATACTCGGCACGTACGGGGAGTGAGTGACGACCATGAGCACCGCAACAGCCAGACCGGAGGCCACGCTGCCGCCCGGCACACCCGTCATCACCGGCTGGTCGGCGGTCTCGCCGTACGGCATCGGCCGTGAGGAGTTCGCCGCCGGGGTGCGCGCCGGAGCCAAGACGGCCGTGAAGGCGGACGCGGGCCTCGGGCCGCTGCCGTCGTCCGACGTGTGCACGGTGCCCGGCTTCGACATCCAGGAGCTGCTCGGCCCGCGCGGCACCGCCAAGATGGACCGGCTCACCGCGCTGGCCCTGGTCGCCTCCGACGGGCTGCTCCTGGACGCCGACGGCAACCGGGCCGTGCAGACCGACGACCTGACCGGTGTCGTCCTCGGCATCACCATGGGCAGCCTGGAGAACGTCACCGACTTCCTGCGCCAGTCGTACACCAACGCCCGCCCCTTCTACGTCGACGCGGGCCGCATTCCCTTCGGCAGCCTCAACCACGCGGCCGGCGCCACCGCCATCCGGCATGACCTGAAGGGCCCCAACACCACGGTCGCCGGCGGCCGGGTCAGCGGACTGCTCGCCCTCAACTACGCGCGCCGCCTGATGAGTCAGGGCCGGGCGACGAAGTACCTGGTGGGCTCCGCCGAGGAGTTCTCCGCCGCGCACGCCTGGTTCGAGCACACCGCCGCCGCGTCCGGCGATCCCGCGCCGCTGCTGGGGGAGGGCTGCGGGCTGTTCCTGATCGAGTCCGCGGAGGCCGCCGAGCATCCTGCGCTGGCCGCCGTGCTGAGCGTCGAGACCCGCGTCGACATCGACGACGACCCCGGCGCGGCCGTCACCGCCTGCGCCCGCCGCGCCCTTCAGCGGGCCGGTGTCGACGCCGCCGACGTGTGGGCGGCCGTGCCGTGCGCCGCGCCCACCGCCGCCGGACGCGCCGAGTACGAGGCCCTCGCCGGCCTCGTCCCCGCCGACGCGCTCTCCCGCGTGCCGTCCATGGAGCTGCTCGGCGACACCAGTGCCGCCTCCGCGTCCTTCCAGATCGCCGCGGTGCTCGCGGTCGCCGAGGCCGACCCGGACTCCCGGGGCCGTACGGCTCTCGTCTCCGCCGTCGACCGGGACGGCGCCGTGGCCGTGGCGGTTCTGCGACTGATGGGGGAGCAGCGATGATCGCGCTGGTCAGCGGCGGGTCCCGGGGCATCGGGCGGGCGACGGTGCTGCGCCTGGCCCGGGACGGCTACGACGTCGCCTTCTGCTACCGCTCCAACACCGACGCCGCCGAACAACTCGCCAAGGAGGCGGCCGAGTCCGGCACCCGCGTCACGGCCACCCGCTGCGACGTCGCCGACGCGGACGACGTACGCGACTGGTACGCCCGCACCGAACGCGAGCTCGGCCCCGTCGACGCGGCCGTCACCTCGGCCGGCATCACCCGGGACCGGCCGCTGGTGCTGATGCCGGAGGACGACTGGAACCAGGTGCTGCGCACCAACCTCGACGGCGTCTACCACGTGTGCCGGGCCGCCGCGTTCTCCATGAGCAAGCGAAAGACCGGCGCCATCGTCAACCTGTCCTCGGTCGCCGGGATCTACGGCAACATGGGCCAGGCCAACTACGCCGCCTCCAAGGCCGGGATCATCGGCTTCACCAAGTCCCTCGCCAAGGAGTGCGGGCCGCGCGGCATCCGTGCCAACGTGGTCGCGCCGGGCCTCATCGAGACCGACATGGTCGGCGACATGCCCGAGGCGGCGCTGCAGAAGCAGCTGAAGAACGTGGCGCTGGGCCGCCTCGGCCGGCCGGAGGAGGTGGCCGACCTGGTCTCCTTCCTGGTCTCCGAGCGGGCCGCGTACATCACCGGCTCGGTCTTCGAGATCCACGGCGGCGGCACCTTCTGATGAGCGGCGCAGCGCGACCACAGCAGCGGGGCGGACACGACCTCGACGGCCGGCACTACGACGCGATCGTCGTCGGCAGCGGCATCGGCGGACTCGTCGGCGCCGGGTATCTGGCCGCCGACGGCCGCCGGGTACTGGTCCTCGAACAGCACGACGTGGCGGGCGGCAACGCGCATGTGTTCCGCCGGCGCCGCAAGTACGAGTTCGACGTCGGCACCCACTACCTCGGCGACTGCGGCGAGGACGGACTGCTCCCCGCGGTCCTGTCCGGGCTCGGCGTACGCGACCGGGTGCGGTTTCGGCCCATGGACAACGAGGGCGGCTTCGACCGGATCATCACGCCCACGGCCACCGTGGACGTCCCCGCCGGCTGGGAGCAGTACCGCGCCCGCCTGAAGCGGGCCCTGCCCGCCGAGGCCGACCGGATCGACCGGTTCATCGACCTCGCCACCGCCGTGGCCGGCGCCAGCCGGGCCGGGCTGATGGGCGAGTCGATGGTCGAGTTGTTCCGCCGCTCCCCGCAGACGATGCGCTGGACCCGCCGCACCCTCGGCCAGGCACTCGACCACTGCGAACTCTCCCCGAAGGGCCGCACGCTGATCGCGGCCCAGGCCGGGAACTACGGCGCCATGCCCGACGGGATCGGCTTCGCCGAGCACGTCAACATCATGGACCACTACCTGCGCGGCGCGTACTACCCCGAGGGCGGCGGACAGACCCTCGTCGCCGCGTTCGTCGAGGCCCTGGAGTCCCACGGCGGCGAGCTGCGCACCCGCTGCGAGGTACGCCGCATCCTGACCGACGACGGGCACGCCACCGGCGTCGAACTCGCCGACGGACAGCGGGTGTTCGCACCCTTGGTCGTCTCCAACGCCGACTACCGGCGCACCGTCCTCGACCTGTGCGGCGGCGAGGAGACCTTCCCCGCCGACCTGGTCGCCCGCACCCGCGAGGCGACCATGCGCAGCGCGGTCGTCGCCGTGTACGTCGCCCTCGACACCGAGCTGGACGACCTGCCCAACGCCAACATCTGGTGGCACGACAGCGACGACATGGAACGCGCCCACGCGTCCGTGCTCGACCGCTACGAACGCGACGGAGTCTTCGACCGCGTGCCCCAACTCGCCTTCTCCTTCGCCTCCTTGAAGGACTCCGGATCCGCGGCCGTGTGCCCGCCCGGCCACAGCAACTTCCAGCTGATGACGGGCTGCCCGCCCGGCTACGACTTCTGGGGTGTGCGCGGCGGCCCCGTGGACGGCGAGCCCTACCGCCGCAATCCCGCCTACCTGGCACGCAAACGCGAGGTCACCGAACTGATCCTGGACGCCGCCGAGAAGGTCCTCGGCCCGATCCGGGACCGCATCACCCACGTCGAGACGGCGACCCCGCTCACGAACGAGCGCTACATCCGCGCCAGCGGCGGCACCCCGTACGGCATGGCCCGCTGGGGCTCCGACGGCCGGCGCCCGGATGTGCGCACCGACGTCGAGGGCCTCTACGTCGTCGGCCAGAACGTCCGCTACGGCAGCGGGGTCGGCGGCGTCGCCACCGGCGGCATGGCCGTGGCGTCCCAGGTCCTGGGCCGCCCGCTGCTGGCCGAGGTGTACGCCGGAACCGTCCTCGGCGATCCGGCGCGACTGCCCGAACGGACCGCGGACTGGGACCCGTTGCTGGTGTCCCGCGGGCGGGCACGGCAGGGCGCGAAGGGGCTCGCGCGCATCGGCTGACCCCGGCCCCCTCCTCCGTACGACCTTCCCACTCTTCTCAGGAGCAGCATTCCCATGAATCAGGTCCCGCCCTTCGCCGTGGTCTCCGGCGCCCAGGTGCACGAGGTGCTCGACGGGCACGAGAGCGAGGTCGTCGCGGCGGTCGAGGCCGCCTACCGGCTGCACGGCGAGGGACAGACGGTCAACCCGGACTCGTACTTCCTGCGCTTCCCGGACCGCCCCTCGTCCCGGATCATCGCGCTGCCCGCCTCGGTCAAGGGCGAGGTGGGCGTGCACGGCATCAAGTGGATCTCCAGCTTCCCGGAGAACGTGGCCGCGGGCATCCCGCGCGCCTCGGCGGTGCTGATCCTCAACGACGCCGAGACCGGCTACCCCTTCGCCTGCCTGGAGAGCTCCATCATCAGCGCCGCCCGCACCGCGGCCTCGGCGGCCCTCGCGGCCGACCGGCTCAGCGCGGCGCGCGGCACCCGGCCCACCCGGGTCGGCTTCATCGGCGTCGGCCTGATCGCCCGCTATCTGCACACCTACCTCGCGGCGAGCGGCTTCGACTTCGAGGCGATCGGCGTGCACGACCTGTCCGCCGAGCACGCCGAGGGCTTCACCGGCTATCTGCGGCGCGCCGCGGGCGACGACGTGGAGATCACCGTCCACGACAAGGCCGAGGACCTGATCCGCAGCTGCGACCTGGTCGTCTTCGCCACCGTCGCGGGCGAACCGCATGTCACGGACCCCCAGTGGTTCACGCACAACCCGCTGGTGCTGCACGTCTCGCTGCGCGACCTGTCCCCCGAGATCGTCCTCGACTCGTGGAACGCCGTCGACGACATCGAGCACTGCATGAAGGCGGGCACCTCACCGCACCTGGCCGAACAGCGCGTCGGCCACCGGGACTTCGTCGCCGGCACGCTGTACGACGTGCTCACCGGGGCCGTCACCCCGCCGGCCGACCGGCCGGTGATCTTCTCGCCGTTCGGCCTGGGCGTCCTGGACATGGCGGTGGCCAAGTACGTGTACGACCGCGTCGCGCAGGACGGCGAACTGCACACCGTGCCCGGCTTCTTCCACGAAATGAAGCGGTACGGCTGACACCTCGCTGACGGCGCGCTGACGCCACGGACCCGTGGCCGAGGCGCGCCTTGTCCTGTTCTCCCACCCCCGAACAGAATCGGAGCCATGAGATCTTTCGCCAGTCTGGCCGATTTCTCCGCCGCCACCGGTGAACACCTGGGCTACAGCGATTGGCTGGAGACCACCCAGCACAGGGTGGACCAGTTCGCCGAGGCCACCGGCGACCTCCAGTGGATCCACGTGGACCCGGAGCGGGCGGCGAGCGGCCCGTTCGGCGGGACCATCCTGCACGGCTACATGACCCTGGCGCTGCTGCCGGAGATGATGCGCGCGATCTTCGACATCGACAGGATCGAGATGGGCGTCAACTTCGGCCTGGACAAGGTGCGTTTCCCGCGCCCCGTACCGGTCGGCGCCCGCGTCCGCGGCGGCGCCAAGCTCACCGGCGTGCGCGAGACCCCCGCCGGCCACCTCGCCGCCGTACGTATGACGGTGGAGGTGGAGATCGACGGACAGCCGCAGTCGGCCTGCGTGGCGGACACCCTGTCGCTGTTCATCGGCCCCGCACCGGCCGAGGGCTAGTCACCGGGTAGTAGAACCACCCCTTTTCGGCCGCCCAAGAGGGGAGTTTTTCCCACCGCGTCAGCACCCCGACCGTCGCAACAATGAGGGCACGGGCGCTTCGGCCCACGTACCGCACAGGTAGCAGAGAGGAGCGAGTCGTATGGACCGCACGATGCAGCTCGGGGTGAATGGCCCGCCGGACGGGATCAGGGGATTCTCGGTCGCGGCCGGGATAGTGGGACTGCGGCGGGCGATGACCCTGTGCTGGATGTCCATGGCGGCCTTCGGCCGGTCCCTGGCGGTCTCCGGCGCGATCTGGCTGGTGGGTCCCGGCCTCGGTGTGGTGCCGCGCGCCATGGAGGGCGTGCGCAACCTCGCCGCCCAGCAGCGCCAACTGGCGCTGCGCTGGTCGGGGGTGGAGATCCCCGGCCCGCCCGGCCCGCTGCCGCCGGTGCCCGCGGGCGCCTCCGGGGCCACGGCCCGCTACCGGTGGATCATGAGCGACCCGCAGACCCGGCGGGAGTGGGTCTGGGTGCTCGTCGACCCGCTGGCCGGCGCGTTCTTCGGGTTCTTCCCGCTCGCCCTGGTCCTCAGCGGCGTGTGGGGCATCTTCCTCGCCTTCTTCGGGGTTCCGCTGTCCGTCGAATGGGACGGCCTGTGGTACCAGTTCATCCCGATCGAGGGCCAGGCCACCGCCGTCCTCGCCGGTGTCCTCGGTGTCCTGCAGCTGCCGCTGGCCCTGTGGTCGGCGCCGCGTGCCGTGCGCCGGCACGCCCTGTACACCCGCTCGATGCTCGCGCCGAGCGAGAGCGAGATGATGGCCAGCCGCATCCAGCACCTGGCCACCACCCGCTCGGACGCCGTCGACACGCAGATGGCGGAGATCCGCCGTATCGAACGCGACCTGCACGACGGCGCCCAGGCCCGCCTGGTCGCGATGGGTATGACCCTGGACGCCGCCGAACACCTCCTGGAGACCAACCCGGAGGCCGTGCGCGCCCTCCTCATCGAGGCGCGCGAGTCCTCCTCCAAGGCGCTTGAGGAACTGCGCAACCTGGTCCGCGGCATCCACCCGCCGGTCCTCGCCGACCGCGGACTCGCCGACGCGGTAAGGGCGTTGGCCATGGTCTGCCCGGTCCGCACCGAGGTCCAGGTCGACCTTCCCGGCCGCCCGGAGATGCCGGTCGAGTCGGCGGCCTACTTCGCGATCTCGGAGATCCTGACCAACGTCGCCAAGCACTCCGGCGCCGACCGGGCCTGGATCGACATCCGTTACGATCGCGGGATGCTCCGCCTCACCGTCACCGATGACGGCCACGGCGGCGCGGACGCCTCGCGCGGCAGCGGTCTGCGGGGCATCGAACGCCGGCTCGCCACCTTCGACGGGGTGCTGGCCGTGAGCAGCCCCGTGAACGGTCCGACCATGGTGACGATGGAGCTTCCGTGCGTATTGCCCTCGCCGAAGACCACTTCCTCCTGAGGGACGGACTCATCCGCCTGCTCGGCGCCCACGGCCACGAGGTCGTCGCCGCAGTGGACAACGGCACGGAACTGCTGGACGCGCTCATCAGGGAGCAGCCGGACGTCGCGGTCGTCGACGTCCGGCTGCCGCCGACGTTCACCGACGAGGGGCTGCGCGCGGTGCTGGCGGCCCGCGAGCGGATGCCGGACCTGCCGGTGCTGCTCCTGTCCCAGTACGTCGAGCCGCTCTACGCACGGGAGTTGCTGAGAAGCGGCGGCCGCGGGGTCGGCTACATGCTGAAGGACCGTGTCACCAACGGCGGCCAGTTCCTGGACTCCATCCGCCGGGTGGCCGAGGGCGGCACCGCGATGGACCCCGAGGTCATCTCCAAGCTCCTGGTCCGCAAGGAGCGCGACGAGGCCGTGGGCAGCCTCTCCGAACGCGAGCGCGAGGTCCTGGAGTGGGTGGCGCAGGGGCGCTCCAACGCCGGTATCGCACAAGGCCTGTTCATCTCGGAGAAGGCCGTTGCCAAGCACATCAGCAACATCTTCACCAAGCTGGGCCTGCTGCCGGGGGACGGCGACAACCGGCGGGTGCTGGCGGTACTGGCGTATCTGGACCAGTGAGGCGCCGCCCCTGCGTCGACGCCGAGGCCGCGGCTACCCGGCCTTGCGGCGCTGGTAGTGCCGGGCGACCCGCATCCGGTTGCCGCAGCGGGCGGTCGAGCACCAGCGGCGGCGCGGGTTGGTCGGCAGGAAGAGCATCACGCAGTCATCCGCCTCGCACTTGCGGATCCCGGTGACCGCCGGATCGGCCAGCAACTCGGCCGCGGCCTGAGCGAGACCGGCGGCCAGCCGCACACCGGGTGAGCCCTCGCGCCGCGGCGCGACGGCTATCGCCGACCCGTCCCACACCACCTCACTGATCGCCGGCGCGGCACGCTGCGCCCGGTTGAGCGCCTCGATGTCCTGCGCCGGGGGCCGCTCACCGCGGCGGACGTGGTCGAGGGCGCGCGCGATGTGCTCCCGCACGGCGAGCACCGCGGCCAGATCGCCGGCGCCGACCTCCCCGGGCACGTCCTCCGCGAGCCGGTCGGCCTCCAGAACCCACCAGGTCCGCAGGCTGTCGGTCGTGGTGAGCAGGTCGCCGGTGGCCGGCCGGGTGTTGACCAGGTCGAGGGCCAGGGGTTCCCCGGTCAGAGGTGCGGGATCACTCATGGGCTAATGGTACATGGGTGGGTTGACACGTTAGCCCGGGTCAACGTAGACCTAATGTGCAGAGCAATCTGCAACCCATTAGTAGGCTCCATCAGAAGGAGACCGGTCATGCTCGCTCCGACAGCCCGCACCGTGCACCGCCACCTGGACGTCGACGGCGTCCGCGTCTTCTACCGGGAGTCCCTCCCCGACCGCCCCGACGCGCCCGTACTGCTGCTCCTGCACGGCTTCCCGTCCGGCTCCCACCAGTTCCGCGCCCTCATCGACACGCTCGGCTCGACGTACCGGCTGATCGCCCCGGACCACGCCGGCTTCGGCCACACGGAGGCCCCGGACGGCTTCACGTACACGTTCGACCGGCTCGCCGACATCACCGAGGGCTTCGTCCAGGGCCTGGGCCTCGACCGCTTCGTGATGTACGCCTTCGACTTCGGCGCCCCCATCGGCTTCCGTGTCGCCGAACGCCATCCCGAGTGGATCGCCGGACTGGTCGTCCAGAACGGCAACGCCTACGAGGAGGGCCTCTCGGACATGGCCCTGGCCCTGATCGGCCTCACTCCCGAGACCCCCGGCGCCGACGACACCATCGACGGGATCCTCACGCTCGACGGCACCCGCAGCCAGTACGAGACCGGCGTCGCCGACCCCGGCCTGATCGCCCCGGACGGCTGGACCCTCGACCAGCACTTCCTCGACCTGCCGGGCCGCAAGGAAGCCCAGCGATCACTGATCCTCGACTACCCCTCCAACGTCGAGCGGTACCCCGACTGGCAGGCGTGGCTGCGCCGCCACACCCCGCCCACCCTCATCACCTGGGGCCGCAACGACCCCTTCTTCACCGAGCCCGGCGCGGGTGCCTACCTGCGCGACCTGCCCGACGCCGAACTGCACCTCCTCGACACCGGCCACTTCGCCCTGGAGACCCACCTGTCGCAGGTCGCTGCGCTGATCGCCGACTTCCTCGACCGCGCCTGGAAGTAGCCGGGCCTGCGCGCCCCGCGCAAAAGGTGCGAAAATCGACGTGGACCTCTGTGGCGCGGGGACCTCGGTGAGGCTGTCGCGGAGAGGGAACGCCGATGGACCTGGACACTGTCGCCGACGAGCTGTACAGCCTGCGGCCGGAGGAGTTCACCGCCACCCGCGCCGCCCGCATCGCCGCGGCCCGCACGGCCGGCGACCGTGCCCTCGCGGACCGTATCGCCAAGCTGCGACGCCCGAGCCTGTCGGCCTGGGCCAGCAATCTCCTGGTCCGTGAACGGCACAGCGAGGTCGAACCGCTCCTGCGCCTCGGCGAGGGCCTGCGGCAGGCCCACCACGACCTGGACGGAGAGCAGCTGCGTGAGTTGAGCCGGCAGCAGCGGGTCCTGATCAGCGCGCTGTCCCGGCAGGCCGGACAACTGGCCGCAGCTGCGGGCCACCCGATCAGCGAAGCAGCGCGCCACGAGGTCGAGAACACCCTGCGCGCCGTCCTGGCGGACCCCGAGGCGGCCCGGGAGTGGGCGAGCGGCAGACTGGTGAGGCCGCTCACCGCAGGCACGGGATTCCCGGCCGGCACGGGATTCCCGGCCAGCACCGGATTCTCGGCCATGGCTGAGAAGGCGGCCGCCCGCCGCGCCCCCACGGGTACGCCTGCGACCGAACCCCCGCGGAGGCCTCCCCCTGACGCCAAAGCCGCCGCGGAACGGCGCCGACGGCTCACCCAGGCCCGCAAGGACGCCGGCAAGGCCGCCCGGGAACTGCGAACCCGTCAGGACGAGGCGGCTACGGCGAGCCGCGAGGCCTTCGCGGCCAAGAAGCGCTGGGACGAGGCTCAGCAGCGCGTCACCGACATGACCGCCGAACTCCAGCGCGCCAGGGAGGAGCAACGGCAGGCACGGTCCGCGGAGGAGACGGCCCGCGACCACGCCCGCACGGCGGACCGGCTGCTCCGCGAGGCGAGGCGGAGGTCGGACGCCGCCGCGGCGATCGTCGAGCGACTGACGGCCCAGGAGCCGTGAAACTCTCCCGCGACGGCGAGCGAAGGCGGTCCCGCTCCTCAGTCGCCCGAGTGGCCCCAGAAACAGATCCCTTGGGGCTCGCCCTCGTCATCGTGCAACACCGCGCACCGTGCGATCCATCGTGATCGGGGGAAGACGTCGAAGTCCTTGCGCCGGCGCCGGCAGCGTTTCGCTTCGCGTGACGGCCCGGCAGGCCACCTACCCTCGGCCCGTGGGACAACCCGAGCAACGCGCCGAGGGCGCAGGACCGTTCACCACCCGGCTCACCTGGCACCTTGCCGGCGGCGGCACCGCCGTATGGGAGTCAAGGCTCGCCCGCCGGCGCGGACTCATCGCCGTCCGCCCGGAGGGCGCGACCACCAGCCGTCACACGAGCGCCGACGAGGTCGGCCTGCGCCGCTTGCGCAGGCTCAATGCCACCGCCGCGACCGCCTTCATCATCGGCGGAGCCCTCTTCGCGGCCGGCGCGGGCGTCGCCCAGCTCGGCTCCGGCGACGCCACCACCTGCGCCTCGATCTACTTCGCCGGCGGCCTGTTCTTCAACACCGGCGGCTACGTCTCACTGCTCCAGGTCGTCAACGCTCCCCGCCACGTACCCGGCGGCGAGGGCCGACTCGTCACCCACGACTGGCGCTGGTGGAGTTACGAGCCGTCGCGGGTGGACTGGCTGAGCGTGTTCGTCCTCTTCGCCGGCACCGTGGTGTTCGCCGTCGACCTGCTGGACTCCTTCCTCCGGGGCCTGAGCGTCCAGCAGACCAACCGGCTGATCTGGGCCCCGGACGTCATCGGCTGCGCGCTCTTCCTGATCTCCGGCCACCTCGCCTTCGCCGAGATCTGCCACGGCCGGCTCTGCGTGCGCCGCCGCAGCCTCGGCTGGTGGATCGTCGCGGTGAACCAGCTCGGCTCCGCCCTCTTCATGGTCTCGGCCCTCGCCGCCTTCACGCGCCCTTCGACGGGGAGCCTGATCAACGAGGACATCGCGAACTGGACGACGCTCATCGGCGCGTCATGCTTCTCGCTCGGCGGGGTTCTGCAGCTCTATGAACGCCCCTGACTGCCCAGAGCCACAGAGCAGGTCAGCGGAGGTAACGAACCCTTCGGCGCCGCCGCGGCCAGGAGGCTAGCGTTGGAGGCGGTCGGCAGACCGGGGCTCGTCGGTCGCGGTGAGGCTGCCGAGGAGGGCGAGCGCGCACCGGTCGTGTTCGACGACGTGAACTTCCTCTGGCGCCCGTACGATCCGTGGCTCGCCTACGGAGAATCGAAGACCGCCAACGTCCTCTTCGCCGTCGAGGCGACGCGTCGCTGGCAGACCGACGGCATCACCGCGAACGCGGTCCACCCAGGCGCGATCGCGGCCACCAACCTCGGGCGGCACCTGGACCCCGGCGTGGTGGACGCCGCCCTCTCCTCGGGCGGCTATGACGTCAAGACCACCGAACAGGGCGCCGCCACCAGCGTCTTCGTTGCCACGTCACCCCAACTCGACGACATCGGCGCCCGCTACTTCGTCGACTGCAACGAGGCGCCGATCGTCACCCCCGACCACCCCACCGCCCCCCGCGGCACCGGCGTGGCCCCCTACGCCCTGGACCCCACCAACGCCGAACGCCTCTGGAACCTCTCACTGGAACTGCTCGCCGACATCTGACCAGGCTGCGCCACAGTGCGGGCGGACGCTGTCGCGCTCACGTGACAGCGGCTCCAACGTCGGCACGGCCAAGTCCCTCGCGGTCTCCTTGGACTCGTACGGGTGCAGACCCTGGACGACGCCCTTAACTGGTGCCACAGCCGTACCCCCCCCGCCTGAAAGGATCCGGCCGGTGCCGGACAGGACGGGTTGTGGAATCCATGACGGAAGAGGAGTCGCGCCAGAGGCAGAAGGCGCGCTTCGAAGGACTGGCGCACATGGTGGCGGAACCGTTGCACCGGTATCTGCTGCGACGGACGAGCGCCGACATGGTCGACGACATCCTGGCGGAGGCGATGCTGGTGCTGTGGCGCCGTATTGACGACGTCCCCGGCCTGGGTCCGGCGCCAGGTTCCCCGCCCGACCCCGATGACGTGCTGCCGTGGTGCTACGGGGTGGCGCGGGGCTGCCTGGCGAACGCCCGCCGTGCCGACGGGCGCCGGCTCCGCCTGGTGGAGCGGTTGATCCGGACGCAGGAACAGCAGCCGGCCGGGGTCGCCGACCACAGCGGTCTGCACGCCGCGCTCGCCGCCCTAGGGGCGCTGGACCGCGAGGTGGTGCGGCTGTGGGCGTGGGAGGAGCTGACACCCCGCCAGATCGCGGAGGCGACCGGGCTGACGCCCAACGCAGTGAGCATCCGGCTGCACAGGGCGAAAAGGAAACTAGCCGAACAACTAGAGCGAAAGCATGACGAACCGTCCGGACACAAGAGGGATGAAGGAAGGAGCGGTCAGTGAATGACGACGAGTTGCTGGCCCGGCTGAAGTCCGCGGACCCGGCGCTGACCCCACATGCTCCGCTGCCCGACATCGACCGACTTGTGGAGGACACCTTGACCACCGACACCGCGCACCAGACCGGCAGTACGGCCCCCGCGAAGACCGCCGCGCGACGAAGCCGCCGTCAGCTCTTCGGACTCGCGGCGGCGGCCGGTCTGCTTCTGCTCGGCGGCGGCATCGCCGGAGGAGTCATGGCGAACAACGACAACGACAACGGGCACTCGGCCTCGGCGGGCCCACTGACACTCACCACCGACAGCGGCTTCGGCAGCCAGAAGTGTGTGACACCCAGTCCCGACACCCTGGGCGGCTACCCGACCCTGTTCCTGGGAACGGTCACCTCCATCAAGGGCTCCACGGTCACTTTCCGCGTCGACTACTGGTTGAAGGGCGGCGACACGGAGACGGTCGTGCTCGACAGCGACGCGAGCCGGCCGGAGGTGCTGACGTTCGCGGACGGTGAGCGCTACATCGTGGCCGCCGAGAACGGCGTCGTCCCGGCGTGCGGCGCGAACGCGGCCTCGGACGAGACCGTCGACGAGTTCCGCCAGGCATTCGGGAAGTAACGGAAAGCACCTGCACGGACGATCCGAGCCCACCGACGGCCGCGGCGGGCTCGGACCGGTCCGGGAAGTCGGCGCTTCTGGTGTGACCGTGTTCCCCGCTCAATCTGGTGCGCTTGTGGTGCGAGCCGGGCACAGGCGCAGAAGCCGCGCTCGTGGAGCCTCGTGTCAGTGCTCATGGCTAGGGTCTCAGTTGCGCGGCCGGCTTCCGAGGTGTCCAGCTCTATGGAGCAGCTGCAGATCTTCCTCGGCGTCGCGGTTGGGGTCGTCCTCACGCGCTGAGCTCCCCCGGAGGGCGCCAGCTCAAAGTGCCGTGGCCGGGTTGGGTGGTCAGGCCGCTGCCGGTAGTGGTCTGCCACCCCAGCGTAGATGGGTGTGCAGGGCCCGGGGCTGCGCCGGATGACTGCGGTGGTTCGACGCGAGGTGATGGGCCGACCACTGCCGCGTTATCCCGCGCTGCGCGCCGGCAGCCGCTGTGTGATCCGATCGAACAAGTCTGTCAGCGGCTCGCCAATGTCCTGACCGAACTCGGTCAACCCGTAGGTGACTTGGGGTGGCGTCGTCGGCTCGACCTCCCGCCAGACCAGGCCGTCCTGGACCAGAGCGCGCAGGGTCTGAGTGAGCATCTTCTCGCTGATGCCCTGAATGCTGTTGCGCAGCTCGTAGAACCGAAGGTCGTTGCTCCGCAAGGAGATCAGCACCCAGATGCCCCACCTGCTGGTCACGTGGTCGACCACGTCGCGCGCGGGACAGTCGGTGTGAAACACGTCATACCGATTGCCCGTCTCGGCCTGCGTCAGCTGCGCGCCTTCCCTCATGTCCGGAGCTTACCTCTGGGTATGTTCTTACGGAAAGTAAGTCCGGCTCCTAGCGTCAATTACCGCAGTGCACAACGGACTAGGAGCTGAACATGATCGTGGTGACCGGGGCTACCGGCAATGTGGGCCGACCCTTGACGCGCGCCCTGACCGAGGCTGGCGAGCAGGTGACAGCGGTGTCGCGGAACGCGGCGGCGGTGCCGGACGGCGCCCGGCACGTGGCGGCCGACCTGGCCGAGCCCGCGGGCCTCACGCCCGTGCTGGAGGGGGCGAAGGCGCTGTTCCTCCTGCTGTCCGGCGACCTGCACGCTCCCGAAGCCAGGCCGGCCGACATCATCGGCCTGGCCGCGGCCAGTGGGGTCCGCCGGGTCGTCCTGCTGTCCTCGCAGGGCGTGGCGACCAGGCCGCTCGGCCCGTCGCGGGTCGCGATGCGCGCGGTGGAGGACGCGTTGCGAGAGTCCGGCCTGGACTGGGCCATCCTGCGACCGGGCGGCTTCGCCTCCAACGCCCTGGGCTGGGCGGAGTCCGTCCGCACGCAAGGGACGGTCGCCGCGCCCTTCGGCGACGTAGGGGTGCCGGTCGTCGACCCGGCCGACATCGCCGAGGTCGCGGCGGCCAGCCTGCTGGACGACCGCCACATCGGCGGGGTGTACGAGCTGACCGGGCCGGAGGTGATCACGCCGCGTCAGCAGGCGGAGACCATCGCCACCGCGCTCGGCTCACCGGTGCAGTTCCAGGAACTCACCCGTGACGAGGCCAAGGCCGCAATGACCCAGTTCGTGCCGGCGGAGCTCGCCGACGACACCCTGGACATCATCGCCGCCCCGAACCCGGCCGAACTGCGGATCAGCCCGGACGTGCAACGAGTCCTCGGCCGCGCGCCACACCCCTTCAACGACTGGGTCGCCCGCAACATCTCCGTTTTCCGCTGAGACCCAACTCAACTGAACCGCCCGGGCACCCTCGTGCGGCTGCGGCTGCACGAGGCGCCCACCTCCGCAGTGCCCCCGTCACCGGCGCGAGGTGCTCGGCCGCGCCAGCCCCCAGGCCAGGTGGCCCTACAGAACAGACCGCCGCAGGGCCGGCCTGCCGCACACGGTCGCCTGCACCGAGACCACGTCCGGAGCGGACCTCGCACGGCTGCGCCTGCCAACTTCGGTAAAGCGGTATGCGGCATCGCGGCCGAGCCGTTCCTGCTGAGCGCAGTCGTGACGGCGATCCATCACCCGCTGCGAGCTCACGAGCCGCATTCGGACTCGACCGACTATGCCCTGGATCATTCATTCCGGAGCACTGGCGAGCGCGACATGAAGGGCCTCGACCACTCACCTCCGCTCGAGCTGAGGTGGACCGGGCAAGGCATACGTTGCCCCCTCGGCACCACCTGCTCTCCGCTCGAACGGAGTGAGAAAGGCCCTCCGCGATCTTCACGGAGGGCCTTCGTTACGCCGAACCAGGCTCTGACCTGGCGTTTCTGTGCCCCCGGCAGGATTCGAACCTGCGACACCCGCTTTAGGAGTGGGGCCGAATCCTTGCCGGGGGCTGCCTGGCGCTGCCGCGCGGTGCTGTTTCCCTTGGTCAGAACCGCACGGCGAGCCACTTGATCCGGCTCGTGCCGCCCTGTATCGGGCGGTCCGCTCACGCATCGCTCACGCGCTGCCGACTGCTGGGCAGCGCGTGGGTCAGACCTGGCCGAGGTCGATCTCCACCGGGAAGGGGGCCGCTGCCTTGAGGACGCCGGTGAACACGTCTCCGTCCCGGTAGGTCTTCGTCGCGGGGTCGAGAACGTAGGTGTACACGAGAGGAACGCCTGTGGCGGCCTGCTCGATCCGCCAGTAGAAGCCGATGCCTGCCTTGGCGTACTGGTCGACCTTCACGATCCGGTCGGTGGTCTCCGAGCCCGGCGACACCACCTCCGCGACCAGCAGCACGTGCTCAGGGCGGGTGGGGGTGATGTCGATCGTGTCTGCGCGGTACACGACGACGTCCGGGCGGCGATTGGTGAGCGGGACGTCCTGAAGCCGGACGTCGAAGCCCGTGTCGGCACTCCACTCCGGGCCCGCGCCGGCATCAAGGGCGTTCGCCAGAATCCGAGCCAGCCGGTTGTGCCGCTTGGACGCACTCGGACCCACGACGACCATCCCGTCCACGATCTCGATACCGGCGCACTGCTCCTCGGACCAGGACTCGTACTCCTCCGCCGTGATCTGCTCATGCATCCACGCCGGAGCCACCATCTCGGCCGTCATGAAGCGCCTCCCGGACACTGTGCTGTGGGCCCGATCCCGCTGGGCTCAGCGTAATGCTGATGTTCGCGGCGCCGGCCACACCGGTGAGAGCTGCACCACCCCGCGACCTGAACCATTGCGGAACCCTGGGCCGCAGGACGCACCGAACGCCGAACGGCGGTTGTATTCGACGGTTCTGGCGTGAACGGATCGGGCTCACGCTCCGCATGCTCCTAACGCGACGCGTGCGGCCTGACCCCGGTCCAGGTTCCGTCAGGGACAGGTGCCGTTGAAGATGTCCTCGTAGCTGCGGTAGATCCCGGCCGCCTTCGTCTTCGCGCCGGGGGCCGGTTCCGGGTACTCGATGACGGGCACAGGTTTGCAGACTGCCCACTTCCGTGTGTCCGGAGAGTCGTCGAAGCCGAAGGTGCCGCTGGCTCCGGGTACGCAGTTGACGCAGCTTGCCCCCGACTGGGTGCCGAGGATGTTCATGTTGATCACGGTGTTGTAGACGTCGTCATGCCTCGGCAGGATCGGGGCACTGCTGGTCTCTGCCTCTCCTTCCGTCCCCATCCTCTCGCCGTTGATGTCGTCGTACGCGCGGCCGGTGGCCTGGGAGAGCACGGTGAAGGCGTCGTAGTACATGACCGCGTAGCCGTCGTCCAGAGGCTTGGTCCCCCATGGCTGCTTGTGTGCCGGGTCGTTTCGCAGCTTCGCCCGCAGCTTCTCGAACTGCTTCAGGAAGCCGCGAGGCCCGGCCGGGAGCTTCTCGTTCCCCGCCCAGGACCGGGTGTCGACGGAGGCGGCGCCCACGAGGGTGATCCGGGCCTCCCGCAACTGCTCGGTGATGTCCGTCGTGGTGGACTCGGGATCCATGCCGATCCCCACCTTCAGGATGCGTGTCGGCTTCCCGTGGTCGCAGGAGGGTTCGTTCGCCAGCTGGTCCACCAGGTGGGGCAGATCGTGATCGCGTCCCGCGAAGAAGACCGTGTCCGCTTCGGTCAGACAGATGCTGCGGGCGGCGTCAGAGAAGCGCTGGGGGACGCCCTCGTCGTCGCCGGTCAGTCCGAGATAGGACGCCTGCCGCTGCTTCAGCCCGTACTCCTTGCCGAAGTGCGCCAGGAAGACCTCCCGCAGGTCGGCGGAGTAGCTGTCCCGCTCTCGCCGGTCCGAGACGAGGAAGCCCGTACCGTTCCCCGGGTTTTTGTCGAGGTACTCCCGCAGCGCCTCGGCGAAGAGCTCGTTCGACGGGGACGTCTTGAAGAGGTACCCGGCCTCCATGGTGGTGGAGGTGAGGATGGGGCCGATCGCCGGGATCCGGTGAGCGGAGAGGGCCTTGGCCGCGGCGAGCGTGTCCGGAGTGCTGCTCGGCATGCCGAACACACCGACCAGCGGCGCCTTGTCGTCGGTCATCCCGGCGAGCCGGTCGACGACGGGCTCCCACTGGTCCAGGTCCTTCCCGTCGTTGGCCAGCAGCAGCTGGTAGCGCGGCCCCGCCTGCGCGTTGGCCCGCAGCTGGGCGGCGTGGGCACCCGCCAGTGCGCGGGCGATCTGCTCCGTACTCATGGTGCTGGTGGCATCGGTGGTGAACGGCATCATGAGGGCGATCCGCACGTAGGGGATGCTGGCCTGCCCGTTCTCCGGGTGCGTCCAGCTCCTCTCCACCCGGGCGTTCTCGTCCGCCACGGCGCGTATCAGGCCCTCCAGCTCCGGATCGCCCTGCAGGACTCCGGCGGTCACGCCCACGCACTCGTCCCCGGCTGCCTCCAGGCCGCCGCCGCACTTCTCGGGCAGCAGCCGTACGATCACGAAGGCGACCGCCGCGAGCAGCACGACGCCCACCGCGAGGACGACTGCCTTGTCGGCCGGTCCCAGAGCACGGTTCCTGAAGCGGTTCAGCACAGTACTCACTCCTCGTCTCGGGCAGAGCCGTACTTCGGGTAGGGCCTTCGCTCGCGTGCCGCGGCCGGCCAGGCCCGAGCGGCCTCGTTGAGCACGGCGCGCCCAGAGGGATGCCGCATCGACAGGAACGCCAGCTCGGAGCCGAGGTCGTCACACAGGTCGGGCAGGGGTTCCGCGTAGGTCTCGGAGAGGTACCAGAGCGTGTGCAGCAGCCTGTTGACGGACCTGCGTACGTCGTCGGTCTCGGCGTAGCGGTGGTCATGGGCACCGCGGGCGATCTCGGCGCGCTCGTCGGTCCATCCGTCCGACGGGGGCCGGGGGGCCTCGGCGGCGTACCGGAGGGTGTCCAGCCAGCGGCCCGCCTCCCAGGTGCCGAAGTACTCGGTCAGCGCGCTCACCACCGGATCCGCGCTCCCCGCCGCCAGGGTGTGCCGGAGCACGTCGGGCTCGTGCCCGGCTCCCCGCGCCGCGTGGTGATCGCGCAGGAGAGCGTGCAGATCCTCCCAGCGCCGTCCCGGCGGGGCTGCCGCGGAGGTCGTACGGGCCCCATGGAGCAGCAGGGCGCGCAGGAACGGGTCGGAGACGAAACTTGTGGCGGGGGCGGCGCCGGCCGTCCCGGCCGTCCAGTGCTCCTCCTCCAGGTACTGGGCGGCGGACGAGAGCCCGGCGCCCGGGAAGCCGCCACCGGCCGGTGCGGACGCCGGCACCAGCGCCTGTGTGGCCTCCCGGTCGCGGGCCAGGGCGAGCGGTATCAGATGGGCGCGCAGCTGGGGCTGCGGAATCAGCTGCTCCAGCAGCACCTCGGCGACCGGGCGTCCCTCCTCGGCCGGCAGGTCGAGCAACTCCTGCGGCGCGACGGCGCGTCGTCCACTGGCGCGTACGACCGCCTCGCACAGCATCCTGCTGCCCTGCGGGTGCCCCTGGGTCAGGGCGTGCAGTGCCGACGGCAGATGGCGGTGGAGTGGGCCCTCGGCCGGGTCGAGCATCAGCAACAGGTCGTCGTGGGTCAGCGGTGCCAAGGGGATCACGAGCAGTCCTGCCGACGGCGAGCCGGGGACGGTGCGCTCCCAGCCGGAGGCGTGGATCAGCTCGGGCAGCTCGCGGCGCGTCGCGTCCGGGTAGAGGTCCGCGCCGTCGCCCAGTCGGGTCGCGACGACGACCAGCGGGTCGCGGGTGCCGGACTCGGGCGCGGCACGGTGTTCGAGCAGCAGGCCGAGCACGCGCTGTCCGGCGGCGGTGTGCGCGTTGTCCAGCAGGACCAAGGGGCGCGGTGTTCGGTTGATCCGATGCCACCGGCCGTGGGCGTCGGTGAGGTCTTCGAGGAACGCGGCGATCAGGGTGTGTTCGACCGCGCGCTGGAAGTCGCCGCCCTGGTGGAAGCGCAGGCTCAGCCGGATCAGGGCGGCTTCACCGTCCTCGGAGCCCGAGAAACGGCTCTGGTACCACTGGTGCACAAACCGCTCGGCGCGGCTACGGGTGTGCCGGCTGAAGTACTGCTGGACGACCGCCTCGGTGACAGGAGCCAGGTCGTGCCGGCGCCGGTCCGGGTCGGCGAGGCGCTCGCTGACGTCGTACGTCCATTGGCTGCCGTCCGCGTCGGCCGTGCCCTTTTCGAGACCGCAGGCCACGAGGAGGCGCGCGATCCGGTCGCGGGCCAGCGACTGCTCGATCTCGCTGCCGCGGTGCCAGCTGGACACCGCGAACAGTCCCGGCAGCAGACGGGAGAACCGGAGCCGTCCGGCACCCGGGACCATGGGCGCCAGCCGGCACACCAGCTGCTCCAGGATCTCGACCACGGCCGACGTGTTGGCCGCCGTGGAACCGGACCACCGCCCCTGCTCGACCTGGGCGGCATCAACCCTGCCGAGCGGAACGCGCCCGCTGTAGGCCTCTTCGAGGGAGTCCAGGACCGCTGTCCTGCCCATGCCGTGGCGGCCGGTCAGCAGCGTCACGGGGAGGTCGCCGCGGTGTTCCTGGGGGACGAGTTCCCGTCGGTCGGCGGCCAGGCCGACCAGACGGGGCACCAACGCGCGCAGGATGGAGTCCCGTGCATACAAGGGCATCCGCATCGCCCTTCCCCCGTTCTGTCACCGTCTCCGGGTGCCGTCGTCCTTCTCTGTGCTCTGGGTGGCTCAGCTTCCGAGCAGCCTCCCCAGCGCCTGGCCGACAGCGTCCAGCAGGAACTGCCTGCCGACCGTGTCGGGGGCGCCACCCAGCAGGCGCCGCATCCCCTCCATCAGCCCGCGTTGCCGGTCCGGCCCAGGGTTTCCGACGCTGTCGCCGCCGCGCGCCAGGGCATCCGCGCTGCGCAGCAGGGCCGCGCGGGACTCCGGTTCGAGGTCCAGTCCCGGTGCCAGCTCCGCGATGAGCCGGGCGAGGTCGGCGGGTGCCAGCGCGGTGTGCACCTCGATGCTGTTGTGCACGCTGTTGTCGGAATCGCCCTGGGTGATGTGCCCTATCGTCTCGGCCTCTATATGGGTGTGCTGGGCGGGCCGACGGTGCTCGCGCTGCTGTGCCACGAACGCGACGATGTCGGAGGAGCCGCTGAGCACGGCGCTCACGCCCTGCGAGGTGAGGGCCACGTGTGAGCCGACGTCATTGTGGAACGGCGGCCCCTCACAGGTGATCAGGTCCTCCTCGGCCAGATAGGTGAGGGCCCGGGCGACCTCGCTCCGGGAGAGGGGTTCACCGAGGAAGAAGACGTCCGGCGAATCGAGGAATCCGCTGATCCGCAGCGGCTGCCGGTGCGGGTTGGCGTGAATCCAGTGCAGTACGGCGCGTGCCGCGTGACGGCCCCGCTGGACCGAGTTCGCGCGCAGGGCCTGCAGCCGACGAGCCCGCTCCGCCCCGGCGGTCCGGAGCGTCACCACGGGAGCACCCGTGTCCGTGCCGTGTCCGCCGTGGGAGCTGATCAGCTCCTCAGCGCTGAGATGGCCGACGATGGCCCGGACCGCGCTCATGGGAATGCTCTGCAGAGAGCCGAACTCCGCGCAGGAGATCTGGTGGCCCAGCTCCCCCTCCGCCCTGTCCCAGATCCACAGAAGGAGGCGGGGACCGTACCTCTCGACGTACGCGGCGAAGTCGTCGTGGTCCCTGAACGCGGGCACTGAGGTTGACAATGACGGATCCTGTTCGTCTTCGCACCGAAGGCTCGACTGCGGCACCTACCCTGCTTTCACTCCTGTAATCAGGTCGACTCACCTGGCGCAGAGGTACAACGCCCCCTGAATCACACCAAGTTGGCCATGAGCGGTAGGGAGCGGTCCTGGGCGGGAGCCATCAAACCGCCAGAGCCATACGCCGGATGACGGACCGATTCACCGCGGACGAACTCCCCGAGGCTGTACCTCGGAGTCGAACAGGAAGAGGCGCTGTCGCGGCCGGTGCAGCTTCGCTCGGGCGGTGCGACTCACGCGGCCTCGCCCGAATGCGATCGCTGCTCGTCATGCCGGCCGTCGATGGCGGCGATGCGGTCCAGCGCTGCTTGCTGCTCGTCGTCCGTCACGACGCCGTGCTCTTCTTCGAGGCGTTCAGCCAGCCCGCGCAGTCGGTCCATGGCGTCCCGATGAGCGGCGGCGGCCGCGATGTAGCCGGACACCCCGTTCAGTACTGAGCGGTCTGACGGTGCGGAGAAGCCCGGCCGGGAGCCCGTGCAGGTTGATGCCGATCCGGTGGGTGATACGCGGGAGATCAACTCCCTGTCTGCTGACGCACGCTCACGCAAACGGCCCCGGACGAGGAGTCCGAGGCCGAATAGAACGCCTCCCCGGGGGGAGAAACCCCAGGTCAGCGGCGTAACGCGTTGTGCCCCCGGCAGGATTCGAACCTGCGACACCCGCTTTAGGAGCGAGGTTGGGGGATCATGGGCGTGATCTGCGGATTCCTTGGCAAGGGCAGATCCCAGCGGAGCTCACCCGTTGAACCCCGGTTCCCCGTGAATCCCCGTCCGTTCTGGCACGGGAGTGGCACGGAGGCTGGGGGCGCCTGTCGACACCCTTGATCTTGGCTTAGTTACTCGACTGACTCAGAGTGCCAAGGAACCATCCACTGACCTCATCGAGCCGACCACGCCACGCAGCGCCTTCAGCAGGCACGAATCCCTGGGGGTGGACGATGCGAGCGTCAGCAAGGTGGATGAAGGCTACTGAGCTGTCCTCTTCATCGATCGCCCTCAAGTACCGATCAGGAAGCTCAACGCCCTCAATGGCCTCTCGTACTTTCGCCTCTTCCTCCTGCGCTTCCCTCGTGAGCCTGCTCCAGTTCTCGAAAAGGCTGTGCAATCCGATCTCATCCCCTTCGACCTTCATCGCGGTCTTGAAGGATTCAGCTTGAAGGTCGAACCACTTCGTGTTGGAGATTAGGGTGCCGGTGATCGTCGAGCCGCTGACCGTGACTGTGATGCCGAGTTCAAGGCTCGAACCGTTGACGACATCGATGAGTCGAGCCAGTGCGTAATCTGGTGCGCTTTCAGACATGACAGCACCTTAGGGCTTGTGACTGACATTCGGCCCCGATGGTCCAATTGCGCTGATGATCGAAAAGCGGCGGAGTCTCAGCTGCCGAGTCAAGTCAGCGGGCGTCGTCCATGAGCTAAGCATGGTGCCCCTGGCGGAAGTTGCGTCAAGCTGCCCCTCGGTGCGAACTACGGGCGGGTAGGTCACTGAGGTCATCCGTCCTGGTCACGAGGATGTTAGCGGTTGGGGAAGGTCACCTGTAGTCAGGGGGTTGCTGTACTTCTTTGCTGTACCGCAGTCGGCTTGCAGGTGATCACGCGGTCGGGGGAGAGAGTTTGAGGTCTGGTGATCTGTGGGGCGAGAGCATGAAAGGGGGCCATTAAGCTTGATCCAATGGAGAGGGTCATTGATCCTCACCGTGCGAAGCAGGCACTCGGCCCCCTTTCTTGCTCTCGGAGGGGCCCCGCAGGTCAGCAGACCTTAAAGTCTCGGAGCGACTGCCCCAGCCCCCACCGATCCCGCCCACCACGGCCCGCATGATCCGGCTCAGCTCCAGCCGTCGCGCACCTGCTTGTGGGGCCAAAGCGTCTGTTGGTCCGTGGCGCACTGTGCGAGCGGGCCTGTGGGGCAGTGCCGTCTCCCCCAGGGCTGGGCTTGGTGGTGTGGGGCATGGTTGGGGTTCAGGCTCGGTCCGGTGCGTCGGCCCTTGGCGGGGCCAGAGCGAAAAGCGTGATCATCCCGGGGCAACGATGGTGCCGCGGGGCCGGGGGCCGGGGCGGCGCGGGCCGAAGGCAGGAGCGGAGCCCCGAGCCCACGAGCCCGCGGCGGCCCGCAGTGCGGGCCGGTGGGGTGTGATCAACGCAGTGGCGGCCGGAAAGCCGATAGGGACACAGCGACCGGATGGCCGAAGGCCAAGAGCCCCCACTGTGGACCTGAGCCGCCGGAGGACCGGTGGCCAAGGGGATGGAGGCTCAAGCCCTGAGGGGCTGTGAAGCATGGGAGAGCTGAGGAACCTTAGGGGTGCTGTCGACTCCTGTTATCCCAAGTGCGCGACGGCTGGAGCTGAGCCGGATCATGCGGGCCGTGGTGGGCGGGATCCCCCCTCCCCCGCCGGAACGGCGGGGGCTTGATGAGGTAGAGAAACCTGTAACAACGGCTGGCTCGTTAGCGACCTTGGCCATGCCGCTCCTCCGTGATGACCTGGACAGACTGGCTCTTTGGGGGAGGACACGGCATGACCGCTGCACCGAACGACTTAGCTCTGAACCGGCCCGGTGACGCTGTACGGCGGAAGATCATCGAGTTGCAGCCGAGTGCTCCTATGAGGCTTGTCGGCCGCTGGTTACCCGGTACCGAGATCCACAGTTGGTGCAACGGTTTGGTCGGCGAGCGCGTGACCGGCCGGCGGCTCAACCGGCTCAAAGGACGTGGCTGGCGCATCCTGCACGCTGTCCAGTGGGACAGCGGTTCAGACATAGATCACCTGGCCATCGGCCGCGCCGGCGTCTTCGCCATCAACTCGAAGCGGCATAAGGGCAAGTCAGTCTGGTACGGCGACCACGCGATCACTATCAACGGCACGTCGACCCGCCATGTGGTGATCAGTCAACGAGAGGCCCGACGGGTTGCTCAGGCGCTTTCACGTCGCTGCGGGTTCGAGGTACCCGTGCGTCCGGTGATCTCGGTCGTCCATGCTGCCAAATTGAAGGTGAAGAACGCCGCGCCCCCGGTCCTTGTCCTGGCAGTTGAAGAGGTCGACCGGACTCTGTCCGGCCTGTCTCCGCTGCTCACGCAGGACCAAGTAGACCGGGTCTATGCGGTGGCTCGCGACCCGGGCACGTGGACAGGTGTCTGACCTGCCCTAGGCGTCGAAGTCGTACTCCAGGATGTATGACGCTGAGTCGAGCACCATTTCGTTGATCTCGACTGGGCGCCCCTCGTCGGCGAATGCCGTACGGCAGATCATGATCACTGGGGTACCAAGCGACAGGTTGAGCCGAGTTGCCTCTTCCTGCGACGGCATCCGGCAACGAATCTCTTCGCGGAAGTGGACCGGCTTGTAGCCGAGTTCAGCAAGCCGTGCATACGTGCCGCCGGGGCCCGTGTCTTCCTGAGTGATCGGTGAGCCCGCGACTAGGTCTGCCGGAAGGTACGAGGTCGATACGAGAACGGGCTTCCCATCAAGCACGAACCGTCGACTGCGCACGCACGTCGCTGCCCCTGGCTCCGTATCGAGAACCTGAGCGATGCGCTCCGGCGCCTCAACCTCAGTTACCTGTACCTGATCCACTACCAGCGTCCGGTCATCGATGTCTGCTGACCAGATGGATCGGCCCGATCCCCACTGATCGCGCGAGAGGCGCTGGATGCCGCGCCGCCTGAGCGGCTTGAAGTCACGGACGAAGACGCCGGCGCCCTTGCGGGACTCGGCCAAGCCTTCGTTCTGCAAAACGCCGAGTGCCTGACGTGCGGTCATGCGGGCCACCTCGTACGTGGCCATGAGGTCGTTCTCTCCTGGCAGCCGATCACCTGGGCCGTATTCGCCGGCCTGGATCGCTTCCCTTAGCTCGTCGGCGATGCGCTGGTACTTCGGCTGGCGCCCGTTGCCCTGGGTGGCCATGTGATCCCCTCCTTCCTTCTCTAGACAGCTTAGGCGTCACACCCAGGACGCAACCAATCGACTAGCCATGGTGACCGACCTGAAACATCTCTAGAGACGTGTTGACTTCTCCTCTCTAGAGATGTTCACTTGAGTCATCTCTAGAGAGGTTGCTCAAGAGGGGCGACCTCACAGACGAGGAGATGACGCATGCCGTCCTTCAAGATCGACCTTTCGACCGCTGTGGTGTTCGTGGCGACTGCCCCGGAGCCGAAGATGGTCAACAAGAAGACCGGGGAGCGGGCCGTGGACCGAGAGACCAACGCGGGTCTGTCGACGGTGGGCCTGTTGGTCTCGGACGAGGGGGAGGGGAACCTCTACCAGGTGACCGTCCCGGAGACCGGTCTTCCCGAGGGCCTCACGCCGGGGATGCCGGTGCGGGTGGTTGGACTCAAGGCCCGTGACTGGGAGAACGAGTTCAACGGCCAGAAGCGCCATGGCATCTCGTTCCGCGCGGTCGCTGTCACGGCGGGGGCCTGACCATGACCGACGTCGCGACCTGGTTGGAGCTGGGCGGTGCTGCCGCCGGCGCCGGTGGACTCGGCATCGCCAAGTACCGTGCGCCGCGCGTGTACTGGTCGCTGGTGGGCCTGCCTGTCACGTGGGGCCGGTTCACCTGGACCTATGGGTCGACCATGGACGTGTGCGGGCTGACGGTGCAGCCGTCCGGCTTCCGCGCGTTCATGACCCGCAGCGTGGCTCGCCGGGAGGTCCGGCCGGTGCCGCCGAAGGTCCGTCGGGTCCGCCCGACCGCAACCGGGCTGCGGGTCACCCTCCGGCTCCCGGCCGGCCTGGAGCCCGCCGACCTCGCCGCGTCCTCCGAGCGCCTGCGCCACGCCTGGGGTGTGCACTCGGTGACCGTGCGGGAGACCAAGCCCGGCTATGTCGAGCTGCGGATGACCGGCTACGACGTCCTCAACCGGGTGCGGATGCCGCGCAAGGCCATAGCCCGTGGCCTGGTCGTCCCGGTCGCGCTGCGGGAGGACGGCACGGTCTTCGAGCGGGACTACCGCAAGATCCCGATGGCGCTCACGCTGGGGGCGAACTCCTCGGGTAAGTCGATGTATCAGCGCAACCTGATCAAGGGGCTCGCGAAGCTGCCGGTCGGGCTGATCGGGATCGACTGCAAGCGCGGGGTGGAGCACAGCCGCTACGCGCCCCGGCTGTCGGCCCTGGCCACCACCCCGGCCATCGCCGGGCAGTTGATTGACGTGCTGGTCACGGAGATGGAAGACCGCTTCGACCTGCTCGCCCTCTACGGCGTCTCCGACCTCTGGGAGCTCCCCGAAGAGCTGCGCCCGGTGCCACTCATCGTGCTGATCGATGAGGTGGCGGAGCTGTTCCTGGTCACCTCGAAGAAGGATGAGCCGGCCCGCGACCACACGGTCATGCAACTGGTCCGTCTCGGTCAGATGGCCCGTGCGATCGGGATCTATCTGGAGGTGTGCGGGCAGCGCTTCGGCTCCGACCTGGGCAAGGGCGCGACCGCCCTGCGTGCCCAGCTCACCGGCCGTGTGGTGCACCGCGTCAACGACAAGCAGACGGCAGAGATGGGCCTGGGCGACATCGCCCCCGACGCAGTGGTGTCCGTTCTGGGTATCCGCGCCGACCGGCCCGGTGTCGCGGTGGCGGGTGACGCCTCGGGCTACTGGTCCCGCATCCGTACGCCCGAGATCGCTCCGGCGCAGGTAACGGCGGTCTGCCGTGAGTTCGCGCACGTGACCCCGGCGTTGCCGTTCCTGGCCCCGTTCCGACCCGCTGGCGTCGGGATTGCTCCGCCGATGCCTGCGACTCCGCCGCTCGTGCGGCCCCGGCCCGTGACCGAGTAATCCCCCGCTTTTCTCCGGTCGGCGCGACCGCTTCGCGTCAGGTCCCTACCCGAGCCATGCCGAAAACCGGATCGGAGATCGCTCATGGCACGCAAGACCGTCAAGCCCGCGACCAAGCAGTGCCCGCCCTGCAAGGGCACCGGTGAGGTCTCCCGCCCCGTCCGCGTCGGCCGCAAGCGCCGCTACGCCGGCGAACAGTCCGGCATCTGCCTGGGCTGCCTGGGTGCGGGCGAGATCCCCGCCGACGACTGAACACCTGCCGGGACTGGGCGGCCGGACAACGCTCCCCGCCCGGGTCCTGGCCCGATCCCCCGCAAAGGAGGTGAAGACCATGCCCCGCTCGTTCCGGATCGACGCCGTACTCGTGCAAGCCGTGATCGCCGGTGCCCTGTCCTTCGCCCACCTGCACGACCTAGCCGAAGCTGCCGGGCAGACCGGCTGGAAGGCCTGGGCCTACCCGGTCTCGGTCGACCTGCTCTTGGTCGCCGTGTGGCGCCGGCTCCGTACGGAGCGGTCCCGGCTGGCCTGGTTCTGGTTCCTGGTCGCCCTGGTCGCCTCGCTCGGCGCCAACATCGCCACCGCCGGACTGCTCGACCTGGAGAACGTCCCGGCCTGGCTGCGCATCCTCGTCGCCGGCTGGCCCGCGCTGGCCTTCCTCGGCGGAACCCTGCTCGCTCACCAACCCGCCGGCCCTGTACCGGCCTCGGACTCCGAGCCTTCCCGGCCGCCCGTCGTCGCGGTCGACCGCCCCGAGGAGCCTGAACCGGCCTCGGAGATCGCCACTCCTGAGCCCGTTCAGGCGCTGCCCGTGGCGGCTCCGGCCGTGAGCGTGCCTCCGGCTCTGGTCGACCACGCGCGCAAGGTCGCGACCGAGCACCGCACCCGTACCGGTACCGAGATCGACACGGCCACCCTGCGGGCCCGGCTCGGGGTCCCGGAAGACCTCGCCGGCGCGATCGTCGCCCAACTCGCCTGACTGACAAGGAGGTTCCACCCGTGCGTCCGAACCGCTTCTACGACGTGATCCGGATCGGCCCGGTCAAGGTCGCCACGTTCCACAACGGCCGTGGCCAGACCAAGCACACCGCTGCCTGCACCGCCCCCAAGTGCGGCTTCTCCACCGAGCACAGCGACCGCTCGGCTGCCGAACTCGCCGCCCGTACCCACCGCTGCGCCTGATCCGGAGGGCTGAACCGTGCAGTTACCCGACCAGCAGCTCCGCGCCGGTCACATCCCGGCAGAGATCTACCGGCAGATTCCGGACGGCACCGACCTGCGCAATGTCGTGATCGTTCAAGAGGCTCCCCGCAACTACACGGGCCCGATCGTCCTCACCCTGTTGATCATCGCTGGCTCGATCGCGGTGCTTCTGGTGATCGCCTTCGTCGCCCAGGTCGTTGCCGCATCGGCGGTCGCGGTCCTGTCCGCGACTGGCGGACTGGGCTACACGATCAACCGCTCGTCCAAGAAGAAGCGTGAGTTAGCCCGGGCGGCCACCCGTCGGCGCTCCCGCTCGTCACGCTCTCGGACCGTCCGGTCCAGGAACCGCTACCGCAAGTAGTGCCCTCCGGGGCGGCCTCTCTCGCCAAAGAACTGCCGCCCCGGACGGCTCCACCTCTTCCTGATCTTTCGACCCGAAAGGGCTCCACTCATCATGCCTGCCCACACCTCGAACCGTCCGGTCTGCCGCAACTGCGACGGCTTCCCGGTCGTCTCGATCACTACCGGTGACCGCCATCGTGACGGCTCCCGCGTCCTGCTCCGCGTCGTCTGCAACGCCTGCCAGGGCACCGGCCACACCCACCGCGCCCCCGCCGCTCGGGCTGGGAGGTGACCGGGATGTTCCGCAAGCTCCCCTCCGACCTGACGCCCACCGAGGACAGCCCCGGCCTACGGGTCAAGGGCAGCACCCGCTACACCCGCTCCCAGGGCGACTACGTGTGCGGCGGCTGTGGCGCCGAGGACCACGCCAACGGCGACAACGACGTCCAGGCCCTGGTCCAGGACTACACCGACCACCACGGCCCCGCGCACACGAAGGGCCGGTGATCGCGTGACCGACGCCGCCACCATGGCGGGCCTGGATGCGGCCACCCTCTCCGATGTGCTGAGGGTGGCCGCATCGGCCGACTTCGACCGCTGGCAAGAACAGATCAAGCGCACTGGCGGATGCTCCGACCCGATCCGGCTGATCGGCGGCACGAAGACGATCGACCCCGCCACGAAGACCGTGCTGTACGCGTACTCCACGGACACTGAGCCGGGCGGCATGCTCCGGGTGGCCTGCGGCAATCGCCGTGCATCGCGCTGCCCGGCCTGCGCCTGGACCTATGCCGGCGACACCTACCACCTCATCCGCGCCGGACTCACCGGCGACCCGAACAAGGGCACCCCCGAGACCGTTCGGGATCATCCCCGCGTCTTCGCCACCCTCACCGCCCCCTCGTTCGGCCCGGTCCACAACCGCCCCGGCAAGAGGCCCTGCCGCTGCGGGACCCTGCATGCCGAGGACTCGCCCGAACTCGGTACCCCGCTCGATGCTGCCTCGTACGACTACCGCGGCGCGGTGCTGTGGAACAACCACGCCTCCGAGCTGTGGCGCTACTTCACGATCTACCTCCGCCGCGAGATCGCCAAGCGGGCTGGCCTCACCCAGAGGGCCGCTCGCGAGCAGTCCCGGGTGTCCTTCGGTAAAGTCGCGGAGTACCAGAAGCGCGGGGCCGTGCACTTCCACGCCGTGATCCGCTTCGACGGACCCGAAGGACCCGACTCCCCGCCCCCGGCATGGGCCACCCTCGAACTGCTCACCGACTCGATCCATGCCGCTGCCAATCGGGTCGCGGTCGACGTGCCCCATGCCGGGGATGAGCCGGCCCGCACGCTGCTCTGGGGCACCCAGCTCGACGTGCAGCCGATCGGCGCCTTCGGTCACGACGAGGAGATCACCGAGCAGGCAGTGGCTTCCTACGTGGCCAAGTACGCGACCAAGGCGGCCGAGACCACCGGCACCGTGGATCGCCGCATCGGCAACAAAGAGGCTCTGGTTCTGCTTGACGTGCCCGACCACCCCGCCCGTCTGATCGCGGCCTGTCTCGACCTGCACGCGCTCTACCCGGACCGGAAGTTGCGGGACTGGGCTCACATGCTCGGCTTCCGCGGCCACTTCTCCACCAAGTCCCGCCGCTACTCCACCACCCTCGGCGCCCTGCGCCAGGTCCGCGCCGACTACCGCGCTTCCCAGCAGCGCGAAGCCCTCGGCCTGCCCGACCCCGACGACGTGGAGGCAACCACGCTGACCCTCGCCCACTGGGCCTACGCCGGCCATGGCCACACCTCCGGCGAATCCTGGTTCGCCGCCAACATCCGCCGGGACATCGAACGCAACCGCGAGACCGCCCGCGAAGCCCTGGCCGACATGCCGGATTACGAGATGGAAGGGGAGTGGTGATGGCTGATCAACTTCTGGACGTCAAGCAGGTCGCCACTCGCCTTGGCACGGGCGTCCGCTTCCCTCGTCGGCTGATCGAGGAACGTCGCATCGCCTACGTCAAGGTCGGTCGCAACGTCCGGATCTCGGAGCGCGTGCTGGACGAGTACATCGCCGCGAACACCGTGCAGCCGGTCACCGTTCGGCCTGGCGTCCTCAGGAGGGTTGCCTAGTGGCGAACAACCAGGGCAGGCGGCGCCGCTTCGGCTCGGTCCGAAGGCTCAACTCTGGCCGCTGGCAAGCTCGTTACCGTGATCCGAGCACGGGTCAGCTCCGCAGTGCAGAGGAGACGTACGCCACCAAGACCGATGCCGAGGTCGCACTGACCCACATTGAGGCGGACATCACTCGGGGACAGTGGAGCGACCCCGACGCGGGTAAGGTCCACTTCGGCGAGTACGCCACGGCGTGGCTCAAGGACCGGAAGCTTGCCGCCCGTTCACACGAGCGCCATGAGTCGGTGATTCGGCTGCACCTGCTACCTACCTTCGGTGAGCGGCCGTTGTCCTCGATCACGACAGCTCAGGTCCGGGCCTGGCGTACGGCGTGCCTCGCGCGGACCGGTGAGCCGACCGTGGTCAAGGCGTACCAGATCATGAGGGCGATCCTGAACACGGCTGTTGATGACGAGCTGATCCGCCGCAACCCGTGCCGGATCAAGGGCGCCGACCGCTACGACGTACCCGAGCGTCCTACCCTCACGGTGGCCGAGGTGTTCGCCGTGGCCGATGCGATTGCGCCGCGCTACCGGCTGCTCGTCCTCCTGGCCGCGTTCACCGGACTGCGCTTCGGGGAGCTGGCCTCGCTCCGCCGGCGGGACGTCGACACGGAGAACGCTGCGCTCATTGTCCGGCGATCACAGGCTGAGATGCAGACAGGCGCGCTCTTCGACAAGGCGCCCAAGTCCGATGCAGGGGTTCGGCCGGTGGCCTTCCCGACCGAACTCCTGCCGGATGTGAAGCAGCATCTCGACGGCTTCGCAGGGGCCGGCCGGGACGGTCATGTCTTCCTTGGTCCCCAGGGCGGTCGGCTGCGGCGGAGCAACTTCCGGGACGACTGGATCAATGCGCGCACCAAGGCGAAGGTCACGGTAGACGTGCATTTCCACGACCTTCGGCACACGGGAAACACCCTCGCCGCGTCCGGTGCGAGCCTGCGTGAGCTGATGACCAGGATGGGCCACAGCACGCCCCGCGCGGCCCTGATCTATCAGCACGTGGTCAGCGGACGTGACCGTGAGATCGCCGATCGGCTCGGCTCGATGATCCGCAAGGAACGGGGCGATGTGGACTCTTAGTGGACTTTGTGGCACGGGCGTGGCACGGCCGTGATCACGGCAAAGGGCCAGTTCGAGAGGATCAAGCCTCTGAACTGGCCCTTAGTCGTGTGCCCCCGGCAGGATTCGAACCTGCGACACCCGCTTTAGGAGAGCGGTGCTCTATCCCCTGAGCTACGAAGGCGGGGATCTGTCGGAAAACGTGTCTGAAGCTATTGCCCAGATGGTGCGGGCGTCAGACGTGCTCCCGGCAGGGTTGCGACGGCATGGCTGCCGTGCAGCTGTGCCACCGCCCACAGTGTAGCGGCTGGGGCGTTGGTCTTGTTGGCTGCCGGGTGGCAGGGCAGATCGGGCAGACAGCCCCGGTGTGCGAGCCTAGGGCCGGGCATCGACCGCGAGGATGACGGGGGTCAAGCCGCGAGGTCGTAGTGCCTGTGCGCCAGGCCACGGGTGATGGAGTTGTTGACCCAGGCGTAGCCGATGTGGATCAGCAGGCCGGCGTTGGCGCCGTAGGCAGGGACGCGCTTGTGCGGGTAGCACTGGTCGAAGCGGGAGTGGTTCGACTCGCTGTCCTGGCGGAATCCCTTGAGCCGGCGACCGGCGGGTGTGTCGGGTGGAATCTGCCTCAGATGTTCGGCCCTGTTGAAACGCTGCCTTTTGGTAGAGGGGTTTCATCTACGCGAATGCGGAATTTGTGGTCACCATGGGAGCAGGGGATTACGAGGCGGTGGTAGAAGCGGCTCGTCTTCTGCTTGCGGCGTTCCAGTTCTTCGACGAGAAGAGGCATGTAATAGGTATCGCCGTCCACCGTGAAGCGGCGCTCACAGACCCGCCCTTCAACAGCGTACAAGTCATGGCTGCATTTGCGCTTTCCGCCTTTCTCATAACGCTCCAGAGGGTGTGGTTCGAGGCCTCCGTGTTGGGGGGGGACGACGATTCCGTCCGCGATAAGTGGTGCCCGGTGGGCGCCGCGGAGGGCAGTGTCGTAGGTGAATGCGCGGATTCCGGGCGCCTTGCTCATGAGGAGGTGAATGAGCCGGACAACGGCTGTCCCTTCATCTTCGCGTTCGGGGTCGCGCCAGTCCGGAACCCGCGCCAGCTTCGCCCTGGTGAGATGCTCATGCAACGACGAGACCACTGAGGAAGTACGCCTAAGCAACCTGCGCAGCGGCCGGAGCAAGAGCTGCGGCTGCCTGTGGAGGGAGCAGGCGACCACCCACGGCCAGTACGCATCACGGCTCTATGGAATCTGGACTGACATGCGTTTTCGCTGTTCCAGCCCCAATATTCGCAGCGCCCACCGCCACGTGGGCCGCGGAATCACCGTCTGTGAAGATTGGCAAGACTTCACGGCCTTCCGCACCTGGGCCCTTGCCAACGGTTACGCCGACGGCAAGAAGATCGACCGCAAGGACAATAACCGCGGCTACAGCCCAGAAAACTGCCGCTGGGTAACCAAGCTTGAGAACCTGGCCAACCGCTACAAGTACCTCTCCGACGAACTCGAGGAGTGGCTGCGCGCCGAATCCGACCGGCGAGACTGCTCACCGTACGAAGTAATCAAGCAGGCCCTGGAGCGGTACCTCGGCGTGTCCCGAACCGGCAGCCCGCAATCACGCGCGGAGTCGCAGAGCACTGAACCGTGAAGCTGCGGAGAGATACGCTCCTTCACCGTCGTCGACGTCGGTGGCCGACCCGGCTTGCCCCTGCGATCGCTGTAGTCCCACCTGCGTGCGACAAGCCGTCGGTGCCAACCGG
This sequence comes from Streptomyces sp. NBC_01092, assembly GCF_045039535.1. Classification (NCBI taxonomy): domain Bacteria; kingdom Bacillati; phylum Actinomycetota; class Actinomycetes; order Kitasatosporales; family Streptomycetaceae; genus Streptomyces; species Streptomyces sp. NBC_01092. The sequence continues at coordinate 4,692,855 of NZ_CP108659.1, read as the reverse complement.
GCAACGTCCCTGGCGTCACGGGAAGCACCTGCGCCCAGCGCCATCTGGGTATCAGCGAGGACAGCGCTGCGAACCAGAGCCGGTCCGCCTGCTCGTACCGCACCGGGCCCGCAAGTTGCCTACGCAGCACTGCATTCTCGTGCCGGAGCACGAGCAATTCAGTGTCCTTGGCCGCCTGCCGGCGCAGCAGCACCGCCGGGACCGACAACAGCTTCCGCGTCACCCGATACACCAGCGAGACGATCATCTCGGCATGGTCCCAGTACCCCAGCAGTTCCCGACAGACCCCCTATGAGCTGCAGCGGCGCATTTCTGAACGGCACACGCTTCACTCCGTCAGCGTGCCCGCTCCACGCGGCGCTCGTCCCACACCGGCTCCGGCGTCTCGCGTACCCGGCCGTCGCTGCCGAACACCAGGAAGCGGTCGAAAGACCGTGCAAACCAGCGGTCGTGGGTGACCGCCAGGACCGTCCCCTCGTACGCCTCCAGCCCCTCCTGCAGGGCCTCCGCCGACTCCAAGTCCAGGTTGTCGGTCGGCTCGTCCAGCAGCAGGGCGGTGGTTCCCTGCAGTTCCAGCAGCAGGATCTGAAAGCGCGCCTGCTGCCCGCCGGAGAGCCGGTCGAAAGCCTGGTCACCCTGCCGGTCCAATTCGTAGCGGCGGAGCGCCGACATGGCCGCGCCCCGGTCCTGGGCGTGCTCGGTCCACAGGATGTCCACCAGGGTGCGCCCCATCAGTTCGGGATGCGCATGTGTCTGGGCGAAATGACCCGGTACCACCCGTGCGCCCAGTGTCGCCGCGCCCGTGTGCGCCACGCCCTCCCCGGCCAGCAGCCGCAGGAAGTGCGACTTGCCCGACCCGTTGGAGCCGAGCACCGCCACCCGCTCGCCGTAGAAGATCTCCAGAGAAAAAGGCTTCATCAGTCCAGTCAGCTCCAACTGCGCACAGGTGACGGCCCGCACCCCGGTGCGCCCGCCGTGCAGACGCATCCGGATCTCCTGCTTGCGCGGTGGCTCCGGCGGCGGACCGGCCTCCTCGAACTTGCGCAGCCGGGTCCGCGCCGCCTGGTAACGAGAAGCCATGTCGTCGCTGCGCGCGGCGTACTGCTGCAGGTCGCGCACCAACTTTTTGAGTTGGGCGTGCTTCTCGTCCCAGCGGCGGCGCAGCTCCTGAAACCGGGCGAACCGCTCCTGCCGCGCCTCGTGGAAGGTGCCGAAACCGCTGCCGTGCACCCAGACGTCGGAGCCGGCCGGGCTCGGCTCCACCGCGATGATCCGCTCGGCGGCGCGCGCCAGCAGCTCCCGGTCGTGCGAGACGAACAGCACGGTCTTGCCGGTCTCACCGAGCCGGTGCTCCAGCCACCGTTTGCCCGGTACGTCCAGGTAGTTGTCGGGCTCGTCCAGCAGGAGCACCTCATCGGGACCGCGCAGCAGCGCCTCCAGGACGAGCCGCTTCTGCTCACCGCCCGAGAGCGTGCGAATCTGACGCCACTGCGCCTTCTCGTACGGCACGCCGAGCGCGGCCATGGTGCACATGTCCCACAGGGTCTCCGCCTCGTAGCCGCGTACCTCCGCCCAGTCGGCCAGGGCCTGGGCGTACTTCATCTGAGCGGCCTCGTCGTCCACCGTCACGAGCAGGTGTTCGGCCGCGTCCACGGCCTGCGCGGCTCGCCGGATGCCCGGCGGCGCCACTGACACCAGCAGGTCGCGGACCGTGCTCTCGTCCCGCACCGAACCGACGAACTGCCGCATCACCCCGACACCGCCGCTCGACGTGACCGTGCCGCCGTGCGGCTTCAGCTCGCCGGACAGCAGCCGCAGCAGGGTCGTCTTGCCGGCGCCGTTCGCGCCGACCAGGGCCGCCACCGCTCCCTCGCCCACCCGGAACGACACGTCGCCGAGCAGTGTCCGCCCGTCGGGCAGGTAGTACTCGAGGTGAGAGGCCTCCAGATGTCCCATCTTTACCTGTGTCCTTGTCTGCTGTACGGATACGGCGTGGGTGAGGCGCGCTGCGGTGTGACCTCCGTGCCCGGCACGAGCAGCACGCGCCCGCCGAGCACGCCGGGCAGCCGCAGTAGTTTCTCGAGCGGGGTGACCGCCACGACCCGTCCGGCGCCGGGCGGAGGCAGCAACAGGTCGCCCACCCAGCGGCGTCGGGTGTAGCGCAGCTCGGGGACGCGGCCCAGGTAGGTGTCGAGGATCGCGCTATGGATGTCGAAGCTGTACGACAACTCGTGGTTGGTGGGGATCTCGCAGCCGGCGAGCCGGGCGCCGATCTCGCTCATGTCAGTGCGGCGAAGGCCTGCGAGATCTCCCGCAGCGGCTGCTGCGGATTGCAGAAGTACCGGGGCGGTGACGACTGCCGCGCCGCCCAGTCCCGGTACGAGGCCCAGCGTTCGAAGCGGAGCAGGGTGACGCAGAGTCCGGCCGGCCGATGACGTAGTCAGTGGAACTGCCCGGACGTCCGTCGACCAGCAGCAGGGAGGGACGGGGATCGGTCATGCGCCATCCTTGGGTGGGCGGAGCGCGGTGGAGTCGTACAGCTCCGGGTCCGCTGGATCGGGGTGGGTAGAGCCGGGGGTGCCGGCCGGGGCCGTGAACCGGTGGCGTACGGCGAAGGCGACGGCGGCGGCCGCGAGCAGGGCGGCGACCGCGGCGACGAAGGCCGCCCAGGTGCCGTAGGCGCCGACGAGGAGACCGCCGAGCTGAGCGCCGACGGCGGTGCCGACGACGTTCACGGTGATGACCCAGGTGAAGGCCTCGGTGATGGCGCCTGACGGGGCCGTGCGCGCGACGAGTTCGTACTCCACGGCCGTCACCGGGGCGATGACCACGCCCCCCAGGGCGAGGGCCACGGCCATCGACCAGTTGTCCCAGGCGAGCAGGGGCAGTGCGGTGAACGCGGACAGGATGAGCAGGCCGATGACGAAGGTGCGTTCGGCGGGCCAGTCCCGGGTACGGCTGCCGTACCAGAGCCCGCCGACGAGCCCTCCGACGCCCCAGGCACCGAAGATCAGGCCGATGCTGTCCGCGGAGCCGTGTTCCTCGGCAAAGGCGGGCAGGACCAGGTTGAACACGCCCATGGACACGGCCGCGCAGACCAGGATGGCCAGCAGCCGGACCAGGCCCGGCGAGCGCAGCGCGCCCAGCAGGTCGCTCTCGGACTCCTCGGCGCGCCAGTTGCGCGAGGCTTGCGTGGTGGCGAAACCGATGGCCCCCACGCCCGCCAGAAGCCCGCCGACGACCAGGGCCGTGGCCGGGGTCCCCCAGAACAGTACGGCGCTGAGCAGCAGCGGTCCGCCGATGACGAAGACCTCGCTGAGCACCGCTTCCAGGGAGAATGCCGCCTCCCGGCCGCTGGGCAGCGCGCTCCACAGCGACCGGACACAGCCGCTGACCGGTGGGATCGTGGCGCCCGCGACGCTCGCGCACACCAGCTGCGGGATGCGGGCGTCGGGCGCCGTGCACACCAGGCCGATCAGTGCCAGCGGGTGGACGACACCGGTCAGGAGGAGCAGGGGAGTCTGGCCGAGCACGTCGACGCGGCGGGCGACGACCGGCGCAAGCACCGCACCGCCCAGCGTGTAGCAGGCCAGCAGCAGGCCCGCTGAGCCGTAGCCCGTGCCGCGCGAGGTGGCGAACACTACGAGGGCGAGCGTGACCAGGTACAGCGGGAACCGGCCGACGGTGCTCCACAGCAGTGGGGCGCGCATGGCCTTGTCGCTCAGGACGGTGAGGAACCGGTTCCCGGCGGGCGGGGTCTTGGAGCCGGTTTCGGTGGACGGGTCTTCGGTCCGGCTGTCGGATGCGGCGTGGGTCATCGTCTTCTCTCGGTTCTCGTGGGGACGGTCCACGAGGAGGGATGGTCCGCCGGGCAGGGAGGTGCCGTTCAGAGCGCGGCAACGACGGCGGCGATCTCCTTGGCCAGCAGGATCTGTTCCGCCTCGTCGAGTTCCGGGGTGAGCGGTACGCACAGGGTGCGGCTCAGCCCGTCGCGCGTTGCGGCGAAACCGTCCCGGCTCAACGGCGCGTAACGGTCGTCGCCGTCGGCCAGGTTCCACGGGAACCCATCCGCGTACAGCGAGGCGCGGCCCGCCACCACCGGGTGCTCGGGCAAAAGGTATTTGTCCAGGCTCCAGCAGGGCAGCCCCCGTTCCTCCAGCCGCTCGATGGCCCGGTCTCGCAGCTGTCGCGACTCCAGCAGAAGCCGCACGCTGGTCTTGACGTCACCGGGGCGCTTGGGGATCACTGTGACGTCCGAGCGCTCGCCGAGCGCCTCCAGCGTCAGGGCGTAGTGCCGCTCCAGAGAGGAGAGGATCTCGTCCAGCCGCCGGAACTGCTGGAGCTGTACGGCGGCCACGGCCTCGTTGGCACACAAGTTCTCGCCGTAGAACGCGCCGGGGTTCCAGCCCGGGTACTTGCCCTGCTCGCGGGCCGAGCCATGGTCGGTGTAGGAGCGCAAGACGTCCCAATGGGCGGGGTCGCGGACCACGACCAGGCCGCCCTCGCCGGAGGTGAGGATCTTGGCGTGGTGAAAGCTGAACGTGCCCGCATAGCCGACGGTGCCGGCGTGCCGCCCGTCCGTGTGGCGTCCGCCCATGGCCTGCGCGCTGTCCTCGATCAGGTACGGCACCCGCTCGGGCAGGTCGACGACGGTGCCCTCCATGTGCGCCACCACCACTCGCTCCGCGTCCGCGGGCAGCAGCGAGGCGTCCAGGCCGAACCGTTCATCGACGTCGACGAGAACCGGAACCAGTCCGCAGGACAGCACGGCACCGGCCACCGCGACGAACGTGACCGCCGGTATGTACACGGGGTCGCCGACCCGCGGTCGGGTGCCCATCAGCGCCACACGCAGGGCCTGTGTGCCGTTCGGCACGGTCAGCGCCCGCCCCGCGCCGAGCCGCTCGGCCGCGTACGCCTCGAGCAGGTCGGCGTTGCTCGGCGCAGGGGCGCTGTAGCGGAAGAGGACCTTGTTGTCGAGGGACCGCTGCAGTTCGGGGGTGTCCCCCAGGGAGAGGTAGTTGGCGCCGTAGGGGAAGGGACGCAGCATCAGCAGGCTTCCGTTCGAGGTGGGGGACAGGGGCTGCGGGGAGAGGTCGCGTCAGAACGGGGCGAGCAGGAGCTGCCGGACCTGACGGGCGACGCGCTGGGCGCCGCGCCGGTCGTCGCCGGCGTGCTCCAGTGCCCGGGAGATGCAGTTCCAGAGCGGGTCGGCACCTCGGACGGCACGGTCGGCCGCGGTGTCCGGTGCGGCCGCATCGAGCACCTCGATGCCAGCTGCTTCCGTGATCCCGGCCAGCCGACTGGCCTGGTCCGCGTCCAGTGCCGGGAGCAGCAGCAGCGGGACCCGAGCGGCGTGCGCCTGGTTGACGGCAGTCAGCAGGGGCGAGGAGACCAGCAGCGACGCCTCGGCCAGCAGCCGCTCCGTGACGGCCTCCTCGACCCCTACGACGGGCAGCGCGCCGGTGTCCTCTCCGGCCGCGGCCAGCAGGGCGGACCGCGCGGGCACCGGCGCGTCCAGGACCACACCGAGCAGCGGTTTCCCGTCGTACCGTGCCGCTTCCGCGGCGGCGCGCAGGGCCGCGCCCGCCCGGGCGACGGCCGCGTGGTCGGCGGGGTGCAGATCCGGTGTGGACAGCTGGACGACCGCGCCGCGCGCCGCACGCGCCCGGGCGGCCCGGGGCGGGGCGATCGTGCCGACCGTGTGCACGCCCTTGGCGCGCTGCCCGCCCAGCCAGCCGGGCCGGTGCAGGCAGCGGACGGCCGACGGCGGCCAGATGCCGCCGGGCGGGGGGCCACCGGAGGCGACGAATACAACTGGCACGCCGGAGGCGCTCAGGCGCGCGGCGAGAACATCGTCGTCGCACACCACGGCGGCGCCGGGGGCGGGGCCTGCGTCCGGCTCACCGGTCAGCTCGATTTCGGTGAGGTGGGCGCTGACATGGCGCAGCGCGGCCTGGGACTCCAGCGCGGGTCGGGCGGCGACGAGCACGCGCAGCCGCGGCGGGGCGGGATGCGGGGCGGTGGTGGGTGAGGACATGGTGGCTCCGGGCGCGGTCGGTTCCAGACGCGGGCGTGAGAGGGGAAGGCGGGGCCGTCAGTAGTTCCAGGCCGGTACGGCGCCCATGCGGGCGAGGTCGTCGCTGTAGCCGGCGGCGGTCGTGGAGCAGCCGCCGCACATCGTCGGACCCTGCTGCTTGAAGAGATCCGCGTGGGTGCGGAAGACCGGGCTGTCGAGCATGACCTTGCCGTCGTCGGTGCGCAGCGGCGCGCCGCCGGGGCCCTCGTCCCCCTCCTTGTGCGGAAGGCAACTGCACGAGAACATCCGGCCGTTCTTGCCGTCCAGGTAGATCACGTCGTCGGTGACCAGACACAGCGGCTCCGAGGCGCGCGGCGGCAGGGACTCCTCGAAGAAGGCCTTCTGCTCCTCGGGTGTGTCGCCGTAGAAGCGCTTGCCGAGCGGTACGAGCGTGGTGGTCGGGTCGGCGGTGTAGATGGGCTCACAGGCGGCGGTGACCTCCTCCGCCGACGGATAGCGGATCTCACGGTCCAGCTTGATCGCGGACAGCTCCCACTGCTGGACGCCGAGGTCGGTCAGCACCCGCTGCAGCTCGGGCATCTGCGCGAAGTTGTGCGGTCCCACGACGGAGTTGACGCGCGGGATGATCCCCAACTCCTTTGCTCGGCGCAGCCCTTCCAGACCGTTGTCGAACATGCCGGGAGAGCGGCGGTAGACGTCGTGGGTGGCAGCGGAGGAGCCGTCCAGGCTGACGATCACCTGGGCCAGCCCGGCGTCGGCGAGCCGGTCGACGAAGCGGGGCAGGAACATGCCATTCGTGATCAGTGACATGCGCATGCCGTGCTCCGTGCCCATGCGCACCAGATCGACGACGTCCCGGTGCATCAGCGGCTCGCCGCCGGTGAAGCGGACGTAACCCACCCCCTTCGCCACCGCCTCCGGCAGCAATTCGGCGAAGTCCTCCGGGCTGAACCGGTAGGTGTCCCGGGACAGGGCGAACTCGCACATGAAGCAGTCGGCGTTGCATGCCTCCAGCACACGGATGAACAGATACCGGTGTCGTTCCTGCATGATCGGTCAGCCTTTCAGGAAGGGAGGTCGGCGGGGCGGTGACTGGTGCCGCGGCGAGCCGCGGTGGCCAGCACGATGTCGGCGACCTGGGCCGCGCCGCCGGTGCCGACCAGCCGGGCCAGGGCCGTCCATTGGCCTTGCTGCCGCTCGACCGCGGCGAGGCAGGCGCCGATGCGCTCGGTCAGGGCCGCGCGGGCCGGCGCGGGGGTGCGGGCGGCGCGCGCGATCCCGCCGTAGATCAGTTCCAGGGCGGCATCTTCGCCGGGCGATCCACTGTCGTCCGCGACGTCACCGGGTGCCGTGACCAGGCGGGCGTCGAGCACCTCCTGGGCGCGGAACACCTCCTCGGGCCACTCGGCGACCGGCGCCTCGGTGGCCTGCGCGTAGAAGGAGGCGTTGAGGATCTGGCTGATGTTCTGCGGGGGCAGGCACACCACGGGCACCCCGCGCGTGCTGGTCTCCAGCAGCGTGGTCAGACCGGGGGAGGTGAGCAGGACGTCGGCCTCAGCGATCTCGGTCAGGAAGCCCTGGTGGCCGAGGGCGCCGCTTCGTACGTCGAGGCCCGCCGGAACGGTGAAGCCGTCGAACACCCCCTCGGGCACGTTGCCGCACAGCGTGACCTGCCGGGTGCCCCACGCGGCGAGAGCGTCAAGCGCCGCCGGCACCGTCAGGGACAGGTAGGCGGAGGGATCGTCCAGCAGCGGTGACAGCAGGCCGCCCAGGCTGACCACCGCGCGGCGTTCGCCGGCCCGCCGCATCTCGCGTCCTGTCCGAACCGGCCCGGGGACGACCACCGACTCGACCCAGCGCAGGTTCTCCACACGGGCCAGCACGGGCCAGGCCGGACCCGGCAGCCCGGGAACCAGCTGCGCGCAGTAGGCGCTGGCTCGCAGCGGCAGGCTGTCCAGATCGTCCTTCGTCCACAGGAACGGCAGGCTGTCGACGAACACGACGGGGCAGCCGGCGTCCTCCAGCGCCACTGCAGCGGCCCGGTCCAGGACGCACACGGCGGCGTCCAGGGACCGCTCGTCCACCAGGGCGCGCAGCGCCCGCGCATCCGTGAGGTCGACGTCGTGCCACTCTTCGACACCGTGGCCGCGCACGATCTCGCGGCCGAGCCGCGAGCCGAGCCCGACGAAGCGCACGCAGTCGCCGAGCTCCGCCCGCAGCGCGTGCACGATCGCACCGAGCTTTCCGGCGCTGCCCCAGCCGAACTCGACACCGCACAGGGCGACGGTCACGGCGGTGGGCGGCCGGCCGGGCCCGGCGGCCGCGGGGAGTGTCCGCAGTGCGGTCGTCATGCCGGCACCACCGTTTCCGCAGCGGCCGGCTCCGTCGCGGGTGTGTCGGGGCGGTCCGTCGCGTGCCGGTGGTAGGCCAGGGCCGGGTCCAGCTCCGGTGCGCTCCACGGCCCCGGCCGGACGCCGAGACCGGCCGCCCAGTCCAGGGCGGTGCGGACCGCGCCGTCGAGGCACTGCGCGGACCAGCTGCCGTCGAACGGCAGCTGCAGCACCGGGGAGATCTCGCCGAGTGCCGAAATCATCGGGCTGTAGGTGGTGCCGGGGTCGAGCAGCAGGGCGACGGGCTTGCGCAGCGCGGAGGCCCAGCCCAGTTCGAGCGCGACGCCCGTCGAGGGCGGGGTCCCCGGGTAGGCGAGCACCAGGTCGGCGCACTGCATCGCGCGGAAGTCGGAGGGGACGCACTCCTGTGGGGGCAGACCCCACTCGCCCCACCCCTCGTTGTGGTGGGCGTTGAAGACTGCATGCCCGGCGTCGAGAAGTGCCTCACGCAAGGCCGACAGCCGCTGCCGCCACTGCGGACAGACCACGCCATCGGCCGGATCGATGAACTGCACGAACGGCGCGGCGAGAAAGACACGCAGGCCACCGGTGAGGCCGTCGCCGATGCGTAGGCCGGCCGCGGTGTGCGCCGCGGCAGCGGACGTAGGGGGCAGGGGAGTGGTGCCGCTCATGCCTGCTCACCCGACTCGGTCAGCCGGTCATACTTCAGGGCATTACCGCGTGCCAGCTCCACCGGGTAACGCTGCTCGTTGAGGGCGAGCTTCTCGCGGGCGGCCGCGAGCAGGTCGATATCGGCCGAACGGGACAACCGCAGCAGATAGTTGAGGATGTCGGCCAGCTCGTGGGCGAGTTCGCGGCGGAACTCGGGGTCCTCGAAGGGGCGTGCCGCGGCCTCCTCCGGGGTGAGCCACTGCAGAAGCGCCAGCAGTTCCCCGCTCTCGCCGCCGAGGGCCATCGCCAGGTTCTTGGGGTTCTGGAAGGCGTCCCAGCCGCGTGCGGCTACGAAGGAGTGCAGTTCGACGGCGTACTGGTCCAGGTCACTCATGTGCGTCTCCGGTGCGGTGTGGCGCTGCGGGCAGGATCAGGCCCCATTGAACGATGCAGGTGTCGGGGTGGTACGCGGCCGGCATCAGGCCCTCCAGGAACCAGCCGCGGCTCTGCATGAGCGCGGTGATGGCGGGATCCGGCGGCTGGTGGGTGTAGAGCTTGCGACCGAGCCCGCGGTGCAAGTCGGGCAGCTGGTCCAGGAGCCGGGCGAGGACGGCTGGATGGTCCGCGCACAGCGGCATCAGCTTGACGGACAGGCCCTTCTTCAGGCCGGCGGCGGCCACTCCGCGCACGGTGTTCGTTTCGTCCACCGCCACGTGGATGATCTTGAACTTCTGGTTGAGATCACCGTGGTTGCGCCGGTTGTGCCCGGCAATCAGCGCGTCCACCCAGTCCGCGTTCACACCCCGGTACGCGGGCTGCATCGCGCGCAGCACGAGCTCACGCAGCCCGGGCGCGTCCTGTGGCCGGAACAGGCGGATGCGGGCGCCGCTCACGGCGCCGCTGTGGTCGTCCCCGGCGGGCTCCGTGCGCAGGGTCAGGTCCTTGTAGAGCATGTGCTCGGTGCTGTCCGACTTGTACTGGCCGGGCGCGCCGCCCGCCGGCACGAAGCCATGCCAGAGGAAGAAGTCGATCGCGGCGGTGTTGGCGGCGGCGACCGTGCAGTAGAGCTGCCGGGCGCCGGCCTCGCGGGCGAAGTCCTCCGCCGCGCGCAACAGCGTGGTGCCGAGTCTGGAGCGGCTGCGGTGCTCCGGCACGAGGATCAGCGGACTGATCTTCACCGTGCCCTGGCGCTTGACCACCAGGTGCAGCACACCCAGCCGCTCGGCGTCGGGTGTGTCGTCCGAACACAGCATGAAGGTGCGCTGGGAGTGGGAGAAGTGGCCGAACGGGTCGCGTCCGGAGGCGAGGTGCGCATCGAGGACGCGATCGGCGTGCGCGGCGTGGTCACCGTCGTAGAACGGGCTGAGCGTGCTGGTGAAGAGGGACCTGAGGAAGTCTCGGTCGTCCTCGTCGGCCGCGCGGATGCGCGGGGAACCGGTCTGGGGCGGCTCAGTCGTGGGCAGGGGCGTGTGTGTCAGGGCTGTCACCGTGTGATCACCTTGGTCTGGGCGCTGGGCTGCTGTCGCTGGTCACACCAGGTGCCGTCCGGCCGAAAGGTCCCGCATGGCGCGGGACTTGAGCATGTACCGGGTGGGCGGGGGTCTTCTTCAGCCAGTGGTCGGTGCCATGGGACTCCGCATCGTGGGTCGCCTCCGCCGCGGGACCACACGCCCTGTCGTCACCGCGCGCCCGCTGCGGCGGGCGCCGAGACATCCGGGACAGGGCCTCGGCATCACCGCGGCTCTCTCGTTCGTGACAGGACGCTAGGCGCGGCCGGACAAGTTTGTCAATAACTCATTGAGGCTTGTCAAACTTTGGCAAGTGATCTAGCTTCAAGCTGACCGTGCGGCCGCCGCCGGCTTCCGGGGACTGACCGTTCCGGGCCGGTCCGACCGCGCACCTGCCCGGTGGGCCTACAGGCGCCACCACACCCAACTTCCAGGGGGAAGACTCATGGAGAACGCCCGTCGTCGCGCCACCACCGCCGTTCTGTCGGCCGCCGCCCTTGTACTCGGGGTGGCTGCCGTCGACGCCGGCGCCGGGGGCCGTACGGTCCAGGCCGCGGACGTGAGGATCGACTGGCCGCTGCACGGCGCGCACGACGTCCGCGCGCAGTCCGCCGCGGCCGCCGTGGCGGACCGCATCGACTGGCCGTAACCTGCGGGGCGCCCGGTTGCGGCGAGGGTTTGCGCCCTGTGCGGTACGGGTCGCGGCGACCGGCCTTGACCTGTAGGGCATCTGCAGTGACGGGCTGACCTGCGCGGAGCGTCCAGTGCGGCGGGCTGTGGCCTGCGTGGTGGGCGGCTGGGGTTACTGCTCGTGACCCGACGGCGGGCGCTGGACATCCGTGGCCGGCCCCCGCTCGCCGCGACGGGACCGCTCTGCGTTCCGGCCTGGAACCGGCGGGCCGCCGTGCGGCGTCCCACGCCGGGCGGAAGCGGTGTCCGGGCGGGGCTGGCGAAGTCCGCAGTCCCGGTGCCCGGCCCGGTTTGCCGGGTCGCTGTCACCTCACCGGTCAGGGTTGCCAAGAGTTGACAACCCTGTGTCCCGCACTGAAGATGGTCCCGTTCACGGGGACCCACAGGCTGAGGGATGGCTAAGTGCTCGAACAACCCGAGTTCGGACAGCTATTGAAGACCCTCCGGCAGCAGCGGGGCCTGTCCCAGGCCGAGGTTGCCGAGGGGGGCATGTCCACCGCGTATCTGTCACGCCTGGAGTCCGGGGCCCGGCGCCCGACCGCCAAGGTGCTCGACCACCTCACCCGGCGACTGGGGGTGCCCGCGTCCGTCTTCCAGGGCACCCACACCTCGCTGCTGGGTCAGGCCCTCGCCTCCGCCAGTTCCTCGGACGACACCGACGACGCCATACGGCTGCTCGGCGAGGCCGTCCAGGCGGAGAGCGGCGAGGATCTCTCCCTGCGCTGGCTGTCCCTGTGGAAGCTGGCCCAGCTGCACGCCAAGCAAGGCAAGCGCCAGGGCGAACTCGCCGCGGCACGCGAACTCACTGAACTCAGCGACCGCCTGGAGGTGTCCACCCTGCAGGTGCGCTCCCGCACTCTCCTCGCCCGCTGCTTGCGTGCCATCGGTGACATCGACGAGGCCCGCGCCGTCGCCCAGGCCGCCCTCATTACCGCCGACAACGGGGCCGTCCCAGCGGCAGACACCATCCGCGCCCAACTGGTGCTCGTCTCGGTCGAGGCGGAGTCGGGCCTGATCACGGAGGCGCGCCGGCTCGCCGACCAGCTGCTGGAACCGATCGACGCCCTGCCCCCCGTGCTGCGTGCCGAGGCCCTGTGGTCGGCCGCCAACGTACGCATCCGCCAGGGTGACTACCCGGGTGCCGTCGAGCTGTTGCAGCGGGCCCTGACCGAACTGCCCAGCCACGTCGACCTGGTGCTGCGGCTGCGGCTGGCCGCCTCTTCCCTGTACCTGCAAATGACCCCGCGCCGGGTGACCGAGGCCCAACAGTGGCTGGCCGAGGCCGAACGCGCCTTGGGTCTCTTCGGAGGCCCGCTGCACCGCCAGGAGCTTCTCGTCATCAAGGCCCATCTCGCCTTCTACCAACGGGACTTGGTGCTGGCTAAGATGCTGTGCGAACAGCTCACAGACGCCCTGCCGCAGCTGACCTTCCGCGACCGGATCCGGCTTGAGGTCCTCGCCCACCAAATCCGCATCCTCGAGGGCGACCGCGAAGCCGGCGTCCGCCGTATCGAGGAACTCGCCCAGGAGGCCCAGAACGCCTCCAACGTCCACCTGGCCTCTGAGATCTGGCGCACGCTGGCCGAGACTCTGGCCTGGGCCTCGGAGAGGCAGGCCGCCGCAGCCTCCGGGAGCCCTCAAACCTCCACGAAGGAGTCACCCCCTGATGCAGTCCGCGCTCCACGCTGACGCCGACGGGACGGCGGTCCCGGCCTCCTCCCCCTTCCTGGCGGTGGACGACCCGGCCACGTACACCGCGGCCGTCGAGCAGTTCCTCACCGACCCCTCGCCCGCGACCGTCCCGGTGTGGACCGGTGGCCGCCCGGACCTCGTCGCCTCCGTCGGGCGCGCGGCCACGGTGTACGCGGGTGTGCGCCGCCCGGCCCCCCACGCACGCGGCGTCCTGCTGAGCCCCGGCTCCCTGCCCGCCGGGCTCGCGGCACTGATCGCACCGCTGGCCGAGGAGTGGCTCGACGAGAAGGAACTCCCAGCCGCGCTCTTCGATGAACCCGGCGCGCGACGCCGAGCGCCGGACGAAGGGGAGGGTCCTGGCGAAGGCACCATCACGGACGGGCCTCGGTCCACGGGTGTGGCGGAGAGCCGTCTGGATGTCGGCCCGGCGGACGGGCCTGGCGTCGGGGGCACGGCGAAGGACGGCGACACCCTCCAGGTGAGCCGGGACGGGGGTACTTCGGGCGCAGTCGGACCCGCCCCCGCGGGTTCCCTGGTGATCGTCGGCCTGTACGAGCACTTCACCCTCGACCCGCTGTGGGCCGCCCTGCTGGCTGCCGCCCACCGCGCCGACGTGTCGATCACCTTCCTCACCGGCCGTGACGCTGCGTCCCTCGCCTGGTTCACCGCCAAGCAGTACGCCCGCATCGCCGCGGACGTCCAGCAGCTGGGCCTGTACACCTCCACCGACCGCCCCCTGGCCCCGGCGGGCATCCACCTGCGCGACGAACGCGACGTGGAGAGCGAGGACATCAAGACCGAGATCCTCGGCGCCCGCTGGAGGCGCATCTTCTTCCAGGGCCACGGCAAGGACGACTCGCTCAACCTCGCCGACTTCACCGTGTGCGGCCTGAACGAGACCGCCCCGCGTGCCCCAGGGCTTCTCGGTCCGGCCTGCGCCTACGGCCCCACCTGCTACAAGCCCATGGACAAGCTGATCCAGCTGCGCGAGGTCCGCGCCGCCGAGATCGTCCTGAGCTCGTGCAACAACGCTCCCTTCGCCGACGCGGCCATCTACGACCCGAAGTACCAGCTGATGCTCAACGCGATCGACGGCACCGCCAAGGACGTTGTCGCCGCGGTCACCGTCCATGACTCCGACCGCGTGGAGAACCGGGTCTGGATGGACGCCGCCCTCTCCGGAGCTCCCTCCGCCCCGAGCCTGAATGCCGGCATCTCCACCGCCCAGTCCTTCCCCGCTTATCTCCACTTCGGCATGGCCGCCGACGACGCGGGCCCCATACCCGAGCCGCCGTCCGTGGACCCCGAGCCGCTGCTCCTCACCACCTCAGCCCGCCTCACCGCCTACCTCGCCGGCGGGCTGCTGCCCCCCAACAACCCGCTGCGTCCCCGGCTGGGCAAGCTCGCCGCCAAGGTCGAGGGACTGGTCACCCGCCGCTCACTGGCGGTCCGTGACCAGACTGGCACGATGCGCAGCCTCCTGGACGATCTGCAGTCCCTGGACCAGGCCATAGCCGCACGGATCGCCGAGGACCCGGAGAACGAGCTCAGCGACTACCCGGCCCACTTCGGCGACCGCAGTCGCCTCGACACGTCCTCCGCGGCGCAGGTGCTGTGCCACTGCGGTCGGCCCGCCGAGCGGTACACCCGCAGGGCCCTGGTGCCCACCGCGCTCGACACCGAGTGCGTCATGTGCCCGCGCTGCGGGGACGTCTCCTTGCGCCTGCCCGGCGCGCCAACGGTGCTGATCTACGCCGACGACGAGGCGCCCCAGGGCGGCACCCTCCGGGTACGGCTGGTGGTTCGCGGCGCCCGCACCGGCCCGCTGCGCCTCGGCGTTTACGTTCCGCGCTACCTGCGCGCCGACTGCGCGGTGGAGCCGGCCCTGCGCAGGATCCGCGTCGCGCCCGATGAGGACCGTGAGGCCGAGTTCATTTTGAGTCTGTCCGCCGACACCTCGCCCCAGGCCTACTACCTGACCGCGTACGCCGTGCAGGACCTCGCCGTGACGATGGCCCGCCGCCACTTCGGCGTCCTGCCGAGCTGATCCCCGAGCCGTCCCGGACGTGCGTGCCCCCGTCTTCGCGGGACGGCCCTTGTCTTCTCGCCATGCTGTCGCCGTGAACCTCAGTGATTTTGCAAGCGACCTTCCCCTCGTCGCGTGGAGGTGTGACTGAAGGGGAAGTTGAGGGCATGGCGGGGGCGGCGGTCGTATGACGCACCCTTCCGTGAGGGTGCGGTACGGCTCGTGATGAAGACCGGAAACCCGACGGCGGAGGTCGCGCGGGACCTGGGGGTGCACGAGGGCACGCTCGCCTTCCTCACCGAGCAGCGGCCGGCCCCCGGGCCAGACACCCCCAGCAAGATCCACCTCGACCTAACGGAGTCCTACCAGTGCCTTGGCCAAGAGGCGCCAGATGTCGGCGGCGAGATCCAAGCTGCCCTCGTCACGGGCGCTCGACGCCACTCGCTCGAGAGTCTCTGTACCTTCTGTGATCTTTCCTTCACTGATGAGGAGCAGGCCGTCGAGCGCCGCCAATCGCGCTTTATCACGGTATGTAAGCAACAGCGTGAGGTCGTGCAGGGCTTGGTAGCCCGCCCTGGCGTCGGCCAACCGGCCTTCGTGGTAGGCCAGGTAGGCAAAGAGAAGCTCCATCTCCTGGCGGTACAGGGGGCTTCCGGTGATCTCGACCGCGTTGGAGACCTCAATAAGCCGGCGGTGCGCCATCTCGGTGTCAGGTGGAGACAGTTGCAGAAACAGGGAGGCGGTCGCGAGCCTGGCGCGGAGCCAGAGATTCGGATCGTGGTGAGTGGTGAGCAACTGCAGCACTTCTTCCAGGTGCCGCTCCGCGGTCGCGTAGTCGCCTAGCCGCACCCGGACGGTTGCCGACGCCCACAGTGCCTCGACCCGCAGGTCGGGCCTGTCATTCGGGACGAGCTTGCGCAATTCGTCCGCGTAGGACAGGGCAGTAGTGAGCTGCCCGTCCTCGGCCTCGATGGAGATCATCGTAATCAGAGCACCGGCGATCTCGGGCGCATCCAGCGGCGTTCCGCGAGCGATCTCCAAGGCCCCTGTTGCGATCTCCCTTGCCCGACGCATCGCTCCTGTCGCCCGGAGGGAGCGGCCCAGCCGGGACCGGGCTCGGGACCTCAGGTCATCGAGCCCCAGGTCATCACTGAGTGAGACGAGGCGTTCCAGATAGTCCTGTTCCTCTTCTCGGCATCCAGTCCGTCCTGACACATCAGCCAGTAGCCAAAGAGCCTGGGCGCGAAGTAGCGGGTCCTCCTCGGGGTCGAGGGCCCCCTGGTCCGCCAATGCCTCCACTGCCGCGTCCGACCCCGCAGAGGTCGCGGAAATGAGTGCCCGTGCAAGCGAACTGACTTCACTGGGCTCTCCTGAGAGCTCCTCCACAGTGATGTTCAGTCGCTGGGCGATGTGGGCGACCACCTGCGCGGTGGGCGGCCTGGCGCCGGATTCCAGGCGGGAGAGATAACCCGGCGACATGCCTTCACCGGCAAGGGCTGCCTGCGACAGGTGTCGCTCGGTTCTCAGTTGCTTGAGGCGGCGCCCGAAGTCGGGCTGCTTCAGAGATTCCACGTTCCACTCGTCAGATCGATTCACGTACTTGCAGGGCGGCTGTGTCAGATCACTCAGAACTCGCCCCATCATTGCCAGCTTTGGCAAGATGTTGGTAATTTCTGGCACCACAGTCGTGCTAAGGGGTCTGTGCCTACTACTTTAGGACACACAGTGATGAAGCTTCGTAAGCTCGCCACAGTGACCCTCCTTGCCGGGGGCGATCTGCACTTCGCCACCTGAGCCGAGGCTTCGTCTCGGGAGCGTCTGGCCACGGAGTCCGTAGCGCCGTCGCACAAGGGCGACCGCTACCCGGTGGAGATCATCTCCCACTGCGTGTGGCTGTGACTTCCGCTTCCCGCTCTCCTGTCGCGAGGTCGAGGAGCTGACGCCCGAGCGCGGCATCGAGGTCTCCTGCGAGACCGTCCGCCGCTGGTGCGCCAAGTTCGGCCAGGAGTACGCGAGCCGGCTGCGCCGGCGCAGCCCGTGGCCCGGGGACGGATGGCACCTGGACGAGGTCTTCGTCACGATCAACGGTAAGTTGCCCTCCAGGCAAATCGTAGGCAAGAGAAGTTGTCAAGAGTTGACATCGTTTTGGCAACTGCAGCAACATCGTCTCAGTGCCGAGGATCTCCCAGCTATGCGGCCGGGGCTCCTTTCGGCTGAAGCGCAACTGTGGCAGGGCTCGACCGCTGCCGCTGGACCACAGGAGATACGGAGGAGGGTCTCGATTGTCAGCCCTTCATGCACACGTGGAGCACCGGACGATGGCAGACGCTGATCGGCGTGGCGCACCACCCCTGGACGGCCCGGGGCAGCCGGTCCCCAGGGCCCTCGCCGACCACCTGGCGAAGTACGCTTTGCTCACACCCGACGCGCCGGCCATCCAGCATGGCGATGCCGTGCTGACCTACGCCGAGCTCGACGAACAGGCGACGCAGCTCGCGATCCGTTTGCGAGACCTGGGCGTCGCGCACCGAGCGCGGGTCGCGGTGGAGATCCCGCGCTCGATCGACCACTTCGTGGCGCTCCTGGCAATCTTCCGGGCCGGCGGGATCCATGTCCCGATCGATCCGGACCAGCCGGCCGAGCGCAGGCAGTCGATCGTTGAAGCCGCACAGGTCCACGTTCTCATTGGTCGAGGCCTGAGCATTGAACGTCTGTCGGCATTCGCGGCGGCGGCGCCTGATACGCGTGATCTCGCCTACATCATCCACACTTCGGGCTCAACCGGTACGCCCAAAGGCGTGATGGTCAGCCACGAGGCGTTCCTCCACCACCTGACGAGGGTCCGGGACGTCTACGGGTGCAGCTCCGGCGATCGGATCCTGATGCTGGCAGGCCCGGTCTTCGACGTGTCACTCGAGCAGGTCGGCCTCGCGGTCCTCAGCGGGGCCACGCTTGTCCTGCCCGACGCCGATTTCTGGATGCCGCAGGAGATCCCCGACAAGATCGCGGAGCTGGGCATCACGGTGGTTGACATCTCTCCGGCCTACCTCCGCGAGACGCTCGCCCATGTCGAACGCCGCGATCCCCGGCTGCGCACCCTGCGGCTGCTGAACATCGGCAATGACGTCATCCGCTATGGGGACCTCCAAGAGTGGTTCGCCAAGGACGTTCCGGCGGATGTCATCTGCTGCTACGGGCCCACTGAGGGCACGATCACCGCCACGGTGTACCCGGTCACTCCGGCGATGGCTGAGGGGAAGAACCCGTCAGTGTCGGTCCCGATCGGGTCGCCGCTCCCCGGAACCCGTGTCTATGTCCTGGACGAACAGCTGCACCCCGTCGAGGACGGTGCTGTCGGGGAACTGTTCATTTCCGGGCCGCGAGTCGCCGCCGGCTATCTGAACCGCGCCGAGGAGACCGCCGACCGCTTCCTGCACGACCCGTTCGCGAGTGACTCCGGTACACGCATGTATCGGACTGGGGACATGGTCCGCAGGCGGTCAGATGGCGTTCTTGAGTTTCACGGCAGACGGGACGGCCAGGTCAAGATCCGTGGTTTCCGGGTCGAGCTCGGCGAGGTAGAGCACGCTCTGCGTACTCATCCCAGCGTCCGCGCAGCTCACGCTCAGGCCGAAAAGGACCGCGACGAGGTCGCGATCACGGCTTACGTCGTGGGAGAGGTGAATGTGCGGGAGCTCGCCGAGGACCTCCGGAAGCGGCTCCCGGACCACATGGTCCCGGCGAAGTGGGCAACGCTCGACGCGCTGCCGTTCACGCCTGGGGGCAAGGTCGACCGGGCGGCGCTGCCCGCTGCCGGGCGTATCGTCACCGACCCGAAAGGGGCCCGGTCCTTCTCTCGCACCGAAGCCGAGCTCTCGGACATCTGGGAGTCGCTGCTGGGCACTGCCCCGGCCACTGGGAGAGATGATTTCTTCGATCTTGGTGGCGATTCGCTGAAGATCGCACGTCTCAGTGCGCGAATCGGCGCGGTGTTCGGAGTCCGGGTTGCGCTGCGTCAACTCATGGAGCACAGCCGTCTGTCGGATCTCACGGAGCTTGTGGAGGACCTGGTACGGCGCGACTCTGCCCGTCCCGCCGCCAAGGAGACCTTCAAGACGCGTTCCGCAGCGTTCGACGTGACGGTCTCGGTCAGCGATCCAAAATTTCTCGGGACGCCGATTGGTCACCGTCGCACCTGGATGCTGGAACGTTCTCTCAGTGAATTCCAGTCGGATCTGGAGCATCTGGACCGGCTCGTCGCGTCGCAGACACGCGGCGTCGACCGACCTGTCATCAATGGGTCCTGGGATCGGAGCGGAGCTCGATACACGCCCTCGCAGCTGGTCATCGAGGGCCAGGAGGTCATGCAGGACTGGGAGCGCCCGCTGATGCGGGCGATGGCGGCCCACGTCACCGAGAGCCGAGGGCACGTGCTGGAGGTGGGCTTCGGCATGGGAATCTCGGCCACCTTCATCCAGGAGTTCGGAGCAGCTTCCTACACGGTCATCGAGCCGAACGAAGACGTCATCGTCGCGTTCGAACGATGGCGCGAAGGCTACCCGGACCGCGACATCCGGCTGGTTCGCGGGTTCTGGGACGAGGCGATCGACCAGCTCGGACAGTTCGACGCGATCTTCTTCGACACCTATCCGACCAACGAGCGCGAGTATCGCGACACGGTCGTGCACAGCACCAACTACGCGGAGAACTTCTTCGAGGCGGCCGCCGCTCATCTTCGGACCGGAGGCGTCTTCTCCTACTACACCAACGAGATCGACACCGTCGGACGCTCCCACCAGCGCAGCTTGCTCAAGCATTTCTCCTCGTTCTCGGTGGAGGTGGTGCGCGATCTCGCGCCGCCGAGTGACTGCACCTACTGGTGGGCCGACTCGATGGTCGCCGTCAAAGCCGTTAAATGAGAGAGGCGGATACACGCATGCCCCCCAAGACGCCCGTGACCTATGTGCTGAGCGAAGAAGATGTCGAGGCGCTCGACTCTGTCATCCACGACATTGTGCGAGCGGGGCACGACCCGAGGGCCGGTGACCTGTACGACCTTGCGTGGCGGTATCTGGCCGGCGTCCCCGCGGGTCTGCGCGAGGCGCTGAGCGGTTTCCGCAACGCGGAGACCGGTAGCGCGTTCGCGATCCGAGGCTTCCGCCTGGACCCGGACGGGATCGAGCCAACCCCGGTGAGCTGGGCCGAACCCGACTCGTTGCGGAGAGAGGAACTCTTCCTCGCGCTCACCGGTATGTGCCTCGGCGAGGTCTACGGTTGGTCGACCATCCAGAACGGCAGTCTGATTCAGAACGTCCTGCCCCTGCAGGGCGTCGAGCACGAGCAGAGCGGCCACAGCAGTGACGTCCTGCTCGGATGGCACACCGAGGACGCGTTCCATCCCTATCGGTGCGATTATGTCGGCCTGCTCGGCATACGTAACCTCGACCGGGTTCCCACAACGGTCGCCTCGATTCGGGACATCGAGCTCAGCGAAGATGCCAAGAAGATCCTCTCCGAGCCCCGTTACGTGATCTATCCCGACACCGAGCATCTGGGTCAGGCCCTCGACGACGGAACCCATTTCGGACTGTCAGAGATCCAGAAGCTGCGGGACAGTCCGGACCCCGTGGCCGTCCTCTTCGGTCACCCCGATGAGCCTTACCTGCGGCTTGACCCCTTCTACATGACGACCTTCGGGACCGACCCCGAGGCCGAGGAGGCGCTCAAGGAGATCTGCGAGAAGCTCATGATCGCTGAGTACGACGTCGTTCTCGAGCCAGGCGACATCGTCTACGTCGACAACTTCACCGCGGTGCACGGCCGACGTCCTTTCCGCGCGAAGTACGACGGACGTGACCGCTGGCTCAAGAAGCTCACGGTGACAAGGAACCTTCGCGCTTCGCGCGGTCTCCGTCGCTCATCCTCCTGCCGAGTGATCGGCTGAGGTAGGGGATCTGTGCTGCGAGCGGGTGAATGAAATGCGGTGTCTGCCCTATGGGGTCGCGCTGCCGGGTCTGATTCCCGTCTGCGTCGATGTCGACGACAGGTTCCTGATGGATACCAGCCTGCTCCCGGGCGACGCCGAGCGTGTGATCCTCGTCCATCTCGACGGCAGGGACGTCGGCAGTCCCCATGTCCGCTTCGTCATTGAGGACTGCGCCCAGGCCATGGGCGCAGTCCCCCCAGACGGTGCCATGGTCGGCACCGAGGGATGCTCACTTCGGGACAGGGCGGGCTGGTGCATGTCCGTGAGAACGCGGACTGGAAGACCATGCGCAGCCAGGAGAATTCCTTCTACGGCGAGAACCTCGGGGTCAGTGAGGCAGTCTGCGCCATCCAGCTACAGCAGCTGCGACGACTCGAGGAGACCGGTGCCGACCTCGAACGCAACCACGCGATCCTGCAGGACGCCCTGAGCGATCTGCCGGGCATGGAGCTCGCACCGCGGGGGCCGGGCGACTCGAAGCTGGGCATGCGCATCGTCACGCCTACCGCCGAACACCGCGACAGATTCCTACGGATCCTGGAAGAACGATCCATTCCGACATTTGCGCTCGATCGGTATTTCCTCCTCGACCACCCTGTCCTCAGAGACCGCAAGTCGCTCTACTCCGACGGCTTCCCCTGGAACCCCGCCGAGGGCGACTCATGCGCGATCTCCCGTGACGGATTCGCCCGGACCGGGGACCTGCCGGCCCGAACGTTCAGCATCCCGGTCGCGCCCGAGTACTCGTCCAAAGAACAGATCCGCTTCAGCGACCTCGTCCGCTTCGTCCTCTCCGGAGAGAAGTCATGCGTCCCTGTCTCCTGCTCGTCGATGGCCGGCCCGGCACCTTCACCGATCACGTCCTGAGCCGAGACGATCTCGACCTCGTGCTCTTGAGGTTCGAAGAGCACCTCTCCTCACTGCCCGCTGACCACCTCCTGCGCACGGCGGACATCCCCACGTTCACCATCGCCGCCGACGCCGACATCTGGCGGGAGGCTGAGCGCTACCTCACTTGGGTGGCGGGGCTCCCGGCACGACCGGCCCACTTCTGCAACCCACAGGAGCCCCTACAGGAGATCTCCCAGAGGTTCGCCGGCCTCGTTGGCCTGCCGCACCTCGACGCCGAGCAGGTCGCCTGGGTCCGGGACAAGACCGCAATGAAGCGGCGGTTCCGGGAAATCGGCATCCCCTGTGCGGAGTTCGCTGAGGTCGCGGATCGCGACGACGTCCTCGGCTTCGCGTCCGTGCACGGATGGCCGCTTATCCTCAAGCCGGTCGATGGCTGGTCATCCCTCGACACCTACAAGCTCGACGACGAGCACGATCTCGCGAGGCTCCTTCCACTGCCTCCCTCACGGCGGTGGATGGTGGAGGAGTTCCTCACCGGACGCGAGTACCAGTTGTGCGCTCTCGCCGCTCACGGACGGGTCCTCGACACCTACGTCTCGTGGACGCCGTGCGCGCTGCTGGAGACCGTCTACGGCGGCATCAACGGCTCCATCAGCCTCGGCGTCGACGATGAACTGGGCATCGACGCGAAGGAACTGGTTCAGCGCATCGTCGACGGTATGCGCATCGACCACGGCTACCTGCACATGGAGTTCTTTCGATCAGACGACGGTGGCATCCACATGAGCGAGGTGGGAGCCAGGCTCGCCGGCTGCGAGCTGCCCTCCAACCATGGGCTCGCCCGGAACTTCGACATGATGGCTGCGACGCTCGACACATACCTGGGCCGCGTGCCATCGCTGGAGTACTCGGCGCCGCGCTGTGCCGGAGACCTGTTGCTCCCCTACAAGCCCGGTCGCGTCGTCAAGGTCACGCCCCTGGAGACGCTGCTTTCCATGCCCGGGGTGGTTCGCGGCCGGATGAACGTCGCGAGCGGCGACGACCTGCCCGATCAGCGAGCCTCCCACGCCTCCGCCGGTTACGTGCAGATTGTCGGCCCGTCCCGTCAGATCGTGGAGGACCGGATGACCGAAGTCTTGGACACCTTCGAACTGGTGACGGAGGACGCGTCGTGAAGGCCTCAGCCTACGGCCGTCTCTTCGCGAGACCGGAGATCGGGGCCGCGATGTTCTGGTCGTTCGTTTACACCTTCGGCGGGGCAGCGCTCGGACCGCTGGCTGCCCGGCAGGTCGATCGCCGCGGCCGAGCCGGGATGCTGAAGCTCATGCGCCCAGCGGCACCACTGCGCAGGCTTTCACCTGGGTCATGACGGGGACCGTCGCGGGCAGTTCGCTCGGCACACAGCTCGGAGGGCTCGTCATCGAGGGCTCCCGGGTCGGCGCGGTGCTCACGTCGGCCGCGGTGGCCGGATCCCTGGCCGCACTCGTGGCCTGGTTCGGCGGGCGCCGTCACCTCATGGCCCGGCCTGGCGAATGACCCGCCTGACGCGCTGCTCACGCGTCCCGGAGATCACTCGAATTCGTCTTACATTACCCGACCAGACAAGGCTGATGTTCGATGACAATCCTCACAAATAACAAATTCAGCGATGAAGCCTCACGATGTCCATCGGGTCCCGTCGTAGCGCTCGCGACCGAAGACGACCGGGAATTCTTGAGAAGCCTTTTCGCGTCCAGTCTCGACCCCTTCTACGACGGAGATCACGAGGCGCACGCGGACAGGGTCCTCGACGCTCATCTCGCCGCGGGAGCCGACAGCTACGGCCATTTCTCAGTGGCGCAGCGAACCTTCGTTCTCTGGTCGGACGGCTCGCCGCATGCGCAGCGACTGGGCGCCCTGCACCTCGCGGTCAAACGGCAGGGGACTGTCAAGATCAGCCCGCTGACCCTGATTCCGAGCCATCGCCGGCGCGACGGTTTCGGGAGCGTGCTCCTGCGCACCGCCCTGGCTTTCGCCTGGGAGCAGGGCGCTCGGCAGCTCTACTGCACGGTCGCCGCGGAGAACGCACCGGCCATCACGTTCTTCACGCGCCATGGGTTCAGGCTCGCCGGGGAGTCGCCGAGCCAGTACAAGCCCGGCATGACCGAGCTGATTCTCTACCGCGGGCTCGTCGCGGCAGGCGGCGAGTCACGGTGTGACCTGCACATGCGCCTGTTCGAGGACGGCGACGCGGCCGTGGTGCGCGATCTCATCCTGGATTCAATGCCCAGCGCCTTCCAGGGCGTGGACGACGACTGGGTCCGGGCGCTGTTCGATGGCCACGACCGCCGGTTCGGCAGGGACCTCAATCAGAAATACAAGATCATTTATGTGGCGGTCGACTCGTCCGGGGCGATCCAGGGAACCGTCGCCGCCGGCCCCAAGAAGGGCGACCCGGTGAAGCTCATGCCGCTGTGCGCGAAGTCTCCCGAAGCGTTCGGCTTCATGCTCGACGAGATCCCCCGACTCTTCGGAACCCTGGGCCGGAAGCTCTATACGCATCTTCCGGCGTCGCCCGCGACCACTGCCCTCATGCAAGGGGGCGGATGGCGGCTCGAAGGGCTTATGCCCGCGGCCTACCATCCGGACTGGTGCACCGTCCAGTGGAGCCTCTGCTTGTGAAAACCTCACCAGTGATCAGTCAGGGGTGGTCGGTCCGCCGAAGCGGGGAAAAATTCCTGTGGCTGCGGCTCGCCAAAGAGTCCCTGGAATTCGCCGCCGCCTGTCACGGGTTGGGGGCCGTCACCGCTGTGCTCGCGAGAGGCCGGGTGGTTCACTCGGAGAGGGAAGAGATGGTGGGGAGTTGAGAACTCGTCGCGCTCCGCGGACCTCGTCCGAGATCTGGTTCCGCTGCCCCCGGCCCATGCCCGGTGCCCAGGCGCGGCTCGTCTGTTTCGCGCACGCGGGCGGCTCTGCTGCGGCCTTCCGCTCCTGGACCATGGGACCCGACGTCGAGGTGGTCGGTGTCCAGTATCCGGGTCGGGCCGATCGTTTCGGAGACCCATTTCCCGAGGATCTGGAGCAGCTCGGCCGCGAAGTCGGCGAAGCGATCGCCACGCTGGACGAGCGCCCGACGGCCCTGTTCGGTCACAGCCTGGGCGCTCTGGTCGCCTATGAGGCGGCTCGTCATCTTGAGGAGATCGGTCAGGCGCCCGTTCATCTGTTCGCCTCGGCGTGCCGTTCGCCGCAGGTCGCCGACAACAGACCACCCATCGCAGGGCTGGACGACGCGGCCCTCGCCGCGGAACTGATGAAGATGGGAGGCACCGATGCTCTGGTCCTGAAGGATCTGGAGCTGCGCGATCTGGTCCTGCCCTATATCCGTGCAGATTTCACTCTGTTTGAGGCTTACGCGCCATTGGCGGAACCACTCGCAGTGACACCGGTTCTGGCGCTCAACGCAGTTGCCGACCCTTACGTAACCGGCGCGGAGATGGCCGGATGGTCGGGGGCCACGCAGGCCGGGTTCCGGGCGGAGAGGTTCGCCGGAGACCACTTTTATCTGGTTCCGAGGCAGGAGGAGGTGCTCGCCACGCTCCGCGCCGCCCTGGGTGTGTAGGAGGACCGGGGCTGAGCGGCAAAGGGAGGCTCCCCCATTCAACATGACCGATCCGGCCAGCCGTGATGTGACACCTTGTCAATCCCTCGGAAACGTGGAGGACCTGTCTGCCGGGCAGCGGCGTGCCAAGACCGTCACCCGTCACCCGGCAGCGGCAGGTCCCCTTCGTCTCGCAGGGCCTCCAACACCGCGCTCACCGCCGCGCGTGGCGGTGAGCCGTGGCGGATCGCCGCCGTGATCGTGCGGGTCACGTGAGGCGCGAGTTCCCTGGTGGCGACGCGGTATCGGCTGCGTTCGACCGCGAGGCCGGGCAGCAGCGCGATCGAGAGCCCGGCCTCGATGTGCTCCAGCGTCATCATGTAGTTGCTGAACCGGCACACCACCCGGGGCTCGAACCCCGATTGACGGCACAGCCGTAGCGCCAGATTCGCCATGTACGACTGGGGCTTGTCGAACGCCCATGGTTCGTCCGCGCAGGCCGCGAGATCCACGGGGCCGCCCCCGGCCGCGGGATGCCCAGGCGGGAGCACCAGCAGGATCGGGTCCGTGGCAACCGGCACGAGGTCGAGGTCCGGCCCCAACGGCAGCTCGTCGAAGTCCGTGGTCGTGATGATGATGTCCGCGTCGCCGACCCGCAGCGCGGGAATGCTCTCGTGCGGTTCCAACTGCAGCAGTTCCACGTCGAGGTGCGGATGCCGGCGCGCCAGCCGGGTCACCGCCGGCACGGTCATGGTGTGGATCGCGCTCTGGAACGCCCCGAGCCGCACCAGGCCGGCCGGCTCCTCTCCGAACCCGCGCAGCTCCGCCTCCACGCCCTCCATGTGATCGAGGATCGCGCGCGCCCGCCGTGCGAGGATCAGCCCGGCCGGGGTCAGCCGCACTCGGCGTCCCGTTCGTTCCAGCAGTTGGGTGCGAGTCTCGGCCTCGAGCACGCCGAGCTGTTGGGACACGCTGGACGGGCTCAGGTTGGCGGCTTGGGCGACTGCCCGGATGGTGCCCAGCGTGTCCAGTTGGCTCAGAAGCCGCAGCCTCCAGGGGTTCATCATGCCGCCATTGTTGTTCGGATTTTCCGAACAGGGCGACCGGAATTGTGAGATGGACCTGCCGCTCGGGCGCGACCTACCGTCGATTCATGGTTGCTTCGACCGCCGCCGCTCCGTCCGTCGAAACCTTCTGGGCCGATAGCGACAGGCACCTCGTGCGCCATGGAGGTGAGTTCACCCGCGAGATCATCGACCGTGCCGCCGCGAGTTCCTGTTCACCGCGGACTGTCGGAGGATCCTCGGATCGCGCCCCTGGACCCTCTTCAGCGGAATGCTCAGCCGCCCGGTGGTCGACCTAGCTCGACGGTCGGCCGGCACCCTGCCCGCACCGCTGGACAAGGCGCTGTTGCCGGCGGCGGCGCCGAGTCGAACGAGGCTGTGATCCCGATGGCCGAGCTCGTCACCGGCAGGCACGAGATCGTCTCTGCGAGATCGCCGCAGCCCTTCAGTTTTGCCAGGAGAGCGTCAAGACCTTCGTCTGAGGGTGAACGCCACCCGCATCCTCGCCGAACTCGGCCCCCGCGACCGCGTCCAGGCAGTCGTCCACGCCTACCGCCAGGGCCCGGTGACCTGACGCGCCGCACGCCGCGCGGACACATTCGTGGCTTGAGTGTGCCCTTATGGCCCGGTGTCTTCTGACCTACGACGTACCGGCCCACCAGCCAGCCCCCTCGACGTCGCCGACGACCTGGACAGATTCGTGAACACAGCAGCACCTGAAGAATCCCTGCCTGAACAGTCCCTGCGCTTCGCGGTGCTGGGGCCGGTCAGGGCATGGCACGGCGAGGGTGAACTGGACCTGGGTCCGCCGCAGCAACGAGTGGTGCTGGCAGCCCTGTTGCTACGACGCGGGCGCCCCGTCACGATCGCCGAACTCATCGACGCCGTATGGGGTGACGAACCGCCGGCCACGGCCGTGGCCGTGCTGCGGAGCTATGTGTCGCGGTTGCGCAAGGTGCTCGAACCGGGGCGGGACGCCAGTGCGTCGCCGCGGGTGGTCGAGTCGGCGGCGGGCGGATACCTGGCCCGAGCCCCGGAACACGCCCTGGATCTGGGCCTGTTCGAGCGGCGGGTCGCCGAGGCGAAGAGACTGCGCGCCGCGGGCGAGGTGTCGGCCGCCGCGGAGCTCCTGCACCGCGCGCTCGACGGATGGGAGGAGACGCCGCTGGCCGGACTCCCCGGCCCGCTGGCCGAAGCCGAACGCTCCCGGCTGACCGAGGAGCGGCTGGCCACGCTGGAGCTGCGGCTGGACATCGACGTCTCGCTGGGGCGCCACGGCGAGGTGATCGCCGAGTTGACCGCGCTGACCAGCGAGCACCCGCTGCGCGAACGGCTGTGCCGGCTGTTCATGCTGGCGCTGTACCGGTCCGGACGGCAGGCCGAGGCGCTGGCGGCGTACCGCCGGACGCGGAGCACCCTGCTGGACGAACTGGGCGTGGAACCCGGTGTGCCGCTGCGGGAGATGCACGACCGCATCCTGGCGGCCGACGCTTCGCTGGACCCCTCCCCTCGGCAGAACGGGGCACACCAGCCGGTGTCGCCGGCCGTCGATCACTCGGCCCTCCCCGCGCAGCTTCCCGCCGATCTGCCCGCCTTCACCGGCCGTCGAGTCGAACTGGAGCAGGCCCAGGCTCTGTTGCCCGACGACGGAACGCATCCGGCCACGGTGGTCATCAGCGCCATCACCGGCATGGCGGGCACCGGCAAGACCGCCCTGGCCGTGCACTGGGCCCATCGGGTCGCCCACCGCTACCCCGACGGACAGCTCTCCATCGACCTGCGCGGTTTCGACCCGACCGGCCCGGTCGTGCCGCCGGACGAAGCGATCCGCGCTCTCCTCGACGCGCTCGGCGTCCCCCCGCGGCGCATACCCCACCGCTTCGACGCCCAGGCGGCCCTGTACCGCAGCCTGCTCGCCGACCGACGGATGCTGATCCTCCTCGACAACGCACGCGACACCGAGCATGTCCGCCCTCTGCTGCCCGGTTCTCCCGGCTGCCTGGTCATCGTCACCAGCCGCAACCAACTCACCGGCCTCATCGCGGGCGACGGGGCGCATCCGCTGACTCTGAACCCGTTGACGCCCGCCGAGGCACACGCCTTCCTGGTGCGCCGCGTCGGCGCCGCACGCCCGGCGGCGGAACCGCAGGCGACGGAAGAGATCATCGCGCGCTGCGCCCGGCTGCCGCTGGCTCTCGCCATTGTCGCCGCCCGTGCGGCCACCCACCCCGGCTTCCCGCTCCGCGCCATCGCCGAGGAACTGCGGGCCGACGCGGGCAGCCTCGAC
This sequence comes from Streptomyces sp. NBC_01092, assembly GCF_045039535.1. Classification (NCBI taxonomy): domain Bacteria; kingdom Bacillati; phylum Actinomycetota; class Actinomycetes; order Kitasatosporales; family Streptomycetaceae; genus Streptomyces; species Streptomyces sp. NBC_01092. The sequence goes on along the minus strand of NZ_CP108659.1, from coordinate 4,664,131 downwards.
GCGTTCGCCGACGGCGACCTCGCCACGGACCTGCGTGCCGCCTTCTCCTCGTCGTGCGCGGCGTTGTCCGTCCCGGCCGCCCGGCTGTTCCGCCTGGTGGGCCTGCACTCCGGCCCGGACATCTGCGCGCCCGCCGCGGCCGCCCTCGCCGGACTCCCGCTCCGTGCGACACGCCCACTGCTCCTGGAACTCACCCGCGCCCACCTGCTCGCCGAACACGCACCCGGTCGCTACGCCTTGCATGACCTGCTGCGGGTCCACGCGGCCGAATGCGCCGTCATGGAAGAGACACCGGGGGAGCGGGGCCGGGCCCTTGAGCGGCTTCTGTGCTGGTACCTGCACACCGCGGACGCCGCCCACGCCCACCTCGCCCCGCATCGCCGCCGGATCCCCCTCGACCCCCTGCCCCCCGGCTGCCGCCCGTCGGTGTTCACCGGGTACGACCAGGCCCTGGAGTGGTGCGAGACCGAACGCCGCAACCTCGTCGCTGCTGTGCACCGGGCCGCCGCGGCCCGCCGAGCCGGCATCGCATGGCGGCTGACCTCCGCCCTGTGGGGGTACTTCCACCTGCGCGGCCATCCGCATGACTGGCTCGACACCGCCCGGACCGCCCATGACGCCGCCCGCGCCGCCCACGACCGCACGGGCGAGGCATGGAGTCACAGCGATCTGGCCGCCGCGCTGACGGCGGCGGGCCGGTCCGACGAGGCCGTCGACCACCTCCGGCAGGCGATTGTCCGGCACCGGGAGCTCGGGGACAGGCAGGGCGGGCACCAGGCCGTGGCCGATCTGGGCCCTGCCCACCTGCGCAGCGGCAGGCCGCACCGGGCCGTCGAGTACACCCGCCGTGCGCTGGCCGTCTCCCGGGTTCGCGGCCACGCCTGGGGGGAGGGCATCGCCCTGGCCGACCTGGGCGACGCCTACCGGCACCTGCACCGGTTCGACGACGCCGTCGACTGCCTTCAGCGGGCGCTGGTCGTCCTGCGCGCCGCCGGGAACAGCTGGTTCGAAGGCATCGCACTCGACCGGCTCGGCACCGTCCGGCACCTGCTCCACCACCACGACGACGCGATCCGGCACTACCGCCGAGCACTCGAAGCGCACCGGGCTGCCGGCAACCGCTGGGGCGAGGCCCACACCCTCGGCCACCTCGCCGACGTCCGCCTGGCCGCGGGCGAACCGGAGACGGCCCGCGACAACTGGCGGCAGGCGCTTGCGGTGTTCGAGGAGTTCGGCCATCCGGGCGCGGAGGAGATCCGGCGGAACCTCCACCGGCTGGAGGAACGTACGCCGGACCCGGAAGCGGTGCCCGTCGTCGCTGATCCGGAGCTGCCTTTGACGACCATGAACACGACGCCGCTGACGGACTTCGGTCACCTCACCGACGTGGAAGCCGCGGCGCCGGCCACCGGCAGCCTGGTCCAGGGGCAGGTTGCGGGTCTCGTTGCGGGCGTGGGTGTCCGGGGGACGACCTGCCGACGTGGTACGTCTCGTACAGCACGTCCCGGTGCCCAGTGCGTCACCTGCCGAAGGCACCCTTGAGGACACTCAACCCACGTATGCGTCAGGTCACCAGGCCCTGGCGGTAGGCGTAGACGACCGCCTGGACGCGGTCGCGGAGGCCGAGTTTGGTGAGGATGCGGGAGACGAAGGTCTTGACGGTCTCCTGGCTCAGCTGGAGGGCCGCGGCGATCTCACTGTTGGAGCGGCCGTCCGCCATGAGGCGCAGTACCTCCAGCTCGCGGGGGGTGAGCGTGCCGTTGTGCGCGGTGCCCTCGGCGGGCCGGATGCGGGCGGCGTAGCTGCCCACGAGCTGGCGCGTCACCTCGGGGTCCAGCAGGGCCGCGCCCGCGGCCACGGTCCGGATGCCGTTCAGCAGTTGGGCCGGCGGCGCATCCTTGAGCAGGAACCCGCTCGCCCCGGCCCGCAGTGCCTCGTAGACGTACTTGTCCAGGTTGAACGTGGTCACCACGAGCACCTTGACGGGATCCTGCACTCCGGCACCGGCCAGCAGGCGGGTGGCCTCGATGCCGTCGAGCACCGGCATGCGTACGTCCATCACCACGATGTCCGGGCGCAGTTGCCGGGCGAGTTCGACCGCGGCCCTGCCGTCCTCGCACTCGCCCGCCACTTCGAGGTCGGGCTGAGCGTCGATGATCGTCACCAGGCCGGTGCGGACCAGTACCTGGTCGTCGCAGATCAGGACCCGGATCGGCGCGGTCACGCGGAGCTCCCGGCCGGTATGCGGGCCCGTACGACGAAGCCGCCGCCCGTCAGCCGGTCCGCGGCGAAGTCGCCGCCCAGGACGTCCACCCGTTCACGGAGCCCGGTCAGGCCCCGTCCGCTGCCGCCGGGGGAGCCGGTCCGCGAGCCGGATCCGTCCGTGCTGACCTCCACGGTGATCTCCCTCGGGCTGTGCCGCACTTGGACCGAGGTGCGGCTGCCGTGAGCGTACTTGAGGGCGTTCGTCAGGGCCTCCTGCACGACCCGGTAGGCCACGAGGTCGGCGCTGCCGGTCGACTCCGCCGGTGTGCCCTCCTCGGTGAACTCGACCGGCTGCCCGGCCTGGCGCGTCTGCTCCACGAGGGTGAGAAACCGGCCGACCGCCGGTGTGGTGGCGTCGGCCTGGTGGTCCGGGTTGAGTAGGTCGAGCAGGTGGCGCAGGTCGGTGAGGGCCCGTCTGCCGGTGTCGGTGACGGCGGTCAGTGCCCCGTCGAGGCGATCGGGAGCGGCCGTCAGATAGCGTGCCGCCTCGGCCTGGACGACCATCGCCGTCACGTGGTGGGTCACCACGTCGTGGAGTTCGCCGGCGATGCGGGTGCGTTCGGCGGTGCGTGTCTCCTCCGCGACCAGGCGGCGGCGTTCGGCCTCCGCGATGCGGGTGGAGCGCAGCCACGCCCCGAGGCCCCACGCGAGGGCCAGCGCCAGATAGAACGTCACGAACCCGCTGATCGGCTCGCCCAAACCGCGCAGGGCGAGCGCGACCGCCAGCGGCACGTACGCCACGGAGAAGCCGATCGCGGCGGCACGCCGGTTCCGTTCCAGATGGGCTCCCACGCTGAGCAGCGCGATCGGCAGCGCGGTGCCCCCGAAGGTGTGGTAGCCACGGAGCTGGTCCAGGGCGAAGCCGGCCGACACCAGGGCGAGGCAGACGACCGGCCACCGTCGGCGCACGGCGAGCGGGAGGCATTCGAGGGCGATCACCACGATGGTCACCGCGTCGAAGGGACGGTGCGGCAGGTTGCCGATCTGCGTCCCGTGGAACGACGGTAGGCACGACAGGGCGAGACACAGCACGGCGAGCGGCAGATCGCGGACCGTGACATCGGACCGGCGCCACAACTCGCGGGCCGGCTCAAGACCGATCATCGGGGGAGTGTAGCGGTGCCCTCGATCCGCGCCGCGCGCCGACCGCGGGGCACCACATGGCCGCGCCGGTAGGCCAGCCACATGAACGCGATCGTCGCCAGTACGCAGAACAGCACCGAGTACACGCTGCCCTCCGGGCCGAAGTCGCCGCCGGTGACGAGCTTCGGGCCCGACGTCGCGGAGTCCAGCAGTCCCTGGGCGGTGTTGTTGCCCGAGACCTCGGTGCTGAAGATGCCGCCCGCGGCGAAGTTCCAGCCGAAGTGCACGCCGATCGGCACCCACAGCTTGCGGGTGGCGACGTAGGCGGCGGTGAGCATGCCGCCGGCCTCGATGGCGATGGCGGTGGCGCCCCAGAGGCTCGCGTTCGGGTTGAGCAGGTGGACCAGGCCGAACAGCGCACCGGTCAGCGCCAGCGCGATCCAGGTGCCGATGCGTTCCTCGGCGATCCGGAACAGGATGCCGCGGAACATCAACTCCTCCGTCACCGCGGCGGCGGCCATGAAGCCGAACAGGCCGAGCGAGCCGGTCACCGAGCCCAGGCCGTCGACCTCGTAGTACCCGGAGGCGAAGAGGTTCGTCATGACCATCGCGAACAGCGCGACACCGATCAGGGTTCCGCGGCCTATCGCGAGCGGGGCACCTTCCAGGGCCACCTCCGTGGCCGGGCGGCGCTCGGTCCGCCGTACCACCCATCCGTAGACGAGCACCGCGAGCACGGCCGTCGGGACGCCGATGGCCAGCTGGAGCAAGGGGGTGTCCTCCACCGCGGCGAGTCCCTGACCGCCGACGAAGGCGACCACCGCGACGGCCACGAACTGCCAGACCAGTCTCATGAAAGCTCCTTGTCCGAATCCGCAGCCGGAGCGCCGCGGCGTTGCCGAAACGCTATGGATCCGGTGACTGACCAGTCGTCACCACCCGGTGGACACTTCCGCGTAGCTCGCGCGGGGGACAGAGTGTCCGGCTTGACCTCAAGTTAACTTGAGGTTTTACGTTGTTTGAGCGGGCCCCAATCAGAGGCGGTTCGCGATCTCTCCCGCCCGAACTTCCCGGAACCGAGGTCCCTTCATGTCCCAGCCCCCGCTCAAGATCGGCGTCCTCATCGGCAGCGTCCGCCCGGGTCGCTTCGCCGACAAGGTGTCCCAGTGGTTCGTCTCCGAGGTCGAGCGTCGCGACGACATGGAGACGCACGTCATCGACCTGTCCGAGCCCGCCCTCGCCGACGAGCTCAAGCTCACCCTGGAGCGGTCCGACGCCCCCGGCGACGCCCCGACCCTGGCCCAGCGCATCGGTGGGCTCGACGGATTCGTCGTCGTCACGCCGGAGTACAACCACGGCTACCCGGCGTCCCTGAAGCTCGCCATCGACTACGTCTACCGGGAGTGGCGGGCCAAGCCCGTCGGCTTCGTCTCCTACGGCGGGATGGCCGGCGGGCAGCGGGCCGTCGAGCAACTGCGTCAGGTCTTCGCCGAGCTGCACGCCGTCACCCTGCGCGACACCGTCAGCTTCCACATGGCCTGGGAGCAGTTCGACGACGAGGGCCGGCCCCATGACCGGGACGGCACCGCCAAGGCCGCTTCCGTCCTCCTGGACCAGCTCGCCTGGTGGGGTCTCACCCTGCGTGAGGGCCGAGCCACCAGGCCGTACGACGGCTGACGCGACCCGCCCCCCTCACCCCACGGCAACCCCACCGAACCGCCCTGCCACCCGCAGGTCCCCCTCCACCCGTCCCGCCGTCTCCAGCAGCTCCGGCAGAACGTCCCGCACGCACTCCTGCACCGAGCGTCGCGCCACGTGCATGGCCACGTTCAGTGCGGCGACCACCCGGCCCGTCCGGTCTCTCACCGGTACGGCCACCGATCGCAGGCCCGCCTCCAACTCTTCGTCGACCAGGGCGTATCCGTTGGCCCGGACATCCGACAGGGTCGTCGTCAGCGTCGCCGGGTCCGTGATGGTGTGTGCGGTCAGCGGGCGCAGGTCGGCCAGGGCGGTCGTCAACTGCCCGTCGCCTTCCGGGAGATCGGCCAGCAGCACCCGCCCCATCGACGTCGCGTACGCCGGCAGTCGTGTGCCGATCGTGATGTTGACGCTCATCACGCGGCTGGTGGCGGCGCGGGCGATGTACTGGATCTCGTCGGCCGACGGCGTCAGCACCGCCAGGGACGTCGACTCATGGACCCGGTCGGCCAGTTCGGCCAAGTGCGGGGTCGCGATCTGGGCGAGGGACGTGCGGGACAGGGGCGGGTAGCCGAGGGACAGCACACGGGGGGTGAGGGCGAAGGCGCGGTTTCCCGACGGGCGTACCAGTCCCAGGTGCTCGTACGTGATGAGTGCCCTGCGGGCCGTGGCCCGGGCCAGCCCGGTCGCGCGGGCCACGTCCGTGAGGGTGAGCTCGGCCCGGCCCTCGCCGAACGCGGTCAGTACGGTCAGCCCGCGGGCCAGCGACTCGACGAACTCCCTGCCCAGCTCCTGCTTGGAGGCGCCCGTCCAGGTCGCGAGGCCCGCCGGAGCGGTCGCGGGGCGCGGCTCCGGTGCCTCGCGCAGGTCGCGTTCCATCGCCGCCACCGCCGTCCGCAGGCGGGGCAGGAGCGTGTCGCGCAGGTCCGCGGCGGTGTGCCGGCTCGTGTGGCTCACCACGCTCGCCACACAGGCGATACGGCCGCCCGCCCGCAGGTCCTTCACCGGTACGGCCACGGCGACCAGCCCCGGCTCGATCAACTGGTCGTCCAGCGTCCAGCCGTCCTTGGCCGCCCGCGCCGTCCGGCGTTCGAAGTCCTTGTCGGAGGACGGGTGCGACCGCCACGGTACGGCCGGAAAGCCCCGGTCGTCCGGGTCCGCCGCCCGGCGCTCGCGCCAGGTCTGCCACTCGCCCTGCGTCCACTCCGTCGCGAACAGCGGGCCCGGCGCGGTGCGTTCGGCCGGGAGCAGGTCGCCGATGCGGAAGCTGAGGGACATCGCGCGGCGGCGGGTCGCCTGGTGGATGAAGCGGATGCCGTCGCGGTCGGCGACCGCCAGCGACACGGACTCGTCGAGCTCGTCGGCGAGCGCGTCCGCGTGGGAGGAGAGGAGGGCCGGCAGGGCGAGGGCCGCCAGGTAGGCGTTGCCCAGTTCCATCACGCGCGGCGCCAGGACGATGTCACGGCCGTCGAGGCGGACGTACCCCATGCGCGCGAGCGTGGAGGTGATCCGGTCCACCGTGGAGCGCGCCAGCCCGGTGCCGCGCTCCAGCCCGCTCGCGCTCAGCGTCCCGCCTGCCTCGGTCAGCCGACGCAGCACCGTCACACCCCGGATCAGCGGAGTGACCGCCTCCGCGGGCACGGCACGGTCGTCGTCCAGGGTCGTCATCGCGGGCATCGGCTCTCCGTACGGCGTTCGGCAGCCTTAACCGTAATCGGCGTCACGCGCGCGCAGGGCGAACGGGCCGCCGCAGCCCCCACCCCTAGCCCCACCCTTACCCCCGGCTCACCCGCACCCGATAACTCCCCGTCAGATCCGTCCCCAGCACCGTCACCCGCACCCCCCGCTCCTCGTCCCGGAACTCCTCCCCGGGTCCGAACGTCGCGTCGGACAGCTCGGCATGGACGTTCGGGCTGCGCGTGCACCCTCCGCTGTCCTCGTGGGAGTCCTGGACCTTCACCGGTCCCATCCCGGTGTCGATGTCCGCGTCGACCTTGTAGATCAGGACACCGGGGCGGCACACGGACTCGTCGTTGCCCTCGCGGGTGCGTAGTTCGAGGGCGTAGCCGTGGCGGCGGTCCAGCGGGACGAACACCAGCTTCGGGCCGCCCTCGCGGGCCAGCGGCGTCAGGGCGTACTCGGTCGCGCCGGGCTTGGCCGCGCAGCGTATCTGTGCGGCGTCCAGCCAGCCCAGCTTCCACTTGTGCCAGCCGAGCAGGTCGTTGTTGGCCCCCCAGTCCTCGCTCATGATGTCCCAGTGGCCGACCGCGCCCCCGCCCTCGGCGGTGTAGAGGTCGGGCAGGCCGAAGACATGGCCGTTCTCGTGGGGGAGCACCCGGTAGCCGGTGCGGTGGTAGGTGCCGGAGCCGTCGTCCTGGCGGGAGTAGACGAAGGACGCATTGGCCACCGAGACGCCGTCGGCGACCGGGGCCTCGGTGTTGCCCGCGAAGGTCACCGACAGGACCGTGTCCAGGGCCGACGGGCCGGCGTCCGGGGCCACCAGCACATTCAGGAAGTCGTACGACCGGAAGTCCACCCGGGAATCGGCGGCGACCACGATGTCCTGGACGAGCTGCCGGTACCCGGGGTCGAAGGGCGCGCCGCGCTCTATGCCGTACGCCCGGAAGGACTTGGGCATCCGCAGCCAGCCGGGGATCGGGGTCTGGGGGCGGTAGTCGAGGCGGCCGTAGGAGCTGGTGCGGAACCAGTCCTGGGTCTGCGGGAAGAACTCGTCGAAGCGGTCGAGCGCGCGGCCCGGTCCGGGCGCGTCGGGGAAGTCGACCATGACCGTGAGGGCGCGGACGGCGCCGGTGGAGCGGGAGTAGCCGCGTACCGTCGGCATCCCTTCCGACATCTGGACCGTCGGCCGGCCGCTGATCATGCAGGGGCGCAGGGCGGAGGGGTGTTCGGGCGAGATGGGGCCCGCTCCGGCCACCGTCGAGGTGCCCGCCGTGAGGTGTCCGGTGCCTGCGGAGGTGCTGACCGCGAAGGTCAGGGCGGTCACGGAGGCGAGGGCGGCCACACGGCGGGGGCGTATCCGACGGCTGGGCTGCATGCATGGGCCCTTCAGTCCATGGCAGCCCGCCCGACTGCGTGCTGCACCCTCTCGATCACCCTGTGTCGAGGGGTGAGCGGGCGCGCGTTGGAGGAGCCCGAACGTGGGTTCTTCCGCCAAATAGTGTGTGACTCAGGTCACATGAAATGTTTCCCAGGTCGGGAAATAACCGGGGAGCCTCTCCCCGTTTAGCCATGTGTCCGCGCGAAACGGGGAGACCTTCCCCGGATCGCGATCCGTGAGACCACGACCGTGAGACCACGACCCGTGAGACACGGATTCACCGCAACCTTGGAGTACACCGTGCAGACCGTGACCCCCGTAGCGCGCAAGGCGACCCGGCCGCGCGCCGACGCCCTGCGCAACCGGGAGCGGATCGTCACCGCCGCCCGGGAGATGTTCGTGGAGTTCGGCCCCGACGTGCCGCTCGACGAGATCGCCCGCCGGGCCGGCGTCGGCAATGCCACGGTGTACCGCAACTTCCCCGACCGCGACGCGCTGGTGCGCGAGGTCGTCTGCTCCGTCATGGACCGTACGGTGGCGGCGGCCGAACTCGCGCTCACGCAGACCGGGGATGCCTTCGAGGCCCTGGAGCGCTTCGTGCACGCCGCCGCTGACGAACGGATCAGCGCGCTGTGCCCGATGGTCCAGAGCACCTTCGACCAGAACCACCCGGACCTGGAGGCCTCGCGCGAGCGGGCCGAGAGCCTCATCGGGGCGATCATGGACCGCGCCAAGGCGGCCGGCCAGCTCCGCTCCGATGTGGACGTCGGCGATGTCATGATCGCCGCCGCCCAGCTCAGCCGGCCCTTTGCCGGTACCGGGTGCGACATCGCCGACCGCTACGTCCACCGTCACCTTCAGCTGTTCCTGGACGGACTGCGGGCCCCGGCCCGTTCGGTCCTGCCGGGCACGGCGCTGACCATGGAGGACCTGCGCCAGGCCTGACCGACCGGCTCTGACCGACCGGCTCCGACCGATCACTTCGGAGCACGGCACCGGTCACCACACAGCCGCACCCGTCACCACACAGCCACTACAGCGAATCTCACCGGCCGTCACAGCCGACGAGCCGTCCCCTTTAGACGTCCTTTGTCCATTACGAAGTCCCGAAGTGGGTACCCCCATGTCCGAAACTGCCGCAAAGGCACCCGGCAGCGCCCTCGGCGCCGTCGATCCCAACCGCTGGAAAGCGCTCGTCTTCATCGCGCTGGCCCAGCTCATGGTCGTGCTCGACGCGACAATCGTGAACATCGCCCTGCCCTCCGCCCAGCAGGACCTGGGCATCTCCGACGGCAACCGGCAGTGGGTCGTCACGGCCTACGCCCTCGCCTTCGGCGGTCTGCTGCTGTTCGGCGGCCGGATAGCCGACCTGTGGGGCCGTAAGCGGGCCTTCGTCGTCGGCCTGATCGGCTTCGCCGGCGCCTCCGCGCTCGGTGGCGCCGCCACCAACGAGGCGATGATGTTCGGCGCCCGCGCCCTGCAGGGTGTCTTCGGTGCCCTGCTCGCGCCCGCCGCGCTGTCCCTGCTCGCCGTGATGTTCACGGACGCCAAGGAGCGTGCCAAGGCGTTCGGCATCTACGGTGCGATCGCCGGTGGCGGTGGCGCCGTCGGCTTCATCCTCGGCGGTGTGCTGACCGAGTACATGGACTGGCGCTGGACGTTCTTCGTCAACATCCCGTTCGCGATCGTCGCCGCGGCCGGTGCGTACTTCGTCATCCGTGAGCCGCAGGGCAGCCGCAACCGCAACCCGCTCGACATCCCCGGCGTCCTGCTGTCCACGCTCGGCCTGGTCGCGCTGGTCTACGGCTTCACCCGCGCCGAGTCCAACGGCTGGGGCGACTCCCTGACCGTGGGCATGTTCGCCGCCTCGGTGGTCCTGCTGGTCGCGTTCGTCGTCACCGAGGCCAAGGTCAAGGCCCCGTTGCTGCCCCTGCGCGTCGTCACCGACCGCAACCGCGGCGGCGTCTACCTCTCGCTCGGTATCGCGATCATCGCGATGTTCGGCACGTTCCTGTTCCTGACCTACTACCTGCAGATCGTGAAGGGCTACACGCCGATCAAGACCGGCTTCGCCTTCATGCCGATGATCGTCGGCATGATGGTCGGCTCGACCCAGATCGGCACCCGCCTGATGACCCGCGTCCCGGCGCGGCTGCTGATGGGCCCCGGCTTCCTGGTCGCCGCGATCGGCATGCTCCTGATGACGCAGCTGGAGATCGGCTCGTCGTACGCCTCGATCATCCTGCCGGCGATGCTGCTGCTCGGTCTCGGCATGGGTACGGCGTTCATGCCGGCCATGTCCCTGGCCACCCTGGGCGTCGAGCCCCGGGACGCCGGTGTCGCCTCCGCGATGGTCAACACCTCGCAGCAGGTGGGCGGCGCGATCGGTACGGCCCTGCTGAACACGATCGCCGCGTCGGCCACGACCACCTACATCGCGGACCACATCGGCTCCGCGACCTCCCGGTCCCAGCAGCAGCTGGTCCAGCTGGAGGGCATGGTGCACGGCTACACCAACGCGATCTGGTTCGCCGTCGGCATGCTGGTCCTCGCCGCGGTCATCGTGGTGACCTTCGTCAACGCCGGCCGTCCCGACGGCTCGACGGTGGCGACCTCGCAGGAGAACGCCGAGGACGAGGTGCCGGTACCCGTCGTCGCGCACTGAACCGCACGACGACGACCGTCAGGTCGTACCCCTTGGGACCGGGCGTACGTACGGGGATGGGGACGCTCCGTACGTACGGCCATCAAGGACCTGCCCCGGCTCGCTGAATGAGCGGTTCAGCGGAGCCAGGGCAGGTCCGCACCCGCTTCCGTCGGCTGCAGGCCCTCGGCGACGATCCGCATGATCTCGCCGAGGGCCTTTTGCTGTTCCTCGGTGAGCCGGTCGAACATCGCCTGGCGCACGGCCTCCACATGGCCTGGCGCGGTCTGCTTCAGCACCTCCACGCCCGCGTCGGTCAGCACCGCGAACTGGCCCCGCTTGTCGTCGGGGCAGTCCTCGCGCCGCACCCAGCCGTTCTTCTCCAGCCGCGCGATGGCGTGCGACAGCCGCGAGCGGGTGATCTTGGCGTACATCGCCAGCTCGGTCATCCGCAGCCGGCGGTGCGAGGACTCGGCGAGCTTGACCAGGAGGCCGTAGTAGATGTGCGGCATGCCCGCGTCCCGCTGGAGCTGGCGGTCCAGGTGGTCCTCCAGCAGGGTGACCGCGTCCAGGTAGGTGCGCCAGACCCGCTGCTGCTCGTCGGTGAGCCAGCGGGGCTCCTGCGCGGGTGCGGCGGGGGTGGACGCGGACGCGGACACGGGTGGCGCGGAGGTCGATGCCGTATTCATGTACTCCACTGTACGAGAGCTCTCCTTGAAATTTTAATTACCTGGACGTACGGTTTTCCGAGAGGAATGTTTAGACTTAAAGCAACCGAGGCTTCAGGTCTCCGGAGGGAGCAGCCGTCATGTCCGCCGCCACGCAGGAGCGCATGCCCGCCCTCTATCTCAGTCACGGCGCCCCGCCGCTCGCGGACGACCCGGTCTGGCCCGGCGAGCTCGCCGCCTGGTCCGCCGGACTGCCGCGCCCCAAGGCGATCCTCATGGTCTCCGCCCACTGGGAGGAGGCCCCCCTCGCCATCGGTGCCACGGAGGCCGTCCCTCTCGTCTACGACTTCTGGGGCTTCCCCGAGCACTACTACCAGGTGACCTATCCGGCCCCCGGCGCGCCCGAGCTGGCCGAGTCCGTCCGCAAGCTGCTGCGCGCCCCCGGCACACCGGTGCAGGACTTCCCGGACCGCGGCCTCGACCACGGCGGCTACGTCCCGCTCGTCGAGATGTTCCCCACGGCCGACATCCCGGTCCTGCAGATCTCCATGCCGACCCTCGACCCCGTCAGGCTCATGGAGATCGGCCGCAGGCTGGCGCCGCTGCGCGACGAGGGCGTGCTGATCGTCGGCTCCGGCTTCTTCACCCACAACCTGGCCGCCCTGCGCCATGTCGGCGGGGGAGTGCCCAGCTGGTCCTCCGAGTTCGACGACTGGGGCCGGAGCGCGCTGGAGGCCCGGGACTGGGACTCGCTGCTCGACTTCCTCACCAAGGCCCCGGCCGGCCGCTACGCCCACCCGCGCACCGAGCACTTCGCCCCGCTCTTCGTGACGATGGGCGCGGCGGAGGTGTCCGGTGAGCTGGACGCGCAGAAGTCGGTGATCGACGGGTTCTGGATGGGGATGGCGAAGCGGTCGGTGCAGTTCGGCTGAGCCCTCGCGGGCCTCACAGCTCCTTCTCGTACCAGGCCACGTCCCAGTACCGGCCGAACTTGCGGCCCACCTCGCGGTACGTGCCGACATGCCGGAAGCCGAACCGCTCGTGCAGCCGCGCGGACGCCTCGTTCGGCTGGGCGACGCCCGCGTAGGCGCGGTGCAGATCCTCCTCGGCCAGTGCCTCGAACAGGGCGTTGTACAGGAGGGTGCCGATGCCGCGCCGGCCGGCGTCCGGTGCGAGGTAGACCGTCACCTCGACGGAGGTCGCGTAGGCGGGCTTCGGTCGAAGAGGGCTGGAAGTGGCGTAGCCAAGAATCCGATGTGAGTTCCCTTCGAGGTCCCTCTCCTCGGCAACCTTCAGCCGGTACGGGCCGTCTTCAGGGTGGGAGAGCAGCCAAGGTCGGCGCTCTTCCGGCGTAAAGACCGCGGTATCGAATGTGATGGGCGTCTCACGTACATAGTGGTTGTAGATGTCGGTGAGGGCATCGAGGTCACTCTCGACTCCCGACCTGACCAGCACCTCTGTACGTTCCGACGACATCGGGCCTCCTCGCGGTGGCCGGACAGGGTACTGCAAGATCAGAAAAATAGGGGGGCGGGTTGGGAATTCTGTCCTGATTCCAGTCGTTGTTTCCATCGGATGCAGGGCACTCGACAAGAGTCCCAAGCGTTCAAGAACCATCCGCCCGCCCACATCGCAAGGGAGCACGCATGGCAACCCGTGCCGTCGCCCGTCGTCAGTCCGCCACCGGCGAGACCGTCGACAAGGCACGCAGTGTTCGCGCCCATGGCGGCGAGATCGCGGACCGCGACCTGGTCGGCATGTACCTCGACGAGATCGCGCGCACGCCGCTTCTCGACGCCGCCAAAGAGGTCGAGCTGTCACAGATCATCGAGGCGGGTGTGTTCGCAAGGCAGGTCCTCGACGGCTTCGAGGAGGCCAGGGCGGACGCCACCCGCGAGGAGCTGGAGGCCCTGGTCGCCGACGGAGAGCGCGCCAAGGACGTCTTCATCCGCTCCAACCTCCGCCTGGTCGTCGCGGTGGCTCGCCGCTACCCGCGCAGCGGCCTGCCCCTCCTCGACCTGATCCAGGAGGGCAACGCCGGCCTGGTGCGCGCGGTGGAGAAGTTCGACTACCGCAAGGGCTTCAAGTTCTCGACGTACGCGACGTGGTGGATCCGTCAGGCCATCACCCGCTCGATAGCCGACCAGTCCCGCACCATCCGCCTCCCCGTCCACCTCGTGGAGGAGCTCGGCCGAATCCGCCGTGTCCAGCGCGAGTTCAACCGCGAACACGGCCGCGACCCGGAGCCCGCGGAGATCGCCGCCGAGCTCGGTTCGAACGCGGACCGGGTGACGGACGTCCTGGACTGGGCCCGCGACCCGGTCTCCCTGAACATGCCGGTGGACGACGAGGGCGAGACCCAGTTCGGCGACCTGCTGGAAGACACGTCAGCGGTCTCCCCGGAGCAGTCGGTCCTCACCCTCCTGCGCAGCGAGGAGTTGGACGACCTGATCGGCCGCCTCGACCAGCGCACGGCGTCCATCATCAAGATGCGGTACGGCATCGACGACGGCCGCGAGCGCACCCTGACGGAGGTCGGCAAGGAGCACGGCCTGACCCGCGAGCGCATCCGCCAGATCGAGAAGCATGCCCTGCTGGAGCTGAAGAAGCTGGCGCGCAGCACCGGCTTCGACGCGGCCGCCTGACCCCTCCGACAGGAGGGGCGGGGGCGTACGACCGGCCACGGGCGCGTACGCCGGGTGGCCAAAGACCGCGCAAACATGGCGATGTAACGCCGCTTCAATGTACAGGGCACCGGGAACAAGACTTCCGGGCAAGGGAGTTCGGATCCCGAGGCGACCGGCCTCGGGTCCCCCCGACGCAGATCGACCGACCGCCACCAGACCAAGTCCCGACGCACTCCCCCCGGCGCCGGGACTTTCCCCGAGCCGGGCTTCGGCGCCCAACCCCCCTGGGTGCCGGGGCCCGGCTCCTTTTGCCGGCCCCACCCGAACAGGCCGGACGGGCGGGTCACCCCGTACCTGAACCACGGGGTGGCCCACCCGGATGGCAGATTGTGCCACATGGGCATAGCCTGCCGAGCGTGAGCAGCCCCACCCCCGCACAGTCCCCCTCGCTGACGGAGCGACGCAAGGCGGCGACCCGCATGGAGATCGCCCGCGCCGCGGCCGCCCTCTTCGTGCGACAGGGCATTCGGGCCACCCGAGCCGAGGACATCGCGCAGGCCGCGGGCATCGCGCCGCGCACCTTCTACCGCTACTTCGCCACCAAGGAGGAGTCGGTGTCCCCGCTCTACGCGGCCGGCGCCGACCGCTGGACCCAGGCGGTCCGCAACGCCCCCGCGGACCTCTCCATCCCCGAGGCCCTGGAACACGCCCTCCGCCACACCTTGACCCCCGGCGCTGCCGTCTCGGAGTCCTCCTGGCAATGGGTCCGCACCTTGGTCCGCCAGGCCACGACCAACCCCGCCCTACGCAAGGTCTGGGCCGAGGTATGCCACGAGGCGGAAGGAAAGCTGGCGCAGACATTGGCGGAAAGAACCGGCTCCGACAACGTTGCCGCCCACCACTTCGCCGCCGCGGTGGCCGCAGCCTCCATCCGAGTAGCCGTAGAAACCTGGGCAACAGGAGAGGCCCCGGCAGAGGGCCCCCAGGGCCCAGCAGCACAGGCACTGCGCAACCTGGAGGCACTGCGAAACTTCCCCTGGGACGACATCACCCGCTGAGCGCGGCACCCGCAAACGGCGGCAAGGGGACGTGCCGGGGGGTGTCCGCCCGCAGCGGCGGGCGTCAAAAGACAGCACCCTCTGAGGCACAGCAACCGCCCGACCGAGGACGGACACCCCCCGGCACGGCCCCGACCACCACACAACCGTTGGCGCTACGCGCACCCCCTCCGAACCGGCACAGGCGCCGCAGGCATCAACGCGCACCCCACGGAGCCCGCACAGCCGCCGCAGGCATCAACGCGCACCCCACCGACCCCGCACAGCCGCCGCAGGCACCCGTCACCTCGCAGCCCGACTCAACCGCCCCCCCAACTCCCGCACACACCGCACCAGTTCCTCCGGCGACTCCACCACGAACTCACAGTCCACCATCGCCAGCCGCACAGCCATCCACTCCACGGCGTCCCCCACGGCCCCCCGAAGCCGACACCGCTCCCCACCGTCAATGGCCTCCGGCACCCCCACCCACCCCGGCAACCGCCCCGCCACGAACTCCGCAGGCGCATCGAACGTCACCGAGAACTCGTACGTCTCCTGCCGCCGCCACATCGACTGCCGCAGATACTCCGCCGCATTCCCGGTCGGCAACTCCCGCGGAGCGAACCGCACCCCCGTGGCGAACGGCTCACTCACCCGGTCCACCCGAAACGTCCGCCAGTCCCCCCGATCGAGGTCGTACGCCACGAGGTACCAGCGCCGCCCCGTCGACACCAACCGATACGGCTCGGTCAGCCGACGCGACTCCGTCCCGTCCTTCGCCCGGTACGCGAACCGCAGCCGCTCCCGCCCCGCCACACTCGACGCCATCACGGTCAGCGTCTCGGGCGCGATACTCGCCCCGTCCCCACTGATCAGCGGCATGGTCGCGGCCTGAAGCGTGCTCACCCGGTGCCGCAGCCGCGACGGCAGCACCTGCTCCAGCTTCGCCAGCGCCCGCACGGACGCCTCCTCCACCCCCTCCACCGCATGCCCGGCCCCGGCCCGCAGCCCGACCGCGATGGCCACCGCCTCCTCGTCGTCCAGCACGAGCGGCGGCATCGCCTTGCCCGCGACGAGCCGGTAGCCACCTTCGGCCCCCTTGCTCGCCTGCACGGGATATCCCAGCTCCCGCAGCCGGTCGATGTCCCGCCGCACCGTACGCCGGGACACCCCGAGCCGCTCGGAGAGCTCGCCGCCGGGCCATTCGCGGGGTGTCTGGAGCAGAGAGAGGAGTGTCAGCAGCCGTGCCGGAGTGTCGGTCGTCATGAATCCGAGGATGCCGCAGAACTAGGACACGATCTGACCTACTCAGGCAATAGCTTCAAGCCATGACCTCAGCGGAGACAGAACCAGCACTCGTGAACAACTCCAGCGCGGCGCCCGCCGCAGGCGACCGCCGTCGATGGTTCGCCCTGGCGATCGTGATGACCGCGGCCTTCATGGACCTCGTCGACGTCACGATCGTCAACATCGCCATCCCGTCGATCCAGCGGGAGGCCGGCGCGTCGTTCAGCCAGATCCAGTGGATCACCGCCGGCTACGCGCTCGCCTTCGCCGCCGGCCTGATCACCGGCGGCCGCCTCGGCGACATACACGGCCGGAAGCGGCTGTTCCTCGTCGGTATCGGCGGCTTCACCCTGGCCTCGGCGCTGTGCGGCTTCGCCGCTAACCCCGAGATGCTGGTCGCCTCCCGCATCCTCCAGGGCACGATGGCGGCGCTGATGGTCCCGCAGGTCCTGTCGATCGTGCACGCGACGTTCCCGGCTCACGAACGCGGCAAGGTCTTCGGCCTGTTCGGCGCGGTCGTCGGACTCGGCGCCGTCACCGGCCCGCTGCTGGGCGCGCTGCTGACGGAGTGGAACCTGTTCGGCCTCGAATGGCGCCCGATCTTCCTGATCAACCTCCCGGTCGGCATCGCGGGCCTGATCCTCGGCAGCCGCTTCATCACCGAGTCCAAGGCGCCGAAGGCGCTGAAGCTGGACCTTGTCGGCGTCGGGCTCGTCACCGTCGGTCTGCTGATGCTGCTCTACCCGCTGACCCGTGGCCGTGAGCTGGGCTGGCCGCTGTGGGGGTACGTGTCGATGGCCGGCGCGCTCGTCGTCCTCGCGGCGCTGGTGGTGTTCGAGAGGCGGAAGGCGGCCCGCGACGGCTCCCCGCTCGTCGAACTGTCGCTGTTCAAGGTGAAGAGCTTCGCGGCCGGCATCGCCGTACAGACCGTCTTCGGTGTGGCGCTCGGCATCTTCTTCCTGGTCTGGACGCTGTACATGCAGTTCGGCCTGGGCTGGCGCCCGCTCAAGGCAGGCCTGACCGGCATCCCGTTCTCGATCGCCGTCTCGACGGCGGCCGGCCTGTCCGTCCAGCAGCTGGTCCCGCGCTTCGGCCGCAAGGTGCTCCAGGCGGGCGCGCTGGTGATGGGTCTCGGTGTCCTGATCTACATCTGGGAGGCGAACCACTACGGCCTTTCGATCGCCCCCTGGCAGATGGCGCTGCCCCTGGTCGTGATGGGCGTCGGCATGGGCCTCATCGTGGCCCCGCTGACGGACGCGATCCTCTCCGAGGTGCCGCGCGAGCACTCCGGTTCGGCGTCGGGCCTGATCAACACCGTCCAGCAGATGGGCAACGCGCTGGGGCTCGGCCTGGTCTCGGTGGTCTTCTTCGGCGTCGTCGACGACCGGCTCGCGGAGATCACGGACCGTTCCGCGGCGGGTGCCGCGAGCGCGGCGGGCGCGGCCTTCGTGGACGGCTTCCAGCACGCGCTGGTCTGGGTGGCCGCGGTGATGGGAGCGATCTTCCTGCTGATGTTCGCCCTGCCGAAGCGCCCGGCACAGCATGTCGAGGGAGCGACCGAGGAGCCGTCGGCGGAACCGGAACCGGAGAAGGAGCCCGCGCTGGTGCCGTGAGAGCGGGGGAGGGGGAGCGGATGAGGGGCCCGGCACTTTGTGCCGGGTCCCTCACTCATTTTGCGCCGGGCCCCTCACCCATTTCCGTTCATGCCCGATTGAGCCCGAACCTGTTTACTTTCCGGAAATCCAGGCGTAGCCTCCCGCTGAAACCACAAGTTCGGGCACAGTTCGGAGGCGAACGGACATGTACGCACCGGAGCGGCAGCAGGAGATTCTCCGGCTGGCCCGTGATGGGGGCAGGGTGGACGTCCTGTCGCTGGCCGAGGAGTTCCAGGTGACGGCGGAGACGATCCGCCGGGACCTGAAGGCCCTCGACCGCGCCGGGCTCGTGCGCCGGGTGCACGGCGGTGCCATCCCCGCCGGGCGCCTGGACTTCGAGCCGGACCTCGCCGAGCGGGAGGGCACGGCGGCCGACGAGAAGGACCGCATCGCGAAGGCGGCCCTCGCCGAGCTGCCCACCGAGGGCACGATGATCCTCGACGCCGGTACGACGGTGGCCCGCATGGCCGCCGCGCTGCCGCTGGAGGCGTCCCTCACCGTCGTCACGCACAGCCTGCCCATCGCGGCCCGCCTCGCGGACCACCCCGGCATCCAGCTCCACCTCGTCGGAGGGCGCGTACGGCACCGTACGCGCGCCGCCGTGGACGCCTGGGCGCTGCGCGCGTACGCCGAGATCCGGGCCGATGTCCTGTTCGTCGCGGCCAACGGCTTCTCCGCCGAGCACGGTCTGACCACCCCCGACCTCGCGGAGGCGGCGGTGAAGCGCGCGGCCGTGGCCGCGGCCCGCCGGGTGGTGCTGCTCGCCGACTCCTCCAAGCACGGCCAGGAGCACTTCGCCCGCTTCGGTGCCTTGAGCGACGTGGACCTGCTGATCACCGACAGCGGGCTGAGCCCCGAAGACGCCATCGCCATCGAGCGCGGTGGCACGGAAGTAGTGCGCGCATGATCCTCACCGTCACGCCGAACCCGTCCCTGGACCGCACCTACGAGGTGCCCTCCCTCGACCGCGGCGAAGTCATACGCGCCACCGGCGAGCGCATGGACCCGGGCGGCAAGGGCGTGAACGTCTCGCGCGCGGTCGCGGCCGCCGGACAGCGCACGGTCGCCGTCCTGCCCCTGGGGGGTGCGCCCGGCGCGCTCGTCGCCGACCTGCTCGACGCACAGGGCATCGAGGTCGCGCCGGTCCCGATCACCGGCGCCACCCGCTCCAACATCGCGCTCGCGGAGTCGGACGGCGTGCTCACGAAGATCAACGCGCCCGGCCCCGAGCTCTCCGCGGCCGAGCAGGAACTCCTCCTGGAGACGGTCCGCGAGCAGTCGCACGACGCGGACTGGATCGCCTGCTGCGGCAGCCTGCCGCGCGGGCTCGCCCCGTCCTGGTACGCCGATGTCGTCGCGCGGGCGCACGACGGGGGCTCCCGGATCGCGCTGGACACCTCCGGACGCGCCCTCCTCGAAGCCCTGCGCGCCCGGCCCGACGTGGTGAAGCCGAACGCCGAGGAGCTCGCGGAGGCTGTCGGGCGCCCCCTGGCCACCGTGGGCGACGCGATGAAGGCCGCCGAGGAGTTGCGCGAGATGGGCGCGCGCGCCGTGCTCGCAAGCCTGGGCGCCGACGGGCAGCTGCTCGTGGACGACGCGGGTGCCTGGTTCGCCGGCGCGCGCGTGGACGCCGTACGCAGCAATGTCGGGGCCGGCGACTCCTCCCTCGCCGGCTTTCTGATCGCCGGGGGCAGCGGGCCCGAGGCGCTCGCCTCCGCGGTCGCGCACGGCGCGGCGGCCGTCCGGCTGCCGGGCAGCGTGATGCCCTCGCCGGCCGACCTGGACCCGGCGGCGGTGACGGTGACGGCCGAGGTGCCGGTGGACCGCGTACTGAAGGAGCCGGTGTCATGACGAATGTCGTGGTTGTCACAGTTGTCGCCGATCCGGCTCGCAGGCGGCGAAGCTCGGCGTTAGTCATGTCCGTCGCCTCCCACCAAGACCACGCCACCCCCCATGGCACCCCCGTCCCCTTCCCCGCCCACCAGACTCCCCGGGCGATACGCGTGCGAAGGAGCCCGCGATGAGCGACATGATCACCTCGGACCTGGTCGATCTCGACCTGTCCGCCGAGACCAAGGAAGCGGCGGCGCGCGCTCTCGCCGAGCGCATGGTGGCCCTGGGCCGGGTGACCGACCTGGAGGGCTTCCTCGCCGACGTGGCCGCCCGTGAGGCACAGATGCCCACCGGCCTGGACGGCGGCATCGGCATCCCGCACTGCCGCAGCGAGCACGTCACCGAGCCGACGCTGGCCTTCGGGCGCAGCGCCGCCGGCATCGACTTCGGCGCCGCGGACGGTCCCGCGGACCTGATCTTCCTGATCGCCGCTCCGGCGGGCGCGGACGACGCCCACCTGACGATCCTGTCGTCGCTGGCCCGGCAGCTGATGAACACCGAGTTCACGGACGCGCTGCGGTCGGCGGGGGACGCGGCGTCGGCCGCGGCCCTGATCCGGGGCGAGGAGCCCCCTGCGGCCGGCGCCACCGACGCCGGTTCCGAAGACTCCGTGGCGTCGTCGGTGGCGGCCTCCGCCGACGCCGCCACGGGCACCACCACCGAAGCCCCCGGTGAGACGCCCGGCGGCGACCGCCCCTTCCGTATCGTCGCCGTCACCTCCTGCCCCACCGGCATCGCCCACACCTACATGGCGGCCGAGTCGCTGGAGAACGCCGGCCGCGACGCCGGCGTCGAGCTCGTCGTCGAAACGCAGGGCTCGGCCGGTTTCACCCGGCTCGACCCGGCGGTCATCGCGGCGGCGGACGGCGTGATCTTCGCCCACGACGTGTCCGTACGGGAGAAGGACCGGTTCGCCGGCAAGCCGACCGTCGACGTCGGTGTGAAGGCGGGCATCAACCGCCCCGCCGAACTCATCGCCGAGGTCCGCGCCAAGGCCGAGCGCGGCGAGGCCACCGCCGCCGCCCGGCCCGGCACCCCGGTCGAGCGCACGGGCGAGCCCGGCGAGGGCTACGGCAGCAAGCTGCGCAAGTGGCTGATGTCGGGCGTGAGTTACATGGTCCCGTTCGTCGCGGCCGGCGGTCTGCTGATCGCCCTCGGCTTCGCGATCGGCGGCTACCAGATCAACGAGGCCAAGTCGGTCACCGAGCACTTCGACTGGGGCCAGGTCGACAGCTGGGGCGCGCTGCTGTTCCAGATCGGCGCGGCGGCCTTCGGCTTCCTCGTCCCGGTCCTCGCCGGATACATCGCCTACGGCATGGCGGATCGGCCGGGTCTCGTGCCCGGCTTCGTCGGCGGCGCGATCTCCGTGACGATCGGCGCCGGGTTCCTCGGCGGTCTGGTCGCGGGTCTGATCGCCGGTGGTGTGGTCCTCGGCATCCAGCGCATCGACATCCCACCGGTGCTGCGCGGCATCATGCCGGTGGTGGTGATCCCGCTGGTCTCCTCGGCGGTCGTCGGCTTCCTGATGTTCGTGGTGATCGGCAAGCCCATCTCCGAGGCGCAGAAGGGCCTCACCGACTGGCTGAACAGCCTCTCCGGCACCAACGCCATCCTGCTCGGCGTCCTGCTCGGCCTGATGATGTGCTTCGACCTCGGCGGCCCGGTCAACAAGGTGGCCTACACCTTCGCGACGGCCGGCATCTCGGTCGCGGCGCCCAGCGACTCGGCGATGAAGATCATGGCCGCGGTGATGGCCGCCGGCATGGTCCCGCCGCTCGGCATGGCCCTGGCCACCACGATCCGCAAGAGGCTGTTCACCACCGCCGAGCGCGAGAACGGCAAGGCCGCCTGGGTGCTGGGCGCCTCCTTCATCTCCGAGGGCGCGATCCCGTTCGCGGCGGCCGACCCGCTGCGCGTGATCCCCGCCTCCATGGCGGGCGGCGCGGTCACCGGCGCGCTGGCCATGGCCTTCGGCTCGACCCTGCGCGCCCCGCACGGCGGCATCTGGGTCACCTTCCTGATCGGCAAGCCGTTCCTCTACCTGCTGGCCATCGCGGCCGGTACGGCGGTCACGGCGGGCCTGGTCATCCTGCTGAAGGGCATGCGCAGGACGGCGCCGGAGGGCGTCGCGGACTCCGTGTCCCCGGCGACGGAGGCCGCCGCGGCGAAGCAGCCGGTCGCCGCGTAAGCCTCCCGCTTGTCCCTTTGGGGCGCTGTGAGTTGTTCACGGCACCTGCGAGATACGTCACGGTCCGGGCCTAAAAGCCCGGACCGTGGTGTGTACTGGAGCGCATGCCTGAGAACGTCTCGATGCTCCAACTGCTGGGCCCTGTCGTGCTCGCCCTGGCAGCGGCGCTCTGGGTGGTCGGACTGGCCCGCCTCCTGCGCCGCACCCGCCCTCAGGCGACCTCATGGCGCTCGGACCCGAGGCTCCCCGGCCTTCCGTACCAGCGGCAGACCGCCCCCGAAATGGAGGCCGTCGAACTCACCCCGGCCGAACGGGACGCCTTCGCGGGCCTGGTCCGACAGCTCGGCGACCGTCGCTGACCGGCGAAGCCGGCGCTACGAGACCTGCGCCGCCCGCCGCTCCATCGCATCGCGCGCCGCGTCCTCGCTGACGTACACCTCGCACATGTGCCGCCCGTCCGGCGTCGCCGTGTGCTCGACCTCCCAGAGGGAGACCTCCTCGCCGTCGCACAGCAGGAAGGCGTGCTCGTAGAGCGAGAAGCCAAGTCCGACGCGGCCCGCTCGGCACGGGCGCCCGAACGCCTGCGTGATCTGGTGCGCGCACGCCGTCGTCAGTAACGCCGCCGTCTCCGCGTCCGGCCGGTCGGTGTTCTCCGCCCGGCGCAGCAGCCGGCGCGCGTGGTCCGGCGAGTCGTCCGGCACATACGCGTGCCGGGGCGAGGGGATCGGCGACAGCTGCACCGTCACCGGCAGTTCGAAGTCCGGCGCGTCCGGCGGCAGCGGCAGCCGCGCGGTCGCGGCGCGCAGCTCCTCCTCGTCGGCGTACACCTCGTGCTGCGGGTCGTGGCCCCGGGCAGTGTTGTGGACGAGCTCCCACAGGGTGAGCGCCGAGCCGTCGGCGAGCAGCCAGGTGTGCCGGTACGTCTCGCGGTGCAGCCCCGCGCTGTGGTGCGCGGAGTGCAGCGAGCTGTCGTGCGCCAGCGCGCAGTCGAGTCGGCGTATGACTTCGTCCGGCAATTCGAAGGAGTTCAGGGCACGGCCGAGGAGTCGCGCGAGATGCTCCTCCGGAGACTCCGCCGACTCGGGTGGTTCGTACGCTGCCGTCTCGTACGGAACGCTCAAGGTTTCTCCCGGCGTTGCTGCATGTCACCTTGTGGGTGCATACCGTAGCCCCTCGGTCGGACATCATGTCCGGGAACCGAGAAAACGTACGTCCGGTAAAACGCGCGGACCGCGCGAGAAGTTCCCGCGCGGCCCGACGAACTGTCAAGAATCCCTGCTCGGACGCCACTTCAGTGGATCATACGGAGATCACACGGCGCTGCCCGCGACCCACTCGCTCCACGCCATGTTCCAGCCGTTGAGGCCGTTGTCCGGCGTCACGGTCTTGTCGGGGGAGTTCTTGACGATCACGACGTCGCCGACCGTCGAGTTCTCGAAGAACCACTTGGAAGGCGTGTCCCCCTGCCCGCCCTGCACGTCCTGCAGGCCGACGCAGCCATGGCTGGTGCCCTGGCTGCCGAAGGGCGGATTGCCCTTGTTGTACCAGTAGTTGCCGTGGATGAAGGTCCCCGACTGCGTCAGCCGCATCGCGTGCGGCACGTCCGGGATGTCGTACGCGTTGGCGAGGCCGACGGTCCTGCTGTCCATCCGCAGCTTCTCGAACTTCTCGGTGATCACCATCTGCCCGTTGTACGTGGTGAACTCCGAGCTGCCCGCCGAGATCGGCACCGACTTGATCGTCGCGCCGTCCCGCACGACCGTCATCATCTGCGTGTTGACGTCGACCGTCGAGACCTGCGAGTGCCCGATGGTGAAGTTGACGGTCTTCTTCTGCACCCCGTAGAGGCCGTTCGCGCCCTCGACGCCGTCCAGGTCGATCTTCATCGTGACCTTGGAGCCGGCCTTCCAGTACTCCTCGGGCCGGAAGTCGAGGCGGTCCTCCCCGAACCAGTGCCCGACCACCTTCTGCCCGCTGCTGGAGCTGACGGTGATGTGCGACTGGACGGCCTTCTTGTCGCCGATCGCCTTGTTGAACTTGAACGACACCGGCATCCCGACGCCGACCGTGGCGCCGCCGTCGGGCGTGTACGTCCCGATGAAGCTGTTGGCCTTGGAGACCGTGGTGAAGGTGGAGTCGGCGGCGGCGCTGCGCCCGTCCCCGTCCTTCGCGGTGGCCGCTATGCGGTACTTCGTCCCCCGCTCCAGCTGCTCCTTCGGCTTCCAGCTGCCCCCGTCGGCGGACAGGGCGCCGGGCACGGCCTGCCCGCTGTCCGCCAGTGTCATCTTCACCTCGGTCAGCTTGCCGTCACTGACCTTCACACCGGTCGAGTTGATCGACGCCCCGTTCGTGCCGTCCTTCGCCGAGATCTCGATCGTCGCGGCGGACGACTTGGAGTCCTGGCTGCCCTTGTCGTCGTTGTCGGCGTTGGCGCTGCCACCGCAGGCGGTGAGCGTCAGGGCGCCGATCATCAGGGCGGCACAGGCCCCCAGTGCGCGCCGCGCTGCTATGTCCGGCGTTGTCACGAGCTGCTCCATCTTCATGCGGTCTGCGGGATCCGTTCCGTTCCACGGGGGAAGAGGCCCCCGTCACCGGACCGGGTTCCCCGCGTTCGCGGTGAATGCCATCACGTGACAGAACCGCGACAATCGTCGGAGCGAAGCAGCGGGGGAGGGGGTGGGTGTCAGCCCTTGTCCCCGGCGCTCCCGTACAACTCCCCGTACGACGGCCACACTCCACCCGGCCCGTCCACCGACTCGGCCGCGCGCACGGCCCGCACGATCGCCCGTGTCACCGCGTCGGCGCCCGCCGCGAGAATCTCGTTCAGCGCGAGCGGATGCCCGGCGAGCGGCCGCTCCCCGGTGGCCAGAGCGAACACGGTGTCCCCGTCGTTGAGCAGATGCACCGGCCGCACCGCGCGCGCGATGCCGTCGTGCGCGGTCCCGGCCAGCTTCTGAGCCTGTGCCTTCGACAGGTCCGCGTCGGTGGCGACCACGGCGAGCGTGGTGTTCAGCGGGGGCGGCGCGCTCTTCGCCGCGATCTCGGCGAGCCGCAGCCGTGCGGCTTGGTGCGCCTTCTCCTGCGGGTAGTCCACCCGTCCCTGCCACAACTCCCCGTACAGCGCGCCTGTTTCGGGATCCAAGGCCGACCCCACCGCGTTGGCCACGACGAGCGCGGCGACCGTGATCCCCGAGTCGAGGACGGTGCTCGCGGTGCCGATCCCGCCCTTGACCGGGCCGACGGCGGCCCCCGTGCCCGCGCCCACGCAGCCCTGAGGCACCGGCGCGCCGGGTTCGCTCGCCGCGGCCGCCTCGACCGCCGCCCGCCCGAAGGCCGCGTCCGGCCGGGCCCGGAAATCGCCGCCGCGCCCGAGATCGAAGACACAGGCCGCGGGCACCACCGGCACGACATGCGCCGGATCCACCCCGACCCGCACCCCGCGCCGCTGCTCCTCCAGCCAGGCCATCACGCCGGACGCCGCGTCGAGCCCGTACGCGCTGCCGCCCGTCAGCACGATCGCCTCGACCTTCTCCACGAGGTTGCGCGGATCGAGGGCGTCCGTCTCCTTGGTGCCGGGCCCGCCACCGCGCACATCCACGGCGGCGACGGCCCCGCCCTCGGGCGCGAGGACGACGGTGGTGCCGGTGAGCCAACCGCCGCCGATGCGCGTCTCGTGCCCCACCCGCAGTCCGGCGACATCTGTCAGAGCGTCAACTGTCATGGGCCCAGTCTCGTCCAGCCGGGCCCACCGAGGCAGGCACCGCTGGGCCGATCACGCCACGGGCGTCCGCGTCTGCGTCCTGCGCCCTCGGCCGGCCATCTGCGCTGTCAGCGTCTCTCCGGTCGCCACGGCCCAGCGCGGAGACGAGGTCGGCGGCGAGCACTGCCCGGGGGCCAGTCTCGTCCAGCCGGGCCCACCGAGGCAGGCAGCGCCGGGCCGATCACGCCACCGGTGTCCGCGTCTGCGTCCTCGGGCAGTCATCCGTGCCGTCAGCGTCTCTCCGGTCGCCACCGTCAGCGCGAGGCGAGGTCGGCGGCGAGCACTGCCCGGGGGCCAGTCTCGTCCAGCCGCGCCCACCGAGGCAGGCAGCGCCGGGCCGATCACGCCACCGGTGTCCGCGTCTCCGTCCTGCGCCCTCGGCCGGCCATTCGCGCCGTCAGCGTCTCCCCGGTCGCCACCGCCAGCGCCGAGACGAGGCCGGCCGCGAGCACCGCCCACTCGCCCAGGAACGTGCAGCAGATCACCAGCAGGGCCGTGGTCGGCAGCACCAGCTGCTGGGCAATGCCCACCTTGTAGTGGCGCGAGTGCAGCAGCCAGACCGTGAGCAGATACAGCGCCGTCGGCAAGGTCACCGCGGCCGACGCGGCCAGCGTCGAGATGTGCGCCTTGCCGACGGTCTGCTCGACCGCCACCTCCAGGCCGGCGCCGATCGCGGCCGCCGAGGCGAAGACCACATAGTGGCCGTAACCCCAGAGGAACGCCTGCTTGTTGGAACGCAGATGCCCGTGGATCGGCACCACGAAGTAGATCCACCAGGCCGCGAAGATGATCAGCAGCCCACCCGCGGCGATCGGCAGCACATCGCTCAGCGCGTCGTTCTCGTCGATGCCGGTCTTCACGGCCACCGTGGCCGCCGCGATGGTCTCGCCGAGCACGATGATCGTGAAGAGCCCGTACCGCTCGGCGATGTGGTGCGGGTGCCAGGACGTGGGGTGCGCCCTCTCGGCGAACGGCGGCACGCACAACTCCAGGGTCGCCATCACCAGGAACACCCAGGGTCTGACGTCCTCGGGCAGGACCACCAGGCCCACCCAGCCGATCTGGCACAGCAGCACGCCGCCGGCGTACCGCAGGGCCATGTTTCGTTCCGGCCCCTCGCTCGATCCGGCCACCCGCAGCCACTGCGTCACCAGGGCGAGCCGCATGATCACATAGCCCAGCACCACCGCCTGGTACTCGTGGTCCTCGAACGCCCGCGACACCCCGGCCGCCAGGACCAGCACACCGGCGATCTGGATCAGGGTGACGACCCGGTAGAGGATGTCGTCGTTGTCGTAGGCCGAGGCGAACCAGGTGAAGTTCATCCAGGCCCACCAGATGGCGAAGAACACCATCGCGTAGTTGAGGATCCCCTCGCCCGCGTGGCCCTCGGCGACCGCGTGCACCAACTGGATGCCGGCCTGGGCGATGGCCACGACGAAACACAGGTCGAAGAAGAGCTCCAGCGGAGTGGCGACCCGATGCGACTCACCCCGGCCACGGGCGGTGAGCCTGCGCAGCGGGCGACGGTGTCCGGGTGGAAGGGGAGAGCCCGGCGCGGGAGTGGAACTGGACGTCATGGGGTCAAGCACAGCAGATGGAGCGGGGATTTTCTTCCGTAGGGGATCACCCGCGTGGGACGGACGGGGATCGTCCTCGCGCGGGCCGCGGAAGCGGGGGTCGTGAAAACGGGGGTCGTGGAAGCGGGGGCCGTCGCGGTGCCGGCCGTCGCCGAGCGGGCGGTGGCCGTGGGGGCCGTACTCTGGACGCATGAGCACCGCCCCCGCCCCCGAGCCGCGCGAGCCGAAGGCCGCGCTGATCTTCGACGACCCGCTGGACCAGCAGTCCTCGGACGACACGGACCGTGGGTGGGGCGAGCGGCCGGGCGGCAGCGGCGACAGCGCGGCCGACCTGAAGCGGTTCCTCGACGAGAAGCCGCCCCACCACATCTGAGCCGTTACTGCTCGTTGTGCCCCGACCCGCGCTGGGCGACCAGCGCGTCGCGGATCTCCTTGAGCACCTCCAGCTCGGTCACCTCGATGATCTCGCGCGTGCCCTCCTTCGCCTTGCGGCGGGCCTCCACACGGGCCAGGTACTTCGCCATGGGCAGGACCATCAGGAAATAGACGACGGCAGCGGTGATCACGAAGCTGAGCGCGGCGCCGAGCACCGTGCCCCACAGGATCTGGATCCCCTGCTCGCCCTTGCACGTCGAGCTCAGGCACGAGCTGTAGTGATCGAGGTTCTTGGTGCCGATCGCTCCGACGAGCGGGTTGATGATGCCCTTCACCACCGCGTTCACGATGCTGGTGAAGGCGGCACCGATGACCACCGCCACCGCCAGATCGACGACGTTTCCGCGCATCAGGAAGGCCTTGAAGCCGTCCCAGACGCCCGGTTCCTTGTTCTCGCTCACTTCGGAGCCACCCCTCGCACACACAGCTTGTGGAACAGACCGCTCCGCAACCTACGTCAGCGCTCGGCCGTCCTGTCCAATGGGACCCCTCCATCGAGGGACTTGACAGCGGGTCGCGCTTGATCCGGCTCAGCACAGCGTCACCGCCAGGCGGGCCGTCGCGCCGGCCCCCGCGAGACGCGCCGCCGTGCCACGCGGCACCGACAGCACGACCAGCGCCCCGCTCTCCAGGGCGGCGTCCAGCGGCTCCGGAACCTTCGTCACCCGCGCCCCGCGCGCGACCACCCGGGCGTCGCCGCCCGTCGCCGTCTCCTGCGCGGCGATCACGTCGACGCGGTCCCCGGGCCGCAGCAACCGCACGGTGGCCCCGTCCGCGATCCGCACCGGCGCGGACACCCGCTCGACGGCCCGGTGTTGGCGCACCGGCTCCGCCACCGGATGTCCACGCGTCCGGTCGGCTTCCTGGGGCCCCGCCGCGACGAGCGCCGCAGCGGTCACGGCGAGCCCGGCCGCCACGGCCCGCCTGCGATGCCGGACCAGCCGGCGCAGCCGATATCGCCCGCCGCGCACCCGCACCGGAGCGAAGTGCGGCACCTCGCAGATGGCCGGGGCGTCGGTGCCCGGCGGAAGCGGAACGGCGGGGGAGGACGAGGTCGAGAACGGGAACGACGGAGCGACGGACATGAGGAGCACCACCTGGCGACGACGGAACGGCTTGCGAGCCCACGATGAGCCATCGCGCCGCCGCCCGCCGGGCCCCGTGGACTACCCACGGGTTGTGGAGAACTCCCCCACCCGAACGAGGAGTTCCGCCGCCCTCCCCACCCGAACGAGGAGTTCCGCCACCCTCCCCACGCTCACCCCACCGCCCACCTCACCCGCTACGGCAGAGCGAACCCCGGATCCATCCCGCCCAGCGCCTTCGCGCACAGGCAATCCCGCTCCCCGTTCGCCGGCAGCCCCGCCACCGCGTCGAACAGCACCCCCCGCAGCCGGTCGACGTTCGCCGCGAACACCTGCAGCACCTCGTCGTGGGAGACGCCCTCACCCGTCTCGGCGCCCGCGTCCAGGTCCGTGACCAGCGTCAACGACGTGTAGCAAAGTTCGAGTTCACGGGCGAGCGCCGCCTCGGGATGGCCCGTCATGCCCACCACCGACCAGCCCTGGGCCTGGTGCCACAACGACTCGGCGCGGGTCGAGAAGCGAGGCCCCTCCACCACGACCAGCGTGCCGCCGTCCACCGGCTCCCAGTCCCGCCCACGCGCCGCCTTGAGCGCGGCCGCGCGCCCGGTGGGGCAGTAGGGGTCGGCCAGCGAGACGTGCACCACGTTCGGCACGGTGCCGTCGGGCAGTGGCAGCCCGTCGAAGTAGGTGCCCACCCGGGACTTCGTGCGGTCGACCAGCTGGTCCGGCACCAGCAGCGTGCCCGGTCCGTACTCGGGCCGCAGGCCGCCCACCGCGCACGGGCCGAGGACCTGGCGTGCGCCGAGCGAGCGCAGCGCCCAGAGGTTGGCCCGGTAGTTGATCCGGTGCGGCGGCAGATGGTGGCCGCGTCCGTGCCGGGGCAGGAAGGCGACCCGCCGGCCGGCGATCTCGCCGAGGAAGAGGGAGTCGCTCGGCGGCCCGTAGGGGGTGTCCACCTGTATCTCGGTCACGTCGTCGAGGAACGAGTAGAAGCCGGAGCCGCCGATCACGCCGAGTTCTGCGTTCGCCTTGTTCGCCATGCCCGCACCCTAACCGGACCCGGATATGCCGAGGACCCCGTCGCCGGGTGACGACAGGGTCCTGTAAGACGGGGTCCCGTAAGAAAGGGTCCCTACGCGCGCGTAGGCCTTACGCGGCGGAGCTGCTGGAGGAGGTGCCCGTGCTCGACGACTTCGAGTCCGAGGAGGACGAAGACGAAGAGGAGGAGGTCGACGAGGACGAGTCCGACGAGGAGGACGACGACTTCGACGACGCCGGCGAGCTGCTCGACGAGGAGCCGCGGCTGTCGTTGCGGTAGAAGCCGGAGCCCTTGAAGACGATGCCGACCGCGGAGAACACCTTCTTGAGGCGACCCTGGCAGTTGGGGCACTCGGTCAGGGCGTCGTCGGTGAACTTCTGCACCGCCTCGAGGCCCTCGCCGCACGCGGTGCACTGGTACTGATAGGTGGGCACTGTCTTCCTCCTGGCACTCTCACTCGATGAGTGCTAACGACGGTCCATAGTGACGTATTCCAGCCGCTCAGTCCACTGCCACTGGCACGCGGTGACCCACGCCACGTGCGACCGTGCGGCTGCCGGACCGTGTCTCCAGCCGCGAGCGCAGCGCCACCAGGGTCGCGAGGGCCAGCAAAGTGCCGCCCATCGGCACCAGGAACCCGGCGCCACCCCAGAAGCGATCCTCCAGCTGCCCGGCGACCGTCACGGCGGCGGCCTGGCCGAGCGCCACCGCACCGGTGAGCCAGGTGAAGGCCTCGGTGCGGGCACCGGCCGGGACCAGACCGTCGACCAGCGTGTAGCCGGTGATCAGCGCGGGCGCGATGCACATGCCGACGAGCAGACCGAGGCCCGCCAGGACGAGCACCGAGTGTGCGGCCCACAGTCCGGACGCGGTCAGCGCCAGGGCGGCGTAGCCGACGAGGAGACGGCGCTGCGGGGCCACCTTCCAGGCGATGGCTCCGCAGACGATGCCGGAGATCATGTTGCCCGCGGCGAAGGTGCCGTACAGCACGCCATTAAGTCCGGGTTCGCCGATCGACTCGCTGAAGGCGGCCAGCGAGACCTGCATGCCGCCGAAGACGGCACCGATGCCGAGGAAGGCCACGATCAGCACGCGCACGCCGGGGATGCGCAGCGCGGAAGTGTGCTCCACGCGCGCGTGCCCGGCGAGGGTGACCGAGGGCTGGGTGCTCTTCTGCGCGGCGAACAGCAGACCGCCCAGCAGCGTCAGGGATGCCTCCGTGATCAGGCCGGCGGCCGGGTCGACGGCGGTGCACAGGGCGGTGGCGAGCAGCGGGCCGACGACGAAGGTCAGCTCGTCGGTGACCGACTCGAAGGCGGCCGCCGTCGTCATCAGGGGTGAGCCCTGGAGCTTCACGCCCCAGCGGGCCCGCACCATGGGGCCGACCTGCGGCACCGAGGCGCCGGTGGGCACGGCGGCGACGAACAGCGCCCACAGGGGCGCGTCGGTCAGGGCGAGCGTCGTCAGGGTCAGGCCGGACAGGGTGTGCAGCAGGACGCCGGGGATCAGGACGGCGCGCTGGCCGTGGCGGTCGGCGAGGCGGCCGCTGTAGGGCGCGAACAGCGCCATGGAGACGCCGGTGACGGCGGCGACGGCGCCCGCCGCACCGTAGGAACCCGTGGTGTGCTGCACGAGCAGCACGATGGAGAGGGTCAGCATCGCGAACGGCTGGCGTGCCGCGAAGCCGGGGAGCAGGAACGTCCAGGCGCCGCGGGTGCGCAGCAGCTGTCCGTATCCCGGGCGGGAGGAGGCGGGCGCGTCCTTCGACGGCTCGGTGGTGACCGTGGATGCCACGGCCCGTGCCTTTCTGCCACCTGGTAGCGCGGCCCCTACGGGTCGGGGGCGGCGCCGAGAGCTGTCCTCTTGCGCGGAACTGCGGTAGATACCGGCGTCCACTTCGAGGAAGGACGTCCCGGCCGCCATACGGTCGCGCCAGCTCTGCGTCAGGCAGAGTTGGTTCGATCTGGGTGCACCTGCATAGTACAGGGGAAAGCGCCCGGTGATCCTGTGAAAACGAGCACTCCGCGGCGCTCCACCTGCGATTAGCCAGGGCGTCCTCAGACCCCTTCAGGCTCTTTCAGCCCTCTTCAGACCCCTTCCGGCCCCCTCGGGCCCGGCCCCTCAGTTCGCCCCGTTCGTCCCCAGCCACCCGGCCAGCTTGCCCCCGGCGCCCACGGCACGCAGCCGGCGCTCGGCGGCGTCGCGCACCGGGTCCGTGGCGACGACGAGCAGTTCGTCCCCGCGCCGCAGCACCGTCGTCGGCAGCGGAACGAACGATTTTCCGCCGCGGACGACGAGGGTGACGGCGGCGCCCGCGGGCAGCCGCAGCTCGTTGATCTCGACGCCGTGCATCTTCGAGCCCTCGGGGATCGCGAAGGACAGCAGATGTCCGCGCAGCCGCTCCAGCGGCGCCGACTCGATGCCGAGGTCGGCGGGCGTGGGGCTCTGGCCGAGGTCCAGCTTGCGGGCGAGCCACGGCAGCGTCGGCCCCTGGATCAGGGTGTAGACGACGACCAGGACGAAGACGATGTTGAAGATCGTGCGGCTGCTCTCGACGCCGCTCACCATCGGGATCGTCGCCAGGATGATGGGCACGGCGCCGCGCAGCCCGGCCCAGGACATCAGGGCCTGCTCCCGCCAGGGCACGCGGAACGGCACCAGGCACGCGATGACGCTCAGCGGTCGCGCCACCATGGTCAGCACCAGCCCGATG
This sequence comes from Streptomyces sp. NBC_01092, assembly GCF_045039535.1. Lineage (NCBI taxonomy): Bacteria > Bacillati > Actinomycetota > Actinomycetes > Kitasatosporales > Streptomycetaceae > Streptomyces > Streptomyces sp. NBC_01092. The sequence goes on along the minus strand of NZ_CP108659.1, from coordinate 4,631,413 downwards.
ACCAGCGCGGGCAGGATGTCGTCGCCCAGCTCGTGCGGGGTGACCAGCAGGCCGAGCAGGACGAACATGCCGATCTGGGCGATCCAGCCGACCCCGTCGGCGAACCCGCGCGTGGCAGGCCAGTGCGGCAGCTTCGCGTTGCCCATCACCATCGAGGCGAGATACACGGCGAGGAAGCCGCTGCCGTGCGCCATCGCGCCGGCCGCGTAGGCGGTGACGGCGATGGCCATGACGGCGATCGGGTAGAGGCCGGAGGCGGGCAGCGCCACGTGCCTGAGCCCCCAGGAGCCCAGGAAGCCCACCGCGATGCCGATGGCGGCGCCGATGGCCAGCTCCATGGCTATTTCGCCTGCCAGCACGTACCAGTGCTCGATCGGCCCGTGCTCGGAGAAGGCGACCACCAGGATGACCACGGGGGCGTCGTTGAAGCCGGACTCCGCCTCCAGGGTGCCCGTCACACGTGAGGGCAGCGGGATCTTCCGCAGTACGGAGAAGACCGCGGCGGCGTCGGTGGAGGAGACGACCGCCCCGATGATGAGCGCCTGCCGCCACTCAAGGCCGACCAGGTAGTGCGCGGCCGTCGCCGTGACCCCGACGCTCACCGTGACCCCGACCAGCGCCAGCGCGGAGGCGGCCGGCAGGGCCGGCTTGACCTCCTTCCACTTCGTGCCCAGACCGCCCTCGGCCAGGATCACGACCAGCGCCGCGTACCCGATGACCTGGGTCAGCTCGGCGTCGTCGAAGCGGATCCCGCCGATGCCGTCCTGACCCATGAGCACGCCGATGCCCAGGTACACGAGCAGGCTGGGGAGCCCGCTGCGCGAGGAGATCCGAACCGCTGCGACGGCGAGGAGCAGGACGAGCGAGCAGACGAGCAGGAGCTGGTTGAGGTCGTGGACAGTCAGCGGCCGTTCCCTTTCCCTGACCCACGCGCGCGCGTGGGCTCATGTACATAGGACACGAAGTGGCGGTTCTCCGCACCCAACTACTTCGTTACCTTACCTAACTCTTGACGATTTCTTGACGCTTCGGGGTGCATGATCGAACGTCCTTCCGTGCTGGTTCACCAGTCCGCGTCAAGTCCGACAGGACCCTGCGCCTATGGTTGCTCCAGCACTCCAGGACCGCCTGCCGCTCGCGTTAGGACAGCAAGGACAGCGATGCCCCCCAACACCACCGCCTCCACGGGTCAGCAGCCCGGCAAGTCCGGCAGGAAGAAGGGGCGCAAACTCCGCCTGCTAGTTCTCGTGCTGGTGCTGGCCGTCGTCGCGGGCGTCGCCGGTGGGGCGTACTGGTCCATCAGTACCGTGCGCGCCTCGTTCCCGCAGACCAAGGGATCGATCACGATCAAGGGCCTGTCCGGGCCCGTCGACGTGAAGCGCGACGGCTACGGCATCCCGCAGATCTACGCCTCCTCCGACGAGGACCTGTTCATGGCGCAGGGCTTCGTCCAGGCCCAGGACCGGTTCTGGGAGATGGACGTCCGCCGTCACATGACCTCCGGGCGCCTGTCGGAGATGTTCGGCAAGAGCCAGGTCGACAGTGACGAGTTCCTGCGCACCCTGGGCTGGGACCGGATCGCGAAGCAGGAGTACGACAAGACGCTGTCCGCGTCCACGAAGAAATACCTCCAGGCCTACGCCGCGGGTGTCAACGCCTACCTGGACGGCAAGGACGGCGAGGACATCTCCCTGGAGTACGCGGCCCTCGGCTTCACCAACGACTACAAGCCGCAGAAGTGGACCCCGGTCGACTCGGTCGCCTGGCTGAAGGCGATGGCCTGGGACCTGCGCGGCAACATGCAGGACGAGATCGACCGCGCCCTGATGACCAGCCGTCTCGGCCCCAAGGAGATCGCGGACCTGTACCCGCAGTACCCGTACGACCGCAACAAGACGATCGTCCAGGCGGGCCAGTACGACGAGGCCACCAAGACCTTCGGGCCGACGGGCTCCGCGTCCTCCGCGGGCTCGTCCGCGGGCGGCACGGCGGGCACGGGCACCTCCTCCGGCACCGCGGGCCTGCAGAGCCAGCTTTCGGGCCTCCAGGAGGTCCTGGACGACCTGCCGACCGCCGTCGGCGTGAACGGCAACGGCATCGGCTCCAACTCCTGGGTGGTCGCCGGGAAGTACACGATCACCGGCAAGCCGCTGCTGGCCAACGACCCGCACCTGTCGGCCTCGCTGCCGTCGGTCTGGTACCAGATGGGCCTGCACTGCCGCTCGGTCTCCAGCAAGTGCCAGTACGACGTCAGCGGCTACACCTTCGCGGGCATGCCCGGCGTGGTCATCGGCCACAACCAGAACATCTCCTGGGGCATGACCAACTCCGGCGCCGACGTCACCGACCTCTACCTGGAGAAGCTCTCCGGCGACGGCTACCTGTACGGCGGCAAGACGGTGCCCTTCACCTCGCGCGAGGAGACCATCAAGGTCGCCGGTGACTCGCCCAAGAAGATCGTCGTCCGGGAGACCAAGGACGGGATGCCCCTGCTGTCCGACCGCAGCGACGAGCTCGTGAAGGTCGGCAGGAAGGCCACCGTCGACGCCGCCGCCCCCGACCGCGGCGACGGCTACGGCATCGCGCTGCGCTGGACCGCGCTGGACCCGGGCACCACCATGGACGCCGTCTTCGCCATGGACAGGGCGAAGGACTGGACTGACTTCCGCGCCGCGGCGGCCCTGTTCGACGTGCCCTCGCAGAACCTGATCTACGCCGACACCGAGAACCACATCGGCTACACGCTGCCCGGAAAGATCCCCACGCGCGCGCAGGGCTACGACGGCTCCGTCCCGGTGCCGGGCTGGGAACCCAGGTCGCGCTGGACGGGCTACATCGACGACGACGAGCTGCCGTACGAGTACGACCCGGCCCGCGGTTACATCGTCACCGCCAACCAGGCCGTGGTCGACAAGGCCAAGTACCCGTACACGCTCACCACGGACTGGGGCTACGGCGCCCGCAGCCAGCGCATCACCGACCTGATCCAGTCGAAGATCGACGGCGGCGGCAAGATCTCCACCGACGACATGCGCCAGATGCAGCTCGACGACAGCAGCGAGATCGCCAAGCTGCTGGTGCCCAAGCTGCTCAAGATCGACATCGACGACAAGGACGTCCGCGAGGCGCAGGAGCTGCTGGAGGGCTGGGACTACACCCAGACCGCCGACTCGGCGGCCGCGGCCTACTTCAACTCGGTCTGGCGCAACATCCTCAAGCTCGCCTTCGGCAACAAGCTGCCCAAGGAACTGCGGGTCGAGGGCCAGTGCCTGTGGGTCGAGAAGGCCGACACCACCGGCCCGGTGGACGAGGGCGAGAGCAAGGTGCGCGAGTGCGGTGAGCGCGACGCGGACCAGGCGCAGCCGGACGGCGGCGACCGCTGGTTCGAGGTCGTGCGCAGCCTGATGGACGACGAGGACAGCGACTGGTGGAAGACGCCCTCCTCGGGCGCCCGACCCTCGGCCGACAACCGCGACGAGCTGTTCAGGCGCGCCATGATCGACGCCCGCTGGGAGCTGACCGCCAAGCTCGGCAAGGACATCGACACCTGGAACTGGGGCCGGCTGCACCGCCTGTTCCTGAAGAACCAGACTCTCGGCACCGAGGGCCCCGGTTTCCTCCAGTACGCCCTCAACCGCGGCCCCTGGAAGCTCAGCGGCGGCGAGGCCACGGTCAACGCCAGCGGCTGGAACGCGGCCGGCGGCTACGGCGTCGTCTGGGTGCCGTCGATGCGCATGGTGGTCAACCTCGGCGACCTCGACAAGTCGAAGTGGATCAACCTCACCGGCGCCTCCGGGCACGCCTACAACGCCCACTACACCGACCAGACGGACAAGTGGGCCGACGGCGAACTGCTCGACTGGTCCTTCACGGACGGCGCGGTCGACGAGAGCACGAGCGACACCCTCGTACTCAAGCCGTGACCCGCTGACGCCCGAACGGCACGAGGGGCCCTCCACGCGCGCGTGGAGGGCCCCTTCGCATGCGGAGCGCGGCTCAGGACTCCGGGAACCGGCGCACCCGCGACGGCGTCACCACCGCGTGCACCGGGCGGTCGTGCGGCTCCGCGGGGACGTGCTCGACGACCTCGGAGTCGTACAGCAGCACCACCAGCGCGGGCCGGGCCTGCGCGCGCTCCAGACGGGCGAGGACGCGGTCGTACGACCCGCCGCCGCGCCCCAGACGCATCCCGCGCGCGTCGACCGCCAGACCGGGCAGCAGCACGACGTCCGCGCCGGTCACCGCGTCCGGGCCGAGGCGCTCGCCGCCGGGCTCGAAGAGGGCCATCTTCCCGCCGTGTTGGACGCGGGCGAGGGAGTCCTGCCCGAAGTAGGTGCCCCAGTCGAGGTCGTTGTCGGGCAGGAGGGCGGGCAGGAGCACGCGGACGCCCCGGGCGCGCAGCGCGTCGAGGAGCGCGAGCGTGCCGGGTTCACTCCCCACGGAGACGTACGCCGCCACCACGCGCGCGTGCGCCAGCTCGGGCAGCTCCAGGGCTCGCCCCGCCAACTCGGTCGCCGTTTCCCGCAGGTCATCGGCCGTCAACCTGCTTCTTACCGAGATGAACTCTCGCCGCAACCTTCGCTTGTCAGTCTCGACCGGACGTCCGGAGTGAGTCACTGGTCGCACTCGTACCCTTCCTAATGCGCTCATATGAGAGTGAATTAACCGGAGCCTCAGATTCCCTGCAAAGGCACCGGATATGGTGTCGGGCATGACTCAGTCGCACCCTCGGATCAGCAAGGCTGTCATCCCCGCAGCGGGTCTGGGCACCCGCTTCCTGCCGGCCACCAAAGCCACTCCCAAGGAGATGCTGCCGGTCGTCGACAAGCCGGCGATCCAGTACGTGGTCGAAGAGGCCGCCTCGGCGGGCCTCGACGACGTCCTCATGATCACGGGCCGCAACAAGCGCCCCCTCGAGGACCACTTCGACCGCAACTACGAGCTGGAATCCGCTCTTCAGAAGAAGGGCGACGCCGGCCGGCTCGCCAAGGTGCAGGAGTCCAGCGACCTCGCGACCATGCACTACGTCCGCCAGGGCGACCCCAAGGGCCTCGGCCACGCCGTCCTGTGCGCCGCCCCGCACGTCGGCAACGAGCCCTTCGCCGTCCTCCTCGGCGACGACCTGATCGACCCGCGCGACCCGCTGCTCAAGCGGATGGTCGAGGTGCAGGAGCAGCGCGGCGGCAGCGTCATCGCGCTCATGGAGGTCGCACCCGAGCAGATCCACCTCTACGGCTGTGCGGCCGTGGACGCCACCGAGGACAGCGACGTCGTCAAGGTGCACGACCTCGTCGAGAAGCCGGCCGCGGCGGACGCCCCGTCGAACTACGCGATCATCGGCCGCTACGTCCTCGACCCGCACATCTTCGACATACTGCGCAAGACCGAGCCGGGTCGCGGCGGCGAGATCCAGCTCACCGACGCCCTCCAGCAGCTCTCGCAGGACGAGAAGGTCGGCGGCCCGGTGCACGGCGTCGTCTTCAAGGGCCGCCGCTATGACACCGGCGACCGCGGCGACTACCTGCGTGCCATTGTCAGACTCGCGTGCGAACGTGAAGACCTGGGCCCGGACTTCCGGACCTGGCTTCGCAGTTACGTAGCCGAGGAGATGTAGCGAGTTGAGCACCGCCGCGCCGCGCCCCGCCGGTCAGGACCACCTCTGGTCGGTGGACGAGCACCTGGAGGACATCCTCACGACCGTCCGCCCCCTCGAACCCATCGAGCTGCAACTGCTCGACGCCCAGGGCTGCGTCCTGGTCGACGACGTCACGGTGCAGGTCTCCCTGCCGCCGTTCGACAACAGCTCCATGGACGGGTACGCGGTGCGGGTCGCGGATGTCGCGGGCGCGAGCGAGGAGTTCCCGGCGGTCCTGGAGGTCGTCGGTGACGTCGCGGCGGGCCAGGCCGATCCGCCCCAGGTGGGCCCCGGCCAGGCCGCCCGCATCATGACCGGCGCCCCGCTGCCGCCCGGCGCCGAGACCGTCGTTCCGGTGGAGTGGACCGACGGAGGGCTCGGCGAGGGCCCGGTGACCGGGATGCGCGCCCGCAGCCTCGCCCCGGAGGGCGCGCACGGCCAGGTGCACATCTACCGGCCGGCCGAAGCACGCGCGCACGTGCGGGCGAAGGGCAGCGACGTCAAGGCCGGCGACAAGGCGCTCGAAGCGGGCACGGTCCTCGGGCCGTCCCAGATCGCCCTGCTCGCCGCCATCGGCCGGGGCACCGTTCGGGTGCGCCCGCGCCCGCGCGTGGTCGTGATGTCCACCGGCAGCGAACTCGTCCAGCCCGACGAGCAACTGGCCGAGGGCCAGATCTACGACTCCAACAGCTTCTCCCTGACCGCGGCCGCCCGCGACGCCGGCGCCATCGCCTACCGCGTGGGCGCCGTCGCCGACGACGCCGAGACGCTCCGGTCCACCGTCGAGGACCAGCTCGTGCGCGCCGACCTCATGGTCACCACGGGCGGCGTCAGCGTCGGGGCGTACGACGTCGTCAAGGAGGCGCTGTCGCACGTCGGCGACGAGGACGAAGCCGGCGGCGGCATCGACTTCCGCAAGCTCGCCATGCAGCCCGGCAAGCCCCAGGGCTTCGGCTCCATCGGCCCCGACCACACCCCGCTGCTCGCCCTGCCGGGCAACCCGGTGTCGTCGTACGTCTCCTTCGAGATCTTCGTGCGCCCCGCGATCCGCACCCTGATGGGCCTGAAGGACGTCCACCGGCCGCGCATGACAGCGACCCTCACCGCCGACAAGGCGCTGACCTCGCCGAAGGGGCGCAGACAGTTCCTGCGCGGAAAGTACGCGGACGGCGAAGTCCGGCCGGTCGGCGGCGCCGGATCGCACCTCATCGCGGCCCTCGCGCACGCGGACGCGCTGATCGTGGTCCCCGAGGACGTGGAGAGCGTCGAGCCCGGCAGCGAGGTCGAGGTGGTCCTGCTCGGCTGAGCCGCCCAGGTTGGCGGTACCGTGTCGCGCACAGCAGGCCCGTGCGCCGCACCGCGGCGGGCCCGGACCGGGAGCGCGACACCAGCATGAGCACGCAGGACCCACCCACCCAGGACCGCCTGACGCACATCGACGACGCGGGCGCGGCCCGGATGGTCGACGTCTCCGAGAAGGACGTGACCGCGCGCACCGCCCGCGCCAGCGGACGCGTCCTCGTCTCGCCCCGCGTGATCGAGCTGCTGCGCGGCGAGGGGGTCCCCAAGGGTGACGCCCTGGCCACCGCGCGTATCGCGGGCATCATGGGCGCCAAACGCACCCCCGACCTGATCCCGCTCTGCCACCCGCTCGCGCTCTCCGGTGTGAAACTGGATCTGTCGGTCGCGGACGACGCCGTGGAGATCCTGGCCACCGTGAAGACCACGGACCGCACGGGCGTCGAGATGGAGGCCCTCACCGCGGTCTCCGTCGCCGCGCTCACCGTGATCGACATGGTGAAGGCGGTCGACAAGGGAGCGGTCATCACGGACGTACGGGTCGAGGAGAAGACGGGCGGCAAGTCGGGCGACTGGAGCCGGTCATGACACTGGACGCATCAACCGGCGGCGCACTGCCCGCGCCGTACAGCGCCCTGGTGATCACCGCCTCCAACCGGGCTGCCGCCGGGGTCTACGAGGACAAGGGCGGCCCGCTGGTCGCCGACGGCCTGGGGGGCTTCGGCTTCGCCGTCGACGGACCGCGGATCGTGCCCGACGGCGACCCCGTGACGGCCGCGCTGCGCGCCGGCGTGGACGCCGGGTACGACGTCATCGTCACCACCGGCGGTACCGGCATCTCGCCCACCGACCGCACCCCCGAGGCCACCCGCGAGGTGATCGACCACGAGGTGCCGGGCATCGCGGAGGCCATCCGGGCGTTCGGCCGGGACAAGGTGCCGACCGCCGCGCTCTCCCGGGGCCTGGCCGGAGTGGCGCGGGGCACCCTGATCGTGAACCTGCCCGGCTCCAGCGGCGGGGTGAAGGACGGACTGGCCGTCCTGGAGCCCCTCCTGATCCACGCCGTCGACCAGATCCGCGGCGGCGACCACCCCAGACCGAGCAGCGGGGGTGCGAGCTGAACAGCCCATCCTGGCCCGTCGTGCTGGGGGACGGCGACGTCGTCCTCCGGCCGATAAAGATGCGCGACCAGCGGGCCTGGCGCGAGGTCAACCGGCGCAACCGGGACTGGCTGCGGCCGTGGGAGGCGACGATTCCGCCGCCCACGCCCAGCGGGCCGATCGCGCACCGGCCGACCTACCGTCAGATGGTCCGGCACCTGCGCTCCGAGGCGGGCGCGGGCCGGATGCTGCCGTTCGTCATCGAGTACCAGGGGCGGCTGGTCGGGCAGTTGACCGTGGCCGGGATCACCTGGGGCTCGATGTGTTCGGGTCATGTCGGCTACTGGGTGGACGAGGCGGTGGCGGGCCGCGGGGTGATGCCGACGGCCGTGGCGCTTGTCGTGGACCACTGTTTCCGGACCGTCGGTCTGCACCGCATCGAAGTCTGCATTCGCCCCGAGAACGGGCCCAGCCGCCGGGTCGTGGAGAAACTCGGATTCCGCGACGAGGGGCTGCGTCCGCGATATCTCCACATCGACGGAGCCTGGCGCGACCATCTCGTGTTCGCGCTCACCGCGGAAGAGGTCCCGGAGGGGCTGCTGAGCCGCTGGCAGCGGACACGCTCGCAGAAGGCGCCGCGCTCGAACCCGCAGAGCACCCGGCAGAACTCGCAGGGGAATCCCGCGTAGCACGGAAGGACCCTGGAAATTGAATAGGTGTTCGAAATTGATCGCCGGATGACCGGCTCGGGCATTAAATTCGCGCCCCGAGCGGGCTGCTGATCGCATCGGTCACAAAAAAAGTTCGAAATATCAGCCAGATCGTGCGACACACCGGCTCAATTGGCGGATGGCCTCACGCAAACCCCTCTACCGTGTGAGGCGTGAGCAGCAGCGGCCTCATCTACGCAGTCATTGTCGGGGCCTGGGCCGCCTACTTGGTGCCGATGTGGCTCCGTAGGCAGGACGAGCTGAACGAGGCCCGTCCGACGGAACGCTTCAGCACGGCCATCCGGTTGCTGTCCGGACGGGCGGGGATGGAGCGTCGGTACGCCAAGGACCTGCGCGCGCGCTCCACCGAGGAGGGGGAGCCCAGCGCCGATACCTCGGGCGATGCCACCGAGTCGGTGGACGTCCGGGCCTTCGCCATGCCTCCGACCCGTCCGCAGACCCAGGCGACGGTTCAGGCGCAGGCGTCCGGGCGCCCGGAGCCGACGAGAGAACCCGCCCGCGAACCGGTGGCCAAGCCGGCGTCCGAGCGCGCCGGCGGACCCGCGGCCGAACCGGGCTCCGGCCAGGCGGCCAAGGCGCGCAAGCGTGTGCCCGCGGCCCGGCGTTCCCCCTCGGACGAGGCTGCCGCGGCACGGGCCCGGCGCACGAAGGCGCTCGCACGCCGCAGGCGCACCACCGTCGTCCTCTTCATGGCCTTCACCCTCGGCGCGATCGTCGCCGCGGTCGGCGGGCTCGCGTTCCTGTGGGCGCCCGGCATTCCCGCCGTGCTCCTCAGCGGGTACATCGCGTATCTGCGGTCGCAGGAGCGCCGCCGCTTCGCCTACCAGATGGACCGGCGCCGCGCCGAGGCCGCCGCACAGCGGCTGCGCGAGCACGCACGCCAGTCCCGCCGCCGCGGGAGCGCCGACGCCGGGGCCGGTGCCGACGAGTCCGACGAGGGGCCCGAACCAGGCACCGATCCCGGGCTGTCCGCCCTCGCCGCGGACCGCCGTGCCCTCGTCGAGCAGACCGATCACGCCGAGTGGGTCGACCAGCAGCGCGAGCGGCAGCGCCGCCCCGGCCACGGGGACAGCTGGGACCCGGTCCCGGTGCCGCTGCCGACGTACGTGACGGCGCCGGTCGCGCCCCGCGCCTCCTCCGACGTGGACCTCGGTGCGCCGGACGCCTGGAGCTCGGCACGGTCGAGCCCCGTCGGCCGGGACCGGGAGGCGGGCGCCGAGGCCGCTGACGGGTCCGCGCGGGGTGCCGATTCGGGGGACGCCGGTCGCGAGGAGGAGAAGGGCGAGGGGGGCGGTCGTAGCGACGCACGCCGGGCCGCTTCCGCACGCCGTGCACGTGAGCGCGGCCGTACGCCGCTGTTCGACCAGTACGAGGACGGCGAGCGGCCGCGCGCGGCGAACGAGTAGCCGCACCCCGGGGCGGGCAGGAACGGATTTCCAAGCACGCCGATCGGGGTGCTAAAGTTTCACTCGTTGCAAGGGCCTGTGGCGCAGTCCGGTAGCGCACCTCGTTCGCATCGAGGGGGCCAGGGGTTCGAATCCCCTCAGGTCCACCGCAACAACTTCCCAAGGAAACTTGGGAGTTGGCGAGATCCCGTCCGATCGGTTGATCGGGCGGGATTTTTGTTGTCTCGGAGCCGAGCCCTGAGGGGGAGCGTGGCCAAGACCGCCGCACCGTTACCGACAGCAAGGCGTACGGCGCCGCTGCGGATCGTGGCCTTCCGGCGCTTTGTGACCGCCAGTCTGATCTCCGCGACCGGGTCCGCGATGGCGCCCCTCGCTCTCGCCTACGCGGTGATCGGGGAGGGCGGCGGGGCCGGGGACCTTGGTGTGGTGCTCGCCACGAACACCGTTCCGACCATCTTCTTCCTCCTCATGGGCGGCGTGCTCGCGGACCGTATGTCCCGCAGCCGCATGCTCTTCGTGGGCAATCTGCTGGCGGGCGCCGCCCAAGGGGCGCTCGCTGTGATCGTCGCCACGGGGCACGCCTCGACGACCACTGTCGCCGTCTGCGGCTTCCTCTCGGGGACGGCCGTCGCCTTCACACTGCCCGCCGCTCAGGGGGCCGTGGCCCAGATCGTGCCCGCCGAGCAGTTGCAGCAGGCCAACGCCCTGCTCCGGCTGCCGAGCAACGCCGTCAAGGTGCTCGGGCCGGCCGTCGGCGGCGCCATCGTCGCCTTCAGCGGCCCGGCCTGGGCGCTGGCCTGGGACGCGCTCACCTTCGCCGTGGCCGCCGTCCTGCTGCGCGGGCTGCGCCTGGACGCGCCCGTCCCCGTCACCACTGTGCTGAGTGACCTGCGGGAGGGCTGGACCGGCTTCTGGTCGCGGACCTGGGTGTGGACCTATACGGCCGCCGGGGCCGTCCTTGTCGCCGCGTGGCTGGCGGGGTTCCAGCTGCTCGGTCCGGTCGTCGCGGCGGAGCAGTACGGCGGGGCGCGTGACTGGGGGCTCGTGCAGGGCGCGTTCGCGGCGGGGCTGCTGGCCGGGACGGTGGTGTGTCTGCGCTGGCGGCCGTACCGCCTCCTGTTCGTGGCCGTCGCCGCCACTGCGCCGCTCGCCGGGCCCCTGCTCGCCATGGGGTGGGGACTGCCGCTGCCCTGGGTGCTGTTGGCGACGCTGCTCGCGGGCATCGGGCTCGACGTGGCCATCGTCGCGTGGGCGACGGCCTGTCAGCAGCATGTGCCGCAGGGCGAGTTGGGGCGGCTGAGCGCGTTCAACGGCGTCGGGGAGCGGTTGGCGATTCCGCTCGGCTATCTGATCACCGCGCTCGCGGTCGGCGTGTGGGACAACCGGACGGTGCTGGTGGCGTGCGGCGGTCTCGCGGTCGCCGCAGCCGCCCTCAACCTGTGTGTGCGGGACGTGTACCGCATCAACGCCACCGGGAAGTGACCGCTACAGCGCCTTGGCGAAACACAGGCTCAGCTCGTGGAAGCGGTAGAAGCCGAACTTCCCGCACGGCTCGTATCCGCTGGACTCGTACAGCGCCACCGCCTCCGGCTGCTTGGCGCCGGTCTCCAGCACCATGCGGATGCGGCCCGCCGCCCGTGCGTCGTCCTCCAGCGCGGCCAGGATGCGTCGCGCCAGGCCCCGGCCGCGCATCGAGTCGACCACGTACATCCGCTTGAGCTCGGCGTCCCCGTCCTGGTTGCCCTCGCCGTTGTCGTCCTGGGCCCGCCAGCCGCCGGACGCGACGGGGGTGCCCAGCTCGTCGTACGCGATCAGGTACAGGCCGTTCGGCGGATCGAAGTCGGTCGGGGCGAGGGGCGTGGCGTCGCCCTCGTCGCCGTAGCGGACGGCGTACTCGCCTTGGACCTGGTTGTTGAGCTTCACCGCGTCGGGGTGGTCGAACGAGACGCTACGTATATTCATTCTATGTACCGTATATCAATTCAAGATCAAGAAGTTCCAGAACCGGACACCGTCCAGTGTGCCGGTAGGGTGCCGTGGTGCTCACTGTGACCTCTGTGAATGTGAACGGGCTGCGGGCCGCCACGAAGAAGGGCTTCGTGGAGTGGCTCGCCGGTACCGAGGCCGACGTGCTGTGTCTTCAGGAGGTGCGCGCCGAGCCGCAGCAGCTGCCCGAGCACGTCCGCACGCCGGACGGCTGGCATGTCGTGCACGCGCCCGCCGCCGCCAAGGGCCGCGCCGGCGTCTCCCTCTACACCCGCCGTGAGCCGGACCGCATCCAGGTCGGTTTCGGCTCGGCGGAGTTCGACGGCAGCGGCCGCTACGTCGAGGCCGACCTGCCGGGTGTGACGGTCGCCTCCCTCTACCTCCCCTCCGGCGAGGTCGGCACCGAGCGCCAGGACGAGAAGGTCCGCTTCATGGACGAGTTCCTGGCCTATCTGAAGGGGCTCAGGGAGCGGGCCGCCGCCGACGGGCGCGAGGTCCTCGTCTGCGGCGACTGGAACATCGCCCACCAGCAGGCCGACCTGAAGAACTGGCGCGGCAACACCAAGAACTCCGGGTTCCTGCCTCAGGAGCGGGAGTGGCTGACCGAGGTCTTCGACCCCTCCGCCGGCGGCTACGTCGATGTCGTGCGGTCGCTGCATCCGGACGCGGAGGGGCCGTACTCCTGGTGGTCGTACCGGGGGCGGGCCTTCGACAACGACACCGGATGGCGCATCGACTACCACGTGGCGACGCCCGGGCTCGCCGCGCGGGCGGTCAAGGGTCATGTCGAGCGCGCGGCGACGCATGCCGAGCGGTGGTCGGATCATGCCCCGGTGACGGTGGTCTACGAGCGTTAGTCCCGCTCGCTCTGCTTACGCAGTCGCCGGTCCAGCGCCAGGGAAAGCTCCGCCTCCACCACGCTCCGGGCGAGCGGCCGCAGGCGGTGGAGGTCGTCCTCCTCCGCGTAGCGGAGCACCAGGGCGGCGAACATCTCCGCGAGGTCGTCCACGTGTTCGCGGACCCGTTTCCCGGCCGCCAGGACCTCCGCGAGGGGGATGCCCTCGCGGACCAGGGCCGAGGAGACGTCCAGCAGGCGGCGGCTGATGTGGACGATCTCGTCGCCGTCGGTGCCCAGGTAGCCGAGGTCCAGCGCGGCGGCAAGGTTGTCCGGGGTGACCTGGCCCTCGAAGCGGGCGGCGAGTTCCTCGGGGGTGAGGCGGACCGGCTCCTCCTCGGTCGGGGTGACGCCGAGGACGTCGGCGACGTCGCGGCCGTGGTCGAGGGCCTCCGCCAGTTCCGCGATGCCGGTGAGGGTGTGGCCGCGCTCCAGCAGGGCCGCGATGGTGCGCAGCCGGGCCAGGTGGTGGTCGTCGTACCAGGCGATGCGACCCTCGCGCCGTGGTGGCGGGATCAGCTTGCGTTCTCGGTAGAAGCGCAGGGTGCGCACCGTGATGCCGGCCAGTCGGGCGAGCTCCTCCATGCGGTATTCACGCGTCTCGGTCACCCCGGAACCTTAATTCGTACCGCGGGTAACTTTCCTCGTCCCGACCCCTACCGGTCGGTACGGACCTCCTCTACTCTCCCCATTGCGCCAGTGTTCACTGGCGTGGTTCCGGTTGAGGTGTTGAAGCAAATGAAGTGTGGAGGCACAGGCATGGCCGAACGCGAACATGTGCGGGTCGCGGTGGTCGGGTCCGGGTTCGGCGGACTGGGGGCCGCCGTACGGCTGCGGCGCGAGGGCGTCACCGACTTCGTCGTCCTGGAGCGCGCCGACAGCGTCGGCGGCACCTGGCGGGACAACAGCTATCCGGGGTGTGCGTGCGATGTGCCGTCCCATCTGTACTCCTTCTCCTTCGCGCCCAACCCCGACTGGCCGCGCACCTTCTCCGGGCAGGAGCACATCCGCGCCTACCTGGAGCACGTCACGGACGTCTTCCGGCTGCGGCCGCACATCCGCCTCAACTCGGAGGTGAAGCGGATGACCTGGAACGGTGAGCGGCTGTGCTGGGACATCGAGACCAGCAGCGGGAGTCTGTCGGCCGACCTCGTCGTCTCCGCCACCGGGCCGCTCTCCGACCCGAAGGTCCCCGACATCGCGGGGCTCGACTCCTTCCCGGGCAAGGTCTTCCACTCCGCCCGCTGGGACCACGACTACGACCTGCGCGGCAAGCGCGTCGCCATGGTCGGCACCGGCGCCTCCGCCATCCAGATCGTGCCGTCCATCCAGCCCGAGGTCGAGCGGCTCACGCTCTTCCAGCGCACCCCGCCCTGGGTCATGCCCCGCGTCGACCGCGCCATCAGCGGCGCCGAGCGCTCCCTGCACCGGGCCCTGCCCTTCACCACCCAGCTGCGCCGCGGTCTGCTGTGGGGCATCCGGGAGCTCCAGGTCCAGGCGTTCACCAAGCACCCCAATGAGCTGGGCTTCATCGAGCGGCTGGCCAAGCAGAACATGGCCCGCGCGATCAAGGACCCGGCCCTGCGCGCCAAGCTGACCCCCGACTACCGCATCGGCTGCAAGCGGATCCTGCTGAGCAGCACGTACTACCCGGCGCTCGCCCGGCCCAACGTGGACGTGGTCGCCAGCGGGCTCAGCGAGATCCGCGGCTCCACGGTCGTCGCCGCCGACGGCACCGAGGCCGAGGTCGACGCGATCGTGTTCGGGACCGGGTTCCACGTCACCGACATGCCGATCGCCGAGCGGGTGGTGGGCGCCGATGGCAAGAGCCTCGCCGAGGCGTGGAAGGACGGGATGGAAGCGCTGCGGGGGGCCTCCGCCGCCGGGTTCCCGAACTGGATGACCATCATCGGGCCCAACACCGGCCTCGGGAACTCGTCCATGATCCTCATGATCGAGTCCCAGCTGAACTACATGGCCGACTTCGTACGGCAGCTCGACGTCCTCGGCGGCCGGGTCGCCCTCGACGCCCGCCCCAGCGCCGTGCACACCTGGAACCGGCAGGTGCAGGAGCGTATGAAGCGGACGGTGTGGAACACGGGCGGCTGCACCAGCTGGTACCTCGACGCCGCCGGCCGCAACACGACCGTCTGGCCCGGTACGACGAGCGAGTTCCGGCGGGCCACGCGCAGCGTGGATCTCGCGGAGTACACAGTCGTGCGGGCGTCCGCCGACGCCAGGCAGAGCGCGGAGGTGACCGCGTGAGCCGCCTGATGCACGTCGCCTCCGGGCCGTACGCCCCGCCCGCCCCCGCCCGTGAGCTGGCGGTCGTGTCCGCCGACGGCGCCCGGCTGCACGTCGAGCTGCACGGCCTGGTCGACGACCCGAGCGCCCCCGCCGTCGTCCTCGCGCACGGCTGGTCCTGCTCGACCGCCTTCTGGGCGGCGCAGATCCGCGAACTGGCCGTCGACCACCGGGTCGTCGCCTACGACCAGCGCGGCCACGGACGCAGCCCGGCGAGCCCGGACTACGGCACCGAAGCCCTCGCCGACGACCTCGAAGCCGTCCTGAGGGCGACGCTCGCACCCGGCGAGAAGGCCGTGATCGTCGGGCACTCCATGGGCGGCATGACGGTGATGGCCGCCGCTGCGCGCCCGGGCTTTCGTGAGCATGCCGCCGCCGCCCTGCTGTGCAGCACCGGAGCCTCGCGGCTGGTCGCCGAGTCGACGGTCATACCGATACGCGCGGGCCGGCTGCGCACCTGGCTGACCGGACGCGTCCTCGGCTCCCGGGCGCCGCTCGGGCCGGTCACGCCGATCGCCCGGGCCATCCTCAAGTACGCGACGATGGGCCCCGGTTCGGCCCCGCAGATGGTCGAGGCATGCGCGCGGATCGTGCACGCGTGCCCGCGCAAGGTGCGCCACGCCTGGTCGCGGGTGCTCGACCTGCTCGATCTCGACCACGGCGTCCGCGAGCTGGCGGTGCCGACCGCGGTGATCGTCGGCACGGCCGACCGGCTGACCCCGCCCGTGCACGCGCGCTCCCTGGCCGCCGCGCTGCCGCACTGCCTCGGCGTCACCGAACTGCCCGGCCTCGGGCACATGACGCCGATCGAGGCACCCGAGCTGGTGACCGCGAAGATACGGGAACTCGTCCCGACAACCCCCAGGGCCACGACGTACACGCAGGTGAAGGAGGGCGCATGAGCAAGGTGAGCCTCGAAGGACAGGTCGCCGTCGTCACGGGTGCGGCGCGGGGCGTGGGGGAGCTGCTCGCCCGCAAGCTCTCCGCGCGCGGCGCCACGGTGGCGCTGGTCGGCCTTGAGCCGGACGCCCTCAAGCAGGTCGCCGAGCGGCTGCACGGCGACAGCGGCCACTGGTACGCCGACGTGACCGACCACGAGGCGATGGCCCGCGTGGCGCAGGAGGTCAAGGAGCGGTTCGGGAAGGTCGACATCGTCGTCGCCAACGCGGGTGTCGCGAGCGGCGGGCCGTTCGTCGACTCCGACCCCGAGGCATGGCGGCGGGTCATCGAGGTCAACCTCATCGGGTCGGCGGTGACGGCCCGGGCGTTCTTGCCGGTGCTGATGGAGAGCCGGGGCTATCTGCTGCAGATCGCCTCGCTCGCGGCGATCACCCCGGCGCCGATGATGACCGCGTACTGCGCGTCCAAGTCGGGCGTGGAGGCGTACGCGCACAGTCTGCGGGCCGAAGTCGGTTACAAGGGCGTGCGGGTGGGGGTCGGGTATCTGTCCTGGACCGACACGGACATGGTGCGCGGCGCCGATCAGGACGACGTCATGCGGGAGTTGAGGAAGCGGCTGCCGTGGCCGTCCAACAAGACCTATCCGCTGGGGCCGGCGGTCGACCGGATCGTGGCCGGGATCGAGCGGCGCTCCAGCCATGTGTACGCGCAGTGGTGGCTGCGCGGGATGCAGGGTGTGCGCGGGTATCTGCCGGGGCTCATCGGGACGGTGGGGCAACGGGAGATGCGGCGGTTCGGAGACCGGCTGGTGGGGGTGCGGACCGGGCTGGTCGGAGCGGGCGGCGCGGCCGATGAGCAGGAGCGTATTACGCGCCGTAACTGATCGACATGCGCAGGGTTATGGCCCGTGTGAATCTGGTCGAGGCCCCAGCGAGGGGCCAACCCCACCCACTACGGGAGTGAACCCACATGGGCATGAAGGACCAGTTCAAGGAGAAGTCCGAGCAGCTGCAGGAGCGTGCGCGTCAGCACGGTCAGCAGGAGCGTGGGCGTCAGCGGCCGCAGCGGGACGAGGAGTCCGAGCGGACGCGTGAGGACGAGGAGCGGTTCGACGAGGACTACGACCGGTAGTCAGTCGGTTCGCTGAGACGCGGGGTGCCCCCTGACTGGTGGGTGCCCCGCGTTTGCGTATTTGGGTGCGGGGCCGGTGGGGGCTGGTCGCGCAGTTCCCCGCGCCCCTAAGGAGTTGGCGTTGCCCCTGCTTGATTCCTTGGCGGCAATTTTGGTCTCGACCGGTCCGGTACGTGTGCGTAATCCGGAGGCGTTGCCGGAGGGTTCGACTCCAGTAGCTCCAGCGCCAGTTCCACCGCGTCCGTCAGCTGGGCGTGGCGGCCCTCCGCCCAGTCCAGCGGGGTGCGCAGGATCTCCAGGTCGGGGGTGACGCCCTTGTTCTCGATGGACCAGCCGTACGCGTCGAACCACGCCGCGTTCATCGGGACCGTGATCACCGTGCCGTCGCCGAGGCGGTGGCGGCCGGTCATGCCGACCACTCCGCCCCAGGTGCGCTGACCGACCACCGGGCCCAGCTTGAGGAGTTTGAAGGCCGCCGTGATCATGTCGCCGTCCGAGGAGGTCGCCTCGTCGGCGAGGGCGACGACCGGGCCGCGCGGGGCGTTCGAGGCGTACGACACCGGCTGGGCGTTTCTCGTCAGGTCCCAGCCCAGGATCGTGCGGGTCAGCTTCTCCACCACCAGCTCGCTGATGTGGCCGCCCGCGTTGCCGCGTACGTCGACGATCAGCGCGGGGCGGGACATCTCCATCCGCAGGTCCCGGTTGAACTGGGCCCAGCCCGAACCGCCCATGTCGGGGATGTGTAGATAGCCGCACCGGCCGCCGCTCAACTCCCTTACGACCGCCCGGCGTTTGGCCACCCAGTCCTGGTAGCGCAGGGGGCGCTCGTCGATCAGCGGGACCACTGCCACGCGGCGTGCCCGGCCCGCGACGCCCTCGGCCGGGGTGAACGTCAGCTCCACCGTCGTACCGCCCGCGCCGGCCAGCAGGGCGGAGGGGCCGGTGTCCGGGTCCACGGGGCGGCCGTCGACGTGGGTGAGGACCGCGCCCTCGCGGATTCCCGTGCCCGCGAGCGGGGAGCGGGCCTTGGAGTCGGAGGACTCGCCGGGGAGGATGCGCCTGACCGCCCAGCCGTCGTCGCGGCGTACGAGGTTGGCGCCGAGCAGGCCCTGCCAGCGCTGGTAGTGGGCTGGGCCTTCGTTGCGGCGGGCGGCGGAGACGTAGGCGTGCGAGGTGCCCAGCTCGCCGAGGACCTCGCGGAGCAGGTCCGCGAAGTCGTCGGGGGAGGCGACCCGTTCGACGAGGGGACGGTACTGGTCGAGGACCCCGTCCCAGTCGATGCCGCACATCTGCGGCTCCCAGAAGTACGCCCGGATCAGCCGGCCCGCCTCCTCGTACGACTGCCTCCACTCCGCGGCCGGGTCCACCTCGTGCAGGATGCGGCGGGCGTCGATCCACACCGTCGAGTCGCTGTCGCCGGACTCGGTGGCGGGGACCGCCCTCAGGTCGCCCTCGTCGACCAGGACCAGCCGGGTGCCGTCGCCGCTCACCGTGAACCAGTCGAGATGGTCGACGAGTTCGGACTTCTTCGCCTTGCTGATGTTGAAGTGCTCCAGGGTCGGCCGCCCGGTCGTGTCGTCCGGGTTGGCGAACGTCTCGCCGAGCGCGCCCGAGATCGGCCAGCGCAGCCACACCAGCCCGCCGCCCGAGACCGGGCACAGCGCCGAGTACTTGGAGGCGGTGACCGGGAAGGGGGTGACCCTGTTCTCCAGGCCCTCGACCTCGATCGTCGTCGCGCCGCCGCCGTCGCCCTCCTCGTCCTCCACCGGGTCCAGACCGCCGGCCGCCGGGCGGCCCTCGGGGTTCAGGGCGAAGGGGGAGGGGGTCGCGGAGGACAGCGGCACCAGATAGGGGCGGCAGCCGAGCGGGAAGGACAGGTCGCCGGTGTGGACGTCGTACACCGGGTCGAAGCCCCGCCAGGAGAGGAAGGCGAGGTAGCGGCCGTCCCGGGTGAACACCGGATTCTCGTCCTCGAAGCGGCCGTTGGTCAGGTCGACGATCAGGCGGTCCTTTATGCGGGCCAGCTTGATCTGGCGCAGGGACCGGCCGATGCCGGGGTGCGACCACGTCAGCCAGGTGCCGTCCGGCGAGAAGGCCAGGTCCCGCACGGGTCCGTTGACCGACTGGATGAGCTCCGTGACCTCCCCTCCCCCAGACTTCGTCCGGGAGGTGCCCCCAGAGTCCTCCGTCGCGTCGAGCAGGAGCAGCCGTCCGTCGTGCGAGGCGAGGGCGAGGCGCTCGCCCTTCGGGTCGGCGACCATCTCCAGGACCCGGCCCACCTCGCCGGAGGCCAGCCGGCGCGGCTCGCGGTCGCCGGTCGCCCGGGGCAGGTAGGCGATCTCGATCGCGTCCTCGCCCTCCGCGTCCGTCACATACGCGACCTGCCCGACCGAGCCGAGCATCTCCGGGAGCCGGACCCGTACGCCGGGGGTGTCGGTGATCGTGCGGGCGGGGCCGTCGCGGTGGGTCAGCCAGTACAGGCTGCCGCGTACGACGACGGCGCTCGCGCGGCCCGTCTCGTCGACGGAGACGCCGTCGACGTGCTGGGCGGCGGGCACCTGGTACGTGCGACGGCCCGCGCGCGGCCCGCTCAGCCGTACGTCGAGCCGGCGCGGCTCGCTGTCCGCGGCGAGGTCGTCCACCATCCACAGGTCGCCCGCGCACTGGTACACCACCCGAGTGCCGTCACTGGAGGCGTGCCGGGCGTAGAAGGCGTCGTGGTCGGTGTGCCGGCGCAGGTCGGAGCCGTCGTGGGCGCAGGAGTAGAGGTTGGCGACGCCCTCGTGGTCGGAGAGGAAGGCGATACGGCCGCCGACGAACATGGGGGAGGCGAGGTGGCCGCCGATGTCCGGGAGCAGGCGTTCGCCGTGCAGCCACAGCCTGCCCATGGCCCCGCCCCGGTAGCGCTTCCAGGCGGCCGGTTCGTGCGGCGGGGTGCCGGTCAGCAGCAGGCTCCTGCGCTCGCCGTCGAGGTCGGCGACCTGGATGTCGGAGCAGGGGCCCCAGGGGAGCTTGCGGCCGGGGTCGCCGTCGGGGCGGACCTTGTAGGCCCAGGTGTAGTGGGAGAAGGGCTCGCCGTGGGAGGCGACGGCGAGGATCACCCCGTCGGGGGTCCAGCCGCACACCTGGGTGTCCGCCGAGCCCCAGTGGGTGAGCTGCCGGCCCGGCCCGCCGTCCACCGGGACCAGGTGGATCTCGGGGACCAGACTGCGCCAGCTCGTGTAGGCGATGCGGCGGCCGTCGGGGGCGAAGCGCGGGTGGCCGATCTTGGTGCGGTCCACGGTGAGCCGCCAGGCGCGGCCCGGTCCGTCGAGGGGAGCGAGCCACAGGTCGTCCTCGGCCACGAAGCACAGCAGGTCGTCATGGAGGTGCGGCAGGCGCAGATAGCTCACCTCCCCATGCTTTTCCCGCGGACGTACCTGAGCAACTCGTGACATTCCATGTCATCCGGACCGGCGTGAGCCAGAACACGAACGAAACCGTTTCGTTTCGCTCGGAGATTGCGCTATCGTCGGGGTGTACGAAACCGTGTCGTTCGGAGTGGGAAGGTGAAGTCGGTGAGCGAGGTCGCAAGCGCACGTCGCACCCGCATCACCCCCGAGCGTGAGGCCGAGTTGTACGAGGCCGTGCTCGACCTGCTCCGGGAGGTCGGCTACGACGCCCTCACCATGGACGCCGTGGCGGCCCGCACCCGGTCCAGCAAGGCGACGCTCTACCGCCAGTGGGGCGGCAAGCCGGAGCTGGTGGCGAAGGCGATCCGGCACAACAAGCCGGGTCACACCGCCGACCTCGACACCGGGTCCTTGCGGGGCGACCTGCACGCCCTCACCTGCCGTGAGGACGACTGCGCCATGCAGCAGAACGCCGCGCTGATGCGGGGTCTGTTCATGGCGGTGCACGGCAACCCCGATCTCCTGCGGGCATTCAAGGAACTGCTCATCGAGCCGGAGATGGCGGAGTTCGACCGGCTGGTCCAGCGGGCCGTCGACCGCGGCGAGGTCCGCGCCGACTGCCCGGCACTGGGCTACGTCGTGCACATGCTCGTCGGCGCGTTCGCCACGCGCACGCTGATCGACGACCAGCCTCCGACGCAGACGTTCCTCACCTCGTACATCGACGCCGTGGTCCTCCCCGCCCTCGGCGTTCACGTCAACTGACGAGTCCCCTCAGCTAGCCCTCCTCCTGACGTACCCGCTCACGTCGTCGGGCTGATCACTCCTGCCCTGGGCCTGTGTCGGAACCCCGGCCGGGCGCCCCAACCCCACGACCTGACCGGGAGTCGCCCTCGTGGCCACGTTCCTCTACAAAGTCGGCCGACTCGCCTTCAGGCGACGGCACTTCGTCGCCCTGATATGGATCGCGCTGCTCACCCTCGCCGGTGTGGGCGCGGCCAGTGCGCCCGCGGCGGGCACCACGTCCTTCTCGATCCCCGGCACCGAGGCGCAGAAGGCCTTCGACCTGCTGGACCAGCGCTTCCCCGGCATGAGCGCCGACGGCGCCACCGCCCGGGTCGTCTTCAAGGCACCCGACGGGCAGAAGATGACCGACGCCGGCAACAAGGCGACCGTCGAGGACACCGTCAAGGAGCTGTCCGACGGCTCCGAGGTGGTCTCCGTCGCCGACCCGTACACCGCGAAGGCCGTCAGCAAGGACGGCACGATCGCGTACGCGTCGGTCAAGTACGAGGTCTCCGGCATGGAACTCCAGGACTCCTCGCGGGAGGCACTGGAGGACGCCGCGCAGGACGCGCGGGACGCGGGGCTGACCGTCGAGGTCGGCGGTGACGCGCTCCAGACGACACCCGAGACCGGTGCCACGGAGATCATCGGCATCGCGGTCGCCGCGGTCGTCCTCGTCATCACCTTCGGTTCGCTGATCGCGGCGGGGCTTCCGCTGCTCACCGCCCTGATCGGCGTCGGCATCGGCATCTCGACGATCACCGCCCTGGCCAGCGCGCTGGAGCTGGGCTCCACGACCTCGACGCTGGCGATGATGATCGGCCTCGCGGTCGGCATCGACTACGCCCTGTTCATCGTCTCCCGCTACCGCGCCGAGCTCGCCGAGGGCCGCGAGCGCGAGGAGGCGGCCGGGCGGGCCGTCGGCACCGCGGGCTCGGCGGTGGTGTTCGCCGGTCTGACCGTCGTCATCGCGCTGGTCGGCCTGTCGGTCGTGAACATCCCGATGCTGACCAAGATGGGCATCGCGGCGGCGGGCACGGTCGTGATCGCGGTGCTGATCGCGCTCACGATGATCCCGGCGCTGCTCGGGTACGCGGGCAAGAAGGTCCGCCCGACGGGCAGCAAGAGCCGCTGGATGGGCGGCAACCGCGCCGAGAAGAAGGCGGCCTCCGGCAAGGCCAAGCCGAACATGGGCACCCGCTGGGCCAGCTTCGTCGTACGCCGTCCGATCGCCGTGCTGCTGCTCGGTGTCATCGGCCTCGGCGCGGCGGCCATCCCGGCGAGCTCCCTCGAACTGGGCCTCGGCGACGACGGCACGCAGCCGACGTCCACGACCCAGCGCCGTGCCTACGACATGCTGTCCGACGGCTTCGGGCCGGGCTTCAACGGCCCGCTGATGGTCGTGGTCGACGCCAAGGGCAAGGAGGACCCGGACGCGGTCTTCCGGCAGGTCGGCGATGACATCAAGGGTCTGAAGAACGTGGTGACGGTGACGCCGGCGGCGCCCAACAAGGCGGGCGACACGGCGACCATCACCGTCATCCCGAAGTCGAAGCCGTCGTCGGTGACGACCGAGGACCTCGTGCACTCCATCCGCGACAAGGGCGCGGAGGTGAAGGCCGACACGGACGCGACCGTGCTGGTCACCGGCTCGACGGCGATGAACATCGACGTCTCGCAGAAGCTGAACGACGCGCTGCTGCCGTACCTGGCGCTGGTGGTGGGCCTGGCCTTCCTGCTCCTGATCGTGGTCTTCCGCTCGATCCTGGTCCCGCTGAAGGCGGCGCTCGGCTTCCTGCTGAGCGTGATGGCGGCGCTCGGCGCCGTGGTCGCGGTCTTCCAGTGGGGCTGGTTCGCGGGCCTCATGGGCGTGGAGGAGACCGGCCCGGTCATGTCGATGATGCCGATCTTCATGGTCGGCGTGGTCTTCGGCCTGGCGATGGACTACGAGGTGTTCCTCGTGACGCGGATGCGCGAGGCGTACGTCCACGGGGAGAAGCCCAGCCAGGCGGTGGTGACCGGGTTCAAGCACGGCGCGAGGGTCGTCACGGCCGCGGCCGTGATCATGATGGCGGTCTTCGCGGGCTTCATCGGCTCGTCCGAGTCCATGGTCAAGATGATCGGCTTCGGCCTGGCGATCGCGGTCTTCTTCGACGCCTTCGTCGTGCGGATGGCCATCGTGCCGGCGGTCCTGGCGCTGCTAGGGAAGAAGGCCTGGTGGCTCCCGAAGTGGCTGGACCGTGCCCTGCCGAACGTGGACGTGGAGGGCGAGGGCCTGCGCACGGACGCCGAGTCCGGGAAGAACGCCGATCCCGACGAGGATCGCGCGCTGGCACGCGTCTGAGCGGCCGGCGTTGAAGTAGACCGGCCGGTGAGGGCCCCGTGGGGACGGGTGGCTCTCACCGGCTTCTTCATTCCTCTCGCAGATGGGCGTCGATGAGGGCGAAGGTGGCCTCCGGCTGCTCGACCTGCGGGAGGTGACCGGCCTTGGGGATCACCTCCAGCCGCCCGTCGCCGAACGCGTCCGCGTACGCCGCGCCGTAGGCCGGGGTGACGACACGATCGCTCTCCCCCCAGAGCAGGAGCGCGGGCTGCCGGACACGTCCCAGCCGGCGCATCAGCTTGGGGTCGTGCATGTATGGGTCACCGGCGATCACGCGCATGGTGGCCATGTTGGCCTGCCGGGCGGCGAGTTGCCCGGCCGGTGTGTCGGCGGGGTCGACGTAGAAGCGGTCCGGGTCGTGCCAGGTGTGCTCGGCGATGGCGCGGGGGTCCAGCGCGAAGATGTCGGCGATCGGTTCGGACTCGACGTGCACGCCCACGGCGTTGATCAGCACGAGGCCGGTGATGATGCCCGCCGTGTCGCGTACGGCCATCTCGGCGGCGGTCCAGCCGCCGAGCGAGGAGCCGATGACCATGACGTCGCGCAGTCCTCGGTCGTGCAGGAAGTGCAGGTAGGCGAGGGCCAGGTCGTCGATGCCGGTCAGCCGGGCGGGGCGCGGCGTGCCGTCCCAGCCGGGGTGCACGGGCGTCAGGGTGTGCGCGGATCCGGCGAGGTGCCGGGCGATCCCGGCGACCGTGGCGGGACCGCCACCGCCGTGCAGGATGAGCACGGGGCGGCCGGATCCGGCCTCGGAGAGGGTGAGGGGCAGGTCGTCGTACACGGTCGCGGTGATGTCCGTCGTGCTGTCCGTCGTGCCGTTCGTCGTGCCGTTCGTCGTCATGCCCGCCACTGTAACTAAACATCTTTATATAAGCTAGCTTAGTCATGCCGTAAACTCGACGCATGCCCAGTGACCTGCAAGATCTCGGCAGGGCGATCAAGTACGCCCAGTACCGTCACCACCGCGCCCTCGACAGCGCGCTCTCCACCGTCGGCACGACGCTCGCCCAGTGGGACGCCCTGCGGGCGATCGACCGCACTCCCGGGTCCTCGGCCCGCGCCCTGGCTCCTGCGACCTTCCAGAGTGAGCAGGCCTTCGGAACGCTGGTCGGCCGCCTGACCGCGCAGGGCCTCGTCGAACGCCGGCAGGGTCACGGCCGACGCATCGAACACCACCTCACGCCGGCCGGCGAGCGGGTGCTGGCGGCCGGTCGGCGGGTCGCCGACGAGACGCTCGCGGGGTGCTTCGCCGGGTTGTCCGACGAGGATCGGGTGACGCTGCTCGACCTTCTTCAGCGGCTCAACGGGGACGGTCGGGCACAGCCACTCTGACGAGTGCCCGGATTCTGGTCTCTGCGGGCCGTCAGCTCAGGCTGATCCAGACCGCGGCGCCGAGGAAGGCCAGCCCGCCGAACAGCGCGAACCACACCGTCCCCTGCATGTGCCGGCGCATCAACACGCGGGCGTTCTGGGGGTTGTGGGCGAAGTAGATCACGGGGACCTGCCGTCCGGTCGCGAGCCCCATCCCGCTGCCGCGGACCTTCGGTGAGAACTCCACCCGGTATCCACTCTGGTCGGTGAAGGCGATGACCGGGACCCACATGGGCCCCCCGTCGCTGTCGCTGGTGCGAACGTTGTCGACGACCACGCCGTGGGTGCGGATTCCCTCGATCCGCAGCCGCCGCACCTGGAAGCCCTCCCGTACGGCGACCACGAGAAGCAGCACGGCAGCCGCCCAGCACAACATGACGCCCATGAACTCACCCTTGCCTCGTGAGACTGTTCGAGCCTTCGCGCACAAGGACGTGTCGCACCGCCGCCCGGTTGCGACTGCCGCCCCGGTCTCACGCGGCGCGGCGACCCCGCGTGCTGATCAGAGGGTAGGAGTTGATGACGAAGGACGGGTCCTTGAGGAGGGTGAAGAAACGCGCCAGTTCGGCGTCGGTGACGCCCTCGGCGTGCAGCCCCTCCAAAGCCTGTTCCATGTTGACGCGGTGCAGGTCGACGCCCGTGCCGCCGCCCTGCCAGGACTCGGCGTACGTCGTCGCCGTGACCTCGGTGAGGCCCGCCCGGATCATCGCGCCCGGCACCCGGCGACCCCACGCCACATCGGCGCCCGCCTTCTCCAGCCGGGCCATGAGCGCGCTCTGGACGTGGGCGAAGAGCGCGGCGGACTCTTCGTCGGGGGTGGCGAGGAGAGGGATCCAGGTGCAGTCGAACTCCTCCAGCAGGAGCCGTCCGCCTGGGTGCAGGGCCGCCACGAGCCGGTCCAGTACGGCGAGCCGTTCCGGCAGGTGCAGCAGGACCAGACGGGCGTGGATCACGTCGTAGCCGTCGCCCGGCAGCGGGTCGTTGACGATGTCGTGGCGCAGCAGGCGCACCTGCGGCGGGCGGGGCCGGGACTCCGCCCAGCGGGGGTCGAGGTCGGTCACCGTGACCTCACCCTCGGGGCCGACCCGCTCGCCCATCCAGGCCCCCAGCGAGCCGCTGCCTCCGCCGACTTCCAGGCACCTCAGGCCCGGGCCCAGGCCGGCCAGTTCCAGCTGACGGCGCGAGACCGGGTCGTAGCACGATTCGAGCGTCGAGAAGCGGGACGGGGTGCGGGCGTCGGTGTTGTCGAAGAGGTAGTGGGACATGCGTTGCTCCCTGCGCGTGGGCGGTCAGTGTGGGATTGCCTCATCCGCCACCATGATCGCGGAGCGTGACGGCGCGTTTGCAGGGCGTGCCGGAGCCCCGGTCGCGAGCGGTGGAATTCGGTCGCGTGGCTCGTACACGCACCACTAGCGTGTGCCGACATGACGACCATCGGAACCGAAGGCTCCGGAGCCCACCCCCGTTTCGCCGACGCCCTGCGGGAGTTGGGGCTGGATCATCTCCACGGGCAGATCCGCCGATTCCCGGACGCCACCCGCACCGCCGCCGAGGCCGCCGCCGCGATCGGGTGTGAGCTCAGCCAGATCTGCAAGTCGCTGATCTTCGCGGCATGGGGGTCCCCCCTGCTCGAGCAAGGCCGAGAGCTTGGGGGAAAGGTGCCCGTGCTGGTGCTCATGGATGGCGCCTCCCGCGTGGATGTGGAGCGGGTGAGGCAGGAACTCGGCGTCGAGAAGGTCACGCGGGCCAAGGCGGACGTCGTACGGGAGACCACCGGGTACGCCATCGGGGGCGTACCGCCCTTCGGGCACCGTACGAGGACGCGGGTGCTGGCCGATCGGTCGCTGCTGGAGCACGACGTGGTGTGGGCCGCCGCCGGCACGCCGTACACCGTGTTCCCCATGGAGCCGGGGGCGCTCGTCGCCCAGGCCGGTGCCACCCTGGTGGACGTGCGCGAGCAGACTTCGTGACGCCGCTGGTCACCTCCGCCGTCCTGCTCGCTGCCGTCACGCACGCCGGCTGGAACGCCATCGCCCACAAGATCACCGACAAGCTGGTGGGGTTCACGCTCATCTCGGGCGGAGGGGTGCTGATCGGGCTGGCGCTGATGCCGTTCGGGGCGTTCCCGGCGGCGCGGGCATGGCCGTATCTGCTCGCCTCCGCCTTCGTCCACATCGTCTACTTCGCGCTGCTCATGAAGTCCTTCCGGCTGGGCGACTTCGGGCAGGCCTACCCCATCGCGCGCGGCACCGCGCCGATCGTGGTCGCCGTGCTCGCCGCCGTGTTCGCGCACGAGGTGCCGGACGGCTGGGCGGCCGCCGGAATCGCCGTGTCCTGTGCGGGGCTCACCGGCGTCGCGCTGTGGGGCCTGCGCGGGAACCGGCCCAACTGGGCCGCGATCGGCGCCGCGCTGGCGACCGGGCTGAGCATCGCCGCGTACACCCTGCTCGACGGGCTGGGCGTGCGGGCCTCGGGGTCCTCCCTCGGCTACATCTCCTGGCTCATGGTGGTCGAGGGGCTCGTCATCCCCGCGTACGCCGTCTGGCGCCGGCGTGGGGAGACGGTCGCCGTGCTGCGGCCGTTCGCCGTGCTCGGGCTGGTGGGCGCGGCGCTGTCCGTGGCCGCGTATGCGCTCGTCCTGTGGGCCCAGACGAAGGCGGAGCTGGCGCCGATCGCCGCGCTGCGGGAGTCGTCGATCATCGTGGGGGCGGCGATCGGGGCCGTCGTCTTCAAGGAGCGGTTCGGAGCGCCCCGGATCGCGGCGGCGGGGTTGTTGGTCGCCGGGATCGCCTTGATGCTGCGCGCGGGTTGAAGCCCGCTGCGAAATCTGCGGGCGCGTCGCGACCAGCCACAACACGTGCAGCAGACGACAACCGACCCAGCCCCGCACCCCCGTGGTCGCACCCGCCCCCGGCGGAGCCCTACCGCTTCACCACCCGGAACGCGAACTGGCCGCAATACGTCAGCTTCCGCAGATTCACCAGGGCCGTCCGGCGGCGCTCGTGTCTCCCCCACTGGTCGATCTCGTCGTTCAGCGGGGACTGCACGTCCCAGTAGCGGCTGTACTCCGGTGGCCGGCCGAGATAGCTCCGCATGATCAGCGCCACCCCGTCCAGCGAGGGCCGGATCTCCTCCAGCGCCAGCCCCGCCTCCTCGACCAGCCTGCGGAAGCCGTACGGCGTGTAGTTCCACAGGCTGAAGGAGTGGTACGGCTCGAACTGGGACGTCGATCCGATGAAGCGGCCGCCGGGACGGAGCACCCGGGCGATCTCGGTGAGCAGCTCGCGCGGCCGGGCGACGTGCTCGAAGACCTGGTGGGAGTAGACCAGCGGCAGTGTGCCGGAGCCGAGGGGGAGGCGTACGCCGTCGTAGTGCACGACCGGGTCACCGTTCGGCGTGCGCTGTCCCGCCTCTGGCGAGTCACGGATGTCGACGCCGATCCATCGCACTTCGGGGTCGTGCTTGCGGAACAGCGCGGCCGAGGTGCCGCGACCGCACCCCAGGTCGAGGACCAGCCCGGGCGCGCCGGGGGCGGCCATCACCTCGTCGACGTAGTACCGCGAGGTGACCTGCCGGGCGTGGTCGTCGGGGATGCAGTCCCGCATGAGTTCCCAGAGGGTCGCCATGACTCGATGCTACGAACGCGCACGGTGACGCGCTATTCACGCACCGCGACACCGGACAGGTCATGGGCCCGCACGCTGTTGCGGTCGGTGACCGAGCGGCCCAGCGCGTGGTGCGGCCACAGACCCGCGGCCACCCGCCGGCTGCGCTCGCTCCACTGCCGGGCCGCCACGTCGCCGGCCTTGTAGTGGTTGAGGGCGTAGCCGCCGGAGTGGATGCGCACGAGGGTGAAGCCGCCCGGGTACTCCTTCGCGGCGGCCACCTCCTGATGGGTGACGTGCGGG
Organism: Streptomyces sp. NBC_01092; assembly: GCF_045039535.1. Classification (NCBI taxonomy): domain Bacteria; kingdom Bacillati; phylum Actinomycetota; class Actinomycetes; order Kitasatosporales; family Streptomycetaceae; genus Streptomyces; species Streptomyces sp. NBC_01092. Next base: position 4,602,186 of record NZ_CP108659.1, on the reverse strand, counting down.
GCCCGCGACAGCAGGGTGCGCTTGTTGCGGTGGGTGTGGCCGGCGTGGTGGAGGAAGACGCCGGGCGCGGAGGCGTAGGCGTCGACGACGGCACGGGCCTGGCGGCGGTCCAGCTGCTGGCCGCGGGTCACCGGGAAGAGGGAGTCGCGCACGGTCAGCGGATGGTGGCCGAACACCAGCGTCGGCTGGTCCGGCTGCTCCCGCAGCCGCGCCCGGAACCACGACAGCTGCTCGGCCCCGAGCCCGCCCGCGTCGGCGCCGTTGCCGCTCTTGGCATACGTGTCCAGGCCGATGATCCGCAGCCCGCCGAGGTCACGGGCGAAGTACCCCGGCCCCTCGCTCCCGCCGGGGAACGTGGTGTGGAAGGCGCCGTCCCGGGAGCGGTCGTGATTGCCGCGTACGACGAAGTAGTCCTGCCCGTGCGCGCCGAAACCGTCCAGGATCCGCCGGGCCTCACCGAGGTCGTGGGCCGCACCGCCGGCCGAGATGTCACCCCCGGCCAGCAGCAGGTCTGCCCCGCGCCGCCGGGCCTCGGCGACCAGGGCGCGGCTCATCAGCTCCGGGTAGGGCGCGCGTCCCGGCTGCTGGGCGACCCCGCGCAGCAGGGGCAGTCCGCCGACGAGACCGGCGGTGGTCTCGCCGAGGTGCAGATCGTTGCAGAGCGCGATCGACAGCAGGTGCCGGCCGGGCGGGGGCGGCGGCGTGGTGAAGGAGTACGGCCCGCCGCTCGAACCGAGCCCGAACGCCGAGGTGCCGACGGCGTTGCCGCGCACGAGATGCAGCGAGGTGGGCGTGGCGGCCACGCCCCTGGAACGGGCCTGGTAGTAGTACGTCTGCCCCGGCTCCAGGTCCGTGAGCTCGACCTGGTGGTGGGCGGTCGGCAGGTCCCCGGAGGCGGTGCGGTTCAGCCGCGCGGGGTGGGTGCCGTAGACGACCTCGCCCTCCGTGATCGCGGGGAGGGGGTGGCCGAGGCCGTCGTCGGTGCCGGGGATGCCGGTGTACCAGGTGATGACGGCGCGGTCCTCGGTCAGGGTGACCAGTTCAAGATTGACGGCGGTCAGATCGTCGGGGTGCCAGGAGCGGACCCGGCGCACGGCGGCGGAGGCCGACCGCGCCAGGGCAGGGGCGAGGCGCGCACCGGAGCGCAGCACCTCGCAGGGGCCGGGGAAGGCCGACAGTGCTGCGAGTGCGGGGAGGTGGGCGGAGAAGCAGCAGCGCATGTCCTCGATATGGCCCGGTGCGGTGAACGGGGGAAGTGGCGGTGGCGGCGGGGCCAGGTCCGGCGCGCGACATCTCCATGGAAGCAGCCCGCGGGCGACTGCCGACGCGAGTGTGCCGAGTCTCACCTGATCCCGAGTTGCGGCCTTCGTCCCGTCTGTGTGACGGGTGGGACGGCCGCGCTCTCAAGTGGCGCAGGACACGTTCATCCGCACGACACCGGGGACATGCTGTCCATGCTGCTGCGTGCCGTGGACGAGGAGACCGGCCGGCCGCTGAGCGCGCATCAGATCTGCTCCGAGATCCTCACGTTGGCCGTGGCCGGCACCGAGACCACCGCGTCGGTGCTGTCCTGGATCCTGTACGAACTCGCCCGGCGTCCCGACATCGAGGCCCGCGTCCTGGCCGAGCTGGGCGAGGTCCTCGCCAGAGCGGCCGGTCACCTTCGACGACCTGCCGCGGCTGCCCTACCTGAACCGGGTCATCACCGAAACCCTGCGGCTGCACCGCACCGGCCGGCTCGTCACCCGGCGCACCACCACCGAGACCCGGCTCGGCGGGCCACCGTACGGCCCCGCACGCTGAGGATGACCGTCCGGCCCCGGGCGGGCGGCCCCAGGGGATTCGCGCAAGCCGACTAGTCTGCGGCCCCCGCGAGGCGCACCCTGGAAGCAGTACTTCCGGAGGTGATCGTCATGATGCACACCACAGTGGGATGGCATGTCGAGATGGAGTTCCTGGAGGACGACGAGCACACGCGGGCGGTCGCGATGGTGCGGCTGCCCGACGGCACCGAGGTACGGGCCCACGGGCACGCCGCTCGGCACCACACCGACTCTAATCAGCCACGCGTCGGGGAGGAGATCGCCGGCGCCCGCGCGCTGAACGAGCTCGCGATGCAGATGCTTACGAAGGCGCACGGCGAGATCGACGCGGCTTCGGGGCGTACATCGCACCCGATCCACGTGTGAACCGGCGCTGAACGCTCCGCGGGAGGTGCCGGTTCAGGAAGTCGATCGCCTGGCTCGCTCGTCGTGGCTGGTCGCGCAGTTCCCCGCGCCCCCAGGGGCGCTGCCGAACCGTAGCTGATGTCGTCCGGACCGCTCAGCCCGCGAGGGACGCCCGAAGCCCCCGGATCAGCCCCTGCGCCCTCGGATCCGCCGTCACCGTCTTGCGGAAGCCGTTCGTCACATAGCCGAGCGCGATCCCCGTCTCCGGGTCGGCGAAGCCGAGGGCGCCGCCGCGGCCGGGGTGGCCGAAGGAGCCCGGTCCCAGCAGCGGGGACGCGCTGCCGTGCAGCATGTAGCCGAGGCCGAAGCGGGTGTTGACGACCAGGACGCGGTCGGGGCCCGACGACTCCTCGGTCCGCGCCAGCTCCACCGTCGCGGGGTCGAAGAGCCGCACGCCGTCGACCTCGCCGATCAGCGCGGCGTAGACGCGGGCCAGACCGTCGGCGGTCGCGATGCCGTTGGTGGCGGGCAGGGCCGACGCACGGTACGCCGGGTCGTTCTGGTCGGGGAACGGCGTGATCGCGGCGAAAGCCCGGCGGGTGAGGGAGTCGGGGTCCTGGTAGGCGTCGGTGACCGAACGCTTCGGTCGGGCCCGCAGCACCGCCCCCGCCGCCGGCTCCGGCCCCTCGACGCGCCCGACCCGGCCCGCCCGCCCGGCAGCCTCCTCCTCGGCCGGCAGGCCCAGCCACAACTCCGCCCCCAGCGGCCCGGCGATCCGGTCCGCGATCCACTCGCCGGCGCCCTTCCCGGTCACCCGCCGCACGATCCCGTCGAGCATCCAGCCGTATGTCAGCGCGTGGTAGCCGTGAGCGGTGCCCGGCTCCCACACGGGGGTCTGAGCGGCGACGGCCTCCGGGCCCCGCAGGGGGTCCAGCGACTCCTGCGGAGTGAGCGGGCGCTCCAGCACCGGCAGCCCGGCCCGGTGGTTCAGCACGTGCCTGACCAGCACCCGCTCCTTGCCGCGGGCCTTGAACTGCGGCCAGTACTCGGCCACCGGCGCGTCCAGGTCCAGCTCTCCGTGCTGGCGGAGCAGCAGGAGTACGGCGGCGGCGACGCCCTTGGTCGCCGAGCGCACGATCTGTGCGGTGCCCCGCTGCCAGGGCTCGGTCCCGTCCACGTCCTTCGTGCCGGCCCACAGGTCGACCACCTGGCGGCCGTCCCGGTACACGGCGACCGCCGCGCCCCGCTCGCCCAGCGTCTCGAAGTTGCGGACGAACGCCTCCCGGACCGGCTCGAAGCCCTCGGCCACTGCGCCGTTCACGTCCACGTCCGTCTCCTCGTCCTGCCTTGTGCGGGTGCCCTTCTACCCAAGCAGGATGGTGACGTCGATGTTCCCGCGGGTCGCGTTGGAGTACGGGCAGACCTCGTGCGCGGCGTCCACCAGCTTGGCCGCGATGTCCGCGTCCAGCACCGGCAGGGAGACGCTGAGGGCGACCGCGAGGCCGTAGCCGCGGTGCTTGTTGGGGCCGATGCCGACCTTCGCGGCGACCGTGGATCCGGTCAGGTCGTAGCCCTCGCGGTTGCCGACGAGGATCAGCGCGCTGTGGAAGCAGGTGCTGTAGCCGGCGGCGAAGAGCTGCTCGGGGTTGGTGCCGTTGCCGTCGCCGCCCAGCTGCGGCGGCATCGAGACCTTCAGCTCGATCTCGCCGTCCTGGCTGGTCACATAGCCGTCCCGGCCGCCGTGCGCGGTGGCCTCGGCGACGTACATGATCTTCGTCGGACGGGTGTCGACGGCAGTGCCCTCGTCGGTCATGGGTGGCCTCCCCCCAGAACAGTGCGCACTACAAAAAAGCGCGCACGAGTACATTGCGCACAAGGTACTGGTCGGTACGGAGCCTGCTGTTACCAGGGGGTAGCAACCGCGGGTAACCCGAGATCAGCGGGTGCGCTGGGCCGTCAGCTCCCTGACCGTCAGCTCGCTGACCGTCGTCCCGCCCCGCTCACGCGCCCGTGGTCACGGAGCGCGGGTCGAAGCCGAACGGCAGCTCCAGGCGGTGGGCGCGCATCAGCTCGTCGTCCGCGAGGAGTTCGGCCGTCCTGCCGTCCGCCGCGATCACACCCTCGCTCAGGATGAGGGAGCGCGGGCACAGCTCAAGCGCGTACGGCAGGTCGTGCGTGACCATCAGGACGGTGACGTCCAGCGAGCGCAGGATGTCGGCCAGTTCGCGGCGGGAGGCGGGGTCGAGGTTGGAGGAGGGCTCGTCCAGGACGAGGATCTCCGGCCGCATCGCGAGCACCGTCGCCACCGCGACCCGGCGCCGCTGGCCGAAGGAGAGGTGGTGCGGCGGGCGGTGCTTGAACTCCGCCATGCCGACCTGCTCCAGCGCACGGTCGACGCGCTCCTCCAGTTCCGGCCCCTTCAGCCCGGCCGCCGCCGGCCCGAACGCGACGTCCTCGCGGACCGTCGGCATGAACAGCTGGTCGTCCGGGTCCTGGAACACGATGCCGACCCGGCGCCGGATCTCGGCCATGTGCTGCTTGCCGACGGGCAGCCCGGCGACCTGCACACGGCCGGTGCCGCCGGTCAGGATGCCGTTGAGGTGCAGGACGAGGGTCGTCTTGCCGGCGCCGTTCGGACCGAGCAGCGCGACCCGCTCGCCGCGCGCGATCGAGAAGTCCACGCCGAACAGGGCCTGGTGGCCGTCGGGGTAGGCGAACGCGAGGCCGGAGACCTCCAGGGAAGCAGTACTCACAGGGCCCATCCCAGCACGCAGACGACGAGGGCGGCGAAGGGGAGTGCGAGGGCGTACGACCACTGCGCCCGGGACGCGGTCACCTCGTCGATCACCGGCATCGAACCGGCGTATCCCCGGCTGACCATGGCCAGGTGCACCCGCTCGCCACGCTCGTAGGACCGGATGAACAGCGCGCCCGCCGACTTCGCGAGCACGCCCCAGTGCCGCACGCCCTTCGCCTCGAAGCCGCGTGACTCCCGCGCGATGCGCATCCGCCGCATCTCGTCCGCGATGACATCGCCGTAGCGGATCATGAAGGACGCGATCTGCACGAGGAGCGGCGGCAGCTTCAACCGCTGGAGGCCGAGCAGCAGTTCACGCAGCTCGGTGGTGGAGGCGAGCAGGACGGAGGCGGCGACGCCCAGGGTGCCCTTGGCGAGCACGTTCCAGGCGCCCCACAGCCCGCTGACGCTCAGCGACATCCCCAGCACCTCGACCCGCTCGCCCTCCGCCACGAACGGCATGAGCACGGCGAACGCGACGAACGGCACCTCGATCAGCAGCCGCTTGAGCAGGAAGCCGGCCGGCACGCGGGCGACGGACGCGACGAGGGCGAGCAGCACGGCGTACAGGCCGAAGGCCCACATCGCCTCCCGCGGCGTCGACACGACCACGACGACGAAGGCGAAGACCGCCGCGAGTTTGGTGTGCGGCGGCAGGCCGTGCACGGGCGAGTGCCCGTGCCGGTAGAGCCTGTGCGCGTGCCCCGCCCCCATGTCAGGCGCTCGAACCCGCGGTGGTGCTCGTGCTCGACGGCGAGACGTCGTCCGTACGGCGCCTGCGCACCGCCCAGAACACCGCGCTGCCCGCGACGAGCGTGACGCCGACGCCGATCGTGCCGGCGAGGCCGCCGGACAGACGGACGTTGTCGATGTCCTTGACGCCGTAGTCGGCCAGCGGTGAGTCGGAGTTGGCATGCTCCTCGGCCGACTCGGCGAAGCCCTTGTCCTCGGCGACCTTCTCCAGGCCGTCGGGGCTGGCGGACGCGTAGAAGCTGACGAACCCGGCGAGCACGAGGGAGGTGACCACGCCGCTGATCCACAGGGTGCGGCGGGAGGTGCGGGCCGCGACCGGCTGTGCGGCCTCGGGCGCCGGAGCGTCGACGAGTTCGCCGCCGACCCGCAGCTTCAGCGGCTGATGCAGATCGCGGGCGCCGTAGACGAGATCCGGCCGTACGGCGATGACCGCGCCGACCGTCAGTGCGGTGATCGCGGCCTCGCCGATGCCGATCAGGAGGTGGACGCCGCCCATGGCAGCTGCGACCTTGCCGATCGACACGTCGGTGGTGCCGCCGATCCAGAACAGGAACGTGAACGCGAGAGCCGCCGTCGGCACCGACACCAGCGCGGCGACGAAGGTGGCCGCCGTGATCGACCGCCGGGACTTCGGCAGGACCTTCACCAGGGCGCGGAAGACGGCGTAGGCGACGACCACGCCGACGATCGCCATGTTGGTGATGTTCACGCCGAGCGCGGTGAGGCCGCCGTCCGCGAAGAGGACGCCCTGCATGAGCAGGACGACGGAGATGCACAGCATCCCCGTGTACGGGCCGACGAGTACGGCGGCGAGCGCGCCGCCCAGCAGATGGCCGCTGGTGCCCGCGGCGACGGGGAAGTTCAGCATCTGCACGGCGAAGATGAACGCGGCCACCAGGCCGGCCAGGGGCGCGGTCCGCTCGTCGAGCTCACGGCGGGCGCCGCGCAGGCTCACGGCGACCGCGGCCGCGGCGACCACACCGGTCACGGCGGAGGTGGGGGCGTCTATGAATCCGTCAGGTACGTGCACCGTTCGATGATAGTGGCTTGTTGCGAACCTCTTGCAAGAGCGAGGAGGTGGGAACTACGGACGGACTTCCTGTGCCCGAACGGGCAGAATCCCGGAAATATGCGACATTGGAGGGGGAGCGGAAGCACAGCTTTCGCACAGGTTGCGCAGCGTAAGGGGCCGACCGATGTCTGTAGTCGAACAGTACGCACGGGCCCATATCGTCACGGACGCGGACATCCTGTTGCAGGATCAGGACGCGGTACCGGTGGTGCTGCGCTACGACCCGGACTCCGATCCGCGCTCGGTGCGGATCGGGTTGCCCGGGCGCGATGCCCATGAGTGGACCTTCTCGCGCTCACTGCTGGAACAGGGGCTGCGAGCTCCCACGGGGAGTGGAGAGGTCCGGGTGTGGCCGTGCGGCCGGGTGCAGGCCGTGGTCGAGTTCCACTCCGCGCAAGGGGTGTCGGTGGTGCAGTTCGAGACGCGGGCGCTGATGAGGTTCCTGCGGCGCACCTATCTGGCCGCCGCCGCACCCGTGGGCCGTGAGGCTCAGCTGGGGCGCTGAGGCTCAGCCGCCCGCCTTCAGCAGCGCCGCCACGATCGGGCCCGCCGTGTCGCCGCCGTGCCCGCCCTGCTGGACCACGCCCGCCGCCGCCAGGTCGCCGCGGTAGGCGGTGAACCAGCCGTTCGGCTTCTTCTGGCCGTCGACCTCCGCCGAGCCGGTCTTCGCGCCGACGTCACCGGTGACTCCGGACATCGCCTCGGCCGCGGTGCCGTAGGCCGCCGTGTAGGCCATCAGTTCGCGCAGCTGGGACAGCGTGGACGCGGACATGGTGCGCGAGGCCGTCGCCAGCTGCCGTCCGTCGACGTCGGGGGAGACCAGGTACGGCTGCTTGAAGGTGCCCGTCCGCACGGTCGCTGACACCGACGCCATGTTCAGCGCGTTCATCCGCACCCCGCCCTGCCCGATGAGCGAGGCCGCCATCTGGGCCTGCGACTGGACCGGGACGGCGCCGTCGAAGGTGGAGACGCCGACGGACCAGCTGTTCATGGACAGGCCGAAGACCTGCTGGGCCTGCTTGGTGAGGCTGTCGTCGTCCAGTTCGGGCGCCTGGCTGATGAAGGCCGTGTTGCAGGAGCGGGCGAAGCTCGCCTTGAACGTGCCGTCCTTGATCTCGAACTTGTCGTCGTTCTGGAACTTCCAGTGGCCGTACGTGAAGAACTTCGGGCAGGGGTGCGCCTTGTCCGCCGACGCGAGGTCCTTCTCGATCAGCAGCGACGAGGTGATGACCTTCATCGTGGAGCCGGGCGCGAGAGAGCCCTGGAACGCGGTGTTGAAGCCGTGCGAGGAGTTGGCGACCGCGAGGATCTCACCGGTCGACGGGCGCAGGAGGACCACCGAGGCCTTCGCCTTCGAGGCCACCTGTTCCTCCGCGGCGGCCTGAAGGCTCGGGCTGAGCGTCGTCTTCACCGTGCCCGGCGTGCCCTTGCTCAGCTCCAGCAGGGTCTTGTCGGACAGCTCGGCCTTCTTGGACTCCTTGCCGCGGATCACCTGGAACTCGACGCCCGCCTTGCCGCCGGCCTTCTCCCCGTACTTCTCGCGCAGCCCGTCCAGGACCGAGCCCAGCGACGGGTACTCCTTCTCCGTCAGCTCGCCGCCGTCCCGGTCGAGCGCCTTGACCGGCGGGGTGCCGGACGCGCCGGTGACGAGGGTGTCACCGTCCTTCAGGTCGGGGTGGACGACCGCGGAGTGCCACTCGACGAGCGGCTTGCCGTCCTCGGCGCGCCGGACGACGGTCAGCGCGCTGTCGTAGGCGAGCGGCTTGTCGGTGCCCTTGTACGACACCGTGCCCTTCACGGAGAAGGGGACCTTGGCGCCGGCGCGGGTACCGGCGGTCAGGGTGACGTCCTTGATGTGGGCGTCCTTGGTGTAGCCGGTGAGCAGGGCCTTCGCGGCCGCCGTGTCGTCCGTTGCGGCGGCCGCCTGGGGCACCTTGCCCTGCTGCCAGGCGGTGAGGAATTCCTGGGCCGCGGTCGTGACCTCGGTCGCCGACAGCGGCCCGGTCTTGACGTCCTTTGCCTTGCTCGACGACGTCGACTGCGTGTCGTTCTCGGCGGCGGCCCCGCTGCCCAGCAGGGCGTAGACGCCGAATCCGGCGCCGCCGAGAACCACGGCGATCATCCCGCCGAGCACGGCGGGGTTGGTCTTCCGTCGCTCGGCGACGAGCCTTCTGTTGCCCACTGCTTTCCGTTCCCTCGCGTATCCCAGGGGCCCCCGCCTGCCCCGCCGACCTCACGCATACCAACGACGACGACCACCCTAGAGTCCCGTGCCGCGAGGGATAAGTTCAGCCGGACGCTCGTAGCACGGCTGCGACAATCGGCCCGGCCGCGTCGCCGCCGTGGCCGCCCTGCTGGGACATGGCCGCCGCCGCCACATCATCACGGAATCCGGTGAACCAGCTGTCAGAGGTGGCCTTCCCGTCGACCTCCGCGGAGCCGGTCTTGGCGCCGATGTCACCGCCGAGGCCGGACATGGCCGGCGCCGCGGTGCCCTGCGTCGCGGTCAGCTGCATCATCTGCTTCAGCTGGGCAGCGGTGCTCGACGGCAGCCCCTTGGCGGTGGCCAGTTGGCGGTCGTCGAGCTCGGGCGAGATCAGATACGGCTGCCGGAAGTCGCCGGTGATCGCGGTGGCCGTCACCGACGCCAGGTTCAGCGGGCTCATCTGGACCTGGCCCTGGCCGATGGCGTTGGCCGCGCGGTCCGGGCCGGAGGAGGCGGGGACGCTGCCGTCGAAGGAGACGATGCCCGTCTTCCAGTCGTCCCGCCCGAGCCCGAACCGCTCCTGCGCCTCATTCGTCAACGAGGCATCCGTGAGCGGGTCCTCGTCGACGAGCTTGATGAAGGCGGTGTTGCAGGAGCGCAGGAAGCCGTTGGCGAGCGTGGCGCTCGCGCTCTCGTCGGCCTTCAGACCGTCGAGGTTCTTGAAGGTCTGGCTCTGCCAGGTGGCCGTGGCCGGGCAGGGCGCCGGGCCGTTCATCGTGGTGACGCCGTTGTCGATGAGCATCGCCGAGGTGAGGATCTTCATCGTGGAGCCAGGGGCGACGCGACCCTCGAAGGCGGCGTTGAAGCCGTCCTCGCGGTGGTTCGCCACGGCCAGCACCTCGCCGGTGCTCGGCTTGACGGCGACGACCGACGACTGGGCGTACTTCTTCACGGCCTTCTCGGCCGCCGCCTGAACGCTCGCGCTGAGCGTCGTCTCCAGCCTGCCGGGCTTGCCCTTCGACAGGGTCAGCAGTGAGGTGTCCGGCGAGTCGTCGGCGTGCCGGACCGACAGCTCGACGCCGGGCTCGCCGCCGGCCTTGTCGCCGTACTTGGCGCGCAGCGCGTCCAGGATCGGGCCGAGCGAGGGGTACTTCTCCTTCGTCAGCACGGTGTCGTCGCGGTCGACGGCCTCGATGGGCGGGTTCGCCGCCTCGCCGGTGACGAGGGTGTCGCCCCGCTTCAGCTGGGGGTGGATCACGGTGGGCTGCCAGTCGACGAGGGCCCGCCCGGTGGTCTTGCCGCGGACGACGGTGAGTTCGCTCTTGTACGTCAGCGGCTTGGACTTCCCGCCGTAGGACACCTTGGCCTTCACCGTGAACGGCACCGTGGTGCCGCGCGCGGCCCCGGGCGTGATCTTCACGCCGGTGATGTGGGCGTCCTCGCCGAAGGAGGACAGCACGGCTTGGGCGGCCGCGTTGTTGTTCGTGGACGTCGAGGCCTGCGCGGCCTCGCCCTTCTCCCAGCCGGCGAAGAACTTGGCCGAGGCCTCCTCGACTTCCTCCGCACTCGGCGGCCCCGTCCTCTCGTCCGCGGGCCCCCCGGCCCCCGTAGCCCCACCGCCGTTCAACGCCGACACGATGTTGTAGGCGCCGTAGCCGGCCCCGCCCACCATCACCGCGAACACGCCGCCTATGACAGCGACCTTGACCCCCTTGGGCATGGTCCCCTCCCCGTTATGTCCTCCGCACTGTAAGTGACATGCGGGAAACCAGTGGGAGTTGTTTCTTTTTGTTGTCCGAATGTGTGACCGATTCTTGGCCGAACGGTCGACACGTTCCGACAAGGCGGGGTGGGCAACCATGCGTGGGGGCCGCGAGTCGCATGTGGCGTCGGATACCGCCTCCGGAGGTCCTGCCGTGCGCTCATTCCTCACCGACCGCCGAACCGTTCGCGCCGCGTCCGTACTGGCCTTGGCGCTTGGCGCGGGCGTCGCCCTTCCGGCGGCGCTGAGTCCGACGCGGGGTGATCCGGCGGCGCCTGCCATGGCCGTGGCGGGCGGACAGGTCGAGTACCGGGCGGCCCCGGGCCAGAACAACAGGGTGACCGTCACCGAGTTGCCGGTCGGCAACTACGCCATGAGGTATGTGATCGACGACGTCGTCCCCATCGTCGCCGGGAAGGGCTGTGCCTACCCCAGCGACGCCGACCGAACCAAGGTCTCCTGCACGGCCCGGTACGAGGAGATGACCACGGACCCGGTCCGCACGCTGGTGCTGCAGCTCGGCGATGGCGAGGACACCGCCGAGGGCCATGCCGTCGACCAGAACAAACTGGGCTACACCGAGATCAACCTGGGCTCCGGCAATGACACCTGGACCGGCACAGGGCGCGAGGCCTTGCACGTCTTCGGTGGCCCCGGCGACGACACCATCACAACCAGCGGCTACTCGACGATCGATGGTGGCGCCGGCGACGACACCCTCCACGGCAGCGGTGACGTCAGCGTCCTGGGCGGCGCCGGCGACGACGTGCTCCAGGGCGGGGAGGGCACCCAGTCCCTCGTCGGCCAGCAGGGCGACGACTCGATCCATGGCGGCCCCGGCGACGACCTACTGTCCGGCAACGAGGGCAACGACGTCCTGTACGGCGACGACGGCGACGACCTGATGTGGGGCGAGAGCCAGGTGGGCAACGGCTTTCAAATGTCCCGCGACGAGAAGCTCGGCAAGAAACGCGACGACAAGCTCTACGGCGGCCCCGGCACGGACAAGCTGTACGGCGGCCCGGGCCCGGACGCGCTCTACGGCGGCCCCGGCACCGATCAGCTGGACGGCGGGACCAGCCCGAACACCGTCGTCCAGGACTGACCCCCGGCTAGACCCACGTATCCAGCCACATCCGCGACCGCCAGTCGTCGATCGGAATCGCCGTCCCCGTATAGATCGGCCAGAAGTAGATGAAGTTCCAGGCGATCAGCAGCACCAGCACCCCCGCCCCCGTCGCCCCCGCCACCCGCCGGGTGTCGCTCGACCCCGGTGGGCCGATGATCGCGCCGAGGAGCATGGCCACGGCCAGGCAGAGGAAGGGGAGGAAGACGACGGCGTAGAAGAAGAAGATCGTGCGTTCCTGGTAGAGGAACCAGGGGAGGTAGCCGGCGGCGATACCGCAGGCGATGGCACCGGCGCGCCAGTCACGGCGGAAGAGCCAGCGCCACAGGATGTACAGGACCGCGAAGGCGGCCACCCACCACAGGAGCGGGGTGCCGAGGGCCAGGACCTCGCGGGCGCACTTCTCGCCGGCGTCGATGGGGCAGCCGTCCTTGCCGGGCTTGGGCGACTCGTAGAAGTACGACACCGGGCGGCCGGCGACGATCCAGCTCCACGGGTTGGACTGGTAGGTGTGCGGGGACGACAGGCCCACGTGGAACTCGTAGACCTGGTGCTCGTAGTGCCACAGGCTCAGCCACCAGTCGGGGAACAGCCACGACCAGCTGCTGCTGCGGCCGTTCGCGCTCGCCCAGTCGCGGTAGTAGCCGCCGCTGCCGTCGGTCGGGGAGAGGATCCAGCCCGTCCACGACACGAGGTACGTGACGACCGCCACCGGGACCGTCGAGAGGAACGCCAGGCCCACGTCGTGCTTGAGCACCGCCGTGTACGGGTGGTGGGCGCCGGCGACCCGGCGGGCGCCGACGTCCCAGAGCACCGTCAGCAGGCCGAACGCGACCAGGAAGTACAGGCCGTTCCACTTGGTGCCGATGGCCAGGCCCAGCATCAGGCCCGCCAACAGGCGGTAGGGGCGCCGGCCCAGGCTCAGGGTCTCGGCGATGTGCGCGTCGGGGCGGACCCGCCCGTCCGCGTCCACCGGCAGCGCCGCGGCGAGTTTCGCGCGCGCCCGGTCCCGGTCGACGACCAGGCAGCCGAACGCCGCCAGCACGAAGAACATCAGCACCCCGTCGAGCAGCGAGGTGCGCGCCATCACGAAGGCCAGCCCGTCGACCGCCATCAGCGTGCCCGCGAGACAGCCGAGGAACGTCGAGCGGAAGATACGGCGGCCGATGCGGCACAGCATCAGCACCGCGAGCGTGCCGAGCAGCGCCGTCATGAACCGCCAGCCGAACGGGTTGAACCCGAACATCAGCTCGCCGAGCCCGATGACGTACTTGCCGACCGGCGGATGCACCACGTACGCCGCGTCCGTCGGGATCTGGACCTGGTCGCCGACCTTGAGGATCAGGTCGTTGGCGTTCTTGTCCCAGTTGACCTCGAAGCCGCGGTGGACGAGCGCCCACGCGTCCTTCGCGTAGTACGTCTCGTCGAATATCACCCTCTTCGGGTTGCCCAGGTTCCAGAACCGCAGCACCCCGGCCAGCAGCGTCACCAGCAGCGGACCGCCCCAGGCCGACCAGCGCGCGATCCGCTCGGCGAGCGGCCGCGAGACGCCGAGGAACTGCCACATCCGCGGGCTGGGCTGGACATACGGCGGCACGAGCTGTTCGCGTACGTCGCTTCTGGGCGCCGCCGTATAGCCGAATCGGCGCAGGCGCTGCTGCCACGACGGCCGCTGCTCGTGCGGTGCCTGGCCCTGCCGGGTGTCCGTGGAGTCCATGGACGACGCTGTACTGGTCACCGCGCCATCGTAGGGAACACGTCTGTGACAGTCGCGTGGATGCGCCCTGCGAGGATGGAAACGTGACAGGAACCCTTGTTTTGGCAGGCACTCCGATCGGCGACGTCAAGGACGCCCCGCCCCGGCTCGTCGAGGAACTGGCCGGCGCGGAGGTGATCGCCGCCGAGGACACCCGGCGGCTCAAGCGCCTGACCCAGGCGCTGGGCGTGCAGCCGGCCGGGCGGGTCGTGTCGTACTTCGAGGGCAACGAGGCGGCCCGTACGCCGGAGCTGGTCGAGGCGCTCCTCGCGGGCTCGCGGGTGCTGCTGGTGACCGACGCGGGCATGCCGTCCGTGTCCGACCCCGGGTACCGGCTGGTCGCGGCGGCCGTCGAGAAGGACATCCGGGTCACCGCCGTGCCCGGGCCGTCCGCCGTGCTCACCGCGCTCGCGCTGTCCGGGCTGCCCGTCGACCGGTTCTGCTTCGAGGGCTTCCTGCCGCGCAAGGCCGGGGAGCGGCTGTCGCGGCTGCGGGAGGTGGCCGGGGAGCGCCGCACGCTCGTCTACTTCGAGGCACCGCACCGGCTCGACGACACGCTCGCCGCGATGGCCGAGGTGTTCGGCGCCGAGCGGCGGGCCGCCGTGTGCCGGGAGCTGACGAAGACGTACGAGGAGGTCAGGCGCGGCGCTCTGGCGGAGCTGGCGGCGTGGGCCGCCGAGGGGGTGCGCGGGGAGATCACCGTCGTCGTCGAGGGGGCGCCCGAGAAGGGGGCCGAGGAGCTCGACGCCGGGGAACTCGTGCGCAGGGTTCGCGTCCGCGAAGAGGCGGGGGAGCGGCGCAAGGAGGCCATCGCGGCTGTGGCGACAGAGGCAGGAGTGCCCAAGCGGGAGGTCTTCGACGCCGTTGTGGCGGCCAAGAACGCGGGGGCGTGAAACGCCGGGTGAGCAGGGCGTATATCGCATGAGCGTGCGCCCCATGCCGGGGTAAAGGGACCCGGGCCTTTCGGCAAGGAACGTCCAAGTCGGCGCCAACACTGGACAGATCCCGTGCGTTCACTCCTGCGGAGGAGTCCACTGGGTTGTGGGACGCGACCCGTCCCACCCAGCGGACCACAGGAGCTGGCATGAGTGAGATCGCACAGCAGACCTCGGGCCTTCGCAGCGCCGCGACCGCCGTCGTCCACGAGTCGTATTCGTTCGCCTGCATGCGCTGCGGGCACGGCTGGGAGCAGTCGTACGAGATAGAGCACCACATAGACGGCGACGGCCGTGAGTTCGTGATGTACGTGGCGAACGGCCAGGTCGTACCGTCCCCGCTCAGCCGTCCCGCGTGCCAGAACTGCGACGGGCACATCGTACGGATCATGCGCGCCGGGCAGGTGTCCTCCGTGCAGAACTCCCTGCACCGCCCCGCCCCGCTCCCCACCCGGCCGAAGGCGGGGCCCGAGACGCAGGCCGAGCCGGACGCGCAGTCCGCGCCCGCCGAGCCGCACCACCACTGGCATCTGTCCGATCTCCTGCACGTCTTCCACCGCAAGGCGAGCTGAGCCGAGCGGCCGTCCGGCCGGGCATGCCCCTTTCGTAGGATCGGGGCATGCCTTCGAACGCCGCCGACAAGCACGCAGCCCCGCCCCTCCCGGAACCGCTCCGGGTGCCGGTCGCCGACTCGCACACCCATCTCGACATGCAGTCGGGCACCGTGGAGGAGGGGCTGGCCAAGGCGGCCTCGGTGGGCGTGACGACGGTCGTGCAGGTGGGCTGCGACGTACGCGGCTCGCGGTGGGCGGCCGAGACGGCGGCGCAGTACGACGCCGTGCACGCGACCGTCGCCCTGCACCCGAACGAGGCGCCGCGCATCGTGCACGGCGACCCCGACGGCTGGTCCCGGCAGGGAGCGCGTGAGCCGGGTGGTACGCGGGCGCTCGACGAGGCGCTCGCGGAGATCGACCGGCTGGCCGCACTCCCGCAGGTCAAGGGCGTCGGCGAGACCGGCCTCGACTACTTCCGCACCGGGCCCGAGGGCAAGGAGGCGCAGGAGGCGTCGTTCCGCGCCCACATCGAGATCGCCAAGCGGCACGGCAAGGCCCTCGTCATCCACGACCGCGACGCCCACGCGGATGTGCTGCGGGTGCTGAAGGAGGAGGGCGCGCCCGAGCGGACCGTCTTCCACTGCTACTCCGGCGACGCGGAGATGGCGCAAGTGTGCGCCCGCGCCGGATACTTCATGTCCTTCGCCGGCAACGTCACCTTCAAGAACGCCCAGAATCTGCGGGACTCGGTGGCCGTGGCCCCGCTGGAGCTGCTCCTGGTGGAGACGGACGCGCCCTTCCTCACGCCGGCGCCGTACCGCGGACGGCCCAACGCTCCGTATCTCATTCCGATCACGGTGCGCGCCATGGCGGCCGTACGGGGCATCGGCGAGGACGCGCTGGCGGCGGCCCTCGGGACGAACACGGCACACGCCTTCGGTTACTGACGGATAACGCCGGGCGACGCTCGCACGTCTTTACGCCGAGTGGCTCACCACTGTGTGTAGTCGCGTCGCTTTGGCGAGTGACGACCCCTCCGCTAGGTTCTGGGGGCCCGAAACGGACCCCTCCGGTGGAGCGTGTCGTCGTGAGCAACGCGCAGTTCGAGACGTACGGCCCGAGCCTGACCCATGAGCCCCCGGGGTACGGCGACTTCGACCCGCACAGCGCGCAGACGCTGGGGTACGGGGTGTCGGGGCCCTACGCGACGCCTACGGACAGTTACGGATCCGGATACGAGAGGCACGCCTCGTACGAGTCGTACGCCTCCTACGAGGACACCTACCGGCCCGCGTACGAGATCTCCGATACGGCGCACGCTCCCGTCGTGCGCCCCAGGAGTGGCCGGCGGGCCGCGCACCGGCGCAGGGCGCGGGCGGCCGAGCGGGGTGACGGGACCATGCGCCGACTGGTCCCGCAGGCGCTGGTCGTAGCGTTCCTCGCGGGCGGAACGAGCGCCTTCGTCGCCAAGGACAAGGCGGTCGAGCTGAGCCTCGACGGCGGCAAGCCGCGCAGCCTGCACACCTTCGCCGACGACGTCAGCGAACTGCTCACCGAGGAGGGCGTCGACGTGGGGGCGCACGATGTCGTCGCGCCCGCTTCCGGCGAGGGGCTCTCCAACGGTGACGAGGTCGCGGTGCACTACGGGCGCCCTGTGCGGCTCACCCTCGACGGCCAGCGGCGCGAGGTGTGGACGACGGCGCGCACGGTGGAGGCGGCGCTCAGTCAGCTCGGGGTGCGTGCGGAGGGCGCGTATCTGTCGACGTCGCGCTCCCGGCGGATCGGGCGTGAGGGGCTCGCGCTGGATGTGCGCACCGAGCGGGCGGTGACGGTGATGGCGGACGGCCGCGCGCGCACGATCAGGACGAACGCCGCGAGCGTGAGCGAGGTCGTGGAGCAGGCCGGGATCACCCTGCGCGGGCAGGACACCACCTCGGTCCCGCTGGAGAGCTTCCCGCGCGACGGGCAGACGGTCACCGTGCTGCGGATCACCGGCCGCAAGGAGATCCGGGACGAGGCGATTCCCTACGCGGTGGAGCGGATCGACGATCCCTCGGTCTTCAAGGGCACGGAGGTCGTCGAGCGGCCCGGCCAGGCGGGGCTTCGGCGGATGACGTACACGCTGCGCACGGTCAACGGCGTCCGGCAGAAGCCGCGCCGGATCAGGACCGAGGTGGTGCGCGAGCCGCAGACGCAGGTGGTGAAGGTGGGCACGAAGGCCCTGCCGACGTCCGTCAGCGGTGCCGGCCAGCTGAACTGGGAGGGGCTGGCGGCGTGCGAGTCCGGCGGCCAGGCGAACGCGGTGGACTCGTCGGGGACGTACGGCGGGCTGTACCAGTTCGACACCCAGACCTGGCACGGCCTCGGCGGGAAGGGGCGGCCGCAGGAGGCGTCGGCGGAGGAACAGACGATGCGCGCGAAGAAGCTGTATGTGCGCCAGGGGGCGAGTCCCTGGCCGCACTGCGGGGCGCGCCTGCACGGGTGAGCGCCGCTCCGCGCGGCGGGCCGGGTCTGCGGCGACCCGTACCCTTGTCGGGTGAGCAGCCCCACCTCCGACGCCCTTCTGGGCCCCGCCGACGTCCGTGAGCTGGCGAGCGCCCTCGGCGTGCGCCCCACCAAGCAGCGTGGCCAGAACTTCGTGATCGACGCCAACACCGTCCGCCGTATCGTCCGCACCGCGGAGGTACGCCCCGACGACGTGGTCGTCGAGGTCGGCCCGGGACTGGGCTCCCTCACCCTCGGCCTGCTGGAGGTGGCCGACCGCGTCATCGCCGTGGAGATCGACGACGTCCTGGCCGCCGCGCTGCCCGCGACCATCGCGGCCCGTATGCCGCAGCGCGCCGACCGTTTCGCGCTGGTGCACACCGACGCGATGCACGTCGCCGAGCTGCCCGGCCCGCCGCCGACCGCGCTGGTCGCGAACCTCCCCTACAACGTGGCCGTGCCGGTCCTGCTCCACATGCTCGAAACCTTCCCGAGCATCGAACGCACCCTCGTCATGGTCCAGTCGGAGGTGGCCGACCGCCTCGCCGCCCCGCCCGGCTCGAAGGTCTACGGCGTCCCGTCGGTGAAGGCCAACTGGTACGCCGAGGTCAAGCGGGCCGGCGCCATCGGCCGCAACGTCTTCTGGCCCGCGCCGAACGTCGACAGCGGCCTGGTGTCCCTGACCCGCCGCACCGAGCCGCTGAAGACCACCGCCTCCCGGCGCGAGGTCTTCGCCGTCATCGACGCCGCCTTCGCCCAGCGCCGCAAGACGCTGCGCGCCGCCCTCGCCGGCTGGGCCGGTTCGGCCGCCGCCGCCGAGGCCGCCCTGGTCGCGGCCGGCGTCTCCCCCCAGGCACGCGGAGAGGCCCTGACGGTCGAGGAGTTCGCGGCCATCGCCGAGAACAAGCAGCACAAGGAGTCCGAGTAAGTGAGCGCGAGCGTCACCGTACGTGTCCCGGCCAAGGTCAACGTCCAGCTCGCGGTCGGCGCCGCCCGTCCGGACGGGTTCCATGACCTGGCGAACGTCTTCCTCGCCGTCGGCCTGTACGACGAGGTCACCGTGACCCCCTCGCCCGACGGCCTGCGGGTCACCTGCGCCGGCACCGACGCCGACCAGGTCCCCCTGGACCGTACGAACCTCGCCGCCCGCGCGGCCGAGGCGCTGGCCGCGCGGTACGGCCTCGCCCCCGACGTGCACCTGCACATCGCCAAGGACATCCCGGTCGCCGGCGGCATGGCGGGCGGCAGCGCGGACGGCGCGGGCGCGCTGCTGGCCTGCGACGCGTTGTGGGGCACGAACGCCTCCCGCGAGGAACTCCTCGACATCTGCGCCGAGTTGGGCAGCGACGTGCCGTTCAGCCTGGTCGGCGGCGCGGCCCTGGGCACCGGGCGGGGCGAGAAGCTGCGCCCGCTCGACGTGGGCGGCACCTTCCCGTGGGTGTTCGCGATGGCCGAGCGCGGGCTGTCGACGCCCGCCGTCTTCCGTGAGTTCGACCGGCTCGGCGAGGGCACCGACATCCCCGAGCCCGTCGCCTCCCAGCCGCTGCTGGACGCCCTCGCCAAGGGCGACCCGGACGCGCTCGCCGCCGCCGTCTCCAACGACCTCCAGCCCGCCGCCCTCTCTCTGTTCCCGGAGCTCGCCGACACCCTCGCCGCCGGTCTCGCGGCGGGCGCGCTGACGGCGCTGGTCTCCGGCTCGGGTCCGACCACGGCGTTCCTCGCCCGCGACCCGGAGTCGGCCGTGAAGGTGGCCGACACCCTGCGGACGTCCGGCACTTGCCGCGCGGTGCGCACGGCGTCCGGGCCCGCGCAGGGCGCCACGGTCGTGCGGTCCGCCTCAGCCTGACGCTGTACTCGCTAGTAGGCGTTCTTCGCCCGATCTCCACACGGATGTACTGCGATCGCAGTACACACGGGGCAGTTGAGGCGGTTAGGGTCGCTTGACTTTTCAACTGTCGGGCCACGTGTGGGCCCGGCCTACCGTCAAGTGCACTTCTGGAAGGGGACACTCCTGTGTCCGAATCCCCCACACCCGCCCAGCAGTCCCACCGTAGAAAGCGCTCCCTGTCCCGTCGCGGCATGATCGCCTCGGGCGGGGCGGTGGCCGCCGGAGCCGCCCTCACGCCGATGGTGTTCGCCGCCACCGACTCCGACGAGCCGGACAACTCCGCCTCCGCATCCGGCGATTCGGGTACGACGCCCGAGAAGTTCCCGGCCACCCGCACCGAGGCCGCCACCGGCACCGGCGAGGCCACCACCGCCTTCGCCGCCTCCTATGTCGGGGTGCGCTGGTCCGGCGCGAAGGACGGCGCCGCCATCCGGCTCGGACACGGCGACTGGCAGACCCTGACGAGCGGTTGCACGGCCGTCGAGGACGGCGGATCGGCCCTGGTCGCGGCCGGCAACGCCACCGCGTACGAGGTGAAGGCCCCGAGCGACATCGACGGTGTGCGCTCCCTGGCGATCGACACCACCGACGGCCCGGACCGCACCTACCGCGTGCCGAGCGAGCCCACGCGCGTGCGCGGCGTCCGCTACCTGTCCCGCCCGGCGTGGGGCGCCGACGAGTCCAAGCGGTTCAAGCCGGACGGCACGATCAACTCGCCGGAGACGTATTACCCGTTGCAGGTCATCACGGTCCACCACACCGCGACGCCGAACAACGATCCCGACCCGGCCGCGACGGTGCGCGCGATGTACGAGATGCACGCGATCACCAATGACTGGGGCGACATCGGCTACCACTTCCTCATCGACGAGGCGGGCAACGTCTACGAGGGCCGCTACTCCGGCGACGACGGCATCCCGGCCTTCAATCCGGCCGGCGACCTCGTCACCGCCTTCCACTCCGTCGGCTACAACTCCGGCGCCCTCGGCATCGCCCTGATCGGCAACCTCGACCAGCAGGCCCCCACGGACGCGGCGAAGGCCTCCCTGGTCCGGCTGATCAAGGTCATATCCCGGTTCAAGGGCCTCGACCCCGAGGCGCGGGTGACGTACACCAACCCGGTGAACGGCACCAAGAAGGACACCAACACGGTCGGCGGGCACCGCGACTACTTCGACACCGAGTGCCCCGGCCAGGTCATGTACGACCTCCTGGCCGAGGTCCGCGCGGCGGCCGCCCGGCGCTGACGCCGCGCACGCCGATGCGCCCCGGGGACGGCAGGGGATCCCCGGGGCGCTCGCGTGTCTCAGACCCTCATGTCGCTCAGAAGGTCAGCTTCCAGCTGTTGATGTAGCCGGTGTCCGCGCTGTAGACGTCCTGGACCTTCAGCTGCCAGGTGCCGTTGACGGTTGTCTCGCTGGAAGCGTCCACCGTGTACGTCGCGTCGACGTTGTCCGTGGAGTCGGAGGAACTGCTGCTCTTGAGGCGGTACGTCGAGCCGTCCGGCGCGACCAGGTCGATCACCAGGTCGCCGCGGTAGGTATGGACGATGTTGACGTACACCGAGAGGTCGCTGGGCGCGCTGCCGGTGAGGCCGCTGACGGCGACCGGCGAGTAGACGGCCGACCCGGCGTCGGGAATCGAGACATCGGTCGTCGACTCGAAGGCGGTGTCGCCGCCGCCGTCCCCGTCACCGGCCGGGGTGACCTGGAGCAGCAGGTTGGGACTGCCGGTGCCGACACCGGTGAGCGTGCCGGAGGAGGCCGCCGAGGTCAGGGCCGAGGCGACCGCGGAGGGCGAGGCGCCCGGGTTCTCGCCGAGGTGGACGGCCGCCGCACCGGCGACGTGCGGGGACGCCATCGACGTACCGGAGTAGGTCGCGGTGCCCGAGTCGGAGGCGTTGGACGCCGACGTGATGCTGGATCCCGGCGCGAACAGGTCCAGTACGGAGCCGTAGTTGGAGAACGAGGAGCGGGCGTCGGCGCTGGTCGAGGCGCCCACGGTGAGCGCCGCCGAGACGCGGGCCGGAGAGTTGGTGGAGGCGTTGGTGTTGTCGTTGCCGGCCGCGACCGCGTAGGTGATGCCGGCCGCGATGGAGTTCTCGACCGCCTCGTCGAGCACCGAGTCGGCGTCGCCGCCCAGCGACATGTTGGCGACCGCCGGGAACTGCGCGTTCTCGGTCACCCAGTCGATGCCCGCGACCACGCCGTCGGTCGTGCCGGAGCCGTCGTCGTCGAGGACGCGCACGGCGACGACGTCCGCGTTCTTGGCGACGCCGTACGTCGATCCCGCGACCGTACCGGCCACGTGCGTGCCGTGGCCGTTGCCGTCCTGCGCGGTGGAGTCGCCGTCGACCGCGTCGTAGCCGTAGGAGGCCCGGCCGCCGAACTGGCTGTGGGTGATGCGGACTCCGGTGTCGATGATGTACGCCGTCACGCCGCTGCCGGCGCTGTCCGGGTAGGTGTACGACGAGTCCAGCGGCAGATCCGCCTGGTCGATGCGGTCCAGGCCCCAGGTCGGGCCGGTCTGGGTGGCCTCGACGTGGACCGTCTTGTTCTGGACGACCCGCTCGACGGCCGGGTCGGCGGCGAGCCGCTTGGCCTCGGTCTCGCTCATCTCGGTGGCGTAGCCGTTGAGGGCCTTCTTGTAGGTGCGCTCGACCTCGGCGCCGTAGCGGGTGGCGAGCGCCCTGCCCTTGGTGGAGGCGGCGCGGAATCCGGCGTTGTCCTTGAGGACGACGATGTAGCTGTCCTTGATGGCGCCGGGGGCGTCGGCGCCCTGGACGACGCCCTCGGCGGGGGCCGCGGCGACGGCGGGGGCGGCCGCGGCGCCGCCCAGCAGGAGGGCGGCGGCGAGAGCGGTCAGGGCGCCGCGTCTGCGGCGGGGCGTGGGGGAGTGCTGCACGAACGACGACATGGGGGTGGGACCCCTTCTCGGGAGACGTGCACGGACGGGGCGGTGGGGGGTGGCCTGTCCTGTGCGCATACGGTGACGCTTTTGAAGAGTTCACGTCAATGAGGGGAATCCCTACGTCCGGGTAGGGCCTGGACTTGGGTGCGGGGCTGTCGGTGCGCGCGACTACCCTGGAGGGTCGATCGTCCCCCTGGGCAGGAGAGAAATGGCCGTCAACCTGGTCAATGTCGAGAACGTCAGCAAGGTGTACGGCACCCGTGCCCTGCTCGACGGTGTGTCGCTCGGCGTCTCCGAGGGCGACCGCATCGGCGTCGTCGGGCGCAACGGCGACGGGAAGACGACCCTGATCCGGATGCTGGCCAAGGCGGAGGAGGCCGACACGGGCCGGGTCACGCACTCCGGCGGGCTGCGGCTCGGCGTGCTCACCCAGCACGACTCGCTCGACTCCGAGGCCACCGTCCGGCACGAGGTCATCCGGGACATGGCCGACCACGAGTGGGCCGGCAACGCCAAGATCCGGGACGTGCTCACGGGACTCTTCGGCGGCCTCGACCTGCCCGGCTTCCCGCAGGGCCTCGACACCGTCATCGGCCCGCTCTCCGGCGGCGAGCGGCGCCGGATCGCGCTCGCCAAGCTGCTCATCGAGGAACAGGACCTGATCGTCCTCGACGAGCCCACCAACCACCTCGACGTCGAGGGCATCTCCTGGCTCGCCCAGCACCTGCGGGAGCGGCGCTCGGCGCTCGTGTGCGTCACCCACGACCGCTGGTTCCTCGACCAGGTCTGCACCCGCATGTGGGATGTCCAGCGCGGCGCCGTCCACGAGTACGAGGGCGGCTATTCCGACTACGTCTTCGCCCGCGCCGAGCGCGAGCGCATCGCCGCCACCGAGGAGGTCAAGCGGCAGAACCTGGTCCGCAAGGAGCTGGCCTGGCTGCGGCGCGGCGCGCCCGCGCGGACGTCCAAGCCGCGCTTCAGGGTCGAGGCCGCCAACGAGCTGATCGCGGACGTGCCGCCGCCCCGGGACACCAGTGAGCTGATGAAGTTCGCCTCGTCCCGGCTCGGCAAGACGGTGTTCGACCTGGAGGACGTCACCGTCCAGGCGGGCCCCAAGGTGCTGCTCAAGCATGTGACCTGGCAGCTCGGGCCGGGCGACCGGATCGGTCTCGTCGGTGTCAACGGGGCGGGCAAGACCTCGCTCCTGCGCGCGATGGCGCAGGCCGCGCGGACCGAGGGCGAGGAGCAGCCGGCCGGCGGGCGGATCGCGGTCGGAAGAACCGTCAAACTCGCCTATCTGTCCCAGGAAGTCGCCGAGCTGAACCCCGCCCTGCGTGTCCTGGAAGCCGTGTCGCAGGTGCGCGAGCGCGTCGACCTGGGCAAGGGCCGGGAGATGACCGCCGGGCAGCTGTGCGAGACGTTCGGCTTCAGCAAGGAGAAGCAGTGGACGCCGGTCGGCGACCTGTCCGGTGGTGAGCGCCGCAGGCTCCAACTCCTGCGCCTGCTCATGGACGAGCCCAACGTCCTCTTCCTCGACGAGCCCACCAACGACCTCGACATCGAGACCCTCACCCAGCTGGAGGACCTCCTCGACGGCTGGCCGGGTTCGATGATCGTCATCTCCCACGACCGGTTCTTCGTCGAGCGCACCACGGACCGCGTGTTCGCCCTGCTCGGCGACGCCACCTTGCGGATGCTGCCGCGCGGTATCGACGAGTACCTGGAGCGCCGCCACCGCATGGAGGCCCAGGTCGCCGCCGCGGCCTCCACCCCGGCCGCCGAGAAGGCCGTACCGGAGCGGAGCGCGGCCGATCTGCGCGCCGCCAAGAAGGAGTTGCAGAAGATCGAGCGGCAGCTCGACAAGCTCTCCGAGCGGGAGACCAAGCTGCACGCGCAGATCGCCGAGCACGCCACCGACTTCGCGAAGGTCGCCGAACTCGACGCGGAGCTGCGCGATCTGGCCGGTCAGCGCGACGAGTTGGAGCTGCACTGGCTTGAACTCGCCGAGGACGCGTAGGGCTCCGCCGGGGGAGGGGCGCGACTACGGAAGTGCCGGGCTCGTGTTGGCTGTCGGGTGCGGCGCCGTGGTGGCTGGTCGCGCAGTTCCCCGCGCCCCTTGCGGGCGTCTCCTTGCGCCGTGTGAAGGGGGCGTGAAGGCGCATAACGGCGGCATCACAGGGCGGTTCTCCCTTGGGAACAGGGGAGGAGACGGCTCGGTGCGCTGTCGGTGGCGGGTGATAGAAAGGTCCGCCTGAGAACAGTCTGAGAAAAGCTGGTGTGGCAAGAACGCGACGGCACCGAACGTGGCACCACACCGGTCTCAAGGGGGAACCGCTCATGAGCCAGCCGCCCAACCAACCGCCGCAGGGCGGCTTCGGCGCACCGCAGGACCCACGGCAGGGCGGCTTCGGGGCACAACCCCCGCAGCAGGGCCAGCCGCCGCAGGGTGCGCCGCAGCCTCCGCCCCCGCCGCAGGGCGCCCCCCAGACACCCCCGCCGCCGCAGGGCCCGCCGCAGACGCCGCCGCCCCCGCAGGCCCCGCCGTCCGGCGCGCCGCAGCCCGGCTACGGCTACCCGCAGCAGCCGGGCCAGCCCGCCCAGCCGGGCCCGTACCAGTCCGGCCCGTACGCCCAGCCCCCGCAGCAGCCGGGGCCGTACGGCTATCCGCAGCAGCCCGACCCCTACGGCCAGCAGCCCGCCCCGGGTTACGGCTACCCGCCCCAGCCGCAGTACCCGGGCGCCCCCGGCACACCGCCCGGCGGCTCGCGCAACCCCTTCAAGGGCAAGCCCGCCCTCGCCATCGGTGCCGCCGTCGCGGCGCTGCTCGTCATCGGCGGCACCGTGTACGCGGTGACCAGCGGCGACGACAAGAAGGACGAGCCCGTCGCCCAGCAGACCGACGACCCCAAGGGCTCCGACTCCCCGACCGACTCCGGCGACAGCGGCGAGGGCGGCGACGACCCGGAGAACCTCAACGACGGCCGCCAGGCGGGCGAGTCGAAGGTGCTCTGGTACAAGCCGGCACCCGACGCGCCCAAGTCCGGCGCCGACGCGCCCGGCATGTGGATCACCGAGAAGACCGCGGTGAAGGCGGCCTACAAGCAGCTCTTCGGCTTCAAGGTGGCCGACGGCGAGGACGCCTGGGACCCGATCGCCTTCCCGGAGAAGATCTGTGCGGTCACCCCGCAGAAGTCCACCAGCGACAAGATCGTCGTCGCGTACATGAGCGGCAGCAGCGACCGCGCCAAGTGCAACCAGCTCCAGCAGGTCGACCTCAACACCGGCGACAAGGGCTGGAAGGGCAGCGTCGCCGACGGCCAGCTCTTCGACAGCACCCTCGACGTCGAACTGTCCATCACCGGCAAGACGCTGCTGGTGGGCCGCTCGCAGTCGGGCACCGCGTACGACGTCGACAGCGGCACGAAGATGTGGGACAAGACGCGGTTCGGCGACAAGTGCTTCCCCGACGCGTTCGCGGGCGGCGACAAGATCATCGCCGTCGCGTCCTGCGCCGCCTCCAGCAGCGACGAGCACGACGAGGTGCAGGAGCTCGACCCGGCGACCGGCAAGGCGAAGTGGACCATGCGCTTCGACAAGGGCTGGCGGGTCGCGCGCGTCTTCTCCCTCGACCCGCTGGTCGTCTACGGCACCAACGAGGACAAGAAGGCGTGGAACATCTCCACGTTCGACTCGGCCGGCAAGATCCGCTCGCAGGTCGATGCCGACCTCGACATCGGCGCCGAGTGCGGCTGGGCCATCCTCCAGCGTGACCTTCAGGGCTGCTCCGGTGTCGTCGCCGACGCCGACACGCTCTACATGCCGACCAAGGCGACCGCCCGGGCCAACGAGATCGTCGCGATCGACCTCGGCAACGGCAAGGAGAAGTGGCGCGTGAAGTCCCCGGCCGAGGAGACGATGCTGCCGATCAAGGTCGAGGACGGCAAGCTCATCGCCTACGTCCAGGCGTCGTACGACGCGGGCGGCCAGGTCGTGTCGATCCCGGTCACCGGCAGCAGCCACCAGCCGGCGAAGGTGCTCCAGAACCCGGCGAGCGCCGCGGACATCGAGAACGGCTTCTTCTCCAAGGCCTACGACTGGGCCGACGGCCGCTTCTACCTCTCCAGCACCCGGCTGAGCGGCCAGGACGAAGCCAAGGAGAAGCTGATGCTCGCCTTCGGCAAGTGAGGCGTGCGCCCCTTCCGCCCCTCGCCGTCGTCCCGCTCGTGTCCGCCGCGCCCGTCGTCCCCCTCCCCTGAGGTACCCACGCCATGACCCAGCCGCCGCCTCCGCCGCCCAACCAGCCCCCGCAGGGCGGGGGCTTCGGCCCGCCCCAGCCGCCGCAGCAGCCACCAGCGCAGCCGCCGGCCGCCGGCCAACCGCAACCCGGGTACGGCTACCCCCAGGCCCCCCAGGCCCCGCAGAACCCGCAGCCCCCGCAGGCCCCTCCGGGAGCCCCCCAGCCGCCCACTCCGCCCGGCTACGGCTACCCCGCCCAGCAGCCCGCTCAGTACGGCCAGCCGCAGAACCCCTACGGCCAGCCCCAGAACCCGTACACGCAGCCGCCCGGCTACGGCTACCAGCAGCCGACCGTGCCGGTGCACCCCCAGCCGGGACAGCCCGCAGGCGGGGGGCGGTCCAGCTCGCAGCTGGCCGTCATCGTGGCGGCGTCCATCGTGGTGATCGCCCTGATCATCGGCGGTGGCGTCTGGTACGCGAAGTCCGGTGACAAGGGCGGCAAGGACGACACCGCCAGCTCCAGCGGCGGCACCGGCGGCGGGGGCGACGACGCGGGAGGCGGCGGTTTCGACGCCCCCGACGGCACGGAGAAGGTGCCCGGCAACACCGGCGCCCAGGTCCTCTTCCAGGTGCCGTCGCCGGATGTCGACGACGACACCAGCATCGTCGTGTCCGGCTCCTGGCTGACCGACAAGGCGTACGTCAAGAGCGGCGTCGCGGAGATCGTCGGCTACGACCCCGACAAGGGCTCCAAGCTGTGGTCGGTCAAGCTGCCCGGCCCGGTCTGCCAGGCCGCCAAGCACATCAACGAAGACGGCATCACGGCCGTCGCCTTCGAGCCCGCGATGCCGACCAAGGACAAGCCCTCGCACGGCTGCACCCAGGTCGCCGCGATCGACCTCGACGCCGGCAAGAAGCTCTGGACGAAGACCGCCCAGAACGAGGACGGCGTGATCCGCTACGACAACATCACCGTCAGCGGGGGCACGGTCGCGGCCGGCGGCACCAGTGGCGGCGCCGCCTTCGACATCGAGTCCGGCAAACCGCTGTGGGTCCCGAAGGCCAACGACAACTGCTACGACCTCGGATACGCGGGCGGCCCCAAGATGGTCGCGGTCCGCAAGTGCGGCTCCTACGACCAGCCCCAGCTGAACATCCAGACCATCGACCCGAAGACCGGGAAGGTGATCTCCGAGTACAAGATGGCCGAGGGCGTCGAGTACGCCAGCGTGATCTCCACCGACCCCCTGGTCGTGGCCGCCGAGGCCGGGCAGTCCGAGGACGCCATCGGCATCACGGACGCCTTCTCGATCGACAACAAGACGGGCAAGCTGCGCATCCGCATCTCCGTGCCGGGCGATCAGTACGGGGCCCGCTGCTCCGGCGTCACCACGATCGAGGCGTGCACGGGCGTCGTGGTGGGCAACGACCGGCTCTACGTGGAGACCGAGCAGCACTCCGGCGGCGGCGAGTACGGCCAGACCAACGAGATCGTCGCCTTCGACCTGGCCACCGGCAAGCAGACCGGTCAGCGCGCGGATGCCGGCGACCGGTACACGATCACCCCGCTGCGCATGGACGGCGGCAACGTGATCGCCTACAAGCGTCCCCCGTACGACAAGGGCGGGCAGATCGTCAGCATCGACGGCGGCAGCTTCAAGGAGACGAAGCTGCTGGAGAACCCGTCCACGCGCGCGGTGCGGGACGTGGAGATGCGGATGTCGCCGGAGTACTCCGAGATCCTCTACGCGCAGGGGCGGCTGTACATGTCCGCGAAGTTCGCCAGCGAGCTGGGGAGTTCGGACACCCGCAAGTCCCATGTGATCGGGTTCGGCGCGACCGGCTGACGGTCGCCGCCTCCGGTCGCGCACACGGCCCCGCCCCTGCTCAGGGGCGGGGCCGTCCGCGTACTGCCTCATCGCCCTCGAATGCACGGAAAGCCAGAAAATCCGCCGTTCCGGGGCACTTCTCGCCGGTAGGGGGAGCGCAACGTCGAACAAGCGTGTAGCTTCCGGGGGCATGAAGGGCGGGGGAGCCGGGAGGGGGCTTCTGTCCGCGCGTACCAGTGGGCATCCATAGTGGGGCGTCCGGACCGGCACGACCGGTCCTGGGTATTGATGGGGATCCATTGGGGGGACTGGGGGGTTGCTCGATGGGAGTTCGGCTCATGGTGGTCGACGACCACCGATTGCTCGCCGAGGCGCTGGCCTCGGCACTGAAGCTCAGGGGGCACCGGGTGCTGGCCGCGGCGGCGCCCGCCGCGGGGGCGGCGGAGCTGGTGATCACGCGGGCGCCCGAGGTGTGCCTGCTGGGGACGGCGACGCCCGCGGAGCCGGGGATGTTCGACCCGGTGGTGAAGATCAAGAGGGAGCGCCCGCAGGTGGCGGTGCTCGTCCTCGGCCCCGTGCCGAGCCCGCGCGGCATAGCGGCGGCGTTCGCGGCGGGGGCCTCCGGCTATGTCCGGCACGACGAACGCATAGAGGGCGTGGAGCGGGCGATCATGAAGGCGCGGGCGGGCGAGGCGGCGGTGGCGCCACAACTGCTCCAGGGCGCGTTCAGCGAGTTGCTCAACCCCGCCGCCCAACCGGACGACGAGGGCCAGCGCCTGCTCCAGATGCTGACCCCCCGGGAGGTAGAGGTCCTGGTCCGGGTGGCCGACGGTGAGGACACCCGCCTGATCGCCGCCGGCATGGGCATCGCCCCCTCCACGGCCCGCACCCACGTCCAGCGAGTCCTGATGAAACTGGGCGTCGGCTCCCGCCTGGAGGCAGCGGCACTGGCAGCACGCACGGGCTTGCTGGACCGCGCGGGACCGGTGCCGCAGTCGTCGTCGGCGGAGGGTGGGGTGGCGGGGCCCGGGTAGGGGGCCACGCCAAATTCAGCCCGTCCGGTGGGGGCGAGACACCGATCGCCCGCCCCCACCACCGTCACTCCCCGCGCTCGCCCTCGCTCTCGCCCTCCACCGCCGGCGGCGCCGGAGCCGTAGGCCGCAGCTTCAGCCAGACCAGGAAGAAGATGCCGAGCAGCAGCATCCCCAGCCCGGTCCAGAGGTTGATGTTGACGCCCTCGGCCTTGTCGATCGCGGCCTGGTCGTCCGTCAGCCCCGCGATCGTGACGATCACGCCGTAGACCACGAAGAGTCCGCCGATGATGCGCCGGATGTCGAAGAGACGGGCAGCCGTGGCGGACTTCTCCTCAAGCGCACTGACCTCACGCTGGACGTCCTGCTCGGAGTACCCGGAATGCTCGGAGTGTTCGGAGTTGTCGGTCATGGTCTGTCAATCCTCCGAAGTCAGAACGAGAACGGGATGTAGCAGGCGGCAGCCAGCACCACCGCACCCCAGCCCAGCAGCGCCGGCTTGCGATACCACGCGTCGTCCCCCTCGGCGGGCGGCTCGGCCATGCCCGGGGACCGGGTGCCGTACACCAGCCCCTGGAGTTCCTCCGCCGGCTTGGGAGCCGTGAAGAGGGAGACAGCGAACATGACGACCGCACCGGCCACGAACCCGGCGATCGCGGAGACGAAGTTGGCGCCCTGGTCGGAGGGGATCGAGATGATGTCCTGCTTGTAGAGGACGAAGTAGTTGATCATCGCGGTCGCCGTACCGGCCAGCAGCCCCCAGAAGCCCGACTTCCTCGACGCCCGCTTCCAGAACATGCCGACGATGAAGACCACGAACATCGGCACGTTGAAGAAGGAGAACAGGGTCTGGAGGTAGCTCATGATGTTCGAGAACGACGAGGCCAGGAACGCCGTGCCGATCGACGCCAGCACACCGACCGCCGTGATCAGGCGCCCGAAGCGCACGTAGTAGGAGTCCTCGCGGTCCGTCACCACGTACTTCGCCCAGATGTCGGTGGTGAACACCGTGTTGAAGGACGACACGTTCGCCGCCATGCCCGCCATGAAGGCGGCCAGCAGACCGGTCACCGCGATCCCCAGCACGCCGTTGGGCAGCAGTCCCTCCATCAGATACGGGATGGCGTCGTTGTACTGGTATCCCGACTCCTGCGTGCCGAAGCCGGGGACCAGGGCGGCGGCCGCGAGCCCCGGGATCATCACCAGGAACACGATGAAGATCTTGGGGAACGCCGCGATCAGCGGGGTGCGCTGGGCCGCCGAGAGATTCTTCGCGGACAGCGCCCGCTGGACCTCCGCGAAGTTCGTCGTCCAGTAGCCGAAGGACAGCACGAAGCCGAGGCCGAGGACGATCGTCAGCCAGTTCGCGCCGAGCGGGTTCGCCTCGCCGATGCCCGTGCCGCCCCAGGCGGTGACGAAGTCGTCGCCGTGGGTCCGGGTCAGCTTGTCGCTCAGGCCGTCCCAGCCGCCCACCTTCTTCAGCGCCAGCACGGTGATCGGGATCAGCGCGGCCAGGATCACGAAGAACTGCAGGACCTCGTTGTAGATCGCGGAGGACAGGCCGCCGAGGGTGATGTACGCGAGGACGAAGAAGCCGGCGACCACGATGGCCACCCACTGCGGCCAGCCCAGCAGGGCCTCGACGACGATCGCCAGGGCGTACAGGTTCACCCCGGCGATCAGGATCGCGGCGAAGGCGAACAGGATCGAACTGAGCAGATGTGCCCCTTTGTCGAAGCGCAGGAGCAGGAATTCCGGGACCGAGCGGACCTTGCTGCCGTAGTAGAAGGGCATCATCACAAGGCCCAGAAAGACCATGGCCGGGATGGCGCCGATCCAGTACCAGTGGACGGTGTAGGCACCGTACTGGGCACTGTTGGCGGCCATGCCGAGGATCTCGGTGGCGGCGAGGTTGGCGGAGATGAACGCCAGGCCGGTGACCCAGGCGGGCAGGGAGCGTCCGGAGAGGAAGAAGTCGAGGGTGGTCTTCACCGAGCGGCGGGCCGCGAAGCCGATTCCCAGTACGACGACGAAGTAGATACCGAGCAGCGTGTAGTCGAGCCAGTTCGTGGGGAGCCGTAGCTCGGCGGCGAGGTAGGTGGGGGATTCTGTGGGGGTTTGCATGCGTACTCGCTTCGTTGGGCGAACCGATACAGAGCGGAACCTACGCCCACGTGTTCAGTAATTGAACACGTCCGTTGATGCTCTTTGTTTGATTGTGATGTTGACTGAGGTGGTGAGTTGTGTTTCTCTGTGTTTAGTTCTGTTTGATGAACATGAGTGGCTCGAATGGAGTCCGGCGTGAAGAAGACCTCGACCCGATTGGCCGACGGTCGTGAGCTCATCTACTACGACCTGCGTGACGACAAGGTGCGGGACGCGGTCGACCGCCGCCCCCTGGAGCGGACCGTCACGTCGTCCGAGGTCCGCCGCGACGTGCTGCTCGGCGACCAGGTCGCCATCGCCTCGCACCGGCAGGGTCGTACGTATCACCCGCCGGCCGACCAGTGCCCGCTGTGCCCCTCGCAGGGCGACCGGCTGAGCGAGATCCCGGACTCGTCCTACGACGTCGTCGTCTTCGAGAACCGCTTCCCCTCGCTCGCCGGCGACTCCGGGCGCTGCGAGGTCGTCTGCTTCACCTCCGACCACCACGCGTCCTTCGCCCGCCTGACCGAGGAGCAGGCCCGGCTGGTCCTGGACGCGTGGACGGACCGCACGTCCGAGCTGTCCTCACTGCCCTGCGTCGAGCAGGTGTTCTGCTTCGAGAACCGCGGCGCCGAGATCGGTGTCACCCTCGGCCACCCGCACGGGCAGATCTACGCCTACCCCTTCACCACCCCGCGCACCGCCCTGATGCTGCGCTCCGTCGCCGCGCACAAGGACGCCACCGGCGGGGAGAACCTCTTCGACACGGTCCTGCAGCGTGAACTCGCCGGCCGACGGGTCGTCCTGGAGAGTGAACACTGGCTGGCCTTCGTGCCGTACGCCGCGCACTGGCCGTACGAGGTCCACCTGTACCCGAAGCGCCGAGTGCCCGATCTGCTCGCCCTCGACGAAGAGGCGCGCTCAGAGTTCCCCAAGGTTTATCTGGAACTCTTGAGGCGCTTCGACCGGATCTTCGGGGAAGGTGAGCCTCCGACGCCGTACATCGCCGCCTGGCATCAGGCGCCGTTCGGGCAGCTGGAGGACTTCGAGGGCGTGGTGCGTGAGGATTTCGCGCTTCACCTCGAGCTTTTCACCATCCGCCGCACTTCCGGCAAGCTGAAGTTCCTCGCGGGTTCCGAGTCCGGCATGAGTGTGTTCATCAACGACGTGCCGCCGGAGCACGCGGCCGAGCGACTGCGAGAGGTAGCGAGTAGATGAGTGGGAAGTTTCTGGTCACCGGTGGCGCGGGTTACGTGGGCAGCGTGGTCGCGCAGCACCTGATCGAGGCGGGGGAGGAGGTCGTCGTACTCGACAACCTCAGCACTGGCTTCCGAGAGGGGGTGCCGTCCGGGGCGTCCTTCATCGAGGGCGACATCCGCGACGCCGCCAAGTGGCTGGACTCCTCCTTCGACGCGGTTCTGCACTTCGCCGCGTTCTCGCAGGTCGGCGAGTCGGTCGTGAAGCCGGAGAAGTACTGGGACAACAACGTCGGCGGCACCATGGCGCTGCTCGGCGCCATGCGCGAGGCCGGCGTGCGCAAGCTGGTCTTCTCCTCCACGGCCGCCACCTACGGCGAGCCGGCCGAGGTCCCGATCGTCGAGTCGGCGCCCACCCGGCCCACGAACCCCTACGGCGCCTCCAAGCTCGCCGTCGACCACATGATCACCGGCGAGGCGGCGGCCCATGGCCTCGGTGCCGTCTCGCTCAGGTACTTCAACGTCGCGGGCGCCTACGGTGACTGCGGCGAGCGCCACGACCCCGAGTCACACCTGATCCCGCTCGTCCTCCAGGTCGCCCAGGGCCGGCGCGAGGCGATCTCCGTCTTCGGCGACGACTACCCGACGCCGGACGGCACCTGCGTGCGCGACTACATCCACGTCGCCGACCTGGCCGACGCCCACCTGCTGGCGCTGAAGGCGGCCAAGCCGGGCGAGCACCTCATCTGCAACCTCGGCAACGGCAACGGCTTCTCCGTCCGCCAGGTCATCGAGACCGTCCGCCAGGTCACCGGGCACCCGATCCCCGAGGTCACGGCCCCGCGCCGGGGCGGCGACCCGGCGGTCCTGGTCGCCTCCGCCGACACCGCCCGCGAGCGGCTCGGCTGGAACCCGTCCCGCGCGGACCTCGCGGGCATCGTCGCGGACGCGTGGGAGTTCGCGCAGCGGCGGGCAGGCTAAGTTCTACGGCTGTTCGGCCGGTCAACTCACCGGCCGACAGGGCCGGTTCAGCACGGAAGGTCAGGGGCAGGGGATGAGCGTCGACACGGCAGCCACGGTCGCCGAGCGGTTCAGGGAGCTGTACGGGACCGAGCCGGAGGGGGTGTGGGCGGCGCCGGGCCGGGTCAACCTGATCGGCGAGCACACCGACTACAACGACGGCTTCGTCATGCCGTTCGCCCTGCCGCACACCGCGATCGCGGCGGTCTCCCGGCGCGACGACGGCGTCCTGCGGCTGCACTCGGCGGACGTCGAGGGCGGCGTCGTGGAGCTGCGCGTCGACGCGCTGGAGCCCGAGTCCGACCGCGACTGGACGGCGTACCCGTCGGGTGTGGTCTGGGCGCTGCGCCAGGCCGGCCACGCGGTGACCGGCGCCGACATCCACCTGGCCTCGACTGTCCCGGCGGGCGCGGGCCTGTCGTCGTCGGCGGCGCTGGAGGTCGTGGTCGCACTCGCCCTGAACGACCTGCACGACCTGGGGCAGAAGGGCTGGCAGCTGGCCCGCCTGTGCCAGCGCGCGGAGAACGTGTACGTCGGCGCCCCGGTCGGGATCATGGACCAGACGGCGTCCGCCTGCTGCGAGGCCGGCCACGCGCTGTTCCTCGACACACGCGACCTCTCCCAGAAGCAGATCCCCTTCGACCTGGCCGCCTTGGGGCTGCGGCTGCTGGTCGTCGACACCCGGGTCAAGCACTCCCACAGCGAGGGCGAGTACGGCAAGCGGCGCGCGGGCTGCGAGAAGGGCGCCGCACTGCTGGGCGTGGACGCGCTGCGGGACATCGCCTACGACGACCTGGACGCGGCCCTCGACCGGCTCGGCGACGACGAGGAGGTGCGCCGCCTGGTGCGGCACGTCGTCACCGAGGACCAGCGCGTCGAGCAGGTCGTCGCCCTGCTGGAGTCGGGCGGGACGCGCGCGATCGGCCCGGTCCTGACGGCGGGGCACGCCTCGCTGCGGGACGACTTCCGCATCTCCTGCCCGGAGCTGGACCTGGTCGTGGACACCGCCCTGGCCAGTGGCGCCCTGGGCGCCCGGATGACGGGCGGCGGCTTCGGCGGCTCGGCGATCGTGCTGGCCGAGGCGGCGGACGTGGAGACCCTCACCAAGGCGGTCGAGGAGGCCTTCGCCGCCGCCGGCTTCGCGGCGCCGCGCACGTTCGAGGCGGTGCCGGCGGCCGGGGCGCGACGGGTGAGCTGACCCGGAGGGCCTGGGGGTACCCCACGCGCACGCGCGAGGGCCTGTCCTAGAGATACCCCCACGCACGGCACATCGGCAGCAGCGCGTCGGCGATCTCGTCCGGCGCCGGCGCGGGCCGGTCCGGCTGCACCCGGCCGGAGCGGATCTTGTCGTTCCAGTCGCCGAAGCCGCCGCCCAGCACCGCGCCCTCCAGGCTGCTGCCGTAGTCGAGCATGCCGGGCTCGTACTCCAGCTCCAGGAAGCGGCAGATGCCGCGGAGTTCGGCGGCGGGGTCGGCGGTGAGGTCCTCGTAGCGCAGGATGTGCCCGCCGACCTCGGCGTACGCCTCCTCCATGGCCTCCATGTACGCCAGCACACGGCCGGCCGCGTCATCGGCGGTGCGGTCCGGGACGGCCTCGTGCCACGACCGGGCCACCGCGGCCGGGTGCCGGCGCAGGAAGACGAAGCGGGCGTCGGGCCAGGCCTCGGCGATGCGCCGCCACGCGAACGCGTTGCCCGGGGTCTTCTCCACGACGAACGACTTGCCGGACTTCACGAGCTCCCGGTGCAGGGTGCGGTCCCACAGCAGCGCTTCGAGCGCCTCGTGGCCGAGCCCGAGGGCGCGCATGGACTTCTCGGTCGGGCTGTGGGTCTTGAAGTACACCTCCAGGCCGGTCAGATGCAGCTCGTGCGAGGCGTGCAGCCGGGAGTGCGCGCCCAGCATCATCCGCAGCAGGGTCGATCCGGAGCGCACCGACGTCAGGATGAACACCGGCCGCTCCAGCAGCCGGTCCACGGCCGGATCCACCGGCTCGGGCACCGCCTCGGCCGCGGGCCGCTGCGGGCGGGGACCGCGCGGCTTCGGTACGGCGTTGAGATTCCCGGGCGCCGGCTGCGCGGCCGGCACCTTGCGCACCTGGTATCCGGTCGTCGCGCCGATCTTCGAGTTCAGCTTCCGCAGCATGCTCATGGGGCGCAGGGTAGGGGTGGTGTCTGAGACGACACTGAGACTCAGCTTGATCCCAGATGTTTGGTCAGCGTGTACTCCGTGATCCCCGGCGGATAGTCCGGGATCACGCACACCACTTCATATCCCCGCTTCCGGTAGAACCCCGGCGCCTGGAAGTCCCATGTCTCCACGCGCGCCGCGGTGCAGCCCCGCTCGAAGCGGGCCATGTCCTCCGCGTGTGCGAGCAACTGCGAACCGAGCCCGCTGCCGCGGTGGCGTCCGTCGACCCAGAGGTACGTGACATGGAGCCAGGTGGTCCAGGTGTGCCCGACGAGACCGCCGGCCAGGGCGCCGTAGTCGTCCAACGCCCATACCTGGAGCGGAAGTTCGCGTTCACCTGGGGTTCCGCGCAGGGCGCGCAGGACCGGGGAGAGCGTGGTGTTGGTGTCCCGCAGCCGGCGGCGAAGCAGATCCTGCCGGGATTTGTCGACTTCTGTCTCCAGACGAAACATGCGGCTCACCATAAACGCGCTGGACAACCAGTTCTGCAAATTACCTTCCGCTCCTGCGCCCCGCCCGTACTCTGATGAGCAGCACCGGTGGGGGCCGGAGCTGATCAGGGGGCGAGACAGTTCGGGTACGACGCCCGAAGTGGGGGTAGCAGTTTCTGCACGGCGGCGGCCGTGCGCCATCCGCGCTTCGGGCGTCGTGCCTGCGACGGTGTTCGTCTCCCGGTGTCGTCCTCACGACGATGGGGTATCCCCTGCTCTTCGAGAGCTTGGGGAAGGGGGTTTCGTGGTTCGCATCCGAGTGCTGGTCGTCGACGACCATCGCATCTTCGCCGAGTCGCTCGCCGCCGCCCTGGCAGCCGAGCCCGACGTCGACGTCTCCGCGGCCGGCAGCGGTCCGGCGGCGCTGCGCAGCCTGGAGCGCGCGGCCGCCGAGGGGCGCCGGTTCGACGTCCTGCTCGTCGACGCCGACCTGGGTGGCAACGTGCCTGGTGTCCGGCCCGCCGTGCCCGTGCAGGAGGTGGGCGAGGACGGGCTCGTGGACGGTATCTCGCTGGTCGCCGGGGTCCGCTCCGGGCAGCCCGCGGTACGGATCGTCGTCCTCGCCGAGAAGGACGATCCGCGCCGGGCCGCGCTCGCGCTGCAGGCCGGGGCGTCCGGGTGGGTGGCCAAGGACTGCTCGCTGTCCCGGCTGCTCACCGTCATCCGGGGGGTGCTGCGCGACGAGACGCATCTGCCGCCGGCCCTGCTCACCGGGGTACTGCGGGAGCTGACGGCGGCCCGCAAGCACCGCACCGAGAGCGAGCGCCTGGTCGAGTCGCTGACCCCGCGCGAGCGCGAGGTGCTTCGGTGCATGGTGGCGGGACTGGGGCGCAAGGCAGTCGCCGAGCGCCTGTATCTCTCCCCGCACACCGTCCGCACCCACATGCAGAACGTCCTCGGGAAGCTCGGCGTCCACTCGACCCTCGCGGCGGTAGCGCTCGCGCGGCGGGCCGGGGTCGGTCCGGCGGATCTGGGGCCGGCGGGCCGGATATTGCCGGAGGAGAGCAGCAGCGCCTGATGGACGCGGCTGAGCGGCACGCCCCGAAAGGGGCGCGGGGCTGTGTTGATTTGCGGCTACCGCCGCGTGGGCGCGACCAGCCACGACGGTGCCACCTGGCCGACGACGCTAGCCTGGGATGTTGTCGAACGGCGCGGTCAACTGCCGCAGCAACCCGGCCAGTTCCCCCCGCTGCGCACGCGACAGCTCCGCCAGGATCGCGCGCTCCTGGTCCAGGAGCCCGGCCAGCGCCTGGTCGGCACGATCGCGGCCCTCGTCCGTGAGCCGGACGAGGACGCCGCGCCGGTCGCTGGGGTCGGGCAGGCGCTCCACCAGGCCCTTCTTGGCCAGGCGGTCGATGCGGTTCGTCATCGTGCCCGAGGTGACCAGGGTCTGGGTCAGCAGCTGTCCCGGGGAGAGCTGATACGGCGTTCCCGCACGCCTGAGCGCGGTCAGCACGTCGAACTCCCAGGGCTCCAGGCTGTGCTCGGAGAAGGCCAGCCGGCGTGCGCGGTCCAGATGCCGGGCGAGTCTGCTGACCCGGCTGAGCACCTCGAGCGGTTCCACGTCGAGGTCCGGGCGCTCCCGGCGCCATGCTGCGACCAGCCGATCGACCTCGTCCTCCATGACGATCAGTGTAGTGGTTGTGTCGACGTGAAGTCTCTTGACGTCAAGATACCTTGCGGGGCAGGCTGGACGGCGACAGAAGCGACAGACAGGAGACCCCGCCATGTCCGCTGCCGCCGCCCCCACCTGGGACCCCGCCCAGTACCTGCGCCATGCCGACCACCGCGCCCGCCCCTTCACCGACCTCCTCGCCCGCGTCCCCGGCCTCCCCGCGGACCGCCCCCGCATCGCCGACCTCGGCTGCGGCCCCGGCAATGTCACCGCCGTGCTCGCCGAGCGCTGGGCCGCCGCGCACATCACCGGCCACGACAACTCCACCGAGATGCTCGACAAGGCCCACGTCGAACACGAGGGGCCGACGGCCGGCGGCGGGCACCTCGACTTCGCCCACGCCGACGTACGGACGTGGACGCCCGAGGAGCCGTACGACCTGATCATCAGCAACGCCACGCTCCAGTGGGTGCCGGGGCACGCGGAACGCTTCGGCGCCTGGGTGGCGGGCCTGCGCCCCGGCGGCACCTTCGCCTTCCAGGTCCCCGGCAACTTCGACGCTCCCAGCCACCGCCTCATGCGCGACCTCGCGACCCGGCACGGTCTCACCGACACCCTGCGCCACGACGACGCCGTGCTCACCCCGCAGGCGTATCTGGGCAGGCTGGCCGACCTGGGCTGCACGGCGGACGTGTGGGAGACGACGTACGTCCATCTCCTGACCGGCGAGGATCCGGTGCTGGACTGGGTGAAGGGCACGGGACTGCGGCCGATCCTGACGGCCCTGGCCGACGACCCCGACCAGCGGGAAGCCTTCCTCGACGACTACCGGGCCGCCCTGCGCGAGGCCTATCCCGCCGGCCCGCACGGCACGCCCTTCCCGTTCCGCCGGATCTTCGCCGTGGCCCACAAGGAGGCGTGATGATCACGGCCGTCGACCACGTCCAGCTCGCGGCCCCGCCCGGCTCGGAGGACCGGCTGCGGGCGTATTACGTGGGCGTCCTCGGCATGACCGAGATCCCGAAGCCGCCCGTGCTCGCCGCGCGAGGTGGCTGCTGGTTCCAGGCCGGGGCCGTGCAACTGCACCTGGGCATCGAGAACGACTTCCGCCCGGCGAAGAAGGCACACCCCGGACTGCGGGTCACCGGCATCGAGGCCTACGCCGCCCGGCTCACGGCCCGTGGCGCCACCGTCACCTGGGACGAGAATCTGCCGGGACACCGGCGCTTCCACTCCTGCGATCCCGTCGGCAACCGACTGGAGTTCCTGGAGCCGGTCGGCAGGGCCGAGCGGATGACGGGCTGACGCGCGCGTCAGCTCTTGCGGCGCCCTATCAGATGCGGCTTGGCCTCCAGCCCGTCCAGCCCGTGCCAGGCCAGATTCACCAGATGGGCCGCCACCTCCGCCTTCTTCGGGCGGCGTACGTCCAGCCACCACTGGCCGGTCAGGGCGACCATGCCGACCAGGGCCTGCGCGTACAGCGGGGCCAGCTTGGGGTCGAAGCCGCGGCTCTTGAACTCGCGGCCCAGGATGTCCTCCACCTGGGTGGCGATGTCCGAGATCAGCGAGGCGAAGGAACCCGTCGACTGGGGGATGGGCGAGTCACGGACCAGGATGCGGAAACCGTCCGTGTTCTCCTCGATGTAGTCCAGGAGGGCGAAAGCCGCCTGTTCGCACAGCTCACGCGGGTGGCCGGCGGTGAGAGAGCCGGTCACCATGTCCAGCAGGCGGCGCATCTCACGGTCCACCACGACCGCGTACAGCCCCTCCTTGCCGCCGAAATGCTCGTACACCACCGGCTTGGAGACCCCGGCCTTCGCCGCGATCTCCTCCACCGACGTGCCCTCGAAGCCCTTCGCGGCGAACAGGGTGCGACCGATCTCCAACAGCTGCTGGCGGCGCTCCGCACCGGTCATCCGGGTACGGCGCGTCCGCCGCTGCTTCTCATTGCCGGGGGTGCTGCTGGAGTCGGTCGCCACGGCGTCAATCATGCCGCCTTTACGGGTTCCTTCCGGCGCCGGGAGCCGCCATCCTCGGTGTTCCGGCGCGAATCGATACGCGAGCGTGACGGCCAGCGCACGTCATACGCCCAGCCGAACTGCTCGCACCAACGGATGATCCGCGCCGAGGAGTCGATCTGCCCGCGCTCCACACCGTGCCGCGCGGACGTCGGGTCCGCGTGGTGCAGGTTGTGCCAGGACTCGCCGCAGGACAGGACCGCCAGCCACCACACGTTGCCGGACATGTCACGCGACTTGAACGGCCGCTTGCCCACCGCGTGGCAGATCGAGTTGATCGACCACGTCACGTGGTGCAGCAGCGCCACCCGCACCAGCGAGCCCCAGAAGAAGCCCGTGAACGCGCCCCACCAGGACATCGTCACCAGACCGCCGATCAGGGCGGGCAGTGCCAGCGACAGCATCGTCCAGTAGATGAACTGACGGGAGATCGTCCGGATCGCCGTGTCCTTGATCAGATCCGGCGCGTACTTGTCCTGCGGGGTGCGCTCCTCGTCGAACATCCAGCCGATGTGCGCCCACCACAGGCCCTTCATCAGCGCCGGAACGCTCTCGCCGTAACGCCACGGGGAGTGCGGGTCACCCTCCGCGTCGGAGAACTTGTGGTGCTTGCGGTGGTCCGCGACCCAGCGGACCAGCGGGCCCTCCACCGCCATCGAGCCCGCGATGGCGAGCGCGATGCGCAGCGGGCGCTTCGCCTTGAAGGACCCGTGGGTGAAGTAGCGGTGGTAGCCGATCGTGACGCCGTGGCAGGCGAAGTAGTAGAAGAAGACCAGCAGACCGAGGTCGAGCCAGCTCACGCCCCAGCCCCAGGCCAGCGGCACCGCGGCGGCCAGCGCCAGGAACGGGACGACGATGAAGAGGAGAAGCGCGAACTGCTCGAGCGACCCCTTCTTCTCGCCGCCGAGCGTGGCTGAGGAAGTCGTGGTGTCGTCGTTCGCCTTCGGGGCGTCTTCGATCACATCGGAGCTCGTGGTCATGGGCGTCCCCTGTGGGGTCGAGGGTTTTGGCAGGTGCCGGGGTCGCAGGAACTGTTCCCAGGTTCCGTTACAACGGTCCCTACGGCTCCGTAACCTACGGCGTCGTAAGTATGGCAGTGCGTCGCCCGGCAGCAAGAGCCCGAGAGACTGCGCGTCCGCGTCGACACCTATCCTGGGAGTCGGTCGGACAGCGCGGTCCGCTCTGAATTCTTCCCGGATGTCAGGAGCCGTATGCGGCACCCGCCGCGCGGCACCTGCCTCCGGGTTCCCTCCCGGACGAGCTTCAACACTGCAAGGAGCCGCACCTGTGAGCAGTGCCGACGACCAGACCGTGTCTCAGACGACCACCAGCACCGAGCTGCGCGCCGACATCCGCCGACTGGGTGACCTCCTCGGCGAGACCCTGGTCCGCCAGGAGGGCCCCGAGCTGCTCGAACTCGTCGAGAAGGTCCGCCGTCTCACCCGCGAGGACGGCGAAGCCGCCGCCGAACTCCTGCGGGGCACGGAGTTGGACACCGCGGCCAAGCTGGTCCGCGCCTTCTCCACCTACTTCCACCTGGCCAACGTCACCGAGCAGGTCCACCGAGGCCGCGAGCTGCGCGCCCGGCGCGCCGCCGAGGGCGGCCTTCTCGCCCGGACGGCCGACCGCCTGAAGGACGCCGACCCCGAGCACCTGCGCCAGACGGTCGAGCACCTCAACGTCCGCCCGGTCTTCACCGCGCACCCCACCGAGGCCGCCCGCCGCTCGGTCCTCAACAAGCTCCGGCGCATCGCCGCGCTCCTTGAGGCCCCCGTCCTCGAAGGCGACCGCCGCCGGCACGACACCCGACTGGCCGAGAACATCGACCTCGTCTGGCAGACCGACGAGCTGCGCGTCGTACGCCCCGAGCCCGCCGACGAGGCCCGCAACGCCATCTACTACCTCGACGAACTGCACGCCGGCGCCGTCGGCGACGTCCTCGAGGACCTGACCGCGGAGCTGGAGCGCGTCGGACACAAGCTCCCCGACGCCACCCGCCCGCTCACCTTCGGCACCTGGATCGGCGGCGACCGCGACGGCAACCCCAACGTCACCCCCCAGGTGACCTGGGATGTCCTCATCCTCCAGCACGAGCACGGCATCAACGACGCCCTGGAGCTGATCGACGAGCTGCGCGGCTTCCTGTCGAACTCCATCCGCTACACCGGCGCCACCGAGGAACTCCTGGAGTCCCTCAAGGCCGACCTCGACGCCCTCCCCGAGATCAGCCCCCGCTACAAGCGCCTCAACGCCGAGGAGCCCTACCGGCTCAAGGCCACCTGCATCCGGCAGAAGCTGGAGAACACCAAGCTGCGCCTCGCCAAGGGCATCCCCCACGAGGCCGGGCGCGACTACCTGGGCACCGGCGAGCTGCTGCACGACCTGAAGCTGATCCAGACCTCGCTGCGCGAGCACCGCGGAGGCCTCTTCGCCGACGGCCGCATGAACCGCACCATCCGCACGCTGTCCGCGTTCGGCCTGCAGCTCGCCACCATGGACGTACGCGAACACGCCGACGCCCACCACCACGCCCTCGGCCAGCTCTTCGACCGCCTCGGCGAGGAGTCCTGGCGCTACGCCGACATGCCCCGCGAGTACCGCGGCAAGCTGCTCGCCAAGGAACTGCGGTCCCGCAGGCCCCTCGCGCCCACCCCGGCACCCGTGGACGCGGCCGGCGAGAAGACCCTCGGCGTGTTCGAGACCGTCAAGCGGGCGCTCAAGGTCTTCGGACCCGAGGTCATCGAGTCGTACATCATCTCGATGTGCCAGGGCGCCGACGACGTGTTCGCCGCGACCGTCCTCGCCCGCGAGGCCGGCCTGATCGACCTGCACGCCGGCTGGGCCAAGATCGGCATCGTCCCGCTCCTGGAGACGACGGACGAGCTGAAGGCCGCCGACACGATCCTGGAGGACATGCTCTCCGACCCGTCGTACCGCAGGCTCGTGGCTCTGCGCGGGGACGTCCAGGAGGTCATGCTCGGCTACTCCGACTCCTCCAAGTTCGGCGGCATCACCACCAGCCAGTGGGAGATCCACCGCGCCCAGCGCCGCCTGCGCGACGTCGCCCACCGCTACGGCGTGCGCCTGCGCCTCTTCCACGGCCGCGGCGGCACCGTCGGCCGCGGTGGCGGCCCCTCGCACGACGCGATCCTCGCCCAGCCCTGGGGCACCCTCGAAGGCGAGATCAAGGTCACCGAGCAGGGCGAGGTCATCTCCGACAAGTACCTCGTGCCCTCCCTGGCCAGGGAGAACCTGGAGCTGACGGTGGCAGCCACCCTCCAGGCCTCCGCCCTGCACACCGCCCCCCGCCAGTCCGGCGAGGCGCTCGCCCGCTGGGACGCGGCCATGGACGTGGTGTCCGACGCTGCGCACACCGCGTACCGCAAGCTGGTCGAGGACCCCGACCTGCCGTCGTACTTCCTCGCGTCGACGCCGGTGGACCAGCTCGCCGACCTGCACC
The DNA here is from genome assembly GCF_045039535.1 of Streptomyces sp. NBC_01092. NCBI lineage: Bacteria > Bacillati > Actinomycetota > Actinomycetes > Kitasatosporales > Streptomycetaceae > Streptomyces > Streptomyces sp. NBC_01092. Next base: position 4,558,548 of record NZ_CP108659.1, on the reverse strand, counting down.
TCGGCTCCCGGCCCTCCCGCCGCCCCGGCTCGGGCGTCTCCCTCGACGGCTTGCGGGCCATCCCGTGGGTGTTCGGCTGGACCCAGTCCCGCCAGATCGTCCCCGGCTGGTTCGGCGTCGGCTCCGGTCTGAAGGCGCTGCGCGAATCGGGTCTGGACACCGTGCTCGACGAGATGCACGAGCAGTGGCACTTCTTCCGCAACTTCATCTCCAACGTCGAGATGACGCTCGCCAAGACCGACCTGCGGATCGCCACGCACTACGTCGACACCCTGGTGCCGGACGAGCTGAAGCACGTCTTCGACGCCATCCGCGCCGAACACGAACTGACCGTCGCGGAAGTCCTGAAGGTGACCGGCGAGGCCGAACTCCTCGACGCCCAGCCCGTCCTGAAGCAGACCTTCACCATCCGCGACGCCTACCTGGACCCGATCTCCTACCTCCAGGTCACCCTGCTCAAGCGCCAGCGCGACGCCGCGGCGGCGGGCGCCGAGGCCGATCCGCTGCTCGCCCGCGCTCTGCTCCTCACCGTGAACGGCGTGGCCGCCGGCCTGCGCAACACCGGCTGAGCGCCCCGCACATGGCAGTGCCCCCGTGCTTCGTACGAGCACGGGGGCACCGTTCTTCTGTCGCCGCGCGTCAGGCTCGACGACGCCGGAACACCAGGTACCCGCCCGCGCCCAGCAGCGCAGCGGCCGCCGCGGAGAGCAGACCCACCGGGGCACCGTTGCCGGTCTCGGCGAGATCGCCCTCGGCACCGCCCGCCGCCGACGGAGACGACGACGGGGCGCCCTCGGCGGGCGTCGACGGGCTCGCGGCCGGCTCGGACGCGGAGGCGGACGGCGTGGCCGACGGCGAGGCCGAGCTGCCGCCGCCCGGCTCCTCGTCCTCGCAGTCCGTCCAGAACACCTTGTGCTTGGCGGACCCCTTCTCGCCCTGGAAATTCCAGAACAGCTTGTAGTGGCCGTCGGGCAGCGTCATGTCGTCGGTGCGGCCGTGGCCCTCACCGTCCAGCGTGATCGCGCCGGACTTCACGGTCTCGCCCTTGACGGCGGCCGTGGGGGCCCAGGCCTCGATGTGCCAGGAAACCTGCTGGACGGCGTCGAAACCGAACGCGTCCAGGTAGAACGCGCACACGTGCGGTTCGTTGCGGCGCAGTTCCTCGCCTGTGGTGGCGTCATGGATCTTTACGGTGCCGTTGTCACCTGGAGCGGTTGCCTGAGCGGCGGACGGGGCGCACAGGAGCGCTGCCGCGGCGACGGCGGACAGGGCACCGACGCGATTGAGGGTACGCATGGGGCAGTAGTCCATCTTCGAGAAGGAACGGGAAGATGTGGAGGGGGCGGCTCAGCTTCCTGCCAGGACTGACTCCGGGTCAATCACGAACAGGGAACGAACAAACAATCCACAGATCCAGCGCCCCGGTCGGCTCCACGAGACCCCTCAGATCACCGCAAAAGCCGCCGTGAGCAGGGCCGTTCCCAACCCCGCCATGACCCACGCCAGCCGCGTCCGCCGCAGACCGCCCGCAACCACCACCGAGGCCAGCAACAGCGCCCCACCCAGCGGAACCCAGGCATACAGAACACCGGCCGGCCCGGACCGCACGACCTCACCCGTGCCCGGCTTGACCACGACCGTGTACGTCTGCCCCTTGCGCACCGCCACGTTCTTCTCGATGACGACCGACCTACGCGGCTGCGAACCCTGCGAGACCGGCGTGTACGGACCGCTGCACGTGTCCGCACCACACCGCGTCACCGCGATCGTGCCGGACTCCCGGCCCTTGGTGAGCATCACGTGATGAGCGGTACTCCAGGACGCCCACACACCCGCGATCAGGATCAGCACCGCGACCGCACCCATCGCCGCGAGCCGCCCGAACCGCAGCGCGGTGAAAGCTCCCTGACTGGAAACAACGGCAGAAGGCATGGCCGCGATCCTTGGCCATGCCCCTGCACCCGGTCAACCTCGGCCCGGTCCGGCGGGCGGACAAGTCACGAGTTGTACGTGCTTTGCGCCCGCTCCAGCCCCTCGATCACCAGAGCCTCCACGGCGTCGGCCGCACGGTCCACGAGGTAGTCCAGCTCCTTGCGCTCCGCCGAAGCGAAGTCCTTCAACACGAAGTCCGCGACCTGCATACGACCCGGAGGCCGCCCGATCCCGAACCGCACCCGGTGATAGTCCGCACCCATCACCTTCGTCATCGACTTCAGCCCGTTGTGCCCGTTGTCCCCGCCACCGAGCTTCAGCCGCAGCGTGCCGTAGTCGATGTCCAGCTCGTCATGGACGGCGACGATGTTCCCGAGCGGCACCTTGTAGAAATCCCGCAGCGCGTTCAGCGGCCCGCCGGACAGGTTCATGTACGACATCGGCTTCACCAGGATCACCCGCCGGTTCAGCGGCCCGGGCGGCCCGATCCGCCCCTCGACGACCTGCGCCTGGGCCTTCCCGGCCCGCTTGAACTTCCCCCCGATGCGCTCGGCCAGCAGATCCGCCACCATGAACCCGACGTTGTGCCGGTTCATCGCGTACTCGGGTCCCGGATTGCCGAGGCCGGCAACCAGCCACGGCGCACTCGGATCGGTCGTCACGTCCATCTCTCCATTGATACGCGCCAGCCGCTGCCCCCAGCGGGAACAGCGGCTGACGAAGCGGTGACAGAGCCGAGGATCACGCCTCTGCCAGAGCCGAAGATCAGGCCTCGGCGACTTCCTCGCCCACGGTCTCCTCGCCCTCCGGGGCCTCCTCGGCCTGCGCGGCCAGGACCTGGAGAACCACCGTGTCCTCCTCGACGGCCAGCGTGGTGCCCTTCGGCAGCTTGATGTCCTTGGCGAGGACGGAGGCACCGGCCTCCAGGCCCTCGACGGACACGGTGAAGGACTCGGGGATGTGCGTGGCCTCGGCCTCGACCGGCAGCGCGTTCAGGACGTGCTCCAGCAGGTTGCCACCGGCGGCCAGCTCGCCCTCGGCGTGGACCGGGACCTCGACGGTGACCTTCTCGCCGCGCTTGACCAGCAGCAGGTCGACGTGCTCCAGGTAGCCCTTGATCGGGTCACGCTGCACGGACTTCGGGATCGCCAGCTCGTTGGCCTTGCCGTCGATGTCCAGGGCGATCAGGACGTTCGACGTACGCAGGGCGAGCAGCAGCTCGTGGCCCGGGAGGGTCAGGTGCAGCGGGTCCGAGCCGTGGCCGTACAGGACACCGGGGACCTTGCTGTCACGACGGATGCGACGGGCGGCGCCCTTGCCGAACTCGGTACGGGTCTCGGCGGAGATCTTGACCTCGGACATGATCACTCCTCGTAGAAATAGGAACGGACGTGGTCACCCGGCCACGAACGGCCTGCTACGAAGAGCGCGTCGATAACGGATCGCCGTACCCCTGTGAAACGGGAACGGCCTCCCTCGCCGAGCAACTGAAGCAGTCTACTCGGAGAGGGAGGCCGGACCCAAAAGGATCTCTACTGCTCGTCGAACAGGCTCGTCACCGAACCGTCCTCGAACACCTCACGCACCGCATTGCCGATCGTCGGCGCGATCGACAGCACCGTCAGCTTGTCCAGGTCCCGGCTCAGCTCGCCCGGCGTCGGCAGCGTGTTGGTGAACACGAACTCGCTCACTCGGGAGTTCTTCAGCCGGTCGGCCGCGGGGCCGGACAGCACACCGTGCGTCGCGGTCACGATGACGTCCTCGGCGCCGTGCGCGAACAGCGCGTCCGCGGCGGCGCAGATGGTGCCACCGGTGTCGATCATGTCGTCGACCAGCACACACACCCGGCCCTTGACCTCACCCACGACCTCGTGGACGGTCACCTGGTTCGCCACGTCCTTGTCACGCCGCTTGTGCACGATCGCCAGCGGCGCACCCAGCCGGTCGCACCAGCGGTCCGCCACCCGCACCCGGCCGGCGTCCGGCGAGACCACCGTCAGCTTCTGCCGGTCGACCTTCCTGCCCACGTAGTCCGCGAGGAGAGGGAGCGCGAAGAGGTGGTCGACGGGGCCGTCGAAGAAGCCCTGGATCTGGTCGGTGTGCAGATCCACGGTGAGAATGCGGTCGGCGCCCGCGGTCTTCATCAGATCCGCGATCAGGCGCGCCGAGATCGGTTCACGGCCACGGTGCTTCTTGTCCTGGCGGGCGTAACCGTAGAACGGCACGATGACCGTGATCGAGCGGGCCGACGCACGCTTCAGCGCGTCGATCATGATCAGCTGCTCCATGATCCACTGGTTGATCGGAGCTGTGTGGCTCTGGATCACGAAGCAGTCCGCGCCACGCGCCGATTCCTGGTAGCGGACGTAGATCTCGCCGTTGGCGAAGTCGAACGCCTTCGTCGGAACGACCCCGACCCCCAACTGCTGGGCGACCTCCTCGGCAAGCTCGGGGTGGGCGCGGCCGGAGAAGAACATCAACTTCTTCTCGCCGGTCGTCTTGATCCCGGTCACAGCTGTCTCCTCAGAGGTGTCTCAACTGGGTGTGCACTTATCACGGTACGCCGTGTTTGACGCGCCCGTTTCCGGTCAGTCCTCGCTCTCGACCTGCCGCGACGCCGTCTCCGCCGCCTTCGCTGCAGCACTGCCCGGACGCTTACGAGCCACCCAGCCCTCGATATTCCGCTGCTGACCACGGGCCACAGCAAGCGAGCCGGGCGGCACGTCCTTCGTGATCACGGACCCGGCGGCGGTGTACGCACCGTCCCCGATCGTGACAGGAGCCACAAACATGTTGTCCGACCCGGTACGGCAGTGCGAGCCGACCGTCGTGTGGTGTTTGTCCTGTCCGTCATAGTTCACGAACACACTGGCGGCACCGATGTTCGTGTACTCACCGATCGTCGCGTCACCGACATAGGAGAGATGCGGGATCTTGGTCCCCTCCCCGATCGACGAGTTCTTGGTCTCGACATACGTGCCGATCTTGCCCTTCACGCCCAGCCGCGTCCCCGGCCGCAGATAGGCGAACGGCCCCACACTCGACTGCGCCCCGAGGACGGCCCCGTCCGACACGGTGTTGTCCACCCGTGCCCCCGCGCCGACCTTCGTGTCCTTCAGCCGGCTGTTGGGCCCGACCTCCGCGCCCTCGCCGAGATGCGTGGCGCCCTGAAGCTGCGTGCCGGGCAGCACGGTCACGTCCTGCTCGAAGGTGACCGTCACATCGACCCACGTCGTGGCCGGGTCGACGACCGTGACGCCGGACAGCATCGCGGCCGTCAGCAGCCGGTCGTTGAGGATCCGACGGGCCTGCGAGAGCTGCACACGGTTGTTGATCCCCGCGATCTCATGATGATCGGCGGCGACCGAGGCACCGACGCGGTGACCGGCCTCGCGCAGAATCCCGAGCACGTCGGTCAGGTACTCCTCGCCCTGCGAGTTGTCCGTACGCACCTTCCCCAGGGCGTCGGCGAGCAACTGCCCGTCGAACGCGAAGACGCCCGAGTTGATCTCCCGGATCGCCCGCTGCGACTCGCTGGCGTCCTTGTGCTCGACGATCGCCGTGACCGCCCCGGAGGCGCCGTCGCGCACGATCCGCCCGTACCCGGTCGCGTCCGGGACCTCGGCCGTCAGCACCGTCACGGCATTGCCGTCGGCGGAGTGGGTCGCGGCGAGGTGGGTCAGGGTCTCGCCGGTAAGAAGGGGAGTGTCGCCACAGACGACGACGACGGTCCCGTCGACCGCGCCGCCGAGCTCCTCCAGAGCCATGCGTACGGCGTGCCCCGTGCCGTTCTGCTCGGCCTGCACCGCGGTGCGTACGCCCGGGTCGATCTCGCCGAGATGTGCGGTGACCTGCTCACGGGCGTGCCCCACGACCACGACCAGGTGCTCGGGCTGCAACTCACGCGCGGCGGCGAGCACATGGCCCACGAGGCTGCGGCCGCAGATTTCGTGCAGGACCTTGGGTGTGGCCGACTTCATACGGGTGCCCTCACCCGCTGCGAGAACGACGACGGCTGCCGGGCGAATGGCGCTCACGGGATGCCCTTCGGCTGTGGAGGGGGTGGGGTGACATCCGCAGGATACCGGGGTGTTTCGTGAGGGATATGAGAGCGGGCCCCGACTGAGCTGTCAGCAGTCAGGGCCCGAACCGTGCACTTGCTCCCCCGCCAGGACTCGAACCCGGACAGATGGCACCAAAAGCCACAGTGCTGCCAATTACACCACGGGGGATTGAACTCGACTGAACCGGACATTTGGTCAGGTCGCCGAGTGGCGCCTCCTACTATGCCGTACCGCCGGCCTTCGACGCGACGGTGTTGGTCTCGCCCTGGAGTCGTCCGGGCGGAATGATCGCTTCCGGGAATGAACGGTGAATGGTTCGGCAGTTCGAGGGATATCGGGCTGTTTCGTATGGGTTCGGTTACCGAATGTGGTGTAGGCCAGTCCGCGAAACTCGCCGGAAAGGCGAGTCGGTCGGCCCGTAGGCTGGAGGCATGACCACGACGGGGGAATACCGCGCCGGGGACCCGCCACCGGGGGCGGGGCTGTGGTGGTGGGGCAGATTGCGCAGTGCGGTGCTGGACGTGAGTCTCGGCATCGTGTCCGCGCTGGAGTGCGGAGTCGAGGGGGTTCGGTTCGCGGCGGATGCCGGGATCCCGGTGGCCGCGGGGGTCGTCTTCGGCCTGCTGGCGGGAGCCGTGCTGGTGCTGCGGCGCCGCTGGCCCATCGCCGTCGTACTCGTGTCGATCGCCGTGCTGCCGGCCCAGATGGGACTCCTGCTGGGCATCGTCGGCCTGTACACGCTCGCCGCTTCCGAGCTGCCGCGGCGGATCATCGCCTCGCTGGCCGGGATGTCGTTCGTCGGCACGCTGATCGTGACGTTCGTGTGGGTGCGCCAGGGCGTGGACCGCGGGGACCTGAGCTTCGGGGACTGGGTGGTGCCGTTCGCCTCGGTCACCACGGCTCTCGGGGTGACCGCGCCTCCTCTCCTGCTCGGGCTGTATGTGGGGGCCCGGCGCCGGCTGATGGAGAGCCTGCGGGAGCGGGCCGACAGTCTTGAGCGGGAGCTTCAGCTGCTCGCGGAGCGCGCGGAGGAGCGGGCCGAGTGGGCGCGGAACGAGGAGCGGACCCGGATCGCGCGCGAGATGCATGACGTCGTCGCGCATCGGGTGAGTCTGATGGTGGTGCATGCGGCTGCCCTTCAGGCGGTCGCGCGCAAGGACCCTGAGAAGGCCGTGAAGAACGCCGCGCTGGTGGGGGACATGGGGCGGCAGGCGTTGACCGAGCTGCGGGAGATGCTCGGTGTGCTGCGCAGCGGGGCCGTCGAGGTGGATCGGGTGCGCGGGGCGGTCGTACCGCTCGCGGCTGTGGGCGCCGCTGCCGCTGCCGCGGCCGATCGGGGGCGATTCGGCGGGGACGAGGGGGGCGCCGACGGGCCCTGTCTGTCCGAGCTGGAGGAGCTGATCGGGCAGTCGGCTGCCGCGGGGATGGCCGTGGACCTGTCGGTGGAGGGTGAGACGCGGGGGTATGCGCCGGAGGTCGAGCAAACGGCGTATCGCGTGGTGCAGGAGGCGTTGACGAACGTCCACAAGCACGCGGCGGGCGCGAAGACGCATGTGCGGCTCGCACATCGGGCGTCGGAGATCGCGATGCAGGTGGAGAACGAGCCGCCGCCGGAGTCGGCGTCGTCGGCGCTGCTGCCGTCGGGGGGCAACGGCCTGGTGGGCATGAAGGAGCGGGTCGTCGCGCTGGGCGGCGTGTTTGTGTCGGGGCCGACGGATGCGGGCGGTTTTCGGGTGTCTGCGGTGATTCCGGCGGCTTAGTCGCGGTGCGCGGTTCGCGGGTGTGGTGCCGTGGTCGGCTCAGCCCGCTGTGAGGCGTACCGGCTCTATTCCCGCGACGAGCCCGGCGAGGGCCCGGTCGATGTCGGGGCCGAGGTACCAGTCGCCGGTGTGGTCCAGGGCGTAGACGCGGCCTTCGGAGTCGATGGCGAGGAGCGCCTGGGTGTCGGGCTCGGCGCCGAGGGGGCAGACCTCGGTGTCGAGGGCGCGGCCGAGGTCGCCGAGGGTGCGGGCCATGTGGAGGCCGTGCAGGGGGTCGAAGTGGAGGGTCGCCGGGGCGACCTGGCGGCCGGGGCCGGTGGGTGCGATGTGCAGGCCGCCGAATTCGGCCCAGGCTTCGACCGCGGCGGGGAAGACGGCGTGGCGGTGGCCGGCGGGCGAGGTGTGCTCGCGCAGGGTGTCCGCCCAGACTTCGGCCTGCTGTATGTCCCAGCGTCCGGGCTGCCAGCCGGCGGCGCGCAGGGCGGCGTCGACGGGGACGGGGAATCGGGTGCTGGAGGTGCGGTCGGTGTGCATCTGCCCTTCGTTCGTCGAGTGCGCCGGGGTGACGGCTGCGCCTGGCCGCCCGGCGGTGTGCGGTCGTACGCGTGCGGTGTGCGGTCGTGCTGGTGGAGTGCGGGTGGTGCCGGCGGGTGGGCGGATCAGGCGTCCGCCCCTGTCGGGTCGACGATACGGACGCCGAAGTGGGAGCTGAGGGCGGTGCAGGCGCGGCAGGGGGCGGCGAAGCTGCCGTGCAGGGGGTCGCCGTCCTCGCGGATGCGACGGGCGGTGAGCTTGGCCTGTTTGAGGGCTTTGCGGGCTTCGCCGTTGGTCATGGGTTTGCGGGCGGCGCGTTTGCTGCGGGTGGCGTCGGCGGTGGTGATGTGGCGCGAGATGAGGATGGTCTCGGCGCAGCGGCCGGTGAAGCGGTCGCGTTCCGAGCTGGTGAGGGTGTCGAGGAAGTCCTGTACCAGGTGGTGCAGGTCCGGGGGCTGGTCGCCGCGGGCGGCGGTGCCGGTGAGGGTGGCGCCGCGGACGGAGAGGGCGGCGGCGACGGTGGGGAGTATGCCGTCGCGGCGGTGGTGGAGGGCGGGTGCGTGCGCGGTTTCGGTGGCGCTCCAGCCGATGCGGGGGTCGCCGGACCTCGCGGCGTGTGGACCTGTTTGCGTCGCGTTCATGATCATCATCCCCTCCTGAGCATCCCCCGGGCATGCTCTCGGACGTCACAGAGTGCCAAATGCCGTGGCGGGTGCGGAAGCTGGGGCGACGCGACACGCCCGGGTTTGGGCAGGCTGTCACGGCGGGGTGACGGCTGGTCACGATGGCGCGGGGGGGTGGTGACCGGCGCCGGTGACCGGTGTCGTCGTACCGCATAGGCTGTCGGCACCGCTTTCCATGCGGTGACGCGTGGACGCAGACGAGACAGTCGATACGTGCCGTTGTGACCGAGAGTGGTCGTGGTGGGGCGTATCAGAACGCCGCAGGGGGCAACCGCCATGACGACAGGTCGGCTCGGGCTGGGGGCACCTCCCGGCCGCCAGGCCGGGGGACAAGCCGCGCCGCCGAACGCGGCGTACGCCGGGCAGGTCGTGCATTTCCCGGATCCGGTACGGGCGTCGCGTCACCCGAGAGGGGTACGGGTGGACGACCGTGGTTACCCCGACTTCTCGCCGTACGCGCGTGCGGCGGTGGAGATCGCGGAGCCGCCGGAGGGTTTCGGCGTCGACGAATTGCGGCTGACGGACTATGTGTCGGCCAACGCGGCGCTGGCGGCTTCGGGGCACGAGCTGTGGGACACGGTGCCCGCGGTGGCGACGCCGCACGGCTGGACGTGGCATCACGCGGTGGGCACGCGCCGGCTGGAGTTGGTTCCGGTCGAGGTGAAGGCGCTGCTGCGGCATCACGCGGGGATCGCGACGTCGGCGGTGGACCACCACAAGCGTGGGACGCGCCCGTTGCAGGAGACCCGGCCGGCGCACTTCCGGTTGCCGAAGTCGGGTGTGGCGGTGACGGAGGCGCAGGCGCTGGGTGTTGAGGAGGATCTCGGCTACCGGCTGCCCGGTGCGTACCGGTCGTTCCTGAAGGCCGCGGGCGGGTGTGCGCCGGTCGGGACCGCGCTGGACGCGGAGTTGGGGCTGCTGATCGACCAGCCGTTGTTCACGGTGCGGGACGAGGCCGCGGTCAACGACCTGGTCTACGTCAACAAGTGCCTGCGTGATCACCTGACCAAGGACTACCTGGGGGTCGGGTTCGTGCAGGGCGGGTTGCTGGCCGTGAAGGTGAAGGGCGACCGGATCGGTTCGGTGTGGTTCTGCGCCTACGACGACGCCCGGGACGTGGATCCCTCGTGGTCGCCGCCGGAGCGGGTGGAGCGGCTGCTGGTGCCGTGCGGTGAGGACTTCGACACGTTTCTGTCCCGGTTGGCGGGTTCTCCGCCGGAGTTGGAGACGGTGGCGAATCTGATGGTGGACGGTGGGTTCGCGCGTGTGGTGCCCGTCGCGGCCACGGCTGTGGGGGAGTGAGCTTCGCGATGGTGACGTTCGCGCAGGCGCAGGAGCGCGCCGAGGAGTGGATCAACGGGGATGTGCCGTCGTACCAGCATCGTGAGGTGCGCGTGCGGGAGTTCGAGCGCGGGTTCGTGGTGTGGGCCGAGGACCGCGCCGACGGGCCGCGTTCGGACGGGGGCGCGCAGCGGCTCGTGATCGCCCGGGACAGCGGGGAGGCCACGTTGTGGCCCGCGCTGCCGGTGGGTGAGGTGATCCGCCGGTACGAGGAGGAGTACGGCCGCAGTGGCGCGGCCGCCGCGCCGGCGCCGGCGGCTCCGGCCCGGGTGGACCTGAACCAGACGTCGTTCCTGCTGACTCCGCCGGAGTGGCTGCAGGAGGCGGCGGACCGGTTGGGGACGCCGGAGGCGGACTCCGCCGGGGACTCGGACGGGGGCTCGCGGGCCGGTGGGGATGCGGCGGGGAGTGCCGCGTCCGCTGGTGGAGCGTCCGGTGCGGGGGCGCTTCCGGAGACGATGGGTGGGCCTCCGGCGGGGGTTGGCTCGGGCTCGGTGGGTGTCGGCTCGGGTTCGGTCGGTGTGCCCGACGGGGCGACTCCCTGGGCCGGGACGGACACCAACGCCGATGCGGGTGAGGACCGTTCGGTGCCGCTGCCGGAGACGGTGTTCGCGCCGCCGCTGAGTGGTGACGACAGTGTGCCGTCGGCCGCGCAGCCGGATGCCCAGACGGCATTGATGTCGGGTGGCAGCCAGCTTCCGCCTACGGCGGTCTCGTCGGCGTTGGATGGTGCGAACGCGGCGGGTGGGGCGGGGAGTACGCCTCCGCCTGCGCCGGGGGCGCCGTCGTATGGCTATCCGCAGGGTGCGGGTGGGGCGGGGGCGACGCCACCGCCAGGTGCGGTGCCTCCGCCGGGTGCGACGCCTCCGCCTTCGTACGGTTACCCGCAGGGTGCCGGTGGGCCGGGTACGCCGCCTGCGCCGGGTGTGACGCCTCCGCCTCCGCCGGGTGCGCCGTCGTACGGGTATCCGCAGGGCGGACCCGCTGGTGGTGCGGGTGTGCCGCATGCTCCGGGTACTCCCGGGGCGCCGGGGCAGCCGCCCGTGCCGGACGCCGCTGACATCGCCGATGCCGCGACGAGCAAGGCGGCGCCTCCGCGGGCGCGGGGTGGGGCTACGCCGCCTCCGCCGCCGGGTGCGCCAGGGATGCCGGGGATGCCGGGTGCGTCGGCGGGCAGTACGCCTGCGCCGCCGTCGGCTCCGGGTGCTCCGGGTGCGTCGGGTGGCGGCTATGTGCCTACGCAGCTTGTGTCGTCGCTCGGGCCCGGTGGGCCGGGGGGCGCCGCCGGGCCCGGGGTTCCGCAGGGGCCGGGTGCCCCGAACCCGCCTGGCCTTCCGCAGCCGCCCGGCGCCCCGGGTGCGCCCGGTATGCCCGGCGTGCCGCAGCCCCCGGGCGCCCCCAACCCGCCAGGCACGCCCGGCGGTACGCCCCCGGGTGGGGTGCACCATGCCGCGACGGTGCTGGCCGACCCGAGTCGGATGGGGGGTGCGCCGCAGCCGCCGGGTGCTCCTGGTGCTCCTGGTGGTCCTGGCGTGCCGAATCCGCCCGGGCCTCCGAACCCGCCCGGCATTCCCAACGCGCCGGGTACTCCCGGTGCCCCGGGCATGCCTGGCGCACCCCAGCCTCCGGGTGCTCCCGGGATCCCCGGCGCGCCTGGCGCCGCCGGTCCCGGTGCTCCCCAGCATCCCGGTGCCGTGCACCACGCGGAGACCGTGCTGGCCGGGCCACCGGTCGGCGGCCCGGGCATGCCGCCACCGCCGCAGGCCCCCGGCGCGCCGCAGGCTCCGGGCGCTCCCGGTATGCCACCCGGCGCCCCCGGCATGCCGCCGGCGGGACCGGGGATGCCGCCTCCCGGTGCTCCCGGTGCTCCCGGTGCTCCCGGTGCTCCCGGTGCTCCCGGTGCTCCCGGTGCCCCAGGCATGCCCGGCGCAGCTCAGCCGCCCATGCCGCCGGGTGCCGTCGCGCCGCCGCCCGGGCATGCCATGCCGGGGCAACCCGGGCCCGCGCAACCGGGACCGCCGCACCCCGGACCCGCGCAACCCGGCCCGGCCCAGCCGTCGTACGGGTATCCGCCGCAGCCCACCGGTCAGCCGACGGTCGGACCCGGCTACCAGGCCGTCCTTCGCTACCGTGCCCAGGACGGCTCGGAGCAGCAGCTGATCCGGCGTTCGGCGCCGGGTACGCCGCACCCGGAGTGGCAGATCTTCCACGAGCTGCGGGGCATGAACGTGCCGCCGGACCAGGTCCTGGAGCTGCACACCGAGTTGGAGTCGTGCGAGCTGCCGGGTGCGTACTGCGCGCGGATGATCCGGGAGCAGTGGCCGCAGGCGCGCATCACCTCGATCGCGCCGTACGGCACCGATCACGCGAGCCGGCAGCAGGGCATGCAGCAACTCCTCGCCCACCAGGGCGAGTTGCACGAGGTGGCCGACGGGCCCGCCCGGCCGGCGCCGGTGCGCGCGCCGCTGCCGCAGGTACAGGCGGCGCCGCCGATCCCGCCGGAGGGCGTGGCGCACGAGCTGGCGGGGGCGTTCGGGCCGGGGATCTTCCGGTTCGAGCAGGCCGCGGTGTCCCGGCAGGGCGTGCCGCCCGTCGTGGCGCACAGCCTGGTCGTCGGCGGTCTGCCGATGGACATGGGCCCGTTCTTCTGGGCGCAGGCCCAGCCGGGGCGGCCGGTTCCGACGCTGGCGGAGCTGGCGCAGGAGCGCGGGGTGCAGCCTGCGTCGGACGCGGGGTCGTACCTCGTCATGGGCAGCGACTTCGGCAAGGCGATCTGTGTGCAGTACGGGACGGCGAACATCGTCGCCGTGCCGGTGGAGGCGGGCCCGGGCGGTGCACCCGTACCGCCGCAGTTCGTGAACACGGGCCTGCCCGAGTTCCAGCGCTGCCTGGCGCTGCTCGGCGGGATGTGGCGGCTTCGCTTCGGCCTGAACCAGGAGCAGGCGGGCCGCTGGACCGTCGACTTCCAGGCGCAGCTCGCCTCCCTCGACCCGGCGGCGCTCGGCTCGCCGGAGAGCTGGTGGTCGGTGCTGTTGGAGCAGATGTGGGACGGTCTGCTGTGACGCCAGTCGACTGTTTGTCGTGACATCGTCCGGCCGCCGCTGACGGCGGTGGGCGGGGTGTGAAAGGGCCGGCTCCCGGTGGTACGACCGGGGCCGGCCCTTTCGTATGCCCTCCCGCAACCGGCCCGCACCCCGCCCTGCGCCCGGAGTGTCGCGTTATGAACGCTTCCGCCTGATACATCAAGATGTGCGCTAAATCATCATTTTTTGCATTCGCCCGGCGGAGAGGGGTTCTCAGGATGAGCAGCGCACCGGTTTCGCTCCACGACTTCGTGGTCGTCAAGGGGCGTGGCTACCGTCCCGACCAGGTCGACGCCTATGTCGACGCCCTCTTCCGCGACCGGGACGCCGCCTGGGAACGGGCCGCCCGGCTCACCGTGCTGGCCAAGGAGATGGAGGCCGAGGCGGAGCGGCTGCGGGAGGTGGTGGCGCAGCTCGGCCCGCAGACGTACGAGTCGCTCGGGGACCAGGCGCGGCGGCTGTACGAGCTGGTGCAGGAGGAGGCAGAGGCCGTGCGGGAGGGGGCGCGGCAGGAGGCGGAGAGCCTGGTGGAGCAGGCGAAGACGTGGGCGAGCGGCTTGCGGGACGCGGCGCAGGCGCACGCCGACGCCCTGGGCGCGGAAGCCGACGCGTACGCCGAGGAGCGGATGCTCGCGGCGCGCGCCGAGGCCGACGAGATCCGGGTGGACGCCCGGCGCACGGTGCGCGACGAGCGCGGGCTGGAGCTCCTCGCGCTGCGTGAGCTGCGGCACCGCACCACCCGCATGCTCACCGAGCAGACCAGGGACCACGGCGAGCGGCGGGCCGTCGTCGAACGGGAGGCCGAGGAGAAGCTGGCCGCGCAGGTGGCGGCGGAGGAGGACCGGCAGGTGCGGGCCGAGACGGCGTCGGTCGAGGCGAAGCAGGCCTTCGCGGACGCGGACGCCTGCGCCCGCAAGATGCAGGAGGAGGCACAGGCCCGCGCGACGGAACTGGTCGCGCAGGCCCGGCAGCAGTCGGAGGAGATCGCCCGGGAGACCGAACGGGTGCTGCGCGAGCACGGCGAGATGTGGGACGACGTACGGACCCATATCGGCCAGATGCGCAACAGCCTGACGGCACTGACGGGCCAGGCCGCGATGGAATGACCCGGGCGGACCCCGGCTGCCCGGGGTGCCCCGGGCCCCCGGTGACCTGTCAGTTCCCCCTGCGCACCGCCCCCGCCAGAATCCACCCCTCCACGGCCTCGTACTGCCGTCGCTCCTCCTCGACCTCGCGCCGCCCCGACAGGACCGTCCCGAGCCAGCCGAGCAGGAACCCGGCCGGCACGGACACCAGTCCGGGCGTCGTGAACGGGAACCAGTTGAAGTCGGCCTCGGGGAACGCCGAGACCGGTGACCCCGAGACCAGGTTGGTCCACGGCATCAGCGCCAGGACGACCGCGCTGCCGCCGATCAGGGTCCACAGCAGGCCGGCCCGGGTGTACCGGCGCCAGAACAGGCTGTAGATGAGGGCCGGGGCGATGGCCGAGGCGCCCAGAGTGAAGGACAGGGTCACCAGCGGTTGCAGGCTGCGGTGCTGGACCAGCGTCGCCAGCACGATCGCCGGGACGCCCACCGCCAGCGCCCCCAGCCGCGCCAGCGCCATCTCGCGGTGTCCGGACAGCTCCCGCATCCGCGTGGCGAACAGGTCGTGGGCGAGGGAGTTCGCGCAGGCCAGGATCATGCCGGCGACCGAGGCGAGCACCGTGAGGAAGATGGCCGTGGTGACCGCCGTGAAGAGCAGGCTCTCCGCGGTCGAGACGTCGGCGCCGAACGCGGCCCTGGAGCCCAGCAGATACGCCGTGTTGCCCTGCGGGTCCGCCCCGGCGATCACCTGCCGCCCGATCAGGGCCGTCGCCCCGAAGCCGACGATCGTGATCACCAGCACGAACAGCGCGACGCTCGACACCGCCCAGGACATGGACCTGCGCACCTGACGCGCGCCCCTGGCCGTGTACATGCGCATGGTGATGTGCGGCAGCACCCCGCCGCCGAGGACGACCGCGAGCTGCGAGCTGATCATGTCCAGGCGGGGGTACGGACTGCCCGCGAACTGAAGCCCCGACTGGAGGAACGCCGAGCCGACCCCGCTCTGTTCGGCCGCGGCGTTGAACAGCGCGCCCGGGTCCCAGTCGAACCGCCGCAGCACCAGTACGGCGATCACGGCGCCCGATCCGAGCAGCATCACCATCTTCAGGATCTGGATGAGCGCGGTGCCCTTCATCCCGCCGATGGCCGCGTAGCTGATCATCAGCACGCCCAGTCCGATGACGCATCCGGTCTTCAGCGAGTCGCTGGAGAACCCGAGGATGAACGCCAGCAGCTGCCCGGTCCCGGCCAGCTGCACCAGCATCAGCGGCAGCAGCGCGGCCAGCGTCACCGCGCACGCGGCGATCCGCACGCCCCGCCCCGGCATACGGCGGGCCAGCGCGTCGCCCATCGTGAACCGGCCCGCGTTGCGCAGGGGTTCCGCCAGCAGGAACATCAGCAGCATCAGCGACAGGGCGGTGCTCAGCGCCAGCACGATCCCGTCGTAGCCGCACAGCGCGACCACACCGGTGGTGCCGAGCACGGTCGCCGCGCTGATGTAGTCACCCGCGATGGCCAGGCCGTTGCCCATGGGGGACAGCGAGTTGTAGCCCGTGTAGAACTCGTCGAGGTCGTCCCGGTCCGGGCCGGTCATCACGCACAGCAGCAGCGTGACGGTGGCCACGGCGCAGAACGCCACCAGCGACATCGCCTGCGCGTCCGAGCTGAAGTCCGTCATCGCCCCGCCCTCCGCTGTCCGGCCTCACGCTTGGCGTCCACGGCCGCCTCCTTGCGGATGCGGTCCGCGATCGGGTCGAGGTAGCGCCGGGCGGTGTGCTCGTACAGGCCTATCGCCAGCCAGGTGACGGGCAGCTGCAGCAGCGCGAGCAGCAGGCCGGCGGGCAGCCCGTCGGTGACCGTGCCGGTCATGAACCCGGGCGCGAAGGCGGACAGGATCAGGAACAGCGTGAAGTACCCGAGCGCGGTCAGCGTCGCCACGCGCCGCTGCCAGCGGTAGGCGCTGCGCAGGATCCGCAGGTCGCTGTGGTGTCCGAGGGGCGGGTGGTCGGGGGTTCGGTGTCGCTGGGGTGTGGGTGGTTCGGGTGGGACGGGGGGTTGCCAGGGGTAGGTGGCGTACGAGGGGGGCTGGGCGGGTGATGGGGGGAGAGGTGACTGGAACCGGTCGTACGGGTCTTGCCGGTTGTACGGGTCGTACGGGGTGGACATCCCGGTACTCCTTGCGTGGCTCGGGTCCGACGCGGCGGACCGCAGGGAGGTGGGGGGCGGGCGAGCCACGCACGTTACTTCGGAGTAGGCACATGCGCGAGGGTTTCCTCAGACTGAGTGGTCGGTATGCGCTTGTTGATGCCGAACCGTGTCTGACCAGGGGTGTTACCGCCGTTAACTCAGACTTTTAAAGCGCCTGTGCGGAAACTGAGGGCAATCGCGGCACTACTTCAGGTGCACGAGCGCCACACTGCCGGGCACCTCGCCCCCACCGTCGAGCCGCGCCCCGAACACCAGCCGACGGTCGACCCGCCGACGCACCGACCGCCCCGCCACGACCACGAAGTCCACCGAGACCCGCCCTCCGGCAGGCACCCACACGCGCGCGGCGCCCGCTGCCACGAGGCACACCGACCACCCCGCCCCCATCGGCTCCGCCGCGACGGTCACGTACCGCCCCTGACCGCCGAAGTTGTAGACGTCGAGGCTCATACGCGTACGACGGCCGAGCCGGTATCCGTACGGCGCAGGCGCGTCGCCGTTGTCCTTGCCGGGCGCGGTGTTGCGGGGGGCGTAGCGCTGGCTCAGGACGATGTGCTCGGCGGGGGAGAGGGGGACGGCGGTGGAAGCCCGGCCGGGGTGTTGTCCCGCACCGGCGTCCGCGTCCCTCCCGGTGGAGTCCGCGGCGCGCGAGACGACGTAGACGGGATCCGGCGAGGCGACGACGGCCGAGCCCGCCTCAGTGATCCGCCGCCCCATGATGTCGTACGCCACCCCCGACACGGCCACCCCCGACACGGCCATCCCCGGCACGGCTACGCGCGTGGGCCGCGCGGCCCACAGGACGGTCACGCGCTGCCCGCACCCGTCGTCGAAGACGAACCCGCGGACACCCGCGGGCAGTTGCCGCAGGGGCCCGACGAAGTGCGCCGCGCCGAGCACCGAGGTCAGCGCGGCGAAGGCGCTGTACGCGGGGAGGGGCCCGAAGTCCCGGTCGAACAGCCCGAACCAGACGCCGTCGTCATGCAGGGGCGGCCCCGCGAACCAGAACTGCCGCGCGTTCCCCGCGGCCAGCCCCTCCACCATCGAACGCACCAGGTACCGCGCCTGCACCCGCTCCTGCGCCGCAGTGAGATCGGCGGGCGTCGTGAGGAAAGCCCCGCACTCGGTCATCCACAGCGGCATGTCGCCGACCCCCTGCCGCCGGGCGAGCGCGTGCTGCTCGTCCGCGGCGCCGGGGACCTCGGGATCGTCCTGCTCCGCCGGATCCGGATACCCGTGGAAGGCCCACACATCGGCGTACCGGACGACGTCGTTCGCGAGCATCAGGTCCTGGAAGGGGCCGGTTTGGGCGATCCCCGGCAGGACGACGAGCGGCGCGCCGACGCGGGCGTCGTGGCAGGCGTCCTTGATCCCGAGCGCGGCCGCCTTCACGAAGGCCGCGTGGGCGTCGCCGGTACTGCGGGTGGTGTCGACGTCGGGTTCGTTGGAGAGCTGGAGCGCCTCGGGGGCGGCCAGGGCGAGGCGGCGGGCGTAGCGGTAGGCGTGGCGCAGGTCCGCCGGGAGGGGGAGCGAGGCGTCGGTCATCGCCCACTCGGGCGCGGGGGAGAGCACGTCCAGGACGGCGAGACCGCGGGCACGCAGGGTGCGGGTGACCCGGTCGTGGTGCGCGGTGTCGTACGCACCGGGCGCGGGCTCGGCAGCCGGCCAGGACTGCCCGTCGCGGACCCAGCCCGCCCCCATGTCCCGCAGGGCGGCGGCGAATTCGTCCAGGCGGGACGGTGGCACGAGGGAGGAGGCCCAGACGTTGACGCCGAAGCGGTTGCCGGCCGCGTCGGTGACAGCGGTCGCGCGGTGGGCGGGAAGGCGGGCGAAGGTGCTGGTCACGCCGTCGTCGGCATGGATGCGGTAGTGGCCGGGCGGGAGGTCGGCCGGGAGGGCGACGGTGGTGGTCCTGCGGCCTGCGGGGATGGCCGCACGGCCGGCGGCAACCCGTTGGCCGTGGTAGTCGATGACGGCGTAGTGAACGGGATGCGGGCGCGTGGTGCGGGCATTGAGGGTCAGGCGCAGGTGAGCGGGCTCGCCGACGCTGTGACGGGGGACGGTGGCCGCGCGCAGAGCGGGGCCGCCGGGCAGGGGGCGCAGGACGAGATGATCCAGCGACAGGACATACACGATGCTGTTGTCAAGGATCGTCGGTTCGACGACTCGTAAGCCCAACGCGTTGTCCCCCTCCCGAAGTTCCACCTCTCCGAGATTCAGCACGGACAGATCGCCCCACGCGGCCGGCGACCCGTACCAGTCCGGCTGCGAGCGGGCGACCTCGCGGAACGGGCCATCGTTGACGGAGAGTTGGAGGTAAGAGCCAACCGCCTCCGTGTGCGGGGTCTCCACGGGGGCGATGGCCACGGCGGACAGCGCGTACACGCGCTTGTGCGGGACGCGGACACGATAGGTGGCGTACCAGCCCGTGTCCGGCGGGGGTTGCTCGGCGGTCAGCAGGGCGAGGTAGTGACCACCGGAGGCGCGGCGGTCGCGGGCGACGGGGATGTTCGTGCGGGCGGGGGACTCGCCGGGGATCGTGATCGTGGCGGGGACGGCCGCGCGGGCGGAGGCCGAACCGACGCCCACCGCGGCGGTCGCTGCCGCGCCCAGTCCTGCCGCCATTGCGGTACGCCTGTTGAGGTCCATGACTCCAGCAGACGCGGAGGTTCCACGGCCGGGCGTCCTACGAGAGGGCGGACGGTCCCGGAGATGAGGTGCGGGGTTGACCCTAGGGGGGCGACGGCTTCGCAAGAGCCTGCTCCGGTTGGTGCTCAGGCCGCTCTCGAGCCGCACAGGACACACCAAGCCCATGCGCCCCACGCGTCTCTGTCCCGGAGTGGTGACACATCGTCAAACACCGTTCGCCACCGCCCCGGTTGGGCCATCATGTATCCACTCGACGTGGTTCGCGGGTAAGCAAGGGGGAGGCCACATGAGTGAGGGGGCACACCGGTCCTCGGACCCGGTGTTCATCTCGTACGCCCATGACGACGACAAGCACAGCGAGCGTGTCAGGGAGTTCTGCCACTTCCTCCGGTCGTGCGGGATCGCTGCCGACCTGGATCTGCCTGCGGGGGAACGCCGCCAGGACTGGGCGCTGTGGATGCTGCGCGGTATCCGGGACAGCCGGCAAGTGATCGTTGTCGCCTCGCCGGAATACAAACGGCGGGCGGAGGGCGATGCCGGGCCCGGTGACGGCGCGGGCGTGCAGTGGGAGGCGCAGTTGCTGCGGAGTCTCGTGTACGAGAATCCCGACGCCGCGCTGAAGAAGATCGTTCCCGTTGTCCTGCCCGAGGGCTCGCCCGCAGATCTGCCGGTATGGCTGGGCGGCAGCACCCATACCCGCTACAGCGTCGAGGAGTTCACCGTCGCGGGAGCGGAGGCGCTGCTGCGGCTGCTGACCGATCAGCCGTACGAGACCACGCCGGAGCTGGGACCGGTGCCCGTGCTGCCCCCACGTGAACCCGTCGGGACCGCCACTCAGCCGTTGATGTTGCCCGCGCCTGTCGTCGCGCCGACGTCGGTACCGGCACCGCAGCCGCCGCCCGCGACATTCGTACTCCCCGAGCAGAAGGCACTCCTCGACGCCCTTACCGCCTGCCCGGCACTCCACCGGCTCGACACCCGGCACGAACTCCTGGAGCTGATGGGCGAGTTCCTCGGACTCGGTCACGTCTTCGACGTGACCGAGTCCCCGGACACGCGGACGCATCTGCGCGCGCTGGACCGCCGTATCAGACGTACGACGCTGACCGCCGACGCGGCGCTGAAGGCGATGTACCTCGCGCTGGAGGAGATCGCGCCGGACGACGTCGGCACGCAGCGCGTGCGGGAGCTGCTCGTCGCCTCCGGACTGGCGCTCAGGGAGGCATGAGTGTCCTTCCGGCGCCGCTGGCTCGCCGGGGCACTCCGAGCGGGCCGGGTCAAACACCTGCGCCATGGCCGGTACTGGAAGGCCGACCGTCAACTTGAGGCGATCCTGCTCAGTACTGACGGGCTGCACGAGCTCGCCGTACGGCAGGAGCTGCTGCTGCTGACGGGCGAACGCATGGGCCTTGATTCGCCGCTTCTCGTGCGCGAGTCCCCGGACCCTGCGACGCATCTGCGCGCCATCGTCCGCACCGCCCGCCGCGCCGAGGCGTTGGGCGCGCTGCTGGCCGCGCTGTCGGTCGTCAGGCAGAACGACATCGGCACAGCTTGGTTCAGGCTCGCGGTCACGGTGCTGACCAGGCCGGACGGTCCGCTGCCGGGCGCCTGTGTGCTGAGCATCGTCGGTGAGCTGCGCGCTCATCCCCCGGAGTTCGGGCGCACCGCTGTGATCCACTACATGAACGAACGCCGTGCCGGGGGTCGGTCGCTGGACTGCCGCTCTGTGCTCCCGGACGTGCTGTTCCAGCTCTACGACGCCCGGGAGCCGATCGCCGACCCGGATGCCCCTCGGAGGGACCTTCTCGGCTTTCTGCGGCTGCTCGCCGCCGAGCAGGACCGCAGTAGCCGACTCGAAGCACTCGTCGTCTCCGTCCTGGACGCACGTCCCACCGACCAATTGGCACCCGTCGTCGCAGGAGCGCGGGCGAGCGGCGAGCGCCAGGTCATCATCCAGATACGGGTCGAGGAGGAGGACGCGCCGAGCGACCTGCCCTACACCCAGCGTCGCTACTCGCTGCGCGGATTCCACTACGAGGGAATCGCGGGCGCCAGGCCGGACTTCCACTGTTCGTGGCCCGCACCGGGACTGTTCAACGGCGACGAACTGATGCTCCGTGGCCACGAGTTCCTCGCTGCCTGGCGGGCACGGGAACAGGTGGACTGGGACGCGAACAAGCGGGTGGAGTTCCTGCTTCCGGACTCGCTGCTCGGCTATCCGGCCGAGCTGTGGTCCAGTGGCGCGGGCGACAAACCCCTCAGCCGCAGATGCCAGGTCGTCGTACGGTCCCTCAGACGGTACAAGGACGGTTTCCCGCACGACGAGTGGCTTCGGCGCTGGGAGGCCCTCGACCGGGACGGCGTGAGCGGTGACCCACTCGAGCGCATCGGCTGGATGAGCCCTGATGCCGCCGGCGGGGAGACCTGCGGAGACTCGCACTCCGCGTCCGAGGGCCGGCGTTGCCCGGACAGCAAGTATCAGTCGCTGCGCCTGACGGACCGCGCCGACGTGGAGGACTGGCTGCGGCACAATGCCGACCTCGCCTGCCTGGGGCTCGGCAAGCCGTACGACCATCACGATCCCCTGATCCGGGA
Source organism: Streptomyces sp. NBC_01092 (assembly GCF_045039535.1). Taxonomy (NCBI): domain Bacteria; kingdom Bacillati; phylum Actinomycetota; class Actinomycetes; order Kitasatosporales; family Streptomycetaceae; genus Streptomyces; species Streptomyces sp. NBC_01092. The sequence continues at coordinate 4,536,611 of NZ_CP108659.1, read as the reverse complement.
CGCCGTGCTCGACGCCCTGCTGGAGGACGGCATTCCCGTCATGGTCTGGCGACGCGACGCGGGCGACCCCGCCCACCTCCTGGACGAGCTGCGCAACGCCAAGCCACCCGCCCTACTGGCCGAACTGCCGGACAGCGTCCTGGAAGTGCGCAAACGCAAGCGTCATGACCCGGCGAGCGTCGGTAAGCAGATCACTCTGCTGTGGGACGACCCGACGTGTGTCTTCAGGAAACAGGACAGCCCGATGTCCGGCACCCGCGGCGCCGGCGAAGGAGCAGCATGACGCAGACGCAGGACTGGTGGGTCTACGAGGGGACCGGCACCCCCCACGACGGCATTGAACGCCTGCCCGAGGCACCCCCGTGGCGGGCCTTCCGACACGGTGGCGCCGAGCTGCTGGAGTCACCGCAGGTGCCGGACGACGACGCCCACCTCCGGCATCTGGGCCGCAAGGGCCAGGGAGAGGCCTATCAGGCGGGCGCCCGCGCGAAACACCTCGTCAACCTCGCACTGCACCTGCGCCGCCCCCTGCTGCTCACCGGCAAGCCCGGGACCGGCAAGTCCACGCTCGCCTACGCCGTCGCGCACGAACTGAAGCTCGGGCCGGTGCTGCGGTGGGCGATCACCAGCCGGTCCACCCTCAAGGACGGGCAGTACGAATACGACGCCGTGGGCCGCCTCTACGACGCCGGGCTCGGCAATGCCGGCGCACTGCGCAGCCCCGGAGGCGAGCGGCCCAAGCCACCGGACATCGGCAAGTACCTGTGGCTCGGACCGCTCGGGACGGCGTTGCTGCCATGGAAGCGGCCCCGGGTGCTGCTGATCGACGAGATCGACAAGAGTGACATGGACTTCCCCAACGACCTGCTGAATGTCTTCGAGGAGGGCGAGTTCGTCATCCCCGAACTGGCCCGCCTCGGGAAGGGGAGGCAATCGGTGATGACCGCCGATCGTGAGGTGGTGGATGTCCACGGGGGTGAGGTGGCCTGTGCGGAGTTCCCGTTCGTGGTGCTGACCAGCAACGAGGAGCGGGAGTTCCCCATGGCGTTCCTGCGCCGCTGCATCCGGCTGGAGATCGGGCCGGCGGATCAGGAGCAACTGACCGGCATGGTCGCGGCGCATCTCGGCGAGCCGGGCGTCGGCGGGAACAACGGATCCGCCGAGGTGCGGGGGAAGATCATCGCCCAGTTCCTGGCCAAGCAACGGGAGATGGGCACACTGGCCAACGACCAGTTGCTCAATGCGTTGCTCATGGCGGAACGAGGACTGTGGGACACCGAGGAGGGACAGTCCTTGCTCGGTGACGACCTGTTGCGGCCACTGGATCGAGGCTGAGCGGATCGTGACGGGGGCCACGGGAGCTGTGTCAGGGGACGAGGAAGCCGTGACGGGGGGCGAGTCCGCCGGGCAGGGCGATGTGCTGCGCGAAGAGCTCGCACGTCTCCTCGACGCCGGAGGCGCGCCGGACGCCACCGACGCACTCGATGTGCTGTGGATCGCCCGGCTCAGCGGCCTCGACCCGGTCGACTGGTCGCTCCTGGGCAGCGGCGCCGACCCCACGGCACCCGCGCCCTCCGCCGACCTCGCCTCACCGCCGCCGGAGGAGAAGCCATCTGCTCCGCTCCCCGACCCCGAGCCTCCCCTGGCCGGCATTCACCTTCCCGGCGCCGACGGCGCGGCCCCCGGCCGTCCCGGCGGTGCGCACGTCATCCGCGTCGCGCAGCCCTCGGCGCTCCCCGATGCCCTCGCCCTGACCCGGGCCCTGCGCCCGCTGCGCCAGCAAGTGCCCTCTGCGCGGGCCCGCACGCTCGACGTGGCGGCCACCGCCGCGGCTTCCGGCGACACCGGCCTGCTCCTGCCGATCCTGCGCCCGGCCACCGAACGCCGCTTCTCCGTGGACCTGTTGATCGACACGGGCACGACGATGTCGGTGTGGCATCGCCTGGCCGACGAGTTGCGCACCCTCCTGGCCCGGCACGGCGCCTTCGCCGACGTCCGCGCCTGGGCGCTGAACACGGACGGCCCGGAGCCCACACTGGCACCGTTCCGCAGGGGCGCGCAGGCCGTTTCGCCGACGCGACACTGGAAGCAGTCCCTGGCGGACCCGGCCGGGCGACGCGCGGTACTGGTCCTGACGGACGGTGTGGGCCCCGCCTGGCACGGCACGGAGCTGCCCGCCGCCCTCGCCGACTGGTCGGTCCGCCGCCCCGTCGCCGCGCTCCAGGTGCTGCCCAGCCGCCTGTGGCACCGTACTGCGCTACGCGCCCTGCCCGTGCGGGCGCGAGGCGCGGAAACCCACCGGGCCGCGATCGAGGTCCGGTCGACGGGACCGCTGCCGGGCATCGCGCGCGGGCGGGCGGGGGCGGCGGACCGGGCGCAGATCCGCTGGCTGCCCACTCTGGAGGTCTCGGGCGACTGGCTGGGGCCGTGGGCGCGGCTGGTGTCCGGTCGGACGGTGGAGCGCGTGCCGTTGCAGGCCGTACCGCTGACCGTCGCGCAACGTCCGGGTCCGGCTGATCCGACGGACGAGCCGAACACCCCGGCGGGGTGGATCTCGCGCTTCGAGGAGGGCTACTCGCCGGAGGCGTTCGGTCTGCTGCGGTTGCTGGCCGCTGCTCCGCTGAGCCTGCCGGTGATGCGGTTGGTCCAGCGCACCATGGTCCCGTCCTCCACGCCCATGCATCTCGCCGAGATCTTCGTGTCCGGGCTGCTGGTCCGCCGTACTCCGGCCGAGCCGGGAGAGGACCCGGACGGTGTGCTGTACGACTTCCGCGACGGTGTGCGCGACACCCTGCTCGAACGGCTGACCCGCACGGAGTCGTTGCTTGTGCTGGAGCAGGTCATCGACGGCGTGAGCGAGCGGGTGGCTGCGACGTTCGGCGGAGTCACCGACTTCGGTGCGCTGGTGATCGCCGTGAAGGAGAACGGCGGGCTGGACGGCCTCGAACTGCCGGAAGGAAGCCGCGCGTTTGCGGAAGTGGCGCTGGCGGTCATCGGCGGAGTCGGCGGGGACTACCGGGAAGTGGCCGCGAAGCTGGCGAGAAGGCGGACCGAGGCGGCGCCCCGGACCGAGTCGGCACCGGCCGAGGCGGTGCCGGAGGAGCGAGAGAAACGGCGGCGCGGGAGGCGGCTGGTTCCGTGGCTCCGGTCGAAGAAGAGCCTCACGATGACCGTGGGGAACGTCCAGGTGAGCGTCGGCGTCGGCAGTGACCTGAAGGGCGGCCGGGCCGGAGGGCCGCTACCCAGCCGGGTGCCCGAGCGGCCACCGTTCTACGTCCGCCGGGGTGAGGCCGCGGAGGTCGTGCAGGTGCTCCTCAGGGGGCACCCTGCGGAGCACAGGCGCTATCCCATCCGTGCAATGGCGACGTGTGTGATCGAAGGGGCCGCGGGGGTGGGCAAGACCGCGCTGGCAGCCGACTGTGCCGAGGCGCTGGCCCCGGATTTCACCTTGGTCAGGTGGATCCGTGCGGGCAGTCGCAAGACTCTGCTGGGAGACCTGACGGCGCTCGCTGACGACCTGGGAATCCCCCGTACAAAAGAGGAGCACCGCTCCTTCCCGGCCCGGCGCCTGGCCGACCTGCGTGACCACCTGACCCGACATCCCGGCTGGCTGCTGATCTATGACGGTGTCAGCTCGGCGACCTTCGCGTCCGCTCCTGACGATCCTGAGGAATCCGGCAAGTTGTGTCTTCCGCCCGAGGGGTACGGCAGCCTGTTGATGACTCGCGCCGAGCGGACACGGTGGCCGGCGGCGTACCGCACGGAGCTGCGGGACCCCGACGGTGCGTCAGCCGTGGAGTACCTCCGGGAGATGCTTGCCGGACATCGGGGCAAGGCGTGGAAATGGAGCGAGGAACTGGCCGACCTCGTCGACGTCGTGGGAACGCGACTGTCGGTGCTGGCGCACTTCGCCTCGAAGCTCCAGGAGGGTAGTCAGACGGCCGGCAGTCTTGCGGTGGAAACGCTGGTGGGCCGTGAGGAGGTCCGTGAATTCATGGGCTCACTGGTCTGGATCACCCGCGCCGGCGAATTCCTCGCCACTGGCGTCGCTGTGCGATCCGACGCCGTCCTGACCGCCGGCTTCGAGGTGACCTCCGGCCCGTTCCACATCCATCGTCTGGACGGTCGGGCCTTCCGCGTGCGCGACGTGATGACGCGTGACAGCAGGTCAGGGCTGATCATGATGCGGCTGGAGAACTCCGTGCTGTCGGCGGCGCCGCTCTCTCCCTTCGGTAGCCGGGAGGTGGGTGCCGCCTGGTACGCGAGCAGGCGCTCCTCGAAGGAGCCGGTGTGCACGGTGTCCCTTGCGGCCCGTTCGGCGGCAGGCCGCGGCCTCAAGAGCGCGGCATTGTTCGACAACGACGGAAGGCTGCACTCCATCGTCGTGTCGGACCGCGAGACCGTGTCGAAGCACGTTGTCACGTCGGGACTCATCGACGCGTTCATGGCGGAGATCACGCCGGGAGCGGTGATCCAGGTTCGGGACAGGGAGCCCGAGACCACGCCCTTCATGGAGCTGCAACAAGGGCCGCTGTTCTATCTGAGCTATGCCCGGACACCCGGTGCTCGCACGGGGTCCCGCAGCCGCGAGCACCGGTTCTTCGTCGATCTGACCCGGCAACTCGCGGAGCTGACCCACACCCCGCAGGAGGGCCTCGGCTTCATCGACGTGACGCTGCCGCCGGGTATGGAGTGGCAGCAGGCGATGAAGGGAGCGCTGGCCACGGCCAGGGTGTTCGTTCCCCTCTACTCGCCTCGCTATTTCAAGACCGCCTGGTGCGGCATGGAATGGGACGCCTTCGGTCGGCGCCAGCAGCGGGACAACGGCCTCCGCGGCCGCCAGAGTTCCGCGATCGTACCCGTGCTCTGGGCTTCCACGGAGCCCAGGCACCTGCCATCGGTGAGCTGGGGCATCCAGTACGCCGACCATGAGCTCGGTGACGTCTACGCCGACAGAGGCATGCTGGGGCTGATGGAGTTCGGCAGGCGCGGTGAGTACGAACGCGGGGTCCGACACATCGCCGAGACGATCGTCCACACGGCTCAGGCGACCCATCTGGCACCTTGTGACCCCCACCTCTTCGACGGCCTGCGCAACGCCTTCGAGGATGAGGAGCCCCAGGTGTGAACGCGCGGACCTCGCCGGCCGCTTTCCGCCCTGTCAGTGCCCGAGATGCTCGCGTCGATAGCGGACCCCGGGCTGACCGTCGATCGTCGTGTCCCCCACGACGACGAACGCGTTCCTCTCCAGGACGGTCCGGGACCCCAGGTTGTCGAGCGTGGTGACCGCCACCAGGGAGGTCAGTCCGTACGTCGCTGCGGCCATCCGGCACACCTGAGCCACCGCCGCCGTCGCGACACCTTTGCCCGCCGCGCGCTCGCCTATGCGGTAGCCGAGTTCGGCGGAGCCGTCCTCGGCGTCGAGCAGGTTGATACGGCCGACCAGGCGCCCCTCATCGTTCAGCACGACGTGGAAATGGCAGACCCCGGCGTCCTGTTCGGCCAGCAGTGCCTTGTGCCTGGCCGCGAATCCCGTGGGGGTGAAGTACTCGTCCCCGCGGTCCGGCACCGTGCGGGCGAAGTACTCACGGTTCTCCCGCTCGAAGGCCAGCACGGCGTCCGCGTGGTCGGCGCGCAGGCGCTCCAAGGTCAGCATGAGGACAGGGTATGCGCCTACGACCGTACGGCTGTCCGACCGTGGTAGGTCACCGGTACCGCCGCTCGGCACCCACGTCCTACGACCGCGGACTGACGCCAGGTCAGGGGCCCGCGGCCTAACGTCCTCGGCATGAACAGACCACGCTTCTCAGCGCTGGCGGTGTCCGCCGCGCTCGTGCTCGGACCGGCCCTGACCCTGCCCGCGGTGGCCGCGGGGCCGGACTTTTCGGCCTCCGTCGTCGCTGCCGCGGCATCGGCCCAACTGCCCCGTCCCACCGGCCCGTACACCGTCGGCCGCAGCACCCTCCACCTTGTCGACGCCGACCGTCCGGACCCCTGGGTTCCGTCCGCAGGGCCCCGTCAGCTCATGGTGTCCATGTACTACCCGGCGCGCCCCGGCACGAGCGGACCGACCGCTCCCTACATGACCACCGAAGAGGCCCGCCATCTTCTTGAGCTGAGGGCGCCGGACGCCACCGTCCCGCCCGAGACGATCAGCGGCGTCCGTACTTGGGCGCACCCCGACGCCCGCCCCGCGAACGGCAGGTTCCCGCTCGTCGTGCTCTCGCCCGGGTTCACGTTCCCCCGGTCCACCCTCACCGGACTCGCCGAGGACATCGCCAGTCGCGGATACGTTGTCGCGCTGGTCGACCATCCGTACGAGAACGCCGGTACGACCCTCCCCGACGGGCAGACCCTGCCCTGCGCCATCTGCGACAAGTTCTCCTCGATCGGCGGCTCGACGGTCGCCGGGAGCCGGGCCCAGGACGTCTCCTTCGTGCTCGACCGGCTGACCGGGCGCCACCCGGCGTGGCGGTACGCGCGCGTGATCGACACCAAGCGGATCGGCATGGCCGGGCACTCCATCGGCGGCGCCTCCACCGCAGCGACGATGGCCGGTGACGCGCGCGTGCGGGCCGGCGTGAACATGGACGGCACGTTCTTCGCCCCGGTCCCCGCCGACGGGCTCCACGGGCGTCCCTTCCTGATGTTCGGGGCCAAGGACCGGCACGACGACAAGACCTGGCACCAGAGCTGGGCCGACCTGGACGGCTGGAAGCGCTGGCTGACCGTCACCGGCGCCGACCACGGCTCCTTCACCGACGTACCCCTCCTCGCGGGCCTGGCCGGGATACCGGACACCGCTCCAATGCCCTACGAGCGTTCACTGGCCCTCACGCGCGCGTACGTCGCCGCCTTCTTCGACCTGCACCTCAAGGGCGTCCCGCAGCCGCTGCTGGACGGACCGTCACCGGACAACCCCGAGGTCGTCGTCCGGCTTCCCTGAGTCGTCCGGCTTCCGTGAGCCGTCCGGCTTCCCTGAGTCGTCCTCCTTCAGGACCGGGAACCGCTTCGGCGCCAGCAGCAACAGCACCAGAAAGGCCAGCGCCGCCGCGCACGACGCCCCCAGATACACGGCGTGCACCGCGTCGGCGATGGCCCGCCCGGTGGCCTCTGGGGCCCTGCCGCCGGAATCCAGCGCCCGGGTCACCGAGTCCAGGTCGCTCGCCCCGCCGAGCCGTGACGCCAGCACACCGTTGGCCACCGCGCCGAAGAGCGCCGCGCCCAGCGTCTGGCCCGTCTGCCGGCAGAACAGCACCGACGCCGTCGTCGTCCCTCGCTCCGACCAGCCGACCGTCGACTGCACGCCCACGATCAGCGGCAGTTGGAACAGCCCCAGCGCCGCCCCCAGCAGCAGCATCAGCAGCGTCGGCTGCCAGGCCGCCCCGGGATACGGCAGGAACAGGAACGCCAGCAGGATCAGCGAGGCCGTCGCGATGCCCAGCATCGCCGTGTTGCGGAAGCCGATCCTTCGGTACACGTGCTGGCTCAGCGCCGCCGACACCGGCCAGCTCAACGTCCAGACGGACAGCACGAATCCGGCCGCCACCGGGGCGAGGCCCAGGACCGCCTGTGCGTAGAGGGGCAGGAACACCGTCGGCGCCACCATCAGCAGACCCAGCGCGCCGAGCGCCAGGTTCACCGCCGCGATCGTCCGGCGCCGCCACACCCACCCGGGGATGATGGGTTCGGCCGCCCGGCGCTCCACCAGCACCACGACCGCCGCGAGCGCCAGTCCCGTGGCGAACAGGGCCAGGGACGGGGCCGACAGCCAAGGCCAGGCCACACCGCCCTGGACCAGTGCCGTCAGCAGGACGCCCCCGCACGCGAACACCGCCAGCGCGCCTGCCCAGTCGACACGCGCGCGCGTGCCCGTCGACTCGCGCTGCGGCTCGTGCAGGTGGCGGGCGATCAGCCACAACGCCACCGCCCCTATGGGCAGGTTGATGAGGAAGATCCAGCGCCAGTCCGCGTAGGCCGCCAGGACCCCGCCGAGGCCCGGCCCGGTCACCGCCGACAGCGCCCACACCGAGGACAGCTTGGACTGGATCTTCGGGCGTTCCTTCAGCGGGTACAGGTCGGCGGCCAGCGTCTGGACCGTGCCCTGAAGAGCGCCGCCGCCCAGCCCCTGCACGATCCGGAACGCGATCAGCGCCGCCATGTTCCAGGCCACCGCGCACAGCAGCGACCCCAGCAGGAACACCGCCGCGCCCGCGATCAGCACCGGCTTGCGGCCGAAGGTGTCGGAGAGCTTGCCGTAGACGGGGAGGGTCACCGTCACCGCGAGCAGGTATCCCGAGAACAGCCAGGAGAAGACGGAGAAGCCACCGAGGTCGCCGACGATCTGCGGTACGGCCGTGGAGACGATGGTGGAGTCGATCGCGACCAGCGCCATCGCGAGCATCAGGGCCGCGACCACGGCCGTGCGTCTGTCGGTTCCGGTGCGCTGTGCGGTGTCGCGTATCGCGGGTCTCGTACTGCCCACCGGGTCCCTCTCCTTTTGCTTTCCCCTTGCACCTATCCGCCGCCGAACAGCTTCCCACTTGACCCTCACGCCGCGGGAGGGTGGAGGCTCGATGGGCCGGAGGGGGGAGGCAACCCCGAGCCGTCCTCCGCCGAAGGGCGGAGAGCCCCTAGGGGGACCTCCGTACTACGTCTCGGGGAGGGTTGGTACCGCCGGACGACGAGACGGCACCGGTGCCGTCCTTAACCTGGCTTTACGCCGCTGGGGGGCGGCTGACCGAACCAGCGGGGGTGGGGTTTTCCCCCGCACAAGAGGGGGCCGGGCACCAGCGCGCCGGACCCTGTCCCGCCACGAGACTGAACGACGTAGCAGTACTCGTGATTCACCTGCTGACCGACTTAGGAGACATACCGTGACATCGGCTGTGACCATTCCCAGGCACGGGGGCACTGGAAGGACTACGGCCGTTGCCGCGCGGGCGCGGCAGGTCGTCAAGGCGTACGGGTCGGGGGAGACCCGGGTCGACGCCCTCGACCACGTCGACGTGGACATCGCGCGGGGCCAGTTCACCGCGATCATGGGTCCCTCGGGATCCGGCAAGTCCACGCTCATGCACTGCCTCGCCGGGCTCGACACCGTCACCAGCGGCCAGATCTACCTCGACGAGACCGAGATCACCGGGCTGAAGGACAAGAAGCTCACACAACTGCGCCGGGACCGGATCGGTTTCATCTTCCAGGCGTTCAACCTGCTGCCGACGCTCGACGCCCTCGAGAACATCACGCTGCCGATGGACATAGCGGGCCGCAAGCCCGACCGCGCGTGGCTCGGGCGCGTCGTCGACACCGTGGGGCTCTCCGACCGGCTCAAGCACCGGCCGACCCAGCTCTCCGGCGGCCAGCAGCAGCGCGTCGCCGTCGCCCGCGCCCTGGCCGCCCGCCCGGAGATCATCTTCGGTGACGAGCCGACCGGAAACCTCGACTCCCGCGCCGGCGCCGAGGTCCTCGGCTTCCTGCGCAGGTCCGTCACCGAGCTCGGGCAGACCATCGTGATGGTCACGCACGACCCGGTCGCCGCCTCGTACGCGGACCGGGTGCTGTACCTCGCCGACGGACGCATCGTCGACGAGATGTACAAGCCGACCGCCGACGCCGTCCTGGACCGCATGAAGGACTTCGACGCCCGGGGGCGTACGTCATGACCGTCCTGAAGACCTCGATGCGCAACTTCTTCGCGCACAAGGGGCGGATGGCCCTGTCGGCCGTGGCCGTCCTGCTGTCGGTGGCCTTCGTCTCGGGGACCCTGGTGTTCACCGACACGATGAACACCACCTTCGACAAGCTCTTCGCCGTCACCTCCTCCGACGTCACCGTCAGCCCCAAGGAGGCCAAGGACGAGGACGACGGTGCCGGCACCGGCAAGCCCGCCTCGCTGCCCGCCTCGACCGTCGAGCAGGTCGCGGCCGTCGACGGCGTCCAGAAGGCGGAGGGCTCGGTCGGCTCGATGAGCGTGACCGTCGTCAACTCCGAGAACAAGAACATGGGTTCCTCCACCGGCGCGCCCACCATCGCCGGCAACTGGACCAAGAACGACCTGAAGTCCATGGAGATCACCTCCGGGCACGCCCCGCGCGGGCCCACCGAGGTCATGGTCGACGCGGACACCGCCGACAAGCACGACCTGACGCTCGGCGACCAGTTGCGCACCATCGCCGCCACCGGCGACATCCGCGCGCGGATCGTCGGCATCGCCTCCTGGAAGGTGACCAACCCGGGCGCGGCCGTCGTCTACTTCGACACCGAGACCGCCCAGCGCACCCTGCTCGGCGCCACCGGCCGCTTCACGCAGGTCTCCGTCACCGCGGCGGACGGCGTGAGCGACGCGCAGCTCAAGGCGAACGTCGCCGGTGCCCTGGACGGCGCGTACAAGATCCAGACGGCCAAGGAGGCCGCCGACGAGAACCGCAAGGACGTCGGCGCGTTCATGGACGTCATCAAGTACGCCATGCTCGGCTTCGCCGGGATCGCGTTCCTGGTCGGCATCTTCCTGATCATCAACACCTTCTCGATGCTGGTCGCCCAGCGCACCCGTGAGATCGGCCTGATGCGGGCGATCGGCTCCTCGCGCCGGCAGGTCAACCGGTCCGTGCTGGTGGAGGCCCTGCTGCTCGGCTTCATCGGCTCCGTCCTGGGTGTCGGTGCCGGTGTCGGCATCGCGATCGGCCTGATGAAGCTCATGTCGATGGCCGGCATGAACCTCTCCACCGCCGACCTCACCGTGAAGGTGACGACCCCGGTCGTCGGCCTGATCCTCGGCGTCGTGGTGACGGTGCTGGCCGCCTACCTCCCGGCCCGCCGCGCCGGCAAGGTCTCCCCGATGGCCGCCCTGCGCGACGCCGGCACACCGGCCGACGGCAAGGCGGGCTGGGTGCGCGCCCTGGTCGGACTCGTCCTGACGGGCGCGGGCGCCTTCGCGCTGTACGCGGCCGCCACCGCCGACAAGGCGAGCGACGGCGCGCTGATGCTGGGCGGCGGTGTGGTGCTGTCCCTGATCGGCTTCGTGGTCATCGGCCCGCTCCTCGCGGGAGCGGTGGTCCGGGTGATCAGCGCGGTCCTGCTGCGCGCCTTCGGCCCGGTCGGCCGCATGGCCGAGCGCAACGCCCTGCGCAACCCGCGCCGTACCGGTGCCACGGGCGCCGCCCTGATGATCGGCCTCGCGCTGGTGGCCTGCCTGTCGGTCGTCGGCTCCTCGATGGTCGCCTCGGCGACGAGCGAGCTGGACAAGTCGGTGGGCGCGGACTTCATCGTCATGAGCGAGCAGCAGGATTTCGTGCCGCAGGCCGAGAAGGCCATGCAGCAGACGCCCGGCCTCGCCCATGTCACCCGCTACAAGGACGTCGACGCCACCCTGACCTCGCCGGACGGCAAGACCGACGACAGCGGCATCACGGCCGCCGACCCGACGTACGCCGAGGACCTGCGCCGTACGACCACAGCGGGCACCCTCTCCGCCGCCTATGGCAAGGACGCCATGTCGGTCGGCTCCGACTACGCCAAGAAGCACGGCGTGCACGTCGGAGACACCATTGACGTCGCCTTCAAGGGCGGCGAGACGGCGAAGCTGAAGGTCGCGGCCATCACGGACGACGACACCGCCATCGACCAGGGCGCTCGCTACCTGAGCATCGAGACCCTGTCGAAGTACCTCCCCGCCGACCGGATCCCGCAGAACGTGATGATGTTCGGCAAGGCGAAGGAGGGCCAGGAGGAGGCGGCGTACGCGGCCCTGAAGAAGTCCCTCGACGCCTACCCGCAGTACCAGGTCCGCGACCAGACCGACTACAAGCAGGAGTTGAAGGACCAGGTCGGCCAGCTCCTGAACATGGTCTACGGCCTGCTGGCCCTGGCGATCATCGTGGCGGTCCTGGGCGTGGTGAACACCCTGGCGCTGTCGGTGGTCGAGCGGACGAGGGAGATCGGCCTGCTGCGCGCGATCGGTCTCTCCCGCCGCCAGCTGCGCCGCATGATCCGCATGGAGTCGGTGGTCATCGCCCTCTTCGGCGCCCTGCTGGGCCTGGGGCTGGGCATGGGCTGGGGCGCGACGGCCCAGAAGCTGCTGGCTCTGGAGGGCCTGAACGTCCTCGACATCCCGTGGCCGACGATCATCGCGGTCTTCATCGGCTCGGCCTTCGTGGGCCTGTTCGCGGCGCTGGTGCCGGCGTTCAGGGCGGGCCGGATGAACGTACTGAACGCGATCGCGACCGAGTAGCCGGGCGAGGAGCCGCCGAGTAGCCACCGCACACGGGGGTTGCGGGGGACGGGCCCGGTCCGGGAGGTGTCACCTTCCGGACCGGGCCCGGACGTATGCGGGGCCCTGCTGCTATCCCGTCCGGCGCTCCAGCAGTACGACTCCGTAGGCGGTGCCGGTGATGGCGTACTGGGCGCGCGGGTGAAGGGTCCGGGCGTAGGCCTCGACGTCGCGATAGCGCTTGCGGGAGTTGTCGAGGGCGATGAAGTCGGGGTTAATGCCTTGCGTATTGCTCACCCAGAAGACCCGGCAGCGCGAGGTGAGCCGGCTGATCGGGGCGATGTTCGCCTCGACGGAGGCGTGGTCGGGCACCTCGGCGAGGAGCCGCTCGATGGCGCTCACGCGCGCGGGCTTGCGGTAGATCTCGCTCTCGGTCAGCGCGGCCAGCGGCAGCGAGGTGGTCAGCGCGAGGGAGGCGGCCGCGACGGCGGCGGGCAGGTGCTGGACGTACGAGCGCAGCCACGCGCGCGTGCTGTGCCGGGTGCTGACGAGGGCGTCGACGAGCGCGAAGGTGACGATGGGCATCAGGACGGCGTTGTAGTGCCAGTCGGTGCCCCAGTACTGCGGATACGAGGAGACGAAACGCCAGCCGATGGTGGGCAGGGCGACGAGCAGGACGGGGGAGCGCAGGGCGAGCAGTCCGGAGGTGGGGATGAGGAGCCAGCCCACTGTGCGGAGCTTGGTGTCGAGGCCGTCGAAGGGACCGCCGCCGCCCGACTCGCTCACCTTGTTCCAGTAGTCGTAGCTGCCGGCGGAGTTGAAGCTCGGTATGAGCAGCAGCAGGGTCGCCGCGAGGGCCACCACACCGAACACGGCGACGCCGAGCGCGTACCGGGCCGCGCGCGGGGATTCCTGGCGCGCCCGCCAGGCGACGACCAGGGCGAGCGCCGTCAAGGTGAAGCCCAGGTCCTCCTTCACCAGGACCAGCGGAAGCGCCCAGAGCAGGGCGGCCCGCCACCGCCGGGCGAGCAGCGCTTCCAGGCTGAAGGCGATCAGCGGTACGGCGAAGCAGATCTCGTGGAAGTCGAAGTCGACCGCCTGCTGAAGCCCCCACGACAGCCCGTACGCGACACCGATCGCGAGCCCGCGCCGCCGCCCGAGCAGCCGGGCCGCGGCCCTCGTGACCGGGACGGCGGAGAGAGCGAACAGCGCGGCCTGCGCGAGAAGCAGGGTGATGGACGAGGGAAAGAGCCGGTACACCGGCGCCAGCAGCACCGTCACCGGGCTGAAGTGATCCCCCAGGATGTTGAACCCGGGCCCCTTCAGGTCGGCGACCGGCGCCTGCAGGTGTGCGTACGACCGGATGACCTGCTCGAATATCCCGAGATCCCACGACTTCTGTCCCAGATGCCGGTAACGGCCCACGGAGACGATCGCGTACCCGACGAACAGCGCGACGGCCAGCAGCCAGGGGTCACGCCGACCGGGACCGGGCCGGTCGTCCCCCGAGGCGTGCGGGGCGGAGGCCGGTATGTGGGGGTCCGGGGACGCGTCAGGAGTCGTGGAGGCGGCGGGGGTGGGCATGGGGGGACTTTACGTGGGGGCGGCGGGGCGACCGGTCGCGGCCCTGGCCGCTCGCCGTTGCCGGCGGCTCTGTGCCGTTGGTGGCGGCTCTGCGCCGTTGCTTGCGGCTCTGCGCCGTGGGCCGGTCTGTGACGTCGGCCGCTCTGCATCGTCGGCGGCTCTGCGACGTCGGCCGGTCTGCATCGTCGGCCCCTCTGCATCGTCGGCCGCTCTGCGTCGGCGGCCGGCTTCCCACGGCGGTCCCACGCGGTGGTCCCACGCGGCGGTGCCGTCAACGCCGGACACCGGGAGAACGGACGTTATCCACAGGCCCCGGCGCCTGCCCGCGCAGCGACGTACGCTGGAACACCCGGCCCGTCATGCGTGTCGGGCCCTTCGTGTTGCCCACCTCCTCGGACGGAAGCGCCCTCCATGAGTCTGCACGGTCTGCTCGACGCCGTAGTCAAGGACACCGCCCTCGCGGAAGCGATCACGGCGGCCGCAGACGGCAACCGCATGCACGTCGACCTGGTCGGCCCCCCGGCGGCGCGCCCGTTCGCGATCGCCGCCCTCGCCCGCGAGGCCGACCGCCCGCTCCTGGCGGTGACGGCGACCGGCCGTGAGGCGGAGGACCTGGCGGCGGCCCTGCGCTCCCTCCTCCCCTCGGAGGGCGTGGTGGAGTACCCGTCCTGGGAGACCCTCCCGCACGAGCGCCTCAGCCCGCGCAGCGACACCGTGGGCCGCCGCCTCGCCGTCCTGCGCCGCCTCGCCCACCCCAGCTCCGACGACCCCGAGACCGGCCCCATCTCCGTCGTCGTCGCGCCGGTACGTTCCGTCCTTCAGCCCCAGGTCAAGGGCCTCGGCGATCTGGAACCGGTGGCCCTGCGCACCGGCCGGACCGCCGACCTCAACGCCGTCGTGGACGCCCTGGCGGCCGCCGCGTACGCGCGCGTGGAGCTCGTCGAGAAGCGCGGTGAGTTCGCCGTGCGAGGCGGCATCCTCGACGTCTTCCCGCCCACCGAGGAACACCCCCTGCGCATCGAGTTCTGGGGTGACGACATCGAGGAGATCCGCTACTTCAAGGTCGCCGACCAGCGCTCCCTCGAAGTCGCCGAGCACGGCCTGTGGGCGCCGCCCTGCCGCGAGCTGCTGCTCACCGACGACGTCCGCGCACGCGCGCGTGCCCTCGCCGAGGAGCACCCCGAGCTCGGCGAACTGCTCGGCAAGATCGCCGAGGGCATCGCGGTCGAGGGCATGGAGTCCCTGGCGCCGGTCCTCGTCGACGACATGGAGCTGCTGCTCGACGTCCTGCCCAAGGGCGCCATGACGGTCGTATGCGATCCAGAACGGGTACGCACGCGTGCCTCCGATCTCGTCGCGACCTCGCAGGAGTTCCTCCAGGCGTCCTGGGCCGCCACGGCCGGCGGCGGCGAGGCACCCATCGACGTCGGCGCGGCCTCCCTGTGGTCCATCGCGGACGTCCGTGACCGGGCGCGCGAGCTGGACATGATGTGGTGGTCGGTGTCGCCGTTCGCCGCTGACGAGACGCTCGACGCGGACACCCTCAAGCTCGGCATGCACGCCCCCGAGTCGTACCGCGGCGACACCGCCAAGGCCCTCGCCGACACCAAGGGCTGGCTCGCCGACGGCTGGCGCACGGTCTTCGTGACCGAGGCGCACGGCCCCGCGGCCCGCACGGTCGAGGTGCTCGGCACCGAGGGCGTGGCGGCCCGCCTGGAAGCGGACCTCGGGGAGATCTCCCCGGCCGTCGTCCATGTCGCCTGCGGCTCGATCGACTACGGCTTCGTGGATCCGGCGCTCAGGCTGGCCGTGCTGACCGAGACCGACCTGTCCGGGCAGAAGGCGGCCGGCAAGGACGGCGCCCGGATGCCGGCCCGCCGCCGCAAGACCATCGACCCGCTCAGCCTGGAGACGGGCGACTACATCGTCCACGAGCAGCACGGCGTCGGCCGCTACATCGAGATGGTGCAGCGCACCGTCCAGGGCGCCACGCGCGAGTACCTCGTCGTCGAGTACGCCCCCGCCAAGCGCGGCCAGCCGGGCGACCGGCTGTACATCCCCACCGACCAGCTGGAGCAGATCACCAAGTACGTCGGTGGCGAGGCGCCCACGCTGCACCGCCTGGGCGGCGCCGACTGGACGAAGACCAAGGCGCGCGCCAAGAAGGCCGTCAAGGAGATCGCGGCCGACCTGATCAAGCTGTACAGCGCGCGCATGGCGGCGCCGGGGCATGCCTTCGGCTCGGACACCCCCTGGCAGCGCGAGCTGGAGGACGCCTTCCCGTACGCCGAGACCCCCGACCAGCTGACGACCATCGCCGAGGTCAAGGAGGACATGGAGAAGTCGGTCCCGATGGACCGCCTGATCTGCGGCGACGTCGGTTACGGCAAGACGGAGATCGCGGTGCGGGCCGCCTTCAAGGCGGTCCAGGACGGCAAGCAGGTCGCGGTCCTGGTCCCCACGACGCTGCTGGTGCAGCAGCACTTCGGGACGTTCTCCGAGCGCTACTCGCAGTTCCCCGTCAACGTGCGCGCCCTGTCCCGGTTCCAGACCGACACCGAGGCGAAGGCGGCCCTGGAGGGCCTGCGCGAAGGCTCGGTGGACATCGTGATCGGCACGCACCGCCTGTTCTCGTCGGAGACCAAGTTCAAGGACCTGGGCCTGGTCATCGTCGACGAGGAGCAGCGCTTCGGCGTCGAGCACAAGGAACAGCTGAAGAAGCTGCGCGCCAACGTCGACGTACTGACGATGTCCGCCACCCCGATCCCCAGAACCCTGGAGATGGCGGTCACCGGCATCCGTGAGATGTCGACGATCACGACCCCGCCGGAGGAGCGGCATCCGGTCCTGACCTTCGTCGGCCCGTACGAGGAGAAGCAGATCGGCGCCGCGATCCGCCGCGAACTGCTGCGCGAGGGCCAGGTCTTCTACATCCACAACCGCGTCGAGTCGATCGACCGCGCGGCCGCGCGCCTGCGCGAGATCGTCCCCGAGGCACGCATCGCGACGGCGCACGGCCAGATGTCGGAGACGGCGCTGGAGCAGGTCGTCGTCGACTTCTGGGAGAAGAAGTTCGACGTGATCGTCTCGACGACGATCGTCGAGTCCGGCATCGACATCTCCAACGCCAACACCCTGATCGTCGAGCGCGGCGACAACTTCGGCCTGTCCCAGCTGCACCAGCTGCGCGGCCGGGTGGGGCGTGGGCGCGAGCGTGGGTACGCGTACTTCCTGTACCCGCCGGAGAAGCCGCTGACCGAGACGGCCCACGAGCGCCTCGCCACCATCGCCCAGCACACGGAGATGGGCGCGGGCATGTACGTGGCGATGAAGGACCTGGAGATCCGCGGCGCCGGCAATCTGCTGGGCGGTGAGCAGTCCGGCCACATCGCGGGGGTCGGCTTCGACCTGTACGTCCGTATGGTCGGCGAGGCGGTCGCGGACTACCGGGCCTCGCTGGAGGGCGGTGTCGAGGAGGAGCCGCCGCTGGAGGTCAAGATCGAGCTCCCGGTCGACGCGCACGTCCCGCACGACTACGCGCCCGGCGAGCGGCTCCGGTTGCAGGCCTACCGCGCCATCGCCTCCGCCAACACGGAGGAGGACGTCAAGTCCGTCCGCGAGGAACTCGTCGACCGCTACGGCAAGTTGCCCGAGCCGGTCGAGAACCTCCTCCTGGTGGCCGGCCTGCGCATGCTGGCACGCGCGTGCGGAGTCGGCGAGATCGTCCTGCAGGGCAACAACATCCGCTTCGCGCCGGTGGAGTTGCGGGAGTCCCAGGAGCTCAGGCTCAAGCGCCTGTACCCGGGCACTGTCATCAAGCCGGCGGCGCACCAGGTGCTGGTGCCGCGCCCGAAGACCGCGAAGGTGGGCGGGAAGCCGTTGGTCGGGCGGGAGTTGCTCGGGTGGGTGGGGGAGTTCCTGGCGTCGATTCTGGGGTCTTGATGTCGAATCTGGGGTCTTGATTCCGGGCCGGGGCGGGCCAGACCGGGCCGGGCCAGACCGGGCCAAGCCCGGGCCTGGCCGCCGGTCGGTCTAGTCGACGTGTACCTCGGTGTTCTGGCAGGCGTGCAGCAGCCATCTGCCGTCGTCCTGCTTGGTCATGACGTACAGCGGGGCGCCCTCCGTGTCGTCCTCCGTGTCGCCCTGCGGTGAGTGGTAGACCTGCCGGACCTTGACGGCTGCCACATCGGGCCGCAGGAACTGCGTGTGCACCACCTCGTAGGTGACATCGCCGTCCCAGGTCGCGTTGGGCAGCACGGCGCGGGTGAACTCGGCGATGGCGTCGAGGCCGATGAGGACCTTGCCGTGGCCGGTGGTCCACAGGGCGTCGGGGTGGAAGAGGGCGAGGAA
This sequence comes from Streptomyces sp. NBC_01092, assembly GCF_045039535.1. NCBI lineage: Bacteria > Bacillati > Actinomycetota > Actinomycetes > Kitasatosporales > Streptomycetaceae > Streptomyces > Streptomyces sp. NBC_01092. Next base: position 4,518,466 of record NZ_CP108659.1, on the reverse strand, counting down.
GCCGTCGGGGTCCTTGGCCCGCTGGGTGCGCTCGACGGTGGCGACGACCTCGGCGATGGCCCGGAGGTCCGACTGTGCGGCGGCCGTGTGCGCGGTTTCGGTGGTCATGCTGATCACTCTGGGACCTCAAGCGGACTTGAGGTCAAGCGTCGGCGGCTGTCCGTTCCGGGTGCGCCGGAGGCTCGTTCAGGCGGTGCTTTCGCCGGGAGTCTCTTTCAGGCGGTGTTGCGGAACAGCGTCGTCGCCAGCGTCCGGAACACCGCCTCGGCGTCCTGGTCGCCGACCGGGCCGTCCAGGTTGTGGCTGAGGAGCAGCGTGGCGAAGCCGTGCGCCAGGGACCAGGCGGCGACTCCGGCCATGCGGGTGTCGATGCCGAGTTCCTCGGGGCGTACGAGAGAGACGGCGCCGCGCAGGGCGTCGCCCGCGAGGGCGCGGGCCGTGGTCAGCTCCAGGTCGTCGGTGCGCAGCAGTTCGGGCGTGAACATCACCTGGAAGTGCGCGGGGTGTTCGCGCGCGAAGCGGACGTAGCGAACGCCCGCGTCCTTCAGGTCCGCGGCCTCGATGAGCGCGGTCGCCAGCAGCCCGAACCCCTCGGCGGCGATCGACGTGAGCAGTCCGGTGCGATCCCGGAAGTGATGGGCCGGCGCCGCGTGCGAGACACCGGCACGGCGGGCCAGGTCACGCAGGCTGAGTGCGGACGGGCCGTCGGTGGCGATGACGTCCAGTGCGGTGGTGAGGATGGCTCGGCGCAGGTCGCCGTGGTGGTACGGGCGGCGAGGAGAGGTCTGCTGCGTCATGGGAGCAGGGTACGCGCAATCTAGGCGGCGACAAGTTTTTGGGATTTAGGCGTCGACAAGTTCTGGTGGGGTCGGGCAATCTTGTCAGTGTCAAGTTGTGGGTTGTGGGGTTGCCGCTCGGTGGTTGGCACTGGGCAGTTGACGGTTGACGGTTGGCAGCGGGCGGTTGTGCGGGTCGGGGGGATCGATCCCGAGGTCTCGAAAAGGGGGAGTCGCGTCATGGTGGAGCACGACGGCGGTATGGAGTCAGGTCGGGTGCGACAGCTCTGGCATCTGCTGGAGCCGCTGCACGCGGTGCTGTATTACGCGCCGGAGGTCTTCGAGGAGGCCGCCGCGCTCGGTTACGGCACCGAGGAGCGCTGGCCGAGCTACTTCCCGTACCGGGCCGCGCCGTTGGGGCCGGTCGGTGCGCGGAGCGTCGCGTCGGCGTTCTACAGCTTCAGTCCGCGCATGGTCGCCGAACACATCGACCCCGCTTGGAAGATCGCGAGCCCCGAGGTCGTACTGAGGGCGCGGGAGCGCGGGGTCGACCGGGCCTACCGCGCGATATTCGGTGACCGGACGGGCAGCCCCGAGCTGGCGGAGGTCGCCGCCCTCGTCCGTCGCGCGGCCGAGGCGGTGAACACGGCCGGCCGCCCGCTCGCCGCGGCCAACGCCGCGCTGGACTGGCCGGGTGCCCCACACCTCCAGCTCTGGCACGCGGCGACGATTCTGCGGGAGCATCGCGGCGACGGTCACATAGCGGCCCTCATGGTGGCCGGCCTGGACCCCGTCGAGTCGCTCGTGTCCTTCGCCGCGATAGGTGCAGCGTCCGTCGAGCGCTTCGAAAGCCGCGGCTGGAGCGCCGGGGAATGGGAGTCGGCTCGTGCCCGTCTGATCGCCCGCGGGCTGGTCGACGCGGACGGTACGGCCACGGAGGCGGGCCGCGAACTGCGCCGCACCGTCGAGGAGCACACCGACCAACTCGCCGCCGCGCCCTGGCAGTCGCTCACCGGGGAGGAGGTCGACCGTCTCGTGGAACTGCTCGGCGAGTTCTGGGTGGCGGTGCTGTCCTCCGGACTGCTGCCGTCGGAGACGACGTTGGGGATCGGGAAGGTCTGAGGGCGGGCGGGGGGGGAGAGGGCTCACCCGCAGTGCGAGCCCGGCCGCACGAAGCCGCCCACGCGAACCCGCCCGCACGAAGCCGCCCGCGGGAGGTGGGTCTCCGCGGACGGCCTCTGTTCTCCAGGTGGTTCGGTGACAGCCTGGCCGCGACGCCGGCGCAGTCCCCGCCGGGTCTCGTGGTCCTCCGCGGGGCTGGGGCCTTACTGCTGGTCGGGCCTGTCGCGGTCCACGCCGAGTTCGCGCTCCATCCGTTGCTGCGCGTCGTCGACCTGCCGCTCGTACTTGTTGCCCGTCTTCTCGTTGGCCTTCTGCTCCGCGGTGTCGGACATGTCCCTGGCCTTGTCCTGCGCCTGGCGGTTCTTGAACCTGTCGAAGATGCCCATTCAGAGCTCCTTCCAGAGGTGATTCACCACCGACGATACGCCCGGCTTGCGAGGTGTGCGCGATTGATCCTGCTGTGGTCTGGACCTCCGTCCCGGACCTTCTGCCCGAACCCTCTGCCCCGACCTCCGACCTCCACCCACCTGGGCCTCCTGAGGCCTCCTGAATGCCGCCGTGCGCCGGGTCGCTACCGTGTGCGCGACGGTGTACCAGGGAAAGCCGCCTGTGCGGGGCGGAACGGGCAGCAAGGGGGGACGCACCGTGAAGCGTCTGAGGGGCGGGGCGGCCAGCGCCGCGGCGATGCTCGGCATGGTGCTGGTACTGGCCGGCTGCGAGAACGTCGATCTACCCGTGGACGAGGAGCCTTCCGGCTCCGTCCCGGACACTGGTTCCGGCCGCGCCGTGAGCCCGCTGGACAACCCCGACGGCACGAAGCCGGGGCTCGCGCCGCTCACTTCGGACGCCGACCGGGACGAGGCACTGGCCCTCATCGAGAAGGTGGCGACCAAGGGCCGCGGCCCCAAGACGGGCTACGACCGGGACGAGTTCGGCTACGCGTGGATGGACTCGGCCCCGGGCGGCATCCCGTTCTCCCGCAACGGCTGCGACACCCGCATTATCTCTATGCTTCGCGCCGTGATGGATCTGTTCTCGCAGCGTATGCAGGGTGTGGTCGGCTGTGCGTAGTCAGAGGCACATGGGTCACAGGCTGCTGTGTACTCGCGGGAAGAGGGCCGTGCTTACGGTCGCCGTTGCCGCCGTGCTCGTCGCGGGCTGTGATGGCCTGGAGCCGGGCGGAAGCTCCGCAAGATCCGGACCGGACGTAGCTGCCGGCCAAGCGGTGAACCCGCTGATGAATCCCGACGGGACGAAGCCGGGGCTCGCCGCGCTCACGTCGGAAGCGGACAAGGCCGACGCACGCACGCTCATCCAAGGACTCACCACAAAGGGGCGTGGGCCGAAGACGGGCTACGAGCGGGATGAGTTCGGCTATGCGTGGATGGATACGGCGGACGGGGTACCGCTGGCGAGGAATGGTTGTGACACGCGGAACGACTTGCTAAAGCTCCACGGCCGGGATGTCCGGTTCCGGGATGGTTCCGACTGCGTGGTCGTTGCGATGGACCTGTACGACCCGTACACCGGCAAGGACATCGACTGGAAGAAGGCGAAGGCCACCGAGGTGCAGATCGACCACGTGGTCCCGCTGTCCTACAGCTGGCAGATGGGCGCCGCCCGATGGCCGGAGAGTAAGCGCAAGCAACTGGCGAACGACGTGCTCAATTTGCTTCCTGTCGAAGGGCGCGCCAACTCGGCGAAGGGGGACTCGGGGCCCGCGTCCTGGCTGCCACCGAACAAGCAGATTCGGTGCTCGTACGCGGTGCGGTTCGCGCAGGTCGCAGACAAGTACGAACTCCCGGTGACGACGGCGGACAAGGCGATGATGCTGAAGCAGTGCGAAGGCTGATCGAGCAGCAGTGACCTGGGAAAATGCCATCGCTTCCGGACTGCAGGACACATACGCTGCCTACCGTGGCTGACCACATACAGAAGATCGTGAAGAAGCTGCCAGGCTTGAAGAGTGTCACCGACGTGTGGAAGACGGCTGACCGCAAGCTGGCGCTGGGGGACTCTGCCTTCCTTACGGACCTCGGCATCGCTCTCGCTGGGGCTTACGGCTCTGACGCCGGGCGGATATGGCAGTACCGGAGCGTCTTCGACTACCTGTTCCGGCTGCTGGCCACCACGCCCGGCCCTGGACATGTCGCCGAGGCGCTGCGGCTGGCTTCCTCGACGGAGACCGCCGACAGGAAGCTTGACCGCTATGCGGCCTCCCTGCTGGCCTCCAGCCAACCGGTGGAGGAACTAGCCGTGGCGTTCAGCGGGAACGCCTCGGAGGAGCTGCGCGCTTGCCTCGTCCACGAACTGGTGCTCAGGGGCGCTGACGTCACGGAGACTCCGGGGATCGCAGGGTGGGCGACGTCGCCACACTGGAGACACCACCCGCTGGGATGGCTGGCCTTGACGCTGTCCGATGTGGAAGGGCAGCCGGATTTGCCGAGCTACAGCGCTCGCGGCGGCAGCCACTCGATGCCGTTCGGCTCGTCGGCGAATCGCGAGATGCGGGCTGATGCCGGGGCGCATGTGCCGTCGGTCGAGGAAACAACGACCGAAGCCGCCACCAAGGGCATCGGCACCGCTGTGGCGAACTGGGCTGAGGAGTCGAACGGCCGGATCGAGGCGCGGGTCTTCGACCTGGCAGCCCCTCTGGCAGCCGAGTCGGTACCGAGCATGTTGCTGGGACTGGGCCTGGAATGCCTGAAGGGTGCAGGGAAGAGGACCACCTTCTCGGTCGCGGCCTGCCCACCGGACCAGGCATGGAGGGTCCTCTTCGCCGCCGCGTCCACGGGAGGTGCCTATAACTCCGGCGCACGCGGTGCTTACGGACGGCTGGCCGCGTGGCAGTCCCTGGCCGGCCTCTCCGGTACTGCCGAGGGTGCCCCCGCGGAGGAGTCCGAGGCATGTGCACGGGAGTGCGCCTGGTACGGCTTCGGCGCCGACACCAAGTGGTTCGAGCGCGTGGCCTGGGATATCGGCCTGGCCTCGGTCTCTCCAGGACGCCGACGACTGGCGGTGTTGGCCGCGACGGACACCGATTGAGCATGCCCGGAACCCGCTTCGGTGAAGTTCTGACCGTGGGGACGACGTGCCTTGTGGCTGTCCGGTTAACGGCGTGAGAACCGGACAACCACAAAGTGTGGCCATGCAGCACGGGTTACGGGGACGGAACGGACCGCATGGCACGGCGGAGACTGGCACGCGCGGCGGTGAGGTCGTCCTCCGCCTCACGAAGTTGGCTCTCCAGGGTGGAGATCTGATCCCTGGCCTCTGACAACGCTTGCTCCAGCGCGGTATTTCGCTGCTCGATCTGCTGTACCCGCTCGATCAGCTCACTCCGGTTCACGCCCTCCAACTCGGCGCCGAGAGACAGCCTGACCCGGTTACGGAGCCGATCGCGCTCCTTCTTGAGGTCCTTGATCTCTTCGCGGGCCAGTGCAAGATCCGTCCGCAACCCAGCCTGAGACACCTGAGATGCCTCCGGAGTGAGGGAGTTCTGGCGCCCCCGCGCTCGCTGGGCGGTGATGCCGTCCTGAACGGCCTGGTGCACCTGAGGCTGGTTGTAGACGAACCACGTGGACACCGAGGCTTCCCGTGCCACTTGGGTGACGGTGATCCGTCGTCCCGAGCGGAGAAGGCCGTCCACGGCGTCGAGTGCACGCCTGGTCTTGGCTTCGCTGTCCTTGGCACGGCTGACGCGCAGGCGCTCGACCCGGGCGTTCCGGTCGTTGCCGCCGGAAGCAGCAGGGATTTTCATTCGGAGCTCCGTGTCGTCAGCGCCTGCAGAGGGATGAAGGCCGCTGCCGAACGTGCCTTGCGCAGCTCGCGTGAGGCGGATTCGACGGCGGCCCGCTCCTCGGCGGGCAGCGCGTCGAGTTTCCGCCGCATCTCGTCGGCCGACTTCGAGTAGGCGCGGATCTGGTCGTCGAGATTGCACACGACCCAGTCGGCGGCCTCCATCGCGAGGGCGGCCTCCTTGTCGGCTCGCAGGTCCGCGATCTGCTGTTCCAGAGCAGGCAGGTAGGAGGGATCAGGCCGGTAGAAGTCGCATCCGGCGCACTGGAAGCGGATGCGGCAGTGCCCGCCGCCGGCCTTGACGTTGCTCGGTTCGGTGCACCCGCCGTACGGCACCCCGACGCTCTCCACCTCGTAGGCGAGAGGATCGCTGAAGCCGTGGGCTGTGCCGTGCCGATCGACGGCGAGCGCCGCGACCGTTCGTACGGCCTCCTGTTTCCGGGTGAGTGAGACCTTGTAGTAGCCCATGGTCACGTCCAGTGAACGGTGGTCCATGAGTTCCCGCAGAACGTCGGGGCGGGTGCCCGCGTCCGCATGGCGCTGGGCGTACGCATGGCGAAAGCCGTACGGAACGACCTGGGTGCGGTCGTACGCGAGCGGGGCGCCGTCCTCGTCGAGCCGGTCGTCCACAAGGTCAGGGATCAGTTCGTCGACCCAGTTCCGGAAGATCCGGTTGCAGAAATGCGAAGTGTTCAGATGCCCCCGGCGTGGACGGTTGCGCTGTCCCGGTGAGGGAAAAAGCCACTGGGCGCAGGCTGGTACGGCCGGTAGCGCATCGAGCTCTTTCTGCCAGGTTTCGACCAGCTGGGCGGTGCTCTCCGAGATCGGCAGCCGACGGCCGTGGCGTCGCCGTTTGTGGTTGTCGTAGATCAGCGTCGGCTTGCCGTCGACCCGCTCCAGGCAGTCGCGGTGCAGGCTGGTGACCTCGCCCGGACGTCGGCCGGTGTCCCGGAGGACCGCGTAGACCACCTGGTACATCCGCGCGAAGTCGGCGGCCGTCCAGCCGCCGCTCGCGTACCCCGTCGAGGTCCCCAGCAGACCGAGGTGCACGTCGAGCTGGGCGATGACGTGCTCGGGGATCGCACGGCCGAGATCGTCCTCGGTCACTTCCACGGCGGCGATGCTGTGGAAGCGGGGGTTGAGCGCGAACCCGCCGGGCACGTGGTCCATCATCCCGGCCTGACGGGCGTATTCCAGGAACGTACGCCAGTGGCGGAGCAGGGCTCTGCGGTGGCTGGTGGAGTAGTCGTGTCCGTCCTCGGGACGCTTGGTGATTCGGAACGTGTCCACTACGGCGTTCATGTCAGCCATGGCGAGGAGCCCCGGCTCATCCCCGTGGGGGCGGCCTGCCAGCGCGGAGGACGCGATGGTCGCCGCGTAGACGGTCTGCCGTAGGTCCATGACGTTGGGGCGTGCCGTGCGGCCGTACTCCTTGACCAGTTCCCGCAGCCAGCGCTGACGTACCGGACGGAAGTCGATGTCGCCGTGGACAGCGGCGTACTTGCGACCGCGCCCGGCCGTCAGCCCGATGAGGGCGCACTCCCATACGTCGTCCGAGGTCGGATCGGTGCCCTCGAACTCGACGCGTGCGCGTCGGACGTGCAGGAGAACACCGTTCAGGACGCCGGAGGTCGCAGCCGGAAGCCCGGAGGAGAAGGAGGCGTCCAGGTCGAGGAGCGAGCCGAGTCCGGCGGGGAGGCCGGCCACAATGCGGCGTACCCGTTGGGGAACCAGGCTGATCCCGGCGTCGTCTCGTTGTTGGAGCCCGTACAGGAGTTCCTGGCGGACTGCAGGGCTCACATCCGCGAGCGAGAACTGGGAGACGCCCGGCATCGCCCAGTTCGCGGAGGTGTTCGGCCTGCGGCGCGCTGGATCTGGGGTGTGCGTGGTGTCGAAGCCCGCAGGGTTCCCCAGGAGATATCGGGCTTTCCGGCAGGCATCGCAACGGGATCCGTTGCTCGCCACATGAGTGGCACAGGTGACCACGGAGCAGACGAACACGCTGGTCGTCGGGTTGCGGGGATCGGCAGTGAACAGTGCCTGAACGGGGTCCCATTCACCCGTGCGCCAGCCCGAGGGGAGGCGTGCCGCGAGCCATGACGGCCACTCCGGGACGCCGGGGACGGAGGAAACGGCAGCGGAGCGGAGGAGCGCAATGGTCATCGCAACAGCTCCGGCGCGAGACTTTCGACGGCCGCGACGGCTGCGCGCAGATCCTCGTCTTGGGCGTGCAGGTACACGGCCGTGCTCGCCGAGGAGGCGTGCCCCAGGAGGGTCTGTACGACGTCCGGGGAGACCCCGTTGCGGATCCAGCGGGTGGCGGCTGTGTGCCGCATCATGTGCGGCCGGGCGGTCAGACCACAGCGCCTCCCGATCCGTTCAATCACTTGCTTGGTATTGGAGTACGAGAGCGGACGCCCCGCGTGGACGCCGACGAGGTTGAGGAAGACGTAGTCGCAGTCGGCGGCGCCGACTACCTGCTCACGCTCGGCGAGATGATCGCGGTATCGGTGCACCACTTCCGGTGTGAGTGGGACCATGCGAGGGCGCCCGGCCTTAGCCCGCGTCCCGTTGACGTTGTCCTGACGGGGCCTGACGTGCAGGTGCGCGCCACCGGTTCGGCAGCCCAGGTGCGTGGAGTCGGGGAGCAGATGCATGTCCTCACGCCGCAGTCCAAGGGCTTCGCCGATGCGAAGGCCCGCTTCCACCAGGACGGTCAGCAGCAGCCGGTCACGCGCAGTGCGAGCGGCGTTGATGACCTGCTCCGTCTGGACGCCAGTGAGCGTCTGTGGTGCCCGCTCGATCTCCGGCGCCTTCAGGACGCGGGCTTTGACCATCAGGTGCTGGCCGCCCTCGCCGGGATCGAAGCCGGCCGGGGCGCGGGCGAGGAAGCGCGGCTCGCTGAGACGCGCGGCGACTTCGTGATCCACGTACCCCTGGACGGCGCAGAAGCGGAGGAACTCACACACCGCCGTGAGCGTGGCGTTGACGGTCTTGCCGGACGGAGGCCGTCCGTACTGGGTCGGTGTCCGTTCGATGTGGAATTTGAACAGACTCATGTCCCCGAGCCGGACGGTCCTCCAGTCGGTGCCCCGCTCTGCGCACCAATTGAGGAAGCGGCCGATTCTGGGGATGTACGCGCGCTGTGTCTGCGGTGACCGCCCGGCTCCGCGCAGATACAGGGAGAACTCACGGGCTTCGGGGTGAGGTGCGTACGTTTCTTCGTCGATCAGGAGCCAGGTGGTCTCGCCGGTGGTGGGCGAGACGGCCTTCTCTGTGCATAACGTCATGGATCTGCTTCCTGTCTCCGAAGTCGCTCATGTGCCTCACGGCATGACCGATAACGGCGAGGGACAGGAATGGGTTACGGCTGTGCCTCATGTGCATCGCATCGATGAAGTGGCTGCAGATAACCCGCAACGACCTCCTCAAGCGCGACGGCGAGGACGTCCGCCACCGCTCCGGCTCCGACTGCGTCGTGGCCTCCATGACGCTGCACGACCCGTACACGGGCCGGACGATCGACTGGGCCAAGTCCCGTGCCACGACCGTGCAGATCGACCATGTGATGCCGCTGTCGTACGACTGGCAGATGGGCGCCTCCCGCTGGCCGAAGGGCAAGCGCCAGGACATCGCCAACGACCCCCTCAACCTCATACCGGTCGACGGCCCGACCAACAGCTCCAAGGGCGACTCCGGACCCGCGTCCTGGCTGCCCCCGAACAAGGGGATCCGCTGCTCGTACGCGGTGCGCTTCGCCCAGGTGTCGCTGAAGTACGACCTTCCGGTGACCACCGCCGACAAGGAGACGATGCTGCGTCAGTGCGGAGGCTGACGCGGGCCGAAAACGGCTTTCCGGCACCGGCGCCGCGCACATACGGTTCCGGCATGGAACTGACGGTGGCGAGCCTCGCAGAACGCCCGGAGATGCTCGACCGGGTCCTGGAAATGCCGGACACATGGCCGGAGTTCGTCGTCCACGACCCCGTGGGCAACGCCCACTACGCCAGGATCCCGGGTGAGTTCCCCGAGTACGCGCTGTTCGCGCAGGACGAGCGGGGCGAGGTGGTCGCCCATGCCTTCAGCGTTCCGTTCGCCCTGAACGCCGAGGGCCGCGGCCTGCTGCCCGCCCGGGGCTGGGACGAGGTCCTGGTGTGGGCCTTCGCCGACCTGCGCGGCGGCGTCCGCCCCGACACCGTCAGCGCGATCTCCGTCGTCATCGCCCCGCACGCGCTGGGCGGCGGCCTGTCGGCCGTGATGCTTCGCGCGATGCGGGAGAACGCCCGCGCCCATGGCTTCCGCGAGGTCGTCGCACCGGTCCGGCCCAACGCCAAGCACCTCGAACCGCACACCCCGATCGAGGAGTACGCCCACCGGGTACGCACCGACGGCCTGCCCCACGACCCGTGGCTGCGCGTGCACGCCCGAGCCGGAGCCACGATCGACTCCATCGCCCCGGCCTCCATGACCGTCGCCGGATCGCTGGAGCAGTGGCGCCGCTGGACCGGGCTGCCCTTCGACACCCCGGGCGACGTCGAGGTGCCTGGCGCGCTGGTGCCGGTGCGCTGCGAGCCGGAGCGGGGCCACGCGGTGTACGTCGAGCCCAACGTGTGGATGCGGCACCCGCTCTGAGGCGACCGGGGCGGGCGGGGTTCGAGCGGGTGCGCGCGACCGGGCCGGAAGCGGAGCCTCCGCGCGACCTGCGTCGTCGTACGAAGTGATCAGCACGACAACGGTTCGGTACAACCGTGACCCTATGTCGGTGTGGACCTATACGCTCGAAGCGACAATCGCACGACCGAGGTTGCCCCGCACCGGGCAGGGTCGGTCGGCCCCGTACAACCACCTCAGGTACCAGGAGCAGCCATGCAAGGCCACGGCTACACGCAGCCGGTGATCCAGCCGCCGCCGACCGGTTGGCTGGTCTTCCTGCGCGTGGTCTTCGTCGTGATCTCGGTGCTGAGCTTCGGCCTGCTGATGTGGACGATGATGCTGCGCCTGGCCATCGTGACCCGCAAGGCGCTCGACTGGTGGCTGTTCGCGGCGTCGATCGTGGTGGAGTTCCTCGGCCTCTACCTGATGGGTTCCGAGCCCGGCGACGAGATACACACCGCGGGCGGCTGGCTGGGCCTCATCCTCGTTCTGGGCGGCCTCGTGGTCTCGATCGCGTACTACCTCGCCGCGGACATACGCCACTTCCACCGGCTCCGCTTCTCCGGCAACACCGGGCAGCGGCCGCCGTCCCCCGCCTACGGCTACCCGCAGCCCCAGTCGCCGTACACCGCCACGACGGTTCCGCAGTCGCCGTCGATACCCCGGACGCCGATGCCCCAGACGCCGATGTCCCAGACACCGATGCCCCGGACGCCCGCAGCGCCGCCCACGCCGCCGCAGCGCCCCGCGCCCGCGCGCATCGACCAGGTGCGCGCCGAGCTCGACGAGCTCAGTGACTACCTGCGCAAGCACGACACCCGCCAGGACGGCGACCACGAGGGCGGAAGGTGACCGTGACGACAGGACGTGTCGTCGCCGGCCGCTACGCACTGTCCGCGCTCATCGGACAGGGCGGCATGGGCCAGGTCTGGACGGCCTACGACGACCGGCTCGACCGGCGCGTGGCGGTGAAGCTGCTGCGCCCCGACAAGGTGGCCGGGCAGGAGGCGGACGAACTGCGCCGCCGGTTCGTGCGCGAGTGCCGGGTGACCGCGCAGGTCGACCACCCCGGGCTGGTCACGGTGCACGACGCGGGCAGCGAGGGCGAGGAGCTGTTCCTCGTCATGCAGTACGTCGACGGCGTCGACCTCGCCGCTCATCTCGCCGGGCGTGACCAGTACCCCTGGGAGTGGGCGGTGGCCGTCGCCGCGCAGCTGTGCGCCGTGCTGAGCGCCGTGCACGCGGTGCCGATCGTGCACCGCGACCTCAAGCCGCGCAATCTGATGGTCAAGCAGGACGGCACGGTCACCGTCCTCGACCTCGGCGTCGCCTCCGTCATGGACGCCGACACCACCCGCCTCACCCACACCGGCACGCCCATCGGCTCGCCCGCCTACATGGCCCCCGAGCAGGCGATGGGCGGCGCGGTCGGCCCGTACACCGACCTGTACGCACTGGGCGTGCTCATGCACGAACTCCTCAGCGGAGACGTGCCGTTCTCCGGCTCCACCGCCCTCGGCGTGCTGCACCGGCACCTGTACGAGCCGCCGCTGCCCGTGCGCCGCGCCCGCCCCGAGGTCCCCGAGGCACTCGAAGCGCTGGTCCTGCGGCTGCTCGCGAAGGACCCGCAGCACCGCCCCGCCTCCGCGCAGGAGGTGTACGAGGACCTGGCGCCGCTGCTGCCCGCGCGCGGCACCCCCTCCGGAGCGCCGCTCGACCCCACCCGCCCCTTCCTGCGCCCGCACGCCCCCTGGCCGGACCGTGCACGCACCCCCGCACCGCAGCCCGCGCCCGCCACCCCCGTCCCTCCGGCCACCGAGAAGCCGGACGTCGCGCGCGCCGTCGACGAGGTCAAGCGCCTGCTCGGCGAGGGCCGTATCACCCAGGCCGTCGACATCCTGGGTTCGATCCTGCCCACCGCGGCCGAACAGCACGGCGAGCACTCCCCGGTCGTGCGCACCCTGCGCAAGCAGTACGCGGCCACGCTCATGGACGACGGCCAGTACCGGCGCGCACTGCCCGAACTGCGCCGCCTCGCCGACGAGCGCGCCGGCGAGGCCGGTCAGGCCGACCCGCAGGCCCTGCGCTTCCGCTACGACGTCGCCCAGTGCCTGGAACAGCTCGGCCAGCCCGCCGCCGCGCTCACCGAGTACCGCGCGCTGCTGCCGTACTACGAGAACCAGTACGTCTCCGGCGACCCCGAGCTCGCCCACGACGTCCGCCGCCGCATCGGCCACCTCCTGCTCGCCGTGGGCGACCGTCCCGCCGCCCATGACACCCTGGCCCGCCTGCTGATGGACGTCGAGCGCCTGCACGGCCCCGGCCACCCCGTCGCGGCGGAGGTGCGGCGCACCCTGCAGTGGCTGGGGCAGGTGCGCGGCTAGTTTTTGCCGCGGGTTGAAGGATCTTTGTGGCCCTTTCGGGTTCGCGTTGCCCGCCCAGCCGCCCTGCCAGAGCGGCTCCAACCCCACGGGCTGACCCCCGCATGGCGGCGTGCGCGGTGCCCGAAGTCCTGGTGAATCGTTGGTCCAATGGGTTGGCCAGAGCTTGCCCACTGCCTACCATCGATCACCGCAAGACTTTGTGCACCGTCGCACAAGCTCTTCCTCGGGAGGTCTCCTTGCACCGCCGCCGTCGCACCGCGCTCCTCCTCTCCGCCGCGATCGTCGCGGCGCCTTTGCTCACCGCCTGCGGAAGCGACGCGCACCCCGGTGCGGCAGCCGTCGTCGGCGGCCAGCGGATCACCGTCTCGCAGCTGGAGAACAGGGTGAGCGAGGTACGTGAGGCCCAGCGCGCGGCCGTACCGGACGAGGCCGCATACGCGCAGGTCATCGCCAAGTCCGGCAGCCTCCCGCGCGACGTCCTGCACAACATGGTCCTCGACGAGGTGCTGCACGAGGCCGCAAAGGACGCCGGGGTGAGCGTCACCCGCAAGGAGATCCAGCAGATGCGCGCCGACCTGGAGGGCCAGGTCGGCGGATCCAAGGCCCTGGAGACCGCCTGGCTCCAGCAGTACGGCATCCCGCCGCAGCGCCTCGACGACAACCTCCGCCTCCAGCTGGAGGCGCAGAAGCTCGCCACCAGCCTCGGCACCGACACCGGCAAGCCGGCCTTCTGGAACGCCCTGGCCGCGGCGTCCAAGAAGCTCTCCATCGACGTCAACCCGCGCTACGGCACCTGGGACGTCCAAAAGAGCAGCCGGGCGGACGCGAAGACGCCGTGGGTGCGCGAGGTGACGGCGGCGGGGACACCGCAGGCGATGTGACGACCGGCCGGGGCCGGGGCCGCCCCCGCCCCCGGCCCCGGCCGTAAGGGACGGCGACACCGCCCGGACCCCACCCCCTGTGGACAATCCCGGAGCCGCCGCCCGGCCTGTGGATAACTCAGGGGGTCGTCGGTCGCTTGGGTTACGTTCGGATCGTGAACGCAACCAGTCCCGAAGCCGCAGCCCCCGGCCGCATCGTCCTGCTCACCACCAGCCACCGCGTCGCCCCCGGTCTGCTCTCCTGGCCCGCCTGGCAGGCACTGCGCTCCGCCGACCGAGTGCTGTGCGCGGACGGCGCCCATCCGCAGCTGCCGTATCTGCGCGAGGCCGGGATACGTCTCGACGAGGCCGCCCCGACCGCCGAGGAACTGATCGACGCCTGCGCCGGCGGCCGCACAGTCGTGGTCGTGGCGACCGGCGAGGGCGAGCCCGCGCTCACCGACGGCCTCGCCCGCCTCGCCGGCAGCGGCCGTGTGTCCATGCCGGATCTGGAACTGCTCCCCGCCTCCTACGACCTGCCAGGCGCCCGCCTCCTCGACCTCGTCCAGGTCATGGACCGCATCCGCGTCGAGTGCCCGTGGTCCTCCCAGCAGACCCACAAGGGCCTGGCGAAGTACGGCATTGAGGAGGCCTACGAACTCGTCGAGGCGATCGAGGACGGCGACCGCGACGAACTCCGCGAGGAACTGGGCGACGTCCTCCTCCAGGTCGTCTTCCACGCCCGCATCGCCGAGGAAGGCCGCGCCGAAGACGGGGAGGCCCCCTTCTCCATCGACGACGTGGCCGCCGGCATCGTCACCAAGCTCATCCACCGCCACCCCCATGTCTTCGGCGACGAGACGGCTACGACCCCCGAGGAGGTCAAGGAGCACTGGCTGCGCACGAAGGCGGCCGAGAAGCAGCGCGAGTCGGTGACGGACGGCATCCCGCTCGGCCAGCCCGGCCTGGCCCTCGCGGCCAAGCTGGCGTCCCGGGTCCGCACGGCGGGCCTGGACGTCCCGCTGCCCACCGGCGAGGGCCTCGGCTACGAACTGCTCGCGATGGCGGTCCGCGCCGAGGCGGCAGGCGTGGACCCGGAGGCGGCCCTGCGGGTGGCGGCACGGACGTACCGGGACGCGGTACGGGCGGTGGAAGGGGTGTCCTCCTAACAGCGGCACGGCGGGGGCTCGGCGGCGGCACGCCGGGGGCCTGCGGGCCGAGCACGCTCGCCCACCACCCGGCCGCACCCCTCCCCCCTCCGGATACCGTCAAGGAGTGACCAACCAGCCCCACCCCCCGACCCCCCTCACCGAGGCCCCCGAACTCTTCACCTGGGAGTTCGCGACGGACCCCTACCCCGCCTACGCCTGGCTCCGGGACCACGCCCCCGTGCGCCGGACGCGGCTCCCCAGCGGGGTGGAGGCCTGGCTGGTCACCCGGTACGCCGACGCCAAGCAGGCCCTCGCCGACAGCAGGCTCTCCAAGAACCCGGCCCACCACGACGAGCCCGCGCACGCCAAGGGAAAGACCGGTATCCCGGGGGAGCGCAAGGCCGAGCTGATGACGCATCTGCTCAACATCGATCCACCGGACCACACCAGGCTGCGCCGGCTCGTCTCCAAGGCCTTCACGCCCCGCAGGGTCGCCGAGTTCGCGCCCCGGGTGCAGGAGCTCACCGATCAGCTCATCGACCGGTTCGCGGCGGAGGGGAGCGCCGACCTCATCCACGATTTCGCCTTCCCCCTCCCCATTTACGCCATCTGCGACCTGCTCGGGGTCCCCCGCGAGGACCAGGACGACTTCCGGGACTGGGCGGGCATGATGATCCGGCACCAGGGCGGCCCCAGGGGCGGGGTCGCGCGGTCCGTGAAGAAGATGCGCGGGTATCTGGCCGACCTCATCCACCGCAAGCGCGAGGCACTTCCCGCCACCCCCGACCCCGGCGAGGACCTCATCTCGGGCCTCATCCGCGCCTCCGACCACGGTGAGCACCTCACCGAGAACGAGGCCGCGGCCATGGCCTTCATCCTGCTGTTCGCCGGCTTCGAGACGACCGTCAACCTCATCGGCAACGGCACCTACGCCCTGCTCACCCACCCCGAGCAGCGCGCCCGCCTCCAGACCTCCCTCGCCGCCCGGGAAACCGACCTCCTCGAGACCGGCGTCGAGGAACTCCTGCGCTACGACGGCCCCGTCGAGCTCGCCACCTGGCGCTTCGCGACCGAACCGCTCAGCCTCGGCGGGCAGGACATCGCGGCCGGCGACCCCGTCCTCGTCGTCCTGGCCGCGGCCGACCGTGACCCGGAGCGGTTCGCCGACCCGGAGGTGCTCGATCTCAGCCGCCGCGACAACCAGCACCTCGGTTACGGCCACGGCATCCACTACTGCCTCGGCGCCCCGCTCGCCCGGCTGGAGGGCCAGACCGCCCTCGCCACGCTCCTCACCCGCCTCCCGGACCTCCGACTCGCAGTGGACCCAGGGGAGTTGAGATGGCGCGGCGGCCTCATCATGCGCGGACTGCGCACGCTTCCGGTGGAGTTCACCCCAGTTGGGTGAGTGTGTCCACCGCCGAAAACGTGAATCGCGCTCAATTCTGTGATCTTCACGTGATCTACGCGGCATTAACTTGTGACAAGTGATCGTCTGCCTATACGTTCACGGATCAACAAGGCGCCCAGGTTTCAAGCGCCGCGTTCTCTGCTGTCTCGTGAAAGGTCCCCGCATGCTCTCCGGGAACGGTCGTCACCGTCGCCCCCGTCAGGCTCCGGCTCTCCTCGTCGCGGCCGGAGTGACCGGGTCCGCAATCGCCATCCCGCTCCTCGGCGCCAGTGGCGCGAGCGCCGCCGACGGCACCGTGTGGGACAAGGTGGCCGAGTGCGAGAGCGGCGGCTCGTGGAGCGCCGACAGCGGCAACGGACACTACGGCGGACTCCAGTTGACCCAGGAGGACTGGGAGCAGTACGGCGGTCTCGACTACGCCTCCAGCCCCGACCTGGCCAGCCGCTCCCAGCAGATAGCCGTGGCCCAGGACATCCTCGCGGACCAGGGGACCAGCCCCTGGGGCACGTGCGCCGTGCTCAACGGGCTCACCAAGAAGTCCGGATCGATCGACCTCGACACCGGAGTGGACGACGACTCGCCCTCCGAGGTGTCCGGATCCTCCGGATTGCTTGATTCGTCCGGCTCGTCGAATTCGTCTGATGCGTCGCCGGAGTCCGACTCCTCTGACTCCTCCGACTCCAGCGGTTCCCCCGACGCATCGACGCCGTCCGGCGACCCCTCGAAGTCGGCCAGCGGCACTCCCGACGCTTCGTCCGAATCGCCCGGGAAGTCCTCTTCTTCGCCGTCTTCATCCTCCAAGTCCGACAAGTCCTCGAAGCCCGATGCGTCCCCCGAGGCGACGGACTTGCAGTCGCCGAAGAGCTCGCCCGTCGAGACGCCCAAGGCGGACAATCAGGACAACTGGTCGCAGGATGCGGGCTCCTGGGGTCTCGTCGACACCAGTTCGGTCGACGGCGCGACCGAAGGCGCGGTCGAGGGAGTGACGGCCGGCGCCGGTCGGCACCGCGGCCCCAGCGCCGACGAGAACACCTCCGAGGTGGCCACCAAGTCCACCGGTCGCCACGCCTCGTACGAGGTCCGCGAGGGCGACACTCTCGCCTCCATCGCCGACTCCCTTGACCTCGACGGCGGGTGGCGTGCGCTGTACAAGGCGAACCAGAAGGCCATAGGGGTCGACGCGAACCACATCGCCCCCGGTCAGACCCTGGACGTCCCTGTCAAATAGCGGTCGAACAGGGCGAAAAACAGCGGGAGTTCGCGTCACATTTCGCGATGAATGTCCGTTTTGAATGTAGTGAGAGATAGATCTCAGAAGCCCTGATCGTCTTTGTCATTCCGCGAATCGCGTGTCTACGGTCGGGACCGCTCGCCACCAGAGTGAGCCCCGACAGCCGTCACGCCGAATCCTGCCGGCGGCCGTACGGGAACAGTCGTCGCGTAAAGCGCCGTAGGCAGGAGCGGGGGACCCAAGGTTTGCGCCGGGTCCGGTAGTTGAGGCCCTTCGGGGCCGCGCAGCCGGAGCCGGCTTGGGGTGGAGCCGCGCAACGCGAGCCGAAAGGCGGACGTGCGCGGCCGGGCAACTCAACCGGCCCGAACCCGACAGCTCACCTCGCAGGCGTCGGTGAGGGGATCTCTCCATGCTGTTTTCCAGCAAGGGCAAGCACCGTCGTCCGTCCAAGACCGCTCGCGCCATCGCCGTCGTCGGCGTCACCGGTGCCGCCGCCGTCGCCGCCCCGCTGATGGCGGCCGGCAGCGCCTCGGCCGCCACCGCCTCCGAGTGGGACGCCGTCGCCCAGTGCGAGGCCGGCGGCAACTGGTCGATCAACACCGGCAACGGCTACTACGGCGGTCTGCAGTTCTCCGCCTCCACCTGGGCCGCGTACGGCGGCACCCAGTACGCCTCCACCGCCGACCAGGCCACCAAGGCCCAGCAGATCGAGATAGGCGAGAAGGTCCTCGCGGGCCAGGGCAAGGGTGCCTGGCCGAACTGCGGCGTCGGCCTGTCGAGCGCCGCGTACTCCGGCTCCTCCACCGGCGGCTCCTCGCAGAGCACCGAGTCGACCACCCGCTCCACCGAGCAGCAGTCGGCCTCCCGCTCCGCCGACCGTCCGGCCGCGAAGAAGAGCACCAAGACCGTCACCACCCCGACCGGCAAGAAGGTCAAGAAGGGCGACGGCGAGTACAAGGTCGTCAAGGGTGACACCCTCAGCTCGATCGCCGCGGACCACGACGTCAAGGGCGGCTGGGAGAAGCTCTTCAAGCTGAACAAGGACATCGTCGAGGACGCCAACCTGATCTACCCCGGTCAGCAGCTGCACCTGAAGTAATACCTGCGCGACAGTTGAACCACAGCGCCTTCATATCCGTGGTGCTGATAGTGAAGGCGTCGTGAGGGTCACCCCCGTCCCCGCGAGCTCCCCGCCTCGGTGCGTTTTCCCCCGTACGCACCGGGGCGGGGCTTTCTTTTGCGCCGGCTCCCGGACCGCCGTCCGGCACGGTGTCCGCCACCGCGGGTTTTTGTTCCGTTCGGAAACAATTCGCTCTCGGTTCTGTCCACGGGGCGGTCGACCACTGGCCGAAGCCCCCGGGCCGGTTAGGCTCGTCTCGCAGCACCCTCCGCGGTCTGCGTACCCGCGTCACATCCGAAGAAGGAGATGCTCGTGCCGTCCATCGACGTCGTCGTAGCCCGGGAAATCCTGGACTCCCGAGGCAACCCCACGGTCGAGGTCGAGGTCGGCCTCGACGACGGCAGCACGGGTCGTGCCGCCGTTCCGTCCGGCGCCTCGACCGGTGCCTTCGAGGCCATCGAGCTCCGCGACGGTGACCCCAACCGTTACCAGGGCAAGGGCGTCGAGAAGGCCGTCCTCGCCGTCATCGAGCAGATCGGCCCCGAGCTGGTCGGCTACGACGCCACCGAGCAGCGCCTGATCGACCAGGCCATGTTCGACCTGGACGCCACCGACAACAAGGGCTCCCTCGGCGCCAACGCCATCCTCGGCGTCTCGCTCGCCGTCGCCCACGCCGCCTCCGAGGCCAGCGACCTGCCGCTGTTCCGCTACCTGGGCGGCCCGAACGCGCACCTGCTGCCGGTGCCGATGATGAACATCCTGAACGGCGGCTCGCACGCCGACTCCAACGTGGACATCCAGGAGTTCATGATCGCGCCGATCGGCGCGGAGTCCTTCTCCGAGGCGCTGCGCTGGGGCACCGAGGTCTACCACACCCTCAAGAAGGTCCTGAAGAGCAAGGGCCTGGCCACCGGCCTCGGCGACGAGGGCGGCTTCGCCCCGAACCTCGGCTCCAACCGCGAGGCCCTCGACCTCATCCTCGAGGCCATCAAGGAAGCCGGCTACGCCCCCGGTGAGCAGATCGCCCTCGCGCTCGACGTCGCCGCCTCCGAGTTCTACAAGGACGGCAAGTACCTCTTCGAGGGCAAGGAGCGCTCCGCCGCCGAGATGACGGAGTACTACGAGGAGCTCGTGGCGGCCTACCCGCTCGTCTCCATCGAGGACCCGCTGTTCGAGGACGACTGGGCCGGCTGGAAGGTCCTCACCGACAAGCTGGGCGACAAGGTCCAGATCGTCGGCGACGACCTCTTCGTCACCAACCCGGAGCGCCTGGCCCGCGGCATCGACGACGGCGCCGCCAACGCGCTGCTCGTCAAGGTCAACCAGATCGGCTCGCTCACCGAGACCCTGGACGCCGTCGAGCTCGCCCAGCGCAGCGGCTTCAAGTGCATGATGTCCCACCGCTCCGGCGAGACCGAGGACGTCACCATCGCCGACCTGGCCGTCGCCACCAACTGCGGCCAGATCAAGACCGGCGCCCCGGCCCGCTCCGAGCGCGTCGCCAAGTACAACCAGCTGCTGCGCATCGAGGAGATCCTCGACGACGCCGCGGTGTACGCCGGCCGCTCGGCCTTCCCGCGCTTCAAGGGCTGACCGAAGGGCTGACACAGGCCCCAGAGCAGCGTCGTACGTACGTCCCCGTACTCGGTCCCGTACCGTGTGCGGGGACGTACGCACGTGAAAGGGGAGGCGGAGAGCCGATGGCCGTCAAGGACCGGGACCGTTTCTCCACCGCGACCAGGATCCGGTTGCTCGGCGAGCAGACGGCGGCCCGCGTCTACCGCTCCCAGACCAAGCGGCAGGCCCGGCGCTCCAGGCTCACCTCGCGCGCCGCGCTGCTCGCGCTGGTGGTCTGCTCCCTCGTCGTGGCGCTGGCCTACCCCATAAGGCAGTACGTCTCCCAGCGCGCCGAGATCGCCGACCTCCAGCGGCAGAAGGAGGAGGCCGCCCAGCGCGTCGAGGACCTGCGTGACATCAAGGCACGCTGGCAGGACGACAAGTACGCCGAGCAGCAGATCCGGCAGCGGCTGCACTATGTGATGCCCGGGGAGACCGGTTACATCGTGGTCGACCCGGACGCGGCCAAGAAGGCGCGGACCGACCAGAGCGCGGCCGCCCTTCCCTGGTACGCGAAGATCTGGAGCGGGGTCGACAAGGCCGACGCCGCCGCCCAGCGAGAACCGAACCGATAGAAAGACAGGCATGGAAACGCCCCCGCCGCCCACCCCGCGCACCGAACCCACCGACGCGGACGTCGAGGCCTTCAAGCAGCAGCTCGGCCGTCCTCCGCGCGGGCTGCGCGCGATCGCTCACTGGTGCCCGTGCGGGCAGCCCGACGTGGTCGAGACGGCGCCTCGGCTGCCCGACGGCACGCCCTTCCCGACGCTGTACTACCTGACGTGCCCGAAGGCCTCTTCGGCGATCGGCACGCTGGAGGCGAACGGCGTGATGAAGGAGATGTCGGCGCGGCTGGAGACCGACCCGGAGCTGGCCGCCGCGTATCGCTCCGCGCACGAGGACTACATCCGGCGCCGTGACGAGATCGAGGAGCTGACGGGCTTCCCGAGCGCGGGCGGCATGCCGGACCGGGTGAAGTGCCTGCATGTCCTGGTCGCGCACTCGCTGGCCGCCGGGCCCGGGGTCAACCCTCTGGGCGACGAGGCGATCGAGATGCTGCCTCAGTGGTGGCTCAAGGGATCGTGCGTGCCCCCGTTCGCGTCGCAGCAGGACCTCAGCACGGAGCTCGGCGCCAACGGCGGCGGCTTCTTCGGTGCGGACGACACGAACGAGGGGGACAGCAAGTGACCCGCGTCGCCGCCGTCGACTGCGGTACCAACTCCATCCGGCTTCTCGTCGCCGACGTCGATCCGGACAGTGGTGAACTCGTCGATCTGGACCGGCGTATGACCATCGTGCGCCTCGGCCAGGGCGTGGACCGCACGGGTCGGCTGGCGCCCGAGGCGCTGGAGCGTACCTTCGCCGCGTGCCGTGACTACGCGGCGATCATCAAGGAGCACGGCGCCGAGCGGCTGCGCTTCGTCGCCACCTCCGCCACGCGGGACGCCGGGAACCGGGACGAGTTCGTGCGCGGCGTCGTGGACATCCTGGGCGTCGCGCCCGAGGTCGTCACCGGCGACCAGGAGGCCGAGTTCTCCTTCACGGGCGCGACGAAGGAGCTGACGGGGCGTGCGGACCTGCACCGGCCCTACCTCGTCGTGGACATCGGCGGCGGCTCGACGGAGTTCGTCGTCGGCGAGGAGCACATGCGCGCCGCGCGCTCCGTGGACGTCGGCTGTGTGCGGATGACCGAGCGTCATCTCGTACGCGACGGCGTCGTCTCCGACCCGCCCTCCGCGGAGCAGATCGCGGCGATGCGGGCCGACATCGAGGCGGCCCTCGACCTCGCCGAGGAGAGCGTGCCGCTGCGCGAGGCGAAGACGCTGGTGGGGCTGGCCGGTTCGGTCACCACGGTGTCGGCGATCGCGCAGGACCTGCCGGAGTACGACTCCACGCGCATCCACCACTCCCGGGTCACCGTCGACCGGGTCCGCGAGATCACCGACTGGCTGCTGCACTCCACCCACGCCGAGCGTGCGGCCGTTCCCTCCATGCACCCGGGGCGGGTCGACGTCATCGCGGCCGGCGCGCTGGTGCTGCTCGCGATCATGGAGCGGACCCGCGCCGAGGAGGTCGTCGTCAGCGAGCACGACATCCTCGACGGCATCGCCTTCGAGGTGGCGCAGGCGCCCCAGTAGGGCGAGCGGGCAACGCACTTGCGCGGACGCGGAACGGCCCCGGTACCTCGTGAAGAGGGACCGGGGCCGCCCGCGTCGAGCCCGTACGAGCCGTCCGTCAGTTGCAGAGGATGACGAGGAGGCCGCTGCACCCTCCGTCGTCACCATGGCCGCCGTAGGCCGGAGCGGACTGTACGGCCGAGGTGTTCATGGTGGCGGGTGTCGCTGCCGCGGTGGATGCGACCGCCGTCCCCAGCGCAAGGGCGATGCCGAGGGCAGCGCCGACCGAGACTATTCGCTTGACGGCCCGCTTGGGGGCCTTCTGTGAGGTGATCATGGCTGCACGTTATGTGCCCTTCTGATCAATTTCGCGCGGAGTGTGGCCGACCGGGTGACGGTGCCTCAGATTGCCGTCTCGGGGTGGTTCGGGTCTCGTTTCCCTACCGGTGGGTAGCTTTCGGCTGAGCAGGTCGGCTAGCGTATGAGCGCCTCCGAGGGGGCTTTCGGGGCCCCGATCAACCCGCCACGGGTACCCGCCGAAGAAAGTTCGTGAAGTTCTTCACAAGGAATTCGGCCCTGTCGGACCACGGATAGGTGTCGGTTGACCCTTCCGAGGGGTGAACGGCCCCTTGAACATGTTCAGATGGACCGTGTAAAGAGGCTTCGGGAGTCTCTCTCCGGAGGGTGTCGCGGTCCGCTCACGCGAGGCCCGAAGACCCAGAGAGGCAGCTCACGCGGCATTGACAACGGGGCATAGCGCTTCCCGGTTCCCCATCGTGACCATGACCTGTGTCACGCGGGCCGGGGAGTGTAGCACAGGGGCTGCAAGAGCTTGTGAAGGGGCGCACGAGCGACCCCCCTGAGGCAGGTGGATACTCGATGGCATGAGCACCACGGAGCGTCCCAGGATCCTCGTAGTAGGCGGTGGGTACGTAGGCCTGTACGCAGCTCGGCGCATTCTCAAGAAGATGCGCTACGGAGAGGCGACCGTCACGGTCGTCGACCCCCGGTCGTACATGACCTACCAGCCCTTCCTCCCCGAAACCGCCGCCGGCAGCATCTCCCCGCGCCACGTCGTCGTCCCGCTGCGACGCGTGCTGCCCAAGGCGGAGGTCCTCACCGGCCGGGTCACCACCATCGATCAGGACCGCAAGGTCGCGACGATCGCCCCGCTGGTCGGCGAGGCGTACGAGCTGCCCTTCGACTACCTGGTCATCGCGATGGGCGCGGTCTCCCGCACCTTCCCGATCCCCGGCCTCGCCGAGCAGGGCATCGGTATGAAGGGCATCGAGGAGGCCATCGGCCTGCGCAACCACGTCCTCGAGCAGCTCGACAAGGCCGACTCCACCACCGACGACGAGATCCGCCGCAAGGCGCTCACCTTCGTCTTCATCGGCGGCGGCTTCGCCGGTGCGGAGACCATCGGTGAGGTCGAGGACATGGCCCGCGACGCGGCCAAGTACTACACCAGCGTGTCCCGTGAGGACATGCGGTTCGTGCTCGTCGACGCTGCCGACAAGATCCTTCCCGAGGTCGGCCCGAAGCTCGGCCAGTACGGCAAGGAGCACCTCGAGGCCCGTGGCGTCGAGGTCTACCTCTCCACCTCCATGGAGTCCTGCGTCGACGGCCACGTCGTGCTGAAGAACGGCCTCGAGGTCGACTCCAACACGATCGTCTGGACCGCCGGCGTCAAGCCGAACCCGGCCCTCAGCCGCTTCGGTCTGCCCCTCGGCCCCCGCGGTCACGTCGACTGCGAGCCGTCCCTCCAGGTCAAGGGCACCGACTACATCTGGGCCGCCGGCGACAACGCCCAGGTCCCGGACCTCGTCGGCCGCAAGGCGGGCAACGAGAACGCCTGGTGCCCGCCGAACGCCCAGCACGCGCTGCGCCAGGCCCGCACCCTCGGCGA
Organism: Streptomyces sp. NBC_01092; assembly: GCF_045039535.1. Lineage (NCBI taxonomy): Bacteria > Bacillati > Actinomycetota > Actinomycetes > Kitasatosporales > Streptomycetaceae > Streptomyces > Streptomyces sp. NBC_01092. Next base: position 4,494,320 of record NZ_CP108659.1, on the reverse strand, counting down.
CAACGTGATCTCCGGTATGCGGGGCTTCCCGCAGAAGGACTACTCGCACGCCAACAAGGGCGCGGTGGCCGGCCTCGGCCTCCACAAGGGCGTGGCGATGATCGTCATGGGCAAGATGAAGATCAAGCTCAAGGGCCGTCTCGCCTGGTACATGCACCGTGGCTACCACGGCATGGCGATGCCGACCTGGAACCGCAAGATCCGCGTCTTCGCCGACTGGACCCTCGGCATGTTCCTCAAGCGCGAGGTCGTGGCGCTCGGCGCGCTGGAGACTCCGCGCGAGGAGTTCTACGAGGCCGCCAAGCCGGCCCCGGTCGCCGCCGCGAGCAGCGCCGACAAGGGCGAGAAGGCCAAGGCCTCCTGACCCTGCCGGCCGGCCCCGCCGGTCGCCGAACCAACCGAAGGACCTCCCGCCATCCGTGGTGCGGGAGGTCCTTCGGCGTTCTCGGACGCATGCGTCGGACGAGCCATCGGACGGGCCAACTGAGTGGCTCCTGCACCTTTTTTGCCCATCCGTAACGCGCGTGGGGGACTGTCATCGGGCCCCGCAGGTGTTTACGTGGTGTTGGACATTCCGGGATCCTTTTTCACGGAGGTGCTCGCCATGGCAGACGCCGCGGTGCGGCTGAAGGGGCTTCTCGAACAGGTGCTGGGAGTGCCGCTCCCGGTGCGCATCCGCGCCTGGGACGGTTCCCAGGCGGGTCCGCCGGGCGCGCCGACCCTCGTCGTACGCAACCGCCGTGCCGTGCGGCGGCTGTTGTTCAAGCCCGGCGAACTGGGGCTCGCCCGGGCCTGGGTCGCCGGGGACCTGGAGATCGAGGGGGATCTCTACACGGCTCTCGATCTGCTCGCGGGGCTCGTGTGGGAGCGGGGCGAGGACGCCCGGAGCCTGGCGCAGGCGCTTCGGGACCCCGAGGTGCGCGCCGCCGTCCGCGGCCTCGTCAAGCTCGGCGGACTGCCGTTTCCGCCCGCGCCGCCGCCCGAGGAGGTGCGCCGGCACGGCCATCTGCACACCAAGCGCACCGACAGGCGCGCCATCAGCCACCACTACGACGTCGGCAACGATTTCTACGAGATCGTCCTCGGCCCGTCCATGGTGTACTCCTGCGCCTACTGGCCCGCCCCGGACAGCACCCTGGAGACCGCCCAGCGCGACAAGCTGGACCTCATCTGCCGCAAGCTCGGCCTGAGGCCCGGTCAGCGGCTGCTCGACGTCGGCTGTGGCTGGGGCTCCATGGCCCTGCACGCCGCCCGCGAGTACGGCGTGAGCGTCGTCGGCATCACCCTCTCCCAGGAGCAGGCGGCCTACGCCCGTAAGCGCATCGCCGACGAGGGGCTCACCGACAAGGCGGAGATCCGCGTACAGGACTACCGGGACGTCGAGGACGGGCCGTACGACGCCATCTCCTCCATCGGCATGGCCGAGCACGTCGGCGCCGAGCGGTATCTGGAGTACGCCGATGTGCTGCACCGGCTCCTGAAGCCCGGCGGGCGGCTGCTCAACCACCAGATCGGCCGGCGGCCGCAGCGCGACGAATCCTCCTACGAGGTCGACGAGTTCATCGACTCCTACGTCTTCCCCGACGGTGAGCTCCAGCCCATCGGCGTCACCGTCGCCCAGCTCGAACGCGCCGGCTTCGAGGTGCGCGACGTCGAGTCGATCCGGGAGCACTACGCCCTGACCCTGCGCCGCTGGGTCGCCAACCTGGAGACGGAGTGGGCTCGGGCGGTCAAGCTCACCAGCGGCGGGCGCGCCCGCGTCTGGCGGCTGTACATGGCGGCCTGTGCGCTCGCCTTCGAGCGCAACCGCATCGGCGTCAACCAGGTGCTGGCCCTGCGGACACCCGATTCCGGTGCTTCCGGGATGCCGCTGCGGGCCCGCGAGTGGAGGACGTAGGAGGTCGGCACGGACAAGGGCCGGGCTCCCCCGTCGTGGGGAAGCCCGGCCCTTCGGTGTGCCGGGGCCCGGTTACTCGGCCTTGATCGCGTTCAGCATGTTCAGCCTCGCCGCGTTGCGGGCCGGCCACAGCGCGGCCAGGACGCCGACCAGTGCGGCCAGCACCAGGAAGATGCCGATCCGGTCCCAGGGCAGGACCAGCCGGTAGCCCGGGATCTGCTCGGCGATGGTCTCGCCGATCGCCCAGCCGAGGAACGAGCCGAGGCCGATGCCGACCACCGCGCCGAACACCGAGATGACCACGGCCTCCAGCCGGACCATCCGCTTCACGCGGCGGCGGTCGAGACCGATCGCCCGCAGCATGCCGATCTCCTGCTGCCGTTCGAAGACCGACATCGCGAGGGTGTTGACGACGCCCAGCACCGCGATGATCAGGGCCATCGCCAGCAGGCCGTACATGATGTTCAGCAGGGTGTTGATGGCGCCGCCGAACTCGCTGCGGATGTCCTGCTGGTCCATGACCTTGATCGCGGGGTTGTCGCCCAGCGCGTCGATGAGGACCTTCTCGCTCGCCGCGGACTCGCCGCCCTCCGTCTTCACGAAGATCTGCCGGATGTACGGCTTCGTCTCGTGCTCGTTCACCACCTTGGTGTCGACGAGGACGGGGGAGAGGAACTCGCTGTCCTTGTAGATGGCGCCGACCGTGAGCGTGGCCTTCTTCTCGTCGTCGAAGGTGACGTGGACGCTGTCGCCGGTCTTCCAGCCCTTGCTCTTGGCCGTCTTCTCTGCGACCGCGATCTGACCCTTGGCGAGCGAGTCGACGTTGCCGCTGACGACGTCGACGTTCAGGACCTGCTGGATGTCGCCCGGGGTGACCGCGGAGGCGGACACGTAGTCGTCCTTGACCTGGAAGTAGGCGTCCTGCTGCGGCGAGACCGCGGAGACGCCCTTGGCCTTCTCCAGCGCGGTCAGTGCGGACTGGTCGAGGTCCCCGCCGTTCGCCATCGAGACCATGTAGTCGGCCTTGATGTTGTCCGTGGTCATCTTGTCGATGGCCGTGCCGACCGTGATACCGAGCACCGACAGGCCGGTCACCAGCGTCAGACCGATCGCCAGCGCCGAGGCGGTGGCTCCGGTACGGCGCGGATTGCGGACCGCGTTGAGGCCGGCCAGCTTCCCGGCCACCCCGAAGGGACCGACGAGCAGCGGACGGACGAGCGCGATCACGGGCCGGGACAGCAGCGGGATCAGGACGATCACACCGATCAGCGCGAAGAACGCGCCCGCCCCGATGAGCATCCGGCCGTCGTCGCCGCCGGACGAGGCACCCAGCACGATCCCGACCGCACCGAGGGCGGTGATGGCCGCGCCGATCGAGTTGCGCACCACCAGCGACTTGGTGGTGGCCGCCGCGTGGACGCTGTTCATGGCCGCCACCGGCGGGATCTTCGCGGCCCGGCGGCCGGGCAGCCAGGCGGCGAGCATCGTGATCAGCACACCGACGCCGATCGCGGCGAGCACCGGTGTGGCGGACAGGACCAGCGGGCCGTCCGGAATCTTCATCTCGAACGCGGCCATGCCGGACCGCAGACCCACCGCAAGCCCGATGCCGAGGACGAAGCCGATCACCGACGCGACCAGGCCCACCACCGCGGCCTCGGCGAGCACCGAGCGGGTGATCTGCTTGCGCGACGCACCGACGGCGCGCATCAGGGCGATCTCCTTCGTGCGCTGGGCGACCAGCATCGTGAAGGTGTTGGAGATCAGGAAGATCCCGACGAACAACGCGATGCCCGCGAAGCCGAGCAGCACCTGCTTGAGACTGCCCATGCCCTGTTCGATCTGCTTGGCCTGCTCGTCGGCGAGCGCCTGGCCGGTCTTGGCCTCGGCGGTGTCCGGCAGCAGCGGCTTGACCGCGCTCAGGACCTTCGCGTCGTCCGCGCCGGGGGCGGCGCTGACGGTGGCCTCCTCGAAGTAGCCCACCTTGAGGTACTGCTTCTGGGCGACCGCGGTGTCGAAGAGGACGAGGCTGCCGCCGGCGTTCACGGCGCCGTCCTCGGTGGTGAACACGCCGCTGAGGGTGAACTCCTGCACCGGCCCGTTCGTGGCGACCCGGACCCGGTCGCCCACCTTGTACTCGCCCTTGGTCGCGGAGTCCTTGTCCAGGGCGATCTGATCGTCCTTCACCGGGCCGGAGCCGTCGGTGAACGTGTAGGCGGGGTCCTTGCCGTCCTTGCCGGGGGTGAAGTTGGAGCCCTTGTTGGACCAGCCGACGCCGATCAGTTTCCCGTCGGGGTCGGCGACCCCGGCGAAGCCGCTGACGCGGCCGTACACGGCGTCGACGCCGTCCACCGCGGAGATCTTGTCGAGGGTCTTCCGGGAGAGGCCGGGCTCTTCCTTGGCTTCGTCCGGGTTCGCGTACGAGGTGATGGCGACGGCGGTGTCGTCGTAGTTCTTCGCCGACTGGTTGCGGAAGGCGTTGGAGAGGGTGTCCGCGAAGACAAGGGTGCCGGAGACGAACGCGACGCCGAGCATCACGGCGAGCACGGTCATCAGGAGCCGGGCCTTGTGCGCGAACACGTTGCGCAGGGCTGTACGGAACATCAGCTGGTCCGGCCCTTCGCGTCGAACTGCTTCATGAAGTCGAGCACGTTGTCCGCCGTCGGCCGGTACATCTCGTCGACGATCCGTCCGTCGGCGAGGAAGATCACGCGGTCCGCGTACGCGGCGGCCACCGCGTCGTGGGTCACCATCACGACCGTCTGCCCCAACTCCCGTACGGAGTTGCGCAGGAAGCCCAGCACCTCGGCGCCCGAGCGCGAGTCGAGGTTTCCGGTCGGCTCGTCGCCGAACATGATGTCGGGCCGGGAGGCGAGCGCACGGGCCACGGCGACGCGCTGCTGCTGGCCGCCGGAGAGCTGGGCGGGGCGGTGCTTGAGCCGGTCCCGCAGACCGACCATCTGGATCACCGTGTCCAGCCACTGCTTGTCCGGCTTACGGCCCGCGATGTCCATCGGAAGGGTGATGTTCTCGAGCGCGGTCAGTGTCGGCAGCAGGTTGAACGCCTGGAAGATAAAGCCGATCTTGTCCCGGCGCAACTGGGTGAGCTGCTTGTCCTTCAGGGAGCCGAGCTCGGTGTCGCCGATGCGGACCGAACCGGAGGAGAAGGTGTCCAGTCCGGCCACACAGTGCATCAGCGTGGACTTGCCGGAGCCGGAGGGGCCCATGATCGCGGTGAACTCGGCCTGCCGGAAGTCGACGGAGACCCGGTCCAGGGCGACCACCTGGGTCTCACCCTGTCCGTAGATCTTCGACAGATCCGTGGCACGCGCGGCCACGGAGGTGGCCCGGTCTGCGATGGGTGCGGTGGTCACGAGTAGAACGCTCCTGAAGGGACGGCGGTGTGTTCGAAGGACGTGTCCATCGTCCCGGCCGGAGGACGCCGTGTAGTCCGTCCCTGTTCTGGTTCCGAAGGCAGACTGCGGATGGACCGGAGGCGGTCGTGTCATACCTGAGGATGACGGGCACCCCTGACACCTGTTCGGTTCGGGAACAGGTGGAGCGTCCTTGTTTGGACGGTGAAATTCCGTCATTCCGTATGCGCCGCCGACTGCCGCACGGAAGGCTATTGGCAAGTGCGGATGGCGTGTTCCGTGGGCTGATGCACCCTCAGACGTCAATAAAATAAGACAACATCGGTCCGCCCGTCCGCTGTTCGGGGGATGTATCCCGATAGGCTCGGGACCTCGATGCGGAGCCCATGGCCTGCCCAGATGGTGGAATGCAGACACGGCGAGCTTAAACCTCGCTGCCCCTTCGCGGGCGTGCCGGTTCAAGTCCGGCTCTGGGCACTTCCGAGACCCCTCTCTTGCTTCAAGAGTTCACCGCACCCGTTGACAGCGGGCGGGTGCGGCCGGAGACTCGCATCGAGATGTGGTGAATGAAACTTCACCATGCGAACGCTGAGAAGGGAAGCGACCGATGCGCACCACCGTCGGCATCATCGGAGCGGGCCCCGCCGGACTCCTCCTCGCGCGGCTGCTGCACGGCGTCGGCATCGACTCGGTCGTCCTGGAGAGCCGCGACCGCGCCTACGTCGAGCACCGCCAGCGCGCCGGAATCCTGGAGCAGGGCACGGTGGACGTGCTGCGCGCGGCCGGCGCCGGGGAGCGGATGGACCGCGAGGGGCTGCGCCACGACGGTATAGAACTGCGCCACGACCGTAAGCGCCATCGCGTCGACTTCCCCGCCCTCACCGGCGGCCGGTCCGTGATGGTCTACGCCCAGACCGAGGTCTGCAAGGACCTCATCGCCCTCCAACTCAAGGAGGGCGGCCCGCTGCTGTTCGAGGCCGAGGCGCTCGCGGTGGAGGACGCCGACACCGACAGCCCGCGCGTGCGGTTCCGTCACGAGGGCGTCGAGGACGTCCTGGAGTGCGACTACGTCGTCGGCTGCGACGGCTTCTGGGGTGTGTCCCGCAAGGCGATCCCCGCGGAGCTGGTCCGCGTCTTCGAGCGGACGTACCCCTTCGGCTGGCTCGGCATCCTCGCCGACGTCGCCCCCTCGCACGACGAGTTGGTCTACGCCCGCCACGACCGCGGCTTCGCCCTTCTGTCCATGCGGTCCCCGTCCGTCTCCCGCCTCTACCTCCAGGTCCCGGAGGGCACGGACGCCGGGGCGTGGAGCGACGACGGGATCTGGGACGAGCTGGAGCGCCGCTTCGAGACCGCCGACGACTGGCGCCTGGAGCGCGGCCCCATCACCCAGAAGTCGGTCACGCCCATGCGCTCCTACGTCCACGAACCCATGCGGCACGGCCGCCTCTTCCTGGCCGGTGACGCGGCGCACATCGTGCCGCCCACGGGCGCGAAGGGGCTGAATCTGGCCATTGGTGACGTCGTCACTTTCGCGCGGGCGCTGACGCACGAGAGGGAGACCCGTTCGGCGGAGCTCCTCGACGCCTACTCCGAGACCTGTCTGCGCCGCGTCTGGCAGGCCGAGCGGTTCTCCTACGACATGACGACGCTGCTGCACCGTGCCCCAGGTGCCACGCCGTTCGAGGACCGGATCCAGCGGGCGCGGCTGGAGCGGATCGCCTCGTCGAGGGCGGCCGAGACGGATCTGGCGGAGGGGTACACCGGGTTCCCGTTCGGGTGAGGCAAACGGATGATCTCCGGCCGGTTCCGGCCACGTCGCAGCTTGGTCATGAATGAGCCCCGTCGTGGCCGGGAATCACCCGGCCGCGTAGCGTGTTGGCCAGCACGACGAGGGAAAGATCCTCCCCAAGTACTAGGGTCAATCCTTTGCCAACCTATTACTCTTGAGCCAAGGCCCGCGCATGGCGGCCATGGAGGAGTGAAATGAGGAGCAGCAACCCGGTCTTCTCGCGACGGGGGTTCAGCCGCGACAACGGCTACGCGGGCTTCAACACCGCGCCGCAGGCCGGGGGCACCGCTGTCGGCACGCAGGGCGGCCCGTACGCCCAGCCGCAGGCCGGCAACCCGTACGCGCAGAACCCTTACGCCCAGCAGGACCTTCAGTACGGCGCACCGCCGCAGGCCCCGGCCACCACCGGCCGGATGACGTTGGACGACGTCATCCTGCGCACCGGCACCACGCTCGGCACCCTGATCGTCACGGCCGCCCTCGCCTGGGCGCTGCTGCCGGTCGACGACGCGAACATCAGCCGGTCCTACGGCATCGCCATCGGCGCCGGTCTGATCGGCATGGTCCTGGCGCTCGTCCAGTCCTTCAAGCGCAAGGCGACACCCGCGCTGATCCTGGCGTACGCCGCGTTCGAGGGCGTGTTCCTCGGCGTGGTCTCCAGCGTCGTCGACAACCGCATCGCCAGCGGTGCGGCCATGCAGGCGGTGCTCGGCACGATGGCGGTCTTCGCCGCGGTGCTGGTGGCGTACAAGGCAGGCTGGATCCGCGTCAACCGCCGCTTCGTCGGCTTCGTGATGGCGGCCGCGCTCGGCTTCATCATGCTGATGGCGATCAACCTGCTGTTCGCCGTCTTCGGCGGCGGTGACGGACTCGGCTTCCGCAGCGGCCCGATGGGCATCCTGTTCGGCGTCATCGGCATCCTGCTCGGCGCCTGCTTCCTCGCCCTGGACTTCAAGCAGGTCGAGGACGGACTCGCCTACGGCGCTCCGCGCGAGGAGGCATGGCTGGCGGCCTTCGGTCTCACCCTGACGCTGGTGTGGATCTACATGGAGTTCCTGAGGCTCATCTCGATCCTCAACAGCAGCGACTAGTCTGCGACGGTTTGCGGCAAGACGGCTTTGCAGCAAAGGGCCCCGGGTACGTACCGGGGCCCTTCGTCGTATGCGCGCTAGAGGAATTTGCGCGCCGCCCTCCTCAGGTCGTACTCGTGGACGATCGCCTTCGCGTGGCCGTACGCGAGGTCGTATTCGTGCCGAAGCCAGCTGACCTTCTCCTCGAAGCGGACGAGGGCCGGGCCTTCTTCTACGGTGCGCAGCCAGTCGGAGACTTCACGACCGGTGCAGTGGGGGATGCGGGCGAGCATGTTGCGGTGGGTCTCCTCGGAGAGGACGTGGGACATCGGCGCCTCCGGACGCAAAGGGGATGTAAGCCGGTCCTTCAGGTCACCGTGCCTGAGCGTTCGCCCGTTGGCAACAGTCGCGTACGCTCGCGGCGTGGTTGATACGACGCGTCTGACCAGAGCCGTGGATCACTTCGCCGACCGGTTGAGGGCGGCGCCGCAGAGCCGGCTGCAGCGGAACGGGGCCGCCGAGGCGCTGGCGCTGGCCAGAGAGTTGGCACGTCGGGCCCAGGTCCTGGAGGCGCCGGGGGCCGAGCCCCGGGTCATGCCCGATGCCGGGATGTTCGCGGCGGCCGACCAGATCACCGTCGCCGCCCACGACTTGGCGGTCGTACTGACGAGCGAGGGTGAGGTCGAGGACGCGGTGAGGCTGGTGGAGGAGGCGCAGAAGCGGGCGGGGGTGTGATCCCCCGGGAGTGCGCTCCCTGGCCGGCGTGATTTCTAGAGGGACGCTATGACCCGGTCGGCCAGGATGTAGACGTTCTCCTCGCCGCACGCGAAGGTCAGCGTGTACGCGCCCGAGATGCCCGAACCGCCCAGCAGTACCGGCGTCTCGCCGGCGCGCAGGGCCGCCGCCAGGCGTTCCGCCGTCTCGCGGTGGCCCGGGGTCATGCACAGGGTGGTGCCGTCGGCGAAGACGTAGACGTCGAGGGTGCCCAGGGGGCCGGGGCGGACGTCGGTCAGTTCGGTGGCGGAGGAGGCCAGGTCCTCCAGGGTGGCCACCGTGCGCTCGTGGTCGTTCACCACCGGTGACGACGTCGGGACGAAGTCCGGGTGGGAGGGGTGACGGCGGCGGGCCGCGGCCAGTTCGGGGGACTCCCCGGCGAACTCGTCGGGCTCCGCGGTCGGCTCGGTCACCGGCTCCAGGTGCTCCAGGCCCGCGAAGTCGGCCTGGCGGGGCAGGAACAGCTCGCTGTCCGACAGCCCCAGCAGCGTGGGCGCGTCCGAGGCGTCACGGGCCTCCTGGGCGGCCCAGAAGGCGCGCGCCTCGGCCAGCTCCCGCTCGCGTTCCTCGGCGAGCGCCTCGGCCACGGCGGCGCGTATCTCATCGGCCTCCGCGGCGAGGCGGGCCTGCGGGACGAGGCCGCGGGCCGCGGCGGCGTTCTTCTGTGCCAGCTCGGCGTGCAGGGCCGCGACCTGCCGGCGCAGCACCAGGACGGTGCGCAGGACGGCGACGCCCACGGCGCCGGTGGCGGCCGTGGTGAGCAGCAAGGCGATCGGCATGGCGCTCACTGACGTACTCCCGGTTCAAAGTCGACCCCCGACTTCCTACATCAGCTTGAAGGGCGGACTATCCAGCTGTCAGTGCGTAACGTCACGAAACGGGCAGGGTTTTGGGCCTGGGGTTTGGTGCTGAAACAGCTCTGACCTGCGTATATCCCTCCGCGAAGGGAGATAGGTCACATCCTGGGGGAGATTGGATCACAAAACGGCCCAGAACCTTGGAGTTTCCCGGGTTCTGGGCCGAACGCTCACGCTGGGTCGTGAGTTGACTACCTAGGGGCTCGAATCGGCCCGTTTCAGCTCAGGCGCTCGATGACCATCGCCATGCCCTGGCCGCCGCCGACGCACATCGTCTCCAGACCGAACTGCTTGTCGTGGTGCTGGAGGGAGTTGATGAGCGTGGTGGTGATGCGGGCGCCGGTCATGCCGAAGGGGTGGCCGACGGCGATGGCGCCGCCGTTGACGTTCAGCTTGTCGATGTCGATGCCCAGGTCGCGGTAGGAGGGGATCACCTGGGCGGCGAACGCCTCGTTGATCTCGACCAGGTCGATGTCGTCGATGGTGAGGCCGGCACGGCGCAGGGCCTGCTGGCTGGCCTCCACCGGGCCGAGGCCCATGATCTCCGGGGACAGGCCGGAGACGCCGGTGGAGACGATGCGGGCGAGCGGGGTGAGGCCGAGCTCGCGGGCCTTGGTGTCGGACATGATCACGAGTGCGGCGGCGCCGTCGTTGAGGGGGCAGCAGTTGCCGGCGGTGACGAGGCCGTCGGGGCGGAAGACCGGCTTCAGGCCCGCCACGCCCTCGATGGTGACGCCTGCGCGGGGGCCGTCGTCCTTGCTGACGACGGTGCCGTCGGGGAGGGTCACCGGGGTGATCTCGCGCTCCCAGAAGCCGTTCTTGATGGCTTCCTCGGCGAGGTTCTGCGAGCGGACTCCGAACTCGTCCAGTTCCTGGCGGGTGATGCCCTTCATGCGGGCGAGGTTCTCGGCGGTCTGGCCCATGGCGATGTACGCGTCCGGGACGAGGCCGTCCTCGCGCGGGTCGTGCCAGGTCGTGCCCTCCTGCTGGGCGACGTCAGCCGTGCGGGCCTCGGCGTCGGCGAAGAGGGGGTTGTGCGTGTCCGGGATGCTGTCGGAGTTGCCCTTGGCGAACCGGGAGACCGTCTCCACGCCCGCCGAGATGAAGACGTCGCCCTCGCCGGCCTTGATGGCGTGCAGGGCCATGCGGCTCGTCTGGAGGGACGAGGAGCAGTAGCGGGTGACCGTGCAGCCCGGGAGGTGGTCCATGCCCATCTGTACGGCGACGATGCGGCCGAGGTTGTTGCCCTGTTCGCCGCCGGGGAGGCCGCAGCCGAGCATCAGGTCGTCGATGTCGCGCGGGTCCAGCTCGGGGACCTTGGCGAGGGCGGCCTGGATGATCGTGGCGGTGAGGTCGTCGGGGCGCAGGTCTTTGAGGGAGCCCTTGAAGGCGCGGCCGATGGGGGAGCGGGCGGTCGAGACGATCACGGCTTCGGGCATCACGGCTCCAGTGGCATACCGGGGGTCGGGCAGGGGCTGTGATGGAAGTTACCCGTACGTATGGGCGAGGTCACTGCCGTGGGGGTGTGACCCTGACCGCAATTTTCTAAGCGCTTGCTTTCCTCGCCCCCGCCGCCCCTACCCGTCCCGTCCCCGGGGGCTGCCGCCCCCGGACCCCCGCTTCGGCCCTGAAGGGGCCTCGTCCTCAAACGCCGGACGGGCTGAAGTCAGCCCCTCTGGGGGTCCCCCCTGCTCGAAGAGCTTGGGGGAGTTTGAGGAGCGGGGTCTGGGGCGGAGCCCCAGAAGGATGGGACGGGTAGGGGCGGCGGGGGCGAGATCCTGGTTCATGGTGACGGCGTCGCCGGGGCCCTCTCCGGTTCCGGTACCCGGCGGCGTCGGCGGCGTTTCAAGAGGGCCCAGGGGCCCTTGGGGCCCGTCGGCATGGCGGCCGTGACCTCCGTGCCCGCCTCCGAGGCCGCCTCGGCCGCTGCCCGGGCCACCGGGAGGAAGCCCTCGCGGCGGGTGGCGTCGGGGCGTTCCTCTTCCGCCGGCCACAGGCCCAGCGTGGCGCAGACCGTCGGGAGGACTGCCATCGCCGCCGTGGCGTAGCCCTCCGCCGAGGGGTGGTAGTTGTCGGGGCCGAAGAGTTCCCTCGGGTTCGCCTCGAATTCCGGGCCGAGGAGGTCGCCCAGCGACACCGTGCGGCCGCCCTGCTCGATCGCGCCGATCGTCTGGGCGGCCGCCAGTTGGCGCGAGGCCCGGCGAGCCAGCCAGCGCAAGGGCTGCTGGACCGGTTCGATCGTGCCCAGGTCGGGGCAGGTGCCGACCACCACCTCCGCGCCCGCCGTACGCAGGCGTCGTACCGCCGAGGACAGGTGGCGGACCGAGCGCGTGGCGGGCATCCGGTTCGTGACGTCGTTCGCGCCGATCATGATCACGCAGACGTCGGGCACGAGGGCGGGGTCGGCCAGCACCAGGGCCACCTGGCGGTCCAGGTCGTCCGAGCGGGCACCCGGCAGGGCCGCGTTGCGCAGGAGCACCGGGCGTTCCGCCACCGCCGCCAGCCCCGAGGCCAGCAGCGCGCCCGGCGTCTGGCCCGCCCGGTGCACGCCCTGGCCCGCGGCCGTCGAGTCACCCAGCATCGTCAGCCGCAGCGGCCCTTCGCCGGGGGTCTCGTAGAGGTGGCCGTACCGGCCGTCGGCGTTCGGCACGTGGTTGCTGGTGCCGTTGCCGACGTGCCGCCTCGCCATCCGCACCTCGGCCAGCACCAGACCGACGGCCGCGGCGCCGGCCAGACCGATGCCGCCTCCGCCGTACGCGGCGCCCGCCGCGATCCGTCGGGCAACCCTTGCCCTCGACATCCTCGTCATGCGTCGACGCCACCTCCTCATAGCCGTACATCAACTGCTTGCCCCGCACCGACCGTGGCCCAATCCCAACGGCGAGTGAACTGGGCTTCACCAGCCCCGGTCCGGCCACAGGGCCTAGGCTGGCGTAACCACTACGACCACCCTTTTTGCAGCATCCGGAGACAACGGTGCATTTCCACGACTCGATGATCAGTCTCGTCGGCAACACCCCGCTGGTGAGGCTCAACAACGTGACCAAGGGCATCCAGGCCACAGTCCTGGCCAAGGTCGAGTACTTCAACCCGGGCGGTTCCGTGAAGGACCGCATCGCCCTGCGGATGATCGAGGCCGCGGAGGAGAGCGGCGCGCTCAAGCCCGGCGGCACCATCGTCGAGCCGACCAGCGGCAACACCGGGGTCGGGCTCGCGATCGTCGCCCAGCAGAAGGGGTACAAGTGCATCTTCGTGTGCCCCGACAAGGTCAGCACGGACAAGATCAATGTGCTGCGGGCCTATGGAGCCGAGGTGGTCGTCTGCCCGACCGCCGTGGATCCCGAGCACCCGGACTCGTACTACAACGTCTCGGACCGGCTGGTGCGGGAGACGCCCGGTGCCTGGAAGCCGGACCAGTACTCCAACCCCAACAACCCGCTCTCCCACTACCACTCCACCGGCCCCGAGCTGTGGGAGCAGACGGAAGGGAAGATCACCCACTTCGTGGCGGGCGTGGGGACCGGCGGGACCATCTCCGGTACCGGGCGCTATCTGAAGGACGTCAGCGACGGCAAGGTGAAGGTCATCGGCGCCGACCCCGAGGGCTCCGTCTACTCGGGCGGCTCCGGGCGGCCGTATCTCGTCGAGGGCGTCGGTGAGGACTTCTGGCCGACCGCCTACGACCGGACCGTCGCCGACGAGATCGTCGCCGTGTCCGACAAGGACTCCTTCCAGATGACCCGGCGCCTGGCCCGTGAGGAAGGGCTGCTCGTGGGCGGGTCGTGCGGGATGGCGGTCGTGGGCGCGCTGCGGGTCGCCGAGCGGCTGGGCCCGGACGATGTCGTGGTCGTGCTGCTGCCCGACAGCGGCCGTGGCTACCTCAGCAAGATCTTCAACGACGAGTGGATGGCCGACTACGGCTTCCTGGAGGACGAGGGCCCGAGCGCGCGCGTCGCCGACGTCCTCAACGACAAGGAGCACGGCGCCATCCCCTCCCTCGTCCACATGCACCCGGACGAGACGGTCGGCGAGGCCATCGAGGTGCTGCGCGAGTACGGCGTCTCGCAGATGCCGATCGTGAAGCCGGGCGCCGGTCACCCGGACGTCATGGCCGCCGAGGTCGTGGGGTCCGTCGTCGAACGGGAGCTGCTCGACGCCCTGTTCACCAAGCGGGCCTCCCTGGAGGACCCGTTGGAGAAGCACATGTCGGCGCCGCTGCCGCAGGTCGGCTCCGGTGAGCCGGTCGAGGACCTGATGAAGGTGCTGGGCGAGGCGGACGCGGCGATCGTGCTGGTCGAGGGCAAGCCGACCGGTGTGGTCAGCCGGCAGGACCTGCTGGCCTTCCTGGCCAAGGGCGGGAAGTAGCGGCGAACCTGCGGTGAACGAGCCGTGTCCGCGGCGAACTTGCGGTGACAGGGGCCGCTCGGAGCGACGCGGAACTGGTACGAGCGCGTCACGTCCGCGCAGCACCGGCTTAACACGGGTCCGGCACATTAGTGGGTGTCGGCAGGGCGGGAGCGGCTCCCCGCCCTAGCCGACGCCGAACGGCGCCAAGGACCTCCGGAGCGGCTCCCGGACCTCCATGGACGCCAAGGACGCGCAAGCCCGGCCCTGACCCGGCCCGCGTCCCTCGCGGGGACCGCCGTCGTCCCGCCCCCCGGAAACGGGGGTGCGGCGGTCCCCGCGCACATCTTTCTGAGCACCCGACGTTGCGGACGCCGTCCGGGGGCTACGCCCCCAGACCCCCGTGTCGGCCTGAACGGCCTCGTCCTCAAACGCCGGACGGGCTTGGGACGTTGCACCATCCCGGGAAGTTCAGTCCTCCCAGCGGTCCTCGTGCTTGGCCGACTTGCGGCGCCAGCCCCGGAACAGGCCGGGGTTGGTGCGCGCCGCCTGGACGACGTTCACGCCGACGATGCCTGCCCAGGCGACCAGCAACCCGGAGATGTCGGCTACGCCGCCGCCGATCGCCGACAGCGGGATCGCCAGCACCAGCGAGACGATGCCGAAGCCGAAGCGCTCACCGAAGGAGTCCGTCGGCTTCGGTGACCGCGAGCCGCGGGCCACCACCATCTGCTGCTCGGCCATCTGCCGCCGCATACGGCGCTCGACCGCCCCGTCGATACGCTGGTCGACCTTCTCCATGAACGAGTCGACCAGCGCGGACTCGTAGTCGTCGCCCAGTTCCCTGCGTGCGTGCAGGGTGGCGTTGAGTTCCTTCTTGAGCTCGGTGTCCCGCGCGTCCATTCCGGTCATAAGCCAAAGGTAAGCAGCCCGGGAGTGGACCGCACTGGGGTTAGCCCCCCTGTTGGTCAGGGGGTGTACGGCACTGCGCCGCTACTTCACCAGCCCCTGCTCCTTCGCGTAGGCGTTCGCCACGTCTTCCGGGTCCTTCTTGTCCTTGTCGACCTGCCGGTTCAGCTCGGTCAGCTGGGCGGTGGTCAGGGCGTTGCCGAGTGCGGCGAGGGCCTTGCGGACGGTGGAGTCGGCCTTGCGGTCGGCGATGAGCGGGACGATGTGCTGGCCGGGGATGAGGTTCTTGGGGTCGGTCAGCACCACCCAGTCGTTGGCCTGGATGTCGGTGTCGGTGGTGAAGAGGTTCGCCACGTCCACGTCGCCCTTCTTCAGGGCGCCCTTGACCAGCGGACCGGAGGAGTCGAGGGACTTGAATTCCTTGAACTCCACCCCGTAGACCTCCTTGAGGCCCACCGCGCCGACCTCCCGCTTCTTCACCTCGGGCGCCGCGCCGATCACCAGCTTGCCGTTCTGCTTCTTCAGGTCGGCCAGCGACGTCAGGCCGTACTTCTCGGCCGTCTCGCGGGTGACGGCGAAGGCGTCCGAGTCCTCGGCCATGCCGTACGGCAGCACCTGGAGGCCGCTCGGGAGGGCGATGGTGAGGGCGTTCTGCATCTCGCCCTCCTCCGTCGCGGTCGCCTTGGGTGCGACGTAGTGCAGCAGGGCGCCCTGGTACTCGGGGAGCAGGTCGATGTCGCCGCCCTTGAGGGCCGGGATCAGGATCTCGCGGGTGCCGAGGTTGGGGCGGACGGTGACCTTCACGCCGGCCGATTCCAGGACGGCCGCGTACAGGTAGCCGAGCACCTGGTTCTCGGTGAAGTTGGCCGTGCCGATGGTGAGGCCGCCCTTGCTGGAGCCGCCGCCGCCGGAGGTCGAGCCCTGGTTGTCCAGGGAGGTGATGCCGCCGGAGCAGGCAGCGAGGGCGGGGACGGAGGCCGCTGCGAAGAGGCCGCCGAGGAGAGTGCGTCGATTCATCGAACGTCGGTTCATCGAGGGGGTCCCTAGGCAGTGCGGTGGCGGAAGAGGAAGCGCTGGAGGGCGGCGAGGAGTAGATCCAGGGCTACGGCGATCACGGCCACCAGCACCGCGCCGCCGAGCACCTGCACGAGGTCGCGCTGGGCGAGGCCGTCGAAGACGTAGCGGCCCAGGCCGCCGAAGGAGACGTACGCGGCAATGGTGGCCGTGGCCACGACCTGGATCAGTGCCAGGCGCAGGCCCGTCATGATCAGGGGGAGGGCGAGCGGGAGTTCCACCTGGAAGAGGACCTGGTGGGCGCGCATGCCCTGGCCGCGTGCCGCGTCCTTCACGTCCGGGTCTACGGCCGTTATCCCGGCGTAGGTGTTGGTGACGATCGCGGGGACCGCGAGGGCGACCAGCGCGACGTAGACCGGGGTCATGGACAGGCCGCTGGCCAGGAAGACCAGCACGACCAGACCGACGGTCGGCAGGGCGCGGCCGAACGACGCGAGGTTGATCGCGAGGAAGGCGCCCTTGCCGGTGTGGCCGATCAGCAGGCCGAGGGGGAGGCCGATCGCCGCCGCGATGAGCGTGGCGAGCAGGGAGTACTGGAGGTGCTCGGCCAGGCGGTGCGCGATGCCGTCGGGGCCGGCCCACTGCTCGCCGCTGGTCAGCCATACGCCGAGGTTCTTGAAGAGTTCGTACATGTCAGGCTCGCCGCCTCCGCCAGGGGGTGAGTACGTACTGCAGGGCGACCAGCAGAGCGTCCGCGACCACGGCCAGGAGCAGTGTGAGGACCACTCCTACGATCACCGGGGTGGGGAAGTTGCGCTGGAAGCCGTCGGTGAAGAGCTGGCCGAGGCCGCCGTCGCCGATGTAGGTCGCGACCGAGACCAGGGAGATGGACATGACGGTCGCGATCCGCACGCCGGCCATGATCACGGGGAGCGCCAGCGGGAACTCGACCGTCAGGAGCGTGCGCAGGGGGCGCGTGCCCATCGCCTTCGCGGCCTCCTTCGCCTTCACGGGCACCGAGTCCAGGCCCTCGACCGTGTTCCGCAGCAGGACGACCAGGGTGTAGACCGTCAGGCCGATCACGGTCGTGGTGCGGGTGAGGCCCGAGACCGGGAGCAGGAGCACGAAGATCGCGATCGACGGGATCGTGAACAGGACGTTCGACAGGCCCAGCAGGAAGCCGCGCAGGGGGCGGATCCGGTGGGCGATCACGGCGAGCGGGAGGGAGATCAGGACGCCGAGGAAGACGGCGGTGAGCGCGGCCTGGAGGTGGGAGATCGTCAGGGTGGTGAGGTCGTCCGTGTGGTCGCCTATCCACGACCAGTCGATGGTCATGCCCTCACCCTGGCTTCCGTGTGCGCCTGGCCCGCGTGCTCGTGGATGTCGTCGCGGGACGAGACACCGGTGAGGATGCCGTCGGCGTCGACGCGGGCTATCAGGCCGGTGGGGGAGGCGATGGACTCGTCGAGGGCCGCGAGCAGGGAGTCGCCGTCCCGGAGCGGCCGTACGGGGATCTCGGTGTCCTTCGACGCCCAGTGCAGCGGCTTGTTCGCCTCGTCGAGCACCAGGCTCCAGGCGCCGCCCTCCGGTGCCGGGCCCTGCGGCACGTCCGCGAGGGTCCTCAGGCTCAGGAGCTTCAGGCCGCGCTCGGCGCCGAGGAAGTCGGCCACGAAGTCGTCGGCGGGGCGGGCGAGCAGCTCGGCGGGGGAGGCGCACTGCACGAGATGGCCGCCGGTGCGGAAGATCGCGATCTGGTCGCCGAGCCGTACGGCCTCGTCGACGTCGTGCGTGACGAAGACGATGGTTTTGTTCAGCTCCTTCTGGAGTCTGAGCAGTTCGTCCTGGAGCTGGGTGCGCACGACGGGGTCGACCGCGCCGAACGGCTCGTCCATCAGCAGCACGGGCGGGTCGGCGGCGAGCGCGCGGGCGACGCCGACGCGCTGCTGCTGGCCGCCGGAGAGCTGGTGCGGGTAGCGCTTGCCGGCGTCGGGCGCGAGGCCCACCGTCTCCAGCAGCTCGGCCGCGCGGGCC
The DNA here is from genome assembly GCF_045039535.1 of Streptomyces sp. NBC_01092. Taxonomy (NCBI): domain Bacteria; kingdom Bacillati; phylum Actinomycetota; class Actinomycetes; order Kitasatosporales; family Streptomycetaceae; genus Streptomyces; species Streptomyces sp. NBC_01092. The sequence goes on along the minus strand of NZ_CP108659.1, from coordinate 4,476,258 downwards.
CGGGCCTTCTTGCGGCCGTGGCCCAGCAGCAGCGGCACCGTGGCGACGTTGTCGAGCACCGTGCGGTGCGGGAACAGGCCCGCCTGCTGGATGACGTACCCGATGGAGCGGCGCAGCTCGGCGGCGTCCTGCCGGGTGACGTCCTTGCCACCGACCCGGATGGTGCCCGAGGTCGGTTCCACCATCCGGTTGATCATCCGCAATGTGGTCGTCTTGCCACAACCGGAGGATCCGACCAGGACGGTCACGCCGCCCTCCGGCATCTCCAGGGAGAGATCGTGGACAGCTGTCGTGCCGTTGGGGAAGCGCTTGTGGACCGCGTCGAACTGGATCATGAGATGTCCCTTGCCCGGCTGTATAACGTCATGCAGAGTTCTCGGTAGCTGAATAGGTTGTCAACGGGTTGGTGTAAATCCGAAGTAACGGATGACCGAAGAGCAAGATCAGATGTCCGGATTGAGGGGAGTTTGGGCCTTATGTCGTCTCGGATCGTGGACACGCTGGGAGTGGTGTCTTCCGCTGGGCACACCGGCCTGGTCGTCCTCGACGGGATCGGGCTCGGCGTCGAGGACGTCGCGCGCCTCGCCGACGGAACCGCGCGGCCGGTCCCCGCGACCGACGCGATGAAGCGGGCCGAGGAGTCCTGGGACGCCGCCCGCCTCATCGCCGCGACCGGCCGTGTCTACGGCCGCTCCACCGGTGTGGGCGCCAACCGGAACGAGGACGTGCCCACCGACGCCGCCGCCGAACACGGCCTGCGCCTGCTGCGCAGCCACGCCGGCGCCATCGGCGAGGAGCTGCCGGCCCGGCAGGTGCGGGCCATGCTCGCCGTACGCGCCAACCAGCTGCTGGCCGGCGGCGCCGGTCTGCGCCCCACCGTCATCACGGCGATGTGCGAGGCGCTGGAGAGCGGCGCCCACCCGGTCGTGAACGAGTTCGGCTCGGTCGGCACCGGCGACCTCGCGGCGCTGGCCCAGACCGGCCTCGCGCTGGCCGGCGAGCATCCCTGGCGCGGCTCCGGGGCCCCGCAGCCGCAGCCGCTCGACAACAACGACGCCCTCGCGTTCATCAGCAGCAACGCCCTCACCCTCGGCCAGGCCGCCCTCGCCCTGCACGAGCTGCGCGGGCTCGTCGCCGCCACCCAGGTCGTCGCCGCCCTGTCCCTGCTCGCCGTCGACGGGTCCCACGAGGCGTACGCCGCCCCCGTGCACACCGCCCGGCCGCACCGGGGCAGCACCGAGGTCGCCCGCCGGATGCGGGAGCTGATCGGCGCCGAGGACCGGCCGACCCCGCCGCTCGGCCGCATCCAGGACCCCTACGGCTTCCGCTGTCTGCCCCAGATCCACGGGCCCGCGCACGACGCCGCCGACGGCCTGGAGGAGGTGCTCGCGGTCGAGATCAACGCGGCCGCCGAGAACCCGTTCATCTCCCCCGAGGACATGGCCGCCTACCATCACGGCGGCTTCTACCAGGCCCAACTCGCCCTCGCCCTGGACCACTTCAGGCTGGCCCTGACCCAGGTGGCCCGGCTGTCGACGTCCCGGCTGTCGACCCTGAACGAGCCCGGCTACACCCGCCTGAAGCCCTTCCTCGCCGACAACGAGCCCGCCTCGTCCGGCGTGATGATCCTGGAGTACGCCGCCGCGGCCGCCCTCGGTGACCTGCGTGCCTTCTCCGCTCCCGCCTCGCTCGGCCACGCTGTACTCTCCCGGGGCGTGGAGGAGCAGGCCAGCTTCGCCTCGCTCGCCGCGCGGCAGACACTGCGTGCGTGCCGGGCGTACCGTCTCGTCGTCGGCTGTGAACTCGTGGCCGCCGTACGGGCGTTGCGGCTGCGCGGCCTCAAGCCCGACCCTGAGCTTCCGGTCGGCCGGGCGATGGCGCTGGCCGAGTCGGTGCTCGACGACGACCTGGCCGACCGGCCGCTCACCGACGACGTGACGGCGGCGGCCGCACTGCTGGACCGGTTCACGGAGATCTGGAGGGGGAGCGCCGCATGAGCGCGGACAGGGACACGAGCGTGACGTCCGACGGGACGTCGAGCGGGACGTCGGACGGGGCGTCCCATGAGGCGCCCCAGGGGGCGTCCCACGGGGTGGACAGCCCCGCCGCGCGGCTCCAGGCGCTCTTCGAGGGGCACCGGCTCACCCCGACCCAGCGGCGCATCGCGCACAGCATGGTGCGGCGGGCCGCCGACGTGCCGTTCCTGTCCAGCGTGGAGCTGGCCGAGCTGGCGGGCGTCAGCCAGCCGTCCGTGACCCGCTTCGCCGTCGCCCTCGGCTTCGACGGCTACCCGGCGCTGCGCAGGCACCTGCGCGAGGTCGCGCCCGTGGAGCAGGCGGCCGACGCGGGCTCCTACAACGAGTACCAGCAGGCCGTCGAGGCCGAGATCGAGAACCTCCGGCACCTGGCCGAGGTGCTCGCCGACCCGCGCCCGGTGCAGAAGGCGGGGCGGCTGCTCGCCGCCTCGCGCCCCCTGCCGGTGCTCGGCCTGCGCGCCGCCGCCTCCCAGGCGTACGGCTTCTCGTACTTCGCCGCCAAGGTGCACCCGGACGTACGACTGCTGCACGAGGGCGGCACGATGATCCAGGACCGTATCGACGCCGCCGTACGCGCCGGCGCGAGCGCCCTGCTCTGCTTCGCCCTGCCCCGGCATCCGCGCGAGGTCGTGGACACCCTGGCGTACGCCAAGGAGGCCGGGCTGACGGTCGTGACGGTGGCCGACTCCGCGTTCGCGCCGGTCGCCAAGGTGTCCGACCTGCTGCTGCCCGCCGCCGTCGGCACGGGCCTCGCCTTCGACACGGCCTGCGCGCCGATGCTGCTGGGCCGGGTCCTGCTGGAGGCGATGTGCGACGACCTGCCGGACGCGCAGGCGCGACTGGAGGAGTTCGACGCGGGGGCGGCGGCGCGGGGGCTGTTCGTCGAGTGACCTCTCGACCGCGTTCTTAAGGCTCGTCTCACGTTGGCTGGCTAGCGTGCGCGCACAGCAGCTGGACAGATGTGGGACGGGAGGCTGGACGTGACACGCGGTGGAGGGCAGGGCCTGGCCCGGGTGGCCGTCGTCGTACGGGCCGGGGCGGCGCCGCTTTGGTGGCTCGGGGTGTTCGCGGCGGGCATCGGCGTACTGGTGCCGGGCATCACCGGCCGAAGGATCGGCGTCATGGCGGGCGCCGTGCTGTTCATGGTGACGACGGTCGTGGTGGCGTCCGTGCGCCGCAAGCGGTACGCCGAGCTGATCCGCTCGGCCACCCGCGCCGGCAAGCACGACGTGCTCCAGGACCGCGCGGTGGCCGTCCGCAACTGGCGCCGGGGGCACCGCTGGTGGCTGGTCCTGGCCTTCCTCGCCGCGCTGGGCAGCGCGTTCGCGGCGCCGGCGGCCGGCGGGATGCTGCTGGCGGGGTGCGGAGCGGGGCTCCGGCTCAAGGCGGCGTGGCTCGGGCGGCGGGAGCGGGCCGACGGTGCCCTGCTGTGGGTGCGGGTCGACTGGCTCGACGGCCGGGGCGGCCGCCCCGTGGGCAAGGGTGTGAAGGGCTACCGCAGTACGGGCATCGCCGCGGGCGACGCGGCCCCTGGCGGGGCCCGCCGCCGCGCCGCGGCGCTGGTGTAGCGGCCTGCGTCAGACCTCCAGGTCCTCCTCGATCTTCTTCAACTGGTGCCGGGCCATCGCCAGGTTGGCGCGCTTGGCGTCGAGGACCAGGTAGAGGAAGAGGCCGTTGCCGCCGCGCCCGGTGATCAGCCGGATGAGGTGGTAGGCGTCGCTGAGGGTGATCAGGATGTCCTCGATGCCGCCCTTGAGGCCGAGGTGCTCCATCGTGCGCATCTTGGCGCGGACGACGTCGGTGTTGCCGGCGGCGGCGACATTGAGGTCGAAGCTCTTGCTGCCGCCCAGCGTGCCGAGCGCCATCCCGCTGGTGTAGTCGACGAGCGCGACCCCGGTCGCGCCCTCGATCGATGCGAGGCATTCCTTCAGCGTGGTCTCGGTGTTGGCCATGACGTGTCTTCCTCTCAACTTTCGGTAGTGGTGCGCGCGTTGGCGGTGGTGCGTGCCGAACGCGCGGTTTTCGTGCGGGTGGGCATGGGTTTGGCGGCGTCCTTGGCGGAGCTCTTGGCAGGGCTTCTGCGCACGGGCGTCGCCTCCGCGTCGACGAGCTCCCCGATGCGGGCACCGGCCCGCCGGCCCTCCAGATGCAGCCGGCCGACATTGACGCCGTCCGTGGCGAGCAGCGTCAGCACGGCGGTGCGGCCCGCCGCGTACGTCGCGACATAGCCGTCGGTGCCGCGGATGAGCAGTTCCCGGAAGTCGCCCCGGCCGGTCGCGTCCGCCACCCGCACCGCGACGCCGAGTGCGGCGGCGGTCAGCGCGGCGAGGCCGTCCGGTTCGACGCCGGGTGTGTCATGGGCGAGGACGAGGCCGTCCACGCCGGCCGCGAGCGCCCCGGTCAGCTGAGGCACACGGGCTCTGAGCCGGCGGAACTCGTCGAGGATCGGGGCCTCGGCCGCCATCAGGTTTCTCCTCTCGGCGCGGGACCGCTGCGGTGGGCGAGGCACCCCGTCCGGCTCGCGGTCCTCGAAGGGTTTGCGGTCAAAGGGCCTCCAGCGCATCCCTGACCCTCTTCAGCAGCGCGACGTAAGGGTCGGCGGCGGCGTCGTCGGGCACGGGATCCGGAGCGGGCGGTGGCTGCGGAGACACGAGCCCCGCCGCGGCCAGCCGCCTTATGTGCACCAGCGTGTGGAACGCGGGCCGGCCCAGCACCCGCGCGATGTCCGCGGCCCGGCGAACGCCGTCCACCCGCTCCAGTACGGCCGCCTGCCGGGACGGCACCATCGGTGCCGCGACCGGGTCGGCCCGGATCAGGGGAGCGCCGTCGGTCGCCGGGTCGGGCCAGATACGGCGCAGCAGCGCGCGCCGGCGCAGCGTCTCGCGCTCCAGCTCGGCGACCGGCACCGGATGCACCGAGGCGAGCCAGTGCGCGACGCCGTAGCGGAAGCGACCGGGCGTGCTGCTGGGGGCGAGCGCGAAGTACGCGGCGTCGTACAGGGCGCTCACCTGGGCCAGCTCCAGCGAGCCCGGCGTGATGCCGTACCGCAGGAGCCGCCCCTCGTCGGCGCTGTCCTCGATCTCCTGCCAGGACTCGGCGTCGAGGGCGCCGTGTGCCGTCAGGAGCATGCCGAGGCTGGGCGCGAGCGGGCTCTCGGCGTGCACGACCCGGCCCTCGGCCAGGTGGAGCGTGCCGTGCTCGCGGTCCAGGACGCCGGTGGCCCGCTCCTCGGCGAGCCGGGTCAGCATCGGTGAGACACCGCCCCCGGCCTGCTTCAGAGCCGTCTGCCGGTCCCGGACCGGCAGACGCGGCGGCGGGGTGGCTTCGACCACGGTCATCCCAGCACCAGCCGTTCGGCCATCTCACCGAGCCGGATGCGGGCCAGCGCGAGATTGCCGTCCGCGCGGGCCAGCCACAGGTACAGGAACACGCTGCTGTCGAACGACGTCGGCACGAACCGCAGCACGTGGTAGCTGTCCCGGTTGCTGAGGATCAGGTCCTCGACCGGCGGATCCACCGTGCCCGTGCCGTCCTCGGGTCCGAACGCCCCCTGCTCGGCGGCCAGCCGCGCCAGCTCGGCCGCCTCGGCCGCCGCCGTCTCGTGATCGCCGCCGGGGGGATCGCCCACGGTGCCCAGGGCCAGCCCGCTGGTCCAGTCGACCAGCGCGGCGCCTCGCGCACCGGGCAGCCGCATCGTCTCCAACAAGCACTCGTCGATTCCGGGCACCGTCGCTCCCCTCCCGCCTCGGGGTTCGGCTGAGTGACGGCCAAACTACGCAACGTGTGTGCGGCGAGTGAGCGTTCGGGCATTTTCCAGTGGAACATGCCCGCAGTGACTAAGGTGGGTCAACTGGCCCTGTTTTACGTCCAGTTGATCACCTATGGCCTACCGCTGCGCGGCGGGTGCGTCAACGGCTCCTCGGCGCCCGCAGGGTGGTGAGCGAGGAGGCGTGCGCCCCTCCCGATTCGGCCACGATCTCGTCGAGCGACTGCGGCTCACGCACGGTCGCGAAGGTGATGCCCCCGGCGCCGTCCCCGGCGTCCTTCGGTACGAAGCCGTAAACGCCCGGCCGGGCAAGGGAGTTGTACGCGTAGTGGTGCGCGAAGTAGTACGCCCCCGTGTCCAGCGCGGCCGCGAAGTCCCCTTGCTCCAGCAACGGCAGCGCGGCCCCCTCGGCCAGCAGATCCCCCGAGAAGCACGCCGGCCCGGCCACGTCCTGAACCACCGCCAGCCCTTCCTTCGGGTGTCCCTTGCCGTCGTACACGGCGATCCGCAGCGGCCAGCTCCCCGGCGCGTACACCGTTCGCGTGGCCACCTGCACGCCCGCGTGCGTGACCGCCACCGCCCGCCCGCCCGCGCTCTTGGCGTACTCGACCCGCGCCACGATCGTCCCGTGCTTGGCCAGCAGGGACCGGCCGAACTCGGTCACCAGCCCGTACCGCCCGTCGAACAGTCCGGGCACCGCCTCGCTCAGCAGCCGCGCGTACTGCGCGTAGGTCGGCGTGGTCGCGTCCGAGGCGAAGTTCACCGGCAGTCCGCCGCCGATGTCGAGCGTGTCGATCTGGCGCCGCCCGATCCGCCGGTTGATCTCCTCGGCGAGCGCGTACGCCTCCGCGACCCCCTGGGCCAGCAGTGACAGCGGGATGCCCTGCGAGCCGGTGTGCGCGTGCAGTCGGGTCAGCCACGGGCGGTCCTGGTACGCCCGTACGACCCACTCCCACGCCCCCTCGTCGCGCAGCGCCACCCCGAACTTCGAGGTCGCCGTGGCCGTGGACGTCGCCCCGATCGAACCCGCGCCGACCTGCGGATTCACCCGGATCCCGAGCGGCGAGCGGCTGGCCGCCGACCTCATCAGAGCGTCGATGCGGTCCAGCTCCTGCGGGTTGTCGGCGTTGACGGCGATGCCCAGCGCCAGCGCCTCGCGCAGCTCGGCCGGAGTCTTGGCGGGCGAGTCCAGGACCGTCGCCTCCGGGCCCACCCCCGCCGCCCGCGCCAGAGCCAGCTCACCCGGGCTGGCCACCTCCGCGCCGATGCCCTCCTCGCGCAGCAGCCGCAGCACCGGCACCAGCGGGGTCGCCTTCACCGCGAAGGCGTGCAGCACGGGTGTGCCCGGCGCCGCCACCGCGTCGAACGCCGCCCGCAGCGCCGCCGCCGACTCCCGGATGCCGGTGACGTCGAGCAGGCCGACGATGGGGGTGCCGGGCCCGAGGAGCCCCTGCTCCACGGCCGCCCGCACCGCCTCGTCGCGCCGGGCCGCCCGGTCCGCGTCGTACGCCGGGATCTCGATTCCGTTGCCCACAACATCCCCCGTCATGTCGTTGTACGAGCCCATGCATCCAGCCAAACACCCGGGGCGCGGCGGTGCTGGCGCACCAATGTATTGACTAGCTCTATTCAGGCGGCCAGGATGTGAATATCAACCTCAACAGTTCGCAGTCACAGTCCGCTGGGAGGCAGACCATGTCAGGACCCCGCCCCGTCCGAGCGCCGCGCGGTACGGAACTGAGTGCCCTGGGATGGCAGCAGGAAGCCGCCCTGCGGATGCTCCAGAACAACCTCGACCCCGAGGTCGCCGAGCACCCCGACAAGCTCGTCGTCTACGGCGGCACCGGCAAGGCCGCCCGCGACTGGCGCTCCTTCGACGCCATGGTCCGTACGCTGCGGACCCTGAAGCAGGACGAGACGATGCTCGTCCAGTCCGGCCGCCCCGTCGGCGTCATGCAGACCCACGAGTGGGCCCCGCGCGTCCTCATCGCCAACTCCAACCTGGTCGGCGACTGGGCCAACTGGGAGGAGTTCCGCCGCCTGGAGGCCCTCGGCCTCACCATGTACGGCCAGATGACGGCCGGCTCCTGGATCTACATCGGCACCCAGGGCATCCTCCAGGGCACCTACGAGACCTTCGCCGCCGTCGCCGCGAAGAAGTTCAACGGCACCCTCGCCGGGACGATCACCCTCACCGCCGGCCTCGGCGGCATGGGCGGCGCCCAGCCGCTCGCCGTGACCATGAACGACGGCGTCGCGATCTGCATCGACTGCGACCCGCGCGCCATCGAGCGCCGCATCGAGCACCGCTACCTGGACGTGAAGGCCGACTCGCTCGACCACGCGCTCCAGCTGGCCACCGAGGCCCGCGACGCCCGCCGCCCGCTGTCCATCGGCGTCCTCGGCAACGCCGCCGAGCTGGTCCCGCAGCTCCTCGCGATGGGCGCGCCCATCGACATCGTGACGGACCAGACGTCCGCCCACGACCCGCTGGCGTATCTGCCGCTGGGCGTCGCCTTCGAGGACATGGCCGATGCCGCCGCCAAGGACCCGGCGGGCTTCACCACCAGGGCCCGCGAGGCGATGGCCACGCACGTCGAGGCCATGGTCGGCTTCATGGACGCCGGCGCCGAGGTCTTCGACTACGGCAACTCTATCCGCGGCGAGGCCCAACTCGCCGGATACGACCGGGCGTTCGCCTTCCCCGGGTTCGTCCCCGCCTACATCCGCCCCCTCTTCTGCGAGGGCAAGGGCCCCTTCCGCTGGGCCGCCCTCTCCGGCGACCCGGCCGACATCGCCAAGACCGACAAGGCGATCCTCGACCTCTTCCCGGAGAACGAGTCCCTCGCCCGCTGGATCAAGCTGGCCGGCGAGCGGGTCCACTTCCAGGGCCTGCCCGCGCGCATCTGCTGGCTCGGCTACGGCGAGCGGGACAAGGCGGGCGAGCGCTTCAACGACATGGTGGCGAGCGGAGAGCTGGCCGCGCCGCTGGCGATCGGGCGCGACCACCTCGACTGCGGTTCGGTGGCGTCTCCCTACCGCGAGACCGAGGCGATGCTCGACGGGTCGGACGCGATCGCCGACTGGCCGCTGCTGAACGCCATGGTGAACGTGGCGTCCGGTGCGTCGTGGGTGTCCCTCCACCACGGTGGCGGCGTCGGGATGGGGCGGTCCATCCACGCCGGGCAGGTGACGGTGGCCGACGGCACGAAGCTGGCCGGGGAGAAGATCCGGCGGGTGCTGACGAACGACCCCGGGATGGGTGTCATCCGGCACGTGGACGCGGGCTACGACATCGCGGAGTCGGTTGCGGACGAGCGCGGCGTGCGGGTTCCGATGCGCGAGGGTGACGACGCGTGACCCAGCACCAAGGTGAGCCCGGCGGTCCACAGTCCGTGCGGACCGCCGGCCCGACCGGCAGCTCGTTCCACGAGATGTGGCGCGAGCTCCTCCCCATCGGCCGGCACCCCGACTCCCACGGCTACCGGCGCTTCGCCTGGACCGGCGCCGACCTCGACTGCCGGGCCTGGTTCAAGGACCAGGCCGAGAGCCGCGGGCTCGGCTACGAGGTCGACCGCAACGGCAACCAGTGGGCCTGGCTCGGGGACCCCGCCGCCGGGGACGCCGTCGTCACCGGGTCGCATCTCGACTCCGTGCCGGACGGGGGCGCCTTCGACGGGCCCCTGGGTGTCGTCTCCTCCTTCGCCGCGCTCGACGAACTGCGCGGCCGGGGCGCGGACCTCGCGAGGCCCCTCGCCATCGTCAACTTCGGCGACGAGGAGGGCGCCCGGTTCGGGCTCGCCTGCGTCGGGTCGCGGCTCACCGCAGGACAGCTCACCGTCGAGGGCGCCCACAAGCTGACCGACGGCGACGGCGTCAGCCTGCCCCGGGCCATGGAGGCCGCCGGATACGACCCCGACACCATCGGCGCCGACCCCGAGCGGCTCGACCGCATCGGTGCCTTCGTCGAGCTGCACGTCGAGCAGGGCCGGGCGCTGGACCTGTCCGGTGACCGGGTCGGCATCGCCAGCGCCATCTGGCCGCACGGCCGGTGGCGGTTCGACTTCCGGGGCGAGGCCAACCACGCGGGCACCACCCGTCTCGTGGACCGGCGCGACCCCATGCTGACCTACGCCGAGACCGTGCTCGCCGCCCGACGCGAGGCCGAACTCGCCGGCGCCGTCGCCACCTTCGGCAAGATCGCCGTCGAGCCCAACGGCGTCAACGCCATCCCCTCCCTGGTGCGCGGCTGGCTCGACTCCCGGGCCGAGGACCAGACGAGTCTCGACACCGTCGTCGGCGGCATCGAGAAGGCGGCCCGCCAGTACGCGGACGCGCACGGCATCGACCTCGACATCGTGCGCGAGTCCTTCACGCCCGTCGTCGAGTTCGACCACGCCCTGCGCGACGAACTGGGCCGCATCCTGGGCAAGGCCACCGACCTCACCGTGCCCGTCCTGGGGACCGGGGCCGGACACGACGCCGGAATCCTCTCCGGGCGCATCCCGACCGCCATGCTGTTCGTACGCAACCCCACGGGTGTCTCGCACTCCCCGGCCGAGTTCGCCGCCGAGGACGACTGCGTGGCCGGGGTCCTCGCACTCGCCGACGTACTGGAAGGGCTGGCCCGCAGGTGACATCGAAGACCTACTGGCTGGAGCACGCCTGGCTCGACACCTACGTCGAGCCGGGCGTCGCCCTGGACGTACGCGAAGGCCGCATCGCCGCCGTACGCACCGACGTCCCCACCCCGCCCCCCGGCGCCGAGATCCTGCGCGGTCTCACCCTCCCCGGTCTGGCGAACGCGCACAGCCATGCCTTCCACCGCGCCCTGCGCGGCACCGTCCAGGTCGGCTCCGGCACCTTCTGGACCTGGCGCGAGGTCATGTACGCCACGGCCGGCCGGCTCACCCCCGAGACCTACCACGCCCTCGCCCGCGCCGTGTACGCAGAGATGGCGCTGGCGGGCATCACCTCGGTGGGCGAGTTCCACTACCTCCACCACGCGCCGGGTGGCATCCCCTACGCCGACCCCAACGCGATGGGCGAGGCCCTCATCGCGGCCGCCGCCGAAGCCGGTATCCGCATCACCCTCCTCGACACCGCCTACCTCTCCTCCGGCTTCGGGCAGGCGCCCACCAGCCACCAGCTCCGCTTCTCCGACGGCGACGCCGAGGCCTGGGCCGAACGCTCTTCACTTCTCAAGGAACGGGATCACGCACGGATCGGCGCGGCGGTCCACTCCGTACGGGCCGTGCCCGCCGACCAGTTGGAGACCGTGGCGCGGTGGGCCGAGGAGCGGCGCGCCCCGCTCCATGTGCACCTGTCCGAGCAGACCGCCGAGAACGAGGCGTGCCTGGAGGTCCACGGCTGCACCCCGACCCAGCTCCTCGCCCTGCACGGCATCCTCGGACCGCGCACCACCGGCGTCCACAACACCCACCTCACCGCCGAGGACATCTCCCTCATCGGCGGCAGCGGCACCGGCACCTGTATGTGCCCGACCACCGAGCGGGACCTCGCGGACGGCATCGGGCCGGCCGTCGCCCTGCAGAACGAGGGCTCACCGCTCTCCCTCGGCTCCGACAGCCACGCCGTGATCGACCTGCTCGAAGAGGCGCGCGCGATGGAGCTCAACGAGCGCCTGCGCACCCGCACCCGGGGTCACTGGACGGCCGCGGCCCTGCTGCGGGCGGCCTCGGCCGACGGCCACGCGGCCCTCGGCTGGGAGGACGCGGGCACCCTGGAGGCCGGTGCGCTCGCCGACTTCACCACGATCGCGCTCGACTCGGTCAGGACGGCAGGGCCGCTCGCGCGGCTCGGGGCCGAGACGGCCGTATTCGCCGCGTCGGCAGCAGACGTGTCGCATACGGTCGTGGGAGGTCGGCACGTCGTACGGGACGGGGTCCACACCCTCGTACCGGATGTGCCGAAGGCCCTCGCGGACGCCGTCGCAGCCCTGCGCGGATGACAAGGGGCCGCCCACCCGCGCGGCCCGCCTCCGCCCCCGAACCCGACCCCACCGCCGACCAGGCAACCAAGGACGCCATGAGCAACGCGACGACCGTCAGCCCCGCCCACTCCGCGAGCACCGCCAGCACGCTCATCACCAACATCGCCGCCCTGGTCACCAACGACCCCTCCTCCGGTGACGGATCCCCCCTCGGACTGGTCCAGGACGCGGCCGTCGTCATCGAGGGCGACCGCATCGCGTGGACCGGTGATCAAAGCAAAGCACCCGCCACTGACAATCGGGTCGACGCCGGTGGCAGGGCGGTGATCCCGGGCTTCGTGGACTCCCACTCGCACATCGTCTTCGCGGGCGACCGGACGCAGGAGTTCAACGCCCGGATGTCGGGGCGGGCGTACAGCGCGGGCGGCATCCGCACGACGGTCGCGGCCACCCGGGCGGCGAGCGACGAGGACCTCGAAGCCAACCTCACCCGTTATCTCCGCGAGGCCCTGCGCCAGGGCACCACCACCTTCGAGACCAAGTCCGGCTACGGCTTGACGGTCGAGGACGAGGCCCGCGCCCTGCGCATCGCCGCCGCCCACACCGACGAGGTCACCTACCTCGGCGCCCACATCGTCTCGCCGGACTATGCCGAGGACCCGGCGGCCTATGTCGCCCTCGTCACCGGCGAGATGCTCGACGCCTGTGCCCCGTACGCCCGTTGGATCGACGTCTTCTGCGAGAAGGGCGCCTTCGACGGCGACCAGGCCCGCGCGATCCTCACGGCGGGCAAGGCGAAGGGGCTGCACCCGCGCATCCACGCCAACCAGCTCTCCTACGGCCCCGGCGTCCAGCTCGCGGTCGAACTCGACGCCGCCAGCGCCGACCACTGCACCCACCTCACGGACGCGGACGTCGACGCCCTGGCCAGCGGCAACACGGTCGCCACCCTGCTCCCCGGCGCCGAGTTCTCCACCCGCGCCGAGTGGCCGAACGCCCGCCGCCTGCTGGACGCGGGCGTCACGGTCGCCCTGTCCACCGACTGCAACCCGGGCTCGTCGTTCACCTCCTCCGTCCCGTTCTGCGTCGCGCTCGCGGTACGGGACATGGGGATGACCCCGGACGAGGCGGTCTGGTCCGCCACGGCGGGCGGCGCGGCGGCCCTGCGCCGCGCCGACATCGGCCGCCTCACCCCGGGCGCCCGCGCGGACCTGCTCCTGCTCGACGCACCGAGCCATGTCCACCTGGCCTACCGGCCGGGCGTCCCGCTGGTCAGCGAGGTGTGGCGGAGCGGCGTGCGCGAGGTCTGATCAGGCGGCCCCGGCCCGCCAGCGCTGCCCCGCACTCCCGCTCACCGACTCCAGCGACAGCCCGTCCCCGGCGCCGCCGGCCGGTGTCACGACCGTGTCGATGGCGATGGCGGGCCGGATCATCCCGTAGTCGTCCACCAGGAACATCAGGTTCTGCCCGTTGGACCCATGAACGGAGTCGCACGTCCAGATTCCGACGCCGCGGTCCGTCGAACCCCGGCTGTCCAGGCAGAAGTCGGGATCGGCGGCCGACTGGAGGACGTCGCGGGACGTGTCGACGCGCCAGCGTTGCGTCGCGGACGAACCGCAGGGAGCCGTGACCACATCGGACCCGTTGAAGAAGGCGCCCCCCACATCCAGGCAGAGCCCCGAGCCGACGTTCACCACCTGGGCGAACGTGCCGCCCGGCGGCCGGGTGGGGGAGGGCGTCGGCTTCGGACGTGCCGTCTTCGTCGGCGTCGCACTCTTCGTGGGGGACGGGGACTTGGAACTGCGCGACGGCGACGGTGACGGCGAGGGGGAGGCCGACGGCGTCGCCGAGACGGTGGCCGTCACGGTCACCGCCACCGGTGGCACGCTCACCGGCGAGCTCGCCGCTCCCACCGGATCCTGCGCAGGCGATCCGCCCTGCGCCACCAGGAACGCCACCAGCGGCAGCAGCGCCACCCCGAGCGCCGCCGACACCAGCACGACCCGGCGGCGATCCGCCGGCCGATGCTGCTGCGGCCAACGCCCTTGCGCCGTACGGCCCGTGGCCTCCCGTTCAGCCGCGCCCCGCGCCGCATACCCCGTCCCGCCCCACGGCAGCAGCCCCTCCGCCAGCGCCGTGCGCGGTGTGTCCCGCAGCGCCGACAGCTCCTCGTACGCCGTCGTGCAGTGCGCGCAACGCGCCATGTGGGCGTGCAGGTCGGCGCTGCCGCGGGGGCTGTCCGGCCGTACGGACTCCTCGATGAGGCGGCCGAAGTCGGGGCAGTCCGGGTCGTCGGAGGCGGCGAGGCGGGCCCGCAGGCAGGCCCGGGACAGCTGCTGGAGCGCCGGGTCCGTGCCGTACGTGACGTCCTCGCGGGTGAGGCCGAGCAGGGAAGCGGTCCGTTCCACCGGCTCCCCCTCCACGACGCCGTACCAGATCAGGCCCTGGGTGCGCGGCGGCAGGGACTGGAACGCCGTGAGCATGGGCGGCACCGGGCCCGCGGGGCCGGCCGTGTTCAGCACGAGCAGCAGTCCCGGGTCCAGGCCCGCAGCCCGCTCGTCCATCGCCCAGGTTCCGGCCAGCCGGGCGGTCAGCAGCAGGAGTTGGTGCCGCCAGGGCACGCCGGGGTCGATGCCGCGCGCCGTCTGACGGGCCGCCAGGGCAAACGCCTGGGCCGCCAACTGCCGTGCCGTGGAGTCGTTCGGGGTGCACAGCCGGGCGTAGGCGAGGACATGCGCGTGATGGCGGGCGCGCAGCTCCTGGAGCGCCGTGTACGCGGTGGCCGTGTCGGCGCGCAGCAGTTCGGTGAGCCGTGCGTCGGACGCGCCCGCGTGGACCCCGTGACCACCCTCCTCACGGCCACGATCCCTGTCGTCGTCGGCCCGAGCCATTGCGCCGCCTCCTCGCAGCCTTGCGACCCGCTCGGAGTCCTGACCTACCGGCGGGTATGACGGCTCATAGTGGAGGAAGGGAAGCCGTGGGGAAAGGGTTTCTGTGGGTAACCCGTGAGCTGTCGGTGAAAGATCCGTACGCACTGTGCCCGGTGCCCCGCCGACGAATTCGGCGGGGCACCGGGCACAGTGCACGTCAGCACGGGGGAGGAGAGGCCCCCGGCCGGTCATTCCTCGACCGTCAGGCCCTTTCTGAGCCGGATCAGCGTCCGCGACAACAGGCGCGACACATGCATCTGGGAGATGCCCAGTTCCTCGCCGATCTCCGACTGCGTCAGGCCCGCGACGAACCTCAGGGAGAGGATCTTCCGGTCCCGGGGCGGGAGTTCGGCGATGAGCGGCTTCAGGGACTCGACGTACTCGATGCCCTCGATGCCGTGGTCCTCGTAGCCGATCCGGTCGGCCAGCGCGCCCTCGGCGTCGTCCTCCTCCGGCTGGGCGTCCAGCGAGGAGGCGGTGTAGGCGTTCGACGCCGCCATGCCCTCGACGACCTCGTCCCTGGTCAGCTCCAGCCGCTCGGCCAGTTCCGCCACCGTCGGGGCGCGGTCCAGCTTCTGGGCCAGCTCGTCACCGGCCTTGGCCAGGTCGAGCCGGAGCTCCTGAAGCCGGCGCGGCACTCGCACCGACCACGACGTGTCGCGGAAGAAGCGCTTGATCTCGCCGATGATGGTGGGCATCGCGAAGGTGGGGAACTCCACGCCGCGGCTGAGCTCGAAGCGGTCGATCGCCTTGATCAGGCCGATGGTGCCGACCTGGATGATGTCCTCCATCGGCTCGCTGCGCGAGCGGAAGCGGGAGGCGGCGAACTTGACCAGCGCGAGGTTGAGTTCGACGAGCGTGTTGCGGACGTACGAGTACTCGTGGGTCCCTTCCTCCAGCGACTCCAGCCGCTCGAAGAGGGTCTTGGACAGGGCCCGCGCGTCCACCGGCCCCACCTCGTCGTACGGCGGGATGTCCGGAAGTCCGGCGAGTGCGTCGTCCTGATCGAGGCCCTGTTCGAAGCCTTGTTCGGGAACCATGTCGCTGCTGCGCTCGATGGGATCCAGATGTTCCGGTAGGGATGCCGACGTCGCGTTCTGGGTATGCGATGCGTCGAGCCGGGGTGACATGATGTCCTCCATCGTTCTCGGCATATGGCTGCCGAAGCCTGTCGGTGCACTGCGGTGTGCGGCGCCTCCAAGCCGGCCGAGTCGGTTACGTGTCTCTACTAGCCCTACCCGCTTTCCGGAGCCCACCGCAAGTGCGCTCTGGTCCGAAATGTCCGATTCTGTGTGGATGTTCGGGTGTTGGGGGACGTAGGGAAGGCGTAGTGTTCGAGAGCGTCAGTCAGCAGCCACGACGTCGGGAGTGAGAGACGGCATGGACCGCGGGACCGTCGGCAGCGCACAGTCTGGCCGACTTCTGGTCGAGGTGCGGGAAGAGGGCTCCAGTGCCGTCGTGACCCCGGCGGGTGAGTTGGATCACCACACCGCCGATTTGTTGCGTGAGCCACTTGAGGACTGCCTCGACAAAGGCTTCAGCCGACTGGTCGTCGACTGCTCGCGGCTCGAGTTCTGTGACTCCACAGGGCTGAACGTGCTGCTCGGGGCGCGGCTGAAGGCGGAAGCCGCCGGTGGCGGGGTGCATCTCGCGGGCATGCTGCCCGTAGTCGCCCGCGTGTTCGAGATCACGGGGGCCGAGGCGGTCTTCACGGTCCACGACTCGCTGGCAGACGCCCTGGCGGACGGGGCCGACGGCTCGGGCTGACCCCTGGCGTCCGGCGCTGCATCAGACGTCACATCATTCGGCCCGAATACAGGGGTGTTCCCTCGGCAGGCTCGGGCAGGAGACACCCTGAACCTGTCGGCTGTGATGTCGGCCACCGGGGGTGGGGATTGTGACCGACGTATCAGGCAAGGGCATGTACCTACGTACTGACTCTGCGTACTGATTTGTGAATCGTGTGAATGTTGAACTGGTGAATCGGTGAGGTGAAGCGCTGATGAGCACCACCCGGCCTTTCTCGCCGGGCGACCGCGGCCGTGAGCCCAGCGGCGCTTCCGGGGCGTCCGAGGGGGGCGTGCCGGGGACGGGGGCCGCCGAGCGGGACGCGTCGGCGGCGGGAGCGTCCGACGGGGGCGCCGTGCCGTCCCTGGGGCCCGAGGAGTCCGCAGAGGCGTCCGCGGGGCGTCAGGTCCGCCGGCTGGACTTCGAGGGCCGCAGCGGGGTCGTCCCGCTCGCCCGCGACTTCGCCCGGCAGGCGCTGTACGCCTGGGGCTGGATGCCCGCGGCCACCGCGGACCAGCGGGCCGCCGCCGAGGACGTGCTGCTCGTGGTCTCCGAGCTGGTCACCAACGCCTGCCTGCATGCCGAGGGACCGGACGAGATGTGGATCGCCTGCGACAACAAGGTGATCCGCATCGAGGTCACCGACAAGGGCACCGGCCAGCCCGCACCCCGCACCCCGCACCGCGCGGGGCGTCCCGGCGGCCACGGCATGTTCATCGTGCAGCGGCTGTGCCTGGACTGGGGCGTCATGCGGACGCCCGGCGTCGCGGGCAAGACGGTGTGGGCGGAGCTGGGCGCTCCGGCGTAGGGCGCCCCTCCCGACACGGTGGAAAATCGGTTCCGCCCTGCCGAGAGGCTGCTCTACGCTCCCTGCAACGCGCTGACGGAGACAAGTAGCCGGGTCCGCGAGCCGAGAGAGCCGCCCATCGCTGTGAAGGCGGCCTCGCGTCCCTGGTGAATCCACTCCCGAGTGCGGGGAGGAAATGCCCCGCCGGCCGGCCCCCGTCATCGGGCCCGACGAGATCGTCGTACGGCCCCTACGGTCGTCGTACGGCGATGAAGGCGTGGTGGCACCGCGAGCACCCTCTCGCCCACGCCCCGAGGGACCACCCCGGGGCGGACCCTGCCGCTCCGGTCGACCGGACGGAGCAGAGCGCCATGCTCGACGTCACCCTCATTCGACAGCACCCCGACCAGGTCCGCGCCGGCCTGCGTAAACGCGGCGCCGACGCCGACATCCCGGCCTTCCTCGCCCTCGACGACGAGTTCCGTGAGGCGCGCGCCGCCGTGGAGCGGCTGCGCGGCGAGCGGCGGCGGATCTCGGCCGGGATCGACGTACGACGCCGTACCGACGACCCCGCGGACGAGCTGCGGGCCGAGGCCAAGGCCCAGGCCGAGCGGCTCGCCGAGGCCGAGGCGGGCCTCGCCGGGCTCGCCGCCCGCCATCAGGAGTTCCTCGACGCCCTGCCCAACCTCCCGGACGACGACGTGGCGGCGGGCGGCAAGGAGCACAACGAGGTCCTGCGGAGCGTGGGCGCCCCGCCCGCCTTCGCCTTCCCGGCCCGCGACCACGTCCGCCTCGCCCAGGAGCTCGGCCTGATCGACTACCAGCGGGGCACGGCCCTCGCCGGGAACGGCCACTGGATCTACTGCGGCGAGGGCGCCGCCCTGGAGTGGGCGCTGCTCAACCACTTCCTGGACGCCCATCGCCGGGCAGGCTACGAGTTCGTGCTGCCCCCGCATCTGCTGACGTACGAGGCCGGGTACACGGCCGGGCAGTTCCCGAAGTTCGCCGACGAGGTCTACCGCGTGGACGACCGCTTCCTGTTGCCCACCGCCGAGACCGCCCTGGTGAACCTCCATCGCGGCGAGACGCTCGACGAGCGGGACCTGCCGCGCCGGTACGTCGCCTACACGCCCTGCTACCGCAGGGAGAGCGGCAGCCACCGGACGGCGGACCGCGGGACGCTGCGGGGGCACCAGTTCAACAAGGTGGAGCTGTTCCAGTTCGCGAAGCCCGGGGATTCGGACGCCGCGCACCTCGAACTGCTCGCCCGCGCCGAGGAGCTGGTCGCCGGGCTCGGGCTCCACCACCGGGTCACCAAGCTCGCCGCCGGGGACACCAGCCCCGCGCAGGCCAAGACCTACGACGTGGAGGTCTGGCTGCCGAGCCTCGGCGCGTATGCCGAGGTCAGCTCGGTGTCGAACGCCCGTGAGTACCAGGCGAGACGCGGCGCCATCCGGTACCGCCCGGCCGGCGGCGGCAAGGCGGCGTACGTCCACACCCTCAACGCCTCGGGCCTCGCCACCAGCCGGCTCGTGCCCGCGATCCTGGAGCAGCACCAGCGGGCGGACGGGACCGTGGCCGTGCCGGAGGCGCTGTGGCGGTGGGGGTTGCCCGAGGTGCTGGGTGCGGCCTGACCTTGAGTTACTCGGGTTGCCTCGCGATGACCGCACCGGTCACGTCGGCCGACCTGTTTTTCTGCTGGGGGTCCGGGGGTTGTCCCCCGGGAGCATGCAGTACCGGGGGTCACCCCCTCCACTCGGTGCACGCCGGATCGCCACAACTCCGGTGTGCACCGTGTCTTCCTTCCTCGGGGCCCCGGGCGTACCTTGACGGCCGATCTGATATGCCGTCAGGAATGAGGGGACCGTGTCGAAGCAGAAGCGAACCGCCGCGCTCGCGACCGTCGCGGCCCTGGCCGGCTCGGCGGTGCTGATGGCCGCCCCCGCGGCCAGGGCCGAGGTCGTCGACGTCAACTACGCCTGCAAGACGCCGATCGGCGACAAGAGCGCCGTCTCGCCCATCGACATCAAGGGCGTCAAGAGCGGCAGCGGGTACAAGATCACCATGTCGTGGCAGAAGGGCGTCTCGTCCAGCCCGGTCGAGCTGGGCAAAGGTGCGATGAGCCCGAGCGCCACCATCAAGCTGGGCGGCGCCGACAGCGGCACCATGAACGTGACCGGCCCCGCCAACCAGGAGGCCATTCCCGCCAACACCCCCATCAAGATCAACGACTTGACGGGCACGTACACCCCGAAGAAGACCGGCAAGGTCACCTTCACTGCGGGCATCCTCACCATCAAGGCCCTCGGCACGACCACCACCTGCACGCCGGCCAACAGCCCCAAGCCGTCGCTGAGCCTTGACGTGACGGCGGCGGGCGGCGGCGGGGCCGACGGCGGACCCCAGAGCGGCTCCGGCTCGGGCGACGAGCTCCCGCAGACCGGCCCCGAGGACTCGGCGATCGCCCTCGGCACCCTGGGCGGCACGGTCCTGCTCGCGGGTGCGGCGGGCGCGCTGTGGCTGACGCGCAGGGGGCAGACAGCACGCCGCTGAACGCCCCCGTATGACAGCGCTGGAGCCGCCGATGTCGTCAGCCGCCCGTGTCCTGTGTCTGCCCCTGCTGCTTGTGTCCCTGCTGGCGGTGGCCCCCACGGCGACCGCCGCCGATGCCTGGCTCGTCGCGCCCTCCGGGGGCGGGCGCCCGTCCTTCTACACCGAGGGCGGGCCCGGGACGGTCCAGCAGGACACGGTGTCCGTGACGAACCGCGGCGCCGAGCCGGTCACCGTACGGCTGACCGGCACCGGCGTGCCGATCGCCTTCGCCGAGAGCCGGGTGCGGATCCCGGCCCGCACCCGTGCCGAGGTCCCGTTCACGGTGAGCGTCCCGACGGGCACGGCCCCCGGTGACCGCGCGGGCGGGATCGTCGCCCGGGACACCGACGGCCGCGCGCAGACCGTCCCGCTCCGCCTGCGCGTCACCGGCCCGGAGCTGTCCGCGCTGACCGTCGAGCATGTGGCGGTGAATGCCGACGGCATCACATACGAGCTGGTCAACAGGGGTACGACCGCCATCGCTCCGAGCCTCGCGGTGCGCGCCGACGGTGTCTTCGGCCGCCTCCTCGACCGCGCCCCGCGCCCCCTGCCCGTCGACCTGCCCCCGGGCAGCCGCACCCGGCTCACCGAGCCCTGGCCCGACCGGCCCGCGCTCGACGCGGCCGACCTGCGGCTGACGGTGACGGCGGCGGGCGGGGCGGCCGACACCGCGCAGGCGTCGGTGCGGTTCGTGCCGTGGGGCGCGGTGGCGGGGGCCGCGGGGGCGCTCGCGGCGGCGGGCGCCCTCTTCGCCGTACGACGCCGAAGGCGGCGGGGGCCGAACGGCGGCGAGGCGAGCGAAGCCGAACGGCCTTGGCGGCAGCCGGAGTTGACGGGAGTGGGGACGTGAGCGGCAGGGTGCGGATTCCGGCGCTGGTGGCGGTACTGGCGCTGCTGTTGCCGCCGATGGCGGCCGTGAGCGCGTCGGCGGCCGACGGCCCGCCCGCCGTGAAGCTGTCCAAGTCCCAGGCGGGGACGGGCGGCTCGGTCACCGTGACCGGCAGCGGCTGGCGGCCCCGCGCGCTGCTGATGCTCCTGATCTGCGGCCAGTCCGTGCCGTCGACCGGGGTGACCGGCGGCACCAACTCCTGTGCCAACGCGGACGGCAGGGCCGTGACGACGGACGCCGCGGGCCGCTTCAGCCGCAAGCTGCCCGTGGCCGAGCCGCCCGTGCCGTGCCCGTGCGTCGTGCACGTGGCGACGGTGACCGGGGCGAAGGCCGAGGCCGACGCGATCTTCCAGGTCGCCGGACACGCGGTCGAGCCGCTGCCCGCGGAGTCGGCGGGCGGACGCCTGTCGGTCCTCACGGACACCCGGCTGGACGGCTCCGGCGGCCTGCTCACCTGGTTCGGCGCCCCGCCGGCCCGCACGCTCGTCTTCACGGTCGGCAACGTCGGCACCTCCGCCGTCAAGAACCCGGTCTTCCAGGTCGGCACCTCCCACGGCGTGTTCGCCCCGCAGTGGGAGGAACAGCAGTGGCGCGGCACGATCCAGCCGGGCCGCAAGGCACGCATCGAGCTGCCGGTGGAGCTCGCCGCCGGGGCGCACGGCGACTACACCGTCTCCCTGAAGTACGGCGGCAAGGTGATGGCCGAGCAGCCCTGGGGCGTGGGCCGGCCCTGGGGCGTGACGCTGTTCTGGATCCTGGTCTGTCTGGTCGTACCGGCGGCGCTGTTCCGGGTCGGGATGGCGGTGGTGGACCGGGTACGGCCGCGAAAGTCGGCCCGCCGCAGGGGCCTGCGCCTGCCCGAGGTCGCCCTGCGCCTGCCGGGGCTGCGGCCCCGGGAAGAGGCGAGGCACGCGGCCTCCCCCTCATCGACCCTGCCGTGGTTCGCACCGGACAGCGATCCGGGCACGGCCGGTCGGCTCTCCGCACCGCACGACGACAGCCCGACGAGTCCCCCGACTCAGACCTGGAAGGGATCCACGTGAGCAAGCGAAGGAGAGTCACACCGGCCCGCCCCCGCAGAGTGAGTGCGGCGGGCGTCGCCCTGATGCTCGGCGGTGCGGGCGTCCTGCTCGGCGTGTCCGCCGGGACCGCCCAGGCGGCGGAGGTGGCGTACGCGACCGAGTGCATCCCGCCCGCCATCTCCGGGCTGCCGCCGGTCCAGGGCACGACGAAGGTGGAGATCACCGCGCCCGCCGAGGCGAAGGTCGGCGACGAGGTGGAGGTCGTCTGGAAGTTCGTCCAGGCGGCGTCGAAGAACCCGAACATCCTCGACCTGGAGGCGAACACGGTCCAGCCGACGGGCACCTTGAAGGCGGCCGGCGCGCAGACCGGGGACATCGCCATGCAGGGCCCGCGGGAGAACCCGCCGATCCCCAAGAACAGCGACATGAAGCTGTCCGACATGAAGGGCAAGCTGAAGCTGACGGCGCCGGGCGAGGTGACGCTGACGCCGGACGCGTACAACATCAACGTCAACAAGCCGATCTCCACGGACACCAAGTGCACGCCCAAGGAGACGGTGAAGCAGGCGGCGACGATCAAGGTGACGGACGCCGGCGGAAGCTCGGGCGGTACGACGGGCGGCCTGCCGACGGTGATCCCGACGCTCCCGACGAGCGTGCCGACCGGCCTGCCGACCGGATCCTCCGGCCCGACGCCGAGTGAGAGCGAGACGGGCGGGGACGACGGCGGTACGAGCACCGGTGGCGCGGCCGGGGGCGGTGGCGGCGGCCAGAGCGACTTCACCGGCAAGGAGGTCCAGGTCCCCTACAAGTGCAAGACGCCCATCGGCGACAAGGAGGCGACCTCGCCGGTCCAGATCAACGCCAAGAAGAACGGCGGGAGCTTCGACCTGACGGTCCAGTTCAAGAAGTCGGTGATGGACAGCCCCGCCGACATCCCCAAGGACTCGGTCAAGCCGTCCATGGAGGTCGCCCTCGGCGGCGCCGACAAGGGCACCGTCCATGTCGAGGGCCCGACCAACTCCGAGGACATCAAGGCGGGCGAGCCGATCGAGATCCCCGACCTCACGGGCACGTACAAGCCGGGCGCGAGCGGCGAGTCGACCCTCTCCCCGGGCGTCCTGACGATCAAGGCTCTGGGCACGACGACGACCTGCACCCCCGCCAAGTCGGAGGTCTCCCTGACCCTGGACACGAGCGAGCAGGCGAGCGGGGCGTCCGGCGGCGGTTCGGCGGGAGGCTCCGCCGGCGGCTCGTCGACGAACGGCGGGCTGGCGGCGACGGGCGCGGAGGAGCATGACGCCCTGAAGGCCTTGGGCCTGGTGGCGGGCACGGCACTGCTGCTCGGGGGAGCGGTGTTCACGTTCATGCCGAGGCGCAGGACGCGCTGAGATCTTCAGGGGCGCGGGGCTGTATCAATCTGCGGCTCCGCCGCGCGGGCGCACGGTCGGAAAACCGACGGGGCCGCCGCAACCCGGGGAGGTTGCAGCGGCCCCGTTCGGCTCAAGCCCCGCGCTAGCGGACGTCGCCCATGAGCTCCTTGACCTTCTTGCGGTACATCCACACCGCGACACCGGCGAGGACGGCGAGCGTCGCCTCCAGGGCCACGATGTTCGTCTTGTTCAGGTCGACACCGGCGATGGAGAGCAGACCCGTCGTGGCGTCACCCGCGGTGACGGCCAGGAACCAGACGCCCATCATCTGCGAGGCGTACTTCGCGGGCGCCATCTTCGTCGTGACCGACAGGCCCACCGGGGAGAGCAGCAGCTCACCGACGGTCTGCGTGAAGTAGATCGCCACCAGCCACATCGCGGCCGCCTTGTGACCGCCCTCGGCGATCGACAGCGGGGCCAGGAAGAGGAAGAAGGACGCGCCGACCAGGACCAGACCCGAGCCGAACTTCACGATCGTGCTCGGCTCCTTGCCGCGCCGGTTCAGCGCCAGCCAGAACCAGGCGAAGACCGGGGCCAGCGCCATGATCAGGACCGGGTTGACCGACTGGTACCAGGAGACCGGGAAGTCCCAGCCGAGGACGCTGTTCTCGGCGGAACCGTCGGCGAAGATCGACAGGGTCGAGCCGCCCTGGTCGTAGATCATCCAGAACACGGCCGCGGCCACGAAGAACCAGATGTACGCGGACATCTTCGACTGCTCGGCACGGTCCAGGTCCTTGTCGCGCTTGATGCGGACCAGGACCATCGTCGGGATGATCACGCCGAGCAGGGTCAGCGGGACGAGGACCCAGTTCAGCGTGTAGCTGCCGGAGATGCCGACGATCGCGTAGAAGACGACCGCGATACCGGCCCAGATGGCCGCCTTGCGCAGGGTCGAGGACTTCTCCTCGGCGGACAGCGGAGTGGGGACGACGCTGGAGCGCTCCGCCAGGTGGCGCGAGCCGATCAGGAACTGGACGAGGCCGAGCGCCATGCCGAGCGCGGCGAGCGCGAAGCCCAGGTGCCAGTTGACGCTCTCACCGATGGTGCCGATGATCAGCGGCGCGGCGAAGGCACCGAGGTTGATGCCCATGTAGAAGACCGTGAAGCCACCGTCGCGGCGGGCGTCGGACGGCCCGTCGTAGAGCTGGCCGACCATCGTGGAGATGTTGGCCTTCAGCAGACCCGAACCGATCGCGACCAGGCCGAGGCCGGCGTAGAACGTGCCGGAGGACGGCAGGGCCAGTGTGAGGTGGCCGAGCATGATGATGCAGCCGGCCACGGTGACGGTCTTGCGCGGGCCCCAGACCCGGTCGCCGAACCAGCCGCCGGGCATGGCGAGCAGGTACACCATCGACACGTAGACCGAGTAGATCGCGGTGGCCGTCGCCGGGTTGAGGTGCAGGCCGCCCGGAGCGACCAGGTACAGCGGGAGCAGTGCCCTCATGCCGTAGTAGGAGAAACGCTCCCACATCTCGGTCATGAAGAGAGTGGCCAGGCCGCGGGGGTGGCCGAAGAAGGTCTTCTCGGAGCCGGGGGTGCCCGGGCGGGCCGAGTCCTTCGTCAGGCTTGACGCCATGGTCGATCCTTGCTGGTCGGGACGCGCACCGACGTAGAACGTTCACGCGCCCGGTGGGGGGCGGCCGGCACCGGCGGACACGTCCGTCCACCCCACGCCCAGGGGCAGTCCGCTCCGGATCACGGAGGGGATGACGGCGACCGTCGGGATCCACGCCCCCGCCTTCGGGGGCCCGGCCACAGGTCATTCCATTCGGGACCGGTGAGCGCCGGTCCCGCACACAAAAGAGACCCTCAGCGTCAAGTGCGCCGAAGGTCCCCGTAGTGCTACGGGCGTAGATTCACCATACGTCAGGACACTGCCTGAAATGGAAGGACTTGAGACTGGGATCACAGGTGTCGATGGAACCGCGGACACCCTTTCCAAGGTCCTCTCCAGGATCGCACTTCATCGGCATAGGTCTGTACCAGAGCAGGCGAAGGTAAGAGTCACGCCAGGGGCCGGTGAGAATCCGGGCGGCCGATCACACTCCAGCTCTTGTCATGGGCGGACTACCATCACCTCATGACCCGAGTACTGCTCGCCGAGGACGACGCGTCCATTTCGGAGCCGCTGGCCCGCGCACTGCGCCGGGAAGGGTACGAGGTCGAGGTGCGCGAGGACGGCCCCACCGCGCTCGACGCGGGAATGCAGGGCGGTATCGATCTGGTCGTGCTGGACCTCGGCCTGCCCGGCATGGACGGCCTGGAGGTGGCCCGGCGACTGCGTGCCGAGGGCCACACCGTGCCGGTCCTCATCCTGACCGCGCGCGCCGACGAGGTGGACACCGTCGTGGGCCTGGACGCGGGCGCCGACGACTACGTCACCAAGCCGTTCCGCCTGGCCGAGCTGCTCGCCCGGGTCCGGGCCCTGCTCCGCCGCGGCGCCGCCGAGCCCCAGCAGCCGCCGGCCACCCACGGCGTCCGGATCGACGTCGAGTCGCACCGGGCGTGGATGGGGGACGAGGAGCTCCAGCTCACGGCGAAGGAGTTCGACCTGCTGCGGGTGCTGGTGCGGGACGCCGGCCGGGTGGTGACCCGGGACCAGCTGATGCGGGAGGTCTGGGACACGACCTGGTGGTCGTCGACCAAGACGCTCGACATGCACATCTCCTGGCTGCGCAAGAAGCTGGGCGACGACGCGGCGAACCCCCGCTACATCGCGACGGTGCGAGGCGTGGGCTTCCGCTTCGAGAAGAGCTGAGCCCAGCCGAGCCCACCGGCCCTACGGACAAGTAACAGGACATGCGCCGCCGACTGATCCAGTCCACCCTCGCCGTCGTTCTCGTCGTGATCGCCGTCTTCGGCGTGTCACTCGTGATCGTCGAGACGCGGACGATCACCAGCACCGCACAGGAGCGGGTGGACACCGAGGCCGTACGGCTCGCCAGCATCGTGGACAGCCGGCTGCTCGGGGAAGAGACCGTGGACGCCAAGGTGCTGCGGGACCAGATCCAGGGCGACCGCTACGCCGAGATCCGGATCCCGCAGAAGCCGGTGATCGAGGTGGGCACCAAGCCCACCGGTGACGTCATCAGCGCCACGGAGACCGGCGAGGAGGGCGAGACGGTCACCGTGCAGGAGCCGCGCTCGTCGGTGACGCGGGAGGTCGGCCGTACGTTGCTGATCATCGGGGCGGTGGCGTTCCTGGCCGTGATCGCGGCGGTGCTGCTGGCCGTGCGCCAGGCGAACCGCCTCGCCTCCCCCCTGACCGACCTCGCGGAAACGGCCGAACGCCTGGGCTCGGGCGACCCCCGCCCCCGCCACAAGCGCTACGGCGTCCCGGAGCTGGACCGAGTGGCAGACGTCCTCGACTCCTCCGCCGAGCGCATCGCCCGCATGCTGACGGCGGAACGCCGCCTGGCCGCGGACGCCTCGCACCAGCTCCGCACCCCCCTCACGGCCCTCTCCATGCGCCTGGAGGAGATCACCCTCACCGACGATCCCGACACGGTGAAGGACGAGGCGACCATCGCACTGACGCAGGTGGAGCGCCTCACGGACGTCGTCCAACGGCTCCTGACCAACTCCCGCGATCCGCGCACCGGCTCGGCCGTCACCTTCGACCTCGACGAGGTCATCCAGCAGCAGCTGGCGGAGTGGCGCCCGGCCTACAGCAGCGTGGGCCGGGCCATCGTGAGCTCCGGCAAGCGCCACCTCCAGGCGGTCGGCACACCGGGCGCCGTCGCGCAGGTCCTGGCCGCCCTGATCGAGAACTCCCTCATGCACGGCGGCGGCACGGTGGCACTGCGCACCCGTGTCACCGGCAACCAGGCCGTCATCGAGGTCACGGACGAGGGCCCCGGCGTCCCCGCCGACCTCGGCGCCCGCATCTTCGAGCGCGCCATCAGCGGCCGCAACTCCACGGGCATCGGCCTCGCGGTCGCCCGGGACCTGGCAGAGGCCGACGGCGGCCGCCTGGAAATGCTCCAGACGAAGCCCCCGGTGATAGCCCTGTTCCTGTCCCGCACGCAGCCCCCGAAGAAGGCACAGGACTCGGGGTCGACGGTCAGGTAGACGTCGGTCGAGTAGACATCGGGCAGCCGGAGGATCTCCCGGCGCCCGCAGACGGCGACAGCCGTGTCAGGCGACCCGCTGCCCCACTCGCCGCTCCTGCGCCGCAGGCTCCCGCGGCTCCAGGAACGATTCCGCTGCAGCCGCCGACTCCTCCACGGGCATCGCACGGAACACCCACGTGCGATACGACCAGAAGCGGAACAGCGTCGCGATACCGATGCCGAGGAACTTGAAGACGTTGCTCTGCAGCGGGCTGTCCCAGTCGAAGCCGTACGTCGCCGCGTACAGGACACCGTTCTCGATCACCAGACCGACGGCGCTGAACAGCAGGAACAGAGTCAGTTCCTTCGTACGGCGGCTCTTGGCGCGGTCGCGGTACGTGAAGTACCGGAAGCCGACGTAGTTGAAGATGATCGCGACGACCGTCGCGATGACGCTCGCCCGCACCACCTGGAGGTCGGTGACATGCCGCACCAGGTTGAACACGAGGAGATTGACCAGCAGCCCCGCGCCACCCACCGCACCGAACTTGGCGACCTCACGCACCAGCCGGTCGAGTCGTTGCCGTACTGAACTGCCGGATACCGGAGGCGACGCATGAAGCCCCGAGGAACCACGTCCCATGGTCGTGAAGGCTCCTGTCGGTCGATGTGTCGTCGGTTTCGTCAACCCAGCCATGCTAACCACCCCCCTTCGCGATTGCCTGTGCGTGTCCTCACAGGCCCGGGAAGAGACGCGGAAAAGTCCGGTAAGAGGGTCGCCCCCGAGCGGCCGATACCCTAGGGGCGTGACGTTCCCGGTAGTCGGCATGGTCGGCGGGGGCCAGCTCGCGCGTATGACGCACGAGTCAGGCATCCCGCTGGGCATCAGGTTCAAGCTCCTCAGTGACACCCCGCAGGATTCCGCGGCGCAAGTCGTCAGCGATGTCGTCATCGGCGACTATCGCGACCTCGACACGCTGCGCGAGTTCGCCCGCGGGTGCGATGTGATCACCTTCGATCACGAACATGTACCCACCGAGCACCTCAGGGCCCTGGAGGCGGACGGCATCCCCGTCCGCCCCGGCCCCGACGCGCTTGTGCACGCCCAGGACAAGGGCGTGATGCGCGCGAGGCTCGATGCGATCGGTGTGCCGTGCCCCCGGCACCGCATCGTGAGCGACCCGCAGGACGTCGCCGCGTTCGCGGAAGAGGGCGACGGCTTCCCGGTCGTCCTCAAGACGGTCCGCGGTGGCTACGACGGCAAGGGCGTGTGGGTCGTCGACTCCGTCGAGGAGGCCGCCGACCCGTTCCGCGCCGGCGTCCCCGTCCTCGCCGAGGAGAAGGTCGACTACGTCCGCGAGCTCGCCGCCAACGTCGTACGGTCGCCGCACGGCCAGGCCGTCGCCTACCCGGTGGTCGAGTCCCGGCAGGTGAACGGCGTCTGCGACACCGTGATCGCCCCGGCGCCCGACCTCGACGCGGCCCTCGCCCTCAGGGCCGAGGAGATGGCCCTGACCATCGCCAAGGAACTCGGCGTCGTCGGCCACCTCGCGGTCGAGCTGTTCCAGACCCGCGACGGCCGCATCCTCGTCAACGAGCTGGCGATGCGCCCGCACAACTCGGGCCACTGGACCCAGGACGGCGCGAGCACGTCCCAGTTCGCCAACCACGTCCGGGCCGTCCTCGACCTCCCCCTCGGCGACCCGCGCCCGCGCGCCAGGTGGACCGTGATGGTCAACGTCCTCGGCGGCGACTACCCGGACATGTACTCCGCGTACCTGCACTGCATGGCCCGCGACCCGCAGCTGAAGATCCACATGTACGGCAAGGACGTAAAACCCGGCCGTAAGGTCGGCCACGTCAACACCTACGGCGACGACCTGGACGACGTGCTGGAGCGCGCCCGTCACGCTGCCGGCTACCTGAGAGGGACCATTACCGAATGAGCCCGGTTGTAGGCATCGTCATGGGGTCGGACTCCGACTGGCCCGTCATGGAGGCGGCCGCCCAGGCCCTCGACGAGTTCGAGATCGAATTCGAGGTCGACGTCGTGTCCGCGCACCGCATGCCGCGCGAGATGGTCACGTACGGCGAGCAGGCGGCCGAGCGCGGGCTGAAGGTGATCATCGCCGGCGCGGGAGGTGCCGCCCACCTGCCCGGCATGCTCGCGTCCGTCACGCCGCTGCCGGTCATCGGCGTCCCCGTCCCGCTGAAGTACCTCGACGGCATGGACAGCCTCCTGTCCATCGTGCAGATGCCGGCCGGCGTGCCCGTGGCCACCGTCTCCGTCGCCGGCGCCCGCAACGCCGGACTGCTCGCCGCCCGTATCCTCGCCGCCCACGACGAGGACCTGCTCCAGCGGATGCGGGAGTTCCAGCAGGACCTGAACGACCAGGCCACCGAGAAGGGCAAGCGCCTGCGCGCCAAGGTAGAGGGCGCGAGCGGCTTCGGCTTCGGCTCGGGGAAGTGACGCCGATGACCTCCCTGGAGGCAGCCCGGGAACTCCTGCGCGACTTCCCGGTCGTCGACGGCCACAACGACCTGCCCTGGGCGCTGCGCGAACAGGTCCGCTACGACCTCGACGCCCGCGACATCGCCGGCCACCAGGACGCCCATCTGCACACCGACATCCCCCGCCTGCGCGAGGGCGGCGTCGGCGCGCAGTTCTGGTCCGTGTACGTCCGCTCGGACTACGCCGGTGACAAGGCGGTCAGCGCCACCCTCGAACAGATCGACTGCGTACGGCAGTTGCTGGCGCGCTACCCGCAGGACCTGCGCCCGGCGCTGACGGCCGCGGACATGGAGGCGGCGCGCGCGGAGGGCCGTATCGCCTCCCTGATGGGCGCGGAGGGCGGGCACTCCATCGCCAACTCCCTTGCCACGCTACGCGCGTTGTACGCGCTGGGTGTCCGCTACATGACGCTCACGCACAACGACAACATCGCGTGGGCCGACTCCGCGACGGACGACCCCGGCGTGGGCGGCCTGTCCGCCTTCGGCCGCGAGGTGGTCCGGGAGATGAACCGCGAGGGCATGCTGGTGGACCTCTCGCACGTGGCGGCCACGACGATGCGCGACGCGCTCGACGCTTCCACCGCCCCGGTGATCTTCTCCCACTCCTCCTCCCGCGCGGTGTGCGACCACCCGCGCAACATCCCGGACGACGTGCTGGAGCGGCTGCCCGGCAACGGCGGCGTCGCGATGGTGACGTTCGTGCCGAAGTTCGTGCTCCAGGCGGCGGTCGACTGGACGCTCGCCGCCGACGAGAACATGCGCGCCCACGGCTTCCACCACCTCGACACGACCGCCGAGGCGATGAAGGTGCACCGCGCCTTCGAGGAGACCAACCCGCGCCCGATCGCCACGGTGTCCACCGTCGCCGACCACCTGGACCACATGCGCGAGGTCGTCGGCGTCGACCACCTCGGCATCGGCGGCGACTACGACGGCACCGCCTTCACCCCGGACGGCCTGAACGACGTCTCCGGCTACCCCAACCTGATCGCCGAGCTGCTGGACCGCGGCTGGTCGAAGCCCGACCTGGCCAAGCTGACCTGGCAGAACGCGGTACGGGTGCTGGGCGCCGCCGAGGACGTGGCCCGGGACCTTCAGGCGACGCGGGGTCCGTCCAACGCGACCATCGAGGAACTGGACGGCTGATCGTCGAGGGCGGGGTAGTCGGTGTAGCCGGTCGCCCCGCCCGTGTACATCAGATACCGGTCCCGCACCGGGTTGAGCGGCGCCCCGAGCGCGAGCCGCCGCACCACGTCGGGGTTGGCCAGGAACGGACGGCCGAGGGCGATCAGGTCGGCCCCGGCCACCAGCAGCCGGGCCGACGCCTCGCCGATCGCGTCCGTGGTCAGCTCGGGGAGCACCGGGTTGGCGATCAGGGTGCCCGGCCAGCCGGCCCGGATCCGCCCGAACAGCGGGTCCGCCGGGTCGGCGTACACGAGGTGCAGATAGGCGAGCCCGAGCCCGCCCAGCGCTTCCACGAGCGCCGGGTAGAGCGTGTCGGTGTCGGTCTCCTCGATGCCGTTGACGGTGTTGCGGGGTGAGATCCGTACGCCCACCTTCTCCGGTCCGATCGCGGCCGCGACCGCCTCGACGACCTCCCGCACGAACCGGATCCGTCCGCCCACCGAGCCGCCGTAGCCATCCGTGCGGCGGTTGGTGTTGCCGGCCAGGAACTGGTGCAGGAGATGGCCGTTCGCGGAGTGCACCTCGACACCCTCGAAGCCGGCGTCCACGGCATTGCGGGCGGCGGTCGCGAAGTCGGCGACGGTGGCGCGGATGTCGTCGGCCGTCATCTCCCGGGGGACCACGGCGGGGCGGTGCCCGTCGGGCGTGAAGATCGTCTCCGGGAGCGGCAGGGGAGAGGGCGAGAGAGGCGTCAGCCCGCTGGTCGTGGGGTGGCCGACCCGGCCGCCGTGCTGGAGCTGCAGGAACATCGGGCCGCCGCCGGCCGCCCGCACGGCATCCGTGACCTGCCGCCAGCCGGCCACGTGTGAGGGCGAGTGGATCGCCGTGATGTTCGGATACGTCTGCCCGGTCGCGTTCGGCGTCGAGGCCTCGGCGATGATCAGGCCGGCGGAGGCGCGCTGGGCGTAGTAGGTGGCCATGAGCGGAGTGGGGGTGCCGTCGGGTTCCGCTCGGTTCCTGGTCAGCGGGGCCATGACGAGGTGGTTCGGCAGAGGGAGGGGGCCCAGGCGGGCCGGGGCGAGGAGGGATCGGGCGGCTGCGTTCCTGTCTGTCGTGTGCGTCATGGCCGTACCGTAGAAGTTGACATCAATGTCAGATTCAAGCCCGGACGGACCAGGGAACCAAGGGGGGCGGCGCGGAATGCGGATCGGTGAACTGGCCCGGCGCACCGGCGTGAGTGAGCGGTCGCTGCGCTACTACGAGACCCAGGGGCTGCTGCGCGCCGAGCGCACCCCCGGCGGGCATCGCGACTATGCGGAGGCGGCCGTCGACCGGGTCATCCGGATCCAGGAGCTGTTCGCCGCCGGGCTGCACAGCAGCCGGATCGGCCAGTTGCTGCCCTGCATGCGGGACGCCGACGGCGGCCCCTCCGCCATCGCCACGCCCCGGCTGGTCGAGGACCTCACCGCCGAGCGCGAGCGCATCGACCGCACGATCGCCGACCTGGTCCGGTCCCGCGACACGCTGGACGAGGTCATCGAGGCGGCGCGGGAGCGCTGACCGCGCCGCCTCTACCCCCGGACCCGCCGTTCCATGTCGGCCGCCGCGCGGTACCCCCGAACGGATCGCCCACCAGGACGCCCTTTCGGGTCCGTGCGACGGTGAACCGTACTGCTTGATCAGGGACGCCGATCACGTACGGAGACCGTCATGGCAGACCTCAAGGACGACCTGGACACCGGCATAGAGGTCGACGAACTCGGTGACCTGCCCGACCCGTTCGCCGGGAAGCCGTACGACAGCAGCGTCACCGACTCCGACGCCGATCTGCTCGCCCTCGCCCATGCCGTCCTCGCGGAGCATCCCGTCGCCGACGGCTACAGCGGGCTGCCGTGGGCCTTGCGCCGACTGCCCTGGTTCGACCTGGAGCTCGGCGAGAGCGCCGTCGACACCGACGTGCCGCGGATGCGCGAGGGCCACGTCGGCGCACTGTTCTGGGCGCTGCACCTGCCCGAGGGACTGGCCGGGGACCGGGCCGTCGGTGCCACGCTGGAGCAGCTGGACCTGGTGAAGACCGTCGTACGGGCCCACCCCGAGGGCCTGCGTCTCGCCGACACCCCGGGGCCGGTCACCGATGCCCGGCACAGCGGCCGCGTCGCCGTCCTGCCGGGCCCGGCCGGAGCCGCCGCGCTCGGTGACTCGCTCGGCATCCTGCGCTCGCTGCACGGGCTAGGGCTGCGGGCCCTCACCCTCTCCGGTGTGTCCTGGGCGAGTGAGGCGGGGCTGACCCGGTTCGGCGAGGAGGTGCTGCGGGAGATGAACCGGCTCGGTGTGCTGGCCGACCTCTCCGGCGCCTCCGAGGACACCATGCGCCGGGCGTGCGCGGTCTCCAAGGCGCCGGTCCTGTGCGCCCGCTCCGCCGCGCGTGCCCTGCGCCCGCATCCGGCGAACCTCCCCGACGACCTGCTCGCCGAGCTCCGCGCCGCCAGGGGCCTGTGCATGGTGCCGCTCACCGCCGAGCAGACCGGCCCATCCGTCCGCGACGTCGCCGACCACCTCGACCACGTGCGTGAGGTGGCAGGCCCAGAGTGCGTCGGCCTGTCCGGCACCTACGATGCCGGGGCCGCCCATCCGCAGGACCTCACCGACGCCTCCTGCTATCCGCACCTCGTCGCCGAGTTGCTGCGCCGTGGCTGGTCGGAGGCCGATATCGCCCTGCTGACCTGGGGCAACGTCCAACGGGTCCTGCGCGAGGCGGACTTCACGGCCCGGGAGGCGCAGCGGCGGCGAGCGCCCTCGACGATGAAGATCGCGGAGCTGGACGGATAGCCGTCAGGGTCGCCTGCTCACGGCTCATCGATCCGGCACAGGCAGAAGGGATGGCCGGCCGGATCGGCGTACACCCGGAAGTCCTCCTTGTCCTCGGCGTGCAGCAACCGCGCGCCCAGTTCCAGCACCCTCTCCTGGGCCGCCTCCATCTCCTCCCAGGTGGACCCGGCGTCGAAGTCGAGGTGGAACTGCTGGGAGTTGCGGTCGGCCCGCGGCCACTCCGGCGGGGTGTACCCCGGCGCCGGCTGGAAGGCGAGCCGCGGCCCGCCGGGGACCTGGAGCACGACCCACTCGGGGTCGTCGTCCTGCGGTGTGCCGCCGCCGACAGCGGCGTAGAAACGGGCGAGGGCGCGCGCGTCGGGGCAGTCGATGACGACGTTGCGCAGGCGTGCCAAGGGTGCCATGGGGATCCTCCCGGCTGTGGGGACTTGATCAGCAGGCGCAAAGACAGAACGGGTGCCCTGCCGGATCCGCGTACACGCGGAACGTGCGCGAGCGGTCCTCAGTGTCCAGCGGCTTCGCGCCGAGGGCGACCACCTTTTCCTCGGCCGCGTCCAGGTCCCGGACGGTCAGGTCGAGGTGGAACTGCTGCGAGTGATCGGGCGCGGGCCACTGCGGCGGTACGAACCCGGGGGCGGCCTGGAACGCCAGTGTCCGCCCGCCGGGCACCTTCAGGTCCACCCACTCCTCGTCGCCCTCCACGCTGCCGCCGAGCACGCTCGCGTAGAAGTCGGCGAGGGCGCGGGGGTCGGGACAGTCCAGGACGACGGCGCCCAGTTCGGCGATGGCCATGACTTCCTCCTTGAAGGTTGTTACCCATACCGGTCGGCAAGAGGTAACCGCGTTACCGCATACTCCCGCATTGGAGGTAACGTCGCAAGGGGAATCGGGAGGTAGCGTGCAGCCATGAGTGAGAGATCGCCCGCGCCGGGGGGCCTGGAGCTGGTCGAGTCCCTGGTCAACACGCTGGACATCGAGTCGGGGGCCGACTCGCTGGACACGGCGGAGGGCCGGGCGCGCTTCGGGCTGGCCGAGGCGGACGTGCCCGGGGCGCGGGAGCTGCGGGAGTCCCTGCGCGTGGTCCTGCTGGCCCATGCCGGCCATCCGCCGCACCACGAGGCGACCCCGCTGGGCGCCCTGCTGGCGGCGAGCCCGCTGGTGGTCGCGGTCGACGCCGCCGACGGGTCGGCCACCCTCGCCCCCGCCGACGAGGGGCCGCTGCGCTCCCGGGTGGCGGCGGCCATCGCCCGCGCCCTGGTCGAGGGCACCTGGATCCGGCTCAAGGCATGCGAGGCGGCCGACTGCCACTGGGCGTACTACGACCGCAGCCCGGCGGGGCGCGGGCGCTGGTGCTCGATGCAGGTGTGCGGGGCGCGCGCGAAGATGCGGCGCTACCGAGCGAAGTGAGTCTTTTCGAAAGGTCGTTGAAGATTCATTCGGCGTGCTGCGCCGGTGTGCGGCAGAATGCGAAGGACGCCGTTTCGGCCGACTGAGCCTCGGCCGAAGCGGCGTCACCCGTGTCCGGTGCCGTCTGATCCGGTGTCAGTGGTGTGCCGTACCCCTGACCAGGCGGCCTGCTAGGCCGTCGGCCGCCCCATCGCCCGGTAGCTCCAGCCCGCCTTGCGCCACAGCTGCGGGTCGAGGGCGTTGCGGCCGTCCAGGATGACGCGGGCCGCGGCGGCCTCGCCGAGGGTCTTCGGGTCCAGCTCGCGGAACTCGCGCCACTCCGTCAGGTGCAGGACGACATCGGCGCCCCGCACCGCGTCCGTCGCGCTGTCGGCGTAGCCGAGGGTCGGGAAGAGGCGGCGGGCGTTGGCCATGCCCTTGGGGTCGTAGACCGTGACCTGGCCGCCCTGGAGGTGGATCTGCCCGGCGACGTTCAGCGCGGGCGAGTCCCGTACGTCGTCCGAGTCGGGCTTGAAGGTGGCGCCGAGCACCGCGACCCGCTTGCCCAGGAAGGACCCGCCGCCCAGCGCCTGCCGGGTGAGCTCCACCATCTGCCCGCGCTGGCGCATGTTGATCGAGTCGATCTCACGCAGGAACGTCAGCGCCTGGTCGGCGCCCAGCTCACCGGCGCGGGCCATGAAGGCGCGGATGTCCTTGGGCAGACACCCGCCGCCGAAGCCGATGCCGGCCCGCAGGAACTTCTTGCCGATCCGGTCGTCGTGCCCGATGGCCTCCGCGAGCTTGGCCACGTCGCCGCCGGCCGCCTCGCACACCTCCGCCATCGCGTTGATGAAGGAGATCTTGGTGGCGAGGAAGGAGTTGGCGGAGGTCTTCACCAGCTCGGCGGTGGGGAAGTCGGTGACGACGAAGGGGGAGCCGTCGGCGATCGGCGTCGCGTACACCTCACGCAGCAGCTCCTCGGCCCGCTCGCTGCGCACACCGACCACGATCCGGTCCGGGTGCAGGGTGTCGTCGACGGCGAAGCCCTCGCGCAGGAACTCCGGGTTCCAGGCCAGCTCCACCTCGCCGCCGCCGGGCGCGAGCTCCAGGATGCGGGCCGCGAGCCGGTCCGCGCTGCCCACCGGCACGGTCGACTTGCCGACGACCAGGTTGGGCCCGCGCAGGTGCTTGGCGAGGGACTCGACCGCGGAGTCGACGTAGCTCATGTCGCACGCGTACTCGCCGTGCTTCTGCGGAGTGTTCACACAGACGAAGTGCACATCGCCGAACTCGGCGACCTCCGCCCAGTCCATCGTGAAGCGCAGCCGGCCGGTCGAGCCCTCGATGCCGGCGACGTGCTTGCGCAGCAGCTCCTCCAGGCCCGGCTCGAACATCGGGACCTGGCCCCGGCCGAGCATCTCGATCTTCTCGGGCACGACATCGAGCCCCAGCACCTCGAAACCGAGCTCGGCCATGGCGGCAGCGTGGGTGGCGCCGAGATAGCCGGTACCGATCACGGTGATCTTGAGGGCCATGGGTACTCCAGAAGGGGGACGGGGGCGTGCGGGCCCGAGCATAGTCGGAGGGTCTGAAGGGCAACCTTCCCGCTGTCGCCAAGCTCACGTATCACTCCCGTGGACCGCCCCCTAAAATTTGAGTTACTTAACGGTAATTAGCACCAGCATCACACTTGCCACTCAGCGTCCTTGGAGCGTGAGAGACCTTGGCCGGATCGGCTGATTTCGACCTGTACCGCCCGTCCGAGGAGCACGACATGCTCCGTGACGTCATCCGCTCCCTGGCCGAGGCGAAGATCGCGCCGCACGCCGCCGCGGTGGACGAGGAGGCCCGCTTCCCGCAGGAGGCGCTGGACGCGCTGGTGGCCAACGACCTGCATGCCGTCCATGTCCCCGAGGAGTACGGCGGCGCGGGTGCGGACGCTCTTGCCACGGTGATCGTGATCGAGGAGGTCTCCCGCGTCTGCGCGAGCTCCTCCCTCATCCCGGCCGTGAACAAGCTGGGCTCCCTGCCCGTGATCATCTCCGGCTCCGAGGACCTGAAGAAGCGGTACATGACCCCGCTCGCCAAGGGCGACGGCATGTTCTCCTACTGCCTGTCCGAGCCCGACGCCGGCTCCGACGCGGCCGGCATGAAGACGAAGGCGGTCCGCGACGGCGACCACTACGTCCTGAACGGCGTGAAGCGCTGGATCACCAACGCCGGCGTCTCCGAGTACTACACGGTGATGGCGGTCACCGACCCCTCCAAGCGCTCCAAGGGCATTTCGGCGTTCGTCGTGGAGAAGTCCGACGAGGGCGTCTCCTTCGGCGCCCCGGAGAAGAAGCTCGGCATCAAGGGCTCCCCGACCCGCGAGGTCTACCTGGACAATGTCCGCATTCCGGCGGACCGCATGATCGGCGAGGAGGGCACCGGCTTCGCCACCGCGATGAAGACGCTGGACCACACCCGCATCACCATCGCCGCCCAGGCCCTCGGCATCGCCCAGGGCGCCCTCGACTACGCCAAGGGCTACGTCCAGGAGCGCAAGCAGTTCGGCAAGCCGATCGCCGACTTCCAGGGCATCCAGTTCATGCTCGCCGACATGGCCATGAAGATCTCGGCCGCCCGCGCCCTGACCTACCAGGCCGCCGCGGCCTCCGAGCGCGGCGACGCCGACCTCACCTACCTGGGCGCCGCAGCCAAGTGCTTCGCCTCGGACGTGGCCATGGAGGTCACCACGGACGCCGTCCAGCTCCTCGGCGGCTACGGCTACACCCGTGACTACCCGGTCGAGCGCATGATGCGCGACGCCAAGATCACGCAGATTTATGAGGGCACGAATCAGGTTCAGCGGATCGTGATGGCGCGCAACCTGCCGTAACCCCCCGGGACTTGACGTGAAGGGCGCTCGGAACTCCGGGCGCCCTTCACTCGTATGGCCCCTGTGACCGATCCTGCGGTGGAACCTGGTGGATCGTGTCCTGTGCGGCATCTGGTGGGAATTGTTCATGTCCCCCCGATGGCGCGGCGCGGTGGGCGGGCGTAGGACGGAAGGGCACGGGGCCCGCCCTGGGCTCCCGCACCCCCCAGGAGGAGCCATGACCCAGTCCCGGACCATGCCTGCGATGAGCAAGGAGATGCAGGACTGCGTCGACGCGTGCATGACCTGCCACAGCATCTGCGAGGAGACCATGAGCTCCGTCATGCAGATGGGCGGCGAGGCTCAGATGCAGATCATGCGCGCGCTCATGGACTGCGCCGAGACGACCCGGATGTGCGCGGACATGATGATGCGCCGCTCGCCGATGTCGGCCGAGATGTGCGCGATGTGCGCCAAGGCCTGTGAGATGTGCGCCGAGGCGTGTATGTCCATGCCGGACGATCCCCAGATGATGCGATGTGCCGAGGCGTGTCGCCGCTGTGCCACGACCTGCCGCACGATGGCGGGCGCCACGATGTGACGACCGCCTGACAGCACTCGAGGGCACCCGCACCGGGTGCCCTCGACCGCTGTCGCGGGTGCGCTCACTTGCTGGTGACGGTCACCGTCTCGTCGTTCTTCAGCTGCTCCACCAGCTGCTTCACCTTCGCGGTGTCCCACTGGAGGTTGCCGTTCGCGGAGTTGCCCGAGATCGGCATGTTCATGGACTTGCCCTCACCGCCGCTGACGCCCTTCATCGCCCAGAACATGGACGCCAGGTCCCACAGGCTCATGTCCTTGTCGACGATCAGGGTGTCCAGGCCGGCGCCCATCGTCGGGTACAGCTTGAACGGGTTGAGGACGGTGCTCGGGGTCGCCACCTGGTTGGCCAGGGCCGAGAGGAACTTCTGCTGGTTCTTCGTACGGTCCAGGTCGGAGCCGGCCAGCGCGTACCGGGTGCGGACGAAGGCGAGCGCCTCCTGACCGTTCAGGGTCTGCGTCCCCTTCTTGAAGTCCGCGCCGGAC
The DNA here is from genome assembly GCF_045039535.1 of Streptomyces sp. NBC_01092. Classification (NCBI taxonomy): domain Bacteria; kingdom Bacillati; phylum Actinomycetota; class Actinomycetes; order Kitasatosporales; family Streptomycetaceae; genus Streptomyces; species Streptomyces sp. NBC_01092. Next base: position 4,437,207 of record NZ_CP108659.1, on the reverse strand, counting down.
TTGGAGTCCTTGATGTCCTGCGGGATGTCGATCTCGACGCCGCCGACCGAGTCCACGATGTTCGCGAAGCCCGCGAAGCCGATCTCGACGTAGTGGTCGATGTGCAGACCGGTGTTGGCCTCGACGGTACGGACCAGCAGTTCGGGACCGTCCTCCGCGTACGCCGCGTTCAGCTTCGTCTCGCGGCCGGTGCTCTCGTAGAGCTTGCCGGAGTCGGAGCCCTTGTAGGACGGGATCTTGACGTTCGAGTCGCGGGGCAGGGAGACCAGGGTGTCGCCGTTGCTGCCGACGTGCAGGATCATCATCGAGTCCGTGCGCTTGCCCTCGGCGGACCCGGTGTGCAGTTCCTTCTTCTGCTCGTCCGTCATGCCCGCACGGCTGTCGGAGCCGACGATGAGGTAGTTGGTGCCCTCGCCCGCCTCGGGGCGCTCGATGACCTTGGACAGGTCGACCTCGCGGTTGAGCTTGGAGTCGGCCCAGAAGTAGGTGGCGACGGTCGTCACGACCAGCACGGTCACCAGGGTTATCGCGGTCCACTTGAAACGGCGCCGCCAGTTCGGCGCGGGCCGCGGCTCTCGCGTCCCCCGGCCGCCGGGGTCGCCCGGACCGCCGCCGTAGACCTGGCCGGTGTTGTAGCCGCTGTCGTAGCCGTCGTCGTCGTAGCCCCCGTGGCCCTGGCCGTTGACGTAGGACTGCTGCTGAGGCACCCCGCCGTAGCCCTGGCCGGGCGGCGCCGTCTGGCCGCGGCGGACCTGCCGCATGACGCGCGCGCCCTCGGGCTGTGCGCCTGCGCTGCCGCGTCCGTAGCGGTTGCCGCGGTTGTCGTCGGACCATGCCTGGGGCCAGTCATTCATGCGCCCCAGTGTGCAGGGCACGCCCAGGTGTCTTACAAGGTTCGGCGGAAAATAGAGGCACTGCTGTTGCGAACCCAACACAAAGTCCGCGAATGTCGACGAGGCATAAGGTGGACGTCATGACAGACCAGGTCACCGCAGTGGAGTCGGACAATTCGGAGATACCGGGCAAGCTGATCTCCGCGTCCCGCACCACCCTCAGCCACATCATGACCCACAGCGACACCAACCTGCTGGGGACGGTGCACGGCGGTGTGATCATGAAGCTCGTCGACGACGCCGCGGGAGCCGTGGCCGGCCGGCACTCCGGCGGCCCCGCCGTCACCGCGTCCATGGACGAGATGGCGTTCCTCGAACCGGTCCGCGTCGGTGACCTCGTCCATGTGAAGGCCCAGGTCAACTGGACCGGCCGGACCTCGATGGAGGTCGGCGTACGGGTCCTGGCCGAGCGCTGGAACGAGTCGACGCCGCCCACCCAGGTCGGTTCGGCGTACCTCGTGTTCGCGGCCGTCGACGCCGACGGCAAGCCGCGCCGGGTGCCTGCGGTGATACCGGAGACCGAGCGCGACAACCGCCGTTACCAGGAGGCCCAGATCCGCCGCACCCACCGCCTGGCCCGGCGCCGCGCGATCAAGGAACTGCGCGAGAAGCGGGCCGCGGAGGGGTACGAGGACTGAGCGGTCCCGGGTCTAGGAACACCCCGTCTCGTCCCCCCGCACCACCGCGGAATGGCCCTGCAACGGGTCCTCGGCGCGGACCTTGCGCACCTGCTTGAAGTCCGCGCCCGCGATCACCTTCAGCGTCGGCCCGAGCCCCTTCACCGCGCGCAGCTCGCTGCCGGGCAGCGCGGCGGCCAGGGACTTCGCCGAGCGGTCCCAGCCGGGATCGTGGGCGACGACCGTCCGCTTCAGCGAGCGGTCCTCCGACACCTCCGGGCGTCCCGTCGTACGGAACCCGATCCCCGCCAGCGCCGCGTCGACGCGCTTGCCGAGACCGGTGTCCTTCGTGCCGTTCTCCACCTGGACGTGGATCTGCTGCGGGGCGACCTCCACCGGGACGGCCCTGCGCCCCGGCCGGCGCGCGGACAGCGGCTCGTCCTCGCGCAGGGCCCGGAACAGGCGCTCGGCCCGCTCGGTGTCCCACTTCACCGTGGAACCCAGGCCCTTGACGTTGTATCCCAGCTGTCCGATCGGCACGGTCGTGAACTCCGACGACGACGGCGAGAAGTTCCGCATCGCCCGCCCGAGATCCAGCAGCTCGCCCGTGCCGAACTCCTTGTCGGCCCGCACCGACCCCAGCACCGCCCGCGTCACGTCCCGGAACCGCATCGGGTTCAGCAGGATCCCCGACGACGTCGCCCGCTCGACCAGCGCCGCCATGAACCGCTGCTGACGCTGTACCCGCCCCAGGTCGGAGTCGCTGTCGACATGCCGCGCGCGCACGAACTGCAGCGCCTCACCGCCCATCAGCCGGTGCGAGCCGGCCGGCAGGTCCAGGCCGGTGTAGGAGTCCTCCAGCGGCTCGGCCGTGCAGATCCGCACGCCGCCGAGCACGTCCACCGTCTTCATGAAGCTGGTGAAGTCGACCTCCAGATAGTGGTCGATCTTGACGTGGGTCATGTGCTCGACCGTGCGCACGGTGAGGTTCGGACCGCCCTCCGCGTACGCCGCGTTGATCTTGATGGGATGCGCCTCGCGCCCCTCGCCCTCGGGCACCTCGGCGTACGAGTCGCGCGGCAGGCTCACCACGCTCGCCCGCTCCCGGTCCGCCGAGATGTGCACGATCATGATCGTGTCGGTGCAGTGACAGGGGGCGCCGCCCAGCTTGTACTTGCGCCGCTCCTCGTCGCTGATGCGGTCGCGGCCGTCGGTGCCCACGAGCAGGACGTTCATCCCGTGCCCGGTCGGCGGCCGGTTCTTCATGTCCTTGAACGGGTCCACGCGCTCGATCTTCGCGTCCAGGCTGGACACCACCGCGTGCCCGATCCCGGCGGAGGCGAGCACCATGACGGACAGCGTCGTCACCGCCCGCATGGCCCAGCGCGGCCGCTTGCGCCGCACTGGGACGACCGGCCGCTCGCTGCCGCGGGACGGCTGCGGACGTCGCTGCGCGGGGGCTGAGGAGCGGCGGGGCGGCGTGGGCATGTGGCGATACCTCCGCTGGGGCTTGCCCTGGGGGCCGAACGTGGGATCCGTGAGCACCGTAGGGCCATACGATCTGCTGCCCGGAGCACCGGCCCCGGCGGGGCGCACCGGTGTCCCCCGTTCGCGGTAACGTGAGGCCCCTATGAACGCCAATCCCGACCTGCAGCTCCCCGCCGTGTCCGTCATCATGCCCGTCCTGAACGAGGAGCGGCATCTGCGCGGAGCCGTCCAAGCGATCCTCGCGCAGGAGTACGCCGGCGAGATGGAGGTCGTGATCGCCCTCGGTCCGTCCTCGGACCGCACGGACGAGATCGCCGCCGAGCTCGTGGCGGAAGACCCTCGTGTGCACACCGTCCCGAACCCGACCGGCCGCACGCCCGCCGCCCTCAACGCCGCGATCAAGGCCTCCCGCCATCCGATCGTCGTCCGCGTCGACGGCCACGGCATTCTCTCGCCGAACTACATCGCCACCGCCGTACGGCTCCTGGAGGAGACCGGCGCGCAGAACGTCGGCGGCATCATGCACGCCGAGGGCGAGAACGACTGGGAGCACGCCGTCGCCGCCGCGATGACCTCGAAGATCGGCGTCGGCAACGCCGCCTTCCACACGGGGGGCGAGGCGCAGCAGGCCGAGACCGTCTACCTCGGCGTCTTCCGGCGCGAGGCGCTGGAGCAGCAGGGCGGCTACAACGAGGAGTTCATCCGCGCCCAGGACTGGGAGCTCAACTTCCGCATCCGGGAGGCCGGCGGGCTGATCTGGTTCTCGCCGGAGCTGAAGGTGTCGTACCGCCCGAGGCCGAGCGTGAAGGCCCTCGCCAAGCAGTACAAGGACTACGGCCGCTGGCGTCATGTCGTCGCCCGCTACCACGCCGGATCCATCAACCTGCGCTATCTCGCCCCGCCGACGGCGGTCTGCGCGATCGCGGCGAGCCTCGTGCTGGGCGCGCTGGTCACCTCGTGGGCCCTGGTGATCCCCGGCGGCTATCTCGCGGCGATCGTCGCGGGCTCGGTCCCGGCCGGCAAGGGCCTGCCGCTGAAGGCACGCCTGCAGATCCCCGTCGCCCTCGCGACCATGCACATGTCCTGGGGCTACGGCTTTCTGACCAGCCCGCGTTCGCTGGCGCGGAAGGTCATCGCCTCCCGCCGCCCGGCGGTCCTCAGCGCCGGCTGAGCCCGCCGGGCGCGGCGCCCGTCACCAGGTGAAGTCCGGGTCCACCTTCATGCACGCGTTGGTGTCGGAGGCGTTCAGGGCCTCGGCCGTGTCCGGCGTCTTGTCGTCCTGCTTGGGTGCCTTGTACGCCGTGCCCTCCCGCCAGTCGGCGCCCACGACGAGCGTGACGCCGGAGACGTCCGTGGACTTCTTCACGGCACTGGTCGGGATGCCGAGGGCCTTGGCGAGCCGCCGGGCGTCGCCTTCGAGTTCGGCGCTCGGGTAGCGCACGACGGTGGTGTCCGCGACCGGCGTCGTCGAGGAGTCCGCCACGGCCTGCGTGAAGCCCTTGTCGACGAGCAGTCCGGCGACGGTGGTCGCACGGCCGGAGACCGGGGCGAGGACGTCGGTCCGGGTGCCGTTCTGCACCTGCACGGCGATCTCGCCGTCCGCCGCGGCCGGGTCGGTGGACGCCTTCTCCTCGGTGGTCTTCTTCTTGTCCTTGCCGTCCAGCGCGATGTCCTCACGCACCAGCCGGAACAGCTTCGTCGCGTCCTCGGTGGGCTCGACGCGCGAACCGACGTACTGGTTGGGCATCGTCGTCATGGTGATGCGCGACGTCGGCACCTTCTTGAGCTCGCCCGCCAGGTCGTAGAGCTTGGCGACCGTGCCCAGGCCGTCATCGACGGTGAGCGCGTTGGTGGCGGCCTCGGCGAGCCTGCGCAGCTTGTTCGGGTTGCTCAGCTTGGCGTTCTTGCGCAGCTCACGCACCATCGAGTTCATGTACTGGTGCTGCGCCTTGGCGCGGGCCAGGTCGCTGCCGTCCTCGAAGCCGTAGCGCGTGCGCAGCCACTGCAGGGCCTGCTCGCCCTTGATGTACGTGGTGCCCTTCTCCAGCTTCAGCCCGGAGCCCTTGCCCTCGCTGTTCTTGGAGTGGATGTTCTTGTCGACGCAGACCGGGACACCGCCGATCGCGTCCGCCATCGACACCACACCCGAGAAGTCGATCATCATGAAGTGGTCGATGTGGATGTCGGTGAGCTTCTCCCACGTGGCCACCGTGCAGCCCGGTCCGCCGCGCCCGAGAGTCTGGTTCGTCATCGCGCGCTCACGGGCGTCGTGGACGTCCCCGCTGTCCGGGTCCGTGCACTTGGGGATGTCGACGAGCGTGTCGCGGGGCATGCTGACGACCGACATGTTGGTGCGGTCGGCGGAGACGTGCAGCAGCATCTGGACGTCGGCGAGCGGTGTGCCGCCGAACGTCTCCTTGGCGCCGCCGAGTTTCTGGTTCTCCTCGGTGTCGCGCGCGTCCGAGCCGATCAGCAGGATGTTCAGCGGCGTCTGACCGGCCGCGTTCGCCTCGCTCTGGGCGGCGCGGTCCTTCGCGTCGCCGATGTTGAGGTCGTCCTTCTTCAGATTGCCGTTGAGGTGCTGGTAGTAGAGATAGCCGGCACCCGCGGTGCCCAGTATCACCACCGCCACAACCGTCGCCGACCAGCGCAGCACGCGCCGTTTGCGGGGCCTGCCGGCGGTTCCCCGGCCGCCTTTGGCACCCCCGCCACTGTGCCGGCCGCTCGCGTCGGCCGGCGTGTCCTGGTCGGCCTGTGGGGTGAGCGACATGGTGTCGTCCACCGCGGGGGCCTCCCCTCGCACACTGCTCTGCGCCAACTCTCCGCCCTTCCCCACCCTGTGCCCGGCATGGCCGCGCTCCGCGTCGGACCTCCCTGTCCGGTGCGGAGCGAACCATGTCAGGCCATCCTGTCCGACACCGGTTCGCTACCTGTCAGACCTCTGTGGGCCCGAGCCGGGTTGGCCACGCGTCGGCAAAATCCGGCCGGATCCGGCCGCCCGGCGCTGCCGGCCAACGCCGGCTGACACACCCGTGTCGTGTATCAGACCAACGAGCGACGAAGACAGTTGCGTTCCGCGCCGCAGTTTCCGTACGACGGACTCCCCGGCCCCCGGACCGGGGGTGCGGGAACGGGCCCCTCCCACCCCAAGTGGGCGATGGGACGGGCCCGTTGAGCCGCTACCGGCCGGTTACTTCGCGCACTCGACCTTGTCCGCCGTGGACTTCTCCACGTCGGGCGCCTTCGTCGATGGAGTGAGCGACACACCCGCGCCCTTGAAGTCCTTGCCCAGCGTCAGCGTCATCGTGGGCAGGCCCTGCGAGTTGGTCACGCTCTTGCCGGGCTTCATCGCGGAGCCGGACAGCCCCATGATGTCGGCGAGCCGGCGTGCCTGGTCCGCCTGGTCGGGCGCGTACTCCAGCGTCGTCTTCGCGAGCGACGCCGGGGCGTTGCCCGCGTTCTCGGACTTGTCCACGCCCTCCTCGGTCTGCAGCCAGGTGAGGGTCTCCTGGGCGCTGCCGGCCGGCGCACCGCCGTTCATGACCTGCACCCGCACCTCGGAGGCGTCCGCCTTGGTGCCCTTGAGCCGGGCGGCCACGGCGGCGGCCTCCTTCTGCTTCTGCTGCTTGACCTCGGTGAAGGAGACGTCGTTCTGGATCGCCTCGAAGACCTGGGGCGCCGTCGAATCGTTCAGGACGACGGTCGTCTTCACCTTCTCCGCCGGGTTGTCGATCACCGGAACCGTCGTGAAGGTGAGGTTCTTGGTGTCGAGCTTGCCCAGCTCCAGACCGAGGTCCTTCAGCTTGTCGATGGTGTCGAGCTGGGAGTCGACGGTCAGCGCCTTCGTGCCCGCCTCGGCCAGCTTGATCATCTTGGTCGGGCTGGTGAGCGTGTCGTTCGACTTCAGCTTGCGCATCAGCGCGCTGAGGAACTGCTGCTGGAGCCCGATCCGGCTCAGGTCGCCGCCGAAGCCGACGGAGTGCCGGGTGCGGACGAAGGCCAGCGCCTGCTCCCCCTCGATCACATGCTTGCCCTCGGAGAGCTTGAGCTTGGAGTCGGGGTCGTCGATGTCCTTGGCGAGGCACACCTCGACACCGCCGACCGCCGACGTCAGCGTCTTCACCGCGTTGAAGTCGGCCACCATGAAGTTGTCCGGCTTGATCCCGGTCAGCTCGGTGACCGTGCGCATGGTGCAGCTGGGGGTGCGCTCCTCCTGGCCGAGGCTGGTGTTGAAGCGGACGCCGGTCTCGCCCGCGATGACCTTCTGGGAGCCGTCCTCCTGCGTGGTCGGGCAGTCCGGGATGTCGACGATCAGGTCACGCGGGATGCTCAGCGCGGTCGCGTTCGAGCGGTCCTTGGAGACGTGCAGCAGGATCGTGGTGTCGGCGTGCCCGGCGCTGCCCGAGTCGCCGTACTTCTCGTTGCCCGCACCCGTGCGCTTGTCCGTGCCGATGAGCAGGATGTTGATGGCCTTGTCCTTCGAGAAGCCACCGGTGCTCGCGCCGTCGTCGGAGACGGAGTTGATGTTGTCGTTGAGGTGCTCGATGTAGAGATACGCACCGGCAGCGGCGGCGACGACCACGAACGCCATGATGCCGCCGGTCCAGAGCACGGCCCTCTTCGCCTTGCTCTTCTTCTTCACCGGCCGGCGACTGCGCCGCCCCGGAAGCGGTTCCTCCGGTGCCCCCCTGTGCCTGCGCTGCGGCGGGACCTCACGGCCCGGCGCCTGGCGCGTCTCACGTCCAGGCGCTGCGGCCCTGTTGCGTACGGCGCCATTCGCACCGCCCCCGCCGCCGGCGCCCCCCGCGCCCTGGGCGGCGGTGCCGGCCGAACGTGAGGCGGCGCCTGCGCGGGAAGCGGCTCTGCGGGGTCCCGGGACCGGTGACTGCGGAGCGGAAGGAGCCAGTCGCAGTTCGTATTCACCGGTGTTCGGATTGAGCACCCATTGGTCTGCGGGATCGATATCGTCCGCCCGCCCACGGCCTTGCGCGTCCACGGTTGTCAGAATCCTCCGTCGGGGCCACGCGGCGCCTACCCCTCCAAGGCGCTCGGGTCTCGGTCAAACAGTGCGCAAGCCTAACTACGGGCGGGCGCACCGGATCGCTCACACTATCCGCCCAGTTCAGCGTGGAGCGACGACGGTGACAAATTCCACGTCCCTACAACTGGGCAATCCGCCCCATTTCTTTGAAGTGGGGTTCGCGGACTTGGTGAGCGCTTTACCCGCAGGGGTTCTCGGCGGCGGTGCTGCCCCGGAAAGTGGGCGCCGGGGGAGTGGGTCCCGCGGGCTCGTCAGGGCGCTTGGAATCGGACTTCCCGCCGTCGCCACGGGAACGGTTGTGCGAGGAATCGCGCGGCGGGCCCTGGGACTTTTCGGACGAATTCGCCACTTCCAGCGGCGCGTCGATCCGCAGTCGCTCGAAGAGCCGCTCGGCCTCGCGTTCCACGAGCTGGTCGCGATTGGAGTTGTAGACGTACGACTCCCTCGGAACCGTGAGGAATTGCACGCGTTCGGTGGGGATGTCGCGCACCCCCCGCGCGAGTTCGTACAAACCACGCAAGCTGGCCAGGTCCGGGTCCGTGGTCAGGGAGGATGTGGCGGCGTCCAGGACCGGATAGAGCCGGACCGGATTCAGCAGGACGTCATTGCTCTGCACCTTGTGCACGAGTGCGGCCAGGAAGCGCTGCTGGCGGTCCATGCGATCGGTGTCGCTGCCGTTGCCGAGGGACTTGCGGGCACGGACGTAGCCGAGGGCCTGCTCGCCGTTGAGGGTCACCTTCCCGGCGGGGAGGCGGAGCTTGGCGGCCTTGTCGTTGATGGGTTTCGCGAGGCAGATCCGGACGCCGTCGAGGGCGTCGACCATCTCCTTGAAGCCGTGGAAGTCGACGACCATGTGATGGTCCATGCGGATGTTCGTGAGTCGTTCCACGGTCCGGACGGTGCAGGCCGAACCGCCCACCTGGAAGGCGTAGTTGAACATCGCGAACATCGGCTCGCTACGACGGCCGTCGGCGCGGCGGCAGCCGGGGACGTCGACCATGAGGTCGCGGGGTATCGAGACGGCGGTGGCGCTGCGGCGGCCGGAGGACAGGTGCAGCAGGATGGTGGTGTCGGAGCGCTCGGTGCCGGAGTCCTTGCCGTAGCGGCGGTTCTTGCTGCCGGCGCGGGAGTCCGACCCGATGACGAGGATGTTCTGGGCGCCGCGCACGAGCGAGGTGGGGCGCTCCTTCTCGTACCGGGCGAGCTCCGCGGCGGCGGCCTCGTCCGGGGTGATGTTGGAGTCGAGCTTGGCGTACACGCCCCAGGCGACTCCCCCCGCGACGACGACCACGAGCCCGACCCCGATGGCCCCCCGCCGAACCCAACGCCGCACAGGCCCCTTCCTGCCGGCCGACGCCCCCCGGTGCGCATCTGCGGTGTCGGTCACGGCTGGGTCCACCCCTCATTGCCTACTGCGTGTGGTGTGGGCTGCTCCTACGACCATGGCGCGGATGAGGGGTGGGGGGTGGGTGGTGGTGGGCTGAATGGGTGACGGGGCCTCCGGCGGTGGGGGGCGTCCCTTCTCGGCGCGGCCGGCATCTTTCAGCCTGTCCGGCGATTGAGGACGAGGCCCGTTCAGGGCCGAAGCGGGGGTCTGGGGGCGGCAGCCCCCAGCGGGGCAGGCGCCGGTGCCGAGGGCGATGGAGTGGCAGGGGCGGGCGAGAGCTACCTGGCCGTCGCCGTCGCCGTCACCCGCTCCGCCTCGATCCGCTTGTCCAGCGCCTCCTCGCTCAGTGAGTCGACGTGCCGGCACAGCACCACCGAGCCATCCGTGGCCAGCGCCGCGTACAGCCCGGCGTTCAGGCCCTCCCAGGTGTCGTACGGCAACGCCGACAGGATCCGCGAGCCCGGACCCGCGAGGCCCAGCGCCGGCGCCTCCGCCCGGGCGCGTTCGACCAACTCGGCGGCGCTGAACTCCCGCCCGGCCACGATCAGGGCCGGGTCCTCGGGGTCGATCGGGGCAAACGGGGCGAACCGGTCGCCTTGGCTCGGCACCTCGACCGCGTAGTCCGCGAAGCCGGCCGGCGGCTGCGGGAAGCGCCCCCCGAGCGGCCGTAGCGCCAACGCGACCCGCTCTCCCCGGCACGCCCGCGCGGCCTCCAGGCTCTCCGGCCCGCTCACCACCACGTCGGCCGTCGCCGGGTCCCCGCCCACGTCCGCGACGGCGCCCACCGACGAACACGCCAGCAGCCACACCGCCGTCTGCCAGTGCGTGGGCAGCAGCAGCGTGACCCGGTCACCCGGCCCGGCGCCGAGGTCGCCCTGAAGCAGATTCGCGGTCTTGGCCACCCAATTGGCGAAGGTGGCCACGGACAATTCCACGCGTTCCCCGGTGGCGTCGTCGTAGAAGGTCACCAGGGGGCGTCCGGCATCCGCGGCGAGCGCGGAACGCAGCAGGTCGGCGGGGGTGCGATCGGTGGCGTTCACCCGCGCAAGGGTACGCGCAGGCGTACCCGCGCACCCCCTTGCGGGTCGTCCGGCCGCCACCGGTTCGGCGGAGCCGCGGGCCGACGCGCCGTCAGTTCCCCAATGGACAGCTTTGTATGACTATGTCCAACATCAGGAGCATGCGTGGATTCCTTGCTTCCTCGATCGGTGTCACGTGCGCGGCCGCTCTCGCCCTACCGCTCACCCCACCCGCCGCCGCCGCGTCCGCGCGCCCGGCGCTCGGAGCGGAAACCGCCAGGAGTGCGGAGGCGGTGGCCGTCGGATCGGCGGTGCGGCGTGCGGACGCCGGGGCCTACGTCCCCGGCAGCACCCAGTCACTGCCCCTAGTCCCCCTCACCCGTGACCGTGCCGTCGGCGACCCCGATGAACAGGGCCTGCCCCGACGGGACGTACGTCACTTCTCCCTGGTCGGCGTCATCTGGGACGACCCGGCCATCGAACTCCACGGCCGCGTCCAGGTCCGCACCCGCGCGGTCGCGACCGGCACCTGGTCCGGCTGGCAGGACGTGGAGACGCACAACGCCGAGCACGCGGCCGACCCGGGCACCGCCGAAAGCGGCTCCGGCGTACGCGGCTCCACCGCGCCCCTGTGGGTCGGGGAGTCGGACGGCGTCCAGGTGCGCGTCACCCCCGAGTCCGCCGAGCCCAGGCCCGAGGAGGGTCCCGAGGGCGGTGACGACTCGGCGGTCGACCCCGCGGCCGTCACGGCGCTGCCGGCCGGCCTGCACCTCGAACTCGTCGACCCCGGCGGCCCGGCCCCGGCGCAGGGCGAGCCGGGCCCCGCGCTGGGTGAGCCCGGCCCGCGCCCCGGCTCACTGAACCCCGACACGGTCGGCGCCGCCGACTCCCTCGCCGCCTCCGCCGCCAACGCCGAACTCGCGCCCCTGGGCGCCGCCGAGATCCCCGCGCTGGGGCGCGCCGAGACCGAGCGGGAGCTGCTGGCGCTGCGCGGCAACGAATTGACGCAGGAGCAGCGGGCGAAGCCCTACATCGGGCCGCGGCCGCGCATCGTCACCCGGCGCGGCTGGGGAGCCAACGAGAAGTGGCGGGAGCGGCAGTTCGCCTACACGAAGAAGGTGAAGGTGGCCTGGGTGCACCACACCGCCTCCGGCGGCAAGTACTGGTGCACCCAGACTCCCTCGCTCATTCGCGGTATCTACCGCTACCACGTCCTGAGCATGGGCTGGCGCGACATCGGCTACAACTTCCTCGTCGACAAGTGCGGAAACATCTACGAGGGGCGCGCCGGGGGCGTGGCGAAGGCGGTCCTCGGCGCACACACCCGCGGTTTCAACACCAACAGCATGGGGATCGCCGTCCTCGGCAGCTTCGGCTCCAGCAAGCCGACCGCGGCCTCGGTGAAGGCCATCGCCCGGCTCACCGCCTGGAAGCTGGGGCTCTACGGCGCCAATCCGCGCGGAAAGACATACCTGACGTCCGGCGGTGGCAATCTGTACCGAAAGGGAAAGAACGTACGACTGAATGCGATCTCCGGCCACCGGGACGGCTTCTCCACGGAGTGCCCCGGCCGGCTGCTCTATCTCAAGCTCGGCTCGGCCCGCGCCTCGGCGGCCCGCTTCCAGGGGCGCTGAGGCCGGGGGCTTCACGGGGGATGTGGGGATGTACCGGGCGGGCGCGGGGGGCGCATTCACCGCCGTCGGGGGAGGAAGGCGGGATGCGTCGTCATACCGCACTGCCGTCGAGGGCGCCGCACAACGGTCTGCATAAACTGGCCGGCCGAAAGACAGTTCGGCCGGTCCCGGCAGGAAGCAGAGACGACAGGTGACAGAAGCGATCCTCCTGGTCGGCGGCAAGGGCACTCGGTTGCGTCCGCTCACCGTGCACACGCCGAAGCCCATGGTCCGCGCGGCCGGGGTGCCGTTCCTCACGCACCAGTTGGCGAGAGCGAGAGCGGCGGGCGTCGACCACATCGTCCTGGCCACGTCCTATCTGGCCGAGGTGTTCGAGCCGTACTTCGGCGACGGCTCCGCGCTGGGCCTGCGTCTGGAGTACGTGACGGAGGAGGAACCCCTCGGCACGGGCGGCGCGATCCGCAACGTGGCGTCCCGGCTCCACTCCGGCCCTGACGACCCGGTCCTGATCTTCAACGGCGACATCCTGACGGGACTGGACATCCGGGCCCTGGTGCGGACGCACGAGACGACGGGAGCGGACGTCTCCCTCCACCTCACCAAGGTGACGGACCCGAGGGCGTACGGCCTGGTCCCCACGGACGACACGGGCCGGGTGACCGCCTTCCTGGAGAAGCCGCAGACCCCCGAGGAGATCGTCACCGACCAGATCAATGCGGGGGCGTACGTCTTCCGCCGCTCCGTCATCGACACGATCCCGTCGGGCCGCCCGGTCTCGGTCGAACGCGAGACGTTCCCGGACCTCCTCTCGGCAGGCGCCCACCTCCAGGGCATGGTCGACTCGACGTACTGGCTCGACCTCGGCACACCGGCGGCCTTCGTCCGCGGCTCGGCGGACCTGGTCCTGGGCCGGGCCCCGTCCCCCGCGGTCCCCGGCCGCTGCGGCGACCGCCTCATCCTTCCCACGGCCAGGGTGGCCCCCGACGCCAAGCTGACGGGCGGCACGGTGGTGGGCGAGGGCGCGTTCGTGGCCGAGGGCGCGCGCGTCTTCGGCAGCACGATCCTCCCGGGCGCCGTCATCGAGCCCGGCGCCATCATCACCGACTCCCTCATCGGCACCCGCGCCCGCGTGGGCGAACGCTCCATCCTCACGGACACGGTCATCGGTGACGGCGCGGTCATCGGCGCCGACAACGAACTGAGAGACGGCGCAAGGGTGTGGTGCGACGCCCGCATACCAGCAGGCGCCCTGAGATTCTCCCCGGACCAGTAACGGGGCCGGCCGAACCCCACCCGCCCACTGGTCCGGGCAATGTCAGCCGGTCCGGCGTTCGAGGACAAGGCCTGGCCGTCCCGAGCCCCCACCCACCCGTGGGGGCGTCATCTCTCAGCGCCGGCCGCCATCCTTCAGCCCGTGGGGGTCCCCCCTGCTCGAGCGAAGCCGAGAGCTTGGGGGAGGGACGGGTAGGGGCGGCGGGGGCGAGAAACCCGGCGGCAACAGACCGTCACAACAGCCCGATGTCCCCCCGAGGCATCCGCGGCGCCCGCCGCCCCGGAACCCGCCCACTCAACAAGATCAACCGAGCCGCCCGATGCCGCTGCCCCGCATACGGCTCCAACAACTCCAACATCACGGAGTCATCCGCATCCCGATCCCCGGCCAACGCAAACCCCACAATCCCCGGCAGATGCAGATCCCCCACAGTCACCGCATCCGCCGCCCCATGACTGCGCTGCACAACCTCCGCAGACGTCCACGGCCCGATCCCCGCCACGACCTCCAACCGCCCCTGCGCCTGAGCCGGAGGCATCCGCACCGCCTCCTCCATCCGCGAAGCAACCCGCACAGCCCGCAAAATCGTCGACGCCCGCTTGTTGTCGACCCCGGCCCGATGCCACTCCCAGGACGGAATCAGCGCCCAGGTCCGCGCATCCGGCATCACACACATCCGCCCGGGCGCAGGCCCCGGCGCCGGCTCCCCGTACTTCCGCACCAGCAACCGCCACGCCCGATACGCCTCATCGGTCGTGACCTTCTGCTCCAGAACCGACGGAATCAACGACTCCATCACCAGCCCGGTCCGCGTCAGCCTGAGCCCCGGCCGCCGATGCCGTGCCATCGCCACCACCCGGTGCCGCGGCACGAAGACGGCCGGATCGTCGGCGGCCCCGAGCAACTCGGGCAACTGCTCCAGCAGCCACTCGGCCCCCGGCCCCCACGCCTCACCCCGCACCTCGGCCCCGCGCACGACGACCCGCAGCGTCCCGGCCCCGGCAGGCGTGCGGCAGGCCCGCCACACGGACCCGTCCGGCATGGCCCGGAACGTCGGATCCCCAGGCCCGCGCCGCAAGGGCCCCAGCACCAGCCCGAGATCGAGCGGCCAGTCCGGCACCCAGGTACGCATGCGCGCTGGAGCCGGGGCCTGACGCGGTATCCCCGCGGGCACCCCGACATGCCCACCGCGCACGGTCGTACGCGTGGGTCGCGGGTCGAAACGTCCTGCCACGGATGAGGTCCTAGGGGTACGGGAGGTCCTACGAGCGTAAGCGCCGGAAAGCGCCTACGAGTGCCGGTACCGAAAGCGCCCTACGAACGTATGGCCCCCATGGCCGGCATCAGCCCACCACCCACATCAGCCCACCACCCACATCAGCCCACCGCCCACATCAGCGCACCTCAACGAACGCCCCCGCATCCCGCTCGGCCCGCGCCCGAGGCTCCTCCCCCGGATGCCCGACCGCCACCGCCCCCATCGGATCCCAGTCCTCCGGCAGCCCGAGCACCTCGCGCACCACATCCCGGCAGAACATCGTCGACGACACCCACGCCGAGCCCAGCCGCTCCCCGGCCAGCGCGACCAGGAAGTTCTGCACCCCGGCCCCGGTGGCGACGACGAACATCTCCCGCTCGGCCCCGTCCCGCCGCGCGTCGCCGTAGGTGTGCGACCCGTCCATGACCAGGCACGGCACCACCAGATACGGCGCATTGCGCAGCACGTCCCCGCGCCGCACCCGCTTGGCGATGGACTCCTCGCTCTTGCCGTCCCGCCGCAGATCGGCGATCCAGGCGTCCCGCATCGCGTCGAGCAGCCGCGTCCGCGACTCCTGCGACTCCAGCAGCACGAACCGCCACGGAGTGGTGTGGTGCGGCGCCGGCGCGGTGACCGCCGCAGCGACCGCTCTTCGTACGGCCTCGGGGTCGACGGGCTCGTCCGTGAACGCCCGTACCGTACGGCGCTGGGTCACCGCCTCTCGTACCGCCTCCGACGTCCCCAGCCGGAACATGTCGTCCCGCGCGGAGCGCACCAGGGCCCGCGCCCCCTCCCCGTGGTCCTCGGCCACCGTGTGCGCCAGCCCGCGCACGACGGCGACGGGCAGGCCCTCGGCCTTGCCCTTGACCAGGTCACCGGCGGCGGCGAGTTCGTCCGCGGTCGCCACGACGGTCGCGCTGAGCGGATTGCCGTGCGCGTCCGCGCCGCCGCGCAGATCGTCCAGTACGCGGATGCCGGCCGCGCCGATCGCGACGTCGGTGAGCCCGGCGCGCCAGGGACGCCCGAACGTGTCCGTCACCACGACACCCACCCGGACACCGAGGGCGTCCCGCAGCCCGTCCCGGATCGCCCGCGCGGACGCGTCCGGATCCTCGGGCAGCAACAGCACGGTCCCGGCGGGAGTGTTGGAGGCGTCGACCCCGGCGGCGGCCATGACCAGGCCCTGCCGGTTCTCGACGATGCGCAGGGGGCCGCGGCGCGCCACGACCCGTACCGTCTCCGCGTCGATCGCGGACTCCCGGTCGCCCGCCTCCACGATCCGGCCCTCGGCCTTGGACACGATCTTCGAGGTGACGAGCAGCACGTCCCCGTCGACGAGACCGGGCTCGGCGGCCGCGATCAGCTTGGCCAGATCGTCGCCCTGCGCGACCTCGGGGATGCCGGGGACGGCCCACACCCGGAAGCCGGGCGCGCCGTCGGCCGCGGGCGCCCCGCTCAGCTCCTCGCCGCTCAAACCGCCCGCACCTCCTCCGCCAGCGTCAGCGCCTCACGGGCCATCTGCGCCGTGGCGTCGAGGTCGGTCATCATCAGCGGTACGGCCCGGCAGCGGATCCCGGCCGACTCGACCCGCTCCACGGAGCCCGCGTCCACGGTGTCGACGAGCCAGCCGTCGAGGAGCCCGGAGCCGTAGTGCTCGGCGACTGCCGCGGCCGTCGACTCCACACCCACCGCCGCGAGCACCTTGTCGGCCATCCCGCGCACGGGCGCGTCCCCGACGATCGGGGAGAGGCCGACGACCGGCACGCCCGCGTCGGCGATCGCCTCGCGGATGCCGGGCACGGCGAGGATCGTGCCGACCGAGACGACCGGGTTGGACGGCGGGAAGAGGATGACGTCGGCCTGCGCGAGGGCCTCCAGGACCCCGGGCGCGGGCTTGGCCTGCTCGGCCCCGACCGGCACGATCGCCTCCGCCGGCACCGAGGCCCGCAGCCGTACCCAGTACTCCTGGAAGTGGACGGCCTTGCGCTCGCCCTCCACCTCGACCGCGACATGCGTCTCGACGCGGTCGTCGGTCATGGGGATGAGACGGACTCCTGGCTTCCACCGGTCGCACAGGGCCTCGGTCACCGCGCTCAGCGGATATCCGGCGCCGATCATCTGCGTCCGCACGATGTGCGTGGCGAAGTCCCGGTCGCCGAGCCCGAACCACTCGGGGCCCACGCCGTAGGCCGCGAGCTCCTCCTTGAGGTGGAAGGTCTCGTCGGCCCGGCCCCAGCCCTGTTCCTCGTTGATACCGCCGCCGAGCGTGTACATCACCGTGTCGAGGTCCGGGCAGACCTTCAGCCCGAAGAGGTGGATGTCGTCCCCGGTGTTGCCGATGACCGTGATGTCCGCGTCCGGCACGGCCCGCTTCAGACCACGCAGGAACCGGGCACCACCGATGCCGCCTGCCAGAACCACAATGCGCATTCAAACAGTGTGTCAGCCGCCAGGCTGACTCGTTGAGGGGTGGTGGTCGGGTGACGGGAGGGCAAGTCTTGCAGGCGGGTACGACAACGCGTCAGGCAGTCACCGGACGCGCCTCGCACGCCGGGGTGGTCGTGTGCATCGGCATCTCGGTCAGGCCCGGGTAGTACACGTGCAGGCTCACCGCCGGCTCCAGCGCGTCGTTGACGACCTCGTGGGTGTACCCCGGCGCGAACACCCGCTGCGCTCCGGCCGCCAACGCGCGCGTGCCGCGCTCCGTGCGCTCGGTCAGCGCGCCGTCCAGGACGGTCAGGACGCCGGAGGAGTCGCCGTGGTCGTGCAGGCCGCTGCCCTGCCCGGGGACCCAGGACAGCAGCCACACCTCGTAGCCCGGGCCGGTGCGCAGCCGGTGGTACCAGCGCGTGGTGGCGTCGTACCGGACGAGGTGCTCCCACTGCGAGCGGTCGGCGGCGATGGAGCGGGCAAGGCCGACGAACTCGGCGACGGTGGCCGGGTGCTCGCGCGGCGGCTGGAGGAGGTGCGGGACTTCGAGGATGTCTCCCGCGATCTGGAGGTCGCTGTCGCTGTTCATGAGGTGCGTGGGTTCCTTGGCGGAAGAAGTGGGGGGTGGCTGGGTGTCGGTTGCCGTCCGCCCGGATCGCGGGGGACGCAGCGGCCCTGGTCGGGGCGTGGGAACAAGCAGCCGAGTCGCGGTGGACTCAGAGGCAGCCGGAGCGGTCGGGGAGGCTCAACAGCTGGAACAGCAACAACAGCTACAGCGAGCGCGGGCAGCACCGTGGGACCCGGCGGTGCGGGTCGAGGTGAGTACCGAGTTCGCGAGCATGCCCACAAGGACATCGGTTCGCCCCTTCGGTGTCAACTCGGCGCCCGCCCTGTGGGACAGGTTTCACCTCATCCGGTGCATCTCCGTGGCGAAAGGTTTGTTCATGGGGCGGTCGGGACACATGGCGCACAACCGGGCGCACGAGCGTCGTTGTGATCCTGTGATCCGACTGTGATCCGGTTCGCTTCTGCGTGTGTGTGCAACGAGATCGAACTTCTGGGCGTCCTTTTCCGTACAGGCTCTGCGGAGAGGCGTACGCCCTCCGGGGTCTTGTCTGCCTGTCAAGGTTTATGCCGATTTGAACACTTTCCGCTAGGCCTTGGTTCCGCAGAGTGAATAAGGGGCTCAATAGCAGATCTCGGCTTGACTCGCCCGGAGCAGCACACTTGTAATTTCACTCGTGTCGTTCAGCCGGAATCGGTAACGGCCGCATCACGGGGACGCGAAAGACAGACGAGGGGCGCACATGACCGAGCTGGTGCAGCAACTGCTGGTCGACGACGCGGACGAGGAACTCGGCTGGCAGGAGCGCGCGCTGTGCGCCCAGACCGACCCCGAGTCCTTCTTCCCCGAGAAGGGCGGCTCCACCCGCGAGGCCAAGAAGGTCTGCCTCGCCTGTGAGGTCCGCTCCGAGTGCCTCGAATACGCCCTCGCCAACGACGAGCGCTTCGGCATCTGGGGCGGTCTGTCCGAGCGGGAGCGCCGCCGGCTGAAGAAGGCGGCCGTCTGACGGCAGCGCGGGCCCTGCCTCGGCCGCATCCGCACATATATACGTCTCGAACAGGTCTCGAACGGCCCGTCGCAGGTGGGTTATCCACAGGCGGCGGGCCGCCGTGATGCCCAGCCGATAGTGTGGTCGCTCGTCCGAGACGCCCCGCTGTCCCCCAGGGACACAGGCGTCCACCGCAGTCCATCGAACCGGGGCCCGTACCTCGATGTCCGTGCACAGCCACACGGCAGCCCATCACGACGCCGCTGCCACACCTGAGTTCCCGCGTCATGTGGTGACGGCGGTGCTCGTCTCCCACGACGGCGCCCGCTGGCTGCCCGACGTGCTCGCCGGGCTGCTCGGCCAGGAGCGCCCCGTCCAGTTCGCCGTCGCGGCCGACACCGGCAGCGCGGACCCGTCCGCGCAGCTGGTCACCGACGCCCTCGGCGCCGACCGAGTGCTGCACCTCGCCAGGCGCACCGGATTCGGCCAGGCCGTCGAGGAGGCCCACCGCACCGCGCCCCACCTCACCCCGGACGAGCTGCCGTATCTGAAACGGCCCAGCGGCTGGGACCCGGTCACGCGCAGCTGGCGCGACGACGCCTACGACATGCCCGAACTGCCGCACGGGGAACCGGTCCAGTGGCTGTGGCTGCTGCATGACGACTGCGCCCCCGAACCCGACGCCCTGGCCCAGCTGCTGCGCGTCGTGGAGAACGAACACGAGCTGGGGCGCGACGACGTCGCCGTCGTCGGCCCGAAGCTGCGCGGCTGGTACGACCGCCGCCAGCTCCTCGAGGTCGGCGTCACCATCGCCAACTCCGGCCGCCGCTGGACCGGCCTGGACCGCCGCGAACAGGACCAGGGCCAGCACGACCACGTGCGCCCCGTGCTGTCCGTCTCCACCGCCGGCATGCTCGTCCGGCGCGACGTCTTCGAGGAGCTCGGCGGCTTCGACCGGCGACTGCCCCTCATGCGCGACGACGTCGACCTGTGCTGGCGTGCCACGGCCGCCGGGCACCGCGTCCTCGTCGCCCCGGAGGCGGTCGTACGACACGCCGAGGCGTCCTCCCGTGAGCGCCGCACCGTCGACTGCGTGGGCCGCACCGCCGCCTCACCGCACAAGGTCGACAAGGCGGGCGCCGTCTACACCCTGCTCGTCAACACGCGTACGGCCGTGCTGCCCTGGGTGCTCCTGCGCCTGGTGTTCGGCACGGTCCTGCGCACCCTCGCCTACCTCGTCGGCAAGGTCCCCGGACAGGCCCTCGACGAGATCCGCGGCCTCATGGGCACCCTCCTGCGCCCCGAGCGGATCATCGCCGGACGGCGCAGGCGCGGGAGTCCCGTCATCGACAAGGGCGAGCTGCGGGCCCTGTTCCCGCCGCCCGGCGCGACCGTGCGGGCCACCGTCGAGCAGGTCGCGAGCAACCTCACCGGCAGCTCCGACCCCGAAGTGGCCTCCGGAGCGGGACGGCACGGCAGCGCGGTCGAGTCCGGACCCGGCGGCGACGACGCCGACTTCCTGGAGATAGAACAGTTCGCACGCCTCAAGCGCATCGCCCGCAAGCCGGGCCCGGTGCTCTTCCTGGTGCTGCTGTTCGTCTCGCTGATCGCCTGCCGCCAACTCCTCGGCAGCGGTGCCCTCGCGGGCGGCGCCCTGCTGCCCGCCCCGGCCGAATCCGGCGAGCTGTGGTCCCGTTACCTCGACGCCTGGCATCCGGTGGGCGCCGGCGGCACCCCGTCCGCGCCGCCGTACCTCGCGCTCGTGGCGATGCTCGCCTCCGCCCTGCTGGGCTCGACCGGATTCGCGGTCACCCTGCTGCTGGTCTGCTCGGTGCCGCTGGCCGGATTCACCGCCTACTTCGCCTCCCGCCCGCTCGTCGAGTCGCGGCTGCTGCGCGCGTGGGCGGCCGTCGTCTACGCCTTCCTGCCCGCCGCCACCGGCGCCCTCGCCGGCGGCCGCATCGGCACCGCCGTACTCGCCGTCCTGCTGCCGCTGATCGCCCGCGCGGGCATCGCGGCCAGCGGCCTGGCGAGCAGCTCCGGCGCGCGCGGCAGCTGGCGCGCGACCTGGGCGTACGCACTGCTGCTGACGATCGCCACGGCCTTCACGCCGATCGTGTGGCCGATCGCGCTGCTCCTCGGCATCGGACTGCTGGCGGTGCGGCGCACCGAGATCACCGCGTACGGACTGCGCTTCCTGGCCCAGTTCGGCGTGCCTCTGCTGGTGCTCGCGCCCTGGTCGCTGTCGCTGCTTCCGTTCGGTTTCTTCCGCGAGGCCGGTCTGGAGTACGGCTCCTCGGCCGCCTCCGCCCTGGACCTCCTCGGCGCCAGCCCCGGCGGGCCCGGCACCGTCAGCGGGCTGATGCTCATCGGCGTCGTGCTGGCCGCGCTGGCCGCCCTGCTGCGCTCCGAGCGCCAGTTGGGCATCCGGACGGCCTGGGCGGTCGCCCTGCTGGGCTTCGTCTTCGCGGTCCTGTCCAACAGCTCCACCTGGGCCGGTCCTGCGACCCTCGTCTACGGCATCGCCCTCCTGGCCGCCGCGCTGCTCGGCGCCGACGGGGCACGCTCGCGCGTGGCCGAGCAGAGCTTCGGCTGGCGTCAGCCGGTCGCCGCGCTGATCGCCTTCACCGCGGCGGCGGGCCCGCTGCTCGTCGCCGCCGGCTGGATGATCGGCGGCGCCGACGGGCCGCTGGAGCGGCGTGATCCCGTGCAGGTCCCCGCGTTCGTCGCCGAGGAGAGCGGCACCCGCGACCAGGCCCGCACCCTCGTCCTCGACAGCGACTCCTCGGCCCACGTCGGCTACATGCTGGTGCGCGGCTCCGGCGCCCGCCTCGGCGACGCCGAACTCGCCGTGGCCGACGGGGAGAACGCCAAGCTCGACAAGATCGTCGCCAACCTCGTCGCCGGATCCGGCGCGGACCAGGCGGACCAGTTGGGCGCGTTCGCGGTGCGCTACGTCCTCGTCCACAAGGGGGCGCCGCGCGACGTCACGCGCGTGCTGGACGCCACGCCGGGGCTGTCCCGGCTGAGCGAGCAGAACGGCAGCGCGCTGTGGCGGATCGACCGGCAGGTGTCCCGGGCGGCCATCGTCGCGGGTGCCGGATCGGGGGCGGCCGGTGCCGGTGAGCCCGCGCCGGTCGCCGCCGGGCCCGTCGAGATCCACACCACGATTCCGGCCGGCGCCGACGGGCGGGTCCTGCGTCTCGCCGACAGCACCGACGACGGGTGGACGGCCACCCTGGACGGCAAGGAGCTCACCCCGACCACGGTCGACGGTTGGGCCCAGGGCTTCGAACTGCCCGTCGAGGGCGGCAGGCTGGACGTCACCTACGACGACCCGATCGGCCACACCGCCTGGCTGTGGGCCCAGGGCTTCCTCGCCCTCGTGCTCGTCGTGATGGCGCTGCCCGGACGCAGTCGTGACATCGACGACGACCTGCCCGAGGAGGCGCCCGTCCCGGCCGAGGCCATGGCGGGCGAGGGACGCCGGGCCCGCCGGCTGCGCGCCCAGGCCGAGGCCGAAGAGGGCGGCCAGGGCGAGGAGTTCCCGCCCCCTCCGACTCAGGAGCCGTCCACGGCGATTCCGCAGCAGACCCCTTACGGAGAGTGGGACACACCCCACTACGCGAGCGCCGAGTACGGCAACTACGGCGGCGAGCAGTACCAGGCCGGCCAGCAGCAGTATCCGGCCGGCGACGGCTATGACCAGGCGTATCAGGCGGATCCGTATCAGGGCGGCCAGTACGACCCGTACGCGTACGGCGGTCAGTCGCAGGGCGGGACGTACGACCCCTCGTACGACCAGACCTACCAGCAGGGCTACGACGCCGCATACGACCCGGCGCAGCAACAGCAGCAGCACGGCAGCGAGCGTTCCGACGGGAGCCAGCAGTGAACCGCACCACCCTGTCCCTGATCGCCGGCGTCGGCGCCCTGGCCGCCGTCACCGGGCTCGCGGCGCTGACGTCGCCGGACGTGTCGGGCGCGAACACCGCGAAGGCGGCTGCCGAGCTGCCGGTGGAGCGCACGAGCCTGGTGTGTCCGGCGCCGAGCACCTCGGACCTCGCGGAGACGACGTACACCTCGTTCACGCCGGTTACCAAGGGGACGGCGAGCGGTGGGAAGGCCGCACTGCTGTCCGCGGGGGAGGGGTCGGGACCCGCGGCCGACGGCAAGGGCGGCAAGGACGAGAAGACGGACAAGGGCGGCAAGCCCGCGGAGGCCGACAAGCCCGTCCTGGCGGCCAAGGAGCCGGGGACGCCGGTGAGCGAGGACGCCTCCGGGGCCGACTCACCGGCGCTCGTCGGGACCGCCGACGGGAAGTTCGCGCCCGGCTGGACCGTGCAGCAGACCACGCAGGTCGCGGCGGGCACGGGGCGTGGGCTCCAGGGCGTCAACTGCACCGCGCCGGACACGGAGTTCTGGTTTCCGGGGGCCAGCACGGCTCCCGACCGCACGGACTACGTGCATCTGACGAACCCCGACGACTCCGCCGCCGTCGTCGACATCGAGCTCCATGGCAAGGACGGCGCCCTGGAGACCACGGTGGGGGAGGGGATCACGGTTCAGCCGCACTCCGGCGAGCCGATACTCCTGTCCACGCTCACCAGCGAGAAGCAGGACAACGTGACCGTGCACGTGACTGTGCGCAGCGGTCGCGTGGGCGCCTCGGTGCAGGCCCTGGACGACAAGCTCGGCGGTGACTGGCTGGCGGCGTCGACCGATCCCTCGGGGAGCCTGGTGCTGCCCGGC
Source organism: Streptomyces sp. NBC_01092 (assembly GCF_045039535.1). Taxonomy (NCBI): domain Bacteria; kingdom Bacillati; phylum Actinomycetota; class Actinomycetes; order Kitasatosporales; family Streptomycetaceae; genus Streptomyces; species Streptomyces sp. NBC_01092. Next base: position 4,413,862 of record NZ_CP108659.1, on the reverse strand, counting down.
ATTCCCAAGGACGCCACGGCGGTGCGGCTGGTCGCGTTCGCGCCGGGGGAGGCGGACGCGGATCTGAAGGTGCGGCTCGCTGCGCCGTCCGGGTCGATCACGCCTGCCGGGAATGAGACGTTGCACGTCAAGGGCGGGATGACCAGCGCGGTGGACCTCGGTGACGTGATGCGCGGGGAGGCGGGGTCGCTCGTGCTGACCCCCACCGATCACTCCGTGCCGGTGGTCGCGGCGCTGCGCGTGATGCGTGGCAAGGGGGCCAAGCAGGAGACGGCGTTCATCCCGGCCAGCCGGGCCGTCGGTACGCGCGCGACGGTGGTCGACAACCGCGAGAAGGGCACGACGCTGTCCGTGACGGCGCCGTTCGGTACGGCGAAGGTCAAGGTGACCGCGTCGGCGGGCAGCGAGGGCGGTACGGCCGCGTCGAAGACGTACACGGTCAAGAGCGGTACCACCCAGGAGGTGGAGATCCCGGTGCCGAGCGGCCTGAAGGGCACGTACGCGCTGACGGTCGAGACGGTGTCGGGCGGGCCGGTGTACGCGTCGCGCACGCTGGCGGTGACGGAGGACGGGGTGTCCGGCTTCACCGTGCAGGCGCTGCCGGACGACCGGGGCATGGTGGCCGTGCCCCAGGCGGATGAGGATCTGTCGGTGCTGCAGAAGTAGCACCCGGCCCCGCCGGGCGGCGACTGCCGACGGTCGTCAGTCCTCGCCGTAGCGGGGATCCACCGTCTCCGGCGTGAGGCCCAGCAGCTCGGCGACCTGTTCCACGACCACCTCGTGGACCAGGGCCGCTCGCTCGTCCCGGCCCTTGGTGCGGATCTCCACCGGGCGCCGGTAGATGACGACGCGTGCGGGGCGTCCCTCGCGGGCGGGGATCGTGCCGCCCAGGGGGACCGCCTCGTCGTTCCAGGTGCGGCCGTCCAGGCGGGGGACCTCCAGGACCAGGAAATCGATGTCGGTCAGCTGGGGCCAGCGGCGCTCCAGACGTTCCACCGAGTCCTGGACCAGGTCGGCGAAGACGTCGGCGCGGCTGGCGGCGAGCGGGACCTGGGGTGGTGCGATAGGGCCGCGCATGCCCCGTCCGTGTCGATCACGTCGGCGGGGCCCGGGGCCTGCGGCACGGGGCGGTACAGGGGTGTCCATCACTGATGAAGCGTAGTCCTCGCCGCCGGTGCGTGTCCGATCGCGGCGGGTGGTGGGAGCGGTGTCCCCTCACCCGTACGGCATGTCGGCAGATGACCATTCCAGCCAAGCTTGGGCTCGATTCCGCTTCTCTCCGAGACCGTCGAAGTCGAGGTAATTGTTAGGTTTTGTGGCGAGTGGTGACCGGTTCTGCAAGTCACCGGTATCTCGCAACGCGGCTTTTATGCAGGTCAGAAGGCTGGGACGGGAGGGGTGCGTGGGGCGCTCCACGGCACGACACGGTGGGGTGACCTGGGGGAGAGTCGTCGCGGCCCGCTCAAGAGTGCGGTACCGTCCAACGTCGTGAGCCCTGTACGTCGCTGTTCGCGCACCGCTTGCGGCCGTCCCGCCGTTGCGACGCTGACGTACGTCTACGCCGACTCGACCGCGGTCCTCGGCCCGCTCGCCACCTACGCCGAACCCCACTGCTACGACCTGTGCGCCGAGCACTCCGAGCGCCTCACCGCCCCTCGCGGGTGGGAGGTCGTGCGCCTGCTGGACAGTTCCGCTCCGGCCCGCCCGAGCGGGGACGACCTGGAAGCGCTTGCCAACGCGGTGCGTGAGGCGGCCCGTCCGCAGGAGCGGGCGGCGCAGGCCGGCGGGGGCGGCGGCCGTGGGGCCGACCCAATGGAGGTCGCGCGGCGCGGCCACCTCAGGGTGCTCCGTTCGCCCGACAACTGACGATTGATTCCTCTTCGCCTCCCCGCCCTTCTTGGTTTTGCCCCCTTGTCCTGACGCCTCGTTTCGTTGAGTGATGCACGGGCATTGACGGGCCGTTGTCGCGGACACGACCATTCCGTATGCCGGAACGAGAAATCGCTTTCCGTATGACGGAATCCGGGGAGGCGCCCGTGTACGTCCAGGAACTGGAGCCCGTAGCAGGCTCACTGGGACTGTCCGCCCTGGTGGCGGCCCTGCCGCTGGTGATCGTGCTCGTCCTGCTCGGCGGGGTCCGGATGAAGGCCCATCTCGCCGGGCTCACAGGGCTGCTGGCGGCCGTCCTGGTCGCCTGGCTCGCGTACGGCATGCCGCTCGGGCAGACGCTCTCCAGCGGCGCCCAGGGAGCCGTCTTCGGGCTCTTTCCCATCCTGTGGATCGTCGTCAACGCCCTGTGGGTGTACCGGATGACCGTCCGGACGCGGCACTTCGACATCCTTCGGCGGTCGTTCGGGCGGCTGTCGGACGACCCGCGCATCCAGGCACTCGTCGTCGCCTTCTGCTTCGGGGCCCTGCTGGAGGCCCTCGCCGGCTTCGGGGCGCCCGTCGCGATCTGCTCGGTCATGCTGGTGGCGCTCGGGTTCGAGCCGGTGCGCGCGGCGGTGGTCGCGCTGGTCGCCAACACGGCGCCCGTCGCCTTCGGTGCGATGGGGACGCCCGTGGTGACCCTGGCCCAGGTCACCGGGCTGCCGCTGGACGACGTCGCCTCCGTGGTCGGGCGTCAGACGCCCCTGCTGGCGCTCGTCGTGCCGCTCGTGCTGGTCGGGCTCGTCGACGGGCGGCGCGGGCTGCGGGAGACCTGGGTGCCCGCCGTGGTGTGCGGCCTCGCCTTCGCCGTCGCCCAGTTCGCCGCCTCGAACTACGTCTCCGCCCAACTCGCCGACATCGGGGCCGCCTTGGCCGGCGCGGGCGCCCTGGTCGCCGTGCCGCACGCGCGCGTGCCCGCCACCGAGGCGGTACGCGCGTCCGTGCTGACCGGGTCGCGCAGCGAGGAGCTGGACGAGGACGATCCGCGCGGGGAGGTCGTGCGGGCCTACGCGCCGTACGCGCTGATCGTCGTGATCTTCTCCATCGCCCAGATCCCCGTGGTCAAGGACTGGCTGGCCGACGCGACCCAGACCTACGACTGGCCCTTCCTGAACGTCGTGAACCCGGACGGCGAAGCGGTCAGCGGCAATGTCTTCAGCTGGCCGATCGTGTCCACCGGCGGCACGCTCGTGCTGCTCGCCGGGGTGTGCACGGCCGTCGTTCTGGGGGTGCACGCGCGCGTGGCCGTCCGGGAGTGGGCCGCCACCGTGCACGAGTTGAGGTTCGCCATCCTGACCGTGACGTCCGTGCTGGCGCTCGCGTACGTCATGAACCTGTCCGGGCAGGCCGCCACCATCGGCTACTTCGTGGCGGCGGCCGGGGCCGGGCTCGCGTTCCTCTCGCCGGTCCTGGGCTGGTTCGGGGTGGCGGTGTCCGGGTCGGACACCTCGGCCAACGCTCTGTTCGGGGCGTTGCAGGTGACGGCGGCGCGGGAGTCGGGACTGTCGCCGGAACTCCTGGCCGCCGCCAACAGTTCAGGAGGTGTGCTCGGCAAGATGATCTCGCCGCAGAACCTCACCATCGCGTGCGCGGCCGTGGGTCTCGCGGGCAAGGAAGGGGACCTGCTGCGGCGGGTGCTGCCGTGGAGCCTCGGACTGCTGCTGGTGATGTGCCTGATCGTGGTCGGACAGAGTTCGCCGGTCCTCGGCTGGATGCTGCCCTGACGTCCGCGCTGACCTGAGGTTACGGCTCGGGGTCCACTCACCGGGCACCCGCCGCAGTGTCAGTGCGGGCGGGTAGTTTGGGGTGACCGACAGGACTTTCAGAAGGGTTGGCCGTGGCTGCTGATCTGTCACAGCTCGTGAAGGCGTATGACGTGCGCGGGGTCGTCCCGGACCAGTGGGACGAGTCACTGGCCGAGCTCTTCGGCGCAGCCTTCGTCCAGGTGACGGGCGCGAGCGCGATCGTGATCGGTCACGACATGCGCCCCTCGTCGCCCGGCCTGTCCCGCGCGTTCGCACGCGGAGCGGTGGCCCGGGGTGTCGACGTCACCGAGATCGGCCTGTGCTCCACGGACCAGCTCTACTACGCCTCGGGCGCCCTGAACCTGCCGGGCGCGATGTTCACGGCCTCGCACAACCCGGCCCAGTACAACGGCATCAAGCTGTGCCGTGCGGGCGCCGCCCCGGTCGGCCAGGACACCGGCCTCGCCGAGATCCGCGAACTGGTCGAGGGCTGGACCGAGTCGGGCGCCCCGGAGACGACCGCGACGCCGGGCACGATCACCCAGCGGGACACGTTGGAGGACTACGCGGCCTACCTTCGCTCCCTGGTCGACCTGACCGCGATCCGCCCCCTCAAGGTCGTTGTCGACGCGGGTAACGGCATGGGTGGCCACACCGTGCCGACCGTGTTCGAGGGCCTCCCGCTGGACGTGGTCCCGATGTACTTCGAGCTCGACGGCACGTTCCCGAACCACGAGGCGAACCCGCTGGACCCGGCGAACCTCGTCGACCTCCAGAAGCGGGTCCGCGACGAGTCGGCCGACCTGGGCCTCGCCTTCGACGGCGACGCCGACCGCTGCTTCGTCGTCGACGAGCGCGGCGAGCCCGTGTCCCCGTCCGCCGTCACCGCCCTGGTGGCCTCGCGCGAACTCGCCAGACACGGCGGCAAGGGCACGATCATCCACAACCTGATCACGTCCTGGTCGGTCCCCGAGGTCGTCGAGGAGCACGGCGGCACCCCGGTCCGCACCCGCGTCGGCCACTCCTTCATCAAGGCCGAGATGGCGAAGTCCGGCGCGATCTTCGGCGGCGAGCACTCCGCCCACTACTACTTCAAGGACTTCTGGAACGCCGACACGGGCATGCTGGCCGCCCTCCACGTCCTGGCCGCCCTCGGCGGCCAGGAGGGCCCCCTGTCCGACCTGGTCGCCCAGTACGACCGCTACGCCGGCTCCGGCGAGATCAACTCCACGGTCGCCGACCAGCAAGACCGCCTCGCCGCGATCAGGGCCGCGTACGAGGGCCGCGAGGGCGTGGAACTGGACGAGCTGGACGGCCTGACGGTAACGACAGCCGACTGGTGGTTCAACGTCCGCCCCTCCAACACGGAGCCCCTCCTCCGCCTGAACGCGGAGGCGCGGGACGAGGGGACGATGACGAAGGTACGGGACGAGGCATTGGCGATCATCAGGGGTTGAGCGGCGTAGGCGGTGCATCTTGACGCCGGCGGCATCTCTCGGCCGGTCCGGCGTCCGAGGCCGAGGCCACGCCATCCCCAGCCCCCACCCGCCCACAGGGGCGTCATCCTTCAACGCCGGTCCGGGCAATGTCAGCCCGTCCGGCGTTCGAGGACAAGGCCCTTTCAGGGCCGAAGCGGGGGCCTGGGGGCGGCAGCCCCCAGATGCCGGCAAGATACCGGCCGGGGTCGAAGGGGCAGAGCCCCTGGATGGGGGTCCCCCCTGCTCGAGCGAAGCCGAGAGCTTGGGGGAGGGACGGGTAGGGGCGGCGGGGGCGAGAAACCCGGCGGCAACCACACAGCCCCGCCCAACCCCGACACCCCGCCCCCACCGGCGGTACGCTGACCAGGCACATCCGCACACCCGCACGCACCACCCACCCCGCCCCAGAAGGGACCCGCCATGCCGCTGGAAGCCGGCCTCCTGGAGATCCTCGCCTGCCCGGCCTGCCACGCCTCTCTCAAGGAGCAGGACGCAGAGCTGATCTGCACAGGCCAGGACTGCGGCCTGGCATACCCGGTCCGCGACGGCATCCCCGTCCTGCTCGTGGACGAGGCCCGCCGCCCCGCGTAACCGGGCCCACGGCCACGGGGCCAAAGAGCACGACGACCTGACTCCGTACAGACGCCGCCCCGGCACAACGCCCCGCCACACCAGCGCCCAAACCCGCCCCGGCGATCGGAGGCTGTCGCCCATGCTCGACGAATCGCTGCTCGACACGCCGGAGGCACTCGCCGAGGCCGACCGCCGTGCCCTGCTGCGCGGCGCGGCCGAAGCCGGCGCCCGCGTCCGCACCGCCGCCCGGCACGCCGCCGAGGCCGGCGTCCACGACCTGAAGCCGGACGGCCGCCCCCGAGCCATCCTCATCGCGGGCCCCGGCGCCGCCGCCACCTGCGTCGCCGACCTCCTCGGCACTCTCGCCGGCGCCACCAGCCCGGTCACCCGACTGGCCCCGGCCGGCGTCGCCCCCGCCGCGGGCGCCCTGCGCTGGGAGCTGCCCGGCTGGGCCAGCTCCGTGGACCTGCTGCTGATCACCACCCCCGACGGCACCGAGCCCGGCCTGGCCCTGCTCGCCGAGCAGGCGTACCGCCGCGGCTGCACGGTCGTCGCCGTGGCCCCCGCCGCCACCCCGCTCACCGAGGCGATGCACGGCAACCACGGCCTCTTCGTACCGATGGCGACCGCCCCGTACGACGAGGACGAGGCCCTCGCCGCCTCCGCCCCCGGCGTCCTGTGGGCGCTGCTCACCCCGCTCCTGGCGCTCCTCGACCGCACCGGCATGCTCACCGCCCCGCCCGACGCGGTCGAGAAGATCGCCGACCGCCTCGACCACATCGCCGAGCGCTGCGGCCCCGCCATCGCGACGTACAGCAACCCCGCCAAGACCCTCGCCACCGAACTCGCCGACTCGCTCCCCCTGATCTGGACCGAGGGCGTCTCCGCGGGCCCGGCCGGCCGCCGTTTCGCCGCCGCGCTCGCCGAGCTCTCCGGCCGCCCCGCCCTGGTTGCCGAACTGCCCGAGGCGCTCGCCTCGTACCACGCCCTGCTCGCCGGCCGGCTCGCGGGGAGCGCGGACCCCGACGACTTCTTCCGCGACCGCGTGGAGGAGACACCGGCCCTGCACGCGCGCGTGGTCCTGCTGCGCGACCGTCCGATCGGCGGCCTCACCGCCGCGCCCGCCGCTCGCGAGCTGGCTCTCAGCCACGACACGCCGATCAGCGAACTGGAGCCGGAGGCCGGCGGCGAGCTGGAGGCCCTCGCGGAACTGATCGCCATCACGGATTTCGCCGCCGTTTACCTGGCGCTCGCTTCGGGAGCCTGATCTGTCTCAGGGCGCCCTGACAGCCGTACGCCGCAGCAACCGGCAGGCATATACAAGGCGAACAGGCGTCCTGCACGAAGAGAACCCGCCTACCCGAAGAGAGCAGGCAGACAGCCGCATGGACCGCCTCGACAACACCATCCGCCCCTACGCCTGGGGTTCCACCACCGCGATCGCGAAGCTCCTCGGCGTCGAGCCGACCGGCGAACCGCAGGCGGAGATGTGGATGGGCGCGCACCCGGGCGCACCCTCGCGCACCGAACGCGGCACGCTCGTCGAGGCGATCGAGGCCGACCCGGAGCGCGAGCTGGGCGCTGCGGCCGTGGCGAAGTTCGGCCCCCGCCTGCCTTTCCTCCTCAAGATCCTTGCCGCCGGCGCCCCCCTCTCCCTCCAGGTGCACCCCAACCTGGAGCAGGCGAAGGAGGGTTACGAGGACGAGGAGCGCCGCGGCATCCCGGTGGACGCGGGCCACCGCAACTACAAGGACGCCAACCACAAGCCCGAACTGATCTGCGCGCTCACCGAGTTCGACGGCCTGTGCGGCTTCCGCGACCCCATCGAGGCCGCCGACGCGCTGGACGGCCTCGGCGTCGACTCCCTCAAGCCGTACGTCGACCTGCTGCACGCCCACCCCGAGGAAGCGGCCCTGCGCGAGGTGCTCACCGCGATCCTCAGCGCCGACCGCGAAGAGATGGCCCGCACGGTCGCCGAGGCCGCGGCCGCCTGCGCCCGCCTCGGGGGCGAGTACGCCCCGTACGCCGACATCGCCCACCACTTCCCGGGCGACCCCGGCGTCATCGCCGCCATGCTCCTCAACCACGTCCGCCTGCAGCCCGGCGAGGCCCTTTACCTCGGGGCCGGCATCCCGCACGCCTACATCAGCGGCCTCGGCGTCGAGATCATGGCCAACTCCGACAACGTCCTGCGCTGCGGCCTGACCCCCAAGCACGTCGACGTCCCCGAACTCCTGCGCGTCGTCCGCTTCGAGGCGGGTGACCCGGGCGTGCTGCGCCCCGAGGCGTCCCCGGACGGCGAAGAGGTCTACGAGACGCCGATCGACGAGTTCCGCCTGTCCCGCTACGTCCTCCCGGAGGGCACCGTCGCGCACGACCTCACGCGCGCGACCCCGCAGATCCTGCTCTGCACGGCGGGTGCCGTCCGTGTCGGGGAGCACGAGCTGACGCCCGGTCAGTCCGTCTTCGTGCCGGCGGGCGAAAAGGCCGAAGTGTCCGGAGCCGGTACGGTCTTCCGGGCCACGGTCGTCGCCTGACCGAGGGCATCTCACGACCCGGCGCACCATTGTCGGACCGGGCTGCAACAATGGCCCACCGGGCAAAGGACGGGCAAAGCCGAGCGGGGCCGCGCGCTCCCTCGGCGACGCCCTGGACGGCGTACGGACGCATGGGCGTACGAAGACGAAGGCGAAGGGACAACGCGACACATGAGCGCGTCAGGCGGTACCAAGGCGATCGTGGCGGCACTCGCCGCCAACCTCGCGATCGCGGCAGCGAAGTTCGTTGCGTTCGCGTTCAGCGGCTCGTCGTCGATGCTCGCCGAGGGCGTGCACTCGCTCGCCGACTCCGGCAACCAGGCCCTGCTGCTGGTCGGCGGCAAGAAGGCCAAGCGCGAGGCGACCCCGCAGCACCCCTTCGGCTACGGCCGCGAGCGCTACATCTACGCCTTCCTCGTCTCGATCATCCTGTTCTCGGTCGGCGGCATGTTCGCCCTCTACGAGGGCTACGAGAAGATCAAGCACCCGCACGAGATCGAGCACTGGTACTGGCCGGTCGGCGTCCTCGTCTTCGCGATCATCGCCGAGACCTTCTCCTTCCGGACGGCCATCAAGGAGTCCAACGTCCTGCGGGGCAAGAAGTCCTGGAAGGAGTTCGTCCGCCACGCCAAGGCCCCCGAGCTGCCTGTCGTCCTCCTCGAGGACCTCGGCGCGCTCGTCGGTCTGGTCCTCGCCCTCGGCGGCGTCGGCCTGGCCCTGCTCACCGGCGACGGCGTCTGGGACGGCATCGGCACCATCTGCATCGGCGTCCTGCTCGTCCTGATCGCGGTGGTCCTGGCCATCGAAACCAAGTCGCTGCTGCTCGGCGAGGCCGCGGGCGCCGAGGACGAAGAGAAGATCGAGGCCGCCATCGTCGATGGCGACGTGGTCACCCGCATCATCCACATGCGCACGCTCCACCTCGGCCCCGAGGAGCTCCTGGTCGCCGCCAAGATCGCCGTCCCGCAGGGCGACACGGGCGCCGAGATCGCCTCCGCCATCAACGCCGCCGAGGCCCGCATCCGCGAGGCCGTCCCGATCGCCCGCGTCATCTACCTGGAGCCCGACATCTACAGCGAGACCGAGGCCGCCAAGGGCGCCGACCGCGAGGCGACACCCGGGGGACCGGCACAGCACGGCGACGCCGAGCACTGACGTTCCGTACGACTGCTCGCCGTAGGGCATTTGTCCGTACGGCGATCGGGCCCGCCGAGTCGATCGGCGGGCCCCATCGTGTATCTCGACGTATCCCTCGTACCCCCCCGTACCCCCGTATCCCTTGGACCGGGACCGTCACCACCGCTGAACCGGGATCGTCACCACCGCTCCGGCCACAACGCAACCTGCGCCGCCGGCCGCCGCCGAATGTTGCGTGCCGCGACCCCGAGGCCGAGGCCGGCGAGCGCGAGAAGGAGCCCGAGCAGGGTGGCCGCCGCAAGCAGCAGCGGCATCACATGGCTGTCGGTCACCCGGCCGATGACCGCGCCGGCGGGCACCGTCCCGCCGTGGTCCTCGGTGAAGAAACGGGAGTCGCGCGAGTTCTGACGGTGGTCGCCGAGCAGGAACAGCCGCCCCTCGGGCACCGTCACTTCGTACGGGCGGTGCATCCCGTCGGCGATGCCGTCCTTCACGTACGGCTCGCTGAGCGGCTTCCCGTTGACGGTGATCCGCTCCCGCGCGGTGTCCATACCTTCGCAGCAGACGACGCGGTCGCCGCCGACGCCGATGACGCGCTGCATGACGGCAGGTTCGCCGTAGCGCTCCGGCGCCGTGTACAGCACCAGGTCGCCCCGCTTCACCTCGTCGCCGACGCGCTCGGCGACGATCCGGTCGCCGATGTCGTACGTGGGCCGCATGCTCTCGCTCGACACGCTGGACAGCACATAGCCCGTCCGCAGCCACAGCACGGACGCAATCACGAGCGCCAGCCCCAACGGACCCACTACCCACGCCGAGACCGCGAGTCTTCGCGCCTGCCCCATCAGCACTCCCTCCCCAGGCGGAACCTCCGCGGCGGCTGAGGGTAGCGGTCAGCAGTGAACCGTCCATGCGGGCCCACAGCCCCATGGCCGGCGGGCCCGCACACGACGCTCCTAGCTCCGACCCCCGGCTACCGGATCTCGCCCAGCACACCGAGCACCGCGGACTCGTCCCCGGCCGCCAGCAGCCGCTCCCGGAACTCCGCGTCCATCAACTTCCGCGACAGCAGCGCCAGAATCCGCAGATGCTCATCGCCCGCTGCCGCCTCCGGTACGGCGATCATGAACACGAGCCTCGCCTTCGTACCGTCCAGCGAGTCCCACTCGACGCCCTGCGCGGACCGCGCGAACCCGACGACAGGCGCGCTCACCGCATCCGTCTTGGCATGCGGAATCGCGATCTCCTCCCCGAGCCCGGTCGTGCCCTGCGCCTCCCGCCGCAGCGCGGTGGCCACCAACTCGTCCACATCCGCGACCTTGCCGCTGCGCGCCAGCAACTCCGCCATCTCGCGGATGGCGGCCTCCTTGTCACCGGCGTCGATCCGGACCTTCAGGGTCTGCGCGGTGAGATACCCGGAGAGAACCTCCCCCGAGACGTCGTCGCTTTCGGCCGAGTCGACCTCTGCGACCGCTTCGGCCGGACCGCCCTGCTCGGGTACGGCCCCCCGCTTCACGACCTCTACGCCACCACCAGCGCCCGCTGCTCCGACGCCCGCCCCGACCAGCGCAACCTCGGGCACACCCGCCCCGACTCCCGCGTCCTCGCGCCGCCCGCGCTCACGCAGGTCGACAAGGGCGACCGTCGTCAACGCGGTGACGACCGACCCGATCACCACGGCCACGAAGAACATCGGCACACCGCTCACCGCGCCCAGCACCGCCACGATCGGCCCGCCGTGCGGCACCGCGTCCTCGACGCCGGCCACTCCGGCGATCGCGCCGGCGACCGCGCCGCCCAGCATGTTGGCGGGGATGACCTGCGCGGGGCGCGCCGCCGCGAACGGGATCGCGCCCTCGGAGATGCCGAAGCAGCCCATGAACAGCGAGGCGAGCCCGGTCTCCCGCTCCTGCTCGGTGTACAGCCGCTTGCGTATCAGCGTGGCCAGGCCCTGGCCGAGCGGCATGACCGGGATCGCGGCCGCGCACATGCCCATGACCGTCTGGTTGCCGGTCGCGATGAGCCCGGCGCCGAACAGGAACGCCGTCTTGTTGACCGGCCCGCCCATGTCGAACGCGATCATGAGGCCCAGAATCGCCCCGAGCAGGATCGCGCTCGTACCGGTCATCCCGCTGAGCCAGTCGGTCAGGTTCTCGAACACCCAGGAGATCGGCTTGCCGATGACGTAGATGAAGAACATGCCGAGCGCCGTGGTCGCCACGATCGGGATCACGATGATCGGCATGATCGGCCGCGCGAACTTCGGGACCTTCACCTTCTTGATCCACAAGACCAGATAGCCGGCGAGGAACCCGGTCACGATCGCCCCGATGAACCCGGCACCCGCCTTGGAGTCGTACAGCTCACCGGTGTTGGCGATCCAGCCACCGACCATGCCGGGCACGAGAGCGGGCCGGTCCCCGATGGCGTACGCGATGTAACCGGACAGGATCGGCACCATCAGCGTGAAGCCGATGACGCCGATGTTGTTCACGTCCATCCAGAAGGAGTCCTTCGGGATGACCAGACCGCCCGACGGGTCCGTGTGCCCGCCGAGCGAGAGCGATATCGCGATCAGCAGCCCGCCGACCACGACGAACGGGATCATGTAGCTGACCCCGTTCATCAGCGCCTTGTACCCGACGCTCCGCTCCTTGCCACCGCCCGCCGCGGGAGCCGTGGGGGCGCTCCCTGCCGCGTGCACGGGCGCCGACATCACCCGCTCGATCAGCTGCTCGGGGTGGCGAATACCCTCCGCCACTCCCACGGTCAGCACCCGCTTACCCGCGAAACGGCTCAGGTCCACGTCCTTGTCCGCGGCGATGATGACGCCGTCGGCATGCTTGACATCGTTGTCATCGAGGACGTTTTCAGCCCCGATGGATCCCTGGGTCTCCACTTTCATGTCGATGCCGCGGCTCTCGGCAGCCTGCGCGAGCTTCTCAGCCGCCATGTACGTGTGGGCGATGCCGGTCGGGCACGCGGTCACCGCGAGCAGCTTCAACCGCTTCTGCTCGCCACTGCCGCTGCCCGTGGGGGGACGGCCGGCCGGACTGGTCACGTCGATCTCCTAACGCCATTGTCGTGCGCAAACGCCCTCCCGGGCGCCCCGCAAGATCGATCAGATCTTCCCGATCTCGTTCCGATCTCCAGGCATCCTGCACCACCCCGCCGCAGGCTCAAAGGGGCAAAGAGTCCGCAGTGTCCCGGTCTGTCGCCACCTGTGAACCGTTCGTTGGTGTCCTGTTATCGCTCCCCCACCCGACCGTCACCGGACCTGCCACCCACCCCTGAGACTCGCCTCGACGCCCCCTTCCCGACCACCCCGATGGCGCGATCTGTCCGGAGGCGGACTGGGGGCGGCCGGGCGTCCCGGTGTAGCTTGGGACAGAGCCAGACGTCGCTGCTGATGGCGGTCGGGCGGTCCCGATGTGGACCGGCCGAGGGAGAGAGGGCCTCCGACGGACTGCGCTGCGTGTACGCGGGCATGCCTGTGTCCTCTTCGGGCACTCCTGTGTCCGCCGCCGCGCAGACCAGCCGTACCCACCCTCGCCCCAACCCCGAGGAGCAGCTCGTAATGACGACTGTCGAGAACCGACAGGACTTCAAGGTCGCCGATCTCTCCCTGGCCGACTTCGGCCGCAAGGAGATCACCCTCGCCGAGCACGAGATGCCCGGCCTGATGGCGATCCGCAAGGAGTTCGCCGCCACCCAGCCGCTGGCCGGCGCCCGCATCATGGGCTCGCTGCACATGACCGTGCAGACCGCCGTCCTGATCGAGACCCTGGTCGCCCTGGGCGCCCAGGTCCGTTGGGTGTCCTGCAACATCTTCTCCACCCAGGACCACGCGGCCGCCGCCGTCGCCGTCGGCCCGAACGGCACGCCCGACAACCCCCAGGGCGTCCCGGTCTTCGCCTGGAAGGGCGAGACCCTGGAGGAGTACTGGTGGTGCACGGAGCAGGCCCTGACCTGGCCGAACACCCCCACCGGCGGCCCGAACATGATCCTGGACGACGGCGGTGACGCCACCCTCCTCGTCCACAAGGGCGTCGAGTACGAGAAGGACGGCAAGGTCCCGTCCGTCGACACCGCCGAGAACGACGAACACCGCGTCATCCTCGAACTCCTGAACCGCACCATCACCGACGGCTCCCAGAAGTGGACCCAGCTCGCCTCCGAGATCCGCGGCGTGACCGAGGAGACCACGACCGGCGTCCACCGCCTGTACGAGATGCAGCGCGACGGCGACCTCCTGTTCCCGGCGATCAACGTGAACGACGCCGTCACCAAGTCGAAGTTCGACAACAAGTACGGCTGCCGCCACTCCCTGATCGACGGCATCAACCGCGCCACCGACGTCCTCATCGGCGGCAAGACCGCGGTCGTCTGCGGCTACGGCGACGTCGGCAAGGGCTGCGCGGAATCCCTGCGCGGCCAGGGCGCCCGCGTGATCATCACCGAGATCGACCCGATCTGCGCTCTGCAGGCGGCGATGGACGGCTACCAGGTCACGACCCTCGACGAGGTCGTCGACAAGGCCGACATCTTCATCACCACGACCGGCAACAAGGACATCATCATGGCCTCGGACATGGCCAAGATGAAGCACCAGGCGATCGTCGGCAACATCGGTCACTTCGACAACGAGATCGACATGGCCGGCCTGGCGAAGATCCCGGGCATCGTCAAGGACGAGGTCAAGCCGCAGGTCCACACCTGGAAGTTCTCCGACGGCAAGGTCCTCATCGTGCTGTCGGAGGGCCGCCTGCTGAACCTGGGCAACGCGACCGGTCACCCGTCCTTCGTGATGTCCAACTCCTTCGCCGACCAGACGCTGGCGCAGATCGAGCTGTTCACCAAGCCGGACGCCTACCCGACCGGTGTGTACACGCTGCCCAAGCACCTGGACGAGAAGGTCGCCCGCCTCCACCTGGACTCGCTCGGCGTGAAGCTGACGACGCTCCGCCCCGAGCAGGCCGCCTACATCGGCGTCGAGGTCGAGGGCCCGTACAAGTCGGACCACTACCGCTACTGAGCCGAGCCACCGCCGAGCCGGTTCCTCGCAGACGCGGTGCCGCTGAGCACCACTTCACGGCCCGCGCCCGCGCAGGGAACCAGCACCGGCGAGCTTCGCAGCGGCAGTTCCTCCGAGGCAGGCCCCCGCACCCCCGTGCCGGGGGCCTGCCCCGTTGGCCCACATGGCCGGCCCACGCAGCCTCATCGGCTCGATCGAGTGGCCGGGACCAGCCCGTCCGTCAAGCCCCAGGACCCCGATGCCCCGCGGCCGTTATTCGCTCCACGATCCGCACGATCACACCCCCCTCGCAGAAGAGCACTTCCACTGCGCCCCCGGCCCTTCCGGCTGGCGCTATGTCTCCCAGCTGACCACCCCCGCGGGCGATCACAGCGGCTCCGTCGACCTCACCCTGGACGAACTCGGCCGACCCATCCGTCTCGAACTCCACGCCGGCGGCTGGCAGGTACGCGGCGCCGCCCTGGACGGCGTCACCTGGGTCCGCACCGACCCCACCGGAACTCACGCCACGGAAGGCAATGTCCGCGCCCACGCCTTCACCGGCACGTCCCCGGCGTTCCTCATCGCCACCACCCGTCTCCTGCGCCTCACCCCTTCCGCCTCGGCAACCCGCGTCCGCCTCGTGACCTTCACGGATCCGGTCCTCGCCCCCCGCACCGTGGACCAGTCCTGGGCCTTGGTGAAAAGAGAAACACACGCCACTGACAACGCCCCCCTGGCCGTGGACGAATACCAGGTCACAGCCCTGGACACGGGCGAGCAGCACGCCGTACACATCGCCGGCGACGTGGTCCTGGCGGCCCCCGGCATCGAACTGGAGGACCTGGACTCACCGCCGTCGACGTTCACTTGAGCGAGAGGGGTCAGAGGCACGCGGCAGAGCGACGGGGCTCGCGGAGCCGTAGGGCCCGCTGCCGGAACCAGCCCTCGCGCGGCTGGGGAGATCAGGCAGGGGGAGCGAATCCGGTGGCAGGCCGGTCGTCCGGCGGCGCGTCCTGCGGCACCGGAGCAGAGGGCTGCCGTACGGCGTCTCGCGCCGCGGGCGAATGATCCCCACCAGCCGGAGCCGCGTACGGACCACCGACCGGCGTAAGGCCCGCGCCGGGCCCGGCAGCAGCAGGTGCCCACGGATGCGGTGCGGCTGCAGACGCCCCGGCCGACCCATTGCCGAAGGCGCGCCGCGCTTCCCGCGCCTGCCGCTCCTGAAGAACCGCGGCCAGATAGGCGGCCGGCGGCACACCCTGCGGAGCCGGAGCACCCGTACGCCCCGCGAGGTCCGCCGCGAGGCGCTCGCCCATAGTCCATGCGACCTGTGGGTCGAGTTGCTGCATCCGCGTCAGGTACTGACGAACGGCGAGCCACAGGCCATCAGGAACCGCTGAGAGGTCGAGCCCCGAGAACCGCCCGGCCAACCACGGCGGAGGCGGCGGAACGAAGCCCGTCCGCGTGAGGGGCACTCGCTCCCGTACGACGAGAGTGCCGGCGAACACATCACCGAGCCGCCGCCCGCGCGCGGACACCAGCGAAGCGATGACGGCGACGACACCGAGCGTCATCAGAATCTCGATCACGCCGATGAGGCCCCGCACCAGCGAGTGCCGGAACCGGATCGGCCCCCCGTCGTCACGCACCACCCGAAGCCCACACGCCATCTTCCCGAGCGACCGCCCATGGCTGAGCGTCTCGACCGCGATCGGCCCGCCGACCAGCAGCAGCACGAACATCGCGATCGACAGAGCGGTTTGCGCCGCCTCATCCAAAGAAGTGGTGGCGGCCAAGACGCCGAAGGTCACGACAAGGTAGGCGACAAAGGCCACGGCCAGATCGAGCAGCACGGCCAGCGCCCTGCTGGGCAGCTTCGCAGGGCGCAACTCCAGCGCCACGGCCTCGCCCGTCACCAGCTCACTCACGCCATCCGTCCTTCCCCTGACCTGCCCCCGGAATGGCCAGTCTGCCAAGCTGAGGGCGCATCGCGCCGCAGTACGACAAGCTGACGTCCACGACGAGTCGCTGACGAACAGCCGGGGAGCAGGAAAGCAGATGGACCTCGACGTCTTCGTCACCGCCCACCGCGCCGAGTGGGACCGCCTCGACACCCTGCTCGGGCGGCAGCGCCGCCTCACCGGTGCCGAGGCCGACGAACTCGTCACGCTCTACCAGCGCACCGCCACCCACCTCTCCCTGATCCAGTCCAGCGCGCCCGACCCCCAGCTGACCGGCCGGCTCAGCCAGCTCGTGGCACGCGCGCGTAGCGCCGTGACAGGCACACGACGCGCCTCCTGGCGCGACGTCACACGCTTCCTCGCATACGGCTTCCCGGCCGCGGTCTACCGTTCGCGCCACTGGTGGGTACCCACAGCCCTCCTGTCCACCCTGGTGGCGGTTCTCCTGGGCTGGTGGATAGGCACCCATCCCGAAGTCCAGGCCACCATCGCGGCCCCCAGCGAACTACGCGAGCTCACCCGCCCCGGCGGCCAGTACGAGACGTACTACTCCAGCCATCCTGCGGCCTCCTTCGCCGCCCAGGTCTGGACGAACAACGCCTGGGCGGCCGCACTCTGCCTGATCCTCGGCGTCTTCCTGGGCCTCCCGGTGCTCTGGATCCTGTTCCAGAACATGCTCAATCTCGGTGTCGGCTTCGGCCTGATGTCCTCAGCCGGACGCCTCGACACCTTCCTCGGCCTCGTCCTGCCGCACGGTCTCCTCGAACTGACCGCGGTCTTCGTAGCCGCCGGCACAGGCCTGCGCCTCGGCTGGACGCTCATCGACCCGGGTCCGCGAACCCGACGCTCAGCTCTCGCCGAGGAAGGCCGAGCCGCGATCGGCATGGCGATAGGCCTCACCCTGGTCCTCTTCGTCTCCGGCGCCATCGAAGGCTTCGTCACTCCGTCGGGCCTGCCCACCTGGGCGCGCATATCCATCGGCGTCGTCGCTGAACTGGCCTTCCTCGCATACGTCTATGTCCTTGGCGGCCGTGCCGCGCGTGCCGGAGACACGGGTGACCTCGAGGCGGCCGAACGCAGCGCGACCGTTCCGACGGCGGCTTGATGTGCGGGCACGCCTGTTGAGCTGCTAGTCTCCTCTTCGCCCCACAAGAGCCGTTGACACGGAGCTCGTGGGGAGGTAGATTCGAACAGTTGCCTGGAAGTGGATACAGTCCCGCCTGGCAGAGTGAGTGTCTATCTGCTTCAGTGGAACTTCGATTCCCGAGAAGCCTCTCCCGATGAATCGGAAAATGAGTGGCTGGTCAATCCGGCCCGGAACTTCTGATAAAGTCGGAACCGCCGGAAAGGGAAACGCGAAAGCGGGAACCTGGAAAGCACCGAGGAAATCGGATCGGGAAACGGTCTGATAGAGTCGGAAACGCAAGACCGAAGGGAAGCGCCCGGAGGAAAGCCCGAGAGGGTGAGTACAAAGGAAGCGTCCGTTCCTTGAGAACTCAACAGCGTGCCAAAAATCAACGCCAGATATGTTGATACCCCGTCTCCGGCCGGTCTTCCGGTTGGGACGAGGTTCCTTTGAAATAAACACAGCGAGGACGCTGTGAACGGTCGGGCCTATTCCGCCTGACTGTTCCGCTCTCGTGATGTGTGCACCCGATTACGGGTAAACATTCACGGAGAGTTTGATCCTGGCTCAGGACGAACGCTGGCGGCGTGCTTAACACATGCAAGTCGAACGATGAACCACTTCGGTGGGGATTAGTGGCGAACGGGTGAGTAACACGTGGGCAATCTGCCCTTCACTCTGGGACAAGCCCTGGAAACGGGGTCTAATACCGGATAACACTTCCACTCTCCTGGGTGGAGGTTAAAAGCTCCGGCGGTGAAGGATGAGCCCGCGGCCTATCAGCTTGTTGGTGAGGTAATGGCTCACCAAGGCGACGACGGGTAGCCGGCCTGAGAGGGCGACCGGCCACACTGGGACTGAGACACGGCCCAGACTCCTACGGGAGGCAGCAGTGGGGAATATTGCACAATGGGCGAAAGCCTGATGCAGCGACGCCGCGTGAGGGATGACGGCCTTCGGGTTGTAAACCTCTTTCAGCAGGGAAGAAGCGAAAGTGACGGTACCTGCAGAAGAAGCGCCGGCTAACTACGTGCCAGCAGCCGCGGTAATACGTAGGGCGCAAGCGTTGTCCGGAATTATTGGGCGTAAAGAGCTCGTAGGCGGCTTGTCACGTCGGGTGTGAAAGCCCGGGGCTTAACCCCGGGTCTGCATTCGATACGGGCTAGCTAGAGTGTGGTAGGGGAGATCGGAATTCCTGGTGTAGCGGTGAAATGCGCAGATATCAGGAGGAACACCGGTGGCGAAGGCGGATCTCTGGGCCATTACTGACGCTGAGGAGCGAAAGCGTGGGGAGCGAACAGGATTAGATACCCTGGTAGTCCACGCCGTAAACGGTGGGAACTAGGTGTTGGCGACATTCCACGTCGTCGGTGCCGCAGCTAACGCATTAAGTTCCCCGCCTGGGGAGTACGGCCGCAAGGCTAAAACTCAAAGGAATTGACGGGGGCCCGCACAAGCAGCGGAGCATGTGGCTTAATTCGACGCAACGCGAAGAACCTTACCAAGGCTTGACATACACCGGAAAGCATTAGAGATAGTGCCCCCCTTGTGGTCGGTGTACAGGTGGTGCATGGCTGTCGTCAGCTCGTGTCGTGAGATGTTGGGTTAAGTCCCGCAACGAGCGCAACCCTTGTTCTGTGTTGCCAGCATGCCCTTCGGGGTGATGGGGACTCACAGGAGACCGCCGGGGTCAACTCGGAGGAAGGTGGGGACGACGTCAAGTCATCATGCCCCTTATGTCTTGGGCTGCACACGTGCTACAATGGCCGGTACAATGAGCTGCGATACCGTGAGGTGGAGCGAATCTCAAAAAGCCGGTCTCAGTTCGGATTGGGGTCTGCAACTCGACCCCATGAAGTCGGAGTTGCTAGTAATCGCAGATCAGCATTGCTGCGGTGAATACGTTCCCGGGCCTTGTACACACCGCCCGTCACGTCACGAAAGTCGGTAACACCCGAAGCCGGTGGCCCAACCCCTTGTGGGAGGGAGCTGTCGAAGGTGGGACTGGCGATTGGGACGAAGTCGTAACAAGGTAGCCGTACCGGAAGGTGCGGCTGGATCACCTCCTTTCTAAGGAGCACTTCTTACCGAGTCCTTCGGGACGAGGTCAGAGGCCACTACGTCGGCAAACGTCCGACGGTGGTTGCTCATGGGTGGAACGTTGATTATTCGGCACACTTGATCGTCTTCTCCTTCTAGTACTGCTCTTCGGAGCGTGGAATGTTGAGGGGAGCGGGGAGTGTGCCGGGCACGCTGTTGGGTGTCTGAGGGCACGGCCGTTATGGCTGCCTTCAGTTGCCGGTCCCAGTGAACTCCAGCTCAGGTTGGGGGTGATGGGTGACTGGTCGTTGTTTGAGAACTGCACAGTGGACGCGAGCATCTGTGGCCAAGTTTTTAAGGGCGCACGGTGGATGCCTTGGCACCAGGAACCGATGAAGGACGTGGGAGGCCACGATAGGCCCCGGGGAGTCGTCAACCAGGCTTTGATCCGGGGGTGTCCGAATGGGGAAACCCGGCAGTCGTCATGGGCTGTCACCCTTGCCTGAACACATAGGGCAAGTGGAGGGAACGCGGGGAAGTGAAACATCTCAGTACCCGCAGGAAGAGAAAACAACCGTGATTCCGGGAGTAGTGGCGAGCGAAACTGGATGAGGCCAAACCGTATACGTGTGAGACCCGGCAGGGGTTGCGTGTGCGGGGTTGTGGGATCTCTCTTTCACAGTCTGCCGGCTGTGAGACGAGTCAGAAACCGTTGATGTAGGCGAAGGACATGCGAAAGGTCCGGCGTAGAGGGTAAGACCCCCGTAGTCGAAACATCAGCGGCTCGTTTGAGAGACACCCAAGTAGCACGGGGCCCGAGAAATCCCGTGTGAATCTGGCGGGACCACCCGCTAAGCCTAAATATTCCCTGGTGACCGATAGCGGATAGTACCGTGAGGGAATGGTGAAAAGTACCGCGGGAGCGGAGTGAAATAGTACCTGAAACCGTGTGCCTACAAGCCGTGGGAGCGTCGGATACGTGTTTGCACGTATCTCGTGACTGCGTGCCTTTTGAAGAATGAGCCTGCGAGTTTGCGGTGTGTTGCGAGGTTAACCCGTGTGGGGAAGCCGTAGCGAAAGCGAGTCCGAATAGGGCGACATAGTAGCGCGCTCAAGACCCGAAGCGGAGTGATCTAGCCATGGGCAGGTTGAAGCGGAGGTAAGACTTCGTGGAGGACCGAACCCACCAGGGTTGAAAACCTGGGGGATGACCTGTGGTTAGGGGTGAAAGGCCAATCAAACTCCGTGATAGCTGGTTCTCCCCGAAATGCATTTAGGTGCAGCGTCGTGTGTTTCTTGCCGGAGGTAGAGCACTGGATAGGCGATGGGCCCTACCGGGTTACTGACCTTAGCCAAACTCCGAATGCCGGTAAGTGAGAGCGCGGCAGTGAGACTGTGGGGGATAAGCTCCATGGTCGAGAGGGAAACAGCCCAGAGCATCGACTAAGGCCCCTAAGCGTACGCTAAGTGGGAAAGGATGTGGAGTCGCACAGACAACCAGGAGGTTGGCTTAGAAGCAGCCACCCTTGAAAGAGTGCGTAATAGCTCACTGGTCTAGTGATTCCGCGCCGACAATGTAGCGGGGCTCAAGCGTACCGCCGAAGTCGTGTCATTGCGATATATACCCCCAACGGGGATCGTGATGGGTAGGGGAGCGTCGTGTGCCGGGTGAAGCAGCCGCGGAAGCGAGTTGTGGACGGTTCACGAGTGAGAATGCAGGCATGAGTAGCGATACACACGTGAGAAACGTGTGCGCCGATTGACTAAGGGTTCCTGGGTCAAGCTGATCTGCCCAGGGTAAGTCGGGACCTAAGGCGAGGCCGACAGGCGTAGTCGATGGATAACCGGTTGATATTCCGGTACCCGCTGTGAAGCGTCAAACATTGAACCAGGCGATGCTAAGTCCGTGAAGCCGCCCTGGAGCCTTCGGGCAAAGGGGAGTGGTGGAGCCGACGGACCAGACCTGTAGTAGGTGAGTGATGGGGTGACGCAGGAAGGTAGTCCAGCCCGGGCGGTGGTTGTCCCGGGGTAAGGGTGTAGGCCGTGCGATAGGTAAATCCGTCGCACATGAGGCTGAGACCTGATGCCGAGCCGATTGTGGTGAAGTGGATGATCCTATGCTGTCGAGAAAAGCCTCTAGCGAGTTTCATGGCGGCCCGTACCCTAAACCGACTCAGGTGGTCAGGTAGAGAATACCGAGGCGTTCGGGTGAACTATGGTTAAGGAACTCGGCAAAATGCCCCCGTAACTTCGGGAGAAGGGGGGCCATGTCCGGTGATCCGATTTACTCGGTGAGCTGGGGGTGGCCGCAGAGACCAGCGAGAAGCGACTGTTTACTAAAAACACAGGTCCGTGCGAAGCCGTAAGGCGATGTATACGGACTGACGCCTGCCCGGTGCTGGAACGTTAAGGGGACCGGTTAGTCATGATTCGTCATGGCGAAGCTGAGAACTTAAGCGCCAGTAAACGGCGGTGGTAACTATAACCATCCTAAGGTAGCGAAATTCCTTGTCGGGTAAGTTCCGACCTGCACGAATGGCGTAACGACTTCTCGACTGTCTCAACCATAGGCCCGGTGAAATTGCACTACGAGTAAAGATGCTCGTTTCGCGCAGCAGGACGGAAAGACCCCGGGACCTTTACTACAGTTTGATATTGGTGTTCGGTTCGGCTTGTGTAGGATAGCTGGGAGACTGTGAACTCTGGACGCCAGTTCAGGGGGAGTCGTCGTTGAAATACCAGTCTGGTCGTGCTGGATGTCTAACCTGGGTCCGTGATCCGGATCAGGGACAGTGTCTGATGGGTAGTTTAACTGGGGCGGTTGCCTCCTAAAGAGTAACGGAGGCGCCCAAAGGTTCCCTCAGCCTGGTTGGCAATCAGGTGTTGAGTGTAAGTGCACAAGGGAGCTTGACTGTGAGACCGACGGGTCGAGCAGGGACGAAAGTCGGGACTAGTGATCCGGCGGTGGCTTGTGGAAGCGCCGTCGCTCAACGGATAAAAGGTACCCCGGGGATAACAGGCTGATCTTCCCCAAGAGTCCATATCGACGGGATGGTTTGGCACCTCGATGTCGGCTCGTCGCATCCTGGGGCTGGAGTCGGTCCCAAGGGTTGGGCTGTTCGCCCATTAAAGCGGTACGCGAGCTGGGTTTAGAACGTCGTGAGACAGTTCGGTCCCTATCCGCTGCGCGCGCAGGAATATTGAGAAGGGCTGTCCCTAGTACGAGAGGACCGGGACGGACGAACCTCTGGTGTGCCAGTTGTTCTGCCAAGGGCATGGCTGGTTGGCTACGTTCGGGAGGGATAACCGCTGAAAGCATCTAAGCGGGAAGCCTGCTTCGAGATGAGTATTCCCACCCACTAGATGGGGTAAGGCTCCCAGTAGACGACTGGGTTGATAGGCCGGATCTGGAAGCACGGTAACGTGTGGAGGTGACCGGTACTAATAGGCCGAGGGCTTGTCCATAGAGGCTCGCGTCCACTGTGTTGGTTCTGAAGCAACGACCGACGTCCCCCCAGGTTGGGGGTTTCCGGTCACAGTTTCATAGTGTTTCGGTGGTTATAGCGTGAGGGAAACGCCCGGTTACATTCCGAACCCGGAAGCTAAGCCTTACAGCGCCGATGGTACTGCAGGGGGGACCCTGTGGGAGAGTAGGACGCCGCCGAACAAATTTTGGGAAAGGCCCACGCCATATGGCGTGGGCCTTTCTGCGTTTAAGCGCCGCGCAATGAGCCCTTCCCGCGGAGGGCCATTGCAATGCGGTCCAATTACAGGCGCCCCGTTGTCTTGAGGGCCAGATATGCGTCTGCCAGGGCCGGCGCGAGTTCTTCCGGCGTTGCGTCGACGACCGTGACGCCGCGGCGGCGGAGTTGGTCCGCTGTGCGGTGGCGTTCGTTTTGGGCTTGGGCGGCGGCTGCGGCCTCGTAGACCGAGTCCGTGTCTCCGCGTGCCGTTGCCATGCGGGCGATGTGGGGGTCCGCTACCGATGCGAGCAGAACTGTGGCGCGTTGGGTGAGCTGGGAGAGGACGGGGAGCAGGCCTTCCTCGATCGGCGCCGCGTCGAGGGTGGTGAGCAGCACGATCAGGGAGTGGCGGGGTGCCGTACGGAGAGCTGTGGCCGTAAGGCCTCGGGCGTCCGTTTCGATCAGCTCGGGTTCGAGGGTGGCCATCGCGTTGACCAGGGAAGGGAGAACGTCGCCCGCTGTGCGGCCCTGGACGAGGGCGCGTACTCGGCGGTCGTAGGCGAGGAGGTCCACGCGGTCGCCGGCTCGGGAGGCGAGGGCGGCCAGGAGAAGGGCCGCGTCCATCGAGGCGTCGAGGCGTGGGGCGTCGCCGACTCGTCCTGCTGAGGTGCGGCCGGTGTCCAGGACCAGGAGGATGTGGCGATCGCGTTCGGGGCGCCAGGTGCGTACTGCGACCGTGGTCTGTCGCGCCGTAGCGCGCCAGTCGATGGAGCGGGTGTCGTCGCCGGGGACGTACTCACGCAGGCTGTCGAATTCTGTGCCCTCGCCGCGGGTGAGAACGCTGGTGCGGCCGTCGAGTTCGCGCAGGCGGGCCAGCTTGGACGGCAGGTGCTTGCGGCTTGTGAACGGGGGGAGGACGCGGACCGTCCAGGGGACCTTGTGGGTGCCCTGGCGGGAGAAGAGGCCCAGGGGGCCGTATGAGCGGATCGTGACGCGGTCGGCCTGGCGGTCGCCTCTGCGGGTGGGGCGTAGACGGGTGGTGATGCGGCGGCGTTCGCCTGCGGGGATGTTCACCCGTTGGCGGGATGCCGCCATTTCCGTGCCGGGCTGCCAGCTGCTGGGGGGCCAGGCGTCGCGGAGATGGGCGCGGAGAGGGCGGCCGGACGGGTTGGTGATTGTGAGGGTGACGTCGGCCGTTTCGCCCAGGCGTGCGGACGTGTCGCCGGAGCGGGTCAGGCGCAGTTGTCGTACGGGTGCCGCCAGGGCGAAGTCGCAGGCGCATGCCGCGAGCAAGGGGGCGTTGACCGCGAGGATGCCTGTCCAGCTGGGGTCCCAGATGCCTACGGGGAGGGAGCCCAGGGCCGCTAGTAGGGCGGCGCGTCCGGTGAGTGCCATCAGCGGGGGACGGGGACGTGGGCGAGGATCGCGTTGATCACGGAGTCCGCGGTGACGCCTTCCATCTCGGCCTCCGGGCGGAGCTGTACGCGGTGGCGGAGGGTGGGCAGGGCAAGGGCTTTCACGTCGTCGGGGATGACGTAGTCGCGGCCGGTCAGCCAGGCCCAGGCGCGGGCGGTGGCGAGAAGGGCCGTGGCGCCGCGTGGGGAGACGCCCAGGGTGAGTGAGGGCGACTCGCGGGTGGCTCGGCAGATGTCGACGACGTAGCCCGTGATCTCGGGGGAGACCGTCGTCTTGGCCACGGCCGCGCGTGCGGCCTCGAGGTCTGCCGGGCCTGCCACGGGGCGTACGCCGGCGGCGCGCAGGTCGCGTGGGTTGAAGCCCTCGGCGTGGCGGGTGAGGACGCTGATCTCGTCCTGGCGGGAGGGGAGGGGGATCGTGAGTTTGAGGAGGAAACGGTCCAGCTGGGCTTCGGGGAGGGGGTAGGTGCCCTCGTACTCCACCGGGTTCTGGGTCGCGGCGACCAGGAACGGGTCGGGAAGCAGGCGGGGTGTGCCGTCGACCGTGACCTGGCGTTCCTCCATGGCTTCCAGGAGGGACGACTGGGTCTTCGGCGGGGTGCGGTTGATCTCGTCCGCGAGGAGGAGGTTGGTGAAGACCGGGCCGGGCTGGAAGGAGAACTCGGCGGTGCGGGTGTCGTAGACGAGGGAGCCCGTCACGTCGCTCGGCATGAGGTCGGGGGTGAACTGGACGCGCTTGGTGTCGAGTTCGAGTGCGGATGCGAGCGCGCGGACGAGCAACGTTTTGGCGACCCCGGGGACTCCTTCTAGTAGTACGTGTCCGCGGCAGAGGAGGGCGACGACGAGGCCGGTCACGGCGGGGTCCTGGCCGACCACGGCTTTGGCGATCTCGGCGCGCAGGGCCTCCAGGGATGCGCGGGCGGTGCCCGGGTCCCCGGTGTTCCCGGCGTTGTCAGTGGTCGGGTCCATCATGGACGGCGTACCTCTCTTTCGAGGGCGTCGAGTTGGTCGGCGAGGGAGATGAGTGCCGCGTCGTCGCCGGGCGGCGGGCCGAAGAGGAGAGTGTGCAGGGACTGACCGTCTCCGTGGTTGTGGAGGTGGGCGGACAGCGCGGGGAGCAGGGCCTCGGGCGCGTGCGCCTGGGAGACGGGGACACCTACGAGGGGGGCGAGGCGCGTGCGGGTGGTGGAGCGAAGAGCGGCGGCCGCGCGGTCGCGGGCGTTCGCCTTGCGGTAGAGGCGGGCGCGGCCTTCAACGGTTTCGGAGGCGCGGATCGCGACGGGGAGTTTCTCGGGCACCAGGGGGCCGAGTCGGCGTGCCCGCCAGAGGGCGGCCAGGGCTGCGGCGATGAAGAGCTGGAGTGTGCCCCAGAGCCAGCCCGAGGGGAGCAGGTCGAGGAAGCTGCGTTCGCCGTCTTCGTCGGCGGCCGACGTGTCGGAGAGTGAGGGGAGGTACCAGACCAAATGGGGGCGGGAGCCGAGGAGTTGGAGGGCGAGGGAGGCGTTGCCCTGCTCGTCGAGGCGTTCGTTGTAGAGGATGTCGGGTGCGCCGAGGACGACCGTGTCGCCGTTCCCGGTGGTGTCGGGGACGCGCAGGAGGGTGGCCAGGCGCTCGCTGGGGTAGCACTCGTCGGCGTTGAGGTGGGTCGTGGTGTAGCGGATGCCGCCCAGGTCGGCGGAGCCGGCGCGCTGGGCGGCGGGCAGGGCGCAGTCGGGGGCGAGCTCCGAGTCGAGGCTGGTGGCGGGGTCCGCGGTGACTCCGGGGACGAGTCGTTCGACGGACGAGCTGCCGGGGGCGACGAAGACCGTGCGACCGCCGGAGCCGGCGATGGCCGAGCGCAGCCAGGACTGTTGACGGTGGGTCAGCAGGTCGGGGGCGGCGACCAGGAGGGTCGTTTCCGCGGCGTACGCGTCGCGTGCCTCGTCCAGGGTGGTGACCACGCGCGTGTCCACGCCGCGGTCGGCGAGGAGTTCGGCGACGGCCCGGCTGCCCTTGGGGTCGGCGGAGCGTGGGTCGAGGGCGCCGTGCCGGGCGTCCGAGCGGATCGTGGCGATGACGACGGCCGCCGCCAGCAGAAGTACGACGGCGAGGGCGATGCCTCGCGCGCGGGTCCATACCTGGCGTGTGGTGGGCGAAGCCGAGGTCGAGGTCGAGGGGAGCGTGGCCTCGGTGGTCATTCGGCGGCTCCCTGGCGGGCGTTGTGCGTCGTGCTGGGGGCGCTGCTCGCGAGTTGGGGCTTGGTGTTCTTCAGGTCGCGGTCGAGTTCAGCCAAGCGTTCGTACGCCTGCTGGGTTGCCGTCCGGCCGCCGTATGTCACGTCGTCGAAGTCCCGGGCGGCGGCGCGCAGTCGGTCCGAGTGGGCGGGCAGTGAGCGGCCCGCGTCGGCGGCGGCCTCGTCCGCGGTGCGGCCGGGGCGGACGTCGAGGAGTGCGCGTTCCTCCAGGGAGCGGACGATGGCGCGCATGCGTTCCTGGACGGCCTGGTTCCAGTGGCCCTGGGCGGCGTGTGCCTCGGCGGCGGCGCGGTGTTCTGCGGCGCTGCGGGGGCGGTCGTCGAACAGGGCGGCGGAGGAGGTGGGTTGGCGGCGTGGGGTGCCCAGGCGCCACCACAGGGCGCCGAGGACCGCGACGATGACCAGGATGACGACGACCAGGCCGAGCGGTCCTCCGGGCGTCACGGTCGAGGCGCTGCTGAACAGGTCCTCGACCCAGTCCCAGAAGGCGTCCAGGGTGCGCTGGAACCAACTGGGTTCGTTCTCGTGGTACATGCCCTTGGACAGCTCGCGCCGGGCCGCTTCCCGTGCGGGGTCGCGAGGGATCGTCAGCGGTGGCTCGTCGTCCGAGCGCGCCAGCAGCGACAGCACGGACGTGTCGGCCGAGCGCGACAGTGCACGGACCGATGTGTCACTTACGCCGAGCAACGTGCGAACGGCCGTTTCCGGCAACGCTGACGCCGCTGTGAGAACTCCCCCCGCGAAGCTCACCCGTTCAGCTCCCCGGAGTGTCGGTGCCGTAGCCCTGGACGCCGGCTGCGCGGGCCAGTTCGAGGTCGAGGGCCTCGCGGCGGATGCGCTGGTCGATGTAGAGCAGGACGGTGACGCCGGCCGTGATCGGGAAGGTGATCATGGAGCCGATCACCGAGCCGACGCCGCTGACGATGAGGAACGTCCAGCCGAGGTCGGTGGTGCCTTCGAGGATGTTGGCGCCGGCGTCGCCGCTGAGCGCGGCGGCGAGGAAGGTGAAGGGGATGACGACGATCGCCGCGACGATGTTCGCGATGATCGTGGCCAGCAGCTGGATGCCGAAGACCCGCCACCAGGAGCCGCGGACCAGCTTGGCGGAACGGCTCAGCGACTTGACGATGCCCTGCTTCTCCAGCATCAACGCGGGGGAGGCGAGGGAGAAGCGGAACCACAGCCACAGCGCGACGATGAAGCCGCCGATGACGCCCAGGATGGTGAGTGCCACGCCCGCGTCACCGGAGCCGGCGGCGGCCACGAGGATGCCGGGCAGGGCACCCACGAAGACCACGCCGAAGGTCATGAGCAGCAGCAGGAAGAGCAGGCCGAAGAGGCGCGCCACTTGAGGGCGGGCGTCGCGCCAGGCCTCGCCGGTGGTCACGGACTTGCCCAGCACCGCGCGGCTGGTGACCGTCGTCAGCAGGGCGGTCGCCACGATCGCTCCGATCATCGAGATCAGGAAGATCACGCTGGAGTTCAGCATGGCGTCGCCCATGGCGCGGGACAGCTCGTCGAGGCTGGCGCTCGGGTCGTTGAGGGCCTCGGTGCTGGTGCGGTCGTTGAGGACGAAGCCCTGGACGAGGATGACGAGGATCTCCGTCACGATCGCGACGGTCAGGGAGATGCCGAGGACCGTGCGCCAGTAGGTGCGCATGGTGGAGACCGCGCCGTCGAGGATCTCGCCGACGCCGAGCGGGCGCAGCGGGATCACGCCGGGCTTGGCCGCGGGCGGAGGTCCGCCCCAGCCGCCTCCCCAAGCGCCGTGTCCGCCCGGGGGACCGTAGCCCCCGGGGTGGCCGCCGCCGTAACCGCCGGGCCCGGCGGGAGGGGCGCCCCAGCCAGGGCCGGGCGGTGGGGGCGGTGGGGTCTGGCCGGGCGCCGGAGCACCGGTCGGGGCGGACCACTGGGCGGGTGGCGGCTGCTCCTTGGACCACTTCGGGCCGGGGCCCTGCGGCTCCGCTCCGGGCTGCTGCGCGGGGTCGGGGCGGTCTTCGGGCTCGGCAGGGCCGGTCGCGCCGGGTTCCTGTCCGTCGGACGGGGCGGATCCGGGCGAGGCCCAGCCCGGAGTGTCTTTCATCGTCGCTCCTTCACGATGCCCGTCCGCGGGCGCGGTGGCAGGTTGGCAGCCATCGTGCCATGGGGTGGTCGGATGGGTCCCGGCCGCGGTATGGGCTGCGCACCTTCAATTGTCCGCCGTACAAGGGGCAGACTGGCCACATGGCTGATCAGCACGCGCAATCCGGCGAGGACAGCAGGCCGATCGAGATTCCGGCGATCCGATGGGACGAACCACCCGAAGGTCCCGTACTGGTCCTTCTCGACCAGACGAGGCTGCCGGCCGAGGAGGTCGAGCTGGTCTGTACGGACGCGTCCGCGCTGGTGGAGGCGATCCGGTCGCTCGCCGTGCGCGGGGCGCCGCTGCTCGGGATCGCCGGGGCGTACGGCGTCGCGCTCGCCGCCGCGCGGGGCTACGACGTGGACGCCGCCGCGGAGTCGCTGGCGGGCGCCCGGCCCACCGCGGTGAACCTTGCCGTCGGTGTGCGTCGGGCCCAGGCCGCGTACCGGGCCGAGCTCGTCGGCAGTGGGGACGTCGAGCAGGCAGCCGCTGCGGCGCTGAGTGCGGCGAGGGAGCTGCACAAGGAGGACGCCGAGGCCAGCGCGCGGATGGCTGAGTGGGGGCTGGCGCTGCTGGACGAGCTGTTGCCCGGCGGTGGGCACCGCATCCTCACGCATTGCAACACCGGAGCGCTGGTGTCGGGTGGGGAGGGCACGGCGTTCGCGGTGGCGCTCGCGGCTCATCGGGTCGGGCAGCTCAGGAGGCTGTGGGTGGACGAGACGCGTCCGTTGTTGCAGGGGGCGCGTCTGACGGCGTACGAGGCGGCGCGCAACGGGATGGCGTACACCCTGCTCACGGACAACGCGGCGGGCTCGCTGTTCGCCTCCGGAGAGGTGGACGCGGTGCTGATCGGGGCGGACCGCATCGCGGCGGACGGCTCGGTCGCGAACAAGGTGGGGAGCTATCCGCTCGCGGTGCTCGCGCGCTATCACCATGTTCCGTTCATCGTGGTGGCGCCGCTGACGACGGTGGATCCGGACACGTCGGACGGGGCGTCCATCGAGGTCGAGCAGCGCCCCGGGTTCGAGGTGACCGAGATCGCCGCGCCTCAGGCGCCGGTGGCGGGCGGGGAGCCGGGAGGCGGGATTCCGGTGGCGCCGCTGGGGACGCAGGCGTACAACCCGGCGTTTGACGTGACGCCGCCCGAGTTGGTGACCGCGATCGTCACCGAGGAGGGAGTGGTGTCGCCGGTGACGGCCGAGGCGCTGGCCGAGCTGTGTGCCCGGTCGCAGCAGGTGACAGACGTTGTGAAGTAGAGGCGGGAACCGGTCGGGCGGGCAGAGTGGGGCAGACCTGCCCAAAGGTCACGCCCTGTGGTCGGGGCAAGGGCAGACAGTGGCGACCACCTACGACTAAGGTCACTGGCCGGTGACCTATCTCACCACTGCCTTCGCCACTGTTATGAGAATGGGATGATGTCGTTTATGAAGGGACGAGTCCTTGTCGTCGACGACGACACCGCACTGGCCGAGATGCTCGGCATTGTGCTGCGTGGTGAAGGTTTTGAGCCGTCTTTCGTAGCTGACGGCGACAAGGCGCTGGCCGCATTCCGGGAGACCAAGCCTGATCTGGTGCTGCTCGATCTGATGCTCCCCGGGCGGGACGGGATCGAGGTGTGCCGTCTGATCAGGGCGGAGTCCGGGGTGCCGATCGTGATGCTCACGGCCAAGAGCGACACCGTCGATGTCGTCGTGGGCCTGGAGTCCGGCGCCGACGACTACATCGTGAAGCCGTTCAAGCCGAAGGAGCTGGTCGCCCGGATCCGGGCGCGGCTCAGGAGGTCGGAGGAGCCTGCGCCGGAGCAGCTCGCCATCGGCGACCTGGTCATCGACGTGGCCGGGCACTCCGTGAAGCGGGACGGGCAGTCGATCGCGCTGACGCCGCTGGAGTTCGACCTGCTGGTCGCGCTGGCCCGTAAGCCGTGGCAGGTGTTCACGCGTGAGGTGCTCCTCGAGCAGGTGTGGGGCTACCGGCACGCGGCGGACACCCGGCTGGTCAACGTGCATGTGCAGCGGCTGCGCTCCAAGGTCGAGAAGGACCCGGAGCGGCCGGAGATCGTGGTGACCGTCCGTGGTGTCGGCTACAAGGCAGGGCCGAGCTGACATGTCCGGGGACAGTGCCGCTGCGGCCCCCGGACAGACCGGGGCCCGTCCGGAGCGGCCTGTCGGCCGGAAGTCGGCGGGCTCCCGCTGGGGACGGTTTCTCGAGGGTGGGCTGCTTCAGGGCGGAGTCCAGGGCAGCCCGGTCCTGCGTCTCGTGCTGCGCTGGATGCGTCGGCCGTTGCTGCCCGTCATGCGGCTGTGGCGGCGCAACATCCAGCTCAAGGTCGTCGTCACTACGCTGCTGATGTCGCTCGGCGTCGTCCTGCTGCTGGGCTTCGTCGTCATCGGGCAGGTGCGCAACGGCCTGCTGGACGCCAAGGTGAAGGCCTCTCAGAGCCAGGCCACGGGTGGGTTCGCGGCGGCCAAGAAGAGCGCCGACGAGGCCGCGGCCGGCACCGTCGACGACGGCGCGGCTGCGGGCGAGCGCTCCGAGCAGAACGTCATCCAGTGGATGAGCGACCTCGTCTCCTCGCTCTCCAGTGGCGGCCAGGGCGCCTTCGACGTCGTGACCCTGCCGGCCTCCGCGGGCGGAGACACCGGTGGGCGCGGGCCGCGAGCCTCCGGTGACGTCAATCCGACGGGCAGCGTGCCCGAGGACCTGCGTGAGCGGATCGACAGCAGTACAGGAGCGTTCCAGAGCTACACCCGCATCATCTACAACCCCACCGCCGACAAGGAGTCCCAGCCGGCTCTGGTCATCGGCAAGCAGGTCAACGACCCCAACGGCGACCCGTACCAGCTCTACTACCTCTTCCCGCTCACCCAGGAGGAGAAGTCGCTGAGCCTGGTCAAGGGGACGCTTGCCACGGCCGGGCTCTTCGTCGTCGTACTGCTCGGGGCCATCGCCTGGCTCGTGGTGCGCCAGGTCGTCACGCCCGTGCGGATGGCGGCCGGGATCGCCGAGCGGCTGTCGGCCGGGCGGCTGCAGGAACGGATGAAGGTCACCGGCGAGGACGACATCGCGCGGCTCGGCGAGGCCTTCAACAAGATGGCGCAGAACCTTCAGCTGAAGATCCAGCAGCTGGAGGACCTGTCACGGATGCAGCGGCGGTTCGTGTCCGACGTGTCGCACGAGCTGCGGACGCCGCTGACGACCGTACGCATGGCGGCCGACGTCATCCATGAGGCGCGGGAGGACTTCGACCCGGTGACCGCGCGGTCGGCCGAGCTGTTGGCCGACCAGTTGGACCGGTTCGAGTCGCTGCTCGCCGATCTGCTGGAGATCAGCCGCTTCGACGCGGGAGCGGCGGCGCTGGAGGCCGAGCCGATCGACCTCAGGGAAGTCGTACGGCGCGTCGTCAGCGGGGCCGAGCCGCTCGCCGAGCGCAAGGGCACGCAGATACGCGTCGTCGGCGACCAGCAGCCCATCGTGGCCGAGGCCGACGCCCGGCGCGTCGAGCGCGTGCTGCGCAATCTCGTCGTGAACGCCGTCGAGCACGGCGAGGGCAAGGACGTCGTCGTCAAGCTCGCGTCGGCGGGCGGGGCGGTCGCGGTCGCCGTGCGCGACTACGGCGTCGGGCTCAAGCCCGGCGAGGCGACACGCGTCTTCAGCCGCTTCTGGCGGGCCGACCCGGCACGCGCGCGTACGACGGGCGGTACGGGTCTGGGGCTGTCCATCGCGCTGGAGGACGCGCGCCTGCACGGCGGCTGGCTCCAGGCGTGGGGTGAGCCGGGTGGCGGTTCGCAGTTCCGGCTGACGCTGCCGCGGACGGCGGACGAGCCGCTGCGGGGCTCGCCGATACCCCTGGAGCCCAAGGACTCGCGGCGCAACCGTGGACTCAATGACGCCGGTCTGCCGCGCGGCGGCTCCGACAAGGCCGCGACAGTGCCCGCGCAGCACAACGGTGACCAGGCGTCCACGATGCCGTCGAGGGACCCGATCGGGCCCCGCCCGGGAGCCTCCCCGGTCCCCAAGGCCGATCCGACGGCGCTGCCCGGCAACGGCGCGCGTGTGGTTCCGCGGCCGACGTCGGGCGCGCGGCGCCAGGACGACGAACCCGAGGCGGAAGGGCCGCCGAGCGAGCAAGCAGGGCACAGCGAGGAGTCGAGCAAGCATGGGGAGGCATCTCGTGGGCGCTGACCGCGAGGGGGGCGCCCGGCGCACGCCGGGGCGCGCGGTGGCGTACGTCGCCTGTGGCGCCGTACTGCTGGCGGGGTGTGCCTCGATGCCCGACAGCGGCGATCTGAGGGGCGTGGAGTCCACGCCGCGCCAGGACACGCAGGTGCGGGTCTTCGCCATGCCGCCGCACGAGGACGCTTCGTCCTCGGAGATCGTTTCGGGCTTCCTGGAGGCGCTGACCAGCGACGATCCCGACTACGAGATCGCGCGCAAGTACCTGACGAAAGAAGCGTCGGACAATTGGCGGCCCCTGCTGTCCACGACGGTGCTCGCCGACGGACCGGCCGCCGACGTCGACCGTGTGGGCGGCCGGGAGGAGACCGAGAACCTCTCGTACCGGCTGACCGGCGCCAAGGTCGCCACGGTCGACGCGCAGCAGTCGTACGCGCCCGCCGGCGGGGACTACAGCGAGGCGATGCACCTCACGCGGGACAAGAAGACCAAGCAGTGGCGTATCGACGTGCCGCCGCGCGGTGTCGTCATGGGCAGGACGGACTTCCAGCGCAACTACATGTCCGTCGACAAGTACTACTTCGCCACGAACACCACGCTCGGGACGTCCCCGCACACGGCGGCCGTCGCCGATCCGGTCTTCGTGCGCCGGAACGTCGATCCCATGACCCAGACGGTGCGCTCCCTGCTCAAGGGGCCCACGAGCTGGCTCGATCCGGTGGCCAGGTCGAGTTTTCCGACCGGTACGGCGCTGAAGGACGTCACGACGCTGACGACCGACGACCAGAACCGGCTGACCGTGCCCCTGAACGACAAGGCCGCACGCGTCGGGCTGACCAAGTGCAAGGAGATGGCGGCCCAGCTGCTGTTCACCCTGCAGAACCTCACGCCCACCGTGGACGAGGTCGTGCTGCGGGCGGCCGGCCGGCAGCTGTGCTCGCTGACCGAGGAAGACGCGGAGGCCGTCGCCATGCGCGGGTCGATGGAGCGCGCCGACTATCTGTACTTCCTCGACGCCGAACACCGGCTCGTCAGGCTGGCCGCCGCGTACAACGGTACGAAGCCCGACCCCGTGCCGGGTGCGCTGGGCGACGGCGACGCGGAGCTGAAGTCGGTGGCGGTGTCGCGTGACGAGGACATGGCGGCCGGCGTCGGCCTTGACGGCAAGAACCTCTACGTCGGGGCACTGGTGCCGGACGGCCCGCTCGGCGAGCCCGAGCTGACCAGCGCGGGCCGGACGCCGGAGGAGCGACTCTCGGCGCCCAGCTGGGACGCACAGGGTGATCTGTGGGTCGCCGACCGGGATCCCGACAACCCCCGGCTGCTCCTGCTGAAGGAGGGCGTGGGCGACCCGCTGGCCGTGAACATGCCGCCTGGGCTGGAGGGACGGATCGAGTCCGTGCGGGTGGCCGCCGACGGCGTACGGATCGCGCTCGTGGTGAAGCAGGGTGAGAAGTCGTCGCTGCTGATCGGGCGGATCGAGCGGAGCGACGACGCGAAGGCGGGCGATCATTCGGCCGTCTCGGTGCGCGAACTGCGGTCCGCGACGCCTGCGTTGGAGGAGGTCTCGGCCATGTCCTGGGCCGGTGACAGCCGGCTCGTCGTGGTCGGGCGGGAGAAGGGCGGCGTGCAGACCATGCGGTACGTGCAGGTCGACGGATCCACCCCGGAGGGACCGGCGCCCGCAGCCCTCAGCGGGGTGAAGGAGATCACCGCGTCCGAGGACGCACGGCTGCCGCTGGTCGGCTACTCGGAGGACGGGATCGTGCGGCTGCCGTCCGGGGCCCAGTGGCAGAAGGTGCTGACGGACGGGACCGCGCCGGTTTATCCCGGGTGAGGTTTTGTCCGAGGACTGCCGTCGAAGTGCGACGGCGGTGAGCGTGGCGGCCGCTTTCGGCCGGAGTGGGACTCCGGCCGAAAGCGGCCGATTCTTTTGCCCGGCGGCAGCAGCCGCATCTCGGGGGCAAGCCGGTGCCATTCCGTAGGAGAGCTCTGCGCAGTGGGGCCGGAGTTTTCCACAGGGAGTTATCCACAGGGGTGGTCGGTCGGCTCCGGCGTTGGCACAGTGGTGGGCATGCGGGGGTGGTGGCAGGACCTCACCGATCTGGTGCTGCCGGCCGAGTGCGGAGGCTGTGGGAGGCCTCGCACGGTGCTCTGTCCGAAGTGCCGTGCCGTCCTGAGCGGGACCGCACCGAGCCGGGTGCGACCGGTGCCGGAGCCGTGCGGGCTGCCGGTTGTGCACGCGGCGGCCCGGTACGCGGACGAGGTACGGGCCATGCTGCTGGCCCACAAGGAACGCGGCGCGCTGGCACTCGCGGCGCCGCTCGGGACGGCCCTGGCCGGGGCCGTGCGGGCGGGGCGGGCGTCCGGGGAGGCGGGTGCGCCCATGCTGCTCGTGCCTGTTCCGTCCGCGCGGGGTGCGGTGCGGGCCCGGGGCCATGATCCGGCGCGACGGATCGCGCTCGCGGCGGCGGGTGAGCTGCGGCGGGCCGGGACGCCGGCCCGGGTGCTCGCCGTGCTGCGGCAGGGGCGTGCGGTGGCGGACCAGTCGGGGCTCAACTCCCGGCAGCGGCTGGACAATCTCGCGGGCGCGCTGACGGTCGCTTCCGGCGGGGGCCGGTTGCTCGCCGGTGGTGGTGCGGTCGTGCTCGTCGACGACCTCATGACGACGGGTGCGTCCCTGGCGGAGGCGGCGCGCGCCGTGCGGGCCGCTCTGGCCGAGGAGGAGGGCCCTGGCGATCCGGACGGTGCAACGGCGGAGGAGGTGGACGCGTATGGATGGGGGACCGAGGCGCCCGGTGGGTGTGGTGACAGGGCAACCGTTGTGTATCGAGCGGGAAGTCGGGAAAGCACAGGGGAACGGAAGGCCGGATCGACGGAGGGCGCTGTGCGGCGGACGCGTGGGGTGCCGGGAATCATGGCCGCCGGACGCCCTGATGACCTGATCTGCGCGGCCGTGGTCGCCGCGCCTCCGGATTCCTTCGAAATAAACCGGAACTGACTGAGAACTTGCATCGTTGCAGGTAACGAGAGGGTCAATTCACCTGAACGGAGGTACGCCGCAGTAGAGGGTGACGACATCCGTCCAGGCGAGATATGTTCGGTTGTGAGGGAAAGGCGCAGGCCATCCCCGTCATATCCGAATGCCGTGCCGCGGGTTTTGCGCAATCGACCGCGGCCATGGGGTGGAGATCTTGCCCATGGGGGAGGAGGAGGTGGAAGTCACCGAGTCCGAGGTTCCGGGGTTCCCCGGAACCTGGTGCAAAAGGGAGATGCTCCGCCGATGGAGCGGAGCGATCCGGGAACGGAGTTCTGCGTGGACATCGTCGTCAAAGGCCGCAAGACCGAGGTGCCCGAGCGGTTCCGCAAGCACGTGGCCGAGAAGCTGAAGCTGGAGAAGATCCAGCGGCTCGATGCCAAGGTGATCAGCCTCGACGTCGAGGTGTCCAAGGAGCCCAACCCGCGACAGGCCGACCGCAGCGATCGAGTGGAGATCACGCTCCGCTCCCGCGGTCCGGTGATCCGGGCGGAGGCAGCGGCCAGCGACCCGTACGCGGCACTCGATCTGGCGGCCGAGAAGCTGGATGCCCGGCTTCGCAAGCAGCACGACAAGCGTTACTCGCGCCGAGGCGCACGCCGACTCACGGCGGCCGAGGTCCCCGACCACGTTCCGGGCGCGGCGACGCTCAACGGCAACGGCCACACCTTCCAGGAAGACGAGCCGGACGGCGTTCCCACCAAGAAGATCGGCTCGCTGGAAGTGAAGGGCGAAGGGCCCCTCGTCGTACGCGAGAAGACGCACGTCGCCTCCCCGATGACCCTCGACCAGGCCCTCTACGAGATGGAACTGGTCGGACACGACTTCTATCTCTTCGTCGACTCCGAGACGAAGGAACCGAGTGTCGTCTACCGGCGGCACGCCTATGACTACGGGGTCATCCACCTCAACACGGATCCGATGGTCACCCAGGGGCAATCGCCCGCGGCTGGTGGCACGCTGGGCGGCTGACCCACCCGGCTGACAGCTGAGCCGGTGCCCCTGGAGCGCGTGTGCGCCCCCAGGGGCACCGGTGTGCGACCACTTCGCGCCCCGCACGTCACCGCAGTGCCGGTCGGGCATGAAATCATGGCCGTACCGGTCCAACCGTTGGGCCGCTGCCTTGGGTTGGCGATGGCACGCGACCAGCCGCAGCCTTCAGGGGGAGGAACGATGGCGGACAGCTTCGGACCGATGCGGGACGAGGATGCCGACGGCGATGTCGTCGGCATGGGCCAGGACACGGGCTCGCCACGCAAGGAGCCGATCAGAGTCCTCGTCGTCGACGACCACGCCCTGTTCCGCCGTGGACTGGAGATCGTGCTCGCGGCCGAGGAGGACATCCAGGTCGTCGGGGAGGCGGGAGACGGTGCGGAAGCCGTCGACAAGGCCGCCGACCTGCTGCCGGACATCATCCTGATGGACGTGCGGATGCCCAAGCGGGGCGGGATCGAGGCCTGCACCTCCATCAAGGAGGTGGCCCCCAGCGCGAAGATCATCATGCTGACGATCAGCGACGAGGAGGCC
Source organism: Streptomyces sp. NBC_01092 (assembly GCF_045039535.1). Classification (NCBI taxonomy): domain Bacteria; kingdom Bacillati; phylum Actinomycetota; class Actinomycetes; order Kitasatosporales; family Streptomycetaceae; genus Streptomyces; species Streptomyces sp. NBC_01092. Next base: position 4,376,129 of record NZ_CP108659.1, on the reverse strand, counting down.
GACCTCTACGACGCGATCAAGGCAGGCGCCACCGGCTATCTCCTCAAGGAGATCTCCACGGACGAGGTGGCCACGGCCATTCGCGCGGTGGCCGACGGGCAGTCGCAGATCAGCCCGTCCATGGCGTCGAAGCTGCTCACCGAGTTCAAGTCGATGATCCAGCGGACGGACGAGCGCCGGCTCGTGCCCGCGCCGCGGCTGACGGACCGCGAGCTGGAGGTCCTCAAGCTCGTCGCGACCGGGATGAACAACCGCGATATCGCCAAGGAGTTGTTCATCTCCGAGAACACCGTGAAGAACCACGTGCGCAACATCCTGGAGAAGCTGCAGCTGCACTCCAGGATGGAGGCCGTGGTGTACGCGATGCGGGAGAAGATCCTCGAGATCCGCTGAGATCAGCCCACCAGGCGGGCCAGCTCCTTGGCGAGCGGCTCGCGCAGGTCGGGTGCGTCGACCCGCTCCACCCGTACGTCCGTGCAGTCCACCCAGCTCGCCGCCTCGACCAGGGCCTGGGCCACCGCCGGGACCGCCTTCGGGCCGTCCAGAGTGGCCTGCTTGGCGACCAGGGTGCTGCCCTCGCGGGCCGGGTCCACACGGCCGACGAGACGGCCGCCGGCCAGGACCGGCATCGCGAAGTAGCCGTAGACCCGCTTCTGCTTCGGTACGTACGCCTCCAGGCGGTGTGTGAAGCCGAAGATCCGCTCCGTGCGCGCCCGCTCCCAGATCAGGGAGTCGAACGGGGACAGCAGCGTCGTCCGGTGGCGGCCGCGCGGAGGTGTCTCCAGGGCCGCCGGGTCGGCCCAGGCCGGCTTGCCCCAGCCCTCGACCGTGACCGGGACCAGACCCGAGTCGGCGATCACCGCGTCGACCTGCTCGCCCTTGAGGCGGTGGTAGTCGGCGATGTCCGCACGCGTGCCGACGCCGAGGGACTGGCCTGCCAGGCGGACCAGGCGGCGCAGGCACTCGGTGTCGTCGAGCTCGTCGTGCAGCAGTGCCTGCGGGATGGCGCGCTCGGCGAGGTCGTAGACGCGCTTCCAGCCGCGGCGCTCGACGCAGACCACCTCGCCGTACATCAGGGCGCGCTCGACGGCGACCTTCGCGCCCGACCAGTCCCACCACTCGCTGGTCCGCTTCGCCCCGCCCAGCTCCGTCGCGGTGAGGGGGCCCTCGGCGCGCAGCTGCTTGATCACCTGGTCGTAGGTGCCGTCGGGGAGGTCGTGGTTCCACTGCGGCCGGTTGCGGTAGGCGCGGCGGCGGAACGCGAAGTGGGGCCACTCCTCGACGGGGAGGATGCAGGCCGCGTGGGACCAGTACTCGAAGGCGTGAGGTGGGGCTGGAGGCGCGCCGGCGGATGCAGTGGTCCAGTACGCCCTCTCGACCGTCTTGCGGCCCACCGCGCCCAGGCGGGCGTACGGGATGAGCTCGTGGGAGCGGGCCAGGACCGAGATGGTGTCGAGCTGCACCGCGCCGAGATGACGGAGGATGCCGCGGACGCCCGACCTGCGGTCGAGGGCACCCAGGAAGCCCTGAGCGCGCAGCGCGATGCGGCGGGCCTCGTCGGCCGAGAGGTCGGTGATGGGGCGCAGGGTGGTCATGCTCGGCACCCTAGATGCTGGGACTGACAACGCGGGGTGAGCTGGGGATTTGCATGCGGGAGCCGTTTGCGGCCCGGGCGGGAGCGGCTAGGCCGGCTGGTTCCGCGGCGGCAGATAAGGGGCCGTCGACGGCAGCGCCAGGTCCGACGGCAGCAGGGAGCCGACCCAGCAGTCCCGGCGTACGCCTTCCTGGACGATGGCGGAGCGGAGGGTGCCCTCCAGGGTGAAGCCGGCCCGTTCGGCCACCGCGCGGGAGGGCCTGTTGCCCACCTCCGCGCGCCATTCCACGCGGTCGATCGACAGCTGGACGAAGGCCCAGCGCGCCGCGGCCAGGACGGCCTCGGTGACATAGCCGCGGCCGCGGTGCTCCTTCGTGCCCCAGAAGCCGATCTCGGCCTCGCTCATGGAACGCATCGTGAGGCCGAGCATGCCCACCAGGTCCTCCCCTTCGGGGAGGAAGAGGCCCCAGGTGAACATCGAGCCGTTCTTCCAGCCCTCGGGGACGAGTTCTTCCGTGAAGCTGTGGGCGTGCTCGCGCAAATAGGGCGAGGGGATCGTGGTCCAGCGCTGGATGTCGGGATCCTGCGCGGCCTCGTACACCGCGGCGGTGTCCTTCGGCCCTACCGCGCGCATCAGCAGGCGGTCGGTGGTGAGCGTGACGGGTTCCATCGGCCGATTCTCCTCGCGGGTTCGTCGCAAGCGCCAACGCATATGCGGTGGGTGAGCACGCGATCGCATTTCGCACAATTCATGGGTGGAACGCGGCACCATCCACGACCCCCGTCCGTTGTCCCCTTTGACGGAGATTTGAAGCAGCGGACGCTCGTCACCCCCGGCAGGCTCCCGGCGCGGCGGGGTCCTCGCATACGATGGCCGTTGCTCAGCCAAGTCAAATGGAAACCGACCGTCCCAGGCCCGACCGGCAAGGAGACCAACCCCCGTGTCCGTCCTCTCGAAGATCATGCGTGCAGGCGAAGGCAAGATCCTGCGCAAGCTGCACCGCATCGCGGACCAGGTCAACTCCATCGAAGAGGACTTCGTCGACCTCTCCGACGCCGAGCTGCGGGCTCTCACCGATGAGTACAAGCAGCGCTATGCCGATGGTGAGAGCCTGGACGACCTGCTGCCCGAGGCCTTCGCCACCGTCCGAGAGGCCGCCAAGCGCGTACTCGGACAGCGTCACTACGACGTCCAGATCATGGGCGGCGCGGCCCTCCACCTCGGCTACGTGGCCGAGATGAAGACCGGTGAGGGAAAGACGCTCGTCGGCACGCTGCCCGCGTATCTGAACGCGCTGTCGGGCAAGGGCGTCCACCTGATCACGGTCAACGACTATCTGGCCGAGCGCGACTCCGAGATGATGGGCCGCGTTCACAAGTTCCTGGGCCTCAACGTCGGCTGCATCCTCGCCAACATGACACCGGCCCAGCGCCGCGAGCAGTACGCGTGCGACATCACCTACGGCACGAACAACGAGTTCGGCTTCGACTACCTGCGCGACAACATGGCGTGGTCCAAGGACGAACTCGTCCAGCGCGGCCACAACTTCGCCATCGTCGACGAGGTCGACTCCATCCTCGTCGACGAGGCCCGTACGCCGCTGATCATCTCCGGCCCCGCCGACCAGGCCACCAAGTGGTACGGCGACTTCGCCAAGCTGGTCACCCGCCTGAAGAAGGGCGAGGCCGGCAACCCGCTCAAGGGCCTCGAGGAGACCGGCGACTACGACGTCGACGAGAAGAAGCGCACGGTCGCCATCCACGAGTCCGGTGTCGCCAAGGTCGAGGACTGGCTGGGCATCGACAACCTCTACGAGTCGGTGAACACGCCTCTGGTGGGCTACCTGAACAACGCCATCAAGGCGAAGGAGCTCTTCAAGAACGACAAGGACTACGTCGTCATCGACGGCGAGGTCATGATCGTCGACGAGCACACCGGCCGTATCCTCGCCGGCCGCCGCTACAACGAGGGCATGCACCAGGCGATCGAGGCGAAGGAAGGGGTGGACATCAAGGACGAGAACCAGACCCTCGCCACGATCACCCTGCAGAACTTCTTCCGCCTCTACAAGCGCCGCGACCACAACGACAAGGAACAGCCCGGTCTGTGCGGCATGACCGGTACGGCGATGACCGAGGCCGCCGAGTTCCACCAGATCTACAAGCTCGGCGTGGTCCCGATCCCGACGAACCGGCCGATGGTCCGCAAGGACCAGTCGGACCTGATCTACCGCACCGAGGTCGCGAAGTTCGAGGCGGTCGTCGACGACATCGTCGAGAAGCACGAGAAGGGCCAGCCGATCCTCGTCGGTACGACGTCGGTCGAGAAGTCCGAGTACCTGTCGCAGCAACTGTCCAAGCGCGGCGTCCAGCACGAGGTGCTGAACGCCAAGCAGCACGACCGTGAGGCGATCATCGTCGCCCAGGCCGGCCGCAAGGGCGCCGTCACCGTCGCCACGAACATGGCCGGCCGCGGTACGGACATCAAGCTCGGCGGCAACCCCGAGGACCTCGCCGAGGCGGAGCTGCGTCAGCAGGGCCTCGACCCCGAGGAGCACATCGAGGAGTGGGCCCAGTACCTGCCGGCCGCCCTGGAGCGGGCCGAGCAGGCGGTCAAGGCGGAGTTCGAGGAGGTCAAGGACCTCGGCGGCCTCTATGTCCTCGGCACCGAGCGGCACGAGTCGCGTCGTATCGACAACCAGCTGCGCGGTCGTTCCGGCCGTCAGGGCGACCCGGGCGAGTCCCGCTTCTACCTGTCCCTCGGCGACGACCTGATGCGCCTGTTCAAGGCCCAGATGGTCGAGCGCGTGATGTCGATGGCGAACGTCCCGGACGACGTGCCGATCGAGAACAAGATGGTCACGCGCGCGATCGCGTCCGCCCAGTCGCAGGTCGAGCAGCAGAACTTCGAGACCCGTAAGAACGTCCTGAAGTACGACGAGGTCCTCAACCGCCAGCGCGAGGTCATCTACGGCGAGCGGCGCCGCGTCCTGGAGGGCGAGGACCTGCACGAGCAGGTGCAGCACTTCACGAACGACACGATCGACGCCTACATCAGCGCGGAGACCGCCGAGGGCTTCGCCGAGGAGTGGGATCTGGACCGGTTGTGGGGCGCCTTCAAGCAGCTCTACCCGGTGAAGGTCACCATCGAGGAGCTGGAGGAGGCGGCCGGCGACCGGGCCGGTCTCACCGCCGAGTTCATCGCGGAGTCCATCAAGGACGACGTCAGCGAGCAGTACGCGCAGCGCGAGGCGCAGCTCGGCTCCGAGATCATGCGTGAGCTGGAGCGCCGCGTCGTGCTGTCGGTCCTGGACCGCAAGTGGCGCGAGCACCTCTACGAGATGGACTACCTCCAGGAAGGCATCGGCCTGCGCGCGATGGCGCAGAAGGACCCGCTGGTCGAGTACCAGCGCGAGGGCTTCGACATGTTCACCGCCATGATGGAGGGCATCAAGGAGGAGTCCGTCGGCTACCTGTTCAACCTGGAGGTCCAGGTCGAGCAGCAGGTCGAGGAGGTCCCGGTCGAGGACACCAAGCCGGTGGCCGACCTGGAGAAGAAGGACGCGGTGCCGGCGCAGGCGGGCGCGCGTCCCGAGATCCGCGCCAAGGGCCTGGAGGCCCCGCGCCGTCCGGACCGGCTGCACTACACCGCGCCCAAGGTGGACGGCGAGGGTGACATCGTCGAGGGCGACTTCGACAACGGCGACGAGCCGGTGCGCTCCGAGGCCGACGGCCTCACGCGCGCGGAGCGGCGCAAGCAGTCGCGGGGCGGGCGTCGCCGCAAGAAGTAGCGCGGGCGGGACGCCGCAGCGCCGCCGTTGAGAAGACGGCGACGGTGAGTGCGGCGTCGGCACAGCGGCTGAAAGGGCCGGGTCTCCTCTGGGAGCCCGGCCCTTCGCCTGTGCGCGCCCTCCGGCGCCGCCCTCCGATGGCCGCCGTCCCGCGCCCTCCCGCGTCCCCTCCGGCGGCCTACAGCGGCCGTCAGGCGTCGGTTGCGCCCGGCCTGCGTTGGCCGCCCAGTTCCACCGCTGTGCAGCGCCAGCGGAGGTCTCCGCCCTGCTCCAGTCGGAAGGCCATGGCGCGCAGTTGGTCGCCGGCGCCGATGCGGGCGAAGGCCTCGATGGCGCCCTCGCGGGGCTCGAAGTAGCCGATGTCGCGAACGACGGGGCGGGCGCCGCGGGTGCGCAGGGGGCCGCGTTCGGCGAGCCAGGCGAGTTCGTCGTAGGCGCGGCCGGCGGTGTGGCGGAGCATCGAGTGGACGGGGCGCTGGCCGCTCAGGACCAGGAGCAGACGGTCGGCGAAGACGTCGGTGGGGCGGGGCTGGGGGACGGTGTGCAACGTGTCGGGAGCCGGAGCTGACGTCGGCGCGGTCGGTGGGCGGGTGTCCGTGGGCCTGGTGCGGGCGCGCAGGCCCGTCGTGCCCGGGGAACCGGGTGGGCGGCCTCCGGGGGACGCCGTACGGGGCATGCCGCCGCTCGGCGTACGTGGCGGGGAGCCCGCGGGGCGGCGGGTGTCGCGGCGGGTCGGTGGGCGGGTGCCGGGGCGGTGCTGCGTCCTGGTCATGACCTTGTGCATGGAGTCCCCGTTCGACGGGCCCGGGAAATACCGGGCGGTAACTTCGTTGGCTGGTGATCTTGTACGGGGCCGAGGGGGCCGACGGCAAGAAAGCGGGGCCCCGCTCAGGGCGGCAGGAATCTTCACTTATCCGGGTGATGAACGGGCGCGGAAGCCAGTAGTGGCAAGGGCGCCCCGGGTGAGTTTCCGGACCGGAGTGGACGCCGCGGAGGGTGGCGGCGGGGACTCGAAAGGGGACACGCGCACGTATCCTGAAGGCCCTCCGGGAGGCGCGGGATCGCCCTCTCCGGGTGCTCGCGGAGCCTACGAACACGAAAGCGGTCAGCCATGCGCGCCTACGTCCCCCTGACGCTCCCCGGTCTCGCCGAGGCGTACAAGACGGGAGAGCTGGGGACCGGACCGCTCGTCGCCTACGCCGTCACGCCCGCATTGCGCGAGTGGTATCTCTCCGACGACATCGAGGAGTTGGAGTACGCGGCGCTGAACCGGGCCGCGCTCGCCTCGCTGCGGCTGCTCGCGGCGGACGCGGGGGCGCCGCGGCGCCGGGTCGTGGTCGCCGTCGACGTGCCCGACGGGGCGGCCGTCGCGGACCCCGACCGGGGGCTGGACCCCGCGGCGCTGGGCGAGGTGCGGATCGCCGCGGGCGTGGCGCTCGCCAAGGCGGCGGCTGTGCACGTCGACGCAGGCGACGCCGAGGCGGACGTGACGGCGGCCGCCGGGGTGCTGGAGGCGGCGGACGGCGGGGACGACGACGCGCAGTTCGTCGTGGACGGGGCCGAGGACCATGAGCTGCTGTGGTACGCGACCCAGGAGATCCCGAACCTGGTCGGGCTGGGGGACTGAGTCGGCTCTCGGCGTCCTGGTGGCCCGTTGACCTGCTGTTCTCTTGATTGTCAGTGGTGGCGGGTACGGTTTTGGACATGGGGAAGCACGTAGACGCGCACATTGTCTGGGACTGGAACGGGACGCTGTTCCACGACAATGACGCGATCATCGGGGCGACGAACGCGGCGTTCGCCGAGCTGGGGCTGGAGCCGATCACGATGGAGCAGTACCGGACGCTGTACTGCGTGCCGGTGCCGAAGTTCTACGAGCGGTTGCTCGGGCGGCTGCCGACCGATGCCGAGTGGCTGGTCATGGACGAGACCTTCCACCGGTACTACGACGAGCACCGGGTGAGGTGCGGGCTCACCGAGGGCGTCGCGGACCTGCTCGTGGGGTGGCGCTCGGCGGGGCGCAGCCAGTCGATCCTCAGCATGTACGGGCATGACGAACTCGTCCCGCTCGTGCGGGGGTTCGGGATCGAGGAGCACTTCATACGGGTCGACGGCCGGACCGGGCCGTCCGGGGGCAGCAAGGCCGAGCACATGGTGCGGCACATCAAGGCGCTCGCGAGCGTGGATCCCGCTCGCACGGTGGTGATCGGGGACGCCGCCGACGATGGTGTGGCGGCGCTGCACGTGGGGGCGCGGGCCGTGCTCTACACCGGCGGGTCGCACAGCCGGGCGAGCCTGGAGGAGGTCGGGGTCCCGGTGGTGGACACACTGAGGGAGGCCGTCGCGGAGGCCGAGCGGCTGGCCGCGTGAGCGTGGGGCCGCTCGCTGTGTGAGCGCGCAGTGGCGCGGCATGGCACGGCGGGTGCGCGACGCCCCGGAGGCGGTACCAGCGCCGCGCCCTGCGGTTCCTCGTCGCCCCGCGCGGTCCCCGGCGCCCCGCGCGCCGCGAGACCCCGTCCTCAGCTCACCGGTGCCTTCGAGCGCAGGACGGTCAGGAACTCGCGCATCCAGCCGGAGTGGTCCGGCCAGGCGCGTGCGGAGACCAGGGTGCCGTCGACGACCGCCTCGGCGTCCTGGAAGGTGGCGCCGGCGGCCTGCATGTCCAGCTCCAGGGCCGGGTACGCCGTGACGCGGCGGCCGCGGAGGCTGTCGATCGCCGCGGTGAGCAGGGGACCGTGGCAGATCTGCGCGACCGGCTTGTCGGAGTCGAAGAACGACTTGAGGATCTTGCGGAGCTCGGGGTCGTTGCGGAGGTACTCGGGGGCCCGGCCGCCGGGGATGACGACGGCCACGTAGTCGCCGGGGTCGACCTCGGAGAAGGCGAGGTCGGCGGGCCAGGTGTAGCCGGGTTTCTCGGTGTAGGTGTCGAAGCCCGGCTCGAAGTCGTGCACGACGAACTGGAGCTTCTTGCGGGTGGGGGCCGCGATGTGGACGTCGTAGCCCTCCTCGCGGAGGCGCTGGTAGGGGTAGAGGACCTCCAGGGACTCCGCTGCGTCGCCGGTGACGATGAGGATCTTCGCTGTCATGTCGGGTGCGCTCCTCTGCTCGGCCGTGGTCTGCTTCGCGGCCGTGGTCGGCGGCTCCGTCGGACCGGCCTCTTGGGCAACGTGCCTCCGGGCGGGGGGATTGCCAAGGGGGCGTGCGGTTCGGGGTGCCGTCGGGAACGCCCCTGCCGTGGGCACTTAGCGCGGCTCGTGGGCACATAGCGCGGCTCGCCGCCCGGGCAGGCTTCGACCCACGGCTGTTTTCGGACACGGGCTGCCATGGGGTGGCGTGATTCCGGACCGTTCCCGGTCGCGGCCGCCGCCTCCGCCGTACATCTCAGGCTCCCCCTTGCTGTCCGACCCCGCCAGTTACGCCCTCCCCGCACCGTTTGACCCTGTGCAGAACGTCAAAGTTCTCCCCCTGGTTTTGTACACATACGGCTCATGACGGGGGCCCTGTAAGGAGCGATAGCCTTAGTGGCGTGATCAGCGCGATAGCTCGCGGGGGCATTGTTGCCCCTGCCCTGCGCCCGGAGAGCACGGACGACATCCGTGACCGGGCGGCGGTCGCTGGTCCTCGCGGGCGGGAGGGAGCCGGAAGGGCTCCCTGGAAGCAGCCATGTACACCTCGGGCGCAGGCGTCGCAGAGAGCAGCGTCACACCCCCGGGGCAGCTCAAGATTGGCTCATATGCCCCCGCATATCTCACCTCGCGGCATAGCGTCGAAGCAGACCGGACACCCCGCGTCGCGGCGTTACACCGGAGGGGAAGAGACCGTACTTCCTTCAACGTCACGCAACGGCGCGCGACAGGAGCCAGAGGACAATGCAGACCAAGCTGGACGAAGCCAAGGCCGAGCTGCTCGAGAGGGCCGCCCGGGTAGCTGAGAACAGCCCGGTCGGGGGGTACCTACCGACTGGGACCACGGACGAGAGCAGCCCCGGCACCCCGGACCACGACACCGTGCTCTCGTTCCTCCAGCGCTACTACCTGCACACCGCCCCGGAGGACCTCACCGACCGCGACCCGGTCGACATCTTCGGTGCCGCTTTCTCGCACTACCGCCTGGCCGAGAACCGCCCCCAGGGCACGGCCAACGTGCGGGTGCACACGCCCACCGTGGAAGAGAACGGGTGGACGTGCAGCCACTCCGTCGTGGAGGTCGTCACCGACGACATGCCCTTCCTCGTCGACTCCGTCACCAATGAGCTGACGCGGCAGGGGCGGGGCATCCATGTGGTCATCCACCCGCAGGTCTTCGTCCGCCGCGACCTCACCGGCAAGCTCATCGAGGTGCTCAGCACGCCGCCCTCCGGCGAGCTGCCGCACGACACCCACACCGAGTCCTGGATCCACGTCGAGATCGACCGCGAGACCGACCGCGGCGACCTGAAGCAGATCACCGCCGACCTGCTGCGCGTCCTGTCCGATGTCCGCGAGGCCGTCGAGGACTGGAGCAAGATGCGGGATCTGGCCATGCGCATGGCCGACGAGCTGCCCCGGGAGCCCCACTCCGATCTGCGCGACCAGGAGTTCGAGGAGGCCCGCGAGCTGCTGCGCTGGCTGGCCGACGACCACTTCACCTTCCTCGGCTTCCGCGAGTACGAGCTGCGCGAGGACGACTCGCTGGCCGCCGTGCCGGGCACCGGCCTCGGCATCCTGCGCTCCGACCCGCAGCACTCCGAGACCGACAGCCACCCCGTCAGCCCGTCCTTCGAGCGGCTGCCCGCCGACGCGCGCGCCAAGGCCCGCGAGCACAAGCTGCTCATCCTCACCAAGGCCAACAGCCGGGCGACCGTGCACCGGCCGTCGTACCTCGACTACGTCGGGGTGAAGAAGTTCGACGAGAACGGCGAGGTCGTCGGCGAGCGCCGCTTCCTGGGACTGTTCTCCTCCGCCGCTTACACCGAGTCGGTCCGCCGCGTGCCCGTCGTCCGGCGCAAGGTCGACGACGTGCTGCGGGTCGCCGGCTTCTCGCCCAACAGCCACGACGGGCGCGACCTGCTCCAGATCCTGGAGACCTACCCGCGCGACGAGCTCTTCCAGACCCCGGTCCCCGAGCTCCAGCGCATCGCGACCTCCGTCCTCTACCTCCAGGAACGCCGCAGGCTGCGGCTCTACCTGCGCCAGGACGAGTACGGCCGCTACTACTCGGCCCTCGTCTACCTCCCGCGCGACCGCTACACCACCGGCGTGCGCCTGCGGATCATCGACATCCTGAAGGAGGAGCTCGACGGCACCAGCGTCGACTTCACCGCCTGGAACACCGAGTCGATCCTCTCCCGGCTGCACTTCGTCGTCCGGGTCCCGCAGGGCACCGAGCTGCCGGAGCTGTCCGAGGCCGACAAGGAGCGCATCGAGGCCCGCCTGGTCGAGGCCGCGCGTTCCTGGGCCGACGGCTTCGCCGACGCGCTCAACGCCGAACTCGGCGAGGAGCGCGCCGCCGAGCTGCTGCGCCGCTACGGCAACGCCTTCCCCGAGGGCTACAAGGCCGACCACTCCCCGCGCTCCGCGGTTTCCGACCTGGTGCACATCGAGCAGCTCACCGAGGAGAACGACTTCTCGCTGAGCCTGTACGAGCCGGTCGGCGCCGCCCCCGACGAGCGCCGGTTCAAGATCTACCGCAAGGGCGCGGCCGTCTCCCTGTCCGCCGTCCTGCCCGTCCTCAGCCGGCTCGGCGTCGAGGTCGTCGACGAGCGGCCCTACGAGCTGCGCTGCTCCGACCGCAGCGTCGCCTGGATCTACGACTTCGGCCTGCGTATGGCGCAGACGGCCGGCGGCGAGTACCTCGGCGACGACGCGCGTGAACGGTTCTCCGAGGCGTTCGCCGCCACCTGGACCGGCAAGGCGGAGAACGACGGCTTCAACGCCCTCGTGCTGGGCGCCGGGCTCACCTGGCGGCAGGCGATGGTGCTGCGGGCGTACGCGAAGTACCTGCGCCAGGCCGGCTCCACCTTCAGCCAGGACTACATGGAGGACACCCTCCGAAACAACGTCCACACCACCCGCCTGCTCGTCTCCCTGTTCGAGGCGCGGATGTCGCCGGACCGCCAGCGTGCGGGCCACGAGATCGTGGACGCGCTCCTCGAAGAGGTCGACGCGGCGCTCGACCAGGTGGCGAGCCTCGACGAGGACCGGATCCTGCGGTCCTTCCTCACCGTGATCAAGGCGACGCTGCGGACGAACTTCTTCCAGGAGGCGGCGGGCGGTCACCCGCACGACTACGTCTCCATGAAGTTCGACCCGCAGGCCATCCCCGACCTGCCCGCGCCGCGCCCGGCGTACGAGATCTGGGTCTACTCGCCGCGCGTCGAGGGCGTGCACCTGCGCTTCGGCAAGGTCGCGCGAGGCGGCCTGCGCTGGTCCGACCGGCGTGAGGACTTCCGTACCGAGATCCTCGGCCTGGTCAAGGCGCAGATGGTGAAGAACACCGTCATCGTGCCGGTCGGCGCCAAGGGCGGCTTCGTCGCCAAGCAGCTGCCGGACCCGTCGGTGGATCGTGACGCGTGGCTGGCCGAGGGCGTGGCGAGCTATAAGACCTTCATCTCGGCGCTGCTCGACATCACCGACAACATGGTGGCCGGCGACGTCGTCCCGCCCGCGGACGTCGTACGGCACGACGAGGACGACACCTACCTCGTCGTCGCCGCCGACAAGGGCACCGCGACCTTCTCCGACATCGCCAACGGGGTCGCCGAGCAGTACAACTTCTGGCTCGGTGACGCCTTCGCCTCCGGCGGCTCGGCCGGCTACGACCACAAGGGCATGGGCATCACCGCCCGCGGCGCCTGGGAGTCCGTCAAGCGGCACTTCCGTGAGCTGGGCGTGGACACGCAGAGCGAGGACTTCACGGTCGTCGGCATCGGCGACATGTCCGGTGACGTGTTCGGCAACGGCATGCTGCTCAGCGAGCACATCCGCCTGGTCGCCGCATTCGACCACCGGCACATCTTCATCGACCCGACCCCGGACGCGGCCACCTCCTACGCCGAGCGCCGCCGCGTCTTCGAGCTGCCCCGCTCCAGCTGGGAGGACTACGACACCGAGCTGATCTCGGCCGGAGGCGGCGTCTTCCCGCGCAGCGCCAAGGCCATCCCGGTCAACGCGCACATCCGCGAGGCCCTGGGCATCGAGGGCAAGGTCGCCAAGATGACCCCGGCCGAGCTGATGAAGGCCATCCTCAAGGCGCCGGTGGACCTGCTGTGGAACGGCGGCATCGGTACGTATGTGAAGGCCTCGACCGAGACCCACGCGGACGTCGGCGACAAGGCCAACGACGCCATTCGCGTCGACGGCGCCGACCTCAGGGTCAAGGCCGTCGGCGAGGGCGGCAACCTGGGGCTGACGCAGCTCGGCCGGATCGAGTTCGCGCGGCAGGGCGGCAAGATCAACACCGATGCCATCGACAACAGCGCGGGCGTGGACACCTCCGACCACGAGGTGAACATCAAGATCCTGCTCAACGGTCTGGTCTCCGAGGGCGACATGACCGTCAAGCAGCGCAACAAGCTGCTCGCCGAGATGACCGACGAGGTCGGCCGTCTGGTCCTGCGCAACAACTACGCCCAGAACACGGCGATCGCCAACGCCCTCGCCCAGTCCAGCGCCATGCTCCACGCCCAGCAGCGCTTCATGAAGCACATGGTCAGGGCGGGGCACCTGAACCGGGCGCTGGAGTTCCTGCCCACCGACCGCCAGATCCGCGAACGCCTCGGCACCGGCCACGGCCTGACCGGCCCGGAGACGGCCGTGCTGATGGCGTACACGAAGATCACGGTCGCCGAGGAGCTGCTGCACACCACGCTGCCGGACGACCCGTACCTGAGCACGCTGCTGCACGCGTACTTCCCGACCGAGCTGCGCGAGCAGTTCCCCGAGTACCTCGTCAGCCACCCGCTGCGCCGTGAGATCACCACGACCGTGCTGGTCAACGACACGGTCAACACGGGCGGTACGACGTATCTGCACCGGCTGCGCGAGGAGACCGGTGCCTCGCTGGAGGAGATCGTCCGGGCGCAGACCGTGGCCCGCGCGATCTTCCGCTCGGCGGAGGTGTGGGACGCGGTCGAGGGGCTCGACAACAAGGTCGAGGCCGACGTGCAGACCCGGATCCGGCTGCACTCGCGCCGGCTCGTCGAGCGCGGCACGCGCTGGCTGCTCAACAACCGCCAGCAGCCGCTCCAGCTCGCCGAGACGGTCGACTTCTTCGCCGACCGCGTCGAGCAGGTGTGGTCGCAGCTGCCGAAGCTGCTGCGCGGCGCGGACCTGGAGTGGTACCAGCAGATCTACGACGAGCTGACCGCCGCCGGTGTCCCCGCCGAAGTCGCCACGCGGGTCGCCGGGTTCTCGTCCGCCTTCCCGACGCTCGACATCGTCTCGGTGGCCGACCGCACGGGCAAGGACCCGATGGATGTCGCCGAGGTCTACTACGACCTCGCCGACCGGCTGCACATCGCCCAGCTCATGGACCGCATCATCGAGCTGCCGCGTGCCGACCGCTGGCAGTCCATGGCCCGTGCCTCCATCCGCGAGGACCTCTACGCCGCCCACGCGGCCCTGACCTCGGACGTCCTGGCGGCCGGCAACGGCACCGCGACGCCCGAGCAGCGCTTCAACTTGTGGGAGAAGAAGAACGGCGCGATCCTCGGCCGGGCGCGCACGACGCTGGAGGAGATCCGCGGGTCGGACGCCTTCGACCTGGCCAACCTGTCGGTGGCGATGCGCACCATGCGGACGCTGCTGCGGACGCACACGTGAGCCGCATGAGTTCCTGAGCCTTACGTGCGTCAGGGCGCCCCGGACCGTGACGGTCCGGGGCGCCCTGACGTTTCTGGGAAGTGATCTGGGGCCGTGCCTCAGGAAGGAACAGCGGCGGGCGCTGCCTTGGGCTGCGGTTTCGGCTTGGCGGCCTTGTCGCCGGTGAACGCCTCGTACTCCTTCAGGACGTCGTCCGTCGGACCGTCCATGCGCAGCTCGCCGCGCTCCAGCCACAGCACGCGGTCGCAGGTGTCGCGGATCGACTTGTTGTTGTGGCTGACCAGGAACACCGTGCCGGCGTGCTTGCGCAGCTCGCGGATCCGGGCCTCGGAGCGCTTCTGGAAGGAGCGGTCGCCGGTGGCGAGGGCCTCGTCGATCAGCAGGACGTCGTGGTCCTTGGCGGCGGCGATGGAGAAGCGCAGACGGGCCGCCATGCCGGAGGAGTACGTACGCATGGGCAGGGTGATGAAGTCGCCCTTCTCGTTGATGCCGGAGAAGTCGACGATCTCCTGGTAGCGCTGCTTGACCTGCTCTCGGGTCATGCCCATGGCGAGGCCGCCGAGGAAGACGTTGCGCTCGCCGGTGAGGTCGTTCATCAGGGCCGCGTTCACGCCGAGGAGGGAGGGCTGGCCGTCGGTGTAGATGTGGCCGTTCTCCACCGGGAGCAGGCCCGCGACGGCCTTGAGCAGCGTCGACTTGCCGGAGCCGTTGGTGCCGATGAGGCCGATGGCCTCGCCCCGGTACGCCACGAAGGAGACGTTCTTGACGGCGTGCACCGTGCGCACGCCCGCCGCCTTCTCGGCCTGCCCCCGGCGCAGGATCCGGTTGAGGGCGGCGGTGGCGGAGCCGCGGCCTGCCCCCGTGCCGTTGACGCGGTAGACGATGTCGACGCCGTCCGCGACGACGGTGGGGATGTTCCCGTTCGTGTTCTCAGCCACGGCCGTACGTCTCCTCAGCCTTCCAGAAGTAGATGAAGCCGCCGACCCCGGCGAGCAGGGCCCAGCCCGTCGCGAGGGCCCACACGTGCGGCGGGAGCTGGCTCCCGTGGAAGCTGTCGATCAGTGCGAAGCGCATCAGGTCGATGTACACGGCGGCCGGGTTGGCCTGAAGGACCTCGGGCACCCAGGACGGCAGGCCTTTGTGGCCGCCCGTGACGTGGCTGATGCTGAACATCACGCCGGACGCGTACATCCACGTGCGCAGCACGAACGGCATCAGCTGGGCGATGTCCGGAGTCTTCGCGCCCATGCGCGCCATGACCATCGCGACGCCCGCGTTGAAGGTGAACTGCAGGAACAGCGCCGGGAGCACCAGCACCCAGGACGCGGCGACCGGAATGCCGAAGCAGAGCAGGATCACGAACAGGGCCGCCATCGAGAACAGCAGCTGCTGGAGCTGCTGGAGCGCGAAGGAGATCGGCAGCGCGGCCCGCGGGAAGTGCAGGGCCCGCACCAGGCCCAGGTTCCCGGAGATGGCGCGGGTGCCCGCCATGATCGAGCTCTGGGTGAACGTCCACACGAACACGCCCGTCACCAGGAACGGGATGTAGTCCGGCACGCCGTGGCTGGTGCCCAGGAGCATGCCGAAGATGAAGTAGTACACCGCCGCGTTCAGCAACGGCGTCATCACCTGCCAGACCTGGCCGAGCTTCGCCTGGCTGTACTGGGCGGTGAGCTTGGCGGTGGCGAAGGCGCTGATGAAGTGGCGGCGCTCCCACAGCTGGCGGACGTACTCGGGCAGGGAGGGGCGGGCACCGCTGACCGCGAGGCCGTGCCGGGCCGCGAGGCCGGAGAGGTCGGCGTGGGCCGGGGCGGGTGTCGTCGGGGGCGGTGTGTCGAGGACCTGGCTCACATCCGCTGCTTTCGCTCGGGGGGAGGGGTGCGGCGACGTTCTCTTACGTGACTCTTCACGTTTTCTTACGTCGGGACGGGACCGTATCGTCGCAACGTGAGCGTAGGTCCACGGGGCGTCGGAACGCAACCGTTTCGTCGTGACGTGAGCGAGGTTACGGCTACGGAGGGACGGTCACGTGGGGACGGCTGGGTGGGGACGGCCGGGGGAGGACGGTCACGTGGGGACGGGACCGTATCGTCGTAACGCCCTATGCTGGTCCGTATGACGACCAATGCCGACCAGCCCCAGACGCCTGCGCGCCGCCGGGCCCCCGCCGGGGCGGCCGTGCTCCGGGAGGACGTGACGGAGGCGATCCGGGCGGCCGTCTTCGAGGAACTGGCGGCCGTCGGCTACGCGCGCATGTCGATCGAGGGCATCGCGCGCCGGGCGGGCGTCGGCAAGACCGCGGTGTACCGGCGCTGGCCCTCCAAGCTGCACCTGGTGCTGGACGTGGTGTCGGCGGTGGCGGTGATGGGGCTGCCCGTCCCCGACGCCGGCTCCCTGGAAGGGGATCTGCGGATGCTCTACCAGGTGACCGCGCGCGCCCTGCGGCACCCGCTGGCGTCGCAGATCCTCCCGGACCTCCAGGCCGAGGCCGCCCGCAGCCCCGAGATCGCGGAGGCGGTGCAGAAGGCGCTGCGGGACGGGCAGGCGAGCGTGGCCAGCGGCATCGTGATGGCCGCGGAGAAGCGCGGCGAGGTGCGTGCGGGCATCGACGAGGAGCTGGCCCTCGATCTGATCTCGGGTCCGCTGTACTGGCGTTCCGTGGTGATCCGCAGCCCCAAGGTGCCCAAGGGTTACCTGGACGCCCTGGCCCGTGCCACCGCACATGCCCTCAGAGCTCTGTAGAGGCGGAAGTGCCGTGAGAGTCGTGATCGCCGAGGACAACGCCCTGTTGCGCGAGGGCCTCGTCCTGCTGCTGACGTCGGCCGGGCACGAGGTCGTGGCCGTCGCCGGTACCGGCCCCGAGATCCTGCCCGCGCTGCTGGAGCACCGACCCGACGCGGCCGTGCTCGACGTACGGATGCCGCCGGACTTCCGCGACGAGGGGCTGCGCGCCGCCCTCGCCGCGCGGGGGGAACTGCCCGGGCTGCCGGTCCTGGTGCTCTCCCAGTACGTCGAGGAGTCGTACGCCGCCGAACTCCTCGCGGGCGGCGCGGGCGGCGTCGGCTATCTGCTCAAGGACCGCGTCGGCCGGGTGGACGAGTTCCTCGACGCCCTGGAGCGGGTCGCGGCCGGCGGCACCGCCCTGGACCCCGAGGTCGTCACCGAACTCCTCACCCGCCGCGCCGAGTCGCCCCTCGACTCCCTCACCCCGCGCGAGCGCGAGGTCCTGGCCCTCATGGCCGAGGGCCACGACAACGCGACCATCGCCAAGACCCTCGTCGTCACCGAACGCGCCGTCCACAAGCACATCGGCAACGTCTTCCTCAAGCTCGGCCTGCCGCAGAGCGACAGCGGGCATCGCAGGGTGCTGGCGGTGCTGACGTATCTG
The DNA here is from genome assembly GCF_045039535.1 of Streptomyces sp. NBC_01092. NCBI lineage: Bacteria > Bacillati > Actinomycetota > Actinomycetes > Kitasatosporales > Streptomycetaceae > Streptomyces > Streptomyces sp. NBC_01092. The sequence goes on along the minus strand of NZ_CP108659.1, from coordinate 4,358,555 downwards.
AACAACGCGTAGCCGACGGCGGACCGGTGCCTAGGGGGCCGGGGCCCGGGCCGTGGCCGGTCAGGTCGCGTCAGCTGCGTGCGGCCTCCGGATGCTGCCGTACCCATCCCGCCCACGCCGACACGATCATGTCCTGGACGTCGTGCTTGGCCTTCCAGTCCAGTTCGGTGGCGATGCGGTCGGCGGAGGCGACGACGCGGGCCGGGTCGCCGGGGCGGCGCGGGGTGACGGTCGGCGGGCGGTCGTAGCCGGTGACGGCGTTGATCCGGTCGATCATCTCGCGCACCGAAACGCCTTCCCCCCGGCCGATGTTGAGGGTGAGGTCATGGCCCGGCGAGGCCTGGAGGGCGCGGGCGGCGGCCACGTGGGCCTCCGCCAGGTCGACCACGTGGATGTAGTCGCGGATGCAGGTGCCGTCGGGGGTCGGGTAGTCGTCGCCGAAGATGCGCGGCGGCGCGTTCTCCGTCAGCTTCTCGAAGACCATGGGGACGAGGTTGAAGACACCGAGGTCGGCGAGCTCGGGGGTGGCGGCGCCGGCCACGTTGAAGTAGCGCAGAGACGCCGTGGACAGGCCCGTCGCCCGGCCGGTCGCCCGCACCAGCCACTCGCCCGCCAGCTTGGTCTCGCCGTACGGCGACATGGGCACGCACGGCGTCTCCTCCGTCACCAGGTCGACGTCCGGCATGCCGTACACCGCCGCCGAGGAGGAGAAGACGAAGGACGTCACGTTCGCCGCCGTCACGGCCTCCAGGAGGACGCGCAGGCCCTCGACGTTCTCCCGGTAGTACTGCAGGGGCAGCTCGACCGACTCGCCGACCTGCTTCTTCGCCGCGAGATGCACGACACCGGTGATGCGGTGGGCGGCGATGGCGCGGGCGACGCGCTCGCGGTCCAGGGTCGAGCCGACGACGAGGGGTACGGCGTCCGGCACGCGGTCGGCGATGCCGGTGGACAGGTCGTCGTAGACCACGGCGTGCTCACCCGCCTCGGTCATCGCCCGTACGACGTGCGCTCCGATGTAGCCGGCGCCGCCGGTGATCAGCCAGGTCATGTACGGCCGTCCCCTCGTCATGGTGCGTGTCAGTGACAGTGAAGCAGGCGGCGGAGCCTGTCGCGGGCCACTGACATGGCCCGCGGCAAACCGGGGGTCACGCGCAGGGCCAGCGCGCCGGAGTGTGTGGTGTACGGCTGGACGAGTACGACGGCGTGCCGGGCGCTCATCACGGCGCGACGGCGCGGCAGACCGGCGCCCGCGCGTGCCTGCGCCGTGACCTCGCGACACGCACCGCCCCGGAAGCGCACCCGCACCCGCAGATCCCACGCACGCGCCCTCGGCGCGCCCGCCCCGCCGGCCCCGAACGCGGCCCACCGAACGGTTACTTCGGCCGCCCACACGCGGGCCGCGCCCTCGCCTTCACCGGCCGACGCCACGAGCCCCACCGTCGTACGCGGTCCCGCCGTCCGCCCCGTCACCCGGCACCGCCACTCCACCTCCAGCGCCTCCGGTCCCGCCTGCGCCACCCGGCCGTACAGCTCGTGCAGACGCAGCCGGAGGAGGGCGGCACGCGCGCGTGGCCGTAGTTCGGCGTCGACGGCGAGGGGGAGGAGGCGGACGGGGCGGGTCAGCAGGGGTTCGAGGGTGACCTGGGGGAGGGCGGCCGACCAGACGGGGGTGCCGTCGGGGGCGTGGGCGTAGGGCGGGAGCAGGCGGGCCGGGCGGGAGGCGAGGTCCCGGATGCGGGGCAGGTCGCGCGGCTCGGGGGAGGCCAGGACGACACGGCCGACGAGACAGCCGGGCGCGGTGGGGTGGTGCTCCCAGTCGGGCGCGTCGTACTCGGCGAGATGCGCCCGCGTGAGCGCCCACCACGCGCGCTGGTAGGGGGCCTCGTGCAGCCCCAGCTCGCGCGCGTACATCCGCAGCTCGTGGTCCAGGAACCTCGCCCGCGCCTCCCGCGCGAGCTCCTTGCGCCCGGCTCCCAGCAGGATCTCGTACGCCGCCCGGCTCGCCTCCATGCGCGCCCGCCAGTCGGCGATGCCGGCCCGGTCGAGGGAGGTCGACGGCCGGTCGGCGCAGTGGCGTACGTGCCGGACGTACACCGGGTCCGGGACGAGGGCGACGCGCGGCCCGGCGGCCAGCACGCGCGCGCTGAAGACGAGGTCCTCGTAGGGGAAGCGGCCCTCGGGGAAGCGGATGCCGTGCTCGCGCAGGAACTCGGTGCGGTACAGCTTGTTCACGCAGAGCGTGTCGTGGACCAGGCGCGGGCGCTGTGCCGGGCGCTCGTACACGGCGCGCGCGGCGTAGAGGGTCGCCTCCCACGGCACCTCGCGCCCCTCCGGCAGTTCCCGTCGCACGCACAGTCCGCCCGCCACCTGCGAACCCGCCCCGGCCGCCGCCGTGAGCAGCGCGTCCACCGCGCCCGGCGGCAGTACGTCGGTGCCGTCCAGGAACATCACATACGGCGAGGTCACCCGGTCCAGACCGGTGTTGCGCGGGCTGCCGCAGCCGCCGCTGTCGACCCGGCGCCGGACCAGCCGTACGCGCGGTTCGGCCACGGCCAGACGCGCGAGCAGTTCCGCGCTGTCGTCCGTCGAGCAGTCGTCGACGGCGACGACCTCGCGGACGACGGGACCCTGGGCCAGCGCCGAGCGCACGGCGGTCGTCACATGCGCGGCGTCGTTGTGACCGATGACCACGACGCCGACCTGCGGTGCGGGCGCGGGGCGCGGGGAGTGAGGGGGCATGGGGCCGCGTTCCGGAGTCGTAGGAATGGCGGGTGACCGCCCGCTGAGGGGACTTGCGGCCCGGTCCGGAAGACGGCGGCATCAGGGCTCCGGTTCACTGCTCCGGTTCACCGGGGAACGGGGAACGGGAGCTGGGGCGTCCGCCGAGCGCCGATCAGCTTCCCGCCCGCGCGGCCCCTACAGCGTCGCCCGTCACGCCTCCCGCCCCCGCGGCTCCTCCAGCGCGGCCGAGTCCAGTGCCGCCGAGTCCAGTGCCGCGGTGAGCAGATCCAGCCGTTCCCGCAGTTCGCCGATCGCGTCCTCGTCGAAGCCCGTCGCCGCGGCGATCCGGCGCGGCACCTGCAACGCCCGCTCGCGCAACGCGACGCCCTCCTCCGTCAGCCGCACCTCCACCGAGCGCTCGTCTCGGGCGCTGCGCTCCCGGCGTACCAGGCCGGCCGTCTCCAGCCGCTTGAGCAGCGGCGACAGCGTGCCGGAGTCCAGGCGCAGGTGTTCGCCCAGCTTCTTCACGGGCTGGTCGCCGTGCTCCCACAGGACCAGCATCACCAGGTACTGCGGATACGTGAGCCCGAGGTCCTTGAGGACCACGCGGTAGACGCCGCCGAAGGCGCGTGAGGCGGCGTTCAGGGAGAAGCAGATCTGCTGGTCGAGGCGGAGCCAGTCCGCCGTGGGCGTGGTCGTCATGACTCCAGGGTAGCTCGCGCCCGCCACTTAGTTGTGCGCAATTGAATTGTGTGCTCTACTTGTCGTCGTCGGCGGCCGTCAACGGAGCCGCCGGAAGTGACTTGAGAGGGATGGTTTCCATGGACGCGCTCTACACCGCTGTCGCCACCGCCACCCACGGCCGCGAGGGTCGCGCCGTCTCCAACGACGGCAAGATCGACCTGCAGCTGGCCGCGCCGGTGGAGCTGGGCGGCAACGGCCAGGGCACGAACCCGGAGCAGCTGTTCGCCGCCGGTTACGCCGCCTGCTTCGGCAGCGCGCTCGGCCTCGTCGGCCGCCAGGCCAAGGTCGACGTCTCGGACGCCGCCGTCACCGCCGAGGTCGGCATAGGCAAGCAGGGTGAGGGCTTCGGCCTGAAGGTGACGCTGCGCGTGGAGCTTCCCGACACCCTGGACGAGGAGACCGGCCGCAAGCTGGTCGAGCAGGCCCACCAGGTCTGCCCCTACTCGAACGCCACCCGCGGCAACATCGAGGTCGACCTCGTCATCGAGTAGGACCCCCGCCACCCCGGCGCCCGTCATCCGATCCGCGCCAGCACCTCCCCCGTCTCCCGGCTCCACGCCACCACCACCGCCTCCCCCGGCACCCGCTTCCACCGCGTCAGCAGCAGCCAGCGCGCGTGGTAGCGGCGGGCGACGGCCGTGCGCTCGGCGCGGGTCGACGTAGGGGAGAGGTAGGCGCGGACATCGGCGATCCGACGCTCCCGGTCCCGCTCGTCCAGGGCGGGATCGGGCCGGATCGGCGCGGCGAGGTCCGGCCCGTACCCGGGGACGGAGCGCGGGGCGTAGTGCCCGTCGGTGATCACCACCTCGCCCTTCCCCACATGCCGTGCCACCCAGGCGTACGACGGCCAGCGCGACGGCTGCTCCAGCCCCAGCGGATCCAGCGCCCGCGGCACCACCGCCCCGCCCTGCACGGTGAGGAACCCGACACAGGCCCCGGCCGCCGCGGCCCCGCCCAGCACCCGGCGCGCCCTGTTCCACGGCCGGGGCGCCGCCAGCTCCACCGCCAGCGCGAACTGGAGCGGCACCAGGGTGAGTCCGAGGATCCCGCCGTAGGAGTCGTAGGAGTAGTGGCCGCTGATCCAGCCGTACGCCACGAGCAGACAGTCGAGGCCGAACAGCAGCACCAGCGGATCGCGCCGGGAGTCCCGCCACCGCAGCCACAGCGCCGGCAGCCCGAGCAGCGCCAGCCAGAACTGCCCGGGGAGCTGCTCGTACGGCCGCCGGTCCATCCAGTCCACGCTGTGGTCCCGGGCCAGTGCGAACACATCGAAGTACGGCCAGGCCCAGGCGATGAGCACCGCCGTCCCCGCCGTCACCCCCCACCGCACGACCACGGCGGCCCCCCACCCCCGCTGCCACCCGGCGACGAACGCCACCGCCCCCGACGCCGCGGCCGCCGCGGTGACCGGATGGATCAGCAGGACCAGCCCGTACAGCGCGCCCAGCCCGGCGTACCCGGCGACCGCGGGCAGTCCGCTCGGCCCGACGTACCGCACCGGCCCCTGCCCCCGGGCCCGCGCCCCCGTCCAGGCCCAGGCCCAGAAGGTGAGCCCGATGGCGAACGCCGACGGGTAGCCGAGGTTGCCGGTCATCGACATCAGGCTGAGGGATCCGCTCCACCAGGCCCGCCCGGTCCCCCACAGCAGGGTCATCGTCCCCAGCGCGAGCACCGGCGCCCACGGCCGCGGCGTCAGCACCCGCACGAAGCGGCCGATGCCGGTCAGCAGCACCACCAGGTTCAGCACACCGGCCAGCCGCACCACCTCCCAGCCGCCCAGCCCGGTCAGCCGGGCGAACACGCCCTGCGCGAACGCGTACGGCGAGTAGGACGGGCTGCCCGCGCCCGGCAGGTCCGCCGTCGGATGGCGCGGATGGAGCAGATCCGCCCTCAGACGCTCCACGACCGCCGCGTGTTGGCCCGCGTCGCAGCACAGCGGCACGGCCCAGTACGCCAGCAGCATCACCAGGAAGAACGCAAAGCCGAAGACCTGGTACGGCGTCGGACGCGGGCCGCGGCAGCCGCGCAGCGCGGTCGCACCGCGCACCGTCCCCCGGACGAGAGTGCTGACGGCCGCCTTTCCGACGTGGGAGGTTGCATCGGTTCGGGGCATTTGTCGTATGTTCCCGGTCGGGTCAACGGCATTGCCTCGCATCACCTCATCGGGTGAGCCTGGCGGCGGGCGTCAAGAACCCTGCATCAGCGTCCGTACGACCCGCTCGGCGGCGCGCCCGTCGTCGAACTCGCAGAACCGCTCCCTAAACCCCTTCCGCAGCCGCGCCGACTCCCCGTCCTGCCAGGTCCCGGACGCGAACAGCCACGCCAACTCCCGGTACGAGCGCGACACATGACCCGGCGCGTCGGCCGTGATGTCGAAGTAGGCGCCCCGGCTCGCCGTGTACGCCCCCCAGTCGTCGGCATGGATCACGATCGGCCGGTCCAGGTTGGCGTAGTCGAACATCAGGGCGGAGTAGTCGGTGACCAGGACGTCGGCGGCGAGCATGACGTCCTCGACGTGCGGCTCGTCCGTCGCGTCGATCAGCACGCCCCGCCCGTGCAGATCGGCCAGGCCGAACCCCCGCGCGATGCCCTTCGCCAGCGACGGATGCAGCCGGACGACGAGCGTGTGCCCCGAGCCGAGGTCCCGGGCGAACCGGGCCAGGTCGATCCGGTCGACATGGCCGCCCCGGCGGTACTCGCGGCGCGTCGGCGCGTACAGCACCACGGTGTGCCCGGCCGGGACGCCGAGCCGCGCACGAGCGGCCTCACCGGCCTCGGCACCCGCGTTCACCAGCACGTCGTTGCGCGGGCTGCCCGTCCGGGCCGACGCGAAGTGACACGGGTACGCCCGCTCCCACACCAGCTCCGAGTGCCGGTTGGCCACCAGGCTGTGGTCCCAGCGGTCGGCCCGCGACAGCATCTGCGGCACGTCGACGCCGTGCCGGGCGCCGGGCCTGGTCAGCAGGTCGGCCGCCATGTACTTGAGCGGGGTGCCCTGGTGGGTGTGGATGTGGACGCTGCCGGGGCGCTTGGCGAGGGCGCCGGGCCAGGTGACGTTGTTCACCCAGTACGTGGCCCGCGCCATGACCTCGTGATAGCGCCGTGAGCCGGGCGTCACGAAGTCGATGCCGGGCTCAAGGGTGTCCACCGCGTCCTCCCGGACCACCCACACACCCCTGAGGTGCGGGGCGATCTCACCGGCCTTGGCATGGATCGCCGCCGGATCGCCGAGCACGCCCCGGTGCGAGAACGCCGAGTACACGGCCAGCCGCGGATCGAGCGGCGGCTTGGACCGGCTGGCGTACCGGGCGCGCAGGGTTCGCTGCGTCGCCGCCCCCGCCACCCGCCGCCCGCCCTCGCCGGCCACCGCACGCATCTCGCGCAGACCGCGCGCCATGGCGTACCCCGTGTACGACGCCGTCGCCAGGAGCCGCATCTCCTCGCCGCGCCGGCCGTCGGGCGGGGTGAAGCCGCCGGGCAGGTGGCGGGCGTGGAAGGAGCGGATCGCGCGGTAGAAGTCCGGCCGGTGACCGAGCCGCACCCGGTCCTCGCGCGCGAGCACGAACAGCATGTGGTCCAGGGCCCGTTCGAACAGCGGCGGGCGGGCCCACGCGAGATCCGGGCGCTCTTCGAGGAACGTGAACAGGCCCTCGTACTGCGGGAAGATGTCGAAGTGCCGCCGCCTCGGCGTCCTGGTGATCGCGCCCTGCCGGCGCTGCCGGTGCTCGACCCCGATCCGCTCCAGACAGGCGACGCGGTCGGCCAGCACCATCGAGCGGTAGGTGACGGGCGCGTCCTCGTAGAGACCGGGGGCGTAGGCCAGCTCGTGCTTGAGGAAGAAGTCACGCCGGTAGGCCTTGTTCCAGGCCACCGGCAACAGGTGCAGATACTCCGGGTTCTCGCGGACACCGACCGTGCCCGTGCCGGCCGCCGCCAGCAGGTCCGCCGCCGAACTGCGCCCGCCGCGGCCCCACCAGTGCGTGCGCACATGGTCGAAGACCAGGATGTCCGGGTCGTCGGCCGCCTCCAGACGCGCGGCGACCGCCTCCAGCAGGCCCGGCGTGTAGTGGTCGTCGCCGTCGAGGAACAGGACGTAGTCGCCGCTCGCCTCCACCAGACCGGCGTTGCGGGCCCGGCCGGGACCGACGTTCTCCGCCAGATGCAGCACGCGCACCCGGGCGTCGCGGGCGGCGTAGCCGTCCAGGACGGCCGGGCAGCCGTCGGGAGAGCGGTCGTCGACGGCGATCACCTCGAAGTCGGTGTACGACTGCCCGAGCACCGAGTCCAGGCACTCCCGCAGGAAGCCCTGCACCTCGAACACGGGGACGATGATGCTGAAGCGGGGCACGTCAGCTCCTCACGAGGGTCGTCGCGGCGGGGGCGGGGCTGCGCTCGGCGAGCGGGACCACCGGCGGCAGCGCCTCGGGCGGCTCGCCCAGCAGCACCCGGCGCACGACCCGCTCGGCGGCGCGCCCGTCGTCGAACTCGCAGAAGCGCTCCCGGAACGCGGCGCGCAGGGCCCCGGCCTCCTCGTCCGCGTACGACCCGTCGCGCAGGAGGGCCGCCAGCTCGCCCGGTGTGCGCGCCACCCGGCCCGGCGGCGCCTCCATCAGGTCGAAGTAGACGCCCCGCAGCTCCCGGTAGACGTCCCAGTCGTCGGCGTACACGACGATCGGCCGGTCCAGGTTGGCGTAGTCGAACATGATCGACGAGTAGTCGGTGATCAGCGCGTCGGCGGCCAGGCACACGTCCTCGGACGAGCGGTGTCCGGTGACGTCGATGACCCGGCCGGTGCCGCGCGCGCCGCCCCGGTCGTAGAAGTGGTGGGCGCGCAGCAGCACGACGTACTCGTCGCCGATCTCCTCGCACAGGGCCTGAAGATCGAGGGCCGGCTCGAAGCCGGTGGCGTGGTCGCGGTGCGTGGGCGCGTAGAGCAGCGCCTTCTTGCCCTCGGGGACACCGAGTTCGCCGCGCACCCGCGCGACGTCGGCCGCGGTCGCCGTGCAGTAGACGTCGTTGCGCGGACAGCCGTACTCCAAGGTCTCGTGCGCGGCGGGGAAGGCCCGCTCCCACATCTCGGTGGAGCGCCGGTTGGCGGACAGGTTGTAGTCCCAGCGGTCGACGCGGGCCAGCAGCCCGGCGAGGCTGCCGGTCGCCGCGGCCACCACCGGGTACGTCGCCCGGTCGGTGCCCATCTTCTTCAGCGGGGTGCCGTGCTGGGTCGACAGATGGACACTGCCCCTGCGCTTGACCACGGCGTCCGCGAAGTCGGCGTTGTTGATCAGGTACTTGGCGCGGGCGAGGACGTCCCAGTACTCACGGCTGCCGATGACCGCGTACTCCACGTCCTTCGGCACGGTGTGCGCCCGGTCCGCCTCGACCAGGAACACCGAGCGGATGTGGGGCGCGAGCTCGCGCGCCTTGGCGTGGATCGCCGCCGGGTTGCAGACATAGCCGCGGCCCCAGTAGGCGCAGTACACGGCGAGGTTCCCGTCCAGCCGGCGCCGCAGCTGACGCCGGTAGCGTAGCCGGGTGCGCAGCCCGCGCGGGCGCGGCACACCCGAAGCGGCCCTCGTCACCGCCCGGTTGGCCCCGCGCAACGCCCGGAACGCCAGGTAGGACCCGCTCGCCAGCAGCCGGTGCTGCACCCCGAGGCTGCCGCCCGGAGTCCGGAACCCGGCGGGCCGGTAGCGCCGGTACAGCTCGCTCGCCCGGCGGAAGAAGGCACGGCGCCGGCCCGGCAGCCGGCGCGGATGGGCGGCCGTCTTCAGCACCGCCGCGAAGAGCTGCTCGAACAGCGGCCCGAACCGCTCCCCGGACAGCCCCTGCTCGGCGGCTCGCGCGAGCACCAGCTCGGCCTGGTCGAGCAGCTCGAAGTGATGCTCCCCGGGCAGGCCCAGCCGACTGCCCTGCCGCCGCAGCAGATGCCGTACGACGACCTGGCGCAGCACCGCCACGCGCTCGGCGCTCAGCACGACCAGGCCGCCGAAGCCGATGTCGGTGAAGTGGCCGCCTGGGAAGGTGAGGTGCCGCTCGGTGAGGAAGGCACGCCGGTAGGCCGCACTCCACGCCGGCAGCCGCACCCCCGTCAGCTCCGGGGCCCGCTCGGGCGGGAAGACCCCGTCCGGCGTGCCCGCGAGCACCGGCGCGGCCGGGTTGGTCGGCTCGCCCACCCACCACGGGGTCCGCTCGTGCTCGAAGTACAGGACGTCCACGTCACCGGTCTCGCCCAGCCGGGCGTCCAGCGCCGCCAGGGCGCCCGGCACCAGCACGTCGTCGCCGTCCAGGAACAGCAGCCAGTCACCGGTCGCGGCCCGCAACCCGGCGTCCCGCGCCCCGGCTTCCCCCAAGCTCTCGACTGCGCTCGAGCAGGGAGGTACCCCCATCGCCGCCGGCGGCGAGTGCACGGGCGCCACCCGGCAGTCCCGCTCGGCGTACCCGGTGGCGACATCCGCCGCCGGTGCGTCCGGGCCGTCGCAGACCGGGATCAGCTCGAACTCGCCGAAGGACTGGGCCAGGACCGAATCCAGTGCCTGGGACAGCCGCCCCGCGACCCCATGGGACGGAACAACGATGCTGAAGCGGGGCATACTGCTCTTTCTGTCGATGCTCTGTCGATGTTCCGGCGATGTTCTGACGGCCGGATGCGGGAGGAGGCCGGGGCGGGCCTCAGCCTGCGCGACCTCGGCCGGGCCGCCCGGCGGGCCGCACGGTGGGCGGTCGGCTCGGTGTGGGCCGTGACGGGCTGGAGGGCATACGGACTCCTCTTCGGTGGATACGCCGGTCAGCGTCTCTCGGTGACGGTCACGGGCCCCGCGGGGTGCGGCACGGTCGCGAGCGGGAGGTGCGTGAGCGACGCGGCCGGCGACGGCACGGGGTGGCGCTTGTCGAGCGGTACGACGGACGGCTTGCCGGTCTCGCCCAGCACCACATGACGGACGACCCGCTCGGCGGCGCGGCCGTCGTCGTACGGGCAGAAGCGCTCCCGGAACGCCGCCCTCAGCTGGGCGGAGCGCGAGCCGCGCCAGTGGCCGGTGGCGAAGATGTCGATCAGCTCGTCCTCACCGCGCGACACCGCGCCCGGCGGGGAGGACCGCAGGTCGAAGTAGGTGCCGCGGGCCGCCCCGTACGCCTCCCAGTCGTCGGCGTGGATCACGATCGGCCGGTCCAGGTTGGCGTAGTCGAACATGATCGACGAGTAGTCGGTGACCAGGGCGTCCGAGGCGAGGCACAGCGACTCGACGCTCGGGTGTCCGGTGACGTCGATGACCCGGCCCGCGCCGGCGACGAGCGGGCCGCCGTGGCGATGGGGGTGGGCGCGGGCCAGGACGACGTAGCGCGGGCCGAGGCGACGCGCGACGCGGTGCAGGTCGAGGGTGACGTGCTGGGTGCGGCGGTAGTCGCGATGGGTGGGAGCGTAGAGGAGCACCACCGCGCCCTCGGGGATGCCGAGCTGCTCGCGGACCCGGGTCACGTCCGCCGAAGTGGCCTGCTGGAACACGTCGTTGCGCGGGCCGCCGTATTCGAGCGTCGTGTACCGGCCCGGGTACACCCGCTCCCAGACCAGGGTGGAATGGCGGTTGCCGGACAGGACGTAGTCCCACTTGTCGACGTCGTCGAGGAGCTCGTCGGCGTCCATGTGCCCGCCTGCCGCCGGGCGTTCAAGCAGGTCAAGGCCCATGTGCTTGAGCGGGGTGCCCTGCTGGGTGCGCAGCAGGACCTGGCCGGGGCGCTTGACCAGGCGGTGGTCGAAGCCGGTGTTGTGCACGAGGTACTTGGAGCGGGCGAGCGCCGTCCAGTAGGCGGCCGTGCCGGGGCGCAGCCGCCGGGTGCCGTCGGGGACGGTGTCCTGCTCGGCGTCGGCGATCCAGGCCGTGCGGATGTGCGGGGCGTGCGCGCGGAACGCCTCCTCCAGGGCGCCCGGGTGGCAGCCGTGCCCACGGACGCCGTGCGCGGCGAAGACGGCGCGGCTCGCGCGCACCGGAAGGCAGCGCTGGAGGCGGTAGTGCAGCCGCAGCGCACCGGCGCGCAGCCGCTTCAGCAGCCGGCCGGTGACCTTGGCGGTCCGGCGGACCAGGGCCGCCGTCAGTTGCAGCGCGTGATAGACGCGGTGCAGGCCCAGGCGGACGAGGGTGTAGTGGACGCGGGTGCGCGCCGGCACCGGGACGCCGGGGGAGTGGTAGCGGCGGTAGTACGTCCGGGCCCTGCGCAGGAACGCGGCGCGGCTGCGGCGCGGGAGGCGGTCGCGCCGGGCGAACACCACCAGCAGATGGTCCACCATCCGCCGGAACAGCAGCGGGCGCCAGCGGGCGAGTTCCGGGTGGGCGTCGACGTAGGCGAAGACGCGGTCGTACTGCTCGAAGATGTCGAAGTGCCGCGGGCTGACCGTGCCGAGGATGCCGCCGCCGCGCCGCTGCCGGTAGTGCACGCACACCCGGTCCAGGGTCGCGATCGACCGGGCCGTCATCAGGACCGGGTACGTCCAGGGCGTGTCCTCGTAGTAGCCCTCGGGGAAGGCGAAGCCCTCCTGCTCGACGAACTCCCGCCGGTAGGCCTTGTTCCAGGCGACCATCAGCAGCTGCAGCAGACTCGGGCGGTCCGCCAGCCGGAAGGGCGCCGGTCCCTCCTCGGTGAGCCGGCCGGCGGGCTGGTCGCGGACCGTCTCGCCGGTCCAGTAGGTGCGCGCGTAGTCGTGGACCAGGACGTCCGGCTCGCCGGTCTCCTTCAGCCGGTCGGCGATCGCCTGCAGGGAGTCGGGGGTGAGGCTGTCGTCGCTGTCCAGGAAGATCAGGTAGTCGCCGGTCGCCTCGGCCATACCGGCGTTGCGGGCAGGGCCCAGGCCCTGGTTCTGAGTGAGGTGCACCGGGTGTACGCGCGGGTCGCGGGCCGCGAACTCGTCGATGATCGTGCCGCAGGCGTCCGGCGAGCAGTCGTCGACGGCGATCAGTTCGAGATCGGGGTACGACTGTGTGAGCACCGATTCCAGGCACTCGTGCAGGTACGCCTGCACCTTGTACACGGGGACAATGACACTGAACCTGGGCAAGGGACATCCATCGATCGGTGCGGGCGTTCGGCCCGGGAACGGCCGATGGAGTGACTTGGTTACGGGTCCTCAGGCATACGGGGGACCGTGAGTGACCGGCAGGGGGCGGGCCGGTGTCGTCCCGCCCCCTCGGGCGTGCCGCTCTCGCGCAAGCGTCCCGTGATCTGCGGCTACTTGACCGCGCCCGCCATCACGCCGGACACGAACTGCCGCTGGAACGCGAAGAACACGACCAGCGGGATCACCATGGAGATGAACGCGCCGGGCGCCAGGACGTCGACGTTGTTGCCGAACTGGCGTACCTGGGTCTGCAACGCGACCGTGATCGGCTGGCTGTCGGCGTCCGTGAAGATCAACGCGACCAGCATGTCGTTCCACACCCACAGGAACTGGAAGATGCCGAGCGCGGCGATCGCCGGACCGCCGAGCGGCATCACGACACGGAAGAACAGGCGCAGTTCACCGGCGCCGTCCAGCCGTGCCGCCTCCAGCAGCTCTCTCGGGATCTCCGCGAAGAAGTTCCGCAGCAGGAACACCGCGAAGGGCAGCCCGAAGCCGACGTGGAAGAGGATCACGCCGATCAGGGACCCGAAGATGCCGATGCTGCCGAAGAGTTCGGCGATCGGGATCAGCGCCACCTGCACCGGCACCACCAACAGGCCGACCACGCCCAGGAACCACCAGTCGCGGCCCGGGAACTCCATCCACGCGAACGCGTATCCCGCGAGCGAGCCGATGACGACGACGAGGACCGTCGCCGGGACCGTGATCAGCACCGTGTTGAGGATCGAGTCGGTGATGTCGCTGTTGCCGAGCAGCTTGTCGTAGCTCTCGAAGGTGAGTTGGGAGGGCTTGCTGAAGACCTCCCACCAGCCGCTCGCGGTCATCTCCTGCGGCGGCCGCAGTGAGGAGATCAGCAGCCCGATCGTCGGGACCAGCCAGAACAGGCCGACGAGGATCAGGAACACCCGCACCAGCCCGCCGCTGACGAAGGAGGCAAGCCGACCGCCGAGGGACTGCTCACCCTTGACGACGGTGAGCGGCGGGGGTTTGACCCCACTGGCATCCGTACTCATCGCCGTCCCTCCCGCCTGAGCCTGCGGACGTTACTGCTCATTTCCGGGGGATAACCCCCGGACCCCCAGCAGAAAAGCAAGGCGGTCCCGATGACCGGCGGGGGCGTCGCGAGGCAAGCCCGAGTGCCCCATTCGTCCGAGGGTTGCAGGTGATATGCGGTTGCCGCCGCGCGGCCCCCGGACCCCCAGAAGACGGTCAGGTGCGCGTTCATCGCCGTCCCTCCCGCCTGAGCCTGCGGACGTTGAACCACATCACCGGGATCACGAGCAGCAGCAGGAACACCGAGATCGCGCTCGCGATGCCCGGCTGGTCCTCGGAGAAGCCCTTGCGGTACAGCTCCAGCGCGAGGACGTTCGCGTCGTCCTGGGAGGAGCCCGGGGCGATGATGAAGACCAGGTCGAAGATCTTCAGGACGTTGATCATCAGGGTGACGGTGACGACCGCGAGGACGGGCGCGAGCAGCGGCACCGTGACCTTGCGGAACACCTGCCACTCGTTGGCGCCGTCGACCCGGGCCGCCTCCAGCAGATCGCGCGGGATGGCCGCGAGGCCGGCGGCTATCAGCACCATCGCGAATCCGGCCCACATCCAGATGTACGACCCGATGATGGACGGTGTGACGAGGGACGGGCCGAGCCAGTCCAGGCCGTTGTACGGCTCCTTGAAGTTGTCAGCGGGGAGCTTGAGCCGGGCCCCGTCGGCGGCGGCCGGCAGGGTGAACGTGCCGTCGTCGGCCGCCTTCGTCGACGCCACGACCTTGCCGTCCTTGACCGCCTCGATCTTCATCCCGGCATAGCCCAGCTCGGCCGCGTCGACCCCGCCGAGCGTGCCGACGCCCTTGCCGCGCGTGAAGTCCTGCCAGGTCGTGCCGGTGACCTTGCCGGACTCCGCCTTCGGCGGTACGGCCTTGTGCGCGTCGTCCGGCATCTGGTCGGGGGCGACGCCGACCAGGGGCAGGGCGACCGGGGTGCCGGCGCTGACGGTGGCCTTGGTGAGGAAACCGCCGCCCGGCGCCGCTTCCAGGGGCGACTCCCGGCCCGGGTGGGCCTTCGGGAACGCGGACGCCTGCGCGAACGTGTCGTGGACGCCCACCCACACCGCGTTCGCAAAGCCCTTGTCCGGGTCCTGGTCGTACACGAGCCGGAAGATGATGCCGGCGGCCAGCATCGAGATCGCCATCGGCATGAAGACGACCAGCTTGAACGCCGTGCCCCAGCGCACCCGTTCGGTCAGCACCGCGAAGATCAGACCGAGCGCGGTCGCGACGGTCGGGGCGAACACCACCCAGATGATGTTGTTCTTCAGGGCGGTACGGATGCCGTCGTCCGTGAACAGGGCCTCGTAGTTGTCGAGTCCGGCGAAGCCCTCGCCGGACTGGTCGTAGAAGCTGCGGATCAGCGAGTACCCGATCGGGTACACCACGAGCGCGCCGAGCAGCACCAGGGCGGGCAGCAGGAACAGCGCCGCCACGGACCTGCGGGTCCCGGTCACACTCTTGCGCGACTTGGGTGCGGCAGGGGGCGCGGTGCCCCCCGCCGCTTCCGCGGACGCCATGGCGTCAGTTTCCGTACGCCGCGGCCGCGTCGGACTCCAGCTGCTGCTGGGTGCCCGCGATGTCGGACGGGTCCTTCAGGAAGTCCTGCAGGGCCTTCCACTCGCCCTTGCCGGGGGTGCCGCCGAAGGCCTGCGGGGCCTGGTCGGACATGTCGAAGCGGAAGTCGTCGCCGGAGTCGATGAGCGCCTTGGCGATCTTGCGCTGCACCTCGTTCGGATACGCCGAGTTGTCCACGTTCTTGTTCGGCGAGAGATAGCCGCCGAGCTTCGCCTGGATCGTCGCCGCGTCCGGGGAGGCCAGGAAGGTCGCCAGGGCCTGTGCCGCCTCGGAGTCCTGGAGGATGACGGCCGCGTCGCCGCCGGAGACCACCGGCGCGGTGTCACCGACGGTCGGGAACGGGAACACCTTCGCGTCCGTGCCGACCGCCGCCTTGGCCTGGACGATGTTGACCTGCGCGAAGTCGCCCTCGTAGACCATGGCGGCCTTCGGCTGGTCGCCGCCGGTGAAGACCTGGGTGACGGACGCCGGGAAGTCCGTCTGCAGCGCGCCGGACGCGCCGCCCGCCACATAGTCCTTCTTGCCCCACACCTGGGCGAGCGTGGTGAGCGCGTCCTTCACGGACGGGTCGGTCCACTTGATCTCGTGCTTGGCGAGCTGGTCGTACTTCTCGGGACCGGCCTGGGAGAGGTAGACGTTCTCGAACCAGTCGGTGAGGGTCCAGCCCTCCGCGCCGCCCACGGAGAACGGCGTGACACCGGAGTCGTAGACGGTCTGGGCGGCGGTGAGCAGCTCGTCCCACGTCTTGGGTTCGGTGGCCCCCGCGTTCTCGAAGACCTGGGCGTTGTACCAGATCAGGGACTTGTTGGCGGCCTTGTAGTAGACGCCGTACTGCTTGTCGTCGACCTTGCCGATGTCCTGCCAGCCCGGCGAGTAGTTCTCCTGGAGCTCCTTGACCGCGTCGGCGCCCAGCGGCTTGGCCCACTTCTTGTCCACGGCCTGCTTGATGGCGCCGGGCTGCGGGAGCATCGCGATGTCCGGCGGCTGGCCGCCCGCGACCTTCGAGCCGAGGAAGTTGATGATCGGGTCCTGGGCGGGCACGAAGGTGATCTTGGCGCCGGTGCGCTTCTCGAACTCCGCGAGGACCTTCTTGAAGTTTGCCTGCTCGGCACCGGTCCATACGGCGGCGACCTCGAGGGATTCGCCGTCCAGCTTGGGAAGGGTGACGGTGTCGGCGGACTCCTGGCCGGATCCGCCCGGTTCGTTTCCACTGCCGTTGTCGTCGTCGCCACCGCATGCGGTGAGCGAGAGTGCGAGGGCGCCCGCGAAGACGGCTGCTGCGGTTCTGGCGGCCCTGCGTGTCCGGTTCTTGCTGCTCGTGCTGCGCATCACTGCCCCGTTCTTCGTGCCTCGTCGAACGTTCGAGCGCTGTCCCGTGTGATCTGGTCTACGCCCTGGGTTTGGGGGCGGCAAGACCGCGTCCGCTGTCAAGCAGGAGATCGTGACCGCCTCGTGACCAGGTGCCCAGCGTTGGGGTGAGCGTCGCCGGGGGCCGCGCCCCCAGACCCCCACCATCGGCTGAAATGCGCACGGGCGTTAAAGCAGTGACGGCACCTCAGCCGCCGCCACCTCCCGCGCCGCCCGCTCCACCGCACTGGCCAGCAGCGCCAGATCCGTAGGACCGTTCCCGAGCTCGCGCACCTGACGCCGGGCCGGCGGATCGCCCATCCGGTGCCACTCCAACGGCACGACCGTCGGCCGCAGCGTCGCCGTGCGGGGGATGCGCCCGGTGACCCGGCCGCCCTGGAACGGCACCGCTCTGCCGTCCGCCCAGGTCAACCGCCCGCGCCCCGGCGCCGGTTCGTCCGGGCCCGCGGCCACCGCGTCCAGGGTCACCCGCAGGGTCGCCCGACGCGCCGGCTCCGAGTCCGCCGTACGGCCACCGCCCGCGGTGGCGGCCACCAGATGCACCCCGAGCCGCTCGCCCTCGCGCGCCACGGCTTCCAGTGCTCGTATCACCGAGCCGGCCGCCGGCCTGCCCGTCGACCCCAACGCGGGGGAGATCAGGGCGTCCAGGTCGTCCACGACCACGACCAGCCGGGGCAGCGGGGGTACGGCCTCGGCCTGCCGTCGCCCCGCCCCCGGCCGTAGCCGCAGTGTGGAACTGGGCGGGGTGTCCAGATCGCCCGTGAGGTCACCGGCCGTGCCGCTGCCGGCCGCCGCCGCGCGCTGCGCGACCATCCGGCCCGACAGCTCACGCCCCGTGTGCCACTCGGCGAAACCGGACCGCCCGAGCAACTCGGCCCGCCGCTTCAGCTCGGCGCTCAGCGACTGGGCGAACTCCCGCATGCGGACGGGGTCGTTGGCGGCCAGGTGCGTGGTCACATGCGGTATGTCGGTGCACGCCCGCAGTCCCTCGGCGTGCGCGCCGCCCGTGCCGACGCTGTCCCGGCCGTCGATCAGCACGACGCCCAGCCGGTCCGGCCGCTCGGCCGCCGCGAGCGAGGCGACGACGGCCCGCAGCAGCTCCGTACGCCCGCTGCCGGGCGGGCCCTCGATCAGCAGATGCGGCCCGTCCACGCCGAGGTCGGCGCTCACCGGTCCGCGCGGCCCGGCCCCGAGCACGGCGCAGGCGCGCCCGCCGAGGGCCTGGGGGTCGTCGGCCGCGTCGGCCCACCGCGCCATCAGCGACGCGGGCGTGGCCCGGGCCAGCCCCAACTCGTCGAGCAGCCGCGCCGCCTGGGGCAACGGCACGGACACGCGCGCGTGCCGCTCGCCGGCGCCGCCCTCCGTGCGCAACGGCGCCAGAGCCCGTGCGAACCGCTCCGACCAGGCGAGCGAAACGGCGTCCACCGCGGCGACCGTGCCGTGCCCGACGGGTCCATGGGCGGGAGCGGCGGGATCGAGCAGCTGAGCGGCGCCGTCCCAGGCGGTGCCGTCCGTCGGCCGCTCACGGCCGACGGCGCCCTGGTCGGCGGCCCCGCCGCGCGCCACCCGCATCAGCCGCAGCGCCGTCGCCACATCACCGCTGAGCAGCGCGACCGCACCGCACTCCCGGAACGTCGGCGAGACCGTGCACGCCGCCTCGTACGTGTCCGTCACCGGCGACGCGGGCGACGCCGCGGCCGTCTCCGCGAGGCACACGACGTGTATCCCGGCCCGCGGCCCCTCCAGCGCCAGCCGTGCCACCGCCTCGCGCACGTCGGCGCCGCCGGGGTCGCCGTCCACGACGACCACGGTGTACGGCCCCGGGAACCCGAACGCCGCCGCGGCCGGGTCGTCGTCCCGCGCCCACGAGGGGCGCCGAGCGGCGCGCTGAGCCGGGACCTGGCCGTCCGCCACGACCTCGGCCGTGCCGTGGCCCGCCGCGCCCCCGCCGCGCGGCGCCGTCTCCGCCGTCAGGTCCTCCAGCCGCCGCAGCAGCTCCTGCGTACGGGCCGTCGCCTGTTCGCGGTCGTAGGCCACCAGCAGGCGGCAGTCCTGGCCGTGCCCGGGGCGGACATGCGGGAGCCAGCCCAGCCACGCCCACTCGGCGGTGCGCTCCTGAAGGGGACGCGCGCGGTCCACGCTGAGCAGGACCACGTCCAGGGCGTCGGGCGAGTGCAGTGCGGCGAGCTGGGCGAGCACCGCGCGGGCCAGCCCGGTGAGCCGCTCGCGCGGACCGGCCAGGCCCAGAGCCCCGACCTCCCGCAGATCGGCGGTCACCGGCACGGAGGGCAGCAGCCCCGAGCCGTCGGGTGTCGCCCGGTCGGCCGTGCCGAGCCGCACCGTGAGCGCCTCCGCATGACCGGGGGCGCGCTCCCACAGCCGGGGACCGGGACCCAGGGCCGTCAGCAGCAGCGACGCCGCGTCCGGCCAGGTCTCGGGCATCCGGGGGCCGCGAGCCGCCGTGAGCTGCCCGGACTCCTGCGGCGGTTCGTCCTCGTCGTACGCCCCGTCCGGGGCCTCGTCCTGCTCCGCGCGCCCGCCGGCCAGTCGCCGCGCCCACGCCGTGAGCCCGCCCCGCCTGCGCACCCCCTGCGGTACGTCGGTGCCCCGCAGCGGGGTGCCCTTACGGCTGCTGCCGCCCGCGCCGCCTTCGGAGAGGTCGCTCCCGGCGGCCGTGGAGGACGGCTCACCGGTGCCTTCGCCGCCGTGTCCCGCGCCGAGCGGGCCCATTCCGAAGCCCGCGCCATGGGTGTCGCCGCCGCGCGGTCCCGGGAGCCGCCTCCCGGCCCCGCCGGATTGCCGTTCGATCCGCGGAGCCCCGCCCTGGACCGGCACGATCGGCGGCTCGACGGGATCGTGTTCCTGAGCGGCCGACCGGTCCGCCGAGTGCGCGGCCGGGTCGCCGCCGTCCGCCACGCGCGCGTGGAGCACGGCCGAGTCGTCCGGCACCCGCGGGCGGACGTCGTCCTGATGGTCGCCCCCGCCGGGGACGCGGACATGCCCCTCCCCATCCGGCTCCGTCCGCACCCGGGCGCCCGGACCGCCGGCCGGAGTCAGCCGCAGGGCCGACTCGCCGATCCGCAGCAGCGCGCCCGGCGCGAAGCGCACCGGGCGGGTGGTCAGACGGGCGCCGTCCAGCGTCGTGCCGTTCGTCGAGCCGAGGTCGGCGACCGAGACCCGGCCGTCGGCGGCGACCGTGACCGCGCAGTGCAGCCGGGAGACGTCCGGGTCGTCGAGCGGGACGTCCGCGTCGGCGGAGCGGCCGATGCGGATCTCGCCGCCGTGCAGCAGATGGACACCGCCCGCGTCCGGGCCCGCCACCACATGGAGCTGGGTCGGGGCGTCGTCCAGCTCGGGGTGGGGCTCGGGGGCCGCCGGGGCGCCCAGGGACAGCACCGCGCCGTCCGTCAGCGGGGGCTCGCCGAGTGTGCTGCGCCGGTCGTCGAGCCGCTCCGCGCCCGCGTACAGCACGACCGGGCCGCCCCCGCGCTCGGCCTCGCCCGGACGGGAGGTGCCCCCGTCGGCGGACACCGCCGAGGCGAGCGCCGACGCCACCGCGGCCAGGGCCGTGCCCGCGGGCGCCGTGACCAGCACGTCGCAGCTCGCGGCGCGGCCCCGCGCCGGGGAAGGCAGGGCCAGCGGGTCTACGACGGTCAGCCGGATCTGCATCGGCGTCAGCGGTCCCTTCTGCGCGGGCGCGGACCAGCGCCCGTCGGATGGACGGGCCCTCCCCACCCCACACGAGCACATCGGCCAGTACGTCAGGCATCCTCGCACCTGCCACTGACAACGCGCCCCCCGCCCGAAGGCAAGTGATCTTGATTGGTCGGCTCTGCCCGCAAAAGTGCCTGACAGTTGACCCGCGGGCGATCGCTTGAGATCGGTCACGTCCGCTTGCGGCAACCACAAGACAGAGCCGAGCGTCTTTCCTTCGAACATGTACGGGACGCCGTACGTAAGACGCACAGAAAGAGGACAGGCCGGTGCCCCGGGGCACGGCACTACAGTGGGTCGGAACGTAGGCAAGCAGCAGGGAGCGCGACGTGCGGCCGGTAGGCAGCAAGTACATCCTCGAGGAGCCGCTGGGCCGTGGCGCCACGGGGACCGTCTGGCGAGCCCGCCAGCGGGAGAGCGCGGGCGCCGAGGCGGCCGTGCAGGGGCAGCCGGGCGAGACCGTCGCGATCAAGGTCCTCAAGGAGGAGCTTGCCAGTGACGCCGACATCGTCATGCGGTTCCTGCGGGAGCGGTCCGTCCTGCTGCGGCTGACCCACCCGAACATCGTCCGGGTCCGTGACCTGGTCGTCGAGGGTGAGCTGCTGGCCCTGGTCATGGACCTCATCGACGGCCCCGACCTGCACCGCTACCTGCGCGAGAACGGCCCCCTGACCCCGGTCGCCGCGTCCCTGCTCACCGCCCAGATCGCCGACGCACTCGCCGCCAGCCACGCCGACGGCGTCGTCCACCGCGACCTGAAGCCCGCCAACGTCCTGCTCCAGCAGAACAACGGCCAGATGCACCCGATGCTGACCGACTTCGGCATCGCCCGCCTCGCCGACTCCCCGGGCCTGACCCGCACCCACGAGTTCGTCGGCACGCCCGCGTACATCGCGCCCGAGTCCGCCGAGGGCCGCCCGCAGACGTCCGCCGTCGACATCTACGGCGCCGGCATCCTCCTCTACGAACTGCTCACCGGACGCCCGCCGTTCGGCGGCGGCTCCGCCCTGGAGGTCCTGCACCAGCACCTGAGCGCCGAGCCGCGCCGCCCGTCCACGGTCCCCGACCCGCTGTGGACGGTCATAGAACGCTGCCTGCGCAAGAACCCCGACGAACGGCCCAGCGCCGAGAACCTCGCCCGCGGCCTGCGCGTCGTCGCCGAGGGCATCGGCGTGCACGCGAACTCCGCGCAGATCGCGGCGGCCGAGGGTGTCGCCGCGCTGCTCGCCCCCGACCCCACGCCGGCCCCTGTGCCGGGCTCGGCCGACCCGACCCAGGTGCTGCAGCACGGCGCGGGCTCGTTCGACCCGAACGGCGCGACCAGCGTCCTGCCGCACACCGGCGCCCCCGGCGCAGCCGACCCCACCGCCGTCCTGCCGAACACGGGCGGTCCGGGTGGCCGAGGCGCCGCCGACCCGACGGCCGTCATGCCCCCGATGCCACCGGGACAGCCGGGGCAGCCCGGCCCCGAGGACCCGCACCCCTGGCAGAACCAGCTGCGCGCGGCCCGGGACCGCAACGAGCAGACGCAGGTCCAGTACCTCGACCCCAGCCAGGACCCGCTGCGCCGCCGGCCCCAGCGCCAGGTGTCCCGCCCGCAGCAGCCCCAGCAGCGGCCGCCGCAGCACGGGCAGCAGGGCGGCTACGGCCATCCGCAGCAGCACCAGCCGCAGCCGTACGCCCCGCCGCGCCAGCCGCAGCAGCAGCCCCAGCGGTACGCACCGCCGCCGCCCGCGCCGGAGCCGCAGCGCCCCCAGCGCGAGCCGCGTCAGCCGCGCCAGCGCAGCTCCAACCCGATGCGGATCCCGGGGCTCGGCTGCCTCAAGGGATGCCTGTTCACGATCATCATCCTCTTCGTCGCGGGCTGGCTGGTCTGGGAGCTGAGCCCGCTGCAGGAGTGGATCGGCACCGGCAAGGGCTACTGGGAGCAGCTGAGCGACTGGGTCTCCACCGTGAGCGGGTGGATCGGGGACCTGGGCGGGGGTTCGGGCGGAGGCACGGGCACGAACTGACCGGAGGCACCCGTAGGCGTCGGCTGGTTTGGTTATTTGTCGACACCTGGCGGGTGATTTCCGCCCGGGCGGTGAAGGTTGGCTCCTCGGACGCGTAGTTTTAGCGACACACGCGTCGGTAGGAGCAGTCTTGGCACGGAAGATCGGCAGCCGGTACACCGCCAACCAGATCCTGGGGCGGGGCAGCGCCGGCACGGTGTGGCTGGGTGAGGGGCCCGAGGGGCCCGTCGCCGTCAAGCTGCTGCGCGAGGATCTCGCGTCCGACCAGGAACTCGTCGGACGCTTCGTGCAGGAGCGGACGGCGCTGCTCGGCCTGGAGCACCCGAACGTGGTCTCCGTACGCGACCTGGTGGTCGACGGAAACGACCTCGCGCTCGTCATGGACCTGGTCCGCGGCACGGACCTGCGCACCCGGCTCGACCGGGACCGGCGGCTGGCGCCGGAGGCTGCCGTGGCGATCGTCGCGGACGTCGCGGACGGGCTCGCGGCGGCGCACGCGGCCGGGGTCGTGCACCGGGACGTCAAGCCGGAGAACGTCCTGCTGGACATGCAGGGCCCGCTGGGGCCGGGCGGCTCCCACCCGGCCCTGCTGACGGACTTCGGTGTGGCGAAACTCATCGACTCACCGCGTCGTACCCGCGCCACGAAGATCATCGGCACGCCGGACTACCTGGCGCCGGAGATCGTGGAGGGCCTGCCCCCTCGGGCGGCGGTCGACATCTACGCGCTCGCCACGGTCCTGTACGAGCTGCTGGCGGGCTTCACGCCGTTCGGCGGCGGCCACCCGGGCGCGGTGCTCCGGCGCCACGTCACCGAGACTGTCGCCCCCCTGCCCGGCATCCCCGACGAGCTCTGGCAGCTGCTCGTGCAGTGCCTGGCGAAGGCGCCGGCCTCGCGGCTGCGGGCGTCCGAGCTGGGCGCGCGGCTGCGCGAGCTGCTGCCGCTGGTCGCCGGGATGCCTCCGCTGGACGTGGACGAGCCCGACGCCGAGCCCGAGGAGGACGAGGCCCCGGCCGCCGAGGAAGCGGCGCCGCAGGGGGAGCGGGTGCGGCGCAGGGGCGCGGTGCCGCTCGTGCCGGGCGCCAAGCCCGCCGACTCCAACCGGGACACCCATACGTCGATGAGGGTGCCGGCGCCCGACGAGCTGGCCGGCGGTGCGCGCGGTACGGCCCGGGTGCCGAGGGCGGCCGGAGCCCCGCGGCCGGGCTCGGCCCGCCATCGGGCCGCCACCCGCAGACGCCGGGTCGCGCTGGGCGCGGCGGCGGTGGCGCTGGTGGCCGCGGCGGGCGTGGGCGCGTGGCTGGCCACCTCGGAGGACGACGCCGGCGCAACGCCCCAGGACACGAACAACACGGCCCCGGCAAACCCGTAGCCTCCTCGCCCCTGCCGCCCGGACCTCGCCGCTTGGCGGAGCCGTTACGCTGGAGGCGTGGCAGTCGTCGATGTATCCGAAGAGCTCAAGTCCCTCTCCTCGACCATGGAGTCGATCGAGGCCGTTCTGGACCTCGACAAGCTGAGGGCAGACATCGCCGTGCTCGAGGAGCAGGCGGCCGCGCCGTCCCTGTGGGACAACCCGGACGAGGCGCAGAAGATCACCAGCAAGCTGTCCCACCTCCAGGCCGAGGTGAGGAAGGCCGAGGCCCTGCGCGGGCGGATCGACGATCTCGCCGTGCTTTTCGAGATGGCCGAGGAGGAGGACGACCCGGACACCCGTGCCGAGGCCGAGTCCGAGCTCGCCACCGTCCGCAAGGCGCTGGACGAGATGGAGGTCCGCACCCTGCTCAGCGGTGAGTACGACGCCCGTGAGGCGCTCGTCAACATCCGCGCCGAGGCCGGCGGTGTCGACGCCGCCGACTTCGCCGAGAAGCTGCAGCGGATGTACCTGCGCTGGGCGGAGCAGAAGGGCTACAAGACCGAGGTCTACGAGACGTCGTACGCGGAAGAGGCCGGCATCAAGTCGACCACCTTCGCCGTGCAGGTTCCGTACGCCTACGGCACCCTCTCGGTCGAGCAGGGCACCCACCGCCTCGTGCGCATCTCGCCCTTCGACAACCAGGGCCGCCGCCAGACCTCCTTCGCGGGCGTCGAGATCCTTCCCGTGGTCGAGCAGACCGACCACATCGAGATCGACGAGTCCGAGCTGCGTGTGGACGTGTACCGGTCCTCGGGCCCCGGCGGCCAGGGCGTCAACACCACCGACTCCGCGGTGCGGCTGACCCACCTCCCCACCGGCATCGTCGTCTCCTGCCAGAACGAGCGCTCGCAGATCCAGAACAAGGCGAGCGCGATGAACGTGCTCCAGGCCAAGCTGCTCGAGCGGCGTCGCCAGGAGGAGCAGGCCGCGATGGACGCCCTCAAGGGCGACGGCGGCAACTCCTGGGGCAACCAGATGCGTTCGTACGTGCTGCACCCCTACCAGATGGTCAAGGACCTGAGGACCGAGTTCGAGGTCGGCAACCCCGAGGCCGTTTTCAACGGTGAGATCGACGGTTTCCTCGAGGCCGGAATTCGCTGGCGCAAGCAGCAGGAGAAGTAAGTTTGTCGACAAGGCAACTGTCGCCGTCCCGGCGGCAGTTGCCTTTTGTGTACCTGCATGTCTGGGTTTTACATCACACTCACAGCTTCCAACCCATAGCAAAGAACCCGTACTTGGACATCGCGCACGCAACGGCCTTGACGTTGTCTTGAAAAATGGGAAGGGTAAAGCGTGGCATGCGTATCTCTGGGGCGCATGTGAACCGGGGGGCTCTTGTTCTACTACCTCCGTCGATCACGGCCTGCCCCGGAGCGATGCCTCACTGACGAATCGGCTACTGGGGGTAGCAACCAAATGACGAAGAAGACGCGGATCCGTATCGCGCGCCTCGCGGCCGGTGCCGTGATCGCGGCCGGCGCATCGCTGACCGCTGCGGGTGCCGCTTCTGCCGCGGAGGCCGAGGACAACTGCCTGCTCGGCATCCTCTGCGCGGACGAGGACCCGACCGAGCCGCCGGTTCCCACCGACCCGCCGACGGACATTCCCACGGACATCCCGACGGACGTCCCGACCGACGTGCCCACGGACCCGACGGAGCCGACCGAGGAGCCGACGGAGCCGCAGGAGCCCACCGAGGACCCGACCACGGAGCCGACCGACCCGGGCAACGGGAACGGCAACGGTAACGGGAACGGCAACGGGAACGGGAACGGGAACAACGGCGGGGGCAACAACACCGACCCCGACGGTGGCGCCTCCACCCAGGAGGAGGGTTCCTCCTCCCTGACCGACACCAACACGGACAGCACGGGTACCGGCGGCAGCGCCGCTGCCCAGGGCGGCGGCGACGAGCTCGCCGAGACGGGTGCCGCGCAGACCACGTTCCTGCTGGTCGGCGCCGCCACCATGATCGCCGGTGGCATCGGCTTCCGCGTGCTGCCGCGCCTCGCCGGTGGCCGTGGCGGTGCGGCTGCCTGACGGTAGCCGAACGTCTACGCCGTGTGACTGACGTCGTACGGCCGAGGGGCCCGGAGCGTGCTTCGCTCCGGGCCCCTCGGCATGTCCGCGTACGGTCTGTGCGCCGCCCTATGCGGTCTGGTGCGCCAGCAGGGCGACCGCCGCGATCAGTACCGCCAGCAGGGCGATCAGCGTCATCGGGTTCAGGCCCGCGAACTGGTTGTCCTGCTGAAGCCGCTCTCGGTTCGCCCGGCACACAGGGCAGCGGCCCTCACTCACGGGCGCGGCACAGTTCGCGCACACCAATCGGTCGTACGTCATGCGCCACCCTCCTTGCGAGTCCTCCGGGGGTTCAACGGGTTCAGCCCCGAGAACGTTCCCCCCTCCACTCTGCCAGGTTCCTGCGGATGCTGCGCCGGGTCGCTCCCGCGGGGGCGCTGCACCGCCGGCCATCAACTGGCAACCAGCGACAAAAACGCACAACCCTCCCGCAACCCCTCTCGGCGACTGCGCCCCCACCCCCGGTTCGCGTATGGTCACGCTCATCTACCCCCGGCGACCCGTGGTGCATCCGTGATCCGATTCGACAACGTCTCCAAGGTCTACCCCAAGCAGAGCCACCCCGCACTCAGGGATGTGTCCCTGGAAGTGGAGAAGGGTGAGTTCGTGTTCCTCGTGGGGTCCTCCGGCTCCGGCAAGTCCACCTTCCTGCGGCTGGTCCTCCGCGAGGAGCGGGCCAGCCATGGACAGGTGCACATTCTGGGCAAGGACCTCGCGCGCCTCTCCAACTGGAAGGTGCCGCAGATGCGCCGCCAGCTGGGGACGGTGTTCCAGGACTTCCGGCTCCTGCCGAACAAGACGGTCGGCGAGAACGTCGCCTTCGCGCAGGAGGTCATCGGCAAGTCGCGCGGCGAGATCCGCAAGTCCGTGCCCCAGGTGCTCGACCTCGTCGGGCTCGGCGGCAAGGAGGACCGGATGCCGGGCGAGCTGTCGGGCGGTGAGCAGCAGCGGGTGGCCATCGCCCGCGCCTTCGTGAACCGGCCCAAGCTGCTCATCTGCGACGAGCCCACCGGCAACCTCGACCCGCAGACCTCCGTCGGCATCATGAAGCTGCTCGACCGGATCAACCGGACGGGTACGACGGTCGTGATGGCCACGCACGATCAGAACATCGTGGACCAGATGCGCAAGCGCGTCATCGAGCTGGAGAAGGGCCGCCTCGTCCGCGACCAGGCACGCGGCGTCTACGGCTACCAGCACTGACCCGACCCGTCCCGGAAAGGCCTGAAAGAGACGCCATGCGCGCCCAGTTCGTACTGTCCGAGATCGGTGTCGGTCTCCGCCGCAATCTGACGATGACCTTCGCCGTCATCGTCTCCGTCGCCCTGTCGCTCGCCCTGTTCGGCGGGTCGCTCCTGATGAGCGACCAGGTCAACACGATGAAGGGCTACTGGTACGACAAGGTCAACGTCTCGGTCTTCCTCTGCAACAAGAGCGATGCCGAGTCCGACCCCAACTGCGCCAAGGGCGCGGTCACCGAGGACCAGAAGAAGGAGATCCTCTCCGACCTGGACAAGATGTCGGTCGTCGAGAAGGTGACGTACGAGTCGCAGGACCAGGCCTACAAGCACTACAAGGAGCAGTTCGGCGACTCGCCGCTGGCCGCCTCGCTCACGCCGGACCAGATGCAGGAGTCGTACCGGATCAAGCTGGAGGACCCGGAGAAGTACCAGGTCATCGCGACCGCCTTCGACGGGCGCGACGGCGTGCAGTCCGTGCAGGACCAGAAGGGCATCCTGGACAACCTCTTCGGGCTGCTGAACGGCATGAACTGGGCCGCGCGGGCGGTGATGGCGCTGATGCTGGTCGTCGCGCTGATGCTGATCGTGAACACCGTGCGCGTCTCCGCCTTCAGCCGGCGCCGCGAGACCGGCATCATGCGGCTGGTCGGCGCCTCGGGCTTCTACATCCAGGCACCGTTCATCATGGAGGCCGCGGTCGCCGGACTCATCGGCGGAACCGTCGCCTGCGGGTTCCTGGTGGTCGCGCGGTACTTCATCATCGACCACGGCCTGGCCCTGTCGGAGAAGCTGAATCTGATCAACTTCATCGGCTGGGACGCGGTGTTGACGAAGCTGCCGCTCATCCTCGCGACAAGCCTGCTGATGCCGGCGTTGGCGGCGTTCTTCGCGCTGCGCAAGTACCTGAAGGTGTGACCAACGCCAATGGGGCCGTACGGGCAAGGCGCCGTACGGCCCCATTGCGTTGTCCTAGACTCACCGGCATGTCAGGTCGTGACCTGTTCTGTCAGCCCCGCCGCTTCGGCCGCGGGGCCGCCCTGACATTGGTCTTCGCCAGCGTCCTGGTCGCCGGTGCCGCGACCGGCTCGCTGCCCGGCCCTGACCGGAAATCCCCGGCGGGTACGGCCCGTTCGGCAGCCTCCGCGGGCCGGCACGAGGACGTCGCCGAGGCGGCCGCCGAGGCCATGGCCGCCGGCCAGTCCCCCGTGGAGGCCGCCGAACGGGCGGTCAGCCGCAGCGGGGACCGCTGGGGCGCCGTCTACTCCCAGGGCGAGTACGAGGAGTTCGAAGAGGCCCTCGACGGCGCCTACACCGGCGTCGGGCTGTGGGCGCGACGCGAGCGCGACGGCCGTATCGAGGTCACGAAGGTGCGGGCGGGGTCGCCCGCCGCCACCGCCGGGATCCGCGCGGGCGACCGGCTGAGCAGCGTCGACGGCGCGAAGGTCGACGGGCGCCCGGTCACCGAGGTCGTCGCCTTACTGAGGGGCGACACGACGGACGCGGCCGCCGGTACGGCCGTGAAACTGGGGCTGCAGCGCGGCACGCACGCGTGGGACCTCACACTGCGACGCGCCCGGCTGTCCGTCGACCCGGTCACGGTTCGAGAACTCCCCGGCGGGATCACCGTCATCAGGATCGCCTCCTTCACCAAGGGCGCCGGCGCCGAGGTCCGCGACGCCGTACGCCGGGCCCCGGCCGCCACCGGCATCGTCCTCGACCTGCGAGGCAACTCCGGCGGCCTGGTCACCGAGGCCGTCACCGCCGCCTCCGCCTTCCTCGACGGCGGCCTCGTCGCCACCTACGACGTCGACGGCGACCAGCGTGCCCTGCACGCCGAGCCCGGCGGAGACACCGGCAGGCCCCTCGTGGCGGTCGTCGACGGCGGCACCATGAGCGCCGCCGAGCTGCTCACCGGAGCTCTCCAGGACCGCGGCCGCGCGGTCGTCGTGGGCTCCCGCACCTTCGGCAAGGGCTCGGTCCAGATGCCGAGCCGCCTGCCCGACGGCTCCGTCGCCGAGCTGACCGTCGGCCACTACCGCACCCCCTCAGGGCGGGCCGTCGACGGCCGGGGCATCACACCCGACCTGGAGGCCGACCGGGGCGTCCTCGGGCGGGCCGAGACGGTCCTCAGCGGGCTGGGCGAGTCGTAAATCGGCTTTCCACGCACCCCCTCCCTAGTGCGAAAATGGACGGCACTATGAGCAAGGGAATGTACGTACCCAAGGAGTCCCAGCCCAAGCAGGGTGGCACCGCCGCGCAGGGCAGGGACGGTGAGAAGGGCGGCAAGCGCAAGATCGTCGCCCAGAACAAGAAGGCCCGGCACGACTACGCGATCATCGACACCTTCGAGGCCGGCCTGGTGCTCATGGGCACCGAGGTCAAGTCGCTGCGCGAGGGTCGGACGTCGCTGACCGACGGCTTCGTCCAGATCGACCGGGGCGAGGCGTGGCTGCACAACGCCCACATCCCGGAGTACCACCAGGGCAGCTGGACCAACCACTCCGCGCGCCGCAAGCGCAAGCTTCTCCTGCACCGCGAGGAGATCGACAAGCTGGAGGCCAAGTCCCAGGAGACGGGTCACACCATCGTGCCCCTCGCCCTGTACTTCAAGGACGGCCGGGCGAAGGCCGAGATCGCTCTGGCCCGAGGCAAGAAGGAGTACGACAAGCGCCAGACCCTGCGCGAGAAGCAGGACCGGCGGGAGTCGGACCGGGCGATCGCGGCGGCCAAGCGCAAGCAGCGGGACGCGTAGGGCTCGGCGGCCTGGGAATACGGTGGCATCGGCGTGCGCTGGTCACGTACGATGGCACTGCACCTCACAGAGGGTGCGCCTCTCTCCGGTCTCCGGAGAGGATTGAAAAAACAACATGGGGATGATCGGTTTCGACAGCGGCTGTTGAAACAGGGGAAGCGTGTCGAGGAAGCGGCAATGATCTCGTAAACCATATGTCGCAAAAAATAATCGCCAACACCAAGCGCGATTCCTTCGCCCTCGCTGCCTAAGTAGCGACTTGCGAAGTGTCAGCCCGGGGCTGTTCCCGACCCGGATCCTGGCATCAGCTAGGGAACTAAACCTTGATCCCGGTCACGGGGTGAAGAGGGAAATCTAACAGTGACTGGGCCCGTCGGCGACTTGTTCGCGTGATCGCCGGGGCCGAGAAAATCACAGCGAACTGCACACGGAGAAGCCCTGATTCTGCACCGTTGGACGCGGGTTCGATTCCCGCCATCTCCACGATCGGGAGGTTTCCGAACCTTCCTAACCCATGTGGGCAAAGGCCCCGCCGCCTCCGGGCAGCGGGGCCTTTGTCATGCCGAGAGCACGCAGGACGGGGGACCATGACGCGGCCGGACGAGCCGTACTACGTGATGTACGACGGGGACTTCGGGCTGAGCGGGCTCGCCGGGAGGCCGGGGGACGGGCAGCTGCCGCCGGCCGAGGGGGACGGGCAGGTCGGCGAGGACGCCAGGAGCCTGCTGGAGTCGGCCCTGCCGGACGAGGTGATCCGGAGCCTGTGGCTGGCCGCCGACCGGGGACGGTTCGATCCGGCCGGTCAGGGCATGACCGTGCGTTCCTGGCTGCGCGGATGGTCGCAGGCGTATCCGCCGCCGGCGCCGAAGCGCCCGAGGAGTTCCGCGAAGTACCGGAGCACCATGTCCTGCGAACCCCCTCGGCCCGTGCTGGTGGAGGAGGAGGAGATCCGGGACGCCGTACTCGCCGAGATCGCGGCCGTCGAGGCCGACCTGGTGCGGGCGGTGCCGCTGCCCGGCGTCGTCCCGGCGCTGCGGCGGGCCGTCGTCGAGGCCGGTGCGGATCTCGGGTTCCGGCTGTTGCTGCGGATCCTCAAGGCGTGTTCCGTGCGGGTCGACAAGGCGCGCTACGACCGGTTCCTGGAGCTCGGCGAGCCCTTCGAGTACCACTACGGGGTCGTCCATGACGGCCTGGAGGTCGACTGGCCGCCCCTCGACCCGGCCCGGCGCGACAGCGACTGGGACTTCGGTCTCTCGGAGCTCGCCGTGCGGTTCGCGCACTGGCACGACGGCACTGTCGACGAGGTCCTGCGCGGGTCGGCGGCCGCCGACGACATCCGGCAGACGCCGGGCAGTGCCGCCGCCGTTCTGCTGGACGACGTGACGAGACTGCACGCCTCGCCCCTGTCCACCGACACGCTCACCACCCTGTGGCTGGCCGCCGGCGACTGCGGCTACCGGCCCGACCGTTTCGGCATCGACGTACGGCAATGGCTGGAGCGGATCGCCGAGGTCTGCCGGGAGCGGCTGCGCGAGGCCGCGCCGGCCTACCGCCCCGAACCGGCGCCGGTGCGCGCGGACCTGGCGGACGAGGTGCTGCGGGAACTCGGCGACCTCGCGCCGGAGATGGGGTCCAGGACCGTACAGCCCCACTGGCAGGGCGTACCGGGCGCCGCCGCGGCGCGGGCGCTGGAACAGGTCGTCTCCCGGGTGGATCCCGACCTCGGCTACCGCCTGTTCCTGCGGGTGCTGCTCGCGCTCGGGGTGCCGCTCACGCAGGAGCGGTACGCCCGCTACCAGGCACTTGGGGAGCGGTTCGGCTACGGCGAGTACCTCGTCTCCCAGGTCGATGGGTTCGTCCAAAGTGATCTGTGACACCCCTGTGACCGGAGGTGTGGGTTCCGCCACAGCCTGTGGCGTCCGGCCTTGGTGAGGTAAGCGGATGCCTACCGCCTCCCGCACCGCTCCCGCCGTCCTGGCCGGTGTTCTGCTGCTCGCCGCGTGTGGTTCCCAGAGCGCCTCACCGGGCGACGGCGACGGACGGGTGCGGGCCGAGACGCTGTGTCCGTCGGATTTCCAGCGGTACGAAAGCGCGCCTCCCGCCGAGCCGTCCGTCACCGCGTCCGGTAAGCCGACCTCGCTGCCTCTGCCCTCTTCCTACGAGGGCGTCGAGGACGGCGTGAAGATCACCCGGCTGTTCGCCTGGGGGCCGGAGAGCGGCTGTGCGGGCGTCGACTACAGCGCGGACTTCGAGGTCACCAACCGGGAGACGGAGACGGTCACCTACACGGTGACCATCGGGTTCCTCTCGCCGACCGGGGGCGCGGTCGACAACGTCGAGAAGACCGTCGAGACGGTCGGGCCGGGGCGGACCGTCAAGGGGACCGCCGTCATGGCGCAGACAGCGATGACGGCACCCGAGGTGACGGGTGCACAGGTGGTCAAGGTGCGCGGAATTCCCGCCGACGAGGCCTCGTCCGCCTCCGGGCCGTGCCCCGCGTCCGGGGTGCGCCTCTACGCCGACCAAGGGGACGCGGCCATGGGGCTGCGCGTGGTCGGCCTGCACCTGGTCAACTGCGGCAGCGAGCCCTACCGGGTCAACGGCTACCCGAAGCTCGAACTCCACGACGAGGACCACGACACCGTGGACGGCGTACGGATCCTTGACGGGACCGACCGGATCAGCACCGGCACCGGCGGGGGCGGCAGCCCGCAGCCCATCGTGCTGCGTCCGGGTGAGGCCGCGCGCGCCGGGCTGGCCTGGCGCAACACCACTCAGGTCGGCGATCCGGTGAACGCGCCCTATCTCCGCGTGTGGGCGAAGCCCGGAGCCGACCCCGTGATGGTGGTGCCGGAACTCGACCTAGGGACGACGGGGAAGCTCGGCGTCGGGCCGTGGAAGAAGGACGACACCTACCGGGACCCCGCCGCCACCGCCCCGCGAGGAGCTCCCTCACCCCGATGAACCCCCAACCACCATGGCGGAGGCGGCTGTTGTGGTGTCCCAGCCCATATCGGCGGGTGGTTCACGCTTCTACGGTCCCTCGGCATGACACCCACCAGAGCCGCAAGCAGCCGTATCCCCGTCCGTGTTTCCGTCCGTGTTTCCGTCCTGGCGACCCTCCTGGTCGCCCTGATCGCCGCCTTCCTCACCCCGGGCCGAGCCGCGGCCGCCTCGCTCCAGGAGGTGACCGGGTTCGGGACCAACCCCGGTGCCCTGCGCATGTTCCGCTACGTCCCCGACGGGCTGCCCGCCGGCCGGCCCGTGGTCGTCGCGCTGCACGGCTGCACGCAGAACGCCGCCGGCTACGGCACCGGCAGCGGATGGCTCCAGCTCGCCGACCGCTGGGGCTTCTCGGTAGTGCTGCCGCAGCAGCAGAGCGCCAACAACGCCTCGTCCTGCTTCAACTGGTTCCAGAGCGGCGACATCGCGCGCGGCCAGGGCGAGGCCGCTTCCGTCGCCCAGATGGTCGACCGGCAGATCGCCGACACCGCCGGTGACGCGTCCCGCGTGTACGTCACGGGGCTCTCCGCCGGGGGCGGGATGACCGCCGTGATGATGGCGGCGTACCCGGAGAAGTTCGCGTCCGGCGGGATCGTGGCCGGACTGCCGTACGGGTGTGCGCAGGCCGCCGGGTCGCCGTATGTGTGCATGTACGTCGGCGCCACGCAGACCCCGAAGCAGTGGGGGGACCGGGTGCGCGCCGCCCGGCCCGGCCACGGCGGCCCCTGGCCCACGCTCGTCGCCTTCCAGGGCACGGCCGACTACACCGTGAAGCCCGTCAACATGACCGACCTGATGCGGCAGTGGACCGATGTGCACGGCGCCGACCAGAGCGCCGACGTCAGCGACACCGTCGCCGGGTATCCGCACCAGGTCTTCCGGGACGCGGCCGGGCGAGCGGTCGTCGAGACGTACGGCATCACCGGGATGGGGCACGGGCAGCCCGTCGATCCGGGCACCGGGAGCGAGCAGTGCGGGAGCGCCGGGGCGTACGTCCTCGACGTGAATCTGTGCGGGGCGTATCGGATGGGGCGGGCCTGGGGGCTGGGCTGAGCCGAGGCGCTCTGTCGCCGCGGGCGGTTCTCCGGGATGCTCCTGAGGCATGAGCAGACCCGTGAGAGATTCCGGGAGACGCCCCAACTCCCGTAGCAGACTGTGGATCTGGCCCGCCGCCGTGGCGCTCGTCGCCGCCGTCCTGGGCCCCGGCGCGCAGGCCGGTGCGGACTCCGACCGGACCGGCCTGCCGGAGGCCATCGACACCATTCTGGGCGACCCGCGGATGGAGGGCGGCGTGGCGGGCGTCGTGGTCGCCGACGCCGACAGCGGTGAGCTCCTCTACCAGCACCTGCCCTCCACCCGGCTCATGCCCGCCTCCAACACCAAGCTCACCACCTCGGCCGCCGCGATGGAGATCCTCGGCCCCGACCACCGGTTCGGCACGGACGTACTGGCCACCGGGCGGCAGTCCGGCTCCCGGCTCAAGGGCGATCTGTATCTGCGCGGCACCGGGGACCCCACCCTGCTCGCCGGCGACTACGACGCGCTCGCCCAGCGGATCGCGGCCGCCGGCATCACCCGGGTCGACGGGCGGCTCGTCGCCGACGACACCCGGTTCGACGACCACCGGCTGGGCCGTTCCTGGGCCGCCGACGACGAGTCCTCCTACTACTCCGCCCAGATCAGCGCCCTCAGCGTGGCGCCGGACACCGACTACGACACCGGCACCGTGATCGTGACGGTGCGGCCGGGCGCCTCGGCGGGCGACGCACCCGTCGTCACCGTCACGCCCGACACCGACTACGTCGACATCGAGGTGGACGCCACCACGGTCGCCGCCGGCGGGGCGAACGACCTCACCGTCGAGCGGGAGCACGGTACGAACACCGTCGTCGTCAGCGGCACGACACCCGTCGGCGGCACCGGCGCCACGGAATGGGTGACCGTGTGGGACCCCACCGGATACGCCGCCGCCGTCTTCCGTGACGCGCTCGCCGAGCACGGCGTCAAGGTCGCCGGGCCCACCCGGACGGGGCTGCGGACGCCCGCGGCGGCACGGCGGCTGGCCTCGCACGACTCCATGCCGCTCAAGGACCTGCTCATCCCGTTCATGAAGCTCTCCAACAACATGCACGCCGAGATCCTCACCAAGGCCATGGGCGTCAAGATCTCGGGGGAGGGGAGCTGGGAGGCCGGACTCGCGGCGATCGGCGGCTACCTCAAGGGCGTCGGCGTCGACCCCGGCAAGCTGCGGCAGGTCGACGGCTCCGGGCTCTCGCGGATGGACAACTTCCCGGCCGGACAGCTCGTCGAGCTCCTTCTCGCCGTGCGCTCGGAGCCCTGGTACGCCGACTGGTACCGCTCCCTGCCCGTCGCCTGCGCCCCGGACCGGTTCGTCGGGGGCACGCTGCGCTCGCGGATGTGCGGTACGGCCGCCGCGCTCAACGCCCGTGCGAAGACGGGGTCGCTGACGGGCGCCTCGGCCCTGTCCGGGTACGTCACGGACGCCGGCGGACGTGAACTCGTCTACGGCATCGTCCTCAACAACTACCTCGCCTCGTCCGTGAAGCCGCTGGAGGACGCCATCGTGGTTACGCTGGCCAAGTCGACCGCCGAGGCGGCCGGTTCGGCGTCGATCCGGGGTGGCGGCGCGAACACCGACGTCGAGTGCGCCTGGCGCAAGCCGGACGTCTGCTGATCACCGACCGTCGGCCACTTCGGCGGGCGAAGGTGGCTGCGACCTCGGGGTGAGTCCGTGGGACGGCGAGGGGATGGGGAACCATGGCGATGACGACGACGGCCGCCCAGGCGCCGATCGTGACGGGGAGCCCCTTGCTGGGCTCGATGAGCGACCTTCTGAACGACCCCCTCGCCGCGTATCTGCGGGCCCGCCGCGACCACGGTGACGTGGTGCGCTTCCGGGCCGGCCCGCCCGGGCTGCGCTCCGACATCTACGCGGTGTTCTCACCCGAGGGCGCCCAGCAGGTCCTTGCGACCCAGGCGGCCAACTTCCGCAAGGACAACGTCTTCTACGAGGAACTGCGCCAGTCGGTCGGCAACGGCCTGCTCACCAGCCAGGACGACACCTACCTTCGCCAACGGCGGCTGGTGCAGCCGCTGTTCACCCGGCGCCGCGTCAACGGATACGGGCAGCAGGTCGCCGAGGAGGCGGCAGCGCTGGCCGACGCCTGGCGCGCGGCACCCGGCGGAACCGTCGAGCTGGTCGGTGAGATGCACCGCCTCGCACTCCACATCGTCGGCCGGATCCTGTTCGGCACGGATGTGAAGCAGGCGTTCGAGACCATCGAGCGCACCCTGCCCCCGCTCCAGGAGTACTCCCTGAAGCGGGGCTTCTCCCCCTTCAAGGCGCCCCGCACCTGGCCCACCCCCGCCAACCGCCGGGCCGCACGCCTCCAGTCGGAGCTGTTCGCGCTGTGCGACGCGATCATCGCCAGCCGCCGGGACCGGGAGGACGGGGACGACCTGGTGACCCTCCTCGTGCACGCCGAGAACGTCGAGGACGGCAGCCTGGACGCCGACGAACTGCGCGAGCAGGTACTGATCTTCCTGCTCGCCGGCCACGAGACCACCGCCACCGCACTCGCCTTCGCCCTGCACCTCCTCGCCCGGCATCCCGAGGAGCAGGGACGGGTGCGCGAGGAGGTGGACCGGGTGCTCGGCGGCCCCGGCGGACGGCCGCCCACGGCCGCGGACATGGAGGAGCTGCCGTATCTGACCATGGTGCTGAAGGAGGCCATGCGGCTGTATCCGTCCGCGCCCGTGGTCGGCCGCCGCTCGGTCGCCGACGCGGAGATCGAGGGCATACGCATACCCGCGGGCGCCGACATCCTGGTCAGCCCCTGGGTCACCCAGCGCCACCCCGACCACTGGCCGGACCCCGAGCGCTTCGACCCCGCCCGCTTCACGCCGGAGGCCGAGGCGGGACGCCCGCGCTATGCCTGGTTCCCCTTCGGGGGCGGTCCGCGGGCCTGCATCGGTCAGCACCTGTCGATGCTGGAGTCGGTGCTGGGGCTGGCGGTGCTGCTGCGGGAGTTCGAGCTGGCGGACGCGCAGGAGGGCGAGGTGCCGCTGGGGGCGGGGATCACGCTGATGGCCAAGGGGCCCG
Source organism: Streptomyces sp. NBC_01092 (assembly GCF_045039535.1). NCBI lineage: Bacteria > Bacillati > Actinomycetota > Actinomycetes > Kitasatosporales > Streptomycetaceae > Streptomyces > Streptomyces sp. NBC_01092. Next base: position 4,321,646 of record NZ_CP108659.1, on the reverse strand, counting down.
CGCGGGTGCGGGTGACGGCGCGTTCCTGAGGGCCGCGCGGGCGGGTCTCAGGCCGCCTTCCGGGTTCCCGGCATCGCCAGGGCGACGAGCAGGGCCACCGCCGCCGCCGTGACCGGTACGCCGTAACCGGCCGTCGGCGCGAGGTGTTCCACCACCCATCCTCCGGCCGCGCTGCCGCACGCGATGCCGCCGAGCAGGGCGGTCACCGCGAGGGTCATGCCCTCGTTGAGGCGGCCGTCCGGAGTGCGGCGCTGGACCAGCGTCATGTTGGTGATCATGGTCGGCGCCGTGGCCATGCCGGCGATCAGCAGCGCGGCGGACAGCAGGGGGAGCGAGCCGGTGAGGGACGCGGCGAGCAGGGGGAGCGTCAGCAGCGCGGTCATCGCGGCCACGCACCACGGGTAGCGGTCCTCGGCGGGACCGGCGAACCGGAGCCGGCCGTACAGCAGGCCCGCCGCGCAGGACCCGGCCGCCTGGAGGGCGAGCACGACGCCCGCCGCCGTGCGCTGGCCCTGTGCGTCCGCGAACGCGAGGGTGACGACCTCCGTCGAGCCGAACACGGCGCCCAGGGCGAGGCAGACGGCCAGGAGCGGGGGCATGCCGGGGGAGCGGAAGGGGGACGTCGGGGCCGCCGTGGCCCGGGTGACGGTACGGCCCGACGGCGGCGGCTCGGTCGAGCGCTGGGCCGCGAAGGCCAGGACGCCCGTCACGAGGAGCACCACGGCGACCAGCGTCCCCGCCTCCGGGAAGAACGCCCCGCACAGGAAGGCCGCGAGCACCGGGCCCAGCATGAAGCACAGCTCGTCGGCGGCCTGTTCGAAGGAGTTCGCGGTGTGCAGGGAGTCGGGGTCGCCCTTGAGCAGACGGGCCCAGCGGGCGCGGGACATGCCGCCTGTGTTGGGGGTGGTCGCGGTGGCGGCGTAGGCGGCGAAGAGGGTCCAGGCGGGGGCGTCGTACCGCACGCACAAGAGCAGCGCGAGGCTCCCCAGCGCAGCGCACAGCGTGGCCGGTACGGCCACCCGTGCCTGGCCGCAGCGGTCGACGAGCCGCGCGATCCACGGGGCGAGAAGCGCGGTCGCCGCGAGGCCGGTCGCGGTGACCGCGCCGGCGAGGGCGTACGACCCCCTCGTCCCGGCGATCATCACGACCGCGCTCACGCTGAACATGCCCATGGGGAGGCGGGCGATCAGGTTCGCGAGGGTGAAGGCCCGGGTGCCGGGGAGGGCGAAGAGGCGGCCGTACGGGCCGGGCGGGCGGCGCCTCGTGCGAGGGCCGAAGTCGACGGCGACGAGGGTGTCGGCGGTGACCGTGAGCAGGGGGGCTCGTGCGTCGGGGTGTCGGGGCGAGGGCTGTTGCGGCATGGATCCACCGTCGCCGGAGATCGATCAAGGGGTCCAACACCTGCTGGGTGGGCATTCACGCACCTGGGTTGTAAGTTCCCGGCATGCCCGCTCATCTCGACCCGCGCCTGCTGCGCGCCTTCCTCGCCGTGGCGGAGGAACTGCACTTCACGCGCGCCGCGGCGCGTCTGTACGTCGCCCAGCAGGCGCTGAGCCGGGACGTACGGCGGCTGGAGCGGGAGTTGGGCACCGAGCTGTTCGTGCGGACGACCCGGCAGGTCACGCTGAGCGCCGACGGCGAGCGGCTGGTGCCGTACGCCCGCCGCGCCCTCCAGGCACAGGACGACCTGCTCGCCGCCTTCGGCCAGGCCCGCCCCCTGCTGGTGGACCTGAACTCAGCGGGCCTGGCCACCCCTCGCAGGGTGCTGCACCGGGCCCGCGCGCTTGCCCCCGAACAGGAACTCATGGCCCGCTACGAGAGCGGCCTCACCGGCGCGGCAGCCGAGATGGTGGCGGGTCGGCTGGACGCGTCCTTCGGGCGGTACGCGGGCCTGGAACCGGCGCTGAGGGCGGGCCTCGACCACCAGCCCGTCCGTTTCGAGCCGATGGCGATCCTGCTGCCCGAGGACCATCCGCTGGCCGAAATGCCACAGGTGCCGTTGGCCGCGCTGGCGGGCGAGGTCGTGTACGCGGGCGCCGGAAATCCCCGTACGCCGGAGTGGACCGACCTCGCGCGCCGGCTGTTCGAAGGGCGGGGCATCGAGGTCGCCGCGCCCGCGCCCCTCGCCGTCGGGGACGAGGAGTTCCAGCGGATCATGGCCAAGACACGTAACCCGATACTCGCCGTGGTGGACTTTCCGGCCATGCCCTCGACGGTGCGGCGCCCGCTCGTCGATCCCGTCCCGCTGTCACCGGTGTCACTGGTGTGGCGGAAGGGGCTGGTGCACCCCGCGTTCGACGCCCTTCGACGGGCCGCGGCCGAGGTCTCGGCCGAGGAGGGGTGGCTGCGCACACCCGCCGATGGATGGATTCCGGCCATCGATGCGGCCATGATGAATGGTCTCAATTGACACGTGGGAACCACGAAACCTCCGCGTGCGCTACATTCTTGCCCTGAGCACGTTGTGGTAATGGGGGGCGCTCGGCCGGGTGGGGGCTCGGTACGGCGACGGGTGCTCAGTGTCGTGCGCGCACCCGGAACGGTCCCGTGGGGGGATGTGCGTGCATGTGAAGAAGTGGCGAGAAGACGCCCAACCGGAGTGGCCCGATGTCTCATCAGGGTCCGGGTCCGGCGGCGGTTCTTCCGTGGGGGGTTCGAGAGGTGACACCCAGGCGTTTGCGGCTACCGGGGAGACCCAGGTAGCAGGCGTGCCCGGGCAGAGCCGTCACTCCCGATCCGAGGCAAGGGAGACGGAGATCCTCCACGGTGGCAGGCGTGCCTCTTCGGGCGCCGACGAAACACAGGTCCTGCGCGGCGGCTCGGGGCCGTCCGCGTCCGACGCCGACGAGACCGCGGTCCTTCCGTCGGCCGGGTCGGCGGACGTACGCCGGACCGCCGGCACCGCGACCGACGCGGGCCGGGCCGGCGCCGGAGCGGACGGCTGGTCCGCCTTCGACCGCCCGTCGGCCCGCCGCGGCGACGCCTTCCCGGCGCCCGCCGTGCGCGACCCGTGGGGCGACGGGCCCGGTGAGTCCGAGCGGTCCGCGCGGACCGGCGGCCCAGGCGCGACCCACGACCCGCACGAGGTCACCGTCCAACTCGACGGCGTCGGCCTCCACCTGGACAACATGCTGCGCGCGGCCAAGGACGCCCCGCGTGGCGGCGACGGCTCCGACGGACCGGTGTTCGTCGACGAGTCCGGCCGCCGCAGCCGCCGTTTCCGCCGGATCGGCATGGCGGTGGGCCTCGCCTGCGCGGTCTACGCCGTCGTCATCGTCGCCACCCTGCTGTCCGGTAACTCCGACGCGCCGTGGCTGCCCGTCGAGAACCCCAAGGAGAAGCCGGCCGGCCAGGTCGACACCCCGCCGCTGCCCGCGGAGTCGGCACCGCAGCCGTCCGCCACCGGCAGCGTCTCGCCGGGCACCTCGCCGACGGCCGGCACCGGTACGACCGCGTCCCCGGACGCCGACGCCACCGCGCCCGGCGCCTCGGCCACCGCTGCCGACCCCGGTACCTCCGCCGACCCGAAGCCGAGCGCCTCGAAGTCCGCCGCGAACCCGGGCACGAACCCCACGCCGGATCCCGATCCGACCTCGTTGCCCACCACCAGCGACCCCGACCCGACCCCGACGGACGGCGGCGGCCCCACCGAGGAGCCGACCGACACCCCCACCACCGACGATCCCGCAGCCGGCACGGTCGCGGAGGGTCCCAGCGACCCGACGCCCATCGCGCAGGAGCCAGACACCAACGCCGCCGCGCCCGCCGCCCCGTCCCCGGAGTACACCCTCTGATGGCATCCCGCACCCGCCGTCACCGGCCCGCGACACCGGCCCCCGACGGCTCCCGGCGCCGCCGTGTGCCCATGCGCCTGCTGCTGCCCTCGCTCGTTCTCGTCGCGTTGATGGCGATGCTGATGCTGCGGGGGTATGTGCACAGCGAGATTCTGGCGGACCATCGCGTGCGGCCGCCCGCCTCCTCCGACCAGGTGCCCGAGGAGATCCTCAAGGGCGGCCCCGTCATCGACACCCGCAGCGGCCGCACCGAGAGCCTCAGCCTGCAGGACCACCGGCTCGTCCTCACCTTCGACGACGGCCCGGACCCGGCCTGGACCCCCAAGGTCCTGGACATGCTCAAGAAGCACGACGCGCACGCGGTCTTCTTCGTCACCGGCACCATGGCCTCGCGCCACCCGGACCTGGTCCGGCGCATGGTCGAGGAGGGCCACGAGGTCGGCCTGCACACCTTCAACCACCCCGACCTGTCCTTCCAGTCGAAGAAGCGCATCGACTGGGAGCTGTCCCAGAACCAGCTGGCGATCAGCGGCGCGGCCGGCATCCGCACCTCCCTGTTCCGTCCGCCGTACTCGTCCTTCGCCGACTCCATGGACAACAAGTCCTGGCCGGTGACCGAGTACATCGGCAAGCGCGGCTACATCACGGTCGTCAACAACACCGACAGCGAGGACTGGCGCAAGCCCGGCGTCGACGAGATCATCCGCCGGGCCACGCCCAAGGGCGGCAAGGGCGCGATCGTCCTGATGCACGACTCCGGCGGCGACCGGCACCAGACCGTCCAGGCGCTGGACCGGTTCCTGCCGGACATGAAGGCCGAGGGCTACGAGTTCGACAACCTCACCGAGGCCCTCGGCGCCCCCAGCGCGCACACCGAGGTCACCGGCCTCGACCGGTGGAAGGGCAAGGCCTGGATCTTCCTGGTCCAGGCGTCGGACAACATCACCGGCGTGCTGGTGGTCGGCCTGGCGGTGATCGGCTTCCTGGTCATCAGCCGGTTCCTCCTGATGCTGCTGCTGTCGGCCGTCCATGCACGCCGGGTGCGCCGCAAGGGCTTCCGCTGGGGATCGCCGGTCACCGAACCGGTGTCGGTGCTGGTCCCGGCGTACAACGAGGCCAAGTGCATCGAGAACACCGTCCGGTCGCTGATGGCGAGCGAGCACCCGGTCGAGGTGATCGTCATCGACGACGGGTCGAGCGACGGCACGGCACGGATCGTCGAGTCGATGGGCCTGCCCAACGTCCGCGTCGTGCGCCAGATGAACGCGGGCAAGCCCGCCGCCCTCAACCGCGGCCTGGCGAACGCCCGTCACGAGATCATCGTGATGATGGACGGCGACACCGTCTTCGAACCGGCCACGGTCCGCGAGCTGGTGCAGCCCTTCGGCGACCCGCGCGTGGGCGCGGTGGCCGGTAACGCGAAGGTGGGCAACCGGGACTCGCTGATCGGCGCCTGGCAGCACATCGAGTACGTGATGGGCTTCAACCTCGACCGCCGGATGTACGACATGCTGCGCTGCATGCCGACGATCCCCGGCGCGGTGGGAGCCTTCCGCCGCTCCGCGCTGGAACGGGTCGGCGGCATGAGCGACGACACGCTCGCCGAGGACACCGACATCACCATGGCGATGCACCGGGACGGCTGGCGCGTGGTCTACGCCGAGAACGCCCGGGCCTGGACCGAGGCCCCGGAGTCGGTGCAGCAGCTGTGGTCGCAGCGCTACCGGTGGTCGTACGGCACGATGCAGGCGATCTGGAAGCACCGCAAGGCCCTGGTGGAGAAGGGCCCGTCCGGCCGCTTCGGTCGGGTCGGCCTGCCGCTGGTGTCCCTGTTCATGGTGCTGGCCCCGCTGCTGGCCCCGCTCATCGACGTCTTCCTCCTCTACGGCCTGATCTTCGGGCCGACGCAGAAGACCATCGGTGCCTGGCTGGGCGTCCTGGCGATCCAGGTGGTCTGCGCCGCGTACGCCTTCCGCCTGGACAAGGAACGCATGACCCACCTCATCTCCCTCCCGCTCCAGCAGATCCTCTATCGCCAGCTCATGTACGTCGTCCTGCTCCAGTCCTGGATCACCGCCCTCACCGGCGGCCGCCTGCGCTGGCAGAAGCTGCGCCGCACCGGAGTCGTGGAGGCGCCCGGCGGACCCGTACCGCGGCAGCGGACGGCAGGCACGCGTGACGGTGATCGGAGGCCGGTCGGATGACGCACGGATACCAGCCGACGGACACCGGCGCGGGGGCCCGGCCGTCGGAGCCCGCGTGGCCGACCGCGCAGTACGCCGCCGTCCCGCAGCAGCGCCTGACGGAGCCGGAACCGGGCGCCGGCCCGGCTGAACCCCCTGCTCCCGCCGAACCCGCCGCGCCCGCGCCCAAGAAGCCGGGCCGGGACCGCTACCTGGACGTGCTGCGCTCCATAGCCCTGGTCCGCGTGGTCGTCTACCACCTCTTCGGCTGGGCCTGGCTGACGGTGCTGTTCCCGTCCATGGGCGTGATGTTCGCGCTGGCCGGCGCGCTGATGGCCCGCTCCCTGAACCGTCCCGCGTGGGGCGTGATCAGGGGTCGTGTCCGTCGCCTCCTGCCTCCGCTGTGGGCGTTCAGCGCGGTGGCGCTGGCGCTGATGTTCGGCGGCGGCTGGAACCCGACGAAGGACCCGGACCACGGCGGCTCATGGGTCCTGGTCGAGATGATCAACTACGTCATCCCCATCGGCGCACCGCCGTTCCCCTGGCACATCGGCTCCCAGTCGGGCCTGCTGGAGGACACCTGGGCGGTACAGGCGGCGGGTCCGCTCTGGTACCTGCGTGCCTACCTGTGGTTCGTCGTGGCGTCCCCCCTGCTGCTGTGGGCGTTCCGCCGGGCGCCGTGGCCGACGCTGCTCGCCCCGCTGGGCCTGACGGCCGTCGTGGGCACGGGACTTGTCTCGATCCCCGGCGAAACGGGCAACGCGGTCACCGACTTCGCCGTCTACGGCAGCTGCTGGGTCCTGGGCTTCGCCCACCACGAGGGCTTCCTGGCGAAGATCCCGCGCTATGTCGCCGTCTCCTGCGCGGTCCTCGTGATGGCCTTCGGTCTGTGGTGGGCCTCGGGCCACCTGGGCCCGGACGGCTGGGACCTCAACGACATCCCGCTGGCCCAGGCGACCTGGTCCTTCGGCTTCGTCGTGATCCTGCTCCAGTACTCCCCCTCATGGCAGGAACTGCCGGGCAGACTCGCCAAGTGGGACAAGCTGGTGACGCTGTCCAACAACCGCGCCGTCACGATCTACCTCTGGCACAACCTCCTGATCATGGCCACGGTCCCCATCCTGGACCGCCTGTACGAACTCCCCTTCATGCAGGACGAACGAGCGACGGCAGCACTCGACTCGACGTACATGATCTGGATGTTCTTCCTGGTCTGGCCCCTGATCGGACTCACGATCCTGGCGCTCGGCTGGATCGAGGACATCGCGGCGAAGCGAAGCCCGCGGCTGTGGCCGAACGGGAGCCGGAAGAGGCGTACACACGCCAGGTAGGGGGACGGCCGGCCGCCAGTGCGGTGCACTGGCGGCCGGCGACTCGTGCTACCCGATCGCGATGCGTGTCTTCCAGTAGCTCGCCGGAGCGATGATTTCCGTGCCGGACCCCGGCACGACCGCGCTCGGGCCGCCCGCGTACAAGCGCACCGATCCGTCGGACCTCACACCCCAGATGTCGGGAGTGGTGTCCGCGTCGCCGTTCGTGTCGGGGGTGCCCATCAGCAGTGGGAAGCTGCTGACCGCCCAGCCGGCGGCGCCGTACTCGGTGTCCACGCCTCCGGCCGAACTCCCCGCGCTGCCAAGAGAGGTGAGGCTGACTCCGCCTCCGGAGGCGGCGATGCCCTTGCGGAGCTGGAGCTTGCCCGATGTGTCGGAGCGGTAGAGGAGGTCGGTGACGCCGTCGCCGCTGATGTCCTGCGCGGTCACGATGTCGCGACTGGTCCAACCTGAGGTCGACAGCCGGGTGGCCTGGTCGTTGGTCGCTCCGTGGTAGCCGGTGAATACCCACAACTCATCGCCGATGGTGGCGAAGAAGTCGGTCCGCCCCTCTCCGGTGACATCGCCCGCCGACACGAACTGGGTCAGGGCGGCGGGGTCGGGGGCGCCGTCAGGCAGCAGGATCTCGCGGCGCTTGTCGATGTTGACGGCGCCGTAGCCGTCGCCGGGGTACACCCACAGTTTGCTCCCGAGCCGGACGACCAGGTCCTGGAGGCCGTCGCCGCCGTAGATGTCGCCGTTGTGAGTGATCAGGGCGCCCTTGAAGTGGCCGCTGGGGGCGGACTCGTAGGGCGGTAGGTCATCGCCGTTGGGGTCCTTCGCGGGGTTGTCGCGGTAGGCAGCGGGCATCGAGTGGTTCACCAGATCGCCGGAGCCCTTGTTCAGGTCGGTCGCCGTCGCCTGGGAGGGATAGAGGCCGAGATTGCCGGCCTGGGTGACCACCATCATGTCGGGCAACTTGTCGCCGGTGAAGTCGCCGGGTGCGTCGGCCTGGTCGCGCGGCGTGACGTAGAAGAAGTACTTGGTCGCCTCTGAGGGGTTGCCGGCGCCGTCGACGACGCGGACGTAGAGCACGTTGGGGCCGGCGCTCGGTGGTTTGGCGTTGTCGAACGGGGCGCTGACGCTTGTGGCCGTGCCGTTGGTGCGCGGGAGGCTGCCGGTGTAGCTGGCTGAGTTGAAGCCGTACTCATAGCGCACGACATCGGTGTTCAGGGCGCGGAAGGTGAAGGAGCCGGGTGTGCCGAACTTCTTGGTGGACCAGTTGGCGTCCTCGGCGTCGTTGCCGAAGCCGTTGTTGCTGCCGTCGGCGTTGGGGAAGTCGGTGGAGCTGACCTTCGGCGGCTTGGGCACGGTGGTGTCGAGGACGAAGCGGCACGGTGTCTTGGCCGGCGCGTAGCTCGAGCCGGCACCGGCGTCGTCGACGGCGCGTACCCGCCATGAGTAGAGGGTTCCGTTGCTGAGTTTGCTGGTGGAGAAGCCCGGTGTCATCCGCAGAGCGGTGTCTTTGTCACCGCCGACGGAGCGCTTGCCGGTGGAGCCCAGCAGATCGCCCGTCGCCTCCCACTTGCCGGTGGGCCACAGGTCGAAATCGATGTAGTCGAGATTGCTGTCCTTGTCGGAAGCCCGCGCGGTGAAGGTCAGGTCGCCCGAGCCCATCCGGACGTACGGCTCGGTGGTGGTGCACTTCGCGTCCGGACCGAGATCGAGCGACTTGGAGTCGATGGTGGGTCTGCGGTTGTAGACGAGTTCCAGGACGGGGGCGTTGTCGCCGTTGGCCTGGAACTTCTTCCATGCGTACTGCGAGTGCTCGTCCCGGGCTCGCAGGCCGAAGGTGATGGTGTCCTTGCCCTGGTCGGCCCGCTTCTGCGCGGCCGTGCGCACGTCGAAAGTCTCGTACGCATCCCGGCAACCGGACTTGTAGCCGTGCGCGAAGGCCTTGGTCGCGAACTTGTTGCCGTCGTGGAGCTTGGGGGCGTTCTTCCAGTTGGTCTTCCCGTTGACCGGGCCGGTGAGGTGCACGCTCATCGAACGGGCGCTGCACGACCACGAGTAGGTCTCCAGCATGCGCAGCTTCGCGCTTGTGATCTTCGTGCCTTTGAGGTCTTTGTCGAAGGCGATGTTGAAGTACGAGCGCGAGGTGCCCCAGGTGTCCGACTCGAAGCCGACGCGGGCCTCGTGCGTGCCGCCCTTGTTGAAGCCCTTGCCGTTGTAGAACGTGGCATTGGGGTGGCGGCTGTAGGCGGTGGTCCAGTTCTGCGTGTGCTTCTTGACCGACGGGTCGATGAAGACCGGGTACGTGGTGGCAGGGTCGTCGAGGAACGCCGACTCGGGGGTGAGGGCCCAGTTCGCCGCGGTCAGGGCGGACTCGACCAGTTCGCCGCGCGAGTCGGGCGAGGGCCCGTCGAGGCCGGGAAGACTGAGCGTAGCCGCCGAGCCGGTCTGCGAGGGCGCCGGCGTCGGCTCGGCAGGGGCCGACGGCAGGGGGAACTCGGACACCGAGGCCTCGGGCCCGTCGGTCGCAACCGGCAGGGTCTCGGGGTTGGTGTCCGCCTGCTCGTCGGTCTCGATGAGCTCCTCGGTGGGGCTCGGGCTCTCGGTCGGCTCCTCGCCGGCCGACTCGGTCGGTTCGGGTGTCTCCGAGGCGGTCGGCTGGGCGGTGGCGCCGACCGACCCGTCGGTGACGGCCGGCTGGCCGCTGCTGTCCCACATCAGCGGGGTCGGTGACATGGCCACCTCGTTGGCGAAGACGTCCTCCGCGGTGAGGACACCCGTGACCGGGTCCAGCCGGAAGTTCAGGGTGGTAGAGGTGATGCCGTACGAGATCTGCCGGGCCCGCGGATCGGCGGCGGCCTGGCGGTTCTTAAGGACCAGCAACTGGGCGAACCCGTCGTCGTCGGCCGTCAACACCAGGTCGGCGCCCGGGAAGATCTCGGGATACAGGGCCCGCGAACCGTCGATGATCGGGGCGGGGACAGTGCCCGGCCAGGTGAGCTGGATTTCGTGACTGCCGACGGTCAGTGTGACCAGAGGGCTTGTGGTGTCGTCAGCGGCGCGCTTCAGACCTTGGACCAGGGAGACCCGGCGCACGGTGGAACGCGAGGCGCGCTCTTTCCCATGACGTGGCCCGGATCCGGCCGAGAACACCATCCGCGTGTTCGTGGCCCTGGGCTCCCAACCAGCCTTCGTTCGGTGGAGGTCGTAGTCGATGTCCCTCCATTCACCGCCCACCTTGGCCCGGATCGGCGACGAGTACAGCTTCTTGGCCATCAGGCCGTCCGGCCGTGCCCACGTGGTGGAGCGCGCGGTGTGCAGCGCCGTGACCTCGACGGACTTGCCCGTCTTCGCCGCCTGCGCGCTCGCGACGGCCTCGGTCACCGACTTCGCCTTCTCCGCTCGGTCCGACCCGCTGCGCGATCCAGGGTCGTCCAGTCCGAAGCCGATCAAGGTGATGCCGGTAGCGGCGAGCGCCGCAGTCACTATGGCTGCGGTGGTCCGACGTCCGGGCATACGACGCCAGTTGCGCGTTTTGCGCGTCATCGGGCGAGCTCCCCTTCCCCCCTTGGAACCGGCGCGGAACAGGGCGCGGCCGGGCGAGCCGATGATGACCCATGAGCGGGCCGTCGTCACGCTTTGCGAGCGGCGACGGGTTTGAGTCGATCAACCTCGGTGGCCGTAACCGTGGTTGTGCGCGAAGGGCATCAACTCAACTGCGCCACCACAGACTTGTGCGCAAAGCATGGCGAATTAGCCATTAGCGCATGTGATTCGATCGCCATTTGCCATGAGATTGGCGAATAGCGTGAATGATCGAGAAGGCGTAATACCTCTCGCTATCTCGGATAGATGCCAGACCCGGGTGTCACGTACCGCTATGGATCACTACACACCGTGACGGTCATCACATCTACACGGCTGATCTAGCGGAACTTCATGGCATCGTCACAAAATCTGCGCTATCTGATACGCCATCACGCGTGGTCCGATCCTGGTCCCGCCTCAGTGGTCCGGGGGGACCTCGCCGTGTTCGGTCGCTCTTCGCATGTCCGTCGCCGCCGTCTGCGCACGGCCGTCGTACCCGCCCTCGGCGCCGCCCTGTTGGTGGGCCTGCTGCCCACGCAGTCGCTGGCGCTGCCTCCCGATCCGGCGGTCGAGGAGAAGGGCCGCGAGACCCTGGACCTGGTGGCGCTGGACCAGGATGAACCGGTCGTCGGTGACACCTTCGAGCGGGACTTGGAGACTCTGAAGGTCAAGATCCCGAAAGACCGCCAAGCGGCTCCGGCCGGCACGGCCACCCCTCCGGCCGCGGACTCCGCGCCGGTCGACTTCGATTCGCCGGCGTCGGCCACCACCCAGGCGTCGGCTCGCGTGGGCACGACCGCCCGGCAGGTCGCCCTGACCCCTGCCGAGGATCTCCCCGTCAGTCTCGGCCAGGCACCGGAGCAGCCGGCCCCCACCGGCACATGGTCCGTGCAGGTCTATGACCGCGCCGCGACCGTCTCCCAGGGTGTCGACGGCGCCATCGTCAAGGTTCAGGCCCCTGACTCCGGTTCGGTCCCGATCTCGGTCAGACTCGACTACACCGGGTTCAAGAACCTCTACGGTGCCGACTGGGCGTCCCGCCTGCGCTTCGTCCAGTTCCCTGAGTGCTATCTGACGTCGCCCGACGTGGAGGCGTGTCAGGAGTACGAAGAGCTGGAGACGGTCAACGACGCCAAGGCCGAGTCGATCACAGCGACGGTCGACCCGGCAGCCGACGGCACCGTGACCCCGGCCTCGGCGGCAACAACCGACGCTGCCGGCACCTCCATCGCCCAGGCCGCCTACCTCACTTCGGCCACGCCGGTTGGCGCGACCGGAGATGCCGCGGTTCTCGGTGCGCTCGACTCCGGCGGTGGCGCGGGAGGCAGCTTCAAGGCCACGCCTCTGGGCTCCAACGGCAAGTGGGAGGCGGGCGGTTCCTCCGGCGCGTTCACTTGGTCGTACCCGCTGATGGTGCCTGCGGCTCCGGCAGGCCCGGCCCCCACCGTCTCCTTGAACTACAACTCCCAGACGGTGGATGGACGTGTCGCCGTGTCCTCCCCCCAGGCTTCCTGGATCGGAGAGGGCTGGGACTACGACCCCGGCCATATCGAGCGGAGCCATCGCACCTGCCAGGACGACCGCAAGGCGATGAAGTCCGGCACACCCAACAACACGGCCGGGAAGGACAAGACGTCCGATCTGTGCTGGGTGTCGTACAACGCCGTGATGTCGCTGGGCGGCCGGAGCGTAGAACTGGTGCGAGACGCACCGGCGGGCAGCAACCCCGAGACCGACACGGAGATCTACCGCCCCCAGAGCGACGACGGAACCCGCGTGGAGCGCCGGACCGGCGGCACCAACGGAGACAACAACGGCGAGTACTGGATCGTCACGCACCGGGACGGGACGAAGTACTACTTCGGCCTCAACCAGGTCGGCGGAGGCCACGCCGACACCGACTCCGTCTCCACGGTGCCCGTCTTCGGCAACCATCCCGAAGAACCCTGCCACGCCACCACCTTCGCCGCCTCCCGCTGCGGTACCGGCAAGAAGCAGGCTTGGCGCTGGGGCCTTGACAAGGTCGTCGACGTGCACGGCAACACGATGGTCGTCAACTGGAAGCAGGAGACGAACTACTACGCCGTCAAGAAGAAGCTCACGACTCCCGAACAGTACGACCGCTATGCGTACCCGACGTTGATCGAGTACGGCATGCGCTCGGACTTGACCAAGCCGTCCGCCACGGTCGAGTTCGGCGTCAAGCAGCGCTGTCTGAAGTCGGAGACGGCCTGCACTGCCACCAACTTCGCAAAGACCGATGACCCGGGCGCGTACCGGCCCTGGTGGGACACGCCCGGCAACCTCAACTGCAAATCGACGTCGAAGATGTGCCCGGCGTTCCCGTCCTTCTGGACGCAGATGCGCCTGGACTCGGTGACGACGAAGGCCGCCCGCGCAGGTCAGGCCAGTCCCGGCAAGGTCGACACGTACCAGCTTCACCAGTCCTTCCCCGAAAACTGGTACGACACCTCTCCCGGCCTCTGGCTGAACTCGATCACTCGTCGCGGCTTCGCCCCTGGCGACACCACAGGCACCCTCCAGCACGAGGACGGCGTCAGCTTCGCCGAGTACTCCGTCGGTTCCACCTCGCCCCTGCACGATCGCTTGAAGGATCGCCAACTGCCCAACCTTGTGCACAGCGGCCCGAACGACCAACGCCCCGCGTTCACACGCCCGCGCATCGGCACGGTCGCCACGGAGTACGGCGGTGACATCGAGGTCGAGTACAAGGGCGGCTGTGCCACCGAGCCGTCCGAGGACAAGGGCGAGTCGAACGGCCCCTGTTACCCGGTCCGCTGGTCGCCCGACGGCGATGAGAAGACACCCGCGAAGTCCTGGTTCAACAAGTACGTCGTCGACTCCGTGACCGAGACCGACAAGGTCACCCCCCAAGGCAAGTCCATCCATACCACCTACCGGTACACGGACCCCGCCTGGGCCAAGAGCGACGACGAGTTCACCCGCCCGTCCCTGCGTACACACAGCGTCTGGCGCGGCTACGGCCAGGTGGCCGTCACCAAGGGCAGCAGAACCAGCAACCAGCCGAACATCCCGCAGGCCCAGTCGTACTCCGAGACCCGGTACTTCCTGGGAGTGGGCGGCCCGGTCAAGGACTCCACAGACACGCACACGCTGCTTGCCGACGACGCTCCGCAGTACGCGGGAATGACCGCGGAGACGATCACGTATCGGGACGCCGACAAGCGGATCCACAGCCGCACGCTCAACTACCCCTGGTCGAAGCAGACCGCGTCCCGCCCACGTGAGACCGAGAACGGCACGGACATGGAACCGCTGCTTGCGCACCGCAGCGGGATCCAGCGTACGGAGCAGATCCAGCAGGTCGACAAAAGCTGGCGGGCCGTCCGGACCCTGACGACCGTCGACGACACCTACGGCCTGCCGACCCAGGTCGAGACCGCCGTGGTCAAACCGAACGGCAGCGCCGGTGAGACCCTCTCCGACCAGACCTGCACCAAGACGTCGTATGTGCACAACACATCCGCCTGGCTGATCGGTCTGCTGAAGGAGCAGCGCACTACGGGCACGTCCTGCGCGGCCCACGACACGGCGGATCCGGCGACCAAGCTCATCACTGCAGTGCGGAACAGTTACGACGACCTGGGGTACGGCGAGACACCGGCGAAGGGGCGGGTCACCTCCGCTGCCGGCGTCAACGGCGCCGGAACCTCGTACTCGGTCGTCACCAGAACCACGTACGACCCGCTGGGCCGCATCCGCACCGTCACCAAGCCGGACGCCGGCACCACAGAGACTCAGTACACGCCTGCGGACACGGGCGGGCCGGTCACCTCGGTGAAGACGATCAATGCCAAGGGGCATGCCGTCACCACGACCTTCGACCCGGGGCGCAGTCTGCCACTGACGATCACCGACGCCAACGGCCGGGTCACTCGCAGCGAGTACGACGCACTCGGCCGCCTGGTGAAGGGCTGGTCGCCGTCGCGTTCCTCGGGCGGCAAGTCCCCGGACGTGGAGATCGCGTACCAGGCGGCGGTGGCTACGTCGGCCGAGACCAGGCCCGCTGCCGTCACCATGAAGACGCTGAAGGACGACGGCACTTACAGCCGTCAGGTGACGATCTACGACGGCCTGATGCGCCCGGTCCAGACCCAGTCCGAGGCACATGGTCCCGGTCGGATCATCACCGACACGAAGTACGACGACCATGGCCTGGTCGCTGAGCAGACGAGCGGCTATCTCGCGAAGGGCGAGCCGACGTCCGAGTTGTTCGCACCGAGATCGAAGGCGCTGATTCCGAGCCGGGTCGTACACCTCTACGACGGTCTGGAACGGCCGTCGATTCAGCTCACGTATCACGGCGACACCTACAGGGCCGACTACGTTTCGTACACCTTTTACGACGACACGAGCGCCTTCACGGACCCGTCGGGTTCGACCGCCCCTCAGACACGCACGTACAGCGACGCCCTCGGCCGGGTCACCGCGATCCGCCACTACAAGGACAACGCAGCCGGTAGCAACTGGAACCCCGCCACTTCCGAGAACAGTGGCCGCAAGACGACGTACGAGTACGACGCCCGCGGCTATCGCACCAAGGTCACCGACCCGGCAGGGAACGCCTGGACCTACACCTACGACGCCCGGGGCCGCGTGACGTCGACCACCGACCCCGACACCGGCAGGACGGACGTCTGGTACGACGACGCCGACCGCCCGGTCAAGACGACGGACGCCAAGTCGCGGACGACGTACACGGATTACGACGAACTCGGCCGGGTCAGGTTCGTCCGTGAGGGCTCGGCAACCGCCTCTCCGCTCAAGTCGTTCACGTACGACAGCCTGCCGGGCGCGCTGGGCCAGCCGGTCGCCTCGACCCGGCACTCGTCGGGCGGCGACTACATCAACCGGGTCACCGGTTACGACACCGATTACCGGCCCACGGGCAGCGAGACGGTGATCCCGTCGAACACACTGACAACGGGCCTGGCCGGCACGTACGCGTCCGCGTACACCTACACCCAGACAGGTAAGCCGCAGTCGGTCACCCTGCCTGCCGTGGGCGGACTGGCCAAGGAGAAGGTAGTCACCCGCTACGACAGCGACGGCCTGGCCGAGTCGACCTCGGGCCTCGCCTGGTACACGTCCGACGCCACCTACTCGCCGTTCGGCGAGGTCCTGCGGACGGTCTCCAGCTCCCAGCCCTACCGGGTCTGGACCACCAACTTCGTCGACCCGCACACCGGCACCCTCCAGCGCACGGTCACGGACCGCGAGACCTCCGGACCGCACCGCATCACGGACAGCCACTACTCCTACGACGCGTCGGGCACCATCACGTCGAACGCCCGCGAGCTGTCGGACGCCACCTGGGACACCCAGTGCTTCACCTACGACGTCATGGGCGAGCTGGTGAACGCCTGGACGTCGGACATCACCCCGGCCGGCAACGCCACCGGATGCAAGGCGTCGAACGGCACGACGTGGGGCTATCGCACCGACTACCGGAATTCTTCCGGCCCCGTCGCCCACGCCGCGGACACGGCCAGCGACAAGTCGAGCCCGGACGCTTCCTTGTCGTCGACCCTGGCGGCCGCGGCTCCCGACGCGGCGACCGTGGCCACGGGCACGACGGCATACCACCAGTCCTTCACTTTCGACTGGCTCGGCAATCGGGCCACGCTGACGGAAAAGGACTCGGCGGACACGACCAAGAACGTCACCTACACATACGGCTACGGCACCACCGCGCAGCCGCACACGATGAAGTCGATCAGTTCCAACCCGTCGGGCAAGGGCAGCAGTTACACGTACGACGTTGTGGGCAACACCGAGAGTCGTTCCCTGCCTGCCACTACACAGCAGCTCACCTGGACGTCCGAGAACAGGCTCGACACGATCACGGACGACGGCAAGAAGACGACGTACGTCTACGACGCGGCCGGCAACCGCCTCCTGGAGAACTCACCGTCGGGCTCGACGCTCTACCTGGGCGGCACCGAGGTGACGACGAACTCCACGGGCGCGATCACCAAGGCTTCGCGCGCCTACGCCCAACCCGGTGCACCTACGGTGACCCGCACCACGACCAACGGTGCGACGACGGGCCACAAGCTGAACGTCCTGCTCGCGGACCACCTCGGCACGGCAAACACATCTGTGGAGGTGTCGAGCGGCCAGCCCGTCACCCGCCGCGAGTCCAAGCCGTACGGCGATGCCCGGGGCCCCAAGCCGACGAACTGGCCCAACAAGCGTGGCTACCTGGGCGTGGGCATCGACGATGCGGCCACCGGCCTGACCCACATCGGAGCCCGCGAGTACGACCAGAACTCCGGCCGCTTCCTGTCCGCAGACCCGGTCATCGACTTCACACAGCCGCTCCAGATGAACGGCTACGCGTACGCCGGTAACAGCCCGGTTTCCCATTCCGACCCCACCGGCCTGTGCCGCGCCGACCAGTGCGGCGTCGGTGTCCCGAAGGGAGACGGATCCGGCGACATCATCACCAACGGCCCCATCGACCCGGGAAACCCCAGCGCGGGTAGCTGCCACAACGGAAGCTGCTCTCGCCCCGGCAGCAGCGGCGGCGGTGGCGGCACCAGTGGCGGTGGGGGACAGGCCGTTGTCGTCGACCTCGGAAACGGCAAGCCGACTCTGCCTCCGGCGAAGATCTACCAGGAGTTCCAGAAGAAGCTTCCGAGCATTGGCCAGCTCCAGCGGAACAACGTCTACTTCAGTGATCTCAGCTATGAGCTGCTGGTGGAGCTGTATTTCCGAGAGCGATGCACCGCCGGCACCAGCGCGATCGATGAGTGCAGCGCCCTCCGTAATTTCTACGACGGCTGGAAGCACGTCGACGAGATCGACACCGTTGACACCTGCCCGATCTGCGGAAACGTGGGCTTCCAGTCGATCATGACTTATGTTGGTGCACGCGGGGTCGGGAAGCTGAAGTGGGGCTGTGGCAAGTGCTTCCTGGCCGGCACGGATGTCCTCATGGCCGACGGCACCACCAAGGACATCGAGGACGTCGAAGCCGGCGACAAGGTCCTGGCCACTGACCCGGAAACCGGAGAGTCGGGGCCCAGGAGAGTCACCCGCCTCATCGTCACCGAGGACGACAAACACTTCAACGAGCTGTCCATCGCAACAGCGGACGGCGTCGAGAAGCTGACGGCCACGTACGAGCATCCGTTCTGGTCCCCGTCCGAGGAGGAGTGGGTCGAAGCGGGAGACCTCGAGCCGGGAATGACCCTGCTCACCGACGAGAGCGACACCGTCGTCGTCACCGCCAACCGTTCCTTCAGCAAGCACGCCGTCACGTACAACCTCACGGTTGACGACCTGCATACGTACTATGTGCTGGCGGGCGGGACGCCGGTTCTCGTTCACAATTCGACACCATGCACTCCGGCCATCGGCCCTCAGCGTCCCACTGGAGTGGGTGACGACTGGGTGGCACGGGCAGCTGATAACGGAAAGGGAAGTGTGTGGCAGAAGCCTGGGTCTACCGGAAATGCTGACATGCTTCGCGTGATGAATCCGACCGGAAGGTACCCGGATGGCTATGTGCGTTTCACCAACAAGCATGGCCAGCCGATCGGACTCGACGGAAAGCCCGGCTCGAAAGCGGATACGCATATCCCGATGAATCCTGACGGCACTTATCCGCTTCCGGTGGGGTGGTAGGAATGAACCTGAACCTTCGGGGTCAAGCAGTTACCCGTGTCTGCTTTGACGCGGCTCTCACAGTCCTGACCAGTGGGGATTGCGAACTGCGCGTCGAGACCGAGGCGGTTCTTCAAGTCTCGGCCGGGGGCCATGTGTCTTTCGATCCAGAATCCCCGGACGTTGCTGCTCCCCATCTCGTCCGACTGGCCCGTGACGTGATTACTGAGGCTGAGGTGGGAAGAGTCGGGGATCTCGTGATCGAATTCGAGAGCGGCACGAAACTGACTGTTCGACCGGATGACGATTATGAGGCCTGGGGGCTTGTCGGGCCGAAGGGAAGGCGAGTGGCCTGCATGCCTGGAGGGGAGATTGCAGTGTGGAGTGGGGAATGACATTCGGCGGTAGCCGGAAAGCTTGACCTTCGCACCTCCTCTCCTGGTGCATGCAAGAACAAATTTGTGGCCCCGCCGGGAAGCTCCCAGCGGGGCCACAAAGGTGTCTGACGGCAGTAGTTGACGGCAACGTCAACGGACGAGGGCGGCTCAGGCTCGTGGTTCGTCGCCTTCGCCCCGGGCCGCATGGCTGCTCGCCCGGCCGTCGAGGGCGGTGCTCAGGGCGTCGATGGCCTGGCGTTGGAGGCGGAGTCGGAGTCGGAGTCGGATGTGGGCGTAGACGGTGGCGGTGACGCCGATGTGGGCGTGGCCGAGGAGTTCTTTGATCACGACGAGTTCGACGCCTTGTTCCAGGAGCAGGGTGGCGGTCGAGTGCCTGAGGTCGTGGAAGCGGATGCGGCGGAGGCCGGCCTTGCGGAGGAGCGTGATGAAGGTACGGCTGAGGTTGGTCGGGTCGATCGATCCGCCCTGCGCAGTGGTGATGACGTGCCCCTTGGGCTGCCACGCGGTGCCTGCTGCCTCGCGCTCACGCTGCTGCTGTTCGTGGTGGCGGTTCAGCGACTGGATGCAGCAGGCGGGGAGGGCGATTCGGCGTTCGGAGGCTCGGGTCTTGGTGGGCAGTGTGGTGAGGCCACCTGCGCTGGTGCGCTGGAGTGTGCGGCGGATCGCGGCGGTGCCCGCTCCGAGTTCCAAGAGGGGCGTCCCGCTTGCGCGGGGTCGCCGCGTGCCGGCCGGTGATCGCCGCCCGCTCCTGTCTGCCGCCCCACTGGCGACGCCACCCGGCCACTCGGCGCGCAGGGCAGGCAAGCGAGCCGAACCTGATCCCGGAAGCAACCGCATTGGCCCGCAGCGGCGCCGCCAGGCCGACTCCGCCGAACGCCGCACAGCACCACGTCAGGCCGCGGCAGCCGAAAGCCGCGATCGTCGTCGGCGTGCGTTCACAGGCGAGGCCACAGATCGAGCAGCCCCAGCCCGCTGCCAAACGGCCATGCCGGACCAGGGCGGATGCCGTAACGGAACGAAGGGGCGTGGTTGAGGCCGGCGCGGGGGTGCTAGAAGCACACGTGGCGGGTGATCTCTCGGCGCACCCGCCGTCGTGGCTGACTTTCTGTGGCTGAGCTTGAAGGTGCGACAGGGATCAGGTGACCAGCGACGGTGGTGCGAGCGTCCGTGCTCGGTCGTACAGGTCGAGCGCCGTCGCGTTCTTCAGATGAGGGCGCAAGAGGCCGAACATCGCCTTCACGCGGTCGTCGGCGCGGCCGGACTGCACCTTGGGGTAGTCGTCGAGGGCCTGGTGCCAGGTGGCGCAGGCCGCTTCCAGGTGGCCGAGTTCCAACTGTCGCTCTGCCAACAGGCCACGACGGTGTACGCGTGTGCGCTGGTACACGCTGGGGCGGAGCCGGTCCGCCTGTTGCATGGCTTCGACAGCTCCGGCCTTGTCGCCGAGTTCGTAACGCACCTGACTGACATGGTAGTTGAGCGAAGAGGGGTCGTACGAGCCGAACGCCTTTCCGCGTGACTCGGCACGGTCCATGGCCGCCTCGGCCTCCCGGATGTACCGCAGCGCGCCTGTACGGTCGCCGGTCTGCGCAGCGGCGTGCGCCTGCTGGCCGACGAGGAAGGCCAGCATCCGAGGGCCGGCTTTCGGGGAGGCGGCGGCAGCGGCGTCGGCCAGCTCCATGGCCTTCGCTCCGTGGCGGAGGTCAACTGCCTGGACGCTCATGCCCCGCAGAGTGGTGCAGTACGTCAGATGGTCCTCGGCTGCGCCCGCCAGCTCCATGGCCTTTACGTAGTAGCGCTGTGCGAGACCGTGCAGCCCTTCGTCCACGGCCATGTAGCCGGTCAGGTAGAGCAGGTCCGAGGCGGCGGACATCATTGCTTTGCGTACGTCCTCGGATGCGTCGGCGCGCAGGTAAGAGGCCACAGTGTTGACCATGAACGAGGCCGCCATGGGTCGTGCGTGACGGCCGCCGAACTCGTCGTCCAGTTCTGAGACACGCTCGGTCATGGCGATGACCATGTCCACTTCGTTCATGCCGATGCGGGTCGTGCGGCCGGACCGAATGGCATCGGCCCGCCCGACCACATCAGGCCAGCCGGGAATGGTGACAGCCACGGAGAACAGGCCGACACCCAGGACACTGCGGCGGGACGGGTCCATATCCAGCCTCCCCAGGTCGATCACCCCTTCCACGGTATCCGCAGCCGCGCAGGAGTAATCGCGTGGAACGGGCAGTCCGGCTTCGGCATGGGTGACGGGGCGGCCGAGGCGGCGGGAGAGGGCTTCGAGGATGCATGCGCGCACCGCACCGCGGGGGACTGTGCCTCCAAGCCAGTGGCTCACCGCCGACTCGTCGTAACGCAGAGGGACTCCGGTCTCAGTGCCGACGCGGTTCACCGCCCGGGCGAACTGGCGTTGAGTCCAACGGCTTTCGGTGAGCAGGCGCCCGAGGGTCACGTTCGGTTCACGCTTGGCCATGCCCTCAACTCCCCGTGACCTTGCGAACTTTCAAGGCTTTCAAGCCCTGGTGCTGCGGCAACGGTACCGCTGAGCGTGGTCGTGCGGTTGCGTAGAGACAGCAGGGAACGGCGAGACCTCGCCGCAGCCGTCGTCTGAGGGACTCAATGGATGAGAAGCGAAGCACGGGCCCGTCTCTCCCGGATGACCGAGGAGCGAGGCGTGGACGGGGTGCTAAGGATCGACACCTACGAGGGCGCAGACATGCCGCCGGGTTCGAATCGATTCTCGCCGTGTCGCTGCCCGCAGCACCGCAGTGCCACGCCGGAGGACGGGGCGGCGAGGCTGAGCGCCGCAGTACGCGAGGTCAACGAGCGCAGCCGTGGAGAGCGGCTGTGAATCGGTTGGCTGTAGTCGTCGGCAGCTACGCCGGACCGCTCGTGATCACCACCATCTCTGTATCGGTCGGCTTCGTCCTGGGCGTGGCCGCCGCATCCCCACCCACCTGACTCCTCCCCGTCACGCATCCAGGCTCCCCACCTGTGACGAGGGAGGGCCCGCCGCCGGAAGCGGTGGGCACCCCGCCCGGCTGCCTTCTTCGCAAGGGTCCGGCAGCCGGACGGGTCCAACTCCGCAGCATCCGCCGCGGAGTCCACTGAAAACCGTAAGGGAGAAAACGATGAACGTGGACGAGCTGTTCACCGGCGACCTGATCACCGGCGTCCCGGCCGTCGAGGCCGCGCTGCTCGACAAGATGCCGGGCGGCGGCGACAACAACGGCGACCACTGCAGCAAGTGAGCCAGGGCTGACGCCAGGCGGGGCGGGGCCGTTCGCGGCCCCGCCCCGCCGCACGACATCGGAAGGGGACTACATGCTGTCGATGCGTCTGCGCCTGGCCGATCTCCAGGAGCCCAAGTGGAGATCACAGGGCGGCCGTTGGATCAACGGCGAGAGCTGGATCGAGCCCGCGAACGTGTCCACTCTGGTCATGGAGGTCAACGACGCCCAAGCGCCGCGCGTACGGGTCCGCGTGAAGGAGTGCAAGCGGGACGAGGCCGACTTCGTCTCACTGACCATGGAGCCCGGACAAGCCCGCCTGGCAGCGGGTGTCTTTGGCACAGCCCCGCTCTATCTGACCGAGAGGGCCGGCGAGCTGCACGCCTCGTGGGACCTGACACTGCTGCGACCGTATATACAGGCCGACCGCCTGGTGCCGCGCGTCGTCGCCCGAACGCTGACGCGGCAGCACCGCTACACGTCCGAGACGCTCTTCGAAGGCGTCTACCGCCTCACTGAACGGGCAGCGGCCACCCTCACCCCTCACGGATTCAGCATTCACTACCCCGAACCCGCCGAACACGTACTTGAGCCACGTACGCTGCGGCTCGGAGTCGATCCACTCGCCGCTCTGGACGAGTTGCTGACCGACGTGATCCGTCAGGCGCCGACGGCATCCGGATGCGTGGGCGTCGAACTGTCCGGCGGCGCGGACTCCGGGAACGTCGCCCTGGCCGTGAAAGCAGCCCGCTTCCCCGAGGTGCACAGCTTCGGCCTGCTGGTGGGAGGAAGCACCGGCAGGCAACAGGGCGAGCGGCGCCGGGCCTTTGTGGAGCACTGCGGCTTCCGGGACACGGCCACCCCCGCCATGCGGCACCCACCCTTCTGCCCCGGAGGCGTGCGCGCTCTGTGCAAGCCGCACGATCCGGCGGGAGCCTTCTACCAGGAGGCGTTCGATGTCGTGCGCGAGCGGGCAGCCGCCCGGCGGTGCGAGGTCATGTTCACGGGCAACGGCGGGGACGAGATCAACGCCCACCACTCCAGGACACAGGCCGAACTGCCGACGCCGGAACCTGTTCCGTGGCTCGGCGACAAAGCAATCCGAGCGCTCGCCGAAGTCAACGAGCACCTGGCCCCCATCCCGGTGCTGCCCGTACCGGCCCTGATGGCGTTCGGGATGCACAACCCCGGATTCCTCCGGGCCCGAATCTGGCCGGTGAGTCCGCTCGCGCACCCGCGGATCGTGCGGTTCATGGAGCAGCTACCGCACGAGCACAAGCGCGGCAAGGCGTTGTTCCGCGAGCGGATCCGGCGGGCCGGGCTGCCCGAGCGGGTGGCCGCGCCGACCGAACCGGAGAACTTCCTGGCCGTCCTGGAGAAGGGTTTACGTTCCTACGGCTTGCCGGTCCTGGACGACATGCTGAAGGAGTCCATCCTGGTGGACCTCGGCTACGTTGACGGCCAGGCTCTCGCCAAGGCGCGGAGGAACGCCGACTCCACGCCGGTCGTCCCCCATCTGCTGTGCGATGTGCTCGCCCTGGAGGTCGGACTGCGAAGCCTCATGTGACCAGCCCCAACACGGAAGCCGAGCACGTGAAAGCCACCAACCTCCTGTACCGCGATCCGGCACTCTACGACGTGGTCCAGTCCGACAGCACGAGCGCGCAGATGTGCCAGACCCTGATCGAGTTGCACAGGCCGGACGCCCGGACCCTGGTCGACTTCGGATGCGGTACCGGCCGCGACCTGGAGATCCTCGCCGAGCGCTTCGAGTGCATCGGCGTGGACCTCCAGCCCGGCATGGTCGACTACGCCCACCAGGCCCGGCCCGGGCTGGACATCCGCACCGGCGACATGCGCACCGCACGACTCGGCATCCGCATGGACGTGGTGACCTGCATGGGCAACAGCCTCGCCTACGTGCACGACAACAAGGCGATCAGCCAGGTCTTCGCCACCTTCGCCGCCCACGCCCGGCCAAGAGCGCTGCTCGTGCTGTGTTCCCCCGTCGCCCCGATCACCCGGACCGAGCCGACCACTGCCACGGTGGACACCCCGAGAGGCCCCGCCACCGTCACCATCCGCCACACGTGGGACCTGCGTACCCAGATCAACACCATGCATCGGCACTGGGCGCTCCCCTCAGGCGACGAGGCGCGAGACGAGATCCGCAGGCGCGTCCTGTTCCCCCGAGAGCTGGAACGCTACGCGGAGGGTGCCGGCTTCGATGTCCTGGACATCAGCGACGGCGCAACTGGAGGACTCACCGGCCCAACCGCGTACACGGTGGCCCGACAAACTCCGCGGTGACCGGCGGGGCGAGAAATGGCACCAGTGCCTGCCGCCCGACTCCTGACGGCAGTAGTGACGGCAACACCCACGGATTCCCCCGCACAACCACGGACACCAGCGGAACGCAAATCACGCGCTGACCTGCGAAGAAGCAGGTAGAGAGGGGTCGCGTAGCACACGTACTATGTGCTGGCGGGGGAGACCCCGGTACTGGAACACAATGCAAATAACTGCACGCGAGTAATTGGTCATCACCCAGATTACAAGAAGGTTGCCGAAAAAGAGGGAGGGCAATACTTCGAGATTCCTTCAGGTCCCAGGGGGCGAATTACTGACGCTCAGGAAATGGAGGCCAATAGGAAATTTCTGGATCGAGGAATTCGAAATGGCGATGCATTTAAGTTGGAAACCCCTTTTGATGAGATTAGACCAGGGTCTGCCTACGAGTGGGAGGTGAACTACTTGCTTGGGCGTGGATACAAATTCAACGATGCCGGTGATACGTTGATTCCGTGAGGGTGATTTACTAGATGAACGAAGACTGGCTCGGGGCTCTATCGGATTGGCTCGAGAGTAAGGACTTTGTGCGATCCGGCGAGCGAGAGGACGAGGGGTTCGGCAATATTCTCGTCCAATTCAAACGGGCAGATTGTGAAGTTCATGCTTTGCGTGAGCGAGGGGAATGGTTTATTTCGTTGACCCCTCCGGGGGGAACCCCATCGATGGGGCCGTATGTCTGGCGGCACTATCTCGATAGTATTAACCCCGATCAATTTCTGCGCCCGGATACACTTGAGGAGCAGTTGGATTTCGTTTACGGCAGGCTAGGTGAAGTTGTCGCTGCGATTGGTCGCGATAAGGGGATTGGGAGTAGGCTTCGCGCTATCAATCGCGTTATCGTCAGCAGGCGCCTTGGGGTTGATCCTGTTACATTGAAGCGCAAAGAGCCCTCCGAGGGGGAAGGCAAATAATACGGCGCGACGCACGGCCGACGGATCCGCGGTGTCTGTGCTGGAAACCCGCGAGTTCGTCGAGCGGCAGTGCACGTTCGACCTCGCAATCGGCGATATCCATACGTGCTATGTACTCGCCGGTGACACGCCGGTCCTGGTTCACAATGCTGGCGGCGATCCGGGCCCCGGGTCGGATATATCTCTGGCGCGGCGTCACCGCTACTGAACTCGCAGACATATCGGCAAATCAGACTTGGAATAGCCCGCAGGGCGTCAAGTTTCTCCTTCACGGAAAAAGGGGCTGCTGAATATTCTCGCAGGGCGTATGCGGCCTATCCCAAAGAAGGTCCGTATACCATGATTCGCACCACCGGCCTTCAATTATGACCGGCTTGAGCTGCGGATGAGGTACGTAGTTGCGGCATCCACTGTACGAATCGTGGAGGCATGCAGGGAAGCCTTGCACGGCCTGTCGGGAGTTGAGTTCCGGGTAGGATCAGTTCCTGAGGCCGGAGTGGACTGTGACGCTGCGATCTTGAGCTTCCCGCTTGCTCATGAACGCTATGGCGGAACCCCGCGCATTGGGGTTGCGCAGGCCCTGGTGAACACGCGAGGGGATGGTGCACCAAGCATAATCATGGCAACCCCTCCCGCTCCTCCGCAAACCTTGGCGAGTAGTGGTAGGGATTCCGAGATCGAGAGGCACGTATTCCATGTCCTCGACTCGTGCGTGGCTGAGTTTTTGAATGCCTTTCCCGGGTGCGAGGAAAGCTCGAAGATCCTCGTGCACCTGGAGGCGGCTGGGATTGATCGCAGGGATCTTACTGCACCTCTCAAGGGGATTCTTAAATTCCTATCGCAGACGCGGCCCGTCATAGGTGAATAAGGCGCCAGAGGTCCCACCGGAACCCTTCCGGTGGGACCTCTTGAGCATCTTGACGGCAACGGTTGACGGCAACGTCAGCGGACGGGGGCTGCGCAGAGCGGCGAGTCGTCGCCGTCGTCGGGCTGACTTGCTGTCTCGGCGGGGGTGCGGAGGGCGCTACTGAGGAGGTCGATGGCGTCGCGCTGGAGGCGGAGTCGGACGTGGGCGTAGACGGTGGCGGTGACGCCAATGTGGGCATGGCCCAACAGTTCCTTGATCACGACGAGTTCGACGCCCTGCTCCAGGAGCAAGGTGGCGGAAGTCGTGGAAGCGCAAGCGGTGGAGGCTGGCGCGGCGGAGGAGCGTGGTGACGGTACGGGTGCGGTTGTTCGGGTCGATCTTTCCCGGAACCCCGTGGCCTAGGTTTCCCCGATGTCAGAGGCCCGTGGAACACTGGCCGGGTTGCGGACGTGAACGGGGTGGCCCCAGGGGCTGGGGGCCGGTGGGGAGCTGGTGTTGATGAGCAAGCGGCAAGTGCAGAAGATGCTGCGGTTGATCGCGACCGGGGAGCCCGTCGAGCTCACCAGTCCCATGGCTTCCGTGAAGAAGCTCGCCAAGCTCGCCTTCATCGCCCAGCAGTTCGGGTACGAGTACGTTGACGTGCGGCAGAGCGGCGGGCGGAACAACGCGCTCGTGATGCTGATCGCGCCCGACCCCAGCCCCCAGGCCCGTGCCCGCGCCGCGCAGAACTGGGCGCAGTACCCGAACGCCAGTGACGGGGTCTCGGTGCCGCCCCTCGTGCCCGATGCGCACGAACTCCTCAAGGCCCGCATTAACTTCGACCTCACTGGCAAGCACGCCGAGAAGAAGATGTACTGGGCGGCGGGCGGCATCACCCTCGGGTTCGTGGTCGCTGTCGCGCAGACCGGCGGGGACGGCGATGCCATCCTCTTCGCCGGTCTCGGGTGGGCCGGGCTCATCGCCCTGCTCGGGATCGGGCTCGTCGTGACGCGGAAGCGGAACGCGAAATTCGCGGCCCGGCTCCAGGCCGCCGGCTTCATGCCGGTCACCGACGAGAGCGGGCGGGTGCGGTATCTGCCGCCGGGTGGGCAGCTGCCGGGGCATGGGAATCCGTTCGGGGGCGCCACCGGTCCCTACGGCCACCAGCCCGCGCCGGGCCCTTACGGCCATCAGGCCACCCCGGGCTCCTATGGCCATCAGCCGGCCCCCGGCCACGTCGGGCAACAGCCGGCCCCGGCCGCCTATGGCAACCAGCAGGCTCCGGGTTCCTACGGGCACGGCCATCAGCCCGCCCCGGCCGGCCCCTACGGCGCCCAGCCCCCGGCCGGTCCCTACGACCACCAGCCCGCATACCCGGCCCAGCCCGCAGCCCCGTACGGCAACCAGCCCGCCCCTGCCCCCGGCCCGTACCCCCAGCAGCCCCCGCAGCAGCCGTACGCCAACCCGCAGCCCTACCCCCAGCAGGGCGCCCCGCAGCCGCCGTACCCCCAGCAGAACCCCCACTGGCAGCCCCCGCAGCAGCACTGACGCCTGGCTCTCCCCTATATAGGGGCTCGTATGGGCTCCTATATAGGGCCCGTACATCGGGGCACGGTCTACCAACCTCTCATCCCCCTTCCTCACCCGGTGAGAGCAAAGTTCCTTTCCGGTCACTCGTCGCCACAGGCAGGAAACGCGCCCTCCCTACCTTCGGATCAGCCGCTCAGAGCGCGACCGAACCCCGAAGATCGTGGAGGCGTCATGACAGCCCCTAGTACAGCCCCCGCTGCGAGCAGGGGAGGCCGCTGGATCGACCACTGGGATCCCGAGGACGAGACCTTCTGGAACGAGACCGGGGAGAAGGTCGCCCGCCGGAACCTGTTCTTCTCCGTACTCTCCGAGCACATCGGGTTCTCGATCTGGACCCTGTGGTCGGTGATGGTGCTCTTCATGGGGCCGGAGTACGGGCTCACCCCCGCCGACAAGTTCTTCATCGTCTCGATGGCCACGCTGGTCGGCGCCATCGTCCGGGTGCCCTACACCTTCGCCGTCGCCGTCTTCGGTGGCCGGATGTGGACGGTCGTCTCGGCGAGCCTGCTGCTCTTGCCGACGATCGCCGCGTTCGTCGTGATGGAGCCGGGGACCTCGTTCAACACGTTCTTGCTGTGCGCGATGCTGGCCGGCGTCGGCGGCGGTAACTTCGCCTCCTCCATGACCAACATCAACGCCTTCTTCCCCCTGCGCAAGAAGGGCTGGGCGCTCGGTCTGAACGCCGGCGGTGGCAACATCGGCGTGCCCGTGGTGCAGCTCGTCGGTCTCGCGGTGATCGGCGCCAGCGCCGGCCCGCGCGTCCTCCTGGGGATCTACATCCCGTTCATCGTGATCGCCGCAGTCCTCGCGTGGCTGAAGATGGACAGCATCTCGTCCGTGAAGAACGACACCGGCGCCGCCAAGGAGGCTGTGAAGGACGCCCACACCTGGATCATGTCCTTCCTCTACATCGGCACCTTCGGTTCGTTCATCGGCTACAGCTTCGCGTTCGGACTGGTCCTTCAGACCCAGTTCGGCCGTACGCCGCTCCAGTCCGCCTACGTCACCTTCATCGGCCCGCTGCTCGGCTCCCTGATCCGCCCCGTGGGCGGCTGGCTCGCCGACCGGTACGGAGGCGCGAAGATCACGCTGTGGAACTTCGTAGCCATGGCCGCCGCGACCTCGATCATCATCGTGGCCTCGATGCAGAAGTCGCTGCCACTGTTCACCACCGCGTTCATCGCTCTGTTCGTCCTGACCGGCCTCGGCAACGGCTCGACGTACAAGATGATCCCCGGCATCTTCCAGGCGAAGGCCGCCGTCAAGGGGCTCACTGGTGAGGAGGCCGCGTCCTACGGTCGTCGCCTGTCCGGTGCCTCGATGGGCCTCATCGGCGCGGTGGGCGCGCTCGGCGGACTCGGCATCAACCTCGCCTTCCGCCAGTCCTTCCTGACGGTCGGCTCCGGCACCGGCGCGTTCGTCGCCTTCCTCGCCTTCTACGGCCTCTGCTTCTTGGTCACCTGGGCCGTATACCTTCGCCGCCCGGCCGCCTCGGAGACCCACGCCACAGCGGCCACGGAGGCAAAGCCGCAGCTCAGCTACGCCGAGGTGTGACGTAACACCGCCGACATCAAGCCGAACCGAGCCTGTCACGCACCGTTGACAGGCTCGATCGGCATGCAGGGTGTCACCACCATCGGTGCGGTCAGGAACACCGACGGTGGGCTCACCTGAGGCAAGCAAGACAACTCGAGCGCGGGACGAGTCCTATGTACGAACAGCAGCAACCCGACCACGGGCCCCTCGCGGGGTTCACCGTGGGCGTGACCGCCGCGCGCCGCGCCGACGAGCTCGGAGCGTTGCTCCAGCGGCGCGGCGCCGCAGTCCTGCACGCCCCTGCCCTGCGGATCGTGCCGCTCGCCGACGACAGCGAGCTGCTCGCCGCGACGAAGGAGATCATCCAGCGCACCCCGGACATCGTGGTCGCCACGACCGCGATCGGCTTCCGGGGCTGGATAGAGGCCGCCGACGGCTGGGGGCTCGGCGAGGACCTGCTGGCCCGGCTGCGCGAGGTGGAACTGCTCGCGCGCGGGCCCAAGGTCAAGGGCGCGGTACGGGCCGCCGGGCTGACGGAGGACTGGTCGCCGTCGAGCGAGTCCATGGCCGAGGTGCTGGACCGGCTGCTGGAGGAGGGCGTCGAGGGACGCCTCATCGCCATACAGCTGCACGGTGAGCCGTTGCCCGGGTTCGTGGAGGCGCTCAGAGCCGCGGGCGCGGAGGTGCTCGGGGTGCCGGTCTACCGGTGGCTGCCGCCGGAGGACATCGGCCCGGTCGACCGGCTGCTGGACGCCGCGGTCTCCCGTGGTCTCGACACCGTCACCTTCACCAGCGCGCCCGCCGCCGCGTCGCTGCTGTCCCGGGCGGAGAAGCGGGGACTGCTGCCCGAACTGCTCGCCGCCTTCGCCCACGACGTCGTTCCCGCCTGTGTCGGGCCGGTCACCGCGCTGCCCCTCCAGGCGCTCGGCGTCGACACGGTCCAGCCCGATCGCTTCCGGCTCGGGCCGCTCGTCCAGCTGCTCTGCCAGGAACTTCCCGGCCGGGCCCGCTCGTTGCCGATCGCCGGTCACCGGGTGGAGATCCGGGGGCACGCGGTCCTGGTGGACGGCGCGCTGCGACCCGTGCCGCCTGCGGGGATGTCCCTGCTGCGGGCCCTGTCGCGCCGGCCGGGCTGGGTGGTGGCCCGCGCCGAGCTGCTGCGCGCGCTGCCGGGCGCCGGGCGTGACGAGCACGCGGTGGAGACGGCGATGGCGCGGCTGCGGACGGCTCTTGGGGCGCCGAAGCTGATCCAGACCGTGGTGAAGCGGGGGTATCGGCTGGCGTTGGATCCGGCGGCCGATACGAAGTACGCGGACGCGTGAGCGGGGGTAGTGGGGCGCCCGGCGTTGACACGCGGCACCCGGCGTCGGTGTCGCCGTCCCCGGGGGCTGCCGCCCCCGGACCCCCGCTTCGGCCTGAACGGCCTCGTCCTCAAACGCCGGACGGGCTGGATGGTGCCGGCCGGCGACCACCAGCACCGCTCGTGACCCGGCCGTACAGCACCAACGCCCGCCCCAAACACCCCAACGCCACCGTCGACAACACCGCCCGCACCACGTTCCACGCCACCCACGCCCCCTCGAACTCCTCCCGCAGGGCACCCGGATCACCGGCTTCCTCAAGCCCGTCGTTCAGCGGAATGTTGAAGGCGACCGTCACCAGGAACGCCAACCCGTACGCCACGAGCCCTCCCCACACCCACCACCGGTACGGCTCCCCGCGCAGCTGCCACGCCGACACCCCCGTCAGCGCCAGCGCCCCGAGGAAGCTCAGCAGGAACACCGGGTTCTGGATCACGTCGTTGATGTCGCGCATGACCTCGACGAACACCCTGTCGTCGGTGCGCGCCAGCGCCGGCATCACGGCGCAGGCGAAGATGTAGAAGGCCCCGGCGATCAGGCCCGTCGCGACCATGGCCGCGCCCAGTACGGTTCCGGCGAGTGCGTTGCTTCGTCGTGTCATGCCCTCAGTCAACGGCCGTGAAGGCCCGGCGAACATGGCCGTCACGCGCATCCGCATACGCGGTCGTCCAGCGCCAACCGCCGGTACGAGGGGTTCCGGCGCCGCGATGGGGCAGGCACTGTATGAGGGAACGGTTCCCCTAGCTCTCCCCCCAGTCCTAGGCGGTGACAGGCACATGGCACTGGGTACGGCCACGGACGCGTACGAGCTGCGGTTCGACGCCGGGCGGATCTGTCTGGATCTCCTCGCGACCACGCACCCCGAGGAACACCTGGACTCACTCGACGTGTTGCGCGCCTGGATCGTCGGCGCCGGTCTCGTCCCACCGGGCACCCCGCTCGCTCACGCCGACGGCTCCTGGGTCGTCGGCTTTCGTGAAGTGCGCGGACGTATCGGACAGTTGGTGCGAGGCGGCCTCAACCCCGCGCCCTGGCCGTCGTACGACCTCGCTCTCGCCCGCGTGAACGACGTCGCCCGCGCCGCGCCCCCGGCCCCGCGTGCCGTACTGGGGGAAGACGGGACGCTCGTGAGGGAGTTGGATCATCCGCCGGAGTGCGCCGGGTTGCTCGGGGCCGTCGCGCGCGACGCCCTGGAGCTGCTCACCGACCCCGTCGCGCGGGCCGCGCTCAGGGAGTGCGAAGGGGACAACTGCCCCATCGTCTATCTCGACACATCACGGGGTCGCAGGAGGCGTTGGTGCTCCAGTGAGGTCTGTGGGAACCGCGAAAGGGTGGCCCGGCATCGTCGTCGCGCGGCCCTCACTCGAGCCTGACTGTCCGTTATGCGGCTTCTGCGGAACGGCTGTCGAAGTGATTTCGATTACATGCCGTTTACCTACGCGACCGTAGGGAAGCGTGGAGGTGATCTTGCCGATGTGACGGAAATGTAAAGATCGCGCGGTGGGAATGTGCTGCCATGTCCAGCTCGTCACGTCACTCCGAAGAAAAGTGTCGCCTCACTTTGAACACTCAACGGGCCGCTTCCGTACCGGTAGTCGAGCGACCGACTGGGGGAACCCCCGGACATCGGAGGTGGGCGTGCGCAAGGATTCCGTCGTGGCCAATGAACGTGGATCGAGGGCCCGACATCGCATGTCCCAGCCCTCGGAACCTGATGAGGAGCTGATGCGTGCGCTGTACAGAGAGCACGCCGGACCCCTCCTTGCGTATGTCCTTCGACTGGTCGCCGGTGACCGGCAACGAGCAGAGGACGTTGTGCAGGAGACGCTCATCCGTGCCTGGAAGAACGCCGGACAGCTCAATCGAGCGACCGGATCGGTACGCCCCTGGCTGGTGACGGTCGCCCGGCGCATCGTCATCGACGGCCACCGCAGCCGGCAGGCCCGGCCGCAGGAGGTCGATCCGTCGCCGCTGGAGGTCATCCCCGCGGAGGACGAGATCGACAAGGCGCTGTGGCTGATGACGCTGTCGGACGCACTCGACGACCTGACCCCCGCCCACCGGGAGGTTCTTGTCGAGACGTACTTCAAGGGACGTACGGTCAATGAGGCGGCCGAGACACTGGGCATACCCAGTGGCACCGTTCGCTCAAGGGTTTTCTATGCCCTGCGGTCGATGAAGCTGGCACTGGAGGAGCGGGGGGTGACGGCGTGATGAGTGTTTACGGGGGAAACCAGGGATTCGGGATGGGCGGTTCGGGTATGTCTGGGTCCATGAGCCCCACGCAGGGACAGCCGGGCCCGAACGAGCATGAAACCGTCGGCGCCTACGCCCTCGGGATTCTCGACGACGCCGAGGCAACCGCTTTCGAGATTCACCTCGCGACCTGCGAATGGTGCGCCCAGCAACTGGACGAACTCGCCGGGATGGAGCCGATGCTGGCCGCTCTCGCGGACCTGCCGGGTTCCGGTTCGCCCGCGATCGGCGAGTCCCTGTCGGCGAAGCCCAGCCCGCGCATGGTGAACAACCTCGTGGACGAGGTCGCCGAGCGCCGCGCCCAGAAGCGCCGGCGCAGCTTCTACATGGTCGCCGCGGCGGTCGCGCTGATGGTCGGTGGTCCGTTCGCGGCCGTGGCAGCGACCGGCGGCGACGGCGGTGGAGACACCGAGGGCAACCGGACCGTGCAGGCGGCCAACCCCGCCAAGGACCTGTTCACGGGCATCGAGAACAAGGTCTCGGGGACCGACTCGACGAGCGGTGCCAGCGCGACCGTCGCCCTGTCGAAGAAGCTGTGGGGCACCGAGACGGCCCTTGAGCTCAAGGGCGTCAAGGGACCGCTCAAGTGTTCCATGATCTTCGTCAGCAAGGACGGCGAGCGTGAGACGGCCGCCTCCTGGTCCGTCCCGAAGTGGGGCTACGGCATCCCGGATGCCGAGACCGAGCAGGCCAGGAACCCGCTCTACGTCAGCGGTGGCGTGTCCATGGCCCCCGAAGACGTCGATCACGTCGAGGTCATGACCTTCGACGGAAAGAAGCTCGTCCAGGTCGACGTGTAGTCGACGTAGCTTTTCCGGGTCCCCTTCGCGTACGGTTGACGGCTGCCCAGCACGTCAGAAGGGGGCCCGGGTGGCCGCTCAGGCTCAACAGGAATCCGAGCTCGATTCCCTGCGGGACCGAGAGATCGGTGTCGAACAGGAACACCTGGATCAGGTGTACCGCCGTCTTGAGGAGAAGATCCACGAGGCGGAGTTCCTCATGAACGACGCGGCCAAGCGCGGCCAGGTCGGCACGCCCGGAGCGCTCGCGGAGCGGGACGCGCAGGTCTTCCGGGCGGGCGTTCACCTCAACCGCCTCAACAACGAGTTCGAGGACTTCCTCTTCGGCAGGATCGACCTGCTGACCGGCAAGGACGGCAAGAAGGGCCCGGACGGTGCCTACACCGCCGTCGAGCCCGCCGAGGGCGCGGTCCGCGACGACAACACCGCCGACATCGCCGAGACCCTGCACATCGGCCGCATCGGTGTGCTCGACCAGGACTACTCCCCACTGGTCATCGACTGGCGGGCCCCGGCCGCGGCGCCCTTCTACCGCTCGACCCCGGTCGACCCCGGGCGGGTCGTACGGCGCCGGGTCATCCGCTCCAAGGGCCGCAAGGTGCTCGGCGTCGAGGACGACCTGATGCGCCCCGAGCTCAAGGCCTTCCTCGGCGGCCACGAACTGCCCGTCATCGGCGACGGCGCCCTGATGGCCGCCCTCGGCCAGGCCCGAACCCACACCATGCGGGACATCGTGGCGTCCATCCAGGCCGAGCAGGACCTGGTCATCCGCGCCCCCGCCGCCTCGGTGACGTACGTCGAGGGCGGCCCCGGCACGGGCAAGACCGCCGTCGCCCTGCACCGCGCCGCCTACCTGCTCTACCAGGACCGGCGCCGGTACGCGGGCGGCATCCTGATCGTCTCGCCGACCCCGCTGCTGGTGGCGTACACCGAGGGCGTGCTGCCGTCGCTCGGCGAGGAGGGCCAGGTCGCCATCCGGGCGATCGGCTCGCTCGTCGACGGCGTCGAGGCCACCGTGTACGACTCCCCGGCCACGGCCCGCGCCAAGGGCTCGTACCGCATGCTCAAGGTGCTGCGGAAGGCGGCGCGGGGCGCGCTGGAGCTGGGGTCGGGTGGCGGGGGCGCCGGCGCGGATCGAGCGGGGCAGCTCGCCTTCGGTGACGACGACGCCGATGCAGAGGCGCCGACGCCCGCCGGACCGCCCAGCCGGCTGCGCGTGGTCGCCTTCGGGCGCCGCCTGGAGCTGGAGGCCGACGCGCTGGAACGTATCCGCCACACCGCGCTGAGCGGCACGGCGCCCGTGAACCTGCTGCGCCCGCGCGCCCGCAAGCTGCTGCTGGACGCCCTGTGGGCGCAGTCCGGCGGCGCCTCCCGGCACACCGACCCCGAACTCGTCGCCGAGCTGCGCTCCTCCTTCGACGAGGACGTGGCCTCGGAGGACAGCTTCATCGCCTTCCTCGACGCCTGGTGGCCGGAGCTCACCCCGAAGGCGGTCCTCGCGGCGATGGCCGACGAGCGCCGCCTCGGCCGCTGGGCCCGCCGGATCCTCAACCCCGGCGAGGCGCGCAAGGTGGCCCGCTCGCTCAAGCGGGACGGCCTCTCCGTGCACGACATCGCCATGCTGGACGAGCTCCAAGCGGTCCTCGGCGTTCCGGCCCGCCCGAGGAAGAGACGCGATCTCGACCCGCTCGACCAGCTCACCGGCCTGGAGGAGCTGATGCCGGTGCGCGAGGAGTCGCAGCGCGAGCGCGCCGAACGCCTCGCGGCCGAGCGCGTCGAGTACGCCCACGTCATCGTCGACGAGGCCCAGGACCTCACGCCGATGCAGTGGCGGATGGTGGGCCGCCGCGGCCGCCACGCGACCTGGACTGTCGTCGGCGACCCGGCCCAGTCGTCGTGGTCCGACGTGGACGAGGCGGCCGAGGCACGCGACGAGGCCCTCGGCACCCGCCCGCGCCGCCGTTTCCAGCTCACGGTGAACTACCGCAACCCGGCCGAGATCGCCGAGCTCGCCGCGAAGGTACTGGCCCTCGCCATGCCGGGCTCGACGTCCCCGTCGGCGGTGCGCTCCACCGGCGTACGGCCGCGCTTCGCGGTCGTACGGGACTCCCTCGCCCAGACCGTCCGCGAGGAGGCCGCCCGGCTGCTCGACCAGGTCGACGGGACCGTCGGCGTCGTGGTCGCCATGCGGCGGCGCGAGGAGGCGGCCAAGTGGCTCACCGGGCTCGGCGACCGCGTTGTCGCGCTCGGCAGCCTGGAGGCGAAGGGTCTGGAGTACGACGCCACGGTCGTCGTCTCCCCGGCGGAAATCGCGGACGAGTCACCGGCCGGACTGCGGGTGCTGTACGTCGCGCTGACCCGGGCGACCCAGCAGCTGACGGTGGTCTCGGCGGAGCGGGACGAGCCGGACGCGTCCGGCGTGCCCGACCTGCTGAGGGACTGAGCGGGGCCGAACGGGCGCTTTGCCGGCGGCCGGGAAATGAACTCGCGGTACGGGAATGGCCTTACGGGATCTGTTTGTTAGCCTGGGTGTGACACCGGCTCGATCCAAGCCCCCGGGCCCAACCTTCGTCGCTACGAGCGACCACTTGCCGCGAGGCGAGCATGGCGGGTCGGTGTCATGAACGTAGAAGAGACCCGCGTCACGATGTGACGCGGGTCTCTTTTCATGCGCGGGCGTGGCGAACAATACGTTCGCAATCCATGCCCGGCTAACTCCTACTCAGCGGTAGGTGCGACGATCGGACGGCATACAGCGACACACGGTGAAAGCAGAGGAAGTCGGCCATGGCAACGGCGCCCAGCGTCTCCTACTCGATGACGGTCCGGCTGGAGGTGCCCGCGAGCGGAACCGCGGTCTCCCAGCTCACCGGAGCCGTCGAGTCCCACGGAGGCTCGGTGACCGGCCTCGACGTGACCGCATCCGGTCACGAGAAGCTCCGGATCGACGTCACCATCGCCGCCACCTCCACCGCGCACGCCGACGAGATCGTCGAGCAGCTCCGCGGCATCGAGGGCGTCACCCTGGGCAAGGTCTCGGACCGTACGTTCCTCATGCACCTCGGCGGCAAGATCGAGATGCAGTCCAAGCACCCCATCCGCAACCGTGACGACCTGTCCATGATCTACACGCCGGGCGTGGCCCGCGTCTGCATGGCGATCGCCGAGAACCCCGAGGACGCGCGCCGGCTGACCATCAAGCGCAACTCCGTTGCGGTCGTGACGGACGGCTCGGCCGTGCTGGGCCTGGGCAACATCGGCCCGATGGCCGCGCTGCCCGTGATGGAGGGCAAGGCGGCGCTCTTCAAGCGTTTCGCCGGTATCGACGCCTGGCCGATCTGCCTGGACACCCAGGACACCGACGCGATCGTCGAGATCGTCAAGGCCATCGCCCCCGGGTTCGCCGGCATCAACCTCGAGGACATCTCCGCGCCCCGCTGCTTCGAGATCGAGGCGCGGCTGCGTGAGGCCCTGGACATCCCCGTCTTCCACGACGACCAGCACGGCACCGCGATCGTCGTCCTCGCCGCCCTGACCAACGCACTTCGTGTCGCGGGCAAGGCGATCGAGAACATCCGCGTCGTCATGTCCGGCGCGGGCGCGGCCGGTACGGCCATCCTGAAGCTGCTGCTCGCGGCGGGCGTGAAGAACGCCGTCGTCGCCGACATCCACGGCGTCGTGCACGCCGGGCGCGATGACCTGCGTGAAGCCTCCGCCGACTCGCCGCTGCGCTGGATCGCCGACAACACCAACCCCGAGGGCCTGACCGGCACGCTGAAGGAGGCCGTGCGCGGCGCGGACGTCTTCATCGGCGTCTCCGCCCCGAACGTGCTCGACGGCGACGACGTGGCCGCCATGGCCGAGAACTCGATCGTGTTCGCGCTCGCGAACCCGGACCCCGAGGTCGACCCGGCAATCGCCCGTCAGACGGCCGCAGTTGTGGCCACGGGCCGTTCCGACTTCCCGAACCAGATCAACAACGTGCTGGTCTTCCCGGGTGTCTTCCGCGGTCTGCTGGACGCTCATTCCCGCACGGTCAACACCGACATGATGCTCGCGGCCGCGAAGGCGCTGGCGGATGTGGTGACCGAGGACGAGCTGAACCCGAACTACATCATCCCGAGCGTGTTCAACGACAAGGTCGCGGGCGCGGTCGCCGGCGCGGTGCGGGAGGC
This sequence comes from Streptomyces sp. NBC_01092, assembly GCF_045039535.1. NCBI lineage: Bacteria > Bacillati > Actinomycetota > Actinomycetes > Kitasatosporales > Streptomycetaceae > Streptomyces > Streptomyces sp. NBC_01092. Next base: position 4,283,647 of record NZ_CP108659.1, on the reverse strand, counting down.
CGCGAAGGCGGGGTCCGCGGTGGCGTCGGGCGAGTAAACATACGGGTTCGGTGCCTCACAGCCCCGAAAAGTGTGCGTGGGCTGTGAGGATCGCCACGGCAAGCCCTTGTAACGGCGCGTCGTGGAACCTGGGGCCTCTGGGAGCCGTTTATGGTGACGGCCAAGCTCGGGCCCTCTCTTCGTGTGACTCCCAAGGGTGTTCTCACGACTCCTCCGGGCGCCGGATTGGCTTTCCCGCCGCAGGTAGGGGCAGGATGCGTCTCTGGGCGCGAGGGTCTGACACGGACCCGGGTCCGGGGACGCAACGAGGACCCTGGCAGCATCGACATCGCTGTGCCCGACATGCGGCTCCGCCGCGTGGCACGCCTCAAGGCAAATGAACACGGGAGTAACAACATGAACCGCAGTGAGCTGGTGGCCGCGCTGGCCGACCGCGCCGAGGTGACCCGCAAGGACGCCGACGCCGTGCTGGCCGCGTTCGCCGAGACCGTCGGCGAGATCGTCGCCAAGGGCGACGAGAAGGTCACCATCCCCGGCTTCCTGACCTTCGAGCGCACCCACCGTGCCGCTCGCACCGCCCGCAACCCGCAGACCGGCGACCCGATCCAGATCCCCGCCGGTTACAGCGTGAAGGTCTCCGCGGGCAGCAAGCTCAAGGAAGCCGCGAAGGGCAAGTGATCTTGCCGTCTGTACACCACGAGACGGTGTGCGGCTTGTAGAAACGCCAATGGGGCGGCGCCCGTTACTCGGGTGCCGCCCCATCGTGGTTTCCCTGACCCATGGCCTCAAACGCCGGCCGGGCTGGACCTAGCCGAGCGCCTTGCCCGGCAACTCGACCTTCGCGCCCAGTTCCACGAGCTTCTCCATGCTGTGCTCATCCGGGGGGCAACCCCCGGACCCCCGGCCGGGACCGGCGTCGCGGGGGCCGGAGCCGGGATGCCTAGCCGAGCGCCTTGCCCGGCAACTCCACCTTCGCGCCCAGCTCCACAAGCTTCTCCATGAAGTTCTCGTAGCCGCGGTTAATGAGGTCGATGCCGTGGACGCGGGACGTGCCCTGGGCCGCCAGCGCCGCGATGAGGTACGAGAAGCCGCCGCGGAGGTCGGGGATGATCAGGTCGGCGCCCTGGAGCTTCGTCGGGCCCGACACGACCGCCGAGTGCAGGAAGTTGCGCTGGCCGAAGCGGCAGTCGGAGCCGCCGAGGCACTCGCGGTAGAGCTGGATGTGCGCGCCCATCTGGTTCAGCGCGGAGGTGAAGCCGAGGCGGGACTCGTAGACCGTCTCGTGGATGATGGACAGGCCCGTGGCCTGCGTCAGGGCCACCACCAGCGGCTGCTGCCAGTCCGTCTGGAAGCCCGGGTGCACGTCCGTTTCGAGCGCGATCGACTTCAACTGGCCGCCGGGGTGCCAGAACCGGATGCCCTGGTCGTCGATCTCGAAGGCGCCGCCGACCTTCCGGTAGGTGTTCAGGAACGTCATCATCGAGCGCTGCTGGGCGCCGTGGACGTAGATGTTGCCTTCGGTCGCCAGTGCCGCGGACGCCCAGGAGGCCGCCTCCAGACGGTCCGGCAGGGCGCGGTGGTTGTAGCCGCCGAGACTGTCCACACCGGTGATGCGGATGGTGCGGTCGGTGTCCATCGCGATGATGGCGCCCATCTTCTGCAGCACGCAGATGAGGTCCTCGATCTCCGGCTCCACGGCCGCGTTCGAGAGCTCGGTGACGCCTTCGGCGAGCACGGCCGTCAGCAGCACCTGCTCGGTCGCGCCGACGGACGGGTACGGCAGCCGGATCTTCGTGCCGCGCAGCCGCTGCGGAGCCTCCAGGTACTGCCCGTCCGCCCGCTTCTCGATGGTCGCGCCGAACTGCCGCAGCACCTCGAAGTGGAAGTCGATGGGCCGGCCGCCGATGTCGCAGCCGCCGAGGCCCGGGATGAAGGCGTGGCCGAGGCGGTGCAGCAGCGGGCCGCAGAACAGGATCGGGATGCGGCTCGAACCCGCGTGGGCATCGATGTCAGCGACGTTCGCGCTCTCCACGTGCGACGGGTCCATCACCAACTCGCCCGGTTCCTCACCCGGACGCACCGTGACCCCGTGCAGCTGCAGCAGGCCGCGTACGACCCGCACGTCACGGATGTCCGGAACGTTGCGAAGTCGACTTGGCGCGCTGCCCAGCAGGGCGGCGACCATTGCCTTCGGTACGAGGTTCTTCGCACCGCGGACACGGATCTCGCCCTCCAGCGGGGTTCCGCCGTGGACAAGCAGGACATCGTCGTTGACGGTCATGTATCTCGCGTTCCGATGAGTTGGGCAGGGGCCGGAAGAGAAAGGGTAATCGCCGCCGCCCCCCCTTCAGTAAGCCCAAGGAGGGCTCAGGAACGTCATAGCTCTGTCACAACACGAACGGTTGGCCGTCGGGCACAAGCGGTCACCGCTCCTGCCGTGCGCCGGGGGACGCTACTTTCCGCCCTGAGCTGCATTCACTGGCGAACCGGCATTGCCTCCCCACATGGAGGGAAGATGCGGGATCATGTCTGGCATGACCGAGGTGTCCTCGCTCACAGGGCGGTTGCTCGTGGCAACGCCCGCCCTGGCGGACCCGAACTTCGACCGCGCGGTGGTGCTCCTTCTCGACCACGACGAGGAGGGCTCCCTCGGTGTGGTCCTCAATCGTCCGACCCCCGTGGACGTGGGCGACATCCTGGAGGGCTGGGCGGAACTGGCCGGCGAGCCCGGCGTCGTCTTCCAGGGCGGTCCGGTGTCGCTGGACTCGGCGCTCGGCGTCGCGGTCATCCCCGGCGACGCGAACGGCGAGAGCGCCCCGCTGGGCTGGCGCCGGGTGCACGGCGCGATCGGGCTCGTGGACCTGGAGGCCCCGCCGGAGCTGCTCGCCTCGGCCGTCGGCAGTCTGCGCATCTTCGCCGGGTACGCCGGCTGGGGCCCCGGCCAGCTGGAGGACGAGCTGGTGGAGGGCGCCTGGTACGTCGTGGAGTCCGAACCGGGTGATGTGTCCTCGCCGTCCCCGGAAAGACTCTGGCGCTCGGTGCTGCGGCGCCAGCGCAACGAGCTCGCGATGGTGGCCACGTATCCGGACGACCCGTCGCTCAACTGATGCATGTGAGCTTCAGTACTCTTGGCGGTATGAGCACTCTCGAGCCCGAGCGCGGGACTGGTACGGGGACCCTCGTCGAGCCCACGCCGCAGACTTCCCACGGCGACGGCGATCACGAGCGCTTCGCGCACTACGTCCAGAAGGACAAGATCATGGCGAGCGCCCTCGACGGCACCCCCGTCGTGGCGCTCTGCGGCAAGGTCTGGGTGCCCGGCCGCGACCCGAAGAAGTACCCCGTGTGCCCCATGTGCAAGGAGATCTACGAGTCCATGGGCGCCGGCGGCGACGACAAGGGCAAGGGCGGCGACAAGAAGTAGCCCTGCCTTTGGCCTGAGGTTCTTTCGAGTGGCCTGAGGTTCTTTTCGAGGCCCCCGGGGCGCGTTCCAGTGCGCCCCGGGGGCCTTGTTGTGTCACGAAGTGGTTGAGACCTCTTGTCGGCATGTTCATGTACTCCATAGCCTCCGTTGTGCAGCGCGAAACAGTCATTGCATATGTTGCAACGCACTCCCGGAGGATCACTCCATGAAGCTGTCCCCACCCCTCGCTCTCCTGCTCGCGGCCCTGGTCGTCACTGCCTGCGCCCCCCAGACTTCCGACAACTCCTCCTCCGACAAGGACGAGAAGACCGGCACCCTGCGGGTGTGGCTCTTCCAGGAGGTCGGCAACAAGCCGAAGGAGAAGGTCGTCGACTCCGTCGTCAACGCCTTCGAGAAGGAGCACAAGGGCGCCAAGGTCGAGGTCGAGTACATACCGATCGAGACCCGCGCCCAGCGCGTCAAGGCCGCCTTCAACGACCCGAAGTCCGCCCCCGACGTCATGGAGTACGGCAACACCGACACCGCCGGCTATGTGAAGGACGGCGGACTCCTCGACGTCACGCAGGAGTTCGGCGACTGGAGCGAGGCGAAGGACACCGACCCCACCGCCAAGCAGTCCGTCACCGTGGACGGCAAGATCTACGGCGCGCCCTTCTACGTCGGTGTCCGCGCCCTGTACTACCGCACGGACGTCTTCGAGCGACTCGGCCTCGAAGTGCCGAAGACGATGACCGAGTTGGCGACGACGGCCCGCAAGATCCGCGCCGCCGAGCCCGAGCTGTACGGGCTGGTGGTGGGCGGTGCGTACACCTACGGCGCGATGCCGTTCGTGTGGGCCAACGGCGGTGAGCTCGCCACGGGCAAGGGCGGCTCGTACGCCTCGGCGATCGACAGCACGGACGCCCAGAAGGGCATCAAGGAGTACACGTCCCTCTTCTCCGACGACAACTGTCCCGCCGCCAAGTGCGCGGGCATGGGCGGCAACGACACGGTCACCGCGTTCGCGGCCGGCAAGGCGGGCATGGCGATCGGCGGCGACTTCAGCCACGCGGCCGTGGAGGCCGGGAAGGTGAAGGGCAAGTACGCGGTCGTGCCGCTGCCGGGGGTGAAGGCCGGGTCCATCGCGCCGGCGTTCGCCGGGGGCAACAACATCGGCGTTCTGAAGAGCACGTCGCACCGGACGCTGGCCGTCGATCTGATGGAGCAGCTCACCTCGAAGAAGACGCAGGCGTCGATGTTCGAGGCGATGGGCTTCCTGCCGACCTTCGGGGACGTGCGGGACGCTGCCGCGAAGGAGGAGCCCTTTGTGGAGCCGTTCGTCGAGACGCTGGGGTCGGGGACGAAGTTCGTGCCCGCGTCGCCGGCGTGGTCGGAGATCGACGCGGCGACGGTGCTGCCGACGATGTTCCAGGAGGTCATCAGCGGTAAGAAGGATGTCGCCGGGGCTTCGGGGGATGCGGCGAAGAAGATGGACGACGCGTTCGGCTCTGTCGGGTGACGCCCAGTAGCTCGGGGGTTGTGGAGCGTCGGCGGGTGCGGGTGGATCGTGGTTTCTCGCGCTCACGCGGCGGTAGCCGCAAATTCAACACAGCCCCGCGCCCCTACCGGGGTCCTCGTGGGCGGAGTCAGAAGACACCCTGGCTCTATCTCGCCCCCGCCCTCGTCGTCCTCGGTGGGCTGCTCGTCTACCCCATCTATCAGCTCGGGCTGATCTCGTTCCTGCAGTACACCCAGGCGCAGGTCAGTGGCGGGGAGCCGACGACCTTCGAGGGGCTCGGGAACTACTCGGAGCTGTTCTCGGACCCTCAGTTCTGGCAGGTGCTGCTGGCCACCGTCGTCTTCGCGGCGGCGTGTGTCGTGTCGACGCTGGCCGTCGGGTGTGCGCTCGCCGTGCTGCTCACGCGGGTGCGTGCCGTGCCACGGCTGGCGTTGATGCTGGCCGCGCTCGGGGCGTGGGCGACGCCCGCCATCACCGGGTCGACGGTGTGGCTGCTCCTGTTCGACCCTGACTTCGGGCCGGTGAACCGGGTGCTGGGGCTCGGCGACCACTCGTGGACGTACGGGCGGCTCAGCGCCTTCCTCCTCGTGCTGCTCGAAGTGGTGTGGTGCTCCTTCCCGTTCGTGATGGTGACGGTGTACGCCGGCATTCGCGCCGTCCCGGCCGAGGTGCTGGAGGCCGCCGAGCTGGACGGTGCCTCGCAGTGGCGGATCTGGCGGTCGGTGCTGGCGCCGATGCTGCGGCCGATCCTGGTGGTCGTCACCATCCAGTCGGTCATCTGGGACTTCAAGGTGTTCACCCAGATCTATGTGATGACGAACGGCGGCGGCATCGCCGGTCAGAACCTCGTGCTGAACGTGTACGCCTACCAGAAGGCGTTCGCGTCCTCGCAGTACAGCCTGGGTTCGGCGATCGGCGTGGTGATGCTGCTGATCCTGCTGGCGGTCACGCTGGTCTATCTGCGGTTGCTGCGCAGGCAAGGGGAGGAGCTGTGAGTTCCGTGCGTTCCGCGGGTTCCCTGGGTTTCATACGGCGGCCCTGGCGGCTGCTCGCCGAGGCGTCCGCGCTGCTGATCGCCGTGGTGGTGGCCTTTCCGCTGTACTGGATGGTGCTCAGCGCCTTCAAACCGGCCGGGGAGATCGAGTCGAGCGAGCCGCGGCCGTGGACGCTGGACCCTTCCCTGGATTCCTTCCGGCGGGTCTTCGAGCAGAACCAATTCGGCCGTTACTTCGTCAACAGCCTCGTCGTCGCGTGCACCGTGGTGATCGCCTCCGCGCTGATCGCGTTTCTCGCGGCGACCGCGGTGACACGATTCCGGTTCCGCTTCCGGACCACCTTGCTGATCATGTTTCTGGTGGCCCAGATGGTGCCGGTGGAGGCCCTCACCATCCCCCTGTTCTTCCTCATGCGGGACTTCGGCCAACTGAACACGCTCGGCTCGCTGATCCTGCCGCACATCGCCTTCTCGCTGCCGTTCGCGATCTGGATGCTGCGGGGGTTTGTGAAGGCCGTCCCGGAGGCTCTGGAGGAGGCCGCCTACATCGACGGGGCGAGCCGGTCGCGATTCCTGTGGCAGATCCTTTTCCCGCTGGTCTTCCCCGGGCTCGTGGCCACCAGCGTTTTCTCCTTCATCTCCGCCTGGAACGACTTCCTCTTCGCCAAGTCCTTCATCATCAGCGACACTTCGCAGTCCACCCTGCCGATGGCCCTGCTCGTCTTCTACAAGCCGGACGAGCCGGACTGGGGCGGGGTGATGGCGGCCTCGACGGTGATGACGATTCCGGTACTGATCTTCTTCGTGCTCGTGCAGCGACGGCTGGTGTCGGGGCTGGGCGGAGCGGTAAAGGACTGACGTGACTGAACTGATTCCGATGCCCCGCGCTGTCGTCGCCGATTCCGGCGAGGTCAGGCTGACGGCGTACTCCCAGATCTATGCCGGCCCGGAGACGGAGAGGGTCGGTCACTGGCTGAGCGCCGTGCTGCGCCAGGCCACCGGGCTGCCCCTGCGCGAGGGGTGGGAACTCGACGACACCGACGGCGACGGCATCGGGCTCCGGCTCGACCCCGGGCTGCGCCCCGAGGAATATCGCCTCGTCAGCGGCTCGACCGGCGTCCTGATCGAGGGCGGCAGCGCGGCCGGTGTCTTCTGGGGCGCCCAGACCCTGCGTCAGCTCCTCGGCCCCGACGCGTACCGCAGCGCCCCGATCGGCCGCGACCGCACCTGGGCCGTACCGCACGTGACGATCGAGGACGCCCCCCGATTCCGCTGGCGCGGCCTCATGCTCGACGTGGCCCGGCACTTCATGCCCAAGGACGGTGTCCTGCGCTACCTCGACCTGCTGGCCGCCCACAAACTGAACGTCTTCCACTTCCATCTGACGGACGACCAGGGCTGGCGCGTCGAGATCAGGAAGTACCCCCGGCTCACCGAGGCCGGCTCCTGGCGGGCGCGCACGAAATTCGGCCATCGTGCCTCCCCGCTGTGGGAGGAGAAGCCGCACGGTGGTCACTACACCCAGGACGACATCCGCGAGATCGTCGCGTACGCCGCCGAGCGGCATATCACCGTCGTCCCGGAAATCGACGTACCGGGACACTCGCAGGCCGCCATCGCCGCGTACCCGGAACTCGGCAACACCGACGTCATCGACACCTCCGCGCTCTCCGTCTGGGACACCTGGGGGATCAATCCGAACGTACTCGCCCCCACTGACAACACCCTGCGCTTCTACGAGGGGGTGTTCGAGGAAGTCCTGGAGCTGTTCCCGTCGGAGTTCATTCACGTCGGGGGCGACGAATGCCCCAAGGACCAGTGGCGGCAGTCGCCGACCGCGCAGGCGCGCATCAGGGAACTCGGGCTGAAGGACGAGGACGAGCTCCAGGCGTGGTTCATCGGCCACTTCGACAGCTGGCTCTCCGCGCGCGGGCGCCGGCTCATCGGCTGGGACGAGATTCTGGAGGGCGGTCTCGCGAAAGGCGCGGCGGTGTCGTCCTGGCGCGGGTATGCGGGCGGTATCGCGGCGGCCCGCGCGGGCCACGACGTCGTCATGTGCCCCGAGCAGCAGGTGTACCTGGACCACCGTCAGGACGCGGGCGCCGACGAGCCGGTGCCGATCGGCTATGTGCGCACCCTGGAGGACGTCTATCGGTTCGAGCCGGTGCCCCCGGAGTTGACGCCGGACGAGGCCCGGCACGTGCTCGGTGCGCAGGCCAACGTGTGGACCGAGGTGATGGAGGACCCGGCACGCGTGGACTACCAGACCTTTCCGCGCCTCGCCGCCTTCGCCGAGGTGGCCTGGAGCGGCCTGCCTGCCCCGGAGCGGCGGGACTTCGCCGACTTCGAACGCCGACTGGCCGCCCACTACGGGCGACTTGACGCCCTCGGGGTCGCCTACCGGCCACCGACGGGACCGCGGCCCTGGCAGCGGCGCCCCGGAGTGCTCGGCCGGCCGATCGACGGGCCGCCCCCGAACAGATAATGGAAAAAAACCGGCAAGGGGTCACCGAAGAGTGTCAATCGGTACGCACTGGTGATGCCGGGTGATGCCGTGCGAAAACGGACCATCTCCCTGATCAGGTGGGCGAATGCCGCCTAGCGGACCCCTGTCTTCGTGCCCTGCGAAGATGTGCCAGAGTTGCCACGTCCGCCCTGTCAGCACGTACCGTACGGCAGCAACAGGTGGGACCAGGTGGGGCAGCGGGAAGGGGCAGCCGGTTTGACCACGCACGCACCGCAGGCGGCGCAGGCCGTCACGCTGCCCACGACGCTGGACGAGGCCGTGGCGGCACTCGCGACCATGCCCGCCGCCGTGCCCGTCGCGGGCGGCACCGACCTCATGGCCGCCGTCAACTCCGGGCAGCTCAGGCCCGCCGCACTGGTCGGTCTCGGCCGGATCAGCGAGATCCGCGGCTGGCAGTACCAGGACGGCCACGCGCTGCTCGGCGCCGGCCTCACGCATGCGCGCATGGGCCGCCCCGACTTCGCGGCCCTCATCCCGGCGCTGGCCGCCTCGGCACGCGCCGCGGGCCCGCCGCAGATCCGTAACGCGGGCACCCTCGGCGGCAACATCGCCTCGGCGTCCCCGACCGGTGACGCGCTGCCGGTCCTCGCCGCCCTCGAAGCGACCCTGATCGTCGCGGGCCCCGGCGGAGCCCGCAGGGAGATCCCGGTCTCGCACCTGCTGGCGGGCATGGAGATGCTGCGCCCCGGTGAACTCATCGGCTTCGTGCGCGTGCCGCTGCTGCACGCCCCGCAGGTCTTCCTCAAGGCCACCGGCCGCACCGGCCCGGGACGCGCGATGGCGTCCGTCGCGGTCGTGCTCGACCCCGCCCGGCGCGGAGTCAGGTGCGCCGTCGGCGCCATAGCGCCGATGCCGCTGCGGCCCCTGGAGGCCGAGCAGTGGGTCGCCCAGCTGATCGACTGGGACAACAGCCGCGCGATCGTCCCCGAGGCGCTCAACGCCTTCGGGGAGTACGTCGCCGCGGCCTGCATCCCCGACCCGGCCCCGGCCGAGGACGGGTCCGTGACCCAGCATCCGCCCGCCGTACTGCACCTGCGGCGCACCGTCGCCGCGCTGGCCCGACGAGCACTGGGGAGGGCGCTGTCGTGACCGACGACCGGCACGGAGAGGGCACGCCCCAGGGCGCGGGCCGCTGGGACCCGCTGCCCCAGGGCGAGTACGACGACGGCGCCACCGCCTTCGTCAAGCTCCCCGAAGGGGGCATCGACGCCCTCCTGGCCTCATCCGACAGCCCGCTCGCCGCGCCCGGCCACGGGTACGTCCCGCCGCAGATAACGGTCACGCCGGGCGCGGGCACCGACCCCGCGGCACCCGGCGGCTGGCCGGCCGCGGGCGCGCCCGCCGAGGGCACCCAGTGGCCCGACCCGAACGCCGCCGCGCAGGGCGCGGGCGGCGACCGGTTCGCGTACAACCCCGGGGCCACCCAGCAGTGGAACTTCTCGGAGACCGCGGCGGGCCAGGACGCCGCCACGCCCGGTCACGACGTCACCGGGCAGTGGTCGATCCCCGTCGCCGACGGTGACCTTCCGGACGAATCCGGCGAGTTCACCACGTCGTCGCTCGTCGAGCAGTGGGGCGGCACCCCGCCGACCACCCTGCCGGGCGGCGCGCCCGCGCCGTGGGCGACCCAGCCGACCGGACAGCCCTGGGGGCAGCAGGCGGAGGCCGCGGCGGCAGCCGGCGAGGCGCCCGCCACCGCGCCCGCGCCCGGGCGGCCCGCGGGTGCCGGGCACGTTCCCGGACGCCCGGGACAGGCCGGACCTCACGCGGACGACCCGCACGCCGCACGCGCCGGCGAACGGCCCGCCGGAGCCCGGCCCGGGTTCGGCCGGGACGGGGACCCGTCCGCGGCGCGCGGCCCGGAAGCCCACGCGCGCGTGCAGCGGCCCGCGTTCGCCCCGGAGCACGCCGAGCCGTCCGTCGAGGACTCCACCGAAAGCGCTTCAGGGGCCGCACAGGCCGCTCCCGGGACCCGTGAGCCCGCAAGGGACTCCGCGGACGTCCAAGGCGCCACAGAGGCCGCCCAGGGCCCCGCGGCACCCGCCGCCGAGCGCGGGCAGGCCGACGCCGGAGCCGAGGAGCCCGAGCGGGCCGGCGCCGACGACGACGCGCCGCCACCCTCCGGCGAGGAACACCCCCTGGCCTCCTACGTCCTGCGCGTCAACGGCGCCGACCGGCCCGTCTCGGACGCCTGGATCGGCGAGTCGCTGCTCTACGTGCTGCGCGAGCGGCTCGGCCTCGCGGGCGCCAAGGACGGCTGCTCGCAGGGCGAGTGCGGGGCCTGCAACGTCCAGGTCGACGGACGGCTCGTCGCGTCCTGCCTGGTGCCGGCCGTGACCGCGGCCGGCGCCGAGGTCCGTACGGTCGAGGGCCTCGCCGAGGACGGGCAGCCCTCGGACGTGCAGCGCGCGCTCGCGCGATGCGGCGCAGTGCAGTGCGGCTTCTGCGTGCCGGGCATGGCGATGACCGTGCACGACCTGCTGGAGGGCAACCCGGCGCCGACCGAGCTGGAGACCCGCCAGGCCCTGTGCGGCAACCTGTGCCGCTGCTCCGGCTACCGGGGCGTGGTGGAGGCCGTCAAGGAGGTCGTCGCCGAGCGCGAGGCGTACACCGGCGCCGACGACGGCGAACAGGACGGGGACGAGCCGCGTATCCCTCACCAGGCAGGCCCGGGAGCCGGCGGGATCCACCGCTCGGCGTTCGAGGCCCCCGGTGCCATGGGACCGCATGACCAGGGTTACGGCCAGGACGGAGGCCAGGCGTGAGCAACGAAGCCGCCACCGCGACCACAGCCGCGGAGGCAGCACCCGCCCCCGAGCCGATCCCGCACGGCCTCGGCGCGTCCCTTCCGGCCGCCGACGCCCGCGCCAAGACCGAGGGCACGTTCCCGTACGCGGCCGATCTGTGGGCCGAGGGCCTGCTGTGGGCGGCCGTACTGCGCTCGCCGCACCCGCACGCGCGCATCAAGTCCATCGACACCACCCACGCGCGGGAGATGCCCGGAGTACGGGCCGTCGTCACGCACGAGGACGTGCCCGGCAGCCCGCTGTTCGGCCGCGGCAAGGCCGACCGCCCGGTCTTCGCCTCCGAGGTCGTGCGCCACCACGGCGAACCCATCGCCGCCGTCGCCGCCGACCACCCGGACACCGCACGCCTGGCCGCCGCGGCCGTCATCGTCGAGTACGAGACGCTCGACCCGGTGACCGACCCCGAGCAGGCCTTCGAGGCCGAGCCGCTGCACCCCGACGGCAACCTGATCCGGCACATCCCGCTGCGCCACGGCGACCCGGACGCGGCCGGCGACATCGTCGTCGAGGGCCTGTACCGCATCGGCCGCCAGGACCCGGCCCCCATCGGCGCCGAGGCGGGCCTCGCCGTGCCGCGCCCCGACGGCGGCGTGGAGCTCTACCTGGCCTCGACCGACCCGCACACCGACCGCGACCGGGCAGCCGCCTGCTACGGCCTGGAGCCCGAGCGCGTCAAGGTCGTCGTCACCGGCGTCCCCGGCGCCACCGCCGACCGCGAGGACCAGGGCTTCCAACTCCCGCTCGGCCTGCTCGCGCTGAAGACCGGCTGCCCGGTGAAGCTGACGGCCACGCGCGAGGAGTCCTTCCTCGGCCACACCCACCGGCACCCGACCCTGCTGCGCTACCGCCACCACGCGGACGCCGAGGGCAAGCTGGTCAAGGTCGAGGCGCAGATCCTGCTGGACGCCGGCGCCTACGCCGACACGTCCGCCGAGGCCCTCGCCGCCGCGGTCGGCTTCGCCTGCGGCCCGTACGTCGTCCCGAACGCCTTCATCGAGGGCTGGGCCGTACGCACCAACAACCCGCCCTCCGGCCATGTACGCGGCGAGGGCGCCATGCAGGTGTGCGCCGCCTACGAGGCGCAGATGGACAAGCTCGCCAAGAAGCTCGGCGTGGACCCGGCGGAGCTGCGCCTGCGCAACGCGCTGGCCACGGGTGACGTCCTGCCGACCGGCCAGACGGTGACCTGCCCGGCTCCGGTGGCGGAGCTGTTGCAGGCCGTCCGCGACTACCCCCTCCCGGCCCTGCCCAAGGACACCCCCGAGGACGAGTGGCTGCTGCCCGGCGGCCCCGAGGGCGCCGGCGAACCGGGCGCCGTACGGCGTGGCGTGGGCTACGGCCTGGGCATGGTGCACATGCTCGGCGCCGAGGGGGCGGACGAGGTCTCCACGGCGACCGTGAAGGTCCACGACGGGATCGCGACCGTGCTGTGCGCGGCCGTCGAGACCGGCCAGGGCTTCACCACGCTCGCCCGGCAGATCGTCCAGGACACCCTGGGCATCGACGAGGTGCACGTGGCGCCCGTCGACACCGACCAGCCCCCGGCGGGCGCGGGCTGCCGCGGCCGCCACACCTGGGTGTCCGGCGGTGCGGTGGAGCGGGCCGCCAAGATGGTCCGTACGCAGCTGCTCCAGCCCCTGGCGCACAAGTTCGGCATGTCCACCGAGCTGCTCCAGATCACCGACGGCAAGATCACGTCGTACGACGGTGTCCTGTCGACCACCGTCACGGAGGCGTTGGACGGCAAGGAGCTGTGGGCGACGGCCCAGTGCCGCCCGCACCCGACCGAGCCGCTGAACGACGCCGGCCAGGGCGACGCCTTCGTGGGCATGTCCTTCTGCGCGATCCGCGCGGTCGTCGACGTCGACATCGAGCTGGGCTCGGTGCGCGTGGTCGAGCTGGCCCTCGCCCAGGACGTCGGCCGGGTGCTGAACCCGGCGCAGCTGGAGGCACGTATCGAGGCGGGTGTGACGCAGGGCGTGGGCATAGCGCTCACGGAGAACCTGCGCTCGGCACGCGGCCTGATCCGCCACCCCGACCTGACGGGCTACTCCCTGCCGACGGCCCTGGACGCCCCCGACATCCGGATCGTGAAGCTGGTCGAGGAGCGGGACGTCGTCGCGCCCTTCGGCGCGAAGGCGGTGAGCGCGGTGCCGGTGGTGACGTCACCGGCGGCCATCGCGTCGGCCGTGCGCGCGGCGACCGGCCGTCCCGTGAACCGGCTGCCGATCCGGCCGCAGGCGGCGGTGGTGACCGGCCACTGATCGCACTCCCACGCGTGCCGGTGCGGTGACGCGTGGGTCAGTGCGGGGTGGCGGAGGCGGCCTTTCAACAGGACGACGGGTCGTGGTCGAAGCGTCGCCGAGCGGGGGAGTGTCCGGGACGTCGTGGAGTTCCTGAACCGGCCGGCCGACAACGTGACGCAGGGTCGGTCGAGGTGATTCGTGCCGGGAGGGAACGTTCGAGGGTGGGCTGAGCGTCTAGTGATGTGAAGCGCTATCAGTGGGCGTGCTGGTCCGGGGGCGTTGTCAGTGGTGGCGCGTAGTGTTCTGGGCAGTGGGGACGGCAGCGGCGTCCGGCGGGCCGGCCGGTCGGCCGTGTCGTGCCCGGGGGCGATGTGAAAGCGCATGCGGGGGAGCCATGAGCACGACGACCACGACTCACGCCGGTGATACGGCGATCGTCCTGACCGAGTCCGAGCTGGATCCGTTCGTCACGCACGCGTCGACGCGAAGCTGGCTGACGGGCCCCGGACTGCCCGGCGACAGCGGTGTGCTGACCTTCGCCGAGCTCGGCCGCGACGGCCTGCGGACGGTGGCGGACTCGACCGGTGACCCGCAGGACCGGCTCGCGACGGAGCTCAGGGACCAGCTGGTGATAGGCGGACTGCTGGGGCCCGGCGGCCTGGAGACGGAATCGGTCCTGCTGGACGGAGCGACGGGCGAGATCTCGACGACGCATTTCCTGCACGACCGCCCCGACCTGATGGACCGCCGCCCCCTGGCGCCGTCCCTGCGGACGCTGGTGCGCTTCGCGGGGGCGACGGACGAACTGGCGGGCCTGCGCGGCCAGTTCGCCTCCTACGTCGGACGGTACGGCCCGAAGGCGGTCGCGGAGGCGTCGCGGCATCTGCTGGCCGTGTTCGAGGAGGGCACGGAGGGCGAACCGGCGCCGTTCTGGAGAATGGCGGCGCTCATCCGGCCGTTGGCGCTCGTCGCGGGCCGGGCCGGGGAGTCCGGGCTCGCCCTGGACCTGCCGTCGCGCCTGCTGGACCAGGAGTTCGGCCGGCGCCAGGTGGTGCGCTTCGAGGACGTCGACTTCCCCGGCACCCTCACGCACGAGCCGACCCGCCGCTTCCTGCGCGAGGTGGGCCTGCCCGAGGACGGCTTCCTGTTCTCCCTCGACCCGGACGTCTCGCTGCCGACGCTGGCCGAGTACTACGCCGAAGCCGACCCCTCGGCCGAACTCCCCGCCCGGGCCGCCCACTTGATACGCCTGGGCCATCTCGTCGAGGACAACAGCCTGGTCGTCGACGGCGAGACGGGCGCGGTGCTGAACTGGAGCGAGTCCGAGGCGCGGCTGTTCCCGCTGAACACGGACGTCTCGACGCTCGCCTTCACCCTCTGGCTGCTGCACCGCGAGCAGACGATCGACCAGGAGTCGGGCCACGCGCTGACCAGCGACGCCTACGACCAGCTGGCCATGACCATGCTCCAGGTGCTGTCGACGGTCGACCCGACCGGCACCAGAGCGGGCAGGGGCGGCCGGCACTACTGGACCGAGGTGTTCCAGGACGAGGCGAGCGGGGCGCTCGAAGCGGTGGGCGCGGGGCGGTGAGCCCGACGGACGGCGCCCCTGTGGAGCACCGTATGGACCACGTCACCGTTCGCCCCGCCGAGCCAGGGGAGTTGGCGGCCGTCGCTGAGCTGCGGTGGCGGTGGATCCTCGAAGGCGACGACGCCGCACCGGCGGCCATGGACCGGGAGGCCTTCGTACGTCACTTCGTCGCCTGGGCCGGGCAGCACGCCTCCTCGCACCGCTGCATGGTCCTGGTCCGGGGCGCGGAGGTCATCGGCATGGCCTGGCTGGCGGTCGTCCACCGCGTACCGACGCCGCATGCGCCGGACCGGTCGTCCGGGGACCTTCAGTGCGTGTACGTCGTCCCGGAGGCGCGTGACGCGGGGCTGGGCGGCCGGCTGATCACGGAAACGCTGGCCAGGGCGGAGGAGCTCGGGCTGGAGCGGGTCACCGTCCACTCCTCGAACCGGGCGGTGCCGGCGTACGCCCGGCTGGGGTTCGAGAGCTCGCCGCGGCTGCTGCAGGCGCATGTGGCGCGGACGACGCCGTACCCCTGAGACCGGACCGGATCGGATCGGATCGGCCGCAGGGGTAGGGGCGTCAGTTTGGACCTGGCGGTCTCAGGAGGACTTGGCGGTTGCGCGGCGGCGGCGTACGGCCAGGAGCAGGCCGCCGCCGAGGGCTGCCGCGGCGGCTGCGGCGCCGGCGATGAGCGGGGTCCCGTCGGAGCCGGTGCTCGCCAGGTTGCCGTCGACGGAGCCGGTGGTGGAGCCGCCCGTCGAGGAGCCGGCCGAGGCGGAGCCGGTGCCGCCCGTGGTCGTGGAGCCCGTGCTGCCGGTGCCGCCGGTGGACTGGCCCTCGGGGTCGTTGCCGTCGCCGCCCGTGGTGGAGCCGCCGTCCGTCGAGCCGCCGGAGGTGGCGGGGCCGGGCTCGTTGTCGGTGGGGATGGAGATCCGGATCTGGGCCTTGTCGTTGGCGGGGTTCTTGTCGAACTCCGGGTGGATGTCGTAGACGGAGGTCGCCTTCACCTCGCCCGTGGTGGTCTTCGCGTCGTCGTCGATCTCCAGCATGAAGGTGAAGGAGAGGGACTCGCCGACGTCGATGGTGTGGTCGGAGGGCCAGCAGACGTACTTGGACTTGCCCGGCGTACCGCCGGGGCCGGACGGTCCGTCGATGCCGAACGGCGCGCACTCCTCGGGCACTTCGGCGGCCACCGTGTCCTTCGGGATCTGCACCATGAGCGCCGTCTGGTCGTCGCTCTCCTGGTTCTGGATCCAGCCGGGGCCGTCGTTGCGGAGCTGCACCGTGATGGACTGCTTGCCGCCCGCGAGGGCCTCCGTGTCCTCGCCGACGGCGACGAGGTCGGCGGAGCTGTCCGCGGTCAGGGTCAGCCGCCGGTAGCTGTCGTCGAATCCCTCACCCGGGGTCTCGCCGGTGGCCGAGGTGCCGTACTCGACGGCCTCCATCAGCGCGTTGGGCAGCGCCTTGAACCGCACGGGCGTCTCGACGGAGGCGCCGGGTTCGACGACGGTGTCGAGCTCGCACAGCGCCTGCCTGACCTGGTTCTCGACGGTCGAGTAGGTGCAGCCCTGCACGTCCTCGGGGAAGTCGAGGCCCCGGGTCAGCCGGATCCGGAAGGTGACGCCGTCGGCCGCCGCGGTGCCGTTGTTGGTGATGACGACCTTCTCGTCGTACACCTCGCCGGGCTTGGGAGACGTACTCGGCAGATTCGAGATCACCAGGGAGGGTGCGCCCTCCTCGGCATACGCCGGAGAGGCGGCGACCGCGGGAACGGCCGCGGCGATCGCGGCGGCGGCCACGAAGGCCGCGGACGTGCGGAGGTGCGAGGGGCGGATGCGCTGGCGCACGGATGGGTCTCCTCGTCGAAACAGGAAGCACAGCGACCGGAGCTTTGCCGTCCAGTCATGTTCTGGACACCTGGAAGGTGTCGAGGGTTGTGCTCCTGTTTGAGGAGGGACAGGGGAGGGCGTGGGGACAAGGAGGAAAGACAGAGGCCGTGGCGGGAATCGAACCCGCGTAATTCGCTTTGCAGGCGAATCCCTGAACCACTCGGGCACACGGCCTTGATCGGTGGTTCGACCGTACGGGCGGGGCCGAGCGTGGCTCAAGGGAATCGCGCGCCCTGCAATGGGACTGCCATACGCCGTTCATGAAGCCCGTTCATGAAGCCCTGGTCGTACGACCAAGGTCCCATCGTGGGGCCGTCTCTCGACAGGGGTCAAAGTCGGTTGTGGCCCTTACGCTGGCGACCATGACTGTCCTCGAGCCGCGTGACGCCGACGTCGCGAAAAGATCCGATGTGCCCTCGGTCCCCGAGTCCGAGGAGACTGTGCTGAGCAGGTCGTATCGGGCGCTCAGTATCGGGATCGTCTCCGTCGTGCTGCTCATCGCCTTCGAGGCGACCGCCGTCGGGACGGCGATGCCGGTTGCCGCGCGGGAGCTGGACGGGGTGTCGCTGTACGCCTTCGCGTTCTCGGGGTACTTCACCACCAGCCTGTTCGGGATGGTGCTCGCCGGGCAGTGGTCGGACCGGCGGGGGCCGCTCGGCGCGCTCACGGCCGGGCATCGCCTCCTTCGGGGCCGGGCTGCTGCTGGCCGGGACCGCCGGGGCGATGTGGCTGTTCATTCTCGGGCGGGCCGTGCAGGGGCTCGGCGGCGGTCTGGTGATCGTCGCCCTGTACGTGGTCGTCGGGCGGGCCTACCCCGAGCGGCTGCGGCCGGCGATCATGGCGGCGTTCGCGGCGGGCTGGGTCGTGCCGTCGATCGTGGGGCCGCTGGCCTCCGGGGCGGTGACCGAGCATCTGGGCTGGCGGTGGGTGTTCGTCGGGATTCCGGTGCTCGTCGTGTTCCCGCTCGCGCTCGCGCTGCCGCAGATACGGCGGCGGGCGGGGGGACCGGTCGACGACTCCGCCCGTGTCGCTTCGTTCGACCGGCGTCGCATTCGGCTCGCGCTCGGTATCTCGCTCGGGGCGGGGTTGTTGCAGTACGCCGCGCAGGACCTGCGGTGGCTTTCGCTTGTTCCCGGTGTCGTCGGCGCCGCGCTTCTTGTGCCGGCTGTGCTGGGGCTGCTTCCGCGGGGGACGTATCGGGCGGTGCGTGGGCTGCCGTCCGTGGTGTTGTTGCGTGGGGTGGCCGCGGGGTCGTTCATCGCGGCCGAGTCGTTCGTGCCGTTGATGCTGGTCACCCAGCGGGGGCTGTCGCCGACGCTCGCCGGGTTCTCGCTCGCGGCGGGTGGGGTGACCTGGGCGTTGGGGTCGTGGCTGCAGTCGCGGCCGCGGGTGGAGCCGTATCGGGAACGGCTGATGACGCTGGGGATGGTGCTGGTGGCGGCATCCATCGCCGCCGCGCCGAGTGTGCTGGTCGACTCCGTGCCGGTGTGGAGCCTTGCCGTGGCGTGGGGGTTCGGGTGCTTCGGGATGGGGCTGGTGATCTCGTCCACCAGCGTGCTGCTGCTCCATCTCTCCGCTCCGGAGGAGGCCGGGACCAACTCCGCGGCCCTTCAGATCTCCGACGCGTTGTCGAACGTGATCCTGTTGGCGGTGGGTGGTGCGGCGTTCGCTGCGCTGGGTGGGGGGTCGGTGAGTCATACGGCGATGGAGGCGTCCGGTTCGCATCCGGTGGCGTTCGCGGTGGTGTTCCTGCCGATGGCGGGGGTGGCGTTGGTGGGGGCCTGGGTGACGACGCGGTTGCGGGAGCGGTGAGTTGTGGGGGGCGGTGGGTCTTCTTCGCCCCCGCCGCCCCTACCCTTCCCGTCCCCGGGGGCTGCCGCCCCCGGACCCCCGCTTCGGCCCTGAACGGGCCTCGTCCTCAAACGCCGGACGGGCTAAAAGCATCCACGACGCGACGTACACGCTGGTCATCGACGTGGCCTCCGCGGAGATGCAGACGCCGGGGTGATCGCGCCGCCGCTGCCGCCGTTGTGACGTCAGTCGCACCCGCCCCCGACCCGGCCTGGTCCGCACATCGGTACCGCCGGGGCGCCGGTAGGGTGGCCCGGTTGTCATACGTGCCGAGCCGCCCGACCCCTCTTCCGGAGACCGTGACTACCACCGCCGCCAGCTCCAGTTCTGCCTCCCACTCCCACCACCTGTCACCCGCCTTTCCCGGCCGTGCCCCCTGGGGTACCGCCAGCAAGCTGCGTGCCTGGCAGCAGGGCGCGATGGAGAAGTACGTCCAGGAGCAGCCGCGTGACTTCCTCGCGGTCGCCACGCCCGGCGCCGGTAAGACGACCTTCGCTCTGACCCTCGCCTCCTGGCTGCTGCACCACCATGTCGTGCAGCAGGTCACCGTGGTCGCGCCGACCGAGCATCTGAAGAAGCAGTGGGCGGAGGCGGCCGCGCGCATAGGCATCAAGCTCGACCCCGAGTACAGCGCCGGCCCGCTCGGCAAGGACTACCAGGGCGTCGCCGTGACCTACGCCGGTGTCGGCGTACGGCCCATGCTGCACCGGAACCGGGTCGAGCAGCGCAAGACGCTCGTCATCCTCGACGAGATCCACCACGCCGGTGACTCCAAGTCCTGGGGCGAGGCCTGCCTGGAGGCCTTCGAGCCCGCCACGCGCCGGCTCGCGCTCACCGGTACGCCGTTCCGGTCCGACACCAACCCCATCCCCTTCGTGACGTACGAGGAGGGGAACGACGGAATCCGGCGGTCGGCCGCCGACTACACGTACGGCTACGGCAACGCCCTTGCCGACCATGTGGTGAGGCCGGTCATCTTCCTCTCCTACAGCGGCAACATGCGCTGGCGCACCAAGGCGGGCGACGAGATCGCCGCGCGGCTCGGCGAACCCATGACCAAGGACGCCGTCAGCCAGGCCTGGCGTACGGCGCTGGATCCGCGCGGCGAGTGGATGCCGAGTGTGCTGCGCGCCGCCGACCAGCGGCTGACCGAGGTCAGGAAGGCCATCCCGGACGCCGGCGCGCTCGTCATCGCCTCCGACCAGGACTCCGCCCGCGCGTACGCCAAGCTGATCCGTGAGATCACCGGCAACAAGGCGACGCTCGTGCTGTCCGACGACGCCGGGGCGTCCAACCGGATCGACGACTTCAGCGGCAACAACGACCGGTGGATGGTCGCCGTACGAATGGTGTCCGAGGGCGTCGACGTGCCGCGCCTCGCCGTCGGCGTGTACGCCACCACCATCTCGACCCCGCTCTTCTTCGCGCAGGCCGTCGGCCGTTTCGTACGGTCCCGGCGGCGCGGCGAGACCGCCTCCGTCTTCCTGCCGACCGTCCCCGACCTCCTCACCTTCGCCAACGAGATGGAGGTCGAGCGCGACCACGCCCTCGACAAGCCGAAGAAGGAGGGCGAGGAGGACCCGTACGCCGAATCCGAGAAGGAGATGGAGGAGGCGAACAAGGAGCAGGACGAGGACACCGGCGAGCAGGAGCAGTTCTCCTTCGAGGCGCTGGAGTCCGAGGCCGTCTTCGACCGGGTCCTCTACGACGGCGCCGAGTTCGGCATGCAGGCCCACCCGGGAAGCGAGGAGGAGCAGGACTACCTCGGGATTCCGGGGCTGCTCGAACCCGATCAGGTGCAGATGCTTCTGCAGAAGCGCCAGGCCCGGCAGATAGCGCACAGCCGTAAGAAGCCGGACAGCGAGGCCGACCTGCTGGAGCTGCCGGCCGAGCGGCGGCCCGTCGTCTCGCACAAAGAGATGATGGAGTTGCGCAAGCAGCTCAACACGATGGTGAGTGCCTACGTCCATCAGAGCGGCAAGCCCCATGGCGTCATCCACACCGAGCTGCGGCGGGTGTGCGGCGGGCCGCCGAGCGCCGAGGCCACGGCGGGGCAGCTGCGGCAGCGGATCGCCAAGGTGCAGGAGTGGGCCACCCGTATGCGGTGACGCCGGGCGTGCGATTCCCTGCGCTCCTGAAGGGGCGCCGCGTGCGCCGTATATCGGGACGAAAGGGCGTGGTCCGTACCGGCCACTGCCCGGATTCTGGACGGAGCCTTCCGCTCAGCGAACCGCCTTCGCTAATGTCCCGCTACGCACACGCCCCGTGGCAGCGCCGCCGCGGAGCGCAGCCGTGAAGCGACGCGGTCCGGAATGCCGGACCGCAGGCCGATCGGCGGCCTCTGAAGCGCGTCACTGACGGGACTCGGTGACGCATTCGCCGCGAGGGGGCCCGCCGACCTCACCACTTAAGGAGTGGGCGTCGTGACCGCGGAGACCTCTCAGACGCTCGACCGGGGACTGCGTGTCCTCAAACTGCTGGCCGATACGGACCACGGGCTGACCGTCACCGAGCTATCCAACAAACTGGGCGTGAACCGGACCGTTGTGTACCGGCTGCTCGCCACGCTGGAACAACACGCCCTCGTACGCCGTGACCTGGGCGGCCGCGCCCGGGTCGGGCTCGGGGTGCTGCGCCTGGGCCGCCAGGTGCACCCCCTCGTACGCGAGGCCGCGCTGCCGGCGCTGCGCTCGCTCGCCGAGGACATCGGGGCGACGGCCCATCTGACGCTGGTGGACGGCACGGAAGCGCTCGCCGTCGCCGTGGTCGAGCCGACCTGGACCGACTACCACGTGGCCTACCGGGCCGGTTTCCGGCATCCGCTGGACCGCGGTGCCGCGGGCCGGGCGATACTCTCCGCCCGGCTCCAGCCCATGGAGGAGCCGGGTTACACCCTCACCCACGGCGAACTGGAGGCGGGAGCGAGCGGGGCGGCCGCGCCGCTGCTCGGGGTGACCGGCGTCGAGGGCAGCGTGGGTGTGGTGATGCTGGCCGACTCGGTGCCGGAGCGGGTGGGACCGCGCGTCGTGGACGCGGCGAAGGAGGTCGCCGAAGCGTTGCGCTGACCGGTGCGGGGCGGCTCGGCGGTGGCCGGTCGGTGCCGACGGTGCGTAGGCGCTCTAGGCAGGGCTCGTGCCACCTCCGACACTCGACCCATGACCTCACTCAGCATCCGCACGGTCCATGACGTCGCCGGGTTCGCCGCGGTCGCCGACTACTTCAGCGACGTATGGCAGACGCCCCGTACCGCGCCGCCCTTACTGCCCGAGACGCTGCACAGCATCGCCCACGCGGGCGGGGCCGTGCACGCCGCGTACGACGGGGAACGGCTCGCCGGTGCCTGCGTGGCCGTGTTCGGGCCGCCGGTGTCCAGAGAGGTGTACTCCCTGCTGACCGCGTCCGAGCGGGGGCTCGGGGTGCGGATCAAGGAGGCGCAGCGGGAGTGGGCGGTGGAGCTCGGCGCGCGCACCATGCGCTGGACGTTCGATCCGCTGGTCGGGCGCAACGCCCGCTTCAACTTCGTCAAGCTCGGCGCCGAGGGCACCGAGTACCTCGTCGACTTCTACGGCCCCATGGCGGACGGCGTGAACGACGGCGACGAGACCGACCGGCTGGCGGTGACCTGGGACCTGATCGAGCCGGGGCGCCGGCAAGGCGCCCCCGGACCCGGTGAGCGCGAGGCCGCGCCCACCACCCACGCGGCCCCCGACGGCGGCCCCCTCGCCCGCCGCGACCTGTCCGACCGGTACGTCTGGTGCCGGGTGCCGGACGACATCGTGGCGCTGCGGGCCGCCGATCCCCAGCTGGCGTTGCGCTGGCGGCGGGCCGTTCGGGACGTCTTCACGAAGGCCTTCGCGGACGGCTTCGTCGCGACGGGTATGTCTCGGGACGGCTGGTACACGCTCACCCGCCGGGAGGCCACTTCGTGAAACTCGAACGCGTCGAGATCGTCCATGTCGCGATTCCGCTGGTCAGCCCCTTCCGTACGTCCTTCGGCACGATGACGACGAAGGACACCTTCCTGCTGCACGTCGTCACCGACACCGCCGAGGGCTGGTCGGAGTTCGCGGCCGACCCGGAGCCGCTGTACTGCTCGGAGTTCGTGGCCGGCGCGGAGATCGTGCTGCGCGACTTCCTGCTGCCGCGCGCCGCCGCGCTGCCCGTGCTCGATACGGCCCACCTCGCGCCCGTGACGGCGAAGATCAAGGGACACGAGCTGGCGAAGGCGGCGCTGGAGACCGCGGTGCTCGACGCGGAGCTGCGGTCGTACGGGATGCCGTTGGCCACGTATCTCGGGGCGGTGCGGGAGCGGGTGCCGGCCGGGGTGTCGGTCGGGATCCAGCGGACGATCCCCGAGCTGCTGGACGCCGTCGAGGGCTATCTCGCCGAGGGCTACGTCCGGATCAAGCTGAAGATCGAACCCGGCTGGGACCTGGAGCCGGTACGGGCGGTGCGTGACCGTTTCGGGGCCGGGCTGCCGCTCCAGGTGGACGCCAACACGGCGTACACGCTCGCGGACGCCGAGCACCTGCGGCGGCTGGACGAGTACGGGCTGCTGCTGATCGAGGAGCCGCTGGACGAGAACAACCTCCACGCCCACGCCCGCCTCCAGCAGCGCATCGCGACCCCCGTCTGCCTGGACGAGTCCCTGCACAACGCCCGCGACACCGCGTCCGCCATCGCGATGGACGCCTGCCGGGTCGTGAACGTCAAGCCCGCGCGGGTCGGGGGATACCTGGAGGCGCGGCGGGTGCACGACGTGGCGCACGCGCATGGGGTGCCGGTGTGGTGCGGCGGCATGCTGGAGACGGGAATCGGCCGCGCGCCGAACCTGGCACTGGCCGCCCTGCCCGGCTTCACGCTGCCCGGGGACACCTCCGCCTCCAGCCGCTACTTCGCCGAGGACCTCACGGAGCCGTTCGTGCTGGTGGACGGCCATCTGCCGGTGCCGCGAACGCCGGGCATCGGGGTGCGACCGCTGCCGGAGGCGCTGCGCCGCTTCACACGGGCGCGGCGAGACCTGTACGTGACCTGAGTGGGGGAACCTGGGCAGCTCCGACCTGCGCCGGGCCGGAACTCGCCGCCACGTTAGATTGATCCCGTGTTCTCTCGTCTCACGCGCCCCCGGGCCGTCGCCCTCTGCGCCCTGCCGGTCGTGGCCCTGCTCGCCACGGCTGCCTTCGCGCCGCTGCCGTTCTCGCTGACGCAGCCCGGCCTGACGGCTGACGTGCTGGGTGAGAACAGGGGGGAACCGGTGATCACGATCTCCGGTGCGCCGACCCGGGACACGAGCGGCGAGCTGCGCATGACGACGATCGAGGCGACCTCGCCCGACACGGACGTCTCGCTCGGCGACGTGATCGGCGCGTGGTTCCGCACGGACGAGGCGGTCATGCCGCGCGACTCGGTCTATCCGAGCGGGCGCAGCACGCAGGAGATCGAGCAGTACAACACCGAGCAGATGAAGGAGTCCCAGGACGCCGCGACCCAGGCCGCGCTGAACTACCTCGACCTGAACGACAAGGACATCAAGGTCACCCTGAAACTCGCGGACGTGGGCGGCCCCAGCGCCGGCCTCCTCTTCTCCCTCGGCATCATCGACAAGCTGGGCGGCGACGGCGATCTCACCGGCGGCCGCACCATCGCCGGCACCGGCACGATCGACCCGGCCGGCAAGGTCGGCGCGGTGGGTGGCGTCTCCCTGAAGACCCAGGCGGCCAAACGCGACGGCGCGACGATCTTCCTGGTCCCGAAGGAGGAGTGCGGCGACGCGAAGGCGGAACTGCCGAAGGGGCTGCGACTGGTCCCGGTGACCACGCTGAAGGGCGCCGTGGGAGCACTGGAGTCACTGGAGTCGGGCAAGGGTTCTGTGCCGAGCTGCTAGTGCGCGAGCGCCGGCGGCCGGGGGGTGGCGAGGCGCAGGCCGAGTTCTACGAGGGTCCAGCCGAGTCGGCTGCGGATGTCGTACGGCTGCCTGGTCCGGGCCGCGAGCCGATGGGCTGCGGCCTGGGCGTGGAGTTCGGCGGCGCGGATGCGGTGTAAGGCGCGGTGGGTCTCCGGGTCGATCACTGGGGTCTCTTTCGGTCCGTGGCGATGGGGAAGACGTGCGTGTGGAAGCGGACGTACTCCGCTTCTGGCGCGTTCTCGGGGACATCGAGGTCGTCGTACTTGCCGATCAACTCATGGACTTTCGCGATGAGTTCGCGGGCGAGCTCGGGCGTCAGGCGTAGTTCCCAGTCGCTCAGGTCCATCGCGTGGTTCTCCCACCACGCGGGCCCCCAGGTGTCGCGGGTGGCCACCCACGTCGTCACGTCGCGGGTGTGCTGGGAGATCATCTCGTGCAGAAGCATGTCGGCCGCACCGCGCACCGTCGGATCCGAGGATTGATGCAAGTCCTCCTGTACCGAGATGCCTTGCTCGACCGCCTTCCACCACCGCTCCCGCCCCTTTCCGCGCTCCGGATCGTCCTCGACGAACCCGTGCGCGGCGAGCTGTCGCAGGTGATAACTGGTGGCGCCGCTCGACTGGCCCAAGCGCTCGGCGAGCATCAACGCGGTCGCCGCCCCGTGCCGTCCCTTTGCAAGGAGTTCTTTGGAACCCGCTACTTCACGAACCCCTCCTCCTTCATCCAGTCCAACGCCACCTGATGCGGATCCTCCCCGTCCACATCCACCTTCGCGTTCAGGTCCTGGGCGACCGTGTTGTTCAGCTTCTTGGTGATCGGGTCGAGGATCTCCGGGATCGCCGGCCACTTCTTCAGGGTCTTGGTGTTGATCACCGGGGCGGCGTTGTAGTTGGGGAAGAAGTGCTTGTCGTCGTCCATCACCACGAGGTTCATGGACTTGATGCGGCCGTCCGTCGTGAAGACCTCGCCGTAGGTGCAACTCCCCTTCGCCACCTGCGTGTAGATGATCCCGGTGTCCATCTGGGTGATGTCCTTCGTCGGCACGTTCATGCCGTACGCCTTCTGCATTCCCGGCAGCCCGTCCGCCCGGTTCGCGAACTCGACCTCCACGCACAGCGTCACCGCGGCGGGGTCGGACTTCGACAGCGCGGCGACCTCGGAGAGGTCGTTCGTCCGGTACTTCTTGTGGTTCTCCTGGTTCATCGCCAGGGCGTACGTGTTGTCCAGCGCGGACGGCGCCAGCCAGGTCAGCCCGTGGTGCGCGTCCTCCTTCCGCACGGCCTCCCACTGCTCCTGAGGGTCGACGACGGGATCGCTGTGCCCCAGGTAGGTGATCCAGGCCGTGCCCGTGTACTCGTACGCGGCATCCGCGTCCCCCTTCACGACCGCCTCGCGGCTGCCGATGGACCCCTGGATCCCGGTGCGGTCGAGCACGTCCGCGCCGGCCGCCTGGAAGGCGATGCCCATGATCGCGCCGAGGATGAGCTGCTCGGTGAACGACTTCGACGTCACCGTCAGTTCGGCGCCCTTCAGCGGCTCGCCCCGTCCGATCGTTCCGGGCCGTACGTCGTCGACCATCGGGGAGCCGCTGGTCAGGCCGCATCCGGAGGCCGCCACCAGCAACCCCGCCGCGAGCAGGACCGTGCGCCGCCTCATACGTCCAACCCCCGCGGCCGCAGCAGCAGTTCGGCCAGTGACGCCAGCCAGTCCACCAGCAGGGCCAGGGCGACCGTGAGGATCGAGCCCAGGACCAGTACCGGCATGCGCTGGTTGGTGATGCCGGCCGTGATCAGCACACCCAGGCCGCCACCCCCGCCGAAGACCGCGAGCGTCGCCGTACCGACGTTCAGGACCAGGGCCGTGCGCACACCCGCCAGGATCAGCGGGACCGCCAGC
Organism: Streptomyces sp. NBC_01092; assembly: GCF_045039535.1. Lineage (NCBI taxonomy): Bacteria > Bacillati > Actinomycetota > Actinomycetes > Kitasatosporales > Streptomycetaceae > Streptomyces > Streptomyces sp. NBC_01092. The sequence goes on along the minus strand of NZ_CP108659.1, from coordinate 4,257,037 downwards.
GGCAGTTCGACCCGGGTCAGCACGCCCGTCTGGGACATGCCGATGCCGCGGGCCGCCTCCAGCAGCGTCGGGTCGTTCGCCTTGAGCCCGGCGATCGTGTTGGACAGCACGGGCAGGGCGGCGTACGCGATCATGCCGATCAGGGCGGCCCTGCGGCCGATGCCCAGCCAGATCACCAGCAGGGCGAGCAGACCGATCGCCGGGGTCGCCTGGCCCATGTTGGCGATCGCCATGACCACCGGGGTGGCCTTCCGGAACGCCCGCCGGGTCAGCAGGATGCCCACCGGGATCGCGATGATCAGCACGAAGAAGGTGGAGATCGCCGTGAGTTCGATCTGCTCCTGAAGGGCTGTGGAGACCTGCCCGTGAGCCAGCGCGTTCTCGGAGATCGCGTCCAGGTCCGCCTGCTGGAACCACAGCCAGGTCGCCAGCAGCATCACCACCAGCAGGGCCGGTACGACGGTCAGCTGCTGCCAGCTCACCTTCCGGGCTGGAGGCTTGTGCGCGGCGGGGGAGGGGGAGGGGGCGGCGGAAGCCGTGGTCTCCCCGGTGGCCTCCTCCGCGGCCTCCGCGGCGCCCGAAGTCCCGGATTCCGCCCGCCCCCCGGTCCCGGACGTCTCCTGAACCCCTGACGGCCGGGGAGCCTCCGGAGTGCTCACGCCTTCCTCTCCACTCCTGGGCCCTCCTGCTCGGCGTGCGTCCGCTCCGCCCGCGCCCCCTCCAGCTCGTGCTGTGCCTCCAGCGCCTCCAGCCGGTCGGCCTCCAGCAGCTCGTGCACGGAGTTCATCAGCGTCTCCATGTCGACGACACCCGTGTACTCACCGCGCCGCCCGGTCACCACCGCCCGCCCCGCGTTGTCGGTGAGGACCGCCTCCAGGGCGTCCCGCAGGGTGGCGTCCCGCGTCACCGTGTCGTGCACCAGCGTCCCGGCCCGTGCCAGCGAACCCCTGGCCCGCATCAGATCGCCGCGCCGCAGCCACTTGTAGGGCCGGCCCCGCTTGTCGAGCAGAAGGATCTCGTTCGTACCGCTGGACCGGAGCCGGTTGAAGATCTCCTGGAGCGGGTCGTCGACGGTCACCGTCGGATAGTCGGTGATCTCCACATCCCGTACGCGGGACAGGTTCAGCCGCTTCAGCGCCGCCCCGGCACCCACGAACCCGGACACGAAGTCGTCCGCCGGGTTGGTGAGGATCGCCTCCGGGGTGTCGAACTGGGCGATGTGCGAGCGCTCGCGCAGGACGGCGATGCGGTCACCGAGCTTGATGGCCTCGTCGAAGTCATGGGTGACGAAGACGATCGTCTTGTGCAGCTCGTGCTGGAGCCTGATCAGCTCGTCCTGGAGATGATCGCGGGTGATCGGGTCGACCGCGCCGAACGGCTCGTCCATCAGCAGGACGGGGGGATCGGCCGCCAACGCCCTTGCCACGCCGACGCGTTGCTGCTGTCCGCCGGACAGCTGGCGCGGGTACCGGCTGCGGAACTCCCCGGGGTCCAGCCCGACGAGGTCCAGCAGCTCCTCGACCCGGGACGCGATCCGAGCCTTGGACCAGCCGATCATCTTCGGTACGAGCGCGATGTTCTGCGCGACCGTCATGTGCGGGAACAGGCCCGCGGACTGGATCGCGTAGCCGACCTTGCGGCGCAGCTTCACCGGGTCGATGTCGGTGACGTCCTCGCCCCCGATGCGGATGCGGCCGCCGGTCGGTTCGATCAACCGGTTGATCATCTTCAGCGTCGTCGACTTCCCGCAGCCGGAGGGGCCGACGAGGATGACGACCTCGCCCGCCTTGATCTCCATGTTCACGTTGTCCACGGCCGGCTGCGGATTGCCCGGATACTGCTTCGACAGGTTCTCCAGCTCGATGGAGGCACCGTGGTGGTCGTCGTGACCGCTGCTCTCAGGCACGGATCCCCCTGGAGATCGTCAGCCGCCCGATCAGGACGTACGCGGCGTCGAACAGCAGCGCCAGGATGATGATCCCGACCGTGCCCGCGAGCACCTGGTTGAGCGCGTTCGCGCTGCCCAGCGAGGCGAGACCACGGAAGATCACATTGCCGAGGCCGGGGCCCGAGGCGTACGCCGCGATGGCCGCGATGCCCATCAGCATCTGCGTGGCGACCCGGATCCCGGTCAGGATCGGCGGCCAGGCCAGCGGCAGCTCCACCTTCAGCAGCCGGATGAGCCGGGACATCCCGATGCCCTTGGCCGCGTCCACCAGGGACGGGTCGACACCGCGCAGCCCGACGATCGAGTTGCGCACGATCGGCAGCAGCCCGTACAGCGTCAGCGCGATCACCGTGGGCGCCACGCCCAGCCCCACGATCGGGATGAGCAGACCGATCATGGCCAGCGACGGAACGGTCAGGATGCCCGAGGTGGTCAGCGTGGCGAAGTTGCCGGCCCACTCGCTGCGATACGTGGCCACCCCGATCAGCACCCCGATCACCGTCGCCACGACCATGCACTGCAGGACGGCGCTGGCGTGCTGGAAGGCGTCGGTGAGCAGCTGCTGGTGGCGGTTGCCCAGGTACTCCCAGAAGCTCACAGGACTCACCCCACCGGGTCGCGGGCCGGTTGCCGGCCCGGGCTAGCTGCGGTCCCGGTCCTCCGCCGCCTGCTCCACCAGCGGGATGATCCGCAGCGGAACGGGGTTCTCCATCACGATCGCGGTGGAGGCCCGGACGATCCCATCGAAGCCGACAACCCGGTCGATCACACGCTGGAGATCGGCGTTGGAGCGCGCCACGAGCCGGCACATCATGTCCCCGGTCCCGGTGGTGGTGTGCAGCTCCAGCACCTCCGGCACGGTCGCCAAGTGCGCGCGTACGTCCGGCCCTTGCCCCTGGCGGATCTGGAGCGTCGCGAACGCCGTGACCGGATACCCGAGCGCGGCCGGATCCACCTCGGGACCGAATCCGCGGATGACTCCGTTCGACTGAAGCCGGTCGAGGCGCGCCTGCACGGTCCCGCGGGCCACCCCCAGCCGCCGGGACATCTCCAGCACCCCGATCCGCGGCTCGCGCGCCAGCAGCACGATGATCCGCCCGTCCAGATGATCGATCGCCATGGCAGCCTCCCGGTGCGGTGGTCATCCTGTACAGACAGCCAGCAGAAACGGACCCTGCACTAAGCATGTTGCCCAGTGAAAAACCAAACTATTGCGCACCTTGCCGCATCGGAGTGACCCTGCGCCTATGACGCAGACCACACACCACACTCCCGACACCGCCCGGCAGGCCGACCCCTTCCCGGTCAAGGGAATGGACGCGGTCGTGTTCGCCGTCGGCAACGCCAAGCAGGCGGCGCACTACTACTCGACCGCCTTCGGCATGCGGCTGGTCGCCTACTCCGGACCGGAGAACGGCAGCCGCGAGACCGCGAGCTACGTGCTGGAGAACGGCTCCGCCCGCTTCGTCCTCACCTCCGTCATCAAGCCCGCCACCGCCTGGGGCCACTTCCTCGCCCAGCACGTGGCCGAGCACGGCGACGGTGTCATCGACCTCGCCATCGAGGTCCCGGACGCGCGGCGGGCCTACGAGTACGCCCTCGAACACGGCGCCCGCTCGGTGACGGAGCCGTACGAGGTGAAGGACGAGCACGGCACGGTCGTGCTGGCCGCGATCGCGACCTACGGCGAGACCCGCCACACCCTCGTCGAGCGCACCGGCTACGACGGCCCGTACCTGCCCGGCTACGTAGCCGCGAGCCCCATGGTCGAGCCGCCCGCCCAGCGCACCTTCCAGGCCATCGACCACTGCGTCGGCAACGTCGAGCTCGGCCGGATGAACGAATGGGTCGGCTTCTACAACAAGGTCATGGGCTTCACGAACATGAAGGAGTTCGTGGGCGACGACATCGCGACCGAGTACAGCGCGCTGATGTCGAAGGTCGTGGCCGACGGCACGCTCAAGGTCAAGTTCCCGATCAACGAGCCCGCCATCGCCAAGAAGAAGTCCCAGATCGACGAGTACCTGGAGTTCTACGGCGGCGCCGGCGTCCAGCACATCGCGCTCAACACCAACGACATCGTCGCGACGGTACGGACGATGCGCGCGGCCGGCGTCCAGTTCCTGGACACCCCCGACTCGTACTACGACACGCTCGGCGAGTGGGTCGGCGACACCCGGGTCCCCGTGGACACCCTGCGCGAGCTGAAGATCCTCGCCGACCGTGACGAGGACGGCTACCTGCTGCAGATCTTCACCAAGCCGGTCCAGGACCGCCCGACGGTCTTCTTCGAGATCATCGAGCGCCACGGCTCGATGGGCTTCGGCAAGGGCAACTTCAAGGCCCTGTTCGAGGCGATCGAGCGGGAGCAGGAGAAGCGCGGAAACCTGTGACGGCCGACTGGGCCGACTGAGTCGCTCCGGTCGTGCGGGTGCCACGGGGGGCCCGCACGCCCGGAGGAACCGACCACGCCCTCCCCGGCCCCTTCGGCCCCGCTCAGTCCTTCTCGGGCTTCGCGTCCATGTCCGGCACGTCCCGCACCGACGGCTCGCCCAGCTCCGCCAACGCCTGCTCGGCCAGCGGCACCCGCGTCGGCGAGAAGTGGGGATGGATCCGCAGCGCCTCCTGCAGATGCCGCCGCGCGGCCCCCGGCATCTCCAGCTCCCGCTCGATCATCCCCAAGTGGTACACATACAGCGCGTTGCGCACCGCACCCCCGTGGTGCCGGTCGGTCGCCACCCGCGCGAGCTTCAGCGCCTCCTTGTCCTTCCCGGCCCGGTGCAGCGCCCACCCCAGCGCGTCGGTCACCGCGATCCCCGGCTGCACCCGCCACTCGGCCCGCAGCCGCCGTAGGGCCGACTCCACATCACCGTGGTCCGCCTCGAAACGGCCGAGCACCAGTTCCTCGTCCACCCCACCGGCCGCGCCCCGCGCCGCCCGCTCCCGCAGCAGGTCGTACTGCACCCGAGCCGCCTGCCCGAGCCCCAGCGACTCGTACAGCTCGCCCAGCTCCAGCGCGTACTCGGGATTCGGCTGCTTGGCGAACGCCACCCGGTAGGCGTTCAGCGCCTCCGTCGTACGGCCCAGCGCCGCCAGCGTCCGCCCCTGACCGGCGAGCGCCGCCCGCTGGTCGGGGTCGAGCCGTACCGCCTCCTGGAAGTGCCGCAGCGCCACCTCCAAGTCGCCGCGCTCCCACGCGAGCTGCCCGCCCCGCTCCAGATACGCCGCCCGCTCGGCCGGGGCCTCGGCGCCCGCCGCCGCGTCCGACAGCGCGGCCGCCGCGTCCTCCCGCCAGCCCCGGTCCCGGTACACGCCCGCCGCCCACGCCAGCGTCTCCGGCCCCGAGCGCAGCTCCAGCAGCCGGTCCAGCGCCCGCTTGGCCGCCTTGTACTGACCCAGCCCGGTGTGCGCGTCGATCAGCTGCGGATACGTCGCCCACCGCCCCCGGTCCGCCTTCAGCGCCGCCTCGCTCCAAGTGCGCGCCGCCCGGAAGTCCCGCCGCGCGTTCGCCAGCGCCGCCATGCCGTCCAGCGCCTCGGCGTTGTGCGCCCGCACCTTCAGGGACGTACGCAGCGCGTCCTCCGCCTTCGGGTAGTTCGCCGGCTCGGCGGTCCGCCGGCCCTGTTCCACATACGCCGCCCCCAGCACGGCCCACGACTCGGCGTCCCTCGGATGGGACCGCAGATGCCGCTCCCGCTCGTCGATCAGCACCGCCAGATCGGGCAGCGCGGCCGCTACGCCCGTGGTGACCGCGGTCAACGCCTGCGCCCCCGGCGCCGGCTCGGGCGCCCGGGTCCCGCCCTGCCCCCACGGCACCAGCGCCAGCACCACGCCGAGCACGGCACACCCCGCCACCGCGGCGAGCAGCACCCGCCGCCGGACGCGCGGGCGGCTTGCCGGCGCTGCCTGTTCGTTCTCCACGGCATCGTCGTCCGGGGCGCTCACGGTGCGGTTCTCCATGGCGCTCACTGTGCGTGAAACGCCGCGTCGACACGACGACCACACCCGCCTGCCGCCGACCGCCGTACGCGGGGTTCACACCGATGGCCCCGGGTGTCACGCTGTGATCATGAGCCGTACCGAAGCCGCACCCGACCAGGCCCGCGGTGACCTCACCGAGCGGCTGCTCGCGGGTCTGCCCGCCGAGGCCGTCCTCACCGACCCCGACGTCACGGCCGCCTACGCCAACGACATGGCGAGCTTCTGCCCGGCCGGCACCCCCGCCGTGGTCGTGCTGCCGCGCACCGTCGAAGAGGTCCAGCACGTCATGCGCACCGCCACCGAGCTGCGCGTCCCGGTCGTCCCGCAGGGCGCCCGCACGGGCCTGTCGGGCGCGGCCAACGCCTCCGACGGCTGCGTCGTGCTGTCCCTGACCAAGATGGACCGCATCCTGGAGATCAGCCCCGTCGACCGCATCGCCGTCGTCGAGCCCGGCGTCATCAACGCCGCCCTGTCCCGCGCGGTGGGCGAACACGGCCTGTACTACCCGCCGGACCCGTCCAGCTGGGAGATGTGCACGATCGGCGGCAACATCGGCACCGCCTCGGGGGGCCTGTGCTGTGTGAAGTACGGGGTGACGGCCGAGTACGTCCTCGGCCTCGACGTCGTCCTCGCCGACGGACGCCTGATGTCCACGGGCCGCCGTACGGCCAAGGGCGTGGCGGGGTACGACATGACCCGCCTGTTCGTCGGCTCAGAGGGCTCGCTGGGCATCGTCGTACGGGCCGTCCTGGCCCTGCGGCCGCAGCCGCCGCAGCAGCTGGTCCTCGCCGCCGAGTTCGCGTCGGCGGCCGCCGCCTGTGACGCGGTGTGCCGGATCATGGCGGGCGGGCACGTCCCGTCGCTGCTCGAAATCATGGACCGTACGACGGTCAAAGCGGTCAACAGCATCGCGAACATGGGCCTGCCGGAGACCACGGAGGCCCTGCTCCTGGCCGCCTTCGACACCCCGGACCCCGCGCCCGACCTCGCCGCCGTCGGTGCGCTGTGCGAGGCGGCCGGCGCCACCCAGGTCGTCCCGGCGGACGACGCGGCCGAGTCCGAACTCCTCCTGCAGGCACGGCGGTTGTCCCTCACGGCGCTGGAGGCCGTGCGGGGCGTGACGATGATCGACGACGTGTGCGTGCCCCGGTCCAGGCTCGGCGACCTGATCGAGGGCGTGGAGCGGATCGCCGAGAAGCACCAGCTGACCATCGGCGTCGTCGCCCACGCCGGGGACGGCAACACCCACCCCACCGTCTGCTTCGACGCGTCGGACCCCGACGAGTCCCGGCGCGCCCGTGAGTCCTTCGACGAGATCATGGCCCTCGGCCTGGAACTCGGCGGCACGATCACGGGCGAGCACGGCGTGGGTGTGCTGAAGAAGGAGTGGCTGGCGCGTGAGATCGGCCCCGTGGGGATCGAGATGCAGCGGGCCGTCAAGCAGGTCTTCGACCCGCTGGGCATCCTGAACCCGGGCAAGCTCTTCTGACCCGACGCCCCCACGGCTCACTGGGCGAGCAACTGGTCGAGCGCGTCGTCGATCCCCAGCTGCTCGCCCTCGGTCCCCGGGGGCACCACCCGCAACGTCCGCTCCAGCCAGGCCGACACCTGAGCAGCGGGCGCCTCCAGCAGCGCGTCCCCGTCGGGGGAGCTCAGGCCCATCAGCACCACACTGCGCCCCTCGGACTTCGTCGGCCACACCCGCACGTCCCCGTGCCCGCACGGCCGGAACACCCCCTCGACGAGCAGATCGCGGGAGAAGGTCCAGTACACGGGGTGCTCGGAGTTGATGTGGAAGGTGATGTGGACGGCGTACGGATCGTCGCTGTGGTAGCTCAGCCGGGCCGGGACGGCGACGCTGCGCTCCGGCGACAGGATGAGCTTCAGCTCCAGTTCGCGCTCTACGACGGTGTCATGCATGGCGTGCGGGTCCTCTCTCGTGACGCGTGCGAGCCGTGTGGACGGGCCCGTACGAGTGGAGAGGGAGCGGGGGCGCGGATCATTACGCGGGTTCGCGGAACTTTTTTCCGCCCCGGTCCCCACGGGGGTTCCGCTCGTGTGAACTACGTGTACGAGGTTGCCCGGAAAGGGGTGGGTCCCACGGGACCGGCGGTGCTCGCCTCGCCGGTCTGATAGATGTGGAGGCCTTCATTTGACCCACGAGCAGATACCGGACGACGGACATGAGCGCCCCAACCCCGGCCCCCGGTGACGACCGGCCCCGCGACGGGTATTACCCGGACCCGTCCATTCCTGGATATGTCCGGTACTGGAACGGTGCCTCCTGGGTGCCGGGCACCAGCCGTCCGGCGCCCACGGACGGCGAGACGCTCGCCCCGCCGCCGGGCGCTCAGCCGGCCCAGGCCGGCCAGGCTCCCCTGGTGGAGGAGACCGGCCCGCACTTCTTCGACGAGGAGCCGGCGCCGGGCGGTGCCCAGCACGGCAGCCGGCCCGAGCCGGCGTCCGCCTGGGGCGCCGACTCCTCCCGCCAGTCCGGCTTCGGCGGCGAGCAGGACCGACGGGTCTCCTGGGGGTCACCGCAGGACAACGACCCGAGGGACCCGCGTGCGGCCGCGCCTACGGGTCAGCCGGACGGCCACGCCGCCCGCACCGACGGCACGGCGTCCTCCCCCAAGTTCTCGGCTTCGCTCGAACAGGGGGGACCCCCATCGCCCGCCGAGCCGGACACGGACGCCGGCGGCCTCGCCTCGGGTGACACGTTCATGATCCGCAGGCCCGTGGCGGGGGCCCGCGGTGCGCAGTCCTCCGGCGCCTCGGGGCAGGGCGCTCCCGGCATCCCGAGCCCCGGTGGCCCCGCCCCTGTCGACGGCACCATGGCCATCCGCGCCGTGACCCCGCGCACGGGGCAGCAGGGAGGGGCGGCCGGGGCGCAGGCAGGTGGCACGGGCGCGTCCGCCGTCCCGGGCGCCGCACATGGGGACGCAGAGCGCCCCTCCGCGGCCGGTGCCCCGCAGGGCCCCGGCTTCGGCGCCGGGAAGGCCGCCGCCGACCGCGCAGCAGTGGCCCAGCCGCAGGCTCAGGCGGCCCCTGGAGCCGGTGGCGCCGCTCAGGCCGCCAGCGGTGCCCCCACGGGCCTCTCCGGCCCGCAGCAGGGCGCTCCGAGCGTCCCGCGCCAGTCGGGCGGCCCGCAGCAGGGCGCCGGCGATGCCATGCCCATGTCGCCGGGCGTCGGCGGCGGTCAGTCCTCCTGGGCGCAGCAGGTCCACCGGCTCGCGGGCCCGGACGAGGACCAGCCGGTCGCCCCGTGGAAGCCGCCGACCCTGGACCCCTTCCAGGCGGCCGCCCTGCGTCAGTCCGCCGCCCGCCCGGCGAACCTCGGCAAGCGGCTGCTCGCCCGGCTGCTGGACACGATCGCGCTGGCCGCCGTCACCGCGGTGGTCGCCGTGCCGCTCGGCAGCAAGGCCCTCGACCACGTCAACGACAAGATCGACGCCGCCAAGCTCTCCGGCGAGACGGTCACGGTGTGGCTGCTGGACGGCACCACGTCGGTGTATCTGGGCATCATCCTGGCCGTGCTGCTGCTGTTCGGCGTGGTCTACGAAGCCCTGCCGACCGCCAAGTGGGGCCGCACGCTGGGCAAGAAGCTGCTCGGCCTGGAGGTGCGGGACATCGAGGGGCACCAGCCCCCGGAGTTCGGCGCGGCCCTGCGCCGCTGGCTGGTCTACAGCGTGCCCGGCCTGCTCGTCGTCGGCGTCGTCGGCGTGCTGTGGTGCGTCTTCGACCGGCCGTGGCACCAGTGCTGGCACGACAAGGTGGCGCATACGTTCGTCGCGGCCTGAACCCGTACGGCGAACGTCCCAGGCGATTTACGTACCTCGGACGGCCCCGCGCCGGATGCGAAACCGCAAGGTTCGCGGTCGACTCGGGGCCATGAGCAGCGAACCGCCTCCCGGCTCCGGGCAGCAGCCCCCGGAAGACGACCCGTTCAGGAAGCAGCCCCCGCCGCCCGGCGGCCCGGGTTCGCCGTACGGTGATCAGCCTCCGTACGGCGGCCAGCCCCCGCCTCCGCCCGGCGGTGGCCCCTACGGCGGTGATCCGTACGGCGGTGGCGGTTACCCCGCCGACCCGCTCGCCGGAATGCCGCCGCTCGCCGACAGCGGCAAGCGCACGCTGGCCCGCATCCTCGACATGATCCTGGTGGGCATCGTCGTCTGGCTGCTCACCTGGGGATTCGGGGTCACCGAACTCGACGTGGACACCGACAAGGTCGAATACAGCAAGTCCCTCGCCCAGTCGGCGATCGCCGCCGTGCTCTACATCGCGTACGACACCGCCCTGACCGTCCGCACGGGGCAGACCCTCGGCAAGAAGCTGCTCAACATGCGGGTGGCCAACCTCGACAACGGCGCCACACCGTCCGTGCAGACCTCACTGATCCGCGCGGCGGTGCTGTGGATCCCGTTCGCGTTCTGCTGCGCCTGTATCTGGACGGCGATCTGTGGTGGTTGGAGCTACTTCGACCGGCCCTACAAGCAGGGGCTGCACGACAAGGCGGCCAAGACGGTGGTGGTCAGCACGGGCGGCTGACGAACCGGAAGCGGGACGAACGTCAGGACTGGACGAACGTCAGGACTGAGAGAGCGCGGGCTCCTCCGCCTTCTCCTGTTCCGCGGCGGCGGGCTTGCGCACCGCCACCACGCGGGTCCTCTTCGGCATGGGTACGGTCATGGCGACCAGCAACCCGAGCATGAGCGCCGATACGGCGATGACCGCGATCCCCACACCCGAACTGGTCTGTGACAGCAGCAGCATGGCGAGTGTGGAGAAGAGCACGGTGCACGAGCCGTAGGCGAGCTGTGCGGCAGTCGGACGAGGCATGATCATCGTGTCCTCGGAATCAGGGGTGCACGGGGGGTCTCGGCCTGGCTTTCCGCCGACGTCCGGGCGTTCCGCCATCCGACTCTAACCGCGTGCATGCCCGAGTGGAACAAACCGTAAGCGTGACCTAACCAACAGTGCCGGTGCACGGGGGGCGCACGGAGTCATGGGGTCCAGCAAGTGGACGGCGGCGCGCGCCCGTTAACCGAAAGATCGTTGTTCGCTAAACGAACATCGACTTCGCATAGTGCAATTGACTTGTGCAAGTCAAGGTCTGTCTTTTCTGCTTAACCTCTAGTCAAATGTCGTCACTTGACTACACGCGTTGATCACGTGCGCGGATCCTCCATGACCAGGACCCTCCTTCCGCGCGCCCGGCGCGGGGGAGGATTTCAAGTGACCAGTAGACCCTGGACGTTCAGAGCGGCGGCTACCGCCGTAGCGCTCGCGACGGCGGCGGCGACATTCTCGACCTTCGCGGTGGCTCAGGCCGACGAAGGCGCGCCTGCTTCCGTGGAGCGGCACGACCCGGCGGACAACACTCACGCCGACCACAACCTCGACGGCCCGATGACCAAGACTCAGGAGGCCCAGCGCGAAGAAGCCCTGAATCAGGTCATATCCGGCGACGCCAAGGTGACCAAGCGCGAGGGCTCGCAGGTCGTCCAGCTCAAGAGCAAGAAGGGCGACAGCAAGTACGTCGAGCTCGGCCGCGAGAAGACCGACAAGATCTTCACGATCCTGGTCGAGTTCGGCGACAAGCTCAGCGAGTTCGGCGGCACGGCCGGCCCGGCCCACAACCAGATAGCCGAGCCCGACCGCGCCAAGGACAACTCGACGGCGTGGCAGGCCGACTACAACCAGAAGCACTACCAGGACCTCTACTTCGGCACCGGCAAGAAGACCGAGTCGGTGAAGAAGTACTACGAGAAGCAGTCCTCGGGCCGCTACTCGGTCGAGGGCGAGGTCGCCGACTGGGTCAAGGTCCCCTACAACGAGGCCCGTTACGGCAACAACGCCTGCGGCCAGACCAACTGCTCCAGCGTCTGGAACGTCGTCAGCGACGGCCTGAGCGCGTGGGTCGCCCAGCAGAAGGCAGCTGGGAAGACCGACGCCGAGATCAAGGCGGCCGTCAAGCAGTTCGACCAGTGGGACCGCTACGACTTCGACGGCGACGGCGACTTCAACGAGTCCGACGGCTACATCGACCACTTCCAGGTCGTGCACGCCGGTGAGGACGAGTCCGCGGGCGGCGGCGCGCAGGGCACCGACGCGATCTGGGCCCACCGCTGGTACGCGTTCGGCACCGACGCGGGTGCCACCGGCCCCGACGGCAACAAGCTGGGCGGCGCGAAGATCGGCGACACCGGCATCTGGGTCGGCGACTACACCGTCCAGCCCGAGAACGGCGGCCTGGGTGTCTACGCCCACGAGTACGGCCACGACCTCGGTCTGCCGGACCACTACGACACCACCGGCAACGGCGACAACTCCACCGGCTTCTGGACCCTGATGTCCTCCGGTTCCTGGCTCGGAACCGGCAAGCAGGAGATCGGCAACCTGCCCGGCGACATGACCGCCTGGGACAAGCTGCAGCTGGGCTGGCTGAAGTACGACACGGCCAAGGCCGCCACGAGCTCGTGGCACAAGCTGGGTGTCGCCGAGTACAACACCAAGCACAAGCAGGCTCTCGTGGTCGAGCTGCCCAAGAAGCGGGTCACCACCCAGATCGTGCAGCCGGCGCAGGGCGCGAACCAGTGGTGGAGCGGCAGCGGCGACAACCTCGCCAACACGCTGACCCGTTCCGTGGACCTCACGGGCAAGTCCGCCGCCTCGCTGACGCTGGACGGCTGGTACGACATCGAGGCCGAGTTCGACTACCTCTACACCGAGGTCTCGACCGACGGCGGCGCCAACTGGACCGCGGTCGACGGCACCGTCGACGGTGCGGCCCTCCCGAAGGACGCCAGCGGCAAGCCCGCGCTGACCGGCTCGGTGGACGCGTACAAGAAGCTGGTCTTCCCGCTGAACGCCTACGCGGGCAAGAAGATCGACCTGCGCTTCCGCTACCAGACGGACGGCGGCGTGGCCCAGAAGGGCTTCGCGGCCGACCAGATCTCCGTGACCGCCGACGGCACGGCCCTGTTCTCCGACAACGCGGAGAGCGCGGACGCCGCTTGGAAGACCAAGGGCTTCTCCCGCATCGGCGCGTCCATCACGGACGACTACGCGCAGTACTACATCGCCGAGAACCGTCAGTACGTGTCGTACGACAAGACGCTCAAGACCGGCCCGTACAACTTCGGCTTCGCCGGGGTCCGTCCGGACTGGGTCGAGCACTACGCGTACCAGAACGGCCTGTTGATCTGGAAGTGGGACACCTCCCAGGCGGACAACAACACCAGCGTGCACCCCGGTGTCGGCCTGGTCCTGCCGATCGACTCCCACCCGGCGGCGCTGAAGTGGGCCGACGGCACGGTGATGCGCAACCGCATCCAGTCCTTCGACTCGCCCTTCAGCAAGTTCCGGACGGACGGCATCAACCTGCACAACGCCGACGTCCTGACCAAGATCCCGTCGAGTGCGGGGGTGCCGGTCTTCAACGACCGCACCAACACGTACTACGACGCGCTGACCCCGACCGCGGGCGTCAAGATCACTGACACCAACACCAAGATCAAGATCGTCAAGGAGGCCAAGAACGGCTCCACGATCGAGCTCGAGGTCGGCCCTGCAGTGAAGTAGTCGGCATTTCCCCAGGTCAGAGCATGATCGGCGGCGGCCCCTTGGCGGGTTGCCGCCGGTCGTGTTTAGGTGCACCCTGTGCTTCCCTTATTGACACCGACTCGCACGGGGGTGTGACCGCATGGCCGCAGGAGGTTTCTGCAAGCTGCCGACCGGCAGCGTGGTGGTGGCTCTGAACCTGCCCAGACCCACCGCCGACGGCACGGGCTGCGTCCGTGTCCTCGTCCACGCCCAGAACCGCGCCCGAGCCCTGACCAGGCTCCGCAATCTGGGCATGCGCGCCGTCTACCTGCGCGGCAACGCCGCCCCACCGACCCCCGACGAGATCACGGCGGTCCTCCACCACCCCGACGGCCTGATATGGCGAACGGCCCCTGACAACGGTGTCGCGACAGGTCCGGAGCTGATGCAGGAGCTGTGGCACCCGATCAGGGCGTTGTTGAGAAGGCCCGCCGCAACCCCCTAGGGGCGCGGGGCTGTATCGATTTGCGGCTACCGCCGCGTGGGCGCGACAAGCCACGACGGGCCCGCGGCCGCCCGAGACCAATCGCGGCACTACCTGCGAATCACTACGCCACCACAGGTTTGCCGGACAGCTCCACGCCCGCCTCGCGCATCTCCTCCAGCGCCCGCTCGGTGGTCTCCGTGGCCACCCCCGCGGTCAGATCCAGCAGTACGTGGGTGCGGAACCCCTCCCGCGCGCCATCCAGCGCGGTAGCGCGCACGCAGTGGTCCGTGGCGATGCCCACCACGTCCACCTCCGAGACCTCCCTGGCCCGCAGCCAGTCCGCCAGCTTCACGCCGTTCTCGTCGGCCCCCTCGAACCCGCTGTAAGCGGCCGCGTACGCCCCCTTGTCGAACACGGCGTCGATGGCGCCCGAGGCGACCGCGGGGGCGAAGTTCGGGTGGAACCCGACCCCCTCCGTGCCCGCGACGCAGTGCGCCGGCCAGGAGTGCCGGAAGTCGGGGTGGGCGGAGAAGTGGCCGCCGGGCGCGATGTGGTGGTCGCGGGTGGCCACGACATGCTGGTAGCCGGACCCGGCCGCCTGCCCGATCAGCTCGGTGACGGCGGCGGCCACGTCGGCACCGCCGGCCACGGCGAGGCTGCCTCCCTCGCAGAAGTCGTTCTGCACGTCTACGACGATCAAGGCGCGGCGCATGGGCGGTGTCCTTCGGTTATGGACGCTGAGGTCGGGACGGTGAGAGCGTGCGGGCCCGGCCGTGAACCTCCGAGCCTAGAGACTTCGGGTGCGGTGCGGGAGGGGGCATGGGGTGAGCACGCCGGGCGCGCTCGCTTCACGCCCCCGGTCGGCTCCCCGAGCGCCCGTTTACGTACTCGGTCGGAATGACAGGTTCCCCACGCGAGAGCTGCGTGGCGGACAGCGGCAGATTCGCGCGGGCGGCCACGTGCCGGTCCCGTACGACGTCCAGCGGCTCCCTCGCCACCACGGCGCCGCCCTTGATCAGCTCGACCAGCAGCTGCCGGTCGGCGAGCCCGGCCGGCACCGCCCCCGTGCCGATGACCTCGGCCTCCGCGGCGCCGTACTCGTCCAGGCGCCGCGCGGCCCACTTGCGGCCGCCGATGGAGGTCTTGCCGCCGGTCGACTTCTTGGCGACCGGCACCAGCGGCGCCCCGGCCTCGGCGGACTCGGCGCGGGCGACCAGCTTGTAGACCATCGAGCAGGTCGGATGCCCGGAGCCGGTCACCAGCTGGGTGCCGACGCCGTACGCGTCCACCGGCGCCGCCGCCAGCGAGGCGATGGCGTACTCGTCGAGGTCCGAGGTCACGATGATCCGGGTGCCCGTCGCGCCCAGCTCGTCCAGCTGCTGGCGGACCCGGTGCGCGACCAGCAGCAGGTCGCCCGAGTCGATGCGGACGGCGCCCAGCTCGGGCCCGGCGACCTCGACGGCCGTACGGACCGCCTCGGCGACGTCGTAGGTGTCCACGAGCAGGGTGGTGCCCCGGCCCATGGAGTTCACCTGGGCCTGGAAGGCGTCCCGCTCGCGGTCGTGCAGGAGGGTGAAGGCGTGTGCGCTGGTGCCGACGGTGGGGATGCCGTAGCGGAAGCCGGCCGCGAGGTCGGAGGTGGAGGCGAAGCCGCCGACGTACGCGGCCCTGGAGGCGGCCACCGCCGCCAGCTCGTGGGTGCGCCGGGCGCCCATCTCGATGAGCGGGCGCTCGCCCGCCGCCGACGACATGCGGGAGGCGGCCGCGGCGATGGCGGAGTCGTGGTTGAGGATGGAGAGGATCACCGTCTCCAGCAGCACGCACTCGGCGAAGCTGCCCTCGACCCGCATGATCGGCGAGCCCGGGAAGTAGACCTCGCCCTCGGGGTAGCCCCAGACGTCGCCGGAGAACCGGTAGTCCGCGAGCCAGGCGAGGGTCTGCTCGTCGACGATCTTCCGTTCGCGCAGGAAGCCGAGGACGTCCGGGTCGAAGCGGAAGTTCTCCACCGCGTCCAGGACCCGGCCGGTGCCGGCGACGACGCCGTAGCGCCGCCCGTTCGGCAGGCGTCGGGTGAAGACCTCGAACACGCTCCGCCGCTCGGCCGTGCCCGCCTTGAGGGCCGCCTGCAGCATCGTGAGCTCGTACTGGTCCGTGAAGAGCGCCGTAGAGGGAACATCCACCGGCAGCCCAAGGTCCGCTACATCCACGAAAGCTCTCCTAGCCGTGATTCTCAGGATGCCCCCAGGCGGCCGGGGGTCCGGGGGTTGTCCCCCGGTGCAAGCAGCATGGCAACCGATGATACCCCCCATCTCGTCAGTCTGACGATTTGGTCCCGTGGGTTCGCCGAGGATTTGTGCGACCACCCCCCTCCGGTGGCAGCATGGGCACTGTGACGTCACCCGCTCCCGTAGAGATCGAACGCACCGAAACGGCGGAAGAGACCTTCGCCGTGCCCGAGCCGGACGTCCCCTGGGTCACGATCGTGCACAACGACCCGGTCAACCTCATGAGCTACGTGACCTACGTCTTCCAGTCGTACTTCGGCTATCCCAAGGACAAGGCCACCAAACTGATGCTCGACGTCCACCACAAGGGCCGGGCGGTCGTCTCCAGCGGTACCCGTGAGGAGATGGAACGCGACGTGCAGGCCATGCACGGCTACGGCCTGTGGGCCACCCTTCAGCACGACCGCAAATGACCCCTCGCCCGCAGGACCGGAAGTAGCGAATCGTCTCCATGCCAGGAACCTTCGAACCGCTCCCCGGCGGCGGCGCGGCCGTCGCCCTCGACGACGTCGAGATCTCCATCATCCGGTCGCTGGCCGTGCAGCTCCTGGAGCTCATCGGCCCCGGCCCCGCCGAGGACACCCCCGACGACCCGCTCGCCGAGCTGTTCGCCGACGGCCCGAGCGAACCGCCGGCCGACCCGGTCCTCAAGCGCCTGTTCCCGGACGCCTACAGCGACCCCGAGGGCACCCCGCAGGCCAAGGAGGCCGAGGAGCAGCGGGCGCACTCCGCGGAGTTCCGCCGCTACACCGAGAACGACCTGCGGGCCGGCAAGCGCGAGAGCGCGCTCGCGGTGGTCCGCTCCCTCGACGCGCTCAGCACCTCCTCCGCCGGTGAGGGCGGCGCGGTGCTCAAGCTGTCCGTCGAGGAGTCCCAGCAGTGGCTCGGCGCCCTGAACGACCTGCGCCTGGCCATCGGCTCCCGGCTGGACATCACCGACGAGGACGACACCGACCTGCTCTACCGGCTCCCGGACGAGGATCCGCGCAAGCCGATGGTGATGGCGTACCTGTGGCTGGGCGGGCTCCAGGAGACGCTCGTCACCACTCTTATGCCCTGATTGCATCGATGTTGTGTTCGCTCAGCGGGCGCTCAAATCCGGATAACGATCGCGTCACCGCCGTCGCCCTCTCTGGGCGGCGGCGATGGTTTTGTCCGGTTCTTCCTGTGTGATGCGCCACAAGCGGCCCCGCCGATCTTTGTTGCGGCCGTGATAAATCTTCACGACCGCCCGGCGAGCACCACCCGAATGTTCGGCCGGGTGCGCCAGATGGCCGGCGGATCGTCGGCCGGGCACAGCTCCAGCAATCCGGGGGGATCGAGACCCGATCCGAGGCCGTCGAGGCCAGGGTCGGCATGGAGAAAGGCGCACTACACATGACCTCTGCGAAGGTCACTGACGAGAAGGCCACGGGAGCCCCGGAAGAGGGGTACGAGCGGGGCCTGGGCAGCCGTCAGGTCCAGATGATCGCGATCGGCGGCGCCATCGGCGTCGGCCTGTTCATGGGTGCCGGGGCGAACATCGAGAAGGCCGGCCCCAGCATCATCCTCATGTACGCCCTCGCGGGCGTCGTCATCTTCTTCATCATGCGGGCCCTGGGCGAACTGCTCCTGTACCGGCCCGTCTCCGGCTCCTTCGCCGAGTACGCCCGCGAATTCCTCGGCCCCTTCTTCGGGTTCGTCACGGGCTGGACGTACTGGCTCATGTGGGTGGTCACCGGCATGGCCGAGCTCACGGCCGCCGCGATCTACATCCACTTCTGGTTCCCCGAGATCCCCCAGTGGGTCAGCGCCCTGGTGTTCCTGGTGGTGCTCTTCGGCGTCAACCTGATCTCCGTCAAGATCTTCGGCGAGGTCGAGTTCTGGTTCTCGATGATCAAGGTCACGGCCATCATCGGCATGATCGTCATCGGCCTCGGCGTGCTCACCCTCGGCTTCTCCGACGCCGGTGACACCGCCACCGTCTCCAACCTCTGGTCGCACCACGGCATCTTCCCGAACGGCATCGGCTCCAGCCTGATGACGCTCCAGGGCGTCATGTTCGCCTACCTCGCCGTCGAGCTCGTCGGCGTCACCGCGGGCGAGTCCGAGAACCCCGAGAAGACCCTGCCCAAGGCCATCAACACCCTGCCCTGGCGCATCATCGTCTTCTACGTCGGTGCGCTGACGGTGATCCTCTCCGTCGTGAAGTGGACCGAGTTCACCGCCGGTGAGAGCCCGTTCGTCCACGCGTTCGGCAAGATCGGCATCCCGCTCGCCGCGGGCATCGTCAACTTCGTGGTGCTGACCGCGGCCCTGTCGTCCTGCAACTCGGGCATGTACTCGACCGGCCGGATGCTGCGCGACCTCGCCGCCAACAGCGAGGCCCCGCAGGCCTTCGGCAAGCTCACCGCCCGCAAGACGCCCGCCGTCGGCATCGCGGTCTCCGTGACGCTCATGGGCATTGGCGTCGTACTGAACTACGTCGTCCCGGAGAAGGCGTTCGGCTACGTCACCTCCGTCGCCACCGCGGCCGGCATCTGGACCTGGATGATGATCCTCGTCAGCCACATCCGCTACCGCGCCGCGGTCGACGCCGGCCGACTGCGCGCCTCGTCCTTCCCCGCTCCCGGCGGGGCGGTCTTCAGCTGGGTCGCACTCTTCTTCCTCATCGGAGTGACCGGCATGATCGCGTACGACAAGGACGCGCGGGTCTGCCTGTACGTCGCGGCCGGCTGGGCCGTCGCCCTGGGCGTCGGCTGGGCGTTCCTCAAGCGCCGCAACCCGCAGATCGCCGCCCGCGGCGGCGAGGAGCCCGAGCTGGACGCTTCGCTGAAAGAGCCCGTGAGGTGATTGCCGCGGAAGGCCGTCCGTTGTCTGCGGCGCCGCTGTGGCTGGTCGCGCAGTTCCCCGCGCCCCTGGCGGCGCTGCCGAGCAGCCTTTCCTAGGACGTCCCGCCCTCGGGAGCACTCGTGGCGCTCCCGACGGCCGCCGCTCAGGGCGTCCGGCATGTGGGCCGCCCCGTACCAACCCTCGGTACGGGGCGGCCCTTTGCTTATCCTGGCGAACATGCTGACCATCACCCAGGCCCTCGTCGACCAGATCGTCGCCCACGCGCGCAAGGACCACCCCGACGAGGCGTGCGGCGTCGTCGCGGGCCCGGCCGGCTCGGACCGACCCGAGCGTTTCATCCCGATGCTGAACGCGGCCATGTCGCCCACGTTCTACGAGTTCGACTCGGGCGACCTCCTCAAGCTCTACCGCGAGATGGACGACCGCGACGAGGAGCCCGTGGTCATCTACCACTCCCACACCGCCACCGAGGCCTACCCTTCGCGCACCGACATCTCCTACGCCAACGAGCCCGGCGCGCACTACGTCCTGGTCTCCACCGCCGACACCGACGGCCTCGGCGACTTCCAGTTCCGCTCCTTCCGGATCGTGGAAGGCGAGGTGACGGAGGAGGAGGTCACGGTGGTGGAGGCGTACTGAATCCCACGATTCGGTCAGAATCCATCCAGCATGCGAGATCACACTCCAGGGCCGTGACAGGGAATCGATACGATGACCCCATGGTTCTGAACGACGTGAGCGACAAGGCGCCGAGCGTGCTGCTCGTGGCGCGGCTGCACGTCGACCTGTGCAGGCTGAACAGCGCCATCTGTTGATGTTTCCTGCCGCCGTACGGCCGTGAGCCGCGGCGTGCCGTCGTGCGCCCATCGACCCCTTTAACTCCCGACAGGAGCCCGCAACCATGGCCATCGAGGTCCGCATCCCCACCATCCTCCGCACCTACACCGACGGTCAGAAGGCGGTGGAGGGCAACGGGGACACCCTCGCCGAGCTGTTCACCGACCTCGAAACCCGGCATGCGGGCATCCAGGCCCGCATCGTGGACGCCGGCGAGCTGCGCCGCTTCGTCAACGTCTACCTGAACGACGAGGACGTCCGCTTCCTCGAGGGCATCAACACCAAGCTGACCGACGGCGACAACGTCACGATCCTGCCGGCCGTGGCCGGCGGTATGGCCTGATCCACATGCGCTACGACTCCCCGCTCGCCGCGGTGGGCAACACCCCCCTGGTGTGCCTGCCGCGGTTGTCGCCGTCCGAGGACGTCCGCATCTGGGCCAAGCTGGAGGACCGCAACCCCACCGGCTCGGTCAAGGACCGCCCCGCCCTGCACATGATCGAGCAGGCGGAGAAGGACGGCCGCCTCACCCCGGGCTGCACGATCCTGGAGCCGACCAGCGGCAACACCGGCATCTCGCTGGCGATGGCGGCCAAGCTCAAGGGCTACCGCATGGTCTGCGTGATGCCCGAGAACACCTCGCAGGAGCGCCGGGACCTGCTCGGCATGTGGGGCGCGGAGATCATCCCCAGCCCCGCCGCGGGCGGCTCCAACACCGCCGTACGGGTCGCCAAGGAGCTGTCGGCCGAGCACCCCGACTGGGTGATGCTCTACCAGTACGGCAACCCGGACAACGCGGGCGCGCACTACGCCACGACCGGCCCGGAGATCCTCGCCGACCTCCCCTCGGTCACCCACTTCGTCGCCGGCCTCGGCACCACCGGCACCCTGATGGGCGTCGGCCGCTTCCTGCGCGAGCACAAGCCGGACGTGAAGATCGTCGCGGCGGAACCGCGCTACGACGACCTCGTCTACGGCCTGCGCAACCTCGACGAGGGCTTCGTCCCCGAGCTGTACGACGCCTCGGTCCTGACCACCCGCTTCTCGGTCGGCTCGGCCGACGCGGTCACCCGCACCCGCGAACTCCTCCAGCAGGAGGGCATCTTCGCGGGCATCTCCACCGGCGCCGCCCTGCACGCGGCGATCGGCGTCGGCAACAAGGCGCTGAAGGCGGGGGAGAGCGCGGACATCGTGTTCGTCGTCGCCGACGGCGGCTGGAAGTACCTCTCGACGGGCGTCTACACGGCGGCCACGACCGAGGAAGCGATCGAGACCCTCCAGGGCCAGCTCTGGGCGTGAGCGGCGCCCCGCCCTAAGTCGCGAGGTGACGGACCTGGTCCCACACGGCCGGGTCCATCACCCCGACCCGCCGCCGGAAGTCGCACACCGGTACGTGCCGCAGCTCACCCGTCTCCAGGAAGCTCGCCCGGCCCCGGGTGTCCCCGACCGAGCCCGGCGGTAGCGGAATGACGCCGTACCGTTCGTCGCGGTACTTGCTGGTGATCTTCGCGACGGTCACCCTCTGCCCGCGCACCGCCAGCACCAGACACGGCCGGTCTTTATCCCCTGGCCCGTCCTCGTAGGGCACCCTCGCCCACCAGATCTCGGCGGGCTCCGGACGAGCCGACGCCCGCCGTCCGGGCCGACCCGGCGGCCGGGTCCGCCGGCCTCGGGGACGCCTGCCGCGCCCCCACCCGTCCACGAGCGTGGCGACCAGCGCGAGCAGTACCACCGCCGCGAGTGCGAGCCACCAGGACGTGTCCATGAGGACGAAGGTACCGGCGCGCACCCCCGCCCGCGCGCCTTCTTTCACTCCTGATCCCACCCCCGCCACCCCCGTGTGCGAGCGCTTCGTACGCACCTGCCGTTACTCGCGTCCCATATCCAGCCGAACGCGTGACACCACAGGTGAGTTCGCCCACAAGTGACCTTTGCGGAGGAGCGACCGGAGGTTTTGCGCCTTACGCTCGACAAACCGCACGACCCCCGACGCCCCATTCCCGATCTTCTGGATTTCCCGCCAGCGGAGGTTTCTGTTTCATGAAGCTCACCGTCGTCGGCAGCTCGGGGTCGTTCCCGTCCGCGGAATCGGCCTGCTCGAGCTACCTCGTCGAGGCCGACGGCTTCCGGTTGCTTCTCGACATGGGCAACGGTGCCCTTGGCGAGCTGCAGCGCCACTGCGGTCTCTACGACCTCGACGCGATCTACCTCAGTCACCTGCACGCCGACCACTGCATCGACATGTGCGCGTACTTCGTCGCGCGCTACTACCGGCACGACGGCGGCCGCTGCGACCCGATCCCGGTCTACGGACCCGAGGGCACCGAACAGCGCCTGACCACCGCCTACGCCGACACCCCCACCGCCTCGTCCATGAGCGAGGTCTTCGACTTTCACACGGTCAAGCCGTCCACCTTCGAGATCGGCCCCTTCACGGTGCACACGGAACGCGTCGCCCACCCGGTGGAGGCGTACGGCATCCGCATCGAGCACGGTGGAAAGACGCTGACCTATTCGGGCGACACGGGCATCAGCACCGCCCTGGACGAACTCGCCCGCGACGCGGACCTGTTCCTGTGCGAGGCCGCCTTCACGCACGGCAAGGAGAACATCCCCGACCTGCACCTCAACGGCCGTGAGGCAGGTCAGACAGCGGCCCGCGCGGGCGCCCGCCGCCTCGTCCTCACCCACATCCCGCCGTGGACCGACCCCCAGGTCAACCTGGCCGACGCGCGTGAGGTCTACGACGGTCCGGTGGTGCTCGCGGCGCCGAGGCAGACGTACGAGATCTAGCCCGAGGACACCAGCCCGTACGGGGTTCAGGCCCGTATGCGCGAGAAGGCCCCGGAACCGTCGCGGTTCCGGGGCCTTCGTCATGCCGGGGGCCTACGCCTTGGTGAGGTCCTCGAGCTCCTCCTCGGGCTCGCGGCCCGGGGTGGGGAGGTTCCACTTCGTGATGGCGAAGCGGAAGACGGAGTAGTAGATCGCGGCGAAGACGAGGCCGATCGGGATGATCAGCCATGGCTTGGTCGCCAGGTTCCAGTTGAGCGCGTAGTCGATGAAGCCCGCGGAGAAGGTGAAGCCCGCGTGGACGCCGAGCGCCCAGGTGATCGCCATCGACAGGGCGGTGAGCACCGCGTGGATCACGTACAGCACCGGCGCGATGAACATGAACGCGAACTCGATGGGCTCGGTGACGCCGGTGACGAAGGAGGTCAGGGCGAGCGAGATCATCATGCCCATGACGGCCTTGCGGCGCTCGGGACGGGCGCAGTGGGCGATGGCGATGGCGGCGGCCGGCAGACCGAACATCATGATCGGGAAGAAGCCCGACATGAACTGACCGGCGGTCGGGTCACCCGCGAAGAAGCGGTTGAGGTCGCCGTGCACGATCTCACCGGCGGCGTCCTTGAAGTCACCGAGCTGGAACCAGGAGACGGTGTTCACGAACTGGTGCATGCCGACCGGGATCAGCGCGCGGTTGATCAGACCGAACAGGCCCGCGCCGACGGCGCCGAGGCCGGTCATCCACTCGCCGAAGTCGGAGATGACCCCACCGATCGGCTCCCAGACCAGGCCGAAGAAGACGCCCATGATGGTGCCGACGAAGGCCATGATGATCGGGACCAGCCGGCGGCCGTTGAAGAAGCCGAGCCAGTCGACCAGCTTGGTGCGATGGAAACGCTGCCACAGCACCGCGGCCAGCAGACCCATGATGATGCCGCCGAGGACACCGGGGTTGTTGTAGGTCGCGGCTATGTCCTCGCCGGCCTGCACCTTCGCCTCGGTGACCGGGAACGCCTTCAGTACGTTGCTGTAGACCAGGAAGCCGACCAGTCCGGCGAGCGCGGTCGAGCCGTCCGACTTCTTGGCGAAGCCGATCGCGACACCGATACAGAACAGCATCGGCAGGTTGTCGAAGATCGCGCCACCGGCGGTGGCGAACACGGCGGCGACCTTGTCCCAGCCGAGCCCGTCCTTGCCGAACACGTCGGGCTGGCCGAAGCGGAGCAGGAGACCCGCCGCCGGGAGCACGGCGATCGGGAGCTGAAGGCTGCGGCCGACCTTCTGCAGGCCCTGGAAAAGGCCGGATCCCCACTTCTTTGTGGGGGCCGCCGATGTGGTGGCGGTGCTCATAGACTTCCTCCATCGGGTGGTGGTCTACACCACTCAGTGGTGTAGACCTGTTGTAGCACGATGAAGGTGAGATAAGGAACCCGCGATTCCCAAGGGTTTTCTGGACTGTTATCAAGCCCTATTTCAGACCTTTGTGACGTCCTCGACCTGGTCCTCCGGCTCCCTGCCCGGAGTCCTGAGATCGAACTTCGTGATCGCGAAACGGAAGATCACGTAATAGACGACGGCAAAGCACAGGCCGATCGGAATCATCGCCCACGGTCTCGTCGCCAGGTTCCAGTTGATGATGTAGTCGATCAGTCCGGCGGAGAAGCTGAACCCGTCGTGGACCCCCAGCCCCCAGGTCACTGCCATCGACACACCGGTCAGAACGGCGTGGACCGCGTACAGCAGGGGTGCCACGAAGAGGAACGAGTACTCGATCGGTTCCGTGATGCCGGTGACGAACGACGTCAGGGCCACCGACGTCATCAGGCCGCCGACCTCCTTGCGGCGGCTCGGACTGGCGCAGTGGGTCATGGCGAGGGCCGCGGCCGGCAGGGCGAACATCATGATCGGGAAGAAGCCCGAGGTGAACTGGCCGGCGTCCGGGTCGCCCGCGAGGAACATGTTGATGTCGCCGTGCACCACCGTGCCGTCCGGCTTGGTGAAGCTGCCGAACTGGAACCAGATGGGCACGTTCAGGAACTGGTGCAGGCCCACGACGAGAAGTGCGCGGTTCGCGATACCGAACACTCCCGCGCCCCAGGAACCCAGGTCGCTCATCCAGTCGCTGAAGCTCTCCAGCGCGTCACCGATCGGCGGCCACACCCACAGGCACAGTGCCGCGAAGGCGATCGACACGAACGCCATGATGATGGGGACGAGTCGCCGGCCGTTGAAGAAGCCGAGCCAGTCCACGAGCTTCGTACGGTGGTAGCGGGCCCAGAAGAACGCGGCCAGCAGGCCGATCACGATGCCGCCGAACACGCCGGGGTTCTGGTACTCGAAGACGGTCACCGTGCCGTCCTGCACCTGGCAGCCGACGTTCGGGACCGCCTTCGAGCCCTCGGGGCAGTCCTCCGGGAACTGGCGCAGCACGTTGTAGTAGACGAGGAACCCCGCGACCGCCGCCAGCGCCGTCGAGCCGTCGGACTTCTTCGCCATGCCGATGGCCACACCCACGCAGAACAGCAGCGGCAGTCCGAGCGAACCGTCGAGCAGCGCGCCGCCCGCGCCCACCATCACCTTGGAGACGTCGGTCCAGCCGAGTCCGTCGTCCCCGAACACGTCCGGCTGGCCAAGGCGGTTGAGGATGCCGGCGGCCGGCAGCACGGCGATGGGGAGCTGGAGGCTGCGGCCCATCTTCTGCAGGCCCTGGAACGCGGTGTTCCAGCGAGCGCGCGCGGGGCTGATGGCGGAGCTGTCGGCACTCATGGACGCCCCTCGGTAAGGTGGTGTAGACCAGTTGCTCGGGCGGTTCCGCTGTCGTGAACGCCATCCTTCGGCAAGGACGACATGACCGCTCGCGAAGATGGGCCAACTGTGGGTTACTGCGACAAAGCGGTTCGGATCAGGGAGAAGGCACATGGCCAGCAAGGCTGAGAAGATCGTCGCCGGGCTCGGTGGCATCGACAACATCGAGGAGATCGAGGGCTGCATCACCCGGCTGCGCACCGAGGTCAGCGACCCCTCGCTGGTCGACGAGGCCGCCCTGAAGGCCGCCGGCGCCCATGGCGTCGTGAAGATGGGCACCGCCATCCAGGTCGTCATCGGCACCGACGCCGACCCGATCGCGGCGGAGATCGAAGACCTGATGTGAGCCTGCGCGCTCACCGAACGGGGCCCCTTCCCAGTGCGGGAGGGGCCCCTTCCGTATCTGGGGCTAGGCTCACGCCATGGCAGCTACCACCTCAACTCCCCGAATCGACGGCCGCACCGCCGAACAGCTCCGCACGGTCACCATCGAACGTGCCTGGAGCAAGCACGCGGAGGGCTCCGTCCTCGTCTCCTTCGGCGACACGAAGGTCCTGTGCACCGCCTCCTTCACCGAAGGCGTCCCGCGTTGGCGCAAGGGCAGTGGCGAGGGCTGGGTCACCGCGGAGTACGCCATGCTGCCCCGCGCCACCAACACCCGCGGCGACCGCGAGTCCGTCCGGGGCAAGATCGGTGGCCGTACGCACGAGATCAGCCGCCTCATCGGCCGCTCCCTGCGCGCGGTCATCGACTACAAGGCGCTCGGCGAGAACACGATCGTCCTCGACTGCGACGTCCTCCAGGCCGACGGCGGCACCCGCACGGCCGCCATCACCGGCGCCTACGTCGCCCTCGCGGACGCCGTCGCCTGGGCCCAGGGCAAGAAGCTGATCAAGCCCGGCCGCAAGCCGCTCACCGGCACGGTCAGCGCCGTCTCGGTCGGCATCGTCGGCGGCGTACCGCTCCTCGACCTCTGCTACGAGGAGGACGTCAAGGCCGACACCGACATGAACGTCGTCTGCACCGGCGACGGCCGCTTCGTCGAGGTCCAGGGCACCGCCGAGGCCGAGCCCTTTGCCCGCGAGGAGCTCAACTCCCTGCTGGACCTTGCGGTTTCGGGCTGTGGGGAGCTGGCGGAACTCCAGCGCAAGGCACTTGATACGGTCCTCGAAAAGTAAAGGTCGCACCAAGAGGAGCCAGGTCCTCGGGCAACCACGCCGCCTTCCCCGGCGTCACTAGGGGTACGGGCGCACGGCTCACCGCTGTGCGCTCGGCCAGTGAAACGGGGGCCTGCGAGGCCTGGGCAGGGAGGGAACGTCAAGTATGGCCACGAGCCGACGACGCCGGAGCCGTATCGCCATAGCCGCCGCAGCCATCGCGGCAGTCGGGCTGACGGCGGGGCTGACCACCGGCTGCGACGCCGTCAACAAGGCGCTGGACTGCGTCCAGACCGCTGACGCCATCGCCGACAGCGTCACGGAACTCCAGCAGGCCGTGGAGAGCGCCGCGAACGACCCGACGCAGCTGGAGGAGTCCCTGACCTCCATCGACAAGAACCTCGACAAGATCGGCGACAAGACCGACAACACCGACGTCAACAAGGCCGTGGACGACCTTCAGCAGGCCGTCACCAACGTGCGGGACGCCGTGAAGAACGGCGACGAGACGCCGGACATCAGCCCGGTCACCGACGCGGCGGGCGAGCTGACGAAGGTCTGTACGCCGTAACACCTGCGACAACACCCGCGACGGGTAGGCGCAGTGGTGAGGCCGGGATACTGGTCCCCATGACCCGCCTCATCCTCGCCACCCGTAACGCCGGGAAGATCACCGAGCTCCGGACGATCCTCGCCGACGCAGGTCTCGATCACGACCTCGTCGGCGCGGACGCGTACCCGGAGATTCCCGACGTCAAGGAAACCGGCGTCACCTTCGCCGAGAACGCGCTGCTGAAGGCCCACGCCCTGGCACAGGCGACCGGACTGCCCGCAGTCGCCGACGACTCCGGCCTGTGCGTCGACGTCCTGAACGGCGCCCCCGGCATCTTCTCCGCCCGCTGGGCCGGCCGCCACGGCGACGACAAGGCCAACCTGGACCTGCTGCTGGCCCAGCTGTCCGACATCGACGACGTCCACCGCGGCGCCCACTTCGCCTGCGCCGCCGCACTCGCCCTGCCGGACGGCACGGAGCGCGTGGTCGAGGGGCAGCTCAGGGGAAGCCTGAGGCACTCGCCCGTGGGCACGAACGGGTTCGGCTACGACCCGATCCTCCAGCCGGAGGGCGAGACGCGCACCTGCGCCGAGCTGACGCCGGACGAGAAGAACGCGATCAGCCACCGGGGCAAGGCGTTCCGAGGGCTGGTGCCGGTCGTGCGGGAGCTGCTCGCGCAGTGAGCAGGAAGTGGTGCGGCCGGAGGGACTCGAACCCTCACGGGTGTTACCCCACTGGGACCTAAACCCAGCGTGACTGCCAATTCCACCACGGCCGCGTGACCTTGCCCGGCCATGCTACTGGCCGGGCCGGGTGCTCAGATGCCCAGATCCTTGATGATCTTCGCCACGTGGCCGGTCGCCTTGACGTTGTACAGCGCCCGCTCGACCTTGCCGTCCTCGTCGACGACCACGGTCGAGCGGATGACGCCCACGACAGTCTTGCCGTAGAGCTTCTTCTCGCCGAAGGCGCCGTAGGCCTCCAGGACCTTCTTGTCCGGGTCGCCCACCAGCGTGACCTTCAGGGACTCCTTCTCGCGGAACTTGGCGAGCTTCTCCGGCTTGTCCGGGGAGACGCCGATGACGTCGTATCCGGCGCCGGCCAGCAGCTCCAGGTTGTCCGTGAAGTCGCAGGCCTGCTTGGTGCAGCCGGGCGTCAGGGCGGCCGGGTAGAAGTACACGATGACCTTGCGGCCCTTGTGGTCCGACAGGGACACCTCGTGGCCGTCGGCGTCGGGCAGGGTGAAGGCGGGGGCCACGTCCCCCGGCTGGAGTCGCTCGCTCATCGAACCAGCGTAACCGGGGAGCCTGACAGTGCGGTCCGGCGTTGAGCTGACAGACTGTCCGGAAACAGCATCAGCTTCACTTCGGAGGCCGTACGGTGGCGGACACGTCGGACACCAGAACACCGGCGCAGATCGAGGCGGACATCAAATCCCGCCGCGCAGCGCTGGCCGAGACGCTCGACGAGATCGGGGTGCGGGTGCACCCCAGGACGATCGTCGGCGACGCCAAGGCCAAGGTCGTCTCGAACATCGACCACACGCTCGGGCGGGCCTATGTCGAGGTCAACCGGGCCGTGAGCGGTGTGACGGCCAAGTTCACCGACGAGGAGGGCGCGCCCCGCCTGGAGCGCATCGTGCCCGTCGCGCTCGTCGCCGTCGGCCTCGTGGGGCTGCTGGCCCTGGGCACCCGGCGCCGCAGGGGCTGAGCGGCGGCGGACCCGACGGCGTACGCAGGCGGCAGAGGCAGGTAGGTTCACAGCGTGAGCGCCAAGAAAAACGAGCACAGCACGCACCACGACAAGCTGCCCATCCGGATGCTGCACGACCGAGTACTCGTGCGGCAGGACACCGCCGAGGGTGAGCGGCGTTCCGGTGGCGGCATCCTGATCCCCGCCACCGCGGCCGTCGGCCGCCGGCTGGCCTGGGCCGAGGTCGTCGCGGTGGGACAGAACGTCCGGACCGTGGAGCCCGGCGACCGGGTCCTGTACGACCCGGAGGACCGCGCCGAGGTCGAGGTGCGCGGGGTCGCGTACGTGCTCATGCGCGAGCGGGATCTGCACGCCGTGGCCGCCGACCGGTTCGAGGGCTCGGAGGACTCGACCGGGCTCTACCTGTAGCGAGCACGAGCGCTACCTCCGGTTCGACGGTTCGAGGGGCTGGTGACCATCGTCACCAGCCCCTTTTGCTGCTTCCTTGCTAGCTTTGAAGGAACCCGACGAGACGCGCCGTACCGGGACACAGGCAAAGACGACGCACCCCGTTCCACGTCGTACGTCTCGGAGGTGCCTGTCATGGCCTGGGTTCTGCTTGTCGTCGCCGGTCTGCTCGAGGTCGGCTGGTCGATCGGTATGAAGTACACCGACGGATTCACCCGGCTCGTCCCCAGCCTGTTCACCGGCGCAGGCATCGTCGCCAGCATGCTGCTGCTGTCCTACGCCGCGAAGTCCCTGCCCATCGGTACCGCCTACGGCGTGTGGGTGGGCATCGGTGCGGCCGGTGCGGCGGTGGTCGGCATGCTGGCGCTCGGGGAGCCCGCCACCGCCGCGCGGATCTTCTTCGTCTGCCTGCTGCTGGTCGCCGTGGTGGGGCTCAAGGCGACCAGCGGTCACTGAGCCCCGGCGCTCACGGCCGGCGGGTCGTGCTCAGCGTCCCGGCCGTGTTCCCGGACGTCGCTCCGCCTCCACCGGTGTCGGTCCCGCCGGTGGAGTCGTCCCCGCCGGTATTGCCGCCGGTGTCCGTACCGCCGGTGTCCGTACCGCCCGAGTCCGTGCCGCCGTCCGTGGTGCCGCCGTCGGTGGTGCCGCCGGTGTCGGTCCCGCCGGTCGCGCCGCCGTCCGTCGTGCCCCCGTCCGTGGTGCCGCCGGTCGTCGTGTCGCCCGTGGTGCCGCCGTCCGTCTGGCCCGGGGTCTCGCCCCCGGTCTGGCCCTCGGTGTCCTGGCCGCCGGTCGTGGTCTCGCCGGTGGTGCCGTCCTCTTCCTGGTCGCCGGAGTCCTCGTCGCCCTGGGTCGGGTCGGTCGTCGGGTACTGGGGCACGTCGGCGCCCTGCTGGAGCTCCAGGTCGAATTCGCTGACCGGCTTGCCCTTCAGGGCGTCCTTGGTGAACTGGGCCCAGATGTCGGTGGGTGCCCCGCCGCCGTTGATGCGGTCCAGCCCCATCACGCCGTACAGCGACTTGTGCTTGGCCGTGACCGGGTCCTGGCCCATGACGGAGACGACGGTGGCGAGATCCGGGGTGTAGCCGGCGAACCAGGCCGCGGTGTCCTCCTCGGCCGTACCGGTCTTGCCCGCCGCGGGCCGGCCGGCGGCCAGGGCGGCGGTGGCGGTGCCGCTGTCGACGACGCTCTGCAGGACGGAGGTCGTCGTGTCGGCGGCCTCGCGGCTGATGACCTGGGAGGTCTTGCGCTCGGGCAGCTCGACGACGTCGGCGCCGTCCTTGGTGATCTTCTCGATCATCGTGTACGTGCCGTGCTTGCCGTGGTTGGCGAGCGTCGCGTAGGCCTCCGCCATGTCGAGGACGCTGGCCGTGGCGGTGCCGAGGGCGATCGACGGGTACGGCTGGAGGTCGGGGGTGCCGGAGGGGAGACCGAGCTCGACCGCGGTGTCCTTCACCCGCTCCGGGCCCACGTCGACGGCCATCTGCGCGTACACCGAGTTGACGGAGTCGTTGGTGGCCGTGCGGACGCTGATGTCGCCGTAGGAGTGCTGGTCCTCGTTCTCGGGGGCGTAGGTGCCGTTCCAGCCCTGTACCGGGCGCTCGTTGGTGCCGTCGTAGATCGTGTTCGGGGTGATCTGGCGGCCGTCCTGCGTGGTCGAGTCGTTCTCCACGGCCGAGGTGAACACGAACGGCTTGAACGTGGAGCCGACCTGGAAGTCCCGGCGGGTGGCGTTCGGGGTGTACTGCTTGACGTAGTCGATGCCGTTGTACATCGCGACGACCTTGCCGGTCTTCGGGTCGACGGAGGCGCCGCCCGCGCGGACGTAGTTGTCGACCTTGTTGTTCTTCTTGTCCAGCTTGGAGATCAGCTGGTCGTTGACCGCGTCGACGAACGCGTTCTGCTTGTCCTTCTGGAGGGTGGTGGTGACGCGGTAGCCGCCGGCCTCCAGGTCCTCCGCGCTGACGATCTTGTTCTTGGTCAGATAGTCCTTGACGATCTGCACGATGTAACCGCGCTGACCGGACAGGTTGGTGGAGGTCGAGGCCTCCTTCGGCATCGGGAACTTCATGCCGGCCCGCTTGCTCTCGCTGAGCCAGCCCTTGGTGACCATGCCGTCCAGGACGTAGTTCCAGCGGGCCACGGCCGCGGCCTTGTTCTCCGGGTGGGCGACGACGTCGTACTCGCTGGGCGCGTTGACCAGCGCGGCCAGATAGGCGGCGCGGGCCGGGTCGAGGCTCTTGGCGTCCGTGCCGTAGTAGGCCTGGGCGGCGGCCTGGATGCCGTACGCGTTGCGGCCGAAGAAGCTGGTGTTGAGGTAGCCCTCGAGGATCTCGGCCTTGGTCTTCTCGCGATCCAGCTTGATCGCGATGATGAACTCCTTCGCCTTGCGGGTGACGGACTGCTCCTGGCGTAGGTAGTAGTTCTTCACGTACTGCTGGGTGATCGTGGAGCCGGACTGCTTGCCCTTGCCGGTGGCCGTGTTCCAGGCGGCCCGCAGCATCGCCTTGGGGTCGACGGCGGACTCGCTGTAGAAGTCCCGGTCCTCGGCGGCCAGGATCGCGTGCTGCGCGTCCTTGGACATGTGCGCGAGGGAGACGTTCTCCCGGTTGACCTGGCCGTCGCGGGCGATCACCGAGCCGTCCGCGTACATGTAGACGTTGGCCTGCTTCGTCGCGAGCGCGTTGGCCGGCGGGATCTTGACCAGGGAATAGCCGAGGAAGAACAGGCCGACGACCAGCAGCGTGCCGATGACGAAGGTGCCCAGCACCATCCGCCAGGTCGGGATGATCCGCCGCCAGCCCGTCCTCTTCGGCCGCTTGGCCTTCCCGTTCGGCGCTTGCGCCTGTGACTGCGGCTCGTCGCTCATCTCGTGCACGGACTCCTGTTTCGCGTCGTACGTTCCCGTACGCCCTCGTACGCCTACTGCGCCCCCATTGAAGACTCTCGTATCGGGCGCTCCGTTCCCGGAAAACGCGCGTGTCATCGGAAAGTGACCGGATTCTCGCGCGGGGCGGGCCCGCAGCGCCCGGAAAATGGCTGGCAGCCACGCTCGCGCGCGCACTAGGCTCCTGCGCTTCGGTGCCGGGCGCGGGCGAGGAGGGCTGTGGATGTGGGCTCCGGGCGGTTGTATCTGACCGTCGCGGCAGGCGGCTTCCGAAGGTATGCGACCTATCGGATCGCCACCGCGGCCGGGGTGTTCACCAACACCGTCTTCGGCGTGATCCTCGTCTACACCTACCTCGCGCTGTGGCACGAGAAGCCCCATCTCGGCGGGTACGACCAGGCGCAGGCCGTCACCTACGTGTGGCTGGGCCAGTGCCTTTACGCGACGCTCGCCATCCAGGGCGGCGGCGCCGAGAAGGACCTCATGGAGCGCATCCGCACCGGCGAGATCGCCGTCGACCTGTACCGGCCGGCCGACCTCCAACTCTGGTGGCTGGCGGGGGACATGGGGCGGGCGCTGTTCCAGATGATCGGGCGGGGCGTGGTCCCGTTCCTGTTCGGCGCGCTGTTCTTCCCGATGGCGCTGCCCACGGACGCCACCCTCTGGGCCGCCTTCGCGGTGACGCTGCTGCTGGCGGCGGTCGTCAGTTTCGCGATCCGCTATCTGGCCGCCCTGAGCGTGTTCTGGCTCCTGGACGGCATGGGCGTCAACCAGGCCCTGATGATCACCGGGATCTTCTTCTCGGGCATGGTGCTGCCGCTGAACGCCTTCCCGGGCGTGTTCGGCGAGATCGTGCGGGCGCTGCCGTGGGCGGCGCAGATCCAGATGCCGGCGGACGTGCTGATGGGCGAGACCGCGCCGCTCGGGGCGTTCGCCTTCCAGGCGGTGTGGGCGGTGGTGCTGCTGGCCGCGGGGCGGCTCCTGCAGTCGGCGGCGACGCGGCGGGTGGTGGTGCAGGGTGGCTGAGCGCGGCGCACTGCTCGAAGGACTGCGGGCCTACCGGCTGATCGCCGCCATGTGGGTGCGCTCAAGCATGACCTACCGCACCTCCTTCGCCGTCACGGTGCTCGGCAACCTGCTGGTGACCGGCCTGGACTTCGTGGCGATCCTGCTGATGTTCTCGCAGGTCGACACCCTGGGCGGCTGGTCGCTGCCCGAGATCGCCCTGCTGTACGGCCTGTCGGCGACCGCGTTCGGGATCGCCGACCTGGTGCTGGGCTCGATGGACGTCCTGGGCGCCCGGATCCGCGACGGCTCCTTCGACACGTTGCTGGTGCGACCCGCTCCGGTGCTCGCGCAGGTCGGCGCGGACCGGTTCGCGCTGCGCCGCCTCGGCCGGATCACGCAGGGCGCGCTGGTCCTGGGCTGGGCGCTGATGTCGGCCGACATCGACTGGACGCCCGCGAAGGTGCTGCTGATGCCGGTGATGGTGATCAGCGGCGCGGCGATCTTCTCGGCGGTGTTCGTGGCGGGCGCGTCCTTCCAGATACTCGCGCAGGACGCCGCCGAGGTGCAGAACGCGTTCACGTACGGCGGGACCACGCTGCTTCAGTACCCGCCCACCGTGTTCGGCAAGGACCTGGTGCGCGGCGTGACCTTCATGCTGCCGCTCGCTTTCGTCAACTGGGTGCCGGCCGCCTACGTGTTGGACCGGCCGTACCCGATCGCCCTGCCCGGGTGGACGGCCTTCGCCTCGCCCCTGGTGGCGGCGGCGTGCTGTGCGCTGGCCGGTCTGGCGTGGCGGGCCGGGCTGCGGTCGTATCGGAGTACGGGGAGTTAGGGGCAGGCCATGCGGGACGAGGCGGACGAGGCGTTCATCGAGCTCGACGGCGTCGAGAAGGTCTTCGACGTGCGCAGGAAGACCGGTTTCCTCAAGCGGGAGCGGCGGCAGGTGCGGGCCGTCGACTCGATCTCCTTTCGCGTGGCACGCGGCGAGATGGTCGGCTACATCGGGCCGAACGGCGCCGGCAAGTCGACGACGATCAAGATGCTGACCGGCATCCTGACCCCGAGCGGCGGCCGGCTGCGGGTCGCCGGCATCGACCCTTCCCGTGAGCGGACCCGGCTCGCGCACCGCATCGGGGTGGTGTTCGGGCAGCGTACGACGCTGTGGTGGGACCTGCCGCTGATCGACTCGTACAAGCTGATGCACCGCATGTACCGCATCCCGGACGGCCGCTACCGGGAGAACCTCGACCGGCTGGTGGAACTCCTCGACCTGGACGCCCTGTTGGACGTCCCGGTACGCCAGCTCTCCCTCGGCCAGCGGATGCGCGGCGACATCGCGGCGGCGCTCCTGCACGATCCCGAGGTGCTGTACCTGGACGAGCCGACGATCGGGCTCGACGTGATCTCCAAGGCCAGGGTCCGTGATTTCCTGCGGGAGTTGAACACCGAGCGCGGCACGACGGTGCTGCTGACCACACACGACCTCCAGGACATCGAGCAGTTGTGCTCGCGGGTGATGGTCATCGACCACGGGCGGCTGATGTACGACGGTCCGCTCGCCGGGCTGCACGAGGTGGGGGAGAGCGAGCGGACCCTCGTGGTCGACCTGGAGCGGGAGCTGCCGCCGATCGAGGCCGCGCCCGCGCGCGTGGTGAAGGTGGAGGGACCGCGGCAGTGGCTGGCGTTCCCGGCGGCCGAGTCGGCGGCGGTGCTGGTGGCGCGGATCGCGGCGGAGTATCCGCTGGTGGACCTGTCCGTACGGGAGCCCGACATCGAGGCCGTGATCGCGAAGATGTACGCCGAGCAGGCCGAGGAGGCGGGACGGGCCGAGCGGGCGATCTCGTAGCCCCTGGACGGGGTTCCTCGTAGGCTGCATACATGAGCGACGCTGCGCCTTCTGGGGGGACACCCCCCAGGCCCCCCGTACCGGAGCTGCGTGCCTCCGACGCCGATCGTGAACGGGTCGCCGAGGTCCTGCGGGACGCCCTCGCGGAGGGGCGGCTCGACATGGAGGAGTTCGAGGAACGCCTCGACGCGACGTACAAGGCGCGCACCTACGGGGATCTGGCGCCGATCACCCGGGATCTGCCGGACGGCGTCGTGGCGGTGCCGAAGGTCGACATGGTCAAGAAGTCCGGTGCCCCGCTGGGGAGTTGGGGTGAGCGGATCGTCGGCGGCGAGGGGTCGTCGACGTGGGGTGTCGCCGTGATGTCGGCGTTCCAGCGCAAGGGGCGGTGGACCGCGCCGAAGCGGTTCAACTGCTTCGCCTTCTGGGGTGGCGGGGAGATCGATCTGCGGGAGGCGAACTTCGCGGACCGGGTGATCGAGATCAACTGCGTCGCGATCATGGGCGGGATCGAGGTCATCGTGCCGCCCGGGGTCGAGGTCGAGGTGCGCGGGATCGGCATCATGGGCGGTTTCGACCAGCGTGAGGACGGGGCGCCCGGGGATCCCGGGGCGCCTCGCGTGATCGTGACCGGGTTCGCCTTCTGGGGCGGGGTCGGGGTCGAGCGGAAGCTGACGCGGGCGCAGAAGCAGGAGCTTCGCGAGGAGCGGCGGCGGGAGAAGCTGGAGCGGCAGGGCGAGCGGGGAGAGCTGCGGGCGGCCGAGCGGGACGAGGCGTACGACACTCACCGGCGGATGCTCGAGGAGCATCGGGACCATCTGCGCCATGGGCACGGTTGGGAACGGGCGCGGGAGCGGGAGCGGGACGAGGACTGAACGTGGGGCGAGGGGGCCCGCAGCCGGGGCGGCGTGAGCGCCCCGGCCGGGTTTGCCCCTACAGCTCCGCCGGAGCCGCGCCCTTCAGGTTCTGCAGGTCGAAGGACTCCGCCATCTGTTCGTAGCCCTTGTCGCTCGGGTGGAGGTGGTCGCCCGAGTCGTAGTCGGGCCGGAACCTGCGGGGGTTGTACGGGTCCCGCACGGCCTCGTCGAAGTCGGCCACCGCGTC
Organism: Streptomyces sp. NBC_01092; assembly: GCF_045039535.1. Taxonomy (NCBI): domain Bacteria; kingdom Bacillati; phylum Actinomycetota; class Actinomycetes; order Kitasatosporales; family Streptomycetaceae; genus Streptomyces; species Streptomyces sp. NBC_01092. The sequence goes on along the minus strand of NZ_CP108659.1, from coordinate 4,220,818 downwards.
GAAGACCTTGCCGGCGCGGATCTCGGCGTTGATCTGCCGGCGTACGTTCTCGCGGTCGTCCGTGTAGCCGCGGTGCCCCTGGAAGGGCATCAGGGTCGCGCCGACGACCTTGATGCCGCGGGCGTGGGCCTGGCGGACCAGGGCGCGCAGGCCGTCGAGGATGCGGTCGGGGTCGGCGAGGTTCGGGTTGCGCAGGATGTCGTTGACGCCGAGGGCGATGACGACGACCTTGACGTTCGTACGGGAGAGGACGTCGCGGCGGAAGCGGCCGACGCCCGCCTGGTTGTCCGCGGGGCGCCCGGAGCCGCTGGCGAGGATCTGGTTGCCGCTGATGCCCTGGTTGACGACGCTGTAGCGCGGCACTTCCTCGCCGGCCGCGACCGCGGCGCGCAGCCGGCGCGACAGGACGTCCGTCCAGCGACGGTTGGCGTTCTCGGTGGACGTGATGCCGTCGGTCAGCGAGTCGCCGAAGACCACTACGGTGCCGTCGGAGTCGTGGCTGAGCACGTCCAGCGCGGTCACATAGCGCCAGGCCCCGGTCCGCCCGGTGTACGCCGCCCCGGTCGCGTCCTCGGTGACGTCGCCCTGGGCGAGGAAGCTGATCTGGCGGGCGTGCGGGTGGAAGGTGACCGGGCCGGACGGGGTGGGGGAGTAGGTGGTGACCAGGACGTCGGCGTCGCCCGGGATCACGAGCCGCACGACGTCGCTGAGCACCTGCTGGCCGGGCGGGACGACGACCCGGGGGCTGCCCGCGAAGGTCAGCCGCCGCATGGTGTCCGTGACGGCGGCCGCGGTGCCGGCGGAGGCCGACACGGCGATCGACGCGTGCGTGATCGTCAGCGCCGACTGGCCGTACAGGTTGGACAGCGTGATCCGGGCACTCGTACCGCCGACGCTGGTGTGCACGACGTTGCGTACGGAGGTGCCCGCCATGCCCCGCAACTCGGTGCCGGCCTCGGCGCCGACCGGGGAGGCGGACCAGGCGCCGACCCAGATGCCGGTGGAGGCGGGGGCGGCGGGGCCACGCTGGGTGCGTTCGTTGGTGGGGGCGCTCTTGCCGGTGGCGCTGCCGTGGTCGGAGGCGACTCCGACGTATATGGCGGCGGACACGGCCACGATCAGGGCGATGATCGCGGAGAGCAGGGCATAACCGTTTCGCCTGGTCATGCGGTGCGTTTCTCCTCGGGCGGAATGGGAGCCCGAGGCTCCGATGTGATCACCTCATGATGCGTCATGAGGCAGAGGGGAGTTGCACGGACCCCCCTTTGGGCCGCCGGAGTTCATCCGGACTTCGCCATCGACCTCCCCCCATCGGACAGACGCCGGGAACTCTTGATTCGTTCCAGGAGTCGGTCAGGAAGGGACAATGTGTGCGGGGGAACCGGGACGGGTGGAGCGGAATGGAACGTACGAATCCGGATGAAACGGGAACACGTGACGTAGAGCAGCATGCCCGGCAGGGCCCCGCCGATAACCGGCGCGTCCCCGCATCGGCCGTACGTGCGATGACGACGTTCACCGAGGCCGACGAGGAGAAGCAGCGCGGCGTCCGGCGGATGAAGCTCACCGCGACCGGGCTGCTGGTCTTCGTGGCGCTGGTGTACGTCCTCGCCAAGGTGGCGTCGAACCAGGGCGCCGGGGAATGGGCGAACTACGTCGCCGCGGCCGCCGAGGCCGGCATGGTCGGCGCGCTCGCCGACTGGTTCGCCGTCACGGCCCTGTTCCGCCACCCCCTGGGCCTGCCCATCCCGCACACCGCGATCATCCCGACCAAGAAGGACCAGCTGGGCGTCTCGCTGGGAGAGTTCGTCGGTGAGAACTTCCTCTCCGAGGACGTCGTACGGCAGCGTCTGCGCGCCGTCGGCATCGGCAGCCGCCTCGGCGCCTGGCTGGCCGAGCCCGACCACGCGGACCGGGTCACGGCGGAGCTGTCGGCGGCGCTCAGAGGCGCGCTGACGGTCCTGCGCGACAGCGACGTCCAGGCGGTGGTGGGGGAGGCGATCACCCGGCGGGCCGACGCCCAGGAGATCGCGCCCGGCATAGGAAAGATGCTGGAGAAGATCGTCGCCGACGGCGGCCACAAGCGCTTCGTCGACCTGATCATCGCGAAGGCGCAGAGCTGGCTGATCCTGCACGACGACGAGATCATGTACGCCGTCCAGGGCGGCGCCCCCGGCTGGACCCCCAGGTTCGTCGACCGCAGGATCGGCGAGCGGGTCTACAAGGAGCTGCTCCGCTTCGCCACCGAGATGCGCGACATGCCCTCCCACCCGGCCCGCGCCGCCCTCGACCGCTTCCTCACCGACTTCGCCTCCGACCTCCAGTCCGACACGGAGACATGCGCGCGTGTCGAGCGGCTCAAGGGCGAGGTGCTGGGCCGCGGCGAGGTGCAGGACCTGATCGCCTCCGCGTGGACCGCCGTACGCTCGATGATCGTCTCGGCGGCCGAGGACGAGCGCAGCGAGCTGCGTCTGCGGGTGCGCGCCTCGCTGCTGTCGCTGGGCTCGCGGATGGCAGTCGAGCCGCGGCTGCAGGCCAAGGTCGACAGCTGGGTGGAGGGCGCGGCGGTGTACGTCGTCTCCACCTACCGCAAGGAGATCACCTCCCTGATCACGGACACCGTGGCGGGCTGGGACGCCGAGCACACGACGAAGAAGATCGAGGCGCACATCGGCCGCGACCTGCAGTTCATCCGCATCAACGGCACCGTGGTGGGCTCGCTCGCCGGGCTGCTGATCTACACGGTGTCGCGGGGGCTCGGGGCGTAGGCGCTCCGCTGGTGGTGCCGCGATATGCCGTCGGTCGGCTGCCGCGCCGTCGTGGCTGGTCGCGCCCACGCGGCGGAGCCGCACATCGATACAGCCCCGCGCCCCTTCGGGGCGCGGCCGGACCGTAGCCGGTCCCGGTGCCCCTCGTGGTGGGCGCCGGGACCGGAGATCGTGACCTTCGCGGGGTTAGCGCGACCCGGGCCGGGCCCGGTCGCGGCGGCGGAGCAGGAGGAGGCCGCCGGCGAGGGCCGTGATGCCGGTGGCGGCGGTCCAGCCGATGATCTGGTTCGAGCCGGTGGCGGCGAGGTCGGTGCCGGTGGCGGACGCGGAGGGCGAGGCCGTGGCCTGCGTCTGCGGTCGTGGATCCGAACCGATGCCGGCCGACCCGGCTGCCGACGGCGACGCCGATGCCGACGGGCCGGCGGCGTCGCGCTTGTCCCGCGTGAACGCCAGCGTGCCGAAGCCGAGTTGGTCGTAGCCGCCGCTGTTGGGCCCGTAGTCCCCGCCGCCGCCCTCCGGCGCGGACTTCGCGGCGATCCGCGTGAGGTACGACGCCGACAGGCCACGGCGCTTGGTGTAGTGGTTGGCGATCATCGCCCAGATCGGGCGGGTCATCGCCGGGTCCACGGGCGCGGCCTCGCTGACGGTCTCCGACCCGGACCAGCCGTTGATCGCGCCTTTGCGGCGGGTGTTCGCGGTGAACGGCACCTCCCCGCCCATGGCCCACTTGGCGACGTACTGGGCGCCCTTGAGGAAGCGGCTGTCGTCGTAGCCGTACAGGTCGACGCCCTGGTTCCAGGCCATCTCGCAGAAGGTGCCCATCAGGCCGACGCCGAGCAGCGCGTGGCCCTGGTCGCGGCCGGCCTCCAGCCATTCGGCGAGTCCGTCGTCGTGCACGACGGGGATGGCGTTGCGCAGGGAGCCGAGGCCCTCGCCGTGCTTGAAGTAGTCGACGGCGCGGGCGACCTGGGCCCGGTCGTCGCAGAAGATGCCGGTCGCAAGGACGCAGCACATGGCGGTGAGGTCCCAGTTGGTCCAGTAGTTGCTGACCACGGCGTCGTTGTGCTTGACGAGGAAGCTGTCGCTGAGTGGTGCGAAGACGCCGGTGAGCATCTCCTGGAACCGGTCGAGCTCGAAGTCGGGGTGGTCGCGGACGAGTTCGGCGGCATTGGCGATCTGGTAGCCGTACAGTCCGGCGGCCAGGAAGCGGTCGGCGTTGCCACCGAGGCCGGTCAGCTTCGCCGACCAGGCGTTGAGGATCGCCACGGCGGTGTCGAGGTGCGCGCCGTCCCCGCTGACGTGGCCGCGCAGGGCGTTCTGGTAGGCGGCGTGGATGTCGCGGTAGAGGATCCCGTAGTTCTGCCCTTCGCCTCCCCGGATGACGGTCGCCTGCGGGTTGGCCGTCCAGCCGCTCTGCGCGTGCCGGCTGGCGGTGAGCTTGGCGAACCCGGCCGTGTAGGGGGCGGCGCCGGCCTTCACCTTGGCGGCCATACGGTCCAGGTCGGCGCGGGTGTGCAGGAGGCCGGGGTGCGCGTAGGAGCCGGACGCCACGGCGGGCGTGGGCGTCACGGCCGTACCGATGCCGACGGCTCCGGCTGCCGCGCCCGCGGCCTTGAACATGGTCCGGCGGCTGATCTGTCGTGTCACGTCGTCAATTCCTCGCGTGCCTACGGCTGGGGACGGTGAGGAGACGGAGCGAGACTGCGGGGGATAACAAAAACTCCGAACAGCGAACAGCGAACAGCGAACAGCGAACAGCGAACAGCGAACAACGAACAGGAAGCAGGGAGCCGCACCGATGACCATTCGCAGGATCGTCCCCAACGTGCACGCCGGGTCGCAGGAAGCGATCGCGACGAACCGTGACTTCTACGGCCTGCTCGGCTTCGAAGAGGTGATGGACATGGGCTGGGTGATGACCATGGCGTCCCCTGCCAACCCCACTGCCCAGATCAGCTTCCTCACCGAGGAACGCACCGCCCCCGTCGTCCCCGACCTGAGCGTGGAGGTCGAGGACGTCGACGCCGTGTACGCGCAGGTGCTGGCGTCGGGCGCGGAGATCGTACGGGAGATCCGGGACGAGGAGTGGGGCGTACGGCGGTTCTTCGTCCGGGATCCGGGCGGGCGGGTGGTGAATGTGCTGACGCACCGGCCCGCCTAGCGCAGGCCGGTCCGGGACGACGCCCGGGACCGGCCGGGCCGGGCGTCAGCTGTTGCGGTCCGCCACCGCCCACGACGCCAGCGCCACCGCGCCCGCCACGCCGAGGACCGCCGGCCAGGCGCCCACCTTCTTGGCCAGCGGGTGCGAGCCGGCGAAGGCGGCGACATACGCGGCGGTCAGTGCACCCGCTGCCTTGCCGCCCGCCTGCTGCCGCCACTGCTGTGCGGCGGTGGCCCCCGCGACGGCCAGCACGGCGCCGCCGAGCTGCCGGTTTCTGGTCCAGCGGGCCACGCCGTACCCGCCGACGAGCCCGCCCGCCGCGACCACCGCGCTCGGAACCTTCGCCATGTTGCCTCCCACCAGTGCTGCCGGGCCTCGGCCGGGCCCTGGAGAGCCGAGGCTAACCGCCCCCGCCCCCGCGCAACTGCGCCCGGGCCCGCAGCTCCGACACGTACCCCGCGCCGATGGCGCACCCGGCGGCGGTGAGGGCGAGGGCAAGTACGGCCGGATTGACGTACCCGGGCACGTCACCGGTGTCGTAACTCCCCCCGTCGCTCGTCTCGCAGACGAACCCGAGCGGGACATACGTGACCGTGTGGCCGGTGATCTCGATGCCCTGCTGATGCCGTTCCCACCAGCCCGCCGTACGGCAGGACTGCGGCGGCGCCGAGTCGGTGCCGCCGTCCTCGGCCACCATGACCGCGCCGCAGACGCCGAGCAGGCCCCAGGCGTACAGGGCACACGCCCCGGCGCCCGCGAGGGCAGCGAGCCCGCGCAGCGCGCCGGGGGTGCCCGTATGCCGGGCGCGCCGGTCGGCCAGGGTGCGGCTGCCGTAGCCGGCCAGACCCACCGCGGTGATCACCGCGATCAGGACGAACAGCAGGAGAAGCAGAAACACCTGGCCTCCAGGCCGTGTGGGCGACGACGGGTGCGCCGAGTCCAACAGGGCCCGGCGCACCCGGCTGTGGTGGAGCCCACAGTTCCGGCAACAGGGGCGTCACAGGATCGGCGTCACCGACCGGCCCTCACAGCAAGTCGGACAGGCGGTCCACCTGGTCCGGGTCGAGGCCGTAGCAGTAGAGCATGACCTCGTCGGCGCCGAGGTCGGCGAAGGCGGTGAGCGCGGCGCGGATCTCGGCGGGGGTGGTGAGCAGGCCGTCGACCATGCGGTCGGCCATTCCCGTGAAGGCGTAGTACGCGTGCATACGGGCACGGGCGTCGTCGATGACCTGCTGCGGGCCGAGGGCGACGTTCACCTGGGCCACCAGCCGGGGCGCTCCATCGCGGCCGTACTCCTTCCAGAAGCCGCGCACGGTGTCGAACAGGCCGCCCGCCCAGGAGGGCGGCGCCGCCGCGAGGAAGCCGCTGCCCCAGCGGGCGACGCGTTCGAGGGCGGCGGGCTTGAAACCGCCGAAGAGGACCTCCGGGCCGCCGATGCGGGCGGGCACCGGGCCGACGGGGCCGATGCCGTCGCCGTAGGACTCGCCGTGCCACAGACGGCACATCAACGCCATCTGTTCGTCCAGGCGACGGCCGCGGGTGCGCGGGTCGGTGCCCGCGACCCGGTGGTCGTCCTCGCGGCCGCCGATGCCCAGGCCGAGGACGAGCCGCCCGTCGGTCATCCGGTCCAGGGTGGCGGCCTGCTTGGCCAGCAGGGCGGTGTCGCGCAGCGGGGCGAGCAGGACCTCGGTCTGGACGCGGACGCGGGTGGTGGCGCCCGCGAGGACGGCCAGCGCGACCAGCGGCTCGGGGTTGTCGAAGACGAGCCGGTCGAGCAGACCGACTGTGCTGAAGGGACCGGCGTCGGCACGCCGGGCCCAGGTGAGCAGGGCGGCCGGGTCGCCGATGGGCAGACCGATACCGACGCTCGTGGGGACGTTCATGAAAGAGCCTTCCGAGAAGAGGGGTCGACAAAGTCAGCTGCCGCCCCCTCCTGCACCTCAGGGAGGTGGGACGCTCCCGCTCTGCGGCGTGTTTCCGGGGGAACGTCTCGTCGAAGTCGGCTCACCGTACGGCGGGCCGACCGCACGCGACAAACGATTTTCCCCGCGTCAGGGCCGCCGTACGTCACTGAAGCCGCAGGTGCACAGCGTGACAACGCCCGTCCAGTACGCGGTCGTTCGGCCCTGGGAGACGCTGTGCGTGGTCTTCCGCTCCCGGCGGTTCGGCTTGCCGCAGCGCGGACAGGGCCCGCTGACCGGGTCGCCCCAGGGGGTGGCCGGATCCAGCCGTATCGCCACGGGGACCATCAGCACCGCGCAGAGCCCGGCGAGTCCGAACCCGATCCCGCGCAGGACCGAGTCGCTCGACTCGCTGCGGTCGACCATCTCGTCGTACGAGAACGAGCCACCGCCGCCGCGGCTCGAATAGATGACGCATGTGTCGCCGCGCGCCATGGTCTTGTCGTCGCAGGTGGGCGACTCGTTCGGGTCCCCGCCGACGGTGAGGGCCAGCAGCAGCCCGAGCCCGCCCACCACCGCCAGAGTGGTCAGTGCGGTGATCCGGCTGCGGCCGCTTCGGCGCCGCTCGCGATCGGCTCTGGCCTTGTCGATCAGTACGTTCGTCATGTTGCCGCCGGGCGTGCTCACTTGTTCCTCCGTGTCTTGCCGGTCATGTGTCGGGCGTCTTCAGCCGTGCGTCTCGTCAGCGGCGGGAGGCGATGATCAGGAGCAGCACCACGATCCCCAGGGCGATCAGGCAGCCGCTGCCGCCGCCGGAGGACCCCTTGCGGAACTCGACCATTCCGCCGGGGGCGATGTGCGGATGACGGTGGGCGTAGTGCGTCTCGATCGCCTGCTCGCCCTGGGACTCGCTCCCCCAGGCGGTGCGGTGCCCGCACTCGCCGCATCGGTATCGGTAGCTGTCGGCCATGCCGGAATCTCCTTCTGTGCCAGGTGGGTTGGGTGTTCTGAATCGCCGTACGTCAGTCGTCGTCCCGTTCGGCGGCGGTGAGGTGCTGGACGAGGGCGCGCAGGACGCAGAGGTTCGGGATCCCGGACGTGACGGATCCCCACACCTGCCACCGGCCGGCGGTGCGCACGGCGACGGAACCCTTGAGGACCTCGATCCGCTGGACCTGCGCCCAGCGCAGCGTGGTCCCCCGGGAACCGAGCTCGGCCCTGGTGATCCACACCGGGCCGAAGACGAGGCGCTCACCCCGGGTCAGCGCGACCAGCGCCCGCGGTACCTGGGCGTCGGCGACGGACCGGTGGATCTCCGGTCCCCACTCCTGCGGCTCGCCGAAGTCGCCGCAGCGCAGCACGATCCGCTCACCGTCGACGCCGACGAGCACATGGGCGCGGGTGAGGCCCTGCGGGGACAGGACCCGGCGCCTGCGCACCACCGTGGTGTCGTACCGGACGACATGGATCCGCCCGTCGACGGTGACCGTCAGGCCGTGCTCGTACAGGTCCAGTCGGGCGCCGGCGCCTTCGCTGCCGCTGCCGCCGTCGACTCGCAGCAGGCGACGTGTGGACGCTCGCTGCGTGGATGCCCGGTGCGTGGGCGCCCGATAGGTGGCGCGCCGCCTGCCGAGGCGTGCCAGGCCCGCGGCCTCGGAGACCCGCGCCAGCAACAACGCGTCGGCGCGTTCGTGCACGCGGTTCCGGTGGGTGCCGGCGCCCACGCGGTTCTGGTGGGTTCCGTCGCCCGCGCGGTCTCGGTGAGTGGCCTCGTCCGGGGGGTCCCGGCGACTCCCGTCGCTGGCGCGGTCACGCCGGGATTCCTCATCCGGGCAGTCCCCACGAGTCCCCCCATCCACCCGCCCCCGGTCCATCCCCCCGTCCGCCCCGTCGCTCACGCCGCCCCCGCCCCACCGCGCCCCGCCTCGTCCCCGCGCAGGATCGACCGACGTGCCCGGCGCAGTGGTTCGCCCGGGGCGACGTCCAGTTCGTCGGCGAGTCGGCGGGCCGTGCGCTCGAACACGGCCAGGGCCTCGGCCCGTCGGCCGGCGCGGTGCAGCGCGTGCATCAGCAGCGCGGCGACGGGTTCGTTCAGCGGCTGTTCCAGGGCCAGCGCGGACAGGTCGGCGATCGCGTCGGTGACCCGGCCCAGCCGCAGCTGCCAGTGCGCCTTCCGGTGCGCCAGGGCGACCCTGCGCTCGACGAGCCGCAGCCGCTCCAACTCGGCCAGGGGTCCCGGCAGTCCGGCGAGCGGCTCACCGTGGAACAGGTCCAGCGCCCGGCCGCACAGCCGCACCGCCTCGGACGTGTCACCGGCCCGCTCGGCCGCCTCGGCCGCGGTGACCAGGTTCTCCATGCACGACACGTCCACCTCGACCGCGTCCCGCACCAGCCGATAGCCGTACCGGTCGCGCCCGATCACCGAGTCGGGGCACTCCCCGAGCCGCAGGCCCTTGCGCAGGCGGTACACATAGACCGGTACGACGTTCGCGCCGGGCGACTCCATCCCCCATACGCCGTCCAGCAGTTCCTGCCGGCTGACCGACCGGCCGGGGCTCAGCGCCAGCGCCGCCAGCACGGCCTGCTGCCGGACCGGGCCGACGTCCACGGGCCGCCCGCCGAGCCGGGCCCGCAACGGTCCGAGCACACAGACCCGCAGCCTCGCCTCGGACGCGGGACCGGTCCCCACGCGGCCGGTGCCCCCCGGGGCCGCCCACCTGCGCGGCCCCTGCCCCGGTACGACCAGGCCGCAGTCGAAGGCGTGCACGATCGCGGCACTGCGGTCGCGCAGCCCCAACTTCACCAGGACGCGGCCCAGTTGTCCGGCCACCACATGCTCCGGCAGCGCGAGCACGTCGGCGATCTCGGCGTCCTCCAGGCCGCAGCCGAGCGCGTAGAGCACCTCGCGCTCCTGAGCCGTCAGCGCGGCGAGGCTCGCGCCCTCCTGAGGCCGGCGCCCGGCCGGGCGCGCCGGGCCCTGGTGGGCACCCGGGCGCGCCTGGGACGCGGCGCCCGGGCATCCCTGTCGTGCGCTCGGGTGTCCCTGGCGTGCGGTCGTCGTCGTAGGCATGGCGGTTCCCCGTTCTCCGGACCGGTCGATCCACTCGCTCCGGTCGATCCCGTCGATGCCATCGAAGGTGGCCCTGGTGTAGGAAACGTGGACAGGCCATTGAGGCGGTCATATGTGGCCGGTGACCGCGCTAGAGTCCCTCACCTGCGAAAAGGCGACACCTGTGGGGGAAGGGCCGTGACTTGTGGCCGGTGAGTTCGGCGAGGTGCTGCGACGGCTGCGGACGCAGGCGGGGCTGACCCAGGAGGAACTGGCGGAGCATTCCGGGGTCAGCGAGCGCACCATCCGCGGTCTGGAGACCGGCAAGCGGACCAACCCGCGCATGACGACGGTGCAGGAACTGGCCAAGGCGCTCTCGCTACGGCCCCGGGAGCGCGAGGAGTTACTCAGCGCCGCCGTCCCGCGCACCCCGGACGGCGAACGCCCGCACGAAACCGACGCCGGGCCGCCCGGCGACCGTAGCGACGACACCACGACCGGCAGCGGCAGCTCCGGCATCGACGAGACCACCGGCCCACGTACCGAGGACTCCACCGGCCCACGTACCGAGGACTCCACCGGCACCCCGGCCGAAGGACCCCCCACCGCCGAGCAGCCCTCGCCCGACCGCTCCGATCCCCTGGCCCCCGACCGCTCCGATCCGCCGGCCCCCGACCCGGCCGAGCAGCTGGCCAGGCTGGTCGCGGCCCGCTGGCAGCGCGAAGAGGAACAACGTCAGGTCCAGGACCCCTTTCCGCTGCCGGTCCGCTGGGAGACGACCCCCGAGTCACTGACCGACCACTGGGCCAACATCCTCCGGCTGCCCGCGAGGGCCACCGCCGAACCCCTCGACCTCGCCGGACGGCTGGACGACATCAGCGACGTCTACCGGCGCATCCCGTCCGGCCGGATGGTTGTCCTCGGCAGATCCGGCTCCGGAAAGACGATCCTGGCCCTGCGCTTCGTCCTCGACCACCTGAAGACGCGCACCGCCGCCGAACCCGTCCCGGTGATCTTCAGTATCGGCGCCTGGAACCCCACCGCCATCACCCTGCGCGACTGGCTGGCCGAGCAGTTGACGCGCGACCACCCCGGTTACGCCGCCCGCGGCCGGGGCAGCGAGAGCCTGGCCGCCGAACTGGTCGAGTCCGGCCGCGTACTCCCCGTACTGGACGGCTTCGACGAGATCGCCGACGGCCTGCGCCGCCCCGCGCTGGAGGCCCTCAACGCCATCACCCTCCCGCTGCTGCTGACCAGCCGCCCCGACGAATACGCCGCCGCGGTCGCCGAGACCGACGTACTGACCTCGGCCGCCGCGATCCAGCTCACCGACCTCACCCTCGACGACCTGGCCGACTACCTGCCCCGCACCACCCGCAAACCCGGCCGCGCGCACCTCGCCGAGAACGCCTGGGACCCGGTGCTGACCGCACTGCGCGCACAGCCGAGGGACGAACCCGCATCCCCCCTCGCCACGGTCCTGAAGACCCCGCTGATGGTCGCGCTCGCCCGCACCATCTACAGCGACACCCCCGACCACGACCCGGTCTCGCTCCTCGACACCGACCGGTTCGCCGGCCCGGAGGAGCTGGAGGACCACCTGCTGGACAACTTCATACCCACCGTCTACCGCCACCGCCTCCACGGCGGCCCGTCCAGCAGCGGCAGTCGCCCGCACCCCGGCTTCGAGGCGGACCGCGCCCGGCACTGGCTCGGCTACCTCGCCCACCACCTGACCCGGCTCAAGACCCCCGACCTCGCCTGGTGGCGGCTCGGCAACGGACTGGGCCGCACCACCCGCACCCTCGTCTCCGCCGTCCTGACCGGACTGGCCATCGGCCTCGTCGACGGCGCCGTCGCCGCGGCCTTCCGCGGCACGCTCACCGGCCCCATCGTGGACGCGTCGATCGTCGGCCTCCTCGCCGGCCTCATGTTCGGCTTCGTGCACTGGCTGACGTACACGGCCAAGGGCAAGCAGGTCACACCGTCCGCCGTGCGGCTGCAGATCCGCGGCCGGCCCGAGAACACCGCGTGGAAGGCCGTCCCCCGACTGGTGATCGGCACGCTGGGCGGGGCGATCTTCGGCTTCGGCTACGGCTTCGTGGTCGGCCTGATGAAGTCGTACGCCTGGACGGACGACCTCTCGGCCATGCTGCACGTCGGCCTGGTCGACGGGCTCGTGTTCGGCTCGGTCTTCAGCGCCGGCGCCGGCCTCACCTTCTGCCTCCTCGGCCTGCTCGAAACGCCCCTCGACATCGACTCCGCCGTCAACCCGCGAAGCCTCCTGCTCACCAACCGCGCCATGGTGACCACCCAACTGCTGGTCTGGGCACCCACCTTCGGGGCGGTCGTCGGATTCGGCAGCGGGGTGGCCGTCGACCTCCTCCAGTCGCCGCTGGGCCCCCTCGCCATGCCCGGCGAGGCCAGCCTCATGCTCGGCGTCATCAGTGGCCTCGGCGGCGGCCTCGGCTACGCCCTCACCCTGACCGCCTGGGGCCAGTGGCTCCTCCTCACCCGGATCTGGCTGCCGTTGACCGGGCGCCTGCCGTGGGCCGTGGTCACGTTCCTGGAGGACGCCTACCAGCGCGGCGTGCTCCGCCAGGCCGGCGCGGTCTACCAGTTCCGCCACGCCCGCCTGCAACACCACCTCGCCCAGCGCCATCGCCGCGCCACCCTTCACGACGATTTCATCGCGCCTCTTTAGCGTCTGGCGCCACAGCACAGGCCGGACCACGAATGAGCCGCAAACGGGGCGGACATGCCGCACGTGCCCGGCCTGCCGACCGACCCAGGGGGACACCCATGCCGAAGACCGACCGACTCGCGCGCCGCGCCAAAACCGTCGCCGTCACGGCGGTGATGACGGCCGTCGCCGCCCTCACACCCACCGTCGCGCAGGCCGACGAGGCCCCTCACCACTACTACATCGAGCTCGGCGGCACCGGCACCGCGCTGCCCGCGCCCGACTGCACCGGGACGTTCTACTTCGCCAACCAGCACCTGGAGGAGGGCGCCGAGGCCGTCCGCGTCTGCTACCCGGCCAGCGCGGGCCCCTGGCTCAACGGCCAGAACAAGCCGGACCTCACCGCGCAGAGCTACGACAGCAGCGTCGCCGAGGGCTACCGGAACCTCCTGGCCGCCGTCGAGCGGACCCACCGCGAGAACCCGACCGCACGCCTGACCATCGTCGGCTACTCCCAGGGCGCACAGGCAGCCGACGCGGTCCTGGAGACGATCGCGAACGGCGGCACGGACATCCCGCGCGAGCTCGTCGACGGCAAGCTGTACGCCGACCCGAAGCAGCCCGACACCGGCATGTGGGCCAAGGTGCCCAAGGGCCTGGGCGCCTTCGGCTTCACCTCCGCAGGTCCCGGCCCCCGGGAGTTCCCGGGTGTCCCGGTCGCCCGCTTCTGCATCCGCGGCGACCTGGCCTGCGACGCGACGACGCCCGTGGCCGCCTTCGACTTCTTCCTCACCGACAAGCACGCGCGCTACGTGCTGGACGGCAACGTGATGGCCAGGACCATCGCCCAGGACGGGCTGAACGGCGTCTACTGGAGCGAGTCCTGACCCGGCAGGGACATCCGGCGGCGCCCCTTCCCGAGGGGTGCCGCTTCCCTACCGGCCCGGTCGTCCGCAGCCGCGCTCAAGGACGACCGTCCGCATGCCGCCCGCCCCGCTCTCCTCGCGGCGCACCCGCAGCCCGGCCGTGCGCAGCTGCTCCAGCACCCAGGCGTGGGAGAGCCGCAGTTTGCGGTAACTGCGGGCGGTGAGCGTCCAGGTGGCGTCAGGGGCATCCCGCTCGTGGACCAGGTCGTGCACGACGACCGTGTAGTCGTCGTAGTCGTCCGGGTACTCCAGGAAGCACGTCATGATCCGGTCCTCGGTGGCCCGGACCGGAAGGAAGCGGTCGGTACCCGTGAGCGGGACCGTCAGGTCGCGGTAGGCGAACACCGCCGTCCCCCCGGGCGCGAGGGCCGCGGCGACATCGGCGAAGAGGGCGGCCACGTCCGCGCGGGTCGGCAGATGAGTCAGCGTGTCGCCCAGACAGACGACGGCCCCGGCCGACCCCGGCCGCACCAGTTCCCGCAGCGCGGTCCGCACATCCGCCCGCACCGCCCGCACGGCGGGCAAATGGGCGGCATGGGCGGCGAGTTCGCCCAGCAGTGGCCGGCTCAGATCGACCGCGAGGACGGAGTCGAAGCCGAGAGCGGCCAGCGCGAGACTCGTGTGCCCGGGGCCGCACCCCAGATCCACGGCCAGCGACCCGGCCGCCGTACCGATCGCCGACCCGGGCGTCACACCCCACCCCGCGAGAGCGGCACGCTGCCCCGCCGCGAGCGCGTCGAGATCACCGCCGAGCATCCAGGTGTAGTGCTCGGCGAGGAAACGGTCGTAGTGGTCGACGGCGACGGGGGTGGGGACGGGGGTGGGGGCGGGCGTCGTGGTCGTCATGGACGAGGCTCCATTCAGTCCGGTGGCGAGTGAAATGTAGGGCGTAATACGGGAGTTGGACGGCTCGGCCGAACGAAATTCGGCAGCGCGGGAAGAATCACGGCCATGGACGACACTGATTCGGCGATCCTCACCCATCTCCAGCGCGATGCACGGCTCACCAACCGCGAACTCGCCCGCAAGGTCGGCATCGCACCCTCCACCTGCCTGGAACGGGTCCGCGCCCTGCGCGCCCGCGGCGTGATCACCGGCTACCACGCGGCCGTACAGCCACGCCTGCTGGGCCGCTCGCTCCAGGCCCTGGTCTTCGTCAAGCTGCGTCCTCTGAGCCGTGAGGTGATCCACGACTTCGAGGGCTATCTGACCCAACTCCCCGAGGTCGTCTCGGTCTTCGTGGTCTCGGGCGACGACGACTTCCTCGTCCATGTGGCCGTCCCGGACATCGAGCACCTGCACGCCTTCCTCATGGACCGCTTCAGCGCCCGCCGTGAGGTGGTCACCTTCCGCAGCTCGGTGATCTACCGGCAGACGACCGCCCGCGTCCTGACGCCGATCGAGCCCCGCTGAGCTTCAGACCCCGTCGAGCAGGGACAGGAGACCGTGGTCGAGTTCGGGCCCCAGGTCCTCTCTCCCTCGCTCGACGACGGAGTACGACCGCTGCAGGAACCGCCGGAGAGCGGCGGTGCCGAATCTGATGGTCACCATGCCGTGCGGCGCGTGGAATTCGATGATCGTGCGGGACCGCCCGCTCGGCACCATGCGGACGTCCCCCATCCCGGCCGCCGAGTCGAGCCCCTCCTCCAGGAGCGAGCGGGCGAACGTCCAGGTGGCCCCCCGATCGTCCTCAGAGACATCCGCGGGGAAGTCGATGTGCACGGCGAAGGGGTCGGTGGCGGTGTAACGCAGGGTGGGACGGATCGGCAGCGCCGGGTGGTCGGGCGTGACGAGGCGGGCGCGGACGGGCTGTTCGAGGGTGAGGCGCATGGTCGTTCATCTCCGGTCTTTTCCGGTCTTGGGCTCTGGCTCGGTGTGATTGCGCTTTCTCGACCGCGCCGCAGGCCTGCTGATTACGCCGAACCGGAACCTCGCCCCTGTGATCTAGCTCACGCGAACCATTTACTTGAGATTTTAGTCATCTACGCTGACAAACCCCGTCCGCGCCCACCAGCTCAGCAGGCAACCGGAGCGTTCCCGCCATGTCCGACGGTTCCCCCAAGGTGCCCGCCCAGGCATCACCCCACGCGTCCGCCACCGCCTCGTACGCCCGTATCTACGAGGAACAGCAGCCCCGCCTGGTCGCGTTCGCGCGCTCGCTCACCCGCAACAACTCCTGGGCGGCCGAGGACCTGGTGGCCGAGGCGCACTTCCGCGTCTGGCGCCGGCTGTCGGAGGGCCACGAGATCGAGAACGTACCGGCGTACCTGATGACGACGGTGCGGCACCTGGCCGCGACGGCCGGCGCCGGCGAGGCGCGCGAGACCCCGCACGACCCGCGGACCGCCGCCGAGCGGACGGAGATAGCGGACCACGCCGAGGGCGTGGCCGACCCGGCCGAACAGGTCTCGTCCGTCGACCTGTTGGTGCGCGTGCTCGGCCAGCTCCCCGAACGCTGGGTGCAGGCGCTGTGGCTCGCGGAGGCGGAGGGGCAGCCGCTGGAGGCGGTCGGGCAGCGCATCGGCGCCAAGCAGGGCGCCACGGCCGTACTGCTGCACCGCGCCCGCGAGGGCATGCGCCAGGCCTTCCTGCGCTCCCAGACGGGCGCCCCCGACGACCCCGCCTGTGAGGTCCACTGGGTGCGCATGCCGGCGTACGTCCGCGGCAACGCGACGCCCCGCCAGTCGGAACGCCTGCTCGCCCACGTGGACGCCTGCGACGACTGCCGCGGCCGGCTCGCGGTGCTCATGCGCGCCAACGACCGTCTGCCCGCACTCGTCGGCCCCGCCCTGCTGGTCTTCGCCGTGGGCGGCGCGGGCAAGTTCCTGCTGCCGCTGGCGGCCGGGTCAGCCGCCGGTACGACCGCCGCGCTGAGCGGTCAGCTGGGCAGCGTGCTGCATTCCGCCCGCCAAGCGGTGACCGGCGGCGGTGCCGGGGCGAAGGCGCCGGCGGCCGTTGCGGCCGGTGCCACGGTGGCCGGCGCGGCCCTCGCGATGATGCTCGCGCTCGGCACGGGTGGCCCTTCCGCCACGCCGCTTCCACCGCGGGTGCCGCTGGCGGAGGCGCCGGTGGCCCAGCCGTCGGAGGGGCCGGGGTCGGGGTCGGGGACCGGGGTGCCTCGGGGGTCGGGGGAGTTGGTCGGGTCGGCCGCGGTGGAGGCGGAGCGGGGTGGTGACGGGACCGAGCCGGTCGTGGACGTGGACGTCGATGCCGGTGGTGCGGCGGGGGTGGGGGCGGTTGTTGTGCCGGTGACGGTTCCGGCTGACCCGGCGCCCGCTGATTCGGTGCCGCCTGTCCCGGAGCCCGCTGACCCGGTGCCGGCCGACCCGAGACCGTCCGATCCCGTGGAGGGGCAGCCGGAGCCGCCCGGGGACGAGGCGCCGTATCCGGATGATCCGAAGCCGGAGAAGCCAGGGAAGCCGGATAAGCCAGGGGACCCGGAGAAGCCGGGTAAGCCGGGTAAGCCCGAGGTCCCGGAAACGCCGGAAGTCCCGGCGGATCCGGAGACTCCGAGCACCCCGGAGGACCCGGACTCCCCCGATGCCCCCGACACCCCCACCCCGCAGCCAACCCCCGACAACCCCGGGAATGACTGCGGGAACTGACCTCTCGTCAGGTGTGACTCACGTCACCGGCCCCCCATGAAAAGAAAGCGGATGCCACCCCCGCCGTACTGGCATGCTCATGCATGACTACTGGGGGGTAACCACCGGCCGCGCACCGCGCCGGAACGGCTTTCTCGGCATGCCTGGTTGACCGGCATGCCCGCTCCCCATGCGTCACCTCCTGCAGCGCACCCCCATACACCGCTCCCGAGGAACACGCATGCACAGACCCAAGTTCAAGAGCCACGCCGTACTGTCGGCGATCGCTCTCGCGGCCGTACTGACCACCGGCTGCTCCACCAACACCTCGACCACCACGGACGCGGCGGCCTCCACGGCTTCGGAGAGCCCCAACCCCGCCGCGGCCCAGGAACAACTCGCCGTCGTATCGGCCCCGTCCGGTACGGCCACTCCCACCGCCGTGGCCGGCGGTGACGGGGACGGCATGGCGAAGAAGTCCTCCCTCAAGGTCGCCTCGTACGACAGGAAGACCGGACGGGCCGTCATCTCGGCGCCGTCCGTGACGAAGCCGACGCCCACCCCCTCGACGAGTTCCTCGTCCAGTCCTACCTCCAGCCCCGCGGCGCCACCCGCGGTGGCCGTCGGCGACATCATCGCCAGCGCGCCCGCCCCCGGTGCCCCCGACGGCGTACTGGCCGAGGTCACGGACGTCGTGGGCACCGCGAAGACCGGCGGTACGACCGTCGAGACCGAGCCGGCGAAGCTCAACTCCGTGCTGGGCGCGAGCAAGGCCGAGGGCGAGGTCCCGGTCGACCCGTCGTCCGTCGACGTCAAGCCGCTCGTGAACGGCGTGAAGGTCTCCTGGGCGAAGACCGGCGACCTCCACTTCGGCCCCGAGGGCGCGAAACTCCCGCTGGGCAGCCTGCGGATCGACGTGGGCGCGGCGGTCTCCACGGCCGAGGGCGCCCCGGCGTCGGCGGCCGCGTCGGTGAAGGGCTTCGTCCAGCTGGCCCCCGAAGTCGCGTTCTCGTACGACGGTGCCGGCACGGGCTCGTCACCGGGCGCCGCCTTCCTGGGCCTGTCCGGAGACTGGGCCTCCCAGTGGTCCCTGAAGGGCCGCGCGGCCGGCTCGACCAACGGCAAGCCGATCCGCATCCCCTTCGCCCAGCTCCACTCCGACCCGGTGATCCAGGTCGGCCCGATCCCCGTCGTCGTCAACCTCGACCTGACCTGCTACCTCCAGGTCAACGCGGACGGCAAGGTCACTGTCGACGTCGAACAGGATCTCAAGGGCGACTTCCGCGTCGGCGGCAGCTTCTCCTGGGCCAAGGGCTGGACCCCGGTCAGCGAGTCCGACATGACGGGCGAGCCCCTGAAGACCACGGTGACGGCCGCGGGCGACGTCAAGGCGGCCCTCGGCGCCGAGGCCACCGTGGGTCTCTACGGCGCGGTGGGCGTCACCGCCGACCTGGCCCCGTACCTGCGCGCCCACGCCGACGCGACGGCCGAGGGCTCCGCCGACGGCACGGGTTCGGCAACCGGCACCTACGCCATCTACGGCGGCGTGGACCTCACCGGCTCCCTCAATCTCCAACTGACCATCTTCGGCACCCCCGTCTTCCAGACGAGGATCCCGCTGGGCGCCCTGCACCACGAGTGGCTCCTGACGGAGGGCAAGGCCACGGCGACGGCGAGCCCGCCCCCGACGAAGACCGCCTGACCCGTCCCACGACGCGGGCCGCGCTGCCGTTCAACACCCGGCGGCGCGGCCCGCGTTCGCGTGGTGGCGGTCGGAGGACGGCGGCCGTACGGCGTCAGTCACTGGAGTCGGAGTTCGACCCCGACCCCGACTTCCGCCCGCTACGGGCCAGCACCCGGACCACTTCGCCCAGCCCCATGGTCACTTGGGCCACTATGCGCACCCAGCGCGGGCCTCCGCGTGAAGCCCACACGACACAGACGCATCCCCCGACGACGAGCACCAGGACACCGACCAAGACGAGCACTGCCATGCTCATCCCCCTTCTTCCTCTAGGGTCGCCGCCATCCTCTCAGTCGGTATGACAAGCCCTGTTCCGCAGGGCCTATGGCTGTCGACACGGCGGTCGGGGAGTGGTGACCTGGTGGCCGCCGCCCTTCAGGACCGCGGCGGCACCCGCCAGTACTGCCGCTCCTTCTCGTCCCGTACGACGACGCCGAGCCCGAGCAGTTCCCCGCGCAGCTCCCGGGCGTCCGCCGCGCCCTCGTCCTTCTCCCGAGCCGCCGCACGAGCCCTCAGCAACGCGTCCGCCCCCACGGGCAGCCCGGGCATCCCGGGCACCCAGCGCCGGAACTCCTCCCGGTGCGGATCCTCGTCCGCCCACCGGAACCCGTGCGCGGCGAAGGCATCGGCCAGCCGCGTCCAGGACAGATGGCACTCCTCCCGCGCGACCTCCATACCGTCCGGCCCCAGCAGCACGAGCTGCTTGCCGTCCCGTACCGCCAAGGCGATCTCGTCGCGCCCGAACTCCTGCGACGAGTCCCTGACGCCGAGCACCACACGGCCGTCGGACACGCACACCGACAGCGACTCGTGCACCGCGATGAACCCGACCACCAGCCCCACCGCCGCCCCCACCGCGACGGAACCGATGGTCAGCCAGGGCTCCGGTACGGACGTCAGCAGCTCGGCCGGCCCCCGCAAGGGAGCCCAGGACAACGTCACGAGCCACTCGGCAAGAAGGGTGACCAGCCAGCCGACGACGGCCCCGCACGCCACCCAAAACAGTGTCAGAACCCAGGCCGACTCCTTGAGCACGGTGACATCACCGACGCCCGGATCACCCTTCCCCACCTTCTCCAGACGCCCTCTCGCACCCACGGTGCGCCCCGTATCCGTCACCCTGTCCCCCGTCCTCATGCCGCGTCAGATCCAGCGCGCCCACCGACTCACCACCGCACCGGCGCTCTCCCGTTGCGCCGGTTGCCGGTTGCCAGTCGCCGATATGGCGCAACGCCGAGTCTGACGAGGGGCCGTAGGCCCTGCCATCGGCCGATGGTCTACGGCGCTGCGACTTTGGTTTTGCCGCGGCTGCCCG
This sequence comes from Streptomyces sp. NBC_01092, assembly GCF_045039535.1. Lineage (NCBI taxonomy): Bacteria > Bacillati > Actinomycetota > Actinomycetes > Kitasatosporales > Streptomycetaceae > Streptomyces > Streptomyces sp. NBC_01092. Next base: position 4,200,687 of record NZ_CP108659.1, on the reverse strand, counting down.
AGGGAGGAGGGGATTGTCAGTGCCGCCTGCGATGGTGTGAGTGGAGGGGGTGGGGAGGTTGGCCGTCACGGGCAGCGGGCGGGCCCATCGACCCTCGTATCGCATCTGGAGCTCGTATCGCGTCTGGAGCTCGTATCGCGTCTGGAGGTGGCATGGTGACGGCTCGTGAGGACGGCGGCTGGAGCGGCATGACCTGGCAGGGCTGGGAGGACCACGACGACATCAGGCGCCGCCTGGAACAGGGCGCCGACCCCGAGCGATGGGGCCGCGGAGGGCGCCGTCCGCTGCACCGGGCGGCGGCCCACGGCTCACCGGAGGTCGTCGCGGAACTGGCCCGACGCGTGGCGGACGTGGACGCCCTGGAGGACGGCACGACCGCCCTGTGGGAGGCCGTCATGTGCGACCACCCCGACAACGCCCGCGCTCTCGCCGCCGCGGGAGCCGACCCCTGGCGCCCCCTGCTCGGCGGCTGGTCACCCGGACGCCTCAGCCTGGCGGGCCCCACCCCGGACCTCTTCTCCCTGCCGCCCGGCGAGCCCGGCCTCACCGACGCACAGCGAGCGGCGGCCGAGGAGGGCAGACGCCTGACCGACGTGCTGACCGGCATCGACCACGACGGCTTCGGCCTGGCCTGCGTGGCCGGCATCGACGCGGAGGAGGCGGTGAGCCGCCTGGAGGCAACGCCGGCGGATGAGGCGGAGGTGGCCGAAATCCTCGACGACCCGTACGCCTGCGACCTGGACGAAACCCTGCACATCGTCGGCGTGACGACGGTCCCCGGCGGCTGCGTAGTCGCGCAGCCCTGGGGCTACGCACCGTCCATGCCGGGCATCCACACCCGCCTGTCCCGAGGCACCATCAGCTACGGCCTCTACGCCAACCCCAAGAGCGGCAACCAGGGCAGCATCACCAGAGACGGCGTCATAGAGGGCTGGGACCTCCACCCGGGAGGCGCCCCCGACGAGGAGTCCTCCGCCGAGGAGGTCCTGTCGTCCTACCTCTTCCGCCACGACGCGGTGGCGTACGCGTGCGCGTGGGCGGGCCTGCGCCTGACGGACGCGCGGGCGATCGTGGGCCCGCCGGATGCGTGGGTGGAGCTGGCGAAGCGGGACTACTGGAACGCATGAAAGCGACCGCATGAAAGAAGGGCCCGGTGCCCGGGCTCGTCGCCCAGGGCACCGGGGCCCATTTCGGTGAACTACGTGTCGGATTCCAGGTCGCTCAGTGGTGGCAGCTGGAACCGACGTTGTTGAACTGGGCGCCGGGGTGGCCCTCACCGTTGGCCAGGTTGCCGGCAAGACCGTTGAGCAAGCCGACCTGACCGAGAACGTCAACATTCAGGTCGTGCGACTTGCAATGCCCGTGCCCATGGCCGTGGTCGTCGGCGGAGGCGGTGCCGGTGGCTATGAGGCTGAGGGTCCCGACCATCGCGGCCGCAAGAGCGGCCTTCTGAAGCTTGCGCATGTCTCCTCCTTGGGTCGAGTAGAGCGCATACCTAAGATCCACATTGCGCTCATTTCGGAGGCTAATCCGATATCTCCCGGGGCGCTCATCGGAGCTGCCATACGGGCCACGGCCATGAGGGTCAATCAGCTTCGGACGCCATGAGGCCCCATCAGCTGCAACAGCCTCCACCGAAGCCGGCACAAGTCGGGGTCCGTATCCCCGCGAGTGAGAAGGCGTCAGCCCTGCCCGATCACGTGCCCGCCTAGAAGCACTCAGCCCACCCGGCGAGCATCTGCCTCCCCATTTCCCCCACACCTGCACGCTCTGCAAGAGAGTCGAAGATCCGGTCGTAGCGCGCGATGGCCGACGCGTCGCGCAGCACCACTCGCCCGGTGAACACCTCCAATGTGGCAAGGCTGGTGTCATACAGCGTGAAGGTGTTGAACGGAACCTCGGAGAACCGGCCCGTCAGCGGAAGCACCTTGAGGTCGACATTCGGGCGATAGGACAGCGATACGAGGTGCTCGATCTGTCCGGCCATCACGGCCGCCTCGCACAGCTGCCACCGGATCGCCGACTCGGTGAGCAGGAACTCGAACCGTTTGTCGAGGTCGTCGAGTACGGCCTGACGTTCCAGCTTCCGCGCGATGACTTGCTCAACGTCCATGTCGGCGGCGCCCGATGCACGCGTCATCACACACCGCATGTACTCGGGTGTCTGGATCAGTCCGGTGGGGATCGCCGGGAGGAAATACCGCAGACGCACGGCATTCCTTTCCAATGCGGCAAGCTCGCGTTGTACATCATCCACAGCGGATGCCGGTTCCAACTTCACTTGGACTCTCCCTCGTTCAATCAACTGCAGGCCAGCGTGATGCGACCGGTGAGCAGCACGTCGTGGTTCGCGTAGAGCGCGTCGAGTTCAAGGCGCCGACGCACGTGCGCCGTCCATGGAACGTCCGCCCAATCGTCGTAGGCCGGTGACCTCACCACCCGAGCACGACCGGCCTGAGTGAGGATCCAACGAGCCTGATCCTGTTCGTTGTTGCGCCCTCCGAGTCTGCAGGCCAGCTGCCACAGCTCCTCGCCGTCGGACAGCTCATCGACGACGGTGACGAGACCGACGTCGCCGAGGCCGCGCTGATCGCTGGACTGGGTGGTGTACGCGATGGAGAGGTCTTCGAGGGGAAAGACGGTCACGCGGCTGGTTGCGGTCAGCACGGTGAGGGACACGGATGGGTCCGTTCTGGGATGACGAGAGGGGCAGACCCATCGGGCCAGGGCAGGCAGGGCAGGCCCCGCCCCTCTCGTAGAAGGGGATGGGGAACGCAGGGGTCAGCAGCAGGGCCCGTCGCCACAGCAAGTGGGTGGATTGCAGTCGGCCGCAGTGCCCCACAGCCGCTCGTCGACCTCGAAGCCGGCGGCTCGGATCCTGGCGACGACGTCCGTCATCAGCCCGTGCGTGCGGACCTTGGAGTTGGGTTGGTGATGCAGGAAGTAGCCGAACTGCCGCTCACACCAGTCGGCGTACCACCCGGTGTGCAGGATGAGCGTGTGCCAGCCGGGGTCGACCAGCTGGGACGGGGCCATGGCGGCGCCCTCGCCAGTCGTTCCCATGACGTAGACCAATGCCAGAGCTTGGTCGACAACGCGGTCAGCGGCACAGCGCTCCAGCCCGTATTCGTCGGCGCAGAAGGCGGCGAGCGTGTCGAACTCGGTGTCTGTGACGAGGGAGCGGCCGGTACGTGGTTGGGCTGCGACGGCGGTGGTCATCGTCGGGTCTCCCGCTTCATGATTGTTCCGTTGACGGATGCGGCCAGGACCGGACGCTGGTCGGGGCGGAACAGGGTCGTGTGGAGCACGAATTCACCTCACGGTTGGAGGACCTTCGGGGAGCTCTCCCTCGCGGCGCTGGACGTGTGTCGTGTGACCCGGCAGAGGGGCTTCTGCACCGCACCGCGTGAGGTAGCACTCGCCCGTACACAGCGGGAAGAGCGGGAATGAGATGTGATGACGCCGGACGGCGGCGCATCCGGCGGCCTTTCGGCCGGCCTACGGCGCTGACCGCAACGGTTCAGACACGCGTGCCGATCGCGATCCGGTCGTTGCCGGCCAGCCGCACCATCGCCTGGAGCACGATCTTCAAGCGGCGCTCGTCCAGATACCGAACGGCGGCCAGGTGGCTTCGCTGCACGCCGACGATCGACAGCACCAGCCCGAGGAATGCACGCTCGCCTTCATCGAGTCCGAGCGTGTACACGCGTCCGGCAATGCTCTCCCACCGGCACGTCATGACGCCGTCTTCCTTCGTCACGAGCGCCGCGCGGACATTGCTCAGGGCGAGGAGCTTCTCCTCTTCAGCCAAGGCCTGTACCGCGGTGCGCTCGCGGAGGCCGGTGGCAGACCGTGCAAGTAGCTCTCCGAGCGATGGGGCATCGGGCTCGTCGCAAGTCGCACCGGACGCAGTTGGGCTGGTCGTCATCCGAGTGCCTCCGCATGAGGTCGCCCGGTGCGGCCGAACGCGATGCCCAGCGCAGTCGGATCGGTAAGGCGGCCCGAGCCGTCCGGGCGCTCCAGCCACAGGCGCTCGTTGATCGCGTACAGGACTGGCGGGCACGCGAGCTGCCAGCCGGACGCGTGCACGGTCAACTGCGGTACGTTCCCTACTTCGTTACCGAGGCCCGGAGACACCAGCCACCAGGCCCGGCTCTTCGGGGCATCCACCAGGACGGGGCCGAGCCTTTGGCCGCCAACGTGCTTCATGGCCTGGATGGACTGGAGTAATGGTCCCTCGACTACGAGCCAGTGGTCGCCGCTCGGGATCCGCGCGAACTCGTCCGCGGCCCACGCGCGACAGACCGCACTGGGATTCCGAGTGCAGGACAGAAGCCAGTCCTGGCCCGCTTGCAGGGTTAACCGGATGGGGTTCGTGGCCATGACCAGGACGTTAGGCAGTTCGATTGCGCACCTGGCCAGCGATTGCGCTTGATTGCGCACACGATTGTCGTGCTTGCGGCTGGTTGCTCAGGCAAGGTCCAGAGACGCCCGCGCGCGGCCCACCAGGCGGCGCGCCGACGCCCCGTACTCGGCGGATTCCGAGAGCCAGTCCCACGCCCGCTCGTACAGCTGGATGTCGTCCTCGCCGGTGAGCCACAGCTCTTCGCTGATCGTCTCGACGATGACCAGCCTGCGGTCGTAGATCCAGAAGGCGTGCGGAGCCGTACGGCGCAGTTGAGTGCCGAACGGCAGGATGCCGAGCTCAATCCGGCGCTGGCCCACCAGGTTGTACAGCCGGTCCAGTTGCTCAGCCATCACGTCTGCTGGGCACGGCCGGTGGTATAGCGCTGCCTCGCACACGAGGAACCGGAACGTCTTGTCGGGGTCGTACAGCGCTTCCTGGCGACGCATCCGGGCTTCGACGGCGGCCTCAGTGGTAGGCGGGATACCCCGGAACTCGGCGTTCGCCTCGAAGATGATGCGGGCGTACTCCGGCGTCTGGAACAGCCCCGGAACGCGTGAGACTTCAAGCCCGCGGATCGCCTTCGTCGCCTGGGTCTGGCGTACGGCGATCTCTTGGCGGCCGCGGTGCCCGCCGGCCAACTGGCGTCGCCAGGAGCGGTGCCGCTGCTTCAGCTCCAGTCCGGCACGGAGCCCTTGGAGCTCAGGCTCGACGTCCGGGCGGCGGCAGGCCTGCGCCCAAGCTGTCAGGTCTGCTGCGGACGGAGTCTGCTTGCCATTCTGGAGCCGGGAGACCTTCGAGGGCTGCCAGTCGACCTTGGCAGCCAGGTCCTTACCTTCGAGACCGGCCTTGGTGCGCAGCTCACGAAGCCGCGCACCGAGTGCCTCTCTGGCGGTCTGGTAGTCCGTGCTCACATGGTGGAACGTACCGGCCTGGCGAACTCCTCGGTACGTACGGCATGGTGCCAGGCTGCGTCCCGGACTTGGCAGGCGGCGAGGACCTCGGCCGGGTCCTGGGTGACGTACACACCCAGGGTGGTGTCTTCGTCGTCGAACGCGAAACGGGCGAGGATCTTGGAGTCGAAGAGCCAGAAGTCGTGGTCCGGCAGCCGCAATTCCCGCGCCTGGGAACGCGTCAGGTACCGGATGTCTTCGCCCGCTGCGATGTTGCTGGGGGCGCTGGCCAGGAGGAACTCCTGCCCCTGAGTGGGCGGTTCATCAACCAGCCGAACACGTCCGAACCGCTTGCCCTTCGCCGTTTGCACGCGGACGTTCTCCCGCCAGGCGTTGTCGGGGTCACGGGCGATGTCTTCTCCTGCGAGGAATCGTGGCCACTTCGGGCTGTTGCGGTCGGAGGCGTAGCCGCAGCGCGCCTCGAGGCGCCAAGCCGTGTGCTTGAAGTCGCTGAAGAGATGCGAGATGGAGGCGAACGGCTGGAGCTCGGGGGCATCGCTCCTGGGCGCGTAGCGGGTCAGCAGGCTGCGCGGCACGCGGACGAAGGTTTCGGAATCCTTGACGTCCCGCAGCTGGGCGAGGTGCTCCGGGTCGGTCTCCCGCTCGCCCTGGACGAGGATCTCGTCTGTGCCCTCGATCTCGTAGAGGGTGGGGCAGTCGCCGTCGTCGCTGGTTGTGCCGAGGAACCTGAGTGTCATGTCGCCCTCCACCTGTGCTGCTTGGAGATCCAGGATGCGGGTGCCGGCCTGAGCACGCTCAAAGATTGCAGCAGATTGCGCATCCTGGGCTGTAGGCATGGATTGCGTGCAAGCAGGCCTGTCTACGAGACAGCCTTAGGCGGGCACCGGGCAATCCAAGCAGCGGAAGGCGCGAGGGGCGCTGCCTGAGGTGGAGGTGCTGGCCGCGAACTCCGAGAAGTCGCCGCTCTCGTTGCGATACACCACGCCAATCCCGTGTTCGGCGAGCAGGTTCCGTAGGTCCTCGCGGGGGAGCTCGGGGGACAGGACCATCAGGTGGAGAGGCTGGCTGTGGGCAATGCTTCTCAAGTGGTGGCGTGCTAGAAGGAGTTGAGTCATAGCTTCCGCTATCGACTCGCTGGCCGCACTCCCTGTCGGCTCATAGACCGTGTTGCTCGTTGGGTTGTAGAGCTCGACCATGAGCTGGGCCGTTGCGTCACGCATCGATACTTCGAGCTGACCGATCGTTTCTCCTGCGACGAGAGAGCTCTCTTCGAAGGTGTCTGCCAAGTCATCGCGAGCAGCGGCTACTTGTTCGGTGTCGGACAGTTGGCGTTGCTGGCGCTTCTGACGTCGATAGGCGCGAGTGAGCTTGGCTGCGCTGCGGTTAAACCGGGAGCGGGCCTGCGTGGCGCGCGGGAGGGTGTCCTCTTCCCGTCGGATGTGCGGGCCGGTGGGGCGTAGGCGGAAGACGATTACGTTGCGATCTGCGCCTAGTTCATCCTTGGCTTCCCTTATTTCGAAGGGATTGCGCGCATCGACCTTGAATTCCCCTATGTATGCATGTGTCCGAGTATCACTTCCGGGAACCTTACCCACGGCGATAAATAAGTGCAGGGTGCGGCCCTTGTCGACGTGCTCCAGTATTGCCTTGTTGCCACCTTCTAAGGCTTGATCGCCGCGCTTCCCGGCGCCGGTATACGTGAATATGGGGCCGATGTCGTCATCCTCGGCAAGCCACCCGTCGCGGTACCCGAAGCGCTCGCCCACCTTGCTGTCGGAGAAGATGAGAACGTTCCTCTTCTCGACCGCTGGGCAGATTCCGGCGTAGCCGGCCCCGCCAAGTATGGGATGTATTTCTGCGCGCGTGAGGATCTGACCGGGGCGAGGCCCGGACGTGTGGGTCGTCATGATCCGAGGCTAGTGGTTTCAGTAGGCACAGAGTGACGGATCTGATGCGGTTCGCTTGTGGTGACGTTGTGACAGTGCACGGCCCAGGTGAGGATGGTGCCATGGGTGACGCGACGGCGACGGTCGTAGCAGGTGGCATCGGTCTTATAGCAGCGGTTATTGGGGCTGTGATCGCGGGGAGGTACGCCGAGCGTGGAGCAAAGGCGGGTGGGCGCAAGGCTGTTGAGGCTGCGCTCGCACAGGTTCAGGGGCAAGCGGCAGCGGAGCACTGGCAGTGGGTGCGTAGCCAGCGGTACCAGTCCTTCGCTTCTCTCCTCGCGGCCTACACGGCTCTTGATGATGTGCTCGCAGGAATCACGCCTGAGGTCAGGGGTGGAGTCCCGCTTGACGTAGCAACCAAGGATGCACTGCGGCGGGCCACGCTGGACCTGCAAGACAAGACAAGCCTGTTGGCGTTATGGGGGCCGGACGAGGCAAGGGCGCTGGCATATGCCTTGACTCGTAGAGCAGTTGAGTCAGTCAGGTCCTTGCTTCAAGCAGAGCAGGCAACTTCTCAAGGTCGGATACCAGAGTGGTCGAACTACGAACAGGCGAGGGGTGGCATGAACGAGGCTTATGCCACCTTCCTCCAGAGAGCCGGAGAGATAGTTCGCGACCCTATGCAGGCCGTCAGTTAGCGCGGCTGGCTTGTCTGAGAAATCACGCCTATGAAGTTTTCCCACGTGGGCGAGCTGATAGTTAGGTGCGGCCCCGAGGGGACCTTCGAGTCGCGCACGGCGATAGTCCCAGCGAACGAGGCCATCTCTAGGCACTCGCCCCCCATGCCGTTGCTGTAGCTGCTCCTGTGCCACGGGGTGCTCGACGGCGGGATCATCGGGAGTTCTCCTCCAAGAGTCTTGTGATCAGCAAGGCCGAGCGCTGAGGGCTCAGGGCCAACGCCCTGAGATGATCGAATGCCTTCGTGTAGAGGGCAACGTCCTTGGGTTCCTCGAGGTAGACCGAATCGGTAAGCCCCTCTCGGTACACCACGTCTGGGTCCTCCTGCTCTGGAAAACCGAGGACCGTGAACGACCCGGTGGTGGGATAGGCGCCTGCATCGAACGGCAGGATCTGCACGGTCACGTTCTTCAACCTCTGGATTTCCAGCATACGTTCGAGCTGGCGGGCCATGACCTGGCGGCTGCCGATCGTGTGCAGCAGGGTGCTCTCGTGGACGACGGCCCATAGGTCAGGCGCGCTCTCGCTGGTGAGGAGCTCTTGTCGCCGCACCCGGACGTCGACCATGCGCTGAATGTCCTCGGGGGTGTGGTCGACCCATGCGCGGCTCAGCTCGGATGCGTACTCCCTGGTCTGCAGCAGGCCGGGGATGAACTCGGCTTGATAGGTGCGCAGGTCGGAGACTGCCTGTTCGAGGCCGACGTACACAGAGAACCACGCAGGGATCGCATCGCTGTGTGCGTGCCACCACCCCTTCGTCTTGGACTCCTTGGCTAGCGACTTCAGAAGATCACGCAGCTCATCGGCGGTCCCGTAGAAACGGCACACGGCGTCGACATCCGAGGGTTGGACACGCCCCTGCCCCGTCTCCATGCGGCTGACCTTGGAACTGCTCCAGTCCAGCTCCTTGCCCACCTGGCTACAGGTCAGGCCGCTCTCTTCGCGTAGCCGCTTGAGCTCGATCGCAAGGCGGCGACGGCGAGCCGTGGGGGACCCGGTCATGGCAACTCCTCGGGGGATAGCGGATGTTCCATCCCATCGGAAGGGGCGCGAAAGGCCAATCACCCTAAAGGGGGAATCCCTTTATGCATGTTGCACGGCGGGACATGCACTGCAACTCTGTCACTCAGAGTCATTGCGTGAAAGCTGTGCGCGATGGAGCGCGTGAGAGGGGTCGAAGATGATGTATGTGAGCGGCTGTGCCGGCCGAGAGCCCTGGGTGCACAAGTTCGTCGCCCAGCCAAGGCAACTCTCTGAGTTGCGGCGAATGTTGAAGCTCCGCCTCATTCTGTGGGGGCTCCCCGATCATGTTGACGCGGCGCAGATCTGCGTATCAGAGCTGGTGACCAACGTCATCCGGCACGTTGGGGAGGGAACGCCCGCCACGCTACGCATGGCGCTCAACGAGCCATATCTACGCTTGGAGGTTGAGGATCCCGATACGCGGTCATTGCCCACACTGCTCGCCGCCAGTACCGCGCTGGAGTCGGGCAGAGGAGTGGCGCTCGTCGACACCCTGACGGCTCACCGCTGGGGCGTGTCCCTCCGAGGCAACTCGAAGGTGGTGTGGTGTGAGCTTGCTACGGATGCTTCCGCCGCCTGCGGCCAGACGAACGGCCCCCGTGTCACGCGAGTCGAGGCCATTCTTGACTTGTACGGGTCGTGGCGACTCCCGCACGGTAGAGCGATCTACGGCGAGGGCGGTGTGCTGAGCATGGCAGTGGTCGAGGACGCTGCCATCGGGGTCATGACCGACCTGCTGCACTGGCTGCGTGCACGCGGCTATGACCCCGATGACGTGCTCGACCGGGCGCAGTCTCACTTTGAGGCCGAGATCGGCGAGGTTGTCTGAGCGCCGAGTCGGTTAGCTCGTAGCGATGGCTGAGTACGACCACACATCCGCAGGCAGCTCATAGTGCAGTCGCCAAGTGATGGCCATGGGCTTGCTGCCGTCGTGCTGGACGTAGGTGGCCGGGCCCAGCAGCATCCATGGTTGGGCCTTGCCGATGTCGGTGTCCTTGTAGCGCCGCATGAACAGCAGCACGTGGCTTCCGCGTTGCTCGTGTTGTTGGTATCGCAGGCCCGTGGGTGAGGTGTCTGCGGTGGTGCTCTGTGACTCCCAATGGAAGAGGGAGGGGGCCAACGCGTAGTCCTTGTAGCGGACTGTCGGCGAGAAGTCCTTCTCGTTCTTCTCGAGTGTGATCAGCAGTGCGTCCGTCTGGTTCGACTCGTCCCACAGGACACCCTGTGCAAAGGATCCGGGCATCTGGCCACCGAGGCGAGCGACGCCAAGCGCGGCCAGGATCTCCGAGCGGTTGTACGCGCTGTGGACTTTCAGAGGGATGTGGGCGTGCGGGCCATCCAACGGAATGGGGAAGTGGTCGGCTTGCCTCATCACATGGTGGAGTACCTGTCGTAGTTCGCTCCGCAGGGCCCGCTGCTCGCCTAGCGATTCAAGTCCCTGCGCGTAGGAGCTGAACCCGCCAGCCTTGTCCCAAAGGTTGAAGAAGAGCATGCGCGCGTAGGTTTGGTCCCTTGGGTTGAGCGACTCGTACCTCGGTGCGTCATCGCTCAACAAGCGGGTGTATGCCTCAGCGCGTTCAAGGTCGTCTACGTGCAAAAATGCGTGAACACGCTTCAACAAGTCATCCTCGCCTGCCTGTTCAGGCAGGTCGGCCAGGCCGGCTCGGCGCAGTACCGACGTCCACGAGTTGCTTGACTTGTACAGCTCCCTGATTTCGCGACGGCTCTCCCTCAGATAGTCCGCGAGGAGCGGTGTATCGAAGGCCCGGACCTCCTTGGCGAGGGTCTGGACGGTCGCCTTGATCTGGGTGCGGATGTTGTTCAGCACCAGATCCTTGGATTTGCCTTCGAGGATGATCTGGCAGCCGGACGGCAGCAGCGGGAAGTCGTGCTCAGCGTGCTCAAGGAGGCGGTTGCGCGACAGGTTGGTCATCGCACGGAACTGCTCCTCGAAGCGGAACTCGGCGCGATGCTGGCCGATGAAGTCGAGCACCGTAAGCACGGGCTTGTCCGGCGTGCGGCGCAGTCCTCGACCGAGCTGTTGCAGGAAGACGGTGGCACTGCTTGTGGGGCGTAGCAGGAGCAGCGTATCGACGTCGGGGATGTCCAAGCCCTCGTTGAAGAGGTCCACGGAGAAGATGACTTGGATCTCGCCGGCCTTGAGCTGCGAGAGAACCTGGTCACGAACCTCGGGCGTCGACGCGCTATCCAGAGCTTCAGCCTTGAAGCCAGCATCGCGGAAGCACTTCGCCATGAAGTGGGCGTGCTTCCGGCTGACACAGAAGCCGAGCGCCCGCATGCTCATCGGGTCGGAGACCTTGTCCTGTACCTGTTTGATGACGATACGGGCCCGCGCGTGGTCGGCGGAGAACAAGTCGCCGAGTTGGCTTTGGTCGTACGTCCCAGAACGCCAGTCGAGGCGGGTGAGGTCCGTCCCATCGGGCACACCGAAGTAGTGGAACGGGCAGAGGAGGTCGTTGTCGAGGGCCTCCCACAGCCGCATCTCGGCGGCTATCCGTCCCTCAAAGAACGTGTCCTGGACGTTGAGGCCGTCGGCGCGTTCGGGAGTGGCGGTTAGGCCCAGGAGCTGCTTCGGCTTGAAATGGTTGAGAACGCGGCGGTACGTCGTAGCCGTGGCGTGATGGAACTCGTCGATGACGATGATGTCGAAGTGTTCCGGGGCGAACTGGTCGAGGCGTTGGTCGGTGAGGGACTGGACGCTGGCGAAGACGTGCGTCCAGTCGCGTGGGAGTTCGCCGCTGAACAGAGGTTCGCCGAAGGATGCGTCGTCGAGTACTTCGCGGTACATGCGCAGGGACTGCTTAAGAATCTCTTTGCGGTGTGCCACGAACAGAAGCCGCGGGTACTGCTTGCCGCCCCACTCTTTATGCAGATTGCGGTAGTCAAGGGCGGCCATGACTGTCTTGCCCGTACCGGTGGCAGCAACTAGCAAGTTGTGCTGGTGGCCATGGACCTCGCGCGCGACTCGTAGCCGCTCCAGCATGTCGGCCTGGTGGGGGTGCGGCCGTACTTCAAGACCGGAGAGGCTGATCTTGGAGTCTTGGCCGGATGCCGATCCGCCCGCCAGGTGCAGAGCTTCGTCCAACTTGTGGGCGTCGCGATCGGGGTCGTAGGGCTCGAATGCGATGTCGTTCCAGTACGCGTCGAAAGTGGCCTCGAATTTGTTGAGCACTGCTGGAGTGGCCACAGAGGATAGGCGCACGTTCCACTCCAAGCCGTCGAGTAGAGCAGCCTTCGAGAGATTGGAGCTGCCGACGTACGCCGTATCAAAGCCACTTTTGCGGCGAAACAGCCAGGCTTTGGCGTGGAGGCGTGTCGAGCGGATCTCGTAGTTCACCCTCACTTCGGCGCCGAAGTCGCGGACGAGCCGGTCGAGCGCATGGCGATCGGTTGCGCCGATGTAGGTGGTGGTGATGACGCGGATGGGGACGCCGCGTTCCGCGGCGGCACGGAGGGAGTCTTCGAGTACGCGAAGGCCGTACCACTTCACGAAGGCACAGAGCAGATCAATGCGGTCCGCTGTTGCCAGTTCAGCGCGCAGCTCGCTGCCGAGGCTTGGATCCTCGGGGGAGTTGGTGATGAGCGCGGTCTCGGATAGAGGCGTGAGTGGGCGTACCGCGAAGACGCCGGGGGCTTCCTTCTCGGCCAGAGCGAGGAGCTGTCGAGGGCCCTCAGCGATGGCCTCGACTGCATCACCGCTTCCGAGATCGGCGGAGTCGGAGGCGAGCGACTCGATGATCTGGTTGGCTACGGCGACGCGCCTGTCATGCGGCAGCTGACTGAGGCGCCGGCTTACGGCCTGACTGATGTGGCGGGCGAGTACATGAGGTGACGATTCTTCGCTGACCTCGTCATCGATGGCCTTCCAACCTGCTGCATTCAACTGCTCCATCTGTTCCTGCATGCGTTGGGTGACGAGTTCCTCGTAAACACCCGCGACAGGCTGCGACAGATCCATCGGCTGAGCCACGCTGATTTCCCCAATCCCCGCACAGCAATGGCTCTGTTCTAGCAGGTGGCACTGACAGGCCCCAATGGCAGCTTGGTTTCTCTGTATGTGCCGTTGGGTCGCCCGCTTCTTTGTCAGTGTCGTGCTTCCGCGAGCCGCCTCAAGGGCGCTTCACTCCGCTGCGCTGCGTTCCGCGTCGGCTGCGCCGATGGCCCTGCGGGCCACCCTTGACCCGGCTCGCTCCAGCACGGGGGAGAAGCGAGCGGGCGGCCCGGAGGGGTGGGTGGCCCAGGTTGGTTGGGGGCAGGTCGGCTGGGTGGTTGGGCGGGGTTGGGGCGCGTTCGCGATGCGGGGGCACGCCGGGTTGGCTAAGCGGCCTTTGGCTGCGTTGAGCGGGTGTGGGCGTCAGGCCGGCGCCTGCGCCCCGTGGCACTCCCCATACGTCTGACCCGACCCGCACCAGCACCCCGCCCCCCGCTGCGGCGGCCAAGCCACCGCCCGTCCCCGCGCCGCCAGCGTCGTCGCGTACTGCGGCAGCAGGGTCGGGTCCTCCGGGGACGAGCCCTCCGATGCGGCGAAGGCCTCGTACGACGGGACCGTGCCTGTCACGATGCCCAGGTTCGGGGTGCCGGAGGCGGACAGCTCCCTCAGCGAGCCCTCTATCGTCGCCAGGTGCTCCTCGTGGGAGGGGTACTCCGCGGACAGGGACGGATACGCCGTCACCAGTTCCGTCAGTTCATCCCCCGTCCAGTGGAGTATCGCCACCGGGAACGGGCGGGACAGGGCCTCCCGATACGCGCCCAGTTCGGCCCGCAGCCGCGAGATCTCCGCCTCCAGCTCCGCCGGATTGTCCGAGCCCAGGGACCACACCCGCTTCGGGTCGTGGAGTTCGTCCAGGGAGATCGGCATCGAGTGGAGGGTGTCCGCCAAGGCGTCCCACTCGTCGTGGGCCACGCCCAGCATCCGCCGGACCCTGTGGCGGCCGAAGAGCAGCGGGCGGGTGGAGTACGGCGGCTCCGGTGCGTCCGTCAGCAGGAGCCGTGCCCCCTGCGTGAACGTCTCCTGCGCTGCCTCCAGCTCGTCATGCGACTCCAGCGCCTCCGCGATGATCACCCAGGGGGCCGGGTCCCTGGGGGCAGCTGCGCGGACGCCGTCGATGATCGCGCGGGCTTCCGCCTCGTGGCCGTACTCCCACAGGTTCGAGGCCTTCAGGGCCCGTACCAGGTGGGGGTCCTCCAGGGGCGTCGACGACGACAGCAGGCGGTCGTACAGCGCGGTCGCGGCGGGGCGGTCGCCGGACAGTTCCAGGTGGGCCGCGGCGCGCAGCAGCAAGGCCTCGGCGTCCTCGGGGTAGAGGCCGGCGGTTCGCTCCAGGCGTGCCGCTTCGGCGGTGTGGTCGACGTTTTCGGCAGGCGTGTCGGGGCGCATGGGGGACACCGTACTGCCCAGGGGTGGCGGTGCGGAGAACAGAGAGGGGAACAGGGTGCAGATATTGCCTGGTCGAGGCCGTCGCCGGGAGGGGGCGTCGTCGCCCTCACGTCTTCGCCAGGCACAGCAGCATCACGAACGGCACCGGGATCAGCGTCGCCATGGCCAGCCACCTGCCGGGGCGGGGATCGGCACGGCGGCGTGGGCCCAGGACGTCCACGGCAAGCAGCGTGAGCAGCAGCATCAGCCCGGTCAGCGCCAGCAGGAACATCAGCACCGGGGCGTGATCGAGCGTGTGGTAGTCGCAGTTCGACAGTTGCGGCGTGGACGCGAAGGCGTCGCAGTCCGAGGGGAGGTAGTCCGTCAGCAGCCAGTACGTCAGGTGCAGCGGGACGATCGCGGGTACCCCGAGGGCCAGGTTCGCGAGCGCGGGCGCCAGCAGGCCTGGCCGCCGGCGCCCGCGCTCGTCGTCTTCCGTCGCTTCCACCGCTGCCGCCTTCGTCACGTGGCTCACGACGCCCCGCAGGCCGCTCCGGTTGCCTCCAGAGAGGCGTCCGCCCTGCCGGATTCCGTCAGATCACCACCCCGTCGATCTGCAACGTCTGCACCGACTGCGCCGCGAACGGCACCGCCACCGACTTCCCGCTCAGCGTCGTGTTCGAGTACGACCGGTATTGGTCCCCGCCCGTCGTCACCGTGTTCCAGCGCGGGACCAGACCGCCCGAGCCGCCGCTCACCGTCGTGAAGCGGGACAGGTCGAAGGTCAACGTCTGGGCCGACGTCGACGTGTTCACCGCCACGATCACCAAGCGGCGCGCCGACGCGTCGTAGGCCGCCGCCGCGTAGCTCACGCCCGTGTCGAGGATCCTCATCCCCGGGCGGATGTGGCGGCTGAACTGGGCCATTACGTAGTACTTGGTCTGGACTGTCGTGGGCTGCAGCGTGTTCGCGTCGTACGCGATCAGCGCCCAGCCCGTCGTCGGGTCCATGACCTGCCAGTAGCACCAGGCCGTCGGGTGCAGCCAGCGGAAGTCGTAGCAGAGGTTGGAGGCCAGGGCGAGGCCGGTGCCGTCGCCGTCGCCCGTCTCCGAGTTCCACAGCTTCTTGCCGGACGTCGTCACCACGTCCGTGTAGAGGAGGTCGCGGCGGCCGCCCGAGCCCTGGTAGCCGTGCACGTTCACCTGGCTGACCAGGGCCTTGGTGGAGGAGTTGAAGGACGACCAGGTCGAGCGGGCCGTGTCGTAGTTCGTCTCGTCCGACGCCGAGATGCGGATGCCTGACAGGCCCCGCGCGTCCAACTCGCTGCGCATGTACGGGAGTACGGCCGCCTGGACCGCGGGGTCGAGGTGGCAGCCCTCCTGGGTGCCGGTCGCCGTCCACCAGCTCGACGCCGGTTCGTTGAAGGGGTCGACCGTCGCGAAGTTCACGCCCCAGTTGTTCCTGGCGTACAACGCCGTTGCCGCCAAGTGCGACGCGTGCTGGCGGTAGTTCCAGGTCTGGAGGTTGTTGCCGCCGTCGGCCGCGCCGGAGGGGTTGTGGTTGTTGCACATCCACCACATCGGGGAGTTCGCGAAGAGCTCGCTCACCGCGCCCCGCTGCGTCGCCTTCACCAGCATCGCGCGCTGGTTGGCGTCCGCGGTCCACTTCCAGGCCGAGGAGGTGGGGTCCTCGTTGTTCCAGTCCTGCCAGAAGCCCTCGATCTGCTTGAAGGCGGGGATGTTCGGCGACTCGGCCATCGATTCGCCGTTCACCGTGTTCCAGCTGCACCCGCCGAGGTTGTAGCGGGCGATGTTGAGGCCGAGGCCGGGGAGCGTCGTGCCGTTGTAGGTCACCGACTTGGTGGTGAAGAAGAGGTCGGCGAAGTCGTCCCGGGCGCCGAAGACGTTGGCCCACCAGGCCAGCGAGGTGCCCCAGCCCTCCCAAGTGCCGTACGAGGTGCCGGGGTTGACAGCGATGGTCGCGTCCGCGTGTGCGGTGCCCGTCGCCAGGGCGCCGCCGAGGAATGCGCCGCCTGTCGCCGCCAGCAGAGTTCTGCGTCGGATCATGACTTCTCCGCTTCGCTCAACGGCCGGTGTCGGCGGTGTCGTCGTCGAACCGGCTCCGTGGCCTGTCCCGTTGATGCCGACACGAAGCATCGGGTGTGACGCGTGGGGTTGTCGAGGGTTCCGACAGCCCTTTCTCAAACCTGTGGAGGAAGGGGGGCGGGGTGTTCGGGGGGCCGGACGCGGAGGCCGGATGCGGGGAGGACGGATGCGAGGTCTCCAGACCCGTGCGCGCACGCCCCGCGCGGACCGTGTGCGCACAGGTATGGAGACCTCGCGCCCCGGCACCTATCGTGCGGGCGGCCCCGGCGAGACAAGCGCGAGACAAGCGCGAGGAGGCTCACGGATGGAGCGGGTTCGCGTCGTGCGGCACAGCGGGCTGCGGCGGCGTGCCCTGCGGCGGCGCGTGCTGTGGAGTGGCGGCGAGGCGCTCGTCACCGTCGGGGTGGTGCTTCTGCTGCTGGTCGTCCACCAGATGTGGTGGACCAACCGGGAGGCGCGGGAGGGCGCCGCGCGCGAGGTCCGGGCGCTGGAGCGGGCCTGGGACGGCGCGGGCGGCGACTCCGGTACGGCCGTGGCGGCGCCGTCGGCCACGGCCGAACCCGCCCCCGCGGACACCGGGTCGCCCGAGCGCGCGGCCGGCACCCGGCGCCGGTCCGCGGCGCAGCCCGCACCCGACTGGTCCCGGGCCTACGCCATCCTCACCATCCCCCGCCTCCACCTGCGCGTCCCCGTCGCCGAGGGCGTCAGCAAGAGCGGCGTCCTCAACAAGGGCTACGTCGGCCACTACCCCGGTACCGGGCAGCCGGGCCGGGCGGGCAACTTCGCCCTCGCCGGGCACCGCAACACCCACGGCGAGCCCTTCCGGTACATCAACCGGCTCGCGCCCAAGGACACCATCCGGGTCGAGACGCGGAGCGCGACGTACACGTACGCCGTCGACCGGACGCTGCCGCAGACCGCCGCCCATGACGGGGGCGTCATCCAGCCCGTCCCGCGCTCCACCGTCAGGCGGGGTCACGGCTACACGGAGCCCGGCTACTACCTCACGCTCACCACCTGCACGCCGGAGTACACGTCGAAGTACCGGCTGGTGGTGTGGGGCAAGCTCGTCTCGATGCGGCCGCGTTGAGTACGCGGGCAATGAGGCCGCCCGTCAGGCCGCCCGCTCTCGTAGCGCCACCACGCCCACCGCGGCCAGCAGTGCCAGTCCCGCCGAGACCGTCATCACGGTGTCCGCGCCGTGGGCCAGTCCGCCACCGGAGGACGTGGCGAGGGCGATGGTCAGGGCCACGCCGGCACAGGAGCCGATGTAGCGGAAGGTCTGCTGGGCGCCGGAGCCCATCGCGGCGCGCTGGGCCGGTACGGACTCCACCGAGAGCAGGGGCAGCGCGGCGTTGAGCAGGCCGCTGCCGACGCCGGCGATCAGCAGGCCGGGCAGCAGCCGGGGCCAGGAGCCCGCGTCGAGCGCGCCCAGCATCGCCAGGACGCCGCCCGCGTGCAGGACGAAACCGAGGGCGAGTTGGTGGCGGGGTGAGATCCGGCCCGACAGTCTGCGGGCCTGGAGGGCCACCGCGAAGGACAGGCCGGACCAGAGCAGGAACAGCCAGGCCGTGTCCATCGCGGACAGGCCGAGCGTCTGCTGGAGCAGGGCCGGCAGGAAGCTGAACAGGCCGATCACCGCGAGTCCGGTGAACAGACCGCCGGCGGACGACGCGAGGAAGCGGGGGCGGCGGAGCAGGGACAGGTCGATCATCGGTGTCGCCGTACGGCGTTCCACCGCGACGAAGAGGCCCAGCAGTGCCACGGCCGCCAGGAGCAGCAGGCCCACGGGTGCCCGCAGCCAGCCGTCCCGGCCCAGGGTGAGTGCCGCCACCAGGGAGACCAGGGCCAGCCCGAAGGTCACCGCGCCGGCGAGATCGGGGCGGCCGCCGCGGGGTGCGCGTGACTCCGACAGTCTGCGCGCGGACAGGGCCGCCACGATCAGCGCGGCGGCGCCCAGGACGCCGTACGACAGGCGCCAGTTCGGTATCGCGCCGGTGACGACCGGGCCCAGCGCGATGCCGCCGCTGACGAAGGCGCCCCATACGCCGGTCGCGTGCAGCCGGCCGCGCGGGTCGGGGAAGGCGTGGACGATCAGGCCGAGGCTGCTGGCGAGGAGCGCCGCGCTCGCCGCGCCCTGGGTGATGCGGGCCAGCGTGAAGAGCCAGGTGGTGGTCGTCAGGGCGCCGAGGGCCGTGGTGATGCCCAGGGCGAAGGTGCCGGCGACGAAGATCCGGCGGCGGCCGTAGTCGTCGGCGAGGCTGCCGGCCACCAGCAGGAGGGCGGCGAGGCCGAGCGGGGTGCCGTTGAGCAGCCACGCCTGGGCGGAGAGCGGGGTGTGCAGGGCGGCGGCGGTCTGGGGGAGCGTGACCATCGGCGCCGTGTACGTCATCAGGGCGACGGCGGTGGCGGCGCTGGTCAGGGCGAGGGTGGCGCGCCGGTTCGGAGCGGGCTCGGCGGGGGACGGCACGGCCGCTGCGGTGGCGGCCTCGGGGAGAGTTCGTTCATTGAACCTTGGCATGCGGCCCACCGTAACATCCTAGGTTCATTCATTGAACCAAGAAGGTGAAAAGGGGTTACAGTGGTCGGCATGGCATTGGGGAAGGACTACGCGACCCAGCAGTGCTCGATCGCCCGGGCGCTGGAGATCGTCGGCGAGCGCTGGACGCTGCTCGTCATCCGCGACGCCCTGTACGGCGTCCGTCGCTACAACGACTTCCTCGTCCACCTCGGCATCCCGCGCGCCGTCCTGGCCGCCCGCCTCCAGTCGCTCGCCGCCGAGGGGATCCTCGAAAAGCGCCGGTATCAGCAGTCGCCGCCGCGCGACGAGTACGTCATCACCGAGCGCGGCATCGCCCTGTGGCCCACCTTGCGCTCGCTCGGCCTGTGGGGGCGCGAGCAACTCGGCGAGGCCCGGCTGCGCTACTTCCTGCACGCCCAGTGCGGTACGGAACTCGGGCCGTACGGCGAGTGCCCCGCCTGCGCAACCGTCGTACCGGTCGAGGACGTCCTCATGACGCCGGGACCCGGACTCGACCCGGACCCGGCGGACCCGGTCAGCCGGGCACTGCTCGGCCCCAAGCGGCTGTTGCAGCCCATCGAGACCGAGCCGGCGTGACGGATCCTGTATAACGAACGTCAGGACGAACGTCAGGACGAGTGTCGTAACGGACCGCACACGCGAGGGGAGGGGCCGCCGATGATCCGCAGCTGGGCCAATCCGCGTCCCGCCGCCGCGCTGGTGCTGCTCTTCCTGGAGATCGTGCTGCTCGACACCGGCAGCCTCTCCGCGACCGTCGCGCTCGCCGCGACCGCCGCCGCCGGTTCGGCGTTCGCCGTGTGCTCCCTGCTCGCCTCGCGTGCCGCGCCCGCCGTGGCGCCGACGCGCGTGCGTACGGCCATCCGCGACCGGGCCCGCCGTACGGCCTTCCTGCCCCAGCGCGACCCTGACGCCTCGGGCCGGCCACGCCCCAGGGCACCCGGGCACGCCCTCCCGGCGACCGTCGCGTAGGGCACGCACCGACACATCCGAGACGTGTGACCCCACGCGGGTCGTCATGCCGCCATGCCGATTCCCGGCATTCCTCATCCGGCACGACGAGACCCCCGGAGGGCTCACCCATGTCCGTATTCGCCGACCTTGTTCAGCGGCTGGCCGATCTGCTCGACCCGCTGTTCGGCGCCGGCGCGGCCGCCGCCGCGATCATCCTGTTCACCGCGTTCGTACGGCTGCTCGTGCATCCCCTGTCCCGGGCCGCCGCACGCGGGCAGAAGGCGCGGGCCGGGCTGCAGCCGAAGATCGCCGAGCTGCGCAAGAAGCATGCGAAGAACCCGGAGCGGCTCCAGCAGGCCGTGCTGGAGCTGCACACCAAGGAGAAGGTGTCGCCGCTGTCCGGGTGCCTGCCCAGCCTGTTCCAGCTGCCCGCCTTCTTCCTCCTCTACCACCTGTTCTCGAACACGACGATCGGCGGCCAGGCGAACGAACTGCTCTCGCACCAGTTGTTCGCCGCGCCCCTCGGGGACCGGTGGGCGGACGCGCTCGGCGCCGCCGGGGCCTTCGGCGGCGCGGGGC
Source organism: Streptomyces sp. NBC_01092 (assembly GCF_045039535.1). NCBI lineage: Bacteria > Bacillati > Actinomycetota > Actinomycetes > Kitasatosporales > Streptomycetaceae > Streptomyces > Streptomyces sp. NBC_01092. Next base: position 4,180,167 of record NZ_CP108659.1, on the reverse strand, counting down.
TCGTCTACGTCGCGCTGTTCGTGGTCGTCGCCTGTGTCGCCGCGTTCAATTTCCGCCGGACGAAGCTGATGATGGCCGCGAATCCGGCGATGCCGGTCGCCGACGGTGAGGCGGTGCCGGGGATGGGGGCCATGACCAAGGTCATGCCGTTCATGTCCTTCTTCACGCTGGTCACCGTGGCCGTCGTCCCGCTGGCCGCCGCCCTGTACGTGGTGACCAGCACGACCTGGAGCGCAGTGGAGCGGGCCGCGCTGTACCGCTGAGACCGGTGATGCCGAGGTCCCTACGGTCCAGTACGTGAACCGGGTATTGCGGACTGGCCGTGGACCTTGGAGGATCGACCAGTCCTCCGATGGCTGCACCCGTCGGCGGGCGCCCGCGATCGAGGGAGATTGTGATCATGAAGCTGCTGCGAGTCGGTACGGCGGGAGCGGAGCGGCCCGCGCTGCTCGACGCCGAGGGGACCCTGCGGGACCTGTCGGGCGTCGCGCAGGACATCGACGGGCCGCTGCTCGCCGACGACGCCGCGCTCGGCCGGATCCGCGCCGCCGCTGACGCCGGTGAGCTGCCCGCGCTGGACGCGACCGGCCTGCGCGTGGGGCCGCCGGTCAGCCGCATCGGCAAGGTCGTGTGCATCGGGCTGAACTACCACGACCACGCCCGCGAGACCGGCGCCGAGCCGCCCGCCGAGCCGGTCATCTTCTTCAAGGCCGCGGACACGGTCGTCGGCCCGAACGACACGGTGCTCGTCCCCCGTAATTCGACGAAGACCGACTGGGAGGTCGAACTCGCGGTCGTCATCGGACGTACGGCCCGCTATCTGGACTCGGCCGAGGAGGCCCTTGCGCATGTCGCCGGGTACGCGGTCGCGCACGACGTGTCCGAGCGGGAGTTCCAGATCGAGCGGGGCGGGACCTGGGACAAGGGCAAGAACTGCGAGACGTTCAACCCGCTGGGCCCCTGGCTGGTGACGGCGGACGAGGTGGCCGACCCGCAGAACCTGTCCCTGAAGCTGTGGGTCAACGGCGAGCTGAAGCAGGACGGCACCACCGCCGATCAGATCTTCCCGGTGGGCGAAGTCGTGCGCTACGTCAGCCAGTTCATGACCCTGTACCCCGGTGACGTCATCAACACCGGTACGCCGGCGGGCGTCGCCCTCGGCCAGCCCGAGCCGAAGCCGTTCCTGCGGGCCGGGGACGTCGTGGAGCTGGAGATCGAGGGGCTGGGGCGGCAGCGGCAGGAACTCAAGGACGCGTGAACCGTCAGCTCTTCAGGTAGGGCTGCAGCAGGGTGCTCCACGACTTGTTGATCTTCGTGAACTCGTCGGGGCACTTCGCGGCTCGGGTCGCCGGCAGCGGGGCGTCAGGGTTGTCCTCGGTCCGCACCACACCTTGGAACGTGGCGGGGTCGGAGCCGTACAGCCAGCAGATGGCGTTGAAGTAGCGCTGGGCGTCGAGCGCGTGCTCGTCGGCGAGTTGGTCGTCGCTGGGCCCCTGCTCGGCCGCCTGCCAGGCGCTCGCCCAGGCCTCGATGGCGCTGGCCGCGTACTCCTGGTGCAGCGCGTCGCGGGACAGCAGCAGGATGGAGAGCTGGTCGGCCGAGTCCTCCTCCTGCCCGGTGGCGGGAAGGTCGTACAGGTCGATCAGGGCATGGCCCAGCTCGTGGAACACGACGCTGTTGGTGAAGCCGATGAGGTCGTCGTCGACGGCCCGTGTCTGCTGCGCCTCGGTGCCGGTGGTGTTCTGGCCCTGGAAATACCCTCGGTACACCTCGAGCAACTCGTAGCACAGGGCGATGCTCTGGCTCTCCGGGTCCCACATCGCATTGGCTTCGCCGCAGCTCTGCCCCGTCAGGGGCACGTTCTGGGGCAGGGCTATCAAGGAGTTGGCGTAGGCCGCCGCGCTCTGCAGGACCTCGTTCTGCTGGAGCAGGTTCTGCTCCATGACGTCCTGCGAGGTGACGCCCGGCTGGTAGCCCGGAACGAGCGCGCCCGTGCCCGTGGCCTCGGGGGTGGTCTGCCGCGGGGCCGCCTGGTGCGTGGCGGCCCCGGCACGCTCGTGACCGGGGCCGGTCGCACAACTGGTCGTGGATACGGTGACTGCGAGCACGGTCAGCGCGGCAGCCACCCAGCTCTTGCGTGGCATGTGTACGGCTTTCCGCCCGGAGGAACCGGCGGGGCCGACATCTCGTCGCGCCACCACCGGACTTGAGAAACCTCCCTCATGGTCCGCGCGGCGGTCCGGCCCCGCACCTTTTCCCCGCCGGGCGCCCGACTACAGCCCCAGGAACCGCTCCAGCGCCTCCGTCACGAATCGGTGGTCCTCCAGCTGCGGCAAGCCGCTCACCGTCACCGACCCGATGACGCCCACGCCCTCGACGTTGATCGGGAACGACCCGCCGTGCGCCGCGTAGGTGTCGGGGTCCAGGCGGGAGGAGTCCTCGAACGTCGTGCCCTTGGCGCGGAAGCGGGCACCGACCACGTAGGAGGAGGTGCCGTAGCGCTCCACCACCCGGCGCTTGCGGGAAATCCAGGCGTCGTTGTCCGGGGTGGAGCCGGGCAGGGCCGCGTGGAACAGCTGCTGGCCGGCCCGGTGGATGTCGATGGCGACCGGGGCCTGGCGCTCGCGGGCCATCTCGACCAGCAGGGAGCCCAGCGTCCAGGCGTCGTCGTAGGTGAACCCGCGGAAGACCAGGCGCCGTTCCTGGGCCTCCAGCTCCTGAAGCGGCGGAGTGATCTCCGGCTGGAACTTCGGGGTGATCTCCGAACCGTGTGTCTTACCGGGTGTCACAGCGTCACCGCCACCTTGTCGTGCGCCGAACGGCGCGCCGCCTCCAGTACGTCCAGCGTGGCGGCCGCCTCCAGGGCGGTCACCGGGTTGGGAGCGCCGTCCAGCAGCGCCCTCGCCACGGCCGCATAGTAGGCCGGGTAGTCGCCGGGGAGCGTGGGTGCGACGCGGCCGCCGCCCGTCAGCGGGGACTCGCCGGCGCCCACCCGGCCCCACAGCGACTCGGGTTCCGTGCCCCAGTCGGCGGTCGTGTCCGGGCGTCGGCCGTCCCGCAGCGCCGCCTCCTGCGGGTCCAGGCCGTGCTTGACGTAGCCCGCCTTGGAGCCCAGCACCCGGAAGCGCGGGCCGAGTTGGGCGGTCGTGGCGGAGACGTACAGGTGGGAGCGGACGCCGTTCGCGTGCGTGAGCGCGATGAAGGTGTCGTCGTCCGTCTCCGCGCCGGCACGGCGGACGACCGCCTCGGCGTACACCTGCGTGACCGGACCGAACAGGACCAGCGCCTGGTCGACGACATGGCTGCCGAGGTCGTACAGCAGACCTCCGATCTCTGCCGGGTCGCCGGACTCCCGCCAGCCGCCCTTCAGCTGCGGACGCCAGCGCTCGAAGCGGGACTCGAAGCGCCATACGTCGCCCAGCTCGCCCTCGGCCAGGAGGTGGCGCAGGGTCAGGAAGTCGTTGTCCCAGCGGCGGTTCTGGAAGACGGAGAGGAGCAGGCCGCGCTCCTCGGCGAGCGCCGCCAGCTCGCGTGCCTCGGCGGCCGTGCCGGCGATCGGCTTGTCGACGACGACCGGGAGGCCTGCCTTGAGGGCGGCGGTGGCGAGCGGGACGTGCGTCTTGTTCGGGGACGCGATGACGATCAGGTCGAGGTCGCCCGCGCGGGCCAGCAGCTCGTCGGGCGTGGCGGCGACGCGTACGTCCGGGTGCTCGGTGCGGGCCTGCTTCTGCCGCTCGGGGTTCGAGGTGACCACCGTGTCCAGGGCGAGGCCCTCGGTGGCGGCGATCAGCGGAGCGTGGAAGACGGAGCCGGCCAGGCCGTAGCCGACCAGGCCGACGCGGAGGGGAGTAGCACTCATGGATCCCACTTTCGCAACGCTGTTGCCAAAGTGCAAGCGGCGGGGACAATGGACGCCGTGAACAGGACGAAGGGCACGGCGTGAACAGGACGAAGGGCCAGGCCGCCGACGGGGCGGGCGGCGACGCGCGGCAGAGCCGCACATCGTTGCAGCTGGGTGCCCTGCGCAGCCACAACGCCGCGCTGGTGCTCGACCTGCTGCGCACGGCGGGAGCCGAGGGGATCAGCCGGCTCGAACTCGCCGAGCGCACCGGTCTCACCCCGCAGGCGGTCAGCAAGATCACCGCCCGGCTGCGGGAGGACGGGCTCGCGGCGGAGGCGGGGCGGCGGGCGTCGACCGGGGGCAAGCCGCGCACGGTGCTGCGGCTGGTGCCGGAGGCCGGGCACGCGGTGGGCGTGCATCTGGACCGCGACGAGCTGACGGCCGTGCTCTGCGACCTGACCGGTGCGGTGGTGGCGCGGCGGAGCGCCGCGCTGGATCTGGGGGCCGGTGCGGAGACGGTCGTCGAGCGGGCGGTGCGGGTGGTGGGGGAGCTGGCGGGGGATGGTGGGTGGTCGGGTGCGGGTGGTGGGGGGCTGGTCGCGCATTTCCCCGCGCCCCTAGGGGGGGCGAGTGACCGTCGGCCTCAAGAGGCGCGGGGAACTGTGCGACCGGCCACGACGGTTCCGGTGCTCGGGGTCGGCGTGGCGCTGCCCGGGCCGCTGGACCACCGGCGCGGTGTCCTGCACCGGGTCACCGGGTTCCCGGAGTGGAACGGCTTCCCGCTGCGGGACGTGCTCGCGCGGCGCCTCTCGCTGCCGGTCGTCGTCGACAAGGACACCAACGCCGCCGCGCTCGGCCTCGCGGTCGGGGGCGCGGCTGGGGCCCTCGCGTCCTTCGCGTACCTGCACTTCGGGGCGGGCCTCGGAGGCGGGCTGGTGATCGGGGGAGCCGTGCACCGAGGTGCCCGGACGGGGGCCGGGGAGTTCGGACACCAGGTGGTCCAGCTGGACGGGCCGCCCTGCGGGTGCGGCAACCGCGGCTGCGTGGAGGCGCTGTGCCTGGCCGCCGTGGCGCGCGGCGACGTGGCGGAGGCGGCGCGCGTGCTCGGCACCGCGGCCGGCAACCTGGTCGCCCTGCTCGACGTCGACCTCGTCCTGCTGGGCGGCCGCACGGTCGCCGCCGCGCCCGAGACCTTCGTACGGGGGGTCGGCGCGGTCCTCGCCGAACGCGCCGGCCGCGCGGGCGAGGAAGCGGTACCGGTACGGGTCGCCTCCGGCGAGGGGCTGGGGGTCGCCGAGGGGGCGGCGCAGTTGCTGCTGGCGCCGTTGTTCGGGCGGGCGGAGGGGTGAGGGCGAGGTGCGTCCGGACGGGGGAGGGCGATCCGAGTGCGGGTCCGTCCGCCCTGGCCGGCATGCGCTGATCGAGCGGACTTGCCCGGCCGTACGGAATGGCTCCGCCGCGCGCCGCCTGCCACCCGGCATGCTCATGTGATCATGCGACTGCACACACCTGCTTCCCTCTGCCTCGCAGCAGCCGCCCTCCTGGCCGCGGCGCCCCCGGCGTCCGCACGGCCGCCCGACGCCCTCCCCAGCTGTGCCAACGGCGACGGGGCCTTCCCGCTCACCACCCGCCTCCACGGCGGCCCGCGCTCGTACGCGGCGGGCGGCGGATTCGGCGTCTGGTACCTGGACCTCACCAACACCACCGGCCGGACCTGCACCGGCATCCACCCCGTCGTCGTCCTGGTCGACGGCAAGCACGCCCTCAAGCCGTCCCAGCCCCGCCTGGAGTTCTACGCCGCCCCGAACGGCACTGCGGACGCCACCCCGGACGGCACCGGCCCGCACCCCGTCCGCTTCGAGACCACCGACGAGGACGAACTCGTCGGCGCCTTCGACGGCTTCCCCGGCTTCACCGTCGGCCCCCGCAAGACCGTCACCGTGAAGGTCCGCCTCGCGGTCACCTCGGACGCCGTACCGAACGACGTCACCGTCAACGCGGCCGTCGTACAGCGCCACGAGGGCGACGGCGACTGGGTCGGCCAGTCCAACGACTACCGCTTCAGGATCGAGGCCGACCCCACGGACGCCGCCGGCGAGACCCCCCCGCCCGGCCGGGGCCACCCCACCGACCCCGCCCACCGCGACGCCTCGGCCGGCCCCGCCCTCTCCGTCGGCCCGAGCACCTCGGCCTCCCCCGGCACCGACCCGTCCCGCAACCGGCTCACCCTCGCTGACGAACTCGCCGGAACCGGCCTCACCTCGGCCCCCGGCGTCACCCTCGCCGCCACCCTGGCCCTGCTCCTGACCGGCGTCGGCCTGCTGGTCGTCCGCAGACGCCGCTGAGGCCAAGTCCCCGCGGATCACCGGGAGGCGCCGCCTGAGCGGCCCACCCCGTCTGCGACGATCCCTGCGTGGACTACCCGAACGACCAGGCCCCCGGCGCCCCCGTGCGCCAGGGCATCCCGGAGCACGGCCGCATCCCGAAGTACTACGCGGTGAAGGCCCGGCTCGACCAGCTCATCGGCGAACTCGGCGAGGGCGACCCGCTGCCCACCGAGCGTGATCTCTCGGAGGAGTACGAGGTCGCCCGCGAGACCGTCCGGCAGGCGATCCGCGAGCTCGTGCTGGAGGGGAAGCTGCGGCGGCAGGGGCGGGGCACCGTCGTCGCCGGCCCCAAGCTCGAACAGCCCCTCTCCCTCGCCAGCTACACCGAGGGCGTCCGCCGGCAGGGCCGCACCCCCGGCCGTACCCTCGTCACCCTCGACCGCTTCCCCTGCCCCGCCGCCCTCGCCGCCGAGGCCGGACTCGAACGCGGCGAACCCGTCTGGCACCTGGAGCGCGTGCTGCTCGCCGACGACGAGCGGGTCGGCCTGGAGAGCACGTACGTGGCAGTCGCCCGCGTGCCGCGTCTCGATGTGGACTTCGACCCCGACTCCTCCTTCTACGCCTTCCTCCACGAGCAGGGCATCGGCTTCGGCGACGCCGACGAGCGCATCGAGACCGTCCTGGCCACCCCGCGCGAGGCGCTGCTCATCGGCACCCCGCCCGCCCTGCCGATGCTGCTGATCCACCGTGTCTCACGGGACACCGAAGGCCTGCCGCTGGAGCGGGTACGGACGCTGTACCGGGGCGACCGGTTCTCGTTCAGCGCGCATCTCAGCGGCTGATCAGGCGGCTGACCCCGGCGGCTGAAAAGTTCGGAAATCGACACTTTCAACCCCCCCTGGAATATCACGAACAGATAACGGGTCTAGCCCAAACGTGATAGCCAGTTCACGCTCTCGTTGTCAGCCGGACCCTTCCGGTTACCCGATCCCGAGGAGCGTTGCCGTCGTGAGAGTGATAGTCGTCGGAGCCGGCGTGGTGGGCACCATGCACGCCTGGCAAGCAGTGGAACGCGGCCATGAGGTCGTACAGATCGAGCGCGAGGCGGAGGCTCGCGGCGCGTCATTGCGCAACTTCGGCCAGATCTGGGTGAGCGGACGCGCGGGCGGTGCGGAGCTGGAGACCGCCCTGCGCGCCCGGGAGCTGTGGGAGGAGATCGGGACCCGGGTACCGGGCCTCGGCTTCAGGCCCAACGGCTCCCTGACCCCCGTCCGCGGCGACCTCGAACTCGCCGTCGCCGAGGCCGCCGTGGCCCGTGAGGACGCCGCCGCCCGCGGCCACAAGCTGCTGACCCCCGACGAAGCTCGGGCCCTGAACCCCGCCCTGCGCGGCGAGTTCACCGCCGCCCTGTACTGCGAGCGGGACGCCGCCGTCGAGCCGCGCACCGCACAGCTCGCCCTGCGCGAGGAACTGCTGAAGTCCCCGAACTACACGTTCAAGCCCGGCCGTGAGGTCCGCGAGGTCATCGGCACCAGCGCCGTCCGCGACGACCACGGGGACGTGCACAGCGGCGACGTCGTCGTCCTGTGCACCGGCGCCTGGCTCGGCGGCCTGGTCCGCGAGCTGGCCGGACCCGACCTGCCCGTGCGCCGCGTCCGCCTGCAGATGATGCAGACCGACCCGCTGGGCGAGCCGCTGACCACCTCGGTCGCCGACTCGGACAGCTTCCGCTACTACCCGGCCTACGCCTCCGCCGCGCTCGACGCCCTCAACGCCGGTCAGGCGCAGGCGGAGACCGCCGCGGCCCACAAGATGCAGCTGCTGATGGTGCAGCGCGCCGACGGCGGGCTGACCATCGGCGACACCCACGAGTACGAGCACCCCTTCGCGTTCGACACGCTGGAGGACCCCTACGACCACCTCACCGAGGTCGTCGAGTCCCTCCTCGGCCGCCCGCTGCCGAAGGTCCGGCGCCGCTGGGCGGGCGTGTACGCGCAGTGCACCGACACGACGCGGGTCGTGCACCGGCAGCAGGTGCGCGACGGGGTGTGGCTGGTCACCGGGCCCGGCGGGCGCGGCATGACCTGCTCGCCCGCGATAGCCGAGACGACCGCGAACGAACTGGGTTGGTGACAGACATGACGCTCCATCAGGACATCCGGCTGGTCGTGCTCGACATGGCCGGTACGACCGTCGCCGACGGCGGTCTCGTCGAGCGGGCCTTCGCGGCGGCCGCCGCCGAACTGGGCGTCGAGCCCGGCTCCCCGGACCACGCCGACAAGCTGGCCTACGTCCGCGCCACCATGGGCGAGTCCAAGATCTCCGTCTTCCGGCATCTGTTCGGCGACGAGGAGCGGGCGCAGCGCGCCAACGCGGCCTTCGAGAAGGCGTACGGCGAACTCGTCGACGGCGGCCTCGTCGCGCCGATCCCCGGCGCCCGCGAGACCATCGAGGAACTCCAGGCCGGCGGCCGCAGCGTCGTCCTCACCACCGGTTTCGCCCGGGTCACCCAGGACGCGATCCTCGACGCGCTCGGCTGGCAGGACCTCGTCCCCCTCACCCTGTGCCCGGCCGACGCCGGGGGCCGGGGGCGGCCGTACCCGGACATGGTCCTCACCGCGCTGCTGCGGACGGCTGCCGCCGACGACGTCCGGGAGATCGCCGCCGTCGGCGACACCTCCTACGACATGCTCAGCGGGGTCCGCGCGGGCGCGGGCCTGGTCGCCGGTGTCCTGACCGGCGCGCACGACGCCGACGCGCTGCGGAAGGCCGGGGCCACCCATGTCCTCGGCTCGGTCGCTCAGTTGCCAGGGGCGCTGACATGAGCGGCATCCGCTTCGACTCCGTCAGCGTCGCCTACGACGGCAACGTCGTCCTCGACTCCCTCGACCTCACCGTCGAGCCCGGCGAGGTCATGGCGCTGCTCGGGCCGTCCGGATCCGGCAAGACCACCGCGCTGCGGGCGGTCGCCGGGTTCGTACGGCCCGCCTCCGGGCGGGTGTTCCTCGGCGGCCAGGACGTCACCGACCTGCCGCCGTACCGGCGGGGCATCGGGATGGTCGTCCAGCAGTACGCCCTGTTCCCGCACATGCGGGTCGAGGAGAACGTCGCCTTCGGACTGAAGGCGCAGAAGACCCCCAAGGTGACCAAGGCCGAGATCCGCACCCGGGTCGCCGAGGCCCTGGAGATGACCGGCATGGCGGCCTACGCCCGCCGCTACCCGCGTGAGCTGTCCGGCGGCCAGCAGCAGCGCGTCGCCATCGCCCGCGCGCTCGCCATCCGCCCCGGCGTCCTCCTCCTCGACGAGCCGCTGTCCGCCCTCGACGCCCGGCTGCGCTCCGGCATGCTGGCCGAACTGGCCCGGCTGCACCGCGAGTTGCCCGACGTCACGATCCTCTACGTCACCCACGACCAGGTCGAGGCGCTCACCCTCGCCGACCGGATCGCGGTGATGGACAGCGCCCGGCTCCAGGCCTGTGGGACGCCGAGAGAGCTGTACCGGGCCCCGGCCAACGAGTTCACGGCCTCCTTCGTCGGCAACGCCAACCTGCTGCCGGTGACGGTCGGTTCGGGCGGCGTCGCCTTCGGCGGCGGCGAGCTGAAGGTGGACACGGAGGGCGCGGCGCGGGGTGCGAAGGCGACGCTGTGCGTACGGCCCCACCTCGTCGGCCTCGGCGACGGACCCAACCGGCTCGCCGGGACCGTGACGGAGATCCAGTGGCGTGGGTCCACCCATCGGCTGTACGTCGAGGTCGACGGCCACCGGGTCATCGCCGACCTGCGGGAACTCAAGGACCCGCCGGCGCACGGCGACGAGGTGACGCTGCACTTCGCCCCGGAGGACGCGGTGCTGCTGACCGCCGGAGTCACCCATGACTAAACGGCTGCTGTGGGCCGCCCCACCGGTCGCCCTCCTCGCCCTCGTCTTCCTCTACCCGCTGGCCCTCGTCGTTCAGCAGTCCCTCCAACCGGACACCGGCGGCACCTCCCTCCAGCCCTACGCCGACGTCTTCGCCTCCGACTCCTTCCGTGAGGCGCTGTGGACCACCGTCTGGCTGGCGGCCGGTTCGACCGTCGGCTGTCTGGTCCTGGGATTCGTGATCGCGCTCGTCATCGCCTTCGTGCCCTTCCCCGGGGCACGGGCGGTGGCCCGCTTCATCGACGTCTTCCTGTCCTTCCCGTCCTTCCTGATCACGCTGGCGCTGCTGTTCATCTACGGCACGGTCGGCATGGCCAACGGCCTGTGGACCGACGTCACCGGCGCGGCGGACGGCCCCTTCCAGTTCCTCACCACCCCCTGGGGCGTGCTGCTGGCCGAGATCACCTACTTCACGCCCTTCGTCGTACGACCCCTGCTCGCGGCCTTCTCCCAGCTGGACACGGCCCAGCTGGAGGCGGCCAGTTCGCTCGGCGCGCGCCCCCTGCGCATCGTCCGGCGGGTGATCCTCCCCGAGGCGGTGCCCGCTCTCGCGGCGGGCGGCAGCCTGGTCCTGGTGCTGTGTCTGAACGAGTTCGGGATCGTCCTGTTCACCGGCGCGAAAGGCGTCACGACCCTGCCGATGCTCGTCTACAGCAAGGCGATCCTGGAGTCCGACTACCCGGGCGCCTGCGTGGTCGCCGTCGTCAACGTCCTGATATCCGTGGGCCTCTACGGCCTCTACCGGGTGGTGAGCCGCCGTGCTGGTGCATAGCCGCGGGGCCAGGTGGGCCGTATGGCTGCTGTTCCTCGTCCTCTTCCTGCCCCTGTTCGCCCTTCCGCTCCTCGTCGTCCTCGGTGCCTCCTTCGCCACCAACTGGTCGAGCGTGCTGCCCTCCGGCTTCACCGCCGAGCACTACTCGTCCGCCACCCGTGGTGAGGCCCTCCAGGCCCTCACCACCAGCCTGGTCACGGCCGCCGCCGCGAGCCTGCTCGCCCTGGCCGCCGGGACGTGGGCCGCGCTCGCGGCGGCCGGACTGAAGAGGCGGTGCCGCAGGGTCATGGACGCGCTCTTCGTCCTCCCGGTCGCCGTGCCCTCCGTGGTCGTCGGCCTCGCGATCCTGGTCGCCTTCTCCAAGCCGCCGTTCCTGCTCAACGGCACGCGGGAGATCGTGATCCTCGCCCACACCGTCCTGGTCACGGCGTTCGCCTACCAGTCCGTGTCCGCCGCCCTGGCCCGCCTGGACCCGGCGTACGAACAGGCCGCCGCCTCGCTCGGCGCCCGGCCCGCCTACGTCCTGTGGCGGGTCAGGCTCCCCCTCCTGCTGCCCTCGCTCACCGCGGCCGCCGGGCTCTGCTTCGCCCTCTCCATGGGCGAGTTGAGCGCGACGATGATGCTCTACCCGCCCGACTGGACCCCGCTCCCCGTCCTGATCTACGCGGCCACCGACCGCGGCGCCCTCTTCGCCGGCTCCGCCCTCGCGGTGGTCCTGATGACGGCGACCCTGCTCGCGCTGTTCGCCGTCTCCCGCATCCGCACCAAAGCCTCGTACCGCTGACCCCGAAGCCCCTCCCCGTGCAAGGAGTTCACCCCGCCATGCCCAGAAACACCCTCAAGCTCGCCATCGCCCTCTCCCTCCTCGCCACCCCGCTGCTGTCCGCCTGCGGCGGCAACACGGCCGCCTCCGACGAGAAGGTCGTCACCGTCTACAGCGCCGACGGCCTCAAGGGCGAGAACGGCGACGGCTGGTACGACCGCATCTTCAAGGACTTCGAGAAGCAGACCGGCATCAAGGTCGAGTACGTCGAGGGCGGCTCGGGCGAGATGGTGCAGCGCGCCGCCCGCGAGAAGAACAACCCGCAGGCCGACGTGATCGTCACGCTCCCGCCGTTCATCCAGCAGGCCGACGGCAAGGGCCTGCTGCAGAAGTACGCCCCGAAGGGCTCCGACCAGGTCAACGGCGCCGACAAGGGCGCCGACGCCACCTGGACCTCGGTCGTCAACAACTACTTCGGCTTCATCTACAACAAGAAGGAGCTGGCGCAGGCGCCCAAGACGTGGGAGGAGCTGCTGGACGGCAAGTACAAGAACAAGCTCCAGTACTCCACCCCGGGCGTCGCCGGTGACGGAACCGCCGTCCTCATCAAGGCCATGCACGACTTCGGCGGTGACAAGGCCGCCCTGGAGTACCTGGGCAAGCTCCAGGCCAACAACGTCGGCCCGTCCGCCTCCACCGGCAAGCTCGCCCCCAAGGTCGACAAGGGCGAACTCCTCGTCGCCAACGGTGACGTCCAGATGAACTTCGCCCAGTCCAAGGACATGCCGAACCTCGGCATCTGGTTCCCGGCGAAGGACGGCGGCAAGCCCACCACCTTCGCCCTGCCCTACGCCGCCGGCCTCGTGACCGACGCCCCGCACACCGAGAACGGCAAGCAGCTCCTCGACTTCATGCTGAGCCAGGGCGCCCAGCAGCAGGTCAGCGAGATCGGCGGCGGCTTCAGCGCCCGCCAGGACGTCAAGGCCACCGACGCCAACGCCATCGCCCTCGCCAAGATCATCGAGGGTGTCGAGGTCTTCGAGCCGGACTGGGACGACATCGACAAGAACCTGACGACGTATGTCGACGCCTGGAAGTCGGCCACCGGCAGCTGACCCGCCCCCTCAAGGCCACCCACCGGGGCCATACCACCAAGGCCACACCTGCAGAGCAGCACCACCCGCAACGCCCCTGGCACCACCACCGGGGGCGTTGCCATGCGCGCACCCACCCGTTCCCAGGAGGATCACGTGACGTCACACCTGTCCCGCCGCTCCGTCCTCACCACCACCGCGGCGACCGCCGCCACCTTGGCACTCGGCACCGCCAGCGCTTCCCAGGCCCACGCCGTCCCCACGCTCCCGAACGGCACCAGCAACGACAAGGTGCTCGTCATCGGCATGGACGGGCTCCGCCACGACCGCATCGACGCCGCCGACGCCCCGCACCTGAAGGCGATGATGAGCGAGGGCACGTACGGCACCTCGCTGCTGTACGCGAACCCGATGGCCGCCACGTCCTCGGGCCCCGGTTGGTCCACCATCTCCACCGGAGTGTGGCCCGACAAGCACGGCGTGAAGGACAACACCTTCGCCGGCAAGAAGTACGGCCAGTACCCCGGCTTCCTGGCCCGCCTCGCCCAGGTGCGGCCCGCGCTGTCCACCTACGCGGCCGTCGACTGGAAGCCCCTGGACGCGCAGGGCACCGTCACCCCCGGCGCCGACGCGAAGCTGGTCCTCGACGGCGACCGCGACGGCTACACCGGGCACGACGCCACCATCGCCGCCGAGACCGAGGCGATCATCCGCGACCAGAACCCGGACGTCCTGTTCGTCTACTTCGGCCAGTCCGACATCGTCGGCCACAACCAGGGCGCCGGCAGCCAGGCCTACCTCGACCAGATCGCCGTACAGGACGCCTACGTCGGCCGCCTGCGCGCCGCGATCAAGGCCCGGCCCTCCTACGCCTCCGAGCGCTGGACCGTGATCATCGCCACCGACCACGGCCACCTCGACGCGGGCGGCCACGGCGGGTCCTCGGTGGAGGAGCGGCGCACCTTCGTCCTGGCCACCGGGCCCGGCATCGCGGCGGGCGCCCGCCCGATCGACACCCGGCTCGTCGACGTCGCCGCCACCGTCTTCAAGCAGCTCGGCATCACCGTCGACCCCGCCTGGGGCCTGGACGGCAAGCCGGTCCAGGAGCGCTCCACCGACCCCTTCGAGGCCCTGCGGCCCTCCCTCGCCGGGCGGGTCGACGAGACCGGCATCCCGGCCGGCGTGCTCGGCTTCACGCACACCGCGCCCAGCGGCTGGTCCGTCATCAACAACGCCATGGGCACCGGCGGGATGACCGAGTGGCGCGGCTGGGCCTTCGCCACCGACGAGTTCTGGTCCCGCACCCAGCGCGACCAGTGGCGCGAGCTCAACGTCCGCTCGCGCGGCGTCTTCGCGGTCGCCGACTCCGACGAGTGGTCGGACAAGACCCTCTCCGGCACCTACGACTCGACCCTGGTGACGCCCGCGTACGACGTCACCGGCAAGACCAAGGTGCGGCTGGACTTCACCACCTTCTACCGGCAGGAGGGCGCCCAGACGGCCCAAATCCTCGCCTCCTTCAACGGCGGCACGCCCACCGTCGTCAAGAGCTACACCTCCGACGTCGTCTCCCAGCCCCAGTCGCTGACCGTCGACGTCCCCTCCGGGGCCTCCAGCGTCAACTTCCGGTTCCGGTACACCGGCTCCAACAACTGGTACTGGGTGATCGACGGGGTCAGGATCAGTCAGTCCTGATTACTCTGGGGGCGTCGGTACGGCGTGGTTCCGGCGCCCCCAGCTCGTCCCGTACGCAGGCCAGGAGCAGAGCAACATGGCAGACCGCAAGCCCATCGAGTCATGGCTCACCGACATGGACGGTGTGCTCATCCACGAGGGCGTACCGATCCCCGGCGCCGACGCCTTCATCAAGAGGCTGCGCGAGTCCGGCAAGCCCTTCCTCGTCCTCACCAACAACTCGATGTACACCCCGCGTGACCTGCACGCCCGGCTGAACCGCATGGGCCTGGAAGTGCCGATCGAGAACATCTGGACCTCGGCGCTGGCCACCGCCAAGTTCCTCGACGACCAGCGCCCGGGCGGCTCCGCGTACGTCATCGGCGAGGCAGGCCTGACCACCGCGCTGCACGACATCGGCTACATCCTCACCGACCACGACCCGGACTACGTCGTCCTCGGCGAGACCCGCACCTACTCCTTCGAAGCCATGACCAAGGCGGTCCGGCTCATCAACGCCGGCGCCCGCTTCATCTGCACCAACCCCGACGAGACGGGTCCGTCGACCGAGGGCCCGCTGCCCGCGACCGGCGCCGTCGCCGCGCTGATCACCAAGGCGACCGGCAAGCAGCCGTACTTCGCCGGCAAGCCGAACCCGCTGATGATGCGGACCGGCCTGAACGCCATCGGCGCCCACTCCGAGACCAGCGCCATGATCGGCGACCGCATGGACACCGACGTGCTCGCGGGCATCGAGGCCGGCATGCAGACGTACCTGGTGCTCACCGGCCTGACCCGGCCCGAGCAGGTGGAGAACTTCCCGTACCGGCCGTCCAAGATCGTGGACTCCATCGCGGACCTCGTCGACCGGATCTGAAACCCCTCACACCCGCGACACGACCCATACGGAGCAGTGCGGGCCCCGCTGAGGATGCGGGGCCCGTGCTCCGGGGGGAGCCTCCAGATAACTGGAGGTTCACGATGGGATCACTGCGGGTCACTCTCTGTACGATCGCCGCTCTCGGGGCGGTCGCCGTCACCCCGGCGGCACACGCGGCGGACGGAGGCGTCTCGCTCAGTCCCTCGTCCCCCCGCCCGGGCGGCGACATCACCCTGCGGGTGGACGGATGCCCCCAGCGGACCGCCACAGCCCTCTCCAAGGCGTTCGTCGCCGACGCCCGCCTCACCCTCGCAGCCGACGGCATCCTCGTCGGCGAGAGCCGCGTCCGCTCCACGGCCAAGGCGGGCACGTACGACGTGCTGGTCGCCTGCGGCGAGGAGTCCCGCACGGGCGCCGTCACCGTCGCCGCAAAGGGCGGCGCCGAACAGTCCGTACGGCACGGACCGCAGCCGTCGGCCCCCGCCTCTCCCACGGCCCCCGTCCGGGCCGGCGGCGGTGGCACGTCCCGGCTCGCGATGGTGGACGCCCGCGAGGCCGGCCCCGGCACGGCGCACACCGTGACCGGGCTGATCCTGGCGGGCGTCGCCGCCACGGCCGTGGCGCTGCGCAGCGCCCGCCGGAGCCGACGGCCGCGCTGACCATGGCCGAGCCCGAACGCTCCACCCACGGCGGCCGTCTCCTCATGGGCGTCGCCTGGACCGTGCTGCTGCTCGGGCTGTGGCTGTGGGGGAGGGAGGTCACCGGCGTGCGGCAGGGCGTCACCGCACCGGTGTCCGGTGACGTCGCGGCGGTCGGACGGCCGGCGCCCGTACAACTGCCGCCCACCGCACGGCCGTTGGGCGACGCACTTCCGCAGCGCCTCGACATCCCCGGGCTCGATCTGCGGGCACCGGTCGTCGCCCGTGGGCTCGACGCCCACGCCGCGATCGATCCGCCGCCCTACGAGCAGGCCGCCGCCGTCGGGTGGTACGCGGCCGGGGTGAAGCCGGGAGCGGCCGGCGCGGCGCTGATGGTGGGGCATGTCGACACCGAGAGCCGGCCCGCCGTCTTCCACCGCCTGGGCACACTGCGGCCCGGCGCCACGGTTCGGGTGCTGCGCGACGACGGCAGGGTCGCCGAGTTCACCGTGGACGACGTCCGGGTCGTCACCCGCGACCGCTTCGACGCCCACCAGGTCTACGGGGCCCACCGGCCGGGCCGCGCCGAACTGCGCCTGATCACCTGCGCCGGCACCTTCGACCGGGCGGCCCGTGACTACACGGCGAACGTCGTGGTCTCGGCGTACCTGACGGGCACAGGACTGTGAGGCCCTGACCGGACAGGGCGTACCTGGCCCGGCCGACGACCTGCTCCCCCCGAAGCCGCCGACCGGGCTGGGTCCTCGACCGCGGGCGCACGGGCTGCGGGAGTAACCCGGCGTCCGACGCGGGAGGTCTTGAGTGACCACAGTGGAGACGGTCCGACCGGGGGCTGGGGTCGTCCGGAGTTGACTGTAGAACGGAAAGACGGCCGGGGCCTAGGGAAAAGTGCGGGGGGCCGCAGGACAGGCCCTAGGCGCGTCCCTCGTCGTCCGCCCGCTCCGCCTCCCGGCGCAGCCCGGCGTCGTCCGCGACCCGGTCGATGACCGCCCGCGCGACCCGGTCCAGGGGCAGCTGATGCCGGCGCGCGTACTGCCGCAGCGCCACGAAGGCATGGTCGGCGGGGGTGTTCCAGCGCTCGGCGAGCATGCCCTTGGCCTGCTCGATGCGCACCCGGCTGGACAGCGCCTGCTGCAGCTGACCGGCGAAGCTCTGGCACTGGGCGTACCGGGTGTTGTTCGCGAGGCCGAGGGCCGCGCTGTCGGCGATGAGCTGGGCCAGCCGCAGCGTCGGGTCGTCCTCGGACCGGGAGCCGCCGGGCAGGGCGGGGCCGAAGACGTTGAGCGCGCCCAGCAGCCGCTCGTGGTGGCGCAGCGGGACCGCGTAGGTGGTGGCGATGTCATGGGCGAGCGCCCGCTCGGTGAACTCGGGCCAGCGGCCGGCCGCCCGTGCCGCCCTGATCGAGACCGGTGGCACCGGCCGGCCGGAGCCGTAGCTGTCCAGGCAGGGCCCGCCGCCGTGCTGGGCCCGCAGCAGCTCCAGCGCGATCTCCCGCCGGATGCCGCCCGCCGCCAGCGCCACCGTGCCGCCCTCCTCGAACAGCATGAAGCCGGCCGCCTGCGCTGCCAGCAACCGCACACAGTGGTCGGCGACCCGCGATAAGTGGTGCGCGCTCTCGAACCCCTCGACGAGCGTGTCCGCCGACTCCACCAACGCCTGTGCCAGCCGGATCTCCCGGGTGGACTGGTGCATGACCGCACACTTCCCTTCCCCTGTTCCCCTGTCGCCGTCGCAGTCGTCATAGTGGCTGTAACAGCTCCCCGACAAGGATCGGCGTCCTCGTGTGCCTCGCGACACGTATGTCAGGATTGAGCCTTGGAACGGAGCACCCGAGGGGGAGCTGGATGTACCTGAACAGGGGGGCCTGGAGGGGCGCTCGCGCGCGGACGTCCGCGATGGTGCTGGGGGCGGCACTGCTGATCGCGGGCTGTTCTTCCGGGGACGCGGACCAGCCGGACGACAACGCCGGCGCCGGGATCAGCCAACAGCCCAAGGACACCGACCCGTTCTGGGTGAACCCGGACGGGAACGCGGCAGAGCAGGTGGCCGACTACGTGAAGGACGGCAAGAAGGAGGACGCCGAGCAGATCCGCAAGATCGCGCAGCAGCCGACGGGCGAGTGGATCGGCCCGGAGAACCCGGAGCAGGAGGCCCGCGGCTACACCGAGGCCGCCGACAAGGCAGGCCGTACGGCGCTGCTGGTCCTCTACAACATCCCGCACCGCGACTGCGGCCAGTACTCCCAGGGCGGCGCCGCGGACGGCAACGCCTACCGGTCCTGGATCGACGGCGTGGCCAAGGGCATCGAGGACCGGGACACGACGGTGATCCTGGAGCCGGACGCGCTGCTGCACCTGGTGGACGGCTGCACCCCGGACGAGTTCCACGAGGAGCGCTACGACCTCCTCAAGGGTGCCATCGGCAAGCTCAAGTCCCTGAAGAACACCAAGGTCTACGTGGACGCGGGCAACGCCGGCTGGGGTCATCCCGACCAGATCTTCGAGCCCCTGAAGTGGGCGGGCATCGACCAGGCCGACGGCTTCTCCGTCAACGTCTCCAACTTCTACACGACCAAGGACTCGATCGCGTACGGCAAGCAGCTCTCCACCAAGGTGGGCAACAAGCCGTTCGTCATCGACACCAGCCGCAACGGCAACGGCCCGTACACCCAGGGCGACCCGAACGAACGCTGGTGCAACCCGCCCGGCCGGGCGCTCGGCGAAACCCCGACCACCAAGACGTCGGACCCGCTGGTGGACGCGTACGTCTGGGTCAAACGCCCCGGCGAGTCCGACGGCGAGTGCAAGGGCGGCCCGAAGGCGGGCGAGTGGTGGGCGGATTACGCCCTGACTCTGGCGAAGGGCAGCAAATAGCTCTTACGTGAACGGGGGCGCCCTCCATCCCGGAGGGCGCCCCTATTTGCGTATCCGCTACGGGACCTTGACCCACTGCGCCTTGCTGGGCGTCCCTTGGTCGTCCATCACGAACAGCATGTACCACCCCGACGGAACCAGATTCCGGTTCGTCGGCACATCCACCGTGATCTTGTCACCGGACTTCTTGAAGTCCAGCTTCACCGACCGCTGGTCCACGTCCGTGACATGCGTCGACGCACTCGGCCGCATCAGCCGCACGTTCTCGATCGACGAGGCGTGCTGCGAGGTGAACGTGCCCGTCCCGCCCCGCTTGATGGTCTGCGGCCCACCCGACAGCGACGGCTGAGCGTCCCGGTACAGATAGGGCGGCGTATAGATCTCGACCCGCTGCTCGAACTTCCCCGGCTTGGTGTTGGCCTTGTCGGCGTACAGCGAGTCGGAGCCGAAGAACATCACGCGCCCGTCGGGCAGCAGGATCGACCCCGAGTGGTAGTTCCGGCCCACGAGCGGGTCGGCGACCCGGTCGAGAGCCTTCGCGCCGGGCCGATAGAGGTGCGCCTGAAGGATGTTGGAGTCACCGCGGCCCCGGTAGTCCTCGGAACCACCGGACACCAGCACACTGTCGTCCGGCAGCACGGAGGCCTGCGGATACCGCGTGCCCTTCTCCAGCGACGGCCCGTCCTCGAACTCCGGGCTGTCGTCGTTCAGATCGATGATCCGGGTCTTCTCGCTGGACTCCTTGGACTCACCGACGCCACCGCCGCCGATCACCATGTACTTCTCGTCCTGCGCCGGCGGCAGCAGCACCGTGCCCGAGGTCTCCATCAGCTTGGGATCGCTCATGCCGGGCAGCTTGCTGAACTTGTTGGTGTCGACGTCCCAGATGCCGGGATCGCGGCCCACGTTGTCGGGACCGTAGCCCGCGTTCGAACCCGAGTAGAAGATCTTCCCGTTCTCCAGCGGGAACAGCGCCGGGTACGTCGGGAACTGCCGCAACTTCGACAGGTACGTCCACTTCTTGGTCTTCGGGTCGTACACCTCGTTCTTGCCCGGCACCAACTGGCCGATGTCGTCGAGGCCGGAGACGCTGAGGATCTTGCCGTTGCCGAGTGTGGTGAGCGTCGGGTACCAGCGGGCCTCGTGCATCGGGTCGACCTTGATGTACTTCTCGGCGACCGGGTCGAACTCATAGGCATCCCGGATGCCCTGGAAGTCCTTCTTGTCCAGGGCGAGCTTCTGCGCGATGCCGTACGTGTTGCGCGCGTCGGCGCCGGACAGGCCCTGGATCCGGTAGTTGTCCTGGGTGCCGGTCTCGAACTGTCTGCCCTTCTTCTGCGCCTCGACATAGATCCGGCCGAGGCCGGGGTCGTTGCGCAGGAACTCGCCGGTCGCCTTGTCGAAGACCTTCTTCGCACGCGGCACCAGCACCGGGTCCTTGGAGACGAACGTCTTGCCGTTCTCCTTGCCGGTGAACTTGGTGCCCGCGGGCAGCGTGATCGGCTCGTCCGGGTTCTCGTTGTGGACGATCATCAGGCCGCCGGCCTTGGTGACGTCACCCTTGAGCTTCTCGTAGCGCTTCGTGCCGCCCGCGATCAGCAGGTTGCCGTTGGACAGCTGGGTGTGGCCCGTGCAGAACAGGTCGTTCGGCGTCGGCACCTTCTTGATCGTGCCCTTGACCGGGTCCCAGATACGCGTGTCGTACTTCTTCGCGTCGAAGTTGTCCTGGTTGTTGCCCGAACCCGCGATCAACAGCACCTTGCCGGTGTGCAGGAGCGCCGCGTGGATCGTGTTGAGGCGGTACTCCTCGGGGAAGTCGACGACCTCCCACTTGCCGTTCTCGGCTTTGTACTCGGGTCTGTTGATCTGGTACTGGTGGTATTTCTCGGTGCCGACGCGATAGAGCCACGGCCCGTTCATTCCGGCCAGCGCTAGCACCACCGCCGTGCCTATCGCGAGTCGACGGGCGCGGCGGCGGCCTGCACGGTCGTTCATTCCTTACGTCCCCCAAGTCCACCCAGGGCGATCTGCATCGTCTGGTCGTTACCGCCACTGCCGGACGCGGCCCAGCTCGGCTTGTGCTGGCCGTGCTGGCCGTGCTGGCCGTGCTGGCCGTGCTGGCCGTGCGGTGGCGTGGCGTGCGCGGGCATCGGCTGCGGCTGGTACGCAGCCGCGCCTGCGCCCGTGGCCACCGCGTCCTGCGGCCCGGTCTGGGTCGGCACGGTCGCGGCGGGCTTCTTCCGGTCCTGACGCAGCATGTAGCGCCAGGCGAAGATCGGCGTCGCCGTGATCAGCATGGCAAACGTCGCCCAGATGATCATCGCGGGGTGCGAGTGCCCGTAGACGAAACCGGCGGTGATCGAAGCGCCGAAGATCCCGATGAAGTACCAGTGGTAGCGGAAGGTTCCGAACCACCGGTCGGGGCTCGCGGAATCGCCCTTGGGAGTCACGACGAACTTGCTCTTCTTGCGCAGCACCGCGTCGAACAGCGCCTTGGCGTACAGCGGCGCCGACAGCGCGGACATCACCATGCCCGCCACACCGCCGGAGCCCTCGGGCTCGTGCGGCGAGACGTTGTGGCGGCGGTTCCAGACGTACAGGCCGATCTGGAGCGCGGAGGCGTTGCCGTACAGCATCAGCCAGATCGTCGGGTCGATGTTCACACCCGAGGCGCCGAGGCCCAGGAACAGCGCACAGCTCAGCGCCGCCAGGATCCAGTTGAGCGCCGACATCGGGTAGAAGATGATCATCATCGTGTAGTTGAAGAGCTTGCTCGGCGGCAGCGAGTACCAGCCCTTCCAGTACTGCTTGAGGATCGTCTCGTACGTCCCTCGCGACCAGCGCATCTGCTGGGTGAAGAAGTCGGTCCAGGCACTCGGCCCCTCGCCCACGGCGAGCACATCCGGCGTATACACGGACCGCCACTTCTTGCCCGTCGCCGGGTTCTTGTGGCGGTGGATCTC
The DNA here is from genome assembly GCF_045039535.1 of Streptomyces sp. NBC_01092. Taxonomy (NCBI): domain Bacteria; kingdom Bacillati; phylum Actinomycetota; class Actinomycetes; order Kitasatosporales; family Streptomycetaceae; genus Streptomyces; species Streptomyces sp. NBC_01092. The sequence goes on along the minus strand of NZ_CP108659.1, from coordinate 4,158,402 downwards.
GAAGCCGGTCGCCATGTCCTCGGTGATCGAGTCGTACAGACCGCCGATCTGCTGGAGCGCCTTGATGCGGACGGCGTTCGAGGTACCCACGAACATCGGGGAGCCGTACTTGTTGCCGGCGCGCTGGATGAGGGCGTGGAAGAGGAACTGCTGCGACTCGGCGGCCTTGGTGACGAAGTTGTCGTAGTTGCCGTACACCTGCGGGCCGATGACGAAGCCGACGTTCGGGTCGCGGAAGAAGCCGAGCATCCGCTCCAGGTAGTTGGGCAGCGGCACGTGGTCGGTGTCGACCGAGGCGAAGAAGTCGTAGTCGTCGCCGTGCGCGTCCAGCCAGGCGTTGTAGTTGCCGTGCTTGGTCTTGGCGCGGTGCGGGCCCTTGGCCTGGTTCCACTTGGCGACGCCCTTGCGGGAGAAGTGGTGCACGCCGAGCCGCGCGCACACCTCCTTCACCTCAGGGTCGTCGCCCTCGTCGAGCAGCCAGATGTGCAGCAGGCCCCGGTGGCGCAGCTTGACGGCCGCCTCCAGGGTCTTCGTCACCATCCCCAGCGGCTCCTTGCCGGGCACGAAGGAGGTGAGGAAGGCCACTCTCGTGCCGGTCTCCGGCACCACCGGGATCGGGTCGCGGGCGACCAGCGTGGCGTGCGCGTTCGACACCACGTTCATGCAGCGGAAGAACTCGATCAGACCGATCGAGACGAGCATGACTATGTCGAGCGCCGGCAGGAAGTCGTAGGCGGGATAGTCCCGTTCGGTCCAGTGCTCGGGCTGCAGCAGCCAGAACAGCAGGACCAGCGAGAGCACCGGGGCCGCGGCCAGCATCAGGGCGACCCTGATCCGGTGCGGCTCCTGCGAGATCAGCGAGCGGTACTCGACCCGGTACGGCTTGTTCGGGTCGGGCTGGGTGAGGGGACCGGCCAGCCGGCTGTAGTGCTCGTAGTCGTACTTCGGCAGCGTCTTCTTGATCCGGCGGAACGCGCCGGTCCGGGTTTGCGATGGCACCCGTAGCTGTGTTGTCTGAGACGGGTCGAAGTTCTGCCGGGCGCCCGTCGGCGTCGACGTCATGAGTCATCCCCCCACACGCAGGTCACCGCGTGTCTGTCGGTTCCTTAACGACTGTGTCGATCCCCCTCGACCTCCACAGGCGTATCAGTGGTGGGCCGCAGTCACCACATCTTCCACACCTTAGACATGGAAACGCGACCTTCCGGTTGCATCATGCCCCCCTCGGCATGAGGTCATGAACGGGGCCCCCTACTCCCCGCAAAAACCGGCAACCGGCTCCTTGCCCCCCAACTGCCGCGTATCCGCAGCATCTTGGTAAACCCAACCCCAGGGTTCTACGGCGTTCCACATGATCGCAAGATGCGAAACGAGGTGTTTACCGGTCATACGCGCTCATTGTGGCACCTGTGGGGGTGTTGTGTACCCGTTGTGGACACGCGGGCGCGGATGTTGCCGAAGTGCTCCCTTATGGCCTCCTCCGCCCGTATCGCGTCACCCGACCGCACCGCGTCCACGATCTCCCGGTGCTGCCGGGAGGTGACCAGGGGATCCTGTGGAGCACCCCCGAGGTCGGTGTGGACCCGGTGGAAGGCGTCCCAGAACGCCTCCATGACCTCGCCGAGCAGCGCGTTGTCCAGCCCTCGGTAGAGGGTGGCGTGAAACGCCCGATCGGTCTCGGCGATTCTGTCGCCGCCTCGCGCCGCCTGCTCTTCCATACGGTCCACGAGCGCGTCCAGTTCAATGAGGTCGGTGTCCGGGAGGCGCCCGGCGAGCCGCGCCACCAGCCCCGCCTCCACGGCCTCCCGCAGCTGCACGAGCTGGAGCAGGGTGTCCTCGCCCCGGTGATGCCCGGCGACCGTGCGGAAGGCGAGGCCCTCGATCATCGGGGCCAGCGACATCGTGCCGACGTACGTCCCGAAGCCGTGCCGGATCTCCACGATGCCCATCGCCTGCAACCCCTTGAGCGCCTCGCGCACGGAGTTGCGGCTGGCACCCAGGTGCGCCATCAGCTCGGGCTCCGTCGGCAGCGGGGCCCCGGAGGCCAGCCGGCGGTCGATGATGAGCTTCTTGATCCGCTCTTGCAGGTCACGAGCTGCCATGGCCAGAGGGTATCCGGCCAAACACGCCAGAAGCCCCTCGCTTGCACGAGGCGCTTCCGGACTGCAGGCACTCACGTCAGATGCGAAAAGCCCCCCGCGGTTGCGAGGGGCCTTCACTGTCTGTGCGCCGCCAGGGACTCGAACCCCGGACCCGCTGATGCTGCATTCTCCGGGGGTAACCCCCGGACCCCCAGCCGCGCCTGCAGGACCCGGGGAGGACCCGGGAGGCCGCCGGGGACTGACCTCGAATGCGAAAAGCCCCCCGCAGCTGCGAGGGGCTTTCACTGTCTGTGCGCCGCCAGGGACTCGAACCCCGGACCCGCTGATGCTGCATTCCCCGGGGGGTAACCCCCGGACCCCCAGCCGCACCTGCAGGCCCCGGGGAGGACCCGGGAGGCCGCCGGGGACTGACCTCGAATGCGAAAAGCCCCCCGCGGTTGCGAGGGGCTTTCACTGTCTGTGCGCCGCCAGGGACTCGAACCCCGGACCCGCTGATGCTGCATTCTCCGGGGGATAACCCCCGGACCCCCAGCCGCGCCTGCAGGACCCGGGATGCGCGGGAGGCCGCGGTGGACTGACCCCGAATGCGAAAAGCCCCCCGCAGCTGCGAGGGGCTTTCACTGTCTGTGCGCCGCCAGGGACTCGAACCCCGGACCCGCTGATTAAGAGTCAGCTGCTCTAACCAACTGAGCTAGCGGCGCGTGCTGACGGCGTTAACTCTACATGACCTCTGGGGGTGCCCCGGACCGCGCGGCCGGGCGGCGCGGGGGGAGCGCGGGCCCTTGTAAACCATTCGGACCGTCAACATGCGAGTCCGGAAGACAGTTGTGAAACTGACGGTGTGTACAGCCGCGGACATTTCCAACAGGAGTGTGAGGGGAATCGCATGGAGGCTCGGTCTCCGGTATTCGAGGAATTCGATCCGGCGAGTGACTGCGACTGCCCCGGATGCGCCCACTGGCAGCGCGTCCTGCCGCATTCCACGGCCGGCCGCCACCCGGCCGCCACCCGGGCGCTGATCCTCGCCGCAGCCGCCTCCACCACCGTCGCCGTCGGCCACACGGCCCCGGCTCTCGCCGCCCCCCACACCCTCGACCGACCGGCCGTTCCCGCAGGTGACGAGCCCAGCACGCCCCAGGGCGGCAAGGCACCGCTGCACGGACCGGGCGGCAGGCCGGCCAAGCCCGCCGGCGCCGTCAAGGCGCCCGCGACCACCCGCGCGGAGATCATCAGGCGGGCCAAGAATTGGGTCGCGGCGAAGGTGCCGTACAGCATGTCCCGGTACTGGTCGGACGGATACCGGCAGGACTGCTCGGGCTTCGTCTCGATGGCCTGGAGCCTGCCCGGAAACGAATGGACCGGCAGCCTCGACCAGTACGGCGTGCGAATCTCCCGGGAGGAACTGCAACCCGGCGACATTCTGCTCTTCCATAATCCCGCCGACCCCCAGAAAGGCTCGCACGTAGTCATTTTCGGCGGCTGGACGGACTACACGCAGACCTACTACACCGCCTACGAGGAGGCTCCCCCGCACGCCCGGCGGCAGGCCACCCCGTACGCCTACTGGAACCACTCCGACCGCTACGTCGCCTACCGCTACAAGGGACTCACGAGCGGCGGCTCGTCGGGCAAGAAACCGGACGCCGAGCAGCCCGAGGGTGAGCGGCCGGGCGGCGGGAAGCCGGACACCGCCAAGCCGGAGGGGCCGACGCGCCCCACGCCGTACCCGGGACCGGCGCACTTCGGCCCCGGGGCCAACAACAAGCACGTCACCCAGCTGGGCCGGCTGCTCGTCGAGCGCGGCGCCGGCCGGTACTACACCGCCGGCCCGGGCCCGCGCTGGTCGGACGCGGACCGCAGGGCCACCCAGGCCTTCCAGCTCGCGCAGGGCTGGCGGGGCCAGGACGCGGACGGGCTGCCGGGGCCGTCGACGTGGGCGCTGCTGGCGGCGGGCAAGGGCAAGGACATCCCGGCCGGGGCGACCGGCGCCCGCCCACCCGAGCAGCCGTCGTCGCACGGGGTGCCCGGCTATCCGGGGAGGGCGCTGTTCCGGCAGGGCGCCGACAACGAGTTCATCACCCAGCTCGGCCAGCAGCTGGTGAAGAGGGGATTCGGCAAGCACTACAAGACCGGGCCGGGTTCGCGCTGGAGCGAGGCGGACCGACGTGCCGTCGAGGCGTTCCAGCGCTCCCAGGGCTGGCGGGGCGGCGCGGCCGACGGCTATCCGGGGCCGGAGACCTGGCGGCGGCTGTTCTCGTAACCCGACATCCCGACATCCCGACATCCCGACATCCCGGCGACCACAGTTGTGACGCATCTGGCGCGGAGGCTGGAGGCACCCATGACCACGACCACTTCTCACACGCCCGAGCCCGAGGGGCTCGGGGGGCCGGCCGAGGTGCCGGTGCGGCCCGGGCGGCTGATCCAGAACGAGGCGACCACCGAGATCCCCGTCCATCTGCTGTTCCGCGACGAGGCGGGCCCGGTGTCGGTGCCGCTCAGACCGACGGTCGTGGCACGCCGGCAGGGCACGGGGGAGCAGCCGCGCCTGCGCCGCCCGGTCCAGCCGAAGCCGCGTCCCGAACCGGAGGTCGACCCCGATCTGGTGGAGCGGCCCGCGCGGGTGCTGCCCGGGGCGGCGGGTGTGCTCGCCGGTGCCTGCGGGGCGGCCGGGTGCCTGGCCGCCTCGTGGTGGGCCGGGGTGCTGCCGCAGCCGGCGGTGGCGGCGCTGGGGTTGCCGGTGTCGGCGGGGGCCGGACTCGGCCCGGCGCAGTGGGCGGCATACGCGGGAGCCGGGGGCCTCGGGCTGCTCGGCTTCGGCGGGCTGGCCCGCGGGCGGACCGGGCGGGCCTGGGTGCTGGGGCTGTTCGGCCGCTACCGGGGGACGGTCCGGCGCACCGGTCTGATGTGGGTCAACCCGCTGCTGCTGCGCCGCCGGGTCGACGTACGGCTGCGGCACTGGCGCAGCGAGCCGATGCCGGCGGCCGACGGCAACGGGGTCGCGCTGCGGGCGGTCGTCCTGGTGGTGTGGCGGGTGAAGGACACCGCGCGGGCGCTGCTCGGGGTGGAGGACCACGAGTCGTACCTGCGCGAGTGCGTCGAGGCGGCGCTGGCCCGGGTGCCGGTGGAGATGCCGGGCGGCCCGCGGGGTTCCGTCGAGGCGGCCGGGGAGGCGCTGACCCGGCTGGTGGCGCGGGACGCGGCGGGGGTCGGCCTGGAGGTGTTCTCGGTGCGGCCGGTGCGGATGGAGTACGCGCCCGAGGTCGCTGCCGCGATGCACCGCCGCCGTATCGCCGCGCTGGACGCACGGGACCGGGCCACCATGGTGGGTTCGGTCGTCGACTCGGTGGAGGACACGGTGACCCGGCTGACCATGCGGGGCCTGGTCGAGCTGGACGACTACGAACGCAAGGCGCTGGTCAAGGACTTGACGGTGGCGTTCTGCGCGGGGCGGGGCGAGACGGCGATCTGAACGCCCCCTGACGGCCCCTCGAACATGTCCCTCGATTGGTATGGACATGTTCAACAGTCAGCAATAATCTGGGACTTGGTCTAGACCTGCAAGCTCGCCGAACTTCCCCCACGTTCCCAGGAGCAGCAGCATGCGCAGAAAGGCCAAGTGGTACGCCGCCGCACTCGGACTCAGCACCGCCGGGGCCCTCGTGCTCTCCGCCGGAGGCGCGAGCAGCCACGGCTACACCGACCTCCCCATCAGCCGGCAGAAGCTCTGCCAGAACGGCACCGTGACCAACTGCGGCTCCATCCAGTGGGAGCCGCAGAGCGTCGAGGGCCCGAAGGGCTTCCCGGGCTCCGGCCCGGCCGACGGATCCATCTGCAACGCGGGACTGGGTCAGTTCTCCCAGCTCAGCGCGCCGAACACGCCGTCCGGCGGTGCCTGGCCCACCACCAGGGTGTCGGGCGGTCAGAGCTACACCTTCCGGTGGCAGTTCACCGCGATGCACGCCACGACCGACTTCAAGTACTACGTCACCAAGCCGGGCTGGAACCAGAACCACAACCTGGCCCGCTCCGACCTCAACCTCACTCCGTTCCTGACGATCCCGTACAACGGGCAGCGGCCGCCGTCCACGCTCTCCCACAGCGGCACCCTGCCGTCCGGGCTGAGTGGACACCACGTGATCCTCGCGGTGTGGACGATCGCCGACACGAGCAACGCGTTCTACGCGTGCTCGGACGTCACGTTCTGAGGTTCTCTTGAGTCAGCACCCAGGCCGGCGTGGGTAGGTTCCTCCCACGCCGGCCGCACGGGGTCGGCGGATCGACCTCGGGGGTTGAACGATGGACGTGCTCTTCTATGCCGCACCCGGCCTGATCATGGCTGTGGCTCTGTTCATGGCGTACAGGGTGGTGCGCCGCTCGCTGCAGATGCGCAGCGCCTGGAACAGCGGGCTGACCGCGCAGGGGCGCTGTCTGCGGATGTACACGACGACCCATGGCGGCAGCGGTGACTCCCGGGTGCACACGACGCTGCACCACGTCTATGAGTTCACCACCCATGACGGCCGGCCCATCCGCTTCGAGGAGGAGGGCGGCCCCGGCACGACGGTCGAGGGTGACGTCGTGACCGTGTACTACGCCGACGGCCCCCAGGTGGTGGCCACGGCCCACCGCCCGAGCCATGGCAGGCAGGCGGCGGCCACCGTCGGCATCCTCGTGTTCCTCGGGGTGGTCGTGCTGTTCTGCGCCGGCTTCATGGTCACCTACACGGAGATGTCCTCGGGCATGGACGCGATGAACGGCTTCTGACCCTCCACATCTGACGGTGCGTCAATTACTGTGCGCCCTCATGGAGTCCACTACGGGACGCACGGTCGCGGAGCTCGTGGCGGCCCGGTGGGGTGACCACCGGCCGGGCCTGTGGTTCGACGGGGAGGCGCTCACCCATCACGAGGTGGCCGCCGGGTCGGCAGCCCGCGCCGCGCTGCTCGCCGACCTCCTGCCACCGGGCGCCGAGCCGCACATCGGCGTGCTACTCGACAACACCCCCGAGTACCCGCTGTGGCTCGGCGCGGCCGCCCTCGCCGGAGCCGCCGTCGCCGGGATCAACCCCACCCGCCGGGGCCCCGAACTCGCCCGCGACATCCTGCACACCGAGTGCCGGGTCCTGATCACCGAGCGAGCCCAACTGCCGCTGCTGGACGGCCTGGAGCTGCCCGGCGTACGGCTGCTGTTGACCGGGACGCCGGAATACGACGCCCTGCTCGCGCCCTACGCCGACGCCCGCCCCGACCCCTCCCACGCCACCCCGCACGACCGGCTTCTCCTCTACTTCACCTCCGGCTCGACCGGCGCCCCCAAGGCCGCGATCTGCACCCAGGGCCGGCTGGCCGCCGCCGGGCGCTCGCTGGCCGACCAATTCGGGGTCCGCCCCGACGACGTGCACTACATCTGCATGCCGATGTTCCACGGCAACGCGGTGATCGCCGACTGGGCACCCGCCCTCGCGGCCGGCGCGGGCGTGGCGCTGCGGCGACGGTTCTCGGCGTCGGGGTTCCTCGCGGACGTACGGCGGTATGGGGCGACGTACTTCACCTACGTGGGCCGGGCGATCCAGTACCTCCTCGCCACCGAACCGCATCCCGACGACCGGGACCACGCGCTGCGGCTCGGCTTCGGCACCGAGGCGGGCGCCGTGGACGCGGCCGCGTTCGAGCGCCGGTTCGGGGTGCGGCTGGTGGAGGGGTACGGCTCGTCCGAGGGCGGGGCCGCCGTGCAGTGGTCGCCGGGGACGCCGCCGGGGGCCGTGGGACGGGCGGGGCCCGGGCTCGTCGTACTCGACCCGGAGACCTGCGCGCAATGCCCGCCGGCCGTCTTCGACGCGGGCGGACGGCTGGTCAACGGGGACACCGCGATCGGGGAGCTGGTCAACCGGGGGCCGAACCCCTTCGAGGGGTACTGGCGCAATCCCGGGGCGGAGGCCGAGCGGCGGCGGGAGGGCTGGTACTGGACGGGGGACCTGTTCTGCCGGGACGCCGACGGCTATCTGTACTTCGCGGGACGCGCCGACGACCGGCTCCGGGTCGACGGCGAGAACCTGTCCGCCGCGATGATCGAGAACATCCTCGCCCGGTACGAGGGCGCGGACGCCGTGGCCGTGTACGCGGTGCCGGATCCGGTGACCGGGGACCAGGTCATGGCGACGATCGCGGGGAAGTTCGACCCGGTGGCCTTCACCGGGTTCCTGCTCGCCCAACCGGATCTGGGGACGAAGATGGCGCCCCGGTTCGTGCGGGTGGTGCAGCGGATGCCGGTGACCGCCACGAACAAGATCCATCGGGCGGGGCTCAGACGGGAGGGGCTGCGGTGCACCGACCCGGTGTGGTGGCGGCCGGCGGGGGAGCGGACGTATCGAAGCCTGACGGAGGCGGAGGTCGCGGCATACGTCGAAGAGCCTCCGGCTCCCACGAGAGGCCCTTCTCAACCTGCGGAGGTCTTGGGCATACGTCGAAGGGCCCCCCGCTCCCACGAGAGGCCCTTCTGAGGTGCGCCGCCAGGGACTCGAACCCCGGACCCGCTGATGCTGCATTCTCCGGGGGATAACCCCCGGACCCCCAGCCGTCCCTTCGCCGCTCTTCTCGAAGGGGGGAGGCCTTGCCTTGGGATACGTCGAAGGGCCCCTCGCTCCCACGAGAGGCCCTTCTGAGGTGCGCCGCCAGGGACTCGAACCCCGGACCCGCTGATTAAGAGTCAGCTGCTCTAACCAACTGAGCTAGCGGCGCATGACTCGCGCCGGCCGCGTATTTCGTGCTCTTCGCGGCTGGCGACGAGAAAATACTACCTGGTCCGCGGGGGTGCTTCGGACCACCGCCGGGCTCGGCCGGTCAGGACTGGATCGCGAGCGACAGCAGCACCGGCGTCGCGCCGCGGTTCAGGGTGTCCGCCGCCTGGCGCAGCCGGTGCGCGTGCTCCAGCGGGAGCGACAGGGCCAGGCAGCCCACCGAGGAGCCGGCCGTGATCGGGACGGCCGCGCACACCGTGCCCACCGCGTACTCCTGGAGGTCGAGGTGCGGGACCGTCGGCGGCTGGGACTCCAGGCGGGAGAGCAGCACCTTGTCGTTGGTGATCGTGCGCGAGGTGAGCCGGGCCATCTTGTGCCGGGAGAGGTGGTCGCGCCGGCCGTTGTGGTCGAGCTGGCCCAGCAGGCTCTTGCCTATGGCGGTGGCGTGGGCGGAGAAGCGGAAGTCGACCCACTCGTTGACCACGGGAGTGGCAGGACCGGCCGCGAACTGGTCGATCTTGACCTCGCCGTCGAGGTACCGGCTGATGTAGACGGCGGCGCCGACCGAGTCCCGCAGCCGGTCCAGGGTCTGCTGGAGGGTGTCCCGCAGGGCCTGCTCACGGCCCTGGGCGGAACCGAGGCGGGCCAGGGCGTCGCCCGTGACGTACGCCCCGTCGGCAACCTGCTCGACGTAGCCCTCGCGGCGCAGCATCCGCAGGAGGCCGGTCAGGCGCTCCGGGCCGATGCCTGTGTGCCGGGCGAGCTCGGTGTCGGTGACTCCGGTGCTGTGCCGTGCCACGGTCTCCAGGACGCGCAGGGCGTCCTGGACCGAGTGGTACGGCGTCGTCGACTCGTGCTGCAGCGCCACGGTTCCCCCTGCGGTCGCACGTCGCTTCTCATCGGGCGGGGTTCGAGTCTGTCTGTCAGTCTCCTTCACGATAGCGGGCAAGAGGCTTGTAGTGAGCGGTTGTTGACGAGATTGCGACGTCCTCAACTGCGGTGCTAGCACCCTGGCATATGCCAAAGTCATGAGCCGAACGAGTCGTCACAGCACAGCGCTGAGAAACTCCCGGGTGCGGTCGTTCTCGGGGTCGTTGAAGATCTTCTCCGGGGAGCCGGACTCGATGACCCGGCCGGAGTCGAACATCAGGACCTGGTCCGAGATGTCCCGGGCGAAATTCATCTCGTGGGTCACACAGAGCATCGTGATGTCGGTGGTGCGGGCGATGTCCCGCAGCAGGTCCAGGACGCCCGCGACCAGCTCCGGGTCCAGAGCCGAGGTCACCTCGTCGAGCAGCAGCACCTGCGGCCGCATGGCCAGCGCCCGCGCGATCGCCACCCGCTGCTGCTGGCCGCCGGACAGCTGGGTCGGGTGGGCGTCGCACTTGTCGGCGAGGCCCACCATGTCGAGGAGCTCACGGGCCCGTGCCTCCGCCTCGTCCTTGGCCATGCCGAGGACGGTGACCGGGGCCTCGGTGATGTTGCGCAGCACGGTCATGTTCGGGAACAGGTTGAACTGCTGGAACACCATCCCGATCTTCTTGCGGACCTCGCGGATCTGCTTCTCGGGGGCTGGGAAGAGCTGCTCACCGGCGACCGTGATCGTGCCCTCGTCGGGCTTGGTCAGGGTCATCAGCATCCGCAGGATCGTCGTCTTGCCGGAGCCGGACGGGCCGATCAGGGTGACGTGCTTGCCGGAGTCGACGGAGAAGTCGAGCCCGTCGAGGACCGTGTTCGAGCCGAACCGCTTCGTGACGTGGTCGAAGCGGATCAGTTCGCCGCCGTCCACCGGCGGGTTGGCGCTCGCGTCGGGTTCTTTCATGAGAGGGGTGTCAGCGGACAAGGCGTCGCTCCAGGGCTCGTACGAGAAGGGAGGCCGGATAGGCGATGACGATGAAGGCCACTCCGATGACCGTCAGGGGCTCGGTGAACTGGAAGTTCTCCTGCGCGAACAGCCGCGCCTCGCCGAGCATCTCCATGACCGTGATGGTCATCAGGATCGGGGTGTCCTTGAGCATCGCGATGACGTAGTTGCCGAGGGCCGGCACGACCCGGCGGATCGCCTGCGGCAGGATCACCACCTGCCACGTCTTGGTCATCGGCAGGTTCAGCGCCGTCGCGGCCTCCCACTGGCCGGCGGGCACCGCCTCGATGCCGGCCCGGTAGACCTGCATCGTGTACGTCGAGTAGTGCAGCCCGATCGCGAAGACGCCGGTGGTCAGCGCCGAGGCGGTGACGCCCCACTCGGGCAGCACGTAGAAGAGGAAGAACAGCTGCACCAGCAGCGGGGTGTTGCGGATGAACTCCGTCACCGCCCCCACCGGCCAGCGCACCCAGCGGCTCGGCGTGCGCATCAGCAGCGCCCACACCAGGCCCAGCGCGAACGAGATCAGCGAGCCGAGGGCCAGGATCTGCAGGGTGACCAGCAGTCCGTCCCAGAATCGCGGCATGAAGTCGGCGACAGCGCTCCAGTCCCAGGTCATGACGAGGCACCTCCCGCGCCCATGGCACCTGCCGCGCCCACGCCGGTCGTCTCAGGCCGGCGCAGCTCCTGCTCGGGCGTGCGCCCGACCGACTTGCCCAGCCCTGCCTTGAGTTTGCGTTCCAGTCCGCGCATCCCCCGCGTGAGCAGGAAGGCGATGACGAAGTAGATCAGCAGGACGTACGTGTAGATCTCCGCGCTCTCCTGGAGCGCGAGCCGCACCAGGTTGGCGCTGAAGGCCAGGTCGCCCATGCCCATCACCGACACCAGCGCGGTGCCCTTCAGCAGTTCCACCAGCAGGTTGGTGAAGGACGGGATCATCTCCGGCACCGCCTGCGGCAGCAGGATCAGCCGCATCCGCTGCCACGGCGTGAAGCTGAGGGCGATGCCGCCCTCGCGCTGCGCCGGGTCGACGGAGTTGAGGGCGCCGCGGACGATCTCGGCGCCGTATGCCCCGTAGGTCAGTCCGAGCGCGAGCGTGCCCGCCCACAGGGGCACCAGCTGCCAGCCGAACGCGACCGGCAGCACGAAGAACACCCAGAAGATCATGATCAGGGCGGAGGTCCCGCGGAACACCTCGGTGTAGACGCCCGCGAGAAAGCGGACTATCCACAGCCGGTGGGTGCGGGCCATGCCGACGCCGAAGGCGACCACCGTGGCCAGCAGTCCGCTCAGGACCAGCAGCTGGACGGTGATCCAGATCCCTTTGAGTACGAGTTCCCAGAGTCCCGAGGTCATCCGCTCTTCCCTCCGCCGCACAGCTCCTTCGCGGTGAGGTCGGTCATCTCCGCCTCCGTGAAGCCGAAGGGCTTGAGGATGCGGAACAGCTCCCCGCTCTTCTTGAGCTTCTGCAACTCGATGTTGAAGGCGTCCCGCAGCTTTGTCTCGGTCGGCCGGAACGCGAACGCGCCGCCGTCGACGTGCGGTTCGCCCTCGACGAGGGGCGCGAAGGCCTTGGTGGACTCCGCCTTGGCCGACTTCTTGACGACCTCACGGGTGGTCAGCGCCGTACCGGCGAAGGCGTCCACGCGTCCCGCCTCGACGGCGTTCAGCCCCGCGACCTGGTCCGGCACGATGAGGATGTCGCTCTCCTTGTACCCCGCCTCGACGGCGTACTGGATCTCGGCATAGCCGGTCCCGGTCGCGAACTTGGCGCCCTTCTCGACGATGTCCTTGTAGTCGTGCAGTCCCTTGGGGTTGCCCTTGCGCACGATGAAGGAGTCGAGCATCTGGTAGTCGGGGTCGGAGAAGATGACCTGTTCGCAGCGCTCGGCATTGACGTACATCCCGGCGGCGACGACGTCGAACTGCTGTGACTTCAGCCCGGGGATCAGCGACCCGAACTCGGTCGGCACGGGTTGCACATTGTCGACGCCCAGCCGCTTGAAGATGACCTTGGCCAGCTCCGGCGCCTCGCCGGTCAGCTCGCCGTTCTTGTCGATGTAGCCGAAGGGGATCTCCCCCGCGATACCGAGGCGTACGACGCCCGCGGCCTTCAGCCGTTCGAGCAGATCGCCGCCTTCCGTGGTCGATGCCGTGGCCACTCGCGAGCAGCCGGCCGCCCCCAGCGCACCGAGCGCCGCCACCCCCGCGAGCAGCGACCGGCGCGTGGTCCCTTGTGTGAGTCTGTCGTTCCCATTAGGTGGAGCCATGGCGGCGCGGCTACCCGAGAGCATGCGATGTATGCACTCTGGAATGCATGACTGAACGGTTCATCGAGGTGTCACTGGTCAAGCGCGGGGTCCACTGCAAGGCCAAACTCCTGGACGACCGCGCCCCGCTGACCTGCGCGGCCGTCTGGGACGCCCTGCCCCTGACCGGCGACGTCTACCACGCCAAATACGCCCGAAACGAGATCTACGCCCTCTTCCCGCCCTTCGCGGAAACGGAGCCGCCGCTGGAAAACCCGACGGTCACCCCCATTCCGGGCGATCTGTGCTATTTCGCCTTCGCCGGTACGGAACTGGGCACCAAGTCCTACGGCTACGACCGTGAGGTCCGCCCCGGCACCACGGTGGTCGACCTGGCCCTGTTCTACGAACGCAACAACCTGCTCCTGAACGGCGACGTGGGCTGGGTGCCCGGCATCGTCTGGGGTCAGGTGGTGGAGGGGCTGGAGGAGATGGCCGAGGGGTGCAACGACCTGTGGCGGTCGGGGGCGTTGGGGGAGTCCCTGAGGTTCCGGCGGATCGAGTGACGTAACTCAGCTCTCCTCGGCCAGACTTGTGGCCATGTCGAACACGATCGCCGGGCTGCTCGGTGGTGTCGTCGGGGCGCTGATCTCGGCCCTCGCCATGTTCCTCGGGCCGCTGGCACATCAGCGGCAGATCGCCCGGCAGGAGCGGGCGCGGGCCGACCGTGAGGCAACTCAGGTGCAGTTGCAGCGGGTGGCCCGGGCTCGCACGGCGATCCGGGCTTGGCACGACTTCCTGCGGCGCGCTCTCACCGACCTGGAGGCCGGTCGCGCCCTGGACGCGGAGCGGTTCCTCGCGCAGGCCGACGCCATGCGGGACGAGGCGAGGGCCGCTTCCGACGACCTTCTGGGTGGTGGACTCTGGATCGGATCGAACCAGTTCGGTGCCTTCGTGCAGGTGACGGAGGTGCTGCGCGACCACCACGCAGGGCGCGCCGACGCCGACGGCCGGGCGCTGCTCGTCGAGGACGATCTGGGCGGTCGTGCGGCGCTGGGCTGGAAGGACGACCTCTACGACTCCAGAGCGCGTCTGAACGAGGAACTCCTGGCCTACGTCGAACAACTGCGGGACATCCCCGTCGAGGTGATCGACACCGGTACGCCCGTCAGGCCCCGGAGGTCGTGACCCCGGCCTCGTAGAGCGCGTGCGCCGCCCGCAGCACCAGATCGTCGCGATGCCGGGCGGCCACGATCTGCAGGCCCACCGGCAGGCCGTCCCCGTCCGTGCCGACCGGGACGGTCGCCGCCGGCTGCTGGGTCAGGTTGAAGGGGTAGGTGAACGGCGTCCAGCCGGTCCATCGGCGGTGCCCCGAGCCCTTCGGCACCTCCGCGCCCGCCTCGAAAGCCGTGATCGGGAGGGTCGGGGTGAGCAGGAGGTCGTAGGCGTCGTGGAAGCGGCCCATCCGCCGGCCCAGTGCCATCCGGACGTCCACGGCGGCCAGATAGTCCAGCGCGGACAGGCGGGCGCCGGCCGCGCAGATCTCCCTCAGACCCGGGTCGAGCAACTCCCGCTGGTGCGGCCCCAGTCGCTGGGTCACCCGGGCCGCCCCGGTGAACCACAGGGTGTGGAAGGCGTCCACCGGGTCGGTGAAGTCGGGGTCGGTCTCCTCGACGTACGCCCCCAGCGCCGCCATCCGCTCCACCGCCCGCCGCACCGCCGCCGCGACGGCCGGGCGCACCGCCACCTGGCCGCCGAGGGACGGGGAGTAGGCGACGCGCAGGCCGCGGACCCCGCCCGACAGGGCCTCGGCGAAGGAGCCCGGCGCCGGCGGGAGCGCCGACCAGTCGCGGGAGTCGGGCGCGGCGATGACGTCCAGGAGCAGGGCCGCGTCGGCCGCGTCACGGGTCATGGGGCCGACGTGCGAGAGGGTGCCGAAGGCGCTCGCGGGGTACAGGGGGACCCGGCCGTAGGTCGGTTTCAGGGCGAAGATGCCGCAGAACGCCGCCGGGATACGGACACTGCCGCCGCCGTCCGTGCCCAGCGCGAGCGGTCCCGCGCCGAGCGCCACGGCCGCCGCCGCGCCGCCGCTGGAGCCGCCCGCGGTGCGGGTCGGGTCCAGGGGGTTGCGGGTGACGCCGGACAGCGGTGAGTCGGTGACGCCCTTCCAGCCGAACTCGGGGGTCGTCGTCTTGCCGAGGAAGACGGCGCCGTGCGCCCGCAGCCGGGCCACGGAAGGGGCGTCCTCGTCCCACCTCCCCTGCTCGGCGATGGTCTTCGAGCCCCGCAGCGTCGGCACCCCGCGCATCAGCAGGATGTCCTTCACGGTGACCGGGACGCCGTCGAGCAGTCCGGCCGGCTCGCCGCGCCGCCAGCGCTCGGCCGACTCGCCGGCCTGCGCGAGGGCCTCCTCGGCGGTGAGCCGTACGAAGGCGTTGACCTCCGGCTGGATCCGCTCGGCCCGCTCCAGGGCCGCACGGGTGGCCTCGACGGGGCTGAACTCCCCCGCGCGGTAGCCGTCGAGGAGTTGTACGGCGGTCAGTTCGGTCAGGTCCGTCATGCGTCGCCCTCCAGCCGTAGACGTCAGCGTCCGGGTACGTACCCACGCTGCTTGTCGACCACGTTCAGCAGCGGCCTGCCCGCCTCCCACCTCTCGTACAACTCCACGAACTGACGGCCGAGTTCATCCCGCCAGCCGACGGTGTCCCCGCTCATGTGCGGGGAGACGATCAGCCCCGGCAGTTCCCACAGCGGGCTGACCGGGGTGAGGGGTTCGTGCTCGAACACATCGAGCGCGGCGCCCGCGATCCAGCGCTTGGTGAGCGCCTCGGCCAGCGCCGCCTCCACCACCAGTTGCCCACGTCCGATGTTGATGAACCGGGCCGAGGGCTGCATGACGCCGAAGCGGCGCAGATCGAACATGCCGTGCGTCTGTTCGGTGAGCGGCGCGGCCGCGATCACCCAGTCGGCGCGGGACAGCAGCCGGTCGAGATCGTCCGGGCCGTGAATGCCCGTGCGTGGGACCCGGCCGACCAGCGCGGTGGTGATGTCGAGGGCCTTCAGCGTGCGGGCGATCGTCCGGCCGATGGGACCGGAGCCGACCACGCACGCGCGCGTGCCGGCCACGCGCTGCCCCTCGCGGTGCCGCCACTGCCGCGCGCGCTGGAAGTCCAGGGTCCGCGGCAGGTCCTTCGCCATCGCCAGCACCAGCGCGGCGACGTACTCGGCGATCGGCTGGTCGAAGATCCCGCGCGCGTTGGTGACCACCGTGTCGGACAGGGTGAGCTCCGGGCACATCAGGTGGTCCACGCCCGCGCTCGCCGTGTGCACCCAGCGTGGCCTCGGGCCCTCGCCGGGCCAGGCGGCGCGCACGGCGTGCGAGGTGAAGTCCCAGACCAGCAGGACGTCGGCGCGCGGCAGCCGCTCGGCGAGGGTCGACTCGTCCGCGTGCTCGACGCGGGCGCGGCCGGTGAGGCGGCCGAGGCGGGGGAGGGGATCGGCGTCCAGGACGAGAAGCGTGGGCGGCGGGCCGGAAGCGGAGGCGGGTGAGGTCATTCGAGGTCGCTTCTCCGGGGTGTGAGGGGGCGCTTTGCCAGTGCTTGCGGGGGTATGCGGGCGCCGTTTCTTAGAGTTTTACTTGAAGGAAACGGCCGTCTGACATGCGAGGTTTGACCACGCTCGCACCCGAACCTACCTTCGTCAACACGGGCGTACACACGGTCCGTTGCTCACCTGTTTCTCGTAGTGAGGACGGTGCCTGCCATGAGTGCCATGGACATCTCCTTCCTCGGTGGCCCCCACCCCCAGCGCGGTGTCGGAGTGGTCGCCCCGTTCGACTTCGCGCTGGACCGCGAGCTGTGGCGCTGGGTCCCCGACGAGGTCTCGCTGCATCTGACCCGGACGCCGTTCGTCCCGGTCGAGGTCAGCCTGGATCTGGCCCGCCTGGTCAGCGAACACGAGACGCTGAGCGACGGCGTGCGCACCCTGACCGCGATCAGTCCCGAGGTCGTCGCCTACGCCTGCACCTCCGGCAGTTTCGTCGGCGGCATCGCGGGCGAGCGGGCGATGTGCGCGGCGATGACCCGGGCGGGCGCGGTGCCGTCGGTCACCACGTCCGGGGCGCTGCTGGAGGCGCTGACCGAGCTGGGGGTGCGCCGGGTGGCGCTGGTGACGCCGTACACGGTGTCGGTGACGCGGGCCCTGGAGGACTACGTGGCCGAGGCGGGCGTCGTGGTCACGGGGTGCGCGTTCATGGGGCTGACGCGGCACATCTGGAAGGTGCCCTATCGCGACGTGGCCGAAATGGCGCGCAGGGCGGTGCGCCGCCGCCCGGTCGACGCGCTGTTCATCAGCTGCACCAACCTGCCCACCTACGACGTGATCCCCCAACTGGAGGCGGAGCTGCGCATGCCGGTTCTCTCGGCCAACCAGGTGACGATGTGGGCCGCTCTGCGCAGGGTGGGTACTCGCGCGGTGGGGCCTTATCAGGCGCTGATCGACCCGGCGGCGCGGCTCGACGAGGCGGCGCCGAGCGGACCCGTGCTTCCGGACGTGCCGGATGTTCCCGAGCAGGAACAGCAGTAGAAAGGCTGACATGACCGCACTCGGATTTCTCTACCCGGGCCACTCCGCCGAGGACGACTATCCGCGCATCGAGCAGCTGATCGGCAGCGACATCCGGATCGACCTGGTGCACACCGACATCGGCGAGGACGCGCACCGGGTGGACGCCCTGCTCCGGATGGGCTCGGCGGAGCGCCTCGCGGCGGGCGTGGAGGCGCTGCGGCTGACCGGCGCCGAGGCGGTCGTGTGGGCCTGCACGTCCGGCAGCTTCGTCTACGGCTGGGAGGGCGCCCACGACCAGGTGCGCAGCCTCGCCGTCACGGCGGGCATGCCGGCGTCCTCGACGTCCTTCGCCTTCGTGCACGCGGTCCGGGAGCTCGGCGCGCGGCGGCTGGCGGTCGGGGCGACGTACCCGGACGACGTGGCCGCGCTCTTCGCCCGGTTCCTGACGGACGCGGGCGCGGAGGTCACGGCGCTCCGCGGATCCGGGATCATCACGGCGGCGGAGGTCGGGACCTGGGGCGAGGCCGAGGTGTTCGCGCTGGCCAAGGAGGCGGACACGGCGGACGCCGATGCGGTGCTCCTGCCCGACACGGCCCTGCACACGGCCGCCCACATCCCGGCCCTGGAACGCGAACTCGGCAAGCCGGTCCTCACCGCGAACCAGGTCACCGTGTGGGAGGCCCTGCGCCTGACGGGCCGCCGCGTGAACGCGGCGGCACTGGGCGCGCTGTTCACGCGGGAGCCGATCGTGCAGGTGTAGCGGACGCCTCATTCAGGGGCGAGGGAATAAACCGGAGACTGCCTCCTGTTAACAGCTGACGCACACCGCACAGCGAACGGCAGGAGGAACCGGTGACGGCAGACGAGATCCGAGGCGAGGTACAGGGCAACGCGCCCGTCCCCCTCTCCGTGCTGGACCTGGTCACGGTCAGCGCAGGCCGTACCGCCACCGAGGCCCTGCGCACCAGCGTGGAGCTGGCCCGGCTCGCGGAGTCCCGGGGCTTCCATCGCTTCTGGGTCGCCGAGCACCACTCGATGCCCGGCGTGGCGTCCTCGTCGCCCGCGGTGATCCTCGCCCACCTGGCCGCCCACACGGACCGCGTCCGCCTCGGCTCCGGCGGCGTGATGCTCCCGAACCACGCCCCGCTGGTCATCGCGGAGCAGTTCGGCACCCTGGAGGCCATGGCCCCCGGCCGCATCGACCTGGGCCTGGGCCGCGCCCCCGGCACGGACGGCGCCACCGCGGCCGCCCTGCGCCGCACGGACCACCTGAACGAGGGCGCCGACGACTTCCCCGAGCAGCTCGCCGAGCTCACCCGCTTCCTCGACGACGACTTCCCCGACGGCCACCCCTACCGCCGTATCCACGCCGTGCCCGGCCCGGTCCAGGCGACCTCGCCCGGCGGCGTCCAGTCCCCGCACCGCCCGCCGATCTGGCTGCTGGGCTCCTCCGGCTTCAGCGCCCGTCTGGCCGCCGTCCTCGGGCTGCCCTTCGCCTTCGCGCACCACTTCTCGGCGCGCAACACCGTCCCGGCCCTGGAGCTGTACCGGGAGTCCTTCCGGCCGTCCGCCGTCCTCGACCGGCCCTACGCCCTCATCGGCGTCTCCGCCCTCGCCACCGACGAGGAGAAGGAGGCCCGCCGCCAGGTGAAGGCCGCCGCCCTCAGCATGATCCGCCTGCGCACCGGACGCCCCGGCCTCATCCCCACCCCCGAGGAGGCCGAGGCCCATGAATTCAGCCCGATGGAGCGCGAGTTCGCCGACTCCTGGAACGCCAACGTCGTCCACGGCACCGTCGACGAGGTCCGTGCCGGCCTCGACGACCTCCAAAAGCGCACCGGCGCCGACGAGTTGATGATCACGAGCAACGCGCCCGGCACGGACGTGCGCCTGCGCTCCTACGAACTCATCGCGGACGCCTACGGGTTGCCGGCCGCCTGACCGGACCCCGCCCGCCACACCCGGCGCACGTCAGACGCGTGCGCCCATCAGCTCGGAGATACGATCCGGCGGCACCGGCCGCGAGTACAGCCACCCCTGGCCGGTGTCGCAGCCGATCCGGCGCAGCCGCGAGGCCTGCGCCAGCGTCTCCACGCACTCCGCGGTGACCGTCAGACCCAGCCGGTGGGCCAACTGGATCATCGCCTCGACGACGACCTCGTCGGCCGGGTTCGGCGGAACGGCGGCGTTGTTCTCGCTCTCGTACTGGAAGCCCCGTACGAAGGAGCCGTCCAGCTTCAGCACCGAGACCGGCAGCCGGCTCAGATACGCCAGATTCGAGTAGCCGGTGCCGAAGTCGTCGATGGCGATGCGCACACCCATGTCGCTGAGCGCCTGGAGGTCCTGCAGGGGTCTGCCGGACGAACCCATCACGGCCGACTCGGTCAGCTCCAACTGGAGCAGATGCGGGGCGAGTTCCGTCTCGTCGAGGATCCGGGCCACGTCCGCCACCAGGTCCGAGTCCCAGACCTGGCGCACGGCGACGTTCACGCTCACGAAGATCGGCGGCTCGTCGGGGTACGCCACCTGCCAGGCGCGCGCCTGGCGGCAGGCGGTCGCGAGGACCCAGCGGCCCAGCGGCACGATGGAACCGTCCTCCTCGGCCAGTCCGATGAACCGATTCGGCGCCAGTACGCCGAACTGAGGATGATTCCAGCGGACAAGCGCCTCGACACCACGCAGCCGGCCGTCCTCCATCCCCACCAACGGCTGGTACTCCAGGGCGAACTCACCGCGATCGACGGCCGCACGGAGGGTCGCCGCGAGGGCCTGACGGGTGATGAGGTGGGCGTTGCGCTCGGGGTCGAAGAGCGTCCAGCGGTCCTTGCCGTCGGCTTTCGCCCAGTACAGCGTCGTGTCCGCGGCCTGCATCAGGGCGGTCGGTGTGGTGCCGGCCGCCTGGCGTTCCACGACGCCGATAGAGGCCGACACCGACAGGCGCCGGCCGGACAGGTCGAAGGGGGCCCGCAATGCCTCCAGCAACGACTCGGCCAGGTCGGCCAGTTGCTCGGTGCCCGTCGAGTCCTCGACGAGCAGGGCGAACTCGTCACCGCCGAGCCGGGCCACCAGGGGCGGGCTGGAGCGGGCGTAGCCGGCCTGTTCCGCGCAGCGCGTGAGCCGCTCGGCCACGGCCGCCAGCAGCTTGTCGCCGACGCGGTTGCCGAGGGTGTCGTTGATCGCCTTGAAGCCGTCAAGGTCCAGGTAGCACAGGCCGATTCGGCCGGTGGTGCCGCTCTCCTCGTACGACTCCACCTCCAGCGCCGCCGTCAGCCGCTCGAAGAACAGCGTGCGGTTGGGCAGCCGGGTCACCGGGTCGTGCATCTGCAAGTGCCGCAGCCGGGCCTGGAGTTCGCGGTGGGCGCTGATGTCGGCGACGGAGAGCAGGACGCCGCCGGACTCGTCGCCGGGCAGCGGCGCGACCGTGACCCGGACCCACAGGGAGTGGCCCTCCGGGTGCTTGATACGGCGCGTGCACCGCAGTTCGGCCTGACGGCCGCGCAGCACCTCGCGGTACGTGTGCCAGGTGCGCGCGTCGGAGGCGAGGTCGACCAGGTCGGCGGCGGCGGTCCCGGTCAGCTCCTCCGCGGGCGTGCCGAGCAGGCCGGCGAAGGTGGAGTTGGCGTCGGCCACCAGGCCCTCGCGGTCGACCACGGCCATCGCCAGAGGCGCGGCGGAGAAGGCCGAGGAGTAGGGCGGCGAACCGGTACCGGGGGATGGCTGTGCGTTACTTTCTGTCACGGCCGGCCCGATGAGGTCTGCCGCGGGTGTCGGCCCTTCGGACGTTCCGTTCACCGCTCGCTCCCGCAGTGCACTCGATCTTCGGATGGGTCTCATCGCAATGGTCGGCCGGGTGGATGGGGGACGGCCGAGGGGCCGTGTCCATGCAGGAAAAGTGTCAGGAAAGTGTGCCGATCATAGAGGCTGGTCCCGGGCCCTTCCACCTACTGTCCAGTGTTCCCGCGCAAGGCGCGCATCCGACAGATCGTTTCTGCCCGCACCTGGACGGCTTCTTCGAGCCCCCGACCGCTTGTGACGTTCCGTGAGCGATTCGGGGGTGTCGATTCATGCGAACCCCCGGCTCGCTCACCCGTCCGGTGCAGCACAACAGGACTTAGTACGACAATCCGACACAAGCTGGGTGTGGTGTCCCGCGAACCGCTCCCGGAGGTCCACGTGCCGCGTCAGAACCCCCTGCTCCGTGGGATGGGTCTGCTGCGGGACCGGCCCCGACTGCGCAGTGCCGCCGCCGTGTTCACCACGATGTCGGCGCTCGCCGCGACCTCCCTGGTCGTCGGCCCGTCGGTCGCGGAACCGTTCGACGCGGCACCCTGTGCCCTCCAGCGCACCGACGCCCATCACTCCGAGGGCCTGGACACCTGGAACGCCGCCTATCCGCGTCCGGCCCGCAAGCTCGACGCGGTCATGGTGTTCCTGTCCTTCCCGGACTCGGCCCCCCTGACGACCCCCGCCGAACTGACGGCCGACCACTTCCCGGCCACCACCCACTTCTTCGAACGGGCCTCCTACGGCAGGTTCACCCTGCGCCCGCACCCGCTGCGGCACTGGCTGCGCATGCCGCGACCGTCGACGGCGTACGCCATACAGCGTGACTGGCGTGTCTCCGACCGGGCCGCCTATCTGCGGGACGCGCTCGCGGTGGCGGACCGGCAGGTGGACTTCTCCCGCTACGACGTCGTCTACTTCGTCGCCGACCCCGACGCGCCCGGCGTCGACTCGGACGCCACGAAGGTCGTCAACCTGGAGACACCGCTGCGGGCCGACGGCACGGACATCCGGCGGGTCGTCACCGTGTTCGAGAACCATCCGCCGGACCGGCTGGTCCTCGCGCACGAGACCGGGCATGTCTTCGACCTGCCGGACCTGTACCACCGTCCGGTGGACGGCAAGGGCGACTGGGACACCTACGTCGGCGACTGGGACCTGATGGGCAGCCAGTTCGGCATGGCGCCGGATCTCTTCGGCTGGCACAAATGGAAGCTCGGGTGGCTGGAGCCACGGCAGGTGGTGTGCGTGCAGGCCAGCGGCGCCGGGTCCGCCCGGCTGACGCTGGAGCCGCTGTCGGCGGGCCCGGGGCCCGCGGTGCGCACGGGTGCGGCCGGGGCGGGCAACGCATTACGCGCGAACGGCGACTACGGCTCCTACGGTTCCGACGCCTCGCACGGCGCCGTGCCGGGGTTCGGGCTGGGCAACGGCATCAAGCTCGCCGTCGTCCGTACGGGTGCGGACAGTGCCCTCGCCTTCGAGGTGCGCGGTCCGGTGGGCAACGACGTGCAGACCTGCAAGCAGGGGTTGCTGGTGTACCGGGTGCGCAGCCAGACCGAGTCCGGGGGCGGGCCGGTCGAAGTGATCGACGCCCATCCCCACAGCGAGGCCTGCTGGGAGGAGTCCGTCTACCCACCGCTCGCGGACGCCCCGGTCGGACTCGGGGAGAGCTTCACGGTGCCGGGGGAGGGAGTCCGGGTGGAGGTCGAGGGCCGGACGGCCTCGGGAGCGTGGACGGTAAAGATCGCGACGGCTAGCAGGACTGGCGGCGGGGCCGGGTAGTGCCCGCCCGGCGGGCGACGCTATGCGAAATACCCCTCGCTCTCGCGGCGCCCCTCTCGACGGCGTCGAAGCCGTTCCGGCGGGACTCGGGAGGGGGAGGCCGCCGGGGACTGACCCCGAATGCGAAAGGCCCCCCGCGGTTGCGAGGGGCTTTCACTGTCTGTGCGCCGCCAGGGACTCGAACCCCGGACCCGCTGATTAAGAGTCAGCTGCTCTAACCAACTGAGCTAGCGGCGCCTGCTGACGTCGTAGACCTTAGCATCCTGATCCGGGTGGGGAAAAATCGATATCCGAACGGCAGCGCGAGCCGCACGCACCGCCGCCCAGAGCATGACCTCGGGGCCCGGCAGCCAGGGATTACGGGTGTCCGGGGCAACCAGCCAGCGGGAACCGGAGGGCGCCGGGGGCGCGGCGTCGCGATCCATCGGGGCCGGGACCGTCACCGCGTCCCCGGTGCCGTGGCACAGCAGCGGCGGGATGCCGTCCGTGCGGCTGAACTCCTCCCAGCGCAGCAGCGAGGGCAGCCGCTGGGCGGTGCCCGGCGCGGCGAACATCAGGATCCGCCCCCGCAGGACGGCCACCGGTCCGGAGCCCGGGCCCTCGTCCCACAGCCGGTCGAGCATCCGGCGCCCGAAGAGCGCGGGGGCGCTGACGACGTCGAAGGCGGAGCCGCAGGGCAGGACCACCGGGGCCGCGGGGCGCTCCTCCCAGAGGGCGAGCGTGCTGCGCGGATACGTTCCTGCCGAGGCGAGCCAGGCGGCGCCGTCGGGGGTGGTCCCTGGGGTGACGTCGAAGCGGTCGTCGGAGAAGAGGTCGTCCCGTGTGCTGCTCATGACGTCTACATCTACCTGGCGTGATGGACCGATCCCGGAGGGTTGCCGAAAAGCCGGACAGGAGAGGGTGGGAGCGGGTATCTTGCCCGCCTGGCATATGCCAAAGGATGGCGGTGAGTGAACGCCGTCGCGCTGCCGGTCACACCGGGTCGACGTGCCCCGGCCCCTCGACACCCCGCATCAGATCCCTGCCGAACTCCACCATCTTCTTGGCGTAGTCCTCGGTCCACTCGGCCTGCTCGGCGATGTCCGCGGGCGTCAGCCGGTCGAACCGGCGGGGATCCGCCAGCTGGGCCGCCGCGACGGCCTGGAACTCCACCGCGCGGTCCGCGGCCGCCCGGAACGCCTGCGTCAGCTCGGTCGCCCGCGCCAGCAGCGCACGCGGGTCGTCGATCGACTCCAGGTCGAAGAAGTGCTCCGGGTCCTCTGCCACCTGCGCGGGCTCG
The DNA here is from genome assembly GCF_045039535.1 of Streptomyces sp. NBC_01092. Taxonomy (NCBI): domain Bacteria; kingdom Bacillati; phylum Actinomycetota; class Actinomycetes; order Kitasatosporales; family Streptomycetaceae; genus Streptomyces; species Streptomyces sp. NBC_01092. Next base: position 4,134,038 of record NZ_CP108659.1, on the reverse strand, counting down.
AAAAGCAGGGGCGCGGGGCGTAGCCGCGGTTCGTTGCGACGCGGCGTGGGCTCCGCCATGTCTTGTCCTCCTCGTACGTCACCGATCTCGTCGGTCACCGGCGACCCGGCTGTGGTCCGGTCCACCGTCCATTGTCCCGCGCCTGCGCAAGTGGGCGTAGGAACAGGTCGAACAGCGCCGTCTCCCTCAAGGCCGCCACGGCACCCGATGTTCCGAGAGCCTGGCCAACACCGCGTGATTCGCCTCCCAACCGTCAGGGAACTTCACCACCGTCCCCAGCTGGACCGGCTCCGTCGACGGATAGTCGTCCAGGAGCTCGCTCACCCCCGCACGGCACACCACGATGCACGCGTGCCGGTGGCGGGAGGCCAGGACGCACAGGCGGCCCGTCTCCAGGTGGAAGGCGGTGGCGTCGGGGCGGCCGGAGAGCGGGTGCAGGACCACGGTCACGTCGTACTCGCGGCCCTGGAGCCGGTTCGCGGTGTCGACGATGACGTCCGTCACGCCCAGCTCGGCCAGTGCCGAACGGACGGCCGCCGCCTGGTCCCGGTGGGCCGTGCCGACCGCGATCCGGTCGGCGGTCAGGGGCGCGGAGCCGAGAGCTTGGGGGAGTTCCGACGTCGCCGCGCCGCCCCGGTCCAGCAGGCGCCGTACGACCGTCGCCAGCGCCCGGACCGCCTCGGGATCGGTGCGCGGGGTGTGCCGGGCCGGCAGTTCCAGCAGCCCCCAGCCCGACTCCGCCGCCTCGTCGATCACCCGGTCGGGGCCCGAGCCGTCCGACGGGACCGCGAAGGAGAGATGACGGTCGCCGTGGTCGGTGCCGCTGCGGAAGGGGGTGAAGGGGTAGAAGGCGTCGGAGACCAGGGGCGCCGCCGAGGCCGGGAGGCGCCAGGACACCGGCAGGCGGTGCTGGGGCAGCTCGGGGTTGTGCGCGAGAAGGGTCGTCACGGCGGACCCCGAGGGGTCGTACGACAGGCCCGCCCACTGCTCGCTGCCGACGATGGCGAAGGGGTCCAGCTGGCCCGGGTCGCCGACGAACAGCGCCCGTTCGAAGAGGCCGGCCACCGCGAGCAGGGAGTCCGAGCGCATCTGGTACGCCTCGTCGACGATCGCGTGCCGCCAGGGCTCGTCGACCTTGACATGCGCCCACTTGGCCGCGGTGGACACGACGACCGGCAGGCCCGCGAGATCGCCCGCCTTCGCCGACTTGCGTACGTTCGCCAGGCCGTCCAACGCCTTGTCGTACGGGTCGGAGTCGCTGCTGTGCAGCCGGCCCACCGGCAGCTCCGGGTCCTTCGCGGCGAGCCGGAGCACCAGGTCGTCGACCTGGGCATTGGTCTGCGCGACGATCATCAACGGGCGCCCGGCGTCCGCGAGTTCCAGGGCCGCGCGGACGACGAGCGTGGACTTGCCGGCGCCGGGCGGGGAGTCGACCACCACCCCGCGCGCCTCGCTGTGCAGGGTGTTGTGCAGGATCGCGTCGGTGGCCTCGGCCGCCGCGGCACCGGGGTCGAACACGACGGTCACAGCACGTCCTCCTGGGTCGGCGCATCGGCGGCCTCGGGCACCTGTTCCCCGGGCGGCCCGCCGTGCGTCCACGGCGTCTGCTCGGGTTCGGGCAGCTTCGCGCCGCCCCGCTGCTCGTGCTCGAACAGCGTGAAGCAGACCAGGTCGCCCTTCTGCGGCACCGCCCCCTCCTCCGGCTCCTTGCCGCGGCCCATCTTGTCCAGCACGCGCAGGACGAACAGCGCGCCGCCGTCCTCGTCGAGGTCGCCCTCGTGGCCGACGAACTCCGCCGACTGCGGCTTCCCGCCCAGCGACCGGAACACCTTGGCGCGCTCGCCCAGATGAGGCCGGTCGTCCGTGCGGACGGTGACCAGGGGCCGCGGGCTCGGCCGCTTGCCCTCGCTGTACGCCATCACCACATCGGTGACCTCGCCCGCGAACGCCTCCCCGGTCAGCCGCCGCCCCGCCATCACCAGCGGATCGTCGAGCGCCTCCTGGGCCTCCAGGCGGGCCTGTTCCCGCTCGCGCGCGGCGAGCTTGTTCGCGGCGGTGACCGCGTCGTCGCGGCGCGGCTGCGGGGGCTCACCGGCGAGGACACGGTCGCGGTGGGCGGTGAACGACCAGCGGTCGCGGGTCCACCGCTCCTCCACCCGCGCGGCCTGCGGCAGCTCCCGCAGCAGGTCGAGGCCCCGCCAGACCGCGTCCCAGGTGGGCCGGGTCCGGCTCGCCACGAGGGCGCGAATCTCCCGCTCGGCGGCGGTGAGGCCCCCCAGCCGGTCGTCGGCCTCCAGCCCGTCCTCGGACGCGGCGAGGGCGGTGCGGGCGCGGTCGTAGCGCTCGATCGCGGGGGCGAGCAGCTTGTTGTCGAACGCCGGGTCGGTGGCGGGACCGGCGGGCGGGCACAGCAGCTGGCCGTCCCGGTCGCGCGCCAGCTCCGCCCGCAGGGCCGCCTCGGCGCCCGTCTCGCCCTCGGGCGGGGCGATCCAGGCGAGCAGCGCGCCCAGGTGCTGGTCCTCCAGGGTGGACTGCCCGGTCGCCCAGTGCCGGGACAGCAGGTCCGTCATGGCCGGCAGCAGCGAGGAGCTGGGCACGCGGGCCCGCTCGCCGAAGTGGGTCAGCCAGCGACCGAGCAACGGCACGCGCGGGGGCGCGGGATAGGGGGTCTCCGGGTCCTGCTCCGCCGTACGCCTGAAGCGCATGGAGCGGCCGAGGAGCCGTACGAATTCGATGCCCGCGCGGCTCGGCATGATCAACTGCGGGGCGTCCGCGCACAGTTCGACCTCGACCTTGACCCGCTTGCCCGTCTCCGGATCGGTCTCGCTGCGCTCGGCTGCCTCCACGTCCTCGGCGAAGGCGTCGATGTACGGCAGGACGACGTCCGCCAGCTCGGACAGGAACGCGAACCTGAGGTCCCGGTCGCGCGGCTGCGGTACGACCAGCAGGTGCGGGGCGTCCCGGTCCGTGCCGACCAGCGCGCCGAGCGGGGCGCCGGCCTCACCGGCGGTGGTGAGGGGCACGAAGACGAGCGGGCGCTGCGACAGGTACCGGTGGCGGACGGTCGCGGCGGGCTGAGCGCGACCCGTGCTGACGGCTTCCAGACGGGCGAGGGTGGAGATCAGCGACACGCGGCCACCACCTGGTCGCCGAGGGCCTCCGCACGCAACCGGGCCGCCCTGCGCAGTGCCGCCACCGCCGGGTCGTCCGGGTCACCGGACTCGCCGCGGGACGCCGACAGGACGTCCTCGACGGTGGTCAGGCCGCCCAGCTCGGCCCGCACCGAGCGGCCCAGCGAGGTCACGGCGCCGGACGCCAGGGAGCGGCCACGGCAGTGGAAGGCCAGCTCGCAGGCGGACAGGCACTCGGGCGCGTACGTCGCCGGGACCGACTCGACGGCCGCCGTCAGGTCGGCCGCGGGCAGCTCGGGGGAGAAGCAGGTGCCGGCGGGGAGCGCGTCGGCGATGTCCTCGATGCGGGTCAGACGCTCCAGCTGGCGGGCGGTCACCGCGCGCTGCTTGCGCACGTCGACGGCCGAGGCGGTGGGCAGGTTGGAGAAGTCCTTGGGGCAGACCAGCAGGATGCGGTGCCGCACGCGCGGGGCGGGCTCCAGCCTGGCGGCGAGCTCCTCCAGCGCCAGCACGTACACCGCCGCCTGCCGTGCGGCCGCGCCCACCTTCGCCGGGTCCGCCGAACCGTCCAGCATCGGGAAGGACTTGATCTCCACGACCGTCCAGCTGCCGTCCGGGTGCACGACGACCGCGTCCGGCTCAAGGAAGGCGGGCGAGCCGGCGACGTCCAGCGCGAGCATGGGGTGGTCCAGCAGGGTCCACTCGCCGAGCGCCTCGGTGGCCTCGCGCAGCGCCAGTGCCGTACGGGCCGTGCGGCCCTCGGGGCCGGTCGCGGTGAGCGCGGGCACGCGCGCGGGGGCGGGCGGTTCGGCGCTGCGGTCCAGCTTCTCGCGCACCAGGCGCAGCAGCTCCGCGCCGCCGTCCGCCTTGACCTTGGCCTCGAAGGCATTGCCACGGGTGAGGGCGAACTGTGACTGTCCGAAGGCCGACGGCGAGCCCAGCGCGCCCGCCAGCGCCGCCTTGTTCACCCCGGCGCCGTCCAGGATCGCGCGCCGCTTGCAGCCGGGGTTGGCGGCGAGGGCGGCCAGGGCGCGCGCGTCCAGCGCCTTGGCCGGTACGTCGGGACCGCGCAGCTCAGCGAGCCGGTGCCGCAGCGCCGTCCCCCGCGTCCTGGGAAGAGGCACTCGGCTCGGCTCCGGATCCGAACCGGGACTCGCGCTGCCGTGGAATTCGCTCACCCGCGGAAGTCTGGCATCCGCCACTGACAATTGAGGAAGAAGTGGCGCCGGAACCCACCGTGACGGGGGCGACCGCGTCCCTTGCGACCGCGTTCCTCGCGACCGCGCCGGCGGCGACCTTGCCGGCGGCGACCGTACCGACGGCGGCCCCGACCGGCGTGGCCCCCATCCCGAACCGCTCCCTCGCCCGGTCCATGATCCGCATCACATACGGCGCCAGCAGCAGCCCGACGCCCATCACGGCAGCGCCCGCGACCGCGTCGAGGAAGTAGTGGTTGGCGGTGCCCATCACCACGATCGTGGTGATCAGCGGGTAGGCGACCGCGGCGACCTTCGTCAGGCGCGTCCCGCCGAACCGCCACAGGATGACCCCGCACCACAGCGCCCAGCCGACGTGCAGGCTCGGCATGGCCGCGTACTGGTTCGTCATGCCGCCGAGGCCCTTCGGCGCACTGGCCTCACCGGCCCACCAGCCGTAGGAGCTGTACTGGGCCATCGTGTCGACGAAGCCGTGGCCGTCGGCGAGCAGCCGGGGCGGGCAGGTCGGCAGCAGGGTGAAGCCGATCAGGCCTATGAAGGTCGACGTCATCAGCCAGGTGCGGGCCGCGCGGTAGTGCACGGTGCGGGACCTGAAGAGCCACACCAGGAGCACGGGCGTGACCAGGTAGTGCAGTGACGCGTACCAGAAGTCGGCCGGGACGCCGAGCCAGGGCTCACTGGTGAAGAGGCGGTTGAGAGGGTGCTCCGCGTTGAGGTACAGGGCCTTCTCGAGGTCCAGTATCGCCAGGCCGTGGTCGACGGCGGAGCTGACATCACCCCGGGCGAGCAGTCGGCCCGCCGAGTAGCAGGCGTAGACCAGCAGTATCAGCGGCAGCTCGGTCCACCAGCGCAGGCGGGTCCGCGGCGTCGCCTCCACGCCAGCTATATCGGCGTGCGGCATCCGATCGCCTCCCCCTTCATCTCACCGCGTCCGGTGGACGGTCGTACCACTTTACGGTGTATGCGGGCGCCCCCTTCGGGCGCCCTGGACCACTAGACGCAGAGATCGCCCACCGGGTTGCCCCGGCACAGCGTGCGCGATGATGGACGGGTTCCGCCTCTCATTTCTCCCGGAAGGCCCCCGCAATGGCACCGCGCATCCTGCTGGCCCGGCACGGACAGACGGCGTGGTCGCTGTCCGGGAAGCACACCGGCAGGACCGACGTGCCCCTCCTGGAGGAGGGCCGCCGGGGCGCGAAACTGCTCGGCGAGCGCCTGCACCGGCAGCCGTACGACGGGCTGGACGGCGTCGAGGTCCGCACCAGCCCGCTGTCACGCGCGCGTGAGACGTGCGAACTCGCCGGCTTCGGCGACCGCGCGCGTACCTGGGACACGCTCATGGAGTGGGACTACGGCGCCTACGAGGGCATGACTCCGGCGGACATCCAGGCGATACGCCCCGGCTGGCTCATCTGGCGCGACGGTGTGCCCGAGGGGGAGACCCTGTCCGAGATGACGGCCCGCGCCGACGAGGTGGTGGCCTGGGCCCGCGAGGCGGACCGGGATGTGCTGGTGTTCGCGCACGGGCACATCCTGCGGTCCATAGGCGCGCGCTGGCTGGGGCTGCCGCTCGACTTCGCGGCCCGCATCAGGCTGAACCCGACCTCACTGTCGGTGCTGGGGTGGGCCTACGGCGAGCCGGCGATCGAGAGCTGGAACGACTCCGGTCACCTGGCCGGCTAGCCCACCCGCAAGCCCGCCCCGCCGCTCACGCCATACGGGGCGCCGACGCGTGCCGCTCCAGGAACGCCGACACCCCGCTCGCCCGCCGGTGGGGCAGCAGCACCCGGGCCGTGCCCGCGAGCATCGTCTGGACCCGCGACGACTGCACCAGGTCCAGGAGGTCCAGCACCCGCATCCCGGCCGCCGCCGCCTCGTCGGGGCGTCCGCCCCGCGCCAGGTCGTCCGCCAGCTGCGCGGTGTACAGGGCGATGTTGCGCGTGAAGTGGGGATCCTGCAGCTGGGCCGCGCGCCCCGCGTGCCGCGCCGCCCGCTGCCAGTTGCCCAGCGTCGACCAGCACTGCGCCTCCAGGACCTCCAGCTCGGCCTCGCCGTAGAAGCTCATCCACTCGGGGTCGGACTCCGAGCGGCCCCGCTCGAAGAGGGCGTGCGCACGGGCGAGGGACTGCTCGCAGCCGGTGCGGTCGGCGAGCCCCGCCCAGCCGCCGGCCTCGCGCAGTGCGAGCAGCGACATCAGCCGGGAGGAGCCCAGGGAGCGCCCGACGCGTTGCGCGGCCTGGGCCGCCCGCACCGCCTCACGGGGTCTGCCCGCGTCCCGCGCGAGGAAGGACGTATTGCAGAAGGCGTGTGCCTCAAGAGCCGCGTCGCCCGCCATCCGGGCCGTCGCGAGCGCCTCCGCGTAGTGCGAGCGCGCGTCGTCGAAGCGGCCCGAGTCGTGGGCCAGCCATCCCACCGAGATGGCCAGTTCACCCGCGCCCGAGTGCAGCCGGTCGCCGGTCGCCTGCCGGGTCGTACCGGCGTCGAGCAGTGCGTAGGCCGCCCGCAGCGGAGCGGCGGCGCGCCGGTAGAGGCCGTCGGCGCCGTGCCGGTCGTCGAGCAGCCGGATGCGGCGTACGGCCTCTTCGAGCGCGTCTGCCTCACGCCCCCCGACACGTCGGACGGGACGCTCCGTGGCCGCGGCTTCGTAGGCGAGCCCCAGGGGGCTCAGCGAGGCGGCGGCCACCGTGGCGCCCCCGCCGGTCATGAATGCGCGACGTAGCACGTCGCTCTCCTCGTGGTTCTCGTGGTTCTGCGCTGTGCCGTACGCGTCACACGGGTCGTACGGGTCCTGCGGGTTCAGTGGGTCATACGGCTCGTGGGCCCCCTGCGTCTCACTCGTGGTGCACGCCGGGCTCGTGGTGCGTGCCAGGGGCGCGTCCTCGTCGGCGTGCGCCCGGCGTCCGCGTACGGACGAGCGGGGCGCAAAGCCCAGGTCGGTGAGTGTGCGGCCGGGGAACATGTGCAGGAACACCCGTTCGTACGCATAGTTGGGGCAGCGGATCTCGCCGGCCTCGACCCTGCCGACGTAACGCGCGTCACAGCTGACCCGCTCCCCGATCTCGCGCGCGGCCCGTCGCACCGCCGCGGCGAACTCGGCCGGCGAGCGCTGTCCGCGCAACTGCCGGAACGCGAGGTTCGGCCTCGGTGGCCTGGTGGGCTGGGACGAGGTCAGCTCTGACGACGCCATGGCCGGGTCCTCTCGTGCGAACCGTCGAACCATGCCGGGACGAGGACGAGTTGAACCGAAAATCCGTGTGATGCCCTTGCGTCCGGCGGGCAAGAACGTACCTGCTGTAGTGGAGCCACCACGCAGGGTTTGGCTACAAACCGGATATCTCATACGTGATCTGCCATGAACTGCCATCCTTTGCGGCTGACTTCCGCCGTAGCCGTTGACGTCGCGCCGCGTTGAACTCTTCGGACTGCAAAAGGGGTTCCGTGGTGGAGGTCGGGATGGAGACCAGCCAGAGAGTCGTTCCTCGTACACCGTCGACAACGGCGGGGCACGCGCCGACCGCAGAGTGCAGCGAGCCGCCGGGCGCGGGCTGCGACCCGGAGGCGGGCTGCGACGTGGTCACCGTCCCGACGCGGCAGGGCCTGGAGGCGGTCGACATCCTGCGGCGGGGCGCCTGCGAGGCGGTGGGACCCGTGCTGCACGACGACGGTGGCGATACCCTCGGCTTCGTGGTCCCGTCGGGCACGGCCGCCGCCTGGGACGTGCCGGGCAGCACCTGCACGGAGACCGACGGGCGCGGGCTGAGCCTCGACCTGAGCGTCGAGCCGCCGGTCGAGGGCTCGGACTGGCTCCTGCCGCCCGGGGAGGCGGACCTGGCGACCGATCCCGCGGTGCTGCGGGCGGCGCTGGGCGAGGCGGCCCGGCTGATCGAGGCGGCCGACAACTGTCGGTGACCGGTGACCGGCGCGATGCCGCGTCGCCGCCGTCCGCCCGCCCCCGCGGCAGGCCGGTGACCAGGCATGTCCCGGCGGCAGGTGGGACCGCCCGGACCCCCTGATAATGGCCGAGTGGGAAAGTTCAAGAAGCCCCGGCGCTCAGCCGTCGAGCTCGCCTCCGTCGTCGAGAGCGTCGACGGCGGGCTCGCCGAGCTCATACCCGACCGGGACCGCGCGCGGGCCTGGACCCTGCTGATCGACGGGGCGCCGCAGTCGCACGTCGACCTGGACGACCCCGCCTATCTCTCCTTCGAGTACCAGCGCCGCCTCGGGCACGTCATCGACCTCGTCGCCCCGCCCGGCAAACCGGTACAGGCCGTGCACCTCGGCGGCGGTGCCCTCACCCTCGCCCGCTACGTCGCCGCCACCCGCCCCCGCTCCACCCAGCAGGTCGTCGAGCGCGACGCGGCCCTCGTCCAACTGGTCCGCCGCGAACTCCCCCTGGACCGTGCCGCCCGCGTCCGGGTGCGCTCGGCCGACGCACGCGAAGGGCTCGCCAAGGTGCCCGACGGCTGGGCCGACCTCGTCATCGCCGACGTCTTCAGCGGGGCCCGCACCCCGGCCCACCTCACCTCGACGGAGTTCCTCGACGAGGTCCGCCGCGCGCTGCGGCCCGGTGGCTGGTACGCCGCCAACCTCGCCGACGGTCCGCCGCTCGCGCATCTGCGGGGCCAGATCGCCACCGCCGCCGCCCGGTTCGCCGAGTCGGCGCTGGTGGCCGACCCGACGGTGCTGCGCGGCAAGCGCTTCGGCAACGCGGTCCTCCTCGCCGCCGACCAGCCACTGCCGCTCGCCGAGCTGACCCGCCGCGCCGCCTCCGACCCGCACCCGGGCCGGGTCGAACACGGCCGGTCCCTCACGGACTTCACCGGGGGCGCCGTACCGGTCACGGACGCGGCGGCGGTGGCCTCACCGGCGCCGCCGGCGTCCGTCTTCAGGTGAACTCGTCCCCGCGGTGAGTCAGTAGTTCCCGATCTCCACCCGCGGCGGCCCGTCGTGCCACGTGCAGAAGACCGACACCCGGTCCGCGCCCGCGCCGAACTCCACCCGGATCCACGTCTCCGTCTTCCACACCTGCATCGACCAGCCCGAGCCCGGGGTGGCGGAGACGAGGGTCGCGGAGGCGTCACCGATGTCGAAGACCACCCGGCCGCCGTCGGTGTCGTAGCTCTTGACCTGGCCGGACGTGGTGGGGGAGGGGTCCGGGGTGTTCGCCGGCGGCTTCGAGGGAGTCGGCGTGCGGGGCGTCCCGGTCGGCTTCGGCGAGGGGCTCTTCGACGGGGTCGGCCGCTTCGGGGACCGCGTCGACGACGCCAGCGGCTTCGACTCCTGCGTGGTCGCGTCGGCCGCGGTGATGGGCAGGGCGCGCGGGCGGTCGTACACCGTGCCCGCCATCACCGTGTGGACACCCCACCACGACAGCGTGACCGCCGCGCCCGTGGCGAGCGACCAAGCCAGTACGTGTACGAGTCCTCTGCGCATCGCGGGCCATACTGCCTCACGCGTCCCAGCAGTGTCGCCCGGTTGTCCACAGGGAGCGAGTTGTCCACAGGCCCGGACCCGGCTCGGTGGCATGGCGTACGGTGCGGCGCATGGCAAGTGTGCTCGTGGTCGAGGACGACCCGTTCGTCCGCTCGGCGCTCATCCGGCACCTGACCGACGCGGCGCACACCGTACGCAGTGTCGGGACGGCGCTGGAGGCGCTGCGGGAGGTCGCCCATCTCCGTTTCGACGTGGTCATCCTGGACCTTGGTCTGCCCGATCTGGACGGCTCCGAGGCCCTGAAGATGCTGCGTGGAATCACCGACGTCCCTGTGATCATCGCCACCGCACGGGACGACGAGACGGAGATCGTCCGGCTGCTGAACGCCGGGGCGGACGACTACCTCACCAAGCCCTTCTCGGTCGAGCACCTCTCGGCCCGCATGGCGGCCGTCCTGCGGCGTTCCCGTGCCGCCGCCGGCGACGTGGCGCCGGAGGCGGTGCTGCGCGTCGGCGGCCTCACCGTCGATCCGCTGCGCCGCCAGGCCGAGCTGGACGGCGTCCGACTCGACCTCACCCGACGCGAGTTCGACCTGCTCACCTTCCTGGCCACCCGGCCCGGAGTGGTCGTCCCCCGCAAGGAACTGCTCGCCGAGGTGTGGCAGCAGGCGTACGGCGACGACCAGACGATCGACGTCCATCTGTCATGGCTCAGGCGCAAGCTCGGGGAGACGGCGGCGCGACCGCGCTATCTGCACACCCTGCGCGGCGTCGGGGTGAAGCTGGAACCACCCGGTGGGGAGCGCTCGCGATGAGATGGGCCCTGGTCAAGGTCTGCCTGGCGGTCACCATCATGGTCGTGGTCGCCTTCGCCGTCCCGCTCGGACTCGTCATCCGGGAGATGGCCCGCGACCGAGCCTTCTCCAACGCCGAGCGGGAGGCCGCCGCCGTCGCCCCGGCGCTGTCCATCACCACCGACCGGGACCAGCTGGAGCGGGTCGTCGCCTCGGCCGGGTCGGACGCGGGAATGGCCGTGCACATCCCGGCGTCCGCCGACAAGGCGTCCGGTGACACGCCCGCCGTCGACCTCGGCCGGCAGCGCGCCGCCGACGGCGACATCGCGACCGTACGGCGGCTGGGCCGCGCCTCGACCTCCGAGGTCCCCGGCGGGTCCACGCTGCTCCAGCCGGTCGCGCTGAGCTCCGGCGAGATAGCCGTCGTGGAGGTGTACGTCCCCGAGGCGGAGGTCACCAACGGGCTCACCACGGCCTGGACGGTGCTCGCCGGGGTCGGTCTCGCGCTGATCGTCGGGTCGGTCGCCGTGGCCGACCGGCTGGGCGTGCGGATGGTGCGGCCGGCCCAGCGCCTGGTCGAGGGCGCGCATGAACTGGGGGAGGGCAAGCTGGGCGCCCGGGTGCCCGAGGAGGGGCCGAAGGAACTGCGGCTGGCGGCCGTGGCGTTCAACTCGATGGCCGACCAGGTCGTACAACTCCTCGCGAACGAGCGGGAGTTGGCCGCCGACCTGTCGCATCGCCTGCGCACCCCGCTGACCGTGCTGCGGCTGAACGCAGCCTCGCTCGGGGACGGTCCGGCCGCCGACCAGACCCGCGCCGCCGTCGCCCAGCTGGAGCGCGAGGTCGACACCATCATCCGTACCGCCCGGGAGGCCAAGCCGCAGACGGTGGCCGCCGGTCCGGGCGCCGGGTGCGACGCGGCGGAGGTCGTGCGCGAGCGCATGACGTTCTGGTCCGCGCTCGCGGAGGACGAGGGCCGCAAGGTGCGGGTGGCCGGGGTGGACCGGCCGGTGCGCATCCCGGTGGCCCGGGCGGATCTGGCGGCCGCGCTGGACGCCCTGCTCGGCAATGTCTTCCGGCACACCGCCGAGGGCACGGCGTTCGCGGTCGACGTGCACAACGGCGAGGACGCGGTGATCGTGCTCGTCTCGGACGCGGGGCCCGGCATATCCGACCCCGAGGCGGCGATGGCGCGCGGGCGGGGCTCGGGCAGCGCCGGGTCGACTGGGCTCGGCCTTGACATCGTGCGGCGGCTCGCGGAGTCGACGGGCGGGGACGTACGGATCGGGTCGTCCGTGCTCGGCGGAACCGAGGTGCGGATCTGGATCCAGCTGGATGGCAGGGAGCCGGTGCGCCGTGGGCATCGCAGCTCGATGCGCCGGCGCCGGCCCGGCAGATTGGTCTCTACCTTTAACCGTCCCCGATCCCTTCCTTAAGGGCGCCATAAGCTCCTCAACCGCCGTCCGGATCAGGCACTTTGCCCGATTCGAGGCCGCTAGCGTGCTGCCGCACCCCACCCCCGAACAGCAAAGGCAGACACGCGATGAGCACGCACCGACGCAGGTTCAGCGGCAGGAGCAAGGCGATAGGTGGTCTCGTCGCAGCGGCCGCGGTCGGCGGGGGCGCGATCGTGTTCACCGGCACGGCGCAGGCGGCCGGCATCGGAGCGGCGTACACGAAGACCAGCGACTGGTCGACGGGTTACACCGCGCAGTACGTCGTCACGAACAACAGCGGCCAGGCGAAGAAGGACTGGACGCTGGAGTTCGACCTGCCGGCGGGCTCGAAGCTGAGCTCCCTGTGGAACGCCGAGTCGGGCGTGAGCGGCCGGCACGTCACCGTGACCCCGCCGAAGTGGGACACGGACGGCCTGGCCGCGGGCGAGTCGGTGACGGTCGGCTTCGTGGTCAACGGCACCGCCGCCCCGACTGGTTGTCTGATCGACGACGCGAAGTGTTCCACGGACGACACCGCGACCCCGGAGCCGACCGGCCGCCCGACCGAGGCACCGACACCGACGCCGACAACGACGGCCAAGCCCACCCCCACTCCCACCCAGTCCGCGACCCCCACCGCCAAGCCCACGCAGACCCCCGGCACCGGCACGCCGGCCGCCGGCTTCGCCCCGTACATCGACACCTCCCTCTACCCGGCCTTCGACATGGCGGCGAGCGCCGAGGCGACCGGCGTGAAGAACTACAACCTCGCCTTCGTCACCGACGGCGGCGGCTGCACCCCGAAGTGGGGCGGCGTCACGGACCTCGGCGGCGACGCGGTGGCCGCGCAGATCGGTGACCTGCGCGCCAAGGGCGGCGACGTGCGCGTCTCCTTCGGCGGCGCGGCCGGCAGCGAGCTGGCCACGACCTGCTCCTCGGCGGACGCGCTGGCGGCGGCGTACGGCAAGGTTGTGGACGCCTACAAGCTGACCAAGGTCGACTTCGACGTCGAGGGCGGCGCGCTGCCGGACGGCGCGGCCAACACCCGCCGCGCCCAGGCGATAGCCAAGCTCCAGCAGCAGCACCCGGACCTGGACGTCTCCTTCACCCTCCCCGTCATGCCGGAGGGCCTGACCCAGCCCGGCGTCGACCTTCTCTCCGACGCCAAGAAGAACGGCGTGCGGATCGACACCGTCAACATCATGGCGATGGACTACGGCCCCGCCTACAGCGGCGACATGGGCACCTACGCCGAACAGGCCGCCACCGCCACCCAGGCCCAGGTCAAGAGCGTCCTCGGCCTCTCCGACAGCGCCGCCTGGAAGACGGTCGCGGTCACCCCGATGATCGGTGTCAACGACGTCACGACCGAGATCTTCAAGGTCGACGACGCCACCCAGCTGGTGAACTTCGCCAAGTCCAAGGGCCTCGGCTGGCTGTCGATGTGGTCCGCCACCCGCGACAAGAGTTGCGCGGGCGGCGAGAAGCCGGCGGCCGACGCGACATGCAGCTCGATCCTCCAGGACAAGTTCGCCTTCTCGAAGGCGTTCGCGGCCTTCGGCAAGTAGCGCCGGGCCACCAACAGCCAACCAGAGCACGGGGGTCACGCGCCCCGGCCGGCCTTCCCCCCATCCGGCCGGGGCGCGGCACGTCCCCTCGGCGTGCCGCGCCCCTCCCCGGTCGAGGACCCCGTCCCCTAGAACACCTCGTCCACCGCCGGCAACGCCCCCGCCCGAGCAGCCTTCCCATACCAGTACGCGCTCGACTTCGGCGTCCTGGCGAGGGTCGAGTAGTCGACGTACACCGCCCCGAACCGCTTCTCGTACCCGTACGCCCATTCGAAGTTGTCCATCAGGGACCACAGGTAGTAGCCCCGGACGTCCGCGCCGTCGGAGATCGCGCGGCGGACCGCGCCGAGGTGGCCGTGGAGGTAGGCGATGCGCTCCGGGTCGTGGACGCGGCCGTCCGGGTCGGGCTTGTCGTCGTAGGCCGCGCCGTTCTCGGTGACGTACAGCGGCAGGCCAGGGGCCTCCCGGCTGTAGCGCATGATCAGCTCGTGCAGGCCCGTCGGGTCGATGGTCCAGCCCATCTCCGTGCGCTCGCCCGGGGTCTGGTGGAACATCACGTCGTCCGCGCCGGGCCACGGCGAGTGTGCGCTCGCCCCATGGCCGTCGGCGCGCGGGCCGTTCACGTCGGAGTCGGCCGCGGAGACCAGCGCGGGGGTGTAGTAGTTCAGGCCCAGGGCGTCCAGCGGCTGGTTCATCGCCGCGAGGTCCCCGTCCTGGACGTACGACCAGTCCGTCAGCAGCTCCGTCGCCGTGTACAGGGTCTCGGGGTAGACGCCGTGCAGGATCGGGCCGTGGAAGATCCCGTTGGCCAGGTCGTCGATCTTGCGGGCCGCCGCCAGGTCCGCGGGGTCCTGCGAAACCGGCCGCACCACCGAGGAGTTGAGGCTGAGCGCCACCGAGTTGCGGGCCGGCATCACCGAGCGCAGGGCCTGTGTGCCCAGGCCATGGGCCAGGTTCAGATGGTGGGCCGCCCGCAGCGTGCCCGCCGGTTCCGTGCGGCCCGGCGCGTGCACACCCGAGCCGTAGCCCAGGAACGCGCTGCACCACGGCTCGTTCAGCGTGATCCACTGCTCCACCCGGTCGCCGAGCGCCTCGCCGACGATCTGCGCGTACTCGGCGAACCGGTACGCCGTGTCCCGCTCCGGCCAGCCGCCCGCGTCCTCCAGCTCCTGGGGCAGGTCCCAGTGGTAGAGGGTGACGGCGGGCTTGATGCCGTGCGCGAGCAGCTCGTCCACCAGGCGGCGGTAGAAGTCCAGGCCCACCTGCACCTCAGGGCCCCGGCCCGTCGGCTGCACCCGCGACCAGGAGATCGAGAAGCGGTACGCGTTCAGGCCGAGGTCGGCCATCAACGCCACGTCGTCGCGGTACCGGTGGTAGTGGTCGACAGCGATGTCACCGTGCTCGCCGCCGGCGGTCCGGCCCGGCGTATGGCTGAAGGTGTCCCAGATGGAGGGGGTGCGGCCACCCTCCCGCACCGCCCCCTCGATCTGGTACGCGGAGGTCGCGGCGCCCCAGAGGAACGAGGGGGGAAAGGACGCGGAGGACATGGGCTCTGGCATGGAAGCGCTCCCATTGGAGGTCGTGGAGACCGACGGGTACGGGTAGGAGGGGCGAGAGGGGAAAGAGGGAGGAAACCCGGGGCCGGGGCGGCGGTGACCCGGCCCCCGGGGGCGTACGGCCGAAGCGGGCGCGCGGGCGTCAGCCCTTGATCGCGCCCTGCATGATGCCGCCCACGATCTGCTTGCCGAACAGCAGGAAGGCGATCAGCAGGGGCAGCGTGCCGAGCAGGGCGCCGGCCATGATCACGGCCTGGTCGGGGACGTAACCGGTGCCCAGGGAGTTGAGGGCGACCTGCACGGTCGGGTTCTGCTGGTTGAGGGCGATGATCGGCCACAGGAAGTCGTTCCAGGCGAACACGAAGGTCAGCAGGCCGAGCACGGCCATCGCGGGCCGGGCCGCCGGGAACACCACGTGCCACACCACCCGCAGACTGCTCGCGCCGTCCACCCGCGCCGCCTCGATCAGCTCCGTCGGCAGCGCCTGCACCAGGTACTGCCGCATGAAGAACGTACCGAAGGCCGTGCACAGCGTCGGCAGGATGACCGTCTGGAGCTGGTTCGACCAGCCGAGGTCGGACATCCACAGATACAGCGGTACGACGGCCAGCTGCGGCGGGATCATCATCGTGCCGATCGTCAGCATCAGCAGAACCCCGGAGAACCGGAACCGCAGCTTGGCGAAGGCGAAGCCGGCGAGCGTGGCGAACAGCACCGTGCTGACGGTGATCATGCTGGCCACGAAGATGGTGTTGAACATCGCCGTGCCGAGCCCGCCCTCCTCCCACGCCCGCCCCATGTTCTTGAACAGGTTCCCGCCGAACCACAGCGGCGGCGGGGTCTCCGCGAGCCGCCGGTCGGTGCGCGAGGCCGCGATCGCCGTCCACACCAGCGGCGCCAGCGAGACCAGCGCGAAGACGGCCAGGACGACGTAGGTGAGCGGGCCGGCGTGCAGCTGCTTGCCCGCGCCCATCACACGGGGGCGCCGGGGCTGTCGTACCTTCTGGGTCTCCGTCTGAGGAATCGTCAGTTCACTTGCTGTCATTGGGACTTCCTCAGCCGTCGGGAGACCAGCAGTTGGATCACGGCGACGATCAGCAGGATCAGGAACATCGACCAGGCGATCGCGGACGCCTTGCCGAGGTTGCCGATGATCCAGCCCTGGTCGTACATGTACAGACCGAGCGTCTGGTACTGGTGCTCGGAGCCGCCCTTCGAGCCGCTCACCCCGCCGAACAGCAGGGGCTCACCGAAGAGCTGGGTCGCGCCGATCGTCGAGACGACCACCGTGAACAGGATCGTCGGCCGCAGCTGCGGGATCGTCACGTGGATGAACTGCTGCCAGCGGTTGGCACCGTCGATGGCGGCCGACTCGTACAGGTCGGCCGGGATCGCCTGCATGGCGGCGAGGTAGATCAGCGCGTTGTAGCCGGTCCAGCGCCAGATCACGATCGACGAGACCGCGAACTGCGAACCCCAGTCGGACTCACGCCAGTTGACCGGATCGATGCCAACGAAGTCCAGCAGCCAGTTGATCAGGCCGCCGTCCCAGGAGTACAGCAGCACGAACACCAGCGTCGCCGCCGCCACCGACGTGGCGTACGGGGTGAGCATCACGACCCGCCACACGGTCGAGCCGCGCAGCTTGTAGTTGAGGAGGTGCGCCAGGCCGATGGCCATCAGCAGCTGCGGGACCGTGGAGATCACGCCGATGGTGAAGGTGTTCCCCAGCGCGTTCCAGAAGAAGTCCGAGGACAGCAGGTTCTGGTAGTTGTCCAGGCCCGCCCAGGTCTGGCCGTCCAGGTTCGCCAGCTGCACGTCGTGCAGCGAGTACCAGGCCGTATAGAGGAGCGGGATCAGCGAGAACGCCCCGAAGACGATGAAGAAGGGGGCGACGAACGCGTACGGCGACGCCTTCATGTCCCAGCGGTACAGCCGGCTGCGCCAGGAATCGTTCCCCGGCGGCGTACCGCGACCGCGAGCGCGGCCGGCCGCGCCCGGCTGGTCACCGGGCGCGGCGTCGGCGCTCGACGCGGGATGCGCGAGGGCCTGCTTGGAGCTGCTCACTGGCCGAGCACGTCCTTGATCTCCGCGGAGGCGGCGTCCCAGCCCTCGTCGGGGCTCTTGCCCTTCTGCTCGACCTGAAGGATGCCGATGTCGGTCAGCGCGGTGTTGATCGCCTGGTCCTTGATGCCGAAGTACTGGGTCGGGATGGTCTCGGCGGAGGCCGAGAAGATCTCCGTGATCGGCGCGTTGGAGAAGTACTCCGTCGTGGCGGAGGCCGGCTTCAGGGTCGAGTACGCCGACGGGGTCGACGGGAAGCTGGCCTGCTTGGCGAAGACCTTCGCCTGCTGCTCGGGCGCGGTCAGCCACTTCGCCAGCGCGACGGCCTCCTTCTGGTGCTTGCTCGCCGTCGGCACGCCGAGGAACGAACCGCCCCAGTTGGCCGCGGTCGGCGCCGCCGCCACGTCCCACTTGCCCTTGCCCGCGTCACCGGACTTCTCCAGGATGTAGCCGATCATCCAGGCCGGACAGGCCACCGTGGCGAAGGTGCCGTTCGCGTAGCCCTGGTCCCACGGCTTGTCGAACTGCTTCAGCTTCGCCGACATGTCGCTGGTCGCCACCTCCATGGAGACGTCCCAAGCCTGCTTGACGCCCTGGGACTTGTCCCAGTCGACGGTGCCGTCGTCCTTGTAGTAGCGCTCGGTCCCGCCTCCCAGCGCCGCGTTGTAGACCGAGGAGGCCGAGTCCACGAACTTGGTGCCCTTCGGCGCCTTCTTCATGTACTCCTTGCCGACGTCGACGTACTTGCCCCAGTCGCCCTTCCACTGCTCGGCGAGCTTGGTGCGGTCGGTCTCCAGGCCGGCCTTCTCGAACAGGTCCTTGCGGTAGCAGATCGCCATGGGCCCGATGTCCGTCCCCAGCCCGATCAGCTTGCCGTCCTTGGTGGTGGCCTGGGCGCTCTTCCAGTCCAGCCACTGGGACTTGTCGACCTCCTTGCCGAGGTCGACGAACTTGTCGGCCTGCGTCTGCACGGCCTCGGTCACGTTCATGACCTCGATCGCCTGGATGTCGTCGGCACCGGCGCCGGCCTGCAGCCGGGTGAGGACCTTGGGCCAGTAGACGTCGGTACGGGTGGTGACGTTCTCCTTGATGGTGATGTCGGGGTTCTGCTTCATGTACTCGTCGTAGAGGCCGGCCTGCTTGTAGCCGAAGGTGCCGAAGGTGCCGATGGTGAGCGTGGTCTTGCCACCCCCGCCGTTGCCACCGCCCTCGTTCGAAGAGCCGTCGTCCGAGTCCTCGGCGCAGCCGGCGAGCAGCCCTGTCGTCAGCGCGGCCGCGACCGCGAGGGCCATCAGCCGGCGGGACCCGTGGGTACTCGTGCGCATTGCGTCCTCCTGTTGCCTGACGTGCCGACCCCCCGGCCAACTGCACTGTTGGGCCCGTTAGTTCGTCATCTTGCGTCGCTGCGGCGCGGGCGGGGAACGTGCGGGATGTGTATGTGTCAGGTACTGTGGGAGCGCTCCCACCTGTGATGTGTTGAAGGTTCGTCGGTCCGGGCGGGGGTGTCAAGGGAGCGGACGCGGAGAGATGCGTTCAGTTATCGGGCCGTTAACTGGACCCACTTCAGCCCGTCCCGGGGTCCCCCTGCCCGAAGAGCGTGGGGGAGTTCGAGACGCGGCTGTTAAATTCCAGGCCGGCATATGGACAGCCGGCGTATGGACAACGGCGGGAAGGCGGAGCCCATGGCAACCCACGGAGCGCGGGGCCGGAGCGGCGGCCGACCCACCCTCGAAGAGGTGGCGGCCCGGGCCGGCGTCGGCCGCGGCACCGTCTCCCGGGTGATCAACGGCTCGCCCCGGGTCAGCGACGCGACCCGCGCGGCGGTGGAGGCGGCGGTCGCGGAGCTCGGCTACGTCCCGAACACGGCCGCCCGGGCGCTCGCGGCGAACCGCACGGACGCCATCGCGCTGGTCGTGCCCGAGCCGGAGACCCGGTTCTTCGCGGAACCGTACTTCTCGGACATGCTCAAGGGCGTGGGCGCCGAGCTCGCGGACACCGAGATGCAGCTCCTGCTGATCTTCGCGGGCAGCGACAAGGAACGGCGCCGCCTGGCCCAGTACCTGGCCGCCCACCGCGTGGACGGCGTCCTGCTGGTCTCGGTCCACGCGGACGACCCGCTGCCCGACCTGCTCTCGCAGCTGGAGATCCCCGCGGTGATCAGCGGCCCGAGATCCGCCGCGGAGAGCCTGACCTCGGTGGACTCGGACAACTACGGCGGTGCCCGCTCGGCGGTGGAGCACCTGATGGACCGCGGCCGCACCCGCATCGCCCACATCACCGGCCGCCTCGACGTCTACGGCGCCCAGCGCCGCGTCGACGGCTACCGCGAGGCCCTGCGCGACGCGGGGCGCGCGGCGGACGAGCGGCTGATCGAGCCGGGCGACTTCACCGAGGAGGGCGGCGCCCGCGCGATGCGGGCCCTCCTCGAACGCTGCCCCGACCTCGACGCCGTCTTCGCGGCATCGGACGTCACGGCGGCCGGCGCCCGCCAGGTCCTGCGCGAGGCGGGCCGCCGTATCCCGGACGACGTGGCCCTCGTCGGCTACGACGACTCCGCGATCGCCCGTCACATGGACCCGCCCCTGACCAGCGTCCGCCAGCCCATCGAGGAGATGGGCCGCCGCATGATCGACCTGCTCCTCACCGAGATCGCGGACCGTCGTCCGGCGGCGTCGAGGGGCCTGGAGCGCACACAGGCGGTCCTGGCCACGGAGTTGGTGACACGGGCTTCGTCGTGAGGGGGCGGCTTCCGCCCGGGCCCGGCGCGCGGTCAAGGCCGGTGCAGCCGACGGAGCCAGCGAATCTCGCCGTCCTGTCGGTCCTCGGTCGGGGCCAGGCCCGCTGCCGTCGCGACCGAGGCCGAGGCGTGGTGGGCGGGGTGGATGTGGGCGAGGACCGTGTGGACGGCGCCCCGGCTCAGCCAGGCGACCAGCGCGCGGGCCGCCTCGGAGGCGAAGCCGCGTCGCTGCCACGGTGTGCCGATCACCCAGGCGATCTCGGCGCCGTCCACGGTGATCGTGGCCTGGATTGTCCCCACCAGGCAGGACTCGGCGCGCAGCCACAGCGCCCAGTTGCACCAGGAGACGGCCGGGACTGGGGGGCCGGAGACGAGACGTTCGTAGCGGGTGCGCAGGGCGTCGGGGGAGAGCGGGGTCCCGCCGATGAAGCGGTGCAGCGCCGGGTCCGACAGCGCGACGGCCATCTCCTCGGCGTGCTCGACGCGCAGGGGGAGGAGGTCGAGACGGTCGGCGGCGATGGGCTCGGCGACTACGCGGGGCTCGGACATCGTCGGCAGCCTAGGGCCTGCCCTCGTCGCCAACTCCGTGCACGTGCTGGTTGAGAAAAAGAATCAGCCGGTGACTTCTTCGACGAAGTCACCGGCTGATCATCAGGGTGAGTGACGGGACTCGAACCCGCGGCATCCTGGACCACAACCAGGTGCTCTACCAGCTGAGCTACACCCACCATGCCCGGTTGTTGACTTCCGTGGAGTCCCCGACCGGCCGAGAAAAAGTGTACAGGGTCCGAAGGGGTGCTCGCGCACGCCTTTTACGGCGCCCTTGCGCGACCCCCCTCACACACCTACTGAGCAGGGAGAACGTGCTTCGCGGCGATCGATTTCGCGGTGTCGGAGTCGGGGCCGGGCTGGGGCACGAAGATGGCCTCGCGGTAGTAGCGGAGCTCGGCGATGGACTCGCGGATGTCGGCGAGGGCGCGGTGGTTGCCGTTCTTCTCGGGGCTGTTGAAGTAGGCACGCGGGTACCAGCGCCGGGCCAGCTCCTTGATGGAGCTGACGTCCACGATCCGGTAGTGGAGGTAGTCCTCCAGCGTCGGCATGTCGCGCAGCAGGAAGCCGCGGTCGGTGCCGACGGAGTTGCCGCACAGCGGGGCCTTGCCGGGTTCCTTGACGTGTTCGCGGACGTAGCTGAGGACCTGGTCCTCGGCGTCCTTGAGGGTCGTGCCTCCGGCGAGTTCGTCGAGGAGTCCGGACGCGGTGTGCATCTGACGCACCACCTCCGGCATCGTCTCCAGCGCCGCGTCCGGCGGACGGACGACGATGTCGACGCCCTCGCCGAGGATGTTCAGCTCGGAGTCGGTGACGAGGGCGGCAACCTCAATGAGCGCGTCGTCGGACAGCGAGAGGCCGGTCATCTCGCAGTCGATCCACACCATGCGATCGTTCATGCGACCACCCTAAGGCTGACGTCCCCTTGTCGGGTGCCCCGCGTCGGTGTGGACGTCACCGGGGGCTGCCGCCCCCGGACCCCCGCTTCGGCCCTGAAGGGGCCTTGTCCTCAAATTCCCCCAAGCTCTACGAGCAGGGGGGACCCCCGGACGGGCTGAAGAAACTTCAGCCCGTCCGGTACTACAAGGTCACGAGGTCACGATCCGCTGCGCTGGCCCGGCAGGCTTGCCCGGCTCGTCGCGTAGGCCTCGCGGCCGTTGTCCGATGCCACCGACAGGGGCCCCGACGTGCCCAGGGGCGCCGGAGTGCGCCGGGTCTGGAGCGGGACCGGGCCGGCGTCCGGGTACGCGGAGGGCGGTGGGCCCTGTGGCGCGGTCGGGCCGACCGGCGGCTCCACTTCCGTCGGCTTCTCACTCTGCGGGCGCCGGGCACGGTAGGCCGCCCGGTACGCGGCCGGCGACGATCCGAGCTGGCGGCGGAAGTGGCCGCGCAGCGCGACCGGCGAGCGGAAGCCGCAGCGGCCCGCGACCTCGTCCACCGAGTAGTCGGACGTCTCCAGCAGACGCTGGGCCTGCAGCACCCGCTGGGTGATCAGCCACTGGAGCGGAGCGCTGCCGGTCAGCGAGCGGAAGCGGCGGTCGAAGGTCCGGCGGCTCATGTACGCGCGTGCCGCCAGCGTCTCCACGTCGAACTGCTCGTGCAGGTGCTCCAGCGCCCAGGCGACGACCTCGGCCAGTGGGTCGGCGCCGATCTCCTCTGGTAAAGATCGATCGAGGTAGCGCTCCTGACCGCCGGATCGGCGCGGCGGGACCACCAGACGGCGGGCCAGAGCTCCGGCCGCCTCGTTGCCGTGGTCCGTCCGCACGATGTGGAGGCACAGGTCGATGCCCGCCGCCGTGCCCGCCGACGTCAGGACGTCGCCGTCGTCGACGAACAGTTCGCGCGGATCCACGTGCACCGACGGATAGCGCTTGGCCAGCGTCGGTGCGTACATCCAGTGTGTCGTCGCGGGTCGGCCGTCCAGCAGGCCGGCCGCCGCGAGGACGAAGGCGCCGGTGCACAGCCCGACTATGCGGGCGCCTTCCTCGTGCGCCCGGCGCAGTGCGTCGAGCGCATCCTCGGGCGGTGGAGAAGTGATCGAGCGCCAGGCCGGTACGACGACCGTGCCCGCCCGCGAGATCGCCTCCAGGCCATGTGGCGCGGTGAGTTCCAGGCCCCCTGTGGTCCGCAGCGGGCCTTCCTCGCCTCCGCACACCAGCAAGCGGTAGCGCGGTACGCCGGCGTCCTGGCGGTCTATCCCGAACACCGACAGCGGTATGGAACTCTCGAAGATGGGGCCGCCGCTGAACAGCAGCACCGCGACGATCTCCTTGCGGCGTCGCCCGGAAAGCTTCCGGGCCGCGGCTTCCGGCGCGGCAGTGGAGTCGTGGCTCATCCTGCTAAGCCCCCCTCGGTGGTCGCGGCTCCTCGGTTGTGTCGCTCCTGCACGTTTCCCCTCGGTCCTGCACGAGTCCCCCGCCGTAGACAGTCAAGATCGAATCTACTGTGTCGCGTCACGCCTCAGTGGCCGGTTCGGCACTCGGTAGATTGTCGACTTGGCAACTTGGCGTGAAGCATTCGATCACGAAGCGTTGCACTCGTGGGCCGTGCAGGGAAGTGCGCCTTGTCGCAGTGGCCAATCCACGTAGGGTGCGCAGACCCCCTGAGGCCCTTTCTCTGCAGGTGGAACGGGGGTTGGGGGGTGTTCCGGGCAGGGGATGCATGCGCGCCAGAAGTTGGCTGAAAAGTGGCGTGCCCGTGCGTGAAAACCGGTCAGCCGACCGGTGTATTTCCCCCAGTGTGACGTCCGCCTCTATGGGCCCCCGTTCCCGTCCTGTGATGGCGTCCGCGACGCCGGGGTGACGGGCCGTGGCGCTCCTCCTGCCGCAGCCGGGTCGCGCCGCGCTCCGACTGGCGCAGCAGCAGGCGGCACACGGCCGTGACGGCCGCGAGACCGAGGGCCGTGCCGGCGGCGCCGGCGAGCGAGGTGCCGTACCAGAGGAGGACCACGGGGACCAGGACGCAGCTGAAGGCCGCCCAGCGGACCACGTCGGTGACGCTGTCCTCGGCGGTGGTGCGAGGTCCGGACATGGATATGTGCTCCTGGGCTGCCTGGGCGGTGGCTCGTGGTGATCAACGCGGGCGGGGGCGGTCGGTCACTGGTGGAGGGCCGTCCATGCGGCAAGACGCAAATGAATCCTGTGCAAACCGCCTGTACACCGCAGCAACCATTGCGTTACGGGCGTCCCCTCGTGCATGCTCCCTGGAACCCGCACAGACCGTGAGTGGGTATGTGGGCTAAGGAGGCGTGCCGCCGTACCCTTGGGGTATGGGGTTGGGAAGACCATTCCCGGACACAGCTCCGCCGCACACTGCTGCATCCATCAACGAGCTCCGCTCGCGGGCCCACCCATATAAGGATCAATACGCCGAGACAGCCATGGCCGGTCACGAATTCTTCGAACCTGCGGACCGCAAGCGGCCGGTAGCCGACCCCACGGCGTCCGAGCCCCTGGCGGCAGAAGAGCCACGCCATTCCTGCGACCCCGCTTTCAAGCACGGTGTCGTCGTCGGCTTCGACGGCTCCACCTCCAGCGAGCGCGCCCTCGCCTATGCCATCGGCATGGCTCATCGCTCCGGGTCGGGCCTGATCATCGTCCACGTCGCCAACCGGCTGCCCACCACGGTGTGGGCGGGCTGCGAGCCCCCGGTCTTCGTCGATGTGCCGGATCACCGCACCGAGGTGCTGGGCCTCGAACTGGCCTGCGCGGAGTATCTCGCCGAAGTGCCCTGGATCCTCGTCGAGCGCGGCGGAGACATCTGCCATGAGCTCGAAGAGGTCGGGCGGGAGTACGAGGCGGACGCGATCGTCGTCGGCTCCACGCAGGGCATCGTCGGCCGGATCTTCGGGTCCGTCGCGGGGCGGCTCGCCAAGCGGGCCAAGCGTCCCGTCGTTGTCATTCCGTAACTCGCCGTTGTCCCAGGTGAGATGAGCCGTTCGGGACGTCGGACTCCTTTCTGCGGTGCGTGAACCTACTCACGCGTAGAGGTGTTTGTGCCTTTGTGAAGGGCATATATCGCACACCGCACAACTGCACATGCATGAAGGGAGCCCGCCGTGGACAATGACGTCTCTGCGGGAAGCGGAATCACCTCCGTGGTCGGCCGACTCGCCCTCGGTGTCACCCTGTTGGCCTTCGGGCTGGGGTACGCCGATGTGATCGACGGCGTGTCGGCCGCTGACGCCGTATCAATCGCCCAGTACGTGGGCGGCATTGCCCTCTTCGTCGCCGGCCTGATGGCCCTGCGCGACCGTGACTCCGCGAACGGGACCGCGTTCGTGGCGCTCGGCGCACTGTGGTTCACCTGGGCCGTCGCCGCCGACAATCAGGTGTCCGCCAATGCCGCGGGACTCTTCCTGCTGCTGTTCGCCCTCGTGGCGCTGTCTCTCACACTCGCCGGTGGCGACCAGCTCGGTCAGGGCGCATACGGGCTGTTCTTCGTCGGCCTGCTGCTCATGGCCATCGCAAGCTTCGCCGACAACGACGGGCTCACCAAGGTGGGTGGCTGGTTCGCCGTCGCCGCGGGTGCGGTGGCGTGGTACGCCGCGACCGCCGCGCTGGCCCACTGGCCGACGGCACTTCCTCGACGCGCTGCGGGCCGGGGGGTGACGGCCGCCGGTTAGCTGCGCAGGCCGGGGAGTTGGGCGGCTTCCCGGCATTCGAAACGGACCCCCCGTGAATGGTGGCATCACGTGGGGGTCCGTCTTGTGCGTCGGCCTGTGCGGGTGAGTGGGGGCTTGTCGCGCAGTTCCCCGCGCCCCTAGGGCAGGGGCTGCGCCCCTGAAAAGGGGTCGGCTACTCCACCGTTACCGACTTCGCGAGGTTCCTCGGCTTGTCGATGTCGCGGCCCAGGGTCAAGGCCGTGTGGTAGGCGAGGAGTTGGAGCGGGATGCCCATGAGGATCGGGTCGAGTTCGTCCTCGTTCTTCGGGACGACGATCGTCTGGTCGGCCTTCTCCTGGGGCTGGTGGGCCACCGCGAGGATCTTGCCGCTGCGGGCCTTGATCTCCTCCATGGCGGCGCGGTTCTTCTCCAGCAGGTCGTCGTCGGGGACGATCGCGACCGTCGGCAGGGCCGGCTCGATCAGGGCCAGCGGGCCGTGCTTGAGCTCGGAGGCGGGGTAGGCCTCGGCGTGGATGTACGAGACCTCCTTGAGCTTGAGGGAGGCCTCGCGGGCGACCGGGTAGCCCCGGACGCGGCCGATGAAGAGCATCGAGCGGGCCTCGGCGTAACCCTGCGCCAGCTTCTCGATCTCGCCCTCCTGCTCCATGATCTCGGCGATCTGGGCGGGCAGCTTGCGCAGGCCCTCGATGATCCGCTTGCCGTCGCGGACCGAGAGGTCGCGGGTGCGGCCCAGGTGGAGGGCCAGGAGCGCGAAGGCCACCGTCGTGTTGGTGAAGCACTTCGTCGAGACCACGCAGACCTCGGGGCCCGCGTGGACGTAGATGCCGCCGTCGGCCTCGCGGGCGATCGCGGAACCGACCACGTTCACCACGCCAAGCACCCGCGCGCCCTTGCGCTTCAGCTCCTGGACGGCCGCGAGGACGTCGTACGTCTCACCGGACTGGGAGACCGCGATGTAGAGGGTGTCCGGGTCCACCACCGCGTTGCGGTAGCGGAATTCCGACGCCGGCTCGGCGTCCGCGGGGATGCGGGCCAGCTCCTCGATCATCTGGGCGCCGATCATGCCCGCGTGGTACGAGGTGCCGCAGCCGAGGATCTTCACGCGGCGGATCTGGCGGGCCTCGCGGGCGTCCAGGTTCAGGCCGCCGAGGTGCACGGTGGAGAAGCGGTCGTCGATGCGGCCGCGCAGGACGCGGTCCACGGCGTCGGCCTGCTCGTGGATCTCCTTGTGCATGTAGGTGTCGTGGCCGCCCATGTCGTAGGAGGCGGCCTCCCACTCGACGGTCGTGGGCTCGGCGGTCGTGCGCGTGCCCTCCGTCGTGTAGGTGCGGAAGTCGTCGGCCTTGAGGGTCGCCATCTCGCCGTCGTCGAGCGTCACGATCTGGCGCGTGTGCGCCACCAGCGCGGCGATGTCCGACGCTACGAACATCTCCTTCTCGCCGATGCCGAGGACGACCGGGGAGCCGTTGCGGGCGACGACGATGCGGTCCGGGAAGTCGGCGTGCAGGACCGCGATGCCGTACGTGCCCTCGATGAGGCGCAGCGTCTCGCGGACCTTGTCCTCCAGCTTCTCCGCCTGCGAGCGGGAGATGAGGTGGACGAGGACCTCGGTGTCGGTCTCGGAGAGGAACACGACGCCGTCCGCCTCCAGCTTGCGGCGCAGGTCGGAGGCGTTGTCGATGATGCCGTTGTGGACGACGGCGACCTTGCCCTCGGCGTCCAGGTGCGGGTGGGCGTTCACGTCGGAGGGGGCGCCATGGGTCGCCCAGCGGGTGTGGGCGATGCCGGTGGTGCCCTTGAAGCGCGCGGGGACCTTGGCCTCCAGGTCGCGGACCCGGCCCTTGGCCTTGACGGTCTTCAGACCGGCCGCCTTCGGGGAGGTGACGGCGATGCCGGCCGAGTCGTAGCCGCGGTACTCCAGGCGCTGGAGGCCCTCGAGGAGCA
Source organism: Streptomyces sp. NBC_01092 (assembly GCF_045039535.1). Lineage (NCBI taxonomy): Bacteria > Bacillati > Actinomycetota > Actinomycetes > Kitasatosporales > Streptomycetaceae > Streptomyces > Streptomyces sp. NBC_01092. The sequence continues at coordinate 4,106,985 of NZ_CP108659.1, read as the reverse complement.
GGGGGGCTACGTCACGCTTCCCGATGTATCCGACGATTCCGCACATATATATAGGTATCCCTAGCCGTAGACGATGCGGCGGAGCTGGCGGAGCGTGAGCTCCGCCGGTGCCACCGCCCGGTATTTCAGGTCCGCCTCGATCCGTTCGAAGATCGTCGCGTTCACCAGGCCCTGGGCCTGGAGCTCGCGGTGGCGGCGACGGACGAACTCCTCGGTCGTCTCGTCGAAGTAGGCGAGCACGTCCTGGATCACCCGCAGCGCCTCGCCCCGGTTCAGGGGCGTGCTGCGGGTCAGGTGATCAACAAGGTCGTCGTGCACTCGGTAGATCCTGGGGTATGGGGGACCGGTTCGCAAGAATTCTGCCCGATTTCGGGCAAGGGTGTGTCAGGGGCCTTTGGGAGAGTTATGGAACGCCCATGGGTGTCCGTTGGGCGGTTGTTCCGCGGGGGGATGTGTGCAGCGACCAGCTTGTGACGCCATGGACCTTCCTCGCATGGGTGTACCCCAGCAGCTGGCCGAGCGCATGAGCATGGCCGAACAGCACGAGTACCTGCGCACCAAGTTCTCGCGACGCACGATGATCAGAGGCGGCGCCGTCACCCTCGGCGCCGTCGCGGGTGGCACGTTCGTGCCGGGCGTCACCGCCCAGGCCGCCACCAGGACCCAGCCCCTCACACAGACCGAGACCGTCGACGGTGCCGTCGTCGCCCCCTTCGGCCGCCACCTCGCCTACGGCAACGACGCGCGCACCGAGATGACCGTCTCGTGGCAGGTGCCGGTCGCCGTGAAGAAGCCGTTCGTCCGGATCGGCGCCCACCCCTGGGACCTCTCCCGCAAGATCGAGGCCGAGGTCCGCACCCTCTACACCCCGGCCGGCGTCGGCGCCGGCGCCGACCACACGCAGTACTACGTGCACGCCAAGCTGAGCCACCTGCGCCCCGGCCGGACGTACTACTACGGCGTCGGCCACGCCGGCTTCGACCCGGCCGAGCCGCACCTGCTCGGCACCCTCGGCACCTTCACCACCGCCCCCGCCCACAAGGAGCCGTTCACCTTCACGGCCTTCGGCGACCAGGGCGTCAGCTACCACGGCCTCGCCAACGACAGCCTGCTCCTGGGCCAGAACCCGGCCTTCCATCTCCACGCGGGCGACATCGCCTACGCCGACCCGTCCGGCGCCGGCAAGACCGCCGACACCGGCTTCGACTCGCGCGTGTGGGACCAGTTCCTGTACCAGACCGAGTCGGTCGCCAAGTCGGTGCCGTGGATGGTCAGTTACGGCAACCACGACATGGAGGCCTGGTACTCGCCGGGCGGCTACGGCGGCGAGGAGGCCCGCTTCTCCCTGCCCGACAACGGGCCGGACAAGAAGAACCTGCCGGGCGTGTACTCCTTCGTCCACGGCAACACCGCGATCATCTCGCTCGACCCCAACGACGTGTCGTACGAGATTCCCGCCAACCTCGGCATCTCCGGCGGCACGCAGACCAAGTGGTTCGAGGCGCAGCTCAAGAAGTTCCGGGCCGCCCACGACATCGACTTCGTCATCGTGTTCTTCCACCACTGCGCCTACTGCACCTCCACCGCGCACGCCTCGGAGGGGGGTGTGCGCCAGGAGTGGGTGCCGCTGTTCGAGAAGTACCAGGTCGACCTCGTCATCAACGGCCACAACCACCAGTACGAGCGCACCGACGTGATCAAGGGCGACAAGGTCACCAAGAAGCTGCCCATCGGCGGCACCGCCTACCCCGAGAGCGAGGGCGTCGTCTACGTCACCGCGGGCGCGGCCGGCCGCAGCCTGTACGCCTTCACCGCGCCCGACTCCTACGAGGGGCACGAGAACGAGGTCGACTCCGTGGCCTCCTTCGTCAACCTCAAGGACGGCAAGCAGAACGAGACCGTCGCCTGGTCGCGGGTGCGGTACCTCAACTACTCGTTCCTGCGCGTGGACGTGAATCCCGCGCCCCGGGGCCGTTACGCCACCCTGAAGGTGCAGGGCATCGCCGAGACCGGTGACCGGATCGACCACTTCACGGTGGCGCGCAGGGCCAAGTAGGCCTGCCGGCCTGCTACATCCGCTTCAGAACCGCCTGCTTGGCCATCGTGAACTCCTCGTCCGTCAGCACGCCGGTGCGATGGAGCTCGCCGAGTTCGCGCAGGCGGCGCAGGAGGGCGTCGTGGTCCTGCACCACGGGGTCCTCCTGCGGTTCGGCGGCCGCGACGGGCGCGGCCGGATGCGGCAGGCGGGCCTGCACCGCCGCCGCGATCAGGGCCATCAGCGGGTCCTTCTTGAAGCCCCACAGCTCCACGGCGTTGGGGTCGTACTTGGGCGGGGCCTTGGTGGGTGCGTTCCGGACGGTGAAGCGGAGGTGGCCGTTCTCCAGGCCCGCCGCCGGATGCCACTCCACGGCCGCGATGTCGGTCAGCGCGAGGGAGCGGGCGCCGGCGGCGGCCTTGGCGTCCTCCGTCTTCCAGTTCCACTCCAGCCGGACGCGCTCGCCGTCGAAGCTGGCGGTGGCGTCCCCGGCGGCGACCGACAGCGGGACCGAGGGGCCCGGCACCAGGTACGCGTCGACCGGGTCGGCCGGGACCTCGTCGAGGAGCAGGGCATTGCGGACCTCGTCCACGAAGTACTCCGCGACGCCGTAGCGGTCGGACTCCACGATCAGCTGGTACGGGTCGTGGGGCTCGGTCAGCCGGCCGCCGGTGGCGTGCAGCAGCGGGTCGGCGCCGTCGCGCAGGCGCAGCCGCAGCCGCCCGGCCTTCTTGCCCTGCTCGAAGGAGACCCCCGCCAACGCCCCCAGGGGGAGGACCAGTTCACCCAGCGTCTTGCGGAACAGGCTGACGTTCTTGTCCCGTCCGGGAGTCAGCCGCAGCGCGTCGCCGTCGAAGACCCACGTGCCGTCCTTCTGGATGATTTCCGCCATGGGGTGGATTGTTCCACCAGTCTCACGAGAGAGTGGTCCAGACCTCTTGGAGCTCAAGGGCTCAACGGCTCATGGAAGGGACGGCCTTGTGAGACAGCGCCACAGATCGTTTCGCCTTCTCGGTTCCCTGCTGCTGGTCGCGATGGGCGTCTCCGTGACGGGAGCCGCGCCCGCGCGGGCGGCATCGCCCTCCCCGCTCGACCGGGTGGTCCCCGCGCCCGCGTCGGTCACCGCGAGCGGATCCCCCTATCGCATCACGCGCGACACACGCATACGCGTGGACGACTCCCGCGAGTCCCGCCGCATCGGCGAGTACCTCGCGACCGTCCTGCGCCCCTCCACCGGCTACCGCCTCCCCGTCACCGCCCACGGTGGCGGCGGCATCCAACTGCGCCTGACGAAGGGCCCGTACGGCGCCGAGGGCTACCGCCTCGACAGCGGCAGCAAGGGCGTCACCATCTCCGCGGCCCAGCCCGCCGGCCTCTTCCACGGTGTGCAGACCCTGCGCCAGCTGCTCCCGGCGGCCGTCGAGAAGGACTCCGTCCAGCCCGGCCCCTGGCTGGTCGCGGGCGCCACGATCAAGGACACCCCGCGCTACGGCTGGCGCGGCGCGATGCTGGACGTCTCCCGGCACTTCTTCACCGTCGACCAGGTCAAGCGCTACGTCGACCAGCTCGTCGCGTACAAGATCAACAAGTTGCATCTGCACCTCAGTGACGACCAGGGCTGGCGCATCGCCATCGACTCCTGGCCGCGCCTGGCGGCCTACGGCGGCTCGACCCAGGTCGGCGGCGGCCCCGGCGGGTACTACACCAAGGCCGACTACAAGGAGATCGTCCGGTACGCGTCCTCCCGCTATCTGGAGGTCGTCCCCGAGATCGACATGCCCGGCCACACGAACGCTGCGCTGGCCTCCTACGCCGAGCTGAACTGCGACGGCGTCGCGCCGCCGCTCTACACCGGCACCGAGGTCGGCTTCAGCTCGCTGTGCGTCGGCAAGGACATCACGTACGACTTCGTGGACGACGTGATCCGTGAGCTGGCCGCGCTCACGCCGGGCAAGTACCTCCACATCGGCGGGGACGAGGCGCACTCGACCAGCCACGAGGACTATGTGAAGTTCATGGACCGCGTGCAGCCGCTCGTCGCCAAGTACGGCAAGACGGTGGTCGGTTGGCACCAGCTGACGGGGGCGACTCCGGCGCCGGGGGCTGTCGCCCAGTACTGGGGGCTGGACGGTACGAGTGCCGAGGAGAAGGCGCAGGTCGCCAAGGCCGCGCAGAACGGGACGGGGATCGTGCTGTCTCCGGCCGACCGGATCTACCTCGACATGAAGTACACGGCGGACACTCCGCTGGGGCTGGACTGGGCCGGTCTGGTCGAGGTGAAGCGGTCGTACGACTGGGATCCCGGCAACTATCTGCCGGGGGCGCCTGCTTCGGCGATTCGGGGTGTCGAGGCTCCCATGTGGACGGAGACGCTCACCAAGTCCGCGGACATCGATTACATGGCGTTCCCGAGGCTGGCCGGGGTGGCCGAGCTCGGGTGGTCGCCGGCTTCTACGCACGACTGGGATGCCTACAAGGTGCGGCTTGCTGCGCAGGGGCCGCGGTGGGAGGCGTTGGGGATCAACTTCTATCGGTCGCCGCAGGTTCCTTGGTGATTCGCCTGCGGGCCGGTGGGGGTTGATCGCGCAGTTCCCCGCGCCCCCAAAAGACGGCGCGCACGCCCCGGACATATAGACGTGCACCCCCGGAGGACCGTACTCCGGGGGTGCACGCCTGTCTCGTGGGGCCGTGGACTACAGCCCTGCGATGGGGTTCTTCAGGTTGCCGACCAGTTGGAGGGCGCCCGCCGGGTCCGCCAGGTCGACCATCTGCTTGTTGTTGCGCAGTTGGAGGCGGTTGAGGCAGGACAGGGCGAACTCGGGGGCGAACATGTCGTACTGCTTGAACTTGTCGGCGAGTTCGGGCACCGAGTGCTGGTAGTCCCGGGTGACCTCGGCGACCGTGCGCCAGAAGTCGTCCTCCTCCAGGATTCCCTCGGCCGCCAGGTTCGCGGCGAGGAAGCGGAAGAAGCAGTCGAAGACGTCCGTGAAGATGGACAGGAGCTTCTTGTCCTCGGGGACCTCCACGCGCAGCCGCTCGACCGTCGGCGGCAGCACCGCGTCCGGGTCCATGACGGCGATCTCCTCGGCGATGTCCTTGTAGATCGCGCGCTCGACGACGCCGTCCTTCAGGGCCAGGATGACGTTCTCGCCGTGCGGCATGTAGACGAGGTCGTAGGCGTAGAAGCTGTGCAGCAGCGGGGTGTAGTACGCCTTCAGGTAGCGGCGCAGCCACTCCACCGGCGTCAGCCCCGACTGCTCGATCAGCGCGCCCGCGAAGGACGCGCCCTCGTGGTCGACGTGGACGAGCGAAGCCATGGTGGCCAGCGACTCGCCCTCCTGGAGGGAGGCGACGGGGCTCTCGCGCCAGAGCGCCGCCAGCATCTTGCGGTACGGCGAGTAGCGGTCCGTCGCCGCCTCGTACTCCAGGTGCCGGTAGCCGACGGCCGCGCGCTCGCGGATGATCGACAGGCCGGTCTCGCGCAGCACCGGGTCGTTGTCGATGAGCTGGGCGAGCCAGTCGTTGATGGCCGGAGTCGCCTCCATGTACGCGGCCGAGAGACCGCGCATGAAGCCCATGTTGATGACGGACAGGGCCGTCTTCACGTAGTGCTTCTCGGGGCTGGACCGGTTGAAGAAGGTCCGGATGGACTGCTGGGCCAGGTACTCGTCGTCGCCCTCGCCCAGGACGACCAGGTGCCCCCGGGCGACCTCGGCGGCGAAGGTGACCGTGAGCTTGTTCCACCACTGCCAGGGGTGGACCGGGATGAAGAGGTAGTCGGCGGGGTCGAGGTCCTGCGCGCGCAGGACGCCGTTGAAGCGCTCGACGGTCTCCTCGCCCAGCTCCTGCCGTACGAAGGACTCGTAGTCGATGCCGACACCGGCCGTGAACGCGGCGCGCGAGCGGTGGGCCGCGAGCCACACCAGGCGGACCGGGCTCGCGGTCTCGGGGGCGTACGACAGGTACTCGTGGACACCGAAGCCGAGCCGCCCGTTGTTGGCGACGAAGCAGGGGTGGCCCTCGGTCATGCCGGTCTCGATGGCCTGGAAGCCGGCCTTCACGAGCTCGGCGACCGGGACCTGCGGCTTGGTGAGCTTGTAGCAGGTGCCGGAGAGGGTGGAGGAGATCTCCTCCAGGTAGACCGGCAGGACCTCGTCGCTCAGACCCAGGGACTTCTGCAGCTCGATGAAGAAGTCCAGGGCGGCGAGCGGGAGTTCGGCGCCGTCCCGGTGGCGGGTGATCGAGTCGGCGTCGACCTGCCAGTGGTCGAGGGCTCGGATCACCGCCTTGAAGGTGTACCGCGTCAGACCGTCGTCGCTGCGGACGGCGTACTCGCCGTCGCCGGTGGCCTCCGGCGTGATGAGGCGCTCGTGTGCGAACTCGGCGAGACCCTTGCGGATCAGGAGGCGGTTGGCCCGCGCCCAGCGGTGGGGGGACAGATGCGCTACGGCGTCGGACAGGGTCATACGGCTACTCCTCGGGCGGACAAACTGTGCCTGTTAAGGAAGCTCTCGCGCGTGCAGAAGCTCAGCAGCGCCTTTTTCTCCGGCTTCTGGATCTCGCGCTCGGGCACGAAACCGACGGCTTCGTTCAGGGCGTGGACGGCCTTGTTGGAGACGTCCGGCTCCACGACGACCCGCCGCACCGCCGGGTCCTCGAAGAGGTGCGCCATGACGGCGGTGATGACGGACCGGGTGAAGCCGCGGACGGGCTTGTCGGTGGGCGGCGTGAGGAAGTGCATGCCGATGTCGCCCGGCTGCGGGTCGTACAGGCCGACCAGTTCGCGGTGGGCGGGGTCGTACTTCTCCATCAGGAAGGCGGGGACGCCGTCCTGGAGGCCGAGCAGGGCGTGATGGTGCTCGTCGGCCGCGATCTCCATGTAGGCGCGCTCGACGTCCACCAGGCTCGCGTCCTGCATCATCCAGAAGGCAGCCTTGGGGTCGGTGACCCAGGCGTGCAGGAGCTCGGCGTCGTTCAGGGGGTCGAGGGGGCGGAACGTGAACGTCATACGGCGAACTCCTGGAACGCGATCGTCTTCTCGACCGGGTAGTACTCGGTGCCGAGCAGCTCGCGGATGATGTACGCGTTCCGGTACGGGCCCATGCCCAGGTCGGGGCTGGTGATGCTGTGCGTGTGGACGCCGGCGTTCTGCAGGAACACCCCGCGGCCGGTGACGTCGACGGCGTAGTTGCGGGCGACGTCGAAGTTGCCCTGGGAGTCGTAGACCAGGCGGTCGCGGACGGGCGCAAGGAACTCCGGCTCGGCGTACTTGTAGCCGGTGGCCAGGACCAGGCCCTGGGAGTCGAGGTCGAAGTCCTTCTGCTGCTCCTCCTGGCGGAAGGACAGCGTGTAGGTGCCGTTCTCGTACCGGGCGCTGTTCAGCGAGGAGTTGGTCAGCAGGCGCGTGGGCACGGGACCGCCGAGGTTCTTCTGGTAGAGCAGGTCGAAGATCTCGTTGATCAGATCGCCGTCGATGCCCTTGAACAGGCCCTTCTGCTCGGCGGTGAGCCGGTAGCGGGTCGCCTCCGGCAGCTCGCGGAAGTAGTCGACGTACTCCGGGGACGTCATCTCCAGCGTGAGCTTGGTGTACTCCAGCGGGAAGAAGCGCGGGGAGCGGGTGACCCAGTTCAGCCGGTAGCCGTGGACGTCGATCTCGCTGAGCAGGTCGTAGTAGATCTCGGCCGCGGACTGCCCGGAGCCGACCAGCGTGATCGACTCCTTCTTCTGGAGCTCCGCCTTGTGCTGCACATAGCGGGAGTTGTGGAGGAAGTCGCCGCCGAGGTCCCGGCAGGCCTCGGGTATGTAGGGCGGGGTGCCCGTGCCGAGGACGAGGTGACGGGCGCGGTAGGTGTCACCGGCGGTCGTCGTCACGACGTAGACGTCGTCCTCGTACGTCACCTCGGCGACCGTCGTGCTGAAGCGGATGCTGCTCAGTTTGTTCGCGGCCCAGCGGCAGTAGTCGTCGTACTCGACCCGCAGCGGGTAGAAGTTCTCGCGGATGTAGAACGAGTACAGCCGGCCCTTCTCCTTCAGGTAGTTCAGGAAGGAGTACGGCGAGGTCGGGTCGGCCAGGGTGACCAGGTCCGACATGAACGGCGTCTGGAGGTGGGCGCCGTCCAGGAACATCCCCGCGTGCCACTCGAAGTCCGGCTTCGACTCCAGGAAGACGCCGTCGAGCTCGTCGATCGGCTCGGTCAGGCAGGCGAGGCCGAGGTTGAACGGGCCGAGCCCGATCCCCACGAAGTCATGGGTTTTGGTCGGGTTTTCAGGACGCGCGGTCAAGGGACTCTCCCAGGTACTGCTCGGCGTGGCCGGCGATCAGGTCGAGGACGGCGGCGATGTCCTCGGCCGTCGTCTCGGGGTTGAGCAGGGTGAACTTCAGGTAGTGGCGGCCTTGGACCTTCGTGCCCGCGACCACCGCGGCGCCGGAGGCGAACAGGGCCTTGCGGGCGTACAGGTTGGCGCGGTCGATCTCGGCCGGGTCGGTGACGGCGGCCGGGATGTAGCGGAAGACGAGGGTCGAGAGCGTGGGCTCCACGACCACGTCGAAGCGCGGGTCGGCGGCCAGCAGCTGCCAGCCCTCGACGGCCAGGTCGCAGACCTCGTCGAAGAGCTGCCCGATGCCGTCGGCGCCCATCGTGCGCAGGGTCATCCACAGCTTGAGGGCGTCGAAGCGGCGGGTGGTCTGCAGGGACTTGTCGACCTGGTTGGGGATGCGCTCGGTGACCATGCGCTTCGGGTTGAGGTACTCGGCGTGGTAGGTCGCGTGCCGCAGGGTCGAGGCGTCCCGGACCAGTACCGCCGACGAACTCACCGGCTGGAAGAAGGACTTGTGGTAGTCGACGGTGACCGAGTCGGCGCGCTCGATGCCGTCGATACGGCCGCGGTACTTCAGGGAGGCGAGCAGACCGCAGCCGTAGGCGGCGTCGACGTGCATCCAGGTGTCGAACTGCTCGCACAGCGCGGCGATCTCGGGCAGCGGGTCGATGGAGCCGAAGTCGGTGGTGCCGGCGGTGGCGACGACGGCCATCGGGACCAGGCCGTCCTTCCTGCACCGCTCCAGCTCATGGGCGAGGGCGACGGTCTGCATGCGCTTGTCGTGGTCGACGGGGATGGACACGACGGCGTCCTGGCCGAGCCCGAGGAGCTTCGCGGACTTCTTCACGCTGAAGTGGCTGACCTCGGAGGCGAAGATGCGCAGTTTGGCCAGGCTGTCGCTCTTGGCCTCCTCACGGGCCAGCAGCAGCGCCTGCAGGTTGGACTGCGTGCCGCCCGAGGTGAAGACACCGTCGGCGTTCTCGCCGAGGCCTATTCGGGCCGTCGTCCAGTCGATGAGCTTGCGCTCGATGAGGGTGCCGCCGGCCGACTGGTCCCAGGTGTCCAGGGAGGAGTTGACGGCGGACAGGACCGCCTCGCCGAGCACGGCCGGGATGACGACCGGGCAGTTGAGGTGGGCGAGGTAGCGGGGGTGGTGGAAGTAGATCGCGTCCCGGAGGTAGACGTCCTCCAGTTCGTCGAGCACCGCGGCGGTGTCGTGCAGCGGCTGGTCGAGGTCGATCGCGTCAATGGTCGGGGCCAGGGCGTCGACGGTGACACCGGTGAACGGACGGTCGGTGGCGGCGAGTTTGGCTGCCACCCGCTCTATACCTTCGGTCACGGAGCTGCGGTACCGCTCCGCGGTCGTGTCATTGAGCAGGTGCGAGCGCATGGGGAGGTCCTCCGGTGGGGACGGGCCGTGAAGTGCGGGGTTGCCGTGACGTACAAGGTGGGGTGCAACTTAGGTGAGCCTAACCTAAGTTCCTTTGAATCATGGCAGCAGTAAGGGTGACTACGATCACTTACGCCGCGGTAGCCACCCGATTGCCTTGCTTTCAGGGGCAGTTACGCCTGCTCACGCAGCTGCTCCTCGCTCAGTCCCTGCCGCCAGTACCCCACGAAGGTGACCCGGCGCCGGTCGACGCCGCGCTCCCCGACGAAGTGCCGGCGCAACGCCTTCACGCTGCCGGATTCACCGGCGATCCAGACGTACGGGTGCTCGGCGGGCGGGAGTTGGGCGGCGCGGATGGCGTCGATGGCCTCTTCCCGGACCAGCCAGGTGATCTCGGCGTCGGCCTCGGTCGCCAGGTCCTGGATGTCCCCGGCGTCGTGCACCTCCAGCCACACCCGGGCGCGGGTGCCGGCGGGCAGGCTTTCGAGGATGGCGGAGACGGCGGGTACGGCGCTGTCGTCGCCCCAGATCACGACGAGATCGGTGTCCTGCGGCGGCCGGAACCGGATCGCCCGGTTGTCGGCGAGGGCGGGACCGAGCACCAGGACCCGGTCACCGGCGCCGGCGCGGGAGGCCCAGTGCGAGGCGGGGCCGGCGGGGGTGTGCAGGACGAAGTCGATGTCGACCTCGTCGGGGCCGCGGCGCAGGGCGCGGAGCGTGTAGGACCGCATCACGGCGCGGACGTCGTCCGGGAGTTCACGCCAGCCCTGCCACCAGCCGTCGCCGAGTTCGAGAGGAACCTGGGGCTCGGTCTGGCCGGGGTGCGGCAGGAAGATCGACAGGCTCTGGTCACACCCGTCGGAGAAGAAATACTCCAGATCCTCCCCACCAAAGGTGACCCGGACCATGGACGGCCCGAGCCGCCGCGTCCGTACGACCTGGAGGGAGAAGAAGCGGAAGGGGGCGGCGACGGCGGTGGTCATGGGGGGTAACTCCTGAATCGACGTCAGGGATGCCAACCTTCTTGGGGGCGCGGGGCCGCATCGATTTGCGGCCCCGCCGCGTGGGCGCGACCAGCCACAACCGGCCCGCAGTCGCCCCACAACCTCAAGTGGCTCTTCCTCAGGCGACCTTCTTGGCCTTCTCGATGGCCTCCGCGAGGCTCGTGAGAAGCGGCGTGCACTTGGCGTACGACAGGATCGGCTCGGGCGAACGCGCGATGACCTGACCGGCCTTCACCGCGGGCAGCTTCTTCCAGGTCGCCTCGGTGATGTCGGCCGGCTGAATCGTCGAGGAGCGGTCGTCCATCATGATGATGTCGGCCGGGTACTTGTCGACGTTCTCCCAGCTGAGGCTCTCGAACCAGCCGCCGCCCTCCTTCTTGGCGCTCTCCGGCGGCTCGACGAAGTTCACGCCGAGGGACTTGAAGTACTCCAGGTCGATGGAGAGGTTCGTGCCGGAGACGTAGAAGATGTCCTGGCTGGCGGAACCGGCCATGACCTTGATCTCGGGGCGGGACTTGGCGGCCTTGCGCAGACGCTCGGCGGCGGCCTCGAAGTCCTTCTTGGACTGGGCGATCTTGTCGGCCTTCAGATCCGCGCCGAGGGACTCGGCCAGCTCCCACAGCTTCTGCAGCGGCTGGGTGATCTGGCGGTCGTAGACGGAGATCGCGGCGCTCGGGGCGAGCTTGGCGATCTTGTCCTTGGATGCCTCGGGGACGTACCAGAGGGTGCCGGCGCTGTCGAAGGTCGTGGAGATGAGGACCTCGGGGGCGAACGCCGCGTACTCCTCGACGTTGAACTGGTCCCACACGTTGCCGAAGACCGTCAGCTTGCTGATGTCCATGCCGCCGGCCTGGACGTCCGCCTTGCCGTCCTGCGTCTTGGTCGGGCCGAAGACGCCCTTGACCTCGATGCCGTAGTCGTGGAGGGCGGCCGCGACACCGACGAAGGCGACGATCTTCGTCGGGACCTTGTCGAGCTTCACGCTGGTGCCGCGGTCGTCCTTGAACGTCCAGGGGCCGGACTTGGCAGCGGTCGTGGCCTCGCCGGAGCCACTGCTTTTCGCGTCGTCGTCCCCGCACGCTGCGAGCGCGGCCCCGAGGCCGAGGGCGCCGCCCGCGGCGAGTATGCCGCGGCGGGTGAGGTGGGAGGCTCTGGCGTTGGGCATGGGTACGCTGCTTTCGAACAGGGCGGATCACCCGCCGGACAATTCGAAGGTAGGTTAGCCTAACCTCAGCACTTGTCCAGAGGTGGGGCCGGTGTGGCAGGTGTCACCGTGCCCAGGGGTGTCCTGCAGCGGGACCTGGGTATGCCTAGCCCTTCGCGACGATGCGCCGTGCCGCCTCCACCTTCTCGCGGTGGGCCGTGCGGAGTTTCTTCAAGGCCGCGCCGTCCTTGTCGATGTCCGCCTGCTGGATGCTGGATTCGGCCTTCAACCAGATATCGAGCAGCCCGGTCTCTTCCTTGCAGCGCACATCCGCGACCGCGGTCTCCTTCTCCTTCGCGGAAATCTCCTCGCCCTGGAATGCCTTGTTGTTGAGGGGGTCAAGCGGAGACGGGTATCGGAATCCAGAACTCCGCATGCAGGCGGACCATTTCCGGAATCCCTCATTCACCGACGGGTCGGCGAGGGAATCCTCGTAGCTCTGCGTGGAGATACGGCGTGCGATCTCCGCCCCTGCCGGATCGTCATACTCCTTCGAGAGCTGTGCGACCGACTGGCCGAAGCAGCCGTTCGAGGGCACCTCTTTCCCCTTGTACGTGATTCTTTCGCTACTGCCCTGCGCCGCGCCCCGGTTTCCGTAGAACACCTGGAGGGCGTCCTTCGGGAGGTCGGGTCCGGGCGGCAGGGGGCCGAGGTCGGCGTGGTACCCGAGGCGGGCCGCCTCGCTCGCGCTGGCCAGCCCGTAGCGGCGGTCGGCGGGCGGTGAGGTTTCGGTGTCCGGCTTCGACGGCTTGTAGGAGATACCGAACGTGCGCAGACAGCGCTGCGTCAGAACCTGTTGCGCGGACTCGATCGCGGCTGTCTCGGTATCGGTGTAGCTGTAGCGGGCGATGGGCAGCTGGTCGACATAGTTGACCTGCGGCTCTGCCGCGGTGCCGCTCGATGCGGCGGGATTCTCGGCGGCCCCGGCCGGGCCGCCGCCCTCGCCCGGACCGCTCCCGGAGGAGCAGCCGAGCAGGGCGGCGGCCAGGGCCAGGCACGCGGGTGCCAGGCGTCGCACGCGGATCAGAACTTGTAGCAGTTGCCGTCGTAACGGCCGTACCCGAAGGAGGCGTTGTTGTTGTACGTGTTCTTGAGCTGGTGCGCGGACCCGAACTCATCCATGGCGTCGCAGGCGCCCGCGAGGTTGCTGTTGTAGTAGATCACCAGGTTGTAGGGAGCCAGGTTGAGCGCGGAGGCGGCGTTGTTCTTGACGGCCTGGCCCTTTCCGGCGCCGGTGCTCAGGAACGTGTAGCCGTTAAGGCTGTAGTGGTCGAACCCGCGGAACACGGTGCGGGAACCGGCCTGACCCGTGTTGTAGTAGAACACCATGCAGTACGTCTGGGTGTCGGGGCAGGTAAGCGCCGCGTCGGCATTCGACTGCGGGGCGACCCCGATTACCAGACCCGCCGTGGCGGCGGCGGTCACGCCAAGGGAAGCGAGCTTTCGGCTCAAGCGCATGACAGATCCCCAATGTTGGTCAAGCACGGATGAAGCGGCGCCCCGGAACTTCTCGCCGCGTGAGCCGAGTGATCGTAACAACCCTTGATTTACTAGGGAATTGATATTGCTGCTGTGTCACATGCTGACGGAGGGACATCGGAGACTTTGTCGTCAGATGTCCCCGGCACATGTCGGGTGCTCTAGCCCACCAGCCCCAACTCCCGCGCGATCAGCATCCGTTGCACCTCGCTCGTGCCCTCGCCGATCTCCAGGATCTTGGAGTCCCGCCACATGCGGGCGACCGGGTACTCGTTCATGAAGCCGTAGCCGCCATGGATCTGCGTCGCGTCGCGGGCGTTGTCCACCGCGATCGTCGAGGAGTGCAGCTTCGCCAGGGCCGCCTCCTTCTTGAAGGGCTCCCCGGCGACCAGGCGGCTCGCCGCGTCGCGCCACGCCAGGCGGGCCGTGTACGCCTTCATCTCCATGTCGGCGATCTTGAACTGGATGGCCTGGTTGGCGCCGATGGGGCGGCCGAAGGCGTGGCGCTCCTTGGCGTACTTCACCGACTCGTCCACGCAGCCCTGCGCCAGGCCGGTCCCGAGCGCCGCGATGGCGATCCGGCCTTCGTCCAGGATGCGCAGGAACTGGGCGTAGCCACGCCCCTCCTCGCCCAGGAGGTTGGCCGCCGGGACGCGGACGTCCGCGAAGGACAGCTCACGGGTGTCGGAGGCGTTCCAGCCGACCTTGGAGTAGGGGGCCGCGACCGTGAAGCCGGGGGTGCCGGACGGGACGATGATGGAGGAGATCAGCGGCTTGCCGTCGGCCTTGCGCCCGGTCACCGCGGTGACCGTGACCAGGCCCGTGATGTCCGTACCGGAGTTGGTGATGAAGCACTTGCTGCCGTTGATCACCCATTCGTTCGTCGACTCGTCCAGGCGGGCCGTCGTGCGGGTCGCGCCCGCGTCGCTGCCGCCGTCCGGCTCGGTCAGACCGAAGGCGCCCAGCATCTCGCCGGAGCACAGGCGGGGGAGCCACTCGCGCTTCTGCTCCGGCGTGCCGAAGAGATGGATCGGCATCGCGCCCAGGGAGACGCCGGCCTCCAGCGTGATGGCGACCGAGGAGTCCACCCGGGCCAGCTCCTCCAGCACCAGGCCGAGCGCCAGATAGTCGCCGCCCATGCCGCCGTACTCCTCCGGGAACGGCAGGCCGAACAGGCCCATGCGGCCCATCTCCCGGACGATCTCGTACGGGAACTCATGACGCTCGTAGAAGTCGCCGATCTTGGGCGCCACCACGTCGTGGGCGAACTCCTCCACCGTGCGGCGGAGTTGCTCGAGTTCGGGGGAGAGACGGTGGTCCATGGCTGTTCACTGCTCCTTGTGGGAGAGGGCTCGTACGGTGCGGGACGGGCTGGGTCGGCCCAGTTGTTCGGCCATCCAGGCGCTGGTGGCGACGAGACGGTCGAGGTCGACTCCGGTGTCGATGCCGAGGCCCCGCAGCATCCACACGAGGTCTTCCGTGGCGAGGTTTCCGGTGGCGGACTTGGCGTACGGGCAGCCGCCCAGGCCGCCGGCGGAGGCGTCGATCGTGGTGACGCCGTGTTCCAGGGCGGCGTAGGTGTTGGCGAGCGCCTGGCCGTAGGTGTCGTGGAAGTGCACGCCGATGACATTCGTCGGCACGCCCTCCTCGTTGAGGAGGGAGAGCAGTTCGAGCACGTGCCCCGGGGTCGCGACGCCGATGGTGTCGCCGAGGCTCAGCTCGTCGCAGCCCATGTCCCGCAGCGCCTTGCAGACGCGGACGACCTGGTGGAGGGGGACCTCGCCCTCCCAGGGGTCGCCGAAGCACATGGACACATAGCCGCGGACGTGGAGGTTGTTGTCCTTTGCCCGCTTCACGACCGGGTCGAACACCGCCAGCGACTCGTCCAGCGTGCGGTTGAGGTTGGCCTTGGCGAAGGACTCCGTGGCGCTGGCGAAGACGGCGACCCGGCGGGCGCCGAGGGCCAGGGCGCGGTCCAGGCCCCGGTTGTTGGGGACCAGGACGGGCAGGCGCACCCCCGGCAGGTCGGCGACGAGCGGGAACAGCTGCTCGGCGTCCGCGAGTTGGGGCACCCACTTGGGGTGGACGAAGCTCGTGGCCTCGATCGTCGTCAGCCCCGCGTCGGCGAGCCGGCGGACGAACTCCGCCTTGACCTCGGTCGGCACGGTCGACTTCTCGTTCTGCAGACCGTCGCGCGCGCCGACCTCGTGGATCCGGACCCGGACGGGCAGGTCCGTCGCCGGTACCACCATGGGCAGGGTCATAGCTTCTCCTCCACGGATGCCTCCACGGGTGTGATGACCGCCAGGACCTGGTCCATGGCGACCGTCGTGCCGGGTGTGACGTCCAGTTCGGCGACCGTGCCGGCGTGCGGGGCGGAGATGACGTGCTCCATCTTCATCGCCTCCACCACCAGCAGGCTCTGTCCGGCGCTCACCTCGTCGCCCACGGCGACCTTCACGACCGTCACCGTCCCCGGCATGGGTGCGGTGAGCGAGTCGGCGCCCGCGTGCCCCGCGCGCGTGAGGGACGCGGCGACCGGGTCGTGGTCGCGTACGTGCCAGGCGTCGCCGTCCCGGCCCAGCCAGGTGCCGTCCGGCAGCGTGGCGAGGTGGAAGGTGTGGCGGACGCCGTCCAGGGTCACGGACACGCGGCCGTCCGTGACGGTGGCGGAGCCGCGCGGGGCGTACTCCACCGGGTCCTGCACCCGGAGCGGGAAGCCGACGGGCTTCGGGGTCCCGCCGAGCCGCCAGCCGCTCGGCACCGAGAACGGGTCCGTCCAGCCGTCGCCCTTCGGCCGCAGCGCCTGAAGCCGAACGGCCGCCGCGGCCTCGTAGACCTCGTCGGGTACGTCCGTGGCGACCAGGTCGTCCACCACGCGCTCGACCAGGCCCGTGTCCAACTCGCCCGCCACGACCGCCGGATGAGCGAGCAGCCGCCGCAGGAACCCGGCGTTCGTCTGCACGCCCAGCGTGACCGTCTCCGCGAGCGCGGCCCGGAGCTTCCTGAGCGCGGTCGCGCGGTCGGGGCCGTACGCGATCACCTTGGACAGCATCGGGTCGTACAGGCTCCCGACCTCCGTGCCCTCGCTGAGCCCGGAGTCGGTGCGGATGCCGTCGCCCTGGGGCTCGCGCAGGCTGAGGACGGTGCCGCCGGAGGGGAGGAAGCCGCGGGCGGGGTCCTCCGCGCAGATGCGTGCCTCGATCGCGTGGCCGGTGAGGCGGATGTCGTCCTGCCCGAAGGCGAACGGCTCGCCCGCCGCCACCCGCAGCTGCCACTCCACCAGGTCGAGGCCGGTGATCAGCTCGGTGACCGGGTGCTCCACCTGGAGGCGGGTGTTCATCTCCATGAAGTAGTACGACGACGGGTCGCCGCCCGGCACGATGAACTCGACCGTGCCCGCGCCCCGGTAGCCGCACGAGCGCGCCGCCTGCACGGCCGCCTCGCCCATCCCCGCGCGCGTGGCCTCGTCGAGGAGCACACTGGGCGCCTCCTCGATGATCTTCTGGTGCCGGCGCTGCAACGAGCACTCGCGCTCGCCCAGGTGCACCACATTGCCGTGGCCGTCGGCCAGGACCTGGATCTCGATGTGCCGGGGCCGGTCCACCCACCGCTCGACCAGGAGTGTGTCGTCGCCGAAGGAGGCGCGGGCCTCACGGCGGGCGGCGGCGACCTCGTCCGCCAGCTGCGCCTCGTCCCGCACCAGCCGCATGCCCTTGCCGCCACCGCCGGCGGAGGGCTTGAGCAGCACGGGCATGCCGATCTCACGGGCGGCGTCGGCGAGTTCGGAGTCGGAGAGCCCGCTGCCGCTCGACCCGGGCACGACCGGCACCCCGGCCGCCTTCACCGTCTCCTTGGCCCGGATCTTGTCGCCCATGAGGGAGATGGCCTCGGCGGGCGGCCCGATGAACACCAGCCCGGCATCGGCGCACGCGCGCGCGAAGGCCGCGTTCTCCGCCAGGAAGCCGTACCCGGGGTGGACCGCCTGGGCTCCGGTGCGGGCGGCGGCCTCCAGCAGCCGCTCCACCGACAGATAGCTCTCGGAGGCCGGCGCCGGACCGATCCGTACCGCCGTGTCGGCCTCCCGGACGTGCCGGGCGTCGGCGTCCGCGTCGGAGAAGACGGCCACCGAGCGCACGCCCAGCGAGCGGAGCGTACGGATCACGCGGACGGCGATCTCGCCCCGGTTGGCCACGAGCACTGTGTCGAACATGGGTCCCCTCCTCACATCCGGAAGACGCCGAACTGGGGCTCACCCAGAGGCGCGTTGCCGCAGGCTGTCAGTGCCAGGCCCAGCACCTGCCGGGTCTCCAGCGGGTCGATGACGCCGTCGTCCCAGAGGCGGGCCGTGGCGTAGTAGGCGCTGCCCTGGTGGTCGTACTGCACCCGGACCGGCGCCTTGAAGGCCTCCTCGGCCTCCATGGGCCAGTCCTCGCCGCGCGCCTCCAACTGGTCGCGCTTGACGGTCGCGAGGACCGAGGCGGCCTGCTCGCCGCCCATGACGGAGATCTTGGCGTTGGGCCACATCCACAGGAAGCGGGGCGAGTACGCCCGCCCGCACATCGAGTAGTTCCCGGCGCCGTACGAACCGCCGACCACCACCGTCAGCTTCGGCACGCGCGTGCAGGCCACCGCCGTGACCATCTTGGCGCCGTGCTTGGCGATGCCGCCGGCCTCGTAGTCCTTGCCGACCATGAACCCGGAGATGTTCTGCAGGAAGATCAGCGGGATCCCGCGCTGGTCGCACAGCTCGATGAAGTGGGCGCCCTTCTGGGCGGACTCGGAGAACAGGATGCCGTTGTTGGCCACGATGCCGACCGGGTGCCCGTGGATGCGGGCGAAGCCGGTGATGAGGGTCTGGCCGAACTCCGACTTGAACTCCGAGAAGCGGGAGCCGTCGACCACGCGCGCGATGATCTCGCGTGCGTCGTAGGGGGTGCGGGAGTCGACGGGGACGGCGCCGTAGAGACCGTAGGGGTCGACCTTCGGTTCGGCGGCGGGCGTCACCTCCCAGGGGAGCGCCCCGCGCGCGGGGAGGGTCGCGACGATGTTCCGCACGATCCGCAGCGCGTGCGGGTCGTCCTCGGCGAGGTGATCGGTCACGCCGGACACGCGCGCGTGGACGTCTCCGCCGCCGAGCTCCTCCGCCGTGACGACCTCACCGGTCGCGGCCTTCACCAGCGGCGGGCCGCCGAGGAAGATCGTGCCCTGGTTGCGGACGATGACGGCCTCGTCGCTCATCGCGGGGACATAGGCGCCGCCGGCCGTGCAGGACCCGAGCACGGCCGCGATCTGCGGGATCCCGGCGCCCGACATGCGGGCCTGGTTGTAGAAGATCCGCCCGAAGTGCTCCCGGTCCGGGAAGACCTCGTCCTGCATCGGCAGGAAGGCGCCGCCCGAGTCGACCAGATACAGACACGGCAGCCGGTTCTCCAGGGCCACCTCCTGCGCGCGCAGGTGCTTCTTCACGGTCATCGGGTAGTACGTGCCGCCCTTGACCGTGGCGTCGTTGGCCACGATGACGCACTCGCGCCCGCTGACCCGCCCGATCCCGGCGATGACGCCGGCGGCCGGGGCCTGCCCGTCGTACAGCCCGTCGGCGGCGAGGGGAGCGAGCTCCAGAAAGGGCGATCCGGGGTCGAGGAGGGTGTCCACGCGCTCGCGCGGCAGCAGCTTGCCGCGCGCGGTGTGCCGGGCGCGTGCCTTCTCACCGCCGCCGAGCCTGGCCGCGGCGAGCTTGCCGCGCAGTTCCTCCGCGAGCGCCCGGTGGGCCTCCTCGTTGGCCCGAAAGGCCTCCGACGCGGGATCTGCCGCGCTGTGAAGCTCCGGTGCCTCTTGCATCCTGCGGTCCCCTCACCCAGTGGTCGACTGTTAATGAGCGTTAACCATTTCCTTCAGGTTAACGACCGCTAACCTCCCTGTCTAGAATTGCTTGCATGGCCACCAGAACCGACGCCCCGACCCGCCGCGAACAGATCCTCAAGGAAGCCGCGCGACTCTTCGCCGAGCGTGGCTTCCACGGCGTCGGTGTCGACGAGATAGGCGCCGCCGTGGGCATCAGCGGCCCCGGTCTCTACCGGCACTTCGCCGGCAAGGACGCGATGCTCGCCGAGCTGCTCGTCGGCATCAGCGGCTCGCTGCTGACAGGCGCGAAGCGGCGCCTCGCGGAGGCCGACGGGGTGCCGGCCGAGGCGGTCCTCGACTCCCTCATCGAGGGCCACATCGACTTCGCCCTCGACGACCGCCCCCTCATCACCCTGCACGACCGCGAGCTGGACCGCCTGCGCGACAGCGACCGCAAGCTCGTACGCCAGCTCCAGCGGCAGTACGTCGAGCTGTGGGTGGAGGTGGTGCGCGAGGTGTACCCGGAACTGGCCGAGCCCGCGGCCCGCTCGGCGGTCCACTCGGTCTTCGGCCTGCTCAACTCGACACCGCACCTGGGGCGGCCGGGCTCACTGCCGGGGCGCGGGGTGACGGCGGAGCTGCTGCACCGGATGGCTCGGGGGGCGTTCGCGGCTGCCGGGGCGGAGTGAGTCGTAGGGACGGCTAGCCCTCCGTGGGTGCGCTCAGGTGTCGCAGCACCGCCAGGACGCGGCGGCTGTATCCGGTCGTGCCGGTCAGGCCGAGCTTGTCGAAGATCGCGTTGATGTGTTTCTCCACCGCGCTGCGGGAGACGTGCAGCCGCTGTGCGATGGCGTCGTTGGTGCAGCCCTCGGCCATCAGCGCCAGGACGTCCCCCTCCCGGGGGGTGAGCCGGTGCAGCGGCTCGGCGCGGGCGCCGCGGGTGAGCAGCCGCCGGACCACCTCGGGGTCGAACGCGGTGCCGCCGGCGCCGACCCGGTCCAGGGCGGCGAGGAACTCCTCCACCTGCATGACCCGGTCCTTGAGGAGGTAGCCGATGCCCTCGCTGCTGCCGCTGAGCAGCTCGGTGGCGTAGCGGCCCTCGACGTACTGGGAGAGGACGAGTACGGCCGTGCCGGGATGCCGCTCGCGGATCCGGAGCGCGGCGCGCAGGCCCTCGTCGGTGTGCGTGGGCGGCATGCGCACGTCCACCACGACGATGTCGGGCGGGTCGGCGGCGACGGCCGCCAGCAGCGCGTCCGCGTCGCCCACAGCGGCCGTCACGTCATGGCCCTCGTCGGCGAGCAGCCGGACGAGGCCCTCCCGCAGCAGTGCCGAGTCCTCGGCGATCATCACGCGCACGGCAGCTCCGCGGTGATCACGGTCGGGCCGCCGGGCGGGCTGTCCACATCGAGCCGGCCGTCGAGCGCGGCGACCCGCCGGGACAGGCCGACGCTGGGCGGTCCGGGCGCCGGACTGGCCATCGCCCTGGAGAACCTCTTCCCGCCGCTGCCCAGCGAGGTGATCCTGCCGCTCGCGGGGTTCACGGCGAGCCAGGGCCGGATGGACGTCTTCGCCGCCGTCGCCTGGACGACCGCGGGTTCGGTGGTGGGCGCGCTGGCCCTGTACCTGCTCGGCGCGCTCTTCGGCCGCGACCGGGTGATCGCGGCGGCGGCGCGGCTGCCGCTGGTGAAGGTCGCCGACGTGGAGCGGACGGAGGCGTGGTTCCTCCGGCACGGCACCAAGGCCGTGTTCTTCGGCCGCTTCGTGCCCCTCTTCCGCAGCCTGATCTCGATACCGGCCGGCGTCGAACGCATGCGGCTGCCCACCTTCCTCGCCCTCACCGCGGCGGGCAGCCTCATCTGGAACACCGCCTTCATCGCGGGCGGCTACGCCCTGGGCGCGCGCTGGCACGAGGTCACCGACGTGGTGGGCCTCTACTCCAAGGTGATCCTGGCGGTGGTGGCCGCGGCGGGCCTGGCCTTCGTGGCCGTACGGCTGCTGCGGGCGGGGCGTGGGGAGCGGCGGCGCCCGGCGGGTCGGGATCCGGAAGGCGCCCCTAGAGTGGTCCTCGCTCCAGCGGGATGCCAGTGCGGCGAGGGGGACGGATGACCGAGGAAGCCGACGCCGCCCGCAGCGCCGCGGCGCGGGCGATCATCGACGGCAACATGTACATGGTGCTCGCCACGGTCGGCCCCGACGGCGCTCCCTGGGCCACGCCGGTCTTCTACTCCACCGAGGACGGACGGGACTTCTATTGGGTCTCGTCCCCCGAGGTCACGCACTCCCGCAACCTCGCCCATGAGCCCCGGGTCGGCATCGTCATCCATGACTCCCGTGCACCGGTCGGCACGGCGGGCCCGCGTGCGCTGTACCTGAGCGCCACCGCGACGGAGTTGGACGGGGCGCAGGCGCTCCAGGGGCTGCGGGTCATCCCCGGCCCGGCCGGCCGCGGCGGACGGGCACTGGATCCGGACGAGGTGCGCCCGCCGGCGCCGTGGCGGGTGTACCGGGCGCGGGTGACCGCGTACTCGATGATCTGCCCGCGCGAGGAGGGCCGGCCGTGCGCCGAGCACGGGCTGGACCACGAGCATCGGGGGGACGTACGGCTCTGACGCGCTTGCGGGAGCGGTGAGCGTGACGAGCGTTACGGCGGGGACCCCCTGGACGGTTCTTCGTACTCGCCGGTACGGTTGAGTGAGCAAGCGCTTAGACATGTACCGGTGGAGGTGGACGGCGTGCGCCGTACGGTGTTCAACGAGGATCACGAGGCATTCCGGGAGACCATCCGCGCCTTCATCGAGGCCGAGGTCGTACCGGTCTACGACGAGTGGTTCGCGGCAGGCCAGGCGCCCCGCGACTTCTACTACAAGCTCGCCGAGCTCGGCGTCTTCGGCATCCGCGTCGACGAGGAGTTCGGCGGCGCCGGCATCGACTCGTACAAGTTCGAGGCGGTGATGTACGAGGAGACCGCCCGCGCGGGTGTGCAGTTCGGCGGCTCCGGCGTGCACGTGCTGCTCGGCCTTCCGTACATCAAGATGCTCGCCTCCGACGAGCAGAAGAAGCGGTTCCTGCCGAAGTTCGTCTCCGGTGAGGAGATGTGGGCGCTGGCGATGACCGAGCCGGGCACCGGCTCCGACCTCGCGGGCATGAAGACCACCGCCAAGCTCTCCGAGGACGGCACGCACTACGTCCTCAACGGCGCCAAGACCTTCATCACCGGCGGCGTGCACGCCGACCGCGTGATCGTCTGCGCCCGCACCGACGCGCCCAGCGCCGAGGACCGCCGCCACGGCATCTCCCTGTTCGCCGTGGACACCAAGTCCGAGGGCTACTCCGTCGGCCGCAAGCTCGACAAGCTGGGCCTGAAGACCTCCGACACCGCCGAGCTGGCGTTCGTCGACGTGAAGGTCCCGGTCGAGGACCTCCTCGGCGAGGAGAACAAGGGCTTCTACTACCTCGGCCACAACCTGGCCTCCGAGCGCTGGGGCATCGCCTTCGGCGCCTACGCGCAGGCCAAGGCCGCCGTCCGGTTCGCCAAGGAGTACGTGCAGGACCGCACCGTCTTCGGCAAGTCCGTCGCGTCCTTCCAGAACACCAAGTTCGAGCTGGCCGCCTGCCAGGCCGAGGTCGACGCGGCCGAGGCCGTCGCCGACCGCGCCCTTGAGGCCCTGGACGCCGGCGAGCTGACCCCCGCCGAGGCCGCCTCCGCGAAGCTGTTCTGCACCGAGGTCGCGCACCGCGTGATCGACCGCTGCCTCCAGCTGCACGGCGGCTACGGCTTCATGAACGAGTACCCGATCGCCCGCCTGTACGCGGACAACCGCGTCAACCGCATCTACGGCGGCACCAGCGAGATCATGAAGACGATCATCGCGAAGGACATGGGCCTGTAAGGCTCCTGACATCCCCTGCCAGTAGAAAAGGTGCCATGAACGAGGCACTACAGGGTCTCCTCGATCTGCTCGACCTGGAGCAGATCGAGGAGAACATCTTCCGCGGCCAGTCCCGCTCCGCCGTCGTCCCGCGTGTCTTCGGCGGTCAGGTCGCGGCCCAGGCGCTCGTCGCCGCCGGCCGCACGGTCCCCGCGGACCGGCCCGCCCACTCCCTCCACGCGTACTTCCTGCGCATGGGGGACCCGGGCGCGCCCATCGTCTACAACGTCGACCGCATGCGCGACGGCCGCTCCTTCACCACCCGCCGGGTGGTCGCCGTCCAGCACGGCAAGCCGATCTTCGCGCTGTCGGCGTCCTTCCAGACGCACGAGGAGGGCCTGGACCACCAGATCCCGATGCCGCCCTCGCCCGACCCGGAGACGCTGCCCACCTCCGAGGACCGCCTGCGCGGGTACGACCACCTCGACCCGGCGGTCGTCGAGCGGTTCCTGGAGGCACGCCAAGCGGTCGACCTGCGCTACGTCGAGGAGCCGCCGTACGGCAAGTTCGGCGAGCCCCGCGAACCGCACTCCCAGGTCTGGTTCCGCACCAACGGCAAGCTGGAGGACGACCCGCTCCTGCACGTCGTACTCGCCACGTACGTCTCCGACATGACCCTGCTCGACTCGGTCCTGCTCGCGCACGGGCGCGGCGGCTGGGCCGTCGGGGACGTGGTCGGCGCCTCGCTGGATCACGCCATGTGGTTCCACCGCCCGTTCCGCGCCGACGAGTGGCTGCTCTACGACCAGGAGTCGCCGTCGGCCTACGGCGGCCGGGGGCTCGGGCAGGCCCGCATCTACACCCAGGACGGGCGGCTCGCGGTGTCTGTGATCCAGGAGGGCGTGGTCCGGGTTCCGCGGTGACGCGAGGCCCCGTGCCTCAACCACGGGGCGCGTTGCGCAGCCGGGCGAAGGACGTGTCCAGGCCCCGCTTCAGCAGCCGGGCCGCGGGACGCTCCACGAACCGGTGCACCAGCCAGCTCAAGCCCAGGAACCCGGCGATCACCACGGCGACCAGCAGCCGGGGGTCCATGGTGTCCCGCAGCCGGTTGATCAGCACCGTACCGGCGAGGTAGTGCGTCAGATAGAGCGGATAGGTCAGCGCACCCGCGGTGACCAGCCACTTCCAGCGGATACGGTCGGTGAAGCCCAGCGCGACGGCGACCATGAACAGCAGGAACGCCGTGTAGATCAGCGCGCTGCCGCGCCAGCCCGAGACGTGTTCGACCGACTCGATACGGCGCCCGAGTTCCACCTGCGCCATCAGCCAGGCCAGGGTCAGCATGCCCCACAGCAGCAGGTCCTGGCCGAACCGGTACATCAGGTAGAGCACCAGTCCGGCGATGAAGAACCAGGCCGCGACCGGGTTCACGATCAGGATCATCAGCCGCAGCTCGGAGATCGGCGCGAGCATCGCGGCGGTGCCCCAGACGCAGCAGAACACGACGACTCTGCGGTAGGTGAGCCCCATGGCGACGACCACGAGGAAGAGCAGGTAGAACCGCAGCTCCGTCCACAGGGTCCAGTAGACGCCGTCGACGTGCGGCGAGGCCGAACCGGACTGGAGCATGGTGAGGTTGAGCAGGATGTCGCGCAGTCGCAGCCGCTCCCACACCCCCGGCAGGGCCACGATGACGGCCGTGGTGAAGGCGATGGCGAACCAGTACGCCGGGTAGAGCCGGATGACCCGGGAGACGAAGAACTGCCGCGGGGTGCGGCCCCAGCAGGACATGCAGATGACGAAGCCGCTGATGACGAAGAAGAGTTCGACGCCGATCCAGCCGTAGGTGGAGAGGCGGAACACCGTGGGCATGATCTCGGACACCGGACGGTCCCAGACCGGGTTGCCCGGCTGGTCGAGACGGTCGGTGCCGGCGTAGTGGTGCACGGCCACCAGCACGGCGGCGAGCAGGCGGACGCCGTCGATGACGTACAGCCGGCCTCCCTCCCGCACGGGAGGCGCCGCGTGCTGCCGTATCCGGGCCGGGCGCGGCGGCTGTTCGGGCACCGACTCGGCGAGCGGGGGGAGCGGCTGTGCGGGAAGCCCTGCGTATCCACTGTTCAAAGCGTGCATCTGCACCATCCGTTCCCCTGAAACGCTCCGTCACTTCCGTTTCCGGTTGAACAGACAGCGACGTGTCTCAGGGGGATGTGTGCAGGTCGCGTACAACCCCTACTCGACCAGGCCCGCCTCGCCCAGCAGATATGCCGTCATCGGGTCGTAGAAGCGCGGGCTGACCACGTGGTCGTCCAGGGGCACCACCACCTGGACCGTCCCCTCCGCCTCCGCGAGGAACAGCGCCGGGTCGTTGCAGTCGGCGTACCCGACGGAGTCGACGCCGTGCTGGCCGGCGTATCCCGCCCAGCCGTGGTCGGCGACGACCAGGTCCGGCAGCGGGCGTCCCTCGCGCTCAAGGCCCGTGAGGATCGCCTTCATCGGCGCCCCGGAGTGGGTGTGCCAGAGGGTGGCGCCGTGTTCGAGGACCGCGACGTCCGCGAACTGCATGACGTAACCCTCGTCGGTCTGCAGGCCCTCCGGGATCACGACGATCTCGCAGCCGGCCGCCCGCAGAGCGTCCGCGGTCGCGCGGTGGACGTCCAGCAGGCCGCCCGGGTGACCGGTCGCGAACAGGACCCGCTGCCCGCCGTCCGCCGCCTTGCGCAGCCGGGCCGCCATGCGCTCCAGCGCGGCCACCGTCAGCTCGGGGTCGATGGTGTCCTGGCCGTGGCGGTGCTCGGCGTCGTCGTTCACGCCGACGCGCTCCGCCATCACCGCGAGGACGTCCTGCTCGTCGGTCCAGCGGTCGCCGAGCTCCAGGCCGAGCCAGTAGTGGCGGTCGCCGTTCGCCAGCTTGCGGTAGTGGGAGAGGTTGTTCTCGCGGGGAGTGGCTACGTCGCCCGCGATACGGGTTCTGACGAGGTGGTCGACAAGCTCGGCGCGGCTGGGTGTCCCGGGTATCGGCATGGTCCCCATTGTGAGGCAGACAACTGACGGAACGCCCGAATCCGGGGCGCGTGCGATGCGGGTCACTGTGCCGATCATGGCGCGATATGGCGCAGGGCGAACCACAGCTCCATCCGTACGTCCGGATCGTCCAGGTCCGTGCCGAGCAGCGTCGCGCAGCGGGCGATCCGCTGGCGGACGGTGTTGCGGTGCACGGAGAGGGCCACCGCGGTGCGGTCCCAACTGCCGTGCAGGGAGAGCCAGGTGCGCAGGGTCTCGGTGAGAGGAGGCGTCAGGGGCGCGAGGAGCACGCGGGCGTGGGCCTCCGCCTCGTCCGGGGAGAGCAGGTCGGTGAGGGCGGGGCGGTGGGTGCCGTGCCGGTACAGCGGGGCGCGGGTGGCGCGTGCCCGGGACAGCGCGCGGGCCGCTTGCCCGTCGGCCGAGGGCCAGTCCCGGGCGGTCGCCGGGGCGCTGACGCCCAGGGTCCAGCCGGGCTGCGGGGCCGGTTCGCGGTCCGCCGGCGCGAGGACGCGTACGACGTCCCGCGTCAGGTCGACCAGCGGGGAGCCGAGGGCCGCGCCGAGTGCGGAGGCCGCCACGGGGTCGCAGGGCTGGGCGTCGGGGCTGCCGTGCACCACGAGCCAGCGGTCGGCGCCGAGGAGCGGGGCCACGGCCTGCGGCTCCGCCCCCAGCAGCAGCCGTACGAGCGCCGACGAGCGCGCCGCACCCGACCCGCTCTGATGCTCGCCGGTGAGGAGGGAGAGCAGCACGGCGGCGACGGAGGCGATGGTGTGGTCGCCGGGGTCGCGCTGCGGGGCGGCGACTCCGAGGACGAAGCCCTGTCCGGCGCCGAGGGCGTAGGCGGCCAGGTGGGTGCCGGCGGCGGTGTCGGTGGCGGAGGTCGGCGTCCCGGGGCCCGAGGGCCGTACGACAGCGGCGAGCTCGGCCAGCGATGCGGCCACGGGGTCCTGAGGCGGGTGGCCTGCCGAGGCGTCCTGCGGAGGGTGGCCCGACGAGGCGTCCTGCGTCACTCGGCCCGCGGTCTCTCGGGGTTCGCGTCCTGCCGACGCGGCCGCGGTTTCTCGTGGTCCCCGCCCCGCCGACGCATCCGCTGTGTGTTCCGCTCCCCGCCCTGCCGGCGCGGCCGTCGTCTCCCGGGGCCCCTGCCCGGCCGGCGCGCCTCCTGTGTGTCCCGCTCCCCGCCCTGCCGGCGCGGCCGTCGTCTCTCGTGGCGCCCGCCCCGCCGACGCCACCTCCGCCCCCTCCGGCCCGTACAGCACCGCCCAGCCCCCCACCCGCTGGGCCAGCTGCCGCAGCACCGTCCGTACCGGGTCCGGGCGGGAGGCCGCCGCCGCCAGGCTCTGCTGGGCCTCCGTCACGCGGCGCAGTTCGGCGAGGCGGGCCTGGGCCATCAGCTGCCAGACCGCGCGGGCCACGCCGGAGAAGGTGGTCCGGGGCGGGACCTCCAGGAGGGGCAGCTCGTGGGTGTCGCAGGCCTCCACCAGCGCGCGCGGCACCGTGTCGTGCACGGGCGCGAGGCCGAAGCCGAGAGCCGCGCCGCCCGCCGCGACGATCCGGGCCACGTAGTCGTCGAAGTACGTGCCCGAGCCGGCCGCCTCCGGGACGTGGACGCCGGCTGTCAGCAGCAGCTCGCCGCCCAGCAGGTAGGGATACGGATCGGCCATCTCCGAGGTGTGCGCCCAGTGGATGACCGTGGCCCGGTCGGCCGGGCCGGCGATCTGGCGCAGGCCCAGGTCCTCGCGGGCCAGGAGCGCCGCGAGGGATACCGGTGGGGTGGGCGGAACGGCGGGATCCGGCATGGGATGTTTCCTACACTCGCGCAGGTCTCGGATGGATGAAACGTACACTTCGCAGTCACTTACCGGCCACCTACTGTCGTTCCCGACCGGCAGCCGCGGGTACGGGCGGATGTCCCCGCGAACCGCTGCCGGATTCCGAACGTCCCCACCCCCCCCTCATCTGCACGACACGCCACCGGAATGTGCGCGAAGGAGGCCCCACCATGGCCGTCGATTACACCGTCATCGTCGTCTATCTGGCCGGCATGCTGGCCATGGGCTGGTGGGGCATGCGCCGCGCCAAGTCCAAGAGCGAGTTCCTGGTCGCGGGCCGCCGGCTCGGGCCGACCATGTACTCCGGCACCATGGCGGCGATCGTCCTCGGCGGCGCGTCCACCATCGGCGGCGTGGGCCTCGGCTACCAGTACGGGCTCTCCGGCGCCTGGATGGTGTTCACCATCGGCCTTGGCCTGCTCGCGCTCTCCGTCTTCTTCTCCGCCCGCATCGCCCGGCTCAAGGTCTACACCGTCTCCGAGATGCTCGACCTGCGCTACGGCGGCCGGGCCGGCGTCATCTCCGGTGTCGTCATGTGGGCGTACACCCTCATGCTCGCGACCACGTCGACCATCGCCTACGCCACGATCTTCGACGTCCTCTTCGACATGAACCGCACCGTCGCGATCATCCTCGGCGGCTCGATCGTCGTCGCCTACTCGACGCTCGGCGGCATGTGGTCGATCACGCTCACCGACATGGTGCAGTTCGTGGTGAAGACCGTCGGCGTGCTGCTTCTGCTGCTGCCCATCGCCGTCGTCAAGGCCGGTGGGTTCAGCGAGATGAAGGCCCAGCTGCCGACCGAGTACTTCGATCCGCTGGGCATAGGCGGCGAGACGATCTTCACCTACGTCCTCATCTACACGTTCGGCATGCTCATCGGTCAGGACATCTGGCAGCGCGTCTTCACCGCCCGCAGCGACAAGACCGCCAAGTGGGGCGGCACCGTCGCCGGTACCTACTGCCTGGTCTACGCCCTCGCCGGCGCCGTCATCGGCACCGCGGCCAAGGTGCTCTACCCCAAGCTCGGCAGCCCGGACGACGCCTTCGCGACCATCGTCAAGGACGAACTCCCCGTCGGCGTGCGGGGCCTGGTGCTCGCCGCCGCCCTCGCCGCCGTGATGTCCACCTCCTCCGGGGCGCTCATAGCCTGCGCGACCGTCGCCAACAACGACATCTGGTCGCGGCTGCGGGGGAGGATCACCACCGGTGAGCGCGACCATGACGAGGTGCGGGGCAACCGTGCCTTCATCCTCATCATGGGCATCGCCGTGATCGCTACGGCCATCGCGCTCAACAACGTCGTCGAGGCGCTGACGGTGGCGTACAACCTCCTCGTCGGCGGACTCCTCGTCCCGATCCTCGGCGGACTGCTGTGGAAGCGGGGCACGGCCCAGGGTGCGCTCGCCTCCGTCGCGGTCGGCGGTATCGCCGTCATCGGCCTGATGGCGACCTACGGCATCCTCGCCAACGAGCCCGTCTACTACGGCCTGCTGTCCTCCCTCGCCGTGTACATCGCCGTCTCCTTGGCGACGAGGCCGACCGACGCGGCCGTACTCGCCGCGTGGCGTGAGCGTCTCGCGGGGCGGGATCCCGAACTCGTGTCCGAACCGGTCCCGGCTCACCAGTAGAGTCGTAGGCAGATATCCCGCATACGCGATGAAGCGTAGGAAAGAAGGCATTTCCTCATGAGCAGCAACGAGACGCCCCGCGGCCCCGTGGACTCCTCCCGCATCCCGAGGTACGCGGGCCCCGCGACCTTCGCCCGCCTTCCGCGCCTCGACGAGGTCGGCCGCGCCGACGTCGCCGTGGTCGGCGTGCCGTTCGACTCGGGCGTCTCGTACCGGCCGGGCGCCCGCTTCGGCGGCAACGCCATCCGCGAGGCGTCCCGGCTGCTGCGCCCGTACAACCCGGCGCAGGACGCGTCCCCGTTCGCGCTGGCCCAGGTGGCGGACGCCGGTGACATCGCCGCCAACCCGTTCAACATCAACGAGGCCGTCGAGACCGTCGAGGCCGCCGCCGACGACCTGCTCGGCACTGGCGCCCGCCTGATGACCCTGGGCGGCGACCACACCATCGCGCTGCCGCTGCTGCGCTCGGTCGCCAGGAAGCACGGTCCGGTCGCCCTGCTGCACTTCGACGCCCACCTCGACACCTGGGACACGTACTTCGGCGCGGAGTACACCCACGGCACGCCCTTCCGGCGCGCGGTGGAGGAGGGCATCCTCGACACCGAGGCCCTCTCCCACGTCGGCATCCGCGGCCCGCTGTACGGCAAGCAGGACCTCACGGACGACGAGAAGATGGGCTTCGGCATCGTCACGTCGGCGGACGTCTACCGCCGCGGCGCCGACGAGGTCGCCGACCAGCTGCGCCAGCGCATCGGCGACCGCCCGCTGTACATCTCCATCGACATCGACTGCCTCGACCCGGCCCACGCGCCCGGCACCGGCACCCCCGAGGCCGGCGGCATGACCTCGCGCGAACTGCTGGAGATCCTGCGGGGCCTGGCATCCTGCAACCTGGTGTCGGCGGACGTCGTCGAGGTGGCACCGGCGTACGACCACGCCGAGATCACGTCGGTGGCGGCCTCGCACACCGCGTACGAACTGACCACGATCATGTCCCGCCAGATTGCAGAGGCCCGCGCGAAGTGACTCACGACCACGACCTGGTACTCCGCCCCACCGCCGCCCAGACGGAGGCCGCGCTGAACCCTCCTCCCGGCCGTAACGGCGGGGACCTGGTCGTGGAGACGCTGGCGGCGCTCGGCACGACGACGGTCTTCGGCCTTCCGGGGCAGCACGCCCTCGGCATGTTCGACGCCCTGCGCCGCAGCCATCTGCGCTACATCGGCCTGCGCGTCGAGAACAACGCCGGGTTCGCGGCGGACGCGTACGGCCGGATGACGGGCGAGGCGGCCCCGCTGCTGCTGTCGACCGGGCCGGGGGCACTCACCTCGCTGGCCGCGCTCCAGGAGGCGGCCGCTGCCTCCGCCCCCGTGCTGGCGATCAGCAGCCAGATCCCGACGCCGGGCCTGGGCGGCGGCCGGCACGGCTATCTGCACGAACTCCCCGACCAGGCGGCCTCGTTCCGGGGCGTGGTCAAGTCGGTCCACACGGTCCGCACCCAGTCCCAGATCCCGTCCGCGATCGAGGCGGCCTGGAAGTCGGCGCTCACCGCACCGCACGGCCCGGTGTGGGTGGAGATCCCGCAGGACGTGCTGCTGGCCGAGACCTCGATCCCGGTCGTGACGGGCGGCGACGCGTTCCCGGAGGAACTCCCCCCGCGCCCCGAACTGACGGCGGTGGCCGCCGACCTGCTGTCGAACGCGGCCCGCCCGGCGATCATCGCCGGCGGGGGAGTCGTACGGGCGGACGCGAGCGGCAAGCTGCGGCAGCTCGCGGAGCTGATCCAGGCCCCGGTCGTCACCACCCCCGGCGGCAAGGGGGCGTTCCCCTGGACCCACCCGTTGTCGCTCCAGTCCTGGATCG
The DNA here is from genome assembly GCF_045039535.1 of Streptomyces sp. NBC_01092. NCBI lineage: Bacteria > Bacillati > Actinomycetota > Actinomycetes > Kitasatosporales > Streptomycetaceae > Streptomyces > Streptomyces sp. NBC_01092. Next base: position 4,075,489 of record NZ_CP108659.1, on the reverse strand, counting down.
AGGACCGGTACACGACGGACTTCCTGGAGGACGCGGACGTCCTGCTCGTGGTCGGCTCGGGCCTCGGCGAACTGTCCTCCAACTACCACACGTTCAAGCCGCGCGGCCGGGTCATCCAGATCGAGGCCGACCTCGGCAAGCTGGAGTCCAACCACCCGGCCCTGGGCATCCACGCGGACGCGCGCCTGGCGTTGCAGGCCCTGCTGGAGACGGTGGGAGAGCGTACGGATCCGTCCGTGCCGGAGCGTGTCCGTGAGGTCCTCGCGAAGGTCGCCGACCGTATCGCCGCTCAGGAACTCACCCTGGAACAGCAGGTGTTGGCGTCCGTGCGCCGTGCCCTGCCCGCCGACTCCCCGTCCTTCTGGGACATGACGATCCTGGCCTACTGGGCCTGGTCGGCCTTCGACGCCAAGGGCCCCAACCACCTGCACTCCGCGCAGGGCGCCGGCGGCCTCGGCTACGGCTTCCCGGCGGCGCTCGGCGCGGCGGTGGCCGACCCGACCCGCCCGGTCCTGGCGGTCTCCGGCGACGGCGGAGCGCTGTACTCGATCGCCGAACTAGCCACGGCCCGCCAGTACGACCTGAACGTCACCTGGCTCATCGTCGACGACGGCGGCTACGGCATCCTGCGCGAGTACATGACGGACACCTTCGGCGAGGCCACGGCGACCGAGCTGACCCGGCCGGACTACGTGGCGCTCGCCGAGTCCTTCGGGGTCCCGGGGGTGCGTACGACCCCCGGGACCCTGGAGGCGGATCTGGCGAAGGCGCTCCAGGCCGCCGGCCCGTCGGTGGTCGTCCTCCCGGCGGTGCTGCGGATGTTCGCGCCTACGCACCTCGCGACGTGATGTCTCAGCGGTCTTCGCGCGAGTCGTAGACGTGGTCGCGGTTGGAGCAGGCGTCGTCCACCGCGGGGCCGGTCAACGGTAGGGCCCACGGGACGATCGAGAGGGCCTTCTTGCAGAGGCCGGTGCCGGAGTGGCCGGCGATGTTGATACGGCCCCGGTCGCCGTCGTCGGCGTGGGCCGGGCCGGCGAGGAGGAGGGCTGCCATGGTGAACGCGGCGAGCGCGCTGATCTTCTTCATAGCCGGGTCATCGGCGTCGGATCGGTGCAGGTCATTCCGCTGTACAGGTGGTGACCGAATGCGCCGGGACCTGGCCCGCGCTCGCCGCGCCCGGTCTCAGCGCGCGGTCGCGGTGGCGGCCTTCTCGATCAGGTGGGCCACGGCTGCCGGGCGGGAGACGGAGACGGCATGTGACGCGCTGATCTCCACCGTGCGGGAGCCGGCCCGGTCGGCCATGAAGCGCTGTGCGGCCGGCGGGATGTTCTTGTCCTCGGTGGCGACCAGGTACCAGGACGGGAGGGTCTTCCAGGCCGCGTCGGCCGCCTTCTCCTCCAGGGCCGAAGCGGCCACCGGGCGCTGGGTCGCGGCCATCAGGTCGGTCTGTGCGGCGGGCACGTCGGCCGCGAACTGGTCGTGGAACTTGTCCCGCTTGATGTACAGGTCGGTTCCGGTACCGCCGTCGGCGAGGGGGAAGGGCACGGGGTCGAGGTTCTCGCCGAGGGTGCTGCCGGGGTACTTGTTGGACAGTTCCAGCGCGCTTTCGCCCTTGTCCGGCGCGAACGCGGCTATGTAGACCAGTGCCTTGACGTCGGGGTCACCGGCGGCGGCCTCGCTGATGACGGAACCGCCGTAGGAGTGGCCGGCGAGCACGATCGGGCCGCGCACGCTGCCCAGGACGCTGTGCAGGTAGGCGGCGTCGCTGCTGAGGCCGCGCAGCGGGTTGGCGGGAGCGATGACCGGGTAGCCCGCGCGCTGCAGGCGCTTGATCACGCCGTTCCAGCTGGAAGAGTCCGCGAACGCGCCGTGCACGAGCACCACTGTGGGCTTTTTGCCCGGCCCGTGGTGTTCGCCCTTGGCGGCGCCGGCCGGCGCCGAGGCCGCGATGGACAGTGCCGCGAGCGCGGCGATCGAGCCGGCCAGGACGGCCTGGGTGCGGATCGGGCGGAGCATGGACTTGAGGTTCATGGCGGGTCTCTCCTTCTCCTGCTTCTGAGCGGCGCGGAAGCGGCGCCGCCCGTGAAACCTAGCGGGCGATTACCTCGTGCACAAGTCAATCGGGTGAGAGGTGCTCGTGGGCCAGGGAAGTGCGACAATGTCTGCTCTCAAGGAAAGGAAGGGAACCGGTGACTGACACGCCCACCCAGGTGACCGGCGAACCCGGCGGACCCGGCGAACCTTCACTGCTGCTGGAGGACCAGTTCTGCTTCACCCTGTACGCCGCCTCGCGCGCGGTGACCGGCGTCTACCGCCCTCTCCTCGACGCGGTTGGGCTGACCTATCCCCAGTACCTGGTGATGCTCGTGCTGTGGCAGCACCGCACGGCCCCCGTCAAGGACCTGGTCGCCACCCTGCACCTGGACTACGGAACGCTCACGCCGCTGATCAAGCGACTGGAGGCGGGCGGCCTGCTCGAGCGGCGCCGTCGCCCGGACGACGAACGGGTGGTCGAAGTGGCACTCACACCCGAGGGCGCCGCACTGCGCGAGCGCATTCGCACCGTCCCTCCGGCGATCGGGGCGGCCGTGGGGCTGAGTGACGAGGAGATCAAGACCGCCCAGGACCTGCTGCGCCGGCTCACGGCCAACGTGGCGCGCCACACCTCCGGAGGCGGGTCCGGCTGAACGGGGACGGCTGGGACGAACTCCCCTGTGTGCAAAGGGGGTTCGTCCCAGCCGTTTCGAACGCGCCGTGCGGACCTACCAGATCGACTCGACCCACTCCGGGTGGTCGATGAACGGGTTGCGGTTGTGCTGGTAGGAGTCGTAGATGACCTCGTTGCGGCGTTCCTCGAAGGCGCTCGGCGGGTCCTCGTTGCTCCACTGCTTGAGGACGGAGAGCTTGCCCATGTAGGGGTTGCTGCCGTTGTTGACCTTCTCGTTGGGTTCGAGGTCGGGCCAGCTGTCGTCGCCCTCGTAGCGCACGGTCATATAGAGGATCATGCGGGCCACGTCGCCCTTGTCCGCGTCGCGCGGCTCGAAGGAGTCGGAGTCGGTGAGGCTGCCGCCGCCGTTGGTGACCGCGCTGCCGCCGTTGTCGAAGTCCTTGTTGCCGCGGATGCTGTTGACCTGGACGTCCGCGGGGCGCAGATGGTGCAGGTCCGTGCCGGGGCCGATCGCCTCACCGAAGTCGCCGTGGGACTTGGCCCACGTGTGCTCGCGGTTCCAGTTGCCGGTGCTTCCGCCGTTGAGGGACTTGCTGCGGGAGACGCCGCTGTACAGCAGGATCACGTTGCTGCTGTTGTTCGGGTCCTGGTCCGTGGCCTTCAGCGCGTTCCAGACCGCGGAGTACGAGATCTTCGTCTGGTCGCTGATGATCTCGTGCAGCGAGTCCTTCAGGGCCGTACCGGTCTTGCCGATCGCGTCGGCGTAGTACGTGTCGTCGTACTCCGTCGTCGTCGCGGCGGCCGGGGACGCGGTGAGCGTGGGGGCGGTGAGGCCGACCAGGACGGCGGCCGTCGTCAGCGCCACTGACTTCCAGTGGCGGCGGCGTATGTGTGTCGCCAACATGTGGGGTTCCCATCTACGCAGGGGATCTACGCGGGTTGAACTGAGGCGGCAAACGGGAGCGTGGCATGGACATGCGGTGGTGTCGAGGGCTTGCACGTGTCCATTGGGTGACGCGAAGCGGCAAACCGGGGCAGCGCTACGCGAGTTGATACGACGCAACGGCCCCCGGCGGTGAGCCGGGGGCCGTTGCGGGGTCACGCGTGTCGCTAGGCGACGTCCGACGCGTCGAGGCGGTAGACGGTGGACTGGCTGCTCTGGGAGGAGGAGTCCGAGGCCGAGTCGGACGTGCCGCCGTACTCGCTCTCCTTCACCGCCGTCCCGTTCTTCTGCACCCACCCCGTGACCTCGGTGCTGACGCTGCTGCCACCGCCGGGGCCGCCGCCCATGCCGCCGCCACCGATCTGGATGTAGTGCAACTCGCCCTTCTTCACCAGCTCCTTGAGCCTGGCCAGGGTCATCGCCTGGTCGGAGCCGGACCAGCCCCACATGGAGATCACCGGCTCGCCGCTGCTCAGGATCAGCTGCGCCGCGCTCTGTGAACTCGACACCGCGAGCAGCCACTTGGCGCCGTCCTGGTGCTTCTTGAGGTAGGCGATCAGCTCGGTGCTCGCGCCGCCGCCCATGCGGCCGCCTCCGCCGCCCATACGGCCGGGCTGGCCGCCGGTGCCCGTGCCGCCGGGGGCGGTGCCGCCGGTGCCCGTGTCGCCGTTGCCGCCGTTGCCGCCGGGGGGCGTACCGCCCGGCGTCATCTGGCCGCCGCCCTGCTGTTGCCCACCGGGGAAGCCGCCGCTCTGCCCGCCGGCCCGGCCACCCTGCTGCGTGCCGCCCGGCATCTGCCCGCCGCCGAAACCGCCCCGGCCTGCGCCGCCGCCTCCACCGGGACCCCCGCCGAAGCCGCTCCCCGTCGAAGGCCCGGCCGTCGGGTTCGTGCCACCCATGCCGCCGCCCGAACCGGACGGCACCGACCAGGCGTACGCCGTCGGGCCCGCCACCGCAGCGACGATCGCCGCCGTCACGGAGGCCGCCAGCAGCCGCAGTCGGTTGCCGGACGCGGACCGGAACACGAGCAGCCCCACGATCGCCAGCGCCATGACGACGGCGATCGCCGGCCACAGCCAGGTGTTCCAGCCGGAGGCCCGCCGCAGGAGTACGACCGCCCAGACGGCCGTGATGCCCAGTACCGCCGGCAGCACCCACGCCCACCGCTTGTCGGCGCGGAAGGCGCGCAGCAGCATCAGGCCGCCGCCTCCGCACAGGGCCGCGATGCCTGGGGCGAGCGCGGTCGTGTAGTACGGGTGCATCGTGCCCTCGGCCATGGCGAAGGTCAGGTAGTGCAGGGCCGTCCAGCCGCCCCACAGCAGCAGCGCGGCCCGGGTGAGGTCGGTGCGCGGGGCGCGGCCGCGGAGGACCAGGCCGCCGACGCACGCGAGGGCCGCGAAGGGGATCAGCCAGGAGATCTGGCCGCCGAGGATGTCGTTGAAGAGGCGACCGATCCCGGCGGTCCCGGAGAAGCCGCCACCTCCGCCACCGCCGCCTCCGCCGTTGCCCTCGCCGCCGAGGATCCGGCCGAGGCCGTTGTAGCCCATGATCAGGTCCCAGGCCGAGCCGTCCGTCGAACCGCCGATGTACGGGCGGTCCTCGGCGGGCACCAGCGAGACCGCCGCCGCCCACCAGAAGCTGGACACGGCGAGCGCGACGGCCGCGATCAGGAGGTTGACGATCCGCATCACGAGCTTCGGCTTCGCCGCGTACAGATAGACCGCGAACACGGCGGGCAGCGCGATGTAGCCCTGGAGCATCTTCGTGTTGAAGGCCAGTCCGAAGCAGACCGCGGAGCCGACCAGCGGCAGCAGCCTGCCGTTGTGGACGGCACGCAGGGCGAGCGCCGCGCCGCCGGCCATCAGGAACACCAGCAGGGTGTCCGGGTTGTTGTCACGGTTGATGGCGACCGTGATCGGGGTCAGGGCCAGGACCAGTGCGGCGACCGTCGCCGCGCCGTGGCCCCACACCCGCTTCACCGAGGCGTGCACGATCCAGATCGTCGCCAGCGCGACCAGGGCCATCGGCAGCATCATCTGCCAGGTGCCGTAGCCGAAGATCCGGCACGACAGTCCCATGATCATCGTCGCGAACGGCGGTTTGTCGACGGTCAGGAAGTTGCCCGCGTCCAGCGAGCCGAAGAACCACGCCTTCCAGCTCTGCGTGCCGCTCAGCACGGCCGCGCTGTAGAAGCTGTTGAGGTTGGAGCCCGACAGGTTCCAGGAGTACAGCACCGCCGCCAGGATCAGGATCGCGATCAGCGCGGGGAGCGACCAGCGCGGGGCCCGGTCCGGGGGTGCCGCGGGCGGGGCCGGCGGGGGCGCGTCGGGGGTCACGGTGGTGTGGGGGTGGGGATCGGTGGCTGATGTCACCAGCGCATCGTGTGGCGTGGGGGTGGGTGCGGGCTGTGCCGTGGCTGGCGGTTTGCTGTGGATTGTCAAAGGGGTCTGCAAAGGAGGTGCTCGCCATGGATGCGTTCGCGTCCCGGCTGGACGGCGCATGGGCGTGGCTCTCAGCCGCCATCGAGGAATCGCAGGAGGGGCGCTGGGTCCGTGGTGCCGTGGAACGACAGGTGATGGCGGACATCAGGGCTGCCACCAACGCCCTGCACGGCGGTCGGTCGGCGCCGTTCACCGAGGACTCGTGGCACGTGCGTATCGGGCGGATCGCCAACTGGGCCGGTGTGCTCCGGCTGGCCGCGAGGGCGGGCGGATGGGAACTCCGACCCGTCGTCGGGCACAGCCCGGCACACCCTGCGGGCATGGCTGAGCTGCTGTCAGGGATCTATGCGATCGGCGAGCAGGGCGAGAGATGGATGACGCAGCTCAGAGAGGGCCTGCTGCCACCAGGGGATGAGATCGCCCAGGCCGAGGGCTTCCTGACCGGGCCAGGGTCGGTCGAGGACCTTGAGCTGTTCTATTACGACTGACAGCCGGTCAGGGCCGTGATTCCTTGACGGCGGTGACGAAAGCCGACCAGTTGGCGGTGGAGAAGAGCAGCGCCGGGCCATGCGGGACCTTGGAGTCGCGGACGGGGACGCCGGAGGGGTGGTTGTCGAGGACTTCGAGGCAGCTGCCGGCGTTGTTGTCGCTGTGCGACGACTTCCGCCAGCCGCTCAGCGTGGCCGCGTTCCGGACGGTGCGCTCAGCCATGGTGCTCGTACTCCTTCGCGGTGGCCTTCAGCAGGGCCAGTGAATCCTTCAGCGGCATTGCGTCGCTCAGCGCCAGAGCGTAGCGATGCTGCAACCTCTGGACCATGGACGGGGAATCGTGCAACCGCCCCATGTACCCGCCCTCGGTGTATGCCAGCGGCGGTTGGTCCTCGAACCACATCAGCGTGAGCATGCTGTGCGCCAGCGGATGATGGCCCGCGTCAAACGGCATCACATGCACGCGGATACGTCCAGCCTCCGCAAGGCGGACGACGTGCATGATCTGCTCCGCCATGACATCCCCGGTGGCCACGGGGCGCCGCAACACCGTCTCGTCCAACAGCGCCCACACTACGGGCGTCAGGGGATCTTCGAGGATCTTCGCGCGCTCAAGGCGTGTGACAACGCGCCTGTCACATTCCTCTTCACTCACCGGAGGGAAGACCGACTCCAGAACCGCACGCGCGTACCTTTTCGTCTGGAGGATGCCCGGGAAGTACGCCAGAGCGAACTCACGGATCACCACCGCCTGTTGTTCGAGTACACGCACCTTCTCGAAGTACTCGGCGATCGAGTCCTCGTCGTCCTGTGGCAGAAAGCTGCTCAGCACATTCCCCGTGTTCAGGGCCTTGTCCAGCCGCCGCGCGTCCTCCTTGGACGGCACCCTGCGCCCCGCCTCGATATGCGCGATGTGCGAACGCGTCATGACCGCTCGGTCGGCCAACTGCTGCTGTGTCAGCCCCTCCGCCTCCCGCTGCTCCTTGAGCCAGTCGCCGTAGATGCTGCCCACCAGATCAACTCCCTTGTGACAAATGCTCTGTCACACGCTTCCCTCTGGCGAGGCTGGCCCGATCCGTCTCAGTCTGTGAGTTGATCGCTACAGAACGCGATACCCCCGCGACCGTCCGACTGGTCCGGGGCGTGGTCATCAACAACCGCTGGGAGCCGACGACATGAGTCACCGTATCGCCCACCTCTTCGCGCCGCTGCTACGAAATCCGCGACGCCGGGTGCGGAAGAGGAACCCGGCTGTCGTCCCCGTACCCGGGGTCGGCGTCGGGTCCTGCGGCATCCCCGCGGCGTGCATGGTGGTCACCCGATGAAGGACGTACGCCTGCTTCCCTGGGCTGGGGAAGGCGGTAAGCCGTGCTACCTCGACACCGACGGAACCGGCTATGTCTCCCGCGTCGCCGACACGGTCGAGCGCGTGCAGCTCGGGATGGCCGACGACCTTCTCGAACACGCGGCCGACATGCTCGCCGACCGCCGGGCGACGCCCGCGCAGCTACGGTTCCTGCTTGCCCGGATGAGCGAGGCGCTGGCCGATGCCTGTCGCATCGCGGAGAGTCGGGGCGGGCGTCTTCCCGTACCGGTCTGCGAAGAGTCCGATCAGGGATCTGCGGAGCTCATCCCGAGTGCTCGCGGGAGCGAATGAAACGCCAGCCGAAGTAGCACGCCCCCAGCGCTCCGCCGGCCGCACCGACGCCACACAGTGAGCCTTTTCCAACCTCAACTTGAGCAGCTCAGGTGCAGTATGAGGATGGCCTGGACAAGGCAAGGTCGGTCACGCGAAACGCGGCCGCGTGGAGACCATCACGCGGAGGAACGGGGGTGGTTCTGCTCGCGCCAGGCCCGAGGCGAGATTCCGTAGGCCTGTTTGAACACCTTGCTGAAGTGGGTCGCGTCCACGAAGCCCCAACGTCGTCCTATCGCTGCGATGGTCCGCAGTCGGCCGTTCGGGCCGGCCAACTCTCGCCTGCATTCGGCCAGGCGGTGTGTACGGATCCAGTCTCCGAGGCTGATGCCCGACCGGGACAGCACAGCGTAGAGATGACGTACGGAGATGTCGTGTGCGGCGGCTATCCGTGCCGCCGACAGATCGGGATCAGCCAAATGCTTCCGGATGTAATGAGTGACCCGCAGGCTGAGCGTCGCCTCCAACGGCGCCTTGGCCAGGCTGGAGTTACCGTGCTGGGACGTCAGGACGGCACGGAGGAGTTCGACGCTGGGTTCCACGACGGCGTCGGCGTGCACACCCTGGTGCAACTCGTCGCTGACGGCCAGTTGGGAGAAGTAGGTGAAGGCGAGGCGCGCAACGGGGTTGTCGGATCCCAAGGTGACAGCGGTGATGTCTCGTAGCAACCGGTCGGGGAGCGCGAGTGCCGCGCGGGGGAAACGGATGAAGCGGTAGTCGACTCCCTCGTCGAAGAGAAGTGTGTAGGGAGCGATCGATTCATAGACGGCGCAGTCGCCCGGCCTCAGCAGGCACTGGCGACCGTTCTGCACCACCACGCTGCTGCCCGTCATCTGAACACCGAGAGTGACGGCCGGCTCCTCGTCCTCACGGGCGAGGCGCTCCGTCCGACGGAGAGTGACCGCGGTCGCCCGCGCCGAACAGATCCTGATGGGCCCCACGGCGCCGAGCCCTATGCGAACGGAGATGTCCTCAGCCGGAGGGCGGTGGTCGATGTCGACTGCCACCATGGATTTCCACACCGCGTTCCGGACCACTTCCTCCCGGTCCCGCGGCGGTATGGACGCGGTGTCCAGGACCGGGCTCATGAGGCAGACCTTCGTCTGCATCGGTCATAAAGCCAGCCTGACTGCACCTCGGCCCGTTGCCCCACAAGTCCCCCTCGACACGGACAGTTCCCCACATCAGTTTGGCTGGATTCGATCTCGCTGCGCAACCGCTTCGACGGACACACACAGGGCCCTCACCTGATGCGGCGTCAACTTGAGGCGGTGCGCTACTGACAAAGTTCCCTGCACGAATGACAAAGTCCGAAGCCCACGATGACTCTAAGGTCCATGGGCGAGGCCAGAGAAAGGGCAGTCACACACCCGCATCACGAGCCTTGTCCAGACCATCCTCTGCCTGCATCACGCCAGCTCAGACCAAGGATGGAAAAGGCTCAGCGGCTCGATGGGGGAATGATCGACGTATCCGCCGCCTCGTGGTGTACGAGACCGTCTGGTAGATGAATCGGGGAACCTGTGCGCATCACCGCAACAACACGAAGAGTCAGGAAGAACCTGGCGGCCTTCGCCGTTACCGCCGCTCTTGTCGGCGCCGGGACCGTCGCCGGCGCCTCCAGCGCCTCGGCCGCCACCACCTGGCAGGCGATGGACAAGGTCTGCAAGTCGTACACCGCCGTCGACGGCGTCACTCAGATGGGGCAGATCTGCGCCGAGGTGCAGAAGCGCGTCACCGACACCGGCTCGGTCACCGGCTGGCGGGGAAGGGTGATCCTCTCCCCCGTCAACGGCTACGGGATGAAGCCGACCACCTATCACTGGTACACCGGTGAGCCCCTCGGCCAGGTCTGCACGGGCGGCTGCACCATGAAGACCGCCGCCTGGACCTCCGCGTGGTCCCCGGTCCAGACCCTCAACTCCGGGCCGTACAAGGTACAGGGCGAGTTCAGCAACGGCAGTGTCTGGGACCTCCACGCCTCCTGGGGCAGGTGGCAGACGGCGGCCGAGAAGTGCGCCACGTACGCGGCCGGGAAGGTGTGCGTGCGGTACCAGGCACGCCACTACCGCGACATCCCCCAGGAGCGCAGCCGCCTCACCTATACGCCGGCCGGCGGCGGCTACATAATCCCGCAGTCGATCAAAATCGGATCCATCATCGACGGCGTGAGCACGTCCAAGACCCTCAACCTCTGCGACCCGTCGTGCACCAAGCGGACCAGCGCCTACTCCGCGACGGTGACCCGGACTACACCCAACCCCGGCCACGTCGGCACCACCGAGTACTACGCCACCGGCACCTTCAAACGGCCCGACGGCACGACGTCGACCCTGAAGGCAGCGATCACCGGCTGACCCCGGCACAACCGCATGGGCGATTGCTTGGGGGTGAAAGTCCCCTGTCGTGCCGGTCGCGGGCCCCCGGCTCGTACCCCTGATGGAAGTAAACCTGTTGCTCGGCGGACAGACACGGGACCGTCGTCCCGCTGATCGTGCCCGTCACGAAGCAGGATGAGGCGTACTTGAAAGGGCGCGACGGCTCGGGTGACGCTGCACCGCGGAGCCGTCCTCGGCGAAGACCAGTGGATGCAGATGGATCTCCCGCCCGTCCCGGGCCGTGACCACGAACCGGACGGGCCGCCGGTCCAGGGTCTCCGCGAAGCCCGCGGCAGCCGGGGCCGTCACCACCGCGGCCTCCTGCTCCTGGCGGTGCATCAGGTCCACGTCTCCTTGGTCGCGGGTCTGCTCCCCGACCAAGGCGTCGATCCCCCAGCCACCACCGATCCGGACGTCGGCCCTCGCCCCACGCGGCAGGGACAGGACGGTCAACACGTCGTCAGCGGTCATCGCACCCAAAACCCTTCCCACGCGTACAACCTTTCCTTCCGTCTCACGAGACAAGAGGGCATGAATCACGGGACACCGAGCGACAAGTCAAGAGGCATTTCCAGACGCGCCAGAGCGCTCGTCGCGGTGGGTGTGGGTGCGGGCGTGCTCGTGCCGTCCGTCGCGGCCGCCACGCCCGCCGCCGCGGCGACCACACCCATCGTCAGCTGTACGTCCGCCAAGGCGGGCCTCGCCGACAAGCTGAAGAAGGACATCACCGCCGCGCTGACCGAACGCAAGGGCACCGTCGCGGTCGGCCTGTACGACCGGTCCACGAACACCACCTGCACGCTGAGGCCCTCCTCCGCCTTCGACTCCGCCAGCGTCGTCAAGGTCACCGTGCTGGCCACGCTGCTGTGGGACGCGAAGAAGCACGACCGGCATCTCACCGACCGGGAGGTGTCCCTCGCCAAGGCCATGATCACCAAATCCGACAACGCCGCGACCCGCACGCTCTGGAAGCAGCTCGGCGTGACGAAGGTCAAGGGCTTCCTCACCGCCGCCGGCATGACCCGGACCAGGCCCGGCACGAACGGCTACTGGGGCCTGACCCGGATCACCGTCACCGACGAGCAGAGGCTGCTGAAGCTCATCACCGCCAAGAACGCGGTGCTCAGCGACAACTCCCGCGCCTACATCCGCAAGCTGATGAGCCAGGTCGTGCCCTCGCAGCGCTGGGGCACCCCGTACGGCGTGCCGTCCGGTGTCTCCGTGGCCGTGAAGAACGGCTGGCTGCGGCGGGCCACCCACGGCTGGCGGGTGCACAGCGTCGGCGCGTTCAAGGGCCGCGGCCACGACTACACGGTCACGGTGCTCACCCACGGCAGTCACACGCTGAACTACGGCATCGCGACCATCCAGGGCGTCGCCGAGGCCATCCACAGGGATCTGGCGGCCGGCTGACCCTTAACGCGGCGTCCTACCTCGCGTCACCGACCCGCCCTACGGTGACCCCCATGCGCCTGAGAACCGTACTTGCGACCGCCACCGCGGGCCTGGCGGCGGCCACCTGCCTGACCGCCGCCGGCCCGGGATACGCCCACCCCAACTCGCCGGACAGCCACGCCTGTTCGCCCACCGTCTCCATCGACCGCTTCTCCGACGCGCTCGACAAGACGACATACGAGGGCACCTTCGTCGGCAACTTCTCCGCGCTCGCCGTGGACCGCGACGGCTCGCTCGCAGCCGTCTCCGACCGCTCCGCCCTCTTCAGCCTGGACGGCAGGACGCTCGCGCCGAAGGCCGTCGTCCCGCTCGCCGACGAGAGCGGCGCCGCCCTCGACTCCGAAGGTCTCGTCATCGACCGGGACGGCACGCGGCTGATCTCCTCCGAGACCGAGCCGTCCGTGCGCCGCTACTCCCGTGACGGCAAGATCCTCGACCGCCTCCCCGTGCCGGACGCCTTGAAGGTCGCCCCGGCCGGCCGCGCCGTCTCCAATGGCACCTTCGAGGGCCTGACCCTGCTCCCCGGCGGCCGCACCCTGCTCGCGTCGATGGAGTACGCGCTCTCCGGCGACAGCTCCGGCATCGTCCGCTTCCAGACCTGGCGGCGGACCCACGGCGACCACTTCGAGCTCGGCCGCCAGTACGCCTACCGCGCCGACACCGGCCTCGGCGTCCCCGAGGTCAAGGCCCTCCCCGACGGCCGCCTGCTCGTCCTGGAGCGCGGCTTCACCTCCGGCGTCGGCAACACGGTCCGCCTCTACCTGGCCGACCCGCGCCGCGCGACGGACACGAGCGGTGTCGAGAACCTCACCGGTCAGGACGGCGTACGCCTGATCAGGAAGACCCTCCTGACCGACATCGTGAACTGCCCGTCACTGGGAGCGACCGCCAAGCAGCCCCAGCCGAACCCGCTGCTCGACAACATCGAGGGCATGGCGGTCACGGGGTACTCGAAGGGCCGCCTGAAGGTACTGCTGGTCAGCGACGACAACCAGAACGCGGCACAGACCACCCGCTTCTACCAGCTGCGCGTACGTATCTGAGCGCACCGCCCCCGGTTTGTAGCGGCGGTTTGTTGCGGCGGGATGAAATCGGGGCTCGTCCGCGTTGGTGCCTTCCGGTAGATCAGGACGAACGGAGGGCACCGGCGTGGTGACGCAGCAGGGGTGGGCGAGACGACTGTGGGGATACGCCTGGCGCTACCCCAAGGATGTCGTGCTCGCCCTCGGCTCCTCCCTCGCCGGAATGGCCGTCATGGCGATCGTCCCGCTGGTCACCAAGGTGATCATCGATGACGTCATCGGCGACCACACCCGCGACATGGCCATCTGGGCCGGCCTGCTGATTGCCGGCGCGCTCGCGGTGTACGTCCTCACCTACATACGCCGCTACTACGGCGGCCGTCTCGCCCTCGACGTCCAGCACGACCTGCGCACCGAGATGTTCGGGACGATCACCCGGCTCGACGGCCGGCGTCAGGACGAGCTGTCCACCGGGCAGGTCGTCGGCCGGGCCACCAGTGACCTCCAGCTGATCCAGGGCCTGCTCTTCATGCTCCCGATGACCATCGGGAACTTCGCCCTGTTCCTGATCTCCCTGGTCGTCATGGCGTGGCTGTCGCTGCCTCTGACCCTGGTCGCCCTCGCGGTGGCCCCCGCCCTGTGGTGGATCGCCGGGCGCAGCCGCACGAAACTGCACCCCTCCACCTGGTACGCCCAGGCCCAGGCTGCCGCCGTCGCCGGCGTGGTCGACGGGGCCGTCAGCGGCGTCCGCGTGGTGAAGGGGTTCGGGCAGGAGGAGCAGGAGACCGGGAAGCTGCGCGAGGTGGGGCGGCGGCTCTTCGCGGGGCGCCTGCGCACCATCCGGTTCAACTCCCGGTACACCCCGGCGCTCCAGGCCGTCCCGGCGCTCGGCCAGGTCGCGATGCTCGCGCTCGGCGGCTGGCTGGCGGTGCGCGGGCACATCACCCTCGGCACGTTCGTGGCGTTCTCCACCTACCTGGCCCAGCTGGTCGGCCCGGTCCGGATGCTCGCCATGGTCCTCACGGTCGCCCAGCAGGCCCGCGCGGGCACCGAGCGTGTGCTGGAGCTGATCGACACCGAGCCGTCGATCAAGGACGGCACCAAGACGCTGCCCGCCGACGCTCCGGCGACCGTCGAGTTCGACGACGTGTCCTTCGGCTACGACGACGGGCGCCCCGTTCTCGACGGGCTCAGCTTCGACATCCGTCCCGGCGAGACCCTCGCGGTCGTCGGCTCCTCCGGCTCCGGAAAGTCGACGGTCTCCCTCCTCCTCCCGCGCTTCTACGACGTCACGCGCGGCGCCGTCCTCGTCGGCGGCCACGACGTCCGCGAGCTGACCTCCGACTCGCTGCGGGCCGCGATCGGGCTGGTCCCCGAGGACTCCTTCCTCTTCTCGGACACCGTCCGCAGCAACATCGCCTACGGCCGCCCCGACGCCACCGACGAGCAGATCGAGGCCGCCGCACGCGCCGCCCAGGCGGACCGCTTCATCGCCGAGCTGCCCAAGGGCTACGACACCAAGGTCGGCGAGCACGGCCTCACCCTCTCCGGCGGCCAGCGCCAGCGCGTCGCCCTCGCCCGCGCGATCCTCACCGACCCCCGCCTCCTCGTCCTGGACGACGCGACCTCGGCGGTGGACGCCCGCGTCGAGCACGAGATCCACGAGGCCCTCAAGGACGTCATGGAGGGCCGCACCACCCTCCTCATCGCCCACCGCCGCTCCACCCTGGGCCTCGCCGACCGCATCGCCGTCCTGGACGCCGGCCGCCTCGCCGACATCGGCACCCACGAGGAACTCCAGCAGCGCTCCGCCCTCTACCGCCGCCTCCTGACCGACCCCGACGAACTCGGCGGCGTCTCACCCGGCCACGCCCGGCCCGCCTGCCCGCAGGAGGACACCTCCGTACGGGACGAACTGGACGCGGAGTTCGACGCCGAGCGCGGGGTGACGCCGCGCCTGTGGACCGGCGACCGTGAGCGGAAGGACCTGGCGCTCGCGGAGTCCCCGGCCACGCCCGAGCTCCTCGCCCAGGTCGAGGCGCTGCCCCCGGCGACCGACACCCCCGAGATCGACGAGGCGCGCGCGGTGCGCCCGGAGGAGTCGTACGGGCTGGGGCGGCTGCTGCGTGGCTTCGGGCGGCCCCTGCTGATCAGCCTCGCCCTGGTCGCCGTGGACGCCGGCATGGGGCTGTTCCTGCCGGTCCTGATCCGGCACGGCATCGACTCGGGCGTCACGCAGGCCGCACTCGGCGCGGTCTGGGCGGCGTCCCTGCTCGGCCTGCTCGCGGTGTTCGCCCAGTGGGCGGCGCAGGTCGGCGAGACCCGGATGACCGGGCGCACGGGCGAGCGCGTCCTGTACTCGCTGCGGCTGAAGATCTTCGCGCAGCTCCAGCGGCTCGGGCTCGACTACTACGAGCGCGAGCTGACCGGCCGGATCATGACCCGGATGACGACGGACGTCGACGCCCTGTCGACCTTCCTCCAGACGGGCCTGGTCACCGCGTTCGTCTCGGTCGTCACCTTCTTCGGCATCATGGGCGTCCTGCTGGTGCTCGACCTCGAGCTCGCCCTCGTCGTCTTCGCGACGCTGCCGCCGCTGATCGTCGCGACGTACTACTTCCGCCGGGCCAGCGTGAAGGCCTACGAGCTCGCCCGTGAGCGGGTGTCGCTGGTCAACGCCGACCTCCAGGAGTCGGTGTCCGGGCTGCGGATCGTGCAGGCCTTCCGGCGCGAGGGGGACGGCGGCGCGCGGTTCGCCGAGCGCAGCGACAGCTACCGCCAGGCCCGTATCCGGGGTCAGTGGCTGATCTCGATCTACTTCCCCTTCGTGCAGTTCCTGTCGTCGGCGGCCGCGGCGGCGGTGCTGATCGTGGGCGGGGCGCGGATCGACGCCGCGACGCTGACGACCGGCGCGCTGGTGGCGTATCTGCTCTACATCGACCTGTTCTTCGCCCCGGTCCAGCAGCTCTCCCAGGTCTTCGACGGCTACCAGCAGGCCACGGTCTCGCTCGGCCGCATCCAGGAACTGCTCCAGGAGCCGACGTCGACGAAGGCGGCGAAGGAGCCGCTGGAGGTGCTGTCGCTGCGCGGCGAGGTCGCCTTCGAGGACGTGCACTTCCAGTACGGGGACGACGAGGAGGCGCTCGGCGGGATCGACATCCGCATCCCCGCCGGGCAGACGGTCGCGTTCGTCGGCGAGACCGGCGCGGGCAAGTCGACGCTGGTGAAGCTGGTGGCACGGTTCTACGACCCGACCGGCGGCCGGGTCACGGTCGACGGCACGGATCTGCGGGACCTGGACATCACGTCGTACCGCCACCGTCTCGGCGTCGTGCCGCAGGAGGCGTACCTCTTCCAGGGCACGATCCGCGACGCGATCGCCTACGGCCGCCCGGACGCCACCGACGCCGAGGTCGAGGCGGCGGCCCGCGCGGTCGGCGCCCACGAGATGATCGCCACCCTCGACGGCGGCTACCTCCACGAGGTCGCCGAACGCGGCCGCAACCTCTCCGCCGGCCAGCGCCAGCTGATCGCGCTGGCCCGCGCCGAACTGGTCGACCCGGACGTCCTGCTCCTCGACGAGGCGACGGCCGCGCTGGACCTGGCCACGGAGGCACAGGTCAACCAGGCGACGGACCGACTGGCGGGCCGCCGTACCACACTCGTGGTCGCCCACCGCCTGACGACGGCCGCCCGCGCGGACCGGGTCGTGCTGATGGACCACGGCCGGGTCGCCGAGGACGGGACGCACGAGGAACTGCTGGCACGCGACGGACGGTACGCCGAGCTGTGGCGGACCTTCCTCGGGCAGGCCGAGCCGGAGGAACCGGTCGGGGCGGCCAGGTGAGGGTGCCCGCTTGACGGTCGTGCAACCATTCGGCATACGTCGTGCGTCCGTACATCAGTACGCTCATTGCCGGTGTACGGGGAGGACAAGACGGTGGACAAAGGTGCGATACGTCGGCGACTGGCGGTCGGTCTGGCCTTGCTGACGGCGTCCGGAGTGCTCGCTGTCGCGGCCCCGGCACAGGCACATGCCGCCGAGCCCACGCGCTGCGAGGGACGCAAGGTCAAGACGTACCCGTTCTCCACCGGCACGCTCTACGTCTACAAGAAGCGCGGCTACGTCTGCGCCATCACCGTCCCCACGAGCCCGGGGCGTCGGCAGAAGATGATGGTCAGCGTCCAGGCGCTGCGGGCCAACCCGGTCACGGACGAGGGCCTGTACACCCGCCGCGCCGGCCCGGTCACGGTCCACGCCGGGCAGCGCTGTGTGTGGGTGAAGGGGCAGGTGGGGCGGGGGTCGGTGAGCAAGGGCTGGATCCTCTGCTGACCGACGCCTTCCGCCGTCGTTCGGCCATCCCCGCCGGGAATTCCTCATCTCCCCTGGTGCGACGCGGAGTTGCTCGCTAGCTTGCGCGCAACATCCGCTTCCCAGGGGAGAGTGCATGGTGCGCAAGACCCTCAGATGGCTGCTGGCGCTCGCGCTGCTCACCGGCGCGCTCGGCGCGGCCACGGCGAAGGCGGCCACCGCCGCCGAGCCGGACATCGAGGAACGGCTGCTGTCCATACCGGGCATGAGCCTCATCGAGGAGAAGCCGTATCCCGGCTACCGCTTCTTCGTCCTCGCGTACACCCAGCCGGTCGACCACCGCAATCCGTCCGCGGGCACCTTCCAGCAGCGCCTCACCGTGCTGCACAGGGACGTCTCCCGGCCGACCGTCTTCTACACCAGCGGCTACGAGGTCTCCACGAACCCGAGCCGCCGCGAGCCGACGCAGATCGTCGACGGCAACCAGATATCCATGGAGTACCGCTTCTTCACCCCGTCCCGGCCCGAACCGGCCGACTGGACCAAGCTGGACATCTGGCAGGCGGCCACCGACCAGCACCGCATCTTCGAGGCGCTGGAGACGGTCTACGACAAGAAGTGGCTCTCCACCGGCGTTTCGAAGGGCGGCATGACCGCCACGTACTACGAGCGCTTCTACCCCCGTGACATGGACGGCGTCGTCGCCTACGTGGCCCCCAACGACGTGGTGGACGACGAGGACTCGGCGTACGACCGGTTCTTCGCCCAGGTCGGCACCAAGGCGTGCCGGGACCGGGTGAACGCGGTCCAGCGCGAAGCGCTGGTGCGCCGGGAGCCGCTGAAGGAACGGTTCGCGGCGCACGCGGCCGAGCACGGCTACACCTTCGGCACGATCGGCAGCCTGGACAAGGCGTACGAGGCGGTCGTCCTGGACTACGTCTGGGGCTTTTGGCAGTACAGCCTGCTCAAGGACTGCGACACGGTCCCGGCGGACGCGGCGCACGCCACCGACAAGGCGATCTGGGACGCCATCGACGCGAGCGGAGGCTTCGACTTCTACACGGACCAGGGCCTGGAGCCGTACACGCCGTACTACTACCAGGCGGCCACGCAGCTGGGCGCGCCGATGATCGGGTTCCCCCACATAGAGCGGGGGCTCATCCGCTACGGCTACCTCCCGCCTCGCGACTTCGTCCCGCGTGAGATCCCGACGAGGTTCCAGCCGCGGGCCATGCGCGACGTGGACACCTGGATCCGCCACAACGCCCGGCACATGATCTTCGTCTACGGCCAGAACGACCCGTGGGGCGGGGAACGTTTCCGGGTCGACAAGGGCGCGCGCGACGCCTATGTCTTCACGGCGCCGGGAGCCAACCACGGCGCCCTGGTGGGCGGCCTCGTGGCGGCGGAGCGCAAGCAGGCCACCGCCCGCATCCTGAACTGGGCGGGCGTCGCGCCGACCACGGCCGAGCCGAGGCCGCTCGCGCAGTACGACGCGAGGCTCGACGTGCGGGACCCGGAACGGGAGCCCACGCTGCGACCGTGACGCCCCTGGGCCGGTGGTCGTGCGCCTCACATCGGCCGCGCGCACCCCACCGGCCTGTCTCCGCCCAACTGGACGTAGAGGGCCGTCGGCAGGGGGCACTTCGCCCGCTTGTCGACGGCCTTCGCCACCTTGTACTGCGGCCGCTGCTCGCCCTGGCCGTCGCACGACGTCTCGCGGACCTGGCCGTCGCCGGAGTTGTAGACGCAGTCGCCGACGATCGTGCGGGGACCGCCACCGCCGCCCGGGTCACCCGGGTGGGGTTCGGTCAGATTGCGCATGCAGGCGTAGCCCTGGGGGATCGCGCCGTCGCCGTCCTCGTCGGACGTGCGGCTCTGCTCGCTGATGTGCAGGACGAAGTCCGTGGTCGCGGGGCACAGCGGTCCATCGCCCACCTTGCCCTCGTGCCGCGCCACCACCCGCGCCGCCGCCCGCTCACTGGTGCAGGACACCTCGGTGAAGCTCGTCGTGCCGAAGGAACTGCACTCGTCGACGCCGAGGAACACCGCTCCGTAGGCGGCGGGCAGCGTCGGCGTCACCTGCCGCGCGGACGCGGACGCGGTCGCGCTCCCGCTCTCGGTGAGCCGCCCGTCCCCCTCCGCCGCTCCCGAACACCCCGTCACCACCATGCCGAGCAGCACCGGCACAGCACAGGCCGCACCGAACGCACTTCTCCCACCCATCGCACTCCCCCCGGGTACCCCCGTCCAGCGTGGCCCGTCGCAGTGGGCGCACGCCAGACATGTGGGGTCCTTTGCGTCGGTTGGGGGTGAGTACGCCCGTTGTGCGGCGTACGGGCTCTACGCCCAAAGTGCTACGTCCCGCTACCCGCGCCGGTACGACAGCCCGTGCCCGACCGGGAACAGGACCCGGCTCGGATCGTCCGCCCGCTGCACCGGCACCGGCAGCTTTCCGCGCGGTGCCACCCGCCCGGCGATCACCCGTGCGGCCGCCCGCAGTTCGACGTCGGTCCAGGAGTAGGACGCCAGGAAGGCCCGGACGCCGGGCAGCTGCGCCACGTCGTAGGGGTTGCGGATCGCCACCGCCACCACCGGCCGCCCCGTCGCGAGGAGCTGCTGGACCAGCGCCTTCTGCGCACTGCTCGCCGTGACGTTGTACGTCCCGACCACCACCGCGTCCGCCTCCCGCGCCGCCGTGACGGCCCGGGCGATGGTGGCGGCGGAGGGCGCCGTACCGGTCGACAGCGCGGTCGCCGTGAAGCCCAGCTCGGTGAGCGCGGCGGCGAGCACGCCGGTCGGCGGTCCCGTCGTACCGGACGGGGAGGCCGGGTCGGCGCCGACGACCAGGACCTTCGGGTGGGTGCGGCGGGACAGTGGCAGCAGCGACCCCTCGTTGACCAGCAGAGTCGTCGTCCGCTCGGCGATACGGTCGGCGGCCCTGAGGTGGGACGGGGTGCCGACGTGTCTGTCGACCCCGCCCTGGCTGACGTACGGCTCGTCGAGCAGCCGGAGCTTCGCCTTCAGCCGCAGGATCCGCAGGATCGACTCGTCCAGCCGTGCCTCGGTCAGCTCGCCGCCCTGGACGGCCTTGAGGACCGCGTTCCACGCGATGTCGAGGGACGGCGGGTTGAGGAGCTGGTCCACGCCCGCCTTCAGCGCGAGCACCGGGACGCGGTCGTCGCCGTACTTCGTCCGTACGCCCTCCATGCCGAGCGAGTCCGTCACGACCAGCCCGTCGTAGCCCAGTTCCTCGCGCAGGATGCCGGTGAGGATCGGGCGGGAGAGGGTGGCCGGGTCGCCGGAGTCGTCGAGGGCCGGGACCATGATGTGCGCGGTCATGATCGAGTCGATGCCGGCCCGGACGGCGGCCCGGAAGGGCGGTGCGTCCAGGGACTCCCACTGCTCACGGGTGTGGGTGATGACCGGGAAGCCGTAGTGACTGTCGACGGCGGTGTCGCCGTGGCCCGGGAAGTGCTTGGCGGTCGCCGCGAGTTGCCGGGCGTGCTGGTATCCGGCCACCTCCGCGGCGACCATGCCGGCCACCGCCGCCGGGTCGGCGCCGAAGGAGCGCACGCCGATGACCGGGTTGGCCGGGTTGACGTTCACGTCGGCGACGGGGGAGTAGTTCTGCCGGATGCCAAGCGCCGCGAGTTCCCGTCCGGCGATCCGGCCGAGGGTGCGGGCGTCGGTGCGCGAGCCGCCGGCGCCGATGGCCATGGCGCCCGGGAAGAGGGTGGCGGGCTCGCCGACGCGGCAGACGATGCCGTGTTCCTGGTCGGTGGAGATGAGTACGGGCAGGCCCCGGGGCTGGGTGAGGGACGCCTGCTGGATGCCGTTGGACAGGTCGGCGATCTGGTGCGGGTCGCGGGTGTTGTGCGCCCAGGTGAAGTAGATGATGCCGCCCACGCGGTACCTGGCGACCAGATCGGCGGCCGTGCGGACGCCGATCTCCTTCAGGTTGGCGTCGATGTCGGCCTGGTCCGGAGCGGTCGCGGAGTGGCCGTAGACCCGCATGACGAAGAGCTGGCCGACCTTCTCCGGCAGGGTCATCCGGGCGATGAGGGCGCGCAGTTTCTTGTCGTCGGGGGTGGCGGCGTGGGCGGTGCCGCCGAGGGTGGTGAGACCTGCGGTGGCCGCGAGGACCGTACGTCTTGAAGGGGTCGTGGCGTTTCCCGTGCTGGTGTCGGGCACGTGCGCTCCTTCCGGAGGTGGTGCTCTGAAGGAAACTTCCGAGAAGTCACCAATAACCGGGAAGTTTCTGCCAGTCAAGGGAATGGACCGTAACCGAAGAGGGGCCGCCATCGGCGCAGTTGGAGGGGGGCGCGCCGATGACGGCGTGCTGCCGGCCGCGGCACGGCGGAGAGGGTTGGGTCAGCGATCGCAGCCAGCAGCGAGGGCCGACACCGCACCACGGTGACTCTCCGGCAGCTTGCGGGTTGGACGAGCGGGGATGGGGCTGGGTTCCCCGCGAGGGCCACAACCGGCGAAGTTGGTAAGCCGGGGTTCAGTGTGACGGATGAGCAACGGACGAGGGTCGGGTGCGGGTCCATCCCGTGGACGTCCGGGCGCGCTCCCCGGCGGCGGGGCGATCATGAGCGCATGCCCGAAGTCGCCATTCCCGGATCCAAGTCCATCACCGCCCGCGCCCTCTTCCTGGCGGCCGCGGCCGACGGTGTCACCACCCTCGTACGGCCGCTGCGCTCGGACGACACCGAGGGCTTCGCCGAGGGACTGACCCGGCTCGGCCACCGGATCGGCCGGACCCCGGACACCTGGCAGGTCGACGGCCGCCCGCAGGGCCCCGCGGTCACGGAGGCGGACGTCCACTGCCGCGACGGGGCGACCACGGCCCGCTTCCTGCCCACGCTCGCCGCCGCGGGGCACGGCACCTACCGCTTCGACGCCTCGTCCCAGATGCGCCGCCGCCCGCTGCTCCCGCTGACCCGGGCCCTGCGCGAGCTGGGCGTGGACCTGCGGCACGAGGAGCAGGAGGGCCACCATCCGCTGACCGTGCGGGCGGCCGGTGTCCAGGGCGGGGAGGTGACGCTGGACGCGGGGCAGTCGTCGCAGTACCTGACGGCGCTGCTGCTGCTCGGCCCGCTGACCCGCGAGGGCCTGCGGATCACCGTCACGGACCTGGTCTCGGCGCCGTACGTCGAGATCACGATCGCGATGATGCGGGCGTTCGGCGTGCAGGTGAGCCGGGAGGGCGACGTCTTCGAGGTCCCGCCGGGCGGCTACCGCGCCACGACCTACGCCGTCGAGCCCGACGCCTCGACCGCGAGCTACTTCTTCGCGGCGGCCGCCGTCACGGGCGGCGAGGTGACGGTCCCGGGCCTGGGTGCGGGGGCGCTCCAGGGCGACCTGGGCTTCGTCGACGTACTGCGGCGGATGGGCGCGCAGGTGTCGGTGGGCGCGGTCGCGACGACGGTGCGGGGCACGGGCGAACTGCGCGGCGTCACGGTCAACATGCGCGACATCTCCGACACCATGCCGACGCTGGCCGCCATCGCGCCGTTCGCCTCCGGCCCGGTGCGGATCGAGGACGTGGCGAACACACGCGTGAAGGAGTGCGACCGGCTGGAGGCGTGCGCGGAGAACCTGCGGCGGCTGGGGGTGGCGGTGACCACGGGGCCGGACTGGATCGAGATCCAGCCGGCGGCCGAGGGCGCTCCCGTCGGCGCGGAGATCAAGTCGTACGGCGACCACCGCATCGTGATGTCCTTCGCGGTGACCGGGCTGCGGGTGCCGGGGATCTCGTTCGACGACCCCGGGTGCGTACGGAAGACGTTCCCGGGCTTTCACGAGGAGTTCGCGGCGCTGCGGGCGCGGCTGTGACGGCTGTCCACAGGTCGACGTGTTCTTGACGTGGTGGGGAGGATCGAGGCCATGACCGCGTACCTCATCCTCCACGGCTGGCAGAACCACCGCCCCAAGGACCACTGGCAGCACTGGCTCGCCGACCGGCTCACCGAGCTCGGCCACCAGGTCGTCTATCCGCAGCTGCCGGATCCGGACGACCCCGAACTGGAGGTCTGGCTGCAGGAGTTGACGCGGCATCTGGCCGGGCTCGACGCGGGCGCGGAGCGGGTCGTCGTCGCGCACAGCCTCTCCGTCGTGCTGTGGCTGCACGCCGCCGCGCGGAGGATGCCGGGGCTCGACGCCGTGGACCGGGTCCTGCTCGTCGCCCCGCCGTCCGGCGGCATGCTGGCCCGGCGCCCGGAGGTCGCCCGGTTCGTCCCGCCGCCCCTGGAGTTCGCCCTCCCCGGCCCGACGCGCCTGGTCGCGAGCGACAACGACCCGTACTGCGCGCAGGGCGCCGACCTCCTCTACGGAGACCCCCTCGCCCTCCCCACCGACGTCCTCCCGGGCGCGGCGCATCTCGACCTGGACGCCGGTTACGGTCCCTGGCCCGCCGTACTGGGATGGTGCCTGGACCCCACCGCGGAGATCATCGCCCGTCCGGCGTGACCTGAGGCCGTGGCGGCTGGATCACGGCTACGGCCGTCGCGTCACGCCGAGTCGTTGAGCAGCCGGGACAGATGCCGCCGCCCGGCCGTCAGCAGCTCGGGCAGCGGGGCGGCGTCCTCGTACCAGCGCTTCTCGTACTCCCAGCACAGCCAGCCGTCCCAGCCGTGCCGGGAGAGGACCTCGACGCACTCGGCGAGCGGCAGCACCCCGGCGCCGAGCGCCAGCGGGGTCGTGTCGTCGGCGGAGGCGATGTCCTTGACCTGGACGTAGCCGAGGTACGGCGAGAGGGCCGCGTAGCTCTCCGTGGGCTGCTCACCGGCCAGCCAGGTGTGCATGACGTCCCACAGCGAGCCGACGTGGCGGTGGCCGACCAGGCCCAGGACGCGGATCGCGTCGGCGGCGGCGCGGTGCGAGTCGTGGGTCTCCAGCAGGATCCGTACGCCCATGTCGGCGGCGTACTCCGCGGCCGTACCGAGGCGCCGCGCGGCGATGGCGTCCGCCGACTGGCGGCTCTGCTCGTGGTCGGCGCCGGGGAAGACGCGGACGAACGGGGCGCCGAGGTCGTGGGCGAGGTCGATGAGCCCCCGGATCTCCTCGATCACCGGCCCGTCGTCCCCGGGCGCGGCGACCCGGACGTACCCGGCGAGCCCCACCGGCTCGACCCCGGCGGCCTTGAATTCGGCCGCCACGTCGGCCCGTTCGTCGGGCCCGAGCCCCAGATGCACCGGCTCCTCGGGATGTGTACGCAGCTCGACACCGTGATAACCGTGCGTGGTCGCGAGGCGCAGCACGTCGGGGAGGGGGAGACCGGGGACGCCGAGGGTGGAGAACGCCAGTTTCATGCATCCACCTTGCCAGGGAAACGGAGGGACGCCCATCCGGCCGGGCGATCGGAACCCGGGGTGTCACTCCGCGGTGCCGTGCAGATCCAGCCGCCAGTCCTGCCCGGTCAGGTCCTTGCCGAAGGAGCGGTGGGGTTTCTCGGCGGCCAGGACGAAGCCGTGCCGCTGGTAGATGTGGCGGGCGGCGCTCAGGACGTCGTTGGTCCACAGGACGAGGTCGCGGTGGCCGACGCCGCGGGCGAAGTCGACGACGGCCGTGACCAGGCGGTCGCCGATGCCGAGGCCGCGGGCGTCGGGCTCGACCAGCAGCAGCCGTAGCCGGGCCGTGGCGGGGGCCTCGTCCCGTACGCACATCACACACCCGACCGGCCGGCCGTCCAGCTCGGCGATCCACACCCGCTCCAGATGCGGGTCGTGATCCTCCGCGAAGTCCGCGACGATCCTCGCCACCAGGCCCTCGTAGTCGGCGTTCCAGCCGTACTCGGCGGCGTACAGCGCGGCATTGCGCTGCACGATCCAGCCGAGGTCGCCGGGGCCGGGCTCGCGCAGCAGGACGTCCTCGCGGCGGGGAGGGCGGCCGTGGGACAGGATCGTACGGACGGTCGTCATCGCCTCGGCGAGGCGGGGCCGGTCGGCGGCCGGGACGGTCGACAGCAGCGCCCCGACCGATTCGTTCGCCCGCTCCTCCAGCAGCTTGCCGGTCTCCCGGCCGCGCGCGGTGAGCGTGACACGCCGGCGCCTCGGGTCCTGCCGGGAGGGGGTGCGCTCGATGAGCCCGTCCTGCTCGAACTTGTTCAGGATCCGGCTCAGATATCCCGCGTCCAGCGAGAGCTCGGTCCGCAGATCGGCCGCGTCGGTACGCGGGGAGTGCGCGAGCTCGTACAGGACGCGGGACTCGGTGAGGGTGTACGGGGCGTAGAGGTGGCGGCTGTAGTCGAGGGCGCCGATGACGTTCGTGTAGAAGCGGTTGAAGGCGCGGATGTCGTGGACGGTCATGATCGTCGACCCCGGTGGAATCTGCGGCGGTTCGGCCTGTCGATCTCTGACTCAGTCAGAGGTTCCGTCGGGTTCGAGCCTAGGACGTCCGCGCCTTCGCCGCTACCCCTCGGTGGCCGGCCGGTAGACGCACACCTGCGCGCCGGTCTTGGCCGTGGTGGTCGAGACGAGCTCCAGCGGCCGCTTCCCTCCGTCCTCCGGGAAGATCGACTTGCCGCCGCCGAGCAGCACCGGCATGACGATGAGCTGCAGCTCGTCGACCAGCCCCTCCTGGATGAGGGTGCGCACGAGGGTGGGGCTGCCCATCATCGCCAGATCGCCGCCCTCGGCCGCGCGCAGCTCGCGCACCCGGGCCACGGCCTCGGCGCCGGGGATGAGGGTGGTGTTGTTCCAGGTCAGATCGGCGTCGGTGAGGGTGCCGGAGACGACGTACTTCTTGATCGAGTTCATCCGGTCCGCGAACGGATCCCCGGCCCGCTCCGGCCACGCCGCCGCCATGGTCTGCCAGGTACGACGCCCGAAGAGCAGCGCCTCGGCCTTCCGCATCCCCGCGTCGAAGGCGCCGCCGAGGACCTCCGCGTCGAAGTACGGATGCGTCCAGCCACCGTGCGCGAACCCGCCGTCGGTGTCCTCCTTGGGGCCACCGGGGGCCTGGACGACACCGTCGAGGCTGATGAATTCGGTGATCGCGATGCGCATGGGGCTCACTCCTGTTGGCGGTCGATGCGATGACGGCAGTGAAGACCGGGGTGGGGCCGGGAAATCATCGGTGGCGGAAGCGGGTCCCGACGCCGACAGTATGGTGCGGGCGGCGACACCGTGCTGGAACTCGCCGGGACCTGCGAATGCGGTACGTGCACGCCACCTTTGACGTAATGAGCCCTGTACGGATGACGGATCGCTCGTCTACGGTCGCCGGTGGCTGACGGACGCACAACGGGGGTGCACTCGATCATGCGCGGGATCACGGGGGAACGGTCCTTGGCACGGCAGTTGGGACGGCGGTGGTGGGCGGCCGTCTTCTGCCTGGCGGCCCTCGCGGTGGCAACTCCCCTGGTCGGACCGGGAGATGGCGTCGTATCCGCCGCGCAGGCGGCGACGACGGCGAAGTCCGAGGACGGTACGGGTGGCCGCATCCCGTACTACGAGGACCGATTCAGCCGGGAGGGTTTTTACTTCCGTGACCGGCTGGGCAGCGAGTACAAGGGTGCGTATATCGCCGACAGCGGCAAATACGCCAACGGTTACAGCGAGTTCGCCAACGTGGCCGCGGCTCTGGTCGATCCGCGGGGGCGCAGCGACGAGGAACTCGCGGATCTGATCGCTCTGGGGCGGCCGGAGGAGGCGCCGGCGTACGACTTCAAGTTGGTGTCCCTGGAGGAGTGGAAGGACTACCTGCGGCCCGAGGTCTACGAGGAACTGCGCGCGGACGGCGTGCAGAACCTGCTGATGGCGCGGGCCATGAGCTTTCCCGGTGTGAGGGAGGCGGGGAAGAAGACGGGCCTGCACTCCGAGCAGCTGATCAAGAACGAGCTGGAGAAGAACCGGAACGGCAAGGCCGCCCTGAAGCCGCTGTCCTGGTACACCGACCGGGGTCCTTGCGAGGTGTGCGGCGAAGAGGTCATCGAGGACGGGACCCCGGTCTTCTACACGCAGGAGTACGGCCTGACCCAGCAGGAGCAGGCCCAGCGGGCCGCCGAGCTGAAGCCGGTCGACGCCGAACTTCGGAAGATCAGGAACAGCAGGAAGCAGCTTGAGGAGCGGGCGCACAAGGCGGCCAAGCTGCCCGCGGGACCGCGAGCGAACGAGCGGCGGGTGATCGCGAAGGAGCTGAAGAAGGTCGCCGACCGCGAGGAGTCCGCGAAGGCCCGCAGGGACCGGATCGTGGGCCGCTACAAGGACATCTACAGCGTCCGGGCCGACACGGCGCGCGGCAATCTGCGCCGGGACATCGGCAAGGCGCGGGAAGCCGACCGCGAGCTCAAGTCCGTGTTCCCCGCCCCCTCGACGGACTGCCCCATGCCGCAGGCGCAGAGCCTCGGACGCCCGCAGAGCGTCTCCGCCGTCCGGCCCGCGGCCTTCTCCGCGCGGCAGGCAGCCGACTGCGGTGACGCGGAAGAGCAGCCCAGGGGCGGCCTGGACCGCGGCCTGGCCACGACACCCCGGGCGCCCGGCGGGATCGACTTCTCCCGGCTGGAGTTGCGCTACCTCGCCGATCCCGGCTCGGCGGGCGGCGGCCTGCGCTACGCGTTCAAGGCGCCCTTGGCCGCCTCGGGCGAGAACGACGGGACGACGGGGCTTGCCGGCGCCAAGGAGTCGTCCGACGCCTTCTTCACCTGGCTGGGGCTGGAGCCGTCGACGTTCTGGGTCAACCTCAACCCCAATGAGCCCGACCGGATCGTCGACTCCCGGCTCGGCCGGACGGACGCGGGACGGGTGCTGCTGCAGGCCGATCTGCAGCTGAAGAAGACGACCGGCGAGCTCATCCACCCGGACACGAAACTCGGCGCACGGTACTGGGGAGAGCTGTCGGGCGACTGCATGTCGTTCCGCACCTGGATCGTGCCGGCGCCGGCGACGGTCCACGAGGACGGGGACGAGCTGTACATCCTGAAGTCGCCGTTGGACGTGCAGATGGAGACGCAGTATCTGAAGTCGCGCGGCGGCGAGGGGGCGGTGTCCTGCCCGCAGCAGTCGAAGTCGGTGCAGGAGCACAACGAGGCGGTGTTCCGGCGGCTGATCCTGCCCGGGGTGGTCAAGGCGGTGAACACCGCCCCGGAGTACGCCGAGCTGCGGCGGGTGTATCTCAGCCGGGTCGCCGCCCAGTGGTACCGCGAACTGAGCGCGCGCAAGGCGACGGCGTACGGCGAGATGATCGACAAGGGCGACATCGACGCGTACACCACCCGGGAGAAGTGGACGCCGCGCGACACGTTCGACGCGTACGTACGCTCCTACACCAAGGGCGAGTTCAAGGTGACGCACCGCACGCGTGAGGGCGACACCGAATACACGCGGACGTACATCTACGGCGGCGTCGACTTCACCTCCGTCCCCTTCACCTCGATGCCGGCGGACCGGATGACGGAGCGCTGGCCCACGCTGACCCGGGACGTCGGCCGGTCGCTGGCGCAGCCGGTCACCGACACCGAACAGGCGCAGGTGTGGCTCGGCGGAGGCGCTCCGAGCACGGCGGAACCGGATACCGAGGCCGAGGCCCGGGATGGTGGGGACGGTGGCGGGGGAGCGCAGGCGACCGATGCCGGGTCCGGGACGTTGCGGTGGTGGCTCCCGGCGGCGGCCCTGCTCGCGGGCCTCCTCGGGTTGCTCGCGCTACGGCGCAGGGGGCGCCGACCCCGCGTCCGTCCGGCAGCCGCGCCGCAGAAGCCCGCCGAACCGGACCATTCGCAGTGGCTCTGAACGAGCCGCCCCACTCACCGAGCCGGACGTCACCTCATGGGCCCGAGCCGGACGTCACCTCATGGGCCCGAGCCGGACGTCACCCATGGGCCCGAGCCGGACGTCACCCATGGGCCCGAGCCGGACGTCACCCATGGGCCCGAGCCGGACGTCACCCATGGGCCCGAGCCGGACGTCACCCATGGGCCCGAGCCGGACGTCACCCATGGGCCCGAGCCGGACGTCACCCATGGGCCCGAGCCGGACGTCACCCATGGGCCCGAGCCGGACGTCACCCATGGGCCCGAGCCGGACGTCACCTCATGGGCCCGAGCCGGACGTCACCCCATGGGCCCGAGCCGGACGTCACCCCATGAGCCCGAGCCGGACGTCACCCCATGAGCCCGAGCCGGACTCACCCCGTCCGGCACCCGCCCCTACCCCCGAGGCCCCCCGGACGACCCCCGAACCATCAACTCCCCCCGAATCGTGGCGATCCCCCCGGGCGGCGGCTCCTCCCGCCCCATCGCGATCCGGCCCGCCCGCGCCCCCGCCTCCGACAACGGCAGCCGCACCGTCGTCAGCGAAGGCACCGCGTCGATGCTGAACGGCAGATCGTCGAAGCCCGCCACCGAGACGTCCTCGGGGATCCGCAGGCCGGAGTCCCGCAGGGCCGCGCACGCTCCCAGCGCGACGGAGTCGTTCGCCGCCACCACCGCGGTCAACGACGCGTCCCGGCGCAGCAGTTCCAGCGTCGCCTCGTAGCCGGACTGGCGGTCGTAGCGGCCGTGGACGGTCCAGCCGGCGTCCTCCTCGATGCCGTGCGCCTCCAGGGCGGCACGGTGGCCCTCCAGCCGGTGCCGGGTCGTCGTGCGCTCCTCCGGGCCCGCGATGTAGCCCAGGCGCCGGTGGCCGAGGCCGATCAGGTGCTCGGTCAGCTCGCGTCCGCCGCCGCGGTTGTCGAAGGTCAGGGCGATCGCGCCGGTGTCCGGCGCCGGCGGCCGACCGCACAGCACCACGCGCGTCCCGGCGTCCGCCAGCTTCCGCAGCTTCGCCGAGACGGCCGCCGCGTGCGGGGCGTTCTCCATGGCGCCGCCGGTCAGCACCACCGCCGCGGCCCGCTGCCGCTGGAGCAGGGTCAGATAGGTCAGTTCGCGCTCCGGCGAACCCCCGGTGTTGCAGACGACCGCCAGCCGCTCGCCGCCCGCCCGGCCGCCGGGGCCCCCGATCTCGGACTGGATCGCGCTCGCCATGATCCCGAAGAAGGGGTCGGCGATGTCGTTGACCAGGATGCCCACCAGATCGGAGGTGGCCGCGGCCAGCGAGCTCGCGGGACCGTTCAGGACGTAGTCCAGCTCGTCCACCGCGCGCAGCACCCGCTCACGCGTGGAGGCGGCCACGGGGTAGTTCCCGTTCAGCACGCGCGACACCGTCGCGGGCGAGACCTGGGCGCGTGCCGCCACGTCCGCAAGGGTCACCGTCATCTCGTCGTCCTCCGGTCGCGCATCTCGTCGTACCACCTGTCGTACGTACGTGCTCACCACGTGTTTCACGGACAGGCCTGCCCCCTCGTAGACAGGTCATCCGCGGTCACGGTTCCGTGTATGTCGAGCAGACCTTAAGGCCAAGAACCCCGGTTGTTCGTCCCCTCGAACAACTCAACCCCGTCACGGTCTTGTCTCCACCGCTGCTCAGAGGCTAGCTTCTCATCAGATAGAAAGCGCTTGCTGTGTCGCTGGCGGGGTAGGGCGTACGCGGCGCGCACATCCGCGTACGAGACACGCACGAACGTTGGGCAGAGGCCTACGAAGGGAATGACGTGACACGCAAGTCGGTGCGTATCGCCATGAACGGTGTGACCGGGCGCATGGGTTACCGCCAGCACCTGGTCCGCTCCATCCTGGCCATCCGCGAGCAGGGCGGCCTCGACCTCGGCGACGGCACCGTGCTGTGGCCGGAGCCGGTCCTGGTCGGCCGCCGCGAGCACGCCCTGAAGGCGCTCGCCGAACAGCACGGCCTCGATCCGCAGAACGTCTCGACCGACGTCGACGCGGTCCTCGCCGACCCGAGCGTCGAGATCTACTTCGACGCGCAGGTCACCTCCGCCCGCGAGGAGGCGATCAGGAAGGCGATCGCCGCCGGAAAGCACATCTACACCGAGAAGCCGACGGCCACCGGGCTGGAGGGCGCCCTGGAGCTGGCCCGTCTCGCGAGCGCGGCCGGCATCAAGCACGGCGTCGTCCAGGACAAGCTCTTCCTCCCGGGGCTGCTGAAGCTGAAGCGGCTCATCGACGGCGGCTTCTTCGGGCGGATCCTGTCCATCCGGGGCGAGTTCGGCTACTGGGTCTTCGAGGGCGACTGGCAGAGCGCGCAGCGCCCGTCCTGGAACTATCGCGCCGAGGACGGCGGCGGCATCGTCGTCGACATGTTCCCGCACTGGGAGTACGTGCTGCACGAGCTCTTCGGCCGCGTGAAGTCCGTCCAGGCCATCGCCACCACCCACATCCCGCAGCGCTGGGACGAGAACGACAAGCCCTACGACGCCACCGCCGACGACGCCGCCTACGGCATCTTCGAGCTCGACGGCGGCGCCATCGCGCAGATCAACTCGTCCTGGGCCGTGCGCGTCAACCGCGACGAGCTGGTGGAATTCCAGGTCGACGGCACCGAGGGCTCGGCCGTCGCGGGCCTGCGTAACTGCCGTGTCCAGCACCGCAGCACGACGCCGAAGCCGGTCTGGAACCCCGACATCCCGGCCACCTACTCCTTCCGCGACCAGTGGCAGGAGATCCCGGACAACGCGGACTTCGACAACGGCTTCAAGGCCCAGTGGGAGCTGTTCCTGCGCCACGTCTACGCCGACGCCCCCTACCACTGGGACCTCCTCGCCGGCGCCCGCGGCGTCCAGCTCGCCGAGCTGGGCCTGAAGTCCTCGGCCGAGGGCCGCCGTATCGACGTACCGGAGATCCAGCCGTGACCATCCGACTGCCCGACTTCCGGGGCGGCCTGCGGGCGTACGAGCCGCGCGCCGAGCCCCTCGCGCTCACCTCGGGCGCGCCCTTCACCTCCCGTACGGTCTTCTCGGCGGCGCATGTCGTCGCCGACCCGTACGCCGACACCAGCCCCGACGCGCCCGCAGCCGTCGACTGGGACGCCACCCTCGCCTTCCGCCGCCATCTGTGGTCCCACGGACTCGGCGTCGCCGAGGCCATGGACACCGCCCAGCGCGGGATGGGCCTGGACTGGGCGGGCGCGGCCGAGCTGATCCGGCGCAGCGCCGCCGAGGCGAAGGCGGCCGGCGGCCGGATCGCCTGCGGGGCCGGCACGGACCAGATCGCCGCCGGGTCGCTCGCGGAGGTCCGGGCGGCCTACGAGGAGCAGCTCGCCGTCGTCGAGGAGAGCGGGGCGCAGGCGATCCTGATGGCCTCGCGGGCGCTCACCGCGGCGGCGAAGGGCCCCGAGGACTATCTGGAGGTCTACGGCCATCTGCTGCGCCAGGCCGCCGAGCCGGTGATCCTGCACTGGCTGGGCCCGATGTTCGACCCTGCGCTGGACGGCTACTGGGGGTCGTCCGACCTCGACACCGCGACGGACACCTTCCTGGAGGTCATCGCCACCCACCCCGACAAGGTGGACGGCATCAAGGTCTCGCTGCTGGACGCGGGGCGGGAGATCGACATCCGCCGCCGGCTCCCGCAGGGCGTGCGCTGCTACACGGGCGACGACTTCAACTACCCCGAGCTGATCGCGGGCGACGAGCAGGGCTTCAGCCACGCCCTGCTCGGCATCTTCGACCCGCTCGGCCCGCTGGCGGCTCAGGCGGTGCGGGTGCTCGACACGGGGGACGTGGCGGGCTTCCGGGCCCTGCTGGACCCGACCGTCGAACTGTCCCGGCACCTCTTCCAGCCGCCCACCCGCTTCTACAAGACGGGCGTGGTGTTCCTGGCCTGGCTGGCCGGCCACCAGACGCACTTCACGATGGTCGGGGGCCTTCAGTCGGCCCGTTCCCTCCCGCACTTCGCCCGCGCCTACGAACTGGCCGACGGACTGGGCCTGTTCCCGGACCCGAAGCTCGCCGAGGAGCGGATGAGGAACCTGCTCGCCCTGTACGGAGTGGCTCCATGACCGGTGACCTGTCCCGCTTCTCCATCAACCAGATGACGGTGAAACAGCTGTCGATGCCGGAACTGGCACACGCCTGCCTGGAGTTGGGCGTCCCGGGCGTCGGCCTGTGGCGCGAGCCCGTCCAGTCGTACGGCCTGGAGGCGACGGCCAAGCTGGTCCGCGACGCGGGCCTGACGGTCACCACCCTGTGCCGCGGCGGCTTCTTCACGGCGATCGACCCGGACGAGCGGGCGAAGGCGCTGGACGACAACCGCCGGGCCGTCGACGAGGCGGCCACGCTGGGCACGGACGTGCTGGTGCTGGTCTCCGGCGGCCTGCCCGCCGGCTCCAGGGACCTGCACGGCGCACGCGAGCGGATCGCCGACGCGCTCGGCGAGCTGGGCCCGTACGCCGAGGAGCGGGGCGTGAAGCTGGCCATCGAGCCACTGCACCCGATGTACGCCGCCGACCGCTGCGTGGTGTCGACCCTGGCCCAGGCCCTCGACCTGGCCGAACGCTTCCCGGCCCACCAGGTCGGCGTCACCGTCGACACGTACCACATCTGGTGGGACGACACCGCGCCGGCGCAGATCGCCCGGGCGGGCGCGGGCGGCCGTATCCACACCTTCCAGCTCGCCGACTGGACGACCCCGCTGCCGGAGGGCGTCCTCACCGGGCGCGGGCAGATCGGGGACGGGGCGATCGACATGCGGGAGTGGAAGGGGTACGTGGAGGCGGCCGGGTACGACGGGCCCATCGAGGTGGAGCTGTTCAACGACGGGCTGTGGGCCCGGGACGGCCGGGAGGTGCTGGCCGAGACGGCCCGGCGCTTCGTGGAGCACGCGATCCGCTGAAAAGAACCTGAAAAAATCTGCGGCACCCGTACAACCCTCCCGCCACCTCGCCGGTCGTACTTGGCATCAGGACTCTTGGAGGGGGATCTGGGGGGATCGCGGGGGTCCTGATGGGGAGGGAAAACCCGAGGGGCTCGGTCGGCCGACCGAGCCCCTCGAAACGTGTCAGAAGAACACCCCGCAGCGCAGCAGCACATTCGCGTACGGCCGTGCCTCGCCGGTCCGTACGATCAGCCGCGCCCCGGCCGACAGCTCCTTGAGCCGCTCGTGCGGGACCAGCTCCAGTTCGGGGAACTCGCCCTCCAGCAGCGCGGCCGCCGCGGGGTTGGCGTCGCGGACCTCCTTCGCGGCCGTCGCGCCCTCCACCACCAGCTCGGCCAGCAGCCCGTCCAGCACCACGGCGAACGACGGCACGCCCGCCCGGAAGGCCAGGTCCACGACCCGGGGCCCGTCGGGTATCGGCATGCCCGCGTCGCAGACGAGGACGCCGTCGCCGTGGCCCAGCTCGGCGAGGGCGCCGCTGAGGTGGCGGTTCAGGATTCCGGCCCTCTTCACAGCGCGTCGACCTGCGCCGCCGTGGGGAAGGACACCTGCGCGCCCTGCCGGGTCACGGCCACCGCACCGACCCGCGCCGCGTACGCCGCCGCCTCGGCCAGGGGCGCGCCCGTGCCGAGCCGCCACGCCAGCGCGGCCGTGAACGCGTCGCCCGCGCCCGTCGTGTCCACCGCGTCCACCTTCACGGCCGCGATCCGCGTCATGCCGTGTGCGGTGGCCACCAGCGCGCCCTGCGCGCCGAGGGTCACGACCACCGAGCGAGGGCCCTTGGCCAGCAGGATCCGCGCCCAGTCCTCGGGGGTCTCGCCCACCGCGGAGTTGCCGAGGATCACCTTCGCCTCGTGCTCGTTCACGATCAGCGGGTCGCAGGCCGTCAGCACCTCGGTGGGCAGCGGCCTGGGCGGGGACGGGTTCAGCACGAACCGGCTGCCCTCCGCCAGGCTGCGGACCACCTCGACGACCGTCTCCAGCGGGATCTCCAGCTGGGCCGAGACCACCCGGGAGGCGTGGAAGAGGCTCGCGGCGGCCCGGACGTCGCCCGGGGCGAGCCGGCCGTTCGCGCCCGGCGAGACGACGATGCTGTTGTCCCCGGACGGGTCCACGGTGATCAGCGCGACGCCGGTCGGTGCGCCGCCGACCAGGACGCCCACCGTGTCGACGCCGGACTCACGCTGCGAGTCGAGCAGCAGCCTGCCGTGCGCGTCGTCGCCGACCCGGGCCAGCAGGGCCGTGCGGGCACCGAGCCGGGCGGCCGCGACCGCCTGGTTCGCGCCCTTGCCGCCCGGGTGGACGGCCAGATCGGAGCCGAGCACGGTCTCGCCGGCACCAGGCCGACGCTCGACGCCGATCACCAGGTCGGCGTTGGCCGATCCCACGACCAGCAGGTCGTAGTCGTACATGAGAAGCACTCCCCAGTTTTCTGCTGTCTGCCTCGGGTGGGCAGTCCCCCCGACCCGCCCACCCGTTCCCCGTCGTCAGCCGCTGAAGCCGGCCACGTTCTCCTTCGTGACCACCTTCACCGGCACCTTCACCGTCTCCTCGACCTTCTTGCCCTGAAGCGCCCTGAGCGCGTTGTCCACGGCGATCCTGCCCAGCTGCGAGGGCTGCTGCGCCACGGATGCGTAGAGCGTCCCCTGTTCAACGGCCTTGAGGCCGTCCGGAGTTCCGTCGAAGCCCACGACCTGAACCGACGTGCCGGCCTTGGAGCCCAGCGCCTTGACCGCGCCGAGCGCCATTTCGTCGTTGGCCGCGATGACGCCCTGGACGTCCGGGTGGGCCTGGAGCAGGTTCGACATCACGTCGAGGCCCTTGGTCCGGTCGAAGTCGGCGGGCTGCTGGGCGACGACCTGGATGCCGGGGAAGGCCTTGAGGCCGTTCGCGAAGCCCTGCGCGCGCTCGCGGGCGGCGGACGTGCCCGCCTGGCCCTGGAGGATCACGATCTTGCCCTTGCCGCCGAGCTTCTCGGCGATCGACTTGGCGGCGAGCTCACCACCGGCCACGTTGTCGGAGGCGACCAGGGCGCTCGTCTTCGCGTTGTTGACCACGCGGTCCACGGCGATGACCGGGATGTCCGCCTTGTCGGCGGCCTTCACGGAGTTGCTCGCCGCGTCCGAGTCCACCGGGTTGACGATGATCGCGCCGACGCCGGAACTGGTGAAGTTCTGCAGCTGGTTGGCCTGCTGGGAGGCGTCGTTCTGGGCGTCCGTGACGGTCAGGTCCACACCCAGCTTCTTCGCCTCGGCCTGGGCGCCCGCCCGGATCTGCACGAAGAAGGGGTTGTTGAGCGTCGACAGGGACAGGCCCATCTTCCGGTCGGCCGATGCGGAGGAGGAACCGTTGTGCAGGAAAGAGGTCGCCCCCACGATCGCCACGGTGACGACCGCCGCGAGGGCGTACGTCCCCGCCTGCTTGCCCTTGCCGCCCGCAGAAGTGCCGCCCGCCACCGGGGTCGCCCCGGCCTTGCGGCGCAGCGTGTCGAAGAGGACCGCCAGCGCGATCACGACACCGATGACGACCTGCTGCCAGAACGCGGACACGTTGAGCAGGTTCAGGCCGTTGCGCAGCACCGCCAGGATCAGCGCGCCGATCAGCGTGCCGGACGCCTTGCCGGTGCCGCCCGCGAGCGAGGCGCCGCCGATGACGACCGCGGCGATCGCGTCCAGCTCGTAGCCGTCGGCGGCCTGGGGCTGCGCCGAGGACAGGCGCGAGGCCAGCACGACGCCGGCGACGGCGGCGAACACGCCGGACAGGGCGTAGATGGCGAGCTTCTGCTTCTTCACCCGCAGGCCGGACAGGCGCGCGGCCTCCTCGTTGCCGCCGATCGCGTACATCGAGCGGCCGATGTAGGTCCGGCCGAGCACGAACGCGGCGATCAGGCCCATCACGATCATCACGAGGACCGGCACCGGCAGCCAGCCGCCGAGCGTGTCACCCAGGTGGGAGACGGAGTCGGGGAAGGCGATCGGGGAGCCCTCGGAGATCACCAGCGACAGACCGCGGGCCACCGAGAGCATCGCGAGCGTCGCGATGAACGGCGGGAGCTTGCCGTAGGCGATGAGGAAGCCGTTGACGAGACCGGCCACGATGCCGGTCGCGACGGCCAGCAGCACCGCTATGACGACCGGCACGCCGTGCGAAGTCGCGGTCCAGGCGAGGACGGTGGCCGACAGGGCCGCCACCGAACCGACCGACAGGTCGATGCCCGCCGAGACGATCACGAAGGTGACGCCGAAGGCGAGGATGGCGGTCACGGCCGCCTGGACGCCGACGTTGAGCAGGTTGTCGGTGGTCAGGAAGTCGCCGGACAGCGCCGACATGGCGATGACGAGGACGATGAGCGCGGTGAGCGCGCCGTTGTCGAGGAGCAGTCGGCGCAGGCCGCCGGTGGCGGCACCGGCGCCCGACGTGCTCTTGAGCGTGTCAGTGGCCACGAGCGGCCTCCGTTCCGGTCTTCCGAGGGGTGGGGTTGCTGACGGCGAGTGCCATCACGGAGTCCTGAGTGGCCTCGTCGGCGGACAGTTCGCCCGCGATCCGGCCCTGGGCCATCACCAGCACCCGGTCGCTCATGCCGAGCACCTCCGGCAGATCGCTGGAGATCATCAGTACGGCGGCGCCGGCGGCGGTGAGTTCGTTGATGAGCTGGTAGATCTCGACCTTGGCGCCGACGTCGATGCCGCGCGTCGGCTCGTCGAGGATGAGCACCTTGGTGTCGGCGAGCAGCCACTTGCCGATGACGACCTTCTGCTGGTTGCCGCCGGAGAGGGTGCGCACATGCTGGCCGAGCCCGGTCATCCGCACGCCCAACTGCCCGGCGATCCTCGCGGCGGCCTCCCGCTGGCCCTTGAGGTCGACGAGCCCCGCGCGCGTGGCGGCGCGCATGGTCACCAGACCGAGGTTCTCCTCGACGGACGCGTCAAGGACCAGGCCCTGGCCCTTGCGGTCCTCGGGGATCAGCCCGATGCCGGCCGCCATGGCGGCGCCCACGTCATGCCCCTTGAGGGCCGTCCCGGCGACCTTCACGGCACCCTTGTCGTACGGGTCCGCCCCGAACACCGCTCGCACGACCTCGGTACGTCCGGCGCCGACGAGCCCGGCGATGCCGACGACCTCCCCGGCGTGCACCTCGAAGCCGACGTCGTGGAAGACGCCGTCGCGGGTCAGGCCCTCGACGCAGAGCAACGCGGCGCCCTTGTCGGCCCGTTCACGCGGGTACTGCTGCTCGATGGAGCGGCCCACCATCAGCCGGACGAGCTCGTCCTCCGGAGTGGAAGCCGGGACCTGCCCGACGCTCTTGCCGTCCCGGATGACCGTGACCCGGTCGCCCAGGGCGGCGATCTCCTCCAGGTGATGCGTGATGAAGACGATCCCGACGCCGTCCTCGCGCAGCTTGCGCACGATGGCGAAGAGCCTGTCGACCTCCTCGGAGGTGAGCACGGCGGTCGGCTCGTCCATGATGAGCACGCGCGCGTTCAGGCTGAGCGCCTTGGCGATCTCGACCATCTGCAGGCGCGCGATGCCGAGTTCACGCACCCGCGCGCGGGGCGACACGTTGACGCCGACCCGCTCCAGCAGAACGGCGGCATCGGCCTCCATCCGCTTCCGGTCGATCATCCCGAAGCGGCGCGGCTGGCGCCCCAGAAAGATGTTCTCGGCGACCGTCAGATCCGGAACGAGGTTGAACTCCTGGTAGATGGTGGCGATCCCGAGGCGCCCGGAGTCCTGCGCACCGTGGATGCGCGTCTCCTTGCCGTCGACCAGGATGCGCCCGGCATCCGGTGTGTAGGCGCCGGAGAGCATCTTGATGAGGGTGCTCTTGCCGGCACCGTTCTCACCGAGAAGGACGTGCACCTCGCCCCGGAGCAGATCGAAGTCGACGCCGTCCAGCGCGACCACGCCCGGGAAGGTCTTCCGTATGCCCTCGATCCGCAGCAACTCGTCCTGGTTGCTCACGACGTGCTCCTTTGCACTGGGGTGGGGTTCTCGCCGCAGGAGCGGCGTACGACGAGGCGGGCGGGGAGCGTGACGGACTCGCCGGGCCGTCCCTCGATGCGGTCCACCAGGGCCCGTACGGCGGCCCGGCCCAGCTCGCCCGTCGGTTGGGCGATGGCGGTGATCGGCGGATCGGTGTGCACGAACCACCGGATGTCGTCGAACGCGGCGAGCGCGAGGTCGTCCGGTACGCGCAGACCACGCGCGCGTACGGCGTCCAGCGCGCCGAGTGCCATCAGGTTGTCGGCCGCGAAGACGACCTCGGGCGGCTCGGGCAGGTCGAGGAAGCCCTCGGTGACCTGCCGGCCGCTCTCGGCCTGGAAGTCGCCCTGGCCTATGTAGGCGTCGGGGAGTTCGAGGCCGTACGCGCCGAGTGCCTCCCGGAAGGCCTCCACGCGCTCGCGTCCGGTCGTGGTGGCGGCGGGTCCCGCGATGATCGCGAGCCGCCGGTGCCCGAGCCCGTGCAGATGCGCCACGAGATCCCGTACGGCACCGCGCCCGTCCGACCGCACCACCGGCACGTCCACGCCCGGGATCCAACGGTCCACGAACACCATGGGCGTCCCCGCCCGCGCCGCGTCCAGCATCAGCGGGGAGCCGCCGTCGGTGGGGGAGACGAGGAGTCCGTCGATACGGCGGTCCAGCAGGGTCCGCACGTGATGGTCCTGGAGGTCCGGCCGCTCGTCGGCGTTGCCGATGATGACGCTGTAGCCGAGCGCGCGGGCCTCCTCCTCGACGGAGCGGGCCAGCTCGGTGAAGTAGGGGTTCATCACGTCGCTGATGACCAGGCCGAGGGTGCGGGTCTGGTCGGTGCGCAAGGAGCGGGCGACGGCGTTCGGGCGGTAGCCCAGGGTCTCGACGGCGGCCAGCACGCGTGCGCGTGCCTCGGCGCTGACCGACGGATGGTCGTTCAGGACGCGCGAAACCGTGGCGACGGATACCCCCGCCTCGGCAGCGACGTCCTTGATGCTCGCCATCGCCGCTCCACCTCCTTGTGGATCGTTCGTGGTCGATGGTCGTGGAATCGATTACATCGACGTGTACGGAGGATTGGAATCGATTACACGGGAGTTAATCAACCCCTCAACCACATCCCGAGACCGGATCGTGATGTCGTCCCTGCGCTGTCGCGGCACGCTCCGCGGCGGTGCAGCCTGGAAGTGCGGGGGCGTTTCCCCAGGGCCCTCGCGGGCCGGAGTGGAGGACTCATGACGGCAGCGACTCGCGACGACGTGCCCGTCGTCCTCGGCGGCGACGGCGTGGAGGTGCGCACCAAGCCCATCGGCGGCGGCATGTCCGTCGGCTACATCAGCCTGCCCGAGGGCACGGACATGGGCCCCGCCCTCAAGGGCCTGGAGGGCGACGCCTGCCCATGCCCGCACTGGGGCTACCTGCTGAAGGGCCGGCTCCGGATGCTCACACCCCAGGGCGAGGAGCAGTACGAGGCGGGTCAGGCGTACTACTGGGGTCCCGGCCATGTCCCCGTGGCCCTGGAGGACTGCGAACTCGTGGAGTTCTCGCCGACGGAGGACTTCGGGAAGGTCATCGACCACGTGAAGTCGCAGGCGGGGTGACGGCTGCCGGCAGCCTTGTCCACAGTCTTGCCGCGTTGTCGTACCCGACCGGTAGCGTCGGATCATGTCCAATCAGGCGGGGACTTCCACGGGCGAGCGGCGACTGGCGGTGCTCGAAGGCGTCCTGGAGCGGATCACGTATGCCAACGAGGAGAACGGCTACACGGTCGCCCGCGTCGACACCGGCAGGGGCGGCGGCGACCTCCTCACGGTCGTCGGCGCGCTGCTCGGCGCCCAGGCCGGCGAGTCCCTGCGGATGGAGGGGCGTTGGGGCTCCCACCCGCAGTACGGCAAGCAGTTCACCGTCGAGAACTACACGACCCTCCTGCCGGCCACCGTCCAGGGCATCCGCCGCTATCTCGGCTCCGGCCTGGTCAAGGGCATCGGCCCGGTGTTCGCCGACCGGATCACCCAGCACTTCGGCCTGGACACCCTGAAGATCATCGAGGAGGAGCCCAAGCGCCTCATCGAGGTCCCCGGCCTCGGCCCGAAGCGGACCAAGAAGATCGCCGACGCCTGGGAGGAGCAGAAGGCGATCAAGGAGGTCATGCTCTTCCTGCAGACCGTCGAGGTGTCCACCTCCATCGCCGTGCGGATCTACAAGAAGTACGGCGACGCGTCCATCTCCGTCGTGAAGAACCAGCCCTACCGGCTGGCGGCCGACGTCTGGGGCATCGGCTTC
The DNA here is from genome assembly GCF_045039535.1 of Streptomyces sp. NBC_01092. Classification (NCBI taxonomy): domain Bacteria; kingdom Bacillati; phylum Actinomycetota; class Actinomycetes; order Kitasatosporales; family Streptomycetaceae; genus Streptomyces; species Streptomyces sp. NBC_01092. Next base: position 4,034,117 of record NZ_CP108659.1, on the reverse strand, counting down.
CTCACCGCCGACAAGATCGCCCAGTCCGTCGGCATCCCGCACGACAGCCCGGAGCGCGTGAAGGCCGGCCTCCAGTACGCCCTGTCGCAGGCCACCGACCAGGGCAACTGCTACCTCCCCGAGGAGCGGCTGATCGCGGACGCGGTCAAGCTGCTCCAGGTCGACACGGGCCTGGTCATCGAGTGCCTGGCCGAACTCGCCCAGGTCCCGGAGGACGGCGGCGACCCGGGGGTCGTACGGGAGAAGGTGCCAGGCCCGGACGGCCACTCCGACCCCGTCACGGCCGTCTACCTCGTCCCCTTCCACCGCGCCGAACTCTCCCTCTCCGCCCAGCTCTTGCGGCTGCTGCGCACCGACGAGGACCGGATGCCGGGGTTCCATGACGTGGCCTGGGACAAGGCGTTGGGGTGGCTGAAGGGCCGTACGGGCACGGACCTCGCGCCCGAGCAGGAGGCCGCTGTCAAGCTGGCGTTGACGAAGAAGGTCGCCGTGCTGACCGGTGGCCCCGGCTGCGGCAAGTCCTTCACCGTGCGCTCGATCGTGGAGCTGGCCCGCGCGAAGAAGGCCAGGGTCGTGCTGGCCGCCCCCACCGGCCGCGCCGCCAAGCGCCTCGCCGAGCTGACCGGCGCCGAGGCCTCCACCGTCCACCGCCTGCTGGAGCTCAAGCCCGGCGGAGACGCGGCCTACGACAAGGACCGGCCGCTCCAGGCCGACCTGGTGGTGGTCGACGAGGCGTCCATGCTGGACCTGCTGCTGGCCAACAAGCTGGTCAAGGCCGTACCGCCGGGCGCCCACCTGCTCTTCGTGGGGGACGTGGACCAGCTGCCCAGCGTCGGCGCGGGGGAGGTCCTGCGCGACCTGCTCGCCGACGGCGGCCCGATCCCGGCGGTGCGCCTCACGCGCGTGTTCCGCCAGGCCCAGCAGTCCGGCGTGGTGACCAACGCGCACCGGATCAACGCCGGGCAGCACCCCGTCACCGACGGCATGAAGGACTTCTTTCTCTTCGTCGAGGACGACACGGAGGAGACCGGACGGCTCACCGTGGACGTGGCGGCCCGTCGGATTCCGGCCAAATTCGGACTCGACCCGCGCCGGGACATCCAGGTGCTGGCTCCCATGCACCGCGGCCCGGCCGGCGCGGGCACGCTCAACGGCCTGCTCCAGCAAGCCATCACACCGGGACGCCCCGATCTCGCGGAGAAGCGGTTCGGCGGCCGGGTCTTCCGCGTCGGCGACAAGGTCACCCAGATTCGCAACAATTACGAGAAGGGCGAGAACGGTGTCTTCAACGGCACCGTGGGCGTGGTCACCTCGCTCGACCCGGTCGACCAGCGCCTCACCGTGCTGACGGACGAGGACGAGGAGGTTCCGTACGAATTCGACGAACTGGACGAACTGGCGCATGCGTACGCGGTGACGATCCACCGTTCACAGGGGAGTGAATATCCCGCTGTGGTGATCCCCGTCACCACGGGAGCATGGATGATGCTCCAGCGGAACCTGCTCTACACGGCGGTCACCCGGGCCAAGCAACTGGTCGTCCTCGTGGGTTCACGCAAGGCCATCGGCCAGGCGGTGCGCACGGTGTCGGCCGGGCGCCGCTGCACGGCGCTCGACTTCCGGCTCGCGGGCTCCTGAACGCTGCTTTTCGGCCCCCCGCCGGGCCCCCTTGTGACCTGCCGTTTCGTGAGGCAGTGAAAAAAATGATCGATCAAATGAGTCGTGAAGGTCACAGAGCACTTCCAGATGGGGAAAGCAGGGGGCAGGATGGCAGGTTGGCGGCACTCAGTGCCGCCAATAGGCCCAATGGTCGACCCCGAGTGCACTCACCTGAGCCGAATGGGGGAGGCTAGAGACAGTCAGGGCAACCTCGAAGATGAGGCACAACGTCGGTGAGGGAAGACGTGAGCGACAACTCTGTAGTACTGCGGTACGGCGACGGCGAGTACACCTACCCGGTGATTGACAGCACCGTCGGCGACAAGGGCTTTGACATCGGCAAACTCCGGGCCCAGACCGGCCTGGTGACGCTGGACAGCGGCTATGGCAATACCGCCGCCTACAAATCCGCCATCACCTACCTCGACGGCGAGGCGGGCATCCTGCGGTACCGCGGCTACCCGATCGAGCAGCTGGCCGAGCGCTCCACCTTCCTGGAGGTGGCCTACCTGCTGATCAACGGTGAGCTGCCGTCCGTCGACGAGCTCTCGACCTTCAAGAACGACATCACGCAGCACACCCTGCTGCACGAGGACGTCAAGAACTTCTACAAGGGCTTCCCGCGCGACGCCCACCCGATGGCCATGCTGTCGTCGGTCGTCTCGGCGCTGTCCACCTTCTACCAGGACAGCCACAACCCGTTCGACGAGACGCAGCGCAACCTCTCGACGACCCGCCTGCTCGCGAAGCTCCCGACGATCGCGGCGTACGCGTACAAGAAGTCGATCGGCCACCCGTTCGTCTACCCGCGCAACGACCTCGGTTACGTCGAGAACTTCCTGCGGATGACCTTCTCGGTGCCGGCGCAGGAGTTCGAGCTGGACCCGGTCGTCGTGGCCGCCCTCGACAAGCTGCTGATCCTGCACGCGGACCACGAGCAGAACTGTTCGACGTCGACGGTCCGCCTGGTCGGCTCGTCGCAGGCGAACATGTTCGCGTCGATCTCCGCCGGTATCTCCGCGCTCTGGGGCCCGCTGCACGGCGGCGCCAACCAGTCCGTCCTGGAGATGCTCGAGGGCATCCAGGCCAACGGCGGCGATGTCGACTCCTTCATCCGCAAGGTGAAGAACAAGGAGGACGGCGTCCGCCTGATGGGCTTCGGCCACCGGGTGTACAAGTCCTTCGACCCGCGCGCGAAGATCATCAAGGACGCGGCGCACGACGTCCTCTCCGCCCTCGGCAAGTCCGACGAGCTGCTGGACATCGCCCTGAAGCTGGAAGAGCACGCGCTCTCCGACGACTACTTCGTCTCGCGCAACCTCTACCCGAACGTCGACTTCTACACCGGCCTGATCTACCGGGCCATGGGCTTCCCGACCGAGATGTTCACGGTCCTGTTCGCCCTGGGCCGCCTCCCGGGCTGGATCGCCCAGTGGCACGAGATGATCAAGGAGCCGGGTTCCCGCATCGGCCGCCCGCGCCAGATCTACACGGGCGTCGTCGAGCGCGACTTCGTGCCGGTCGAGGAGCGCTAGACGCTCCGCTGAGGGGGCGCCGCTTGGCGGTGCTCGGTCGGTGGTGGTGTGTTTCGGGCTTCGGTCGCGTGGCGGCCGGGCTTTCTCGGGGCAGGGCCTCGTGGCCGCGGGGTTGCGAGGTCGGCCGGGGGTCCGGGGGTTGCCCCCGGGCGGCACGGCCACGGGCGTCGTCGAGCGCGACTTCGTGCCGGTGGAGGAGCGCTAGACGCTCCGCTGAGGGGGCGCCGCTTGTCGGTGCTCGGTCGGTGGTGGTGTGTTTCGGGCTTCGGCCGCGCGATGGCAGGGCTCGCTCGGGGCAGGGCCTCGTGGCCGCGGGGTTGCGAGGTCGGCCGGGGGTCCGGGGGTTGTTCGTCGGCTGCGGGTTCGTCGTGGCTGGTCGCTCCCCAAGCTCTCGGCTTCGCTCGGGCAGGGGGACCCCCATCGCGTCGGAGCCGCACATGGATACCGTCCCGCGCCCCTTGGGGCGCGCACGCACGCCGTAGGTAAAAAGAAGGAAGGCGCCCTGGCGCCGGTCCCCCCACGGGCCGACGTCCAGGGCGCCTTCCCATGTCCCGGTGCGGATTCCCCCCACGGGATCCGGCCGGGCGTCTGAGAGAGCAGCGCCTGAATCGCTGTCTTTCGGTATTGCGTTGAGCAGAACGAGCAAAACTCGTCGTACTCATGGTTGAGTGCGGTCTGCCGGGACAGCGCACGGTCGGGAGGGCCGCTCAAAGCTTCCCGACGTACGTGCCCCGGCAACGCAACTCTGAGGAAGTCCCCCAAGACATCCTCAGATGCCAGTTGGCGCCCCCCAAGACGCTCCCTGACATCGTCAACTTAGACCTTCGAACCCCTTCGATGGTTACGTTCACATCACTGTGATCTGCGTCTCTTGCATATGTCCGTTAGATACGCAAGAGACCCGATATGGCGATCGGGACCCAAGCGTAAGGATGATGCGCGAGCCTTGTGAAGAGCTTATGTGAGCCGGGCGTCGGACTCCAGAGGTGCTTAGCGGGGTTCTTACTATGAATTCACCGGAACGTCCGGAGTCGAAGGCTGTTCGACACCACGAACACCGAGGAGAACGCCATCGCGGCCCCCGCGATCATCGGGTTCAGCAACCCCGCCGCGGCCAGTGGCAACGCGGCGACGTTGTACCCGAAGGCCCACACGAGGTTCCCCTTGATCGTGGCCAGCGTCCGCCGGGACAGCCGGATGGCGTCCGCCGCCACCCGGAGATCGCCGCGCACCAGCGTCAGATCGCTCGCCTCGATCGCCGCGTCCGTGCCCGTCCCCATGGCCAGCCCCAGATCGGCGGTGGCGAGCGCGGCCGCGTCGTTGACGCCGTCGCCGACCATGGCCACGCAGCGCCCCTCGCTCCGCAGCCGCCGTACCGCCTCGACCTTCTCCTCCGGCAGGACCTCCGCGATCACCTGATCGATACCGACCGCGTCCGCCACCGCCTCGGCGACCAGCCGGTTGTCCCCGGTCAGCAGCACCGGCGTCAGCCCCAGCGCACGCAGCTCGCGCACCGCCTCGGCGCTGGTCTCCTTGACGGTGTCCGCGACGGCCACGACACCTCGCGCCGCTCCGTCCCACCCGACCACGACAGCCGTACGACCGTCCCTCTCGGCCTCGTCCCGGGCCCGGGCCAGCTCCGTGGGCAGCGCGTCGAAGAGGCGCCCCACGGCCACGTCATGGCCCTCCACGCGCCCGCGAACGCCCCGGCCGGGGACGTTCTCGAACCCTTCGACCTCCGGCAGGGGGCCGAACCGGTGGTCGGCGCCGGCGGCGACCGCCCGGCCCAAGGGATGCTCGGAGGCGTGCTCCACGGCGCCCGCGAGCCGCAGCACCTGCTCCTCGTCGGCGCCCTCGGCGACGTACACCTTCTGGAGGCTCATACGGCCGGTCGTGACCGTGCCGGTCTTGTCCAGGACGACGGTGTCGACCCGGCGCGTGGACTCCAGCACCTCGGGGCCCTTGATGAGGATGCCGAGCTGCGCGCCGCGTCCGGTGCCGACCATGAGGGCCGTGGGGGTGGCCAGGCCCAGGGCGCACGGGCAGGCGATGATCAGTACCGCGACGGCCGCGGTGAACGCGGCGACCGTGTCGTCGGTGAGGCCGAGCCAGGCCCCGAAGGTGGCGACCGCGAGGACGATGACCGCCGGGACGAAGACCGCGGAGATCCGGTCGGCGAGCCGCTGCACCTCGGCCTTGCCGTTCTGCGCGTCCTCCACCAGCCTCGCCATCCGCGCGAGCCGGGTGTCGGCGCCGATCCGGGTCGCCTCGACGACGAGCCGCCCGCCCGCGTTGACCGTGGCCCCGGTGACCGCGTCCCCGACCGCGACGTCCACCGGCACCGACTCGCCGGTCAGCAGGGCGGCGTCCACCGCGGAGGCACCCTCGACGACGGTGCCGTCGGTGGCGATCTTCTCGCCGGGCCGTACGACGAACCGGTCCCCGACGGCCAGCCGGTCGACCGGAACGCGGACCTCGCGTCCGCCCGCCCGTCTCCCACCACCGCCCTCAACCGGGAGCGCTTCGCGCTCGCCCCCCTCGTATCGCAGCACGGCGACGTCCTTCGCGCCCAGCTCCATCAGGGCGCGCAGGGCCGCACCCGCGCGGCGCTTGGAGCGGGCCTCCAGATAGCGGCCGAGGAGGAGGAAAGTGACGACGCCGGAAGCCACTTCGAGGTAGATCTGCGAGGCGCCGTCCGTGCCCGAGACGGTGAACTCGAAGGTGTCGTGCATGCCGGACATGCCCGCGTCGCCGAAGAAGAGCGCCCACAGCGACCAGCCGAACGCCGCCAGCGTGCCCATCGAGATCAGCGTGTCCATGGTGGCCGCGCCGTGCCGGGCGTTCGTGAACGCGGCCCGGTGGAAGGGCAGTCCGCCCCAGACGACGACCGGCGAGGCGAGGGTGAGCGCGAGCCACTGCCAGTTGTCGAACTGGAGGGCCGGGATCATCGACAGCGCGATCACGGGGGCGGCGAGCAGCACGGAGACGGTGAGGCGTTGGCGGTAGCCCGTCAGTTCGGGGTCTTCCGGAGCCTGCTGCGGCTCGTGCGTCGCGGGGTGCGGGGGAGCGGGCTCCTCGGCGGTGTACCCCGTCTTCTCCACGACGGCGATCAGGTCGGCGACCTCGATGCCCGCGGGGTAGCTGACCTTGGCCTTCTCCGTCGCGTAGTTCACCGTGGCGGTCACGCCGTCCATGCGGTTGAGCTTCTTCTCGACGCGTGCCGCGCAGGAGGCGCAGGTCATCCCGCCGATGAGCAGCTCGACGTCCGAGGGGGCGGCGCTGTCGGCCGGGCCGGGCGCGGGCGTCGTCGCGGTCCTGCCGGGTGCAGGCGTCGTCCCGGCCGTGTCGGTCGCGCCGGTCGGCCCGGCTATCGGCGGTTCGTCCGTGGTGCTGGTCATGACCAGAGTCAGGCCTTGCCGACCAGTTCGAAGCCGGCCTCGTCGACGGCCGCGCGCACGGTCTCCTCGTCGAGCGCGGCCGCGGAGACGACGGTGACCTCACCGGTCGAGGCGACGGCCTTCACCGAGCTGACGCCGGGGAGTTCGGAGATCTCGCCGGAGACGGCCCCTTCGCAGTGCCCGCAGCTCATGCCGCTCACCTTGTAGACGGCGGTGACGGAACCCGAGGTGTCGGTCTGGGCGGTCATGTGGTTCTCCTCGTCGAGGCATGTGGGGCTGAGGGGACCCGGGGGGTCCCTTCGCCTCAACGGTATACCCCTACGGGGTACTGCTCAAAGAGGGGTGGCCCCTGTCGGTACAGCACGCGCGTTCGGCGTGTACCGCGTCCTCGCTCCGGGATGCGGGTGTGCCCGGGGCGGGAGACAGTGGGTCGCGGGGTCCCCCCCGAATCCGGGAGCTGATCCATGCACACCTATCGGTACCGGCCCATCACGTCGCGGTACGGGCCGCCTCGCCCTGGCCGAGGCTCTCGCCCACCAGCGGGTCGAGATAGCGGATCAGGGCGTTCTTCAGCTCCTGGACGTAGGCGTCGCGCTCCGCGCCCTCGTGGGCGAGCACCAGCTCCAGGCCCGCCTTGTACAGGCCCAGGCACATGTGGGCGGTCCGGGCGAGGACGGCCGGGTCGGCGTCCGGCAGGAACGACAGGAGCAGGCCCTCGATCCGGGACAGCAGGGTCGCGTGCAGGGCGTCGTGCTCCTCGGCCATGCGGCCGGGGATGTCGGGGCCGTGCATCAGCGCGAAGAACACCGGGTGCGCGCAGTTGAAGGCGATGAACCGGTCGACGGCCGCGGTGACGGCCTCATCCAGCGGGGTCGCGGGATCGACCGGGGCGAGCGCCTCGCCGTACATCTCACGCATCTCGTGCATGAGCCGGTCGCCGAGCTCGATGGCGATCGCTTCCTTGTTCGGGAAGAACTGGTACAGCGTGCCGGGTGAGACGCCGGCCTCGCGGGCGATGGCGTTGGTGCTGGCGGCGGTGTAGCCGGTGGTGCTGAAGACGGTGGCCGCGGCCTCGAGCAGCTGGGCGATACGGCGCTCACCGCGGGCCTGACGGCGGCGCGGCTGCTCCTTCTCCTGGCGGTCCTGGTTGCCCTGGCTGTCCTTCTCCCGGTTGGCGGACACGAGTTATCCCCAGCTTTCCGAACGCGATTGACAAACGCGAGTGGTCGCTCGCATTCTAGAGAAACGCGAGCGATGTCTCGTGTTTGCCAGTCTATGGCAGTGGCGGCTCCATGCCGCCTCGCTTGCACGGCACGGATCAGGGTGAAGGGGACACCGCACAATGACCGAAGTCAACAGGCCACCCCGAGTGGGAGGCTGGACCCGCTTCGTGACGGCACGCCCTCGGCTGTCGTTGCTGGTGGCCCTGGTGATCACCGCGCTCGCCGTGCTGGCCGGCAGCGGCGTCGCCGACCGGCTGGGCAGCGGCGGCTGGGAGGACCCGGACGCCGAGTCGACCTACGCGACCAAGGCACTGGAGCGCGAGTTCCCCGCCTCCCAGCCCAATCTCCTGCTCCTCGTGGACGCGGGCGACGCATCGGTGGACGACCCGGCGGTCGCCGCCGAGGCGCGGCGCCTCGTGGCCCGCCTGGCCGGCGAGAAGGGCGTCATAGGCGTCGGCTCCTACTGGCAGGCCGCCCCCTCGGCGGCCCCGGCCCTGCGCGCCGAGGACGGCCATGAGGCGCTGATCGCCGCCCGGATCACCGGCGAAGAGAAGCAGATGGGGGAGACCCTGGACCGCATCGCGCCCGAGTTCCGGGGCGCGCACGGCCCGGTGGAGGTGAGCGTCGGCGGCCCGGTCGCGGTGCGGCACGAGATGCAGACGACCATCCAGGAGGACCTGATCCGGGCCGAGGTGATCGCGCTGCCGGTCACCCTGGTGCTGCTGGTGATGGTCTTCGGCAGCGCGGTCGCGGCCCTGCTGCCGCTCGGCATCGGCATCGTCGCGATCCTCGGCACGAACGCGGTGCTGCGCGGCCTGACCGAGCTCACCGACGTGTCGGTCTTCGCGATGAACCTCACCACGGCCCTCGGCCTCGGCCTCGCCGTCGACTACGCACTGTTCATCGTCCGCCGCTTCCGGGAGGAACTCGCCACCGGCGCCGAACCCCTGCCGGCGGTCGGCACCACCTTGCGCACCGCCGGACGCACGGTCCTGTTCTCGGCCCTGACGGTCGCGGTGTCACTGGCGGCGATGCTGCTCTTCCCGCAGTACTTCCTGCGGTCCTTCGCCTACGCCGGGATCGCGGTGGTGCTGCTCGCCGCCGCGGCCGCACTGATCCTGCTGCCGGCGGCCCTGGTCCTGCTCGGCCACCGCGTCAACGCCCTGGACCTGCGGCGCCTGTTCCGGCGCGGGCGGGCGAAGGACGCCGCTCAGCAGGACTCCGGTCAGGCGGCCGGTGCGACGGAGGGCAGGGCCTGGGCCCGCACGGCGAGCCTCGTCATGCGCCGCGCCCCCTTCTTCGCCCTCGGCACCACCGCCGTCCTGGTCCTGCTCGGACTGCCCTTCCTGGGCGTGAAGTTCGGCACGGCGGACGACCGCCAGCTGCCGTCGAGCGCCGAGTCCCATGTCGTGCAGCAGCACATCCGCGACGGCTTCCCTGGCAGCCCCGGCGGCGGCCTGGAGGTGCTCGCCGAGGGGCGGGCCACCCAGGCGCAGTACGCCGACTACAAGGAACGCATCGCCGCGCTCCCGGAGGTGCTCCGGGTCGACGGGCCGCTCGTGAAGGGCGAGTCGGCGTACTTCACGGTGCTACCGAAGGGCGAGGCGGTGGACGACCCGGCCCAGGGCCTGGTCGACGATCTGCGCGCCACCGAGGCGCCGTTCGACACCAAGGTGACCGGCGCGGCGGCGGTCCTGGTCGACTCCAAGGACGCGATAGCCGAGCGTCTGCCGCTCGCGGCCGCGTTCATCACGATCGTCACCCTGCTGCTGGTGTTCCTGCTGACGGGCAGCGTGCTGATCCCGATCCAGGCGGTGGTGCTCAACGCGCTCAGCCTGACGGCGATGTTCGGCGCGGTGGTCTGGGTCTTCCAGGACGGCCATCTCTCCGGCCTGCTCGGCTTCACCAGTCCCGGCTCCATCGAGACGACCCTGCCGGTGCTGATGTTCTGCGTCGCCTTCGGTCTGTCGATGGACTACGGCGTGTTCCTGCTGTCCCGCATCAAGGAGGAGTACGACGCGACGGGCGACCACGACCAGGCGGTGCGGCACGGCCTGCAGCGCACGGGCGGCCTGATCACCGCGGCCGCTGTGATCCTCGCGGTGGTGATGGTCGCGATCGGCACCTCCCGGGTGACCAACACCAAGATGCTCGGCCTCGGCATCGCCCTGGCGGTGGTCATGGACGCGATGATCGTCCGCAGCCTGCTGGTCCCTGCGGTGATGCGTCTGACGGGGCGGGCGACCTGGTGGGCGCCGGGACCGCTCAGGCGGCTCCATGACAGGTTCGGGCTGAGCGAGTCGGGCGGGGAGCCGGAGCCGGCGGATGCGCAGGAGCGGGACAAGGTGGCGGTGCCCGGCTAGCGTTCCCGTCGGACGGGTGATCTCTGTGCCGGGCGGCGCGGGGATCACCCCCGGGCCGCATGGGGATCACCTCCATGCGGTGCCGGGATTGCCGGGCGGGCCGGAAGGTGAGGTGAGGCGGATGCGTGCTGTCGTGTTCGAGCGGTTCGGGGAGCCGGCCGAGGTGCGGGAGGTCGCCGATCCGGAGCCGAAGGAGCACGGGGTCGTGGTCCGGGTCGAGGCGACGGGACTGTGCCGCAGCGACTGGCACGGCTGGCAGGGGCACGACGCGGACATCACGCCGCCGCATGTGCCCGGCCATGAACTCGCCGGTGTCGTCGAGTCGGTGGGCGAGAGGGTGACCGGCTGGCGCCCCGGCGACCGGGTCACCGTGCCTTTCGTGTGCGCCTGTGGGAGTTGCCCGGCGTGCGCGGCGGGCGATCAGCAGGTGTGCGAGCGCCAGACCCAGCCCGGCTTCACCCACTGGGGCTCCTTCGCCCAGTACGTCGCGCTGGACCACGCCGACGTCAACCTCGTCGCCGTACCGCAGGAGATGTCCTTCGCGACGGCGGCCTCGCTGGGCTGCCGGTTCGCCACCGCGTTCCGGGCGGTCGTGCAGCAGGGCCGGGTCGCTGCGGGGGAGTGGGTCGCGGTACACGGCTGTGGCGGGGTGGGCCTGTCGGCGGTGATGATCGCGGCGGCCTCGGGCGCGCGGGTCGTCGCGGTGGACGTCTCACCCCGGGCCCTGGACCTGGCGCGGAAGTTCGGGGCCGCGCAGTGCGTGGACGCGTCGAGCGTGCCCGACACGGCGGCGGCGATCCACGACCTCACCGGCGGCGGAGCCCATCTTTCCCTGGACGCCCTCGGCTCGCCCGCCACTTGCGCGGCCTCCGTCAACGGGCTGCGCCGCCGGGGCCGGCACATCCAGGTCGGCCTGCTGCCCTCGGAGTCCGGCACGACCCCGGTCCCGATGGCCCGCGCGATCGCCCTGGAGCTCGAACTCCTGGGCAGCCACGGCATGGCCGCCCACACCTACCCGGCGATGCTGGAGCTGGTCCGCGCGGGGGTGCTGCGGCCGGATCTGCTGGTGACGTCGACGATCCCGTTGGACGCGGTGCCGGCTGCGCTGACCGCACTCGGGACGGCGCCGGGTGCGGGGGTGACGGTCATCGAGCCGTGGAGCTGAGGGCGGCCCACTCGTGGTCGAGGAGGGCCATCATGACCTCGTCGACCCACTCGCCGTCCCTCAGCTCGATCTCCCGCCGTATCCCTTCCGTCGCGAACCCGACCTTCTCGTAGACGTGCAGGGCGCGGCGGTTGTAGGAGTACGCCTCCAACTGGATCCGATGCAGCCCGAGTTGACCGAAACCGTGGCCGATGATGAGGCGGGTCGCCTCGGTGCCGATTCCCCGGCCGCGACCGCCCGGGCCGATCAGGGTGCGGAAGGTGCAGCTGCGGGCCTGCGGATCCCACGCGTACAGCACGACCTCGCCGACCAGTTCGCCGGTGGCCCGGTCGGTGACGGCGAGGTCGAGGCGGTCAGGCTGGGCGCTGCGGGATCCGTACCAGGCTCGCACCCGCTCGGGGGTGAGCTCGGCGGGCGACTCCCCGGTGAAGCGCTCCACCTCGGGGTCGCCGATGATCTCCCACATCGTCTCGGAATCGGCCTCGGTGAAGGGGCGCAGCACGGTCCGGTCGCCGGTGAGTACGGGCTTGACGGAGAAGTCGCTCATGGCACGACTGTGCCCCACACACCGGGTGGGGCACAGGTGGTTTTCCGGGAGGTCAGTCCACGAGGTCAGTCCACTCTTCGGCCGCGGTTGCCGGGCCGGGAGGCCACCCAGGCGCGGACGGTGTCGGCGTACCAGAAGGGCTTGCCGCCCTCGACATGGTCCGGCGGCGGCAGCAGCCCGTGCTTGCGGTAGGACCGGACGGTGTCGGGCTGCACCTTGATGTGCGCGGCGATCTCCTTGTACGACCAGAGCCTTCGGTCGGTCATCAGTTGCACCTCCCCGCGCGCGCCGCGGCGGCGACCGGGGGCTGGTCGTCGGGGGGACCGTGCGCTGCGCTGGCGATCACAAAGCCTGTGTCCGGTCAACGACGCAGAGTGAGAAGGCGATAGGGCCTGTGCACGGGGTGTGACGCAAACCCCGCGTACTTGGGACATGCGTGACGGGAAACGTGCCTTTGTTACACAGGCGACGCAATGGCGTGCGCGGGCGTGAGGGTGCGGCGCATCGACAACCAGCGGCCGCCCGGCTCCCCTGCCCCCGACCGCACGGCACTCGTCACCCACCCATCCTGCAACGCCCCCACAGGGGCGCGGGGCTGTTATCGATTTGCGGCTCCGCCGCGATGGGGGTCCCCCCTGTTCGAGCGAAGTCGAGAAACTTGGGGGAGCGACAAGCCACACACAAACCCGCACCCGCCCACTAACGGAACCCTCCACCCCCCTGGGCGCCCGGCTTCTCCCCGGAGGACCTGGTTCGAATGTCTGGACAAAACATTGACAGGCCTCCCCGACCAGGGCTACAAAGCCGGAGAGAGCCCGACGCACGTCGAGCGCGCGCCGGCGTCGGCGCGAGAGCCGTGACACGAGAGCCGTGACAAGGGAGACAAGGGAAGCCGATGGCGTACGACCTGATCACCATGGGGCGGATCGGAGTGGACCTCTACCCGTTGCAGACCGGCGTCCCGCTGCCGCAGGTCACGTCCTTCGGCAAGTTCCTCGGCGGCTCGGCGACGAACGTCGCGGTCGCCGCCGCCCGCCTGGGACGGCAGACCGCGGTGATCACCCGCACCGGCGACGACCCCTTCGGCACCTACCTCCACGAGGCCCTCCAGGGCTTCGGCGTCGACGACCGCTGGGTCACCCCGGTCCCCGGCCTGCCCACCCCGGTCACCTTCTGCGAGGTCTTCCCGCCGGACGACTTCCCGCTGTACTTCTACCGGCAGCCCAAGGCCCCGGACCTGGAGATCGACGCCCACGAGCTGGACCTGGACGCCATCCGCGACGCCCGCGTCTTCTGGGTCACCGGCACCGGCCTGAGCGAGGAGCCCAGCCGTACGGCGACGCTCGCCGCCCTCGCCCACCGCGCCAAGTCCGGCATCACGGTCTTCGACCTCGACTGGCGCCCCATGTTCTGGAACGACCCGAACACCGCCCGGCCCTTCTACGCGGAAGCGCTCAAGCACACCACCGTCGCCGTCGGCAATCTCGACGAGGTGGAGGTCGCGACCGGCGTCCGCGAGCCCCACGCCGCCGCCCGTGCGCTCCTCGACGCCGGAGTCGAGATCGCCGTCGTCAAGCAGGGCCCCAAGGGCGTTCTCGCCGTCAACAGCAAGGGCGACCAGGCCGAGGTGCCACCGCTGCCCGTGAACGTGCTCAACGGTCTCGGCGCCGGTGACGCCTTCGGCGGCTCCCTCTGCCACGGGCTCCTCGAAGGCTGGGACCTGGAGAAGATCATGCGGCACGCCAACGCCGCCGGGGCCATCGTCGCCTCCCGCCTGGAGTGCTCCTCCGCGATGCCGACGCCCGACGAGATCGAGGCCGCGATCGCCGTGGGGGCCGTCAAGTGAGCGTCGACATCGCCGAACTGGTCCGCCTGCGCACCCAGCGCCCCGAGGCGGTCGCGGAGGCCGCCGCCCGCCGCCCGCGCCGGCCGCTCCTGGGCGACAACGGCCGCCTGATGATCGTCGCCGCCGACCACCCGGCCCGCGGCGCCCTCGGCGTCGGCGGCCGGGGGCTGGCCATGGCCAACCGCGCCGACCTGCTCGAACGCCTCTGCCTGGCGCTCGGCCGCCCCGGGGTCGACGGCGTCCTCGCCACCGCCGACATCCTCGACGACCTGCTGCTGCTCGGCGCCCTCGACGGCAAGGTCGTCATGGGCTCGATGAACCGCGGCGGCCTGCAGGGCGCGAGCTTCGAGCTCGACGACCGCTTCACCGGCCACCGCGCCGAGGACATCGAGCGGCTGCGCTTCGACGCCGGCAAGCTGCTGCTGCGCGTCGACTACGACGACCCGGGCTCCCTCACCACGCTGGAGTCCACCGCCCGCGCCATCGACGACATGGCCGCACGCCGACTCCCGGTCTTCGTCGAGCCGTTCATCAGCAGCCGCACCGCCGAGGGCAAGGTCAGGAACGACCTGTCCGCCGAGGCCGTCACCAGGTCCATCGCCATCGCCTCCGGCCTCGGCGGCACCTCGGCCTACACCTGGCTGAAGCTCCCGGTCACCGACAACCCTGACGACATGGCCGAGGTCATGCAGACCTCCACGCTGCCGGCGGTCCTGCTCGGCGGCGAGGTCGGCGGCTCCATCGAGGAACAAGCCGGGGCATACGAGAAGTGGCGGGGTGCCCTCCAACTGCCCACCGTGCGGGGCCTGGTGGTGGGCCGATCGTTGCTCTACCCGGCGGACGGGGATGTGGCCGCCGCCGTCGACACCGCCGTAGGACTGCTGTGAGGGCCTGATGACGAACCGCGAGCCGCGCACCGGGACGAGCAACGCGCTGTACGTCCCGAGGGGCACCACCGCCGATGTCAACTACGTGCTCGACATCGACCCCAAGCGGGCCGGGTGGACCCACAGCAGCCTGCGGATCGTGGAACTGGAGCCAGGTGGCACGCACATGTTCACCACCGGCGACAGTGAATGGATCGTGCTTCCGCTGAACGGCGGATGCACCGTGGACATCGGATACGAGAAATACCAACTCCTGGGCAGGGGCAGCGTATTCAGTGGAGTCACCGACTTCGCCTACGTGCCCCGTGACGCCCGGGCACAGATCGCCTCCGGCGCGGGTGGCCGCTTTGCTTTGGCAGGAGCGAAGTGCGAGCGAAGACTCCCCGCCCGCTACGGCCCCGCGCCGGAGGTACCCGTCGAGGAACGCGGCAGCGGCACCTGCCTGCGACGGGTCCGTAACTTCGCCTCCGCCGACGCCTTCGACTGCGACCGGCTGATCGCCGTCGAGGTGATCACTCCCGGCGGCAACTGGTCGTCGTACCCGCCGCACAAGCACGACGAGACGCGGCCCGGCGAGGAATCCGAGCTGGAGGAGATCTACTACTTCGAGATCGACGGCCCGAACGGTCTCGGCTATCAGCGCGTATTCCCCTCGCGTGAGGGCGGATCCGATGTCCTCGCGGAGGTCCGCTCCGGTGACGCCGTGCTGGTCCCCGACGGTTGGCACGGCCCGTCGATCGCTCAACCCGGCCACGACATGTACTACCTCAATGTCATGGCCGGTCCGGGGGAGACCCGGGAGTGGCGGATCTGCTTCCATCCGGACCACGTAGAGAGCACAGAGGGGTACCGATGACCTCAACGACGAGGCTCACGGTCGCACAGGCGCTCGTCCGCTTCCTGTCCGCCCAGTACACCGAGCGCGACGGCGTACGCCGGCGCCTGATCGACGCGACCTGGGGCATCTTCGGCCACGGCAACGTCGCCGGGATCGGCCAGGCGCTCATCGAGTACGGCGATGTCATGCCGTACCACCAGGGCCGCAACGAACAGGCGATGGTGCACGCGGCCGTCGGTTATGCCCGGCAGTCCAACCGGCTGTCCACCCACGCGGTGACCACGTCCATCGGCCCCGGCGCGACCAACCTCGTCACCGGCGCCGCCCTCGCCACCGTCAACCACCTCCCGGTCCTGCTCCTCCCCGGCGACGTCTTCGCCACCCGCCCCGCCGACCCGGTCCTCCAGCAGCTCGAAGTGCCGTACGCGGGCGACATCAGCGTCAACGACTGTCTGCGCCCGGTGTCGAGGTACTTCGACCGGATCACCCGCCCCGAAGCCCTGATCCCGTCGGCTCTCCAAGCCATGCGGGTGCTCACCGACCCCGTCGAGACCGGCGCCGTGACGCTGGCGCTCCCGCAGGACGTGCAGGCCGAGGCGTACGACTGGCCCGACGGCCTCTTCGCCGAGCGCACCTGGGTGGTCCGCCGGCCGGGCGCCGACCCGACCGAACTCGCCGAGGCCGTACGGGCGATCCGCGGCGCCCGTCGGCCGCTCGTCATCGCGGGCGGCGGTGTCCACCACAGCCGCGCCGAGGAGGCCCTCGCCGAGTTCGCCGAGGTCACCCGCATCCCCGTCGCCTCCACCCAGGCAGGCAAGGGCTCCCTGCGCTTCGACCACCCCCAGGACGTGGGCGGCGTCGGCCACACCGGCACCGCCACCGCCGACGAACTCGCCCGCACCGCCGACCTGGTGATCGGAGTGGGGACGAGGTACACCGACTTCACCACCGCCTCCGGCACCCTCTTCGCCGCCGACGGCGTCCGCTTCCTCAACCTCAACATCGCGCCCTTCGACGGCCACAAGCTCGCCGGTATGCCGCTGATCGCGGACGCCCGCAGCGGCCTGATGGAGCTGACCGCGGCCCTGGACATGCACGCGTACCGGGTCGCCGACAGCTACAGCGCCGAGTACATCGAGGACAAGGAACGCTGGGAGCAGCGCGTCGACGCCTGCTACGAGGCCGACGAGCCCGACGTACGGCCGACGCAGCCGCAGGTCCTGGGCGCGCTGGACGCGATCGTGGACGAGTCGGACGTGATCATCAACGCGGCCGGCTCCCTCCCCGGCGACCTGCACAAGATGTGGCGGGCACGCTCGCGGGACCAGTACCACCTGGAGTACGGCTACTCCTGCATGGGCTACGAGATCCCGGCCGCGATCGGCGTGAAGCTGGCCGCTCCCGAGCGCCACGTCTGGGCGCTGGTCGGCGACGGCACGTATCTGATGATGCCGACGGAGATCGTGACCGCCGTGCAGGAGGGCGTCGCGATCAAGGTGTTGCTCGTGCAGAACCATGGGTACGCGTCCATCGGCGGCCTGTCGGAGGAGACGGGCGCCGAGCGCTTCGGCACGGCGTACCGCCACCGCGCGGACGACGGCACGTTCACGGGTGCCCCGCTCCCCGTCGACCTGGCCGCCAACGCCGCCAGCCTGGGCATGCGGGTGCTGCGTGCGAAGACCGTGAGCGATCTGCGGGAGGCGCTCGCCGAGGCCCGCGCCGCGGACACTCCCACATGTGTCTACGTCGAGACCCAAACGGCAGACACAGTGTCGGGCCCGCCACCCGCGCAGGCCTGGTGGGATGTTCCTGTGGCCGAGACCGCGACGCGACCGTCGGCGGTCAAGGCACGGGAGCTGTACGAACGGCACGTCTCGACCCGACGCCGCCATCTGTGCTGAATCTCCCGGGGGATAACCCCCGGACCCCCAGCAGAAAAGCAGGTTGGCCCGCATGACCGGCGCGGACATCGTGAGGCAAACCTGAGTGAAGGAGTAACCGGTCATGACGAAGATCGTCAACCACTGGATCGGCGGCAAGTCCGTCGAAGGCGCGTCGGGCACGTTCGGGCCGGTTACCGACCCGGCGACCGGCGCGGTCACCACGAAGGTCGCCTTCGCCTCGGTCGACGAGGTGGACGCGGCGGTCGCCGCCGCGAAGGACGCCTACGTCTCCTGGGGCCAGTCCTCGCTGGCCAGGCGTACCTCGATCCTGTTCAAGTTCCGGGCGCTGCTGGACGCGCACCGGGACGAGATCGCGGAGCTGATCACCGCCGAGCACGGCAAGGTGCACTCGGACGCGCTCGGTGAGGTCGCGCGCGGCCTGGAGATCGTGGACCTGGCGTGCGGGATCACCGTGCAGCTGAAGGGCGAGCTGTCGACCGAGGTCGCCAGCCGGGTGGACGTGTCCTCGATCCGTCAGCCGCTGGGCGTGGTCGCGGGCATCACGCCGTTCAACTTCCCGGCGATGGTGCCGATGTGGATGTTCCCGCTGGCCATCGCGTGCGGCAACACGTTCGTGCTGAAGCCGTCCGAGAAGGACCCCTCGGCGTCGATGAAGCTCGCCGAGCTGCTGGCCGAGGCCGGTCTGCCGGACGGTGTGTTCAACGTCGTGCACGGTGACAAGGTGGCCGTCGACCGGCTCCTGGAGCACCCCGACGTCAAGGCGGTCTCCTTCGTCGGCTCGACCCCGATCGCCCGCTACATCCACACCACCGCCGCCGCGAACCACAAGCGCGTCCAGGCGCTCGGCGGCGCGAAGAACCACATGCTGGTCCTCCCGGACGCTGACCTGGACGCCGCGGCCGACGCCGCCGTGTCGGCCGCCTACGGCTCCGCGGGCGAGCGCTGCATGGCCATCTCCGCGGTCGTCGCGGTCGGTGCGATCGGCGACGAGCTGGTGGAGAAGATCCGCGAGCGCGCCGAGAAGATCAAGATCGGTCCCGGCAACGACCCGACCTCCGAGATGGGCCCGCTGATCACCAAGGTCCACCGCGACAAGGTCGCCTCCTACGTCACCGGCGCCGCGGCCGAGGGCGCCGAGGTCGTCCTGGACGGCACCGGCTACACGGTCGACGGCTTCGAGGACGGCCACTGGATCGGCCTCTCGCTCCTCGACAAGGTCCCGACCAGCGCGAAGGCGTACCAGGACGAGATCTTCGGCCCGGTGCTGTGCGTGCTGCGCGCCGAGACGTACGAGGAGGGCGTGGCGCTGATCAACGCCTCCCCGTTCGGCAACGGCACCGCGATCTTCACCCGGGACGGCGGCGCCGCCCGCCGCTTCCAGCTGGAGATCGAGGCCGGCATGGTCGGCGTGAACGTCCCGATCCCGGTCCCCGTCGGCTACCACAGCTTCGGCGGCTGGAAGGACTCCCTCTTCGGCGACCACCACATCTACGGCAACGACGGCACGCACTTCTACACCCGCGGCAAGGTCGTCACCACCCGCTGGCCCGACCCCGCCGACGCCCCCACCGGCGTCGACCTCGGGTTCCCGCGCAACCACTGACGCCGAGCCGAGCGTCAGGGGCCGTCCGCATCGCGGACGGCCCCATTTTTTTGTGCGCCCGCGCTGCGGTTCCCGCACGCCCGGAAGGCGCCCAGTACGCGGCCTTGACGCGACGTTAACGCGCGCCGGGATGGACTCTCGCCACGAATTCCGTAGGTGAACACCCATTGACGCGATGGTTTCCGTCGATGTTGCATCCCCCTCGTGACCGACACCCTCACCCCCGTCGAGGGCGCCGTCGTCGAGGCGTCTCACGGCCCCCAGAAGCTCAAGCGCTCCATCGGCGTGGTCGGCGGCACCCTGCTCACGCTCTCCTGCGTGACCCCCGCCTCCACCCTCTTCGTGGTCGTCCCCGACCTGTTCGGCTCGCTCGGCACCGCCACCGCCCTCACCATCGCCATCGGCTCCCTGCTGTGCGTCGCCGTGGCGTTCTGCTACTCGGAGCTGGGCACCCTCATCCCCAGCGCGGGCGGCGAGTACGCGATGGTCTCCACGCTGGCCGGACGGCTGGCGGGCTGGCTCGTGTTCGTGCTCTCCCTGCTGGTCGTCATGGTCGTCCCGCCGGTGATCGCGATGGGCACGGCCGACTACCTCGCCCCGATCGTCCACCTCGACCCGGCCATGACCGGCGCCGGCGTCATGCTCCTCGCCACCCTCGCCGGCCTGCTGGACCTGCGCGCCAACGCCTGGATCACCGGCGTCTTCCTGGTCCTGGAGGTCATCGCCGCGGCCGTCGTGGCGGTCCTGGGCTTCGCCCACGCCGAGCGTGGCCCCGGCAGCCTGGTCTCGATGGACGTGGCCGGCGCGGACGGCCGTACGGACGCCGTGACGGCTCTGCTGATCGTCTCCGGGCTCGCCATCGCCCTCTTCGTCACCCAGGGCTTCTCGACCGCCGTCTACCTCTCCGAGGAGATGGAGAACCCGCGCCGCAACGTCGCCCGCACGGTGCTGGTCACCCTCGGCATCTCCGCCGTGATCATCCTGGTCCCGGTCGTCGCCATCACCCTCGGCGCGTCGAACCTCCAGGAGCTGACCGGCGGGGACATCTCCACCATGGTCACCGCCTGGTCCAACTCCGCGGTCGGCACCTTCGTCAGCCTCTGCGTGGCCCTCGCGATCATCAACGCCGGCATCGTGATGGTCATCCAGAACTCCCGCGTGCTGTTCGCCTCGGCCCGCGACAAGGCCTGGCCCGAGCCGGTCAACAACGTCCTGGCCAAGCTCGGCCGCTTCGGCTCACCGTGGGTCGCCACCCTCGCGGTCGGCGTGCCCGGCGCGGCCCTGTGCTTCGTCAACCTCGACACCCTGTACGGCGTCACGGGTGTCTCGGTGACCGGCATGTACCTGCTCGTCGCGGTCGCCGCGCTGCTCTCCCGGCGCGGCGCGCACCGGCACACCCGCGCCTGGCGGATGCCGCTGTGGCCGGCGATGCCCGTCCTGCTGATCGTGGTCCTCGGCTACATCCTCACCCAGCAGGAGACCGCGCATCTGCTGTGGACCGGCGGCATCACGGCCGCGGCCACCGTCTACTGGGCCCTGTACCTGCGCCCACGCCGCGCGACGCGCTGGCTGGTGACGGTCCCGCAGGACGCGCGGGACTGACCGCCGGCGGACGGCCGCCCGGCCGTCAGCCGAAGTCCCACGTCACCACCGAGCACGACCCGTCGTCCTTGCCACCCGCACTCCGGTAGGTGGCGAGGGCGACGTCGTTGTCGGAGTCGACCAGCACCCACATCCCGTAGCACCCCAGCTCCCGCCCCAGCGCGTCGAGCCGCCCCACCAGCGCCCGCCCGATGCCCCGCCGCCGAAATGGCTCGGCCACCCCCAGCTCGTACAGGAACATCTCGGCGCCCTTGTCGGGGTGCACGGTCTCGACCCCGCAAGCGTGGCCGGCCGACGGATGTCCATGTGCCTTCGTACCACGGCTGGTGTACACGGGAGGGGGCTCGTACTTCCGTGGGAGGGGCCGTGGTTCGGCCTGCGGTAGATAACTCCCCGACAGGTTCGCCCCGTACCGTTGAACCATGGATCTTCGATTGCCCGGGCTTCGCGCACTACGGGGGCCGCGGCGGCTGCTGGCCGCCGCGGCCGCTGTCGTCGTCATAGCCGGTGCCGGTACGTGGACTGTCGCGTCGGCCGACGACGACGCGCCCGCGGTGCGCCGCGCCGACCGGGTCATGGACATGGGTGACGGGGTGCGCGTCGACACCTCGTACTTCACGGACGCCGCGAGCGGCCGCCGCCCGGCCGTGCTGCTCGCGCACGGCTTCGGCGGCAGCAAGGACGACGTACGGCAGCAGGCCGAGGACCTCGCCCGGGACGGGTACGCCGTCCTGACCTGGTCCGCCCGCGGCTTCGGGAAGTCGACCGGCGAGGTCGGCCTGAACGACCCGAAGGGCGAGGTCGCCGACGTCTCCAGGCTGCTCGACTGGCTGGCGAAGCAGCCCCAGGTCGAGCTCGACAAGACCGGCGACCCGCGCGTCGGCATGGCGGGCGGCTCCTACGGCGGCGCGATCTCCCTGCTGGCCGCCGGATACGACGACCGCGTGGACGCCATCGCCCCGGCGATCACGTACTGGAACCTCGCGGACGCCCTGTTCCCGAACGGCGTGTTCAAGAAGCTCTGGGCGGGCATCTTCGTCAACTCGGCGGGCGGCTGCGACAAGTTCGAGAAGCAGATCTGCGAGATGTACGAGCGGGTCGCCGAGTCCGGCACCCCGGACGCGCAGGCCCGCAGCATGCTGGAAGAGCGCTCGCCGTCGGCCGTCGGCGACCGCATCAAGGTGCCCACCCTGCTGATGCAGGGCCAGTCCGACTCCCTCTTCCCGCTCGGCCAGGCCGACCAGGCGGCGAAGGCGATCAAGGCCAACGGCGCCCCCGTCGACGTCGACTGGATCTCCGGCGGCCATGACGGCGGCGACATGGAGACGGACCGGATCCAGGCCCGCGTCCAGTCCTGGTTCGACCGCTACCTCAAGGACGACAAGGGCGCCGACACCGGCCCGGCTTTCCGGGTCACCCGCACCGGAGGCGTCGACTCCACCGACGGCCAGGCCCTGCTGCGGGGCGCGAGCGCGGACTCCTACCCGGGCCTGGACAGCGGCACGAAGTCCATCGCCCTCACTGGCCGCGAGCAGAGCTTCGCCAACCCGGCCGGCGCCAGCCCGCCCGCCGTCTCGGCCCTGCCCGGACTCGGCGGCGCCGGCGGCCTCGCCCAGCTGTCCTCGCTCGGCGTCGGGGTGTCCCTGGACTTCCCCGGCCAGTTCGCCGCCTTCGAGTCGGCGCCGGTCACCGACGACCTGCGCATCACCGGCTCCCCGACGGCGACCGTGCACGTGAAGTCCACCAGCGAGGACGCGGTGCTCTTCGCCAAGGTCTACGACGTCGGCGCCGACGGCACCCAGCAGGTGCTGCCGTCCCAGCTGGTCACGCCCCTGCGCGTCCAGGACGCCAAGGCCGGCAAGGACGTCACGCTCACGCTCCCCGCCGTCGACCACGACATCGAGAGCGGCCACCGGCTGCGCCTGGTCGTCTCCTCCACGGACCTCGGCTACGCCTCGCCGGTCGCGCCGGCGACGTACACGATCTCCCTGAAGGGCGACCTGACGGTCCCGACCGCGCCCGGTGTGAGCACCGCCGCCGCCCCGCTGCCGTCCTGGGTGTGGTGGCTGCCGCTCACGAGTGCGGGCATCGCCCTGGCCCTGCTGCTGACGGCCCGCCGCCGCACCGCGACCCCGGCGCCCGACCCCGAGCTGGCCGAGGTCCCGCTGCAGATCACCGACCTGAGCAAGCGGTACGCGGGCTCGCAGGACCGGTACGCGGTACGGGACCTGTCCTTCCGCGTCGAGAAGGGCCAGGTCCTCGGACTCCTCGGCCCGAACGGCGCCGGCAAGACGACGACCCTGCGCATGCTGATGGGCCTGATCAAGCCGGACGTCGGCGAGATCCGCGTCTTCGGCCACGCGATCCGGCCCGGAGCGCCCGTCCTGTCCCGGGTCGGCGCCTTCGTCGAGGGCGCGGGCTTCCTGCCGCACCTGTCGGGCCGGGAGAACCTGGAGCTGTACTGGCAGGCCACCGGCCGCCCCGCCGAGGACGCCCACCTCGACGAGGCCCTGGAGATCGCCGGGCTCGGCGACGCGCTGGCCCGCGCGGTGCGCACGTACTCCCAGGGCATGCGCCAGCGCCTGGCCATCGCGCAGGCGATGCTGGGCATGCCGGACCTGCTGATCCTCGACGAACCGACCAACGGTCTCGACCCGCCCCAGATCCGCGAGATGCGCGAGGTGATGATCCGCTACGCGGCCGCCGGCCGCACGGTGATCGTCTCCAGCCATCTGCTCGCGGAGGTCGAGCAGTCCTGCACCCACCTCGTGGTGATGGACCGCGGCCGCCTCGTGCAGGCGGGCCCGGTCGCCGAGATCATCGGCTCCGGGGACACGCTGCTGGTCGGCACGGCCACGGCCGTGGAGGAGCCGGTCGCCGAGAAGGTCGCCGCCCTGCCGGGCGTGGCCTCGGCCGTGCGCACCGACGACGGACTCCTGGTCCGCCTCGACGCCGACGGCAGCGCGACGCGCCTGGTCGCCGAACTCGTACGGCTGGAAGTCCCCGTTCAGTCGGTGGGCCCGCACCGCCGCCTGGAAGACGCCTTCCTCACCCTGATCGGAGGCTCCGCATGAGCACGCTCACCGAGCGCACCGAGGTCGCCTCCGGCTACCGGGCGGGCCGCACCCTGCCCCTGCGGGTCGAGCTGGTCCGCCAGCTCAAGCGGCGCCGCACGCTGGTCATGTTCGGCATCCTCGCCGTCCTGCCGTTCGTGCTGGTCGCGGCGTTCGCGATCGGCGGCGAGCCGGACGCCGGCGGCAACCGGATCACCCTGATGGACACGGCCACGGCGTCCGGCGCGAACTTCGCCGCCGTGAACCTGTTCGTCTCCGCGGGCTTCCTGCTGGTGATCCCCGTCGCACTGTTCTGCGGGGACACGGTGGCGTCGGAGGCCAGCTGGTCCTCCCTGCGCTATCTGCTCGCGGCGCCCGTGCCCCGGATCCGCCTGCTGTGGTCCAAGCTCGTGGTGGGCTTGGGGCTCAGCCTGGCCGCGATGGTCCTGCTGCCGCTCGTCGCACTCGCCGTGGGCACGGCGGCCTACGGCTGGGGCCCGCTGCAGATCCCCACCGGCGGCTCGCTGGACTCGGGGACGGCGGCGCAGCGCCTGCTGGTGGTCGTGGCGTATGTCTTCGTGTCCCAACTGGTCACCGCGGGCCTGGCGTTCTGGCTGTCGACCAAGACGGACGCCCCGCTCGGCGCGGTCGGCGGCGCGGTCGGTCTGACGATCGTCGGCAACGTCCTCGACGCGGTGACGGCGCTCGGCGACTGGCGCCACTTCCTGCCCGCGCACTGGCAGTTCGCGTGGGCGGACGCGGTCCAGCCCACTCCCGAGTGGTCCGGCATGATCCAGGGCACGGCGATTTCCATAACGTACGCCCTGGTCCTGTTCGCGCTGGCCTTCCGCGGTTTTGCCCGCAAGGACGTGGTGTCGTAGGTCACCGGAAGATCACCCACCGGTCTCGACACCCGTCCCCCGTGGCCTCTTCGAGACTCATCCGCAACGCTCCGTAGCGCACGTTCCGGCCCCCTGGCCCGTCACAGTCACAGAAAGTCGACGTGAACGGACCAAGGGGGCACGGAAGATGGAGCGGTACCGAATACGACGGCTGCGCGGAGTGCTGCTCGCGCTCACCACGGCGGGCGGCTTGCTGCTCACGGGCTGTGGCGGGGGCGACGGCGGCCACTCCTCGGCAGACAACAGCACCTACCCCAGCGGCCGCCCGGCCCCCGGCTACGCCAACGGCGGCGGAAGTACGGGCGGTACGGGCGGCACGGGCGAGCAGAAGAACGGCGACGAGTCGGACTCCGAATCGCGGGAGTTCGCACCCGCCCCCGACTACCTCTCCACCTTCGCCCTGGACGTCGACACCGCGTCCTACGGCTACGCCCGCCGCACCCTCGCCGAGGGCCGCCTGCCCGACCCCTCGACGGTCCGCCCCGAGGAGTTCGTCAACAGCTTCCGCCAGGACTACGTCCGCCCCGACGGCAACGGCTTCTCGGTCACCGTGGACGGCGCCCGCACCGACCGCGAGGACTGGTCCCTTGTAAGGGTCGGCCTGGCCACCCGCCCCGCCTCCGACCTCGGTGAACGCCCGCCCGCCGCCCTCACCTTCGTCATCGACATCTCCGGCTCCATGGCCGAACCGGGCCGCCTCGACCTCGCGAAGAGCTCCCTCGGCGTGATGACCAACCGGCTGCGCGACGACGACTCGGTCGCCCTCGTCACCTTCAGCGACGAGGCGGAGACGGTCCTGCCGATGACGCGCCTGGGCGGCAACCGGGACGAGGTCCACGACGCGATAGCCACCCTGGAACCCACGGACTCCACCAACCTCGGCGCGGGAGTGGAGACGGGCTACGAGACGGCTGTGGAAGGCATGAGGGAGGGCGCCACGAACCGCGTGGTCCTGGTCTCCGACGCCCTGGCCAACACGGGCGACACCGACGCGGACACGATCCTCGAACGCATCGCGTCCCAGCGCCGCGAGCACGGAATCACCCTGTTCGGCGTGGGAGTCGGCAGCGACTACGGCGACGCCCTGATGGAACGCCTCGCCGACAAGGG
The DNA here is from genome assembly GCF_045039535.1 of Streptomyces sp. NBC_01092. Classification (NCBI taxonomy): domain Bacteria; kingdom Bacillati; phylum Actinomycetota; class Actinomycetes; order Kitasatosporales; family Streptomycetaceae; genus Streptomyces; species Streptomyces sp. NBC_01092. The sequence goes on along the minus strand of NZ_CP108659.1, from coordinate 4,008,482 downwards.
CGACGGCCACACGGCCTATGTCTCCACCGAGGACGACGCCCGCAAGGTCTTCTGCGAGGACCTCCCGCGCAACATCGACCTGACCGCCCGCGACGCCAAGGCCCAGATCGCCTTCGACCCGGCGACCGTCTCCGACTTCCGCCTCATCGGCTACGACAACCGTCAGGTCGCCGACGAGGACTTCCGTGACGACAGCGTCGACGGCGGCGAGACCGGCCCCGGCCACACCGTCACCGCCCTCTACGCCGTCCACACCAAGCCCGGCACCGAGGGCCACCTCGCCACGGCGAGCGTCCGCTGGCTCGACCCCGATTCCCGCGCCCCGCACGAGGAGTCGGGCCGCGTGGAGACGAGCTCCCTCCAGGACTCGGTCTGGAGCGCAAGCCCCCGCTTCCAGGTCACGGCCACGGCGGCCTATTTCGCAGACGCCCTGCGCTCGGGCGACGACCGCTGGAGCTCCCTCCCCGCCGCTCCGTCCCTGCGCGACCTGGAGGAACACGCCGAGGACTTGGCGAGGGAGACGGAGGACGGGGAGGTGTCGCAGTTGGCCGAGGCGATCGGCCGGGCGGGCGGGTTGATGGCTGAGCGGCGTTGAGCGGCGAGTGCCGTGGGTCCCGCCCGGGGCGGCTTGCGTGGACGCCGGTCAGGGTTCGATGACGAGGTCCTCGATCAGGCCGTCGCTGAGGGTGAAGCGGTAGTGCAGGTCCACCACCCCGCCCGGGAAGTTGCCCTCCAGGTGGTGGGTGGCGACGTAGTGGTCCGTGTCGACCTTCTCCGCGCCGGTGAGTTCGATCGTGTACGTGTACTCGCCGGCGGCATGGGTCAGCCACGTCTCGATCGCCGGGGCTCCCCGGTGGGTCTTGCCTTCGTCGGTCACGGTGGCGTCCGAGTGGAAGGCGCCGAGTGCGGTGGCGGTGTCATGGGCGCGGTGGGCGTCCAGATAGCGGGTGATCACCTGGGGCAGGGCGTCGGGAGCGATGTCCTGGGGCTGGTTGGTGCGCATGCCGGTCTCCTGATGGTGGCGGGGGTTCACACGGTGGGGACGGTGCCGCCGTCGATGACGTGCTCGGCGCCGACGATGGCGCGGGCGCGGTCGGAGGCGAGGAAGGCGATGAGTTCGGCGACTTCCTCGGGGTGGTTGGGGCGGCCCAGTGGGATGCCGCCGAGGGAGTCCATGAGCTGTTTCAGCGCCGCCTCGTGGGCGATGCCGGCGTTCTCGGCGATACGGGCGACGAGCTGGTCAGCCGCGGTGGTGCGGACGAAACCGGGGGCGACGGTGTTGACGCGGACGCCGTGCGGGGCGACCTCGTTGGCCAGGCCCTTGCTGTAGGTGGTCAGGGCTGCCTTGGCGGCGGCGTAGGCGAGAGTGCCGTTCCACAGCGGCATGCGGCGCTGGATCGAGGAGACGTGGACGATGACGCCCCGGCCGGCCTCGATCATGCCGCGCAGCAGGCCGCGGTCCAGGCGGACAGCGGCGAGGAGGTTGACGTTGAGCTCCATGGCCCAGTCGTCCTCTTCGAGGACCGCGTATCCGCCCGAGGGCGCCTGAGAACCGCCCAGGTTGTTGACCAGGATGTCGATTCCGCCCAGGCGGCGGAGGGCTTCCTCGACGACCGTGGCGGCCCCCTCGGGGGTGCCCAGGTCCGCGGTGATCATGTCCGGTGCCGCGACGTCGTCGGGGCGGCTGCGGGCGGTCACCAGCACGGTGGCACCGGCGTGGGCCAGGCGTCGGGCGACGGCCGCGCCGACCCCCTTCGTGCCACCGGTGACCAGGGCGCGCCGACCCTTCAGGGATTCGCTGATTGCTCTGACGGGGGTGGTCATGGCGAGTTCCGTTCCCGGCTGCGGGCAGGCGTGAGCGCCGCACCCGTCGTTACTGCTAAAATAGAAGCTAGTAACTTCGACTTTAGCAGTAACTCTTCGGAGGTGGTCAACCTTGGCAAGCCGCATCAGGGCAGAAGACCTCGAATGCCCGCTGTCCACGACGGTGCAGCACGTCGGCGAATGGTGGACGCTGCTGATCCTCCACGACGCCTTCGACGGCTACACCCGCTTCGACCAGTTCCAGGAGAACCTGGGCATCTCCACCAGCATGCTCACCGCACGCCTGAAAACCCTCGTCGCCGACGGCCTGCTGGAACGCCGCCCCTACCAGACCAGCCCGGTCCGCCACGAGTACGTCCTGACCGACCTGGGCCGCTCCCTGCGCCCGGTGATCGTCACACTCGCCGCTTGGGGCAACTCCCGTCTCACCCCCGAACGGCGCAGCATGATCCTGGTCGACACCGGCAGCGGTGAAGAGGTCGAACCCGTGGTCGTTGACGCCAAGACCGGCCGCCGCCTCGACGACAGCCAGGCCTACGTGTTCACGGCCGGCCCCGCCGCCGGCGACGCCATGCGCGCCCGCTACACCCGAACCACGTCAACGACACCACCGAGTCACCCGCACACCGACGGCACCGCCCGCTGAAGCCCCTTCAGATGCAGGACGTCCAGCTGATGGCCGTACGCCGACAAGGCAGCCGCGACGTACAGCCGAGGCTCGCACGACGGTGACGTCCGCAGCCGCTGCGTGTCCTTCAGGGTGGTCAGCAGCTCGGTGGTGATGCGGTCGAGGAGCGGGCGTACCTCCTTGACCAGGTCAGGACGCTCGGTGGGCCGCTCCTCGGGGTGCGCGTCCCAGCGTGCGTACAGGCCGCGCTGCACCACCTTGTTCGCCTCGATCTGGTCCCGGAACACGGCCCGTACGGCCTCCGGGTCCAGCCCGAGCCCGGTCGCCCGCGCGGCGACGTCGTCCAGGATCTGCTGCTCGCGCACCGGGTCGTCGATCGGCTTGTCGGTGCCGTACTTGGCGGCGGCCACCTTGTCGGCGACCAGCAGCCGCTCCGCGAACAGGTCGGTCAGCGCGGTGAGTCCGGCGGTGACAGGCGCAACGGAGGCCGCCGGTAGGGGAGTCGAGGTGTGGGCGGCGGCCGGTGCGGCGCCCGTGAGGGATACGGCCGCGGCTGCGCAGACAGCGACCAGGGCGGACCGGAGACGTCGGGAGTGCACGGGGTTCCTTCCGTGGGGGGGGGCGGTCGTACAGCAACGTACAGACGCGCACATCCTCACCGCGTCCCGACCCATTGACCTTCCCTTACGCGTGAGTAAGTTGACCCTTCAGTAAGTCCGACTGGCACCGGGAGCCGACATGGGCGTACGCAAGGATCTGAAGCGGGCGAAGCAGCGGACCGACCTGATGGATCGCACCAGAGTCGAGATCACCAAGGACGACGACGGTGTGGTCCGCGAGGCCCGCACCCCACCCCTCGCCTCGACGCCCACCACCGGAAGCATCGCCGACCTCCCCTTCACCAACGCCGCCGAGGACCCCACCGCGGTCGTCCTACGCCGCCAGCAGCAGGGCGCCTGGCAGCCGGTGACCGCCACCGCCTTCGCCCGCGAAGTCACCGCCGTCGCCAAGGGGTTGATCGCCGCCGGGCTCGAACCCGGCGGGCGCGTCGCCGTGATGTCCCGCACCCGCTACGAGTGGACGGTCCTGGACTTCGCCATCTGGGCCGCCGGCGGCCAGACCGTCCCCATCTACGCCACGTCCTCCGCCGACCAGGTCGAGTGGATCGTCCGCGACTCGGGCGCCCGTCACGTCGTCACGGAGACGAAGGAGAACACCGAGACGGTCATGACTGGTACGGCCGGACACGAACAGGCGCCGCACATCTGGCAGTTGGAGACTGACGACGCCCTCGGCACCCTCACCACCCTCGGCCGGCACCTCCCCGACGACGAGGTCACCAAGCGCCGTGCGGCCCTCACCCCCGACACCATCGCGACCCTCTGCTACACCTCCGGCACCACCGGCAAACCGAAGGGCTGCGTCCTCACCCACGCCAACCTGCACGCCGAGGCCGCCAACACGGTCGAGCTGCTGCACCCGATCTTCAAGGAGGTCACCCGCCAGACCGCCTCGACCCTCCTCTTCCTCCCGCTCGCCCACATCCTCGGCCGCAGCCTCCAGATCGCGTGCCTGATGGCCCGTATCGAGATCGGCCACTGCCCGAGCATCAAGCCGGACGAACTCCGCCCGGCGCTCAGGGAGTTCCGCCCCACCTTCCTCGTCGGCGTCCCGTACCTCTTCGAGAAGATCCACGACACCGGCCGCGCGACCGCCGAGAAGATGGGCCGCGCCGCCTCCTTCGACCGCGCCGACCGCGTCGCCGTCCGCTTCGGCGAGGCCTACCTGCACAAGTTCCTCGGCAGCGGCAAGGGCCCCGGCCCCGGCCTCTACGCCGCCTGGGCGCTGTACGACCTGCTGGTCTACCGCCGCGTCCGCAAGGAACTCGGCGGCCGCATGAGCTACGCCATCAGCGGCGGCTCCCCGCTGGACCGCAACCTCAACCTGTTCTTCTACGCCGCCGGCATCCTCGTCTACGAGGGCTACGGCCTGACCGAGACGACGGCCGCCGCCACCATCGTCCCGCCCCTGAGCCCCCGCCCGGGCACCGTCGGCCGGCCCGTCCCCGGTACCGCCGTCCGTATCGCCGACGACGGCGAGGTCCTCATCAAGGGCGGCATCGTCTTCGGCTCGTACTGGAACAACCCCGCCGCCACCGACGCCGTCCTCCAGGGCGACTGGTTCGCCACCGGCGACCTCGGCGCCCTCGACGAGGACGGCTACCTCACCATCACCGGCCGCAAGAAGGACATCCTCGTCACCTCCGGCGGCAAGAACGTCTCCCCGGCCGTCCTGGAGGACCGCCTGCGCAGCCGCTCGCCGATCGGCCAGTGCCTCGTCGTCGGCGACAACCGACCCTTCATCGGCGCCCTCATCACCCTCGACCCGGACGCCGTCACCCACTGGCTCGCGGTGCGCAGGATGCCCGCCGACACCCCGCTGTCCGAAGTGATCCAGGACCCCCGGATGCGCGCGGACGTCCAAAGGGCCGTCGACTACACCAACGAGGCCGTCTCCCGGGCCGAGTCGATCCGCGCCTTCGTCCTGGTCGAGGGCGAGTTCAGCGAGGACAACGGGATGCTCACCCCGTCCCTGAAGGTCAAACGGCACGCGGTGACGAAGGCGTACGCGGACGAGATCGAGACGCTGTACGGCAGCTGACGGCCCGTTCGGCCGCACCCGCCGCGTGCCCGTTCGGCCGCACTCCAATGGTGCGGCCGACGCGGATATGACTACGTATCACTACGTGAGAGGAGCGCACCGAGCAGCGCACCAAGGAGGACGCATGGCCCCTGACCGTCGCCGGTCCGCCCTCAGAGGGCCGGCGTTCCTCACCGTCGCGGTGGTCGCCGCGGCGGCCCTCGCCCCCGGCACGGCATTCGCGACGTCGGCCCCCGCCCCGTCCCCGCCACCCTCGGGCGGCGCGCACTCCCCGCAGGGCGTGCCCGCGCGCAGCCCCGCGTTCGGCGCGTACCTGCACTACGGCCCCACCGGGGTGAAGCGCATGCAGGAGCTCGCCCGCTGGCTCGGCGGCCAGGAGCCGCGCGTGGGGCACACGTATCTGCCGGGGGACCTGTGGCACAACATCGAGGGCGCGCACGGCTTCCTCGACAGCTGGGCCAAGTGGCGGCGCGCCAAGTCCGACCGGATGCTCGTGCTCAACGTGCCGATGATGGAACGCAACGAGGCGAACCTCCCCGACGCCTCCGTCCGCAAGCTGCTGCGGCGCGCCGCGGCCGGCGCGTTCGACAAGCACTTCGAGGTGCTCGCCGAGCGGCTGGTCGACCTGGGTGTGCCGGACACGGTCATCGTGCTCGGCTGGGAGATGAACGGCATCACCTACACCCACCGCTGCGGCCCCGACCCGGACAGCTGGAAGCGGTACTGGCGGCGCGTCGTCGACGTGATGCGCTCGGTCGACGGGCAGCGGTTCAAGTTCGACTTCGCCCCGAGCCGGGGCATGGACGCGATCCCCTGGCCCGAGTGCTACCCCGGCGACGACGTCGTCGACATCATCGGCATGGACGCCTACGACCAGCCGCAGGGACTCGGCTTCGACGACCAGGTCGCCGAGCCCTACGGCCTGCGGCACCACGTGGACTTCGCACGCAAGCACGGCAAGCCGATCTCGTATCCCGAGTGGGGCCTGTTCCGCAACGGCGACAACATCACGTACATGCTGCGCATGCTGGCCTGGATGGACGAGCACAAGCCGCTGTACAACACCATCACCGACTACTGCCCGCACGGCGTGTGGCTGTGCTCCGACAACCCCCGCGCCTCCGCCCTGTACCGCGTGCTGCTGTCCTCCACTCCCGTCCTGCCGCACCCGAAACCCGGGCCCGCGGTCGACGCGCCGACCTCGCCCCAGGCCGCCGCCGAGCCGGACCCGAAACCGGCGTCGACGCCCACGGCCCGACCCTCCAAGCTGCCGCGGTGCACGCCGGTCGACCTGGACGAGTGGCTGAAGCACCGGGCCGGCGGCAAGCTCACCGTGTGTCTGCAGTGGGGGGAGCGCCATCGGCGCTAGCGGAGCCGGAGGGGGCGCGCAGGAGCTTCTTGGCCCGGCGCCGGGCGGCGTCCTCGGCGACGGCGGCCGCCAGCAGCGGGAGGGTGCGGCGCCGGGCCAGCAGGAAGCGCTGGTTGACGGCCGTCCGAGGGCACCAGCGGTACTTGTACGGTTCGTCGCCGCGCAGCATGCTCAGCGTCCGCACCTGGCGGGGGAACGGGTGCTCGGCGGACTCGAGGTGCCCGCTGGCCGCGTGCAGCAGCATCGTCGCCACGTCCACCTTCCGGTCCCGCAGTTGCGGGTGGAAGCCGTACATGTACATGCCCGCCAACTGCCCCGACAGCAGCGTGATGTTGACCGCCACCACCGAGCCTTCGAGCACGAACTCCGTCGTCGCGGCCTTCCCGGTCCGGGCCAGCGGGACCGCCGCCCGGACCAGGTGCTCCAGGAACCGTGGCCGCAGATGCTCCGCCGAGACCCGTCTGCCCTCCCACTGCAGCCGGTGCAGTTCGAGGAGTCGGCGCACCGCGGCCTCGGTCTCGTCGTGGGGTACGACGCGCCACTCCAGGCCGAGCCGGCCGAGCTGGTTCACCTTGCTGCGGATCCGCCGGGCGCGCCCCACCGGCAGCCGCCCCACCAGCTCGCCCATCGGAACGGCCGGCAGGTCCAGGCACACCGAGTCGCTGGTGCGGTGCCGCGGGCCGCGCCAGCAGAGGTAGACCCGCTCCATCGCGCCGCCCGGCCGCACCTCGCCGAAGTCGACGAGAGCGGTACGGGCGAGCCCGGCCAGGCCGTCCGCCAGCGCCGCGGCACCGGGAACGCCCACCTCCTCGTCGAGGAGCACATCGCAGAAGTCGGTGATGGCGCCGCCGATCGGCACCAGCGCCGGCAACGGCCGGCGCACCCGCATCAGCGGTGCCGCGGCCACCAGTTCACCGCCCCGGCGCACCAGGACGAGCCGCAGCGCGCCCGCTCTGCCGTACGACAGCCACCACGAGTGCAGCCAGGCGTGGCTCTGGAACGGCGTCGCCGACGGGCACGCCCGGTACAGGCGCTCCCAGTCCTCGGCCAGAGCGGCGAAGGTATGCCCGTCGGTGCACACCTCCACCGACAGCGCGCTGCCCGACCCGGTCATCCACGCGTCCCGTGGGCGTCGGCGGCATTGGCCGGGCCGGGTACCGATGCCCGGCCCGTGTCGTCGTCGTCCTCGGTCCGCCGCGGCCGGGCCAGCAGCCCGAGGCCGCCCAGCAGACCCCCGGCGCTCGCGCCCACGAGGCCGGTCAGCGCCGGGGACGCGGACGACGGCTCGGTGGGCCGCGCGGCCCGCGACAGGCGCTCCAGCTTGATGCCGGTGTCGTCCTTGGTGTGGTCGGCCTGGGTGAGCAGCGCCCGGGACACGGCGTTGGCGATGTCCACCGCCTCACCCGGGTCCGGCGAGGTCGCCGAGACCGCGACCATCGGCGCGTCCGGCGACGTCGCGACGTCCACGCTCTCGCGCAGCGTCGAGACCGGCACACCCGCCCACACCTGCGCGTCGCCGAGCACCGCGAGCTGCTTGGCCACCCGGCCGTACGCCTGCGCGAAGCCGAGCGCGTCGGTGCAGTCGGCGTCGGTCCGGCCGTTGGGCACGGCGACGACGGAACTCGTCGCCGTGAACTGCGGCGGCCTCAGCTGGCCGTAGGCGCCACCGGCCACGGCACCGATCAGCGCACCGGCCGGCAGCCACCACCACAAGGGCAGCCGCCGCATGCGCGCACGGTCGAACAGCGGGTCACGCCCAGCGGGGTTGTCTGTCATGAGGAACTCACTTCCAGGTTCGAACCGGACAGAGCGGCCGTGTACAGATCCATCAGCTGCCGTGCGGTGGCCGCGATGTCGTAGCGGCGTACGGCGTCCGGGGCGCTGCGCTCGCCCGGTCCCGCCGCCCGCAGCCGCAGCACCTCGCGCGCGTACGCCCCGGCGCCGCCCGTGACCCGCCGGGCACCGGGCGCCGCGCCCGGCGTCAGGTCCTCGACGGCGGGGCAGCTCGCGTACAGCACGGGCAGCCCGGCCGCCAGCGCCTCCACCACGGCCAGCCCGAAGGACTCCTCCGGCGACGGCGAGGCGAGCACGTCCATCGCGGACAGCAGGGCGATCAGGTCGGGCGCCTCGTCGGTGGGGTCCGGCAGACACGGCCGCTCGCCGGTCAGCAGCACCCGGTTCGAGACCCCCAGGTCCCGCGCGGTCTGCCGCAGCACATCCCCTTCGGGCCCGCCGCCGACCAGCAACAGCCATACGTCGCCGGGCAGCAGGGCCAGCGCCCGCAGCAGCAGGTCGAAGCGCTTGCCCGGCGTCAGGCGCCCCACCCCGCCGACGACGTACGCGCCCTCGGGCAGCCCGAGGAACGCCCGGGCCTCCTCGCGGCGCGCCGCGTCGTAGCGGAAGCGGGGCGCGTCGATGCCGTTCGGGATGACGCGGATGCGCTGCCCGGGCACGCCCCAGTGCCGCAGCTGTTCGGCCACCGTCGGTGAGACGGCCACCGTGGCCTGGCCGAGCCGCTCGCCGGCCAGATACAGCCCGCGTACGCCCACGTTGTGCGCCCGGCCCTCCACCCCGGTGGCGCCGATGGAGTGCTCGGTGGCCACGACGGTGCGAACTCCCGCGAGCCGCGCCGCGATCCGGCCGTAGAGACAGGCCCGGTACAGGTGCGTGTGCACCAGGTCGTAGCCGCCGTCGCGGATCAGCCGGGTGAGGCGGGGGAGGGCAGCCAGGTCGCGGTTGCCGCTCATGCCGAGATGGGTGACGTGCACACCGTCGGCGGTCAGCCCCGCGGCGACCGGGCCGGGGTTGGTGAGGGTCACCACGTCGCACTGCGCGGGCAGGTGACGCAGGAGCAGGCGCAGCTGCTGTTCGGCGCCGCCGACGCCGAGGCCGGTGATGACGTGCAGGGCCTTCACACGGCCTCCAGTGCGCGTCCGCAGACCCGGGCCAGGCGCCGCTTCAGCTCCAGCCGCATCGAGGTGTCCGCCTCGCCGATGTGGATGCGGGGCAGCGCGAGGTCGCCGGAGCCGGCCGGGCCGGGCTTGATCGCGCAGGCGTAGCGGTAGCCGGCGCGGCGTACGGCGTCGACGGCCCGGTCGTCGAGATGGCCGTACGGGTAGCAGAAGCCCTCGACGTCGTCGCCGGTGATCCGGGCGAGCTGGTGCCTGCTCTCGGTGACCTCGGCGTCCAGCTCCTCGTCGTGGGCCGCGGTCAGATCGATGTGGTGCAGCCCGTGCGAGGCGATCTCCATGCCCGCGTCGGCGGCGAAGCGGATGCCGTCCGCGTCGAGCAGGGCCTTGCGCGGGCCGATCAGCTCCCAGGCGTTCTCGCCGTCGAGCAGCCCCGCCAGCACGAACACGGTCGCCGTGAAGCCCCAGCGGTGCAGCACGGGCAGGGCGGTGGTGACGAAGTCGGTGTACCCGTCGTCGAAGGTGAGGCCCACCAGGCCGCGCTCCTGACCGTGGGCGCGCGCCGCGAGCAGCTCGCGGACGCTCACGCCGCGCAGTCCGCGCGCGGCCAGCCAGGCGAACTGCCGCTCCAGGCGCCCGGGGGTGACGGTGATGTCGTACGGGTCGTCCGGGCAGTTCGAGACGGAGTGGTACATGGCCACCCAGGCGGCGGGCGGCCGCTTCGGGCGTCCCTGCGGGACCGGGGCGGGAAGGGGTTCGGCCGCGGGTGGCGCGGCCGTGATGTCAGCGACCATGGCGAAGCTTTCGTGTGACGGAGCTACGGACGGAATGCGCGACGGGAAGCAGGAGGGAGCGGGCGCCGGCCGCGTCGAGGACCCAGGCCAGCAGGACGAAGACGGCGGTCACGGACAGACAGCAGGCGGCGACGCAGGCCGCGGGCGAGTCGAACTGCCGCGCGCACACCAGCCCGGCCACGGTGGCGCAGACGGCCGCGCGCACCGGCCGGGACAGTTCGGCGACGACGAGGCGAACGCGCACGGGCACGGCGCGCGGCCCGAGCCCCAGCAGCAGGAGCAGCGCGGTGAGGGTGATGCCGGCCGCGTTGGCCGCGGCGATGCCGCGCGCGCCCCAGGGGTCCACGGCCCACAGGCCGATCCCGGCGGTCGCGAGCGCGCCCGCGCCCATCGAGGCCAGCGGGAACCAGGTGGTGCGGCCCGTCGAGAAGTACGACCGCACGAGCGCCCCCACCAGCGTCTGACCCAGCAGGCCGAGCGCGTACACCCGCATGACGGCGGCGGTGGCGGCGGTGTCCTGCGCGGTGAACGCGCCGCGCTGGAACAGCAGTTGGACGATCTGCGGGGCTCCGGCGACGACCACCGCGGCGCCGAGCAGGACGAGGCAGGCCATCAGCGCCAGGTCCCGCTCGACCCGCTCACCGGCCCGCCGTGTGTCGCCCTCGGCGATGGCCCGCGCCACCACCGGGAAGGTGACGACGCACACCATCATCGACAGTGACATCGGCAACTGGGCGACCTTCTGGGCGTAGTTGAGGTGCGAGATCGCCCCGGCGGGCAGCCCGGCGGCGAGGAACCGCTCGATGAGGACCTGCGACTGCCGGCACAGGGCGAACAGCAGCACCGCGCAGACCAGCCCGAGCGCGACCGTCCGGCCACCGTCCCCCTCGTACGGGGACGCCGGCGCCGGCGCCGCAGGCTCGGGCCGCCGGGCGATGCGCCGCCACAGCGACGGCGCCTGTACGGCGGCCATGAGGCATCCGCCGAGCGCGACACCGAGAGCGGCGGCCCGTACGCCCCAGCGCGCGCCGAGGGCGAACATCGTGGTGATGATCGCGATGTTGTACGCGATGTAGATGGCGCCGGGGGCGAGATAGCTGCGGTGGGCCCGAAGCGCCGCGCTGCAGTAGCCGGCCAGCCCGAAGCTCAGCACGCAGGTCGCGGTGAGCCGGGTGCAGGACACGGCCAGGGACGGGTCGGACAGGCCCGGCGCGAGGAGGGAGACCAGCAGCGGCGCCCCGGCCGCGAGCAGGGCCGCCGCACCGGCGAGGGCCAGGCACAGCCGCGGCAGCGAGGCGGCGACCAGGGCCCGCACGGGGTCGGGGGAGCCGGGTCCGTGCGCCGCCCGGCGGGCCAGCGCCAGGCTGAACGCCGGCACCAGCACGAACGCCATGCCGTCCTCGATCAGCAGCGTGGACGCCATCTCCGGCACCGTCCAGGCCACCAGGAACGCGTCGCTCTGCGCACCCGCACCGAAGAGATGCGCCAGCACCTGATCCCGCCCGAGCCCGAGCACCGCCCCGGCCATCGACAGCGCGGCGGACAACAGGGTCGCCCGAGCGAGAAAGCGGCGGGTGGGAGCGCTGGGGCGGCGGGAGGTCGAGGAGTGGGGTCGGGTGTGGGGGGCGGGTGGGCGAGCGGGGTGTTCGCCGGTCGGGTGGGGGGCTTTTGGGTCGGTCGCATGGTCGGGGCGCGGCCTGCCCACCCGGGCTCTCGTGCCCGTCGGGTGCGGGGTGCTCACGTCGGCCGGGGGCGTGGCGTCGGCGCCGTCGGCCCGGAAGCCGGCGGTCGCGGCGAGGGCGTCCCCGGGCGTCGCCGGGCCGGGACTCATCGTGCGCCCGATTCCGTGGCCGGGGCCGTCACCGGGGCGCTCGGTTCGTTGTGCCCCAGCCCCCACCACGCGGCCATGCCGAAGCAGATGGCCGTCAGGACCGTGGAGGGTCCGCCGATGTCGGCGTACAGGAAGTTGACGAGCTGCCACAGCAGCAGCCCGCAGATCGGCACCGCGCACTCCCGGGCGAGCCCGCTACTGCGCCGCAGCCGGAGCACCGCGCACACCAGCAGCGCCAGCCAGCTGCCCGCGACCGTGACCAGGCCCACCATGCCCTGCTCGCTCAGCAGCAGCAGATACATGTTGTGCGGGGAGAGCAAGGGCTGGCGCCGGTAGGCCTGGCCCGCTCCCTCCGTGTCGCTGCCCGACGACAGCGCGAGCGAGGCATGGCCGTCCCGGTACGCCGGAAACGCCTTCAGGCCCACGCCGGTCACCGGGTGCTCGCGCCACATGCCGGCAGCCGCGGCCCACATGGTGTAGCGGTCGACGACCGACTGGTCCGGCGCGTCGGTGACCTGCGTGATGCTGGTCAGCCGCTCCTGCAAGGCGCTCGCGCCCACGCCGAGCCCGCCGACCAGCACCACCGAGGCCGCGATGGCCGCCGCGAACACCTTCGCCGCCCGCCGCACTCCCGCCGTCAGCAGCTGCGCCCCGCAGGCCAGGGCCGTCGCGATCCAGGCGCCCCGGCTGAAGGACAGCGCGAGCGGCACCAGCAGGGCCAGCGCGCATCCGGTCGCCAGGATCCGCTGCCGTCGCTGCGGCGCCCCGAGCGCGAGCCCGGTCGCGGCCACCGCCCCGAGGGCGACGACGATCGCCATGCCCATCACGTCGGACGGCCCGAAGGTGCCCACGGCCCGGATGAAGGCCCCTTGATACGAGGCTCCGGTCCCGGTGAGGTACTGCTTCACGCCGATCGCGCCCTGCCACAGCGCGAGGCCGACCAGGGACCAGAGCAGCAGCCGCGCCCCTCGCCGGTCGCGCACCAGCAGCATCACCGCGACCGGGAGGAGCACGAACACCTGGAGATAGCGGGCCAGTCCGGTGATCGCGTCGGAGGCGGTCACCGCACCCGCCGCGGCGACCGCGATGCCCACCACGGGCAGCCCGAACACCACCGCCGCGGTCCGCGTCAGCGGTCGCCGCGCCCGCAGCACGGTGTCGACGAGCGCCCACAGCACGACGAGCGCCGAGGCGGCGTCGGCGGGATTCGCGGAACTGTCCGGCACGACCGGCAGCCCCAGCAGGACGACGACCGCGACGACCGGCAGCACGGACAGGACGGGCCGCACGGAGCGGACCCGGCGCCGCGCCGACGGCGACATCCTGAGCGCCGGCCGGGGAGGGGCTGCCGTATCAGTGCTCACCGGCGCTCAGCTCCCCGTCGGCCGGACGAACTGGGCCGCCGTGCGCAGCAGGATGCAGACGTCCTGCCACAGCGACCAGTTGTCGATGTAGGCGTTGTCGTAGCGGCACCGGTCCTCGATCGAGGTGTCGCCGCGCAGCCCCTGGATCTGGGCGAGCCCGGTGATCCCGGTCCGCATCCGGTGGCGGGCCGGATAGCCGGGGTGGGTCTGGCTGAACTCGGCGACGAAATAGGGCCGTTCGGGCCGGGGCCCGACCAGGCTCATGTCGCCGCGGAAGACGTTCCACAGCTGGAGCAGCTCGTCCAGCGAGGTGCGGCGCAGGAAGTGGCAGAAGCGGCTCATGTCCTGCTCGTTCGCCACGCTCCAGCGGGTCGCCGCCTCGTGCGCGCTGGCGGGCCGGTGGGTGCGCAGCTTCAGCATCGTGAACGGCCGCCCGTCCTTGCCGACCCGCTCCTGCCGGAACACCACGCCCGGCCCGTCCGTGACCCGCAGCACGAGCGCGCACACCAGCAGCACCGGCGCGGCCAGCACCAGCAGCGCCCCGGAGAGCACCACGTCGAGCGCCCGCTTGCCCGCGCTGCCGCGGCGCCGCCCGCCCTCCGGCCGCAGCAACCGGCGCGAGAACCCGGCCAGATGCCCCGACTCCGGGCGGTGCCCGGCCAAGCCGTACGACGGCGGATCCGCGTCCAGCTCCCACAGCGCGCAGCCGTGCGCGGCCAGCGCCCGCAGCACCGCGGCCTTCTCCACCCGGGTGGCGGCCCCCACCACGAGGACCGTGCCCACACCGTTCTGGATGAGCGCGCGGCGCGCCGCCGGCGCGGTGGTGAGTACCGGCAGCCCGAGCTCGTCGTCGGCTTCGCCGAGGACCTCCGGGTCGTCGGCGACGAGCCCCACCGGCCGTACCCCGCAGTCGGGTTGGCGCAGCAGCGCCGCCGACACCCGGCGGGCCGCCGCGAGGGGGCCGACCACCAGGGCCGGACAGGGCCGGCGGCGCAGCGCCCGGCGCCGCAGCCCGTGCACCGCCGTGCGGCCGGCGCAGGCCGCCGCGCAGTGCGCGGCGACCACGGCGGCCGGCAGGGCCGGCGTCTCCGACCGCAGCGGGGAGAGCGCCACGACGACGGCCCAGCCGACGGCGATCCGGCCGCAGACGGCGGGCAGTTCGTCGAGCACGCCGGTCGCCGCGGAGGTGTCGTAGAGGGAGGCGCGCCGGTTCAGCCACAGCACACCGAGCATCAGCAGGGCGACGACCAGCGGGTACCGGTGCGGCGCGGGCAGGACCAGGGCGCCCAGCAGGGCCGCGGCGCCGTCGACGAGCCACAGCGACGTCCGGGAGGCCCGGGTTGCGCGGGAGGTCCATTGCGGACGGCGAGGTCCCCGCCCGGCGGTCCCCCGGCGTCCGGCGGCCTGGCCGCGCGGGGCGAGGACGGAGACGGCGCCCTGGGCCGCCCGCTGCGGCCCCGCCGGCGAGGCAACGGTACTTTCCGCGGTCATGTGGGGATGCACTTCCTGCCCTCGTTGGATCCGGCGGCTTGCGCGGAGGAGACGCCGAGCAGCTCGCGGTACACGTCGGTCACTGCGTCCGTGGCCCGCCGCAGATCGTGGGCGTGGAGCACATGCGAGCGGCCCCGCGCGCCCAGCGCCGAGCGCAGCGGCTCGTCGCACAGCAGCGCCGTGAGCGCCCGCGCCAGCGCCCCGGGGTCCTCCGACGGCACCAGGCAGTCCGGCCGATGGGCGGGCGGAAGGCTCTCGGCCGCCCCGTCCACGTCTGTGACGACGACCGGCCGGGCACACGCCATGGCCTCCAGCGGGGCGAGCGCCATGCCCTCCCAGCGCGACGGCAGGACCACGACATCGGCGGCCCGGTACCAGGCGGCGGTGTCCGGCGTCCCGCCGGCGAACTCCACCGACGCCGGCGCTTCCGCGCGCAGCCGCGCCGCGTCCGGGCCGTCACCGACCAGCACCAGCCGGGCCCCGGCCACCTGCCGTACCACCTCGGGCCAGGCCCGCAGGAGCACGTCCTGCCCCTTCTGGCGGCACAGCCGGCCCACGCACACCACGAGCGGACCCGCCCCGGACCGCGCGCTGTCCCCCTCCGGCCGGAACCGGTCGGTGTCGACACCGTTGGGGACCACCCGCCACCGGGCGGTGATGCCGGCCCGGTAGCCGGTACGCCGCTCGGCCTCGCTCACGCACAGCACCCGCGCCGCCCAGCGCGCGCCGAACCGCTCCCAGGCCAGCGCCAGCCGCGTGACGGCTCCGTCGGCGGCCTCGAACGACCAGGCGTGCGGCTGGAAGACGGTGGGCAGGGCGCCGCGCACCGCGAGCCGGGCCGCGAGTCCGGCCTTCGCGCTGTGCGCGTGCACCAGGTCCGGCCGCGCATCGTGCACCAGCCGCGCCAACCGCCGTACCTCGCCCGGGAGCCGGTGCCCCGGTGAGCGGGTCGCGTCCCAGCGCAGGACCCGGCAGCCCAGCGCGCGTACGTCGTACGCCAGCGTGCCGCCTCTCGGACAGGCCACGGTCACCCGCAGCCCCGCGGCGAGTTGCGCCGCGGCCAGGTCCGTCACGACCCGTGCGACACCCCCCTCGACGGGCTGGGCGACATGCAGGATGTGCGGCGCGATGCGCATGACCGAAGCTGCCCTTCCGAAGAAATGAGTCCGAACCAGTAACACGATGTGTGGCTCGCGTTCCCGATATAAGATCCCGCGCCTGTTCGAGAGGGTCTGCGCTTCAACCGGCTTCGTGGGTTCAGCAGATAAGCAGTACCAGCCACTTATCCATATTTATCTTCTATCCGGTCAACAGTGTTGGAGCGGCAGCGTTTTCCGAGTTGTTTCCCGCGTGGGACCACCCGTTCGGAGTCGCCGTCCGGTGTGTTTTTACGCAGAGATCACCGGTTGCGGGCACGCCGTGCCGGTTTAACGGTGATCGCACGATCCGAAACTCGTACTAGGGGAACTGAATGCCCTCACCGAACACCCGACACCTCGCCACTACGGCCCTGTGCGCGGCCCTCTTCCTGGGCATGGCCGCCCCCGCGCTCGCGGCCCCGCCCGACTCCGGCCGCGCCGACCCCCGCCCCGTGTCCGAGGTCCCCGTCCCGGCGCGCACCGCGCTCCAGGACCAGGCGCACGTGCTGGCCGGCCTCGGCACGGTGCTGACTCCGGTGACACGCCTGTTGGACGGCGCCCTCAAGTCGGACGACGACCCGCTCACGGCTGCCGAGGCGAAGGAGCTCGCCGACGCCGCGAAGGAAGCCGTCGCCGAGGCCAGAAAGGAGGCCGAGCAGGCCCGGAAGGAGGCAGAACAGGCCAGGAAGGACGCCCTCGCCGAGGCCGAGAAGGAGCTCGACGCGGCCATGAAGGAGGCCGAGGAGATCAGGAAGGAGGCGCTCGCCGAGGCCGAGGCGGACATCGAGGCCGCTGCGACCACACCGGCGGCCACCCCGTCGAGGAAACCCGCCGAGGATGCCCTCGGCGCCCTCGGCAAGGCCCTCGACGCCCTGCTGGGCGCGCTCACCTCCGGCCTGTCCGAGGAGGTGGACACCTCTGCCGACAATGTGCTCAAGGCCCTGGTGGACGTCTCCGCCGCCACCCTGAAGGACAGCGGCCTGCCCCACGCCTGACAGCGGGACCCGACCCGTTGTGCCGGCCGTTGTCGGTGCAACGGGTCTTTTCGTATGAGTTCCAGGAACTTGAGGCCGCGGGGTTTCCGAGCGGTGCCCCTCTCGTTAGCCCGGGAGAACGAGGACCGGATTTACCTGGAAAGGAACACGATGAATAACCTGAAGGCTGCTGCCGTTGTCGCCGGCTCCCTTGCCATTGCCGGCGCCGCTGTTCCCGCATCCGCGGTGGACATGTCGGGGCACGGCCTCGTCGACAACGGTAAGACGGTCGCCCGTAGTCTCCCCACCGCCGCCAAGGTGCCGACCGGCTACGTGGGCAACAACGTGAAGCGCACGGCGGACAAGGTGAAGACGGGTGTGAAGGAGTCGGGCGTGGTGAAGACCCCCGTCTTCGGTGGCACGCTGCCCAACCCCGTCGACGGCCAGCTGCTCGGCGGACTTCCGCTCAACAGGTGAGTTCACCGCCCGTCGGCTCGATGCCCGGGGCCGGCTCCGAACCCTCGGAGCCGGCCCTTCGGCATGTCCGGCCATGAGGATGTGACGGAGTGTGATTTTCGACGGCCGCATTGGGCCGAATGGACGACTCAGGGTGACCGCAGGCGGGGTGGCGGCGTTGGTCCCTGTGAATGGGCGCTCTTTCCTCCTTGCCGGCGCCTCTCGAAATGACTGTGGGCCCTGTCCGCATCTCCGATGCGGACAGGGCCCACGGCTTTGCCCGGACACGTGGTGGGCGAAACGCCGATGGCGGTCCACCGGGATTCCGGCGGACCGCCATCGGGCGAAGCACTGCTCAGAAGAAGAGGCCGCCGAAGTGCAGCGAGCCCCGCCCCTGCTCGATCTTGGCGGTGTTGCAGGAGGCGTACTTCGAGTTCGGGGCCACGGTGCCGCCGAGAACGGCGCCGTTGGACCACGGGGCGAGGCAACGCGCGTCGAGGACGGCGCCGTTGACGACGGCGATGCCCTGCTGCGGTTCGTTGACGACGACCGGGGACGCCGAGAAGCCGCTACCGCCCTTGACGGTGGTGGTGTCGGTGTCGGCCGCGGCGGAGCCACCGGTCGCGAGAACGATGCCCGCGGCGATGGCGGAGATGGCCGTAACCTTGTTACGCATGAGTTGAGCCTTTCCGGGCTGCGTTTGAGTGATTCGCCTGATCCGAATAGCTCGGAGCAGGGGTCAGAAGAACAGACCGCCCCTGTGGATCTCGTTGCGTCCCTGCTCGACGTCGGCCGTGTTGCAGGCGGCGTACTTCGAGTTCGGGGCCACGGTGCCGGCGAGGACGGCGCCGTTGGACCACGGCACGGCGCAGCGCAGGTCGACGAGGGTGCCGTTGACGATCGCGATTCCCTGCTGCGGCGCGTTCACGACGACCGGGGACGCCGAGAAGCCGCTACCGCCCTTGACGGTGGTGGTGTCGGTGTCGGCCGTTGCGGTGCCCCCGGCCGCGAGAGCGATGCCTGCCGCGAGGGCGGAGATGGCCGTAACCTTCTTAAGCATGAGTTGCGCCTTTCCGGGTGGCGTTTGGGTGATTCGCCTGATCCGAATAGCTCGGAGCAGGGGTCAGAAGAACAGGCCGCCCGCGTAGGCGGCGTTCCGCGCCTGCTCGACCTTGCCCGTGTTGCAGGAGGCGTACTTCGAGTTCGGCGCGGCTACGCCGCCGAGGACGGATCCGTTGGACCACGGGGCGAGGCATCGACCGTCGACGAGGGTGCCGTTGACGACGAGAACGCCTTGCTGAGGGGCCTTCACAACGACCGGGGACGCCGAGAAGCCGTCGCCGCCCTTGACGGTCGTGGTGGTGCCGCTGGTGCTGTTGCCGCCGTTGCCGTAGCCACCGGCGGAGGCGATGCCTGCGGTGCTGACGACGGTGCTGAGGGCGAGGGCCGTGATGACCGCGAACTTCTTGGGCAACTCGGTTCCTTCCTGAATTCACGGTTGCGCACGCTTACGAAAAGGAAACCCCTATATGCGTGCATAAGTCACGGTGCGAACATTCAAACCTGGGCAGATTCCATCGGATGGCGCAACGCCAGGTACCGTGCGGCGGATCCGGCTTTACGTTCATTCCTCGGGAAGGCCCTTGGAAATGTCCGGCCGGTCGGCCGAATGGATTCCGGGCGGCCCGGGCGCGGACATGCGTCCGGCCCACAGGCGAGGGGAGAGCCGGTGGGCCGGACAGTTGGTTCACGGGTGCCGGTGGGCTCGTGGGCCCGCCGTGAGCGGAGCTGGAACTGCGGGTCCGGATCCAGCGTCCGGGCCTGCCGACGGTCTTCCGGCAGCCGAGAACCGGATCAGAGTCTCGGAATTCCGGGGCCGGCTTTCGCCGGTACGGCCGACTCGTAAGGGTGCCGGGGGGTCACTTGTTGGGGAGCAGGGTGCCGAGTCCGGCCGAGGTCGGCGCCTTCAGCGGGCGGACCTGCACGGAGCCGCTGCCGGCCGGGTTCTTCACCGGAATAGTGGGCTGCCTGGCCGCGTCCGGGTCCATGCCGTCCAGGTAGATGCCGGACATCGGCTGCTCCGGGCTCTTCTTGTCGAACGCGCTGCCCTTGGCGATCCCTCCGTCCCTGGCCAGCCCCGTCACGACATCCGCCGCCGGCACGACGGCCGGGGTCACCTTGGTCGGGGACATGAGCCCGAGCGGGCTGGTGGAGAGCCCCGAACCGCCGCCGATGGCCGATGCCGCCACGGCGGAACCACCCACAAGACCCGCACCGATCGCCAACGCCGCAGTGGTGAAAACTGCCTTCTTCATGATTCACCTCGCTTGAAAGTACCTCTGATCCGACGGTTGGAGAACATAGCAGTCCATCAGCACTGCAAAAGCGACGTGTTACTCCATACGCATGAAAGTCGCAGGGGTGAAGAATGCAATGCGCAGAGGCATTCGGAGGGATTGACAGCTGGTCCGCGAATCAATTCATCCTATGGTGCTTCCGGTTTGGCCGGACCGCATGCATGATCGGGAATATGAAATTCAGTGACCTCCTCGACATGATCACCGGCGGGGACAAATTCACGCCGCCGCCGACCCCTGTCGGATCGCTGGTCTGGGCGGAGGAGTTCGACGCACCCATCGCCTGGGGAGCCCGATGGGTCGGCGACCGGACCAGCGCCTTCCGCTACTGCGATCACAACCCGGACGACAACAAACTCGACTGGCTCGACCCCGGCTGTGTGACCGTCTCGGACGGCGTGGCCACCTTCACCGCCACCCCGGACGGCCGCACCCTGGAGAACGGTCGGCCGGCCTGGCGCACCGGGCTGCTCACCACCGAGTACTCCGACGAGGGCTTTCAGGTGCGGACCGGCGACCTCGTCGAGACCCGCGTCCGGCTGCCCTCCGGGACGGGGGCCTGGCCGGCGCTGTGGACCTGGAAGGACGGGCAGAACGAGGTCGACAGCTTCGAGTACCACCCGGACAACCCGCACCTGCTGGAGCTGTCCAACCACGTCAACTGCGCGGTGAACTACTTCACCGACGACCACGCGGTCGCCCCGGGCCGGTGGGCGACCATCGGCACCCGCTACGGCGAGCGATGCGTCGAGTGGTACGTCAACGGCGCGTGCGTCTTCTCCGACGGCACCGGCGTCGGCCCCGACTGGTCGGCGTATCTGATCCTGAACCTGTCGCTGAGCGCCGGCGAACACCACCCGGCGCCCTGCGGCCCGGACCCGATCACCTTCGACGTCGACTACGTCCGCGTCCATCGCTGACCGCACGGCCGGGCTCCCCCGTTCGGGCGGCGGGCCCGCGTGCTGTCGGCCGGTCGGGTGAGAGCGCGCCGAAGGATTCCTCGGGCCGTCGATAAGGTCGCGCGGTGGTCCCTAACTCACGTGCCGGTGGCAGCCGGGCGTTCGCCCTGCTCCTGGTGGTCTGCGGGGCGGCCGGGCTGCTGGCCTCCTGGGTCATCACCCTCGACAAGTTCAAGCTCCTCGAGGACCCCGACTTCACCCCGGGCTGCAGCCTGAACCCCGTGGTGTCCTGCGGCAGCGTGATGGAGAGCGACCAGGCCGAGGCCTTCGGGTTCCCCAACCCGATGCTCGGCCTGGTGGCCTACGGCATCGTGATCTGTGTCGGTGTGAGCCTGCTGGCCGGGGCCACCTTCCCGCGCTGGTACTGGCTGACCTTCGCGGCGGGCTGCCTGTTCGGGATCGGGTTCGTCTCCTGGCTCCAGTTCGAGTCCCTGTACCGGATCAACGCCCTGTGCCTGTGGTGCTGTCTGGCCTGGCTCGGGACGATCCCGCTGTTCTGGTACGTGACGTCCCTGATCGTGCGCGTCGGCTTCCTGCCCGCGCCGCGCCCGGTGCGGGCCTTCTTCGACGAGTTCACCTGGGTGCTTCCGGTGCTGCACATCGGCATCGTCGGCATGCTGATCCTGACCCGTTGGTGGGACTTCTGGACAAGCTGAGCATTGCTGCACCCGGGTTGACACGGCCGCACCAACGCCTGGGTGGTCCGGCTCGGGCGCCTTGAACTGCTACTCGTACGAACACCGAACCGTACGAGGAGTGAGCGATGGCCGTCAGCGCAGGTGGGGTTTCGGTGGGCGGGGTCCAGGGTGGGGACGCCCCCGTGGGCAGTGAGCCCCGGGGGTGGACGCGGCGGGAGGCGGCGCGGATTCTGTTCGGCTCCTGCGCCCTGGCGCTCGCCCCCGTCATCACCGCCTCCCGGCCCTCGCAGTCCGCCGACCGGCCACCCGGCGCCGACAGTCCCTTCGACGAGACCTATCGGGGCCGCCGTATCCAGGGCGTTCCGGTGTCCCACGGCGGCCTCAGCGCCCTCGACGTCGCCTGGCACGTCACCGTGGACGGCAAGCCGCTGCACCTGATGCGCCGGGCCGACGGCACCTGGCTGAGCATGGTCGACCACTACAGCTGGTACGGGACCCCGCTGGAGGCGACCCGCGCGGCCGTCGACGAACTCGGGCCTCGCGAGCGGCTGCGCGATCTGGCCCCCGGGCCGTTCGGCGGCGGGCATCCGCACAGGGAGGCAGAACATGGTGTACGTGCGTAAGAACGTGAGCAAGCTGTCGCGCGCCGAGCGGCGGCGGTTCGTCGAGGCGTTGCTGGAGGTCAAACGGCGGGGCGAGTACGACGAGTTCGTACGGCTGCACATCAGGCACTTCGTGGGGGACGGTGACCGGGGTCTGCGCGCCGCGCACATGACGCCCTCCTTCCTGCCCTGGCACCGTATGTTCCTGCTGGACCTGGAGGACGCGCTGCGCCGCGTCGACGACTCGGTGACGGTGCCGTACTGGGACTGGACCCGGGACCGCAGGGCAACTTCGTTGCCGTGGACCGACGATCTGCTCGGCGGCAACGGGCGGCCCGGTGACCGGCGGGTGATGACCGGGCCGTTCGCCCACGCGGCCGGCCGCTGGACCATCAGGGTGGGCTTCACCCGGGGCGAGTTCCTCACCCGGGACCTGGGCCGCTCCCGCAGTCCGATGTCCCTGCCCACCAAGGCCGACCTGAAGCAGGCGCTGGACGACCCCGTGTACGACGTGGCGCCCTGGAACTCGACCGTCAGCAGGGGCTTTCGCAACAAGCTGGAGGGGTGGGGCCGGGGCCCGGACTCCTGGCGCAACCACAACCGGGTGCACCGCTGGGTCGGGGGCGCCATGGTCGGCGGCGCGTCCGTCAACGACCCCGTCTTCTGGCTGCACCACGCCTTCGTGGACATGCAGTGGTCCCGCTGGCAGCAGCGCCACCGCAATCACCGCTACCTGCCGGCGAAGCCGCCGGGGCGGGGCAGCGACCAGCACCGGCGGATCGTCGCCCGGCACGAGCGGCTGCCGCCGTGGGACCTGACACCGGACGAGCTGGAGGACGTCTCCAAGATCTACCGGTACGCCTGAGGGGGCGGCCGGTGCCGACCGGACCGGGGCGGGGCGGGGCGGGAAAAATGGCTCAGCTCCCGCGGCCGGTGTCCACTAGCCTCCGGGCATGGCTACCGATCCGACGGAACAACTGGTCCGACTGTTCGCCGAGGAGAACCGGGTGCGTGCCTTCGCCGCGGTGGCGCTGGGCGCGGGGGGCGCCGAGGAGGTCGCCCGGGCGGCGGGGCTGTCCCCGAAGGAGACCGCTCTGGCACTGCTGCGGCTGCGGGAGCAGGGCGTGGTGAGCGCGGCGGACGACGGGGAACTGGGCGTCGCGTACGACCTGTTCAGGCAGTACGCGCGGGCGGCGGCGGAGCGCGCGAGCGATGCCCGCGGCGCCGGGGACCCGGACTCCGGGGACGCGCGGACCGACCTGGTGCTGCGGACCTTCGTCCAGGGCGGGCGGCTGGTGCGGCTGCCGGCCCGGTGGACCCGCAAGAAGCTGGTGCTGCGCCACATCGCCGAGCAGACCTTCGAACCGGGCGTCGAGTACCCGGAGCGCACGGTCGACGAGAAGCTGCGCGCCTGGTGCGAGGACAGCGACGACATCGACCATGTGACGCTCCGGCGCTACCTGGTGGACCTGCACCACTTGCACCGGAGCGAGGGCATCTACCGCCGCCCCGCCGAGGGCGGCTACGACGGGGCCGCCGACAGCGCCTGACCCGCCGGCGTCACGGCAGTCGCCGTACCGGCTCACCCGCCAGATACGCCTGGATGTTCTCCACCGCCTGGCCGTAGTACGTCGCGTAGTTGGCCTGCGAGACGTAGCCCAGGTGGGGTGTGGCGAGGAGGCGGGGGGCCGTGCGCATGGGGTGGCCGGCCGGGAGCGGCTCGGTGTCGAAGACGTCGACGCCCGCACCCGCGATACGGCCCTCGTGCAGGGCGGCCAGCAGGGCGTCCTGGTCGACGATCGCCGCGCGTGAGGTGTTGATCAGATACGCCGTCGGCTTGAGCAGGGCCAGTTCGGGTGCGCCGAGCAGGCCGCGGGTGCGGTCGCTCAGGGCGAGGTGGACGGAGACGAAGTCGCTGTCGGCGAGCAACTCCCGCTTGTCGGCGGCCAGCTGGACGCCCACCTCGTCGGCGTACTCCTTGGTGAGGTTCTGGCTCCACGCGCTGACGTGCATGCCGAAGGCGAGGCCGACGTGGGCGACGCGGCTGCCGATCTTGCCCAGGCCGAGCAGGCCGAGACGGCGGCCGTGCAGGTCGGCGCCGACCGTGCTCTGCCAGGGGTCGCCCGAGCGCAGCGCGTTGCTCTCCTGGACGAGACCGCGGGCGAGGCCGAGCAGCAGGGCCCAGGTGAGTTCGACGGGCGGTGTGGAGGAGCTGGCCGTGCCGCAGACGGTGACGCCGTGCGCCTCGGCGGCGGCGTAGTCGATGACCGAGTTGCGCATGCCGGAGGCGATCAGCAGCCGCAGCCGGGGGAGACGGGCGATCAGGGCGGCCGGGAAGGGGACGCGTTCGCGCAGGGTGACCACGATGTCGAAGTCGGCGAGCGCCGCGGCCAGCGCGTCTTCGTCGGGGAAGTGCGTGGTGAAGGGGACGACCTCCACCTCGTCCGCGAGCGGCGACCAGTCGGCGGCCTCGGTCGCCGCGTTCTGGAAGTCGTCGAGCACAGCACAGCGCAGCCGCACGGTGGTTCCTTTCCATGGCCGGGACGACCCAACGGAGTTAAGCAGACCGATCGGTTGATTGCCGGTGTGCATTCGCTAACCCTGCGTCACGGGCTCGGTGGATTGCGGGGCGCCCGCCTCGTACTCCTCGAAGACCCGCTCGCCCCGGTCCGGCGACAGGTCGAGGGCGGCCAGCAGCGCCGGAGTGGAGATGCTCGGCAGGACGTGGCGGAGCAGGACGGAGACGCGGCGGCCGAGATCGGCGCGGTTGCAGCTGGCCTGGCTCATCGCCTGGACGCCGGCGAAGGCGCCGTTGAGGAACTCGGCGGTCTCGGCGACGTCGACATGCGGCAGGAGTTCACCCTGGGCCCGCGCCTCGGTGAGGATCTGCTCCAGCTGTTCGGTCCAGGCGCGGAAGGCGGCGTCCCGGTCCAGCTCGCGTGCGCCCTGGTCGAGGGCGAGGGCGACACCCGCCTGCACCAGCGGATCGCGCTGCAGCCGGTAGGCCATGACCATGCCGTGGTCGACCAGCTTCTGCAGTTTGCTGGATCTCTCGGGGAGCCGGTCTATGGGCAGTTGGGCCTCCAGCACACCCAGCGCGACCTCTTCCTTGGACGCGAAGTGGAAGTACAGGGCGCCCCTGGTGACCCCGGCGCGGTTGAGGATCTCCTCCACGGTGGTGGAGGCGTAGCCACGCTCGCCGAACACCCTGGCGGCCGCTTCGAGGATCGAACGGCGCGTCCTGATCGCGCGGTCCTGCTGGGCCATGGGTCCCTCCACCGTGTGCATGCAGCACATTACGTCGTGTATTGAAAAGAAAACCGGATCACACGTAGGTTACTCGGCGGGCGGGAGCACTCGCTCTGGCCAATGACTCGGGGGGAGCCATGGACCGGGTGCGATCTGTCGACGCAACCGCACGGAACGAGCCAACCACAGGTGCTGCCGGGCCCGTTCCCACAACGGCCGTATGGGATGAGGAGATCAGCGGCGAGCAGGTGCACCGGCCGGATCCGCGGGACGCCTTCCCCACCGCATGGCGCCGCCTGGACGACACACACTTCCAGGTCAGGGCCCACTGGCCGCACCGGCACCGGTTCTTCACCGCGGTGGCCGGACGCTTCCAGGACCCCTTGCTGATACCGGAGATACTGCGGCAGAGCGCGATGCTGCTGGCGCACGCCGCCTACTCGGTGCCCCTCGGCGACCGTTTCGTGATGCATCGCATCCGGTACTCGGCGGCGCCGGCCGGGCTGCTGCTCGACCCCTCGCCCGAGGGCGTCGTCGCCGACCTCACCTGCGGCGGCGTACGACGCCGGGGCCGCCGGCTGGCGGGCATGCGCTGCGCGATGGTGCTGCGCCGGCTGGGCCGGGTCGTCGCCACCGCCGACGGACGCCTCGACTGTGTCTCCGACCGGGCCTATCGCCGACTGCGCGGTGAGCGGCTGTCCTTGACCGGCCGTCCCGTGCCGCTGCTGCCCGGACTGCCGCCCGGGGTGGTCGGCAGAGCGGACGCCGCCGCCGTCGTACTCGCACCCTCGCCGCGTCCGGGGGCCTGGCAGCTCCGGATCAACACCGCGCATCCCACGCTGTTTCGACGGCCGGACGACCACGTGCCGGGCTTCGTGCTGCTGGAGGCGGCCCGTCAGGCCGCGACGGCCTTCTCGCTCTTCCCCGGCCTCATGGTCGTCACCGACATGGACATGGTCTTCTCGCGGTACGCCGAACTCGACAGCCCCTGCTGGATCGAGGCCGACGCCCTGGCCGAGGGCGACCCCGATCCGAGCACGATCCGGGTGCGCGGCCTCCAGGACGACGCCGAGGTCTTCCGCTGCACTGTCACGGTCGCGGCGGCGGACGGATCGTAGGCCGAGAGGGAGGACCCACCTTGTCATCTCGCATCCTCGTCACCGGGGGAAGCGGCTTCATCGGCGGGCATGTCGTCGCCGCCCTGCGGGAGCCGGGCGGCGGCACACCGTCCCGGGTCCGGCTGTTGCTGCGCGACCCCGCGCGCCTGCCGGCCGGCGCCGCCCCGGCGGCGGACGTCGTGCGGGGGGACCTCGCCGACCGGGAGTCGCTGCGCGGGATCTGCGACGGCGTCGACGTCGTCCTGCACTGCGCCTCCCACATCGGCGGGGACGAACGGAGCACCGAGACCGTCAACGACCACGGCACCCGGGCCCTGGTCGAGGAGGCATCGCGCGCCGGGGTGGGCCGCGTGGTCTACGTGAGCACGGCCGCGGTGTACGGCCGGGGGCCCTTCACCGGCGTGCTGCCCGGGAAGCTGCCGCCGGCGCCCGCCTCGCCGACCAGCCGTTCGCGTGCCGCCGCCGAGCTGCATGTGCTGGACGCCGGCGGGGTCGTGCTGCGCCCCCACCTGGTGCTCGGGGCCGGCGACCGCTGGGTGGTGCCCGGGCTCGCCGCCCTGCTGGGAGTGCTGTCGGCGGGCCTGAAGGAGTGCGCGGCCCGGCACTCCGTCGTCGACGTACGGGCGTTGGGGCGCGCGGTGGTCGCCGCCGGGCTGTCGGAGCGGGACCTGGCGGGCGCGCATCACGTCAACCACCCGGAGCCGGTGGACAGTTCGGAACTGCTCGGCGCGGTGGCCGACCGGGTCGGCCTGCCACTGCCGGGCGCCGCCCTGGACATCGACGAGGCGCGGACCCGGCTCGCCGGACAGCCACGCACACTGCACCACCTCGGCATGCTCGCCGTGGACCACTGGTTCGCCGACGACGGCTTCTGGACCGGCGTCGGCGTCGATCCCGGCGCGGGGTTCGCGGAGCTGCTGGCCGAACACGCCTCGTGGTACCGGGAGTTCCTGGAGGGCTGACCGACGGGTCTTCCAGCCGCTGGTCCTTGATCGCGCGGTTGATCCCGCGGTTTCTTGAATCCGATTTTTCTTGAATCCTCGTTCTGTATTTCTCCTTTCTTCGACACGCAGGGTCTTCGTGAATACCAAACGCGCACTGACGGACAAGATCGCACTGGTCACCGGAGCCGGCCGGGGCATCGGCAGAGGCATCGCCGAGCGGCTCGCCCGCGACGGGGCGCTGGTCGGCGTCCACTACGGCCGCAGTGAGGCCGCCGCGCTGGACGTCGTGGCCCGCATACGCGAGAGGGGTGGCCGGGCCTTCCCGGTCGGGGCGGAGCTCGGGGTGCCCGGCGACGCCGACGCCGTCTTCGCGGCCTTCGACGCCGGGGTGCGGGAGCAGACGGAAGGGGAAGCCGATGCCGCGGGCCCGCTCGACATCCTCGTGAACAACGCGGGAGTGAGCGGTTCGGGGCGCATCGGGCAGGCGGATCCGGAGGTCTTCGACCGCATGATCGCCGTGAACGCCAAGGCGCCCTTCTTCCTGGTGCAGGGCGCGCTCGCGCGGATGCGGGACGGCGGGCGGGTCGTCAACATCTCCTCGCTCGCCTCACGGCGGGCCTTCCCCGAGTCCGTCGCGTACGCCATGTCCAAGGGGGCGCTGGACACCATGACCCTGTGTCTGGCGAAGGAACTCGCCGGTCGCGGCATCACCGTGAACACCGTCGGGCCCGGGTTCATCGAGACGGACATGAACGCCCGGCGCAGAGCGACGCCCGAGGCGCGGGCCGCCCTTGCCGCGCGCTCCGTCTTCGACCGGATCGGCAGCCCTTCCGAGGTGGCGGACGTGGTGGCGTTCCTCGCCTCCGAGGACTCCCGCTGGATCACCGGTCAGTATCTCGATGTGAGCGGGGGCACCGATCTGTGACGTTACCCCGGGTCTCAGGGAGCGGCCGGGCCGACGGAAGCCGGGACGCAGCCCGTGCGCAGGGCCGCTGCCGACGCCCGGTGCGCGGCGTCCGACCCCGCCGGGTCCAGGTGCGTGAGGGCCGGGGGAGCGGCCAGCGTGGGCAGCAGCAGCTCCCAGAACGCGGTGAGGGTGAAGCAGGACAGCCACTCCGGGTTGGACCTGCTCAGTACCTCGTACCCGACGGTCGAGGCCACCAGCGCGCCCGCCATGTGCTGTTGGAGCACGCCCTGGGCGAGCGTGCGCTCGTCGTCGGCCTCGGCCAGGAGCTGCTGCACACAGCACTGCCACTCCTGACGCAGATTGAGTCCCGTGCCGTGCTCGGTCTCACAGCCGAGCACGAACCCCGCGCGTACGACGATGCTGCGGCGGAGCAGATCGGCCAGGGCGTGCGAGACGTCGACCAGGGCCTGGAGCGCGCTGGTGCGCCGGCTGTGGACGAGGCGTGCGGCCCGGCGCAGGGAGTGCGAGGCCTCGGTGCGCAGGGCCTGGGCCAGGGCGGCCTTGTTCTCGAAGTGGAAGTGCAGCGCGCCGGAACTGACCCCCGCCTCGGCGCTGATGACGGACAGCTTCGCCCTGTCGTAGCCGTGCAACCGGAACTCCCGGGCTGCCGCGAGCAGCAGGGCGTCGCGGGTGCGGGCGGCTCGTTCCTGCTTGGTCATCGTGGGCCTCTCGCCCACACCGCGATTTCCCAGATGTTCACTTCCGTGCTCCTCCTGCTCAGGTCCCGGTGAGGAAGGGCGTGGATCATAACAAACCGTTTTGACTGTTTGTCAGTCTCTGTCTGGCATCGGCGAAAGTGCCTGCCGCCTGCGAAGTCGCGGTAAAAAGGCGTCATTTCCCTGTAGTTTCGCTGAAGTATGCGGCGCGGAACCTGATTTGACGTCCCGTTGAACGGCATTTGTGCGAGACGTCGACGAACCTAGGGATCATTGACATACCGGAGCATCGGTTTGTAGGTTTCCAGTGAGCGTTCTAATGTGAACGAATCGGACAAGCTGGACTAGCTAGGGGGACTAATGAGCCAGCGTTCAATGAATCTGGTGGAGCCTCACATACCGGCTCCCCGGCGTGGGGAGGTGGGTGCGGCGGCATGGCGGGTTCTGGTCGTGGAGAACGACGCGGTTGAGGCGGAAGCCCTGGTGCGCGCGCTGAAGAGGCACGGGCACGAAGTGGACAGCGTGACCTCGGGAGGCGCCGCGCTGCAGTCGTACGCGGACGCCGATCTCGTACTGATCGACCTCGAACTCCCCGATCTGGACGGGCTGGAGGTCTGCCGCGGCATCCGGTCCACCTGTGACGTCCCGGTGATCGCCGTCACCGCCCGCGGATCCGAACTCGACCGGGTGCTCGGCCTCCAGGCCGGCGCCGATGACTACCTCGTCAAGCCGTACGGCTTCCGGGAGTTGATGGCCCGGATGGATGCGGTCATGCGCCGGGTCCGTACGCCGGAGCCCGCCGCACGGGTCGTCAGTCACGGCCCGCTGCGCATCGACGCGGGCTCCCGCGAGGTCACCCTGCACGGACGCCCGGTCGACGTCACCCGCAAGGAGTTCGACCTGCTGTACATGCTGGCCTCCAACCCCGACACGGTCATTCCCCGCAAGCGCCTGATCCATCAGATCTGGGGCGACTCCTGGTCCCGGCGGACCGTCGACACGCACGTCAGCAGCCTCCGCAACAAGCTCGGCGGCAGTGGCTGGATCGTCACCGTACGGGGCGTCGGATTCCGATTCGGCGGGGAGAGCGCCTGAACATAGGGTGGGAAAAAAGGGGCACCCCCGGACGCGGGGGTGCCCCTTTCTGATGCGTCCACCTCGGGAATTTGGCATTCCGCTGAGATTTCCCGACGTTCCTCTGAAGTTGCTCGGACACAGCCGCACAGGGCCTGCGGAATCTGACCTGTTCCTGAAAGGGACGCCCTTGTAGGGCTGGTCGGGCGCAGGCGAGGCTTTGATGCACCGTCCGGTGACGAATGAGGAGAGCTCGTCGTGCGCAAGGTGCTCATCGCCAACCGTGGCGAAATCGCTGTCCGCGTGGCCCGGGCCTGTCGGGACGCGGGGATCGCGAGCGTGGCCGTCTACGCGGACCCGGACCGCGACGCTCTGCATGTCCGCGCCGCGGATGAGGCGTTCGCCCTGGGCGGTACTGCGTCATTCCGGGGGACGACCCCCGGACCCCCAGCAGAAGAGCAGGTCGGCAAGGGCGGTCGGCGCGGACATCCCGAGGCGAGCCCGAGCGATACCCCGGCGACCAGTTACCTGGACATGGACAAGGTGCTGAAGGCGGCGCGTGAGTCCGGCGCGGACGCGATCCACCCGGGTTACGGGTTCCTGTCGGAGAACGCCGACTTCGCGCAGGCGGTCCTGGATGCGGGTCTGGTCTGGATCGGTCCGCCGCCGCAGGCGATCCGTGATCTGGGGGACAAGGTCGGTGCCCGGCACATCGCCCAGCGCGCCGGTGCCCCGCTCGTCGCAGGCACCCCCGACCCGGTGTCCGGTGCGGATGAGGTGGTGGCGTTTGCCGAGGAGCATGGTCTGCCGATCGCGATCAAGGCCGCGTTCGGTGGCGGTGGCCGTGGTCTGAAGGTGGCCCGGACTCTGGAAGAGGTTCCGGAGCTGTATGAGTCGGCGGTGCGT
The DNA here is from genome assembly GCF_045039535.1 of Streptomyces sp. NBC_01092. NCBI lineage: Bacteria > Bacillati > Actinomycetota > Actinomycetes > Kitasatosporales > Streptomycetaceae > Streptomyces > Streptomyces sp. NBC_01092. The sequence continues at coordinate 3,977,572 of NZ_CP108659.1, read as the reverse complement.
GAGGCGGTCGCCGCGTTCGGCCGGGGGGAGTGCTTCGTCGAGCGTTACCTCGACAAGCCCCGGCACGTGGAGACCCAGTGCCTGGCCGACTCCCACGGCAACGTCGTCGTGGTCTCGACACGTGACTGTTCGCTGCAGCGCCGGCACCAGAAGCTGGTCGAGGAGGCCCCCGCGCCGTTCCTGTCGAAGGCGCAGGTCGCGGAGCTGTACTCGTCGTCGAAGGCGATCCTGAAGGAGGCCGGCTACGTCGGTGCCGGCACGGTGGAGTTCCTGGTCGGCGCGGACGGCACGATCTCCTTCCTGGAGGTCAACACCCGTCTGCAGGTGGAGCACCCGGTCACCGAGGAGGTCGCCGGGATCGACCTGGTCCGTGAGATGTTCCGGATCGCCGACGGCGAGGCACTCGGCTACGACGACCCGCCGCTGCGCGGGCACTCCTTCGAGTTCCGTATCAACGGTGAGGACCCGGGCCGTAACTTCCTGCCCGCCCCCGGCACCGTCACCACCTTCACCGCGCCCTCCGGCCCGGGTGTCCGTCTGGACGCCGGTGTCGAGTCCGGGTCGGTGATCGGTCCGGCGTGGGACTCGCTGCTGGCCAAGCTGATCGTGACCGGCGCCACCCGTGAGCAGGCCCTGCAGCGGGCCGCCCGCGCGCTGGAGGAGTTCCAGGTTGAGGGCATGGCCACCGCCATCCCCTTCCACCGCGCGGTCGTCGTCGATGCGGCGTTCGCCCCCGAGCTGACCGGGTCCGCCGATCCGTTCACGGTCCATACCCGGTGGATCGAGACCGAGTTCGTCAACGAGATCAAGGCCTTCACGGCCCCGGCCGACACCGACGCCGAGGCGGAGGAGGCGGCCGGCCGTGAGACGGTCGTCGTCGAGGTCGGCGGCAAGCGCCTGGAGGTCTCCCTGCCGGCCTCCCTCGGTATGACCCTGGCCCGTACCGGCCTGGCCGCCGGCGCCAAGCCCAAGCGTCGTGCGGCGAAGAAGTCCGGGCCCGTCGCCTCCGGCGACACCCTCGCTTCCCCGATGCAGGGCACCATCGTCAAGGTCGCCGTCGAGGAAGGCCAGGAAGTCAAGGAAGGCGACCTCGTCGTCGTCCTCGAAGCGATGAAGATGGAACAGCCCCTGAACGCCCACAAGTCCGGCACCATCAAGGGCCTGTCCGCCGAAGTCGGCGCCTCCCTCACCTCCGGCGCCGCCATCTGCGAAATCAAGGACTGATTCTGACGGGGTTTGACATTCGTCTGACCTGAACTGCCTTGAAAGCAGCCGGAAAAACGAAGAACCTGGAGTCAGATCCCCTTTCTCGCGCTTCTCGGAACTCTGCCGAGAGTCATGCGATGTGAATTCATCCGGTCACCGCGCGTGGAATTACCGGGAAACTCTGTCGTGGAGGAGAGAGACGCATGCACAGCACTTTGATCGTGGCTCGGATGGATCCCGACTCCAGCATCGACGTGGGAAAACTGTTCGCGGAGTTCGACGCCGGCGACATGCCGCACCGCATGGGTACCCGGCGCCGTCAATTGTTCTCGTACCGCGGCCTTTACTTCCATCTTCAGGACTTCGACTCGGACAACGGCGGTGAACTGATCGAGCAGGCGAAGGCCGACCCGCGGTTCATCCGGATCAGCGACGACCTCAAGCCGTTCATCGAGGCCTACGACCCGGCGACCTGGCGCTCGCCCGCCGACGCCATGGCGACCCGCTTCTACCAGTGGGAGGCGTCCGCGTGACGGAGCGACGAGTCGTCATCACGGGGATGGAGGTCCTCGCTCCCGGCGGCATCGGCACCAAGAACTTCTGGAGCCTGCTGAGCGAGGGACGGACCGCGACCCGTGGGATCACCTTCTTCGATCCCTCCCCGTTCCGGTCCCGGGTGGCCGCGGAGATCGACTTCGATCCCGAGGAGCACGGGCTGAGCCCGCAGGAGGTCCGCCGGATGGACCGCGCCGCGCAGTTCGCGGTGGTCGCGGCGCGCGGTGCGGTCGCCGACAGCGGTATCGAGGTGGAGGAGTACGACCCGTACCGGGTGGGGGTCACCATCGGCAGTGCCGTCGGCGCCACGATGGGGCTCGACGAGGAGTACCGGATCGTCAGTGACGGCGGCCGACTCGATCTCGTCGATCACGCGTACGCCGTACCGCACCTCTACAACTACCTGGTGCCGAGCTCCTTCGCCACCGAGGTGGCCTGGGCGGTCGGCGCCCAGGGGCCGAGCACGGTGGTGTCCACCGGCTGCACCTCGGGCATCGACTCGGTCGGCCACGCGCTGGAGCTGATCCGGGAGGGGTCGGCCGACGTCGTGATCGCGGGGTCCTCGGACGCGCCGATCTCGCCCATCACCATGGCCTGCTTCGACGCGATCAAGGCGACCACGCCCCGGCACGACGAGCCGGAGCGCGCCTCCCGCCCCTTCGACGGCACCCGCAACGGCTTCGTCCTGGGCGAGGGCGCTGCGGTGTTCGTCCTGGAGGAGCTGGGCAGCGCCCGCCGGCGCGGCGCGCACATCTACGCGGAGATCGCCGGGTACGCCACGCGCAGCAACGCCTACCACATGACCGGACTGCGGCCGGACGGCGCGGAGATGGCCGAGGCGATCCGGGTCGCGCTGGACGAGGCGCGGATGAACCCCGAGGAGATCGACTACGTCAACGCCCACGGCTCGGGCACGAAGCAGAACGACCGGCACGAGACCGCGGCCTTCAAGCGGAGCCTCGGCGAGCACGCCTACCGGACTCCGGTGAGCTCCATCAAGTCGATGGTCGGGCACTCGCTGGGCGCGATCGGCTCGATCGAGATCGCGGCCTCCGCGCTGGCGATGGAGCACAACGTGGTGCCGCCGACCGCCAATCTGCACACCGCCGATCCAGAGTGCGACCTCGACTACGTGCCGCTGACGGCCCGCGACCAGATCACCGACGCGGTGCTCTCGGTCGGCAGCGGGTTCGGCGGCTTCCAGAGCGCCATGGTGCTCGCCCGGCCCGAGAGGAGTGCGGCATGAGCACGGCCGTGGTGGTGACCGGTCTTGGTGTCGTGTCCCCGAACGGGCTCGGCCTCAAGGACTTCTGGGCCGCGACCAAGGGGGGCAAGAGCGGCATCGGGCGGATCACCCGGTTCGATCCGTCCTCGTACCCGGCGCGGCTCGCCGGAGAGATACCGGGCTTCGTCGCCGAGGACCATCTGCCGAACCGGCTGCTGCCGCAGACCGACCGGATGACGCGGCTCGCGCTGGTCGCCGCGGACTGGGCGCTCGCCGACGCGGGGGTGACTCCCGCGGAGCTGCCCGAGTTCGACATGGGTGTGGTGACCGCGAGTCACTCCGGTGGGTTCGAGTTCGGGCAGAACGAGCTGCAGAAGCTGTGGAGTCTGGGCAGCCAGCACGTCAGCGCGTATCAGTCCTTCGCCTGGTTCTACGCCGTCAACAGCGGCCAGATCTCCATCCGCAACGGGATGAAGGGGCCGAGCGGGGTCGTCGTCAGCGACCAGGCCGGCGGGCTGGACGCGGTCGCGCAGGCGCGGCGGCAGATCCGTAAGGGGACCGCGCTGATCGTGTCCGGGGCGGTGGACGCGTCCATCTGTCCGTGGGGGTGGGTGGCGCAGCTCGCCGGGGACCGGCTGAGCACGAGTGACGAGCCCACGCGGGCGTATCTGCCCTTCGACGCCGAGGCGCGCGGGCATGTGCCCGGTGAGGGCGGGGCGATCCTCATCCTGGAGTCCGCCGAGGCGGCGCGGGAGCGGGGCGCGAAGGTCTACGGGGAGATCGCCGGGTACGGCGCGACCATCGATCCCCGGCCGGGTGGTGGGGGTGAGCCAGGGCTGCGGCGGGCGCTGGAGGTCGCTCTCGCGGATGCCGGGGTGGAGGCCGGGGAGGTCGACGTGGTCTTCGCCGATGCGGCGGCCGTGCCTGAGCTTGATCGGGCCGAGGCCGAGGCGATCAACGCGGTGTTCGGGGTGGGGGGTGTTCCTGTCACCGCGCCGAAGACCATGACCGGGCGGTTGTACTCCGGGGCTGCGCCGTTGGATCTTGCGGCGGCGTTTCTTGCGATGGCGGACGGGGTGATTCCGCCGACGGTCAACAGTGAGCCGGTGGCGGAGTACGGGCTTGATCTGGTCGTGGGTCAGCCGCGGGCTGCCGCTGTGCGTACGGCCGTTGTGCTGGCTCGGGGGCAGGGCGGGTTCAACTCGGCCGTTGTTGTGCGGGCCCCGGAGTAGGCGGGATTTTCTCGCCCCCGCCGCCCCTACCCGTCCCATCCCCGGGGGCTCTGCCCCCGGACCCCCCTATCGGCCCTGAACGGGCCTCGTCCTCAAACGCCGGACGGGCTGAAAAGGGCTTGAAGACACACGTCACACCACACACGAAAGGACCAACTCCACGTGGCCACCACGGAATTCACCCTGGACGACCTCAAGCGGATCCTGCGCGAAGGTGCCGGTGCCGATGAAGGTGTTGACCTCGACGGCGACATCCTCGACACCGGGTTCGAAGAGCTCGGGTACGAGTCGCTCGCGTTGCTGGAGACCGGTGGGCGGGTTGAGCGGGAGTTCGGGATCACGCTCGACGACGACGTGCTGACCGACGCCCACACGCCGCGCGCGCTGATCGCGGCCGTCAACGCCCTGCTCGGAGTCGGCGCCGCGGCCTGACGCGCGCCCCCCGCGGGGCGGGACCCGAGACCCGCCCCGCCCCGAACCAGTCAACGCACCCCCACGGGAGAGAAAACATGGCGCAGCAGCACCAGCGCGTAGCCCTCGTCACCGGAGCCACCAGCGGCATCGGCCTCGCCGTCGCCCGGCTTCTCGCCGAGCAGGGGCATCGGGTCTTCCTCGGTGCCCGCACCCCCGAGAACGTGGCGTCCACCGTCAAGGAGCTCCGCGAGGAGGGGCTGGACGTCGACGGTGCCGCCGTGGACGTGCGGTCCGCCGACGCGGTCAAGGCCTTCGTGCAGGCGGCGGTCGACACCTTCGGCACCGTCGACGTCCTGGTCAACAACGCGGGCCGCAGCGGCGGTGGCGTCACCGCCGACATCGTCGACGAGCTGTGGGAAGACGTCATCGACACCAACCTCAACAGCGTCTTCCGGCTGACTCGTGAGGTGCTCAACACCGGAGGGATGCGGGACAAGGAGCGCGGGCGCATCATCAACGTCGCCTCCACCGCCGGCAAGCAGGGCGTCGTCCTCGGTGCCCCCTACTCCGCCTCCAAGCACGGCGTCGTCGGCTTCACCAAGGCTCTCGGCAACGAGCTCGCGCCGACCGGCATCACCGTCAACGCGGTCTGCCCCGGCTACGTCGAGACGCCGATGGCCCAGCGGGTGCGCGCCGGGTACGCCGCCGCCTACGACACCACCGAGGACGCGATCCTGGAGAAGTTCCAGGCGAAGATCCCGCTCGGCCGCTACTCCACCCCCGAGGAGGTCGCGGGCCTCGTCGGCTACCTCGCCTCCGACACCGCCGCTTCCATCACCTCGCAGGCGCTGAACGTCTGCGGCGGGCTGGGCAACTTCTGACACGCGGAGGAGAACACGTCATGACGACACGTCAGGTCGAGCACGAGATCACCGTCGACGCCCCCGCCCCCGCCGTCTACCGGCTCATCGCCGAGGTGGAGAACTGGCCGCGGATCTTCCCGCCCACCATCTATGTCGACCACCTGGAGCGCGGCGAGGGCGAGGAGCGGATACGGATCTGGGCCACCGCGGGCGGCGAGGCGAAGAACTGGACCTCCCGCCGCACCCTGGATGCGGACGGTCTGCGGATCACCTTCCGCCAGGAGGTCTCCGCCCCGCCGGTCGCCGCGATGGGCGGCGCCTGGATCATCGAGCCGCTGTCCGCCGCCGCGTCCCGGATCCGGCTGCTGCACGACTACCGGGCCATCGACGACGACCCCGAGGGCCTGAAGTGGATCGACGAGGCCGTCGACCGCAACTCCCGCTCGGAGCTGGCCGCGCTGAAGACCAACGTCGAACTCGCCCACGCCGCCGAGGAGATCACCTTCTCCTTCGAGGACACCGTGCAGGTCGAGGGCTCCGCCAAGGACCTCTACGACTTCGTCAACGAGGCCGGCCTGTGGGTGGAGCGGCTGCCGCACGTGGCGTCCGTCCGGTTCAGTGAGGACACCCCGGGGCTCCAGACCCTGGAGATGGACACCCGCGCCAAGGACGGCTCCACGCACACCACGAAGTCGTACCGGGTGACCTTCCCGCACCACAGGATCGCCTACAAGCAGGTCACCCTGCCCGCGCTGATGACCCTGCACACCGGCTACTGGACCTTCGCCGAGAACGACTCCGGCGTCGCCGCCTCCTCGCAGCACACCGTGGTCCTCAACACGGCCAACATCGCGAAGATCCTCGGTGCCGGCGCCACGGTCGCGGACGCACGCGCGTACGTGCAGAACGCGCTCAGCACCAACAGCCGCGCCACCCTCGGGTATGCCAAGGACTACGCCGAGAACCGGCGTTGACCGTGGGCAGGCCCTCAGTGGAGACCGACGTCCTCGTCGTGGGCGCGGGGCCCGTCGGGCTGATGCTCGCCGGGGAGCTGCGGCTCGGCGGCGCCGGGACGGTCGTAATGGAGCGGCGGGGCGCCCCGACCACCGAGTCCCGCGCCTCCACGCTGCACGCGCGCACCATGGAACTCCTCGACAGCCGCGGGCTGCTGGACGCCCTGGGCACCCCGCCGGACGAGCCCCGCGGCCACTTCGGCGGGGTGCCGCTCGACCTGACGCTGCCGAGCCCCTGGCCGGGGCAGTGGAAGGTGCCGCAGACCCGCACCGAGGAGCTGTTGCAGGACTGGGTGGTCGGGCTCGGTGCGGATGTGCGGCGGGGGCATGAACTGCGGGCCGTGCGCGTGGGCGAGGACGGCGTCGAAGCGGTGGCCGCCGGGCCCGACGGGCGGGCGCTGCGGGTCCGTGCGCGGTTCGTGGTCGGGTGTGACGGCGAGGACAGCACGCTGCGGCGGCTGACCGGCGCCGAGTTCCCAGGACGGGACGCGGGGCGGGAGCTGCTGCGGGCCGACGTGGCCGGGATCGACGTACCCAACCGGCGTTTCCAGCGGCTGGAGAAGGGGCTCGCGATCGCCGCGCGGCGCGGTGACGGGGTCACCCGGGTCATGGTCCACGAGTTCGGCACGGCTGCCGAAACGCGGTCCGCCGAGCCCGAGTTCGCCGAGGTCGCGCAGGTGTGGAAGCGGGTCACCGGGGAGGACATCAGCGGCGGCAGCCCGCTGTGGGTGAACTCCTTCGGGGACGCCGACCGGCAGCTCGTCGACTATCGCCGGGGGCCCGTGCTGTTCGCCGGTGACGCGGCCCACCAGCAGATGCCCATCGGAGGGCAGGCGCTCAACCTGGGCCTCCAGGACGCCGTCAACCTCGGCTGGAAACTCGCCGCCGAAGTGCGGGGACGGGCCCCGGCGGGACTGCTGGACACCTATCACGCCGAGCGGCACGCGGTCGGCCGGCGGGTGCTCGCGAACATCCGCGCGCAGGCGTTGCTGCTGCTCGGCGGGCCCGAGGTGGAGCCCGTGCGGGCGCTGCTGGGCGAGCTCATCGGCGAACGGCCCGAGGTGCGGGCCCACTTGGCCGGGATGATCTCCGGGCTCGACATCCGGTACGGCGCCGGTGCCGACCCACTGCTCGGTGCCCGGCTGCCGTATGTCCGACTCGGCGGCCCCGACGGTGTGGTGAACACCTCGGATCTGCTGCGAACCTCCGGGCGCGGCCTGTTGCTCGACCTCGCCGGTGACGCGCGGCTGCGCACCGCCGCGCGGCCCTGGGCCGACCGGATCGTCACCGTGACCGCCCGCCCGGAGCCGGACGGCCCCCTCGGCGCGGCCCGTGCCGTGCTGGTACGGCCGGACGGATACATCGCGTGGACCGACGGACACGGCGATGCGGAAAACGCGCTGAAGAACTGGTTCGGCATTTCTGACAGAAATTGACATCGCTCTGACCTGGCGGCCCTTGAATCGGGCCGCCGGTCCGAGAAAGCTGGTCATCGGCTCCCCCGACCGCGCGAACCGGCAGATCATGCCTGGAGGCAGGGACAGTGAAAGGGATCATCCTGGCCGGAGGCCACGGGACACGGCTTCAGCCGATCACCCTGGGAATGTCGAAGCAATTGCTCCCGGTGTACGACAAGCCAATGATTTACTACCCGCTGTCGGTGCTGATGCTCGCCGGCATCACCGATATCCAGATCATTTCCGCACCGCGTGATCTGGGCGGTTTTCAGCGGCTGCTGGGCGACGGCTCGGACTACGGGCTGAACCTCACCTACGCGGAGCAGGACGAACCCCGCGGCCTCGCCGACGCGTTCGTCATCGGCGCCGACCACATCGGCGACGACTCCGTCGCCCTCGTCCTCGGCGACAACATCTTCCACGGCCCCGGCTTCAGCGGCATCCTCCAGGACGCGGTCGTCGACGTCGACGGCTGTGTGCTGTTCGGCTACCCCGTGCGCGACCCCGAGCGGTACGGCGTCGGCGAGGTGGACGGCGCCGGCAACCTGGTCTCGCTGGAGGAGAAGCCGGCCCGGCCGAAGTCCAACCTGGCCATCACCGGCCTGTACTTCTACGACAACGACGTGGTCGACATCGCCAAGAACCTGCGCCCCTCCGCGCGGGGCGAGCTGGAGATCACGGACGTCAACCGGGTCTATCTGGAGCGGGGCAAGGCCGGGCTGATCTCCCTCGGGCGCGGCTTCGCCTGGCTGGACACGGGCACGCACGACGCCCTCACCGAGGCCGGTCAGTACGTGCAGATCCTGGAACACCGCCAGGGCGTCCGGATCGCCTGCATCGAGGAAATCGCCTGGCGCATGGGATTCATCGACCGCGAGGCCTGCCACCGGCTCGGCGCGTTGCTCGCGAAATCCTCGTACGGCCGCTATGTCATGGAAATCGCCGCGGCCGGCTGAGAGTTCACCACCTTTTACCTTCGATCAGCTTTCGATCAGATTTCGATCAGCGGAGAACTGCGGAGAATCATGCCTTTCATCTCGCCCGACGACGGCTACATGACCCTGTTCAACCTCTTCGACACCGAGGACCGGGAAAAGCAGGACCTGGTGCTCGAAGCCATGCGGAACATCGTCGACAACGCCGACTATCCCGGCTGGATCTCCTCCACCGTGCACGCAGGCCAGGACACCCCCGGCACCGCCAACTACATTCAGTGGCGCAGCGCCGAGGACCTGAAGGCGCGGTACCAGGGGGAGAAGTTCCGGACGAAGACCGTGCCGGAGTTCCACCGGCTCGCCACCACCGTGCAGCTGATCCAGACCGAGGCCGTCTTCGCCCAGCGGCACACCTCGCTCGGGGACGCCGCCGAGATCTCCACCGAGCGCGACGACTACACCGTGATCTTCGTACTGCGCTGCGAGCCGGAGAACCAGAAGGCCCTCGTCGACGCGCTCGCCAAGCCCGACGACTGGCTGCTGACGGTCCCCGGCTACCGCTCCCACACCTACTTCCGCGCCCTCGACGGCACCGCCCTCGTCAACTACGCGCAGTGGGACAGCAAGGAGACCTACGACGCCTTCCACACGCTGCCCGACGAGCAGCGGCCGCTGGAGGTCCAGAAGGGCCGGGTGCGCGCCCGTTCGCTGGCCACGTCGCGCTGGGCGAACACCTTCCGCGTCTGGCACTCGCGCTCCGCCGCGAGCTGACCACCCCCTGACCCGGACCGGAGAAGCCTCAGCCATGCGCTATCTGTTCACCACCATCCCGGGGGCCTCGCACATGCTGCCCCTGGTCCCGCTGGCCCACGCCGCCCTCGCCGCCGGGCACGACGTGCTCGTCGCCGCGAACGGCTCCGCGCGGACCACGGCGGCCTCGGCCGGGCTGCACACCGTCGCCACCGACGACGGCCGGTCCGTACGGCCGTACGACGATCTGGTCCGCCGGTTCACCGAGACCGACGTGAGCTGGAACCTCACCCCGGGTGAGGTGATCGAGCATGTCGCCGGGGTCTTCGCCGAGGTCGCGGGCGGCATGGCCGACGGCCTCGTCGACATCGCGAGGACCTGGAAGGCCGACGCCGTCGTCTACTGCCCGCCCGCCGTGGCCGGACTGCTCGCCGCCCGCGCCGTCGGCATCCCCGCCGTCCTGCACGGCATCGGCACCCGCCGGCCCACCTTCCGTCCCGCCCTGAACCGCCTCGCCCCCGTGGCCGAGCGCTTCGGCGTGACCGACCCGGCCGAGGCCGAGGTGGAGATCGACCTGAGCCCGCCCTCCCTGGAGACGATCCACCAGGACGCCCCGCACCAGGGCGGCGCCGCCCACACCCTGCCGATGCGCTACGCCCCCTACACCGGCGGCGCCGAACTGCCGGACTGGGCGCTGCGGCGCGGCGACAGGCCCAGGATCGCCGTCACGCTCGGCTCCCTGCGCGTCTTCTACAGCGACGGCGCCCACCTGCGCGACATCCTCAAGGGCACCGAGGAACTCGACGTCGAGGTCGTCCTCACCACCAGCGGCGCCGAACTGACCGCGCTGCCCTCGCCGTTGCCCGGCCATGTGCGCACGGTCGACTGGATGCCGCTGCGGGCACTCCTCGCCACCTGCGACGCGATCGTGCACCACGGCGGCATGGGCACCATGTACGCCGCCTTCGACGCCGCGGTGCCCCAGCTCGGCGTCCCCATGGCGCACGACGACGGCTGGGCCAACGCGCAGGTCCCGGTGGCCCGCGGCGCCGGCCTGATGCTGGAGGGCCGCAAGGCGACCGGCACCGACATCGCCGACGCGCTGCGCGAACTCCTCGGCGAGCCCCGCTACCGCCGGGCGAGCGAGGAGGTGGCCGCCGAGATGCGCGCCATGCCGACGCCCGCCGATGTCATGAGGCGGCTCCCCGAGTGGCTGGGGGCGGCGTCATGAGGATGCTGGTGACCGGGGGCGCCGGATTCATCGGCTCCCACTATGTGCGCTCGCTGCTCGCGGGCGCCTACGACGAGGGACGCGGCACCGCCGTCACCGTCCTCGACAAGCTGACGTACGCGGGCAACCGGGCCAACCTGCCCGCCGACGACCCCCGGCTGACGTTCGTCCACGGCGACATCTGCGACCGGGAGCTGCTGCTGGAGCTGCTGCCGGGGCACGACGCCGTCGTGCACTTCGCGGCCGAGTCCCACGTCGACCGGTCCGTCACCGGGGCCGCCGAGTTCGTGCGGACGAACGCGCTCGGCACCCAGACCGTGCTGGACGCCGCGCTGGAGACCGGGGTGGAGCGCGTCGTGCACGTCTCCACCGACGAGGTGTACGGCTCGATCGACGAGGGCTCCTGGACGGAGGAGTGGCCGCTGCTGCCCAACTCCCCGTACGCGGCGTCCAAGGCGAGCTCCGACCTCGTCGCCCGCTCCTACTGGCGCACCCACGGCCTCGACGTGTCGGTGACCCGCTGCTCCAACAACTACGGGCCCTACCAGCACCCCGAGAAGCTGATCCCGCTGTTCGTCACCAACCTCCTGCAGGGCATCGAGGTCCCGGTCTACGGCGACGGGCAGAACCGGCGCGAGTGGCTGCACGTCGACGACCACTGCCGCGCGATCCACCTGGTGCTGCTGCGCGGCGGGGCCGGCGAGATCTACAACGTGGGCAGCGGCAACGAGCTGACCAACCTGGCGCTGACCGAGCGGATCCTCACGCTCTGCGGGGCCGGCCGCTCGATGATCCGGCACGTCACCGACCGCAAGGGACACGACCTGCGGTACTCCCTCGACGACCGCAAGATCCGCGAGGAGCTCGGCTGGGCGCCCCGGACCTCCTTCGAGGACGGGCTGGCCGCGACGGTCGCCTGGTACCGGGACAACCCGCAGTGGTGGCGGCCCGTCCGGGACGCCGCGCGCCCGTCGGCCGCCGCCTGACGGCCGGTCACCCCACAGGCACTTCACACCACCCCAGACAGGAGGGACGTTCGTGGACGCGGACGTGATCATCGTCGGTGCCGGGCCCACCGGGCTGATGCTGGCCGGTGAGCTTCGCCTCGGCGGGGCGCGGGTCGTCGTGGCGGAGCTGCTCGACGAGCCCACCGGGCAGTCACGCGGCCTCGGCTTCACCGCCCGGGCCATGGAGGCCTTCGACCAGCGCGGCCTGCTGCCGAGGTTCGGCGGCCTGCAGACCAGCCCGCTCGGCCACTTCGGCGGCGTGCAGTTCGACTACACCGTGCTGGAGGACGCCCACTTCGGCGCCCGCGGCGTACCCCAGTCGCAGACCGAGGCCGTCCTGGAGGAGTGGGCCGGCGAGCTCGGCGCGGACATCCGGCGCGGCTCGGCGCTCACGGCCCTGACCGACCACGGCGACCACGTCGAGGTCACCCTCGCCGGCCCGCGGGGCGAGCAGCGGCTCACCGCCGGCTGGCTGGTCGGCTGCGACGGCGGGCACAGCGTCGTCCGAAAGGCCGCCGGGTTCGACTTCCCGGGGACCCCGGCCACCCGCGAGATGTACTTGGCCGACGTCGTCGGCTGCGGTCTCGAGCCCCGTTTCCTCGGTGAGAAGCTGCCGAACGGCATGGTGATGGCCGCCCCGCTCGCCGAGGGCGTGGACCGCATCATCGTCTGCCCGCACGGCACCCCGCCCCGCGACCGCACCGACCGGACCCTCTCCTTCGCCGAGGTCGCCGACGCCTGGCAGAACATCACCGGCGAGGACATCTCGCACGGCGGCGCCGAGTGGGTCAGCTCCTTCACCGACGCCACCCGCCAGGCCACCGAGTACCGGCGCGGCCGGGTGCTGCTCGCGGGCGACGCCGCGCACATCCACCTCCCGGCCGGCGGACAGGGCCTGAGCACCGGCGTGCAGGACGCGGTCAACCTGGGCTGGAAGCTGGCCGCCGAGGTGATCGGCCGCGCACCCGAGGGCCTGCTCGACACCTACCACGCCGAACGCCACCCGGTCGGCGAGCGCCTGCTGAGCAACACCCGCGCCCAGGGCATGGTCTTCCTCGGCGGCGAGGAGGCCGACCCGCTGCGCGAACTGCTCACCGAACTCATGGCGTACGACGACGTCAAACGCCATCTCGCGGGCTCGGTCAGCCACCTCGACCTCCGCTACGACCTCGGCACCGGCAGCCACCCCCTGCTGGGCCGCCGGCTGCCGCCCCGCACGCTGCGCACCACCGCCGGCGCGACGACGACCACGGCCGAACTGCTGCACCAGGCGCAGGGCGTGCTGCTCGACCTCGCCGACGACGCCGAGGTCCGCGGCGCCGCCGAGGGCTGGAAGGACCGCGTGGTCACGGTGACCGCGACCCTCGACGCCGCCGAGAAGCGCACCGACCCGTTCACCGGCGCCGCCGCCGTCCTCGTCCGGCCCGACGGCTACGTCGCCTGGACCTCCGCCGACGACGAGCGGGCGACGGCCGCGCTGGAGCGCTGGTTCGGCCCCGCGGAGGCCACCGGCTGACGCCCCGGCCCGGCCGTTCCCACTCAACGAAGGCCCATCGAAGGCCCACCAAAGGCCCACCGAAGGAAATTCCCCATGGCTGTACGCCTGTTCACCTCGGAGTCCGTCACCGAGGGCCATCCCGACAAGATCGCCGACCAGATCAGCGACACCGTCCTCGACGCGCTGCTGCGCGAGGACCCGACCTCCCGCGTCGCCGTCGAGACCCTCATCACCACCGGGCTCGTGCACATCGCGGGCGAGGTGACGACCACGGCGTACGCGCCCATCGCCCAGCTGGTCCGCGACAAGGTCCTGGAGATCGGCTACGACTCCTCGCAGAAGGGCTTCGACGGCGCCTCCTGCGGCGTGTCCGTCTCGATCGGCGCCCAGTCCCCGGACATCGCCCAGGGCGTCGACACCGGCGGTGCGGGCGACCAGGGCCTGATGTTCGGCTACGCCACGGACGAGACGCCCACGCTGATGCCGCTGCCGATCTTCCTGGCGCACCGCCTGTCCAAGCGCCTGTCGGAAGTCCGCCGGAACGGCACCATCCCCTACCTGCGCCCGGACGGAAAGACGCAGGTCACCATCGAGTACGACGGCGACCGCGCCGTACGCCTAGACACGGTGGTCGTCTCCTCCCAGCACGCGTCCGACATCGACCTGGACACCCTTCTCGCCCCCGACATCCGGGAGTTCGTGGTCGAGCCGGAGCTGAAGGCCCTGCTCGACGAGGGCATCAAGCTGGAGACCGACGGCTACCGCCTGCTGGTGAACCCGACCGGCCGCTTCGAGATCGGCGGTCCGATGGGTGACGCGGGGCTGACCGGCCGGAAGATCATCATCGACACGTACGGCGGCATGGCCCGCCACGGCGGCGGTGCCTTCTCCGGCAAGGACCCGTCCAAGGTGGACCGTTCGGCGGCGTACGCGATGCGCTGGGTCGCCAAGAACGTGGTCGCGGCGGGACTGGCATCGCGCTGCGAGGTGCAGGTGGCGTACGCGATCGGCAAGGCCGAGCCGGTCGGCCTGTTCGTCGAGACCTTCGGCACCGAGAAGGTCGGCGTGGCCAGGATCCAGGCCGCCATCACCGAGGTCTTCGACCTGCGCCCGGCCGCGATCATCCGGGACCTCGACCTGCTCCGCCCGATCTACGCCAAGACCGCCGCCTACGGTCACTTCGGCCGTGAGCTGCCCGAGTTCACCTGGGAGCGGACGGACCGCGTCGAGGCGCTGCGGAAGGCGGCCGGGGCCTGATGCGTATCGCCGTCACGGGCTCCATCGCCACCGACCATCTGCTGTCCTTCCCCGGCCGGTTCACCGAGCAGTTCGTCGCGGACCGGCTGGACCGGGTCTCCCTGTCCTTCCTCGCGGACAGCCTGGAGGTGCGCCGCGGGGGAGTGGCCGCCAACATCGCCCTCGGCCTGGCCCGGCTCGGGCTCACGCCGGTGCTGGTGGGCGCGGCCGGCCTGGACTTCGCGGAGTACGCGGACTGGCTGCGCGCCAACGGGGTCGCCACGGACGCCGTACTGGTCAGCGAGACCCTGCACACCGCTCGCTTCGTGTGCACGACCGACCTCGACCACAACCAGATCGCCACGTTCTACGCCGGCGCCATGGCGGAGGCCTCCCGCATCAGCCTCACCGACGTGGCCGAGCGCACCGGACGCCCCGACCTGGTGGTCGTCGGCCCGAACGACCCCGAGGCCATGCTCCGGCACACCGACGAGTGCCGGCAGCAGGGAGTCCCGTTCGCCGCCGACCCCTCCCAGCAGCTGGCCCGGCTCACCACCGGGCAGGTGCGCCAACTCGTCGACGGGGCACGGCTGTTGTTCACCAACGAGTACGAGGCCGCCCTTCTCCTGGAGCGCACCGGCTGGAGTGAGGACGAGGTGCTGCAGCGCACCGGCGCCTGGCTCGTCACCCGCGGCGCCGACGGCGTCGACATCGCCCGCACCGGCCGGGAGCGGCTGCACGTCGACGCCGTACCGACCGACCGGGCCGTCGACCCCACCGGAGTCGGCGACGCGTTCCGCGCGGGCTTCCTCGCCGGGACCGCCCGCGAGCTGGCTCCCGAGCCGGCCGCCCGGCTGGGCTGCGCGCTGGCCACCGTCGTGCTGGAGACGGTCGGCACCCAGGAGTACGCGCTGACCCCGGCCGATCTGCTCCGCCGTATCGAAGCCGCCTACGGCCCGGCCGCCGCCCGCGAGACCGGGCCCGGCCTCGGCCCCGACCGAACCCCGAGCAACTTCAAGCAGGAGGCGATCGCGTGACCACCCGAGTCTGGGACTATCTGCCGGAGTACGCAGTCGAGAAGGACGACATCCTGGACGCCGTACAGAAGGTGTTCGGGTCCGGTCAGCTGGTGCTCGGCGAGAGCGTCAAGGGCTTCGAGGCCGAGTTCGCCGCCTACCACGGGCTGCCGCACGCCACCGGCGTCGACAACGGCACCAACGCGCTCAAGCTCGCCCTTCAGGCGCTGGGCGTCGGCCCCGGCGACGAGGTCATCACGGTGTCCAACACGGCCGCCCCGACGATCGTCGCCATCGTCGGCGCCGGGGCCACGCCGGTGTTCGTGGACGTCCGCGAGGAGGACTTCCTCATCGACACCGAGCAGGTCGAGGCGGCCATCACCCCCCGCACCAAGGCGCTGCTGCCGGTCCATCTCTACGGCCAGAGCGTCGACATGGAGCCGCTGAAGCGCATCGCCGAGAAGCACGGCCTGAAGATCCTGGAGGACTGCGCCCAGTCGCACGGCGCCCGCCACCACGGCCGGCTCACCGGCACCATGGGCGACGCGGCGGCCTTCTCCTTCTACCCCACCAAGGTCCTCGGCGCCTACGGCGACGGCGGCGCGGTCGTCACCGCCGACGAGACGACCGACCAGGCCATGAAGCAGCTGCGCTACTACGGCATGGACAAGATCTACTACGTGGTGCGCTCGCCCGGCCACAACTCCCGCCTGGACGAGGTGCAGGCGGAGATCCTGCGCCGCAAGCTCACCCGCCTCGACGCCTATGTTGCCGGCCGTAACGCCGTCGCCCGCCGCTACGAGGAGCAGCTCGCCGACGTCACCGGGCCGGGCGGACTGCTGCTGCCGGCCACCAACCCCGGCAACACGCACGTCTACTACGTGTACGTCGTCCGCCACCCGAAGCGCGACGCGATCATCGAGGCGCTCAAGGCCTACGACATCCACCTCAACATCAGCTATCCGTGGCCGGTGCACACCATGTCCGGCTACGAGGACCTGGGCTGGGCCGAGGGCTCCCTGCCGGTCACCGAGAAGCTGGCCGGCGAGATCTTCTCGCTGCCGATGTACCCGTCCCTGTCCGAGGGCCTCCAGGACAAGGTCATCGGCGCGCTGCGGGAGGTACTGGCCCGTGTCTGAGGCAACCCGCACGGCGTCCGAGTCCCTCGGCATCTACGACGCCGGCGACATCTACGACGCGATCTACAACGGCCGCGGCAAGGACTACCGCGCCGAGTCCGCCGTCGTCGCCAAGCACATCCGCTCCCGCTTCCCGGCCGCCGCCTCACTGCTGGACGTCGGCTGCGGCACCGGCGGCCATCTCACCCACTTCGCCGCGGAGTTCGGGGACGTGCGCGGTATCGACCTGGCCGACGGCATGCTGGAGGTCGCCCGCCGCAACCATCCCGGCATCCCCGTCGAGCGCGCCGACATGCGCACCTTCCGGCTTCAGCGCCGCTTCGACGCGGTCGCCTGCCTCTTCGCGGCCATCGGCAACCTCACCGGCGAGGACGAACTGGCCGCCACTTTGCGGTCGTTCGCCCATCACCTCGCCCCGGGCGGCGTCGCCGTCCTCGAACCCTGGTGGTTCCCGGAGAACTTCACGCCGGACCACGTCGGCGCCAGCGTCGTCACCCACGGCGGCATGACCGTCGCCCGGGTCTCCCACACCGTCCTGCACGACACGGGCGACGCCAGCCGCATGGACGTGCACTACCTGGTCGGGAAGCCGGGGCAGGACGTCCGGCACTTCGACGACACCCATGTCATGGCCCTCTACAGCAGGGCCCAGTACGAGGCCGCGTTCACCGAGGCCGGGTTCACGGTCGAGTACGTCACCGGTGAGTACCCCGGCAACGGCCTCTTCGTCGGCGTCAAGCCCGTCAACCAGGAAGGCGAGTGAGCGCCGTGCAGGTGCACAAGCTCGGCATCGAGGGTGCCTTCGAGTTCACGCCCCCCGTCTACAAGGACGACCGCGGCCTGTTCTCCTCCCCGTACCAGCAGCCGGCGTTCGCCGAGGCGCTCGGCCGGCCGCTGTTTCCCGTCAAGGACATCAGCCACAACCTGTCCGCCCGCGGTGTGCTGCGCGGCATCCACTACACCGCCACCCCGCCCGGCCGGGCCAAGTACGTCTACTGCCCCTACGGCCGCGTCAAGGACTTCCTGATCGACCTGCGCGTGGGCTCGCCCACCTTCGGCCAGTGGGAGGCCACCGAGATCGGCGGTGACGACTGCCGCGCCCTGTACATCCCCGTCGGCGTAGGGCACGCCTTCCTGTCCCTGGCGGACGACTCGATGGTCGTCTACGTCATGTCCGAGGGCTACGTCCCCGAGAACGAGCGCGCCGTCACCCCGTTCGACCCCGAACTCGGCCTGCCGCTCCCCGAGGACCTGAAGGCCGCCCAGTCGCAGCGGGACCTGAGCGCACCCACCGTCGCCGAGGCCCGGGAGCGGGGCCTGCTGCCCACGTACCAGGCCTGCCAAGAGGTGGAGGCACAGCTGTGGCCGTGAACCCGTCGCCCGTGAACCCCCCGCTCGTGGTGCTGCTCGGCGCCACCGGATTCGTCGGCTCCGCGGTCCTGCGCGAACTCGCCCGGCGCCCGCTGCGCATCAGGGCCGTCTCCCGCCGTCCCGTACCCGTCCCCGCGGACGCCCGCGCCGACATCGAGGTGCGCGCCGCCGACCTCACCGCACCCGGCGCCGTCGCCGAGGCGGTCGAGGGAGCCGACGTGGTGATCCACACCGTGCTGTACAGCGCCGGCGCCACCACCTGGCGCGTCGAGGACGGCGACACCGCCGCCGAGCGCGTCAACGTCGGCCTGGTCCGCGACCTCGTCGAGGCCCTGCGCGAGCGCCGCAGCGCCGACGGCTCCCCGGTCACCGTGCTCTGGGCGGGCGCCGCCTCGCAGGCCGGTCCCCTGGACAAGGACGTCCTCGACGGCACCGAGACCGACCGGCCCAAGGGCGAGTACGACCGGCAGAAGCTCGCCGCCGAACGCCTGCTGCTGGCCGCCGACGCCGAGGGCGTGCTGCGCGGCGCCGCGATCCGGCTGCCCACCGTCTACGGCTACGGCCCCGAGTCCACCGCCCGCGACAAGGGCGTCGTCACCTTCATGACGCGCCGCGCCCTGTCCGGGGAGTCGATCACCATGTGGCACGACGGCACGGTCCGCCGCGACCTGCTCTACGTCGAGGACGTGGCCCGCGCCTTCGCCGCCGCCGTCGACCACCCGGAGGCGCTCGCCGGCCGGCACTGGCTGCTCGGCACCGGCCGCGGCGAGCCGCTCGGCGACGTCTTTAGGACCGTGGCCGCCCTGGTCGCCGAGCAGACGGGCAAGCCCGCCGTGCCGGTGGTCTCCGTGCCGCCGCCCGCGCACGCCGAGGCCGGCGACTTCCGCAGCGTCACCATCGACGCCTCGGCGTTTTGCACCGCCACCGGCTGGAGTCCCGCGACGCCGCTGGACGAGGCGCTGCGCCGCACGGTCACGTTCGTCGTCACGGGCGGCGAGGAGGCCCTGTCGTGACCGCACCCGTCGCCCCCTCCCTGCGCTCCCGCGCCGCCGAGGACCTGGCCACCCGCCTGGCCCGCTCGGCCGCCGCCACCGGCGCCGGGCACGCCCTGCGCACCGCCGACGTCGACGACTGGCTCGCCGGACGGTCCCGCGCCCACCGCTTCCGGGTCGAGCGCCGCCCGCTCGGCGAGCTCGACGGCTGGTCCTTCGCCGACGGCACCGGCAACCTGGTGCACCACACGGGGAAGTTCTTCAGCGTCGAAGGGCTGCACGTCACCCTGAGCGAGGGCTCGGTGCGCTCCTGGCAGCAGCCCATCATCCGGCAGCCCGAGGTCGGCATCCTCGGCATCCTCGCCAAGGAGTTCGACGGCATCCTGCACTTCCTGATGCAGGCCAAGATGGAGCCCGGCAACCGCAACATCCTCCAGCTGTCGCCGACCGTGCAGGCCACCCGGAGCAACTACTCCACCGTGCACCGGGGTTCGAGGGTGAAGTACCTGGAGTACTTCGCCGGAGCGGACCGCGCCCTGGTCCACGCGGACGTGCTCCAGTCCGAGCACGGCTCGTGGTTCTACCGCAAGGCCAACCGGAACATGCTCGTCGAGGTCGGCGCGGACACCGACGTCCCGCTCGACGACGACTTCTGCTGGCTCACCCTCGGACAGCTCGGCGAACTCCTGCGCCGCGACAACCTCGTCAACATGGACGCCCGTACGGTCATCGCCTGCTTCCCGCCGGTGCACACCTCCGCGGGCGCCCTGCTCACCGACGCCGAGCTGCAGTCCTGGTTCACCATCGAGCGCTCCCGGCACGACGTGGACATGCGGCGGATCCCGCTGAACGAGGTCGAGGGCTGGCGCCTCGGCGACGACGTGGTCGAGCGCCCCGACGGCCGCTACTTCCGGGTCGTCGGCGTCCGCGTCGAGGCCGGCAACCGCGAGGTCACCGGCTGGGACCAGCCACTGTTCGAGCCGACCGGCACCGGGGTCACCGCGTTCCTGTACCGCCGTATCGGCGGCGTGCCGCACCTGCTGGTCAACGCCAAGGTGGAGGCCGGGTTCCTGGACACCGTGGAACTCGCGCCGACCGTGCAGGCCAACCCCGGCAACTGGGAGCACCTGCCGCCCGCCGACCGCCCGCCGTTCCTGGACCTGGCGCTCGACGCCCCCGCCGATCGCGTCCGCTACGCGGCGATCCACTCGGAGGAGGGCGGCAGGTTCCTCAACGCCGAGAGCCGTTACCTCTTCATCGAGACCGACGACTCCCAGACCCCGTCGGCCCCGCCCGCCGGCTACCAGTGGGCCACCCCGGCCCAGCTGGGCGCGCTGACCGCCCACGGGCACTACGTCAACGTCCAGGCCCGCACCCTGCTGTCCTGCATCGACGCCGGCGCCGTGCAGCTGTGACGCCGACCCACGGGGGACGCATGACCGTCATCAGCCCGGCCACCACCCCCGGCATCCGCCGGATCACCCTCGACGCGGCCGGGCTCACCCTGTCCGCGCTGCTCGCCGAGCCCGCGCAGGGCGCCCCGCGCGCCACCGTCGTCGCCCTGCACGGCGGCGGCATGAGCGCCGGCTACTTCGACGGCCGCTCGCACCCGGGCCAGTCCCTGCTCGCCCTGGGCGCCCGTCTCGGCTACACGGTCCTCGCCGTGGACCGGCCGGGCTACGGCGCCTCCGCCGCCGTACTGCCCGACGGCCAGCGCCTGTCCGAGCAGGCGGACGCCCTGCACGCCGCCCTCGACGACCACGCCCTGCGGTACGACACCGGCGCGGGACTGTTCCTGCTCGCCCACTCCTACGGCGGCAAACTCGCCCTCACCGCGGCCGCCGGGGAGCGGGGCGGCGGCCTGCTCGGCCTGGACGTCTCCGGGCTCGGGCACCGCTACGCCGTGGCGCCGCGCGAGCTGCCCGACGAGCGCGGCCACGGCCACTGGAGCCGCAACTGGGGCAAGCTGCGCCTGTATCCGCCGGGCACCTTCCGCGACAGCGACACGCTGGTCGCCCCCATGCCCGTGCGGGAGCGGGAGGAGGCGCTGCGCTGGCCTCAGACGTTCGCGTCGCTGGCCGGGCGGATCCGCGTCCCGGTGCGGCTGACCTTCGCCGAGTACGAGGCATGGTGGCGGCACGACGACGACACCCTCGCGGCGCTGCGGGCGGAGTTCGGCGGCGCGCCGCGCGTCGTCGTCGACCGGCTGCCCGGCGCCGGGCACAACATCAGCCTCGGCTGGGCCGCCCGCTCCTACCATCTGCGCGCCCTCGGCTTCCTGGAGGAGTGTCTCGCCCAGCGCGAGTGCGCCCCGACCGGGCGCTGACCCGCGATGCCCACCATGTTCGGCATGACTCTCCCCAGCGGCCTGCGCTCCCTGTCCGTGCGCAACTTCCGCCTCTTCGCCGCCGGTCAGCTCGTCTCCGTCGCGGGCACCTGGATGATGGTCGTGGCGCAGGACTGGCTGGTGCTGTCCCTGACCGGGGACTCCGCCGCAGCCCTCGCCACCGTGACGGCACTGCAGTTCACGCCGCTGATGCTGTTCACCCTGTACGGCGGCCGGCTCGCCGACCGGCACGACAAGCGGCGCCTGCTCGTGTGGGCCAACACCGCCTCCGGCGCCCTGGCCCTGACGCTGGCGCTCCTCGACCTGACCGGCGCCGCCCGCCTCTGGCACGTCTACCTCTTTGCGCTCGCCCTCGGCACCGTCAACGCCGTCGAGGTGCCCGCCCGGATGTCCTTCGTCAGTGAACTCGTCGGCGCGGAACTGCTGCCGAACGCCTCCGCGCTGAGCGCCGCGTACTTCAACGTCGCCCGGGTCGCCGGTCCCGCCCTCGCGGGCCTGTTGATCGGCGCGTCCGGCACCGGGTGGGTGATGCTGCTGAACGCGGCGAGCTACGCCGGGACCGTGGTGGGGCTGCGCCTGATGCGGACGTCGGAGCTGCACCGGTCGGGGCGGGCGGCCGTGAAGGGCGGGGTGGCCGACGGGCTGCGGTATGTGACAGGGCGTCCGGACCTGCTTCTTCCGGTCGCGCTGATCGCGGTCGTCGGGTTGTTCGGCCTCAACTTCCAGCTGCTGCTGCCCCTGCTCGCCAAGACCGTCTTCCACGCCGACGCCGCCTCCTTCGGCCTGCTCACCACGGCGTTCGCCGCCGGCTCCCTGCTCGCCGCACTGGTCGGCACGGGACGCCGCGCGCGCCCGCCGGCCCGTACGGTCGTCCTCTCCGCGCTCGCCTTCGGGGCCCTGGAGACGACGGCGGCGTGGGCCCCCGACTTCGGGTCGGCGCTGGCCTTGCTGGCCCTCACCGGTTTCGCCTCCCTGTACTTCGCGCAGGCCGCCAACCACCGCATCCAGCTGGGCAGCGACCCCGACTACCGGGGCCGGGTGATGGCCCTCTACACCCTGATCCTCCAGGGATCGACCCCGCTGGGCGCCCTGCTCATCGGCTGGCTCGCCCAGCAACTGGGCGCACGCGCCGGGCTGTTGGCCGGCGGTCTGGTGTCGGTGGCGGCGGCGGTGGTGGCGCTGGCCGTGGAGCGGCGGGGGAGCGGCTCCCCCGGCGGGGAAGCGGACGGCGGGCCGTCCCACGCGCCCACGCACTCCACGAAAGGCGGTACGCCATGACACCGAGACCCGCCGCAGCGGCGCCGCGGCACCCTTCCCCGCTGTCCGTCCTGCCCAGCCCCACCGCATTGCGCGCCATGCCCGCCGACACCCGCGTACGCACCCTGGAGACCTGCCTGCGCCGCGAGCTGGAGCTCCGTCTGCGCGTCCCGCCCGCCCACCGCCTCAGCGCCGCCCGCCCCCTGCGCCGCCAGGGCGTCCACCCGCTGCTGGCCCTCCAGCTCCAGCGGGCCCTGAAGCGCGAACTCGGCATCGAGATACCGGCCGACCTGCTGTACGAGGGGACGCTCGGCGAGGCGGCCGCCGGGCTGGCGGCGGGGCTCGCCGGCGGTAGCCCATGACGGTCCCCCGCGCCTCCCTCGCCCCAGGGGAACTGCACCTGTGGGCCCTGCGCCCACCCACCGATGACGAGGAACCGGAGGCGGTCTCCGAGCTCGACGCCGAGGAACGACGGCGGGCCGCCGGCTTCCTGCGGCCCGACGCCCGGCTGGACTATCTGCACGCGCACATCGTGCTGCGCCGGCTGCTGTCGGCGTACACCGGGACCGCCCCCGGCCTGCTCCGGCTGCGCCGGGCCCCGTGCCCGTACTGCGGCGGCCCGCACGGTCGTCCCGTCCTGCCCGGACCGCTGCACTTCTCCCTGTCCCACAGCCACGGCCTCGTCCTGTACGGCGTGGCCGCGCGCCCGGTCGGCGTGGACGTCCAACGCGTGCCCACCGCACCCACGGTGGAGGTGTGCCTGCCCCGGCTGCACCCGGCGGAGCGGGACGAGGTGCTGCGGGCGCCCGAGGAGCGGCGGCCGAGGGTCTTCGCGCAGCTGTGGAGCCGCAAGGAGGCGTACCTCAAGGGCCTGGGCACGGGACTGAGTCACGGCGTCGGCGACGACTACCTCGGCGTCCACGCGAGCGCCGGCGGACACCGCGCACCGGACGGCTGGCTCGTGGCCGACCTGCACGGCTGCCCCGACCACGTGGCCGCCCTCGCCGTCGCGGCGACGACCGGCCACCGGGCCGTACTCCACGAACTCCCGGACCGGATCGCGCGGTTGCCGCGACGGGAGGCCGCCGAGGAGATCGCCGCCGCGCGGCCGGTCCTGTCCATGGCCCTGCCGGCGCGCACACCGACACCGACACACGAGGAGTGACATGGGGGAGAGCAGCACGGCGATCAGCACGACCGGCCGCGTCGAGGAACTCGGCCACATCAAGGAACAGGCCCGCCAGGGCCCCGACCCGAAGGCCACCGAACGGCAGCACGCCAAGGGCAAGCTGACCGCCCGGGAACGCATCGGACTCCTGCTGGACAAGGGCAGTTTCACGGAGGTCGAGCCGCTGCGCCGGCACCGCGCCGCCGGCTTCGGACTGGAGGCCAAACGGCCGTACACGGACGGGGTGGTGACCGGCTGGGGCACCGTCGACGGCCGTACCGTCTTCGTCTACGCCCATGACTTCCGGATCTTCGGCGGCGCCCTCGGCGAGGCCCACGCCCAGAAGATCCACAAGCTGATGGACATGGCGCTGGCCGCCGGCGCCCCGCTGGTCTCCCTCAACGACGGCGCCGGCGCCCGGATCCAGGAGGGAGTGTCCGCGCTCGCCGGCTACGGCGGCATCTTCCGCCGCAACACCAGGGCCTCCGGCGTGATCCCGCAGATCTCGGTCATGCTCGGCCCCTGCGCGGGCGGTGCCGCCTACTCGCCCGCGCTGACCGATTTCGTCTTCGCCGTGCGGGACATCTCCCAGATGTTCATCACCGGCCCCGACGTCGTCCAGGCCGTGACCGGCGAGCAGGTGACGCAGAACGAACTCGGCGGCGCCGACGTGCACGCCGGTGTCTCCGGCGTCGCGCACTTCGTCTACGACGACGAGGAGCACTGCCTGGCCGAGGTGCGCTATCTGCTGTCCCTGCTGCCTTCCAACAACCGCGAACTGCCGCCCACCGTGCGCGGCGCCGACCCGGTCGACCGGGCCGGGGACAGCCTGCTCGACCTGGTCCCCGCGGACGGCAACCGCTCGTACGACATCCGCGCGGTGATCGAGGAACTCGTCGACGACGGCGAGTACATGGAGGTGCACGCCGGCTGGGCGACCAACCTCGTGTGCGCGCTGGCCCGCCTCGACGGCCATGTCGTCGGCATCGTCGCCAACCAGCCCGCCTCGATGGCGGGAGTGCTGGACATCAGGGCCAGCGAGAAGGGCGCGCGGTTCGTGCAGTTCTGCGACTCCTTCAACATCCCGCTGGTCACCCTGGTCGACGTGCCGGGCTTCCTGCCGGGCGTCGACCAGGAGCACGACGGCATCATCCGGCGCGGCGCCAAGCTGCTGTACGCGTACTGCAACGCGACCGTGCCCCGCGTCTCGGTGGTGCTGCGCAAGGCGTACGGCGGCGCCTACATCGTCATGGACTCCCGGTCCATCGGCGCGGACATCGCCCTTGCCTGGCCCACCAACGAGATCGCGGTGATGGGCGCCGAGGGCGCCGCGGGCGTCGTCTTCCGCCGGGAGATCGCCGCCGCCGAGGACCCCGAGGCGATGCGCCGCCGGAAGATCGAGGAGTACCGCACCGAGCTGGTCCACCCCTACTACGCCGCCGAACGCGGCCTGGTCGACGACGTGATCGACCCCCGCGAGACCCGCTCGGTGCTCTGCCGGGCGATCACCATGCTGGCCGGCAAGGACGCCGACCT
Source organism: Streptomyces sp. NBC_01092 (assembly GCF_045039535.1). NCBI lineage: Bacteria > Bacillati > Actinomycetota > Actinomycetes > Kitasatosporales > Streptomycetaceae > Streptomyces > Streptomyces sp. NBC_01092. The sequence goes on along the minus strand of NZ_CP108659.1, from coordinate 3,952,124 downwards.
GCCCCGCCGCAAGCACGGAAACCCGCCGCAGTGACAGGGGACGAAGCCATGAGCCCGAGCACTCCCACCCAGCTCTTCCGCGTCGAGAAGGGCAGCCCCGACCCCGAGGAACTGGCCGCGCTCACCGCGGTCCTGCTGTCCCGTACGGCCGCCGCCGGCGCCGAGCCCGACGACCTGTCCCGCCGCCACCGCGCCGTGGCCCGCTGGCGCCGCCCGGAACGCGCCCAGGGCTTCGCCGGCCCCCGCGGCTGGCGCGGCGCCGGCCACTGAACCGACCCTTCGAGCACAGGAGCAGCCATGACCACCCTTGACGAGTTGGCGCGGATCGGCGCCCAGGTTCGTACCCTCGCCGACCGCGCCGCGATCACCGAGCTGTGCGACCGCTACGTCCACCACCTGGACGCCGACCGGCACAACGACACCTGGTTCGACTCGGTGTTCACCGCCGACGTCCGGCTCACCTTCCCGTTCGGCGAGTACAAGGGCTTCGAGGGCCTCGCGGGCTTCCAGCAGATGGCCCGCACGACCTTCGAGCGCACGCACCATCTCGCCGGGAACTACAAGGTCGACCTCTACCCCGAGGGCGACGAGGACGCCGCACGCGTGCGTGCCCATCTGATGGCGGTGCACGTGCGGCAGCGGGAGGAGCCGGCCGCGCACTTCGACATCGGGGGGCACTACGACGCCGAGGTGGCGCGCACCCCGGCCGGCTGGCGCATCCGGCGGTTCACCTTCGACCTGGTGTGGAACGCGGGGCAGGGCCCGAACACCGGGCACTGAGGCTCAGCGCGCGCCCCGGGGCAGATAGCCGTACAGGAAGGCGTGGACGCCCGCCGCCGCGATGTCGTGCGTCTCGGCGTCGGACAGCGCGTCCACGCCTGCCCGGTCCCGGCCCCAGGTGTTGGTGACCAGGACGACGAAGTGCTGGGCGGCGAGTTCGGAGTCCTGTACCTGCAGCAGGCCGCGCTCGGCGAGCCGGGCCATCCGGGCGGCGAGCGTGCGCTGCACCCGCAGCGGGCCGGCCTTCTGCCAGGCGTCGTGCAGGTCGCCGGGGAAGTTCTCGCCCTCGGCGTTGATCCGGGCGACGATCGCGAAGTGGTCGGTGAACTCCGGGCGCGGCCGCACCCAGTCCATGGCGAGGGCCACCAGGTCGGCCTCCAGACCGGCCGGGCTCGACGTCCCGCCGAGACATCGCTCGATCATCGCCTCGTGGGCGGCGGCCACCTGCTCCGAGCTCTCGATCAGCACGGTGGCGAACAGCTGTTCCTTGTTCTCGAAGTGGTTGTAGATCGTGCGCGTCGACACCGACGCCTCGCCGGCGATCATGTCGATGCTCGCGCCCTGGTAGCCGACCCGGCCGAACACCTTCCGGGAGGCGTCGAGGATGGCCCGCCGCTTCTCCGGGAACCCCTTGCGCGGCCTGTTCTGCCCGCTGTCTGCACTGGCCATCGTGGCACCTCCTGGTCGATTACAACGACCACTTTACACAGTGCAATGCACGTTGTACTTTACCTTCATGAGCGCTTCGCAGAAGCTCGACCAGGCCGGGGTGCCGTCCGGCCCCGGATCCCCTCCGGACTCGGGCAGCCGTGTCAGAGCCACGCTGACCCTGGGGTCCGTGCTCCTCGGCTATCTGATCGTTCCGATGGCGATGTCCGGCACGAGCGTCGCGCTCCCGCGCATCGCCGCCGACCTGGGCGGCAGCGGTGGCGCCCTGCAGTGGGTGGTCACCGGGTACTTCCTGGCCGCCTCCTGTCTGATGCTGATCGCGGGCTCCCTCGGCGACCTCTTCGGCCGGCGCCGGATCTTCGCCATCGGGGCGGTGCTCTACGTCGCCAGCACGGCCGCCGCCGCGTTCGCCCCGCACGTGCTGGTGCTGGACGCGGCCCGGACCCTGTCCGGCGTGGGCGCGGCCGGTGTCATGGCCGGCGGCGGCGCCATCCTGGGCAGCAGCTTCGAGGGACCCGCCCGCACCCGTGCCTTCGCCATGGTCGGGACCACGGTCGGCGTCGGCCTCGCCTTCGGCCCCACCTTCGCGGGCTGGCTGGTCAGCGCCCTCGGCTGGCGTGCGATGTTCGGCGCCTTCGCCGGCGTCGGCCTCCTGCTGGTGGCCGGCACCCTGGTCCTGAAGGAGTCCGCCGCCGAGCACCGGCCCAGGTTCGACCTGCCCGGCACCATCGCCTTCGTCCTCGGCATCATCGGCCTGATGTACGGCACCAACCAGGTGGCGTCGGCGGGCTGGACCAGCCCGAGGGTGCTCGTCTTCCTGGGCGCGGGCCTGCTCATGCTCGCGGTCTTCGTCGCCGTGGAACGCCGCACCGAACACCCGGTCCTGGACCTGGCCCTGCTGCGCGGCGGCCCCTTCACCGGCTGGCTGCTCGCCGCCCTGACCACGGCCGTCGGCACCGTCGGCGTGCTGGTCTACCTGCCGACCTACCTCCAGGGCGCGGGCGACTTCTCCGCCGGGGACGCGGGCACCCTGATGCTGGCGATGACCCTGCCGGTCCTGGCGGTGCCCCCGCTGACCGGAAAACTCGTGAACCAGGGCGTGTCCGCCCGGCTCCTCATCACCCTGGCCATCGCCCTGATCGCCGGCGGCAACGCCTGGATGACCGTGCTCGCCCCGGGCTCCGGCGCCGTACAACTCGTCGGCCCGCTCCTGCTGATCGGCGTCGGCAACGGCCTGGCCGCCGCGCTCATCGACGCCCAGGCCATGGAGCACGTCGCCCCCGACCGCATCGGCATGGCCTCCGGCCTGCTCAACACCGCCCGCGGCGGCGCCAACGCGCTCGTCCTCGCGGTCTTCGGCGCCGCCCTGATCAGCCTGATGCAGTCCGAGGTCGGCGGCCGCGAACGGGCCGGCCGGGTGGCCGCGGGCGACCTCGGCGGCGAGTCCCACGCCTTCCTGGCCGAGCAGTACACCGACGCCTGGCACCTCGTGATGTGGGTGGTGGCGGCCCTGTGCGCCCTGTCCGCCCTGGTGATCAACCACCTGGTCGGCAAGACCGCCCGCACCACGGCGCACCCCGCCGCGGCCGCCGTACCGGACAAGGGATGACAGGGATGCGTACGACACTCCCCACCACCCCCATGGGCAGCACCGGCCTCAGGGTCCCCGTCCAGGGACTCGGCTGCATGCGGATGACCGAACCGGCCACGTCGACCGGCCCGTCCGAGGCCGCCGCCGTCATCAACCACGCGCTGGACCTCGGCGCCACGATGATCGACACCTCCGACATGTACGGCCGCGGCCGCAATGAGGAGATGGTCGGCCGGGCCGTCCGTCACCGCCGCGACGAGGCCGTGCTGTGCACGAGGTTCGGCGTGGTCTTCGGCCCCGGCGACAGCTGGTCGATGCGCGGCGACGCACCTTTCGTACGGTCGTCCTGCGAGGCCAGCCTGAAGCGCCTCGGCACGGATGTCATCGACCTCTACTACCTCGCGCGTCCGCAGGTGAACGTGCCGCTGGAGGAGACCATCGGCGCCATGGCCGACCTGGTCGCCGAGGGCAAGGTGCGCCACATCGGGCTCAGCGAGGTCAGCGGCGAGGAACTGCGCCGCGCCCACGCCGTGCACCCCGTCTCCGCCGTGCAGTCGGAGTGGTCGCTGGGCGCCCGCCGGATCGAGGCGATGGTGCCGGTCTGCGCCGAACTCGGCGTCGGCGTGGTGCCGTTCTCGCCCAACGGACGCGGGCTGCTCAGCGCCCGGGGCGACCGCTCGGCGCAGATCGCCCGGGTGGCCCGCACCTTCCCCGGCCGGGAGGACCTGCCCGGCGTACTGCGCGACATCGCGGCCGAGCGCGGTGTGCGGCCCGGCCAGATCGCGCTGGCCTGGGTGCATCACCGGGCCCGGGTCTGGGGGATCCCCGTCACCCCGATCCCCGGCACCCGGCGCCTGGACCACCTGGAGGAGAACGTCGCCGCGGCGGGCATCGCCCTCGCCGACGGCGAACTGGCCCGGCTCGACGCCGTGTCGCTCGATGGAAGCCCTTAGAAAGCCCTTGGAAAGCCCTTTTGAAAGCCCTTGATGAAGGAGCAACGCCGCATGTCCACGAACACCCTGAAGCTCGCCGTCATACTCGGCTCGGTCCGCGAGGGCCGGTTCGGTGAGGTCGTGACGAACTGGTTCGCCGGTCTGGCCAAGGAGCACAGCGCCTTCGACGTCGAGGTCGTCGACCTCTCCGAGACGGAGCTGCCGCTCGTCCTTCCGGCGACGCCGCCCGCCATGGCGACCGAGGAGCTCCGCCCCGCCGAGATGCTCCCGCTCTCCGCGAAGCTGGCCGCGGCCGACGCGTTCGTCGTGGTCACCCCCGAGTACAACCACAGCTTCCCGGCCTCCCTGAAGGCGCTCATCGACTGGCACTTCACCGAGTGGCAGGCCAAGCCGGTCGGCTTCGTCTCCTACGGCGCCCAGAGCGGCGGCCTGCGCGCCGTCGAGCAGCTGCGCCAGGTCTTCGCCGAGATGCACGCCGTCACCATCCGCGACGGGCTGGCCTTCCCGTTCTACTGGGAGGCGTTCGGCGAGGACGGCACCCCGAATGACACCGAGGGCACGAACGGCGCCCTCAAGGTGATGCTCGACGAACTCGCCTGGTGGGGCAACGCGTTGCACGAGGCCCGCGCCAAGTCCCCCTACAACCCCGAGGCCTGACACGGCGGGGGCGGGGGAGGCCACGAGGCCCGGCAGCACAGGGCAAGAACTTCCCCCTCCCCTCCCCTCCCCTTTGCTCCGCTCCGCTCGCCACTCCAACTTCCCCGGAGAAAGTCATGTTCATCGCATACATCGTGCTGGCCGTCGTGGTGTCGTTCCTGCTGGTGTTCTCCGGCCGCAGCATGCTGGTCAAGGACAAGGACATCGTGGAGACGCTGACCCGGCTCGGCGTCCCGAGCAGCTGGTACACCATGCTGGCGCTGCTGAAGTTCGCCGGCGCCGCGGGCCTGCTGATCGGCATCTTCTACCGGCCGCTGGGCATCGCCGCCGCCATCGGCGTGGTGCTCTTCTTCATCGGCGCGGTCATCTCGCACCTGCGCGTCAAGGACGTCAAGGGCGTTCCGGTGCCCATCGTCCTGGTGCTGGTGTCGGCCGCCCCGCTGGTGCTGGGTCTCGCCACGCTGTGACGGCGCGCGTCGGATGCGCGCCCGCTCCTCGGCCCGTACGGACTCCCCGTACGGGCCGGACTCACCAGTCCCCCGAGGAAGAAGCATGACGACGACTCTGCCGACTCCGCAGACTCTGCGCGAGGTGCTCGCCCGCGACCTCGCGGCCGGCACGCCCACGTTCTCCTTCGAGTTCTTCGCCCCGAAGACCGAGTCCGGCACCCGCAGCCTGTGGGACGCCGTACGCCGGATCGAGCCGCTGTCACCGACCTTCGTGTCGGTCACCTACGGGGCGGGAGGCTCCTCGAAGGACCGCACGGTCGAGGTGACCGGCCGGATCTCGACCCAGACCACGCTGCGGCCGGTCGCCCATCTGACCGCCGTGGACCACAGCGTGGCCGAACTGCGGCACATCATCGGCCAGTACGCGGACGCCGGAGTCCGGGACGTCCTCGTCCTGCGCGGCGACCCGCCCGGCGACCCGAACGGCCCCTGGATCCCGCACCCCGAGGGCTTCACCCACGCCCACGAACTGGTCTCCCTGGTACGGGACATCAGCGACTTCAGCATCGGCGTCGCGGCGTTCCCCGAGCGCCATCCACGCTCACCGGACTGGGAGAGCGACATCCGGCACTTCGTCGCCAAGTGCCGGGCCGGGGCGGACTACGCGATCACGCAGATGTTCTTCGACGCGGAGGACTACCTGCGCCTGCGGGACCGGGTGGCGGCGGCGGGCTGTACGACCCCGGTCATCCCGGAGATCATGCCGGCCACGGACGTACGCCAGATCCGCCGCTTCGCCCAGCTCAGCAACGCATCCTTCCCCGAGGACCTGGCCCAGCGCCTCGACGCGGCCCGCGACGACCCGGCCGAGGGCCACCGCATCGGCGTGGCCCACGCCACGGAGATGGCCGGCCGGCTGCTGGCCGAGGGCGCTCCGGGCCTGCACTACATCACCCTGAACCGCTCGCCGGCGGCGTTCGAGATCCATCGGAACCTGGGGCTGACGCCGACGCCTGTGGCGGCGTAGGCGGGGCGCCGGAGGGCAGGGGGCGATCGGGGAGATCGGCTGAAGCGGGCGCTCCGGCCCTCGGCCCTCAGCCCTCGCCCCGGATCAGGAGCGACCGCTCTCCGGCTCCGGTGTCCGCGTTCCGGGCGGCGTGGACGGCGCATCGTCCTCCAGATCGCCGCGCAGGGCGGCGATGGTGAAGCCCGTCATGCAGGCGAGGAGGATCAGCGCGAGCGCCCCCAGACCGCCGGTATCGCCCAGATCGGCCAGTCGTTCGCCGACTGCGCCCAGAGCGTCAGTAGGGCGGCGCCGCCGATGCCGACGCCGTGCCAGCGCACCACGGTCGCCGCGGTGGTGTGACGCCGGTTGCCCCGCGCGAGAAGGGACCACAGCCGTCCCGCGAGCGCCGTCAGGCCGATCGGGATGCTGGCGAGCGCGCCGCCAAGACGGTCCGCGGGCCACCCCACGGGGCCGACGGACGTCTGCTGCCGCCGCCCGTCGGCGTCCCGTACCTCGACGATCTGCCCGTGCCGGATCACTCCGACGACCTTGTCGTCCGGCTCCATCTCGGACAGCACCGGACCGGTCTGCCGGAACGTCACGTCCCATGCTTCGGCGGACGCCGGCACCAGCTCGGCCTCCGGCTGCTCGTGCCGGTCACGGCGGTTCATATCCGCCTTCCGGACCGTGAATTCCTGCTCCCACAGGCACCCCGACGCCGTCACCGGGACCGAGGCACATGCCGGCGCCGCACGGAACTCCCGCTCCCGCTCCAGCGCCGCGCCGACCTGTTGGGCCGACGACACCTCGGGAACGGTCCCACTGGCCTGGGCTTCCACGGAGTAACAGGGTGCCGTTCGTTATCGGACGGGGCGGTGACCGGTGCGCTGGGACCAGCGGACGGCGATGAGACCCAGCGCAGCTACAAGGATCACGATGCCGATGATCAGCAGGTAGCCCAGCCCTTCTGCGGCCACTCCGATGATTCCCAGCACAACGGCGACCAGAAGGAGAAACAGAAAGAGGGCCATGACGCGTACGCCTCCCTTGGGTGGCTGAGCGCGGGCGATCAGCGGCGCGCGAGTTGCCGCTCGCCGCGTGCGCCCGTCTGGTAGGGCATGTCGTAGTGCTGGAAGATCGCTTCCTCTGACTCGGCGGGCAGGATGTCGTCCATGCCGACCGAGGGTGCCTTCTTCACCAGCGTCTTGGTGTAGGAGACCTTGACATAGTCCGGTCCGAGGGTCGCCTCGTCGAGGGGGACGAAGGCCAGGTGGTGGCGGGTGGGGAGTCCGGTACGGACCGTGGCCATAGTCGGTTCGTCGGTGGTGGTGTCGACGTACACCGCTTCGAGCACGCCGATCTTGTGGCCCTTCGGGTCGACGACGCTGTGGTTGCGCCACTCACGGATATCGGCTGAATGGATCATGGCCTGCCTCCTGAGCCGTTGATCCGGGCCGGTACGAGCCGCCCCCTCGGGCAGTCGCAGCCCGCTGAGCCCGGTAGCCCTTTGTTCTTCCAGGTTATCCGGGCATCTCTGCGTCGCGCCCTCCCGCGGCAGGGGTTGCGACCGTGGTAGTCGACAGACATGTCGATGAAGCCTTCCGGTGCCGCGGACCGTTCCTCTCGGTTCGGGCCGTTCCACCGCGTGATCAGCCGTTCGCCAGTCGGGCGCGGATGGCGGCGGAGCAGGGATATTGAGCTGTGGTCGCGTTCGCTGGGCTTTGCCGCGCTGGGGTTTCTCACACTGGTGCCGCTGCTGATCATTGTCTCCTCTGCCGATCCCGAGCACGGGCGGGGGTTCGCGCAGTGGCTGGGGGAAGGGCTTGGCGTGTCGACGGCCTCCAGGCGGCAGGTCGAGCAGTTGTTCACCCGGCCCGGCCAGGCCCTGCGGACCACGACCGCGTTCGGAGTCGCCTCCCTGGCCGTGTTCGGTCTGAGCTTCGGGGCGGCGGTGCAGACCGGCTATGAGAAGGTCTGGAGCCTGCCGTCGGCCCGCTGGTGGGCCAGGTGGCGGCACGTGGTGTGGCTCGGCGTCCTCACCGGATATCTCTACGTCTCCGCCACCACCACGCTGCGGCGTGAACCCCTGGCAGGTGGGGCCGTCGCGTCGCTGAGTGCCGTCCTGTTGCTGTGGTGGTCCCAGCGCCTGCTGCTCGGCGGGAGGATCCGCTGGCGTGCCCTGTTGCCCGGCGCCGTGGCCACCGTGATCGGGCTGCTCGGCCTGAGGGTCTTCTCCAGGCTCGTCTTCTCGCCGTTGATCGCGTCCAACGCCGTCACCTACGGACCCGTCGGAACCGTCCTCGTCATCCAGTCCTGGCTGCTCGGCGTGGGTGTCGTCGTCTTCGGCGGTGCGCTGGTCGGCCGGGTGCTGTACGAGGAACTCCCGCGCATGGCAGACGCACTGAAACGGCGCAGATGAGATGCGGGCCCTGCAACTGGTCATTTCGCTTGGGCAGCGAGTTCGTCATCGCTGCCGGGCCTGGTTCCTCTTCGGATCCGCGGGCCTCTACAAGGTGCATGCAATTCGGTGACCAGTGCTTCGAAGAGGCTTCGGGCTTCGACCATGGTCTGCCGCATTTCCTCGGTCCCGCTCTGGTCGAGGGCCTGTTTCAGGCTTCCGGAGAGCCGGCCGGTCCTGCCTTCGTGCTGCAGTTACCTGCGGCTGCGGCTGCGGCTGTACCGGTGCCTGCCACCGCCAGCGGGGATTTCCTTGATTCACAGCTACGCCGTGCTGCCGGCCGCCGGGGTGAGCGGAGCCTCGGCGGGGGCTTCGGCCGAGTCGGTCGGCGGCGTCGGCAGGATGTGGTCCTCCCACCAGGACAGGGCCATCACGGTGGCGAGCAGGACGAAGGGGGTCGAAGCGGGAATGATCAGCGCGTACATGTGTACCGCCTGGTGTGGGATGCGTTCGACGCGGCGGGCGGCAGACCGATGCCCGCTCGGGGCGCATAGGGGCGCGACCGGGATTGCGTGACGATGGCGCGTACGGGCACGGCCGCGCTCGTGACGCGGCGTGTTCCGGCACCGATGCGCAGGGTGCGCCCTCTGGAGAGCGCGCTGGCGGTGCGACGCCGCCGAGGGCAGGGGCGGCATGTCGCACGCTAGACCTCGCCGCAGTTCCCCAACAGGTCTCAAGCAGCCATCCAGGCCAGGCAGGACGCGCTTACGTCGCACGCTATCCGCAACCCTTGGGCAGGACTACGCTGTGGGGTGAGGCCCCAGTCCCCGGTATCGATGCCGTGTCCCGCTCCCGGGGAGGCCCACCGTGTTAGCCCTGCTCCTCATCCTCATCGCGTTCCTGTTCGGCTTCGGCTTCCTCGATCCCATCTGGTGGGTGGCTGCGGCGGTGCTGGTCTACGCCGCCACCCGACACGGCCGCGATCGCGGCGGCGGCCGGAGCCGCAGCGGCAGTTCCGATCTGGGGGACTACCGGGATTACCAGGAGCGCCGGAGTCGCCAGGAACGCTGGGACCGTCGCTACAGCCGTCAGAACCGGGCGCGTTGGCGGCGCGAGGACCGTCGGGACCGCGAGCACCGCAGGTGACCCGTGAAGCGGCCCGGGACCTGCTGGTGCATGCCTCTCGGCAGTGCACGTCAAACTTCCGGAGGCGGCCTCGGCCCTGGTCGCCGCCTGGGAGGGCAAGTCGCTCCCGATGCGGATGCAGCGTGCGCTGCGGCGATTTCACGCGGAGAACCAGGGGGCGACTCACGACCGCAAGGCACGTCGTCCAGGTAGGGAGAGATCATGATTCACGCAGCCGACGTCCGAGAATGGCGCAACCGCGATGTCGTCGATACCGAGTCGCACAAGATCGGTGTCCTGGAGGCGGTCTATGTGGACACCACCACCGATGAGCCGGCCATGGCCACGGTACGCACCGGGCTGCCCACCCGGCATCGTCTTGTCTTCGTCCCTCTTGAGGACGCGATCGTCGGGCCGGGCTATCTCAGGGTCGGCTATGTCAGAACGCTGGTGAAGCAGGCCCCTTCGATCGGCACCGACGATGTGCTGCCCGCCGAGCAGGAGGAAGCGGTCTTCAAGCACTACGGACTGCCCTACAAGCCCGGTGCGGCCGGCGAACGGCAACTGGCGCGCCGCTGATCATCCAGGGACGGGGGTGACTGCCCTGTGAGGTACGGACCATGCACCAAATGACCCCACCCCGTGAAGAACAGCGGCTGTTGAGGACTGTGCCCTCTGAGGGGTACGCGGCGTTGCTGGCCGAGGTCGTCGAACTGCGCGCCAGAAACCAGCAGTTGGGTCGGGCGCTGGCGAGCCGTGCGGTCATCGACCAGGCATGAGGCATGGTGATGGCCCTGGCCCCGTGTTCCAGCGAGGGGGCCTGGGACTTGCTGGTGGACGTGTCGCAGCACTGCAACATCAAGCTCCGGGACGTGGCCGCGGCCCTGGTCGCCACGACGAAGGACCGGATGCTCTCGGAACCGATACAGCGGGAGCTTCGCCGAGCACTGAGGCGCCTCCACGCGGCGGACCTGAGACGACGGCGTGCGCACCCGGCGGACGGCTCCGGGAGCTGTGAGCTCAGCTCTCCGGTGCCTTCGTCCAGGACGGCCGTCGGACGCCTCTGTGAGTAGCCCGCCTCGTGGATCTCAAACACCGGTCGTGCGGTTCCTCGTCCGTTGTCCGCTCCGCATCGCGTGGGTCAGGACCCCAGGCCGGTGAGGGGTTCGGAGCCGTCGATGAGGGCACGGGCCACATCGGCCAGGCGCCGATTGTGGGCGCGGGCGTAGCCGCGCAGAGCGGTGAACGCCTGCTCCATGTCGATGTCCTGGCGTTCGGCGAGTTTCCCCTTGGCCTGTTCGATCAGTACCCGGCTGTTCAGCGCCGTCTGCAGTTGTTCGTTGAGCACCGTGCTGCGCTGAGTGGTGCGTTGTTGCAGCAGGCTGATGGTGGCGACGTCGGCCAGGGCCTGGGCGACGGGTGTGGCGGCCGGGTCGAAGGGGCCGGGGGTGGTGCGGAAGAGGTTCAGGGCGCCGACGATCTCGTCCCGCAAACGCATCGGCAGAGCCTGGACCGCGCCGAACCCGCTGCGCTGGGCCGCCACTGCGAAGCGCGGCCAGCGAGCGGTCGCCGTGCCGAGGTCGGGGACGATCACCGGTACGGCGGTGCGGAAGCACTCGAGGCAGGGGCCTTCGTCGTTCTGGAGCTGGAAGAGCTCCAGCAGGCGTACCTGTTCGTCCGAGGCGGCCATGACGCGGAGTCTGCCGTCCCGGTCGGCGAGCAGCACTCCGGCGGCGCTCGCGTCGAGCATGCTGACGCAGCGGTCGGTCAGCAAGCGCAGGAAGTCGATGATGTCGAACTCGGCGACCAGATTGTCGGCCAGCTCGACGAAGGTCTTGGCCAGAAGATGTTGATCCATCGTGGGCACCCTCGATTGAGACTAGTCTCTGCCCGAAGGGGCGGAAAGTACGGCAAGTTCCCTCGGCCGGGCACCGATGCGTCAGGTTTCCTCCCCGGCCTGATCCGGCTCCGCGTCCGGGGAGAAACGAAGCCGTCGGGCCACCACGTCGGCGGCCACGTCCGCCAGCCGGCGTCCCTGCACATAGGCATAGGCGCGGAGCCGGACGAAGGCTTCTTCGATGCCGACTCCGAGCTGAACCGTGAGCATGCCGCTGGCCTGGTCGATCTCCGCTCGGTATGCGCCCAGGTCCTCGAAGCTGCGGTCCGGCATCGGCCCGCCGGTCGGCGCGCCCGCCTCGTCGATCCTTGTGTCGAGCAGGAGCAGCGTCGCGAGATCGGCGAACGCCAGTGCGTCGGCCAGTTCCTCCGTGTCCAGTACGGTCGGAATGTTGGAGTACAGGTCCAGAACTCCCGGGCTGATCGCCCCCTTCTGCAGGGGGAGCGAGAACACCGCGCGGGCTCCGGCTTCCAGGGCCGCATCGGCGAACACGGCCCAGTGATCCTGAAGTTCAGTGGTGAGCAGATCGGGTGCCAGGACGGCCGAGCCGCGTACAAAGGCGTCCACGCAGGGCCCTTCACCCAGCGTGAGCTGGAGCTCTTCCAGTTGCTCGCTGATGTCGTCGGTGCTGCACAGCGGATGGCTCGCCGCGGTCCGGGACATCGCCGACAGCCCGGCCCCGCCGACCGGCAGCGCGGCCACGGCCGCAGTGCATACGTCCACCACACTCACCCGGACACCTCGTCGGACCGCCTGCTCGGCCACCAGCATCCGAATGCGGGTCGACCGCCTGTCAGACCCCACTGGGGCCACCGCCTCCAGGCATCGTGACAACGCCCTCCGGCCTCGCCGCGGTGCGTTCCCCGAGGGGAAGTACCAGCGCGCGGAACGTGGTGGCGCCCAGTGGCCTGCGAAGCTCTCCGATGTCCAGCCACCCCCATGAGCGGAGCGCAGCGAGGGCCTGGCGATCGGCCCGGTCCACCAAGGTGGCGCCGAGTGATGCCTGGTGGTCGGTCAGCAGCCGCTTCTGCACGCGACGGGCGAGGTCCCGGTCCTGCGGGTGCGGCCGGATCATGATGTCAGCGAATGCGAAGACGCCGCCGGACACCGTGAGTTGCCCGACGCTGCGCGGCAATGTGCCTTCGAAGCCGAGCCACCAGGAACCGTCGCCGCGTACCGGGAATCCGAAGGCGCATCCCATCAGGCTGTCCGTCTCGGCGATCACCATGGCGAATCCCGGTCGGCGCATGTCCGCGGTGAGACGGTTCAGGAAGTTCTGGCGGCTGGGACGGCGGTATGGACCACCCGGCGGCGTTGCACGGGACTCCACATACAGCCCCGCCAGATCCTCACGCAGGCCCTCCACCAGCCAACGGCTCAGCCGACGCAACCACACAGGAGCCACGGCGGACGGCCCGCCGTCCCCCGGCTGCCGTGACTGTCCCCGCCCGGGTCCGGCCGTCATCGCACACCACCCAAGAGAACAGGCGCAAGCGGGACAGACCGGTGCGGCGGGGCTGGACGGGGCGCGGCCGGGGTGTCGCCGGGAGGAGGTGGCAGGTGGCCGAACGGAAAGCCGAGGAGCGGGAACCCGCAGCCGGTCAGGTCGAGAATCCGAGCCAGTGTCGTCGGCGGATGGTGCAGTCGCAGGGCGGATTCGAGGTCGATCTCACCGGACAGGGTGATCAGCGCCTGCTTCCTTTGGCCATGGCGGTGGACGGTGAGCTGTGAGAGGGGCATGACGCCTCGGTTCGGGAGACCATCCGGCAGCGGCACGGTGAGCCGGAGTTCCGGCACCCTGGGCGCGCTCCCGGCAGGGGCGTACTTTCGGCGGAGACAGAGCAACGGCCGGTCCGACAGCCTGTGCAGCAGGACAGAGGACCCACCCAGTTCCCTCCATGGAGGCGCCGGGTGACGGACGAAGAGTCCGCACCCCGCAGCCATCTGTGTTCAGCAACAGCATGCCGCCGGGGTCTGGGACGTCTACACAGCAGCGTAGTCCTCGGGTCGTGTGACGGACGGTCCGAAGCAGCCCAATCCCGGGATATGGACGGTGAACACGCGGCGGCTCGCATGCCGGAGCCCGTCGTGCGGGTGTCGACTCACTCCAGGACCCCGAGGTGGTCGGCGGCGCCCCCTCGCCATTCGATCAGGAAGAGGGTCGCGTCGTCGGTGGTGCGGCCGCCCCGTTGCTGCTGCAGGGCGCGGGAGAGTGAGCGCACCATCGCTCGCCGCGTCGGAGCCTCTGCTGGCTGGCCCGAACTGCCCGGCGATGGCCCGGTGACGGAAACCGGCTGGTCACCTGTGGTGAGTGGTCCGGCTGCGTCGGCGGCGCGGTGGGAAGCGGCCGCGGCCCCCGTCGCGGTGGTCCCGTCGCTCGCCGGAGGCCGGCGACTCGGACCGACCGGGTTCTATCGGCGGCTGCGGCGTGCCGCGTCCGCGGCGGCCGGGCCGGGCGGCGCTGTACTGGTGCACAGCGATTCTGTCGGCGTGCTCGATGTTGAGCCGGTGGATCACGTATGCCGCAGCTGCGATGAGGACGACGAAGGCGGCGGCCGTCAGGAAGGCGTTCATGGCGGCCGCCTCACATACCGACGATCAGGCGACTGGGCTGACTGGGCTGGCTGGGCTGGTGCGGGACGGTCGCGGACACCGCGGAGGCGCCGCCCCCGTACTCCCTCGCCTCGTCCGGGTCCAGTGGCTCGTCGGTCGCGGCGACGCCGTGCAGGGCCTCGTCCGCGGCGATGAGCGCGCTCGCGGTCAGGGGCGGGCCGTCGCAGTCGGACGCGGCAGCCATCAGCCGGGCCGCCGACTCCGGCCCGGTCTCCGGCGGGATGATCAGCAGGTCCCAACGGCCGGTGCCGTAGGAGAGCAGCAGCAGCTTGTGCGGGTCGATTTCCGGGGTGAACCAGCCGACCTTGACGATGTGGCCGTCCACGGGAACCTTGCGGGGGACGACCGGCCAGTGCTCCGGGTTGACAGCGATGCGGGTGATGCGGCCCCACAAGGGGTCCAACACGTCGGTCAGTGCCGGCAGTTCGCTCAGCAGATCCCGGGAGCGGGGCCACCAGGCACCGTCCAGGAGTCCACGGGAGGTGCCGTCGGGCTTGAGGGTGAGACGCACGGCCGGGGCTGCGACGGGCTCGACGCGCGGCAGGGCTGGATACAAGGTCGCCGACATGATGCGGACCCGTCTCCGGGCCGCCTCTGCGGCGGCCCGGGTTTCATCTCTCACCGAGAACGACCCGGCGTGGAAGCCGGTATGCGAAGTGCCCTCAGTACTGGCAACACTACTCCGCGTTCCGCCGCGACGCGGAGTAGTGGCTGCCTAGATGTGGAGCAGTCGCTGGGTGATCTCCCGGTACTGCCTCAGCGCGAGCCGGAGTTCCTCGAGGTGTGTCTCGCGGTCCTGGTCCTGCCAGCCGGCGCGAAGGAGACGCCGTCGTTCCGCGAGGGCGTTCACGAGCTGGGCGGTGGCTTCGTCATAGGCGCTCTCGGCCTCTTCCAACGCATCGAGTGGGCTGTCGGCGAAGGTGTTGAGGGCGTGCCGGAGGCGTTGGACGATCTTGTCCTGTTCGTCCGACGGGAGCAGCGGCTCCGGGCCCGGGGTACGGCGCTCGGTACGGCCCCGGGTGTGATCCGCGGGCTGCCGGGCGCGATTCTGGTCGTACATCATCGGGGGCTGCTTTCGTTGCGCCTGAAGGCGCCCTTGGTCTTCTCGACGGCCTGCTTCAGGCTTCCGGAAACCCGGTCGGTCCTGCCTCGGCGTTGCAGTCGCCTGTTGCGGGTGACCCGGCCGAACTCTTCAGTGATCCTGCCCTTCATCGTTTGCGCCTTGTTCCTGATGATCCGTGAAACGGCCATGGCCGGCCTCGCTGTTGTCCGGTAGGTGGGTTCCCGCGGGGTCTGGGCGAGGCGGGAAGGCGGAATGCTTCGCCGTACGTTCCGGAGTGGCATGGCCCTGCACCGTGCTGCCAGTCAACGTCCGACGACGGTCCGTGTCAACGCGGGGGCCATGCTGTCCGGCCCGCCTCGTTCTGGAGCATGCGGGAGTACGGTGAAGGAAGAGAGGGCCCTTCGTTGCCGGCATCCGAACCGGCCCTGTCCTCGCGTCCCCTCACAGGGGCAGCCCCTGACCCCGACCGCGACATCCGGGCCGTCGACCGCGCCTTCCCGGCGCTGTGCGTCCTCACGCTCGCCCTGCCGTTCGGGCTGGGCTGGGCGATCGGCGGCAGTTGGTTGTACGGCGTAACCGCCCTGCTGTGGGCGGGACTTGTACGTATCGCGCTGCTCCACCACGTCACCTGGAGCGTGAACTCGCTCTGCCACCTGATCGGTGAGCGCCCGTTCCGCACTCGACGCCACGACCGGGCCACCAACCTGTGGCCCCTCGCCCTGCTCTCGTTCGGCGAGAGCTGGCACAACCTCCACCACGCCGACCCCACCAGCGCCCGCCACGGCGTCGACCGCGGCCAGATCGACCCCTCCGCCGCCGTCATCCGGCTCCTCGAACGCCTCGGCTGGGTGCACGACGTGCGCTGGCCGACCGTGGACCGGGTCGCCGCCCGCCGCGCCTGACGTCAAACCACTCATCCACGTACGGAAGTTGGCAGGAACGACCTCGCGGCGGCATGCCCCGGCCCATCGACGTAGCGTGGTGGTCCCGTTCCTACGACTCGCCGAACTCCCCCAGCTGCCCGCCGGGTTGCCGCGCACGTGGGGTCACATCACGAGTGTCACGGTAAACGGGGCGACATGGTCCGCGGTGCCCGGCCGGATGCTCGTCGCCAACCAATCCGCGTTCTGAGGAGGACAAGATCGGCGATGAGCACCGTCACCTCGATGGGTGGCGGGCCAGTCGCTGTCCGCCGTCCAGGTGGACGACGTGCTGATCTCTCGGCCCTTCGGGGCAACGACGACGCAGTTGCGTCACTCGCGGAGATCGGCCGAGTGGATCACACCGTCTCCCGGTGGCATGTGCCGGTGACGCAACGGCCCCGGCGTATACACACCGGGGCCGCCCTTCCGGGTCTTTGCACGTGAGAGTGCGCCGACCCACTCACCAGGGTATGCCCGGGACGTCATTTCAGTCATATGGGAGGACATGGCCCTCATGTGACCGGCCGGAGCCTTGAGGTGGCCCGTGCCGTGTCAGTCGCTGTCCTCCTCCTCGGTCTCCATGAGCTGGATCCCCTTGTGCGTCAGCGTGACCATCGTGGGTGTGTTTCCTCGGGCATGTCCAGGTCCTCGCGCAACTGCGCCCCGGTGAGGCCGAGGAGGCGATTGCCTTCGATGGCCTCGTGCAGGCTCTTCATGATCGCCCCGCGGTAGTGCTGCCGCGCGTGCCCTGCAACCGCTCCCAGGTCAGCCCGTGCACCTCCACCGGTCCCGGATCACAGCCCGGATTGAGCAGCGCCGAGAACTCCCCGGTCTGCTCGCCGTCCGGACCGATCGTGATCACCGCGACGGACAGCACGCGATCTCGCCGGGCAATGAGTCCTGAGGTCTCCACATCGACCAGGGCCCAGTCGTAGGCGTAGTCGCCGCGGGCGGACACATCGAAGGAGGCGGTGACGAGACTCATGGCGGCAAGGATGATCTGACGGCCGGACAAAATCGTCTCCAGTCGGACACCCCGCCGACTTCGCCAGGGCTTTCATCGGCACCCGCGAAGTCATTCCGCCGAGCCCGACAAATGCCCCTGACCAGCAAAAACGCCCTCCCAATGGGAGGGCGGAGACTAGGCGCCCCCGGCAGGACTCGAACCTGCGGCCAAGCGCTTAGAAGGCGCCTGCTCTATCCACTGAGCTACGGGGGCCGGTGTGGTGGCCTCGTTCGTGGTGCCCGGGTGTGGGCCGAACCGTGACGTTGCCGGGGACAAGGATAGGGCTCCCGCATCCGTGTCCCTGCTGCTTCGCCTCCGTGGCTCGATGTGGAGGTTCGGTGAAGCGGTCCTGATAATCGCAGGCAGGTACGAATCGTGCACCGCTTTTGGCCTCTCGCGCCCCGGGTGTTGTGCACTCGTTATGCCTCGACTGTGCCCTTGTCCCAGTCGCCCCTTCCGTCCCTTGTGTCCTATCGGCGCGCAGACATGCTCATATGCTTCAGAATTCCCCTAAAATTGGGCATTCTTCGCATGTGGTGACCTTGGACGTACGGCCTCAGCTGCTCGACGCACTCTCCGCCCTGCGCGACCGTGTCGCGGCCGCACGCTTCCCGCTGCCCCTCGCGGGGGCGCCACGCGCGCGTGCCAACCGCGACGAACTGCTCGCGCAGCTCGACGACTATTTGGTGCCCCGCCTGAAGGAGCCCGAAGCACCCTTGCTGGCCGTGGTGGGCGGATCCACCGGAGCCGGCAAGTCGACGCTCGTCAACTCCCTGGTGGGCAGGCGCGTGACCGAGGCGGGCGTGCTGCGCCCGACGACGCGAACGCCGGTGCTGGTCTGTCATCCCGAGGACCATCACTGGTTCAGCGGGATGCGCGTACTGCCCGACCTCACACGCGTGTGGGTGCCCGAACACGACCCGGCCGAGGAGCTGATGCTGCCCGGCGAGGACAGCGAGCGCGTGCTGCGGGTCGAGACCGCCGACTCGCTGCCGGCCGGGCTCGCCCTCCTCGACGCGCCCGACATCGACTCCCTGATCGCCGACAACCGCGCCCTCGCCGCCGAACTGATCTGCGCCGCCGACATCTGGGTGATGGTGACCACGGCGGCCCGGTACGCCGACGCCGTGCCCTGGCATCTGCTGCGCACCGCAAAGGAGTACGACGCCACCCTCGTGACCGTCCTGGACCGGGTTCCCCACCAGGTCGTCTCCGAGGTCTCGCGGCAGTACGGCGCACTCCTCACCAAGGCGGGCCTCGGTGAGGTACCCCGCTTCACGGTGCCCGAGCTGCCCGAGTCGGCCTGGGGCGGCGGGCTGCTGCCGGCCACGGCCGTGGCGGGGCTGCGCACCTGGCTCGTCCACCAGGCCCAGGACCAGGCCGCTCGCGAACACGTCATGGCCCGCACGGTCTACGGCCTCCTCGACTCCCTGAAGTCCCGGATGCCCGAGCTCGCCAGCGCGGCCGCCGCACAGTACTCGGCGGCGCTGCGGCTCACCGCCGCCGTGGACAGCGCCTACGACAGCGAGTACGCACGCGTGCGTGCCCGCCTCCAGGCCGGCGCCGTGCTCGCCGGCGACGCCCTCAAGCGCTGGCGGGCCTTCCCGCTCGACTGCTCCGCCGGGGAGCTCCTCGAATCGCTCGTGGAGTCCCTGAGCACCCTCCTGCTGTGCGCGGTCACCGCCGCCGACGAGCGCGTCGACGACGCCTGGCAGCGCGAACCGGCCGCCACCGCGTCCGAACTGACCGACCGTGACCCGAGGCCGACGAGTGTCGAGCACCGCATCGGCATGGCGGTACGGCGCTGGCGGCGCGAGCTGGAGGAGTACGCCGAGGACGAGGTGAGCTACCTCGACCGCAGCGTCGCCCCGGACTCCGAGGTCGTCACCGCCCTCGTCGCCACGGCCCTGCTGGGCAGCCGACGGGCGCGGTCCGCGGGGGAGGGGCTCGCCGAGCGGATCGGGGCGCACGGGGCGCTGCGGCTGCGCGACCGCGCCGGGCGGCTGCTCACCGAGCATCTGGACCGGGTCATGCACAACGAACGCGAGCGACGGCTCGCCCCGCTCGACTCCCTGGAGGTCCACCCGGATCCCCAGGCCGAACTCATTGCCGCGCTGTCCGTACTGCAGAAGGAGAGGTGACCGGTGACCGCCGTCACTGACCAGGACCACACGGAACACACCGATCAGCAGGAGGACGGCTTCACCAAGGACGACGAGCGCGTGAACGACATCCCACTGGAGGGCGCCTCCGAGAACCTCCTCCCCGTGACGGGGCCCCGCACGGAGGCGGAGCAGCCCGTCGAGAGCGAGGGCTCCGTGGCCGCCGACGAGCCGGACAAGCGCAAGCTGTGGAGGAAGCTGGCGAAGCGGGAGGACCGGCCGAGCGGCGTCCACGCACGCGTGGAGGCCGACGACCCGCCCGCGCGTGAGGACACCCCCGACCCGGGCGACGCCCGCAGGGACGAGGGCGACGCCCCGGCCCGCCCGAGCGTGCCCGACCCCGGCGCCCGCAAGGCCGACGCCGGGACGCCCGCGCGCGGGAACCCCGCCGGATCGGGCGGTCGCCAGGGCGACTCGGACACGCCCGCGCGCGGGAACCCCGCCGGATCCGGTGGCCGCAAGGGCGACTCGGACGCAGCCGCGCGCGGAAGCGTCCCCGAACCCGGCGGCCGTAAGGCCGACACCGACACACCCGCGCGCGGGAACGTCTCCGGCGCGGGAGTCCGTAAGGAGGGCGGCATGTCCCGCCGTACGGAACCTGTCTCGCGTACGGAGCCTGTCTCGCGTACGGAGCCTGTCTCGCGTACGGAATCCTCCGGGCGTACGGAATCCTCCGGGCGTACGGAATCCTCGTCCCGTGGGGCATCGGCCTCGCGTGCGGAGTCCTCGTCGCGTTCGGGATCCAATCCCCGTTCGGAGTCCTCCTCCCGCGCAGAGTCCAGGCCCCGTCCGGAGTCCTCCCCCTACGCAGAGTCCACCCCCCGCGCGGAGGCCTCGTCCCGCTCGGCCCCGGCGTCCGGCGCCGAGTCCGCGACCCCCTGGGACGACGGCCTTATCGCTCGGCGGGTGAATGAGAACGCCCCCGCCGAGCAGCCCGCCCCCGCCGAGCCGCGAGCCACCTCCGGGCCGCAGCAGTCCGTCACGCCACTCGCCTACGACGGCGCGCTGCGGTCGCGGCTCGACGCGCTGCGCGAACTGGTCGGGCTCTCGCGCACCCGGCTCGACGGCAAGACGCTCGCCGACGCGGGCCGGGTGCTCGACGAGGCGGCGGCGCGGCGCAGGCTCTCCGGGCAGCACACGGTCGTCGCCATCGCGGGCGCCACGGGCAGCGGCAAGTCGCAACTGTTCAACGCGCTCGCCGGAGTGACCATCTCGGAGACGGGCGTACGCCGGCCGACGACCGCCTCGCCCCTGGCGTGCAGCTGGAGCGACGGCGCGGCCGGACTCATCGACCGGCTCGGCATCCCGCCCCGGCTGCGCCGGCGCCCCGCGCAGAACGCGGCCGCGGACGGGCAGCTGCGCGGGCTCGTCCTGGTCGACCTGCCCGACCACGACTCGGCGGCCGTGGCGCACCGCGAGCAGGTCGACCGGGTGCTGGCGCTCGTCGACGCGGTCATCTGGGTCGTCGATCCCGAGAAGTACGCCGACGCCGTCCTGCACGAGCGCTATCTGCGGCCCATGGCGGGGCACGCCGAGATCATGTTCGTCGTCCTCAACCAGACCGACCGGCTGCCCGGGGAGGCCACCGACCAGGTCCTCGACGACCTGCGGCGGCTGCTCGACGAGGACGGCATCGCGCTGGGGGAGCACGGCGAACCGGGCGCCGTCGTGCTCGCGCTGTCCGCGCTGACCGGGGACGGCGTGGGCGACCTGCGCGAAGCGCTCGGCGAGTTCGTCGCCGAACGCGGGGCCGCGGCGCGCCGCATCTCGGCCGATGTGGACGCCGCCGGGCTGGGGCTGCGGCCCGTGTACGCGGCGCGGCGGCGGACCGGGCTCAGCGAGGAGGCGCGGGACGACTTCTCGGCCCGGCTCGCGGACGCGATCGGTGCCACCGCCGCGGGCGAGGCCGCCGAGCGGGCCTGGCTGCGCAACGCCAACCGCGCGTGTGGGACGCCTTGGCTGCGGCTGTGGCGCTGGTACCAGGACCGCAGCGAACCGCCGACGGGCCGGCTGTCCCTGCGGACCCAGACGGACGAGGAGGCCACCGCGCGCCAGCGCGTCGAACAGGCGGTGCGGACGGTCGCCGAGCGGGCCTCGGCCGGGCTGCCGACGCCGTGGGCGCAGGCGGTGCGCGAGGCGGCCGTACGCGGGTCCCAGGGGCTGCCCGAGGCGCTGGACGAGCTGGCCGCGCGGGCCGGACTGCCGCCGGGGCGGCCGCCGCGGCCGGGCTGGTGGCCGGTGGCCGTCCTGGTGCAGGCCGCCATGACGATCCTTCAGATCGTCGGCGGGCTCTGGCTGGTGGGACAGATCATCGGCGTCATGGAGCCCAACCTGGGCATGCCGGTGCTGCTGATGGTGGCCGGCATCGTCGGCGGCCCGCTGGTCGAGTGGAGCTGCCGGATGGCGGCACGAGGACCGGCGCGACGGTACGGCACGGACGCGGAACGACGGCTCAGGGAGGCGGCGGCCGGGTGCGGGCGGGCCCGGGTGCTGGATCCGGTGGCGGCGGAGCTGCTGCGGTACCGGGAGGTCCGGGAGCAGTACGGCCGGGTGATGGGGGTGGGGGCCACGGGGAGGTGAGCCGCGGCGCCGCCGGGCCGCCCGGGTCACCTGTTCGGGTGACGGGGATATCCACAGGCCGGCGGTGATCCACAGGGCTCTGCGGGCTCGGCCCGGCGGAGGCAGTCTGGCTTCGCGGCGATCGCGACGGACGCGGTCGATCGCGGTGACGGCGGCGCACCAGGACGTACGGGGTGCGCGGCCGTCATGTCGGACGCAGCCGTACGGGACGGGCCCGTAGGCGTATCCGCCCGGCGGAGCGGCCGGGTCAGGGAGGGGTTCGAGATGAACGAGACGACCATCTGCGCGGTGGGGAACGTCGCGACGCAGCCGGTGTACCGGGAGCTGGCGACGGGACCGTCCGCGCGCTTCCGGCTGGCGGTGACCTCGCGTTACCTGGACCGCGGGAAGAACGAGTGGACCGACGGCCACACCAACTTCTTCACGGTGTGGGCCAACCGCCAGCTCGCCACGAACGCCGCCGCGTCGCTGAACGTGGGCGATCCGGTCGTGGTGCAGGGCCGGCTGAAGGTGCGCTCGGACGTACGGGAGGGGCAGAGCTGGACCTCGGCGGACATCGACGCGCTCGCGATCGGCCACGACCTCGCGCGCGGCACATCCGCCTTCCGGCGCGCACCGAGGCCGGAGACGACGGCCACCGCGGCAGCCGCGCAGCCCGAGCCCGAGCCCGAGTGGGAGACGCCGGCACCGGCCGACTCCCAACAGGCGCAGGAGCCGGTCATGGTGACGTGACGTCAGTCACCCGCCCGGCCTGACCGAACTGCGGCTTATCGGCGAATGCGCACCGAACCACCCCGGTGGATTTGTCGATAAGCCCTGCTCGCAGAGGATCTTGGCGATAACGATTCCGAGTCGGATCGGCCCTGCGACGGGATCACCGGGAAGCGTGGTGCGCGGCGTACCTAGGATGCCGGGCATAGCTCTCGGGGCTTAAGAGTCTGCTGGTGGGACCGTCCCCCACGTCAACGGGTCCTGCTCGAAGGGGAATTCTGTGTTTGCTGCGTTCTCAGCGCTGTCGGCGCGCGGGCGAGGGGCGGCACGTCTCGCCGCCGCGACCCTGGCGTCCGGGCTCGTCGCCGCCACGGTGCTGGCCGGCACCGCCGCTGCCGCGCCCGCTGCCGACGCGACAGCGCCGAGCCCGGGCGGGGCGACCGCCACCATAGGCGGCCTGAAGACGTACGGCGCCGCGGTCGTCCACGCCGACTCCGGCGACCAGGAGATCTCGGCCGGCCTGTTCGAGATGTCCGTCGACGGCGGCGGCATGCTCCAGACCTACTGCGTCGACATCCACAACCCCACCCAGCGCGACGCCAAGTACCACGAGACGCCGTGGAGCGGCACCTCGCTGGGCGCCAACGAGAACGCGGGCAAGATCCGCTGGATCCTCCAGAACTCCTACCCGCAGGTGAACGACCTCGCGGCCCTCGCCTCAAGGGCGGGCTTCCAGGGCGGCCTCACCGAGCAGGACGCGGCGGCCGGAACCCAGGTGGCCATCTGGCGCTACTCGGACGGGGTGAAGGTCGACGCCCTCGACCCGCAGGCCGAGAAGCTCGCGGACTACCTGGAGAAGAACGCGCGGGGCGCGGCCGAGCCCGAGGCCTCGCTGAGGCTGGACCCGCCCGCGGTCTCCGGCCACGCCGGTGAGCGGCTCGGCCCGGTGACCGTGCACACCAACGCGGACGGCGTGACGCTGACCCCGCCCGCCGACGCCGCCACCAGCGGAGTGCGGATCGTGGACAAGGCCGGCAAGGCCGTCACCACCGCCGCGGACGGCGCTCAGGTCTTCTTCGACGTGCCCGAGGACGCCGCGGACGGTCAGGCGGAGCTGACCGTGCAGGCCTCGACGACCGTGCCGGTGGGGCGTGCCTTCGCCGCCGAGAGCCGCAGCCAGACCCAGATCCTGGCCGGCTCCAGCGAGTCGACCGTCTCGGCCACGGCGAGCGCGAGCTGGGCGGAGACCGGTGCGATACCCGCACTGTCGGCGGTGGAGAACTGCGACAAGGGCGGTGTCGACATCACCGCGGCCAACGAGGGCGACGCGCCGTTCACCTTCCAACTGCTCGGGATCGAGTACAGCATTGCGGCGGGCGAGTCGCGCACGGTGACGGTCCCGCTCCAGGAGGACCAGGCCTACGACTTCACCATCGAGGGGCCGGGCGGCTTCGAGAAGCGGTTCACCGGCGTACTGGACTGCATGACGCAGGCGGGCGAGGCCGAAGCGGCGGGCACCATCACCCAGACCCTCGGCGAGCCGAGCCCGGCCACGGTCGGCGCGGGGTCCGACGACACCAACCTCGCTGCGACCGGCGGCTCCACCATGACCCCCCTGATCGCGGGCATCGCCATCGGCCTGGTCGTGATCGGCGGCGCGGCGCTGCTGGTGGTACGCAAGAGGGAAGCGCAGGCGCAGGACTGACCGCCCCCCCACGCACACACACGACCAGGGGCCTGATCCACCTTCATGGATCGGGCCCCTGGCCGCTTTTCCGGATATCCGGGTGCCGGAGCGCTTACTTCGGCGGAACAACCCTTGGGCCGTCGGTCGCGGCCCGTACTCCACCGGTTAGGTCTCGCCTGGTGCACCGGTCGGCACCCGTCCACGCCGCACGCCGAGTTCGTCACCGCGTGGGACGTGGCCGGAAGCCCCGTACCAAGGCCTGACTCAGAACGCCTTGTTGTCGCAGCCCATCGTCGAGCCGATGTGGGTGTCCTGCGCGCCCGTGTTGCCCTCGCCGTTGAGCGCGTTGCCCAGCGCGCCGTTGAGGATGCCGACCTGGCCGAGGACGTCGACGTTCAGGTCGTGCGACTTGCAGTTGGAGCTCTGCAGAACGCTGACCTTGTCCCCGCCCTTGCCGCCGTGCCCGTCGAGGCCCTGGGCAGTGGCGGTGCCGGTGCTCAGCAGGCCGACGCTGCCAAGGGCGACGACCACGACGGCAGCCTTGTGAAGCTTGTGCATGTCATCTCCGATGGAGTGAGGTGGGTGCGATCCGTAAGAGATCGACTCCGTACAGTTACGAAAGGCTAATGTGAAAACCTAGACATATTCGTACGACACGCCGCAAAATCACACCGTTCCTGCAAGCGTTGGGAAGCGGACAGTGACGGACGATGGGCAGAGGGTGACCTGCCCCGCCGCCTGTGGCGCATCACTCGGACAGCACCCTGACGGCCGACGACCCGTCCACGGTCCGGGAGTCCTCCAGCAGGCAAGCCCCAGGTCAGAGCCCCCCGGTCAAACGCGTTTCCGCCCAGGGGTGGCGGTACGGCAAGATGGGGTGTATCTGCCCACTGCCTGATTTCAAGCTGCCGGACGGTTTCTCTTGGCTGAGTTCATTTACACCATGCGCAAGGCGCGCAAGGCGCACGGCGACAAGGTGATCCTCGACGACGTCACCCTGAACTTCCTCCCCGGAGCGAAGATCGGCGTCGTCGGCCCGAACGGTGCCGGTAAGTCGACCGTTCTGAAGATCATGGCGGGCCTCGAGCAGCCGTCGAACGGTGACGCGTACCTGTCGCCGGGATACAGCGTCGGCATCCTGATGCAGGAGCCGAAGCTGAACGACGACAAGACGGTCCTGGAGAACGTCCAGGAGGGTGTCGCCGAGGTCAAGGGCAAGCTCGACCGGTTCAACGAGATCGCCGAGCTGATGGCCACCGACTACTCCGACGCGCTGCTCGACGAGATGGGCAAGCTTCAGGAGGACCTCGACCACTCCAACGCCTGGGACCTCGACGCCCAGCTCGAGCAGGCCATGGACGCCCTCGGGTGCCCGCCCGGCGACTGGCCCGTGGTCAACCTCTCCGGTGGAGAGAAGCGCCGCGTCGCGCTGTGCAAGCTGCTGCTGGAGGCGCCCGACCTGCTGCTCCTCGACGAGCCCACCAACCACCTCGACGCCGAGTCCGTGAACTGGCTGGAGCAGCACCTCGCCAAGTACGCGGGCACCGTCGTGGCCATCACCCACGACCGGTACTTCCTCGACAACGTCGCCGAGTGGATTCTCGAGCTCGACCGCGGCCGTGCCTACCCGTACGAGGGCAACTACTCCACGTACCTGGAGACCAAGCAGACCCGTCTCAAGGTCGAGGGCCAGAAGGACGCCAAGCGCGCCAAGCGGCTCAAGGAAGAGCTGGAGTGGGTCCGCTCCAACGCCAAGGGGCGTCAGGCCAAGTCCAAGGCCCGTCTCGCGCGGTACGAGGAGATGGCTGCCGAGGCGGACAAGATGCGGAAGCTGGACTTCGAGGAGATCCAGATCCCGCCGGGCCCGCGGCTGGGCAGCATCGTCGTCGAGGTCAACAACCTCAGCAAGGCCTTCGGGGACAAGGTCCTCATCGACGATCTCAGCTTTACGCTGCCGCGTAACGGCATCGTCGGTGTCATCGGGCCGAACGGCGCCGGCAAGACCACCCTCTTCAAGATGATCCAGGGTCTGGAGACGCCCGACTCCGGCAGCATCAAGGTCGGCGAGACCGTCAAGATCTCGTACGTCGACCAGAGCCGCGAGAACATCGACCCGAAGAAGTCCCTGTGGGCCGTGGTCTCCGACGAGCTCGACTACATCAACGTCGGTCAGGTCGAGATGCCGAGCCGGGCCTATGTCTCGGCCTTCGGCTTCAAGGGCCCCGACCAGCAGAAGCCGGCCGGCATCCTCTCCGGCGGTGAGCGCAACCGCCTGAACCTCGCGCTCACCCTCAAGCAGGGCGGCAACCTGCTGCTCCTCGACGAGCCGACGAACGACCTCGACGTCGAGACCCTCAGCAGCCTGGAGAACGCGCTGCTGGAGTTCCCCGGTGCGGCCGTGGTCGTCTCCCACGACCGGTGGTTCCTGGACCGAGTGGCCACGCACATCCTCGCCTACGAGGGTGAGTCCAAGTGGTTCTGGTTCGAGGGCAACTTCGAGTCGTACGAGAAGAACAAGATCGAGCGGCTCGGTGCGGACGCCACCCGTCCGCACCGCGCCACCTACAAGAAGCTGACCCGGGGCTGATCGATCTTGCGCCACATCTACCGCTGCCCCCTGCGCTGGTCCGACATGGACGCGTACGGACACGTCAACAACGCGGTCTTCGTCCGATACCTGGAGGAAGCCCGTATCGACTTCCTGTTCCGTCCCGAGAAGGACTTCAAGCAGGGGTCGGTGGTGGCGCGCCACGAGATCGACTACAAACGGCAGCTCGTGCACCGGCACCACCCGGTGGACATCGAGCTGTGGATCAGCGAGATCAGGGCCGCGTCCTTCACCATCACCTGCGAGGTGAAGGACGACGACGTGGTCTACGTCCGGGCCTCGACGGTGGTCGTGCCGTTCGACTTCGAGGCGGAACGGCCGCGTCGGCTCACCGCGGAGGAGAAGGACTTCCTGCGCGAATACACGGACGATGAAGCGGGCGAGGAGGAGGCCGTCGCCGCATGACGGTCCTCCACCTGGCCGACGAGGGGGAGGCAGCGGACCTCGCGGCCTTCCTCTCCCGGCTGCTCCACTACGACCGCGGCGCCGCCGTTCGCCTCCAGGCGGCCGGCACCGCGCTCGCCGTCTTCGGGCGCCCGCCGTCCTTCGAGGTGCTGGCGATCCGCGCGGTGCGCCTCGCGAAGCCGTACGAGAACGGGCTCGACGTCACGCTGGATGTGACCGTCTCCGCAGGTGAGCTGCTGGAGTCCGTCGACGAGTCGGCGGCCACCGCCCTCGTGCCGGAGGCCGTGACCGGGCCGCCGTGGGCCGGGGTGCTTCCGCCGCGCGGCGGATGGCGGCCGGTGCCGGGGCTGCCCGCGCCCGATGCCCTGCGGGCGATGATCGGTGCGGGCGTCGCGGAGTTCCGCTCGCGGACCCAGGAGCTCGCGGCCGAGGGGCGTACCCGGAGCGAACTCGACCGGATCGGGCGGGAGATCTGGTCCCGGACCGTCGGGGACACCGATCTGCCGGTGCGGGCCGTGCACGCGGCCCAGTCGCTGGGATTCCTGCGCGCCACCGGGGAGTTGGCGCTGTTCTCGTCCGGTGCGTGGCTACGGCTGCGCACGCCGTACGGGTCGATCGCGGTACGGCGTGCGGGACTCGGCGCCCTGGACGTCAGCGTCCGCTGACCGTCGGCTCAGCCGGCCGTGTTCACCATCGACGCCGCCGCGTACGTGAGGTAGTTCCACAGCGTCCGCTCGTGCTCCTCGGAGAGGCCGAGCTCGTCGACGGCGACCCGCATGTGCTTCAGCCAGGCGTCGTGCGCCGCGCGGTCGACGGTGAAGGGGGCGTGGCGCATGCGCAGGCGGGGGTGGCCGCGGTTCTCGCTGTACGTCGTCGGGCCGCCCCAGTACTGGATCAGGAACAGGGTCAGGCGCTCCTCGGCCGGGCCCAGGTCC
Organism: Streptomyces sp. NBC_01092; assembly: GCF_045039535.1. NCBI lineage: Bacteria > Bacillati > Actinomycetota > Actinomycetes > Kitasatosporales > Streptomycetaceae > Streptomyces > Streptomyces sp. NBC_01092. Next base: position 3,923,906 of record NZ_CP108659.1, on the reverse strand, counting down.
TCCTCGGGGTACATGGGCTTCAGCAGCGGGTCCTCGGCGACACCCTCGTAGAAACGGTGGACGAGGCGGCGGAAGGTCTCCTCCCCGCCGACCTGCTCGTAGAAGGTCTGCTCCTGAAGCGTGCCGCGCCGAATCTCATTCACCCGTCCATGGTCTCAGACGCGGCGACCGAGGACTCCAGGCTTAGGACCAGCGGGCCCGGAACCCCCGAGTGACGCGTTCCGGATCGTCCGGCGGGACACTCGCCTCGCACGGTCTCCCGCAGGACAGTGGACGTATGAGCGCGCACGCTCTCGACAAGGACCTGGAGGACCTCGCCGCCTCGGCGCGGGCCGCCCTGATGCGTGAGATCGACGCCGGCGGGGCATGGGCCGCCGACCCCGTGTGGCGGGAGGTCTTCGGCGCCGTTCCGCGCCACCTGTTCGTGCCGTACTACTACGTCGGCGTCGCCGCGGGCTACGAGCGGCACTGGGGCGAGAACCCCGTTCCTGCCGCCCGCGAGCGCTGGGTGCGCGGCGCCTACGCCGACACCCCGCTGGCCACCCGGCTGCGCGACGGCGAGCTGCTGTCCTCCAGCAGCCAGCCGTCCCTGATGGCGATGATGCTGGTCGCGCTGGAGGTGGCGGACGGCGACCGGGTCCTGGAGATCGGCGCGGGCACCGGCTACAACGCCGCCCTGCTCGCCCACCGGCTCGGCGACGACGACCTCGTCACCACCATCGACCTGGAGCCGGAGATCACCGAGTCGGCGCGACGGCATCTGGCGGCCGCCGGGTACCACCCCGTCGTCGTCACCGGCGACGGCGCACGCGGCGTGCCCGAGCGCGCCCCCTTCGACCGCATCATCGCGACCTGCACCCTGGAGTCGATCCCGCGCGCCTGGCTCGCCCAGTGCCGTCCGGACGCCCGGATCCTGACCCCGCTCGCCACGGGCCTGGTCACGCTCGCCGTTCGGGACCCCGAGCACGCCGAAGGGCGCTTCCTGCACACCCCCGCCTACTTCGTGCCGCTGCGTGGCGGCACCCGGTCCGAGCCGGAGCCCCCGCACGTGGCCGGGCTGCCGCGCCGGGCCAGGGAGCACGAGCTGTTCCGCTTCCTGCTCGCCCTGACCCGCGGCAGCCTCGATCCGCAGGAGGCCTACACGCTGTGGGAGCGCGAGGGCCGGCCGCAGCGGGAGCGGTTCGGGATCACGGTGCACGGCGAGCACGAGTGGGCGTGGCTGGACGACCCCGAGGGGCCCTACGCCTGGACGCTGCCCGGCTGAAACGCCGGGAGGGGCCGGTCGCACGGGCCTTCAACACCGTACGACCGACCCCTCCCGGGGCTCGGATGGCTAGCCCCGTCGGATCGTGATCGTCGTCCAGGCGCCCACGTGCACCCGGTCGCCGTCCTGGAGCGGCACCGGCACGAACGGCTGGATCGGCTCCTCGGAGCCGTTCACCGTGGTGCCGTTCGTCGAGTTCTGGTCGACGACCGCCCAGGTGCCGTCCGGCTGCTGGACCAGGACCGCGTGCTGGTGCGAGACGCCCGGGTCCTCCGGCGGCACCGACAGGTCGATGTCGGGGCTTTCGCCGGTGGAGTGGCGGCGGCGGCCGATGGTGACCTGGTTGCCGGTGAGCGTGCGCTGCTGCTCGGGCGAGTACGCGGGCAGGTTCAGGCCCGCGGCCTCGGGGCCGGAGCGCTGCATCATCGCCATGAAGTACTCACGGTCCGGGCCGATCGTCGCCAGCCAGGTCGCCGGTCCGGCGTGCTGCTGCGGGTAGCCGTGGCCGGGCGGCGGGGCCTGCGTCGCGCCGGGCGGCGGATAGCCGTAGCCGCCCTGCGGGGGAGCGCCGGGGGCACCCGGGCCGCCGGGGCCCGACGACGGCGGGGAGATCACCCAGTCGTCGCCGAAGGACGGGGCGCCCTGCTGCGGACGGTTCGGATCCTGCCCGAATCCGGGCGTGGCCGGCGGGGCGGAGGGACCGGGGCCGGGGCCGGCCGGATGGAACGCCTGCGGAGCACCGCCGGGCGCGCCGGGACCGCCGGGCTGGGTCGGGGCGGGCGGGGGCGGAGCCTGCCGCGAGGGGTCGCCGAAGCCGGAGGGAGCGTTCATGCCGGGACCACCCGGACCACCCTGGCCCGGGCCGGGCATGCCTCCGGGACCGGGCTGGCCGGGCATGCCACCGGGACCGCCGGGAGGCATGCCGCCGGGGCCCTGACCAGGGCCGCCCATGCCTCCGGGGCCGCCAGGAGCACCCGGACCGCCGGGAGCACCCGGACCGGGACCGAAGGCGCCGGGGCCACCGGGACCGCCAGGTCCCTGTCCCTGACCGGGGGCACCCATGCCGCCGGGACCGCCGTGCCCACCCGGACCGCCGTGCCCACCCTGAGCGGGCGGCTCCGCGCCGAACGGCGGGATCGGTTCTGCCGGGCGGTTCATCTGGGACGGGCGCGAGCCCTGGTAGTCGTAGGAGTCACCGCCGCCGAACGACGGAGGGGGTCCCGACTGCTGCTGGAAGTGCGACGGCAGACCCGGGCCGCCCGGCGCAGGCGGGCGCGGGGCCGCGGGCGTGTACGACGTCGCCGTGTTGGTCAGGAAGTTCCACCGGCACTCCTCGCAGAACGGCGCACCGCCCTCACGGGGCGTACGGCACTGCGGGCAGAGCTCCGGCTCGGCGTTCGGTACGGCGGACAGGTGCGGACGCCCGCCGGGCTGACCGGCGTTCGGGGCACCGGACGGGCCGGGACCGGGGCCGCCGGGCGGCGGGAATCCGTAGCCGCCGCCGGGCGGGGGTGGCGGAGGGGGCGGAGGCACGGCACCGGCCATGCGGTGACCGCAGACCTCGCACCAGTCGTCGGAACCCGACTGGTGTCCGTTCGGGCAGGTCGGCATGTCGGCGCTTCCCCCTCTCTTTTCCGGCCGCTCTCGACCGGATTTCTCCAACCCCAAGGGGTCAGGCTCGATCCTTTTCAGGGTCCTGCTGGGTCTTACTGGGTCCTGCTACGTCACTTCTTTACACGAACAGTCTTTGTAGACCGTGTCTCGAGAGTCATCTCGTCGGCCTCCGCGACCTTCGCCTTCAGTCGCACAGTACCCGCCGCGGCGTCGACCACGTCCACCACCTTCGCAAGGAGTTTCGCCGTATCCGCGTTTCCGGAGGCGCTGGCGAGCTGAACGGCGCGGCCCAGTTTGGCCGTTGCTCCATCCATATCCCCCGCTTTGCGAAGATCAAGCCCTTGTTGAATGGCTTGTGCCAGTTCGGCCTGGCCGGTGTAGTGGGCGACCTGGGGGTTGATCGACGTCGAGGCGACCATGTCCTCGGTCCATACGGCCCGTACGAGCCCCTGGGCGCCCAGGTTCTGCGCGGTCCCGTCGGGTTGCGGGACGACCAGCGAGACCCGGGCGGCGAGCATCTCCTGGCCCAGGCCGGCGGCCGGGACCTCGACGCAGACGTGGTAGTCACGGGACTCGTCGCCCCAGGAGCCGGTGGGGTAGTCCCCGGCGCGCGGGCCGGCCTCGGTGCGGCGGTCGGTCAACTCCTCGACCGTGGGCGCGACTTGCTTGACGAACTTGATGGCTGTGCCGACCGGCGTCCACAGCCGCAGGGTGACGTCCCCGACCTCTTTGCCCATCGCCGTCTCCATCATCCGCGTGAAGTCGGCGGACAGGGCGGCCGGGTCGGCGACGATGTCGGCGCTGCCGAGCAGGGCCGAGGCGATCGCTGTGACTTCTTTCACTTCCCAGTCGGTGCCCACGCCACGGGCGTCACAGGTGAAGCGTCCGGCGCACGCGTCGAGCGCCGCCTTGAGGTCCTCCGGCGACTCGTGTTCGTTGCGCCCGTCGGTGAGCAGGATGCCGTGCCGGATGGCGACGTCCTCCGAGGACAGCAGCCGGTCGGCGAGGCGCAGCCAGGTGCCGATGGCGGTGCCGCCGCCCGCGCTGAGCCGGCGCAGTGCCTGCTTGGCCTGGTCGCGGGTGGTGGCGTCGGCCACGGCGAGGCGTCCGCCGCCCGGATACACCTCCTTGGCCACGTGCGTGCCGCCGATCACCGCGAAGTGCACGCCGTCGCGCAGGGTGTCGATCGCTGCGGCCGTGGCGTCGCGGGCGTTGCGCATCTTGGTCGGCGGGTAGTCCATCGAGCCCGAGCAGTCGACCATGATCGCCACGGCCGCGGACGGGCCCTGCCCCGGCGAGTAGAGGTGGGGTGCGGCGACCGCGCTGCCGACCGTGCCGCCGCCGGTCGCGGTCACCGTGACGATCGCGTTGACATCGCGACCGCCCTCCGGCAGGTACTCGTTCTGGTACACGTCCACCGAGAACTGCGGCACGTTTGATTTCGAGAAATTGGCCATACGTTCTCAAATCCCCCTAATGAACCCCGTAGTGGGGCCATGGCTGTCGACGGACCGGTCCCCTCCGGTCCGATGAGGCCGTCCCCGCAGCAGGCCTCAGGCCGATCCTGCCCCCATCGGGGGTGCCGGGAACGGCACGACGGCCACTGTTACGTTGTCGTGGCCCCCGCCGTCGAGCGCGTGACCGACGAGCACCTGGGCGCTGTGCAGGGGGCGCGCGGCGGCGTCGAGAGGTACGACGTCGGCCATGTCCTCGGCCGCCTCCGCGTAGTTCCACAGCCCGTCCGTGCACACCACCACTACACCCGGGCGGTCCGGCTTGAAGGAAGCGGTGTGCGGCTCCAGTTCGTAGGCGTCCGCGCCGAGCCAGCCCGTGATGGCGTGGGCGCGCTCGTCGGCGTACGCCTCGGCCTCGTTCATCAGGCCCGCGGCGACCATCTGCGCTGCCCAGGAGTCGTCCTCGGTGAGCCGGGCCGGGGGAGTGCTGCGGTCCACCGGGACCCAGTAGGCGCGGCTGTCGCCGACCCAGCCGACGATCAGCAGCTCGGGTGTGACCACGGAGCCGACGATCGTGCAGGCGGGCGCGTTCTGATGGGGGGCGTGCTCGCGGGCCGTGGCCGGCTCGTTGGCCAGGGCGTTCACCGCGTTCGAGGCGGCGACGATCGCGTCGTGCATGGCCTGCTGCGGGTGGGTGCCGCGCGGCAGGGCGGCCAGCAGCGACTCGCTCGCGGTGCGGGACGCGGCCAGCGAGGCGGCGTCCGGGCGGGTCGCCGAGGACACGCCGTCGCAGACGATCGCCACGACCGCGGGCCGGCCGTCGGGCAGCGCGGTGCAGCCGACGGTGAACGCGTCCTCGTTGCGGTGATGGCGCAGGCCGCGGTCGCTGACGGCGGCGACGGGGCCCGCGTCCTGCTCCATGTGATCGCGCTCGCGCGGCTGCGCGTGCCCGCAGTTCTCGCAGTACCCGTCCTGGTCGACACGGCCCGCACGGCACGCCACGCACACCTTGGTGCCCTCCGGAGGGGTCGGCACGTCGGCCGCGACGCGCGGGTCGGGCGCCTGCAACGGGTAGTCGTCGGGCTCCGGCGGACGGTCGAACCGCACGCCGGAGGCCGGGGAGACGGGGGAGCCGGTCGGGGCGGGCACGGATGCCGGGGTACCGGCCGGGGCCGGTGGCGTGTGCGGGCCGGCCGGTTCGGCGTGGCCGCCCGGGGCCGGGATGCCGGAGTGGCCCTGCGGAGCGCCGGGAGCGCTCGGCGGCGGCACCGGTCCGGGCGGGGGCGGTGCCTGCGGGGGCGCGGGAGTGCCCGGGGGCAGGGAACGGCCGCCGGGGTCCGTGCCCGCCTGGTCCGCCGGCAGATGCGCGGGCGCCGGGACGGCGGAGCCCTCCGGCGCGGGGGCGACGGGCCAGCCCGCGCCGGGCGCGGCCGGGGCGGGGGGCGGCGTCGAGCCGTTCAGGGTGATGGTGGGGTGGTCGTCCGGCCGTACGGGCACGGCGGACAGGTCGTATCCACACGCACCGCAGAAACGGTCACCCGACTCGAGCGGCCATTCGCAGCTCGGGCAGGCGGACAACTGGGGCATCTGCGACATCAACTACACCCACGTCCGGGGGCGGTAACGGTTGGCACGTTCCACCAGGTCGATCCTCTCCTCGCCGCCCCGTGCGAGACGGGCCAGCATGCGGTACGAACGCTCCAGACCGAAACGCAGGCCCCGCTCGTCCAGGCCGCTGCCGAGCAGCGTCCGTCCTCCGGCGGCGGGAAGGGCGGAACCCTGGCCCCCGGAGAGTATCCAGTCCAGCGCGCAGCCGAGGACTTCCGCCGACAACTGCTCCCGGCGTGCCGGGTCCAGGCCGTACGCCTCCAGCGCCTCCACCTGCCCCGCCGCTGCCGTCAGATCGTCCAGGAACGGTACGTCAGAGGCGAGAGCCGTCCGTTGACGCAGCCGGGCCCGGACCGACGCCACGCGTGCGGCGGTGTAGTGGATGGAGCTCTCCGGAATCGACTCCAGGGTCCGCACCGCGCTGCCGCGGTCGCCGGTCGCGAGCTGGACGCGGGCGAGACCGAAGGCGGCGCTGACATAGCTGGGGTCGGTGGACCACACCAGGCGGTAGTACTCGGCCGCGTTGTCCAGCTGGCCCAGCACCTCCGCGCACAGGCCGAGGGCCAGCTTGGGGGCGGGCTCGCCGGGGAAGGCGTCGTAGATCGCGTCGAAGGAGAGCGCGGCGCCCTCGTGGTCGCCGGTGACGAGCGCGGCCACGCCGCGGTACCAGACGACCCGCCAGTCGTCGGGCCGCTCGTCCTCCAGCTTCAGCAGCGCCTCGTGCGCGGTGCCGGTGTCGCCGTTCTCCAGCCACGCCCGCACCTGCCTGAGCCGGGTCTCGGTCGACGCCGCGGGTGCGGCGGCCAGGGCGCCCAGCAGCTCGGCCGCCGCGGTGGTCATCAGGCCCGCGAGGAAACCGGCGTTGGGATCGACGGGGTCGACCCGCGGGACCGGCAGGGCGAGGGCGGCGACGGGGGCGTTGGCGGGCTTGACGAGGCCGGGGATGCCGGTGGCGCCGGTGCCCAGGGCGTTCGCGGCCGCGCCGCCCGCGTCCGGAGCGGGGCCGCCGTTGGCGGTGGCCTTCTTCCGGGCGGGCGTCACCCGCGCCCCCAGCCGTGAGACCTCCCCGTCCAGCTTCGGGAACAACTCCGCGTCCGTCACCCGCACTTCGGGCCCGAACAGCGTCGACAGCGCCGGCCTCGCGCGCCCCGACTGCAAGGACACGACCTCGCGCAGCACGCCCGTCAGCTGCTCCGTCATCTCCTGCGCGGAGGCGAAGCGGCGGGCAGGGTCGGGGTCGGTGGCGCGGACCAGCAGGCGGTAGAAGGACTCGTACTGGCGGAAGACCTCGATGTGGTCGGGGTCGGGCAGCGAGTCGACGTAGACGTTCGTGTAGCCCTGGAAGTCGAAGGCCAGGACGGCCAGGGTGCGCGCGACCGTGTAGAGGTCGGAGGCGACCGACGGGCCGACGTCCGCGACCTCCGGCGCCTGGTAGCCCACCGTGCCGTAGATGGCCGACTCGTCGTCGTCCATCCTGCGCACCGCGCCCATGTCGATCAGCTTGAGCTGGTCCTCGGTCTGGATGGCGTTGTCGACCTTGAAGTCGCAGTACAGCAGGTTGCGGTTGTGCAGATGGCCGAGCGCCTCCAGGGCCTCGATGCCGTACGCGCACGCCTGCTCGACGGGCAGCGGATCGCGCCGGCCCGTCTCCGTACGGCGTGAGTTCGCGATCTCCTTCAGGGACTTGCCGCCGACGTACTCCATGACGATGTAGCCGTCGAGGGAGCCGGTGCGCTGGTCGAGGTGCTCGACGAAGTTGTAGATCCGCACGATGTTGGCGTGCTCGATCTCCGCGAGGAAGCGCCGCTCGGAGATCGCCGCCGCCATCGCGTCCTGGTCGCCGGTGTCGAGCAGGCCCTTGAGCACCACCCAGCGGTCGGAGACCGCGCGGTCCACGGCGAGATAGACCCAGCCGAGGCCGCCGTGCGCCAGACAGCCCGCGACCTCGTACTGGCCGTGCACGACGTCGCCGGACTTCAGCTTCGGCACGAACGAGTACGGGTGCCCGCACTTCGTGCAGAAGCCCTCGGTCCGGCCCGGCCGCTCGCCACGGGCCCGGCCGACGGGCGCGCCGCAGTCCGAACGCGAGCAGAACCGCTTGCGCTCGGGCACCTCCGGGTTCTCCAGCACCATCGCGCGCGGGTCGGGCCGCGGCACGTCCGGGACCTGCACCAGGCCGACGCCGAGCCGGCCGCGCCCGCTGGAGCCGGCGCTCGAACCGGAGCTGCGCACCGACACCGAGCGGCCCGTGGAACGGCCCGACAGCGAACGCGACAGCCGCCCCGACACCGAGCGCCGGGACTTCGACGACTGGGACGACGTACGGGAGCTGCCGCGGCCGGTGGAGCGGGAGCTGGCGCTGCCCGCCGAGCCGCGTGCGCCCTTGCCGCCGCCCGTCATCCCGGTGGGCGGCGAACCGACCATGCCGGACGCCGAGACGACCGGGGCGAGGCCGCAGGTGTCGCAGTACAGCTCGCCGCCGCCCACGTCCTCGTACGTCCCGCCGCAGTCCGGTCGCTGGCAGGAACGCTGTGCCTGACTCATGACGACGACTCCCCCCTGTCCCTCATGCCCGCGGCCCCCCGCGGTCCTCGGGCCCGCGCTGACCCGGCACGCGCCCGCTGCTGAGCAGTTCGGCGGCCGCCTGCTGGTAACGCAGGACGGCCTGTTCGGCGACGCGCAGGTCGCAGGGCGCGCTCCACAGCATGCGGCGGGCCGCGTCGTAGCGCTCGATGAGGAACCGGTCCTCCGCGAGGCCGTGCCGGGCGACCTTCGCCTTGTACGCGTCGAGACGGCCGCGCAGCTCGGCGCGGACCGCGAGCGGCGCGGTGACCGCGGTCAACGACTCGCGGGCGCGCAGCAGTTCGTCCTCCGCCTTCTGCTCCAGAGACTCCAGGAGCGGGGACAGGCGGTGCCACTGGGCGTGTCTGCGGTACTCGGCGGCCGTCGCCAGCTGCTCCTGGAGCACGGTCGGCGGGCCGCTGACGACGGGCACCTCGGTGGCGGCGATCTTCGCCAGCACCTCGCCGCGCGCGGTGCGGGCCTCGGCGAGCGTACGGTCCGCGCGGGAGAGCACGTCACGCAGCTTGACCAGCCGCTGCTCCGAATCCTGACGGACCGTCAGTACGGCGTCGATCTCACGCCGTACGTCCTCCAGGGCGCGCGCCTCGCGGTCGTAGACCGTGGTGTCCGGCCTGCCGCCGCCCGGCGCCGAACTGCCTTGCGTGGGGACCCAGTACGCGAGCGGGTCGGACACCACCTCGCCGCGCAGGTGGGTGAGCGTGCGCGTGATGCGCTCCAGGTCGTCGCCCGCGGGGTGCTCGCCGGGGCGTACGCCGACGGAGTGGGCGAGCTGACGGGTGCGCTGGAGCTCCGCGGCCAGTAAATCGATACGGGCCGGCAGCGCCGACCAGACCGCGTCCGAGGCGACCACCATGTCCAGGCTCGTCGCGTACAGCGTGTTCATCCGGTCCACCAGAGTGACCAGGGAGAACTGCTCGCTGAGCTTGCTCGCGGCGCCCTGCAGCGTCGGCGCGGCCGCGGTCGCCGTCGCCGAGCCCGCGACGGTCACCGACTCGCCGCGCAGCAGCTCCGTCAGCTCCACCAGGTCGTCCCGGCTGGACCAGCGGCGACGGGCGCGGATGTCGCGGGCGCAGCGCAGCGCGTCCGTGTACGCGTCGAAGTACGCCCACAGCAGCGTGATCGACGCCTCCGCGGCCGTCCAGCGCTCCTTGGTGACGCCGGTGAGCTCGGCGCCCTCCAGGAGTCTGCGGCCCGCGTGGTCCTGCAGGGCGAGGAGCGAGGTCTCGATCGCCTCGTGCTCCGCGCCGAGCCGCGCCAGCGCACGGTCCACCTCGTCCCGGTCCATCACCGGCCCGGCGGGGTCCGTGACGCCCATCGATCACCTCTCGCTGCGTTGAGTTCCGTCAGTCGTCCGTCAGTTGACGGCCGGCAACTTGTGGTCCGCCTACTTGTAGTCCGCCTCGGGAGGGGTCGCCGACGCCGACTTCTTGTCGCCCTGGTCCATGGTCGGGTGGAGCCACTTCTCGTACGACGCCTCCCAGCCACCGTCCTTGATGTAGTTCTCCAGGGTCCGGTTGACCTGGCGTACCAGATCGTCCGAGCCCAGTTTCATCGCCACGCCGTAGTACTCGTCCGTGAACAGGCCGCCCTTGAGCTCCACGGTGGGGTCCTGCGCGGCCTGACTCGCGGCGAGCGCACCGTCGGTCACGACCGCGTCGACCTCTCCGAGCTGCAACTTCACCAGGCAGTCGAGCTGGTTGGGGACGGTGGTCCTGATGTCCGTGGAGGCGGGGAGGTCGCCGTCCTTCCTGCCCGCTTCGAGGTTGTCGTACGCGGTGGAGCCCTGCGCCGAGCACACCTTCCTGTCGGCCAGGGTCTTGTCGAACCCGGTGATCGTCGAGGTCTTGGCGGCGAGGACCTGCTGGCCGGTGACGAAGTACGGGGCGGAGAAGGCGACTTGGTCGATGCGGTCGCAGTTGATCGTCATGGTGCGCACCACCATGTCGACCTCGCCCTTCTGGATCGCCTCGATCCGGCGGCTGGTCGGGATCGCCTTGAACTGCACGGCGTCACGGTCGCCGAGGACGTCCTCGGCGATCCGGTGGACCAGGTCGATGTCGAAGCCCTCCAGCTCGCCGGAGGGGTTGTTCGGGTCGAGGTAGCCCCAGCGGTAGCTGTTGGTGTCGACGCCGACGATCAGACGCCGGTCCTTGCGGCCCTTGATGGCGTCGAGGGTCGGGGTCTTGCCGTCGCCGCCGGACGGCGACAGGGACTGGTCCTGCGGGTTCTCGCAACTCTCGGCCGCCCGCATCCGGCTGACGTGGGCGACGCCCTGGCCCGCGTCGGCCGTACCCCCCTGGTGCTGGGACAGAGGCACCAGCAGCGCGAAGGCCAGCGTCAGGGCGCAGCCGAGGGCCATCGCGCCCACCCCGCCCCAGCCGCGCAGGCCGGCCCGCAGACGCCGCCATGCGCCGGCCGCGCTGCGGAGGCGGACCGAGGTGTCGCCTTCGTTCGGCGTCGTGCCGCGTGCGTTCATCTTCGTGCCCCCTCTCACCGGTACTCCGACAGCCTGCGGCCGACGCCCAGGACCGCGCCGGCCGCGCCCAGGACCGCGAGGACCGCGGCGCCGGTCGGGAGGCCGGTCAGCGAATCACGGCCGTCGCTCGCGGCCTGCTTGAACTCGCTCTGCTCGTGGGTGAGCGCCGTCGCCAAAGCCTTGTCGACATTGTCGAAGCACACGCTCGTCGGATCCTTCGCGGCGCCGATGACGCGGTCGCGGGCGGCCTGGTAGTTGCCCGAGTCGTTGTCGTCGCGGGCCAGGACGTGGCGGTCCTTCCAGATCTTCATGAAGCCGTTCGCGTCCTGCACGGGCTTCTTTCCCGCGGTGTCGTCGGCGAGGCCCGCGGCTCTGGTGAGCGCCTTGCCGAGCTCGTCGATCTCCTTGTCGTAACCCCACTCGTACGCGTCCACGACCTTGCCGTCGGTGAGCGTCCTGGTGTCGGCGCCGCGGCGGACCAGCGTGAGGTTCTCGTCGCTGCGGGCCGTGAGGGAGGCGATGCGGGCCTCGTGCAGCACGTTCAGCGAGCGGACGCCGTGGTCGTAGGAGTCGTTCAGGCCCGCGCGTGCGACGGTGTGCCCCACGGCGAGCCACAGCAGGACGACCGTGGCGGCGGCCGTGGCGGTGACGAGGCCGTGGTTCAGGACCCTGTTCGTACGCCGGTAGTTGCGGCGCTGGGCCCAGGCGAGGCCGGCCAGCGCGAGGACGCCGAGGCCGGCCGCCGCCCAGGGGAAGGACTTCGCGTCCGCGTAGTCGTCGCGCAGGCGCTGGTTCTCCGTCTGGTGGAGCTTCTGGGCCGCCGGCAGCATCCGCTGCTGCATCATCTCGTTCGCGGCGCGCAGGTAGGCGCCGCCGACGGGGTAGCCCTGGCGGTTGTTGGCCCTCGCCGTCTCGACCAGGCCCTTGTACTCCGGGAGCAGTCTGCTGAGTTCGGTGATCGTGTTCGCCGAGGGGGAGCCCGGTTCGGAGTTGGCCGCCGCGGTGACGAGTTTGGCGGCGGCCGTGCGGATGTCCCGCTCGTAGCCCTCGCGCATCGCCGGCTTCTCCTGGAGGCCGGCGAGGTAGCCGCTGGCCGCGGCGGTGTTGGCGTCCGCCAGGGAGCGGTAGATGTCGGCCGCGTCGGAGGTGAGGGGCTGACTGCGGTTGAGGACGTCGTCGGCCGCTGCCGTGCGCTCGGTCATCTGCCAGGCGGCGATGGCGCCGAAGGCGACGACGAGGAGGGCGAGCAGGGCGCCGATGATGCGCAGGCGGCCCGGCTCGGTCGTGGCGGCCGCCCGGAGTTGGTCGAAGCCCTCGGCGAAGGCGGTGCGGCGGGCGTCTGCGCCGGGTGTTGCGGGTGCGGGCGGGGCTGTGGGGGTGGGTGCGGATGTGGCCGGCCGGGCCGGCTGGGGCGGGACGGACGGCATGGTGGGCGCGCCGTGGGCCGGGTCGTTTCCCGGTGGTGGTGGCGCGCTGCTCTGCGGCGTCTGTGTCACTGTTGACCTCCCCCATGGCCATCCGTCCCGGCAAGTATCGCTGCCGGGACTGACATCCGCACCGGCCTTCGCTGGATCTTGATCGGATCGCAGCGCGGGTGCCGGGTCCCGGCACACCGAAACGCGCCCCGCACCACCCCCTGCCCATGAATACGCCGTGGGAATCTGTTCGGTTCCAGGTTCGGGGGTGGGGGTGCGCGTCGATGCCTGCGGCGCCTGTGCCGGTTCGGTGGGGGTCCGCCCGGCGCCCGCGGGTGCGTACGGGTTCCCCTTACCGCTCGAAGTGCCGGCGCAGTCGTGTGTGGACCTCCCTGGGTGCCCCTGTCGCGTCCAGGCCCAGCAGTGCGGCTCCCAGCACCGGGCTCGCCGTGACCACGCTCGGGACCGCCTTGGGGGCTCGGGTCGTGAGCAAGTCACGGATGGCGTCCGTGAGTTGGGGGTGGCGGGCTGCCAGCACTCCGCCGCCCAGCAGGACCGGTGTCTCCTCCTCCAGCAGGTCCAGGCGGGTCAGGGCGACCGTGGCCATGGCGACCACCTCGTCGGCCAGGCGGTCGACCACGGAGCGGGCCACGGGGTCGCCGGATGCCGCCGTGGCGAAGAGGACCGGGGTCAGTTCGTGGCGGCGGATGTCCTCGATGCGCTCCAGATGCAGGGACTCGATCAGGGCGTACATGGTGGGGAGGCCGAAGTGGGCGGGCAGGGTGCGGGCGAGGGACGTGGGCGCGCCGCGGCCGTCCTCCGCCCGGGCCGCGTGCCACAGGGCCTCCTCCGCCAGACCCCAGCCGCCGCCCCAGTCACCGGAGATACGGCCGAGCGCGGGGAAGCGGGCGGTACGCCCGTCGGGGCGCATGCCGACGCAGTTGATGCCGGCGCCGCAGACGACGGCCACACCGCGGGGTTCGGTCACGCCCGCCCGCAGGATCGCGAAGGTGTCGTTGCGGACCTCGACCGTCGTGCCCCACGCGCGTGCGTGCAGCGCGGCGGCCAGGGTTTCTTCCTCGACGGGGAAGTCGGCGTTCGCCAGGCAGGCCGAGACATGGTCGGCCGACGTCACGCCCGCGGCCGCGAAGGCTTCGTCCACCGCCTCGGCGAGCGTGTCCATCGCCCGCTCCACGCCCACGGCCGGCGGCCGGAACCCGCCCGCGCGGGCGGTGGCCAGGACCGTTCCGTCGGCCGCCACCACCGCCACGTCGGTCTTGCTGTTGCCCGCGTCGACGGCGAGGACACGTGCGGTCATGCCCACGCGAGGTGCTCCCGGTTGTGTGCGATCAGTTCGTCGGTGAGCTTTTCCGCGTACTCGTACTGGCCGATGAGGGGATGGGAGAGCAGCGCCTTGAAGACCCGGGTGCGGCCGCCGTGCAGGGCCGCGTCGAGGGCCAGGTCCTCGTAGGCCGTCACCTGGGCCATCAGGCCCGCGTACAGGGGGTCGGTGTGGGAGACGGGGAGCGGGGTCGCGCCCTGCCGGCTCACCGCCGCCTGTACCTCGATCACCGCGTCGTCGGGGAGGAAGGGGAGCGTTCCGTTGTTGTGGGTGTTCACCACCTGGTACGGGCTGCCCGCGCCGTTCAGTAGTGCCGCGGCCAGGTCGACGGCGGCCTCCGAGTAGTACGCGCCGCCCCGCTTGGAGAGGAGTTCCGGCTTCTCGTCGAGGGCCGGGTCCGCGTAGAGAGCCAGCAACTTTCTTTCCATTTCGGCCACTTCCGCGGCGCGGGACGGTTTGGTTCGTAGTTCCTGCACGACTTGGTCGTGCGCGTAGTAGTAGCGCAGGTAGTAGGAGGGGACCACGCCCAGGCGGTCCAGGACGGCGCGGGGGAGGCGCAGGTCCGCGGCGATGGTGTCGGCGTGGTCGGTGAGCAGCTTCGGCAGGGCGTTCTCGCCCTCGGGGCCGCCGAGGCGTACGCCGGTCTCCCAGGTGAGGTGGTTGAGGCCCACGTGGTCGAGGTGGACGTCGGACGCCGATACGCCGAGCATCGTCGCGAACTTCCGCTGGAAGCCGATCGCCACGTTGCACAGGCCGACCGCCTTGTGGCCCTCCTGCAGCAGGGCCCGGGTCACGATGCCGACCGGGTTGGTGAAGTCGATGATCCAGGCGGTGGGGTTGGCGCGGCGGACGCGGTCCGCGATGCCCAGGACCACCGGGACCGTGCGCAGGGCCTTCGCCAGGCCGCCGGCGCCCGTCGTCTCCTGGCCCACGCAGCCGCATTCCAGGGGCCAGGTCTCGTCCTGTTCACGGGCCGCCTGACCGCCCACGCGGAGTTGGAGGAGGACCGCGTCGGCGCCGTCCACCGCCTCGTCCAGGTCGGTGGTGGTCGTGATCGTGCCGTTGTGGTCCTGGCGGGTGAAGATACGGCGGGCCAGGGCGCCGACCAGTGCGAGGCGGTCCGTCGCCGGGTCCATCAGGACCAGTTCCTCTATGGGGAGGGTGTCCCGGAGGCGGGCGAAGCCGTCGATGAGTTCGGGGGTGTAGGTCGAACCTCCGCCGACCACGGTGAGTTTCACTGGAGGGTGCCTCGCTTCCGGTTGCCGGGGAGGGCGGTCATCGGCCGGGGGTCCGGGGGTTGTCCCCCGGGGAGATGCTGCATGTGTGAGTCAACCCTTTACTCCGGTGAGCGTGACGCCCTCGACGAACGCCTTCTGGGCGAAGAAGAACACGAGGATCACGGGGGCCATGACCAGCACGGTCGCGGCCATCGTCAGGTTCCAGTCGGTGTGGTGCGCTCCCTTGAACGACTCCAGGCCGTAGGAGAGGGTCCAGGCGCCCGGGTTCTCGGAGGCGTAGATCTGGGGGCCGAAGTAGTCGTTCCACGCGTAGAAGAACTGGAAGAGGGCGACCGCGGCTATGCCCGGCTTCGCCATGGGGAGAACGACTCGAAGGAGGGTGCGCAGTTCGCCGCAGCCGTCCACCCTCGCCGCGTCCAGGTACTCGTTCGGGATCGTCGTCAGGAACTGGCGCAGGAGGAAGATCGAGAACGCGTCCCCGAACGCCATCGGGATGATCAGGGGCCACAGCGTGCCCGAGAGGTCCAGCTGCTTCGCCCAGAACAGGTACATCGGGATGATGACCACCTGCGGCGGCAGCATCATCATCGAGATGACCAGCATCAGGGTCAGATTCCGGCCGCGGAAGCGGAACTTGGCGAGCGCGTACGCCACCGGGACCGACGACACGACGGTGAGGACCGTGCCCAGACCGGCGTAGATCAGGGTGTTCTTCCACCAGGTCAGGAAGCCGGGGGTGTCGAAGACCTTGGTGTAGTTGCTCCATTCCCAGGTGTCCGGGACCAGATCGCGGGTGAGTGCCTGCTGGTCGCTCATCAGCGAGGTCAGGACCACGAACAGGAAGGGCAGGGTGAAGAACAGCGCGGCCGCGATGCCGAGGGAGTGGATCGCTATCCATTCCAGCAGTGCCTTGCGGCGGGCCGTGCGCTCGGAGGTGGTCGGGGCCTCCAACTGCACCGGTTTGTCCAGTACTTGGGTCATGGTCAGTCACCTGCCTGGATCAGTCCGCCCCGGCGCCGCATCAGCAGCGCGGTGAACGCCATGGCGAGGGCGAACAGTACGAGCGCGACCACACAGGCCGAGCCGTAGTCGAAGCGCTGGAAGCCGAGGTTGTAGACGAGCTGGGGGAGGGTCAGCGTCGACTTGTCGGGGTAGCCCGGCTCGAACTGCTGGCCGGAGCCGCCGATGATGCCGGAGGCGACCTTTCCGGCCACCAGCGGCTGTGTGTAGTACTGCATGGTCTGGATCACGCCCGTGACCACGGCGAACATCACGATCGGCGAGATGTTCGGCAGGGTGACATAGCGGAACCGCTGCCAGGCCGACGTGCCGTCCAGCTCCGCGGCCTCGTACTGCTCCTTCGGTACGTCGAGCAGCGCGGCCATGAAGATGACCATGAGGTCGCCCACGCCCCACAGCGCGAGCGCGGTGAGGGCCGGCTTGGACCAGGTGGCGTCCGTGAACCAGCCGGGGGTCGGCAGGCCGAGGTCGCCGAGGATGGAGTTGACCGGGCCGGTGCCGGGGTTGAGGAGGAAGACGAAGGCCAGCGTGGCGGCTACCGGTGGGGCGAGGTAGGGCAGGTAGAAGAGGGTGCGGAAGACGCCCGTACCGGTCTTGATCTTCGTGATGAGCAGGCCGATGCCGAGGCCGAACACCACCCGGCAGGTCACCATCACCAGCACCAGCCAGAGCGTGTTGCGCAGCGCCGGCCAGAACAGCGGATAGTCGTTGAAGACGTAGGCCCAGTTGCCCAGGCCGCGGAAGACCGGTGTGCCGAAGCCGTCGTACTTCATGAACGAGAAGTACACGGTGGACACCAGCGGGTAGGCGAAGAAGACGCCGAAACCGATGAGCCACGGTGACAGGAAGGCCACCGTTCGAAGCGCCGACCTGCGGCGCTTCGCGCGGAGAGTGTGCGTGGACATCGACGGCGCTACTTCGCCTGCTCGATGTCGGTGTCGATCTGCGCGGCGGTCTTCTCCAGACCGGCCTTGAGGTCCTTCACCTTGCCGGACTCGTACTGGAAGCCGAAGTCCTGGAGCGTCGTCTGGTACGTCGAGCCGTTGACGGAGGCCGGCGGGGTGTTCGAGTGCGCGTTCTGGGCGATGTCCAGGAACGTCTTGAAGCCGGGCTCCACCTTCAGGTCGGGCGACTTCAGGGCCTCGAACGTGGAGGGCACGTTGTGGATGGCGTTGGCGAAGGAGACGACGGCCTGCGTGTCGGTGGTCAGGTACTTCACCAGTTCCCAGGCGGCGTTCTGCTTCTCGCTCTGCGGGGCGATGCCGATGATCGTGCCGGAGAGGAAGCCCTTGCCGTACTCGGCGACCTCGTCGTCGGCGACGGGCATCGGGGCGGTGCCGATCTCGAAGCCGACGCCGGCGTCCTTCGCCATCCCGAGCCGCCACTCGCCGTCGAGCTGCATCGCCACCTGACCGGTCTGGAACGGGTGCTTGGCGCCCCACTCGTCACCGAAGGTGTTGCGGTACTTCTCCAGCTTCGCGAAGCCGCCGAGGTCGTCGATCAGCTTCTTCTGGTACGTGAACATCTCGGCGAAGGCCGGGTCCTTGGCGACGTTGGACTTGCCGTCCTTGTCGAAGTAGGTGTGGTCCCACTGGGACATGTAGTGGTCGACGACCGTCTCGTAGCCGTGGTAGGTCGGCATGAAGCCGAGCTGCGCGTAGCTGTCGCCCTTGGCCTTGGTCAGCTTCTTGGCGTCCTCAGCGAACTCCGACCAGGTCTTCGGCGGGGACGTGATGCCCGCCTTCTCGAAGGCGTCCTTGTTGTAGTAGAGGCCGTAGGCGTCGCCGAGCAGCGGCAGGGCGCAGCGGGTGCCCTCGAACTGGGTGTAGTCCAGCATCGGCTTCGGGACGATCTTGTCGAGGTCGAGCTTCGACTTCTCGATGAAGGGCTTCAGGTCGAGGAAGGCGCCGGAGGAGCAGAACTTGCCGACGTTGGAGGTCGTGAACGACGACACCACGTCCGGACCCTTCGAACCGCCCGCGCGCAGCGCCTGGTTGAGCTTGTCGTCGTTGATGTTGCCGACGACCTTCACCGTGATGTTCGGGTGGGCCTTCTCGAACGCGTCGACGTTCTCCTGGATCGCCTTGACCTCGGCGGGCGCGCTCCAGCCGTGCCAGAAGGTGATCGTCGTCTTGGCGTTGGGGTCGTCGTCGGCACCGGACTCCGACTGCCCCGTACAGGCCGTGGCGAGAAGGGCCAGGGAGGCGGAGGCGGCGAGCGCGGCGGCTGTCCTACGGGACACCGAGGGTATGATTTTCCAGGACTTTCCGGGCATGGCGAGGTCTCCCAGGGGCGGGACGGGGTGGGTGAAGGGAAGGCGGGGGGCGAGCCGAGGGGCGGGTGAGGAAGGTGGGGGAGCCGACGGGCGGGTCGAGGAGGTGGGGCGAACGGGGCGGGCGGTCAGCGCGAGGTGTTGAAAACCTCGTCGCGCGTTGTCCCCAGCGCGCTCTCCAACGCGCCCCGCAGGACGGGGTGTTCACGTACGTCGCCGACGACGAGCCGGGGCCGGGACGCGGCCAGTTCCTCCAGCTCGGCCTGCACGAGCGCGCGCAGCACCTCGCCACCGGAGGTGAGGGAGGCGCCGCTGAGGACGACCAGTTCGGGATCGAGGACGGAGACCAGGGAGGCGAGACCGGTGGCCAGCCGGGTCGCGTAGGTCTGCAGGAGCAGCCGGTTGAGGACGGTGTCCTCGCCGGCGGCCCGTTCGACGAGGGTGGCGGCGGCCTCGGCGTACGGCGTCGACGGGACGCTCGACATGCCGATCTCGCGTGCGAGCCGGGGGATGGCCTGGGAGCCGGCCAGCTCCTGGTAGCCACCACTGTTGGCTTTGGTCACCTGGCGGACCAGGGGTGTGCCGGGAACCGGCAGGAAACCTACCTCGCCCGCGCCGCCGGTCCAGCCGCGGTGGAGTCGGCCGCCGAGGACCAGGGCGGCGCCGAGGCCGCCCTCGTTCCACAGCAGCACGAAGTCGTCGTGGCCGCGGGCCGCGCCGAGCCGCTGCTCGGCCACCGCCACGAGGTTGACGTCGTTCTCGTACTCGACCGGCATCGGCAGGGCCGCGGCGAGCTCGTCCAGGAGCGCGGGGGTGTGCCAGCCGGGGAGGTGGGAGGCGTAGCGCAGTCGGCCCGTGTTGGGGTCGAAGGCGCCGGGGGTGCCGATGACGAGCCGGTGGACGTCGTCGCGGGCGAGGCCCGCCGCCTTCACGGCGCCGTCGAGGGCGTCGGTGACCTGCCGGATGACGGGCTGGGCCGGGCGCCTGCCGGGGGTGGGCAGTTCGTACGACCCGACCGTGCGGCCGGTGATGTCGGCGACGGCGGCCAGGATGCGTTCGGGGGTGACGTCGAGCCCCGCGGCGTACGCGGCCGTCGGATCGACCTCGTACAGCTGGGCGTTGGGGCCGGGTCGGCCCTCCGTCGTGCCGGTCGCCAGGACGAGGCCGGCGGCCTCCAGGCGGGCCAGCAACTGGGAGGCGGTCGGCTTGGACAGGCCGGTGAGCTTGCCGATCCGCGTGCGGGACAGCGGCCCGTGCTCCAGGAGGAGGTCCAGGGCGGCACGGTCGTTCATGGCGCGCAGGACGCGCGGGGTGCCCGGCGTACCGGCGGATCCTGCCATGGGTTCGACACCTGCCTCTCGGCTGACCAGCTTCTCAGTGATCTACGACGGAAGTCCATCCAGGACTCCCCGCCTGATCACTGTTAGGAAAGTTTCCTATTCGCTGCGGAGGAACGTAAGCCCGGCGGGAAGGCGGCGTCAAGAGTGGTGGTCCGGCAGGCAACGCAGTCGTTACCCCAGGGCGCCGGCCCGTGGTGCGTGCTCGTGCCGGGGGAGCAGGAGAGGTGTCGCCAGCAACAGGACGCCGGCCAGGGCGATCGCCGCACGCGGGCCGGTCAGCGTCGCCAGCAGTCCCCATAGCGCGGTCGTCGCCGCGGTCGCCGTCTTGGCGGTGATCGACCATGCCGTCAGGGTGCGGGTGACCCGGTCCGACGGGGTCAGGTCGAGGCGCGTGGCGGCGAGCACGGGGTTGAAGACGCCTGCGCAGGTGATCAGGCCGAACTCGACGGCCATGACGAGCAGCAGGCCCGGGGTGCCCGGGCCGACGAAGGCCAGGCCGACACACCAGCAGGCCCGCAGGGCGCCCGCGGTGAGCAGGACCCGGTGCCGGCCGTGCCGGGCGGCCAGGCGCCGGGACAGCCGGGAGCCCAGCAGTCCGCCCAGGCACGGCACGGCGAAGGCGAGGCCGTACTGCCAGGGGGTGAAGCCGAGCCGGCCGAGCATGAGGACGGCGAGCAGCGGGGCCTGCGCCATGATCAGAGAGTTGACCAGGACCGTGTTGAGGAACAGCGGGCGCAGGGTGGGGTGGGTGAGGAGGTGCCGCCAGCCCGCCCGGAGGTCGGTCGTGCGCAGGCCCCTCGCCCGCGGGGCTGAGGGAGTGTCAGGGCGGGGTTGTTGCCTTTCCTTACCTCCGATCGCCCGGATGCCGAGCGCCGACAGAAGGAAGCTGACCGCGTTCGCCAGCACCGTCGCCATCGGGCCGAACATCCCGATCGCCGCCCCGCCGAGCGGTGGGCCGAGCGCCGTGGCCGTCCACATCGTCGCCTCGAAGCGGCCGTTCGCCACGAGCAGGTCCTCCGGCGGCAGGAGGTACTTCAGATACGCCCCGCTCGCCGCGTTGAACGTGATGTCGGCCGCGGCCACGACCACCGACACCACCAGCAACTGCCCGAGACCGAGGGCGTCCACCGCGAACGCGACGGGGACGCTCAGCAGCGCCGCGCAGCGGATCAGGTCCGCCGCGACCAGTACCGGACGCTTCGGCCGGAACTCCACCCACGCCCCGAGCGGCACCGCCAGCGCCGCCCCCACCGCGAGCCCCGAGGCCGACAGCAGCGCCACCTCGGTCGCCCCGGCGTGCAGCACGATGACCGCGATCAGCGCGAACGCGTCGAACGCCAGCCACGTCCCGAGGGTGCTGACCGCGTACGCCGCCCACAGCCACCCGAACCGCCGCCCCAGCGACCGCCCGCCCGCCACCGCCCCACCACCCCGCCCGCCGTGACCGCACATCGAACCGGGCCATCCAAGCCAGTGGGACGCGCGGTGGGCAAACAACCGCCGGTCATGGGTCGCACAACCGTTGGCTGTACGTCGGCGAATCGGACCGGGGCGGACGGAGAAAAGACCCTCGCGGTTGCCTGTTTTCCGTATCCGTAATCACGAAGTTTTCTAGATGTTGCCTACATCTATCGAGTTTGCGATCGACTCCGCCGAATGGCAGGGTGATCATCCGTCGAGGCAATTGCCGACGGCATTTTCATCGAGGGGGAAACCCGAAGGAGGGCGCATTAGATTGCGTAAGCTCAAGGTTCTGGGCGCGGTGGTCGGAGCTGCACTGGCAGTGGGGTCGGTGGCGGCCGCTCCCGCGAGTGCCGCCACCGGTGACGGCGCGATTTCCGTCAGGAAGGTGAATCGGGGGAGTGTCACCTGCTTCAATTACTCGTGGGGTGACAACGGTATTGCGACCTACACCGTCTACTACCACAACACGTGCAAGGGAAGTCACGGCCTTTATGTGACGACCAACGCCGGACTCTCCCACGAATGCATATGGGTCGCCGGGGGGAAGAAGGGGTCCCGCGTCTTCTATACGCCGCCCATCAAGTTCGCGCACAAGAAGACCTGTTGACCCCTACTTCGTCACGCTCGGCGGCGCCAGCGGCGTGGCCGCCTGGGACTGCGGCGAGGTGCTGTTGGAGTACGCCGACGGAGCCGCCATGCCCGCCGTGGGGTCGGCCGCGGCCTGCTCCTCCACCATCAGGGGAGCGCGGCCCACGATCGGGATGTCGGCGGCGTCGAAGGCGAGCTTGATGCGCCAGCGCAGTTCGCGTTCGACGGTCAGGGACTTGCCGGGCATCGTCTTCGCCGCGACCCGTACGACCATCGAGTCCAGCAGCACGCTGTCCAGGCCGAGAACCTCGATCGGGCCCCACAGGAGCTCGTTCCAGGGCTCTTCCTTGCTCATCCTCTCGGCGACCTCGCCGATGGTGTGCCGGACCTTGTCCAGGTCCTCCGAGGAGCGGACGGTGACGTCCACGCCGGCCGTCGACCAGCCCTGCGAGAGGTTGCCGATGCGCTTGACCTCGCCGTTGCGGACGTACCAGATCTCGCCGTTGTCGCCGCGCAGCTTGGTCACGCGCAGGCCGACCTCGATGACCTCGCCGGAGGCCACGCCCGCGTCGATCGAGTCGCCGACGCCGTACTGGTCCTCCAGGATCATGAAGACGCCGGAGAGGAAGTCGGTGACCAGGTTGCGGGCGCCGAAGCCGATCGCCACGCCCGCGACACCGGCGGACGCCAGCAGCGGGGCCAGGTTGATGTCGAAGGCGGACAGGATCATCAGGGCTCCGGTGCCCACGATCAGGAAGCTCGCCACGGAGCGCAGGACCGAACCGATCGCCTGCGAGCGCTGACGGCGGCGCTCGACATTGACCAGCAGGCCGCCCAGGGCTGTGCCGTCCACCGCCTGCGCGGTGCGGTTCATCCTGTCTATGAGCTTGGTGATCGCCCGCCGTACCGCCACTCTCAGTACCGCCGCGATCACCACGATCAGCAGGACCTGGAGACCGATCGCGAGCCAGGTCGACCAGTTCTGCTCGACCCAGCCGGCGGCCTGCGTCGCGCTCTCGTGGGCGTCCTTGAGCGAGGGCACCGCCGGGGTCGTGGTCTCCGAGGGTGTCGGGGACGGCGACGAGCCGGCGGCCAGTAGGACGGCGGGCAGGGACACAGCAGGTACCTCCAGTGCAGCGGCCCGCCCCACCGGCAGGCGGTCAAGGTCTTCAAGGTCACGAAAGGGTCACCGGCGGGGCAGGCTCACCACACTATCGGGGCATCGTGTGTGGATCGTTGCCATGTTCGAGGGAGGAAACGTGCCCACCCGGGGATGAACTGGTGGGATGAACCGTTCATCGCCCAGGGGATGAATCAGATGTGGTCGAAAACACTCTCAGCCCGTTACCGGGACATGGTGGCGCTTTCACCAGGCGAGAGGGGAGACTGACTACAGATCGTCCCGGCGCGAGCCACGCGCCGCCGACGCCCAAGGAGGCATCCGTGCCGCATGTCCTGGTCCTCAACGCGTCGTACGAGCCACTCGGCGTCGTACCGCTCCGCCGCGCGCTCGTCCTCGTCCTCGAGAACAAGGCCGTATCCCTCGAGGAGTCCGGCGCCTTTATGCACAGCGCAACCGTCACAGTCCCCGCACCCAGCGTGGTCCGGCTCAAGCGATTCGTCCGGGTTCCCTATCGGGGGCCCGTTCCTCTTACCCGGCGGGCGCTCTTCGCGCGCGACGGGGGCCGGTGCATGTACTGCGGTGGCGTCGCAACCAGCGTCGACCATGTCATTCCGCGCAGCCGCGGGGGCAAACACGTCTGGGACAACGTGGTGGCGTCCTGCCGCCGCTGCAACCACGTGAAGGCCGACCGACATCTGTTCGAAATCGGCTGGCGGCTGCGCCACAAACCAGCACCACCCACCGGCCTCGCCTGGCGCATCATCGGCACCGGGCATAGGGACCCGCGCTGGCTGCCGTACTTGCAGCCGTACGGCGCGGAGGACGCCATGGCCCGGATCGACGGCATTTCCGCCTGACGATCCGGGCCTTCGCATACCTGGCGGACGGCGCATGTGCCACTCGGCCCCGAGGGTCCCCCGTGCCCTCGGGGCCGGACGGCTGCCCGGGAGCGCGGTCGCGTCACGGGCAGGCGCTACGGCAGCTCACGCGTACCGCAGCTCCGCAGGCCGTACGGACCGCCGCAGCAACGGCAGTGACGTGGCCGCGGCCAGCAGGCAGACGGCGTACACGGCCACCGGGACCAGCATCGGTACCAGCGGCAGGGGCCCGGCGGCGTCGTCGATCATCGTGGCCCAGCCCATGTAGATCGCCGTGCCACCGGCGCCCGCGAGCAGGAGCGCCGGAGCGAGCGGCAGCGCGGTCTCCAGGAGCAGCGCCCGGCCGAGCACCCTCTGCGGCACGCCTGCCGCGGCCTGCGCGGCCAGTCCCCGGCGGCGGGTGGCCAGCGACTCGGCGGTGCCCACGGCCAGCGCCGACAGGGTCAGCGCCAGGGCGACGAGGATCGCGGCGCCGGAGAGATCGAGGCCGGTGGTGTAGTAAGACCTGTTCTCCGCCAGGTATTCGGTGTGGGCCACGACGTGCAGCAGCACCGCGCGGATGCCGACGAACGCCGTGCCCACGACGGTCACCAGCAACACCGCCGCATGCGTACGGGCCGCCGCCCACGGGTCGTCACGCAGCCGCTCGGCCGCGATCAGCAGCGCCGGACGCTGGGCACGGGCGGCGAGCGCGGTGCCCAGCCGCCGGGACGACCAGCCCGCCAGCCACACGGCCGAGGCGCCGGTCAGCAGGCACAGGGTGAACACCGCCAGCGGACCGAAGGCGAATTCGAGGGGGTTGCCGAACATGGTGGTCAGGCCCAGGGACAGGGTCGTGACCGCGAGCAGCCCGGTCACCGCGAGGAACGCCCGCCCCGGCCCCCGCGTCGGCCGCACCCGCCGCACCCAGCCCAACGGCGAGGCCACCACCCGGCGCAGCGACAGCGCGCTCACCACCGTGCCCAGCACCGGTACGGCCACGGCGACCAGGGCGATGCCGAGCCATGCCAGGGGCTCGGGGTGCTGCCACACGCGCAGCAGCAGGAGGACGGAGAAGACGGTGGCCACCGCCGAACCGACCAGGCAGGCCGGCCCCGCCTCCAGCGCCGCGATCCGCCGGACCTGACGGGGTGTGGCCCCCGCGAGCCGCAGCGCGGCCAGTCGGCGGTCCCGGTGCACCGCCCCCACACGGGCGCACTGCCCGAGGAACCCGAGCACCGGGACCAACAGCAGCAACAGCGTGATGATCACGCCCTGCCGGTCACTGGCGTGGTCGAGCAGTCCGGCGCCGACGGAGACGGAGTACTGCCCCCGCATCGAGGCGACAGCGGCGACCGTCAGTCCGATGCCGGTCGCGAACGCCGCCCCGATCGCCGTGAGCGTGATCCGCCACCACTCCCGCCGGTCGGAACCCCGGGTGAGCAGCCAGGCCAGCCGGACGTCGGCTCTCATGCCGCCACCTCCACCGGCAGCACGGTGCCATCGGCCAGCCCGACCTCACGGTCCGCGTACGCCGCCACCTGGGCGTCGTGCGTGATCAGCAGCACCGCCGTGCCCGACTCGCGGGCCGTGTGCGTGAGGGCCGTCATCACCTGCTCGCTCGCCAGGGAGTCCAGCGCCCCGGTCGGCTCGTCCGCGAAGACGACCTTCGGGCCGGTGACCAGGGCCCGGGCCAGGGCCACCCGCTGGGCCTGGCCGCCGCTCATCTCGCCGGGCCGCAGCGCCTCCTGCCCTCGTACGCCGAACCGCTCCAGCCATTCGCCGGACCGAGCCTGGGCGTCCTTGCGGGAGGTGCCCGCCAGCATCAGCGGCAGGGCGACGTTGTCCAGGGCCGTCAGCTCCGGGATCAGCTGGCCGAACTGGAAGACCACCCCGAACTCCGTACGCCGCAGCTCGCTCAGCCGCTGCTCGGGCAACTGGTCGAGCCGCTCCCCGCCGTACGTCACGCAGCCGGCGTCCGGGCGGACGATGCCGGCCAGGCAGTGCAGCAGCGTGGACTTCCCGCTGCCGCTGGCGCCGGTGACGGCGAGGATCTCGCCGGGCCGCAGTGCGACCGAGGCGCCGCGCAGGGCCTCGGTCCTGCCGTGTGCCTTGACGAGGTCACGGGCCGTCAGGAGCGCTGTCGCGCCTCCCGCTTCGTTGCTCATGCTGAGTCGACCTCCGCGGTCAGGGTGGTGAGCCGGGCCGCCGTGGTCGTCATCCAGCGGAGGTCGGCGTCGAGGTGGTTGAGGGCGTAGTCGGCCGAGAGCACCGACGCGAGATCGGCGCCGGGCGCCGTCTTGAGCGCCGTGAGCTCCCGCATCCGGGCCATGTGGGCGGCGCGCTGGGCCCGTAGATAGGCCTCCGGATCGCCGCCGGACAGGATCGACACGACGACCTTGGCGAAGATCTCGTTCGTCACGAACGGCGCCGGCGGCGCGATCTCCCCGGCCCACTCGGCCAGTTCGCGTGTTCCGTCGTCCGTCGAGCGGTACATGGTCCGCTCCGGCCCGCCGTCCGAGTCGGTGCCGTCGATCTCGGCGAGCCCGTCGCGGACCAGCCGTTGCAGGGTCGTGTAGACCTGCCCGTAGGCCAGCGGACGGGCCTGCGGGAACCGTTCGTCGTGGCGTCGCTTGAGGTCGTAGCCATGGCTCGGCCCCGTGGCGAGCAGGCCCAACAGGATGTGGCGGGTGCTCATGGCGATCATTATGTACTGAGTACATGTACTGAGTGAATAGTGAGGCCTGAACTGGTCTCCGAACTGGTCTCGGAAGACTTGAGCGGCGGAACAGAATGTGACGAGAGGCACGTTGTTCCCCTCTGTACGTCTGCCACCGCGCCTGCTGGGTAGGGGGCTGCGGTAACCCTGTACACCCCAACCGAAGAGGAGGCCCCCGTGGCCGCAGCATCGGCGCACGTTCTGCTCCCGGCCCAGTCGAAACCTGAGGCGCCCATCGAGCCCGAGATGCACGACTGCGTCTTCAGCGCCGAGGGCGCCTGCGCCGAAGCCCCCCTCACCAGCGAACCACCCCTCCCGGACGCCGAGCCCCTCACCAGTGAGCCGCCGCTCGCCGACGCCGCTCCGCTGACGAGTGAGGCAGCGACCTGGGACCTGGGTATGGACACCGGTATGGACATGGACTCCACGAGGCCGTAGATGACAGCGCAGCGGTCGGCCGAAGCCCCTGCCGAAGGATCCGAGGGCCCCGAAGATTTCGAGGGTCCCGGGAACCCCCCTTCCGAAGATCTGTCCCGGCTCGCCGAGCTGCACGGCGTCGCCACCTCCTTCCAGCCGTCCGCCGACAGCACGGTCACGGCCTCCGCGACCGCGCTCACCCTCGCCCTGGCCGCCCTCGACGTGGACGCGAGCGCACCCGCCGCCGTCGCTGCCGCGCTCGCCGCGCGGGACCGCGAACTGCGGGAGCGGCTGCTGCCGCCGACGGTGGTGTGCTGGAGCGGGGCCGAGCCCGAGGCGCTGGCCGCGCTGCCGTCCGGCACCCGGCTGCACATCGAGACCGAGCAGGGCGAGACCCGGGACGCCGTCGACCGGCTCCCACCCGGCGTCCACCGCATGACCGTGACCACGACGGACGGCCGTACGACGACCAGCCATCTCGTCGTCGCCCCGCCCCGTCTGCCCACCCCCACCGGACGTTCCTACGGCCTCCTCGTCCAGCTCTACTCCCTGCTCTCCCGCCACTCCTGGGGCATGGGCGACCTCGGTGACCTCGCCGAACTGGCCACCTGGGCCGGCCGGGCGCTCGGCGCCGGGTTCGTCCAGGTCAACCCGCTGCACGCGGCCGTACCCGGAACCCCGACCGACCCCTCGCCCTACCGCCCGTCCTCCCGCCGCTTCCCCGACCCCGTGCACCTGCGGGTCGAGGACGTGCCCGAGTTCGCTTACGTCGAGGACCGCGCGCGGGTGCGGGCACTGCTGGAGCGGGGCGGACAGCTGCGGGCGGCGGTGCTGGAGAAGGGCGCGCTGATCGACCGGGACGCGGTCTGGGAGGCCAAGCGCGAGGCGCTGGAGCTGGTGCGCGAGGTGCCGCTCGGACCCGGGCGGCGGGCCGCGTACGTCGACTTCCTCGCGCAGGAAGGGGACGCGCTGGAGGACCACGCCACCTGGTGCGCGCTGGCCGAGGTGCACGGCTCGGACTGGCAGCGCTGGCCCCGGGGGCTACGGGATCCCCGCTCGCCCGAAACGGCCCGCGCGCGGGGCGAGTTGATGGACCGGGTCGACTTCCACTGCCGGCTCGCCTGGCTCACCGACGGCCAGCTGACCGCCGCCCAGCGGGCCGCGCGGGAAGCGGGGATGCCCGTCGGGATCGTGCACGACCTGGCGGTCGGGGTGCATCCCGATGGCGCGGACGCCTGGGCGCAGCAGGAGTACTTCGCGGCCGGGATGTCGGTCGGCGCGCCGCCGGACGCCTTCAACGCACGCGGCCAGGACTGGGGACTGCCGCCCTGGCGGCCGGACCGGCTCGCCGAGTCCGGGTACGAGCCGTATCGCCGTCTGCTGCGGGCGCTCTTCCGGTACGCGGGCGCCCTGCGCATCGACCATGTCATGGGGCTGTTCCGGCTGTGGTGGGTGCCGCAGGGGCAGACGCCGACTCAGGGGACGTACGTCCGCTACGACGCCGAGGCCATGCTCGCGATCCTGGTGCTGGAGGCAGCGCGGGCCGGGGCGGTCGTCATCGGGGAGGACCTCGGCACCGTGGAGCCGGGGGTGCGCGAGGCGCTGCGGTCGCGGGGTGTGCTCGGGACCTCCGTGCTGTGGTTCGAGCGGGACTGGGGCGGCGACGGGCGCCCCCTGCCGCCGGAGTCCTGGCGCGCCGACTGCCTCGCCACCGCCACCACCCACGACCTGCCGTCCACCGCGGCCCGCCTCACCGGTGAGCACGTCGAACTCCGCGACAGTCTGGGCCTGTTGACCGGGCCGCTGGACCAGGAGCGCGCGCTGGCCGCGGCGGACACCGGCGAGTGGCTGGAGCTGCTGTCCCGGCTGGGGCTGCTGCGGGGTGCGCGCGGCGGGCACTGCGCCTCGGAGGAGGAAGCCGAGATCCAGGCCGTCCACCGCTTCCTGCTGCGCACCCCGGCCCGGATGATCGGCGTCTGGCTCCCGGACGGCGTGGGCGACCGCCGCCCGCAGAACCTGCCGGGGACCTGGGACCAGTACCCGAACTGGCGGCTGCCGATCGCCGACGCGGACGGCAGGCCGATGACGCTGGAGGAGCTGGCGGGGTCGGCCCGGCTGTGGGGGTTGGTCGAGGTGCTGCGGGGCGGAGCCGGACGGCGGAGGTGACGGGGCGGCCGGGGGAGATGGGCCTCATACGGCACCCCGGGCGCGCGGGCCTTTCCGTCGTTCGATACTTTGGCCCCGTGGACAAGAAGAACGCCCTGCGCGCCGGCGCCCTGGCTGCCGGTACGACGCTGATGATGCTGCTGATGTCGTCCCCTGCGCTCGCGCTCGCGCGTGACGACGGCGACGATCCCGGTCAGGGTCTGACCGTCATGGAGACGCTGGCCCAGTTCGTCATTGCCCCGGCCGTGATCTTCTTCGTCATCGTGGGCCTCGTGATGGTCCTGGACCGCTCCACGGACCGCCAGCCGAAGGCCAAGGCCAAGGCGAAGGCCTGATCAGGGCGTTTTCGCCCGATCCCTGCTTCCGTCGAGGGCGCCGGCCCCGTCGTCACATACGCGCATCCGCCGTATGACGACGAGGCCGGCGCCCTCGACGCGTTCTACGCCGGGTACGGCGCGGTCAGGTACCGCTGCACCGTGGGCGCCAGCCAGGCCACGAGCTCCTCGGGGGCCAGCGCCACGGCCGGCTCGAAGCGCAGCACATAGCGCGTGAGCGCCAGCCCGAGCAGCTGTGACGACGCCAGCGCGGCCCGTGCCGGGGCCTGCTCGGGATCGGGGCACACCCGGCGGGCCAGCGGCAGCAACTGGTCCGCGAAGATGCCCTGCATACGCTCGGCCCCGGCCTGGTTGGTCGCGCCCACCCGGAGCAGCGCCGTGAGCACCTCGTTCTCCTCCCACATGTCCAGGAAGTGCGTCACGAGCGCCCGGCCGACCTCGTCCCGGTTCAGGGAACCCGGCTCCGGCAGCCGCAGATCGATGGCCACGGCCGCCGCGAAGAGGCCCTCCTTGTTGCCGTAGTAGCGCATCACCATCGACGGATCGATGTTCGCGTGCTTGGCGATGGCGCGGATGGTGGCGCGCTCGTAGCCGTCGGCGGCGAAGCGCTCGCGGGCCGCGTCGAGAATCGCGGTGCGTGTGGCGTCCGAGCGGCGGGGCGGGGCGTTGGGCCCGGAGGTGCGCTGGTTCATGCCAACAATCGTAGGTCAACGCGTGTAGGCCAACAAGTGTTGACACCTTGATGCCTCCGTCCTACGGTTGCCAACAAGCGTTGACCAACAGTCGTTGGCAAACAAACGTTGGCAGACAAACGTTGGCAAGCAAGCGTTGGCACCCAGGAGGCCACCATGAACGGCACCGGCACCGGCACCGGCACTGGCATCGGCACCAACAACACCGTGATCGTCGTCGGCTCCGGCCCCACCGGCCTCCTCCTGGCAGGTGACCTCGCCGCCGTCGGCGTCCCCGTCACCCTCGTCGAGCGGCGCCCCCGCAAGATCAGCAACCTCTCCCGCGCCTTCGGCGTGCACGCCCGCACCCTGGAGCAGCTCGATGCCCGCGATCTCGCCGACGAGCTGATCGCCACCGGTAGCACCATCACCCGGTTGCGCCTGTTCCGCCGGCTCTCCCTCGACCTCGGCACGCTGCCGTCCCGCTTCCCGTTCCTGCTCATCACCCCGCAGTACGAGGTCGAGCGGCTGCTGGAGCGGCGGGCGCGCGAGCTCGGCGTGGACTTCCGCCACGAGAGCGAGGTCGTCGGGCTGCGGCAGGACGCCGACGGGGTCGACCTCGACGTGCGCGGCCCGGACGGGACGGTCGTCACCCGGCGCGCGGCCTACGTCGTCGGCACGGACGGCCACCACAGCGCCGTACGCCAGGCGCTCGGCCTGCCCTTCCCCGGCGTCGCCGTCATCAAGTCCCTGTTCCTGGCGGACGTCCGGCTCGCCGAGCGGCCGGACGGCGTCCTCACCGTCAACGGCGCGGGCAACGCCTTCGCGATGATCGCCTCCTTCGGCGACGGCTGGTACCGCGTCATGGGCTGGAACCGCGACCACGAGGTCGCCGACGACGCCCCGCTCGACCTCGACGAGGTCAAGGACGTCACCCGGCGCGCCCTCGGCACCGACTACGGCATGCACGACGCCCGCTGGCTGTCCCGCTTCCACAGCGACGAGCGTCAGGTGCCGCGCTACCAGGTCGGCCGGGTCTTCCTGGCCGGCGACGCCGCGCACGTCCACTCACCGGCCGGCGGCCAGGGCATGAACACCGGCCTGCAGGACGCGGCCAACCTGGGCTGGAAGCTCGCCGCGGTCGTCAAGGGCCAGGCGTCCGAGGGCCTCCTGGACACCTACCACGCCGAGCGCCACCCCGTCGGCAAGGCGGTGCTGCGCAGCAGCGGCGGGCTGGTCCGGCTGGCCCGGGCACAGAACCCTGCACTGCGCGCCGTACGCGCTCTCGTCTCCGCCTTCGCGAACGCCGCCCGGCCCGCCCGGACGAAGGCCCTGGCCCAGATCTCCGGCATCGGCTACCGGTACCCCGCCCCGCGCGGCGCCCACCGCCTGGTCGGGACCCGTATGCCGGACGTGGCCCTGGAGCGCGGGCGCCTGTACGAGGCGCTGCGCGGCGGGCAGTTCGTGCTGATCGCTCCGCGGGCCGCGCAGGAGTCGTACGGGAGCCGGAGCGGCGGCGGGAACCTGCCGGCCGTGGAGCGCTGGGCGAGCGAGCGCCGTACGGCCGTGCTCGTGCGGCCCGACGGATACGTGGCGTGGGCGGCGGACGACGCGGACGCGGCGGCGATCGAGACCGGACTGACCTTTCAGTTCTCCTGAAAGGAATGCTCGAAAAGATTCGATGGACGTGACGGATGGCGCGCTGCGACGGTGGACGCGTCGCCGTCACCGCCCGTCGAAAGGACCTCATTGCGTACCGCCCCCGCCCCCGTCCTCGGGATCGCACTCGCCGCCCTCGCGACCGTCGTCTGGTCCGGCAGCTTCGTCACCTCCCGCGCACTGCACGACAGCGTGCCGCCGGTGCAGCAGGCGTTCTGGAGGTGGCTGGTGGCGTTGGCCGTGGTGGCCCCGTTCGGCGCACGGCAGGCATGGCGGCAACGGGAGTCGATCCGCCGGCACCTCGGCTTCGTGCTGCTCGCCTCGCTCCTCGGCGTCACCGGCTACAACACCCTCGTCAACCAAGCCGGGTTGACGACGCCCGCCGCCAACATGGGCATGATCATGGCCGCGTCGCCGGTGCTGATGGCTCTGTTCGAGCGGGCGTCGGGGGTACGGCTGGGCGCGCGCCGGGTCGCGGGGCTGCTGGTGGCCTGTGCGGGTGTGGTGCTGCTGATCGGGGGCGGTGCGGGCGGGGCCCGGTTCGCGGCGGGGGACCTGTGGATGGTGGCGGCGGCCTGCTGCTTCGGGTCGTACAGCGGCCTGCTGCGGCGCAAGCCGGCCGAACTGGGCGGTACGGCCTTCCTGTTCACCACGTTCCTGGTCGGCACGGCCTTGCTGCTGCCCGCGCAGGGAGTGAGCCTGGCGGTACAGGGCGGCTTCGCGGTGACGCCCGCCACCGTGCTGCCGATCCTGTATGTCGCGGTCGCCTCCTCCGCCGTCGCCTTCTTCGCCTGGAACCGGGCGATCGCGCTGGTCGGACCGAGCCGCGCCGGGCTCGTCTACTACCTCCAGCCGGTGTGCGTGTCCCTGCTGTCCTGGGCGGTGCTCGGCGAGGCGACCGGCATGGCTCAGGCACTGTGCATGGCGCTGATCCTGGGCGGGGTCGTCCTGGGGGCCGCGGGGCGTCGGTGACGTAGGTTTCCGCCATGGTCGAGTGGGACATCCGGAAGCTGCAGATCCTGCGGACGTTGCGGGAGCGGGGAACCGTGACGGCGACGGCCGAGGCGCTGCGGATGACGCCGTCGGCGGTGTCGCAGCAGCTGACGAACCTCGCGAAGCAGGTCGGGGTGCCGTTGCTGGAGGCGCAGGGGCGGCGGGTGCGGCTGACCGACGCGGCGCGGCTGGTGCTGCGGCACGCCGAGGCGGTGTTCGAGCAACTGGAGCGGGCGGACGCGGAGTTGGCGGCGTATCGGCACGGCGAGGTCGGCGAGGTGCGGGTGGGGGCCTTCTCCACGGCGGTGCCCGCGCTGGTCGTACCGGCCGTGCGGGCGCTGCGGGAGACGGCACCCGGGGTGGTCGTACGGGTGCGGGAGGCGGAGGCCGGGGAGGCGTACGAGCTGCTGGCCGCCGGTGAGGTGGACCTTGCGCTGTCCCTCGCCGCGCAGGCCCCGGCGGTCGGGGACGCGCGGTTCACCCGGGTCGAACTGCTCGCGGACCCGCTGGACGTCGCCCTCCCGAGGGGGCATGCGCGCGCGGCCGTGACGGAGCTGCGGCTGGCCGACCTCGCCGGGGAGGACTGGATCTTCGGCGGGAGCGGGCCCTGGTCGGACATCACGCGCGGAGCGTGCGAGGCGGCCGGGTTCAGTCCCCGGCAGGGGCATTCGGCGGCCGGCTGGACGGCGATCCTGGCGATGGTGGAGGCGGGGATGGGGGTGGCGCTGGTGCCCCGGATGGTTGCGGTGGCCCGGGACGGGGTCGTGATGCGGGAGCTGGGGGAGGAGCGGCCGGTTCGGCATGTGGTGGCGGCGGTGCGCAAGGGTGGGGAGGACGCGCCGGCGGTGGGGCGGGTGGTGAGGGCGCTGCGGGAAGCGGCGTCGCGTACGCGCGAGGGGCGCCCGGTGCCTTGAGCACCTGACGCCCCTCGCGCGGAGCTGCGACTACTCGGCCGCCGCGTCCGCCTCCTGAGCCCGCAGCGCGCGCTCGACGCCCGCCCGCGACTCCGAGACCAGCCGGCGCAGGGCCGCGTTCGGCTCGGCCGAGGTCAGCCAGGTGTCCGTCTTGGCCAGGGTCTCCTCGGAGATCTGCAGCGCCGGGTACAGGCCGACCGCGATCTGCTGGGCGATCTCGTGGGAGCGGGAGTCCCAGACGCCCTTGACCACCTCGAAGAACTTGTCGCTGTAGGGGGCGAGCAGTTCACGCTGGTCGGTCTGGACGAAGCCGCCGATCACCGCCTCCTGGACGGCGTTCGGCAGCTTGTCGGAGTCGATGACCGACGACCAGGCCTCGGCCTTGGCCTCCGGGGTCGGCCGGGCGGCGCGGGCCGTGGCGGCGTGACGCTCACCGGCGGCCGTCTTGTCCCGCTCGTACTCGCCCGCGATCTCCGCCTCGTCGAAGCGGCCCACCGCCGCGAGGCGCTGCACGAACGACCAGCGCAGCTCCGTGTCGACGGCCAGGCCCTCGATCGTCTGGGAGCCGTCCAGCAGCCCTTCCAGCAGGTCCAGCTGCTCCGGCGTACGGGCCGCGTCGGCGAACGCGCGCGCCCACGCCAGCTGGTGGTCGCCGCCCGGCTCGGCCGCGCGCAGATGGGCCAGCGTGGCGTCCGTCCAGCGGGTCAGCAGGGCCTCGCGGGTGGCCGGGGCGGCGTACAGCTCGATCGCCAGCTTCACCTGGCGCTGGAGCGACTGCACGACGCCGATGTCGGACTCCTTGCCGATGCCCGACAGGACCAGGGAGAGGTAGTCGCGGGTGGCGAGCTCGGCGTCCCGCGTCATGTCCCAGGACGACGCCCAGCACAGGGCACGGGGGAGGGAGGCCTCGAAGTCGCCGAGGTGCTCGGTGACGAAGGCGAGGGACTCCTCGTCCAGGCGGACCTTCGCGTACGACAGGTCGTCGTCGTTGAGCAGGATCACGTCCGGCCGACGGGTGCCCGACAGCTGCGGTACGGCCGTCAGTTCGCCGTCCACGTCCAGCTCGATGCGCTCGTCGCGCAGCAGCTTCCCGGACTCGGCATCCAGGTTGTACAGGCCCACCGCGATGCGGTGCGGACGCAGCGTCGGCTCGCCCTTCGCGCCCGCCGGCAGGGCCGGGGCCTCCTGGCGGATCGCGAAGGACGTGATCACACCGTCGGCGTCCGTCGCGATCTCGGGGCGCAGGATGTTGATGCCGGCCGTCTCCAGCCACAGCTTCGACCAGCTCTTCAGGTCGCGGCCGGAGGTCTCCTCCAGGGCGCCCAGCAGGTCGGACAGACGCGTGTTGCCGAACGCGTGCCGCTTGAAGTACGCCTGGACGCCCTTGAAGAACTCGTCCTGGCCGACGTACGACACGAGCTGCTTGAGGACGGAGGCGCCCTTGGCGTAGGTGATGCCGTCGAAGTTGACGAGCACGTCGTCCAGGTCGCGGATCTCCGCCATGATCGGGTGCGTGGACGGCAGCTGGTCCTGGCGGTACGCCCACGTCTTCATCTGGTTCGCGAACGTGGTCCATGCCTGCGGCCAGCGCGAGCCGGGGGCGTGCGCCTGGCAGGCGATGGAGGTGTAGGTGGCGAACGACTCGTTCAGCCACAGGTCGTTCCACCACTCCATGGTGACCAGGTCGCCGAACCACATGTGGGCCAGCTCGTGCAGGATGGTCTCGGCCCGGCCCAGGTACGCGGCGTCCGTCACCTTCGAGCGGAAGACGTACTGGTCGCGGATGGTCACCGCGCCCGCGTTCTCCATCGCGCCCGCGTTGAACTCCGGCACGAACAGCTGGTCGTACTTCTTGAACGGGTACGCGAAGTCGAACTTCTCCTGGAACCAGTCGAAGCCCTGCCGGGTCACCTCGAAGATGGCGTCCGAGTCGAGGAACTCGGCGAGCGACGGACGGCAGTAGATGCCCAGCGGGACGCTCTGGCCGTCCTTCTCGTACACGCTGTGCACGGAGTGGTACGGGCCGACGATGAGCGCGGTGATGTACGTCGAGATGCGCGGCGTCGGCTCGAAGGACCAGACGTTGTCCTTGGGCTCCGGGGTGGGCGAGTTGGAGATGACCGTCCAGCCCTCGGGGGCCTTCACGGTGAACTGGAAGGTCGCCTTCAGGTCGGGCTGCTCGAAGGACGCGAAGACGCGGCGGGCGTCGGGCACCTCGAACTGGGTGTAGAGGTACGCCTGCTGGTCGACGGGGTCGACGAAGCGGTGCAGGCCCTCGCCCGTGTTGGTGTACGCGCAGTCGGCGACGACCCGCAGGACGTTGCGGCCCTCCAGCAGACCCGGCAGCGCGATCCGGGAGTCCTTGAAGACCTCGTCCGCGTCGAGCGGGTCGCCGTTGAGCGTCACCTCGTGGACGGCCGGCGCCACGAGGTCGATGAAGGAGTCGACGCCGTTCTCAGCGACGTCGAAGCGCACCGTGGTCACGGACCTGTAGGTGCCGCCCTCCTGCGCGCCGGAGAGGTCGAGATCGATCTCGTACGAGTCAACGGTGAGCAGCTTCGCCCGCTGCTGCGCCTCTTCGCGAGTCAGGTTTGTGCCAGGCACGCGGTCATCTCCTCGATATGTATGGGTTCGGTCATCCTTCCATGGGACCTGTGCGCAGCGCGATGTCCGTTAACCGCCGGTCGGCGGGGCGTGCGCGCGTGAGGCTGGGGGCATGACGACACCTCTGGTACACGCCATCGGTCCGACGACCCTGAAGGAGCTGCGCTCCGCCGACGACGCCGGGCGCCGCACGGTTCCCGTGACCGACGAGGAGGGCGGGGCGCCGCTGCGTTGCTGCTTGCGCCGCAGCACGTCCGGCGAGCGGATCGCCCTGGTCTCGTACGCCCCGCTGCGGCGCTGGGCGGCGGAGGGCGGGGTCGATCCCGGGGCGTACGACGAGCAGGGGCCCGTGTTCATTCACGCCGAGGAGTGCGGGGGTCCCGACGGGGGCGCGCTGCCCTTCGCCGACGCGCACCGGACCGTGCGCCGCTACTCGGGGGAGGGGCGGATCCTCGGGGGGCAGCTGGTGGAGCCGGGGGGATTCGAGGAGGCGTTCGCGGAGGCGTTCGCCGATCCGACGGTGGCGTTCGTGCATGTGCGGGCTGTGGAGTACGGGTGCTTCCTCTTTGAGGTACGCAAGGGGTAGCTCCCGAGCGGTAGCACTAGGGGTAGTACCGTTTTTCGCCCACTGTTATGCTGAGGGTATGAAGATCAGTGTGAGTCTTCCCCAGGAGGATGTTGCGTTCGTCGACGAGTACGTCGCGAAGAAGTCGGCGGACTCCCGGTCCGCGGTGATACACGACGCCATCGAGCTGCTGCGACGGGCTCATCTGGAGCAGGAGTACGCCGAGGCGTTCGCCGAGTGGGACGGCAGCGAGGACGCCGAGTTCTGGGACCAGTTCTCGGGGGACGGGCTGACCGATGAAGCGCGGTGACATCTACCTCGTCGACTACGAGCCGGTGCGCGGCAGCGAGGCCAACAAGGCCCGTCCGGCGGTGATCGTCTCGAACGACGGTGCCAATGCGGCCGTGGAGCGAACCGGGCGAGGCGTCGTGACGCTGGTTCCCCTGACGACCAACACGTCCCGCGTCCATCCGTTCCAGGTGCTGCTTCCCGCGGGGGAGGGCGGTCTCCTCAAGGATTCCAAGGTGCAGTGCGAGCAAGTCCGCGCTCTCGCCAAGGACCGGCTGCTGCGGCCGATCGGGGCGGTGCCCCGTCAGCGCATGGCGCAGATCGACGCGGCCCTTCGCCTGCATCTCGACCTCTGAGCACGACGAAGGGGCGCCCACCGTTCACCGGCGGGCGCCCCTTTCGCATGCCTACCGGCGTCAGCCCTTCAGCTCCGCCGCCACCAACTCCGCGATCTGCACCGCGTTCAGCGCAGCGCCCTTGCGCAGGTTGTCGTTGGAGATGAACAGGGCGATGCCGTGCTCGACCGTCTCGTCCTGGCGGATGCGGCCCACGTAGGACGGGTCCTGGCCGGCCGCCTGCAGCGGGGTCGGGACCTCGGTGAGGGCCACGCCCGGGGCGCCGGCCAGCAGCTCCTTGGCGCGCTCCACGCTGATCGGGGCGGCGAAGCGGGCGTTGACCTGGAGGGAGTGGCCGGAGAAGACCGGGACGCGCACGCAGGTGCCGGAGACCTTCAGCTCTGGGATCTCCAGGATCTTGCGGGACTCGTGGCGGAGCTTTTGCTCCTCGTCGGTCTCGTGCAGACCGTCGTCGACGAGGGAGCCGGCCAGCGGCAGGACGTTGTACGCGATCGGCGCGACGTACTTGTGCGGCTCGGGGAACTCCGCCGCCGAGCCGTCGTGGGTCAGCTTCGGCGCGTCGTCGCCGACCTTCTTGACCTGCTCGAACAGCTCGTCCACGCCGGCCAGACCGGAGCCGGAGACGGCCTGGTAGGTGGCGACGACGAGGGCTTGAAGGCCGGCCTCGGCGTGCAGCGGCTTCAGCACCGGCATCGCGGCCATCGTCGTGCAGTTCGGGTTGGCGATGATGCCCTTGGGGCGGTCGGTGATCGCGTGCGGGTTCACCTCGGAGACGACCAGCGGGACCTCGGGGTCGCGGCGCCACGCCGAGGAGTTGTCGATCACCACGGGGCCCTGCGCGGCGACCTTCGGCGCCAGTGCCTTCGAGGTCGAGCCGCCCGCCGAGAACAGCACGATGTCCAGGCCGGAGTAGTCGGCCGTCGCCGCGTCCTCCACCGTCACGCCGTCAAGGACCGTCCCCGCCGAACGGGCCGAGGCGAACAGGCGCAGCTCGGTGACCGGGAAGTCCCGCTCCACGAGGATCCTGCGCATGACCGTGCCGACCTGACCGGTGGCTCCGACGATTCCGACCCTCACGGCGACTCCCTCTAGGCGTTCGTGCATGTCTGCGGCCTTTCCATCATGCGGCCGACCCCGGTCCGCCTGTCCAATTCTTTGCGCTTCATACCCGCCGACCGGGACACCCCGCCTGGCCGGACGGTACCGGAACTCCCGTCCGCACCCATGCTGAGCTGCAGAAATTCGGCCTACGGGGCTCTCGTGCCGCAAGCTGTGCTGCGCCCGCGCGAAGGTGTGACGTACACCTCGCGGAAACTCCCGACGAACCGGCCGAACGTTTTCGTGCGCTGCGGCGTCGTAGAGGAAACGCGGTGAGGGGGTGGCTTGTGCTGCGCAGAAAGGCCCGCCGTGCCCAGGAGGTCGATCACACCGATCCCCTGGACGCGGCCCAGGAGCGTCGGGTAAGGGCGGTGCTCGCGCTCGGCGGTGTGCCGCAGGCGGACCTGCCGGACGGGGTACAGCAGGTACGCCTGCGGCTGCTGGAGCGGGCCGCGAGCGGACGTGAGGCGCCGCGGGACGTGTCGGCGTGGGCGGCGGTCGTCGCCTCCAACCTCGCCATGGACTGGCACCGGGCCAAGAAGCGCCAGGAACGCCTCGGCGAACGGCTCGCCTCCCTGCGCCAGACCGAGCACCCCTCCGGCGAGGACACCAGCCTGCTCTCGCTCGCCGTCGCCCGGGGCCTGGACGAACTGCCCGACGCCCAGCGTCAGGTCCTCGTCCTGCGCTTCTACGGGGACCTGCCCGTGCGGGACATCGCCGAGGAACTCGGCATCCCGGAGGGCACGGTCAAGAGCAGGCTGCACACGGCGGTACGGGCCCTGCGCGCCCGCCTGCACGAGGACGAGGTGGTGTGACATGACCGCCGAGAACCAGGGCCGCGGCGCCGACGCGCTGATGGCCGCGATCACCGGTGAACCGCTGTCCGACGAGGCCCGGGCGGACGCCGCCTTCATGGCCGAGCACAGCTCCGCCGCAGCCGACCTTGCCCTGCTGCGGGAGCAGCTGGGCATCATCGGGCACGCGCTCGCCGAACCACCGCCACCGCTGCCCGAGCCCGTCCCCGTGCGACAGCCCTCCCGCGTCCGGCGCCGGATCCGCACCGTCGCCTTCGGCTCCCTCGCCGTCGCGGCAGCCGCGTCCGTGCTGGTGGGCATGGGCTGGCTGGTGACGCAGGCCGGGGGCGGCGCCGATTCCGACGCGGGGGCGAGCAGCGCGGACAAGGCCATGCCCTCCCAGCAGTCCGGCGATACCGCCTTCGGCGGCCCGCAGTACCTCGCCTGCTCCCGCCTGGTGGCCGAAGGGCGGGCCACCTCCGTCGAACAGCTCCCCGGCACGGCCTCGTTGCGCGTCACCCTGGACATGACCCGCTACTACCTGCCGGACCAGGGCGAGCAGGAGCTGACGTTCGTCGTCGACGAGAACCTCGTCCCCGGCCTGCGCAAGGGCGACAAGGTGCTCATCGGTATCCCGCGGGGCGCCCGCGAGCCCGACTTCTGGGCCGTCGGCGAGCAGGACATCGCCCCCGAACGGGCCTGGATCACCGCCTCGCTGCCCGAGGCACGGGAGCGCGGCTGCTGAACGACAAGGCTGAACGACAAGGGGCGGGCGCCCGCACGGACGCCCGCCCCACTGCCGTACCGATGGACTACGGAATGACCTTCTCGATCTTCACGCTGCCCACGCCCGCGACGGTGCCGCGCGCGTTCAGCAGCTGGACCTGGCCGAAGAACTCGCGGCCCTCCGGCGCGGGCGCCAGCGCCGTGACGCTGCCGGAGACGGTGGCCGACTCGCCCGTGCCGAGCTTCACCGGCGCGTCGCCGACGGACACGGTGCCGAGCGCGGGGGAGAAGAACACGTCCAGGTAGTCGTAGGCCGTCGAGCCGCTCGGCACCGAGTAGCCGATGACCTCGACGCTGTACTTCCCGGCGGCCGGGTTCGCGACCGAGACCGCCTCCTCCGAGTCACCGTCGGCGGAGCTGCCGACCTCGGTGCCGGCCGCGTCGTAGACGACCAGGTCGAGGTCGGCGGCCGCGTCGGAGACGTTGCCGATGGAGACGTCGAGCGAGGTCGCGCCCTCGGGCACGTCGACCGTGGTGGTCTGCGTGACGCCCTCGGTGATGTCCGGGCGCGCCGTCTTCGACGAGCCGAGCGGGCCGCCGGCCGGCTTGCCGTCGAGGGCGGCGTAGTTGTTGGTCACCTTCCAGGAGACGGCGGCCGGAGTGCCGACCTTGGCCTCGGGGACGGTCACGGTTTCCGGGTCGAAGGCCGCGCCGAGGACGGTGACGTCCAGCTTGTACGGGTTGTCGAGCAGCGGCGACGTACGGCGCGACTCGACCTCGATCTCCCAGACGCCGGGCTGCGGGTCGGCGTAGGAACGCACGTCCGGCTTGCAGCCGTTGCCGGCGAGGTAGTTGTTGTAGCAGAACGGGGTGCCCGTGGTGTCCGACGGGACGCCGTAGGGGTGGATGGCGATGAACCGGGTCTGGCTCTTGTCCTTCAGCCCGCCGATCGCGACCTCAAGGGACTTCGCGCCCTCGGGGACGGTCACGAAGTACGACTTGGTGCTGTTGCGCTGCGTCGAACCGGACGCGGAGTACGTGTACTTCAGCGGCGCGGAGACCACGACCGTGTTGAGGACCTGCTTGTCGATGCCCTCGGTGCGCGGGTCGTCGACCTCCAGGATCGCGCTCTTGATACCGGCCGAGGACGGCTTCGCGGAGACCTTCACGGTGACCGGCTTGTTCAGGCCGAGGCTGATCTCGTCCGAACCGGCGATGCGGAAGGTGTCACCGGCGTTGTTCCCGAGGCTCAGCTCGTGCCGGATCGCCCGGTCCGCGCCGGACGTACGCGTGATGGTGACGTCGTACGTCTTCTTCTGCCCGGCCTTCAGGCCGCCCTCGCGGTCGTAGACGCCCGTGCCGAAGCCCGGGGTCTTCAGGAACTGGTCGATCGCGGTGTCGACCGGTGCCTTCACCGTGTACTCGTGGGCGGTGGCGCCGTCGCGGATGGAGTCCCAGGCGTCCTCGATGTTGATGAGGCCGGCACCCTCCTCGTACGCCTGAACGCCCTTGATGTGGTCGGCGGTCGACGTGAGCGCGGTGCGCAGCTTCGCCGGGGTGAGGGCGATGCCCTTCTGCTTGGCGGCCGACAGGAGCAGCGCCGACGCGCCCGCCGCCTGCGGGGACGCCATCGAGGTGCCCTGGAGCATGCCGTAGCCGGCCGGGAGGGTGTAGCCCGCCTCGGCGACCGGGGCGCCCGGCAGCCAGGTCTGGATGGTGTTGATCGCGGCGCCCGGCGCGGAGAGTGTCGGGGTGAAGCCGCCGTCCTCACGCGGGCCGCGCGAGGAGAACGGCATCATCGCGTACGGCTTGGACACGACCGAGCCGTAGTTGGCGGCCCAGGTCTCCCTGGAGACCGTCGCGCCGACCGAGATGACCTTGCTCGCCAGGCTCGGGTCGCCGATGGTGTTGGCGCCGGGGCCGGAGTTGCCGGCGGATATGACGAGCTGGACGCCGTAGGTGTCGATCAGGCGCGTGTACAGCTCGGCGCGGGCGTTGTTGCCGTCGTTCAGTGCCGGGAGACCGCCGATCGACATGTTGACGATGTCGACGCCACGGTTCACGACGAGGTCGATCATGCCCTCGGTGAGCGCGACGTTGGTGCAGCCGCCGGTCCAGGTGCAGGCACGGGAGGCGACGAGCTTCGCGCCGGGGGCCTGCCCGTTCATCCTGCCGCCGAACAGGCCGTTCGCGGCGGTGATGCCGGCGACGTGCGTGCCGTGCTCGGACTCGATGACGCCGATGTTGACGAAGTCGCGCTTCTGGCCGACCCAGTCCCCGCCCAGCGGGTCCATCGGCACGTCCTTGCGGATCTGCACGACGAACGGCTGACGCTCGGTGACGTCGGTGGCCGGGTTGTCGGTGCCGAAGTACCCGATCTGGTAGCCGTCCTTGTACGGCTTCATCGGGGTGTCGTCACCGAAGTCGTAGTTGTTGTTGAGGTCGACCCGGACCGTGCCGTTCGCGGCGTCGTACAGCACGCCCCACGAGTCGGTCTTGTCGCCGTCGCGGTTGGCGTCGCCCGCCGCGTCGCCCCCCGTGGTGTACGACTCCAGGAAGGTGCTCACCTGGTACGAGCCCGCCGGGGCCGTCCAGGTCTTGCCGCTGTAGGTGAAGCTGGGCCCGGAGACGGAGGTCACCATCGGGCGCCAGGTGCGGTCGCTGTCGACGAGCGGGTCGGTGGCCGTGACCCAGTCGACGATCTTCCGCTCACCGGTGGTGGTCTTCTGCAGCGCCGGGTGGCCGAGGTCGATGCCGGAGTCGAGGATGCCGATGGTGATGCCGCGGCCGTCCGCCTTCGGGTTCTCCTTCACGAAGTCCACGGAGCCCGTCTCGAAGGACGGGTTGTACGGGTTCGCGGCCGGGGTCTTGTTACTGGGGCCGGTGTACGAGGTGGCGGCGGCCGTCGACTTCTTCGTGTCTACGGCGGGGTCGTCCAGGGGTATCTCCTCGCGCAGGTCGATGCCGTGCACCGAGGAGAGCTTCGCCGCGGCGGCGATGGCCGAGTCGGCCTTGCCGGTGGGGACGGTGGCCCGGACGTAACCGAGCTTGTCGTAGGTACGGCCCACAGAGCCGACCGCGTCCAGCTGCTCGGCGACCTTCTCGGTCTGGCCGGGCGCGGTCGCGACCATCATCGTGACGTTCTTGGCGCCGTCGGCCTTCGCCTCGGCGAGCAGGTCGGCGTCGTCCGAACCGAGCTTGTCGTGCGCGGACTTGACGCTCGGGTCCGCCGCGGCGGGCGCGGGGTCCACGGCTATCGCCATGGGTATCGGCCCTGCTGCGGAGAGCGCGGCGACGAGACCGGCGGCCACGGCTATGCGGGCCGCGCGTCTCGGGCCCGGCTTCGGATCGCGCTGGGGGGTGAGGGTCATCGGCATCCCTTGTTGGTAAAGGAGCAACGGGGCGTCCGGTATGTGATCCCGGATGACCGCACAGCTTTATGCAAGGGAAGGATGTTTGGGAAGAGTTGACCGAATCGAAATGGACGGCTGGGGAAAACCCGCTATTGACCTAGGGGGAGATCAGTGACAAAGAGGGGCAAGCCACCCGCGGACGTTAATGTCTGTATGTGCGGAAGAAGTTGAGGGTGGCGGCCTACGTCATATGCGTTCGTGACGGACAATTCCTCCTCGCTCGTTGCCGACCGCGCTGCTCGGCATCGACTCCTCCCACCGGGTCTTCCCCAGGTTGTCGCTGTGGCGGGAGCGTTCGGCGACGGGGCGGATCGAAGCCACCGGGAGCT
This sequence comes from Streptomyces sp. NBC_01092, assembly GCF_045039535.1. Classification (NCBI taxonomy): domain Bacteria; kingdom Bacillati; phylum Actinomycetota; class Actinomycetes; order Kitasatosporales; family Streptomycetaceae; genus Streptomyces; species Streptomyces sp. NBC_01092. The sequence goes on along the minus strand of NZ_CP108659.1, from coordinate 3,880,201 downwards.
GAGCGGACCTGGTGGAGTCAACTGCGGTTCGGCAGCGCCGCCCAGGGGCGCGGGGCTGTATCGATTGCGGCTCCGCCGCGTGGGCGCGACCAGCCGCGACGGCGCCGCGGACGAACGACGGCCCATCACGGCTCATCCAGCGGAGCGCTTGGCTTCACTACCCCGGAAGATGAACACGGAGTGACCGCGTCCCGGCCGTTCGAGGAGCGGTCGTGGACGCGGAAGGTAGTCCGAGATCGACGTACGGTGATCGGCGCTGCGCGTTGCCGTCATGTTCATGCGCAGGTCATTCCCGGTGCCAACGATCCACAGTGAGCGGGCCGTTCGCGTCAGCGACCGCCCCGCGTCCACTGCCGACGCGTTCGCACTCGGGGAGATCGCGCCATGTCGCGCATACGCTCTGTCGCCAGCTCCGCGCTGGGGGTCCACCGCCGTACCCTGCTCGCCGCCACCGGTGCGGTGACACTCTCCGCGGGCGTCGGCTACGCCCTGCGGCCCACGGACAGTGAGGCCGCCACCACCCACAGCGCCGCGAGCGCGCCGAACGCCGGCGCGGCCGATGCCGCCGCTGCCGAGGCCCCCGTGGGCGCCTCCCGCAGGGTGCCGGTCGCCCTCGCCCCGTACACCCGCGGCACCACCGTCGCGGGCGTCGCCACCCCGCAGGGCAGCGGCGGCTACCGCCGGCTCGCCGACGGTCCCGGCTGGAAGCGGGTCGTCCGGGAGAACCTCGCGGCGGCCAAGTCGGGGCGCGAGGGCCGGCGTACGGCGCTCGCCGCCTTCGTCCAGCTCACGGACCTGCACCTGATCGACGCCCAGCACCCGCTCCGGCTGGAGTACCTGCGCTCGACGGACGTGCACGCCTGGCGCCCGCAGGAGGCACTGACCGTGCCCGGCGCGGTGGCGCTCGTCGAGCGGATCAACGCGCTGCGGGGCGCCCCCGTCACCGGCGCCCCGCTCCACTTCGCCATGACCACCGGCGACAACACGGACAACAACTGCAAGTCCGAGCTGGACTGGTTCCTCACGGTGATGAGCGGTGGCCGCGTCACCCCGAACACCGGTGACCCGCGGCACTACGAAGGCGTCCAGAACAGCGGACTGAAGCAGTACTGGCAGGCCGACGACACCGTCCGCGACGCCGACAAGCAGCTCGGCTTCCCGCACATCGAGGGCTACCTGGCCGCCGCGATCCGCCAGATGCGCAGCCCCGGCCTGAACATCCCCTGGTACTCGACCGTCGGCAACCACGACGCGATGCCGCTCGGCACGTACGCCTCGCACAGCGACTCCTACCTCACCGACCTCGCCGTCGGCGGCAAGAAGCTGATGAACGTGTCCGCCGCGGACGCCAAGAAGCTCCAGGACTCCCTCAAGCAGGACAAGGACCCGAGGGGCACCGTCTTCAAGGACTTCCTCAAGGCCCACGCCCGCTCGATGCGCTCGGTCACGCCGGACGAGAGCCGCGCCCCGTTCACGCCCAAGGACTACCTCCGGGCCCACCTGGACCCGGCCCACCGCGGCCACGGCCCGGTCGGTCACGGCTACTCGACGGCCAACCTGGACGCGGGCACCCAGTACTACAGCTTCCGCATCGCCGACGACGTCATCGGCATCAGCCTGGACACCACCGACCCGGGCGGCCACTACGAAGGGTCCATCGGGGCGGCCCAGTTCAAGTGGCTGGACAAGACGCTGCGCGACAACAAGGACTCGTACGCGATCGTCTTCAGCCATCACACCAGCGAGACGATGGACAACCTGCGCCGCGACCCGGCCCGCCCGAACGACCGGCGTGTCGGCGGCGCCGAGGTGCTCAAGCTGCTCGGCAGCCACCGCAATGTCCTCGCCTGGGTGAACGGCCACATCCACAAGAACGTCATCACCCCGCACACCGCCGCCGGCGGGCGCTCCTTCTGGGAGATCTCCACCGCCTCCCACGTGGACTTCCCCCAACTCGCCCGGATCATCGAGGTGGTGGACAACAACGACGGCACGATCTCGCTGTTCACCACGCTGATCGAGTCCTCGGCCCCGCACCGCACCAGCTTCACCGACCTCTCCCAGACGGGCCTGGCCGCCCTCTACCGGGAGCTGTCCCTGAACGCCCCCGGCGCGAGCACGAAGCTGGGCGGCGAGCGTAAGGACCGCAACACGGAACTGGTCCTCAAGAAGGGCTGAATCGCGCTCAACTGCCCCATCCCGCTTCAACCTTCGCAAGCGACGCCCGGTCTCTCCCCGCGACCACGCTCGACGAGAGCGTGCAGAAGGGGGAGAGACATGAGCGTACGTACGACCCGCACGGCCGTCGTGGCCACGACGGCGGTGGCGCTGTCGGTGGCCCTCGCGGCCCCCGCGCTGGCGGCGGCGCCCGCCGGCACCGGCCACGAGGCGACCCGGAAGGCCGCCGAGGCGGCGGTCACGGCGGGCGTCCCCGGCGTGACGCTGACCGCGAAGGACGGCCACGGCAGCTGGTCGGCGACACCGGGCGTCGGCAACCTCAAGACAGGGAAGCCGCGTTCGGCGGACGACCGCTACCGGGTGGGCAGCATCACCAAGACCTTTGTGTCCACGGTGCTGCTCCAGCTGGAGGCGGAGGGCAGGCTGTCGCTGGACGACACGGTGGAGAAGTGGCTGCCGGGGACGGTACGGGGCAACGGCCACGACGGCAGCCGGATCACCCTCCGCCGGCTCCTCAACCACACCAGCGGCATCTTCAACTACACGGCGGACGAGGACTTCGGCCGCACCTACTTCCTGAAGGACGGCTTCTTCGAGCACCGCTACGACACCAAGAAGCCCGGGGAACTGGTCGCCCTCGCCATGACCCACAAGCCGGACTTCGAGCCCGGGACGTCGTGGAACTACTCCAACACCAACTACGTCCTGGCCGGCATGGTGATCGAGAAGGCCACCGGCCGCTCCTACGGCGCCGAGGTCCGCGACCGCATCATCAAGCCCCTGCACCTGACCGGCACCTCCGTCCCGGGCACGCGCGTGACGGTGCCGGGCCCGAGCAGCCGGGCCTACTCCAAGCTGGCCGAGACGGCGACGGGCCCGACCTACGACGTCACGAAGATCAACCCGTCCCTGGCCTTCTCGGCCGGCGAGATGATCTCCGACTCCACCGACCTCAACCGCTTCTACTCGGCCCTGCTGAAGGGCAGGCTGCTCCCCGCGAAGCAGCTCTCCGAGATGAAGACCACGGTCAAGGTCGACGACATCCCGAACGCGGGCTACGGCCTCGGCCTGATCGAACGCAAGCTGAGCTGCGGCGTCACGGTCTGGGGTCATGGCGGCGGCATCCACGGCTCGACGTCGGAGGCGGTGACGACGGCGGACGGCCGCCACTCCCTGGCCTTCAACTTCAACGGGGACTGGGCGGGCGACACGGACGCCGTGATCGAGGGCGAGTTCTGCGGAAAAAACGAGGCAATCGAGAGGACCCAGACACGAATCATCCAGTTCATGCGCCCGTAATGTCCGTACCGCCTCATATCGGCTAACCCGCACTTCACGGGGATGGCTTGATATGTGTGCAAGGCGGGTGATCGTGTGCGCGCGGAAAACGGACTGCGTGTGCTGTCGGTCTACGACGGCTTCTTCTCCGGCGGTGCCAGGATCGTGCACAGCGATGTGGTGCTGGGACTGCTGGAGGGCGGCCGGCACCACAGGGTGCTGAGCATTCACGGCGAAGTGAGCCGGGAGGCGACCCGGCAGCGGATGGAGGACGACCCCTGCTACCGGTCGCTGACGGCCGCCGGGCTGGGGGTCACCTCGCTGGGCCGGGTCCAGAACGCGGGGGAACCGGCTCCGGCCGGCTTCAACGGGCCGGAGCTGGCCGAAACCGCGCGGGCCATGGCCGGGGCCGACGTGATCCTCTCCCTCAAGGAGCAGCCGCTCGCCCTGCTCAACCAGGCGGGCCTGCCGCGTCGCCCGGTCCTGGTGTGCCTGCACCGCTCCGACCCGCAGAACCAGGGCCGCGCCCTCGACGAGCTCAAGGCCGCCATCGCCGACGGCACGGTCGCGGCCTGTGTGTGCTGCGCCGAGTCGACGCGGATGGCGTACCAGGCGGCCGGCATCCCGGCCGAGCTGCTGCACGTGATCCCGAACGGCGTGGACCTGCTCCGCTTCCGCCCCGACCCGGCACGGCGCCTGGCCCTGCGCACGGAACTCGGCATCGACCACCCGGCGCCCGTCGTGGTCTACGCCGCCCGCTACGACGCGATGAAGAACGTCCCACTCTTCCTCGCCGCCGCCGCGGCCTGGCTGCGCGGCACCCCCGGCGGTCAGGTCCTGATGTGCGGTGCCGGCATGACGGCGGCCAACCCGGCGCTCGCCGCCGACATCGAGGCCGCTTTCGGCACCGACCGTCGACGGCCGCACCTGCTCGGCGTCCGGCGCGACATGGAGACCGTCTACGCCGGGGCCGACGTCGTCGCCCTCACCTCGACGTGGGGCGAGGCGGCGCCCCTGTGCCTGATCGAGGGCATGATGTGCGGGGCCGTACCGGTGACCACGGACGTCGGCGACAGCGCGTCGATCGTGGCCGGGCGCGGCATGGTCACCGCACCGGACCCCGAGGTGATCGCCGGTGCGTGGACCACCGCGGTCGCCGACCGTGCGGCGTTCGGCCCGGCCCTCGCCGCCGCCCGCGAACTCTTCAGCCGCACCCGCATGATCGCCTCCTACGCGGCCCTCATCGACCGGCTGCACACGGGGGCGGCCCGCTCGACGCTGCCGCACCCGCACCGACGTCGCCGGCGGTGACGCGTACGTGGTCGATGTCCTCGGCGAGGAAAGCGGTCAGGGCTTGGGCCTCGGTGTGGATCTCGTCTCGCTCCGGGGTGGAGAGGGGGCGCAGCGGGGTGATGTCGAGCTGTCCGTCCCGTACGGTCCAGGTGGCGGCGACGCGTCCGTCGACGAGGACGGCGCGTTGGCCGGCGACGGACAGGCCGAGGTGGGCGTCGTCGATGATGCGGCTGCGGTCGCGGTAGCCGAGGATCGCGTTGTCGAAGGCCGGCAGGAACCGCACCGGGGCGGGGGTGTCCCCGTCGGGGCGCGGCGCGTCGGGCAGGTCGAGGAGTTCGCGGCCGCGTTCGTCGCGGAAGGCGACGAGCTCCTCGCGGACGGCCTTGACCGCGGCGGGCAGTCCGGCCAGGCCGCACCAGGCGCGGAGGTCGGCGGTGGAGGCCGGCCCGAAGGCGGCGAGGTAGCGGCGTACCAGCCGGCGCCCGGTCGGGTCGGTCCCGTCGGCGCAGAGCGGGGCGATCTCGCGCCCGAGCCAGGTGGCCAGGGGCAGATTGCGGACCCCGGCCTTGGCCTGCCACAGCCCGCGGGGCGGGAGCTGGACCATCGGGACGAGCGCCGCGACGAGCAGCTCGCCCAGGACCCGTCGCGGGGTCCCGGGCCAGCGGTCCTCTATCGCCTGGACGAGCGCGGCCATGGTGCGGGGCTGCCCGTCGGCCATGACCGCTCGGCCGGCCGCCTCGACCTCGTCCACCTCGACGCCCGAGAGTTCGCGCCGGTAGGTGGCCAGCACCCGCTGACGCAGCATGGCGTCGTGGCGGGCCCGCCAGGCCAGCGCGTCGTCGGCGGCGACGAGGTGGACGGTGCGGCGCATCAGATGCGTCCGCACGACCGTACGTCCGGTCAGCGCGTCGTCCAGCTGCCGCGGCTCGAACGCGCGCAGCCGGGACCACAGGCCGACGAAGGGTTCCTGGGGTTCCTGCGCCTGCATCCCGCACAGGTGCGCCACGGCCTCGCGGACGGGCGTGTCCGCACGGTCGAGCAGGTACTGGCGGGCGAGGGTGGCGCGGTTCAGGGCGCGGCTGTCGAGGACGGTCATGGTGCTCAGCCGCTGTAGGGAGCAGTGACGTCCAGGACCCAGGTCACGCCGAAGCGGTCGGTGAGCATGCCGTACAGCGGCGCCCACGCGGCCGGCTCCAAGGGCTGTACGACCTTCGAGCCCTGCGCCAGCTTCTGCCACAGCGCGCTGATCTCGTCGGCGTCGTCGCCGCGCACGGAGACGAAGAAGGGGGCCTCGCCCTGGTTCCAGGGCAGCTGGGAGGGGACGTCGTAGGCCATGACGTGGAAGCCGTTGTCGCCGGCCACCTCGCCCCACATCACCCAGTCCGCCTCGCTCTCGTCGCGCACGTTGCCGGCGTCCTTGTAGGTGACGGCGACGGTGCGTCCGCCGAAGACGGACCGGTAGAAGTCCAGCGCCTCACGCGCGTCGCCCCGGAAGTTCAGGTGGGTGGTGGTCTTCACGGACATGTCTGCTCCTGGATGTCGTTCGGTGGCTCTGACCTCACCATCACAGAGGTAGCGGACAGGTTGTGTCCTGTACTGCGGGCACAATGACGGACATGCAGAAAACGTCGTCCCGCCTGCTCGCGCTGCTCTCGCTCCTGCAGACGCGCCGTGACTGGTTGGGCGAGGACCTCGCCGTGCGGCTCGACGTCACGCCCCGCACGGTTCGCCGCGACGTGGACCGGCTACGGCAACTCGGATACCCGATCCGGGCGTTCAGGGGACCCTCCGGCGGATACCGCCTGGGCCCCGGCACGCAGCTTCCCCCCTTGCTGTTCGACGACGACCAGGCCGTGGCCCTGGCCCTCGCCCTGCACACCGCTGCCTCCGGCAACACGCTCGCCGACGACGCGGCCCGCGCCCTGGCGACGATCCGCCAGGTCATGCCGCCCCGACTGCGCCATCGCATGGACGCGATGCGCATCACAGCCGTCCTCCCGACGGCGAGCGGGGACGCCCCACAGGTCGACGCCCAGGTCCTCACGGACCTGAGCACCGCCATCCATGCCCATGAGGAACTCCGCTTCGACTACCCCGCGACCGCCGGGCGGCGCCGCCGCGTGGAGCCCCATCACCTGGCCACCTGGCAGGGCCGCTGGTACCTCCTGGCCTGGGACCTCGACCGTGCGGACTGGCGGATCTTCCGCGTCGACCGCGTACGGCCATGCACCCCGACCGGCCCCCGCTTCACCCCGCGCGAACTCCCCGGAGGCGACGTGGCCGCCTTCATCACCGGCCGGTTCCGCGGCTCCGACGGCACCACCACCGACTGGCCCTGCCGGGGCGAGGTCGTCCTGGGCCTGCCCGCCTCCGTCGTCGCGCCCTTCGTCCAGGACGGCATCGTCGAGGGGCTCGGCCCCGACCGCTGCCGGCTCACCCTCGGCTCCTGGTCGTGGACCGGCCTGGCCGCCGGCCTCGGCAGCTTCGACACCGACATCGAGGTCATCGGCCCACCCGAACTCAAGGACGCGTTCGCCCACCTCGCCACCCGTTGCGCCGACGCCGCCCGCGACACCGCCGGTTGACCGGACGCCGAGGAGGGGCCGCCGGACACACAGGTCCCGCGGCCCCTCCTCTCCCCTCCTGGTGCCGCACCCGGTCCGTCACTACCTCGGCAGCACCACGACATACGCGGCCGGATCCCGGTCCGCCGCCGCCATCAGGGCCGTACGGACCACCGCGGCCTGCTGCTCCATGCCGTCCCGGAGCTTCTTCGGGGTGATGTGGACGACCGTGATGCCGAGGCGCTCCAGGGTCTCCCGCTTGCGGGCGTACTCGGACCAGAGCGCGTCGTCGTCCTGCCGGTGGCCCTGGCGCGGGGCCCGGGTGTCCAGCTCCACCGCGACCGCCTGCTCCGGCCAGTAGGCGTCCAGGCCGCCGAGGTGGGGGCCGCCCGGCAGGCGCAGGTCGACGTTCCAGACCGGGTCGGGCAGGCCGTGCTCGTGGACCATCGCGTACAGCCGGTCCTCGGCGATGGCGCGGCCCTCGGCGAGCAGGGAGTCCACCGCGTCCACCACGTGCGGGCGGGACAGGAGCTTCGCCTGGTTCAACTCCCGTACCACCGAAGCCGGTTCGCAGTGCCCGGCGCGCACGGCCTCGGTCAGCAGACGGCGTACGGCGCTCGCGTCCGTGAGCTCGGCGACCGCGTCGGCCAGGGCGCGGGGGACCGGGGCCACGGGGAGGCCGGTGACCTGTCGGGGCGTGGGGAGCGCGGGGGCGCGCAGGATGCGGGCGCAGCCCGTGGAGCGCAGCCGGCGCATCCGGGGGACCAGGACGTCGATCGTGTCCAGGGCGGTGAGCGGCGGTGTGGCCGAGAAGCCGTGGAGGGTGAGTGCCGCAAGGCCGGTGATCATCGCCTCGGCGTAGGCGGGGGCGGCGTGCCCCTCACCGTCGCCCGGCTGGGACGGCACGCCGGACGTGCGCTCCCGCGCCGCGTACATCAGCACCGCGTGCAGGCGCTCCTCGCTGGTCGGCGGGCCGGGGTGGAGCAGGAAGACGCCCGGGAGGATCTGCTGCCAGGGGCCGTCGGCGCGGCACTGCTCGCTCATCTCGGCGGGCGCGACCCCGTGCGACTTCAGCTGAGCCGTCGTCATGACGCGGCGGTGGACTTCGGAGAGGTGACGCAGGGGGCGGGGGGACAGCGGGGAGAGCGGGGTGTTGTGGTTCATGACCCGGAGGTTCCCGCGCTCGCTCCGCCCATTAACCGTTGTTACAGGGCCGTCGACAAAAGCGGACAACATGGCACTAAAGGACGGGTGTTCGGATGCCGAGTAGGCAGGGAAAACCCCTGGTCCAATCGGGTTGGACCAGGGGTTACGGCTGCTATTGCCTGAATTCCGTAACGGTCACGCAGCCCATGACCGTTGGCCAAAGGTCTTAGGCGGTTGACGCCGCCGACGCGTCACACGCCTGCCCCCGCAGCCCCCGCGCCAGATCGTCCCGCGCCTCAAGGACCAGCCGCCGCAGCGCCGGAGCCGCGTCCTCGTGCGCCGCGAGCCACGCGTCCGTCGCGTCCAGCGTGGCCTGCGACTGCTGGAGCCCCGGGAACAGGCCCCGGACCACGTCCATGCCGATCTGGATGGAGCGTTCCGACCACACGCGCTCGATCGCGGCGAAGTACCTGTCGGCGTACGGCGCGAGCAGCTCGCGCTGCGACGGCTGGACGAAGCCCGCGATCGTCGCCTCGACGAGCGCGTTGGACAGCGCGTCCGACTCGACGACCTGCGCCCACGCCTGCGCCTTCACAGCCTCCGACGGCCGCGCGGCCAGGCAGCGCACCTGGTGGCGCCTGCCGGACGCCGTGTCGTCCCGGGCCAGCTCGGCGGCCAGCTCCTTCTCGCCGACGACGCCGTACGTGGCCAGGGTGTCGAGCAGTACCCAGCGCAGCTCCTGGTCGACGTCCAGGCCCTCGACCGTCGCCGAACCGTCGAGCAGGCCCGTCAGCAGCTCGAAGCCCGGCTCGTCGGTCACCCGGGCGAAGAACCGCGCCCACGCCAGCTGGTGTTCGCTGCCCGGCTCGGCGGCGTACAGCTGCTCCATCGCCCCCTGCGCGAGCAGCCGGGTGCCCTGCTCCCGCCACTGCGGCGCCACGTAGTGCGTCAGCGCGGACTCGGCCCACGCGTGCAGCATCTGCAGGACGCCGATGTCCGACTCCCGGTGGGCGGACTTCAGCACCAGGTCGATGAACTCCCGCGCCGGCAGCAGCGCGTCCCGCGTCATGTTCCACAGCGCCGACCAGCACAGGGCCCGCGCCAGCGGATCCGTCATGTCACCGAGAGCGGCACGCAGCGTCGCCAGCGAGGTCTCGTCGAAGCGGGTCTTGCAGAACGTCAGGTCGTCGTCGTTGACCAGTACCAGCTCCGGCGCCTCGGTGCCCACCAGCTCCGTCACGAGCGTGCGTGGCCCGTCGACGTCCACCTCGGCGCGCGCGTACCGCTCCAGCGCCCCCTGCGCACCCCGCCGGTACAGACCCACGGCGACCCGGTGCGGGCGCAGCTCCGGGTGCGACTCGGCGGCCTCCTGCACCACCGCCAGCTCGCTCACCCGGCCCTCGCTGTCCAGCAGCACCTGCGGGGTCAGCGAGTTCACGCCCGCCGTCTGCAGCCAGGAGCGCGCCCACGCGCTCATGTCCCGGCCGCTGGTCTCCTCCAGCACCGACAGCAGATCGCCGAGCTGCGTGTTGCCGTACGCGTGCCGCTTGAAGTAACGCCGCGCGCCCTCCAGGAACGCGTCCTGCCCGACGTACGCGACGAGTTGCTTCAGTACCGAAGCGCCCTTGGCGTACGTGATGCCGTCGAAGTTGAGCTTGGCGTCCTGCAGGTCGCGGATGTCCGCGGTGATCGGGTGCGTGGAGGGCAGCTGGTCGGCCCGGTACGCCCATGCCTTGCGGCGGTTGGCGAAGGTGATCCAGGCGTTCTTGAAGCGGGTCGCGCCGACGTTGGCGAACGTGCCCATGAAGTCCGCGAAGGACTCCTTCAGCCACAGGTCGTCCCACCACACCATGGTGACCAGGTCGCCGAACCACATGTGCGCCATCTCGTGCAGGATGACGTTCGCCCGGCCCTCGTACGACGCCTGCGTCACCTTGCCGCGGAAGACGAACTCCTCCCGGAAGGTCACCATCCCCGGGTTCTCCATCGCGCCCAGGTTGTACTCGGGCACGAACGCCTGGTCGTACTTGCCGAAGGGATACGGGTAGTCGAAGTGGTCGTGGAAGAAGTCCAGGCCCTGCTTGGTCACCAGGAAGATGTCGTCGGCGTCGAAGTAGGGGGCCAGGCCCTTGCGGCACATGGCGCCGAGGGGGATCCGCAGCGTCGTACCGTCGGCGAACGTGCGCTCGTAGGAGTCGGTGACGTAGTGGTACGGGCCCGCGACGACACACGTGATGTAGGTCGAGATCGGCTTCGTCTCCGCGAACTTCCAGACCCCGTCCGCGAGTTCACCGGCCCCGTTGCTCCACACCGTCCACTCCTGCGGCGCCCGCACCTCGAAGCGGAACGGCGCCTTGAGGTCCGGCTGCTCGAAGTTCGCGAAGACGCGGCGGGAGTCGGCGGGCTCGTACTGCGTGTAGAGGTAGACCTCGCCGTCCTCGGGGTCGACGAAGCGGTGCAGGCCCTCGCCGGTGCGGGAGTAGGCGCACTGGGCGTCGACGACGAGCTCGTTGTCGGCAGCCAGGTCCTCCAGGGTGATCCGCGCGCCGTCGAAGACCTCGCTCGGGTCCAGGTCCTTGCCGTTGAGGGAGACGGCCGTCACGCTCGGCGCGATCAGGTCCGCGAAGCTCGTCGCGCCGGGCTCGCTGCAGCGGAAGCGGATCGTGGTGACCGAACGGAACGTGCGCGGCGCCCCGTCCTCCGAGTCCCCGTCGTCGAGGGCGGAACGCACGTCGAGGGACACGTCGTACCCGTCGACGGACAGCAGGGCGGCCCGCTCCCGGGCCTCGTCGCGGGACAGATTCTCACCGGGCACGGGTGACACTCCCTGGGATGGTGTTCAGTATGCGGACGGTGCCGATCCTGCCATGCGCCCCTGACCGGCGGCAGTGGGGAATGGCCCGGCGAGCAGCAGTGTTCCCCCAGAGGTTCAGCTGAGACCTGCTTGCCTCATGAGGAGAGACATGTCGGACAAGACCCCCGTCGACTTCTGGTTCGACCCGCTGTGCCCCTGGGCCTGGATGACCTCACGCTGGGTGCTGGAGGTGGAGAAGGTCCGCGACATCGAGGTGCGCTGGCACCTGATGAGCCTCGCCGTCCTCAACGAGGACAAGCTCGACGACCTGCCCGAGCAGTACCGCGAACTGCTGGAGACCAAGGCGTGGGGCCCGGTCCGGGTCGTCATCGCCGCGCAGGAGGAGCACGGCGCCGAGGTGCTCGGCGACCTCTACACCGCGCTCGGCACCCGCATCCACAACCAGGAGGAGGGCCCGACCAAGGAGGCGGTCGCCGCCGCCGTGAAGGAGGTCGGCCTGCCCGACTCCCTCATGGACCACTGGGACGACACCCCCTACGAGCCCCAGCTGCGCGCCTCCCACAAGGAGGGCATCGACAAGGTCGGCCAGGAGGTCGGCACCCCGGTCATCGCCGTCCCCGGCGCCGACGGCGAGCAGATCGCCTTCTTCGGCCCGGTCGTCACCCCGGCCCCCCAGGGCGAGGACGCCGCCCGCCTCTGGGACGGCACCCTCGCCGTGGCCTCGGTCCCCGGCTTCTACGAGATCAAGCGGACCCGCACCAAGGGCCCGGACTTCAGCAACCTGTAGGCGTCACTTCGCCTCGGTGACGGCGGCCTGGATCTTCAGTTCCTCCGGGAGCAGGCCGCCGTCGCTCTGCTTGTGCCAAGGCTGGTACCAACGGCAGCCCTCGGCGGTGCAGCGCCACAGATCTCCCCGGTCGGCCTTGATCGCCGCCAGCTCCTCGCGGCTGAGCGGCCTGAACACCTGCGTGCGGCCTCCACCACACGTGCGGCAGTGCTTGTCCCGGAAAAACATCAGCCCCTCCTAGGCCCTGTCGTTTGGATCATCCCGGCGTCGCGGGCCCTGGCACGCCCTCCCCCAGAGGGGGTACCCCAGCGGCGTTGTCGTCGGTCGCCGACGTCCCCCAGCCTTCGGCCGGGAGGTGCCCCCACCGCGTCGACTCCCTCCTCCGCCTTGCAGCTGCACGCGCCATGCCCCGCTCGGGTCGGCCGAAAGGAACCGATCCTCGCAGCCGGGCTGATCCAAACGACAGGACCTAGCCCTCACCGCCAGATCGGGGAAGTCGGTCACCACCGCGTCGACCCCCATCCCGTAGTACAGCGCGTACTCCGCGAACGCGTCCCCGAAATCGTTCGGTCCGGTACCCCGGCGCAGCTCCGCCGGCAGGAACTGGTTCTCCGCCCGGAAGGTGTACGGCCCCACCCGCAGCCCCGCCGCATGGGCGTCCGCGAGGACGGACGTGCCGACGAGCGAGGACTTGTCGGGCCCGATCCAGTCCGCGTACGCGGCGATCCGCGCCAGCCCCGCCGGCGTCATCATGTCCTTGTACGTCGTCGGATCCCCGGCGGAGACCAGGTCGTACGGCCCGCCCGTGGTCCCCAGCGCCTGCCACAGCGCCACCCCCAGCCGCTCGGCCGCGATCCGCTTCAGGCTCGTCGGCTCGAAGGACTGCACGACGCAACTGCGCCGCCCCAGCCGGTTCCGTCGGATCAGCCGCGCCAGCTGCGGCTCCAGGGGCAGGCCCAGCGAGCGGAAGTACGTCGGGTGCTTGGTCTCCGGGAACACGGCGATCGTCCGGCCGTACGCCTTGGACAGCCCGCGCGCCAGGTCGACGACCTCCTGGAAGGTCAGCACCTCCTCGCGGCCGTCGAACACCGTGTTGCGGTTGCGGACCAGCGGCAGCCGCTCCACCGCCCGCAGCGTCTTCAGCTCCGCCAGCGTGAAGTCCTCGGTGAACCAGCCGGTCACCGCCCGCCCGTCCACCGTCTTCGTCGTACGGCGGCCCGCGAACTCCGGGTGCGACGCCACGTCCGTGGTCTGCGAGATCTCGTTCTCGTGCCGGACCACCAGGACGTGATCCTTCGTGGGCACCAGATCCGGCTCGATCCAGTCGGCGCCCGTCTGCACGGCGTACGTGTACGAGGCCGCCGTGTGCTCGGGACGCCAGCCGGCCGCGCCGCGATGGCCGATCACGAGCGGCTTTCGCGGGGGATGCGACTCGGGCACTGCGGTGGCGGTGGCGGGTACGGCCGCGGCCGCCGTGGTGCCGGCGGCCGCGAGCAGCAGGGATCTACGTCTCGGGTGCATACAACTCCCTTTCGTCGCAGGGCTCTTCAGGCACGTGCCCGGGCGCGCGCCTCGCTCAGGCGGATCAGGTGTTCCTCGTACCCCTCCGCGTAGTACGCGGCCCGTGCCGCGTCCGGCTCGACCACCGCCGTCGGCCGCGTCCACGCCTCGGTGTCCAGCGCCTCCCCGTACCGCTCGGCCGCCGCGAGCACCGCGCCGCGCGCGCCCACCTCACCCTCGACGACCCTGAGCGGCCGACCCAGGACGTCGGCGAGCAGCCGCATCCAGGCCGGGCTGCGCGTACCGCCGCCGCAGACGGCCAGCGTCCCCGTCAGCCCGGCCGCCGCCAGACAGTGCCGGGCCGCGTAGCCGATGCCCTCGCAGGTCGCCCGGATGAGGTCGGCGGGGGTCGACTCCAGGGAGACGCCGGTCAGTTCGGCCCGCAGACGGGGCTCGACGAAGGGCGCGCGCTCGCCCGACGGCGCGAAGTACGGCAGTACCCGCACCCCGTGCGCCCCCGGCGGGGTCTCCGCCAGCAGCCCGTCGACCTCCTCGTGCCGGACGCCCGTCGTCGACAGCACCCAGTCCAGCGCCGCCGTACCGACCATCGCGGGCATCGCACGCAGCCGGTGCCCGGGCCGGTCGGTACTGATGTACAGCCCGGCCGGCTCACCGGTCAGGTCCAGGTCGGTGGTCGCGACGAGGCTGGCCAGACAGGTGCCGACGATGAGGAGACCGTCGCCGGGGGACGTCACGCCCGCGCCGAGCGCGCAGGCCGGCAGGTCGTACGGCCCGTTCGCGATCCGGGTTCCGGGCGGGAGCCCCTCGCCGCGCGTCGATGCCGTCGCGACCGGGTCGCCGACCGGGGGGAGGAGTCCGCGCCGGTGCGTCAGTCCGAGCAGTTCGACGACCCCGTTGTCGTACGACCGCGTCCGCGGGTCCAGGAACGGCATCGACGCGTCCGACACATCAGTCGTCGCACCCGTGCCCGTCAGCCGCTGGAACACCATGTCCTTGCAGTACAGGGCGGCGGCCGCGGCATCCAGCGCCTTCGGCTCATGGCTGTCCAGCCACGCGAGGAGAGGTCCCGGACACCCCGGGAACATCGCACTCCCCGTCCGCCGGAACACCGTCTCGAACGTGCCGTCCGCCATCCACCGGTCGACCAGTTCGTGGGCGCGGCCGTCCATCCAGGAGGCGGCGGGCCGCACCGGCCGCCCGTCGGCGTCGACGAGCCAGACGCCGTCGCCCTGTCCGGTGAGGCCGGCGAGCCCGACGGGCCCCGGGACCCGTGAGGTCACCTCGTCGAGCACGGCGACGACCGCTCCGTACACCTCCTCCATGTCCTGCTCGACGAACCCGCCGTGCAACGCCAGCCCCACCGGGCGGGAAGCGACGGCCAGTTCACGGCCCCCGGAGTCGAACGCGGCCGCCTTCACCGTGGACGTGCCTACATCGATACCGACGTACATGCCGACCTCCTCCGGTCCGTCACGTCAGACAGTGCGCCAACGGCTCGCCACGCACCCAGCGCCCCACCTCCGCCGCCGCGATCGCCGCCGCCTTCTCGGCGACCGCGCGGCTCGCGCCGCCCAGGTGCGGGGTCAGGACGACGTGGTCGGCCAGGGCGTGCAGGCGGGAGGACGCAGGGAGCGGCTCAGTTGCGTAGGTGTCCAGGGCCGCCGCCGAGAGGCGCCCGTTCTCCAGCGCGTCGCACAGCGCCTCCTCGTCCAGCAGGGGACCCCGTGCCGCGTTCACCACCACCGAGCCCCGCGGCAGCAGGGCGAGTTCGCGGGCGCCGATCAGGCCGCGCGTCTCGGCCGTGAGGCGGGCGTGCAGCGTGATCACCCGGGATTTCCGCAGCAGCTCGTCCAGGGAGGCGACCCGCAGGCCGTGGATCTCGCCGTGGACGTACGGGTCGTACACCATGACCCGCGCCCCGAACGCGCACAGCACCCGCGCGACCCTGCTCCCCACCGCCCCGTAGCCGACCAGCCCGACCGGCAGGTCCTCCAGCTCCAGACCGCTGTGCTCGTAGGTGTAGTACGTCGCCCCTTCCCAACTGCCTTGCAGGGCAAGGAGGTTGTGGGACTGCGGGATCCGCCGCAGGGCCGCCAGCATCAGGCCGACCGTGAACTCGGCGGTGGCGGCGGCGTTGCGGCCGGGCGCGTAGCAGACCCGGACGTCGTGCCGCTTGGCCGCGTCCAGGTTGACGTTCACCGGGCCGCCCCGGCACACGACGACCAGCCGCAGGTCGGGGCAGGCGTCGAGGACGCGCTCGGTCACCGGGCCCATCTGCGTGACCAGCACCCGCGCTCCCGTGAGCGCCTCGATCAGCTCGTCCTCGGCGTCGCTCGCCTCCGTCACCTCGGCCACCGGGCCGAAGGGGACGAGTGGCCAGCCGAGCTTCAGTTCCTTCACGGTCACCCGCTCCGCCTCATGCGCCACCGCCCGCGTGATCAGCGACGGCAGGATGAAGTGGTCACCGGCGGCCACGATTTGTAGCGGTTCAGTCATTTACTGTCCTTTCCGAAGCCTGGCTGCCCTTCACAATCCGGGGCACTATCTTGTGAGTCGTGAAGGCCATGAAGGCGAAGAGGGCGTTCAAGTACCGCTTCTATCCGACTGATGCCCAGGCAGCGGAGCTGTCGCGCACGTTCGGCTGCGTGCGGAAAGTCTTCAACATGGCGCTGGCGGCTCGCACAGAGGCGTGGGCGCTGAGGCGGGAACGAATCAACTACAACGCCACATCGGCGATGCTGACTGCGTGGAAGAAGACGGAGGAACTGGCCTACCTCAACGAAGTTTCCTCTGTCCCACTCCAGCAGGCGCTGCGGCATCTGCAGACCGCGTTTACGAACTTCTTCTCGAAGCGGGCCAAGTATCCGCGCTTCAAATCGCGTAAGAAGTCGCGGAAGTCCGCCGAATACACCACGAGCGCGTTCCGTTTCCGGCTTGGCGAGTTGACGCTGGCCAAGATGGCGGAGCCGCTGGAGATTGTGTGGTCTCGGCCGCTGCCTGCGGGTGCGCAGCCGTCGACGGTGACAGTTTCCCAGGATGCGGCCGGGCGTTGGTTCGTATCCCTTCTCGTCGAGGACCCTGACGTCGGGCCGCTCCCTGGTTCGGAGACGGCGGTTGGCATCGATGCAGGGTTGGACCGATTGCTGACCCTCTCGACTGGGGAACAGATCACCAACCCCCGGCATGAGCGAAAGGACCGCACGCGCCTCGGGAAGGCGCAAAGGGAGTTGTCCCGCAAAGCCAAGGGCGACGGTGCCAACCGAGCCAAGGCGCGCCGGAAGGTTGCCCGTATCCACGCCCGAATTGCCGACCGCAGGCGTGACCATCTCCACAAGATCACAACTCGACTCGTTCGTGACAACCAAACGATCGTGATCGAGGATTTGAGTGTTCGAAACCTGATGAAGAACAGCAAGCTCGCCCGTGCCATCTCTGACGCGGCCTGGAGTGAGTTCCGCAGCATGCTGGAATACAAGGCCGAGTGGTACGGCCGCGAAGTGATCGCCGTAGACCGCTGGTTTCCCTCCTCCAAGCTGTGCTCGAAGTGCGGAATGCTGCAAGACAGGATGCCGCTGCATGTTCGCACATGGACGTGCGGCGGATGTGGAACCAACCACGACCGCGACGAGAATGCGGCGAAGAACCTTTTGGCCGCCGGGCTGGCGGTGTCGGCCTGTGGAGCCGGTGTAAGACCTCAACGGAGCACTCCGGGCGGGCGGTCGGCGATGAAGCAGGAAGCCCTACGGCGTGAGCTGTAGGAGTCCCCTCCGTCAGGAGGGGGAGGAAGTCAACGCAGGGAGTCTCCTGTCTCGGCGTCGAAGACATGGGTGAGGTCAGGGTCGGCGGTGACGTGGACGCGGTCGTCGTGGGCGAGGCGGACCTCGGGGGCGGTGAGGACGACGAGGGGGTTCTCGACGCCGTCGAGGGCGAGGGTCGCGATGCCCGACTCCAGGAGCGGTTCGTGGGCCACGACCCGGGCGGCCAGGCCCTCGTCCTCGCCGGTCAGGGTCAGGTCCTCCGGGCGGATGCCGACCACCACCTCCCGGCCCGTCGCCACCGGCACCGGCAGCGCGATCCGCACGGTGGAGGAGAGGCGGGCGTGGCCGTCCGCGTCCGCGATGCCGGGCAGGAGGTTGATCGCGGGCTCGCCCACGAAGTCCGCGACGAAGAGGTTCGCCGGGCTGTCGTAGATCTCGTACGGCGTGCCGAGCTGCTGGATCACACCGTCCTTCATCACGGCGATCCGGTCGGCGAGGGACAGGGCCTCCTCCTGGTCGTGCGTGACCAGGATGGTGGTGTGGCCCAAGTCCCGCTGGATGCGCTTGAGTTCGCGGCGGGTCGTGTCGCGCTGGGCCGCGTCGAGGTGGGACAGGGGCTCGTCGAGGAGCAGGACGTCCGGTTCGCGGATCAGCGCGCGGGCCAGGGACACGCGCTGCTTCTGGCCGCTGGAGAGGCCGGCGGGGTGGGCGTCGAGGATGGCGGTGAGGTCGACGCGCTCGGCGATCTCCTTGACCTTGCGGTCGACGTCTCCCCGGTCGGCCCGTCGCCGTGCCCTCAGGCCGAACGCCAGGTTCTCGGCCACCGTCAGCGGCGGGTAGAGGGCGTAGTTCTCGAACGCGACCCCGATGTTGCGCTGCTGGGCCGGGCGGGCGGTCACCGACGCCCCGCCGACCAGGATGTCCCCGCCGGTCACCGTCTCCAGCCCGGCGATCATGCGCAGCGTCGTGGACTTCCCGCAGCCCGAAGGGCCCAGCAGCCCCAGCAACTCCCCGGAGCGCAGACTGAGGTCGATACCGCGTACGGCGTCCACGGCCGGGCGGCCCCGCGCACGGTAGGTCTTGCGCAGATCACGTAGCTCCAGCTGGGTCATGGCTGCTGCCCTTCGTCGCGCAGACCTCGTAGCGGACCTTGTGCTCGTCCAGGTCCCGCAGCGCCTCCGCCGACGCCCCGTCGTCCACGAGGAGCAGGTCGAAGCGGGACAGCGGGACCACCCGGTGCAGGGCGACGCGGGCGAGCTTGGTGTGGTCGATCAGCAGGATGTTGCGGGCGGCCGCGTCGAGCATGGCCCGCTTCACCGACACGATGTGCTGCTCCTGGTGGTAGGCGTAACCCCCGCGCACGGCCGACGTCGACGCGAAGCAGACGTCCACGCGCAGCTGCTCTATCGCCTCGACGCAGGACACGCCGAGGAAGGACGAGTGCAGCGGGTCGTAGTCGCCGCCGAGGGCCATGAGGTGGATGCCGCGCTGGTCGGAGAGGAGGTTGATCGCCTCCAGGAAGTTGGTGACGACTGTGAGTGGGGTGACCTCGCCGAGGCGCAGCCCGCGGGCTATCTCCAGGGTCGAGGTGGAGTCGTCCAGCATGATCGCCATGCCGGGCTCGATCAGCTTCAGGGCGCGGTCGGCGACGGCGGCCTTCTGCGCGCGCATGGTCTTCAGCCGGTACTGCACGTTCGACTCGAAGACACCGGAGGGCTGCGCCGTCACCCCGCCCCTGAACTTCCTGACGATCCCCTGCCGTTCGAGCTCGTCGAGGTCCCGGTGGATGGTCATCAGGCTCACCCCGAACCGCTCGGCCAGCTCGGCGGCCGTCGCCGACCCGTCGGCGAGAACCAGCTCGGCCATGGCGGCCTGACGGGCGGCGGGACCCTGCTGTGCGTTGCTCATCGCGCGGTTCACTGTCCGATCCTTCGTCCTGGACGCTCCGGCCGGTCGGCCTCGAACAGCAGCAGGTTCTCAGGCCGGACCGACAGTCGTACCGGATCGTCGGGCCCGAGACCGCTCGCCTCGCCGCGCGGGGCGACCAGCGACAGGTGCTGCTCGCCGAGCCGGACCGTGACCTCCACGGACCGGCCGAGCACCTCGGTGACGTAGACGGTGCCGGTGAGCTCGTGGCCGGGGCCCTCGCCGAGGGCGAGATCGCGGGGGCGGACACCGATCAGCACCTGTGTCCCGACGGGGGCGTCGGCCCGGATCGGCAGGTCGACCTCGCCGTCCGCGGAACGGAAGCCGCCGTCGGCCGTGATCGCCCCCGGCAGCAGGTTGATCCGGGGCCGCCCGAAGGCCCGCGCGACCTCCGTGTCGTACGGCCGGTACCAGATCTCCTCCCGCGTCCCCGTCTGCACGATCCGCCCGTCCCGGATCACCCCGATCCGGTCGCCGAGCGCGAGTGCCTCCACGGAGTCGTGGGTGACGTAGAGGGTGGTCGTGCGCCGCACCGCCCCGATCGCCTTCAGCTCCGCCCGCATCTGCTGGCGCAGCTTGGCGTCCAGATGGGACAGGGGCTCGTCGAGGAGGAACGCGCGGGCGGGCCGGACCAGGACCCGGCCGAGGGCGACGCGTTGGCGCTGGCCGTTGGAGAGCCGGCCCACCGGGCGGTCCAACAGGGCGGAGATCCCGAGGAGTTCGGCGACCTCGCCGATCCGCTCCCGGGCCTGCGCGGCGGGCAGGCGGTGGCGCGGGGAGCGCAGCGGCGAGGCGAGGTTGTCGTAGGCCGACTTGTGCGGGTAGAGGGCGTAGCTCTCGAAGCACATCGCGACGCCACGGTCGTACGGCTCGACGCCGAGCATGTCGGCGCCGCCGAGCTCGACCGTGCCGGCGTCGGGGATCTCCAGCCCGGCGACGGTCTTCAGGGTCGTGGTCTTGCCGGCGCCCGACGGGCCGAGCAGGCAGAAGAACTCGCCCTCCCGCACGTCCAGTTCAAGGCCGTCGAGCGCGGTGACCTTGCCGTACGTCTTGCGCACACCCCGCAGCCGGATCATGACTTCACCGCCCCGAACGACAGCCCCCGCACCAGATACCGCTGGATCGTCAGCGCGAGCAGCAGCGGCGGTACGACGGAGACGAGCGCGGCGGCGGCCGTGAGGTTGTACTTGGGCCGGTCGCCGCCGAGGAACGACAGCGCGCCCACGGTCACGGTCTGGGCCTCGTTCGAGGTCAGGATCAGCGGGAAGACGAAGTTGTTCCAGGCGAAGATGAAGGCGAGCAGCGACACGGCCGCCACCCCCGGCTTCACCAGCGGCAGGGCCACCCTCAGGAAGGCCTGCTTGCGGGTGTAGCCGTCCAACAGCGCCGCCTGCTCCAGCTCGGGCGTCAGATCGGCGAAGTACGACCGCATGATCCACACGATCAGCGGCAGCGTGACCAGCTGGAGCACCCACACCATGCCGACGTACGTGTCGAAGAGCCCGAGCTTCTGGTAGAGCACGAACAGCGGGATGATCACGGTCAGTTCGGGTGCGAACCGGAACGACAGCAGCGTGAACATGAGGTTCTCGGAGCCCTTGAACCGCCAGCGCGCCGAGGCGTACGCGGCCGGGAGCCCGACCAGGAGCGACAGCACGACCGCTCCCACCGACACCACCAGGCTGTTGACGAAGAACCGCACGAACGGGATGCCCTCGCTGTCGCCGAGGACCGTGCGGTAGCCGTCGAGGGTGGGGGAGAAGGAGAAGTAGGTGGAGAAGAGCTGGTTCGTCGGCTTCAGCGACAGGATCACCATCCAGGCGATCGGGAACAGCGCGAAGACGAAGTAGAGGATGAGGGCGGCGTCGGCGAGCCACCCCAACAGGCGTTTGCGCACGGTCATTTCGCCTCCGCCGCCTTCCGCTGGATCTTCCCCAGGTGCTTCACCAGCACCATCGCGGCGAGATACACCACCGCCCACAGCACGATCGTGTAGCTGATGCCGAACGAGTACCGCTGGAAGCGGATCGCCTCCAGATAGGCGCGGATCTGCAGGACGACGGTCGAGTCGCCGGGGCCGCCCTCGGTCAGGGCGTAGATGATGTCGAACACCTTCAGCGAGTCCATGAACCGGAAGATCACCGCGACCAGGACGTACGGCCACAGCATCGGCAGCGTCAGCCGCCGGAAGGTGTACCACCAGCCCGCCCCGTCGACGGCCGCCGCCTCGAAGGGGGACGTCGGCAGCGACCGCAGTCCGGCGAGGGCGAGGATCGCCACGAACGGCGTGTACACCCACACGTCCACGGCGATCGACGACAGCAGCGCCCCGGTCGGGGTGTCCGTCCACTGGACTCCGCCAAGACCGAAGGGTCTCAGCAGATAGTTGATCACCCCCACCGACGGCTGCAGCATCAGCTTCCAGATGATCGCCGCGATCACCGGCGCGATCATCAGCGGCAGGATGAGGATCTTCTCCAGCACCCGCCCGACGATCGTCGACCGGTGCAGCAGCAGGGCGACGGTGACCCCGAGGACGGTCTCGACGGCGGCGGCCCCGACCGCGTACAGCACCGTCACCCACGCCGAGTTCCAGAACGCCTCCTGCGTGAAGACGGTCTCGTAGTTCTCGAACCGCACCATGTCCGGCTGCGGCTTGCTCGCCGAGAAGTCGAACAGCGTGTAGTAGAGGCCGAGCCCGAAGGGATAGAGGATCCCGCAGGTCAGTAGCAGGGCGGGGACGATCAGGACGTACGGGCGAAGGGCGAGCCGCCATCCCATCGCGCTAGCCCACCTTGTCGGCGAGGTCGCCCGCCAGCCCGTCGAGCACCGACTCGGCCCCCTTGCCGCCGTAGATCTCCTGGAGGGCGGCGGCCCAGCTGGTGGTCGCGTCGAAGAACTGCGCCTGCGGGGTGAACTGGATCTTCGTCTGGTCGACGACGGTCTCGAAGGTCTCGATGAAGCCCGGCAGGTGCCTCATCTTGTCCTTGTAGGCGGCGTCGTCGGCGATCGACTTGCGCACCGGGTCGATGTGGTTGTGCGTGATCGCGCTCCTGCGCAGGTGCTCCTTGCCGGTCGCCCACTGCAGGAACAGCCAACTGGCGCTCTTCTTCTTGCTCTTGGCGTTCATGCCGAGCGACCAGATCCACATGTTGGTGGCGAGGGAGCCGTCCGGCCCCTTCGGCCCGGGATGGAAGGCGATCTTCCCGGAGGCCGGGCTCGCGCCTTCCACCGCCTGGAAGTAGGCGGCCGTATCGGCGTCGAACAGCATCCCGGCCTTCTTCGCACCGAGGTCGCTGGAGCACTGGTACCAGGTGTACGACGTCCAGGACGGCGGGCCGCCCTGCTTGACCATGCCGGCCCAGTCCTCGGTGAACGCGACGGCCTCCGGGGTGTTCATCGCGGGTGTGAGCTTCCCGCCGGCGACTGTGAAGTCCTTGAGCCCGTTGCGGGCGTACATGGTCATGAAGCCGGGGTGGATGGTCGCCCAGCTCCTCGATCCCCGTACGGCGATCCCGTACATGCCGTCGAAGCCCGCACCCGGCGCCTTCTGCTTGATGGCGCCGGCGATCTCGCGCAGCTCGTCGAAGCTCTCGGCGGGCTTGAGGCCGAGCTTCTTGAAGACGTCCGTGTTGTAGGCGACGACATTGGTCTCCCAGCCCCACGGCAGCGCGTACTGCCCGCCCTGTCCGAGCGGCGCGCCCGCCTTCAGGGACCACTGGTCGGCCTGGAGGAGGTTCGGGAAGAAGTCGGCCTGGTCCCATTCGGCGCCGGTGGCCGAGGCGTTGCGCATCCAGGGGCCGAGGTCCTCCAGCCAGCCCGGCGGCCCGTACTGCCAGACCATGTACGCGCCGAGCATGAAGACGTCGTACGACGCCCGTCCGCTGGACAGGTCGACGGTGAGCTTGTCGAAGTAGTTGTCCTCGGGGAAGACGTCGTACTCGACCTTGATGCCGGTCTTCTCGGTGAAGGACTTCAGATCGGCGATCAGGGCATCCGTGTACGGGTGCTTGTTGAGCAGCGCCTTGACGGTGGTGCCCTTCTCGCGCTTGAAGTCGAAGGAGCCGGTGACGTCGTCCGCCGCCGAGCCGTCGCTCTTGCTGTCGTCGCCGCCGAATCCGGCACCGCAGGCGGAGATCAGGGGCGTGGCGGCCAGGGCGGCGCTCAGCGCCAGGAACCGTCGGCGGTCGTGCGCGTGCGTGTCCATCCGTGACCTCCACGTGGGGTTCGGCCATCCGGGTGTGCTCGGTTAACGCGGCGAGTCGACTCGTTAACAGAGGGTGGAACGGCGGAAGTTGGGCGTCAATCCCTCGCGCAAGGGAAAATCTCAGTGCAGAGTGTGAAGTTCACGGATCCAGATGTGCGGGAGGTCCGGATGACCGACGATCACGAGGCCTGGCTGGGGATCGACCTGGGCACCCAGAGCGTCCGGGTGCTGCTGGTCACCGGGGACGGCACAGTCCTCGGCAGCGGCTCGGCACCCCTCGGCGGGCGCCGGGACGGGGTGCGGCACGAGCAGGATCCGGGCGCGTGGTGGGAGGGCGTGTGCGCGGCGTCCAGGGCCGCGCTGCGAGGGCGGTCGAAGGTGCGGGTCGGCGGGCTCGCGGTGTGCGGGACGTCCGGGACCGTGCTGCTCACGGATGGGGCGGGACGGCCGATGAGCCCCGCCCTGATGTACGACGACGGGCGGGCGACGGCACAGGGGGCGCGGGCGCGGATGGCGGGGCTCGGGGTGCAGGACACCTGGGCCCTGCCGAAGGCGGTGTGGCTGACCGAGACCTACGGCCACGGCCGGATCACCCATCAGCCGGACCTGGTCGTCTCCCTCCTCACCGGCGAGCTGCCCCCGGCCGACTCCAGCCACGCCCTGAAGACCGGCTACGACCTGGAACGCGACGCCTGGCCCGCCATGCTGTCCCGTCTCGGCCTGCCCGACACGGCGATCCCGGACGTCGTCCGCCCCGGCACCCGCCTCGGCCAGGTCTCCACGTCCGCCGCCGAGGCCACCGGCATCCCCGCCGGCACCCCCGTCATCGCCGGGATGACCGACGGCTGCGCGGCCCAGATCGCCTCCGCCGCCCTGCGCCCCGGCTCCTGGAACTCGGTGCTCGGCACCACCCTGGTCCTCAAGGGCGCCTCCCCGACGCCGGTCCGGGACCCGACCGGCGTGGTCTACAACCATCGTGCCCCGGACGGGAGTTGGCTGCCCGGCGGCGCCTCAAGCGTGGGCGCGGGCGTGCTCACGGCGGCGTTCTCGGGCGCCGACCCGGCGGCCATGGACGCGCTGGCCGCCGCGTACGAGCCGGCCGGCGCGATCACCTACCCGCTGGTGTCACCCGGCGAGCGCTTCCCGTTCCTCGCCCCGGACGCCTCCGCGCTGGTCCTGGGCGAACCCGAGTCGGACGCCGACCTATGGGCCGCGCTCCTCCAGGGCGTCGCCTTCACCGAGCGCCTGTGCCTGGACTACCTGCACCACCTCGGCGCCCCCCTCGACGGCCCCCTCACCTTCACGGGCGGCGCCGCCCGCAGCCCGTACTGGAACCAGCTGCGCGCCGACGTCCTGGGCCGCCCGGCCCGGGTGCCGCAGCAGACCGAACCGGCCCTGGGGATGGCCGCGTTGGCGGCGTACGGCGCGGGTACGGCGCCGCATCTGGCGGAGGTCGCGTCAGGCATGGTCCGCATCGGCACGACCGTCGAACCCCGGCCCGAGCGCACCGCCCGCTTCGCCGAGTCCTACGCCCGCCTGGTCGAGGAGCTGACGGCCCGAGGCTGGCTGCCCCCACCGGTCGCGGCGCACGCGAAGACCCGCCTGGAGGACCGGGATACTGCGGATTCTTGACTTCCTCCCCCGTCTAAAGGATGGGGATTCCAGCGGTCGCCCGCTGGGTTTCCTGCTTCACCGACGACCGCCCCGTCCGGGAGGACTCCCGTTGAGGTCTTACACCGTCTCCACAGGCAGACGCCGCCAGCCCGGCGGCCAGGATGTTGCGTGCCGCGTTCACGTCGCGGTCATGCACGGTGCCGCAGTCGCACGTCCACTCACGGACGTTCAGCGGCAGTCTCCCGCGGACCGTGCCGCAGTTCCCGCACAGCTTGCTGCTGGGGAACCAGCGGTCGATCACGACGAGTTCGCGCCCGTACCAGGCGCACTTGTACTCCAGCATCATGCGGAGGTCCGTCCATGCGGCGTCCGAGATGGCGCGTGCGAGCTTGCCGTTCTTCAGCAGGTTGCGGACGGTGAGGTCCTCGATCACGACCGTTTGGTTCTCACGGACGAGCCGAGTCGAGAGCTTGTGGAGGAAGTCCCGGCGCCGGTCGGCGATCCGGGCGTGCACCTTGGCCACCTTCACCCGGGCCATGGCCCGGTTGTTGGAGCCCTCGACCTTGCGGGACAGCTCGCGCTGCGCCTTGGCCAGGCGGGCGCGGTCGCGGCGCTCGTGCCGGGGGTTGGCGATCTTCTCCCCGGTGGACAGGGTCACCAGGGAGGTGATCCCGGCGTCCAGGCCGACCGCCGCAGTCGTGGCGGGGGCCGGGACGACGGTGTCCTCGACGAGCATCGAGACGAACCAGCGGCCCGCGCTGTCGTGGGACACGGTCACCGTCGTGGGCTCCGCCCCCTTGGGGAGGGGCCGCGACCAGCGGATGTCCAGCGACTCGGCCATCTTCGCCAGGGTCAGGTGCCCGTCGCGCCACTTGAAGGCGCTGCGGGTGTACTCGGCCGACGCGCGGGACTTCTTCCGCGACTTGTAGCGCGGGTACTTCGCACGCTTGGCGAAGAAGTTCCCGAACGCCGTCTGAAGGTGCCGCAGCGCCTGCTGGAGCGGGACGGAGGACACCTCCGAGAGGAAGGCGAGTTCCTCGGTCTTCTTCCACTCCGTCAGCGCGGCGGACGACTGCACGTAGGAGACCCGGCGTTGCTCGCCGTACCAGGCCCGCGTGCGCTCCTCCAGTGCCTTGTTGTACACGAGGCGGACACAGCCGAACGTGCGCGACAGCTCGGCTGCCTGCTCGTCCGTGGGGTAAAAGCGGTACTTGAACGCCCGCTTGACCTGCTGCGTCACGTCTCACACGCTATCAGGTTCCATGTGAGTGGCGGTTTCGGCCGTTGGACGGTGGACGCCGGTCCGCCCCGGCGGCGAACCGGCTTTCCTGCCCTGCTCCGCAGGAACTTTGTTTCCTCCCCGGCCTGATGGCCGGGGTATCCACGAAGGATGGCCTTGATGAGCACGAGTACGAGCATGAGCGCGGATACGACACTGCTGCTGGCCCGCCACGGACAGACGGTCTGGCACGCCGAGAACCGCTACGCCGGGGTCAGCGACGTGCCCCTCACCGACACGGGCCGCGCCCAGGCCGAGGACCTCGGCCGCTGGGCCGCCGCCCACCCGGTGGACGCGATCTGGACCTCGCCGCTCTCCCGTGCCGTCATCACCGCCGACCCCGCGTGCCGGGCGCTCGGGCTCACCCCGCACCGCGAACCCGGCCTGCGCGAATGCGACTTCGGTGTGCTGGAGGGCCGCACGCTCGCGCAGTTCGCGGCCGAGGACGCGGCGGCCGCGGAGGCGTTCCGCACCGACCCGGTGGCCCATCCGTTCCCGGGCGCGGAGAACCCTGCCGCCGCCGCGGAACGCGGGGCCGCCGCCCTGCGCCGGATCGCCGCCGCCCACCCCGGCGGCCGTGTCCTCGTCGTCGCGCACAACACGCTCTTCCGTCTGGTGCTGTGCACACTGCTGTCGATCCCGGCCCAGGAGTACCGCAGAGTGTTCCCCCGGTTGCGCAATGCCGCGATCAGCGAACTCCTCGTGAGAACAGACGGATCCGCCGCACTTCTCTCCCTCAATGTGCCCTGCGAGCCCGAGCGGCCGTAGCACCATGGGCACATGACGGAGATCGACACTTCGGTACCCCATTCGGCCAGGATCTGGAACTACTGGCTGGGCGGCAAGGACAACTACCCGGTGGACGAGGCGGCGGGCGACGCGTACACCGCCGTCTTCCCCGGCATCGTCACCATCGCGCGCAGCAGCCGCGCCTTCCTGGGGCGCGGCATCCGGTACCTGGTCGCGGAGTCGGGCGTAGGCCAGTTCCTCGACGTCGGCACCGGGCTGCCCACGGTCGACAACACCCACGAGGTCGCGAGCGGAGCGTAGCCGGAGCGAATGGGGGTACCCCCTCCGGGGGAGCCTCGCCCCCGAGTCGAAGATCGTCTACGTCGACAACGACCCCGGGTCCTGGCCCGCGCCCGCGCCCTGCTGACCTCGACACCCGAGGGCGTGACGGCGTACGAGGACCTGAGCCTGTACGAGCCGGAGAAGTTCCTCGAGGCCGCCTCGCGCACCCTCGACCTCTCCCGGCCCACGGCCCTGATCCTCAGCGGCATCCTCGGCCACGTCGCCGACTACGACCAGGCTTCCTGCGCCCGGTCGACAGGACCGAGGCGTTCTTCGAGGGCCTGGAGCTGGTGGAGCCGGGCATCGTCTCCGTCCCGCTGTGGCGCCCCGAGCCGAGCGACGAGGCACCCCGGCCGATCGGCCGGCACGGCGGTGCGGGGCGCAAGCCCTGACGCCCTCCCGGACATGGGAAGCCCCCGCGAGTCAGGTCCTCGCGGGGGCTTCCGTCATTCCGCCTGCCGTTCGTGAAGGGTGAGAAGACGATCACGAGGCAGGACGATCTCGGTGGCTCAGGGAGCCAGCAGCAGGACGTCCTTACGGGACTTGGCGGCGGTGTAACGCCGTGCCACGTCCTGCCAGTTGACGACCTGCCACATCGCCTCGATGAAGTCGACCTTCTGGTTCCTGTACTGGAGGTAGAAGGCGTGCTCCCAGGCGTCGAAGACGAGGATCGGTGTGGCACCCTGGCCGGCGTTGCCCTGGTGGTCGTAGACCTGCTCCACGATCAGCCGCCCGCTCAGCGGCTCGTACGCCAGCACACCCCAGCCCGAACCCTGCGTGGTCGCCGCCGCCTTGGACAGCTGCGCCTTGAAGTGGGCGAAGGAGCCGAACGACTCGGCCACGGCGTCCGCCAGTTCCCCGACACCATCGGCCTCCAGCGGCTCGCCGCCGCCGTCTCCGGTCATGTTCTGCCAGTAGATGCTGTGCAGGATGTGCCCGGACAGATGGAAGGCCAGGTTCTTCTCCAGGCCGTTGATCGACCCCCACGACTCCTTGTCCCGGGCCTCGGCCAGCTGCTCCAAGGTGTCGTTGGCGCCCTTCACGTAAGCCGCGTGGTGCTTGTCGTGGTGCAGCTCGATGATCTCGGGGCTGATCACCGGCGCGAGCGCGGAGTAGTCGTAGGGCAGTTCCGGGAGTGTGTAGACGGGCATGAAGGGTTCCCCTCAGAGCTCTTATTGCAAGTAACTTGCAACAACAAGCTAACAGCAAAAAGCCCCCGTGTGGATCACACGGGGGCTTCGGCGGCGCCGGAAGGGTGTCAGCTCCTGGCGCGCTTCTTCTGCCAGGCGTACCCCACGCCCGCGAGCAACAGCGTCATCGCACCCGTCGAGTACAGCTGCACCCGCGTGTCCGGCTCGCGGGCCATCAGCACGAAGATCGCCGC
The DNA here is from genome assembly GCF_045039535.1 of Streptomyces sp. NBC_01092. Classification (NCBI taxonomy): domain Bacteria; kingdom Bacillati; phylum Actinomycetota; class Actinomycetes; order Kitasatosporales; family Streptomycetaceae; genus Streptomyces; species Streptomyces sp. NBC_01092. The sequence goes on along the minus strand of NZ_CP108659.1, from coordinate 3,851,380 downwards.
CATGCCGGCCATCGCGACCCAGGTCAGCACCGGGAAGGCCCACATCCGCACGGCCAGCTTCTCCGGCGCCTCGCGCTCCAGACGGCGGCGCAGGCGCAGCTGGGAGACGGCGATGAAGATCCAGACGACCAGGATGACCGCGCCGATCATGTTCAGCAGCCAGGGGAAGACGTCGTCCGGCCGCCAGTACGACAGCACGACGCACACGAAGCCGAACACCGAGGACGCGAGGACCGCGACCCGCGGGACCCCGCCCGACACCCGGCCCAGCGCCGCGGGTCCCTGGCCGCGCTGGACGAGGGAGTACGCGATGCGCGAGGAGCCGTAGATGTTGGCGTTCATGGCGCTCAGCAGGGCGACCAGGACGACCACGTTCATCACCTGTCCGGCGCCGGGGATGCCCAGGTGGTCGAGGGTGGCGACGTACGGGCCCACCTCGACGATCTCCTTGGAGTCCCAGGGGACCAGGGTGACGACGACGGCCATCGAGCCGATGTAGAAGAGGGCGATGCGCCACATCGCCGTGCGGACCGCGCTCGCGACACCGCTGACCGGGTCCTCGGACTCGGCGGCCGCGATGGTGACCGTCTCCATGCCGCCGTAGGCGAAGACCGAGGCCAACAGGCCGATGATCAGTCCCTCGCCGCCGTTCGGCAGGAAACCGCCCTCACCGGTGAGCTCCGCGGTGCCCGGCGCGTCCGTGCCGGGCAGGACACCGGCGATGGCCAGCCCGCCCAGCACCAGGAACAGCGCGATCGCGCCGACCTTCAGCGCGGCGAACCAGAACTCGAACTCGCCGAAGTTCTTCACGGCGGCCAGGTTCGCGCCGCAGAAGACGACCATGAACAGGGCCACCCACGCCCACTCCGGCGTCCCCGGCAGCCAGCCCGACACGATCTTCGCGGCGCCGATGCCCTCCAGACCGACGGCCGTGCAGAGCAGCACCCAGAACGACCAGCCGGCCGTGAAGCCCGCCCAGGGGCCGATCGCCCGCTCGGCGTGCGCGGAGAAGGACCCGGAGGAGGGATAGGCGGCCGACATCTCGCCGAGCATCCGCATCACCAGCATCACGAGGAGGCCGGAGATGACATAGGCGATGACGATCGAGGGGCCGGCGGCGGCGATACCCGCGCCGGACCCGACGAACAGGCCGGCGCCGATGACGCCGCCGAGGGCGATCATCGACAGGTGGCGCTGCTTGAGGCCGTGGGACAGGGAGACGTCGTCCGTCTTCGGCGGTGTCCCTGTGGAGGTGCTTGGCATGGGCGCGGCTCGTCCAATGCGTAGAGGGCAAAAAACGCCCACAGTCTGGGCAGCCTCTCCGCTCAGAAGGAGAGACTGCCCACTATGCGGACACTCGCCGCACTGTAAGTGCCAAGCCCGTCACGCAGCGACAGGCGTGTAGTGCGACGCGTCCCCCTCGATCGAGTAGCTCGCCTTGCCCTCGATGCCGACCGGCACGTCACCGGCGACGGTCACGCGGTGCAGGCGGCGCGGCTGCCCGTCGTAGTTGTCGATGGCGTAGTGCTGGGTGATGCGGTTGTCGAAGACGACCAGCTGGTTCTCGGACCAGCGGTGCCGCAGGATGTTCTCCGGCCGGGTGACGTACGCCTGGAGCAGGTCGAGAATCTTACGGGACTCGCCCGGCGACAGGCCCACGATCCGCTGCGCGAACCCGCCGATGAACAGGCCGCGTTCACCGGTCAGCGGGTGGACGCGGACGACCGGGTGGACCGTGCGGTACTTGATCGACGTGAACTCGGCGCGGTTGGCGGCCTGCTGCTCGTCGACGTCCTCGTCCGGTACGGCGTAGTCGTAGTCGTTGGTGTGCTCCGCCCACAGCGTGTCGGCCAGCTTCCGCAGCGGCTCGGGCAGCTGGCGGTAGGCCGCCGCCGAACTGGCGATCAGGGTCTCGCCGCCGTACGGCGGGATCGTGACGCTGCGCAGGGTGGTGGCCTGCGGCGGGTTGAGGACGAAGGTGACGTCGGTGTGCCAGTGGTTGGCGGCGCGGCCGTGCTCGCTGTCGACGGGCAGGACGTTCGGGACACCGTTGACGGAGGAGACCGTCGGGTGGGCGGTGGTGACGTCGCCGAAGTGGCGGACGAAGGCCTGCTGAGTCTCGTCGTCCAGGTTCACGTCGCTGAAGACGAGCGCCTTGTGGACGTTGAGGGCCTCGCGCAGGGCGGCGACCGTGTCGGAGCCGAGCGGCTGGTTGATGTCGACCCCGGACACGCGGGCGCCGATGTGGGCGGTGACCTTGTGGATTTCGATGCCGGACATGGGCGGGTCCTCTCAGGTTTTCAGACGAGGGCGGATTCGCGGACGGTGTACTGGTTGGCGGGGCGCGGGAGGCCGTAGCGCTCGCGCAGGGTCCGGCGCGGGCCGTACTCCTCCCGGAGCAGGCCGCGTGCGCGCAGGATCGGGACGACGTGGTCGACGAAGGCGTCGAGGCCGGAGGGCAGGACCGGCGGCATGATGTTGAAGCCGTCCGCGGCGCCCTCGGTGAACCACGTCTCGATGGCGTCGGCGACCTGCTCGGGCGTACCGGCGAAGGTGAGGTGACCTCGGCCGCCGCCGAGCCGCCCGATCAGCTGCCGCACGGTGAGCCGCTCACGCCGGGCCAGCTCCACCACGAGCGTGTAGCGGCTCTTGGCACCCTCGACGGCGTCCTCGGAGGGCAGGTCGTCGGGGAGCTGGGCATCCAACTCCAGTGCACCGGGCTCCAGTTGCAGCAGGCTCTCCAGCCGGCCCACCCCGTGCGCGTACACGATGTGGTCCTCCAGGACCTGCTCGGCCGCCAGTGCCTCGGCCTCCGTCGAGCCGATCACCGGGACGATGCCGGGCAGCACCTTGATGTGCTCGGGGTCCCGGCCCGCCTCGGCGGTACGTGCCTTGAGGTCGGCGTAGAAGGCCCGCGCGTCCTCGATCGTCTGCTGCGCGGTGAACACCGCCTCCGCGTACCGGGCGGCGAAGCCCTTGCCGTCCTCGCTCGACCCGGCCTGCACGAGCAGCGGGTAACCCTGAGGCGTACGCGGCACATTGAGGGCGCCCTCGACGCTGAAGTACGTCCCCTGGTGCCGGGGCGGATGGATCTTGGCGTCGTCGCCCCAGACACCGGCCGTCTTGTCGGCGACGATCGCGTCGTCCTCCCAGCTGTCCCAGAGCTTCAGGGCGACGTCCAGGAACTCGGCGGCACGGGCGTACCGCTCGGCGTGCGCGGGCTCGGCGTCAAGGCCGAAGTTCCGGGCGGCTTCGGCACCGGCGGTGGTGACGATGTTCCAGCCCGCCCGGCCGCCGCTGATGATGTCGAGCGAGGCGAACTTGCGGGCCAGGTTGTAGGGGGAGTTGTAGGAGGTGGACGCGGTGGCGATCAGCCCGATGTGCTCGGTGGCCGTCGCCAGCGCGGTGAGCAGGGTGAGCGGCTCCAGGGCGCCGGCGGGCCGCTGGGCGAGGTTGTTCCAGAGCTGCGGGCCGTCGGCGAGGAAGAGGGAGTCGAAGGTGCCGCGCTCGGCGACGCGGGCCAGGTGGACGTAGTGGGCCAGGTCCACGTGGGCGTACGGGTCGCTCTCGGGGAGTCGCCAGGAGGCTTCGTGGTGGCCGGTGTTCATGAGGAAGGCGTTGAGGTGGAGCTGTCTGGGCATGGGGGTCCCTTGATCTGGGCAGAGGAGGGATTTGCGAGCGCCGGTCCGGGCATTTCAGCCCGTCTGGGGGTCCCCCCTGCTCGAAGAGCTTGGGGGAGTTTGAGGACGAGGCCCGTTCAGGGCCGAAGCGGGGGTCTGGGGGCGGCAGCCCCAGCAGACGGCAGCGGCGGCCGACGGTCACCTCACGTCTTGCGTCACACCCAACGCCGACAGCAACTGCCGTCGATACGCCCCACGCGGATGAGCTCGGTCGATGGCCAGGTCGAGCCCGATACGCCCCCGCTCCAGCACGAGCACCCGGTCCGCGAGCACAATCGCCTCGTCCACGTCATGCGTCACCAGCAGCACCGAGGGCCGATGCCGCTCCCACAGCTCCCTGAGCAGGGCATGCATCCTGATGCGGGTCAATGCGTCCAGCGCCCCGAACGGCTCGTCGGCCAGCAGCAGTTCGGGCTCGCGGACGAGGGAGCGGGCGAGTGCCGCGCGCTGCTGCTCGCCGCCGGACAGCTCGTTGGGCCAGGCACGCTCGCGGCCCTTCAGCCCGACCTCGGCGAGGGCTTCGCGGCCCTTCTGCTCCGCCTCCCTGCCGTCGAGCCCGAGAAGGACGTTGGCGAGGACGCGACGCCAGGGCAGCAGCCGGGAGTCCTGAAAGACGACCGACACCCGGTCCGGCGCGCTGAGCTGCCCTCCCCCAAGCTCTCGGCTCCGCTCGAGCAGGGGGGACCCCCATCCGGTGACCTCGTGGTCGAGCCCGGCGACCGCTCGCAACAGGGTGCTCTTGCCGGAGCCGCTGTGCCCCAGCAGGGCCACGAACTGTCCGGCGGGGATGTCCAGGTCGATGCCGTCGAGGACGACGCGTTCGTCGAACGAGCGTGTCAGCGCGCGGAGTTGGACGGCGGGACGGGTCAGCTGCTCAGTGTGCGGCGCCACGACAGCACCCTCCGTTCGATGAGGCGTACCGTGCTGTCCGAGGCGAGGCCGAAGATGCCGTAGACGACCAGGCCGACGAGGATGACGTCCGACTGGCCGTAGTTCGTGGCCTGGAACATCATGTAGCCGAGGCCGCTGGTGGCGTTGATCTGCTCCAGGACCACCAGGCCCAGCCAGGAGCCGGTCACGCCGAGTCGGAGTCCCACGAAGAACCCGGGCAGTGCGCCGGGGATGACGATCTCCCGGATGAAGCGCAGCTTCGACAGGCCCTGCACCTCGGCGAGCTCGACGAACCGGTTGTCGATGCCGGACAGGGCGGCATGCGTGTTGAGGTAGATCGGGATGTAGACGACGATCGCGATGATCGCGATCTTGAAGGTCTCGCCGATGCCCAGCCAGAGGATGAACAGCGGGATCAGACCGAGGGTCGGGATGGCCCGGTTGAGGTTGACCGTGCCGTCGATCAGCGCCTCCCCGGTGCGGGTGAGCCCGGAGGCCAGGGCCAGCACCACGCCCGCGGTCAGACCGATCACGAAGCCGGACGCGGCCCGCTGCAACGAGGTGAGGATGTCGGTGATCAGAGTCCCGTCCGTCCACAGCTGGGTGCCGGTCTCCACCACCGTCCAGGGCGCGGGAATCGCGGCGGGGTCGAGCGCCTCGGCGGCGGACGCGACGGCCCACAGGGCGAGCACCAGCAGGGGCCCGGCGAGCCGGGCGGCGGGCAGGCGTTTGCCGGGGGCGAGCCCGCGGCGGCGTTTGCGGGGCCGCTCGTCGGCGTCGGCGGCGACGGTGGCGGCGGCCTTGTGCAGGGTGGTCGTGGTCATGGCGGTCACTTCCGGTACTCGGCCGGTACGGACTTCGCGGCGATGCCCTCGAAGCGGTGGTCGAAGAGCTCGCTGACGTCGAACTTCTTCACGAACCCGCCCTCGGCGAGCAGATCCGCGGTCTCCTGCTCCCACGTGATCGCCTCGTCCCAGCTCGGCGGGAACAGCGGCTTGTTGGCGAGCTCGGTGATCGCCTCGGCCTGGGGGAGGGTCAGGTTCTGCGTCTTGACGTAGAACTCCCGGTTCCAGACGTCGGGGTGCTCGTACGTCCACACCTGACCCTTGGCCCAGTACGGGATGTACGCGGCGACCGCGGCGGCTTTCGCGAAGTCGTTCAGCACCGAGACCGGCGCCCACAGCAGGTTGAGCAGGTCGACGACGTCGGTGGTGACGACGCGGGCGCCCTTGCCCTCGTACTGCTTCAGATAGGCGGGCGCCTGACTGTTGCCCAGCGGGGCGATGTCGACCTGCCCGGACTGCAGGGCCGTGAGGAACTGGTTGCTGGTCAGCGGGACCAGCTCCACCTCGTCGTACTTCAGCCCGGCCTTCTTCAGCGCGCGGAGCAGGACGACGCCCTGCGCCTGGCCCTGCGAGAAGGCGAGCTTCTTGCCCTTGAAGTCCTGGACCGACCGGATGTCGCTGCCGGGCTTGGTGGCGAAGAGGTAGTTGGGCTTACGGGTGATGTTGATCGCCACGATCTTCGCCTCGAAGCCCTGGTAGTGCGCCTGGATCGGCGGGATGCCCGCGTTGTTGGCGAGGTCCAGGGACTTGGCCCGGAAGGCGTTGATGACATCGGGCCCGGCGCCGATGTTCAGCCAGTTGCTGACCGTGAAGGGCGGATCGCCCAACTTGGCCAGTCTGAACTGGAGTTGCTGGGTGTTCTGGAACGAGGCGATCTTCAGGCTCGTACCGGCGGGCACCTTGGTGGCCAGCGGGGCGGTCGAGGCGCCCTTGCTCGCGGCGGCCGCGCTGCTGTCGGCGCAGCCGCTGAGTCCGGCGACGCCGGCCGCGGCGCCGAGCAGGGAGGTGAGGAAGAGCCGTCGGTCGACACCGGACACGGGGGATGAAGGCATGGGAGAGCTCCGCGAGTTCAGGGAGGAATATGTGCGTTCAGCAGGAAAGAAGGCATGCGGAATTCCGGGCCGGAGAGGCCGGAGAAAGGGAATTCACGCAGGAGAAAATGAGCGCTTCACACGCGGCGACGTGTCAGCAACAGTGGGTGCGACAGCTCACGAACAGGCTCATGAGCAGTAGGTTCCCGGCCATCGGTGTTCCTTGTCAACATTCCGAGTTTCTGAATTAAATAGCCTCAGGTGACGCGCCCAGCGGATCGCGATAGAGGACGTCCAGTGCCACCGAACCGCCCGCCACGGCAAGGACGGAATCCGCGAAACTGCTCGGCACGACGGCCGCGGCGCGCTCGCTTCCGACCGCATTCCGCAGCGCGGCGAGACAGTCCTCCCGGCTCAGCACACCGATCTCGGTGACGACGACGGTCTCCGGGTTGAGCACGTCGAGCAGCAGCCCCACCGCCCGCCCGGTCATCCGCGCCCGCTCGGTCAGCAGCCGTACCGCCACGGCGTCGCCCTGCGTCGCCGCGCGCAGGACGTGCATCGGGTTCACCCCGTCGATGACTCCGGCCGCGCGCGCCCGGCGGCACAACGTCCGCTCGCTCAGCTCGACCTGGAGGCAGCCGACCCGTCCGCAGTCGCAGGTCTCCGTGCCGCCCGGCACCGGCAGATGCGCGATGGCCCCGGCCTGGGAGCGGGGACCGTGGTGCACCTCGTCGTTCGTGGCGAACGCCGCGTCCACCACATTGCCGACGAACAGATGCAGCACGCTCCCGCTGCCGCGCGCCCGCCCGAAGAGCCGCTCCGCGTTCACCAACGCCCGTGCGTGGCCGTCCACATGGACCGGCAGGCCGGTGCGGTCACCGAGCACCTCCCGCACCGGCACGTCGCGCCAGCCCAGCAGCGGGTGTTCGACGATCGTCCCCGAGTCCCGGTCCACCCAGCCGCCCGCGGCGAAGCCGACGCCGAGCGGCCGGCTGCCCGGCGCCGCGGCCAGCAGCGCGGCCAGCCCGTCGGCGGCCCGGTCCAGGACGTCGTAGGGATTCATGCCGCCCGAGTGCTTCAACTCCGTTTCCGCGACGACCCGCCCGCGCAGATCGAGCAGCGCCACCGTGGTGTAGGGCACCGCCACATGCACCCCGCCCACGACGAACCGTGTGTCGTCCAGGTCGATGGGTACGTGTGGCCGGCCGACGCCCTTGGACTGCCGGGGCGCGGCGGCCTCGCGGATCAGCCCGAGCCGGGTGAGGCGGGCACAGTGGTCGGTCACCGACGCCGGTGACAGCCCGGTCAGCCGGGCGATGTTGCTGCGTGCGACCGGCCCGTGCTCCAGCACGGACCGCAGGATGACGCTGGCGCTGGTCCGGCGCCGGTCGCGGTCGGCGATTCGGGGGATCGGGGATGAAAGGGGTGGTGCCTCGGTACGGGGCATGGGGTACTTCCTCGGGAGCCGGTCCGACACTGCGCCGTCTGCTGCGGGCGAGCCGGACCGGAGCCACCTCGGACCGACTCACCCCGGTCGGCGACAGGCGGCCGCGCCCACGCGTCGCAGGTCGACATGGCGACGCGACGTGAAGTTCCGGGACTGGGCGACCATGTGCTCGAAGCTAGCAAAGCGGACCACCGCTGCCCAGACGGCGACCGACGGGCGAGACGCCTCTTCATACTCCGGCAACATCCTTGTGAGCTGGACGTCCTTGCCTCAGTGACCGGCATCACCCCGTACCCCGTGTAACCCCCACCCTTTGTCCGGAGCCAACGAACCCCACGATCCGGCCTTTGTCGACTACTGACGGTGAGGGACCGAAACACCCTGGGATAGCGTCACAGCGTCCCGTACTGCCCTCACCTCGCGGAGTCCCCATGAGCACCGCTGCCGCTGCCGCAGCCCCCGCACGCGCCGGGCAGGTCCTCGCCGACCTGCTCCCCGCCTCCCGCGTTCGCGACATCGCGCTCGTCGTCGGTGGCGCCGCGCTCACCGGCCTCGCGGCCCAGATCTCCGTGCCCGTGCCGGGCTCCCCGGTGCCGGTGACCGGCCAGACCCTCGCGGTGCTGCTGGTCGGCACGGCCCTCGGCGCCGGCCGCGGCTTCCTGTCTCTCGCGCTGTACGCGCTGGCGGGCATCGCGGGCGTGCCGTGGTTCGCGGACGGCACCTCCGGCGCCGCGGCCCCCTCCTTCGGCTACATCCTCGGCATGATCCTCGCCTCCACCGTCGTCGGCGCCCTGGCCCGCCGCGGCGCCGACCGCACCGCGCTGCGCACGGCGGGCGCGATGCTCCTGGGCGAGGCGATCATCTACGCCGTCGGCGTCCCCTACCTGGCCCTGGCCACCGGCATGTCGGCGTCCGCCGCGATCGCGGCCGGCCTCACCCCGTTCCTGATCGGCGACGCCGTGAAGGCGGCCCTGGCGATGGGCGCGCTGCCCACCACCTGGAAGCTGATCAACCGCTGACGCGGTAGCTCCTGCTTCTGCTTCTGCTCCTGCTCCTGCGCAAGAGGCTCGCCGGGTGCGTGACTTCGACCCGACGAGCCTCTTTCGTGTGTCTGCGCCGGACAGCGAGCCCGTGGGCTCAGTCCGCGTGCCGCCTCGGCCGCCGCAGCTGCGACCACCACAGCCCGGCCGCGCCCGCCGCGATCAGCGCCGCGCCGGCCGCGCCCAGCGGCAGGACGTCACGGCCCAGACCGGTCTTGGGCAGTTCGTCGGGGCCGGGCGCCACCGGTGTGTTGTCGGTGCCGAGCAGCAGCGGGGTGGCCGGGGCGTCGGGCGACGGGTTCGTCGTACCGAAGGGCACCGGGCCCTGCTGCCAGTAGGTCTTCTTGCCGTCACCGGTCTGGACGGGGAGACAGATGTTGCCCTTCTTGGTGAGGTCGTATGTCGCGCTCACCGCGTACGACTTCGACTCACCGGCCGGGAGATTGTCGAGTGGGCAGGCGAATCCACTGTTCGAGCCCTCCGGAAGACTGCCTTTCTCGATTGCCGAACAACCTTCGACATTCTTGACCGTCAGGCCGTCGAACCCGACGACCAAAAGCTGAATCTCTCCGCTCTCCTTGGTCCCTTCGTTCTTGACCGTGGCGGTGATCTCGGTTTCTTGCGAACTGTTGTTCACCGAGATTTTCTCGGGCAGCTCAGTGGTGAGCTTCACCCCCGCCGGTGCCTCGTCGATGACCTTTCCCCCCTTGCTGCTCCCGGGTCCCTGGTCGTCCGCACTGGCAGTGAAGGAAAGGATCATCACTGCCGAAAAAGATGTCGCGACCAGCGATCCCGCGATGGCCGTCGTGCGACGAGAACTCATGTTCGCCCCCCTTGCCTGCGCCTGAATTCGCAGTACTTGAAGAGCTACCACAAGATTTCTCCGCACTATGCTGGTACGGCGCGAAGTGTGACCATTGTGTTTCAATGGCGGATGTCCGATGCGGCATCGAGGGGGGTGCAGTCGATTGCCGGGGAATATGGGAAACACGAGAAGTGGCGGGGTTCCAGGTTTACTGGTGACGGGGCGTTATCGATTGGTCGAGAGTATCGGCCAGGGGGGAATGGGGCGGGTGTGGCGAGCGGTCGACGAGATTCTCGATCGACTGGTCGCCGTCAAGGAAATGCGCATCGACGGCCTCGACCCCGAGGACACCCGCACGCGCCGTGAGCGCACCCTGCGCGAGGCGCGGGCGACGGCACGGATCGACCACCCCAACGTCGTACGGGTCTACGACGTGGTCGACGAGGGCGAACGCCTGTGGATCGTCATGGAGTTGGTGGCCGGCCGCTCCCTGGAACGCATCATGGCGGAGGAGGGCCCGCTGGGCCCCGCCGAGACGGCCCGGATCGGCATGGGGCTGGTGGCGGCGCTGCGCCAGGTGCACGACCGCGGCGTGCTCCACCGGGACATCAAGCCGGGCAACGTACTGGTGGAGTCGGAGGTGCGGCGCGGGCGGGGCCGCGTCGTCCTGACGGACTTCGGCATCGCGGCGATTCAGGACGCGAAGGCCCTCACCATGGTCGGCATGCTGGTCGGCTCGCCGGACTACATGGCCCCCGAGCGCATCTCCGGCCGCCCCCAGGGCCCGCCCTCCGACATCTGGTCGCTGGGCGCCACGCTGTGCGCGGCCCTCGCCGGCCACTCCCCCTTCTCCCGCGACACGACCCTGGCGACCCTGCACGCGGTCCTCTACGAGGAACCCGAACTCCCGCCCACAGCAGGCCCGTTGGGCGACATCCTGGCCGCCCTCCTGGAGAAGGACCCGGCCCTGCGCCTGGGCCTGGACGACCTGGAGACGGCCCTGCAGCCGGTGGCCCATCCGGCGCCGACGCCTACGGTGCCGGTTGTGGGGGGAGGGGTACGTCGGGTGGCGGTGGGTGAGCGGGACGGCGGGGGAGCCACGGAGACGGAGGCCGCGCCGCCGGACGCCGAGCCGGATTCCGGTCACGTGCAGCCTGTCGAGGCGCAAGAGCCGGACTCGGAGCGGCCATTGGACTTGATACCGGAGGCGGCGGTCGCACCGGTGGGCTTGATACCGGAGACGGCGGTTGCACCGGAGCAGCACCCGCCCCCGGTCCCGTCCCCGCCCCCGGTCCCCGTGGCTGCCACGACACCCCCCAGGGAATCGCCCACCCCCGCCCTCCTGGACGCCTCCCGCATCCCGCCCCCGCCCGACCCCCGGCGGCCGGACGACATACGGGACGCGATACCGCCCCGGCCGTTGCCCCCGACCAAGGACGAACCCGCCGAGGCGCCACGCACCGAGGCCCCGCCCGCCGAGCCCACTCCCTCCCCAGTGACGCCGACGCCCCCCGCCCCCAACGCCTTCAACGCGTCCACAGAACTCGCCCCCGATTCCCGTTCGGACGTCCACTCGGCCACCCCGGCCGGCAACTCCACCGGCCCCACACCCCACCGCGCCGGCGTCTCCCTGGAGCGGTCCGAAGCGGCGACCGAGCGACGGCCGGCCCCCGGGGCGGGACCCCCGCAGCGCGGTTCCCGGTCCCACGGCCCCATGCCGCCCGGCGAGTTCCCCGGCCCGGCGGTACCGGCCCGCCCCCGACCCCGGCACGGGCATCGCCGTACGGGAATCGTCGCCGCCCTCGGCATCGTCGCCGCGGGCGCGGTCGTCGCGGTGGTCCTGGCGAGCGACTTCGGGTCACCGAAGGACAACCAGTCGGGCTCGTCACCGTCGGCCTCCCAGGCCGCGTCCTCCCCGTCGTCCACGGTCGAGGGCACGTCGAGGCCGCAGAGCCTGCCACCCGGCGCGCGCCGGGAGGCGGGCGGGTTCGCGTGGGCGCCGCCCGAGGGCTGGCAGCGGGACGTCCAGACCGGCTCCGAGGTGCACTACACGTCACCGGACGCCCGACAGGAACTCGCCGCCAAGTCGTCCGTGGCGCGCGACGACCTGATGGACTCCTGGCAGAAGTCCGAACAGAACGCCCAACAGGGCGACTACAACAAGATCCGCCTGGAGCGCACGACCTTCCGCGGATACCCGGCAGTCGTCTGGGAGTACACCTTCACCTTGCGGGGCGACCCCTGGCACGCCCGGCTGCTCGGCTTCACCGTGGGCGGGAAGTCGTACCAGATCAACACGTGGTACCGCCCGGACATCGAGGCGCAGGCCCTGAAGACCTACGAGAAGGTGAGGGACGGCTTCACGGTGCTGTGACCGGACGGGACCGGACGAGGACCGGACGAGGACCGGACGGGACCGGACGAGGCCCGAACGAGGACCGGACGAGGCCCGAACGGGAAATGGCCGAGGGGCGGCGGGATACAGGCACCCCACCGCCCCTCGGCCGGCACACCGGCGGACGTACGACTCAGCCGGTCTTGACCTCGTCGCGCGTCGCTTCCGAGGCGGCGGCCTCGACGCTCACCCGGCGCCCGCCGCCGACCTTCTGCTTCACGAAGGCGATGGCCAGCACGACCGCGGCCACCAGCAGGGACAGCAGCACGGTCTTGCGGCCGTCGTGCTCGGTATCGGTCAGCATGTAGCCGAGCACGAACACGATCAGCGCGGCCGTCGCCCAGGTCAGGTACGGGTACAGCCACATCTTCACGACGAGCTTCTCGGGCTCCTCGCGCTGGATGATCTTGCGCATGCGCAGCTGCGAGAAGCAGATCGCCAGCCAGACGAACAGCGCGACCGCACCGGAGGAGTTGACCAGGAAGAGGAAGACGGAGTCCGGGAACTTGTAGTTGAAGAACACGGCCACGAAGCCGAACGCCACGGACGCGAGGATCGCCGTGCGCGGCACGCCGTTGCCGGTCGTGCGGGCGAAGGCCTTCGGCGCGTCCCCGCGCTGGCCGAGGGAGAAGGCCATGCGGGAGGCGGTGTAGAGGCCCGAGTTGAGGCAGGACAGCACCGAGGTCAGCACGATGAAGTTCATGATCTGACCGGCGTGCGGGATGCCGAGGGAGTCGAGCGCGGCGACGTACGAGCCGTCCTTGGCGATGGCCTTGCTGTCCCAGGGCAGCAGGGCGACCACGACGAAGATCGAGCCGAGGTAGAAGACGGCGACACGCCAGATGATGCTGTTGGTGGCCTTGGTGACGGCCTGCTGCGGGTTCTCGGACTCACCGGCGGCCAGGGTGGCGATCTCGCTGCCCATGAAGGAGAAGACGACGAGCAGCACACCGGTGAGGATGGCGCCGGGGCCGTTGGGCAGGAATCCGCCGTGTTCGGTGAGGTTGCTCAGCCCCGCCTGGTCGCTGTCGACGCCCGGCAGCAGGCCGAAGACGGCAAGCCCGCCGATGACGATGAACGCGGCGATCGCGACGACCTTGATGCCGGCGAACCAGAACTCGAACTCGCCGTACGACGCGACGGAGACCAGGTTGGTGGCGGTCAGCACGACCATCACGATCAGGGCCCAGGCCCACTGCGGGACGGAGGGGATCCAGCCCTCCAGGATCACCGCACCGGCGGTCGCCTCGACCGCCAGCACGACCACCCAGAAGAACCAGTACAGCCAGCCGATGGAGAAGCCGGCCCAGCGGCCGAGCGCCCGGTCGGCGTGGGCGGAGAACGACCCGGACGTCGGGTTGGCCGCCGACATCTCACCGAGCATCCGCATCACCAGCACCACGAGCGTGCCGACGAGGGCGTACGACAGGAGAATGCCTGGTCCGGCGGTCGCGATGCCGGAGCTGGACCCGACGAAGAGTCCTGCGCCGATGACGCCGCCGATGGCGATCATGGACAGATGACGGTTCTTGAGCCCGGCCTGTAGGCCGTGGCCACCGGCGGCCGGTTCGGCCGTCTTCCGGTTCGGCTGCGAAGTCATGGAACGGATTTCCTTTGCGCCGTGGGGAGCGGTCCTCGCACAAGCGGATTGCGTGTGGCGTACGAGTCGGACCAGTGAATCGGAGGAGAACGGATTCGGGAACCTTTGATTTGGGATTGTTACTTGAGGTTTCCTTGAGCTTCCATGGCCCGGGTCACAATTGACGCGATCGACACCCGGCGCTGCTGCCCGGAAACAGCCGTGTCACACTCGTCCCATGCGCGTGTATCTCGGCTCGGACCATGCGGGCTACGAACTCAAGAACCACCTCGTCGACTGGCTGAAAGCGGCCGGCCACGACCCCGTCGACTGCGGCCCCCACATCTACGACGCCCAGGACGACTACCCGCCCTTCTGCCTCCGCGCGGCGGAGAAGACGGCCGCGGACCCCGACGCCCTCGGCATCGTGATCGGCGGCTCGGGCAACGGTGAGCAGATCGCTGCGAACAAGGTGAAGGGCGTCCGCGCGGCGCTCGCCTGGAGCGAGGAGACGGCCTCCCTGGGCCGCCAGCACAACAACGCCAACGTCGTCGCGGTCGGCGCGCGCATGCACACGACGGAAGAGGCGACGAAGTTCGTCGAGACCTTCCTGGGCACCCCCTTCTCCGGTGACGAGCGCCACATCCGCCGCATCGACATGCTCGCGTCCTACGAGACGACGGGCGACCTGCCCCCGATCCCGCCGCACCACCCGCAGCAGTAGCTCTCCAGCCCCGGCCGGGCTGCGTCAGCCCGTCCGGCGTTCGAGGACAGGTCTCGCCATCCCCAACCCCCACCCACCCGACAAGGGCTTCACCTCTAGGCGCCGGCCCGCATCTTTCAGCCCGTCCGGCGTTTGGGGACGAGGCCGTTCAGGCCGACGGGGGTCCAGGGGGCGGAGCCCCCTGGGCGGGGTCGAAGGGGCGGCAGCCCCTGTGGGGGTCCCCCCTGCTCGCAGAGCTTGGGGGAGGGACGGGTAGGGGCGGCGGGGGCGAAGACAGAGCCGCGCCGCCCACCCACGCACACCAAAAAGGAGCCACCGTGCCTGAGGGGCACACGATCCACCGGCTGGCCCAGGACTACGCCGCCGCCTTCCTCGGCACGACCCCCCGCGTCACCAGCCCCCAGGGCAAGTTCTCGGACGCCGCAGCCCTCCTGGACGGCGCCGAACTCACCCACACCGAGGCCCACGGAAAGCACCTCTTCCTCGGCTTCCGGGACGCCGACTGGATCCACATCCACCTCGGCCTCTTCGGCAAGGTCAACTTCGGCGACACCCCCGCACCCCCACCCACGGACACAGTCCGACTCCGCCTGGCGAACACCACGGCGTACGTGGACCTGCGCGGCCCCACCACCTGCGCCCTGATCACGCACACCGAGAAGCAGGCGATACACGACCGCTTGGGCCCCGACCCCCTGCGCGACGACGCCGACCCGCACACGGCGTTCAAGCGGATCTCCCCCAGCCGTACGACCATCGCCGCCCTGCTCATGGACCAGAAGGTCATCGCGGGCGTCGGCAACGTCTACCGCGCCGAGGTCCTCTTCCGCCACCGCATCGACCCGTACCGCGCCGGCAAGGACATCACCCCGGCCCAGTGGGACGCGATCTGGACGGACCTCGTCGATCTCATGCACGAGGGCGTCCGCAACAACCGCATCGACACCGTCCGCCCCGAGCACACCCCGGAGGCGATGGGCCGCCCGCCCCGCGTCGACGACCACGGCGGCGAGGTCTACGTCTACCGCCGGGCCACCCTGCCCTGCCACATCTGCGACAGCGAGATCCGCACCGCCGACCTCGCCGCCCGCAACCTCTTCTGGTGCCCGAACTGCCAGCGGCCGTAAAGGAGTCGGGCGCGCGTCAGAAGCCGTGCGGCAGCCACGGCGCCACGACGGACGCGAACCCCACCGACGCCTCCGTCAGCGCCCCCTGCCGAAGCTCCCGCACCCGCCCGGCCGCCCCCAGCGCCGCGAGGCTCACCCCGCCGAGGTAGGCCGCCCCCAACTCCCGTACGGACAGGGCGAGATCGGCCGCGTCCGTCGTACGCTCGCACGACGCGCCCTTGGCGTCCCCGCTCAGCCGCCAACGCCCCGCGTTCCAGGGACAGAAGGCGTCCTCCACCTCGAACACCACATCCACCGGAGCCTGGTACGTGCGCTCCTGAAGCGCCGCGCCGACGTCGACCAGCCGGACATGCAGCGCGTCGCGCACCCGCACCGCACACCGCCGGATGTCGGACACCTGGTACTGCCACGACTCGTCCACCGGCCGCGCGTACGCCTTCACCGTGGACGTCAGGTCGATGTCGAACAGGAACCGCCACAGCGCCGCCTGCGCCGCCGGGTCGAGAGCGTGCAGGTCCCGCAGGCGCACGGCACCCTTGGCCCCGCTCGCGTCCCAGTCCGGCTTGACGTGGAAGCGCGCGTACCCGACGACCTCACCGCCCGCCCGTCTCCCACCACCACCCTCAACGGAAGTCGCTTCGCTCCCCCCAATTCGCTCCGCCAGCACGCACTGCAGCGGCGACGCCCCCTCCCGCTCGCTCTCCGGGTCCACCAGGCCGAGCCGCTCCCAGCCGGGAATCCGCGCGATCATCCCCGGCCGGCCGGACACCCTGCGCGCGTACACGGCCTCGCACACGTCGAGGACGTCGGCCGGTACGGCGTAACGCAGATGTACGTCATCGGTGCCCGGCGGCACGGACAGGCCCACGCGCGTCGTGTCGATCTCGGCGCTCACCTGGAAGCTGCCGATGCCGTAGCCGAACCGGCCGTAGATCTGCGGCTCCGAGGCGGTGAGGATCGCCAGCGGCCAGCCCCACGCGCGCACGTCGTCCAGCTGCCTGCGCATCATCGACGTCAGCAGGCCGCGCCGCCGGTGCGTGGCGGCGACGCTGACCATGGTGACGCCGGCGGCCGGCAGGGCGGCTCCGCCGGGCACGGTGAGCCGGAAGGCGAACGCGCCGGCCGTGGCCACGCACGTCTCCCCGTCCCAGGCGCCGAGGGCACGGTCGGGGTCGAGGAGCTTGTCCCACAACTCCCGCTCCTCGGCCGCCTCCGGTACGCCACCGAAGGCGCGGATGAGCGTGTCGTACCAGACGTCCCACTCACCCTGCTTCAGCACCCGCAGCTCGGGACGGCCGGTCTCGCTCGCACTGTTTTTCCCCATGAACCATGCCTACCAGGGCATTGCAGGACGAGCGAGGGAATTTCTCCTTGGCGGCGCCGGGACGCCTTTCCGTGAAGTTCACTGTGAAGTTGAACCTCGGACGGGGGACAAGTGGGACCTCCCGTGCCAAGCAGCTGGTCCGATGGATAGGGTCCCGAACTAATGGCAGCAGGACGAGAGCGGCGCACGGCGGCCGAGACGTTCACGGCCCGGTTGAGGATGCACTGGCACCGGGTCCGCGTCGGCCTGCGCAGAAGCGCCGTGGACTACTTCCGCGGTGACGGCTCGGACTGGATCGCACTGGCCGGCCTGCTCCTGACGGTTCCGCTGATCTGCGCCGTGACGATGGCCAACCCGGTGTGGTTCTCACCGGCCGCGCTGGTCCTGCCGATCGTCGCGGGCGGGCTGCTGCTGCGCCCGGCGAGCCTGCTGGGCCTGTACGCGGCGGCGGCCACGGCACTGATCGTGGAGTCGGTGCAGCTCGGGCCGTACACGGAGGGTCCCTCCCGCGTCACCCCGGGCGTGGTCCTGGTGGTGGCTGCGTGCGGCTTCTTCGGGCTGCTCATCGCACAGTTCCGCAGCCGCGTGGGCGTGCCCTGGCGGCGCGGCGGCACGATGCTCTTCGACCTGCGCGAACGCATCCGGGTACAGAGCAAGCTGCCCCAGCTTCCGCACGGTTGGCATCGCGAGATGGCCCTGCGCCCGGCGGGCGGCCAGTCCTTCTCGGGCGACTTCGTGGTGGCGGCCCGCACGAACGGCGGCCGCACCCTGGAAGCCGTGCTGACGGACGTATCGGGCAAGGGCATGGACGCCGGCTCCCGCGCCCTCCTGCTCTCCGGGGCCTTCGGCGGCCTGCTGGGCAGCCTGCCCCCACACGCGTTCCTGCCGGCGGCCAACGGCTACCTGCTGCGCCAGGACTGGGACGAGGGCTTCGCGACCTCGATCCACCTGGTCCTGGACCTGGACTCGGGCGACTACGAGCTGTACTCGGCAGGCCACCCACCAGGCCTCCAGCTCAGCGCGGGCAGCGGCCGCTGGGAGGAGAAGGCGGCCGAGGGCCCCCTCCTCGGCGTGTACGACGGCGCCCAGTTCGACCCCGTCAAGGGCTCCCTGCGCCCCGGCGACGTACTGATGCTGTTCACGGACGGCCTGGTCGAAACCTCGGACCGCGACATTGTCGAAGGCATAGACCGCCTGACCGGCGAGGCCGACCGCTACGTGGCCGGCGGCTTCCACGGCGCGGCCTGGCACCTGATCGAGGCAGTAGCAAAGGACGTCAACGACGACCGAGCCCTCCTACTGATCTCCCGAGAGGGCCCAACAACAACGACACCCCGCTGACAGAGTCCCTCAGCCCGTCCGGCGTTCAGGGACAAGACCTTGCCATCCCCAACCCCCACCCACCCGGCAGGGGCGTCACCTCCCAGCGCCGGCCCGCAGCTTTCAGCCCGTCTGGGGGTCCCCCCTGCTCGAAGAGCTTGGGGGAGTTTGAGGACAAGGCCCCTTCAGGGCCGACGGGGGTCCAGGGGGCGGAGCCCCTTGGTGGGGGTGAGGGGGCGAAGCCCCTGGGGATGGGACGAGTAGGGGCGGCGGGGGCGAGACACTGGACCCGTGACAGAGACACCGCAGCAGAACCTGTCCCTGGCCGACGTAGAGGCCATAGCCCGCGCAGCCCACGCGAACCAGACCGACAAGGCCGGACGCCCCTACACCGAGCACCTGAGCGCCGTAGCCGAAGGCGTACGCACCCGCGGCGGCGACAACGACCAGATCGCAGCAGCCTGGCTGCACGACGCAGTCGAGGACGACGCCCTGTCCGACCAGTGGCTGGAGGAGGCCGCGCTGACCCGTCGTACCAAGGACGTGGTACGCGCACTCACCAAGCACCCCGGCGAACCGCCGGAGGCATACGCGGCACGCATCCTCGCCACCCCGGGCGCCCTACTGGTGAAGCAGGCGGACCTGGCACACAACGCGAACCCCGACCGCCTGGCCGCCCTGGACGAGACGACAAGAAAAAGACTGACCGAGAAGTACGCACGCATGCACGCACTTCTCGGCCTGTCGGAAGGATGACCCTCCCCGATGTGAAGGAAGGGCGCAGGATCAGGCGTTGACCTTCTCGCGCGCCGCCGCCCCTTCCCGCTTCTCCCGCTCCCGGGCCAACTGAGCGGCGTCCCGCTTGAACGCCCACTCCATCCTGGGCTCCATCGCGAACCGGAACACCCGCTGCACCGGCGCGGTGCACAGCACCGTGACCCCGGCAGCCGCGACGACGGTGACGAAGATCTCGCCGAGCGGCCGGTGCAGCCAGGCCGCCTCGAACCAGCCCTGATAGTCACCCGCCTTCACGACGAAGCCGTGCAGCAGATAGCCGTACAGCGTGCCCGCGCCGAGCGCCGTGAACCACATGTGCCGACGCGGCACCCAGGCGAAGAAGCAGGCCGTCAGCACCAGCGAGCAGCCGAACATCGCCAGCACCATCACCGGCCCGCTCCACCACGGCGCGGCCAGCTCCTGCGCGGCGTCACGGTGGTAGAACCACGCGGTGTTCATCCGCGGCACCGCCCACCAGCCGAAGGCCAGCGCGACCGCGAACACCGGCACGGACACGATCCGCACCGTGCGCGTGCGCACCATGTGGAAGTGCTCGGGCTTCATGATCAGACCCAGCACGAAGTACGGCAGGAACTGCAGAACCCGCTGAAGGTCCAGGTCGTCACCGATCTCCGGCGTGACGGTCCCCGCCATGGCGAGGCCGAGCGCGATCGGCAGCGGCCAGCGCACCATCTTCCAGATGGGGGTCGTCATCCGCCAGATGAACAGCGCGCACAGGAACCACGTCAGGTACCACGGGTCCAGGAGACTGATGTCCTGGCCGGGGTCGTCGTCGATCCAGCGCTTGAAGAGCGGATAGGCCGTCTCGAAGACGATGTACGGCACGGCGACGCCGGTGATCAGCCGCTTCAGCCGATTGGGGCTCGCGTCGAAACTGCGCGAGAAGAAGCCGGAGATGATGATGAACGCCGGCATGTGGAAGGAGTACACGACGGTGTACACGGCTTCCAGGATCCGGCTGTCGCCCTTGATCGGCTCCCAGGCGTGGCCTATGGCGACGAGCACGATCGCCAGGTACTTGGCGTTGTCGAAGAACGCGTCGCGCTGCTTGGCACCGCTGGACGCGGCTCTGGCGTCGCCTTGAGCCTTCTTGCTCTGCGGTGAGCGCGGACTCGGCACTCCGTCCGCCGACTGCTGTGTCGGGGGGAGTGGCGCTCTGATGTGGCCGTGCGGTCGAAGCGAGTCCGTCACAGACCCTCCCGTCGGAAGCCCGGGTAGTGGATCCAGGACCTCGCTGCGCATGCGGGGGACGAGGCAGCGTGGAACATCTGAGGCACCCTAGCGTTGCCTGTGGGATTTCGTAAAACCCCCGAGGTCATTAGCGGTTATTGCGTGCGACTTCGCGTGTACAGCGAACATGCACCTGGCAGACACCCGTTGGTCACCCGTCTTGTCCGGATTCATCCGGACTAAGTAGTGCATATGGCGAGGAGGTGACGCCGTTGAAATGATCACCGTGCCGCGAATTCGAAATACCGGCGAACACGTTGTGTGGCGATGGAAACGATCCCGTCGAATTCTCCGCGGAAGCGTCTTCGCGAATTGCCGTACGTGCGCGATGTGAGAGGTCGGTGCGTGCCGGGGACCCGCACAGTTCCGGCACAGGTGTGGCGAACGAAACGTCACGTGCCGCATAGCGGGGCCCGGTTGGTGGCACGATGGTTCTGGCGGGGGTGCGCTGGGTCGCGTCCCCGGGCCGGGAGAGCGGACCGACCGAGGGTGTGATCTGTTGTGGCCATTTCGCTGTCAGTGGTGCTGCTGTTGGCGATCGTCTTGGTGGTGCTGATCCGTGGTGGATCACTGAAGGCCGGCCCCGCCGTCGTCGCCGTGCTGTTCGGCTTCTTCCTCGCCTCGACCGGCATGGCCGACGACATCCAGCGGTTCCTCAACTCGATAGCCGAGACCATCAACTCGATCCAGTTCTAGGGTCCGCGGGGCTTCCCGGAGGGGTACGGATACCCTCCTTCGTGATCGTCGAACGTAGGGAACGACGGCGCGAAAGGGGGGACGTACGGGATGGCGCTGCGCGAAACGGACCCGGCGGAGGTCGGCGGCTACCGGATCGAGGACCGCCTCGGCTCCGGTGGCATGGGCGTGGTGTACCTCGCCCGCTCCGCCTCCGGTCGTCGCCTCGCCCTCAAGGTCGTGCACGCGCAATACGCCGACGACGACGAGTTCCGTCTCCGCTTCCGCCGCGAAGTGGCCGCCGCCCGCCAGGTCAGCGGCGCCTTCACCGCGCCCGTCGTGGACGCGGACGCCGACGCGTCGCGCCCCTGGATGGCCACGCTCTACATCCCCGGCGAGGACCTCGGCACCCACGTCCGCCGCCACGGCCCGCTGCCGCTGCCGCGACTGCGTGAACTGGCCGCCGGCCTCGCCGAGGCCATCCGTGACATCCATCGCGCCGGAATGGTCCACCGCGACCTGAAACCGGCCAACGTGATGCTCGCCGAGGACGGCCCCCGCGTCATCGACTTCGGCATCTCCCGCGCCACCGAGTTCGCCGCGTCCGACGTCCTCACCCAGACCGGTCGCGTGATGGGCACACCGCCCTTCATGTCCCCCGAGCAGTTCTCGTCCCCACAGGACGTGGGCCCCGCCGCCGATGTCTTCTCCCTCGGCTCGGTCGTCGCGTACGCCGCCACCGGCCATGGCCCGTTCGACAGCCAGAGCCCCTACGAGACGGCCCTGCGCGTCGTCGACGGCGACGCGGAACTCGACAGCGTCCCGTCCGAGTTGCTCCCGTTCGTCCATCTCTGCCTGGAAAAGCACCCCAAGTCCCGTCCGTCGCCGGACGAATTGCTCCGCCTCCTGCGCGACGGCGAGCTGCCCGGCCCGCGCCCGGCGGACGAGACCCCGACGGTCGTGGATATCGCCCGCCCCCGCCGACGCCGCGGACGCCTCTGGCTGGCCTCGGCGGCGGGCGCCGTCGCCCTCGCCGCCGTAGCCACCACGACGGTCGCCCTCAACGGCGACGACTCCCGCCCCGGGAATCCCGTGGGGAATGTGCCGCTCGGTTGGCAGGCCTGGCACAACAAGTCGAAGGCCCCGACCGCCGACGAGGACCCGGTGGAGGCCGACGGTCCGTTCAGGCGCTGCGGGGCCACCGGCAGATCCCTGGTGTGCGCGGGCGACGACGTCATGGCGACCCGCTTCGCCCTCGCCGACGGAAGCAACACCTGGGCCCGGCCGATCGACGAGACCCCCGACGAGATCGGGGGCGCCGACCGGGGCACGATCCTCGCCGCCCGTAGCGGCCGTGTGTACGTCTACGGCGCCGACGACCGGGCGAGCGACGACGACACCTTCCCCACCCGCTTCACGGTCCAGGCGCTGGACGCCGAGACCGGGAAGGTGATCTGGAAGACGGTCACCGGTGACGGGGAGGAGGCCACCGAGCCGAACAGGGACCAGGGGTTCTCGATCTCCGTGCCCGAGGGCATCGTGGCCGTCTACGGCGACAGGGCCAGGCAGTACGCCCTGCTCGACGCCGACGACGGCAAGGTGCGCTGGAAGCGCCCGCTGCCCGACTCGGACACACAGTCGTGCCTGCTGCGCGGTGCCGCCCGCAACGCGTACCTGGTGTGCCAGAAGTGGACCGGCGACGAGGTCACCGGCACGAGCCTCGCGCAGCTGGACCCGGCCACCGGACGTCCCCGGTGGACCGTGTCGGTCGAGGGGGGCCAGGACATCGTCGGCCAGGCCGACGGACGGCTGGTGGTGCTGAACACGACCGGCTCCCACCGCACGCTGACCCTGATCAACGCCGCCACGCACATCGTGACGACCGTACGGCTGTCCCAGACCCAGCCCGAGAACGCGGCCCCCGCCCTCCTGAACGGCAGGCTCTACTTCACCTTCCCCAGCGGCAGCGTCCGCGCGTTCGCCCCGGACAGCGGACGCCGGCTGTGGGAGAGCAACTCCACCGTCGAGTCGTCAGGCCCGCCGACCGCCTCCACGACCCACCTCTACCTGGCGTCCCCCAGCGGCCGCCTGGCCGCCCTGAACCTGCGTACCGGCAAGGTCGAGGCCACCCTCCAGGGCCGCGACGACGGCGGCACGGCCGACTCCACCGGCCTGGGCGCCCCGCTGACCCTCGTCGGCAACGCCCTCTACGTCCCGTACGGCATCCGCTCCGTCTACACCGTGGACGTACGCGACCTGTGACACCCACGTTCCCCACACGCGTGGGGGCGCGCATGGCTGGGCCGATCGCGGGTAGACGAGCCATCGTCTCGGGGGCGGCTTTGTGCAACGAAGGTGCGCTATGACTGAGATCCCGGCAGAGGTCTTCGAATCGGTGGCGCGGAAGGCTCTGGAAGACCTGTCCACCGCGCCGGACCTACGGGCGCTGGAGGCGCTGGCCGGCTGTGACGTGCTGATTCCGGCGATCGGCGGGATCCGTTACACGTCCCACCACAGTGAACTCGTGCGGCTTGTGCTGCCGGTGATCGAAAGCGTCGACGACGCCCCCGCGGTCATGGTCTTCACCTCGCAGGAGCGGCTGTTCCGGGCCTTCCCCCAGGTGCCCTGCTACCGGCCCGTCACCCTGCGGGACCTGGCCTCGCACTGGCCGGCCCACGAGGTGGTGCTGGTGATCGACGCCGGGGACGAGGACGAACTCACCCTGTCCGCGCACAAGGCGCGATGGCTGCTCGGCCACTGCCTCGTGTGAGCGCCGGCGCGAGGAACCGGCCCGGGGAACGCGAAAGGCCCAGGGAGCGGAAACAATCTCTCACCTGGGCCTTCGGCCTACAGAGCGGGCGACGGGAATCGAACCCGCGTAGCTAGTTTGGAAGACTAGGGCTCTACCATTGAGCTACGCCCGCACAGGACGCGCCGCAGGTCAGATGACCGCGGCACAGGATGCATCGTAGCGGGTCGGCCCCCCTCACCGCACACCCCGTTAATGCGGCGGCCCGACTGCCTGCGGGCATGTAGCCTACGTGTCGCACCAGCACGGGGTGTGGCGCAGCTTGGTAGCGCGTCCGCTTTGGGAGCGGAAGGCCGTGGGTTCAAATCCCGCCACCCCGACCACGACCGGTGAAGACCGGCCATTTGCGCGACGACCTCGTGTGATCGCGTCCTTGATCGCCTTTGGGGGCGTGTCGCCGCTGCCGTTACTATGCAAGCTGCACGCCCGTGTGTCTCTCCGTACGAAGTCACGAGGTCCTCCGGGCGGCGAATCCGCCGGACCAGTCTGGCTCCGGCAGAACCCAAGAAGTCAGCCACAAGGAGACCGAACCGTGAAGAGCGCCGTGGAGACCCTGAACCCGACCCGGGTTCGGCTCACTGTCGAGGTGCCCTTCGAGGAGCTCAAGGACAGCCTCGACGCGGCGTACAAGAAGATCAACCAGCAGGTCACGGTGAAGGGCTTCCGGAAGGGCAAGATCCCGGCGCGCGTCATCGACCAGCGGTTCGGCCGCGGTGCGGTCCTGGAGGAGGCGGTCAACGACGCGCTTCCGAAGTTCTACACCGAGGCGGTCAACGAGGCCGAGCTCAACGTCCTGGGCCAGCCCGAGGTCGACATCACCGAGCTGAAGGACGGCGAGACGCTGAACTTCACCGCCGAGGTCGACATCCGTCCCACGATCGAGATCCCGGACTACTCCGGCATCGAGGTCGAGGTCGACGCCGTCGAGGTCAGCGAGGAGGACGTCGACAAGGCCGTCTCCGACCTGCGTGAGCGCTTCGCGTCGACCTCCCCGGTCGAGCGCGCCGCCGAGGACGGCGACGTCGTCACCATCGACCTGGAGGCCAAGGTCGGCGGCGAGGTCCTCGAGGACGGCGTCGCGAGCGGCGTCTCCTACACCATCGGCTCCGGCGAGCTGCTGGAAGGCATCGACGACGCCGTGAAGGGCCTGGAGGCCGGTGGCGAGGCCACCTTCACCTCCGAGCTCAAGGGCGGCTCCGCGGCCGGCCAGGAGGCCGAGGTCACCGTCAAGGTCACCCAGGTGGCCGCGCGCGAACTGCCCGAGCTGGACGACGAGTTCGCGCAGCTCGCCTCCGAGTTCGACACCCTCGACGAGCTGAAGGCCGACAGCCGCAAGCGCCTCGAGAACATGAAGCAGTACGACCAGGCCACGCAGGCCCAGGAGCGCGTCCTGGAGAAGCTGCTGGAGCTCGTCGAGGTGCCCGTCCCCGAGAAGCTGCTCGAGGACGAGGTCAACACCCGTAAGCACAACCTCGAGCACCACCAGCTCGGCCAGATGGGCCTCGACATCGAGAAGTACCTCGAGATCCAGGGCAAGACGGTCGAGGAGTTCGACACCGAGACCAAGGAAGCCGCGGTCAAGGGCATCAAGACGCAGTTCGTCCTCGACGAGCTCGTCAAGCAGGAGAAGCTGAACGTCAACCAGGAGGAGCTCACCGAGCACCTCATGCGTCGCGCGGCCTCCTCCGGCATGTCCCCCGACCAGTTCGCCCAGGCGGTCGTCGAGGGCGGTCAGGTTCCGCTCCTGGTCGGCGAGGTCGCCCGCGGCAAGGCCCTGGCCGTCGTGGTCGAGAAGGCCGTGGTCAAGGACACCAACGGCGAGGTCATCGACCTGGACGACGAGGACGAGGTCGAGCAGGCCACCGAGACGGTCGAGGCCGCCGAGGGCACCGCCGACGCCGAGGCCGAGGCCGAGGCCGAGGAGAAGACCGAGGGCTGACGCCCACGGCGCTGAGAAGGTCGTAGGAGGGGCCCTGGGGACGTTTGTCGCCCCCGGGGCCCCTCTTTGTCGTATGGCCGGCGGCGCCCCTCACAGGGGCCCGGGGAACCGCGCGACCGGCCACGGACAACCCGCAGCCGCCCACGTACCAAAAGTCACCAAGGCGCTACGCCCCCGGCGAACACCAGCCTTCGCGGGATTCCCCGAACGGACCCGCGCGTTAGGGTCCATGAATACGGGGCCAGTGAACCCGGCGACACCGCCGCAGGCCCCCGCAGGGAAACGTGCAGACGGCCCGGCGCCGTCGTAAGACGAGCAGGTGGATACGTGACGAATCTGATGCCCTCCGCCGCCGGCGAGCCCTCCATCGGCGGTGGCCTCGGCGACCAGGTCTACAACCGGCTGCTCAACGAGCGGATCATCTTCCTCGGCCAGCCGGTCGACGACGACATCGCGAACAAGATCACCGCGCAGCTGCTGCTCCTTGCCGCGGCCGACCCCGACAAGGACATCAACCTCTACATCAACAGCCCGGGCGGATCGATCACGGCCGGCATGGCGATCTACGACACCATGCAGTTCATCAAGAACGACGTGATGACGATCGCCATGGGCCTCGCGGCCTCGATGGGTCAGTTCCTGCTCAGCGCGGGCACCCCCGGCAAGCGCTTCGCGCTGCCGAACGCCGAGATCCTGATCCACCAGCCTTCCGCCGGCCTGGCAGGTTCCGCCTCGGACATCAAGATCCACGCCGAGCGACTGCTGCACACCAAGAAGCGGATGGCCGAGCTCACGGCCCAGCACACCGGCCAGACCGTCGAGCAGGTCACCCGTGACTCGGACCGCGACCGCTGGTTCGACCCCGAGGAGGCCAAGGCGTACGGCCTCATCGACGACGTCATCACCACGGCTGCCGGTATCCCGGGCGGCGGCGGCACCGGGGCCTGAGCCCCACAGGGGGCCGAGAAGGCCCCCGCACAGCCCCCCGCCGACCGCCTGAGCCCCTAGGAGACAGAACAGTGAACGACTTCCCCGGCAGCGGCTTGTACGACGGCGCGCGCGCCGAGTACGCGGGCCCCGTGGCCGAGTCCCGGTACGTCATCCCCCGCTTCGTCGAGCGCACCTCGCAGGGCATCCGCGAGTACGACCCGTACGCGAAGCTCTTCGAGGAGCGCGTGATCTTCCTCGGCGTGCAGATCGACGACGCTTCCGCCAACGACGTCATGGCGCAGCTGCTGTGCCTGGAGTCGATGGACCCCGACCGGGACATCTCGGTCTACATCAACAGCCCCGGCGGCTCCTTCACGGCGCTCACGGCCATCTACGACACGATGCAGTTCGTGAAGCCGGACATCCAGACGGTCTGCATGGGCCAGGCGGCCTCCGCCGCCGCGATCCTGCTGGCCGCCGGCACGCCGGGCAAGCGCATGGCGCTGCCGAACGCGCGCGTGCTGATCCACCAGCCGTACAGCGAGACCGGCCGCGGCCAGGTCTCCGACCTGGAGATCGCCGCCAACGAGATCCTCCGGATGCGTGCGCAGCTGGAGGAGATGCTGGCCAAGCACTCCACCACGCCGATCGAGAAGATCCGCGAGGACATCGAGCGCGACAAGATCCTGACGGCCGAGGACGCGCTGGCGTACGGGCTGATCGACCAGATCATCTCCACCCGGAAGATGAACAACGCCGACGTTCGCTGACGCGGACCGGTATTGTCTGCTGCCCCTTGGCACGGTTTGGGACGGTGCACGTCAAAGTGAACCGCGCCAAGGGGGGCCCGAACGGGGGGCCAGGCAAGGTACCGTCGACATAAGGCAGCACCAGGAGCCGCTGGATTCGAAAACGTCCAGGCGTCTCCCAGGCGAAGGGGAAGCACACCGTGGCACGCATCGGTGACGGCGGCGATCTGCTCAAGTGCTCGTTCTGCGGCAAGAGCCAGAAGCAGGTCAAGAAGCTCATCGCAGGCCCTGGTGTGTACATCTGCGACGAGTGCATCGATCTCTGCAACGAGATCATCGAGGAAGAGCTCGCTGAGACCAGCGAGGTGCGCTGGGAGGAACTCCCCAAGCCCCGCGAGATCTACGAGTTCCTCGAGGGCTATGTGGTCGGCCAGGAAGCGGCCAAGAAGGCGCTCTCCGTCGCCGTCTACAACCACTACAAGCGCGTCCAGGCCGGCGAGAACGGCGGCGCCCAAGGCCGCGACGACGCGATCGAGTTGGCGAAGTCCAACATCCTCCTGCTGGGCCCCACGGGCTCCGGCAAGACGCTGCTCGCGCAGACGCTGGCGCGCATGCTGAACGTCCCGTTCGCCATCGCCGACGCGACCGCGCTGACGGAAGCCGGGTACGTCGGCGAGGACGTCGAGAACATCCTGCTGAAGCTGATCCAGGCGGCCGACTACGACGTCAAGAAGGCCGAGACCGGGATCATCTACATCGACGAGATCGACAAGGTCGCGCGGAAGAGTGAAAATCCGTCGATCACGCGAGACGTCAGCGGCGAGGGCGTCCAGCAGGCCCTGCTGAAGATCCTGGAAGGCACGACGGCCTCGGTCCCTCCGCAGGGCGGCCGCAAGCACCCGCACCAGGAGTTCATCCAGATCGACACGACGAACGTCCTGTTCATCGTGGGCGGCGCGTTCGCGGGCCTGGAGAAGCTCATCGAGTCCCGGGCCGGCGCCAAGGGCATCGGCTTCGGCGCGACGATCCGCTCCAAGCGCGAGCTGGAGGCCAAGGACCAGTTCGAGGACGTCATGCCCGAGGACCTGGTCAAGTTCGGCATGATCCCCGAGTTCATCGGCCGCCTCCCCGTCATCACCTCGGTCCACAACCTGGACCGCGAGGCCCTGCTCCAGATCCTGGTGGAGCCGCGCAACGCGCTGGTGAAGCAGTACCAGCGCCTCTTCGAACTCGACGGCGTGG
Organism: Streptomyces sp. NBC_01092; assembly: GCF_045039535.1. Lineage (NCBI taxonomy): Bacteria > Bacillati > Actinomycetota > Actinomycetes > Kitasatosporales > Streptomycetaceae > Streptomyces > Streptomyces sp. NBC_01092. The sequence goes on along the minus strand of NZ_CP108659.1, from coordinate 3,822,797 downwards.
AGCTGGACTTCGAGCGCGAGGCCCTGGAGGCCATCGCCGACCAGGCCATCCTTCGCCAGACCGGCGCCCGCGGCCTGCGCGCCATCATGGAGGAAGTCCTCCAGGGCGTGATGTACGAGATCCCGTCCCGCAAGGACGTGGCCCGCGTCGTCATCACGGCGGACGTCGTCCACTCGAACGTGAACCCGACGCTGATCCCGCGCGACGCACGCCGCGGTCCGGGGGAGCAGAAGTCGGCGTAGCCGCGACCACGAACACGCGAAGGGGCCCCGGTCAACCGACCGGGGCCCCTTCGCAGTTGACGCTTCGGGCGTCAGGCCTTGACGCGGATCTCCGCCCGGACCTTCGTGGTGATGTCCACGGCGACATCCTTGGCGATGCCCTTGGTGGTGTCACCCGGCGACACCATCGCGATGGTGCTGTAGTCCGCCCACGCGCAGAACCAGTCCGTCTTCTCCTTCTTGGTGGCCGGGTCGGTGCCCTTGGCGGCCTGGCACTTCATGACCGCGCCGTCGAGGTCGACGGACTCGGCCTCGCCGACCAGCTCGGTCTTGCCCGCCCCGGAGGAGCTGCTGGAGGAGGACTTCTTGAAGTCGGTGAAGAACTTGTCCAGCGCCGCCTCGGGGTCGGCGACCTCGCCGTAGGCGCCGAAGTACGTGATGCCCTTGGCCGTCGCGAGCTCGGAGAGATCCGGCGTGGTGCTCGGGTCGCTGGGGTCGTAACCGCTCAGGTCCGCCGTCGAGTAGACGCCGACGACGCTCTCGCCGTTCTTGACGCCGCTCTTCTCCAGGTCCTTGGCGGTGTCGTTGGAACCGCCGATGGACTCGCCGACCTTGCTGGCGCGCGTGTACTCGCTGAGCAGCTTCTCCGGCGTGGCCAGCTTGTGCGCCCCGTCGTCCTCGAGGTTGCCCGCGCCGCCGCCGCGGCTGCCGCCGAGCACGAAGTACGCGCCGACGCCGATCGCGACCACGACCGCCACCGCGCCGATGATCAGGCCGGTCTTCTTGCCGCCGCCACTCGGCGCCGGCGGCTGCGGCATCCCGTACGGTGCCTGGCCGTACGGCTGCTGCTGGGGGTAGCCGGGCTGCTGCTGGCCGTACGGCTGCTGGGGCGGGGCGCCCTGCGGGGGCTGCTGCGGGTAGCCGTACCCGGGCTGGGCCGGGGGAGCCTGCTGGGGGTAGCCGTAGCCGGGCTGGGGCGCCTGCGGCTGCTGGCCGTAGGGACCGGGCTGCTGAGGCTGCCCGCCGTACGGACCGGGCTGCTGGGGCTGCCCGCCGTACGGGCCCGGCTGGTTGTAGCTCATTTCTGGGTTCCCCTCCAGATGCTTATGTGTTCCTGACATCCTGGCGCAGACACAGGCAACGCATGGCATCGGGGTGCCCACCGTTACAGAACAAACGCGTTTCGGGACACGCCCGCGACACCTCTAAACTGGGCGCGTGACCGAGAACGCTCAGCAGCAGCCACCAGCGCCCGACACCGAACTGCCGACCCAGTACGCGCCGGCCGATGTAGAGGGGCCGCTGTATGAGCGCTGGGTAGAGCGTGGGTACTTCGAGGCGGACGCGAAGAGCGACAAGCCGCCGTACACCGTCGTCATCCCGCCGCCGAACGTCACGGGCAGCCTGCACCTCGGGCACGCCTTCGAGCACACCCTCATCGACGCGCTGACGCGTCGTAAGCGCATGCAGGGGTTCGAGACGCTGTGGCAGCCCGGCATGGACCACGCCGGCATCGCCACGCAGAACGTCGTCGAGCGTGAGCTGGGGAAGGAAGGCAAGTCCCGGCACGACCTCGGGCGTGAGGCGTTCGTCGAGCGCGTCTGGCAGTGGAAGGGCGAGTCCGGCGGGCAGATCTCCGGGCAGATGCGCCGCCTCGGTGACGCTGTCGCCTGGTCCCGTGAGCGCTTCACCATGGACGAGGGCCTGTCCCAGGCCGTCCAGACCATCTTCAAGCGGCTCTACGACGACGAGCTCATCTACCGCGCCGAGCGCATCATCAACTGGTGCCCCCGCTGTCTGACCGCCATTTCGGACATCGAGGTCGAGTACCAGGACGACGACGGCGAGCTCGTCTCCATGAAGTACGGCGACGGGGACGAGACCATCGTCGTCGCCACCACCCGTGCCGAGACGATGCTCGGTGACACCGCCGTCGCCGTCCACCCGGACGACGAGCGCTACAAGCACCTGGTCGGCAAGCTCATCAAGCTGCCGCTGACCGAGCGCTCGATCCCGGTCGTCGCCGACACCCACGTCGACCCCGAGTTCGGCACCGGCGCCGTCAAGGTCACCCCGGCCCACGACCCGAACGACTTCGAGATCGGCCAGCGGCACAACCTGCCGGCCATCACGATCATGGACGAGCATGCGGGCATCACCGCCCACGGCCCCTTCCAGGGCCTGGACCGCCTGGAGGCCCGCTCCGCCATCGTCGCCGCGCTGCGCGCCGAGGGCCGGATCGTCGCCGAGAAGCGGCCGTACGTCCACTCCGTCGGCCACTGCTCGCGCTGCAAGACCACCATCGAGCCGCGCCTGTCCATGCAGTGGTGGGTCAAGGTCGGCCCGCTCGCCAAGGCCGCCGGTGACGCGGTCCGCGACGGCCGCGTCAAGATCCACCCGCAGGAGATGGAGAAGCGGTACTTCGACTGGGTCGACAACCTCCACGACTGGTGCATCTCGCGGCAGTTGTGGTGGGGTCACCGGATCCCGGTCTGGTACGGCCCGAACGGCGAAGTCGTCTGCGTGGGACCGGACGAGGAGCCGCCCACCGGCGAAGGCTGGCACCAGGACACCGACGTCCTCGACACCTGGTTCTCCTCCGGTCTGTGGCCCTTCTCGACCCTCGGCTGGCCCGAACAGACCGAGTCGCTCGCGAAGTTCTACCCGAACTCCGTCCTGGTCACCGGCTACGACATCCTCTTCTTCTGGGTCGCCCGGATGATGATGTTCGGCCTGTACGCGATGGACGGCACCCCGCCGTTCCACACCATCGCCCTGCACGGCATGGTCCGCGACCAGTTCGGCAAGAAGATGTCGAAGTCCTTCGGCAACGCGGTCAACCCGCTGGACTGGATGGACAAGTACGGTTCCGACGCGCTCCGGTTCACCCTCGCGCGCGGCGCCAACCCCGGCGTCGACGTCCCGATCGGCGAGGACTGGGTCCAGGGCTCCCGCAACTTCGCCAACAAGATCTGGAACGCGACCCGCTTCGCGCTGATGAACGGCGCGACGGTGGACGGTCCGCTGCCCGACCCGTCGGCGATGTCCTCGACCGACCGCTGGATCCTGTCCCGCCTGAACTCGGTCGTCGCCGAAGTCGACGCGTTCTACGAGGACTTCCAGTTCGCCAAGCTGTCCGACGCCCTCTTCCACTTCGCCTGGGACGAGGTCTTCGACTGGTACGTCGAGCTGTCCAAGACGACGTTCCAGGCGGGCGGCGAGCCGGCCGAGGTCTCCAAGCGCGTCCTCGGCGAGGTCCTCGACGTCACCCTGAAGCTGCTGCACCCGGTGGTCCCGTTCGTCACGGAGACCCTGTGGACCACCCTCACCGGCGGCGAGTCGATCGTGATCGCCCAGTGGCCGAGCGACAGCGGCTTCCGTGACCAGGGCGCCGAGCGGGAGATCGAGTCGCTCCAGTCGGTCATCACCGAGGTCCGCCGCTTCCGCGCCGACCAGGGCCTGCAGCCGGGTCAGCGTGTCCCGGCCCGGCTGACCCTGGACGGCACGGCGCTGGCGCCCCACGAGGCCGCCATCCGCCAGCTGCTCCGCCTCCAGCCGGAGGGCGAGGGCTTCTCGGCGACGGCGACCCTCCCGGTCGCGGGCGCCACGGTCGCGCTGGACCTGTCCGGCACGATCGACGTGGCGGCGGAGCGCAAGCGCCTCGCGAAGGACCTGGCGGCTGCCGAGAAGGAGAAGGCCCAGGCCAACGCCAAGCTCGGCAACGAGGCCTTCCTGGCGAAGGCCCCGGACAACGTCGTGGAGAAGATCCGCGGCCGCCTCGCGAAGGCGGACGAGGACATCGCGCGGATTGCGACACAGCTGGAGCGCCTGCCGCAGGCGTAGGTGGTTCTACGGCCATGAGGCCCCCGGTGCTGTCAGGCGCCGGGGGCCTGCGCGTACGTCAGGGGCGCGGGGCCCGATCGATATGCGGCTCCGCCGCGTGGGCGCGACCAGCGACAACGGACCAGCAGCCGCCCGACAACCCAGGACACCCCACTCCATGGGCGCACTGTCAGTAGCCCTCCGTAGACTGACCCCGTGAGCGACCAGAACGAGCCCGACCCCCTCGACCCCTTCGAAGAGATCATCGCGGCCGAGACCGACCGGGACCCGGACCTCGCCGTCATCGAGGCCGGCAGCCGAACCCTGCGCACCCAGGGCGGCGGGCCGGAGGCAGACGTGCCCGCGCGCCCCGAGGACCCCGAGGTCGACAAGGCCCTGCGCGAGGTCGAGGCAGACCTGGCGACCCGCTGGGGCGAGACCAAGCTGGAGCCCTCGGTCACCCGCATCGCCGCGCTCATGGACGTGCTCGGTGAGCCGCAGCGGTCGTACCCCTCGATCCACATCACCGGCACCAACGGCAAGACGTCGACGGCCCGCATGATCGAGGCCCTCCTCGGCGCCTTCGAGCTGCGCACCGGCCGCTACACCTCGCCGCACGTCCAGTCGATCACCGAGCGGATCAGCCTCGACGGCGCATCGATCTCCGCCGAGCGCTTCATCGAGACGTACAACGACATCAAGCCGTACATCGAGATGGTCGACTCCTCGCAGGAGTACCGCCTGTCCTTCTTCGAGGTGCTCACGGGCATGGCGTACGCCGCTTTCGCGGACGCGCCCGTCGATGTCGCCGTCGTGGAAGTGGGCATGGGCGGCTCCTGGGACGCCACCAACGTCATCGACGGTGATGTCGCCGTCGTGACGCCCATAGACCTCGACCACACCGACCGGCTGGGGTCCACTCCGGGTGAGATCGCCGTCGAGAAGGCCGGCATCATCAAGCAGGACGCCACCGTGATCATGGCCCAGCAGCCGGTGGACGCCGCGCAGGTGCTGCTGAAGAAGGCCGTGGAGGTCGACGCCACCGTCGCCCGCGAGGGCCTGGAGTTCGGGGTCGTCTCGCGCCAGGTCGCGGTCGGCGGGCAGCTCGCCACCCTGCGCGGACTGGGCGGTGAGTACCCCGAGGTGTACCTGCCGCTGCACGGCGCGCACCAGGCGCACAACGCCGCCGTCGCCCTCGCCGCCGTGGAGGCGTTCTTCGGCGTCGGCGCCGCGCGCCCAGAGTCGCTGGAGATCGACACGGTCCGCAAGGCGTTCGCGGCCGTCGCCTCGCCGGGCCGTATGGAGGTCGTACGGCGTTCTCCGACCGTCGTGCTGGATGCCGCCCACAACCCGGCGGGCGCGCGGGCGACCGCCGAGGCGATTCAGGAGGCCTTCGACTTCAGCCGCCTGATCGGGGTCGTGGGCGCGAGCGGCGACAAGAACGTGCGCGAGCTGCTGGAGGCCTTCGAGCCGATCTTCGCCGAGGTCGTCGTCACGCAGAACTCCTCCCACCGCGCCATGGACGCCGACGAACTGGCCGCCATCGCCGTCGAGGTGTTCGGCGACGAGCGCGTCCAGGTCGAGCCGCGGCTGCCGGACGCCCTGGAGGCCGCGATCACGCTGGCCGAGGAAGAGGGCGAGTTCGCGGGCGGCGGTGTGCTGGTCACCGGGTCCGTCATCACGGTCGGCGAAGCCCGGCTGCTGCTGGGGAAGGGCTGAGTCCGAAAGATGCGTACGCTCTGTTCCTCGACCCTGATCGGCGAGTTCTTCGTCATCGGCTTCGCCGGTCTGGTCGCGATGAAGGATCCCGACCTGGCCATGTCGACGGTGTGGACGGTCAGCGGGATCGCGATGTTCCTGTGCCTGCTGCTGTGCGGCCTGGTGACCCGCCCCGGCGGCGTCGCCCTCGGCTGGGCCCTGCAGATCGCCCTCATCGCGTCCGGCTTCATTGTTCCCACGATGTTCTTCCTGGGCGCGATCTTCGCGGCACTTTGGTGGGCTTCGGTGCACTACGGCAAGAAGGTCGACGAGGCGAAGGCGAGATTCGCCGCGCAGGCCGACTCCTCCACACCTGACGCTGCGTAACGGGTGCCCAGACACGCCCTGTAGCCTCATCCCACCGCACACCAGCAGTAAGAAGGAGCCCTCCCGTGACTCAGCGCACCCTCGTCCTGCTCAAGCCCGACGCAGTCCGCCGCGGCCTGACCGGCGAGATCATCAGCCGTATCGAGCGCAAGGCCGGCTGGCAGATCACCGCGCTGGAGCTGCGCACGCTGGACCAGGAGACCCTGGAGCAGCACTACGGCGAGCACAAGGGCAAGCCCTTCTACGAGCCGCTGGTGGAGTTCATGGCCTCCGGCCCGGTCGTCGCCCTGATCGTCGAGGGCGAGCGGGTCATCGAGGGGCTGCGTGCCCTCGCCGGTCCGACCGACCCGATCGCCGCCGCGCCGGGCTCCATTCGCGGCGACTTCGGTGTGATCGTCCGCGAGAACCTCATCCACGCCTCCGACTCCGAGGAGTCCGCCGAGCGCGAGGTGAAGATCTTCTTTCCGGGGCGTGCGTAACCCCTTCGTAGTTGAACGGAGAGGGTGCGGAGATTGAATCTCGGCACCTGAGTGCATACCAAATGCATATGCGCGGCGATCGAGGGAACGAGTGCCCCCGATGGCCCGTCTCCACAAGCGAGGCGACTCGCCATCTGCTGACAATGGCGAAGACCCTCCCGCAGTGTTCGTGCAGGCGCGTCTACGATGGAAGCCTTCACATCACAGCACCAACTTCGCCGTCCTGAAAAGCCGTCAAATGCTCCCAGGAAGGCCAGACGAATCCTGATGGGGAACTCAATGTCGTTCATCGGCCGTGACATGGCTGTCGACCTCGGGACCGCCAACACGCTGGTGTACGTCAGGGGTCGCGGGATCGTACTCAACGAGCCGTCCGTGGTCGCGATCAACACCAACACCGGTGGCATCCTCGCGGTCGGCGCCGAGGCGAAGAAGATGATCGGGCGCACGCCCGGCAACATCGTTGCCGTACGTCCGCTGAAGGACGGCGTGATCGCCGACTTCGAGATCACCGAGCGGATGCTCCGCTACTTCATTCTGAAGATCCACAAGCGCCGGTATCTGGCTCGTCCGCGGGTCGTCGTCTGTGTGCCCTCCGGCATCACCGGCGTCGAGCGCCGCGCCGTCATCGAGGCGTCGTCCCAGGCCGGCGCCCGCCAGGTGCACATCATCGAGGAGCCCATGGCCGCGGCCATCGGCTCCGGCCTGCCGGTCCACGAGGCCACGGGCAACATGGTGGTCGACATCGGCGGCGGCACCACGGAGGTCGCGGTCATCTCCCTCGGCGGCATCGTCACCGCCCAGTCCATCCGCGTCGCGGGCGACGAGCTGGACAACGCGATCATCCAGCACATCAAGAAGGAGTACTCGCTCCTGCTGGGTGAGCGGACGGCCGAGCAGATCAAGATCACGATCGGTTCGGCGTACGACCTCGATGCTGACGAACACACCGAAATCCGCGGCCGGGATCTCGTCTCCGGCCTGCCGAAGACCGTCGTCATCTCCGCCGCCGAGGTGCGCAAGGCCATCGAGGAGCCGGTCAACGCCATCGTGGACGCGGTGAAGACGACCCTCGACAAGTGTCCGCCGGAGCTGTCCGGCGACATCATGGACCGAGGAATCGTTCTGACCGGCGGTGGCGCCCTGCTGCGCGGCCTCGACGAGCGCCTGCGCCGCGAGACCGGTATGCCGATCCACATCGCCGAGGACCCGCTGGACAGCGTGGCGCTCGGTTCCGGCAAGTGCGTCGAGGAGTTCGAGGCGTTGCAGCAGGTGCTGGACGCCCAGCCGCGCAGATGACGTAACTCTTCGGTTCCGCCGTACGGGATGATCTCCTCTCGTACGGCGGATCGTTGATATAGAGGCATAAGATCCCCGAAGAGCCTCGAAACTTCTCATACAACTCCGCGTACCAACTCCGTATACAGAACCCATCGGGTTGACCGGGGGTTTCCCGAATTCCTATGAGGAAGGGCACGGCCGCCGCACGTGAGGGACACACGAGAGAGCCGGCTGCTCCTGGTGCTGCTGATCGCCATCGCGTTCGCGTTGATCACGGTGGACATCCGCGGCGGTGAGGATTCGCCGGTCGACGGTGCCCGCCAGGCCGCTGCCACGGTCTTCGGCCCGATCGAGAACGGCGTGTCGGCCGCGGTGAACCCGGTCGGCAACGCGGTCGCCGCGATCCGTGACTCCGGCGAGCGCCACGACCGGCTCGCCCAGCTGGAGCAGGAGAACGCCGCCCTCAAGGCGAAACTCGGCAGCGACGACCGGGACCGCAGCCGGCTGAACCAGCTGGACAAGATGCTGAAGATCGCGGGCAAGGGCCAGTACGGCATCAAGGGCGCCGAGGTCATCGCGATAGGAGCGGCCCAGGGGTTCTCCTGGACCATCACCATCGACGTCGGCGCGAACGACGGCATCCAGCGCGACATGACCGTCCTGAACGGCGACGGGCTGGTCGGACGCGTCACCACCGTCGGCCCGAACACCGCGACCGTGCTCCTCGCCAACGACCCCGACTTCACCGTCGGCACGCGCATGGAGTCCACCGACGAGCTCGGCTTCGCCTCCGGCCAGGGCGACCGCCCGCTGCGCGTCGAACTCCTCAACGGCAAGGCCGAGGTGAAGAAGGGCGACCGGCTCGTCACCTTCGGCTCGCAGGCCGACAAGCCCTTCGTGCCCGGCGTCCCCGTCGGCGTCGTCTCCCGCGTCGACCCCTCCGGCGGCGACCTGACCCGCACCCTCTACGTCACGCCGTACGTCGGCTTCTCCAAGCTCGACGTCGTCGGCGTCGTCGTCCAGGCCCCCGCCAAGGACCCGCGCGACACGGTGCTCCCCGCCAAGCCTCGGCCGACCCCCAGGCCGACCGTGACGGTCACCGTCACACCGGGCGCCGAGGTGCCGGAGGACGGGCAGGAGCAGCCGCAGGCGGACGGGCAGGACCAGCCGCTGGCCGACGGTCAGTACGAGCCCCGGTTCGACGGCCAGTATCAGCCTCCGGGCGACGCACAGAACCAGTACGAGCAAGAGCAGTAGGAGCTGAAGCCCGATGCGCGTCAACCGAATCCTGCTCTCCTCCGCTCTGGTCGTCGTCGCCCTGGTGCTCCAGGTCAGCGTCCTGTCCCGGCTGCATCTGCCGGGCGCCGTCCCCGATCTGCTGCTGCTCACCGTCCTGGGCCTCGCCATGGTCTACGGCCATGTCGGCGGCGCCCTCGTCGGCTTCGGCGCCGGACTGCTGGCCGACCTCGCCCCGCCCGCCGACCACGCCGCCGGCCGCTATGCGCTGGTGCTCTGCGTCATCGGCTACCTCGCAGGGCTCATCAAGCCGGACAACGGCCGGCTCAAATCGGCCACCGGACCGATGGTCGTCGTGTTCGTCGCCGCGATCGGCACGACCCTGCTGTACGCGGGCGTCGGCGCCCTCGTCGGGGACACCGCGGCCCGCCATGTCGGCCTCGGCAGCCTGCTGTTCACGGCCGCGCTGTACGACCTGCTGCTCGCGCCGTTCGTCGTCCCCGGGATCATGGCGCTGGCCCGGCGCGCGGAGAACGACCCGCTCGCCGACAGCAACTCCCAGGCCAAGAAGGCCGACATCTCCTCCGGCTGGCTCTCCGGCGGCACCGGCCTGCGCATCGGCGGCCAGCGCGGCGGGTTCGGCGGCCTGAAGGGGAAGGCGGTCAAGGCGCGAACGGCACGCGCCGGGCGCATCAAGGGGGTCAAGCGACTGTGAGAACAGGGGAGTTCACCCGGACGGGTGAGTCCGGGGGGAACCGAGCCTCGCGGGCCGGTCGTTCATCACTCGTACGCACACAGTCGTACACACACAGTCGTAGTCGCACCGGTACTCGGGCCGGCCATCGCACCGAGAGGGGGAGGCAGCCGTGACCAACATTCCCGAGACCGGCCGGACGCCACGCGTCCAGATCCGGCTCGTCGTCATCCAGATCCTCGTCCTCTCCCTCCTCGGCACCCTCGGCGGGCGCCTTTGGTACCTCCAGATCCGCGAGGGCGACGCCTACGCCAAGGAGGCGTCCGGCAATCATGTCCAGCAGGTCGTACAGCCCGCCGTGCGCGGCTCGATCCTGGACGCACGCGGAGTGCCGCTTGCCGACAACGAGACACGGCTGGTGGTCTCCGCCTCCCGCACCGACCTGCTGAAGATGCCGGACGACGGCAAGGCCGTCCTGGCCAAGCTGGCCGGCGTGCTGGGCATGAAGCCCAAGGACGTCATGGAGAAGGTCCGGCTGTGCGACGCCGAAACGCCGCAGCCCTGCTGGAACGGCTCGCCGTACCAGCCCATCCCCATCACCGACGAGGCCACCGCCAAGCAGGCCCTCCAGATCCGTGAGCGTGCCGAGGACTTCCCCGGCATCACCGCCGAGCCCCAGGCCGTGCGCCGCTACGCGGGCCCGGGCAAGTCCAACACCGCCCAGGTCCTCGGTTATCTCTCGCCGGTCACCGACGAGGAGCTCCAGAAGGCCCAGGACACCGACTCGCCCTACCTGCGTTCCGACCAGGTCGGCCGCTCGGGCCTGGAGCGCCAGTACGACAAGGAGCTGCGCGGCAAGGCCGGCGTCACCCGCTACGAGGTCGACAACCTCGGCCGGGTCATCGGCCAGGCCCAGGCCGACGCCGCGCAGCCCGGCTCCAACCTCGTCACCAGCATCGACGCCCGAGTGCAGCGGGTCGCCGAGTACGAGCTGAACGACGCGATGAAGAAGGCCCGCCAGGAGTGGGACCGCAACACGAACGAGCCGTACAAGGCCGACTCGGGCGCGGTCGTCGTGATGGAGGCCAAGACCGGCCGCATCGTCGCCATGGCGTCCAACCCGACCTATGACCCGAACGCCTGGGTCGGCGGCATCTCCGCCAAGGACTACAAGACGCTGACGGGCAAGGCCTCCAACTACCCGCTGCTCAACCGGGCGATCCAGGGCCAGTCGGCGCCCGGCTCGGTCTTCAAGGTGGTCCCGACGGCCGCCGCGGTCAACGCCGGCTACTCCTTCGACGGCCCCTACCAATGCTCCAGCTCGTACTCGATCGGCGGCCAGGTCTTCAAGAACTTCGAGTCCAAGGGATACGGCCCGATCAGCCTGGGGCGCGCCCTTGAGGTCTCCTGCGACACCGTCTTCTACCGGCTCTCCCACGAGGAGTGGAAGCGGGACGGCGGCACCAAGCCGAAGAAGAACGCCAACGACTGGTTCTACAAGACGGCCCACCAGTTCGGCCTGGGTGCGGAGACCGGCATCGACCTGCCCAACGAGGTCACCGGCCGCATCCCCGACCGCCAGTGGAAGCAGGACTACTGGAAGGCCAACAAGGACGCCTGGTGCAAGTACGGCAAGAAGGGCGGCTCGTACGCGGAGGTGATCGCCTACGAGAACTGCCTCGAAGGCAACCGGATGCGCGCCGGTGACTCCGTCAACTACTCCATCGGACAGGGCGACACGCTCGTCACCCCGATCCAGATGGCCACCATCTACGCGGCGATCTCCAACGGCGGCACCCTCTACGACCCCACCGTCGGCAAGGCCATCGTCAGCGCCGACGGCAAGGCGGTCGAGGAGATCAAGCCCCAGTCGCACGGCAAGCTGCCGATAAGCCGCAAGACGCTGGCCGAGATGGACGAAGCCCTTGAGGGCGTGGCAACCCGAGGTACCGCCGCCTGGCGTTTCGCGGACGTCGGCTGGCCGCAGGACAAGATCCCGATGCACGCCAAGACCGGTACCGCGGAGGTCTACGGCAAGCAGACCACCTCGTGGTTCACGACGTACACCAAGGACTACGCGGTCGTCATGACGATCTCCCAGGGTGGTACGGGTTCCGGTGCCTCGGGTCCGGCCGTGCGCAACATCTACGACGCGCTGTACGGCGTCTCCGACGACGGCACGATCAACAAGAAGAACGCGCTGCTGCCCACGCCGCAGAAGAACCTGCCGAAGGTCCGCACGGACGGCACCTTGACCTCGCCGAAGGTCTCGAAGGACCCGGCGAAGGAGCAGCGGGCCAGCCAGGGGGGCGAGGACGACACCGACGAGCCGCAGCTCGCCGGGACGGCGGCGACGCCGACGGCCGAGAACCGGGACACCCGGCGCCGGCGACGCGGGGGCCGTAGGCGGGGAAGCCGGAGGATGCTCACATGACCGGCAACAGTTTCCAGGTCTCCGGGTACGGGCCGGAACGGGCGGGCTGGACCCGTCTGTTGGCCCGTGACTCGCTCGCCCGCCGGCTCGACTGGCCGATACTGCTGTCGGCGATCGCCCTGTCGCTGATGGGTGCGCTCCTGGTCTTCTCGGCGACCCGCAACCGCACCGAGCTCAACCAGGGCGACCAGTACTACTTCCTGATCCGGCACGTCCTGAACACCGGGATCGGGCTCGCGCTGATGATAGGGACCGTGTGGCTGGGCCACCGCGCCCTGCGCACGGCGGTGCCGATCCTGTACGGCCTGTCGGTGTTCCTGATCCTGCTGGTGCTCACCCCGCTGGGCTCCACCATCAACGGCGCCCACTCCTGGATCAAGCTCCCCGGCGGCTTCTCGCTGCAGCCCTCGGAGTTCGTGAAGGTCACGATCATCCTGGGCATGGCGATGCTGCTGGCGACGCGAGTGGACGCGGGGGACAAGCAGTACCCGGACCACCGCACAGTGGTGCAGGCGCTGGGCCTGGCCGCCGTGCCGATGCTGATCGTCATGCTGATGCCCGACCTCGGCTCGGTCATGGTCATGGTGGTGATCGTGCTGGGCGTGCTGCTCGCGTCCGGTGCTTCCAACCGCTGGGTCTTCGGACTGATCGGGACGGGCACCATGGGCGCGATCGCGGTCTGGCAGCTGGGCGTCCTGGACGACTACCAGATCGCCCGCTTCGCCGCCTTCGCCAACCCCGATCTCGACCCGGCGGGCGTCGGCTACAACACCAACCAGGCACGCATCGCGATCGGCTCCGGCGGGCTCACGGGCTCGGGGCTGTTCCACGGCTCGCAGACCACCGGCCAGTTCGTGCCGGAGCAGCAGACCGACTTCGTCTTCACCGTGGCGGGGGAGGAGCTGGGCTTCCTCGGCGGTGGGCTGATCATCGTCCTCCTCGGCGTGATCCTGTGGCGGGCCAGCCGTATCGCTCGGGAGACGACCGAGCTGTACGGGACGATCGTCGCGGCCGGGATCGTGGCGTGGTTCGCCTTCCAGGCCTTCGAGAACATCGGGATGACCCTGGGGATCATGCCGGTGACGGGACTGCCGTTGCCGTTCGTCTCCTATGGAGGATCGTCGATGTTCTCGGTGTGGGTGGCCGTGGGGTTGTTGCAGTCGATCAGGGTCCAACGTCCGATGTCGGCGTGACAGCCGCAGTCGGCTGAGACAGGTGAGACAGGTGTTACCGGGCGGCACGGGGTCACCGTGCCGCCCGTGGCATTGAGTGATTCGGTCGACCTCTCGGTCTTCACCCCCCGTTTGCCTGCGGTTCATGGCTGGTAAGCCCTGTCATCTCGTCGTGACTCCGATTAGATTCGGGTCATGGCGGACACGAAGCGCGAAATCGAGCGGAAGTATGAGTCCGACGACAGCGGCCTGCCCGATCTGACCGGCGTCGCCGGCGTGGCTGCCGTCGTCGACAAAGGTGTCGCGCATCTGGACGCCACCTACTACGACACCCCGGACGAGCGCCTCGCCGCGGCGTCGATCACCCTGCGCCGCAGAACGGGCGGGTCGGACGCGGGCTGGCATCTGAAGTTCCCCGTCGCCCAGGGGGTGCGGGACGAGATCCAGGCCCCGCTGGCGGACAGCTTGCCCCGTTCGTTCGCGGGGCTCGTGCGTTCCCGGGTGCGGGACGCCGAGCTGGTGCCCGTGGTCCGGCTGCGCTCCGACCGCGATGTGCGTGAGCTCATGGACGCCGACGGGCGGCTGCTGGCCGAGGTCGGCGTGGATGCCGTACAGGCCGAGCGCCTGAGTGGGGACGGTGGCACCGTTCAGTGGACCGAGATCGAGGTCGAGCTGGCCGACGGCATCGATCCGGCGTTCCTGAACAAGGTCGAGAAGCGGTTGAAGAAGGCGGGAGTGCGGCCGTCGTCGTCCGCGTCGAAGCTGCAGAGGGCGCTGGAGGAGACGGCCCCGAAGAAGAAGCGGGGCAAGAAGGCCCCGGCGGCCGAGGAGCCGGTGACCGCCGGCGATCACGTCCTCGTCTATATCCGCGCCCAGCGGGACGCCATCGTCGAGCTCGACCCGGCCGTGCGGCGGGACGTGTACGACTCGGTGCACAAGATGCGGGTCGCCACGCGCCGGATGCGCAGCGCCTTCAAGACGTACGGCAAGGTCCTCGACCGTGCGGTGACCGACCCGATCGGCGAGGAGCTGAAGTGGCTGGCCGGGGAGCTGGGCGTCGACCGGGACCAGGAGGTGCTGACCGAGCGGCTGACGGCCGCCCTCGGCGAGCTGCCGCGGACCCTGATGTCCGGGCCCGTCCGCACCCGGCTGCGTACCTGGTCGAAGGCCCGCAGCGGGGGATCGCGACGGCGACTGCTCGCTGTGCTCGACGGCAAGAGGTATCTCCAGCTGCTGGAAACCCTCGACGCCCTGGTCGCCGACCCGCCCCTGCTGGAGGCGGCCGGCGGCAAGCCGGAGAAGGTGATCGGGAAGGCCGTACGCAAGGACTTCTCGAAGGTGTCCGTGCTGGTCGAGCAGGGGCTGGACACGGAACGCGGGCACGACCGGGACCTCTCGCTGCACGAGGCGCGCAAGAAGGCCAAGCGGGCGAGGTACGCGGCGGAGTCGGCGGTCCCGGTGCTGGGCGACCCCGCCGGTGGGCTGGTGAAGTCGATGAAGAGCCTGCAGAACCTGCTCGGCGACCACCAGGACAGCGTGATGACCCGGGAGGCGTTGCAGGATCTGGCGCGGCAGGCGCATGGCGCGGGGGAGCCCTCGTTCACGTACGGGTTGCTGTACGGGCGTGAGGAACGGCGCGCGGTCGAGGACGAGGCCGAGCTTCCGGGGCTCTGGAAGGAGATCAAGAGCGGGACGAGCATTTGAGCGTGCGGGGGGCCGTCGCGATCGCGTTAGGGTAGATGGTCATCCCTGTCAGTTCAGTCCAGCTCACGAAGGTTCGCGAGATGCCTGCCGAAGCCGCTGCGGTCACCGAGTCCGTGTTCCCGCAGCTCGAAGCTCTGCTCCCGCACGTGCAGAAGCCGATCCAGTACGTCGGCGGAGAACTCAACTCCACGGTCAAGCCGTGGGAGTCCTGCGACGTCCGCTGGGCGCTCATGTACCCGGACGCGTACGAGGTCGGGCTGCCCAACCAGGGCGTCATGATCCTCTACGAGGTGCTGAACGAGCAGGATCGCGTCCTCGCCGAGCGCACGTACAGCGTGTGGCCGGACCTGGAGGCGTTGATGCGGGAGCACGGCGTCCCGCAGTTCACGGTGGACAGCCACCGGCCGGTGAAGGCCTTCGACGTGTTCGGTCTGTCCTTCTCCACCGAGCTCGGCTACACCAACATGCTGGCGGCCCTGGACCTGGCGGGCATCCCGCTGGAGTCCAAGGACCGGACCATCGACGACCCGATCGTCCTGGCCGGCGGCCACGCGGCCTTCAACCCCGAGCCGATCGCCGACTTCATCGACGCCGCCGTCATCGGCGACGGCGAGCAGGCCGTGCTCGACATGACGCGGATCATCCGCGAGTGGAAGGCGGAGGGCCGGCCGGGCGGCCGCGAGGAGGTCCTGTTCCGCCTGGCGAAGACGGGCGCGGTGTACATCCCGGCGTTCTACGACGTGGAGTACCTCCCCGACGGCCGTATCGCCCGTGTCGTACCGAACAAGAGCGGTGTCCCGTGGCGTGTGTCGAAGCACACCGTGATGGACCTCGACGAGTGGCCCTACCCCAAGCAGCCGCTGGTCCCGCTGGCCGAGACCGTCCACGAGCGCATGTCGGTGGAGATCTTCCGCGGCTGCACGCGCGGCTGCCGCTTCTGCCAGGCCGGCATGATCACCCGCCCGGTCCGTGAGCGTTCCATCACGGGCATCGGCGAGATGGTCGAGAAGGGCCTGAAGGCGACGGGCTTCGAGGAGGTCGGCCTGCTGTCCCTCTCCTCGGCGGACCACTCCGAGATCGGCGACATCGCCAAGGGCCTGGCGGACAGGTACGAGGAGGACAAGATCGGCCTGTCCCTCCCCTCCACCCGCGTGGACGCCTTCAACGTCGACCTGGCGAACGAGTTGACCAGGAACGGCCGCCGTTCGGGCCTGACCTTCGCCCCCGAGGGCGGCAGCGAGCGCATGCGCAAGGTCATCAACAAGATGGTCTCGGAAGAGGACCTGATCCGGACCGTCTCCACGGCGTACGGCAACGGCTGGCGCCAGGTGAAGCTGTACTTCATGTGCGGCCTGCCGACGGAGACGGACGGCGACGTGCTCCAGATCGCCGACATGGCGATGAGCGTCATCGCCGAGGGCCGCAAGGTCTCCGGCCAGAACGACATCCGCTGCACTGTCTCGATCGGCGGCTTCGTGCCGAAGCCCCACACCCCCTTCCAATGGGCCCCGCAGCTGTCGGCCGAGGAGACGGACGCACGCCTGGAGAAGCTGCGCGACAAGATCCGCGGCGACAAGAAGTACGGCCGCTCGATCGGCTTCCGCTACCACGACGGCAAGCCGGGCATCGTCGAGGGCCTCCTGTCCCGGGGCGACCGCCGCATCGGCGCGGTCATCCGCGCGGTCTACGACGACGGCGGCCGCTTCGACGGCTGGCGCGAGCACTTCTCGTACGACCGCTGGATGAGCTGCGCGGACAAGGCGCTGGAGCCGTTCGGCGTGGACGTCGACTGGTACACCACCCGCGAGCGCACCTACGAGGAGGTCCTCCCCTGGGACCACCTCGACTCCGGCCTCGACAAGGATTGGCTCTGGGAGGACTGGCAGGACGCCCTCGACGAGACCGAGGTCGAGGACTGCCGGTGGACGCCGTGCTTCGATTGTGGGGTGTGTCCGCAGATGGATACGCACATCCAAATCGGGCCGACCGGGAAGAAGTTGCTGCCCCTTACGGTCAAGAACGCTGCGTCGGCGCCGAGCGGTCACGTGCACTGAGGTGGGCGAGGCGCTCGATCGGGTGCTTGAAGCCTTGGCGGGGCTGGGTGAGGACGAGGTAGCTGCTGGCCCGGGAGACGGCTCGCAGATCGACTCCGGGTGGGGTGGGTCTGAGTCGTTCCCGGATCATGTCGTGTTGTGTGTTACCAGCTGAGCCACTTCCCCGGTCGGGAAGGGCTCGTGCTGTCTGTGGTGGGCCAGCCCGTGCGGTGGCGGGCCAATCGTGGCCGCATCCGATTTCTGGTCAGGGTTGCATCAAAACGCAGGTGTGAGCGTTCAGGGATTTCCCCACGATCGAGGCCTCGAGCGTCACGTAATTCCCCAGGCGGAGGCTCCCCATGGCGAAGGAGTGCCCGTTCGGGGGCGTGATGGGGCAACCCCTCATGAAGGGCCCTACTCCTGTGCGGGTGTCGTTCAACGCAGCAGGAGCACGCTCCTGACTCCGGCGTGGTCGGAGGGCCACAGTCCTGACGGAGTGCGGTCGGCCTGGGTGTCGCCCACCCGGTTGCTGGCCAGTGCGGTGACGTTGCCGCGGAAGAGCACGTAGTCGATGCGCTGGGTGAGGCTGGACGTGGGGTTGATCAGGTTGGCGGCCTGGCAACAGGTGAAGCCGGGGTTGCCGGGGCGGGTCGCGGTCCAGGCGTCGGTGAAGCCGGCGGCCAGGAGGTGGTTGTAGGTCTGGGTGGCGGTCCCCGGTGTTGCGCCGACTCCGCCGGCGGCCGAGTTGAGGTCGCCGAGAAGCACGGTGGGGAGTGTGGTGTTCAGCGGGCCGGTGAGCAGTTCGTCGGCCTGTGCTTCCTGGACGGTGGGAGAGGTGGGCTCCAGATGGGTGGTGACCACCCGGGTGGTGTTGCCGCGCACGGTGGCGTCGGCAGCGACCCAGCCGCGCTCGACCCGGATGGGGACGTTGCCGGGCGGAACGCAGCCGAACAACGGGCGGCAGATGGGCACGTGGGCCTGGAACCGGGCCGCCTGAGGGCTGGCCACGGAGAAGACGCGCGCGGGCAGGTCGGTGCGGGCCAGGAGCACGTCGCGGTCGGTGAGCCGGATGTCCTGCAGGCCGCCGCCGGGCAGGGAGCGCGGTGCCTCGAAGTCGCTGCCGACGGTTACGGTGGCCACGGCCGCGTAGTGCTTGCCCCGGGAGGCAAGCTTGTCGAGCAGGATCTGCAGGAAGTCGTACTCGACGTGGGTGGCGCTGCCCGGTCCGGCTGGGGTCTGGCTGCGCCACAGGACGGCTTCCTGGAGGCCCACGAGGTGGGGGTCGCTGTCGGCGATCTCGTCGGCCAGTGCCTCGGCGCGCTCGGGGAAGTTCGTCGCCTGGACGTTCGCGTAAACCGCGGTCACCGCGGCGACGAGCGCTTGTGGGTTACCGGCGGCGAGGACGGGCGCGAGGTCGGCACCCAGGTAGAGGTTGCGGGTCATGACCCGCAAAGGGGCGGGGGCCTCGGCGGCCGAGGCCGCAGTGAGTGACGCGGGTGTGAGGAGCAGGAGCGCGCCCAGGACGGCTGTGAACCAACGGCGAATCATACAAAGCAGACCTTTCGGTGCATATGCGGGCGAAAGTGCCTATCTTCGGCAACAGCTAAGGCGGCCGGACGCGATGTGTCGATCCAGGTGTAGGCCGGGTAGCCGAAGCTCTCCGCAAGGAAGGGCCGCTCTGATGGACGGATGGTGCCGACGGAGTCGGGTCCGGGATCCCCATGGGAGGCACGCGAACGTCTGGCTGGGGAATTACGTGACCGTCCACAGCAGGCTGCCAATGGCAGGGACATGCCCGATGTATGACCGTCGCACTTGGCTGAGCATGCTGGAGCGGACCGTGTGCGTGCATGTGCTGGAACCGCTGGATCACCGCACCATCGATACGAACGGCTACGTCAGTAGCAGGGGCGCGATCACGAGAGCCTGTCAGCCGAAGGACTGCTGAGCACACCGCCGCTCGCGGGGGCGTATCAACCGGACCTCTGGTCTTCTGCCTCGGCATTCTCGCTGCGATTGCCGAACTGCCCGCCGCCCAGTGAGCTCTTTCAGCGTTACCGCTCCAGGGTGAGGACGGCCGCGGCGATTGACGACATTCGATTCGGGCTGCACCGGCTCTGCGGAAGATGTGCCAGGACTTCAGACGGGCCACGCCCCGCTCCACCGGTGCCCGTGCCACCGAGAGTGCGCGGTTGACCGTTTGTTGGGTCGGCGGCAACCCGCGGCCGGGTGGGCGTCTGACGGGTGTCGCCACCCACGGCCCTGCCCCCAGGTAGGCGCGGTCGGCGAGCACCGGGATGCCCTGGCGTTCGCAGATCCGTACTTGCCCCGCTGCCACCCTCCATCGCTCTCTTCGATATCGAGCCATAACGGAGCGTCACTCGTCACAGAAGTCGAGTGACGACTTACCTAGCTACGACCAGAACTCGTCATAGGCCTTCTGATCGGACCACAGGTCCCAGCCCTCAGTGATCCTGCCGTCTCGGATGTGGAAGACGATCGCGTAGTCCATGTCGAGCTCCTTGCCTTCACGCGAGGCCATGGCGTGGAGCAGGGCGACCGTGTGTTTGTCGTTGGCGAGCACATCGTGGAGTTGCGGCCGGTACGTGCCCCCAGACATCCGGAATTCCTGTTGAAACAGAGCGAACGCCGCCTCACGACCACGGAAGTCACCCGCCAGTGGGCCCTGGCCGGGGTTATGCCACACCACATCGGGGTGGAATACCTCCGCCAGCGCCTCCATGTCGCCAGCCGTGAAGGCGGCCATGGCCCGTTGAAACACAGTGATGTTCGGGTGATCAGTCATCACAGCCTCTCTTAGCCCCGCGAACGTAACCGGAGGCCGGCCACGCAGCCGCAGCCGCAACGGGTTGGTCGGCTCACACCTACCTGATTGGGCCACAGGGGAAGCCATGAGACGTCTATCGCCTTCTCCCCATCGACCGGGTGTGCCCGCCCGCTGATCACAGATGGTCTACACGCCAGCTGTCAGTGAGCTCTTCAGCGTGGCATGCCTCAGCTCGTCGTGTACCAGAAGACCGACGACTACGGGGTCACCAGGTTGAAGACCGGGTAGATCTTCGGCTCCACCTCCGGAGCACCGGCCTCCCGCAAAAGCGGCAGGACGACTTCACTGAACCGGCGGAACGCCTCCTCGGACTCCCAGACGTCGGCGACGTACCAGCCATCGGGAGTGGGGGCGGAGGTGTGCGAGATGAGGCCCGGTACGGGCCAGTCCGCGGGCGTCTTGACCAGGCCACGGTCGCGGTTCACCTTGTTGGCGACCTGTTCGTACTGGGCCTGGGTCATTCCGGGTTGGTCGAAGATCGCGACGATTGCCACGCTGGGCTCCCTTGCGCGCAAGTTTGCAGAGTCAGGCCCAGCCGACCATCTCGGGCAGCCGGCCGCACCTCCGACTGCGCCGTACGGACGGCCGGCTAGGAGCTGTCCACGCCGCTCAAGCCCTTTAGGGTCGCGCGCGGCCCTTTCGTCACCCAGTACCCGCGCTTTTCGTCGGTGACCCGGTGAGGGGGTCGGTGTCCGCAACGCACGAGGCTCCCGTGCCGTTGAGGGAGGTGTTCGAAGGCTCAACTAGCTGGCGCAGAAGCCTCGTTGGTTTCCTATCCTGACGCACTCGACCTGCCCCATGCTCTGGTCGAGTGGGTCACCATGCTCATCGTCACCCGCGAGGGTGACCGTCGCTGCAAGCTCCCGCCGCACCAGCGTGCCCTGGTCGGCTTGGTGTACCTGCGACGACACGACCCCTTGCGCAGATCGCGGCCGGTTTCGGTATCGCCGTCGGCACAGCCCACGCCTACACGGCAGCCGTCATTGACCTGCTTGCCGAGCGCGCGCCCGGCTTGCTGCGTGCCCTGCGTGAAGCCGACCCCGACTACGTGCTGCTGGACGGCACCCTGGCGGAGTGCGACCGGGTCGGCGACGGTCGGGCCGACTACTCCCACAAGCGCCGTCGGCACGGGGTGAACGTGCAAGTGGTGGCCGATCCTGCCGGGCGGCTGCTGTGGATCTCGCCCGCCCTGCCTGGCCGTACGGACGACCTGACCGCGGCCCGTACCCACTGGATCATCCGGATCTGCGAACGCCAGGGCATCCCGGTGCTCGCCGACCGCGCCTACCTGGGGGCAGGGCCGTGGGTGGCGACACCCGTCAGACGCCCACCCGGCCGCGGGTTGCCGCCGACCCAACAAACGGTCAACCGCGCACTCTCGGTGGCACGGGCACCGGTGGAGCGGGGCGTGGCCCGTCTGAAGTCCTGGCACATCTTCCGCAGAGCCGGTGCAGCCCGAATCGAATGTCGTCAATCGCCGCGGCCGTCCTCACCCTGGAGCGGTAACGCTGAAAGAGCTCACTGTCCGGCGGTGAGTGCCCAGTGGACGCTGGACGGGTCGGTCACGCTCACAGTGCCGTGATCGCGGGGGCGCTTCATGGTCAGCTTGGTTGAAGGTGCTTCTTCCTCGGGTTCGACTGCACCCCGAGATGTGGGAAGCGAGCCATGGCAGACCTGACGAGAATGGTCGATCGGAGTCACTTCTTGCTAGCCAACGCCCGCTTCATGACTCTTGCCACCTCGAACGGCACCTCCCCCTGAGCCTCGGCCCTCAACTTCTCGTGTGACCTTACGGACCCCGCCCGCGCGCCGGGCGTGCTTAAGGGGCGCGCGGTGGCTGATGCGCTACCAGACTTGGAGTCTGCGCGGCCATTTTCTGGCATCAGACTCCGATTTCCCCATCATGCTATATGGCCAGGCGCAGGGGTTGGGGGGACTGTTGGGCACTTGGGTGTGGGGGGATTGGCGTGACGCCGGTATTGGTCAGGTAATTGCCGCTGGTGAGGTGGGGGATGTTGACCCCGTGGCTGCGGTTTTCGGCGTGTTGACTCTGGCCGTCGGCGTCTGGGCGGGGTGGCTTTCTGCGCGGGCATTGCGTCTGCACAGGACCCAAGTGGCCACAGCTGTGGGGCTTTTGGCCGAGGCGGTGTTGGTCACGGAGCGCGACGCGCGGAGTAAGATACTCGGTGCGCATGACAAGACGATCGACGTGGAATTCGACTTCCGTCCCGTCACGATGCATGACGCTGCGGGTGCTGCCTCAGTGGGACATCTGGCGGAGGTAGTCGCATACTACGGGCAATTGCGTCCACGTCGGATGGTAATTACCGGGGCGCCGGGGGCGGGTAAGACGGCCCTTGCTGTGGAGTTGTTGCTGGGCCTGCTGGAAGAGCGGGCGCCGGAGGATCCTGTGCCCGTGCGACTTTCGGCGGCCGCCTGGAATACCGACCAACCGTTGGACGTGTGGCTATCTGCATACCTGGCCGAGGTTTATCGGGTGCCTCACCCCACGGCCAGGGCATTGGTCGCTGCTCGCCGGGTTCTCCCCGTGGTGGACGGTTTGGACGAGATGGACGACGATCCGGCTCTCACCTTTGCTTCTCGTGCCGCTCAGGCAGTCCGCGCGCTCAACGCCTACCAGCATGGGCGGGGCAAAGGCGAACTAGTGCTGACGTGCCGGAGCGACCAGTACGAAGCGCTGAAGGCAGTGGGCGCTGGGGTGGAGGATGCCGCCCGTGTGGAGATCCGTCCGGTCAGCGCCGTCAAGACACGCAGGTTCCTCGAAGACCGGGTCAGCGATGTCGCCCGTTGGCAGCGGGTGCAGCAGACGATCGATCACAGCCCGTCCGGACCGCTGGCCCAAGGCATGTCTACGCCCTGGCGACTCACATTGGCGGTGATCATTTACGAGCAGCGCGATGCGCGTAGCGGCGCCTACTTATACGATCCCGATGAACTGATCGCTCCGGGGTTGAATACCGCCGAGGCGGTTCGTGATCACCTCCTGAGTCTGTTCATCCCTGCCGCCACCGCAGTTCATCCGTGTCCCAACGGCGTCTCTTACACGCCAGAGCGAGTCCATACCTGGCTAGCCGCTCTTGCCACCTACCTGAGTCAAAATGCGATCACGGGGCGGAGTCTGGTGGGGCGTTCACTGTCGGGCACCGACATAGTTCTGCACGAATTGTGGCCTCTGGCAGGTGCCCGCCCTCCTCGCATAGTTCACGCCGTCCTGATTATCGGGGTATGGAGCATGAGTGCCGCAGCAGTGGTGGCCCAAGCACCGATATCTTCCACCCCCTTATTTCGGCTGACTGCGGCTATGTGGGCTTTGGCGATGCTGTGGCCAGCGTTCGTTGCGTGGCGTGACGCGTGGCCGGAGACGACTCGCGCGGACCTTCATCGGCTGCGAACGCGCTCTGGAGTTCGCCGTCTTGCGTCTGGTCTGCCGGTTGGACTCGCCGGCGGAGGTGTGGCTGGCGTTGGGGTCGGGATTGTGGCCGGTGTTGTCTCTGGGGTCGTGGTTGGGCTTGTCACCGCGCTCGTGGCCGGAGTCTCTGCGGGGCTCGCCGCCCCGGGGCCGATTGGGGCGGGCGACTCGGGAGACATGGTGCGAGACGACCTCGCCTTCGGGCTGGGCTTCGGCTTGATGGCTGGGCTCGCTACCGGGCTTACGGCTGGACTCGCAGGGCCTGTGGGCGGGGTCGTGATGGCGGCTGCGGGCGGAGTTCTCGGTGGGGTAGCGGGCAGGGTGTTCGGCACGGTCGCTTCGGGAGCCATGTTCGGGCTGACTGGGGGTGGCGCGGTAACGCTCATGAGTGTGGTTACTGCCGATCATGCCGGAATACTGGCTGGCGTACTCACGGCCTGTCTGGCCGGTGGGCTCGCCATCGGAATCGGAGGCGGCCCCGTATTCGGTCTCGCGGGTGGGCTGGCCGGCACTCGGTACATCGCTCTGCTGTTGTGCACCCGGCGATGGAACAGAAAATGGCTGCCCTGGCGGTTGGTTCGATTCCTGAACTGGTGCTGTGGGGCAGCGCTGATCAGGGTGGCAGGGAGCGGTTACCAGTTCCGACATCGGGAACTGCAGGACTACCTAGCGCGGCACCCGAACCCGTAGCAGCTCATCACACTTGGCACATTCATATTGATCCGAAACTCAATTGCCGACACGCGGGGGCATGTACCAAGGACACGATATGTGGCTCCTCCGGCGCCGTGGGCATGCGGAGGAGGCCATCTCCAGGGCAGGACCGTGGGCTACGGCTCCGCCCCATGGCTCCTGTCCCGGCTACTTTTGGGCTCGGTCGCGTACGGCTGCACCATCCACCCCCGGTCGAGTACGGCTAGGCCCTAGCTTCAATGCCCGTCAAAACCGTGGATCTCCTGCTGCCGATCATCGACTTCGGTCAGCAGAGTGCTTTCAGGTCCACCGGCGCTTATCAGTGGTTGTCCTACTGATTGCGGTCGGGTGGGTTGTTGCCACGACCGTCGCCGCCGGGATCACCCGGTCCCTCAGCCGTCAATATCACCTGTGCTTGTAGCCCTGTTGGAGTATGGCCGCAGATGGATACGCACATCCAGATTGGGCCGACCGGGAAGAAGTTGCTGCCGCTTACGGTCAAGAACGCTGGGCCGGCGCCTAGCGGGCACTCTCACTGACGTGAGCGAGGCACTCGATCGGGTGGTTGAGGCCCTGGCTGAGGCGAGTGAGGAAGAGGTGGCCGCTGCGCTGGCTGCTGTCGGGGCTTCTGACCTTCGACGATCAGCGCCGCGGCGGGTGCCCGTTACACCTCTGCCAGGTTCCGCAGAGCCCTCGGGTATCCACTCAGAGGTCGAGTGGGTCTGAGTGCTGAGACCTTTGTGAGGCCCCGTATGCGATGTTGAGCCCCCTCTGAATGCAGAGGGGGCTCAATGCTGTCCGACGCCGGTGAGCTGCTTGAACGGCGGCTCAGCTTGGCACCACGGGGTCGAGACCGCCGTGGACGTCACGCTGTTTGGCCGCTACTGAGAGCGGTTCGCCAGCCGTTCGGGTACCTCTTCAAGTGCCCTGAGCAGCGGTGAAATCGGTGTCGATGTCGCCCAAACCCTTGATGGCGCTGTGGAGGCTCTGCCCGAATTCGAGGGGCCGGTTGAGAGCCCCGCCTGGGGGGCCGGTAGTGATGAGATCGCCGGGTTGCAGTGCGGTCAGCGTACTGGCGTGGCCGATGAGGGTGGCGACGTCGAAACACAGGTCGGAGGTGTTTGCCCTCTGGCCCAGTCGGCCGCCGAGTGTGGCCGTCAGAGTCAGGCCTCGACCGCCCACGGGGAGATGGTCGGGCGTTACCAGAGTCGGCCCCATCAGGAGGATCGATTGGGCGGTCCGGTTCCGCGACCTGTGGGGGTGTCTCAGCCCCAACGCGTCTCAGGCGGCGCAGCTCCCATAGACGAGACGTGACGGGCGTCGCGGCCACGTGCCGCAGCGGTCGCTCAGAGGTGGCCGTCCAGGAACTTCCGTACCTCGGCGATGGTCATAGGCCCTGTCCCGTGTGCCACCGCCTCTCCCTCCTTCAGTAGGACGTAGGACGGGGCTCCGGTGATCCCGTATCGCTCGGTTGCGGCCGGACAACGCGTGATGTCGGCGCGGACGGTCGTCAGGCGGCCCGTGTAGTCGTCGGCGATGCCACCCACGACGAGGTCCATCACCCGGCAGGGCTCGATTGCCTTGGGCCATGTCCCGGTGAAGTATGCGAGGACCGGAACTCCGCTCATCCCGAGGATGAAATTGAACTCCGCGTCCTCACGGGGTCGGTGAACCCGCTTCGCCATGGAAACTCCTGACCTCACGTTCCGTCATTCCATCCCCATCATCCCTCGCGCGGTGTGCCAGGCCGGCCCGGTCGGTCGTCCGGTTGACCTGTCGGAAGGAAGGCACGGGGCCGTCGCAGAACCACGGTGGTCCCCGGCGCGAGCGGCCCGGCCCCCCTCGCCCATAGTGACCCGGCCTGGCCGCCCCACCGGTCACCCAGCTGCAGCCCGCCGCGCGCCCGTGGGTCAGCTCGTGCCAGGAGAGCGCCCTCCATGACGACATGAAAGCTGTTTTCCAGGGCATAGCGGCCCAGATCACCGACCAGATGCTCGATGAGCGCGTCGACGAGCGGGCCGGTGCGCATCGTCCACCGGATCCGGTCGAGCCGTATCCGCCACCGCGCTTCTCCGAGACAGCGCCCCCGACGGGCTTCCCGAGGCCCTGTCTGGTCTTCACATCAACCCCCGGTCTCAGCTGGCCAATACCGCTCTTCCCTGGGCTGTATGAGCCAGCTGATGGCACCGCCAACGAGGCGCGAATCCTGGACCGCTCGCGGACGCGGGCCTGGACGGTCGAAGTACGCGTCAGCTGACCCGAAGACCGACCGCCAGCGTCAGTTCAAGGACCCGGTGTGGCGATGCGAGATCCGGAAACAGCTCCCGCAGCTGCGACATCCGGTACCGGACTGTCTGGGGATGGACGAACAACGCCGCCGCCACCTCGTCCCGCCTGCCCTGGTGCAGCAGCCACGCCCGCAACGTCTCCTCCAGCCGCCGTGCGGTCGCGACAGGCAAGGTCCGCAACGGTGCGAGGGCTCGGGCGCGCAGGTCTGCGAACGCGTCCACGTCGGCGCTCAGCACCAGCTCGGGCAGGTGGTCCTCGGTGTCGCGAATATCGGAGGAGAGGGAGCGCGCGCGTACGGCTCGTGCGTACGAGGCGGACGCGCGAGTCCATGGCCGGGCCGGGCCGACCACGGCGGTGCGGTCGGTCAGCTGTCGCAAGAGATGTGATCGGTCGGCATCGGGGACGAGCAGCACACCGGTGGCGTCCGGCAGATCGTCGAGGACGAGGGTGCTCGGGTCGAGCGCGCGGTAGGCAGGCCGGGCCTGGGCGGCGGGCAGCAGGACCGCGGTCAGTGAAACCGGAGGCTGCCACCCGGCCCGTTGAGCAGAGGCCAGCAGCACGTCCGGGCTCGCGCCGGCGAGGAGGTCGCGGGCCAGGTGTTCCAGGTGGCGCTCGTGGTCCCTGCCCCGGGCGGCCAGTTCGTCGGCGTGGCCCGCGGCGCTCGCGGCGGAGAGCTCGTCGATGTAGGCGAAGGTCAGCTCGGCGAACTTGGCGACCTCGGCGGCGGGCAGACCTGCGGGTACGGCACCCGCTGCCAGGCATCGCCAGGCCACGCGGGCGCCGACACGGTAGGCGCTGAGCAGGGCGTCCATCGAACGGCCGTCGCGTACCTCGCCGCGGCCCAGCTCGTAGGCCGCGTCACCGGCGTCGCCGCCCGTGGCGTTCCCGCTCGCGAGGTCCAGGTAGTGCCCCAGGGCGGTGCGGACGGCGCGGCGGATGGTGGCGCCCATGTGGCCCGAAAGAGCGTTGGCGTAGGGAGGGACCTCGTCGATGATCGCCTGGACGACCTCGTCGGCGGTGCTCTTCAGCGCGGCCCGAAGTGCGGTGACCGTCGTCTCATCCAGGGCCAGTTCGCTGGCCCTCCGGATTGCATGGCTCACGTTTCTATTCCCTGCGAACAATTCAGTCGACCAGATTTACGTCCTGCGGTCAAGATTTTACGCCTTGAGGCGCAGCAAGCTGGGGCCATGACGAGTACAGCCCTCCGCGGCAGGGCGTGGAAACTGCTGGAGATGGTCACGACGCCGCTGCTGCCGTCGGACTACCTCGACCTGGTCAGCCCGCTGCGTGCGGGCGCTGACCTGCGTGGGCGCATCGAGGCCGTGCATCCCGAGACGGGTGACGCCGCGACTGTCGTGATCAGGCCGGGACGGGGCTGGCGCGGCCACACGGCCGGTCAGTACGTGCGGATCGGGGTCGACGTCGACGGGGTGCGCCTGTGGCGTGCCTACTCCCTCACCTCGCCGACAAACCGCCAGGACGGCCGCTTCACGATCACCGTGAAGGCGATCCCGGACGGCAAGGTCAGCAACCACCTGGTCCGCAGGGCGAAACCGGGCACGCTGATCCAGCTCGACCAGGCGACCGGTGACTTCGTGCTGCCGCAGGCCAAGCCTGCCAAGGTGCTCTACCTGACGGCCGGCAGCGGCATCACGCCCGTGATGGGCATGCTGCGCGACACCGAGTTCGACGACGTCGTCATGGTCCACTGCGCGCCACAGCCGCGAGACGTGATCTTCCGCAACGAACTGCACGACCTGGTCGCGGACAAGAACCTGCGGCTCACCGAGGTGCACACCGACACAGACGGCATGCTCGACATCGCCCGTCTCGACGCACTCGTGCCCGACTGGGCCGAGCGCGAGACCTGGGCCTGCGGGCCCGCGGGTCTGCTCGACGCCGCCGAAGTGCACTGGACCGAGCACGGCGTACAAGAGCGCCTGCACACCGAACGCTTCCGCCCCAGCATCGTCGTCGCCGGCGACGGCGGCGAGGTCACGTTCAGCGCCACCGGCAAGAGGGTCGACGCGGACGGCGCCACGCCGTTGCTGGACATCGGAGAGGAGGCCGGCGTGCTCATGCCCTCCGGGTGCCGCATGGGCATCTGCTTCGGCTGCATCACGCCGCTCAAGGCGGGCGCTGTCCGCGACCTGCGCACCGGCGAGATCACCGAAGCCGAGCCGGGCGTCCTCATCCAGACCTGCGTGTCCGCCGCGGCGGGCCCCTGCGACATCGAACGGTAGGAGCACCTTGACCGCCATCGACCCCACCGCCCACCTGACCGCGGAGCAGATCGAGGAGCTTGGCCGCGAGCTGGACGCGATCCGCGACGAGGTGATCGCCGGACGCGGCGAGAAGGACGCCGCCTACATCCGCAAGGTCATCTCGGCGCAGCGCAAGCTCGAGCTGGTCAGCAGGGGCGTGCTGCTGTTCTCGTTCTTCCCGCCCGCGTGGCTGATCGGCACCGCCGGTCTGTCCGTGGCGAAGATCATGGACAACATGGAGATCGGCCACAACGTCCTGCACGGCCAGTGGGACTGGATGCGGGACCCGAAGATCCACTCCACCACGTGGGAGTGGGATCACGTCTCGCCGTCCGATCAGTGGAAGCACTCGCACAACGAGCTGCACCACACGTACACCAACGTGATCGGCAAGGACAACGACCTCGGCTACGGCATCATGCGCGTCGACGAGGACCAGAAGTGGCACCCGTTCCACCTCGGCCAGCCGCTGTGGAACTTCCTCAACGCCTGCTTCTTCGAGTACGGCATCGCGGCGTACGACCTGGAGCTCGGCAAGAACCTGCACAAGCGCCGCCGCAAGAACCCGGAGTTCCGCGCGCGGGCCAAGGCCGTGGGCCGCAAGATCCGCAAGCAGGTGCTCAAGGACTACGTGATCCACCCGCTACTGTCGGGCCCGTCGTTCCTCACCACGCTCGCCGCCACGTTCACCGCCAACCTGGTCCGCAACATCTGGACCCACTCGGTGATCATGTGCGGGCACTTCCCCGAGGGCGTGCAGGTCTTCGAGCGCCGGTCGATCAAGGGCGAGACGCGCGGCCAGTGGTACCTGCGCCAGATGATGGGCTCGGCGAACATCAGCGGCAGCAGGGCCATGCACTTCATGACCGGCAACCTGTCGCACCAGATCGAGCACCACCTGTTCCCGGACCTGCCGAGCAACCGCTACGCCGAGGTCGCGGTGAAGGTGCGCGCGCTGTTCGAAAAGTACGAGCTGGAGTACGTCACCGGGCCGCTGCCCAAGCAGGTGTTCTCCGCGTGGCACAAGGTCTTCCGGCTCTCGCTGCCGAACAAGAAGCCCAAGGTCAAGACGCCGGACCGCGAGCAGGAGCTCGTCGCCGTCTGATTCCCGGTATTGGTCTGGACCTCGGTCAGTCGATGCCTTCGACGATGCGGAAGTCGCGCTCGACGCCGTTGGAGAGGGCGACCAGCGCCTCCTGGTAGGCCGCACTCTCGTGCGCCGCGACGGCCTGCTCGAAGCTGTCGAACTCGATTGAGTGGCCGTTCCCGGCTCGCTGTGCGTCTCCTGCCTTCCTGGCGTTGCGGTATGCGCTGCGGAGGAGGCACGTATGCCGGCGAGCGACCCATCGGTGGGCGGAACGCAGGAGGGTGGTCCGCAATGGGGGTCCCGCCCGGACAGTTCCCATCAGCCTGCAGGATCATGGGCGCCTCCTGCCGGGCCGCCACAGAAGAAACGGCGGGGTCGTGGCTGTCTCTGGGGCTGCACCGGGGCTGTGGCCGCGGTGGTTGTCATCGTCGTAGTCGTCCTGGTGGTAGCGCCCGGGGATGGCGATGAGAGCACCACGCCTGCGCCCAGTACAACCATCACCCCGAGGGCGTCGCAGCAGCCACAGGAACCCCGAGGGGAACGAGCCGACCTCATCAGTTTCAAGCTGGACGACCGCTCGGAAGCCGGCATCACCAATATCTGGCTCGTATGGACGATCAAGAACAGCAGCAGTGAGAAGTCGGACTACTCATGGGAGTGGGAGGCGGTAGACGCCGGCGGTACTCGCCTGGCGAACGGTTCGCAACTGGAGACCGATGTGCAGCCCGGCCAGACTGCCCAGGGCGAGTACCCGACGACACTCAAGGGCGTGAAGGGCATCAGACTCAACATCACAAGCTTCGACCGCACTGCCAGCTACTGAACAGAACAGGTCCGTGGAGGCTGAAGCAGCCCGCTGTGGCGAACGTAGCGGCACTCCGAAGCACCGTTGTTTTTGGCCACAGCCCGCAGATGGATACGGCCGTACAAATCGGGCCGCGCCTAATGGTCGAGGCACCAGTGGTAGCAGTCCTAAGGAGACGACAGCGCCGCGTCCGGTAGGGCGTCGCCGAGCGGTCTGTTGCGGGGCGGCGGCCGCCCGCCGGCACAGGAGCGATAGTCGGGGCGAGTCCGACAACCGATGTGGACGCAGCCCCCACGGGGCCGCGAGGGCTGAGTTCAGCGGGTGGCGCGCTCCCGGGTCGTGCGGCGTAGCCCGATGAGTTCGGCGACTGACTCCAGCCAGCGGGCCACGACCTCGTCGCCCTCCACGGGCCGGGCCACCGACGCGGCCGCGTCCAGCCAGCCGCGCATCAGGTCCGAGGCCGCCGGCTCGGGCAGCAGCTCCGGCAGCCGGGCGGTGTAGCCGGTGCCACCGCTGCGGACGGTCCTGCCGAGGAACGCCACCGAGCGGGGCTGGACGCCGAGGCGGTCGAGCGTGACCGCGGCGCCCACGGCTCCGTCGCCGAACAGGGCGCTGCGACGCGGGCCCGGGGCGCCGATGCCGTAGCGCAGGAACATGGCGACGTCGGCCTGGGCCGACTCTTCGTCGGTCTTGCTGGGGTTCATCGGTACCTCCGGTCCGGTCATCGCACGGTGACCGTGTAGATG
Organism: Streptomyces sp. NBC_01092; assembly: GCF_045039535.1. Classification (NCBI taxonomy): domain Bacteria; kingdom Bacillati; phylum Actinomycetota; class Actinomycetes; order Kitasatosporales; family Streptomycetaceae; genus Streptomyces; species Streptomyces sp. NBC_01092. The sequence goes on along the minus strand of NZ_CP108659.1, from coordinate 3,791,474 downwards.
AAGTACGCCGGGTCGTTGCCGGGGTTGCCCGTCGCGGTGCGGTCGTCGCCGTCGGGGCATTCGCCCAGCACGCAGTAGCTCATTTTGATCTTCGTGGTGCCCGCGGCAACGCCCTGGAAGGTGAAGGTCTGCGTACCGTCACCACCCCCGTCGAGACCGCTGTCGCCCTCGAAGTCCTCCTCCCGGCCGCCCTCCTGGCGCACCGTGGCAAGGTCGGGACCGGGGCGCACGATGCTCCAGTCCTGGCCCATCGAGGGGTTGGCCGGGAGCGTCAGCTCGAACGTGTCGCCCGCGTCCACTTCGATGGACCGCTCGTCGGCCTCGAACGTCTCGGGGCCGAAGAGGCCGCACCCGGACAGCATTACGGCCGTCAGCGGCAAGGCCAGGGCGGCGGACAGGCGGTGGCTGGACTTCACGGGGATCGGCCTTCCGTTCACTGGGCGGGCAGGTGGACGCCGTAGGCGTCGGGCAAGTCCTTGTCGGAGGCCTTGTCCATGTTGCCGTTGACGAAGTCGTCCTCGCTGACCCATGTGGTCGTTCCCCAGGGGTTGTAGACCTGCAGCATGTCGCCCTCCTGACCGACGATCATCATGGAGTGGCCGACCCGGTCGCCGTTCCCGTCCTTGCCCTCGACGCCGATCGGCACCGGTCTGCCCTCGGCGACGGCCCGCTGGATGTCGGGGAGCGCGTCCCGGCGGTCGTCCGCGCTCCTGACCTCCTGGAACTCGTACTCGCCGCCCGTGTGCGGGCTGATCTCCTTGTTGGAGATCTCGGTCTTGCCGTCGTTGTCCATGCCGTCGGGCGTCGAGCCGAAGGGGAAGTCGTACGCGTCGTTGCCGTCGCCCTCGTCGTGCATCCGCACCTGCTCGTCGCGCAGCCGCTCCCGGAAGGCGCCAGGGTCGTCCTCCTGCCCGGACGGGCCGCCGGTGAGTTCGAGGGCGTACACCGGATCGACCATGGCACGCCCGGTGACGACGGTCGACGGCACGCAGGTGTTGCCTTCCTGCGACCACCTCTCGCCGTTGAACGTCTGCTGGTCCGTGTTCTTGTTGGCACCCTCCTTGGGGCCGCTGGTGTTGACCCCCTCGTCGTTCATGCTGTCCCCGGCCGTGGTGACGGGCGTCAAGTGCCGCTGCAGCCAGGCCGGGTCCTTGCCATGGATCTTGTCGCGGAACTCGCCGACCTCCTTGACGTCGTACCCGGCGGCCAGTGCCTTCACGAGGTAGGCCCGTTCCTGCGGGGTCTTCGCCTCGGCGAGCATCCGCTCGAACTCGGCCTCCTCGCGGGCGTCGAGGCGCTCCATCGCGCGGCCCGAGCGCTCCAGGTCGTTCGCGGTCAGCAGCTCGTTCATCTCCGCCGGGCCGCCGGGGCCCGCGATGTCGGCGAGCACGAGGCGGTCGGCGGCGGAGATGTTGTCGGTCTGCATCTGGCCCGCCCGGGCCTCGGACGCCAGCTTGTTGAGGTCGCGCGCCGCGGACCGCGCCGCGTCGTCGGCGACCTCCGCGGCGGTGTGCATCGTTTTGGCGCCCGCGGCCGCGATGCTGCGGGCCCGCATCCGCTCCGCCTCCTCGGCGTCCTTCTCCACCATGTCGTCGAAGAAGCCGTCCTCACCGCCGAGCATGCCGAGCGCCTCGCGCAACTGCTCGCGGCCACCCTTGTCCTGGGCCTTGGCGTTGGTCAGCGCGTCGGCCAAGCGGTACAGGGCGCCGGCCGCGCCGCTGAACGCCTGCTCCATCTGCTCGGCGGAGCGCGCCGCCGCCATCACCACCTCGGACGCCCGCGCCCCGGTGCTGCCCACCCAGGCGTCGGGCAGGCCCTCGCCCGCGACCTTCTGCACCCGCCGGTGCACGTCGGCGACGTCGTCGATCTGTTTGCGGTAGGTCTTGGCGAGACCTTCGATGACCCCGGGGTCACCTACCGGCGCCGAGACGCCCAGGGCGTTGTTGATGGCCCCGATGAGACCGTTCTTGCTGTCGGCCGAGGAGATGGAGTCGTGGTGCTCGGCGAGCTTCTGGCGGCGGTCGGTGGTGGATTCGCCTGCGTCGGACATGACGGGTGCGGCCTTCTGTCGTGGTGAGGGCAGGAGTGCGGACTCGTACGCGGTTCGTAGGACGTAGGACGCTCAGCCGAAGTCGGACAGGCCGCGCGGCGGCGTGCCGGGCGCGGGCATGGTGCGGTAGCCAGGCGCGGGAACATTCCCCGCGGGCGCGGGCATCGTCGTCACGCTCTCGCCGCCCGCCGCGCTCATGCCCCGGATGGAGGCGTGCTCGGCGCCCTGGTAGTTCGCCTTGGACACCCGCACCTTGTCGGCCAGCTCGTGCAGGGCGCTCTCCAGGACCTTGGCCTCTGCCTGCCAGTCACCGGCGAAGTTGTTGTACGCGGGGCCCGCGTCGGAGCCGCCGAGGACGTCCGAGGGGTAGCAGGCGGTGTCCTTGACCGCCCTGGCGATGGCACCGACGTCGGCACCCGCCGTGTCGAGTGTCTGCGCCTCGCTGTTCATCGCGCTCGTCTGGACTTGATAGCCCCCGGCGTGCCCTTGCACGGTCATGTCCGGCCCCCGTTTATCTGATCTTGAGGGCGCAATGTAGCAGGGGTCGGTGGCATGAACACAACGACGCTGACCGCCCTTCGAAAGCTCTCAGGGCGTCGAGAATATTGCTGTGAGTGTCCGCAGATATGCGAGGCCGTGTGGCCTTTGAGCCCCCTCCCGTCTGGGAGGGGGCTCTCGGCGTGGTGGAATTCCTGCCGAACGCGGTGGGTCAGGCTGGGGTGTCGGCGTCCTGCTCGGAGGCCGCGAACGCCTCGGGGCCCTGCTCCGCCGCCGCCGGGTCCATCCACATGACCTGCCAGCCGTGGCCGTCGAGGTCGAAGAAGCTGCGTGAGTACATGAAGCCGTAGTCCTCCGCGTCATCTGCCTTGGAGCCGCCCGCCGCGAGCGCGGCGGCGCTGACCGTATCGACCTCATCGCGGGACGACACGCTGAAGCAGTACAGCGCCAGCGTGTGAGTGGTGGGATCGGCCATCGGCAGTTTCGCGAACTCTGCGAACTTCTCGCGGCTGAGCAGCATGACGAAGGCGTGCTCGCCGACCAGCATGCAGGCGGCGGTCTCGTCGGTGAACTTCGGGTTGAAGCTGAACCCGAGCTTGGTGAAGAACGCTTTGCTGAGCTCGAGGTCCGCAACGGGGATGTTCACGAACAGCATGCGGCCGGGGTGTGCGGGATGGGTCATGGTGGGTCTCCCATGGGTGGCTCGATGGCGTGCGTCCTGGTAGACCGGCCCAGTCGGCGGAACTCATCGGTCGATACACGCGCTGTGCCTATGCGTGCTTTTGCCCGGCCGGGACCCTTGCCCGTTGCGCGCCCGTCCCGGCGAAGGCGCCTCGGGACGCGCTTCGGCGTGTCCCTCGGTGGGACCGACCACGCCGCTGGTTGAATTGTCATATGACTAGGCGTGGTGACGCGGCTCTGTTCGGTAATCGATTCCTGACCATGCCCGCCCCTTCGGAGACTTTTCCCGAGGAAGGCATGACTGCGACGGACGCAATGAGGCTGTTGGACGTGGAACTCGCCATGGAGGGCGATCCGCAGCGCAACCTCGCCACGTTTGTGACCACGTGGATGGAGCCGGAGGCGCAACGGATCATCGCCGAGAATCTCCATCGGAATTTCATCGACCACGCGGAGTACCCGATTTCCGCGGAGATCGAGCAGCGTTGCGTGCGCATGCTCGCCGATCTGTTCAACGCTCCGGGCAGGACAGTCGGATGCCGGACCCAGGGGTCGTCCGAGGCCATCATGCTCGGGGCGCTGTCGCTGAAGTGGAAGTGGCGGCAGCGCCGCGAGGCGGCCCATCTGCCGGTCGACCGCCCCAACCTGGTCTTCGGCGGAGACGTCCACGTGGTGTGGGAGAAGTTCTGCCGCTACTTCGACGTCGAGCCGCGGATCGTGCCGCTTGCCGAGGGCAAGTACACGATCGGACCCGAGGACGTGGAGCCCCACCTCGACGAGAACACGATCGGCGTCGTGGCCGTCCTCGGTACCACGTTCACCGGCCACAAGGACGATGTCGTCGGGATCGACAAGCTGCTGCGGGACGTCCGCAAGGAGCGGGACCTCGACATCCCGATCCACGTGGACGGTGCCAGCGGCGCATTCGTGTGGCCGTTCCTGTACCCGGACTCGAAATGGGATTTCCAGCTTGAGCAGGTGCGTTCGATCAATGTCTCGGGACACAAGTACGGCCTGGTCTACCCCGGCATCGGCTGGCTGGTCTTTCGCGAGGAATCCGACCTGCCGGAGCACCTCGTGTTCTACGAGAACTACTTGGGCAAGACCGACTCGACCTTCACGCTGAACTTCTCCACCGGCGCTTCGATGGTGCTCGCGCAGTACTACAACTTCGTCCGGCTCGGTCGCCAGGGCTACACCTATGTCATGAGGACGATGCAGGAGAACGCCCGTACGTTGGGGGACAACCTGCGGAGCAGCGGCCGTTTCGAAGTGATCGGGAGTGACCTCGAGCAGCTGCCGCTGGTCGCTTTCCGTCTCGCCGGCGACCACGCCTACGACGAGTCCGATGTCGCCTGGCAACTCTCGGCCGAGCGCGGCTGGATGGTGCCGGCGTACACGCTTCCGCCCAACGCGGAGCGGGTGAAGATCATGCGTGCACTGGTCAAGGAGACTCTGAGCCGTGAGCAGATCGATCGCCTGACCCAGGACATCATCGACGCGTGTCGCACTCTGGACGACAAGGGTGCGACCCACGGCAAGGAGCGGGCCAAGGTCAAGCACGGCACCGGCTACTGAGGGCCGAGCGGGGCGCTTCAGCGGTCCTTGGCGCTGTACTCCGCCACGGCCCTGCCGAGGTCGCGTTCGACGTCGCCGGGGGTCTGGAGGCCGCGGCTCGCCAGGTCGTCCAGGCGTTCGCGGGTTTCGGGCAGGGCGACCAGGCCGACGAACCTGGCCGCGTCGGAGCGGACGTGTGCCGGGTCCGGCAGCGTGAGGTCGTTGACGGCGCGCTTGGCGGCCTTGACTCCGGCGGGCGGGAAGCCGGCGATGCGTTTGGCCAGACGGTCGACGAAGGCGTCCAGTTCGGCGTCGGGCAGGGCGCGGTTGATCCAGCCGTAGCGTTCGGCGAGGTCGGCGTCGAAGTCGTCGGCGCTGGTGATGGCTTCGATGGCGCGGGTTCTGCCGAGCCGTCGGGCCAGATGCTGTACTCCGCCGGCGCCGGGCAGGGCGCCGGTGCCCGACTCGAACTGCCCGAAAACCGCGTTCTCGCGGGCCGCGAAGATCATGTCGCAGGCCAGGGCGAGCTCGTTGCCGCCGCCGCGGGCCCTGCCGCGCACCTTGGCGATGGTGATCACCGGGACGTGCGCCAGCTTGTACAGGAACATGCCGAGGGAGGCGTCTCCGGGTCCTCCGGCCTTCGCGGCTTCAGCGGTGTACTGCGGGATCGCCGTAAGGTCCACATGCGCCGAGAAGTATTCGGCCGAGGCACTTTCGATGACGGCGACTCGCACGTCACCGGGGTCGCGGTACAGCGTGTCGACGAGCGAGACCAGGTCCCTGACGAGGTCGACGCCGATGAGATTGAGGGGGCCGGCGGCGAGGGTGGCTAACAGGACGCCGTCTTCCTGCCGGGTGTGGATCGACGCGTAGGCGAAGCTCATGATCACTCCTTGGCGACGAATACTTTGCCGTTCGGGGCCGATCCGGTTACTCCACTCACTCCACTCACTCCATTCATTCCACTCTATGGGGAATGCGGGGTGCGCATCTCGTCAGGAGATTTGGGTCTGCCGAACGGGGGAGCCCCGCGTGCGCAGGGATGGGGGACGTCTGAGCCTGGTGCCATGAGCATCCGCCCTTGGGTCGTCGTCGAGGCGCCGGACAGGCGTGGTCTTCGCCGGGTGACCATGGGCGGTCGGACGGTGGGCAGTGCCTGGTCGTCGGGTGATCTGCGCCGAATACTCCGACGGCTCGATTTCCCGGACGACATCGATCTGGACGACACGGCATTCATTTACTGGCGCGGAGGTGGCAGCGGCACCTGGCCGGACCGTCGGTGGCGAAGATGCGCGACCTTCGCGCTGATGACGGCCGGCCTGCTGGCTTCCATGGTGCTCAGCGCGATGGTCGGCTGGCCGGACGCCACCGGGGCGCTCACTTTCGCGCAACGGATGACCGGGGTTCTCTTCGTGCTGTCGGGCCTCGTGCAGGGCGTGGCCGCGGTGGCGGCGTTCGACTACTGGGGGAGACGGCAGGTCAGGATCTCCGGCGCGGTTGTCCTGCTCGGGGTGCTCATCGCGCTGGGCACGGACAGTCTCCTTCTCGTCATGTGGCTCGAAGAGGCGGAGTACACGCCGTATCTGCTGATCTTCCTGCCGCTTTGGTGCTGGTCTCTCTGGGCGCTCGTCGTGCTCGTGCGGGAGGACTGCTGGAAAGGGGTCCCGCGGCCCAAGAGGTTCGCGGCCGGAGTGGTCGCCACCGCACTCCTGACCGGTGTCAGCCTGGCGTACTCGACCATGTACCAGCCCACCGCTGCTCCGATGCACCTTTCCTTGAAGGCGAAGTTCGGGGCGGCGCGCGCGGATCGTGGGCTGCCCTTTGTTCATGTCCCGTTGTCGCTCTACATGAAGAACACCGGCGGGATTCCCGTCTATGTCACCAACGACATCTACACGGTCCGCGGCAGAGATGCCAAATATGCCGAATTGCCCGGCGTGGAGGACATGTTGAGGGAATGGCGGGAGACCGCGGGAAGGCAGGGGAATCTGGGGGACGTCGAGTTCTACGCCGGTGATCTCAGGAGAACCATTATCAGTAGCAGCCAAGTCTACGGCCCCGGCAAGTGGCTCGAGGTCGGGCAGGAGTTTTCCGTTGAGCGCGTTTTTCAAATTCCCAAAGACGCGCCTTACGGCACTGTTTCCGTCAGCATGCAGGTTTCCTATATGAGGAAGGATCGAGGAAAGCTGGATGTGGACGAGTTCAAGACTCCGCACTATACGTGGCGTGAAAGCGAGGGCAGATTCTACTGTCCAGCGGAGGAGTGCGGGCAGCAGCTCATTTACAGCGGGCGGGTCCGGCACAACAACAACCTCATCAACGTGACGCGCAAGCCACGCTTTGTGACAGCGACCTGGCTGCCGGGGGGAGTTCCTACTTCTTCTATCTCGTCAATTCGCCACTGGGACACGAAAATTTCTCTGCTGGAAGTGAGGCGGGAGTTGGACAGATACGGAGCTGCGAGCGTTCGGGCCGATGCGGAGGTGCCCGTCGCGGAACTGCTGAGATCCGCCGGTCTGTGACGGCGGTCTTTGCCGCCCCACCGGTCCCCGGTCACCAGTCCGGGGTCGAGAGCCAGTCCCCCGCCGTGATGCCCTGCCGATCCAGATACACAGCGGTTTGCTTGCAGTGGGCTGCCGGCTTTCCCGCGAGGGTTACGGTCAGATCCTTCTCCGGCACGACGTCGGCGAGGTTGGTGATGAGCCGCGCGACCTCGAAGGGGGCGTGGGTGTGCTCGTCGTTCTGCAACTGGGCGCGGACGTCGAGCATGGCGTTTCCCTCGGCGCTGGCCTTCCAGAAGTCCTTGACTCCCGCGCTGTCCCAGCTTTGGGGAGTCACATCCTTCAGTCCTTTCGAGAGTTTTCGTTCCTGGACGGCTCCGAATATGGCGTTGGTGCACACCTCGGCGGCCTTCCCGAGTGAGGTGTCCGGCCGATCCCGAGCCGCGGCGGCCTCCTCCTGCGCATCCCTCATACGGGCCGTCCCCTCCCTCATCTCCCGCCGGGCTTCGTCCCGCTCCTCCGGCGAGGACTCGGGGTCACTGGCCCGCCTGATGTGCTGGCTGACCCGCGTCGACTCCTCCCCGACGTCTTCCCGCAGCCCCTTCGGTATGTCCGCGTCGGCAAGGGGTTCCACCCCCGAGCTCGCCCACAGCGTTGCGAGGCCTTCCTCTCCACTGCCGTGGTTCTGCTCCGCCCCATTGCTCACGTTGTTGATGAGCGTTTTCGCCAGCCCCCGCAACTTCGGGGGCGTTTCGGGATCGCCGACCATCTTCAAAGCGGGAGTCGTCCGCTGCACCACCAGGAAGACCCTGGACCGGTCCTCGGGCTGCACATCCGGCTCCTGCCCCGCCTTCAGCGTGGCCGTCACCTGCTTCACGAGCCCGGTCAACTGCTCCCGCACCTTGCCGGGTGTGCCGTCGTCGCTGATGACTCCCAGCGTCGAGGCCACGTCCTGCGCGCTGTCAGTGATCGCCTCCCTGTCCTGGGGTGCCGTGTCCGGGTCTTCAGTCGCACGGAGCACGGAGGTCAGGGAGTCGACGGACGACGTGAGCTCCTCGGGTACGTCCTCCCGCCTCGCGTTCAGAGCTGCCGTCACCTCTTCAACCGCCTGCTTCTGCTCCGGCGGGGGCTCGGTCCCCTCCTCGCCGCCGGTGGTCGGACCTGACGTCCGATCAGTGGGCGACGTGTCGCTCGAACCCGTCGTATCGGTCGGAGTGGAATCGTCCGGCGCGGTCGTCGACGGAGGGGTCGATGGCGTGGAAGGGGGAGCCGTCGTCGGGGCGGACGGCGTCGCTGACGGCGTGGGCTGAGGGGGCGGTGTCGTCTGAGCGGTTGCGTAGGGCCTGTTCGCACTGTTCGTCGGGTGCGTCTGCTGCGCTGCCACCGCACCCGTCACACCGGCCGGCACCGCGAGCGCCGCGGTCAGGAGGGATACGTGGACCCTGTGGAAGGCGTACCGCCGAGTGGTTCTGGCCATGAGGGTTCCAGATGCGCTGGGCGTTGTACCGCATCAACTGTGGGCCGACCGGGGCCTGTGAATCCACTGTTAACCCGCTCCGCGCATCCCGCAATGCGAACGTCCGGCCTCGGGCGGGGTGTTGTTCCCGAGGGTTGTTCTCAGGGGTCCGTACATGGTTGGCGGTAGATGGTTGTGGGGTACAGCGGGATCCGGACAGGTGGCTCGGGCGTCTACAGGGATATGGACCTTGAGAAGCCACCGCCCAGGCAGCAGCACCCGGCGCCGGAGGGATGCCTTGCCGTCGCGATCCGGGTGCCCGTACGGATCGTGGTGCTCGTGCTGGTCGTGCCGGTGCGGATGGTGTGGGACGCGCTCGTCGTCGGCGGGCGGTTCCTGAACGACACGGTGTTCCGGCCGGTGGGCCGGGCGCTGCTGTGGCTCGGCCGGGCGGTGTTCGTGTGGCCGTTCGTGGCGCTGTGGCGGTACGTCGTCGTGCCCGTGGCCAAGGGGCTCGCCTGGCTGGGGAACGTGCTCGTCGTCATACCCCTGGTGTGGCTCTACCGGTACGTCCTGACTCCCGTCGGGCAAGCGTGCGCGTGGGTGGCGCGGGGCATCGGGGCCGGGCTGACGTGGCTGTACGCGCGCGTGCTCACTCCTCTCGGGCACGCCGTGATGTGGGTCCTCAGGGGGCTCGGCGCGGTGCTCGCCGCCGTCGGGCTCGGCGTGTTCGGCGCGGTGGCGTGGCTGGCGCGGTACCTCCTCGTCGTCCCTGCCCTGTGGGTGTACGAGTGGATCCTCACGCCGGTCGGCCATGCCGTCGCCTGGTGCGCGAAGGGCGTCGTGTGGCTCGTGAGCACCGTCGCCACCGGCATTGGTATCGCCCTGTACTGGACCGCGCGCGTGCTGTTGGTGCTGCCCGCGCTGGCCCTGTACCGGTGGATCCTCGCCCCCGTCGGCCGGGCGCTCGCCGTCGTCGGCCGGGAGATCCGGGACGCGCTCGGGCACGCCTGGCGGATCGCAGGCCGGATCTCGCTTGCCGTCGGGCGGTTCCTCGCGACCCTGGTCCGGTGGATCTTCGTCGAGCCGATGCGGTGGGCCTACCGGACCGTGCTCACGCCCATCGGGCACGTCGTCCGGGACACGGTGCTGCGGCCCGTCGCCGAGGCCGCGCGCAGCGTGGGCCGGACCACCCGGCAGGCCATCGCCTCCGCCAAAGAGTCCGTGCGACAGGCGCGCGCCGACTTCCGGCGGATGCTGTTCGGGGAGCCTCGGGAGCGTGAAGCGGTGCCAGGGCGGGAACCTCGCGGCCGCGAGACACGTACTCTTGGTAGCAGTACGACCGCTCTCACGAAGGACTGAACGACACTGGGCAAGCGACAGCCCGAAGGCCCGCCGCCCGCACCCGCGGTGCAGCGCATCCGACTGCGCTACACCAAGCGCGGCCGCCTCCGGTTCACCAGCCACCGTGACTTCCAGCGCGCCTTCGAGCGTGCGCTGCGCCGTGCCGAGGTGCCGATGGCGTACTCGGCGGGGTTCACGCCGCATCCGAAGGTGTCGTACGCCAATGCCGCACCCACCGGCACGGGCAGTGAGGCGGAGTATCTGGAGATCGCGCTCACCGTGGCGCGGGATCCCGAGAAGCTGCGGGTTCTCCTCGACGAGTCGATGCCCACCGGCCTCGACATCGTCGACGCGGTCGAGGCCCGGATCTCGGGGCTCGCCGACCGGCTCACCGCTTCCGTGTGGGAGCTGCGGCTGGACGGCGTGGAGCCGGCCGAGGCCGAGCGGGCCGTGGCGGCGTTCAACGCCGCGGAGGCGGTCGAGGTCCAGCGGATGACCAAGAACGGCGTCCGTACCTTTGACGCCCGCCCCGCTGTCGTACAACTTGAAACACAGAGTGAAACGGCTGATAGGCCGACCGACCAGCCCTGTGCGATACTGCGGCTGGTTGTTCGGCACGTGACGCCTGCCGTACGACCCGACGACGTCCTGTCCGGTCTCCGCGCCGTGGCCGACCTGGCGCCGCCGGTCCCCGCAGCGGTGACCAGGCTGGCGCAGGGGCTTTTCGATGAAGAGACAGGCACGGTGACCGACCCGCTCGCGCCCGACCGCGAGGCAGCGACGGCCCCAACCGAGGCCGAGCCCGCTGCCGCCGCGACGGCGCCGGCGTAAGGAAGGTTCCGCGTAGGGACGTACGTCGAAGCGCCGCCCTCGTACTCGGGAGCCACCTGGGTCGGGCAGCGCACCGACCACAAGACTTTCGCCAGGCCGTACGCATTCGGCGTACGGAACCGGTGAGACAGGACACAGAGAGCTCCCGTGCGGCGCCCGCGCCCCGGACGGCGGCAGTCGCGCACCGCGCGAGCCGCGGACGTCACCGGCATGCCGCCGGACCAGGCGCGGCGCCCGGGAGCCTGACGGGAGAAACGCCCGCATGCTCGAACCGACCGAACCCACCGAGGGTTCCGAACTGAACACTCCTAGCGACACCCTGCCGCCGCGCCGTCGGCGTCGTGCCGCGTCCCGCCCGGCGGGACCGCCCACGGCCGCCAACGAGACGCAGCCCGCAGAGGTCGTCGAGCCGGCCATACCGGTCGCCGATGCCGCCGATGTCGCGGCACTGACCGAAGAGGCCGAGAAGCCCGAGGACGCCATCGAGGCCGTCGTGGCCGAGGCGACTTCTGAGGCCGCCGACACCGAAGAGACCCAGGAGACCGAAGAGGCGGAGGAGACGGCACAGGCCGCCCCTGCCGGTCGTACGCGTCGGCGCGCGGTGCGTCGCGCGTCCGCGCCGACCGGATCGCCGGCGGCTGCCGAGGCCGCCGAGACCGTGGTGCCGGTGACCGCCGCCGCATCCGTCGCCGAGCAGGCGCCTGCGACCGAGAGTGCCGTGGAGGCCGAGGAGACGGCGCCGTCTCGTACGCGTCGCCGTTCGGTGCGCCGGGCGTCGGCGCCCGCCGGTGCTCCCGCGCCGACGGAGGCCGCTGAGACTGCGGTCGCCGATACGGCCGCTGAAGTGCCTGCCGCCCCGGCCGAGGACGCCGAGGAGACCGCCGAGGCCGCCCCGCGTCGTACGCGTCGGCGCGCCACGCGGCGTGTGACCGCGCCCTCCGCTGCCGACGAGGCCGCTGCCTCCGAGGTGGCCGAGGAGAGCGCCGAGGCACCCGTGAGTGCCGAGGAGACCGCCGACGCCGAGGAGACCGCCGAGGCCGCCCCGCGTCGTGCGCGTCGGCGTGCCACGCGGCGTGTGACCGCGCCGACCGGTGCCGACGAGGCTTCCGAGGTCGCCGCTGACGAGGCGCCCGTGACGTCCGGTACCGAGACCGAGGCCCCCGCTGCCGAGGCTCCCGTCGACGAGAAGGCCGCCCCGCGCCGCCGTCGCCGTGTCGTCCAGCGGGCCGCCACCGGGTTCGCGGCGCCGGCTCAGTCCGCCGCCTCCGAGTCCGACGAGGCTCCGCGCCCCGCTCGGCCCGCCGTGGCCGTGTTCCAGGCGCCCGTGTTCACCGAGCCGCAGTTCCAGACGCCCCAGCGCGCTGCCGCCGAGGCCGCCGCGGAGGCGGAGACCGAGGACGTCGAGGAGTTCCCGGAGGAGCAGGCCGGCGCGTCCAGGCGCCGTCGCCGCCGCCGTGGCGGCTACGCCGAGGAGACCGAGACCCAGAGCGTCGAGACCGCCGCCGAGGACGAGACCGAGGAAGCCGAAGAGGCGGAGGCCGAGGACGCCGCCGAGGGTGACGAGACCGAGGAGACCGGTTCGCGTCGGCGCCGTCGGCGTGGTGGCCGGCGTCGTCGTCGCGGCGAGTCCGCCGACTCCGACTCCGAGGGCGGTGACGAGGGCGAGGATGCCGCCGCCGCGCAGGCCGAGCAGGACGCCGAGGACACCGCCGAGCAGGAGGAAGAAGACGAGGACGACGCCCGGGGCGAGGACGGCGGTTCCAGCTCCAGCAGCCGTCGCCGTCGCCGCCGCCGTCGTCGCGCCGGTGACTCCGGCGTCGACTCCGAGCCCGGCGAGGGCGACCCCGAGCGCACCGTCGTCAAGGTCCGCGAGCCCCGTCCCCTGCGGGAAAAGGGTGCCGAGCCGTCCGACGAGGTGCAGTCCATCAAGGGCTCCACGCGTCTGGAGGCCAAGAAGCAGCGCCGCCGGGAAGGCCGCGAGCAGGGCCGCCGCCGCGTGCCGATCATCACCGAGGCCGAGTTCCTGGCCCGCCGTGAGGCTGTCGAGCGCGTGATGGTGGTCCGCCAGCACGGCGACCGTACGCAGATCGGTGTCCTCGAGGACAACGTGCTCGTCGAGCACTACGTCAACAAGGAGCAGTCGACCTCGTACGTCGGCAACGTCTACCTGGGCAAGGTCCAGAACGTGCTGCCGTCGATGGAGGCCGCCTTCATCGACATCGGCAAGGGGCGCAACGCCGTCCTGTACGCCGGTGAGGTCAACTTCGAGGCGCTCGGCATGGCCAACGGGCCGCGGCGCATCGAGGCCGCCCTGAAGTCCGGCCAGTCCGTCCTCGTGCAGGTCACCAAGGACCCGATCGGCCACAAGGGCGCGCGTCTGACCAGCCAGGTCTCCCTGCCGGGCCGCTACCTCGTGTACGTCCCCGAGGGCTCCATGACCGGCATCAGCCGCAAGCTGCCCGACACCGAGCGGGCGCGGCTGAAGACCATCCTCAAGAAGATCGTCCCCGAGGACGCGGGCGTCATCGTGCGCACCGCCGCCGAGGGCGCGAGCGAGGACGAGCTGCGCCGGGACGTCGAGCGGCTGCAGTCGCAGTGGGAGGACATCCAGAAGAAGGCCAAGAACGGCAACGCGCCGACGCTGCTGTACGGCGAGCCGGACATGACCGTCCGGGTCGTCCGGGACATCTTCAACGAGGACTTCTCCAAGGTCGTCGTCAGCGGTGACGAGGCCTGGCAGACCGTCCACGGGTACGTCTCGCACGTCGCGCCCGATCTGGCCGAGCGGCTCCAGAAGTGGACGTCCGAGGTCGACGTCTTCGCCACGTACCGGATCGACGAGCAGCTCGCCAAGGCGCTGGACCGCAAGGTCTGGCTGCCCAGCGGCGGTTCGCTGGTGATCGACCGGACCGAGGCGATGGTCGTCGTCGACGTCAACACCGGCAAGTTCACCGGCCAGGGCGGCAACCTGGAAGAGACCGTCACCAGGAACAACCTGGAGGCGGCCGAGGAGATCGTCCGTCAGCTGCGGCTGCGCGACCTCGGCGGCATCATCGTCATCGACTTCATCGACATGGTGCTGGAGTCCAACCGGGACCTGGTGCTGCGGCGCCTGCTGGAGTGCCTGGGCCGGGACCGTACGAAGCACCAGGTCGCGGAAGTGACCTCGCTGGGGCTCGTGCAGATGACCCGCAAGCGGGTCGGTCAGGGCCTGCTGGAGTCCTTCTCCGAGACCTGCGTCCACTGCAACGGCCGCGGTGTCATCGTGCACATGGAGCAGCCGACGGCCGTCGGTGGCGGCGGCGGTGGCAAGCGCAAGAAGCGTGCGCGTGCCGGTGCCGGTCCTGAGCACGTGCACGAGGCGTCCGTCGCCGTCGAGACGGCCGAGGAGGAGGCGGAGACCGAGGCAGAGGTCGCTGCCGAGGTCGCCGAGCCGGCCGCGCTCGCCGAGCCCGCCTACGCGCCGGACGAGGAGCTGTACAGCAGCGTCGCCGAGGCGGAGGCCGCCGTACGCGGTGGTCGTTCGCGGCGCCGTGGGGGCCGGCGGGTGTCGGCTCCGGCGGGTGCGCCGCGCAAGGCGGAGGCGGCTGGGACCGCTCAGGACGTGACCGTCGCCGAGGAGGTCGAGCGTCCGGTGCAGCCGGAGCCGGCCGCGCAGGCGAAGGCCGAGCCGGCGGCTGTGGAGGACGCGGTCGTACAGACCGAGGCCCCTGCTGCCGAGGAGGCTGCGCCCAAGGGCCGTACGCGCCGTCGCGCCACCCGCAAGGTGTCCGCGCCCGCAGGGTCGCCGGCGGGGGCCGAGGCCGCCGTGGTGACGGTCGGCGAGAGCCCGGCGGAGGCTCCGGTCGAGGCCGAGGAGGCTGTCGAGGCTCCCGCAGAGGCGGTTGCCGAGAGCGCCGCTCCGGCCCGTCCGCGGCGCCGTGCCGTGCGCAAGGCCACCGCGCCGACCGCGTCCGACGAGGCGGCCGTCCTGGTCGTCCCGGCGGCCGAGGCGCAGGCCCCGGCCGAGGAGGAGGGCGCCGAGGAGGCGGCTCCGGCCAAGAAGACGGCCCGTAAGACGGCCAAGAAGGCCACGGCGAAGAAGGCCGCCACCAAGAAGACCGCGGCCAAGAAGACGGCCGCAAAGAAGGCGACGGTCAAGAAGGCGGCGAAGACCGCCAAGACGGCCGCGGCCAAGTCGACGGCGAAGAAGACCACGGTCTCCGCCGCCACCGACGAGTGACGCTCACCGACGAGTGATGCTCACCCACCAGTGAGCTCACCAACCAGCGAGGTGCGGCCGGTCCCTGTGACCGGCCGCACTCCGTTTGGGCCCGGCCCGGTTTGACCCCCTCGGCCACCGCCCCGTAACCTTGACCGTCGGCGTGTCCGTAGATATAGGCACGCCACATCCCCGTAAACCTCATCCTCCGGAGCACACGGTGTCCCGGAGAGGCCGTCCGTCTGTCGGGTGGCTGGACTGCGGGGGTGCCGTTCCCGAGCGAGAGAGTGAGATCCGCGTGTACGCCATCGTGCGCAGCGGTGGTCGCCAGCACAAGGTTGCTGTCGGCGACATCGTTGAGGTTGACAAGATTTCCACTGCCAAGGTTGGCGACACGGTCGAGCTCTCGACCCTGCTCGTTGTCGACGGCGACGCTGTGACCAGCGACCCGTGGGTGCTGGCCGGCATCAAGGTCCAGGCCGAGGTCGTGGACCACCACAAGGGCGTCAAGATCGACATCCTTCGCTACAAGAACAAGACCGGTTACCGTCGTCGTCAGGGCCACCGCCAGCAGTACACGGCGATCAAGGTCACTGAGATCCCCGCGGCTGCGAAGTAAGGGACTGAGGAGAAATGGCACACAAGAAGGGCGCATCGTCCACCCGTAACGGTCGTGACTCCAACGCTCAGCGCCTCGGCGTGAAGCGCTTCGGCGGTCAGGTCGTCAACGCGGGCGAGATCCTGGTCCGTCAGCGCGGCACCCACTTCCACCCTGGCTCCGGCGTCGGCCGCGGCGGCGACGACACGCTGTTCGCGCTTCAGCCCGGTGCGGTGGAGTTCGGCACCAGCCGTGGCCGCAAGGTCGTGAACATCGTTCCGGTCGCCTGAGTCTTCTGACTTCACGGCTTCGACCGAACGTTTCGCGAGGCGGACCTCACTTCCCAGGTGGGAAGGCGGGTCCGCCTTTCGCGTGTTAGAGCAGAGACATACCCGTACGTTTTTGAAGTGCTGGAGGCACCCCGGATGACCACCTTCGTGGACCGCGTCGAACTGCATGTCGCCGCGGGTAACGGAGGCCACGGCTGTGCCTCCGTTCACCGTGAGAAGTTCAAGCCGCTCGGTGGGCCCGACGGCGGCAACGGCGGGCGCGGCGGGGACGTGATCCTCACCGTCGACCAGTCGGTCACCACGCTGCTCGACTACCACCACTCCCCGCACCGCTCGGCCACGAACGGCAAGCCCGGCGAGGGCGGCAACCGGTCGGGCAAGGACGGGCAGGACCTGGTGCTGCCGGTGCCCGACGGCACCGTGGTGCTGGACAAGGCGGGCAATGTGCTCGCCGACCTGGTCGGACACGGCACCTCGTACGTCGCCGCGCAGGGCGGCCGGGGCGGTCTCGGCAACGCCGCGCTGGCGTCGGCGCGACGCAAGGCGCCGGGGTTCGCGCTGCTCGGTGTGCCGGGGGACCTCCAGGACATCGTCCTCGAGCTGAAGACGGTCGCCGACGTGGCGCTGGTCGGATACCCGAGCGCCGGCAAGTCCTCGCTGATCTCCGTGCTGAGCGCCGCCAAGCCGAAGATCGCGGACTATCCCTTCACGACCCTCGTGCCGAACCTCGGCGTGGTGACGGCCGGCTCGACCGTGTACACCGTCGCCGACGTGCCGGGGCTCATTCCGGGCGCGAGCCAGGGCCGGGGCCTCGGCCTGGAGTTCCTGCGCCACGTCGAGCGGTGCAGCGTGCTCGTGCACGTCCTGGACACCGCGACGCTGGAGTCCGACCGCGACCCCGTGTCCGACCTGGACATCATCGAGGCGGAGCTGCGGGAGTACGGCGGGCTGGACAACCGGCCCCGCATCGTCGTCCTGAACAAGATCGACGTACCGGACGGCAAGGACCTCGCCGAGATGGTGCGGCCGGACCTGGAAGCTCGGGGATACCGGGTCTTCGAGGTGTCGGCGGTGGCGCACATGGGGCTGAAGGAGCTGTCGTTCGCGCTGGCCGACATGGTGGCCCAGGCGCGGGCCGCGAAGCCGAAGGAAGAGGCGACGCGGATCGTGATCCGGCCCAAGGCGGTCGACGACGCCGGGTTCACCGTGACGCGCGAGGAGGCCGGCGGGGAGCTGGTGTTCCGGGTGCGGGGCGAGAAGCCCGAGCGCTGGGTGCGCCAGACCGACTTCAACAACGACGAGGCGGTCGGGTACCTCGCCGACCGGCTCAACCGGCTCGGTGTCGAGGACGAGTTGATGAAGGCGGGCGCCCGCTCCGGGGACGGCGTCGCCATCGGACCCGAGGACAACGCGGTCGTCTTCGACTGGGAGCCGACCCTGATGGCCGGGGCCGAGATGCTGGGCCGCCGTGGCGAGGACCACCGCTTCGAGGCGCCGAGGCCTGCGGCGCAGCGGCGGCGGGACAAGGACGCCGAACGGGATGAGGCGGCGCAGGAGTTCGACGACTTCAAGCCGTTCTGAGGCAAGCCGGGCTGAGGGGGCGGGCCTTCTCGGTTAACGACAGGGAAACTCGCAACGCACCTCAGGGCAACCCCCACCCTCCGCCGTGAGTCGTACTGGTCGGCGTGGAGAGATCTTGGCGCTTCGTCGGGGTCTCTCCACCCTCAACCGCCGTCCAGATTCCCGGAGATGACGTGCCCTCGCCCTCGCACCGCCGCCGCCTCCTCGCCCCCTGCGTCGCTCTCGCCGCCGGCCTCCTGACGTTCCCCGCCCTGGACTTGGGCGCCGAAGCCGCGGCCGATACCAAGCCGCTGCACGACGACTTCAACGGCGACGGCTACTCCGACCTCGCCGTCGCGGCGCCCGAGGCGATCGTCGACGGGAAGTCGAAGGCCGGATACGTCGCCGTGCTGTACGGGTCGGCGAGTGGGCTGAAGACCGCCTCCAAGCAGGTCGTCAGCCAGAACACCCCGGGCGTCACCGACTCCGCCGAGACCGATGACCGGTTCGGCAGCGCTGTGAGCAGCGCCGACCTCGACCGGGACGGGTACTCGGATCTCGTCGTCGGCGTCGCGGGTGAGGACTCGGTCGAAGGGGGCGCCGAGACCGGGCTCGTGCAGGTGGTGTGGGGCGGGCCGAAGGGGCTGTCGGGCGGGGCGCCGCTGGCGTACGGGCATCACACCTACGACCGGCTCAGCGACCAGGGGCAGCTCACCCTCGGCGATGTGAACGGGGACGGGGCGACGGACCTCGTCGTCGTGGAGAGCCTGTACAAACTGCGGGTCGTCAAGGGCCCCTTCGGGCGGGACGGGTCCGCGAGCGGCGGGGAGCAGATCCTCGTCGACGACTCCGACCCCCGCTTCCTGGACCTGGCCACCGGCGACGTCGACGGCGACGGCATCGACGACGTCGTCGGGACCATGCACGACGGCGACGAGTACGACGCCCGCCGCGTCACGTACTGGCGGGGCACGCCGGACGGGCTCGCCGAGGGGATCGTGCTCCGCGACAGCAGGGACTGGCGAGTGCAGGGCGGCGAGTCCCTCGACCTCGGTGACGTGAACGGGGACGGCTACGAGGACATCGTCGTGGGCCGGCCCGTCGACGGCTACGACAGCGACCTCGACACCCCGATCCCCAAGGGCGGCCGGGTCGCCTTCATACCGGGCTCCGCGCACGGGCCGGTCGGCACGAAGGTGACGTACGTCAACCAGGACAGCGCCCAAGTGCCGGGCGCCGCCGAGCGCGGCGACGGGTTCGGCTCCGACATCTCGGTCGGCGACGTCGACGGCGACGGGTACGCCGACATCTCCAAGGGCGTGCCCGGCGAGGACTTCGACGGGCTGAGCAACGCGGGCGGCGCCGTCGTACTGCGCGGCGGCGCGAGCGGTCCGACCGGCGCCGGCGCCAAGGGCGTCAACCAGAGCACCGCCGGCGTGCCGGGCGCGGCGGAGACCGACGACGCCTTCGGCCGCACCACCCACCTTGTGGACGCGAACCACGACGGCCGCGCGGAACTCGTCGTCGGCGCGCCGGGGGAGAACGCGAACGCCGGATCCGTCTGGGTGTTCAGGTCCACCTCGGCCGGCATCACCCCGACCGGCTCGTTCACCTTCGGGGCCGGGACCCTCGGCACGGTCGCGGCGAACGCGAAGCTGGGCTCCGGGTTCAATCACTGACCGAGGGCGATTCACCGACTGACCGACCGACAGACCCGTTGCGGCAAAGGCGCGTTGCCGTGCTCGCAGCGGGTCTTCTGTTGTCTCCCTAGTTGTCATGCACGCGAAGCTCGCAGTTCAGCGGACGGGCCGCCCTCGGGCGTGAGCATCCGAAGTGTCCAAGAGGCCAGCGAGGCAAGGGAGTTCGCCGATGACCGGAGAGTACAGGTCCGTGTCCCCCGACCGACGCCGTTTCCTGACCGCCGGAGCCGCCGTGCTCGGCGCCGCGGCCTCCGCCCAGCTGTGGCTGCCGACCTCCGCCCGAGCAGCCGAAACCCCGCTGCCCGACGGTGTGTTCAGCCTCGGCGTGGCGTCCGGCGACCCGCTGCCCGACGGCATCGTGCTGTGGACGCGGCTCGCCCCCGACCCCTTCAACGGCGGTGGGATGCCCGACGCCGTCGTCCCGGTCGAGTGGGAGCTCGCCGAGGACGAGCGGTTCCGCAAACCGGTGCGCCGCGGTGTCGCCCAGGCCCGGCCCGAGCTGGGGCACAGCGTTCACGTGGATGTACGGCGGCTGCGCCCGGGCCGTACGTACTGGTACCGCTTCCGCGCCGGCGGCCAGATCTCGCCGACCGGCCGCACCCGCACCTCGCCGCACCCCCACAGCTCCGGCGGCCGGCTGCGCATGGCGCTGGCCTCCTGCCAGAACTGGCAGCACGGCTACTTCACGCCGTACGCCGACATGCTGGACCAGGACCCCGACTTCGTCCTGTTCGTCGGCGACTACATCTACGAGTCGACGCCGTCGTCGACGGGCGTGCGCCGGCACGAGGGCACGGGTGAGCCGTACAGCCTGGTCCAGTACCGCAACCGGTACGCCCAGTACCGCACCGACCCGGACCTCGCGGCGATGCACGCGAACGCGCCCTTCGTGGTCACCTTCGACGACCACGAGATCGACAACGACTTCGCCGGCGAGATCCCGCAGGACCCGGACAAGCAGTCGCACGACGCCTTCGTGGCCCGGCTGACCGCCGGCTACCAGGCGTACTACGAGCACATGCCGGTCCGGGCGAGCGCCATCCCGAACGGCCCGCACATCCAGATGTACCGCCGTCTGGAGTTCGGCCGCCTGGCCCGGCTCAGCGTCCTGGACACCCGCCAGTACCGCAGCGACCAGGCCACCAGCCAGGCGGGCGCCCAGGACCCCACGCTCACCATGCTCGGCGCCGAGCAGAAGGAGTGGCTGATCGACGGGCTGCGGCACTCGCCGGCCCGCTGGAACATGATCGGCTCGCAGATCATGATGGCCGAGACCGACCTCCAGGTCGGCCCCGGCAAGCTCTGGTTCTACGACGCCTGGGACGGCTACCAGGCCGAGCGCAACGAGCTGATGGAGGAGCTGAGGCACGTCCGCAACCCGGTCGTCCTCACCGGCGACCGCCATCTGACGATGATCAGCGACCTCAAGGAGGACTACGCCGACCCGGACTCCGACATCGTCGGCGCCGAGTTCGTCGGTACGTCCATCTCCAGCAACGGCGACCAGGATCAGGCCGCGTTCCACAAGGAGTGGGACCCGCGCCTGCCGGACAACCCGCACTGGAAGCTGCTCGACGCCCACCGCGGCTACCACCTCTTCGACGTCCGCCGTGACGGCATCGACGCGCAGGTCAGGGTCGTGGACACGGTACGCAGCCAGACGGCGACCCCGAGCACGCTGGCACGGCTGCGGGTCGAGGCGGGGCGGCCGGGCGTCGAGGTCGTGTAGCGGCCGTACGGCCTGATCGGGGCCTGGGACTCAGCTCCGTCCCAGGTCCCTCTCAGTGCGCTCTCAGCAGGCTCTCTTACCGTCCTCTGACCATGGAGACGGACTGTACGAGAGATGAACGCAGGGGCAACGGTGGCGTCATTGCCCCGCTGCCGACCGGCACCCGCCTGCTGCACATCGGCCCCCACAAGACCGGCACCACCTCGATCCAGGGCGCGATGTTCGCGGCCAGGGACGACATGGCACGCCACGGGGTCGAGTGGCCGGCGCCCACCCGGCACCCCATGGAGGCGGTCCTGGCCGCCTGTGCCCGCACCGGCATGCTGGGCGACACCCCGCCCACCGAGCGGCACTGGGAACGGCTGCTTGAGCGGGTGCGCGCCACGGGCCGGCGTACGTCCGTGCTCAGCAGCGAGTTCTTCGCCGACGCGCCCGACGACGACACCATCGCGCGGATCGTCGAGCAGCTCGGCGGCATGGGGGTCCCCCCTGCTCGAGCGGAGTCGA
Organism: Streptomyces sp. NBC_01092; assembly: GCF_045039535.1. Taxonomy (NCBI): domain Bacteria; kingdom Bacillati; phylum Actinomycetota; class Actinomycetes; order Kitasatosporales; family Streptomycetaceae; genus Streptomyces; species Streptomyces sp. NBC_01092. The sequence continues at coordinate 3,769,971 of NZ_CP108659.1, read as the reverse complement.
GAGCTTGGGGGACCGTGCACGTCCTGGTCACGCTGCGCCCCCTCGCGCGGATCATGCCCTCGCAGTGGCAGCAGTACGTACAGAACGGCCTGCGCATGGGCTACGAGGACTGGCTGGAGCACCTGCTCAGAAAGCCGCCGTACGAGAAGCCCAACCCCAGCTTCTGGCGCCGGCACCGGCACGACCGGCTGGTCGAGCGGTGGGCCCGGGTGGTCGGAGCGGAGCGGGTCACCGTCGTCGTGGTGGACGACGGTGACCGGGAGGGGTTGATGCGCACCTTCGAGGCGCTGCTCGGGCTGCCGGAAGGTCTGCTGCGCCTCGTTCCGGACGCGGCGAATCGTTCGCTCACCCTCGCCGAGACCGAAATGCTGCGGAATCTTAATAGGGAATTCCGCGCCAATGAACTGCCCGAGGAGCTGTATTCACAGCTCGTCCGGAACGGCGCCGTGATGCATATGAAGAACACGTGCGCTCCAGGTCCCGGCGATGTGAAGATCTGCACCCCGCAGTGGGCCGTCGAGGCCGCCGCTGAGATCGGTGCGGAGATGGCGGAGCGTATCGGGGTGATGGGCGTGCGAGTCCTCGGCGACATGCGCCTTTTGTCCGCCGTACCGAAGCCCGCGACCCGTACCGAGGCACCGCCGCGCATCGCCCCCGAGGCCGCCGCGCAGGCGCTGTACGGAGCCCTCGCCGCGGCCGCCGCCGCGCCCGTACGGCACACCGCGCCCGCCAAGTCGCGCACGGTTCACCAGACGTCGTCGGGAGAGCTCGTGCGGGTACTCGGACATCGCTGCCTGAAACGGCTGCGACTTCGCTGATCCTCGGCCGCAACCTGTGCGGTTACTCACAGCAATTACCAGGAACCTCCGGAGGGCTTCTCGGCAATGACCATGCGTACAAGGTGAATGACAGGTTGCGCGCACATATGCAGCCGGGGACGCTCACCTTGCACTGCGGTAACCACAAGTGGGACCATTTCCAGGTTCCCAGTCGCCACAAGGTAGGTCACAGGTGTCCCAGCACATAGCCAAGCCCCGTACCACCGCAGTGATCCTGGCCGGTGGTACCGGTCAGCGCGTGGGTCTGTCGATCCCCAAGCAGCTGCTGAAGATCGCCGGCAAGGCAGTCATCGAGCACACCCTGACCACCTTCGAGAAGGCCGACTCGATCGACGACGTCATCGTGCTGATGGCGCCCGGCTATGTGCCGGACATCGAGAAGATCGTCGCCAAGGCCGGGTTCGCGAAGGTCAAGAAAATCATCGAGGGCGGCTCGACGCGAAACGAGACGACCGAGCGGGCCATCGAGGCTCTCGGTGAGGGCCTGGCCGAGGGCGAGGACCTGAACGTCCTGTTCCACGACGCCGTCCGCCCGCTGCTGTCACAGCGCGTGATCGATGACTGTGTCGTGGCGTTGGAGCGCTTCCAGGCCGTCGACGTCGCCATCCCGTCCGCGGACACCATCATCGTCACGCGCACGCACGGCGAGGACGGCGAGTTCATCACCGAGATCCCGGACCGCTCCCGGCTGCGCCGCGGCCAGACGCCGCAGGCCTTCAAGCTGTCCACGATCAAGCGGGCCTACGGGGTCGCCGCCGGTGACCCCAACTTCCAGGCCACGGACGACTGCTCCGTCGTGCTCAAGTACCTGCCGGACGTGCCGATCCACGTCGTCGCGGGCGACGAGTACAACATGAAGGTCACCCAGCCCGTCGACGTCTTCATCGCCGACAAGCTCTTCCAACTGGCCTCCACCGCCACGCCCGAGCAGGTCTCCGAGGAGACCTACCGCGAGCTGCTGACCGGCAAGACGGTCGTCGTCTTCGGCGGCAGCTACGGCATCGGCAAGGACATCGCCGAACTGGCCGAGTCCTACGGCTCCAAGGTGTACGCGCTGGGCCGCTCCACCACCGGCACGCACGTCGAGAACCCGGAGGAGGTCGACGACGCGCTGTCCAAGGCGTACGCGGAGACCGGCCGGATCGACTACGTCGTCAACACCGCCGGTGTGCTGCGCATCGGCAAGCTGGCCGAGACCGACAACGCCACCATCGAGGAGGCGCTGAAGGTCAACTACCTGGCCCCGGTGCAGATCGCGCGGTCCTCGTACAAGTACCTGTCCGAGACCAACGGCCAGCTGCTGCTGTACACCTCCAGCAGCTACACCCGCGGCCGCGCCGAGTACAGCCTGTACTCCTCGACCAAGGCCGCCATGGTGAACCTCACCCAGGCCCTGTCCGACGAGTGGGCCGGTGACGGCATTCGGGTGAACTGCATCAACCCGGAGCGCACCGCCACCCCGATGCGCACCAAGGCCTTCGGCCAGGAGCCCTCGGGCAGCCTGCTCTCCTCCGAGGCGGTCGCCCGTACGTCCCTCGACGTGCTGCTCTCCGAGCTGACCGGCCATGTCATCGACGTCCGCCAGCAGGACCCGACGGCGTCCGCGGGCCAGGCCTCCGGCTTCGAGCAGGCGCTGGCCAGTGTGCTGGACCGCCAGGACGGCATGGCATAATCAAGATTCAATAGCCTTATGGAATTCAGGCCTCTGCGTTTCTTCGTTCACGAAGAATTCACAGGGGCCTGAGTCCTTCACCCCTTCACTCTGCACCACTTCAGACCGGCCCCTCTCCCTGAGCAGGTTCTCCGTGATAACCACCGCTATTCGCGTCGCCCGGGTGGGCAGCGCGGCCGAGCTGGCCGCGGCGGCCCTCATGATGCTGGGCTTCCCGGCACTCATGCTGGCCGCGCTCGTCCCGAGCGTTCCCGCCTTCGCGGCCGCGGCCGCCGTGACGTACCTGGCGGACCACTATCTGCACCGCAAGGGCAGCTATCTGGTCAACCGCCTGAGCAAGGTGCGGGCAGGTCTGTCGATCCGTTTCCTGATCAGGCAGCTGCTGCTGATCCTGCTGCTGGCCCGGCTCGGCCTCGCGGACGACCTGATCTACTACGGCGCGATCGCCTGCTTCATCGCCTTCTACGGCCTTCAGGCTCCGCACGGCGCGCTGGTCACCCTGATCCGCAACCGCCGCCGTATGCCGGTCGCCACCCGCAACGTCGACCTCGCCTCGCGCATCCGCATCCCGGACGCCCCGCCGCGGCGGCTGATGCACCGCTCCGCCGAGAAGATGCTGCACCTCGACCTCGCGGCCGTCGTCGGCATTCTCGTCTCGGCCTCCCTGGAGTCGGCCGTCGCCGGCTTCATCGGCATCGGGATCACGGTGGGCCTGGGCTGCCTGTACGTGCTCGCGCTCGTCCCGTACGTGCGCGGCGCGAAGGTCCCCCCGAACGCGGAGAAGGTCCTGGCCGCCGTCGACGACTGGCTGGCCGAGTACCGGCCCGAGACGGTGCTGTACTTCTCCGGCTCCAAGGACTCCGCGTACCAGCTCAACATGTGGCTGGAGACCATGGAGCAGCTGGACTCGAAGCCGCTGATCATCCTGCGCGAGCGGGTCATCCTCAACAACATGGCGGCCACCACGGTCCCCGTCATCTGTGTGCCCGGCGGTGTGCACCTGATGAACCTGGACCTGACCAACGTGCGCGTCGCCCTGTACGCGGCGAACGTCGGCAAGAACATCCACCTGCTGCGCGTCCCCACCATGAAGCACGTCTTCATCGGCCACGGCGACAGCGACAAGCTGGCCAGCGTCAACCCGTACAGCAAGGTCTACGACGAGGTGTGGACCGCCGGCCGCGCGGGCCGTGACCGCTACGCCATCGCCGACGTCGGCGTCCGCGACGACGACATCGTCGAGGTCGGCCGCCCGCAGCTGGCGCCGATCCAAGGCTGGAGCGGAGTCCCCGAGGGCCGGATCCCGACGGTTCTCTACGCCCCGACCTGGGAGGGCTGGGACGGCAACCCCGGCAACACCTCGATCGTGCTGGCCGGCGAGAACATCGTGAACCAGCTGGTCAAGGCCGACCCGCCGGTCCGCGTCCTGTACAAGCCGCACCCCTTCACCGGCACCGTCAGCAAGGAGGCCGGCGCCGCGCACCGCCGGATCACCGCCCTGGTCGAGCAGGCCGCCGCCGAGCGCGTCACCGACCCGCGCTTCCTGGCCGACGCCGTCGCGCAGACCCTCGCCAAGGCCGAGCTGACCCGGATCGAGGCCCGTCTCGCCGAGCTGTCCGGCAAGGGCAATGGCAAGGGCAAGGGCAAGGGCAACGGCAAGGGGGGCGACGAGGCCGAAGCCACCCGTGACGGCCTGGTCGACATCGCCCGGCACGAGGAGGTCGCCCGGCTGCGCGCCGAGTGGAACACCGAGTACTGGCGTTCCTTCGGCAGCCACGAGCACCGCGTCATCACGGGCGCCGAGCCGCGTCTGTACGACTGCTTCAACGTCTCCGACGCGATGGTCTCCGACATCTCCAGCGTGGTCTCGGACTTCATCGCCAGCGGCAAGCCGTACGCCGTCACGGACTCCGCCGAGCTGGGCGTGGAGGAGTTCAAGCGGGCGAACACCGCGGTGCGCGCGGCGACGATCCTGTCCAACAGCGCGGCCGAGCTGGGCGAGCTGCTGGACGCCGTACGCGACCCGGCGGCCGACCCGCTGGCCGAGGACCGCGGCGACCTCAAGCGGTACCTGCTGGGACCGGACGAGCCGACGTCCATCGAGCAGTTCAACACCGCGGTGTCGAACCTCGCGATCAAGGCCGAGACCCGCAATGTCGGCCAGGAGTCACGGGCGGCGGCCCTGCCCGAGCAGCGGGTTTCGGTGGCCGGGGACGACCTGACGGCCTGACCCGCACAACGCACGAACGGCTCGGCCCCCGAGGAGCGAATCCTCGGGGGCCGAGCCGTTTTCTGACGTGCCGTTCGCACTGCTCTCGTGGGCCTCTTACGTTGCCCGAATACCGTGAGTCCATGTCAGTTCGCGATGTGAACTGGCTCACCAAATCAGGCCTTTGAGGCAACCGCTTGCAATGCCCAGTCGTCTACCAGGTAGCGAATGAGGCGATACGGGGGAAATATCCCGTCGACAAGGGGGAAACGTGACCGTCACGCAGCCTGATGTGACTGTGATCATCGGGGCGTACGAAGCGATGCCGTACCTGGTCGAGTGCCTGGCTTCGGTCGAGGCACAGACCATCGAGCCGGGGCGCATCGAGGTCATCGCGGTGGACGACGGTTCCACGGACGGAACGGGGGAGTGCCTGGAGGAGTTCGCGGCACGCGTGCCCATGCAGGTCACCGTCATCCGGCAGGAGAACTCCGGCGGCCCGAGCGGCCCGCGCAACGTCGGACTGGGCAAGGCGACCGGGCGCTACGTCTTCTTCCTGGACGCCGACGACCGGCTGGGCCCCGAGGCCCTCGAGCGCATGGTCGCGATGGCCGACAGATGCGGCACGGACGTGGTGCTCGGCCGCATCGAGGGCGTCAACCGCACCGCGCCGAAGTCCATGTGGGGCAAGACGCTGGAGCGGACCGACGTCTTCTCCTCCAACATCAAGTTCACGCTGAGCGCGCAGAAGCTGTTCCGCCGCGACCTGCTGACCCGGCACAACATGCGCTTCGACGAGTCCCTGTGGACCGGCGAGGACGCGCTGTTCACGATGGAGGCCTATCTGCGGGCCGACGGCGTCTCCGTGATCGCCGACTACACCTGCTACTACCTGGTGGGCCGCGACGACGGCAAGCACGTGACGAAGAGCGGCGGTTACGCTCTGCGCTTCGACTCCGCGCGCGCCCTGATGAACCTGATAGCCGAGCACGTGCCCGCGGGGGAGCGCCGTGAGCTGCTCCTGCTCCGGCCCTTCCTCATCACCCTGCTGCCGCAGTTCGGGCCCAAGTACGCCAAGGACAGCGAGAAGGTCCGCCGGCACAAGCTCGAACTGGCCAAGCCCCTCATGGACACCTTCTGGACCCCGGGCATCGCCCGCCGCCTCAAGGTCGACGAGCGGCTGCGGCTGCACCTGGTCGCCGAGCAGCGCCCGGAACTCCTGCTGTCCGTCGTGGAGTTCGTCAAGGCCAAGAAGCAGCCGGCGGCCCTCCTGGAGAAGAAGGGCCGCCGGGTCTACCTCGCCTACCCGCACTTCCGGGACGCGGCGGCGGGGATCCCCGACGCGGTGTACCTCGCCGAACCGCGCCAGGCCCGCGCCTACCCCGGCTACCGGGAGGGCGGCGCGGACTCGTTCCTGCGGCGTGCGGTGCGCAAGGCGCGCCGGGCGCTGCGATCCTCCGGCGGGGCTACGCCGGGTGGGCGGGCTGCGGCGGCGTAGCGGACCGGCGCTGGTCCGGGATCTCCGTGGCGACCTCCGCCGCGAGCCGCTCCGCCATCCGCGCCCGGTGCTCGCAGGCCGCCGAACCCAGCGCCTGTACGGCCGCGTTGAACCGCTCCTGTGACGCCGGCTCGTCCGGCCCCAGCAGATGCCGCTTCAACTCGGCCCGTGCCCTTGCCAGTTCGTCCTTCTCGGGGTGCCGCACCGTCTCCAGCAGGTCCGGCACCCCGGCCGCGTCCGGCGTCAGCACGGTCGCCGCGCGCACCGTCGGGAAGGCCTTGCGGAACACGTCCTCCGCGAGGCCGCTGGTGTTCGCCACGGCGTACGGCTTCCCGCTCGCCAGGAAGTCGCTGATCACGCTCGACACATCGCTGATCAGCAGGTCCGCCCGGTTGAAGCAGGAGTACAGCGTGGGCCGCGCATCGGTGACGACCTGGTGCTCCCCCTCGGGCAGCGAGGCCCAGTACGCCTCCTCCCAGGCCGCCGTGGCCGCCGCCACCGCGTCCGCCCGCCCCGGCTCCGGCTCCCCCTGGAGCAGCATCCGCTCGAGCTGATCGGCGCCCGCCCGCACCGCGGTCGTGGTCAGCCGGTCCAACTCCCTTGTACGAAGGTCGAGTTCCCCGGTGTCCCGCGACCGCTCGGCCGCCTGCTCCCGGATCGCCGCCCGGATCAGCTCACGGATCCGCAGATCGGCCGCCCCCGCCCGCGGGTCCACCGACCCCGTCAGCGGATGCGGCTTGTACAGCAGCCGCACGCCCGGGTCCGCGAGCAGCGCCCGGACGAGGTTCTCACCGGCCTCCATCACCGACGTGTTGCCCGGGTTGCCGTCCCAGCCCTCCCAGGTCGGCGCGTACAGCACGGTCGTCCGCGCGCCGGCCGGGGCGCCCTCGTACGGCCGGACGGCGTCCAGCTGCGGGCGGCCGATCTCCACGACGTCCTTGTCCTCGACGCCGACCTCGGCCAGCGCGTACCGCTCCCGCGCCGCAGGCCCGGCGACCCACACCTCGTCGTAGGCCTTCGCGTACGGGTTGCAGGACGACAGCTTGTCGCTCTCCCCGTGGTTGACGAAGGTGTGCTTGAGCGTGGGGATGCGCAGGACCTGGGAGGTCTTGCCGGAGTTCGAGGGGTGGACGAGGACCTGGAGCGAGGAGTCCTCCAGGCGCATCAGCGTGGAGACCTTCGGCAGACACAGGACCGGGACGTCGGTCGGGCCGATCTTCGGCACCATGAACCGCTCGCGCAGCACGATCAGCGGACGGCCCTCAAGCTGTGCGAGCGGTTCCAGCCACATGTTCGCCTGGTACGCCGAGGAGGCGCCGCCGGAGAAGTACAGGCCGGCCGTCGGCCGGTACTCCGCCAGCCAGGCGTCCAGCCACTCCAGCGTCTCGCGCTCGCCCGCCGGGCGACGGCCCGGCAGCAGCCGTACGAGAAGGTCGTACAGGCCCAGCAGGGCGAGTCCCAGGGACAGGGCGATGCCGAGGGCGGCGCAGCGCGGGTCGTCGGTGGCAGCTGTGGCCAGCAGGCCCGCCGTGGCCGGGAGGCCGAAGACCAGCAGACGGTCGCCGGGGCGGCGCAGCAGGACCGGCGGGGCGGGGGACAGGCGCAGGGCGGAGGCGTCGATGTTGCGGGTGACCACCGGCAGGGTGCGGGTGCGGCGGACCAGCACCGAGACCGCCTGGATCGCGCAGTGCAGGGCGTAGAAGGCGAGCAGGCCCGCGACCAGCGGCGTGTACAGCGTCTCGCGCTGCTGCTCGCCGAGCCGCAGCAGGGCCACCACCAGCAGCAGGTCCCGCAGCACATGCCGCACGGTGATGTCCGCGTGCGACTTGGCGAACACCGAGAGCATGCCGCGCTGCCAGCGGTACATCACGCCCTCGACGGCCAGGGACACGACCGTCGAGACGAGCAGCAGCGGCACGTGCGGGCGCAGCGCGGCCAGGGCCTGGGCGCAAAAGGCTGCGACCAGCAGCGCCGCGACCAGGGCTCTGGCCGGGACGCGGGACAGGGGTGTGGGCAACTGCGGTCACTCCAAGGTCGGCGCGAGAGGTCTGCGCTTGGGTTAACGCGCGGCAGCGTACAGACGACACGCACGTGTCTTGAAGGCTTTGGGTGGCTGAAAATGGTCACGTTTTGGCTGTCCGGAGACTGGACCGATGCGCGCCTCTCGATCCGCTTCGCGTAGATTTCCGGTGCAGGCAACGGGCATCCGCGCGAGGGGAAACAGCACAGGTGGCAGGGGCAAGGCAGGGTGTGCGCGAGGCCCGCAGGGTCGTCGTCAAGGTGGGCTCCTCGTCGCTGACCACCGCGTCCGGCGGCCTGGACGCGGACCGCGTCGACGCGCTGGTCGACGTGCTCGCCAAGGGCCGCAGCGGTGGGGAGCGGGAGATCGTCCTGGTCTCCTCCGGCGCCATCGCGGCCGGGCTGGCCCCGCTGGGGCTGCGCCGCCGCCCCAAGGACCTCGCCCGCCAGCAGGCGGCCGCCAGCGTCGGGCAGGGCCTCCTGGTCGCCCGCTACGCGGCCTCCTTCGCGCGCTACACCGTCCGGGTCGGCCAGGTGCTGCTGACCAGCGACGACATGAGCCGCCGCGCCCACCACCGCAACGCCTCGCGCACCCTCGACAAGCTGCTCGCGATGGGCGCGTTCCCGATCGTCAACGAGAACGACACCGTCGCCACGGACGAGATCCGCTTCGGCGACAACGACCGGCTCGCCGCCCTCGTCGCCCACCTCGTGCGCGCCGACCTGCTGGTGCTGCTGTCCGACATCGACGGCGTGTATGACGGCGACCCCACCAAGCCCGGCACCTCGCGGATAGCGGAGGTACGGGGACCGCAGGACCTGGCCCACGTCGAGATCGGCAGCGCGGGCAAGGCCGGCGTCGGCACCGGCGGCATGGTCACCAAGGTCGAGGCGGCCCGGATCGCGGCCGCCGCCGGCATCCCGGTCGTCCTGACCAGCGCGGTCCACGCCGCCGACGCCCTGTCCGGCGGCGACACCGGCACCTACTTCCATGCCACCGGCAAGCGCTCCGCCGACCGCCTGCTGTGGCTCCAGCACGCGTCCACGCCCCAGGGGTCGCTCACCCTCGACGACGGTGCGGTACGGGCAGTCGTCGAGCGCCGCAAGTCGCTGCTCCCGGCCGGGATCGCGGCCGTCGAGGGCGAGTTCAGCGCGGGCGACCCGGTCGAACTGCGCGACAGCACAGGGCACGCGGTCGCCCGCGGCCTCGTCAACTTCGACGCCAAGGAGATCCCGCAGCTGCTCGGGCGCTCCACGCGGGAGCTGGCGCGCGAGCTGGGCGCGGAGTACGAGCGGGAGGTCGTACACCGGGACGACCTGGTGGTCCTGGAGCCATAGGGGCCCCGCCCTCCGGCCGAAAACGGGGGGAACGCCCTGTTTCACCGGTCGCCCTGAGGTGGACGTTCCGCAAAATCGCCCCGCGAGCCCTTGCGGCCTGCTCAACTTTGTCTACGGGACACATTCCGCACGACCACCGAGTCGGTCACTGCGTAAAGGAGGCCGTCGTGAGACGAGTGCGCCCTGGGGCGGCGTCCCGCAGTGCCGGTGGGGCCTCGTCCCGTGCGGCCGGTGAGGAGCGCGCCTTGACGAGCGTCGCGGCCGGCGACCGCTACGAGCAGCCCGAGGACCTGCCCCGCCTGTGGCACGTCACCCTCAGCGTCTCCGGCCGGGAGGCCCCGCTGAAGGAGGTGCGGCGCGCTCTCGAACAGCTCGCCCACGACCACCCCTTTCTGCTGACCAGCCGGTACGCGTGCGACCACGCGGAGATCCGCTACTGGGAAGAGGCCCGCGACCTGCACGACGCGGCCGCCGTCGCCCTGCGCCTGTGGGGCGAGCACCGGCAGAGCGCGGGGCTGCCGCCCTGGGAGATCGTCGGTCTGGAGGTCATCGACCGCGAGACCTACCACCAGCGCATCGCCGAGGGCTACGGACCGCCACCGGCGACCCCGGTCGGCGTCCACCCCTATTGAGCGGCCCTGGGCGGCTTGTCTCGCGGTTCGGAATGCACGAGGGAACCGCCTCGCGACCGCACTACCCTTCTTTCATGACCACGCTTTCGCCGTACGACTCCATGTCCCCGGTCAACCGGGCCGCCTACCGCGCCAAGGCCGCCGCCGCCGACCTCGCCCCCCTGCCGCGGGCCGAGAAGGACGACGCGCTGCTCGCCATCGCGGACGCCCTGGAGGTCCGTACGAGTGAGATCGTCGAGGCCAACGCCAAGGACATCGCCAAGGCCCGCGAGGCCGGCACCAGCGAGGCGATCATCGACCGGCTGACGCTGACGCCGGAGCGCGTGCGGACCATCGCCTCCGACGTCCGGGACGTCGTGGCGCTGCCCGACCCGGTCGGCGAGGTCGTGCGCGGGTCCACGCTCCCCAACGGCATCGACCTGCGCCAGGTCCGCGTCCCGCTGGGCGTCGTCGGGATCATCTACGAGGCCCGCCCGAACGTCACCGTGGACGCCGCCGCCCTGTGCCTGAAGTCCGGCAACGCGGTCCTGCTGCGCGGCTCGGCGTCGGCGTACGAGTCGAACTCCGCCCTGGTCCGGGTGATCCGCGACGCCGTGGGCGGGGCCGGGCTGCCCGCCGACGCCGTGCAGCTGGTGCCCGGTGAGAGCCGCGAGAGCGTGCGCGAGCTGATGCGGGCGCGCGGCCTGGTCGACGTGCTGATCCCGCGCGGCGGCGCCTCGCTGATCCAGACCGTCGTCTCGGAGTCGATCGTCCCGGTCATCGAGACGGGCACCGGCAACTGCCACGTCTACGTCGACGCGAACGCCGATATCGACATGGCGATCGAGATCCTGATCAACTCCAAGGCCCAGCGCGTCAGCGTCTGCAACGCCGCCGAGACCCTCCTGGTCCACCAGGACATCGCCGCCGAGTTCCTGCCGCGCGCCCTGGACGCCCTCGCCGAGGCCGGCGTGACCGTGCACGCGGACGAGAGGGTGATGGCGTACGCCAAGGACTCCAAGGCGACCGTCGTGGAGGCCACGGCGGAGGACTGGGAGACCGAGTACCTGTCGTACGACATCGCCGCGGCGGTCGTGGACTCGCTGGACAAGGCCGTCGAGCACATCCGGCTGTGGACCTCCGGTCACACCGAGGCCATCGTCACCACTTCGCAGCAGGCCGCCCGCCGTTTCACCCAACTGGTCGACTCCACGACGGTCGCGGTGAACGCCTCCACCCGCTTCACCGACGGCGGCCAGTTCGGCTTCGGCGCGGAGATCGGCATCTCCACGCAGAAGCTGCACGCCCGTGGCCCGATGGGGCTGCCGGAGCTGACCAGCACGAAGTACATCGTCACCGGCGACGGCCACGTACGGCGCTGAGCCCGTACGGCGTAGGGGCGCGCGGCCAGGGCATATGCGTCCGACACGCGCCCCCGGACTGCCTCCGTGGCGCACGGAAGGTGTCTCACAAGGCGGATGAATTTCCATACCGTCTGCCCAAATTGACCCCCCAGGTCTACTCTGGAGCCGTGCCGGAGGACGTGGGGGGCACGCCGTTCCCTGACGGCTGGGAGCCCGACGACGACCACGACCGCGGGGTGTCGGACGAAGAGTTCGCCTCCGTGGTCTTCGACGAGGCCTTCGTGCAGGCGGCCGCGGTGCACGAGCCGACCGCGGTCGAGCGCCTCCTGGCCGCCGCCCAGGCGAGAGCGGAGGCCTCCGAGGCGGAAGCACGCCGGGCCCACGGCCGGGGCGAGCGGTACGAAGAGGGGTACGGCCCCGACGACCGCACCGGATTCGGCCATGATCCCGAGCTGGACGATCTGGACGACACGGACATCCTCGAAGGCCACTACGGCGCCCCCGGGACCTACGGCAAGCAGGTCCGCTGGCACCGTCCCGTCGCCTGGATGCTCGCCCTCGTGATGGGCATCGGCATGGTCGCGCTGGCCTTCACGGCGGTCTATCGCGGCGCCTCCTCGGGCAGCCGGGACCGGGTCCCGCCACCGGCCTCGACCGGTCTGGAGCAAGGCAGCGGACCCGCTCCCTCCGCCTCCGCCGAGTACTCGCCGCCGGCCGTCCCGGCGACCCCGCGCACGCCCTGACGCGGAGTCGACCGATGGCCTGAGCACTACGGAGAGCTGTTGGGTGAACCTGGTGAGAACCTGTCAGAAGTTGTCGTGCAGCAGGGCGTTTACCTGAGCTCCCGGCGACCTACCCTGAAGATATGGGAGGGCCTGGAGACCCACCTGAGGGGACACCCGAAGGCGGCCCCGCGGGTGGTGGAGAGGACGAATACCGATCCGTCGTCTTCGACGAGTCGTTCGTCCGTGCTGCCCGCCTTCAGGAGTTCTCCGCACAGGAGCGGATGGCCGACCACGCCCCTGCCGTACGCCGCCGTCCACCCATGCGCCGGGGACTGTCCCGGCAGGCTTTCGTCCTCGTCCTGTTGATCGCCGTCGCCTTCGGTACGGCGATCTACATGGGTGTACGGCACCCTTACCAGAGCCCGGCCGGTTCCGGGCCGCCCGCCGAGCCCCTGCGGATGACCGTCATCCCGCTCGCCCCCGGGGGCGAGGTGCCCGGGGCGAGCGATACGGACCACCTGTACGCGAGCAGTCCCGCGGCCCAGTTCCGGATCGGCGCTGAGGGCATTCCGCTGCCGGCCGCGCGGCGCACCGCGCACTTCTCGGACGGTCAGGTCACGAACGCGCTGAGCATCGCGAAGGACTACATCGTGCGGTCCGCGCTGTATCCCGAGGTGCTGACCGGCGAGCAGGTCCGGCCGGTGCGGGTGCTGCTGGACCCCGACCAACTGGACCAGTTCGACCAGAGCTTCGGGCACCCGGCGGCGGACGGCCGGCACGCGCCGACCGGCTGGCTGGTGCGCTTCGACTCCTCGCAGGCCGAGCTGGCCGATCGCAGCATCCGGGTGCAGGGCACGCTCCAGGCCGCCGAGACCGACTCGTCGACGCTGGAGGTCACGGCCGACCACACGTTCGTGTACGCCCTGCGGGCGGTCGCGGACGGCTCCGGTCAGAAGGCGGACGCCGGGGCGAAGACGGCCGAGGCCTCGCTGTTCACCGTGCGCCGGGAGCTGCAGTTCCGCTTCGACCGCGAGGACCTGCGGTTGCACCAGGCCCAGCTGGTCGTCTCCTACGTCCAGGCGGGGCCGCTGTCCTGCGCCGAGGACTCCACGAACCGGCTGCATCCGTTGCTGGCCGGGCAGACGGCGAAGGAGGGCGGTCCGGCGGGTACCGACCCGTATGCCACGGGTGGGGCGACGGCGCTGTGCGGATCGCTGGCGGAGGGGTCGCAGCCGAAGATGTGAGCCGGGGGCCTGAGGGGGCCCCGGACGGGCTGAAGAAGGCGGCCCGCCCGGGGTTCGGAGGTGGCCGCTGCGTCAGGCCTTCGGCCCGGTGTCGTTGCCGTCCTCGCCCTCGCCCTCGCCCTCGCCCTCGCGCCTCGGCTCGTCGTTCGACGGTGCGCTCGTGAAGCCGCCGAAGCCGCGGCGTACCCGGCCGCCCAGGTCGCCCGCGCCGCCGGCGATGTCCGTGACCAGCTTCATCAGGGGGTCCTTGGAGGACTTCACGTGGCCGGCGTAGTGCGACGCCGACTCGCGGAAGGAGTCGGTGACCGAGGTGTCCTTGTCCTCGCTGCGCCGCGGGTAGTGACCGTCCATGATCCGCTGGTAGTCGCGGGTCTCGGCCCACTTCTTCAGCTCGGCCGCGCGGACCGTGGTGAACGGGTGCGAGCGCGGCAGCACGTTCAGGATCTTCAGCACCGAGTCGCGCAGGTCGCCGCCCGCCTCGTACTCCTCGGCCTGCTTCAGGAACGCGTCCACGTTCATCTCGTGCAGATGGTGGCCGCCCGCGAGCTTCATCAGGCCGCGCATCGAGGCCTGGAGGTCCTGGCCGACGAGCAGGCCGGCGCGGTCCGCGGAGAGCTCCGACTTGCGGAACCACTCCCGCAGCGCCGTCACGATCGCCATGATCGCGAGGTTGCCCAGCGGGATCCAGGCGACCCGGACAGCGAGGCTGGTCAGGAACAGCAGTATCGTGCGGTACACCGAGTGACCGGAGAGGGCGTGGCCCACTTCGTGGCCGATCACCGCCCGCATCTCCTCCTCGTCGAGCAGCTCGACCAGGCCCGTGGTGACGACGATGATCGGCTCGTCCAGGCCGATGCACATCGCGTTGGGCACCGGGTCCTGGTTGACGTACATCGGCGGGACCTTCTCCAGGTCCAGGATGTAACAGGCGTCCCGCAGCATGTCGTTGAGGTGCGTGAACTGCTGCTCCGACACCCGCACGGAGTCGGAGAGGAAGAGCAGACGCAGACTGCGCTCGGGGAGCAGGCCGCTCAGGGCCTTGAAGACCGTGTCGAAGCCGGTGAGCTTGCGCAGAGCCACCAGGGCAGAGCGGTCCGCCGGGTGTTCGTACGCCCGCGAGGAGATCCCCGGGAAACGCCTGCGCTGCCTGCTCGGTACGTTCTCGTGCCCGTTGTGCTCGTGGCCGTCGGACATGTCTTTCCCCCATGTGCGTGTGGATGGGTATGCCGGCCCTTTGCGGAGCCTTGTTCCGCCCTTTGCGCCCCCGAAGCAGAGCCCAGCCTAGGCGGAGTTACCGTGGACGGGCACTACAGCGAAGGAGTTCCGCGTCATGGAGTACAACCCCTCGGCCGCCTGGCTCACCGAGGCCGCGAGGGCGGCCGAGCAGCAGGGGGCGGGGAATCTGCTCCGGGTCGTACTGATCGTGATGGTCGTGGGCTGTGTGCTGACCGCGTGGTTCCTGTTGCGGGGCTACAGGCAGAAGGACGACTGAACGGCCGGGAAGGTTGCCCGTCGGTCCGTCCGAGGCGCCCCAACGGTGGAGTCGGCGTGATGGCCGTCATGGCGCCCGCTTACGATGGGCCGACAGCCTTATCCCGCCCTCACCGATAGGTCACGCCGAAGATGAGCCTCCACAGCGCAGCTGCCCAGTTGGTCACCCTCGCCGCCGAGGGCGAGGAGCACAGCGGCGGCCACAGCAGCATCAGCCCGCTGGCCACCGGTGGCGGCGCGTTCATCATCCTCATGCTGCTGCTGTGGATCACCACCCGCTTCAACCGCGACCGCTGAGTCCCGGCCAGGCCCCTCGCTCCGCCCGCGCGACAGTCGGCCGGAGCTCTCAGGCGGGGCCGGTAGGGTCTGCACGCATGGGAGAGCAGGACATGCCTACCGGCCTCGCACACGGCCCGTCGAACCCCGGCAAGCGCCGCCTCGGCGTCATGGGCGGAACCTTCGACCCGATCCACCACGGGCACCTCGTCGCGGCCAGTGAGGTCGCCGCGCAGTTCCACCTGGACGAGGTCGTGTTCGTGCCGACCGGCCAGCCGTGGCAGAAGAGCCACCGGCACGTCTCCCCGGCCGAGGACCGCTATCTGATGACGGTCATCGCCACCGCCGAGAACCCGCAGTTCTCCGTCAGCCGCATCGACATCGACCGGGGCGGCCCGACGTACACCGTGGACACCCTGCGCGATCTGCGCTCGCTGAACCCCGACACCGACCTCTTCTTCATCACCGGGGCCGACGCCCTCGGCCAGATCCTGACCTGGCGGGACTCGGAGGAGCTGTTCTCCCTCGCGCACTTCGTCGGGGTCACCCGGCCCGGCCACCACCTCGACGACGACGGGCTCCCCGAGGGCGGTGTGTCGTTGGTCGAGGTTCCCGCGCTGGCCATCTCGTCCACCGATTGCCGCGCGAGAGTCGCAAAGGGAGATCCCATCTGGTATCTGGTGCCCGACGGAGTCGTGCGCTACATCGACAAACGTGAGCTGTACCGCGGCGAGTGAGGCGAGTGAGCCGAGAGGGGCTACCGGTGAACGACCGATACGACGCGGGGGCGGCAGGATACGAGTCCGACCAGTACGAACTCGTCGGCTACGACGAGTACGGCCGGCCGGTGTACCGACCGATCCCGCCGCCGCAGCAGAACCAGCAGCAGTACGACACCTACGCACAGCAGGGCTACGGCTACGACCCGTACGCGACCGGCCAGCAGCAGGCCCAGCCGTACGACCCCTACGGCGGCGGTGACACCGGCCGGCAGCAGGCCCAGCCGTCCTACGACCCGTACGGCACCGGCACGCACCAGCAGCAGGCCGGTGGGCACGCGGCGCAGTACGACCCCTACGGCCGTACCGCCACCAGCGGTCAGCAGCCGAGGGTCGCCGAGCAGACCGCCTACATCCCGCACCAGGCCGGGCCCGTCGAGGAGCCCATGGCCCAGCAGCGGGGCGACCGGGACTACCGCACCGAGCAGTTCGCCTTCGTCGAGGAGCCCGACCAGGACTCCGAGGACGTCATCGACTGGCTGAAGTTCACCGAGAACCGCACCGAGCGCCGCGAGGAGGCCAAGCGACGGGCACGCGCGCGGGTGATCGCCCTCGTGGTCGTCCTGGCGCTCGCCGCGGCCGGCGGCGTCGGCTACCTCTGGTACGCCGGGAAGCTGCCCGGCCTCGCCTCGTCGGACGACAAGACCGACACCGCCACGGCCGTGGGCGCCCAGAAGCGCGACGTGATCGTGCTGCACCTGCACAACACCAAGAAGGGCGGCACCTCCACGGCGCTGCTCGTCGACAACACCACCACCAAGCAGGGCACCACCGTCCTGCTGCCCAACTCCCTCGCCCTGACCGGCGACGACGGCAGCACGACCACGCTCGCCAAGTCGGTCGACGACGACGGCTCCTCCGGCACGCGCGACGCGATCGACACCGCCCTCGGCACCGAGATCCAGGGCACCTGGCGGCTGGACACCCCGTATCTGCAGAACCTCGTCGACCTGGTCGGCGACATCGACATCGACACCAACGCGAACGTCCCCGACCCCGACGCCAAGTCCAAGGGCAGCGCCCCCCTCGTGCGCAAGGGCAGCGCGCAGACCCTCAGCGGCAAGATGGCCGTCGCCTACGCCACCTACCAGGGCTCGGGCGAGGCACAGAACGCCCAGCTGGAGCGGTTCGGTCAGGTCATGCAGGCGGTGCTGCGCAAGCTGACCTCGGACGCACAGGGCGCGACCACCACCGTGCAGACACTCGGCATGATCATCGAGCCGCCGCTGACCGACAAGGATCTCGGCGCCTTCCTCGCCAGGCTCGCCGACCTCGCCAAGGGCGGCGACTACAAGACGGCCCTGATGCCGGTCCAGACCGACGGCACGCTGAGCGCCCAGGCGAGCGCGAGCGTCGTCAAGGACGTCCTCGGCGGCACCGCGAAGAGCCCCGACAAGGACGCCGCGATCCGTGTGTCCGTCCGCAACGCCAGCGGCGTCAAGGACAACACCGGCAAGGCCCGCGTGGTGCTGCTGAACGGCGGCTTCACGTTCCTGGAGGGCGGCACCTCGTCCGCCGCGGCCACGTCGAAGGTCGTCTACGCCGACGCCGCCGACAAGGACAACGCCACCGAGGTCGCCAAGACCCTGGGCCTGTCCGCCGACGCGGTCACCAAGGGGGACGTGTCCGGGAACGCCGATGTCTCGGTGGTCCTGGGCCAGGACTACGAACCGTCGTCCTCGTAACCACAGCTCGCACATCACCACAGGCCACCCCACGTGAACCGATAATCACGTGGGGTGCTGTCACTGGTCCGTGAGACCCTTGATGTCGAGTGAAGTCAAGAGTCCGCCGACCGAAAGCCTTGTAGTGACCGCTACCGACCGTTCCCTCGAGCTCGTCAACACCGCCGCCCAGGCGGCCGCCGACAAGCTCGCGCACGACATCATCGCCTACGACGTCAGCGACGTCCTGTCGATCACGGACGCCTTCCTGCTGGCCTCCGCGCCCAACGACCGCCAGGTCAAGTCGATCGTCGACGAGATCGAGGAGCGCCTCTCCAAGGAGCTCGGCGCCAAGCCGGTGCGCCGCGAGGGCGACCGCGAGGCCCGCTGGGTCCTGCTCGACTACGTCGACATCGTCGTCCACGTCCAGCACAGCGAGGAGCGCGTCTTCTACGCCCTGGAGCGGCTGTGGAAGGACTGCCCCGAGATCGCGCTGCCCGAGGACGCCAAGGCCACCCGTGGCAAGGCCGCGGAGCACGCCAAGCTCCAGGCTGCCGAGGAGGCGGCCGAGCTGGGCGGTGAGTGGCGATGAGCGCCACCGGCGAGGTGACCGCGGGCCAGCCCGGCCGCGGTCGCCGCGTCATCCTGTGGCGGCACGGCCAGACGTCCTGGAACGTGGAGCGCCGCTTCCAGGGCTCCACGGACGTCCCCCTCACCGAGGCCGGTATCTCCCAGGCCCGCCGCGCCGCCCGGCTTCTGGTGAACCTCAAGCCCGACGCGATCGTCGCCTCGGACCTCCAGCGCGCCGCGAACACGGCCGCCGAGCTGGCCGTGCTCACCGGCCTGGAGGTCACGCACGACGAGGCCCTGCGCGAGACCTACGCGGGCGTCTGGCAGGGGCTCACGCACGACGAGATCATCGCCCGGCACGGCGAGGAGTACGCCGCGTGGAAGCGCGGTGAGCCGGTGCGCCGCGGCGGTGGCGAACTGGAGACCGAGGTCGCCGACCGCGCCGCGCCCGTGGTGCTCCGGCACGCCGAGAAACTCCCCGACGAGGGCACGCTCGTGGTGGTCAGCCACGGCGGCACCATCCGTACGACCATCGGCCGTCTCCTCGGCCTCCAGGCCCGGCATTGGGAGAGCCTCGGCGGCCTGACCAACTGCTGCTGGTCCGTCCTCGGCGAGGGCGCGCGCGGCTGGCGCCTGCTGGAGCACAACGCCGGCACCCTGCCGGAGCCGGTGCTCGGCGACGACGACTGACGCCGGGTCCCGGCCGGGACGGCCCGGGAACCCGGATTTCACTTTCCGGCAGGTCACAGGCTAAGGTTCTTCTTGTTCGCCCCGCTGCACAGCGGATGAACGCAAGGGGCTATAGCTCAGTTGGTAGAGCGCCTGCATGGCATGCAGGAGGTCAGGAGTTCAATTCTCCTTAGCTCCACAGTCAGACAACAAGATCCCGCCGATCGCTCCGATCGGCGGGATCTTCTGGTATCCGAACTGTTCGGGTCAGGCTTGAGTCACTTGGGCCTCGCAGGCGTATACCTCTCAGGAGAGGCGCGTTGGGGTGCGGGTTCGCACGGTTCGCCCGGCCACGGAGGCTGCCGTGTCCGGACTGGTACTGAGGCGTCGCTGACCGTATTGGTCCGGCCGTGGCAGAATCAAACGGCCGGAGGGGGCGCGGCCCGACGGGAGGGAGTAGTGATGCCTGCGAGCATCCTCGAAGAGGTCGGTCACCTCTTCGAGGCAGCATTGACACGGGACACGATCACCCGCCTCAGCTGCCCTTCCTGCGGTTCCGCCCACGTCGCACAGCTCCTCGGTGACAACGGTGGAATTTCCTACGTGTGCACGGCCTGCGGCCACAGCTGGAGCTGATCGATGGGTGCACACAGGCGAAAGTGCGACTGGTGCGGCAGCGGAACGCCGATCGTCCGTGACATGGAACCGGTGAACCCCGACTACCAGTACTGGTGCGAGGAATGCGCGCGGGCGCTGATCATAAAGGGCGACCCGATCGAGACCTACCGTGAACTCGAGGGCGAACCGATCTATGGCCGCCTCCTCGAAGAGCACTGCACGCTCAAGCGTTTCTATTCCTTCGTCACGGCGTGAGGCCCGCGTCGCGGATTCGGACATTTATGGTCGTATCGGCGTGCGCGGGAAACGATTTGGAGCTGCGCAGGGTCGCCCGGTAAAGTTGGCGTCGCCGCCGGGGAGACCGGGCGGACCAAGCAAGGGGCTATAGCTCAGTTGGTAGAGCGCCTGCATGGCATGCAGGAGGTCAGGAGTTCAATTCTCCTTAGCTCCACAGTAGATCCCGCCGGGTCGGCAAGACACGGCGGGATCCTTTTCGTCCGACATCACCAGAGGGGCCGTCCGGCTTGGACGGCCCCTCTGCGCGTATGTGCTCGGTCTCAGCGCCCCAACGCCCGCCTGCCGCGCCCCTGAGAGAGGACCGGCAGGTTGCGGGACGACTCCTGCGCGCGGGTGTCCTCCTCCAGGCGCAGCGCGAGGGCCGGGCAACGGCGCACCGCGCGCAGGGCCTTGTCCTCGGCGTAGCGCGGGACCGTCGCCTGGGCGACGGTCGGGAAACCGTCGGCGCCGAGCTGGAAGACCTCCGGGAGGATGTCCGCGCACAGGCCGTGGCCGCGGCACAGCGTCCAGTCGACGTAGATCTTCTGGCGGCTGGGACCGTCCTCCTCCGACTCGGCGCCACCCGGGGTGCCCGAGGGTCCCCTGCCGCCCTCGAAGAGCGGCAGAACGCCCTCCACGGGCCGTCCGCAGCCGTTGCCGAGGACGTGTGCCGCGAGGTCGTCGGTGAACGCCTTGATGGTCGACTCCAGGAACATCGCGGAGCCGTCCGGGTGCGAGCACGCACCGCGCCGCTTCACGTTCTTGGCGACCTGCTTCAGGGCCTCCAGGGCGGCCGGGCCACCGCCGTTGAGTATGTCCTCCAGGCCGCGCGCGGCGGCCGGCAGACCGAGGTAGCAGGGGCCGCACTGGCCCGCGCTCTCCTCGGCCAGCCACTGCGCCACGCGCAGCGACTCGCCCAGCGGGCAGGTCTCCTGAGTGATCGGCAGGATCGCGCCGGCGCCGAGCGCGCCGCCGACCGCGTCCAGGGAGTTGCGCGAGACGATCGCCTCGTTGACCGTCGCCGCGTCGATCCACTTGCCGTGGTAGCCGCCGGTCAGCACGCCCTGGGGGACCGGCGGGGCGCCGGCGAGCTGGAGGACGTAGCGCAGCGGGACGCCCGTCGGGACCTCGATGACCATCGGGCGGGCGACCGCGCCGGAGACCGTGAGCATCACGGTGCCCGGCTCGTCGTACAGGCCGGTGTTGCCGTAGCGCTCCGGGCCGATGCGGGCGGCGATGGCGAGCTGGGCGAACGTCTCGGCGTTGGACAGCAGGGTCGGGGCGCCGCCGACGCCGTTCTGCGAGGCGCTGACCTTGCGGCCGGGCGGGATCGCCGGGCCGCCGTCGATGGAGCGGATCACGGAGGCGGCAGCTCCGGTGACCATGCGCACCGGGTTGCGCTGGACGAACGCGCGTAGCGCGGACCGACGGCTGTTGCTGAGGCCGCGTTCGGCGAGGGCGGCCTCCATCGAGCGCTGGGTCGATTCCCGGGTGACCGCCACCACGAGCGTGCGGGCACCCAGGGCCTCGGCGCACAGCAGGGCGCCGTCCAGGATGAGATGCGGGGCACGGTTGATCATCACCGTGTCCTTGCGGCAGGCCGGCTCGTCCTCACTGCCGTTGACCACGACGACCGGCCGCACGCCGCGCTTGATCGCGGCCTCGGCGACCGAGCGCAGCTTCTTGTGGAAGGGGAAGCCCGCGCCGCCGCGGCCCTTCAGGTTGATGTTCTCGGCGAGCTTCGCCAGCTGCTCGCCGCCCAACGGTTCGAGCGGCCCGTGCACCTTCAGATGCATGGGCAGGTCAAGTCTCTCGACAAGGTCGAAGCCCGACGTGAGCTGGGGAAGTCCGACCACGCGGACTTCGGGTACGTCGGGCAGGGCCTCGTTCACTTAAAGCCTCCGGAAGGCGTGTTCCAAGGTTCGCCCGAACCCGGTGCGTCGAAGTCGTAGGAGGCACCGGGCATTGTTTCGGTGGCGGGACCGCTGTTGTTGTACGTGTCGTTCTGGTTGTACGTACCGAAGACGGCGTTCGTCTCAGATGTGTCGTACACATCACTCGAGCCGTAACCCGCGGAGTTGGAGCCGTAGCCCGAGGTGTTCGAGCCGTAGGTCGTGGTGCCGGAATTGTCGTAGACGGGGATGTTGTATCCGGTGTCGTTGAGCGGGTCGTAGGCCGACGGGGGCGCCTCGCCGACCGGAGGGGGGGAGGGGATGGGCCAGTTGCCCGTGCCGCCGCCGGCGCCGTCGACGCGCGGGATCGCCTCCGTCGGCTGCATGTCCATGGGCAGGTCCATGCGTGAGGTCTGGTCGGCGTACGGCTGTTGCTGCCCGCGGGAGCGGGGGGAGACGGCGCGGTAGGCGGCGGCGAAACCGCCCGTGGTCTCCGCGGCCGAGGGGGCCTGGGAGGGCATGCCGGGCAGGGGGCCCGGTCGTTCGTCGCGTGAGGGGCGTGCCGAGCGGGACGGCCGCTGGTCCTCGTAGCCCGGCAGGGAGGAGCCGGACCCGGCCCTGGCGCGGCTCTCCTCCAGGTCCTCGCGGGCGCCCGGCTCGTTGCCGATGATCTGGGCGATCCGGTCGGCGAACTTGCGCTTGAACGGGCGCGGGGCGGCGCGCAGGGCGAGGGCCGCGGCGACGGCGACGACGCAGAGTTCGTAGCTGACCATGAAGAACGTCTTCGCCGGGCGGCCCGCGAACAGGCCGTGGATCAGGGCCGAGCACCAGGCCGGGTAGGCCAGCATGTGCATCGCGCGCCAGCGTGCGGCGACCGGCGCCGGGGAGGCGAACTGGTTGCGCAGGGCGCCGGTGATGCCGACGAAGATCATGAGGAGGGCGGCCAGGGAGCCCAGGCCGATGAGGAAGGCGCTGCCCGGGATCTCGGTGCCGCCGGCGAACACCAGGCTGAAGGGGATCAGTGCGGCGATCGGGCTGGCGTGGTCCAGCGCCAGCTTGACGCCGATGTGCACCAGGAGGAACGCGATCGAGGCCACCGCGGTCACCCGGTGGATGCCCTGCGCGATGATCCGCTGGCGGGTGTTGAGGATCATCCGGTCCTGGGCGACCAGGCCCCAGATGACCGAACAGGTCAGGCAGACGAGCGACAGGACGCCGGCACCGAAGTTGAGGAACTCCTGGAGCCAGGTACCGCCGAGCAGCACGACCAGGGGTATGAGCAGCAGAACAGCAGCGGTCGCAACCCCGTAGGCCGACCGGCCCGGTGAGGGAAGCGAACTGTTACTACGACGAGGGTTCATGGGGGCAACTCCGAGCGGTTCGGGAAGGCGGTCCCGCTGCCGCACTCTAAGTGGCTCCATACCGGGGGGTACGGCGTTTGAGTTATTGCGTTGTTATCTACGGGCTGTGAGGAGCTTGCGATGTCCCTTAGCGACTGTTACGCCAGGTAACAATTGAACGTTGTTCAGCTTTTCCATGTCTTCACAACTCTCAGGTACGGAGCCGGGGGCGCGATTGTTCATGCGTGAGCCCCTAGTGAGGACCGTCATGCGCCCCGCCGGAAGTCCGTCGCGACCCGCTCCGGCGCTGCGGTACCCTGACGCCATGCGTGCCGTACGCCTTCTGCTTAGCGAGCCGCGCTGATCACTCCCGACCACCGGGCGAATCGGTTGGTCGGAATCGGCGCGGCGTCCCCTCCTGTGCGAGGGGATTTTTCGTTTCCCGGGAAATCGCAGCCGCTGGCAGAGACGATCGATGGAGCTTTGAGGATCATGAGCGAGACGAACCCCGCTGCCGCCGAGGTGGCAGCGCCGCACCGCTACACGGCGGCCATGGCCGCCGAGATCGAGGCACGCTGGCAGGACTTCTGGGACGCCGAGGGCACGTACGCGGCGCCGAACCCCAAGGGTGATCTGGCGGGCGATCCCGAGCTGGTCGCCAAGCCCAAGAAGTTCATCATGGACATGTTCCCCTACCCCTCCGGTGCGGGTCTGCACGTCGGCCACCCCCTGGGCTACATCGCCACCGACGTCTTCGCGCGCTTCCAGCGCATGACCGGCCACAACGTCCTGCACACCCTGGGCTTCGACGCCTTCGGCCTGCCCGCCGAGCAGTACGCCGTGCAGACCGGCACGCACCCGCGTGTCTCCACCGAGGCCAACATCGAGAACATGAAGGTCCAGCTGCGCCGGCTGGGCCTGGGCCACGACAAGCGCCGGTCGTTCGCCACGATCGACCCGGACTACTACAAGTGGACCCAGTGGATCTTCCTGCAGATCTTCAACTCCTGGTACGACGACAAGGCGAACAAGGCCCGGCCGATCGCCGAGCTGGTCGCCGAGTTCGAGTCGGGCGAGCGTGCTGTGCCGGACGTCGACGGTGGCGCCGGCGCTGACGGCTCCACGCGCGCGTGGAGCGAGCTGAGTGCCGACGAGCGCGCCGACGTCCTGGGCGGGTACCGCCTGGCGTACGCCTCCGACGCGCCGGTCAACTGGTGCCCCGGCCTGGGCACCGTCCTGGCCAACGAGGAGGTCACCGCCGACGGTCGCTCCGAGCGCGGCAACTTCCCGGTCTTCAAGTCCAAGCTGCGCCAGTGGAACATGCGGATCACCGCCTACGCCGACCGGCTGCTGGACGACCTGGACGAGCTGGACTGGCCCGAGGCCATCAAGCTGCAGCAGCGCAACTGGATCGGCCGCTCCGAGGGCGCCCGCGTCGACTTCCCCGTCGACGGCGAGCGCATCACGGTCTTCACTACGCGCCCCGACACCCTGTTCGGCGCGAGCTACATGGTGCTGGCGCCCGAGCACCCGCTGGTCGACAAGTTCACCCCGGACGCCTGGCCCGAGGGCACGCACGACGTGTGGACCGGCGGCCACGCGACCCCGGCCGAGGCCGTCGCCGCCTACCGCGCGCAGGCCGCCTCGAAGTCCGACGTCGAGCGCCAGGCCGAGGCCAAGGACAAGACCGGCGTCTTCATCGGCTCGTACGCGACCAACCCGGTCAACGGCGAGCAGGTCCCCGTCTTCATCGCCGACTACGTCCTGATGGGCTACGGCACCGGCGCGATCATGGCCGTACCGTGCGGCGACCAGCGTGACTTCGAGTTCGCGCGCGCCTTCGAGCTGCCGATCATCTGCATCGTCGAGCCGACGGACGGCCGTGGCACGGACACCTCGACGTGGGAGAACGCCTTCGGGTCGTACGACGCGAAGATCATCAACTCCACCGGTGAGGGTGTCTCCCTGGACGGCCTGGGCGTCGTCGAGGCCAAGGCCCGCATCACGGAGTGGCTGGAGCGGTCCGGGGTCGGCGAGGGCACCGTCAACTTCCGGCTGCGCGACTGGCTGTTCAGCCGCCAGCGCTACTGGGGCGAGCCCTTCCCGATCGTGTACGACGAGGACGGCATCGCGCACGCGCTGCCCGAGTCGATGCTGCCGCTGGAGCTGCCCGAGGTCGAGGACTACTCGCCGCGCACCTTCGACCCGGACGACGCCGACACCGAGCCCGAGACGCCGCTGTCGCGCAACGAGGAGTGGGTCAACGTCACGCTGGACCTGGGCGACGGACGCGGTCCGCGCCCTTACCGGCGTGAGACCAACACCATGCCCAACTGGGCCGGTTCCTGCTGGTACGAGCTGCGCTACCTGGACCCGCACAACAGCGAGAAGCTGGTCGACCCGGAGATCGAGCAGTACTGGATGGGCCCGCGCGAGGGCCAGCCGCACGGCGGAGTCGACCTGTACGTCGGCGGCGCCGAGCACGCCGTGCTGCACCTGCTGTACGCACGCTTCTGGTCCAAGGTGCTGTTCGACCTGGGGCACGTCTCCTCGGCCGAGCCGTTCCACAAGCTGTTCAACCAGGGCATGATCCAGGCCTACGTCTACCGTGACAGCCGTGGCATCGCGGTGCCGGCCGCCGAGGTGGAGGAGCGCGACGGCGCGTACTACTACCAGGGCGAGAAGGTCTCCCGGCTGCTGGGCAAGATGGGCAAGTCCCTGAAGAACGCGGTCACTCCGGACGAGATCTGCGCCGAGTACGGCGCCGACACGCTGCGCCTGTACGAGATGGCGATGGGCCCGCTGGACGTCTCCCGGCCGTGGGACACGCGCGCGGTGGTCGGCCAGTTCCGGCTGCTGCAGCGGCTGTGGCGCAACGTCATCGACGAGACCACCGGTGCGGTGACGGTCGTCGACGCCGAGCCCGACGAGGAGACGCTGCGTGCCCTGCACAAGGCGATCGACGGGGTGCGTGGGGACCTGGAGGGCATGCGGTTCAACACCGCCATCGCCAAGGTCACCGAGCTGAACAACCACCTGACCAAGGCGGGCGGCTCCGTGCCGCGCTCCGTGGCCGAGTCTCTGGTGCTGATGGCCGCGCCGCTGGCCCCGCACATCGCCGAGGAGCTGTGGCGCAAACTGGGGCGTACCGGCTCGGTGGTGCACGAGGACTTCCCGGTCGCCGACCCGGCGTACGTGATCGACGAGACCGTGACCTGCGTCGTGCAGATCAAGGGCAAGGTCAAGGCGCGGCTGGAGGTCTCGCCGGCCATCTCCGACGAGGAACTGGAGAAGGTCGCGCTGTCCGACGAGAAGGTCGTGGCGGCGCTGGACGGGGCCGGGATCCGCAAGGTGATCGTGCGGGCGCCGAAGCTGGTGAACATCGTTCCGGCGTGAGT
Organism: Streptomyces sp. NBC_01092; assembly: GCF_045039535.1. Taxonomy (NCBI): domain Bacteria; kingdom Bacillati; phylum Actinomycetota; class Actinomycetes; order Kitasatosporales; family Streptomycetaceae; genus Streptomyces; species Streptomyces sp. NBC_01092. The sequence goes on along the minus strand of NZ_CP108659.1, from coordinate 3,743,479 downwards.
CTGCCTCGGCGGTCGGCGTGAGTCTGCCTCCGGTGGTTGGCGTGAGTCTGCCTCTGGCGGTTGGGCCGGGCCGGGTGCCGTACTCCGTGTGATCTTGTCTCGGGGTGATCCCCTACGGGCAGGTTCGGGGTTCTTTTGGAACTCCGGGCCTGCCCGCTGCGTTTACCGTTGAAGAGTGACGCGACGTGGCATGGGTCGCGGCCGGTCCGAGGAGGAGTTCGTGGAAGCAGTGATCGCAGTCGTCGCCCTGCTCTTCGTGCTCTTCGTCGCGCTCGGCGCGTACGCCACGGTGAAGGTGGTCGGTGCCGCCAAGCGCCGGGTGGACGAGACGATCACTCACGCCCGGCGCACGGTCGAGGACCACACCCTGCGGGCCAAGTCCTTCGCCCAGCCCGGTGCGCCCGGTGAGCTCGCCCAGCTGCGGCTGAAGCTGCGCACCTCGATGCGCGCCACCCAGGACGCCCTCCATGCGGGCGTGAGCGAGGACGAGTCCCTCAAGGAGTCCCTCGGCCTCTTCGAGCGCCTCAGCGCACATGGGCACGAACTCGACGCGGAGCTGCGGCGCCTGGAGTCCGAGCCCGACCGCACGATGCTCGTCGCGCGCCTGCCCGACCTGCGCGAACGCACCGAGCGCATCGTCGAGGCGGCGGACTCCCTGCGCTGGGCGGTCCGCGACCGGGCCCGCCGCTTCGCCGACGACGACCTGGACACCCTCAGCGCCCAGATCGACGTGGAGACCGGCGCGCTGCGGCACTGGCAGACGACGGAGTCCTCGACCACGGAGTCCTCGACCACAGGATCCTCGACCACGGGATCCTCGACCACGGGATCCTCGTCGTCGACGCCGTCATCGGAGCGGCCGGCGTCCCCGCCGCCCCCATGGCCGGAGGCGCCCGCCGCCGAGTCCGGTGCGACGAGCGAGCAGACCTGGCCGGACACCCCTCGGACACAGCGGGCCGAGGAGCCGACGAGGCCCGCCCTCAACCCGCCGGGGCCTCGCCCGACGTACCCGTGGCAGAAGAAACCCCGCCCCGAGAGCACGACTTGAGCACGCGCGACCGCGAGCCGCTCCGGTCAAGGCTTCACCGGCTGAGCGGGGTCGGGCTGCCGCCCGGGCGCTACGCCAGGTAACCTCCAGCTCATGTCCCGCCATGTCGCTATCGTCACCGATTCAACGGCCTACCTGCCGCCCCGGACGATGGAGCGCCACGGCATCACAGCGGTACCCCTGACCGTGGTCATCGGCGGCCAGGCGCTCGACGAGGGCACCGAGATCTCGACCCGTTCCCTTGCCCAGGCGTTGCAGAAGCGACGCCCTGTCACCACCTCGCGCCCGAGCCCCGAGGTCTTCGCGCAGCACTACCGCGAGGTGGCCGAGTCCGGAGCCACCGGCATCGTCTCCCTGCATCTGTCCGCCGAGCTCTCCGGCACCTACGACGCGGCGGTGCTCGCGGCTCGCGAGGCGCCCGTGCCGGTGCGGGTGGTGGACACGGGCATGGTCGCCATGGCCCTCGGCTTCTGCGCGCTCGCGGCGGCCGAGGCGGCGGAGACGGGCGGCACGGTGGACGAGGCCGTCACGGCTGCCGAGAAACGGGCCGGGGCCACGGCCGCCTACTTCTACGTCGACACCCTCGACTATCTGCGCCGCGGCGGCCGCATCGGCGCCGCGCAGGCCCTGCTGGGCTCCGCCCTCGCGGTGAAGCCGCTGTTGCAGCTGGAGAGCGGCCGGATCGGCCCGCTGGAGAAGGTCCGCACGGCTTCCAAGGCGATCGCCCGCCTGGAGGAGATCGCGGCCGACCGGGCGGGCAGCGCGCAGGTCGACATCGCGGTCCACCATCTCGCCGCGCCGGACCGGGCGTCGGCGCTGGCGGATCGTCTGCGGGCGCGGGTGCCGGGGTTGGCGGAGCTGCACGTGAGCGAGGTCGGGGCGGTGATCGGGGCGCATACCGGGCCCGGGTTGTTGGGGGTTGTGGTTTCGCCGCGGTGAGGGAGTGGCGGAGGGGTGGTCGAGCCCTCTGCGTGGGCGGGGGAGTCACTCGTGTGGGTTGCGGAGATATCCACAACTGGGCGGTAATCCCCGGGAATTGAGCAAGATCATCGCGGGTGTGGCGAGGTGTCGGATCCTCGTGGCATGGCACTTCGATCACGTACACGTACACGCACAGTCACGGGTCCGGGCGCGCGTCCGGGCACGCTTTCCGCCACGAGTCCCGCCACGCGCACGGGCGCCCGTGTCGCGACCGTGACCAGCGGCCCGGGACGTGGGCCGCACTCCGACGGGCGCGCCGGTCACCGGCGAGTCATGCCTGGCACGGGGAGGGCACGTCAGCGGCATGCGTCGGCGGAGGAGCTGCGGCGCAGGACGGAGGTGATTTTCGCCGAACGGGTCGGGGAGTGGCGGGAGTCGGGGGCGGGGCCGCCGGGGCGGGGCGGTGGTGCGGGGGCGGAAACGGATCCGGATCTGGATCTGGATCTGGTGCATGCGGGTGCGGGTGCGGGTGCGGGTGCGGGTGCCGGGGCCTCCGGCGCCCTCCGGTTGCTGCACCAGCCGGAGGACCCGCTCGGGGCCCCTTCTGGTGCTGGTGCCGGTGCCGAGGATGGTGACGGTGCTGGTGTCCGCGCGGACGCAGGCGGCGGCTCGGGGGACTGGCGGGCGCGGGCCGGGCTGGCGTTGCGGGAGCGGATGCCGGTCTGGTTGCAGGTGCGGTGTGGGCTGGAGCGGCGGAGCGTGGTCGCGCTCACCGTGGTGCTCGTCCTCGCCGCCGGCTTCGCGGTGCAGCACTTCTGGGCCGGACGGGCGCAGTCCGTGCGGGCCCCCGAGGTGGTGCGGGCGGTGGCTCCGTACGGCGGAGGGGAACCCGGCGGGGAGCAGGGCGGTGACGCCGGGGCGGCTGCTTCGGCGGCCGGGGTGTCTGGGGCTGTGGGGACAGCCGCGCCCAAGATCGTGGTGGACGTCAGTGGCAAGGTGCGCAAGCCGGGGATCCATCGCCTTCCGGCGGGCTCGCGCGTGGCCGACGCGCTGCGGGCGGCGGGCGGGGCGCGCCCCGGCACGAACACCGACAGTCTCAACCGGGCCCGGTTCCTGGTGGACGGCGAGCAGGTGATCGTCGGCGCTCCGGCCGCCCTGCCCGGGGCCACCGGCACGGGAACGGGTGGCGCTCCGGGGACAGGCGGTGCCGCGGCCCCCGGCGCCGCACCCACCGCACCGATCCCCCTCAACACCGCCACCGTGGACCAGTTGGACACCCTCCCGGGCGTCGGCCCGGTGCTGGCCCAGCACATCATCGACTACCGCACCCAGCACGGCGGCTTCCGCTCGGTCGACGAACTGCGCGAGGTCAATGGCATCGGCGATCGCCGTTTCGCCGATCTGCAGAATCTCGTACGGCCATGAGGCAGGACGGCCACGACACCCTCACACGGGGCCTCACCCCTTCTCGAGCCGCTGTTCACGCCGCGTCCGGACGACGGCTCGGCGCCGCCCACCCCCGACAGGAAGGACCGGCGGACCTGCGCCTGGTCCCACCGGCACTCGCCGCCTGGGCAACAGCGGCGCTGATGCTGGACGCCCCGCCGGAGTGGGTGGCCGGTGCGGCGGTGGTCTGCTTGCTCGCGGTGGGCACACTGCTGCTGATGCGACGGCGTGGGGCCGGCGGGCAGGGCCAGGTGCCCACGCGCTGGACCTGGCCCCGTACCTCGGCCGCCGCCGTACTGCTCTGTGTCGCCGCGGCCGCCGCCTCCGCCGGGCTGCACGGGGCCGATCTGCGGCGAGGGCCGGTGCCGCGGCTGGCGCAGCAGTACGCCACGGTGACCGCCGAAATCGAGATCACCTCCGACCCCCGGCTCACCCGACCCCGCATCAGGGGCGATCACATGGCGCCGACCTCCGTACTGGTCCACGCGGACGTACGACGCGTCGAGGAACCGAACGGCACGGCGGTGACGACGCGGGCGCCCGTGTTGATGATCGTCGACGGGGGCTGGGGGCCCTCGGCCGACGCCGGAGAGCACCGGCAGCCTTCGTCGCACGCCGGGCTGCGGCCATCGCTCTCCTCCCCCTCCGCCGACGGCGAGCAACCACCCCCCTCCTCCACCAGCCCCTCCTCCACTCGCCCCTCCCCCTGGCTGACCCTCCTCCCCTCCACCCGGCTGCGAGTGACCGCGCGGATCGCGCCCGCCCGGGTGGACGGGGACCGGATCGCGGCCGTGTTGCGGGTGCGGGAGTCGGTCGTGCCGGAGGTCGTGGGGGAGCCGTCGGCGGCGCAGCGGCTGGCGGGGCGGTTGCGGGGTGGGCTGCGGGAGGCGACCGACGGATTGCCGGGGGACGCGCGGGCGCTGCTGCCGGGGCTGGTCGTGGGTGACACCTCGCGGATCACGCCGGAGCTGGACGAGGCGTTCAAGGAGACCGACCTCGCGCACACGCTCGCGGTCTCCGGCAGCAACCTCACGATCATCCTGGCCCTGCTCATCGGCCCACCCGGACTCGCGCAGCGGGTCGAGCGCCGCGGTCTCGCACCCCGCCTCGGCATCTCGCTGCGGACGACCGCGTTGCTCGGCGGCGCGCTCACGCTCGCGTTCGTCGTCGTGTGCCGGCCGGACCCGAGCGTGCTGCGGGCCGCGGCCTGCGGGGCCGTGGCGCTGCTGGCCCTGGCGACCGGACGCCGTAGATCGCTGATCCCGGCGCTGGCGACGGCCGTACTGCTGCTGGTGCTGTACGACCCATGGCTGGCCCGCAGCTACGGCTTCCTGCTCTCCGTCCTGGCGACGGGCGCCCTGCTCACCCTCGCGCCCCGCTGGAGTGAGGCGCTGCGCAGGCGCCGGGTGCCGCCGCGGTTGGCCGAGGCGCTGGCGGCCGCGGCTGCCGCGCAGGCACTGTGCGCGCCGGTTGTGGCAGTGCTGTCGGCCCGGGTGAGCCTGGTGGCGGTGCCGTGCAATCTGTTCGCGGAGTTCGCGATCGCGCCGGCCACGGTGCTGGGCTTCGCCGCGCTGGCGACGGCACCGTTCGCGATGCCGGTGGCCAAGGTCCTGGCCTGGTGCGCGAGTTGGCCCGCCGGGTGGCTCGCGGGCGTCGCCCGGACGGGTGCCGCACTGCCCGGGGCAGGCGTGGACTGGCCCGGCAGCTGGACTGGAGCGGCGTTGCTCGCTCTCGTCACGGTGGTCGTCGTACTCACTGGCCGACGGCTGCTGCGGCACCCCTGGTGGTGCGTGGTGTGCGGGGCGCTGCTCCTGCTGGCGGTGGTGCAGCCGCCGCCGTTGACCAGGGTGGTCACCGGGTGGCCGCCGCCGGGGTGGCGGTTCGCGATGTGCGACGTGGGACAGGGGGACGCCACGGTGCTCGCGGCGGGCGACGGGACGGGGGTGGTCGTGGACGCCGGCCCCGATCCGACGCTGGTCGACCGGTGTCTGCGCACGCTCGGCATCACGAAGATCCCGCTCGTCGTGCTGACCCACTTCCACGCCGACCATGTGGCGGGCCTGCCCGGCGTCCTGCGTGGGCGCGCGGTGGGCGCGATCGAGACGACGGGGCACGAAGAGCCCGTAGACCAGGTGGAGTTCGTGCGCAGGGAGGCGGCCGCCCGGCGGATCCCCGTGACGCGGGCCGCCGCCGGGGAGGAGCGACGCACCGGAGCGTTGAGCTGGCGGGTGCTGTGGCCGCCGCCGCACCCGGCCCTGGCACCGGACGGGCCGAACGACTCCAGCGTCACCCTGCTCGTCCGGTCGGCAGGGCTGCGCCTGCTGCTGTTGGGGGATCTGGAACCCCCGGCCCAGCGGGCGCTGTTGAGATCGCCGGCGGGCCCGCTGCTGGCCGGCGTCGATGTGCTGAAGGTCGCCCACCACGGCTCGGCGTACCAGGACCCGGAGCTCATACGCAGGGCCGCCCCGAGGCTGGCGTTGATCTCCTGCGGGGCGGACAACCCGTACGGTCACCCGGCTCCCGGCACGGTCGCCGCGCTGCGGGCGCAGGGCGCGGTCGTGCTGCGGACGGACGAGGACGGGGCGCTGGCGGTCGCGGGTGCGGGCGCTGAGCTCATGGTGGCGGGAGACTGAGGTCATGGATTCCGTAGAGGTTGATGCCTATCTCCGGCGACTGGGAGTCGAGCACCCGGCGTGGCCCACCGTGGACGTGCTCCGCGAGCTGCAACTGCGCCATCTGCAGACCGTGCCCTTCGAGAACCTGTCGGTCCACCTCGGCGAGGAGATCGTGCTGGAGGAGAAGCGGCTGCTGGACAAGGTGGTGGGCGCGCGGCGGGGCGGGTTCTGTTACGAACTGAACGGGTCGTTCGGGGCGTTGCTCGGCGCGCTGGGCTTCGACGTGACGCTGCTCGCGGCGCGCGTCCACGGGAAGGAGGGGCGGCTCGGGATCCCCTACGACCACATGACGCTGAAGGTGGGGACGGTCGACGGCGGCGCGTGGCTGGCGGACGTCGGCTTCGGGGCGCACAGCCACTATCCGCTGGCGTTCGAGGCGCGGGGTGAGCAGGTGGACCCGGCGGGTGTGTTCCGGATCGTCGAGGCCGGGCCGGACGCGGCCGGGGTGCGGGGCGGGCACGACTCGGCGGAGGCGGCGGACCTGGACGTCGTCATGGACGGCAGACCGCAGTACCGGCTGGAGCGGCGGCCGCGGGCGCTCGGCGACTTCGTGGCCGGGGCGTGGTGGCACAGCACCTCGCCGCTGTCGCACTTCACGCAGTCGCTGGTGTGCTCGCGGGTGACGGAGGAAGGGGGACGGATCACGCTGAGCGGCCGCACGTTCAAGACGACGGCCGAGGACGGGACACGTGAGGAGCAGGAGTTGGGCACGGACGAGGAGGTGCTGAAGGTGTACCGGGAGCGGTTCGGGATCGAGCTGGACCGGGTGCCGACGGTGCGGGGGCCCGAGCTCGGCGGCTGAGGCGGCGGCAGCCGCGCGCGGACCGCGCCGGGCAGGGACCGAGGTCGCGCCCGCTGCCGCTAGGGCGACCCAGGCGACCCAGGCCCGCCCGCTGCCGCCACGGGGACCCAGGCCCCGTGTCCGCTGCGGCTACCAGCGCGTAGAACCAGCACATGTGCCGGTTTCCCACGATGTGATCCCGTGTTGCCCCGAAAAACTCACTGGTGGTCGAATGCCCCTTCGGCAACCGGTGATGTCGAGTCGTACAGGGGTGGCGAGGATGATCGGTCGCGGGCGGGGAAGCCGAACGAACCGGGAACAACGGACGAGTCCACTGGCGGCACTGGAGACTCCGCCGAGCGCGGGGGTGCTGAGCTGCCGGGTGCTCGATCCGGTCAACGAGCCCGTGCGGCACGCCGAGTTCGCGGTGAGCGACGCCATGGGGCGGACGGTGGTCAGCGGGGGAATGGACCCCTTCGGGTCGTTCGTGACCACCCTGCCGGCGGGCGAGTACCGGCTCGCGGTGCAGGCTGAGGGGTACACGCCGTACCGGACCACCACCACGGTCGGGGAGAACACCCTTGTCTCGCTCGGTGACGTGACCCTCCAGGTCGCCCAGCTGCCGGAGCTGCCGGCGCCGGGCGACTGGGAGATCGAGCCGGCGCACACCTCGATCGGGTTCACCGCGCGGCACATCGGGCTGGCCCGGATCCACGGGCGGTTCAACTCGTTCGCGGGGGTGGTGCGGATCACCGACCCCGTCGAGCGGTCGGCGATGCATGTGGTGATCGACGCGGCATCCATCGACACGGGCGTGCGGATGCGGGACGACCATCTGCGGTCGGCGGACTTCCTGGACGTGGCGGCCTTTCCGACGCTGGAGTTCTACAGCGAGCGGTTCGTGCACAAAGGCGGCACCCGGTGGTCCGTAACCGGCGCGCTGTCGCTGCACGGGGTGACGCGGACGGTCGCGCTCGACACGGAGTACCTCGGGCTCGGCAACGGCATGGAGGGCGAGGTGCGGGCGGCCTGTCGGGCCACGACCGAGCTGCATCGGGACGACTTCACCGTGAGCTGGCAGACGATGCTGGCGCGGGGGATCGCGGTGGTGGGGCCGAGCATCCGGATCGATCTGGACGTGCAGCTCGTGCGGAAGGGCTGAACCGGAGTTCGCCTCTCGCCGAGTGCCCGAGAATGGCTCCGTGAGCGATGTGAGACATGTGCTGGTGCTGCCCGACCGTGACGCGGCGCAGGAGGCCGCCGAGGCGCTGGGGGAGCGGTTCGGGATCGACGAGGAGCCGCGCCTGGTGCGGGACGCCCTGGCAGGTGAGGACGATGCCGAGGACGCGCAGTGGCTCGTCGTGCTGCGGGACGAGGCGCGGCGGCTCGATCCGGGGGCGCTGGACGAGTTCGCGGGAGAGTGGGACGGCTGGCGGGAGGAGCCCTAGGCCAGCCCTAGGCCCTGTCGTTTGGATCATCGCGGCGTCGCGGGCCCTGGCACGCACTCCCCCAAGCTCTTCGAGCAGGGGGACCCCAGCGGCGTTGTCGTCGGTCGCCGACTCCCCCACGCGCGAACCGGCTTCGCTCGGCTCGCGCGGGGGCACCCCCATCGCCCCGCTCGGGTCGGCCGGGAGGAACCGATCCTCGCAGCCGGGCTGATCCAAACGACAGGGCATAGCCCCCACGGCGTCCGGCGTCGGCGGGGGTTGTCAGTGGCCCGTGCCATGCTTGTCGCGATGGCCAAGAAGAGTGCGAACGACGACCCCCTCGCCCCCGTGACCCTCGCCGTGGGTCAGGAGGAGCTGTTGCTCGACCGTGCTGTGCGGGAGGTGGTGGTCGCCGCCCGGGCCGCCGACGCGGACACGGATGTGCGGGAGCTGACCTCGGACCAGTTGCAGCCGGGCACGCTGGCCGAGTTGACCAGTCCCTCGCTCTTCGCGGAGCGCAAGGTCGTGGTCGTGCGGGGCGCGCAGGACCTGTCGGCCGACACCGTCAAGGACGTGACGGCGTATCTCGCGTCGCCCGCCGAGGAGATCACGCTCGTGCTGGTGCACGCCGGCGGGGTCAAGGGCAAGAAGCTGCTCGACGCCGCCCGCAAGGCGGGGGCGCGGGAGGTGGACTGCCCGAAGATGACCAAGCCGGCGGACCGGCTGGCGTTCGTCAGAGGCGAGTTCCGGGCGACCGGGCGCTCCGCGACGCCCGAGGCCTGCCAGGCCCTGGTCGACTCCATCGGGAGTGATCTGCGGGAGCTGGCGTCCGCGGTGAGCCAGCTGGTCGCCGATGTCGAGGGGACCATCGACGAGGCCGTCGTGGGGCGGTACTACACCGGCCGCGCGGAGGCGTCGAGCTTCACCGTCGCCGACCGGGCCGTCGAGGGGCGGGCCGCGGAGGCGCTGGAGGCGCTGAGGTGGTCGCTGGCGACCGGTGTGGCGCCCGTGCTGATCACCAGTGCGCTCGCCCAGGGCGTGCGGGCCATCGGCAAGCTGTCCTCCGCGCGCGGCGGCCGCCCCGCCGATCTCGCGCGCGAGCTGGGCATGCCGCCCTGGAAGATCGACCGCGTCCGCCAGCAGATGCGGGGATGGACCCCCGATGCGGTCGCGGTCGCGCTGCGGGCGGTCGCCGAGGCCGACGCCGGGGTGAAGGGTGGCGGGGACGACCCCGAGTACGCCTTGGAGAAGGCCGTCGTGACGATCGCGCGAGTTGCTCGGTCCAGAGGACAGGGCTAGCGGCTGGGGAGGAGAATCGGGCGTATCAGCCGTATCGCCGGAAATGGGAAAGGTGGCGACCGTCATGGCTGAACACCCGCACGCTGCTCTCGTCCGCAGGGGCTACGAAGCCTTCCAGCGCGGAGACATGGACACCCTGCGCGGCATGATGACCGGGGACTGCACCCACCACGTGCCGGGCTCCCACCCGCTCTCGGGGCACTTCAAAGGGGTCGACTCGATCTTCGAGGGGTACTACGGCAAGCTCTTCTCGGAGACGGGCGGGACGTTCCGGGTCGAGCTGCGCAACGTATTCGTGGACGGCCGCGGGCATGCCATGACCGTGCACCACTTCACCGCGGACCGGGGCGGCAAGCACATCGACGAAAACGGCGGCATCGTCTTCCGGATCGTCGGTGACAAGATCACCGATCTCGACGAGTGCGTCGCGGACATCGACAGGAACAACGACTTCTGGTCGTGACGCAGCCATACCGAAGGCCCCGGCGCCCGCCCTGGGGAAGGGCGAGGTGCCGGGGCCTTCGGTTCAAGCTGCTGAGCCCGTACCCGCGTGGCGAACGCAGGCCGCGTACAGGCTCGGGTGCCGGACGGGAGCGGAAGAGAGAGGGCCCGCTCGATTCCTCCCGGCGATCAAATCAAGTGTCAGCCCTTGAGGGAGGCGACCTTCGAAGCAAGCGCCGACTTCTTGTTGGCGGCCTGGTTCTTGTGGATGACGCCCTTGGAGACGGCCTTGTCGAGCGCCCGCGCGGCGTCGCGCTGGTACTCGGTGGCCTTCTCGACGTCACCCGCGGCAGCTGCCTCACGGGCCTTGCGGATCGCGGTCTTCAGGGAGGACTTGACGGCCTTGTTGCGCAGCCGGGCCTTCTCGTTGGTCTTGATCCGCTTGATCTGGGACTTGATGTTCGCCACTGATGAGCCTTTTCAGGTTCTGGCACGGGGCCGCAAGCGACCCGTACCGGTGATTTTCTGGAGAGTGCCTCGCGCTGAGAGGACATGAGACACAGCCACCCAGGCTACCAGTGGGCCGGAGAATGGCCCAAACCGGTCCCAGGCCGCCGCCCATGGGACCATGGAACCTACGTATCGATCCGACCCGAGGCATAAGGCGCCTCAAGAGACAGGACCCTGCGTGCCCGCGACCCCTAACAATGTGCCCGAGCCGAGCCGTACCGACCCGGCTCTGATCCGCAATTTCTGCATCATCGCGCACATCGACCACGGCAAGTCCACGCTCGCCGACCGGATGCTCCAGCTGACCGGTGTGGTCGAGCAGCGGCAGATGCGTGCTCAGTACCTCGACCGGATGGACATCGAGCGCGAGCGCGGCATCACGATCAAGTCCCAGGCGGTGCGGCTGCCGTGGGCTCCCACCCACGAACCCGGCAACACGCACATCCTCAACATGATCGACACCCCGGGGCACGTCGACTTCACCTACGAGGTCTCGCGGTCGCTCGCCGCATGTGAGGGCACCGTCCTCCTCGTCGACGCAGCCCAGGGCATCGAGGCCCAGACCCTCGCCAACCTCTACCTGGCGATGGAGAACGACCTCACGATCATCCCCGTACTGAACAAGATCGACCTGCCGGCCGCGCAGCCCGAGAAGTTCGCGGAGGAGCTGGCCAACCTGGTCGGCTGCGACCCGAGCGACGTGCTCAGGGTCTCCGCCAAGACGGGCCTGGGCGTCGATGCCCTGCTCGACAAGGTCGTCGCAGAGGTCCCCGCGCCGGTCGGCGTCAAGGACGCCCCCGCGCGCGCCATGATCTTCGACTCGGTCTACGACTCCTACCGCGGCGTCGTGACGTACGTCCGTGTCATCGACGGCCAGCTCAACAAGCGCGAGCGCATCCGGATGATGTCCACCGGTGCCACGCACGAGCTGCTGGAGATCGGGACGAACTCGCCCGAGATGCTCGGCGCCGACGGCCTCGGCGTCGGCGAGGTGGGTTACCTCATCACCGGTGTGAAGGACGTCCGCCAGTCCAAGGTCGGTGACACCATCACCAGCCTGCACAAGGGCGCGACCGAGGCCCTCGGGGGATACAAGGACCCGAAGCCGATGGTCTTCTCGGGTCTGTATCCGCTGGACGGCTCCGACTACCCGGAGCTGCGTGAGGCCCTCGACAAGCTCCAGCTCAACGACGCCGCGCTCGTCTACGAGCCGGAGACCTCCGCCGCCCTCGGCTTCGGCTTCCGCGTCGGCTTCCTGGGCCTGCTGCACCTCGACGTGGTCAGGGAGCGCCTGGAGCGCGAGTTCGGGCTCGACCTGATCGCCACCGCGCCCAACGTGGTCTACCGCGTGATCATGGAGGACGGGGCCGAGCACACGGTCACCAACCCCAGCGAGTTCCCCGAGGGCAAGATCAACGACGTGTACGAGCCGGTCGTACGCGCCACGATCCTCGCGCCGAGCGAGTTCATCGGTTCGATCATGGAGCTGTGCCAGACCCGGCGCGGCACCCTCCTCGGCATGGACTACCTGTCCGAGGACCGGGTCGAGATCCGCTACACCCTGCCGCTCGCGGAGATCGTCTTCGACTTCTTCGACCAGCTGAAGTCGAAGACGCGCGGGTACGCCTCGCTGGACTACGAGCCCACCGGCGAGCAGACCTCCAGCCTGGTCAAGGTCGACATCCTGCTGCACGGCGACAAGGTGGACGCCTTCTCGGCGATCACGCACAAGGACGCGGCGTACGCGTACGGTGTGCGGCTCGTCGCCAAGCTGCGGGAGCTGATCCCGCGGCAGGCCTTCGAGGTGCCGATCCAGGCCGCCATCGGCTCCCGGGTGATCGCCCGCGAGACCATCCGCGCCATCCGCAAGGACGTCCTCGCCAAGTGCTACGGCGGCGACATCTCCCGTAAGCGCAAGCTGCTGGAGAAGCAGAAGGAAGGCAAGAAGCGGATGAAGATGGTGGGTTCCGTGGAGGTTCCACAGGAGGCCTTCATCGCCGTACTGAGCAGCGATGACAGCGCGGGGTCGGGCAAGGCCAAGAAGTAACCGCAGGTAACACCGGGTGGCCCGGCAAATCGCCGCAACAGGGGTCCGTCGTACGAAAGCGCGACGGGCCCCTTTGCGCGCGCGGCGTGACTGTCTGGAGGAAGTGACAGGGCGCAGGCTCTTACGCAGGTGGCCGTCGGCCTTTACCCTGATCCCTGCTCGATAGTTACTCGCGAGTTAAACAACGCGAGTGGAACCAGCCGCACGTCAGCCGCACAGTCGCGGGCCCCCGGAGGATGTCGTGAGCGACACACAGACACTGATCGAGAACCGTCCGCCGAGCGTGGCGACCCTCTTCCTGGAGCGCGTGACCGCCACGCCGGACGCCGAGGCGTACCGCTATCCGATCCCGGCCGCCGCGGGGCAGGGCCCCGACCAGTGGAAGTCACTGAGCTGGGCGCAGGCCGCCGAGCGGGTCCACGCCATCGCGGCCGGCCTCATCGAACTGGGCGTCCAGTCCGAGCAGCGCATCGCCCTCGCGTCCTCGACCCGGCTCGAGTGGATCCTCGCCGACCTGGGCATCATGTGCGCCGGCGCCGCGACGACCACCATCTATCCGCAGACGAACGCCGAGGAGTCGGCGTTCATCCTCTCCGACTCCGAGAGCCGGGTGCTGATCGCCGAGGACGCGGCGCAGCTGGCCAAGGCACGGGAGAAGCGCGCCGAGCTGCCGAACCTCACGCATGTCGTCGTCATCGACGCGGCCGGTGTCGAGACGGACGACTGGGTGCTCAGCCTCGCCGAGCTGGAGGCCCGCGGCGCGGCCCGGCTGGAGAAGGACCCCGAGCTGATCAAGCAGCGGGTCGGCGCGATCACCAAGGACCAGCTGGCCACCCTGATCTACACCTCCGGCACCACCGGCCGCCCCAAGGGCGTACGGCTGCCGCACGACAACTGGTCGTACATGGCGAAGGCGATCGCCGCGACCGGCCTGGTCGGCGCGGAGGACGTGCAGTACCTGTGGCTGCCGCTCGCCCACGTCTTCGGCAAGGTGCTCACCTCCGGCCAGATCGAGGTCGGCCACGTCACCGCCGTCGACGGCCGCGTCGACAAGATCATCGAGAATCTGCCGATCGTGCAGCCGACGTACATGGCCGCCGTGCCGCGCATCTTCGAGAAGGTCTACAACGGGGTCGCCGCCAAGGCCCGCGCGGGCGGCGGCGCCAAGTACAAGATCTTCCAGTGGGCCGCCGAGGTCGCCCGCGAGTACGCCAAGGTCACCCAGGACAACTTCCGGCGCACCGGCACCCACTCCGCGCCCTTCGGCCTCGCCGCCAAGCACAAGGTCGCCGACACGCTCGTGTACGCCAAGATCCGCGAGGCCTTCGGCGGCAACCTGCGCGCCTGTGTGTCGGGCAGCGCCGCGCTCGCCCCGGAGATCGGCTACTTCTTCGCCGGCGCCGGCATCCACATCCTGGAGGGCTACGGCCTCACCGAGTCCTCCGCCGCGTCCTTCGTGAACCCGGGTGAGGCCTACCGCACCGGCACGGTCGGCAAGCCGCTGCCCGGCACGGAGGTGCGCATCGCGGACGACGGCGAGATCCTGCTGCGCGGGCCCGGCATCATGGAGGGCTACCACGGGCTGCCGGAGAAGACCGCCGAGGTGCTGGAGGCCGACGGCTGGTTCCACACCGGCGACATCGGCGAGCTGTCCCCGGACGGCTACCTGCGCATCACCGACCGCAAGAAGGACCTCATCAAGACGTCGGGCGGCAAGTACATCGCGCCGGCCGAGGTCGAGGGACAGTTCAAGGCGGTGTGCCCGTACGTGTCCAACATCCTGGTGCACGGGGCCGACCGGAACTTCTGCACGGCCCTGATCGCGCTGGACGAGGTCGCGATCGTGGCCTGGGCCGAGGAGAACGGGCTCGGCGGTAAGTCGTACGCCGAGGTCGTCGCCGCCCCGGTCACCGTCGAGATGGTCGACGGGTATGTGCAGCAGCTCAACGCCGGGCTGCAGAAGTGGCAGACGATCAAGAAGTTCCGGCTGCTGCCGCGGGATCTCGATGTGGAGCACGGGGAGATCACGCCGAGCCTGAAGCTGAAGCGGCCGGTTGTGGAGCGCGAGTACAAGGGTCTGATCGAGGAGATGTACGCGGGTTCGCGGGAGGCGTAGCGCAAGGCCGGAGGGGCGGCGGGGGCCGTCGGCGGCTGCGGTTCGTCGTGAGCCGCAGATCGATACGGCCCCGCGCCCCTCTCAGGTCGGGACGCGAACCCCTAGCCGATGAGCCGGCGTATCTCGTGGACCCTTGCGCGCAGGTCCGTCAGATTCGGGGGCGTGTCGTCGGAGAGCTGGTCCTCCAGGGCCGCCAGCCGCGTGCTCAGCTCCTTGCCGTGGACGTGCTCGCGGCTCAGGAGGTGCTCCAGCTGCCTGTTCTTGCGGTACAGGTCCAGGAACACCGACACCTTCGCGCGGAGCACCCATGGGTCGAACGGCTTGGTCAAGTAGTCCGCAGCGCCCGTCGCATAGCCGCGGAAGGCGTAGCCGGGCTCGTCCTCCGCGCCGGTCAGGAAGATGATCGGGACGTCCTTGGTCTGGTCGAGCCGCTTGATGTTCGTGGCGGTCTCGAAGCCGTCCATGCCCGGCATCCGGACATCGAGCAGGACCAGGGCGAAGCGCTGCCGCAGCAGCGCCTTCATGGCTTCCTCGCCCGAACGCGCGCGGACGAGCGGCTCGTTGAGGGACCCCAGGACGGCCTCCAGCGCGATCAGGTTGTCCTCCATGTCGTCGACTAGGAGGATGCCGGCACGCTCGTCGGTCGTTGCCTCAGCGCTCATGGTGAAGTGGCCTCACTCGGTGATGGTCGGCGGGACCTCTTCCTCTCGCGAAGGGTCCGGTCCCGGTACTGCGGTGTGGTCCGGTTTCGCGGTACGGCCCTCCGGCTGCGTGGCCTCGGGGTCCAGGAGGTCGCAGACGACGGTGAGGAGCTGATCCACGTCCACCGGCTTCGGTACGTAGTCGTTGGCGCCCCGCGCGATGGACTTCTCCCGGTCTCCGGGCATCGCCTTCGCGGTCAGCGCGACGATGGGCAGGTGCGCCCAGCGTGGGGTGCGGCGGATGGCGGAGATCGTCTCATATCCGTCCATCTCCGGCATCATGATGTCCATCAGGACGAGTTCGACGTCCGGCGTGCGCTCCAAGGTCTCGATGCCCTCGCGGCCGTTCTCCGCGTACAGGACCGGCATGCCGACCCGGCCGAGGACATGGGTGAGCGCGAAGACGTTGCGGATGTCGTCGTCCACTATCAGCACCCGCCGGCCCGGCAGGACCTGGCCCGCCCGGCCGGTCTGCCACGCCTCCAGCTTGGTCGGCGTCGGCCATGAGTCGTCCGTGTCATGGATCGCGTGGTAGGGCTCGGTCGACAGCTGCTCCGGCACCGGCAGCGGGCGGTCCTCGGGCACCGGGCCGGTCGCCGAGTGACCGGGGCTGACGACCGGGACGTACAGCGTGAACGTGGAGCCCTTGCCCGGTTCGCTCTCGGCGACGATACGGCCGCCCAGCAGGCCCGCGATCTCGCGGCTGATGGACAGGCCGAGTCCCGTGCCGCCGTACTTGCGGTTGGTCGTGCCGTCGGCCTGCTGGAACGCCTCGAAGATCACCGGGAGCTTCTCCCGCGCGATGCCGATGCCCGTGTCGGAGACAGCGAAGGCGATCACCTCGTCGCTCTCGCGGATATAGCGGTGCTCGGGGTCCTTCAGCCGGGCCACCCGCAGCTCGACCCGGCCCGTCGCGGTGAACTTGATCGCGTTGGACAGCAGGTTGCGCAGGATCTGCTGGAGGCGCTGCTCGTCCGAGTACATCTCGCGCGGCACGTCCTCGCCGACGGACACCTCGAAGGAGAGTCCCCGGTCCAGGGTGAGCGGGCGGAAGGTGGCGTGGACGTAGTCCAGCAGCTTGATGAGCGGCAGCTTCTTCGGGCGTACGTCCATCCGGCCGGCCTCGATCTTCGACAGGTCCAGGATGTCGTTGATCAGCTGGAGCAGGTCCGAGCCGGAGCGGTGGATCGTCGTCGCGAACTGGACCTCCTGGTCGGAGAGATGGCCGTCCGGGTTGTCCGAGAGGAGCCTCGCCAGGATCAGCAGGGAGTTCAGGGGGGTGCGGAGTTCATGCGACATGTTCGCCAGGAACTCCGACTTGTACTGGGAGCTGGTCGCGAGCAGGGCCGCCTTCTCCTCCAGTTCGGCGTTGGAGCGCTGCAACTCCGCCTGCTGCTTCTGGAGTTCGTCCGAGCGTTCCTGGAGCTGCATGGCCAGGCGCTGGGACTCGCCGAGCAGGGACTCCGTACGGGAGTTGGCGATGATCGTGTTGATCGCGACAGCGATGGTGTTCACGAACTGGTCGAAGAACGCCAGGTGCACGTCGGAGAAGCGGGAGAAGGAGGCCAGCTCGATCACGCCGAGGAGCTTGTCCTCGAAGAGGATCGGGATGATGACGACGCTGGTGGGGGCCGCCTCGCCGAGCCCGCTGTTGATCTTGATGTAGTCCGGCGGGGCCTCCTCGACGAGGATCCGCTTCTTCTCGCGGGCCGCCTGCCGGACCAGGCCGTGCACCGGCATGGCGCCCGTGTCCACGGTCGCGCCCTGCGCCGAGCCGTATCCGGCGATGAACGCCAGACCCTTCGTGGGAACGGTGGTGCGCAGAGCCGCGCCGTCCTCGTCCGGGTCGGCCAGGAAGAACGCGCCGTACTGGGCGTTCACCAGCGGTGTCAGCTCGCGCAGCAGCAGGTCGGCGACCTCCATCAGGTCGCGGTGGCCCTGCATCAGCGCGGCGAGGCGGGCGAGGTTGGACTCCAGCCAGTCCTTGGCGCGGGTCGTCTCGCGGAGGTTGGCCACCATCAGGTTGATGTTGTCCTTCAGCTCGGTGACCTCGCCCTGCGTCTCCACGGTGATCGAGCGGGACATGTCGCCCTGGGCCACGGCGGAGGCGACCTCGGCGATGGCGCGGACCTGGGTGGTGAGGTTCAGCGCGAGCTCGTTCACGTTGGTCGTCAGGCGCTTCCAGGTGCCGTAGACGCCCTCGACCCTTGCCTGGCCGCCGAGTTGGCCTTCACTGCCGACCTCGCGGGCCACGCGCGTGACCTCGGAGGAGAAGGAGGACAGGGTGTCGACCATCGTGTTGATGGTGGTCTTCAGCTCCAGGATCTCGCCGCGCGCGTCCACGTCGATCTTCTTGGACAGGTCGCCCTGGGCGACGGCGGTGGCGACCTGGGCGATGTTGCGGACCTGCGAAGTGAGGTTGTCCGCCATGTAGTTGACGTTGTCGGTCAGGTCCCGCCAGACCCCGGAGACGCCCAGCACCTGGGCGCGCCCGCCGAGCCGCCCGTCGGTGCCGACCTCGCGGGCCACACGCGTCACCTCGTCGGCGAAGGCGCGCAGCTGCTGGACCATCGTGTTGACGGTGTCCTTGAGTTCGAGGATCTCGCCGCGGGCGTCGACGGTGATCTTCTTCGACAGGTCGCCGTTGGCCACCGCCGTGGTCACCTGGGCGATGTTGCGGACCTGCGAAGTCAGGTTCAGCGCCATGAAGTTGACGTTGTCGGTGAGGTCTTTCCAGACGCCGGAGACGCCGCGGACCTGGGCCTGGCCGCCGAGGTTTCCTTCGGTGCCGACCTCGCGGGCGACGCGGGTGACCTCGTCGGCGAAGGCGGAGAGCTGGTCCACCATCGTGTTGATGGTCGACTTCAGCTCCAGGATCTCGCCCTTCGCCTCGACGGTGATCTTCTTGCCGAGGTCGCCCTGGGCGACGGCGGTGGAGACGAGGGCGATGTTGCGGACCTGTGAAGTGAGGTTGTCCGCCATGAAGTTGACGTTGTCGGTGAGGTCTTTCCAGACGCCGGAGACGCCGCGGACCTGGGCCCGGCCGCCGAGGTTGCCCTCGGTGCCGACCTCGCGGGCGACGCGGGTGACCTCGTCGGCGAAGGCGGAGAGCTGGTCCACCATCGTGTTGATCGTGGACTTCAGCTCCAGGATCTCGCCCTGGGCGTCGACGGTGATCTTCTGGCTCAGGTCGCCGTTGGCCACCGCGGTGGTCACCTGGGCGATGTTGCGGACCTGCGAAGTCAGGTTCGACGCCATGAAGTTGACGTTGTCGGTGAGGTCCTTCCAGACGCCGGAGACGCCACGGACCTGGGCCCGCCCGCCCAGCTGCCCCTCGGTGCCGACCTCGCGGGCGACCCTCGTCACCTCGTCGGCGAAGGCGGAGAGCTGGTCCACCATCGTGTTCACGGTCAGCTTCAGTTCGAGCAGCTCGCCGGTCGCCTCGACGGTGACCGTGCGGGTCAGGTCGCCGCGGGCCACGGCCGTCGTCACCGCCGCGATGTCGCGCACCTGGGCCGTCAGCCGGGACGCCATCGCGTTGACCGCCTCGGTCACATCCCGCCAACTGCCCGACAGGCCCGTCACCTTGGCCCGTCCGCCGAGCCGGCCCTCGGTGCCGACCTCGCGGGCCACGCGGGTGACCTCGCCGGTGAACAGGGAGAGCTGGTCGACCATCTTGTTCACGGCACGGCCCAAGCGCCGCAGGTCGCCGCGTAACTGGCGGCTGCCGTCATGCAGATCCACCCGCTGGGTGAGGTCGCCGCCGGCCACCGCGTCCAGCACCCGCGTCGCGTTCGCCGCGGGGGCCACCAGGGCGTCCAGCAGATGGTTGACGTCATTGACGCGGGTCGTCCAGTCGCCCTGGCCCGGGCTCGCCGAGAGTCGCTCGTCGAGCCTGCCGTGCCGGACCAACTCCCTTTTGACGCGCTGCACTTCCCCGTTGAAGTGCGTACTGCGGTCCATGATCTGGTTGAAGACCGCCGTCAGTTCGGCCACCACTCCTTCATCGGTCTCCGGGAGCCGGCGGAAGTCCCCGTCCCGGGCCGCGGTCATCGCGGCGAGCAGCGGGCGCAGATCCGATGCTCGAATTTGACCGTCTTTCTGTCCGTCTTCGAGCACACGCGTAGCACGGTTCTCACTCATGGCGGCCCACTTCGGTAACTCGGTGCTTATGGGCGTGGCCAGTCTGTCACTCTGTCGGCGTCGACTGAGGCTATTCGTCCGAACCGCTCGGGGAGCTGTACATGGGGGCCATTCCGGTGCAACGGGAGACCGTCACCCGTGCCTGTGATGCGCCTGCGCCGGAGAGCGGGGGCGCGCAGACCCGCACCGTCCTGCCCGGCAGCCCCCTCTCCCCGGGCTCCGCCCGCACCCTCGTGCGCGCCGCCGTCACCGAGTGGGCCACGTCCGGACTCCCCGGCACCGAGAACCTCAGCGAGCGGCTCCTCGACGACGCCGTCGTGGCCGTCAGCGAGCTCGTCACCAACGCCGTCGTGCACGCCGGCACCGAGGTCGAGCTCTCCTGCCGGCTGGAGGACGACGGCGCCCTCCTCGTCGAGGTCCTGGACCACCACCCCTCGCGGGCCCCGCGCGACGGGGAGCTGGAGGCGCCGTACGAGACGCCGGAGTACGGGCGCGGGCTGCGGCTGGTGTCCCGGCTCGCGGAGTCCTGGGGCGTCACCTACCGCACCGGCTCCAAGACCGTGTGGGCGCGGCTGCCCGCCGAGGACCCCGTGCCGGCCAAGGACGACAGCGAGGCGTACGCCGAGGACCGCGCCCTTGAGCGCGGGCTGCGGGTCGCCGAGATCCTCGCTCCGGAGCCCCAGCGCGCCGAGCGGGAGCGGGACTGGCTCAACCGGGGCGCCCTGTCCTTCCTCGCCGAGGCCTCCGACCTGCTCGCCGGGCAGCTCGACGAGAACCTGGTCGCCGCGCTCGCCGGCCAGCTGATCGTGCCGCGGCTGGCGGACTGGTGCGCGGTGTGGCTGGAGGACGAGGTCGCCGGGCGCTGGGGGTACGCCCGCTCCGGCGAGGCGGACAGCGGCGGCGGCTGGGCGGTGGAAGGCATCGCCGGGACCGGGCCCCGGCTCGCCCGGGTCTGGCACGGCTCCGAGAACCTCATCGAGGAACTCCGCCGGGCCCTGGAGAAGGAGCCGCCGCTGCCGCCCGACAACCACCGCACCGGGCCCGTCCCCTATCCCTGGCCCGGCGAGGCGCTCGGCGCACGCCAGGCGCACGGTACGGCGCTCGCGTACCGGCTGATCGCCGGCGGCCATCCGCTGGGCACGCTGGTCATCGGGCGGGCCGACCTCGTGCGCTTCCCCGACGAGGTCACCGGACTGGTGGAGGATCTCAGCCGCCGGGTCGCCCTCGCGATCGGCGCGGCCCGCCAGTACGCGCGGCAGGCCACCATCAGCCGGGTCCTGCAGCGCGGGCTGCTGCCCGGCGCCGTCGCGGAGATCCCGGGGGTGGCCAGCGCCCTCGTCTACGAGCCGTGCGACAAGGGCGGTCCGAGCGGCGACTTCTACGACCTCTTCCCGGCCCGCGACGGCCGCTGGTGCTTCGCCATCGGCGACGTCCAGGGCAAGGGTCCCGAGGCGGCCGTGGTGATCGGCATCGCGCGGCCCTGGCTGCGGCTCCTGGCCCGCGAGGGCTACCGCGTCTCCGACGTCCTGGACCGCCTCAACCAGCTCCTCCTCGACGACGCCACCGAGGCCGCCGACGCCGCCGCCCGCGCCCTCGTCGGCCCGGTCGCCCCCGGCGACGGCCCGCAGACCCGCTTCCTCTCCCTCCTCTACGGCGAACTCACCCCCTTCGAGGGCGGCGTCCGCTGCACCCTCGCCTCGGCCGGCCACCCGCTGCCGCTCCTCCTCGGCGAGGACGGCGAGGTCCACACCGTCGCGCAGCCGCAGACCCTCCTCGGGGTCGTCGAGGACGCGACGTACACCAGCGAGACCTTCGAGCTGCGCTCCGGCGACACCCTGCTGTGCGTCACCGACGGGGTGACGGAGCGGCGCAGCGGCTCGCGCCAGTTCGACGACGGCGACGGCCTCGCGACGGCGCTCGCCGGGTGCGCGGGCCTGAACGCCCAGCTGATCGCGGAACGGATCCGCAGGCTGGTGCACGAGTTCGGCGGGCGTCCGCCGGAGGACGACCTGGCGCTGCTGGTGCTGCAGGCCGAGTGACGCGCGGGGAGGGACACCCGCGCGGTACGGGACAATGGAACCCATGCCCTCCGCACTCCCCGACGGCGAGCCCGTTCCCGACGACGGCGCGCTCCCCGCGTCCGCGCTCACCGGGACCGCCGACCGTCCCCTCGGCTTCTATCTGCACGTCCCGTACTGCGCGACCCGCTGCGGCTACTGCGACTTCAACACCTACACCGCGACCGAGCTGCGCGGCACGGGCGGAGTGCTCGCCTCCCGCGACAACTACGCCGAGACCCTCGTCGACGAGGTCCGCCTGGCCCGCAAGGTCCTCGGCGACGACCCGCGCGAGGTCCGCACGGTCTTCGTCGGCGGCGGTACGCCCACGCTGCTGGCCGCCGGCGATCTCGTACGGATGCTGGGGGCCGTCCGCGACGAGTTCGGGCTGGCGCCGGACGCGGAGATCACGACGGAGGCGAACCCGGAGTCGGTGGACCCGGCGTATCTGGCCACCCTGCGCGAGGGCGGCTTCAACCGGATCTCCTTCGGCATGCAGAGCGCGAAGCAGCATGTGCTGCGGGTGCTGGACCGCACGCACACGCCGGGCCGACCCGAGCGTTGCGTTGCGGAGGCTCGCGCGGCCGGTTTCGAGCACGTCAACCTCGACCTGATCTACGGCACCCCGGGCGAATCGGACGACGACTGGCGGGCCTCGCTGGAGGCCGCGCTGGGCGCCGGGCCGGACCACATCTCGGCCTACGCGCTGATCGTCGAGGAGGGCACGCAGCTGGCCCGCCGGATCCGCCGGGGCGAGGTCCCGATGACGGACGACGACGCACACGCGGACCGGTACCTGATCGCCGAGTCGGTGCTCTCGGAGGCGGGCTTCGAGTGGTACGAGGTGTCGAACTGGGCGACCTCGGAGGCGGGGCGCTGCCTGCACAACGAGCTGTACTGGCGGGGCGCCGACTGGTGGGGCGCGGGCCCCGGAGCCCACTCGCACGTCGGCGGGGTGCGCTGGTGGAACGTGAAGCACCCGGGCGCGTATGCGGCGGCGCTGGCGGCGGGGCGGTCTCCGGGAGCCGGCCGCGAGCTCCTGTCGGAGGAGGACAGAAGGGTCGAGCGGATCCTCCTGGAGCTGCGGCTCCGGGAGGGGGCACCGCTGGAGCTGCTGCGCGAGGAAGGGCTCGCAGCCTCCCGCCGGGCACTCTCGGAGGGGCTCCTGCAGGCCGGTCCGTATGAGGAGGGGCGTGCGGTGCTGACGCTTCGGGGGCGGTTGCTGGCGGATGCGGTGGTCAGGGACTTGGTGGACTGATCACTCGGGCGAGTGAATCGGTGCGGAACGTCGGTTCGGTCCCTAACCTGGTTCGTAGGCTGCCGCCGACCGTACGCGGCGGATGTGGAGGGCCACGGAGATGACCACTGTGGATGATCGCCGGGTGCATGAGGCATTCGAGAACCTCGAAGTTCCCGAGGGCTTCAAGGCTGAACTCATCCGGGGGGAAATCGTGATGATGGCCGGACCCGACAAGGTCCACAACCGCATCGTGCAGGCAGTGCAGGATCAGATCCCGCCGGGCGGATGGGACCGGCTGCAGACGCAGGACGTGGCCTTTCCCGGTGAGTACAGCGAGCCACAACCGGACCTGGTCGTCCTGGAGGTCGGTGCCGATGACGGCCCCGGGCGGCTCGTACTCGCAGGCGCCGTGACCATGTTGGTGGAGGTCGTCTCCAAGACCAGCGTCCACCGTGACTACGTGGAGAAGCGGTCGCTCTACGCGGCCGGTGGAATCCCCGTATACCTGATCATCGACCCCTTCGAAGCCAAGTGTCTGGTGCTGTCGGAGCCGGTCGGCAGCGGACTTTCGGCCGACTACCAGTCGGAGCGGACCCGTAAGTTCGGTGATTCGGTGCCGCTGCCATGGGTGGGCATCGATCTGGACACGAGCAGGTTCGGCACATTGCCACCGCTCGGTGCTAGGCCGTGACGAAGTCGATCAGCTCCTCCACCCGCCCCAGCAGCTGCGGCTCCAGGTCCTTGTAAGACCCCACCCGCTGCAGAATCGCCTGCCACACCGCCCCGGTGTTCTCCGAAGGCCACCCCAGCGCCCGGCACACCCCCGTCTTCCAGTCCTGGCCGTGCGGCACCCGTGGCCACCCCGCGATTCCCAGGGCTGACGGCTTCACCGCCTCCCAGATGTCGATGTACGGGTGGCCCACGACCAGCGCGTGCCCGCTCGTCACCGACTCCGCGATACGCCACTCCTTCGTGCCGGGTACAAGGTGGTCCACCAGGACTCCCAGCCGTGCGTCCGGGCCGGGTGCGAATTCGGCCACGATCGACGGCAGGTCGTCGACGCCCTCCAGGTACTCCACCACCACGCCCTCGATGCGCAGGTCGTCGCCCCACACCTTCTCGACCAGCTCGGCGTCGTGCCGGCCCTCGACGTAGATACGGCCGGCGCGGGCCACGCGCGCGCGTGCGCCGGGGACGGCGACCGAACCGGATGCCGTACGGGTGGGGCGCGCAGGAGCGGCGGACGACGGCCGGACCAGGGTCACCACCTTGCCCTCCAGCAGGAACCCGCGCGGCTCCAGCGGAAACACCCGGTGCTTGCCGAAGCGGTCCTCCAGGGTGACCGTGCCCGCCTCGCAGCGGATCACCGCGCCGCAGAACCCCGTGCCGGGCTCCTCGACCACCAGGCCGGGCTCCGCCGGGACCTCGGGGACGGGCTTGGGCTTCTTCCAGGGCGGGGTCAGGTCCGGGGAGTACTGGCGCATTCGGATGACGATAGGAGAAGCGCCCCCACGGTCACTGCGACACGCCGAATCTGGATGCGAGCTCGTCTCGCTGACGCCGTACGAACACCGAGTCCACCACCGCTCCGTGACCGGGCACGTACAGCGCGTCCTCGCCGCCCAGCTCCAGCAGGCGGTCAAGGGCGGCCGGCCAGTGCGACGGTACGGCGTCGGGCCCCGCCTGCGGCTCGCCGGACTGCTCCACCAGATCGCCGCAGAACACCACCTCCCGCTCGCCCGGCACGAGCACCACCAGGTCGTGGGCGGTGTGCGCGGGCCCCACGTTCGCCAGCAGGACCTGGCGGCCGCCGCCCAGGTCGAGCGTCCACTCGCCGCTGACATGGTGGTGCGGGCGGATCAGCGCGTCCACCGCCTCCTCCGCCGCGGCCGGGTCCAGGCCGTTGCCGACCGCGTCGGCGCGCAGCTCCTCGCGCGCGTGGCGCCCGTCGAGCACCGTCTCCATGCCAACAGGGCCGTAGACCTCGGCGCCCGCGAACGCCGCCGCCCCGAAGACGTGGTCGAAGTGGGGATGCGTCAGCGCGAGATGAGTCACACGGTGACCCGCGAGCCACTGCGCCTGCGTACGCAACCGCACGCCCTCCGCGAGGCTTGACCCGGCGTCGACGATCAGTGCGGTGCCGTCCCCCACGACCAGCCCCGCCGTGCAGTCCCACACCGGAAGCCGGCACCGGCCCACCCCGGCCGCCAGCCGCTCCCACCCCAGCTCTTCCCAAGTCACCGTCATACGGCGACGCTAGCCAAGACACCATCGCCAAGCACGAAGGACCTGGCCCGGCCTTGCCCGGGGCGTACCCCACCGCCGTACACTTGGCCGGGGACGGCTGGCACTCGGACGGACAGAGTGCCAGGAAAGACGCCAAGCGGCACGACTTTCTGGAGGTGTGCGCGAAATGCTGAGTGAACGCAGGCTCCAGGTGCTGCGCGCCATCGTCCAGGACTATGTCGGGACCGAGGAGCCGGTCGGGTCGAAGGCCCTGACCGAGCGGCACAACCTCGGCGTCTCGCCGGCGACCGTCCGCAACGACATGGCAGCCCTGGAGGACGAGGGCTTCATCGCCCAGCCGCACACCAGCGCCGGGCGCATCCCCACCGACAAGGGCTACCGGCTGTTCGTCGACAAGCTCGCCGGCGTCAAGCCGATGACCCCGCCCGAGCGGCGCGCCATCCAGAACTTCCTCGACGGCGCCGTCGACCTCGACGACGTGGTGGCCCGCACCGTACGGCTGCTCGCGCAGCTCACCCGGCAGGTCGCCGTCGTGCAGTACCCGTCGCTGACCCGCTCCACGGTCCGGCACGTCGAGCTGCTCTCGCTCGCACCCGCGCGCGTGATGCTCGTGCTGATCACGGACACCGGGCGGGTCGAGCAGCGCATGATCGACTGCCCCGCGCCCTTCGGTGAGACCGCGCTCGCGGATCTGCGGGCGCGGCTGAACAGCCGGGTCGCGGGGCGGCGCTTCAGTGATGTGCCAAGGCTCGTCGAGGACCTCGTCGAGGCCTTCGACATCGAGGACCGCGGCACCGTCACGACCGTGCTCTCCACCCTCCTGGAGACACTCGTCGAGGAGAACGAGGAGCGGCTGATGATCGGCGGCACCGCCAATCTCACCCGCTTCGGGCATGACTTCCCCCTCACCATCCGGCCCGTCCTGGAGGCGCTCGAGGAGCAGGTCGTGCTCCTCAAGTTGCTTGGCGAGGCCGGGGATTCGGGCATGACCGTGCGCATCGGGCACGAGAATGCCTATGAGGGACTCAACTCCACGTCTGTCGTGTCGGTGGGCTACGGTTCGGGCGGCGAGGCAGTCGCCAAGCTCGGCGTGGTCGGACCGACCCGCATGGATTACCCGGGAACGATGGGAGCGGTACGCGCAGTGGCACGTTACGTCGGACAGATCCTGGCGGAGTCGTAAGTGGCCACGGACTACTACGCCGTGCTCGGCGTGCGTCGCGACGCGTCGCAGGAAGAGATCAAGAAGGCCTTCCGGCGGCTCGCTCGCGAGCTGCACCCGGACGTCAACCCGGATCCGAAGACCCAGGAGCGGTTCAAGGAGATCAACGCCGCTTACGAGGTGCTGTCGGACCCGCAGAAGAAGCAGGTCTACGACCTCGGCGGCGACCCGCTGTCCCAGGCGGGCGGCGCTGGCGCCGGCGGCTTCGGCGCGGGCGGCTTCGGGAACTTCTCGGACATCATGGACGCCTTCTTCGGTACGGCGTCCCAGCGCGGCCCGCGCTCGCGCACCCGGCGCGGCCAGGACGCGATGATCCGGCTGGAGATCGAGCTCGACGAGGCGGCCTTCGGCACGACGAAGGACATCCAGGTCGACACGGCCGTCGTCTGCAACACCTGCAACGGCGAGGGGGCTGCCCCCGGCACCTCCGCCCAGACGTGTGACATGTGCCGCGGCCGCGGTGAGGTGTCGCAGGTGACGCGGTCCTTCCTGGGCCAGGTCATGACCTCGCGGCCGTGTCCGCAGTGCCAGGGCTTCGGCACCGTCGTCCCGACCCCGTGCCCCGAGTGCGCGGGCGACGGCCGGGTACGGTCCCGCCGGACCCTGACGGTCAAGATCCCGGCCGGTGTCGACAACGGCACGCGGATCCAGCTCGCCGGTGAGGGCGAGGTCGGGCCCGGCGGCGGTCCCGCCGGTGACCTGTACGTCGAGATCCACGAGCTGCCGCACTCGACCTTCCAGCGGCGCGGCGACGACCTGCACTGCACGGTCACCATCCCGATGACGGCCGCGTCCCTCGGCACGAAGGTGCCGCTGGAGACGCTGGACGGCATGGAGGAGGTCGACATCCGGCCCGGCACCCAGTCCGGCCAGTCGATCCCGCTGCACGGGCGCGGTGTCACGCATCTGCGGGGCGGCGGCCGTGGCGATCTCATCGTGCACGTCGAGGTCCAGACCCCGAACAAGCTGGACCCCGAACAGGAGCGCCTGCTGCGCGAGCTGGCCAAGCTGCGCGGCGAGGAGCGCCCGCAGGGGCAGTTCCAGCCGGGTCAGCAAGGGCTGTTCTCGCGGTTGAAGGACGCGTTCAACGGTCGCTGACCGGTGCGTGGGGGTTGCGTTCCGTGGCTGGGGGCCGCCGCCCCCAGACCCCCGCTTCGGCCCTGAACGGGCCTCGTCCTCAAACGCCGGACGGGCTGATTTTCCCCGGCCCGATGCCGGGGCACAGGGCCGATTCGGACTTGTTCGGAGGACGTGACAACATGCCGTCATGTCCTCCGCACTGACCGATCTCTTCCCCCATCCGATCGTG
The DNA here is from genome assembly GCF_045039535.1 of Streptomyces sp. NBC_01092. NCBI lineage: Bacteria > Bacillati > Actinomycetota > Actinomycetes > Kitasatosporales > Streptomycetaceae > Streptomyces > Streptomyces sp. NBC_01092. The sequence continues at coordinate 3,715,849 of NZ_CP108659.1, read as the reverse complement.
CAGGCCCCCATGGCAGGCGGCGTCTCCGTGCCGCACCTCGCTGCCGCCGTGTGCGAGGCCGGTGGGCTGGGCTTTCTCGCCGCCGGGTACAAAACCGCCGACGGGATGTACCAGGAGATCAAGCAGCTGCGCGGGCTGACCCAGCGCCCTTTCGGCGTCAACCTGTTCATGCCGCAGCCCGAGTACGCCGACGCCGCGGCCGTGGACGTCTACGCCCACCAGCTGGCCGGTGAGGCCGCCTGGTACGAGGTCGAGCTGGGGGACCCGGACAGCGGACGGGACGACGGCTACGACGCCAAGCTCGCCGTGCTCCTCGACAACCCGGTGCCCGTGGTCTCGTTCCACTTCGGCGTGCCCAGCAGCGACGTGCTGGAGTCCCTGCGCCGGGCCGGCACCGTCACCCTCGTCACCGCCACCACCCCGGACGAGGCCCTCGCCGTGCAGCGGGCCGGGGCCGATGCCGTGATCGTGCAGGGCGTGGAAGCCGGTGGTCATCAGGGCACCCATCGCGACAACCCCGAGACCGACGGCACCGGCATCGGGCTGCTGTCGCTCGTCGCCCAGATCCGCGAGACCGTGAGCCTCCCGCTCGTCGCCGCCGGCGGCATCATGCGCGGCAGCCAGATCGCCGCCGCCCTCGCGGCCGGCGCCAGTGCCGCACAGCTCGGCACCGCCTTCCTCGCCACCCCGGAGTCCGGCGCCAACGCCCTGCACAAGCAGGCGCTGACGAACCCCCTGTTCGTCCGCACCGAGCTGACGCGCGCGTTCTCCGGACGCCCCGCGCGCGGCCTCGTCAACCGCTTCCTGCGCGAGCACGGCCCGTACGCCCCCGCCGCCTACCCCGAGGTCCACCACCTCACCTCGCCCCTGCGCAAGAAGGCCGCCGCGTCCGGTGACCCGCAGGGCATGGCCCTGTGGGCGGGGCAGGGGCACCGCATGGCCCGCGAACTGCCCGCGGGGCAGCTGGTGGAGGTCCTGGCCGCCGAACTGAACGCCGCGGCGACAGCGTTGTCGGCCTTCCCGAGGGGCGGTGCCGTCGGATGACCGCGCCGGTGTTCGTCGTCGAGTCGCTGGAGCGGGCAGCCGGTGCCGCCGGTGGCGAGTACGTGCTCGACGGGCCCGAGGGGCGGCACGCCGTCTCCGTGAAGCGGCTGCGGGCCGGCGAGGACGTCGTCCTCACCGACGGGCAGGGCCGCTGGGCCGAGGGCGTCGTCAAGGCGGCCGAGGGCAAGGACCGGCTGGTGGTGGAGCTCGGTGCCGTGGCGGAGGAACCCCCTGAGCAGCCCCGTATCACCGTCGTCCAGGCCCTCCCCAAGGGCGACCGCGGTGAGCTCGCCGTCGAGACCATGACCGAGACCGGCGTCGACGCGATCGTGCCCTGGGCGGCCTCCCGGTGCATCACGCAGTGGAAGGGCGAGCGCGGCGCGAAGGCCCTCGCCAAGTGGCGGGCCACCGCCCGCGAGGCCGGCAAGCAGTCCCGCCGGGTGCGCTTCCCCGAGGTCGCGGAGGCGGCGACGACCAAGCAGGTCGCGGCGCTGCTCGCGGCGGCCGACTTCGCCGCCGTACTGCACGAGGACCGCGACTACGGCAGCGAGCCGCTCGCGACGGCCGAACTGCCCGCCGAGGGCGAGATCGTGCTCGTCGTCGGGCCCGAGGGCGGCGTGTCCCCCGAGGAGTTGGCCCTCTTCGAGGAGGCGGGGGCGAAAGCGTACCGTCTGGGCCGTACCGTCCTGCGGACCTCCACTGCCGGAACCGCGGCGACGGCACTGCTCCTCGGCCGCACCGGCCGCTGGTCCTGACCCCGGGAGGGACGTCCGCCGTGGAACTCGCCCAAGTACGGCTGCTGGTCAGCGACTTCGCCGCCTGCTACCGCTTCTACGCCGACGTCCTCGGCCTCAAGCCGCAGTCCGGCGCGACGGACGGGCCGTACGAGAAGTTCAGCCCCGCCGCCGGCTCGGCGGGCATCGCCCTGCAGGACCGGGCGATGATGGCCGACGTCCTGGGTGAACTCGGCGACGACGCCACCGGCCACCGCTCCCTGGTGGTCCTGCGCGTGGACGACCTGGACGCCTACTGCGCCCAGCTCGCCGAACGCGGCGCGACCCTCCTGCGCGGCCCGGGCCCCATGACCGACCGCATGCGTGTCGCCCACCTCAAGGACCCGGAGGGCAATCTCGTGGAGCTTCAGGAGTGGCTGCTGCTGCGCGGATGAGGTCGACCGCCTCGGCGACCGCGTGGAACAGCTCCCAGCCGTCCAACTCGCCCTTCCCCGGCAGCAGTTCGCGCCGGGACGCCTCGTCCACGAGGGCCCGTACGACGCCGGGCTCGCGCAGGTTGAGCAGGTTGCCGCGGCCGTCGCCGACACAGCCCGAGAACCAGTAGCCGTCGGCGACATAGCGGCCCGAGCCGGCCTCGCCCGCCCGGAAGACGACGCGCGTACGGGCGCCGTCGAGATACAGATTCAGGACTTCCCGGCAGACGTCGGCGTCGCGGTGCTTGTGCCGGACGCTCCACAGATACGTCGTCCGCTCGTCCACGACGAGCCTGCGCAGTCGGCGATTTGATCGCATCCGGCCACGCTACGGCGCCGGGCACCGCCCGGTCTCCGGGTTTTTCGCCAGGGGGGCCGAGTGTCCGTATGCGCTCTACCGCGTCGGCCGGGACAGTGGCAGGCTGCCGTCCCATGGGGGCTTTCAGCAGGGTTCGGGGTCGCGCCGGGCGGCGCCTGCGCGGGGCGCGGGTGGCGGGTGCGGCGGGGCTCGCGGTGGTCGCCGTCGGCGGCCTGGCCGCCTGTGACCCGGGCGGGCTGAACACCGCGACCGTCGCGTTCACCACCGACCAGACCGTGACCGCGGAGCTGGAGCGGCAGAAGGCCGATGTGCAGTGGCTCAACTGCACGGGCTCGTACGACGGCGGCAACGGCAACAGCTCACCGACGGCCAGTGAGAACACCGTCGTCAAGGTCGACTGCGAGGGCGAGACCCGCGACGGCAAGGACATCACCGTCACCGGCCGGATCACCCGGGCCGTCAGCGGCTCCTGCGTGCGCGGAGACCTTGTCGCCAAGATCGGCGGCAAGGAGTGGTTCCACGTGAACGGGCTGGGCAACTGCGACGCCACGCCCTCGCCGGTCAACCCGCCCGGGAACGGCTCGCAGCCCGGTCCCACCGTCACGGTGACGGTCACCAGGACCGTCTACTGCAAGGAGCACCCCAACTGCTGGCCGGAGGGCAAGTGATCCAAAGGTCTGTTCGCGCACGCCGCCCTTGCTTAGGGTGATCGGGTGACACAGTCCGCGACCTCCCTGACGACCTCGGCCGCACACCCTTCGCCCTCGTACCTGCGGTATCCGCATCTGCGCGGCGACCTGGTCGCCTTCACCGCCGAGGACGACGTGTGGCTCGCCCCCCTCGACGGCGGCCGCGCCTGGCGGGTCAGCGCCGACAATGTGCCGGTCTCCCGGCCACGCATCTCGCCCGACGGTACGACCGTCGCCTGGACCTCCACCCGTGACGGCGCCAGTGAGGTGCACATCGCGCCGGTCGACGGCGGCCCGTCCAGGCGCCTTACGCACTGGGGCAGTTGGCAGACCCGGGTGCGCGGCTGGACCCCCGACGGCCGGGTCCTCGTGATCAGCACCCAGGGCCAGGCCGGCAGCCGCCGCACCTGGGCCCACGCGGTCCCGCTCGACGGCGGCCCCGCCACCACCCTGCCCTACGGCCCCGTCGGCGACGTCGTCCACGGGCCGCACCTGGTGCTCGCCTCCGCGCCCATGGGCCTGGAGGCCGCCCGGTGGAAGCGTTACCGGGGCGGTACGGCGGGCAAGCTGTGGATCGACCGGGAAGGCGCGGGGGACTTCGTACGGCTGCACGAGGGGCTGGACGGGAACCTGGAGGACCCGGTGTGGGTGGGGGAGCGGATCGCCTTCCTCTCCGACCACGAGGGCGTCGGGGCGGTGTACTCCTCCCTCGCCGACGGGTCCGATCTGCGGCGGCACACTCCGGGTGGGGGCACCTCCCGCTCGAGCGAAGCCGAGAGTGGGGGAGGGTTCTACGCCCGGCACGCCGCCGGCGACGGCACCCGCCTCGTCCACGCCTGCGCCGGTGAACTCTGGCTCCTGGACGACCTCGACGGCGCCGAGCCGCGCCGGCTCGACATCCGGCTCGGCGGACAGCGCACCGACCGGCAGCCGTACCCGCTGAACGCCGCCGTCTCGTTCGGCGAGGCCGCGCCCGACCACACCGCGCGCGGCAGCGCGGTCGCCGTCCGGGGCGCCGTGCACTGGGTCACCCACCGCTCAGGTCCCGCCCGCGCGCTCGCCGCCGAGCCCGGCGTACGGGCCCGCCTGCCACGCACCTTCCGGGCGGAGGGCGAGGAGTGGGTGGTGTGGGTGACCGACGCGGAGGGCGACGACGCACTGGAGTTCGCCCCGGCGACCGGCCTCGCGCCCGGGGCCACGCCGCGCAGGCTGGCCGCCGGGCAGCTCGGGCGGGTGCTGGAGCTCGCCATGGCACCCGACGGGAGCCGGGCCGCGGTCGCCGCGCACGACGGACGGGTGCTGCTCGTCGAGCGGGAGAGCGGCGAGGTCCGCGAGGTCGACCGCAGCGTGGACGGGGACGTGTCGGGGCTGGTCTTCTCGCCCGACTCGGCCTGGCTCGCCTGGTCGCACCCCGGCCCGCGCCCGCTGTGCCAGCTCAAGCTCGCCAACACCACCGACCTGTCGGTCTCCGAGGCGACCCCGCTGCGGTTCCAGGACTACGCGCCCGCGTTCACGCAGGACGGCAAGCACCTGGTGTTCCTGTCGGCCCGCGCCTTCGACCCGGTCTACGACGAGCACGTCTTCGACCTCGCCTTCGTGGTCGGCTCCCGCCCCCACCTGATCACCCTGGCCGCCACCACCCCGTCGCCCTTCGGCCCGCAGCGGCACGGCCGGCCCTTCGACGCGCCGGACAAGGACGAGACCCCCGACAGCGAGGGCACCCCGACCACCCGCATCGACCTCGAAGGGCTCGCCGACCGGATCGTGCCGTTCCCCGTCGAGGCCGCCCGCTACACCCACCTGCGGGCCGCCAAGGACGGCGTGCTGTGGCTGCGGCACCCCGTGCGGGGCGCGCTCGGCGCCTCCCGGGCCACGCCCGACGACCCCGAGCCCAAGACCGAGCTGGAGCGCTACGACCTCCTCCAGCGGCGCGTCGAGCATCTCGCCGACGACGCCGACGACTTCGAGGTCAGCGGCGACGGCAAGCGGGTGCTGCTGTGGACCGACAGCAGACTCAAGGTCGTCCCGAGCGACCGGCGGGCCTCCGGAGACGAGGACAGCGACTCGAACATCACCGTGGACCTGACGCGCGTACGGCAGCGGGTCGACCCGTCGGCCGAGTGGCGGCAGATGTTCGACGAGGCCGGCCGCATCATGCGGGACCACTTCTGGCGGCCGGACATGAGCGGCGTGGACTGGACCGGCGTCCTCGACCGCTACCGCCCCCTCCTCGACCGCGTCGCCACCCACGACGACCTGATCGACCTGCTGTGGGAGGTGCAGGGCGAGCTGGGCACCTCGCACGCCTACGTCTCACCGCGCGGCGGATACGGTGGCGGGGCCCGCCAGGGACTGCTCGGCGCCGACATCTCCCGGCACGCCGACGGGAGTTGGCGCATCGACCGGGTCCTGCCGTCGGAGACCTCCGACCCCGAGGCACGGGCGCCGCTGGCCGCCCCCGGGGTCGCGGTGCGCGCCGGGGACGCGATCGTGGCGGTGGCCGGGATGCCGGTGGACCCGGTGACCGGGCCCGGACCGCTGCTCGTCGGCACGGCGGGCAAGGCGGTGGAACTGACGATCTCGCCGGCCGGCGGCGGGGACGTACGGCACGCGGTCGTCGTCCCCATCGCGGACGAGCAGCCGCTGCGGTACCACGCGTGGGTGGCCGGCCGGCGGGCGTATGTCCACGAGAAGTCCGGCGGCCGGCTCGGCTACCTCCACGTGCCGGACATGCAGGCGCCCGGCTGGGCCCAGATCCACCGTGACCTGCGGGTCGAGGTGGCGCGGGAGGGGCTCGTCGTGGACGTCCGTGAGAACGGCGGCGGGCACACCTCCCAACTGGTCGTGGAGAAGCTGGCGCGCAAGATCGTGGGCTGGGAACTGCCGCGCGGGATGCGGCCGTACAGCTATCCGCAGGACGCTCCGCGCGGTCCCGTGGTGGCGGTGGCGGACGAGTTCTCCGGGTCGGACGGGGACATCGTCAACGCGGCGATCAAGGCACTGGGCCTCGGGCCGGTGGTGGGCACGCGGACGTGGGGCGGCGTGATCGGCATCGACAGCCGCTACCGACTGGTCGACGGCACGCTGATCACCCAGCCGAAGTACGCCATCTGGCTGGAGGGCTACGGCTGGGACGTGGAGAACCACGGCGTCGACCCGGACGTGGAGGTGGTGCAACGCCCGCAGGACTACGCGGCGGGGAGGGACACGCAGCTGGACGAGGCGATCCGGATCGCGTTGGAGGGGCTGGAGGAACGGCCCGCAAAAACGCCGCCCAGTTTGCCCACCTAGGGGCGCGGGGCTGTATCGATTTGCGGCTCCGCCGCGGGGCGCGATCACCCCCCACGCACCCGCACCCGACGACGATACGATGCCCCACGTAAAGCGCCGCCCAACCCCCGGAGGGACCATGGCAGGGGAACCGCAGGACGACTGCCTGTTCTGCAAGATCGTCGAGGGGCACGTCCCTGCGACGATCGTCCGGGAGACGGAGTCGACCGTCGCCTTCAGGGACATAAACCCCCAGGCCCCCGTCCACATCCTGGTGATCCCCAAGGTGCACTACGCGAACGCCGCCGCGTTGGCCACCGCCGAACCGACCGTCGCCGCGGACGTCCTGCGCGAGACCCAGGCCGTCGCCGACGAGGAGAAGCTGGAGAGCTACCGGGTCGTCTTCAACACGGGCCCCGGCGCCGGCCAGACCGTCTTCCATGCCCACGCCCACATCCTCGGCGGCCGCGGCATGCAGTGGCCCCCCGGGTAAGCAGCCGTGTCCGTACGTGAATTGGTGGTGCTCGGCACCGCGAGCCAGGTCCCGACCCGGCACCGCAACCACAACGGGTATCTGCTGCGCTGGGACGGCGAGGGAATCCTCTTCGATCCCGGCGAGGGCACACAGCGCCAGATGCTGCGGGCCGGGGTGGCCGCGCACGACCTGAACCGGATCTGCGTCACCCACTTCCATGGGGACCACTCCCTCGGCCTCGCCGGGGTCATCCAGCGCATCAACCTCGACAAGGTCCCGCACCCCGTCACCGCCCACTACCCCCGTTCCGGCCAGCGCTTCTTCGACCGGCTGCGGTACGCCACCGCCTACCGCGAGACCGTCGACCTCGCGCAGGACCCGGTCAGCGCCGACGGGGTGATCGCCGACACCGGCGTGTACACCCTGGAAGCGGCCCTGCTGTCGCACCCCGTCGAGTCGTACGGCTATCGCCTCGTCGAGCCGGACGGTCGCCGCATGCTGCCCGAGCGGCTCGCCGCGCACGGCATCAAGGGGCCCGACGTCGGCCGGCTCCAGCGGGAGGGCGTGCTCGGCGGGGTCTCGCTGGACGACGTGAGCGAGATCCGGCGCGGACAGCGGTTCGCCTTCGTCATGGACACCAGGCTGTGCGACGGGGTGTACACCCTCGCCGACGGCTGCGACATGCTCGTCATCGAGTCCACCTTCCTGGAGGAGGACAGCGAACTCGCCGCCGAGCACGGCCATCTGACCGCCGCTCAGGCCGCCCGGGTCGCGCTCGACTGCGGCGTACGGCATCTCGTGCTCACCCACTTCAGCCAGCGTTACACCGAGCCCGACGATTTCGAGCGGCAGGCGCGGGACGCAGGCTTCGAGGGGGAGCTGACGGTGGCCCATGACCTGCTGCGGGTGCCCCTGCCGAAGCGCCGGTAGTACAGCCGTACGATGCTTTGATGCCCCTCCCCAAAGCTGAACTGCACCTCCACATCGAAGGCACCCTCGAACCCGAGCTCGCCTTCGAGCTGGCCGCACGAGGCGGCGTCCGGCTGCCGTACGACGACACCGACGAGCTCCGCAAGGCCTACCAGTTCGAGGACCTCCAGTCCTTTCTGAACCTGTACTACGAGATCATGGCCGTCCTGCGCACCGAGCAGGACTTCGCGGACCTCGCGAACGCCTACCTCGCCCGGGCCGCCGCCCAGGGCGTACGGCACGCGGAGATCTTCTTCGACCCGCAGGCGCACACCAAGCGGGGCGTCGAGCTGGGCACGGTCGTCGAGGGGCTGTGGCAGGCGCTGGGGAGCAGCGAGGCGAACCACGGGGTCTCCACCCGGCTCATCATGTGCTTCCTGCGCGACGACTCCGCCGAGTCGGCCATGCAGACGCTGCGGGCCGCCGAGCCGTTTCTCGACCGGATCACCGGCGTCGGCCTCGACTCGGCGGAGGTCAACCACCCGCCGGTGAAGTTCCGCGAGGTCTACGAGGCGGCCGCCGAGCTCGGGCTGCGGCGCGTCGCGCACGCCGGCGAGGAGGGCCCGCCCGCCTACATCACCGAGGCCCTCGACGTCCTCGGCATCGAGCGCGTCGACCACGGGCTGCGCTGCATGGAGGACCCGGCGCTGGTGGAGCGGCTGGTGCGGGAGCGGGTGCCGCTGACCCTGTGCCCCCTGTCGAACGTCCGGCTGCGCACCGTCGACACCCTCGCCGACCACCCCCTGCCCGCGATGCTCGACGCCGGTCTGATGTGCACGGTCAACTCCGACGACCCGGCCTACTTCGGCGGGTACGCCGGCGACAACTTCGACGCGGTGCGCTCGGCGCTCGGCCTTGACCGGGAACGGCTTCGGGAGCTGGCCCGCAACTCCTTCCTCGCCTCCTTCCTGGAGGACGACGAGGAGTTGCGGGCGCGGTATTTGGCCGAGGTGGAAGCGTACGTGTTCTGAAACGCCCTAAGGGGCGCGGGGAACTGCGCGACCAGCCACGACGCACCGGCAGTCGCGCTCATGCGGCAGTCGCAGCCTCGTAGGCGGCTTCTTCGGCACGCACGTCGACCGGGATCTCCACCACCGGCAACGTCGTCCTGCCCGCCCGGAGGGCGACCGCCGTCATCGGCACCGCGATGACCAGCAGCCCCACCGCGAGGACCGCGCCCATGACCGGGAACCCGGCCTGCGCCGACAGCACGCTTCCGGTCAGCGGGCCCGCCGCCGTGCCCAGCGAGGACGCCGAGCCGACGAGCACCGCCCAGCGGCCGCGCGCGTCGAGGGAGGCGGCGAGGCCGATGACGTACGACAGGACGATCGGGTAGAGCGTGTTCCAGGCGATCTCGCCGGACGCGAAGGTCGTCAGGTCGGTGGCGGACGCGCTGAGCGCGATGCAGCCCGCGATGAGGACCGTACCGGCGCCGATGGGCAGCGCGAGGCCGAGGCGCGGGCCGAGCGCGCCCGCCCCGGTCACGCCGAGCAGCCCGGCGCCGAGCGCCACGGCGAACACCGCGCCGACCGTGGCCTCCGTCAACTGCGCCTGCGTCAGGCCGATCCGGCCGCTGACGCCCCACAGGGAGTTCTGGGCGAGGGACCAGCACAGCATGCAGGCCGCCAGCGTCAGGCCGGGGCGGCGGTGGGGGAGGCGTGCGGCGGGCCGGCGTGACTCGATCGTCGGCGCGTCGACGGGGATCCGGCCCGTCAACGGCCATACGGCGAGCGCCGTGAGGGCGATCGCGGCCAGTGGCTGGCCGTGGCCCGGCCCGAGGTGCGGGACCGTCAGATAGACGGTGCCCGCGAGGGCGGAGACGCCGAGCAGGCCGGCCGTGGTGGCCCGGTGCGGGTCGGGCTGGGCGGCTATGCGGGTCGCGGTGACCGCGGTGGCCGTACCGGATCCGAGGCCGCCGACCAGGACGCCCAGGACGACGGCCGGTACGGCGTGCGCGAGGGCCGCGCCGCCGTAGCCGAGCAGGGCCAGGGTGAGGCCGATCCGGGCCAGTCTGCGGGCGCCGACGCGGTCGACGCGGGCTGCCAGCAGGAAGCCCGCCGACGCCGAACTCAGCAGCAGCGCGCTGCCGACGGCGCCCGCCTGGGTGGGGGAGAGCGGAAGTCCGGAGTCGAGCCTGCCGACGACCGTCGGCAGCAGATACGGAGCGAGGTACCCGGCCGTGAAAAGGGCGACGAGGGGCCAGGCAGTGGTGCGGGGGGCGAGCACGGGCGTTCCCAGGGCATGCGAAAGGAGCGGCACAAGAAGGGGGAGGGGCGCAGGCCGTCGACGGACAGGAACGCGCGGGCAATTTGTATCAAGCACACGGTTCGGAGAAGAAGCGCGGGAGGTGTGATCTGGCGCACGTTGCGTTTGAGGTGGGGAAGGCCGGGTAAACGTGGCCTTTCCTAACGCCAGTGCGCCGCCCCGCCCGCCGCAGGCGCCGTCGCCTCGATCTTCGCCCGGGCCTCCCGCATCACCGCCACGATCCGCTCCTCGTGCGCGGCCGACAGCCGGGCCACCGGCACCGAGCAGCTGATCGCGTCCTGTGCCGGGGAGTCGTAGCGCAGGGCGAAGCCGAAGCCGACGATGCCGAGGACGCCCTCCTCGCGGTCGACCGACCAGCCGCGCGCCCGCACCTCGGCGAGGTCGGCGGCCAGGGCCTCGCGGGTGGTGCGGGTGTTGGGGGTGAGGGCGCGGTAGGGGCCTTCGGGGAGGTCGGCGTCGGGGCGTTCGGCGAGCAGCGCCTTGCCCAGGGCGCCGACGTGCGCCGGGAGGCGGCGGCCGACCCGGCTGATCGTCCTGAGGTACTCGTGCGACTCGCGCGTCGCCAGATACGCCACGTCCCGGCCGTCAAGGCGCGCCATGTGGATCGTCTCGCCCAGCGCCTGCGACGCCTCGTCGAGATAGGGGCGCACCAGGCGGACGCGCGGGTCGGAGTCCAGGTAGCTGGTGCCGGTGAGCAGGGCGTGGATGCCGATGCCGTAGAGCGATCCGGTGACGTCGGTGCGGACCCAGCCGCGGGAGATCAGGGTCTGCAGCAGCGCGTACATGGAGCTGCGCGGCACGTCCAGCTCGTCGGCCAGCTCCTGGAGGCGTGCGGGTCGGTCGCCGCGCGCGGCGAGGAGTTCGAGCAGCTCGACCGTGCGCGCCGCGGACTTCACCTCGCGGACGCCGCCTGTCTCTGACATGGGCCGATCGTAATCGGACGGACCGTGCGATTGACGGTCACGGTTCGCGTATCTAATCTCAATTCTTATACGTGGAAGGCGTCTACATAGGGAGATGGCGAGGGTGAGCCTCGATACGGACACGGACACGATCCGCCGGCTGCGGGACGGCATGGCACGCGGCGTGCTGTCGTTCCCGCTGACGAGCTTCCACGACGACGGCTCGCTCGACCCGGACGGCTGTCGCGCCCATCTCGCCGCCCAACTCGCCACCGAACCCGGCGCGGTCTTCCCCGCCTGCGGCACCGGCGAGTTCTTCTCGATGGACGAGGACGAGTACCGCGTCGTCGTCACGGCGGCCGTCGAGGAGGCGGGCGGCCGGGTGCCCGTGGTCGCCGGGGTCGGGTACGGCTGGGCGCAGGCCGCCCGGTTCGCGCGGATCGCCGAGGAGGCCGGCGCCGACGCCCTCCTCGTCCTGCCGCACTACCTCGTCGAAGCCCCGCAGGACGGCCTGGTCGCCCAGCTGGAGCAGCTCGCGGCCCGCACCCGGCTCCCGCTCATCGCCTACCAGCGGGGCCAAGTCACCTTCACCGCCGCGTCGTTGAGGCGCATCGCGCGCATCCCGAGCGTCATCGGGCTCAAGGACGGCCACAGCGACCTCGACCGCCTCCAGCGCCTCACCCTCGCCGCCCCCGAGGGCTTCCTCTTCTTCAACGGCGCCGCCACCGCCGAGATCCAGGCCCGCGCCTACGCCACCGTCGGCGTCCCCGCCTACTCCTCCGCCGTGCACGCCTTCGCCCCCGAGATCGCGAACGCCTTCTTCGCCGCCCTGCGCGACGGCGACCACGGCCTGACCGACAAGCTGCTGCGCGACTTCTACGTCCCGTTCGTCGAACTGCGCGACCGGGTGCCCGGGTACTCCGTCTCCCTGGTGAAGGCGGCGGCCCGGCTGCGCGGCCGCCCCGTCGGCCCCGTGCGCGCCCCGCTCACCGACCCGTCGCCCGGCGACCTGGCCGAGCTCGGGGCCCTGCTCGGCACCGGACTCGACCTCGTGGGAGCCGCGCTGTGAACCTGACCGTCACCGAGGTGCGCCTGACACCGATCCTGGTCGCCGACCCACCCCTGCTGAACACCCAGGGCGTCCACCAGCCGTACACCCCCCGCCTGATCGTGGAGGTCGTGACGGCCGACGGGGTCACGGGCGTCGGCGAGACGTACGGCGACACCAAGTACCTGGAGCTTGCGCGGCCGTTCGCGCAGAAACTGATTGGTCGTCAAGTCGGTGACCTGAACGGCCTGTTCGCGGTCGCCGACGAGGTGGCTGTCGACCGGTCCCGGGTCTCGGGACAGGTCGACGTCGGCGGGCTGCGCGGCGTCCAGACCGCCGACAAGCTGCGGCTGTCCGTCGTCTCCGGCTTCGAGGTCGCCTGCCTCGACGCCCTGGGCAAGGCGCTCGGGCTGCCCGTGCACACGCTGCTCGGCGGCAAGGTGCGGGACGCGGTCGAGTACAGCGCCTACCTGTTCTACAAGTGGGCCGACCATCCGGAAGGGGTCCGCGCGCAGAAGGACGACTGGGGCGCCGCCGTCGACCCGGCCGGGGTCGTCGAGCAGGCGCGGCGGTTCAAGGAGCGGTACGGCTTCACCTCCTTCAAGCTCAAGGGCGGCGTCTTCCCGCCGGACGAGGAGATCGCGGCCGTACGGGCCCTCGCGCAGGCCTTCCCCGGGCACCCGCTGCGGCTCGACCCCAACGGGGCCTGGTCCGTGGAGACCTCGCTGAAGGTGGCGCGGGAACTGGGGGACGTCCTGGAGTACCTGGAGGACCCGACCCTCGGCACGGCCGGTATGGCCGAGGTCGCCGCGCGAACCGGGGTGCCGCTGGCGACCAACATGTGCGTGACGACGTTCGCCGAGATCAAGGAGGCGTTCACGACGGACGCCGTGCAGGTCGTCCTCTCCGACCACCACTACTGGGGCGGGCTGCGAAGCACCCAGCAGCTGGCGGCGATCTGCCGCACCTTCGGCGTCGGGGTGTCCATGCACTCCAACACCCACCTGGGCATCTCCCTGGCCGCGATGACCCACGTGGCGTCGACCGTGCCGAACCTCCACCACGCCTGCGACTCCCACTACCCCTGGCAGTCCGAGGACGTCCTCACCGAGCGCCTCACCTTCGAGGGCGGCAAGGTCGCCGTGCCGGACGCGCCGGGCCTCGGCGTCGAGCTGGACCGCGACCGGCTGGCGGAGCTGCACCGGCGGTGGCTGGAAGACGACGGCTCGCTCCGGGACCGCGACGACGCGGCGGCGATGCGGGTCGCCGAGCCGGGCTGGGTCACGCCCTCGGTGCCGCGCTGGTAGGGGCGGCCGGGCCCGGGTAACGCCGGGCCGGACCGGGCAGCGGCGGCCTGGCCTGCACGGACGGGCGGATCCCGCAAGATCGCGGTGGCGTTGTCAGTGGCGTGGTGCAAACTGGCCAGATCAGCACCACGTCAGGGAGCGCACCGTGACCACGCCCACCGCGCCCACCGGGAAGGGCTCGCCCCAGCGGCCGTCGTCCATGGCGCCGGGGCCGTATCGCCGGGCCCAGGTCGACCCTCTCGCCGGCCTGCGCGCGCCCGCCGACCCGCCCTGGGACGTCTACCTCACGGGCCCGGTCTTCCTGGACATCATCTTCACCGGCCTCGACTCCGCCCCGGTGCGCGGCACGGAGTCCTGGGCGCGAGGCATGGGCTCCAGCCCCGGCGGCGTGGCGAACATGGCCACCGCCCTGGCCCGCCTCGGCCTGAGGACGTCGCTCGCGGCCGCCTTCGGCGACGACCACTACGGCGACTACTGCTGGGACGCGCTGGAGCAGGGCGAGGGCATCGACCTCTCCCCGTCGCGCACGGTGCCGGGCTGGCACTCACCGGTGACGGTCTCCATGGCGTACGAGGGGGAGCGCACGATGGTCTCCCACGGCCACGAGCCGCCCCCGGAGGCCATGCCCGTTCCGGGCGGGGCGCCGGAGTGCCCGCCGCGTGCGCGTGCCGCCGTGGCCTCCCTGGTGCCGGGCAGCCGCGCGCCCTGGATCGCGCAGGCGGCGAGCAAGGGCGCCCGCATCTTCGCCGACGTCGGCTGGGACGACACCGGGGCGTGGGACCTGGCGGGACTGGCCGACCTGGAGCACTGCGAGGCCTTCCTGCCGAACGCCCAGGAGGCGATGCGGTACACGCGCACCGAGTGCCCCCGCGAGGCGGCCCACGCCCTGACCGAGTACGTCCCGCTGGCGGTCGTCACCCTCGGCGCGGAGGGCGCGTACGCGGTCGACGGCAGGACCGGGGAGACGGCCGTGGTCCCCGCGATCGCCGTGGAGGCCCTCGATCCGACCGGCGCCGGTGACGTGTTCGTGGCCGGTTTCGTCACCGGCACCCTGGCCGACTGGCCGCTGGCGGACCGCCTCGCCTTCGCGGGCCTGACCGCGGCCCTGTCGGTCCAGGAGTTCGGCGGCTCCCTCTCGGCGCCCGGCTGGGCCGAGATCGGCGCCTGGTGGCGTCAGGTCCGCTCGCTGGACCGGCAGGACCCCGAGGCCCTGCGCCGGTACGCGTTCCTGGCGGACCTGGTGCCCACGGAGGCCGGGAGACCGTGGCCGCTGCGGCGGGCGGTGCCGACGATCGGGTTCCGCAGCTCGGCGTGAGAGCGGGCGAGCCCGCGCCGGTCCGGGCGAGCCCGCCGAGGGCCCGCGGGGTTCAGCTCGGGGTGGTGGGCGTCAGCACCACGAAGTCCGCGTTCGCCGGGTCGAGGCACACCGCCAGCCGGCCGACACCCTCCGCGTCATCCGGTCCCATCTGCACACTGCCGCCGTTCTCGGTGACCTTGGCGACTGCCGCGTCGCAGTCGTCGACGTTGAAGACCGGGTGCCAGTAGGCCCGACCGCCCGCCAGCGCGAGGTTCTCCTTCGGCAGCTCCATGAGGCCGCCCTGCATGCGCTCCTCGGGCAGCCCGGCGGGCGTGATGAGGGTGTACGTGCCTCCACCGCCCGGCAGTTCCATGTCGCCGTAACTCCAGCCGAACACACTGGCGTAGAAGTCCTTCGCACCCGCGGCGTCGCTCGTGTACAGCTCGGTCCAGGACAGCGAGCCCGTCTCGTCCGCCAGCTCGAAGCCGGCCTGCTTTCCCGGCTGCCAGGCGGCGAACTGGCCGCCCAGCGGGTCGTCGAACTGCGCCATCCGCCCCCAGTCGTCGAGGTCGCGCGGCGCCACCCGCACCTTGCCGCCCGCGCGCTCCACGGCCTGCGTCGTGGCGTCCGCGTCGGTGACGGTGTAGTAGATCATCCAGGCCGAGCGCGCCCCCTCCTCGGTGAGCTTGCCGAGCCCGGCGACCGTCTTGCCGTCCTTCTTGAACATCCCGCCTTCCATGTCGCCGCCCTCGCCCATGGACTCGTACTCCCAGCCGAGCACCGCGCCGTAGAAGGCCGCGGCGGCCCGGACGTCAGGGGCGCCGAGGTCGAGCCAACAGGGGGAGCCGGGAGCGAGGTCAGTGGTGATCATGGCGATTCCCTTCGCAGATCCTCTATGACCTCAGCGTGACACCCGGCACTGACAATCGCCCGTCGCGACGCGACGGGGTGCCGTGTCCGCCCGCCCTGGTTACGATCCGGCCATGAGCGACGAGACGCGTGACGACCGGCAACTCCTCGCCGCCGCCGTGCACGACTGGGCGGCGGCGATCGTCTCCAACGACCCCGCGCGGATCGCCGACTTCATGGCCGACGACTGGGTCATCGTCTCCGAGTCGGGCATGTCGGCCAGGGAGCAGTTTCTGTCGCTCGTCGAGTCCGGCGAGCTGACCCACTCCTCGTTCCAACTCGTCGGCGAGCCCAGGATCGGCCTGTACGGCGACTCGGCGGTCGTGACGGTACGCATCACGAACACCGCCCACTACAAGGGCGAGCGCTTCGACGCCGACGAGTGGACGACCGACGTCTTCGTACGGCGGGACGAGCGCTGGCGCTGCGTGCTCAGCCACATCACACCGGCGGCCCGGACCTGAACTCCCGGCGCGAAAACTCCCGGCGCGAAGGCGTCCGGAACCTCAGCCCGCCGTCACCGTCGTCCGCACCGCCCCGTCGGGCCCCGCCACCAGCACCGGCGTCCCGGGCCCGCCGAGATCCCGTACCGCCGCCCGGTCCTCGTCCGACGCGCCCTCGGCCTCCGTCACGACCGCCGCCGCCTCCAGCGAGGTCGCCCCCGACGCGACCGCCATCGCCACCGCCGTCCGGAGCGCGCTCAGCCGCAGGGAGTCCAGCGCGACGGTCCCGGCGACATACGTACGGCCCGTCTCGTCCCGTACGGCAGCCCCCTCGGGCACACCATTGCGGGCCCGTGCGGAACGGGCCAGGGTGACGATCTTGCGGTCCTCGGGGTCGAGCGCGCTGTTGTCGGTCATGAGCTGAGCATACGTAGCGCCGCCGGGCCTATCCGGCCACGGGGTACATCGCCCCGCGCCGCCCCTCCGGGGACGCCAGCCACTCCAGTTTGGCCGCCGTGTTCGCCTCGTCCAGCGGGGTGTGCAGGACGATCGACAGGTCGGGCCGGACCGGCATCTGCATCACGCTCGACTCCAGGCACAGCAGCCCGACCAGCGGATGCTCCAGCTCCTTGCGGATCTGCCCGGCGTCCTCGATGTCCCGCCGCTCCCACAACGCGATGAACTCCGTACTGGACTCCTTCGCCTCGGCCAGCACGGACTGGAACCCCTCGTCGTCGGGGTTGGCCGAGCAGATCGCGCGGAACTGCGCGACGACCGTGGCGGCGTTCTCCTCCCAGTTCCTCGACCGGGACCGGTACATCGGATCCGTGAAGAAGTCGATCAGGCAGTTCCACCGCTTGCCTGGCCGCATGCCCAGCACCGTGGCGGCCGCGTCGTTGTACAGCACGCCGTTGTAGTACTTGTCCATGATGTGTGCCGGATACGGCATCCACGCGTCGATCAGCCGGCGCAGCCCGTCGCACATGTCCTGCTTCTCGGGCGCCACTTCGGCCGCCGGCGGATTCAGCCCGGCCAGCAGATACAGATGCCGGCGCTCGGCGTTGCTCAGCCGCAGCACCCGGCCCACGGCGTCCAGCACCTGCGGCGACACGGAGATGTCCCGCCCCTGCTCCAGCCACTGGTACCAGGAGGCGCCCACCCCGGCCAGCACGGCGACCTCCTCGCGCCGCAGCCCCGGTGTCCGGCGCCGCGCGCCACCGCCGGGCAGGCCCGCCTCGCCCGGTGTCACCCGGGCCCGCCTGCTCATCAGGAACTCGCGCAGCTCGCGCCGCCGATGACTCTTCAGCGCGCCCCCGGTCACGTCGGACACGTACGGATCCCCCTTGCTGTGTTGGCTGGTGGTGCCACCACCAGGACAACTTCCCGCTCCCCACGGCTATTCCGATGCCCGCAGGCTCTTGCCCATGCCGATCGACACCACCACGCCCCCTTCCGCTCCCACGTCCACCCCACCGCTCGACACCCCCCGGTCCCCCCGGCTGTCGACGCGCGACAAGCTCGTCCTGTTCGTCCTGTGCGCCGCCCAGTTCATGGTTGCGCTGGACTTCTCCGTCCTGAACGTCGCCCTGCCCGTCCTCGGCGCCGACCTCGGCATGAGCCAGTCGGCCCTCCAGTGGGCGGTCACCGCGTTCGCGCTGCCGTCCGGCGGCTTCCTGCTCCTGTTCGGCCGCATCGGCGACCTCTACGGCCGCCGCCGGCTTTTCCTCATCGGCCTCGCCCTGTTCGCCGCGGCCTCGGTGCTGGCGACGTTCGCCTGGGACCCGGCGTCCTTCCTCGCGGGACGCGCCCTGCAGGGCCTCGGCGCGGCGGTCATCGTCCCGACCGGCATGTCCCTGCTGACGACGACCTTCGCCGAGGGCCCCGCCCGCGACCGTGCGCTCGGGATCTCCGGGACGCTGATGTCCCTCGGCTTCACCATCGGCATGGTCGCGGGCGGCATCCTGACCGACGCGCTCGGCTGGCGCTCCACGATGGGCCTGCTCGCGATCTTCGCGCTGATCGTGCTGCCGCTGGCACCCGGCCTGCTGCCCGAGTCCCGCACCCCGGACCGCCCGCGCCTCGACGTGCCCGGCGCGGTCACCGTCACCGGCGGTCTGCTGTCCCTGATCTACGCCCTGACGACGGCCGCCGACCACGGCTTCGCCCGGACCGACGTCATCGTGACCCTGATCGCGGGCCTCGCGCTCCTGGTGGCCTTCGCGATCGTCGAGTCCCGCACGTCGGCGCCCCTGGTCTCCCTGCCCATGCTGCGGCGCCGCACGGTGGCGTGGGGCAACGTGGGCGGTCTTGTCACCTTCTCGATGATGTCGACGGTGATCTTCGTGCTCACCCTGTACCTCCAGGAGATCCTGCATCTGGCGGCCTGGCAGACGGGGCTGGTCTTCGGCGTCCAGGGCGTGGTCTCGGTGGTCGCGGGCGCGCTCACCCCGAGGTTCATCAGCCGCCTCGGCGCCCGCCGCACCCTGGTTCTCTCCCTCACGGGTCAGGGCGCCTTCATCTCCGCCCTGGTGTTCCTCAACACCGAGACCTGGTCCGTCTGGCTCGCCACGGCGGCCGTCTCGCTGGCGAGCATGTTCCACCTGGGCGCGATCATCTCCTACGGCCTGACGGTCACCTCGGGCGTCCCCGACGAGGAACAGGGCCTGGCCACCGGCCTGGTCACCTCGACCCAGCAGATCGGCCTCACCGTCGGCATCCCGCTCCTGGGCGTCCTCGCGACGACCGCCGACGACCTGCTGTCCGGCACCCGCACGGCGCTGGCCCTGAACGCGGCGATCGTCCTCGTCGCGGCGGCCCTGGTCGCTCTCGGCCTGCGCACCCGGCGCACGGTCGGCTCAGGGGCGGTCGAGACGCAACCGGTCGGCTCTCGGTAGGCCGGCCACGACCAGGTCGTACGAGTCCTCGACGAGCTCCCGGACGAGACGGTCCGGGAGCTCACCGTCGGCCGTCACCGTGTTCCAGTGCCGCTTGTTCATGTGCCAGCCGGGGACGATCAGGCCGGGGTACTCCTCGCGCAGCCGCACCGCGTCCTCGGGGTCGCACTTGAGGTTGACCTTCAGGGGCTCGGCGTCCAGGTAGGACAGGGCGAAGAGCTTGCCGCCGACCTTGAAGACCGAGGTCTCCGGGCGGAACGGGAAGTCCTCCACCGCGGCGTTGAAGGACAGACAGAACGTGCGCAGCTCCTGAGGCGTCACTCGGGCTTCGTCTCCTCCTCCGGGGGCTCCACGGGACCCACCGGCTCCACGAGCACGGTCACGATCTTGTTCCGGCGGCCGGCCGCCGCCTCCGCCGTCAGGCGCAGCACGCGGCCGTCGGGCAGTTCGACCACCGACGACGCCCCGGCGATCGGGACCCGGCCGAGTGCCTTCGCGAGCAGTCCGCCGACGGTCTCCACGTCCTCGTCGTCGTACTCGTCGAGGCCGTACAGCTCGCCCAGGTCGGTGATGTCCAGGCGGGCGGTGACGCGGTAGCGGTCCTCGCCCAGCTCCTCCACCGGCGGCAGCTCACGGTCGTACTCGTCGGTGATCTCGCCGACGATCTCCTCGAGGATGTCCTCGATGGTGACGATGCCGGCGGTGCCGCCGTACTCGTCGATGACGACGGCCACGTGGTTGCGCTCCTTCTGCATCTCGCGCAGCAGGTCACCGGCGTTCTTGGTGTCCGGCACGAAGACGGCGGGCCGCATCGCCGTCGACACCAGCTCGCTCTCGGCGTCCCGGGAGATGTGCGTCTTGCGGGCCAGGTCCTTGAGATACACCATCCCGACCACGTCGTCCTCGCTCTCCCCGACCACCGGGATACGCGAGAAACCGGAGCGCAGGGCGAGGGTGAGGGCCTGGCGGATGGTCTTGTAGCGCTCGATGACGACGAGGTCGGTGCGCGGGACCATGACTTCCCGTACGAGCGTGTCGCCGAGCTCGAAGACCGAGTGCACCATGCGGCGCTCGTCGTCCTCGATGAGCGACTCCTTCTCGGCGAGGTCGACCAGCGCCCGCAGCTCCGCCTCGGAGGCGAACGGACCGCGGCGGAAGCCCTTGCCGGGGGTGAGGGCGTTGCCGATGAGGATCAGCAGATAGGGGATCGGGCCCATGATGCGGGCCAGCGGCAGCAGTACGTACGCCGCCGCCGTCGCCGTGTTCAGCGGGTGCTGGCGGCCGATGGTGCGCGGGGAGACCCCCACGGCGACGTACGACACCAGGACCATGACCGCTATCGCGACCAGCAGGGCCTCGGTGGTGCTGTCGAACTCCTGGAGGCAGGCGTAGGTGACCAGCGCGGCGGCGGCCATCTCGCAGGCCACGCGCACCAGCAGCGAAACGTTGAGGTAGCGGGTCGGGTCGGCGGCGACGAGCGCGAGCTTCTCGCTGCCGCGCCGGCCGCTGCGTACGGCCTCCTCGGCCCGGAAGGTGGAGACGCGCGCCAGGCCCGCCTCCGCGCAGGCGGCGAGCCAGGCGACGACCACCAGGGCGATGGCACCGGAGACGAGGGCGAGACTCATGACACGGTCGGGGCAGGGGAAGGACCGGTCAGGCCCTTCTCCGAACGCCAGCCGTCCACGATGGCGGCCTGGAGACCGAACATCTCGGCCTTCTCGTCGGGCTCCTCGTGGTCGTACCCGAGGAGGTGCAGCACGCCATGGACGGTGAGCAGCTGGAGCTCCTCGTCCATGGTGTGCTGCGTCGGCGCTTCATCGCCCTGCTTCTTGGCGACCTCCGGGCAGAGCACGATGTCGCCGAGCAGCCCCTGCGGCGGCTCGTCGTCGTCCTTCGTGGGCGGCCGCAGCTCGTCCATGGGGAAGGACATGACATCCGTCGGCCCCGGCAGGTCCATCCACTGGATGTGGAGCTGCTCCATGGCGTCGGCGTCCACGACGATCACCGAGAGCTCGGAGAGCGGGTGGATGCGCATCCGCGCGAGTGCGTAGCGGGCGATGTCGAGGATCGCCTGCTCGTCGACCTCGGTTCCGGACTCGTTGTTGACGTCGATCGACATGGTCGCGCGTGTTCTCTACTTCCCCTTGTGCCCGGCCTTGCCGCCGCGGCCCTTGTGCGTGCCGTTCTGGGTGCCGTGCTTGTTGTCGTACTCCTCGTACGCGTCGACGATACGGCCGACCAGCTTGTGCCGGACGACATCCTGCGACGACAGCCGGGAGAAGTGGACGTCCGGGACGCCGTCCAGGATGTCCTGCACCTGCCGCAGACCGGACTTGGTGCCGTCCGGGAGGTCGACCTGGGTCACGTCACCGGTGATGACGATCTTCGACTCGAAGCCGAGGCGGGTGAGGAACATCTTCATCTGTTCGGGGCTGGTGTTCTGGGCCTCGTCGAGAATGATGAAGGCGTCGTTGAGCGTCCGTCCACGCATGTACGCGAGCGGCGCGACCTCGATGGTCCCGGCGGCCATCAGCCTGGGGATGGAGTCCGGGTCCAGCATGTCGTGCAGCGCGTCGTAGAGCGGGCGCAGGTAGGGGTCGATCTTCTCGTACAGAGTTCCCGGCAGGAACCCGAGGCGCTCGCCCGCCTCCACCGCAGGCCGGGTCAGGATGATGCGGTTGACCTGCTTGGACTGCAGGGCCTGCACCGCCTTGGCCATGGCGAGGTACGTCTTGCCGGTGCCGGCGGGGCCGATGCCGAAGACGATCGTGTGCTTGTCGATGGCGTCGACATAGCGCTTCTGGTTGAGGGTCTTGGGGCGGATCGTGCGGCCGCGGGAGGAGAGGATGTTCTGGGTGAGCACCTCGGCCGGGGTCTCTTCCGGTCCCTCGCCGTTCTCAGTTGCCCGGAGCATGGCGATCGAGCGTTCCACTGCGTCCTCCGTCATCGGTTGCCCGGTGCGGAGCACCAGCATCATCTCGTCGAACAGGCGCTGTATGAGGGCGACTTCCGTTGAGTCGCCGACGGCGCTGATCTCATTGCCCCGGACATGGATGTCGGTCGCCGGGAAGGCCTTCTCGATCACGCGCAGAAGGGAGTCGCCGGACCCCAGCACGGTCACCATGGGGTGCTGGGCGGGGACGGTGAACTGTGCTCTCGCCTGCCCCTGCGCGGGTGTGTGAGCTGTGGGTGTCTGAGTCATGGGCCGGCTCGTAGGCCTTGCTCGTCCTCCTCGATACGACGCGCCCGCCCACATGGGCGGCCTGGCGATTTCCAGAGTACGCCGGGGGACTGACAAGGCCGTAGGCCTTTTCTCCAGGGGCCCGATCCGCGCACGTCGGTTTCTTCGCCCCCGCCGCCCCTACCCGTCCCGTCCCCGGGGGCTGCGCCCCCGGACCCCCGCTTTCGGCCCTGAAGGGGCCTCGTCCTCAAACGCCGGACGGGCTGAAAAATCCAGCCCCTCTGGGGGTCCCCCCTGCTCGAAGAGCTTGGGGGAGTTTGAGGAGCGGGGTCTGGGGCGGAGCCCAGAAGGATGGGACGGGTAGGGGCGGCGGGGGCGAGAACCCTCTCAGAAGCCCAGCTTCCGCAGCTGTCGCGGATCGCGCTGCCAGTCCTTCGCCACCTTCACGTGCAGGTCCAGGAACACCGGCGTCCCCAGCAGCGCCTCGATCTGCTTGCGGCTCTTGATGCCGACGTCCTTCAGGCGCTTGCCCTTGGGGCCGATGATGATCCCCTTCTGGCTGGGGCGCTCGATGTAGACGAAGGCGTGGATGTCGAGGAGGGGCTTGTCGGCGGGGCGGTCCTCGCGGGGGAGCATCTCCTCGACGACGACCGCGATGGAGTGCGGGAGCTCGTCGCGGACGCCCTCCAGCGCGGCCTCGCGGATCAGCTCCGCGATCATGACCTGCTCGGGCTCGTCGGTGAGGTCGCCCTCGGGGTAGAGCGCCGGGCCCTCGGGAAGGAGCGGGACGATCAGGTCGGCCAGCAGGCCCACCTGCTTGTCGCCGACCGCCGAGACCGGGACGATCTCCGCCCACTCGAAGCCCAGCTCCGTGCCGAGCTGGTCGATCGCGATGAGCTGCTCGGCGAGGGTCTTGCCGTCCACGAGGTCGGTCTTCGTGACGATCGCGATCTTCGGCGTCTTCTTGATCGACGCCAGTTCCTTCGCGATGAAGCGGTCGCCGGGACCGAGCTTCTCGTTCGCGGGCAGACAGAAGCCGATCACGTCGACCTCGGCCCAGGTCGTACGGACGACGTCGTTGAGGCGCTCGCCCAGCAGCGTGCGCGGCTTGTGCAGCCCAGGGGTGTCGACCAGGATCAGCTGGGCGTCCTCCCGGTGCACGATCCCCCGTACCGTGTGCCGCGTCGTCTGCGGCTGGTTCGCGGTGATCGCCACCTTCTGGCCGACCAGAGCATTCGTAAGAGTGGACTTGCCCGCGTTGGGGCGGCCCACGAAGCAGGCGAAGCCGGCGCGGTGGGGTGCCTGCGACGAGGCCGACGGCTCGGATGACTGGCTGCGAACGCTCATGGCGTCCATTCTCCCTGATCCACAAGCCCCTGCCGCACAAGGGAGCGAGCACCCCCTTAGGTGTGAGCGAGCCCCCACACCGTTGGAGACCACCGTGCCCCTCGCCGCCGCAAGCGTCGACACCGGCGACACCGCCTGGCTGCTCGCCGCCACCGCCCTCGTCCTGCTGATGACCCCGGGTCTGGCCCTGTTCTACGGCGGCATGGTCCGCACGAAGAGCGTCCTCAACATGCTGATGATGAGCTTCGTGTCCATCGCGCTGGTGACGATCGTCTGGCTGGTCTGCGGCTACTCCCTCGCCTTCGGGGACGACATCGGCGGCGGGTTCATCGGCGGGCTCGACCACGCCGGCATGGCCGGTCTCGGACCCGACAGCGTCCAGGGGACCGTCCCCACCCTCCTGTTCGCCACTTTCCAGCTCACCTTCGCGATCGTCACCGCCGCACTGGTCAGCGGCGCCGTCGCGGACCGGGCCAGGTTCGGGGCGTGGCTGGTGTTCGTGCCGGTGTGGGCGCTGCTCGTATACGTTCCGGTCGCCCACTGGACCTGGGGTCCCGGTGGCTGGATCCTCGACGGCCTCGGTGCCCTCGACTTCGCCGGCGGTCTCCCCGTCGAGATCACCTCGGGCGCCTCCGGCCTGGCCCTGTGCCTGGTCCTCGGCCCGCGGCTCGGCTTCAAGAAGGACGCCATGCGGCCGCACAATCTGCCGATGGTCGTGCTCGGCGCGGGGCTGCTCTGGTTCGGCTGGTTCGGGTTCAACGCCGGCTCGGCCCTGGGCGCCAACGGCATGGCCGCCGCCGTCTTCCTCAACACCCTCGCCGCCGGCTGCACCGGCCTGCTCGGCTGGCTCTTCGTCGAGCAGCGGCGCGACGGCCACCCCACCACGCTGGGCGCGGCCTCCGGCGCGGTCGCCGGACTGGTGGCCATCACGCCGTCCTGCGGCTCGGTCTCCCTGCTCGGCGCGCTGGTCATCGGCCTCGCCGCGGGTGTCGTCTGCTCCTACGCCGTGAGCTGGAAGTTCAAGCTGAACTACGACGACTCCCTCGACGTCGTCGGCGTCCACCTGGTCGGCGGTGTCGTCGGCACCCTGCTGATCGGCGTGTTCGCGACGGCCACCATGACGGGCGGGGTCGAGGGCCTGCTGCACGGCGGCGGGTTCGGGCTGCTCGGCAAGCAGCTGGTGGCGATCGTGGCGGTGGCGGCGTACGCCTTCCTCGTCACCTTCGGGCTCGGCAAGCTGATCGACAGGGTCATGGGCTTCCGGGCGAGCGAGGAGCAGGAGCACACCGGCCTGGACCTTACGGTGCACGCGGAGAGCGCCTACGATCACGGGTCCTGGGGCACGGCGCCCCGGTCACCGCGTCCCTGTCCTCCTCCCTCCCCGCCGCGCAGAAGGTCAAGAAGCAGGCATGAAGCTCATCACCGCGATCGTCAAGCCGTACCGGCTCGACGAGGTCAAGACCGCTCTCCAGGAGATCGGCGTGCACGGCCTGACCGTGACCGAGGCGAGCGGCTACGGCAGGCAGCGCGGCCACACCGAGGTGTACCGCGGCGCGGAGTACCAGGTCGACCTGGTGCCGAAGGTGCGCATCGAGGTCGTCGTGGAGGACGCGGCGGCCGACGACGTCATCGACGCCGTCGTGAAGGCCGCGCACACCGGCAAGATCGGCGACGGCAAGGTCTGGGCGGTGCCGGTCGAGACGGTCGTACGGGTACGGACGGGCGAGCGCGGCCCCGACGCGCTGTAAGCCGTAACAGCGCCGGGACCGCGCCCTTTTTCAGAGCTCACGGCTCAGAGCTCAGAGCGTCAGCCAGTCAGTTCGTCACGTGCCTCAGTCGAACACGAACGGGCCCGGCGACTGCGGCCCGGTCGCCGTGCAGGTGATGGTGATGCCGAAGACGGTCATCTGCAGCGAGCCGCCGAAGGCCTCCAGGCTGTCCCCGGAGGCGACGGTGCCACTGAGCGGGCCGACCTGGACGGGGTCGCCGGCGGCCATCGCCGGGTTCTCGGTACCGGAGAAGACGGCGGTGCCGCCGCCCGCCTTCACCAGGGTGAGCGTCGAGGCGATCGAGTCCTCGGAGAGCCCGATCGGCGCGGTGATGGCGGAGTTGACGGTGATGGTGGCGGAGGTGCCGTCCTGCGTCGCCGTGAGGGTGGCGGCGCCGCCCCCGAAGCTGCCGCAGTCGGCGGTGATCGTCGCGGTGGCGGGGGTGACGGCGAAGGCGGCGGGTGCGAAGGCCAGGCCGGTGACGGCGAGGGCCCCGGCCGCCAGGGCCGCACCTGCTCCGATGCGCGTTCGTCTCATGGGGATTCGCTCCCTTTCGGGGGTGGGGGAATTCCGTGTGGGGGGACAGCTCGGCAGGTGGGTGCGGGCACGCTGCGGGGAGAGCTGAAATCTGACGGTCCGTCGGAACCGTCGTTCCCATTGATGCGCGTGGGGCGAGGGTCGGCAAGGGTGATTTCCGGCCTCAACTACCGAAGGGTCAACTACCGGCGGGTCGATCAGCGGTGGGCCGGCCGCCGAGCGTCGCCTCGGTCAGGGTCGCCAGTCGCGCCCCCAACACCCGTGCCCACGCCCGGTATCCGTCCGCCGACGGGTGGAAGCGGTCCCGCCCCAGCCAGTCGCCCGCGTGCTCGGGCGGGCCCCCGGAGGGAAGGTGGAAGACGGCGACTCCCCTCGTGGCCGCCGTCTTCAGCTGATGGTCGAGCACGCGGACGTAAGCGGCGAGCGGGATCCGCACCCGGCGCGGCAGCGCCGCCGGCCGGCCGACCGACGGCAGCCCCGCGAACACCATCGGCACGTCCTCGCCGAGGCGCAGCCGCACATCCCGGATCAGGCGCTCGGCGTCCATGGGGGTCCCCCCGCTCGAGCGGATTCGAGAGTGGGGGAGGAAGGCGCGGGCCGGCGCAGCCGCAAGGCGTCGTTCGTGCCGGCCACGACGACGACCACGTCCGGCCGCCACCGCGCCGTCGGGTCCGTCAAGCCGGGCAGCAGTCCCTGCCGTACGGCCGCGAGAGTCGCCCCCGCCTTCGCCGCGACGCGCCAGGACACCGCCCTCCCGGTCATCGCCGACACCGCCTCCGCCAGCCGCCCGGCCATCGCCTCCCGGTGCTCGGCTGCCCCCACGCCCGCCGCCACCGAGTCCCCGAGCACGGCCATCCGCAGCGCCGGCTCCTGACCGTCGGTCGTCCCGCTGTCGGCCCCCGCCGCCTCGGGCAGCCGTATCAGCCGCCCCCGCATGCCCTTCGTGAACACCGTGAACCCCCGCCGCCTCCTCCTCGACGAAGCCGCACGCGTGCTCGCCGAGGAGGGCCCGGCCGCCCTCAGCGCCCGCCGCCTGGTCAAGGCCGTCGGCGCCTCCACCATGGCCGTGTACACCCACTTCGGGTCGATGCCGGGGCTGGCGCGCGAGGTCATGCGGGAGGGCGTCGCCCGCTTCGAGGGGCGCGTGGCCGAGGTCGAGGCGGGGGACGACCCCGTGCGGGAACTCGTCGAACTGTGCCGCGCCTACCAGGAGTTCGCCCGCGCCGAGCCCGCGGTGTACGCGGTGATGTTCGGCGGCTCCGGCACCGCCGGGTTCGAACTCACCGACGACGACCGGCAGATGGGCGTACGGCTGCTGCGCTACCCGCGCAATGCCATCCGGCGCTGCGCCGCGGCCGGGCGGTTCCGCGCGGAAACCGACGCCGATCTCCTCGTACGGCAGGTGTTCGTCCAGATGCACGGGCTCGCCCAACTCGCCCACGCCGGCTACGTCATCGGCGTCTACGGCCCCGACGACGTCCTCGCCGGCATGCTCCAGGACTTCGCGGTCGCGGCGGGCGACGACCCGGAGCGGGCCGCCGCCTCGGTCCGGTCAGGCCTTGCTGGGTGACATGTCCTGAAGTCCCACCACCCGCAGCAGCTGGAGGCGTTCGTAGCCTTCCGTGCCGGGGCGGGCGGAGTGGATGACCAGGAGCTGGTGGTGTTCGTGGCTGAGCATGACCTCGCAGTCGAGGTCCAGCAGGCCGACCAGCGGATGCAGGAAGCGTTTCGTCGCCCGGTGGCGCAGGGCCACCTCGTGCTCGTCCCACAGCTCCGCGAACTCCTCGCTCGCCGCCCGGAGTTCCGCGACCAGTGCGGCCGGTTCCGGGTCGTCGGGGCGGGCGGCGGCCACCGCGCGCAGATTGGCGACGGCGGCGCGCGCGTGCTCGTCCCGGTCCTCCTCCGGGAACAGGCTGCGCGCCTGAGGGTCCAGGAAGTAGCGGCGGACGAGGTTGCGCTCGCGTCGGGGGCGGGACATTACGTCGAGCGTCAGCGCCCGCGCCATCGCGTTCTGGGCCAGCACCTCGCCGCAGTCGGTCACCACCTGCGCCGGTGTGTCGTGCAGCCGGTCCAGGATCAGCATCAGGCCGGGCGGGACATGCGTCGACGCCGTCTCGCGGCGCGGCGGCTCCTCGTCGGCCAGGTGGAACAGATGGTCGCGCTCGTCGGCGGTCAGGCGCAGCGCGCGGGCCAGCGCCGTCAGCATCTGGCGTGACGGGCGCGGACCCCGGGCCTGCTCCAGGCGGGTGTAGTAGTCCACCGACATGCCCGCCAGCTGCGCCACCTCCTCGCGGCGCAGTCCGGCCGTGCGGCGCCGGGCGCCGGGCGCCAGGCCCACGTCCGACGGGGCGAGGCGGGCGCGGCCCCGGCGCAGGAAGTCTGCGAGTTCGGCTCGGTTCACCTCTCCAGCCTGCGCCGGTCCGCCCGCGTTATCCAGGGACTGTCGATCCCCTGATCAAGAGGTCTCTCCCGGATCCGGTGTCCGCGGCCAAGGCTGGTCGCACAAGCGAGAGGAGCACATGATGCTGACATTGGTGACAGGTACGACGGGTCAGGTCGGCCGGCGCTTCGCACCGAGGCTGATCGCGCAGGCCCGGCCGGGTGAGCGCGTCAGGGTTCTGGTGCGCGACGCGGCGCGCGGCGAGCCCTTCGCGGAGCTGGGCGCGGAGGTCGTCACAGGGGACCTGCGCGACACCGACACCCTCGGCAAGGCGGTCGCCGGCGTCGACGCGGTCGTGAACGTCGCGGCGTCCTTCCGCGGGGTGCCGGACGAGGAGGCGTGGGCGGTCAACCGGGACGCGGCCGTGGAGCTGGGCCGCGCCGCGCTGGCCGCCGGTGTGCGGAGGTTCGTGCAGGTCAGCACCGGTCTTGTGTACGGCCGCGGACGGGGGCGGCTGCTGACCGAGGACGACGAGAGCCTGCCCGGCGGGTCCATGTGGGGCGCCTACCCGGAGTCCAAGGCGGCTGCCGAGCGGGAGCTGCGCGCCATGGAGGGCCTGGACGTGCGTGTCGCCCGGCTGCCCTTCGTCTACGGCGAGGGCGATCCGCATCTCGCCCAGTCCCTGATCTGGGCCAGGAACTGGGCGGCGACCCAACGGCTGCAGATGGGACATCACGCGGATGTCGCCCAGGGGCTGCTGCGGATGCTGCACGCGCCGGGGATCGACGGCCGGATCTACAACATCGCCGACGATGCGCCGGTGACGGCGGTTGAGTTGCACCAGCTGAACGGGGTCGAGGTTCCGGACGAGTTGTACGGCCGTACGGATCCTGATCCGTGGGTTCAGCTCACCTCCACGGAGCGGATTCGGCGGGAGCTGGGGTATCGGCCGGTGTATCCGTCGGTCTACGCGGCGCGGGACGCGGGAGCGCTCTGACCGAGTGCCGCCAGGGGCCGCCTAGTCCACGCCCTTGATACGTCCGACCAGCACCGCCCCCGCCAACCCCGCTACCGCCGCCACCACATACAGCACCCGGTATCCGCCCAGGTAGGTGACGATCGGGGCGGCCAGGGCGGGGGCCGCTACCTGGGGGAGGGCGTTGGCGACGTTGATGACGCCGAGGTCCTTGCCCCGGTCCAGTGCCTTCGGCAGGACGTCCGTCATCAGGGCGAAGTCGACCGACATGAAGACCCCGAGGCCGAGGCCCAGCAGCGCCGCCACCACGATCGTGCTCGGCCAGGTCTGCCATACGGCGAGCAGACCCGTGGCCGCCGCCATCAGCACCCCGGACCACATCACGAAGGGCTTGCGGCGGCCCGAGCGGTCCGACCGGACACCGCCCACCACGACCGTGGCCAGCAGCGTCACGCTGTTCACCGCGGTCAGGATCAGCACACCCTGCTCGGGGTCGTCGTACCGCAGCCCGTCCCGCAGGTAGTACAGCAGGTAGAGGATCACCAGCGCGTTGCTGAGGTTGATCAGGAAGCGGGTCAGCCAGGCCCAGGCGAAGTCGGGGTACCGGCGCGGGCTCAGCCAGAAGCCGCCCACGAACGAACGCCAGGACCACGCCGGCCGATCCACCACCGCCAGCGTGAGATCCCGGTACCGCAGCACGTACGGCAGCACGCCCGCCATCGTGAACACCGCGCACGCCACGTACCCCGCCGCGATCCCGCCCGCCGCGGTCGCCAGGCCCGTCCCGGCGACCGCCCCGAGGATCTGCGCCGCCCCCAACCAGCCGCCCACGACACCCCGTTGGAGCCGCGGTACCCGGTCCGGCACGGCCGCCGTCACCGCCGCGAAGGCCGCGTTCAGGGTCAGCTGGACCAGGCACCAGCCGACCGCCATCACCCACAGCCCGCCCGCACCGGCGAGCAGCAGCAACGACAGCGCGCCGCCCGCCGCACCCGCCACGATCCACGGCGTACGCCGGCCCCGGCGGCCCGTGGTGCGGTCCGACAGCGCGCCGAAGAACGGGTTCGCCACCAGCGACACGAGCGCGCCCACGCCGGTCACCCACGCGAGCAGCGTCTCCTTCGACATCCCGGTGCCGGGCGCGAAGTCCTCCGCCTGCTGGGCCAGCAGGATCTGCAGCGGGCCGTACCAGCCGACCCAGATCGCCACGTTGGAGAGCGAGAGCGCGGCGGTCCAGCCCCTGCCGACCCGGTCCGTGGGCTCGGCAAGGGCATCGACCGTCATCTCTGCGCCCGGAGCACGTCCCGCAGCCAGCCGTACGACGCCTTGGGCGTCCGCTCCTGCGTCTCGTAGTCCACGTGCACCAGCCCGAACCGGCGCGCGTATCCCTCGGCCCACTCGAAGTTGTCGAGCAGCGACCACACGAAGTACCCGCGCACGTCCACGCCCGCCTCCACCGCCCGGTGCAGGGCACGGATGTGGCCGTCCAGATAGGCGATCCGCTCCTGGTCGTCGACGCCCTCGTACGAGCAGCCGTTCTCCGTGATGACGACAGGTGGCAGCCGGTCGCCGTAGCGGTCGCGGAAGCCGGTGAGCAGTTCCGTCAGGCCCTCCGGCACCACCGGCCAGCCGAAGTCCGTCGTCGGCACGCCCTCGATCTCCCGCACGGAGAAGGGCAGTTCGGCGGGCATGGTGATCCCGCCGAACTCGATCTCGGTGCCCTGCGGGGCGCCCACGCGGGTCGGGGCGTAGTAGTTGATGCCGTAGAAGTCGATCGGCTCCGCGATGGCCTTCAGGTCCGACTCGACGTCGCCGGGCATCAACTCGCCGATTCCGTCCGGGTATTGGCCCAGCAGCAGCGGGTCGGCGAACAGGCGGTTGAGGAGCAGGTCGTAGAAGTCCGCCGCCTCCAGGTCCGGCTGCTCCTGTGACGCCGGCCAGGTCGGCCCGTGCGAGTTGGCGATCCCGATGTCCGTGGCGCCGGCCGCGCGCAGTGCCCGTACGGCGAGGCCGTGGGCCAGCAGCTGGTGGTGGGCGACCGGGAGGGCGTCGAAGAGGAGCCGCCTGCCCGGTGCGTGGGTGCCGAGGGCGTGGCCCAGCAGGGTGTGCTCGGCGGGCTCGTTCAGGGTGATCCACTTCTTCACGCGGTCGCCCAGCCGCTCGGCGACCACCGACACGTACTCGGCGAAACGCGCGGCCGTGTCCCGCTCCAGCCAGTCCAGCGTGACCGGCAGATCCCAGTGGAAGAGCGTCGGCACCGGCCGTACGCCCGCCGCGCACAGCTCGTCCACCAGACGGTCGTAGAAGTCGAGGCCCTTGGGGGAGTTCACCCGGGGCCAGGAGACCGAGAAGCGGTACGCGCCGGTGCCCAGGCCGGCCAGCAGCGCCACGTCCTCGCCGTAGCGGTGGTAGTGGTCGCAGGCCACCTCGGCCGTGGAGCCGTCCTTGACCCGTCCCGGCTCGGCCGTGAAGGCGTCCCACACGGACCGCTCGCGCTCGTCCGCCGCCCCCTCGATCTGGTGGGCCGAGGTGGAGACGCCCCACAGGAAGCCGGCCGGGAACCGGGGTATCGGAGTCAGCGCACCGCGCTCATCGATCGCCATGCGCCGGATCATCCGTACCGCTGGTAACGGAAGTCAACGGCCCGACGTGAACTGCCCGTTACGCCCCTTCCTTCAGCACTCTGGAGATCAGCTTGCGCTGCTCGTCGGTGAGCCGGGGATCCGAGCAGTACACCGTCCTGCCGTCCACGGTGATCTGGTAGCTGAAGCCGTCCGGAACCCCGACGGGGGGCGTGCCCCGGCCGGACGCGACCGCGCGCTCGGCCAGGGCCTGCCACTCCTGGGCGTCGGCTCGCCCCGAGGTGTCCACCTCGGCGTGCCGCTCGATGCCCGCGAATCCACCCGTGCGCCGTACCAAAATCCGCATGGGTCCCTGTCTAGTACGGACTTACTGAATCCGCACCCCGACCTGCTCCCACGCCTTCGACACGGCTTGGAGCTCATCGCCGCCGTCGCCGAAGCGCTCGCGTGCGGCCTTGACGGTCAGCGCCGCGAAGTCGGTGAACATGGCCCGGTCCGTGAGCTTGCCGCCGGTCAGGACGTCGTACCAGACCTGTCCCGCCTTCTCCCAGGCGTTTCCGCCGAGCGCGGTGGCGGCGAGGTAGAAGGCGTGGTTGGGGATGCCGGAGTTGATGTGGACGCCGCCGTTGTCGCGGCCGGTGCGGACGTAGTCGTCCATCGTCGCCGGCTGCGGGTCCTTGCCGAGCACGTCGTCGTCGTACGCGCTGCCCGGCTCCTTCATGGAGCGCAGGGCCTTGCCGGTGACGCTCGGGGCGAGCAGGCCGGCGCCGATCAGCCAGTCGGCCTCGGCGGCGGTCTGGCCGAGCGTGTACTGCTTGATCAGGGAGCCGAAGACGTCCGACATCGACTCGTTCAGGGCGCCCGGCTGGCCGTAGTACGTGAGGTTGGCCGTGTACTGCGTGACGCCGTGGGTGAGCTCGTGGCCGATGACGTCGATCGGGATGGTGAAGTCGAGGAAGATCTCGCCGTCACCGTCGCCGAACACCATCTGCTCGCCGTTCCAGAAGGCGTTGTTGTAGTTCTCGTCGTAGTGGACGGTGGCGTCCAGCGGCAGGCCGTCGCCGTCGATGGAGTGGCGGGCGTAGGCCTTGAGGAACAGGTCGAAGGTGGCGCCGAGGCCGGAGTAGGCCCGGTTGACCGTGGCGTCCTGGCCGGGGTCCTGGCCCTCGCCGCGGACCTTGGTGCCGGGCAGGGTGGCCTTGTGCCCGGCGTCGTAGATGGTGCGCAGCGGCTGGTCCGACGGTGCCTTCGCCGTCGGGGCGGCCGCGAGGGCGAACTCGGTCGTCACGCGGCGCCGGCCGCGCAGCTCGCTGTCTCGCATCAAGGTCCGCTGGGCCGGGCCGGAGAGTGCGGGGTCGTCGTTCCGGGCCAGTTTGTCGAGGACGTGGGGTGGTACGACGGTGCAGAAGACGGGCTCGAAGCCCCCGTTTGTCGTCATGTGCGGCACCATTGCACTGCGTTAGCGGGCTGTCACTAGTCGCAACCATGATTGGTGAAATATGCGGATTGTGAGCCACACGCTCCGTGACGAAGTGGTATGGCGCACGTTTTGCCCTATTCATCCCTCGGGTTCCGCATACTGATACGGCGCCCCGTACGGGGAGTGGCTCGGCTAGCATGCTTCGCATCATGCGTTTCGGGCTGCTTCTTCTTAGCTGCCGCGGCGAGGGCCTGTAGTCCAGGTCGACTCCCTCCCCGCGGAGCTTCGCGTTGCGTCGTCGGCCGTCCTTCCGGACATCCTGAGGAGCCCCGCAGACATGGCGAACCGCCAGCAGCCCAGCACCATGCCGATCCACAAGTACGGCCGCTACGAGCAGGTCGACATCGCCGACCGGACCTGGCCGGACCAGCGCGTCACCACCGCCCCCCGCTGGCTCTCCACCGACCTGCGCGACGGCAACCAGGCCCTGATCGACCCGATGTCGCCCGAGCGCAAGCGCCGGATGTTCGACCAGCTGGTCAAGATGGGCTACAAGGAGATCGAGGTCGGTTTCCCGGCGTCGGGCCAGACGGACTTCGACTTCGTGCGCTCCATCGTCGAGGAGCCCGGGGCCATCCCCGACGACGTCACGATCTCCGTACTGACCCAGGCCCGCGAGGACCTGATCGAGCGCACGGTGGAGTCCCTGAAGGGCGCCAAGCGCGCCAACGTGCACCTGTACAACGCCACGGCCCCCGTCTTCCGCCGGGTCGTCTTCCGCGGCTCCAAGGACGACATCAAGCAGATCGCCGTGGACGGCACCCGCCTGGTGGTGGAGTACGCCGAGAAGCTGCTGGGTCCGGAGACCGAGTTCGGCTACCAGTACAGCCCGGAGATCTTCACCGACACCGAGCTGGACTTCGCGCTGGAGGTCTGCGAGGCGGTCATGGACGTCTGGCAGCCCGGCCCCGGCCGCGAGATCATCCTCAACCTGCCCGCCACGGTGGAGCGTTCGACGCCGTCCACACACGCGGACCGCTTCGAGTGGATGCACCGCAACCTGTCCCGCCGCGAGCACGTGGTCCTGTCCGTCCACCCGCACAACGACCGCGGTACGGCCGTGGCGGCGGCCGAGCTGGCGCTGATGGCCGGCGGCGACCGCATCGAGGGCTGTCTGTTCGGGCAGGGCGAGCGCACCGGCAACGTCGACCTGGTGACCCTGGGGATGAACCTCTTCTCCCAGGGCGTCGACCCGCAGATCGACTTCTCCGACATCGACGAGATCCGTCGTACGTGGGAGTACTGCAACCAGATGGAGGTCCACCCGCGCCACCCGTACGTGGGCGACCTGGTCTACACGTCCTTCTCCGGCTCCCACCAGGACGCCATCAAGAAGGGCTTCGACGCGATGGAGGCCGACGCGGCCGCTCGCGGGGTCACCGTGGACGACATCGAGTGGGCGGTGCCGTACCTGCCGATCGACCCCAAGGACGTCGGCCGCTCCTACGAGGCCGTCATCCGCGTCAACTCGCAGTCCGGCAAGGGCGGTATCGCGTACGTCCTGAAGAACGACCACAAGCTGGACCTGCCGCGCCGGATGCAGATCGAGTTCTCGAAGCTGATCCAGGCCAAGACGGACGCCGAGGGCGGCGAGATCACCGGCTCCGACATCTGGGCCGTCTTCCAGGACGAGTACCTGCCGAACCCCGAGAACCCGTGGGGTCGTATCCAGGTCAAGAACGGCCAGTCGACGACCGACACGGACGGCGTGGACACGCTGAAGGTGGAGGCCACCGTCGACGGCGTCGACACGGTCCTGGCCGGTACCGGCAACGGTCCGATCTCGGCCTTCTTCGACGCGCTGCAGACGGTGGGCGTGGACGCCCGGCTGCTGGACTACCAGGAGCACACGATGAGCGAGGGCGCCTCCGCGCAGGCCGCGTCGTACATCGAGTGCGCGATCGACGGCAAGGTCCTGTGGGGCATCGGCATCGACGCCAACACCACGCGTGCCTCGCTGAAGGCGGTCGTGTCGGCGGTCAACCGGGCGACTCGCTGACGGTTCGCTCCGCTGGGGTGAGCCGGCAGGTCGTGCCGCGAAGGGTCTGTCCTGCGGCTGCGGCGCCGTCGTGGCTTGTCGCGCAGTTCCCCGCGCCCCTGAAGGGGCGCTGCCCGACCCGGTGATCTGAAGGCCCCGTCCCCCCTTTCGGGTGGGCGGGGTCCGCTCATTTCCAGCCATTGACCTGTGCAGGTCACGGAAAGGTCTCGTCCGGGGTACTGACTCCACGTCCGTGATGTGGCTAACATCACGCAAGCGCGGCGATGTTGCCGCGGCGTTACGGAGGTGCGACGTGCTGCCAGGACGGGGACGAAACGGTGCCGCCAGGCTTGCGCGCATCCTGGGCACCCGCACCGCGTGGTCGGCCATAGGGGATGGCGAGTTCTTCTGTCCCGGCTGCGGGGGCGACCGCAACTACCAGCGGCTGACCGGTCATCGCCGCTTCACGTTCCTCAGCGTGCCGGTCCTGCCGCGCGGCGAGACCGCACCCGTCGTGGAGTGCGCGGCCTGCCGACGCCACTTCGGCACCGACGTCCTCGACCATCCGACCACCACCCGCTTCTCCGCGATGCTCCGCGACGCCGTCCACACCGTCGCCCTCGCGGTGCTGGCCGCGGGCGGCACCTGCGCCCGTCCGTCCCTGGAGACCGCCGCGGCCACCGTGCGCGCGGCCGGCTTCGACGACTGCACGGAGGACCAGCTGGGCGCCCTGGTCGAGGCACTGGCCGCCGACACCGGCCGGGTCTTCTCCGAGCCCTGCGGCGCCGGGCTGGCCATAGAGCTCCACGAGGCCCTGGACCCCCTCGCCCCGCACCTCGCCCCCGCCGGCCGCGAATCGATCCTCCTCCAGGGAGCCCGCATCGCCCTGGCCGACGGCCCCTACACCCCCGCCGAACGCGACGCCCTCGCGACGGTGGGCGCGGCCCTGACGATCTGCACGGACGACGTGACCCGCCTGCTGGCGGCGGCGGCCCGGACACCGTCGTAGGCCCGCACCCCGCGATACTCCCCAGGGAGTAATCCCGCCCGGTCACCACCCCCGGCAGTAACCCTCAACTCGACCTCCCGCCCGACGAACAGCCACCCCCGCACCGGAAGTCTGGAAGCGACCCAGACATCCGACCGGAGGGGGCCCGTCTCATGGGGGCCGTAAGGACAAGTACACGGCGGCGGCGTGGTGTGCCGTGGCTCGTGCTCGGGCTGTGGATCGTGGTGCTCGCGATCGCGTCGCCGTTCGCGTCGAAGCTCGCGGACGTCCAGCGTGACCGGGCCGTCGACTATCTGCCGGCCAGTGCCGATTCCACGCAGGTGGCCAGGATCCAGGAACAGCTGCCCGGTGGCGAGAGCACCGAGATGGTCGTCGTGTATCACCGGGACGCGGGACTCACCGCCGGTGACCGGGCGACCGCCGCCGGGCAGATCGAGCGGATCGCGGGCGCGCACAAGCTCACCGGTGAGCCGCGGGGCATCCCGTCCCAGGACGGGACCACGCTGATGTACCCGATCGCGAGCACCGAGCCGGGGACCGACGAGAAGGCACGTGACCTGCTCGTCAACGACGTCAGGGACGTCGCCCGGGGCGACGACGGGCTGAGCGTCGACGTCGGTGGGTCGGGTGCGCTCGCCACCGACGCGAGCGAGGTCTACAACTCGCTCGACGGACCGCTGCTCTACACCACCGCCGCGGTCGTCGCGCTGCTGCTGATCCTCATCTACCGCAGCCCGTTCCTGTGGCTGGTCCCGCTCACCGTCGCCGGCATGGCCGACTATCTGTCGATGGGCGTCGCCTACGGGCTCAACCAAGGGTTCGGGACGTCCGTGTCCGGCCAGAGCTCCGGGATCATGACGATCCTCGTGTTCGGGGCGGGCACCGACTACGCGCTGCTGCTCGTCTCCCGGTACCGCGAGGAGCTGCGGCGCATCGAGCGGCCGTACGACGCAATGGTCGCCGCGCTCAAGGGCTGCGGGCCCGCCGTGCTCGCCTCCTCCGGCACCGTCGCCGCCGGACTGCTGTGCCTGCTCGCCGCCGACCTCAACTCCAGCCGGGGCATGGGCCCGCTCGGCACCGTCGGCGTGCTGTGCGCGCTTCTCGCCATGCTGACGCTGCTGCCCGCGATCCTCGTCCTGCTCGGCCGGCGCGTGTTCTGGCCGCTCGTGCCCCGCTACGGCAGCACGCCCAAGGCCCGCCGGTCCCTGTTCACGGCGATGGGCGGCTCCGCCGGACGCCGGCCGCTGACCGTCCTCGCGGGCGGCGCCGTCCTGCTCGGCGCGCTCGCGCTCGGCACCCTCAACCTGCCCGGCACCCTCAAGCAGGAGGACTCCTTCACCTCCAAGCCCGACGCGGTCGCCGCCATGGAGACCCTCGCCCGGGCCTACCCCGAGCGCGGCACCCAGCCCATCAGCGTCATCACGCAGGACGACCGCGCCCACGCGACGCTCGCCTCGATCCGCGGCACCCGTGGAGTCGAAAGCGCGGAGGAAGGCCGTACCGGAGACGGCTGGACCGAGATCTCCGTCCTCGCCACCGCACCGCCCCAGTCCGCCGGGGAGACCGCCACCATCGAGGCCCTGCGCGAGAAGCTCGACGGCTCCTACGTCGGCGGGGCGAGCGCCGAGCAACTCGACCTGAAGGACACCAACGCCCGCGACCGCCTGGTCGTCGTGCCGATCGTGCTGCTGAGCGTGCTGCTGATCCTGGTCGCCCTGCTGCGCTCACTCGTCGCGCCGCTGATCCTGGTGGCGGCCGTGGTCGCCGTGTGGGGCGCGGCGCTCGGCATCGGCGGACTCGTCTTCGGGCCGGTCTTCGGCTTCGAGGGCACCGATCCCGGGCTCGGGCTGCTGTCCTTCGTGTTCCTGGTCGCCCTCGGCGTCGACTACGGCATCTTCCTGATGCACCGGATGCGCGAGGAGTCCCTGAACGGCGCCGAACCCGTCGCCGCCGCGCTCACCGCGCTGCGCACCACGGGCGGGGTCATCGCCTCCGCCGGACTGGTCCTCGCCGCCACCTTCGCGGTGCTCACCAGCATGCCGATGCTGCAGCTCGTCGAGCTCGGCTTCGTCATCGCGGTCGGCGTGCTCCTCGACACCTTCCTGGTCCGCACCTACCTGGTGACCAGCGCCAGCGTCGCCCTGCGCCGCAGGATGTGGTGGCCGGGAGCCCTGTCCCGGGAGCCCGACAAGTCCGTACCGCCGAAGGAACCGGAGCGGGTCACCGCAGCCGCCCACTGATCGACCGGCGCCCCTCCCTCCCGGAGGGGCGCCCCGCTCACGGAAGATGAGCCCGTGCAGGAAAACACGACAGCGATACGGCCCCGCCTCGGCGAGCGGATCATGGCGGCGGTCAACCGCGACCCCCGCACCGCCCCGCACGGCACCCGCAACGACGTGCTGCTCGCCGTGGCGGCAGCCGCGGTGGCCGTGTGCCTGGCGCTGTTCACCGACGACGGCCGCCGGCCCGACGCCCTCGGCTGGACGCTCCTGCTCGCCGCCCATGTGCCCCTGGTGTGGCGGCGGCGCAGGCCGCTGCTCGTGCTCGCCGCCGTGGTGGCGTTCGTCATCCCCTACCACGCCCTCGACAACAACCACGGCGCGCCCGTCCCCGCCTCGCTGATCGCGCTGTACGCGGTCACCGTCACCCAGGGCCCGGTCCGCACACTCCTGGTCGGCGCCGCGGGCCTCGGCATCTCCCTGACGGTGATGCTCACCTTCGGCGAGGACAAGCGGGCCGCCGACCTGGTGCGCATCTACGGCTGGGTGCTCGCCATCCTGCTCCTCGGCATCGCCGTCCGCTATCACCGCCGGCACGTCGCCGCCATCGTCGAGCGCGCCGAACGCGCGGAGCGCACCCGCGAGGAGGAGGCCCGCCGACGCGTCGCCGAGGAACGGCTGCGCATCGCCCGCGACCTGCACGACCTGCTCGCGCACAGCATCACCCTCATCGGCGTCCAGACCTCCGTCGCCGCGCACGTACTGGCCGCCGACCCCGAGCGGCTGGACCGCGAGGCGATCGCGAAGTCCCTCGACGACATCGCCGGCACCTGCCGCACGGCGCGCGGCGAACTGCGTACGACGCTGGACGTGCTGCGTGAACAGGGCGTGGCCGGCGAGGCACGCGGCCCGCTTCCCGAGCTCGACGGGGTGCCGGACCTCGTGGAGGCGGCGCGGCTCGCGGGAGCGCGGGTCGATGCGGCGGTACGGGTGCGGCAGGCGCCGCCCGCCGTCGGTGCGGCCGCGTACCGGATCGTGCAGGAGGCGCTGACGAACGTGGTCCGGCACGCCGGGCCCGAACCGGCCGTACGTGTCGAGGTGTACGAGGAGCGGGGCGCCCTGCACCTGTCGGTCACCGACGACGGCCCCTGCCCCGCGCCCGCCGGGGGCCCTGGCCACGGCCTCGTCGGCATGCGTGAGCGGGCCCGCAGTGTGGGTGGCACACTCGACGCCGGACCGCGCGACGAGGGCGGCTTCGCGGTGAGCGCCGTGCTGCCCATCGGGGCCGGCGGGGAGGGAGAGAGATGATCCGCGTCCTGCTCGCGGACGACCAGACGCTCGTACGTGAGGCGTTCGCCATGCTCGTCGAGTCGGCCCCGGACATGGAGGTCGTCGGCCAGGCGGCCACCGGCCGGGAGGCCGCCGAACTGGCCCGCAGCGCCCGCGCCGACCTCGTCGTGATGGACATCCGCATGCCCGACCTCGACGGCATCGAGGGGACCCGGCTGATCGCGGCCGACGAGGACCTGGCCGGGGTGCGTGTGCTGGTCCTCACCACCTACGACACCGACGAGAACATCGTGGACGCGCTGCGCGCCGGCGCCTCCGGGTTCCTGGTCAAGGACACCCGCCCGGCCGAACTCCTCGACGCGATCCGCACGGTGGCCGCGGGGGAGGCGCTGTTGTCGCCCGGGCCGACCGCACGGCTGATCGAGCGGTTCCTGCGCAGCCCCTCCGCGCCCGTGGCCGGCGGACCCGAATGTCTTTCCGAACGTGAGCGAGAAGTGCTG
Organism: Streptomyces sp. NBC_01092; assembly: GCF_045039535.1. Classification (NCBI taxonomy): domain Bacteria; kingdom Bacillati; phylum Actinomycetota; class Actinomycetes; order Kitasatosporales; family Streptomycetaceae; genus Streptomyces; species Streptomyces sp. NBC_01092. The sequence continues at coordinate 3,675,563 of NZ_CP108659.1, read as the reverse complement.
ACGCTGGTCGCACACGGGCTCAACAACACGGAAATCGCCGAGACGTTGGGACTGAGCCCGCTGACGGCGAAGACGCACGTCAGCCGCATCATGGGGAAACTGGGGGCGCGGGACAGGGCGCAATTGGTCATCGTGGCGTATGAGTCAGGGATGGTGACACCGGGGAGCCTGTGACGGACAGGTCAATGTCTGACTCTCCGTCAAAGGAGCTCGATGACCCTCCTGAGCCGCACACTCCTGGCCACCGCAGTACTCCTGACCACTCCACTCACCACCGTCGGCACCGCCGGCGCCGCCTCGGCGGACACCGGCTGCACGTCCTCCGTCCCGTACCGCTCGGGCGAGGGCGGCTACGACACGTACCGCATCCCGGCGACGGTCACGACCCCGCGGGGCACGGTGCTGGCCTTCGCCGAGGGGCGGCACGACGGGGCGGGCGACACCGGCGACATCGATGTCGTCCTCAGACGGTCCCTCGACGGCGGCTGCACCTGGGGTCCGGTGGCGGTGGTCGCCGCCGGGGAGGGGGACACGCGGGGCAATCCGGCGCCGGTGGTGGATCCGCTCACCGGTGCGGTCGTGCTGGTCACGTCCTACAACAGCGGGGATGTGACGGAGGCGCAGATCATGCGGGGGGAGGTGACGCCGGAGCAGAGTCGTCGGGCGTTCGTGCAGCGCAGCACCGACGACGGGCGCACCTTCAGCTCCCCGCGCGACATCACCGGGCAGGTGAAGCCGCCGAACTGGCGCTGGTACGCGACCGGACCCGGGCATGCCCTCGCCCTTCAGCGCGGGAAGTACGCGGGGCGCCTCGTCGTCCCGTCCAACCACTCCACGGCACCGGCGCCGGGATCGCCCGACACCGGGCAGGAGGCCAAGTACTACGGCGCCCACGCCATCTACAGCGACGACGGCGGGCTCACCTGGCAGATGGGCTTCGTGGACGAGTCCTACGACGGTTACAGCAACGCCAACGAGTCCACCGCCGCCGAACTCCCCGACGGCAGGGTCTACTTCAACTCCCGCGACCAGCTCGGGACGAGCGCCGGCAACCGTCTGGACAGTGTGTCGAGCGACGGCGGCGAGTCCCTCGACCGCCCCTACACCGTCCAGCCCTCCCTGAACGACGTCCCGGTCGTCGAGGGCAGCGTCCTCCAACTCCCGGGCTCGGGTGGCCCGTTGCTCTTCTCCGGCCCCTCCGTCCCCACCGCCCGTCAGTCGATGGCGGTGTGGCGCAGCACGGACGGGGGAGCGACCTTCACGAAGGCACTGACGCTTTCTCAGCAGCGGGCGGCGTATTCGGATCTGGTGCGGCTGAACGGTCAGCGGGTCGGGATCCTGTACGAGACGGGGGTGAGCGGGACGTACGAGACGATCGAGTTCCGCCGCTTGCCGGTGTCCGACCTGAGCTAGCAGGGCGGGGCCCGCCCCCCGGCTCAGTCCCCGAGTGGCAGCGGCGGGTTGGGCCCCTGCTTGAACTCGACGGTGGTGAAGGTGAGCGCCGTCGAGCCGGTGTTCTCCAGGTCGTGCAGCAGATGCTCGCCGGGCCCGAAGGCGAAGTGCCGGGTCTCGCCCTGTTCGTACGCGACGTCGCGGGTGGTGCCGTCACTGGTGTGCTGGCGGCTGCGGCCGGCGGTGACGGCGGTCCAGAAGTAGTCCAGTACGTGCCGGTGGGCCGGCAGCCGTTCACCCGGCGCGAGACGGATCTCCCACACCCGGACGCGGTCCGTCTCGCTGAGGAGACGGCCCCCGACGCGACCGTTGAAGGCGCGGGCCTCGAATTCCTCGCACAGCTCGCGGGACCAGCCCCGGTAGGCGTCGGCGACGAGTGTGCCGGCGGGCGTGGGGCCCTGCGGGGGGTCGTCGTGTCCTGTGGTCATGTTTCCTCCTCCGGACGGCGTAAGGCAGATGGCGTAAGGCAGCCGGCGTCAGGCGAGGCGGCCGCCGCCGTCGACGTGCAGGACCGTGCCGGTGACGTAGGTGTTGGTCATCGCGTACAGGACGGCCTGGACCACGTCCTCGGGGGTGCCGACGCGCCGGGCCGGATTGCGCTGCGCGACCCCGTGCAGGAACGCCCGCTTGCCCTCGCCGAGGCCGTCCCACGCTCCGGAGTCGACGATGCCCGGGGACACGGCGTTGACGCGTACCGGTGCCAGCTCCACGGCGAGCGCCTCCACCAGGAAGGACAGCGCGCCGTTGGTCGTGGCCATCACCACCCGCTCCGGCGCGGGCCGCCACGCGGCGACACCGGAGAAGAAGGTGAGCGAGCCGCCCTCGGCGACCTGCCCCGCCAGATGCTTGGCCAGGAACAGCGGGCCGATCACCTTGGCCGCGAACGCGCGCTGCACCGCATCCAGCTGCAGGCCGCCGACGGGGCCGTTGGCGGGCATCGCCGCCGTCGACACGAGGTGGTTGAAGGGGCCGACCGCGTCGGCGAGCGCGGCGATCGAGTCCTCGTCGGCCAGGTCGACGGGCTGCACGCGGGCCGGGCCGGTGAGCGAAGACGCCGTCTCGGTCAGCCGGCCGGCGTCGGGCCCGGCCAGGATGAGCTCGGTACCCGCCGCGGAAGCGGTCCGCGCGAGTTGCCGTCCGACGTTCGAGCCCGCGCCGATGACGACCACGCGGCGGCCGTCGAGGGCGTCCTTGGGGTGGGGGATGGGTACGGCGGGAGCGTTCATGGGGACGTCCTTGCTGGAAGGCGGCGGCCGTCCGCAGTCGCGAACGGCCCGGTACGAGCACTCTCCGACGCCCCGCGCTCATAAGTCCAAGACTTGGTTTTTACCGCGCCCATAAAATCCATTCATGGCAACGCTGCGGCAGTTCGAATACCTGGTCACCGTCGTGGACACCGGCTCCTTCACCCGCGCCGCGGCCCTGCTGCACGTCTCCCAGCCGGCGCTGTCCCACCAGGTCCGCGCCCTGGAGCGGGACGCGGGCGGCCCCCTCCTCGAACGGCTCCCGCGTGCGGTGCGGCTCACCCCGATGGGCCGCGCCATGCTGCCCCACGCCCGCGCCGCACTCGCCGACGCGCAGCGGGCCCGCACCGCCGCGCGCCGCGCGGTGGGCCTGGAGTCCGGCGAGATCAAGGTGGCCACGGTCTATTCGGTCACGCTCGGCGTACTGCCGCCGGTGCTGCACGCCTGGTGCGAGCGGCACCCCGGAGTCCGGATCCGGCTCCTTGAGTTCCCGCACACCGACGCGCTCCAGGAGGCGATGACCAAGGGCCTGGCCGACGTCGCCGTCGGGCCCGCGCCGCGCTCCTGGGACGGTCCCGCGCACGACCTGGGAACGGAGGAGTTCGTCATCGTCGTACCGGCGAGTGACGAAGCCGCCGCCGGTGCTCGTGGCCGCGTGCCGCTGGCGGCCTTCGCGGACCGCCTGTGGGTGCATTACGCCCCGGGCAACGGTCTCGCCGAAGTCGTCGACCGCGCCTGTGCCGTGGCCGGGTTCAAGCCGCGTATCGCCGTGCGCACGGAGCAGACTGCTGCCGCGCCGTTGCTGGCCGCGTCTGGGCTCGGTCCCGCGCTCGTCCCCGCGAACCTGATCCCGCCGGGCTTCACCGGCGTGCCGCTGCGCCCGGATCCTCCGGTGGAACGCACCCTGACGGCGTACACCCGCCCCGGCCCGGACCCGCTGACCAGCGCCTTCCTGGACATGTTCTCGCCCCCGCCGCCCCTACCCGTCCCTCCCCCAAGCTCTTCGAGCAGGGGGGACCCCCAGGGGGCTGCCGCCCCCGGACCCCCGCTTCGGCCCTGAAGGGGCCTCGTCCTCAAACGCCGGACGGGCTGAAAAACCAGCCCCTCCGGCGATTGAGGAGCGGGGTCTGGGGCGGAGCCCCAGAAGGATGGGACGGGTAGGGGCGGCGGGGGCGAAACCCGTCCCTACAGCAACCCCGCCCCGGCCAGAAACTTCCCCACCCGTTCCACCTCCTCCGACGACAACGGCACCTGAGGCTCCGCAGTCGCCGGACAGTCGATCACTCCCCGCAGATACAGCGCCGCCTTGAACGCCCCCAGCGCCGACGAACTCCCACCCATCCGCCCCGGATCCCCGACCGTCACCATGCCGAACAGCGCGCACAGGCGTTCCTGCTCGGCCCGGGCCGACTCCCGGTCACCGTCGCGGTGGAGGCGGTCGAGGCGGACGTATCCCGCGGGATCGACGTTGGAAAGCCCCGGCACCGCCCCGTCGGCCCCGATCCCGAGGGCCGCGTCGACGAGGAGCTCCGAGCCGGTCAGCACGCTGAAGCCCGTGACGTCGGACCGGTTGCGCGCGCCTACGACGACCTCGCGGAAACCGGCCAGGTCGCCGCTGGAGTCCTTCAGACCCGCGAGGACACCCTCGGCGGCGAGGTCGAGGATCACCTGGGCGGGGAGCTTGGTGTGGACGGAGGCCGGGAGGTCGTACGCGACGACGGGGACCGGCGACGCCGCCGCGATGAGGCGGTAGTGGTGGGCGATCTCGGTGGGGTGGGTGCGGGCGTAGAAGGGCGCTGTTGCCACCACCGCGTCCGCGCCGGCCTGCGTGACCTGCCGTACGTGGTCCAGGACCCGCGGCGTCGTCATGTCGATCACGCCTGCCAGTACCGGGATCCGGCCACCCACATGCCGTACGGCGGTCTCCACGACCACCTGCCGCTGCCGGTCCGTCAGATAGGCCACCTCCGACGTCGAGCCGAGCACGAACAGCCCGTGCACCCCGGCCTCCATCAGATGGTCGATCAGTCTGCGCAGGGAGGGGACGTCCACCTCGCGCTCCGGTGTCAGGGGCGTGCAGACGGGCGGTACGACACCGGTGAGCGGGGTGGGGATCATGGTCAAGGCTCCCTGGAATGGTGACTCTGTCGTACGAGGTCGTGGGTGGCCTCGCCCTCCTCCACTGGATGGTGACACCTGTAACGGTGCGCGGGGCTCGACGTGGCCGAGAAGTCCGGCATCGCCTGCGCACATACCCCGTCCGCCTTCCAGCATCTCGTCCGGAAGGGGCATCCGCTCGGCGGCCGTGTCGCCGAGGGGACCGGCCCGACGAGCGGGATCGGGTCGATCGGGTCCAGCAGGCCGGGGGTCGCGGAGAAGAGGGCACGGGTGTACGGGTGCCGGGAGCCGTCGGTGACGTCGGCGGCCGGGACCTCCTCGACGATCCGGCCCAGGTACATCGTGATCACGCGGTCACTCATCCGCCGTACCGTCTGGATGTCGTGCGAGACGAAGACCAGGGCCAGACCCAGCCGCTCCTTCAGGTCGAGGAGGAGGTTCAGGATCTGGGCGCGGACCGACACGTCCAGCGCGCTCGTCGGCTCGTCCGCCACCACCAGGTCGGGTTCCAGTGCCAGCGCGCGGGCGATGGCGACGCGCTGGCGCTGACCGCCCGACAGCTGGCCGGGCAGGGCGTCATTGAGGGCGCGGGGAAGGCCCACCAGGGACATCAACTCCCGTACGCGTTCCTCACGTTGGCGTTTCGATCCCCGCTCGTGCACGTCCAGCGGATCCCGCAGTATCTGCCGGACGGGCAGCCGGCGGTTCAGCGCCGTCGACGGGTCCTGGAAGATCATGCCCGTGCCGGCGCCCACCGCGGTCCTGCGCTCGCCCGGCGTCATGGCCCACAGGTCGCGTCCCCGGAAGGCCACGCTCCCCGACGTCGGCCGCTGCACCCCCACCAGCACCTTCGCCAGCGTCGACTTGCCGCACCCCGACTCGCCGACCACGCCCACCGTCTCGCCGGGCGCGATGGTGAGGTCGGCGCCGGTCAGGGCGTACACCCTGTCCCGGGTGAACAGCCCGCCGCTGCGCGCCTTGTGCACGACGTGCGCGTCGGACAGCCGCACGAGCACGCCCGGCTCGTCCGGGCCCGCCTCGCCCACGCTCACCCTGGGCACGGTCACTTCGCCCGCGCCCAGGCCGTCCGCGTTCATCTCGCTCGCGCTCATGTCACCGCCTCGCTCTCCGAGCGGTCCGTCGGCGCCAGAAGGATCGCCGGGTGATGGCAGGCGGCCGTGTGCGTCGGCGTCCCCAGCAGGGCGGGTGCGGTCGTGCGGCACACCTCGCTCGCCAGCGGGCAGCGGTCCGCGAAACGGCAGCCCGCCGGGAAGTCCGCGGGGGAGGGGACCACGCCCTTGATCTGCGTCATCCGCTCCTGCGCCGACTCCAGCGACAGCACGCTGCCCAGCAGACCCCGCGTGTAGTGGTGAGCCGGAGCCTCCACCAGGTCGGCGGTCACGCCGGTCTCCACGATCTGGCCGCCGTACATCACGACGACCCGGTCGGTGACGGCCGAGATCAGCGCGAGGTCGTGCGAGACCAGGATCAGGGCGAAGTCGAGCTCCTCGCGCAGTCTGAGCAGCAGCTCTATGATCTGCGCCTGCACGGTGACGTCCAGCGCGGTCGTCGGCTCGTCGGCGACGATCAGCTTCGGGTCCCGGGACAGGGCCATGGCGATCAGCACGCGCTGACGCTGGCCGCCGGAGAGCTCGTGCGGATAGCTGCGCAGGGTGCGGTCGGGGTCGAGGCCGACCAGCGTCAGGAGTTCGTGGGGGCTACGGCGGCCTCCGCGGCGTACGACCTGCTTGAGCTGGGAGCGGATCGTCATCGCCGGGTTCAGGGACGACAGGGCGTCCTGGTAGATCATCGCCATCTCGTGGCCCAGCAGCTTGCGACGCACGCGCATCGGCTCGCCCACCAACTGCCGCTGGTTGAACCGGACATGGCCGCGGATCCGGGCGCCCTTCGGCTCCAGGCCCATCACCGCGAGGGCGGTGAGTGACTTGCCGCAGCCCGACTCGCCGACCAGGCCCAGCACCTCGCCGGGCTGCACCTCGAAGCTGATGCCGTCGACGATGTCCACGCCGCTGTGGCGGCCCTCGAACCCGATCGCGAGGTTCTCGACGGCGAGCACCGGTAGCTGCCCCCGCGGCAACGGCCGCGCCCGTGACCGCAGCCGCGCCGCCGCCTGGGTGAGCCCCGGCAGCTGGAGCACCTCACCGCTGCCCGGCTCCGGTGCCTCAAGCCGGTCGTGCTCGTCCTGCACGTCGACCTCGCGCGCCGACGGCGCCGCCCATGCGTCCGACACGCCTTCGGACAGGATGTTCAGCGAGAGCACCGTCACCAGCATCAGCAGGCCGGGGAAGACGGTCGCCCACCAGCCCCCGGTGAGCACCATGTTCTTGCCGTCCGCGATGACGCTGCCCCAGGAGGGGTCGGGCGGCCGCACACCCGCGCCGATGAAGGACAGCGACGCCTCGAAGACGATCGCCTCCGCCACCTGCACGGTGCAGAACACCAGCACCGGGGCGGCGCAGTTGATCGCCACGTGCCTGAGGACGATGTGCGGGGTGCGGGCGCCGATGACCTTTTCCGCCGTCACATAGTCCTCGCCGTACTGATCGAGGACGTTCGCCCGGACGACCCTCGCCACCGGCGGCGTGAACAGGAAGGCGATCGCGCAGATCAGGACGGTGATGCCGCCGCCGAAGACCGCGACGAGCACGGCGGCCAGCGCGATGCCCGGGAACGCCATCACCACGTCCAGGCAGCGCATCAGCGTCTCGTCGACCGCCTTGCGGGAGGTCGCCGCGACGGCGCCGATCAGGGCGCCGACGACGAGCGCGAGCGCGGTCGCGCCGAGCCCGATCGCCAGCGACCAGCGGGCGCCGTACATCAGCCGGCTCAGGATGTCCCGGCCGAGGCTGTCCTGGCCCATCCAGTGCTCGGCGGACGGATGCCCGGTGCCGTCGACGGGCGGCTGCTGGTCGAGCGGGTCGTGCGGCGCGAGCAGCGGGGCGAACAGGGCCACCATGACGACGACGGCCAGGAAGCAGACGGCCACCTTCGACAGCGTCGGCAGCTTGCGCCAGCCGCGCAGGCGGATGCCGGGCCGGGACAGCGCCTCGGCCAGGCGCTTGCGGTTGAACGTCACGTCGCCTCCCGCAGGCGCGGGTTGACCAGCAGATACAGGATGTCGATGACGAGGTTGACGACGACGAAGCCGATCGCCGTGGTGATGACCACTCCCTGGACGACCGCCGGGTCACCGTTCTTCACCGCGTCGATCATCAGCTTCCCCATGCCCGGCAGGGAGAAGATCGTCTCGATGATGACCGCGCCGCCCAGCAGATAGCCGACGCGCAGGCCGAGGACGGTGAGCGGGTTGATGAGCGCGTTGCGCAGGACGTTGCGGCCCACGACCACCCGCGGCGGCAACCCGCTCCCGATCGCCGTACGGACGTAGTCCTTGTCCAGCTCCTCCACCACCGACGTCCGCACGATCCGCGTCAGCTGCGCCGCGACCGGCAGGGACAGCGCGAGGGCCGGCAGGGTCATCGTCTTCAGCCAGCCGGTGAAGGAGTCCGCCGGGTTGATGTAGCCGCCGGTCGGGAACCAGCCGAGTTCGACGGCGAGGTACTGGATCATCAGCAGCGCCAGCCAGAAGCCGGGCGCGGCGACCCCGGTGAGGGAGACGACGCGGATGATCTGGTCGGGGAGGCGGTCGCGGTAGATGGCCGCGGTGACGCCGCCGACCAGCGACAGGACGACCGCGATGCCGAGCCCCAGGAAGGTGAGCTGGATGGTGAGCGGCAGCGCGGTCATGACCTGGTCGATGACCGATCCGCGGGTCAGGGCGCTGGTGCCCATGTCGCCGTGGAGCAGGTCGCCGACGAAGGCGACGTAGCGGACGGGCAGGGGATCCAGCAGGCCGTTCTGCTCGCGGAAGTCGTGCAGCTGCTGCGGCGTCGGGTTCGCGCCCTGGAAGAACGCGGACGCCGGGTCGACGTCCGAGAACCGCATGACCAGGAACACGAACAGCACGATGCCGAGCATCAGCGGCACGAGCAGCAGGACTCGGCGGGCCAGGATCCGGACGACGGTGACCACGCAGTGTCTCCTACGACCACTTGGCCTGGAGGAGGTTGATGCCGGGGTACGGCTGTGCCCTTATCCCGGTGAGCTCCTTCGGGTTCCAGGCCGTCATCAGCTCGTTGTGGACGACCGGGTAGAGGACGGCCTGCTCGGCGACGACGTCGATGTACTCCTGGACCATCGTCTTCTTCTTCTCGGCGTCCGGCTCCTGGGTCGCCCGGTCCATGTCCTTGAAGAGCGCCTTGGCGACGGAGTTGTCGGCCCACCGCGTGTACTGCATCCACAGGTTCTCGGGGCCGTAGTTGTAATGCATGATCAGATCGGCGTCGAGGCCGAACTGGTTGGGGTTCGAGGCGGCGGCGACGACCTGGTAGTCCTGCTTCTGGTCCATCTTGGTGAAGACGGCCGTGGTCTCCTGCGGGGACAGGGTGGTCTTGACGCCGATCGCGTCCCAGGAGGACTTGATGGTCGGCAGACAGTCGACGATCCAGCTCACGTTCACGGACAGGATCTCGATCTCAAGGCCGCTGACCCCGGCCTCCTTCAGCAGCGCCTTCGCCTTGTCGGGGTCGTAGTCGTAGACGTTCTTGGCGCGGCGGTAGCTGGGATTGGCCTCGTTGAGGAAGGAGCTCGACGGCTTCCCGTGTCCCTTGAGGGCGACCTCGATCATCTTCCCGGTGTCGATGGCGTAGCGCAGCGCCTGGCGGACGCGTACGTCGTCGAAGGGCTTGTGCTTGGTGTTGAACATCAGGAACAGGTTGTTCATCCCGGCACCGCCCGCGACGGTCAGCCCGCCGCTCTCCAGCTGCCCGATGTTGGCGTACGGGATGTTGTCCGCGATCTGCGCACCCGCGCTCGCGCCGGAGATCCTGGCCACGCGGGGCGCCGCGTCCACGATGGTCAGCCAGTTCATCTTCTTGAACGCCGCCTTGCGCGGGCCGTTGTAGTCCGCGAACGCTTCGAAGGTGGTGTTGGACTTCGGGTGGTGCGCGCTCTGCATGTACGGCCCCGAACCGACCGCCTTGCCCTTGATGGCGTCGTCCCAGGCGCCCGGCTGGGAGTACACGTGCTTCGGCATGATCTTGGCGAGGGTGAGCCGGGAAAGTCCGTCCGGGAAGGGGAACTTGAGCACCAGCTCGACGTTCTGCGCGTCGATCTTGCGGACTTCCTTCAGCCAGCTCGCGAAGAAGCCCTTGGCGAGGGTCTGCGTCTTAGGGTCGAGGATCCGGTCGAAGACGAAGACCACGTCGTCTGCGGTGACCGGCTTGCCGTCGTGGAACGTCGCGCCCGCGCGCAGGGCGAACTTCCAGGACGTGGCATTCGGGTCGGCCGGCACCTGGGTGGCGAGCGCGGCGTACGGCTCGCGGGAGATCGGGTCGGTGTCGAGGAGGCCCTCGTAGATGTGGTTGTTGGCGGCCATGCAGAAGGCCGACGCCGTCTGGGTGGGGTCCCAGCTGCCGTCGTTGCCGTAGCCGATCACTGCGGTGAGGGTCCGGTTCGCGCCACCGCCCCCGCCGGTCTCGTTCGTGGACTCCGGCCCCGACGAACAGGCCGACAGCGACGCCGAGACGGCGGCGGCCGCGCCCAGCGCGCCGGTGTACTTCAGCAACGACCGGCGGTGCAGCGCCGGCACGTCGTGGGTCACGTCGCGCACGGTTCCTCCAGCGGTGGGTGGTGTGCTCCGGCGATGGGTGATGCGAGGAGGTACGAGGAGATACGACGTCCTACGTCCTGACGGTCAGCGCGACCATAGGTGGGGGGATGGGGGCGGTCAAGGGATCTCACACGAATGGCGCATCTGCCACAGGTCGGACCAATGGCGCTGTGAAATGGCGCGAGTTGACCCCCCGTCAGGGGCGTTTACGGGAGACATAGGACGTGGGACGTCTGGGTGCGCGTAGCATGCGCCGCATGCCCGGGCAGCCCAGGAACAGTCGTACGTCCGAGGAGTCCAGGAACAGCCGGATCCAGCGCCAGGTCATGCAACTGATCATCGACCGCAGGCTCCAGGCGGGCGCTCTGCTGCCCACGGAGGCCGAGCTGATGGAGGACCTCGGGGTCAGCCGCAACTCGGTCCGCGAGGCGCTCAAGGCGCTCCAGGCCCTCGACATCGTGGAGATCCGGCACGGCTACGGGACGTATGTCGGCCAGGCCTCGCTCACTCCGCTGATCGACGGACTGACGTTTCGTACGCTCGCTCGGCATGACCATGACGCGGGGGCGCTCGCGGAGATCCTTCAGGTGCGGGAGGTGCTGGAGGAGGGGCTGATCCGGCGGGTCGCGGCGACGGTGAGCGACGGGGAGCTGGACCGGCTGGAGGAGGTCGTTGCGCGGATGGAGGCGGCGGGGCGGTCCGGGCGGGCCTTTCCCGACCTGGACCGGGAGTTTCACGAGCTGCTGTACGTCTCGCTGGGCAATGACCTCGTGCCGCAGCTGCTCGCGGCGTTCTGGACGGTGTTCCGCCGGGTCAACGGTGCACGCGGGCGCCCGGACGACCCGTCCCCCGAGCTCACTGCCCGGTGGCATCGGGACATTGTCGGGGCGTTGCGTGCGAGGGATGTCGAGGGGGCGCAGCGGGCGATGGCGGTCCATTTCCGGGGGATCGCGGCGCGGGCGGGGCGGTAGCCAAACACGGGTTTCGCCCCCGCCGCCCCTACCCGTCCCGTCCCCGGGGGCTGCCGCCCCCGGACCCCCGCTTCGGCCCTGAAGGGGCCTCGTCCTCAAACGCCGGACGGGCTGAAATTCAGCCCCTCCGGCGTTTGAGGAGCGGGGTCTGGGGCGGAGCCCCAGAGGATGGGACGGGTAGGGGCGGCGGGGGCGAAAAAAGGGCGGTGCTGACGCCGGTCAGGAATCGAGAAGCGTTGCCCCCGCGCCACGGCTAGCGTGACGGGCATGGACATCAGTATTCACGCCACTTTTCTTCCGCACGACGACCCGGAGGCCTCCCTCGCCTTCTACCGGGACGCCCTCGGCTTCGAGGTACGAACCGACGTCGGTCAGGACAAAATGCGCTGGATCACGGTCGGCCCCGCCGACCAGCCCGGCACGTCCATCCTCCTCGCACCCCCCGCCGCCGACCCCGGAATCACCGAGGACGAACGCCGCACCATCGCCGAGATGATGGCCAAGGGCACCTACGGCTGGATCCTGCTGGCCACCTCGAACGTCGATGACACCTTCGAGAAGGTGCAGGCGACCGGCGCCGAGGTCGTCCAGGAGCCGACCGACCAGCCGTACGGCATCCGCGACTGCGCCTTCCGCGACCCCGCGGGCAACCTGATCCGTATCCAGGCGCGGGCCTGACCGACGAAATCCCGGCGAGCCCCACGCCGACCGGCAACGTTCCCGACCGAGCTGTAGATGGAGACCTCACGATGAGCACGGCCACGAGTACGGACCCGCAGTCCTCCGAGCCGCACGTTGCCGACAGCCACGAACTGATCCGCGTGCACGGCGCGCGCGAGAACAACCTCAAGGACATCAGCATCGAGATCCCGAAACGCCGGCTGACGGTGTTCACCGGCGTCTCCGGCTCGGGCAAGAGCTCGCTGGTGTTCGACACGATCGCCGCCGAGTCGCAGCGGCTGATCAACGAGACCTACAGCGCCTTCCTGCAGGGGTTCATGCCGAATCTCGCGCGGCCCGAGGTCGACGTCCTCGACGGGCTCACCACCGCGATTACCGTGGACCAGCAGCGCATGGGCTCCGACCCCCGCTCCACCGTCGGCACCGCCACCGACGCCAACGCGATGCTCCGCATCCTCTTCAGCCGCCTCGGCAAGCCGCACATCGGCCCGCCCGCCGCGTACTCCTTCAACGTCGCCTCGGTCTCCGCCAGCGGCGGCTTCACCATCGACCGCGGTGCCGACAAGACCAAGACCGAGAAGGTCAGCTTCAGCCGCACCGGCGGCATGTGCACACACTGCGAGGGCCGGGGACGGGTCTCCGACATCGATCTCGCCCAGCTCTACGACGACACCAAGTCGCTGTCCGAGGATCCGTTCACCATCCCCACCTACACGGGGGACGGGTGGGTCGTGCGGGTCATCTCCGAGTCGGGTTTCTTCGACAAGGACAAGCCGATCCGGCAGTACACCAAGAAGGAGCGGCACGACTTCCTCTACCGCGAGCCCACCAAGGTCAAGATCAACGGGGTCAATCTCACCTACGAGGGCCTGATCCCCAAGCTCCAGAAGAGCTTCCTGTCCAAGGACCGCGAGTCGATGCAGCCGCACATCCGGGCCTTCGTGGACCGGGCGGTCACCTTCGCCCAGTGTCCCGACTGCGACGGCACCCGGCTGAGCGAGGCGGCCCGCTCCTCGAAGATCGACAAGGTCAACATCGCCGACGCGTGTGCCATGGAGATCCGGGATCTGGCGGAGTGGGTCCGGGGGCTCAAGGAGCCCTCCGTCGCGCCGCTGCTCGCCAAGCTCCAGCACAGCCTCGACTCGTTCGTGGAGATCGGCCTCGGCTATCTCTCCCTCGACCGCGCCTCCGGCACCCTCTCCGGCGGCGAGGCGCAGCGCACCAAGATGATCCGCCACCTCGGCTCCTCGCTCACCGACGTGACGTACGTCTTCGACGAGCCCACCATCGGTCTGCACCCGCACGACATCCAGCGCATGAACAACCTGCTGCTGCGCCTGCGGGACAAGGGCAACACGGTGCTCGTGGTGGAGCACAAGCCGGAGACCATCGCCATCGCCGACCATGTCGTCGACCTGGGCCCCGGCGCCGGCACCGCGGGCGGCACCGTCTGCTTCGAGGGCACCCTCGAAGAGCTGCGCAAGAGCGACACCGTCACCGGGCGGCATCTCGACGACCGGGCCAAGCTCAAGGAGACGGTCCGCGAGCCCAAGGGCAAGCTGGAGATCCGCGGCGCCACCGCCAACAACCTCCAGGGCGTCGACGTCGACATCCCGCTCGGCGTGCTGTGCGTGGTCACCGGCGTCGCCGGCTCCGGCAAGAGCTCGCTCGTCCACGGCTCCATCCCGGCGCCGGAGGGTGTCGTGTCGGTCGACCAGACGCCGATCCGCGGCTCCCGGCGCAGCAACCCGGCGACGTACACCGGACTGCTGGAGCCGATCCGCAAGGCGTTCGCCAAGGCCAACGGCGTCAAGCCGGCCCTGTTCAGCGCCAACTCCGAGGGCGCCTGCCCCACCTGCAACGGCGCCGGGGTCATCTACACCGACCTGGCGATCATGCAGAGTGTCGCCACCACCTGCGAGGACTGCGAGGGCAAGCGGTTCGACGCGTCGGTGCTGGACTACCACTTCGGCGGCCGGGACATCAGCGAGGTGCTCGCGATGTCGGTGACCGAGGCGGAGGAGTTCTTCCGCGAGGGCGAGGCCCGCATCCCGGCCGCGCACAGGATCGTCGAGCGGATGGCGGACGTCGGGCTCGGCTACCTCACCCTCGGCCAGCCCCTGACCACGCTGTCCGGCGGTGAGCGGCAGCGGCTGAAGCTGGCCGTCCACATGGCCGACAAGGGCGGCGTGTACGTCCTCGACGAGCCGACGACCGGTCTGCACCTCGCCGACGTCGAGCAGCTCCTCGGCCTGCTGGACCGGCTCGTGGAGTCCGGCAAGTCGGTCATCGTCATCGAGCACCACCAGGCCGTCATGGCGCACGCCGACTGGATCATCGACCTCGGCCCGGGCGCCGGTCACGACGGTGGCCGGATCGTCTTCGAGGGCACCCCCGCCGACCTCGTCGCCGAGCGCTCCACCCTCACCGGTGAGCACCTCGCGGCCTACGTCGGCGGCTGAGCGGCGATGTGTCTGACCTCAGCACCTGTGATGGCCCTGCTCGCGTCCCGCTCCCGTCAGGCACGGGAGTGGACGCGGTGGGAGACCGCCCGGGAAGATGCGGGTGTGAGCCCGAGCCACTCGACATCCGAGGAACAGCGCCTGCGGACCCTCGTCGCGCTGCGGCGCGTCCGCGACCGGATGGACCGGGAGTACGCGCAGCCGCTGGACGTCGAGGCGCTCGCGCGGGGCGTGCACATGTCGGCGGGGCACCTCAGCCGTGAGTTCCGGGCCGCCTACGGGGAGTCGCCGTACGGCTACCTGATGACGCGGCGCATCGAGCGCGCGATGGCGCTGCTGCGCCGGGGCGACCTCAGCGTCACCGACGTGTGCTTCGCGGTGGGCTGTTCGTCGCTCGGCACCTTCAGTACGCGTTTCACGGAGCTGGTCGGCATGTCGCCGAGCGCCTACCGGCGCCAGGAGACGGACGCGGCGGCCGGGATCCCGTCGTGCGTGGCGAAGCAGGTGACCCGGCCGCTCAGGAACCGGGAGGCGCCGTTCAGCCTGGCAGCCGCGGTCAACGGAGCGGTGCCGGCGAGCAAGGCACAGCCGTCGTGACGACGGGCCGGGGGCGCCGTCCCCTGTGCGGCGCCCCCGGCCCGTCGGTTCCACGCGGGACCGGCCGCTACGGCAGGGTCCGCTGGTAGTACTTGTCGTCGTCGGAGTCGTAGAGCAGCTTGCCGTCGGCGTCGTAGCCCTTGATGTGCGGTGCCAGGGTGACCTGCTCGTTCAGCACGCCGGACGCCACGAACCAGCCGTGGTCGAGGACCGCCTGGCTGCTGGAGTTCCCGTAGGAGACCGTCACCTTGGCCACCGACGGCTTGACCGTGCCGATGAGCCCCCAGCGGAACGGCAGTTTCCAGTTGCCCCGGTCGATGATCGACTGCTGGTAGAGCTTGCCGCCGTTGGGGTCGGTGAACACCGGGCCCTCGTCCGGGATGACGTCGGCGTCATTGCCGACGCTGGTGTTCAGGCCCTGTGCCTCGCCGTCCCTGATGGTGCAGATCAGCCGGGTCGGCTGCGGCTCGTCCTTCACCGCGACGACGTACATGCCGTCGCCGGGGGCGTTGGAGTCGCCTGTGCTGTTCATCGCCAGGATGATCCGGTAGCCGTCGGCCGTGCCCAGGTCGGTGTCGCCCGGGTGCGTGGGTCCGGACCGGCTGTAGTCCAGGCAGCTCTCCAGGCCGTCGGCCGCCTGCTCGAAGGTGATCCCGTCCAGCAGTTGCCCCGCTGTGGCGGGCCGCGCGGGCCGGGTCGGGGACGGCGTCGGCGAGGGGGTCCGCGAGGCGCTGGCCGAGGGCGTCGGTGTCGTCGCCGTGGTCCCGCCCGCATCCCCGCCCCCGATCGCGTACGCCCCCACCGGCATCGCCGCCAGCGTCACCAGCGCCGCCCCCGCCGCGGCCACCCGGCGCCGCCGCTCGACCACGCCCCGCTTCCGGATCGCCGGAAACGGCGCCGGAGAGGGCCGGATCGTGTACGCGTCCTCGGCGAGCAACTCCCGCAGCCGCTCCTCGAAGTCCCGCTCGCCGTCCGCTTCCTGCCGCTGCTCGTCGTCGTTCACCTGCTGCCTCCCTGCCCGGACGGAGTCATCCGGGCAAGCCCCGGAAACGTACGCAACTTCGCCAGCCCCTTCGACGCCTGGCTCTTGACCGTCCCGACGGAGCAGCCGAGCACCTCGGCGACCTCCGTCTCCGACAGGTCCTCCCAGTAGCGCATGACGACCACCGCCCGCTGTTTGGGCGGCAGTTGGGCCAGCGCACCGAGCAGCGCGCCGCGCTCGTCGACGCCCGCGTAGCCCTCGTCGCGCCCCGCCTGCTCGGGTGGCGCGGCCGTCAGCGCCTCGGCGACCCGCCTCTTGCGGAACCGGTCGCTGTTGCAGCTGACCAGCATCCGCCGGACGTAGGCCTCGGGGTTGTCGGCACGCGCCACCCGGCGCCATGAGCGGTATGCCTTCGCCAGCGCCGTCTGCGTCAGGTCCTCGGCATGGTGCGGGTCGCCGGTGAGGAGATACGCGGTCCGCACCAGGTGGGACCACCGCGCTCTGACGAACTCCTGGAACTGGGCCTCTTGTTCGGCCTGCATCAAGCACCCTCCCTCGCCCTCCAGACCACCGGAAGCGAGGAATCGGTTGCCCGGTGCGTCAGACGAGAGTCTCGGCGAGCAGCTTCGCCGTCTCCACGATCAGGGCGTGGTCGTACTTGGCGTCCTGCTCGGGCAGCGTCGTCTGGACCGCCAGGACGAGCGGGGTGCCGTCCTCGGTCCAGGCGATGCCCACGTCGTTGTTGGCACCGTAGAAGCCGCCGCCGGTCTTGTCGGCGATCGCCCAGGTCGGGGGCAGGCCCGCACGGAAGCGGTTGGTGCTGGTGGTGTTGTTCAGCAGCCAGTGTGTGAGGAGGTCGCGGTCGCGGTGGTTCAGGGCGTCGCCGAGGACCAGCCGGGCATAGGTGCGGCCGATGGCACGCGGGCTCGTGGTGTCCGTGACGCGCCACGGCTCCGCCGAGTTGAGCTCGGTCTCCCAGCGGTCGAGGCGGGTCACCCGGTCGCCGAGCGAGCGGGCGAATCGGGTGACGGCGGTGGGGCCGCCGAGCTCGCGCAGCAGCAGGTTGCCCGCCGTGTTGTCGCTGAACCGGATGGCCACGTCGGCGAGTTCACCGACGGTCATGCCGGTGGCCAGGTTTTCCTTGGTCTTGTCGGAGTTGTCCACCAGGTCGGCCGCCGTGTAGTGGATCCGCTTGGCGAGCACCTCGCCATGTCGGTCCAGGTCACGCAGGACGGCCGCGGCGGCCAGGGGCTTGAACACCGAGCAGATCGGGAAGAGCTCGTCGGCACGGTGGGTCACGGTCTTCTTCGTGCGGACGTTGTACGCGAACACTCCCAGGCGGGCGCCGTGCTGTCGCTCCAGTTCGCTCAGGCGGTCGGTGGTGGCATGGGCGGGTGCGCCGGTGAGGAGTGCTGCGGCGGTGGCGGTGCCTGCGGTGAGCAGGGTGCGTCGGCCTAAGATCTCGGTCTCCTTCGCTCGGATTTCGTCTGACGGATGATGACGATCTCTTCAGTGATCGACGCCGTATGTCATCCCTTGGTTGCGGTGTCGTAGACCATCGGCCGACGGTCAAAGGCGTGCGCGCTCGCCACAGTGGCCGTATGGAGAACACCGAGGGGATCAGCCGGGCACGCTTTCTCGCGGGGGCCGCGGCCGTCGGACTGGCGGGGGCGGTGCTGCCGGCGTCGCAGGCCGCAGCGACCGGGGGAGGACCGAAGCGCTGGGGACTGAAGCACCGCGGCGTCGTCTACACCGTGGGGGCGGGCGAGACCCCGGGGACGGCATGGAGCGCCGCCCGGATGCGCAGGGACGTCCGCGTCATCCGCGACGACCTGCACGCCGACACGATCGACGTCACCGGCGACGGCGTCGACCGCCTCGTCGCCACCGCCGCCGAGGCCGCCGAACGCGGGCTGCACGTCTGGCTCCAGCCGACCCTCGGGGACGTGCCGGAGCGGGAGATCCTGGACTCGATCGCGGAGTGCGGCCGCTTCGCCGAACGGCTGCGGCACCACGGCGCGAGCGTCGACTTCAGCGTGGGCTGCGAGTTCTGGCTGTTCGTGCCGGGGATCATCCCGGGCGAGACGGTCCTGGAGCGCGTCGAGAACCTGCAAAAGGGCACCGTCGACATGGCGAAGATGCAGCGCCGCCTGGCCCGCTTCACCGCGAAGGCGGCCACCGTCGGCCGCTCCGTCTTCCACGGCCGCCTCAGCTACGCCGCCGCCCAGGACGAGGATTTCGAGCCGGTCGACTGGAACCTGTTCGACGTCGTAGGCATCGACTACTACTCCTCCTTCCGCCAACACAGCGACTACGTCCGTGAGTTGCGCCGCTATCTGCGCTGGGGCAAGCCCCTGGCCATCACCGAGTTCGGCACGTGCGCGTACGTCGGCGCCCCCGAGGCGGGCGGCATGGGCTGGAGCATCGTCGACTACACGAAGGAGCCGAACGAGATCAAGGGCGACCCGGTGCGCAGCGAGCGCACACAGGCCGCCTACCTGACCGATCTGCTGGACGTCTTCGAGTCGATGAACCTGTACGCGGCGATGGCCTTCGAGTTCGTCACCCCCGACGCCCCCCACCGCCCCGACAACCCCCGCTACGACCTGGACCTGGCGAGCTACGCCATCACCAAGCCGATCAGAAACAACCCGAACGACCCGAACTCGGACTGGCACTGGGAACCGAAGGAGGCGTACCGCGCCTTGCAACACCGTTACGCACAACACCCTTAGGGGCGCCGCACCCGGCACCCAACCCCTCACTCGCAGTACAGGTCCCGCCCCGGCCGCTTCCCCGTCTCCAGGTACCGCGACACGGCAGCGTCACCGCACGCGTTGCCGTTGTCCAGATACGAGTCGTGCCCCGTCGAGTTGACGGTCACCATCACGGCCCGCCTGCCATAGGCATCCCGCAGCTTCAACGCACCACTCAACGGCGTAGCCACATCCCGCTCGTTCTGGATCATCAGCACGTTCGACGGCCCCCGGTCCGACACCCGCAGCGGAGCCTCCCGCGGCGCCCACGGCCACGAGGTGCACGGAAGTGCGTTCCTCGGCATGCCCGCCGTGAGCGGATACTTGGCCCGGCTCTCGGCGACACCCTTCTCGTACACGGCCGCCGACTTCGGCCACGCGGCGTCGTTGCAGATGGTCCCCGCGCCGACCGCCATGTAGTTCTGCATGGCCTCCTCGGGCGGACTCGGCGGCGCCGGCGGCAGCGTGCCCTGCTCCGCGGCCGGCATCAGCTTCGCCAGAACCCCGTAGTCGTCGGGGTCGTAGAGGCTGCTCAGCATGGTCTGGCGCAGCACGTTGCCGTTCAGCTCCGCCGGGTTGGCTCCGGGCCAGGGGATCGGCTCGCGGTCCAGGCGGGCGGCGAGGGCGAGGAAGCGCGAGCGCACCTCGGCCGGTGTGCCGGCGACGCGGTCCGGGTTGCCGGGCCTGGACGCCCACTTGGCGAACTCGGGGAAGTTGTCCTCGACGCCCACCTCGAACGCCCGCAGCCACGCGCGCTCCGCCTGCACGGGGTCGGGGTTGTCGCTGCTGTCCAGCACGATCCGGTCGGTGCGCTGCGGGAACAGCTCGGTGTAGGCGGCGCCGATGTACGTGCCGTAGGAGACGCCCCAGGCGGACAGCTTGTGTTCGCCGAGAGCGGCCCGGATGCTGTCGATGTCCCGGGCGTTGTTGAGGGTGCTGATGTGCTTGATCAGCTCGCCGCCGTTACGGGCGCAGGCGTCCGCCATGCGCCGGGCCTGCGCCATGTTCTCGGTGACGGAGCCGTCCGGGGCGGGCCAGGGCAGCCGCTTCGCCACCGACAGGTCGTCGTGGTCGATGTCGCAACTGACCGGTGTGGAGGGCGCGTTGCCGCGCGGGGCGAATCCGATCAGGTCGTAGGTGTCGCGCACCTTCTGCGGCAGCTTCTGCCCCTTGCCGGACGGGTCGGCGATGCTGTCCCCGCCGGGCCCGCCGGCGATCAGCAGCAGCGCGCCCCGGTGGGCGGACGGCTTCTCGCTCGGGATCCGGGAGACGGCGATGTCGATCTTCGGACCGCCGGGGTCGGCGTAGTCCATGGGCACGGACAGGGTCGCGCACTGCTGGCGCGGATCGAGCCCCTCGCCCGCGCACTTGGTCCACTTCAGCGGCGCGGGCGCGCCGGTGGCGGACGCGGTGAGCGGGGTCACGATTCCGAAGACGACTCCGGAGGCGGCGGCGATCAGGGCGGCACTCTTCGTGATCTGCTTCATGCACAGCAGCCTGACCGACCTTCACGGAGCGTCACATCCGGGCAACTCCCCTATCGCTCCTGGGGATTACCCCCATACGACCACTAGGCCAGCCCCAGCACCATGATGAGCCGGTCCTCCCCGGGTCCCAGATAGTCCCGGTGCACGCCACCCTCGGCGGCGAAGCCCAGGGTGCGGTAGAGCATGATCGCCGCGGCGTTGGTCGGCTCCACGGTCAGCCGCACCTCGTGCACCCGCTCTCTGCGCAGCTGGCGCAGCACCTCCAGCATCAGCCGTTTGCCCAGCCCCCGCCCGCGCTGGTCGGCGCTGACGGCCAGGCTCAGCACCCAGCACACATAGCCGTCGGAGGTGGTCACGAAGAGGACATAGCCGTGCAGGTACTCCCCGTCGTCGAGGACGAGGATCCGGTCGCCGTGCACGTCGATGTGCTGACGCAGCACGAAGTAGGGGTACGGATCGTCCGGGAAGACCTCCCGGTCGACCCGGAGGAGTTCGGGCAGGTCCGTATCGGTGACGCCCCTCATGGTCAGCGGCCGATCACTGCTGTCGGCGAGGAACGCCTGGTCAGTGCGGTGACCCAGAAGAGGGAAACGTTCCTCCGGTACAGCCATCAACTGCCCCCTATGTGATGGAATGGAGTCACTCATGCGGGTGAGCACCCGTTGCCCGCCGTTTCAGGTGCTCAGTTGGAGATCCGCCCATCTTGAGCAGGGCAATCCGGTGGTTCAAGAGTGCGAGATGCTTATGCCTCGACGCGCTCCCAGTGCGCCTTCCTTTGGTACCGTGAGTGAATGACCCATAGATCGTCGGGGGGCGTCCAGTTGAAGAACGCTGAGGTGCGCTGGGCGGCATTCGACCCGATCGCCTACGTTGATCACAACTACCGCGACTTACAGGCAGAGGACGCGGAGATCCTGCACATGGTACGGGATCATTTCGGCGATCATTTCCGGAAGCAGGGCAGCGGCCCCGTCTCCGGTATCGATGTGGGTGCGGGCGCCAATCTCTATCCCGCGCTCTCCATGATGCCGTGGTGCGACGAGATCATGCTCTTCGAGCGCTCGTCGGCGAACGTCGGCTACCTCAGAAGCCAGGTCGAGTCCTACGACCGTAACTGGGACCAGTTCTGGACCGCCCTGTGCGAGCACGAGGCGTACAACTCCCTTGGTATGGACCCGCGTGAGAGGTTCGGCAAGGTCGTCTCCGTCGAGCAGGGCGACCTCTTCGACCTCGCGCGGTACGAGCGGCGGTGGTCCATGGGGACCATGTTCTTCGTCGCCGAGTCGATGACCTCGTCCCACCAGGAGTTCAGGCTCGGCGTCGAGCGTTTCATGCGGGCCCTGGCCCCCGGCGCGCCCTTCGCGGCCGCCTTCATGGAACATTCGAAGGGCTATCACGCGGGTGAGCATTTCTTCCCGGCATGTGACGTGGGAGAATCCGAGGTGCGCGCGAGTCTTGAGCCGTTCGTGGGCGACTTCAAGGTCCAACGGCTCTCATCCGAGGCCGAAGTGCGCGACGGATATTCCGGAATGATCGTCGCCTACGGATGGCGCAACAATTCGGACTCGATCATTCCGATCGGGTGATCGGTGAATCATCGCAGTGAATCTTCACAACAGAAGAGGGATATTCCTCAACTGATGGCAGTGCGGTCTGTGCGAGGGGCATGGGATGCAGATCAAGCCACGCCAGCATCTGCTGGACATCTGGCAGGGAGTCGCCCGTCACTCTTTCGACGGGGGAGAGTGGGAATGGGGCGAATGGGGCGGAGAGAGCAGTGTGGCCGACGCCGAGCGGCTGCTGTGCCTGCTGTACCCGGCAACCGAGATCCCCGCGTTCCGGCTCGATGACCCGGACACCACACAGGAGGACGTCCAGCAGGTTCTGAAGAAGGCCGGCGGACGGCTGGACATCCCGGCCAACTTAGTCACGGCCGCGGCCCAGTTCATGAGCACGCACACCGGTGACGACAAGCGGCCCACCTTCTCCGGGGGCTACTACTTCGGCTCGGCGGACAAGACCAGGGAAGTCACCGAGGAACAGCGCCGGGTCGGCGTGGTCGACTCCTTCTCCATGTCGATCACCCTGTGCCTCGCCACGCTCGGCTTCCTCAAGATCTACGAGACCAGAACCAAGCGCAGCGACGTCCGGGACACCATCGCCGAGCTGCGCCAGGCCACCAGCAACCGGCTGACCGCCGCCATGGTGAGCCTGCTGCGCTCCTTCGTCGTCAACGTCTTCGACACCGACTCGTCCCAGGGCCGCACGCTCTCCGAACTCCTCGGCCAGGGGCGGATGTCGCAGCGCCAGGTGCTGAACAAGTTCCAGAGCCGCTTCCGTGCGCTACGCGCGGCGATCGTCGAGAGCGTCTACCTCGGCATCGACGTCCAGGAGGGCCTCAAGGACGAGAACCAGCTCTTCGAGTGCGGCTGGGCCTGGACGATGGTCAAGGACTCGCCCGAGGTCGAGACCACCGAACCGGTCGGACCGCAGCCCGAGGGCGTCGCCAACTCGGTGCCGTACCTGTACTTCACCGTGGTCGCCCTCGACGGTATCCAGGACCTCTTCTCCGACCGCACCCTCACCCTCGGCCTGCTCAACACCGAACAGCAGCGGCTCGCCGAGGCGCTGCGGCTGCGGTGGGAACTGACCCAGCAGTACTGGTCCCGGATCGCCCGCTTCGACGACGACCGCTGGCCCCTGGAGGACATCCCCTGGCGTACGACGGGACAGAAGCTGGAGTCCGAGTACTTCTCCCTGTCCGTCGCGGCCATCCTCGTGCACGACCTGATGCGCCGCCGGGCCACCGACGACGACCTCACCCGCACCGTCGGCGTCATGGAGCGGCTCGCCGAGCGCGGCCGTATCACCAGCCGTATGACCCGCGACGACCCGATGGTCCACGAGTTGCACAACATGGGCGTCGCCCTGCCGTTGCAGGGCAGCGAGCGGCTCGGACCGCCCATGACCTGGGCCATGACCGACTTCTCCGCCCAGCTGCTGAAGCGGACCGTCCAGCTGTGCACGCTGTCGCGCAACCTCGGTTCGCACGACCGGCTGCTCCGGCTCGCCGAGGACATCTTCGACCACATGTGGCGCCGCCGTATCCGCGACGGCGAGGGCGCCGGCCTGTGGGACAACGTCCATGCCGCCTATCCCGAGGCGGAGATCCACAAACGGCGCGTACCGGTGTCGTGGAGCATCACCGAGCGGGTCACCGAGGTGATGGTCCAGGCGCACGACATGTACCGCCAGCCCCCGATCCGCAGCCTCGAACTCACCGAGCTCGCAAGGGCGTTGCTCAGTGAGTCCGCCCATCTGCTGGGCAACGAACAGATGGAACCCGCGCCCTCGGACGCCGGCCGGCACGGGATGCAGCTCAGGAACATCGAGGTCAAGTTGCGCCGCGCCCGCAGCCTGGTGGACGAACAGCCGGGTACGGCCTACGCGTTGACGCTCGACGTGCTGGGGCAGCTCGACTCGCTCGCCCGTGCCCGCGAGGCCGCGGACCGGGGAGTGTGAACCGTGCTGCTCTTCGCCGCCTCCGACAAAGGAGGCACGGGCCGCTCCGTCACGAGCGCCAACCTCGCCTACCACCGCGCGATGGCCGGGGACGACGTCTGTTACCTGGACTTCGACTTCGGCTCGCCCACCGCGGCGGCCGTCTTCGACGTGGGCGACGCCCGCCAGGCCACCGAGGACCGCGGACTGCACGCCTACCTCATAGGAGAGGTCAGCGAACCGGCCCGGATCGACGTGTGGGCCGAGACGGAGCACCAGGTGCTGCGGTTCCCGCCGCCGGGCAGCGGACGTCTGGTCCTGATGCCGGGTGACGTCAGCGGCGGCGAGTTCGCCACCAGCGACGACAACCTGCGCCGCTGCGTCGACCTGCTGATGACGCTGTACTACGAGTTCGACCTGGTCATCGTCGACCTCAGCGCCGGCCGCTCCTACGCCGTCGACATGGCCCTGGAGGCCACCGCGACGTCCGAGATGAGCGAGGTCACGGCCCGCTGGCTGGTCTTCCACCGCTGGACCCGCCAGCATGTGGCGGCCGCCGCGAGCCTGGTCTTCGGCAAGCGCGGCATCGTCGCCGGCGGTGTCGAGCGCGGCCATGGCGAGGACGAGCTGCGCAACGCGATCCGCTTCGTGCGGGCCGCCGTACCCGACCCCGAGTCGCCGCTGTGGTCGCAGGTCTCGCCCACCCAGTCGGCATGGATGCGCAAGACCGACGGCGACCTCAAGCAGCTCTCCTCCACGCACGGCATCGGCTACAGCCAGGTCCTCGGCTCGGTGCCGCTCGAACCGGTCCTCCAGTGGCGTGAACAGCTCATCACCGACGAGGACGTGCTCGACAGCCAGATCGCCAACCAGGAGACCTGGCAGGCCCTGAGTCAGCTCGCCGGACGCCTGACCGACGACAAGTACTGGGAGCAGGCGTGAGTGAGGCCGTGTTCCAGGAGACCACCGCGCAGCGGCGCACCGAGTCCGTCCCGCTGGCCCATCTCTCGCTGGAGCTGGGCCACCTCTACATGGAGGACTTCGAGGCGGGCCCCAAGCGGCTGGCGGAGCACTTCGCCGAGGTGCGGATCTGGGTGGACGCCGTACGGGCCTCCGCGGCCCGGCGCAGCAAGCGGCCGCGGATCAGCACCTGCTTCCTGATCGACGACTACTTCACCCGCTTCTCCACACCGGCCGAGCTGATCCCGATGGTGCTCAAAGAGGCCGAGAAGGCGGGCGTCGTCATCGACTACCTGGCCCGCGAGTCGGCCTGCGCGGTCGCCGACCGGGTCGAACTCGCCGAGTCCGTCATGCACCGCCTCGTCGAGTCGCCGCCGCCGGGCAGCTACGGCTCGCGCCCGTCCGTCAGCCAGACCGGCTGGCTCGCCAACGGCCAGCGCACGCCCTCGACGTCCCGCAGCGCGCTCGGCGAGGTCAAGGGCTGGGAACCGGCCCAGGAGACCGCGGCCCGCAACCACTCCATCTTCATGGACGTCGAGCTGTGGTCCGAGAAGGACGGGCGGCGGCTGTGGTCCTGCCCGTTCCTGGCCGCCGTATGGCAGCTCGCCCGGCTGGGCCTGTTACGGCACCTCGGCCAGCCCGTGCTGCTGCCGAAGGACTGGGAGGGCGGGGAGTTCCCGCACGACTGGGACCGGCTGTCGCCGCTGATCAGGCTCACCGACACCAAGGCGGCCTTCAGCGCGTACCGCACCTGCAGCCTGGTGCCGAATCGCTTCCTCGCCGTCGAGGACGCCGTACGGCTCATCCTGGACCAGATAGACGTCGACGCCGGCGCGCTCCAGCAGGTCGCCGAGCGGTCCGCCGGCGAGGGGATGCCGGTTCCCGCGGCGGTCGCGCAGCGCGCCACCTACGTCTTCTACGAGGAGCCCGGCGACTCCTCCGAGGCTGAGGGGACCTGAGATGACGGCGGCCTTCGGACAACCCGCGCGTTCGGTCCTCGCCTGTGGCGAGGTGCGCACCTGTCTGCTGCCGTCCCATCAGGCGCTGGACAGCCGGGCCGCCGTCCAACTGCTCAGGCTGCGCGCCGACGAACACGTCCGGGTCTCCGAGCGGCCTTCCCTGTACGTCCTTTCCCCCGAGGTCCTGACCGGCGTGGACTGCCGGCTTCCGGCGGCCAACGGCTCCAAGGTCCGGGCCGTCGGTACGGTCGCCGCCCGCGCGGCGCTGACCGAGGGCCGGCTGCTGCAGTCGACGGCGTACTTCAGCGTCCCGGCCGTCGGCCCCGACACCCGCCGCACCTGGGGTCAGTACCTCGTCAGGCCCGGCTTCGTCGAGCCCTTCGGCAAGCTGCCCCAACAGGCCACGGCCGAGGGGGTGTTGCAAGGCGCCCGGCGCGGCGAGCTCGACCTCGGCATGATCTCCGAGGGCCTGCTGGCCCAGCTCCGCCGCCACCCGCTGCTGGACCGCCGGGTGCCCTTCAAGTCCAGCCCCACGAGGATGCGTTGGGTCGCGTACCGCACCTCCGACGGCGAGCGGGCGTCCCTGGTGAGCTTCACGGTGGCCGAGGGCGGGCTGCGGACCATGGAGCTACGGCTGCCGGAGCACATCCCGGCGGCATCCGCGGCGGGCATTTGCGAAGATCTCGCCCTGCACGACTGGCTTTTGACGACTGTTCAGCACATGCTTGACAACAGCAGGCTCGGCGCGACGGACGGGCCTTCCGTGGTCGAGACGCTGCATCCGGTCGTCGTCCATCTGCTGCATCTGTGGATGCCGCGCGCACACGTGGACCCCGCGCTGGGTCACCTGTGGGACGTGCTGGAAGAGAAACCGGGCTTCTCCCGCCAGTGGAAGAACCTGAGCCGGCGCATCCGAGACCGACTGGCCCTCCAGGCCGTCGCGACACCGCACCAGGCACTGAGCACACGCTGAGGAGCGGTACCGAACGAGATACCCGACGGGGGATGAGAGATGAGTGGAGCATCATCGTTAGGAGCGGGAAGTAACGGACAAGTAGCACCACGTCAGGAACAGCGCATGCCCAGGATGTTCTGGCGGATCCTGATCACGGCCACAGCGGCGGGCGGCGCCTTCCTGCTGACCAGCATTCTCAACGAGGACGACGGCAACATCTGGCAGTGGGTGGCGTCCATCGTCATCGGCAGCGCGGCACTGATCGTGCAGTTCCTCATCGACTTCGGCGAGCGGTTCGAGAAGGTCGACACCCGCTTCAACGAGATCCTCGCCGCGACGACGCTGTTCAGCCAGGTCGACGGTTCGGTCCTGCGCTCCGACGAGGTGACCCGGCTGGTCCTCGGCTACACCAAGGTCCGTGAGCAGGGCGGCGACATCGTGCAGGCCTTCGCGGAGAAGGAGCTGGGCCGCCTCGCCAAGATGATGGAGGGGCTCGGCAGCGGCAGCGCGGACTGTCCCGGCGAGAACCACGAGTGGCTGATCGACATCACCGACTGCGTCAAGATGACCCTCGACGCCACCAGCACCTCGGTGGACCGCGAGTTCTGGAGCAGTGGGCCCGCCGACCGGTACCTCGCCGCGCAGGAGAAGGCGATCAAGCGGCGCGGCGTGGAGATCCGGCGCCTGTTCATCGTGCGGACCGAGGACGAGGTCACGCCGGAGCTCAGAGCGCTGTGTGAGGACCATCGCCGGCGTGGCATCGACGCGCGGATCGCGGTGCGGTCGCTGATGGAGTCGAACCCCAGGGTGAGCGACTTCATCGTCTTCGACGGCGAACTCTGCCACGAGACCAAGCCGGACCAGGAGAACAACCCGGACAGCACGTTGCTGAGCACCGACCCGGACCACATCGAGGACCACATCACCCAGTTCGCCGACCTATGGGCGGAGGGGGAGCGTCAGCAGACGGCTCCGCGGGTCACCGCAGAGACGTGAGGAACCCGTCCCAGGCGTAGGCGGGGACGAGGAGTACGGGGCTGTCCGAGGCGAGCTTGGAGTCTCGGACGGGGACTACGCCGGGGAGGCCAGAGGCGACCTCGACGCAGTCTTCCCCACCGTCGCCGGTGCTGTAGCTGCTCTTGTGCCAGCGGGCGGTGCTCAGGTTGTATTCGCGCATCGTCTGTGGTCCTCCACTGCCGACTCAATCAGGGCCAGGGACGCCTCCGGCGACAACGCGGCGGCCCTGATGAGATCGTAGGACGCTTGGACGTGCCTCACTACTGCCGGGTCGTCCAGCAGATTCGCCGAACGCACCCCCTCTGTATAGACGGTTGGTGGCGTGTCCTCGAACTCCATGAGCTTCACCATCTTGCCCATCCACGGGTGCGCCCCGGCCGCGAACGGCAGCACCTGTACCAGCACCTTGCGCTCCTGCATCAGCGCCGCGATGTGGTCCAGCTGATGCGCCATGACCGCCGGGTTGCCGACCGGGATGCGTAGGGCCGCCTCGTGCAGGATCGCCCAATACACGGGCCGTGTAGCGTCCTTGAGGAGCCGAGTCCGGGCCATGCGTCCCCTGAGCAACTCCTCAATGTACTCATCGGCGGCGAGCGGATTGCTCGCCACGAAGACCGCTCGTGCGTACTCCGGCGTCTGGAGAAGCCCCGGGACCACCATCGGCGCGTACTCGCAGATCTCCGTCGCCATCCGCTCAAGCTCTGCCGCATGCGCGAAGTACTCCGTATACGGCTGCTCCTTGATGAGCTTTCGCCAAAGCCGCTCGAAAATACCGTCGGTTTGCAGGGACTCATCAATCCGCTGGGCGACATCAAGTTGCGGCTTTCGAATTGCCTGTTCGAACTGGCCGATGTATCCACCGGAGACAAATACCCGGGAACCCAACTCGACCTGAGTGATCCCGGCGTTCTCCCTCCGCCGCTTCAGTTCCGCCCCGAAGAACTCCCACGCCGCCTGACGCGAACCGTTGGCCATGGCCAACCCCCTTGTACTGCCCTGCACTTGTAGGGCACAGACTCCTGCCGAGTCTAGGTGTCGCAGGTCACCATGGAGTTGGAAAGCGTGAAACCCGAATTCCAGGGGAGCAAGGTGACGGCACGACACTCGGCGCGCTGCGTCGAAGAAGCGGAGGCAGCAGTGAAGGAATTGCGGGCGGCACTGGAGAAGGCAGGAATTACGCTTCCGACACTCCGGATCGATCCGGCGAGTCTTGCGCGTGAGGCCCCGTGCCCGCTCGTCGAATTGGGCCGTTGTTCCGTCGAGATCGCGCAGCGCCTCGCGGCGGTGCTGCGTTGAGGCCGCCTATCGGGGCGTATGTGGTCGACACTCGTTCGGGTCGGATCGGCATCGTGATGGGACATGAGGGGCCGTATGTGCAGCTGAGGCCGTATGGGGGAGGCAAGGAGTGGGACGTCGAGCCGGCGTCGGTTCGGGGCGCGACGCCCGCCGAGCGGCTGCGCGCCGCGACGTCGTACGCGAACGCACGCAGCAGGGGTGAGGTTCCTTGACGTAGGTGCGTGCGCATAGGGTGCGGCGGCATGGCCTTGTGGAAATGGAGAAGGCGTGGTGCGAAGGCGGCCCGCCGCTACCCTGTGCCGCTCACCACGCACCAGCTGTGGATGGTGTCGCTGAGCGCGCCGGTGAGCCGGGACAAGGGCGCCTCGCGGACGACGCTGTACCCGTATGTGCGGATCGACGACGACAGTGCCCGGCGCTGGTTGGCCGACCAGTGGGAGATCACCTCGCGTGAGCAGCTGGTCGGTCGGCTCGACGACCTGGCCCGCAGCGGTTACCGGGCGCGGGCGTACCGGCAGACGGGCATGTCTCCGCTCGCCTGGGATGCCGCGCTGTACGTCGACATCACCCGCCGGGGCTTCGCCTGCGGCCTGATCGGCGAGGGCGACGCCTGGACCGCGCTGAAGAACATCGTGCCGACGGTGGTGAGGCAGTACACCTCGTGGCAGGAGTACGCCGATCACTATCTGCTCGGCCGGCACGTGTGGCGGGCGGGGCTGCGGGACGCGGGGGACTCCGATCTGCCGGCGTCACAGGCGGTCGCCGACGAGCATCTGCGGGCCCTGCTGGACCCGGCGAACCGCTCCAGCCCGTGGAATCAAGCCCCCTGGGACGCGATCAGCCACCCCGACCGCACCCGCTGACTGCCGCCGTACGCGAGAATGAACCCATGAGTCTGTTCCGCGACGACGGCATCGTGCTGCGCACCCAGAAGCTCGGGGAAGCGGACCGGATCATCACGCTGCTCACTCGTGGGCACGGGCGGGTGCGGGCCGTGGCGCGGGGTGTGCGGCGTACGAAGTCCAAGTTCGGTGCCCGTCTCGAACCGTTCTCCCATGTCGACGTGCAGTTCTTCGCGCGGGGCAGCGAGCTGATCGGGCGCGGGCTGCCGCTGTGCACGCAGAGCGAGACCATCGCTCCGTACGGCGGCGGGATCGTGACGGACTACGCCCGCTACACCGCCGGGACCGTCATGCTGGAGACCGCCGAGCGGTTCACCGACCACGAGGGCGAGCCGGCGGTGCAGCAGTATCTGCTGCTGGTCGGGGCCCTGCGGACGCTCTCGCGCGGCGAGCACGCGCCGAACCTCGTGCTCGACGCCTTCCTGCTGCGCTCGCTCGCCGTCAACGGCTACGCCCCGACCTTCAGCGACTGTGCGAAATGCGGCATGCCCGGACCGAACCGCTTCTTCTCGGTCGCCTCCGGAGGCTCGGTCTGTGTCGACTGCCGGGTGCCCGGTAGCGTCGTACCGTCGCCGCAGACCCTGGAACTGCTCGGTGCGCTGCTTACGGGAGACTGGGAGACGGCGGACGCCTGCGAGCCGCGGCACGTCCGGGAGGGCAGCGGTCTGGTCTCTGCCTATCTGCACTGGCACCTGGAACGCGGACTGCGTTCGCTTCGATACGTGGAAAAGTAAGGGAGACGAGAAGCACATGGTCGTACGCGGGATCCTGGGGCGGCAGCGTCGGGAGTACAAGGCGCCGGAGCCGCATCCGTCCGGGGCCCGTGCGCCGAAGCTCCCGGGTGAGCTGATCCCGAAGCATGTGGCGATCGTCATGGACGGGAACGGCCGCTGGGCGAAGGAGCGCGGGCTGCCGCGCACCGAGGGGCACAAGGTCGGCGCCGAGCGGGTGCTGGACGTGCTCCAGGGCGGGGTCGAGATGGGCGTCGGCGCGATCTCGCTGTACGCCTTCTCCACCGAGAACTGGAAGCGCTCGCCGGACGAGGTGCGCTTCCTGATGAACTTCAACCGCGACTTCATCCGCAAGACCCGCGATCAGCTCGACGATCTGGGGATCCGGGTGCGGTGGGTCGGGCGGATGCCGAAGCTGTGGAAGTCGGTCGCCAGGGAGCTGGAGATCTCCCAGGAGCAGACCAAGGACAACGACAAGCTGACGCTGTACTTCTGCATGAACTACGGCGGCCGGGCCGAGATCGCGGACGCCGCGCAGGCGCTGGCCCAGGACGTGAAGGCCGGCCGGCTGGACCCGTCGAAGGTCAACGAGAAGACCTTCGCGAAGTACCTGTACTACCCGGACATGCCGGACGTGGACCTGTTCCTGCGCCCGAGCGGTGAGCAGCGCACCTCCAACTACCTTCTCTGGCAGAGCGCTTACGCCGAGATGGTCTTCCAGGACGTGCTGTGGCCGGACTTCGACCGGCGCGACCTGTGGCGGGCCTGCGTGGAGTTCGCCTCGCGCGACCGGCGGTTCGGGGGCGCGATCCCGAACGAGGAGCTGCTGGCGATGGAGGGCCGCCCCGAGGAGGGCTGACCCCCTGGACACACGGGAACGGCCCCGCTCCACCGAAGTGGAGCGGGGCCGTTCGCGGTTCTGCTCAGGCGGACATCACGCGTTGTTGACGATCGTGTAGTCCTTGCACTCGCCATCGGGGGCGCGGCAGAACTTGAAGCCGATCGTCTTGCCCTCCGGCAGGTCGTACACGCCGCCATTGCTGGCCCTCTTGGTGGCGCTGTTGCCCTCGCCGCCGACGGTGAAGGAGTAGCGCGGGTTGCCGCTCGGGCTGCCGACGTACACGTTCATCGTGACACCACGGCCGTCGGCGTCGTTGTCCTTGATCGTGACAACGTCGCCGTACTTGTTGAAGTGCCCGACGCCGCTCCAGTCGACGCCAGGCACGTTCCCCCAGGCGTCCCCCGTGTGCATGCTGAGGTCGGCCGCCGCCGCAGAGTTCGCGACAGCCATCACGAGCGCGGCGCTCGTAGCGGCCACACCCGCCATACGTCCCAGTCTCAAGTTGTTCTCCCCTGTGATCTATGTGGCTCCTGTGGTCGCAGAAGCCGTAATGATCATATGAACGCATGATCACGAAAAGATCACTAGAGGGCCATGTTTTGGTCAACTGGCTGGAAATGGTCAGCTGTTGGCGGCCGCGCACTCCGCGCACGTACCGAAGATCTCCACCGTGTGCGCCACGTTCACATAGCCGTGCTCGACGGCGATCGCGTCCGCCCACTTCTCCACGGCCGGGCCCTCGACCTCGACCGCCTTGCCGCAGACGCGGCAGACCAGGTGGTGGTGGTGCTCGCCGGTCGAGCAGCGGCGGTACACCGACTCGCCGTCGGAGGTGCGCAGGACGTCGACCTCGCCGGCGTCGGCGAGGTTCTGGAGGGTGCGGTAGACCGTGGTCAGTCCGACCGAGTCGCCCTTGTGCTTGAGCATGTCGTGCAGTTCCTGCGCGCTGCGGAACTCGTCGACCTCGTCAAGGGCCGCCGCCACGGCGGCCCGCTGCCGAGTCGCGCGGCCCTTTACGGGCGGTCCAGCGGTCGTCACCGGTTTGCCTCCTCACGTCTGCGCCTTGCCGGGCCATTGTGCCAGCCCGGGCAGAGCGCGGTCAGACGCTCACCTTCCCGTCGCTCTCCCTGCTGGCCGGAATCGCGCACTCCGCCGGGTCGCCGGAAGGCTGCGCCGCCGCCAGGGCACGGGCCCTGCGCCGGGCCAGCGGGGTCGCCAGCGCGGTGAGCGCGATGAACGCGCCGATGGTCAGCAGCACGATCGTCGCGCCGGGCGGGACGTCCTGGTAGTACGAAGTGACGGTGCCGCCGATCGTCACGGTGACGCCGATCGCGACGGCGATGGCGAACGTCGCCGCGAAGCTGCGCGTCAGCTGCTGCGCCGCCGCCACCGGCACCACCATCAGCGCGCTCACCAGCAGCAGGCCGACCACCCGCATCGCGACCGTCACCGTCACCGCCGCGGTGATCGCCGTCAGCAGGTTCAGGGCGCGCACCGGAAGGCCGGTGACCCTCGCGAACTCCTCGTCCTGGCTGACCGCGAACAACTGGCGGCGCAGGCCGAGGGTGACCAGGACCACGAAGGCCGCGAGCAGGATGATCGCCGTCACGTCCGACTCGCTCACCGTGGACAGGGAGCCGAAGAGGTACGAGGTCAGGTTGGCGTTCGAGCCGCCCGGCGCGAGGTTGATCAACATCACACCGCCGGCCATGCCGCCGTAGAAGAGCATCGCGAGGGCGAGGTCGCCGCGCATCCTGCCGTACCAGCGGATCAGTTCCATGGCGATCGCGCCGAGGACCGACACCAGCGTCGCCATCCACACCGGCGACCAGGAGAGGAGGAAGCCCAGGCCGACACCCGTCATCGCGACATGGCCGATTCCGTCGCCCATCAGGGCCTGGCGGCGCTGGACGAGGTAGATGCCGACGGCGGGGGCGGTGATGCCGACCAGGACTGCGGCGAGCAGCGCCCGCTGCATGAAGTCGTAGTTCAGGAAGTCCATCAGCTCAGCAGTCCCGTCCGGATCGGTTCGGCGTCGTGAGCCGCGTGCGGGTGTACGTGGTCGTGGCCGGGCAGCGCGTGCTGGCCGAGCGCCTTCGGAGGCGGCCCGTCGTGCATGACACAGCCGTCGCGCAGGACGACCGCCCGATCGATCAAGGGCTCCAGGGGGCCCAGTTCGTGCAGCACGAGCAGGACCGTCGCACCGCCCGCGACCTGCTCCCTGAGCGTGTGCGCGAGCACTTCCTGGCTGGCCAGGTCAACGCCTGCCATCGGCTCGTCCATGATCAGCAGCTCGGGCTCGGAGGCCAGGGCGCGGGCTATGAGAACGCGCTGGTGCTGGCCGCCGGAGAGGGCGTTGACCGAGTCCTTCACGCGGTCCGCCATGCCGACCAGCTCCAGGGCGTGCCGGACGGCCGTGTGGTCGGCCTTGCGGAAGACGCCGAAGCGGGTGCGGGAGAGGCGGCCCGAGGAGACGACCTCGCCGACCGTGGCGGGCACCCCGCCGGCGGCCGTCGTGCGCTGCGGGACGTAGCCCACCCGCGCCCAGTCGCGGAACCGGGCCCGCGGGGCGCCGAACAGCTCGATCTCGCCGGCGCTGACCGGCACCTGGCCGATGACACCGCGCACGGCCGTCGACTTGCCCGAGCCGTTGGCGCCGAGCAGGGCGACGACCTCACCGCGGTGCACGGTGAGGTCGATGCCGCGCAGGACGGGGCGCGAGCCCAGCTCGGCGCGGACGCCGCGCAGCGATATGACGGGCTCGGTCATGCCGTCCTCCATGGGGTCGATCATTTGGCTCCCAGAGCCGTCTTCAGGGCCGTGAGGTTGGCCTCCATGACCGCGATGTAGTCGTCGCCCTCGGACTTGTCGGTGATGCCTTCGAGCGGGTCGAGCACGTCCGTCTTCAGGCCCGCGTCGTCGGCGAGGGTCTTCGCGGTCTTGTCGGACACCAGTGTCTCGTAGAAGACAGTGGTCACGCCGTCGGCCTTGGCCTCTTCCTGGAGCTCCTTGATCCGGGCCGGGCTGGGCTCGCTCTCCGGGTCGAGGCCGGAGATGGCCTCCTGGGTCAGGCCGTAGCGCTCGGCGAGGTAGCCGAAGGCGGCGTGGTTGGTGAAGAAGACCTTGCTCTTGGTGTTCCTCAGGCCGTCCGCGAACTGCGTGTTGAGGCCGTCGAGCTTCTTGACCAGCGCGTCGGCGTTCTTCTTGTAGTCGGCCGCATGGTCCGGGTCCGCCTTCTCGAAGGCGCCGGCGACGCCCTTGGCGATCTCGGCGTACTTCACCGGGTCGAGCCAGACGTGCGGGTCGAGGGCGTGCTCCTCCTCTTCGGAGTGCCCCTCCTCGGTGTGGGCCTCCTCGCCCGCGTGCTCGTGCTCGACGTCGCCGTGGTCCTCCAGCTTGGTCAGCGTGGCGGCGTCGATCTTCGTCTTGAGACCCGCCTGCGCGATGGCCTCGTCGACGGACGGCTGCAGACCCTTGAGGTAGAGCGCCGCGTCGGACTCTTCGAGCTGTGCCCGCTGCTGGGCGCTGATCTCCAGGTCGTGCGGCTCCTGGCCGGGCTCGGTCAGGCTGGTGACCTTCACATGGTCGCCGCCTATCTGCTCGGCGAGGAAGGCCATCGGGTAGAACGACGCGACGACGTCGAACTTCTCCGTGTTGCCCGCGGCCGCGCTGTCCGAGGAGCAGGCGGAGAGGGTGCCGATGCCGACTGCGGTGACGGCCGCGAGGGCGATCCCGGATATGTGAGGTCGTCGTACGTTCATGACAGTCATTTTCAGCGAAGTTGGAAACGGTTGTCAACAAGCGTGAGCAGCTGTCCACAGAGGGCTACCGATTTGATTGAGGGGGAGTGCCCGCCGGTACCCTGGAGCATTCGCTGTGAAGCGCCTCGCTTCGTCGCCCGTCGTCGTAATGAAGAGAGCACCGTGGCCGCCGACAAGATCGACACCATCGTCAGCCTGAGCAAGCGCCGTGGCTTCGTATTCCCCTGCAGTGAGATCTACGGCGGTCAGCGCGCCGCCTGGGACTACGGGCCGCTGGGTGTCGAGCTCAAGGAGAACCTCAAGCGCCAGTGGTGGCGTTACATGGTGACGTCGCGCGAGGACGTCGTCGGTATCGACTCGTCCGTGATCCTGGCCCCCGAGGTCTGGGTCGCCTCCGGCCATGTCGCCACTTTCACGGACCCGCTGACCGAGTGCACCTCCTGCCACAAGCGGTTCCGCGCGGACCACCTGGAGGAGGCCTACGAGGCGAAGAAGGGCCACCTCCCGGAGAACGGCCTCGCGGATGTGAACTGCCCGAACTGCGGCAACAAGGGCCAGTTCACCGAGCCGAAGCAGTTCTCGGGTCTGCTCTCCACCCACCTCGGCCCGACGCAGGACTCCGGCTCCATCGCCTACCTGCGCCCCGAGACCGCCCAGGGCATCTTCACCAACTTCTCCCTCGTGCAGACCACCTCGCGCCGCAAGCCGCCGTTCGGCATCGCGCAGATGGGCAAGTCCTTCCGCAACGAGATCACGCCCGGCAACTTCATCTTCCGCACCCGCGAGTTCGAGCAGATGGAGATGGAGTTCTTCGTCAAGCCGGGCGAGGACGAGAAGTGGCAGGAGTACTGGATGGAGCAGCGCTGGAACTGGTACACCGGCCTGGGCCTGCGCGAGGAGAACATGCGGTGGTACGACCACCCGAAGGAGAAGCTCTCCCACTACTCCAAGCGCACCGCTGACATCGAGTACCGCTTCCAGTTCGGCGGCAACGAGTGGGGCGAGCTGGAGGGTGTCGCCAACCGCACCGACTACGACCTGAACGCCCACTCCAAGGCCTCCGGCCAGGACCTCGCCTACTACGACCAGGAGGCCTCCGAGCGCTGGACGCCGTACGTCATCGAGCCCGCGGCCGGTGTCGGCCGCGCGATGCTGGCGTTCCTGCTCGACGCCTATGTCGAGGACGAGGCGCCGAACGCCAAGGGCAAGATGGAGAAGCGGACCGTTCTGCGTCTGGACCACCGCCTGGCGCCGGTGAAGGTGGCCGTGCTGCCGCTGTCCCGGAACCCGGAGCTCTCCCCGAAGGCCAAGGGCCTCGCCCAGGCGCTGCGGCAGAACTGGAACATCGAGTTCGACGACGCCGGCGCCATCGGCCGCCGCTACCGCCGCCAGGACGAGATCGGCACGCCGTACTGCGTGACGGTCGACTTCGACACGCTCGAGGACAACGCCGTGACGGTGCGTGAGCGCGACTCGATGAAGCAGGAGCGTATCTCCCTCGACCAGATCGAGGGCTACCTGGCGAGCCGCCTCGTCGGCGCCTGAGGGACCCGCTGAAAAACCCCGATTCCGTTACGGACGTAACAGACGTAACGGAATCGGGGTTTTTGCCGTCCGTACGGCGATCCGCTCCGAAGGAGAGGGCGTGCGCGGCCCGCAGCGGGCGGGGCGCGGAACCTCATCCGGGGGCATCATGCGCAAGCAAGCAGTGATCGGGGCGGCCGTACTCGCTCTGGCGATCGGGTCGGTCGGCTACGTGGCCGCGAGCGACGGCGACCGGCACGGCGACTCGGCCGCCGGTGTCGAGGCGAAGGGTGGAGCCGGGGGCGGGCTGCCGCAGGCGTCGGGTGACCGGCTCGTCGGCGTCGGCCTGACCGGCGACCAGCGGCTCGTCCGCTTCCGTGTCGAGCGGCCCGGTGTCGTCCTTCCGCTGGGCAGGGTGAGCGGGCTCCAGGGCGACAGCAGGCTCGTCGGCATCGACTACCGGGTGCAGAACAACAAGCTGTACGGCGTCGGCGACAAGGGCGGCGTCTACACGATCCGGGAGATCGGCGCCAAGGCCACCAAGGTCTCGCAGCTGAGCGTCGCCCTCCAGGGCCGGTCCTTCGGCGTCGACTTCAACCCGGCCGCCAACCGGCTGCGCGTCATCAGCGACACCGGCCAGAACCTGCGCCACAACCTCGACGACCCGGCGGGCGCCCCGGCAGCGGGCACCACGGCCGTCGACGGCACCCTCACCAACCCGCCGGTGCCGCCCGCGACGACCGGGGCGACAGCGACGGGGGTGACGGCGGCCGCGTACACGAACAACGACCTCGACACGACGACGGCCACGACGCTCTTCGACCTCGACACCGTCCAGGACCAGGTCTCCGTCCAGTCCCCGGCCAACGCGGGCAACCTTGCCCCGACCGGGAAGACGGGCGTGGACCTGCCGCCCGACTCGGGCTTCGACATCTACAGCTCGCCGGCCGCCGGCACCAACTCCGGCTACGCGGTGACCGGTTCGCGTGTCCTGCGCGTCAACCTGCTCACCGGCAGGGCGACGGTCACCGGGGGCTTCCCGAAGGGGCGGCAGGTGGTGGACGTGGCGCTACCGCTGCGGCAGGGCTGACCGCGCGCTCACAGTTCCAGATCGGCGTAGAGGGCGGCGTGGTCGGAGGCCGCGTCCGCCCTCGTCTTCACCGTGTCGAAGTGATCGATGCCCTTGGCGGAGATCCCCCGGGTTTCGAGGCCGACGTGCTGCACTTCCTTCCACAAGGACGGCGGCAGCATGAGGTAGTCGAGCTTGTCCTGTTCGCCCTTGCACTGCCCGTGAGTGCCGTGCAACTTCCCGTGATAGGCGGGGTGGTCCATCACGTCGCGCAGACCGGTGTCCCGCAGCACCGCGATCGGTTCACTGTCGGGGAAGTCGTTCAGGTCCCCGGCGACGATGACGTGCGGGGAGCGCTCCAGCGCGGCCCGGTAGATCTCCGCGACGCGCCTCGCCTGGGTCAGGCGAAGGAACGGGTTGTCGTCGGCCTTGCTCTTCAGATGGTTGCCCAGGACCACGAGGTTCGTGTCGTCCAGTTCGATCTCGAACTCGGGGCAGTCGCGGCTGAAGAGGCGCTTGTCGGCGCGTTCCGGGTTGGTGTCGAAGACGTGGGAGCGGATGGTCGTGATCGGGTGGCGGCTGAGGATCCCGATGTCGATGCCTCGGGGGTCGTTGCCGTCGATCAGCATGCTGTAGGGGTACGGCCGCCTGCCCAGGGACTCGCCCAGGACCTGGGTGTTGAAGCGCTCCAGGGTGAGCCGGTCCTCGACCTCGACGGTGAGCAGGATGTCGGCGTCGACCTCCGCCACGACCCGGCCGGTGTTGTGCACGGCGGTCCAGTCGAGGTTGTCGCGGACGAGGTCCACCCAGCCCGTCCAGTCGGCGCGGCCCTTCGCCTTGAGGGTGATGGCGATGTCGTTCTGCACCCGCCGTGAAGTGAACAGCGTGTGCTGGCCGCGGGTCTCGTTGATGACGAACTGCCGGGTGCTGTCCTTGTCGCCGTCGTAGATCCCGTGCTTCTTGATGAGCTCGGCGATCCGGTCCTTGTCGGGCTCGTAGTTCGTCTTCTCCAGAAGGGAGACCAACTCGGCGTAGTGCTCCAGGACTTCCTGCTGCTCCTTGTGGTCCTGCATCCCGAAGACCTTGAGCCGGCGGAAGAGGTTCTCGGTGTTGAAGGTGGCGATACGGACGGTCATGGCGCGCCTCCTCGGGCGGCGCAGAACTACCGCGCGGCCGGCGGCAGGCGCCGCCGGGGTCACTGCGCGCCGACAATTCCCATTGTCCGAGGGGTGCGCGGGGGTGTCCAACGGAGCCGATTGGTCCGCCAGGCTGTTCGTCGATTGGCCCTGTATGGGGAGGCGGCTGCCGCGGCAGGCTCGGCCGCATGAGTCTCGCCTTCCTTCTCACCACCCTTGTCGTCGTGGCCACCCCGGGCACCGGTGTCGTCTACACCCTCGCCGCCGGACTCTCCCGTGGACGGCGGGCGAGTGTGGTGGCCGCACTCGGCTGCACGCTCGGGATCGTGCCGCACATGGTGGCCACCGTCACCGGCGTCGCCGCGCTGCTGCACGCGAGCGCGACCGCGTTCCAGGTGCTGAAGTTCGCCGGTGTCGCCTATCTGCTGTACATGGCCTGGGCGACGATCAGGGACAAGGAGGCCCTCGTGGTGGAGGAGGACGGCGCGTCCCTCTCCGCGGGGCGGGTGATCGTGCGCGGGGTGCTGATCAATGTGCTCAATCCGAAGCTGACGATGTTCTTCTTCGCCTTCCTCCCGCAGTTCGTGGACCCGGGCCGGGCGGACGCAATGCCGCGCATGCTCGCGCTCAGCGGGGTGTTCATGGCGGCGACGTTCGTGGTCTTCGCGGCGTACGGCGTCCTCGCGGCCTCCGTACGCAGCCACGTCACCTCCCGGCCCCGGGTGATGACGTGGCTGCGGCGGACCTTCGCCGGGTCCTTCGTGGCGCTGGGCGCGAAGCTGGCGGTCACCGCCCGCTAGGGCCCTGTCCGGCGCACGCGTTCCAGGTGGATCAGCAGCGGGCTGCTGCCGAACAGGGTGAGCCGCTGGACGTGCACGGGGGACAGGCCGAGCGCCAGGGCGTGGCCCAGGCCGCCCGCCTCGGAGAGCAGCACGACCGCGCCTCGTCGGTCAGGACGCGGGCGAGTACGTGCCACCAGCGCTCCGGGTGCCCGGCGAGACGGCCGCCCGCGCCGACCTGTTCTCCCCAGGGCGGGTTGCACAGGACCCGGTCGATGCTGCGGTCGGGGAGGGGGAGGGCGCCGGCGTCGCCGTGTTCGACGGTGATGGGCAGCGGGGCGGCGTTCTGCCGTGCGGCCCTTCTCGCCGTCGGGTCGAGGTCGAAGCCGAGCAGGGTGGTGCCCGGCGCCGTGTGGTGGGCCTCGATCAGCAGGGTGCCCGCGCCGCAGCACGGTCCAGCACCCGTTGCCCCGGGCGCAGTTCGGCCGCCTGGGCCAGGGCGGCGGCGACCGGTGGGGGCAGGGTGCCCGGGATGGTCGCGTTCTTGTAGGAGCGCCGGTGCGCGGGACGCCGCCCCAGGCGCAGCAGCAGGGTGGCGTGCCTGCCGTCCAGGGTCAGCCGCCATCCGCTGTGGCCGGGCGGGGGCGCGGCGCCGTGCCGGCGCGAGTGGTACGGCACGCTCGGCCAGCACCCGGCCGACGTTGTCCTCGATGTCGTAGCGGTTGTACGTCCTGCGGCCGAGGAAGGACGCCGAGATCTCGATGCCGTCGCCGAAGCCGGGTGGGCCGCCGTGCGTCCGGCGGCCCCGTGCCAGACCTTCCAGGTCGACCGCATGGGCCAGTTCGGTCAGGGCGGTCAGGTCGCTCCTGTGCGGGCCGATGTCGCCGCGGCGGTGGGTCGGCAGGAAGACATCGTCGGCGGTCCGTGGCCGCAGGGGCTTGTCGTCGTCCGTCCGGAAGCCCACCTCGCGGTGGCCGATCCAGTCGATGTCCGTCCCGCATCGTCGGCGCCGGGGTGTGCCGCGTCGTGCCGGCGGAGCGGCTAGCGCAGGGGGAAGTACGTCGTCATGATCGAAAAAGCGTACCAGCGGGCCGGGTTCGCGTGAGAGCCTTCGGCATGGCCGTCATCCACCACACCACCCTCAAGCCGACGAAGCTCGAACTGCTCACCTCGTGGCTGCCCTCCCGCCCGTGGTACGGCGGCTCCGGTGCACCCCTTCTGGCCAAGGCCGGTGGCTTCCGGCTGGACGACCCGAAGGGCGAGGTCGGGATCGAGTTCATGGTGATCACCGATTCCGCGGGTCCCGAAACGGTGAGCTACCTGACGCCGCTGACCTATCGCGGCGCCCCTCTCGACGGCGCCGAGCACGCCCTCGTCGGGACCATGGAGCACGGGGTGCTGGGCCGGCGCTGGGCCTACGACGGCTGCCACGACCCGGTGCTGGCCGACCGGTTGTGGGCCCTGGTCGAGGGGCGGGCCGAGGCGCAGGCGCAGAGCGTCACCGACACCGTCGACCGCGAGGTCACCCGCTCCTACGCAGGCCAGGGCCTTGCGGTGGGGCAGGGCACCGCCCCGGTCGTCGAGGACTCGCAGGACGGCACCCGGCTGACCGCACCGGACGGCACGACCCTGCGGCTGCACCGCGTCCTGCGGCCGGCCCCGCAGGATGCGCCGCTCCTCCCCGAGGGCGCCGTCGGCCATGTCGCCGGCGCCTGGCAACTGCCGGACGGCACCCGCGTGCACGGACTGTTCGCCGCCCTGCACGGGGATGCGTGACGTGAGACTGTCCGACGGGGTGATCGCCCTGTCCCCGCTGTGCCCGGACGACGCCGAGGTACATCTCGCCGGGGAGGACGAGGAGTTGGTCCGCCGGCTGAGCGGCGGTCCCGGCACGCGCGAGGGCGTCGAGGCCTACCTCCGACACTGCGAGGACCAGTGGGCCAAGGCCGGCTCGCTGCGCGCCTTCGGCATCCGCGTGGGCGTCGACGAGACGCTCGCCGGCACGATCGACCTGCGGTTCGAGGCGGAGGGCCTGGCCTCCGGCCAGGTCAATGTCGCCTACGGCCTGTACCCGACGTGGCGGGGGCGCGGCCTGGCCACCCGCGCCGTCCTCCTGGCCTGCCGGTACGCGGCCGGTGCGGGCGGGAAGGAGGCCGTGATCCAGGTGGAGCCGGACAACACGGCGTCCGCCGCCGTCGCCCGCCGGACGGGGTTCACGCCCGGCGGGCAGCGGTTCGGCGCGGACGGGACACTGCTCGACCAGTACGTCCGGGACCTCGGCGACCAGGGGATCAACGGCCCTGCAACGACCTGACGTTGTCGCCGAACGTCCAGTTCTTCGAGCCGTCCCAGTTGATCGACCAGGTCATCAGGCCCTTGAGCGAGCTGCCGTAGTGCCGCCAGGCCTCGGCGACGAGGGACGGTGACATGTAGCCGCCGCCCGCACCCGACTGGGCGGGCAGGCCGGGCACCTGCTTGTCGTACGGCACCTTGATGGTCGTTCCCTGCACCACCAGGCCCTTGTTCAGGCAGTCGGTCTGCGCGACGAAGCCCGCGACGGTGCCGGCGGAGTAGGAGTCGCCGGAACAGCCGTACATGCTGCCGTTGTAGTACTGCATGTTCAGCCACCACAGGCGGCCGTTGTCGGCGTACTTCTTGATGACGGGGAGGTAGGCGCCCCAGATCGAGCCGTAGACGACGCTGCCGCCGGTGACGTACGCCGTCTCGGGGGCCATCGTCAGGCCGAAGTTGGACGGCATCTGCGCGAGGATCCCGTCGATGATGCGGATCAGGTTGGCCTGGGACGTGGACAGCTGGGCGATGTTGCCGCTGCCGGTCAGGCCCGTCTCGATGTCGATGTCGATGCCGTCGAAGTTGTACTGCTTCAGGATCGGGACGATCGTCGCGACGAACTTGTCCGCGACGGCCGTCGAGTTGAGGTCGATGCCGGCCGTCGCGCCGCCGATCGAGAGCAGGATCGTCTGGCCGGACGCCTTGGCCGCGCACATCTCCGCGGGGGTGGCCACCTTCACCCCGCTGTCCATGCCGTCCTCCCACAGCGCCGTGCCGTCGGAGCGGATGACCGGGAACGCCGCGTTGATCACGTTGTAGCCGTGCGCGGCCATACGGGAGTCGGTGATCGGGGTCCAGCCTAAGGGCGGGTGGACGCCGTTGGCGGCGCCGTCCCAGTTCTCCCAGTAGCCCTGGAGGACCTTGCCGGACGGTTTCGACTTCACGGCGCAGGTGTCGGCCGTGGGGGCGGCCGAGGCGGCGGTGGCGGCGGGGAGCTGGGTCAGACAGGCGGTCGCCAGTGCGGCGGCGGCCAGGCGCAGGGCGCGGCGGAGCATACGGGGCCTCCCGGTGGGGGGTGCGGTGAGGTGTCGTAGGCATGACAGCCTGCTCGTGGTCCAGACCTCTCGTCAATAGGTCTGGACCAATCCGTGACCCGCGCTGACAGGTATGGACTGTGCTGACAAGTATGGACTGACAGATATTGAAATCTGTCAGCTGTTAGGGCATGGTGGAGGCATGACGATGCGAACCCACCCCCTCGGAACCACCGGCCCCCAGGTCTCCGCCCTCGGCCTCGGCTGCATGGGCATGTCCGCGCTGTACGGCGACGCGGACCGGACCGAATCGATCGCCACCGTCCACGCCGCCCTGGAAGCGGGCGTGACGCTGCTCGACACCGGCGACTTCTACGCCATGGGCCACAACGAGATGCTGATCGGCGAGGCCCTGCGCACCGCGCCCTCCGCCCTGCGCGAACAGGCCCAGGTCAGCGTGAAGTTCGGCGCCCTGCGCTCCCCGGACGGCGACTGGGCCGGCTACGACGGCCGCCCGGCCGCCGTGAAGAACTTCGCCGCCTACTCCCTCCAGCGCCTGGGCGTCGACCACATCGACGTCTACCGGATCGCCCGGCTCGACCCCGACGTACCGATCGAGGAGACCGTCGGCGCGATCTCGGAACTGATCGAGAAGGGATACGTCCGCCATGTGGGCCTCAGCGAGGTCGGCGCCGACACGATCCGCCGGGCCGCCGCCACCGCGCCGATCGCCGACCTCCAGATCGAGTACTCCCTGATCTCCCGCGGCATCGAGGAGTCGGTCCTGCCGACCACCCGTGAGCTGGGCATCTCCATCACCGCGTACGGCGTCCTGTCCCGCGGGCTGATCTCCGGCCACTTCACCCGCGACCGGCAGCTCGCCGCCGGCGACTTCCGCGCCCACTCGCCCCGCTTCCAGGGCGAGAACCTCCGGCACAACCTCGACCTGGTCGAGGCACTGCGGAAGATCGCCGAGCAGAAGGGCGTCTCCGTCGCCCAGATCGCCATCGCCTGGGTGCTCTCACGGGGCGCGCAGCACAACGACGACATCGTGCCGCTCGTCGGCGCCCGCACCCGCGAGCGGCTCACCGAGTCGCTGGGCGCGCTGGACGTCACGCTGGACGCCGCCGACCTCGCCGCGATCGAGCGGGCGGTGCCGGCGGACGCGGCGGCGGGCGAGCGCTACCCGGCCCCGCAGATGGCCCACCTGGGCAGCAAGTAGTGATCCCGGCGCCGGATCCTTTGCCAGGTACGGTCTAGGGCATGCCGTCGACGCCCCAGACCCTGACCGCCGAGCGCATCCTCGAAGCCACCGAGGAGGTGCTGCGCCGCCATGGCCCGGCCAAGGCCACCGTGGTCGACGTGGCCCGCGCGCTCGGCGTCAGCCATGGCAGCGTCTACCGGCACTTCCGTACGAAGGCGGCGCTGCGGGAGGCGGTCACCAAGAGGTGGCTGGACCGCACGACGGGGGTGCTCGCGGCCATCGTCGCCGCCCCGGATCTGGACCCGGAGACCC
This sequence comes from Streptomyces sp. NBC_01092, assembly GCF_045039535.1. NCBI lineage: Bacteria > Bacillati > Actinomycetota > Actinomycetes > Kitasatosporales > Streptomycetaceae > Streptomyces > Streptomyces sp. NBC_01092. The sequence continues at coordinate 3,630,848 of NZ_CP108659.1, read as the reverse complement.
GGTTGCGCGAGTGGCTGGCGGCCCTCTTCGCAGCCAAGCGCCGCAAGGCGTTCGACGACCCCGAGCTGTTCGCCACGTACACCGTGCTGACCACCGAGACCGTCGAGACCGTCGTCGGCGAACACGTCGCCGAACTCACCGGCCAGCTCACCGAGATCGTCCGCGCGGGCGCCGCCGCGGGCGCCTTCACCGCCGAGGACCCGGCCACCGCCGCCGGCGCCGTCTTCCGCGCGACGGACCGCTTCCACGACCCGCACTACGCCAGGGAGTGGGAACAGCCGGGCGTGGAGGACGACTTCGAGGCGCTCCTGAATCTGCTGATCCGGGGGCTGCGGGCCGGCGGCTGAGCGCTGCTCATCCGTCGGACCCGGCCTCGGCCGGGTCCACCGTCGCCTGGTGGGCCTCCGCCAGGTGCTCCTCCGCCTTCAGCCAGGGCAGGAACTGTGCGCTCTTGCGCCAGCCACAGGTGTCGCATCTGATCGAGCGCTGCGCGCCTTTGCGCTGTACTCGTACGACATGCTCGCGCCCGTGGTGGTCCCAGCGGCTCACCTTGCTCGTGTTGATCTCCAGCATGACGCCTCCAGCGTCCCAGGACATCGAGTCTGCGTTCGCGCACTCGCGCAGCAAGGAGTGTGCAGCAAGACCAACATCAACAGGGACTCTTCCCCGGCGAGTTGACCAACCTGTGGCCACACCCTCACAAATCGATCAGGTGATCGTGCGCGGCAGACGCAGGCTGAGCAGGCCCGTCAGCGCCACACCGGCCAGCTGGACCAGGAGCGTCGTCACCAGGGCGTCCCGCATGCCCGACCCGGGGACGAGGGAGAGGAAGAGCGTGCCCAGGGTCGCCACCCCCAGCGCCAACGCCGACTGCTGGGTCGTGATCATCACCCCGCTGCCCACGCCCGCCCTGGCCGTCGGCACCTCCGAGAGCACGATCCGGAACACGACGGGCAGCTGGAGGGCCTGGCCCGCGCCGGCGATCGCCGCGCCGGGGAGCAGTTCGAGGAACCCGAGGTCCGGCCAGGAGCGCCAGGCGGCCAGCGCTATCAGGGCCACGCCCACCCCCTGGATCGCCGCACCGGCGGTCACGACCCGGGTGCCGTAGCGGGCCACCAGCCGCGCGCCGGCCAGCGAGACGAAGAAGAACGCCACCGCCATCGGGACCAGGGCCAGCCCCGCCTCGACCGGGCCGTGCCCCGCGCCCTGCTGCAACGCCACCGCGATCACGAACATGAAGCCGCTGAAGCCGATGGAGAACGGCACGATCATCACCAGGCCCCGCCGCAGGGACGTGAGCGCGAACAGGCTCGGCGGTACGAGCGGCGTACGGCCCCGGCGGTCCGCCCTGCGCTCCACCGCGTAGAACGCCGCCGCCACGAACGGGAACGCCGCCAGCGACAGCCACGTCCACAGCGGCCAGCCCGCCGCCCGGCCCTCGGTGAGCGGGGCCAGCAGTGCGAGGAGCGAGACGGCGAGCAGGACCGTGCCGGGGCCGTCGACCGGTTCCGGGTGCTGGGAGCGGGTCTCGGGGACCGCGCGGGCGGCCAGGAACAGGCCGACGAGGACGACGGGGACGTTCACCAGGAACACCGAACGCCAGCCGGTGCCCGCGATGTCCGCCGCGACCAGGACGCCGCCGAGGATCTGCCCGGCCACCATCGACAGGCCGGCCGTCGCGCCGTACAGGCCCATGGCCTTCGCGCGGCGCGGGCCGCTGGTGGCCGCCTGGATCGTGGCGAGCACCTGCGGCAGCATCGCCGCCGACGCCGCGCCCTGCGCGACCCGCGCCGCGACGAGCGTCCACGCGCTGGGCGCGAGCCCGCACGCCAGCGAGGTCAGTCCGAAGGCCGCCATGCCGCCGAGGAAGAGCCGCCGCCGGCCGAACAGGTCGCCGAGCCGCCCGCCGAGGACGAGCAGCACGGCGTACGCCAACCCGTAGCCCGCCACGACGAGTTCGAGCACGGCCTCGCTCGCCGCGAGGTCGTGGCCGATGGTCGGCAGGGCCACGTTGACGATGAAGAAGTCGATGAGGGGGAGTGCCGCCGCGAGCAGCACCGTGAAGAGGCCGAGGGTGCCGAGGGAGGGGGACGCCGCGGTGGCCCCGGCGGCCTTGGGCGAAGTGATGGTTTCGGTCACGCTCACCAGGCTGCGGCGATCCGGAGACTGGTACCAGAGTGTCCTTATCCTGGTAGAAGAAGCACCTGGAAACAGGGTCCGGGCAGCGGCAGGCTGGAGGCATGACGACCATGGCCCAGGAGACGATCGCGACCGCAGACGACTCGCGCGGCACGGCCGCGTCGGCGATCCGGCGCCATGAACTCGCCGCCTTCCTGCGCCACCGCCGCGAGCACATCGCCCCCGAGCAGGTCGGCCTGCCCCGCGGCAGCCGGCGCCGCACACCCGGCCTGCGCCGCGAGGAGGTCGCGCAGCTCGCCGCGGTCGGGGTCACCTGGTACACGTGGCTGGAGCAGGCCCGCGACATCCAGGTCTCCGTCCAGGTCCTCGACTCCCTCGCCCGCACCCTGCTGCTGGACCCCAGCGAGCGGTCCCATCTCTTCCAGCTGGCCGGCGCGGTGGACCCCACGCCCGCGACGGCCTGCCCGTCGGTGACGCCCGCGATGCGGGCCGTACTGGAGCAGCTGGAGCCGTATCCGGCGTGCCTGCAGAACAGCCGGTACGACATCCTCGCCCACAACCGCACCTACGGCCTGCTGCTGTGCGACCTGGAGGCGGTGCCGCCCGAGGACCGCAACTGCATGATCCTGTCGTACACGAACCCGGACTGGCAGTCCTCGATCGTGCACCTGGCGGAGACCCAACGCCTCATGGCCGCCCGCCTCCGCGCCGCGATGGCCGGCCATCTCGGCGAGCCCGCCTGGAAGATGCTCCTGAAGCGCCTGCGCACCGAGTCCCCCGAGTTCCGCGAGGTGTGGGAGCGCCACGAGGTGGTGTCCCACCGCAGCAAGCGCAAGGAGTTCCTCAACCGCCACGTGGGCCGCATCCTGGTCGACCACACCGACCTGTGGCTGAGCCCGGACGTGGGGCCAAGGATGGTGACGTACGTGCCGGCGGACGAGGAGTCGAGGGAACGCCTGGAGAAGCTGCACGCGATTGCGCGCGAGCGGGCGGTGGCCTGAGCTGCCGCGGCTGGCAAGGGCCCCTCAACTGCCCGCAGTTGAGGGGCCTTTCGCATGTGTTGCGGCACTTGGCGCTGTGCTACTTTGCTGTTCAGCAGGAGCGGCTGGGAAACGCTACGGCCGTGCTAGGACCTGCTTCGTCCGGTGCACAGCCCAACCGGACGAGATCCGGGGGAGTTTCTCGCCAAGTGCGTGAGACGCGATCATCAACAGCACGAAAGTTCCACCGGGCCAGTGGCCCGTTTTGAGGACTGAAGCACAGGGCTGGTGCGACGGGACTCGACCAACTCCTTGAGAGGACCGCGCCCAGTGGCGCGGCACGGGGCGAGGAGTACACGTCATCTGCATGCGCAGGTGGCTGGTCGAGGCTGTCGCGCGCTCACCGGCCACCTTCAGAAGAAGGAGCAACGGTGAGCGCCAATCAGAAGAGGCTCATCGCTTTCGCGTTCTGTGTCCTGATCTCCCTCGTCTTGGGGTTCGCCTCCGGGCTGGCGGTGGCCGCGCTCGGCGCGTCCCGTCTCGCGGCCGTCTCCGCCGGCGGAGCCGCGACGGTGGCGTTGCTGGCCATCGGAGTTGCCGTGATCGCCCTTTTTGACTTCACCGACGACAGGGGAAACTCCACGCCCCCATCTCAGCACCGGACCGAGACGCCGACTTGAGCGCCGCTCAACCGCGTACCCTCAGGGCTTGCCGCACCTCGCCCGCATCCAGCCGCTCAGCGGTTCTCGCAGCAGTGCGTCGCGCCCAAGGCCCACTCGTCATCGCGCCCACGACAAGGACCAGCAGCCCACACCCGGTGATGATCCACCACCCCGGCCCCGCGGCGGACACGAACGACTCCTTGTCCGACGACGCCCCCACCCCGGCCGCCAGCACCGCCCCGATCACCGCCACCCCCAGCGTCTGCCCGAGCTGCCGGCTCGTGGACGCGACGGCCGCCGCGACACCCGCCTGCGCCCGCGGCATCCCGGACACCGCCGTGTTGGTGATCGGCGCGTTCACGAACCCGAAGCCGATGCCGAACAGCACGTACCCGAGCAGCAGCGTGACATTGGACGTCTCCGCCTCGAACAGGGCGAACATGGCACAGCTCGTCGTCATCGCGACGCCCGCCACCAGCAACGGCAGCCGCGGCCCCCGACTGCCCACCAGCCGCCCCGACAGCGGCGCGCACAGGAACATCGGCAGCGCCATCGGCAGCATCCACAGGCCCGCGTGCAGGGCGTCGAGGCCGCGCACGTTCTGCAGGTACAGCGTCGACAGGAACAGGAACCCGCCCAGCCCCGCGAAGGCCCCGATCGCGATCACCGTCGCCCCGCTGAACGGCGCCGACCGGAAGAACCGCAGGTCGATCAGGGGCTCGGCGCGGCGCGGCTCGTACCAGAGGAGGGCGAGCAGAGCCGTCAGCGCGATCGCCGCGAACGGCAGGACCGACGTGAGCCCGGCGTTCGGCGCCTCGATGATCGCGTACGTCAGTGAGCCGAACAGCGCGATCACCAGGACCTGGCCCACCGGGTCGAGGCGGCGGGCCTTGGGGGCGCGGGACTCGGGGACGAAGCGCAGGGTGAGCAGGAGGGCGGCCAGGCCCACGGGCAGGTTGACCCAGAAGATCGCGCGCCAGCCGACGCCGTCCACGAGCAGGCCCCCGACCAGTGGCCCCGCGGCCATCGAGATGCCGACCACGCCACCCCACACACCGATCGCCCGTGCGCGTTCGCGCGGGTCGGTGAAGGTGTTGGTGATGATCGACATCGCGACCGGGTTGAGCATCGAACCGCCCACCGCCTGCACCATGCGGAAGACGATCAGTGAGTCGAGGGTCGGTGCGGCGGAGCACAGCGCCGAGCCGATGGTGAACAGGACCAGGCCGGTCATGAAGACGCGCTTGCGGCCGATCCGGTCCGCCGTGGAGCCGGCCAGCATCAGCAGGGAGGCCAGGACGAGGGTGTAGGCGTCGATCGTCCACTGCAGCCCCGAGGTGCTGGCGCCGAGGTCGCGCTGCAACGCGGGCAGGGCGACGTTGAGGGCCGTGGTGTCGAGGCTCACGATCAGCAGGCTCATGCAGCAGATCGCGAGGACCAGCATCCGGCGGCGGGGGCTGAGCTCCGGCATTCTTGAATAGTACGGCTAACTAATGAATTTCGCCGCACCCCGTTCAGTACGTGAGAATGGGGGGATGCCCACGACCGCCGCGCCCCTGCAGATCGGCCCGCACACCGTCCAGCCGCCCGTCGTCCTGGCCCCGATGGCCGGGATCACGAACGCGCCCTTCCGCACGCTGTGCAGGGAGTTCAGCGGCGGCAAGGGGCTGTTCGTCAGCGAGATGATCACCACCCGGGCGCTGGTCGAGCGCAACGAGAAGACCATGCAGCTGATCCACTTCGACGCGACCGAGAAGCCGCGCTCGATCCAGCTGTACGGCGTCGACCCGGCCACCGTCGGCAAGGCCGTCCGCATGATCGCGGAGGAGGGCCTGGCCGATCACATCGACCTGAACTTCGGGTGCCCGGTGCCGAAGGTGACACGCAAGGGCGGCGGCTCCGCGCTGCCGTTCAAGCGGAACCTGCTGCGGGCGATCCTGCGGGAGGCCGTGAGCGGGGCCGGGGACCTGCCGGTCACGATGAAGATGCGCAAGGGCATCGACGACGACCACATCACCTACCTCGACGCCGGCCGGATCGCCGTCGAGGAGGGCGTGACGGCCATCGCGCTGCACGGCCGCACCGCCGCCCAGCACTACGGCGGCACCGCCGACTGGGACGCCATCGCGCGGCTGAAGGAGCATGTGCCGGAGATCCCCGTGCTCGGCAACGGCGACATCTGGTCGGCCGAGGACGCGGTGCGGATGGTGCGGGAGACCGGGTGCGACGGCGTGGTCGTCGGGCGCGGGTGCCTGGGGCGGCCGTGGCTGTTCTCGGACCTGGTCGCGGTCTTCGAAGGACGTACGGAAGACATCGCGCGGCCGACCCTGCGCGAGGTCGCCGACGTCATGGTCCGGCATGCCACGCTGCTCGGCGAGTGGATCGGGGACGAGGCGCGCGGCGTCATCGACTTCCGCAAGCACGTCGCCTGGTACCTGAAGGGCTTCGCGGTCGGCTCCGAGATGCGCAAGCGGCTCGCGATCACCTCGTCGCTGCAGGAGCTGCGGGGCGGGCTGGACGAGCTGGACCTCGACCAGCCGTGGCCCGCCGGCGCCGACGGGCCCCGCGGCCGTACGTCCGGCAACAACCGGGTGGTGCTGCCGGACGGCTGGCTGAAGGACCCCTACGACTGCGCGGGCGTGGACGAGGAAGCGGAGCTGGACACCTCCGGCGGCTGAGGGGCCGTTCCGAGGCCGCTGCTTCGACTACTTCGACGCCCTCGGGGTCGAGCCGTACGCCGTCAGGAAGCGGTCCCGGAAGGAATCCATCTTCCAGACGGGGGTGGTGGAGGTGGGCTGCAGGCCGTCCGCCCAGTTCCAGTCGGCGATCTTCTCCAGCATCTTCGGGTCCTTGGCGACGATCGAGATCGGGACGTCCCGGCTGGCCCTGACGCCGCTGACCCGGGACATCGGCTGGTGGTCGCCCAGGAAGACGAGGACGGTGTCGTCGGTGCCGTAGCGCTCCAGCCACTGGGTGAGGCTGGTGACGGAGTACGAGATGGACTTGCCGTACTCCTCCTTGGAGCGGGTGGAGTCGGAGATGATGTCCGCCGGCTTGGTGCCCGCCTTCTGGATGGACTTGAAGACCGAGCCGTCGCCCAGGTCGTCCCAGTCGACCATCTTGGGGATCGGCGCCCAGGGCTGGTGGCTGGACGTCAGGATGATCTCCGACATCAGGGGCTTGTCGCGCTTCTTGCCGTGGACCTGGCGCTGGAAGGCCTCCAGGGCGTACTGGTCGGGCATCGTCGACCAGCTGAACTTCGGTCCCTTGTAGCCGAGTTGGAAGGCGTTGTAGAGCTTGTCCAGGCCGTAGTACTTCTGTTCCGGCCACGCCTTCTGCACGCCGGGCATCACACCGACGGTGTCCCATTCGCCGGTCTTCTTGAAGACGCTGGTGAGGCTGAGGTGGTCGCTGGCCATGACGGTGCGGTAGCGCTGCTGGTTGTCGATCCACAGGCCGGACAGGGTGGTGGAGTGGCCCAGCCAGCTGTTGCCGCCGAACGTCGCCGACGTCAGCCAGCCGGTCTTGGCGTGGAAGCCGGCCTTCGCCAGGGCCTCGGTGCTGGTGTCGAGCGTGCTGGTGACGCCCGGGGCGATGTCCGGGTCCTCGATCGCGCTGCGGCCGTAGCTCTCGATGAAGGTGAAGATGACGTCCTTGCCGCGCAGGTCGGGGACCAGCTCGGCGGGCGGTGTGCTGCCGAACGTGTCCGCCCTCGCGTCCTTCGCGAACTCCGCCTCGTCGTGCAGGGTGTCCATCGCCCGGCGTACGTGGACCTTGATGACGCCGGCGGTGTGGTCCGCGGCGATCGGCACGCCGGCGATCTGGAGGCCGAACGCCGTGCAGGTGATCCAGACGGTGCCGGCGATCAGGGCGCCCTTGGACGCGTCGGCCTTGTGCCGGGCCAGGACGTTCGCGACGCGGACGGTGGCGAGGGCGACCAGGGCGATCAGGGCCACGGCGAGGACTATGAGGCCGATCGTGAGGAGGACCGTGGTGGTGTCGCCCATCGAGTCCTTCATGTACGACTGGGCGTCGTCGAGGAGTTCCCAGTCCAGGACGACGTTGAAGTGCCGGCCCAGGTACTCGTTGAAGCCGATGTCCAGGAGGCTGAGGATGGTCAGCGCGCCGAGGGCGGCGCCGGAGACGGCCGCGGTGATCAGGCGGGGGCGGCGGGGGAGGCTGAGGAGTACGGCGGCGCCGATGACTGCCTCGGCGGGGAGGCGGACGAACTCCGTGGCCTTGAGGTTGCCGAGGGTGTTCGGCATCTGCAGGCAGACGTGGATGAGGGCGACGGCGAGGAGGGTGAGGGCCCATCGGAGATACCGGCGCGCCGGCCGCTCGGGCTCGTCCTCGGCTTCGCCTTCGGCCGGGTTGTTCCCACCCGCACCGCCCGTGCGGGTCTCGTCGTCGGGTGCGGGTGGCCCCGGTGGGGCGTCCTCGCCGTCGGCGGCCGCGGCTGTGTCCTCGGCTTCGCCTTCGGACGGGTCGTTCCCACCCGCACCACCCGTGACGCTCTCGTCGTCGGGTGCGGGTGGCCCCTGTGGGGTCTCCTCGCCATCGGCGGGCGCCGGCTCGTCGTTCTTGTCCGGGAGTTGACGTTGGCGCGTGAAGACAGGCACCCGAAGGTCCTTCCGTGCGAGGCCCCTGTTGGAGTGGTGTGGCGGGCCACGCTGGGGAGGCTGTAGGCCCGCCATTCCCTCGTACGGTCCCACCTCGGGCTTTGTTCACCCAGTCCGCCCCAGCGCTGGGCAAACACCCGGCAAACGCCAGGCCAACAGGCCCGTGGCGGGCCCGCCGACGGCGAATTCGCCCCACAAGGGCCACCCGCAGACGACGACGAGACCCGCACGGGCGGTGCTGGTGGGAGCAACCCGGCCGAAGGCGAAGCCGAGGACACAGCCGCGGCCGCCGACGGCGAGGCCGGGGAACATCGCGCACCACCCCGGACAGCTACGCCCCTCCAACCGCCGTCAGCAGCGCCAACGGTGCTGCCGCCGAGCGGGACTCGCGTTCGCACGCGTGCGGGTACGGCACCGGCTCCGCGTGGGTGTCGCGGCCGTAGCCCGCCAGCACCTCCGGCAGCCGGTGGCCCGTCGTCGTCGCCGCGTCGACCAGGGCATGGGCCACCGTGCGGGCCTCGTCGTGCAGGCCGTAGCGGGCCAGGCCCAGGGTGATCAGGGCGTTGTCGTGCGGCCAGACCGAGCCGCGGTGGTAGGAGAGGGGGTGGTAGGCCGGTTGGCCGGAGGCCAGGGTGCGTACACCCCAGCCCGAGAAGAAGTCCGGTTCCAGCAGGCGCCGGCCCACCAGCTCGCCGTACTCCTTGTCCAGCAGCCCCGACCAGAGCAGATGTCCCGCGTCCGACGCCAGCGCGTTCACCTGGCGGCCCTCGCCGTCCAGCGCCAGGGCCGGGAAGGAGTGCTCCGGCATCCAGAAGTCCCGCTGGAAACGGTCACGCAGGTCGGACGCAGCCTGTTCCAGCAGGGCCGCGTACGTCGCGTCGTGCCACACCGTGCGGGCCAGCCACGCCGTGCGGCGCAGGGCGTCGTACGCGTAGCCCTGGGCGCCCGCCGCCATCACGGGCCCGGCCGGGCGGGTGCCGTCGGACGAGCAGATGGCGCCGGGGGAGTCCTTCCAGTTCTGGTTGGCCAGGCCGCCCTGGTCGGCGCGGTAGACGAGGTAGCCGCGGGTGGTGAGGCCGCCGTGGTCCAGCATCCAGCCGATCGCCGCGCGGGCGTGCTGCTCGAGGCGGTGCGCCAGGAGCGTGTCGCCGGTCTGTTCCACGTACGCGCCGAGCAGGACCAGGAACAGCGGCGTCGCGTCCACCGAGCCGTAGTAACGGCCGTACGGCACCTGCCCGAAGTGCGCCAGCTCGCCGTGCCGTACCTCGTGCACGATCTTGCCGGGCTGGGAGACCGCGTCGACTCGCGTGCCGGACGCCTGCGTCGCGGCCAGCGCGGGCAGGGTGGCCGCGGCGAGCCGGGGGCGGTAGGGGAGGGCGAAGAGCGAGGTGAGCAGGGCGTCGCGGCCCAGCAGCGTCAGGAACCAGGGGGCTCCCGCCGCCGGTACGCGTAGTTCCTCGCCGTCGGGGCCCGTCGCAGGGACCTGGAGCGTGGCGAGGTCGGCCAGGCCGCGCGCACAGGCCGCCGCGAGCTCGGGCCAGCCTGTCGGGAAGGCCACTCCCTCCACGAACTCGCCCTCCAGGGAGAGGAGTTGGGCGGACAGGGCCGCGGGCGAGCGGGGCACGCGCAGTGCCCGTTTGTCGCCGTGCGGGCGGGCCATCACCCGCAGGGTCAGCTCCGCCGTGCCGTGCGGTTCGAGGTCCAGGGCCCACACCAGACGGCGGGCGCCGGTTCCTGTCTGCTCCACCGCGTCGGGCACGGGCTCGGCCGTCACGGACGTCACCGAGCGCCACTCGCCGCGCTGGTAGGTGAACTCCACGCCATGGTCGAGCACCTGGCGGGTGCGCGTCGCGCCGGTCTTGGCGTAGGTGCGGTGGTCGGAGCGCAGCTCGAACTGGTCGGTGAAGTCGGCGTCCGCGGTCAGCGCGAGGCGGATCGTCGTCGGCACCGGGCGGTTGCTGGTCACCCGGATCGCGTCGATGAACGAGCCGTCCCCCACCGCCTGTTCGCGGAAGAGCGTGTACGCCGGAGGCTCGTCGCGTCCGCCGCGCGGGACCAGCACACAGCGTGCCGTGTCGCCGTCGGCCACGGGGGAGAGCGTCTCCGGCACCGCCCCGTCCACGGTGAGCTGCCAGCGGCTCAGATGCCTGGCGTCGCGTACGAACAAGCCCTCCGGAGAGCCGGCGGCCCGTACGCCGCTGATGTCGCCGGCGTCGCCCACGGCGGCGAACGTCCCCCCGAACACGAGCAGATGATGACGGTCCGTCATCCCCGGATCCCTCCCTTGGAGTCCATCGGTTCCTTGAGGTCGTGCAGCAGATCGAGCGTGAGCGCGGCCGTCCAGCTGAAGCGCGTGGCACCGCAGGCCTCGCCGGTGTACGGATCGACGTACTCGGCGAAGTCGGAGGCGACGGCCAGCTCCAGCGCCGCCTCACGCAGCGCGTCGGCCCGCTTGTGCTCGCCATGGGTGCGCAGGCCGCGCTCCAGCAGCCAGTTGGTGTTGAACCAGGCCGGGCCGCGCCAGTAGCGGTGCGGGTCGAAGGCCTCGCCCAGGAGGTCGTACGACGGGGCGAGGCGGGTCGAGTCGCCGAGGCCGAAGTGCGGGCCCTGTGCCGTGCGGACCAGGGCGGTGGTGATGTCGCGCGGGAGCGTGGGCAGCAGGAGCGGGATCAGGCCGGTGACGCCGCGTTCCGGGATGAGCCCGCCCGCCCGCACGTCGCGGCAGAGGAACATCTCCTCGGCGGGGTCCCACATCCGGTCGATCAGCGCTGTCGTCAGCCGCTCGGCGCGGGCGTGCCGGGCCGTCCCCGGCGCCCCCAGCTCCGTCGCGATCCTGGCCAGCGCGTGTTCGGAAGCGATGAGCAGGGCGTTGAACGCCGGGTCCTCCACCGCGAAGTCTCCTGCGCCGTCGGCGTATTCACCGTCCCGGTAGTCCGTCGCCAGCCGCACATACCGTCCGTAGTCCAGATCCGTCGGCCGGTCCTCGGCCGCCCCGTGGTCCAGGTCGGCGCGGCGGAAGGAGCGGGTCGGGGCGGGCGTGACGCGGCGCAGCGGCGCGTCCCAGCAGGGGCTGTTGTCCATGCCCTGTTCCCAGGGGTGCACGACCGACGCGAGGCCGGCGCCGCCGAGGTCACGCCGGTGCAGCAGATAGCGGTGCCAGGCGGCCAGGCGGGGATACACCCGGGAGAGGAAGCCGCGCGCCCGGGACAGTCCGGGGTCGGCGCGGTGCACCAGCCAGGCGGCCAGCGCGTGCACCGGTGGCTGCACGATGCCGGAGGTCTGTACGGTGCGCGGGGCGCCGGCGGCCCGCCCGGCGGTGGAGGAGCGCCAGAAGTCGGGGCTCGGGAAGTAGGCGTCGAGCGGCACGGAGGGGTTGAAGACGATGTGCGGGATGCGCCCGTCACCCCACTGGGCGTCGAGCAGCGTCTCCAGTTCGGTCTGCGCCCGTAACGGCGAGACGTGCCTGAGGCCGATCGCGATGAACGCCGAGTCCCAGGACCACTGGTGCGGATACAGGCCGCGCGAGGGCACCGTCGAGGTGCCGGTCCAGTTGGCCTCCAGCACTCGGGCGGCCCTGACGTGCGGGGAACCGGCGCCGGGCGGCGGATCGTATGCAATGTCACGGTCCGCGCGGCGGGCGGTGAGTTGGGCAGTGCGATCCACTCGGGGCTCCCCGAAAGACGTCCGGCCGACCGGTTCGGTCGGCGCCACCGTAGAGTTACGTCTATTTAACACGCAAAACCCAATATGTAATGCAAGCTTGAGAAACACAAGGGGGTGTGCATGAGCGCACGGGGTCAGGCGAGTTCCGGGGAACTGCTCGAACTGGTGCGGAGCGGACGGGCCGTCACGCGCGGCGCACTGCAGCAGGCGACCGGACTGTCCCGTGCCACCGTCGGCCAGCGCCTCGACCGCCTCTTCAGGGCCGGCTGGCTGCGCGAGGGTGCCGGCGGCCCCGTGGACTCCCCGCTGGGCGGGCGCCCTTCCATCACGCTGGAGTTCGACGACGCCCATGCCGTGGTGCTGGCCGCCGACCTGGAGACCCGGCACGCGCGTGCCGCCGTGCTGTCGCTGTCCGGCGAGATCCTCGCCGAGCACAGCGGCACGCTGGTCGTCCGGGACGGACCGGAGGCGGTGCTGGGCGAGCTGGCGCGCTGGTTCGCCGAGCTGCTGGAGAAGGCCGGGCGGCGGGCCGGAGAGGTGTGCGGCATCGGGCTCGCGGTGCCGGGGCCGGTGGACAGCGACTCCGGCCGGGTCGTCCAGCCGCCGATCATGCCCGGCTGGGACGGCTACGACATAAGAGGGCGACTGGCGAGGGCCTTCGGCGAGGAGACCGGGGCCGAGGCGGTCCCGGTCCTGGTCGACAACGACGCCAACCTCATGGCGTACGGCGAACAGCGCACGGGATACCCGGACTGCTCAGCCTTCGTCCTGGTCAAGGTGTCCACCGGAATCGGCGCCGGGGTCGTGGTGGACGGCTCGGTGTACCGGGGCATCGACGGCGGCGCCGGCGACATCGGGCACATCCGGGTGGGTGCCGACGCGCAGTGCCGCTGCGGTTCGTACGGCTGTCTCGCCGCCGTCGCCAGCGGCCGTGCCGTGGCCCGGCGGCTGGCGGAGGAGGGGGTCCCGGCGGCCTCCGGCTCGGATGTGCGGGACCTGCTGGCCGCCGGGCACCCGGGGGCGGCGGCGCTGGCGCGGGAGGCCGGGCGGCAGGTCGGGGATGTGCTGGCGACCGTCGTGACGCTGCTCAACCCCGGGGTGCTGATGATCGCCGGAGATCTGGCCGGAACACCCTTCCTCACCGGCGTCCGTGAGTTGCTGTATCAGCGGGCGCTGCCGCGCTCCACCGCTCATCTGGACGTCGTGACCTCGCGGCTGGGGGAGCGGGCCGGGCTGATCGGGGCCGGTGCGCTGGTCGTGGAGCATCTCTACGCGCCCGAGCGGGTGGAGGAGCGGCTGCTCGCGCTGGGTGTGTGACGTCCGCGTTTCGGTTTCGCGCAGACGTCCGCATGGTGAAATCCCGGCGGCTGTGGCAGCGTGATTCTCGCCACCCTTGATAAGGGCTGCGCTCAGATGAGCAGATCTTGAGCGACTGCACTTCTCCAAGGGGTGGCACTGGGTGCCACCTCTTGATCGTTCATCGATCGAACTCAAACGTGCGGTAAGGCTGCTCATGTGAGCGGAAAACCGCACCTGTGGACGCTCTTGCGTTCAAGAAGTGAAAACATCAGCCCGTCACGGCTTGCCAAGCCTTGACTTTCGATCCACTGGCGGACGGGTGGTTACAGGCGCATGACGCGTGAGTAGACGTACCCAGATGCCTTCGATCTGGGTATGTTCCTCGCCGTCAGGGCAGCCACCACGTCCTCGAGGGAGTCGAGACCGTGTCGGAAAACAAAGAACCCCACGTAGCGAAGTTCGTTTACGACTTCACCGAGGGAAACAAAGACCTCAAGGACCTCTTGGGTGGCAAGGGCGCCAACCTCGCGGAGATGACCAACCTGGGGCTTCCCGTTCCCCCGGGCTTCACGATCACGACGGAAGCCTGCAAGGTCTACCTCGACAGCGGCGAGGAGCCCGCGGCACTGCGTGACGAGGTGAGTGCGCACCTCGACTCTCTTGAGTCCCGCATGGGCAAGAAGCTCGGCCAGGCCGACAACCCTCTGCTCGTGTCGGTGCGGTCCGGCGCCAAGTTCTCCATGCCGGGAATGATGGACACGGTCCTCAACATCGGGCTCTCCGACAAGTCCGTGAAGGGCCTCGCCGAGCAGGCCGGCGACGAGCGGTTCGCGTGGGACTCGTACCGCCGCCTCATCCAGATGTTCGGCAAGACGGTCCTCGGCGTCGACGGCGACCTCTTCGAGGAGGCCCTCGAGAAGGCCAAGGAGGCCAAGAAGGTCACGGTCGACACCGACCTGGAGGCCGCCGACCTCAAGAAGCTGGTCACCGCCTTCAAGAAGATCGTCAAGAAGGAGGCCGGCCGGGACTTCCCGCAGGAGCCCCGCGAGCAGATGGACCTCGCGATCCACGCGGTCTTCGACTCCTGGAACACCGACCGGGCCAAGCTGTACCGCCGTCAGGAGCGCATCCCCGGCGACCTGGGCACGGCCGTCAACGTCTGCTCCATGGTCTTCGGCAACCTGGGCCCCGACTCGGGCACGGGCGTCGCCTTCACCCGTGACCCCGCCTCCGGCCACCAGGGCGTCTACGGCGACTACCTCCAGAACGCGCAGGGCGAGGACGTGGTCGCGGGTATCCGCAACACCGTGCCGCTCGCCGAGCTGGAGACGATCGACAAGAAGTCGTACGACCAGCTGATGCAGATCATGGAGACGCTGGAGAACCACTACAAGGACCTCTGCGACATCGAGTTCACCATCGAGCGCGGTCAGCTGTGGATGCTCCAGACCCGGGTCGGCAAGCGCACGGCGGGCGCGGCCTTCCGCATCGCCACGCAGCTCGTGGACCAGGGCCTCATCGACGAGGCGGAGGCGCTCCAGCGCGTCAACGGCGCCCAGCTCGCCCAGCTGATGTTCCCGAAGTTCGACGACGACGCGAAGGTCGAGCAGGTCGGCCGGGGCATCGCGGCCTCGCCGGGTGCTGCGGTCGGCAAGGCGGTCTTCGACTCGTACACCGCGGTGAAGTGGTCGCGTTCGGGCGAGAAGGTCATCCTGGTCCGCCGGGAGACCAACCCCGACGACCTGGACGGCATGATCGCCGCCGAGGGCATCCTGACCTCCCGTGGCGGCAAGACCTCCCACGCGGCCGTCGTCGCGCGCGGCATGGGCAAGACCTGTGTCTGCGGCGCCGAGGAGCTCGAGGTCGACACCAAGCGCCGCCGGATGACGGTCCCGGGCGGACACGTCGTCGAGGAAGGCGACGTCATCTCCATCGACGGCTCCAGCGGCAAGGTCTACCTGGGCGAGGTCCCGGTGGTCCCGTCGCCCGTCGTGGAGTACTTCGAGGGCCGGATGCACGCCGGAGCGCACGATGCCGGCGAGCTGGTCGAGGCCGTGCACCGGATCATGGCGTTCGCCGACCGCAAGCGGCGGCTGCGGGTGCGCGCCAACGCGGACAACGCCGAGGACGCGCTGCGCGCCCGTCGCTTCGGCGCCCAGGGCATCGGCCTGTGCCGCACCGAGCACATGTTCCTCGGCGACCGCCGTGAGCTGGTCGAGCGCCTCATCCTGGCGGACTCGGAGGACGAGCGCGAGGAGAGCCTGCAGGCGCTGCTCCCGCTCCAGAAGAAGGACTTCGTCGAGCTGTTCGCGGCGATGGACGGCCTGCCGGTCACGGTGCGTCTGCTGGACCCGCCGCTGCACGAGTTCCTGCCCGACATCACCGAGCTGTCGGTGCGAGTGGCGCTGGCGGAGTCCCGCCAGGAGCCGCACGAGAACGAGCTGCGGCTGCTCCAGGCGGTGCACCGCCTGCACGAGCAGAACCCGATGCTGGGCCTGCGCGGCGTACGCCTCGGACTCGTCATCCCCGGCCTGTTCACCATGCAGGTCCGCGCGATCGCCGAGGCCGCGGCCGAGCGCAAGAACGCCAAGGGCGACCCGCGCGCCGAGATCATGATCCCGCTCGTCGGCACCGTCCAGGAGCTGGAGATCGTCCGCGAGGAGGCCGACCAGGTCATCGCGGAGGTCGAGGCGGCGACGGGTACGAAGCTCAAGCTGGCGATCGGCACGATGATCGAACTCCCGCGTGCCGCGCTGACCGCCGGTCAGATCGCCGAGGCGGCGGAGTTCTTCTCCTTCGGCACGAACGACCTCACCCAGACGGTGTGGGGCTTCAGCCGGGACGACGTGGAGGCCAGCTTCTTCACGGCATACCTGGAGAAGGGCATCTTCGGAGTCTCCCCCTTCGAGACGATCGACAAGGACGGCGTGGGCTCGCTGGTCGCGTCGGCGGTGAAGGCGGGCCGCGAAACCCGCCCCGACCTGAAGCTCGGCGTCTGCGGCGAGCACGGCGGTGACCCGGAGTCGGTGCACTTCTTCCACGAGGTCGGTCTCGACTACGTCTCCTGCTCGCCGTTCCGGATCCCGGTGGCGCGCCTTGAGGCGGGCCGCGCGGCGTCGCAGTCGGTGGGCAGCGACCACCGCTAGGCCGTACGGCCACTGAACCCCGGAGCCGCCGCCTGTCCCCGACCCTCAAGACCGATGGGCGGCGGCTCCGGATCACGAAGGAGGGCGGCACCCGTGCGGGGGTGCCGCCCTCCCGTGTGTCCGGCAACCCGGGATTCCGCCAACTCAGGGCGGCCGCTGGGTTAAGAGCTGGGTCGGGCCGGCCAGGGTGCACAACCCCCTGGATTCCTCCCTTGTCTGCTGCGGGTGAAGTCACCACTCGATTCACAGACGTGGGGGGAAACCACACCATGCGCAGACGCACCACTGCCGTCACCGCCACTGCCGCCGCCTTCAGCGCCGTCCTGGCCGTAGCCGCTCTCGCCGTACCGGCCTCCGGGGCCGATCAGGAGGACTCGGGCACGAGGTTCTGGAACATCGATGTCAACCACGACCGCGACTACACCGTGGGCGTCGAGGCCGCGCGCAAGCGGGTCTTCTCGGTCTCCGCGACGGTCACCGACCCGTCCGGCGTCCAGAGCGTGTCGTACGAGCTGTGGCACGGGGCGGACCGGGCGCATGCCGACGGGGTCCTGGTCGGGTCCAGCGACTGCCACAAGCTGAACGAGACCACCTCCTACTGCGAGACCCTCGTCACCGCCGACCCGAACGTCAACCTCCGCAGCAACGCCCTTGCCGGTGTCTGGACCATCACTCCCGTGGCCACCGACGGGGCCGGCAACGTCACCCGTGGAGACGGCGCCTACTTCGCCCGCATCAAGCGCCAGACGTCCATGTCCCAGACCGTCGCCACCCCGCAGCCGGTGAAGAAGGGCAAGGACCTCACGGTCAAGGCCCGGATGACCGTCGCCGGCTGGGAGACGCGCACGAACGTGCCCCTCATCGGGCACCAGGTGCTGCTCCAGTACCGCAAGGGCACGAGCGGCCCCTTCGTCACGCTGAAGAAGATCAAGACCGACCGCAACGGCTGGGCCACCACCACCGTGCAGGCGACGGCCGACGGCGCCTACCGCTACGACTTCGCGGGCACGAGCCTCACCGTGGCCACGACCGGCTCGGCCGACTTCGTCGATGTGAAGTGAGCCCAGACCGGTGAAGTGACCGTCCGCCGCGGCCGGCGCCGCGGCGGGCGGTCACTCACGCCCCTCAGCTGTCGCAGCCCACCCCGTCGTTGTCCCGGTCGAGGTGGGAGGCGTAGCCCGGTTCGCCTCGGTGGACGGGGGCGGCGCCGGCCGCGCGGGCCTCCGAGCAGTTGGCGTAGTAGACGTCGCCGGCGGACGAGTCGTCGTCGGAGGCGGAGCCGCTGTCCGCCGCCGGTGCTGCCGTGACCGTGGTGGTGGCCCTGATGGTCTTCGTGGCGGTCACTGTCGGCGCCGGTTCGGGTTCCTCGGCCGGTGCCGTCGTGGTCGTCGTGATCGTGACCGTGGGCTGGGGTGAGGCCGCTGTCGGTTTTGCCTCGGTGTTCTTCGCGTCCTCGCCGGACGCGCCGCCCGCGCCGAAGCCCACGAAGAAGGCCAGGCCCAGCGCCGGGAGTACGTAGCGTTTGCGGGCCCACCTGGGGCCCGGGCGGACGGGCTGCCCGGGCATGGGTGGTGTGGTGTACGGATTGGTCATGTCATCCCCCCACTGGTGTTGCGTGAGGGGATGACCGTAATGCTCCGCGTCCGAGTGTGAAGGGCGTGTGGCTGTTTTGTGACCGCTATGCGCGGAAGGGGCCCGTCACCTCGTACGTGATGCCGCCGGACGAACTACCGCTCGTGCCCCGCTGGCTGGAGAAGTACAGACGCCTGCCGTCCGGGGAGAACGCCGGGCCCGTGATCTCCGAGCCCGACTGGCCGTCGATCCGCAGGAACGAGGCGACCACGTCGTCCGGGGTGATCACGCAGATCTCCATGTTGCCGCCGTCCTCCGCGACGAACAGGTCGCCGGAGGAGGAGCCGGTGATGTTGTCGACGCCGGTGAGCGGGGCGGTGCCGTTGACGAGGGAGTCGTCGTACGCCAACTCGTAGGTGTTGTTGGTGAGGTTGACCTGCCAGACGCGGTTGTCGCCCTTGGTGGTGAACCAGACCGTGTCGTTCGCGTAGTGGCAGCCCTCGCCGCCGTTGAAGGACTTCGAGCCGGAGACCTGGGAGCGGGTGGCGGTGGGGGAGCCGTCCGGGTCGGGGACGTTCGCCCAGGTGAAGGAGCCCGACGTCGCGCTGCCCGCGACCATGACCTGGAGGGTGCCGGAGGACAGGTCGCCCCAGGTCGTCGGCACGAAGCGGTAGAAGCGGCCGTTCGTCTCGTCCTCGGTCAGGTAGATCGCCTTGCGGACCGGGTCGGCGGCCGCCGCCTCGTGCTTGAAGCGGCCCATCGCCGCGCGGCGCACGGCCGCGTTCGTGCCCCAGGGGTCGGTCTCGTAGACGTAGCCGAGGGACACCTCCTCGCAGGACAGCCAGGTGTTCCACGGGGTCTTGCCGCCCGCGCAGTTCTGCCGGGTCGAGGAGAGGATGCGGTACGCGGCCGTGATCGCGCCCGCCGACGAGAACTTCACCGCGCTCGCGCCGCCGGAGGGGTTGATCTCCGAGTTGGAGACGTAGATCCAGCCGGAGCCGTCGGCGTAACAGGCGCCGCCGTCCGGGGCGTTGTGCCAGCTGTACGACGTTCCGGAGACCGTCTGGCCGGAACGGGCGATGACGCGGCTGGTGAAGCCGCTCGGCAGTCGGATGCCGTTGGCGTCGGGCGAGCCCAGCGCCCCGTACGGGCCCGCGCCGGGCTGGGCGGGCGCGGCGTAGGCGGCGCCGCGCCACAGGGTTCCGCCGAAGACGGCGGCGCCGCCGATGGCGGTCGCACGCAGGAAGGTACGACGTTCCACTTCTGCTCCAAAGGGTGCCGTGACCGACCCGCCCCCGGTCGGGGGCGGGGTCGCGCGGTGACGGACGCTAGGGGCGCGGGGTTAAAGACCCCAGGGGTGCGGGGTGGACGTCCTATGCACAGGCTGTGAAGCGGGTGTGCGGTACGCGCGGATCCGGCACGGCGGCCCTGCGCCGGGAGGGCCAGGGCGTTCCGGCGGCGCTATGCCGGGAGGGCCGGGGCTTCCCGGCGGCGCTGCCCGCCTCTGCCCAGCGGGTGGCCGCCCCCGGCACTCTGCGCGGGCTCCGCCGACGGCAGCCGGATCACCGCGTCCAGGCCGCCCGAACTCGCCGCGTGCAGGCTCGCCTCGCCGCCGCTCGCGAGGGCGAGGCGCTGCACCAGGGACAGCCCCAGGCCCGTGCCGCCCTTGGGGGCGCCGGGCGCCCGCCAGAACCGGTCGAAGGCGCGGGCGCGCTGCTCCGGGGTCATGCCGGGGCCCTCGTCGGTGATGTGCAGGTCCACCCAGGCGGGGCGGGCGTCGCGCAGGGCGCGGCGGGCCGGGACGTAAAGCCTCAGTTCCATCGTCACGGTGCTGTCGCGCGGCGAGGCGCGCAGGGCGTTGGACAGCAGGTTGTCCAGGATCTGCTCGACCCCGCCCGGCACCGCGAGGACCGGCCCCACGCTGCCCGCGAACAGCACCAGCGCGACCCGCTGCTGTTCGAACAGCGGCAGCCATGTCCGGTGCCGTTCCGCGCAGACGGCGCCCACGTCGACCGGGGCGGGCGTCGCGGAGTCCTCCTCCAGGCGGGCCATCGCCAGCAGCCCCTCGACCATCCGGGAGAGCCGGTCCGTCTCGGTGACGGCGGCGGTGAGGCTGCCGAGGCCGCGGTCGGTGACGTTCGGCTCCAGGTTCTCCAGCCGCAGCCGCAGCGCCGCCAGCGGCGTCTTCAGCTGGTGCGAGGCCTCGCCCGCGAACGCCCGCTGGGCGGACAGGAGATGGGCGAGCCGGGCCGCCGTACGGTTGAACGCGGCGGCCAGCCGGCGCACCTCCGGCGGGCCCTTCGTCATCGTCACCGGCGTGGCCCGCCCGCCCTCGGCCAACTCATGGGTGGCCCGCTCCAGTTCGCGGATCGGCCGGCCGGTCCAGCGGGCGATGGCGAACCCCACCACGGCGACCGCCGCCAGCACCCCGAGCCCGCCGAGGCACAGCAACAGCCAGACGTGATGGACGCGTTCGTGCACCGTCCGGGTCGGCAGCGTCAGCCACACGGCGCCCTGCAACCCCGAGGTGTGCCGGACCGGCGCGGCGACCGAGAGGTACTCGACCCCGCCGATGGTCGACGTGCGCACGTCGACCGTGGCGGTGCCGTGCAGGGCGGCCGCGATACCGGGGCGGGAGGCGAGGTCGGACGACATGACGGCGGCGCGCGGATGCGAGGTGGCGAGCAGCGTGCCCACGGCGTCCACGATCACCACCTTCCCGCCGATCCGCTCGGCACAGTGCACCACCCGGCGGGGCAGGTCCCGCTCGGCACGGCCCGCGCTGAGCGACAGCGAGGCGTACGCGGAGACCGACTCGGCCTCGTCCTTCGCCGCGTTCACCACCCGCTCCCGCTCGCTGCGCGAGTACACGAAGCCCAGCGGGATCTCCAGGCACAACAGCACGAGCGCGGCCAGGCTCAGGTAGCTGAGCAGCAGCCGACGGGTCATGGCGAGGGCACCTGCTGCCCGGCCGGTTCGGTCTGCACTGCCAGCCGGAAGCCGACCCCGCGCAGCGTCTGGATCCACTCCGCGGCTCCCAGCTTGCGCCGCAGCGAGGCGACATGGACGTCCAGCGTCTTGGTCGGGCCCTCGTAGTGCGGGTCCCACACCCGGTCCAGGATCTGCTGCCGGGAGTACACCGCCCCCGGATCCTCGGTGAGCAGCGCCAGCAGCTCGAACTCCTTGGGGGTGAGAGTGACGGGGATCTCGCCCACCCAGACCTGACGAGTGCGGCGGTCCACGACCAAGGGGCCGGGTGCGTACGGCGGTCGGGGCGCCGGGTCCTCGTACGACGCGGGCGGCGCGGCCTCGTACGACGGGGGCGTGGGCGGCGCGGTGAGCGCCGGTTGCGCGCCCGCCTCCGCGCGCAGCCGCTCCACCAGCGCTTCCGTACGGCCGCGGTCGACCGGCGTCTCCACGCGCACTGCCTGCGCCCCCGCCTCCGTGCGCTGCGAGCGCCGGGTCACGGCGCGCACCCGTGCCACCAGCTCCCGCATGCTGAACGGCTTGGCGAGATAGTCGTCCGCCCCCAGCTCAAGGCCCAGCACCCGGTCGGCCTCCTCACCCCGCGCACTCAGGATGATGACCGGCACGTCCGAGACCTGCCGGATGCCCCGGCACACGTCGATGCCGTCCATGTCCGGCAATCCGAGGTCGAGCAGGACGACATCGCCGTACTCACTTCTCAACCCCTCCGCCCCGGTCGTCACGTGATCCACCGTCAGCCCGAAGTGACCCAGTCCCTCGACAAGGGGTTCGGCGATCGTCTCGTCGTCCTCGATGAGCAGCACTCGTATGCCCATGCGTCCTGTCTCTCGGTGAATTTGCATTCTCTGCCCCGACGTCGACACGCTACAAGAAACAAGCGCTTGCGGGGCATTGCGACAAAGAATGTCCAATTCCTGGACGCGTACTGGCCTTTACTTAACCTTCCTCTGGTGTGCCCACCTCTACGGTTGCCGTGAACTGGTCGAACTCCCAGCTGAGGAGGCATCGTTGAAGGCGTTGCTGGACCGTGCCCGCTCGTTCAGTCGCAGGGTCGATTTCGAGAGCGGTGAATACCGGAAACTGGCCGAGGGGCAATATCCCGAGGCACTCTTCATTACCTGCTCAGACTCGCGGGTCATACCCGCCCTGATTACCGGCGCGCGGCCCGGCGAGATATTCGAGCTGCGCAACGCGGGCAATATCGTGCCGCCGTACGGCAGTCCCGGCGCGTCCGGGGAGGCCGCCACCATCGAGTACGCACTGGAGGTGCTCGGGGTTCAGGACATCGTCGTGTGCGGTCACTCACACTGCGGCGCGATGGGCGCGCTGAAGTCCGGCGACGACCTGACCGCGCTGCCCGGTGTGGACGCCTGGCTCCAGCTGGCCCGCCCCGAACTGGCGCCGGTCCTCGACTCCGCCTCCGACGACCCGTCGCTGCCCGACGTGGCGCAGGGCAACGTCGTCAACCAGCTCGCCGTCCTGCGGACCTACCCGGTGGTGCGGCAGCGGCTTGACGGGGGACGGCTGCGGCTGCACGGCTGGTACTACGAGGTCGACACCGGGCAGGTGCACGAGCGGGAGGGCGACGGCCGGTTCCGGGTGCATGCCGGATGAGCGGGGCGCATGCGCGGGGGCGTGGGGTGGGGCGTACGAAGAAGGCGGCGGCGCAGAGTGTCGCGGCGCCAGCGGTGCCATCGGCGGACAAGGGCTCCAAGTCCGGCTCCAGGCCCGGTTCCACGCCCAACCTCGCCAATGAGATCACCGCCTCCCTCGTCGTGTTCCTCGTCGCCCTGCCCCTGTGCATCGGCGTGGCCGTCGCCTCCGGTGTCCCCGCCGAGCTCGGGATCATCTCCGGGGTGATCGGCGGCCTGGTCGTCGGCGCGGTCCGGGGCAGCACGCTCCAGGTCAGCGGGCCGGCCGCAGGGCTCGCCGCGCTGGTCGCGGAGACCGTGCTGGAGCACGGCCTGGCGATGCTCGGCGTGATCGTCCTGTTCTCGGGCATCCTCCAGATCGTCCTCGGGGTCGTACGCCTGGGCCGGTTGTTCCAGGCGATCTCCCTCGCCGTGGTCCAGGGGATGCTGGCCGGTATCGGGCTGCCGCTGATGTTCAGTCAGGCCTATCCGATGGCCGATTCCAAGGCACCCGGCACGCCGATCGAGAACATGGCGGGCATCCCGGGCCTCTTCGCCGACATCCTCACCAACCCGCAGGCGATGATCGCGACGCTGCTCGGCGTCGCCACGATCGTGCTGAGCTTCGTGTGGAAGAAGGTGCCGGGCCCGGCCAAGAGGATCCCGGCCGCGCTGGTCGCGGTCGGCGTCGGTGTCGCGGTCGCCGCGCTGCCCGGCGTGGACGTGAAGACGCTCCAGGTCGGCAATCTGCTGGCGTCGGTGCGGGTGCCGGGGGCGGGGGAGTTCGCGGGGCTGGCGGACGCGGCGGTCATCACGTCCATCCTCACCTTCACGGTCATCGCCTCCGCGGAGAGCCTGTTCACCGCGGCCGCCGTGGACCGTATGCACAGCGGTCCGCGCACCCGCTACAACACCGAACTCATCGCCCAGGGCGCCGGGAACACGATCGCGGGCATCCTCGGGGCCCTCCCGATCACGGCGGTCGTGGCGCGCAGCTCGGCCAACGTCCAGGCGGGGGCGAAGACCCGGATCTCCCGCACCCTGCACGGCCTGTGGCTGCTGGCCTTCGCGCTGCTGCTGCCGCAGGTCCTGGCGCTGATCCCGATCTCGGTGCTCGCGGGCGTCCTCGTGCACAGCGGCTGGAAGCTGTTCGCGCCGGAGGAGTTCCCGAAGATGTGGCGCCAGGACCGGGGCGAGTGCGTGGTGATGACGGTGACCACCCTGGTCATCGTCGCGACGGCACTGCTGGAAGGCGTCCTCATCGGCCTCGCGGCCGGGATCGTCCTGGCCGCCCTGCGTATGTCGCAGACGGTGATCCGGCAGCACGTCGAGGACGACACGGCGAAGGTCGTCATGGCCGGCAACGCGACGTTCCTGCGGCTGCCCCAGGTCATCGAGGCGCTGGAGAACGCGGCGGCCTCGGGCAAGCCCCGCATCCGCCTGGACCTGACCGGCGTGACGCATCTGGACCACGCGTGCCGCAGCCAGGTGGAGGAGTTCACGGCGCAGCAGCGCGGGACGGGGCTGCGGGTGGAACTGCTGATGCCGGGCCCGGCGAAGACGGAGGTACCCGTCGCCGCCGCACCCGAGCCGACGGACGCCGTCGAGCCGGCGCCGCTGCCGGGGCCCGGGGCCGAGTGGTTCTACCTGGACACCCGGCCCCTGTCCGACGACTACAGCCGAGGGTACGACGACTACGCGCAGCGGCCGCCGTTGGTGGGGTGAGTGCCGCCGGGGCCCCCGACGTCCGCCCCGACTCCTTCACGGGCCCGTCCTTCGCCAACTGGCGCGGCTCCCCCGCCCCGTCTTGAGGGCGCCGTGGACCCTCGATGACCGGGCGGGCGATCGGCATTGGGAGGAATCGGAGCGGCTGACGGGGGTGACGTACGACGTCGTGAAGGTGTGAGCGCCGGGCTTGTGCTCAGGCCGTGGCCCCGCTGCCCACCACCAGGTCGGTGCCCACCACCGACGTGGCGTCGTCCGAGGTGAGGGTGGCCTGCGCGCGTTCGGCGCGGTCGGGCTCAGTCTCGTCAGGGCGGAGAGGTTCACGATCGCGCCCCGTCGTACTTGGGTGGAAGCCTCAGCGCGCGTGCTCGGTGTGGACGAAGCCAAGGGTCCCTGTTGATATCTGGATTTGGCTCCTATCAAGAGACATAGAAACTATGATCACGCTTGTGAAGATCATGAGGCAGGTCAAGTTGATGCCGGATGCCGCGCAGGCACCGGCACTTGAACGCACCCTGCCCGCGATCAACGATGCGGCCAACTGGGCGTCCGAGGTGGCGTTCGAGCACTTCGGCCTCAAAGGAAGCGTCCGTGAGCTGCGGAAGCTGTGTTACGGCGAACTCAAAGCCCGGGGCTTCGGGGCGCAGGCCGCTCAGCACATCATCAAGCGCGTGGCCGATGCCTATACGGCGCTGCGAGCGAACATCCGGGTCGGAAACCTGGGGTCGGAGAAGTCCAAGCGGCGCCGTAAGGCGGAGTCCAAGCCGATTGTCTTCCGTCCGCACGCCGCGCACACGTACGACGACCGCTGTCTGTCGTGGAACTACGACGCGCAGACCGTGAGCATCTGGACTCTGGACGGCAGGGTCAGGAACGTCCGCTTCGCCTGCTCCCCAGACGCGCTCAAGGAGCTTGCCGAGCACCGTCAAGGAGAATCCGACCTGGTGTTCCGGGACGGCAAGTGGTTTCTGATCGCCACCTGCGAGGTGCCCGAGCCCGAGGCCTTCAAGCCGAAGGACTTCATTGGCGTGGACCGGGGTGTCGTCAACCTTGCCACCACCAGTGATGGGGACAACCACCAGGGCAGGCGTCTGGGCCGCTACCGGCGCTGGCAGGCCCGCAAGCGGGCCGAACTCCAGGCCAGGCAGACTCGCTCGGCCAAGCAGCTCCTCAGGAAGCGGGCGAGGAAGGAAGCCCGCCACGCCACCCACGTTAACCACAAGGTGGCCAAGGAAGTCGTTGCTGTCGCCCAACGCACCGAGCGCGGTGTCGCCCTGGAGGAACTCCAGGGCATCCGTGAACGGGTTACGGTTCCCCGCGACCAGCGAGCACGACTCTCTTCGTGGCCGTTCCACCAGCTTGGCGCGTTCATCGCCTACAAGGCGAGGCGTGCCGGGGTGCCGTTCATCGAGGTGGACCCGGCCTACACCTCGCAGCGCTGCCCGCGCTGCGGCCACACCGAGCGCGGCAACCGCCCCACTCGGGACCACTTCCACTGTCGTCGGTGCGGCCTCGCTGGGCCGGCCGATGTCGTCGCCGGGGTCAACGTGCGCACCCGCGCACGCTCGGCGTGGGTATTCGTCAACATGCCCGATCCGGTCCCGGCAATATAGCCGGGACCGGTAGATGTGACCCGTGACCGCCCTGTCGTAGGGGGCAGTCGGGAGCATAAACGGAGCCCTATTCGGGCTGAGTCAACAAGCTCAGTCCGTTGGGGCCGAGTCGTTGACGTACAGCTCGTGCTTACTGCCGACGGGCGTTGTCGTTAAGCGCTTCGCACCTCGTACGTCGCCACCCGCACCGCCTCGTCGTCCAGGCACTGCCCGGTCTCCAGGTCGAACCGCTGCTTCAGCAGTGGCGAGGCCACGAACGGGCGGCCCTGGTGGGTGCCGGTCAGGCCGCGCGAGAGGACCGCCGCGCCACCGAACGGGTCGCGGTTGTCGATGGCGTACAGCTGACCTGCGCGGTCGCGGAACAGGGCCACCTGGCCGCCGTTCGGCAGCAGGGCCGCCACACCGCGTCCGGGGAGCAGGTGGGTCAGGTCGCAGACCGTCAACCAGTCTTCGTCCAGCCGTACTTGGATCTTCAGGTCGGTCGTCTCGGGTGCCAGGGTCATCGCTGGGCGCTTCCTTCCAGGGGGCGTTGGCCGATGGTCAGCAGCGGCAGGTCGGGCTTGATCTGGTCGCGCTCCGGGACGAAGCCGACGACCGGGTCGGGGGTGTCGGGGGCGTTCACGAAGGAGACGAAGCGGGCCAGCTTCTCGGGGTCGTTGATGGTCTCCGACCACTCGTCGCGGTAGTTCGCGACATGGGCCGCCATCAGGGACTCCAGCTCCTCGCAGATGCCGAGGGAGTCCTCGACGACCACGTCACGCACGTGGTCAAGGCCGCCGGGGATCCGCTCCAGCCACACGCTCGTGCGCTCCAGTCGGTCCGCGGTGCGGATGTAGAACATCAGGAACCGGTCGATCAGCCGGATCAGCTCGGCGTCGGACAGGTCCTGCGCGAGGAGGTCCGCGTGGCGCGGGGTCGCGCCGCCGTTGCCGCCGACGTAGAGGTTCCAGCCGCCCGCGGTGGCGATCACGCCGAAGTCCTTCGACTGGGCCTCCGCGCACTCGCGCTGGCAGCCGGACACGGCCGACTTCAGCTTGTGCGGGGAGCGCAGCCCTCGGTAGCGCAGCTCCAGGTCGATTGCCATCCGGACCGAGTCCTGGACGCCGTAGCGGCACCAGGTCTGGCCTACGCAGGACTTCACCGTGCGCAGCGACTTGCCGTACGCGTGCCCGGACTCGAAGCCCGCGTCCACCAACCGGGCCCAGATCAGCGGGAGTTGCTCCACCCGCGCGCCGAACATGTCGATCCGCTGGCCGCCGGTGATCTTCGTGTAGAGGCCGAAGTCCCGGGCGATCTCGCCGATCACGATCAGCCCCTCCGGGGTGATCTCACCACCGGCGATCCGCGGGACGACCGAGTACGAGCCGTTCTTCTGGATGTTGGCGAGGAAGTGGTCGTTGCTGTCCTGCAGGGCAGCCTGCTCGCCGTCCAGGACATAGCCGCTCGCGCCGATCGTCGGGGCGAGGGAGGCGATGATCGAGCCGACCGCCGGCTTGCAGATCTCGCAGCCGTCGCCGCCCCGGGCGCCGTCGCGGCCGTAGCGGTCGAGCAGGTCCTGGTAGGTGTTGACGCGCAGGGCGAGGACGATCTCGTACAGCTCCTCGCGGGTCTGTGCGAAGCAGCCGCACAGGCCTTTGTCGACCTCGACGCCGGAGGCCTCCAGCTCGGCGGTGACCAGCTGGCCGAGGACCTTGACGCAACTGCCGCACGTCGTACCGGCCTTGGTGCACTTCTTCACCTCGGGCACGGTGGTGCAGTTGTGCTCGGTGACGGCGCCGCGGATCGTGCCCTTGCGGACGTTGTTGCAGGAGCAGATGATCGCGTCGTCCGGCAGCGCGGCCGGCCCGATCTGGGCGGGCGCCCCGGCACCGGCCGGCAGCACCAGCGACTCGGGCGAGACCGGCGGGACCGAGCCGGTGAACGCCTTCAGCGTGCCGTACGCCTCCGCGTCGCCGACCAGGATGCCGCCGAGCAGTGTGCCGTCGCGGCCGATGACCAGCTTCTTGTACAGGCCCGCGCGGGAGTCGGAGTACACGACGTCCAGGCAGTCCTCGGTGGTGCCGTGCGCGTCACCGAAGGAGGCGACATCCACGCCGAGCAGCTTCAGCTTCGTCGACAAGTCGGCGCCGACGAAGGCGGCTTCGTCGGACGCGATCGTCGCGGCCGCTGTCTCCGCCTGCTCGTATCCGGGGGCCACCAGGCCGTACACCCGGCCGTCCGCCGCCAGCGCGCACTCGCCGATCGCGAACACATGCGGGTCGGCGACCGTACGGCACTGCTCGTCGACCGTGATGCCGCCGCGCTCGCCGACCGTCAGACCGCAGTCGCGGGCCAGCTGGTCGCGGGGGCGGACACCGGCGCTGAACACCACCATGTCGGTGGCGAGTTCGGAGCCGTCGGACAGCTTCATGCCGGTGACGGCGCCCTCGGCGTCCGTCACGATCTCCTGCGTGCCCACACCCGTGTGCACGCTCAGGCCCATGTCCTCGATGGTGCGCAGCAGCGCCGCGCCGCCGCCGTCGTCGACCTGCACCGGCATCAGCCGCGGCGCGAACTCCACGATGTGCGCCTCGACGCCGAGGCCCTTCAGCGCCCCGGCCGCCTCCAGGCCCAGCAGACCGCCGCCGACCACGGCACCGGTCGTGGCCCTCGTCCTCGCGTACTCCTCGATCGCGAGCAGGTCCTCGATCGTGCGGTAGACGAAGCAGCCGGTGGCGTCCTTGTTCGGGACGGGAGGCACGAAGGGGTAGGAGCCGGTGGCGAGGACGAGGACGTCGTACTCGAAGACCTCGCCGGACCTGGCCGTGACCTTGCGGGCCTCGCGGTCCACGGCGACGGCCGGGTCACCGATGTACAGCTCGATGCCGTGCGTCGCGATGAACTCCATGTCCGTCATGGACAGGTCCTCGGCGGTCCTGCCCGAGAAGTACGAGGTGAGCGCCACGCGGTCGTACGCCGGACGCGGCTCCTCGCACAGCACGACCACGCGGTGCGTGGCGGTCAGGCCGCGCTCGGCGAGCGCCTCCAGGAAGCGCTGGCCGACCATGCCGTGGCCGACGAGCACGATCGTGGGGGTGGCCTCCGTGGCCTCCGGGGTGGCGGTCATCAGGAGCCTCCATCGTTGGTGAGCAGGTGGAGCAGCGGGGCGTCGTCGGGGAGCGGCTCTGCTCCCTCCCAGGCGCGGGCGAGCGCGCCGACGGTGCCGAGTTCGCCGACGAGAACCCCGCCGACCAGGCGGTCGTCGCGGACGACGACCTTGCGGTAGGTGCCGCGGGTGGCGTCGGCGAGCTGCACGACGTCGTCGCCGGGACGCGGCTCCGTCTCGCCGAAGGCGGCGAGGTCGAAGAAGCCTTCACCGGCCAGCGTCAGCCGGGTCAGTGCCCGGGTGCCGGTGTAACGGGCGTCGCCGTCCCCCACCAGCAACTCGGCCAGAACATCCGCCTGTTCGAGCGCCGGGGACGCGAGGCCGTACACCTGGCCGTCGTGCTGGACGCAGTCGCCGATCGCCCGGATGTGCGGGTCGGAGGTGCGCAGTTCGTCGTCGACGAGGATGCCCTTGTGGACGGCGAGGCCCGCGTTCTGGGCGAGACCGACGCGCGGGTGCACCCCGCAGGCGATGACCACGAGGTCCGCGTCGAGCGCGTATCCGTCGGCCATCTCGACCGAGCGGACCGCACCGCCCACCGAGCGCACGTCACGCACCCGGCACTCGGTGTGCACCTCGACGCCGAGGTCGACGAGATGGCGCCGGACCAGCTTCGAGGCGGCCGGGTCGAGTTGACGCTCCATCAGCCGCTCGGACTGCTGGGCGAGTACGACCTGTGCGCCGCGCAGCGCCAGGGCGCGGGCCGCGGAGACCCCGAGGAGCCCGCCGCCGATCACGACCGCCCGCGCACCCGGCCGTACCGCCTTGGACAGGCCCAGGCAGTCGTCCATGGTGCGGAAGGCGTGGACGCCCTCCGGCAGTTCATGGTCCGGGGTGAACAGCCCGCGCAGCGGCGGCAGCACCGCGTTGGAGCCGGTGGCCAGGACGAGGGTGTCGAAGCGAATCGCCGACCCGTCCGCGAGATGTACGGCTCGCATCTCGCGGTCGATGCCGGTGACCCGGCCCCGGGTCAGCTCCGCGGGCGCCGGCAGGGCGATCACCTCGGGGCTGTACCGCCCGGCCAGCACCTCGGCGAGCAGCACCCGGTTGTACGGGCGGTGCTCCTCGTCGCCGACGAGCGTCACGGGCGTGCCCAGCTCGCCGAGCCGCCGGGCGAGCCGTACGCCCGCGAGGCCGGCGCCGATCACCACCACACGCGTATTCGAGGTCATGGTGTCGAGCGTGCGGTGCGGGTGTTTCCCGACCGCATCACGTCTGTTTCCCATGAGGAACGCTGCCCTCAGCGAGGCCCGGGGGTGGGTGTGAGGGTTCGGCGGGCGCGGTGGGGGTGGGCTGTGAGGCCGGATGCGCGGGCGGCGCGGTGGGGTGAACCGTACCTCCGGTCTCCGTGCAGCCCCCATCGCATACGACCGGCGGCGAAGGGACCCTTGAGACATCGGCTTTCGGCAGCTCACGCTCAGGGGGATGCGTCATGGACCTCATTCGGAAGATCCCGGTGCCGGACCCGGGACCGGCGCAGCGGGACGTCGCCGCCGTGTGGGTCTGGCGGCTCGTGCGCGAGCCGTTCACCGCGGCGACGTGGCGGCGCACCGCGTATGCGGTCACCGCTCTTCCGATCGGTGTGGTGTGTGTCCCCCTCGGCCTCGCGGGCCTGCCGGCCGGGCGCTGGCAGCGGGGGCTGGCACGGACGCTGCTCGGCGCGGCTCCGGCCCGCGGCTCCCGCTCCGGGCTGCTGCACGCGCTGGTCGCGCTGCCGCTCAACCTCGTCACCGCCGTCGTCACGGTGTACGGCTGGTCGATCGTGCCCATGAACCTGGGCTGGCCCCTGCGGGCGGGCGGCGACCCCGCCGACGCGTGGGGCGGACCGACGTATCCCGGCGCCTGGGCGTTCCACGCGATCGTGGGCGGGCTCGGCTTCCTGCTGCTCATGCCCTGGGTCGTGCGCACCCTGACCGGGCTCCAGCTCCGGTGGGCCCGTACGGCCCTCGCCTAGGTTGGCCGCTGTGAATCGCCTGCGCTCCCTCGCCGCCGCCACCTTCGGCCGCCGCGCCCTGGCCGCCCTGCTGTACGCGGTGATCGCCTTCCCGCTGGCACTGGTCGGCTGCGTACTGGTCCTGGTCGGGCTGGTGGTGGGCGGGGCGCTGTCCGTGACCACGCTGGGGCTGTGGCTGATCGCCGGGACGGTGCGGGGGGCGATGGCGCTGGGCACGGTGCAGCGGGGGCTGGCCCGCGGACTGCTCGGCGTGGAGATCGAGGAGCCGACCCCGCCGAGCGGCGCAGGGGTGCTCGGGTGGCGGCGGGCGGTGCTCGGCGAGCGGGTCGGCTGGCGGGCCGTCGGATGCGCGCTGGCGACCCCGTTCACCGCGGTGCTCGGGCTGGCGGCGATCTTCGTCGGATACGTATACGGCGTCCTGTTCACCCTGCACCCGCTGCTCAAGCACCTGAACTACCGGACCCTGCACCACCCCGACGGTTCGGTGTCGCGGGTGTCGCTGGAGTTCTTCGGGTACCAGGTCGACAGCTGGCCGCGCTGGCTGATCCCGGTCGCGGCCGGACTGCTGCTGCTCGCCGTCGCCCCCGGCCTCCTGCGCCACGCCCTCACACCCCACCGACTCCTGCTGACCGCGCTGCTCGGCCCGAGCGCCGCCGACCGCCGGATCCGCGCCCTGGAGGAGACCCGCGCGCACGCCGTCGAGGACGCCGCCGCCACCCTGCGCCGGATCGAACGCGACCTGCACGACGGCACCCAGGCCCGGCTCGTCGGCCTGGCCATGCATCTGACCGTGATCCGTGAGCTGGTCACCGCAGGAGCCGACGGCGAGCGCGTCCTCGCCGTGGTCGACACCGCCCGCGGCAACGCCACCCAGGCCATCGTCGACCTGCGCCACCTGGTCAAAGGCATCCACCCGCCCGTCCTGGACGAGGGCCTGCCCGCGGCCCTCGCCACCCTCGCCGCCGACTGCGCCCTGAGCGTCGACGTCACCACCGACATCCGCGCCCGCCCCACCCCGGCCGTCGAGTCCATCGCCTACTTCTGCGCCGCCGAACTCCTCGCCAACGCCACCAAACACAGCGGCGCCGACGCGGCCACGGTGACCGTCGCCGCCCACGACGGCCTGCTGCGCCTGCGCGTCGCCGACGACGGCGGGGGCGCAGCGGTGATCGGCGCGGGCTCCGGACTCACCGGGCTGCTGGCCCGGGTGCGCACGGTCGACGGCACCCTCACCTGCGACAGCCCGGCGGGAGGGCCTACGGTGGTCACGGTCGAGCTGCCCTGCGCCTGACCCGCCCGCCCGGACCGCCCCCGACCGCCGATCGGAGCCGCATGCGCGTCGTCATCGCCGAGGACAACGCCATCCTGCGCGAGGGAATCGTGCAACTGCTCCAGCTGCGGGACGTCGAGGTCGCCGCCGCCGTCTCCGACGCCGAGGCGCTCCTGGCCGCCGTCGCCGAACACGCCCCGGACGTCGCCGTCGTCGACATCAGGCTGCCGCCCGACCAGAGCGACGAGGGCGTACGGGCGGCCCTGCAGCTGCGGCGGGAGCACCCCGGCCTGGGCGTTCTGCTCTTCTCGCAGTACGTCGAGACCGTGCACGCCGCCCGGCTGCTCACCGAGCCCGCCGGGTTCGGGTACCTGCTGAAGGAACGGGTCGTCGACATCGGGGAGTTCGTGGCCGCGCTGGAGCGGGTCGCGGCCGGCGGCACCGCGCTGGATCCCGAGGTCGTCGCCCAGCTCTTCGGCGCGAGCCGGCGCGCCACGGCCCTGGACGCGCTCACGCCCCGGGAGCGCGAGGTGCTCGCGCTGATGGCCGAGGGCCGGACGAACCACACCATCGCGACCGCGCTCACGGTCTCCGAACGGGCCGTGGAGAAACACGTCGCCAACATCTTCACCAAGCTGGACCTGCCGCCGTCGGAGACGGGACATCGCCGGGTACTGGCCGTTCTCAGATATCTGGAGGGCACGCGCGCGTGAGGGACCGGGCCCGGTCGAGGAGCCGGGTCACGCGCCGCCCTGCCGCCGCACCGTCTCGTGCAGCCGGTCGATGAGGTGGCCCTTGCGCTCGATCGTCAGGTCGAAATAGGCCGCGGCGCCGGCCGACCGGCACACACCGTGCACGGCCTCCTTCGCCGACCGCTTCAACTCCACGGCCCGGGCGGAGAGTTCGAGGAGGGTGTCCCGCAGCCGAGGGTGGCCAAGGACGTACGCCTTGAGCCGAGCGCCCGTGAGGCCGTCCGGGTCCTCCGGAGCCGTCCCGGAGCCGAGCAGTTCCAGGAAGACCCGGTTGCCGAGCCCGTCGAAGTCCTCGTGGGTGTTGGCGCCGCCGAGCTCCGGCACGACGTCCGTCAGGTCGTTGAACAGCTGGCTGGCCAGCCCGAGCCGGCGCATCGCCCCGTCCAGGACGTCCTGCTCCTCCGGGCCGACGCGCAGCCCCGCGAGGGCCGCGTCCAGGGGCATCCGGAACAGGGTGCCGGTCTTGCGCTCGGCGACCGACTCCCAGAATTGCACCCGCATCTCGGCTGAGGCGGCCGGCAGTTCGGCGCGGGTGTCCGCCGACCGGGTCGCCAGGTCGAGGGCCTGACCGGTGAAGCCGTGAGCGACGCTGCGGGCCAGGCTGTCCGCCACGGCCGGGTCCGCCGCGTGCCGCAGGGCCTGCATGATCAGCCAGCAGCCGGTGTTGAGGGCGACCGGCACGCCGTGGGTGACATGGAGCGCGGGCTCGCCGTAGCGGACGTCACTGTCGTCCTGGATGTCGTCGAGCACGACAGCGGCCTTCAGCAGGACCCGCACGGCCACCGCCACCCGCCGCACGACGGCCAGGTCCGCCGAGGCCTCCTCGTCCGGCAACTCCTCGGGGAAGCCCCGGTAGTTGCGATACGCCCAGTACACCATCGACGGCCGCAGCGGGCCCGCGCCGCCGGGCGCCCCCGGGGCCGGGGGCAGTGCCTGCTGGCCCACCTTGGAGCCGAGCGCGTCGGAGACCGGGGCGTGGAGGGAGCGGTGCAGGGCGGCGCCGTGCAGGGAGGTCGTGCCGGGTGCCAGGGAGCCGAGGAACGTGCGCAGGTCGCCCTCCAGCAGCGCGGCATCACGGCGTACGACGTGCTCCACCCGCGTCGCGGTCATGTCCGGGTCCGCATCCATGCTCGGATGGTGCTGTGCTCCAGCAAAGCAGTCAAGATCGCTTTTGCGTCACTCGCGACGAAAAGGGGCCGTTACCGTCCTGCTCATCGCTCTCAATACCCTCACCGCCCCCCTCCGTCCCGACCTCGTCGCGACCTCTGCGACAGCGAAGATCGTGAATTGCCGGCCCGTAACGGGTAGCCGTGCTCGGGGTGTTGGGTTCAGCGGGTGCCGGTCAGATGGGCGAACACGACGACGTTGCCGCGGTATCCGGTCGTCCGTGAGTAGCCGCCGCCGCAGGTGATCACCCGTAGTTCGGGGCGGGACGCCGCGCCGTACACCTTCTCGTCGGGGAAGGCCTTCGCGTCGTACACCTCGACGGCGTCGACCGAGAACAGGGCGGTGCCGCCGTCGCGGCGGTCCACCTCGATCGTGCTGCCCTTGCGCAGAGCGCCGAGGCGGTAGAAGACGGCCGGCCCGTCGGCGTTGTCGACGTGGCCGGCGACGATCGCGGTGCCCGTCTCGCCGGGCGTGGTGCCGGCCTCGTACCAGCCGGCGAGGTTCGCGCGCCCGGCGGGCGGGACGTCGAGGCTGCCGGTCCTCGTCAGGCCGAGGCCCATGAGGGGGGCGTCGACGCGGAGCGCGGGTATGCGGATGCGGTCGGGCGGGGAGGGCGGGAGCGCGTGGCCGCCGCCCTGTGCCCCCGGCGCGGTCTCCCCGGCCTGCGCGGCCGACGGCTGGGGCGGGGCGTGTGTCCCGGTGCCGCCGCTCTGCAGCAGCCAGGCACCGGAGCAGAGGGCCAGCACGGTGACGGCGGCTATCGCGGCATCACCGACGCTGCTGTGACTGCGCACGCGAGCCTCCTGGGACTCTCCTCGGGCCACCCCGTTCCCCCTCCGGGCCGCGAGGGGCGTCGGACCCGGAGGGGGAGGGGACGTGCGGTACCGGCGGACGGACAGCGGAGGGTGTCCGTCAGATCCCGTCGCCTCTCGCCCGGCGATGCAGGAGCCAGGTACCGCCCGCGGCGGCGACGGCGAGAGCCGCCCAGCCGACCGCGGTCTGCACGGGATCGCGGCCGAGCGTGCCGCCGACCCCCGTCTTCACACTTCCTCTCGGATGCACCTGCCCGCGCGCCGCCGTCAGCGTGACCACCAGGTCGCCCGTGACCCGCCGGCCGCCCTCGGCGCAGGTCGCGACGATCTCGTACGTCCCCGGCTGCGCGCTCGGCGGCACCCGGAACCGTCCGGTCGCCTCCCGCTCCTGCGGCGCCAGCGTGAACGTTCCGGCGCCGACCGCGCTGGCGTCGCCCGCCGCACCGCCGTCCCGGCACGCGGCCGTGTGCACCGTGACCTGCCCGCCCGGCACGACCGAGGCCGGCCGCAACTTCAGGCCGCCTGTGTCGGCGCCGTACGAGGGCGCGACGACGAGCCCCAGAGCGCCGACGGCCAGCGCGGTCCCGGTCAGCAGACGGGCGGTACGACGCATCGTGCTCCTCCGAGCGCACGGACCCACGACCCGCGACACCCCCATGTGCCGCCGTCGGCCGAGCCCTGCCCTTCCGAGGAGAGTCCCGGCACGGCGAGCGCGCTCCCCGAGAGAACGCCGAAAGAGGGGTCGACGGGCGCCCGGAGGAGGCGGAGGGGCGCGCGTACGGCACCGTTTCAGCAGGTCACCGGGGCGGGACGAGGGCGCCGTGGAAGAGAATCGGTTGGGCGGGGCGCTGGGGTGTGAACGGGTGACGGAGTCAGCCGGCCACGTGGCCCGGACGGGCCTCCGCCAGTACCTCGGCCACCGCCCGCCGCCCCACGGACGCCAGTACGGGGTTCGTTCCGTTGCCGCAGGTGTCGCCGTAGTAGTGCTCGGCCATCAGGCCGAAGCAGAGCGCCCACCCCCGCCCCCGGGCCCACGTCGCGTCGTCGACGTCGGCCGCCGCGCGGAACGCCTCGCGGGTGCCGGCGTCGAAGACGGCCCACGCCGCGATGGTGTCGGCCGCCGGGTCGCCGACCCCGAGGCCGCCGAAGTCGATGACGGCGGTGAGACGCCCGGAGGAGGTCAGCAGGTTGCCCGGGAGGAGGTCGCCGTGCAGCCAGACGGGGGCGTCGTCCCACTGGGGGAGGCGGAGGGCGTCCTCCCAGGCCGCGGTCGCCGCCGGGGCGTCCAGCGTGCCGGCGGCGCCCAGGTCGAGGATCGCGGCGCGGACATGGACGTCGTTCTTGCGAACCGGGTCGCCCCGCCAGGACGGCCGACCGCCGACCGCGTCCACCTTCCGTAGCGCCGCCACGAACCGGCCCAACTGCTCGGCGGCGTCCCGCAGTTCGGTCAGGGGCGCATCGTAGGCGTTCTCGCCGTCCAGCCAGCGGTACACGCCCCACGGCAGTGCGTAACCGGCGCCCGGCTCGCCCTTCGCCAGCGGTGTCGGGACGGCGAGCGGGAGATACGGGGCCAGTCGCGGCAGCCAGCGGTGCTCGGTGTCGACCTGCCGGGCCCCGCCGGGAAGCCGCGGCAGCCGTACGACCATGTCGTCGCCCAGCCGGTACATCGCGTTGTCGGTCCCGGCCGAGCGGACTGGCGTCACCGGCAGCCCGGCCCACCGCGGGAACTGCTCCGCGACCAGCCGGCCGACCAGCGCCGCGTCGATGTCCAGCTCATCGACATGCATCTTGACAACGGGCGACGACTCACGGCTGGACGGCATACGGCTCCATCTCGGCTGGGCAGGACGGCAGACGGCGGAGCGCATCTGGCTCCGCAGTCTGAACAGGCGTTGGCCCAGCCAACCTAGGGGCGCGGGGCTGCGTCAATATGCGGCTCCGCCGCGTGGGCGCGACCAGCCAATTACGACCCGCACCCGGCCACGCAGCCCCGCCCCCGAGCCCTGCCCCGAACGTCAGCCCACGTTCACCGCACTCCAAGCCGCAGCCACCGCACGCTCCTCCGCACTCCCGGCCCCGTACAGATCCTTGGCCGCGCTCAGCGTCGCCGTCCGTGCCCCCGCGTACTTCGTCGAGGACGTCATGTAGACCGTCAGCGCCCGGTACCAGATCTTCCCGAGCTTGGCCCGCCCGATCCCGCTCACCGAAGAGCCGTCACAGGTGGGGGAGTTGTAGCTCACCCCGTTGATCGACTTCGCGCCGCTGCCCTCGGCCAGCAGATACGCGAAGTGGTTGCCGATCCCCGACGAGTAGTGCACATCGAGCTGCGCGGTCGACGTGCTCCAGCAATCCACCGAGACCCCGTCCTTCGACGGCTTGTCCATGAACCGCAGGGCACCCCGCCCGAGCCCCGACCGGACGACCTTCTCGCCGATCAGATAGTCCCCGGGATCCGAGGAGTTGCCCGCGTGGAACTCCACCAGCGACCCGAAGATGTCGGAGGTCGCCTCGTTCAGTCCGCCGGACTCGCCCGAGTACGTCAGCGCCGCGGTCTTCGACGTCACGCCGTGCGACATCTCGTGCCCGGCGACATCCAGCGACACCAGCGGACCGAGCTGCGTGCCGTCACCGTCGCCGTACGTCATGCAGAAGCAACGGTCGTCCCAGAAGGCGTTGTTGTAGGCGTTGCCGTAGTGCACCCGGTTGAACGACCCCTTGCCGTCGCCCGCGATGCCGTTGCGCCCGTGGACGTCCCGGTAGTAGTCCCACGTCGCGTCCGTGCCGTACTGCGCGTCCACCGCCGCCGACGAGCGGTCGGCCGCCGTACCAGTGCCCCAGTGGTTGTCGGCGTCGGTGAAGACCGTCGCGGGCGCCCGGTTGAGGCAGACGGTCAGGACGCACAGGTCCGTCTTGTTCGTCGCGTCACCCGTGTACGTGCCGCCGCGCGTCGCGTCCTTCAGCTGGTACGTCGATCCCGACGCCGTCGTCTCCAACGGCACCGTGCCCGCGTACAGCGACTTCCCGTCGCCGGACGCCGTCTCGATGCTGTCCCACGCGTCGATCTGCGCACCGGTGCCGGCGTCGGTCAGCACGGTCCGGGCGACCGGGTTGCCGAGGGAGTCCTGCGCGACCGCGTCGGTCCGCCAGGCCAGCTTCGGGGCGCCGTGCAGGGCGTCGACCACCAGCTCGGGCCTGGAGGTGAGCCTCTTGAGCGCCTCGCCGACGTTCACGGCGCGCAGCGCGCTCGCGGCGAGGTCGGCGGCCCTGGGCCCCGAGACCTTCGGCGACACGCTCTTCAGGGAGATCGGGCGCGCGACGGCGCGGGAGGCGCCTCGGTACGCACCGTCCTTCTCCAGATGCACGACGAAGTCGCCCCCAAGAACGGGGAGTTGGCGATACGTCCGGTCGTAGCGGACGTGCTGTGCGCCATCCGTGTCCACCACCACGTCCCGAACGCGCGTGCCCTGCACGGCCGTCAGCCCCAGACTCCCCGCGACATCGGAGAGGACCGATGCCGCGTTCTTCACGGCGTCGGCCCTGCTGGGCGGTTCGTCCGCGTCGGCGGTGGGGGTGAGGGCGGCGGCCAGCAGGCCGGCGACGGCGACGGCGGCGCCCGCGGTGGCCAGGCGGGAACCTCGGATGTGCGACCGTATTCGGCTCATCGGTCTCCTTGAACTGGGCGGCTCGGAAGCTGACCATGATTCAAGGGGGCATGAACATGCCGTGGCCAGGGTGAATACGTGCAGGTGTGTGAGAGGAGAGAATCGTTTCCGTGACCCTCTCTCCTCGACTCCCGTTCTTCGTCTACGGCACCCTGCGCCCCGGTGAGCCCAACCATGACGCCTTCCTGCGGGGGCGCGTCCGCGCGGAGGAGCCGGCGCGGATGGAGGGGGCGGTGCTGTACGACGGGCCGGGTTATCCGTATGTCGTCGAGGACGTGCGCGGCGGCGGCATGGTGTGCGGCGATCTGGTCACCGCCCGCCCCGAGGGGTACGCCACGCTGCTCGCCGACCTGGATCGTCTGGAGGAGTACGCCCCGGGCGATCCGCGCAGCCTCTATGAGCGCGTCGCCCGCGAGGTGCTTCGCGATGGCGACGGAACTGCCGTGCGGGCGTGGGTGTATGTGGCCGCTCCGTCTGTTGCCGCCCGGCTGCGGGCGCGGGGCAGGCTGATCGAGAGCGGGGACTGGGGGCGGCGCTGAGGGATCCACTGTGGGTGCCGCGATCGGTGGTTGTTCGGCTGCGGCGCCGTGGTGGCTGGTCGCGCAGTTCCCCGCGCCCCTGAGGGAGTTGGGATCCCGTCGGCTGCAACGCACCGTCTCCATCCGCCCTTGGGGGCGCTGGAGTCCCCTCCGCTACTGCTGCACCGTCTCCACCCGCACCGCGCACGTCTTGAACTCCGGCATGCGTGACGTCGGGTCCAGTGCCGGGTTGGTCAGGGTGTTGGCGCGGCCCTCGCCCGGCCAGTGGAACGGCATGAAGACCGTGTCCGGGCGGATGCCGGTCGTGATGCGGGCCGGGGCCACCGCGCGGCCCCGGCGTGAGACCACCGCCAGCGGGTCGCCCTCGGCCGCCCCGAGCCGCGCCGCCAGCCGGGGGTGCAGCTCCACGAACGGGCCCGGCGCGGCGGCGTTCAGCTCGTCCACGCGGCGGGTCTGGGCGCCGGACTGGTACTGGGCCACGACCCGGCCGGTGGTCAGGAGAACCGGGTACTCGTCGTCGGGTTCCTCGGCGGCCGCCCGGTGTGAGACGGGGACGAACCTCGCCCGTCCGTCCGGCGTGGCGAACCGGTCGAGGAAGAGGCGGGGCGTGCCGGGGTGCGGTGCCGCGACGGCATCGTGGTCCTGCGCGGGGTCGTCGGGCCCGGCGTCCAGTGAGGCATCCTCGCAGTCGCCGGCGGCGTCGTCGGCTGTACCCGTCGCCGCGGGACACGGCCAGAACACCCCGCTCTCCTCCGCCAGCCTCCGGTACGTGATCCCCGAGTAGTCGGCCGGCCCGCCGGCGCTCGCCCGCCTCAACTCCTCGAAGACCTCTTCGGGGTCGGTCGGGAATCCCTTCTCCACCCCCAGCCGCGTGGCCAGCTCATGCATGACGTCCAGGTCGCTGCGGATGCCCTCGGGCGGGCTGATCGCGCGCCTGCGCAGCAGCACGCGGCCCTCCAGGCTGGTCGTCGTGCCCGTCTCCTCGGCCCACTGCGTGACGGGCAGGACGACGTCCGCGAGCTCGGCCGTCTCCGACAGGACGACGTCGCAGACCGCGAGGAAGTCGAGGGACCTGATCCGCTGCTCGATGTGCGCGGCACGCGGCGCCGACACCACCGGGTTCGAGGCCATCAGCAGCAGCGCCCGGATGTCCGAACCCAGCGCGTCCAGCAACTCGTACGCACTGCGCCCCGGCCCCGGCAGGCTGTCCGGATCCACGCCCCACACCTCGGCGACATGCCGGCGCGCCGCCGGATCGTCGAGCTTGCGGTATCCGGGCAACTGGTCGGCCTTCTGGCCGTGTTCGCGCCCGCCCTGCCCGTTGCCCTGCCCGGTGAGACAGCCGTACCCGGACAGCGGCCGGCCCGCCCGTCCCGTCGCCAGGCACAGGTTGATCCAGGCGCCCACGGTGTCCGTGCCCTTGGAGTGCTGCTCGGGCCCGCGCGCCGTGAGCACCATCGCGTGCTCGGGCTCGCAGAACAGCCGTACTGCTTCCCGGAGTTGGGGAACGGACACCCCCGTGATCCGCTCCACGTACTCCGGCCAGTGCGCCATCGCGGCGGCCCGGGCGTCCTCCCAGCCGGCCGTGCGCTCCCGGACGTACTCCTCGTCCACCCGCCCCTCGGCGACGACCAGGTGCAGCAGGCCGAGGGCCAGGGCGAGGTCGGTGCCGGGACGGGGTGCCAGGTGCAGGTCGGCCTGCTCGGCGGTCTTCGTGCGGCGCGGGTCGATGACGACGAGCGTGCCGCCGTTCTCGCGCAGCTCGGTGAAGAAGCGCAGCGCCGGCGGCATCGTCTCCGCGAGGTTGGAGCCGACGAGGATGACGCAGCCCGTCCTCGGGATGTCCTCCAGCGGGAACGGCAGTCCCCGGTCGAGGC
Source organism: Streptomyces sp. NBC_01092 (assembly GCF_045039535.1). NCBI lineage: Bacteria > Bacillati > Actinomycetota > Actinomycetes > Kitasatosporales > Streptomycetaceae > Streptomyces > Streptomyces sp. NBC_01092. The sequence continues at coordinate 3,589,633 of NZ_CP108659.1, read as the reverse complement.
CGAACGCCTTGATCCCGGCCGCCGCCGCGGACGACATGCAGAAGCGGCCGTTGTAGTCGATCTGCGAGGTGCCGAGCACGATCCGCGCGAACTTGCCGAGGCTGTACGCCTTCTCGTTCGTCAGACCGCCCCCGCCGAAGACCCCGCACGCGTCCGGGCCATGTTCCGTACGCGTGCGGTGAAGGCCCTCGGCGACGCGGTCGAGCGCCTCGTCCCAGGTGGCCGGCACGAGCGCGCCGCCCGACCGCACCAGGGGCGAGGTCAGACGGACGCCCGAGGCCAGCACCGCGGGAGCCGTACGGCCCTTGCCGCACAGCGCTCCCCGGTTCACCGGGAAGTCAGGGCGCTCGACCACCGCGACACCCCCGTCCTGCTGGGGCGTGAGGTTCATTCCGCACTGCAGGGCGCAGTACGGGCAGTGGGTGGGCGTCGCGGAGTTCTGCATGCCGTTCAGCGTGCTTCGGGCGTGTTTCGCGCACGGCGGCTCCCGGTTACGCGGCCGGGACGGTGACCTCCCCGTCGCCGCCCGGCCACCGTGAGGCCCCCCGACACGCAGGAGGGCGGGAGCTGGGCCACGGCCCGGCTCCCGCCCGTTCAGGGATGGTCCTTGGTCAGAGGACGCCCTGGGTCAGCACTCGTACGCGTAGTACGGGACGTCGCCTGGCTCCAGGCCGATCGTCCCGATCGCGCCGGGACCGATCTGGATGCATGACGGGTCGAAACCGTCGACCTCCACGCTGGCGAAGATGGTGTACCCGCACTCGTTGTAGATGTCCGCCCAGCCGGGGCCGTAGCCCCAGAGCTTGGCGCAGCCCGGCTCCCTCGGCTGTCCGGCCTCGGCCTCGGCCGCGGTGGCGGTCCCCGCGGCTGCCGCACCGGTGATCAGCACCACCGCTGCGGCCGTGGCGAACAGAGAGCGAAGACGAGTCATCAGGTGTCCTTTCCCCCAGACGCGGCGGCGGCCCGATCCGCCGCCGCACTGAGACGGACGCTATGAGTAGTCGGACGACTACGGAAAGCTCTCACCGGTCTCTTCACACGGTTGGCTGGCGTGCGCGCGTCAAAACCTGCGCGCGAGGGCATCCCCCGACCGTTTCGGGCGCCGATCGCCCCTAGGGCCTGTCCGGCGGATCATGCCGGCGTCGCGGGGCCTGGCACGCCCTCCCCCAGAGGGGGGTACCCCCATCCGCGTTGTCGTCGGTTGCCGACTCCCCCACTCTCGACTCCGCTCGAGCGGGGGGACCCCATCGCGTCGACTCCCTCCTCCGCCTTGCAGCTGGACGCACCAGGCCCCGCTCACCTGCGTTGACGAGATGCCGTTCCTTGCAGCCGGCCCGATCCGCCGGACAGGCCCTACCGCTGCGCCGCCAACGCGTTCGCGACCCCGGCCTCCCGCCGCCCGAGGAACCGGGGATCCGGCTCGAACACCGCGTCCAGGGCTGCCTTGCCGGCCGCGAAGATCTCCCGGGTGCCGCCGTAGTACCAGGTCGTGTCGTGCCTGTCCTGCACCCCGACGCCGTACGACGCCACCCCCGCCTCCTCGCACAGCGCGACCGCTCGCCGAATGTGAAAGCCCTGGCTGATCAGCACCGCCTCGTCCACGCCGAAGATCTTCTTGGCCCGCACGCACGAGTCCCAGGTGTCGAAGCCGGCGTAGTCGCTGACGATGTGCGTGTCGGGCACGCCGTGCCGGGTCAGATACGTGCGCATGGCGTCGGGCTCGTCGTAGTCCTTGCGGCTGTTGTCGCCGGTGACCAGGACCACCTTGATCCGCCCCGCGCGGTACAGCTCGGCCGCCGCGTCCAGCCGGTGGGCGAGGTACGGGGAGGGCTCACCGGCCCACAGCCCGGCGCCGAAGACGACGGCCACGTCGGTGCGCGGCACGTCCGCCGTGGTCCGCAGCCGGTCACCGGTGACGAGGTGCATCCAGGTGGCCGGAAGCAGCGCCAGCACACATCCGGCCACCAGGGCCTGCACCAGCCGCCGCTGCCCGGCGCGGGTACGCGGAAGTCTCGGTCGGCCCAGCTTCGGTCGGCGCATCGGACGGTCCCTCCCCGGTCGGCTCACGGCCCGTTCTCGACAGTCAGGGACGCCCTGTCGGCCGCCGTGGTTCACTCCACGCGACGTGAGCAGCTTCACTCCGGCAAGCGAAACCGCAGGTCACGCCACCTCACACCACCCGGGTACCGCACCGTGAACCGGGCGTAAGAACGCGTCATTCCTGTGAAACGGGGCGGCAACGTCCCGCCGCCACCATCGGTTCATGACGGCGTCGAACCCCCTTCACAACGAGTCCACGACGGCCCACCTCGACAGTACGGCGCACCTCATGAACCGGATCAGCAGCCAGCTCGCCAGCCAGCTCAGCCTCGTCTCGCTCGACGGCAGCCGGCGCCCCCAGCCGCCCGCGCTCGTCGTCGTGGCCCACGGCAGCCGCGACCCGCGCGCCCTGAGCACGGTGCGCGCGCTCCTCGACAAGGTCCGCGCCCTGCGCCCCGGCCTGCCGGTCCACCTCGGCCACATCGAGCTGAACGAACCCCTGCTCCCGGACACCCTCGCGTCCCTCGGCGACCGCGAGGCGATCCTCGTCCCGCTCCTCCTCAGTCGCGGCTACCACATCAAGCGCGACATCCCCGAGATGGCCGCCGCATCGCGGGTACGCGCACGCGTGGCCGGCGCACTCGGCCCGCACCCCCTGCTCGTGGAGGCCCTGTACACCCGCCTGGTCGAGGCCGGCTGGCGCACCCGCATGGACGAGCCCACGCGCCGCGAGAGCGCGGTGATCCTGGCGGCGGCGGGTTCCCGAGACCCCGAGTCGAAGGTGGACACGTCCCGCACGGCCCACCTCCTGGCGGGCCGCCTGGGCGTCCCGGTGATCCCGGCCTACGCGACGACGGCGGCCCCGACGGTCCAGGACGCACTGGCCGAGTTGGCGGCCCGAGGCCGCACAAGGGTGGCGATCGCCTCCTACTTCACCGCACCGGGCCGCTTCGCGACGGAGTGCGCGCAGAAGGCACCGTGGATCGCCTCGGCGCCGCTGGGCACGCATCCGGCAATGGCGAGCCTGCTCCTGCACCGCTACGACAGGATGGCGGCGACGCCGGTCACGACAGCACCAGAACTGGCGACCGCTTAAGACGCCGGGGAGCAGTCCGACCTTCTCTCAGGGGCGCGGGGCTGCATCGATTTGCGGCTCCGCCGCGTGGGCGCGACCAGCCACCAAACCACCCGCACTCGCCACTCGACAGGCACCCGGCAGACGCAAGGGCGCACCCGGCAGACGCAAAGCCGCACTCCGTTTGTCACCACCTGCCCGTACTGTCGTAGACATGCCGTACGACCTGCCGTCACTCGAACGCTGGGCCCCCGAGCCGGACAAGCGCCCCGGCCGCACCGCCTTCCAACGCGACCGCGCCCGCATCCTGCACTCCGGCGCACTCAGAAGGCTCGCCGGCAAAACCCAGGTCGTGACACCGGGAACCCATAGCCAGGCCTGGGACCCCAGCCCCCGCACCCGCCTCACCCACTCCCTGGAGTGCGCCCAGGTCGGCCGCGAACTCGGCGCGGCCCTCGGCTGCGACCCCGACCTGGTCGAAGCCGCCTGCCTCTCCCACGACATGGGTCACCCACCCTTCGGCCACAACGGCGAAGTCGCGCTGAACGAGTTCGCCGAGGACTGCGGCGGCTTCGAGGGCAACGCCCAGTCCCTGAGACTCCTCACCCGCATCGAACCCAAGCGGTTCACCCCCGAGGGCTCCGTCGGCCTCAACCTCACCCGCGCCACCCTCGACGCCGCCACCAAGTACCCCTGGCCCCGTGGCGCCCACCCCACCGACCCCAAGTCCCCGAAGTTCGGCGTCTACGAGGACGACAGGCCCGTCTTCGACTGGGTCCGCAAGGACGCCCCCGGCTCCCGCACCACCTTCGAGGCCCAGGTCATGGACTGGTCCGACGACGTGGCGTACTCCGTGCACGACGTGGAGGACGGCCTGCACGCCGGCCACATCGACCCCAACTGCCTGCACGCCGACCCCGAACGCCGCGAGATCTTCGCCGTGGCCATCGGCCGCTACGTCCCCGAGGACACCGACCCGGCCGAGCTCGCCGCCGCCCTCGACCGGCTCCAGGACGCACCGTGGTGGCCGCACGGCTACGACGGTTCCGCCGTCGCGCAGGCCCGCCTCAAGGACGCCACCAGCCAGCTCATCGGCCGCTTCTGCCTGGCCGCCGAGAGCGCCACGCGCGCCGCGTACGGCGACGGACGGCTCACCCGCTACGGCGCCGAACTCGTCGTACCGCACGAGACCCGTCTGGAGTGCGCGGTCCTCAAGGCCGTCGCCGACCGGTACGTCATGCAGCGCGCCGAGCAGGAGCGGCTACGCGCCGACCAGCGGATCGTCGTCGCCGAACTGGCCGAGGCGCTCACCGCCCGCGCGCCCGAGGGACTGGACCCGCAGTTCCGCGCCCTGTTCGACGAGGCGCCCGACGACCGCGCCCGCAAGCGCGTGATCGTCGACCAGATCGCGTCCCTGACGGACGCGTCGGCGCGCGCCCTGCACACGCGGCTCACAGCGCGGGCCTGAGCGCGGTGCCGTCACCCGCGCGCGACGGATGAGACACCGGGGGCGAACGGGTACTCGAAAGTGACCCTGCGTGGCCTGATCGGGTCACCCCCTCTTCCCGCATCACGCTGCGTGCGGGACGCTCATGTGGCGGCACGCTTACGAGGAGGCATCAAGTGGTCGACGCGGATCAGACATTCGTCATCGTCGGAGGAGGACTCGCCGGCGCGAAGGCGGCCGAGACGCTCCGAGCGGAGGGCTTCACCGGGCGGGTGATACTGATCTGCGACGAGCGCGACCACCCGTACGAGAGGCCGCCGCTGTCCAAGGGCTACCTCCTCGGCAAGGAGGAGCGCGACAGCGTCTTCGTGCACGAACCCGCCTGGTACGCGCGCAACGACATCGAACTGCACCTCGGCCAGACCGTCGACCGAATCGACCGTACGGCGAAGACGGTGCGGTTCGGCGAGGACGGCACCGTCGTCCACTACGACAAGCTCCTGCTGGCCACCGGCGCCGAGCCGCGCCGCCTCGACATCCCGGGCACCGACCTGGCCGGCGTCCACCATCTGCGCCGCCTCGCGCACGCCGAGCGCCTCAAGGGCGTCCTCACCTCGCTGGGCCGGGACAACGGGCACATCGTGATCGCCGGCGCCGGCTGGATCGGCATGGAGGTCGCGGCGGCCGCCCGTGAGTACGGTGCCGAGGTCACCGTCGTCGAGTCGGGCCCGACCCCGCTGCACGGCGCCCTCGGCCCCGAGCTGGGCGCGGTCTTCGCCGAGCTGCACCGTGAGCACGGGGTGCGGTTCCAGTTCGGGCGGCGGCTGACGGAGATCGTCGGCCAGGACGGCATGGTGCTGGCCGCGCGCACCGACGACGGCGAGGAGCACCCCGCGCACGACGTCCTCGCGGCGATCGGCGCGGCCCCGCGCATCGGCCTCGCGGAGGCGGCGGGGCTGGAGATCGCCGACCGCGCCCACGGCCGCGGGGTCGTGGTGGACGAACGGCTCCGCACCTCCGACCCCGACATCTTCGCGGCCGGCGATGTGGCGTCCTTCCCGCACGCCCTGTTCGACACCCGGCTGCGCGTGGAGCACTGGGCCAACGCGCTCAACGGCGGACCGGCGGCGGCGCGGGCGATGCTCGGCCGGGACGTCACCTACGACCGGGTGCCCTACTTCTTCTCCGACCAGTACGACTTGGGGATGGAGTACAGCGGGTGGGCGCCCGAGGGGTCGTACGACGAGGTGGTGATCCGTGGGGACGCCGGCAAGCGGGAGTTCATCGCGTTCTGGATGAAGAACGGCCGGGTGCTGGCCGGGATGAACGTGAACGTGTGGGACGTCACAGAGCCGATCCAGCAGCTGATCCGGTCAAGGGCCCAGGTGAACACGGAGGCTCTGGCGGACCCGCATGTGGGCCTTGAGAACCTGATCGCCTGAAGCTCCATCCGGAGATGTCCGTGGACCACCGTAGAATTCACGCGTGGCAGGACGGATCAACGACGAGGACGTGAAGGCGGTACGGGACGCGGTCCCGATCGACGCCGTGGTGTCCGAGTACCTCCAGCTGCGCCCCGCGGGCGGAGGCAACCTCAAGGGGCTCTGCCCGTTCCACGACGAGAAGTCGCCGTCCTTCCAGGTCAGCCCGAGCAAGGGGCTCTTCCACTGCTTCGGCTGCCAGGAGGGCGGCGACACCATCACGTTCGTGATGAAGGTCGACCACCTCTCCTTCTCCGAGGCGGTCGAGCGGCTCGCCGCCCAGGCCGGCATCACCCTGCGCTACGAGGAGGGCGGCTACAACCCCTCCCACCAGCGCGGCGAACGCATCCGCCTGGTCGAGGCCCACAAGATCGCCGCCGACTGGTACGCGGAGCAGCTGGCGACCAGCCCCGAGGCGGACACCGGCCGCATCTTCCTCGCCGAGCGCGGCTTCGACCAGGCCGCCGCCGTCCACTTCAGCGTCGGCTACAGCCCTCAGGGCTGGGACCACCTCACCCGCTATCTGCGCGGCAAGGGCTTCACCGACAAGGAGCTGCTGCTGTCCGGGCTGTCGCAGGAGGGCCGGCGCGGTCCCATCGACCGCTTCCGGGGCCGCCTCATGTGGCCGATCCGCGACATCGCCGGGGACGTCGTGGGCTTCGGCGCCCGCAAGCTGTACGAGGCGGACAACGGGCCGAAGTATCTGAACACGCCCGACACGGCGCTCTACAAGAAGTCCCAGGTCCTCTACGGCATCGACCTGGCGAAGCAGCACATCGCGAAGAGCAGCCGGGCCGTCGTCGTCGAGGGCTACACCGACGTCATGGCCTGCCACCTCGCCGGGGTCACGACAGCGATCGCCACCTGCGGCACGGCCTTCGGCGGCGACCACATCAAGATCCTGCGCCGCCTGCTGATGGACAACGGCTCGGCCCGCGTCATCTTCACCTTCGACGGCGACGCGGCCGGCCAGAAGGCGGCCCTGCGCGCCTTCGAGGACGACCAGAAGTTCGCGGCGGAGACCTACATCGCCATCGCGCCGGACAACATGGACCCCTGCGATCTGCGCCTGGCGAAGGGCGACGAGGCGGTCTCCGACCTCGTCGAACCGCGCACCCCGCTGTTCGAGTTCGCGCTGCGCCAGATCGTGGTCCGCTACGACCTCGACACCCCGGCCGGCCGCGCGGCCGCGCTGGACGAGGCGGCGCCGATCGTCGCCCGCATCAAGAACAGCGGCGCCCAGCACGAGGTGGCGGTCCAGCTCGCGGGCATGCTCGGCATCCTGGACACGCAGTTCGTGGTCAAGCGGGTGGCCCAGCTGGCGCGGTGGGCGCGCGATCGCGGCGGCAGGGGCCAGGCGCCCACCTCCCGCGGCTCACAGCAGCAGTACGACGCCGCCCCGACGCCCCGCGCCTCCGGCCCGGCCCTGACCCTGCGCAACCCCGTCTACGCCACCGAGCGCGAGCTGCTCAAACTCGCCCTCCAGCGCCCCGAGTTGGTCTCCCCGGCGTTCGACGCGTACGGCGTCGACGAGTTCACCGCCGTGCCCTACGCCGCCGTACGTCAGGCGATCATGGACGCGGGCGGCGCGGAGTACGGCATCAAGGACGGGCAGGAGTACCTGGTCCGCGTCCGTGACGCGGCCCCCGACGACCAGGTCCGCGCGATGGTCACGGAGCTGGCCGTCGAGGCGATCCTGCGCAGGACCGTCGACGAGAACTACGCCGGCGAACAGCTCGTCACCGTCCGCCGCCGTGCCGTGGAACGCCGCGTCCGCGATGTTCAGAGCCAGCTCACCCGCCTCGGCGCGGGCGGCGACCCCGCCCAACTGGGCGCCGTGCAGAACGAACTGTGGGTGCTGCAGCAGTACGACCAGGCATTGCGGGGGCGGGGCGCGGCAGCGCTCTGAGCCGCGCCGCGCTTCTCCGGACGGCAGGGTAACCGCGGGGTCACGGCCCGATTGCAAAAAGTCACCGCACGCCCCTCGTGGCGGCGATGTGTCGTACTCCACACTGGGTTCCGGTGCCTGAGTCCTCGGAGCGCGGCCGATCCGTTCCCCACGGGTCCCACACCCCCGCGGTTCCGCTCATCGCGTACGGGACGGACAGCGGCAAGGCCGCCGACTCCGCCCTTGAAGCAGCGCTGCCGTACGCCTCGGCAGCGATCATCCTGGAGGTCGCCCCCGTGCAGACCCAGACCCTCATTCAGACCGACACCGGTACGGACGGCGCGGAGCCGGACGCGGAGACCGACGTTCTCGTCGCGGTGCCGCCGCAGAGCCGTGTCGTGCACCACCCCGAGTCGGAGCCGGAGGCCCCGGCCGAGCCGGCGGAGCCCCCGGCCCAGGCGCTGGACGCCCCCGAGGCCGCCGAGCCGGTGGAAGCACCGCTGCCGGCCCGCAGTCGCGCCGCCGACAACAGCGGTCCCTCCTCCGACCTGTTCCGCCAGTACCTGCGGGAGATCGGCCGCATCTCCCTGCTCACCGCGGCCGAGGAGGTCGACCTCGCCCGCCGCGTCGAGGCCGGGCTGTTCGCCGAGGAGAAGCTCGGCAGCACCCCCGATCTGGACAGCCAGCTCGCCCTCGACCTGGACCGTCTGGTCGTGCTGGGCCGCATGGCCAAGCGCCGCCTCATCGAGGCGAATCTGCGGCTCGTGGTGTCCGTGGCCAAGCGGTACGTCGGCCGTGGGCTGACCATGCTCGACCTGGTCCAGGAGGGGAACCTCGGCCTGATCAGGGCGGTCGAGAAGTTCGACTACGCCCGCGGCTACAAGTTCTCCACGTACGCCACCTGGTGGATCCGCCAGGCCATGTCCCGCGCCCTCGCCGACCAGGCCCGCACCATCCGTGTGCCGGTCCATGTCGTCGAGCTGATCAACCGCGTCGTCCGGGTCCAGCGCCGCATGCTCCAGGAGCGCGGCTACGAACCGACGCCGGACGAGGTCGCCGCCCACCTCGACCTGGCGCCCGAGCGGGTCAGCGAGGTGCTGCGGCTGGCGCAGGAACCGGTGTCGCTGCACGCGCCCGTGGGCGAGGAGGACGATGTCGCCCTCGGTGACCTGATCGAGGACGGCGACGCGGCGTCGCCGGTCGAGTCGGCGGCGTTCCTGCTGCTCAGGGAGCACCTGGAGGCGGTGCTGTCGACTCTGGGCGAGCGCGAGCGCAAGGTCGTGCAACTCCGTTACGGGCTGGCGGACGGCCGCGCGCGCACGCTGGAGGAGATAGGCCGGATCTTCGGCGTGACGCGGGAACGCATCCGCCAGATCGAGTCGAAGACGCTGAACAAGCTGCGCGACCATGCGTTCGCGGACCAGCTGAGGGGCTATCTGGACTGATGCCGTCCGCGGGCCGGTGGGGGTTGATCGCGCAGTTCCCCGCGCCCCTGAAGAGGCGCGGGGCTGTATGAATATGCGGCTCCGCCGCGTGGGCGCGACCAGCCACGACGGACCCGCAGACGTCAGTCCACCTCGGCCACCGCCTGAGCGAACTGCGCCTTGTACAACCGCGCATACGCCCCGTCGGCCGCCAACAGCTCCCCGTGCGCACCCTGTTCCACGATCGAGCCGTTCTCCATGACGAGGATCGTGTCCGCGTCCCGGATGGTCGACAGCCGGTGCGCGATCACGAACGACGTACGCCCGTGCGCCAGCTTCGCCATCGCCTTCTGGATCAGAACCTCCGTACGGGTGTCGACCGAGGACGTCGCCTCGTCAAGGACCAGAATCACCGGGTCGGACAGGAACGCCCGCGCGATGGTGATCAGCTGCTTCTCGCCCGCGCTGACCCCCGACCCCTCGTCGTCGATCACCGTGTCGTACCCGTCGGGCAGAGTACGGATGAACCGATCGGCGTGGGCGGCCCGCGCGGCCTCCTCGATCTCACCCCGGGTGACTTCCCGGGAGGCGCCATACGCGATGTTCTCCGCGATCGTGCCGCCGAACAGCCAGGTGTCCTGCAGCACCATCCCGATCCCGGCCCGCAGCTCGTCCCGGGACATCCGGGAGATGTCGACGCCGTCGAGGGTGATGCGCCCGGACGACACGTCGTAGAACCGCATCAGCAGGTTGACCAGGGTCGTCTTGCCGGCCCCCGTCGGCCCGACGATCGCGACCGTGTGCCCGGGTTCCACCGCCAGCGACAGGTCCTCGATCAGCGGCTTCTCCGGGTCGTACCGGAAGGACACCTGCTCCAGCGCCACCCGGCCCCGCAGCTCCTCCGGCCGTACGCCCGGCACGGGATCCGCCTGCTGCTCCTCCGCGTCGAGGAGCTCGAAGACCCGCTCGGCCGAGGCGACACCCGACTGCACGAGGTTCGCCATCGACGCCACCTGCGTCAGCGGCATCGAGAACTGCCGCGAGTACTGAATGAACGCCTGCACGTCACCGATCGACAGCGAGCCCGAGGCGACCCGCAGACCGCCGACCACCGCGACCAGGACGTAGTTGATGTTCGACACGAAGAGCATCAGCGGCTGCATCACACCGCTGTTGAACTGCGCCTTGAAGCCCGCCTCGTACAGCGCGTCGTTCTGCTCGGCGAACTGCTTCGCCGACTCCTCCTGCCGCCCGAACACCTTCACCAGGGTGTGCCCGGTGTACATCTCCTCGACGTGCGCGTTGAGCTTGCCGGTCGTGCGCCACTGCTGCACGAAGTGCGGCTGCGAACGCTTGCCCACGCGCGTGGCGACGACGAACGACAGCGGCACGGTCACCAGCGCGACCAGCGCGAGCAGCCACGACACCCAGAACATCATCGCCAGCACACCGATGATGGTCAGCACCGAGTTGATGAGCTGCCCCATCGACTGCTGGAGCGTCTGCCCGATGTTGTCGATGTCGTTGGTCGCCCGGGAGAGCACCTCGCCGCGCCGGCTCTTGTCGAAGTACGACAGCGGCAGCCGCGACAGCTTCGTCTGCACGTCCTCGCGCATCCGGTACATCGTGCGGTTCACGGCCCGGTTCACCAGCCGCGTCGCCACCGCCATCAGCAGACCGGCGACGACGAACACGACCACCGCGAAGAGCAGTACGTTCCCCACCGCGCCGAAGTCGATGCCCTGGCCCGGCGTGAAGTCGGTGCTGCGCAGCATGTCGGCGATCTGGCCGTCGCCGCGCTCCCGCATGGCCGCCAGGACCTGCTCCTTGGTCATCCCGGACGCGAACTGCCGCCCGACGATGCCCGCGAAGACCAGGTCGGTGGCCTCACCGAGGATCTTCGGCCCGGCGACCGACAGCCCCACGCTCACGACCACGCAGAACAGCAGCACGTAGATCGTCAGCCGCTCGGGCTTGAACTGGGCGACGAGCCGCCTGCCCGACACCTTGAAGTCCAGCGAGCGCTGATCGGGACCGCCGCCGGCCATCATCCGTCCCATGGGCCCGGCCATCAGGCAGCCTCCGCTTCCGTCAGCTGGGAGAGCACGATCTCCCGGTACGTCTCGTTGTCCGCCATCAGCTCGTGGTGCCGGCCCGCGCCGACGACCCGGCCCTCGTCGAGCACGACGATCCGGTCCGCGTCCCGGATGGTCGCCACCCGCTGGGCGACGATCACGACGGTCGCCTCGGACGTCTCGCGCCCGAGCGCCGCACGCAGGGCGGCGTCGGTGGCGTAGTCGAGCGCCGAGAAGGAGTCGTCGAAGAGATAGATCTCCGGACGCTGGACCAGGGTGCGGGCGATCGCGAGCCGCTGGCGCTGACCGCCCGAGACGTTCGTCCCGCCCTGCGCGATGGGCGCGTCGAGCCCGCCCTCCAGCCGCGACACGAACTCCTTGGCCTGCGCCACCTCCAGCGCCTGCCACAGCTCCTCGTCCGTCGCGTCCGGATTGCCGTAGCGAAGGTTGGTCGCCACGGTCCCGGCGAACAGGTACGGCTTCTGCGGGACGAGCCCGACGGTCCTGGCCAGCACCTGGGGATCGATCGTCGCGACGTCCTCCCCGTCCACCAGCACCCGGCCGTCGGTCGCGTCGAACAGCCGGGGGACGAGCCCCAGCAGGGTCGACTTGCCGCTGCCGGTCGAGCCGATCACGGCCGTCGTCTCACCCGGCAGCGCGACCAGGTCGACCGCCTTCAGCACCGGCTCCTCGGCACCCGGATAGCGGAAGCCCGCGCCCTGGAGCTCCAGATGACCGTGCCTGCGCAGCTCCCGCACGGGCGCGACCGGCGGCACCACGCTGGAGGAGGTGTCCAGGACCTCCTGGATGCGCTCGGCGCACACCTCCGCGCGCGGCACCATCATGAACATGAAGGTGGCCATCATCACGGACATCACGATCTGCATCAGATAGGCGAGGAACGCGGTCAGGTCACCGATCTGCATCCCGCCGCTGTCGATGCGATGGGCGCCGAACCACACCACCGCGATCGACGACAGGTTCACCACCGTCATCACGATCGGGAACATCAGCGCGAGCAGATTGCCGGTGCCCATCGCCATCTCGGTGAGCCCCGTGTTGGCCTTGCCGAACCGGTGCTGCTCGTACTCGTCGCGCACGAACGCGCGGATCACCCGGTTGCCGGTGATCTGCTCGCGCAGCACCCGGTTCACCGTGTCCAGGCGCACCTGCATGGTCCGGAACAGCGGCCGCAGCCGCCGCACGATCAAGTACACGCTGATGCCCAGGGTGGGCACCACGGCCACCAGCACCGCGGACAGCGGCACGTCCAGACCGAGCGCCAGCACGATCCCGCCGACGCACATGATGGGCGCCGACACCATCAGCGTGAAGGTCATCAGCGCCAGCATCTGCACCTGCTGGACGTCGTTGGTCGTCCGGGTGATCAGCGAGGGCGCGCCGAAGTGGCCGACCTCACGTGCCGAGAACGACTGCACCCGGTCGAAGACGGCGGCCCGCACGTCCCGGCCCAGCGCCGAGGCGGTCCGGGCGCCGTAGTAGACGGCACCGATGTTGCACACGACCTGCGCCAGCGAGATGCCGACCATCAGGGCGCCGTAGCTGAGGATGTAGCCGGTGTCACCGGTGACGACACCCTGGTCGATGATGTCCGCGTTCAGCGTGGGCAGGTAGAGAGTGGCGCAGGTCTGCAGCAGCTGCAGCAGCACCAGCAAGGTGATGGGTTTTCGGTACGGACTGAGGTGGGTCCGCAGAAGTCGTATGAGCACGCTGCTTCTCTCGGAGTCGGCGATGGGGCCGCATTGGTTGCCCCTGGCCCCTATCGTCGAACACTCCAGCGGTGTTACCTCAACCGATTAACCCGTCAGCGCCGCCCTGTACGGCCTTCCGGGTCCGGTTCCTACCGGGCTCTTACCTTCCGGGAGATCCGGAGCGCCCGGTTCCTACGACCGGAACGCCCCGGGATGCGTCTGCTCGCGCACCGACACGAACTGCTGGCGCACCGCCTGGCCCACCGCCAGCTCCTCACCGGGATCCAGGACCTGCGCCGCCGCGCCCTGCCAGATCGGCGGGGTGCGCGGGTCGAGCGAGCCCTGCGACACCCCGAGCGCCCAGGCGGCCTGCCGGGCGGCGCCGATCGCCGCGTAGTCCGCGGGCTGCGGCACGACGACCTGCGTCCCGAACAGCGCGGGCGCCGCCGCCTGCACCGCGGACAGCTCGGCGACCGCCCCGAGCAGGAAGACCCGCCGCACGTCGACACCCCGGCCTCGCAGCACGTCGAGCGCGTCCGCGAGGCCGCACAGCATGCCCTCGAACGCGGCCCGCGCCAGGTGCTCCGGCTTCATCGACTCCCGCCGCAGCCCCGCCAGCGTGCCCGCGGTGTGCGGCAGGTTCGGCGTCCGCTCACCCTCCAGATAGGGCAGCAGCACCAGGCCGTGCGCGCCCGGCGTCGACTTCATCGCCAGGTCGGACAGGCCCTCCAGATCGGGCACACCGAGCAGTTCGGCGGCGCCGCGCAGGGTGCGTACGGCGTTGAGGGTGGTGACGACCGGGAGGTGCATGCCGGTCGCGTCGGCCAGGGAGGTGATCATCCCGGAGCTGTCGACGAGCGCCTCGGGGTGCACGGCCATCACGGAACCGGACGCGCCGAGCGACACGACGGCGTCGCCCAGCCCGATGCCGAGCCCGAAGGCGGCGGCCATGGTCTCGCCGGTCCCCGCGGAGATCAGCAGCCCCTCCGGCGTCGTACCGGCCGCCTCGGCCGGCCCGATCACCTCGGGCAGCATCGCCTGGTGGCCGAGCGCCAGCTCGACGAGATCGCCGCGGTAGGTGCCGGTCGCCGCCGACCAGTAGCCCGTGCCCGAGGCCCCGCCGCGGTCCGTGGTCCTTCTCACAGGGCGGCCGAGCAGCTGCCACACCAGCCAGTCGTGCGCCTGCATGAGGACGGCGGTGCGTACCGCGTTCTCCGGCTCGGTCTTGGCCAGCCAGCGCAGCTTGGTCACCGGCTGCGGGGCCTGCGGCACACACCCCACGGCCTGCGCCCACGCCTCGCGCCCGCCCAGCGCGTCGATCAGATCCGCCGCCGCGACCTGGGCGCGCTTGTCGCCGCCCACCATCGCGGGGCGCACGGTGTTGCCCTGCGCGTCGAGCGGCACCACCGCGTTCTGCTGCGCGGACACGCCGATGGCCTGCACACCTTCGAGCAGCCCGCCGGTGGCCGCCTCACCGAGTGAGAGCAGCCAGGCCTGCGGGTCGACGTCGGAGGGGCGCGCGCCGCCCTCCGGCGACTCCACCGGGTGCGGGGCGTACCCCTGCCTGAGCACGGCGCCTGTATCCGTGTCGCAGACGACGATGCGCGTGAAATCGGGCGAACTGTCCAACCCGGCGACTATCCCCATGGCCCAAATTGTGCCGTAGCGCTGCGCTTGCTTGGGCCGTGGGCGTCGTAGGGGTGCGTGTTTGATTTCGGGTGCGGGTCGTGGAGGGCTGGTCGCGCAGTGCCCCGCGCCCCTTTGCGGCGTTGCCGTGACCGGCGTCCAGGAGGTGCTGTCACGTGTTGCTCGTGCCCCAGTCGTCCTCCGCGCCTCCGTTGTGGGCGCTGCGCTCGCGGAGGCTGCGGACCCGTTGGGCCACCGTCTCGGGGACTCGGTCGCCCACCTTCTCGCTGACCGTGTGGTACGCCTTGCCCGCGAAGACACGGCCCTGTTGTGCCGCCGACTCCGCGGTGTTGCGCACCGCGGGGTTCTGGGAGATCTCCCGGGCGGTCTTCTTCAGCTGCTCGTAGCGCTCGCGTCCGGCGCGTGTGCCGAGGACGTAACCGACGGCGAGTCCGATGACGAACGTGAGCCGGTAGCGCATGGCTGCCACCCTTCCCTTGAGGTAGGTCCCTGGTGCGGCGTCGGTGCCGGAGGGAACCGATTGGCGGAGCACCCCCCTGCTTGCGCTAATGTATGTGTCGCAGCGAGCGCACGCCCCCTGGCGATTACCCAGGTAGGTACGTTCGATGCAACGAGGCATTCCTCCGTAGCTCAATTGGCAGAGCAGCCGGCTGTTAACCGGCAGGTTACTGGTTCGAGTCCAGTCGGGGGAGCTCGGTCCTCCGTAGCTCAATTGGCAGAGCAGCCGGCTGTTAACCGGCAGGTTACTGGTTCGAGTCCAGTCGGGGGAGCAGCTGAACAAGGACCCCCGTGGGGGTCCTTTTTCATGTCTGATCACCTGCCGCGGGAACCGTGCAGGTCGCGGCGGAGTCCTTCAGGGCATGCGAAGTCGACCATGCGAAGCAGGAGATCGTATGAGCGGCTATGCTGCGGCAGACGGCGCGCACACTTGTACGCGACACGCCGCTATGGGGCGGTAGCTCAGCCGGTTAGAGCAGCGGACTCATAATCCGTCGGCCGTGGGTTCGAGTCCCACCCGCCCCACCAAGAGCAGGTCAGAGAAACGTTCTGAACTGCGGAGTGTGCCGGGCACGCGGCCCCCGTCCGGTGCGGATCAGGGCACCACGACGATCTTTCGTCCCTGGCCGGATGCGAAACGCGCCAGTGCCTCCGGGTACTGAGTCAGCGGCATCCGGTGGCTGATGAACAGCTGCGGATCGAGCACCCCGGTGGCGAACAGTTCGGCCGCGCGTTCGTAGCTGTGCAGCACCGCCATGGAGCCGGTGATGGTGATTTCCTGGTTGTAGATGCGGTACGGCGAAATGGTGGCCGTCGTCGCGTAGTCGGAGACGCCGAACTGGAGGAAGGTTCCCGCCTTGGCGACCCGGTCCAGGCCGTCCTGGATGGCGGCGGCGTTGCCGGTCGCGTCGACGACCACGTCCCAGCCGGCGGGGCGGCTCAAGTCCTCCGCCGACAGTGCCGCCTGGGAACAGCCCAGCTTCTGGGCCGTCGCCAGCCGTTCCGCGTTGATGTCGACGACGTCCACCGAGGCGGCGCCGGTGCGTTTGGCCAGCTCCAGCATCATCAGGCCCATCGTCCCGCTGCCGTAGATCAGCACATGGGAGCCGAGCCGGCTGCTGAGTACGTCGTAGCCGCGCACCGCGCAGGACAGCGGCTCGATCAGTGCCGCGTCCTGGGTGTCCACGTGGTCGGGCAGCCGTACGCAGTTGGCGACGGGCGCGAGGGCGTACTCGGCGGCGCCGCCGGACCGGGTCACCCCGATCGCCTGCCACCGGTCGCACAGGTTGTTGCGTCCGGTCCGGCAGTAGCGGCACTCGTTGCAGTACAGCGAGGGGTCCACGGCGACCCGGTCGCCGAGGGCGAGTTCGGTGACCTCGCTGCCGAGGCCCACGACCTCGCCGGCGAACTCGTGGCCCGGCACGACCGGCAGGGTCGGGGCGAACTCGCCCTGGAGGATGTGCAGGTCGGTTCCGCACAGTCCGCAGGCCGCGACGTCGATCACGACCTCGCGCGGGCCGGGAGTGGGGTCGGGCACCGTGGTGACGGTGACCTTGCCGGGGGCTTCGATGACAGCGGCTTTCACTTGACTGCTCCTAGGGACAGGCCGCGGACCAGTTTGTCCTGGGCGGCGAAGCCTGCGATGAGGACCGGCAGGGAGACCAGCGTGGCGGCGGCGCAGAGCCGGGCGAGGAAGAGGCCCTCGCTGGTGATGAAGCCGACGAGGAAGACCGGCGCGGTGGACGCGTTCGTCGCGGTGAGGTTCACGGCGAACATGAACTCGTTCCAGCTGAAGATGAAGCAGATCAGGGAGGTGGCGGCCAGTCCCGGCATGGCGACCGGCGCCACGACCCGCCACAGCACGGTCAGCAGGCCCGCGCCGTCGACCTCGGCGGCCTCCAGGATCTCCTTGGGCACCTCGGCGAGGAACGAGCGCATCATCCAGACCGCGATCGGCAGGTTCATCGCGGTGTAGAGGACGATCAGCGTCCACACGTTGTCCAGCATCCCGGCGTCCTTGACGATCAGGTACACGGGCAGCAGGGCCGCGATGGCCGGCAGGAACTTGGTGGACAGGAAGAAGAACATCACGTCGGTCCACTTCTGGACCGGCTTGATGGACAGTGCGTAGGCCGCCGGCACCGCCAGCGCGAGCACCAGCACCGTCGAAATGACGCTCGCCATCGCCGAGTTGAGCAGGAACGGGGTGATGTCGCGGCTGAACAGCAGCTTGTACTGGTCGAGGGTGACCGGGGCGAGAGGGCTGGGTGGGTTGGTCGCCGCGTCCGCCTCCTGGTGGAAGGACGTGAGCACCATCCACGCCACCGGCGCGAAGAACGCCAGCGTCGCGAGCCAGGCCACGAAGGTCCACAGGGGTGACAGGCGTGGTGCACCGCCGTGGTCGTCGTGGCGGCGGATCAGCTTCTTGAGTCTCGCGCCGGGAGCGGCGGCTGCCGCGTGTGCGGTCATCGGGACACCTCCTCGCGGAACAGCGACGCGATGGTGCGCAGCGCGAAGGTCGCGATCACGATCGAGCCGAGTACGACGACCACGCCGGCGGCGGCCGCCTGGCCGTACTCGTACTTGCGGAACATGGTCAGGTAGATCTCGTAGGGCAGGTTGGTCGTCCGGGAGCCGGGGCCGCCCTGGGTGATGGTGTAGACCGCGTCGAAGGTCTGCACGACGTAGATCGTGCCGAGCAGGACGCCCAGCTCGATGTACTGGCGCAGGTGCGGCAGGGTGATGAAGCGGAAGGTCGCCATGGCCGACGCCCCGTCCATCCGGGCCGCCTCCAGGACGTCACCGGGCTGTGCCTGCAGACCGGCCAGGAGGATCAGCATCATGAACGGCGTCCACTGCCACACCAGCGAGATCACGACGGCGGGCATGGGGTACGTGGACACCCAGTCGATCGTGGGGCCGTTCTCCGCGCCGAAGAAGCGGTACACGGCGTTGAGGGTGCCGTTGAGCAGGCCGTAGTCGGGGTTGTAGATGGCGTGCTTCCAGAGCAGCGCCGCCGCGACCGGCATGACCAGGAACGGCGCGATGAGCATCGTCCGCGCCAGACCGCGGCCCAGGAACCGGCGGTCGAGCAGCATCGCCAGACCGAGGCCGAGGACCACGCTGATGAGCACCACCGACGCGGTGAGTACGACGGTGTTGAGCACCGCCGTGCGCAGCCGCTCGTCGGTGAAGACGAACCGGAAGTTGGACAGGCCGACGAAGTGCCGCTCGCCCGGCTTGAGGACGTTCCACTGGAGGGTGGAGATGACGAGCGTGGCCACGAAGGGCAGTTGGGTGACGACGATGGTGAAGACCAGCGCCGGCAGCAGCGGGATGCGGCGCCGCCACTTGCCGGCGCCCGCGGACGTGCGCCGGCGGCTGGGCGGTGGTGCTGTCTTGGGTGGAGCGGTGAGCGTGGTCATGGCTTTCCTCTGCCGGTGACGGCGGGGGTGGGGAGGGGGGCCCGGCCGGCGCCGAGGCCGGCCGGGCGGTGAAGGTCGCCGGTGGTCCGACGGTCACCGGTAGTTCTTGGCCACTTCCTCGGCGAGCTTCTGGCCGTCGTCGAGTGCCTTGTCCACGCCGCTCTTGCCGGCGATGGCGGCGGAGATCTCCTGGGTGACCTTGGTTCCCAGGTCCTGGAACTCGGGGACGGCCACGTACTGCACGCCCACGGTCGGCCTGGGCTGGAGGCCCGGGTTCGCCGGGTCGGCTCCCTCGATGGACTTCAGGGTGATGTCACCGAACGCCGCGGCCGCCTTCTGGTACTCCGGGATCTCGTAGGTGCTGGCCCGCTTGCCGGCCGGGACGCGCGACCAGCCGAGCTTCTCGCCGACGAGCTTCTCGTAGTCCTTGCCGGAGGCCCACAGCATGAACTTCGAGGCGGCGTCGGCCTTCTTCGTGGTCTTGGGCATGGCCCACGCCCAACTCCACAGCCAGCCGCTGCTCTTGGTCTCGACGGTCGGCGCGTACGCGTAGCCGACATGCCCGGCGATCTTGCTGGCGTTGGGGTCCTCAAGCGACCCGGCCGCACTGGTCGCGTCGTACCACATCGCGACCTTCTTCTGGCTCATGGCGTTCAGGCACTCGGTGAAGCCGGCCTGTGCCGCTCCCGCCTCGCCGTGCTTCCTGACCAGGTCGACGTAGAAGTTCGTCGCCTTCTTGAACGCCGGGCTGTTGACCTCGGCCTTCCAGTCCTTGGTGAACCAGGTGCCGCCGAAGGTGTTGACCACGGTCGTCAGGGACGCCCCGAGTTCGCCCCAGCCGGCCAGACCGCGCAGACAGATGCCTCGCATGCCGGGCTCGGCGCCGTCGACCTTGGCCGCGATGTCGGCTATCTGCTGCCAGGTGGGGTGTTCGGGCACCGTGACGCCCTTCGCCTCCATGACGTCCTTGTTGTACATGAGGAAGGAGGACTCGCCGTAGAACGGCAGGGCGTAGAGCTTGCCGTCCGAGCCGGACAAGGAGGTGACCATCGGCTTGAGCAGGTCGGCCTTGTCGAAGCTCGTGTCCTTGTCGGCGTAGGAGCTGAGTTCGTGCAGCCAGCCGTTCTTCTCCCAGATGGGTACCTCGTAGGCGCCGATGGTGGCGACGTCGTACTGGCCGGCCTGGGTGGCGACGTCCTGGGTCACCTTGTCGCGCAGCTCGTTCTCGGGAAGGATCGTGAAGTTCACCTTGATGCCGGTGTCCTTGGTGAAGGTGTCCTTCGTGAGCTTCGCGATGTCCTCCATCTGCGGATTGCCGACCATCAGCACGTTGATGCTCTGCCCGTCGCCGCCGGAGCCGCCGGAGCCCCCCGCCCCGCTGCAGGCGGCGAGCAGCGAGCCGGTGGCGGTGGCCGTGATGAGGATGTGGGTGATTCTTCGTGCGCGCATGACTGACTCCAGGGTGTTGCGAGGGCGTGGGGGACCAGGCCCCCGGCCTGCGAGGGTGGGATGGGGAGTGGAACTGCGGCTCAGACCCGGATGACCTCGGGGCCCAGCAGGGAGTAGCGGTGTGCTTCGGAGACGGGCAGCCCGGTGTCGGTGACGATCGCCTCGAACTCCGTGACGTCCGCGAAGCGGCAGAAGCTCACGCCACCGAACTTCGTGTGGACCCCGGAGAACACCCGGCGCCGGGCGGCCCTGAGGACCTGGGCCTTGACCTCGCTGACCGCGGGGTCGGGCGTGGTGAGTCCGTGTTCGCGGGAGATGCCGTTCGCGCCGACGTACGCCAGGTCGATGACGAAGCCGGACAGCATGCGGGTAGCCCAGTGGTCGACCGTGGCCAGCGTCCCGCCACGTACCCGGCCGCCGAGCAGCAGCACGCTGATGTTCTCGGCCGAAGCCAGGTCACCGGCGGTGGCCAGCGAGGAGGTGACCACGGTCAGTGGCCGGTCGCGGGGGAGTGCGGCGGCGATGAGCTGCGGGGTGTAGCCCTCGTCGATGAAGACGGTCTCGGCGTCCCCGAGCAGTTCGGCGGCGGCGGCCGCGATCCGCGACTTCTCGGGGACGTGCATGGTCGTACGGAAGGAGAGGGTGGTCTCGAAGCCCGCGCTCTCCACGGGATGGGCACCGCCGTGGGTGCGGCGGACCAGTCCATGCCTTTCCAACAGGCTGAGATCGCGCCTCACGGTCTCCTTGGAGACACCGAGGCCGGCTGCGAGTTCTCCGACATCCACGGATCCGGAACGGCGTGCCGCTTCCAGAATTCCGCGTCTTCGTTCTTCGGCGTCCACGGCGACACCTTTCGTTTCAACGCTCTGCGCGTGGCCAAATTTCTACAAGGCGAATGCGCGTGCTGACAGGTTCGTCGTGGAGCGGTTTATGACCGAAAGTGCCCGTTTTTAGGAGTGTGAAATGCCTGCATGATGAGGTTGGGGGCTCCGTGGCGACGGCGGCTGCCGCCCGTTCGCTGACCGAGGTGGCCCGTTCTCTGCCCGCCTTCCCGAAAGGATCAGGACACCTGACGTCGCTGCGGCAACCGGCCCGGCACCAGCAGCACGAGCGTGTCCCCCGGCCCCGCCGGCGGCGTCCCGGCTTCCGTGACCGGATCGAGGCGACCGTCCGGGCGCACCACGAACAGCAGGTCGCAACCGGGCGGCAGCGCACCCTCGTCGGCGGGCCGCGACAGCAGGGCCGCCCCCTCCTCGTACCGGCGGGCGAGGACCGGCCAGGTCAGATGCGCGCCGAACAGGACCTCGCCGCCGAGGAACGGCGCCACCACGCCGTGGCTCTCGGGCGGTGCGCCGAGCTGGTGGACCGTACCCTCCACGCTGCCGCGCAGAATCGCCGCCGCCAGTGCGTTGAAGTCGTCCTCGGCGGTGAGGAAGAGCACCGCCGTGATGCCCTCCAGTTCCGCCCGCTCACCCGTGACGGCGGCGAGCAGCTCGCCGGACGCGAGCTCGATCCCGGCCTGCTCGATGCGTTCGCGCTGCTGCTCGTGCCCCGCCCACATCAGGACCTCCAGTCCCGCCGACTTCAGGGCCAGACCGAGGTCGATCACCCATGGGTCACCGCCGACCAGCAGCGGACGTGAGCGGGAGGGACGTACGACGTCCAGCCGCCGGGCCACGACGGAAGCGGTCAGGCCGTAGAGCGTCACCGTCGTCACGATGACCACGAACGTGGCGGGGAGGATCTTCGACGCACCGCCGATCCCCTTGGCGACGAGGGTGGCCGAGAACGTGGACGCCGTGGCGGCCGCCACGATGCCGCGCGGCGCCATCCAGCCGATGAAGCCCCTTTCGCCGCGGGTCAGGTCCGTGCCGAGGGTGGACACCGCGGCGACCAGCGGTCTGACGGCCAGCACCAGGACGGCGGCGAGCGCGAGGGCGGGCAGGCCCACGTGGCGCAGTGACTGCGGGGTGACGGTGGCCGAGATGGAGATGAAGAGCAGGCCGATGATCAGGCTGACCAGGGTCTCGAAGAACGGCCGGCGGACCGGGACGTCGAGGCCGGGCAGGTTGGCGACGGCGAGCCCCATCAGCACGGCGGCGATGAGTCCCGCGTCGTCGCGCAGGACGTCGCAGAAGGCCGCCACACCGATGACCGCGGCGAGTTGAGCCGTGGTGCCGAGCACCTCGCCGAGCCGCAGCACACGGAACAGACCCCACAGCAGGCCCGCCCCGACCACCCCACCGGCCGCTCCGATGCCCACGCTGGCCAGAAAGCCCAGGGCCCCGCTGCCGACGTGGTGCTTCGCGTCCGCCACGACCCCGTGGAAGACCAGCGCCCCGAGAATGCCGCCGATCGGGTCGATCAGCGAGCCCTCCCAGACCAGGATGTGCTGGAGCCGGTCCTTCGGCCGCACGAAGCTGAGCAGCGGTCCGACGACCGTGGGCCCCGACACCACGAGGATCGCGCCGAGCATGACGGCCGCCGACCGGGACATGTCCAGCAACGGCGCGGCGAGCAGCGCACCGAGGAGCCAGGTGAGGAGGATCCCCATCCAGATCAGCCTGACGACGACGCGGCGGGTGTGCCCCTTCAGCCGCGCCAGATTCAGCTCCAGGCCGGCGTGGTAGAGGATCACGGCGACGGCCAGTGACACCAGAGGCGAGAACGCCGACCCCAGCAGCCGCTCCGGGTTGACCTCGTCGATCAGCGCACCGGCGGCGAAGCCGACCGGCAGCAGCACGATGAGTGCGGGGATGCGCAGGCGGCTCGCCAGGACCTGTGACCCGACCGCGAGGACCAGGGTCAGGCCCACTCCCACGAGCACCTGGTTCGTCGTCACGGATGACCCTTCCGGTTCCGCTTCAGGAGCGCCCGCTGCGCCGGCTGATGGAGCGCCAGACGGCCCGCTGGAATCTGAGAGCCAGTACGCCCACCAGGATCAGCAGCACGATGTTGAGGAGGAGCTGGATCAACGCTCCGCGCGCCTCGCTCCAGCTGGAGAACGCGCACGAGACGCCGACGTCGGCGGCGGCGGGGATGGTCGTGACCGAGATGAAGACGCCGAGCAGGGCGCTCGTACGGGCCTGGGTCAGCGACATGATCCCCACCACGCCGGCCAGGACCGCGACGACGACGGAGAAGAAGTTGGGGGCGTCGATCAGGGTGGATACCGGTCGGATGCCCAGCTCGAACGCCTCGGGCTGAAAGTCGAGCCCCCGGATCGCCCAGGAGAAGAGGAAGGTCACCGCGATGGCCAGCAGGAATCCCGCGGTCAGGGCGAACAGGCCCTGGCGGACCCTGGTGCGACTGCCGCGGTCGATGCCCAGCGCGACGCTGGTGATGGCGCCGTACTCCGGCCCGACGACCATCGCCGCGACGATCAGGATCTGCGAGTTGGTGATGATGCCGACGGCCCCGAGGATGCCGGCGATGGTCAGGTAGACGTAGAAGCTCGGGCGATAGGTGCCCTCGGCGCGGATGCGCGCTTCGACCTCCTCCCAGACGGGCGCGTGAGCGAGCGCTCCGAGCTGCTTCTGCTCCGCCTCGGCCGCGGAACCGGACAGCGCCATCTCGACCGGCTCGATCACGATGGATCCGCGGCGGTCGAGGTCCAGACCGCGCAGTCCGCGCAGTACGGCGTTGGCGGCGCCGGTCAGGATGTCGCACTCGATCGCGTCGCCGTCGGGGTTCATCGCCAGTCCGTGCAGAACGACCAGGTTGAAGACGTAGCGGTCGTCGGTGAGCAGCCCGACCGCCCGAGGAGTGAGATCGACCGGACTCACCAGGCGGAGGTGAATCATCTCCATCCACGGCCTCCGTTGTTCACCGTCAGTAACCCCCGGTGGCGGAGGGGCAGCAAGCTGAGGGCGGCCGGGCGAGCCGTACTCGACCGCGTCGACATGGCAGGGCCGACGGGATTACCGGATAGTGGACAAAGAGGCCTTTGCCGACATCTGGGAGTAGTGATGGACCGCTACCCTCCCATCGCCGAGCACGGCCTGGTGGGCGACCTGCAGACCGCGGCGCTGGTCCCGTCGCAGGGCGTCGTCGACTGGTTCGCCGCTCCCCGGTTCGATTCGCCCAGCATCTTCGCGGCCCTCCTCGACCACGACGGCGGCGGGTACCTGCGGCTGGCACCCGAACACCCCGCGGGGACGTGCAAGCAGCTCTACTATCCCGACACCGCCATCCTGGTGACCCGGTTCATGTCACCGGACGGGGTGGGCGAGGTGATGGACTTCATGCCCCCGGACCGGACGCGCACCGCCACCGACCGGCACACGCTGGTCCGCGTGATCCGTGTCGTCCGGGGGAGCGTCGACTTCACGCTCGACTGCCGGCCGCGCTTCGACTACGGCCGCGCCGAGCACGAACTCGAACTCGGCCAGAACCACGCCGTGTTCCGGTCCGCCGGGATCGACGGGCACCTGCAGTGCACGTTCCCGCTGGGGCGCGACGGCAAGGACGTGCGCGGAAAGGTGACGCTGAAGTCCGGTGAATCCGGGGGCGCGGTGTTCACCGTCTGCGCCTCGGGCGGCGCCGCGCCCGCACCCCCCACCGTCGACGGGCTCGACGAACAGATCCAGGAAGTCTCCCGGTTCTGGCAGACCTGGCTGCGTCAGTCCCGCTACCGGGGACGCTGGCCCGAGCTGGTGCACCGCTCGGCCATCACCTTCAAGCTCCTCACCTACGCCCCCACCGGCGCTCTGGTCGCGGCGGCCACCATGGGCCTGCCCGAGCAGGTCGGCGGAGAGCGCAACTGGGATTACCGGTTCACCTGGGTACGCGACGGCTCGCTGTCCGTGCGGGCCATGCTGGACCTGGGGTTCGTCGAGGAGGCCACCGCCTTCGTCCACTGGCTGGTGGACCGGCTGCGGGAGCGCGAGGGCAAGGACGAGCCGCTCCAGACGATGTACCGCATCGACGGCAGCCCCGACCTGCCGGAGGAGACACTCGATCACTTCGAGGGCTACCGGGGCTCGTTCCCCGTACGCATCGGCAACGGAGCCGCCGACCAGCTCCAGCTCGACATCTACGGCGAGGCCCTGTACGCGCTGAACGAGGGATGCGAGATCGCGCACCAGGCGAACTTCGAGGCATGGCAGGCACTCACCAGGACGCTGGACTGGTTCGCCGACGCCTGGGACCGGCCGGACGAGGGCATCTGGGAGACCCGCGGCGGCCGTCAGGACTTCACCTACAGCCGGGTGATGGCGTGGGTCGCCTTCGACCACGGGATGCGCCTGGCCGAGTACTTCCGCAGGCCCGCCGACCTGGAGCGGTGGCGCAGGGCGAGGGACGCCGTGTTCGACCAGGTCATCGAACGCGGCTGGAGCGAGAAGGAGCGCGCCTTCGTCCAGCACTACGACGGTGACGTCCTGGACACCTCGCTGCTGCTCATGCCCAGGGTCGGGTTCATCGCCCCCGGGGCCAGGGCCTGGCTCTCCACCCTCGACGCGATGGACCGCAAGCTCGTCTCCGACAGCCTCGTCTACCGCTACGACCCGGCGGCTTCGCCGGACGGACTGCGTGGCTCGGAGGGCACCTTCAGCCTGCGCACCTTCGCCTACGTCGACGCACTGGCCCAGGCCGGGCGGACGGCCCAGGCCCGCTACACCTTCGAGAAGATGCTGACCTACGCCAACCCTGTCGGCCTGTTCGCCGAGGAGATCGGCCCGAGCGGGGAGCAACTGGGCAACTTCCCCCAGGCGTTCACCCACCTGTCGCCGATCATGGCCGCCAAAACGCTCGACGAGGCACTCGACGCGGTGGACGGTCGCTGACCCATGGCCCCCCGAGCCGGCCCCGCAGGACAGACGCGGTTGACCGCGGCCGAGTTCGACGCGCAGTACCGGCGCCTGGCCTCGCGTGCCGCCTGGGCCGCCGGCGGCCGGGGTGCCCTGGAGGCACTCACTCCCGCCAGGGTGCTGGCCGCCACCCGCGAGGTCAGTACCGGCCGGACGGTCTCGCTCGCCGCGCCGGTGGAGACGCAGGCAGGCCCGGACAATCCGGAGCCGGCGAGGCACCGGATGAACGGTCGGCCGGAGGAACGCGCCACGGACGGGCTCGACTTCGCGATGGACCGCTTCGCGATGAACGTGCACGGCGACGCGGACAGCCACATCGACGCCCTGTGCCACGTGATCTATGACGGCACCCTGCACGGCGGCGTGCCCGCGAGCAGCGTCACCTCGCGTGGCGCCACGGAGCTCTCCATCGAGGCGGCCCACGACGGGATCGTCGGACGCGGAGTGCTGCTGGACATCCCGCGCACGCGCGGCGTGGCCTGGCTCGAACCGGGCGACCATGTGACCACCGACGACCTCACGGCGGCCGAGACCGCGGAGCACGTCCGCGTGTCCGAGGGGGATCTCCTGTTCGTCCGCGTGGGCCACCGTCGCCGCCGCGCCGAGCTGGGCGCATGGCACGCGGCGCGGGCACGCGCCGACCTCCATCCGTCCGCGCTGGAGTTCCTGGCCGATCGGCGGGTCGCCGTGCTCGGCGGCGACGGGAACAACGACACCGCCCCAAGTTCCACCGAGGGCGTCGACTTCCCCGTCCATGTGCTGGCAGTCCACGCCATGGGTCTTCATCTGCTGGACTACCTGCAGTTCGAGGATCTGGCGCCGGCCTGCGAGGCGGAAGGGCGCTGGTCGTTCCTCTGCGTGATCGCCCCGCTGAGGCTGCCCGACGCCACCGGCTCACCGGTCAACCCGATCGCCGTCCTCTGAGGTCAGGATGATCGCGGTCGTCGTGGTCATGGGTGTCTCGGGATCGGGGAAGTCCACCGTGGGCAGACTGCTCGCGCGACGGATGAGGCTGCCCTTCCTGGAGGCGGACGACCTGCACCCGCCCGCGAACCGCGCCAAGATGGCCGCCGGCCGCCCACTCGACGACGAGGACCGCCGGGTGTGGCTGGTGTCCCTCGCCGCCTGGATCCGGGCGGCGACCGACTCCGGCCGGGGCGGGGTGATGGCGTGTTCGGCCCTGAAACGCGAGTACCGGGACATGTTCCGCGGGGCGGGCGCGGGCGTGTGGTTCCTGCATCTGACCCTCGACCCGGTGTCCGCCGGTCAACGGGTCGCCGGACGGACGGGTCATTTCATGCCGGCCCGGCTGGTGGAGTCCCAGTACGCCACCCTTGAGCCGCTGCGACCGGACGAGCCGGGGCTCACCGTCGACGCGGCAGCCGACCCGCGGGCCGTCGTCGACCGGGCGGCGCACGCCCTGCGAGCGCTCGGGTGAACGGGCGCCGGTCCGGCTTTCGCCGAGTCGCCGGTACCGGAACCGCCCCTTAGCGTGAACGAAGGTACTGAATATTCCCTAGAACAGGACCTTCGCATGGCCGGCGATCAGCACTACGACGTCGTCATCATCGGTACGGGAGCGGGCGGCGGCACACTCGCCCACCGTCTGGCTCCCACCGGCAAGCGGATCCTGATCCTGGAGCGCGGCGACTACCTGCCGCGGGAGCGGGACAACTGGGACTCCACCGCCGTCTTCGTCAAGGGCAAGTACCGTGCCCCCGAGTTCTGGTACGACAAGCACGGCAACGAGTTCCCCCCAGAGGTGAACTACTACGTCGGGGGCAACACCAAGTTCTACGGCGCCGCCCTGTTCCGGCTGCGGCCCGAGGACTTCGGCGAGTTGCGCCACCACGACGGCATCTCACCGGCCTGGCCGATCCGCTACGACGATCTGGAGCCGTACTACACCCAGGCCGAGCAGCTCTACCTGGTGCACGGCCGGCACGGCGAGGACCCCACCGAGGGCCCCGCCAGCGGTCCTTACCCGCACCCGCCCGTGGCACACGAGCCGCGTATCCAGCAGCTCAGCGACGACCTGGAGAAGGAGGGGCTGCACCCCTTCCATCTGCCCATCGGCGTCAACCTCACCCAGGACGACGACGGCCGGGCCACGCACTCCAGTGTCTGCATCCGCTGCGACCGCGTCGACGGCTTCCCGTGCCTGGTCGGGGCCAAGTCGGACGCGCAGGTCATCTGCGTCGATCCGGCGCTGAAGCACCGCAACGTCTCGCTGGTGACGGGCGCCAACGTACGACGCCTGGAGACCGACGCGAGCGGGAACACCGTCACCAGGGTCGTGGCCGAGCTCGGGGACGGAACGACCGAGCGGTTCAGCGCCGACATCGTGGTCGTCGCCTGCGGTGCGGTCAACTCGGCCGTGCTGCTGCTGCGTTCGGCCAACGAACGGCATCCGAACGGCCTGGCCAACGGCTCCGACGTGGTGGGACGCCACTACATGCGGCACAACAATCTCGCCCTCATGGCGGTGTCGAAGGAGCCGAACCCCACGAAGTTCCAGAAGACCCTTGCCCTGCACGACTGGTATCTGGGCGCGGACGACTGGGACTATCCGCTCGGTGGCATCCAGATGCTCGGCAAGTCGGACGCCGACCAGATCCATGGAGAGGCACCGCGCTGGGCCGGCGCGGCCGCGCCCGACATGCCGTTCGAGATGCTGGCGCACCACGCCGTCGACTTCTGGCTCTGCGGAGAGGACCTCCCGCTGCCCGAGAGCCGCGTCACCCTGGACGGCAACGACGCCATCCATCTGGCGCTCGACGAGAAGAACAACATCGCCGGGCTTACGCGCCTCCAGCACAAACTGCAGGGGATGCTGAGCCGCTTGGGGCTTCACGAGCACCATCTGCTGTCGCACAGCATCTACCTGCACAAGGGCATGCCCATCGGCGCCACGGCGCACCAGGCCGGCACCGTACGGTTCGGCGACGACCCGGCCGGCTCGGCGCTGGACGTCCACTGCAAGGCCCACGAGCTCGACAACCTCTACGTGGTCGACACGAGCTTCTTTCCGAGCATCGGAGCCGTCAACCCGTCACTGACGGCCATCGCGAACGCCCTGCGCGTCGGCGACCAGATCGCCGCCCGGCTGCGCTGACGCCGCTACAGGTCGTCCCCGGGTGCCCGGGCGGCCCGGGTGTCGGCGTCGGTGAGCGGCTCCAGCCTGCCCAGGGTGTCGAGCCGGTAGAGCAGGACCAGCGCGGGGCCGACCAGCACGATCGCGATGAGGGTGACGAGGGCCAGCCAGCGCAGGGTGTGAGCGGCGCCGGCCGCCTGCTCCACGGTCAGCGAGGTGGGCAGCAGGTAGGGCCGCTGGGCGAGGCCCCAGGCGCAGACGACCAGGGCCACGCTGCCCACCGAGGTGTAGCGGCACCAGCGGTACTCCCGGCGCAGCAGGAGCAGTACCGTCGCAAGACCGCAGACCCCGGCCAGGACGACCAGGCACAGGCCCCATCCTCCGGTGAGGCCGTCCCAGACATACCTGGCGTCACTGCGGGTGACGGGCAGGGCGATGAGTGCCAGGACGACGACGGCGCCGAAGGCCAGGAAGGCACGGAGCCGGAAGTAGTCCACGAGGTCGTCGGCGCCGAACCGGCGGGCGTCGGCGCACAGGAACACCGCCCCGAGGAACGCGGTGGCCGCGATGGCCAGCAGACCCGTGAGGACGGAGACCGGGTGGGCCCAGGCGTCCGCGGAGGCGGTCGTCCCGACCTTCACCCGGCCCGCGGCGATGCCGCCGAGGACCGCCCCGAGGAAGAACGGCGTGAGCAGTGACGCGACGGCGAACATCGCACCGTAGAGCCGCCGTCGGGCCAGGCGCCGGGCGGGCTTGCGCAGGGCGAACCCGGCACCGCGCAGGACCAGGCCGACCGCCGCGAGCGTGAGCGGCAGCCACATCGCCTCGAAGACCGCCTGGAACACGGTCGGAAAACCGGTCCACATGACGACGAAGACGAAGATCAACCAGACGTTGTTGGTCTCCCAGACCGGCGCCATCGCGTGATCGATGAGCCAGCGGGGCCGCTTGCCGCGGTCCGCGCCCCCGGCCATGAGGTCCCAGAAGCCGGCGCCGTAGTCGGTACCGCCGGCGCAGGCGTAGGCGGCGATCGCGAGGACCATGACCCAGGCGATGAGATCGGCCATCAGGACGCACCGCCCGCGCGCCCGGCCGACGCGGACTCGGGCTCGCTCCTCGGCCCGTAAGGGGTGTCGGCCTCAGGGGGTGGTGCGGCGACCAGGCTCTCGTCGGCGATGCGCCAACGGGTGCGCATCTTCAGCACGACCGCGAGGAACGAGGCGAAGACGGCCACGTACACGACGATCACGACGCCGAGCATCGCCCACAGCGATCCGGCGCCGGTGTCGGTCACCGCTTCCGAGACCCTCATGTGGTGGTAGACGATCCAGGGCTGTCGGCCGACCTCGGTGGCGATCCAGCCGCACTCCACGGTGACCAGGCACGCGGCGCCGGCAACCGCCGCGCAGCGGAAGAACCAGCGGCTGCGCGGCAGGTCCCGGTGGCGCAGCCAGCACCAGCCGTACCAGAGCGCGAGCAGGATCAGCAGGCTGCCGATGGTGACCATGATGTCGAAGGCCCAGTGGGCGATGGTGGCCTGGACGGCGTTCGGGCGGTCGGCAGCCGGTACCGAGGTCAGTCCGGTGACCTTGGTGCTGGGCTTGAAGCCGGCCAGGATGGAGTCCAGTTGGGGGACCTTCAGTCCGCCGGAGATCGTCCCGTCGGAGTTCAGCCGCCCGAACAGGTACTCGGGGACGTGGGTGTCCGTCTTCCAGACCAGCTCCATGGCCGCGAACTTGACCGGCTGCTTGTGGAACACGGCACGCGCGGCCGAGTCACCGAGCATGAACTGCACGGGCGTGAGGATCGCCGCCACCGTGAAGGGGAGCGTGAAGCCCAGCCGGTGATACCGGTCACGACGCCCCCGTAGCCAGCCGACCGCGTACACGCCGGCGACCACATAACCGGCCGTCAGAAACATCGCGACGACGAAGTGCCAGTACTCCGGGCCGAAGATCGGAGTGAAGATCGACTGACGTACGTCGACGTCGACGGGATTGCCGTCGGCGTCCAGCCGGAACCCCTGCGGCGTGTTCATCCAGGAGTTCGCCGCGATGATCCCGAACGCCCCCATCAGCGCGGTCAGCGGCAGCGGCACCGCCAGCCAGAAATGGGTCCAGGGCTTGAGACGGTGCCAGCCGTAGAGGTAGATCGCGATCAGGATCGCCTCCAGGAAGAACGCCCAGGCCTCGACGCCGAAGCCCAGGCCGAAGACGTCGCCCCAACGACCCATCATGCCGGGCCACAGCAGCCCGAGTTCGAAGGACAGCACGGTGCCGGTGACGACGCCGATGGCGAACTGGACGGCCATCACGGCCGACCAGCGCCGCGCGAGCTGCAGGGCGACGGCGTCGTCGCGGCGCAGCGCCCGGTAGTGCATGAGCACCGTGATGAACGGCAGTGCCACACCGAACGGGACGAGCAGGATGTGCGAGGCCAGGGTGAACGCCATCAACTCCCGGGCCGGCAGGAGCTGGGGCGGGGTGTCCGCCAGAAGGGCCGCTGTGCTGAGCATGTGCGCCTCGAAGGTCTGCGGGGAACGGTCAGGCAGACGGCGAGGGCGCCTTCTGCTCGGGTGCCGGCTCGGCCGGTGCGTCGGCGTCGGACATGGCGAAGGCACGTTCACGCCGTGCGTTGGTGGCGAACGCCACGGACCAGCTGAGGACGGCTCCCAGCCGGCTGCGGAAGCCGGTCAGGAAGGCCACGTGGATGAAGAGCCAGGCGAGCCAGCCGAGCACACCCGACAGGTGCAGCGGGCCGGTCTTGAGGACGGCCCGGCCCCGGGAGATATAGGCGGCGCTGCCGAGGTCCACGTACTTGAAGGGCTTCGGCTTCTTCGTCCGGCCCTCCACCGCGTGGCGCACGGCCCGGCCGGCGTAGGCACCCGACTGCATGGCGACCTCGGCCAGACCGGGCAGCTTGTCCAGGCTCATCACATCGCCGGTGACCCGGATCTCCGGGTGGCCGGGGAGGGTGAGATCGGGCTCGACGGCGATGCGACCGGCCCGGTCCTGGGTGGCGCCGGTGGCCCGCGCCAGCGCGGTGGCGACGGGCGGCGCCTCGACCCCGGCCGTCCACAGCACGGTGCGTGCCTCGTACCTGGTGACCGCGCCGTCCTTGTGACGCACCATCAGACCGTGGGCATCGATGTCGGTCACCCTCGTGCCGAGGTGGAGCTCCACCCCCAGTCCCCGCAGGGTTCGGGCCGCGCGCTCGGCGAGGGGGCGGCCGAACGCGCTGAGCACCTCGTCGGAGCCCTCGAAGAGCAGCACCCGCGCCTCGGCGGAGTCGATCGTGCGGAACTCGCGCTCCAGTGTGTGGCCGGCGATCTCCCTGATCTGCCCGGCGAGTTCGACACCGGTCGGCCCGCCGCCGACCAGCGCGAAGGTGAGCCACTGCTGTCGTTCCCGGGCGCCGGTGGCCGTCTCGGCCATCTCGAACGCCTGGTAGATCCGCCGACGGATGTCCAGCGCGTCGTTCAGCGTCTTCATGCCCGGGGCGTGGGCGGCGAACTCGTCGTGGCCGAAGTAGGACTGCCGCATACCGACGCCGACGATCAGGTCGTCGTAGGGAAGCTCCATGGCCCTGCCGTCGGGCAGGCGCAGGTGGACCAGCCGGGCCTGCACGTCCACGTCGGTGGCTTCGGCGAGCAGGCAGCGCACGTTGTGGTGGCGGCGCAGAACGTCGCGGAGCGGCTGTGCGATCTGTCCCTCGGAGAGGATTCCGGAGGCGCACTGGTAGAGCAGGGGCTGGAAGAGGTGGTGGGCGCGCCGGTCGACGACGGTCACCGCGACCGGCGACCGGCGCAGCGCGCGGGCCGCGAACAGCCCCGCGAACCCCCCGCCGAGGATCACCACCCGGCGGGGCGTGACGTGATCCTGCATCGGGGATCAGCCCCCGGTGGCGAAGCCGGGGAAGAGGGTCATTCCGCCGTCGACGTAGAGCGTGGTGCCCACGACGTAGTCGAGCAGGTCGGACGCCACGGCGACGACGGCGTTGGCGATGTCGTCCGGATCGCCGACCCGGCGGTAGGGGATGAGGCGCAGCAGGTCGGCCTCGGCTTCCGGGGTGGACCAGGCGTCCCGGTTGATGTTGGTGCGGATCGCGCCCGGGGCGACCGCGTTGACCCTGATGCGGTGGGGGGCCAGCTCCTGGGCGAGGGTCTGCATCAGCAGGCTGACACCGCCCTTGGAGGAGGCGTAGTTCACGTGCCCCGACCACGGAACGAGCTGGTGGACCGAGCTCATGCAGATGATCTTCCCGGCCGACCGGGACACTTCCTCCACCACTCCGCGCCGCATGAACTCCTTGACGGCCTCGCGCGCGCACAGGAACTGGCCGGTCAGATTGACGTCGATGACCTTCTGCCACTGGGCGAGCGTCATGTCCACCACGGCCGCGTCCCGCTGGAGCCCCGCGTTGGCCACCATGATGTCGATGGTGCCGAACTCCTCGACCATCCGCGCCACCATGGCGACCACGTCCGCCTCGTCGGAGACGTCGGCCTGGTGGGCGTAGGAACGGACCCCGAAGTCCTTGATCTGTGCCACGACCTGCTCGGCCTCGTCCTGACCGACGACGTAGTTCACCACGACGTCCGCTCCGGCCCGGCCCAGGGCGACGGCGGTCGCCAGGCCGATTCCCGAGTTGGCACCGGTGACGAGGGCCTTCTGGCCCTTCAGCAGCTGCGCGGCCATCACCGGGCCGCTGTTCTCGACACTTCCTGCCGCCACGGTCTCTCCTTCGGCGTATCGGAACGCAAGCGCGCCCCGACATAAGCACCCGGCACCGCGGGGGCGGCAGACCGGCGCGCCACGCGGCCGTGTTCGACGGGGCACGCCACACGATCGGCCCACGAGCCGGACCGGGCTCCCGCCCGGGGCGTCACTCGCAGACGATCTCGTCGCGGGGGTCGTAGTGCGTGCGGAACGGCTCGCGCTTCACCACGTCGCCGCCGACGACGAAGACGCGTTGCACGGTGACGTCGAAGCCCTCCAACGGAGTCTGCGGGACGCACCGTTCGTCGGTGCTCACCTTGCGCTCCGGCTGCTTCACGTTCGTGCGCGGGCCCTTGATGGAGCCGATGTCGTCGTACTTGCGGGTGCCGAGGAAGGAGATGGTCACGGAGGAGTCGGTGGAGCGGGCCTGGATGTAGATGGCGTTGCCCGAGTCGTTGTTGAACTTCAGGTCCAGGCTGCCCCAGGCGACGGTCGCCTCACGGCCCTCCGGGTAGCGCTCGATGTAGAACGAGTGGGCGCCGTGCTCCACGGGCTTGACGCCGGCGAAGAACATCGCGTTGAAGACGGTCGTGGCCACGGCGGAGACACCGCCGCCCTGGGCCTTGGTGAACTCGTCGTTGAGGATCATCACGCCCTCGACGAAGCCGTTGGCCTCGGTGCGCTCGCCGACCGTCCTGTTGAAGCTCCAGGTCTTGCCCGGCATGACGACGGAGCCGTTGATCAGCTCCACCGCCCGGCCGATGTTCCTCGTGCGGTACGGCGCCGGTTCGAAGTTGACGGTGAAGGAGGACATCTCCTCCCGCAGCCCCAGCCGCTCGACGTTCGCGCGGGTCACCTGCGGCTCGGCCACCAGCGTGGCGACCTCGCCGCTGCGGGCGGCGCCCCGCTGCGTGAGCAGCGGCAGTACGGCCTTGCCCAGCGCCTTGTTGGTGACGACATGGCCGGCCCGGCCGTCCTCGGCCACCCCGACCCGGTTGCCGACCAGACGCAGCTCGGCGTTGTGTGCCCGGGCGGGCAGGCCGGACAGGGCGCGGGCCACCGCGGGGTCGGCGCGCAAGCCCTCGGCGTCCAGCTTCGGCGTGAGCCGGCCGGCGTCGTCCGCGCGCATCGTCAGGTGCTCGCCCAGCACCGGCTGCTCGATCGCGAAGCGCCGGTCGGCCACGCTGAGGGTGACCGGCGCCGACATCGCCGGTTCCGCGAACTCGCGCACCGCCCGGCGCAGCTCCCGCTCGGTGACCTTGGGCTTCGTCTCATGGGTGGGCAGGGCCGTGACGGCCTTGGCGTCACCCTTCAGGAAGGCGTCGCGCAGGGGGTCGACAGCGGCGTCCGTGTCGAGGGCGTAGCCGCTCTGCGGGGTGACCGGCCTCACCTGGCCGTCGTCGAACGTGACGGCGCCTTCCCGGACCTTCTGGTCGAGCGCCTTCGCCATCCTCTTCAGGGTGGCGTGGGCCTTGTCCTCGTCGACGCGTACGGCCGGCTCGACCGCGCCGCCCGAGCTGAAGAGGCCGCCGATCACGCTGAACGGGTCGGCGTTCTCGGTGCGGCCCGCGCGGTCCACCGTCCTGTCGTAGTCGAAGGTGATGCCCACCTGCCGCGGCTCGACCGTGGTCCTGCGGTCACCGACCGTCACCCTCAGGTCGCGGGCGTCGGCCGGGCCCAGCCGGTCCTCCAGCCTTTTGACGGCCTCCGCGCGGCTCAGGCCCCCGATGTCCACGCCGCGCACCGTCGTGCCGTGCTCTATGTCCCCGCCCGCGACCAGCAGCCCGGCGAGATACAGGCCGCCGATGCCGACGGTGAGGGCGCCGCCGGCCAGGGCCAGGGGCGGAAGCGAGGTGATCCGGCGAGCCGAGAAGGTTCGCGGGACGGAGGGGGCGCGCAGGCGCATGGGTCTCCCGGGCGGGCGATCGACGGAGGCAAACACATCCAGCTAGCCATAATCGGGCGAAAACGCCTATGTCGTAGGCCACGTTTGTCCCAGATCACGCCTCGTGTCCCGCCCGGGAGCCCGGCCGGCCTCTCACGCTCCTGACTGCACCTCCGCCTTCTCGTCCTTCGCGTCACTGTCGTCCGGCGTCGGCTCGCGCGCTCCCGCCGCCTCCAGCGCCTTGTTGCGGCGGACGGAGGCCAGGAAGGACGCGGCGATCAGGACGACGCCGATCAGGCCGGTGATGATCTCGCTGATCTGGTGCTGGATGGTGATCAGCAGGATCGCCGCGAGGGCGCCGATGGCGTAGTGGGCGCCGTGCTCCAGGTAGACGTAGTCGTCGAGGGTGCCCTGGCGGACCAGGTAGACCGTGAGGGAGCGGACGTACATCGCGCCGATGCCGAGGCCGAGCGCCATCCAGAAGATGTGGTTGGTGATGGCGAAGGCGCCGATCACGCCGTCGAAGGAGAAGGACGCGTCCAGGACCTCCAGGTAGAGGAAGAGGAAGAACGCCGCCCGGCCGGCGAGGGCAACCATGGGTCGGCCTTCGGACCTGGCCTTCTCCTCCTCCTCGTGCTCGTGTTCCTCCTCGTGTTCGAGCCGGTCCTCGAAGTAGCCGGACAGGCCCCCGACCACGAGGTAGGTGATCAGCCCCGCGACCCCGGAAAGCAGGACGGTGCTCGCCTTGTCCGCGTGGCCGGTGCTCACGTGGGCCTGCGTGGCGAAGGTCAACGCCGTGGCCAGGAGGGCGACGAGCGCGAGGCACGCCGCCAGCATGTCGATCTTGCCGAGCCTCGCGAGCGGGCGCTCCAGCCAGGCCAGCCACTTGATCTCGCGGTCCTCCAGGACGAAGTCGAGGAAGATCATCAGCAGGAACATGCCACCGAAGGCCGCGATCGCCGGATGGGCGTCGGTGACCAGGTCCTGATAGCGGTCGGGGTCGTCCAGAGCGAGCCGGACCGCCTCGACGGGGCCCACCTTGGCGCTGATCGCGACGATCACCACCGGGAAGACCAGCCGCATCCCGAAGACGGCGATCAGGATGCCGACGGTGAGGAAGATCCGCTGCCAGAAGGCGTTCATCCGCTTCAGGATCCCGGCGTTGACGACCGCGTTGTCGAAGGACAGCGAGATCTCCAGGACGGCCAGGATCAGCACGATCCCGAACGCCTCCCAGCCCCACTGCCACCCGGCGAAGGCGAGGCCGAGCGCCGTGACGGCGAACGACCAGCCGAAGGTCCGCAGGAGCATTTCAGCCCTCCGCCTTCACCGCGAGGACCGGGCAGTCCACGCCCAGCAGGATCTGCTGGGCCGCCGAGCCCATGATCAGCTTGCCGACCGCGCTGCGCCGCCGGAGGCCGATCACCACCAGGGAGACGTTCTTGGTCTCCGCCAGGTCGATGATCTCCTCGGCGGCGTCGCGGGCGCCGAGCACCTGACGGACGTCGAAGTCGATACCCAGGGCCGCGAGGTCCTCACGGACATGGGTCAGGTCGGGTTCCTGGGCGAAGCGGGAGTCGACCAGGGAGTCGCCCCGGGTCGTGTTCACCACCAGCAGTTTCTCGTCGCGGCGGCGGGCCTCGTCGATCGCCGCGCGCAGGGCCGCCTCGCCCTCGGGGGAGGGGACGTATCCCACCAGGATGGTCATGCTCGTACTCCCTCACGGGACAGGGGACGTTTGACGAACCGGCCTATCAGCGGCCACACCAGGACCAGGGCGATCGCCGTGTAGACCGTGTACGACACCGGCCCGCCCAGCAACCCCGACAGTTCACCGCCGGACAGCTGGAGGGAGCGCCGGCCCTGGAGCTCCGCGCGCGGGCCCAGGATCACGCCGACGATCAGCGGCAGGACCGGCAGCCCGAAGCGTCGCATGGCGAAGCCCAGGAGGCCCAGGGTGAGGAGGATGAACAGATCGAGAGGCTGGGCGTTGACGGCGTAGGCGCCCATCGTGGCGAAGAAGAGGATGCCCGCGTAGAGGTAGGGCCGCGGGATCTGGAGCAGCTTCGCCCAGACCGGGGCCAGCGGCAGGTTCAGCAGCAACAGCAGCAGGTTGCCGATGAACAGGCTCGCGATCAGGACCCAGACCAGGCTCGCCTCGCGCTCGAAGAGCAGGGGCCCCGGCTGGATGCCGTACGACTGGAAGGCCGCCAGCATCACGGCCGCCGTGGCGTTCGTCGGCAGCCCGATCGCCAGCATCGGGACCAGCGTGCCCGCCGCGGAGGCGTTGTTCGCGGCCTCCGGGCCCGCCACGCCCTCGATCGCGCCCTTGCCGAACTCCTCGGGGTGCTTGGTCAGCCGCTTCTCGGTCGCGTACGACAGGAAGGTCGGGATCTCCGCGCCGCCGGCCGGCAGCGCCCCGAACGGGAAGCCGTACGCCGTCCCGCGCAGCCAGGGCTTCCAGGACCGCTTCCAGTCCCGCCTGCCCATCCACGGGCGGCCCACCGGGATCACCTCGGCCGGCTTGCGCCGCAGATGCGCGGCCACCCACAGCGCCTCGCCGACCGCGAAGATGCCGACGGCGACCACGACGACGTCGATGCCGTCGGCCAGCTGCGGTATGCCGAGCGTGAGTCGCTGCTGGCCCGACACCGAGTCGATGCCGACCAGGCCGATCGTCAGGCCCAGCAGGAGGGAGATGAAGCCCCGGATACGGGACGAGCCCAGCACCGACGTCACCGCTATGAACGACAGCAGCATCAGCGCGAAGTAGTCGGGGGCGCCCAGGCTGACCGCGAAGTCCACGACGAACGGGGTGATCAGCACCAGCAGCAGGGTGCCGATGGTGCCCGCCACGAAGGAGCCGATCGCCGCCGTTGCGAGCGCCTGGGCGGCCCGGCCCGCCTTCGCCATCTTGTTGCCCTCGATGGCGGTGACCACGGACGACGACTCGCCGGGGGTGTTGAGGAGGATCGACGTCGTCGAGCCGCCGTACATGCCGCCGTAGAAGATGCCCGCGAACATGATGAACGCCTGCACCGGCTCCATGCCGTAGGTGACGGGCAGCAGCAGCGCCACCGTCATCGCCGGGCCGATGCCCGGCAGCACGCCCACCGCGGTGCCGATGACCACGCCGACCAGGGCGAGCAGCAGGTTCAGCGGGGCCATGACGTCCGCGAAGCCCTGCATGAGGTTGTTCAGGTTGTCCATCGCGGCCTCACAGGATTCCTTGCAGGACACCGGCGGGGAGGTTCACGCCGAGGCCGATCGCGAAGGCGTAGAAGGTCGTCAGGGAGAGCGTCGCGGCGATCAGCAGGTTGCGGACGTAGTGGCGGTTGCCGAGCGCGAACGCCGTGCCCCAGAACAGCAGGCCGCCGCTGATCACCCAGCCGAGCCGCTCGATGAGCAGCGCGTTCGCCACGAACACCGCGACCAGCAGTGCCACCGTGCGCCAGTCCGCGCCCTCCGACAGGTCGACGTCCTCGCCGGCCTCCGGCTCACCGTGGCCGCCCCGGGCCACGTCGACGGCGTACAGCGCCGCGAGCAGCACCAGCAGCGTGCCCAGGATCAGCGGGACCGCGCGCGGGCCGACCGGGTCGGTGCCGCTGGTGATGTGCGGGATGCCGAGGGCGTCCACGATCACTGCGGTGCCCAGCAGGGCGAGGAACACGCACACGCCGTACTGCGCGCGGTCCCCGCCCTCCCGGGGTGGAGGGGCGTCCTCCACGGTCCGGTCCTCCACCGTCGAGCTCATGCCAGACCGAGCTCGGTCAGCAGGTCGGCGACCGCCTTGTCCTGCTCGGTCAGGAAGGTGCCGAACTCGTCACCGGCGACGAAGGCGTCGACCCAGCCGTTCTTCTCCAGCTGCGCCTTCCACTCGTCCGAGTCGTGCATCTTGGTCATCGAGTCGACCCAGCTCTTCTCCTGCTCGGCGGTGATGCCGGGAGGGGCCACGATGCCGCGCCAGTTGGTGAAGACCAGGTCGATGCCGGAGTCCTTGAGGGTCGGGGCGTCCTTCAGCGCGTCGATCGGCTTCTCGCTCGTCACCGCCAGGACGCGGACCTGGCCGGCCTCGATCTGGTCGAGGAACTCGCCGAAGCCGCTCGCCCCGAAGGCGATCTTGTTGCCGAGAATGGCCGGAAGCAGCTCACCGCCGCCGTCGTAGGAGACGTAGTTGACGTCCTTCGGCTTGATGCCGACGGCCTTCGCCAGCTGCATCGGCAGCAGGTGGTCGGGTCCGCCCGGCGACGAACCGCCGCCCACGGCGAGCTTCTTGGGGTCCTTCTTCCAGGCGGTGACGAGGTCGTCCATCGTCTTGTACGGGGAGTCCTTCGGCACGACGATCGCGCCGGCCTCCTCGATCAGCTTCGCGATCGGCGTGGTGTCGGTCAGCGTCGCCTCCGACTTGGAGGTGTACGAGGCTCCGACGACACCCAGGCCCATCTGCATGGCCATCTTGCCGTTGCCCTTCTCGTTCACCAGGCGCTGCAGGCCGACGGTGCCGCTGGCGCCGGGCAGGTTGAACACCTGCACACCGGAGGCGATGTCGGTGTCCTGCATGACCTGGGTGACGGTGCGGGCGGTGAGGTCGTAACCGCTGCCCGGCGTGTTCGGCACCATGAGGCGAAGGCCCGTCAAGGGCTTGTCGGCCCCGCCCGTGCCCCCGGACTCCTCCTTGTCGGCGGTGGCGCCACAGGCGCTGACCGCGATCATCGACACGGCGGCCAGTGCTCCGACAAGTGCGGCTCGTCGAGTTCTCATGGCTCATCTCTTTCGCTCGGCCCGTTCCGGCGCCATGATTGTGCGGTTCCTGGGACACCCCGTCTCGCTTGTGTGACCATTGAAGGTTGAGTTCATAGTGGTCATAACGTCACGGTCACCGGCACGGAAGCAGCGTCGCCACACGCTCGCCGGTGAGCTGCTCAGATGGCAGCTCGCCATTGTCGTGATCGTGCTCGTCGCCGTCGCCGCGGTGTCGCTCGCGCAGTCGAAGGCGACCTTCGACCGGGTCGAGGGACGCCGGGTGACCGCGCTCGCCGAGGAGATGGCGGGCAACCCCCTCGTCCGCACCCAGCTCGTGCGGCCCGCCCCCGCCGAGATGCTCGCGCCGCTGCTGCAGTCCACGCTGACCAGGTCCGGCGTCACCTCCGCCATGGTCGCCGACTCGCGCGGCGAGATCGTCGCCGCCACCGACCCGACGCTGGTCGGGACGAGCATGCCGGTCGACGGACCGCAGGTCGCCGAGGCCGTCGGCTGGTCCGGCGAGCTGCCCGTGGACGGCGTCACCCAGCTGGTGGCGCAGGCGCCGGTGCTCGGGGCGGATGTGGAGGCGGACAACGCCGGGGATCACCTGGGCACGGTGATGATCGGGCGGACCTCGCCCTCGGTCTGGCAGCGGCTGGTCGGCGCCTCGTCCTATCTGCTGGTCTACCTCGGCGTCGCCAGCGTCCTCGGCCTGGCCGGCTCCTGGCTGCTGGCCCGGCGGATCAAACGCCAGACCTTCGGCATGGAGCCGCGCGAGATCGCCGGGCTCGCCGAACACCGGGAGGCGATGCTCTTCGGGCTCGCCGAGGGCGTCGTGGCCCTCGACCCGCACCAGCGGCTGACCCTGGTCAACGAGGTCGGCCGCGGACTCCTCGACCTCCCCGAGACTTGCGTCGGGATGAGCCTGGCCGACCTCGGCATCGAGGGGCGGCTGTACGACGTCCTGGCCGGGACCGAGGGCACGGACCGGCGCGACGAGGTCGTCGTACGCCGCGGCCGGGTCCTGGTGATGAACCGGATGGACGTCACCAAGGACGGCCGCCGCCTCGGCTCGGTGACGACCCTGCGCGACCGCACCGAACTCGCCCAGCTGGAACGGGAGTTGGGGTCTTTCCGCAGCACCACCGAGCTGCTGCGCGCCCAGGCCCACGAGTTCTCCAACCAGCTGCACACCATCTCCGGGCTCATCCAGATCGGCGAGCACGACGAGGTCGTACGGTACGTCCGCGCCCTGCGCAAGCACCGCGAGTCGCTCGACCTGAACCTCACCAGCCGGGTCCGGGACCGGGCGGTCGCCGCGCTGCTCATGGCCAAGTCGGCGCTCGCCGCGGAACGCAAGGTGCGCCTGAAGATCTCCGAGCGCACCTCCCTGGACCGGCTGGAGCCGACCGACTCCGCGGACGTGGCGACCGTGCTCGGCAACCTCGTGGACAACGCGGTCGACGCGGCCGCGAGCGGTTCCGGAGCCGGGGAGGACGCCCCCTGGGTCGAGGTGGAGCTGCGCCAGGACGCCTCCAGCGTGGAGATCGTCGTACGGGACTCGGGGCCCGGCGTGGCGCCCGAGCTCGCGCAGGAGGTGTTCTCGCACGGGTTCACCACCAAGGCCGCGCAGGGCGGCGACCGGGGGATCGGCCTGGCGCTGACCCGGCTGGTGTGCAAACGCCGGGGCGGTGAGGTGTCGGTCGCCAACACGCTGGCGGGCGCCATGTTCACCGCCCGGATGTCCGTCGGCCGACCGGCCGACCGAGCGACGGAGACAGTCCGATGATCGATGTGCTGATCGTGGAGGACGACTTCATGGTGGCGCGGATCCACCGCGGATTCGTCAACGACGTCGACGGGTTCCGGGTGATCGGCACCGCGAACTGCGGCGAGCAGGCGCTCACGGCGGTCGGCGAGCTGCAACCCGACCTGGTGCTGCTCGACCTCTACCTGCCCGACATGTTCGGCCTGGAGATCATCCCCCGGCTGCGCACCGCCGGGCACGACTGCGACGTCATGGTGATCAGCGCGGCACGCGAGTCCGAGGCGGTCCGGGGCG
Organism: Streptomyces sp. NBC_01092; assembly: GCF_045039535.1. NCBI lineage: Bacteria > Bacillati > Actinomycetota > Actinomycetes > Kitasatosporales > Streptomycetaceae > Streptomyces > Streptomyces sp. NBC_01092. The sequence goes on along the minus strand of NZ_CP108659.1, from coordinate 3,547,160 downwards.
CCGTACGCCAGGGCGTCGTCGACTACCTGCTGAAGCCCTTCGACGCGGAGGACCTCAGGACGCGCCTGGAGCAGTACGCCGCCCGGCGCAGCAACCTCCACGCCGCGGTGGTCAGCGGCCAGTCCGACGTCGACCGGGCGCTGGCCCGGGGCGCGGCGCCGGCCGCGGCGTCGGCCGCCCTGCCCAAGGGCATGAGCGTGGAGACCGCCGAACTCATCGAACGCGAGCTACGGGCGGCCGAGGGCACCCTCTCCGCCGCCGAGTGCGCGGCCCGCTCCGGGGTGTCCCGGGTCAGCGCCCGACGGTACCTGGAGCACTTCAGCGTCACCGGCCGCGCGGAGGTGTCCCTCAGATACGGGCAGGCGGGGCGGCCGGAGCGGCGGTACAGCTGGTTGGACGTCTAGGGCCTGTCCGGCGGATCAGGCCGGCTGCAAGGAACGGCATCTCATCAGCGCAGGTGAGCGGGGTCTGGTGCGTGCAGCTGCAAGGCGGAGGAGGGAGTCGACGCGGAGCGTCGGCGAGTGACGACAACGCGGCAGATGGGCGTGCCAGGCCCCGCGACGCCGGCATGATCCGCCGGACAGGCCCTAGGGCCGCTCCCATGCCAGGCTGCCCTCCTGGTCGGCCGGGCCGGCCAGGTCCACGATGTCGTCGGACGCGACGTCGTGCAGCCGGATGGCCAGGTCCTCCAGGGCGCGACTGGCGGCGAGTTCGTCGCCGATCTCGGGGACCGGCCGGTCGACGGGGCTGCGGTGGGCCACACCCCGGCCGGTCACGGCCATCAGGTCCTGCGGCGTGTCCTGAGTGGTCAGCACGGCCTCGGCGCGGGTGTCGTCGCCGTCCTCGATGATGTGGATCCGGACGGTCCAGTGTTTGTCTTCCATCGAGATCACCTCCGTACGCCGGTGGGCGGCCCGGGGCCCTACTGACGAGCGTGCGCCTGTTCGCGGGGCGGGTCCAGCGCGGGGCGCCGGGCGGCGTGCGCGGTGGTACCCCGAGGTGAGTCGGGGGCGTCCTCCTCCCTTGGAAGTAGCCCGGCAGGCATCCGCTCCTGCCGCGGAGGCATGACAAGTGCCTCCGTGGGCACGATGTGCCGAAAGGTTGCGCAGAGAAGGCTGGTCGCAACGGACTTGAGATACGAGGAGGGCGCCATGAACCGCCAGACCCACGTTCGCGTTCGTGTCACCCGCCGGCCCGCCGCTCCCCGTGACACCAGGGGCGAGATCGACCGGCGCACCCCCTCGGGGCGGATTCTGCCGTACTGACACCGGGCCTACGAGCCCTCGCCGACGTAGCGTGAGGGCATGCGGGTGCTGGTCGTCGAGGACGAGGAGCGGTTCGCTGCCGGGCTCAGGGACGGGCTGGAGGCCGAGGGCTTCGCCGTCGACATCGCGCTCGACGGCGTGGACGGGCTGTGGCTGGCCCGTGAGAACAGCTACGACGCGATCGTCCTCGACGTCATGCTGCCGAAGCTCAACGGCTACCGCGTCTGCCGGACCCTGCGCGCCGAGCGCTGCTGGACGCCGATCCTCATGCTCACCGCCAAGGAGGGCGAGTGGGACGAGATCGAGGGCCTCGACACCGGCGCCGACGACTATCTGACCAAGCCCGTCTCCTACGCCGTACTCCTGGCCCGGTTGCGGGCACTGCTGCGGCGCGACGCACGGGAGCGGCCCGCCGTGCTCGCCGCCGGTGATCTGCTGCTCGACCCCGCCGCCCGGACCGTCAGCCGCGCCGGCCACGACATCGAGGTCACCGCGCGGGAGTTCGCGGTGCTGGAGTACCTGCTGCGGCGGGCCGGGGAGGCGGTGACGAAGCGGACCATCCTCGACCACGTGTGGGGCGACGACTTCGAGGGCGACCCGAACATCGTCGAGGTGTACGTACGGCGGCTGCGCAACAAGGTCGACCGGCCCTTCGGCCGGCAGTCGCTGCTGACGTCGCGGGGGCACGGGTACCGGCTCGTGCCCGATGACGGGTGACGGGAGCTCTGGCGCCCGATGACGAGCGAACGGTACGAGCACCGGCTGCGGGCGGTACGGGTCCGGGCCACGGCCGTCGCCGCGCTCGCCGTGGCCGTGGCCCTGGTCGCCGCCGGGATCGGGCTCGTCGTAGGGCTGCGCACCGAGCTCAGCGCGGACGTCCGGGACGCCGCCCGGGCCCGGGCCTCCGACGTGGCGCGGGTCATCGAGGCGGGACGCGGGGTGCCCGCGCCGACCGTGTCCGCGCCCGACGAGGAGTTCCTGCAGGTCGTCGACGCGGACGGCGCCGTCGTCGCGGCCAGCGAGAACGTGGCGGGACAGCCGGCGCTGGCCCGCCTGGACCCCGGCGAGAGCGCCTCCGTCGACACCCCGCTCGACGACGACCCCTTCATGGTGGTGGCGGTCGGCGCCCGGGACGACGGCCGCCAGCTGGTCGTCCTTGCGGGGCGGGACGCCGCGGGAGTCTCCGACGCCACGAACACGGTCACCTGGCTGTTGCTCATCGGCCTGCCGGTCCTGCTCGTCCTCGCGGCCGCCGCGACCTGGATCGCCGTCGGCCGCGCCCTGCGCCGCGTGGCCCGCGCCGAGGCCGCGCAGCGCCGGTTCGTCTCCGACGCCTCCCACGAGCTGCGCTCACCCGTGGCCACCGTCCGCCAGCACGCCGAGGTCGCCCTCGCCCACCCCGAGCGCAGCGACACCGGATCCCTGGCCGGGACCGTGCTCGACGAGGCCGTACGGATGCAGCGCCTCGTCGACGACCTGCTGCTGCTCGCCCGCGCCGACGAGAGCGCGCTGCTGCGGGGCGGGCGGCGGCCGGTGGACCTCGACGACCTGGTCCTCGCGGAGGCGCGGCGGCTGCGCTCGGCCTCGCCCGGCGTGCGCGTCGACAGCACGGCGGTGGGCGCGGCCCGGGTGACCGGCGACGAGGACGCGCTGGGGCGCCTGGTGCGCAACCTCGGCGAGAACGCGGCCCGGCACGCCCGCACGCGGGTGACGTTCGCGCTGACGGACGCCGGGGACGGGTGGGTACGGCTGCTGGTGGAGGACGACGGCCCCGGCATCCCGGCCGCCGACCGGGAGCGGGTCCTCGGCCGCTTCGTACGCCTCGACGACTCCCGAGCCCGGGGCGCGGGCGGCGCGGGGCTGGGCCTGGCGATCGTGGCGGAGGTTGCCGGGGCGCATCGGGGGCGGGTGCAGGTGGGGGTGAGTGAGGTGCTGGGCGGGGCTCGGTTCGTGGTGATGTTGCCGTCGGCGGGGGAGTGAGGCTGCCGGACGAGACGGGCTCTGCTGGGCCTCCTGACACCGCGTTCAGGGGCGTTCAGGGGATGTTCAGCGGTCGCGGAGGACCCTCGGGGTATCGGACCGGCATCGAGGAGGCAGCCGTGAACGCTCATCGCAGGATCCTGTGGCCGGGGGCCGTCGCGGGCGCTGTCGTACTGATGGCCGGTGCCTGCTCCGGGAGCGCCGGTGGGTCGGAGGGGACGGGCTCGACCGACTGTGTGCACGTCATCGACGAGAAAACCGGCGAGACGGGCAAGGAATGCTTGCCGCTCGCGCCCGAAAGCGAGCGGGTCGACCGGGCCGAGCCGACATTCTCCAACCCGACCGAGGTCACCAACCCGCTCCACCCCAACAGCGATGTCGACCAGGTCATCATGGGCGGCCAGGTGGACGACGCGCCCTTCCGCACCGAGGTGAGCCTGCTGCCCGGCACCAAGACCATCAAGCTCGACGGCCAGACAGTCCAGGCGATCATCCAGCAGTACGCCGCCTACTCCGACGGCCGGATCCACGAGGTCGCCCTGGACTGGTTCGCCCAGGCCGACGACGGCGCCGTGTGGTACCTCGGCGAGGACGTCTTCAACTATGAGGACGGCGTCGTCGCGGACACGGAGGGCACCTGGCAGGCCGGCAAGGACAAGGCACCCCCCGCGATGATCATGCCGGCGGACCCGAAGCAGGGCGATGTGTACCGGCCGGAGAATCTCCCCGGCGTCGTCTTCGAGGAGGTCACGGTGAAGGAGGTCGACCAGACCGTCGACGGGCCTTACGGGAAGGTCGAGGGCGCGATCACCGTGAACGAACTGCATATGGACGGCTCGACCGAGGACAAGACCTTCGCACCCGGCTACGGCGAGTTCTCCACCGGGAACGCGGGCGGCGACCTGGAGGCGGTGTCGCTCGCCGCGCCGACGGACACCCAACCGGGGCCCCTGCCAACGGAGTTGGCGTCTCTCGACCGCGCCGCACGGGCCGTGCAGGATGGCGAGGTCACCGACGCCGACCTGGGCGCGGCGCGGAATGCGTGGACGGCCTACCGCGACTCCGACGCCGTACCGAAGTTGCTTCAGACGCAGATGACCCGCGACCTCGGCGCGCTCGCGCAGGCCGTGGGCGCGGGGGACGAGGAGGAGACGCTCGGCGCCGCGCTGCGGGTGGCGCAGAACACGTCGGATCTGCGGCTGCGTTACGAGCCGGTGCGGACGGTGGACCTGGACCGGTTCGACATGTGGGCACGGCAGTTGGGGATCGACGCGGAGGCCGGGGCCGAGGGAGCCGTCGCGGGTGACGTCACCAGCCTCGAACTCGCCTGGGAGCGGCTGAAGGACGACGTCGCCGAGGCCGACGCGGCCGCTGTCACGGCCGACCTGCGCGAGGCCCGGGAGGCCGCCGACCGCAAGGACATGGAGGCGGCGGGGCAGGTGGCGCCGAGCCTGGTGGAGGACATTGCCGAGGTGAGGGGCTGACGCCGGTCACGCACTGTCGTCGAGGGGTGGGGCCGACTCGGTCGGATTCAGCTCCATGCGCTCGATCCTGCCCTCCAGCATGGTGCCCAGGCCCTGCACGGCGCAGATGTCGGGCCGCTCGGCGATGTGCACCGGCATCCGGGTCGCCTGACGCAGCATCTGGTCGAAGCCGGGCAGCAGCGCGCTGCCGCCGACCATCATGATGCCCCGGTCGGCGAGGTCGGCGACCAGGTCGGGCGGGCAGGCGCGCAGCACCTTGCCGATGCTGTCGAGGACGGCGGTCAGCGGAGTCTGGATGGCGTCCCGCACGGCGGCGGTGTCGACCTGGACGGAGCGGGCGAGGCCGGTGCAGACGTCACGGCCGTGGATCTCGGTGGAGGCCGGGCCGTGGGGGCTGAGCCCGTTGCCGGACAGGGCGAGCTGGAGCGGCCGTACGTTCTGGCTGGGCAGCATCAGCTCGTGCTCGTGCCGCAGGTGCTGCACGATCGCGTGGTCCACGGCCTCGCCGCCGACCCTGACCCGTTCGGCGGTGACGATGCTGCCGAGGGAGAGCACGGCGACCTCGGTCGCGGCGGCCCCGCACACCATGATCATGCTGGCCTCGGGCTGCTCCACGGGCAGTCCGCAGCCCACGGCGGCGGCGATGAGGGTGTCGACGAGCTCCACGCGCCGCGCGCCGAGACCGACCAGGGTCTCGATCGCCGCGCGCTGGGCGAGCGGGTCGGCGTCGTGCGGCGTGCAGGCCGCCGCGCGCAGGAACGGCTTGCGGCGCAGGGCGCGGCGCATCTTGTCGCCGAGCAGGTGCCGCAGCATGCGCTGCGCCATCTCGATGTCGACGACGGTGCCGCCGGAGACGGGCCGCATGACGCGGATGTAGTCCGGGGTGCGGCCGGTCATCCGCTCCGCGAACTCGCCGACCGCGATGAGGGCGCCGGTCCGGGTGTTGACGGCGGCGACGGACGGCTGGTCGACGACGAGTCCGGCGCCCTTGACGAAGACGCGGGTCCTGGCCGCCCCCAGGTCGACGGCGAAGTGGCAGCGGCGCAGCTGCTCCAGAGTGGCGGTCATGGGGGTCCTCCCGGAAAACGCAGACCATGGGTCCGCCGGGTGGGTGGCGGGCCTCGCTCGGTGTGTGTCGGGTCGTGTGTGCGGGGCCGGCGGGTGGCGGCCCTAATCGCATCGTGCGGGCGGCCGGGAGGGGGTCGCCTTTTGGAGGGGGCCGGGTGGGGTGCCGCTGAATGGGGGTTTTTGATTCTGATGCGGCGTCAGACAGCGTGTCGCAGTCAGGGGGAGTGGGCGGCCTGGAGTAAAGGAGCGGGCGGCCGGTCCTGACGACCAGGCGCCCGACACCTTGCCGCCGCACTCGATCCGGGCGGCCGGTCGGTCTCCCCTCCCTACCCTTCTCCCTACCCTTCGACGACCCCTCGGACCACCCCCAGCTCCACCAAGTCCTGTGGCCTGATCCGGAGTTGATCCGCCGTCGCCTCCACCTCCCCCGGCCCCCGCTTCAGGATCGCCGCCGCCAGTTCCGGGGCGATCACCGAGAAGTAGCTGTCGGGTGTGGCCCAGGTGTTGCCCGGTGCGGCGAGGGCCAGTGCTCCGCCCGAGCCGCCCTCGCCGATGAGGAGGGTGGTGATCGGTGTGCGTGCGGACGCCACCGCACCGAACAGGTCCGCGATGGCCGCCCCGACCCCTTGCCGCTCCGCCTCCGCGTCATTCGCGGCGCCCGGCGTGTCCACCAGGGTCAGCACCGGGATCCCGAGCCGGTCCGCGAGGCGGATCAGGCGGGCGGCGGTGCGGTAGCCGGCGGGGCGGGTGGCCGTGCCGGTCTGCGCGGCGTAGGCGACTGTGCGGCCGTCGTGCTCCCCGAAGCCGCACAGCATGCCGTCGGGGTCGGTGCCGCCGCACCGGTCTCCGCTGATCGCGACGCGGTGGGTGAAGTAGGCCGACAGGTAGGCCTCCGCGCGCGGACGCCGGGGCGCGCGGGCGCTGCGGACGGCGTCCCAGCCGGTCGCGGGGAGATCCGACACGCCGAGGGCGGCGGGAAGCGGCGCCGACCGGTCGGCCGGGGTGGCTGTCGCGCTGAGCCTGCTGTCTGCCCCTGGAGCCGTCGCCCCTGGAGCCGTCGCCCCTGGAGCCTTCGCCCCCGGCGGGCGTCGGTCCGTCGGGCGCCGGTCCGCCGGGGGCACGCCCGCACCCCCCGTCGGCCCCGCCAGCAACCGCAGCCACACCCCGAGTACCTTCCGCACCTCCCCCGGCCGCACCACCGCGTCCACCGCCCCCGCGGCCACCTGCGCCTGCGCCGTGTACGCCGCCGGGTCCGCGTCGGGTGGGCGGACGCGGGAGCCCGCGAAGCCGACCTGGGCGTCGGGGAGGGCGAGGATCACGTCGGCGCCGGCGCCGAGGGTGGCCCAGCCGCCGCCCGTCGTCGGGTCCCGGAGTACCGCGATCTGGGGCAGGCCCGCCTCGCGCGTGAGCGCGGACTGCCGTGCCACGCGCTGGAGTTGGGTGAGGGCGAGCATGCCCTCCTGCATACGGCTGCCGCCCGTCGCCACCAGCGGCACGACGGGCAGGCGGCGGGCGCGGGCGTAGGTGTACGCCGCCTCCAGCCGGTCCCCGGTGCGTTCGCCCAGTGAGCCGCCCAGGAAGCCGAACTCGAACGCGATGAGGACCGCGCGCGTGCCCTCGATCGTGCCGGTGCCGCAGACCACCGACTCCGCCTCGCCGGTGCGCTCGACGGCGCGGGCCCGCGAGGCGTCGTAGCCGTACCAGCCGAGGGGGCCGTCCGGCCCGGAGTCCCGGTCCGGGTAGGGGAGTTCGGTGAAGGAGGAGCCGTCGGTGATCAGGGCGACGACCTGCCGTGCCGCGAGCCGTTCCGTCATGAGGTCAGCGCCCGCTTCATGATCTTCCCCATGTCGTTGCGGGGGAGGGCGTCCAGGTAGTGGACCCTGCGCGGGCGTTTGTGCGGCGCCAGACGGGCGGCGACGTGGTCCGCCAACTCGGCCGCGGAGGGTAGGGACTGGGGGTCCGCCGGGACGATCCACGCCACGATCCGCTCGCCCAGGTCCGCGTCCGGCTCCCCGGTCACCGCCGCCTCCCGCACCCCCGCGTGTTCGAGGAGCGCGTTCTCGATCTCGCCCGCCCCGATCTTGTAACCCCCGCTCTTGATCAGGTCGGTGGCCTTGCGGCCGACGATACGGACGTACCCGTCGGGCTCGCGCACCGCCATGTCGCCGGTCCGGAACCAGCCGTCCGCTGTGAACGCGGCCTCCGTGGCATCGGGACGGTTGAGGTACTCCGTGAAGAGGTTCGGGCCGCGCACCTGGATCTCGCCGACCGTCTCGCCGTCGTACGGCGTGATCGGCGCCCCTTCCTCGTCGTACGACGTGAGAGGGGTCCCGTCCTCCTCCACCAGCCGCAGCTCCACGCCCGGCAGCGGCACGCCGACCGTCCCGGCCCTGGCCTCGCCGTCCGCGCGGACGCTGGTGTTCATCAGCGTCTCCGTCATGCCGTACCGCTCGACGACCCGCTGCCCGGTCGCGGCCGTGATCCGCTGATGGTCGTGCACGGGGAGCGCCGCAGAACCCGAGACGAGCAGGCGGGCCTTGCCCAGCGCCTGCGCAAGGCCCGGGTCCTCCGGGAGGGCCTGGGCGACGCGGTGGTACATCGTCGGCACGCCGAACATCATGGTCGCGCCTTCGTGCAGCTCACGGGCCACGCCCTCCGTGCTGAACCGGCCCAGGTGGCGCACCGAGCCGCCGCGGCGCAGCGGGCCGAGGATGCCGAGGACCAGGCCGTGCACATGGAACAGGGGCAGGCCGTGGACCAGTACGTCCTCGCCGGTCCACTGCCAGGCGTCGGCGAGCGCGTCCAGCGTGTGGGCGACGGCCCGGCGGGGGATGACGGCGCCCTTGGGCGGGCCGGTGGTGCCGGACGTGTAGACGATCAGGGCGGGATCCTCGCCGGACGCCTGCCGGTCGGGGAGCGGGCCCACGCCCCGCACGTCGACGTCGACGCGCTCCAAGTCGCCCAGAGCGGCGGGCAGTTCGTCCCCCGCGGCGGCCAGCACCACCGTCGGCGCACAGTCGGACAGGATGTGCCCGAGCTCCTTCTCCCCGGACTTCGGGTTGAGCGGTACGGCGGCGACACCGGCCTCCAGCGCCGCCACCACCGCCACGGCGGTCTCCAGCGCCGGGGTCGCCCAGACGGCCACCCGGCCCGCCCCGCCGATCCGCGCCGCGAGCGCACCGGCGGCGGCGCCGAGTTCGCCGTACGTCAGGGAACGGTCGCCGAAGCTCAGGGCGACTCGCCCCGCCGGACCGCCCGTCAGGGCCGGGAAGAGAGAGGACACGCGTCGTACTCCTTAACTGTTCAACGGACACCGAGTGTTGTCGTCCACCGAGTGTTGTCGTCCACCGGCCTACCCCCAGCCCGGCACGACCAGCACCAGCCACACCACCGCGGGCACGACCGCCACCACGATCCCTCCGTACACCATCAGCTGCCGGAAGAAACGCTCGCGGTCCACGTCCGGTGCCGCGGCCAGCACCAGCGCGCCGTTCGTCGAGAAGGGGCTCACGTCCACGACGGTCGCCGACACCGCGAGCGCGGCCACCATGCCGACCGCCCCGATCTCGCCCTGCGCCAGGAACGGCACGGCGAGCGGGATGAGCGCGCCCATGATCCCGACGGAGGAGGCGAACGCCGACACGATCGCGCCGATGTAGCAGAGCAGTACGGCGGCCAGCAGCGGTACGCCGATGCCGCTGACGCCCTCGCCGGCCCAGGTGATGGTGCCCATCTCGTCCAGTACGCCGACGTAGGTGAGCACGCCGCAGATCAGCAGCACGGTGGGCCAGGCGATCTCGCCGACCGCCTTCTTGCTGTCCTCCGGCCAGGCGGTGCTCAGGACGACGGCGAGGGTGATCGCGGTCAGACCGGCGTCCAGGTCGAAGACGAGGACGGCGATGACGAGGGCGACGAGGGAGAGGAGGGTCGCGATTCGGGGTGGGGTGAGGGGGACGGTGGGGGCGGGGGCCGTTTCGCGGGTGGCGGTCGCGGTCGTTGTGGGGGAGGGGTGAGTGCCGGGATCTGTCGTAGTCCCTGTGCCGCTGCGTTGTGGCTGGTCGCGCCCGCGCGGCGGTAGCCGCAAATCGATTGCAGCCCCGCGCCCCTTCAGGGCGCCTTCCGCGCCCTGCCGCCACAGCCCGAGCCCTCCGCACACGACGAACACCACCCCGGCGATGACGAGGTTGGCGAAGAGGGAGGCCAGGAACAGTGTGACCTCGTTGCCGGGCAGCTTCTCGCGCTCGACGATGCCGTTGACGATCGAGCCGTAGATGCTGATCGGTGAGAAGCCGCCGCCCTGCGCGCCGTGCACGACCATCGCGCCCATCAGCAGCGGGCTGATCCCGTACCGGGCGGCGAAGCTGAGCGCGATCGGCGCGACGATCGCCACGGCGGCGGGGCTCACGGCGCCGATCGCGGTGAGCGCGCCGGTCAGGGCGAACATCACCCAGGGAATGAGGGCCACCCGGCCGCGCACGAGGCGGACGGAGGCGTGCACCAGCCAGTCGGTGGTGCCGTTGGAGCGGGCGATGGCGAACAGATACGTGACGCCGACGAGGACGACGAACAGATCGCCGGGGAAGCCGGCGAAGATGCCGTCCGCGTCGAGGTCGGCGACGAGCGTGCCGACTCCGAAGGCGGCGGCGAAGGCGAGCGCGCCCATGTTGATCGAGCGGGTCGTCGCGATGACGAACACCACGACGAGGACGAGGATCGAGATGAGTTCGGGGGACATACGGGCTCCCGTCTTTGGGTCCCGGAGCGGTTGCGGGCGGGGTCCACACGGTCCGATTGGCAAAGTGGCTGAGCCAATTCGGGGTGATGGCTGGACAGCGTGGGCGCGCGGGCCGGTGACGTCAAGGGGTCGCGCAAGAATTGGCTCAGCCACTTGACCACTGAACCGGCCCGACCGCGCGCCCGCCCGGTGTTACGCTCCCGACGAGAAGGGGGACCCCGTGACCGACGCCCTGCGCCCCATGGCCAAGCAGCGCCTCTACGAGCAGGTGCTCGACCGGCTGCGTACCTACGTCGCCGAGGGCGGCCTGGGCGCCGGGGACCGCCTCCCCACCGAGCGCGACCTGGCCCAGCGGCTGGGCGTGAGCCGGGCCTCGGTGAAGCAGGCGATCGTGGTCCTGGAGGTGCAGGGCCTGGTCGAGGTGCGGCACGGGGGCGGCATGTATCTCGTCCGGGACAGCCTCGATCTGGAGCCCGTGGAGCGGATGGTCGAGCGCCGTCGGCGCCTCCCGGACGTCCTGGAGGCCCGCGAGGCCCTGGAGACGAAACTCGCCGAACTCGCCGCCGAGCGCCGCACGGACGAGGACCTCGCGGCGATGCGGTCGGCCCTCGCGCACATGGCGAAGGAGATCGGGGACGACGGCCACGGAGTGGAGGGCGACCGCCTCTTCCACGCCGCCGTCACCGCCGCCGCGCACAGCAGCATCCTCGCCGAGTTCATGCGCTCCATCGCCGACCAGATCGCCGAGAGCCGCACCGAGTCCCTGCGCCAGCCCCACCGCCCCGCCCGCTCCCTCGCCCAGCACCAGGCCATCCTCGACGCCATCGCCGACGCCCGCCCCGCCCAGGCCGCGGCCGCGATGCGCCGCCATGTCCGTACGGTCGCGAAGGTGCGGTTGCTGGACTGGGAGCCGGACGGAGAACGCTGACCGCGGGTTCCACACTGCCCGGTGCTCTCACACCCGGTCACGCGATTCCCCTCATCTCCTTGGCGTGGGCACGTAAAGGAAATCAGGCTTTTACACCGCCGCAGATGTGGCGTCACGGCGCCTGGCGAGGCTAGCTACCGACAAAAGGTCCTCCCCCCACATCCGAACAGGATTGGACCCACATACATGCACACCGAACTGAGGCGCACACCCGCGCCCCGGAACACTCCGGCCTGCCCGCCGACCGACGGGCCGCCACAAGGCCACGTCCTCGCGGTCGGCACCCCCGGCCCCCGACGCGAACGGCTCACCCGCACCCTCGAATCCACGGGCTACGCGGTCACCCACGCCGCCCCGGGCGAAGTGGGCCGCAGCGTCCAGCAGACCCCGCCCGACGCGATCGTCGCCCTCGACGGCCACGGCGGCGTCGAACAGGCCGTGGCGGTCGTCCAGGAGATACGCACCGCACCCCAGGGCCACGTCCTGCCCCTCGTCATGGTCACCGCCGACCGCGAACCCGCCGGTGTCGCCCGCCTGTTGCGCAGCGGCGCCGACGACTGCCTGCCCGAGGCCGCCGACCCCGTCGAACTGTCGGCCCGGATCGCCGCCAAGCTGCACCGGGTCCCGGTCCCCGTCGACCGGCTGGCCCGCGACCCGCGCACCGGCCTGTACTCCGCACCCCACTTCCGCGACGAACTCGACCGCGAACTGCGCCGCCCCGGAAGCCGTCCCGGACGCCGCGACGGTGTCCTCGCGGTGGTCGCCGTGGCGGAGGCGGACGCGCTGGAGGAACGGTTCGGGGCGCGGGTGCGCCGCGAGGTCGCCGAACGCCTCGCCGGTGTCGCCGAGCGGCTCGGCGACGGCAGCGGCCGGCTCGGCCGGGACGAGGAAGGGCGGCTGCTCGTCCTCATGCCGGGCGTCGACGAGGAGACGGCGCGCCAGGCGCTGCGGGAGTTCGCCACGGCCGTCGCCAGTACCCGTTTCGTCGTCGCCGACGAGAACGTACGGCTGACCCCGGCCGTCGGCTGGCTCCCCCTCACGGACACCGACGGCCTGCGGGCCGACCGGGTCGTCGGGCAGGCCGCCGACGCCGTCGCCGAGGCGCTGCGCCACCGCGACCTGCGGCCCGTCCGCTACGAGCCGTGGATGCGGGCCGCCGCGCCGCGCCGCCGCGCCAGGAAGGTCGTACGCCCCCTCCTGCTCGCCCTCTCCCCGCTGCTCGCGCTGCTGATCGGCGTGGGCGTGCCGTTCGCGCTGTACGAGCAGGCGTACGCGGTGCTCGGCTGGGACATCGCCTCGGCGGTGTACTGGGTCGTGGTGGCCGGACTGGTCCTGTCCGCCTCGCTGATCCTCCTCGAATGCCTCTTCTCGCTCGACGCGCCCACCCGGCCCGCGGCGCCCGCGCAGCCGTATCCGCCCGCGAGCGCGGTGATCGCCGCCTACCTGCCGAACGAGGCCGCGACGATCGTCGACACGGTGGAGTCCTTCCTGCGCCTCGACTACCCGGGCGACCTGGAGATCGTTCTCGCCTACAACACCCCGCACCCGCTCCCCGTGGAGGACACCCTGCGCGCGATCGCCCGCCGCGACCGGCGGTTGGTGCTGCTCCCGGTGGCCGGCAGCACCTCCAAGGCGCAGAACATCAACGCCGCCGTCACCCGCGTGCGCGGGGAGTTCGTCGGCATCTTCGACGCCGACCACCACCCCGCGCCGGACGCCTTCCGCCATGCCTGGGACTGGCTGTCCCACGGCTACGACGTGGTCCAGGGACACTGCGTGATCCGCAACGGCGACAGCTCCTGGGTGGCCCGGCAGGTGGCCGCCGAGTTCGAGGCGATCTACGCCGTCAGCCACCCGGGCCGCACCCGTCTGTACGGCTTCGGCATCTTCGGCGGCTCCAACGGCTTCTGGCGCACCGACATGCTGGCCCGTATCCGGATGCACGGTTCGATGCTGACGGAGGACATCGACTCGACGCTACGCGCGTTGCGGGAAGGCGCGCGCATCGCCACCGACCGGACCCTGATCTCGCGGGAGCTGGCGCCCACCCGGCTCAAACCCCTGTGGAACCAGCGCTCACGCTGGGCGCAGGGCTGGCTGCAGGTGTCCCTGCGCCACCTCTGGCAGGCACTGCGCCACCCGAACTTCACACCCCGTCAAAAAACGGGCCTCGTTGTCCTGTTGGGCTGGCGCGAGATCCAGCCCTGGCTCTCCCTCCAGATCCTCCCGATCCTCCTCCACTCGGCTCTGCGGGCCGGAGGAGCGGACCGCATCGACTGGGCCACCCCCGCCTGCCTGCTCGCCTTCGGCTTCACGCTCTCGGCGGGCCTCGTGCAGACGGCGTTCGCGGGCCGCCTCGCCCTGCCCGAACTGCGCCGCAGGCGCGGCTGGTTCTGGCGCCACGCCCTGATCTCCACCGTCTTCTACACCCACTTCAAGAACATCGTGGCCCGGCAGTCCCACCTCAAGGAGCTGCTGGGAGACCGGCGTTGGCGGGTCACGCCCCGCGCGGCGGCGGCGGCGAAGGCGGTGAACGGCCGGTGACGAGCACCCCCGCCCCGCAGCCGCCGAAGCCCTCCCGTGGCTCCCGTGGCTCCCGCAGCGTCGAACTCCAGGGCTTCCGAGGCCTGGCCGCCCTCAGCACGGTCGTCTTCCACGTCTGGCAGCAGTACTACGTGTACGACGCCCAGGGCGCCCACGCGCCGGTCGACAATCCCTACCTCGGGGCATTGATCTCCCTGGAGGTCATCGACCTGTTCTTCGTCATGTCGGCGTACCTGCTGACGCTCTCCTACGCCCGAGCCGCGATCGACGGCGAGGACAGGACCCGCCCGGGCCGGGACTTCCTCTTCCGCCGCGCCACGAGGATCCTCCCGCTCTACTTTCTCGCCGTCCTCCTCGTCTGGTCCCTGCGCAACCCGACCCTCCCCGGCGACTGGCGGGACCTGCTGGAGCACCTCACCTTCACGCACGTCTTCGACCAGAAGCGCATCTTCTACACCCTGGGCCCGACCTGGTCGCTCTCCCTGGAGATCGCGTTCTACCTCACCCTGGTCGCCGTGGGCCCCCCGGCGATCCGTGCCTGCCGCCGCCTGAGCACCCGCCGAGCCCGTGTCGCCCTGTGCGCGTCGGGCTGCGCGGCGCTCTACCTGGCCCCGGTCGCCTGGATCGCCGTCGCCCACCACGCCCTCGGCGTCCCGCACACCAACTGGCCCGTGTACTTCGGCCCCCAGGCCCGCCTCGGCGGCTTCGCGGCGGGGATGCTGCTGGCGGTGCTGCTGGTGGCGCTGGGCGAGCGGGGCCGGGTCGGCGCGCGCACGGCGACCGCGATGGCGGTGACCGCGGCAGCCGGCCTGTACGCCCTCTCGTACTACTCCGAAGCGGAAAACCCCTGGCACACCTACTACCACCCGCTGGCCGCGCTCCTCTGGTTCGCCCTGCTCTACGGCACGCTCCACGTCCGCACGACGGCCCACCCCCGCTGGCACGCCCTGTTGCGCGCGCGATGGCTGACGGGCGTGGGCCTGGTCAGCTACAGCCTGTACATCTGGCACGAGCCGCTGATGCTGCTCCTCTACGACACCGGCGCCCTGCCCCGCTCCCAGGCGGGCTTCCCACTGGCAGCGGTGTTCGTACTCGCGGCCGGGGTCCTGGTGGCGACGGTGAGCTACTGGGCGGTGGAGTACCCGGGCAGCCTGCTGTCCGCACTGCGGGACAAGAAGGGACGTCCCCGGGAGTTCTACCCGGAGCCGAAGCCGGAGCCGGAGCCGCGGCGGGAGGCTGAGCCCGCGGTGCGGTGAGCGTCACGGGTTCGCCGGGCCACTGCTCGGCTGCCATGTGTCGTATCCGGTCGGCGGCCAGTTCGAACATCGCTCCCGGTTCGGGCAGGGCGGCGTGCGGCATATACGGCCTCCTCATCAGGGGAGCGGGAAGGGATCTTGCGCCGTCCTGCCCCGGTGGCCGGGTGTGGGAGTGGGGCCACGGGGCGGGACCGAGTTGGACCCGTGGCGGGGCAGGAAGGGGAGTCACCTCCCGGCCGTCGGAAGTCACCAGTCGGCGCCGCCATTGGCGCGCAGGGCGAGCACGAAGGCAGTGACCGAGACGACGAAGAGGAGTTGTGCGGTGACCTGCCGCCAGCCGATCCGGGGTTCATCGGCGCCGACGTGGCGGCCGGGTGGCCTCCGCCGGCTCCTTGTCTGAGCCGTCGAGTATCACGGGGCAGCCTTCAGCGCCGCCAGCGGCTCCCACGAGTACCGGATCGTGACACCGTGCTCGGCCAGGGCTTCCGTCTCGCGGAACCTCAGCTCATGGTGGGACTCCGGGGCGAGAGCGGCGGGCCAGCGGGTGATGACGTCGGTGATCTCGCCCCGCGCAGCCATCCTGCACACGCGCTGCCAGCCCTCGCGGTGGCGAGGGTCCGGCTCCCCGTACGGGTCGGTGATCGTCCCCACCAGGCGGCGTAGGTCGCGCTCGTCCGCGAACACGAGGCCCTCCTCGATGGCCCGCTCCGTGGGCAACTTCGAGGCCGGCCGTCCCCGGTCAACGCACACGTACAACACGGCGGTGCGGGTGCTCATTGAGCGGCCCTTTCGCGGTGATGTGGGCACTGACAGTTGGGCCACGCTCCTGTAGGACCGGGCACCTCCGCCGGGATGACCGCCGTTTTCTCCCGCATCGTTGTGCGGGTCCCGTCCGGCCCGAGCCGGTACACCTTCAACGTCATTCCGCTGGGCCGTTCCGTTGCTGCTTTCATCGTCACACCTTGGTCAGGGGGTGGGGGAAGAGGGCCGCTACCTACGGGGGACGAGGGGCGGCGCGCTATCTCACATGCCCCTGAACTCCCGGTATGGGGACGGGTGTTGTACTGACAGACAGTCAACGATCACCAGCAGTCATGCGACCATCACTCATGCGGCACCCGCATACGGATATGCGCTGAGCGGGTACGGGTAGGAGCGCGCCGCCGCAGAGACTCTTAGCGTGGGGGTGCACAGTGGATTACCAGACGGGGCCGGTCCGGGAAGCATCCAGGACCGGGGACTACGGACGAGTGATCGAACTCGTCCGCACCGATCGGCGGATGACGCAAACGGCCTTGGGCCAGGCCCTCGGCATGAGCCAGTCCGCCGTGTCTCGTCTGGAGAAGAAGGGCACGAGCGCGTACAGCACGGACACCCTGGCGGCGGCAGCGGCGCACCTGGAGATTCCGTCGGCACTGGTGGGACTCGCCGGCAGTCGACCGTCGGGGCCACAGAACGACGGTGACGACGTGAACCGACGACGATTCATCGGCGGAGCGGTGGCCGCAGCCGCAGCCCCCGCCCTGGCCGTCCTCCCTGATACCGCAGACGGGGCCGGCGGGCAGGCCGCAGCCCTCAGGCTCTCGACCACGGCATATCGCAGACTCGACGGCACCACGCCCAGCCGGGACCTGTCGGAGGCCGTGCGCGCCCACATGCGCCTGATCCAGACCATCACGCACACGGCGACCGGCGACGCGGAGCGGAGACGCTTGGCCGCCGTCGGCAGCGAGGTTGCGAGCTTCGCCGGGTGGCTCGCGTGGGACACGGGCGACAACGGATCGGCCCGTTCCTGGTACGGGTCGGCGATCAAGGCGGCACGGTCGGCCGGTGACCCGTTGCTGACTGCCTACCAGACGGGGAGCCATGCCCAGTTCGAGGCGCACGCCGGGAACGGGGTGGAGGCCCTGAACCTCACTCGTCGGGCTCGGCGCGTACTCGGGTCCTCCCGCCCGGCCGTCGCGGATGCGTGGCTGTCGTCCGTCGAAGCTCTTGCGTACGCGGTGGCTGGTGACCGACGCTCTGCGGACAAGGCGCTGAGGGCGGCTCGCGCGGGAGCTGAGAACCTGCCCGAGGAGGCGCCGCCTTGGCCGTGGGTGTTCACCTTCACCCCGGCCAAGGTCGCCGCTGCGCGGGTCGCCTGTGGGGCACGGCTCCGCCTTGCGGATTGGGTCCTGTCCGAGGACACCGAAGCCCTCGCGACCGGCCACGACAAACAACGCGCGCTCCTAGTGCTGGACATCGCGGCTGGTCACCTCGCCGCCGGGCGCGTTGACGCCGCGTTCGCACTCGCATCCCGCGCGCTTGAATCGGGTCTCCGCTACCGTTCCGGCCGGATCGTGGAAAGGGCGCGTGCCGTGCGCCGGTCGTTGACCAATGGCTCGCCGCCCAAGGCGGTGCGCGAGTTCGACGAGCGGTTGCACGGCGTCTATCTGTAGGAGGAAAGACATGCGGGTGGGGATCACCGGTCACCGCGGACTGAGCACAGAGGTTGAGCAACGCGTGCGGACGCTCCTGGCTGATGCGGTGAGAGGGTACGACGCGGCGGAGTTGGTGGCGGTCTCGTGCATCGCGGACGGCCCGGATGCATGGTTCGCCGAGGCCGTGCTGTCCGTCGGCGGACGCCTTGAGATCGTCATCCCGGCAACCGAGTACCGCGACAGCCTGCCGGAGTGGCACCACTCCACGTACGACGCGCTGATGTCCCGCGCGAGCGACGTCCATGAGACCGGCATGACCGCGTCCGACTCCGAGGCGCACATGACAGGTTCTGAAACTCTCGTCGGGCTCGCTGACGAGCTGTTCGCCGTCTGGGACGGGAAACCGGCATGGGGGTACGGCGGCACGGCTGACGTCGTGGCGTACGCCGAGCGGACCGGCGTCCCCGTCCGGGTGCTGTGGCCGGAAGGCGCCTCACGCTGACCGGCCCCCGTACGCGGCCCGCCCCCGAGACCGCATTCGGGGCGGGCCGTCGGCATGCAAGGGTCAGCCCTTC
The DNA here is from genome assembly GCF_045039535.1 of Streptomyces sp. NBC_01092. Taxonomy (NCBI): domain Bacteria; kingdom Bacillati; phylum Actinomycetota; class Actinomycetes; order Kitasatosporales; family Streptomycetaceae; genus Streptomyces; species Streptomyces sp. NBC_01092. The sequence goes on along the minus strand of NZ_CP108659.1, from coordinate 3,528,905 downwards.
CTGCCGTCCTTCTGCCAGAGCCGCCGCGGGGAACGGGCTTGGCGGAGCTGGTAGACCGCGCCGCCGGCGACGCGTGCGCGGACGAACACCTCGGCTGCCTGGGCGACGGCCTCACCCGGCAGAGGAAACAGCTGATCATCATGTGCGCCGACCACGGCGACGCCTTCGGCGAGGACGGCTACCACGGCCGGGGGATCGCTCATCCGACCGTGCTGAACGTGCCGTTCGCCGCCAGGCTGATGGAACCCGCTACTACCCTCACGGAGCATGACCCAAGCCCACGGCAGTGATTCGAAGCCTGACGCCTCCGTGATCGTCGCCCGTGACGATCACGGACAGGTCGCCATCCTGACCGCAGACTTCGCCCAGCATGGGGGCGAGCACCTGTTTCTTCCCGGAGGCAAGGCGGAGCCCGGCGAGACACCGGAACAGTGCGCCCGCCGCGAACTCCTCGAAGAAGCCGGCATCACCGCCAAGTCCTGGCGGCACCTGGGTTCGTACGCCATGGCATTGGACTCCACCGCCAGGGTGCATCTCTTCGAGGCCACTCAACTCACGTGCGGCCGCCAGCAACTCATGCCGTGGGAAGCGGACTTCAAGCTCATGTGGTGGTCGATGGAAGAAACCCTCAGGGCTGTCGACGAGGGCCGCTTCCTTTTGCAGGGTGGCCCCCTGGCACTGCTTCTAGCGGGCAGGACAACCGCCGACTCCTAGGTTGAGGGTCCCTGGGCGGCGCTGCCGAACCGCTAGGGGCGTGGTGTCACGGTGTCAGGACGCGGCCGGCGGCGACGGCTGTTGCCATGGTGCCGCCGATGACGACCGCCCCGGCGGCGACGACCGGGATGCGGCTGCTCCAGGTGCGCAGCACGGGTGAGGCCGAGGCGCGCGCGACGAACGCGTCCCGGCCGCGCAGGACCGCGAGGCCGACGCCGGTCAGGGTCAGCGCCATGCCGGCTCCGAACGCCGCCACCATCGCGACCGCCGTGCCGACCCGGCCGGTCAGGAGCCCGCTGAGCAGCACGAGGAACGCGGACGGGGAGGGGAGCAGGCCGCCGGATGTGCCGAGCAGCACGATGCCCCGCCAGGTGAGCAGGGACTGGGACGTCGGGATGTGGTGACTGTGGTCGTGGTGGTCGTGGTCGTGGTCATGCCCGTGGTCGTGGGCATGGGAATGGCCATGGCTGTGACCGTGCTTGCGGTTGCTCAGGTGCCGGCGGAGCAGGCCTATGCCGACCACGGCCACGACCAGGGCCGCGATCAACTGCAGCCAGTTGGTGACCGCTGCGACGTCCGGTGCGTTCTCGGCGGCGAGCCACCAACTCACCGCGAGCACGGCGACCGACGCGGTGTGCATGACGGCCACGATGGCGCCGAGCCACACCGCGTCCCGCGCCCTGCCCTGGCCTCCTACGAGGTACCCGGCGGCAAGGGACTTGCCGTGCCCGGGGGCCAGGGCGTGGAAGGCGCCCGCGGCTGCCGCGACGAGAAGCGCCAGGGGCAGGACGAGGCCGTGGTCCATCAGGGCCGCAAGGTCTGTGGTCCACATGGTGGCCGGCCCCGTGGACGGGGTCGTGGCGGAGCCCGCCGCGCCGAAGTCGAGGGTGCGGGCGGGGCTGTTCGCGGTGTGCAGACCGCCGCCGCCCTTGGGGGTCACGGAGATCGTGCGGTAGGCCGAGTTGACGTCGGTCAGCGCCGTGATCGTCACGGTGACCGTGTCCACGGGTTCGGGGCAGGTGTAGGGGATCAGGGCGCCCTTGCTCGCGATCTGCAGGGTGTCCACCGTGCCCAGCCCGCATCCGCGCCCCTTCTGCCGCACGGTGATGTGTGAGCCGAGGTAGGCCGCCTCGTCGCCCTTGGCAGCCTTGTGCAGGACGTCGAGGTCGTCCTGCTGGGCCGACCAGATGATCTCCAGGGCGCGGCCCTCGGCCGTGACCCGGGCGACCGGCGGTGTGCCGAAGGGGTGGGCCTGGACCGGGCCCGCGGCACCGAGCAGCGCCAGCGCGGCGGTCAGACCGATCAGTGCGAGACGGGCGGCGTGCATGCGGAGGGTGGTGCGCAGGGTGTGCATGGAGGTGGTCCCCTCGGGGGGTGGGGCGCCGTGAGGTGCCTGCCCTGGCTGGGCAGGCACCTCACGGACGGTTGTCAGTGGCCGTAGCCGCGCAGGTGGCGTGCGGCCAGGGCGTGGAGCGTGCCGTCGTCGGTGAGGGCGAAGACCCAGTCACCGCTGACGGAGAGCGCCGAGGTCACACTGGCGCCGAGGTTGTACTCGGTCAGTCGCCTGCCGGTGGCGCGGTCCAGGACGATCAGGCGGCCGTCCCGGGTGCCCGCGTACACCAGTTCCTCGGTGACCAGGGCGTGCATCGTCGGGGATCCGGGGCCCTCGGTGCACCCCTGGGCGACCCGCCACTCGATGTCCATCGGGCTCCTGCCGGGCAGGTAGCCGACCTTGGTCTCCCAGAGCGGCTTGGACGGGTCGGCCGCGCTGGTGTCGTACGCGCGGACGACGCCGTCGCGGCCGGCGACGTAGGCGATGTCGCCCCGGACGGCGGCGCTGGTGAGCGGAGCGCGGCCGGACTCGCAGATCCACGGGTCGTTCGCCGCGGACTTCCACTGGACGTCACCGGTCGTCAGGTCGTGCCCGCGGACACCGCTCTGGGTCACGGTCACCAACTGCGGGGCCCCGCTTGCCGGATCGGTGAGGACCGGGGAGGAGTGGCTGTCGATGCCGCCCTCGGTGCTCTTCACCCACAGCTGGCTGCAGGTCGAGAGGTTCATCGCGACGACCGTGCTGCTGGAGTCCGTCTGCAGGTAGGCGACGTCGGATCCGGGCTGTCGGACCGCCGTGCTGTGGAACTGGCCCCAGTTCGTGGCGCCGTTGAAGCCGCCGAGCAGGTCTCCGCTCTTGGCGTCGCGGCACTGGATCTTGTTCCAGTTCTGGTAGACGGCGACCGTGCGGTCCACGCTGTTCAGGTCGAAGACGCTGACCGGACCGCCGGCCCGGCCGTACCGGCGTACGGTGTCGCCCTGCTTCTGCTCGTTCTCGATCGTCTGCCAGACGACATGGCCGTCCTCGGCGTCGAGCGCGTAGATCCGGCCGACGGCGGTGGTCAGATAGACCTTGCCGTCGTGGTACGTCGGCGCCGACTCGGCGTCACCGTCCAGATAGGTACGCCATATCTCACGGCCGGACTTGATGTCGTAGGCCAGCATCATGTGGTTCGGCGAGTCGAAGGCCCTGGAGGAGACGATCACCTTGCCGTCCGCCACGACCGACCCGTTGAGGTTGAACTGCTCGCCGGTGCCCGCCGCCCACTTCAGGTCGAGCTCGGTGCCCGGGTTGTCGGTGCTTGCGGAGCGCCCTGCCTCGTCGCGGCCCTGACGCAGCCAGTCCTGGCCGGTCTTCGGGGCGGCCAGCCGGTCTCCGGGCACCACCGTGAAGGTGTTGGTGATGGCGGGCCATGACTTGCCGCGGGTGTCGACCGCGGTCATCTTGGCCGTGTAGGTGCCCGACCGCAGGTCGGGGAGGCGGTCGCTGACCCGGGTCCACGAGATCCGGGCCTTGGGACAGGGCTCAGGGGCGCCGCCGGGAGGCGTGTAGCAGTTCTCGATCCCGGTCCTGCGGACTCCGGTACCGAACTTCATCCGCGTCTCTTGCCACGCGATGCGGCCACGCGCGTCGCGGATGGTCAGCGAGGCCGTGGCCGGGGTGCGCCCGGCGTCCTCGGCGTACAGCTGGATCGGGATCCGGGCGCTGCTGCCGTGCACACTGCCCTGGGCCGGGCTGACCAGCGCGACGGCGTTGCTGACGTCGAACTGGCGGTGCGTGCCCTGGACGTAGCCGGTGTCCTCGTCGCGGCTCGTCCTCGGGTTGTCGTAAATGCCCTTGAAATCGAGGACCTTGTAGTCCGGGTGCGAGCCGTCGATGCCGTACTTGCCCTGGTTGTTGACCTCGACCGAGCGGGTGAAGGCGCCACGGCGGTACTCGGCCTGCTGGTTGTGGCCCGCGGCGAACATCCGCACGTCGTACTTCGACAGCTCGTCGACGGTCGGCTGCATGCCGGCCCCGGGACCCCACTGCGTGAACAGCGACCGGTGCGCGAAGACGAGCACCTGCTTGCCCACCGCGTGCCGCCTGAGGTCCTCGCGCAGCCACTCCAGCTGCGGCTTCAGGCCGCTGGAGTCGTAGTTGTCCTCAAGGACGACGATGTGCCGGCCGTTGCGGTCGAAGCTGTACCACTCCGGGCCCATGTTCCGGCGCCAGTACTCCATGCTGCCCGCGTAGCCCGTGGAGGTGGCGGTGCCGCCGAAGTCGTGGTTGCCCATCACCGGGTAGAAGGGCATGCCCAGTCTGCCGTCGGTCAGGCCCTTGCGCAGGAGGTCGAAGCCGCCCTGCCGGCGGGGCTCCGCGGCGTAGTCGGTGACCGTCAGATCGCCGGTCGTGATCGTCATCGTGGCGCCGTCGAGCCGGGACATCGCCGCGACCTGTCCGGTCAACTCCGGGAGCGTGTCGCGCGCGGCGTTGTCCGAGGTGTTGGACACCTCGCCGTCGGAGTACATGAGCCACTTTTCGGTGGGGTTCGCGGCGTTCCGGTCCGGCACGAGGGCGAAGTCGATGCCGGTGGTCGGGCCGCTGTCCGGCACCTTGTGGAAGAACTGCGGGACGAAGTCCGCGCGCAGCGCCGGGGTGTAGCCGTTCGGGGAGACGACGCTGACGAGGTCGGTCTCCCGGCGTTTCGGGTCGCTCTGCAGCGTGTACGAGCCGTCCGGGCCGGACTTCGTCCAGACGGCGCCGTCCGTGACGTCGACCCCGGGCATCGCAGCCTCGCCCGTATCGCGCCGGCCGTTGCCGTTGCGGTCCTTGAAGATCGTGCCCGAGACGCTGACCGTGGCCGCCGCGGCCTCCTCGGTGAGCGGCACCGCCGAGGCCATCGTGGGAGCCAGGCAGGACAGCGCCACCGCGCCGACGGCGGCCAGCCTGAACCTCCGGCCGCCGGAGCGTGCGCGGGCCGCCGGCTTGGCGAGCGGGAGCCGCCCGGTGCGGATCAGCCACACCGTGAACAGCAGCGCGGCGGCCACCGCGATGCCGAGCGCCACCTGTGCCCACGGGAAGGTGGGCAGCGCGTGAGCGCCGGACGCGTCCACGAGCGGGGTCCGCGCGTCGGCGTCGACCGTGGTGCCGTCGAACTCGACGATGACCTGGGCCAGCCCGCCCTGCTGCAGCATCGCGCTCAGGTCGAGTTGGTCGACGTGGCAGCTCCACGCGAGCTCGACCACCACACCGCCGGGGACGCCGCCCGTGTCACCGGCGACGCCGGAACCGGTGGCCGGGCACGCCGCGCTCAGCAGGTGCGACGCCCAGGCGCCCGCCTGCTGAGCCGACACCACGTCACGGTGGACGATCAGCCGCCCACTGGTGACGTCATCCTTGGTCGCAACGACAAGTTCGCCATGCTGCGGTGACACGTGTGCCGCAGCCGGCTGTGCACACAAGCACATGAGGAAGTAGAGCAGAGCCAGGCCTAGACCTGCTGCTCTTCGAAGAATCGCCATGTGCAGGGAAGGTAGCTTGATCAGACAAGTTACCGGTGCGGTGCGTCAACCTATTCACCGAACGGTCGGCCGGACTTAACGCGGGCCGGCCTCCCCCTCCACCACATCCGCCACCACACAACTGACGTTGTCCGGCCCGCCCGCCTCGTTCGCCGCGGCGACCAGGGCGTGGACGGCGGTGTCGGGGGCCTGGGCCGTGGTGAGGAGGTGGCGGATACGGGCGTCGGGGACGACCGAGGAGAGGCCGTCGGAGCAGAGCAGATAGCGGTCGCCGGGCTCGGCGTCCCGCAGGCGGAGGTCCACCGTCGCGGGCCCGGCCGCCGGGGGAAGAGCCTTCAGCAGCAGGGCGCGCTGGGGGTGGGTCGTCGCCTCCTCCGGCGTCAATCGGCCCTCGTCGATCAGCGACTGGACCACCGTGTGGTCGTCGGTGACGCGGAACAGGGCGCCGTCGCGCAGCAGATAGGCGCGGGAGTCGCCGATGTGGACCAGGGCGAGCCGGGAGCCCGTCCACAGCAGTGCCGTCAGGGTCGTACCGTCCCCCTCGTCGGCGTCCGTCGCGTCGCGGACCGCCTCTGTGGCGCCCCGCACCGCTTCCTCCAGCAGGTTCAGCACGTCGCCCGCCGGGAGTTCGGCCGTGTCCAGGAAGCGCAGCGCCTCCACCGCCGCGCTGCTCGCCTGCGCGCCCGCGGGGCCGCAGCCGTCGGCGACCGCGAGCAGCCGGGGGCCCGCGTAGGCGGTGTCCTGGTTGGCGGGGCGCACCCGGCCCTGGTCCGAGTGGGCGAAGTAGCGAAGCTCCAGCATGGTGGTGTCCTTCCTCGGTTCTGCGAGCAGTTGTCCGACGAGGAACCCGGCGAGATCCCGCCGCGCGGCCGTCTCCGCCTCCACCTGCGCCCAGTAGGCGCGGATCTCACGGGCGGCGTCGGCGGGACGCAGCGCGCACACCTGACGGATCCGGGCCAGCGGCATCCCCAGCCGCCGCAGCCATGCCACCAGCCTGGCCCGCTCCAACTGTGCGACGGCGTAGTACCGGTAGCCGGTGTCCGGGTCGACCCGGCCGGGCCTGAGCAGGTCCAGCTCGTCGTACAGTCGCAGCGCCTTCGGCGACAGCCGGCAGGCCTTCGCGAAGGCCCCGATCGTCAGCATGTCCTCGCGCATCGATCCCCTCCGGTTCCTCGCACCGATGCTGTGGCTTCACCAAAGGTGAAGGTCAAGCGGCTTGCTCCGGTTCCGCGAGCGCTTGTTAGCCTGCGTGCCGCACACCTGTCCGACCCGGAGGAGCCCGGCGTGCCCCGCATCGCACTCGTCACCTGCCGCCCCGCCCCCGAGATCAGCGTCGACCGCGACCTCCCCGTGCTGGTGCGGGCGCTGACGCAGGCCGGGGCCGAGGCCGACATCGTGTACTGGGACGATGCGACGGCCGACTGGGGCGGCTACGACCTCGCCGTGATCCGCTCCACCTGGGACTACAGCTGGCGTGCGGCGGAGTTCCTGGTGTGGGCGGAGCGGTGCGGGAAGGCGACCCGGCTCGCGAACCCGGCGGGGGTCGTGCGGTGGAACGCGGACAAGCGGTACCTCGGCGAGCTCGCCGAGGCCGGAGTGCCCGTCGTGCCCACCCGGTACTTCGCCCCCGGCGACGGCATCGACGGCCTCCCCGTCGACCACGAGTACGTGGTCAAGCCCACCTCCGGCGCGGGCGCCCGCTTCGCCGCCCGCTACACACCCGACGAGCACGACACGGCCGTACGGCAGCTCGCGCGGATGCATGCCGAGGGATTCACCGCGATGGTGCAGCCCTATATCGAGAGCATCGACGTCAGCGGCGAACGGGCGCTGCAGTTCTACGGCGGCCGCCTCCTGCACGCGAGCCGCAAGGGAGCCGTCCTCACCCCGGGCACGCCCTACGACGAGCGGAAGGTCGCCCACCCCGGCCTGGAGCCCTGGACCCCGACCCCGGCCGAACTCACCGTCGCCGAGCGTGCCCTGGCCGCCGTACCGGAGGCCGAGGAGCTGCTCTACGCGCGCGTGGACCTCGTCGACGGGGCGGACGGGCAGCCGCAGGTCATGGAGCTGGAGCTGGTCGAGCCGAACCTCTTCCTGTCGCTGCACCCGGCGTCCGTCCCGCGTGTGGTCGAGGCGATCCTCAACTCGGCTCGCCCCTGACCGCCACCCGCTGCAACAACCCCCAGCTGAACTCGGCGACCGCCTCCCGCCGTACGCCCTGCTCGTCCGGCGCGGTGAACGCCAGTCCCCACCGTGTCGGAGCCGTGCCCTCCAGCGGCCGGGCGGGGGCGAAGGCGCGGGCGGCCTCGTCGACCGTGCAGGACCAGGGGGTCAGGTCGGCGAGGGTGTGAAGGGCGGGGCCCTTCGCTCCCGGGGCGCGGACCAGCCACTCGTTCCACACCGCGCCGTTCGGGGCGAGCAGCACCTCGAAGCGCAGGGCGGGCCAGAGCGGGACCGGCCACAGCCAGGCCTCGCACTCCAGGTCGCCGACCTTGCGGGTGAGGACCGACTCGGGCGCGCCCAGCACCGAGCGGTACCGGGAGGCGGCCGCGCGCGCCCTCGGTGAGCGGAGCATCGCCTGCCACCGCTTGTTCGCCTCGCGCATCTCGGCGAGGGAGACGCCCAGTTCACGGCGGGCGTCCTCCACCAGGTCCGGATTGTGGTCGGCCATCCGGCGCAGCAGCACCAGCTGGAAGTCGCGGGGGGTGAAGGGGCTAGCGGGGTGCTTTGCGGAGGGCATGCGCTCCATCGTCGCCGATCGGGCGGCGGCCGTCGGGAAGAAAGAGGACCGAGTTGACGTACCGCGGGCCGCGGAAGGGCAGGACCCGGCGCAGCAGGCCCTGGGTGACGACGTACGAGGTCGCTTCCTGGTGGGCCTCCAGAGGGAAGCGGCTCAGGGGGACCCAGTCGCGGCCGGGCAGGACCCAGCCGTCGTAGCCGAGCAGGGAGAGGTATGTCAGCACCGGGGTGATCGGCTGGATGCGCGACTCCAGCTCGATGAACAGGGCGGGCCGGTCGCGGGCCAGGATGGCGGTCGCGCCGCGCAGCACCGCCAGCTCGCTGCCGTCCACGTCGACCTTGACGAACCCGACGTCCTTCAGGCCGAGTTCGTCGAGCGTGACACAGCTGACCGGCAGCGCCGTGGCATGGATGTCCCGGCGGACCAGGGAGGACACACCCCGGTCGCCCGCGTCGTGCGGCGGCAGCCAGAGCCGGGACGTGCCGGGGCGCTCGGCCGCCGCGGCCTGCACGACCCGGACGTTGGGCGGGGCCGTCGCGGCGAGGAGCCGCGCGAGGTGCGGGACCGGTTCCACGGTCACCACCCGGCGGGCCCGCCGCGACAGCCGCCGCGTCCACGGGCCGTACCACCCGCCGACGTCCACGGCCGTCCCGCACCCGGCGGGACACAGCTCCGCAAGGCGGGCCAGCTCCGGCTCGAAGCGCGGGTACACGGCCCGGGCGACGGCGGCGACCAGGCGGGTGGGCAACAGCGGGGCGATACGCGCGGCCAGGGTCATCGGGCCTTCCGTTTCATGGAGCCATCCGTTTGAGGAGTTCCTCGTGCTCGTCGTCGCGGACCTGCTCCCCGGAGGCGGGCAGCAGCTGCGGGATGCCGTCCACGATCGGGTAACGGCGGCGCAGCCGCGGGTTGTACAGCGCCTCGGACGCGTCCTCGGCCGCGTCCTCGGGCACGACGAGGTGCAGCGGCCCCTTGTCGAGCGGGCAGGCCAGGATCTGCAGCAGCGGGTCGTCGGGTTTCATGGTGGGGTCAACTCCTTGGCACCCATGGGGGGTTGTTGCGGAGACGGAGACGGTGCGGGCTGCGGGTCGTGCCGGGGCATCGACATCAGTACGGTGAGCGCGAGCGCCGTACCCGCCACCCGCAGCGCCAGCCGCAGCGGGTCCTCGGGCAGCGCCTCGCCGAACGACAGCGTGCCGAGCACGGCCGTGTACACGCAGGTCACCGTCGTGCACACCGGCACGATCAGCGAGGCCCGGCAGCGCTGCAGCGCCGCCTGCGACATGACCAGCCCGAACGCGCCGGTGAAGAGCAGGAGATACGGGTACGGCGAGCGCAGCAGGTCCAGCAGGGCGCCGCCCCATCCGCTCGTCGTCAGATGGCTCGACACCCCCTTGATCGCGAGGGAGCTGACCCCGTACAGCAGCCCCACCGCCACCCCGTACTCGACGCCGGTCGTCGGCAGCCGGTGCCGGTGGCGGGCCCTGCGCTCGGCGGAGCCGTACAGCCACACACCCGCCGCCAGCGACGGCACGCACACCAGCAGGATCAGCGGGTACGGGGCGGCCTGGCCGACCGTTTCCCCTCCACCCGGCCCTTCCCGCAGCGACAGCACGACCATCAGCAGCGCGGCGAGGATCGCGCCGAGCGCGTACCGCTCCCGCCCGCTGGTCTCCTCGCCCAGCAGCCGCGCGGACAGCAGCACGAGCAGGACGAGCCCGGAGACGAAGATGCCCTGCGCGGCGGCGATCGGCAGGGTGCGGTAGACGACGAGCTGGGCGGCGAACCCGGCGGCGAGGGCCACGGAACCCCCGATCCACAGCGGGCTGCCGAGCACCAGCCGCAGCAGCCGCGCGGGCCGGCGGATCGTCACCTCCGGGAGGGCGGTGAGCGCCCGTTTCTCCAGGACGAAACCGAGGCTGTACAGGGTGTTCGCCAACAGGGCCGCGGCCACTCCCCACCACATGGTCCCGGCCCCCTAGGTCCGTCGTGCGTGCAGCAGCAGGATCGACGCGAGGGGTGGTCTGGCACAGAGGAGCCGGTCGAGCGGGCGCAGCGGACGCGGTACACCGTGGAAGGGCGCCCCCGCCAGCCGTACGACCTCGAAGCCGGACGCGGCCACGAACTCCCGCAGCGCACGCGCGGTGTACAGCCGCAGATGCCCCACGACCTCCCGCCCCGGACGCCCGTGGATCGCCCGCAGGCTGACCTCCGAGAACACCGGCTGCACCCCGGCCAGCAGCAGGGCGCGGTTGTACCAGGCGGCCAGGTTCGGGGTGGAGAGCATGAGATGGCCGCCGGGGCGCAGTACGCGCCGGATCTCGTCCAGGGCGGCGTCCGGGTCGACGAGGTGCTCGATCACCTCGCTGAACAGCACGGCGTCGGCGGACCCGGCGCGCAACGGCAGCCCGCCGTCGGTGAGTTCACCGCGAACCGCGTACGGGATCCGGGTGCGGGCCCGGCGCAGGGCGTCCTGGGACCAGTCGATGCCGATGACGCGGTGGCCGGTCAGATAGGGGGCGGCGGTGGCGGCCGCGGTGCCGTCGCCGCAGCCGATGTCGATGATCGTGCGGGTACGTCCCGCGCTCCCCGGTCCCAGGGCCGCGGCGAGCATGCGGGCCTGGCGGCGGCTGCGGGGGGTGCCGGAGGCGACGGGGACGGCGGGGTTCTCGTAGAAGTCGCGGAGGTCCTTGGGGGGTGGGGCGGTCGTCGTCACGGGGTCACCTCCGTGGTGTGCAGGTGGTGCTCGAACAGGTCCCGCAGATGGGCGCCGTCGCCATGGCTGAGCAGGGTCCGCGACCAGCGCAGGGCGAGATGGAGGCGGCCCGCGGTGGAGGCGGTGGTGACGGTCAGGCCGCGCGGCATCCGGGCGGGCGCCGAGAACCACACGGCGTGCGCGCGGCCCGCCTCCGCGCCGAAGTCCAGGGCGTACGGGATACGGCCGATGTTGCTGAGCAGAGTCGTCGAGGTCCAGGGCGAGACGGCTCTGCGCAGGCCGCGGGTGAGGGCGGCGCGCCAGGCGACGGGGGCGACCGGGGCGGTCAGGAGGGCCGCTCCGTGGCCGAGCTGGGGTCGGGGGAGGGACTTCAGGGCGCGGGTGCGGGTGGCCGTGCGGTGCAGCAGGGCCGGCATGTCGGCGGGGGCGTGCGCGGCCAACTCCTCGGGAGTGAAGGGGACTTCGACCAGCCGGGTGCCGTTGCCGATGGGCATGGTGGCGTCCCGGGGGCGGTCGTCGACGGGCATGGTGATGCGCAGCGGGCGGGGCCGGGCGCCGTGCTCCCTGTTCCAGTGGGCGAGGGTGAGGGCGGTGGTGACCATGAGCTGGTCGTTGACCGTGTAGGGCGAGCCCTTGGGGCGGTGCGGCAGGGGGAGTTCCGTGACGAGCAGGCCGTTGCCCGGGTGGGGGTCCCCCCTGCTCGAACGAAGTTGAGAGCTTGGGGGAGGCTCGGGGGTGCCGGGCGCCACCCGCGCGGGGGGTGACCAGTTGGACGGGGTCTCCTCGGGCGGCGGCGGGGCCTGCGTCGTACGGACCGGTGCGGCCGCGGGGGAGTTGTCCCGGCCGCCGTAGAGCTCGGCGGCCGTGGCGAGGACGCGGAGGCAGGCGGGGCCGTCGAGGGCGGTGTGGTTGATGGTGAGGAACAGGACGGTGCCGTGCGGTCCGCCCGGCCGGGGAGCGGTCGGGCGCGAACTGCCGCGCCCCGCACCGGGCCCACCGACGGCGTCCGTCGCCTCGCTGCCCTCGACCGGCCCGCCTCCCTCCACCACCTCCAGCCTGATCGGCGGCGACAGGGACAACGGCGGCGCCTGCGTGAGCGCCCGGGTCCGGGCGTCCCGCAAGGCGTCCCGCCCCGCCGCCGCGAAGCTCACCACCTCCACGTCCGGCTCCGCCGTCAGCTCCCACTCGTACCGGCGCCGGTACCACCGCCCCGGCGCCTCCCGCATCAGAATCCGGGGATGCCGGCGCAGCGCCTCGCCGAAGGCCGCACGCAGGCGCCCCTCGTCCAGCCGCCCCGGCAGATGGACCTCGATATGGACGGTCTCCGGTTCCTCCTCCTGAAGACAGTGCCGGGCGACCTCGTCCACGACGGGGAAGGGGACCCGTGCCGGCGGCCGCAGGGGGCCTTCGGCGCGGGCGGGGTGTTGGAGTGCGGTCATGGGGTCTCGCCCTTCCCGAAGTCGTCCTTCCTGCCGGGGGCGGGGCCGGGGTCCGGTGCGTCCTGCGGGTCGGTCGCCCGTAGGCGCGGCTTGCGGGGGGCGATACGCGCGGTCGGTGGGTCGGGGTCCGGTGCGCCGGGGCCGCGTGCGGAGACGGTCGGCCCGGACGCGGACCGTGAGGCGGCCGCATCAGGTCCCGGCTCGGATTCGGACCGTGACGCGGCCGAACCAGGTCCCGGCTCGGTCCCCAGCGGACTTTGTCCCCGCACCCGCTGCGGCAACGGCTGCGTCGGCGCCTGCGGAGCACCGCCCGGAACACCGCCCCCGGCGACCGAAGCCGCTCCGACCGCCTGCTCCCGCACGCCCACCACACCCGCGAACAACCCGACCAGCGCCAGCACCTGGGCCGTGTGCCCGAACGCGCCGTCCCCGGCGCCCACCGGCTCCCCGGCCCCGACCGCCGCGGCGACGCCCGCCCCGGTGAGGGCGATGAAGGCGATCGGCACCAGCAGGGTGTGCCTGCGCCACGCCACCACCGTCAGCGCCGGCACCAGCAGCGCGAACCATCCGGCGACGAACACGCCCACCACCGTCACGGCCACCGTGCCGAGCCACAGCCCCGGCAGCGGCGCGGCGGCCTGTGGCTCGTCGGGGTTCGGCGTGCGCCGGCGCCACAGCACCAGCCCGGCCAGCAGCGCGACGGCGACCGCGCCGCCGATCAGCCCGGCCTCGTACGTCACCGCAGGCTCGTACGACAGCTCGACCCTGCCGCCGGTGCCCGCCGGGATCCGCCAGCCCTGCTGCCAGCCGTCCAGCCGGACCGGCGTCAGCTCCTTGCCGTTCAGCTTGGCGTGCCAGCCGTCGTTGAAGTTCTCGTACATCGTCAGGTAGCTCGCCGCGCCGGTGCCGACGGCCACCGTGCGGCGGTCGCCGAGCCAGTCCCGTATCGCGAGGTCGCGTCCCGTGGTCGTGGCCTCGGCGACCGTGCCACGGGTCAGCGTCACACCGGTCAGCGCGAGCGGCCCGGCGTCCCCGGCCTCCACCCGGTGCTCCCCGGCGGGCAGCCGCAACTCGGCGTCGTCCCGCCCCTGTTGGCAGAGCGTCACCTCCACCTGGCGCCGCTGCACCAGATCGCTCACGGTCCCGCGCACACTCGTCCGGTACAGCTCCCCGTCCACCGAGACGACCGGCCCCTTGCCGCACGGCAGCGAGAACGGCCGGGAGTCCCTCGGCTGCGGGGTCCGGTACTGGTCGAGGGCCGGGATGTAGGCCTCCGTGAGGCCGACCGGCAGCTGCAGGTCCTCGTCCACCACCGGGTTGTGGAGGGTCAGCGGGGCCGTCTCGGTGATGGTGACGTCCATACGGTCGGTGGTGATCGGCGGGAAGCGGACGTTGCCGTTCTCGTCCACGCCCGCGATGGCCGCGCCGTCCGGGGAGCTGATGTGCACCTCGGTGGGACGGGTCGCGAGCCCACCGGCCGGCGCCAGCACGATCTCCCCGACCGCCTGCTTGCCGGGCCAGCGCAGATGGATCGTCGGCCGGTCGCCCGCGATCCACGCCGTGGTGAGGTCGCCGTCGGTGAGGTTGCGCGGCGACAGCCCCGCTCCCAGCCGCGCCGTGGAGTCGGCGGTCGCGACGATCCGGTTGGCCTGCTCCGGCGCCACCTCGTACAGCAGCTCGTCCAGCTCCTCGCCCGCGACCGGCACCGCACTCGCCCGCATCTCGTACGTCCCCGCGGTGGAGGTGGTGAAGCGCCGGTGCAGGCCGGCCTCCGTGCCGGTCGCCGACAGGCCGGTCGGGTCGGCCGTACGGGACAGCGAGACGATCTCGGCGGCGGCGCCGGAGTCGACGGCGTCCGTCGGCAGCCGGAGCAGCCGGGTCACCTGCACGTCCGGCAGCGCGATCTCGGAGAAGCCCGCCCCGGTCAGCCCGGCCTGCCGGGCCACGGAGTCCGTGATCGTCAGCCGCATCCAACTCGTCGCGCCCGCAGGCGCCTTGACGCTCTGGGCCGTACCGTCCGGCCGCAGGAAGCTGCTCACCGCCCCCTTCTGCGTCTCCACCCGCACCCGCGTCGGCGCCGCCCGCACCGCCTCCTGCGGCAACGGCGTCACCTTGAACGACGACGGCATGTCGTACGACCCGCCCGCGAAGGAGATCCGCAGCCACTCACCGACCGGCGAGCCCTCCGAACCCTCGGTCCACGCCGTGTCCGGGTTCCCGTCGAAGGCGTTCACCGGGTCGAACTGCGGGAGATGGAAGAGCCAGCTGCCGTACGAGGACGCCGTCACCGACTTCGCCCCGCGCAGCTCGGCCACCGTCTGGCGGCCGAGGCCGGTCGTGGGCAGGATCTGGTGCGGCTTCTCGCCCGCGTCCTGGGCGGCGTCCGGCGCGTTGCGCTCGCCGCGGGTGTACGTGTACGACGTGTTGGCGTTGACGAGCCCGAACCGCGTGTCCGCGCGCCGCAGCCCGTCGCCGGTCACCTGCACCTGCGGCGAGCCGAGCCCGGGGTGGTTGTCGCCGGTCAGCACGCTTGCCCGGCCCCGCAGTTCGGAGGCCAGCGGCAGCAGCGTCTCCGGACCGCCGGAGACGACGGCGGTGTCGGCGACCGGCTGGAGCCCGGCCTGGTGCGGACGCGGCACGTCCTCGCCGGCCGGCTGGTAGATCTCCACCGCCCGCTGCCGTGGAGAGAGCCCCTCCACCTGGAGCGGGGTGCCCTCGGCGATCCGTCCGCCGGTCATCACCGGCCCGATGCCGGTGACCCGCCGGTACCCGGACTGCTCCAGGGTCCGCTTCACGGTCGTGGTCGGGACGGCGCCGATCTGGTCGGGGTCGAGGTCGTTGCGGACCACGACGTAGTACACGCCCGCCCGGCTCAGATAGTCCGCGAGCCCCGGCACCTCGCCCCCGCTCATCAGGGCCTGCTCGACGGCGTCCATCGCGCGCCGGTTGCCGGGCGTGCCGAAGGGGACGTAGTCGCGCTGGGCCCAGCGCGAGTCGGCGAGGACGTCGAGGGGCTGGTCGATGGTCGAGCCCCAGGTGTAGATGCCGTGCGCGGTCGCCGGGACGACGAGGGCGCGGGCGTCGGGGGAGTACTTCTCCATCCAGTCGGCCGTGGACTGCCAGTACTTGGGGATCTCCTTGAAGGAACCCGGGCTGAGGATCGAGCCGTTGAGATACGGCCACATCAGGCCCGGCAGCACCAGCACGGCCGCGATCAGCGCGGCGAACCGCCGCCCCGGCACCGGCCGCGCCCCGCGCGCCTGGGCCGCCACGCCCACCAGATGGGCGAGGCCCAGCACCAGCGCCAGGGCGAGCCCCGTCTGGAACTTGTAGATGTTCCGGAAGGGGACCAGGCCGCCGTTCAGCCAGTCCCGCACGACCCCGTGGAAGGGGGCGCCGAACGCCCCGCCGTACCCGGCGAGCAGAATCAGCGCCACCGTCACCACGGTCAGCACCAGCCACCGCCGCTCCGGCATGTCCCGCCGGGCAAGACCCGCGAGCCCCAGCCCGGCGGCGAGCGCCGAACAGACGATCACGACGACGGACGCGGCGACGGTCCAGCCGGCCGGCAGCCAGGCCTCACCGAAGTGCAGATAGGCGACCCAGTTCCCGGCCCCGCGCAGGGCCTCCGTCGCCGACATGGTCTCGGTGGTGGTCTGCGAACTCTCCACGTAGGGAAGGAAGTTCTCCCCGTACGTGCCGAGCAGCAGCAGCGGGACCACCCACCAGGCGGTCGCCAGGATCACCCCCGGCACCCACCACCCGATCAGCTTGCGCTGCCGCGGCCCGGGGGGCCGGGACAGCAGATACAGCCCGACGGGCAGCAGCGAGGCCAGCGTCGAGGCCGCGTTGACACCGCCCATGAAGGGGATGACCAGCGCCGAGCGCAGCGCGGCGACCCGGGCGGTGTACCGCTCGTCGGTCAGCGGCAGCAGCACCCACGGCAGGAACGCCCCCGGCAGCGCGGCGGCCGACGTGGACCCCACGACGATCGTGAAGACCGGCCACAGCGCATAGGCGACCGCCGCCACCAGCCGCGACCCGCCACTGCCCACCCGAAGCCGCTCCGCCAGCCGCAGCGCACCCCAGAAGGCGACCGACACGATGAGCGACAGCCACAGCCGCTCCGCCAGCCACACCGGCAGCCGTACGACGTCGGCCAGCCAGTAGAACGGCAGCATCGGCCACAGATAGCCCGCGTACTGGTCCTGGATCCCGCCGAAACCGCCCTCGTCGTGCCACAGCTGCCCGAGGTCGGCCAGGAACTGCCCCGGGTCGACGGTCACACCCAGCTTGGTGTCGAAGGTCTGCCGCCCCGGCTGCACCGCCAGGAACAGCACGAACACCACGGCCCAGAACCCCAGCAGCCAGCGCCGCGAGCGCGGCCCCTCCGGCGGGCCCGAGGCGGGCGCGGAGGTGGGCACGGCCGCCGGGGGAGGAGCCTGGACCGTGGTCGTCGTCATGGTGGACACCGCCTGAGGATGAGGAGGAGGTTCCAGGTGGCGAACTCGCGTATGCCGGGCGCCTTCACGACGGCTTCCGCGAGGAACGGCCAGTAGCGGGAGCGCGCCGAGACGACCGCCACGTCGTCACGGGCACGGACCTGCCGCAGGGTGGTGCCGATGTGCACGGCGAAGAGGTTCTCGCCGAGGGTGTGCTTGGCGGCCCGCCCGGTACGACGCGAAAAGCGGGCGCGGGCCCGCTCGGCGCCGAGGTAGTGCCAAGGGGCCCACTCGTGGCCGCCCCAGGGGGACAGCCAGTTGGTGAACGACACATAGATCAGCCCGCCGGGCCGCGTCACCCGCGCCAGCTCACTGAGAAAGGTCTGCGGATCGGCCACATGCTCCAGCACATTGGAGGAGAAGGTGACGTCCGCGACGCCGTCACGCAGGGGCAACAGATACCCGTCGGCGACGACGGCCCCCTCGGGCGGCTTCTCGCCGAGCTCGCGGAGATCCGGTTCGAAGAGGTACGCGTAGGCGCCCCGCTGCCGGAACTCCTCGGTGAAGTACCCACTGCCGCCGCCGACATCGACGACGACTCGCCCGCCGACGGATCCGTCGTAGGCCTCGACCTGATCGACGGCGTCGCGGGCGAGAAGCGAATAGCAGGCTTCGGGGTCGTCCTGTTCATGCATGAACGCACGAAAGAGGGCAAGAGACCGTCGAAAGGAGGGGTCCTTGACGGCTCGGGGCTGTGCAACTGGCCTATAGGGGCGCGGGGAACTGCGCGACCAGCCACGACGCACCTGCAGTCGCGAGACGGCCTCACCGACACGGCGAATAGGCGTCACGGCGCCCCGCCCCACCGCACGGCCTCCGAGGCAACGGCAAGGAACTGCCTCACTGTCCGATCCCAGCGATAGCGTGCGGCCCGATCCCGAGCCGCCTTGCCCATCAGCTCCCGGCGATGTCCCGACAGGGCAAGCGTGCACCAGGCCGCAGCGAACGACGACTCCCCCTGCGCGAGCACCCCGGTCTCCCCGTCCATGACGGAATCCCGCAGTCCGGGCACATCGAAGGCGACGGTCGGCGTCTGACGGGCCGCGGCCTCGGTGACGACCAGCCCCCACCCTTCGATCGCGGACGGATGGAGCAACAGCCACGCCGCACACAACAGCCGATGCTTCTCCGCCTCGGAGACGTGCCCCGTGAACTCGACGCCGGGACCGGCGAGCGCCTCCAACCTGCCACGCTCGGGCCCGTCCCCGACGATGAGAAGCCGGCCGCCGGTGACCGGCCGCACCCGCTCCCACAACCGCAGCAGCAGATCGATCCGCTTGTACTCGACGAGCCGCCCGACGGCCACGAACAGCGGCTCCGGGGAGCGGTCGCCCAGAGGCCCGGGCTCTTCGACTCCGTTGTGCACGACCCGGATCCGTTCCCGCTCGACCCCGATCGCCCGCAGCGCGTGCGCGGTCGAGGGGGACACCGCGACGAGCAGGTTCCGCTGCTGCGCACCGGTCAGCGCCCAGTGCTCCAGTCTTCGCCCGAGCCGCGCGGCCGGCGCCAGCGGCCCGCCGAACCGCATCTGCCACAGATCGGTATGCACATGGTTGACGAGGCACAACGTGGGTCCGCGATGCCAGAGGGGGGCGAAGTACGGCATCCCGTTGCAGACCTCGACCAGCAGATCGCAGTCGCCGACCTGACGGGCGAAGGCGGATCTGGCGCGCAGGTAGTGGCCGTAGGAGCCGCCCGCGGAGACGACCCGGTAGTCGCGGTAGGCCGCGGGGCCACCGCACAGCAGGGTGACCTGGTGGCCGAGCCGGGTGAGGCCGTCGGCGAGACGGTCGACCAGCAGCTCGGAGCCGCCGGCGGACCGGTTGCCCAGGTCACGATGGGCGAGAAAAACGATTCGGCGCGGAGGTGGGGGGTGCGCCGGAGGGTGCTGCGACGCCCAGGGGAGAGGGGCATGCAGCGGGGAGGGCACGTGCTGGGGCATAGGTGCTCCAACTCGTCTCAGGGTGCGGAACTCAGTGTGGGGGAGGGAGGGTTTGGGTTCCTGTGGGGGGATTCGAAGGTCCTAGGGCGCTTTACGGTCGTTGTGCGTGGGGTGTGGACAGGCTGTGTCCGGGTGGGGTTGGACAGTTTTCGCCCACCCGTTCGCCAGGGCTACTCACCGGCGTGACAATTTCCGGCTTTATTAGAGCTGACGTCACGTCACATTGTGAGCGAGGGCTGGGGCATCTCGACCGTTCCAGGGGATTCCGGCTGCTTCCGCCCTCGTACCACCAAAACCACCCCCACCACCGCAAGCGCGAATCCCGCCCCGGCCGCCCCGATGGGCAACGTCGTGCCCACCAGCCGCAGTTGATCGGTGTCCTGCCGGGCCTGCCGCACGGCCTCCTTCTGGGTGGCCGTGGTGAACGCGATCTTCTCGCTGTCCAGCAGCACCGCGGCGTCCTTCTCGACGTCCGGCGCCCGCAGGGTGCGGCGCGGCCCGGTCTGGGCGTAGATCACCCGGCCGGTGCGCTGGTCCACGACCAGCCGGAACCCGTGGTTGGAGTACCACTCCTCGGCCAGCACCTGCGGCCGGTTCGGCTGGTCGACGATGCTGCCCGGGACCAGCCGGGTGCCGACCTTGCGGGGCGCGACCGTGGCGGTGAACCGGTAGCCCGTGTAGCCCTGGATCTTCTCGGTGCCGTCATAGCGCATGGTGACCGTCGTGCCGCCGGTGTTGTCCCACCACTGGTAGGAGCGTTTCTGCACGTCGAAGGGGAACTTCAGATAGGCCTCGCCCTCGATGTACGGCTTCTCGCCGCAGCAGTGCACCGGCCTGGTCGTCGTACGGTCCATCACCCAGCGGTGCGGGGTGTAGTCCAGCGCGTCGTGCGGGTCCGCGGCCGGCAGCGACTTGTCGGTGTCGACGGTGGTGATCACGTCCCAGACGGCGTCGCCGCCGCGCTCGCTCGCCGCCACGTCGCCGCGCACCCGCTGGGTGACGGTGATCGTCCGGTCCGGCACAGTCTCGATCTTCTCGGTGTCGAAGACACTTCCGGTGCCCTTGTACACCGCGGTGGTGTCGATGTCGATGGGGTTCACGGCGGCGCGCGGGGTGACGTACCAGGCCAGCATCGGCGCCAGTACCAGCAGAAACGTGCCGAGGCCCAGCAGGATCAATGAGACAGGTGAGGCTGTACGGCGCATCCGGCACTCCTGGGGGGTTGACGCATGGTCGATGCACGGTCGTTGCCTGGCCGTTCTTGGGCCGGGAACCGTAGGCGTCCATTGACGGAGTGTCAATGTCTTGACGGGCTGTCACAGCTTGTCGAGACTGGGCCGACAGGCAGGGGTCGGGCTGGCGACACCGGGGTGGGGACGACCTCCGGGACTTCCGGGACTTCCGGGACCTTCGGGACCTTCGGACAGGAAGGCTGACCCTGCGATGTCCAGACTGCTCGCCGCCGCGCTGACCGTCGCGCTCGCCGCCGTAACTGCGGTGGGTGCCGCGCTCGGTGTCGTCGCGCTGCTGGAAGCGACCCCCGACCAGCCGAACACGCCCTTGATCACCTACGAGCAAGCGGGCCAGGGGAGTTGACCGTGGCCGCGACCCGCTCGACGGCCGCACCCGCCGCCGCGACCCGCTCGGCCTGGCGTGACGTACCCCGCTTCCAGGTCCGTCGGTTCGCGGAGCTGGTCATGGCGGACGCGCCCGCCCTCGCCGAGCAGATCCTGCGCGAGATCCAGCGCGAGTACCCGCATCTGCCGGTCGTCCTCGACGAGTCGGGCGAGCCGATGGCCCTGGTCGGCATCCGGCGCGCCATCGAGGTCTTCGTGCAGCACCTGGAGACCTCGGAGGGCCGCCCGACCGTCCCGCCCGGCGTCTTCCAGGATTTCGGCCGCGGCGAGGGCCTCAACGGCAGATCGCTCGACTCGCTCCAGGCGATCTACCGGATGGGCGTACGACTGGCCTGGCGCCGCTTCGCCGAGATCGGCCAGCGCGTCGAGATTCCGCCGCCCGCGATGTACGAGCTGGTGGACGCGGGTTACGAGTATCTCGACGGCCTCGTCGACCAGTCGGTGCGCGGTTACGCCGAGGCGGCGGCGCGCCAGGCGGGCGAGCGGCTGCGCCTGCAGCGCCGGCTGATGGAGCTGCTGCTGGCCGAGCACCACCGCGGCGATCCGGCGGACGCCCTCACGGAGCGGGCGGCCCGGATCGGCTGGCCGCTGCCGGAGAAGGTCGCGGTCGGTGTGCTGCTGCGGCCGGCGCGGGAGGCGGTGGCACCTGCCGTGGGGCAGGGGGTGCTGCTGGACCTGGAGTACGAGCAGCCGCGCATGGTCGTCCCCGAACCGGACGCCGCCGGCCGCCCCGAACTCCTGCACCGGGCCCTGTGCGGCTGGTCCGGGGCGATCGGCCCGCCGGTCCCCCTGTCCGACGCGGCGAAGTCGCTGCGCTGGGCCGAGGCCGCCGTACGCCTGATGGAACGGCGGCTGCTGCCGGCCGGTGAGGTCCTGTACTGCACCGAGCACACGGAGGCGCTGGTGCTGCTCCAGCCCGAGGAGCTCATCGACGACCTGGCGGTGCGGTGTCTGGCGCCGCTGGAGACTTGCGGGCCCACGCACGCGCGGCGGCTGGCGGAGACGTTGCTGGCGTGGCTGGAGACCAGGGGCGGGGCGCCGGAGGTGGCGGCGCGGCTCGGCGTGCACCCCCAGACGGTCCGGTACCGCCTCCGTCAGATCCGTGAACTGTGGGGCGACGAGATGGACGACCCGGACCGCCGCTTCGAGCTCGAACTGGTGCTGCGGGCACAGCGGTTGAAGGGAGCGCTGGGCGCGACGCGCCGCTAGTGCGTGGGGGGTTGCCGGGTGCCGGGGCCACTTGTGCGTGACGGCCGATGCGCGCATCGTGGCCGTATGCCCGCGAACCCGGAGTTACACATCTGGCTCCAGCCCGTGAAGGGCGAACCCCTGACCGTGCGCACCGGCGACTTCGCGACCCTGGACTCCGCGGTCGTGGCCCTCAACGAGGCCCTGGACGACGGCCGTACCCTCCGCTTCGAACTGACCGCACCGGACGACGCCGAGAACGGCTTCGCGCTGATCAACTTCGCCCATGTGGCGGCGGTGAAGGTGTGGCCGGGGGCGGGGAAGGGGGCGGACGGCGGGCAGTACCTGTAGGGGCCGGTCAGGCCGCCGGACGGGCCGGCTCGGTGTGGTCGACCGGCCGGCGGGTGGACGCGGCGCGCAGCCTCCGCCCCCGCCTGGTCAGCCCCCAGGGCTTGAGGACGGAGATCACCGTCATGAAGACGTACGCCGACAGGGACACGATCGGCCCGAACAGGACGTCACCGGCGTCCGGCAGCGGCCCGCCCGCGGCGACGGCGGCGACCGCGGAGTTCACGCCCGGGCGCAGGGCGAAGACCGTCGCGGTGGTCGTGGCGAGGGTCAGCCAGAACTTGACGTAGACCCACCGGTGCCGCGCCAGCCCCCACTGCGTGCCCAGGGACAGCACCAGCCCGCTCACCAGCGTGAGGAACGCGACGGGCAGCAGCAGCCAGTCGGCGAACAGCTTCATGGCCCGCACCGACGCCTCCACGGTCACCGCGGACCCGGTGCCGCCCGCGGTGATCCCGAGCGCGAGCAGCCCGAGCGTGAGCCCGACCCAGCTCGCGGAGGCGACGACATGGACGACGATGGCGGTCCGGCGGGCGGGCCGGCTCAGCCGCTTGGCCGAGGCGGACGACGTGTTCTCCGAGGGCGTGGAAGGCATGGACATCACGGTGCCGGTCATGGGCGGCGAGCACGTCTGACAGCGGGAGTAACCGCGCGTACTGAGGTCGGCGTACCCGCCACGCCCCCGCCTGCTCCGCGAGCCGGGGCAGGACCGATGACTTCCGGCCCCGCCCCCGGTCATCACCACCGACCCCGCAGCAGGAGGAACCCCCGATGCGCCAACCGACACCCCACCCCGCCCTGCGCCGACTGGACGTCATGGTCGGCGAGTGGGACCTGTGGGCCGCCGGCCGTACCGTCGGCCCGATCCGGACGGAGTTCGCCTGGACGGAGGGCGGCGCCTTCCTCGCCCAGCGCGCGGACATCGGCCCCGACACCGCCCTCCCCGGCGCCTGGGGCCCGAACGCCCCCTTCCCGACCCTCGCCCTGATCGGCTACGACGACACGTCCGACGAGTTCACCGTCCTGTACGCCGACGGCCGCGCCGTCGCCCGCGTCTACCAGGCCACCATGACCGGCCGCACCTGGCACCAGTGGCGCGCGGCCCCCGGCTTCCACCAACGCCTCACCGTCACCGTCAGCCCCGACGGCAACACCATCGACGGCAGCTGGGAACAGTCCCCGGACGGGGAGCGGTGGACGACGGACTTCGACGTGACGTACGTCAGGGCCGGGAAGCCGCGCGACTGAAGCGGTACGGCGTCACCCCGCGCCGGCGGTCTCCTTCGCCGCCGCCGTTCGGCGCGGTGCGGGTCGGTCCAGGTGCACCACCACCGTCGTATAGAAGCGGTGCACCGCGTCGTCCACGCTGCGGATGAACCCGGACTCGGCGTTACCGCGGGTGCTGCCCATGCCCTTGAAGAGGGAGAGCCGGAAGCCGGTGATCCGGGTGGCGCCCTTCGGCAAGAGGTCCGCCGGTTCCGGACGCAGCCGCTCCAGCGTGCCCCGGGGGCCGCCCGTCGCTCCTTCCACGAGGGTTTCGACGTGCAGGTCGGCCGGTGCCTCGGCGAGGCGGCGGACCAGACGCTTGGCCCAGGTCAGGGGATAGCCCTGCTCGGGTGCGGGGATCTCGACGGACGTGCGCAGCTTGCCGGTACGCAGATCGGCACCGATCGTCAGCAGGCCCGGGGCCTGTTCCACACGAAGCTCCGCCTGGAGCCGTCCTTCGTGACACAGCTGGTCGGCCTGCTGAATTCGGCGGGCTCCGGGATCGGTGCCACGCCTGGCGCGCTGTGCGGGCAGCACCTTCAGCCCCAGGTCGCCGCCGAGCCGCAGACACACCTGCCGGATGAGCCGCTCCCAGTTCTCGACCACTTCCAGGGCCCGCGGTTCGCCCTGGCACAGGGTCTCGTCGCTGATGCCGTTGCGCACCGGCACCCACGCCGAGCCCATGCTCTGGAAGCCGTGGCAGCCGGAGTTCTCGTGCTGGAGATAGTGGAGCAGTTCCTGGAGCAGCCAGGTCCGCGCCGCGTTGCCGACTCCCTCGTGCTGGATCAACAGCTGTGCCTGATGCGCCACTTCGGCCCACGACAGGTGCCAGATCGCCACCTTGTGCTTGCGCCGCCGGTCGATCTTGACGTCGACCAGTGGGCTGCCCTCAAGCGCCACGTCGTTGGACACCGTGATCACGGCCTCGTAGCCGCGCCGGGCGGCGATGTCCATGTAGGCCTGCACCTGGTCGGCCTTGAGTGCGTTGCCGTTGGTCTTGGTCTCGACGAGCGCCGTCCACAGCTTGCCGGCCCGCTCGATACGGATCACTCCGTCGGGGCGACGTGGTGTGTCGCCGTAGGGCAGGGAGACCTCGGTGAACGTCTCCATGCGGCCGGACGGCGCCCCGAACGCGGCGGTGAGCCGCCTGCCGAACCGCGGTACCTGGGCCATGACCGACAACAGCACCGAGGTCGCGCGCATCTCCCTGTCCCGGTCGCTCTTGAGCGCCGACACGGGAAACAGCCGGGCCGACTTCCAGGAGTCGTTCTCGGCCAGCGACTTCGGAGGCGCGCCGGGCAGCGTGACCTTCTTCTTCGCCGTCCGCGGCCGCGTGTCCGCCGTCGCCGTCTGCTTCGCCGGCTCCCCCTCGGTGACGTCCGGCGGCCGAGGGGCCGGAATCGCCTCCAGGGTTGCCGCCGCCATGGCCGGAGCCACGGGGTCCGGTTGCCCGGTGCTGTTGACCGGGTCGGCCGCTTCCGCCGCCTCCACCCCGGACGCGGCCTCCGCCTCCACCTCCGCGGCGTCGTCGTCGATGTCGACGCCGAAGTCCGTGGCGAGACCGGCCAGGCCGCTGTCGTAGCCCTGCCCGACGGCACGGAACTTCCAGTCCTCCCCGCGCCGGTACAGCTCCCCGAAGATGATCGCGCTCACCGCGTCGACGTCGGCGATGGCGAACCTCAGGAGGCTCTCGCCGGCCGCGTCGGCCAGCCTCACCTGCACGTTCTCCAGCTCGCCGAAGCGGGCTTCGCCGTACCGGCTCGCGGCCACGACGATCCGCTCGACCCCGGGCGGGACCGCCGTGAGGTCGAAGCAGATGCGGTCCTCGTTGCCGTCTTCGGTCGGCGTCTTCCCCAGAAGCTGCACACTGCCGTCGGCGGCCACGGGGTTGTTGTAGAAGTAGAAATCCCCGTCGCTGCGGACTTTGCCCTTGTCGTCCAGCAGCAGGACGGACACGTCGGCGTCGCCCTCACCGGTCGGGCTGACCCAGCCCAGGCTGACGATCACCGTGCCGACGTCTTCGCTCAGGGCCGGCAGCGCCACATTCGAGCCCTTGATCATTTCACGCACAGAAAACCCCTCAAATCGCTCACCCGGGGGCATGCGTCAGCGATCCCCCAGGCGCCTCCCCGTGCGGCAGATGTGACGTGCCGCACACGGGTAAACGGTACTGGCCATCTATCGCTTACGAGGAGCTTTCGGGCTGGTCCCCGCACGGCCATTGCCCGGGGAAAAGGACTTTGAGTAGCCTGTGTTCGTTATCCCGATCGGCTGTTGAAATATCGAACGCAGCCTGACTGACACCCAAGGGAAGGGGCCGGACGTGGGACGCCTCGTACCAGCCGTGACGCGGGCTCTCGACATTCTCGAGCTCTTCCTCGACGGGGACGGCACGCTGTCCGCCCCCGACATCGTGCGCAAGCTCCAGCTGCCGCGCACCACCGTGCACGAACTGGTCACCACGCTCGCAGCCCGGTCGTACATCGTCCAGGTTCCGGGTCAGCCGGGACGGTACCGCCTGGGCGTACGGCCGTACCAGCTCGGGAGCCGGTATGCCGAGCAGCTCGACCTCGCCGCCGAGGGGCAGCAGGTCGCGCGGTCCGTCGCCGAGACCTGCGACGAGACCGTGCACGTGGCCATCCTCGAGGGCACCGACGTCATCTACATCGCCAAGGTGGACTCGACGCACGCCGTGCGCATGGTGTCCGCCGCCGGACGCCGGCTGCCCGCCCACTGCACGTCCGTCGGCAAGATGCTGCTGGCCTCGCTTCCCGAGCCGGAGCTCAGCTCCCGTATCCCCGACGGGGCCGAGCTCGTCGCCATGACACCCAACAGCATCACCGAACCCGGCGCCCTGCGCGAGGCCCTCGCCGGGATCCGGCAGCGGGGGATCGCCGTCGAGAGCCGGGAGTCCAACCCGGACGTCAGCTGCGTGGCCGCACCCGTGCGGGACCGTACCGGGCAGGTCGTCGCCGCCCTCTCCATCTCCGTCCCCATGATCCGCTGGAGCGACGAGCGCCGCGCAGAGCTGGAGCAGCTCGCCGCCAAGGGCGCCGCCGAGCTGTCGGAGCGCCTCGGACACCGGAACGTGGCATGAGCGCGCAGTACGAGGTCGCGGTACTGGCGCAGGCCGAGCTCGGCGAGGGGCCCACCTGGGACGGGCGGAGCGGTCGGCTGCTGTGGATCGACATCCTCCGGTCGCGGGTCCACACCTTCGATCCCGTCTCCGGGCGCCGGTCCGTGCGAACCACCCCGCAGCACGTCGGCGCCGCCAAGCCCCGCGTCGGCGGCGGGCTCGTCCTCAACCTGCGCGACGGGGTGGGACTGCTCGATCCGGACGACACCTTCCGCTGGCTGCACCACGAAGCCGTCCCCGGCCGCCGCGCCAACGACGCCGCCGTCGCCCCCGACGGCTCCCTCTGGGCGGGCACCATGCGCTACGACGAGGCCCCCGGCGGCGGCACCCTCTCCCGGCTCACCGGCGACGGTGCGGTCGACGTCGTCCTGGACGACGTGGCGGTCAGCAACGGCACGGGCTGGAGCCCCGACGGCGGCCTCATGTACTACGTCGACTCGCCCACCCGGCGCGTCGACGTCTTCGACCACGCGGACGGGGGCGTCGTGGGCCGCCGGCCGTTCGTCGAGATCGAGGACGGCGCCGGCTTCCCCGACGGGCTGACCGTGGACGCCGACGGCTGCGTGTGGGTGGCCCTGTGGGACGGTGCGGCGGTGCGCCGCTATACGCCGAGCGGTGAGCTGGACCGCGTGATCGAGCTCCCGGTGCCCCGGGTGACGGCGTGCGCGTTCGCCGGGCCCGACCTGAGCGACCTGTACATCACGACGGCCCGCGTCGGACTGGCCGCGCCGCTCGCGCTGTCGGGCTCGCTGCTGGTCGTACCCGGCGCGGGGAAGGGGCTGGCCCAGCCCGCCTTCGCCGGCTGACGAGAGAGACGACCAACGGCTGCGGACGGTGGGGCGCGTCAGCTCGCCGTCCGGTCCAGCTCCCGCAGGATCTCCCGCTCCTCCTTCGTCAGCGGCGCCCCCACCGCCGCCGGCAACGGCGGGCCGCTCAGCGTCGCCAGCACCGTCGAGGGACGCAGCAGCCGCGTCGGCCCCGTCGTCATGCTCGTCACGTCCCACACCGCCGACGCCGCCGTGTACGAGCCGGTCGCCGTGCGGATCATGCGGCGGGTGTACGCGGTGAGCGCACGGTCCGCGAGCCCGGGCGAGCCGCCCCGCGTCTCCGGGAACCACACGTCCTGGCTCACCGCCATCGTCCACGCCGCCTCCACCGACCGGGCCGCCGCCCGCTGCACCCGCCGGGCGAGGCCCGCCCCGTCCAGGCCCGCGCGCCGCAGCTCCCCGCTCAGCACCTGCGCGCCCATCGCCGCCACCGACATGCCCTGCCCGTACGTCGGGTTGAAGGTGGCCAGCGCGTCGCCGAGGACGACGAAGCGCTCGGGCCAGTGCCGCGTCTTCTCCAGGTACCGCCGGTGGTTGCTGGTGCTGCGGCTGACATGGACGTCGGTGAGCGGTTCGGCGCCGGAGACCAGCCGGCCCACGATCGGGTCGGGCAGGTCGAGGGCGTACCGCAGGAAGGCCTCCGGGTCCGACGGCGGTTCACCGCCGCCCCGGGTGCCCGCGAGGCTCACCATCCAGCGGTCGCCCTCGATCGGCAGCATCATCCCGCTGCGGCCGGGCCGGCCCAGGTAGGGGTTGGCCTGCACGATGGTCAGGGGGAAGCGCTCGGCGCCCACGGGGGTGCGGTAGAGCCGGGTGGCGTTCACCAGACCGGCGTCCACCGCCTTCTCGCGGACGTCCGAAATGCCCAGCCCCGCCAGCCATCTGACGACCCGTGAGCCGCGTCCGCTCGCGTCCACCACGAAGTCGGCCGGGAGTTCCTCCGTACCGGCGGCGGTCGCCACGCGCACTCCGGTGACCCGCTGCCACGAGCCCGTCAGCTCCAGCGCCTGCGCCTTGCGTATCTCCACCCCGGTGTTGGCCAGCACCGCGACCCGTATCGCCCAGTCCAGCAGCGCCCGTGTGCTCGTCAGCATCTGCGGTCCGGGATGCCGCCAGCGCCGGAACCAGCCCTCGGGGGTGAGGGCGACCATGCCCGAGGCGAGCGGGACCTCGCGCGCTCCGGCGGCGAGCAGATGCTTGCGCATGCTCACGCCCGGCACCAGGTCCTCCATCGCGGCGAGGCCGCCGGCCATCAGCAGATGCGCGTGGCGTCCCTGCGGGAGGCCCTTGCGGTGCTCGGGCCCGTCGGGCAGCTCGTCCCGGTCGAGGACGACCACCTCGTCCGCGACGGTGGACAGGGCCGCCGCGGCGAGCATGCCCGCCAGTCCCGCACCGATGACGACAGCTCTACGCGACACTGCGACCCCTCGCACTCAGCGGCCACGAAGGCCGGTCAGCCGGGGCGCCTGGCGTGTCGACAGCGGTTCGGCAGCGCCCCGAAGGGGCGCGGGGAACTGCGCGACCAGCCACGGCGGCACGGCAGAGGACCGACGGCACTTCGTGGCACTCCCCTTCGCGGCGCCCCAGCGGAGCGCTCAGGCTCTCACCGTACCTTCACGCACCGTGCCCGCGGCAGCCGTTCCCCCCAGAGCCTGCGCCAACTCCACCAAACCGCCCGCACCGGACACCTCCGTGGCGTGCAGCCGGCAGGTACTCGGCGTCCTGAGCGGCTCCTCGCGGGCCGCCGCCCGACGGGCCGCGGCGGCGAGCATGGCGGCCTCCGCGGCGACGCGCGCCTCGTGCACGGGGCGGCCCTCGGCCAGGGCGGCCGACCGCGCCCGCTCGCGCACCCGGTCGTCGAAGTACGGCGCCAGCGCCAACAGGGCGTCATGGATGGCCACTTCACGCCAGTGCAGCCGCTCCGCGGGCGACTGCCACCAGGAGGACGCCGGCTTGGGAGCCGTGGACACGAACCCCACCCGCAGCCACAGCGGGTCCAGCCGCCGGTAGTCGCGCAGCCCGCGCCAGTGCCCCACGGCGGCCGGCAGCAGCCTCGGCAGCACGAACCCGGCGGAACAGAGCAGCGCGGCCAGCGCGGCCATCGGCGGGGCGACCTTGGTGGACAGGAAGTCCAGGTCGTGCCCCGTCCAACGGGCCACCACGGCCGTGTACTTGGTCAGCTGGAACCCCACCAGGTCCAGCAGCGCACCCAAGAAGATCAGCCACAGCCCGGCCCGCAGCAGCCCGGTGACCTCCCGGCCCCACCGCACGCACACCACCGACATCGCCACGATGGCCGCGCTGTGCCCGAGCAGATAGAGCACGATCATCTCGCGCATGCCGGGGGTGTTGGCGTAGTAGGTGTCGAGGTCGTTCAGCCGCTCCACCTGCGCGTCCGCCAGCGTGAACAGCACGACGACGGCCACGATCAGCGGGCCGTACACGGCGATGCTGCGCAGCACCAGCCGCCGCACCCGCTCCCGGGGCCCGCCCCGCCAGTTGATCAGCAGGATCAGTAGGGAGCAGCTGTACGCCGAGAGCAGCCCGTAGGTCAGCGGGGCGCCGAAGTTCGGGATCCCGGTGAGGTCGTTGACGGCGGCCAGGGTCATCGGCGCCGAACAGAGGAACACGACGGCGCCGAGGACGATGGCCACGCACGTGGACACGGTCAGCGGGTTGCGCAGGGCCGACGGCTTCCCCGGCGTCGTACGCGGGCGCCGCAGCAGCACGGCCGCGGACAGCGCGAGGACGGCGGCCGCCAGATAGACGACGAGACTCATACGGCCGAGCTCCGTTCCGCCGTCATCGCCCGCACCCCGGCCGTGGCCCGGCGTACGAGCGGCGAGGTGGCCAGCGCGTCCGCGATCCGCACGAGCGCGTCGGGACCGGGCGCCCGCTCCTGGAACCACTCCGACTCCCCGGCGTGCACCGGCCGCCGGACCCGCCCGGACGCCGGTCCGAGAGCCTTGCGCCCGCGCTCGTCCTGGTCCGCGAGACAGAGCCCGGCCGCCGCCGCGATCACCGCCGCCCAGGCTGTCGCGGCGGCCCGCTCGGCGTCGCCGGTCGTGCGCAGGGCGGCCTCGCGGGTCTCGTCGTACAACTCCCGGTCGACGTAGGCGTCCAGGTGGCTGAGCGCGTTGTGGATGCTGGTCTGGCGCCAGACCAGCCGGGTGGCGGGGGAGGACCAGCGCGGGCGCGGCAGGCGCAGCCGGCGCCGGGTGAGGATGTCGTCCAGTTCGCGCTCCAGGGGTGCGAGACGTACGTACGTCCGCCAGGCCCGCCGCCACTCGGCCAGCCGGGGCCCGGCCATCGGTATCAGGACGCCGGTGGCCGTCAGCAGGGCGCCGAGACCGGCGGCGGCCTGCGCGACGTCCGTGCCCAGCGCCGGCCAGTCCTGCCCGGACCAGCGGGCGGCCACGGCGACGAGCTTGGACATGCTGTACCCGGCACCGCACACGGCCCCGGCCCCCAGGGTGATCAGCCCCGCGCGCAGCGGACCGCGCACCTCGCGGGCCCAGCGCAGCGCCGAGAACG
This sequence comes from Streptomyces sp. NBC_01092, assembly GCF_045039535.1. Classification (NCBI taxonomy): domain Bacteria; kingdom Bacillati; phylum Actinomycetota; class Actinomycetes; order Kitasatosporales; family Streptomycetaceae; genus Streptomyces; species Streptomyces sp. NBC_01092. The sequence continues at coordinate 3,498,080 of NZ_CP108659.1, read as the reverse complement.
CGGTGACGGTGACGGCGGTGAGATGCCCGGCGAGATAGAGCAGGATCATCTCGCGCAGATACGGCGTCGTCGCGTAGTAGGTGTCCAGGTCCTCCCGGCGCTCCACCGGGGCGTCGCCCAGCAGGAACATCACCGCGATGCACAGCACCACACCGGCGTAGGCCAGGACCCAGCGGCGGGTGGTGCGGTGCACGCCGGGCCCGCCGCGCCACAGGGCGACCAGGATCTGGGAGGCGGCGCTGTACGCGGTGATCGCCGCGTACGTCAGCGGCGCTGCGAGGTTGGGGATCCCGCTGAGGCGGTTGACGCCGCCGACGGTGGGCGGGGCGCCGAGAAGGAAGCAGAGGCCGCCGAGGCCCAGCACCGCGCAGATGGTGAGCAGGTAGGGGTCGCGGCGATGGCGGATCAGGTCCGGCGACTTCACCACCAGGCCGAGCCACAGCACCGCGCAGCTGACGTAGCCGAGCAGGCCGTTCATCTCGTGGTCCCGCGGTAGTTGAGCGCGGCCCCGATGCGTCCGGCGAGGTCCTCGCCGTCGGCGCCGGCCGCGAACACGGAGTCCGCCGAGGCCTCCAGCCAGGTGCGCAGCCGACGGCCCATCAGCATGCCGAAGCGGTCCGCCTCCTGCTCGTCGGCGAGGGTGAAGTCGGTGCGCGCGGCGGCGGGTTGCGTGCCGGACGCGGTGCCGCACCGCTGGTGCATGTGCCACACCTCATGGCAGAAGATCACGATCTGGTGCCATACGGCGGCCCGCTTGTCGACGATGACGTCGTCGTGCGTCTCGCGCTCCAGCCACAGCCCGCTCGCGGTGTGCGGCGGAAACACCGCACGGTGGACGACGATCGGACGTCCGCGCCACTGGACGGCCGAGTCCACCACCGCCTGGAACAGGGTCTCCGCGTCCGCGGGGACGGGCACGCGCATGGGGCCGATGAGGGCGTCGGCGAGACGACGCATCTCCCTGTTCGTACGCACGGTTCTCCCCGTGGCTGCTGGACGTTCGACCCTGTGCAATATGCCAAGCCCCACGTCGCCTCAGCCACCTCCAGCACCGGCGGTCGGCCAGGGATGGCCGAAACCGAGCCTGTGCACGGCCAACGCGGGTCCTCAGAGGTCGTCGTCCTCCGCGGAGTTCGGCTCCGTGATCATCTCGGCCCATTCCGCCAGCGCCCGCAGCTTGCGCGGCGACATGTGCGGCGCGCGCCTGGCCAGCCGGTAGAACCCGGGGGTGCGCAGCGGGGCCAGCGGATCGGCCTTCGCCTCCAGCTCTCCCAGCACCGGCTGGAGCGCGGTGTGCAGCGCCTCCGCCTCGTCCGCCGTGAAGAAGCCGGCGGGCAGGTCGAAGTGGCGGCGGATCCGGTCGGCGTGCTCCAGACTGGGCAGTCCGCTGCGGCGCCACTCGCTCAGCCACTGTCTGCTGGTCCCGGCGATTTTGGCCAGTTCGTCGAGCGAGTAGCGCTTGCCGTCGGGGCGGCGCCGGGTCTCGCGCAGGAAGTCCAGCCGCTGCCGGACGCGCTCGTCCAGGCTCGTCTCCGGCACGCTGCGCCCCGCCAGCAGGGCGGCGACGGTGTCCGCGGGGATGCCGGTCGCGTACGACAGCTCCGCCACGTCCAGTACTTCGGCCAGCCGGTCCGGCCGTCCGGTCAGTTCCTCCAGGCGCTCGCGCAGTTCGGCGAGGGAAGCGTGGGCGTCTCTCACCGAGGTCTCCCTGTTCTCCCTGGGCGCGTTCGCCGGATCCGTGGCTGGGGCTGACGGGAGCGTATCGGGTCGCCCCGGTCGCGGCCAGCGGCGTACGGCAGGAATAGCTGCTCTCTTTCGCAGCAATGGTTGACAGTGAAGGTGACCGCGAGCAATGATCGCGTCACTGAAAGACGCATTCCGCTTGCGCGACGTGCGCCTTTCACGAGGTGCGACTTCCGGCTGCGCACCCGCCTCTTGACGTGGCCGGATGAGGCCGAGGCCGCCTCGACGGGGGACGCGAGCACGCTCGCCGTCTGCGAGGCAGCCTCGGGCTGTCACGGGGGTCCGGGCGCTGCCTTGGGGGAGCAGCGCCCGGGGCGCCCGCCCCGTTCTCAACCCCCGCTCGCCGCCGCTCAGTTGGGGACGCGCACGCCGTCCGGCCGGGCCTGTACGCGCGCCCGCTCCCGCACCGCCCGGATGTCCTCGGCGGCGCGCAGGGCCCGGGACATGGCACCGATGTCCCGCAGCAGTTCCGTGGTGTCGGTCCCGCCCGTGCCGTCGCCCTCGCGGGCCGTGCTCCTGGCGTCGACGGCGTCCAGGATCGCCACCGCGGCGGCCAGCGCCTTCGCCCGCTGCGCCGGCAGGCCGAGCGCGACGGCGGCGTCGTAGGACCGTCTGCGCTGCTCCTCGTCCACGAACCGGGCCAGTGGCAGCAGCACATCGCGGATGAACGTCTCCCGGCGGATCAGCCGCAGCTCCGGGGTGGCGCGCAGGGCGAAGGGGATGCCGCCGCCGTTGACGGACCGCATCAGCTGGTACAGCGGCCGCAGTTCGTGGTGGGCGAGCCGGATGCGCCAGCGGTCGTGCAGATACTGGCCGGCGTGCGGAAGGATGAAGCCCACCGCGACCAGGATGGCGGACAGACAGGCGATGGGCGGCGCCACCGCCGTGCTCAGCCAGTCCAGGTTCCGGCCGGCCCAACGGGTCACCACGGCGGTGATCTTGGCGGCGTCGAAGACGAGTTGCAGGGTGTAGCCCACGCCGAGGAACTTCAGGCCCCAGCGCAGCCAGGCGTCGAGTCCGTCGGTGCGGATCCAGTTCCAGATCAGCCAGTTGGTGATCAGGGCGGCCGTGGTGTGCGCGAGCAGATACAGCACGATCATCTCGCGCACGTACGGGGTGGTGGCGTAGTACGTGTCCAGGTCCCGCAGCCGCTCCACCGGCACGTCCGCCAGGGCGAACAGCACCCACATCGCCACGATCACACCGGAGTAGACGGCGACCACCCCGCGCATGGCGCGGCGGGTGCGGGGGGAGCGGTCGGACAGGCCGCTGCGCCAGGTGATGATCAGCAGCAGACAGCACGCGCAGAACGCGGTGAGCAGGGAGTACACCCAGGGCCCGGAGAAGTTCACGATCCCCGTCAGCCGGTTGACGCGGGCGATCGTCGACGGCGCCACGAACACGAACACCGAGCAGGCGAGCAGCAGCAGCCCGCCGACGGCGCGCAGCAGCGGGTCGTTCCACAGCCGGATGATGCTGGGCAGCTTGATGCCCAGGGCGGCGGCGAGGATCCCGGCGGGGATCCACCAGAAGTTCGGATAGAACTCGTTGACGAACTCGACGGGCGTCAGCGCGAGCGTCGTCACGGCGTCGCACCCCCCTTCCGTCCCCGGTAGCCGAGGGAGCGCTGTACGGGGTCGAGGGGCAGGTCCGCACCGCCCTCGCCCGACAGCAGCGGCCGGAACGCGGCCGCCAGCCGGTGCCCGAAGTCGTCGGCCTCGGCCTCGTCCCGCTCCCGGGAGCCGTTGCGCGCGGCCACCGTGAGGGCCGTGTCCCGCCAGCCCGGCGTGCCGGCGAGCGCGTGCGCGGCGGCGGTGCCGGCGCTGTGATGGTCGCGGTGCCCGGCGTGCAGATGCCACAACTCATGGCCGAGGACCACCAGTCGCTGCACCGCCTCGGCCCGCTCCTCGACGATGACCAGGTCGAAGTCCTGGAACTCCACCCACAGCCCGGTCACTTCGATCTCGTCCGGGAACCGCTCGAACCGCAGCTCCACGGGCCGCCCGCCGCGCCGGGTGCTCATCTCCGCGCACAGCGCGCGGCACAACGCATCGACGTCGGCCGGGGGGTGGGGTCTGGCACGCACGGCCGCGCTGAGATCGGAAGCCAGGTCCCGCATCCCGGTGGCGGCGGGAGAGCGCCGGGACCGTAACGCCGAAGCGACCCGGGCCGCCTTCCTGCGCGCGCCCGCGATGTCCATCGCACCCCCTGTCCCCCCGCCGCTCGGCGGGCCGTTCGAGCGTAGCGCTCCGCGGGTCGGGCCGGGATGGGTTGTTGGTCGTCCGCGGTTTGCGGGGGCTGGTCGCGCCCACGCGGCGGAGCCGCAAATCGATACAGCCCCGCGCCCCTTTGGGGCGCCGGATCGCCCGGAATTCATGCACGAGCCATTGACTGGAAAGCGCTTCCATCTTACGGTCCCGTTCGAAGTTACGGGCGCAATTCGATATCTCGAACCAGTAAGGGCAGGCAATGGGACGACCTGACCTGAATCGCAGGCAACTTCTGGCCACCGCGGGCGGATTGGCGGTGGCCGGCAGCTTCGGCTTCGCCGCACTGGGTACGGGCGCCGACGCGCTCGCCTCCAGCGCGGACACCAGGGTGCGCTACTGGAACCTGTTCAGCGGCGGCGACGGCTCCAACATGATCGCGATGCTGGACGCCTTCCGAGCCGCGCACCCCGGCATCGACGTGAAGGACTCCACCCTCCAGTGGGGCAACCCCTTCTACACCAAGCTCGCCATGGCCGCCGCCGGCAACCGCGCACCCGACCTCGGCGTCATGCACATGGGCCGGGTCACCGGCTTCTCACCCGGCCGTCTCCTGGACGCCTGGGACGTCGACCTGCTCGCCGAGTACGGCGTACGGGAAGGGGACTTCAACCCCGCCCTGTGGCAGCGCGGCGTCATCGACGGCAAGCTCTACGCCCTCCCGCTCGACATCCACGTCCAGCTCTGCTTCTACCGCAAGGACGTCCTGGGGAAGGCGGGCCTGCTCGGCGCCGACGGCCGGATCGTGCCGGTCACCTCGACCGACGACTGGTTCGGCCTGCTGAAGGAGGCCAGGAAGGCCACCAGGAAGGGCCTGCAGACCATCGGAATGTGGGTCAACGACCAGAACTTCCAATGGTGGTTCTTCGTCGCCTTCTACACCCAGCTCGGCGGCACCTGGTTCGACGCGGACAACACCGAGGTCACCTTCGACACCGACAAGGCCACCCGGGTCCTGGAGTTCCTGCGCCGGCACGTCACCGACGGGTACGCCGACCCGGGCCTGGGCTCCGTCGGCGCCGAACAGTTCATCAACGGCGCCCCCTTCGCCTGGGAGGGCAACTGGTCGGTGCCGGTCTACTCGGGCGCGAAGCTCGACTACGGTGCCATCCCCCTGCCGCCCGTCTTCGGCGAGCAGGCCACCCACGCCGAGTCGCACGCCTTCGTCCTGCCCCACCAGTCCGACCGGGGCGGCGCCGCCGACGACGGGGCCCACCGGCTCGCCGCGTACATCGTCACGCACGCCCGGCAGTGGGCGGCCGGCGGCCATATCCCCGCCTACACACCCACCCTGTCCACCGCCTCGTACCAGAAGCTTCAACCGCAGAACGAGTACGCCTCGGCCATGGACCACCAGGCCACCGAGCCGAAGGTGTGGTTCGCGGGCTCCACCGGCATCCTCGCCCAGCGCGTCGGCCCGATCGTCGTCTCCTCGACGCTGGGCTCCGCGAAGCCCGATGTCGTCGCACGCCGGATGAGGAGCGAGCTCAGCACGCTGCTCGCCATGAAGAACCCCATGGACGGCAAGACCGCCGCGCAGGGAGGTACGGCCGTATGACGACCGCCGAGACCGTCTTCGCACCGACCCGCGTCACGACCGCCGCCGACAGCGCCACCCTCCGCCGCAAACAGGGCTTCCAGCACGGCGGCTGGTTCGTCGCGCCCTTCCTCGCCCTCTTCGCGCTCTTCGTGATCTGGCCCCTGCTGCGCGGCATCCACCTCAGCTTCACGGACGCCAACATCACCGGCGACGGCGCGAGCTTCATCGGCCTCGACAACTACCGCGAGGCCCTGGGGGACCCGCTGATGTGGGACGCGCTCGGCCACAGCGCGTACTTCACGCTGCTGGTCGTCCCCTGCATCACGGTCCTCGCCTTCCTCCTCGCCATGCTCGCCCACCACATCGAGCGCGGAAAGTGGCTGTGGCGCCTGTGCTTCTTCGCGCCCTTCCTCCTCCCCTCGACCGTCGCCGGCAACCTGTGGCAGTGGCTGTTCAACCCCGGCACGGGCATGATCAACCATGTCTTCGGCATCGAGACCCCGTGGCTGACCGACAAGTCGTACGCCATGCTCGCCATCGTCATCACCACCCTGTGGTGGACGGTCGGCTTCAGCTTCCTGCTCTACCTCGCCGCGCTCCAGTCCATCCCCGGCCACCTCTACGAGGCCGCCAAGCTCGACGGCGCGAACGCCTGGCACCGCATGGTCCACATCACCCTGCCGATGCTGCGCAACATCACCGGCCTGGTCATCGCGCTTCAGATCCTCGCCTCGCTCCAGGTGTTCGACCAGGCGGTGGTGATGCTGGACTTCGGCCCCGGACCGGAGAACTCCACCCGCACCTTCGTGCAGTACACCCTCGAAGAGGGCTTCACCAGCTACCGCGTGGGCTACGCCTCCGCGATCTCCATCATCTTCTTCGTGATCATCGCGGCCGTCGCCCTCGCGAGGATGTGGCTGCTGCGCAACCGTGAGGAGAGCGCCGCCCGATGACGACCAAGGCGTGGACACCCAGCCAGATCCTGCTCACCTTCCTCGGCGCGGCCGTCTCGATCGTCTTCCTCGCCCCGTTCGCCTGGGGCCTGTTCACCTCGCTCAAGTCGGAGACCGAGGCCGTCGAGGTGCCCCCGCACCTGCTGCCGAAGGACTGGACGGGCCAGGCCTGGACGGCCCTGTTCGAGTCCGGCAACATCACCGACTGGTTCGTGAACTCCCTGGTCGTCTCGGTCTGCGTGACGTCGGTGGTGCTGCTCGTGAGCGCACTCGCCGGATACGGTTTCGCCCGCACGGAGTTCCGCGGCAAGTCCGTCCTCATGGGCGTGGTGATGGCGGGCCTGATGATCTCCCCGGCGGTCCTCGGCGTCCCGCTGTTCACCACGGTCCAGCAGATGGGGATGGTCGACACGTACTGGGGCATGATCCTTCCCCAGTGCGCCCCGGCCGCGATGGTCTACATCCTCTACAAGTTCTTCCAGGGCGTCCCGCGCGAGCTGGAGGAGGCCGCGTTCATCGACGGCGCGGGCCGCTGGCGGGTCTTCTTCACCATCGTCGTCCCCCTCGCCCGCCCCTCCCTGGCGGCGGTCGGCATCTTCACCTTCATCGCCTCCTGGAACAACTTCCTCTGGCCGTACATGGTGACCAACAACCCCGACCTGATGACCATGCCGAACGGCATCGCAACGGTCATGAACTCCTACGGCATCCAGTGGGCCCAGCTCATGGCCGGCGGCCTGATGGCAGGGCTTCCGCTGATCGTCGTGTTCGTGTTCTTCCAGCGGCAGATCGTGGCGGGGGTCGCCCACACGGGCCTGGCGGGCCAATAGGCGGCAGGCCGAACGCCCCAAGGGGCGCGGGGAACTGCGCGACAAGCCCCCACACACCCGCACTCGCCAACGAAACAGAAGAACCCACCCCGAAAGGCGTCCATGCACACCGCCCGCCTCACCCTCGACCCCGCCTTCACCATCGGCGAAGTCAACCCCCGCCTCTTCGGCAGCTTCGTCGAACACCTCGGCCGCTGCGTCTACACCGGCATCTTCGAACCGGACCACCCCACCGCCGACGACAAGGGCCTGCGCCAGGACGTCCTCGCCCTCGTCCGCGAACTCGGCGTCACAGCCGTCCGCTACCCCGGCGGCAACTTCGTGTCGGGCTACAAGTGGGAGGACTCCGTCGGCCCCGCCGAGGACCGCCCCCGCCGCCTCGACCTCGCCTGGCACTCGACGGAGTCCAACCGCTTCGGCCTCTCCGAGTACATCGACTTCCTCCGCAAGATCGGCCCCCGGGCCGAGCCCATGATGGCCCTCAACCTCGGCACCCGCGGCGTCGCCGAGGCCCTCGAACTCCAGGAGTACGCCAACCACCCCGAGGGCACCGCCCTGTCCGACCTGCGTGTCTCCCACGGCGACAAGGACCCCTTCGCCATCAGGCTGTGGTGCCTCGGCAACGAGATGGACGGCCCCTGGCAGACCGGCCACAAGACGGCCGAGGAGTACGGCCGCGTCGCCGCCGAGACCGCACGCGCCATGCGCCAGCTCGACCCCGGCGTCGAACTCGTCGCCTGCGGCTCCTCCAGCCAGTCCATGCCGACCTTCGCCGAGTGGGAGGCGACGGTCCTGGGGGAGACGTACGACCTCGTCGACTACATCTCTCTCCACGCCTACTACTGGCCCGAGAACGGCGACATCGACTCCTTCCTCGCCTCCGCCGTCGACATGGAGTCCTTCATCGAGAACGTCGTCGCGACCGCCGACCACGTGGGCGCCCGGCTGAAGTCGAAGAAGAAGATCAACCTCTCCTTCGACGAGTGGAACGTCTGGTACCTGCCCGAGTGGGAGGCGCGCGCGAAGACGTTCGAGCAGCACGACTGGCCTGAGGCCCCGCGCCTGCTGGAGGACAACTACAGCGTCACCGACGCCGTCGTTTTCGGCTCGCTCCTCATCGGCCTGCTGCGGCACGCCGACCGCGTCACCGTCGCCTGCCTCGCCCAGCTCGTGAACGTCATCGCCCCGATCATGACCGAGCCGGGCGGCCCGGCCTGGCGGCAGACGACGTTCTTCCCCTTCGCGCAGGCCGCAGAACACGGCCGTGGCCAGGTCCTCGACGTCCGGGTCGACTCACCTACGTACGAGACGAAGAAGTACGGCGAGACCGACCTGCTGCACGCCACCGCCGTACGCGCCGACGACGGCACGGTCACCGTCTTCGCGGTCAACCGCAGCCGCACCGAGGCGCTGCCGCTCGACGTCGCCCTGAACGGCCTCGACCTGACGCGGGTCATCGAGCACAGCGCCCTCGCGGACGCCGACCCGGACGCCCGCAACACCCTCGACGACCCCGAGCGCGTCGCCCCGCACCGGGTCGAGGGCACGGCGCTGGAGGACGGCCGCCTCACCGCCGTACTGGAACCGCTGTCGTGGAACGTGATCAGGCTGGGCCGGCCGACGGGCTGAGCGGGCCGGATGAGAAATCCTCACGGGGTCCCAAGGCTGCGCTCAGCTTGGGACCCTACTGTCGGCCCCCATGCGCACGCTGATCCTGCTCGCCCTCGCGGGCCTCGGTGCCCAGCTCGTGGACGGCAGCCTCGGCATGGCCTACGGGGTGACGTCGACCACGCTGCTGCTGGCCCTGGGCACCAGTCCCGCCGCCGCCTCGGCCACCGTCCATCTCGCCGAGATCGGTACGACCCTGATGTCGGGGGCGGCGCACTGGCGCTTCGGCAACGTCGACTGGAAGGTGGTCGCGAGGATCGGCGTCCCGGGCGCGGTGGGCGCGTTCCTCGGGGCGACGGTGCTGTCCCGGCTGTCGACGGAGGTCGCGAAGCCGGCGATGTCCCTGATCCTGCTCGGGCTGGGCGTGTACGTCCTGGTCCGCTTCACCTTCCGGGGGCTGCCGAAGGACCGGCTGGGCAAGCCGCTCAGGCTCCGGTTCCTGGCCCCGCTGGGGCTGGTCGCCGGCTTCCTCGACGCCACCGGGGGAGGCGGCTGGGGGCCGGTCGGCACTCCGGCGCTGCTGGCCGGGGGCCGTATGGAACCCCGCAAGGTGATCGGCTCCATCGACACCAGTGAGTTCCTGGTCGCGGTCGCCGCAAGCCTCGGCTTCCTGTTCTCCCTCGGCTCCCAGGGCATCGACGCCGTCTGGGTCGCCGCGTTTCTGCTGGGCGGCCTGGTGGCCGCGCCGCTGGCCGCCTGGCTGGTGCGCCTGCTGCCGCCACGGGTGCTGGGATCGGCGGTCGGCGGAGTGATCGTCGTGACCAACGCCCGCACCCTGCTCCCGAACGACGCGCTCTACGCCGCCCTCTTCGTGCTCTGGGCCGCCGCCCTCGCCCACTCGATCCGCGCCCATCTGAAGGAGAGGAAGGCGGACGTGGCCGAGTCCGTAGGGGAGCGGCAGCCCGTCGGCACCTGACCGAGCCCTGCCAGGCGGTGCTGACGCCCACTGTCAAGGTCGCCTTGTAGCCGTCCGACACGCTTTCGCCGAGTGCCGTGAGGGTCAGCAGGCCGGAGGACGCGCCTGCGTCGTCGTAGATGCTGTCGTCCGCCAGTTGGGTCTCCTTGGTGGTGTTCGCCGAATACGGCGAGGTCGCCTGGATCTCGGTGATGATGTCCGGGTCGAAGAACAGCTGCCCGGTGTGAATGCTGTCGCCGCCTGTGTACGAGTCGTCGGTGAGCGTCACGTCCGTGTGCACCCGCACATGGATGTGCACGAGGGCGTCTTCGAGGGCGTACTGACCTCGGTGACCTCGGTGTTCAGGATGTGCGGCTGTGAACGGCCTGGGGCTCCACTGCCCAACTGCGTTGTAAATGGCTGGAGTTCACCCTGGCTGGCGCTCACACGGCTACCTACGCTGCGAACGCCTTCGGCCTTCACAGAAAAGTCACTGCTTCTTCAAAGGTTCAACGGTTCAACGAAGATGCGGCGAGGCTGAAATGTGGGGCTGGGGGCGCAGCCACCCCCCATCCCCAAGGAGAGATCCATGAGACGTGGACTCCTGCGGTTCCTGCTGAGCGGCGGCGCACTGGCCGCTCTGCTGACCGCCGCGTTGCCCGCACAGGCGGCCCCCGCGTTCGAAGACCCGCCGCCGGACAAGATCGTCATCAAGGTCGCCACGGTGAACGGCTCCGGCTGCCCCCAGGGCACCACCGCCGTCGCCGTCTCGGAGGACAACACCGCCTTCACCGTGACCTACAGCGACTACCTCGCCCAGGTCGGCGGCAACTCCGACCCCACGGCGTTCCGTAAGAACTGCCAGCTCAACCTGGTCGTGCACGTCCCCGGCGGCTTCACCTACGCCATCGCCAGCGCCGACTACCGCGGCTTCGCGTCCCTCCAGCCCGGCGCGAGCGCCACGCAGAGAGCCTCGTACTACTTCCAGGGCTCGCCGAACACGCAGTTCCGCAACCACAACTTCAGCGGTCCCCTCGCCGACAACTGGCAGGCCACCGACGAGACCGACTGGGCCCAGCTGGTCTGGGCGCCCTGTGGAAAGCAGCGCAACTTCAACATCAACACCGAGCTCCGGGTGAACGCCGGCACGTCCTCTCCGAGCAAGGTCAGCTTCATGACCATGGACTCGACGGACGGTGACATCAGCACGGTGTACCACCTGGCGTGGAAGGAGTGTCCGCGCCAGTAGCGGCACCGGTACGCAGCCGAGCCGCGCCCGCTGGTGGCAGCCGGGCGCGGCTCGGTGTCGGTGCGGGTCGGGTCAGTTCGCCACTCCCAGGGTCAGCGTCCCCGCGTATCCGGCGGAGGTCGAACTGCCCAGCGCGGTCAGGGTCAGCAGCCCGGACGCGGCGCCCCCGTCGTCGTAGATGCCGTCCTGGGCGAGGGTGGTGCGGGGGACGGTGTTGGCGGCGTAGACGGCGAGTGCGGCGACCTTTGTCGTGGTCGTCTCGTCGAAGAAGAGCTGGCCGGTGTGGAGTTCCTGCCCGCCGGTGAACGAGCCGTCGTCGGTGAGCGTGACGTCGGTGTGCACCTTGACGTGGATGTGGACGCACCGGCCGCGGTACCAGCCGGGGTACACGGTCGTGATGCGCGCGACGCCGGTTGACCCGGTGAGCACGCCGCCGCGCAGGAAGGTGCCGTTGTCGGGCTCGTCGTGTCCGTTGTTGCCGACGAAGCCGGAGTACTCGCCGAGGGCGTCGCAGTGCCAGATCTCCACCAGGGCGCTGCTCAGGGGTGCGCAGGTGCTGTCGTCGACGACGGTGAGGGTGAGCTCCAGCGGGATGCCGGTCTTGTCCTCGCTGATGTCGGCCCGGACGAGCTGTCCGTCGAGGTAGTAGGGGCCTTCGGTCATCTCCTTGGTGAGGGTGCAGACGGCCGCTGCGGCGACGGGGGCCGGTGCGGCGGTGGGGGCTTCGGGCGCGGCGGCGCCGACGGCCAGGGTCGCGGCGGTGGCGCCGGTGGCGATCAGTACGGTGCGGCGTCCGATCGCGGTGGGGGGTGCCTTCGAAGTGTCTGTCGAGATGCCTGTCGAGGTGTCTGTCATGAGCACGGCACCGTAGAAAGTCATCCTGTTGGCGGGCTGTCAGTTGGGCAAAGTGATGGGACGTCAAGTCCGTTGCTGGACAGCTCTGTTCAGGCAACCTACGGCGGAGTGGTACCGCGACTCTCTAGCGTTGGGCACATGACCGACAATCGGATCGAACTGGCCGACGCCGTGCAGGCGGTACGGGATGAACTGATCACCGCGGCGGCTCGTTCGGCCGGCCAGGACGTGACCTTCGAAGTGGGCGACATCGAGCTGGAGTTCAGCGTCGAGCTGCGCAAGGAGATCGCGGGCGGGGTCAAGGTGAAGGCCTGGGTCGTGGAGGGCGGAGCCGATGCCGGCGGCGGTACCACTCGGACGCATCGAGTGGCCCTCACGCTCAGGGCGGTGGACTCCAGGACCGGGCAGCCGTGGAAGGTGCGCAACGAGAGCCGGGGGAGCGTCGGGCGGTTCGGCGACGGTGACGACGCGCGGTGATCGGGGAGCAGGCCCTGGAGCGGGCCGTTGTGGTGTGGGGGCGCGGGCAGGGGAGCGGGGTGTTGCTCGACGAGCGGACGGTGCTCACGGCAGGGCATGTGGTCGAGGGGTGCGAGACCGTCGAGGTGGTCCACCCTTCGTCGGGGAAGCCGGTGCCCTGTCGGATCGGCTGGGCGAACCAGAGACTCGACGTCGCCTGCCTGATCTCTCTCGTGGATGTGATCAGCGCCGAGTGCGCCGCGCCCATGGGCCCTCTCCGGCTCGGCAAGCTCGGCACCGACGCTCCGCTCCCGCACTGCCAGATCGTCGGCTTCCCCGAGATCCAGCGCTACGGGGAGCACGGCGAGGACCTGGAGTACGACCAGTACCGCGTGACTGTGCTGCCCATGGCCGGACGGAACAAGGGCGCTGTCACCTGCGAACTGGACCAGCCGGCCGCCGATGAGCGCCGGCACCGGACCTCACCGCTCGGCGGACTGTCCGGCGCCCCGGTCTTCGCCGGCCCGGTGCTGCTCGGTGTGGTGACGCAGGTTCCTCAGGGCCGTCACCACCTCAGGATCGAGGCGGCGCCGATGTCGGGCATCATCCGGGAAGGAGCCATGGGGTTCCTCCAGACTCGGCTCCAGATGATCACCGAGGTCAACCCCCGGGACGAGCTCTTCGAGAGCCGGTATGCGCAGGACCTGAGCGCGCAGTACCGCAAGACGGAGATCTTCGGCATCGAGGAACTCGGCCGGAGCGAATCCCGCTGGGACCTCGACACCGCCTATCTGAGCCTGCGAGCCGAGGCCGCCGCCTACCCGTCGTCAATCCCCGGCCGGGGACGGCACGGCCCGGCGTGGGACAGTGCCCAGCGCATCGAGACCCTGCTGACCGACCGGCCCCTCGCCCTGCTGCGCGGCGAGGCGGGCGCCGGCAAGACGACCCTCGTCTGGTGGCTCGCGGCCCATGCCGCGAACGGCACGCTCAACGACGATCTCGCCGAACTGAACGGCCTGGTCCCGTTCGTCATCCCGCTGCGTGAGGTGCACGCGCGCGGTGGACGCTTCCCCACGGTGTCGGAACTCCTGGCCGCCGGGCGGGTCAGCACGGACGGCCAGCCCGACGGCTGGGCCCGCCGGGTACTGGAAGCACGGCGCGGACTGCTCCTGGTGGACGGCCTGGACGAGGTCCCGGCGGAGGAGCGGGAGGAGGCCCGGCGGTGGCTGTGCGCCCTCCTGGACCGGTATCCCGGCACCCGGTGCCTGGCGACCGTGCGCCCCAACGCGGTCGAGGAGCGGTGGCTCAGAGGCGACGGCTTCGCCGAGCTGACCCTCCTGCCCATGCGCGACGACGACATCCGCGCCTTCGTGCACGCCTGGCACAACGCGGCCCGTCTCGAATGCCGCGAGGAACACGAGCTCCTCACCACCCTGGAACAGGATCTGGCGCACCACCTGGAGCGCAACCCCGCGCTGCGCGACCTCGCCCGTACCCCATTGCTGTGCGCCGTGATCTGCGCGCTGCACCGCCGTCGCAGGGGGCTGCTGCCCACCACCCGCTGGCAGCTCTACCGGGCCGCGCTCGCCATGCTCCTCGGGGGCCGCGACGCGGGCCGGGGCGTACTCAACGCCGATCACGTCCGACTGGACTCCGACGAGCAGCACACCCTGCTCCAGCGGCTGGCCATGTGGCTGGTCCGCATGGGGCTGCAGCAACTGACGCACGCGCAGGCCGTCCGTCAACTGGCCCTTGCCATGCGGGACATGCCCCAGACCCAGGAACACGGCTGGTCGCCGGAGAAGATCCTGCGCTTCCTGCTCGACCGCAGCGGGCTGCTCCAGGAACGGACGGACGACGCGATCCAGTTCATCCACCGCACCTTCCAGGACTTCCTGGCGGCCAAGGAGTTCCACGAGAGCGGCTACCTGGAGGAACTCCCGCAGCACGCCCTCAGCGAGTACTGGCAGGACCTGATCGTGCTGGCCGCCGGGCACGCGGCACGTCCGGCCGCCGGCCATCTCATCACCGACCTGCTCGGCCGCGGGGACGCCGCCGAGCACCGCGCCGCGCAGTACCGCCTCTACGCCCTGGCCGCACGGTGCGCGCTCAACGTCCAGTCGCTGAACTCCGGCCTGATGGAGATGGTGAAGGACCGGGTCGGTTCCCTCATGCCGCCCCGGGACCGTGAAGAGGCCGAGGACCTCGCGGGTCTGGGCGACTGGGTCGTGGGACTGCTGCCCGACGCGGAGCAACTGCGCGACCAGGTGGCCCTGAACACCGTACGGCTCCTCAGCCGCGTACGCAGCGCGAAGGCCCGGCAGAAGCTGAGGCAGTGCGCTGCGCATCCGGAACCGGACATCCGCGGCGAGGTCGCCAGGGCCTGGGACCTCCACCCGCTCGAGGATTACGTCGACGAGGTCCTGGACGGGGCCCATCTGCCCGACCTGCTGGTCGACAAGCCCGCGAAGTTCCAACGACTGTCTCGCCTGGGGTCCGTCGCCAAGCTCACCGTGCGCGGCTCGTACGTGGCGGAGGAACTGGACGCCCAACTCCCCGCCCAGCGCCTCGAATCTCTGTCGATCTGGGACAACGAGGCGATCGAAAGCGTCGGCTTCCTGCGCGGCCGACCGGATCTGAGCGTCCTCGAACTACAGGACTGCCCAGCCCTGGGGGACCTCTCCGCGCTACGGGACCTCGGCCTGACGGCACTCCGGCTGACCGGAATCACCCAGGGAGACATCGCCCCGCATCCGGGCGTGCGCCACCTGGAGGTGGGCATCGAGAGTCTCGGCCGGCTCGGAGCGCTGGAGGCATGGCCGAATCTTCGGGCGCTGACGGTCGAGGGGTACTGCCGGAACCCGCTCTGGATCCTCCGCTCCGCGCGCAGCGCGCCCCGGCTCACCCGGATCGCGCTGGGGATCGACTCACTCCGCGAACTTCAGCCGGTGGAGGCGCTGCCCCGGGTCGAGCGGCTGATGCTCACCGGGTTGTGGGACTACCGGGACACCGGGGAGCTGAGCCGCGTCTTCCCCGGCCTGAGAAGGCTGGCCCTGGGCCTGAGAACGACGGCGCCGGCCACGCTCGACCTGCGGGACCTGCACGGTAGGCCTGACCTGCGGGTCGAGTTGTGGAGTTCAGGACCGAGCGAGCCCGACCTCGTGGGAGCGGAGGCCTTCGGTGACCGGCTGCGGTTCCATCAACTCCCGCAGGCGTAGGCGAGGAAGTCGCTCCAGGTGGCGGGGGAGAGGGCGAGTTGCGGACCCTCCGTGTCCTTCGAGTCGCGCACGTGGATGGTGGCGGGGCAGGCGGCGACCTCGACGCAGTCGCCGTCGCCGCCGCTGCTGTAGCTGGACTTGTGCCAGGCGAGCGCTACTTCGACGCAGTCATCGCCGGAACCGCCGCTGTAGCTGCTCTTGAACCAGGCCAGTTCGCCGGTGCTCATAGGTCTCCTCGCATCCGCTGCAACAGGCTCATGGAGTCTTTGAGAGTGAGAGCCTGTGAGCGCATCCTGGCATACCGCATCTGGAGCATGCTGACCACCTTTGAGTCAGCGATGAACTGGCCGCTTTCCTGCCCCTCGCAGTAAGCGAACCACTTGTTCTCCGGCGTCTCCAGCAGGCGCATTGGGCCGTCCAGTCCTGCATGGGTCTCCTGCTCCGTCGGCATGATCTGGAGTTCCACATTCCGCAGTTGAGCGATCTCCAGCACCTGGTCGATGAGCCCCCGCGTGACTTCCACCCCGCCCGTGTGCCGCCGGAACAGGTGCTCCTCCAGGATGAAAGCGAACGCCGTGTTCGGCCGTTCCCGCAGCAGCCGCTGCCGTTCCGCCCGCGCTACCCACTGCGCCTCGATCTGCTCGTCGCTCTGCGGCGGCAGCTGGTTCGTGAACAGAGTCCGCGCGTACGCCTCCGTCTGCAACAGCCCCGGAATCAATCGGCATTCGTACGTGTACAGCGTGATCGCCGTCGACTCCAACTGCGCCCACCGCCGAAACCACGCCGCCAACCCCGGCTGTCGAGCCAGATGCCGCGCCGCCTTCGTCAAGGCACCCGTATTCCCCAGCACCGGCTCCGACCGCTCCGGGAACGTCGGATCCGGCATCCGCCTCCCCAACTCCACCGAAGCCACACTGTGTTTGGACAGTCCAACCAGATCCCCGAACTCCTCCCGGCTCAACCCCGCATGCTCCCGCAGGGCCTGTACAACCGCCCCGAACGTCCGCAGACTGTCCGACGACTCCGGCTCGCCACACGTTCCCGCACCCGCACCATCGACCACCGTTGGTCACCTCCCGCACACATGGTCACGGTCGGTCACGAGTACTGTCCAGTCCGTAACCGCGTACGCTCCGGCACCGTACGCACCACTCACCTGGTGAACTGCCCCACGAGGCCGCCAAATTGAGCGCATGTCAGCACCGCTCACCCAACGCCTCAGTGCCACCCCCCGCGGCGCCCGCCTCGCCCGGCACTTCACCCTGAACCAGCTCCAGGCATGGGGCATCCCGTACGGCAGCGACGTCTCCGAGGCCGTCGCGGTGATCGTCGCCGAGCTCGCCGCCAACGCCGTCATCCATGGCCGCGTATCCGGACGGGACTTCGAGCTGCGGCTGTCCCTGCCCGCGGGCAGTGTCCGCATCGAGGTCAGTGACACCCTCACTGAACAGCGTCCTCCGAAACCGGGCGACGTAAGGCATCCGGAGCCGCTCGACGAACACGGCCGCGGACTCGTTCTCGTCGAGGCCCTGGCCTCCCGCTGGGAGGTGCTGGACAGGGAGCCGCCCGGCAAGACGGTCCGCGCGGAGGTGGACCTGCCGGGGTGGCTGTCGCTTGGCGGCAGGTGAGGCTGCGCGAACCATTGACGCGCAAGGGGTTCGATTCTACGGTCCCGTTCGAACTTGCGAGCAGCGTCCGAGATATCGGACACATGAATACCCCCACCCGCAAGGAGGACCCGCATGAGCCGCAAGCCCACGACCCTCCTCGCCCTCCCCGCAGCCGCCCTACTCGCCCTCATCCCATCAGCGGCGTCGGCCTACCCCAACCCCGGCCGGGTCACCGGATCCGTCGTCACCCACGACCCGTCGATGATCCGCACCTCCTCCGGCCAGTACCTGCTCTACGCCACCGGCGGCGGCATCGCCGGCAAGACGTCGTCCGACCGCACGGCCTTCAGCGCGGGCGCCGACGCGTTCGGTAGCCGCCCCGGCTGGTGGGCGGCCTACTCCTCCGTGCCGGAGGCCTGGGCGCCGGACATCTCGTACCACGGCGGCAAGTACCTGATGTACTACTCCGTCTCGAAGTTCGGCTCGAACACCTCCGCCATCGGCCTGGCGGGCTCCACGACCGGACAGCCGGGCAGCTGGACCGACTACGGCACCGTCTACACGTCCGGCTCCTCCAGCGACTACAACGCCATCGACCCGAACCTCTTCGTGGACGACGACGGCAAGTGGTGGCTGTCCTTCGGCAGTTGGTGGACCGGGATCAAGATGATCCGGATCGACCCCGCCACCGGGAAGCAGCTCTCCTCCCACACCACCCGCTACTCGCTCGCCTCCCGCCCGACCGGCACCAAGGCCGTCGAGGCGCCCTTCATCGTCAAACGGGGCGGCTACTACTACCTCTTCGCGTCCTACGACACCTGCTGCGCCGGCACGAGCAGCACGTACAAGGTGAAGGTCGGCCGCGCCACCGGCGTCACGGGCCCGTACCTCGACAAGAGCGGTATCCCGATGATGAGCAACGGCGGGAGCCCGGTCCTCGAATCGCACGGCAGCGTCATCGGCCCCGGCGGGCAGTCGATCACGAACGACGTCGACGGCGACCTGATCGTCTACCACTACTACGACGGCAACGACAGCGGCACCCCCAAGCTCGGCATCAACCTCCTGAGCTGGAGCACCGGATGGCCCGTCGCCTACTGACCTTCAGGGGCGCGGGGAACTACCCGACCTGCCCCATCCCCGCCGCATTCGGCCAACTCTGGCTGTTCGGCCACCCGGTCGCCGGTGCGGGGGTCAGCCCCGGCCCCGTAGTCCCCCGGACCTGCGCCGCCGTAAGTCCACCCCGAGCCGGCACCCCCGGCGGGGTGGGACCGGGCATCGCAGGAGCCGCGGCCGCAGCCGGCGCAACCGGCGACGGGAACTGCATCGGCGCAGGTGCCACAGGCGCCGGCGCGGGCATCGGGGCGGGCATCGGTGCGGGCATGGGCGCGGGAGTCGGCGCCGCGGCCGCCGGGGCGACCGGAACCGGCGCCGGCATCGGCATGCCGCCCCCCTGCGGCTGAGGCGCCGCAGGCATCGGCGCCGCCATCGCCTGCGCGGCGAGCCCCGGCATGCCGGCCCCGTTCGTGGAGCTGACCAACCGGTCCACGGCCGCCGTACCCGAGCTGTAGTTGGTCCCTGTACCCAGCTCGGGCACGGCGGCTCCCCTCCTGGACCCGTAGAGCACTTGCTCCAGGCCGGACACCAGGCGACGCACGTCCACCTGGGGGCGCACCACGAGTCGCAGGAAGCGACTGGACGAACCGATCTTGTTGCCGCACTCGCGGACCAGGATCCGGTGCTCGGTGAGCAGCCGGTCGCGGACCACGGTGCCCTCGGCGCCCACGGGGAGGCGCACGAAGAGGAAGTTGCCTTGGGACGGGTAGACCGTCAGGCCGGGCAGCTGGGCCAGATGGCTGGCCATGTCGAGGCGGTCCCGGCGCACCTGGTGGAGGCTCTGTGCGTACTCGGCGCCGTGGTTCTTGAGCATGAACACCACGTGCTCGGCGAAGGCGTTGAGGTTCCACTTCGGCAGCATGGAGCGGACCCTGCCCGCGAGGGCCGGGTTGGCGACGAGGTAGCCGAAGCGGATGCCGTGCAGGCCGAAGTTCTTGCCGAGGGAGCGCAGGACGATGACGTTCGGGCGGATCATCGCCTCCTGGACGACCGACGGCTCCTGCTCGGCGTCGGCGAACTCCAGGAACGACTCGTCGACGATGACGAGGTCCAGGTCGGCCATGGCGTCCATGAACTGCACGAGCGCGTGCTTGTGGAGGTAGCCGCCGTCGGGGTTGTTCGGGTTGCAGATCACGGCCACCCGGGTCCCCCTGGCCCGGATGAACTCGGCGTACTGCGCGAGGTCCAGGGCGAAGCCGCTGGACTCCTGGAGCGGGAACATGTCGACGCGCTTGCCGGTCTCCATGGGCTGGTCGGTCCAGCGGCCGAACGTGGGGACGGGGATGGCGAGGGACTCACGGACCATCAGGTGGTCGATCCAGGTGATCAGCTCGGTGGAGCCGTTGCCCATCGCCACGCACTGCGGCGGGAGTTGGAGCAGACTGCACAGCTCGGCCGTGATCGTGTCCGCGCTGCTTGGGTAGTACGTGATGATGTCCCGCAGCCGGGCCCCCATGTCCTGGAACATCTCCGGGGTGGGGAAGTACGGGTTGCAGGGAATGCAGAAGTCGACCGGACCGGCCCCGTCGCCGCCCTCACGCGTCAGCGCCGCCATCGACGGGCTGTGTGCCGCGGTGCTGCGGAACAGCGAGGTGACGTTGTCGGCCATGGAACCTCCGTAGGGGGCGGGCCCGGTGGGGACGACCGGGCCCGTCGTCTTGGGTGGCCCGCGCGGGGGAGCACGGGCCGCCCTTACATACGGAGACTGGGGTGGCGCTGTTCAACCACTGAGAAATCGGTAAGAACTTGTGTGCCACCTGTGAAGATCAGTCAGAGGCGACGTCTCGGACGTCAGCGGCTGAACGAGTGGACCGTCGTCGAACGGTACGTTTGCCCAGGTCGCAGCACTGTCGAGGGGAACGACGGCTTGTTCGGCGAGTCCGGGAAGTGCTGCGTCTCCAGGCACAGCGCGTCGCCCTGCCGGTAGGTGCGCCCGGACGGGCCGACCAGGGTGCCGTCGAGGAAGTTGCCGGAGTAGAACTGCAGGCCGGGCTCGGTGCTCGCCATCCGCAGGGTGCGGCCGGAGGACGGGTCCTTCAGGGTGGCGATCCACTCGGGGCGCGGCGAGATGCCCTTGTCGAGCACCCAGTTGTGGTCGATGCCCTTGCCGTACAGGAGCTGCTGGTGGGCCTCGCGCAGGTCCTCGCCGATGGCCTTGGCGCGGCGGAAGTCGAACGGGGTGCCCGCGACGGGGGCCAGCTCACCGGTGGGGATGAGGCCCGAGTCGACGGGGGTGTAGCGGGAGGCGTCGATCTTCAGCTGGTGGTTCTCGATCGTGCCGCTGCCCTCGCCGGCGAGGTTCCAGTAGACGTGGCTGGTGAGGTTGACGACGGTGGCCTTGTCGGTGGTGGCCTCGTAGTCGATGCGCCAGTCGCCGTGCCGGGTGAGGGTGTACGTCACCTTCACCTTGAGCGTGCCCGGGTAGCCCATCTCGCCGTCGACGGACGTGTAGTACAGGTGCAGGCCGACGTCCGAGCCCTTGGTGAACGGCTCGACGTCCCACACCCGCTTGTCGAAGCCCTTGGCGCCGCCGTGCAGGCTGTTCACGCCGTCGTTGACGTTGACCTGGTAGGCCTTGCCGTCGAGGGTGAACTGCCCCTTGCCGATCCGGTTGCCGTAGCGGCCGATCAGCGCGCCGAAGTACGGGCTCTTGGCGACGTAGTCCTCGATGTTGTCGAAGCCCAGGGAGACGTTGGCGCAGTGGCCGCGGCGGTCCGGGATCTCCAGGGACTGCACGATGCCGCCGTACGAGAGGACCTTCATCCGCGTGCCGCCGTTGGCCAGCGACCAGCTGTAGACCTTCGTGCCGTCGGCGAGTTTGCCGAACAGCGACTTCACCGGCGTCCCGCCTCCCGTGGCGTGTGCGCTGCCGATGGTCGCGGCGGTGATCCCCGCCGCCGCGGCGCCGGCTATGACCGTACGTCTGCTCATGTCCATGTGCGGCTCCTGCTCAGGAAGTGGAAGGGCCCCGCCGTTCTGGCGGGGCCCCGATGGACTTACGAACCGACCTTGCGCTTGTTCCACACGTCGAACCCGACCGCCGCCAGCAGCACCAGACCCTTGATGACCTGCTGCCAGTCGGTGCCGATGCCGACGAGGTTCATGCCGTTGTTCAGCACGCCCAGGACCAGGCCACCGATGATCGCGCCGAGGACGGTGCCGACGCCGCCGCTCATCGACGCGCCGCCGATGAACGAGGCCGCGATCGCCTCCAGCTCGAAGTTGAGGCCGGCCTTGGGAGAGGCCGCGTTGAAGCGGGCGGCGAAGACCAGACCCGCCAGGGCCGCGAGCATGCCCATGTTCAGGAAGACCAGGAAGGTGACCTTCTTGTCCTTCACACCCGACAGCTTGGCCGCGGGCAGGTTGCCGCCGATCGCGTAGATGTGGCGGCCGATGATCGCGTTGCGCATGACGTAGCCGAAGCCGACGAGCAGCACGCCCAGGATGAGCAGCACGATCGGGGCGCCCTTGTAGCTGGCCAGCAGCATCGTCAGCGTGAGGATGGCGGCGCCGAGCGCGACCAGCTTCAGCAGGAAGAGGTTGAAGGGCGGGACGTCGAGCGAGAACTCCTGCTGGCGGCGGCGGTCACGGAACTCCTGGAAGACCACGAGCGCGATCATCGCGAAGCCGAGCAGAAGTGTGAGGTTGTGGTAGTTGGTGTCCGGGCCGACCTCGGGCAGGAAGCCGTTGGCGACCTTCTGCAGACCCTCCGGGAACGGGCCGAGGGTCTGGCCCTCCAGGAAGATCTCGGTGAGACCGCGGAAGATCAGCATGCCCGCGAGGGTCACGATGAAGGAGGGTATGCCGCCGTACGCGATGAAGAACCCTTGTGCCGCGCCCGCGAGGGCACCCATGGCGAGGCAGAGGATCACCGCCACCGGCCATGGCAGATCGTTCCTCACCATGAACACCGCGGCCATCGAGCCGATGAACGCCGTCAGCGATCCCACCGACAGGTCGATGTGGCCCGCGATGATGACCAGCATCATGCCGATCGCGAGGATCAGGATGTAGCTGTTCTGGAGCACCAGGTTGGAGACGTTGCGCGGCAGCAGCAGGTCGCCGTCGGTCCACACCGCGAACAGCACCACGATCAGGCCGAGCGCGAACAGCATGCCGTACTGCCGCATGTTGCGGCGCATGCCGTCCAGCACCAGCTGGAGCAGGCCGCCGCCTCCGGCCCCCGAGCTCTTCCCCGGCGGCGCGGGGGCCGGGGTCTTGGCGGTCACATCCGTGCTCATCGGGTTACCTCTTTGTCCCTTGTCATCTGACGCATCAGCGATTCCTGCGAGGCCTCGGCCCGCGAGAACTCGCCGGTCAGCCGCCCCGCGGCCATCGTGTAGATGCGGTCACACATGCCGAGCAGCTCCGGCAGCTCGGAGGAGATGAAGACGACCGCCTTGCCCTGGGCGGCCAGCTGGTCGATGACCGTGTAGATCTCGTACTTGGCGCCGACGTCGATCCCGCGCGTGGGCTCGTCCAGGATCAGCACGTCCGGACCCGCGAAGATCCACTTGCTGAGGACGACCTTCTGCTGGTTGCCGCCGGACAGCTTGCCCACCGGCTCGAAGACGGTCGGCGCCTTGATGTTCATGGACTTGCGGAAGCCCTCGGCGACCTGCCGCTCCTCGTGCTCGTCGACCACGCCCCGGCTGGCGACCTTGCCCAGCGCGCTGAGCGAGATGTTCCGGTTGATGGTGTCGATGAGGTTCAGGCCGTAGTGCTTGCGGTCCTCGGTGACGTACGCGATGCCGTGCTTCACCGCCTCGGGGACGGTCTTCGTACGGATCTCCTTGCCGTCCTTGAGGACCGAGCCGCCGTGGTAGCGGCCGTACGTCCGCCCGAACACGCTCATCGCGAGCTCGGTGCGGCCGGCGCCCATCAGGCCCGCGATGCCGACGATCTCCCCGCGTCGCACGGACAGTGACACATCGTCGACCACCTTGCGCTGCTGGTCGATCGGGTGGTGCACGGTCCAGTTGCGGATCTCGAGCGCCGGGGCGGCGCCCTCCTCCGGCTCGTGCGGCGTGCGGTCCGGGAAGCGGTTCTCCAGGTCCCGGCCGACCATGCCGCTGATGATCCGGTCCTCGGTGGTCTCCGGCGCCTTCACATCGAGCGTCTCGATGGTCTGGCCGTCACGGAGGATCGTCACCGAGTCGGCGACCTTGCGGATCTCGTTGAGCTTGTGAGAAATGATGATCGAGGTGATGCCCTGCTTCTTCAACTCCAGGATCAGATCCAGGAGTTTGCCGCTGTCCTCGTCGTTCAGGGCCGCGGTCGGCTCATCCAGGATGAGCAGCTTCACCTTCTTCGACAGCGCCTTCGCGATCTCCACCAGCTGCTGCTTGCCCACGCCGATGTCGGCGACACGGGTGTCCGGGTGGTCGGACAGGCCGACCCGGCGCAGCAGTTCGGTGGCATGCCGCAGGGTCTCCCGCCAGTCGATGAACCCGCCCTTGGCGTGCTCGTTGCCGAGGAAGATGTTCTCCGCGAGGGAGAGGAACGGCGACAGCGCCAGCTCCTGGTGGATGATGACGATGCCGTGGTGCTCGCTCGCCCGGATGTCCCGGAACTCGCAGACCTCGCCCTCGAAGAGGATGTCCCCCTCGTAGGTGCCGTGCGGGTGGACGCCGGAGAGGACCTTCATCAGGGTCGACTTGCCGGCGCCGTTCTCCCCGCAGATGGCGTGGACCTCGCCCTGCCGGACGGTCAGCGTGACGTCCGACAGCGCCTTGACGCCGGGAAAGGTCTTGACGATCGAGCGCATTTCCAGGACGGGTCCCGCCATGGTCGTGCCTTCCAATCAGAGTGGGCCGGCGGGTTACTTGAGGTCGCTCTCCTTGATGTAGCCGGAGTCGACGACCTCCTTCTGGTAGTTGGTCTTGTCGACCGCGACCGGCTCCAGCAGGAAGGACGGGACGACCTTCGAGCCGTTGTCGTAGGTCTTGGTGTCGTTGACCTCGGGCTTCTTGTCGTTGAGCAGGGCGTCGACCATGCCCGAGGCGACCTTGGCGAGCTCGCGGGTGTCCTTGTAGACGGTCATCGACTGCTCGTCGGCGATGATCGACTTCACCGAGGCGACCTCGGCGTCCTGACCGGTGACGACCGGCAGCGGCTTGCTCTTCGAGCCGTAGTCGTCCGACTTCAGCGCCGAGAGGATGCCGATGGAGATGCCGTCGTACGGCGAGAGGACCGCGTCGACGCGCTCGCTCTTGTAGGCCGAGGTCAGGATGTCGTCCATGCGCTTCTGGGCGGTGCCGCCGTCCCAGCGCAGGGTGGTGACCTGGGTCAGCTTGGTCTGGCCGGAGCGGACGACGAGCTGCTTCTTGTCGATGTAGGGCTGCAGGACGTTCATCGCCCCGCCGAAGAAGTAGCGGGTGTTGTTGTCGTCGTTGGAGCCGGCGAACAGCTCGATGTTGAACGGGCCCTTCTTGGAGCCGTCCTTCAGGCCGAGCTTCTCGACCATGTAGGTGGCCTGGAGCTCGCCGACCTTCTCGTTGTCGAACGACGCGTAGTAGTCGACGTTCTCGGTGCCGAGGATCAGGCGGTCGTAGGAGATGACCGGGATGTCCGCGTCCTTGGCCTGCTGGAGCACGTTGTTCATCGACTTGTTGTCGATGGCCGCGACGATCAGCGCCTTGACGCCCTGCGTGATCAGGTTCTCGATCTGCGAGACCTGCTGGTCCGGGTCGTCCTCGCCGTAGACCAGCTTGGTCTTGTAGCCCTTGGACTCCAGGTCCTTGACGACGTTGTTGCCGTCGGCGATCCAGCGCTCGGAGGACTTGGTCGGCATCGCGATGCCGATGGTCGCGCCTTCGGAGCTGCCCGAGTCGTCCTTGGAGCCGCCCTCGCCGCTCTGGCCGCAGGCGGACAGGGTCAGGGCGAGGGATGCGGCGGAGGCTATGGCGGCGAGTGCGGCTCTGCGAGTACGCATGATCATCATCCTTGATGTGTGTGAGCAGGGCTCGGTCTGGGCGGTTGCGACGAGGCGTGTCGAGGGCTGTGCGGGTACACGAAGGGTGTGTGGGATTGTGTTCGACTGCGTCTGCTTCTGTGAAGGGGGTTTGTCCGGAACGTTATGCGGGAGTTTCGAATCGCTTCAGCGTTCCGGGCAGCCGTGAACCGAGAGGCGCCATGTCGCCGTCAGCTCCGTGCCGTGCGAGCAGGTCCAATGCCAGCCGTCCGCGCCGTACGCGTTCCCGGGCGGTGGCCAGCGTCAGGTCCCGCATGTGGTGTCCGTAGGGATAGATGCCGGGGGCCTTGGAGAGCCCGAACTTCAGATAGAGCGGTGCGCCACGCCGGATCAGCTCGGCGACCTCGTACATCCGCACATAGCCGCCGAGATCGTCGGGGGCCTCGATGTACATGTCCATGGGGGCGGCGGAGACCCGCCGGATCTCGGTGAGGTGATCGAGCGTCAGATCGCTGGGCACATTGACCGAGTCCGCGCCCAACTGCTCGTACACCGCGTACGCGGCGGGATTGACGGGCCCGATCAGCGCGCTCGCCTTGAGCGTCGTGTCGGCCGGGATGATCCCGGCGGCCCGCGCCCGGTGCAGCGTCCACAGCACGCCCTCGTCGGCGACGAGCAGGCACTTGACGCCCAACTCTGTGGCCCGTACGGCGTCTTCGACGCAGCCGGCGACGGCGTCATGGCCGCGTGCGCGCAGTCCGGCCCCCCGCGAGTCGGTGCGCGTGGAGCCGCCGATGTCCCAGGTGCCGCGCGGGCCGGTGAACAGGCAGAGCTCGATGTCGCGTTCGGCGGTGGCCTCGACCATCTCGGTGATCTCGGTGTCGGTCAGCATCCACACGCCGCTGCCCTGGCTGATCCGGTGGACCGGCACGTCGAGCAGCGAGGCTTCCTTCAGGGCGACGGCCAGCGCTTCGGGACCCTCGCACGAGGGGATCTCGGTGCGCCAGCGGCCGCCGCCCGGGAACGTATGGGGCGAGGCGTCGGCGGGGGAGAGGTCGGGCGCACCCAGGCCGAGGGCGGCGAGCACGTGCTCACCGGGTCGGCGGGCTGCGGAAGCGTCGGTCACAAGCTGTCCTTCTTGTTCGAAATGTCGGACGAGGTTCGCGGCTCAGGGTGTGCGGGGCTTTGGGTGTACGCCGGTACGGGGACCGTCAGGTTGCCCCCGTACCGGCGTACGGCTGAGGGGGCCTCAGGGGCGGAGGAGGACCTTGCCCACCTTCGGATCGCCGGACCCGACGAGCTCGATCGCCTGCGGGAACTCCGTCAGCGGCAGCTCGTGCGTGACCAGCGGCAGCGGATCGAGCAGCCCGGCCGCGAACACGCGCACCGTGTGCGCCCAGGCGTCCGGCGGCGCCCCGAAGACGGTGTGCACCTCCAGCTGCCGTACGACGAGATCGGTCGGGTCGAGCCCCTGCGCACCCGGCGCCGGGATCCCGGTGAGGACCAGCCGCCCGCCGCGCCTGAGCAGGGCGGCGGAGACGCGCGCGGCGTCGGCGGACCCGGCGGTCTCGATGACGACGTCGAAGTCGCCGGGGAGCTCCTGATCCTTGGTGCGGAAGCCGGTGGCGCCGTACTGCCGCGACAGCGCCTCACGGTCGCGCCGCGTGCCCACCACGAGCAGCTCGGCCGGCGAGCCCGCCTTGAGGAACTGGACGGCGAACATCCCGAGCGTGCCGGTACCGACCACGGCCACCCGCTCACCCGGCAGCGCGTTCGCCTTGAGCGCGGCGGCGGCGATGCAGGCCGCCGGCTCCAGCAGCGCGGCCGCGGTGAGGTCGCAGCCGTCCGGCAGGACGTGCAGCAGCCGGGCAGGAAGCGTCAGAGTGGCCGCCATGGCGCCCGGCTGGGTGAACCCGGTCTCCTCGTACCCCGCACCGCACAGCGTGGTCTCACCGGCGTGACAGCGGTCGCAGACCTGGCAGTTGCGGAAGCCCTCGCCGACGACCTTGCGGCCGACGAGCGAGTCCGGCACCCCGGCGCCGACGGCGGCGACGGTCCCGGACC
Organism: Streptomyces sp. NBC_01092; assembly: GCF_045039535.1. NCBI lineage: Bacteria > Bacillati > Actinomycetota > Actinomycetes > Kitasatosporales > Streptomycetaceae > Streptomyces > Streptomyces sp. NBC_01092. The sequence continues at coordinate 3,470,703 of NZ_CP108659.1, read as the reverse complement.
ACTCATGGCCCGGCGTGAGCGGGTAACGGACGTACCCCTCGGGCCGGTTGCCCTGGTACACCTCGCGATCGCTGCCGCAGATGCCGACCGCGTGGACGCGCACCAGCGCCTCACCGGCCTCCGGCTCGCGCGGCGTGTGCGCGGTGAGCCGGTGCTCGCCGGGCGCCTCGATGACGACGGCGGTGCTCACTGCGCGCCCTTGGGCTTGCGCTGCTCCCAGCCCTCGGCCCACAGGTCGAAGCGGGCCTGCTGCTGCGGGAACTCGGCGGCGGCGTCGGCGTCGAACTCGACCCCGAGGCCGGGGGCGTCGGAGAGGTGGAAGCAGCCGTCCTCCGGGTTCACCTGCGGGGCGCCCTTGACGACCTTCTTGATCTCCGCGTCGGCGAAGTCGTTGAAGTGCTCCAGGATCTTGAAGTTCGGGGAGGTGAAGCCGACCTGGAGGGACGCGGCGGTGAGGACGGAGCCACCGACATTGTGCGGGGCGACGAGCACGTAGTGGGTCTCGGCCGTGGCAGCCAGCTTGCGCGTCTCCCAGATGCCGCCGATGTGACCGACGTCGGGCTGGATGATGTCGACGGCCTGGCTCTCGAAGAGTTCACGGAACTCGATGCGGTCGTGAATGCGCTCACCGGTGGCGACCGGGATGTCGACCTTGGCGGCGACCTTCTCCAGCGCCTTCAGGTTCTCCGGCGGGCAGGGCTCCTCCAGCCAGGCGGGCTTGAAGGGGGCCAGCTCGCGCGCGAGCCGTACGGCGGTGGCGGGGGAGAAGCGGCCGTGCATCTCGAGCATCAGCTCGGCGTCGGGGCCGATGGCGTCCCGGACGGCCTCGATGAGCGAGACGGCGTACAGGGTCTGCTCGTGGTCGAGTTCGAAGTGGCCGGTGCCGAAGGGGTCGATCTTGAGCGCCTTGTACCCGCGCTCCATCACGCCCTGGGCGGCCTTGTGGTACGCCTCCGGGGTCCGCTCCGTCGTGTACCAGCCGTTGGCGTACGCCTTGACCTTGTCGGTGACCTTGCCGCCCAGCAGCTGCCAGACGGGCACCCCGAGGGCCTTGCCCTTGATGTCCCAGCAAGCCATTTCCACCACGGCGATCCCGGACATGACGATCTCGCCGGCGCGCCCGTAGTCGCCGTACTTCATGCGCCGGACGAGGTCCTCGACAGCGAACGGGTCCGAACCGAGAATGTGGTTGGCCTCGGCCTCCCGCAGATAGCCGATCAGCGCGTCGGTGTGGCCCAGCATCCGGGTCTCGCCGACTCCGGTCAGCCCTTCGTCGGTGTGCACCAGGACGTAGGTCAGGTTGCGCCACGGCGTCCCGACCACGTGTGTGCTGATTCCGGTGATGCGCACGGCAGTTGCCCCTTGCTGCGTCGTCGGCTTCTTCGGTGTCGCATCCGAGCGTGTTCGAAATTTCGACACACGTTCGAAATGCTGACGTGACAGTAGGGAGGGCGTGGTGGGGGTGTCAATGGGTCGCACGCATAACGGTTTCGACACCGCTTTCGATACGGATTTCGGGCACCCCGTCGCGGAGCGTGGGGGGCGTCTCTGGCGTGTCGTGGCATATCCGTCAACTCGCCATGCGGGAACGGTTTGTTTCGTACAGAACTTTCACAGCTGTGACTAGGAACTGTGCGTCTGTGGAACCTAGTCTTCCCGCGTCATGGACTACTGCCACCCGTGCCGACGGCACCTGAATGGCGCCCTCGCCTGCCCGGGGTGCGGCGCCGCGGTCGAACATCTCCGGGTGTACGCCAGTGCCCCGAACCAGGCGTACCCGCAGATGGCCGACCGGGCGGCGGGAGCCACGGCGTACCAGGGCTCGTACCAGGGGTACGACGGGCAGTACGACGGGCAGTACGGCGGCGGTTACGACGCGGACGGATACGGCGGGCAGCACGACGAGCCGGGCCCTCAGGAGACCGAGGCGGCCGATGACGCCGCCGACGCTCCGGAGGCCGAGTCCGTCGCCTCGGCCGCACCGGTCGGCGGACGGGCCGCGCGCCGGGCGGCGCAGCGCCGAGGCCGTGGCCGCAGGCGCGGTCCCGACGAGCGTGAGGCGTACGCCGAGAGCGACGAGTACGCCGAGAGCGACGAGTACGACGACGAGGGCGACGCCGACCTGGACGAGGAGTCCGAGGCGGGCGGTGCGAGCCGTCGCGATCGCAAGGCCGCCGCGCACCGGCGCCGCCGTCGCCGGGTCCTGCTCGTCGCCGCAGGGTTCGTCCTGGCCGCCGGAGGCCTGAGCCTCGCGGAACTCGGCATGGACGCCCCGGGCAAGAGCGCCAGTCCGGCCGCCGCCGGGGACGAGTCCGCGGAGGGCGCTGCCGAGGCCGAGGTGTCGCCCTCGCCGGACGCGACGGAGGGCGCCACGGGAGCGGACGCGGACAATCCGTCGAAGGACCCCTCGGCATCCCCTTCGGTCTCCAAGTCCCCCAAGGACAAGAAGGACGAGGACAAGGACGGGACCCCGACGAAGGACCCCCAGTCGTCGGCGACCGGCGGCTCCGGTCCGTCCACTTCGGACCCGGCGCCCACCCCCACGTCCGCCGAGGACCCGGCACCGACGACGCAACCGACCACCTCGGACCCCACCCCGGACCCGTCGCCGTCGGAGACGTGCAACCGGTTCCTGTGGTGGTGCACGTAGGGCCTGTCGTTCACGTTCGCCAATCCGGACGATCGTGACCGCGTGAGGTGCGGCTGCCCGTGAACGCCAGCCGCCGCAGGGCCCGCCAGTCGACCGGCGGCCTGCTTCCGGGGACCCCCGGCCGCTCGCGAGGTACGCGCACGCGCAGGGCGCCGGGCAGGATGCGGCACACGACGGGGGTGGGCAGCAGCAGCGCCTCGCCGTCGACGCCGACGGGGATGTCGGGAGCGTCGGCGTCGATCACCACCTCGGTCGCGGCCAGCGCGGTCAGCCCGCGCGCCTGCTGGCCGCGCAGCAGACCGGCCGCCTCGGCGGCGTTTTCCACGCTCACGCCGAGCACACCGAGGGCACCGGAGTCCAGCCGCGGCCGCCGGCCGAGACCCGCCGCATCGCCCAACTGGTAGGGATTGTTGCTGATCAGTACCCCTTGGGGAGCGTCGATGGCCACATGCCCCGCCCGCACGGTCAGTCGTGGGCCGACATCATGGGTCAGCAGATCCGGGAGCTCCCGGAGGACGGTGCGCACCTTGTCGTCGCGGTAGGCGGGGCTCTGCACCACCATCGCGTACGCCCCGAAGGACGCGGTGTTCACGAACACGCGCTCACCGATCAGGCCGAGGTCGATGCGCAGTTCGACCCCGTCGGTCAGCGCGTCGAGGCAAGCCGACGGATCCTCCCGGTCCAGGCCGAGGTCCATGGCGAAGTGGTTGCGGGTGCCGGCCGAGATCACCACGAACGGCAGACCCCGCTCGGCGGCCACGCCCGCGACCAGCGCCTGCGTGCCGTCCCCGCCGGCGACCCCGAGCAGGTCGGCGCCCTCGGCCACGGCCCGGCGGGCGAGTTCCCCGACGTCCTGGTGATGCGCCGGATCCAGTACGGCGACCTCGGCGCCCCGCTCCCGGGCCTTGGCCACGAGGTCGAACCTGCCGACCTTCCCGCCGCCCGAACGCGGGTTCATGATGAGGAACGGCGCCTCGGCCTTCGGCGCCGGACGGTGTTCTGTCCGCGGACGGTCGGCGTCCGCGGCGAGGGCGGCCCGCCCGATCAGCGCCGCGACGGCCCACAGCGCGAGGGCCGACAGCACGGGCCACAGCAGCCCCACCGTCGAGTAGGCCAGCAGCACCGCGGCTGGCGTCAGCAGCACGAGGACGGCGGCCAGCGCCCGGATCAGGCCGCGACGGGAGAGGGCCCACCACAGCGCTGCGGCCGTCGCGCCGAGCCCTGCCAGGCCCACGAGGAGCAGGGCGATGCTCCTGACCCCGGCCGCCGTCAGCAGCAGCGCGATCGCACCGGCCGCGACCAGCAAGGCCAGCCGCGCCGTCCACCGTTGCCCCGCGGCACCGGACCGATCGGCCGTGCCGGACGCCCGGCCCACCTTCCGCATACCGACCACACAGGCATCCCACCGCCCGCGCCCCGGCTCCGCATCACCTGCTCCGGGTGATCCGGCCACGTCCGCGCGCGACGCCGGGCCTGGGGCCTGTCCGGCGGATCATGCCGGCGTCGCGGGGCCTGGCACGCCCTCCCCCAGAGGGGGTACCCCCAGCGGCGTTGTCGTCACTCGCCGACTCCCCCACTCTCGACTCCGCTCGAGCGGGGGGACCCCCATCGCGTCGACTCCCTCCTCCGCCTTGCAGCTGCACGCGCCATGCCCCGCTCACCTGCGCTGATGGGATGCCGTTCCTTGCAGCCGGCCTGATCCGCCGGACAGGCCCTGGGGACCGGCCCGGCGGTCAGGCCTGCGCGCCCAGCATCCGCCGCAGCAGGTCCCGCAGGGACAACCGCTCCTCCTCGGAGAGCCCCGCGAGCGGCTCCCGGGCGAAACGCAGGGATTCCCGCAGGCCGCGGGCCACCTGGCGGCCCTCGTCGGTCACGGCCGCCAGCTTGACCCGCCGGTCCGCCGGGTCCGGGCGGCGCTCCACCAGGCCCCGTGCCTCCAGGCGGTCCACGATCCCGGTCACGTTCGACGGCTCGCAGCGCAGCCGCTGTGCCAGCTTCCGCATGGGCAGCGGCTCCAGCGACAGCAGGGTCAGCAGCCGTGCCTGTGCGCCGGTCAGGCCGTGCTCGCCGGCGGCCTCCTCGTACTCCTCGTGGTAGCGGGCCACGACCGCGCCGATCAGGTCGACGACTTCGAGGGTCAGTTCATCCGGACGGCGGATCTTGTGTGGAGTGGCCATGCTCTCAGGGTAACCCTGTTACTTGACATCCTGAAATATTCAGGAGCATGGTTGTTTCAGATGCTGAAGTAAAAATACCCGTACCGGAAAGGCGCACCCCCCATGAGCAACCGCGAGTGGCACCTCCTCTCCCGCCCCGTCGGCTGGCCCAAGGACGAGGACTTCGCCCTGGTCGAGACCGAGGTGCCGACGCCCGGCGAGGGTCAGGTGCTCGTACGGAACAAGTACCTCTCCGTCGACCCGTACATGCGCGGACGCATGTCGGCCGCCAAGTCCTACGCCGCCCCCTTCGAGCTCGGCAAGGTCATGCAGGGCGGCGCCGTCGGTGAGGTCGTCGCCTCCAACGCCGAGGGTGTCGCGGTCGGCGACCACGTCCTGCACTTCTTCGGCTGGCGTGAGTGCGCCGCCTTCGACGCGAAGCACGCCGTCAAGGTCGACCCGAACGCCGCGCCCCTGTCCACGTACCTCGGCGTCCTCGGCATGACCGGCCTCACCGCCTACGCCGGCCTGCTGCACACCGCCTCCTTCAAGGAGGGCGACTCCGTCTTCGTGTCGGGCGCCGCGGGTGCCGTCGGCAGCCAGGTCGGCCAGATCGCCAAGCTCAAGGGCGCCTCCCGGGTCATCGGGTCCGCCGGGTCCGACGAGAAGGTCAAGCTCCTGGTGGAGGAGTACGGCTTCGACGCCGCCTTCAACTACAAGAGCGGCCCGGTGAGCGAGCAGCTGCGCGAGGCCGCTCCCGACGGTGTCGACGTGTACTTCGACAACGTCGGCGGGGACCACCTGGAGGCGGCCATCGGCTCCCTCAACCAGGGCGGCCGTATCGCCGTCTGCGGCATGATCTCCGTCTACAACAACACCGAGCCGGCCCCCGGCCCGAAGAACCTCGCCCGCCTCATCGCGACCCGGGGCCGCATCGAGGGCTTCCTGGTCGGCGACCACTACGACCTCCAGCCGGAGTTCGTCCAGGAAGTCGGCCCCTGGGTCGCCTCGGGGCAGCTCAAGTACCGCGAGACGGTCGTCGAGGGCATCGAGAACAACCTGGAGGCGTTCCTCGGGGTTCTGCGCGGCGACAACACCGGAAAGATGATCGTCAAGCTCTGACGTCCTCGGTCGCCTTCTGCAATTTTCCGTTATGCGGTAACTTCTTTCCGAAACCGTCGTCGATCGTGGGCGCGAGTCGCGGCGGACCGAGGAGGAGAAGACACCGCATGTCCATCCAGCAGAGCGATGTCCTGTACACCGCCGTCGCCACCGCCGAGAACGGTCGCGACGGGCGTGTCGCCACCGACGACGGCAAGCTCGACGTCGTCGTGAACCCGCCCAAGGAGATGGGCGGCAGCGGCGCCGGCACCAACCCGGAGCAGCTGTTCGCGGCCGGCTACAGCGCCTGCTTCCAGGGCGCCCTGGGCGTCGTCGCCCGCCAGGAGCAGGCCGACATCTCCGGCTCGACCGTCACCGCGGAGGTCGGCATCGGCAAGAACGACGACGGCTTCGGGATCATCGTCGAGATCTCGGCGGCCATCCCGAACGTCGACGCCGCCACGGCCCGGGACCTGCTTGAGAAGGCTCACCAGGTCTGCCCGTACTCGAAGGCGACGCGCGGGAACATCAGCGTGACGCTGGTCTGACACCGTTCGTTGCGTATGACGGAGGCCGCACCCCTGGACGTGGGGTGCGGCCTCTGTGTTGGTGGGCCGTTGCGCGGCGTTGCTGGTGGCTTCAGCTCGCCAGCGCCGCGCTGTGTGCCGCCCTCACCAACCGTTCGTTCTCCTGTGCCGCTCCGCCCGGGAAGGCGCAGCGGCGGCGGGTGTAGCCGTAGGCCAGGCCGCTGCGGGGGTCCGCGAAGGCCTGGGAGCCGCCGGCGCCGCTGTGGCCGAACGTGCCGGCGCCGAGGAAGGGGTACAAGGTGTCGGAGAGCGCCTGGAAGCCCAGGGCGTAGGACCTGTGGACCCGGGCGACCAGGTCGTAGCCGGTGGAGTGGATCTGGCCCACCTCGGCGATCGTGTCCGGCTTCAGCAGGGGCGGGCGCCTGCCCACCTCGCTGATCGCCGCCGCGTACATCCCGGCCAGCCCGCGCGCGGAGGCGACGCCGCCCGCCGACGCCGGTCCGCTCGCGCGCACGGCACGGGAGTTGGGGTAGTCGGCCAGCTCGCCCGGATCCGGCACATGCGTGTTGAAGGCGATCGAGGCCAGCGTGTGCGGCCCCGTAGGAGTCGCGTCCAGCACCGCCTGCTGCTCCGGCGTCGGCGCCATCGGCTGCACGGAGCGGTACCGGGGCTCCAGCTCCTCGGGGAGCCCGAGGTGGAAGCCCAGGCCGTACGGGGCCCGGATCCGCTCCTCGTAGATCTCCTGGAGTGAACGGCCCGTCGCCCGCCGCACCACCTCGCCGGAGAGCGCGCCGATCACGAGCGCGTGGTAGCCGAAGGCCGTGCCGGGGCGCCAGAACGGCCGCTGGTCGGCGAGGCGTTCGGCGATGGCGCGGTCGTCGGCGATCTCGTCCCGGGTGAACCCGGCGTCGAGCCCGACCAGCCCGGCCCGGTGCGAGAGCAGCTCGCGCAGGGTGATGGCGGCCTTGCCCTCGGCCCCGAACTCCGGCCAGTAGTACGTCACCTTCCGGTCCGGCTCCAGTGTGCCCTCCTGGATGAGCAGCGCGACCACGAGGTGCGCGGCGCCCTTGGTGGAGGAGAACACGCCGTAGAGGGAGTCGGCCTCGCAGCCGTCACCGGTCCACAGGTCGACGACCTTCCGGCCGTGCATGTAGGCGCACACCTGTCCTTCGTAGTCGGGGAGTTCCCCCGCCACGAATGCGGCGAACTCGTCCCGCACGGCCTCGAAGCCGTCCGCGACCGTGCCGTGGATCCCTTGCGTCATCCGCTCTCCTCATCTGCTGCCACTGGCCTGGGCCATGCCGAACAACGCCCTTCCCACCTGGGCGAATTCCCCCTTCGGGTGATCCCTGAACAACGGCTCGGTGCCGAACAGGACCGCCCGCGGGCCGCTGACCACCGCGGCCCGCCCCGCCGCGGCCGAGGGCCCGCCGGAGCCGTCCTGCGACGGCCGCCAGTGCCCGGAGACGAGCGGATTCCCGGTCGCGTACGCCTGCTCGACCCGGACGCCCGGACCGAGGTCGGTGAACCACACGGGCGCGTAGACGAAGCCGTGCGAGGGAGCGCCGCGCATCAGGGCGCTGCGCGAGTTCGCCACGCGCACCACGCCGTTGGCGTCCCCGTTGCCCTCGACCGGCTTCACGGCGAGCAGCCCGGCCGCCGCGTTGAGTGCGGCACCGGTGGCACCCCGCCCGACCAGAGCGTGCCGGTCGAGGAAGGCGTCGAGTGCCGTGCGGGCCGCGGGGCTCAGGTCGTCGTGGTCCAGTCCGGCCGACACGAACAGTACGTCCACCTTCGACCAGTCGAACCCGGCGTTCAGCACGGCCGTCGACACCGGAGCGACCTCGAAGTTCATCTCCCGCAGCGCCAGCAGCTCACCCGGTGTGACAGCCGCGGCGACGCGGGTGCGGTGCAGCGGAGTGATGCCCCTGGCGGTGGTGGCGTCGAAGACGACGTCGTACGTCTTCGCCGCCGCCGCGGCCTTGGAGCGTGCCGACGCCGGGACGATCGCGCTTCCGTCGGCTGTCCGTCGTATCGAAACTCCCTGCCGCAGAAGGGAGTTGACGGCCGCGATCTCGCGCGGGTCGTCCAGGCGCAGGCGCAGGTCGCCGCGCGGGGCGACGTACGCCACGCGGGTGGCGGCCGACACGGGCCGCAGCGGCGCGGCGGCGAGGCTCCCACGGGTCACGGGCTCCACCGTCGCGCCCCACAGCCGGCCCAGACTCCAGCCCGAGATGTCGTACATCACCGACACCTTGTCGCTGATGTCCCGCCCGTCGGCGAGCAGCACGTTCGCCAGACCGCGCTTCGGCTGGCGCAGGTCGACGACGTAACTGCCCTTCGCGTACGTCCGTCCGCCGAGCCGGAAGGAGTGCAGCGCCCGGGTGACACGGACGTCGTTGGCGAGGAGGTGGTCGACGAGGCGGGCGGCGGCGGGCGCCGAGCGCTGGGCGGTGGGGCCGGCCGGGATGACGTAGGCGCGGGGGAAGGTCGTCGTGTAGACGTCCTCGGGGCCGATGCCGGGGACGCCGGGCACGGTCTGCGGCGAGACCGGCACCTGTGCCGCACCGGCCGAACCCCGCCGGAAGACCTCGATCTGGTCGGCGATCAGGGACGTGTGCCTGGCCTGGACGAAGTCGAGGGTGGCACGCAGGGCGGCCCCCGCGACGTCCACGTTGATGGCCGAGCGGCGGCGCAGCTCGCTGACGGGCAGCGTCTCGTAGTCGGCGTTGTTCACCGGCAGCGGGATCTCCACCGTGTGCGCGGCGACCGTGCCGTGGAAGGCCGCGTACTGCGGGGTGAAGATCGGCGGCCAGTCGTCCCAGCCCTCCTCCTGGTCCCGGAACGGGATCTGCGCGGGCTCGACGCCGTCCTTCTCGGCCGTGTAACCGAGGCCGTTGACGGCGGCCTCCATGCCGAGGGCGTTGGCGTAGGTGTTCTTCAGGAACAGGTCGTACTCGTAGTTCTCGCCGTGCGGGGGAGTCGTGGGCTCGATGAGGGTGCCGTTGACGTAGCCGTGCAGGTCGAGCATGACGGCCGGCTGCTTGTCGATCATGATCCGCCGCATCGCCCGCACCTCGGGCTGCGAGGCGGTGACGAAGTCCCGGTTCATGTCGAAGCCGCCCGCGTTCGCGCGGGTTCCGGCGATACGGCCGTCGGGGTTGGCGGTGATGTTGAAGTAGAGGCGGCTGTGGGCGAGGAGGTCGCGCGTCCTGCCGTCCGTGGCGGCGGCGAGCCGCTCGATGAGCTTCAGGGAGGCGTCGGTGCCCTCCCACTCGTTGCCGTGGATGTTGTTGTTGAGGAAGACCGGCGCCTTGTAACTCCGTTTGATCCCGGGCGACTTGGCGGCCGTGGCGGGCGCGTTCTCGATGAGCTCGCGCATGCGCGCCTGGGCGCGGGCCTGGCCGGCGCTCTCCGGGGCGGTGACCGTGACGAGATAGAGCCGGTGCCCGCCGGCCGACCGGCCCGCGACCTCGACGCTCACCCGGTCGCCGAGGGCCTGGAGGGCGTTCAGCTTCGGCGCGATGGCGTGGTACGGGGTGAGGCCGAGCTTGATGGACTTGTCGGCCGGGTTCTCGGGGTCGGGGGCGAGGACCTGCCGGCGCGGGTAGCCGCGGCTGTCGTCGCCGAGCACCGCCTCGGCGGCGGCCTCGGAGTCCGCCCCGGCGGCGAGGGCCCGCTGGGCCGCGCTCACCGGCGTCCGCGCGGCCTGCCCGTCGAGCGCGGCCTCGCGGTGGACCGGGGGCCGGGGCTCGGCGGCCGCGGTGGGCGGGGTCAGCAGCAGGGATCCGGCCGTCGCGAGGGCGAGGGCGGCGGCGATGGGAACGGGTCTCGCAGGAACGGTTCTCGTGATGCGCACGCGTATCTCCTCCGGGAACTTCCTGAGATCGGTACGGCGAGGTGTACCTGTTCGACTCAACCGCAACAAGAGGGAGTTGGTGCCACGGATGCCCCGGACGGCCCATTTCGCGGGCAGGGGAATCGCGATCGACACCTTCGAGATCCGGTGACTGTGCCTCGAAACGGCCGTGACTCCGGTGTGACACGTCCCGGCTAGAGTGCCGTACATGCGTGATCTTGGGGCCGGTTTCAGTTATCTCCTCAAGGGCCAGCGATGGGTGGCCCGACACGGGAAGCAATACGGGTTCGGGCTGCTCCCGGGCCTGATCACCCTTGTCCTGTATGCGGGGGCGCTGGTCGGGCTCGCGCTCTGGGGCGAGGACTTCGTGGGGTGGTCGACGCCGTTCGCCGACGACTGGTCGAGCCCCTGGCAGGGCCTGTTCCGCGGCTTCCTCACCGCGGTCCTGTTCGCCCTGGGCCTGCTCCTGTCGGTGATCACCTTCACCGCCGTCACGCTCCTGATCGGCCAGCCCTTCTACGAGAACCTCTCCGAGAAGGTCGACCGGGACGTGTCCCCCGACGGCACGGCGCCCGAGTCCGGCCTGCCGCTCTGGCACGAGCTGCTGATCTCGGCCCGCGACAGCCTGCGGATCGTGCTGCGCGCCGGGGTGTGGGGCGTGCTGCTCTTCGCCCTCGGCTTCATCCCGGTCGTCGGCCAGACGGCCGTACCGGTGATCGGCGTCTTCGTCACCGGCTTCTTCCTCACCGAGGAACTCACGGCCGTCGCCCTCCAGCGCCGCCGCGTCGAACTCCGCGACCGCCTGACGATGCTCCGCTCCCGCAAGACCCTGATCTGGGGCTTCGGAGCCCCCCTCGCCGCGGCCTTCCTGGTCCCGTTCGTCGCGGTGTTCCTGATGCCGGGAGCCGTGGCGGGGGCGACGCTGATGGCGCGGGAGCTGACGGGGGAGGAGACCGTCGAGGGGGGAGGAGAAGCGGACGGCGCCCCTTTTGACGGGCAGTCGGCCTACTCCGGCTCAACGCCCGCACCGACGTCCGGGGCCTAAGGCCTGTCCGGCGGATCAGGCCGGCGTCGCGGGGGCTGGCACGCCCTCCCCCAGAGGGGGTACCCCCAGCGGCGTTGTCGTCGGTTGCCGACTGCCCCCACTCTCGGCTCCGCTCGAGCGGGGGGACCCCCATCGCGTCGACTCCCTCCTCCGCCTTGCAGCTGGACGCACCAGGCCCCGCTCACCTGCGCTGATGAGACGCCGTTCCTTGCAGCCGGCCTGATCCGCCGGACAGGCCCTAGGAAGCCGACGTCGCCTCCAGCGCCACGCCCACGATCGCCCGCACCTGCGCGATGATGTCCAGCCGATTCCGCACGAAGTCGGGATCCGTCACCGCCCCGGTCGCCGGATCCGTGTTCCCCGTGCCGAACTGCAGCACCGGCGTGTGCACATGCCCGCCCGGCAGCACGTCGTGCAGCCCCAGCCGGTCCCGCAGCAGGGTGGCCCGGTAGGCGATCTCGTTGGACAGGTAGTCCCCACCGCCCCCGGCCCGCGCGGTGGAGCCCGGCGTCGGCCCGTCCGGCCGCACCACGGCCTGCGTACCGCCCGCCGGGATCTCGGTCACGCTGGTGTTGTCGTACACCGGGAAGCGCCCGGAGTTCGCGGCGACGATCTGCGCGTACGGCAGGGTCGTGGTCGTCCACTGCGGCTGCGTGCCCGGATCGGCGACGGGGACGGTCTCCGTGCGGCCGATGTTGTCGTTGTCCTGGAAACCGCCCCGCCAGGCCCCGTTGGTGCGCTCCACGTCGAACCGCCCGACCCGCCCCTGGCTCACGGTCGTGAACAGATCGACCCCCTTCAAGTGCGGCCGCAGCGTCCGCTCCACGGTCCCCTCGGCGAAGTCCAGCCAGCGCACCGGAAACACGGCGGTCTCCACCCGCGCCGGACCGTCCGCCGTCTCGATCACCGTGCCGTCGAGGGCGAGCGCGGTCGCTCCGGACGGGTTCGAGATACGGATGTCACGGTCGAGGGTGAACGGGTCGAATCCGGTGACCAGAACCCGCTTGAGCCCGCCGTGCGGATACCGGATGTCGCTCTGCCCACGCGACGTCCGCTCCAGCGCGCCCAGCAGCGCGCCCCGCTGACCGTCGCTCAGCCCGAACGCCGGCTCCCAGGTCCGCACGTCCCGCGTCATCGACAACCGCGCCCAGTACAACGGCCGATCGTCGTCCCGGCTCAAATCACCCCCCGCAGGCCCCCGCCCCTGCGCCCTGGCGACGGCACTGCGCCACAGCGCCGACCCCTCGCGTACGACGACACGCTGGGCCTGCGCGTAGGAGTGAGCCGCCTCCAGATCGCGGGCGAACTCCGCCGCGGCGGCGTCGAATCCGGAACGGCGCAATATCTCCTGGGGGACCGCCTTGTCGAGCCGCTGCTCCTCGACGGTGGGCGTCGCCGCTGCCGTCTCGGCGGCCGCGGCGCTCCCCGCTGTCGGGGCCGAGAGACCGGCCAGCAGAGCGAGTCCGAGGACGCCGATCCGAACACGTATGGAATTCAAGGGAGTTCCGGTCCTTCCGTCACGGTGGGGGCTGCATGTGCGTCGTGCGGGACGCCGGAAGTATCGCGTGACGGGAGTGGTCTACGCCATGGTGCGGGAGGTCACGGTCACCGCCGACTCCCTCAGCGCACCCAGGAATTCCACCCCGGCAGGCGTCAGCGACCGCCCTCGCGCGGTGGCCGCGTACACGGCCCTCGCAGGGCCGCCCTCGTCGAGCACCGGCACCAGACGGATGTCGGGGCGCACGGACGCGGCGGCCAGCGCCGGGACCAGGGCCACGCCGAGGCCGGCGGCGACGTACCCCTGCTTCGCGGTCCACTCGCCGACGACGTGCACGACGCGCGGCCGGAAGCCCTGCCGCAGCGCCGCGTCGAGGAGGGTGCCCTCGGGGCGGGAGCCACCGGAGATCCAGTCGGCGTCGGCGAGTCGGCTCAGCCGCACGGGTCCCTCGTGGCGGGCGAGGGGGTGGGCGGCGGGGACGGCGACGTACAGGCGCTCGTCGAGGAGGTGGTGGAGTTCGTACGCCTCCAACGGGGCGCGGCCCGTGGTGGAGACGACGGCGAGGTCGAGGTGGCCGGCGCTCAGGCGGTCGAGCAGCACCGGGGTGAAGCCCTCCTCGCGGGTCACGTGGACGCGTGGGTGTCGGGCGCGGAAGGCGGCCAGGGCCTGCGGCACAAGTCCCGCGTCGGCCGTGGCGAAGGCGCCGAACCGCAGCCGCCCGCCGGCCACTTCACGCAGCGCGGCCAGCTCCCGGACGGCGCCGTGCAACGCCTCGGCGACGGCCTCCGCGTACGGCACGAGAACCCGCCCGGCCTCGCTGAGCCGTACCCCACGCGGCAGCCGGTCGAACAACGCAGCTCCGCCCAACGCCCCTTCCAGCGAAGAGATCTGCCGGGACACCGCGGACTGGGTCCACCCGAGAGTCCGGGCGGCGCCGGTGAATGAGCCATGCCGCGCGACTTCCAGAAACACCCTCAGCCACACCGTGGACACCTCGGGAAACTCATGCTGATCCGGCATGGCAGCCATGCTGGACATTCGCTTGTCGCATTGCAAGCCGGCACTTAGCGTCGAAGCCATGCAGATCACCATCGGCAACCCGGCCTCCGCGCCCCAGCCCCTCAGCCCGTACTACTCCCAGGTCGCCCGCGTCGAACAGGCCGACGGCAGCGCCCTGTTGTTCCTTTCCGGGCAGATCGCCGAGGGGGCGACCGTCGCCGAGCAGACCCGCGGCATCTTCGAGACGATCGCCGCCCTGCTGGCAGCCCACGGCGCGACCCTGGCGGACGTCGTCAACATCCGCACCTGTCTCACCGACATCGCCACGCTGGAGGAATACGGCAACGTGCGGCGGCAGTTCCTCACCGGCACCCCGCCCACCAGCATGACCTTCGAGGTGCCGAGGCTCTTCAGGCCGCAGGCCCGCGTGGAGGTCGAGGTCGTCGCCGCCGTCAGTCCGGGCGCTCGCCCAGCAGGCTGAGGAAGTCCCGGAAGGCGCCCGGCATGTCCACCGACTCGGGGTCCAGGAGCCACTGGTACTGGAGGCCGTCCATCACGGCGACCAGCAGGGGGGCCGTGCGCTCCGGTGTCAGGCTGTTCGGCAGCCGGTCGCCGTACTCGGTGCGCAGTACCTCGGCCATGCTCGCGCGGACCTCGACGTACCGCCGCGAAAAGTAATCGCGCGCCGGATGCCCCTCCGTCACGCTCTCGCCGAGCAGCGCCGAGAAGGTCTGGATGATGCCGGGCCGCATCGCGTTGTACTCGACGAGCGAGGCCAGCAGGTCGATCCGCCACCGGGTGCCCGGCACCGCGTCCCACTGGTCCCGCTCCTTGAGCACGGCGACCAGCAGCGCGTCCTTGGTCGGGAAGTAGTGCAGCAGCCCCTGCTGTGTGAGCCCGACCCGCTCCGCGACCGCGCCCAGGCTCGCCCCCCGGTAACCGCGCTCGGCGATCACCTCCAGGGCCGCCCGGACGATCTCGGCGCGGCGCTCCTCGCTCCTGACCCTCGCGTTCATGGCGTCACCGTACGACATTGCATGGAGCGTAATATAACAGAAAAATAACGAAACCTACCGGTCTACAGGTAGTCGATGCAGGATGGAGCCACAGCACGCACTCAACGAGGAGGCACCGCGATGGCGGGAAGGCGCACCCAGGCCGATGCAGCACGCGAGGCGGTCGTCGAGGCGGCCCTCGCCCGGCTCGACCTCGACGCGAAGGCGCGGCTGCTCTCCGGCCAGGACATGTGGACGCTGCCCGCACTCCCCGGGATCGGCCTGCAGTCCCTCGTCATGTCCGACGGCCCGATCGGCGTCCGGGGCGTGCGCTGGACCGCCGACGACCCGTCCGTCGCGCTGCCCTCGCCCACCGCCCTCGCCGCGACCTGGGACCCGGACCTCGCCCGCCGCGCCGGCACCCTCCTCGCCCAGGAGGCCCGCCGCAAGGGCGTCCACGTACTCCTCGCCCCCACCGTCAACCTCCACCGCTCCCCGCTCGGCGGCCGCCACTTCGAGGCGTACAGCGAGGACCCGTATCTGACGGGGACGATCGGTGCCGGTTACGTCAGCGGCGTCCAGTCCGGCGGCGTCGGCACCACCGTCAAGCACTTCGTCGCCAACGACGCCGAGACCGACCGCTTCACGGTGAACAACACCGTCAGCGAACGCGCCCTGCGCGAGCTCTACATGGCGCCCTTCGAGCTCATCGTCGAGAACGCCCACCCCTGGGGCATCATGACCGCCTACAACACGGTCAACGGCACGACGATGACCGAGCACCACTACCTCGTGAACGAGGTCCTGCGCGGCGAATGGGGCTTCGACGGCTACAACGTCTCCGACTGGATGGCCGCCAGGTCCACCGTCGGCGCGATCGAGGGTGGCCTCGACGTCGCCATGCCGGGCCCGCAGACCGTGTACGGCGACGCCCTCGCCCAGGCCGTACGGGACGGCGAGGTGGCCGAGGCGAAGGTCGACGACGCCGTCCGCAACGTCCTGCGGCTCGCCGCCCGCGTCGGCATCCTGGACGGTGCCGAGCCGGTCGTCACCGAGCCTCCCGCGACCGTCGACGGCACGGAACTGGCCCGCGAGATCGCCCGCCGCTCCTTCGTCCTGGTCCGCAACGAGGGCGCCCTCCCCCTGCGGCCGAACGGCACGGTCGCCCTCGTCGGAGCCGCCGCCCGCGACGCCCGCGTCCTCGGCGGCGGCTCCGCCACCGTCTTCCCGGCCGGCGTCGTCTCCCCGCTCGACGGCCTCACCGCAGCCCTCCCCACAGGCACCCTGACCTACGCGGTCGGCGCCGACCCGAACACCGAACTGGGCGTCGCCGACAAGGGCTTCGAGCTGCGCGCCGTGTGCCGGGACGCGGACGGCAACGTCATCGGCACCAGGTCGGCACCGAACGGCCAGATCCAGTGGATGGGTTCCGACCTTCCCGACGGCGTCACCTTCCCCCAAGCTCTCGACTCCGCTCGAGCAGGGGGTGCCCCCACCGCGCTCCACAGCGTGGAACTGACCGGCACCTTCACCCCGCGCGACACCGGCCCGCACACCTTCGGCATCAAAGGCATCGGCGCCTTCGAGCTCACGGTCGACGGCACGACGTACTTCGACGACGTCCAGCGCCCCACCAAGGACGACCCGTTCATCTCCTTCTTCGGCGCCCCCGTCCCGCGGGCCCGGCCCGAACTCACCGCCGGTGAACCGGTCGAGGTCTCCCTCACCTACGTCGTCGAGTTCCCCGAGGGCATCCCGATGAAGGTCGTCGGCTTCACGCTCTCCCACCAGGAGCCGCAGCGCGACCCGGACGAGCTGATCGCCGAGGCCGTCGAGGCCGCGAGGAACGCCGACACCGCCGTCGTCGTGGTCGCCACCACCGACCGCGTCGAGTCCGAGGGCTTCGACCGCACGGACCTGACGCTGCCCGGCCGCCAGGACGACCTGGTGCGCGCCGTCGCCGCCGCCAACCCCCACACCGTCGTGGTCGTCAACTCCGGCTCCCCGGTCGAACTGCCGTGGCGCGAGGACGTCGCCGCCGTGCTGCTGAGCTGGTTCCCCGGCCAGGAGGGCGGCGCGGCCCTCGCGGACGTCCTCACGGGCACCCACGAGCCGGGCGGCCGGCTGCCCACCACCTGGGGCTCCCTGACCGACGCCCCGGTCACCGAGGTCGTCCCGTCGGCCGGTGAACTCCCGTACACCGAGGGCGTCTTCATCGGCTACCGCGCCTGGGAGAAGGACGGCAGGGTCCCGTCGTACCCCTTCGGGCACGGCCTCGGCTACACCGACTGGACGTACGAGTCCGCCGAGGTCAAGGGCACGACGGTCACGGTCCGCGTCCGCAACTCCGGTGAGCGCGCGGGGCGCGAGGTCGTGCAGGTCTATCTGGCGCCGAGCGAGCCGGACGCCGACCGGCCGGCGCGGTGGCTCGCCGGGTTCGCCGGTGTGGAGGCGGGGCCGGGGGAGCGGGGCGAGGCCGTCGTCGAACTGCCGCGCCGGGCCTTCGAGGTGTGGGACGAGAAGGCCAATTCATGGACCCTTGTGAAGGGTTCGTACGAGATCCAGGTGGGGCGCTCCATCGCCGACCGTCGGGTGACGGCGACGATTAACGTCTGATCCGGGAGAAGTACCCAGGAACAGCCCCGGTCCAGGCCCTGACACCTGGACCGGGGCTCGTGGCTTTCGCCGCCGGTCAGCGCGCCGAGAAGCCGTACACCGTCTCCGAGCGGAACACCTCGCCCGGCCGCAGCACCGTGCCCGGGAAGTCCGGCCGGTTCGGGGAGTCGGGGAAGTGCTGGGTCTCCAGCGCGATGCCGTCGCCCGGGGCGAACGGCTCGGCCAGATGGTCGGCGGTGTAGAGCTGGAGGCCGGGCTCGGTGGTCGCCACCGTCAGCGCACGCCCGCTCGACGCGTCGTACAGCTCGGCGACCTCCTGCGCGTTCGCCGTCACGCCCTTGTCCAGCACGAAGTTGTGGTCGTACCCGGCGCCGACCTTGCGCGCCTCACGGAAGTCGAAGCGGGTGCCCGCGACCTCGTCCAGGGCGCCGGTCGGAATGAGGTCGTCGTCGACCGGGGTGAACCGGGAGGCCGCCAGCCGCAGTTCGTGCCCGCCCGCGTCGCCGGACCCGGCCCCGGCGAGGTTGAAGTAACTGTGGTTGGTCAGGTTCACCACGGTCGGCGCGTCCGTCACCGCCTCGTACGCGATCCGCAGCGCGCCGCCGGCGTCCAGTGTGTAGGTCACCGAGACCTCCAGCCGCCCAGGGAAGCCCTCCTCGCCATGCGGGCTGACCCGGCTGAGCCGCAGCCCGTGCTCGACCGGGGCCACCTCCCACACCCGCTTGTCGAAGCCGCGCGCACCGCCGTGCAGGGAGCTGGGCGGGGTGTTGGGTTCGAGCGCGTACGTCAGGCCGTCCAGCGGGAAGCGGCCGCCCGCGATCCGGTTGGCGTACCGCCCGATGAGAGCGCCGAGATAGGGCTCCGGGTGGGACAGATAGCCCTCCAGACCGGCGAACCCCAGCACCACGTCCGCCGGGTGCCCGTGACGGTCCGGCACCTCGACCGACTGCACGATCCCGCCGTACGACAGCACCCGCACCCGCACGCCCGCGCGCTCCAGGGTCCAGCGGTGGACCTCGGTGCCGTCGGAAAGTGTGCCGAAGTGTTCGCTCATGAGCGGAACACTAGTTCGTGACCGTCCGGTAGGCGATCTCCGCCAGCCGTGCCTGACCGTTGACACTCGGATGGAACCAGTCCCACTGGCTGAGCTGTTCGGTACCGAACCGGAAGTCGTACACCGCACCGTCATCGAAGCGACACCGGCGGTCCTTCTCGCAGACCTCCTCCAGCACTTCGTTGTACGCCTCTACCCGGTCCTGCACCGTGTCGCGCCGCTGGTTGGACTGCGTGGTCAGGGAGTCGGGGTCGCTCAGCATCGACGGGCAGATGCCGAGCTTCCACACCTGCTTGCCCAGCGGGTTCGTACGGCCCTGCTCCCACAGCCGCTTCAGGTTCGGCACGCTCGCCACGAACACCTGCGTCTTCGGCAGGGCGTCCCGCAGTGTGCCCATCGCGTCCTCGAACTGCGCCCGGAAGTCGGCCACCGACGTCATCTCGTCGGTCGACGCACGGCAGGCGTCGTTCGCCCCCGCCATCACCGCCACCAACTCCGGCCTGCGCGTCACCGCCTGGGCCAGCTGCCCCGGCACGTCCGCCATCCGGGCCCCGGTCACCGCGTAGTTCCAGCTGCGCTCGGCCGCCTTCGCCTTCCCCAGCAGCCGCACGGCCAGGCTGTCGACCTCGGGACTGCTGCCGGTCGCCCAGGAGACCTCGGGGCAGTCCGACAGGACCGTACAGGCGTCGAAACCGCGGGTGATGGAGTCGCCGACGGCCACCACGGAGGCCGGGCTGCGGTCCCACGTGGGGGTCGGCTTCGGCGACGGGCGCGCCTCGGTGCGGGACGGGGCGGGGGAGTCGCCGCCCACGGCGTCACAGCCGGCGACGCCGACGACGGCCGTGGTCACCAGGGCCAGGACAGCGCGTGGGACGTGCCGTCGCTTCTGCATGCCCTGGTCCATCCCCTCGCTCGCCCCGGTCGGTTAAACCCACTGATGTCTCCAACCCATGACAACGCACCAGGGTTCCCGCCCGCCTGATGCAACGGCTCACACCCGTACAAGCGTCCTGCCGGGTGAATGGCGGGCGTTTGGCGGCACTGGGACGGACGGTACGTCACACTCCTTGCGCCGCCGCACGGTAGCCTCGCCATCAACGTGGCTGCCCGGCCACTATCGTCCGCCAGTTCGTAAGATGTCCGCTCTGCCCGGAGGTCCCGGTGACGACACGTGGAGTTCTGTACGTGCACTCCGCGCCGCGCGCGCTGTGCCCGCACGTCGAGTGGGCCGTCGCCGGGGTGCTCGGCACGCGCGTCAACCTCGACTGGATCCGGCAGCCCGCCGCGCCCGGCACCTGGCGCTCGGAGTTCAGCTGGCAGGCGGAGGCGGGCACGGCCTCCAAGCTGGCCTCCGCCCTGCGCGGCTGGCACCTGCTGCGCTTCGAGGTCACGGCCGAGCCCTGCCCCACGGCCGAGGGCGAGCGCTACAGCTGCACCCCCGAACTCGGCATCTTCCACGCGGTGACGGGAATCCACGGCGACATCCTGATCCCGGAGGACCGCCTGCGCGCAGCCCTGGCCCGCTCACAGCGCGACGAGACCGACCTGGAGGCGGAAATCGCCAAGCTTCTGGGCAAGCCGTGGGACGACGAGTTGGAGCCGTTCCGGTACGCGGGTGAGGGAGCGCCGGTGCGCTGGTTGCACCAGGTGGTCTGAGACTTGGACATGTGAAGGGCCCCCACCTCGAAAGGTGGGGGCCCTTCACATACGTACAGAGGTCGCTCAGACCGACCGGAACGCCAGCACCACGTTGTGGCCGCCGAAGCCGAACGAGTCGTTCAGCGCGGCGATGCGGCCCTCGACCGGCAGCTTGCGGGCCTCACCACGGACGACGTCGGCGGCAGCCTCGGCCTCCGGGTCGAGGTTCTCGACGTTGATGGTCGGCGGAGCCACCCGGTGGTACAGCGCGAGCACGGTCGCGACCGATTCGACACCACCGGCCCCACCGAGCAGATGCCCGGTCATCGACTTCGTCGCGGACACCGCCATGTGGTCGGCATCGTCCCCGAACACCTTCCGCAGCGCCTTCAGCTCGGCGATGTCACCGGCCGGCGTGGACGTGGCGTGCGCGTTGACGTGCACGATCTCCGCCGGGTCCAGGTCGTTGCGCTCCAGCAGGTTCTGCAGCGCGTGCGAGATGCCGCGGCCCTCGGGCTCCGGCTGCACGATGTCGTGCGCGTCGGCGGAGATGCCCTGCCCGACCGCCTCGGCGTACACGCGGGCACCGCGCTTGGCGGCGTGCTCGGCGGACTCCAGGACGATCACGCCGGCGCCCTCACCGAGGACGAAGCCGTCGCGGGCGACGTCGTAGGGACGCGAGGCGCCCTGCGGGTCGTCGTTGTTCTTGGACATCGCCATCATGTTGCCGAACGCGGCGATCGGCAGCGGATGGATCGCCGCCTCCGTGCCACCCGCGACGACGACGTCGGCGCGGCCCGTGCGGATCATCTCGATGGCGTAGCCGATGGCCTCGGCACCCGAGGCGCACGCGGAGACCGGCGTGTGCACGCCCGCACGGGCGCCCACGGCCAGACCCACGTTCGCGGAGGGGCTGTTCGGCATCAGCATGGGGACGGTGTGCGGGGAGACGCGGCGAACGCCCTTCTCCTTCAGCACGTCGTACTGGTCGAGCAGCGTCGTCACGCCGCCGATGCCGGAGGCGATGACCGCACCGAGGCGGTCGGGGTCGACGGTCGGGTCCTCACCGGCCTTGGCCTCGAACCCGGCGTCGGCCCACGCCTCCTTGGCCGCGATCAGCGCGAACTGCGCCGAGCGGTCCAGTCGGCGGGCCTGCGGCCGCGGGATGACCTCGGTCGGCTCCACCGCGACCGGCGCGGCGATACGGACCGCCTGTTCGGCGGCCCAGTCCTGCTCCAGGGGCTTGACGCCGGAACGTCCGGCGATCAGGCCCTCCCAGGTAGAGGCTGCGTCGCCACCCAGCGGTGTGGTTGCGCCGATACCGGTGACGACCACGGTGCGATTGGTCGAGCTCACGGGAATTCTTTCTCCAACGGATACGAGGATTCAGCGGCGCCACCGCCGGGTGGCGGGGCAGTCAGCCCGAGGGCCGGTGGGTGGATCAGCCCTGGTTCTTGAGGATGTAGTTGGTCGCGTCGCCGACCGTCTTGAGGTTCTTGACGTCCTCGTCGGGGATCTTGACGTCGAAGCGCTCCTCGGCGGCGACGACGACCTCGACCATGGACAGCGAGTCGACGTCCAGGTCGTCGGTGAAGGACTTGTCCAGCTGGACGTCCTCAACCGGGATGCCGGCGATCTCGTTCACGATGTCGGCGAGACCGGCGACGATCTCTTCCTGAGTGGCGGCCATCTTGGCGCTCCTTCGTAGATATCTCAGA
The DNA here is from genome assembly GCF_045039535.1 of Streptomyces sp. NBC_01092. NCBI lineage: Bacteria > Bacillati > Actinomycetota > Actinomycetes > Kitasatosporales > Streptomycetaceae > Streptomyces > Streptomyces sp. NBC_01092. The sequence goes on along the minus strand of NZ_CP108659.1, from coordinate 3,448,847 downwards.
GGGTTTGGCGTCCGCCGCGTGAGCGGCAGGTGGTGCGTTTCCCGTGCCGGCTCACATGATCCGGCACGGAGTGCCTAGGGGAGAGTAACGACCGTGGCGGCGTACACGAGACCCGCCCCGAATCCGATGACGAGCGCGGTGTCGCCACTCTTCGCCTCGCCGGTCGCCAGGAGCCGCTCCATCGCGAGCGGGATCGAGGCGGCCGAGGTGTTGCCGGTGGTGCGCACGTCACGGGCGACCGTGACGTGCTCCGGCAGCTTGAGAGTCTTCACCATCGAGTCGATGATCCGCTCGTTGGCCTGGTGCGGAATGAAGACGTCCAGGTCGTCCGGGCTGATTCCGGCCGCTTCCAGCGCCTGCTGGGCGACCTTCGCCATCTCGAACACGGCCCAGCGGAAGACCGCCTGGCCCTCCTGCGTGATCGCGGGGAACTTGACGTTGCCCTCGCTGTCCAGGGGGAGCTTGTCGACGTTGCCGATCTGGAACTCGTTCCACGGCACCGTCTGCTTGATCGTCTCGGACTTGTCGCCCTCGGAGCCCCACACGGTCGGGCCGATGTGCGGCTCCTGGGAGGGGCCGACGACGACCGCGCCCGCGCCGTCGCCGAACAGGAAGGCCGTGGCCCGGTCCTCCAGGTCGGTGAGGTCGGACAGCCGCTCCACGCCGATGACGAGGACGTACTCCGCGGAACCCTCGACGATCATGCCCTTGGCGAGGGTGAGGCCGTAGCCGAAGCCCGCGCAGCCGGCCGAGATGTCGAAGGCGGCGGCCTTGTTCGTGCCGAGCTTGTCGGCGATCTCGGTGGCGACGGCCGGGGTCTGCTTGAAGTGCGAGACGGTCGAGACGATCACGCCGCCGATCTGCTCGGCGGAGATCCCGGCGTCGGCGATCGCCTTGCCGGACGCCTCGATCGACATCGCGGCGACGGTCTCCTCGTCGTTCGCCCAGTGCCGCGTCTCGATGCCGGAGCGCGAACGGATCCACTCGTCGGACGAGTCGATCTTCTCCAGGATCACCTCGTTGGGCACCACCCGGGTCGGACGGTAACCGCCCACACCGAGGATGCGCGCGTACGGGGCGCCCTTGCTGGGCTTCAGCTTCGCCATGCTCCGGGCTCCTTGTCAGGCGTGCTCTGCGATGAGCTCGCGAGCAGCGTCCAGGTCGTCGGGGGTCTTGAGCGCCAGGGTCTTCACACCCGGCAGTGCGCGCTTGGCCAGACCGGTCAGCGTGCCGCCCGGGCACGCCTCGATCAGGGCCGTGACGCCGAGCTCCTTGAAGGTCTCCATGCACAGGTCCCAGCGGACCGGGTTGGCGACCTGTCCGACGAGCCGCTCCAGCACCTCGGCGCCGGTGGCGACGGCACGGCCGTCCTTGTTGGAGACGTAGGTGACGCCCGGGTCGGCGGGGACGAGTTCCTTGGCGGCCTCGGCCAGCTTGTCGACGGCGGGGCCCATGTGGTGGGTGTGGAAGGCGCCGGCGACCTTCAGCGCGACGACCTTGCGTACGCCCTCGGGCTTGTCCTCGTTCAGCGCGGCGAGCTGCTCCATGGTGCCCGCGGCCACGATCTGCCCGGCGCCGTTCATGTTCGCCGGGGTCAGGCCCAGCTTCTCCAGGTGCGCGACGCTCACCTCGGGGTCGCCGCCGAGCAGCGCCGACATGCCGGTCTCGGTGATCGCGGCGGCCTCGGCCATGGCGAGCCCCCGCTTGCGCACCAGGGTCAGCGCCGCGGTGTCGTCCAGGACGCCCGCGTAGGCGGCAGCGGTGATCTCACCGACGCTGTGTCCTGCGACGGCGCCGGGCGCAATGTCACCCAGTGCCGCGGCGGACAGGATGCCGGCCGCGACCAGCAGCGGCTGCGCCACGGAGGTGTCCCGGATGGCGTCCGCGTCGGCCTGCGTGCCGTAGTGGGCGAGGTCCAGTCCGATGGCGTCCGACCAGGCACCGAGGCGGTCGGCGGCACCGGGCAGTTCGAGCCAGGGGGTCAGGAAGCCGGGCGTCTGAGCGCCCTGGCCGGGAGCGACGAGTACGAGCACTCTCACACTCTCTCTTGGGGACGGGCCACGCCGCCCGTGGGGACAAGGACGAAGAACACGAGGGGGTTTTGTGGGCCCCCGACAAAAGCCTAGAGCTGGAGATCGCCGTCGGCCAGACGCCCCAGGATCAGCGCGATGCGCAAGGTGAACGCGGAGCGTACATCGGACGGCGACCAGCCGGTGACGTCAGTCACACGTCGAAGCCGGTAGCGCACGGTGTTGGGATGCACGAACAGCATCCGCGCGGCGCCCTCCAGACTGCTTGCCTGTTCGAGATAGACGGAGAGCGTCTCCAGCAGAGCCGAACCGGCCTCCTCCAGCGGTCTGTAGATCTCCTCCACCAACTGCTCGCGCGCGCTGGGATCCCCCGCCATGGCACGTTCCGGAAGCAGGTCGTCCGCCAGCACCGGGCGCGGGGCGTCCTGCCAGGCGGAACACGCCTTCAGCCCGGCGGCCGCGGCCTGCGCGGACCGGGTGGCGGCCTGCAGATCCGGCACGATGGGCCCCGCGACGACGGGACCTGCGGCAAAGGGCCCGATCAGGGACTTGGCGACGGCGAGCGGGCTGTCGCTGCCGCCCGCGATCACGACGAGCCGGTCCCCGAGCACCCCGGTCAGCACCTGGAGCTTGGCGTGCCGGGAAGCCCGCCGGATCGCCTCGACGGTCAGCTCGCTGTCGCCGTCCGGCGCGGTCCCGAGCACCACGCACACATGCTCCGGCGAGTTCCACCCGAGCGCCGCGGCCCGCGACACGGCACCCTCGTCGGCCTCGCCGCTGAGCACGGCGTTGACCACGAGCGACTCCAGGCGCGCGTCCCAGGCACCGCGTGCCTCGGCGGCCTGGGCGTAGACCTGGGCGGTGGCGAAGGCGATCTCCCGGGCGTAGACGAGCAGCGCCTCGCGCAGCACGCTCTCGTCGCCGGGAGCGGCGACCTCGTCGATGGCCGACTCCATGACCTCGATGGTGGTGCGCACCATCTCCACGGTCTGGCGCAGCGTGATGGCGCGGGTCAGCTCGCGCGGGGCCGTCCCGAAGACGTCGGTGGAGATGGCCTGCGGAGCGTCGGGATGCCGGAACCACTCGGTGAAGGCGGCGATACCGGCCTGGGCGACGAGACCGATCCAGGAACGGTTCTCCGGTGGCATCGCCCGGTACCACGGCAGCGTCTCGTCCATCCGCGCGATGGCCTGCGCGGCGAGGGAACCTGAGGACTTCTCCAGCCGCTTCAGAGTCGCGGAGTGCGCATGGACGTCGTGCGCGGCGGCAGGGGACTTACGAGCTTCGGGTTCGGGCACGGGGACAAGACTGCCTTATCCGGACGCGGGCGCGTGCCGGAGGGTCGCAGGTGAGCCCCCGCCGGTGAGGCTACGGTGGTGCCCGTGATGGACGTACGGCGCGCCGCGGAGCGCTATCCGGGAGGGGATCCGGCCTCGGGGATCGAGTCACGCCACGCCTTCTCCTTCGGCCCGCACTACGACCCCGACAACCTCCGCTTCGGCGCGATGATCGCCTGCAACGAGGAGCGGCTCGCGCCCGGCGCCGGCTTCGACGAGCACCCGCACAGCCACACCGAGATCATCACGTGGGTGGTCGAGGGCGAGCTGACCCACCGCGACTCCACCGGCCACGAGACCCGGGTCGGCCCCGGCGACGTCCAGCGGCTGAGCTCGGCGGGCGGCGTACGGCACGTCGAGCGCAACGACGCCGGCACGCCCCTGACCTTCCTCCAGACCTGGCTGGCCCCGCTGACGGCGGGCGGCGACCCGGCGTACGAGACCGTCCACGGCATCGCCGACTCCACGCCGTACGCCGTCCCGGAGGCGGGCGCCATGCTCCATGTGCGGCGGCTGGGGGCGGGGGAGCGGACTGCGGTGCCGGACGGGGCGTATCTGTACGTGCACGTGGTGCGCGGCCGAGTGCGCCTGGACGGCGAGGAACTGGACGCCGGAGACGCGGCGCGCATCAGCGACGCCAAGGACGTGGAGGCGGTCGGGGTGAGCGCGGCGGAGCTGCTGATGTGGGAGATGGCCGAGTAGCGGGTGGGGCCCGAGATGCCTAAGTGGTCGTGTCGGCGTCAAATGGAGGTGTTGGACACCCGCCCGGCAGAGAAGAGCCGAGTGCATGGCCAGACCCAAAGGCACAGGGGGACGGGGCGACGCCCCGAAAAAAGGGGGACTGCGACGGCTCGGTGAGTGGTGCGCCCACCACTTCGTGATCGTGATCGTCGCCTGGGTCGTGGCGCTCGGCGTGCTCCAGGCTCTCAACCACATCCACGGCGGGGAGTACTCGGACAACTTCTCCCTGTCCGACGTGCAGTCCGAGAAGGGCCTGGACGTCCTCAAGGAGCACGATCCGCAGGCGGGCGGCTACAGCAGCCAGATCGTCATGCACGACGCGGACAAGTCCCTGACCTCGTTCGGCTCGCAGATGTCGACCGCCGTGTCCGACCTCCAGAAGCTGTCGCACGTACTGTCCGTGCAGAACCCGCTGGACGCCACCTCCTCGAAGGTCGGGCCGCTGTCCTCGGACGGGAAGACCGGCTACATCACCATCCGCTTCGACGAGCAGCCCTCCCTGCTGGGCGACAGCTATCTGAACGGCGTCGACAAAGCCGTGGACCCGCTCAGACAGGCCGGCGTCGACGTCGAGTACGGCGGATCGCTCGGCGAGCTGGAGCGGCCCGCCGGCAACGACCGGATCAGCGAGTTGATCGGGTTCGGCGTCGCCATCATCGTCCTGCTGATCGGCTTCGGCAGTGTGCTCGCCGCCGGACTGCCGCTGGTCACGGCGCTGATCGGGGTCGTCGGCGGGCTGGCCTGCCTCGGGCTGCTCGCCATCGCGTTCACCTTCGCCACGGTCTCGCCCACCCTGGCCACGATGATCGGCCTCGGTGTCGGCATCGACTACGCGCTCTTCCTGCTCACCCGGCACCGGCAAAAGCTCATCGACGGCGCGGACCCGGTGCGCGCCGCCGGTTACGCCGCCGCCACCAGCGGACGCGCGGTACTGGTCTCCGGCACCACGGTGATCGTCGCCCTGATGGGCCTGTGGGTGTCCGGCGTGAGCTTCATCGGCAAACTCGGCGTCGCCGCGGCCGTCACGGTCGTCTCGGCCGTTCTCGGCGCGTTGACCCTGGTCCCGGCCCTGCTGGGGCTGACCGGCCGCAAGATCGACCGCTGGCACGTACGCAAGCCCATCGCCGAGACCGACGCCGGGAGCGACACGTCCCAGGGCACCTGGCACCGCTACGCAAAGCGCGTCGAGCGCCATCCGCTGCGGTACCTGTCCGCCGGCGTCGTCACCGTCGCGGTGCTGGCCATCCCCCTCTTCTCGATCCAGCTCGGCCACATCGGCGACGGCGCGGACCCCACGTCCTTCACCGACCGGCGGGCCTTCGACCTGATGACCGACGCGTTCGGGGCCGGCTCCAACGGGCCGCTCACCATCGTCGTCGACCAGACCTCCGTACCGGACTCGCAGCGCTCCGACCTGGCCTCGAAGACCCAGTCCGCCCTGAACGACGAGTCCGGTACCTCCTTCGTCAGCCCGCTGACGCCGACGCAGGACGGCGACGTTCTGGTCGGCACGGTCTACTCGTCGGTGTCCCCGCAGAACAAGGACACCACCGACCTGACGAACCGGCTCTACGACCACACCCTCCCCGACGCGGCCTCCGGCACCGACGCCAAGGGCTACGTCACCGGGACGACGGCCGCCCAGGTCGACTTCCGCAACATCGTGGCGGAGCGGCTGCCGCTGATCATCGCCGTCGTGGTGGGCCTCGCCTTCCTGATCGTCCTCGCGGTCTTCCGCGGCCTGCTCGTCGCCGTGAAGGCGGCCGTCCTCAACGTCCTGTCGATCGCGGCCTCGTACGGCGTCGTCGTCGCCGTGTTCCAGTGGGGCTGGGGCGGGCCCGCGCTCGGCGTCCACGGCAAGGTGCCCATCGAGAGCTATGTGCCGATGATGATGTTCGCGATCATCTTCGGGCTCAGCATGGACTACGAGATCTTCCTGCTGTCCCGGGTGCACGAGGCCTGGCTGCAGACCGGGAACGCGAAGGACTCCGTCGCCCACGCGCTGGAGATCACCGCGCGCGTGATCACCTGCGCGGCGCTGATCATGGTGAGCGTGTTCGCGGCCTTCATCATCAGCGACAACATCGTGGTCAAGATGCTGGGCCTGGGGCTCGCCGTCAGTGTGCTCATCGACGCCACGGTGGTCCGGCTGCTGATGGTGCCCGCGGTGATGACGCTGCTGGGCAAACACGCCTGGTGGACGCCCCGCTGGCTGGACAAGATCCTGCCGCACATCGACACCGAGGGAACGGACGAGGCCCTCGATGCCACGGGTGGGCCTACAGCCCGGCCAGCACCGCCTCCGTGAACGCCGGCCACGCCCCGACCGCCCAGGGCCCGAACGCCCGGTCCGTCAGCGCGACGCAGGCCGCGCCCGCGTCCGGGTCGATCCACAGGAACGTACCCGACTGCCCGAAGTGCCCGAAGGTGCGCGGCGAGGACGACGCGCCCGTCCAGTGCGGGGCCTTGCCGTCGCGGATCTCGAAGCCGAGGCCCCAGTCGTTCGGGTTCTGGTGCCCGTATCCCGGCAGCACGCCCTTCGTCCCCGGGTACTGCACGGTCATCGCCTCGGCGACCGTACGCGGGTCCAGCAGCCTGGGCGCCTGCACCTCCGCCGCGAACCGCAGCAGATCCTCGACGCTCGACACTCCGTCCTTCGCGGGGGAGCCCTCCAGGGACGTGGCCGTCATGCCCAGCGGCTCCAGCACGGCCTGGCGCAGATACTCCGCGAACGGGATGTCCGTCGCCTTGGCGACATGGTCCCCGAGCACCTCGAACCCGGCGTTGGAGTACAGCCGCCGCTCCCCGGGCGGGGCCATCACCCGGTGCTCGTCGAAGGCCAGCCCCGAGGTGTGCGCGAGCAGATGCCGCACCGTCGAGCCCTGCGGCCCGGCCGGCTCGTCGAGCTCGACCGCGCCCTCCTCATAGGCGACGAGGACGGCATACGCGGCCAGCGGCTTGGTGACCGAGGCGAGCGGGAAGCGGTGCCCGACCGGGCCGTGCGTACCCAGGACCGTGCCGTCGGCGCGTACGACACCCGCCGCGGCGGTGGGGACCGGCCAGTTCTCGATCAGTGCGAGGCTCTGCAAGGACATGCCTGTGAGCCTAAGCCGCTCACGGATACAGCCGCATCGAGGGGTCCGTGCCGGGGACGCCGGTGCCAGTTACGGTGATCACGCCGTGTCCCGCGGGTTTCTTACCGTTTCCGCTTGCTTGGAGCGCACTCCAAGGCCATAGCGTTGAGCGCATGACGGTGATGGAGAGCACGACCACCAGGACCGACAGCTGTGCGGCCCCGCCGCACCCGCACCGGCGGCCGGCAGGCCAGGACAGCTACACGATCAGCGAGGTCGTCGCCTTCACCGGCCTGACGGCCCACACCCTGCGCTGGTACGAGCGGATCGGCCTCATGCCGCACGTGGACCGCTCGCACACGGGCCAGCGCCGCTACAGCAACCGTGACCTGGACTGGCTCGACCTCGTCGGCAAGCTGCGGCTGACCGGCATGCCGGTCGCCGACATGGTCCGGTACGCCGAGCTGGTGCGCGAGGGCGACCACACCTTCGGCGAGCGCTTCGAACTGCTGGAGACGACCCGCCGCGACGTCCTCGCCCGGATCGCCGAGCTCCAGGACACGCTGGCCGTGCTCGACCGGAAGATCAGTTTCTACGCGGACGCCGGGCGTCTGTACGAGCAGGAGAAGACGGAGAAGGCTGGATGAGCGACAGCAGGATCGCGACGGCACGACTGGGCGCGAACGGACCCGAGGTCGGGGTCCAGGGCCTCGGCTGCATGGGCATGAGCTTCGCGTACGGCCCCTCGGACGCGGACGAGTCCAGGGCGACCCTGGAGCGGGCACTGGAGCTGGGCGTCACGCTGTTCGACACGGCGGACGCGTACGGGGCGGGCGAGAACGAGAAGTTTCTGTCGCCGTTCTTCCGGGCGCACCGCGACGAGTTGGCGATCGCCACGAAGTTCGGCCTGGCGATCCACCCGGACGACCCGACCAAGCGGATCATCCGCAACGACACGCCCTACATACGCCAGTGCATCGAGGCGAGCCTGAAGCGCCTGAACGTCGAGGCGATCGACCTCTACTACATGCACCGCCGCGATGTGACCGTCCCCATCGAGGAGACGGTCGGCGTCATGGCGGAGCTGGTCCGCGAGGGCAAGGTCAAGCACCTGGGACTGAGCGAGGTGACGGCACGCGAGCTGCGTGACGCCCACGCCGTGCACCCGATCGCGGCCGTGCAGTCCGAGTGGTCGCTGTTCAGCCGCGACATCGAGGCGAACGTGGTCCCGGCCGCCCGGGATCTGGGCGTGACCCTGGTGCCGTACTCCCCGCTGGGCCGCGGCTTCCTCACCGGCTCCTTCGCCAAGGCCGAGGACCTGACGACCGGCGACTTCCGCCGCCAGCAGCCCCGGTACACCGGCGAGAACGCGGCAGCGAACGCGGCTCTCCTGGACCCGATCCGCAAGGTCGCCGAGTCACACGGGGCGACGCTCGGACAGATCGCGCTGGCCTGGGTCCAGCAGCGAGCATCGGTCCACGACCTGCCGATCGTCCCGATCCCGGGCACCCGCAGGCCGGGCAGGGTGGAGGAGAACGCGGCGGCGACGCGGATCGTACTGACCAAGGACGAACTGGCGCTGCTGGAGCCCATCGCGGGCAACGTGTCCGGCGACCGCTACGCGGACATGTCCTTCGCGTCGGCGGGCAGGGAATGAGCGTGCCCTTGTAGCCGCCGGGGTCTGCAACCCCCTTTGGGGCGCCCTAAAGCTCCGCCAGCAACTCGGCCTTCTTGGACGAAAACTCCTCGTCCGTCACCAGCCCAGCCTCATGCAACTCCCCGAGATGACGGATCCTCTCCGCGATGTCGGCCGGGTCGCGCCTCGGCGCACCGGCCGACACCGCGGCAGCCGTCCCCCTCTGCCGCACAGCGAAAAGCACCGCCGCCGCGAACGGCAACGACTCATGCACCGGCCCGTACCCGAGCCCGAACACCACAGCCGCCGGATCCTGGTCCGCCTGCGCCGGCTGCCCGTCGCCGCAGTCGCGCCGCAGCAGCCGTAGATGCCCCTCGAACACCTCGGGCGAGCGCCACTCGACCCCATTGAGTTCGGCCACCGGAAAGCTCTGATCCCCGGCCTTCCACTTCGCCGAGGACGCACCGGTCCAAAACCATCGAAACCGGACGACGTTCCCGTCGAAGGTCGCCTTCGCGTCATACGCCTTGAACTGCAACGGCACATCCGGCGCACCCACGAGGAACTCCTCGGCCGGCCCGGACTCCGTCAGCTGGGACCGCAGTTCGTCGCCGTAGTACTCGGCCAGCGTCTCGCGCTCGGCCGGCAGTACCAGCCGATAGGGATCGCCGCTCTCCTTCAGCTGCCCGGCCGCCGCCTCCAGCAGCGGATCGGCGCCGGGTCGGGGCTCGATGCGCAGTGCGACGGTCCTCCCGCGCCTGCCCGGCGTCAGCGTCACACCGGCGATCGCCTCATAGGGCACACGGCGCTCCCCGAGCGCCTGGAACAGCTTGGGTGTTCGAATCCCTCGTTCGTAACGGATGAGCACGGAGTCGGACTCGAACTCCCAGGCGGCATGAAATCCGGCCAGTACGTCACCCATGCGGCTCATCGTATGCGGCACGTGCTCCTCCGTCGCCACCCCGCGCACACCGCAGTTCCTGCGTGTCTACGCGCGTCCGGCCGACGCCGTGTCGGACAAACCCGCCCGACAGGCATCGGCGTCGTTCGCACAGCGCACCGCGTCGTATGCGCCAACCCCGATCTCGGCGAAGTTCTCGACACTGTCCGTGCCCGGCTCGAAATAGCCGCCGTGCCCCTTCGCCTCCCGCGCGGACAGCACCCGCGCGCCGAACACCGACGACACCGGGTCCTCCCCGTGCCCCAGCCCGCCGACCTCCAGATACGGCACGTCCTGCACCCAGTCGTCGGCGTCCCGCATCGCCCACACCTGCGCCGAGGTGCCCAGCTGGGAGGCCTTCGAGACCCGCATGCCGGGGCTGCCGGCCACCGCTATGTCGGCCACCCGCTCGGGCAGCGTGTGCGCGGCGAGACCGCACAGCACCGAGCCGTAGCTGTGGCAGAACAGGGAGACGGGCGAGCTGCCGGGCAGCGCCCGCACCAGCGCGTTCAGGCGTACGGCCCCGGACTGCGCACGCATCGCCGTCGCCGAGTCGATGCCGAGCCCGTTCGGCGTGGTGTAGTCGGCCCAGGCGATCACGGCCGTCCGTGTCGAAGGGCTCGTCGCACGCTCGGCCGCGTACAGCGACTCGGCCATGCCGACCGGCGCCGAGTACTTGCGACTGGTGCGCTGGAAGGTGAGCAGGTCGGTGTCGACGCCGGGGACGACGACCGAGATCCGCTCGGCCCCGGGCAGGTCGCCGAACACCTCGGCGGCGCGGCCCGCCCCCTCCGGGTCGAAGGCAAGGATGTGCCGGTCAGGCCGCATCATCGCCTCGAAGCGATGCATACGGCGGCCCGCCTCGCGCTGCCCCTCGGGCGTGAGCCGCTGGTCGTCCATGCGTTTGAGTTCGACCTTGCGGGCCTCGTCGAGCGCGATGCGGTTCGCGCGATAGCGCAGCTCGACCGGCGCGCCGTTCATGTTGCCGACCGCGAGCGAATAGCGGTGGGCGAGGCTGGTGCGCTGTGCATCGCTGAGCGAGGCGAAGAACCGGGCGAGCCGCGTGGGGGAGGAGTTCGCGGCCGGCAGGTGGTGGCCGGCGATGCTGCCGTGCTCCCAGGCACTGATCGAGGCCTGCAGCGGTGCGGCGCTCCGGTGGTGGCGCAGGGCCGTCCAGCCGGTGGTCGCCAGCATCACGAACACCACGGCCAGCGCGAGCAGAGCGCGCCAGACGTTCAGTTGCGGGGAGGTATCGAAGGAAGTCACTGGGAGGACACACTAGGAGAACGGGAGGGTCTCGCGTTAACCAAGTGACAGGTATCACGTTTCGATCACGGCGCTGCGAACACGCCCATGACCTCAGCGTGTTCGCCAGCTCTCGCTGAGTGCGGGGCCCACCTGTTCGAGATGCGAGACGGTCAGTGCCCGCATCGCGTCGAGGCTGTAGTCCTCGCCGGTGCTCCACTGACGCTCCGTCAGCCGCATCACTCCGCCGAACACGGCCACCGCCAGCCGGGGGCGCGGATCGCTGTCGATGTCGACGCCCTCGCGCTCGGCGAGGATACGCGCGATGGCCTCCTCGATCTCCACGGACTTGCGCAGATGTGCCGCGAGCAGCACGGGCGTCGACTCGACCACCTGGTACATGCGCAGGTACAGCTCGACGGGTGCGACGGCCTCGATCACGTCGTGCAGCGTGTCCCAGCCCTCCAGCACCGCCTGGCGCAGCGCCTCCATGGGGGGCTCGTGCGGCGGGCGTGCGCGCACGGCCTCCAGGAAGTGCGCCACCGTCATCTCCTGCAGCCCAAGGGCGGCCTCCTCCTTGCCGGCGAAGTAGCGGAAGAAGGTGCGCTGTGAGACGTCGACGGCGTCCGCGATGTCGTCGACGGTCGTGTGCTCGTACCCCTGGCTGGTGAAGAGCTCCAGCGCGGTCCGCAGCAGCGCGTCCCGGGTGCGCTGTTTCTTGCGTTCGCGCAGTGTTTCCATAGGTGTCAGTTACCGACTTGTGAATTGGTTTGTCAATTGTCAGCGGCTGTCATTAGCCTCGAACACATGACTAGTCAGACCACCCTCGACAAAACGGGGTCGGGAGGCGACGCGCCAGTAGTCCCGTCGGACGCGGCGCCGGCCAAGGGGCTGCGCGGCCACCCTTGGCTCACCCTCATCACCGTCGCGGTCGGGGTCATGATGGTTGCCCTCGACGGCACCATCGTGGCCATCGCCAACCCGGCCATCCAGAAGGACCTCGGCGCCACCTTCGCCCAGGTCCAGTGGATCACCAACGGGTACTTCCTCGCTCTCGCGGTCTCCCTCATCACCGCCGGCAAGCTCGGCGACCGGTTCGGGCACCGCCAGACCTTCCTCATCGGCGTGATCGGCTTCGCCGCCGCCTCCGGTGCGATCGGCCTGTCCAGCAGCATCGGCGCCGTCGTCACTTTCCGTGTGCTGCAGGGCCTGTTCGGCGCGCTGCTGATGCCGGCCGCGCTCGGCCTGCTGCGGGCGACCTTCCCGGCCGAGAAGCTCAACATGGCCATCGGTATCTGGGGCATGGTCATCGGCGCCTCGACCGCGGGTGGCCCGATCCTCGGCGGAGTCCTCGTCGAGCACGTCAACTGGCAGTCGGTGTTCTTCATCAACGTGCCGGTCGGCATCCTCGCCGTCGTCCTCGGCGTGCTGATCCTGCTCGACCACCGCGCCGAGAACGCCCCGCGTTCCTTCGACCTCCTGGGTATAGCCCTGCTGTCGGGCGCGATGTTCTGCCTGGTCTGGGCGCTGATCAAGGCTCCCGAGTGGGGCTGGGGCGCCGGTAGGACGTGGGCGTTCATAGCCGCCTCGGTGATCGGCTTCGTGCTCTTCGCCTTCTGGGAGAAGAGGGTCAAGGAGCCCCTGATCCCGCTGGGCCTCTTCCGCTCCGTCGCGCTCTCCGCGGGTGTCGTCCTGATGGTCCTGATGGCCATCGCGTTCATGGGCGGCCTGTTCTTCGTGACGTTCTACCTCCAGAACGTGCACGGCATGAGCCCGATCGACGCGGGCCTGCACCTGCTGCCCCTCACCGGCATGATGATCGTCGGCTCCCCGCTCGCGGGCGCGATGATCACGAAGCTCGGCCCGCGGGTGCCGCTGGCCGGCGGCATGGCGCTCACCGCGATCGCCATGTACGGCATGTCCACGCTGGAGACGGACACCGGCAGCGGCATCATGTCGGTCTGGTTCGCCCTCCTCGGCCTCGGCCTCGCGCCGGTCATGGTCGGCGCGACGGAGGTCATCGTGGGCAACGCCCCGATGGAACTCTCCGGCGTCGCGGGCGGTCTCCAGCAGGCCGCGATGCAGATCGGCGGCAGCCTCGGTACGGCCGTCCTGGGCGCCGTCATGGCCTCCAAGGTCGACAGCGACCTCGCCGGCAACTGGACGTCCGCGGGGCTGCCGCCGCTCACGGCGGCGCAGGAGGCGCAGGCCTCCGAGGCGGTCCAGGTCGGTGTGGCGCCGGTGGCACCGGGTACGCCGGACGCCATCGTCGCGAAGATCACGGATGTGGCGCACGACACGTTCATCTCCGGGATGAGCCTCGCGTCCCTCGTCGCCGCGGGTGTGGCGGTCGTGGCGGTCGGGGTCGCGTTCCTCACCAAGCGCGGCGAGAACGCGGAGGCGGGTGCGGGCGCGGCGCACATCTGACGCGCCGGGTTCCTGCTCCTACGGGAGGGGTCGGCGGCCGAGTTCCCCTATCAGGGTGACAAGGCCGAAGACCCCTCCCGTCGGCAATTCGCCGCAGGTCACAGTGGGTCAAGCCAGGGCCTGCGGCGCGCTGCCGGAGGGGGTCAGCGCGCCGCCGGCCCGGCGCCGGGGTATGTGTGCGACGGGTGCGTGGTGGCTGGTCGTGCAGTTCCCCCGCGCCCCTGAGGTCGGCATACTCACGCCAACTCCCCACGCCCTGCGCACACGGTTCAGCGAGGCGGGCTGCCGCCTCGCCCACCTGCCCAGCCACCCGGACTCGCGACGCCCGCCCGTCCAGCTGCGCGGACGCTCGCCCGCCCAGCCCTAAGCGGACTCGCGCGATGCCCCACCCACTCAGCCGTGCGGACTCGCACGATGCCCCACCCACTCAGCCGTGCGGACTCGCGCGACGCCCCGCCCCACCCACCCGGCCTGCGGGCATGCGTGCCGCCTGGGGCGGCGCCCGACCCAAACAGGGCGGCACCCCGTCAGCGCCGGGCTGCGCGACGCCCCGCCCCCAGCCACGGCTCCGGGCAACCCGACTAGCTCACCTGTTTGTCGCTGACCCTTTCCCCGTCCCCCGAAAGCGCCGCGACCTCCGCTCGGAGTGCTCGGACCTCCTCCGTCAGCACCCGTATCGCCTCCGTCTGACGTCGCTCCTCCACGTCGTCCATCTCGAAGCGAGATATGAACCACGCGGCGATATTCGCGGTCACCACACCCAGCAGGGCGATCCCGGACAGCATCAGACCCACCGCGAGCATCCGCCCCACCCCCGTGGTCGGCGCATGATCCCCGTACCCCACGGTCGTCATGGTCGTGAACGACCACCACACCGCGTCACCCAGCGTCTTGATGTTCCCGTTCGGGGAGTCCCGCTCCACCGACAGCACCGCCAGCGAGCCGAACATCAGCAGCCCGACCACCGCCCCGGCGACATACGTCGTCAGCCGCACCTGCGACGCCATCCGCGCCCGCTGCCCGACGAGCAGCAGCGTGGACACCAGTCGCAGCAACCGCAGCGGCTGCACCAGCGGCAGCACGACCGCGCACAGATCGAGCCAGTGCGTGCGCATGAACTCCCGGCGGTCCTCGGCGAGCGCCAGCCGGACGACGTAGTCCAGCGCGAACGCCCCCCACACCACCCACTCCACCGCGAGACACACGTCCACCACGGCACGGCTCGCCTCGGGCCGGACGATCGGGACGGCATAGGCCACGGCGAACGCCAGGGCCAGACCGAACAGGGGGCGCTGGGTATGCCGTTCCCAACGGAGTTGGGCGGGCGCTTGCTTCATGGGCGCATCGTAGGAAATGTGAAGGGGTGGTGCGCCCCGCAGGTCACCCACAGGCGCCTCGGGCTCACCACCCCGTCAAGTTGGCCGACAGACGCTACGCGTCGCCGCCCGCCGCTCCCGGATCCGCTGCCGACACATCGAGCAGCTGGTAACGGTCGATCGCCTGCTTCAGCGCCGACCGGTCCACCTTCCCCTCCTTGGCCAGCTCGGTCAGCACCGCGACCACGATCGACTGCGCGTCGATGTGGAAGAAGCGCCGGGCCGCGCCACGGGTGTCCGCGAAGCCGAAACCGTCGGCGCCCAGCGACTGGTACGTCCCCGGCACCCAGCGCGCGATCTGGTCCGGCACCGACCGCATCCAGTCGGAGACGGCCACGAACGGCCCCTCGGCACCGCTCAGCTTCCGCGTCACCCACGGCACCCGCTGCTCCTCCTCCGGGTGGAGAAGGTTGTGCTCCTCGCACGCCACGGCCTCGCGGCGCAGCTCGTTCCAGGACGTCGCCGACCAGACGTCGGCCTTGACGTTCCATTCGTCGGCGAGGATCTTCTGCGCCTCGACCGCCCACGGGACGGCGACACCCGAGGCCATGATCTGCGCCGGGATCGACCCCGAGGTGCCTTCGGCGATCCGGTGGACGCCCTTGAGGATGCCCTCGACGTCGACGTGCTCCGGCTCGGCCGGGTGCTGGATCGGCTCGTTGTAGACGGTGAGGTAGTAGAAGACGTCCTCGCCGTGCGGGTGCTCCGCGTCGCCGCCGTACATCCGGCGCAGACCGTCCTGCACGATGTGCGCGATCTCGTACGAGTACGCCGGGTCGTAGGCGACACAGCCCGGGTTCGTCGAGGCGAGCAGCTGCGAGTGGCCGTCCGCGTGCTGAAGGCCCTCACCGGTCAGCGTCGTACGGCCCGCGGTGGCGCCCAGTACGAATCCGCGCGCCAGCTGGTCCGACATCTGCCAGAACTGGTCGCCGGTGCGCTGGAAACCGAACATCGAGTAGAAGACGTAGACCGGGATCAGCGGCTCGCCATGCGTGGCGTACGCCGAACCCGCCGCGATCAGCGAGGCCGTGCAGCCCGCCTCCGAGATGCCGTCGTGCAGCATCTGGCCCTGCGGCGACTCCTTGTAGGCGAGCAGCAGCTCGCGGTCGACCGACTCGTACTGCTGGCCGAGCGGGTTGTAGATCTTCGCGCTCGGGAAGAAGGAGTCCATGCCGAACGTGCGGTACTCGTCCGGCGCGATCAGCACGAACCGCCGGCCGATCTCCTTGTCCCGCATAAGGTCCTTGAGGAGCCGCACAAAGGCCATGGTCGTCGCGATGGACTGGTGGCCCGAGCCCTTCTTCACGGTCGCGTACGTCTTGTCGTCCGGCAGCGCCAGCGGCTTGGAGCGCACCACACGCGTCGGGACGTAACCGCCGAGCCCCTGGCGGCGGTCGTGCATGTACTGGATCTCCTCGGAGTCGCGCCCCGGGTGGTAGTACGGCGGGAGCCCGCCCTCCAGGTCCTTGTCGGCGATCGGCAGGTGCAGCCGGTCGCGGAAGCGCTTGAGGTCGTCGACCGTCAGCTTCTTCATCTGGTGCGTGGCGTTGCGGCCCTCGAAGTTGGGGCCGAGCGTCCAGCCCTTGATCGTCTTGGCGAGGATCACCGTCGGCTGGCCCTTGTGCGCCTTGGCCGCCGAGAACGCCGCGAAGACCTTCTTGTGGTCGTGACCGCCGCGGCCCAGGTGCAGGACCTGGTCGTCGGTCATGCCCTCGACCATCGCGCGCAGCCGCTGGTCGTCGCCGAAGAAGTGGTCGCGGATGTAGGCGCCGGTCTCGGTGGCGTACGTCTGGAACTGGCCGTCCGGCGTGGTGTTCATCCGGTTGACCAGGACGCCGTCGCGGTCCTGCGCGAGCAGCGGGTCCCAGCTGCGGTCCCAGATCAGCTTGACGACGTTCCAGCCGGCGCCGCGGAAGATCGACTCCAGCTCCTGGATGACCTTGCCGTTACCCCGCACCGGGCCGTCGAGGCGCTGCAGGTTGCAGTTCACCACGAACGTCAGGTTGTCCAGGCCCTCACGGGCGGCGATGGACAGCTGGCCGAGCGACTCCGGCTCGTCCATCTCGCCGTCACCGAGGAACGCCCAGACGTGCGACTTGGAGGTGTCCGCGATGCCGCGCGCCTCCATGTAGCGGTTCATCCGCGCCTGGTAGATCGCGCCGATCGGGCCGAGGCCCATCGACACGGTCGGGAACTCCCAGAAGTCCGGCATCAGCCGCGGGTGCGGGTAGGAGGACAGGCCGTACGGCGCCTTCGACTTCTCCTGGCGGAACGCGTCGAGGTTGTGCTCGCTGAGCCGGTCCAGCAGGAACGCGCGTGCGTAGATGCCCGGGGAGGCGTGGCCCTGGAAGAAGACCTGGTCGCCGCCGTCGCCCTCGTCCTTGCCGCGGAAGAAGTGGTTGAAGCCCACGTCGTAGAGCGAGGCGGAGGAGGCGAACGTGGCGATGTGACCGCCGACTCCGATGCCGGGGCGCTGGGCCCTGGACACCATCACCGCGGCGTTCCACCGGGTCGCGTTGAGGATCTTGCGCTCGATCTCCTCGTTTCCCGGGAAGAACGGCTCGTCCTTGGTGGCGATCGTGTTGACGTAGTCCGTGCTGCGCATCTCGGGCACGGCCACGCGCTTCTCGCGGGCCCGCTCGATCAGCCGCAGCATCAGATAGCGGGCCCGCTCCCGGCCGCGCTCGTCCACGGCGGCGTCGAGGGAGTCGAGCCACTCCTGGGTTTCCTCGGGATCGAAGTCAGGAACCTGACTCGGAAGGCCGCCAATGATGATCGGGTTGCGATCGGATCCGGAAGCCACGCTGTTCCTTACCTGTCAGAGGGCCGTGTTTCTGAGGGTCTGCACCGCTCACCATCGTGTACCTCGGGGCGGCAAACGTCATCTCTACTGTGAAGTAACCGGCGCCTGGTGAACGGTGGAGAGTCCACTCATGGTTCCCAAACGCACAAACGGGGCAGATTGGTGTGGTGCGCGTCACCTTGAGACCATGAGGGTGTGCCTGGAGTTGCGGTGACACGTTCCAGATCGTCACCGTTTCGGCGGTCTGAACGGCCGGGTACTTGCGCGATCCGCCCCGCCCGTGTGGACTACGGCCAATGCTTCGCGCACGCGCGTGGCTGAGTTATTCCCAAGACATGATCAGGAGGCAACCCGTGAGCGCGACCGCGGACCACGCGGAGGAGCGGACTAGCCCTGCCGTCAGGCTGGGGTTCCTGCCCGAGCAGGTGGTCCAGGAGATCGGCTTCGACGACGACGTCGACCAGGAGCTCCGCGAGGCCATTGAGGAAGTCATCGGCAGCGAGCTGGTGGACGAGGAGTACGACGACGTCGCAGACGCCGTAGTGCTGTGGTTCCGCGACGAGGACGGCGACCTGACGGATGCGCTGGTGGATGCCACCACGTACATCGAAGAAGGCGGCTCGATCCTGCTCCTCACGCCCAAGACCGGCCGTGACGGCTATGTGGAGCCGAGTGACATCTCTGAAGCCGCGACCACGGCGGGTCTGTCGGCATCCAAGAGCGTCAGCGTCGGCAAGGACTGGAGTGGCAGCCGGCTGGTGACGCCCAAGGCCGCGAAGACCAAGAAGTAACCGGTGACGGTGCCGGGTCGGGCCGAAACGCCCGGCCCGGCCTCTTGCTCGGGCCCCGGTGGCCGCTGCATAGGGTGGGTCCCACCCGAACAGCCCCACCGAAGGGACATTCACGACGATGGCGATCCAGGTCGGCGACAAGGCCCCCGACTTCGAGCTCAAGGACAACCACGGCGCCACCGTGAAGCTGTCCGACTTCCGCGGCTCCCAGAACGTCGTTCTGCTCTTCTACCCCTTCGCCTTCACCGGCGTGTGCACCGGCGAACTGTGCGAGGTGCGCGACAACCTGCCGAAGTTCTCCGACCGCGACACCCAGGTGCTCGCCGTCTCCAACGACTCCATCCACACCCTGCGCGTCTTCGGCGAGCAGGAGGGCCTGGAGTACCCGCTGCTCAGCGACTTCTGGCCGCACGGCGAGGTCAGCCGGGCCTACGGTGTCTTCGCCGAGGACAAGGGCTGCGCGGTGCGCGGCACCTTCGTCATCGACAAGGAGGGCGTCGTCCGCTGGACGGTCGTCAACGCCCTGCCGGACGCGCGCGACCTGAGCGACTACGTCAAGGCGCTCGACACCCTCTGATCGCGCCCGCGATCCCGCTGGTTACCGACACCTGTGATTCTTGGGCACCAAGGCCTGCAAGCCGCGGGAACCCGTCACTAGGATCGACTCGTTGATCCGATATCAAACGCACGGCGGGGCTCCCCGCCCCTGGACACCAATGGAGGACTCGTGGGAGTCAGCCTCAGCAAGGGCGGCAACGTATCACTGACCAAGGAGGCCCCCGGCCTCACGGCGGTCATCGTCGGTCTGGGGTGGGACATCCGCACCACGACCGGCACGGACTTCGACCTCGACGCCAGCGCGCTGCTGACGAACGCGGAGGGCAAGGTCGGCAGCGACGCGAATTTCGTGTTCTTCAACAACCTGAAGAGCCCCGACGGCTCGGTCGAGCACACCGGCGACAACCTCACCGGTGAAGGCGAGGGCGACGACGAACAGATCAAGATCAACCTCGCCGGCGTCCCGGCGGACGTCGAGAAGATCGTCTTCCCGGTGTCGATCTACGACGCCGAGAACCGCCAGCAGTCCTTCGGCCAGGTGCGCAACGCGTTCATCCGCGTCGTGAACCAGGCCGGCGGCGCCGAGATCGCGCGCTACGACCTCAGCGAGGACGCGTCCACCGAGACCGCGATGGTCTTCGGCGAGCTGTACCGGCACGGTGCGGAGTGGAAGTTCCGCGCCATCGGCCAGGGCTACGCCTCGGGCCTGCGCGGCATCGCGCAGGACTTCGGCGTGAACGTCTGAGTTCAGCATCCCGGACGTGACCGTCCAGGACACCGCTGGCGGAGTCGGGCGCCGTACCGTTCGGGTACGGCGCCTGGGGGGTGCCCCTACTGGGGGAGTGCAGGACAACCAAAGAAGCATCACGCGGGGAGGACCAGCATCATGGGCGTCACGCTCGCCAAGGGAGGAAACGTCTCCCTGTCCAAGGCCGCACCGAACCTCACGCAGGTGATGGTCGGGCTCGGCTGGGACGCGCGCTCCACCACCGGAGCCCCCTTCGACCTCGACGCGAGCGCCCTGGTGTGCAGCGGCGGTCGGGTACTGGGCGATGAGTGGTTCGTCTTCTACAACCAGCTCAAGAGCCCGGACGGCTCGGTGGAGCACACCGGCGACAACCTCACCGGCGAGGGCGACGGCGACGACGAGTCGCTGCTGATCAACCTGTCCAAGGTGCCGGCCCACTGCGACAAGATCGTCTTCCCGGTCTCCATCCACATGGCCGACGAGCGCGGCCAGACCTTCGGCCAGGTCAGCAACGCCTTCATCCGCGTCGTGAACCAGGCAGACGGCCAGGAACTCGCCCGCTACGACCTCAGCGAGGACGCCTCCACCGAGACCGCCATGATCTTCGGCGAGGTCTACCGCTACCAGGGTGAGTGGAAGTTCCGGGCGGTCGGGCAGGGCTACGCGTCGGGTCTGCGCGGCATCGCGCTCGACTTCGGAGTCAACGTCTCATAACGCGATATGAGCAAAAGCCGGGGCCCCGTGGGGCGCGACGGGGAGCCGACTAGACTTCGGTTCAAAGTTTCGTAAAGCCGAGTGCGGCGCGCGGGAGCCCCGTACACAAGGATTGGGTAGCCAGTGGTTCTGAAAACCTTCGGCTGGTCGTTCGCGGTCACCGCGCTCGGCCTGGTTGCAGCGGTCCTCTTCGGGGGGTGGGAAGCTCTCGGCATCGTGGCGATCCTCTCCGTCCTCGAGATCTCGCTGTCGTTCGACAACGCGGTGGTCAACGCCGGGATCCTGAAGAAGATGAATGCCTTCTGGCAGAAGATCTTCCTCACCGTCGGCATCCTGATCGCCGTGTTCGGTATGCGACTGGTCTTCCCCGTCGTCATCGTCGCCATCAGTGCCTCGCTGGGCCCGATCGAGGCGGTCGACCTCGCGCTCAGCGACAAGGACCAGTACCAGCAGCTCGTCACTGACGCCCACCCGGCGATCGCCGCGTTCGGTGGCATGTTCCTGCTGATGATCTTCCTGGACTTCATCTTCGAGGACCGGGACATCAAGTGGCTGGGCTGGCTGGAGCGCCCGCTCGCCAAGCTCGGCAAGGTCGACATGCTGTCGGTCTGCATCGCGCTCATCGTCCTGCTGATCTCGGCACTGACCTTCGCGGCCAACGCCCACCAGCACGGCGGCGCGCACGTCGACAAGGCGGAGACGGTCCTGCTCTCCGGTATCGGCGGCCTGATCACGTACATGATCGTGGGCGGTCTCTCCGGCTTCTTCGAGGACAAGCTCGAAGAGGAGGAGGAACGCGAGCACGAGGCGGATGAAGAGGCGGAGCGCACCGGCAAGCCCCGCACGGCGGTCGCCCTGGCCGGCAAGGCCGCCTTCTTCATGTTCCTCTACCTTGAGGTCCTGGACGCGTCCTTCTCCTTCGACGGCGTGATCGGCGCCTTCGCCGTCACCAACGACATCGTCCTGATGGCGCTGGGTCTCGGTATCGGCGCGATGTACGTCCGGTCGCTGACCGTGTACCTGGTGCGCCAGGGCACCCTCGACGACTACGTCTACCTGGAGCACGGCGCGCACTACGCGATCGGCGCGCTCGCCATGCTCCTGCTGGTCACCATCCAGTACGAGATCCCCGAGGTCGTCACCGGCCTCATCGGTGTCGCCCTGATCGCCTGGTCCTTCTGGTCCTCGGTCCGCCGAAACCGCGCGCTGGCGGCCGCGGAGGGAAAAGCCGAGGGCTCGGACGAGAAGACTGAGGTCTCGTCCGGGGTGTGACACACCTGCGGGTGAGGAACGCTCTGTGCGGGGCGGCCGGGCTCCGGCCGCCCCGCCGGTGTTTCCAGGCGGTTTTCAAGTGAACGTGGGGGCGGAATGGGGTTCCTGGACGGACTCTGGCGTGGCCGGGCGGCCGAGTTCGACTCGGGCAGCGCGTCGTCGAACTCGATCCAGCTGACGAAGCGGCACGACCGGGTTTCTCTCACCAAGCAGGGCGCTGCCACGGGGCATCTGCGGATCAACCTGACGTGGCGGATGCGGACGTCCGACATCGGGGGGTCGCAGCGGGAGAGTCTGCTGCGGCATCCGTTCAAGGCGCTCAAGCCGCCGGAGGTGGTCGGACACAGCCAGAGCATGGTCAACGTCGACCTCGACCTCGGGGCGCTGTACGAGCTCGCCGACGGGACGAAGGGCGTCGTGCAGCCGCTGGGCGGGTTCCTCGGGGACGCCAACGGTCCGCCGTACGTGAAGCTCAGCGGGGACGACCGGTTCGGGTCGGCGTCGGGGGAGACGATCTACGTCAACCTTGATCACCGGGAGAACATCAAGCGGTTGCTGGTCTTCGTGTACATCTACGACCAGACGCCGGCGTTCGACCGTACGCATGCGATCGTCACGCTGTATCCGAGCAACGGGCCTCGGATCGAGATAGGCCTCGACGAGCGGCATCCGCAGGCTCGGTCGTGTGCGGTGGTGATGATCGAGAACGTGAAGGGGGAGGTCTGGGTCCGGCGCGAGGTGAAGTTCGTGTACGGCTTCCAGGCCGAGCTGGACCGGTTGTTCGGGTGGGGGTTGCAGTGGGGGCGGGGTTACAAGACCAAGGCGGAGAAGTAACTGCGCAGATCGACACAGCCCCGCGCCCCTGACGGGGCGCTCCGGTCATCGTCCGATGAATTGGGGTCCCTGGGGCGGCAGGCGGAAGTCAGGGGCTGCCACGGCCGTCACCGGGGGCGGGTAGCCGTAGCCCGACTGGGCCATGGCCGGCTGGCTGGTCGGCTGAGGGTAGCCGTACGCCGGCTGGGTCGGCGGGGGCTGCTGGGGCTGCTGGGGGTAGCCGTAGGACGGCTGGGGCGGGACCGTGGTCGTCGGCTCTTCGGGGGGCAGCGGCTGGGAGACCTCGGGCGTCTGAGCGTGGTCGTCCATGGTCTCCGACTCGTCCACCGAGATGCCGAAGTCCGTGGCCAGACCCTTGAGGCCGTCCGAGTAGCCCTCGCCGAGGGCGCGGAACTTCCAGCCCTCGCCGCGGCGGTACAGCTCGCCGCAGATCAGGGCCGTCTCCTGGCCCGTCTCCGGCTTGATGTCGAAGTACGCCAGCGGATCACCCTCGGTGGCCGTCGCGTCGTACAGCAGGATGCGCAGGTCCCGTACGCGGTCGAAGGTGACGCCGTCCGCCGATGCGACCACCAGAATCTGACCGACGCTCGACTCGACACCGGCGAGATCTGTCTGGATCGTGTCGGTGAGGCCCTCGGCGAGTCGCTTCTTGCCGAGCCGCCAGACCTTCCCGGAGGGGTGCCGGGGCTGGTTGTAGAAGACGAAGTCCTCGTCGGAGCGCACACGTCCGTCGGGGCCGAGGAGCAGAGCCGAGGCGTCGATATCCGGGACCCCCTGCCCGGGCGTCCAGCGCAGCACGGCGCGCACCGTCGTGACTTCGAGCGGGACGTTCGACCCCTTCAACATCGCGTGCGTCATGCGGTCATCCTGCCTTCTCCGTCCTGGTCACGACAACGCGGGGTACACAGACCGTGCGGGGTCGTGTTTGTCCGCGTTACCAGAAATTCATGCCTGTCGGGAACCCCTGACATGGGTATCTACGTACTATTACCGGCCACCTGTGAACGGGTCACAGGGACCACTGAAGACATCACGGGGGAGTTCTATGCGTCATTTCGGGCACATCGCCCCGGAGGTGCGGCAGCGCCTGTTCCACCAGGAGCCGTGCGAGTTCACCGCCGACTCTCCGGCCAGGCTGCTCTCCGTGGCCCTGGGCGCCACGCTCTACAGTCCGGCCACGCGGCCGCGGCTCGCCGACGACATCGTCAAACAGACCGGACGCGGCGTGGTCTCGATGGTGCTGTGCCTGGAGGACTCGATCGGTGACGAGGACGTCGCGGAGGGCGAGGAGAACCTCGTCCGGCAGTTCGCCGACCTCGCCGGACGGGAGGGTTCCGGCGATCTGCCGCTGCTCTTCATCCGGGTCCGGACACCCGAGCAGATCCCCGACCTCGTAAGACGGCTCGGCCCCGCCGTCCGGCTGCTGTCCGGATTCGTGCTGCCGAAGTTCACCGAGGAACACGGCATGCCCTTCCTGGAGGCCCTCGCGAGCGCCGAGACGGCGAGCGGGCGGCGACTTTTCGCCATGCCGGTGCTGGAGTCGCCCGAGCTGATGTACCGGGAGTCGCGCGTGGAGACCCTGGAGGGCGTCTCCCGTGCGGTCGACAAGTACCGGGAGCGGGTGCTGGCGCTGCGCCTGGGCGTCACCGACTTCTGCTCGTCGTACGGGCTGCGGCGGGCCCCGGACATGACCGCGTACGACGTCCAGATCGTCGCCTCCGTGATCGCCGACGTGGTGAACATGCTGGGGCGGGCCGACGGCACCGGGTTCACGGTGACCGGGCCGGTGTGGGAGTACTTCCGGGTGCAGGAACGTATGTTCAAGCCCCAGCTGCGCCGCAGCCCCTTCCTGGAGGGCCAGGCCGAGGAGCTGCGCGAGGCCCTGATCGAGCACTCCATGGACGGCCTGCTGCGCGAGATCACGATGGACCACGCCAACGGCCTGCTCGGCAAGACGTGCATCCACCCCTCCCACGTCCTGCCCGTGCACGCGCTGTCCGTGGTCAGTCACGAGGAGTTCAGTGACGCCCAGGACATCCTGAAGCCCGAGCGCTGCGGCGGGGGTGTACTCAGGTCGCAGTACACGAACAAGATGAATGAGGTGAAGCCTCATCGCGCCTGGGCCGAGCGGACCATGCTGCGGGCCGAGGCGTTCGGTGTGGCCAATGAGGACATCGGCTTCGTGGAGCTGCTCGCCGCCGGGATTCCGGCCTGAACCTGGCCGACCGGCTCCGACGAGCCGACCGGCTTCTATCCAAGGGACGCATGAACAAGGCAGTGAACGACGGGGTCTGGTCCGGGAGCTGGGTCGCCGAGCGGCTCGGGGTCCAGTTCGTGGGCGACGACGAGCTCACCGGGATGCTGGGGCTCGCCCTGCGGCGCAACCCCAAGCGGGCGCATCTGCTGGTCTCCAACGTGCTGGGCAAGCACGTACCGCAGTCACCGTCCGTGGTGTACGGCGCCGGCTTCGCCCTGGGCCGCCGGGTGCGGGATCTTCTGGGCGCGGCGGAGGCCGCCAGGGCGGTCGTCCTCGGTTACGCGGAGACGGCGACGGGGCTCGGCCACGCCGTCGCCGACGGTGTGGGGCTCGCCCCGTATCTGCACTCCACCCGCCGTCCGGTCGCCGGGGTCGCCCGGGCGGGCGGCTTCGAGGAGTCGCACTCGCACGCCACGTCGCATCTGCTGCTGCCGGAGGATCCTGCGCTGCTGGTCGGTGACGGGCCGCTGGTGTTGGTCGATGACGAGTTCTCGACGGGGAACACGGTGCTGAACACCGTTCGGGACCTTCATGAGCGGTATCCGCGGCGGCGGTATGTCGTGGTGGCGCTGGTGGACATGCGGTCGGCGGCCGACGCCGGTCGGCTGGAG
This sequence comes from Streptomyces sp. NBC_01092, assembly GCF_045039535.1. Lineage (NCBI taxonomy): Bacteria > Bacillati > Actinomycetota > Actinomycetes > Kitasatosporales > Streptomycetaceae > Streptomyces > Streptomyces sp. NBC_01092. Next base: position 3,423,453 of record NZ_CP108659.1, on the reverse strand, counting down.
GAGTTCGCGCGGGAGATCGGCGCGCGGGTGGACCTGGTGGCGGCGGCCTCGGGGACCGTACGGCTGCCGGAGGGGGTGCTGGAGAAGGGGCAGGCGTTGGTGGCGCGGTACGAGGCGGAGAGTGCCGGGGCCGGTGGTCTGTCGTCTGCGGCGCCGTCGGGGCCGGTCGCGCAGTTCCCCGCGCCCCCAAGCAGCGGCGTTGCCGCTGAAGCGGCCCAGGACGCCAACCCCCCAGGGGCGCGGGGAACTGCGCGACCAGCCCCCACCGGCCCGCACCCGAACATCACCCGAATAGACCTGCACTGGCCCCCCGGCCTCCCCGACGGCGGTCGGCACGGCTTCACCCCGCAGCACCGCACCCGCCTCGAAGCGGCCCTCCCCGCCATGGCAGCCCGCCTGGCAGAGGCGCTCCCCGCCGATGCGCACCGCGTGCTCGTCCTCGGCTTCGAGGAGCTCATGTACACCCCCCTCCGCCTCGCCCGTGAGCTGGAGCAGGTCGCCGAGGGCGTCGAGGTCCGCTACTCCACCACCACCCGCTCGCCCGTCCTCGCGGTCGACGACCCGGGCTACGCGATACGCACTCGCCTGGTCTTCCCGGCCCACGACACCCCGGCCGACGGCCCCGGCGAGCGCTACGCCTACAACGTCGCGGGCGCCGGCTTCGACGCCGTCATAGCCGTCGTCGACTCGGTCGCCGACACCCCCGAACTGCACGCGCCCGACGGCCTGCTGGCGCGGCTCGCCGCCCACGCCCCGCAGGTCCTGCTGGCGGTGGTGCCGTCGTACGTCCCCGGGCCCCTGGCCCTTCCCGAAAGGCACCCGATGCTGCCCGAGCCCCTCCGCGGCCCCGCCTTCTCCTCGTACGCCCCCGACGAGGTCGGCTGGCTGCTCCAGGACCTCTCGGACGTGACGCTGGAGGCGCCGACCGAGGAGCGCGAGGAGGCCATCCAGAGCGGCGGCGCGCACTACGCGGAGTCGCTGCCGATGGAGTACCAGCCCAGCGAGCAGTACCAGGAGCTGTTCCACACCGCGCTGGAGGAGTCGGCGGCGCGGCTGGCGCAGGCGGCCGGCGCGGTGACGGAGATCGTGCTGGCCGAGCGCTCACCCCGGCCGGTGCTGGTGTCGCTGGCGCGCGCGGGCACCCCCGTCGGCGTCCTCATGCGCCGCTGGGCGCAGTTCCGGCACGGGGTCGAACTCCCGCACTACGCCGTCTCGATCGTGCGCGGCCGCGGCATCGACGCCAACGCCCTGCGCTGGCTGGCCCAGCACCACGACCCGCGCGACGTCGTCTTCGTCGACGGCTGGACCGGCAAGGGTGCCATCACCCGCGAACTGGCCGCGGCGATACGGGAGTTCGAGGTGTCCGACGGCATCACCGGCTTCGACCCCGAGATCGCCGTCCTGGCCGACCCGGGCTCGTGCGTGCGGACGTACGGCACCCGCGAGGACTACCTCATCCCGTCCGCCTGCCTCAACTCCACGGTCTCCGGCCTGATTTCGCGTACGGTGCTGCGCGCCGACCTGGTCGGCCCGCACGACTTCCACGGCGCGAAGTTCTACCGCGAACTCGCCGGCGCCGACGTCTCCGTGGCCTTCCTGGACGCCGTGTCCGCGCGCTTCCCCGAGGTCGTCGACGCCGTCGACGCGACGGTCAAGGAGCTGCTGTCCGGCGACCGCGAGCCGACCTGGGAGGGCTGGGCGGGCGTCGAGCGCATCAGCGAGGAGTACGGCATCCACGACGTGAACCTCGTCAAGCCGGGTGTCGGCGAGACCACGCGGGTGCTGCTGCGCCGGGTGCCCTGGAAGATCCTGGCGCGGGCCGGAGCCGGCGCCGACCTGGACCATGTACGCCTGCTGGCCGAACAAAGAGGAGTACCGGTGGAGGAAGTGGCCGAACTGCCGTACACCTGCGTGGGGTTGATCCACCCCAAGTACACGCGGGGCGCGACGGGCGCCGACGGCAAGGCGGTGAACGTCTGATGCCGGTGCTGGTGGCGAGCGACCTCGACCGTACGCTGATCTACTCCGCCGCGGCCCTCGCGCTGACCATGCCGGACGCGCGGGCACCGAGGCTGCTGTGCGTGGAGGTCCACGAGAGCAGGCCGCTGTCGTACATGACCGAGACGGCGGCCCAGTTGCTGACCGACCTCGGTGACGCGGCGGTCTTCGTGCCGACGACGACCCGGACCCGCAAGCAGTACGAGCGCATCAACCTGCCGGGCCCCGCGCCGAGGTACGCGATCTGTGCCAACGGCGGCCATCTGCTGGTCGACGGTGTCTCCGACCCGGACTGGAACGCCCGGGTCATGGCCCGGCTGGCGGAGGAGTGCGCGCCGCTGGAGGAGATCCGGGACCACCTGATGGCCTCGGCGGACCCGTTGTGGGTGCGCAAGCACCGCATCGCCGAGGACCTCTTCGCCTACCTCGTCGTCGAGCGCGAGCTGCTGCCCGAGGAGTGGGTGAAGGAGCTCGCGGTGTGGGCGGAGAACCGGGGCTGGACGGTCTCGCTCCAGGGCCGCAAGATCTACGCCGTCCCGAAGCCGCTGACCAAGAGCGCCGCCATGCACGAGGTGGCCCGCCGCACCGGCGCCGACCTCACGCTGGCCGCCGGTGACTCCCTGCTCGACGCCGACCTGCTGCTGGCCGCCGACAAGGGCTGGCGCCCGGGGCACGGCGAGCTGGCCGACGCCGACTGGACGGCTCCGGCGATCAGCGCGCTGCCGGAGCGCGGGGTGCTGGCGGGGGAGCGGATCCTGCGCGAGTTCCTGAAGGAGACCAGGGCGCCCGAGTAGGCGTCAGCCGCAGCAGCCCCCGCCGCAACAGCCACCGCCCCCGCCGCCCGCCCTGGGCGCTGCGGGGGCGTTTGCCGTGCCGCCGACCGCCACCGTGGACAGAAGCTTCACCGTGTCTTCATGGCCGGCCGGGCAGCTCGCAGGGGCGGAGGACTCCGCCATCGGACGGCTCAGTTCGAAGGTGTCTCCGCAGCTGCGGCAGCGGTATTCGTAGCGAGGCATGGTCACAGGTTAGTCGGCCTGACCGGATACACACCCCTCTGCAGCCCTTTGCGATTCACGCTGTCCGGTACCTGTGTGGAGAAATTGAAAAGGGCACTGATATTTTTCGATCGCCGCGAGGAGCCACAAGGCCGGGGGAAGCAGGGGGCGCGCTGCCGTTGACCGCGGCGGCCATGCCCTTCCGCGCGGGCACGACCGAATGCGGGGAGGGGCGCAGCTGTGACCAGGGCTGGGCAGGAGCCGGACGAGACCATGCAGTTAAAGGTCCCCGCGCTCCCGCCGGACGAGACCGTGCAATTGCGGACGGTCGAGGCGGGTTTATCCCGCACTGCAGACGTCCCTTCGGGAAAGGGCACATTTCGCCCACCCGGGAGACCACCCGGGAGACCACCCGGGAGACCACCCGGGCGCCGCCGCAGGGCCGCCCGCTCTGTCGCCCTGTCCCGTCTCAAAGCCGCCGCGGGCCCCTGGGCAACCCGTCTCGCGCCCTACGTCCGCCGTCTGCGGCCCCAGTACCCGCGCCCCGGCCGCACCGGCTGGCGCCGCTGGGTGCCCGCGTGGCGGCAGTGGCTCGGCGGCGTGCTGACCGTCCTCGGCGTGAGCGCCGCGGCCCTCGGCGTGGCCTACGCCGCCACCGACATCCCGAAGAACCTCAACTCGTACGCCACCCAGCAGGACAACGTCTATTTCTGGTCCGACGGGACGCCCATGGCCCGCACCGGCTGGGTGCGCCGGCAGGACATGCCCCTGAAGGACATACCGGAGGACGTCCGCTGGGCGGTGCTCGCCGCCGAGAACGCGAGCTTCTACAGCGACCCCGGTATATCGGTCAGCGGCCTCACCCGTGCCGTGTGGCGCACCTTCGGCGAGGGCGACACCCAGGGCGGCTCCACCATCACCCAGCAGTACGTCAAGAACGTCTACCTCAGTCAGGACCGCTCGGCCGGCCGCAAGTTCACCGAGGCGATGCTCGCCCTCAAGCTCGACAACCGGATGAGCAAGGACGACATCCTGGAGGGCTACCTCAACACCAGCTGGTTCGGCCGCGGGACCTACGGCATGCAGCGCGCCGCCCAGGCCTACTACGGCAAGGACGTCGGCGAACTCGACGTCAGCGAGGCCGCCTTCCTCGCCTCCCTCCTCAAGGGCGCGGCCCTCTACGACCCCGCGCTGAGCAAGGCCAACCACGCGCGGGCGGTGGAGCGCTGGTCCTGGATCCTCGACCGCATGGTCGACATCGGCAGGCTGTCGCCGTCCGAGCGGGCCGAGTACCGCCAATTCCCGGAGCCGTTGAAGCAGGCCAGGGGCTACGACACCGGCAAGCAGAGCGACTACCTGGTGGAGCTGGCCGCGCAGTACGCCAAGAAGGCCGCGCACATCTCGGACAAGCAGTTCGACCTCGGCGGCTACCAGATCTACACGACCTTCGACCGGAAGCGGGAGACCGCGCTCACCGACGCCGTGACCAAGGCCCGCGGCAAGGCGCGCAAGCAGGACGCGGCCACGGCGAGGGCCGCGCACTACGGCGCCGCCTCGGTGGCCACCGACGGACGGATCCTCGCCGTCTACGGCGGCCCGGACCACCGTACGCAGGGCTACAACGAGTCCAACGCGACGACCGTGCCCGCCGGTTCGGCCTTCCTGCCCTTCGTCTACGCCTCCGCACTGCAGAGCGGCGTCCACACGACCCGTGACGGCGGCCCGACCGAGGTCACCCCGCAGACGCTGTACGACGGCGACGACGGGGTGCCGGTGATGACGCCGGAGGGGCCGTACTGGGACCGCGGCGGCAAGCGGGTCGCCGCGCACAACGACGGCAGGAAGGACTACGGGCGGATCAGCCTGCACGACGCGCTCGCGCTGTCCGTGAACACGCCGTTCATGCAGCTCGGCATGGACACCGGCCTGGACAGGGTGCGCCGGACGGCGCAGGCCGCCGGGCTGCTCTCCTCCAGCTTCGGCCCCCAGGTGCCGGCGCTGTCCCTGGGCAGCGCCACGCCCAGCGCGATCCGCATGGCGAGCGGGTACGCCACGTTCGCCGCCGCGGGTACCCATGTCGAGCCGTACTCGGTGTCCCGGATCAGCCGTAACGGCTCCCAGGTGAGGCTGACGAAGCCCGTCTCGGGCCGCGCGGTGACGGCGCGGGTGGCCGAGCAGGTCCAGGCCGCGCTCAGGTCCGCCTTCAGCCTCGCCCACCCGGCCATCGCCGCCAACGCCGCGCGGGCGACGGGGAAGGCCGGCACCACTCAGGACGACACCGCGGCCTGGTACGTCGGCACGGCCGCCTCCGTGTCGACGGCCGTGGTGGCCTACCGCATCGATCTCACCAAGAGCCTCGAACCACTGCCGTTGAAGGGCATCGCCGGCACCCCCGCCGGCAGCGTCCCGTACGACATCTGGTCCGGCGCCCTGGGTCTTCGCTGACCCGGCGACCGGCCCCCAACCCCCCACCCCCCTCGCAGAATGAGCCGCGCATGATGTCTCCGTCCGGCCGCCGTCGCCGACCCCGCGCACCCCGCCGCAACCCGCCTCCGGGAATGCTGACCCTGGCGGCCCTGCTCGTCGTCGCGTCCCTCGTCGGCGGCTATCTGGTCCTGAACCGCATGGACAGCACCGCCCCGACCGCGTCCTCCGGCACCTCCCGGCCCGACGGCGGACGGGCCTCCGCCGAGCCGAGCGGCGCACCCGAGTGGGACGGCAGGACCAAGGTCCTCGGCGACGGTTCGACCTCCTACACCGGCCCGCAGAAAGGCCAGTTGAAGCCCGAACCCCTCAAGCCCGGCGAGAAGCCGCCCCAGTTCGTGGTCTTCTCCTGGGACGGCGCGCTCCAGGGCGACGACGAACTCTTCTCCCACTACCGGGAGATGGCGAAGCGCTACGACGCCCACATGACCTTCTTCCTCACCGGCATCTACCTGCTCCCCAAGGACAAGAAGGACCTCTACTCGCCGCCCCAGCACCCCAAGGGCTCGGCGGCGATCAGCTTCCCCACCGACGAGCACATCCGCACCACGCTGGAGCAGCTCGGCAAGGCGTGGCAGGACGGCAACGAGATCGGCACCCACTTCAACGGCCACTTCTGCGGCGCCAAGGGCGGCGAGGACTGGAGTGTGGCGCAGTGGAAGAGCGAGATCGACCAGTTCTACGACTTCGTGGAGCGCTGGAAGACCAACACCGGCTACACCGACGTCGACCCGCTGCCGTTCGACTTCCGCAAGGAGGTCACCGGCGGCCGCGCGCCCTGTCTGGAGGGCCAGGCGAACCTGCTGAAGGCCGCCAAGAGCTACAAGTGGCGCTACGACGCCAGCTCCACGGGCGACTTCCAGATATGGCCCACGAAGAAGAACGGCATCTGGGACTTCCCGCTCCAGATGCTCCCGTACGAGAAGGGCGACTTCCAGGGCCTGTCCATGGACTTCAACTTCCTCTACAACCAGTCCGACGGCGAGACCGACGGCGACCCGGCCCGGCACGCCGAGTGGCAGCAGGAGACCCTCGACACCTATATGGCCGGCTTCAACCGGGTCTACTACGGCAGCCGGGCCCCGCTGTTCATCGGCAACCACTTCGAGGAGTGGAACGGCGGCATCTACATGAAGGCCGTCGACGAGATCATCGAGAAGGTCTGCACGAAGAAGGACGTCAAGTGTGTGTCCTTCAAGGAGCTCGCCGACTGGATGGACGTACAGAAGCCCGAGACCCTGCAACGGCTGCGCGGCCTGGACCCGGCGCAGTCGCCGGACTGGTCGACGGTGGTGAAGTAGTCAACTACCCCCGGGTTCTTCACAGTTGGGGAGAAGGTGTAAACATTTCCTGCCCGGGTTCGACCACCCCGGGCCAAGGAGAATCCCCGTGAGATCAAGAACACCGATCCGTGTGCGCCGCCGCGCCACCATAGTCGCGGCGGCCGTCGCCTCGATCGCCGCCGGAGCGGCACTGCTGCCGACCTGGAGCGCCGGCGCCGCGAGTGTCGACGACCCGGCGGTGGACGCCGGGACCCGGGCCGCCTTCCAGCGACTGGCGGACGCGGTCTTCACCGACCGTACCCAGGCCCTGGTCGACGTCGAGCGGAGCGCGCGGCCGCTGACCGACGGCTTCCTGGGCGACGTACGGCTGTCGGCCGGCGTCGCCCGCGGCGAGGACGCCGCCCGGTCCACGCTCGACCGGCGCAAGGACCTTCTCGCGCAGCTCGGCGAGCGGTACCGCAAGGCCGACACCGCCGTCACCCTGGACGCCACGCGCGTGACGGGCCGTACGGCCAAGGCCGAGGTCACCGAGACCACGACCCTGACCTACGACAAGGTCCGCGGCGACGAGCCGGGGACCACCGGGTTCCAGGCCCACCACGAACTCACCTTCACCGCCGGCCCGCGCGGCGAGTGGCAGCTGACCGCCGTCCGCGACACCGACCCGGGCATCGCGGTGAACACGGTCGCGGGGCGGTCCGTGAAGGCGCCCACGGTGGACGACACCATGCCGTCGGCCCCGCGCGCCGCGACCACCTACCCCGCCCCGGCCAAGCCCAAGACCCTCACGGGCACCGCCCTGAACTACAAGGCGATGGCCGCCTACGCGGAGAAGCACTGGAGCAACTACAACAAGGACTACCCGGACTTGGGCGGCCGCGGGGACGGGGGCGACTGCACCAACTTCGTCAGCCAGTCCCTGAAGGCGGGCGGCTGGAAGCACGTCCCGGGCTATGTGTACGACTACACCAGGTGGTTCGGCAACGCCGAGATCCAGTCGCACTCGTTCGTCGGCGTCAACGAGTGGTCCTGGTTCGCCCAGAACTCCAAGCGGACCACCAGCCTCGCCAACGTCTACCAGATGGACGTCGGTGACGTGCTCCAGATGGACTTCGACAAGGACGGGGCCAAGGACCACACGATGGTCGTCAGCTACCGCAGCCCGCAGGGCGTGCCGTATCTGACGTACCACTCCACCAACACCTACCGGCGTTCGGTGGCCAGCATCATCGCGTCGTACTCGAACGCGGCGTTCTACGCCTACCGCACCTGACCCGGTACGGGCCCGCCCCTTCGCCGGTGCCGGCCGGGGCGGGCTCAGTGTGCGGCGCCGCGCTCCTCGCGGATCTGGGAGACCACCCCGGCCACGGACTGCCGGACGGCCTCCGTCTCGGTGAGGAAGTGCCAGTAGTCCGGGTGCCGGCCCTCCAGCGTGCCGATCGCCCGCTCCAGCCGGGCGACCGACTCGTCCAGCGGGCGCGCGTGCCGCGGGTCGGGTGTGTTGCGGCCCGCCATGGCCAGCCGCTGGGCGTCCCGGATCGCGAAGCGGGTCCGGTCGATCTCCTGCTGCGGGTCCTTCTGCACGGCGTTCAGCCGGCGCAGCCGGTCGCCGGCCGCCGACACCGACTCGTCCGTGGTGTTCAGCAGCGCCCGGACCGTGGACAGCAGCGCGGTGGCGTCCGGCCAGCGCTGCTCGTCGCGTGCGGTCTGGGCCTCCTTCAGCTTCAGCTCCGCCTGCCGGACATTCTCCCCGGCCAGGTCCGGGACGCCCTGGAGGTCCTGCCAGCAGGCGGCGGTGAACCGCCGCCGCAGCTCGCTGAGCACCGGCTCCACCTGCTCGGCGCGGGTGGTGAGCGCCTGTGCGCGGGTCCGCAGCGACACGAGCCGGTGGTCGATCTCGGCCGCCTTCTCCGGCAGCCGCTCCGCTTCCACCCGGACCGCTTCCGCCTCCCGCGCGACCCGCTCGGCGCGCTCCAGCGTGTGCGGGACGCCATGCTGCCCGGCGCCCTGGTTCAGCTTCGTCAGCTCCGGGGCGAGGGCCGCGAGCCGCGTCGCGAGGTCGTCGGCCTTCAGGCCCGATGTCCGCACCGCGTCCAGCGCGTTCGAAGCGGCGAGCAGGCCCTGCCGGGCGCGCTCCACGGCCGGGACGAGCCGGGCCAGCTGGGTCTCGGCCTTGCCGAGCAGCGGCCCGAGCCCGTCGGCGAACCGGTCCAGCTCGCGCTTGACGTTGTCGAGATCGTCCTTGGCCTTGGCCAGCTCCGTACGGGCGCGGACCGCGGTCGAGGCCTCCAGGTCGTCCCGGTCGAGGTCGTGGGCGTCCACCGCGTTGATGTACTGGTGGCTGGCCTCGTCGATCCGCCGGCCGAGCGCGTCGAAGTCGGTGATCGCCCGCCGGGCGGCCGGGGAGTCGTCCACGGCCGCGATCGTCTCGATCGAGATCCGCAGATCCCGCTGGGCGGTGTCCAGCTCGTAGAACGCGGCCGCCGCGGCGTCCTTCGCCGCCTGCGCCTCGGCCCGCTGGCTCTCCGACCGCCCGCCGAACCAGCGCCGGGTGCCGCCGCCGGCAAAGGAGGCGGGCAGCGTGAGGGCGACGACCAGGGGGAGGGCGACCAGCGCGAGGGTGTCGGCGAGCGAGTCACGCAGGGCCCGGCGCGAGCGCCCGGGGACCCGGGACACGGGCCTCGGGACGTCCCGCGCGAAGCGGCCCCGCCCACGTGGCTCTGACGGCGATTCCGGCTGTCGAGGTGTCGCCGTCACATCCCTCTCCCGTGCTGTCATTCACCCTGCCCGGTGTCATTCTCCCACCGGATTAGGACGAACACACGGGCCGGTTAGTTCGCGGTTCGGACCGTGACTTTTCCGTCGCCGGTGCGGGCGGAGACCACATGGGAGCTCTTGTCGTCCCGGGGCACGGACACATCCACCGATCCGTCGCCCGTCTCGGTCGTCACGCGGTACGTCGCCCGCGGCAGCTCGATCGTCACCGATCCGTCGCCGCTGCGGGTGTCCACCCGGTCCGGCACGGTGCCCAGTTCGAGTCGCACCGAGCCGTCCCCGGTCTGCGCCTTCACCTGCCGCGAGGTGACGTCCGCGACCCGCACGGATCCGTCACCCGTGCGCAGGTCCAGGGGACCGCTGGAGTCGGTGACATGGACGGACCCGTCCCCCGTGTGCACGCTCAGCGCGTCCTTGAACCCACGCGCCCGCACGCTGCCGTCCCCGTCCTCGACCTTCACGGTGACTCCGCGCGGCACCTCGATCCGGTGCTTGGCCGAGCAGTCGGCGATCATGCCCGAGCACTTCTCGCGCAGCACCAGCCGGTCGTCCTCCATCGACCAGGTCACCTTCGGATCCGACCCGATCGCGACGGACCCCTGGAACCACCGGGTGACCTCCACCGTGCCGGCCTTGTGCGAGTCGGCGGCGACGATCTCCAGCGCCGAGTCGTCCGAGTCGACGGTCAGCGTCCGGCCCTCCAGGGCGAACGAGCGGTGCTCGGGCTCCTTGTCGTCCGCGGCGGAGGCCCCACAGGCGGCGAGACCCGCGACGAGCGCCACGACCACCCCCGAAACGGCGACGGCGCGTGCGGGAACGGTACGGGCCATGACGATCTCCCCCTGAGACTTCCCCGGGCCGACCTCTTCGGCCCAGGACTGCGACGATGCCTCGACCGTACGGACCCCGGGCCGCATCCGGGATCCGGGCCGCTCCCGGATCCATGGTGGGGATAACCCCAGGACGTCCCTGACCTTCGCCGAAACAGGTTTGCGAGGCACGGCCTCCGGCAAGGTAGGCTGTCGACTCGTTCTCGGGTGCGTAGCTCAGGGGTAGAGCGCCTGCCTTACAAGCAGGATGTCGGCGGTTCGAAACCGTCCGCGCCCACAGGTATGGAGCCCCAGCTCGGCTAGGGTTTTTCGGCCCCTCGGAGTGATCTCCGGGGGGCCGTTCTCGTCACTCGCATCGCGGGCTTGATCACTGTCTAGCGTGTACCGGCGGGCGGGTCGGCGTATACGCCGTGCCGCATGCCGGTGGCCTGGCCGACTTCGATGAGATAGCCGTCCGGGTCGCGCAAGTAGCACCGCACCTCGGCCTTGCGGTCGATGGGTGGCGTGAGGAATTCGGCGCCCTTCGCGCTCCACTCCCGGTGACATGCCTCGATGTCGGCGACGCGGAGGTTGAGGAAGCTGCTGACCGTGGTCGGGTCGGTGGGCGGGCGCAGGGTGACGTCCGGCTTGTCCGGAGTGGGGCCGCCGCCCGGGTTCATGATGATCCATCCGTTGCCGAGCTTGATGGTGCAGGGGTTCTCCTCCAGCACCACTTCACCGCCGAGAACGTCGGTGTAGAAGGCGCGAGATCGGGCTACGTCGGCCACCGTCAGGAAGTGCGTGAGGACGAGCCCGGAATCCGGAGCGGGGAAGTCGTCGCGGGGCATGCAAGGCCTCCAGGTGAATCGGGCATTTCCATCCATAGTGGTGGATGGGTGTCCGGGGGCACGAATGAATACGGCCGGGAGGGGGCGGTCGTAGTTCAGGGGCCCCTCGGGTTTCAGGGCCCCTCGGGCGCCCCGTGGGCGTGCTTCAGCCTCGTGCGGGCGTCCACCCGGTCGGCCCCGGTCGTCGCCGACCAGAAGCGGTGGCCGCTGACGAACACCGCGAGTTCGTGCTCGCGCCGACGGAGCTTTTCCACCTTGGCCTGGTCGTCCTCCGTCCAACCGGGGGAGGCGGGGCGCTCGACCTTGCGCCAGCCGTTGTCGTCGCTGAATCCGTCCAGGGGCACGACCGACCAGGGAAGCCGCTTCAGCAGGGCCGACAGCTCGGCCCGGACCTGATGCAGCTCCTCCTGACCGGCGAGAAGGTCACTCGGAAAGTCATAGGGCGTAGCCACGCCGCAATGCTACGCCTGTTCGATTTTGGGTGGCGAGCGCCTTTGGGCGGTTCATGCGAACGGGTGTGACTGAGCGCTTCGTTGGCCGCTGCGCGCCCACAGGGGCCGGCGTCGTGGCTGGGCGGCTCGAAGTCACGCCCCACGTAATCTCTTCCTGTGCCCGCACCCCGCCTGCATCGCGTCGCCGTCCTCGTGCTGGAGGGTGCGAAGCCGCTCGATGTCGGCATCCCCGCGCAGGTCTTCACGACCCGCGCGAGCATGCCGTACGAGGTGCGGGTGTGTGGGGCGGCACCCGGTCTCGTGGCCGGCGGCGACGGACTCGCGTACTACGTCGCCCACGGCCTCGACGCGCTCGCGTGGGCCGACATCGTCTTCGTCCCCGGCTACCGGCACCCGGACCGCGACGACCCGCCGCAGGTCGTCGTCGAGGCACTGATCGCCGCCCACGACCGGGGCGCGCGGCTCGCCGCCATCTCGACGGGCGCCTTCGCGCTCGCCGCCACGGGCCTGCTCGACGGCAGGCGCGCCACGACGCACTGGCACTACACGCGGGCACTCGTGGCGAGGCATCCGCTCGTCCAGGTCGACGAGAACGTGCTGTTCGTCGACGAGGGCAGTGTCCTCACCTCGGCCGGCGCCGCCTCCGGCATCGACCTGTGCCTGCACATCCTGCGCGGCGACCTCGGAGTGGCCGCGTCCAACCACGCGGCCCGGCGTCTGGTCGCCGCCCCCTACCGCAGCGGCGGCCAGGCCCAGTACGTGCCGCGCAGCGTCCCCGAGCCGCTCGGCGAGCGGTTCGCCGCCACCCGGGAGTGGGCGCTGCACCGGCTCGGCGAGCCCCTCACCCTCGACACACTGGCGCGGCAGGCAGGGGTCTCGCCGCGCACGTTCTCCCGGCGCTTCGTCGAGGAGACCGGCTACACGCCGATGCAGTGGGTGATGCGCGCCCGCATCGACCTGGCCCGCGAACTCCTCGAACGCTCGCAGCGCAGCGTCGAACAGATCGCCGCAGACGTCGGGCTCGGCACCGGCACGAACCTGCGCCTGCACTTCCAGCGCATCCTCGGCACCACACCGAGCGAGTACCGGCGCACCTTCACCCGGGGCGAGTAGCCCGGGTGGCGGGATCCTTTTGAACCATGGCGATCCCGCCACTGTCAGCGGCGCGAGCCCCGGGCGACCCTGGTGGCGAAGGGAAGGGACATCACTTATGACTCGCATCGCCATCAACGGATTCGGCCGCATCGGACGCAATGTGCTGCGCGCACTGCTGGAGCGCGACAGCGCCCTGGAGATCGTCGCCGTCAATGACCTCACCGAACCCGCCACTCTCGCTCGGCTGCTCGCCTACGACAGCACGGCCGGCCGGCTCGGGCGCCCGGTGACCGCCGACGGGGACGCCCTCGTCGTCGACGGCCGTCGGATCAGGGTGCTGGCCGAGCGCGAGCCGGCGCAGCTGCCGTGGGCCGAACTCGGCGTCGACATCGTCCTGGAGGCCACCGGCCGCTTCACCTCGGCCAAGGCCGCCCGCGCCCACCTCGACGCGGGCGCGAAGAAGGTGCTCGTCAGCGCGCCGTCGGACGGCGCCGACGTCACGCTCGCGTTCGGGGTCAACACCGACGCGTACGACCCGGCCGTGCACACGATCGTCTCGAACGCCTCCTGCACCACCAACGCGCTCGCCCCGTTGGCCGCGGTCCTCGACGAACTCGCCGGTATCGAGCACGGGTTCATGACGACGGTGCACGCCTACACGCAGGAGCAGAACCTGCAGGACGGTCCGCACCGCGACCCCCGTCGCGCCCGTGCCGCCGGTGTCAACATCGTGCCGACCACGACCGGCGCCGCCAAGGCGATCGGCCTGGTGCTGCCGAACCTCGAAGGCAAGCTGTCGGGCGACTCGATCCGCGTGCCGGTGCCGGTGGGCTCGATCGTCGAACTCAACACGACCGTCGCCCGCGACGTGACGCGCGACGACGTGCTGGCGGCGTACCGCGCCGCGGCCGAGGGGCCGCTCGCCGGGGTCCTCGAGTACTCCGACGACGCGCTCGTCTCCTCCGACATCGTGGGCAATCCCGCCTCGTCGATCTTCGACTCGGCCCTGACCCGCGTCGACGGCCGCCACGTCAAGGTGGTCGCCTGGTACGACAACGAGTGGGGCTTCTCGAACCGCGTGATCGACACGCTCGAACTCCTCGCCGGCAGCTGACCGGACGCCGGGGCGGTACCCCGCTCCGGCGACCGCGCCGGTCAGCCCAGCTGCTCGGCCAGTCCGACGATGATGCCCTCGGGGCCGCGGACGTAGCAGAGCCGGTAGACGTCCTCGTACTGCGCCAGCTCGCCGACGAGTTCGGCGCCGTGGGTGCGCAGGCGGGCGATGACGTCCTCGATGTCGTCGACGGCGAACATGATGCGACGCATGCCCAGCGTGTTCGCCGGCGCGTCCTTCGGCTCGGGGCTGATCGCCTTCGGCTGGTGGAACATCGCGAGCTCGATGCGGCCGTGGCCGTCCGGGGTCCGCAGCATGGCGATCTCCTGCCGGACGCCGTGGAGCCCGATCACGCGCTCCACCCAAGGCCCCTCGGCCGGCCCTCTGCCCTCCAGCTCCATGCCGAGTTCGACGAAGAACGAGACGACGGCGTCAAGGTCGTCGACGACGATGAGGACGTTGTCCATCCGCCGGATCGTCATGCTGGGCCTCCTCGATGTGGTGCGGCCACGGTGGCTGTATCCGCCCCTGGGACGGAGCCACCGGGCCGTTCTCGACATCGCCCGCTGAGCCGAAGAGCCCCCGGCTCCGGCCTCAGTGACCCGCGTCCCGCAACTCGCCGACCAGGCGGGTCGTCACCGGCACCGGCACCCCGTGCCGCTCCGCCGCCCGCAGCAACGCGCCGCCGATGGCGTCCAGTTCGAGGGGGCGGCCCGCTTCGGCGTCCCGCTGCATCGACGACTTCGTGGTCGACGGGAAGGCGTCGTAGCGGGCGAGGGCCTGGGCCGGGTCGGAGGGGCCGCCGCAGGCGCCGCTGACGGCTGTGGCCTCGTCGACGAGGGACAGCAACTCCTCGCGGTGGTGGGTGCGTACGTCGCCGACCGGGAGGGCGTAGCGGGTGGTGAGCAGGGCGAAGGGCGCCAGCAGGGACATCTTCGCCCAGAGCGTCGCCGCCTCGTCGGCGTGAACCCTGGTCGTGGGGCCGGCCGCGCCGAGTATCTGTGCCAGGGCGGCCAGGCGGTCGTCGGGGACCGGGTCACCGGTGAGGTCGATCTCGGCGAAGGGCGTGCCGTGCTCGATCTCCCCCGGGGCGACCCGGGTCGACTCGGCGCGGATGGCGGCGGGGGCCACCCGGTCCGGGCGGTACCGGGTGCGCAGCAGCTCGGGGTGTTCCACACCGTTCAGGAACGGTACGACCAGCCCGTCACCCAGCGTGGCGGGCGGAACGCGGGTCAGGGCCGCGTCGAGGGCGGTGGCCTTGACCGCGATCAGACAGGCGTCGACCGGTTCGCGGAGCTCGGTGTCGGCCTCCACCGGGGCCGTGAAGTCCCCGAACAGGCCGCTGCGGACCTGGATTCCCTTCGTGCGCAGGGTCTTCGCGGTCTCGTCGCCGGCCAGGCAGATGACGCGGTGGCCGGACCTGGACAGCAGCGCGGCGAGCAGGCCGCCGATGCCGCCGGGGCCCAGGACCGCCACGGTGAGTCCGTCGTTCGCCGTCATACGCATCCTCTCGTCGGTCGGCCCCGCCCTCAGCGGTGGCCGCCACGGACCCGATCATGGCAGACCGGCACCGACCCGAGGGAGACTGGTCGACATGTGCCGCAGCATCAAGACACTCCGTCCGCCCGTGTTGCCCGAGGAGGCGACGGAGGAAGAGATCCGGGCCGCCGCCCTCCAGTACGTGCGCAAGGTCTCCGGCTTCCGGGCCCCGGCCGCGCACAACCAGGAGGTCTTCGACCGGGCCGTGGACGCCATCGCCGAGGCCACGGCCGAACTGCTCGACGGACTGGAGGTGCGAGGAGCCCCCGCGACGGCGCGCAGGGCCGCCGGATAGCGCCGGCCCACCGGCCGTCGTGGTCGCGGGCGGCGGGCGTACGCCCTTCGCCCACTCGACGCCTATGCCTATGCCTATGCGGGGCTTCCTAGGCCTGCGCGGGCTTCCTACGCCTAGGCCTGCGCGGGCTTGCGCCGCACCAGGTACGTCGCCACCGCCCCCGCCGCGAACAGCGCCGCCACCGACACCGCGGTGGCCATCCATGTCGGCCCCAGCCACTGGGCGCCGAAATAGCCCAGGGCCACGCTGTAGACGGCCCAGGCGAGGCCCGCCAGGGCGGACCAGGGCAGGAAGTCGCGGGCGCTGCGATGCGTGGCGCCGGCGCTGAAGGAGACCACCGAGCGGCCCGCGGGAGCGAACCGGGCCAGCACCACCAGGGCGCCGCCGCCCCGTGCCAGGGCCGTGCCGAGACGTTCCTGCGCCGATGTCAGGCGGCGGGAGCTGGCGATCGCGCGGTCCAGTCGGGCGCCACCGCGCCAGGCGAGGCGGTAGGCCACCAGGTCGCCGAGGACGGAGGCCGTCGCGGCGCAGAGCGTCAGGGCCAGGATGTCCGGGACCTCGCCGGGGACCTGACCGGTCGCGGCACCCGATCCCGCGGCGGCGGCAGTGGCCGCCGTGATCACCAGAACGCCGCTGGGCAGGACCGGCAGGAACACGTCCAGCAGCACCGACAGCGCGACCACCACATAGATCCATGGGCCCGCTGTCAGCGATCCCACGTCCTCGATCCCCTCGAACACCACAACTCCCCGTTTACCCCCGTGGCCGGACCCGTGCCGCGACGTCGTGGGGGTGCGGCAGGGGCGGCCTATGACAGCCATACAGCGTACGCCGGGGGTGTGACAGCAGGTTCATGGGGGGCTCGTGTCATCGGCACAACATGTTCACCCAGCTGCCGCCGGGCACAGACGAACGGCGCCCGTACCCGCGTGGGACTCGCGGGTACGGGCGCCGTCGTGCCGGACCGTCAGGCCGCGACCGGCGTCTGGTCGGCCGCCGCCCTGTCCTGCGACCCGGAGCGCTTGGCGAACAGCCGGTCCAGGCCGAACGCGCCGGAGCCGGTGAAGACCAGCAGGAACATCGCCCAGCAGTACATGGCGGCGCCTTCGCCGCTGTTCTCGATCGGGAACAGCGCCTGCGGCTGGTGCACCTTGAAGTACGCGTACGCCATGGCGCCGGAGGATATGAACGCCGCGGCGCGGGTGCCGAGGCCGAGCAGGACCAGGCTGCCGCCGACGAGTTCGATCACCGCGGCGTACCAGCTGGGCCAGGTGCCGGCGTCCGGGGTCTCGCCGCCGAACGTGCCGAAGAGCGAATTGGCGCCGTGGCAGGCGAAGAGCAGGCCGACGACGATGCGGAACAGGCCGATGGCATACGGCTGGGCGCTGTTGAGGCGTCCGGTCATGTGGGGGGCTCCCTCGGTCTGGAGCGGCCGGTGCCGGTGAGCATCGGCCTGGGGACGGAAAGTGAACGGTCGCCCCACGTTAGGCTGGGCTAATCAATGCTTGCAAGTTCAACATTTGGCCACACTGGCGTCCCGGCATCCCCTTCCGTCCCGGGAACAACGGCACGTAGTGCCGCCCTGGCCACCGCGTCCGCGTCCGCGAGAGTGACCGAATCCACACCCGGCCGCGCCCCCGCCGCCGTCACCCAGTGCACCCCCTCCGTGGGCACCCCGAACGCGAACCTCCGTGCGTGCGCCTGCCCCTGGCGGTCGATCAGCCGGTACGGACGCGGTGTCACGTCCAGCCCCCCGGTCTCGTAGCCGTCGACGGTGTGCGGCCGGCACTGTCCCGTCTTCAGCAGCCTGGCCAGCAGTTCGTCCGCCGTGCGGCGCAAGTCGGGTTCCGGCAGCCGCGCTTCGACCAGAGTCGTCGCCCGGATCACCGAGCCCGGCACCTCGGGGGAGTGCGCCACCCACGCATCCGCCTCCTCCCGCACATCGAGGCGCGGCCCGAGCACCTCCACCACGCCCGCCTCCATCAGGGCCACCAGCTCCTCGACGCGCCGCCGGGGCGGGCCGATGGACAGGAAGGCGTTCAGCGGGGTGTACCAGCGGTCCAGATGGTCCCGGCGGGAGGTGCCGGCGAGGCCGCCGTGGTCGACGATCAGGCGCAGTTCGTTGCGCAGGTCCCGCAGGACGTCGAGGGCCGACTTCAGCGGGCCGTGCACATTGCCCCGGGCGGCCTGGGCGGCGTCCTCGCGCAGATACGCCAGCAGCCACGCGCGCCAGCGCCCGGGATCGGGGAAGTCGCACTCGGCGTACGGCCGTGAGACCCGGTCCCAGCTCCAGCGCCCCCGCTCCGGGATCCCGAACTCGTCCAGCAGGCAAGCCTCTTGGGGGTCGCCGTGCGGCACGGCCAGGAAGCGCTCGGTGAAGCCGGCCCGCCCGGTCGCCGGTATCAGGGCCGCGTAGTACACGGTCTCCACCTCCTTCGCGACCAACGGCCATATCTCCGCGAGGAAGTCCGGAGCCTCGCCCGAGTCCGCGCGCTTGCGGAAGCCGGCGATCACCTCCGGCGTCAGGACGAGCGGGAGATGGCGGCCGTACGGCCCCTTCGCGTTGTCGCCGCGCGCCTGGTACGGGATGCCGCGCCGCGAACCGGCGTACAGGCGCGGCTCGTTGCCGCAGGGGAGGTAGCGCAGACCCTCGGCGTCCCGTACGAAACGGCCGCCGCGGCCCGTCGTGAACAGGGCCATGTGGTCGAAGAAGTTGAGGCCCAGGCCGCGCAGCAGCACCGGCTCGCCCGGGGCTATGGCCGACAGGTCCACGTCGGCCGGGTTGGCGGGTGCCACGTACCGCAGGCCGTGCCGCTCGGCGTGGGCGACGAGGTGACGCTGGGCGGTGTCGACGGCCGCCGGCAGATGGCCCTGTGCCAGCACCACGGCGGACAGGCCGGGCAGGACGCGGCCGTCGTCGAGGGTGAGGACCTGGCAGCCGTCGGGCGCGTCGTCGAGCCGCACCGCGCGGGCCGCGTACGTCTGCACGCGCACGGTGGGCGGCGCCTCGCGCACGACCTTCGCGAACACCCACTCCAGGTAACGGCCGTACTGGGCACGGGTCGGGTACTCGTCCGGGCCCAGCTCGCCGGCCGCCCAGTCGTGGAGGCTGGGGCCGGGCCGGATCGGGCCCGAGCAGTCGACGCTCTCGTCGGTGAAGAGGGTGACCTGCGAGGAGACCGTGTTCATCAGCAGCTCGGGCGACTGCGCGGTCCGCCACACCCGGCCCGGGCCCGGCGGTGCGGGGTCGATCACATGGACCGTGAGAAGCGCGCCGGGCGGGAGGAGGTCGGGAGCGCAGGCGCAGAGGCGCTCCAGGACGCTGGTGCCGCGGGGTCCGGCGCCGACCAGGGCGACGGAGACCCTGGAGGAGACCGGGGTCGGTGCGGGGGTCGGTGCGGTCAAAGGGGTGACTCCCGGGCGTGTGGGGCGCATTGGAGCGAATCGTCCGAGCGGAAGCGGACGGTCCGGCTCATCATGCCGTCGGGAGCGGGGCAGGCCGAGACCCGGGGGGAGCGAGTGTGGGATGCATCACGAGCATCACATGCCACGGTGGTCGCAAGCGGTCGGAATGTGCCGAATACGGGGCGAGTTCGGGGACTTCGGGTCAGTAGCCGGCTGCGGGCCGGTGGGGGCTGGTCGCGCAGTTCCCCGCGCCCCTGGGTGGGCTCTGCCGCAGCCAACCTCAAAGGGGCGCGGGGAACTGCGCGACCAGCCCTACACAACCCGCAGTCGCCAACGAACCGAACGCGGCACCCTCACGGCGTGAGTTCCGCTTCCGTCACCGTCCGCAGCCGCGCAGGGCCTCCGCGTCCCTCCTGTGCCTGTTCCAGCCGCAGCCGCGCCTCGCGGCCCCGCAGGGTCAGGGTCATGAGCTGGTTGCCGAACCACGGTCCGCCCGTCCGGCGCCAGTCGATCGGCGGCTTCGGGCAGCCCCCGTGCCCCGCGAACCGCCGCCCGAGCACCCGGGCGAGCGCGCTCCAGCCGAAGCGGAAGCCGAGCCGGACCGCCATGTGGATGGCGTTGTGGACGGGCGAACAGGTCAGCTGGAAGACCCGGGCGGTGTCGGGCCCCTCGCCGTCCGGCCAGGTCGGCTCGGCGACGTACGCGTGATGCACGTCCCCCGACAGCACGCACACCGTCGCCGGCGCCCCCGCTCCCGACCCCGCCTCGGCGATCAGCCCGGCCAGCGCGTCGAAGGACCCCGGGAACGCCGCCCAGTGCTCCAGGTCGGCCCGCTGCCGCAGATCCTCGCCGAACCGCGCCCAGCGCTCACCGCGCTCGCCCCGGCACAGCGCGGCGTTCCACGCCTCGGCGTCGTGCACCAGGTGCGGCAGCAGCCAGGGCAGGGACGTACCGATCAGGAGGTGGTCGCAGGAGCCGGGGGCGTCGAGCGCCTGCTCGCGCAGCCACTGTGCCTCGCCGGGGTTGAGCATGGAGCGCGCTTTCTCGTCGAGGACCCGGGCCGCCCGGGTGTCCACCATCAGCAGCCGTACCCGCCCGAAGTCGCGCCGGTAGCTCCAGCGGACCGAGGCCGGGTCGGCGTCCGCCTTGGACGCGAAGGAGCGCAACTCGTCGGTGCCGTCCGGGGTTTCGCGTACGGCGGCGTAGAGCGGGTCGGCGGCCAGCTCGGCCGGGGACAGGTTCCCCAGGTGCTGGTGGACCCAGTACGACATCAGCCCGCTCAGCAGGCGCTCGCGCCACCACGGGGTGGCCCGCATGTCGGCGAGCCAGGCGGCGGAGGTGTTCCAGTCGTCGATGACGTCATGGTCGTCGAAGATCATGCAGCTGGGCACGGTGGACAGCAGCCAGCGCACCTCGGGGTCGAGCCAGGACTCGTAATAGAGGCGGGTGTACTCCTCGTAGTCCGCGACCTCGTTGCCCGGCGGCTCGCTCAGATCGCGTCGGGCGGCCAGCCAGCGCCTGGTCGCGTTGGAGGTCTCATCCGCGTACACCTGGTCGCCCAGCAGCACCAGCACGTCCGGCCGCTCGGCGCCGGGGTCGGCCGCGATCCGGGCGGCGAGGGTGTCGAGCGCGTCGGGCCCCACCGGGTCCTTCTCGTCGGCGGGCGGCGCGGCCCAGCGGCAGGAGCCGAAGGCGAGCCGGACGGGGTCGCTCTCGGCCGGGGTGCGGATGACGGAGGGCGGGAAGGGGGAGCCGGGAAGCGGCCACACGCCCACGCCGTCGAGAAGGACCTCGTACGGCGTCGTCGTCCCCGGCGTGAGACCGGTCACCGGCACCAGGGCGTAGTGATGGCCGGCGATCTGGAAGGTACGGGCCTCGCCGCCGAGCCCGTCCGCCCCGCGCACCTGGACGGCGCACGGGCGGCTCGCCTCGACCCACACGGTCGCGGCCGAGTCGTCGACGTACCTCAGCAGTGGCCCCAGGCGCAGTTCCGCCACGTCATCGCCCTCCTCCGTCGCCCCGTACGGTACGGAACGACGGAGGGGAACGGCGAGGTTCCGCAGATCACGGTTTGCCGAACTCCGGCGGTACCGCGTCAGGCGGCTGTCAGCAGCTCGCGAGGTAGTTCGTGAGGGCGGACTTCTCGGCCGAGTCGACCGAGAGGCCGTAGTAGTACTTCACCTGCACCCAGGCGCGGACGTAGGTGCAGCGGTAGGCCGTGCGCGACGGCATCCAGGTGGCCGGGTCCTGGTCGCCCTTGGCCTGGTTCACGTTGTCCGTGACGGCGATGAGCTGCGGGCGGGTCAGGTCGTTGGCGAAGGACTGGCGCCGCGAGGTCGTCCAGCTGTCGGCTCCGGAGTCCCAGGCCTCGGCCAGCGGGACGAGGTGGTCGATGTCGACGTCGGAGGCGGCGGTCCAGGTGGCGCCCTCGTAGACGGAGTACCAGCTGCCGCTGACGGCGGCGCAGGCGGAGTCCTGGACGACGTTCGTGCCGTCGCGCTTGAGGACGACCTCGCGGGTGTTGCAGGAGCCGGACTGGGTGATCCAGTGCGGGAAGAGGTCGCGGTCGTAGCCGGTGCGGTCCTCGGTGGCCACGGTGAGCTGGGCGAGGTAGCTACGGGCGGTGGCGCCGCTGACGGGGGTGGGGAGCGCGGCGGAGGCGGTCGGAGCGTTGAAAAGCGCGACAGAGGCTATGAGACCGCTGAGGGCCGCGAGTATGCTGACCCGTCGACGCGCGTAGAACTTCGACATGCTAACTCCCTTGAGGAGTGGGGGTGTTGGCGAGCGAGCTAAGGAATGCTCGCGGCGCCGCATTGCCGGGAGGTGTGCGTGCGGTAAGAAACTAGTGACGCGTTCATGACACGACAAGGTTGAGGGTGTGACTTTCTTCCTGTGAATCGGTCGATGGCTCGTTCGACTCCGTCGCGTACGATGGACGGCGCAGAAGGGGAGTAGCTCTTCGCCGGACCGTCGACATACTGCTCAGCTCGTCTGAGCCGGCGCCCGGAGGCGGACCTCGTATCCGAGGTCGGCCAGCGAGACCTTCGGCAAGCAGTGCACGCCCGTGCCGTATGGCACGGGTGCCGAGTGTGCTGCCGTGCCGAGGTGTCGTAGCGCAGTGACATCGCTCTCGGTGGGGCAGCCCCGACCGATTGAGGAACCTTGATCAGCTTCACCGTGACGGCGGTCGTCTTCGGCGTCGTCTTCCTCGCCGAACTGCCCGACAAGACCGCGCTCGCCGGGCTCGTCCTCGGTACGCGCTATCGCGCCTCGTACGTCTTCGCCGGTGTCGCCGCCGCGTTCGCGGTGCATGTGGCGCTGGCCGTGGCGGCCGGAAGTGTGCTGACGCTGCTGCCGCAGCAGATCGTGCACGCGCTCACCGGTGTGCTCTTCCTGGGCGGCGCGGCTGTGCTGCTCATGACGAAGGGCGGGGCCGACGATGGCGACGAGGTCCGCAAGCCGGAGAACCAGTCCTTCTGGAAGGTGTCCGGGGCCGGGTTCATGCTCATCCTGGTCGCCGAGTTCGGTGATCTGACCCAGATCATGACGGCGAACCTCGCGGCGCGCTACGACGATCCGCTGTCGGTCGGCATCGGTGCGGTGCTGGCGCTGTGGGCCGTGGCGGGGCTCGGCATCGTCGGCGGGAAGGCGCTGATGCGGCGCGTGCCGCTGAAGCTGATCACCAAGGTGGCCGCGCTGCTGATGCTGGCCCTGGGCCTGTGGAGCCTGTGGGAGGCGATCGTCGGCTGAGCCTCGCGCCCGGCCCGGTGCGAGCTGAACGGTCGGTGAACGGTTCCCGCAGGCGGTGGCGCGATCGGGGTTCTGTTTTGTACCGTGGAGGAACAAAGTGGTTCCCGCCTGTTTTCCCTGACCGGCGGGCGGGGCCACCTTGTTCCACCGGGGGCCACCTGTACCCCCGTGCCCCTCGCCTTGGAGCTGCCGATGACGGCCACCACCGTGCCCACCGTGCTCACCGCCCGTGCCCTCCTGCTCGACATGGACGGCACCCTCGTCAACTCGGACGCCGTCGTCGAGCGGATCTGGCGTCGCTGGGCCGAGCGGCACGGGCTGGACGGGGACGAGGTGATGAAGGTCGTGCACGGACGCCAGGGGTACGCCTCGATGGCGCTGCTGCTGCCCGACCGGCCGATGGAGCAGAACTACGCGGACAACGCGCGCATGCTCGCCGAGGAGACGGCGGACGTGGACGGCGTCGTGCCGATTCCCGGGGCGTCGGAATTCCTGGCTTCCCTGCAGGGACTGCCGCACGCGCTGGTGACGTCGGCCGATGTCCCGCTGTCCACGGCACGGATGGCTGCCGCCGGGCTGGAGCAGCCGGGAGTGCGGGTCACCGCGGAGTCGGTGGGCGCCAGCAAGCCGGACCCCGAGGGTTTCCTGAAGGGGGCCGCCGAGCTGGGCGTCGCGCCCGCGGACTGCGTGGTGTTCGAGGACTCCGCGGCCGGTATCGAGGCGGGGCGCTCCGCGGGGATGCGGGTTGTGGGGGTCGGGGCGCGGGCCGGTTTTCACGGGCCGGATGTGCTGGTGACGGATTTGCGGCAGGTGCGGGTCGAGGCCGCGGCGGGTGGCGGGATCCGGTTGGTCATCGCCCAATAGCTCGGGACTGACGGTTCGATGGCGGCTGCGGGTTGTGTCGGCTGGTCGCGCAGTTCCCCGCGCCCCTGGAGGTCGGCCTCGCGGCCGCCGACCCAGGGGCGCGGGGAACTGCGCGAACGGCCACAGACGGCCCGCAGCCGCCGACGGACCCGAGGTCCCGAGCTCTACGGCGAACCGCCCCCGCAGCGCAGCGTCACGGCTCGGTCGTTTCCGACTCCAAGCTCTCCCTGGTCTCCAGGTCGTACACCCCGTACTCCTCCGGCTGGACCCCCCGCGCCCACTGATACCGGGCGACCGCGTCCTCGACGCCCTCGTTGTAGTTGCCCTTGGCCTGCCTCGTGTACAGGCCGAGTTGGGTGAGGCGGAGTTCGAGTTCGGTGACCTCGGGACCCCGGTCGCCCCGGCTCAGCACCGTCGGCGCGGGCTCGCGCGGAGCGGCGGACTCCTGCTGGGAACCGGTCGCCGCCTCGCTGGGCGAGGGGGAGTTCGTCGGCTGCGTCGACGGGGTCGGGCTCTCGCTCGGGGACGCCGTCGACCGGGACGGGGACGGCGAGGGCGTCGACCTCTCGGTCGGTGACGCGGAGGCCGGGGGCACTTCCGGCCGCGTCGCACTCTCGGTCGGCGTAGCGCCGGCCTCCGTCTCGCTGCTCGACGCGGCCGGGACGCTCGCCCGTACGTCGTCCGGGAGTGCCGTCTTCCGGGACGGCGCCTCGTAGCTGAACAGGCCGCTCGCCAGGCCCGCCGCCGTCATCACGGCCACGAGCCCTCCGCCCACGCCGAGCAGGATCGTGCGGCGGTGCCGGGAAGCCGTGCCGCGCACCTCGTCCCTGTCGTCCTCGTCGTCCGGCGCCGTGTCGAGCTCGAACAGGTTCAGGTCCTGCGCGCTCGGTGTCGTCGCCGCGGACGCCGGCGGAGTCGGGGGTTGTGGGGCCGGCTGCTGCGGGTCTATCGGCCGCAGCTGCATCGTCTCGGCGGGGTTGTCGCGCTCCAGCTCCACGTATGGCCGTATGCGCAGCGGATCGAAGTCCTCCGCCGCTGCCACCTGTGTCGTACGGGCGTCTCTGAGGGCCTCGGACGCGCGCTCGCCGCAGCCGCACGACGGGGTGTTGTCGGCGGCCCGCGGCGCACCGCACTGCGGGCAAAGGTGACCATTCGGGCTACCCGGGTTCTGAGGGCCCCCCGGCCCCTCGGTGCCCCTCGGCTCTGTCACGCGTTCGTCCCTCCCTCGCGAACTCCCCAGATTATGCAGACGTCCCTCACGCTCTCTCCGCAAGCCCCCGGAAGGGGTGCTTCCAATCGGACTCGACAGGCCGTAACGGCACATAGCGATCACGATGGAGGATGTAACGAGACCTTCGGGAGGTCTTCATGGCCGGGGACGCGCACGGTATGACGGGAAATGTGCGTGACGCGCAGCCCCCGGAGCGGCGCGCCGCGGCGCACGAGAACGTGCCCGGCAACGTCCTCGTCTCCATCGGCGCGCTGCTCCTCGGGATGCTGCTCGCCGCGCTCGACCAGACGATCGTGTCCACCGCGCTGCCCACCATCGTCAGCGACCTCGGCGGACTGGAGCATCTGTCCTGGGTCGTGACGGCGTATCTGCTGGCGTCCACCGCCGCCACCCCGCTGTGGGGCAAGCTCGGTGACCAGTACGGGCGCAAGCGGCTCTTCCAGATCGCGATCGTGATCTTCCTGGTCGGTTCCGTGCTGTGCGGCATGGCGCAGGACATGGCTCAGCTCATCGCCTTCCGGGCCGTTCAGGGCGTCGGCGGCGGCGGGCTGATGGTGCTGTCCATGGCGATCGTCGGGGACATCGTCCCGCCGCGTGAACGGGGCCGGTACCAGGGGCTGTTCGGCGCCGTGTTCGGGGCGAGCAGTGTGCTCGGGCCGCTGCTCGGCGGGGTGTTCACGGAGCATCTGAGCTGGCGGTGGGTGTTCTACATCAACCTTCCCGTCGGGGCCGTCGCGCTCACCGTCATCGCCGCCGTGCTGCGGATCCCGCACAAGTCGACGCGTCATGTCATCGACTACCTCGGCACGTTCCTCATCGCGTCCGTGGCCACCTGTCTCGTGCTGGTGGCGTCCCTCGGCGGGACGACATGGGGCTGGGGGTCGGTGCAGATCGTCGGGCTGGCCCTGCTGGGGGTGGTGCTCGCGGTGGTGTTCGTAACGGTGGAGCGGTCGGCTCCCGAACCCGTGCTGCCGCTGAAGCTGTTCCATGTGCGGACCTTCACGCTGTCCGCGGTCATCAGCTTCATCGTCGGGTTCGCCATGTTCGGCGCGATGACCTATCTGCCGACGTTCCTCCAGGTCGTGCAGGGCGTCAGCCCGACCATGTCCGGTGTGCACATGCTGCCGATGGTCGTCGGCATGCTCCTGGCGTCCACCGGGTCCGGGCAGATCGTCAGCCGTACCGGGCGCTGGAAGGTCTTCCCGATCGCCGGGACCGGAGTGACCGTACTGGGTCTGCTGTTGCTGCATCAGCTGGAAGTGGACAGCTCCACCTGGGAGATGAGCCTGTTCTTCTTCGTCTTCGGGCTGGGGCTCGGGCTGGTCATGCAGGTGCTGGTGCTGATCGTGCAGAACGCCGTGCCGTACGAGGATCTCGGCGTCGCGACCTCAGGGGCGACGTTCTTCCGGTCGATCGGGGCCTCGTTCGGGGTGGCGATCTTCGGCACGATCTTCGCGAGCCGGCTCGACGACAAGCTCGTGCAGGCGTACCGGGGGGTCAAACTGCCGGAGGGGGTCTCGCTGGCGGGGCTGGAGTCGGATCCGCGGGGGATCGGCGAACTGCCGGGGTCGCTACGGCCGGCGGCCTTGCAGGCGTACGCCTCCGCGATCACCGACGTGTTCCTGTACGCCGCGCCGGTCGCGCTGCTCGGGTTCGCGCTGGCCTGGTTCCTGCGGGAGGACAAGCTGCGCGGGTCGGTCACCGCGCCCGATGTCACCGAGACGCTGGCCAGCAATCCCGTCGAGCGGTCGTCGTACGACGAGGTGTGCCGGGCGTTGTCCGTGCTCGGTACGCGGGAGGGGCGGCGGGAGGTCTACCGGACGATCACCGAGCGGGCGGGGTACGACCTGCTGCCCGCGGCCAGTTGGCTGCTGCTGCGGATCAAGCGGTACGGATGGGTGGAGCCGGGGGTGCTCGCGGAGCGCAGTACCGTGCCGCTGACCGTGATCCTGGACGCGGCTCGGCAGGTGGAGGGGCGGGGGCTCGGTGTCCGGGAGGGGCTCGATCTCGTGCTGACGGATCGGGGGCGGGAGGTCGCCGAGCGGCTCGCCCGGGTTCGGGAGGAGTCGCTGGCGGAGTTGTTGGGGGACTGGTGGGGGCCGGACCGGCCTACCGATCTGGTTCAGCTGGTGACGGAGCTGAACTCGGAGTTGTGCGGGTCGGAGCGGGAGCGGCCGGGTGCGTCCGGTGGGTGAGCGGGGGTGCCTGCGGCGGCCCGTTGCTGTTCGGTGAGGGTGCGCGTAGCGCCCAACGGTTGTGGGGTGGGTCGGGGCCGTGCCGGGGGTGTCCGTCCTCGGTCGGGCGGTTGCTGTGCCTCAGAGAGGTACTGTTTTTTGACGCCCGCCGCTGCGGGCGGACACCCCCCGGCACGTCCCCTTCGCGCCGCCCGCGGCTAGTCGTGCTCCGGGGAGCGGGTGAACGTCAGGTGCGTCACTCCGGTGGGTGAGGAGACGGTCTCGATCTCGTAGGCCTCTTCGAGGCTTTCCAGGTTGTCCCAGAGGCGGGCGCCTCGGCCCAGGAGGATCGGGACCACCACCACGTGCATGTGGTCGATGAGCCCGGCGGCCAGGAAGTCGCGGACGACGGTGGGGCCTCCGCCGATGCGTACGTCCTGGTCGCCCGCGGCCTTGCGGGCCTGAGCCAGGGCCTCGGCGGGTGAGGCGTCGAGGAAGTGGAAGGTCGTGCCGCCCTCCATCTCGATCGACGGGCGCGGGTGGTGGGTGAGGATGAAGGTCGGTGTGTGGAAGGGCGGGTTGGGGCCCCACCAACCCTTCCACTGCGGGTCCTCGTGCCAGCCGGGGTGGCCGAACTTTCCGGCGCCCATGATCTCGGCGCCGACTCCGGGCGTGAACTGCTGGACGAAGGCGTTGTCGAGGCCGTCGCTCCCGCCGGGGCGGCCGGTCAGTTCGTGCCACCACCGGGTGGCGAACATCCACTCGTGCAGCCTTTCGCCGGCGTGGCCGAACGGAGCCTCTTGGCTCAGGCCTTCGCCGGTGCCGAAGCCGTCGAGTGAGATGGCGAAGTTGTGGACGCGGACCAGTGACATGGGTGCCCCATCCCTTCCGTGTGTCGGTTACGTCATGCGCGGGCTTTCACCATGACGTCGATCGGGGAGCCGCCGAATCGACACGCCGGGCCGGGCGATGTGGGCGCCGTTCGAGGCTGCTACGTGTCCGACGCACCCGACGCGTCCGGCACATGCGTCCCGCCCGTCGTCCGGCGCCTCTCCCGCCACTCCCGTACGACCTCTTCCACGTCGTAGGGCTTGCGGCCCAGGGGAGGGCCGGGCGGTGGCTTCAGGAGCATGTCGCGGATCTTGGCGTTGACGTCCGTGATGATCTTCCGGACGGTCCGTTCCGTGGGAGCCGCGTACGCCGCTGTCAGCGCGTCCTCCGCCTCCTTGCGCAGGGCCAGGGCCGGGGGGAGGACGGACAGGCCCTCGCGGGCCATCTTGCGCTTGACCCACCACAGTTCGTCGTACGGGGCTTCCAGGTCGTTCGGCAGCGGTTCGCCCGCGCCGGGCAGCCGGTCGAAGTCGCCCCGGACCTGCGCATCGTGGATCTGCTTGTCGACCCAGGACTCGAACGGGACACCGGGAGGCTTTCGCTCGGTCATGAGTTCATTGTGCCGGACGCGGCGGTGCCGGGCGATTTATCATGCGGCGTCGGCGGCCAAAACGGCCGCTGTACAAGGACGTTTCAGGAGGGGCGCCAGTGCTCGAACTCACGATGGCCGCCGTGTCCGCGGCGGACGAGGGTGCCACGGCCGGCATGCTCATGGCCGACGCGCCCAGCGAGCCGGGCGCCGTACTGCGGGTGGGCCGCGACAAGGCGGTGTGCCGGCTCTCGACGCCGGACGACTGGCTGTTCGTGTCGCGGGTCCATCTGGAGTTCCTGTGCGGGCCCGACGGCAGCTGGCAGGTGTCCTGGCTGCGCGGCTCGCAGGCCGACCCGTCCTCCGACGTGCGGCTCACCGTGGGGCAGTACGCCCAGCCCATCGGCTACGGCGGGACCGTACCGCTGCCGAGGGGCGGCAGCGGCGAGATCGTCATCCACGACCGCACCGCGCCCCGCAGCGTCAACGTCGGCTTCTACCACGAGGCCTGAGCCCCGGGAGGGCTACGCCAGCACCCGCGCCAGCGCGAAGCCGTCGTAGCCCTTTCCGCCCACCGTCTGGATCGCCGTGCCGCTCAACCTCGGGTGGCTGCCGATCAGTTCGATGGCGGCGCGGGTGCCCCGGATGTCCGGCGCGTCGCTGTCGGCGTCGACGACCAGGCCGCCGCGCACCACGTTGTCGACGATGATCAGGCTGCCCGTGCTCGTGAGCCGCAGCGCCCAGTCGATGTAGTGGGGGTTGTTGGCCTTGTCGGCGTCGATGAAGACCAGGTCGAAGGGGGCCGGGTTCTCGTCGGCCAGCTTGGGCAGCGACTCCAGGGCCGGGCCGACCCGGACCTCGACGATCCTGTCCAGGTCGGCGCGCGCGATGTTGCGGGTGGCGACCTCGGCGTTCCTGGCGCTGTACTCCAGCGAGATCAGGCGGCCGTCGTCGGGCAGGGCGCGGGCCAGCCAGATGGTGCTGTAGCCGCCGAGGGTGCCGATCTCCAGGATGTTGCGGGCGCCCTGGATCTCGGCGAGGAGCCGCAGCAGCTTGCCCTGGGTCGCGGTGACGCTGATGCTCGGCAGTCCGGCCGCGTCGCTGTCGCGCAGGGCCGCCTGGAGGGCGTCGTCGTCGGGGGAGAGGTGGGCGGAGAAGTACTCGTCGACGTCGTCCCAGACCTGCGACTCGCTCATCGCCTTGCCTTTCGTATGGCTGGTTAAAGCGCTAAGTAACACCGCCAACTATCCGTTCCCCGATGGACTCCCGGAATTCCAGGATCGTGGATTCAGCCGGTCGGCGCAGGCGGCTGCCCGGGCCGGGGCCGGGTGCGTCGTACGGCGAGCACCGCGGCCGTGGCCATCGCCGCGGCGAGTGCCGCGGTCACCGTCACCAGCCAGACCGGGACGCCGGCCACCGTGCGCAGCCGGTCCTCGTAGATCACCTGCTGGAAGGTGTCGTCGGCCCTCGCCCGGCGCAGCTCGTGGTCGCCCCGGATGCGCTCGGGGTACGGGAACTCCTGGCCGATCGCCGTCAGGAACGGCGCCCCCGCCGCCAGCTCGGCCAGCGGGCCGGTCCTCGCCGTCACCCGTCCGGCGTAGGTGACGCGGGGACGTTCGCCGCCGATCCCGGACGCCGGTTCCATCCGGTGCGCGGCGAGCACGTACAGGCCCAGGGACTGCGGGGTGCCGGCCAGGCGTGACAGGCGCATCGGGTAGACCGGCTCGTCGGTGCGGAAGGTGAGGTGCAGCGGGTCCAGGGCACCCGTCAGGGCCGTTCCGGTGGTCTGCGGGGCCAGCTTCACGGCCACGTACTCCCAGCGCTTTTGCACGTACGGCCGCAGGGCCCCGGCCAGGCGGGGCGGCAGGGCGAAGCCGTTGCTGTCCAGCCAGCGGTCCAGCGCGCCGGGGTCGGTGGCCGTCAGCCGGGCCACGTCGAAGGGGCCGAGCCGCTGCCGGCCGACGACGCTCACGGGAGGTCCGCCGGCAGCGCCGGGCGGGCGCGGGGCGCCCACCGTGCCGTCGCCGGTCACCAGGGGCCAGTCACCGTCCTGGGGCCAGAAGTGGTACCGCGTGCGGTGCACGGGGGCGGTGACCTCGTGCAGCTCGTCGAAGAGCCCGGGGTCGCCGAGCCGGACCGTCGCCCGCCGTGGCACCGGCATGATCCACGCGACCCGCTCGGCATCCCCGTCGACGGTCAGCCGCATCACGACCTGCTCGTTCGTCCCGTCCCAGCGGACCACGGACTCCTCACGGCCGACGGCCACCCGCCGCGCGTCACCGGGCACCATGGCCCCGCAGCCGCACGCCCACGCGGGCGCCGCGAGCTGGCCGAGCTGGAGGGCGAGCAGCGCCAGGACGACGGTGAGCGCCCGCCTCCGAACCCCTCCGCGCAGTAAGTCCGCCATCGCGTGCAGCCCCTCCGTCCCGCGAGCCCCGCCGCCGTGGCCGACGCCAGAGCTTCAGACGGTACGGCGGTGATCCTCCATCCGGGGGCGGGGCGGCGCGATGTGAGACATGCCGCGCCCCACCGGAGGCGGCCGAATCCCCCTCCGACTATCGTCATCCGGACAAAAGGAGGGCGGACGTCAGGTGAATCCGGGGTGGCCGGCGTCTCCTCCCCGGGGTGGTGCGGGCCCACTGGGTTCGAAAAGATTCATGACGCATGGGACGCGTGGGACGAATCGGGGCGGGAGGCCGACGAGGCGTGGCGAATGCGGAACATGGTGGGCGAACGGCTGATGCGCTCGGCGCGACGGCCGTCGGCGCGGTCCAGGCACGCGTCCGCGTGGCGCGGCTCGGGCTGTGGCTGGTCGCCGCGATCCTCGCCGTACGGCAGGTGGCCGTCGTCCTCAGTACGCCGCGCGGGGAGCGGCTGACGGATCTGGAGACCTGGGTCGGGCCGGACGGCGTGCTGCATGTGAAGGGTTCGCTGTACGACTCCACGCAGTTCACCGGTACGCCGTTCGGCGGGCTCGTCCTCAAGCCGCTGACCCGCGCCGCCGAGCAGGCCCTCGGCTGGGGCTGGACCTTCGGCACCCTCCTGCTCGTCGTCGCCCTCGGCCTGATCGCCGCCCGCGCCCTGCCCCAGCCCGTGAGCCGCAGGACCTCGCTGCTCGCCGCGCCCGTCGCGATCAGCCTGCTGATGCTGTCGCTGCCGGTGCGCAACACCCTCTACCTCGGCCAGACCAGCATCATGCCGGTCCTGCTCGTCCTGCTCGGCTGCTTCGCCGTGCGCGGCGAGCGCACCAGCGGCGTGCTCATCGGCGTCGCGGCCGCCCTGCAGCCGACCCTGCTGCTGTTCACCCCGCTGCTGTGGTTCACCGGCCGGCGCCGGGCCGCGCTCTCCACGGGCGCCACGTTCGCCGCGTGCACGCTGCTCGCCTGGGCGGCGATGCCCGGTGACTCGTACACCTACTGGGTGCACCACATGGCGGGCGTCGGCCTCGGCGGGCGGGCCGACGACCTCGCCAACCAGTCGCTGCACGGCGCCCTGCTGCGGTTCGGGCTGACCGGCCCGCTGGAGATCGCCCTCTTCCTGCTCCTCGGCGCCGCCGTCGCCGTCCTCGCGCTGCGCCGGGCCGTGCGCTACGCCCACGACGGACAGCTCCTCCTGGCCGTCGCCGTCACCGGCTGCGCGGCGATCGTCGTGTCGCCCACCGCCTGGCAGCACCAGCTGCTGTGGGTGCTGCTCGCGGTCGTCGGCCAGGTCGGCAGACGGACCTCCGACCGGTACGTCTGGCCGGTCGCGATCATCCTGGTGATGACCCTGCCCGCGCGGATGATGGTGCCGGACAAGGTGATCCTGCATCCGCTGCGGGCCGACCTGGTGCTGCTGGCCGCCGTCGTCACGGCCGCCGTCGTGCCGTTCCTGTCGCGCACCTCGCCGTACTGGCAGACACCGGTCCCGACCCGGTACGCCGACAAGGTCCCCTCCCGCTTCCGGCACATCCCGCTGGTGCCGTTCCTGCGCCGGGTCGTCTCCCGCCCGAACCTGCTCTTCGAGCTGCTGCTGATCCGCGTCACCTACTACGCCTACGCCCAGATCCGGCTCGCCGCGGCAGGCGGCTCCAACTCGGCCGGCCGG
Organism: Streptomyces sp. NBC_01092; assembly: GCF_045039535.1. Lineage (NCBI taxonomy): Bacteria > Bacillati > Actinomycetota > Actinomycetes > Kitasatosporales > Streptomycetaceae > Streptomyces > Streptomyces sp. NBC_01092. Next base: position 3,390,836 of record NZ_CP108659.1, on the reverse strand, counting down.
GTCACCGCCGAGGAGCACGGCGAGGAGATCCACTCCGTCGAACGCGCCCTGCACATCGACATCGAGTACTGGGCCAACCACGCCGTCGTGAAGGTCGACTGGCTGCGGAGCTTCTTCGACTTCTACTACGAGTCGTTCCACTTCGGCGTCCCGCTCGCGATCCTCGCCGTCCTGTACTGGCGCCGCCCGACCGACTACCGCTGGGCCCGCACCGCGATCGGCTTCGCCACCGTCTTCGCCCTGATCGGCTTCTGGCTCTACCCGCTCGCCCCGCCCCGCCTGATGCCCGGCCTCGGCTTCATCGACACGGTCCACGGCGTGCAGGACTTCTCCCAGCCCGACTACGGCACGCTGACCGAGCTCACCAACCAGTACGCGGCGATGCCGTCCCTGCACTTCGGCTGGTCCCTGTGGTGCGGCATCGTCATCGTGATGCTGGCGCCGAGGTGGTGGATGAAGGCGCTGGGCCTGCTGCACCCGCTCTTCACGGTCACCGCGATCGTCGTCACCGGCAACCACTGGGTGCTGGACGCGGTCGGCGGCGCGGCCGTCGTGGGCGCCGGCTTCGGGGTGACGTACCTCTTCCAGGGCCCGCGCGCCAAGGTGGTGACGGCACAGGCCGAGAAGGTCAGCAGCGACTCCCCGGCTCCGGTGAGGGACCGTACTCCGAGCTGATCCGGTACTCGCCGGGCGCGGAGACGGTGAGCCGGGTGAACTCGCCCTGCGGGGTGAGGCATCCGCCGCCGTCCGCGCGCAGCCACTGCGAGTAGGCGACGCGCACGGTGGCGCTGCCCGCCCGCGCCATGCGGATGACGATGTCGGCGCTGGACGTCGACACGACGGTCGCGGGGTCGCTCACCAGCGGCCGCGCGTCCTTCACCCGGAACACCCGCCAGTGCGCGTCCTGCCACACCGGCTCCAGCCAGTCGGGACGGTGGTCCCGCACCAGCCGCGCCTCGTCCTTGGCGTACCCGTCGGGCCTGCCCAGCGGCAGCACCACGAACCCGACGGCCCAGCGGTCCAGCCACGCCCGGTAGGTGGCGGGCGAGAAGGACCCGTCGTAGAACAGCCGGGCCCGCTCCATGTCGAGCTGCCGGTTCCAGCCGCGGGCCATGTTCACGTGCGGGGCGAGCCCGCTGGCCTCGCGGTGGTTGCGGGCCGGGACGACCTCGACGCGGGTGCGGTCGGCGCCGAGGTGGTCCAGGGCGCGGACCACTCCGTGGGTCTCGGCGGCCCAGGCCGGCACCTTCGTGGAGACGTACAGGTCGTCGGCGGTCTTCTTGGTCACCCAGGCGACGGAGAAGACGAGGGCGGCGATCAGCAGGTTCCGGCGCAGCTTCGCCAGCTGTGGCTGGGCGAGCAGCACGGCGAGCAGCGCGGCGGGCGCGAACAGCTCGGCGAAGCGCTCGACGTTCGTGCCGATGGGGGAGGCGACGAGATACGTCAGGACGGTCCCCGCCGCGTAGACGGCACCGCTGATGCGGGCGACCCGCCAGGTGCGCGGGGCGAGGAGGGTGACGGCCAGGCCCAGGAAGAAGGGCGGCCATATTCGCCCGGCGAACATCAGCTGCTCGCCCTTGAAGGGGAACACCAGGGTGGTCACGCCGACGACGACGGCGGGCGGCAGGAGCAGGGCGAGGGCGCGGGACCAGTCGCGGCTGACGAGGTACGCGGCTCCGACGACCACCAGGAACAGCCCGGCCACGGGACTGGCCATGGTCGCCAGGGCGGCGTAGGCGGCGGCGAGGACGACCCGGCGCTCCCGCGTGAGCATCAGGCACGCGGCGAGTCCGAAGGCGACGCCGAGCGCGAAGGTGGTGCGCCCGGAGGCCACGTTGCACCACAGGGCGAACGACGCGAGCAGGGCCGGCCCCAGGGGTCTTCGCAGGCCCGTCCGCTCGATGAGCAGGGCCGCCAGCCAGGCGGCGGCGAGACCGGAGACGACGGTGAGCGCGCGCACGCCCACGGCGGCCATCAGATACGGGGATATCAGGCTGTAGTTGGCGGTATGGGTGCCGCCGTACCAGAAGAGGTTGTAAGCGGAATCGCCGTGCCGCGCCGCGAACCCGGCCCAGGCGTACTGCGCCGCGAGGTCGCCGCCGCCGGTGGCCAGAAAGGCCCACCAGATCGCGTACAGGGGCAGGGCGGGGAGCGTCGCGAGCAGCGGGACCCGGTGACGGTTCCACAGCGTGCGCGCGAGCCCGCGCTCGGCGGGAGCGGCCGGCGGCGCGGGTCTTGTACGGGTGAGTTCGGCAGGGACCACGTGACCCAAGACGCCGAATCGGGCCGGTTCGTTCATCGGCGGCACCGGCCGCGGTCCGGGTGAGCCCGCCGAGTACACACATTCTTCATCGAGGGGCACCCGAATCTCCGCCAACTCGCGGCATTCGCAAGGTATTTGACGAATCGTCAGCCAGGTCCGGTGATATGCTCCGAGCACTTGCCAGGCAGGCCACAAGCTCCGAGATGAAACGTCTCGGCAGTAAGGGCGAGTCCCTGTCGGTGAGTCCGCGTGTACTGCCGCCTCCCGGAAGCGACCGGGGGGTTTTCAGCAACGGGGCTTCAGTCGCTCAAAGAGAGTCTTATGACGCAATACGTGATGGATCCGGCGATCTGGGGGCTCGTAGTCGGTGCCCCTGCTGCTGCCACGATCATTGTTCGCCAGCAGAAGGCGATACGAAAGTTACGCAAGCGGAACGACGAGCTCAAGTCCTCGTACGTCGATCTGGAGGGCGGATACGACGCGATCGTCCGGCAGACCGAGGAACGGGCCGGCGAAGAGACGAAAACCGTGCTGAAGTCCGCGATGCGGACACTTCAGGGCCTTGCTGCCGAACAGCAACTCGTCATCTCCAAATTGCAGACCAAATACGGAGATTCACCGATTCTCCGGGATCTGCTGGAGATCGACCACATGAACTCCCAGTTCGGCAGGCGGGCGCAGTCCATCGCCGTCCTGTGCCAGGGCTGGCTCGGCCGGCAGCGCGACCCCGCCTCGGTCTACGACGTGATCCGCAGCGCGCAGGGGCGGATCCGCCACTACCAGCGGGTCGAGATCCTCTCGCAGGTCGACTACGCCGTCACCAGCAGGGCGGTCGAACCGGTCGCCCTCGCGGTCGCGGAACTCCTCGACAACGCCACCAGCTACTCGGCGCCCGAGACCGTGGTCGAGATCAACGTCCGGTCCGTGCCCAAGGGCATCTGCATCGTCGTCGACGACGCGGGTGTCGGCATGAACGAGGAGGAGAAGGCCAGGGCGGGGGAGCTGCTGTCCGGGGAACGCGCGGCGAGCGTCTCCGACCTGGGCAACCCTCCGCAGTTCGGTTTCGCGGTGATCGGCGCGCTCTGCGAGCGCTACGGCTTCACCGTCTCCGTCGACTCCACCTCCCCCTACGGAGGTGTCCGCGCGGTCGTACTCGTGCCGGAGGAGCTGTTGACCAGCATGCCGGAGCCCAAGAAGCCGACCGAGGCCTTCGACGCCGACGCAACTGCGGACGCCGCCGGCGCGGACGCGTCGGCGACGACCGCCGACGGACTGCCCAAGCGCCGGCGCAAGCAGCGGCCCATGGCCGTCGTCCCGAGCAGTCCGGGCGCCGCGCGCTCACCGGCCCGCTCCACCGAGGAGACGGCGTCGATCATGAGCGCCTTCCAACGGGGGACCCAGACCGGCCGCGCCGCACCGCTGGACGCGATGCGCGGGAGCCACGCTGACGGACGCAAGGGACCGGAGACGACCTCGTGAAGAACGACCTGTCATGGATGCTGGACAGTGCCCTGGAGATTCCCGGGGCCCTGCACGCTGTCCTGGTCTCGGCCGACGGTCTGCTGATGGCCCGCACGAAGGATCTCGGGCGGGACTCGGCAGACACCGTGGCCGCCGCGATGAGCGGCGTGCAGTCGCTCAGCCGGTCCCTGGGCTTCTTCTGCGACGGCGAGAACATGCAGTGGCGCCAGACGCTGGTGGAGTTCGACGGCGGCTGGGTCTTTCTGATCTCCGCCGGCGAGGCCGCCTACCTCGCCGTCTCGGCGGCCCCCGACATCGACATGGCGGACATCACCTTCCGTATGCAGCAGCTGGTCGGCCAGTTGGGCAAGGAACTGGCCACATCACCCCGTGAGGACATCGGCCACCGCTCATGACTGACAACACCCCCGACGAGTCGGAAGCCGCCGAGTTAGTACGGCCGTACGTCATCACACGCGGGCGTGATCTGCCCGCCGAGGACAAGTTCTCCCTGATCACCCTCGTGACGACGGTCAGCGACGAACGGCAGCGCCCGACCCGGCTCTCCCCCGAAGAGCAACACCTCCTGGACATGTGCTCCGGCGGCTACCTCTCCGTCGCCGAGCTCGCCGGGCACACCCAGCTCCCCCTGGGTGTGCTGAAGATCCTCCTCAGCTCGCTGGCAGAGGGGGGATACCTGATCACCCGAGCGCCCGTGCCCCGGGCACGTCTCGTCGACCAACAGCTTCTCCAGGAGGTGCTGGATGGACTCCAAGCGCGTTTTGGATGAGGACGCCTACGTCCGGGGCGGCGCCGCGCAGACAGCGGTGAAGATCCTGGTCGTCGGGCACTTCGCGGTCGGCAAGACCACGTTCATCGGCACCATCTCCGAGATCCCCCCGCTCTCCACCGAGGAGAACATGACGCGGGTGGCGGAGGCGGTCGACGATCTCAAGGGCGTGCGGAGCAAGACCACCACCACGGTCGCCATGGACTTCGGGCGGCTGACGATCAGCGACCACGTGGTGCTCTATCTGTTCGGCACCCCGGGCCAGCAGCGGTTCATCCAGATCTGGGAGGACATGGCGCGCGGCGCCCTGGGCGCCCTGGTCCTGGTGGACCCCGAACGGCTGGCGGACTCGTTCGCCGTGATCGACCTGATCGAGCAGTACGGCCTGTCCTACGCCATCGCCGTCAACCGCTTCGACCACACGCCGGAACGCACCGAGATGGCGCTGCGGGAAGCGCTCGACCTGCTGCCGGACACCCCAGTCGTCGTAATGGACGCACGTGACGAGAACTCATCGGCGCAGGCGCTGATCACTCTCGTTCGCTACCTACAGGAACGCGCCGCTCTGGAGCACGCATGACCAGCGAAGACTTCCCCGCACCGCCGCCGGGCTGCCCGGCGCACGGCAGCGGCCAACGGATACCCATGTACACGGCGGAGTTCGCCGCCGACCCCCAGGCCTACTTCGACTACATGCGCCACCACGGCTCGACGGCCCCCGTCGAGCTGGCCCCGGGCGTGGAGGCGACCCTCGTCACGGACTACGCGGCGGCGCTCGACCTCCTGCAGAACCCGGGGGACTTCCGCAAGGACCCCCGCCGCTGGCGCGACCTCAACGAGGGCCGCATCAGCCCGGACAGCCCCGTCCTTCCGCTGCTCGGCCCTCGGCCCACCTGCATGTTCACCGACGGCGCCGAGCACCTGCGGCTGCGCCAGGCCGTCACCGAGAGCTTCGCCCGGGTCGACAGCCACCGGCTGAGCGTGAACGTCGACCGGATCGCCCACTACCTCCTCGCCCAGTTCAGCACCCGCGGCTCCGCCGACCTGCTCAACGACTACGCCAAGCAGCTCCCCCTGTTCGTCTTCAACGAACTGTTCGGCTGCCCGGCGGAGATCGGCGACCGGGTCATGTTCGGCGTCTCCGGCATCTTCGACGGCATCAACGCCGAGCGGGCCAACGAGGTCCTCATCCAGGCCGTGGCCGAACTGGTCGCGCTGAAGCGGTCCCGGCCCGGCGACGACGTCACCTCATGGCTGATGCAGCACCCGGCCAAGTTGGACGACGCGGAGATGATCCACCAGCTGGTGCTGCTGATCGGCGCCGGCGCGGAACCGCTGCGCAACCTCATCGCCAACACCGTGCACCTGCTGCTGACCAACGACCGGTACGCACAGAACGGGCTGTTGGAAGACGCCCTCGACGAGACCCTGTGGCACAACCCGCCCATCTCCAACTACGCGCCCCACTACCCGGCCAGGGACATGGAGTTCGCCGGCGGCAAGCTCAGCGCCGGCGATCTGGTGCTGGTCGGCTTCCAGGCCGCCAACGCCGCCTCGGCGCGGGCGGCGGGCGGGCAGACCAGCAACCGGGCGCACCTCGCCTGGAGCGCGGGACCGCACGCCTGCCCCTCCAAGGAGCCGGCCCGGCTCATCACCCTGGCGGCCATCGAGCACCTCTTCAACGAGCTGCCCGACGTCGAACTCGCCGTCCCGGAGGAGAGCCTGACCTGGCGGCCCGGCCCGTTCAACCGCGCCCTGGCGCAGCTGCCGGCCCGCTTCACGCCGACCACGCCGCGGCGTTCGGTGCAGCCCCAGCCGACTCGGACGGAACAGGAAGCCGCCGCCGACGCGACTGCCTCGAACAAGGAACGCGGAGGGCTCTGGAGTTCCTTCCTGAAGTGGGTCAGGGCGTAAGCCCCGGTTCCGCATGCGTGACACAGGTAACAGGCAACTGCCGCTGGCAACTGCATGAACGTTAAAGCGCCAGGGTATGACTGCGCAGGGTATCTGAGTCGTCACATGATGAAGGAGGGGCTGTGGAGTTCAACCCCGCTGCCACTCGTGCCCAGCGCCCCGTCACCCGCTCGCTCCACACGTTCGTTCAGGAGTCGGCCTTCCCCATAGGCCGCATAGGCGTCCACGCGCAATGGCCCAACGGCCGGATACCCGCCTTCACCGGCGGGTATCTTTTTGCCCCTGCCCGGGAGGTCCGGTGAGTACGGCGAGTACGGCGCAGGTCACCGACGCGCCGGTCACTTACGAGTACAGCCCCACACTCGCCGATCACGTCGTCGGCCAACTGCTGCGCCTGGGCTCGGTCGTGGGCTCGTCGCCAGCGGAGTCGGCGCTGTACGCGCACATCGTCCTGGAGTCCCTCGGGGACGCGTGCGGCCGTTCACTGTCGCTGCCGCCCGCCACGCCGAGTTTCATTTCCGACGACCACACGCCGGTCGAGTTCTCCCTGGCCTTCCGGCCGGGCGCGGCTCCCGGCCTGCGCGTCCTGGTCGAACCCGGCTGCACGGCCGGCGACTTGGCGGACAACGGGCGCCAAGGGCTCGCCGCCATCCGGGACATGGCCCGCCGCTGGGACTTCTCCACCACCCAGCTGGACCGCATCGAGGACCTGTTCCTGCCCGCGTCCCCGCAGGGTGACCTGGCCCTGTGGTACGCGCTGGAATTACGTCCCGGTGGAGTCCCCGGCGTCAAGGTCTACCTGAATCCCGCCGCCTCCGGACCCGAGCACGCCACGGCCACCGTGCGGGAAGCACTGCACCGGCTCGGTCACCGGCAGGCGTTCGAAGCGCTTCCCGACACAACCGGCTATCCCTTCCTCGCCCTGGACCTCGGTACCTGGGACACACCCCGGGTCAAGGTCTACACCGCGCATCCGAGCCTCGCCGCATCCGAGGCGTACGCACTGAACCGCGCGCAGCCCGGCCCGGCACGCGAGGACGTGGAGGCCTTCTTCCACCTAGCCGCGGAAGGGCGCCCGCCCACCGGGTCGGGAGGCAGGCCGGAGCCACGACTGGCGCGGCGTCCCGCGCTGACCTGCCACTCCTTCACCGACACCACGTCCGGCCGGCCGAGCGGGTTCACCCTGCACGTCCCGGTCCGTGACTACGTCAGGGACGACGAGGAGGCGCTCGCCCGCGCCACGGCCGTGCTGACCCGCTTCGGCATGGACCCCTCGGTACTGCGCCGCGCCCTCGCCGCCCTCAGTACGCGGCAACTCTCCGAGGGCGCCGGCCTGATCGCGTACCTGGCTCTGGCGCACGAGCGCGACCGCCGACCCCGCATCACCGCGTACGTCTCCTCGGAGGCCTATGCGGTGCGTCCTCCCGCTCAGTGATCCGCGCGTCCTGAGAAAAAGCCCGCGCAGCGTCACAAGGCCGCCCGCGCAGTATCGGCAATGCCCGAGCACATCAGAAAGAAGGAGCCGTGGAGCCCTACCGGATCAAGGTCGTCGAGCCCATCCCCCTCACCACCCCCCAGCAGCGTGAGGAAGCCCTGCGACGGGTCTCCTACAACCTGTTCGACCTGCGCGCCGACGAGGTCACCATCGACCTGCTGAGCGACTCGGGAACCGGCGCGATCTCCGCCGCCCAGCTCTCCGCGGGCATGAACGGCGACGAGTCCTACGCCGGCTCCCGGTCGTTCTACCGCTGGCACGAGACCGTCAGCGAACTCACCGGCTACCCGCACCTCCTGCCCGCCCACCAGGGACGCGCGGCCGAACGCATCCTGTTCACCTCGCTGCTCACCCCGGGCAGCACCGTCGTGTCGAACACGCACTTCGACACCACCCGCGCCAATGTGGAGCTGGTCGGCTGCCAGGCCCGCGACCTGCCCTGCCCCGAGGCCAAGGACCTCGACAGCCCGCACCCCTTCAAGGGCAACATCGACCTCCAGGCGCTGGAGCAGGTGCTGCGAAGCGCGAACGAGTCGCCGGTGGCCGCGGTGGTGATGACGATCACCAACAACGGCGGAGGCGGGCAGCCCGTCTCCATGGAGAACCTGCGGCAGACCGCCGACCTATGCCGCCGCCACGGCGTCCCGATGATCCTCGACGCCGCGCGGTTCGCCGAGAACGCCTGGCTGGTGACCCGTCACGAGCCCGGCTACCAGGACCGCACCCCCCGCCAGGTCGCCGAGGAGGCCTTCCGCCTCGCGGACGGCTGCATCATGAGCGCCAAGAAGGACGGCATCGTCCACATCGGCGGGTTCATCGGCGTCAAGGACCCCGAGCTCGCCCAGAAGTGCGAGCGTCTCCTCATCGCGACCGAGGGCTTCGCCACCTACGGCGGCCTCGCCGGGCGCGACCTGGACATGATGGCCCAGGGCCTGCTGGAGGTCACCGAGCCCTCCTACCTGGCGGAGCGGGCCGACATCGCCGGCCACCTCGCCCAGCGCATCCGGGACGCGGGCGTCGACATCGTCGAGCCGGCCGGCCTGCACGCCCTCTACCTCAACGCCGGGCGCCTGCTGCCCCACATCCCGCCCCACCAGTACCCCGGCCACTCCCTGGCCTGCCAGCTCTACCTCCGCGGCGGCATCCGCTCGGCGGAGCTGGGCTCCCTCTACCTCGGTGAGGAGGACGAGCACGGCAACCCGATCAAGTCGGCGCCGTACGAACTCGTACGCCTCGCCCTGCCCCGCCGGGTCTACACGCGCAGCCACTACGACCACGTCGCCCAGACCCTGGCGGACATAGCCAAGGACCCCAGCTCGGTGCACGGTTACCGGATCACCGAGCAGTCACCGATCCTCCGCCACTTCAGCATCAAGCTGGAGCCGGCCAGGGCCGACGGGTCCTGACGCAGCGCCGGTAAGTCCCGACCGTGTGGTTCCGCACTCGAACCACACGGTCTTTCCGTCCCGTCGCCCGGCGGCGTCCACACCCCACTTGTCGGCCACGGCATCCAGCAGGAGCAGCCCGCGACCGTTCTCGGCGTCCGTCGACAACTCCAGCGACGGTCTGGGCAGTTGGGCACACGCGTCCGACACCTCGACCCGCACCCCGGACGTCTGCCGGACCATCAGCACCTCGCACCGCCGGTCCGGAACATGCCGTACGACGTTGGCGACGAGCTCGGTCACGCCCAGTTCCACGGCGTCGGACAGTTCGCGCATCTCCCACTCGTCCAGCAGCGAGCGCGCGATGGCGCGGATGTGCCGGGCCGAGTGCTCACCGACGGTGAGGCGCAGGCGGTACTGGCGGCGCAGGGGCGCCAGGTAGGTGGGGGGAATGTATCCGTTCACGGTACGAGCGTGACCTGGCGCGACTACTTTGGGCTACGGAACGGATACAACGGGTCCCGGAGTGGGCCCAGTTGCGTGAGAGGGAGCTCTGAGTGACCCACATCAACACCCTCGACCCGGGAGCCTCGCCACTCGACTACTACGGCTTCGAGCTACGACGCTATCGCGAGTCCGCCGACCTGACCCAGAAACAGCTGGGGGGCATCGTCTACTGCACCGGCTCCTTGGTCGGCCAGATCGAGACCGCCCGCAAACTGCCCACACTGCAGTTCAGTGAGCGGGCGGACATCGCGCTGGGGACGGGTGGGTTGCTGTCCCGGCTGCATGGGCTGGTGATGCGTAGTCAACTTCCGGCCTGGTTTCAGCAGGTGGCGGAGCTGGAGTCGCGGGCGATCGAGATCTGTACGTTCCATACGCACATGGTTCATGGTCTGCTGCAGACTCCCGGGTACGCGCGTTCCGTTCTCGGCGTGCTGGATCAGAGCAACCTGGAGGACCGGACCGCCGTACGACTGGCACGTCAGCGCATCTTCGAGAAGGCGGAGCCCCCGGTCTTCTGGGCGATCGTTGGCGAGGCTGCCCTGCACCAGCAGATCGGCGACGCGCAGACCATGCGGGAACAACTGGTGCACCTCCTGTCCTTTGAGGATGATCCCCGGATCAACATCCAGGTGCTGCCGTTCTCGGTCGGCGCGCACGCCGGACTGACAGGCCCGTTCGACCTCTTCCGCTTCGGGAGCGACCCGTCCATCGTCTATACCGAGGGCTACGGCAGCGGGCATCCGACCGCCAATCCGGACACCGTCAGAGACTGCTCGCTCCGTTACGATCATCTTCAAGCCGCCGCGCTCTCCCTCAAGGACTCGGCGGAGTTGATCCGGCGGGTAATGGAGGAACGCTATGGCGAGCAACGCGATTCCGGCGGGGATCCAGTGGCGTAAGTCCAGCTACAGCAGCGATCAAGGCGGATCCTGCGTCGAATGCGTACCCCTCGGAGCCATGGCGTGGCGGAAATCGCCGTATAGCGGTGATCAGGGCGGTAGTTGTGTCGAGTGTGCGCCCACAGGTTCCCTGACCTGGAGCAAGTCCTCGCACAGAAGTGACCAGGGCGGCGAGTGCATAGAGATCGCCGAGACCCCCCACACCACCATCGCCGTCCGTGACTCCAAGAACCCGGCGGGGCCGATCATCACCCTCGACCCCGCCGCGTTCACCACGTTCATCGACTGGGCGGCGGACAACTAAGCGGACTGGTGAACTGCGGTTCGGCAGCGCCGCCCAGGGGCGCGGGGAACTGCGCGACCAGCCACGACGGCGCCGCAGCCGAACGAGACGGGACCCGAGGCTACAGCCGCTGAATGATCGTGCCGGTGGCAAGCCCCCCACCCGCGCACATCGTCACCAGCGCGAACTCCTTGTCCGCCCGCTCCAGTTCATGAAGTGCGGTCGTGATCAGGCGGGCCCCGGTGGCCCCCACCGGGTGCCCGAGGGCGATCGCGCCGCCGTTCACATTCACCTTCTCCAGGTCCTGCTCGAAGACCTGCGCCCAGCTCAACACCACTGACGCGAAAGCCTCGTTGATCTCGACCAGGTCGATGTCCTTCAGGGACATCCCGGCCTTGCCCAGCACGGCCTTGGTCGCGTCGATCGGTCCGTCGAGGTGGAAGTGCGGGTCGGCGCCCACGAGTGCCTGCGCCACGATGCGCGCCCTCGGCCGCAACTTCAGCGCCCGCGCCATCCGCTTGGACGCCCACATGATCGCCGCCGCCCCGTCGCTGATCTGGGACGAGTTGCCCGCCGTGTGGACGGCGGTCGGCATGACCGGCTTCAGCCGTTCCAGTGCCTCCATGGACGTGTCGCGCAGGCCCTCGTCCTTGTCGACGAGTCGCCACATGCCCTGCCCGGCCCGCTGCTCCTCCTCGGTCGTCGGGACCTGGACGGCGAACGTCTCCCGCTTGAACCGCTCCTCGGCCCAGGCGGCGGCGGCCCGTTCCTGCGAGATCAGCCCGAGTGAGTCGACGTTCTCCCGCGTCAGCCCCCGATGGCGAGCGATCCGCTCCGCCGCCTCGAACTGGTTGGGCAGGTCGACGTTCCACTCGTCGGGGAAGGGCTTGCCGGGCCCGTGCTTGGAGCCCGATCCCAGCGGCACCCGGGACATGGCCTCGACGCCGCAGCTGATCCCGACGTCGATGACGCCCGCCGTGATCATGTTGGCCGTCATGTGCGAGGCCTGCTGAGAGGATCCGCACTGACAGTCGACGGTCGTCGCCGCCGTCTCGTAGGGCAGGCCCATGGTCAGCCAGGCCGTGCGCGCGGGGTTCATGGACTGTTCGCCGGCGTGGGTCACCGTGCCGCCGACGATCTGCTCGACGCAGTCGGCGGGGATGCCGGTGCGGCCGAGGAGCTCACGGTAGGTCTCGCCCAGGAGATAGGCGGGGTGGAGGTTGGCGAGCGCGCCGCCGCGCTTGCCGATGGGGGTACGCACTGCTTCGACGATCACGGGTTCGGCAGCCATGGGTGCGGGGTCCTCTCGGCTCTCCTGGCTTTCCGCCAGAACTAGTACGTGTTCTAGTTCCCTTCGCAGTCTGCTGACGTGACCTCCGTCACCGCAAGGGTCGTGCACGTTCCGGAGTCTTGATCTGCGGAGATCTGCACGAATTCCGCACGGGATTGGGGGTGCCGCGCCTCTTGCGACTTGTAGAACCCGTTACTACCTTCGCGGCAACCCTGTTCTGATGGTCCGTCAGACGGCTGGAGCTGCCGATGTCCTGTCCAGCGCTTCCCGACGGGTTCGACTTCACCGACCCCGATGTGCTGCACCACCGCGTACCCCTCCCGGAGTTCGCCGAGCTGCGCCTGGCCGAACCGGTCCGCTGGATCCCGCAGCCGGCCAACGTGGCCGGATTCCAGGACGAGGGCTACTGGGCGGTGACCCGGCACGCGGACGTCAAGTACGTGTCGACGCACCCGGAGTTGTTCTCGTCCACCCTCAACACCGCGATCATCCGCTTCAACGAACACATCGAGCGCGACGCCATCGACGCGCAACGGCTGATTCTGTTGAACATGGACCCGCCCGAGCACACCCGGGTCCGCCAGATCGTCCAGCGTGTGTTCACCCCACGCGCCATCCGCGCCCTGGAGGAACGCCTGCGGACGCGGGCGCGCAACATCGCCGCGAACGCCCGGGAACACTCCGGCCCCTTCGACTTCGTGACCGAGGTCGCCTGCGAACTGCCCCTCCAGGCCATCGCCGAGCTCATCGGCATCCCGCAGGACGACCGGGCCAAGATCTTCGACTGGTCCAACAAGATGATCTCGTACGACGACCCCGAGTACGCCATCACCGAGGAGGTCGGCGCCGAGTCGGCCACCGAGCTCATCGCCTACGCGATGAACATGGCCGCCGACCGAAAGGCGTGCCCGGCGAAGGACATCGTCAGCACGCTGGTGGCGGCCGAGGACGAAGGCAACCTGGGCTCGGACGAGTTCGGCTTCTTCGTACTGATGCTGGCCGTGGCCGGCAATGAGACGACCCGCAACGCCATCACCCACGGCATGCACGCCTTCCTCACCCATCCCGAACAGTGGGAGCTGTACAAGAGGGAGCGCCCCGGGACGGCCGCGGAGGAGATCGTCCGCTGGGCGACGCCGGTGGTCTCCTTCCAGCGCACGGCCACTCAGGACACGGAGTTGGGCGGAAAGCGCATAAACAAGGGAGACCGGGTAGGCATCTTCTATGCCTCGGCGAATCACGATCCCGAGGTCTTCGAGAATCCGGACACCTTCGACATCACCCGTGACCCCAACCCCCACCTCGGCTTCGGCGGCGGAGGCCCCCACTACTGCCTGGGCAAGTCCCTGGCGGTGCTGGAGATCGACCTGATCTTCAACGCGGTGGCCGACGCGATGCCGGACCTGAGCCTGGTCGGCGACCCGCGCCGGCTGCGCTCCGCGTGGATCAACGGCGTGAAGGAACTCCGGGTCAGCACCGGCTGACCCGTCCCGAGGGAGGCAGGAGCACCCCTTGTCCCTACGCCCCGTTCCTGCCTCCCCCGCGACGCACTCTGCATCGGAAAATACGTGACAACCGCGCCGAGAACGGGAACTTCATCCACGTTGCCCGGCTACCCTGAACATGCGGCCGTAGGGGAGATACGGCGGTCATGAAGGGTGGGGGACATGTTCGGGTGGACGACTTTCGATGTGACCTCGCAGCTTCCCGTCCACTGGGACACCGACTTCGCGGAGGTCGTTCGTAAGCATCAGAAAGACAGGATCCTCACGCCTCCGCATTCCACCTCTCGGGAACAGAACGGAACCCCAGCATTGCGGACGAGCACGGTCCGGGGCGCCGTGATGTGGGAGGAGCTTCCCTGGATTGTCGACCTCTATCGCGGCTGGTTCAGGGAGCTGGGGGAATACTTTGCCCGGCGTACAGTGATCGCGGCGACGGATCGCCGCTACGCAGTCGTCCTCAACGTTCAGGATCCGGGTGGCGACAGGAGCGAATGCCATGTCGATACCAATCCGATCGCGTGCTTGCTCTACGCGACCAGCCACCGGCCCGAAACCGGCGGTGAGTTGGCCATCGCGAATGATGTGCGGTCGCGGAGCGTGGCCGAAGTGGACCGAGACTGCTCGGTGATCTATCCGCAGAAGGGCCATCTAGTCTTCTTCGACGGCAGGTCGAATCCGCATTATGTGCGTGCTGTGACGGGTGGCGCCACGCGAATCGTCGTAGCCATGAACTACTACACCGAGGAATGCCCGGAATCCACGCGCCCGGAGGATCTCGACGATTACCTCTACGGCAGTCCCGTCGTGGGCTGACGGGTTTCGTCCGGGCGGTTCAGCCGACCGGACAGTTCTCGGATGGAGGGAACATGCTCGGCGTCCGTCGCCGCCGAGCATTGGATCAGGAGGTCGAGGTAGGAGCGGATCCGGGCCTTCACCTCGGGCGAGACCATGGTGGGACGGCGGTGCAGGACGGACGTCAGTTCCCGCAGGTCGAAGACGATCTCGGAGAAGTTGTGCCGGGCCAGGAGCCGTTGCACGAGCCGCAGGGTCATGGCCCGGTTGCGTGACTGAGCGGCCCCGTCCTCATCGAGAGTTTCGATCTCGTCGGTCACGGCGAGGAAGAGCGCGATGCGCAGGTCCTGCAGGGCCAGCTGTCGGCGAGTGTTCTCCAGGTCCTGCTGCTGTTCGCTGTTCTGGGCGCTCAGCTCGTCGATCAGTCTGTTCACGTCACGGATGCTTTGCTCGACCTCGTCCCGCTTACGATCCACCACAGTGACGACATAGAGGGAGTACCCGGAGATCAGGGTGGCCACCACGCTGAAAATGGCCATGGAAAGGTCAGACGCGCCGGCTTTCGATTCAGTGAACCTGACGACCATGCCGTACAGGGCCGGCGCGGCGAGCGTGACTCCGAAGGTTCCGCAGACCGTCAGGAGAATCCGGGGCACGAGGCGTTCACGCGTGGATCTCCACAGCACAGCCGTGACAACCAGCGACGCCAGCCAGAGGAATGTGTACCAGGCCTCGCTCTCCCCGAGCCAGACGAAGTCATAGGCCGGTTCGGCCGCCCGGGCAGTGGCCGATGCGTCAAGGATCGGCACGCAGCATCTCCTCGAGTACGGCGACGAGTTGCTGTGGACTTGTCTCGTACTTGTCGAACGCGGGTCGACCTTCCCATGGGCGGGCCTCATCCATGGCGACGAACGAGTCCGCTACCGCCGACAGATAGATGAAGGGTATTCGGCGGGAGCCGTTCTGGGCGCTGAGGTACATGCCCAGTACCTGGCCGGCATTGAGATCTTGTACGCCCAGTCGGTAACCGGCGTGATTTCCGCGGAAGATGGCGGCATAGGTGTCCAGAGCCTCGGGCACCGGCTCGGGAAGGCTCATGTGCAGGTCGAGCACCGCCGCATCGATTTCGGAGCGCGACTCGAACAGGACACACGCCTGGCGCAGCGAGTTGCAGTGGCGCAGGTGTGCCCCGGCCCGTCTGATGGCGGCGAAGAAGTACCGGTTGATGTCGTACCTGTCGTCGATGAAGGCGACGGTCTTTCCGGCCAGTGGAGTCTGCGGTGTCGACATCTACGCGTCTCCATGGGAGTCGCATGGCCACATGATGCTGACAAGAACCTGGTCGGCCTCGTTGGCGATGGAGATCCTTCCGCCGACCTCCTCGGTCCACTGGTGTGCGATGGACAGCCCGAGGTGCATGCCCTCCGACGGGTTCTGCGCGTCCTTGTAGAACGGCTCAAAGCCGTGGTCGAGCTGGGATTGCGGAATCTGGCCGGGGTTTCGGACAGTGATCTCCGTGAAGCTCCTGCCGCGTGTCAGGGAGACGGTGATGCGCATGTCGTCGGCCGTGCCCGAACTGTCGTAGTGCTTGACACTGTTACTCAGGACATTGCGCAGGGTGTTGGTGAAGGCTTCACGGGTGCCGAGCAGCCTTGTGCGTGTCAGCAGACTCGCATCCCCGGGCAGTAGGGCTATGTCCGTGTCGAGCTGTGTCGCGGAGTAGGCGAACTCAGAAATGACCTCGCGCACGGTGCGGAGGAGATCGAAGCCGCCACGACGGGCGAAGTCCTGTGTCCTGCCTGTCCGTAGGTCCGGCTGGAAACTTGCCTGGAACGACAGGAAGTTGTCCGACAGCAGGCGCAGGCTTCTCACCGACCGCTCGATGTCCCGGAACTCGTCCGTCTCCGACAGAGCCGGATTGTCCGACGCCAGTTGCCACAACGCCTGGCGCAGGGGAACCAGTTCGCTGCGGATCTCGTGTGCGAAAGTACGGCCCCAGAGGGCCAGCTGGCGAGAGTTCAGTTCGGTGATGTGGTCCAGGAATGCGTCGAGGGTACGCAGCGGAGCGTGGTTGGGGCCCTCACGCTTGGCCCGGTAGTAGGCATCGGTGTGCTGCAGGAACCTGCTTGGAGTGAGGTCCACGGCGAGTTCGGCCTGGAACAGCTCACCCAGGAACTCCACCCGGAAGGCGTTGGTCAGCAGGGCGACGGGGTTGCCCTGCCTGTCCCGGTCGATCGCGATGCAGTTCACGGCCGGAACGACGAGGGGGACGCCGGCGATGATGCGATCCGCGTCTTCCCGGGCCTGGTCCTTCTGAGGTTCGTCCACGAACAGGTCGAGAAAGCTGGTGCCGATCGCTTCTTCTTTGCTGTAGCCGTAGATACGGCCGGCTGCGGCATTCCAGAGGACGATCTCGTAATCACCGTCTCGACCGCGGGACATCCAGAAGCTCACCGGGACCTGGTCGAGCAGGGCATGGATCAGCTCCGCACCCTCGTCCGAAAGGCCCTGAGCACTGACGTTTTCCGCCACCCCACCCCCATGTGCCCCGATCGGTCTACGGCTTGCGCATCAGCTCATACTCGAATTTCGACACGGTGTCGGTGCCTGTGTAGCCGCCGTCCACCGTCAGCACGGTGCCGTTCACAAAACTTGCCTGTTCGGAAAGAAGGAAGGCGACCGCAGCGGCCACCTCGTCCGGTTTACCCGGACGACGCAGGGGGGTGACTTCGCTCGATTTGTCGTTTACCTGTTCGTCCAGGGCCCCATCGATCCACCCTGCGGCTACCGCGTTGGCTCTGATGTCCCGGGGCATCGTATTGGCCCAGGATTTGGTCAGATTGTGAATGGCGGCCTTCGATGCGGCGTAGGCGGAAGCACCATACGAACCGACGAAAGCCTCGGTGCTCGTCACCGTCACGATCGCGCCTTGATCCGCGAGCTTCAGACCCAGTTCCCGCACAAGAAAGTTGGGTGCCGTCAGATTGACGGCCATGCTCCGGTCCCACTCCTCGTGATCGAACTTGTCGGGATCCTCACGAGTGAAGTAATACTCGGTGTTGACCAGTGCGTGGATGTTCCACTTCTCGCTGCACGCCTCCTCGTGGAGGTCGTTCACGAAGTCGTCCAGAGCACTTCGGTCACTCAGATCGACGGGGATCAGTTTGCAGTCCCACTCCAGCTCCCGCAGGTCCTTGCGCAGCCGTTCGGCGCTTCGGCTGTCCTGTTTCCCGTAGGTGCCGATCACTCGATAGCCATCCCTGAGCAGGCGACGGGTGACCGCCTCGCCGATTCCCGGGGTCGCCGCACCGGTGACCACTACCGTGAGTGGACTGTTCATCACATCTCCGCTGGGAGGCCGGACTTCGGGCTGGACCGCCGGACGGAGAGCTCACCGATGCGCCCCCGTCTGGTAGCTCATCTCAGGTTAGCGTCAATTCCCGGACTCTCGGCATGCGAGAAACGGACTGGAATCTTCCAACTGCCTCCGGTTCGGTCCGGCGAATTAAATGATCTCGGGAGTCAAACGGGTGAGCGCGAGCTCGTTGGTCAGAGCGAAGGCATTTTCGGTTTTGGGGTGGGTGCTGCCCAGCCGGGTGTTCAGGATCAGCGCGCCCCGGCGTGCGAGGTTCGCCGCGGTCGGGTCGTTCAACGCGGCCACGGCTCGGGCCTTGAGCAGCAGGGCGTACCCGATGTACAGGTGGTCCGGCGCGTAACTGGCCTCGCGGATCCGTAGCGCCCGAGAGATGAGTGGCACGGCCACGGCGTGGTCGTCCAGGTCGAGGTGGACACTCGCCAGTGCGATCAAGTCGAAGCTCACGTACGGGTCGTCCGGCCCGTACGCCGCCTCGTCGATCCGCAGCGCCCGCTCGGCCAAGGGCACCGCCGCCTTCTGATCACCGAGAAGTTGTCGGATTCGCGCCAGGGTGGCCAGGTCCGTCGCGATGGCGGGACTGTCCGCCGGCAGACAGGACTCGTGCAGGCTCAGAGCACGTTCCGCCATCGGACGCGCTCGCTCCGGCGCGCCGCGGTCACGGTGGATCTGCGCCAAGGTGATCAGGTCGAAGCCGATTTCCGCGTCCCTCTGTTCGAGCGATTCGTCGATCGCGAAGGCACGCTCACACAGGGGCAGCGCCACCGAGTGGTCGCCGATCGAGAGGAGGAACGCCGACGCCAGCCTCAGCAGCGTCGCCGTCTCCGCGGCGCAC
Organism: Streptomyces sp. NBC_01092; assembly: GCF_045039535.1. Classification (NCBI taxonomy): domain Bacteria; kingdom Bacillati; phylum Actinomycetota; class Actinomycetes; order Kitasatosporales; family Streptomycetaceae; genus Streptomyces; species Streptomyces sp. NBC_01092. The sequence continues at coordinate 3,372,043 of NZ_CP108659.1, read as the reverse complement.
TCGGCCGGCGGCTCGTCGTCCTTGGTCAACACGAGCGCGTGCGGGAGGAGTTCCTGCCAGCGCGAGCGTGCATCCGGGTCACCGTGGATGTCGTGCGGCACGGCCGCGAGCATCGCCCGGCACAGTCGCACCCGGGCCTCGGTGCGCACGTCGTCCGGCATCGCGGCGCGGATGGCGGCCTGCATCAGCCGGTGCAGCACCAGGGAGGAGGCCCCGCGCCTCGCAAGCCCGAGGCCGGCCAGAGCACCGACCGTCGTGTCCCACGCCACCGGGTCGGCCGCGGCCGCGACCAGTGTTTCCGCGCTGCCGCGGAACAGGCCCAGCGGGATCGGCTCCGGCGCCAGCAGGGCACACAGCTCCAGCAGCCTCATCGCTTGCGGCTGCGCGATCTCCAGCTTTCGCACGCTGAGCTGCCACAGGGTCGCAACCACCACCGCCGGCCGGTCCGGGGGCTCGCCCAGGGCGATCATGTCCTCCAGCCGCGACGTCAGCAGAGCCAGGTAGTCCTCGGGCGCAGTCTGGTTGTAGTCCATGTACCCGGCCGCCTGCTCCAGCGCCAGCGGCAGGTCCCCCAGGTGCTCGGCGATCCGGTCCGCCACCACGGTGGTCATGCCGTACACCCGCCGGGCCAGCAGCTCCACCGCCTCCGGCCTGGTGAACACCTCCAGGTCGATGACGCCGGCTCTGCTCGACCAGCCGCGCAGCCTGGTGGTGACGATGACGTGGCCGTTGCTCCCCAGGTCACCCGACGGCAGCGCGTCCAAGAGCGGGCCAGGTCTCTCCCCGTTGTCGAAGATGATCAGCCAGGGCCCGTGCTCCAGCAACTTGCCGTACACCCTCGGGACGACCTGATCGGAGCTCACCTCCGCCAGTCCCAGTTCCCTGGCCAGCGACGCGAACTGCGACACCACCAGATCGGGATCCTCGGCGTCCACGAACGCCACGAACCGGTATTCCGACCGGTAGACGTAGGCGTACTCGACCGCAAGCTGCGTCTTGCCGACACCACCCAGCCCGTGCACGACCTGCATCGCGCCGTCATCGCCCGAGGTGAGACGCCGCCGTAACTCCCGCAATGCGGCGTCGCGGCCGGTGAAGTTGGTGTTGCGCGGCGGCAGCCGATAGGTCGCCGGACGGGGCCGCGAGCCCGAGCGACGCGCCGCCGGTGCGCGGACCTCCCTGACGGCGGTCTCGAACAGGTCGGTGAGCGTGGCATGGTCGCCCCGCAGTCGCGCGAGCTCTTCCTCGGGGGAGAGGTCGATCCGGCCGGCGTGCGCGGCGCGGACGCAGGCGGTCACGTAGGCCGCGATCCGCTCCCACGGGGGCGGCTTGGTGAATTTGCCCGCCAGCAGGTCCGACAGCGACGAGCGAGTGAGGACCTTGGTCTCGTCGTAGGCCAGCAGTTGCGCCTGGGTGGGTGACCCCGAAGACGTGCGCAAGCGCTGCAACCGGTCGACAAACCAGCTCTGCGGTGAGCCCGGTCCCCTCATGTACGCCGCTTTCCCCCGTCCAGCTCTCCGGAGTCGTCCGGACTTCGGAGTCCAAAAACGTAGCTCGACCAGCGGGGGAGCCCAGCGGATCCGGACTCCTCCGAGACTGCCGTACCCGAGCGGCGCTACCCCTCAACGTATACGGCGGCACAGATGCCACAGCACTTCCGGAGCACTTCCGGTGACGAACACGAGCGTCGTCCTGAAAACGAGGGGATCAATCATGGAATTCAAGGGGAGCCTCACTCGACTCGCCGGTGCGGGCGCGGCGATCGCATTCGGCTCGACGCTGCTGGTCGGCGGCGCGACCTCGGCGCAGGCGGCGCCGGTGAACTACCAGGTGATCAACGGCAACAGCAGCAACTCCTGCCTCCAGGTGAACATCTCGGGAGGCAAGGGAAACCTTGTCCTCGGCCGGTGTGACCGCAGCGCGAAGCAGGTGTGGCAGATCGCCGGCGGCGTCTTCAGGAACCCGGCATCGGGCCACTGCCTCGACGGGAACGGCGCGGATGTCTACACGTTCCCGTGCAACGGTGGCGCGTACCAGAAGTGGACGACCACGTCCGGCACCGCGAAGTCCATCAAGCACAACGAGAGCGGCAAGTACCTGGACGCGAACGGGACGGTCGGGGCCCAGGTCGTCTTCCAGCCCACCATCGGGACGGCGTCCCGCTGGGTGATCGACCAGGTGTGAGGGATCGGCTGACCTCATGAGTGAAGGCGGCGACCCCGGGGATCGGGGGTCGCCGCCTTCGGTTCAGGTCGGCTGCTCGGCTCAGTACCAGCCGTTGGACTGCCAGAAGCCCCAGGCGCCACACGGGCTGCCGTAGCGGTCCTTCATGTAGTCCAGGCCCCACTCGATCTGGGTGGCCGGGTTGGTCTTCCAGTCGGAGCCGGCGGAGGCCATCTTGTTGCCCGGCAGGGCCTGGACCAGGCCGTAGGCGCCGGACGAGGCGTTGGTGGCGTTGACGTTCCAGTCGCTCTCGTGGTCGACGATCTTCGAGAAGCACTGGTACTGGGCCGAGTCCGAGATCATCTTCTTCGCGACCGTCTGCGCCGAGGAGGACCCGGTCGTCGCGGCCTGCGAGGGCGCGGCGGCGAACAGCGTGCCGGCGGTGGCGGCGGCCAGCACGACACCGGCGAGGGTCTTCTTCGGGGCGGAGGTGCGGCGGAAGAGAGAAACAGCGGACACGGGGAGCCTTTCTTCGGGGACAGGGCGTCGCGGGCAAGCCGGAACCACGCGATGCGAGGCGGTGGCATGCGTCGGCGCCGAGGCCCTGTGGGCTCGTCGGCGCCGTGCGACGTCATCCAGAGAAACAGCCCGGGAAGGTGTCCGCAATGAGTGCTTTTGCTAGTTGTGGTCGTATGAGGGGTGCGGGGGGCTCGTGTGACGTGGCTCTCTATTCGCAGGTCAGGAGCGGTGCGGACGCGTGCATGACATCCGATTTGTCCGACTAGGGTGGATCGTAGGTGACGTGGGTCATGTGGGGTGCTTCACCGTGCGAGTGACGGTCCGCGCGTGGGCCCTCACCGTGCGGGTGCGTCGAACGTGACGGGGCTCTCGAAAGCGGCCCGCCGAGTGGCCCGGCGCAGGGCCCGGAGGATCACCGGGCCGAGCAACAGGGTCAGTACGACGGTGGTGACGGCCCGGCCCAGGTCCCAGCCCAGGGAGGTGGCCAGGCAGTACGCGACGAAGCGGGCCAGGTTTACGGACACGGGGGCGTCCGCGGAGAAGGCGATGGACGAGGCCTGCCCCTTCATGAAGGTCCAGCCCGCCAGATTCGTGACGACGCCGTAGGCGAAGGCCGCCGGGAAGCCGTAAGCGCTCAGGAGCAGGAGTTCGCCCCGGCCACGCAGCCGGTCGCGGTCAGGGAGCAGCCCGGCCCCCATGGTGAACCAGCCCATCGCGAGCATCTGGAACGGCATCCACGGGCCCACCCCGCCGGTGAGCAGCGCCGACGCGAACATCGTGACCGAGCCGAGCACGAACCCGAAGCCGGGGCCGAGGACGCGGCCGCTCAGCACCATGAGGAAGAACATCGGCTCCAGACCGGCGGTGCCTGCGCCGATCGGCCGCAGCGCAGCGCCCGTCGCGGCCAGCACCCCGAGCATCGCGACCGCCTTCGGACCGAGCCCCGACTCGGAGATCGTCGCCCCGACGACCGCGACGAGCAGCACCAGCAGGCAGGCGAAGAACCAGGGGGCGTCCTCGCTGTGCGCGATGACGGCCGACTCGGGCGGGGCGAGGAAGGGCCACATCAGGGCGGCGATCCCTACGGCGCTGACGAGGGCGAGGGCGGCGATGGAGCGGGGGCCGAGGTCGACGGGTCGGGGTGTTCGGCGCGGGCTTTTCGAAACGCTCATGCCAGGGCCTTTCGCACCTGTGTGACCGTGAGCCACTCCTGCGGGGCGAGGATCTTGGTGACCTGCGGCGCGAAGGAGGGGGAGGAGACGACGACGTCCGCGGTCGAGCCGTCGGCGATCACCTCGCCCTCGGCCAGCAGGACGACCCGGTCGGCGAGCTCGGCGGCGAGCTCCACGTCATGGGTGGCCAGCACGATCGCGTGGCCGCGGTCGGCCAGATCGCGCACCAGGGCTACGAGGCGTTCCTTCGCCGCGTAGTCCAGGCCGCGGGTCGGCTCGTCGAGGAGAAGCAGCGGAGGGCGGGCGGTCAGGACGACAGCCAGGGCGAGCGTCAGCCGCTGGCCCTCGGAGAGGTCGCGGGGGTGGGTGTCGTCGGCGATGCCCGGGAGGAGCTCCGAGACGAGGGCGCGGCAGGTGCCGGGTTCGGCGCCGGCGTCGGCGTCGGCGGCCGTGCACTCGGCAGCGACCGTGTCGGCGTAGAGGAGGTCGCGGGGTTCCTGCGGGACGAGTCCGACTCGGCGGACGAGGTCTCGGGGTGGGGTGCGGTGGGGGACGGTGCCGCCTACGGCTACCGAGCCGGTGGTGGGTTCCACCAGGCCGACCAGGGTGTTGAGCAGGGTGGATTTGCCGGCGCCGTTGCGGCCCATGAGGGCGACGGTCTCGCCGGGGGTGACGGTGAGGTCGATGTGGCGCAGGGCGCGGATCTGGTCGCGGGTTACGGAGAGGGCCTGTACTTCGGCGGCATGGGGAGATGCCGGGGCGGTGGGGGTCTGTTTGCGGCGGAACCAGCGGTGGGGGGTGGGGACGCCCGACGGGGTGGGTGGTGCGGGCTGCCGGCTGCTGCGCGTCGGTTGTGGCTGGTCGCGCAGTTCCCCGCGCCCCTGAGCGGCGATGCTGTCCTGTTCGTCGAGCTGTTGCCGTGGGCCGGCCGGCCCTTGAGGGGCTGCGGTGGTGCGGTTCTCGAGCTGTTCGCGCAGGTCGGACGCTCTTCTGCGGGCGTCTCTGACCGTCAGGGGGAGCGGGCTCCAGCCGGCCAGGCGGCCCAGGGCGACGACCGGTGGGTAGACCGGGGAGACGGCCATGATCTCCGCCGGGGTGCCCAGGAGCGGGGCCTGGCCGGGGGAGGGCATCAGGGCGATCCGGTCGGCGTACTGGATCACCCGTTCCAGGCGGTGCTCGGCCATCAGGACCGTCGTGCCGAGGTCGTGGACCAGGCGTTGGAGGACCGCGAGGACCTCTTCCGCGGCGGCCGGGTCCAGGGCCGAGGTCGGCTCGTCCAGGACCAGGACGCTCGGGTGCGGGGTGAGGACCGAGCCGATCGCGACGCGCTGCTGCTGGCCGCCGGAGAGGGTGGCGATGGAACGGTCGCGCAGATCGGCGAGGCCCAGCAGGTCGAGGGTCTCCTCGACGCGGCGGCGCATCACGGCCGGGGCCAGGCCGAGCGACTCCATGCCGTAGGCGAGCTCGTCCTCGACCGTGTCCGTGACGAAGTGGGACAGGGGGTCCTGGCCCACCGTGCCGACCACGTCGGCGAGTTCGCGGGGCTTGTGCGTACGGGTGTCCCGGCCGGCCACCGTGACGCGGCCGCGCAGAGTGCCGCCGGTGAAGTGCGGCACGAGCCCGCTCACCGCGCCGAGCACGGTGGACTTGCCGACGCCGGACGGGCCTGCCAGCAGCACCAGTTCGCCCTCCGGGACCTCGAAGTCGACGCCCTGGACGGTGGGTTCGGCGGCACCGTCGTACGTCACGGAGACGTTCTCGAAGCGGATCACGACGGCTCCTTGGGGGCGGCGGGAGTGCGAGCTGTGGGGCTGATGAAGGCCGGGAGGAGGCCGAGGAGGACTGCCGCCGCGGGCCACAGGGGGAGGGTGGGGGCGACGAGGGGGATTACGCCGGGGTTGAGGGCTTGAGGGGCGCGGTCCGCGGCCAGGGTCAGCAGGGCGGCGACCGCCGCGCCGGAACCTGCGACCAGCCAGGCGCGGGCGTCCCAGCGGTCGGGGCGGTAACGGGTGCGCGGGGAACGCCGACTGCCCAGGCGCAGGCCCGCGAGGGCGGCGACGACTCCGGCGAGGAGGACCGGGAGACCGTAGGTGCCGCCGTCGGCGGTGAGCAGCCCGTACGTCCCGGCGCAGACGCCCAGCAGGCCGCCGAGGGTGAGCGCGGTGGTCGTACGGCGGACGCGGCGCGGGACGTCGGCGGTACGGCCGTAGCCGCGCGCGTCCATCGCGGCGGCGAGGGCGACCGACCGCTCCAACGCGCCCTCCAGGACCGGGAGCGCCACTTGGAGGAGGCCGCGGACGCCGGTGTCGGGCCGGCCGCGCAGCCGGCGGGCGGCGCGCAGCCGCTGGACGTCGGCGATGAGATTGGGGGCGTAGGTGAGGGCGACGACGACCGCCACGCCGATCTCGTACAGCGCGCCGGGCAGGGACTTGAGCAGGCGGGTGGGGTTGGCGAGGGAGTTCGCCGCGCCCACGCAGATGAGGAGCGTCGCGAGGCGCAGGCCGTCGTAGAAGGCGATGAGGACGGTCTCGACGGTGACCTTGCCGCCCAGCCGGATCCCCTGCGCCCAGTCGGGGAGGGGGATCTCGGGGAGCGTGACGATCACGTGGGTGCCGGGGAGCGGGGAGCCGAGGAGCACGGCGAAGACGAGCCGGATGAAGAGGACGGCCAGGGCCAGCTTGAAGAAGACGGAGTAGGAGCGGGCCCAGGGGGCGTTCGGGCGGCAGGCCGCCACGACGTACGCGGAGGTCGCGATGAGGAGGGCGAGGAGGAGCGGGTTGGTGGTGCGGGTGGCGGCGGTACCGAGGGCGAGGGCCCAGAGCCACCAGGCGCCGGGGTGCAGGGGAGGGGCGGCAGCGTCCCGAAGGGGCGCGGGGCCGTGACATGTGCGGCTCCGCCGCGCGGGCGCGACCAGCCACGATGGCGCCGCGGACGACCAACCTCCCGTCCCCGTCCCGAGGCGGCGCACATCGTCAGAGCCGGCGGCGCGCTCAGGCATCCCCGCGCCGCCGTGCCTGCCAGACCGCCGCAGCCCCGAGCACCACCACCACGGCGACGCCCGCGACCAGGCCCAGCGAGAGCCCGCCGTCCGAGTCGTCCTCGGCCGCGGTGGCGGTCCGTCCGGCCGCAGTCGGTTTCCCGGTCTCCCCGCCGCCGCCCGACACCTGATCGCCGCAGCCCTTCTGCGGATACCCGGTGATCGCGCACAACAGGGCGTTGCTGTCGTAGCGCAGGGGCTTGGCGACGGCCGCGAGGGCCTCGGCCGTGGTCGCGTCGGGAGCCACCCGGGCACAGGCCGTACGGCGGGCAGGGGGCGTCTCGCCGGACGGGGCGTCGGCCGCCGTACCGAAGTCGATGACCAGGGCGACCCGCTTCCTGCCGTCCTCGGCGGGCGTCCTGGCGCAGATCACCGCGAACTCGGCCGCGCCCCTGGGCTGCGTCGCGTCCTTCGAGTCCTCGCTCACCGCGAACCGGAAGCCCTGGACGTCACCGTCGGAGGGGCGGGCGAGGGAGGGGCCCTGGGTGGCGTAGATCCAGGTGTCGCCCTGCCGCTCCCAGAAGGACCAGTAGCGGTAGCCGGCCGCCTGAGCGGCCTGGGCCGCGCCGGTCAGCAGGACCAGCGCGGCCAGGAGCGGGGCGAGCACGCGGCGGATCACGCCTGGGGGCCCTTCTTGCGGCCGCTCAGCAGGAAGCCGATGCCGACGCCGACGACGAGGAAGATGCCGACGTACCACCAGACACCGAAGGGACTGTCGTCCTTGGTCTTCTCCTCGTTTGTGGCCTTTGCCGCGGCCTGCGGTGCGGGGCCGGTGGCGTTGAGCTGCTTGACCAGGTCGGCGCCGCCGAAGTCGCGGGGGTCGGTGCCGGTGGCGTGGGCGGCGAGGATCAGCTGGGCGTAGGCGGCCGGGCCGCTCTGCTTCGCCCACTTCGCGGAGTTCTGCTCCAGCCAGCGCAGCGGCTTCTCGGCGGCGTCGGCACCGGAGAGGGCGGCCAGTGCGACGACCGCGTCGGCGGTGTTGCCGTAGTCGGGCTGGTCCTCGGCGCCGGGGAGGGCGGAAGTGAGGTGGCCGTCCTTGGCGAGGGCGTCGGTGAGGTAGGCGGCGCCGTTGACGGCGGCCTGAAGCGAGGACGGGTAGCCGCCGTCGGTGCAGTCCGCAGTGGGCGTCTCCTTGCCGGGGCTCACGACGAGGCCCTTGCCGAGCGAGCCGAGGACACCGGCCGCGGTGGCGTCGGCGTTGGCGAGCAGCTTGCCCTTCTTGTCGGGCTGGAAGGCGAAGGCGCCGCCGTCGTCGTCCTTGCACGACAGGGCGAGCTGCTTGAGTGCGTCGTACGCCGACTGCCCGTCCTTGCGGACATACGCAGGCTTCTCACCGGCGGCGGCGAGTCCACCGATCACCACGGACGTGGAGTTGGTGTCGCTGGCCCCGCCCGGCATGTACCCCCAGCCGCCGTCCTTGTTCTGGACGGACTTCAGCCAGGTCACGGCCTTGGAGGTGGCGGCGTCGTGCCCGCCGAGGGCGACGAGCGCCTGGACGGCGGCGGCCGTGTTGTTGGTGTCGACGAGGGTCTTGGCATCGCAGTCGGCGGAGGCGTCGGCACGGTAGGGCGCGAAGGCCCCGTTCGCGCACTGCTGCCCAAGCAGCCAGTCCACGGCCTTCGGGGCCGGCTTCACCCCGACGGTGTCCTGAGCGAGCATCGCGAGGGACTGCCGCCAGACACCGTCGTAGGTGGGGTCGGTGGTGCCGTACAGCTCGGCGGGGTACGCCGGCTTCGGCGAGGCGGAGGGGGAGGAGTCGGCGGCTATGGCCGGCGCGGCCGCGCCGATCACGACGGCGGCGGCCAGGACCGCGGCGCTGTGACGGACGTTCATGATCGGCGGGTGCCCTTCCCTAGGGGGACCGGGCAGCACAGGGGAGACCCCCGGCGGCTCGGCTCCGTATACCTCGACGGTGCCGCACTCCGGCGGACTGCCGGGGCACGTGAGCCGGTCACTTCCCGTACGCGGCGATCCGGCTCACCGGCCTTCGACGACGACCGGTTCACGGTTGCGGGTCAGCGCCGGATTTGCACCGGCTTTCCCACGTACGGGTGTGATGACGACGGCGACACTCTACCCGGGGGTAGGCGGGGGCCGAGAGGGGGCGGTGGGCGGCGGAGGCGGGCCGGTGGTGAGCGAGGTCGAGGGTGGCCGGTTCGGCTGGATTTCGCCCATGGATGTTGCAGGGGGTTGCCGAGCTTCGTGATGGGCGTGTGCATGATCCCGGCCGGGATGTCGGCCCTTCCTTGCGGACGGATCGGTATCGGCCGACGTCAGGATGCGAGCCGTGTCGGGGGACCCCATCATGTGGGTACTGCCCTCGGTCTGCATGATCGCCGCCGTGCGGCGGTGTGATCACTGAAGTGTCAAACCAAACATGTATTTTGCGCCGAATGGCTATCGGTGTGGCTGGAATGACCTGCCGGAGGGTGGGAATCCTCTACCGTTTGGTCGGTGCGAGCGGCCCTTCGGGACGCGCAACCGTCACCCCATGACATTGCGTCTTTCGAAAAACCCTTGGTCCGTCGCGAATGACGGCTGGTTTGTGTGTCGACTGGCGCTCTGACGGGCGGGATGCTGATTCTCTGGGTCCTGCTCCGGGCGGCCGCGGCGCTGGCGACGGGAGGCACACCTGGTGTTGGGAAGTGTCAAGAGCGGCGACGGCAAGAGGCTGCTCTTCTTCGAGACGTCGGGGGACCCGAAGGGCCACCCGGTGTTCTTGCTGCATGGCACTCCGGGCAGCAGGGTCGGGCCGCGTCCACGGACCAGCGTTCTCTACAAGCTGGGCATCCGGCTCATCTCCTATGACCGGCCGGGGTACGGGGAGTCGCAGCGGTTAAAAGGCCGCGCTGTGTGTCACGCCGCCGCGGACGTGGAGGCCATCGCCGACCAGCTGAATCTCGGGCCGTTTTCCGTGCTCGGCCGTTCCGGCGGCGGACCGCACGCGTTGGCGTGTGCGGCGCTGCTTCCGGACAGGGTCGCCAGTGCTGCCGTGCTGGTCAGCATCGCTCCTCCCGATGCAGATGGGCTCGACTGGTTCGAGGGGATGGCCCCGTCCAACGTCATCGCCTACAAGGCCGCCAGGGCGGCTCTCCGCGATGGTTCCGAGGAGTGCCTGGAAAGGCTCAAGGCCAACCTTGCCAGCAATGCAGATGCCATTCGTGACAAGCCGGAATCACTACTGGGGCTACTGACTCCGGAGATGCCCACGGCAGACAAGGCTGTGGTGGGACACGGTGGGATCCGAGGCCTGCTCCTCGCCAACTACGAGACCAGTGTGGTGCGTTCCTCGTTCGGGTGGCTCGATGACGTGCTGTCCTTCCGGCGGGACTGGGGCTTCGAGCCAGGCAAGATCGTCGAAGTCCCGCTGCTGCTGTGGCACGGTGAGCACGACACCTTCTCGCCCGTCGGTCACTTCCGATGGCTAGCCGAACGCATTCCCTCAGCGACTGCCGTGCTGAAGCCGGGGGCGGCTCACTTCGCCGCGCTGCCGGCCGTACCGGAAATACTCGCTTGGCTGCGTGACCGTGCTCGCGAGCGGTTCGGGGCCGCCGTGTAGCGGGTTTCGGCAGCCCCTCCGTGTCCGCGAAAGTGGTTCGCTGCGATGTGCTCGCCGACGTCGGCGAGCACATCGCAGATCAGATCGGGTGCGGGTCGAACTCCCAGCCCGACCGACTCCACTCGCGCAGGGCCAGAGCGCGGGGATGATCGGCCCCGAGCCGCGCAGTGATCGCGCCCAGCACCTCCTCGCGCAGCCGTTCGGCCGCCTCGCTCTCTCCCAACTCGTTCAATACCACCGCGAGGTTGGCCGCGCAGACCAGTGGGGCGGGGTGCTGGTCGTCGTTGAGGACATCGCGAAGCCGGTCCAGTACCTCCTCGTAGGTAGCGCGGGCCCGTCCGCGCTGCCCCAGTGCGGCCTGGGCATTGGCCAGGTTCACCCGGCACATCAGGGTGAACGGGTGGTCGTCGTCGAAGATCGCCGCGAAGACCCTTGCGGCTTGCTCGGCGTGTGCCAGGGAGGAAGCCGCCTCGTTGGCCGTGTAGAGCAGCACGGCCAGGTTCGCGTAGCAGGCTGCTGTGTAGGGGTGTTGGTCTTGGAAGAACCGACGGCAGTCGTCCAGGACCCGGCGGGCCAGCTCAAGGGCCTCTTCGGTACGACCCTGCGCGCCCAGGATCCCGGCCAGGCCCAGGTGGAGCAGCAACCTGTTGGGCGAGGCCGACCCTTCCTCGGAGGGCAGGTTGGACAGCACTGTGCGTGTCAGGACCTCCGCCTCCTGAGCCCGGCCCATCTGGTGCAGGGCACCCGACAGCGCTTTGCCTGCGTTGATGGTGGTGGGAGCGGACGCGCCGAACTGCTGATGGGAGAGGCATTGGTCGTAGGTGCGCCGCAACGGAAGCTCGGATCCGGCGTAGTCGCCGCAGTCGAGCAGATCGCGGGCGTAACTGATGGTTGATGCCCGGGTGTAGGCATGCTCCGGGCCGAGGATCTTGTTTCGAGTCTCCATTGTCTTGCGGTCCAGCCGCAGAGCATCCGTGTACTGCCCCAACACTCGTAGACACACCGCGTAATTGTTGGCCGCCATGAGGCTGCGCGGATGGTCTTCGCCGAACAACTCCAGGAACTGCTCGTGGTTGAGCCGGTCGCGGTCCAGTGCCTCGCTGTAGCGGCCCAGACCGCGCAGGTCGGCAGCCACACCGCCGGACGTCATGAGGATGTGAAGGTCGTGCGGGCTGTCCAGGGCCGCTTCCTGGCGGTGCAGTACGTCCGTGTCCAGCTCCAGGGCCTCTTGGTATCTGCCCTGGGCACGAAGGATGTTGGCGATCTGGAAGCCCATGTGGAGCACCCAGCGCTCGTCGGGCCCGCTGTGTTCGCGCCAGCCCTGATGCACGCGCGTGCTCAGGTCGTACGCCTGCTTCAGCTCGCCGCGGCGGCGCAACTGGCGAACCCGGTCCACGATCAGCTTGCGGATGCCGTAGTCGGGTGCTGCCAGGGCCCACGAGGTTCCCAGGTGAGGCCAGATGATGCGGTAGCGCTCCCAGGTGTTGTGGTCCTCGGGGTCGTCCTGTTCGGGACGGGCGGCCACCAAGGTGCGGAAGACGACGTCCCGCGTGGCCTCCTGGTCTTCCTTCGTCATGTTCAGGCGCACGGACATCTGCACCAGGCGGTGCACGCGGAGACTGCGTGACTTGCGGTCCACCGTCGCGAGCGAGAGTCGACTCAGTTCCTGGAACGCGCGCGCGATCATTTCCGTGCTGTCGAAGGCGCGCGGCCGGAACTCCTGATCACGTGTGCTGTTCTGACCGGTGAGGGACTGCGCGATCTGCGTGCTTTGCAGCAGATCCATGGAGATCGGCTCCGGGCTGAACCAGGCGGCCAGTTTGAGCAGTTGAACCGCCGGAGGAAAGTTCTTGTTGAGTTGCCCGATGGCCACGCTCCAGGTCTTGGAGACGTCGAGGAGCCGGTCGTCGGGGCTCAGGCCGGCCGTGTCGGCGGCGGGCTGGCGCTCGAGGAGTTTGACGTACTCCTGGGTCTGAAGGCCGCTCTCCTTGAGCACGGCGGCCGCGTGCTCGACGGCCAGCGGAAGATCGCCGAGGGCGGAGGCCACTTCGTCGGCCTCCTCGGTGCTGCACTCGGTGAGCCGGCGCTTGAGGTGCGCCACACTCTCCTCGCGTTCGAACACACCGACATCGGCGATCTCCGCGTACCGTTCCCAGCCCTCGGAGCGCTGACTGGTGATCAGGACGTGGCCTGCCTTGCTGCTCACCAGCAGATCGGACAGATCGTTCACGTGCTCGACGTTGTCGAGGATCAGCAGCCAGCGGCTGTAGGGCCGGCCCAGACGCAGCGCATCCTTGACCGCGGCCGCCGTCGCCGTCGGGTTCTTGCGCTCGGAGATCTCCAGATGGCCTGCCAGCCCCGCGAACTGCTCCACTGCGAGGTTTCGCTGATCGGCCTGGATGTGCCAGACGACGTCGTAGTCGCTCTTGAAACGGTGGGCGAACTCCAGGGCCAGCATGGTCTTGCCCACGCCGCCCATGCCGCGCAGAAGTACCGTGCCGTTACCGGCCCGCAGTCGTTCGCGCACGTGCCCGAGCAACTCCTCGCGTCCGGTGAAGGACGGGTTGCGGATCGGCAGGGAGAACACGAAGGGCTCGGCCCCGGGGAAACGCGGTCCTCTGTCGCTCGCGGCGGCCGGGCTGAACAGCGGCTGTGTCGGGGCCTCCACGGCATTCAGCAGCGCTTGCCTCGCCGCCTCCTCATTGGGACCGCAACGGGCCAGATCGGCGGCGGCGCGATCGGAGAAGGGAGGGCTCATCCGTACGTCGTCCACGCGGACGGTGACCAGGGTGCGCCGATTGCCCAGACCGTCGACGGCGTCGGTCGTCTCCCACGCCGCTCGTGCTTCCACGGAGTCTCGGTAGGCGTGGGACAGGACGGCGAGAGTTCGGGTAGCCGACTTCCCTGTCGGATCAGGGGCGGAGCGTTCGGACGGGTGGGTCGTACTGCTGGACAACAGATGCACCTGGAAACCCACGGACTTGAGCGTGAACTCGATCCAGTCGGCCCAGGTGCGGTCCTCTGGCACAAAGCTGACATGGATGTCGGTGTTCTGCAGCGGCCTGGGCCGCTTGTACAGCGCGAGGACCCGCTTGCGCTCCGTGTCGTCCAAACGGGGGAACGCGGTGACGTCGCCGCCGGAGATGACTTCTGTCAGCCGTTCGCAAGCGGCGAGCATGGAGGTAGGGCTGCCGGGGGCGTCCCTGAAGGGGGCCAGTAGTTCCTCGTAGGCGTAGAAGGGGCGGTAGGGAATCTCCACCTTGCCCCAGTACTCCTGGGCGTCCAGGGAGCAGTGCCGGCGCACGATGTCGGCAAACTTCGCCCGCATCTGCTCCCGTGCCGCCTCCAGCCGGTCGGCCTCGCCGTTTGCGTCCTCCACGCGCATGGGGACCGGGATGATGCGGATCCCCCGATATCCGTAGAGGCTGTCGATCTTCTGCGCCACAGCCTGTGCACCGTCCATCCCCTGACTGCTGGGGGTGAAGGCGACGACCAGGACGTCCGGCAGCAGCACGGTGCACACATCGGAGACGTCGCTCAGGCCGGTGCGGCTGTCGATCAGGACGTAGTCGTAGTTCTGGGTCAGTTCCTGCTTCAGGGCTTCGACGAAGACCGGCCCGTGCCAGGTGTGGTCCAGGAAGCGCATCCAGTCGAACTGCGAGTACGCCGACAGGTACTCCTTGTTCTGCGTACCGGGCGAGACGTAGTCCAGCCGGCCACCGTTGGAAAACGCCCAGTCGATCGGAATGACGCAGTGATTGAAGTGGGCTTGTGTGGCCACCCAGGCGGCTTCGGCGGTCTCCCACTCGTCCTGTGCGTGTGTCTCCGGCTGCCTGCGCTGTTCCATCACCGTCTGGTTGAAGTGCAGGAAGAGGTCGATGATGCCTTGCGCGGTCCGTAACCGGTCCTGGTCAAGGAAGGGATGCAGAAAGCGGTCGAGGCCGGGTGCGTCCAGGTCCCAGTCGACGACCAGTACCCGCTTGCCCCCCGATGCCAGGATCCAGGCGGTGTTGGCGAGGGACATGGTGCGGCCGGTGCCGCCCTTGTACGAATAGAAGGTGATGACCTTCCCTCGGGTCGTTTCCTCCGGACCTGAAGTAAGCATCCCCGCCACTTCACCCGCGCCGTTCTCGTCAGTCACTGGTTGGCCTCCGAACCCCGTGACTCCGCGCCGGGTCGGACGACGGGCGCGGGGAAACATCCTGGATGGAATCGAGATACCGCAAATAGCAGCTTTTCGCCAACTCGGCGAATAGCCAGGCGAAGGCATCGGCCTTCCGGATGCCTCGTGCGGCGGTACCGCGAGCGGTGTGGGGCATCTCCCGCAGATGCCGGTGCCGGGACAGAGTCGTCTCCAGCAGTGACTGCAGCCGTGTCTCGTCGCGCTGGGTCTGTGGGTCGTCCTCGGCCAGCACTGCCATCACCGCCAGCCAGGGCCGGTTGGCCCGGACGATGTGCTGCACCTGCTCCGCGATCCGGAGATCGCCCAGCACCCATGCGTCGACCACGAGGACTGAGGGAGCGATCGGCCTGGCGGGTTCTCGCGCGGAGCCTTTGTGGGCAATGCTCTCGTAGGCCTTCTCGACCGGGACCAGCTCCGGCTCGAATCCGAGATTGCGGGCGAGAGCGAAGGCCTGCTGGGTCAGCGTTCCGTGCGCCGTGCGATAAGGCCGCCATGACTCGATGTCCGGTCCGTAGGAGGCTGCCTCACGCCCCGGCGGGAGTCGGCTGGCGGTCGGCGCGACCACCGTGATCCGCAGGGTCGGCTTCGACGGTTGGAGTGCGAACGCGTCCGTCAGACCGCGCCGATCGGTCAGTCGCTCGATGCTGACCGGCCGCGCAGGCGTGTCCTCCCACGACCGTGCGATGCGCTGGGCCAGCCGTCCCAGGACCGCGCGGTAGCCGCGCTGGTCGTCCTCCTCCATTTCCATGAGCTGGTAGAGGCCCGACTCGGCGTAGCGGTCCTGTGCGTGCTGATCCTCGTCCCCGCCCTCGTGCGGCAGGTGGGTGGAGATGTCCAGGGCGGCCATCGGCAGAGTGGTGCCCTGGGTGGGAGGGATCCATAAGACCGGGACCACGGCACGGCCGTAGTCGGAGCCGACGCGTCGCTTGAAGGCGGTCCACTGGCGGCCGCAGAGGGGGTCGGTGAAATAACGTGGAGCGTACAGGGGGACGAAGACACAGCTCGCTGCCAGCGTCGAGAGCCATCCATCGGACGCAGCGTCCCGACGGTCGACGTAACCGACATGCTCCGTCGGCACGTCGGTCAGCTGGGCCACTTGCTCCCTCAGCTCCTCGAAGAAGGAGAAGACGGGTTTGTCGGCGTCGGACCCGTGAGCCCCCGGCGTGCGGGCGTAGCTGAGGAAGAAGACAGGAGTCGAGTCCGTCATGAGTCCCCCTGAGTACCTGGCACGAAGACATTGCTCAGATCGTCGAACAGCTTGACGTCGCAGGATTTGAGCCGAGCTGCCGTGGCGACGTCGACGATCCGCTCGGCGAGCCGCCACACGGTTCGCCGGTAGACGCGCCACTTGCCCGCCTCCATCAGGCCCAGCAGCCCCATGTGCCGGTAGTCGTCTCCGAGATCGAGGCTGTGGTACTGGAACTGCTGGACCACGTCGGGCAGCACGATCCTGCCGGGAGACGTCCACAGCACCGGGACGATCGCGCTGACGGTGTAGCGCTCACTGCGGTGGTGCTCGGTCTGCCGTCGGAGGAAGCCGTCGAACTCGATCCCGCACCAGTGGCTGGCGAAATAGCGAGGCGAGTACACAGGCATGAAGACCCGGCAGGTCGCCAGCGCTTCCTTCAGATGCTTCTCCCACTCGCCGCCCAGGGGCATGCGTTTGTCGAGAAAGCCGATCGGGGTTTCCCCGTCGTGCGTGGTCAGTTGCAGGACGAACTGGCACAGCAGTTGATGGAATGCCTCCTGCCGTTCGTCCGGCGCGCGCAGGCCGGCGGCGACGCCGGGTAACTGTGCGTAGCTGTGGAAAAAGTACAGATCCTGGCTGTCAGCCGGGCGGCCGGATAAGTGGGATTCGGTCACCTGTGCTGCCCCCTCCAGCCGTGCGGTGTTCCTTGAACCATTCCACAGCCAAGTCCACCGAATGAGCCATAGGGAGGAGCCGGGCAATTCCTCCGCCGACCCGACCGCACCGCACGATGCTCGCCCCAGTGTCCGAACGTCGGCGCTCCAGCCAGGCCCCCAGGTGCGCGAAGTCCCCGTCGTCCAAGGCCACATCTTCGAACGACAGCCATTGCCGCCCGGGTTCCCCGCCCGCCTGTCGTCCGTGGGCGACCACACAGTCGTAGCGGCGCAGGGGAGAGTCGGGCAATCCGTACTCGCCGAGGTGAAATGCTGTGCACGACTCGAAGCCCACGCCCAGTAACAAGATCCGGGCGTCGAGCCGATAGAGATGTCCCAGCGGAGAGGACTCCCCGAGGTGGCAGGTGAGCGGGTGGTCCCGAGTCAGGGCAGCGGCCAGTGGCCCCGACGCGGCCAGCGACGTCTGCGGGTGAGTGCTGCGCCGCGCCCCCGGCGTACGGCGCACCCACTCGGCGACCGCTCCCATGCCATCGCTGGGCGTGGTGGCCGCGTCGAACCCGGGCATCGATTCCCGGAACGCGGCGATCTCCGACTGAGTCATGCCCTGGATTTGTTTGCGGTAGGTGGAGGAGGACAGTGAGTTGGCCGCCGTGAACGTCGGCACGACGACAGTGCCCGCAGGGCCGATGACGGCTCGCAAGCCTTCGACGACCGTCGCCGCTCCGTGTTCGGTACGGCCGATGCGGCGCAGCGAGGAATGCACCAGGACGATGTCGCCCGACCGCAATCCGAGTGCCTGTAGGTCGTCGGCGAGCCCGGGGCCCGTGTACGGCGTCGTCATGGGCCGGTCACCAGCGAGTGAGCGGCCGTTCTGATGGCCCTTGCCATGCGCAGGCCGGCCGAAGTGGGGGCGTCGGCCTCGGCGGCGAAGGCGTCCAGCGCGGCGAGCGTCTGCTTCCCCCAGAGTTCCGCCTCGGCCCGGGCAGCCTGTCCCCGACGGGCGTGCCATGCTCGGGCCACGGCCAGTCGGGCGTACGCCCGTCGCAATGCCGCCTCCTGGCCTGTGCCGCCCAGGTCGAGCAGGTCGCGGAGGGCTGCGAACTTCGCGTACTGCCACTCTCGGAGCATGGCCGCGACGAGGTCCTGCTCGGTGTCGGTCGGCGCCAGCGCCAGAGCGCCGAAAGGCGGGCGGGAGGCGTCCTCCGACGGATCGCTGTCGAGGAGCACCAGCGTGTTCACCCCGGCCGCCAGCGCGGCGGCTTGGTGCGGGTGCCGACGGGCAAGAACGGCCCAAGCAGCTACCAGAGACCTTCGCCAAGTCGCCGTGAGGTCGGCCGGAGTGCCGGCGCCCGTCGTGCGGGAATCGTTTCGCTGCAGTCTCACCTCCAACCCTTCGCTCGACAGGCGTTGCACGGGTTCCCAGCTCGCCATGCCGCCGTCGGTCCGCCACACGCGCCCGCCGTTCGTGCCCAACCTGACTCTGTCTCCGACCGCGAGGGACCCGCGGGCGGGCAGCAGACGCAGTCGGCCGACCGACGGCAGAGGCACGACGCCATCGGCGTCCACGCGAACCGCGAGCTCCAGACGACGCCGTGCGCGGACGGCTGTCGCGAGAACCAGCCCTTCGAGGAGTTCGGTGTCAGGTACTGCCTGTCCGTGTGCGTCGGCGGAGCACGCCGCCACCGCCCAGGAATGGACCGAGGGGTCCGCGAGTACGACGTCCAGATCCGGGCCGTCCAACTCCAGCAAGGCTTGCCACGTGTCCTCCGAGCCGATGCCGGCGCGGAGAAGATAGGCCAGCATCGCGCGGCGCAGGTCCAACTGTGCTTCCGACAGACGCAGTACGGCAGCGTACTCCGGCGCGCCGCCGCCCGTGAGCGCGCCGATGTCGGCCGGCGGCACGGAGTGTCGTTGTGTCTTGGGGGCGGCCGACTGTATGTGCTGGATGAGTTTGAGCAAGTCGGCGCAATACACGGAGGGGTTGACGAATCCGGTGCCGGTTCTGAACCGGTGCCCGTAGAGGCCGCCGCCGCAGATGCTCACCACCGGGCATGCCCGGCACTGCGCGGACAGCCCGTCCAGGCCCAGGCTCCGGGCCTGAAAGCCGGTGTGTCGAGCGGCCTCGTCGAAGCTGTTGACCAGGACGTGATAGCCGGTCTCCGGCGCGCCCTCGGCCACCGTCTTGAGCCAGTCGGCCTGTTCGATCGCCCCGTCCGTCTCTATCACCAGGAGGTCGGGACTGCCGAGCCCGAGTGCCTCGGTGAAGCCGGGCTCGCCCGTCGCCGCAGCCTCTACCGACTCGAACACGCGGATGCTGAACGGTCGGCCATCCGCGTTCCACCGCTCGTACGAGGCGATCAGCCAGTCCGCGTAGTCCGTGGTGCCGCGCGGTCGGGCCGGCGGGTGGTCCCATGTGGCATGGGGAAGGAGGAAGTCCACGCGCGGAGGCCGTACTTCGGCCAACGCGTCATAGACCGCGTCCGGGTCGTTGTTCACGTCCACGGTGCACAACAGACCCGCGAACGCCGGACGGTGGGCGGGCTGCCCGAGCAGTCGCAGCGCCCGCACCGTGTCGTCATAGCTGCCGGACCCGTCGGCCCGCACCCGGTGACGGTCGTGGGAGACCCTGTCTCCGTCCAGGGAGACGCCCGCGTGGATGCGCTCACGTACCAGGAGCGCGCAGAATTCGTCGTCGAGGAGCAGCCCGTTGGTCTGCATACGGAGGTCGAGCACCGCGACGCCGTCCAGCGAGCGGCGCAGTTCGTGTGCCAGGGCAGCCAGGCGTTCGGGACCGGCGAGCAATGGTTCCCCGCCGTGCAACACGACGGTGACCCGCTTGAGCCGGTGCGCCCTAGCATGCTCGGCGATGCGCTCGGCGGTGGCCCTGACGACGCGCGGCGCCATTACCCGGGGACGGCGGCGCCAGCTCTGATCTGCGTGTTTGTAGACATAACAGTGGTCACAGGCCAGATCGCACCGACTGTGAACCTTCACTACGAACTGCCGGAAGGGCCGTGCTGCCATTGGCGCCGGCACGTCGTCCCGCTCCGTTTCAGATGTGGGAGTTGAATCCTGCGGAGGCGTTGTCGCCGATCGACGTGGCGCGCATGACGACTGACTCACTTCGGAGACTCAGTTTCGTGAGCTGCTCGCGACTGGGGTGGTCTGCCTTCCACGCGGCACGAGGGGCTTCACCCACTGCGCGTGCGGCGGCGCGGTTCTCTACGTCGCTGTGCATGACAGTTCCCCTTGGGTGATGCGCCCCGGAGCACCTTGAAAACCCGCACTGTGTCGCGTCCCGTACTGGGTATTCCGGCAGCGGCGTCGGCAACTCGACACCTTCATGCTGCATTCGCGCAAGGCCCATGACAAGACGACCTCCGGCCAACCCCGTTCGAGGGGAACGGCCTTGTGAGCGCAGGTAGGAGCACTGCTGTTCGACGTGAGCACTGCGGCCCTGCAGACCTTCTGTTCTCACACCGCCACATAAGCCACCGGCTCACTCCCCGGCACCGCCTCCGCCCTCCCCAGTTTCACCAGCCGCCTCAGATGCGCCTCTGCCTCCGCGATCGCGATGTTGCGGGAGGGGTACGGGATCTGGGACCAGGGGCGGTTCCACTCCATCCGTTCGGCGAGTTGCCAGGGGGTGAGGGGAGCGGCGAGGAGGGTCAGGAGGTCGGTGAGGCGGTCCTCGTGGTGGGTGAGCAGCTCGCGCACGCGGGCGGGTGCGTCGGTGAACGTGTGCTGGTGGGCCGGGAGGACCTCGGCGGGGGCCAGCGTGGCGACGCGTTCCAGGGAGGCCAGATAGTCGCCGAGCGGGTCGGTGACTGTCGTGTCGTCGGGGTCCTCGTACAGGCCGATGTGTGGGGTGATCCCGGGCAGCAGATGGTCGCCGGAGAACAGGCGGCCGCGGCCGGGGAGCCCGGCCGGATGGTCCTCCTCCAGGTGCAGGCAGACATGGCCGGGGGTGTGGCCCGGGGTCCAGATCGCGCGCAGGCGGCGGCCGGGGAGGTCGACGAGTTCGCCGGGGACGATCTCGCGGTCGGGTGCCGCGGGGGAGAAGCCGGGCATGGTGCTCGGGCGGCGGGCGGTGCGCAGCGGGGCCACATGGGCCTCGGGGGCGCCGGCCGCCGTGAGCTTGGCCGCCATGTACGTGAACCAGCGCTCGGGCCGGGTCGTGCGGGTGCGCCGTACGATCGCCGCGTCCAGCGCGTGCATCGCGATCCACGCACCGGAGGCCTCGCGCACCTTGCCCGACAGGCCGTGGTGGTCGGGGTGGTGATGGGTGATCACCACGCCGTGGATCTCTCGGGGCGCCGTACCGCAGGCCGCGAGGCCCTCGGCGAGGGTGTCCCAGGAGGTCGGGTCGTCCCAGCCGGTGTCGATGAGCACCGGGCCCCGGTCGGTGTCGACGACGTACACGAGCGTGTGGCCGAGAGGGTTGTCCGGGATGGGGACCTCGATGGACCGGACTCCGCCGCCGTGGTCGTACATCTGCGCCATGGGTTCCCCAATCGCCGCGACACGTTCCGGCCACCGTGCCCCACTATAACTAGAACAGGTTCCGATGGGAGCCCGAGTCATCTACCAGCAGTCCGGCGAGAGGGAGGAAGGGAAGTGGTCGCAGGGGTTCCAGGCCGGCATGTCGGCGGGCTCGGCCTGCCGTATGCGCTCGGGAGTCCAGTACCTCCTGATCTCCTCCGGGCTCCTGGTCTCCCTGTCGACGGACACCCCGTTGCCGCGCCGCACGTCGTCCCAGGCCGACGCCATCCATGCGGCGCCGCAGACGGCCACCGTGCCGACCGCGGCGAAGGCCGCCCAGTCGCGCCTGCGCGTTGCCATCCCGTGCCCCCTCTCTGACGTGATCAGCGTAGGGCCGAGCTGTGTGCGGTCCGTGGACTCCTCTGGATGGAACTGGTATCAGTTCCGTGTATCTGATGGATCGTCAGAGTCACGCTCCGGGGAGGCAGTCGGCCATGACCGAGCTCGTGGAACACGGACAGCTGTTCATCGGCGGGGAGTTGACCGACCCCCTCGGCAAGGGCGTCATCGAGGTGATCTCGCCGCACACCGAGGAGGTCATCGGACGCGTGCCGCACGCCTCGCCCGCCGACGTCGACCGGGCTGTCGCGGTGGCGCGCAAGGCGTTCGACGAGGGGCCCTGGCCGCGGGCCACCCTCGACGAACGGATCGAGGTGGTCACCCGCATCAAGGACGGGATCGCCGCACGGCACGAGGAGATCGCCCGGGTCATATCCTCCGAGAACGGCTCCCCGTACTCCTGGAGCGTCCTCGCGCAGGCACTCGGCGCGATGATGGTCTGGGACGCGGCGATCACCGTGGCGCGGAACTTCACGTACGAGGAGACGCGCAACGGCGTCCTCGGCAAGATCCTCGTGCGGCGCGAGCCGGTCGGGGTCGTGGCCGCCGTGGTCCCCTGGAACGTCCCGCAGTTCGTCGCCGCCGCCAAGCTCGCGCCCGCGCTGCTCACCGGCTGCACGGTGATTCTCAAGCCGTCGCCGGAGTCCCCGCTGGACGCCTATCTCCTCGCCGAGATCGCGAAGGACGCCGGGCTGCCGGAGGGGGTTCTCTCCATCCTCCCGGCGGACCGCGAGGTGAGCGAGTACCTGGTCGGGCACCCGGCGATCGACAAGGTCTCCTTCACCGGGTCGGTGGCGGCCGGGAAGCGCGTCATGGAGGTCGCCGCCCGCAATCTCACCCGCGTCACCCTGGAGTTGGGCGGCAAGTCGGCGGCCGTCGTCCTGCCGGACGCGGACGTCGAGGCCACCGTCGCCGGTGTCGTGCCGGCGGCCTGGATGAACAACGGCCAGGCGTGCGTCGCCCAGACCCGCATCCTGCTGCCCCGCTCCCGCTACGACGAGTTCGCCGAGGCCTTCGCCGCGGCGGCCGGCGCGCTGGTGGTCGGCGACCCGCTGGACCCGGCGACCCAGGTGGGCCCCCTGGTCGCACAGCGCCAGCAGCGCAGGAACCTCGACTACATCCGCATCGGCCAGGAAGAGGGCGCGAAGATCCTGACCGGCGGTGGGCGTCCGGCGGGACTGGAGAAGGGCTGGTACGTCGAGCCGACGCTCTTCGGGGACGTCGACAACTCCATGCGGATCGCTCGCGAGGAGATCTTCGGCCCGGTCATCTGCCTGCTCCCGTACGGCGACGAGGCCGAGGCGGTGAAGATCGCGAACGACTCCGACTACGGCCTGAGCGGCAGCGTCTGGACCGCCGACACCGCGCACGGCATCGACATCGCCCGTCAGGTCCGCACCGGCACCTACTCGGTGAACACCTTCAGCCTGGACATGCTGGGCCCGTTCGGCGGCTACAAGAACTCCGGTCTGGGGCGGGAGTTCGGACCCGAGGGGTTCGGCGAGTATCTGGAGCACAAGATGATCCACCTCCCGGCCGGCTGGGAGGCGTAGGGGATGGGTGACCGCTGGCACGTCGAGGTCGACCGGTCGGTGTGCATCGGCTCGGCCCAGTGCGTCCACCACGCCCCCGACGGATTCCGCCTCGACACCGGCCGTCAGTCCCATCCGGCCGACCCGGAGACCGACGCGAACGAGCAGATCCTCGCGGCGGCGGAGAGCTGCCCCGTCGAGGCGATCGTGATCACGCTGTTGGGGAGCGGGGAACCGGTGTTCCCACCGGAGGAATAGTGCAGGAGTAGTACAGGAATAGTGCCGAAAAATCCCCTTTGGGAGGTTTCATTTTCGGCTGACTGTTCTATTCTGGAAGTCGGCCTACGAGGCGAGTGAGGGAGTCCGACCGGAGTAGCCGACTCTGGCGAGAGGCACACGGTTTCCGCTGGGGCCGACGTCGACGGTCGGGCTGAGAGGCCGGAAGGTCGTGCGCGGCGCACGACCGGAAGGCGACCCCCACCACCTGATCCGGACCATGCCGGCGAAGGGAACCCGTCTCGTAGGTCTTCATGTGTCCGTGGGTGCCGTCAGGTCGATCAGGCGGCACACGGTCTCGATGTCGATCTTCACCTGGGCGATCGAGGCGCGGCCGGACAGCCAGGTGATCAGGGCCGAGTGCCAGGTGTGCTCGATGACGCGGACGGCGGACAGCTGCTCGGGCGTCGGGTTCTCCAGGCCCATCGCGTCCAGGATGATCACCGTGGTCTGGCGGGACACCTGGTCGACCTCGGGGGAGACGCTGCGGTCGGCGAAGGTCAGCGCGCGGACCATCGCGTCGGCCAGGTGCGGCTCGCGTTGCAGGGCGCGGAACGCCCGCATCAGGGTCTCCGCGACCCGCTCCGCCGCCGTCGCGCCCTGCGGCGGCTTCTTTCGCAGCGTGCCGTGCATGTGTTCCAACTGGTCCTGCATCGTGGCGACCAGCAGATGCACCTTGGACGGGAAGTAGCGGTACAGCGTGCCGAGCGCCACCTGCGAGGACTCCGCGACCTCTCGCATCTGTACGGCGTCGAAGCCGCCCCGGCTCGCGAGCTGCGCGCTGGCGTGCAGGATGCGCCGGCGGCGGGCCTCCTGCCGCTCGGTGAGTGGCGGTGAGGAGGGGCTCGCGCTACTGACTTCCGCAGGCATGGATCCCGTTCCGTGACAGTCGGTGAGGGTGAGTGACCGGACAGAGCATGCCAGCGCGTCGGTCGTGGCGTGAATCACCTGATCCATCGCTCACAGCGGCGCTACCTGCCGGTAGATTCAGAGCCTCTTGAACGATCAAGTCTGAAACTTGTTCTAGATTAGCGTCCCGGCGTAATCTCGCGGGACAGTGCAGGGAGAAGGGGGCCCAGAGTGACCGCTGAGGCCAGGGAGGCCGGGTCCCCACAGGACCCTGCCGCCGACGGCGGGCGACCGCTCGACATCGCGCTTCTCACCTATAAAGGGAACCCGTTCTGCGGCGGCCAGGGCGTCTACGTACGTCATCTCTCCCGCGAGCTGGCCCGCCTCGGCCACCGCGTCGAGGTCATCGGCTCCCAGCCCTACCCCGTCCTCGACGAGGGCGCGGACTACGCCGACCGTCTGACCCTCACCGAGCTCCCCAGCCTCGACCTCTACCGCCAGCCCGACCCCTTCCGCACGCCGGGGCGCGGTGAGTACCGCGACTGGGTCGACGCGCTGGAAGTGGCGACGATGTGGACCGGCGGGTTCCCCGAGCCGCTGACGTTCTCGCTGCGCGCCCGCCGTCTGCTGCGCGCCCGGCGCGGCGAGTTCGACGTCGTGCACGACAACCAGACCCTGGGATACGGGCTGTTGGGCGACGTGGGCGCGCCCCTCGTCACCACCATCCACCACCCGATCACCGTGGACCGCCAGTTGGAGCTGGACGCGGCGGAGGGTCGGCGACGGCGGATGTCGGTGCGCCGCTGGTACGCCTTCACGCGCATGCAGAAGCGCGTGGCGCGCCGCCTGCCGTCCGTCCTCACCGTCTCCGGCACGTCACGCCAGGAGATCGTCGACCATCTCGGCGTCGAGCAGGATCGCGTCCACGTGGTGCACATCGGCGCGGACACGGACCTTTTCTCGCCGGATCCGTCGGTGCGGCGGATCCCCGGCCGCATCGTCACGACCTCCAGCGCCGATGTCCCCCTGAAGGGCCTGGTCTTCCTCGTCGAGGCGCTCGCCAAGGTCCGCACCGAGCACCCCGACGCCCACCTCGTGGTCGTCGGCAAGCGGCCGGAGGAGGGGCCCGTCGCGCAGGCGATGGAGCGCTACGGCCTAGAAGGCGCCGTCGACTTCGTCAAGGGCATCTCCGACGCGGAACTCGTCGACCTGGTCCGCTCGGCGCAGGTCGCGTGCGTGCCGTCGCTGTACGAGGGCTTCTCCCTGCCGGCCGCCGAGGCCATGGCCACCGGGACGCCGCTCGTCGCCACGACCGGCGGGGCGATTCCCGAGGTCGCCGGGCGGGACGGCGAGACGTGTCTGGCGGTGCCCCCGGGTGACTCCGGCGCGCTGGCCGCCGGCCTGAGCCGGCTGCTGGGGGACGCGGAACTGCGCCGCCGGCTGGGAGCGGCCGGACGCGAGCGGGTCCTGCGCCACTTCACCTGGGCGAAGGCGGCGGAGGGCACGGTGGCCCGCTACCGAGAGGCGATGGCCCGCTCGGCCGAACGCTCCCGGGTGCGTGTCGCCGACCGTTCCGCGACCGCGACCGACGTCGGCCACGCCCTACCGGCAATGGAGGCCGAGCCCGGCAACGCCACCCGCGTGACCGAGGCCGCCCAGTGACCGCCGGGCAGCCGGCCACCGAGCTTCGCCCCCGCCCCGCCCACCCTTCCGACCGCGAAAGCAGGCCCCCGTGCTGACCGTCGACTTCTCCCGGTTCCCGCTCGCCCCGGGCGACCGCGTCCTGGACCTCGGATGCGGTGCCGGCCGGCACGCGTTCGAGTGCTACCGGCGCGGCGCCCAGGTCGTGGCGCTGGACCAGAACGGTGAGGAGATCCGCGAGGTCGCGAAGTGGTTCGCGGCGATGAAGGAGGCCGGCGAGGCCCCCGAGGGCGCCACCGCCACGGCGATGGAGGGCGACGCGCTCGCACTGCCCTTCCCCGACGAGTCCTTCGACGTCGTCATCATCTCCGAGGTCATGGAGCACATCCCGGACGACAAGGGCGTACTCGCCGAGATGGTGCGGGTGCTCAAGCCGGGCGGCCGGATCGCCATCACCGTCCCGCGCTACGGCCCCGAGAAGGTCTGCTGGACGCTGTCCGACGCGTACCACGAGGTCGAGGGCGGCCACATCCGCATCTACAAGGCGGACGAACTGCTCGCGAAGATCCGCGAGGCCGGGCTGAAGCCGTACGGCACCCACCACGCGCACGCCCTGCACTCCCCGTACTGGTGGCTCAAGTGCGCGTTCGGCGTCGACAACGACAAGGCGCTGCCCGTGCGGGCGTACCACAAGCTGCTGGTCTGGGACATCATGAAGAAACCGCTGGCCACCCGGGTCGCCGAACAGGCGCTGAACCCGCTGATCGGCAAGAGCTTCGTGGCGTACGCGACCAAGCCGCACCTGCCGCGGCTGTCCGAGACCTCCGAGGCGGCCACCAAGTGACCACCCCCCGGACAGAACACCTCGTCCTGCCCGGGGTCCTCACCGCCGAGCAGGCCGCCGCGACCGTGGCCGGCATTCTCGCGGTACAGCGGGAGGACGGGGCGATCCCGTGGTTCCGCGGGCACCACCTCGACCCGTGGGACCACGTCGAGGCCGCGATGGCGCTGGACACCGCCGGTGAACACGCGGCGGCCGAGCAGGCGTACACCTGGCTGGCGACGCATCAGAACGAGGACGGCTCCTGGTACGCCGCCTACGCGGACGGCGCCTTCGACGACGTCACCGACACCGGACGCGAGACCAACTTCGTCGCCTACATCGCGGTCGGCGTGTGGCACCACTACCTCTCCACCGGCGACGACACCTTCCTCGACCGCATGTGGCCGTCCGTCTACGGCGCCATCGAGTTCGTCCTGCAACTCCAGCAGCCCGGTGGGCAGATCGGCTGGCGACGCGACGAGGACGGTACGGCGACGCGGGACGCGCTGCTCACCGGCTCCTCCTCGATCCACCACGCCCTGCGGTGCGCCCTGGCCATCGCCGAGCAGCGCGAAGAGCCCCAGCCGGACTGGGAGTTGGCCGCGGGCGCGCTCCGGCACGCGATTCGCCGGCACCCCGAGCGGTTCCTGGACAAGGACCGCTACTCCATGGACTGGTACTACCCGGTGCTCGGCGGTGCGCTGACCGGTGCCGAGGCCAAGTCCCGTATGGAGGAGGGCTGGGAGCGGTTCGTCGTCCCGGGACTCGGCGTGCGGTGTGTCGTGCCCAACCCGTGGGTGACGGGCGGGGAGTCGGCCGAACTCGCCCTGGCCCTGTGGGCGATGGGCGAGTCCGACCGGGCGCTGGACATCCTGCAGTCGATCCAGCACCTGCGGGACGCCGACAGCGGGTTGTACTGGACCGGGTACGTCTTCGACGACGACGCCGTCTGGCCGCGCGAACTCACGACCTGGACGGCCGGGTCCTTGTTGCTGGCCGTCGCGGCGCTGGGCGGGCACGAGGCGACCTGTGCCGTGTTCGGCGGGGACCGCCTGCCGCTGGGCCTGGACCCGGACTGCTGCGTCTGAGGGGCCGTCAGTGGCGGTGGACCCGGTTCGCTATCGCGTGTCCGACGAACAGGTAGACCACCGCCGCCAGGCCGTAGCCGGCCACGACCCTCGCCCACTCCTCGTCGAACGTGAACAGGTCGTGCGACCAGCCCGCAAGCCAGCGGGCCGAGTCATGGACGAACTGGACGAAGTCGTTGGCCTGGTTGGCGTCCAGTAGGTACATCAGGATCCACAGGCCGAGGATGACGGCCATGACGTCGGCGACGATCGCGATGGCCGTGCCGGCCTGGTTGGTACCGTTGCGATATCGAGGGGACATGCCCTCCGGGTAGCCCGCGCGGCGTGACCGAAACCCATGGCCGAAATCCCGCTCCCGAGTCCCTGGCCGGTACCCGAACGGGTCCTCACGTTCAACGGGCGTTTCCCGTAAGGCCGTTCACTCGTCATCGTGATCACCGACGATCCTGGCCCAGCCACGGGGGGAGACGCAGGTGCCCGCGAACAGACCCGCTTCCGGAGAGCCCCGCTTATCCGTCACCAGACCCACGCGCGTCCGCCCGCGTCGCAGAGTGCTGGCGTTCGCGCTGCCCGTCCCGATCCTCGGCCTGATCCTCCTTCTGGCCACCGGGAACCTGCTGTTACCGCTGCGGCAGGTCGTCACCATCGAGGCGAAAATGGCCTCCAAGCGGGACTTCTTCCAGGATCCCGAGGTCGAGCGGCTCCTGATGAAGCACGGATTCCGCGTGCACATCACGAGCATGGGCTCCCGCGAGATCGCCAACCAGGACTTCGAGGGATACGACGTCGTCTTCCCCTCCGGCCAGCCCGCGGCCGACCTGATCAGCCGTGAACGCGCCGAGGCCAACCGCCCGGTGCTGCTGTACCGCCCGTTCGTCAGCCCCATAGTCCTGGCCACCTACCGGAGCTACGCCGAGGCGCTCGTCGGCGCGCGCGTCGCTGAGGCCCAGCCGAACCCGGACGGCCGACCGATGTACTACACGCTCGACATGACCCCCTTCGTGGATCTCACCGAGGAGGGCAAGCGCTGGAGCGACATCGACATCGAAGGGCACGGAGTCCGCAACTCCAACAAGATCCTCGCCCAGACCTCCGACATCTGCGAGTCCAACTCCGCCGGCACCTACCTCGGCCTCGTCGCCTTCGTCCAGAACGAGAACGACGCCCCGAACGACGAGGCGGAGGCGGCCACGGTCGCCAAGGACATCAAGCCGCTCCTCGTCGAACAGGGCCTGCCGTCCTCCGAGCGGGCGGAGACGTATCTGTCCCCCGACGGGCAGAGCATCGCCCCGATCTCCGTGATCTACGAGCACCAGTTCCTCGCCCACCAGATCCGCCATCAGGCCGACAAGGGCGCCACGGACGACGAACGCGTCCTGCTCTACCCCTCGACGCGCTTCGTCACCGAACCCCAGCTCGTCGCCCTGACCGGCGACGGCGCCCGGCTCGGCGAACTGGTCAACGAGGATCCCGAACTCCAGCACCGCGCCATGGAACTGGGTTTCCGCGCCCGCAACAGCAGCAGCGGCGGCACCACCGGCGACGAACTCACCGAGTTCCTCACCGCACGGCACATCCCCGTGCCCACCACCTCGTCCAACGACACCCGGGCGGTCCTGCCCCCGCTGTCCCTCCTGGAACAGATGATCAAGACGGTCGGCGACTGCCCGGACCGCAAGGGCGACCTCCCATGAGGCGCGGGGCGGGCCCGCTCGTGCCCTGTCTGGCGCTCTGCCTGGCGCTCATGGCCGCCGTACTCACCGCCTGCTCGGGCGACGACGGCGACGAACCCGTCCGGCTGCGCGTTCTCGCCGGCCCCGACCTGGCCGTACTCACCCCACTCCTCGGCGAGTTGAAGGACGCGACCGGCGTGGACCTCCGGCTGGACCTCCAGCCCGACGCCGAGACGAAAGCGCCGGACCAGGGCCGCTATGACCTCGCCTGGCTGTCCTCCGACCGCTATCTGCGGCTCACCGCCAAGAGCGCCGTCCAGGGGCTGCAGCGCACGGCGACCATGACATCCCCGGTGGTCATAGGGCTGAAGCCCGACGTGGCGCGCGAACTGCGCGCGCAGGTCCCCGGCGGCCGGCTCACCTGGGCCGACATCGCCGACGCCGCCGCCACGGGCACCGTCCGCTTCGGGATGGCCGATCCCCGGCAGTCCGCCAGCGGCCTCGCCGCCCTGGTCGGCGTCGCCACCGCCGCGGCCGGCACCGGCGGGGCACTGCGCCCCGGCGACGTCTCCTGTGACCGGCTCCGCGGCTTCCGCTCCGGTCAGACCCTCACCGCCGACACCTCGCCCGCCCTCGTCGACACCTACGTCGACCACCAGGACAAGGCCAACGCCCTCATCACCTACGAGTCCGACCTGCTCGCCCTCAACGCCGCCGACCGCCTCGACGACCGCCTGGAGGTCGTCCGCCCCCAGGACGGCATGGTCCTCGCCGACTTCCCCCTGCTCCTCCTCGACGCCTCGCACCGCGCCGCCTACGCGAAGGTCACCGAGTGGCTCCAGCGCGACTCGGTGCAGCAGGAAATCATGAGGCGCACTCTTCGTCGCCCGGTCAGCGCGACGGTCACCCGCGACCCACAGCTGCGCGAGCCGGTCGGCAACGCGCTCTACTTTCCGGACCAACTCAAGGTCATCCAAACCCTGTTGGCCGACTACGGCGACCCCAGCCGACGCACCGCCAGCCAGGTCGTCTTCCTGCTCGACTTCTCCGGCTCGATGCGCGGCGACCGGATGGCCGCGCTCCGCGAGGCCTTCGCCGACCTGAGCGGCGCCGACTCCACGGCCTCCGGCAAGTTCACCCGCTTCTACCGGGGCGAGCGGCTGACGGTGGTCCGCTTCGGCGGCCGCGTCCTGGAGGAGAGGACGGTCACCGTCACGGGCCCGAAGGACCTGCGGACCCTGGCCGACACCGTCGCCCGCGGCGGCTACGGCGACTCCACGGCCGTATGGTCCGCCCTCGACCACGGCTACCGCACCGCGGCCCGCGAACTGACGGACGACCCCGACCGGGCCGTCTCCCTCGTCCTCATGACGGACGGCGAGAACAACGCCGGCATCCCCTACACGGAGTTCGTACGCCGCCACACAGCACTCCCGGCCCCCGTCCGCACCGGCGTCCACACCTACCCCGTCCACTTCGGCGACGCCGACGCGGCAGAACTGCGGCGTGCGGCGGCGCAGACGGGCGGCCGGATGGTGGACGCCGCTGATTCCTCCCGCTCCTCCCTTTCCGAGGCCTTCAAGGAGATCCGTGGCTGTCACTGACGCACTGTGGTGGAGCATATGGTGGCCGTGGATGGCGGCCTGGCTGGCGACGGCCGTCGGCGTGGTGGTGCTCGTCGCGGTCCTGGTACGCCACTCCCGCGAGCGGCGCCGCCGGATGCGCCGCTGGCAGTCGGCGTACAGCATCTGCCTGTACCTGGACGAGCAGTCCGTCATGGACCTCTACGAGATCGGCAACTACCGGTCCGCGCTGGAGGAGGCCGTGGAGCTGCGGACGAAGGTCGACACGAGCATCGGCCTCTGGACCCGCTTCCTGGCCTGGCTGTTCCGCGCCAAACGGGACGTCAGCCAGGAGACCTTCCGCAAGTTCGTCCGCAAGGACAAGCCCATCAACGTCATCGGCATGCTCATCGACGCCTTCGAACGCGCCGACGTCATCGTCCACGCCGACCTGCCCACCATGACCGTGGTCCCGAACCGCGTACTCGCCGACCGCCTCGGCGACGACCGCGAGGTCTCCCTGAGCCGCGTAGGGGAGTTCGTCTCGGTGCGAGCGGAGTTCACGCGGGTACCGGACGCGACGGAGGGCTTCGTCCTGCGCGCCGAGTACGGCGACGAGCAACCCCCCGTCTACCTGCGCGTCGTGGCCTCCGGCAACGCCCGCCGCTCGATCCCCGCCGGCACGTTCACGGCCCGCTGCCTCGGCAAGATGACGGGCTGGAGCGCGGACACCCGGGAGGCGACACTGGAGCCGCTGGCGATCTTCTGGTGACCATCCCTGCCAGTTGCTACGAGTTGAGCTCGGCGAGCACCCGCAGCGTGTGCGGATCGGGCGCGAGGACCAGCAGATCGGTCACCGGCCCCTTCCGCCACAACTCCAGCCGCTCGGCGATGCGTTCACGGGGCCCGACCAGCGAGATCTCGTCGGCGAAGGCGTCGGGGACGGCGAGGACGGCCTCCTCCCGGTGTCCGTCCAGGAAGAGCCGCTGAATCCGGCGCGCCTCCTCCTCGTACCCCATCCGCGCCATGAGATCGGCATGGAAGTTGCGGGCCGCGTGGCCCATGCCGCCGATGTAGAAACCGAGCATGGCCTTGACGGGCAGGAGCCCCTCGGAGACGTCGTCACACACCTGGACGCGGGCCAGCGGGGCGACGAGGAAGCCCGGCGGGAGATCGCGCACCGCGTCGCCGTACACGTCCGGCCTGCTCGGCGACCAGTACAACGGCAGCCAGCCGTCGGCGATACGGATGGTCTGCGCGACGTTCTTGGGCCCTTCGGCGCCGAGGAGGACGGGGAGGTCGGGCCGGAGGGGGTGAGTGATCGGCTTGAGCGCCTTGCCGATGCCGGTGGCGTCCGGCCCGCGGTACGGATGGGAGTGGAACCGCCCCTCGAGTTCGACGGGAGCCTCGCGCCGCAGCACCTGCCGCACGACATCGACGTACTCCCTCGTCGCGGTGAGCGGCGACTTCGGGAACGGCCGCCCGTACCACCCCTCCACCACCTGCGGTCCCGACAGCCCGAGTCCGAGCATCATCCGCCCACCGGAGAGATGGTCGAGGGTGAGGGCGTGCATGGCGGTCGTGGTGGGGGAGCGGGCGGCCATCTGGGCAACTGCCGTACCGAGCTTGATCGTCGAGGTCTTCGCGGCGATCCAGGTGAGCGCGGTGAAGGCGTCGGAGCCCCAGGACTCGGCGGTCCACACGGAGTCGTAGCCCAGCCGCTCGGCCTCCTGGGCGAGCGGTACGTGGTCCGGGGAGGGGCCGCGCCCCCAGTAGCCGAGTGCGAGCCCGAGCCGCATGAGCCTGCCCCTTCCTGACGGTGTGTCAGCTGAACGGCGACTGTACGACAACGGCCCCTCACCGGGAAGGGTGAGGGGCCGTACGGGACGGTCAGGGGCTCAGCCGCGCTGAATACCCGAGGTGTCCTGCAGCACGCCACGACGGCCGTCCTGCGTCTGCGCGACCAGGACCGCACCGCGCTGCTCGACGGCCAGGTACCAGGTGCCCGGCGCGAGTTCGGCGATCGGGGTCGGCGAACCGTCCTCCCCGAACAGCGGCCGCGGCACGGGCACGGCGAACCAGAACGGCGAGAAGTCCCCGGCGGGCGCGGGCGTGGGGGCCGGCGCCTGTGGCTGCCCACCACCGAAGGGCTGCCCGGCCTGCGGCTGCCCACCGTAGGGCTGCTGCGGCTGCTGGGCGCCCGGGTACCCGTAACCACCCTGCGGCTGACCGCCGTAGGGCTGGGGGGCGGCGGGGCGGGGGGCCGGGAGAAGGGCGGCCTGGAGGGCGGGGACGAGGGGGGTGGCGATGGCGCCGCCGGCGAGAGCGAGGGTGGCGAGCAGACCGAGGATGAGGCCGACGCCCGTGTTTTCCGCGTCGATCGTCCACCACAACAGCGACCAGGCGGACGCCACGGACAGGCCGACACCGAGGGGGCCCATGTCCAGGCCGACGACCTTGCGCGGCTGGGGGAGCAGGCGGGCGACCACGATGAGTGCGGCGCCGATCACGCCGGTCATGTACGTACCGAGCCCGAGGCCGATGCTCACGTCCCAGGCGTTCGGAACGTCGACGTTCTCGCAATAGGCGTCCGGGCCGTCGCAGCTGGCAACGCCGAGGAACGACGCGATGAAGAGCAACACCGCTGCTCCGATCACCACGCCGTCGCCTCGAGTGAGGGAGCGGATATTCACTTCAGGTCCTTGTCAATCGTCTCGTCGTCGGCATCGCTGGAGGCGTCGCTGTCACCATGTCGCCGTCAGGCCCCGGTGTGAAGCGCGGGGGTGGCCCCTCATCGTACGGACGACCTTATCGTCCGACCGACAAGGGTGTCCGCCGGGATCAGCCCGTGGACCACTACCCGCGCAGGAAGTCCACGATTCCCTCAGAGATCCCCTGCGCCGCCTTCTGTCGCCAGGCGCCGTTGGTGAGCTGTGCCGCGTCCTTGCTATCGCGCATGTTGCCGCACTCGATGAACACCTTGGGAACCGTTGACAGATTGAGACCGCCGAGGTCCTTACGCGTGACGAGACCGGTGCCGTTGCCGAGGTAGTTGGAGGGGGCGCTGCCCGTGACGCGGAGGAAGGAGCCCGCGATGCGCTCGCCGAGGTTGCGGGACGGGGCGACGATCGGGCCGGTGTTCGCGGCGCCCGCGTTCACCTTGCCGGGGAGGATGACGTGGAAGCCGCGTTGGCCGGCGCCCGCGCCGTCCGCGTGGAGGGAGACGACGGCGTCGGCGTGCGCCTTGTTGCCGATTTCGGCCCGCTCGTCGACGCAGGGGCCCCAGGGGCGGTCCCCGTCCTGGGTGAACTTGACCGTGGCGCCCTGCTTCTCCAGCAGGGTGCGCATGCGGTGGGCGACGTCGAGGGTGAACTCGGCTTCGGAGTAGCCGTCGTTGGTGGACGTCCCGGTCGTGTCGCACTCCTTCCGGTTCGTCCCGATGTTCACCTTGCGGTTGATCTCGGACGTGTGCCGGAAGTTGTTCGGGTTGTGGCCCGGGTCGATGACGACGACCTTGCCCTTGAGGGAGCCGGAGGCGGCCGGCGCGGACGTGGAGTCCGTGGTGGGGGTGGGGCCCGGAGGCTTGTCGTCGCTCGTGGTGCCGTCCGTCGGCTCCGTGCTCGACAGCGCCCCTGACGGCCGTGCGGCCGCGTTGCCGGAGCCGGTCCCGCCGCCCACCGCCTCGTACACCACCCATCCGAGCAGCGCCCCCGGCACGAGGGCGGCGGCCGCCACGGTCAGGGCTCGCGGGCGGCGGCCGCGGCGGGGCTGGGGAGGATCGAAGTCCGGACCTACGTACGACACGCCTGACACCTTACGGGCCGACCGTGGCCCGCGCGGGGAGGCCACGGCCGAGCGGCTCCGAGTTCAGATGCCCGTCCCCGTCCGGCGCAGCACCCGCAGCGATTGCGTCGCCGACACCTCCGTGAACGCCCCGGACTCCAGTGCCCGGAGGTAGACGCGGTACGGGGCCTGGCCGGTGAATTCGTCCTTCGGGTCCGGGAACACGTCGTGGATGACCAGCAGGCCTCCCTCGGCGACATGCGGGGCCCAGCCCTCGTAGTCGGCGCCCGCGTGTTCGTCGGTGTGGCCGCCGTCGACGAAGACCAGGCCGAGAGGTGTGCCCCAGATCTTCGCGACCTGCGGGGAGCGGCCGACCAGGGCGATCACGTGGTCCTCCAGGCCGGCCCCGTGCAGTGTGCGGCGGAACGTCGGGAGCGTGTCCATGAGGCCGATCTCGGGGTCGACCGTCTCGGGGTCGTGGTACTCCCAGCCCGGCTGCTGCTCCTCGCTGCCGCGGTGGTGGTCGACCGTGAGAGCCGTCACACCGGCCTCGCGGGCGGCGTCGGCGAGCAGGATGGTGGAGCGGCCGCAGTACGTACCGACCTCCAGCAGCGGCAGGCCGAGCCGCCCGGCCTCGACGGCCGCCGCGTACAGGGCCAGGCCCTCGCCCCGGGGCATGAAGCCCTTCGCCGCCTCGAACGCGGCCAGGATCTCGGGCTTGGGGGCGGGGGCCATGGGGGTCCTTCCAGTCGTACGAGCGTTTGGGCGCCCATGCTGCCGCACCCCCCGTCAGCCATCTGACAGGGGGTGCGGCAGCGCCCCTTCAGGGGCGCGGGGCTGTGTTGGAATTGCGGCTACCGCCGCGCGGGCGCGACAAGCCACGACGCAGCCGCAGCCGCCAGACGGCCTGTCGCAGCACCCCCTTGGGGCGCACTACGCAGTCACAGTCGCCGTCCCAGGCAACGCCAGGTCCACATCCACCGCCCTGTCGTCCCCCGCATGCGTCGCCGAGGACGCGAGCGGCCCATGGCCGTCGGCCCGCGCGGCCAGGACATAGGCGCCCCGCGCGGGGACGGCGAGGGCGTAGCTGCCGTCGTTCGAGGAGAGGGTCGCCCCTGCCTGGCGGCCACGCCGGTCGATCAGGGTGACCTTGGCGCGGGCGACCGGCGTGCCCTCGGCGTCCAGGACCTTGCCGCGGAAGCCGCGCAGGGCCTCCTCGGCGCGCTCCAGGTTGGCGTCCTCCTCGCTGCTGGCGCGCAGCTGCGGGTGGGCGGCCGGGCGCTGCTTCGGCAGGAACAGGGCGAGCAGGAGGCCTACGGCGACTGCGGCGGTCGCGATCAGGAAGGAGACGCGGAAGCCGTGCATGGTCGGGACCGCGACGCCGCCGACGTCGTTCGCGGTGTTGGCCAGGACCATGCCGATGACGGCGCTGGAGACCGACGTGCCGATGGAGCGCATCAGCGTGTTGAGGCCGTTCGCCGCGCCCGTCTCCGAGGCCGGGACCGCGCCGATGATCAGGGCGGGGAGGGAGGAGTAGGCGAGGCCGATGCCCGCGCCGAGGATCACCGCGATGACGAGGCTCTGCCAGGGGGCGGTCATCAGGCCGAGGCCGGCGCCGTAGCCGATCGCGATGATCAGCATGCCGAGGATGAGGGTGGTCTTGGGGCCGTACTTCGCCGAGATACGGGCGTAGACCGGGGCGGTGAACATCATCGTCAGGCCGAGCGGGGCGACGAGCAGGCCCGCGACGACCATCGACTGGCCGAGGCCGTAGCCGGTCTCCTTCGGCAGCTGGAGCAGCTGGGGCAGGACCAGGGAGACGACGTAGAAGCTGACGCCGACCATGATCGACGCGAGGTTGGTGAAGAGGACGGCCGGGCGGGCGGTGGTGCGCAGGTCGACCAGGGGGGCCTTGGTGCGCAGCTCGTAGACGCCCCAGAGGAGGAGGACGGCGGCCGAGGCGCCGAACATGCCGAGCGTGGTGGCGGACGTCCAGCCCCAGTCGCTGCCCTTGGTGATCGGCAGGAGGAAGAGGACGAGGCCGGCGGAGAGGCCGAGCGCGCCGAGGTGGTCGAAGGTGCCTTCCGCACGGAGCTTGGACTCCGGTACGACGATGAGGGTGAGGACGATGGCGAGGACGCCGAGGCCGGCGGCGCCGTAGAAGAGGGCGTGCCAGTTCGAGTGCTGGGCGACCAGGGCGGCGGCGGGCAGTGCGAGTCCGCCGCCGACGCCGATCGAGGAGCTCATCAGGGCCATCGCCGAGCCGAGCTTCTCGCGGGGCAGCATGTCGCGCATCAGGCCGATGCCGAGCGGGATCGCGCCCATCGCGAAGCCCTGGAGGGTACGGCCGACGATCATGGGGAGGAGGGTGCTGGTGAATGCGCTGATCAGGGCACCGATCACCATCACGGACAGGCTGGCTATCAGCATGCGCCGCTTGCCGTAGAGGTCACCGAGGCGGCCCATGATGGGGGTGGCCACGGCGCCCGAGAGCAGGGTGGAGGTCAGGACCCAGGTGGCGTTGCTGGGCGCGGTGCTCAGCAGCTGCGGCAGGTCCTTGATCACCGGGACGAGCAGGGTCTGCATCACCGCGACAACGATGCCCGCGAAGGCGAGGACCGGGACGAGGGCGCCGGAAGCGCCCGTGGCGGCCTTGCCGACGGGCTGTTCGTTCGTCGTTCGTGTCATGTGTACATCGAACTCCGTCTGCCTGGGCAACTATTCCGATGCTTTGGGTCACTAACGAATTCTTGACCTTCTCTTGGGGAATCGGGCGGGCGAGAAAGACGCCCGCGGCCCGAGGCAACGATCCGGGGGCTTCATGGACTCCTTTGAATATCTAGGGAGGTGCCCATGGGGGATCGCAAGGCGGCTCGGGACTCGGAGTTCCAGAGCTTTGTCATCGGCCGCTGGCCACGCCTGCTGCGGACGGCATTTCTCCTCACGGGGGAGCAGCACGCCGCGGAGGACCTGGTCCAGTCGACGCTCGAACAGGTCTTTGTGGCCTGGCGCAAGGTCGGCTCGGCTGACGACCCGGAGGCGTATGTACGGCGCGTGATGATCAACGCACACGCACGAAAGCACCGCAGAAGGCTCAGGGAGTTCCTCGCACCGAAGGACGACTCCGGCTTCCTGCGCGAGGTGGCGGACACCGGTGACCGCATCGCCCAGGCCGAGGACCGGGGCGCCCTGCTGCAGGCGCTGGCCCAACTGCCGCCACGGCAGCGCGAGGCGGTGGTCCTGCGGTACTGGGAGGACCTGACCGAGACACAGACGGCGGAGGCGATGGGCTGTTCCGTCGGCGCGGTGAAGAGCAACGCGGCCAAGGGGATCGCGAAACTCCGCGCCATACCGGGACTGGCCGAGATGGTGACGCAGGGAGGGCGCAGCCGATGAGCGCGGACCGGGAGACGAACCACGGGATGACCAGCCACGACATGACTCACACGGACATCGCCGTCCTGCTGGCCGACGCCGCGGACGAGGTCGAGATCGGCATAGCCCCCTATGACGCGGTGCTGCGGGGCGGCCGCCGCCGCAAGGCCCGCCGCTGGGCCGTGGCCACGGCGACGGCCGTGGTGCTGGTGGGCTCGGCGGGCACCCTGGCGGTGGCGGGGATGCCGGGCGGGCACGGCGACCGGGGCTCCTCGGTGGCGACCAGCGCGCCCACCGCGCCGGCGCCGGACGTGCGCACGCCCTCGCAGACGCTGCTCGCAGCAGGGACCGACCGGGGCAAGGACTGGCGGGTCTTCATCGACGTCTGGGAGGCGCCGCGCAATGAGCGCGAGGCGCGGGCCGAGCGGGGCGCCATGGCGGAGTTCGGGCAGATCCCGTCCGACCTGCGCGACGCCTCCGACCTGATCGGCAAGAGCTCGTACTTCGTGCGCCGCAGCTTTGGCGACACGGGGAGCGAACAGGTGCTGATCGAGGATGCGTTCACCGCCGAGGACACCATGTCCGGCAAGGACATAGAGGCGGCCGCGGTGCCTCTGGAGCCGGGTGCCGACGGTCCGGAGCGCCTGGTCGTCGGCCAGGTCGCCGTGACCGCCCGGTCCGTCACCTGCACCTGGAAGGACGGTTCGACGACCGAGGTCCCGGTGGTGTCCGAGGCCTACGACGTGAACAGCGACGACTTCGTGATCCGCCCGGCGGACGGGTCGCCGGTGAACTGGTTCGTGTGCCTGGCCCCCCAGGGGACGGCGTTCCAGTCGGTGGCGGTGACGAAATAGGGGTCGCTGAGAGCGGATGCGGGGGTGGCTCGACGCCGGTTCACAGCCACCCCTGCTGTCGGGCCTCCCGCAGTGCCTCCATCCGGTTGCGGGTGCCGGTCTTGCCGATGGCGGAGGAGAGGTAGTTGCGGACGGTGGACTCGGACAGGTGGAGCTTGGCGGCGATGTCGGCGACCGTCGCGCCCTCCGTCGAGGCGCCCAGGACGTCGCGTTCGCGGGCGGTGAGGGGGTTGGGGCCGGCGCTCAACGCGGCGGCGGCCAGGGCCGGGTCGACGACCGTCTCGCCGGTCAGCACCCGGCGGATCGCCACCGCCAGGTCCTCCACCGGACCGTCCTTGACGAGGAAACCGGCGGCGCCCGCCTCCATAGCCCGGCGCAGATAGCCGGGGCGGCCGAACGTCGTGAGGATCAGCACCCGGCAGTCGGGGACCTGGTCGCGCAGCTCGGCCGCCGCGTCGAGGCCGCTGAGGCCGGGGAGTTCGATGTCGAGGAGGGCGACGTCGGGGCGGTGGGTGAGGGCGGCGTCCACGATCGTGTCGCCGGCCGACACCTGCGCCACGACCTTGATGTCCGGTTCCATCCCGAGCAGTAAGGCGAGTGCCCCGCGCATCATCCCCTGGTCCTCGGCGAGCAGAACCCGGATGGACTTGGCGGGCCGATGGTCCCGCGGCATCTCGTTCACGGGCCAAGAGTAGGGCGCGCGGGGCAAGCGGACCCGGCTCGATGGCCACGTCGGTCGTGGTCCGGCCGGAGGGCCGCGGCGGTGCGCCCGCCCGGCCCCGGGCCCTGGGGCGGGTTGCTCCGCGAGGAGCCGCGCGAGGGGTGGTGGCGGTCTGCGCCTGACGGGGGCGCAGGCCGCCGACCGGAAGAGCTCTGCGTCGCCCGGCGTCGCGCAAGGCCCGCTGAGCGGTCGGCCGTTGGGGTAGGCGGCCGTGATGAGCTTGGCGCGGAGGGTCGTCCACTGGGCCAGCATGTCGTGGACCAGGTAGAGGTCACGGCGGCGGGTCCAGGCCTGGCCGGACTCGGGGTCGTAGGTGTGCGGCATGGGTGCCCGCGCCGCTCCGCCGGCGGGTCTATCCGACGGGCAGCCGGATTTCCTCGACCGCCAACTCCCTGGACGCCGGCTCCACCGGCAGTTCCGCCGTCACCACGAATCCGTTGCGCGGACCGGGGCCCGCCGTCAGGGTGCCCCCGGCCGCGGACAACCGCTCCGCCAGCCCCTTCAGGCCCGTACCGCCGACGATCCCCGACTGCTCGGCCCGCTCGCCCCCGCACCCGCCCCCGTCGTCCGTCACTGTCAGCGCCACCCGTTCCCCGCTGCCCGACACGACGATCTCGCAGCGGTCCGCGCGGCTGTGCCGTACGGCGTTCGTGACGGCCTCCCGCACCACCCAGCCCAGCAGGACCTCGGTCTGCGGCACGAGCGGCGGGCCCGAGCGGCGTACGACGGGCTCGATTCCGGCGGCCCGCAGTGCCGAGACCGCGCGGTCCAGCTCGGTGCTCAGGCTGCCCGTCCGGTACCCCGTCACGGCCTCGCGGATCTCCGTGAGGGCCTGGCGGCCGACCGCCTCGATGTCGTTCAGCTGGTCCTGCGCCGCCGCCACATCCCCGGCGGCCAGGCGCCGCGCCGCCTCCGACTTCACGACGATCACCGACAGCGTGTGCCCGAGCAGGTCGTGCAGATCGCGGGAGAAGCGCAGGCGCTCCTGCTCGACGGCGCGCCGGGCCAGCTCCTCGCGGGCGGCGCGCAGTTCCCGTACCGCCTCCGACAGGGACAGGATCGCCGCCGTCACCATCGTGGAGATCCAGGTGGCGTAGGCGATGTCGAGGCCGCCCCAGCCGTCGTGGGCCACGGAGACGACCCCGGCCAGCACACCCACGACCAGCCCGGCCGTGCGCAGCTGCGGCATCCGCACGGCCGCGCCCGTGGCCAGCCCGAGCAGCGGGAAGAACAGCAGCCAGTTGCCGCCGTACGCCCCGGCCAGAGCGCAGGTGACCAGGCCCATCAGCACCAGCGCCACCCGGGTCGAGGTCTCCTCCCGCCGCTCCTTCACGAAGGAGCGGAACGCCACGTAGATGTAGAGCGAGTTGAAGGTCAGCAGGCCGAGCCCGCCGATCCACGGGTCCGGGGTCTCCCCCTGGAAGAGGTTGGAGAAGGCGCCCATCCCCATCAGCAGCCAGGGCAGCAGGCTGTAACCGTTGGGGCTCCGCTCGTCCTTGTAGTGCTCGCACGAGGTCCTGCGGGTCTTGAACAACCAGGCCATGCCCCTGCCCCCTGTCGGGTACGAACCGATGACACCGACGGTACGGACACGCGCCGCCGCACGGCAGAGGTGCTCGTACGCGATTCGGCAGGACAAATGTCACGGCACGCCGAACCGGCGAACCGGATCTGATGCAGCGTCAGGAGCCTTCACAACTGCGGTGCGCTCGGCTATACAGAGGGCGCCGGACTGGAACGCGTTCTAGAACGGCCCGTGACGACCTCGGTGCGGCCGACGGTGCGGACGGCCGTACCGAGGTCTTTGCCCGCCACTGCCCAGACTCCCGCCACTGTCAGGAGCCGTATGCCCATCGACGCAGCCAAGGCCCTCGCCGCGCAGCCCCGGACCGGCGAGATCTCCTGGAACTCCAAGGACGTCCAGCTGTACCACCTCGGCATCGGCGCCGGCGCGAACCCCGACAAGGACAGCCCCGCCACCGACCCCGACGAACTGCGCTACACCCTGGAGTCCCGGCTGCACGTCCTGCCGAGCTTCGCCACCGTCGCGGGCTCCGGCTCGCCCGGCGTGATCAGCGGCCTGTCCATGCCCGGCATCGAGGTCGACCTCGCCCGGGTCCTGCACGGCGGCCAGAGCGTCGTGCTCCAGCGGCCCATCCCGGCGACCGGCACGGCCACCGCGACCCATCGCATCGCCGCCGTGTACGACAAGGGCAAGGCGGCCGTCCTCGTGCTGCGCACCGAAGTCGCCGACGCCGAGGGCCCGTTGTGGACGAACGACTCCCAGATCTTCATCCGCGGGGAAGGCGGCTTCGGCGGTGACCGCGGCCCCTCCGCCCGCCTCGACCCCCCTGCCGGCGAGCCCGCCCGGATCGTCGAACGGCCCATCCGCGAGGACCAGGCCCTGCTCTACCGCCTCTCCGGAGACTGGAACCCGCTGCACGCCGACCCGGAGTTCGCCAAGGTCGCCGGGTTCGAGCGGCCCATCCTGCACGGGCTGTGTACCTACGGGGTGACCCTCAAGGCGGTCGTCGACACGCTGCTCGGCGGCGATGTGACCCGGGTGCGCTCGTACGTCACCCGCTTCGCCGGGGTCGTGTACCCGGGGGAGACCCTGCGGATCCGTATGTGGGCGGGGGAGGGCAGCGTGCGGGTCGCCGTGAGTGCGATCGAGCGGGACGACGCGCCCGTCCTCGCCGACACCGTCGTCGAACACACATGAGTCCTACAACGCCGTACGAGGGGAGCCGCACCATGCGCGCAGCCGTACTGCACGAGATCGGCCAGGACAAGCTGGAGGTCCTCGACGACGTCGAGGCGGTGGGCTTCGGCCCCGGGAAGGTGAGGGTCCGGGTACGGGCCACCGGGCTGTGCCACTCGGACCTGTCCGCGATGAACGGCGTCCTGCCCCAGCCGGCGCCCTTCGTCCCCGGGCACGAGGGCGCCGGGGAGATCCTGGAGGTCGGGGAGGGCGTAAGGAACCTCAAGCCGGGCGACCGGGTCGTGCTGTGCTGGCTGCCCGCCTGCGGCGCGTGCCCCGCGTGCAAGCGCGGCCAGACCCAGCTGTGCCTGGCCGGGTTCATGAACGCCGGCGCCCCCAACTTCAAGCGCCCCGGCGGTGACCTCTTCGGCTTCGCCGGCACCGGCACCTTCACCGAGGAGGTGGTGGTCGACGCGGGCTGCGCCGTGCCGATCCCCGACGACGTGCCCTTCGACATCGCGGCCCTGATCGGCTGCGGCGTCACCACCGGACTCGGCGCCGCCCTCAACACCGCCGATCTGGAGGCCGGTTCGTCCGTCGCCGTCATCGGTTGCGGGGGCGTCGGCATCTCGGCGATCCAGGGCGCACGGCTCAAGGGCGCCGCCGAGATCGTCGCCGTCGACCCGGTCGCCTCCCGCCGCGAGGCCGCGCTGAAATTCGGCGCCACCAAGGCCGTCTCACCGGACGAACTGGCCGACGCCAAGCAGCACATCACCGCCGGCGAGGGCTTCGACTACGTCTTCGAGGTCGTCGGCAGGTCCGCCACCGCCCGCACGGCCTACGAGAACACCCGGCGCGGCGGCACCCTCGTCGTCGTGGGCGCGGGCGCCATGGACGACTTCCTCCAGCTCAACATGTTCGAGCTGTTCTTCGACGAGAAGCGCATCCTGCCGTCCATGTACGGCGGCGGCGACGTCCTGCGCTCCTACGAGCGGACGATCGCGCTCTGGCGCGCCGGCCGTATCGACCTGGAAAGCCTGATCACCCACCGGGTGCCGCTGGCCGAGATCAACGAGGCCCTGGACCAGATGCGCACGGGAGCCGCCCTGCGCACCTGCATAGAGATCTGAGGACCCCGCTTCTTTAGGAGCCTGATGTCACTGCCACTCGAAGGACTGTCGGCGATCGTCACGGGTGCGGGCCGGGGCCTGGGCCGGGCCGAGGCGCTGGAGCTGGCCCGGCTCGGCGCGGCCGTCGTCGTCAACGACTACGGGCAACCCGGCCGGGACGGCTCGGGCGAGGCCTCCGCCGGACCCGCAGGGGAGGTCGCCGCCGAGATCCGTGCGGCGGGCGGCACCGCGCTCGCGCACACGGGCGATGTCGCCGACCACCAACAGGCGCGAGGGCTGGTCGAGTTGGCCGTCGCCGAGTTCGGCAAGCTGGACATCCTCGTCAACAACGCCGGCATCCTGCGTGACCGTATGGTCTTCTCCATGACCGAGGACGAGTGGGACTCGGTGATCCGGGTCCATCTCAAGGGCCACTTCAACACCA
Organism: Streptomyces sp. NBC_01092; assembly: GCF_045039535.1. Lineage (NCBI taxonomy): Bacteria > Bacillati > Actinomycetota > Actinomycetes > Kitasatosporales > Streptomycetaceae > Streptomyces > Streptomyces sp. NBC_01092. The sequence continues at coordinate 3,328,234 of NZ_CP108659.1, read as the reverse complement.
CCCACTTCGCCTCCGCGCACTGGCGCGAGCGGTCCAAGGCGGCCGGAGGGCCGGTGTACGGGCGGATCGTGAACACCTCCTCGGAGGCGTTCCTCGCCGGGTCCGCCGGGCAGCCCAACTACGCGGCCGCGAAAGGCGGAATCGTCGGCCTCACCACATCGACGGCCCTCGCCCTGGCCAAGTACGGCGTGACCGCCAACGCCATCTGCCCGCGCGCCCGCACCCGGATGACCGAGGACGTCTTCACCGACGTCCCCGACGGCGGCCTCGACCCCCTCGCCCCCGAACACGTCGCCCCCCTCGTCGGCTACCTCGCGTCACCGGCCGCCGCCCGCGTCAACGGGCAGCTGCTCGTCGTGCACGGCGGCATGGTCGCCGTCGTCGAACGGCCGCGAGTGCAGGCCAAGTTCGACAGCAAGCAGGACACCTTCACCTACGACGAGCTGGACACCGTACTCACGCAGCACTACGCGGACCGGCCGGCGGGCGAGACGTTCGCGGCCGCTGAGGTGCTCGGCCTGAAGCGGGACTAGACACAGCAACGGCCCTGTTCCTCCTTGAGGAACAGGGCCGTACGCCGTGGCCCGCGCGTGGCGTCAGGCTGCCGTCTCGGTTTCCTCGACCGGCTTGCGGTGCCGCCCGCGCGGGGCCGACTCGCTGTCGTGGACCGAGATCTGGCCCCGGTGCCTGCCGTGGCCGGAGGCCTTCTGAACGTCGTGAACGTCGGCCGGCCCCGGCTGGGTCGTGCTGGCGTTGCTCATCGGAAAACTCACCCCGTCAACATGATCTTTCTTACAGCCGGGCGAGTTTAACCGGACGACCACGGGACGAATCCAGACGGCCACGCCAACCGCCACTACTTCGTTACAAGACCGCCCAACGGGGCTTGCTGCAAGGGCACAGGGCGGGCCACGACGGGATCCGGAGGGTCCGTTTCCACCGGTGCGCAGGGCGCCGGATCCGCTTCCGAGGCCACCCCCTCCGCTGCGGAAGGCACCCCCACCCGAGCCACCCCGCACCGCACCTCCGCCGTGGCATACGGCAGTTGGAGCACCCCGTCCCGCGTCCACAGCCCGGCACCCGCCAACCACCCCTCGGGCGCCGCGAGATGACGTACCTCCCGCTCGGCGGGCCGCCACACCCCGACCCAGCTGCCGACCGGCCCGTCGATGCGCAGCGCCACCCCGCAGCTCTCCGGCGTCAGCACCTGCCCCGGCTGGATCGCGAACGGCGTCACCACGCACTCGGGCATCCGCACGCACTCCGGGAAGCGCACCGGCAGCGTGCTGCCCAGCACCCCCCAGCCCAGCCTTTCCCGCCCCGGCGAGGGCGCGTCCGAGCGGATCAGCAGCAGCCCGCTGTCCGGGTCCGCCAGCAGCACCCGGTCGTCGCTGTCGTCCGAGATCTGCAGCAACGGCGACACCTCGCCGCCCCGCCCCAGATCGACCACGACGGCCTTCGTACGGCCCCCGGACTCCGGGTCGAGACGGTCGAGGGCCAGCATCCGCCCCTCCCGGTCCAGCCACACCCCGCCCGAGCAGCGCCCCGGGATCCGCGCGACGTGCTCCGGCCCGAAGGCGCCCCCCGCCACCAGCCACACCGCGCTGGAGGACCGGCCCACCGCGAGGGCGTACGCCTTCTCGCCGCCCGGCGCCGGGGGCAGCATCCGCATCCGGGTCCCCTCTTCCGGGCACTGGACCGCGCCCAGCGACAGCTCGCCCGTGCCGGGCCCGGTCGGATACAGCAGCGAGAACACGTGCCGTCCGTCGGTCGGGCGGCGGATGAGGACCCGCCCGTCGCCCATCGGCTGCACCTCGGTGCCGGGCTCCTCCGGCTGGTGCGCGGGCAGCGGCACGGCGTAGGGCTCGGGCCCGTCCAGGGTCCAGCGCTCCGGGAACCAGCTCTCGCCGTCCAGCGCGAGGCGGGCGGCGTAGGAACCGTCCGCCGTGATGGAGCATTGCGCCCGAGGCACGTCGCCGTCCTCATGCTCCGCCTCGGGTTCGATGGCACAGGCCGTCATGGTCCGGTCACCTCCGGTCACGAAGCTAGTTTTCGCACGCACAGGCGTGGGATCGAGGGCGTTCCGCTTCACACAAAGGGGTGGCCCAGGAACGATTCGCCTGAGGAAACAGGGGTGGATGTGCTGAGCGGAGCCGGTCCTGACCGCGGGGAGCCGGCGGGGCGATCGGGCCGCTTCCGCGCCGGTACAGCCGTGGGGACCAGCCAGGTAGCCTTGCCCTCGTGCCCCGTCTGTCTGAAGTCATCGCCGCGCTGGAGAACCTGTGGCCCGCCGCGCGGGCCGAGTCCTGGGACGCGGTCGGCACCGTCGTGGGCGACCCCGACCAGGAGGTCTCCCGGGTCCTGTTCGCCGTCGACCCGGTCCAGGAGATCGTGGACGAGGCGGTCAAGCTGGACGCCGACCTGCTGGTCACCCACCACCCGCTCTACCTGCGCGGTACGACGACGGTCGCGGCCTCCACCTTCAAGGGCCGCGTGGTGCACACGCTGATCAAGAACGACATCGCCCTGCACGTCGCGCACACCAACGCCGACACCGCCGACCCGGGTGTCTCGGACGCCCTCGCCGGCGCGCTGGACCTGCGCGTCGTAGGACCGCTGGTGCCGGACCCGACGGACCCGTCTGGCCGCCGCGGGCTGGGCCGTGTCTGCGAGCTGGACCACCCGCTCACCGTGCGCGAGCTCGCTCTGAAGGCCGCCGAGCGCCTGCCCGCCACCGCGCAGGGCATCCGCGTCGCCGGCGACCCCGAGGCGGTCGTACGGACGATCGCCGTCAGCGGCGGCTCCGGCGACGGCCTCTTCGACGACGTACGCGCCGCAGGCGTCGACGCCTTCCTCACCGCGGACCTGCGCCACCACCCGGCGTCCGAGGCCCGCGCCCACAGTCCTCTCGCGCTGCTCGACGCAGCGCACTGGGCCACCGAGTGGCCCTGGTGCGAGCTGGCCGCCGCCCAGCTCGACGAGATCTCCGACCGCAACGGATGGGGCCTGCGCGTCCACGTCTCCGACACGGTCACCGACCCCTGGACCGCCCACGCGGCATCCGCCATCACCGATACATCTGGAGCCCCCAACTGAACGCCGCGCCCGCCGACCAGATCCGACTCCTCGACGTCCAGGCCCTCGACGTCCGCCTCCAGCAGCTCACGCACAAGCGGAGGTCGCTGCCCGAGCACGCCGAGATCGAGTCGCTGACCAAGGACCACACCCAGCTGCGCGACCTGCTCGTGGCCGCGCAGACCGAGGAGAGCGACTGCGCCCGCGAGCAGACCAAGGCCGAGCAGGACGTGGACCAGGTGCGCCAGCGCGCCGTCCGCGACCAGCAGCGCCTGGACTCCGGCGCCGTCACCTCCCCGAAGGACCTGGAGAACCTCCAGCACGAGATCGCCTCCCTCGCCAAGCGGCAGGGCGCCCTGGAGGACGTCGTCCTGGAGGTCATGGAGCGCCGCGAGTCCGCGCAGGAGCGGGTCGCCGAGCTGACCGAGCGGGTCGGTGCCGTGCAGGGGAAGGTCGATGACGCGACCGCCCGCCGGGACGCCGCGTTCGAGGAGATCGACGGCGAGGTGGCCACGGTCACCAAGGAGCGCGAGGTCATCGCCGGGTCGGTCCCCGCGGACCTGCTGGGGCTCTACGACAAGCTGCGCCAGCAGCAGGGCGGCATCGGCGCGGCCAAGCTCTACCAGCGCACCTGCCAGGGCTGCCGCCAGGAGCTCGCCATCACCGAGCTGAGCGAGGTCCGCGCGGCGGCGCCCGACACGGTCCTGCGCTGCGAGAACTGCCGCCGGATTCTGGTGCGTACGGCCGAGTCCGGCCTCTAGGAGGCTGCGCCGTGCGGGAGTTCATCGTCGAGGCCGACGGCGGGTCACGGGGCAACCCGGGGCCCGCGGGCTACGGCTCGGTCGTGATCGACGCGGCGACCGGGCAGACGCTGGCCGAGGCGGCCGAGTACATCGGCATCGCCACGAACAACGTCGCCGAGTACCGGGGCCTGATCGCGGGCCTGCGCGCGGCGTACGACCTCGACCCGACGGCCGTGGTCCACGTCCGTATGGACTCCAAGCTGGTCGTCGAGCAGATGTCGGGCCGCTGGAAGATCAAGCACCCGGACATGAAGCCGTTGGCGGCGGAGGCGGCGCGGGTCTTCCCGGCGCCCCAGGTGACGTACGAGTGGATCCCCCGCGAGCAGAACAAGCACGCGGACCGGCTGGCCAACGAGGCGATGGATGCCGGGAAGCGGGGGGAGCAGTGGCAGGCGTCGGCTTCCACGGCGGAGCTGGAGGCGGCTGACGCGCGTGCGGCCGCCGAGGCGGTTCCCTCGGTACCCGCTGCCGCCGCCAAGGCCGAAGCTCCCACCAGGGCCGAAGCTCCCACCAAGGCCGACGCCGATGTCAGGGCCGCGCGTACCGTGGCCGCTCCCTCGACCGGCTGGGGTCCCGCCGACATGGGGGCGCCCGCCACCTTCGTGCTGCTCCGGCACGGCGAGACGCCCCTCACGCCCCAGAAGCGGTTCTCCGGCAGCGGCGGCACCGACCCGTCCCTGTCCGACGTCGGCCGGGACCAGGCCGAGCGCGTCGGAGCCGCCCTCGCCCGGCGCGGCACCATCCAGGACATCGTCGCGTCACCGCTCGCCCGTACCCGGGAGACCGCCGGCATCGTCGCCGCCCGCCTCGGCCTGGACGTGACCGTCGAGGAGGGCCTGCGCGAGACCGACTTCGGCGCCTGGGAGGGCCTCACCTTCGGCGAGGTCCGCGAGCGCTACGCCGATGACCTCACCGCCTGGCTCGCCGACCCCGAGGCCCGTCCCACCGGCGACGGCGAGAGCTTCGGGGCCACGGCCACCCGTATCGCCGCCACCCGCGACAAGCTGATCGCGGCGTACGCGGGCCGCACGGTTCTCCTCGTCACGCACGTCACGCCGATCAAGACGTTCGTCCGGCTCGCCCTGGGCGCCCCGCCCGAGTCCCTGTTCCGCATGGAACTCTCGGCAGCCTCCCTCTCCGCGGTGGCGTACTACGCCGACGGCAACGCGAGCGTGCGGCTCCTCAACGAGACCTCACACCTGCGCGCGTGAGCGTCCGAGGCCGGCCGCCTCCCGCGCCAGCGCCTCGACCCGCCCCCAGTCCCGCGCCGCGATCGCGTCCGCCGGGAGCATCCAACTGCCGCCCACGCAGCCGACGTTGGGCAGGGCGAGATAGTCGGGCGCGATCGCCGGACCGATCCCGCCCGTCGGCCAGAACCGGGCCTGCGGCAGCGGTCCGTTCAGCGACTTGAGATAGGCGGTGCCGCCCGCCGCCTCGGCCGGGAAGAACTTCATCTCCCGCACCCCGCGCTCCAGCAGCGCCACCACCTCGGACGTGGTCGACACCCCCGGCAGATACGGCACCCCGGACGCCCGCATGGCCTCCAGCAGCAGGTCCGTCCAGCCCGGGCTGACCAGGAAACGCGCCCCCGCCGTGACCGCCCGCGTCACCTGCTCGGGCGTGATCACCGTGCCCGCGCCGACCACCGCCTCCGGCACGGCGTCCGCGACGGCCCGGATCGCCTCCAGCGCGGCCGGCGTCCGCAGCGTCACCTCGATGGCGGGCAGCCCGCCCGCGACCAGGGCCCGCGCGAGCGGTACGGCGTCGGAGGGGTCGTCGACCACGACCACGGGGACGACGGGCGCGAGATCCAGGACTGAGGGAGTCATGGCGTCATCCTGCCCACGGTGTGCAGTGTGCGCAAAGGGCATTGCGCATACTGCAACGTCTGGGCCCAGGGCTAGTGGATCTCCGCCACCAGCACGTCCAGCGTCCACGCCTTCCCGGCCCTGGCCGGCGCCTCGACCTCCACCTCGTACCCGAGGTCCCGCAGCGCCTCCACCAGCTCCGCCGGACCCTTGGGCACGGCGCCCTCCGTCAGCAGGCTCCGTACGATCCGTCCCTTGGTCGCCTTGTTGAAGTGGCTGACGACCTTCCGCGTCGGCGCGTGCAGCACCCGTACCGACGCCGTCCGCCCGGCCACCTCGCCCTTCGGCTTCCAGGCCGCCGTGTACGCCGACGACCGCAGATCCAGCACCAGCCCGTCCCCGGCCGCCTCCGGCAGCACCTGAGCCATCGGCGCCCGCCAGTGCGTGCCGAGCGCCCCGAGGCCGGGCAGCTTCACGCCCATCGAGCAGCGGTAGGAGGGGATGCGGTCATTGACGCGCACGGCACCCCACAGCCCCGAGAAGACGAGCAGCGACCGGGTCGCCCGCTTCTTCGCGGCAGCGTCCAGCGAGGCCAGGTCCAGGGCGTCGTACAGCACCCCGGTGTAGATCTCCCCGGCCGGCCGTGCCCCCGCGGACGGCAGCCCGGCGTTCTTGGCGACCTCGCCCCGCAGCCCCTCGCTCAGCCCGAGCACGTCCCGCGCCTTGTCCTCGTCGGCCGCGCACAGCTCCACCAGCTCGTTCAGCACGGCCTCGCGGGCCTCGCCCAGCCCCGGCAGGGACAGCGACTCCAGCTTCAGCGGCGCACCACGACCGGACGCGGCCTTGCCTTCGGACGGCGGCAACAGGACAAGCACACGTACTCCTTCACTCGAACTCCGCCACAGCGTACGGCGTGCCACCCGGCGGCCCTCGCCCTACGCTCGACACATGCCCCGCCGCCACATCCGCGTGACCGGCGCCCCCGAGGCCCCCCTCCGGGCCGCCCTCACCGCGCTGCGCAACGAACTCGGCGTCCCAGGCGGCTTCCCGCCCGAGGTCCTGGCGGAGGCCGAGCGAGCAGCGAAGGCTCCCGCCCCTCCCTCCTACGACGCCACCGACATCCCCTTCCTCACCATCGACCCGCCCACCTCCACCGACCTCGACCAGGCGATGCACCTGTCCCGGCAGGGCACCGGCTACCGCGTCCGGTACGCCATCGCGGACGTCGCCGCCTTCGTCGTACCGTCGGGCGCGCTCGACCGGGAGGCACACCGCCGGGTGACCACGCTCTACTTCCCGGACACACGGGTCCCGCTGCACCCCGAGTCGCTGAGTGAGGGCGCGGCGAGCCTGCTGCCGGACCAGGACCGGCCCGCCGTGCTGTGGACGATCGACCTCGACGCGGACGGCCGTACGCTCGCCGTCGACGTCCGACGGGCCCTGGTCCGCAGCCGGGCCAAGCTGGACTACGCGGGCGTGCAGAAGGAGATCGACGGCGGGACCGCCGAGGAGCCGCTGGCGCTGCTGAAGGAGATCGGGGAGCTGCGCGAGCGGCTGGAGGTGGAGCGGGGCGGGATCTCGCTGAGCGTGCCCGAGCAGGAGATCGTCGAGCGCGATCACGCCTACGAGCTCGCCTACCGCGCACCGCTGCCCGCCGACGGCTGGAACTCCCAGATCTCCCTGCTGACCGGCATGGCGGCAGCCGACCTGATGCTGGCCCTCGGCACGGGCGTCCTGCGCACCCTCCCCGCCGCCCCCGACGGCGCGGTCGGCAGGCTGCGCCACACCGCGCAGGCCCTGCACATCGACTGGCCGCACCACGTGTCGTACGCCGAACTCGTCCGCTCCCTCGACCCGCACCGCCCGCACCACGCGGCCTTCCTCCAGGAGTGCACGACGCTGCTGCGCGGCGCCGGCTACACGGTCTTCACAGGCGGTGCCCTCCCGGCCATCACCACCCACTCCGCGGTGGCCGCCCCCTACGCCCACTGCACGGCCCCGCTGCGCCGCCTGGCCGACCGGTACACCGCCGAGATCTGCCTCGCGGCCGCGGCAGGCACGCCGGTGCCCGACTGGGTGACGGCCGCCCTGGACACCCTGCCCGCCCAGATGGCCGACGGCGCCCGGCGCGCGGGCACGGTCGAGCGGGAGTGCCTGGACATCGTGGAGGCGGCGCTGCTGAAGGACCGGGTGGGGGAGGTCTTCGACGGCTGCGTGGTGGAGGTGGAGGAACGCCGACCCGCCGTCGGGACCGTGCAGTTGGTGTCCCCGGCGGTCATCGGCCGGATCGAGAACCCGGACGGGGACCCCCTGCCGCTGGGGGAGCGGATCCGGGTCAGGCTGACCCAGTCGGATCCGGGAGCGGCGAAGGTGCGCTTCGAGCCCGTGCGATCGCCTTGACGAGGCTGTCGGCGTCGTCGGCGTGGAAGCGCACGAGACGGATGTCCTGACGGCGGCCGAGGAAGGTGAAGTGGGCGACGGGCTCGGTGAGTTCGAGCGTCACGGTGGTCTGCGAGCCGATGGCGAGGTTCAGTTCGCCCTCGGTCCGCTCATGGGTGGTGCGCAGCTCGCGCCGTGCTCGGGCGATCTTCTCCAGCGGTATGCGCAGATCGACGTGCGCGGCACGCCGGACGCGCAGGTGGCCGGCATCGAGGACGTGCGGGCGTACGACGGAGGCGGCGTGCATCCCGATGATGAGCACGAGGGTGTACAGGTCCACCGTGAACCACACCCGTTGGACGGTCGGGTGGTTCCGCAGCAGTACGGACATCATGATCGACTCGATCACGATCACGAACCCGAAGCCCAGCATCATCGGGCCCTGCCCGCGCGAGTACGCGAAGCCGGTGCCCGAGCCGACTCCGTTGCGCCGCCCGGCCACCCACAGCCCGATCCCGGCGAGGAGCCGCAGCTCGTGCCGGACGAGGACGAGCGCGGTGCGCATCACGGTCCGTCTCCTTCCATGAGGATGTGCAGGGTACGGCGGATCGCCTCCGCCTGGGCCGGCGCGAAGTCGGCGTAGAAGGCGCGCAGGAAGCTGTTGTCGGGGTCGACGTCCACCGGGTCCGGGAACAGGTCGCGGGGCAGGCAGTCGGCGAGGGCGCGGGCCGCCTCGTCCACGCGCGGGTCGGTGGGCTCCGCGTCGGCGAGCTCGTCCAGAAAGGCGTAGGCGGCCAGGGCCCGGTCCTTGCCGCCCGGCCGGGTGAACGCGTCCCCCAGCGCGCCCATGAGCTGTTCCCTTCCCTCGGGATCCGCCGTGGTCTCGATCAGCGCGAGCATCTCGCGGTCCTTGGCGGCCATGGGGGAGTCGGAGACATGCGCCATGTCCTGGAAGAGCGCCGCGAGCTGGGGCGACACGGGCCCCTCGGCGGTCACCGCGCCCTCCGTCTCCAGCAGCGCCCGCAGCCGCGCCCGCCGCTCCCGGATGGCGTCCTCCTGCCGGGCGAGATCCTCGTCGAGCTCGGTGAGCACCTCGACAAGATCCTTCCCGGCGTCCTCGGCGAGCACGTCCCGCACCTCCGCGAGCCCGAGCCCCAGCTCCGTCAGCCGCCGGATCCGCGCCAGCACGACGGCATGCCGCAGCGTGTACTCCCGATAACCGTTCGGCCGCCGCTCCGGCTCGGGCAGCAGCCCCTGATGGTGGTAGTGCCGCACCGTGCGGGTGGTGACCCCGACGGCGGCGGCGAGTTCTCCGATCCGCATGGGACCAGTAGAGACGTTGACGTTGCGGCAAGGTCAAGCCGACGCCTCCGGTGGACTCCCGTACTGGTGATCCGCCGCTGTTCTGTGCCGGTCAGCCACTGAGGGGGAGTTCCATGGACGCCATGTCACAGGATCCGATCACGCAGAGGCTGCTGCTGGACTGGTTTGCCGACCTGGAGACCCCGGAGGGACTCCGGGCGGAGCTCATCGAGGGGGAACTCGTCGTGACCCCGGTGCCCGACGGCCACCACGAGCACTGCATCAGCAGGATCGTGGGCCAGATGTACCGACGGACCGCGACCGACACGCAGTTCTCGGGAAACAAGGGCCTGAAGCTCAAGAGCGCGGACAGCTACCCACAGGACCACGTGATCCCGGACGGCACATTCGCCCCCAAGGAGCTCCGCCTCTTCCGGGGAGCCGATCCCTGGATGTCGTGTGAGGGAGTCGCCATGGTGCTTGAGGTGACGTCCCCGAAGCCGCGAACCGACGTTGAGATCAAGCGCCGCTGCTACGCCCGTGCCGGCATCCCCCTCTACCTGCTCGTCGACCGTGAGGCCTCGTGGATCACGTTGTTCAGCGCCCCGGAGCTCGGTGACTACCAGGAGCTGCGCGCCGTAGCCTTCGGCCGGCCGATCGCCCTCCCGGAGCCTTTCGGCTTCGCACTCGAGACGAAGGACTTTCTCTGAGCTCCCAGGTGTTGCCCCCTCAGGCAAGGACGCAAGGTGGTGTGCGTGAGGGAACAGGCACTGTGGACCAGGGCGAGGCTCGGCCGGGACGGCCCGCCGCTCGATCTGCTCACCGCCCGCTTCGACCGGCACGTCTACGCCCCCCACGCCCATGACGAGTTCACGATCGGTGTGTGCGTCGGGGGCAGCGAGATCATCGACTACCGGGGCGGCCGCATCCGCCCGACCCCCGGCTCCATCGTCGTACTGGCACCGGGCGAGATGCACACAGGCGGCCCGGCCGAGACCGGCGGCTATGCATACCGAGCCTTGTACGCCGACACCTCCCTGCTGACCGACGGCACCCTCGGCACCGCCGCCCCGCACTTCCGCGAGCCCCTCCTCGACGACCCCGACCTGGCCACGGCCCTGCGCCTCACGCACGCCGAACTGGCTGCCTGCCCGGACCCGTTGGAGGCCGAGTCCCGTATCCCCTGGCTCCTCACGGCCCTCGCCCGCCGCCACTCCACGAGCCGGGCGGCGAGCGACACGGTCGCGGGGGCCGATCACATAGCGAGGGCGGTCCGCGACCGCCTGGCCGACGAGCTCACGGCACCGCCCTCCCTCGCGTCCCTGGCCACTGACCTGGGCCTTTCCCGTTACCAGCTGCTGCGCGCCTTCCGTACGACGATGGGGGTGCCGCCGTACGCCTGGCTGGCCCAGTACCGGGTGAGCAGGGCGCGCGGCCTGCTGGAGGCCGGCCTGCGCCCGGCGGAGGTCGCGGGTCTGGTCGGCTTCGCGGACCAGGCGCACCTGACGCGCTGGTTCCGCCGGGTCCTGGGCGTCACCCCGGCGGCGTACCGCAACAGCGTTCAAGACACCGGGGTGTGAGGCGGCCGAAACTTCCCGCATGACTGCACGTGGCTGGTTTCTGTTCGCCCTGATGAGCGTGGTCTGGGGCATCCCGTATCTGATGATCAAGGTGGCGGTGGACGCGGTGTCCCCGTCGATGGTGGTGTTCGCGCGCTGCGCCCTGGGCGCCGCCCTCCTGCTCCCGTTCGCCATCCGCCAGGGAGGCCTGCCGGGTACGGTACGACGGCACTGGCGACCGATGCTGGCCTTCGCATGCATAGAGATCATCGGTCCGTGGTGGACCCTGACGGACGCGGAACGCCACCTGTCCAGCTCGACGGCGGGCCTGCTCATCGCGGGCGTACCGATAGTCGGCGTCGCCCTTGCCCGCTTCTTCGGCAACGCCGAGCACCTGGGCGCCCGGCGCCTGACCGGCCTCACCCTGGGCCTGGCAGGCGTGGCGACCCTCACCGTCCCCCACCTGACGGGCGGCGACGCCCGGTCGCTGGCGGAGGTGCTGCTGACGGTGCTGGGCTACGCCACCGCCCCCCTGATCGCGGCGAGGCACCTCAAGGACGTCCCGTCCCTCCACCTCACCGCGGCCTGCCTGACGCTCGCGGCCCTGGTCTACGCCCCCGCGGCGGCGCTGACCCGGCCCGCCGCGATGCCGTCGGCCGAGGCACTGACAGCCCTCGCCGCTCTGGGCGCGATCTGCACGGCGGTCGCCTTCGTAGCCTTCCTGGAGCTGATCAAGGAGGTGGGCCCGACGCGGGCGACGGTCTTCACGTACGTCAATCCGGCGGTCGCGGTCGCGGCGGGCGCCGTCTTCCTGGACGAGCCCCTCACGGCGGGCATCGCGGTGGCCTTCGCCCTGATCCTCGCGGGGTCGGTGCTGGCGACGGGCGGCGGGCCGGCGAAGGCGGCGGGCGGGGAGACGGGTGGCGGGCCGAGGAAGGGCGCTCGCCCGGTACCATGGTCGACACGGCAGACGAGCCGGGCGGACGGCCGCGTGGAGTCCCCTTAGGGGGCTTCCCGAGGAACGTCCGGGCTCCACAGGGCAGGGTGATGGCTAACGGCCACCCGGGGTGACCCGCGGGACAGTGCCACAGAAAGCAAACCGCCCAGCGCTTCGGCGCTGGGTAAGGGTGAAACGGTGGTGTAAGAGACCACCAGTGCCCAGGGCGACCTGGGCAGCTAGGTAAACCCCACCCGGAGCAAGGTCAAGAGGAGCCGCTTGGAGACAGGCGGCTCTGCGCGGACGTTCGAGGGCTGCCCGCCCGAGTCCGCGGGTAGACCGCACGAGGCCGACGGCAACGTCGGCCCTAGATGGATGGCCGTCGCCTCCGGGTCCGCGAGGACCTGGGGGAACAGAACCCGGCGTACAGCCCGACTCGTCTGCCATTTTGGCTCTGCCCGAGGAGGTACCCGGCGCAGTGCCTTGGGTTTAGGCCATGCTCCTGTTTGTGTTTCGAACACGCCGAGTTTCGGTCTCATCTGCTCGCGTCGGGCATGGCAATCCATACGGAGCAGGGCGCTCGACCCTGAGCGATGCGTAAGTGTCGTCCCCGCTGGCTTGTCTCGCTGCCGTCGAGAGAGCGCTGCGCTAGAGGTGAGCACCCCAGCTTTCAGGGCGGTAAACAACGGATCATCGGTCACCATAGAGAGAGGACCGTGCGTTCGGCACCACGCGTGTCGATGGGGGAGAAGGAGTGCTTGTGCTGCGCGAGGACGTTGCGGGTCGGTTCCGCCTCGGGGGAATGATCGGCCGGGGCAACATGGGTGAGGTCCACAGCGCCGAGGATCTTCAGGCGCCCGAGGGTGCCGCGGATCGAAAGGTCGCGGTCAAGACCATCCTGCGCCGCCGGTCCGGCGACAGTATCGACACTCGTACGGACACCAAGGCGGTCGATCGTTTCGACCGCGAGGTGCGGATCATGCGCAAGCTCACCGATCACCCCAATCTGCCTCGCATCATCGACGGCGGAGTCGACGAGAGCAACGACGGACTGCCCTACTTGGCCATGGAACTGCTCGACGGTCACTCCCTGTCCGACCTCATCGCAGAACAGCCGCAACTGCCCGTCGACTGGGTGGCGGCCATCGGAGCCCAGATCTCGGCAGGACTCGCAGCAGCACACAAGGTCGGCGTCATCCACCGGGACCTGAAGCCGGGCAACGTGATGCTGACCCGGGGCGGGGTGGTCAAGGTTCTGGACTTCGGCATGGGGCGGCTCATCGACGATCCTGGCACGGGCAACCTCACCAGCACCGGCGTCACAGTCGGAACGGCGCGCTACATGGCACCCGAACAGTTCGAGGCCAGCAGGGTCACGCCGGCCGCTGATCTGTACGCGCTGGGCTGCGGCCTGTACGAGATGCTGACCGGGCATCCGCCCTTCGTCGAGCAGAGCGCCTTCGAGCTCGCCACCAAGCACGTCAACGACGATCCGCCGCCTCTGCGGCTGATCCGCAAGGACATTCCCGAAAGCCTCGCCCGGCTCGTCGAACGGCTGCTTGCCAAGAGCCCGGCAGACCGGCCTGCCGACGCCATCGCGGTCCGTGACGCCCTGCGGCCGTTCGCGGTCCGGGACTCCCGGGAGACTCGCATCCCTGGCTGGGACGAGTTCGATCCCGTACGTCACCTGGCGGCCGTGCAGGCCGAGCAGCGCACAGCGAGGGCCGGGGAGGAGGAGCCTGAGGAGAGCGCTCGTCCCTCCGGCTCCGGCATGGACGTCTTCGGAGTGCACCGCAAACTGATCGAGGAATACCGTGAGTTCACCGAGGGCAGCACGGTCATCCGTGACGAACGGATCAACGCGTTCGTCCAGGACGACCTCAACGCGAAGTCCCAGTGGCCACACCCCTGGCTCTCGCTGAACCCGTTCTTCGCGTCCGCGGGCACCGTGACGGAGCTGGCCGCCAAGGGGGTGCTCCACGACGAATGCGCGAAGATCTTCCAAGCTGGCAAGACTCCCGGTGGCACCAGCTGCGACGGCCGCCCGCTCACCTTCCACCGGCACCAGCGTGAGGCGATCGACGCCGCGGCCTCCCGCGGGTCGTATGTCCTGACCACGGGGACCGGCTCTGGTAAGTCCCTCTCGTACATCGTCCCGATCGTCGACCGGGTGCTGAAGGCGCGCGAGGAGGAAGGCCCGAAGGCCCGCAAGAGAGTCCGAGCGATCATCGTCTACCCGATGAACGCCCTGGCCAACAGCCAGCTCAAGGAACTGGAGAAGTTTCTCCGTGACGGGTACGGGGACGGCCGGGAGCCGGTCACCTTCGCCCGTTACACCGGTCAGGAGGACGACACCCGGCGCAAGGAGATCCGCGACCAGCGCCCCGACATCCTCCTCACCAACTACGTGATGCTGGAGCTGATGCTCACCCGGCCCGACGACCGTCGCTCCCTCATCAAGATGGCGGAGGGGCTGGAGTTCCTGGTCTTCGACGAACTGCACACCTACCGGGGCCGCCAGGGAGCGGATGTCGCCCTGCTCATCCGCCGGGTCCGGGAAGCCTGCAGGGCAGAGAACCTTCAGTGCATCGGAACCTCGGCCACCATGTCCACGGAGGGCACGACCGAGGACCAGAAGGAGGTGGTTGCCGATGTCGCCTCCAAACTGTTCGGTACGACGGTGCGCCCCGAGCAGGTCATCGGTGAGACGCTTGTGCGCGCCACCGGCGAGCCCCCTCGGACCGTGCCCGTCGAGCGGCTGACGGCGGCCACTGCCCCACGTGCCTACAACGAACTGGTGAAGGACCCACTCGCCCGCTGGATCGAGGCGTACTTCGGTCTGGTCGAGGAGGAGGCCGACGACGAGGGAACGCGTCACCTCGTGCGGCAGAAGCCGGCCCGGATCGAGACGGCAGCGGCCCGACTCGCTGCGGAAAGCGGACTGTCCGAGGAACAGTGCGCTTCCGCGATCCGCGCCACCCTGGAGGCCGGCTCACAGGCCGAACACCCTGTCACAGGGCGTCCGTTGTTCGCCTTCCGCCTCCATCAGTTCCTCTCCAAGGGCGACACCGTCTACGTCACCCTGGAGAGCAAGTCCGACCGCCACCTCACCCGCGACTACCAGCGCGAGCAGCCCGGCTCCGGTGGCAAGGTCCTCATGCCGCTGGCCTTCTGCCGTGAGTGCGGCCAGGAGTATCTGACGGTGTGGCGCTCGGAGAAGAACGGCGACTACTTCTACGAGCCGCGCCGCGACACCTCCGCCACCGGCGGCCGGGCGGGCGACGGCTACCTGTACATCGACCCCGAGAACCCCTGGCCGTCCTCTCCCGAACAGGCCATCGCCGAGGGGCGGTTGCCGGAGTCCTGGCTGGAGGCCGACGACAAGGGCCAGGAAGTCGTCAAGAAGACCTACCGCGACCGGTTGCCGAGAGCCGTCACCGTCGACCCCTACGGCACCGAGGGACAGGGCGAGTTGAAGGCGGCGTACATTCCCTCGCCTTTCCTCTTCTGCCCGCACTGCAGAGTCAGTTACGAGCAGACGCGCGGCCGGGACTTCGCGAAGCTGGCCACGCTCGACCAGGAGGGCCGGTCCTCGGCGACCTCGCTGATCTCCGCCTCCATCGTGCGATCCCTGAAGGCGGTGCCCGAGGAGGCTCTGGACAAGGAAGCACGCAAGCTCCTCACGTTCGTCGACAACCGCCAGGACGCCTCACTCCAGGCGGGTCACTTCAATGACTTCGCGCAGGTCACACAGTTGCGGGGTGCCCTTTACCAGGCCGCTTCGCAGGCCGGCGAGGAGGGCATCACACACGAGGAGCTCGCCTCGCGCGTCGCGGGCGCGCTCGGCCTCGACGCGGTTGACTACACCGGCAATGACGACCTCCCGCCCAACATGCTGCGCAACGCGGCCAAGACGCTGCGTGACGTCATCGCCTTCCGGCTCTACCTGGACCTGGAACGCGGCTGGCGGATCACCATGCCGAACCTGGAGCAGACCGGCCTCCTGGAGATCCGCTACGCGGACCTCGACTGGGTGGCAGGCCGCGATGAGCGCTGGGAACGTACTCATGCCGCGCTGAAGAGCGCAGACACGGGCCTGCGCGCCGAGATCATGAAGGCGCTCCTCGACGAGATGCGCCGCGCCCTCGCCGTCGACGTCCAGTACTTCCGCGACGATTTCGACACGCTGCAGCGCGCCAGTGAGGAGCGGCTCGTCGACCCCTGGGTGCTCGGCAAGAGCGACGCCCCCAAGGTCGGCACCGCCTACCCGCAACCGTCGCGCCCCGGCATGGACCGCTCCGGTCTCTTCCTGTCCGCGCGCGGCAAGTTCGGCAAGTACCTGCGCCGCGTGGACCGCGCCAGATTCGGCGATCTCGACACCACGGACATCCAGTTGATCATCGAGGAGCTCCTGAAGGTCCTCGAAAAGGCCGGGCTGGTCACCAAAGTCGAAACCACACCGCAGTACGCCGCCGCCCGCTACCGCCGCTCCACAGGGCCCTCCGTCACCGGCTACCGGGTCTCCGCGGCCTCCCTGGTCTGGCACGCGGGCACGGGCGAGACCGGCGCCCACGACCCGCTGACCCGTACCTACGCGAGCGGCGACGGCCCCCGCGTCAACGAGTTCTTCCGCAACCTGTACCAGAACGCCGCTTCCGAACTCGCCGGTCTCCTCGCCCGCGAACACACCGCGCAGGTCGACCCGGCCGAGCGCGCACAGCGCGAAGAGGACTTCGGCAAGGCCAAGTTGAAGCTCCTGTACTGCTCGCCCACGATGGAGCTGGGAGTGGACATCCGCTCGCTCAACGCGGTGCTGATGCGCAACGTCCCGCCCACGCCCGCCAACTACGCCCAGCGCAGCGGCCGCGCGGGCCGTAGTGGTCAGCCCGCGCTTGTCACCACGTACTGCGCGACGGGCAACAGCCACGACCAGTACTACTTCCGCCGTTCGGAGCGGATGGTCGCGGGTGCCGTCGCCCCGCCGCGCCTGGACCTAGCCAACGAGGATCTCGTACGTTCCCACATCCAGGCCATCTGGCTGGCCGAGGCCGGACTGAAGCTGGGTCGTGCCGTTCCCGAGGTCGTCGACATCGGCTACGTGGAGGGGACGGGCCGCCCCGATCCCGCACTCGCGCTGCACGAACACATCGCCGCAGCCCTGCACGACACGGGCGCACAGGCCCGTACCGTCGCCGCCGCGCGGCAGGTCCTGGGTGAGCTGCTGCCTGAGTTCGCGAAGACCACCTGGTGGGACGAGTCCTGGATCGACGACAAGGTCCGTGCGGCCGGTGAGCGGTTCAACCGGGCCTTCGACCGCTGGCGCGACCTGTTCAGGGCGGCCCTCGGTGACCAGTACGTGCAGAACAAGCGTGTCCTCGACCACTCCCTCTCGGAGCGCGACCGCAGGATCGCGGTCAGCCGCCGCAAGGAAGCCGAGACACAGCTCAACCTCCTCAAGAACGAGACCCCGGACAGCAAGTCGGTCCTCTCCGACTTCAACCCCTACCGCTACCTCGCCTCCGAGGGCTTCCTGCCCGGCTACTCCTTCCCTCGCCTTCCGCTCGCCGCGTACATCCCGATCACGGGTCGCCGCTTCGGCGATGGTGACTACCTCCAGCGCCCGCGCTTCCTCGCCATCCGCGAGTTCGGCCCCGGCGCGCTCATCTACCACGAAGGCGCCCGCTACCAGGTCACCCGCATCCAGCTGCCCCCGGACGCGGACGCGACCGGTGACGTCACCACCAGCGAGGCGCGTCGCTGCGGAAGCTGCGGCTACCACCACGAGATGGGCGAGCGTGCCGACCGCTGCCAGATGTGCAAGCAGCCGCTGTCCCCTCCGACCTACGGCCTCCTCGCGCTGCACACGGTCTACACCCAGCGTCGCGAGCGCATCTCCTCCGACGAGGAGGAGCGGCGCAGGGCGGGATTCCGGCTGGTCACCTCCTACCGTTTCCAGGACCACGGCACCCGCCCCGGCCGCCAGGACGCCCTCCTCGGCGACAGGACCGGACAGCTCGCGACTCTCTCCTACGGTGATTCGGCGACCGTCCGCATCACCAACCTGGGCCGTCTGCGTGCCAAGCCGGATGAACCGGACGGCTTCTGGCTCGACCCGGGCGACGGCCGCTGGATGAACGAGCGCGACGCCTCGGACGCCTCGGGCGACTCCGGTGAGATGCCGGTGATCGACGCCGACGGCAACGAGAAGCGCCGCAAGAAGCGCGTCATCCCCTACGTCGAGGACCGCCGCAACATCCTCGTCACCACCCTCGACGAACCGCTCGACGAGCCCGTCGCGCTCACCCTCATGTACGCGCTGGAGCGCGGCATCGAGGCGGCATACGAGCTGGAGGACTCGGAACTCACCAGCGAACTGCTGCCCCCGGACGACGGACCACGCGACCGCCTCCTGTTCACCGAGGCCGCGGAGGGCGGCGCTGGCGTCCTGCGCCGCCTCCAGTCCGAGGGCAAGGCCCTGGCCAAGGCGGCCAGTCGTGCCCTGGAGATCTGCCACTTCGACGAGGACGGCAACGACCTCGCGCTCCCCGGAACGGCACGCCCCTGCGCTCGCGGCTGCTACGACTGCTTGCTCACCTACGGCAACCAGCTCAACCACGGCGCCATCGACCGCCATTCCGTACGTGACCTGCTGTTGCGCCTCGCCACCGCCGAAGCGGAGACCACCGGCCGCGGAGAGAGCCGCACGGAGCAGCTGGAACGCCTGGCCGAGCAGTCGGAGTCCACACTTGAGCGGGACTTCGTGCGCTGGCTCAAGGAGAACGGCCTGCGCCTGCCCGACGAGGCACAGACCTTTGTCACCGAGGCGCTCGCCCGCCCCGACTACGTCTACCGGCTGCCCGGCGTGAACGTCGCCGTCTTCGTCGACGGCCCCGTCCATGACCACGACGCGGTCGCCGATCGCGACGAGGATGCGGAAGAGCGCCTGTACGACCAGCGCTGGGACGTCATCCGCTTCCGTTACGACGACGACTGGGCCGAGGTCGCGGCCGAGCACTCCCGCTACTTTGGTACCGGCTCCGGGACCGGGCACTGACCCGTGGAACCGCTCGCGACAACCCGAGGAAACCCCCGATGACGACGTCCACGTACTCCACCGGTTCCCTGGTCACCGCCCGTGGCCGCGACTGGGTCGTGCTGCCCCAGAGCGCCGACGACATGCTGGTCCTGCGCCCGCTGGGCGGGGCCGACGACGACATCGCCGCCGTCTTCCCCGCGTTCGAGGACGTCAAGCACGCGGAGTTCGAGGCGCCCGTGCCGTCGGACCTGGGGGACGCCCAGGCGGCGGGACTCCTGCGCTCGGCGCTGCGCATCGGGTTCCGTGCGGGTGCGGGCCCGTTCCGGTCGCTGGCGGGCATCGCCGTCGAGCCGCGCGCGTACCAGCTCGTACCGCTGCTCATGGCGCTGCGGCAGAAGACCGTACGCCTGCTGATCTCCGACGACGTCGGTATCGGCAAGACCGTCGAAGCGGGCCTGATCGCAAGCGAGTTGCTGGCTCAGGGCGAGGCGAGCGGGCTCGCCGTGCTGTGCTCGCCGGCCCTCGCCGAGCAGTGGCAGGAGGAGCTGCGCGGCAAGTTCGGCATCGACGCGGAACTCGTCCTGGCATCGACGGTCTCCCGCCTTGAGCGCGGCCTCGACCTCGGCCAGTCGCTCTTCGACAAGTACCCGAACGTGATCGTCTCGACGGACTTCATCAAGTCCACACGCCACCGCGACGACTTCGTACGCCACTGCCCCGATCTGGTGATCGTCGACGAGGCACACACCTGTGTGGCCGCCGACGAGAACACCTCCACGCTCAACCAGCTGCGTTACGAGCTGCTGAAGCGGGTCGCGGCCGACGAGAACCGCCACCTGCTCCTCGTCACGGCGACACCGCACAGCGGCAAGGAATCGGCCTTCCGTAACCTGCTCGCCCTGGTCAAGCCGGAGCTGGCACACGCGAGCCTCGACTCACGAGCCGGTCGTGAACTGCTCGCTCAGCACTTCGTGCAGCGCAAGCGCGCGGACGTGCGCGAGTACCTGACGAAGGAGGACGGACTCAGCGACGACCGCCTCGCCGAGAAGACGGCGTTCCCCTCCGACCGCTTCTTCAAGGACGAGACGTACAAGCTCTCGCCCGAATACCGCGCCCTGCTCGACGACGCCATCGCGTACGCCGGTGAGCGTGTGGAGGCGGCCGGTGCGCAGGGCAAGCGTGAGGCTCGTATCGCCTGGTGGTCGGCGATCGCCCTGCTGCGCTCGCTGGTCTCCTCGCCGCGCGCGGCGGCGCAGACGCTGCGTACACGATCAGCCGCGGCCGCCGCCACGACCGCCGCGGAGGCGGACAAGCTGAGCGCGCACGTCACCCAGGACTCCACGGAGAACGACACGATGGAGGGCCAGGACGTCGCGCCAGGCGCGGAGACCGGCCTGGTGTCCGAAGCGGGCGCACGTCTCGCCGAACTCGCCGACCGTGCGAAGGCGTTGGAGGGGCCGACGGGTGATCTGAAGCTCAAGGCCCTCCTCAGGCACCTGAAGGCGCTGGTCGCCGACGGCTACAACCCCATCGTCTTCTGCCGCTACATCCCGACGGCTGACTACGTGGCCGCCCACCTGGAGGGAAAGCTAGGCAAGAAGACCGTCGTCAAGTCGGTCACCGGCACCCTCTCCCCGCAGCAACGCCTCGGCCGCATCGAGGAGTTGGCGACCGAGGCGGGCGACGACCCGGCGGCCCGCCGGGTTCTGATCGCCACCGACTGCCTCTCCGAGGGCGTCAACCTCCAGCACTACTTCGACGCCGTCGTCCACTACGACCTCGCATGGAACCCCACCCGGCACGACCAGCGCGAAGGCCGCGTCGACCGGTACGGCCAGAAGCGCGACGAAGTCCGCGTCATCACCCTCTACGGCAACGACAACGGCATCGACGGCAAGGTCCTCGAAGTCCTCATCAAGAAGCACCGCCAGATCCGAAAGGACCTCGGCATCTCCGTCTCGGTCCCCGACGAGATGTCCTCCGGCGTCACGGACGCCATCGTCGAGTGGCTCCTCATGCGCGGCCAACAACCCGAGCAGGAGGGCCTGTTCGGACTCGACGCGCTGGAGACTCTCGACACGAAGGCCGCGCAGCTGGAGGCCGACTGGAACTCCGCGGCCGAGCGCGAGACGACCTCCCGCTCCAAGTTCGCCCAGCGCGCCATCCACCCCGAAGAGGTCGCCCGCGAGGTGGCGGCCATCCGGGACACCCTCGGCGACGCGGGTGAGATCCATTCCTTCGTACGTCACTCACTGCACGCCCTCGGCGCGGTCCAGCGCGAAGTCAACGACGGCACGGGCGACTTCACCTCCGACGTGAGCGGCACCCCGGCCGGCCTGCGCGACGCGCTCGCGTCCGTCGCGGGCGGCGAAGCGGTGGAGCGGGGCAGGCCGATCCCCTTCCGTACGACATCGGCGGTGGCCCGCGGAGAGGCCGCCCTGGTCCGCACCGACCCGGTCGTCGGCGCACTCGCGGGACACGTCCTCAACACCGCCCTGGACACGGAGGCGGACGGCTCCCGCCCCGCCCGCCGCTGCGGTGTCATCACGACGACGGCCGTGGCCGTCCGCACCACACTTCTCCTGGTCCGCTACCGCTTCCACCTCACGCTGCCGTCCCGGTCGGGCGAGAAGCAGCTCGTGGCCGAGGATGCCCGACTGGTCGCCTTCGAGGGCGCGCCGAGGAACGCGCTCTGGCTCCCCCAGCAGACCGCGCTCGATGTGGCGAGGGCCGAGGCCGCGGAGAACACGGACCCGCACTTCGGCGAGCGCACTATGACCCGCATCCTCACCCAGCTCGACGCGACCAAACCGCACTTGGAGGAGTACGGCGAGGAGCTGGCCGCCGAACTCCTCGACGCCCATCGCCGCGTACGCACCGCCTCCGGCGAGATCATCCGGGGTTTGCGGGTGAGCGTGCAGAAGCCCGCCGACATCCTCGGCGCCTACGTCTACCTTCCGTACGCGCCCGCCGGGACTACCGAGCCCGCCATGACGACCGGAGAGACCGCCTGATGTCCGTCACCACCCGCAACCAGGTGTTCTCCGCCGTCCACACCATCGGCGGTCTGATCCCCGCCGACATGCTGGTCCGCATCTCCGAGGGCAAGGATGTCGTGGGCTCGAAGCCCGCCGACTACCGGATCATCGGCGCCCGTTCGGTACGCGACGAGGCCGAACGCCACTGGGACTACCTGAAGTCCGTCTGGCTGGAACTGCGCACCCACCTTCCCGTCGCCCCCGAGGCGGAGACCCCGCTCGACCCGACGGGCCTAGCCACCGCCCAGTGGCTCGAACCGCTCTTCAACGAGCTGGGCTTCGGCCGCCTGGCGACGGTCGGCCCGCTCGGCATCAGCGCCGACGACGGCACCAAGACCTTCGAGGTGACTCACAGCTGGCAGCATGTGCCGGTCCACATGGCCCCCTGGAACGCCTCCCTCGACAAGCGCCCCGGCGGTGCGGGCACGGTCCCGCCGCACTCCCTGGTCCAGGAATGCCTCAACCGTACCGAGGAGCACCTGTGGGCGGTCCTCACCAACGGCCGCCAACTGCGCCTGCTGCGCGACTCCAGCGCCCTCGCCACCGCCTCGTACGTCGAGTTCGACCTCGAAGCGATCTTCGACGGCGAACTCTTCAGCGAGTTCGTCCTCCTCTACCGGCTCCTGCACGTCTCACGGTTCGAGGTGGAGGACGGCGCGGCGGCGTCGAGCTGCTGGCTGGAGAAGTGGCGTACGGAGGCGATCGCGTCGGGCACGCGGGCCCTCGACCACCACCGTGACGGCGTCCAGAAGGCCATCACCACACTCGGCACGGGGTTCCTGAAACACCCCGACAACGCAGAGCTACGCCGCGACCTTGACGTCGACGACTTCCACGCGGCGCTGCTGAGGATGGCCTACCGGCTGATCTTCCTGTTCGTCGCCGAGGACCGGGACGCTCTTCACCCGCCGGAGGCGACAGAGCAGGCGCGGCTGCGGTACGCGAAGTACTTCTCGACAGCGCGATTGCGGCAACAGGCGAACCGCCGCCGGGGCACCGCACACACGGACCTTCACGCTGCGCTGAACATCACCCTCGGCGCGCTCGGCGACGTGGACGGCCGCCCGGAGCTAGGACTGCCCGGCCTCGGCGGCCTCTTCGACGACACGGACGCGGATGCGCCGCTGCGCGGCCGGTCCCTGTCGAACGCGTACCTCCTGGAGGCGGTACGTCACCTCTCCCGCATCCGTGACGAGGGCTCGTCGCGCTGGCGTCCCGTCGACTACCGCAACATGGGTTCCGAAGAACTCGGCTCCATCTACGAGTCGTTGCTCGAACTCGTTCCCAAGCACAGCGCGTCGGACCGCACCTTCGAACTCGTCAACCGCCTCGGCAACGACCGCAAGAAGACCGGCTCGTATTACACGCCGACGTCGTTGATCGAGACGCTGCTCGACTCGACGCTCGATCCGGTCATCACAGATGCGTTGAAGCGGGGCGAGGAGAAGGGGACGGCGTCGGGCGAGGTGGACGCGACGGAGTCCGTCGTGGCTGAGCTGTTGGCACTGACGGTTTGCGACCCGGCGTGCGGTTCCGGCCACTTTCTTGTCGCGGCGGCGCGCCGAATCGCCAAGCAGGTGGCGGCAGTTCGGGAGAGCAACCCGGAGCCGACTCCGGTGGCGGTGCGGCATGCGCTGCATGAGGTCATCGCCCGGTGTGTGTTCGGTGTCGACCTCAACCCAATGGCTGTGGAGCTGGCAAAGGTTTCGCTGTGGCTGGAGGCGCTTGAGCCCGGGAAGGCGCTGAGCTTCCTCGACGCACACGTCAAGCTGGGCAACGGGCTGATCGGGGCGACGCCGGCACTGCTGAAGGGTGGCATCCCGGACGAGGCGTTCAAGCCGGTTGAGGGTGATGATCCGGCGTTTGCCCGGCAGTTGGGAAAGCGCAATGCGCTGCAGCGCGGCCAGCAGATCAGCATGTTCGACACGGAGGCCGGGTTGCAGGTCTCCAACGCGGTCTTCGCGGACGGGCTGCGGAGGATCATTTCGGCGCCGTCGGACGGACTGAGGGAGGTCCGGGCTCAGGCGGCCGCGTACGACGGGTGGGCGCAGTCCACCGAATACGTCCGGGCGCTACACATCGCCGATGCGTGGTGTGCGGCGTTCGTATGGGAGAAGACGAAGGAGGCGCCGCCTGCCATCACCGATGAGGTGTTCCGTGGGTTGCAGGATCCGGCGGGGACGGCTGCGTCGAATGCCACGCATGAGCATGTGGTGCGGCTGAAGCGTGAATACAACTTCTTCCATTGGCACTTGGAGTTTCCGGAGGTTTTCGCGGTTCCGGAGGGCGAGGGTGAGACGGCGCTTGATGCCGACTCGGTGACGGGGTGGGCCGGGGGCTTCTCGTGCGTGGTGGGGAATCCGCCGTGGGACAGGCTCGAGTTCGAAGATCCGAAGTACTTCAGTGTCGTCGAACCATCCATCGCGGCAGCTGCGGGAGCGGCCAGGAGCGCCCGCATCGCCACGTGGGAGAAAGGCAACCCTGAGAGCAGCGAGCGCTACCGGGCGGCCCGCCGCGCGGTGAAGTCCACGTTCATCTTCACAGGAGGGTCTGGAGCATTCCCGCTCTGCCAAAAGGGCCTCACTGCAGGCGGCGTGACAAAGTTGCAGGTGGATCAGCTCTTCACCGAGCTTTTCTCATCGATCGTTGCTCCCGAGGGCCGGTTCGGGGCGATCATCCCCACGGCTATTGCGACCGGTGCTGGTGCCCAGTTCCTCTTCCAGAAGTTCACGCAACGCGGCATGATTAAGACGTTGTACGACTTCGAGAACCGTCAACCTCTTTTCGAAGGCGTGCACTCAAGCTACAAGTTTTGCCTGCTGTCCCTGGTAGGCAGAGGCCTTCACGAACCGGCCGCCCGCTTCGCGTTCTTCCTTACGGACACCATCGATCTGGACAACGCCGACAATGTCTTCAAGCTCAGCCCCGAAGAGATTGCTCTCATCAGCCCCAACACTGGCTCTCTGCCCATTTTCCGTTCTCGCCGCGACGCCGATCTCACACTCTCCATCTGCAGGCGCCTTCCGGTCCTGGTCAATGACGCTGCACGGAATGGAAATCCATGGCAAATCGATTTCAAATATCTCTTTCGGAACGCCAACGATGGCGATCTCCTCCGCACTCGCGCTGATCTGGAGTCCGAAGGATGGACCCTGACCGGCAACACCTTCGAACTCGATGGCCGGCTGATGCTGCCACTGTATGAAGGCAAACTGGTTCATCTCTTCGACCACCGGTGGAACCACTACACCGGCACAGGAAACGAAGACCGTCGCCGTCTCGACCTTGCGGAAAAACAGGACCCTGAGGTGTTGGCCCTGCCTCGCTATTGGGTCTCCGATGCCGATATCCCCATGGAAAAGCTCGACAGGCGCGGCAACCAGACGAAGAAACCGGGCGTCGCTACCCGCCTGCACAGTGCGAACTGGCGACAGCGCTGGCTGCTCGGTTGGCGTGACGTATGCCGCGCCACGGATGAACGAACGGCGATCCCTGCCCTGCTCCCGCGTGCGGCGGCCATCCACACACTCCCGCTGATGTTCCCGCAGGTCACCCCCGATCTCAGCGCAGCTCTGGTAGCCACCCAGAGTTCATTGATCTTCGACTTCGTTGGTCGCCAGAAGATCGGCGGCATCCACATGGCCCTGATGACGTGGAAACAGCTCCCCGTACCAGCGCCCGACACCCTGCGGCCCCACACCCCCTTCCTGACCCCCCGCATCCTCGAACTCGTTTACACCGCCCACGACATGATCCCCCTCGCCCGCGACCTGGACGACGACGGCGCCCCCTTTCAGTGGGGCGAATCCCGCCGCGCTCAGATCCGAGCCGAACTCGACGCCTACTTCTTCCACCTATACGGAATCAGTCGCGACGACGCCGACTACATTCTGGAGACCTTCCAGTCCGACACCGGCGGCCTGAAGAACAACGAGATCGCCAAGTACGGCACGTACCGCACCAAGGACCTGGTCCTCGCGGAGTACGACCGTATGGCTCCGGCTGGCGTCTCGCTCGACACTCCATTGATCGATGGCGATACCTACACGTCCCCCCTCACCCCACCGCCCGGCCACGGCCCCCGCCACCCCGAGGCGACGAAGTGACCACTGCCCCGGCCCGACCCGTTCGTGTCCTGCGGGGACGCCTCCCGGAATCTCCTAGGTTGTAGTCATGGCAGTAAACGTTCAGCGCATTGTGGTTGAAGGCTATAAGTCGATCAAGAGGGTCGACCTTGGCCTGGGATCGCTCACCGTCCTGGTCGGAGCGAATGGAGCAGGGAAGAGTAATTTTGTCGATGCCTTCGAGCTGCTGGGGCGGATTGTCAGTGGTGACCTGAGCCTGGAGGTCGGTCTCCAAGGCGGCGCTCAGGCCATGCTCCATGCTTCGGCCAAGACCGCATCGGACCTTCGGATCCGCGTTGAACCGGGGGCTGATGAGGAGATGGCCGCCTACGTGGTAGCGCTCAGGCCCGCTGCCAATGATGAGTTGATCTTCGCGCGCGAGATTGTTGAATTTCCCCCGAAACCGCGGTTCTCGTTGGGTGAAGGGCATCGAGAATCGAAACTCGCCCCTGGAGCAGTGCTCCGGGACAAAATGGTGCAAGGTTGGTCCCGGACCCTTGGGGAGCTTTTCTCTGGCTGTCGCGTCTACCATTTCCAGGACACCTCCCGCCTCGCCCCGGTAAAGCAGGCCGGATACTCGTCCGACTCCGAGACACTGCACCCCGATGCCGGAAACCTCGCGGCCTTCCTCCACCGTATGAAGGAACAGCACCCGGTCGACTACCGGAAAGTCCTTCGCACCATCCAAGCCGTGGCCCCATACTTCCGGGATTTCGTCCTGAACGAAGAGACCAGCGGACGTATTCGGCTTCGCTGGCAGCAGGCCGGGGCGGATGCCGTGCTCCCTGCCGAAGCCCTGTCGGACGGCACCCTGCGGTTCATCTGCCTGACCACGCTTCTCCTCCAGCCGTATCCGCCAGAGCTGCTGGTTCTCGACGAGCCCGAGTTGGGGCTGCATCCCTTTGCCATCACGGTCCTGGCCGAGATGATCCGGACGGCAACCGCCCACAGCCAGGTCATCGTCGCCACGCAGTCCGTGACCCTTCTCGACGAATTCGAGCTGTCCGAACTCGTCATCGCCGAGCGCGTGGAGGGAGCGACCGAGCTCCGCCGCCCCGACCCGGAGGCGTTGGCTGCATGGCTCGACGACTACTCGCTGGGTGACCTCTGGCTCAAGAACCTCCTGGGTGGCCGGCCTACCCGTGAGCTGAAGCGGCAGGGTCGAGAGTGATGCGACAGATTCACGTACTGGTGGAAGGCGCCACTGAGACGCAGGTGGTGCTGCGTACCCTTCAGCCGGAGCTGGCTCCGAAGGGCGTTTGGCTCACCCCTGTCTCGGTGAAGACGCGGCGAGCTGTCGGGCAGCCGCATGACCGCGGTGGAGTTAGCAAGTGGTCGCGGATCGAGCCGGAGATCCAGAGGCTGCTGCGCAACTCCGGGGTGGATCTGGTGACCACGATGCTGGACTTCTACGGTCTGCCCACCGACACCCCGGGCTGGCGTGACATGCCCACGGGCGATGCCTACGCGCGCGTGCAGCACCTGGAATCGGCGATTTCCAAGTCCATCGACGACCCCCGCTTCCTCCCTTTCATCGCCCTCCACGAGACGGAAGCATGGGTGCTTGCCGCAGCCCATCAACTCGCCTACATGGTTGAGTTGCCCAGGCTTGCCGATTCCCTGGAATCCCAGGTCACCGACAGCGGTGGCGCGGAGCTTGTGAACGACGGTCCGGACACGGCCCCGTCGAAGCGCATCAAGCGGGCCTACCCCGGCTACCAGAAGGTGGTCGACGGCCCGGACGCGATCGATCTCCTCGGCCTCCCCGCTCTTCGCGAAGCCTGTCCGCATCTGGACGCGTGGCTGCGGGCACTGGAGGGGGAGGCACGTTGAGGCCTTGCGGTCCGGTCAGTTGTCGGCCGCGTACCGCACGAACTGCGTCCAACCGTCACGCCCGACGGCGAACGCGGGGCGCGTGACGTCCTTGGAATCCCGTACGTGAATAGCCTGCGCGGCGATGGCGACCTCCACGCAGCTGTCGCCCTGGCTACCGCTGTAGCTGGACTTGAACCAGGCGAGTTCCGTCGTGCCACTCATAGCTCTCCTCGCAGTTGCTCCAACAAGCCCCGCGATTCTTGGGGGTTCAGGGCCTGCGAGCGCAGTGTGTCATAGCGCTGGTGAAGGAGGCTCACTTCTTTCGCGTCGGCGATCAACCGGCCGTTCTGTTGGCCTTCGGAGTACCCGAGCCGCCGCCCCTGCGGTGTCTCCAGAAGCTGGATGGGCCCGTCGAGACAGGCATGCAACATGGCGTCCAGTGGCACCAGTTGGAGTGTCACGTTGCGCAGCGCGCATAGCTCCAGCACGCGGTCCAGCAGCCCTCGCATCTCCTCCGCGCCACCGAACCTGCGCCGGAAGACTGCCTCCTCCACGATGAAGCTGAACGGTACCGTCGGCCGGTCTCGCAGCATTTTCTGCCGCTCGAAGCGGGCGGACATCTGGTCCTCCAACTTCTTGTCCGTCAGCAGCGGAATCGTGCCCTCGAACACCGCCCGCGCATAAGCCTCCGATTGCAACAGCCCCGGCACCAGCCTGCACTCGTACGTACAGAGACTCACCGCCTTCTTCTCCAGCCGAGCCCACCGCCGGAACCAGACAGCAAGCCCCACCTCGCCCCGCGTCAGAAACTCCGACGACTTCCTCAGCGCTCCCGTGTTGCCCGTCGCCTCCTCCGCCCGCTCCACGAACGCCTCGTCCGCCATCCTTCGCCCCAACTCCACGGATTCCACCGTGTGTTTGGAGAAGCGGACCACGTCCGAGAACTCCGCCCGGCTGAACCCTGCGTGCTCGCGCAGGGCCTGGACGACGGCTCCGAAGGTCCGCAGACTGTCCGAGGGGCCTGGTTCCCGTTCCGCCTCACAGTCCACTTCGGTCGGGTCGGTCATGTCGTCGTCGGTCATACGGCTCCACCTCCAGGTGGGCAGTTCGATCTCCCCGCGCTCAACTCGCCCAGCGTGACGGCAAGATCTCCGTACTGTCCACTGTGTGTGCCCGTACGCTGACTCACCGTACGGGGGTCGTCTCTGGTGTACGCCCTCGCGCGCCCGCCACCGTGGCATCCATGAACCCAGCACCATCCCGACCCGCGGACACCGCACGCACCTTCGCCCAGCTCCTGTCGCCCACCAGGCGCGGCGCCCGCCTCGCTCGGCTCCTGGCCGTCGAGCAGCTGCGCGCCTGGGAGGTGCCGTCACGAACGATCGAGCGCGCCGAACAGATCGTGGCCGAGTTCGCCTCCAATGCCGTGCTTCACGGCGCCCTAGGGGGGCGAGGCTTCCGTATCGCGTTGGCGGTCGACGCCGAGACCGGCACGCTTCGTGTAGAGGCGACGGACGCGCGCGGCGAGCGGCTGCCCGACACGGCCGTGAAAGCGGATCCCGCCCTGGACGGTGAGTCCGGCCGGGGCCTGTTCCTGGTCGCCGCGCTCGCCGACCGCTGGGGAGCGGAACCATACCCGCCGGGCGGCAAGACCTTCTGGGCCGAAGTGGAGTTGAAGTAGAGCCGAAGCAGAACGGTTCAGCCCAGAGAGCGGTGGCGTTCCCGCAGGCAGCGTTGCCACAGCTCGAACGCGCCGTGGGCCTCTTCCACCGACTCGCGCGTGAACGCGGCGTCCGCGAAGCCGGTTCGGACGGCCTGCCGGACGACGGCCACCAAGTGGGTCCGCACCCGTGTGATCCGCTCGGCGTGCGCTGCCGCGAGCCGCGGGGCGAGTTCCGCTTCCCGGTCGGCCATGGCCATGAGGTCGGCGTACGCGCCGTCGCCGTACGAGGACGGGATCTCGGGCAGCTCGGCGGCGGTGAGTCGCGCGACGGGTGTCCGCTCCAGGATGTCGCTCTCGTCGCGGCCGAGGAGACGGTTCAGCAGTCGGCGAGGCTCATCGCAGCGGCGTACGTCCTCGATCATCGCGTCGAGCGATGCCAGCTCCGCGGCTGCCGGCGCCACGGTCTCGGCGGCGAGTGCGGCCCGCAGCCGGTCCGCCGAGTCCGCGCCGCTCTCCGCCGCCTTGTCGATCACCGCGTCGCACGCGTCGAGTTCGGCGAACACCCGTGCCGCGGTATGGATGGACGAGCGCACCATGCTCACCGCGTCGCCCTCGAATCCGCCTACTGCCCCAGTCAGTTCGGAGACCGAAACGGACGCGGCCTCCAGAAGTTCCTCGACGCGCTGTCCTCCGACGGTCGTCGGCCTGCTCCCCACGCTTCCCCCTCGTCCCATGCCAACGGCCCCCTGCCGCCGGGTAGATCATGAGCCGCATTGGTGTGCACCGCAAACCTCGGCGGCTGAGGGAGCCGGGGCTATGGCCGGAACGGAGCCGCTGAGGTCGCCGATCTTCGGACTTGTGGTCGTGAGCGCACGTAGGGTGAGCGCAGCGTCCAGCCCCCGTACCGAGCGAGGAGAGCAATGGCCGGCGAGTACCCCGGGTTCCGACTGCGGCTGCCCAACGACGGACCCGTGGCCTCGGGGCGGCTGCTGACGGAGAAGGGGACCAACGGGAGCCAGAAATTCGTGGTGTCGGCCGGCTCACCGGTCCGGCCCGACGTGGTGCCGTCGTTCCCGCTGCGGATGCCGTCCTCGTACAGGCTGCGGGAGCGGAAGATCACCGAAGGTGCGATCCGGGAGTCCGAGACCTGGCCCGGCTGGCTGGAGACCGTCGAGGACATCGAGTGCAACTCGCCCTCCGCCGCCGCCGAGATCCTGGTCGGACGCAGTGCCAACGGCTGGCTGGAGTGGAAGACCGAGGACGGGCATCCCCTCTCCGACTACATCGAGCAGCTCTGGCCGGGGCCCAACCGTGCCTGGCTGGTGCGCGGCTCCAATGTCACCGGTCTCGATCTCGTGCAACGCCTCTGGCTGCCCGAGGAGCGCGTCACCCTGGCCGCGAAGCATCTGCGGCAGGGCTTCGCGCAGGGGGCGAGCAAGGACCGGCTGCGCACGGCGGTCGAGGAGGACTACGAGTCCACGGCGACGTACAACCAGAAGGTGCAGCTCGTCGAGGAGTTCCACGCGTTCGTCTCCCGGATGAAGCCGGGGGATGTGGTGTGCACGATCTCCGGTGGGCGACTGTTCGTGGGGGAGATCAGCGGGGCGGCCGAGCAGATCGAGTCCGAGGACGGGCGGTCGAATCTCCGGCGTCCGGCGCAGTGGCAGAGCGAGGGGTTCGCGTACGACGAGCTGCCGGAGGAGCTTCAGCAGAAATTGTCGGCGCAGCACGACGTCGTCGATCTCACCGTCGTGAAGGATCTGATCGACGGGCTCGGCATAAGCGATGAGGAGCTCGTCGAGGAGGCCGAGGCCGCCGACCGCGATCCGAGCCTGGAGATCCCGGCGATCACCGCCCGACGGGAGGTCGAACTTCCCGTTCCTGATGAGGAGTTGGCGCGCGAGCTGCTCGTTCACGACGTGGACTGGCTGCGAGAGGTCCGGGACCTGCTGTGGGACGACAAGCAACTCGTGTTGTACGGGCCTCCGGGGACCGGGAAGACGTATCTGGCGCTGAAGCTCGCCGAGTTCCTGGGCGGCGGGCCCGAGCAGGTGAAGCTTGTCCAGTTCCATCCCTCGTACGCCTATGAGGACTTCTTCGAAGGTTTTCGGCCTCAGGAGGATCCCGAGACCCGAGAGGTCGCCTTCCGGCTGACGGCCGGGCCGTTGCGGGAGCTGGCCGACCTGGCCGGACGTGAGGGCAACCGGCACATCCCGCACTTCCTGATCATCGACGAGATCAACCGGGCCAACCTGGCGAAGGTCTTCGGCGAGCTGTACTTCCTCCTTGAGTACCGCAGAAGAACCGTGCGGCTGACCTACTCGGGGGACGACTTCGCGCTGCCGCCCAACCTCTTCGTCATCGGCACCATGAACACCGCCGACCGGTCCATCGCCCTCGTCGACGCGGCCATGCGGCGCCGGTTCGCGTTCGTCGAGCTGTCGCCTCGCACCGAACCGACCAGCGGGCTGCTGCGGCGGTGGCTGGCGGAAGAGGGGATGGACGCCGAGCCCGCCGAGCTGCTGGACGAGCTCAACTCCCGTATCGACGACGCGGACTTCAGGATCGGGCCGTCGTATCTGATGAAGCCCGGTGTGTACCGGGCCGGCGGGCTCGATCGGACCTGGCGTACCAAGATCCTTCCGCTCCTCGAAGAGCATCACTACGGGGAGAGCGTGGACATCGAGAAGCGTTACGGGCTGGCCGCGCTGCGCGCCGCGCTGCCGGTGTCCGGTGGAGACGAGACGGGCGCGTGAACAGCGGGGGCGTCGGCGGGAGAGTCATCGAGCTGGTCGAACACGCGCGGCCGGTGAGCCGTCGGCTGCCGGACGCCGTCGGGCGCGAGCTGGCCGCCTCGCGGATCATTGAGGCCGCCCCCGATCCGTATGCGGCGGGGCAGTGGACGCTCAGGGCGGGCAGCAAGGTCGGGGCTGTGCGAGTGGAGGTGGCGGGTGAGGAGCCCGTCACGCTGCGGATCACGCCGAAGGTGGCCATCGGCCGACTGTTCTTCCTGCTGGGGTACAGCCTCGATCCGCGCGGCTGGCGCGACGGCGATGTTCATGTCGCCCAACACCGGGAGCTGCTGCCTGCGTTGGCGCACGCGTTCGAGCGGCAGGTCGAGCGGGCCCTCGGGCGCGGACTGCTGCAGGGATATCGGGCCACCGAGGACGCGTCCCTCGTCGTGCGGGGGCGTATCCGCGAAGCGGAGCAGATCCGGCGACGGTTCGGGGCCGCGCTGCCCGTGGAGATCGCCTACGACGAGTTCACCACGGACATCGCCGAGAATCGGCTGCTGCGCGCGGCCGTAGAGCGGCTGCTGCGGCTGCCGGGCGTGCCACAGGACGTACGGTCTCGGCTGCTGCATCAGCGAGCCCGGCTCGCGGACGTCACTCCGCTGGTGCGAGGGCAGGAGCTGCCGCGGTGGCGGCCGACGCGGCTCAACTCCCGCTATCGGCACGCCCTTCACCTCGCACGGGCCATCCTCGACGGGGCTTCGGCCGAGCACCGCGCGGGTGCTCTGTGTATCGACGGGTTCCTCTTCGACATGAACAAGCTCTTCGAGGACTTCGTGTGTGTCGCGCTGCGCGAGGCCTTCGTGCCGTACGGGGGACGGGGCAGCCTCCAGGCGAAGGGCGTCCATCTCGACGAGGATGACGCGATCCGGATGCGGCCCGACTTCGTCTGGTACGAGGAGCGGGGGACGCCTCTTGCCGTCGCCGATGCCAAGTACAAGGCCGGACGGCCGGAGGGCTACCCGGAAGCGGACCTCTACCAGATGCTCGCGTACTGCACCGCGCTGGGCCTTGGCGCGGGGCACCTCGTGTATGCGAAGGGGAACGCCCCGCACACCCGCCACCAGGTGCGGCGGGCCGGGACGGTACTGCATCAGCACGCTCTCGACCTCGATCAGGAACCGGCCGGGCTGCTTGGAGAAGTGGCCGAGCTCGTACGGGAGATGGCGCACGGGGCGCACGTATGATCGTTTGATTCCTTGACGGGTTCATGAGTCGTGAGGAGGCCGTCGTGCCGCAGCTCGCTTTCGCGAACACCTTCTGGGAGAGCTACGACGCGCTGGAGAAACCGGTTAGGGCCGGGGTCCGCAAGGCCATGACGAAGTTCCAGAAGCTCACCGTCGCCCAGCTGCACGCCGACAAGGGGCTGCACCTGGAGTCCGTCGACAAGGCACGCGACCCGCGGATGCGGACCATCCGCATCAACGACTTCTGGCGGGGCGTCGTCCTCGCCCCCGACGACGGCAGCGATGTCTTCCTGCTGCTGAACGTCGTACCGCATGACGACGCGTACGGCTGGGCCGCCAAGCGTCTGTACACGGTGAACACGGCGACCCGCGGGCTCGAAGTACGCAATGTCGCCGCCATCGAGCAGCTCACACCCGCCCTGGAGAAGGC
The DNA here is from genome assembly GCF_045039535.1 of Streptomyces sp. NBC_01092. NCBI lineage: Bacteria > Bacillati > Actinomycetota > Actinomycetes > Kitasatosporales > Streptomycetaceae > Streptomyces > Streptomyces sp. NBC_01092. The sequence goes on along the minus strand of NZ_CP108659.1, from coordinate 3,294,286 downwards.
GGCGGCTGTGGCTCCCTCGCTGCTGTTCGCGCAGTACTCCGACACGGTGCTGCGCGATCTCGGCGTCGACGATCAGGTGCTCCGGGCAGTGCGTACCATCACGGACAACACGCAGTTGGAGGCGTTCGGGACGCTGCTGCCCGAGGACCAGTTCGAGGTGCTGCAGTTCCTCGCCGAGGGGTTCGGGCCGGACGAGGTCTACCGGGACGTGGTCTGTGCGCGCAGGCCCGCCGGAGCCGCCACGGACGCGGACGACAGCCTTGCGAGGGCCATCGTCAACACCGGCAGCCGTATCACTCTCGTCTCCGGGCCCGACGAACTCGCCGACATCCTGGAGAAGCCGTTCGCGGCCTGGCGGGTCTTTCTGCACCCCTCGCAGCGCAGGGTGGCCTACCGGGTTTCGTACAGTGGACCGGCGCAGGTCACCGGCGGACCGGGAACCGGGAAGACGGTTGTCGCCCTGCACCGGGTCAAGCACCTGCTGTCCCGCTCGCCCGACAGCCGCATCCTGCTGACGACGTACACCAACGCGCTGGCGGGGGCGCTGAGAGAGAACCTCTCACTCCTCCTCGACGGGGACGAGAAGCTGCTCGCCCGGGTCGAGGTCACCACCGTCGACGCCTATGCCCACCGCATCGTGACTCAGGTGGGCGGGAAGTCGCCGTCGCCCGTCCAGGACCGGGACGAGCGGCAGATCTGGCGTCGGGTGCGCGAGCGGTCGGCGCTGCTGTGGACCGAGCAGTTTCTTGCCCAGGAGTATCGCCATGTGGTGCTTGCGCAGGACCTGCGGACTGCCGAGGAATATCTCCGGGCGACTCGGCGCGGGCGAGGATCGGCCCTTCCGCCGCTGAAGCGGGCTCAAGTATGGCGGGCGATCGAGGAGTTCAACGCAGAACTCGCCCGGCAGGGAGCCTGTACACACCTTCAGGTCTGCGCGGACGCGGCCCGGCTGCTCGGCGGAGCCGACCTGGGAACGTACGGCTACGACCATGTGGTGGTGGACGAGGCACAGGATCTTCATCCCGCCCAGTGGCGTGTGCTGCGGGCGGCCGTCGCGTCAGGGGCCGACGACCTGTTCATCACCGGGGACCCGCATCAGCGCATCTACGACTCACGGGTCTCCCTCGGCTCGCTCGGTATCGCGGTGACGGGCCGGACGAGCCGGCTGCGGATCAACTACCGCAGCACGGAAGAGATTCTGCACTGGTCCACCGGCATCCTGGACGCGGCGGCCGTCGAGGATCTCGGCGGCGAAGGGCGTGACAGCCTGAACGGATACCGCTCGCTCCTGCACGGCAGACGGCCACAGACATCCGGGTACAGCGGGGAACAAGCCGAGATCACGGAGCTGGTGGAGCGTATCGAGGAATGGCTCGCTCAGGGCGTCAACGCCAGTGAGATCGCGGTCTGTGCCCGCTTCCACGTGATCCTCGACAAGGTGCGCGACCGGCTGCGGGCCGCGGGCATCCCCGTCGTGCGGGTCAAGGAGAATCCTGGGCCCGGCGAGGACGGGGTGCGGCTCGCGACCATGCACGCCATGAAGGGGCTGGAGTTCCGGTGCGTCGCGGTGGTGGGGGTGACGGCGACCGCCGTGCCGTTCGCACGGGAGATCACCCCCGTCGAGGTGGACCGGCTGCAGCACGATGCGGATACGTTGCGGGAGCGCTGCCTGCTGTTCGTGGCATGCACGCGGGCGCGGGAGACGCTGAGGGTGTCGTGGAGCGGGGCCGTCAGTCCGTTCGTTCCCCTGCGGGGGTGAGGAGCTGGTGCCCGTCGGCGGGGCGAAGCCCCGCTGCCAGGGCATCGGTCGCGTCGCTGGTCAGCTCCGAGCCCAGGCGATGGACCGTCTGCAGTACGCGGGCGAACTCCGAGATCGAGCGGAACGCCTCGCCGTACGTACGCTGCTGCTCGATCGGCAGGAGTGGCAGGCGGACGCGGCGCGGGTCGATACGCGCATGGACGCCGAGCGTGCTGGTCGCCGTGGAGGCTTGGCGGATGCCCTCGGAACTCGACAGATATCCGGCGAAGAACCAGGGGTCCAAGAGGTCGGGATCCGTGATCCGAAGATGGTGGACAGAAGCGCTTGGGTAGCTCCCGGCGTCTTCCTCGGTGGCCACCCGGGCAACGACGTTGCGCGTGATGGCCGGCATCAGGATGTCGCCGACCCGGATCGGCGGGGAGCGCAACGGGTCCTCGGGCGCAGGTCCTGATGTGGATGCGGCGCGGCTTTGGGTCAGGTCCGCTGCGGTGAGAAAGCGGGCTTCGCCAGGGCCCGGGGATTCCTCGGTGAGCGGGACCTTGCGTGCCGGGGTGGGGTGGTGAAGGACGACCGCGCCGCTCTTGATGAGGTCGTGGAGGAGGACGGGGCGGGTCTCGGGCCGCTCGTCGGGGGGTGATGGCGGGAGCCCGGGCAGGCGTGAGAGGAGCGTCTCGGCTGCTTCCTCGAACGCTGACCGGGTTGCGGTGAGCGCCGTCAACGAGACGCCGGGTTGCGCCAGTTGGGGAAGATGGCGGCGGGGGGTGACGTCGGCGTCGTCCAGGAGGTCGACCAGGGGGACGGTGCGGGCTACACCGGGGCGGGTGGCGAAGGCTTCCGGCGCCGCGGTGTAGGCGTCCCAGATGTCGCGTACGAGGGCGGCCGGATCCTGGCTGTCGCCTGCGTCCGCGACCAGGAGGTGGTCTGGGCGCGGGGCGTCAGCGGGATCGGGGCGGTGCAGTACCCACAGCTGTAGGGGCAGCGCATAGTGCGCGGCATATCCCGGTGGGAGGGAGAAGACGGCGCGTAGCGCGCCACGGCGCAGCAGATCGGCGCGGATACGGCGGCCGGAAGGACGCGCCGCCGCGGCCGGTGGCATCAGCAGGACCACCGGCGCCCCGGGGACGACGTGTGCCAACGCCTGTTGGGCCCAGGCGAGTTCGGATTCCGCGCGAGGAGGGACGCCGTACTCCCAGACGATGGAGTCGGCGAGCTCCTCGTATCCCCATGTGCGGTCGGCGAAGGGCGGGTTGGTGACCACCGCTGATGCCTTGCGCGGGTAGGCGGGGCTGCGCAGGAAGTCGTCGGCGTGTACGTCGTAGACGACTGCGGCGCGGACCTGGTCCGGGTCGGCCGTACTCGCACGGAAGGCCAGGCGCACCGCGGTCACCCGGGCAAGGGACGCGTTCAACTCCTGTCCCTGGACACGCTGGTAGCCGTGTTCGGCGGCGGCCAGCAGAATGGTGCCGCTGCCGCAGGCCGGGTCGAGGAGCGTGCCGTGCCCCGGGCCCGCGAGGTGGATCATGAGGTCGGCCAGGGCGGGCGGGGTAGCGGAGAAACCCGCTCGTGGGCCGCTGGTGAAATGGCGGGCGCACAGCTCGTCGAAGGTTGCCGCCGCGCCGTTGGCGGCTGCCGCTTCGGCTGCCGCGCTCAGTAGCTGGAGCTGCCGTGGGCCGAACTCGTGGCGTGGGCAGTGGGCAAGCAGCGCGGTGACACCTGCGCGGGCACCCCGAGCCTGGGACAGTGTGCGCCCGGCTTCCCGCAACAGATGTTCACAGTCCGACACGCGCGCAGGGGCCGGAGTCGCCGGGTGCTCGTGCAGGTGCAGCAGCAGTGTTCCGGCCATGCCGAGCGCATCGTCGGCCGGCATCACCGAGCGCACCGAGTCGAACGCCTGCCAGAGCCGCTGGCTCGGTGGGATCTGGGGCGCTTTGCGCTCGCGCAGCAGCCATGCCTCGACCTCCGCCAGGTCGAAGCGCGGGCTACGTTCCGTCCCGCCCACCGGCTGTGGAAAGTCATCGTGGCGCCGCCGCCAGTTACTGACGGCAGTGGGACGCACATCGGCGATGCGGGCGATGTCCGCCGAGGTGACCTCGACGCGATCCGTGGCCACGGCTGATTCCCCTCTCGTCGGCACCGTCAGGGACTGTACGCGGTCCGGCCTGCGCGAACTGGACTCTACGGGGTGGGTGAAGGGTGGCCAAGTCCACAGACGGTGTGAGTGTGAACAAACAATCTGGTTGACCATATCCACACGTCATGGTTCTCTAGTGATGGCCGCTCTTCTGCCGAGCTGCTACCGCAAGGTCGTGCCCGCGCGGCCATGGACGGATTCGGGGGACAACGCGTGAGCGGTCAGTGGCGCAAGCCCGCTTGGCTGACGGGAGACGAAGGGCTGCTCCGTGTCGGCCCGGGAACAGGTGGGGACGAAGAGCACACCTGCCCCTCCCACGCGGCGGCCAAGGCGCGGCCCGCGCTCTGGTCCGCTGAGCGTCTGCGGCTGCCCAAGCCTGAGCAGGAGACCTTCACCCTCGGTCCCGTCATGGACGCCATCGACCGTGTCGAGTTCGACGGGGAAGGAGTCGAGCGGGCGTTGGCCGAACTGGGTTCACGCACCCCTGCCCTCCATCCCGGGCACCTGACCTACGTCGAGCACGCCGTGCGCAAGTACCTCGACGTCCAGGCCGGCGGCGGGGAAGGCCCGGCGGCTCTGCGGCCGGTGCGACCGTACTGGGTGGCGCAGCGAGAGAACGGCAGGTTCTGGGAGATGTACGCCTGGTGGCGACGGTACGAGTCGCCGGACGGGCGTGTGCGTGAATACCGCCGACTGCGGCATGGGGTGGCCAAGGGGTCCCAACCGGGCGAGATCGCCATCGCTGTGTACGTGGCCGTGCACGGACGGACAGCGGCCTGGCCGCGAAAGTGGGGCCGCAGGTTCCAGCCGTACGGCCCCGCCTCGCGACCCGAGCGGGTGCGGGTCATCGAGATCGGACTCGCCGACGGCAAGGACGCGGTGCAGTTCGACGGGACGGCCGAGGACGCGGAAGCCTACTTCACCGAGCACGGCCGCGCCCATGTCAGTCGCGTCGTGGCGGGCGGCGACCCGGTGCCCGGATCGTCGTGCATCGACTGCAAACAGTTCACGGGGTGCGATGCCGTGACCCGCACACCCGGTGTTCTCGGGCTCACCTCGCGCGTCGCTCCGCTCCGCAAGGTGTCGGCGAGCGATCTGCGCTATCACCGCACCTGCCCGGCACAGGAGTTCCTTCGATCGCTGCACCTGCCCAAGTCCGACGAGTACGGCAGTTCGGCGAAGCTCGGACAGGCGGTGCACGGATGGATCGAGGCACTGCACGGGCGGGAGGGGCGGCCCGCCTGCACGGTCGCCGACATGCCGGGGGAGGGGGAGAACTGGACCGGCGGGCGCTGGCGCGTAGGTGACGACGATGCCTCGGTCGGACGGGAGATGCTGCTGCACCACGTGGACGCCTGCCCCTTCCAGGACACGGCGCTAGTCGATCGCGTCGAGGCGGAGGCGCTGCGGGTTGTCCACGACACCGCCGCACAGGCGCTCGTCGTCGCAAAGCCCGACCTGCTGTACCGCGAGGACGGCTCGTGGGTGTGGCGGGAGCTCAAGACGACACGCAAGCGCAGGTGGTACCACCAGGACCTGCTCGACGAGTTCCCTCAGCTCGCCCTCGCCGTCGCTCTTCTGGCGCGCGGCGCACTGGGCGGTGACCCGGCCGGTTCCCGGATCGAGGTCGAGGTGCTCAGGCCCGACGGATCCGACCTGAACATCATCGACCCGACCGACCCGGGCCGGCTTGAGAAAGCTCTGAGCGTGCTGCGCGCTCTCGCCGGTCCATGGCGTGTGGACGACGCCCACGAAGCCCGGCCGGGACCGCATTGTCAGTGGTGTCCGGTATCCCGGTGGTGTCCGAGTGCTGCGCCGGGTGAGCGCGTGACGGAGGGGGATGTGTGATGTCGGTGAAGCCTGAAGCAAGCGGCAGCGACGAGAATCTGCTGCGCCTGGTCGCCAGCGCGCTGGCCTGTCTCTCCCGGCAGCGCACCGTACCCAATCCCGTCTATCCGGCGAAGGTGCAGGACGCGTACAACCGGCTGGTCCTGCACTGTCTGCGGCGCGCGGCGGAGCCGCCTGGCAGCGTCGCGGAGATGTGCCGTTGGGCGGCCGAACTTCCGCTGGAGGCATGGCCGTTGACACTTCCTTCGGAGAGCCGGGTGGGGGAGTCCCGCCTGGTCGACAAAGAGACCCGGCTGCCGCACCAGCTCTGCCTGGAGTGGGAGGTGTCCGCGGCCGACCCCGCCGCCGAGCTCTTCGAGAACGAGCGGATCCTGGAGGCGCTCGCGATCTGCCGCGCCGCGAAGGCTCCCGATGCATACACCGCCTTTCGCGCGCTGCTCACCTCCAAGCCTGTGCTCACCGGGGCCGAACTGGCCCTGCTCGGTGGAGACCCGGAGTGCGGAATGCTCCTGCACAGCGTCATCAAACGCTGTTACGAGCCGGTTCCCGCCTCCTATCTGAGAGACGGCGCCTACCGGCAGTGCGCGCGCTGTCGGTGCCTGATGGTGCCGCTGCACCGAGGGGGCCATCGCTGTGAACTCGACCGCTGCCGTCGGGAGGGCACAGGCGGCGAAGGGGAACGGTTGCGTCCCGACCGGGGTGGTGTCTTCCAGCTCGGCCGTCCTCTGCGCATGTTCGTCACCAGCCCCGGTCTCGCCGAGATCGAGCTCGAAGTCGCTTTGAAGAAGAAGTTCGGCATCACGGCCCAGATGTGGCCCCACTATGACGCGTACGACCTCCGTGTTCCCCTGCCGGGCGGCCGGAACTGGGCCGTTGACGTCAAGGACCGTGTCAATCCGGTCCTGCTCGCGCGCACCCTGACCCCGTTCCGTACGCAACCGCCCTATGACCGGGCCTTCCTCGTCGTGCCCCGCTACCGCTTCCGCGACAACGAGGCATACGGGCGGCAGTTCCGCCGCAACCTCCCCGACGAGTTGGCGGACCGCGTCACCCTGCTCGACGACCGCGCCTTCCTGCGGCTGGTCGGCCAGATCGTGGCGGACCAGCCCGACACGCGCACCGACGCCCGTACTGAGAAAGGCGGCAGCCATGCGTGACCGCAGCGGCTGGCACCGGCGTTGCTCGCCGAAGCAGCTCCTCGATGTGTGGCCGACGAACCTTGCGGCGTTCCGCCCCGGAGACCTCTTCGATGTCGAACTCGGCCTCTATCTCCTGCAGAACGTGACACCGACCCGAACGGCCGTAGATGTGTGGCCACTACTGGGCGGCTATGCGTACAGCGAGGCGTTCGGCGATGCCCGGACGGAAGAACAGAAGCTGCGTATCCTCCGTGCCCGCCACTACTTGTGGGACCTCAGGCGCCGCAGCGCCTGGACCGAGGCACTGACCGACTATCTCTCGGTGCCGCAGCAGTTGCGCGGCTACGACCTCGACGATCCTCAGGATGTTCCTCGCCGACGGGAACCGTCCCGGGCAGCCAAACGCTTCAAGGTGTTTGAGCAACTCCTCAGCAGCGCACCTGAGTTCACCACTCGTACTATTCCGCTCGCCGATTCGGGCGAGCACACATTCCGGGTCCAGGACCGCACGTATTCCGTGGAGTTCACCGAGGACCTGCTGACGGACACCAGGCCGCGCGGTCACACGCTCGACGCTCCCACAGCCGGACTCGGCGAGCCCGTCGAAGTCACCTGGACCGAGCTGGAGAAGGCCGCAGAGGCCATGGACGCCACGGAGGCCACTGAGCACGAGGGGCCTCGCAACGAGTGGGCTAGGCGTCTCGGACGTGTCAAGTTGCTCGTGCGGGACGAGGAGTTGGGGCGCTTCACCGAACAGGGCGTACTCAAGGTCGACCGGCTCCTCCACCTGGTGGGGATGGTCGGCGCGGGCAAGTCCACGATCCGTGACATCCTCACCTTCCACGTGGTGACCCAGACCCCGTCCCGCGTCACCATCGTGGTGGGTGACGTCGCGGAGACTCTGGCCGTCGTCGAGCAGTTCGCCCGGCTCGGTGTGCGGGCCGCACCCGTCCTCGGCCACTCCACTCGTGAGCGCAACATCAGCCGCCTGCACCGGCGGACGGCGACAGCCGGCGCCGCGACCATGCTCGGGCACGACCATGCCGGCTTCGCCTACCTCAGCAGCGCCTGCCCCGTCGACGTACTGAGGGGCGTGGAGGCCAAGCGGCCCCTGGGAATCCGGGAGGCGCCCTGCCTCGGGCTCTACACCGTTCCGGAACACGACGACAGCGCCGATGTCGACCCACTGCTCGCTGAGGAGACCCCGGCCACCGCAGCCAGTGCCCGCCCCGCACCGCAGCGGCGTCTATGCCCCCTGTGGAACCGCTGCCCGCGCCATCGTGGTGCCCGCGACCTGGTCGACGCCCAGGTCTGGGTCGCCACTCCGGCCGGCCTTGTCCACAGCGCCGTACCGCAGCACCAGCACGACGAACAGCTGCGCTATCTCGAACTGGCTTGTCGAGTCAGCGACTTGGTCATCGTGGACGAGGCCGACCGGGTGCAGATGCAGCTCGACTCGGCCTTCGCGCCGGCCAGCACGCTGGTCGGCCGTGCCCCGAACTCCTGGTTCGACGAGGTCGCCGTGCACAAGTTCCAGCAGATGGCCCGCGACGGACGGCTTCAGCTGACCGCCCGTGACGTCGACGACTGGACGAACGCCGTCAACACCGTCAGCGCCGCCACCGACCGCCTCTACGCGCTCCTCGTGCAGCACGGCGAGTTGAGGAACTGGATCCGCTCCGACTACTTCAGCGCGTTCACTCTGCACACGTTGCTGCTCGACGAGCTGTTCCCCGGACGGAAGCAAGGCGAAGAGCCTCCTGAAGCCGCCCGCGCGCTGGACGCGGCTCTGCTCCGATTCCGGGACGAACCACTCCACGAGCATCAGTCCACGGGAGGTGAGGACCAGGTCACTCCGCTGGTCAATGCCCTTGTCCACCTCACCCTGGAGCTCCTGCACGCACCCCAGGGGGCCCGCACCCGTGAGCGGCTGCGCGACACCCTGACCGACATCCTCGGCGAGGACTCAGGGGCCCTGGACCGAATTGACCTCCAGGCCAGGCGGTTCGAGTTCACGTTGATCCTCGCCGCCCTGCACAGCCGCCTGGACTTCATGACCACTCTGTGGCCGCGTGTCGAGGCCGCCCTCAATCTGGAGGTCGCCTCGAACGTCCTGTCCCGCCGGCCCCCCAAGGACTACGAGGCCGTCATCCCGGAGTCGCCCATGGGCAACGTCCTCGGCTTCCAGTTCCGGCACGACGACCAGGAGCGGGAAGGCGAGCGCAGCGGCGAACTCCGCTTCTTCCACTGCAACGGGGTCGGCCGTGAGCTGCTCATGCGGCTCGGTGACCTGTGTGCGGTGGACGGGCGCCCCGGTCCGAATGTCCTGCTGATGTCCGCCACCAGCTGGGCGGGCACGTCGAGCCGCTACCACGTGCGCGCAGAGGTCGGGGCGGTACTTCGCCCTCTCGACGAAGAAGTTGCGGCTGTGCTCGGCACCGAGTTCAGGAAGGAGTTCCTGTACTGGCCCGACGGAGACACCCCGAGGCCCCTGCGGCTCTCCGGCTGCGACCCCGAGGAACGGCCGCAGGCCCTGCTGCAGATGCTGCATCAACTCGCCGTGCCCGACCGCAGCCTGCCGGACGCCGTCAGCATGCTCGACACCGAACTCGCCGAGATCGACGACCCGGACCGGCGCCGCATCCTGCTCCTCGTCGGCAGCTACGACGAGGCCCGCCGCGCCGCCGAATACCTCAACCAGATCCCGGAGTGGAACGGGCGCATCACCCAGCTGGTCTCCGACGACGCGGACGCCGACTCCGCGTGGACGCGGATGCCGGAGGACACTGCCGTGCGCACCCTGCCGCGCGGTGATGTCAAGGCATTCCCCTCGGTGGGCGGGGACATCCTCGTGGCACCGCTGCTCGCCGTCGAACGCGGCCACAACATCGTTCTCAGCGGCGGCAAGGCAGCCATCGGCAGTGTCTATTTCCTGGCCCGCCCGCACCCCAGGCCCGACGACATCTCCCTGGCTATCCAGGCCATCAACGACTGGGCCGTCCGTCAGCTCAGGGACGAGGGCGGGGTGTTCAAGCAAGGAGCGCTGGCGGCAGCGACTCCCGACCGGGCAGGCCGGGCCTTCCGCAGCAGGGCTCGCCATCAGTGGAACCGCTACCTCACCCGGCGCCTCGCCTGGTCCAGCCTGCGCGACGACGAGAAGACCGCGTTCACCTGGGACCAGCTCGTCGTCATGTGGCAGGTCATCGGTCGCCTGGTGCGCGGTGGTGTACCGGCCAGGGTCGTCTTCGTGGACGCCGCCTTCTCGCCCCGGGAAGCCGGGTTCCAGGCCGTCGACACCCCGGAGACCAGCCTGCTGGCCAGCATGCGCGAGGTGCTCGCCCCGTACTTCGACGACGACCCGGAATCGGAACTCCCGCCCATGGACAGGTCGCTCGTCCGTGAACTGTACGAACCGCTCCACCGCGCGCTCACAGACATGAGCTGACGCCCGAACTACCCACCATCTGCCAGCACTTGCGACACCGAGGAGAAGCATCACCGTGGAGTACCAGCGCATCAGGGCAGCGGCGTACGTGCCCGATCCGGAGCAGGGCCCCTTCGCCGTCCCACTGCACACCCTCGCCCTGCCCGCCGAGTGGGAGCAGCCACTGCTGGACCTCCACCGCTCAGGGCTGACGGAACAGCAGGCAGCCTGGCGGCGGCGGGTCCCCACCCGGGAGGTGAACCAGCTCATGCGCGCCACCGCCCCCGACCTCGTCACCGTCGACGCCACCGCCACGTTCGGTGCGGACCGTCCCTGGCTCTACAGCGAACACGAGTACCCGCTCTCGGTCATGAACGCTTTCGTCGCCGCCTGGGTGCGCAGCCTCCAGCGTAATCCGCAGGACCCCGAGGCCGCCGCGCTGCTGATGAACACCTTCCGGAGTCTCGACACGAAGGCCCTCACCTGGCAGCTGGGCATGGTCGACCTCCTCGAACAGCGGGTCTCCCCTGGTGGGACGGCGCTTCCGGCCGATCATGTGTACCGGCTGCTGCCCGACGTCCTTGCCTCACGCATCGCCCGGCAGGCTCCGTACGAGCACAACGGTGAACGACTGGTCTTCCATCAGGTCGCCGGACTCGGGGGCTCCCGAGGTGTCGGCAGCGGCGGCGCGGAACTCATGTCCTGGCCTCCCCGCCCGTACGGGCCGAAGAGCAAGGGGGACGGCAGCGGCAGGCCCGCCTTCTACTCGGCCCTCATCCGGATCACTGTGCGGACCGTGCCGTTCTCGGGCGCTCCGCGTGTTCATCTGGCCGCGGGAATCCGCCGGTTCGTCACGGGAAAGGTGTGGATGCCGTACCAGAAGGGTGTCTCGGTGTTTCTCCTTCCGGACGCTTCCCTCGTCCCGGACGGTCCCACGCCGCAGCGCTTCTCCGTTGCCATGCTGGAGTGGAGGAAGGGGACGACGGACTGGCGTCAAGGCGGCCCGGAGGGGATGCTCGCCGGCGTCACCGCCCTCGACGCCCTGCCCTCCGTGGACCGGCTCGTCAAGGAAGCGGATCAGTGGATCGGCGGGCGGGACGGCATCGCCATGGCCGTCGGGCACCAGACGGGCATGGGAAGGCACCCCATCGGCACCGGCCTCATGCCGGGCGAACGGCGCAGGCTGATCGAATGGGCCGAACAGGCACTGGCCCCCGAACTGGTGCCGGTCCCTCGGCCGGTACGCAGCCGCTACTCCCGTCCCCCCAGGAAGCAGCTCAAGACTCTGCCACCCATCCCCAAGAAGGAGCAGAGCGAGGAAGACCGCGCAGCCCTCCTCGCGCGTCGCGAGCTGAGGGAGGCGGACAACGCCGATCTGCGGCGTGCGCGTCTGGCCGAGGCGCTCGACGGTGCAGACTTCGTCGGGCTGGTGATGTATCAGTCGAATGACCAGCGCGATCGGCTGGTCACCGCTACGGAGACCGGTCTCGGCTTGACGGGACACCGCCGGGAGCAGGGCCCCGACACGTGGGTGTGGGAGTCGCCCGAGCTGACGGTCCGGATGCATGCTCGCCCGCTTGGCCGTCTCGGGGCGCCTCTGGGCAGCGACAGTGTGCCACGCCGGGGCAAAGAGCACGACGCTGCCATTCGTGAACGGCGCCGTGACGTGGCCGAGACGTTGCGAGAGTTGAGTGCTGATGTGCCCGGGGCGCGGATCGCCTTTGTGGAACTCGACGGCCAGGAGCACTTCCGCCAGGCCAAGCGGCGGGCCGACCCCAAGCATGCGATCCGCCTCGGCTGCTCCGACGCCGGACTGGTCTCGCAGTTCATCCGCCCCTCGGACCCGGAACTCGAAGCCGAGGAGGCGGAGAAGGACAGCATCATCCGGGCAGAGGCCGCGTGGTCGGACGGAGTACGGCAGACGGGCATGAGGCTCGTGCCGAACCACAACCTGGGCAGCCTCATTCCGGATGGCTTGAACCAGCTCGCCTTCCACCTGGTGGAACGTCGGCATGACGGGCCCACGGGCAAGGCGCAGTTCACGCCGATCGCCGTCCTCGTGCGGCCCGGCGCCAAGTGCGTGCTCAGTAGGACCGCGGACATGCACGCATGGGTTCCCTACCCGGAGCTGCTGAAGGCTTTGACCGGGCAGATCCGTGAAGACTCCCTCAAGACCTCCGCTCAGCAGTCCGCACTCACGGCCGCCTTCATCAAGAAGACACTGGCAGGTCTGCGATCCACGCCCACCTTGGTCCTCGTACACGCCCAGGACATCCGCAAGCGCTGGCCGTGGCTCAAGAACGACGGGCTGGAACAGGACCGTCTCGGCTTCGGTGGCGAGCCCCTCCAGCGGATCGGTCTGCACGGTAAGCAACTCCGGGTGGTCCGGATCGCCGACAACACCCGTGACGAGACCGCCCAGTGGTGGGCTGAAGCGGACGAACTCGACCCGGAGCAGCAGGGAAAACAGCGTGCGGGTTTCGCCAAGGGACTCTGGGTGCCGGAGCCCGGGAACGAGCTGGGCCGGGTGTTCTACAGCACGGCGGACAAGTCGAGCACGCAGACCAAGCTCACGAATGAGGACGCCAAACTGACGGCACACGTGAACGTACGGGGAAAGAACGCCTTCCGCCCGACGAAGAGCGCATGGAATCCCTCACTCCTCGAACTCACCGTGGCCTGCCTCCAGCCAGGTGATGAAGCCGAAGCTTGGGCTGCCTACGTGCATCATCAGCGCGATTGCGAGGACTATCGCGATGTGTTGGGGATGCCGCTCGTGATGCATCTTGCGAGGCTGGCGGACCAGTATGCGCTGCCGCATGAGGACGACGACGTGGTCGCTCCGGACGAGCCGACGGTAAGGAACGCGGTGACGGACGGGCAACTGGCGTTTGAGTTTGGCGGAGAGTCAGGGGATGGCGGCGAAAATTTCTAACGGCTTGGTCGAGTGGCTGGCGTGACAAGTGGTAAGAGCATTGGGTTGCTCTCAGTTTTTGATGGAGGCCCTGATGTGCCCCCGGATTTCCTCTGGCTGGTTCCCAGCGGCCCGGTCGAATCGGGGGCGAATCAGAGCGGTTTCCTCTGACTGCCTCCGACCGTCTCTGTAACCCGACCTAGCAGGTCACAGCCGGTCCGGCCCGCGAAAGCGCAGGTCAGAAAGGTGCTCCAGGAATACCCGGCGTACAGCCCGACTCGTCTGCCCCCCAGGTCGTCGACCTGCCGGAACGCCCCCGATCACAGTCCCTGATCCCGCGCCGCCAGGACGCCCATTACCCTGCCCCTGCGGCAGCCACCTCCCCGAATCCCGCCCGCGTCTCACTCCACGGCAGTCCACGTTGACCGGAAAGAAGGACGAAGTGGCCGACTACACGCTGAAGCTCAGTGACTCGGAGGTCGAGCGCTACCGGATCATGGCCGCGCTCGCCGAGGAGCGGGAGCGGGACAAGTGGACCGCCGCCGGAGCGGTGCCCGGAGCGCGGGTCGCCGACGTCGGATGCGGTCCGGGCGCGATTGCCGTACGGCTGGCGGACATCGTCGCTCCGGACGGCGCCGTATGGGCGGTCGACCGGGACGCCGACGCTCTGGCGGTCGCCTCGGCGCTCGCCGAGCGGACCGGGGTGCCGATGCACACCGCCGTCGGATCCGCCGATGCCACCGGGCTGGCCGAGGGCACCTTCGACCTGGTGATGCTGCGGCACGTCCTGGCCCACAACGGAGGCCAGGAGCAGGCGATCGTCGACCACCTCGCAGGGCTCGCGAAGCCGGGCGGCGGCACGGTGTACCTCGCCGATGTCGACATGAGCTCCTTCCGGCTGCGGGGAGCGCCTTCCGTGTACGACGAGATGGACGAGCGGTACCGCGAGATGCACCGGCTCCGGGGCAACGACCTGACCGTCGGCACCCGGCTCGACGAACTCCTCACCGCCGCAGGTCTGGAAGTCGTCGCCTATGAGGGGCACATCAACGTCATGGCGCCCCCACCCGGCATGCGCGGCCCCGCCTGGGCCGCCCGTGACGCCCTGGTCGCGGAAGGTCTTGCCACGGCGCAGGACATCGCCCGCTGGGACGACGCCTTCCAGGAGACCGAGAAGACCGAGGAGATCAGAAGCGAACTGCGCTTCTTCGGCGCCACGTTCGTCGCCTTCGGCCGGCGGCCCTGACCCCACCCCGTAACAGACCCCACCTCGAAACAGACCCCACCCCGTAGCAACCGTTGACCCGGCCGCCCCCCCGCGGTTGTGATCCAGGTCATAGGGGCGGGATCGAACTTCGTTCTCGCCCCCCTGTCTTGTCGGCGTCAGCAACGCCTTCCGGACATGGAGTTCCGATGACCGACCTCACCGACCTCACCACGTCCACCGATCAACTGGCCGCCGGTACCCACGCATTCGACGTCGACGGAGTCACGCAGCGGTATCACGTCCACGGCACGGGCCCCGTGATCATCGCCCACTCCGGCGGGCCCGGCATCAGCTGGGAGTACCTGCGCATGCCCGTGCTGGAGCGGTACCTCACGGTGGTCTACCCGGAGCCGGTCGGCTCGGGGGAGTCGGGCCGGCTGCCCTCTCATCCGCACGGGTACACCCGGGCCCGCTACAGCCGGTTCCTCGATGCCCTGATCGAGCATCTCGGCGTCGACCGGGTGCATCTACTGGGCCATTCCCACGGCGGCTTCGTCACGCAGTACCACGCCCTGCACCACCCGGAGCGGATCGCCGGGGTGGTGCTGTACGAGAGCGCTCCGGTCACCGGTGGTGAACATGTCGCGCAGGCCATGCGCGGGGTCGAGCGGTTCGCCGAGCGGCACGCGGGGCACCCCGAACTGCCCGCCGTTCTGGGCGCCTTCGAGTCCCTGCCCGCCGCCTGCGACGACGCGCAGTACACGGAGGTGCTCAGGGCGCTGGTGCCGGTGTACTTCGCCGACTACTGGGGCCGGGACAAGGAGTTCGCGCCGTTTCGCGCCGCGGTGAGCGCGGCGTACATCTCGGCGCTGGACGAGGACGGCGCTCCGCATCTGATCGATGACCGGGAGGCGCTCGGGGCGATCTCCGTGCCGACGCTGGTCGTCGTCGGCCGGCACGACTTCATCTGCGGCGTCAGGTGGGCCCGGGAGCTGCATGAACTCATCCCCGGGTCGGAGCTGCTGGTCCTGGAGGGCAGCGGGCACTTCGGGCATGTCGAGGAGCCGGAGGACTTCGCGCGCGCGGTCTCGCGGTTCGTCAACGGCACGACGGACAGCGCGTCTTGAGGCACGGGTAGGCGTAGGCGGTGGTACCTTAAGTGGAGAAGCTATCTCCACTTGGGGTTCCGTATGGCTGCATGCGACGCGTTCAGTTCGGGTCCTTGGGCTCCCCGAGATGGCTGTTCTGAAGCTGGTCGGCGGCCCAGCGGGCCCAGTCCTCCTCCAGGAGGCGCTGACGCCGGCCGTACTCCAGGACGAGCCTTCCGCACACGCTCAGCATGTCCCGGTCCCAGTCCACCGAGTCTCTGAGAGTCACCAGCTCGTCGTGCTCCTTGGCCGCGGCGTCCGCCGTCTGCAGGAGTCGCTCCACGGCCACCTCCCGTGGCAGGAGTCCCAGGAAGAAGGTCTGCAGGAGCATCGGGTTGCGCTGGGCCCGCGGTGCCGGCTCCTCGCTCAGCCAGCGCCGCACTTCCTCCTTCCCTTCGGAGGTGAGCGCGTACTGCTTGCGCCCGCGCGGGCCCTCGTCGGTGACCTCGATCAGACCCGAGGCGTCCAGCTTGGTCAGCTCGCCGTAGATCTGGCTCTGCTTGGCCGGCCAGACGTTGCCGAGTGAGGTGTCGAAGATCTTCAGCAGGTCGTAGCCGCTGCCGGGGCGGAACACGAGGAGCCCGAGGAGGGCGTGGCGAAGGCTCATGGTCACCACCCTAACCTCTGTCGTTCCAAAACTGACAGGTCGTCGTCGACATTCCAATCTTGACAGGTTGCTCCAGGAGCTTCTAACTTCCACATGTCAAAGTTGGAATATCGAGAGCTGAGGAAAACATCGTGGGCTACGTGCGTGGGTTCATCCCCTGGGTCGCATCGGGCGTCGTCTCCTCCTTCGACTGGCGCTGGGGCGCGGTGGCCGGCTTCCTCGCCGGCGTGCTGCTGCTCCTGCAGGACCGCCGCAGGGGAGTGCCGCTGGACGCGCTGGTGCTGGAGGCCGGCAGCATCGTCTACTTCGTCGTCATCGGAGCGGTCGCCTTCGCCTCGCCGGACTCGCCCCTGGAGCCGTACAACGGCGTGCTCTCCTTCGTGTGGCTGGCCCTCATGGCCTGGGGCAGCCTCGCCGTCCGGCGGCCCTTCACGCTGGGCATCGCCCGCCGGCAGACCCCGCAGGAGTACTGGGACACCCCGGGTTTCCTCGCCGTCAACAACGCCATCACGGCCGTATGGGCCGCCGGTTTCACGTTCATCTTCGTCGCCATGACCGTGTGCGAGGCGACCGGCGCCCCGGACTGGATCGGCATCACCGCCCGCGTCGCGGGTCTGCTCGCTCCCGCGGTCTTCACCAAGGTCTACCCCGCCCGCGTCCAGGCCCGGCTGGAGGCCATGCAGGCAGCGGGCGCCTGATCAGCGCGGCGTGATCGCCATCCCTCACCCTGACCGACGGAGTCGTCCATGAGTACCGACAACACCCCTCCACCCCCGCACCTCGCCGGGAACTTCGCGCCCGTCCTCGACGAGGTCACGGTCACCGAGCTGCCGGTGACCGGGGCCGTCCCGCCGGAGCTGACCGGCTGGTATCTGCGCAACGGCCCCAACCCCCAGGAAGCCGCCTCGGCCCACTGGTTCACCGGTGACGGGATGGTCCACGGGGTCCGCCTCGAAGGCGGCCGGGCCGTCTCCTACCGCAACCGCTGGGTCCGCACCCCGACCCTGGAGACGGGCGCCACCGTCTACGACGAGAACGGCGAGATGAACCTCGCCAACAGCAAGGCCAACACCCACGTCGTCCGGCACGCGGGCCGCACCCTCGCGCTCGTGGAGACGTCCTTCCCGTACGAACTCAGCTGCGCGGCGGGAAGCGAGCTCGACACCATCGGTGCCTACGACTTCGGCGGACGCCTGCACACCCCGATGACCGCCCACCCCAAGACCTGCCCGGTCACCGGCGAGCTGCACTTCTTCGGGTACGGCGGGCTGTCGGCGCCGTATCTGACCTATCACCGCGCCGACGCCGACGGGGAGTTGACCGTCAGCCGGCCGGTCGACGTCCCGGCGCACACGATGATGCACGACTTCCACCTGACCCGGAACCACGTCGTCTTCATGGACCTCCCGGCGGTGTTCAGCGTCGAGCGCGCCGTCGATCCGGACGGGGGCATGCCGTTCGTCTGGTCCGACACCTACGGCGCCAGGCTGGGGGTGCTGCGCAGGGACGATCCGTACGGGGCCGTCCGCTGGTTCGACATCGACACCTGCTACGTCTTCCACACCGTCAACGCCCACGAGGAGAATGACGGGCAGAGCCTGGTCCTGCTCGCCATGCGGTATCCGAAGCTGGAGGACGGCGCCAAGCTCTCGTCGCCCGCGCACCTGTGGCGCTGGACGGTGGACCTCGCCACCGGCACCGTCAGCGAGGAGCAACTGGACGACCACCCGGGCGAATTCCCCCGCATCGACGACCGCCTCACCGGCCTGCCCGCGGACTTCGCTCACGCCACGGCGGCACCCGTGCCGGAGCTCGCGCAGTACGACCCGGACGAGCGGCGGGGCGCGATCCACCGGTACGAACTGCGCAAGGCGAGCGTGAGCAGCCACTACTTCGCGCCGGGCCGGCAGCCGGGCGAGGCCGCCTTCGCGCCCGCCGACGACCGGCCCGGGGGCCCGGGCTGGCTCATGACCTTCGTGTACGACGCCTCGACCGACCGCAGCGACCTGGTGATCCTCGACGCCGACAACCTCGCCGGCGACCCGGTGGCCACCGTCCACCTGCCCCGCAGAGTCCCCGCCGGCTTCCACGGCAACTGGCTCGCGGATGTCTGACAGGCAGGCGCCACCGACGGCAATGCACGCAGAGACAGAGCCGGAAGGGATCCCATGACCGGGGAAGCAGTTGAAGCCGCTCGCGACCAGGACACCAGGCTCACTCGTGCCGCGCAGGCGGGCGACGTCGCGGCGCTGGGTCTGCTGCTGGAACGGCACCGCAAGGGCATGCGGGCCGTGGCGCTCAGCATCCTGGGACCGGGCGCGGACGCCGACGACGTGATGCAGGAAGCGGCGCTGACCGCGCTGCGGCGCATCGGTGACGTCCGCGATCCGGGGGCCGTGGGTGCGTGGCTGCGGATGATCGTGCGCAACGCCGGCCGGTCCGTGCTGCGGGACGCCGTACTCGTCCGGCCCGTGGACGAGTTGCAGCTGCCGGCGGTCGAGGCCGACCCCGAGCGCCGGCTTGAGCAGAACGCGCTGCGGGACTGGATCTGGGAGGCCCTGGAGGAGCTCTCTCCCGCGCTGCGCATGCCGTTGGTGCTGCGTCACTTCACCGCCGGGGGCACCTCCTACGAGCAGATCGCCAAGGTCTGCGGCGTGCCCGTCGGCACGGTGCGCAGCCGGCTCAGCCAGGGCCGGGCCAAGCTCGCCGCGGCTCTCGTCGCCACGGCCGACGCACCGCACGCCGACGCCGGACAGCGCGTCCGCGCCAGCCGCGTCGAGGCCCGCCGACTCCTCGACGCGGCCCGGGAGCGGTCACTTCGGCAGAGCGCTCACCCCACGCCGATGACGCGCGATGTCGCCTCTGCGGCGGCGCGCTGAGCGGCGATCCGGTCGACGAGAACCGTCTCGCCGTCCACGACCACGGGCTCGCCCGCGACCCACACGTCCCGCACCGCACGCGCCCCGGCCGCCCACATGAGGTTGGCCAGGAGGTGGCCGTCCGTGACGTCGAGACCTGCGGTGAAGTACGGCCCGTCGACGCCGATGTGTGCCATGTCGGCCCAGTTGCCGGGGCGCAGGGACCCGATGTCGGACCTGCCGAGGGCGGCCGCTCCCGCCGACGTCGCCATCAGGAACGCGTCCGCGGCGGTGAGCGTCAGCGGGTCGCCGGTGGACTGGCGGGCGAACATCATCGCGAGACGGGCCTCCTCCCACAGGTCGAGATCGTCGTTGCTCGCGGGGCCGTCGGTGCCGAGGCCGACGGTGACCGACGCCGAGCGCAGCGCGTGCAGCGGCGCCGTCCCGGAGGCGAGCTTCGCGTTGGAGCCCGGGCAGTGCGCGACGCCCGCTCCCGACTCGGCCAGCACGGCGATGTCGCTGTCGGAGAGGTGGACGGTGTGCGCCGCCAGCAGACGCCCGTTCAGGAGGCCCGTCTCCTTGAGGAGTTGAGGGACGGAGCCGTACCGCTCACGCTGGGCGGCGTCCTCGGCGAGCGTCTCGGCGACGTGGATGTGCACCAGGGCGCCGCGCCGGGCGGCCTCCTCCGCCGTGCTGCGCAGGGCCTGCGGCGGCAGGGTGTACGCCGAGTGCGGCCCGTAGCACAGCTCGACGCGCTCGCCCGGCCCGAAGCGCAGGCCGTCCGTGTCGATCCACCTCCCCACGGCGTCGATGTCGCCGCGCCAGTCGCCGCCCGGCCGGTCGAAGTAGGCGGGGGCGAGCAGTACCCGGCTCCCGGCCTCCAGGACCGCCTCCGCCACGGCCTCGGCGTGCGCGTACATCTCGGCGCTGGTCGTCACGCCGCCCCGCAGCATCTCGGTGCAGCCAAGCAGCATCCCGGCGCGGGCGTCCCGCGATTGCATCCGGGCCTCGGCCGGCCAGATGACGTCCCGCAGCCAGGGCAGCAGCGGCAGATCGCCGCCGAGGCCCCGCAGCAGGGTCATCGGGGAGTGCGCGTGGGTGTTGACCAGGCCCGGCGTGAGGATGCCGGACAGCCGGGTGCGCGGGACGTCGGGCGCGGCCGAGGGCGCCTCGGCGGCCGTACCGCAATAGGTGATGCGCCCGTCCGGTCCCACGTCGACGACCGCGTCGCGGATCACGGAACAGGACGGGTCGGCCGGCAGGGCAACGGGGGCGAGGAAGCGTCGCGAAGTCGACATTCTGAAAGCCTCTGTCATTGAGTTGGCGGCATGCGCGGACAAGACGCAGGGAAGGGGCGGGAGTTCGCTTCGGGTGGCATGACCTCCGTCACATGGGCCGCAGGTGTCCCGGAGAGCGGCGAGATCGTCACGGATACGATGAGCTCATGACGGAGAAGCCGCGGGAAAGTGCTCCGGAGGGCGGCGGCCGCCCCCTGAGGCGGGACGCGGCGCTCAATCGGGAGCGAATTCTCAGCGCCGCGCGGGAGATCCTGGGCCGGCGCGGACTGGGCGTCACCCTCGACGACGTGGCCCGTCACGCCGGCGTGGGCGTCGGCACGGTGTACCGGCGCTTTCCCTCAAAAGAAGCCCTCGTACGCGCCCTGTTCGAGCAGGACTTCGAGATCCGGCGGGAGTCGGCCACCAAGGCCCTGGCGCACCCGGACCCCTGGGAGGGCCTCGTCGACTTCCTCACGGACATGACCGCGGACTTCGCGGAGAACCGCGCGCTGTACGAAGTGGTCATGCTGGGCAGCCACAGCTCCGAGCCCTTCGAGGCCGCCCGCGGCGGCATGCTCCCGTTCCTGGAGGCCCTGATCCGCCGGGCCCAGGAGAGCGGGCAGCTGCGCCCGGAGGTGACCCCGTCCGACATCCCCGTCCTCCAGCACATGCTGAGCTCGGCCACCCGGTTCACCCAGGGCGAGCGGCCCGACATCTGGCGCCGCTATCTGGAGGTCCTGCTCAACGGCCTCAGACAGCGCCCCGACAACCCCCCGCTGACCACCCCGAGCCTCGGCAACGAAACGGTGGAACGAGTGATGGGCCTCGCCGCCCGCCAGGAGGAGTGACCGCCGTGCCCCGATCCGTCCGTCAGTTCCGCCGGCCCCGTGCCAACGCCACCCCCGCGACAACGCCCGTGACCACCGCCGTGACAACAAGGGCCACCGACCACGAGACCCAGTAATCCCGGGGCAGCACCGTCGGATTCTTCGGACTCCCCGGGCGCAGGAGCAGGGGCAGGGCCAGCAGAGTCAGGCATCCCCCGGTCAGCAGCCCGCCCCGTAGCACCGGGCGAAGCCGTGAGCGGCCGATGAGCAGGCCCAGGAGGAGCACGGCCGGTACGAGGAGGCCGTCGTGCAAGACCACCGCGCCGCCGAGCCATACGGTCAGGTCCCATGCGTCGGACAGGTCGGGGCGGGTTCGTTCGACGAACTGCTGGATACCGAAACCCGCAGCTGCCAGGCCAGGTGCCGCAAGTAGCAGGCGGAGCAACGTCGTTCTCGTCACGTGAGCACCTCCAGCTTTGTGACCCACTTGGTCTGCAGGACGCCGGGGCGGTTCGGGGCGATGATGCGGGCCGGGTAGCCGTGGTCGGGGGCGAGGGTGTCGCCGTTGAGGCGGAGGGCGAGGAGGGTGAGGTCGTCGCGGGTGTAGGGGTGGTCCATCTCGGTCACTCCGTAGCCTCCTCGGCGTTGGAGGGAGACGATGCGCAGGCGGGCGCCGTCGGGGAGGCCGGCGCGGGCCAGGAGGTCCTTGATGCGTACGCCCTCCCAGTGGGCGGACTTGGACCATCCCTCTACGCAGGCGATGGGGAGTTCGACGCGGTGCTGCGGCATTGCGCGTAGTTCGTCGAGGGTGAGCTCGTAGGGGTCGGGGCCCTCAACGCGTAGGCGCCAGTCGCGTATCGCGTCGTCGGTGATGCCCGCCGCCCTCGCCGTTCGGTTCACCGGGAGTCCCTGCGGGCCCACGTCCGGGTCTCTCGGGGCCAGTAGCGCCAGGTCCTTCAGCGGTGTTACCGACTGACCCGCCGTGAAGAGGGTGACGGCGCCGACCGCCGTGCCCAGGCCCAGCAGCAGGGAGCGTCGGTCGACCTCGTCTCGGAGTTCCGGCTCCCGGAACTCCGGAAATTCCGAGGACTCCGGAGACTCTGTGCGCTCGGCCGGCATCCGGCGCCAATTCGCCAGGATCACCGGGGTCTTCACCGCCAGGTGCAACAGCAGGGAGCCGATGATGACCCACGCCAGCGCCCAGTGCACCTCGCGGAAGGAGAACGGCCACGCGTACCACTGGATCGTGTTGAGCAGGCCCATGAACAGTTCGAGGAGCGTGGCTGCGACCAGGACGGCGATGGTCAGGCGTTCCAGGGCATGGGCGACCGAGCGGACGGGGGGCCATTCGAAGAGGCGGGGGTAGACCGTCCACAGCTTCACCAGGAGGAGCGGTACGGCGGCGATGCCGCTGATCACGTGCAGGCCCTGGGTGACGCGGTAGCCCGAGGCGGGGCGGGTGGGCAGGTGCGGGGACAGCCAGGTGGGCGGCTCCTGGAGGTAGTGGCTGATCACGCCGGTCAGGAAGCAGACCAGGATGGCAAGCCCCAGGAGGCGGCCGACCACGGTTGCCGTGCGCGGGTCGTGAAGTCTGCCTCGGAAGCGGGGGAGGAGGGCGGGTGCGGGCATGGTGCCATTCCACGTGCGCGGGGCCGCCGAGGGGAATCAAATCCGTCTTACGGAACTCTGACGCGGCCCGCCCCTGCGTACAGCCCGACTCGTCTCCCTTTGCTCAGAGGGCGTCCACCGCGCTCACCTTCCACCCGTCGCCCGCCCGGGTCATCGTCATCCGCACCCGGTTCAGGTCGATCCGGGACCCCGAGACCTGGGTGCTCTCGGTGACCTGGTTGACGAAGAGCAGGACCACGACCTCGTCCGGGGACGCCGAGACGACGGAGGCCGCCGGGGAGCCGCCGGAGGCCGGGGCGGCGATCGTCGCCTTCACCACGCCCCGGTACTTCTTGGCCGTGGGGCCGACCACTGTCTTCGTGGTCTTGCCGTACTCGTCGCGGAAGTCGCCGGTCAGGTGGGTGCGGGCGCGGGTGAAGTCGCGGTCCAGGTGGCGGTAGTCGTACGACAGGACGATCGGCGCCGCCTTGCGGGCGGCCGTGACCGCCTCGGCTCGGGCGGTCTCCGTCTGACGTCCGTCCCGGTACTGCCACCCCAGTACGGCGACCGCTACCAGGCCCGACACGAGCAGGGCACCGAGCAGTGCCGTGAGCAGCCTTCGGCGGTGAGGCGTGTGCCGCTCCTGCGGCGCGTCTTCCTCGAACTCCTCCGGTGACGGCTCCGGTGGGTCCTCCCAGCCGTTCTTCGGGGCCTCGATGAGTACGGTGCGTCCCGCGACGGTGGTTACCGGGTCCGGTTCACGGTGGCTGCGTTCCGCGCGCTTGGCTGCCGCGCGGGCCGCTGCCGTCAGTGTCTTCGGCATGGTCGTACTCCTCACTCGTGTTTGTCAGCCGACGAACTCGACGTCGGACGTCAGCCAGCGGCCGTCCCGGTGGACCAGGTCCAGCTGGAGGCGATACGCGCGTGCCTCCCCCTGGGGCACGGCCGTGTTGGTCACCTTGCTGTCGGCCACCACCAGGACGCGCGCCGAGTCCTCGTCGGAGCGGACGATGCCCGCCTCCAGGACCTGGCCTTCCGAGACCGACTTGTTCTGAGCCACCAGCTCCGTCAGTTGCTTCGTCTGTGCCGTGAACTGCTTCTTGAAGTCGCCGGTCGCGCTTGCCAGTACGTTCGCGCTGTCGCGGCCGTAGTGCCGGTAGTCGAGCGAGGTGAAGTTCAGTGCTGACTGGCGGGCCGCGGCCAAGATGTTCTGGCGGCTCTGATCCGCCTCGCGTTG
This sequence comes from Streptomyces sp. NBC_01092, assembly GCF_045039535.1. Classification (NCBI taxonomy): domain Bacteria; kingdom Bacillati; phylum Actinomycetota; class Actinomycetes; order Kitasatosporales; family Streptomycetaceae; genus Streptomyces; species Streptomyces sp. NBC_01092. Next base: position 3,270,302 of record NZ_CP108659.1, on the reverse strand, counting down.
TGTGTAGAGGCCGAGCGTCAGCCAGATCGTCAGTGCCGTGGTCAGGACCGTCGACAGCACCAGTCCCATCGTCATCGCCCTTGAGCTCATCACGTTCCTCATGCCATCGGGCCAACGAGCAGCCATTGCCACGACTCCTTTCCGAATACGGCCCGTTGGCCGCCCGTCGAGCCGATCTCGACGGTCCTTCCGTCCGGGCCGGTGGTGGTGCCGGTCTCCGGGTCGTACGGAGAGACGTAAGGCGCGTTCTGCGCCCCCCGTACCGACGACTCGCTGCCCCGCGGGAGCGTGCAGCGGGCCTCGGTGTTCGCCTCGCGTGTGCTCGTGTCGGAGGGGTCGCGGCGTGCCGTGTCGTAGCCCTGGGTGCAGGCCGGCGGGTCGTCGGCGTTCACCACCAGGCCGAAGCGGGTGGTGCCGTCGCCGGGGACGACCGTGTAGCTGCCCGCCACCATCACCGGGAAGGTGACCAGGGCCTGTTCCACGCCGGGCAGGCGGGCCAGGGTGACCTGGCCGCCGCTGATCAGGTTCGCCAGCAGGACGGACAGCTCCGGCCCGGCCGACTTCAGCAGCGAGTTCACTTCCTGCGCCGCCGGTCTCGCGTTGCCGATCAGCCTGCGCAGGTCCCCGTCGCTCGCCTTCAACTGGGCTGTGAGCGCGGCCAGATCGTGCGCGAATGACTTGATCGACGAGCCCTGGTCCGCCTGCGTCTTCAGGACCTTCCGTGAGTCCTCGATCAAGGAGATTGTCTCCGGCAGCGCGTCCGACGCCGACTCGATCAGCTCGTTCCCCGAGTCCACCAGGCGGCTCAGGTTCGGGCCGGTCCCCGCGAACGCCTTGCCCAACTCGTCGACCGTGACCTGCAGATCCTCCTTGCCGACCGAGTTCACCAGGCGGTCCAGGCTGAGGACCAGGTCCGTCGTCGGCAGCGGTACGCGCGTGCTCTCGCGTGGGATCGTGCTGCCGTCCAGCAGGTACGGACCGTGGGACGTGCGCGGTTGCAGGTCCACGTACTGCTCGCCCACCGCCGAGCGGTTCGCCACCACCGCCAGCGTGTCCGCCGGAATGTGCGGTGCCCCGTCCTCGATGTCCAGGGCCACGGAAACGCCATCGCCGTCCGTCAAGTGCAGGGCGGCCACCCTCCCCACCGGCACCCCGCGATACGTCACCTCCGCGCCGGGGAAGATTCCCCCGGAGTCCGCGAAGTCCGCCCGCACTGTGTAGCCGCGGTCCAGGATCTCGTCCACCAAACCCGTGTACTCGGCGCCTACATACGACACGCCTACGGCTGTGATGGTGGTGAAAGCGAGCAGCTGGGCCTTGACCGTACGTGTGATCACGGCTGGACTCCCTTCAGCATCAGCTCGGCGAGGTCGAGGTCGATGCCCTCGGGCCAGTCGCCCCCAGCCGCATAGGCGGCCGTGCACACCGGCGGGCACAGCAGGTCCCCGCCGCCCCCGGACGGGGCCGAAGGCGACGACGGCACGCTCGGGCCGCTCGGCAGCGCCGTGGGCGTCGGCACGCCCGGCAGCTCCGGGAGATCCGGTACGTCCGGCAAGTCGGGGGTCTCGGGAAGCTCCGGCCCCTCCGAATCCCCATTCCCGTCTCCGTCGCCGCCGCCCGGCTCGTCCGTCAAGTTCCCGTAGATCCCCGCCAGGTCCAGGTCCGCCGTGATGTGCAGGTTGACGTAGTCCCCCTTGATCGCGTCCACCGCGTTGCGCGGGAAGGGGTAAGTCGTCAGCAGCTCCAGGGAGTTGGGAAGGTCGTCACCCGCCTTGTTGAGCTGTTGCAGGACCGGGCGCAGGCTCTTGAGGTTGGCGACCGTGTCGTTGTGCGAGGCGTTGACGACCCTCGTTCCCGTCTTGCCCAGCTTCGACAGCGCCACCAGCATCCTGGTCAGGTCGCGGCGCTGGTCCGCCAGAACCTTCAGTGCCGGCGGCATCGCGTCCACCGCCTCGGCGATGGTCTCCTTCTCCTTGCCGAGCCGCTTGGCCAGCCGGTCCACGGCCTTCAGTGCCCGGACGATGTCCTCCTTCTGCTCGTCCAGGCCGCCCAGGAACACATTCAGCTCCTTCAGCAGGGACTTGACCCGGTTCTCCCTGCCCTCCAGCGCCTTGTTCAGCTCCACCGTGATCGTCTTCAGCTGGGCCACTCCGCCGCCGTTGAGCAGCGCGGACAGGGCGGACAGCACCTCCTCGATCTCCGGGTTGCGGCCGCTGCGTGACAGGGGGATCACATCGCCGTCGGCGAGACGACCGGCCGGGGCTGTGCCCGCCGGCTTCGACAGCGCCACGTACTTCTCGCCGAGCATGCTGGTTTGGCGTAGCTCGGCCATCGCGTTGCCGGGGAGTTTCACCGAGTCGGCGACGCGCAGCCGTACGCGCGCGTGCCAGCCGTCCAGCTCCACCTTCTCGACCGCGCCCACCGTGACGTTGTTGACCTTCACCGCCGACTGCGGCACCAGGTCCAGCACGTCACGGAACTCGACGGTGACGTGGTACGCGTTCCCGTCCGCCGCCGCGCCGCCGGGCAGCTGGACGTCGTACCAGCCGTTGAACTCGCAGCCCGACAGCACCATGGAACCGACGGCCGCCCAGGCGAGTGCCCCGCCCTTGCGCAGTACGCTCACGCGCTCGCCCCCAGGATTCCGCCGAGCGTCCGGTCGACCGTGCCCGTGACCGCCGCGCCGCCCTGGGGCACCTCCGGCAGGGAGTCGAACAGCTCCCTCAGGTCCCGGCAGTCGGTCTTCTCCCCGGTCGTCTTCAGGATCGAGCACACCAGCGACGCCGGATCCTGTGGCTGGTTGGGGTTGTTGCGGGTGTCGAGGGTGCCGGCCGACGGGTTGTAGGCGTTGTTCAGGTTCGACATGCCGGTCGGGGCCACCTCCAACAGCTCCTCCAGCGCCGCCTGTTGGGTGACGAGGACCTTGGTCACCTTGCTGAGACCCTCCACGTTCGAGGTCAACGACTTCTTGTTCCTCTTCACGAAGGCCGACACGTCACCGAGCGCCGTCCCCAGGTTCTTCAGTGCGGCCGCCAAGTCCTTGCGCTCGCCCGCCAGCTGCTCGGCGACCTTCGCGAGGCTGCTGTTGAACGACCGCACGCTCTTGTCGTCGGCCGCCAGCGCAGCCGTGAAGACCTGGAGGTTCCGGATCGTGCCGAACAGGTCGGTGCGACCGTCGGACAGCGTCGTGACCGCGGCTGCCAGGTCCTCCACCGTCCGGTTCAGGCTCTTGCCCTGGCCGTCCAGGTTGTCCGCGCTCACCCCCAGCAGCCGGGACAGGGAGCCGTCCTTGTTGGCACCCTCGGGGCCGAGCGCCTCGGCCGTGGTGTGCAGGCTGTCGAAGACACGGTCCAGTTCGACGGGTACGGCCGTGCGTGACTCGGGGATCTCGTCGCCGTCGCGCAGCATCGGACCGCCGCGGTACACCGGCAGCAGCTGGACGTAACGGTCGCTGACCACCGAGGAGTTGATGATCGCGGCCTGGGCTTCTGCGGGGACCTTGCGGTCCGCTTCGTACTCCAGCTCCACCCGTACTCGGCCGCCCTGCGGCGTGATCTCCTTGACCTCGCCGATCCGGACGCCCAGCACGCGGACGTCCGAGCCGGGATAGATGCCGACGGTACGCGGGAAGTACGCCGTGACGCGGACCGGCTCGGGGCGCGGCCACAGGACGTAGGCGAGCGCGGCGACCAGGACCGGAGCCATCAGCAGGGCCAGGCGCTTCCTCCAACGGCTGCTCACTGGGCGCCTCCCGTCCGCGGTACCACCGGAGCCGCGACCAGGTTCTGGACGTACGAGTCGAACCAACGGCCGTTGCCGAGGGTGTTGGTGAAGACCCGCACATAGGGCGCGAGGAGCTTGATGCTCCGGTCCAGGCTGGATTGGTTCCGTTCGAGCATCTCCACCACACGGTTCAGGCCCTTGAGCGCGGGGCCGATCTCCTTGTCGTTGTCCTGGACCAGGCCGGAGAGCTGGATGCCGAGCGCGGCGGAGCTCTTCAGCAGTTTGTGGATGGCCTCGCGCCGCTTACTGATCTCCTTGAACAGCTTGTCGCCGTCCTTGACCAGGGTGGTGAAATCCCCTGAGCGGTCGGCCAGGACATCCGTCACACCGTTCGCGTGGTGGAGCAGCCGGCGCAGCGCCTTGTCGCGGGAGGCCACCGTCCGGGAGATCTGCGACAGGCCCTTGATGGACGCCCGTACCTCCGAGGGGGAGTCCTCGAAGGTGAGGGAGATGGTGTCCAGGGCCTTCGCCACGCGGTCGGTGTCGACCTTCTCCGTGGTGGTGGTGAGGTCGCTGAAGGCCTGTACGACGTCGTATGCGGGGACCGTGCGGTTGAGCGGTATCTCGCTGCCGGGCGTCAACCGGCCCCGGCCGCTGGGGTGCAGTGCCAGATACTTCGCGCCGAGGATCGTCTTGACCCGGATCGACGCGCCCGTCTCGGGGCCGAAGCCCGGCTCGCCCTTGATCTTGAAGGTGACCTTGACGTGGTCGCCGTCCAAGTCGACCTCCTCGACCTTGCCGACCTTGACCCCGGCGATCCGCACCTCGTCGCCCGGCTTGAGGCCGCCCGCCTCCGCGAAGGCCGCGCTGTATGTCTCGCCGCCGCCGATCAACGGCAGGCGGTCGGCGTTGAACGCGGCCACGGCCAGCAGCGCGAGGGTGGTGAGGCCGACGGCGCCGATGACGACAAGGTTGCGTTCCCGGAAGGGGCCGAGGCGCGGCCGGCGGAGCCGTATCTTCGGCAGCTTGGGCGGCTCGACGCGCACTTTGAACAGCGGCTGCGGGCGGCGCGGGCGGGGCTTCCGGCGCGGCAGGAGCCGTACCTTCGGCAGCCGTATGCTCGGCAGCTTCGGTGGCTCCACACGCACCTTGAACAGCGGCTCCGGGCGCTTCTTACGGCTCATGCCCCGCACCTCGCCCTCGCCACGTGCAGATCGGGCGTAAGCACCTGCTTCGTCTTCGGCAGCACGATCCGCCCGTCGAAGTCACACAGGTAGAAGTTGAACCAGGAGCCGTAGGACGCCGTCCCCGTCAGCTCGCCCAGCTTGTTCGGCAGCCGCTTCAGGACGCCCTCCACGGTCTTCTCGTTGTCGTTCAGCGTTCCGGTGAGCTCGGTCAGCTCGGCGATGTCGTCCTTCAGCGGCGGACGCGCGTCCTTGAGCAGCCCCGAGGTGGCCTCCGTCAGATCGCCGATGTTCACCAGCGACTGCCCGATGGGCTTGCGGTCGGCGGACAGGCCCGAGATCACCCGCCGCAGCTGCTTGAGCAGCCCGGAGAAACGGGCGCCACGCTTGTCCAGCGTCCCCAGCAGGGTGTTGAGGTTGTCGATCACCGAGCCGATCAGCTGGTCACGGCCGGCCAGCGTCGAGGTGAGCGACGCCGTGTGCGTGAGCAGGCTGTTGACCGTGCCGCCCTCGCCCTGGAGGGTCCTGATGATCTCGGTGGCCAGCTGGTTGACGTCCTTCGGGCTGAGCGCGGCGAACAGCGGCTTGAAGCCGTTCAGCAGGGCGTTGAGGTCCAGCGCCGGCTGCGTGCGCGACAGCGGAATCGTCGCGCCGGGGCGCAAGCGGGTGGTGCCGTCACCCGTGCCCTCGGTGAGCGCGACGTACCGCTGCCCGACCAGGTTGCGGTACCGGATGACCGCGGCCGTGCTGGTGAGCAGCGGCCGGTTCCGGCTGACCGTGAAGGTGACCTCGGCCAGCGTCCGGTCCTTGATCCGGATGCCCTCCACCTCGCCGACCCGCACCCCGGCCACCCGGATGTCGTCGCCCTCCTCCAGGCCGGTGACGTCGCTGAAGACGGCCCGGTACCGGTGCTCGGGGGTGAAGGAGATGTTCACGATGGTGGCGGCCAGCAGGGCCGTCGCCATCACGGTCACCACCGCGAAGAGGCTGAACTTGATCAGAGGAGCTGCCGTCTGCCTCATGCCACACTCACCGCCGTCCCGCGCGCCAGCGGCCCGAACAGCAGCGTCGCCACCGGCGGCACCTCGTCGGCGGGCACGCCCAGGACCGGGGCCACGAGCGAGCCGACCGCCCGCTGCTCGGCCCGGGTGGCGGACACGCCCAGCGGGCCGCCCGAGGACGAACCCCCGGGCTTCGAACCGTCGTTGAGGTGAGCCCCGGGCGCCGGCACCGGAGGATGCGGCAGATCACGGCAGTCGGGACCCGACCGCTCGCCGTAGTGCGGCTCCTCGCCCGGCTCGTATGCCCCCTGCGGCCGTACGACCTCCAGAGTGATGTGCATCTTTCCGCCCCGGAACGCCTCCTCCGAGGCCTTCTCCTGCCGGACCAGACCGGCCAGCAGACACGGGTACTCGGGGGAGTAGCGGGCGAACAGCTCCAGCGTCGGGCGCGAGACCTGGCCGAGGGTGATCAGCCGGTCGCCGTTCGCGTCGAGGAAGTCCTCCGCCGTGCCCGCGACGGTCGCCGTGGCCTTCAAGGCTGTCGCCAGCCGGTCCTTCTGCTCGACGATCGTGCGGCTGGTGGTGACGGTGTTGCGCAGGATGGCCATCAGGTCGGGCGCCGCGTCGCCGTAGATCTCGGCGACCTCGGCGAAGCGGGCGATGTCCTCGGTGAGGGACGGCAGGTGGGGGTTGAGGCGGCGCAGGTAGGCCTCCAGGCGCGTGAGGTTGTCGCCGATGCGGTCGCCGCGGCCCTCCAGGGCGGTGGCGAAGGCGGCGAGCGTGGCGTTGAGCTTGCCGGGCTGGACCGTCCGGAGCAGGGGCAGCAGGTCGTTCATCAGCTGCTGCAACTCGATGCCGACACGGGTGCGGTCCTGGGTGATGACGTCACCGGCGCGGATCGGGCGAGCTGAAGAGGACCCGGCGCCCTCGGGCGGAACCAGGTCGACGTACTTCTCGCCGAACAGCGTCTTGGGCAGCAGCCGCGCGTGCACATCGGCCGGGATGTACGCGATGTGCTCCGGCTTGAGCGCGATGTCGAGTCGCGCCTTTGTCCCGTCCGCGTGCACCTCACGCACTTCACCCACCAGCAGTCCGCGCAGCTTGACGTCGGCCCGCGGATCGAGCTGGTTGCCGAGGCTGTCGGCCTCCAAGGTGATCCGTACGACCGGCGTGAACGCCTGCCGGTAGACGGCGACCGACAGCCCCAGCAACAGTGCGAGTACGGCGATGAAGACGATGCCGTACAACCGCAGTCTCAGCACGCGCACCCTCATACGGCGGCTCACCCCGCGATCCGTACGGTCGTGTTGGCGCCCCAGATCGCGAGCGACAGGAAGAAGTCCAGGACGTTGATCGCCACGATCGAGGTCCGCACCGCACGGCCCACCGCCACGCCGACGCCCGCCGGGCCGCCGCTCGCGTAGTAGCCGTAGAAGCAGTGCACCAGGATGATCAGGACGGCGAAGACGAGCACCTTGCCGAAGGACCACAGCACGTCGACCGGTGGCAGGTACTGCTGGAAGTAGTGGTCGTAGGTGCCGGCCGACTGGCCGTAGTAGCCGGTGGTGATGGTGCGGGCGGCCAGGTACGAGGACAGCAGGCCGATCACATACAGCGGGATCACCGCCACGAACCCGGCGATCATCCGCGTCGTCACCAGGAACGGCAGCGAGGGCACGCCCATGACTTCGAGCGCGTCGGTCTCCTCGCTGATCCGCATCGCGCCCAGCTGTGCCGTGAAGCCGGCGCCGACGGTCGCCGAGAGCGCGAGCCCGGCCACCAGCGGGGCGATCTCCCGGGTGTTGAAGTACGCCGAGAGGAACGCCACGAAGTTGGAGGTCCCGAGCTGGTTCAGGGCCGCATAGCCCTGGAGGCCGACCTCGGTACCGGTGAAGAAGGACAGGAAGGCGATCACGCCGACCGTGCCACCCACCACCGCGAGCGCGCCCCGGCCGAAGCTCACCTCGGCCAGCAGCCGCAGGATCTCCTTCTTGTAGCGGCGCAGGGTGCGGCCCGTCCACGCCAATGAGCGGCCGTAGAAGGAGAGTTGAGTGCCCAGCGCTTCGAGAGAGCGCAGAGGTCGATCGAGAAGTCTCATCGGTTAACCCCTCTCAGCCCCTCTGTGGGACGACCTGGAAGTACACCGCGGTCATCACGAAGTTGGTCACGAACAGCAACATGAAGGTGATGACGACTGACTGGTTCACGGCGTCGCCCACGCCCTTCGGGCCGCCCTTCGCGGTGAGCCCCTTGTACGAGGCGACGATCCCGGCGATCGCACCGAAGACGAGGGCCTTGACCTCGGCCGCCCACAGGTCGGAGAGCTGGGCGAGGGTGGTGAAGGAGGCGAGGTAGGCGCCGGGGGTGCCGTTCTGAAGGACGACGTTGAAGAAATAGCCGCCCGCCACGCCGACCACCGACACCAGGCCGTTGAGCAGCACCGCCACCAGCATCGACGCCAGCACGCGCGGGACGACGAGGCGGTGGATGGGGTCGATGCCCAGCACCTGCATCGCGTCGATCTCGTCGCGGATCTTGCGCGCCCCGAGGTCGGCGCAGATCGCCGTGCCGCCGGCGCCCGCGATCAGCAGCGCGGTGACGATCGGCGAGGCCTCGCGGAGCACGGCGAGCACGGAGGCGGCACCGGAGAAGGACTGGGCGCCGAGCTGCCGGGTCAGACTGCCGATCTGCAGCGCGATGACCGCCCCGAAGGGGATGGAGACCAGGGCCGTCGGCAGGATCGTCACGCTCGCCACGAACCACGCCTGCTGGATGAACTCCCGTGCCTGGAACGGCCGTCGGGGGATCGTCCGGACGACGTCCAGCGCCATCGCGAACAGGCTCCCCGAGTGCCGCAGCGCTCCGATCGGTGACAGGCTCATGCGCCGGCCACCGCCTTCTGGTGCAGCGCGGCCTCACGCCGGGCGATGGCCTCCCAGCGGGGCGGCCGGGGGATACCTGGGCCCGGCAGCAGGCGGGGAGTCAGGGGCTGACTGCCGGGAGACCGGGTGGATTTGTCGCCATCGCCGAGGGCGGCCAGCTCCTGCTCGACCTGCGCGGCGTCCTTCTCCTCCGCCATGCCGATCGGGCCCTGCATCCGGCCGTTCAGGAACTGCCGTACGACAGGCTCGTTGCTGGTCAGCAGTTCCTCGCGCGGCCCGAACATCACCAGCTCGCGGCGGAACAACAGCCCGATGTTGTCCGGTACTTGGCGGGCCGAGGCGATGTCGTGCGTGACGATCAGGAAGGTCGCGTCGATCTGGGCGTTGAGGTCGACGATCAGCTGGTTGAGGTAGGCCACGCGGACCGGGTCGAGGCCCGAGTCGGGCTCGTCGAAGAGGATGATCTCCGGGTCGAGCACCAGGGCGCGGGCCAGTCCCGCCCGCTTGCGCATCCCGCCGGAGATCTCGCCGGGGAGCTTCCCCTCGGCGCCGATCAGCCCGACCATGTCCATCTTCTCCAGCACGATGCGCCGGATCTCGCTCTCGGACTTACGGGTGTGCTCGCGCAGCGGGAAGGCGATGTTGTCGTACAGGTTCATCGAGCCGAACAGCGCGCCGTCCTGAAAGAGCACGCCGAAGAGCTTCCGCACCTCGTACAGGTCGTGCTCGCGGAGCCTGGTGATGTCCCGGCCCTGGATCGTGATCGAGCCACGCTCCGGCTTCAGCAGTCCGACGAGCGTCTTGAGGAACACCGATTTGCCCGTGCCCGAGGGGCCGAGCATGACCGATACCTCCCCGGCGGGCAGCGTCAGCGAGACGTCCTGCCAGATGACCTGGTGACCGAAGGACTTGGTCAGCCCTTCCACACAGATCTCGACACCCATTCGGTCCGCCCTTCAGCCGTGGAGCAGCTCTGACATCTGCTCTACGGGGAGGGAGCGGGCGTCCGTCGCTCAGGTGGCGAATTTTTTTCGGGCGGGTTTCGGGTGGCTACGGAACGGGTGCCAGGGTGGGCATCTCGGGAGGCTCAGGGACGTCGGGCACATCCGGAGTCTGTGGTACGCCCGGCACATCCGGAGTCTGCGGTATGCCCGGCATATCCGGGACCTCCGGCGTTGCCAGCACCGGCAGTGGGGGCACCGAGACCGCAGGCACCGGCACTTCCGGTACTTCCGGTACTTCCGGTACTTCCGGTACTTCCGGAGCTTCTGGCAATGACGGCACGGACAGCGGCCGGAACGGTTCTTCCGACGGTGACCCGGCCGCCCCGCGCTCGGCCGCCGTGGCAATGGGCCGGTTCCCCTGGGGAGTACTGCCCGCAGCGCTGCCGTCCGGCCGCAACGCCTCCACACTCGGCGAGGCGACGGCGGGCCGCGGAGCCGTACCGTTCCCGCCCTCGCCCCCGCCCGCGTCGAGGGTGTACGGCAGCACGAACCCCGCCACCGCCAGTGTCGCCGCCGTCGAAGCCACCGCCGCGGCCTGCACCTTGCCACCGCCGCGCGGCCGCCCCCACCCGATGAGGAACAGGGCGAACCCGAGCGTGGCGGCCAGCGACTGCCGCAGCGTTCGCCGGGCCCGGGCCAGCAGCGACTCGACGGTCCGGTAGCTCAGACCCATCCGTACGGCGACCTGGCCGACGTCCAGGTCCTCCGACTTCAGCCGCAGCGCCTCGGCCTGGCGCGCGGGCAGCTCGCCACTGCGCACCGCGAGCCACTTCGCCTCTGCCCGGTCGCACACGACCTCCTCGACGGGCACGGGGCCGGGCGAGACGAGGGTAGGGCGGGTGCGGACCTCGGCCTCTCGGTTGACCTGCCGGTAGCGGTCGACGCAGAGCCGCATCGTGACCGTCGTGAGCCACGCCGCGAGCCGCTCGTCGTCCAGCTCGGGGCGCTCGGCGGCGCGCAGCATCGCCTCGTGCACCGCGTCCTCGGCGTCCTCCGCACTCATCGACCTGCGCCGGGCCACCTTGAGCAACTGCTCGCGGTGGCTCCACATGCGCTGCCAACGGTCGTCGGAGGCTTCCATCTCCGCAGGCGTGTCCGTCGCCATGAGGGCCCCTTCGCGCTCATCCACCAGTGTCGTTCCGACCGGCGGGGCGCGACACTACCGCCCAGTAGCGGCGGCTGTGGAGGGGGCGGCGGGCATCGATTCCGCGCTGTTACTGGTCAGCGGGCCGTCGCCGGGGAACAGGCCGTCAGCGGGGAGCTCGATGTCCGGGGCGGGCAGGGGGAGTTGCGGTTCCTGTGTGTCCTCGGGGGCGGCGACCGGACGGGACGGGGTGGGGCCCGATGAGGCGGGGGGCGACGCCGGACGGGAGGGGGTGGCGCGCGGAGGGGCCGTCGGCGTCGGTGCCGGTGTCGGTGAGGCACCCTTCGGCTTCGAGGCCGGGCGCGACGACTCGCGGCGGCCGTCCGGGGAGCCGGTGGAGTTGTCCGGCACCACCCGGGTCCCTCCCAGGAAGTACGCGTACCAGGCCCTGACCGTGCGCAGATACGCCGCCGAGTGGTTGTAGCCGAGGATCGCCCGGTCGAGGTCGGCCGGGTCGGACAGATCCCGCCCGCCCGCGCACAGGTAGCGCCCGGCGGCGAGCGCCGCGTCGAACACGTTGTTCGGATCCATACGCCCGTCACTGTTGCCGTCCGCGCCCCAGCGGGCCCACGTCGACGGGATGAACTGCATCGGCCCGACCGCGCGGTCGTACGCCGTGTCCCCGTCGTGGGCGCCGCCGTCGGTGTCCCGGATCAGCGCGAAGGCCACGCCGTCGAGCCGGGGCCCAAGGATCGGCGTCACGGTCGTACCGTCGCCGTTCACCCGCCCACCCCGCGCCTGTCCCGACTCCACCTGACCGATCGCGGCGAGCAACTGCCACCGCAGCCGGCAGCCGGGAGCCTCACGCGAAAGCCGCTCCTGCGCTCGCCCGTAGGCGGCGAACACGCTCGCGGGCAGCGCGGCGCCCGCCTCCGCCGGGGCCCCACCACCCTCCCGCTTCCCGGTCCGCAGCGGCGGCAGCTCGGTGCGGTACGGGGTGTCGCCGGAGACGCTCGATCCCTGCTCGGCCGGCGTCCGCCCCGGTACCGGCACGGAGGCCCGCGCCGGGGCCGCCCCCGGCGCCTGTGACGCGGTCAGCGCCGCCATCGCCGCCAGCGCGGCCGCCGTACCACTGACGCGTCTGCCCCTGTGCCCTGCCACGTCCTGCTCCCCTCCCTGTGGACTGCTGTCGTCTGCTCTACGGGGCAGGGCGGCGGGTCCGTCGCAGGGGGTTGCGCAGTCCGTCACAGGGTTTGGGTACCTGCCGCTACGGCGGTTTCCGCACCCCGCTCAGCGCCTCTTCCGCCCGCTGGTCGACGATGTGGGTGACCAGGTGCTGGGCCGCTCCGAAGACGATCGACCAGCCGAGGATCTGTGCGGAGCTGTCGAGGTTGCTCAGGCCCGGTACGAAGGCCCCTTTGATGAGCAGGATTCCGGCGACGGCGGACAGCGCGCCCATGGGGAACTTCAGTACCGCCGCAGCAAGCGGCAGGCGGAACTCGTACTGCGTGGCGTGGTCCGGGTGGATCCGGCGCATCGCCGTGACCACGGTCAGGGCCGCTCCGACGAGCCCCGCGAACTCCACGGTCAGGACGTCCCGAGGCTCGGCGAAGCTGCCGGTGACGACGTCCGTGACGGCGAGGGGCTCGGCCATCGGGGGCGGGCCCACGGGAGGGACCTCGTATTCGCCGGTGGGGCAGACCACCCTGTTGCCGGGCGGCTGGGGGCGGAAGCACAGATCCACGGTCTGCTCGTCGGTATGACCCCACACCGCAAGTGCGACCAGCCCCAGCGTCACCGCCCCCGTGAGGTTCCAGAGCAGGTCCGCCAAGACGCGTATTCGCCTGTGTTTGCCGCCCAGGGATGCGTAGGCGAAGGTGAGCGCCCTGACCAGCGTGCTCCGCTCCTGATCCGTGAGGGGCCCGTCGCCGGTCTTGACCCCCTTGGCGATGTCTTCAACGGCCTGCCGCTGAGGGTTGCCCTCCGAAAGGTTCCGTCGCGCCATGCCCAGGATTTCGGGAATTCTCGCCCGGACCTCGTCATCGGACGCGAGGGAGAGCAGGTCGGTATCGGCGGCGCGGACGTTCGACCAGACGCGTTCCAAGGTGCCGGATCTGCGTCGGAACTTCGAGGCGTCACGGCACGCTGCCTCGGCTTCATCGAGATGTTGCCTCGCTCCGTCGAGCACGGCCCGGCGCCGCCCGCCGTCGTCCTCCGTGACACGGCACTCTTCTTCGGCGAGCTGGGTTCGCAGACGGGTGATCACGGTCAGCGGCAGCTCTCGCCAAGGCGCGAGATCCTTCCTCTGCCGCGTGGACATTCGGGCCTCCGTGGCTTTCCTCGTGAAACTCCAGTACGACACGACCGGGGCCCGCACGACGAGGCAACCTGCTCCCTCCGGGTGACAAGCCGAGGACGTCACCGTTCCGGCCTATTCCGGGAAGCCAGAGTTCCGGGCTTCCGCTACTCAGGAGGAGTGGACCCCGGTGCGATGGAGGCAGACGTGGACGGCAACAGCAGGCTTCCCCTCGTCTACGTCCGGGGCTTCGCCGGCGGCACCCGGGGCATCGACAAGGCCGTCGACGACCCCTTCTACGGCTTCAACGAGGGCTCCGTCCACGTCCGCGTCGGCGCCCACAACCAGCCGCTCTTCCACCAGTTCGAAAGCCCCCTGCTGCGCCTGCTGCGGGAGGAGGGCTACGAACTCCTCGTGAAGGGAAACCAGGCGGCCTACCTCGCCGAACACACCGGGATCCCCGCCAACACCGTCTGGATCCACCGCTTCTACGACCGCTCGGCCACCACCTGGGGCGGCAGCCCGCAGGAGTACCAGCTGGAGGACGCCGCCGCCGACCTGCTCGACCTGATCGACCGGCTGCGCGAGAAGACCGGCGCCCCCGCCGTCATCCTCGTGGCCCACTCCATGGGCGGCCTGATCTGCCGCTGCCTGCTGCAGAAGATCCTGCCCGACCGGGGCCGCGGCGCCGACTGCGTCGCGAAGTTCTTCACCTACGGCACCCCGCACGGCGGCATCGCCTTCGACCTCGGCGGCGGGATGCTGGAGCGGGTCCGGGACACCCTCGGCATCCAGGGCGCGGACATCTTCGGATCCCGGCGGATGTACGAGTACCTCACCCCGCAGGCGCTGACCGACCCCGACGGCCCGCCCGAGGGCTGGGACGCCCGCGAGCTGCCCCAGGGGCCGGGGACGCTGCCCGTCGAGCGGGTCTTCTGCCTGGTGGGCACCGACCCGGCCGACTACGACGTCGCCCTCGGACTGTCCTCGAAGGCCGTCGGACCGCACAGCGACGGGCTCGTCCAGATCGAGCGGGCGTATGTGCCGGGCGCCCACCGGGCCTTCGTGCACCGCAGCCACAGCGGGCGCTACGGCATGGTCAACTCCGAGGAGGGCTACCAGAACCTGCGGCGGTTCCTGTTCGGGGACACCCGCATCGAGGCGTCGCTGGTCGACCTCCGGCTGCCCGCCGACGGGGACCTCGTGTGGCAGGCCGAGGCGCGGCTGTCGGTGCGCGGGCTGCCCGTGGTGATGCACGAGCGGCTCGCGGCCCACTGGTGCCCCATCCAGCTCGACGGGCAGCAGGCGTCGGTGTCGCTGGCCACCACCTTCCTCAACAGCGGCCTGCGGACCGACGCGGACGAACCCATGCGGTTCATCCTCGAACTGCGGCTCCTCTCCCTGCGCGAGCGGCGCGGCATCCTGCACCTCGGCGACCACCTGGAGCACAGCGCCGACTTCGCCGACACCCTCGTCATCGACGTCGGCACACCCGAGGCCGGCCCCGGCATCTGGGCCACCTGGAACTCGGAGATCGAGGGCGCCATCCGCGACCACCACGTCGCCGGAGCGCCCCGCGCCGACGAGGACCCCACCCCCGGCCGCTGGGTCGCCCACATCCCGCTGCCCGCCAGCGCCGCCCCGCTCGTCGGCGCCGGCGCGAGACTCCGGCTCGTCGCCACGCCCTGGACGTGAGGCCGACGCGACCTGATCGGCACTTACTTGCCTCAGGCAACCCGCAGGTAGAGTGGCCGTATGCCGAAGCCGCCGTCGACCGACGCGGTACCGGATGTCCTGCTCGTCGTCGGTGAGCCCCGTACGTCCGAGCCGCTGGCCGCACTGCTGGAGCTCGCCGGCTACCGGACCGTGGCGGTGGACCGCGCCACCGACGCCGGTCCTCTGCTCGCCGAGCGCCGGTTCGATCTGGTCATCCTCGACGTGACCCTGTCGGACACCGACACGCTCCGGCACAGCCGCCGTCTCCTCGCCCCCGACCGTCCGGCCGTCCTGCTGCTCACCGGGGCCGGTGAGTTCCTCGGCAGCCTCCCCGGCGGCGGACCCGGCACCGACGGACAGCCGGGGGCGCCCGGCCGGGTCGCCGAAGTCCTCGCGCGGGCACGGCAGTTGGTGCGCAGCGAGGAGCCCGCCGGATGGGACGGCGCGCTGCGCTACGGCGACCTGGTGCTCGACGACGCCACCCGCCGGGCCCGGCGTGCCGAGCGTGTCATCGAGCTCACGCCCGCCGAGTACCGGCTGCTGCGCTGTCTGCTGGTCAACGCCGACCGGGTGCTGTCCAAGGAGCAGATCGGCCGGCACGTCTGGGACGACCCGCCGACCGACGGCGCGATCGAGCGGCTCGTCTCACGGCTGCGCCGCAAGGTGAACGGCGAGCGGACCGCGCTGATCCACACCCGGCGGGGCTTCGGCTACTGGCTGGGCCGGCCCATACAGCCGTAAGGCCTTCCGGTCGGTGTGCCCTGGGTCACATTGATCACGTGTCCGGGATATGTCTGGGACCTGTCAGCCCGGTTCGCTTCACTGACCCCGACTTCCCCTGTCCCGGCCCTCCCGCGGCCGGCCCCCACGACCGAGGAGAGCGCACCCATGCCCGAGCCGCAGGACGCGAGGAAGGACCTGGAGGCGGAGCTGGACTTCGACCCCGAGGCCCTGCGCGCCAAGTACCGCGCCGAGCGTGAGCGCCGCATCCGCCCCGACGGCAGCAGGCAGTACCAACAGCTCGCCGGCGAGTTCGGTGCGTACGACGAAGACCCGCACGCCGACCCGGAGTTCACCCGTGAGCCGCTGCACGACCGGGTCGAGGCGGTGATCGTCGGCGGCGGGTTCGGCGGGCTGCTCGCCGGGGCGCGGTTGCGTCAGGCGGGCGTACGCGAGATCCGGGTCGTCGAGAAGGGCGGGGACTTCGGCGGCACCTGGTACTGGAACCGCTACCCCGGTATCCACTGCGACATCGAGTCGTACATCTACCTGCCGCTGCTCGAAGAGCTCGGCCACGTCCCGCGGTGGAAGTACGCGCCCGGCGAGGAGATCCGCGAGCACGCGCGGGCCGTCGCCCGCCACTTCGGCCTCTACGACCACGCCTGCTTCCAGACCCAGGTCACCGAACTGCGCTGGGACGACGCGGAGTCGGAGTGGATCGTCGGCACCGACCGCGGCGACCGGATGCGGGCGCGGTACGTCATCGTCTCCAGCGGCACCCTCAGCGAGGCCAAACTCCCCGGCATCCCCGGCATCGAGACCTTCCGCGGGCACACCTTCCACACCAGCCGCTGGGACTACGACTACACCGGCGGCGACGCGAACGGCGGCCTGACCGGCCTCGCCGACAAGCGCGTCGCCCTCATCGGCACCGGCGCCACCGCGATCCAGGTCGTGCCGCACCTCGGGGCCGACGCGCAGCGGGTGTACGTCTTCCAGCGCACCCCGTCCTCCGTGGACGTCCGCGGCAACCGGCCCACCGACCCGCAGTGGGCGAAGTCCCTGGAGCCGGGCTGGCAGCGGCGCCGCAGGGAGAACTTTCTCAAGGTCGTCACCGGCGTCCGCGCCGACGAGGACCTGGTGGACGACGCCTGGACGTCCACCGCCCGGCTCCAGGAGAAGCTCATCCCGACCAACGCCTACGCCGACGTGCCCGCCGAGGAGCGCGAACTCGCCTACGAGATCGCCGACTTCCAGAAGATGAACGAGCTGCGGGCCCGCGTCGAGGCCACGGTCGAGGACGCGGAGACCGCCGAGCGGCTCAAGCCCTGGTACCGCTACATGTGCAAGCGGCCCACCTTCAGCGACAGCTATCTCCAGACCTTCAACCGGCCGGGCGTCACCCTCGTCGACACCGCCGACACCCACGGCGTGGAGCGGATCACCGAGAACGCCGTCGTGGTCGGCGACCGCGAGTACGAGGTCGACTGCATCATCTTCGCCACCGGCTTCGAGGTCGGCGTCTCCGGAGTGCTGTCCGGGCGGCTGCCGGTGTACGGCAGGGGCGGCGCCGATCTCCTGCGGACCTGGATGAGCGGCGGCCCGAGGACCCTGCACGGGTTCTACAGCCGGGGCTTCCCCAACCTCTTCCACCTCGGCCCGCTGCAGAACGCCTCCGCTGTGAACTACGTCCACATCCTCGACGAACAGGCCGCCCACGTCGCCGAGGTCGTCGCCGAGGCCCGCAGGCGGCAGGCGCGGCACGTCGAGCCGACCACCGAGTCGCAGGACGCCTGGGTGGCGACGATCCGCCGGAAGGCCGCCGACCTGTACCCGTTCCAGGCCGAGTGCACCCCCGGCTACTACAACAACGAGGGCAGGCCGAGGGAGCGCAGCGAGTCGTACGGCGACGGTCCGGTCGCCTTCCACGAACTGCTGCGGCGCTGGCGCTCCGAGGGCGGCCTGCGCGAGGTGCTGGCGGAGGACGAGGCATGAGCGCGAGCAGGTACGGCTCGCCGGGCAACCCGCCTGCCACCAGCGCCCGTTGGACCGCCGAGCGGCTCAACCCGCCCAGCCGGCTGTGGGGTTCCAACGGCGTCGCGTTCGGACCCGACGGGCGCCTGTACGTCGCCCAGTTCCTCGCCGCGCAGGTCAGCGCCGTCGACCCGGCCACCGGGGACGTCGAGGTGGTCGTACCGATGGACGGCCCCGTGCAGTCCCCGGACGACCTCGCCTTCGGCGCGGACGGCTCGATGTACATCGCCGATCTGGTGCCGGGGCGGGTGTGGCGCCGCGGTCCGGACGGGGAGTACACGCTCGTCTCGGACGACGTGGCCAACCCCAACGGCATCACCTGCGTCGGCGACCGGCTGTTCGTGAACGAGATGAAGCCCGACGGCCGCCTGATGGAGCTCTTCCCCGACGGCCGCGACCCCGTGGTCCTCACCGAAGGGCTCGCCCTCGGCAACGCGATGCAGCTCGGCCCCGACGGCCACCTCTACTACCCGCACATGATGAGCGGCCCGAACCCGCTGCTCACCGGCCAGGTCTGGCGGATCCCGCCGGACGGGGGCACGCCCGAGGTGGTCGCCGACGACGTCCACCAGCCGGTCGCCGTGCGGTTCGACCAGGGCGGGGTGCTGCACGTCCTGTCCCGGGGCGCCGAGGGCATCGTCACCCGGATCGACCTGCACGGCAGCGGCTCGCGAACCCTGGTCACCAGCGGGGTCGTCGGCCTGGACAACGCGGCCTTCGACGCCGAGAACCGCATGTTCGTCTCCAGCTACGCCAGCGGCGGCGTCACCGAGATGCACCCCGACGGCCGCACCCGCGAGATCGTGCCGCGCGGACTGGACGGACCGTACGGCGTGACGATCGACCTCGGCGGCCAGGTGTACGCCGCCGACCACTACCGCGTCGCGAGCCCTTCGCCGGCCGGCATCACCACCCACGCCCTCCTCCCCTTCGCGCACGGCATCGCCGCCGAAGGCGAACTCCTGCACCTGACCTCGCAGTTCGGGCAGATCCAGACGTACGACCCCCGGGACGGGACCACGCGGGAGAGGGCGGGAGGTCTGCGCCGGCCGCTCGGCATCACGGTCGCGCCGGACGGCTCGCTCGTCGTCGCCGAGTCGGACGCGGGGCGGGTGGTGGCCGTCGACGGGAACGACGCCGTCAGCGTCCTCGCGGACGGACTCGACCGGCCCGCGGACGTCACCTTCGACGCCGAGGGGCGCTGCTACGTCAGCGACGAGGGGGCCGGCGCGGTCCTGCGGATCGAGGCGGACGCGGCGCCGACGGTCGTCCTGGACGGGCTCGACGCACCGCAGGGCCTCGCGGTCCTGGGCGACGAACTGTTCACGGTGGAGACCGGGCGGCGCAGACTGCGGGCGGTGTCGCTGACGACGGGGGAGGTCCGCACGGATGCTGAGGACCTGCCGGTCGGGGCGCCGGCGGGGGTGGTTCCGCGTACGGAACCTGCCCTCTTCGCCCAGGGGATGCCGGGGATGGCGCGGCGGTTCGCGGGGCTGGCAGTCACACAGGAAGGGGCGCTGCTGCTGTCGGGGAACGGGGAGGGGACGGTGGTGAGCCTGAAGCCGAGCGATCGGCGTTGCCCCTGACTTATCCGGACCCCGGGCCCAGCGAGCGCTCCCTCACCCGGGACAGATGCCGCGTGAACACCTCACGCGTGTCCGGCGTCAGCGTGCGCAGGGCCACCAACGCCGTGATCACCACGTCGCACAGCTCGCCCTGCACGTCCTCCCAGGTGTGGGTGACCCCCTTGCGCGGGTTCTGACCCGTCGCACCGATCACCGCCTCGGAGACCTCGCCGACCTCCTCCGACAGCTTCAGCAGGCGCAGCAGCAGGCCCTCCTGGCCGCCGACCGGCTGGTCGGCGTCGAGCCAGGTCCACAGGTCGTCGATGGCTGCCCACAGGTCGGCGGAGGTCTCGGCGGGGATGGCCCGATCAGTCATGCGGGCAGCTTGGCACAGGCCCCGGCTACTCCTCGAACAGGGCGTCCTGCCCCTCCAGCGGATCGCCGTCCCCCTTCTCCGGTCTGTCCAGCCTCCTGTTGCGCGCCCCCACCACCAGCGCCGTGACCGCGGCCGTCGCCGCCAGCGCCGTGGGGACCATCCAGCCACGGTCGAAGAGGTGGCCCATGGCGTGGTCGAGGGAGAGCCGGCCGGGGCCCGCCACGGCGATGCCGGCCGCGGCGAGGCCGAGGGTCGCCGCCGTCTCGTAGCCGCCCTCCTGGGCGAAGAAGCCGTTCGGGGCGTGCACCGCGGCCGCCCCCGCCATGCCGCCGGCCGCCGCGGCGCCCGCCAGCGGCGTCGCGAGCCCCAGCGCCAGCAGTGTGCCGCCACCGGCCTCCGCGAGGCCCGCCGCCATCGCGCTGGCCTTGCCCGGCCGGTAGCCGACCTGCTCCATGAACTGGCCGGTCCCTTCGATGCCGTGCCCGCCGAACCAGCCGAACAGCTTCTGCGTGCCGTGCGCGGCCAGCACCCCGCCGGCACTCAGCCGGAGCAACAGCAGACCCAGATCACGTCGGTCGTAAGCACCCACAGCAACTCCCGGAGCAGACAGCAGGGACATATCCCCTCCCGCCTCTCACCGTCGCACCAGGGACACCTGCGCGGCCTGCCTTCGCCGCCGTTCGGGTGGCGGCCCGCCCGGGCCGATGTGAGGCTGACCGGTATGACGATTCAGACGTCCAAACTCAGCGACCCCGCCGTCCGTGCCTTCGTCACCGCCGTCAACGCCCACGACCGCGAGGGCTTTCTGAGCATCCTCGCGCCCGGCGCGACCATGGCGGACGACGGCACCGACCGCGACCTCGCCGACTGGATCGACCGGGAGATCTTCTCCTCGCACGGCCACATGGAGGTCGACAAGGAGTCGAACCACGGGCGCGACCTCGTCGCCAGCTACAGCAACGACGCCTGGGGCGAGATGCGCACCCGCTGGCACTTCGAGGTCGAGGACGACGGCCGGATCTCCCGCTTCGAGACCGGTCAGGCGTAACCGACCCGGGAAGTTTCGCGGAAGCGCTTGCCCTCGTGTGCGCTCCAACTCCTAACGTCCTCGCTCATGGAGACCAAGAGGACTTTGGGACGGACCGGCATCGAGGTCAGCGCGCTCGGCTTCGGCTGCTGGGCCATCGGGGGCGAGTGGGAATCCGCCGACGGGCAGCCCCTCGGCTGGGGCAAGGTCGACGACGAGGAGTCGGTACGGGCGATCCGGCGCGCCCTCGACCTGGGCGTCACCTTCTTCGACACCGCGGACACCTACGGCGCCGGCCACAGCGAACGCGTCCTGGGCCGCGCCCTCGGCAAGCGCCGCGCCGACGTCGTCGTCGCCACCAAGTGGGGCAACGTCTTCGACGAGGAGACCCGCACCCTCACCGGCGCCGACGACTCCCCGCAGTACGCCCGCCGCGCGCTGACCGCCTCCCTGAAGCGCCTGGACACCGACCACGTCGACCTCTACCAGCTGCACCTGTCCGACGCCGACCCGGAGCGCGCCGCCGAACTGCGCGACGTCTGCGAGGAGTTCGTGCGCGAGGGGCTGATCCGCGCCTACGCGTGGAGCACCGACGACCCCGCCCGCGCCGCCGTCTTCGCCCGCGGGGAGCACTGCGCGGCCGTACAGCACGCGGCCAATGTGCTCCAGGACGCGCCCGAGATGTTCGCGCTGTGCGAGGAGCTGGAGCTGGCCAGCATCAACCGCAGCCCGCTGGCGATGGGCCTGCTCACCGGCAAGCGCAGGTCCGGGCAGGCCCTGGAGGCCGGGGACATCCGCAGCCGGCCGCCCCAGTGGCTGCGGGGCTTCGAGGACGGATCCGGCGCCGACCCGCAGTGGCTCGCCTGCGTCGACGCGTTGAAGGAGATCCTCACCAGCGACGGCCGCACGCCCGGCCAGGGCGCCCTCGCCTGGCTGTGGGCCCGCAGTCCGCGCACCGTGCCGATCCCGGGGTTCCGCTCCGTCGCCCAGGCCGAGCAGAACGCGGGCGCGCTGGAGAAGGGGGCGCTCACGGCCGGGCAGCTGACCGAGGTCGACCGCATCCTCGGCCGTTGAACCCCCCGTACGAAACTGCACGGCAGCCGTTCCACGCACCGGTGCGTACCTCGCGGTCCCACGCGAGGTCCACCCCCACCCGGTGTCATGGAACGGCTGCCGTTCCCCCCTCGGTTGTTCGGTCTACGGAAGCACCATGCTCCACATGTGAAGCTCTTGTGCAGGCGAAGTTGAGCATAAGTCGCCTACCGGCACCAACGCAGCGGAATTTCAGATTCCGTTTGTGCAAATTGTGGAGGTCCTCACAGGCCGTCGGATCTCAGCCACGCCCCACGTACGGCATCGCCGTCGCCAGTACGGTCGCGAACTGCACGTTCGCCTCCAGCGGCAGCTCCGCCATGTGCCGCACCGTCCGCGCCACGTCGGCCACGTCCATCACGGGTTCGGGCGCCACCGACCCGTTCGCCTGCAGGGCGCCCGTCTGCATCCGCTCGGTCATGTCGGTCGCCGCGTTGCCGATGTCGATCTGGCCGACGGCGATGCCGTACGGCCGCCCGTCCAGCGACAGCGCCTTCGTCAGCCCGGTCAGCGCGTGCTTGGTCGCCGTGTAGGCCACCGAGTGCGGGCGGGGCGTGTGTGCGGAGATCGAGCCGTTGTTGATGATCCGGCCGCCCTGCGGGTCCTGCTCCTTCATCTGCCGGTACGCCGCCTGCGCGCACAGGAACGCCCCGTTGAGGTTGGTGTCCACGACGTGCCGCCAGGCGTCGTAGGGCAGCTCCTCGACCGGCACCCCGCCAGGACCGAACGTCCCCGCGTTGTTGAACAGCAGGTCGACCCGCCCGAACCGCTCCACGCCGGAGGCGAACAGCGCGGTCACGTCCTCCTGCCGTGACACGTCGGTCCGTACGGCGAGAGCGGCGGCGTCGGGCACCAGCGCGGCCGTCTCCTCCAGCGTCCCGACGCGCCGTCCGGCCAGTGCCACCGACCAGCCCGCGCGCAGCAGTTCCACGGCGACCGCCCGGCCGATGCCGGAGCCGGCGCCGGTCACCACGGCGATCCTCGTGTCCGTTTGCCTGTCATTCATGGGCCCGCAGCGTACGGGACGGTCCGCCATTCGGAACTCATCGGTCCGCCATCCGGGTGTTGTGTACGCGCCAAGCGAGTGTCGTCCCCGGCCACTCCAATGCCTCATGCATCCATCAGCCAGGGGAGGACCGGATGACCATCACGACAGACCTGCCCCAGCACAGCCCCGAACTGCGCGCGGCAGCCCGCCACATCGGGCGCCGCCGCTTCCTGACCGTCACCGGCGCGGCCGCCGCGCTCGCCTTCGCCGTGAACCTGCCGACCGCGGGCACCGCCGGCGCCGCCGAGCTCGACGCCCGCAGGATCACCGACAACCCCTTCACCCTCGGCATCGCCTCCGGCGACCCGCTGCCCGACTCGGTCCTGCTGTGGACCCGCCTCGCCCCCGCGCCCTACCAGCCGGACAGCGGACTGCCCGCCCAGCGGATCACCGTGTACTGGGAGCTGGCGCACGACGAGAAGTTCACCCGGATCGCCAGACGCGGCGCGGCGATCGCCTACCCCGAGTTCCACCACACCGTCCACGTCGAGGTTTCCCACCTCCCGTCGGACCGCGTCTACTACTACCGCTTCCGCACGGGCACCTGGATCAGCGCGGCCGGCCGCACCCGCACCGCCCCGGCGCGGACCGGCGCCGCGAGCTCCCTCACCCTCGCCGCCGTCTCCTGCCAGGCCTACACCGACGGCTACTACACGGCGTACCGCCATCTCGCCCAGGACGACGTCGACGTCGTCTTCCACCTCGGCGATTACCTGTACGAGTACGCGGTCAACTCCGTCGGCGGCTACCGCAACTACACCGACCGCACCCTGCCCGCGCTGTTCAACCGCGAGACGGTGACCCTGGAGGACTACCGGCTGCGGTACGCCCTGTTCAAGTCGGACCCCGACCTCATGGCCGCGCACGCCGCGCACCCGTTCGTCGTCACCTGGGACGACCACGAGACCGAGAACAACTACGCCGACGACATCCCGGAGAACGACGTCCCGCCGGAGGAGTTCCTGCTGCGCCGGGCCTCCGCCTACCGCGCCTACTGGGAGAACCAGCCCCTGCGCCGCCCGCAGCGGCCCGTCGGACCCGACATGCAGCTCTACCGGCGCCTGTACTGGGGCCGGCTCGCCCAGTTCGACGTGCTGGACACCCGGCAGTACCGCTCCAACCAGGCCTACGGCGACGGCTCCCAGATCCCCGGCCCGGACGTCGACGACCCGGCGCGCACGATGACGGGCGCCACGCAGGAGCGCTGGCTGCTGGACGGCTGGCGCGACTCGGCGGCGCTGTGGAACGTCGTCCCGCAGCAGGTCACCTTCGCCCAGCGCAAGTTCGACCTCACCACGCCGTCACGGGTGTCCATGGACGCCTGGGACGGCTACCGCGCCTCCCGCCGCCGGGTCCTGGACGGCGCCAAGGCGAACGGCGTCGAGAACCTGATGGTGCTCACCGGCGACGTCCACGTCGGGTACGGCTTCGACATCAAGGACGACTTCGACGACCCCGCCTCCGCCACGCTCGGCACGGAGATCGTGGCCACGTCGATCGCCAGCGGCCGCGACGGCGTCGACAAGCCCGCCAACTGGGACACGTACATGAAGGCCAACCCGCACATGCGGTTCTACAACGGGCGGCGCGGCTACGTGACCGTCGCGCTGGGACAGCAGCTGGCGCGGGCCGACTTCAAGACGGTGCCGTACGTGACCACGCCCGGGGCGCCCCTCACCACGGCCGCGTCCTTCGTCACGCAGGTGGGGGAGCAGGGGCTCAAGCCGGCGTGAGCTCGGGCGCCTCGCCGGCGGTCTCCTCGCCCGGGTAGCGGACGCCGACGCGGTTCCGGATCGCGTCGAGCGTCCGCATCACGGCGAGCGTGCCCTCCAGCGGGACCAGCGGCGACTCCGTCTCGCCTGCCCGCAGGGCCCGCATCACCTCGGCGGCCTCGTGCCGCAGGCTGTTGCGGGGCCCGTCGGCCGGGTCAGCCGTGAACTCCTCGGGGTCACGGCCGTCCCGGTGCAGCACGAAGCGGTCCGGGAAGAAGAAGCCGCTCGGCACGTCGATACGCCCTGCCGAGCCGGTGATCGACGCGGCGGTCGCCGTACCGCCGACGATCGAGCAGTGCACCGAGGCGAGCGCGCCGCTGTCCCAGGAGAGCACGGCACCGGTCTGGAGGTCGACGCCCTCCGCGGACAGCGTCGCGCGCGCCGTCACGTCCGACGGCTCCCCGAGCAGCAGCTGGGCGAAGGAGACCGGGTACACGCCGAGGTCCAGCAGGGCGCCCCCGCCCTGCGCCGGGTCGCGCAGCCGGTGCGCGGCCGGGAAGGGCCCGGCCAGCCCGAAGTCGGCCTGGACATGGCGCACTTCGCCGATCGCGCCGTCGTCCACCAGCGCCTTCAGCCGCCGGATCAGCGGGTTGCAGTACATCCACATCGCTTCCATCAGGAAGCTCCCGCGCGCCTTCGCCAGCGCGACCAGTTCCCCGGCCTCGCGCGCGTTCAGCGTGAACGCCTTCTCGCACAGCACGTTGCGCCCGGCCTCCAGGCACAGCCCGGCGGCCGTGCGGTGTGCCGAGTGCGGGGTGGCGACGTACACGACATCGATGTCGCCGTCCTCGGCGAGCGCCTCCCAGTCGCCGTACGCCCGCGGGATCCCGAACCGCTCGGCGAACGCGTCGGCCGAGTCCTGCCTCCGCGAGGCCACGGCGACCACCTCGGCGTCGGGCAGATCCACCAGATCCGCGGTGAACGCGGCCGCGATCCCGCCGGTCGCCAGGATCCCCCACCGCACGCTCTGCTCGGCCATCTCGGCCCCACCCCTCGCTCATGTGACCCTCGGCACTCTGTACGAGCTGAGAGCATAGAGGGCGGATCACCGGGAGAGGGAGGGGCGCATGGGCGACCGTGGGGGGCCGGCACAGGACGTGTCGCGGCCGGCCATACCGAAGACGGACCGACCGCCCACCACCCGCTCCCTCCGGGGCACCGGCCTGCTCGTGACGTTCATCCTCGGCGGTCTGACGGCGACGCCCCCGCTGGCGATGGACATGTACCTCCCGGCGCTGCCCGAGGTCACCGGAGCCCTGCACGCGCCGGCCGCGACAGTCCAGCTCACGCTCACCGCCTGCCTGGCCGGCATGGCGTTCGGGCAGCTGGTCGTCGGCCCGATGAGCGACCGCTGGGGCCGCAGGCGCCCGCTGCTGGCGGGCCTGGTCGTGTACGTCGTGGCCACCGCGCTGTGCGCACTCGCGCCCACCGTCGAGTTCCTGATCGCCTTCCGGCTGGCGCAGGGCCTCTCGGGCGCGGCGGCGATCGTGATCGCGCGGGCCGTCGTACGCGACCTCTACGACGGCGTGGCCATGGCCCGCTTCTTCTCGACACTGATGCTGATCTCCGGGGTGGCCCCGATCGTGGCGCCGCTCATCGGCGGCCAGATCCTGCGAGTGACGGACTGGCGGGGCGTGTTCGTCGTGCTCACGGTGGTCGGGGTGCTGCTCGCCGCCCTGGTCTGGCGCAGGCTGCCCGAGACGCTGCCGCCGGAGGAACGCCACAGCGGCGGGGTGGGCGAGGCGCTGCGCGCCATGCGCGGACTGCTCGCCGACCGGCCGTTCGCCGGGTACACGCTGGCGGGCGGGTTCGCCTTCGCCGCCCTCTTCGCCTACATAGCGGCCTCGCCCTTCGTGATCCAGGAGATCTACGGGGCCTCGCCGCAGACGTTCAGCCTGCTGTTCGGGCTCAACTCGGTGGGGCTGGTGGCCGTCGGCCAGATCAACGGCAAGGTGCTGGTGGGGCGGGTCAGCCTGGACCGGGTGCTGGGCGTGGGGCTCGCGGTGGTGATCCTGGCGGCGACCGCGCTGCTGCTGATGTCGCTGGGCGTCTTCGGCGAAGTCGGGCTGGTGCCGGTGGCGGCGGCTCTCTTCGTCCTGATGTCCGCGATGGGCATCACGCTCCCCAACACCCAGGCCCTCGCCCTCCAGCGCACCAAGCACGCCGCCGGGTCCGCCTCCGCGCTCCTCGGTACGTCCTCCTTCCTCATCGGCGCCGTCGCCTCGCCCCTCGTGGGCATCGCCGGAGAGGACACGGCCGTTCCGATGGCCGTCGTCCAACTGGCCGCAGCACTGGTGGCGCTGGCCTGCTTCATGGGACTGTGCCGTCCTTGGAACAGACGTGCGGATGAACGTGCCGATGGACGTGCGGTCGCGGAGGGAGCAGACAGCTGAGCGCGCCGAGACTGCGCGGGGACACGCCGGAAAGGGCCGGACTCGACCCCGAGGAGATCCAGGATCTCGTCCGCGAGGTCCACGACCTCACCACCGGTGCACGTCCCTGGGCGGCCGGAGCGGTGCTGATCGTCGGGCGCGGGCCGTATGTCGCCGTCGAGGAGGCGGTGGGCTGGGCGGTCCGCTACGGCTCCTACGACGAGCACAAGGACGCGGGCGTGGAGCTGCCGCCCGACTCCCGCGTCCCGATGACCCCCACCACCCCCTTCGACCTGGCCTCCCTCACCAAGCTCTTCACGTCGGTCGCCGCGGTGCAGCAGATCGAGCGCGGCACGCTGGGCATCGACGCGCGGGTCGGGGCGTATCTGCCGGACTTCCGGGCGGCGGCCCACCACGACGTCACGGTGCGCCAGCTGCTCACGCACACCTCGGGCCTGCGGCCCGAACTCCCTTTGTACGACTACGCGGACGACGCGGCGCGGCTGGATGCGCTTCGCGCGGAGCCGCCGATCGGCGTCCCCGGCACCTACTGCTACTCCGACCTGAACATGCTCCTGCTCCAGCACGTCCTGGAACGCATCACCGGCCGCACCCTCGACGTCCTGATCCACGACGGCATCACGCGTCCGCTGGGCATGACCGCGACCCACTTCGGCCCCTGCGCCGGCGCGGCGGCGACCGAGGACCAGCGCCGGCCCTGGGCCAAGGCCGACCGGGGGATGCTGCGGGGTGTCGTGCACGACGAGAACGCCTGGGCGCTGGGCGGGGTGGCCGGGCACGCGGGTCTCTTCTCGACCGGCCGCGATCTGGCGGTGTTCTGCCGCGCGCTGCTGTCGGGCGGCGCGTACGGCCCCGCCCGCGTCCTAGGCCCGGACTTCGTGGAGTTGCTGCTGACCCCACCCGGGTTCGGCTTCGCCATCGACCAGCCGTGGTTCATGGGCGAACTGGCGGGCCAGGGCGCGGCGGGCCACACGGGCTTCACGGGCACGTCCTTGGTCCTCGACCCCGTGACGGACACCTTCCTGATCCTCCTGGCAAACACGGTCCACCCCCACAGACGCGCCCCGGACAGCACCCCCCGGGCGAGGGCGGGGACACGGGTGGCGCGGGCGGTACGGGGCCGCTAGCCGCGGAGGGGCTGAAATCAGCCCGTCCGGCGTTTGAGGACGAGGCCCCTTCAGGGCCGAAAGCGGGGGTCTGGGGGCGGCAGCCCCCAGGGACGGGACGGGTAGGGGCGGCGGGGGCGAGGAATGCCAGGGCCCTCGGCCGCCGCGCGCCCTCGTAGAATCACCGGGTGAACGCCCCCGTCCCCCCGTCGGCCGAGACCCTGCGCACCGCCCTCGCCACCCTCCTCGACGACCTCCCACCCCGCCAGGCCACCCAGGCCGTCGACCGCCTCATCGCCACCTACCGGGGCGCCACCCCCACCCACGCCCCCATCCTCCGCGACCGCGCCGACGTGGCCGCCTACGCCGCGTACCGCATGCCCGCCACCTTCGAGGCCGTCCACACGGCGCTGGAGGCGTTCGCACAGACCGTCCCGGACTGGACCCCCGACAGCCACACGGACGTCGGCGGCGGAACCGGCGCGGCAACCTGGGCCGTCACCGCGACCTGGCCAGGCAAGCGCAGCGTCACCGTGCTGGACTGGGCCGAGCCCGCCCTGGCGATCGGCAGGGAGATCGCCGAGGCCAACCCGGCGCTGCACAAGGCCCGTTGGCAGCGAGCCCGCATCGGATCCGGCCTCAGCCTGGACCCCACCGACCTGGTCACGGTCTCCTACGTCCTCAACGAACTCACCGCACCGGACCGCACCACCCTCCTCGACACGGTCGCGTCCGCAGCCCAGGCCGCCGTGGTGATCGTCGAACCCGGCACCCCGGACGGCTACACCCGCGTCATCGAGGCCCGCGACCACCTCATCGCCGCCGGCTTCCGCATCGCCGCCCCCTGCCCGCACAGCGCCGCCTGCCCCATCGTCCCCGGCACGGACTGGTGCCACTTCTCGGCGAGGGTCAGCCGCTCCTCGCTGCACCGCCAGATCAAGGGCGGCTCTCTCGCCTACGAGGACGAGAAGTTCGCCTACGTCGCGGCCACCCGCCTCCCGGCAACTCCGGCCCCCGCCCGCGTCGTACGCAAACCCCAGATCCGCAAGGGCCAGGTCCTCCTGGACCTCTGCGAGTCCGAGCCGGCCCTGCACCGCACCACGGTCACCAAGCGCCACGGCGACCTCTACAAGGCGGCCCGGGACACGGACTGGGGCGACGCCTGGCCGCCGGCCCAAGAACCCTAGAAGTTCCCGGAGTCTCCTGCCCATCGGACGAGCATCGCCCGCGCCTCGGCGCGGTCGGCGGGCGCCAGCCCCTCGATGGAGACGTGGTGGTTCCCGCCCGGCACCCACAGCACCCGGGAGTCCGGCCCGCCGGGACGGAAGGGCTCGGCGACGGCCGGGTCCATGGTGCCGTTGACGAAGAGCAGGCGGCTGCCACGCCGCCGGACCCAGCGGTCGACGTCCGGAATGGCGGCGGAGTCGAACCGCATCGGGATGTCACGCGGGACGAACGAGCGCGGCCGGATGGGATCCCGGTACCGCAGCAGTCCGTCCAGATGGGACGAGGGCACGGCGAGGTACCCCAGCTGGGTGCCGAGCTGGTACCAGTACGGGATGTAGTCCCGCGCGACCGAGTCGGCGTACAGGGACAGCCCCGCCGTACGGTCGAGCCACGTGTACAGCTCGTCCGCCGTGGCGTCGGGACCGGGGACGGCGGCGTGGTCGACCGGCTTGCCGTTCATCCAGAACATGAGCGGCGCGCGCAGCACGGCGATCTCGAACGCCTTGTCGGCACTCCCGACGATGCGGAAGGTGTCGCCGGCGGCGGCCGCCCAGGCCTCGTACCGTCGAACCATCTCGGTACGGCGCAACAGGATCCGCCGCTGGGTCGCCTTCACCGCATCGCGGAGTTCGGCGCTGCCCACAGTGTCAAGGAAGCGCAGGTAGGCGGAGTCGTCCCGGTCGTCGACGTTGTTCGGGGCGGCGTAGGCCACGGTGCCGTCCACGTCGTGGGGGTGGAAGCGGCGGTGGTAGATCGCGGTCATGCCGCCCTTGCTGCCACCGGTGGAGATCCAGGCGCCGCGGTACAGCGTGCGGAAGAGGCGGACGACACGGTGCTGGTCGTCTGCGGCCTGCCGGATCGTCAGATACGGGTAGCCGTGGACCGTGGGGCGGGAGGTGCCGAAGTAGCGGTGCTCGATCTGGAGCTGGTTGGCGCCCAGCAGCACGGCCGGCTCGGTTCGCCGGGGTATGAGCACGGCGTCGTATCCGGTGGTGAACAGGATCGTGGGACGGTCGGCGCAGGTGTGGAGCAGCGTGAGGCGCTGCTCGAAAGTGCCTGCGGCCGGGTCGGTGTGGTCGACGGGCTGGCGCAGCCCGAGCACGAAGAACCGGTAACCCGGCTCGGCCCCGGGCAACTCCTCGATCACCCGCAGCCCCGGCAGCGCTCGCAGGGTGTCGGCGATGTCACCGCTCCCTGATCGAGACTTCCCCACCGCGGCTCGTGCGGTCGCGGTGCCCAGGCCCACGGCCGGGACCGTCGAGATCGCCGCGGTGAGCAGCCGTCGTCTCGTCCAGTCGCGCATCGTAAATCCTCTCCGTCCCTTGCCTGACCTGCTGACCGCTTCAGTACAGCCGCCGGGCGTCGGGCGGGGATCCCGCAAGAGAGGGGCCTGTCTCCCTCTTGCGGGGGAGACAGGCCCGAGGAGCCGCGGGGGCGGCCGATCACGACGACTCGTCGCCCTCTCGCCCTCCCTGCCGTTGCTCCTGGAGTTTCCGCAACAGCTCCCGCTTCTGTGCCGTGGGGTCGGTTCCGCCGCCGATCCGGCCGCTCCGGCCGCCACCGCGCAGGTCCTTGCGGCCGAGGTTCCGTCGAGTGCCGCCGACTCCCAGCATGTTTCCGGTTCCGCTTCGGGTCATCTTGAGTTCCTTTCATCCTGAGCGAAGATACGAGACGTATCGTCTCGTTCGTGTCACCCGCTCAGAATCAGCGAGACGCTCCGTCTTGTCAACCTGATAAATTCGACCCATGGCAGCCCAGAAGTCCGCCCAGCCCCCGCCCAGCTCCACCCGCCGCAGCGAGAAGTCCCGGCGGGCCATCTATGACGCCGCCCTCGCCCTCGTCGTCGAGGTCGGCTACCCCAGGACCACCATCGAGGGCATCGCCGCCCGTGCCGGCGTCGGCAAGCAGACGATCTACCGGTGGTGGTCGTCCAAGGCCGAGGTGTTGATGGAGGCGTTCCTCGATCTGGGGGAGCAGTCCGCGCAGAGCGTCGGGCACGAGCCGTACGCCATCTCGGACACCGGGGATCTCGCCGCCGACCTGAAGCTCGTACTGCGCGCCACCGTCGACGAGTTGAAGGACCCCCGTTTCGAGGCCCCGTCCCGCGCCCTCGCCGCCGAGGGTGTGGTCAACGAGCAGCTCGGGCGGGAGTTCGTGGTCAAGCTCCTCGAACCCTCGCTCCAGCTCTACGTCGACCGGCTGCGCGCCGCGCAGGAGGCCGGGGACGTGCGCCCGGACATCGACCCGCGCATCGCGCTGGAGCTCTTCGTGTCGCCGCTCGCCCAGCGCTGGCTCCAGTACACGGGGCCGATCACGTACGACTACACGGACACCCTCGTCGACTACGCCCTGTACGGACTCGCACCGCGCGGTCGGTAGGGAGGTAAATCCCGTCAAAGTGGTGCATTACCCCTGATCACAGTGCTGTGTACACCTCGCCCCACCTGGCCCGGTTGTCCGCTACGGCCCCCCGGCGCGCACGA
The DNA here is from genome assembly GCF_045039535.1 of Streptomyces sp. NBC_01092. NCBI lineage: Bacteria > Bacillati > Actinomycetota > Actinomycetes > Kitasatosporales > Streptomycetaceae > Streptomyces > Streptomyces sp. NBC_01092. Next base: position 3,238,569 of record NZ_CP108659.1, on the reverse strand, counting down.
TGGTGGGACCATAGGGCATGCTGTTCCGCACGACAGCGAGGCGAGGGGATAGATGAGCGCGGAGTTGGGCGGCCGGACCGGACTGCAGGGCAAACTCACCCAGTGGCTGCGCGGACGCCGCCCCAAGGACACCGCCGACGAAGGCGGCCGGGAGACCCTGCTGCTCGCCGCCGCCGCGGCGGGACTGCCGCTTGCGCCCGCCGCACACCCGGCCGGCTACCGCTGCTCCTGCGACCGGGTGGGCTGTCCCACCCCGGCCCGGCACCCGGTGTCCTTCGCCTGGCAGACGCAGTCCACCACCGATCGAGGACAGATCGAGCGCTGGGCCCGGCACCAGCCGCAGGCCAACTTCATCACCGCCACCGGCATGGTCCACGACGTGCTCGACGTGCCGGTCGAGGCCGGGCGTGAGGCGCTCGAGCGGCTGCTCGACGCCGGCATCGAGGTCGGGCCCGTCGCCGAGAGCGACGACGGCCGCCTGCTGTTCTTCACCGCCACCCGCGGCACCCCCGAGGACGAGGACGAGTGGTGGCCCTGTGAGCTGGACTGCCACCCCGAGACCATGGACGAGCACCCGGGACTGCGCTGGCACTGCCGCGGGTCCTACGTCCTCGTACCGCCCGCCCAGCTGCCGGGTGAGAACCAGACCGTGCACTGGGTACGCGGACCCGAACACCCGCTGCCCGACCCGCTGAGCCTGCTCGAAGTCCTCACCGACGCCGGCGCCCGCCACGCCGGCGCGGAGCCCGACCACGTCTCCGCGGCCTGGCCCCTGCGCCGCCACTGAGCAGCCTTGAGGGGCGGTGTCACTCGCCCTTCGCCGACGTCAGTCCCTGGATCCGGCCGAGCACGTCCACCTTGCCGGAGCCCTTCGGGTCCAGGGCCACCTCGTTCGAGACGAACTCCATCGTCAGCGACTGCTTGATCTCGCCCTCCGTCAGCGCCTCCACGGCCTTGCCCGGCGAGGGAACCGAGGTCCCCGCGTAGGCCGTCCGCTTCTCGTAGTAGCGCGTGGTGAAGAACACCAGCGCGCCGCCGTCCGAGGTGCGCAGCGCCAGCGGGGCGTAGTCGCCGTCGGTCATCGACTCGTCGATGAACTGGCTGACCAGGCCCGGCCGCTTGGCGTCCTTCTCCCGGTCCGCACGCCAGGTGCTGGTGTGCCGCCCCTGCGCGAAGGCGTCCCCGCCGTTCTTGAGGTAACCCGCGTAGTCCTTGCTCAAGTCCCCGGGCGGCACGGCCAGTTCGGTCGAGTTCGCGGGCACCGCCTTGGCCCAGCCGTCCTTGTCCGTCTTGAACTTCGGTACGTCACCGGGGGCCATCAGCGTCAGATACGCCGCCTCCCACGGATCGTCCAGGCCGTCACGGGTGAACACGAAGACCCAGCGCGCCTTGCCGCCCTTGTTCGCGGCCGTGTCGGCCACGAACCAGCGCGGCCAGCCCGCCTTCTTCGGGATCGTGAACTTGGTGTCCGACAGCTCCAGCGGGGTGTGCGCCGCGTTGCCCTCGGGGCTCAGCGCCTTGCCCGCCTTCAGCCGCGCCCCGTCGATGTCGCTCAACGCGCCGGTGACATGGCCGGCGTAAAGGGCGTTGTCGTACGCCTTGTCCGCCTTGTTGTATGCGGTGGTGAACTCCTTGAGGGCCTCGGCGGCCTCCGCCTTGGTGGCCGAGGGGAGGATCTCCCGCTCCCCGTGGACCACCACGCATCCGCTCGCCGTCAACGACAAAGCGGTCGCACAGGCCGCTATCAGTGCGCTCCGGTCAAGCCTGCGGAGCCTTCGAGGGCCGCGTTCCCTGCTCATCAGGTCCCTTCACCTTCCCCTTCCCGGAGGCGAACCCTACCGGGGCGAGGAACAGCGCGAGCGTCGGGATCAAGTACAGCAGCCACACCGTGACCTGGAGGACGGTCGGATCCGGCTGGAAGTTGAAGATGCCCTTCAGCAGGGTGCCGTACCAGCTCGACGGATCGATGGTGTCGCTGATGTCGAACGCCTTGTTGCTCAGCCCCGGCAGCCAGCGCGCCTCCTGCAGGTCGTGGAAGCCGTACGCCAGCACGCCCGCCGCCACGACGACCAGCATGCCGCCGGTCCACGTGAAGAACTTCGCGAGGTTGATGCGCAGGGCGCCCCGGTAGAACAGCCAGCCCAGCACGACCGCCGTGGCGATGCCGAGGGCGACGCCGACCAGCGGGCGCGGGGTGCCGTCGCCGGCCGCGCGCACCGACGCCCACACGAACAGGGCCGTCTCCAGGCCCTCCCGGCCGACGGCCAGGAACGCGGTCGCCACCAGCGCGCCCGTGCCCATCTGCAGGGCAGCGTCCAGCTTGCCGTGCAGCTCGGCCTTCAGGTGCCGGGCGGTGCGCCGCATCCAGAACACCATCCACGTCACCAGGCCCACCGCCAGGAGCGACAGGGAGCCGCCGAGCGCCTCCTGCGCCTCGAACGTCAGCTCCTGCGAGCCGAATTCGAGGGCGCAGCCGAAGCCGAGCGCGAGGGCGAGGGCGACGCCGATGCCGATCCAGATGGGCTTCAGCGCGTCCCGCCGGTCCGTCTTCACCAGGTAGGCGATGAGGATGCAGACGACGAGGCTGGCCTCAAGACCCTCGCGCAGGCCGATCAGGTAGTTGGAGAACACGGGCTACGCCTCCTTGGCGAACAGCGTGCTGCCCCACCAGTCGTCCTTGTCGCGGACGCCCGGCGGGACCGCGAAGATCGCCGACCCCACGTGCTGGATGTACTCGTTGAGGACGTCGATCGCCAGGCTGCGCTGGATGGGGATGAAGCCTTTACGGACGTCCCGCTGGTACGCGAGGAAGAACAGGCCCGCGTCCAGGCGGCCCAGGCCGTCGGTGCCGTCGGTGAAGGAGTAGCCGCGCCGCAGGATCGTCGCCCCGTCGTTGGTGTCGGGGTGCGCGAGCCGCACGTGCGCCTCGGGCTTCATCGCCTTGAGGAACGGCTCGTCGCGCTCCTTGGCCTTGCCGACCGGGGCTCCCTCGCCCTTGTCGCGGCCGAAGATGTCCTCCTGCTCCTGGAGCGGAGTCCGGTCCCAGGTTTCGACGTTCATCCGGATGCGCCGGGCGACGAGATACGAGCCTCCGGCCATCCACTTCGGACCGTCCTTCTCGCCCACCCACACGAACTTCTTCAGACGGTCCGTCTCCGTGCCCGCGATGTTGCGGGTGCCGTCCTTGAAGCCCATGAGGTTGCGCGGGGTCTGCTCTTCCGGGGTGGTGGAGGAGGTCTTCCCGAAGCCGAGCTGGGACCACTTGATGACGACCTTGCCGAAGCCGATGCGGGCCAGGTTGCGGATGGCGTGCACGGCGACCTGCGGGTCGTCCGCGCAGGCCTGGATGCACAGATCGCCGCCACTGCGGTTCTTGTCGAGGTTGTCGCCCGCGAACTTCGGCAGATCGACGAGCGCCTCCGGGCGCGCGTCCTCCAGCCCGAACTTCTCGAACAGCGACGGCCCGAAGCCGATCGTCAGCGTCAGCCGCGACGGCTTGAGGCCCAGCGCCTCACCGGTGTCGTCCGGCGGCGCCTCGGCCAGACCGCCGAACGCGCCCTCGCCGACGGCCTGTCCGGCGGTCATCCGGCGCGCGGCCGCCGTCCAGTCCTTCAGCATCTGCACGAACTCGGCGCGGTCGTCGGTCTTCACGTCGAACGCGGCGAAGTGCAGCCGGTCCTGCACCGGGGTGGCGATGCCGGCCTGCTTCTCGCCGTGGAAGTCGATCGCGGCGCCCGTCGCGGCCGCGGCCGGGGCCACGTCGTCGCCCGTGCGGGTCATCGCGACGGCGCCGCCGGCCGCGACGGCACCGAGCGCGAGCCCGGCACCGCCCCAGCCGATGAGCGAACGCCGGGAGGGGGTCGTGGCGTCGTTCGAATCCGTCATGTCCCTGCTCCTACTTGGCGGCGACGGCGGCGGCGAGCTTGGACAGCGGCTCCGCGAGGGAGTTGACGCCGTCCGAGAGCTCCTTGCGGTCGGCCTTGCCGACCTTGTCGTACGAGGTGAACTCGTACGACGACTTGTCCGCGCGGTACTTGTCGAGCAGCGTGTTCAGCGCGCCGAACTGCTTGTCCAGCTCGGTGACCAGAGCCGGGTCGTTCTCCTTGGCGACCGGCTTCAGCAGCTCGTACGCCTTCTGCGCCCCCTCGACGTTGGCCTTGAAGTCGACCAGGTCGGTGTGCGAGTAGCGCTCCTCCTCGCCGGTGACCTTGCCGGTGGCGACCTCGTCCAGGAGTTCCTTGGCGCCGTTGGCCATGGAGGTCGGGGTGATCTCGGCCTTGCCGACCCGGTTCTGCCAGTCCTTGAGGTCGGTGATGAGCTGGTCGGCGAGCTCGGAGTCGCGGTCGGTGAGCTTGTTGTCCTTCCAGAGCGAGCGCTCCAGACGGTGCCAGCCGGTCCAGTCCTTCTCCAGGTCCTGGCCCTCTTCCAGACCGTCCTCGCGCAGGTCGACCTTGGGGTCGATGTCACCGAAGGACTCGGCGACCGGCTCGGTGCGCTCCCAGCCGATGCGGGAGGTGGCGTAGGCCTTCTTCGCGGCCTCGATGTCGCCGTCCTTGACCGCCTTGGCGAAGGCCTCGGAGAGCGGCAGGGTCTCGTCGGCCTGCTCCTGGGCGTACTTGCGGTAGGCGGCGACGGCCTCGTCGAGGCGCGGGTCGCGCTTGGCGGCCGTGCCCTTGCCGGTGGCCTTCACGGTCTGCCGGATGCCGTCGCCCTTCATGCCGGGCTTGCAGGCGATGGTGTAGTCGCCCGCCTTCACCTCGGCGGTGACGGTCTGCTTGGTGCCGGGGCCTATGTTCTCCCGCTCGGTGACGATGCGGTCGTCCGGGAAGAGGATGTAGACCTCGGTGACCTTGGAGCCCTTGTTCTCGATGGCGAGCTCGACGTGCCCGGCCGGAAACTCCTTCTTGGACACCTCGCACTTGTCGTCCGTGGCCGTGACGCTGACGACCCGGTCGTCGCCCGCCGAACTGCCCTTCTCGGTGCATCCCGTGACGGCGGTCAGAGCTGCCACGGCGGCGATGGCGGTGCTGACGGGGAGTCTGACGGTGCGCATGAAGGCTCCAGAAGGTGGCCGGAAAGTGTGCGTGACGAGCCTCACAGTAGGAAGGTGAGGCTCGCCTAACGGAGATAAGGATTACCTAAGTGGCCAAAATTGACCCCATAGAGAAGTCAAAGGATGGTCAAAGGTTCCGTCTCGGAGTCACCAGGACCGCTCCTGTTCGAGGGTGCGGAAGCACTTCGACCGGCTGGTCATAGACGTCCGACAGCAGCCGCTCGGAGAACACGTCGGCCGGGGGCCCGTCGGCCGCGACCCGTCCGGCGCGCAGGATCGCGACGCGGTGCGCGTACGCCGCCGCGAGCCCCAGGTCATGGAGGACGACCACGACCGCGTCCCCGGCCCGCGCCCGCTCCCGGCACACCCCGAGCACCAACTCCTGGTGCCTGAGGTCGAGTGCCGCCGTCGGTTCGTCGAGCAGCAGCAGCGGGGCGCGCTGAGCGAGCACCCGGGCGAGCGCGACGCGGGCCCTCTCGCCGCCGCTGAGCGCGGAGAACGGCCGCACGGCGAAGGCGGTCACCTCGGTGGCGGCCATCGCCTCGGCGACGGCGAGGTCGTCCTCGGCGGGGGAGGAGGCGTGGGGTGCGCGGCCCATGCGTACGACCTCCTCCACCGTGAAGGGGAAGGAGAGCGTCGCCGACTGCGGCAGGACCGCGCGGCGCAGGGCGAGTTCCGGCGCGGACCAGTCGGTCGCAGGGCGGCCGTGGATCCGTACGACACCCTCGGCGGCCGGCAGATCGGCGGCCAGGGCACTCAACAGGGTGGACTTCCCGGCCCCGTTGGGCCCGACGAGCGCGAGGACCTCGCCGGCCCGGACCGGGACGGAGACGCCGAGCAGGACGGGACGGGCGCCGAGGCGGACGTGGAGGTTCTCGGCTTCGGCGACGAGGTCGCCGGGTTCGGCTGCTGGTGGGGGTGTGGCGCGCGGGCGGAGGAGTCTCATGAACGGGTCCTTCAGTGGAGGGTCGGGTGTCAGCGCGGTCGCGAGTGGCGCCCTCGACCTCTAGGCCCACCCCCCTTGCCGCCGCCGAGTCCGGCGCAGCAGCCAGAAGAAGAACGGACTCCCCAGCAGAGCGGTGAGCACCCCGAGCGGCAGCTCCGCGGGGGCGGCGACCGTACGGGCCGTCAGATCGGCGGCAAGGAGCACCACCGCACCGAGCAGAGAGCTCGCCGGAACCAGAAACCGATGCCCCGGCCCCGCCGCCATCCGCAGCAGATGCGGCACGACGAGGCCGACGAAGCTGATGATCCCGGAAACGCTCACCGCGGCGGCCGTCAGCAGGGCGATGACCAGCACGAGCACGATCCGCAGCCGCTCCACGTCCACGCCCAGATGCCGCGCGGGCCGTTCGCCGAGGGCCAGCAGGTCCAGCCGGCGGGCGTACAGCGGCGCGACGGCCAGTCCGAGCGCGGCGCACGGCAGTACGGCCAGCACCTTCGGCCAGGTCGCCTGGGAGAGCGAGCCGAGCTGCCAGAAGGTGATCTGCTGGATGGCGGCGGCATCCGCGAAGAACAGGAACAGACCGATCACCGCCCCGCCGAAGGCGTTCACGGCGATGCCGGTGAGGATCAGCGTCACGACTTCCGTACGGCCGCCGGAGCGCGACATGGCGTAGACGACCAGGACGGTGGCGAGTCCGGCGACGAACGCAAAGGCGGAGACCGTCCAGGTGCCGAGGAAGTTCACGCCGAGCGCGATGGCACCGACCGCGCCGACCGCCGCGCCCGAGGAGACGCCGATGACGCCGGGCTCGGCGAGGGGGTTGCCGAAGACGCCCTGCATCAGCGCACCGGCGCAGCCGAGGGACGCGCCGATGAGGAGGGCGAGGACGATGCGCGGGAAGCGGACGTTCCACAGGACCGACTCGGCGACCCGGTCGAGCTGCGTACCGCCGAGCCCGACGCGGTGCTGCACGGAGGCGAGAACGTCACCGAGCGGCACCGGGTAGGCGCCGATGCCTGCTGCGACCGGGGTCAGCACGAGGAGGGTGAGGATCAGTCCGGCGGTCAGCAGCCAGGCGGTGGTGTGGCGTCCGGGCGGTGGAGCGTGGTCCGCGGCCGCCTCGGGGGCGGACTTCTCCAGTACGGTCACGCTGCTTCCTCCTGGTGGAGCTCACCGTTTCGGCAGGTAGTTTAGGTTAGCCTTGCCTTTGTTTGCCACGGGCGCCGCTCCCGTGCCCGCCGCTGCCCGCCCGCCCGCGCGGTGCTTGAATGCCCCCGTGACTGACTACGACGTCCTGCGCGTCTTCTGCGGGCCGACGGGCGGATACGGCAACGAACTCGGCGTCGTCCGCGAGGGTTCGGTGATCCCCGAGCGCGGCGAGCGACAGGCGCTCGCGGCGAAGCTCGGGTTCAGCGAGACCGTGTTCGTGGACGACCCCGAGCGCGGGGTCGTCGACATCTACACGCCCTCCGTGCGGCTGCCCTTCGCCGGGCACCCTTGCGTCGGTACGGCCTGGCTTCTCGACGTGCCCGAGCTGGTCACCCCCGCCGGTGTGGTGGGCGCCCGGATCGACGGGGAGTTCTGCTGGATCGAGGCCCGGCCGCAGTGGGCCCCGCCGCGCACCCTGCGGCAGTACGGCAGCGCCCGCGAGGTCGACGAACTCGCCGTGCCCCCGCAGGGGGAGTGGATATACGCCTGGGCCTGGGAGGAAGAGGCCGCCGGCCGGGTCCGCGCCCGAGCGTTTCCCGGCCGGGGAGACGGCGTCGAGGAGGACGAGGCGACCGGCGCGGCCGCCATCCAGCTCACCCACCGGCTCGGCCGGGCGCTCAACATCACGCAGGGCGCGGGCTCGCAGCTTCTGACGGCTCCTCAGCCCGGGGACTGGATCGAACTCGGCGGCCGGGTGGTCCTGGAGCGCTGACGGCCTCACGCCGACAGCGGGAACTCCTCGCCCAGTGCCCGGAACACCGCCGTGTTCAGTGCGAACGCCCGCTTGCACTCCGCCACGACCCGCTGCTTCTCCAGGTCGTCCGCGCGCACCGCGTCCAGCAGCTCCCGGTAACTGCGCTTGAACGCCGCCGGGTTGGAGATCTGCTCGAAGACATAGAACCGGACCCCGTCGCCCTTGCGCGCGAAACCCCAGGTCTTCTCCGCCTTGTCGCGGATGATCTGGCCGCCGGAGAGGTCGCCGAGGTAGCGGGTGTAGTGGTGGGCGATGTAGCCGGCCGGCCACTGCCGGGCGCACTCCCGGACCCGCTCCGCGTAGGCCTCGGTGGCCGGCAGGGCGGACACCCGTGAGCGCCACCGGGGGCCCCGCAGATGCGCCAGGTCCCGCTCCAGCGACGCCTGCCGGAACAGCTCCGGCTGGATGAACGGACCGGCCACCGGGTCCGACGCCAGCCGCTCGGCGCCGGCCTCCAGGGCCTCGTACACGAACCACAGCTGCTCGGTGTACCGCGCGTACGCGTCCACGCCCAGCATGCCGCCGAGCATGTCGCTCATGAACGTCGAGGTCTCCGCCTGCACGTGCTCTTCGTGGGAGGCGGTGCGGATGACTGTCGAGAAGGAGTCCATGCCGCCATTTTCTGAGGTTAGGCTTACCTAAGTCAATAGGTTTGCCGACGTCATGTCGGTAAAAGCGTACCGAGAAAACCCGCCCTCCGCAGAGGACGGGTTTCGACGGAACGTACGACTTCGGGCTACGGCAGCGTCAGGATCTCCGCGCCCGTCTCCGTCACCACCAGCGTGTGCTCGAACTGCGCGGTGCGCCTGCGGTCCTTCGTGACGACCGTCCAGCCGTCGTCCCACATGTCGTACTCGTGCGTGCCCAGCGTCAGCATCGGCTCGATCGTGAACGTCATCCCGGGCTGGATGACCGTCGTCGCGTGCGGGCTGTCGTAGTGCGGGATGATCAGGCCCGAGTGGAAGGACGAGTTGATGCCGTGGCCGGTGAAGTCGCGGACCACGCCGTAGCCGAAGCGCTTGGCGTACGACTCGATCACGCGGCCGATGATGTTGATCTGGCGGCCCGGCCTGACCGCCTTGATCGCGCGGTTCAGGGACTCGCGGGTGCGCTCCACCAGCAGGCGGCTCTCCTCGTCGACGTCGCCCACCAGGTACGTGGCGTTGTTGTCGCCGTGCACCCCGCCGATGTACGCCGTCACGTCGAGGTTGACGATGTCGCCGTCGCGCAGCACCGTGGAGTCCGGGATGCCGTGGCAGATCACCTCGTTGACGCTGGTGCACAGGGACTTCGGGAAGCCGCGGTAGCCGAGCGTCGAGGGGTAGGCGCCGTGGTCGCACATGTAGTCGTGCGCCACCTTGTCCAGCTCGTCCGTCGTCACACCCGGCGCGATCAGCTTTGCCGCCTCGGCCATCGCCCGCGCGGCGATACGGCCGGCGACCCGCATCGCCTCGACGATCTCCGGAGTCTGCACCTCCGGACCGGTGTACGGCGTCGGCGCGGGCTTGCCGACGTACTCGGGCCGGCGGATGTTTCCGGGCACGGAACGGGTGGGAGACAGCTCCCCTGGTACGAGCAGCGACTGGCCAGACATGCCAGCGAGTCTAACCAGCGGCCATGGGGGAACATGTCGGTGGCGAGAGGAGCTGGTCATGGCCTTGTTCAAGAAGCGCACGGTCGGGAAGCCCGGCGAGTGGTACTACTGCCTCGTCCACAAGAAGGTCGAGGAGGGGCCGGACTGCCCGGCCAAGGACCGTTTCGGGCCCTACGCCACCCGCGGGGAGGCCCAGCAGGCGATGGACCTGGCGCGGGAGCGCAACCTGGAGTGGGAGAACGACCCGCGGTGGCATGACGCCCCGACGGGCCCGGCGGACGACAACTGATCAGCCCGGCGCCGGCCCCGGTGCGGCTGCTGCCGCCGTCCGCTGCTCCCGCAGCCGTACCGCGTGCTCGTTCGTGCGCGCGTCGTACGTCATCAGCTTCGGCAGGCACAGCGCCAGCAGCCCCACCGCGCCCACGCACAGCAGGCCGCCCGACCAGACGGAGGTCCGCACGCCCTTCCAGGCCGCGACGCCGCCCATGTAGGTCTGGCCCAGCTGCGGGCCCACCGAGTACGACAGCAGCTCGATCCCGGCGAGCCGGCCGCGCAGCTCGTCCGGGATCGTCTGGTTCCACATCACCCCGCGGAAGATGCCGCTGACCATGTCGGCGGCCCCGCCGAGCGCCAGGAACAGCAGCACCAGCCCTACGTTCCCCGACACACCCGCGCACGCGACGGCCACGCCCCACAGCGCCGCCGACACCACGACGGCCCGCCCGTGCCGGTGCACCCGTGAGGTCCAGCCACTGGTCAGGCTCACCACCATCGCGCCGGCCGGCATCGCCGCGTACATCAGGCCCAGCGACCAGGGCGCGTTCAGCTCGTCCGCGAGGAAGGGCAGCACGGCGAGCGGCAGAGCGAAGAGCATCGCCGCGATGTCGATGACGTACGTGCCGAGCAGCTCCTTGCGGCTCCAGGCGTAGCGGGCGCCCTCGGCGATGGCCTTCAGGGACGGCTTCGCGGCCTCGTGGGAGGCGGGGGAGGGGGCGAGCCCGAGCACGAGCAGAACGGAGACGACGAAGGTCAGCAGATCCACGCCGTACGCCCAGCCGAGCCCCGCGTACGCGACGACCACACCGGCCAGGGCCGGGCCCGCGACACCGCCCACCTGCCAGCGCAGCGCGTTGAGCGAGGCGGCGGCCGGGAGGTGGTCGTGGGCGACGATCCGGGGCAACAGGGCGTCCATGGCCGGGCGCTGGACCGAGACCAGCGCGGAGGACAGGGCGGCGACGACGTACAGCGGCCAGATCGCGGGGCTCGGCAGCAGCGCGTTGACCAGCAGCACCGCGCTCAGCACCGCCTGTCCGGCCTCCGTCCACACGATGAGCCGCCGCTTGTCGAGCGCGTCGGCGAGCGCGCCCCCGTACAGCCCGAACACGATCAGCGGCACCAGCTCCACCGCCCCGATCGCCCCCACCGCCGCGGCGGACCCGGTCAGTTCCTTGATCTGCACGGGCAGCGCGACGAAGGTCAGGAAGCTGCCGAAGTACGTGACCAGCCCCGCCAGCCACAGCCTCCGGAAGTCGGCGGAGGCCCGCCAGGGGGCGAGGTCGGGAAGCACGGCCCGCAGGCGGGAGGAAGGGGCGGGGCCGGGTGTGGGGGAGTCGGTCACGAGGGGTCATGCTCGGGTCGGGTAGGTGGCGAGGGCAACCGGATTTCGAGTGCGACCGGCCCCCACAACCGATGCCCGCCCGACAACAGAAGCCGCCCCTTTCACCACCGCGGCGGTGGCGGTGCCGTCAGTGACTGCGCCAGGCTCGACAGGCGGTCCCGCAGCCGTCGGCGCCCCCGCCCGGAGGGCACCGCGTTCTCGCCCGCCGCCGCGCTCACCAGGTGCTGCACGGTGTCCAGGTCCAGCTCCGCGCCCTGCGGCACGACCAGCCGCTCGTGGGCCATCGTCGTCAGCTCTCCCTCGCCGGTGCCGAGCGCCAGCACCGTCGCCCCGGCCCGCCGGGCGTCGTGCACCCGTTCCAGCAGCGGTGCCCCCGGCTCGGCGGGCGACACCACCAGCAGCGTCTCGCCGCGACGGGCCGCCGCCAACCGTCCGAGCCCGACCGCCAGATGGGCCGGATCCGAGGCGCGCGCGTCATGCCGTACGAGGGTGGGAGCGAGCTCCGGCGTTCCCGACCACGCGGCCTCGTCCACCAGATGGGCCGCCAGATGCCACGGCTCGTACTCCCGCGTGCCGACCAGCAGCAGCCCGCCGCCGTGCGCCACCGCCGACGCACGCAGCGCGCCCGCGAACCGCCGGGTCGACCCCAACCACTCGGTTCCGGCGAGTACTTCGCGCAGCAACGCGACACGTACGGCATCCATGCGACCGCATCCTGCCGCAACCGACCACTCGTGACCCGGAGTTCACCACGAATTCGCCCAACCTGGGCAGAGGCCTTCGTTATCCCGCACGACACCCGCCGCGGTGATACCGGCCTTCCGAGGAGCCCTCATGACAGAGACCAGCGTCCCCTTCCGCGCCGGCCGCGAGGGCTACGCGAGCTTCCGTATCCCGGCCGTCGTCGCCACCGCCTCCGGCACGCTCCTCGCCTTCTGCGAGGGCCGGGTCAACTCCGCCCGCGACCACGGGCACATCGACATCGTGCTGAAGCGGTCGACGGACGGCGGCCACACCTGGGGTCCCCTCACGGTGGCCGCCGACAACAACTGGCACCTCGCCGGCAACCCCGCCCCCGTCGTCCTCGACTCCGGCCGCATCCTGCTCGTCTACGTCCGCTCCACCGCCGGCGCCAGCGAGGACGACATCCTGCGCGGCGAGGTGAGAGACGCCGACGGCCGCCGGGTCTGGGTGCGCCACAGCGACGACGACGGCGTCACCTGGTCGAGCTCGAAGGAGATCACCGCGCAGGTGAAGAAGCCGGGCTGGCGCTGGTACGCCACCACGCCCGGCCACGCGATCCAGCTGGGCACCGGACGGGTCGTCGTCGCCGCCAACCACACGATCCCGCCCGCCGGCACCGACAACGGCACGGAGGCCAGGTACAACAGCGGCCACTGCCTGCTCAGCGACGACCGCGGAGCCACCTGGCGCATCGGCTACATCGACGAGAACACCGACGGCTACATCAACGTCAACGAGAGCACGGCCGCCGAACTCCCCGACGGCCGCGTCTACTTCAACACCCGCAACGACTCCGTGTCCCCCGGCAACCGCGCCGACGCCTACTCCGACGACGGCGGTCAGACGCTGGTCAAGCCCTTCCGCCCGCAGGCCGGCCTCGTCGCCCCCATCTGCGAGGGCAGCGTGCTCCAGCTCCGCGACCCGGACGTGCTCCTCTTCTCCGGCCCAGCCGACCCGGCCGCCCGCGCCCTGATGACGATCCGCGTCTCCACCGACCACGGCGTCACCTGGCGGTCCGCATACACGGCGGACGGGCTGCCCGCCGCGTACTCGGATCTGGTCCGGATCGACGAGGAGACGGTCGGACTCCTCTACGAGACCGGTGACTTCGGACCCTACGAGAGCATCACCTTCCGGCGGGTGCCCGTGAACCGGCTCACCTGAGCCGTCGGCGCGGCACGGGCGGACGTAAAGTCGGCCCATGACCTCTACCGACAGTGCACAGCAGCCCACCGACGCCCCCGCGAAGGCCCCGGCCAAGGACCCCTGGGACCTCCCCGACGTCTCCGGGCTCGTCGTCGGCGTGCTCGGCGGGACCGGGCCGCAGGGCAAGGGCCTCGCCTACCGGCTCGCCCGGGCCGGCCAGAAGGTGATCATCGGCTCGCGGGCCGCCGAGCGGGCCCAGGCCGCCGCCGAGGGGCTCGGGCACGGCGTCGAGGGCGCCGACAACGCCGAGTGCGCGCGGCGCAGCGACATCGTGATCGTCGCCGTGCCGTGGGAGGGCCACGGCAAGACCCTCGAATCGCTGCGCGAGGACCTGGTCGGCAAGCTGGTCGTCGACTGCGTCAACCCGCTCGGCTTCGACAAGAAGGGCGCCTACGCGCTGAAGCCGCAGGAGGGCAGTGCCGCCGAGCAGGCCGCCGCCCTGCTGCCCGAGTCGCGGGTGACGGCGGCCTTCCACCACCTGTCGGCGGTGCTGCTGGAGGACCCGGAGATCGACGAGATCGACACCGATGTGATGGTGCTCGGGGAGGAGCGGGCGGACGTCGAGATCGTCCAAGCGCTGGCCGGCCGTATCCCCGGCATGCGCGGCATCTTCGCGGGGCGGCTGCGAGGCGCGCACCAGGTGGAGTCGCTGGTCGCGAACCTGATCTCGGTGAACCGGCGGTACAAGGCGCACGCGGGGCTCCGCGTCACCGACGTATGAGGGGATGCACCGACGGATGAGGGGATGGGGGACACTGGTCGGGTAGCAGTGTCCCCCGAAGGAGCCGAGTGAAATGCCCCGCCTTGGTGTCTATGCCCTGATCGTCTGTGTGCTGGCCGTGGCCGCGGCCGTGGTCTCCTTCGCGCAGGGCAGCTTGCTGGGGATCGTGTGGGTGCTGCTGGCGGGGCTGTCGTCCAACATGACCTGGTACTACCTCAAGCGGGGCAGGGACGGGCGACGGGATTCCGCCGCGGGCTGACCGCCGTCACGAGCCGATCGTGCAGAGCTCGTTCGAGTCCCGCCAGAAGCGGAACAGGTCATATCCGCAGTACGTGTCGAAGTCGCTGATGCCGAGGTTGCGCAGGGCGGCGTCGATCATGTCGAAGAACACGCTGTTGATCTCCGGCACCCACAGCAGCGCGAACACGAACAGCAGGCCGAACGGGGCGAACGGCTCCACCTGGCGCTTGATCTTGTGCGACAGCCAGGGCTCGATCACGCCGTAGCCGTCCAGGCCCGGGACCGGCAGGAAGTTCAGGATCGCGGCGGTGACCTGGAGCAGCGCGAGGAAGGCGAGCGCGAAGCGGAAGTCCCTCGGGACGCCGTCCAGCGCGTCCAGCCAGAACGGCGCGGTGCACACCACGGCGAACAGCACGTTGGTCAACGGCCCCGCGGCCGAGATCAGACTGTGCCGCCAGCGGCCCCGGATCCGTCCGCGCTCGATGAAGACGGCGCCGCCCGGCAGGCCGATGCCGCCCATGATCACGAAGACGACCGGGAGCACGATGCTGAGCAGCGCGTGCGTGTACTTCAGCGGGTTGAGCGTGAGGTAGCCCTTCGCGCCGACCGAGATGTCGCCGCTGTGCAGGGCCGTACGCGCGTGTGCGTACTCGTGCAGACACAGCGACACGATCCAGGCCGCCGTCACGAACAGGAACACGGCCAGGCCGGGCTGCTCGGCGAACCCGGTCCAGGTGGCCCAGCCCGTCACCGCGGTGACGGCCAGGATCCCGACGAAGACGGGGCTGATCCGCCGTTCGCTGCGGCGGCTGAGGGCGGTCGTCATGTGGGGAGCTCCTGTGGGACGGACGGGACGGGACGGCAGGCCTGCCCGACCGTACCGGGCGCACCGGGAAAACGTCTCGCGGTGGGTAGGTAGTTCCAGGGAAGGTGGGGCCATGGGGCTGTGGCATGTGTTCTACGCGGACTGGCAGATGGAGTGCTGCGGTACGCCGTTCAAGGTGGGCGACGAGGTGAGTTGGCCGTTGCTGTTCCAGACGTCCGAGGACGTGCTGGGCGGCGGCTGGCACGATCAGCTCACCAGGATCGCCGGACCGGTGGAGGACCTGGCGGGGGACTTGGCGGGGGACGACGAGGGCCCGGTGCGGGTCCTGCGCGAGGAGAACGGGCTGGTGGTGGCCCTGCACGGGCATCCGGTCGACACGGCCGCCAACAAGGAAGCGGGCGACGTGCGGCCGGGGCACCGGCTCCGCCTGGCCGGCCTCCTCACGGCCGAGTTCCACGGCGATGCCGTGCCCGTGACGAGTGGCCGGATCCGGGCGATCCAGGTCCTGGAGCAGGGCTTCGCCGAGACATCGCCGGGTTCGTGGACGCGGGAGCCGGTCCCCGGGGAACGCTCGCTTCGCTCGGTGCGGGAGTGCCCGAAGTGGTTCGCGGACGCCGAGGCGGGCGTGCTGGTGACCCTGGAGGTGCCCGGCACGGACTCCCGGCTGTCCTACGCGGTCCGCGAGGCCCGCGGCCTCCCGCACGAGAGCACGGCCCCCGGCGCCGAGGTGACGGGCCTGACACCGGCCGCTCTGACCGAACTGCTGGAATCCCTGAGCGCCGTCCCGGAACCGGGGTGACGGTGCCCCATGTCCTCGCCACTGCCCGGAAGCGGGCCGAGCCCCGCCTCACGTACTCGTCCGCCGCGCCCGTCAACCCTGTGACCGTCCCCGACCGACCAGAGACAATGGACCCCGTGCGCTATCGCATCCTCGGCACCACCCAGGTACTTCGCCCCGACGGCCGCCCCGTTCCGGTCGGCGGGGCACGGCTTCGCGCTCTGCTGACCGTGCTGGCGCTGCGGGCCGGCCGGACCGTGCCCCCAGGGCTGCTGGTCGACGAGGTGTGGGGCGGCGAGCCGCCCGCCGACGCGCCGGGCGCGCTCCAGGCGCTGGTCGGACGGCTGCGGCGGGCCCTCGGGGCGGACGCCATCGTCTCGGCGGAGGGCGGATACCGGCTCGCCGCCTCGTCCGACGACATCGACCTGCACCGCTTCGAGCGGCTCGTCGGCGAGGGCACGCGCGCGCTGGCCGACGGCGACCCCGGCAAGGCGGCCGGCGTCCTGGACGACGCCCTCGCCCTGTGGCGCGGCCCCGCCCTCGCCGACCTCCCCGACCACACCGCCGAGGCGGCCCGCCAGGAGACGCGTCGCCTGGACGCCCTGCGCGCCCGCCACGGCGCCGCCCTCGCCCTCGGCCACGCCGAGCAGTCCCTGCCCGAGCTGACCGCCCTGTGCGACACCCACCCCCTGGACGAGCCCCTCCAGGCCCTGCGCCTGCGCGCCCTGCGCGACGCGGGCCGCACGGCCCACGCGCTGGCCGGCTACGAGGACGTACGACGACTCCTGGCGAACCGGCTCGGCTCGGACCCGGGCCCGGAACTGCGGTCGCTGCACGGGGAGTTGCTCCGGCCGACGCCGGACGGACGGGGGACCGGTCCGGGCGCGGGCGGCGGGAACGGCGCCTCCCGCGGGGGGAGGGGTGCGGCTCCGGCGCCCGGCTCCGGCGGCCCCGGGACGCGCCGTACGGCGGCGGTCGGCGAGGGGCACGTCCCCGGTTCCCCGGCCGGTCCCGGTCCGCACGCCACGGCCTCCGCCGCCCCCGCTCCGCCCCCACCCGCGGGCAACCTCCGCGCCCGCCTCACCTCCTTCGTCGGCCGCGAAGCCGACATCGATGCCATCCGCGGGGACCTCACCGCCGCCCGGCTGGTCACCCTGCTCGGCCCCGGCGGTGCCGGGAAGACGCGGCTGTCGCAGGAGGCCGCCGAGAGGGTGCGCGGCGGTGCGCCGGACGGGGTGTGGCTGGCCGAGCTCGCGCCGGTCGACGACGCCGCGGCCGTCCCCGAGGCCGTGCTCACCGCGGTCGGCGCCCGCGAGACCGTGCTGTACGGCGCCGGCGCCGAGGCCATGCGGGCCGGCAGCGAACGGCACGACGACCCCGTGGAGCGGCTCGCCGAGCACTGCGGCAGGCGCCGCATGCTGCTGATCCTCGACAACTGCGAGCATGTCGTCGAAGCCGCCGCCCGCCTCGTCGAGGAGCTGCTGGAGCGGTGCCCGAACCTGACGGTGATGGCCACCAGCCGCGAACCCCTAGGCGTACCGGGGGAGTTGCTGCGCCCCGTGGACCCGCTGCCCGAGCCGTTCGCGCTGCGGCTGCTCGCCGACCGGGGCGCGGCCGCGCGGCCGGGGTTCCGGATCGAGGACGACCCGGAGGGGTGCGCGGAGATCTGCCGGCGGCTCGACGGTCTGCCCCTCGCGATCGAGCTCGCCGCCGCCCGGCTGCGCATGCTGACCCCACGCCAGATCGCCGACCGGCTCGACGACCGCTTCCGGCTGCTCACCTCCGGCAGCCGCACCGTCCTGCCCCGCCAGCAGACGCTGCGCGCCGTCGTCGACTGGTCGTGGGAGCTGCTCGACGAGGACGAACGGGAGGTGCTGCGGCGGCTGTCCGTCTTCGCGGGCGGCTGCGACCTCGCCGCCGCCGAGGCGGTGTGCGGGCCGTTCGCCCTGGAGGCGCTCGGCTCCCTCGTCGACAAGTCCCTCGTGGTGGCGGCGCCCCTGCCCGGAAAGGGCACCGACGGCGAGATGCGCTACCGGCTGCTGGAGACCGTCGCCGAATACGCGGGCGAGCGGCTCGACGAGGCCGGGCAGCGGGCGCAGGCCGCACGCGCGCATCTGACGTACTACCGCGAACTCGCCCGCACCACCGACCCGTTGCTGCGCGGCCCCGGCCAGTTCGCCGCCATCGAGCGGCTGGAGCACGAGTACGAGAACCTGCGCACCGCCCTGCGCCACGCCGTCGCCGGCCGCGAGGAGCAGGAGGCGATGTGCCTGATCCTGTCGCTGGCCTGGTACTGGCAGATGCGCGACCTGCGCATCGAGGCCCGCAACTGGTCACGCGAGGTCATGGCCCTCGGCCCCGACCCGTTCCCCGAGCCGCCGCTGCCCGCCGCCCCCGTGTGGGAGCGCTGCACGGCCGCCCCGCCGCCGTGGACCGGCGAGGTCCTCGCCGAGGCCCGGCGCGGCACCCACCTGGTCCATCTGGCCTGCATGGACACCGAGTTGGACGCCTGGCAGACCCCCGAGGCGCAGACGAAGCTGCGGTCCATCGCGGCCACCTACGAGCCCGGCCAGCCGCAGACCTGCCGCGTCCCGGGCATGCTCTGGTTCTTCGGCGTCATGCTCTCCGGAGACGTGGAGCGGCTGCGGACGGTCGTCGACGCCACCGTCCGCACCTCGCGCGAGACACCCGGCTACGACTGGGAGCTCGCCGCCAGCCTCCAGTGGCGCGCCAACCTGTACTCCAACCGCAGCGACTGGGCGGGCGACGCGACCCGGGACGCCGAGGAGTCGCTGGAGATCTACCGGCGCATCGGCGATCTGTGGGGCACCGCCGAGGCGCTCGCCGCGCGGGCCGAGTCCCATGAACGCAAGGGGAGTTACGACCTCGCGGGCGTGGACTACGTGGCGGCGATCGAGATCGCCGAGCGGCTCGGTGCCCGCGCGCAGGGCGAGGTGCTCAAGGCCCGGCTCGGCAGTGCGCTGCTGGAGGCCGGGGAGTCCGAGCGCGGCGAGCGGATGCTGCGCGACGTGATCGCGGGAGTGGACGGCGCGAGCAACGAGGCGATGCCCTTCGCGCGGCTCGCCATCGCCGGGTGGCTCTCCCTGACCGGCCGGACAGCCGAGGCGCGTGAGCAGATGGTGTTGCTGCGCGAGGATTTCAAGATCGCTCACTTCATCATCTTCGACGCCTTCATCCTCGGCGGGGAGGCCTTCGTGGAGGCGGCCGACGGCCGCTACGAGGCATGCCTGGACAAGGTCCGCCTGGCCCTGGAACGGGCCGAGGACCCGCTGTCGCAGGCCATGGCCCCGCACATGCGCGCGATGTACCTGCACGTCGCCGCGGTCGCCCTCGCCGGCGTCGACGGCGGGAGCCGCGCCCGCGACGGAGCCCGCTGTCTCGCCGCGGGCGACGTGATGCTGCCGGCCAGTCATGCCCCGACGACGATGGAGCGCGAGACACACGCCAAGGCCGCGCGGGCGCTGCGTGCGGCACTGGGCGACGAGGGCTTCGAGACGGCCTACGCCGAGGGCGGCGGGCTCTCCCCCCGGGAGGCCGCCGCCCTGGTCTGACGCGCTCACGCGGCGCCCGACGCGTCAGCTCTTCGTACGGAACTTGTGGATGGCCACCGGCGCCATGACCGCGGTGATGGCCACCGACCAGCCGAGTGTCACCCACAGGTCGTGCGCGACCGGCCCGCCCACCATCAGTCCGCGCGAGGCGTCGGCGAGCGTGGACAGCGGGTTGTAGTCGGTGAAGGCCCGCAGCCAGCCCGGCATCGACGTCGTCGGCGCGAAGATCGACGAGCCGAACTGGAGCGGGAACAGCACCAGGAAGCCCATCGCCTGCACGGACTGCGCGCTCTTCATGATCACGCCCAGGGTGAGGAACACCCACATGATCGACGAGGCGAACGCCGTCGACAGGGCCACGGTCGCGAACAGGCCGGGCCAGCTGGTGATCTCGAACCCGACGAGGACGGCGACGATCATCAGTACGGCGGTGGCGAACAGCATCCGCAGCAGTTCCACCGAGATCTTCGCGAAGAGCACCGAGCCGCGCCCGATCGGCAGCGACCGGAAACGGTCCATGACACCGGAGTTGAAGTCCTGGCTGAACCCGGTGCCGACGCCCTGGGAGAGCGTCATGCTCATCATCGCGATCATGCCGGGGATCACGTACTGCACGTACTGGTCCTGTCCGCCGCCCAGCGCCTGCCCGATCGAGCCGCCGAAGACGAACACGAACAGCAGGGTGAAGATGACCGGCATCAGCAGCGCGTCGGCCATGGACTCCGGGTCCTGCCGGATCCACAGCAGGTTGCGGCGCACGAGCGCACCGGTGTGCCGCAGGTGCCCGCGCAGTGTGATGCGGGCGTCGTCGGTGGTGCGGGGTTCTGTGGTGACGGTGGCGGCGCTCATACGGCGACCTCCTCGCGGTCGTCGGTGGGCACGGTGTCCTGCGGGGCGCTGGCGCGGTGGCCGGTGAGGGACATGAACACCTCGTCCAGGCTGGGCAGTTCGGTGGTGATGGAGGCGAGCGTGACGCCGCGCGCGGTGATGGCGCCGACGACGGCGGTCAGCTGTTCGTCGCTGAGGATCGGGACCAGGAGGGTGCCGGAGGCGGTGTCCACGGTGGTGGCCGCGAGCCCGGTGATGCCGAGGTCGTCGAGGTACCCGGCGAGCGGGCGCAGTTGCAGGGCGTCGACCGGGCGGACCCTGAGCGTGCGCCCGCCGACCTTGGCCTTGAGCTCCTCGATGCCGCCGCCCGCGACGACCTTGCCCCGGTCGACGACGGTCAGCTCGGAGGCGAGCTGCTCGGCCTCCTCCATGTACTGCGTGGTCAGCAGCACGGTCACACCGTCCCCGACCATGGCCTTGACCTCGTCCCACACCTCGTTGCGGGTGCGCGGGTCGAGCCCTGTGGTCGGCTCGTCGAGGAACAGCACGTTTGGCCGTCCGATCATGGAGGCGGCCAGGTCGAGGCGGCGCCGCATACCGCCGGAATAGGTGGAGGCGGGCCGCTTGGCCGCCTCTGTCAGCGAGAACCGCTCCAGCAGCTCATCGGCACGCGTGCGTGCCTCCTTGCGGGGCAGATCCAGCAGGCGCCCGATCAGATACAGGTTCTCCCAACCGGGGAGCTTCTCGTCCACGGAGGCGTACTGCCCGGTCAGCCCGATCACGCGGCGCAGCTGCCGAGGCTGACGCACCACGTCGTATCCGGCGACGGTCGCCTGCCCGGCGTCCGGCGCCAGCAGTGTCGACAGGATCCGCACCAGGGTGGTCTTGCCCGCCCCGTTCGGTCCCAGCACCCCCATGACGGTGCCCTCACGTACGTCCAGGTCCACACCGTCCAGAGCCTTGGTCTCGCCGTAGTGCTTGACCAACCCCCGCACGGAGACGGCGCTGCTCACGCCGCCCGGCTTGTTGTCGATTCGCTTCATGGGGACGACGGTGCCACCCCACACCGACAAAACACCGACAGTCCACCGACACGAACGCCAAGAGGCCACCAACAGCAGCGACGGGGGCACGGCCGGGGGTGCGCGGCTTCGCCGGCCTGTGCCTTACCGCCGGGTCTGCGCCGGGCCTGTGCCGGGCCGTCGGGTCTGCGACCAGCTGCGAGGGCCGCATTTCGCCGACGGGCCCGCACGTTCCCGGCGGGCCTGCGCCCTGTCGCCAGGGTCGCGGCCTGCCGACGGACCCGGTCTGTTGACCGGCGCCCGTGGCCTGCGGACGGTCCTGCAACTTGTCGACGAGCCTGCGACCAGCTGCGAGGGCCGCATTTTGCCGACGGGCCCGCACGTTCCCGGCGGGCCTGCGACCGGCCGCCAGGGCCGCGGCCTGCCGACGGACCCGGTCTGTTGACCGGCGCCCGTGGCCTGCGGACGGTCCTGCAACTTGTCGACGAGCCTGCGACCAGCTGCGAGGGCCGCATTTCGCCGACGGGCCCGCACGTTCCCGGCGGGCCTGCGACCGGCCGCCAGGGCCGCGCCTTACGCGCAGGCCCCCAACCCGCCGCCAGGGCCGCGCCCCACGCACAGGCCCCAACCCGCCGCCGGCCCCCTGCGCCGCAGACACCCCACCCCCGACAAACACCAAGGGGCGCCCGGTGATCACCGGACGCCCCCCACCCCAGGACCCGCCAAGCTCAGTGCTGGACCCTTTCTGCCTGTTGCGGGACGTGGCCCGCGACCAGGCGTTCTCGTCCGGCCCGCGGAGCGACCCGGCGTCGGTCCACCGCGTACGCGGCGCCCGCGACGCCGAGTCCGAGCACGGCCAGCGCCGCGCCCGCGAGGGCAGGGGAGGTGACTCCGAAGCCGGCCGCGAGGGCGAGGCCGCCGATCCAGGCGCCGCCCGCGTTCGCGAGGTTGAAGGCCGCCTGGTTGGCCGAGGAGGCCAGGGACGGGGCCGACGACGCCTTCTCCATCACCATCAGGTTGAGCGGGGAGCCGGTCACGAACGCCGCCATACCGAGCAGCATCACCGCCAGGGCCGCGCTCCACGCCGTGGACATCAGGAGCGGGAACAGGGCCAGCACCGCGGCCAGGGAGAGCAGCCCCCCGAAGAGCGTCCGCCGCATGGCGTGGTCCGCCAGCCGTCCGCCCAGCAGGTTGCCGATCGTCGCGCCCACGCCGAACAACGCGAGCAGCAGGGTCACGCTGGCGTCGGCGTACCCGGCGGAGTCGGTCAGCATCGGCGTGATGTAGCTGTACGCGGCGAACAGCGCGCCGAAGCCCGCCACCGTCGTGCCGAGCGCCAGCCACACCGGCACCGAGCGCAGGGCTGCCAGCTCGCCGCGCAGGCCGATGGCCGGGGCGGCGTTCGCCTCGGCGCGCGGTATCAGTAGCGCCAGGGACGCCACCGCCGCCAGGCCGATCACGCTCACGCCGAGGAACGTCGCCCGCCAGCCCAGGTGCTGCCCCAGGAGCGTGCCCACCGGCACGCCCGCGATGTTGGCGACCGTAAGGCCCAGGAACATCAGCGACACCGAGCGGGCCTTGCGCTCCGGTGCGACCATGCTCGTCGCCACGACCGCGCCGACGCCGAAGAAGGCGCCGTGCGGCAGGCCGCTCAGGAAGCGGGCGGCCATCAGCCAGTGGTAGTCGGGGGCGAGGGCGGACAGCGCGTTGCCCGCGACGAACAGGGCCATCAGACCGATCAGGACCGTGCGGCGGGGCATGCGTGCCGTGAGCGCCGCCAGCAGCGGGGCGCCGATGACGACACCGAGCGCGTACGCCGAGACCAGATGCCCGGCGGTGGGGATCGAGATGTGCAGGTCGTTCGCGACTTCGGGCAGCAGGCCCATCATCACGAACTCGGTCGTAATTCGCAGATGGGTGCATGGTTGAAGGGGTAGGGCAGACCACCCGGGAGGGGACATGACGACCGCCACCGCAACGCTCATCGGCCGCGAATACCTGCGCGTCTCGATCGACACGTCCGGCTACGAGCGCAGCAACGACGACCAGCACGACGAGAACACCTACGTCACCGCAGACAACGGCATCACGCTGGTCGGCCAGCCGTACCGCGACGTCGGCTCCGCCTCCCGGTTCGCGCTCAAGGAGCGCGACGACTTCGTGCGCCTCATGGCCGACCTGGAGGCCAACACCTTCGGCGCGCAGGTACTCGTGATGTGGGAGAACAGCCGGGGCAGCCGCCAGCCCCGCGAGTGGCTCGACCTGATCGACGCCTGCCAGGCGCGCGGCGTGAAGATCTTCATCACCACGCACGCGCGGCTCTACGATCTGGACAAGTGGCGCGACCGCCACGCCCTCCAGGAAGAGAGCCTGAAGGCGGCGGCGGCCTCCGAGGAGACGAGCGAGCGCGTGACCCGGACCCTGGCCAGCAACGCCCGCAAGGGCAAGCCCCACGGGCTGATCCCCTACGGCTTCCGGCGCACGTACACCAAGGTCCGCAACTCCAAGGGCCGTCTGGTCACCCGCCCCGAGGCGCAGCTTCCCGAGCCCGCCGACGCCCTGAACGTGATCGACCTGTTCGTCAAGCTGCGGGCCGGGGATTCCTTCCAGGTCATCTCCGACGACTGGGCCGCACGCGGCATCGTCAGCCGGGACGGCGTCCCCTTCAGCGCGCAGTCCCTGTCCCAGATGGCCCGCAAGATCTCTTACGTCGGCAAGCGCGTCATCACCAAGACCGTGCAGGACCCCGAGACCGGCAAGCGCAAGAAGATCGTGACCGGTGAGGTGGACGCCGCCTGGCCTGTGGTGGCCGACTTCGACGGATCGCCCATGGACGCCGAGGAGTTCGTCACCCTGTTCACTGAGGTCCAGGCGATGCTCAACGACCCCCAGCGCCGGACCAACCCCGGCGGCGGAGCCAAGCACATCTGGACCATGACCGTGCGCTGCGACGTCTGCGGCGGCCCTATCACCGTCACGGCGCACCTGTCGGCCGAGGGCGAGCAGGTGTACGCCTGCCGGGACAAGGGCTGCGTGCGACTGAGCGAGAAGGCCGAGCTGGACCGCATCCTGGCCCGTCACGTGCTGGGCTGGCTGGCCCGGCCGGACGTCTACACCAGGCTCGGCAGTGGACACGACGATGCCGAACTGAGGAGCGTCCGCGCTCAGTTGACCGCCAAGCGCACAGCCCTGGATGAGACCCGCACCGCCGAACCCGAGTCGCTGGCGGAGGAACGCCGCCTCGCCCGCCGTGAGGAGCGGCTGGAGACCGAGGTCAAGGAGCTGGAGGAGAAGGAGCAGAGCCTCACCCGGCCCAACCCGCTGGAGGCGCTGTTCCCCCAGGGCCCGGCCGACACCATCGCCGCGCGCTGGGAGGCGACGGACATCGCCGCTCAGCGGGCCGTGGCCGCCCTTCTGCTCAGCCCCGAGGTCATCGGGCAGGTACGGCTCCGGCGCGTTGCCGACAGCCCGTCAGACGCCGTACGAGACCGCATCAAGTGGGTGACGGCAGCATGAGCGACGACATCCGCGAGCCCCTGTACGGCGCTCAGGCGGCCGAAGTCGGCCAGGCCCTACGCCGGTTGCTGGCCACGGGCCGGAGGCCGGAGACGCCCCGTCAGCGTCCCGTGCTGACGCCGTTCCGGGTCGCCCTGCTGCGCCGCCGCACCTGACCCCACCACGCACACGACGGAGCCGCCCCGCATCGGCATCGGGGCGGCTCCGTGCTGTTGGGGCTACGCGCCGAGGCGCACCGTCCAGATTCGCAGCATGATCCTTAGCAGGTCCGGGTCGATCAGCTCCACGTCGTCCACGTGCTCGCGGTGGGCCCACACCGTCCACCCCGGGCCCGAGTTGCCCAGCTCGTGGGCCACGGCCACCGCATCCGCCGGGTCGGTGATCTCCTCGTCGCACGCCCGGCACACGTGCACGCTCGCCGTCACTGCGCACCACCCCGGCGGTGACAGGTACAGCCGCAGCGGCGTACGAGCAGGACTGCCCCGTTCGAGTGCGGCAGCGGCACGTCCTTGGTCTGGCGGCACTCGCGGTGCACGTCCCGGTAGTCGGGCCGCTGGCCGAGGGTGCACTCAGCCGACAGCGGCGGGTCCGTCACGGGCGCGCTCACGGCGCCTCTCCCCGGCTCCGGGCGTTGGCCATCGCCACGCCTGCCGACAGCTTCTCCGCCGCCGTAGCGGGCCGCAGAGGGCCCTGCGCGTCCCACTCTCGCCCGCCGCCGGGCGGCCGAAGCTGGTAGCACCCGCCCTCGCGCCCCATCACCCGGCCGACCTTGCGCGCGGTCTCGTCCCACACCAGATCGCCGGTGTCCGGCGTATACGCGTTCATGCGCACCCCCGCTTGATCGCGTCGGCGAGCCGGAGCGCGACATCAGCCCGCACCCGGCCCAGGTTGATCAGGTTCAGTGAGGGCGATGCTGTATCCGCCCCCAGGGACGGCAGGACGATCCCCGCCGCCGTCAGTGCTTCGCGCAGCACCTCAACCGCTTCCAGGGCATCCGTGGTGCCCGTCTCCTGTGCAGTGACCATGAACTGAGCGTTCTGGAGGGGCGGTTGAGGCAGCTAGCGCCTATACCCGGTTATTCGCGGGTAGGGGCTGTCTATAGCCGTTTATGTCCACGGGGGCCCGGCGAACCCGTACCGTCCACTCCCGAGCACGCTGATCATGAGGGCACCAGTACCCGGCGAAAGGAACCGATCATGGCGCGACGGCTGCGCTTCAACGGCACGGGCAGTGGCGTGAACGGCTGCCCGGCCGTGCACGAAGACCTCGATACCGGCGAGGTGATCATTCACGGACCGGCGCTCACCGACCCCGACGACATCGCCCGCCTGCGGCACCTCGGCGACGGCGAGGTCCCCATCGTCGTCCCCCGCGAACTGCTCGTCGACTTCGGTCCCAAGGAGGTCACACGCGTGCCGGACATCATCGGCCTGGATGAGTTCGACCGGCTGTTCACTCAGTTCAAGCACACGGCCTGGCGGCTGGAGACCCGCCGCCGCTACGCCTCCGACGAGTCGACCGATACCTACGCGCAGTTCCTCCGGGGTGAGCCTGTCGACTGGGAGGGGCGGGACGCCGCCTGGTGTGCCGAGCGCCGTGAACAAACCGCTCTCGGCAAGCGGTTCGAGCGCGTACGCGTCGTCGACAGCCCGCCCACCCCCGGGCAGCTCTACCTGCTCGACAACGCCCGGCGGAACAGCTCCGTCGGCGAGAACATCCGGCAGCTCTGGCGCACCGACGCCGAACGCCTCCAGCTCCCCGCAGAGGACTTCTGGCTGTTCGACTCCCGGCTGGTGGCCCGGCTCAACTTCGACGACGCCGACAACCTGGTGAACGTGGAGCTGATCACGGAGCCGGTGGAGGTCAACCGGTACGCACAGGCGCGTGACGCTGCCACCCACTACGCCGTGCCGTACGAGACCTTCGCAGCGAACCTGTAGAGCCAAGGAGCGGAACCGGTGACCACCGACTACCAGCAGGCGCGTGAGGCGCTGGGTATCAGGCTGCGTGAGCTGCGGCTCACGGCGCCGGACGGTCGGCTCACCGGTTCCGCGCTCGCCCGGCGCCTCGGCTGGCCGCAGCCCAAGGTGAGCAAGCTGGAGAACGGCCGCCAGACCGCCACGCCTGACGACCTCCGCGCCTGGGCCGAGGGCACCGGCCAGCCGGACGCGTACGACGAACTACTCGCCCGGCTACGGGGGTTCGAGTCCCACATCCGCTCATGGCGGCGGCAGCTCGCCTCCGGGCACAAGCCCGTGCAGGACACACACCTCGCCGCACACGGTGACGCCTCCGTGTTCCGGGGCTGGGAGTCGTCCATCATCTTCGGCATCCTCCAGACCCCCGACTACGCCCGGTCGATCTTCGCCCGGTACGCGGAACTCCAGCAGTCGCCCCGGGACACGGAGGAAGCCGTCCGCTCCCGCATCAAGCGGCAGGAAGCCCTCTACGACCCCTCCAAGCGCTTCCACCTGTTGCTGTGGGAGGCCGCGCTACGGGCGCTCGTCTGTCCGCCGTCCGTGCTCGCGGCGCAGCTCGACCGGCTGTCCGGCGCCGTCGGCCTGGACACGGTCGAACTCGGCATCGTCCCGCTCAGCGCATCGCTCAAGATCCCGCCCGCCACGGCCTTCTGGGTCTACGACGACAGCCGGGTGATCGTGGAGACGTGGCATTCGGAACTCTGGGTGGAGGACGAGGCCAGCGTCAGCACCTACCTCCGCACCTGGAACACCCTGCGGGAGTCGGCCGTGTACGGGGCCGACGCGCACCGGCTCATCACTGACGCCCGCCGGGCGCTCAACGTCTGACGAGGGCCCACTGCCGGCTGATTTAGCTAAAGGAGTCCGCCCAGTTCAGATTGGGTGCGGTAAGCCCCGGTAACCCTTGGAAACCAGCGGTAATCCGCCGTACTCTGGGAGCAGCAAAGACCACAGACCACGGACCAGCATCACGCGGTCCGTGGTCTTTTGCGTGTGCTGGTCCGGGTCCTGTCCCGGAGGAGCCCCACATGGGCGAACCAGCAACGCTCGACGAGGTGCGCGCCTGGCCCGCGCTCGTCTCACTCGCTCAGGCGGCCCGCGCCCTGGGCATCGGCACGACCACCGCCTACCGGCTGCACCGTCGGGCCGAATTCCCCGTGCCCGTGCTGCGGGTGGCGGGCCGCCGCCGCGTACGCACGGCTGACCTGATCCGCTACCTGGAGGCGGACGGGGGCACGGCATGACCACCCTCGTTCTGCTCGTCGCCGGTGGCCTCGCCGCCTGGTTCGTCTGGCACAAGTTCACGGTCTGGCGGCTGAGCCTGCCCAAGCGCCGGGCCCTCGCGTCCGCCGAACGCGCCAAGGCCAAGGAGGAGTTGAAGCGTCCGCTGGCTCAGCGGGTCCACACGCATCTGCCGGACGCCGCCGTACAGCGCCTCATGCGCTGGAGCCCTCAGCCGGACCGGTTCTGGCACCGCTGGTTCGCGTCCCGGGTGACCGTGGCCCGGCGGGGACTGTTCGGCGGACCGGTCCGGATCAAGCCCGCGCAGCACATCGCCGCCGTCGGCACCACCGGGTGCGGCAAGACCTCGGTCCTGCGCGCCCTCGGGGCGTGGGCGCTGCGTCAGCCGGACTGGCAGGTCGTCTGTCTGGACGGCAAGTGGGGTGCGTCGGTGGCGCCTTACCGGCGGCACTGCCGCGTCCTGGACGACCTGGGCGAGATCGAGGCGTTCCTGTCCGATCTGGTCACCCGTGAGTTCCCCGCCCGGGGCCGCATGACCCGCCGCCCGCACCTGGTGCTCATCGCCGACGAGTCCCGGCTGTTCAACTCCCTGTCAGCCGCAGCGCTTTCGGACCTGGTCGAGATCATGCAGACCGGCCGGGAGCTGGGTGTCCACGTGTGGGCGGGCGTGCAGGACTTCAAGACCTCGTCCATCCCGTCCGAGATCCGGATGCTGTTCACCTGCAAGGTGGTCGGCCTGGTGCCCACCGCCGAAGACAGCCACGTGATCTTCAAGGAGCTGGCAGCGGCAGGCTGGCGGCCGGACAAGCTGGAGCGCGCCGGGCAGTTGCTCGTGTGGGAGCCGGAGCGCAAGAAGGCGCGCGTGTGCTTCGGCCTGTGGATGAGCGAGACCGCACTCGCCGGGGCGCGCAACCGCGTCTGCCTGGTCAAGGTCCCGCCACTGCCTGCGCCCGTGCGCATGCCCGTTCGTTCGGGCGTTCGTACGCCCTCTGACCTGCGCATCCAGGCACCGAACGAACAGCGAACGAACACCCGCCCGCCCGTGGCCGATGACGTGCTCACCGCGCTCATGACCTCGCCCGAGCCCTTGGGTGTGCGCGCCCTGGCACGGGCCACCGGGCGCAGCCCCGCCGCCGTGCACGCGGCCGTGAATGCGCTCGCCGCCGACGGCGCAGTCACCCGCACCACCGACGGCTACACGATCCCCCTCCATGCCACTGAAGAGGAGTAACCCCATGGTGCAGGAAGCCGTGGAAGCCCGCGAGAGGGCCGAACAGACCCTGGCCGACGCCGTCGCCCGGGGACCCGAGATCGAGGCCGTGACGGCGGAACTCGCCGCCGTCCTGGAGCCGTTCCGCACCGACGACGAGGAGGCCACCCGATGAAGCTCCGCACCCCGCCGCCCGAGCGCCGACCGGTCACCGTGGCCCGGCCGGACGGCTCCACCTTCGAGACCACCAAGACCGTTGAGTTCGCCCCCGTGCCGGTGCCGCCGGTGGACTGGGATGTCATCAGCACCCGCGTGGCGGTAGGCGCTGTGCTCACGCTGACGGCCGTGGCCGTCGCCTGGTCCACCTGGAGCATCGGCAGCCTGCTGCACGGCGGCATGGGGTTCCTCGCCGCCCTGGTGTTCGACCTGAGCTGGGCCGTCTGCCTGATCCTGGAGTGGAAGGCCCGGTTCGACCCCGGGAAGCGAGCCTTCCCTCGGTCGCTGGGGTGGGTGCTGCTGGTCGTGACGATGGGCGCGATCTTCTGGCACGCCTGGCCTGACCTGGGGTACGCCGTGATCGGCGCCCTGGTCAGCGCCGTCGCCAAGGGGCTCTGGCTCGGGATCATGAAGCACATCGACCGGGAGCTGTCCCCCGTGGACCGGGACGACCTCGCCGACCGGCTGAGCAAGGCGTACGTCCGGCAGGCCGTGGCCTCCGTGGACCGGCAGACCCTCCGGGTGGACGCCCACACGGCCGCCGTCCGCAGCTCCCTGGAGGCGGCTCGGCCCACCGTCCTGGAGCTGTCGGCGAGCACCCGGGACACCGACCCGGCCGAACTGGCGCGAGCGGGCGAGCAGTTCGCCGAGGAGTACCGGGACGGACCGGCACAGGACCGGTCCGGGGACCGGGACGGACCGGCACAGGACCGGGACAGCACCGGTACGACGGCGGACCGCATCCGCGAACTGATCAGCCAGGGCGTCACCACGGCTCCCGAGATCGGCCGTGCCCTCGCCACCGAGGGCGTGACCGCTGAGCCCGGCTACGTCCGGCGCGTGGTGCGCTCGGTCAACGGCTCGGGAGGAGGTGAATCCAAGTGATCCAGTTCGGCGCACTGATCGCTCTGGTGGTCCTCGTGGCCGCAGCCAAGCAGCACCGCGTCCCCGCCCTGATTGCCATCGCGGCGACGGTCATGCTGATGGGTGGCTTCGGCGAACTCGGGGCCACGGCGACCAACATCCTCGGTTCCCTCTGACGCACAGACGCGAGCCCCGCACCGGTGACCGGTGCGGGGCTCCGTCATGACCGGCCGAGCGTCTTGCGCTCCAGTTCGTTCAACCGGGTGAGAGCTGTCGTGATGTGCTCCAGAGCTGTACGGGCCACGTCCGCCTCCTTGCCGAACTGCGCCTGGACGCGAGCCGATTCGGCCCGCTCCTGAGGTGTCGAAGGCTGGTCCATGAACCGGACCCACGGACCCCCAGCGCCAGGGGCGAGGGCGAACGTCTCGTCCCACGCGTCGGCCACCTTGGTCAGCTCCACGCGCAGGGCCTCGTCCTTCCGGCGCTCGGACAGGTCCCGGATCTTGCGGGCGGTCTCGCGCCGCTTCTCGTCCATGAACCAGTCGGCCCGGCGGCCCTGGGCGATGATGTCCTCGAAGCGGGTCCGGGCGGCTTCCAGGGCTTCGCGTAGCTCATCGTCGGCGGCCCCGAGCGCCACCGTGTGACGACGAGTCCACGCCTTGTAGATCCACGTGCCCACGGTCGCGACGAACGCGAGCCACCCGGGCACGAACTTGGGCCAGTCGTCCCAGAAGGACGAGGCAGCGAGAGTCATACGCAGATTGTGCCGCCGCCGAGCCTCATTTAAGGAATTCAGCCGGCAGTGGTCGCCCCAGCTCAGGCCGCCCAGATGCGCCCGTCGGTGTCCACGCGGACCATGCAGCACTCCCGCAGGCTCCGCAGTGCCCCACCGAACAGGCTCCGGTCGTACACCGACAGCACCGCCGTCAGCTCGTCGGCGGTGCGGCCGGGGTTGGTCTGGATGTGACGCAGCGCCCTGGCGCGCAGGAACGGACTGATGCTGTCGACCCCGCCGCCCATCAGGAGAGGCCCGCCTGCACCAGGTGATCGGCCACCTGCTCGCGGACGTCCTCCGGCAGGTCGGGCATGAGCTGACCGAGGGTCTGCGCGTCGCCCCAGAACCAGCCCCGCAGGACGATGTCCATAGCGGCACGGGCGTGCATTGCGCGGCGGTCGGCGTCCAGGAGCTGGGCCCGGGTCGCGTCCATGATCGACGGGCCGGGCGGGGCAGCGAGCGTCACTCCGGTCTGCTGCGCGACCACCCGCACCACGGCCGCCGTCGCTTCGCCGGACGCCTGCTGGATGTCGGCCAGCGCCGCGCGCCCGGCGGCGACGATTTCGGCCTGCTGTGCGTCCAGTTCACCGGACATGGTCAACGCCTCCCGGAGTCTCGTCAGTTGGAGCGGGAGCGGCCCGGTAGTTGTCGTCGATACGGACGACCTTGCCCCGGCGGACCAGCGTCTCCAGGAGGCGCCGGGCCTGAGCGGCGGGCAGCCCCAGCACCACGCCGACCGACGCCGGAGTCATGCCGGTGTCCCCGTTGCCCTGGAGCAGCGTCAACGCGCGAGCAGCGGGGGAGAGTTCGGCCCCCGGCCGGGGCCACCGGTACCGGGCGCTCATACCGTCAGTCCCATCTCGTCAGCGGCGGCCCGCAGTGCCGCGAGAGCCGTCAGAGCGGCCAGGGAGCCGCTGTCGACGGTCTCCGCGCCCGATGCCACCAGGCCCGGCCGGGACAGCCTCACACCGTCCGTGAAGCCGTCCAGGGAGGTGTACTGCACCCCGCCCTCGGCCGCGTGCAGCACCCGGCCGCTCCCGGCGTACAGGCCCGCATGGGTGGCCGGGCGGTTGAGCACGACGTCCCCCGGCTCCAGGCTGTCCAGCTCGATGCGCTGCCCGGCGTCGATCAGGGGCAGGTTCATGCGGGGCACGAGCACCCCGGCCGCCTGCGCGTAGGCCCACCGCACCAGTCCGGCGCAGTCGAACGCCATCGGGCCGTCGGCGTCGTCGGCGTAGGGCGCACCGATCTTCAGCTCAGCGAACCGGAGGGCGTCCGCGCGCATACGGCCGTCCGCCGCTGTCTGGTCGCTCGCCGCGCGAGCGGCGGCCCGGCGACGCTCGGTCTCGGCTACCTGGCCGTCCCAGCGGTCCAGATCCCGGGCACAGGGCTCCATGCCGAACAGGGTGCGGAAGGTGGCCTCGCCTCGGGCGGCGAACACCTCGTCCGCCGGGACGTCCGACGCGCACCACCGGCACCCGGCGCCGTCCGGCAGGAGGACCGCGTCCAGCACGTCAGCGCTGAAGATCGCACGCAGGGCGGGCATCTGACCCAGGGCCCTGTCCCGCCGGGTGCGCAGCTCCTCCCGCGTGAGCGGAGCGGGCGGCGGGGGCTTCTCGCCGGTGGCCACGCTGCGGCCGTCCACGGTCAGGGGCTCGGGCGGCGGACGGAGGTGATCGGCCAGGTACTGCGCGGCCGTCTGCGGAGTCAGGCCCGAGGCAGCCCGGCTGCGCCGACGCCGGGCGAAGGCATCCACGGAGGCGCCGGTGAGCAGGATGATCCCCTCGCCGGGCACGCGCTCCAGGTCGCCGCGTTTCAGGGCGTCGTACGCCGCCTGCGTCGTCGTGTTCAGGCGGTCCGCCGCCTGGGAAATGGTGAGGAAATCCATTGCGCGCCTCCCGGCTTTTAAAAGGAGCATAATGGAGGGGCGGGCGCACTCCAAAGAATGGGGATCATGACTGGGGTGCGCCCCCTTTGTGCCCTCTTGTACCCCCGTGAGTAATCGCGCGTAAAAGCGCGTACACGAATTAAGTAGATGAAGATAAATAGGAACCTACAAACTTCGACGCCCGGTGCCCAGACGGTTTGCTGAACCTCGCACCCGGGGTAGGTTGTAAGCAGACCAAGGAACCCAGCCCCACAAGGGGCGCGGGTTCCTTTTGCTTTCCGGGAGGAGATCATGCCCATTCCCAAGGTCCCGATGTCGGCCGCCGAGCGGTCTCTCAAGGGTCGCCGGGCCATCGCCCTGCGCTACGGGCGCACCGAAGAGGCGGAACGCCTGGGCGCAGAACTGACGCTGGAGCGGGCCAACACGCTGGAGACCGAGGCCAAGCGGCTGCGTCGCGAGGTTGAAGCACTGACGGGCCCGGCCGCGTAGCCGAACCGAGCACCACCCGCCGGACGGGCAAGGCGTCCACCGACCGGCACAGCACCTGACCAAAGACCACGGAAAGGAGGCGCGAGGCAACCAGTGCGGAAAGGGGCCCAGAGATGGCCCAGGAAATGCCGGTGAAGGACCGACCGACGCTGGACGAGGAAATTCAGGCACGGGTCAATCGCGCTCCGGCGCCCGACGTAGTGATCGCCAAGGTGCGGCGGCTGCTCGCCCCGTCAGGGGGTGCGGCGGAGTGAACGCGAAAGACGAAACCCCCCGGGGGCTCAAGCCGGGGGGCTCTGAAGGAGACGCGGGGGCCAACCTCGTCTATGACGATGGTACCCGGAATGGCTCCGGAATTACCGGTTCAGGTAATTCACTGCTGTCTCCGGAGCACCGGGCCTTCCTCAATGGCCAGGCGACCACGGATGAGGTGCTGGAGCAGCACCACACCCGGTCTGTCACGGCGGCCGAGGCAGTGGGCCAGGGTCTCCCGGCCGGGCTGTGCAACGGCGACGGGATCCTGTTCTGGTGGCCGGTGCCGGGCCGTGACAAGCCGGTGCCGCAGTTCCGGCCGGACGCGCCGGTTGTGATCGACGGTGAGGAGTCCAAGTACGTCTTCCCGAAGGGGTGCGGGTCGTTCGTCGCGGTCTTCCGGGAGCCGACCGAGGGCGCGCGGGTACTGATCGCCGAGGGCACCAAGCAGAGCCTGGCGGCCCTGTCGTGGGCTCCGCCGGAGTGGGGCGTGGCGGGCGTGCCCGGGTGCTCCAACTGGATCGGCACCGACCTGGACTGGGCCGAGGACCGGCCGGTCGTCGTGATGTTCGACAAGGACACCGCGACCAACCGGGACGTCTACGACGCTGCCTCGGAGCTGCGGGATGCCCTGCTGGACGCCGGGGCCACCGAGGTCAAGTTCGCCCGTCTCGCGGGCGCCGGGGCCACTGACGGCCTGGACGACGTGCTCGGCCGGAAGGCGCCGGACAAGCGCACCGCCTACCTGGAGCGAGTGGCGGACCGGGCCCCCGGCAAGCTCGGACGCCGCCCGGCCAAGCGCCGGTCGAAGTACTTCGACGAGCGCGATGGCCTGCTGGCCGAGACGCTGTCCAAGGACGTGATGGACGGTCACCCGTGCGCGCTGACCGCCGAGCAGAAGATCGCAGGGTACGTGGACGGCGTGTTCCAGATCGACGGCACGTTCGTGCTGGCGTCGGTGCGTCGGCTGCTCGGGGAGCAGTACCGGCCGGTGTGGAAGAGCACCGTGGAGGAGTCGGTCAGGGGCATTCTGATCGATGAGGGCCGGGTCATCCCGGACACCCTCTCGGAGCCACTGCTCAACTGTGCCAACGGCATGCTCAACCTGATGACGGGTGAGCTGCTGGAGCACGACCCCAAGTACCTGTCCCGGTCGCAGATCCCGGTGCCGTGGCTGCCGGACGCGACCTGCCCGCAGTACGAGGCGTGGCTGAAGCAGGTCTGCCCGGACCAGGCCGACGAGCTGGAAAACGTCGTGTCCCTGATGCTCGACCAGTCCCGCACTCCGACCAAGGCAGCCTTCCTGTTCGGGCCGCCCCGGTCGGGCAAGTCGACCTTCCTGCGGATCATCAAGCAGATCGCGGGCGAGGCCAACTGCTCGGCGGTGGACCTGCACCAACTCGCCGACGACAAGTTCACCGCCGCCCACCTGTACGGGAAGATGGTCAACCTGTCGGCCGACCCGTCGTCCAAGGACGTGGCGGACATCCGGCTCTTCAAGAAGATGACCGGCGTCGACATGGTCACGGCGGACCACAAGTACGGCCAGCCGTTCGACTTCACGGCGACGGCCCTGTTCGCCTTCAGCGCCAACAACATCCCGCACGTGTCCGACCCGTCCGGCGCGTACATGGAGCGCATCCGGCCCTTCTGGTTCGGTCACTCCGTCGCCGGACGGGAAGACCTGGAGCTGGAGAGCAGGTTGGCGGGCGAGCTGCCCGGCATCCTCGTGCGGTGGGTCAAGGCGTGGCAGGCGCACTACGCCCGAGGCGGCTACCTCGCCGCCAACCGGGCCGTGACCGAACAGTTCGTGGTCAAGTCCGACCGGGTGGCGCGATGGGTGGCCGACTACTGCACCGTCACCCCGGCCGAGCCCCGCAGCACCCTCCCGGCCGAGCAGACCGCCACCACGACCGAGCTGTTCCAGGCGTTCACCCGTCAGCAGAAGCAGGACGGTGGGCTGGACATGGGCCGGGACGGCTTCAAGGAGCGGCTGCTGTCGGTGACGGGGGTGGTGGAGGTGAGGCGCCAGACGACGCGAGCGCTTGCCCTCAACGTCAGGGCCGGGACGGTCCACCGGGACGAGAGGGGCGCCGAGGCGGGCGAAGCGGGCGGAGTTAGCCCTCTTCTCTACAGGGCGCAGATACAGCCGGCAAAGGATCAAGACCGGGCAGATGAAGTGAGTGGGCGCCCTGTAGAGAAGGGCGCAACTTCGCCCGCTTCGCCCGCCTCGGTCGCGGACCGGTGCCAGATGCATCCCCGCTGCCCGGCCCGTGAGCACGCCTCCGGCTGCCCCGCTGCGGGGGCCCGGTCGTGAACCCCGCCCTGACCGACGCCTGCGCTGAGGCCCGCGAGCGGTTCGCCGCCCGGGTCCCGGCGCCCCGGCCGGAGGACTTCCCGTGCCGCTGGTGCGGGGCGCCCGTGGGCCGTCCGTGCGTCATGCGCGTCTCCGGCCGCACTGGACCGCACCGGCCCCGGGAGGACCGCTGGCGCCGGGCACACGACGCCTGGCAGGCCGCCCGCGAACGGGCCTGTGACGACGCCGTCAACGTCCTGTGCGAGCTGGCCCTCACCCTGGGCGCCGACACATGAGCCCCACCCGTAACACCCGGAAGGAGACGATCATGACCGCACCGCCGGACGAGGCGCACCGGACACACGGCCCTGGAGCTGGCCCGGAGCCCGGACAAGTCGACGACAAGATCCTTGGGCTGGCGGCTGCGGGCCTGCCCGTCCGCCGGATCGCCGCCGAGGTCGGCATGCCCAAGTCCACGGTGCAGGACCGGCTGTCGCACCTGCTCCGCACTCGCACCCAGCGCGCGTCGGACGAGTTCGTCGCCATGCGTGAGGTCCGGCTGGAGGATCTGTTCCGCCGGGCGTATGCCTCCCTGGCCGGGACGGAGAAGGGCTCGGATGCCTGGGGCCGGGCGTGGGACAGGTGTCTGCGGGCCGAGGAGTCCCTGCGCAAGCTCAAGGGCGCCGACGCCCCCGAGGCCATGACCATCGCCCTGGAGCGCCGCGTGGAGGAGGAGGCCACCGACGTCGTGGCTGCCGTCATGGCCGCCGTGGACGCCGTGACGGCCGCCCTGCCCGACCTGGACGGCGCCTTCCGGGCCAAGCTCCAGATGTACGCGCTGGAGGTCGCGGGCCACACCCTCAAGGCTGAGGGCGGAGGTGACCCAGGCCCGGCGCCGGAGGCACCCCGGCCACAGCTCGCCCTGCTGCCCGGGGCGTCCGCCGCCCCGGCCCCTCCGCGCTACCGCGAGCCGGACAGCGCGGATGCCGTGCTGTCCGAACTGGCGAAGATCCAGGACGAGTTCGGAGATCTGCTCGACGAGGAGGACGACGATGGACCGGAAGACGATCAAGCGACGGTTGCGTGAGCTGGCGGCCGACCCCGGCCAGCCCGGTGCAGCGGCCGAGATTCAGCGGCTGCGCGGGGAGCTGCTTCGGGAGCGTGGCCGCACCGGCGAGGAGCCCCCGGCCCGCCCGGCGCCCGAGCCTGCCCCGGCCGACCCGGACGCGGAGGCCATCGCCACCTGGCCGCCGGAGCTGCGCGCCCGGCTGCGGACCGCTTCCATGAGTCGCAAGATCGACCGCGCGTCCTCGGTGCACGATCCCGGCAGCTGGGGAGCGCTGAACGACCTGCGCCGACGGTAAAGAGTCGGTAACGGTTCTCCGGCTACAGCCCGTAGTTTTCGGCCCCGTCGGCGGCCGTCTCCGGGTCGCACCCTGCCTTAGAAAGGAAGGCTCCCTGAGCTGGGCGTTCCTTGATCGCTTCCCGCTACGCTCCGTGTACCTACGTGCGAATTACTACCTCGGTCGTGCCGATACCGAAGGCGCCTACGGCGAGGGCGAGCAGGGCCAGTGGCATGAAGTGCCTTTGCCTTTCGGGGTGTCGAGAGCGTCGTTCCGTGACTTCGTATGTTCAAGTACGGAACAAAGCGTCTCAGGCCCAGCATTCCGGCAGATGACAACCCGGTTGCAAGGATCCATCCAAAAGGCGCTGACCTGCGACTTTCAGGACGCGGATGTGTCGACCTTCACACGCGCGGCCACCGGCAGATGGTCGCTCCCGGTCTCCGGCAGCGTCCACGAGCTCATCGGCTCGACGCCCTTCACCATGATCTGGTCGATCCGCGCCATCGGGAACGACGCCGGCCAGCTGAACCCCATCCCGCTGCCCGAGGCGCCCTGCGTGGAGCGCATCTGGGCGGTGACGGCCCGCAGAGCACGGTCGTTCATCGTGCCGTTCAGGTCGCCGAGCAGCACGGCCTTCTGCAGCGGCTCGTCGGAAATGGCCTCGCCCAGCGCGTTGGCGCTCTTGTCGCGCTGCCGGGCGGTGAACCCGGCCTCCATCTTCACGCGCACCGACGGCAGATGGGCGACGTACACCGCGACCTGCCCGGCGGGCGTCGTCACCGCGGCCCGCATGGCACGGGTCCAGCCCAGCTTGATGTCGACGGCCCTGACACCGCTGAGCGGGTACTTGCTCCACAGCCCGACCGTGCCCTGCACCGAGTGGTACTTGTACGTCGCCGCCAGCGCCTTCTCGTACGTCGGAACCGCGTCGGCCGTCAGTTCCTCCAGCGCCACGACGTCCGCGCCGGACGCGGCCACGTCCTGGGCGGTTCCGGACGGATCGGTGTTGTCGGCGTTGACGTTGTGCGTGGCCACCGTCAGGTCGCCGCCGGTGCCGGTCTTGTCGGAGAGCTGGCCGCCGAAGAGGTTCAGCCAGACGATCGCCGGGATCAGCAGCGCGATCAGCGCGGTCGCGGACTTCCGCAGCAGGGCCAGCAGGAGAAGAACCGGGATGAACAAGCCCAGCCAGGGCAGAAACGTCTCGGTCAGCGAGCCGAGGTTGCCGATGGCGTTCGGGATCCGCGCGTGCAGCCCCATGACCAGGGCGAGGATCACTGCGAGGGCGGCCAGCACGATGCCGCGCCGCCAGATGCGTGGGTCGCCGCGCCAGCCCGAGACCAGGCGGCCTTGCAGGCGCCGAAGCCCGGATTCCTTGCGCTCGGGCCCCGAGCCGCTGCTGTCCGTCTCCGTCACGTACGCCTGCTGCGCCATACCGTCGCCTCACTACCTGCCGTGCACACCGTCGTCCCCCCGCGCCCATGGAAACCCTAGGGGATGATCGGTTCCGTTCATGCCGTCCCCATGACGGCCGTACGGGGGCGAGGACGTACAAGTCGGCTTCGCGAGTTCCGGTCCGGGCCGGGGAAAGCGCGCTCTGTGACGAAACGCGCACATGCGTACTACGGAGTGCCCGAACTGACGGGCCGTAGACCTTCGAGCACGGTGTCGACCATCTGCTCGGACAGCCCATCGGGCAGATCGGCGTCGGGGCGCATGACGGCACGCACCAGCATCGGGCCGAAGACCATGTCGTTCATCACGTCGACGTCGATGTCCGTGCGCAGCTCGCCGTTCTCCTGCCCGCGGCGCAGGATCTCGTGCTGTTTCCTGCGCCGCGGTTCGACGACGTTCGCGTGATAGGCGTCCCAGATCTTCGGGCTGCGCTTCATCTGGGCGATGACGTTGTGCAGGAGCACCGACGACCGGGTCATCAGGCCGCGCCGGCGCAACTGCTCCAGCAGCGTCACGAGATCGTCGCGCACCGAGGTGCCGGGCAGCTCGGGGTCCGGGGGCTCGGCGGCGCGTACGACGTCGACGAAGAGCTCCTCCTTGCCGCTCCAGCGGCGGTAGATGGTGGCCTTGCCGACGCCCGCGGTGCGGGCGATGCGCTCGATGGAGAGCTCCGCGAGCGGCACCCCGTCCTCCAGCAGCCGGATGACGCCCTCGATGATGGACCGCTCCACGGCCTCGCTGCGGGGGCGGCCCCGGACGGGGCCGTCCGGCCGGGGATTGCTGTCGGCGAGGCTCACTTGGTCGGTCCTTTCCGTGGGCTGCGCTGATTGTCCCCCGGGTATGCCGCCGCCGGTGCGGCGGCCGGGCCGCAGCGAGTCGTCCGCGGCCACCGCCCCGGCCCCCTCCCGGCACTCCCGTCCGCCCCGCCCGGCTCTATTCGGACGCCACCAACTCCCGCTCCTCCTCGCCCTTTTGAGGCGCCGTCGGCCGCCCCGGCAGGAACAGCGCCACGACCACCGCGCCGAGGACGGCGATGCCCGCACCCCACAGCGCCGTGACGTGCATGGCGTGCAGGAACGCGTCGTTGGCGGGGCCGACGAGCGCCTCGCCGCGCGGGCCGAGCTTGGCGGCGACGCCGAGCGTGGCCTCGATGGACTCGCCGGCCGTGTGCCGCAGGCCCTCCGGCAACGCCGTGAGCCGGTCCTCGATGTCGCTGCGGTACGCCGTCGACAGGACCGAGCCGAGGACGGCGATGCCGAGGGCGCCGCCGACCTGCCGGAAGGTGTTGCTGAGGGCGGAGGCGGAACCGGCCTTCTCGCGGGGCAGGGCCTGCATGATGACGACGCTGACCGGCGTCATGATGTGCGCCATCGCGGCGCCCATGAGGAAGAAGACGACCTCCAGGACCCAGATCGGCGTGTCCGCCTCGAAGGTCGCGAACGCGGCCAGCGTGAGCGCGATGAGCAGCATGGCGCCGGTCGTCGTGGCCCGGTTGCCGAACCGGTCGACCAGGAGCCGGGCCCGCGGCGCGAAGATCATCTGGGCGGCGGCCAGCGGCAGCATCAGCAGACCGGTCTCCAGCGGCGAGTAGCCGCGCACGCTCTGGGTGTAGAAGACCGAGAAGAAGGTCACGCCCATCAGGGCGAAGAAGACCAGCGCGATGACGCCGATCGCGGCCGAGAAGACCTTGTTGCGGAAGTACGTGATGTCGACGGAAGGGTGGTCGCTGCGCTTTTCGAACACCACGAAGGCGGCGAGTACGGCGAGACCGGCGGCGATCGTCGCGAGGACCGTCGGGTCCGTGAAGTCGGCGAGCTGGCCGCCCTTGATGATGCCGTAGACGAGCAGGACGAGGCCGACGACGGAGAGCACGACGCCGACGGGGTCGATGCGACCGGGGTTCGGATCGCGCGAGTCCGGGACCAGCCACAGCATCAGCGCGAGGGCGAGCAGCACGATCGGCACGTTGATGAGGAAGACCGAACCCCACCAGAAGTGGTCGAGCAGCACACCGCCGGTGATCGGGCCGATGGCGATGGCGAGGCCGACGCCGCCGGCCCAGATGCCGATCGCCTTGGGCTGCTCGTCGCGCTCGAAGACGTTCATCAGGACGGCGAGGGTGGCCGGCATGACGAAGGCGGCGCCGAGGCCCATCACCGAGCGGAAGGCGATGAGCTCGCCCGGTGAGCCGGAGAACGCGGCGAGCGCGGAGCCGATGCCGAACACGGCGAGGCCGCCGAGCAGGACCTTCTTGCGGCCGAGCCGGTCGCCGAGGATGCCCGCGCTGAACAGCAGGCCCGCGAAGACGAGCGTGTAGGCGTTGATCGCCCACTCCAGCTCGCTCTGGGTGGCGCCGAGGCCGGTCGGCGCGGGGGTCGAGATGGTCTTGATGGCGACGTTCAGGATGGAGTTGTCCAGCACGACGATCAGCAGGCTGAGCATCAGCACACCCAGGATCGCCCAGCGGCGCCGATGCACGGCCTCCGGTATCCGGGAGCCGGTGTCAGGGACGGGAGAAGTCATGGCGTCGAGCCTAGAAGACTTTCGATACGGCACCGTCTCGTATCGTAAATTTTTACCGAGCTCTTACACGGGAGGCATCGGGGTGCATCTCACACGAGGGGGCTTGGCCGCGACTGGCACGAAGTGCCACCATGGAGGGGATCCGGGGACGCCGTCAGGGCGCCTCGAGATGACATGAAGGAGCCGTTGCCATGACGCAGCTCTCGGCTGCCCAGACGCCTCAGGCGAAGCCCTCCGACGGCAGCAATGCGCTGTACGGGGGGAAGGGCACCCGCCGCATCACCGTTCGTGACATCGCCGCCGCCAAGGAGCGCGGCGAGAAGTGGCCCATGCTCACCGCCTACGACGCGATGACCGCGTCCGTCTTCGACGAGGCCGGCATCCCGGTCATGCTCGTCGGCGACTCGGCGGGCAACTGTCACCTCGGCTACGAGACCACGGTGCCCGTGACGCTCGACGAGATGACCATGCTCTCGGCGGCCGTCGTACGCGGCACCTCCCGCGCCCTGATCGTCGGCGACCTGCCCTTCGGCTCGTACCAGGAGGGCCCGGTGCAGGCCCTGCGCTCGGCGACCCGGCTGGTCAAGGAGGCCGGCGTCGGGGCCGTCAAGCTGGAGGGCGGCGAGCGCTCGCACCGCCAGATCGAGCTGCTGGTCGAGTCCGGCATCCCGGTGATGGCCCACATCGGCCTGACCCCGCAGTCCGTCAACGCCATGGGCTACCGCGTCCAGGGCCGCGGCGAGGAAGCGGCCGCGCAGCTGCTGCGCGACGCCAAGGCGGTGCAGGACGCGGGCGCGTTCGCGGTCGTCCTGGAGCTGGTGCCGGCGGAGCTCGCGGCCGAGGTGACGCGTGTGCTGCACATCCCCACGGTCGGCATCGGCGCAGGACCGGAGACCGACGCGCAGGTCCTGGTCTGGACGGACATGCTGGGCCTGACCGGCGGCCGCGTCCCCAAGTTCGTCAAGCAGTACGCGAACCTGCGCGAGGTCATGGGCAACGCGGCGAAGGCCTTCGCGGACGACGTCGTCGGCGGAACGTTCCCGCTCGAGGCGCACTCCGTCCACTGAGCCCTCCCGGGCCCCTGAACCACTGCGGCACCAAGCGCCCCGCCGATCTTCCCCCGTCGGCGGGGCGCCCCTTTGTGCCCGGTTTCCTGCCCGGTGATCAGCGGCGGCGGTACGACTCCACATAGCCGCCCGCCGGCGTGCCGACGCCCGTCACGTCGTCGTAGCCCTTCACGGCGCTCAGCGAGCTGTCCTTGCCGAGGCTGCGTACGGACGTGGCCAGTCCCTCCGTCGCGTCGTAGCCGTTGACGAAGTCGACGCGGGCCACCGCGAGTCCGGAGCCCGTCGGGTTGTCCGTGACGTCGTGGTACGCCTTCGAGCCGTAGCGCGCGTAGATCGCGGGGTTGGCGAAGCCGAGCGGCTTGCCGCCCGCCGCCTCCTGGGCGAGGGCCTGGACGCCGGCGATGACCGGCGCCGCGAGCGAGGTGCCGCCGAGGCGGTACTCGTCGTAGGCCTGGGTCCTGCCGTCCGGCAGGGTCTGCGTCTGCCCCACCAGGAACCCGGTGTTCGGGTCGGCGATCGCCGCGATGTCCGGCACGACCCGGTTGCCGTCGGCGCTGTTGGCCTTGGCCAGCGCGTCCGGGACGAGGCCCCGCTGGTAGTACGGCTCGGCGACGGTCCTGCTCGTGCCGCCGCCCGCGCCCGAGGCGAACGCGCCGGGGAAGCCGGTCCAGCTCTTCCCGTCGGCCGCGAGGCTCGCTTTCTGCGTGCCCCAGCCGGTCTCCCCCAGGTACTTGTCGCCCTTGCCGACCGCCAGCGAGGTGCCGCCGACCGCCGTCACCCAGGCCGAACTCGCCGGGATGTCCACCTGCTTGGTGCCGGTGCTCGCGACCTCGTCGCCGTCGTCGCCGGAGGAGTAGTAGAAGCCGATGCCCTCGACCGCGCCGAACTGGAAGACCTGGTCGTAGGCCGCCGCGAGATCCGGCGTCTGGTCGGCCTCCACCTCGCCCCAGGAGTTGGAGACGATGTCGGCGAGATGGTTGTCGACGATCTTGCCGAGCGAGTCGAGCAGATCCTCGTCGTAGCAGGAGGCGGCGCCCACGTACGTGATCTGTGCGCCGGGCGCGACCGCGTGCGCGGCCTCGACGTCCAGGGTCTCCTCGCCGTACCAGCCGGCCGCCCCGCACTCCTTGGTCCGCGTGTACTTCGCGGGCAGGACCTGGCGCAATTGGCCGCTCTTCCAGGCCGCGTCGCCGCCCCGCTTCGCGTAGGTGGCCGCGTCGAAGGCGATCGTCGGGGAGGCGTACGCGTCGGTGATGGCGATGCGCACCCCCTTGCCGGTGCGCGTGCCGGCGCCGTACGCGGCGCGCAGCTGCTTGCCGGTGTAGCCCTTGACGGCGTACGGGACCTTCGTGCCGTACGCGTCCGGCAGCGTGCTCGCCACGTTCGAGCCGTGGTACGTCGAGAACGGCCCGGCGTTGCGGAACACCGTCTCCGGCGGCGGCAGTTGGTCCCGGTGGCTCGCCAGGTGCGGCGAGTTGTCGAGGCCCGTGACGGTCAGGACGGCGTCCTTGAGGCCGTCCGGCACCGAGGCGGCCGTCGTGGGCGCGCGGTAGGTCTTCGCGCCCTTGGTGTAGTTGTGCAGCTGGGTGCCGAACGCCTTCTCCGCGGCGGCCACATCGCCGCTGACGGCGACATAGTGTCGAGTGACGCCCGTGACCTTCAGTCCCGCCGACGTCAACCAGCCCTTGACGGCGGCCACTTGAGCCTTGGTCGCGCCGAAGCGGGACTGGGCCTGGGCCGCGCTCAGGTGCTTGCCGTACGTCGCGGAGTCCGGGTCGGAGACGGCCTTGGCGTAGGCGGCGAGGCCGGTCGCGTCCTT
The DNA here is from genome assembly GCF_045039535.1 of Streptomyces sp. NBC_01092. Taxonomy (NCBI): domain Bacteria; kingdom Bacillati; phylum Actinomycetota; class Actinomycetes; order Kitasatosporales; family Streptomycetaceae; genus Streptomyces; species Streptomyces sp. NBC_01092. Next base: position 3,194,524 of record NZ_CP108659.1, on the reverse strand, counting down.
GCCCTGCAGGTAGACGCGTACGGCGACCTGCGCGCCGTCCGAGGCCGCGCCCTTGTCCGCCCGGGGCGTCGCCCACGCGGGCTTGGTGCCGGCGAGCCGGTCACGGCCCGGGGCGTCGGCGGCGTGCGCCGCCGGTATGCCGAGCGCCAGCGCGCCGGTGAGGAGAGGCAGTGTCGCCGCCAGACTCACGCAGGCGCGCCGCGCGGCATGTCGAGATCTCATGGAACCCCCTGTGCGATTCGTGTGCGAGTGGATCACCCGACGGTGGCCACTTAAGCGACGAACCGTTCACGCCAGGGGAATGCCCGGCCCAAGAAGGTCCCAACTACGTTAATGACAAAGCCATTTCCGGTCCTACGACCGCGGCTTCGCGCCCCGCTCCTTGAGCATGTCGGCCATCAGGTCGATCTCCGACTTCTGGCCGTTCACCATCGTCTGCGCGAGCCGCTTCTCCACGCCGACCCCGCACCGGTCGAGGCAGCCCTTCGCCATGTGGATGCCGCCCTTGTGATGGGCCGTCATCAACTGGAGGAAGAAGATCTCCGCCTGCTTGCCGTTGAGGGTCCCGAGCTTCTTCATCTCCGCGTTGGTCGCCATGCCCGGCATCAACGAGCCGTCCCCCGCGGAGGGCATGTCGCCCATGCCCATCCAGGTCATCGGCGCCTTGGACGACACCTTCGGCAGATCCCACAGGTCCAGCCAGCCCAGCAGCATGCCGCGCTGGTTGGCCTGCGTCTGCGCGATGTCGTAGGCCAGCCGCCGCACGTCCTCGTCATCGGTGCGGTCGCGCACGATGTACGACATCTCCACGGCCTGCTGATGGTGCACCGCCATGTCCCGCGCGAAGCCGGCGTCCGCCGAGTCGGCGACCGGGGTCGTGCCCGAACCGCCGTCCTCGGCGACCGCGTAGGTGATCGCGCCCGCGGCGACGAGCACCGCCGCCGCGGTTCCTGCAATCCAGCCGACGTGCTGCTTCACTCCGACAGACCGTTCGTGCACGCCGCGCCCGGCTCGGGCGTCTGCTTGCCCTGGACGTACGTCTCGAAGAACTTGCCGACGTTCGGGTCGCTCGCGCTCGTCACCGTGCGCTGGTGCCCCCACGCGCTGAGCATGATCGGGTCCTTCTGCTGCTCGTCCGGGCTCATCAGCGTGTACGGCGTCTGCTTGACCTTCGCCGCCAGCGCCTCGATGTCGGCCTTGGCCGCCTTGCTGGTGTACGTCACCCACACCGCGCCGTGCTCCAGCGAGTGCACGGCGTTCTCCCGCGCCAGTTCCTTGGTGTAGACGTCGCCGTTGCAGTTCATCCAGGCGCGGTGGTGGTTGCCGCCGACCGGGGGCTCCATCAGGTACTTCACGCTCGTCTCGACGTGGGTGCTGGCCAGCGTCCCTTTCCAGGTCTGCACGCCGTCCGCGCCGGCGACGAACTTCCCGGAGGTCTTCTTGTCGGGCTTCGCCTCGTCCTTCTTGTCGGACTGCGACTGGACGAGCACGACTCCGCCGACGACGAGGCCGGCGACGACCACCGTGCTGGCGGCGATGGTGAGGATGCGGTTGCGGCGCTCACGGGCCCGCTCCGCACGCCGCATCTCCTCTATTCGCGCCTTGCGCTCAGCGCTGTTCTTGTTCTTGGCGGAGCCCATGAGGTCATGTCCTTCTGGCGAAAGGGACGGTCGGGTCCGCTGATCGTAATGGGGAAGGAGTGGCCTCTCGTAGGGAGGTGGCGGGAAAGTCCGGATCGCAACGACCCACTCTGCCGACGCCCGCCCCGCAGGCCGATATTTTGAACCGGGGATGCGCATTATCTACGCTTCCCGGTATGCGGCTGTTGCGCTCCACCGACCTGGCACTGCGCCTCCTCATGCGGCTCGCCGTCCTCGGGGACGCCACGCCGACGACCCGCGAGGTCGCGGCGGACATGGAGGTGCCGTACACGCACGCCGCCAAGGTCGTCGCCGAGCTCCAGCACATGGGGCTGGTCGTCGCCCGCCGGGGCCGCGGCGGCGGGCTCTCGATCGGCGACCGGGGCCGTACGGCCTCCGTCGGCGCGATCGTGCGCGCCTTCGAGGGGGACGGCGACGTCGTCGAGTGCGAGGGCGACCACCCCTGCCCGCTCAACTCCGGGTGCCGGCTGCGCGGCGCGCTGCGGCGGGCCCAGGAGGCGTTCTTCGCCTCGCTGGACCCGCTGACGGTGGCCGACGTGACCGCGGACCCGACCGGGCCGCTGCTCCTGCAGATCGGCCACGCGCCCTGAGGCGGAACCGGCCTCAGCCCTCCTGCGCCAGCCAGAGGTCCGGCCCGAACACCTCGTAGTGGATGTCGGCCGGTGCCACACCCTTGCCGATCAGCTGTGCCCGCACCGCCCGCATGAAGGGCAGCGGACCGCACAGGTACGCGCGCGTGCCCCGCGGTACGGCGACGCCGGTGAGGTCGACCAGGCCGGTGCGGTGGGCCGCCCCGGCGCCGGTCTCGTACCAGAAGTGGACCGACGCGTCGGCGAGCTTCCCGGCGTACGCCTCGTGGTCCGCGCGCAGCGCGTGCTCGGCGGGGGAGCGGTCGCCGTGCACGACCAGCACCGGGCCCTCGTGCCCGTGGTCCGCGAGCTGACCCAGCATGGCGACCATCGGGGTCACGCCGATGCCGGCCGAGGCGAGGAGCAGCGGCGCGTCGGCGCGGACGTCGGTGAGTACCAGATCGCCGTACGGCGCCGACATGCGCAGCCGGTCGCCGACGCACACACGCGCGTGGAGGTGGTTCGAGACCTCGCCGTCGGGCGCGGCCCCGCCGTGCACCCGCTTCACGCTGAACTGCCGGATCGGTGAGCCGGGTGCGGCGCAGAGGCTGTACTGGCGTATCTGCCGGGCGCCGTCAGCGAGCTCGACCTGGACCGAGACGTACTGGCCGGCCCGGAAGTCAGGCGCCGGGCGGCCGTCGGCCGGGCGCAGCCGGAACATGGCGACGTCGGCGGTCTCCTCGACGCGCCCGACGACCTCCCACTCCCGCCACTGGTTCCCGCCGCGCTCCTCGTACAGCCGCTGCTCGATCGCGGTCAGCGCGTTCGCCATCAGCCAGTAGACCTCGTCCCAGGCGGCGGCGACCTCGGGCGTGACGGCCTCGCCGAGCACCTCGGCGATCGCGGCGAAGAGGTGCTCGTGGACGAGCGCGTACTGCTCCGCCGTGACGCCCAGGGAGGCGTGCTTGTGGGCGATGCGGCTCAGCATCGCGTCGGGCCGCTGGCCGGGGCGGTCCACGAGGTGCGTCGCGAACGCGGCGATCGACCCCGCGAGCGCCTGCCGCTGGGTGCCGGCCGCCTGGTTGCCGCGGTTGAACAGGTCACGCAGCAGCTCGGGGCGGGCGGCGAACATCGCGGCGTAGAAGCGCTCGGTGATCTCACCGATCGCCCCGCCGACGACGGGGAGGGTGGCGCGCACGGTGGCGGCGGACTGCTCGGACAGCATCGGATCTCCTCTGGTTCGGTCGAGGTGCCTCCATTAAAACTTGTATCTGAGATGCAAATTAAAGCGGGGTGGGTCCACCGGGGCCGGGCATTACAGATGTGGGCCCGAGCAGGCAAGATGGGCGGCAGAGCAGTCCACCGGACACCATGGCCGCGACAGGACACCTGCCGTAGGCCGGGTGTTCGACCCGAGGTCGCCACGGCGATCAAGGTCCGCAACGCGCCTGAAACGGTGTTGTGGTGTGATGCTCAGGTGCCCGACCGCCTCCTGCGGGACACGGAGACAGGCGGCCTGACCAGCAAGGATGGGAAGCGGAAGATGGACAAGCAGCAGGAGTTCGTGCTCCGTACGTTGGAGGAGCGCGACATCCGGTTCGTACGCCTGTGGTTCACCGACGTGCTGGGCTTCCTCAAATCCGTGGCCGTGGCACCTGCCGAGCTGGAGCAGGCCTTCGACGAGGGCATCGGCTTCGACGGCTCGGCGATCGAGGGCTTCGCCCGCGTATACGAGTCCGACATGATCGCCAAGCCGGACCCGTCGACCTTCCAGATCCTGCCCTGGCGCGCCGAGGCCCCCGGCACCGCCCGCATGTTCTGCGACATCCTCATGCCGGACGGCTCCCCGTCCTTCGCCGACCCGCGCTACGTGCTCAAGCGCGCCCTCGCGCGCACCTCCGACCTGGGCTTCACCTTCTACACCCACCCGGAGATCGAGTTCTTCCTGCTCAAGGACCGCCCGCTCGACGGCACCCGCCCGACCCCGGCCGACAACTCCGGCTACTTCGACCACACCCCGCAGAACATCGGCATGGACTTCCGCCGCCAGGCGATCACCATGCTGGAGTCCATGGGCATCTCGGTCGAGTTCTCCCACCACGAGGGCGCGCCGGGCCAGCAGGAGATCGACCTGCGCTACGCCGACGCACTGTCCACGGCCGACAACATCATGACGTTCCGCCTGGTCATGAAGCAGGTGGCGCTGGAGCAGGGCGTCCACGCGACGTTCATGCCGAAGCCGTTCTCCGAGCACCCCGGCTCCGGCATGCACACGCACCTCTCCCTCTTCGAGGGCGACCGGAACGCCTTCTACGAGTCCGGCTCGGAGTACCAGCTCTCCAAGGTCGGCCGCTCCTTCATCGCCGGCCTGCTGAAGCACGCGGCGGAGATCTCGGCCGTCACCAACCAGTGGGTGAACTCCTACAAGCGCATCTGGGGCGGCTCCGAGCGCACCGCGGGCGCCGGCGGCGAGGCCCCCTCGTACATCTGCTGGGGCCACAACAACCGCTCGGCCCTGGTCCGCGTGCCGATGTACAAGCCCGGCAAGACCGGCTCGGCGCGGGTCGAGGTCCGCTCCCTCGACTCCGGCGCCAACCCGTACCTGGCCTACGCCGTCCTGCTGGCCGCCGGCCTCAAGGGCATCGAGGAGGGCTACGAACTGCCGCCGGGCGCCGAGGACGACGTCTGGGCCCTGTCCAACGCCGAGCGCCGCGCCATGGGCATCGAGCCCCTCCCGCAGAACCTCGGCGAGTCCCTGACCCTCATGGAGAACAGCGACCTGGTCGCCGAGACGCTGGGCGAGCACGTCTTCGACTTCTTCCTGCGCAACAAGCGCCAGGAGTGGGAGGAGTACCGCAGCGAGGTCACCGCGTTCGAGCTGCGGAAGAGCTTGCCGGTGCTGTAGTGCTCGGTCGCCGTGGGGACGCGGGGGCGTGCAGCTCCCCGCGTCCCCTACGGCGTTACTGCCCGCCCTTGTTCGACAGTTCCGTGAGGAGTTGGTGCAAGGGCTCCGTCGCCCGGCGTCGGTACTCCTGGATCGACCAGCCGTTGCCGTCGGGGTCCTTGAAGTACATGAACGTGGCGCCGTCGTCGGGGGTGTACTGGACCGGCTCGGAGATGTCCAGGCCGCGTTCGACCAGTTCCGCGTGGGCCGCCTTGATGTCGGCCACGCAGAGCTGCAGGCCCTGGTAGGAGCCGGGCTCGGGCACGGTTTCGCCCTTGGTCATGTCCCAGATGCTGTCGCCGAGGGCGATCGAACAGCCGGAACCCGGAGGGGTCAGCTGGACGATGCGCATGCCCGGCATCACCTCCTGGTCGATATCGACGTGGAAGCCGACCTTGTCCCGGTAGAAGTCGCGGGCCCGGTCGATGTCGCTGACGGGCAACGGGATCACTTCCAGGGTGAAGTCCATCGCTAGTCCTCCATGGTGAATCGCCAACGGGTCTGGCTGAACGGCTCACCCTTACCGAAGCCGAAAACCGTTCGCGGCGCCACCGAAAAGACGTAGGCATGTCCCGCTCCGTGCTGGAAAGCACCGTCCGCCACGTCGAAGTGCCAGAAGGGGCCGTACTTCGTCTCCCACGCGTCGGCCAGCTCGCGCAGCCGCGCCTCGTCGGTGATCCGTTCCGCCTCGCCCTCGACCACCAGGTCGTAGCCCTCGTCCCAGAGGTTCGTGCCGGTCGTCAGGACGAGATGCGGGTTCGCCGCGAGGTTCCTCGCCTTGCGTTCCTCCGGGCCCGTGCAGAAGTGCAGCGCGCCCCGCGACCACACCGCCGGCAGCGGGGTCACATGGGGACGCCCGTCCGGCCGTACCGTCGAGATCCAGAACAGCTCGGCCTCGGACAGCAGCTTCTCCGCCTCCGACCAGGGCTTCGCCGTGGCCGTCTCGTCGCTGTAGCGCGCGTCCAGTCGGGTCTGTGGTTGCTTGTCGGTCATCGGCCGCCCTCCAGATGTGTCGCCGGGCCTCTCCCTCGACAAGACAGACCGCTCGGAGCGCCGGAACTCATCGGCGCCACTTCCAGGCTCTGCGGCTAGGCTCGACCGCGTACGACCTTGATCGGGTGCGTACGAACCCGATCGGACGGGAGGGCGAGCATGACGGCGCCGGGGCGCAGGAGCAGTACCTTCACGCGGCTGCTGCGGCACGGATTCACCGACCCGTCGGCCGCCGAGCGACTCCTGGAGAGCCCCGAGCTCGCGCCGATCCGTGACGATCCGGTGCTGCTGGAGGCCCTCGGCGCCACCGCCGACCCCGACCTCACCCTGCACGGCCTCGTCCGGCTCGTCGAGGCCCAGGCCGAGCCCGCAGCCCAGCAGGAGCTGCTCGACACGGTGATAGCGGCCAAGCCCCTGCGCGACCGGCTGCTCGGCGTGCTCGGCGCGTCCGCCGCGCTCGCCGACCACCTCGCCCGGCACCCCGGCGACTGGCAGGCGCTGGTCATGTACGAGCCCCGCGACCTGCACCCCGGGGTCGAGGAGTTCGAGCAGGGCCTCGTCGACGCCACCGACCCGGTGTCCCTGCGCGTCGCCTACCGGCGCTGCCTGCTGTCCATCGCCGCGCGCGACGTGTGCGGCACCACCGACCTCGCCCAGACCGCCGCCGAGCTCGCCGACCTCGCCACCGCGACCCTGCGCGCCGCCCTCGCCATCGCCCGCGCCGCCGCGCCCGAGGACGCCGCACAGTGCCGGCTCGCGGTGATCGCGATGGGCAAGTGCGGGGGCCATGAGCTCAACTACGTCTCCGACGTCGACGTCATCTTCGTCGGTGAGACCGCGGGCGGCGCCGACGAGGGCAAGGCGCTGCGGTCGGCCACCAAGCTCGCCTCGCACATGATGCGGATCTGCTCCGAGACCACCGTCGAGGGCTCCATCTGGCCCGTGGACGCCAACCTGCGCCCCGAGGGCAGGAACGGCCCCCTGGTGCGCACGCTCAGCAGCCACCTCGCCTACTACCGGCGCTGGGCCAAGACCTGGGAGTTCCAGGCGCTGCTCAAGGCCCGCCCGGTGGCGGGCGACATCGAGCTGGGCGAGGAGTACGTCGCCGCGCTGGAGCCGATGGTCTGGAAGGCCGCCGAGCGCGAGAACTTCGTCGCCGACGTGCAGAAGATGCGGCGGCGGGTCGTCGAGACCATCCCGGTGACGGAGCTGGACCGCCAGCTGAAGCTCGGGCCGGGTGGGCTGCGGGACGTCGAATTCGCCGTACAGCTGCTCCAGTTGGTACACGGCCGGGACGACGCCTCGCTGCGCAGCGGCACGACCCTGGACGCCTTGCGGGCGCTCGCGGCGGGCGGCTACGTCGGGCGGGCCGACGCCGCGCAGCTCGACACCGCCTATCGCTTCCTGCGCTCCATGGAACACCGCATCCAGCTCTACCGGCTGCGCCGCACCCACCTGGTGCCCGAGGACGAGGCCGACCTGCGGCGCATCGGCCGCTCGCTCGGACTGCGCGTCGATCCGGTGGCCGAGCTGAACCGCGAGTGGAAACGGCACGCGAGTGTCGTACGGCGGCTGCACGAGAAGCTCTTCTACCGGCCGTTGCTCGACGCCGTCGCCCAACTCGCCAACGGCGAGGCCCGGTTGAGTGCCGGGGCGGCGCGGGAGCGGCTGGTCGCGCTCGGGTACGGCGATCCGGCCGCCGCGCTCAGGCATCTGGAGGCGCTGGCCTCCGGAGTCACACGGAAGGCGGCGATCCAACGCACGCTGCTGCCCGTCCTGTTGGGCTGGTTCGCTGACTCGGCCGACCCCGACGCGGGGCTGCTGAACTTCCGCAAGGTGTCGGACGCGCTCGGCAAGACCCCTTGGTATCTGCGGCTGTTGAGGGACGAGGGCGCCGCCGCCGAGAACCTCGCCCGTGTGCTGTCGGCCGGCCGGCTCGCCCCCGATCTGCTGATGCGGGCGCCGGAGGCGGTGGCGCTGCTCGGTGACGGGGACGGGGGGAGCGGTCTTGAGCCCCGCTCGCGCGGGCACCTGGAGCAGGAGATCCTCGCCGCGGTCGGCCGTGCGGACGGGGCCGTGCAGGGGGTCACGGCGGCGCGTGGCGTGCGGCGCCGGGAGCTGTTCCGTACGGCGGCCGCCGACATCGTCGACTCCTACGGCACCGAGACGAAGCCCACCGAGGCCGATCAGGGTGCGCTGGTGGACCGGGTCGGGGCGGCGGTGTCCGATCTGACGGCGGCGACGCTGGCGGGGACCTTGCGGGCGGTGGTGCGCGAAGGGTGGGGGGACACCCTGCCGACCCGGTTCGCGATCATCGGCATGGGGCGGTTCGGGGGACATGAGCTGGGATACGGCAGCGACGCCGACGTCCTGTTCGTGCACGAGCCGCGAGACGGGGTGGAGGAGCGCGAGGCCGCCGACGCCGCGAATCGGGTCGTCTCGGAGATGCGGCGGCTGCTGCAGATTCCCAGTGCGGATCCGCCGCTGTTGATCGACGCCGATCTGCGCCCGGAGGGCAAGACGGGGCCGCTGGTTCGCACGCTGAACTCGTACGAGGCGTACTACCGGCGGTGGTCGCTGGTGTGGGAGTCGCAGGCGCTGCTGCGCGCCGAGCCGGTCGCGGGGGACGAGGAGCTCGCGGGGCGGTTCGTCGAGCTGATCGCTCCGCTGCGCTATCCCGCCGAGGGGCTCGGCGAGGATGCCGTACGGGAGATCCGGCGGCTGAAGGCCCGGATGGAGTCCGAGCGGCTGCCTCGCGGCTCCGATCCCAAGCTGCACACCAAGCTCGGGCCGGGCGGGCTGTCCGACGTGGAGTGGACGGTCCAGCTGCTGCAGCTGCGGCACGGGTGGGCCGAGCCGGGGCTGCGTACGACTCGGACGCGCGAGGCCCTTGCCGCCGCTTGTGCGGCCGGGCTCATCCCGGGCGAGGAGGCGGCGATCCTGGACGAGGCGTGGGTGCTGGCGACGCGGGTGCGCAACGCGGTGATGCTGGTGCGGGGGCGGGCCGGGGACACATTTCCCTCGGATGCTCGTGAGCTGGCGGCCGTGGGGCGTTACTTGGGGTACGAGCCCGGTCACGTAGGGGACATGCTCGATGCGTATCGGCGTACCGCGCGGCGGGCTCGGGGGGTTGTGGAGGAGCTGTTCTACGGGGCGTGAAGCCCGCGCCTACTGCTTCGTCGCGGGTTCCTCGACGCCCGCCGCCGCGGGCGGACGTCCCCCGGCACGGCGCCTGGTCGCCCTGTTCGGTACCTGCCGCGGCAGCGCGTAGGGGAGCGCTCCGTACCAGACGCGTGCCACCGTGTAGCCGAAGGCCAGGCACACCAGGCCGCCCGCCGCGTCCAGCCAGAAGTGGTTGGCCGTCGCGACGATCACCAGGAGGGTGGCCGTCGGGTAGAGCAGACCCAGTACGCGTACCCACGGGACGCGCGCCAAGGCGAAGATCGTCAGGCCTGACCAGACCGACCAGCCGATGTGCATCGACGGCATCGCGGCGTACTGGTTCGACATGTTCTTCAGGTCGCCGGAGGCCATGGAGCCCCAGGTGTCATGGACCAGCACCGTGTCGATGAAGCCGGTGTTCGTCATCAGCCGTGGCGGCGCCAGTGGATACAGGTAGTAACCGACCAGAGCCACACCTGTGGTCGCGAAGAGGACCAGGCGGGTCGCCGCGTAGCGGCCGGGGTGGCTGCGGTAGAGCCAGACCAGGACGCCCAGGGTGACGATGAAGTGCAGCGTCGCGTAGTAGTAGTTCATACCGACGATGAGCCAAGTCACCGAGTTCACAGCGTGGTTGACCGACTCCTCGAAGGCCATGCCGAGGCTGTGCTCCAGCTTCCAGAGCCAGTCGGCGTTGCGCAGCGCCTCGGACTTCTGCTCCGGGACCGCGTTGCGGATCAGTGAGTACGTCCAGTAACTCACCGCGATCAGCAGGATCTCGAACCAGAGACGGGGTCGGCGAGGGGTGCGCAGTCGGCGCAGGGGCCCCCGCCCCGTCTCGTTGGCGACAGGGTGCGGGACGGCCGCTTCGCGGCCTTCCAATGTCGTCACGGTCGTGTCACCCATAGGCACAGAGTCTGCCAGAAAAGACTTCCCCGACCGATCATCCCCCGGTTGGGTTCGGGACGCACGTTCTACGGCCGGCGTACAGCTCCATACTCCTACCAACGCAGGGGAGGGATGGGTCTATTCTCCGCCTCGCGGACGACTTAGGGACGATTCCTGTCACCGGGTGCCGAAGCCGTCGAACCCCGCACCACCAGCTCCGGCATGAACACGAACTCGCTGTGCGGAGCGGGAGTCCCGCCGATCTCTTCGAGCAGCGTGCGTACCGCGGCCTGGCCCATCGCCGGAACCGGCTTGCGGACCGTGGTCAGGGGCGGGTCGGTGAAGGCGATCAGCGGGGAGTCGTCGAAGCCCACGACCGAGATGTCCTTGGGGACGTCAAGGCTGAGTTGCCGGGCCGCCCGTATCGCACCCAGTGCCATCATGTCGCTGGCGCAGACGATCGCGGTGCAGTCACGGCCGATCAGGGCCGTCGCGGCTGCCTGGCCGCCCTCCAGCGTGTACAGGGAGTGCTGGATCAGTTCGTTCTCGATGACGTCCGTCGGCAGGTTCAGCTGGTCCTGCACGGTGCGGACGAAGCCCTCGATCTTGCGCTGGACCGGGACGAAGCGCTTGGGGCCCAGGGCCAGGCCGATGCGGGTGTGGCCCAGGGAGACGAGATGGGTCACGGCCAGGGTCATCGCCGCGCGGTCGTCGGGGGAGATGAACGGTGCCTGGACCTTGGGGGAGAAGCCGTCCACCAGGACGTAGGGGACACCCTGGGCGCGCAGTCGCTCGTAGCGCTGCATGTCGGCCGTGGTGTCGGCGTGGAGGCCGGAGACGTAGATGATGCCGGCCACTCCGCGGTCGACGAGCATCTCCGTGAGCTCGTCCTCCGTCGAGCCGCCCGGGGTCTGGGTGGCCAGCACCGGCGTGTAGCCCTGCCTGGTCAGCGCCTGGCCGATGACCTGGGCGAGGGCCGGGAATATCGGGTTCTCCAGCTCCGGCGTGATCAGGCCCACCAGGCCCTCGCTGCGCTGGCGCAGACGTACGGGGCGTTCGTAGCCGAGCACGTCGAGTGCGGCCAGCACGGACTGGCGGGTGGTGGAGGCGACGCCCGGCTTGCCGTTGAGGACCCGGCTGACGGTCGCTTCGCTCACCCCCGCCTGCGCAGCGATGTCCGCAAGCCGTGTGGTCACGGCACTGGACTGTACCGGCCGTATGTCGCCTTGCACACCAATCGGACGCCGTGGGCGACCTGTTGACCGGCCGCGCCCGGGCTGCTGCGTCATCGCACTCCCTCGTGAACATGATGGCAAGAGCTTGCAGAGTCTTGCACAAGTGGCCTACGGGCCGCTCCACCCCTGTAAAGAAGCGTCTCATGGTGGTCGCCGAGCGGTCACACCCCGGTAACTTCCGTGTTCTCTTGCACTTTTTTTCTGCAAGGTCTTTCGCAAGTCTTTCAGCGCTGTTACGTTCACGTCGCCCGGCGGCCGCAACGGCGCAGTCGGCAAGACAGCAGGGGCAGGCAGACGGGGCCGCCCCTGCATCACACGGGCTTTCACCCTCAAGGAGAACTCATGCGGCGTGGCATAGCGGCCACCGCGCTGGTGGCGTCCCTCGCTCTTGCGGCGACGGCGTGCGGCGGGGACGACAGTGGCAGCGACTCGAGCGGGCCGGTGACCCTCACGTGGTGGGACACCTCCAACGCCACCAATGAGGCGCCGACGTACCAGGCCTTGGTCAAGGAGTTCGAGGCCGCCAACAAGGACATCAAGGTCAAGTACGTCAACGTCCCCTTCGACCAGGCGCAGAACAAGTTCGACACCGCCGCCGGTTCCAAGGGCGCCCCGGACATCCTGCGCTCCGAGGTCGGCTGGACCCCCGCCTTCGCGAAGAAGGGCTTCTTCCTGCCGCTGGACGGCACCGAGGCCCTCGCCGACCAGGCCAAGTTCCAGCCCAGCCTGATCGAGCAGGCCAAGTACGAGGGCAAGACCTACGGCGCTCCGTTCACCACGGACACCCTTGCCTTTGTGTACAACAAGGACCTGTTCAAGAAGGCCGGCGTCGAGGCTCCCAAGACCTGGGACGATCTGAAGAAGGCCGCCGCCACGATCAAGGACAAGACCGGCGTCGACGGCTACTGGGGCTCCACCCAGGCCTACTACGCCCAGACGTTCCTCTACGGCGAGGGCACCGACACCGTCGACGCCGACGCCAAGAAGATCACCGTCAACTCGGCCGAGGCCAAGAAGGGCTACGGCACCTGGCTGAGCCTCTTCGACGGCAAGGGCCTGCACAAGGCCGACACCACCGCCGACGCCTACGCCCACATCCAGGAGGCGTTCGTCAGCGGCAAGGTCGCCGCGATCATGCAGGGCCCGTGGGAGATCACCAACTTCTACAAGGGCTCCGCGTTCAAGGACAAGGCCAACCTCGGTATCGCCACCGTCCCGGCCGGCTCCTCCGGCAAGGCGGGCGCCCCGACCGGCGGCCACAACCTCTCCGTGTACGCCGGCTCCGACGAGGCGCACCAGAAGGCCGCGCTGAAGTTCGTGAACTTCATGACCTCGGCGAAGTCCCAGGAGACCATCGCCCTGAAGAACAACACGCTGCCCACCCGTGACGACGCCTACACCGACGAGGTGAAGGCCGACCCGGGCATCGCCGGCTACCAGGGCGTCCTCGCCTCCGCCCAGCCGCGCCCGGCGCTGCCCGAGTACAGCTCCCTGTGGGGCCCGCTGGACACCGAGCTGCTGAAGATCGCCGGTGGCAAGGAGTCCCTGGACAAGGGTCTGAGCAGCACCGAGGTCGCCATCGCCAAGCTGGTGCCGGACTTCAGCAAGTGATCGCCAGTGGCCGCCGGGTCCTGCCCGACAGGGGGACGGGACCCGGCGGCCACCGGCCTGTGCGTAAGGCCCGCCCCCTGATCTTCCAGAAGGTGTCGAGAGAACCATGACAGTCGCCATCGACCGCGCCACCGGCAAGCGCCACGGTGACCGCGCGCCGCGGCCCGGGCTGGGCCAGCGCCTGAAGCACTCGTACCAGAAGCACTGGTACGCCTACGCGATGATCACGCCGGTGATCGTCGTCCTCGGCGTTCTCGTGCTCTACCCGTTGGCCTACGGCTTCTATCTGACGCTCACCGACGCCAACAGCCTCAACACGGGCCGCACCATCGGCGTCAACGAGATCGAGGCCACCTACAAGTTCATCGGCCTCGACAACTACGCCGACATCCTGTGGGGCGAGACCGCCTACGACCGCTTCTGGTCCCACTTCATCTGGACCATCGTGTGGACGGGCGCCTGCGTCACCCTCCACTACACGATCGGCCTCGGCCTCGCCCTGCTGCTGAACCAGAAGCTGCGCGGCCGCACCCTGTACCGGCTGATCCTGATCCTGCCGTGGGCCGTACCGACCTTCGTCACGGTGTTCGGCTGGCGCTTCATGCTCGCCGACGGCGGCGTCATCAACTCCTTCCTGGAGACGCTCCACCTGCCGACGCCGCTGTGGCTGGAGGACACCTTCTGGCAGCGGTTCGCCGCGATCATGGTCAACACCTGGTGCGGTGTGCCGTTCATGATGCTCTCGCTGCTCGGCGGACTGCAGTCCATCGACACCACCCTCTACGAGGCCGCCGAGATGGACGGAGCGAGCAAGTGGCAGCAGTTCCGCTACGTCACCCTGCCCGGCCTGCGCTCCGTCAGCTCCACCGTCGTACTCCTCGGCATCATCTGGACCTTCAACCAGTTCGCCATCATCTTCCTGCTGTTCGGCGACACCGCCCCGGACGCCCAGATCCTTGTCACCTGGGCCTACTACCTCGGCTTCGGACAGCAGCCGCGTGACTTCGCGCAGTCGGCCGCCTACGGCATGCTGCTGCTGGCCATCCTGATCGTCTTCACCTCCTTCTACCGCCGCTGGCTGAACCGCAATGACCAGCAGCTCGCGATCTGAGGCAGGAGTTCCCATGAGCACCACTACCGCCCTGACCTCCGCCGAGGCGAAGAAGGAGAACAGCGTGGCCCCCACCCCGGGCAAGGCGCGCCGAGGCGGACGCGGCCTCGCGGGCTCGCTCGTCTCCCACGGCATCCTGATCGTCGCGAGCCTGATCGCGCTCTTCCCGATCCTCTGGCTGGTCTTCCTGTCCCTCGGCCCGGACAAGGACGACTATCTGCACCCCGGCGGCATCTGGGGGAAGATGACGCTGGACAACTACTCGTTCGTCCTGCAGGACACCAACTTCTTCGACTGGCTGACGAGCACCCTGATCGTCTCGCTCGGCACCACGGTCATCGGCGTCATGATCGCCGCCACGACCGGCTACGCCGTCTCGCGCATGCGCTTCCCGGGCTACAAGAAGTTCATGTGGGTGCTTCTGGTGACCCAGATGTTCCCGATCGCCGTCCTCATCGTGCCGATGTACCAGATCCTCTCCGAACTCCAGCTGGTCGACAGCTACCTCGGTCTGATCCTGGTCTACTGCTCGACCGCGGTGCCGTATTGCGCCTGGCTGCTCAAGGGCTACTTCGACACCATCCCGTTCGAGATCGACGAGGCCGGACGCGTCGACGGACTGAGCCCCTTCGGCACGTTCGTACGGCTGATCCTGCCGCTCGCGAAGCCCGGTCTCGCGGTCGCCGGCTTCTACAGCTTCATCACGGCCTTCGGCGAGGTCGCCTTCGCGTCGACGTTCATGCTGTCCGACACGAAGTACACCTTCGCCGTCGCCCTGCAGACCTTCGTCAGTGAGCACGACGCCCAGCGCCAGCTCATGGCCGCCACCGCGGTGCTGATCGCGATACCCGTCTCCGCCTTCTTCTACCTCGTCCAGAAGAACCTGGTGACCGGCCTCACCGCGGGCGGAACCAAGGGCTGACGCCCCAGACCCGAGGCGGCCGCGGTGTCCATCCGACCCCGCTGACCCCGCGGCCGCCTCGATGACCCTCTACGAACCCCACCGATGACTCCGTTACGCATCAAGGACGCCATGAGCCAGCACCCCACCGCACCGGCCTCCAACTCCGCCGTCGCCACCGTCGCCAAGCGCCGTGACTGGTGGAGGGACGCGGTGATCTACCAGGTCTATCCGCGCAGCTTCGCCGACAGCAACGGCGACGGCATGGGCGACCTGGAAGGCGTACGCTCCCGTCTCCCGTATCTGCGCGACCTCGGCGTCGACGCCGTGTGGCTCAGCCCCTTCTATGCCTCGCCGCAGGCCGACGCCGGCTACGACGTCGCCGACTACCGGGCCGTCGACCCGATGTTCGGCAACCTGCTCGACGCGGACGCGCTGATCCGCGACGCCCGCGAGCTGGGCCTCAGGATCATCGTCGACCTGGTCCCCAACCACTCCTCCGACCACCACGAGTGGTTCAAGCGGGCCATCGCCGAGGGGCCGGGTTCCCCGCTGCGCGACCGCTACCACTTCCGTCCCGGCAAGGGCGAGAACGGCGAACTGCCGCCCAACGACTGGGAGTCCATCTTCGGCGGACCCGCCTGGACGCGAGTCGCGGACGGGGAGTGGTATCTGCACCTCTTCGCGCCCGAGCAGCCCGACTTCAACTGGGACCACCCGGCGGTGGGCGACGAGTTCCGCTCGATTCTCCGCTTCTGGCTCGACATGGGCGTCGACGGCTTCCGTATCGACGTCGCCCACGGCCTGGTGAAGGCGGAGGGGCTGCCCGACCTCGGATCCCACGAACAGCTCAAGCTGCTGGGCAACGATGTCATGCCGTTCTTCGACCAGGACGGTGTGCACGAGATCTACCGGCAGTGGCGCACGATCCTCGACGAGTACTCGGGCGAGCGAATCTTCGTGGCCGAGGCGTGGACGCCGACCGTCGAGCGCACCGCGAACTACGTCCGCCCGGACGAGCTGCACCAGGCCTTCAACTTCCAGTACCTGTCGACGGACTGGGAGGCGGAGGAGCTGCGCAAGGTCGTCGACCGCACCCTGGAGGCCATGCGCCCGGTCGGCGCCCCCGCCACCTGGGTCCTCTCCAACCACGACGTCACCCGCCACGCCACCCGGTTCGCCAACCCGCCCGGCCTCGGCACCCAGATCCGCACCGCCGGGGACCGGGAACTGGGCCTGCGCCGCGCCCGTGCGGCCACCCTGCTGATGCTGGCGCTGCCCGGCTCGGCGTACATCTACCAGGGCGAGGAGCTGGGCCTCCCGGACGTCGTCGACCTGCCGGACGAGGTCCGCCAGGACCCGGCGTACTTCCGCGGCGCCGGGCAGGACGGCTTCCGCGACGGCTGCCGGGTGCCGATCCCGTGGACGCGCTCGGGATCGTCGTACGGCTTCGGCGCCGGCGGCAGCTGGCTGCCGCAGCCGGAGGGCTGGGGCGAGCTGAGCGTCGAGGCGCAGACCGGCGACGCCGACTCCACCCTGGAGCTGTACCGCTCCGCGCTCGCCCTGCGCCGCACGCAGCCCGACCTGGGCGCCGGCGACGCGGTGGAGTGGCTGAAGGCGCCCGAGGGTGTCGTCGCCTTCCGGCGCGGTGAGTTCGTGTGCGTCGCGAACACCGGCGGTGAGTCGGTGACGACGACGTCGTACGGCCGTCTTCTCCTCGCCAGCGGTGAGATCAGCGAGGCGGACGGCGAGGCGAAGGTGCCGGGCGACACCACGGTGTGGTGGACGACTGCCTGACAGACCGTCAAACAACAGGGCCGGGGCCCGCTGCCTTCTGAGGCAGCGGGCCCTGCTCGTACTTCCAGGTGTCAACTACTGGCGAGAGTGAGGGAGTTGAGGAGGGCGCGTCAAGGTTGCGGATGAAAGTACTTGCTATGACTTTCAACTCTCTTGCTGTAAACCTTTCGTGGCGGTACGGTCACGCCGGCGCCCGGCAACGACGCCTGGCCGTCATCGCAAGGAGTACACGCCTGTGATATCGAGATGGTCCGTCACCGCGACCGCGACCGCGCTCGCCGCCACGTCGTTGGCCCTCATGGCCCCCGGGACCACCGCGTCCGCCTCCCCGCCCGGCACCAAGGACGTCACCGCGGTGATGTTCGAGTGGAACTTCGCCTCGGTCGCCAAGGAGTGCACGAACACCCTCGGCCCCGCCGGCTACGGCTATGTCCAGGTCTCCCCGCCCGCCGAGCACATCCAGGGCGCACAGTGGTGGACCTCGTACCAGCCGGTCAGCTACAAGATCGCCGGACGTCTCGGTGACCGTACGGCCTTCCAGAACATGGTCAACACCTGTCACTCGGCCGGTGTGAAGGTCGTCGTCGACACCGTCATCAACCACATGTCGGCGGGCAGCGGCACCGGCACGGGCGGATCGTCGTATACCAAGTACAACTACCCGGGCCTGTACTCGTCCGCCGACTTCGACGACTGCACGAGCCAGATCAGCAACTACCAGGACCGCTGGAACGTCCAGCACTGCGAACTCGTCGGCCTCTCCGACCTGGACACCGGCGAGTCCTACGTGCGCGGCGCCATCGCCGGCTACATGAACGACCTGCTCTCGCTCGGCGTCGACGGCTTCCGCATCGACGCGGCCAAGCACATGGACGCCGCCGACCTGGCCAACATCAAGTCCCGGCTGACGAACCCTTCCGTCTACTGGAAGCAAGAGGCCATCTACGGCAGCGGAGAGGCCGTCCAGCCCACCGAGTACACGGGCAACGGGGATGTGCAGGAGTTCCGGTACGCCTACGACCTCAAGCGGGTCTTCAACAACGAGAACCTCGCCTATCTGAAGAACTACGGCGAGGGCTGGGGCTATATGAGCAGCGGCGTCTCCGGTGTCTTCGTGGACAACCACGACACCGAACGCAACGGCTCCACCCTGAACTACAAGGACAACGCCAACTACACGCTGGCCAACGTCTTCATGCTCGCCTACCCGTACGGCGCTCCGGACATCAACTCCGGCTACGTGTTCTCCGACACGGACGCCGGTCCCCCGGGCGGCGGCTCAGTGACCGCCTGTTGGCAGAACGGCTGGAAGTGCCAGCACGCCTGGCCGGAGATCAAGTCGATGGTCGCCTTCCGCAACGCCGCGCGCGGCGAGTCGGTCACCAACTGGTGGGACAACGGCGCCGACGCCATCGCCTTCGGGCGGGGGAGCAAGGGCTTCGTGGCCATCAACCACGAGTCGGGCTCGCTGAGCCGCACGTACCAGACGTCCCTCGCGGCGGGCACGTACTGCAACGTGCAGAACAACACGACGGTGACGGTGAACTCCAGCGGCCAGCTCACGGCCACGCTGGGCGCCAACACGGCCCTGGCGGTCTACTCCGGCAGGTCGAGCTGCTGAGCCGTCCCGCCCTCCGCACGGCCACCCCTGTCATTCCTGTACACACGGGCGCAGAGGTGGCCGTCCGAGTATCTCGATGTACATGATCCGGCCGTTCACGACGTCGAGAATCAGATCGCCCGACGAGGGCAACAGCGGCACACACCGATGGCCCGGGCCGTACGGCTGTCCGCCCGGATGATCCGACGTCCGGATGCTCTGGCAGAAGTCGTCCCCGCAGGCGCACTCGCCGACCATGCGGACGTCCCACACGCATATGGCCAGCTCGCGTTCGCCCTCCTCCTCCAGGAGCCGGACCAGCTCGTCGACGAGCTCCGGGAAGACCTCGCGAACGAGGGGCGGTTCCTGCTCCATGCGGGGACAGTAGGCAGGAGCTGCCGAGCTTGGCGACCGATTATGCGCGATGCGCGAGGTACATCTGCTGGCGCAGTCCAACTCGCCCTGCTGAGAACCCAGCTGAAACTTCTTACCGATGGTTTCAAGCCTCTTGCTGTAATCCTTACGGCGGCGATACGTTTCGCGCGGGGTCGGACCCACAGAGCCGTAATCGCTAGGAGCCCATCCGTGATATCGAGATGGTCATCGCCGTCGAGGCGGCGAACCGCCCATGTCGGACGGGTCGCTGCGGTCGCCGTGACCGCGCTGACCGCAGCACTCGTCCAGCCTCTCGCGGCGCGGGCCGACACCCCGCCCGCGCCCCCGTCCGACGCCAGGCTCGCCGCCGAGCCCGCCCGGCACGACGCCACCCGTGAGCAGTTCTACTTCGTCCTGCCGGACCGCTTCGCCAATGGCGACGCGAGCAACGACAAGGGCGGCCTGACCGGTTCGCGCCTGGCCACCGGCTACGACCCCACCGACAAGGGCTTCTACCAGGGCGGTGACCTCAAGGGCCTGACCAAGCGCCTGGACTACATCAAGGGCCTCGGCACCACCTCCATCTGGATGGCCCCGATCTTCAAGAACCAGCCCGTGCAGGGGACGGGGAGCAACGCCTCCGCCGCCTACCACGGCTACTGGATCACCGACTTCACCCAGGTCGACCCGCACTTCGGCACCAACAAGGACCTGCAGACCCTCATCTCCAAGGCCCACGCCAAGGGCATGAAGGTCTTCTTCGACGTCATCACCAACCACACGGCGGATGTCGTCGACTATGAGGAGAAGTCGTACGACTACCTCTCCAAGGGCGCCTTTCCGTATCTGACCAAGGACGGCAGGCCGTTCGACGACGTCGACTACGCGGACGGCAAGTCCGGGTTCCCGGCCGTCGACGCCGACTCCTTCCCGCGGACCCCGACCGTCCCCGCCGCGAAGAAGAACCTCAAGGTCCCGTCGTGGCTCAACGACCCGGCGATGTACCACAACCGCGGCGACTCGACCTTCGCCGGCGAGAGCTCCGCCCACGGCGACTTCTCCGGCCTCGACGACCTGTGGACCGAGCGCCCCGAGGTCGTCAGCGGCATGGAGCGGATCTACCAGCGCTGGGTCAGGGACTTCGACATCGACGGCTTCCGTATCGACACGGTGAAGCACGTCAACATGGAGTTCTGGACGCAGTGGGCCACGGCCCTCGACTCCTACGCGGCCAAGCGGGGCCGTGACGACTTCTTCATGTTCGGCGAGGTCTACTCCGCCGACACGTCGATCACATCGCCGTACGTCACCCAGGGCCGCCTCGACGCCACGCTCGACTTCCCCTTCCAGGAGGCGGCGCGGCAGTACGCCTCCCAGGGCGGCAGCGCGAAGAAGCTCGCGGGCGTCTTCGGCGACGACTACAAGTACACGACCGACAAGGCCAACGCCTACGAGCAGGTCACCTTCCTCGGCAACCACGACATGGGCCGCATCGGGTACTTCCTGAACCAGGACAACCCGAAGGCCACCGACGCCGAGCTGCTCAAGAAGGACGAGCTCGCAGGCGAGCTGATGTTCCTCAGCCGCGGCAACCCGGTCGTCTACTACGGCGACGAACAGGGCTTCACCGGCGCCGGCGGCGACAAGGACTCCCGCCAGACCCTGTTCGCCTCGAAGACCGCCGACTACCTCGACGACGACCAGATCGGCACCGACCGCACCCACGCGAGCGACGCCTACGACACGAGCGCACCGCTGTACCAGCAGATCAGCGCGCTCTCCAAGCTCCGCAAGGCCAACCCGGCCCTCGCCGACGGCGTCCAGACCGAGCGCTACGCGGCCGACGGCGCCGGCATCTACGCCTTCTCGCGCACCGACGCCAGGACGGGCACCGAGTACGTCGTCGCCTTCAACAACGCGGGCGAGGCGAAGACGGCGACCTTCGCGACCGGTTCGGCCGGCATGGCGTTCAAGGGGATCCACGGCAGCGACGCCTCCCTGAAGAGCGACGCCGACAAGAAGGTCACCGTCACCGTCCCCGCGGGTTCGGCGGTCGTCTACAAGGCGGCCGGGAAGCTCGCCGAGCCCGCCACCGAGCCGACGATCACCCTGAAGGCCCCGGCCACCGGCGCCACCGGCACGGTCGAGATCGGCGCCGATGTCGACGGCGGGCAGCTCAACCGGGTCGTCTTCGCCGCGCAGGTCGGAAACGGCAAGTGGAAGACCCTCGGCTCCGCCGACCACGCCCCGTACAAGGTCACCCAGGCCGTCGGCGCAGACGTACCGGCCGGAACGGCCCTGCGCTACAAGGCGGTCGTGATCGACTCGGCGGGCCGCACGGCGAGCGCGACGGCTGCCTCCACCACCGGCACCCCGCCCGCCCCGGAGACCCCCACGGCCTCCTCCCGCGACTACGCGATCGTCCACTACAAGCGCGCCGACGGCGACTACGCGAACTGGGGCCTGTACGCCTGGGGCGACCTCGCCGAGGGCGAGTCCACCCCCTGGCCGGACAGCCACCCCTTCGTCGGCCGCGACTCCTACGGCGCCTTCGCCTACGTCAAGCTGAAGCCCGGCGCCTCGGCGGTCGGCTACCTCGTCATCGACAAGGACGGCAACAAGGACGTCTCCGCCGACCGCACGATCGACGTCACCAAGACGGGCGAGATCTGGGTCGAGCAGGGCAAGGAGGCCGTCCGCACGGAGAAGCCGGCGGCCGACTACCCGGCCCCGGACAAGTCCAAGGCCGTCCTGCACTACCACCGCGCCGACGGGAACTACGACGGCTGGGGACTGCACACCTGGACGGGTGCCGCGAACCCCACCGAGTGGTCGAACCCCCTGAAGCCGGTCAAGACTGACAGTTATGGTGCGGTCTTCGAGGTACCGCTCACCGACGGTGCCACCAGTCTCAGCTACATCCTGCACAAGGGCGACGAGAAGGACCTGCCCGCCGACCAGTCCCTCGACCTCACGGCGAACGGCCACGAGGTGTGGCTGTTGAGCGGCCAGGAGAAGTACCTGCTCCCGCAGCCCGCCGGCTCCGCGGCCGCGCTCGACCTGACGACCTCCAAGGCCGTCTGGCTCGACCGGAACACGGTCGCCTGGAACGGCTCCGAGGCCGCCGCGTCCACCCAGCTCCTGTACAGCCGGGACGGCGACATCGCCGTGAAGGACGGCGCGCTGACCGGCGACGCCAAGTGGCTGCGGCTGTCGAAGAGCTCCCTCACCGACGCCCAGAAGGCGAAGTTCCCGCACCTCAAGGACTACACCGCGTGGTCCGTCGACCCGCGCGACCGCGACCGGGTCCGCGAGGCCCTGAACGGCCAGGTCGTCGCCTCCCAGCGCGCCGCCAACGGTGCCGTGCTCGCCGCGACCGGTGTGCAGATCGCCGGAGTGCTCGACGACCTCTACCCCGCGGCGACGAAGGCGGACCTCGGACCGACCTTCGACAAGGGCCGTCCGACCTTGTCCGTCTGGGCGCCCACGGCACAGTCGGTGAAGCTGGAGATCGGCGACTCCACCGTCGCCATGAAGCGCAGCGACAGCACGGGCGTCTGGTCCGTCACCGGCTCCAAGTCCTGGAAGAACAAGCCGTACCGGTACGTCGTGAAGGTCTGGGCGCCCAGCGTCCGCAAGGTCGTCACCAACAAGGTCACCGACCCCTACTCGGTCGCCCTCACCGCGAACTCCGAGCGCAGCCTCCTCGTCGACCTGGACGACCGGACCCTGGCGCCGAGCGGCTGGTTCACCTACACCAAGCCCAAGGCGGTGCCGCTGAAGAACGCGCAGATCCAGGAGCTGCACGTCCGGGACTTCTCGGTGGCGGACAAGACCGTGGCCGCGAAGGACAAGGGCACCTACCTCGCCTTCACCGACAAGCTCAGCGACGGCTCCAAGCACCTGAAGAAGCTGGCCGAGGCGGGCACGTCGTACGTCCATCTGCTGCCGGCCTTCGACATCGCCACCATCCCCGAGAAGAAGTCCGACCAGGCGAGCCCCGACTGCGACCTCGCCTCCTTCCCGGCCGACTCCGACAAGCAGCAGGAGTGCGTGGCGAAGACCGCCGCGAAGGACGCCTACAACTGGGGCTACGACCCGTACCACTACACCGTCCCGGAGGGCTCGTACGCCTCCGACCCCGACGGCACCGCGCGTACCGTCGAGTTCCGCCGGATGGTCAAGGCGCTGAACGAGGACGGCCTGCGCGTCGTCATGGACGTCGTCTACAACCACACCGCGGCGAGCGGCCAGGCGGACACCAGCGTCCTCGACCGGATCGTGCCCGGCTACTACCAGCGGCTCCTTCCCGACGGCTCGGTCGCCAACAGCACCTGCTGTGCCAACACCGCCACCGAGAACGCCATGATGGGCAAGCTGGTCGTCGACTCGATCGTCACCTGGGCCAAGAAGTACAAGGTCGACGGCTTCCGCTTCGACCTCATGGGCCACCACCCGAAGGCCAACATCCTGGCGGTCAGGAAGGCCCTCGACGGGCTGACCCTCGCCAAGGACGGCGTCGACGGCAAGAAGATCATCCTGTACGGCGAGGGCTGGAACTTCGGCGAGGTCGCCGACGACGCCCGGTTCGTCCAGGCCACGCAGAAGAACATGGCCGGCACCGGCATCGCGACCTTCTCCGACCGCGCCCGTGACGCGGTGCGCGGCGGCGGCCCCTTCGACGAGGACCCGGGCGTCCAGGGCTTCGCGTCCGGGCTGTACACCGAGCCCAACTCGTCGAAGAACAACGGCACCGAGGCGGAGCAGAAGGCGCGCCTGCTGCACTACCAGGACCTGATCAAGGTCGGCCTGTCCGGCAACCTCGCCGAGTACCGCTTCACCGACACGGCGGGCAAGGACGTCAAGGGCTCCGAGGTCGACTACAACGGCGCACCCGCCGGCTACGCGGCCGCCCCAGGCGACGCCCTCGCCTACGCGGACGCGCACGACAACGAGTCGCTGTTCGACGCCCTCGCCTTCAAGCTGCCCGCCACGACGAGCGCGGCCGACCGCGCCCGGATGCAGGTCCTCGCCATGGCCACGGCGACCCTGTCGCAGGGCCCGGCGCTGTCCCAGGCCGGCACCGACCTGCTGCGCTCGAAGTCCCTCGACCGCAACTCCTACGACAGCGGCGACTGGTTCAACGCCATCCACTGGAACTGCGCCGACGGCAACGGCTTCGGGCGGGGGCTGCCGATGGCGGCCGACAACCAGTCCAAGTGGCCGTACGCCAAGCCCCTGTTGAGCGGCATCAAGGTCGGCTGCGAGCAGATCGAGGGCTCCTCGACGGCGTACCGCGACCTGCTGCGGATCCGTTCGACGGAGAGCGCCTTCTCCCTCGGCACGGCCGAGCAGGTGCAGTCGAAGCTGTCCTTCCCGGTGTCCGGCAAGGACGAGACGCCCGGCGTGATCACCATGCGGCTCGGTGACCTCGTCGTCGTCTTCAACGCCACGCCCGACCGGCAGGAGCAGCGGATCGCCTCGCTCGCCGGCGACGGGTACCGGCTGCATCCGGTGCAGGCCTCGGGCGCGGATCCTATCGTCAAGTCCGCTTCCTACGACGAGGAAACGGGCACGTTCGCCATTCCGGGGCGTACGGTCGCGGTCTTCACCCGAGCCCTCTGATACGGCACTAACTTGAGTGGGGCGGCCCGGTCACGGGTCGCCCCCTCACGCGTATCCAAGGGCTGCTTACGATGAAAAATGACGTCAAGCAGTGGGGCGCGACCGTGATGGTCGTCGACGACGTCCCGACCAACCGCTACGCCATGGGCGCCGTGCTGCGCCGCGCGGGCCATCACGTCGTGCCGGTCGCGAGCGCGGGCGAGGCACTGAGTGAACTCGACGTACGGCTGCGGGCGGGCGCCCTGCCCGACGTGGCCCTCGTCGACGTCGGGCTGCCGGACATGAGCGGCTACGAACTGTGCCGCCGGGTCAAGTCCCGGCCGTCCACGGCCGCGCTGCCCGTCGTCCACTTCTCCGCGACGGCCGTGGACGCGAAGGACCGGTGCCGGGGACTCGACGCGGGCGCCGACGCCTACCTGACCGTGCCGGCCGAACCGAGGGAGATCCAGGCCGTCGTGCAGGCGGCGGTCCGCAGGGCGCGCGGGCGCACCGCCGCCGAGGCGCTCGCCGACCGGCTGACGCTGCTGTCCGAGACCATCGTCGCCGTGCAGACGGCGCGCTGCCTGGAGGAGCTGGCCGACGCGGCAGCCGCGGGCGCGGCCCGGCTGACCGGGACACCGGCGGTCGTCTTCGTGATCGGCCCGGACGGCGAAGCCCACCACGGCACATCGCGCAGTCGGCTCGCCCTGTCCGACGCGGGCCCGCACCAGGCCGCGGCCCGGCTGATCACGCGCATCGCAGGCCGACAGGCGGGCGTGCACAGCACCGTCGTCCCGGCGCCCCTGTGGCCGACGGGCCTCTTCAGGCCCGGCGCCCGGGACGACGCCCACTTGGTGCTGGCGTCGGCCAAGGAGGGCCGAGCCCGGGTATGTCTGGCAATACCGGCAGGTACAGCGCCCCTCAGGAGCAGGGGCGCGACCAGCCACGACGAGCCCGTGGACGGCCGGCGGCACAACGCGGCACTGCCCGACGCGGCACTCCCCGTGGAACGCCTCGCCCAGGCCACCGCGCTCGCCGCCGAGCCGCTGCTCATGTACCAGGCGGAGCGGCACATCGCCCTCACGCTTCAGCACAGCTTCCTGCCCCAGCCGCACCGGCTGCCCCATCTGCCCGGCGTCGAGCTCGTCGTGCGGTACGTCCCCGCCTCCCGGCAGACCGAGATCGGCGGGGACTTCTACGCCGCCCTGCGCACCCGGGACGGGGTGCTCACCGCGGTCGGGGACGTCGTCGGGCACTCGCTGGACGCGGCCACCGTCATGGTCGAGATCCGCCACGCGCTGCGCGCCTACTGCGTCGAGGAGAGCGACCCGCGCGCACTGGCCGAACGGCTCGACCGGATGCTGCTGCACTACCACCCCGAGGTCACCGCCACGGTCTGCCTGGCCCTGGTCGACCCCGGCACCGGGCTGGCCCGGATCGCCAACGCGGGGCACATTCCGCCGGTGCTCGTGCGGGGGGACGGCAAGGCAGAGTACGTCCCGGTGGACGGCCCGCTGCTCGGGCTCGCCCTCGACCGGCCCGAGCCGAGCGAGCTGGTCCTGACCCGGCGCGACCGCCTGCTGATGGTCACCGACGGTCTCATCGAGACCCGCGGCATCGACCTCGCCACCTCCATGGAGCAGCTGCGCACGGCCGCCGGCGACGCCCCGGCCGGCCTCGACGCGCTGTGCGACACCCTGCTGGGCTGCTTCGGGCACGACCGGGAGGACGACATCGCGATGCTGGCGCTGCGGTTAGGGTGAGCGCTGCCGTCGTAGAACAGGAGTGCTCATGCCGCAGATCACCGTCGACTACTCCCACACGCTGGGTTCCGCCATCGACCGGGAGGGTTTCGCGCGGGCGCTGCACACCGCGACGGTCGAGATCGCGGCGGCGAGGCCCGAGGCGTGCAAGACGCAGTTCCGCCGGAGCGAGTACACCGCGTTCGGCTACGAGGACCCCGAGGACCAGCTGCACGCCATCGTGCACGTCACGATCGGGCTGCTCGCCGGCCGCACCGACGAGACCAAGGCGAAGCTGACCGAGACCGTACTGGAGTTGCTGAAGAAGCACGTGGAGGACGACGGGCTCGTCCTGCACGCCTCCGCGGAGGTGCGTGAACTCGACGCGTCGTACCGGAAGTTCGAGCGCTAGCGGGTCCTCACGACGCCAGCGCGATCAGCCGGGCGACCAGGTCGGCGAACGGCCCGTCGGCCGGCTCCTCCTTCAGCATGCCGCGCAGCAGCATGCCCATCTCCTCGTCCTGGGCGGCGCTCACGGCGGCCAGCGCGGCGAAGTCGTGCACGAGCTGGACCTCCAGCTCGCCGCGCGGGATGCGCCGGCCGTCCAGCCAGATCAGCGCCGTCGACTCGGCGAGCGAGATCCAGGAGCGGACGACCAGTTCCAGGCGCGCGGGCGGATTCTCCACGCCCAGATGCGAAACGATTTGGACATAAGCGGCCTGCCGCACGGAGTCGATCAGTGCGTTCGTCGCCGTGGAGCCGACGGCCGGGCCGCCGCGCATCAGCGCCGAGAAACCGGGGCCGTGGTCGTCGACGAAGTCGAAGAACCGCCGCATCACCCGCAGCAGCCGCGCCCCCAGCGGCCCCTCGTGCGGTTCGACGAACAGGCCCGCGAGTTCCTCCGACGCTCGCTTCAACGCGGCTTCGTACAGGCTGAGTTTGCCGGGGAAGTAGTGGTAGACCAGCGGCCGTGAGATGCCCGCGGCCGCGGCTATCTCGTCGATGGAGACATCGTCGGGCGAGCGCTGGCTGAACAGGTCGAGGGCGACGCCGATCAACTGCTGCCGTCGCTCCTCGACTCCCATTCTTCGCCGTACCCCGGTAGTCATGCGAACACCTTACCGATCGATTCCGGCCCCGAACGGACCGGACCGACCATGGGCGTTCACATGTCGAGTACGAGTCGATCACCGCGCGCCCGCGACACACAGATCAGCATCGAGTCGCCGCGCTCCGCGTCGGTCAGCAGCTCGTCCCGGTGGTCCACCTCGCCCGCCAGCACCCGCTGTTGGCAGGTCCCGCAGAAGCCCTGCTCGCAGGAGTACGCCGTGTTCGGCAACTCGGCGCGTACGGCGGCCAGTACGGTCGAGTCGGCGGGCACGGTCAACGTCCGCCCACTGCGCCGGAGTTCGACCTCGAAGGCACCGCCGGTCGAGATACGGGGCGTGAACCGCTCCAGCAGCACCCGCGGGAACCGCTCCTGCACCGCGGCCATCAGCCCTTCCGGCCCACAGCAGTAGACGGCGGCCTCCTCGGGCACGTCCGCGAGGAGCGCGTCGAGGTCGGGCACCCCTTCCGCGACCGTCACCCGGTCCGCGCCCAGCTTCTCGACCTCCTCCAGGAACGGCATCGAGGCGCGGTCGCGTCCGCAGTACAGCAGCCGCCACTCGACGCCGTCCGGCAGCGCCCGCAGCATCGGCAGGACGGGCGTGATCCCGATGCCGCCGGCGACGAAGACGTAACGCCCGGCCCCGACGAGCGGGAAACGGTTCCGCGGCCCCCGCACCTCCAGCTCCATGCCTTCGCGGACCTGCTCGTGCACCTCGCGCGAGCCGCCCCGCCCGTCCGGGACCAGCCTGGTCGCGACGGTGTACGACGAGGCGTCCTCCGGGTCGCCGCACAGCGAGTACTGCCGCACAAGACCCGATGGCAGCACCAGGTCGAGATGCGCACCGGGCTCCCAGCGCGGCAGGTCGTGCCCTTCGAGGCGCAGTTGTACGACCCCCTCGGCGACCTCCTTGCGCGCGGCCACCAGCACCCGCAGCGCCCGCGAGCGCGGCCGCCCGGAGATCGGCTCCTCCAGGGCGGGCATCGGCCACAGCGGCGAGGTCCGGATGCGGCGCCGCATCGCCCGCCGGACGAGCAGGGCGGTCCCGGCGACGACGGCCACGGTGCGCAGCTTCGGCATCAGGCGGCACCCTTCGCGGACTTCTCGGCTGCCTCGGCGGCCAGCGCGGCGGGGGAGGAGGCCAGGTAGGCGACGGCCTGCTCGGTGGAACCCTCCTGCGAGGGGTGATACGCACGGCTCAGATACGTCGGGATCGACCTGAGCATGTCCCCGGTGGTGGGGAGCGTGCCGCGCCTGCCCCGGACGTAGAAGTCCTTGAACGAGGCGCGGCCGTCGATGAGCGTCGGGTCGTTCTCCATGAAGAACCGCGCCCCGCGCTGCCACAGGAACACCAGGGCCGTGAACGCGGCGGCCCAGGTGCGCAGCCGCCGCCGGTAGCCGCCGTCGACGTGCATGAACAGGTCGAACGCGACCGACCGGTGCTCGACCTCCTCGGCGCCGTGCCAGCGCAGCAGGTCCAGCATGGTCGGGTCGGCGCCGCGGCGGTCCAGCTCCTCGGCGTTGAGCACCCAGTCGCCGAGGAAGGCGGTGTAGTGCTCGATGGCCGCGATCAGCGCCACACGCTCCATCAGCCACCAGCGGCGGGCCCGGCCCGGCGGCAGCGTGCGGTCGCCCAGCAGCTTCTCGAAGAACCAGTCGACCTGAGCGGTGTACGGCGTCGGGTCGAGCCCCTGCTCACGCAGATGCGGCAGCACCTCGTCGTGGGCCTGCGAGTGCATCGCCTCCTGCCCGATGAACCCGAGCACGTCCTCGCGCAGTTGCTCGTCCCGTATGTACGGCAGCACCTGCTTGTAGACATGCACGAACCACCGCTCACCGGCCGGCAGGAGCAGATGCAGCACGTTGATGGTGTGCGTGCTGAACGGGTCCCCCGGCACCCAGTGCAACGGGGTGTCGTCCCAGGAGAAGGACACCTTGCGGGCCTTGAGGGGCACGCGGTCCTGCGTGTTAGACATGGCGTCAATGTACTGACGGGTAGGGCCGTGGTGAACCCTTGTGCGTGCCCTTATTTACATTTCTGTCAGTAGGGGGACCGGGGGCTCAGGGCCTCACTGAAGCCCGTTGATGACGCGGCCGCTCTCCAGCGTGGCCTTCAGCTCGGCCTGGGCGCCCTGCTTCGCCTGCGCGGTCAGCAGGTGGTTCCGGGAGGTGCCGTGGACGCCGCCGGTCGCCGTGATCGACTCCGTGTCGTTCGTGCCGGCCGCCAGCAGATACCAGCCGCCCGCCTTCGCCTTCCACAGCACCCCGGCCAGCACGTGCGGGTCGCGCGCCCCGCACGCCGGTACGTTCTGCGCCTTCGCCGCCAGCGCCCCGAGCGCCGTGCCCGGCGTGCGGAACTGCGCCAGCACCCGCTCGCCGCCACCCCGCCAGGTCTCGGCGCGGGTGCACACCCAGTCCGCCGCACCGGTGCCGTCGGGCAGCGGCTGCTGGGCGAACGACCAGGCGTTCACCGACCGCACGCCCGCCGAGCGCATCGCGCCGAGCCAGCAGGAGTACGGCGCCCAGGTGTGCAGCGCCCGCGCCCCGGTCACGTCCCCGGTCGCCCCGGGACGGCCCGAAGTGAGCCGGGCCGGCACCAGTTCGGCGAGGTCGGTCACCAGACGCGTACCCGTGCTGTCGGCCAGCTGAAGGACGTTCCACGACGAGCACGCGCCGGTCTGCTGGGTGATCGGACTCGCCATCGGTGAGGTCACCCCCGCCTGCACACCGAGTTCCATCGCCCCGGCACCCGGCTTCAGCAGATCCCGCTCGGCCGCCTCCTTCACCCAGGGCGCCAGCAGATAGCGCACATTGCCGTCGGCCCGGCTCAGCACCACCGCGCTCGCCTCCGCCCGGCCCGCGCCGTCGACCCGGGAGAAGTCCAGGGCGGCGCCGGCCGTGCCGTCCGTCGGCTCGGCGTAGCGCGCGATGCGCAGACCGTCGTAGAGGAGCACCACGCGTGCGGTGTCGACGGTCCCCGCGTACAGCAGCTGCGGTGCGCCGGGCGGGCCGCCCCCCGGGGTGCCGGGCGTCGCCGAGACCGTGACCGTCTCGCCGGGGCGGGCCCACACGGCGAGGGCGCGGCGCAGCAGGGCCGAGTCGCCGGTGAGCTCGCCGCGCGCCGGCCACACGGAGAAGTCGGTGCGGGCGGAGGACTGCCAGGCCAGCGCGGGGACCTTCGTCAACTGGGCCGGGTCGAGGGCGGCCTCGGCCGCCGGGTTCTGCGCGTACGAAGGGGCGGCGGGACCGTCGGGGGCCCAGCCCTCGCCGGGCAGTCCGAGCAGCGCCCCGCACACCAGGAGGGCGGCCCCGGCGACGAGCGCGGCCCGCAGATGCTGCCTGCGCCGCATCAGATCGGTGGGCCTGGCCTGGAGCGAGCAGGGGTCGAACTCGGGGGAGTCGAGCAGCGCGTACTGCCCCGGTACGGCGTCGGCCTCCTCCAGCGCGTCGTCCACGTCCTCGACGCCGGCCGCCGTCAGCGCCTCGCGTACGTCGCCGTCCGGGAGCTTCTCCAGACCGCGCAGGACGTAGGCCGCCCGCGCCGGGCCGGACAGTGCCGACAGCCGCTGGTCCAGGGCGAGTTCGTCGGCGCCGCCCGACCGGGGGAAGAGGCGCAGGCCCCAGACCTGGGGCAGCAGGGGCGGCAGTTGGGAGCTCCTGGGCCAGGCCACGCGCTTGAGCGGCCGGCCCGCCTCCAGCGCCGTACGCAGGACACGCAGCCGCAGGAAGGCGTACCCGGGGTCGCTGTCCCGGCCGGTGGCCTGGGCCGGGATCACGGGCGTGGACGCCGCCCGGCCGCGGGGCAGTGCGCGCTGGGTGAGGGAGTGCGCGGTCACCACGCGCCGGTTGCGGCCGAGGCTTGGCGGCAGCACCAGGTAGGCGAGCCGGACGAGACGCGGGTAGTGCTCGACGAGCGCGGCCTCGGCCCGCTCGACGTCGACGACCGGGTCGGCCGATTCGGGTGCGGGGCGCGGGGCGACATCCTGTGACTGCACGTTCAGCAGAACGAGCGAATGGACGGTAGGTCACAGCGCGCGGTTCGTCGGCGCCCCTTCAGGGGCGCGGGGCTGTATCGATGTGCGGCTACCGCCGCGTGGGCGCGATCGACCACGGCGGACCCGCAGACGCCCGACGGCCTACCGCGGCACATCCTGAGGCGCACAGAGCTCACGGGCGTAATTGGCCATGGAGCGCTGATATCGCGGCAAATGCGCGGCAAGCGCACCCAGCACCAGAGCCAGCCCCTCCCGGTCCCGCCCGAGGCTCGACAGGCACAGCGCCAGGGTCGCCCGTACCGCGTCGTCCAGCTCGTCGGACGGCGCGTCCAGCTCGGGCGTCAGCAGCTTGACGCCCTCCTCCGCCTGGCCGATGTTCCGCAGCGAGCTGGACAGCTGGATCTTGGCCCGCCGCCCCTTGTAGCCGCTCAGCCCCCGTGCGAGGGCCTCCCGGTACAGCGGCGCCGCCTTGTCCGAGTGACCCGTGGAGTCCCAGGCGCACGCCTGCTCGAACAGCCCGAGCGGGCTGTCGTCGGGCAGTTCGGCGACGAGGGCGTCGACCACGGCGCGGAAGTCGGCCGCCTCCGCCTCGGCGTAGGAGTCGAAGGTCGCCCATGCCGCGGTCACGCGGTCTTCCCAGTCCTGGTTCACCGGCCCACACTCGCACACCTGTGCCTGTGAGAGTCTCCATTTGAGCGCATCGCACGCCACAGCCGTATGGGGGAGGAGGGCTCCTGCCGGGGCTCTGTGCGGCATGGACCGGAGGAACAGATGACATTGACCCGACCGATGCTCGCGCTGACCGGCGCGGTGGCGGTGCTCGCGCTGGCCGGATGTGGCGCCGGCGGCGACAAGGCGGCCGACATGCCCGAGACGGCGACCGGCAGCCTGGAGCATCTGGCATCCATGGCCAAGTGCGACCCGAACATGCAGACCGACGCCGACGAGATCCGTCAGGCCATCTGCAAGACCGGCAAGGACAAGTACGTCCTCGCCACCTTCGCCACCGACCGCGGCCAGGCCGAGTGGCTGAGCGGCGCGAAGGACTACGGCGGCTACTACCTGGTCGGCCGCAAATGGGTCGCCGTCGGCCAGGAGAAGACGGTCACCGCGCTCCAGAGCAAGCTGGGCGGAACCATGGAAGAAGGCTCCGCGCACATGAATCCCGGAGGCAGCCACAACAAGGGCGGCCACCACAGCTGATCGTGAACCGCGCACAAAAGAAAGCCGGCGGTGGGAATTCCCACCGCCGGCTTCCTACTGGGTGAGGACTACTGGCAGTCCTCGCCGCTGTTGATGCACTGGACCATCTCGTTCATCGTGTTCTCGTCGAAGAAGTTGATGAAGTCGTTGTGGTCGGTGATGGCCTTGTGCAGCTGGTCCGGGAAGGAGTCGACCGCGAAGGCGTTCTGGACCTGTCCGTCCTGGATCTGCGGAGCCTGGACGTCGTAGACCAGGCGGACCTGGAGCTGGGGGATCGCCTGGAAACCGTTGGCGCAGGTGCCGTCGCCCTGGACGAACGCCACGTGCGTACGGTGGTTGGCGCTGTCGATGTTCTGACCGTCCCAGCAGCTCTGGAAGTTCGACGTCCGCACCACGGAGCTGCCCTCGGGGCAGATCGGGAGCTTGTCGTGCAGCTGGACCTGGTCCTCGAAGCCCGTGCAGCTCCAGTTGGCGTTGGCGTTGTTGTTGCCGTTCACGAAGGACTTGGCGTCACCGGTGATGATGCGCAGAGCCTGCGGCATGGCGACGACATCGCTCGTCTTGTTGCCGACGAACTTCAGCTGTGCCTCGCTGGCCTGGACGATCGTGCCGACGTTGCCGTCCTGACCGCCACCGGGGGCGTTGGCGTCGATGTCGTTCTGACCGTCCTGCACGCGCAGCACCGGCCAGAAGTACGACGACGCGTCACCCTGGTTCTGGCAGGTGGTGTCGCCGTTCGCCAGGTCCTGGTCGCTCGCGAAAGCGTTGTTGGCCTGGTTGCCGACGTAGTCGTGCTGGTGCTGCGCACCGTTGCTGACACCGGGAGCGACGATCACGTTGTCCGAGTTGCGGTTCTCGTTCTCGTTGGTGCCGCATTCCGTGGTGAAGCTACCGGTCGAACCGCTGTCCCCGTTCGCGGGGAGGCCGTTCGCGCCGACGCCCAGCTGTGCGTTGGCCTGGACCTGTGTGATGTCCACGAAGTCGTCCGCCGACGGACCGTTGCCGGCCTGCCCGCCGTTGCCGCCCTGGTCCTGTCCGCCGCCGTCCTGGCCGCCCTGGTCCTGACCGTCGTTGTTCTGGTCCTGACCGTCCTGGTTCTGGTCCTGGCCGTCCTGGTTCTGGTCGCCGTCCTGCTGGCCGTCGTTGGTCTCGGGCTGCTCGGCCGGGACACCCTGGCACTGGGCGAGCTGGTCGAGGTTCTGCGGTCGCTGCCCGCCGGCCCGGTTGATGTTGATGCCGATCCGGTCGAGCGTGGCCACACGCTTGGACTTCAGCGGGCTCAGAATGGCGTTGCTGACGTAGTTGGCGTCCCCCGCCTGGGCCTGCCGCGTCTCGGCGAGACGCTTGTAGGCATCCGTGACCTGCCTGTCCAGCAGCGCCAGCTCCTTGGCGACACCCCTGCGCGCGCTCCTCGGCACCTTCGTCAGCTGCTGGCCGACATCAGGGCAGTTGATCGTCGCGACCCGGGCGTTCGCGGACTTCGTCTGGTTCCACCCAGAGTTGTCCTCGTGCGCCGAAGCATAGAAGTTGGCCCATACAAGCCCGCCCCCACCGAGCGCTAGGGCCGCCGATGCGGCTATGGCCTTGGTGGCCAGCGGCGTACGGCGTTTTCGAATGTTGCGTCCCATGGAACTCCTCTGACTTCCTTTTTCGGGGCATCGAGGCGCCCGACAGGAGTGAAGCGGCTCCCTTTCATACGCAGGGGGCCCCAGAGGTGTTCAGCCGCCCCGGAAATTGTTGAGAGATTCGTGAGAACCTGTGTGCTCAACAGCCCCCAAAACACCAGGAGTTGTTGATCCCGCACGGCGGGTGAATAGAGGCGTCCGGTTTTACCGGCCGTGGTCGAGATACGCGAGAACCGCCAGCACGCGACGGTTGTCGTCGTCCGACACCTCCAGGCCCAGTTTGGCGAAGATGTTGGCCGTATGTTTGGCGATGGCCCGTTCCGTGACGACGAGGCGTTCGGCGATCGCCGCGTTCGACCGCCCCTGCGCCATCAGCTCCAGCACCTCCGTCTCGCGGGGCGTGAGCCGGGCCAGCGGCTGGTCGTCGGCCGCGCGCCGGCTCAGCAGCTGCTGGATCACCTGCGGGTCCATCGCGGTCCCGCCCGCCGCGACCCGCCGTACGGAGTCCACGAACTGGTCCGCGTCGAAGACCCGGTCCTTCAGCAGATACCCGACCCCGCCGCTGCCGTCGGCGAGCAACTCCCGCGCGTACAGCTGCTCCACGTGCTGCGAGAGCACCAGCACCGGCAGCCCGGGCTTCCTGCGCCGGGCCTCCAGCGCGCACTGCAGGCCCTCGTCGGTGTGGGTCGGCGGCAGGCGTACGTCGACGACGGCGACGTCCGGGTCCAGCTCGGCCAGCGCGCGGGACAGCTCGGGGCCGGTCTCGACGGCCGCCGCGATCTCGAAGTCGTAGGCCTGAAGGAGCCGGACGAGCCCGTCGCGCAGCAGGAACAGGTCTTCGGCTAGGACAACGCGCAAGGAATCTCCATGGTGACCATGGTGGGGCCGCCCGCGGGCGAGCTGACGGCCAGGACGCCGTCGAATGTACCCAGTCGCCGCTCGATCCCGGCCAGTCCCGAGCCGGCTCCGATCACCGCGCCGCCCCGGCCGTTGTCGGTGACGGTGATCCGCAGCATGCCGTTCGTGTGGTGCAGGTCGATCCAGATCCGGTCGGCGCCCGCGTGCTTGACGGCGTTGGTGAGCACCTCGCTGACCGCGAAGTACGCCGCCGACTCCACGGGCGCCTCGGCCCGCCCGGTCAGCTCCACGGTCACCTCGGTCGTCACCGGCAGCCGCAGCGCCAACGCCCTTACGGCGTCGCCCAGTCCGCGCTCGGCGAGGACGGGCGGGTGGATGCCGCGCACCAGGTCGCGCAGTTCCGAGAGCGCGTCGGCGGAGGAGCGGCGGGCCTGCGCCACGAGCTGCTTGGCCTTCGCCGGGTCCTTGTCGAGCAGCATCTCGATCGTGCCGAGGTCCATGCCCATCGCCACCAGCCGCGCCTGCGCCCCGTCGTGCAGATCCCGCTCGATACGGCGCAGTTCGGCGGCCGAGGTGTCCACGGCGTCCCTCCGTGTCTCCGTCAACACCCGCACCCGCTCGGCCAGTTCACCCTGGTTGGAGCCGAGGACGGCCCCGGTCAGCCGGAAGTGGGCCTGGAGGAGGGGTGTGGTGAGGAAGTGCGCGAAGAAGAGGATGACGAGGCCCAGGGCACCGGCGCCGAGTGCGGAGGCCTGCCCGGTGACGGGTACGAAGCCGTACCAGTACCCGTCGGGCAGGACCCGCCACAGCCCCGCCGCGATCGCGAACCCCTCCAGCGGATAGAAGAGCAGCACCGCCGGCAGCAGCGCGGTGATGAACCCCGCCGTCATGTCGACGGGCAGCCACAGCAGGTCCCGCCAGGTCGCCGGGTCGCGCAGCATCCCGAAGGTGCGTGTCCACGGATTGGCGCTCTTCGGCAACGGCCGGTAGGCGGGCGGGATCCGCACCCCGCCCCACTCGGCCGCGAGGACCCGCCGCCAGTCGGCGAACGTCCGCACCCCCGTCAACACCCACGGCGTCGTGACGATGCCGACGCCGATCGGTATGAGCGCGAGGGACACGAGGGAGAGGACGAAGCAGAGGACGGCCCCCGGCAGGGAGATCAGAGCCAACGCCAACCCCCGTACGGCCGCCAGACCCATGCCCCGCGCCCTCGTCCGCCCGCCGTCGCTCTTCGTGTCGATACTCATGGCGTCAGTCTGGCCGAGGGCGGGAGGAGAGGTCACGGGGCCGAACCCCCGGATCAGGAGGTGGTGCCAGATACACCCCCCTGGGCTGCCAGCACCTTCGCCTCCACCTCGGGATCGAGGCCCTTCGAGGTCCGGTCCGGCCGCAGGGGCGCAGCGCCGCCGATGTCCTGGAGCCACCGCCAGGTGTCGGCGACGGTCTCCTCGACGGGCCGGCAGCGCAGCCCGGTCGCGAGCGCCCGGGACACGTCCGCACTGTGCAGAGCGTCGTGCATGTCGGTGCCCGGCGGCACCCACACCGGCAGCTGCGTCCACGGCTCGATGCCCGCGTCCAGGATCACCTCGGGCTCGGTCCACCGGAGTTCGGCCGCGGAGCCGGTGGTCCGTACACAGGCGTCGAGCAGGGTGCCCATGGTGGCGAGCCCCTGCGGCCCGATCAGGGTGTACGGCCCGCTGAGCTCCCGCTCCACGGCACCGAGGATCCACTCCGCGAGGTCACGGACATCGATGTACTGAAGCGGCAGGTCCCGTGGCCCCGGCGCCAGCACCGGCCCCCCACGTGCCATCCGGCTCAGCCACCAGGGCAGCCTGCCGACATTCTCGTACGGCCCGAGGATCAGCCCCGCCCGCACGAGCACCGAGTGCTCCGCCCCGAAGGCCTCCACGGCGGCCAGCTCGCCGCCCCGCTTGTCGCGTGCGTAGTCGGTCTGCCCCGCACCGGCCTCGGCGCCCTCGACCAGCGGCGCGTCCTCGGTGTACCCGGCGGGCGGCGCCCACTCGTACACCGAGCAGCTCGACACATACGCATACCGCCCGGCGCGGCCCCGCAGCAGCCGCGCCGAGTCCAGCACCGCGCGGGGCGCCGCCGACCAGGTGTCCACGACGGCGTCCCACTCACCCGCCTCCAGGGCGGCGAGCCCGTCGGGCGAGGTGCGGTCCCCGTGCAGCGACCGCACCCCGGCCGGGGGCTCGTGCCGCCCCCGGTGGAAGACGGTCACGTCCCAGCCGCGCCCGAGGGCCGCCTCCACGACGGCCCGCCCCGCGAACTCCGTACCACCCAGCATCAGAAGCCTCATGCCGTCGACTCTGCACGGTGCCGGTGAGGGACGGAACAGGACTCTGCCGTCAGCAGAAGGTTTTCAACGGGTGAGGTCAGCGCCCGGCCGGCGGGGCGTACTTGTACCCCACCCGACGCACCGTCCGGATGGTGTCCCGGTGCTCGGTGCCCAGCTTGCGGCGCAGCCGGGCGATGTGGACGTCGACGGTACGGCCGTCCCCCACATGCCCGTAGCCCCACACCGTGGTGACCAGCTGGTCGCGGGAGTGCACGCGGTGGGGGTTGGCCACCAGGTGGGCGAGCAGCTCGAACTCCAGGTAGGTGAGGTCGAGTTCACGCCCGTCGACCGCGGCGGCGCGCCGCACGGAGTCGACCCGGACGAGCGGGTCGCCGTCGGTCTCGACGGCCGCCGCGACCGGCGGCTGCCGGTCGGCCGGGACGAGCACCAGGTAGCCGATCATGGGCGGCTGCCCCGGCAGGGTGGGCAGGGAGTGCTGGGGAGCGGGCAGCCAGGTGGCGCCCGGCGGCAGGAGGTCCGCGACGTCGATCACCTCGTCCCGGTCCACGGCGCGCAGATGATGCCGTGCGCCGTTGGACGAAGGAGAGTTGAGCGTGGCGGCGGGGGAGAGAGAACGAGTGGTCGCCATGAGAGGTCAGCTCTTTCGCGCGAGAGGTCCGTCGTGGGAGAGGAACGTCGTTCGCGCTGGCCGAAGGCCGGGGTGACGGCTTTAGAGGGCCCGCGCGTTCACCGCGCGGCAACACACCCGGTCGAAGTCGTGGTGCTGACGGGAAGGCCAGAAGGGCTCGAGGTCATGGCGACCTGTCGCGGCGTACTTCTGGATGCTGGCCATGCCCCCATTGAAGCAGACACCCGCCCGGGAGGGGACCCTTCGTCTCATCCCTCCAGCCGTTTTTCCCAGGTCAACGGTGTGACGATGATCGCTCTCCCCGCAGCCCCGTCCCACTGTGTGGACGGCCCGGCGCCACCGAGCACAACGCGGCAGGCGCACGGCGAAGGGGGCGCCCACCGTGACGGTGGACGCCCCCTTCAAAGGAGCCCTGGGCGGATCAGACCTGGCCGGCCTTCTCCAGCGCGGAGCAGCAGGTGTCGACGATCAGCCGCGTCACGACGTACGGGTCGACGTTGGCGTTCGGACGGCGGTCCTCGATGTAGCCCTTGCCGTCCTTCTCGACCTGCCACGGGATACGCACCGAGGCGCCGCGGTTGGAGACGCCGTAGGAGTACTCGTTCCACGGGGCGGTCTCGTGCAGACCGGTCAGGCGGTCGTCGATGCCGGCGCCGTAGTTCTTGACGTGGTCGAGCGGCTTGGAGCCCTCGCCGAGCGACTCGCAGGCGGTGATGATCGCGTCGTAGCCCTCGCGCATCGCCTTGGTGGAGAAGTTGGTGTGCGCGCCGGCGCCGTTCCAGTCGCCCTTGACCGGCTTCGGGTCGAGGGTGGCGGCCACGCCGAAGTCCTCCGCGGTGCGGTAGAGCAGCCAGCGGGCGACCCACATGTGGTCGGAGACCTCCAGCGGGGAGACCGGGCCGACCTGGAACTCCCACTGACCGGGCATGACCTCGGCGTTGATGCCGGAGATGGCGAGACCCGCCGCGAGGCAGTTGTCCAGGTGCGCCTCGACGACCTCACGGCCGAAGATCTCGTCGGCGCCGACACCGCAGTAGTAGCCGCCCTGCGGGGCCGGGAAGCCGCCCTTGGGGAAGCCGAGCGGGTAGCCGTCCTGGAAGAACGTGTACTCCTGCTCGATACCGAAGATCGGCTCCTGGGAGGCGAACTTCTCGGCGACCTCGGTGAGCGCGGCACGGGTGTTGGACTCGTGCGGCGTCATGTCGATGTTGAGGACCTCGCACAGGACGAGGACGTCGTCGCCACCGCGGATCGGGTCGGGACAGGTGAAGACCGGCTTGAGGACACGGTCCGAGGCGTGGCCCTCGGCCTGGTTCGTGGAGGACCCGTCGAAGCCCCAGATCGGCAGCGCGTCCAGACCGGCGGGCTCACCCGTGATGATCTTCGTCTTGGAACGCAGCTTGGCCGTCGGCTCGGTGCCGTCGATCCAGATGTACTCAGCCTTGAAGGTCACGGGCCACATCCTTCGGGGGTGGGTCTAGGCGCACTTGCGGGTGCTGCGGCGCTGCGGCACGTCACGCGCCGCATTTGATGCCCGCGAGCCTGTCAACAGGCGATTTCCCGGTCATTGCTCCAATGTGAACCCCGTGTTACCTGGTGTTCCTGTAACGCGACTCACGTGGTGAGCACCGACGTACGCGGGCCCTGCCACTCGTGGCCGCGAGTGGCAGGGCCCATGACACGTACGAGGTTGGTGCCCCGAACCTCACCCCACCTTCTCGATCACCGCACGCCGGATCAGGAACTTGCCGGGCTCGCGCACCTGCTCGAAAGCCGCGTTGTTGAGCAGCGCACAGCTGCCGGAGACCGAGGTGACCTCGACCGTCGTGGACTTGTTGTTGTCCAGGTTGGTGACCTTCAGCTTGGTGCCGGCCGGGAACTGGTTGCTGGACGCGGCCGGAGCCCCG
This sequence comes from Streptomyces sp. NBC_01092, assembly GCF_045039535.1. Classification (NCBI taxonomy): domain Bacteria; kingdom Bacillati; phylum Actinomycetota; class Actinomycetes; order Kitasatosporales; family Streptomycetaceae; genus Streptomyces; species Streptomyces sp. NBC_01092. The sequence continues at coordinate 3,154,687 of NZ_CP108659.1, read as the reverse complement.
CCCTCGCCGGAGAGCGTGACGGTGGACCCGTTGCACACCTGCTGCCCGGAGGCCGCGCCGCCACCGCCGGCGTTCCCCGCGTTGCCGGTGTTCCCCGCGTTCTCGTTGCCCGCGTTCCCGGCACCCGTGTTTCCGGCACCCGCCGCGGGAGCGCTCGGCTGTGCGGCCTGGGAGTCCTGAGCCGACTCCCCGGCAACGCAACCGGATGCTTCCTGCTGGACCTTGATCTGCGCGATGACCGCCTCGCGGTTGGCGATCCGGGCCGCGGACTGGGCGTCGGGACTGGCCTTCTGCCCGTCGATGAACTTCTGGTTGTTACCGAGAGCGGTGGCCAGTCCCTGGCAAACGGTCGAATCCGCGGCGGACTTGACCGTCGGCGTCTGCGAGGCGTTCGAGGTGCTCGCCATGACGAAGGCACCGCCGCCCGCCACCGTCGCCGCACTGACCAGCAGGGCGAGCTTCTTCTTCGTGCTGAGAGTTCTCCTACGCGACATGCGCGCCTCCTGGGGGGTAGGGGAACGTACGCCGCTATGTACGAGATACCGAACGGTGTTACTCAGCGGTTGCCGGAGTCACTGAAGTAACGTGCGTCACACTGCATCTGACGGGCTCTCAGCTCTTGCGGGACAGGGCGTCCTGCACGGCCTCGTCCGTGCGCCCGACGACGGCGCTGCCGTCGTCCGCGGTGATGATCGGCCGCTGGATCAGCTTCGGGTGCTCGGCCAGCGCCTTCACCCACCGGTCCCGTGAACTGTCGTCCCGCGCCCACTCCTTGAGCCCGAGCTCCTTGGCGACGGCCTCCTGGGTCCGGGTGATGTCCCACGGTTCCAGCCCCAGCCGGTCGAGAACCTCCCGGATCTCGTCCTCGCTCGGGACGTCCTCCAGGTAGCGGCGGACGGTGTAGTCGGCGCCCTCGGCGTCGAGCAGTGTGAGGGCGCTACGGCACTTGGAACAGGCCGGATTGATCCAGATCTCCATACGGCTCACGGTATCCCGTGCTCCCGGTGTTCGAATTCTCTACCGCCTCTCACGTACCTGCCGGATCCGGTGTGACACGGTGACAGTTCCGTTGCTGACCTGGGGATTTCAGGGGTGCCTCGGGTTCCCCCGATGTCAGTGGCGGGCAGTAAACTGTAAGCAGTGTTCGAGAGCGTCGCCGGGGCATCCGGCCGGCGCTCTGACCGCGACAGGAGGATGCCTGTGCCCGCTGCCGCACTGAAGCCGAAGCCGATCCGTAAGCCACGTCCCACCCAGTCCACCGCCAAGCACCCGGTGCTGCTCGACCTGCCGTACGCGCCGGTGGAGAAGCGGCCGCTGCCGCCGGGCCGCCCTCGCGAGTGGTACATCACCCACAACCGCCGTCTGAAGGCCATGCGCCTGGCGATAGCGCTCCTCGACTCGGGCGTCCATATGCCGAACCAGGCGGGCAACGAGACGATCAGGAGCGCCGCGGAGACGATCGGCGTCCACCCGCCGTCGGAGACGACGTGCCACATGGTCCGGGCGTTCATGAGGTATTCGAGGTAGGCCCGGCCGCCGGGTGCGCTCCGTCGTCGAGCGCGCCCGGCGTCCGCGTGGCCCCACCGAAAACTTCCCTCACTTCGAGAGCTCTTTCTCCAGCGGCGTCCGGAACCGAGGCGTCACCCGGGCCGCCCCGACCCACCCCCGCAACCGCTCCGCCTCCACCGCGACGGCCGCCTCCACTGCATGCCGCTCGGCGCCCCCGAGGTCCTCCAGCAGCCGCCAGACGATCTCGCCGTCCCCGCGCTGGGCCCACCCGCCGACCACGCGGCCGTTCCACCACACCGTCGGGCCCACGTTGCCGCTCCCGTCGAACAGGGACGGCCGCAGCTCCGGCGCGAGGTACCAGTCCCGCTGCTGCCACCCCATCGCCGTGGGGTCGAGCCCGGGCAGCAGCGCCGCCCACGGCTCCGCGGGGCCGGCGACAGGATCGACGTCGCCCTCGACGACGTGCCCCGTCCCCTCGTCCAGGGACACGGCCTGCGCCCCGATCGCCGCCAGCGCCCGCCGGACCTCCGTCACCCGCCACCCCGTCCACCACTTCAGGTCGGCCTCGGTCGCGGGCCCGCACGCCGCGAGCCAGTGCCGCAGCAGCTCCGCCTGCGCCCCGGCCACATCCAGCTCGGGATGCTCGGGCGCCACCGCCCACCGGAACTGCGAGGACGTCCAGGAGCCCAGCGGCCGGCCGCGCACGACCTTGCCCTCGACGCCCAGCACCCGCAGCAGCCGCGTCGAGACGGTGTGCACGCCCTCGTAGCTCTTCCCGGGCGCGTACACGAACTGCTCGCGCAACCGCGGTTCGTCCGCGGCGAGTTCGGCCGCCGTCGCCTGCCCGCGCCGGGCCAGCGCGGCCAGCGCCGACTCCTCGACCTCCGTCAGCCAGGCCGCGTCGGGGGCGCCCGCCATGGCCATGGCTTTGACCAGCGAGGCCCGCTCCCGGGCGGCGACCGCGAGGCCCGTGGAGGCGTGCACCACGGCGGTCAGCTCGGTGGGGAAGACGAACACGGTGTGCCGCATGCCGTGCATCCGCACCAGCGCCCGGTCCTCGTACAGCGCCCGCTCGGTCTGCGCGACGGTCTTCCCGGGCTCGGCCAGCCGTGCGCCCACGGCCAGGTACACGGTCGCCGGATCGGTGCCGTGCAGCGCGACCAGCGACTCGGCGACCTCGGCCGGCTCCTGCGCCCGCGTCGCCCCGGCCAGCCGGTGCCGCAGCCCCAGCCGGGCCCGCCGCTCGGCCACCCCGATGTACCGCACCCCGTCACCCATCCCGGCCTCCACCCGTCACACCGTCGCGCGTCATCCCCCGCACACCACTGCCCGCATTTTCCCCGACCCCACTGACAACGGCCCCGGCCCGCCCGAGCGCGCCGCCCCGTCACCCGAACCGCCTGCCCGACATGCGCGCAGGTCACCAGCCGTCTTCACTACGATCAGGAGGTGACGGACCTCCTCCCCAACAGAACACGTGGCAGCGGGAGGTGCGATGGGCATGTTCGGCGCACGACAGTCGCAGCACACGTCGGTCCGACACCGGGCCGTCGTCTCATGACGAGCCCGACCACTCCCGCCGACCGGTTCCTGCGCGGCAAGGCCGCCCGCAAGCGCGCACCCCGTTCCGCGCACGCCGCCTGGATCCCGTCCGTCGACCGGCCCGACCCCGTCGCCATACTGGAGCGCCAAGGCCGCGACCGGCTGCCGGAGCTGCTGCCGATCAGGTACGGGCGGATGGCGGGATCCCCGTCCGCCTTCCTGCGCGGCGGCGCCGCCGTGATGGCCGCCGACCTCGCCGCCGCCCCGCACACCGGCCTCACCGTGCAGCTGTGCGGCGACGCCCACCTGCTCAACTTCGGGCTGTACGCCTCGCCGGAGCGGGCCCTGCTCTTCGACCTCAACGACTTCGACGAGACGTTCCCCGGCCCCTTCGAGTGGGACGTCAAACGGCTCGCCACCTCGGTCGCCGTCGCGGCCCGCGAGAACGGCCACCGGGAGCCCGACGTCGCCCGCGCGGCCCGGGAGGCCGTCGCCGAGTACCGCATCGCGATGCGCGGGCTGGCCCGGCGCGGCGAGCTCGACGTCTGGTACATGCGCATCGACGCCGAGCAGTTGTTGCCGCTGGTCCGCTCCACCCGCCGGCACCACCGGGTCGCGGCCAGCCTCGGCCGCGCACGCCGCCGCACCAGCCTGCGCGCGTTCGGCAAGCTGACCGAGACCGTCGACGGGCGCCGGCGCATCATCCACGACCCGCCGCTCCTCGAACGCGCCGGCACCTCCGACATGGCCGCCCTGCGCAAGATCTTCAGCGACTACCGCTCGACGCTCTCCGAGGAGCGCCGGCTGCTCCTGGACCGCTACCGCTTCGTCGACGCCGCCCGCAAGGTCGTCGGCGTCGGCAGCGTCGGCCTGCGCTGCTTCATCGTGCTGCTCGCCGGGCGCGACGCCGGCGACCCGCTGTTCCTCCAGATCAAGGAGGCCCGGCAGTCCGTACTGGAGGAACATCTGCCGAGCGGGCCGTACCTCCACCCCGGCCATCGCGTCGTCGCGGGGCAGCGGCTGCTGCAGGCCGCCGGTGACATCTTCCTGGGCTGGATGTCGGGGCCGCAGGGGCGCGCGTTCTACTGGCGCCAGCTGCGCGACATGAAGGGCTCGGCGGACGTGGCCGGCATGGGCCCGGACGACCTGTGCGCCTACGCCCGGCTGTGCGGCACCGCCCTCGCCCGGGCCCACGCCCGCTCCGGCGACCGCATCGCCATCGCCGGCTACCTCGGCGGCGCCGACACCTTCGACCGCGCGGTCGCCGACTTCGCGCTGGCCTACGCCGACCAGAACGCGGGCGACCACACGACCCTGAGCGCGGCGGTCGAGGCGGGCGTGGTCAGAGCCGTACCCGGCGCCTGACCGCCGTCCGGCCGACGGCTCTCCGTGGTGTGGTCAGCCGTACGACTCCATCAGCGCGCCCACGTACGCAGTCAGCCGTTCGCCCAGCACCTGGGGCGTCAGGTCCGTCCGGCCCAGCTCACGCCACGGGCCCGCCAGCTTCGCGGCGTCGGGGGAGTAGGCCAGGGCGTCGATCAGCCGCCAGTACAGGTGGTCGCCGCCGTCGGCGAGCCGGCGCCCGCCGTGCGCCTCGTACCGCTCCCGGAAGCCGAGCCCGTGCTCCGGCCCGTGCAGCAGTGCGAGCGCGGTCGAGCAGTGGGCGACGTCGAGGTCGGCCGGGCCCCACGAGGTCTCCACCCAGTCGACGACCCCGCTGATCCGCAGCTCCGCGCCACCGCCGCTGAACAGCACGTTCCCCGGGTGGAAGTCCCGGTGCAGAAAGCACCCCTCGTACGCGGGAGGCTCCCGCCGGATCACGTCCACGGCCCGCTCCCACAGCGCGCCGCCGGGCCCGCGCACCTGCTCCGGGGACGTCCATGCCTGGTACGGGCGCGGGCGCTCGTCCGGTACGACCCGGTGGATCGCTGCGAGTTGGGCGGCCAGCAGATCCAGGCGCCGGTCCAGCGCCTCCTCATTCTCCTCGTCCACCCGCACCCGGCCCGGCAGCAGGGACATCAGCAACGAGGGGTGCTCGCAGTGCTCGGCGGAGGCGTCGACGGCGATCAACCCGGGCGCGGGGACGCTCTCCTCGGCGGCGAGCAGGGTGAGGACCGACGCCTCCCGGGTCAGCAGACCCGGTGCGTGCCTGCGGAAGAAGGGCTTCACGAAGGTGCGCAGCGCGAGCCCGGTGCCGTCGTCGAGGGTGAGCCGCCGCATCTGTGAGCTCCAGCCGCCCCGCGCGAAGGCGGTGCCGGCGACGGTGCGCCCCTGCGGAAGCTGCTTGGCCAGCCATGCCCGGGTCGCCGTCCATCCCCCGTCGCCGAGCCCGGCCAGGACGGCCGTCACGAAGTCCCGCCGGTCCTCGGCGTGCCCCTCGAACCACAACCCCAGCATGTGCTCCGCGCCGGGCACGTCGAACCGTGTGAACTGCGCGTGCGCGGCCAGGGCGTCCTGTACCGCCTCCGTCACCTCCGGCGGGATGATCGCGTCCGTCTCCGGCACCGCGAGCACCGCCCGCCCCGCGTACGCCCGCAGCACCTCCAGCGCCGGCGCCGCACGCCAGCCGTCCGGCCTGCGGATGATCTCGCTGAACCGTCCGTCCCCTTCTCCGAACGGCACGTCCCACGCCTCCTCGGCGTACACGGCAGGCGCGCACAGCCCCACCGCCGCCACGCGCTCCCCGTAGTGCGCGACGAGATCCGTCACCGTCTGCCCGCTCATGCTGAACCCGACGAGGATCAGCGGGCCGTCCGCCGCCACACGGGCGTCGATGACCGCGACCGCCTGCTCGAAACGCCGGCGCAGGCTCAACTCCCGCAGCTCGCCGGTGCTCTCGCCGTGCCCCGAGAAGTCGAAGGCGAGCCCGTGGCAGCCGCGGGACACGAACTCGGCGAGCATCGGGAGCAGCCGCTCCTTGCTGCCGTTGCCCGCGCCGTGCAGCAGCACCACGGTGGCCGTACCAGGGCCGTCGGCGCCGCCGCCGTACACCCCGCTGAGCAGTTCGTCGTCGTGCGCGTGCGTGAAGGAGGAGAGCCCGGTCATGTGCCCCATTCATTCACACCGGGCACCGGCCGAACTCCCGCCCCCGGAAAAGGAGATGCACACCGAGTGACCGCCTCCCTACCCTGGACATGCGTAACGGAGCTGTTCACGCCGCTTCTCGCAGGGAAGGCGTCACCCTGCGGACTCGGGGCTACTCTCTACGCACCGACGGACGGTCGCCCATCCCCCAGCGCCCCGTCGGGGCACGCACACACCGCTCAGAATCGACCCACGCCCACGGAGGCCCGTGATGGGCACCATCGTCATGTCCGGGACCGTCGTCCTGGTGATCCTAGGATTCGGAAACCACGTCTACTGGCTGTTCGCAGTCGCTGTGCTCTTCCTCTACCTGCAGTACGGCCGGAGCTCCTCCGCGCCGAGCGGCGGACCCGGGGGAGGGGCCGGCGCGGGGGCCGGCGGAGGCGCTTCGTCCGGAGGCTCGATGCCCTCGGACTACCGCGCCTACCGCGACCGCCGCGACATGCAGGCCAAGTGGGAGCGCCGCTACCGCCGCGAGCGCCCCATGGAGTCCCGCCGTCAGGAGCGCGAGAAGAGCAAGTGAGACCACCTCTGGTGGTAACCCGAGGCGGGGTGCCCCCGGTCACAGGCCGGGGGCACCCCAGACCGGGAACCAGCGGCTCAGGTCCTGCTCGATCTGCAGGTCGTTCGCCAGCACGGCCTTGACGCGCAGCTCCAGCGGGTTGTCGCGCCGCTGTGCCGTGCCGGGCAGCGGCGCGAAGGGGTAGAAGGTGCCGCGCTTGTAGAGGTAGACGAGCGCGAGGCGGCGCCCATGACCGTCCCGCTCGGCCCCCTCGATCTCGAACCCCACCAGCGAGCACAGCAGCTGCGGCCCGAACCCGTTGACCTCCATCGCGCTGTTCACCGCGTGCAGATCGTTGACCAGCTCCGGCAGCTGATCGGGCGAGCGCTCGGAGACCAGCCACGAGTAGCCGTAGTCGTCCCGCGTCAGCCGCACCGGCCTGCCCGCACGGTCGGAGTCCGCGTCCAGCAGGGCCTGGACCTCGCGGTGCGTCTGCTCGAAGGCCGCGCCCTCGACCGTGGCGAAGCACACCGCCCCGCTCCCCGTCGGCCGGAGCCCGGCCGCCGCCTCCAGCGTCACCGCCGCCGACGGCAGCCCGAAGAGCCGGTCGAGATCGGGTACGACCGGCTTCGTACGGCCCAGCAGGATGTCCAGCAGCCCCATCTCACGCCCCTCCGGGAGCCGCGGCCTCGCCCAGTTCGGCGGAGATCCGCCCCAGCTGGTCGATCCGCTGCTCCAGGCTCGGGTGGGTGGAGAAGAGCTGCGCGATGCCGGGGTCACGGCCCAGCGCCGGCGTGAAGTAGAAGGCGTTGAAGGCCTGCGCCGTCCGCAGGTCCTTGGACGGGATGCGGGCGATGTCGCCGGTGACCTTGGTCAGCGCGGACGCCAGCGCCGAGGGACGCCCGGTGAGCAGCGCCGCGGCCCGGTCGGCGGCCAGCTCGCGGTACCGGGACAGGGCCCGGATCAGCAGGAAGCTGATCGCGTACACGGCCGCCGACACCCCGAGCACGATGGCGAAGATCGCGGCGGTGTTCTGGTCCCTGCGCCCGCCGCCGAACAGCTGCGAGTAGAAGGCGAACCGCACGATCAGCCCCGCGATCACCCCGAGGAACGACGCGACGGTGATCACGGCGACGTCCTTGTGCGCCACGTGCGACAGCTCGTGCGCGAGCACACCCTCCAGCTCGTCCGGCTCCAGCCGCCGCAGCAGCCCCGTGGTCACACAGACCACGGCGTGATCGGGATTGCGCCCGGTCGCGAACGCGTTCGGCATCTCCATGTCCGACACGGCGACGACGGGCTTCGGCATGTCGGCGAGGGTGCACAGCCGGTCGACGACCCCGTGCAGCTCGGGATACTCCTCCCGCTCCACGACCCGCCCGCGCATCGCGAACAGCGCGACCCGGTCGGAGAACCAGTACTGCGCCCCCAGCAGCCCGGCCGCCACGACCACCACCAGCACCCAGGACTTCAGCAGCACGATCAACGCGACGACGAAGCCCACATACAACAACCCGAGCAGAAACAGCGTGACCCCCATACGCGCGGTCAACCGCCGGTCACTCCGGAAGCGGCTCTGCATCTTGCACCACCCCGCACTCAGGCACTCGTCCCACTGCCCAGTGTGCACCCGGTGACCCCCATGAACGGGTCGTGATCGGCCCTAGGGGCCGCAAAGGCCCGGGAGTGGAGTGCGGGACCGGCGGACCGTCTAGTAGCCCGCGCGGAAGTTGATGTAGCCCAGCAAGACGATCAACCCGGCGACGCAGCCCAGCACGACGGCCGTGGACACCCAGCCCGACCGGCGCTGCCGCCGTGCCACATGATCGGGCTCGCCCCGGAACGGCACCGGACCGGGCGGGTTCTCCTTCCAGCGGGCGGCGAGCATCCGGGCCCGTGCCGAGGGCTCCTTGTGCTCGGCGTTGTCCGCCCACTTCAGGTCGAACTCGCGCTCCTGGTCGTCCTGTTCACGCTCCGGCATCCCGGTACACCCCCGTGTCGTGTCAGGGGCAGAATAGAACATACGCCCGCGCCCCCGCTGTCGGTACGACAGCGGGGGCGCGGGCGCGATGTCTCGGTCAGGCGCCGATCACACGTCGAAGTACAGCTCGAACTCGTGCGGGTGCGGACGCAGCTGCAGCGGGGCGATCTCGTTCGCGCGCTTGAAGTCGATCCACGTCTCGATCAGGTCCGGCGTGAAGACGTCGCCCTGGAGGAGGAACTCGTGGTCCGACTCCAGACGGTCCAGGACGGCCGGGAGCGAGGTCGGGACCTGCGCGACGCCCGCGTGCTCCTCGGGAGCCAGCTCGTAGAGGTCCTTGTCGATCGGCTCGGCCGGCTCGATCTTGTTCTTGATGCCGTCCAGGCCCGCCAGCAGCAGGGCCGAGAAGGCCAGGTACGGGTTGCCGGAGGAGTCGGGCGCGCGGAACTCGACGCGCTTGGCCTTCGGGTTCGAACCCGTGATCGGGATACGCATCGCGGCCGAGCGGTTGCGCTGCGAGTACACCAGGTTGATCGGCGCCTCGAAGCCCGGCACCAGACGGTGGTAGGAGTTCACCGTCGGGTTGGTGAAGGCGAGCAGCGACGGGGCGTGCTTGAGGATGCCGCCGATGTAGAAGCGGGCGGTGTCCGACAGGCCCGCGTAACCGGCCTCGTCGTAGAAGAGCGGGGAGCCGCCCGACCACAGCGACGAGTGGATGTGCATGCCCGAGCCGTTGTCACCGAAGATCGGCTTCGGCATGAAGGTCGCGGTCTTGCCGTTGCGCCAGGCGACGTTCTTCACGATGTACTTGAAGAGCTGGAGGTCGTCGGCCGCGGCGAGCAGCGTGTTGAACTTGTAGTTGATCTCGGCCTGGCCGGCGGTGCCCACCTCGTGGTGCTGGCGCTCGACCTGGAGGCCGGACGCGGCCAGCTCCAGGGAGATCTCCGCACGCAGGTCGGCGAAGTGGTCGACCGGCGGGGTCGGGAAGTAACCGCCCTTGTAGCGGACCTTGTAACCGCGGTTGTCCTCCAGCGCGCCCGTGTTCCAGGCACCCGCCTCGGAGTCGATGTGGTAGTACGCCTCGTTCTCGGCGGTCTTGAAGCGCACGCTGTCGAAGACGTAGAACTCGGCCTCGGGGCCGAAGTACGCGGTGTCGGCGATACCGGTGGAGGCGAGGTAGGCCTCGGCCTTCTTCGCCACGTTCCGCGGGTCACGGGAGTACTGCTCGCCCGTGATCGGGTCGTGGATGAAGAAGTTGATGTTGACGGTCTTGTCGCGACGGAACGGGTCGACGCGCGCGGTGGAAAGGTCGGCACGCAGCGCCATGTCGGACTCGTGGATGGCCTGGAAGCCGCGGATCGAGGAGCCGTCGAACGCGAGCTCCTCGGCCGGGTCGAAGGCCGTGGCAGGGATCGTGAAGTGCTGCATCACGCCCGGCAGGTCGCAGAACCGGACGTCGATGAACTTGACGTCCTCGTCCGCGATGTACTTCTTGGCCTCGTCGGCGTTCTGGAACATCCAGCTCCTCCTACTCCCGACCCGTCGTGCCGGGGTGGTAGTTCGTTCGTGCGGCCAGTGCGGTGGCACACGCTGACCTCGACCCTAGGGACGGGTGATTTCTCGGGCGTGACCCGTTTGTTTCGCACACGTTAACCGGACATCCCACACCTCACCCCTCCTGTCCACATCCAAAAACGGGCACAGTACCGTGGTCGCGTGGACAAGAGGCAAGCAATCGGATCCTGGCTCTCGGGCCCCCGCGCGGCCGCCGAGGACGCGGGTGTCGACTTCGGATACCGGGGTCAGCAGCTCGGCCTTCCGGAGGAGGGTCCGGGTTCCATCGCCCGCCCGGGACGGCGGCTCGGAGCACTCGCCGTCGACTGGGGCCTCAGCATCTTGATCGCATACGGTCTCATCACCGACGGCTACGGCCAGGCGACCAGCAACTGGGCCCTGCTCCTGTTCTTCGTCATGAGCCTGCTGACCGTCGGCACGGTCGGCTTCACCCCGGGCAAGCGCCTCTTCGGCCTGCGCGTGGTCTCCCTGGACACCGGCACGGTCAACCCGCTGCGCGCCCTGGTGCGCACGGCCCTGCTGTGCGTCGCCGTCCCGGCCCTGATCTGGGACCGCGACGGCCGCGGCCTGCACGACCGGCTGGCCCGGACCGTGGAAGTGCGCGTCTGACGGACGTACGACGAACGAAGGGGGCGCCCGGTTGAACCGGGCGCCCCCTTTCTCGTACGAGGGGAGTCAGCGGGCCTTCGGCCCGCCCTTCGGCAACTTCATGCCCTTGGGCATCGGGCCCTTGGGCATCGGCATGTTGCTCATCAGGTCACCCATGGCCCGCAGCCGGTCGTTGGTGGCGGTCACCTGGGGGCCGGTCAGCACGCGGGGGAGCTTCAGCATGGTGGTGCGCACCTTCTTCAGCTCCACCTGGCCCTCGCCCGTGCCGACGAGGATGTCGTGCACCGGCACGTCCGCCACGATGCGGTTCATCTTCTTCTTCTCGGCGGCCAGCAGGGTCTTCACCCGGTTCGGGTTGCCCTCGGCGACCAGGACGATGCCGGCCTTGCCGACGGCCCGGTGGACCACGTCCTGGCTGCGGTTCATCGCCACCGCGGGCGTCGTCGTCCAGCCTCGGCCGATGTTGTCCAGCACGGCCGCGGCAGCGCCCGGCTGGCCCTCCATCTGCCCGAAGGCCGCCCGCTCGGCCCGGCGCCCGAACACGATCGCCGACGCGAGGAAGGCGAGCAGCAGGCCCAGGATGCCGAGATAGATGGGGTGACCGATCAAGAAACCGATCGCGAGGAAGACACCGAAGGTGACGATTCCGACTGCCGCGAGTACAAGACCGATCTTCTTGTCGGCCCTGCGGGTCATCTTGTAGGTCAGAGCGATCTGCTTCAGTCGCCCGGGATTCGCAGCGTCCGCTGCAGGTTCCTTCCTCGCCATGCCACGAAGTCTACGTGGCCCCACAAGCGCCGACGACGGCAGTGTCGGGCGCAGCCCCCTACGGGACGGGAGGAAGGACTCCGGGGACGCTTCAGGGGCGGGGTGCGACGGCCTGGTCCAGGACGCGCTGCGCCTCGACCCGGTCCTTGGCGCGGCGACGGTCCTCCAGGACGGAGGTCCAGGCGTTGCGACGGGCGGTGCGCTGGCCGCTGCTCATGAGCAGCGATTCGACGGCACGCAGTGCAGTCGTGAACGACGGGATGGCGGTGGCGCGAACGGGCGCGGCCTGCATGGTGGAGGTCCCCCCTCGGGATGGCGGCTTTGGTGAGTGGTGCACGGGGTGTACAACCAGCGTCACTGATTGGTGTTACCAGGGCGTGACCGACCGGTCAAACACCAATGAAGCCTTAATACGCCGTCCGAAAACCTTGACGCGGCCCTGATGACGTCCCTATCTGCGGGGACGTCCAGGACCGCGTCAATCGGCTTCCGCCGAGGGGCAGTTGCTTGTGCGCAGATTCACATGCGCCGAGTGGCACTCCGTGCCATCAGACGGCCTGAGAAGCGACGTAGGAACCGCGCTTCTCGACGGCCATCTGGTACAGCCGGCCCGCGCGGTAGGAGGACCGCACCAGCGGACCGGACATCACGCCGGAGAAGCCGATCTGCTCGGCCTCCTCCTTCAGCTCCACGAACTCGTGCGGCTTGACCCAGCGCTCCACGGGGTGGTGGCGCACGCTCGGGCGCAGGTACTGCGTGATGGTGACCAGCTCGCAGCCCGCGTCGTGCAGCTGCTGGAGCGCCTCGCTGATCTCCTCGCGGGTCTCGCCCATGCCGAGGATCAGGTTGGACTTGGTGACCAGGCCGTAGTCGCGGGCCTCGGTGATGACCTTCAGGGAGCGCTCGTAGCGGAAGCCGGGGCGGATCCGCTTGAAGATCCGGGGCACCGTCTCGACGTTGTGCGCGAAGACCTCGGGGCGGGAGGCGAAGACCTCCTGGAGCAGCTCCGGGACGGCGTTGAAGTCGGGGGCGAGCAGCTCGACCTTGGTGCGGCCGGCCTCGCGGGAGGCGGTCTGCTCGTGGATCTGGCGCACGGTCTCGGCGTACAGCCAGGCGCCGCCGTCCTCCAGGTCGTCGCGGGCGACGCCGGTGATGGTGGCGTAGTTCAGGTCCATGGTGACCACGGACTCGCCGACGCGGCGCGGCTCGTCGCGGTCGAGCGCCTCGGGCTTGCCGGTGTCGATCTGGCAGAAGTCGCAGCGCCGGGTGCACTGGTCGCCGCCGATGAGGAAGGTCGCCTCGCGGTCCTCCCAGCACTCGTAGATGTTAGGGCAGCCGGCTTCCTGGCAGACCGTGTGCAGGCCCTCGCTCTTCACGAGGCTCTGCATCTTCGTGTACTCGGGGCCCATTTTCGCCCGGGTCTTGATCCACTCGGGCTTGCGCTCGATGGGGGTCTGGGCGTTGCGGACCTCCAGGCGCAGCATCTTGCGTCCGTCGGGTGAGACTGCGGACACGACCGGCTCCCTAGCGATTGATTCTTCGGCGCCCTCAAGGGTACGCCCGTGGATTTGAATGCCTGCGTGGGTGTCAGCCCCTCCACGGGCTCGTTTATGCCGCCGGTTCCCGCTCGATCTCCCGCGGCTTCAGCTCGGCGTTCTCCAGTACGTCCGTCAGGTGCCGCTCGATGACCGGCAGCACCTCGTCGATCGTGACGTCCCGGCCGAGCTCGGCGGCCAGTGAGGCGACTCCCGCGTCCCGGATCCCGCACGGGATGATCCGGTCGAACCACTTGTTGTCCGGGTTCACGTTCAGCGCGAAGCCGTGCATGGTCACGCCCTTGGCGACCCGGATCCCGATCGCCGCGATCTTGCGGTCCTCGCGCCGCTGGCCGGCGTTCGAAGGCGCGTACTCGGGGCCGTTCAGCCGCGGGTCGAACTCCTCGTCGGTGAGCCGGGGGTCGAAGTCCAGGGCAAGACCGCCGATTGCGGGGCGCTGCTCGACCGGGTCCCCGAGGACCCACACGCCGCTGCGGCCCTCGATACGGGTCGTCTCCAGACCGAACTCCGCACAGGTGCGGATCAGGGCCTCCTCCAGCCGCCGTACGTGCGCCACGACGTCCACCGGGCGCGGGAGCTTCTGGATCGGGTAGCCGACCAGCTGGCCCGGGCCGTGCCAGGTGATCTTGCCGCCGCGGTCCACGTCGATGACCGGCGTGCCGTCCAGGGGCCGCTCGTTGACCGCCGTGCGCCGGCCGGCCGTATACACCGGCGGGTGTTCGAGCAGCAGGACCGTGTCGGGGATCGCGTCCTCGAACCGCGCCGCGTGCACCCGGCGCTGCTCGTCCCACGCCTGCTGGTACTCGACGGCATCCGCGCCGAATCCCACGCGGACGAACCGCAACTCACTCACGGCAAGCGCCTCCCTGGAAGAGCCCAGAACGTCGTAAGGCACAAAGAGTGCCTACGCCACTGTACGACCGGCCCGTTCGAGTACGACCCCGTGGCCCGCGTCAGCCCGGTAGGGCAATCCTCACACGATCGGATGAATGGGTGCCGGAATGTGCGATCGGCTGCTTACTCTCCGCTACATTCGCGCCGTTCGAGAGGCCAAAATGGCTGCTCACCGGCAATCCGGGCACTCGATGGCCGTATGGCTCTTCGAGGCCCGAAAGGCAGGAGACCGCACCGCAGATGACGGAACGACCCGCGCAGCGCACTCCCAACCGCCAGCTCGCCGCGCTCATTGCAGAAGCGGGATTCTCCAACGCGGGTCTCGCCCGCCGGGTGGACCAGCTCGGCCTCGAACACGGGCTTGATCTCAGATACGACAAGACATCGGTCACTCGCTGGCTGCGCGGACAGCAGCCGCGCGGCACGACCCCGGCCCTCATCGCCGAGGTCTTCACCCGTCGCCTGGGCCGCAGGCTCACCGCCCAGGACCTGGGCCTCGACGCGTGCGCGCCCGTGTACGCGGGGCTGGAGTTCGCCGCGACCCCCGAGGAGGCCGTCGACATCGTCAGCGGCCTGTGGCGCAAGGACTCCGGCAGCCATGCCGAACTGCGCAAGATCGCCTTCACCCCCGCCGGACTCGTCGTGCCCAGCCGGGACTGGCTCATCGGGCGCGCCGACGAGAAGGTCGCCCGCGGCGAGCCGCTCGCCCGCATCCCGGCCCAGGGCCGGCCGGCAGCTGTGCCCCGCCAGCGCACCCAGGCCGAGCGCGGACCCGGCCAGAAGGTCACCGGCGGCGACATCTCCGCGCTGCGCTCGGTCGGCGAGCTGTTCCGCTCCCTCGACGACATGTACGGCGGCGGCCACGCCCGCCAGGCACTCGTCCGCTACCTGGAGCACGAGTGCGAGCCGATGCTGCGCGGCACCTACGGCGAGCAGACCGGCCGGCGCCTGTTCGCGGCCGCCGCCGACCTGACCAGGCTCGCGGGCTGGACGTCGTACGACATCGCGGCGCACGGGCTCGCACAGCGCTACTTCGTGCAGTCGCTGCGCCTCGCACAGGCCGCCGGGGACCGGCCGTACGGCTCCTACGTCCTCGTCACGATGAGCTGCCAGGCCGTCTACCTCGGGCACGGCCGTGAGGCCGTCCAGCTGGCGCGGGTGGCCCAGCAGGGCGTGGGCACGAGCGCGCCGGCGGTCGTCCAGGCCCTGCTGCACGCATGCGAGGCGCGTGGGCACGGGGTCCTGGGCGAGGTACGTGCGTGCACGGCCTCGCTGGTGCGGGCCGAGCGCGCCCTCGAAGCGGCCCGGCCCGGCGACGACGTCCCGTACTGGGCGCGCTTCTTCGACGAGGCGCAGCTCGCCGACGAGTTCGGGCACTGTCACCGGGATCTGCAGCAGTTCCGTGCGGCGGCGCAGCATGCCGAGCGCTCGCTGCAGTTGCGTGCGCCCGCGTATGCCCGTAGCCGACTGTTCTGCCGCGTTGTGCTTGCCACTGCCCGGCTCGGTCTGGGTGAACTCGATCAGGCGTGTGCGCTCGGTGCGGAGGCCGCGGGCGCTGCCGCGGAGATGCGGTCGGTGCGGGCGGTCGAGTATGTCCGGGACTTCGAGCGGCGGTTGGAGCCGTATCGGGATGCGGCGCCTGTGCGGGGGTATCGCGACAAGGTCGCGGCTTTCGGGTAGGGGTCTCGCCGTGACTCCGAGCGGTGTTCTGCCATCCGCGGCTTCGTCGTGGCTGGTCGCGCCCACGCGGCGGAGCCGCATATTGACACAGCCCCGCGCCCCTGAAGGGGCGCGGGGGTTGCCCGGCGTTTTCAGGCCGCCGCTCGTAACGGTTCCGCCCTGTGCAGTGAGCCCGCGGCTCCCAGGTCCGTCAGGATCGCCGCTGACGCTCGGTGGGCCGAGTGGAGGGCTCCCTGGACCGTGCTGGTGTCGCGGTGGTCGCCGCAGACGTACAGGCCCGCCAGGAGGCGTACCGGACGGCGCAGGTCGTGGGGTGGGCGCATGGCCGGGACGGCCTCCGGGGTGTGCTGCACCGCGAGCGTCTCCCAGCGGGCCGTGGAGGTGCCGTAGAGGCGGGAGAGGTGCATCCGTACGGCCGTGTCGATGTCGGGGGGCGGGGTGCCCAGGACCGTTGAGGAGATGAGGGCCCGGCCTTCCGGTGCGCGGCTCGGGTCGACCTGGCTGATCACCGCCGTGTGCGCCACCGGGCCGCCCCGGTCGGCGTCCAGCAGGAGGGAGGCGCCGGTTGTCGGCGGCTCGTCCGTCGTGTGGTGGACGACCGTCACCGGGTGGAAGTCGGGTACGCGCAGGCCCGGCAGGAGTTCGGCGGCGGTCCGTGCGTCCGTCGCCAGCAGGACGGCACGGCACCGTATCTCGCCGTGCTCGGCGGTGGTCACGGACGTCGTGGCGATCGACGTGACCCGCACCCCGGTGTGCACCGTGCCCGGCGGCAGCGCCCGTGCGAGCAGCTCCGGGAGGGCCTCGGCGCCGCCCTCGGGCACGCACAGCCGCCCGCTCGCGAAGGCGCGCAGCGCGAGGTCCGCGCACCGGCTGGACGTCGTCAGCTCGGGGTCGCAGAGGAGTGCGGCCAGCAGGGGGCGCAGGAAGCCGTCGACCGTGCGGGCGGGAACGCCGCGCTCCGCGAGGGCCTGCGCGGCCGGCAACTCGGGGCGGGCCAGCAGCCGTTCGACGGGCGAGGAGGCGAGCCGGGCGAGCGCGGCGCCGAGCCGGGCCTGGTCGACGGCGGTACCGAGGGGGGCACCCGCCCGCACCCTCGGTACGGTCCCCGGCACACCTCGTCCGGACGCCGCCCGAGGGGCGCTCGCCAGGGCGCGCACCGCGTGCAGTGCGCCCCTTGCGCGCCTTGCGCCCATCGCGCTCGGCACCGCGCCCGCGCGCTGCCGGCGTCCGTCGCTGTGCAGCAGCACGCCCGGGGCGAACGGGCGCAGCGCGAGTGCGTCGAGTCCTGGGGTCAGACGTAGTTCCGGGTAAGACGTCGACAGGAGTTGCCCGATCCGGTCGAGTCGGAACCCGTCGACCTTCTCGGTCGACATGCGGCCGCCCGGACAAGGGGCGGCCTCCAGGACTGCGGTGGTTACTCCTGCGCTGGTCAGGCGATGTGCCGCGGAGAGTCCGGCGACCCCGGCTCCCACGATGACGACGTCCGCCTGGTACGCGGGCTCAAGCACGTGCCCCTCCTCGAGGTTGCGCGGCCGGTGGAGACGTGATGCCCCCAACAGGCTCCGGGGATACCCGAGTTCGGCACGAGGTTAGGGCTGTGATCGGTCAGGAACAGTCGCGCATCGACAGAGCACGGTCGCACGGCGGTCGCATACGAACGCCGCGCGTGACGGGTCGCTACCCGGCGGCCGCCCGGATCGCCCCCTCGATCTCCGGGAACGCGAAGGTGAACCCCGACTCCAGCAACCGCTTCGGCAGCACCCGCTGACTGCCCAGCACATCCCCCGCCATCTCGCCGAGCACGGTCCGCAGCACGGGTGCGGGCACCGCGAACAGCGTCGGCCGGCGCAGCACGCGGCCCATGGCCTCGGTGATCTCACGGTTCGTCAGCGGCTGCGGCGCGGTCACGTTGAACGGCCCCGACAGCCCGTCGGTGTCCATGAGATGCCGGATCGCGGCCACCTCGTCATGCAGCGAGACGAACGACCAGTACTGCCGCCCGTCGCCCATCCGCCCGCCGAGCCCCGCCTTGAACAGCGGGAACAGCCGTCCCCAGGCCCCGCCCTCGCGGGCCACCACCAACCCCGTGCGCGGGAACACCGTCCGTACGCCCGACTCCTGGGCCGGGGCCGCCGCGGCCTCCCACTCGACGCACATCGAGGGCAGGAAGCCCTCCCCGGCCGGGGCACTCTCGTCGACCGCGCGCTCGCCGGTCTCGCCGTAGTAGCCGATCGCGCTGCCGTTGACGAAGACCCGAGGCCGCTCGTCGGGCGCGAGCGACGCCATCGCCTCGGCGAGCGCCGTCGTGCCCAGCACCCGCCCGGACCGCAGCTGCGCCTTGTACGCCTCCGTCCAGCGGCGCGAACCCACGTTCGCCCCGGCCAGGTTGACCACGGCCGCGCACCCGGCCAGCCCCGCCGCGTCCACGGACTTGCCCTCGGGATCCCACCGCACCTCGTCCCTGGACCGGGGCGCACGGCGCACCAGCCGCACCACCTCGTGCCCGTCCGCGACCAGGGAGCGCACCAGGGCGCCGCCGATGAGGCCGGAGGCTCCGGCCACCGCGATCCTTGAATGTTCCATGAGTTCCATCCTGCCCGTGACCACATAAAACCCTGGTTGGCATACCTTCCCCCGGACGTAGGGTGGCGCTCATGACCGCGCACCACCAGTCGCCGTACATACGCACAGCCCTGCCCGACGACGAGGAGGAGCTGTCCCTCCTGGACCGCAGCACCTGGTCGCATCTGCACGCGGTCGCACCGCAACCGGTGCCGCCCTACTCGCCGTTCTTCGACGAGCGCCATGCCCCCGGTGACCATCTCGTCGCCGAACTCGACCGCCGTATCGTCGGCTATGTCCGCCTCGGTTTCTCCACTCCGCTGGCCGCCAACGCGCACGTCCGCCAGATCCAGGGCTTCGCCGTCGCCGACGAGGCCCGTGGCCGCGGTGTGGGCCGGGCGCTGATCCGCGCGGTCGTGGAGGAGGCCCGACGCAGGGGAGCGCGGCGACTGACGCTGCGCGTCCTCGGGCACAACACGCCGGCGCGCAGGCTGTACGAGTCCGAGGGGTTCGTGGTCGAGGGCGTGCTGCCGGGGGAGTTCTATCTGGCGGGGCAGTTCGTGGATGACGTGATCATGGGGCGGGGGCTGTGAGGGTCGGCGAGCAGTGCGTTCTGCCGAGGTGCTTCACGAGTTGCCTCACGAGGTGCCTCACGAAGTGACGAGGTCCCCTGTGTCCACGGGGTCCGTCGCGCTCGCCGCGCGCCTGGCGTCGGCGGCGACCTCGGCCGCCGTCAGGACGTAGCCGGTCTCGTCGTCGGAGGTGGAGCGGGCGAAGACCACGCCGAACACCTTGCCGTCGGTGGTCAGCAGCGGGCCGCCGGAGTTGCCGGGGCGGACGGTGGAGCGGATCGAGTAGATCTCGCGGGTGACGGTGCCGTCGTTGTAGATGTTCTGGCCCGTCGCCCGCACTCGGTTCGCGACCGTCGCCGCCTGGAGGTTCAGGTCGCCGTCCTCCGGATAGCCCGCCACGACGGCCGAGTCGCCGCGGGTGGCGTCGTCGTCGAACCGCAGGACGGGGGCGCGCAGTTCGGGGACGTACAGCACGGCCACGTCCCGCTCCGGGTCGAAGAGCACCACCCGGGACTCGTACGACCGTCCGACGCCGCCGACGCGGACGCCGGGCTCGTCGATGCCGGCCACCACGTGGGCGTTGGTCATCACGTGCTCCGGGGCGTAGACGAAGCCGCTGCCTTCGCGGCCCTGGGTGCCCGCGACGCCCTCGATCTTGACGGTGCTGAGCTTGGCGGCGTTCGTCGCGGCGGACGTGACGCTGTCGCCGGAGGGCTTGGCGACCTCTGCCGTCGACTCGTTCTCGAACGGGTTGAAGACCTGCGGGAAGCCCGCCTCGGTGAGTGCGGAGGTGGCTCGCGAGAACCAGGCGGGAGTCGTGTCCGGCATGGCGTCCTGGACGGTGCCGAGCAGGCGGGAGTCGCGGATCGCGGAGGTGAGCAGCGGGGAGGAGGACGCGGCGAGGACGCTGGCCGCGACCCAGGCCACGATCAGCACGGCCACCGAGTTGGCCACGGCCCCGCCGACGCCGTCGGCGACCCTGAGCGGGCCCCGGTCCAGCTCCCTGCGCAGCCGCAGCGCCAGCCGGCCCGCCAGCTCGTGCCCTGCCACGGCCGGGACCAGCACCGTGAGCACGGCGGTCACGGTCGCCTGCGTCGTACCCGGCGTGACCAGGTCCATCGTCCACGGCAGGATCCATACGCCGATCGCCGCGCCGCCCACGAAACCGGCCAGCGAGACGCAGCCGGCCACCAGGCCGCGACGGTAGCCGGACGCCGCGTAGGCCAGGATCACCAGCAACAGCAGGATGTCGAGCAGGTCCACAGAGCCGCCTTTCCCTAGGACCTCTTAGTACGCGCGGAAAGCCCCCGTTGATCAGCACACACGCACGCGCCGCCCGGAACCGGCCACGCCGCGTACACCTGGAGAAACGCCCCGGACCGGGACGATGGTTCCACTGCGTGTGACACCACACATCGCGGGCGGACGGGATCCGTCGGACAGTAGGACCATGTCTGTCTTCCGACGGGTCACCCGAAGGGTCTTCCGGAGAACACGGGGGAGACGAAGACCTCGCGCCGTACGAATACGTTGGGCTGCGCGGATACCGGGGGTGGGGCGGTCTGCGCGGGACGGGGGTGGGGGCGAGGCCGGTGGGGGTGCGCGGGCTGAGGCGACGCGGGCTGGGCGGCCTGAGGCGGTAACGGCTTTACGGGCCGAGGCGGCGGGGGATTCGGCGGTTACGCGGAGCGAGCCTGCGGGGAGTGCGCGGGCTGGCGCCGAGCGGGCTGCGGCGGATGCGCGGAGGCCGTCCCAGGCGGAGACGGAGAGGTCGGCCGGTGCTCAGCGGTCGGCTCGGGATCGGCGTACGCCGGATGATCCGCAGCCGCGGGAGGGCCAGCGGCTACCCGAGAGCGAGAGGCCGGCCCAAGACCAGCCCTCATCCCACGCCCGCCGGCAGCTGCGGGCCGAGCGGTGGGCTCCGATCCGGCGGCCGCTTCGAACCGGGACCCACGGCCGAGCCGGGGTGCACCGCCGGACCGGGGTGCAAGGTCGAGACGATGGGCCGGGGCGGGGACCGTTGCGGTCTCTTATGGGGTGGCAGGCGCCGGACTGGTGGCGTACCCCTGACGGGGCCAGGGTCTCGGGTGTGCTGGTGGTGGTGCTCGCCTGCGTTCCCGGCCTCGCCGCCGCCCTCGCGCTCATGGTCTGCGCACGCGGCGTCGAGCGGAGTGTTGCCGAGGAGGAGCGGCCTGTTGCGGCTCGGCCCGTGGGGGCCTACAAGGCGGCTCGGCCGGAGATCGTGCCGAGGGCGGCCTGGCTGGACGGGGACGCCCGACGGGCTCAGCCGCCTCCGCGGTACGACGACAAGGTCGTCGCCGTGTTCGTCCACCACACCGACTCGCCCAACGGATACGACTGCGCCGACACGCCCCGCATCATCCGGTACGTGTACGCGGGCCAGACCGGTTCCCGGGACTGGGACGACATCGGCTACAACTTCCTCGTCGACCGGTGCGGCAGGATCTACGAGGGCCGTGCGGGCGGCGTCGACCGGGCCGTCACCGGCGCCCACACCCAGGGCTTCAACCACCGCACCACCGGCATTGCCGCCATCGGCACCTTCACGGCCGGCGTACCCGTCCCCAAGGCCATGACCGACGCCATCGCCGCCATCGCCGCGTGGAAGCTGGGCCTCTCCCAGACGGACCCCCGCGCGAATGCCCGGCTGACCTCCAGCAACAGCCTCAGCCGCTACTCCGCCGGCACCACCACCACGCTCCCGGCCATCGCCGGCCACAACGAGGGCTACATGACGAGCTGCCCCGGCGCGGCCCTCACCGCCCGCCTCCCGGAGATCAGGGAAACGGCCGCGCGACTCCAGGGCAGGCGCTGAGCGCACCTCAGGGCGCTCGGCTGCATCCGCCCGCCCTCACCTGCGCCCCAAATAGACCCCCACCGCCCGCTGCAGCGCCTTCCCCTGGGTGCCCACCGGACGTTCCCACTCCCCGAGGTACTCCACCGCCCGGCCGCCCGCCCCCGTCTTGAACAGGAGTCGGCCGAGCAGTTTGTCCTCCGTGAGGGTGGGGGTGATGGCGCGTAGGTCGTATGTGTGTGCGCCCACCTGCCGGGCGTCCCCCAGCATCCGCCACAACAGCGCGCTGCTGGGCCGCAGTTCCCGGCCCCGGCGTCCGGACGCGGCGTAGGAGTGCCAGACGCGGGAGCCGACGCTGATCATGAGTGCGGCGGAGAGCACCTCACCGTCGTACTCGGCGAGGTAGACCCGCACCCGGTCGCTGTCGACGGCGTTGAGGGCCGCCCACATGCGCTGGAAGTAGACCAGGGGCCGGGCCCGGAAGCCGTCGCGCTCGGCGGTCGCGGTGTACAGCCGGTAGAACTCGGGAAGGTCGGCGGCCGTGCCCCAGGATGCGAGGACCCCCGCCCGCTCGGCGATGCGCAGCGACTGCTCCCAGCGCGGTGCGAGGGCGTCGCGCAGGTCGTCCATCGAGCGGCCCACCAGCGGCACCTGGCAGCCGTAGCGCGGCTGACCGAGGCCGAAACCGCTGCCGTTGCCGTCCGCGCAGCGCCGCCACCCGAGCCGCCCCAGCCGCTCCGCGAGGTCCAGCGCGCGCCCGTCGATGTCGTCCGCGGGCAGGTCGTGCAGACTGCGTACGTCGGGGTCGGCGACCCCCGCCGCGACGGTGTCCGCCTCCCAGTGCCGTACGACGACGGGCGGCCCGATCCGCAGCGAGAACGCCCCGCGACGCTCCACATGGGCGACCAGGGCGTCCAGCCAGCGGTCCACCCGCGGGGCCTGCCAGTCGATCCCCGGCCCGTCCGGGACGTAGGCGAGACAGCGCCGGGTGCCGGGCAGCGGGCGGTACAGGACGAGCGCGGACGCGATCAGGACCTCCCCGGCGGGACCGTCCTCGAACCAGCCGACGCTCTCCGCCCGCCAGTCGGGCTTCACATCGCCCCACTCGGGGATCTGGAGATGGCTCGCGTCGGGGTACAGCCGCAGATGGGCCAGATGGTCCTCGCGTGTGATCTCCCGTACATACGGGCTGGTCATGGGCTGGATGCTCCTGTTCGGGGCGGCCACCGTAAGCCGGAGATCACGCAACGGGTCAAGAGACGGAGAGTGAACCTTCCCGAAAGACCCTCACAGGTTTCTCGTAGCCCGCTCAAGGATGTCCCCGAGACAGCCTCCCTATCGTCATGGACACGCGTCATGGACACGGGTCATGGACACGTACTGACCGGAGGTGGGGATCATGAGCAGCAGCAGCAACAGCATCGGTCACAGCAACAAGCGGGTCTGGACGGTCGTCTGCGCCGTCGCGACCGTCGTCCTGGGGCCGGCCGCCGTCACGGCATCCGCGCTGGACCAGGCCAACAAGGCGCCGATGCACCACGCGGTGAGGGCCGATCAGGCGCAGGCGTACATCCCCTCGGACCCGGGCCGCAGGCGGGCCGTGGCCTGAGCGGGATCGGCGGTCGGCGGTCGGCTCAGTCCTTGAACCGCTCCCACAGCCTGGGGAACCGCTCCGCCAGCACCCGCTCGTTCTCGAAGTCGACCGGCGTGCCCTCCGGTTCCGCGGGCGCGGGCGGGATGCCGAGGTCGGGGGCGACCGTGCCGGTGAGCTGTTCGTAGGCCTCGTCCGCGGCGTAGCCGAGCTCCTCGCCGTCGCCGTCGAACTCCTCGTCGAAGTCGTCCAGCAGGTCGGCCAGCGAGTCGGGGTCGTGCACCCCGCCCTCGTACACCTCGCGGCCCTGGCCGATCAGCCAGCACCGGAAGAAGTCGAACGCGTCGTCGCTGGCCCCGTCCAGCAGGACCCAGGCGGCGCCCCACAGGTCCCAGTTGTACGCGCGGTTGTAGCGGGCCTCGAAGTGACGGGCGAAGTCGAGCACCGCGTCGGGGTCCAGTTGGAGCAGCCTGTCCACGAGCAGGTCGGCCTGCTCCTCGGGGTCACCCTCGGCACCGTCACGGGTGCCGTCCACCAGCTCCCAGAACTCCGTCTCGTCCATCACGGGTCAAGCATCGGCCCTGGGCGGGTGGGGCGCACGTGGAGTGTGGCGGATTGTTATGGGCCGCCGGGTCGAGCGCGGTACAGCTCGGCCAGCCGTATCGCGTCGCTCGCGAACCGCTCCCGCAGCGACCGCGGCGCCAGCACCTCGATCTCCGGTCCGAGCGAGGCGAGCTGGGTGTGGGCGACCTCCTCCGACTCCACCGGCAGCGTCAGTGTCACCCAGCCGTCCCCGCCGGGGGCGCCCGCCGCCTCCAGCGCATCCCGCGCGGACTGCGGATCGAGGGTGTACGGCAGTCTGCGCACCCCGCCCGGGGACACCCGCACCACGACCTCGGCCCGAAGAATGGACCGCGCGAACTGCTCGGCCCGCTCGTCCCAGAAGTCCGGCAGGTCGAACTCGTCGTCCCGCACGAACCGGTCGTCGGCGGCGTCCACGGCGGTGAACCGGTCGATGCGGTACACCCGGTACGACCCGTGCCCGGCGACCCGGGCGCACAGATACCAGACCCCCGCCTTCAGCACGAGCCCGTACGGCTCCAGCTCGCGCTCGGCCTCACTCTCCCCGCGTAGGTACCGGGCCACGATCCGCCGGTCGTCCCACACCGCGTCGGCGACGGCCGGCAGCAGCTCGGGGGTCTTCGGTTCCTTGAACCAGTTCGGGGCGTCCAGATGGAAGCGCTGAGCCGCCGTACGGGAGGCGTCGCGCAGGGAGGGCATCAGCGCGGCGGACACCTTCAGCCGGGCGGCGGACGCCGCGTCCTCCAGTCCCATCTCCCGCAGCGCCCCCGGCACGCCGGAGAGGAACAGCGCCTCGGCCTCGCTCCGCCCGAGCCCGGTCAGCCGGGTCCGGTACCCCCCGATGAGCCGGTAACCCCCGGCCCGCCCCCGATCCGCGTACACCGGGACCCCGGCCTCGGACAGCGCCTGCGCGTCCCGCGTGACGGTCCGCTCGGAGACCTCCAGCTCGCTCGCGAGTTCGGCCGCGGTCATGGAGGGCCGGGACTGAAGAAGCAGCACCATCTTGATGAGCCGGGCAGCACGCATACGGCCATGATGCCGGGGCCCGCTGACAAGGAAGGGGTACGGCCGCAGCCGTACCCCTTCATCGTCGTCACTCGGCCTTACAGGCCGTACTTCTCGCGCGCTTCCTTCACGGCCGTCGCCTTGACCTCGCCGCGCTTCGCGAGCTGGGCCAGGGCCGCGACGACGATCGACTGGGCGTCGACGCCGAAGTGGCGGCGGGCCGCCTCGCGGGTGTCGGAGAGGCCGAAGCCGTCGGCGCCGAGGGAGGAGTAGTCCTGCTCGACCCACTGGGCGATCTGGTCCGGGACCTGGCGCATGTAGTCGGAGACCGCCAGCACCGGGCCCTCGGCACCCTGGAGCGCCTGACGGACGTACGGCGTGCGCTCCTCGCCGCGCAGCAGGGCCGCGTCCGCCTCCAGGGCGTCCCGGCGCAGCTCCGTCCAGGACGTCGCCGACCAGACGTCGGCCGCGACACCCCACTCCTCGGCGAGCAGTTTCTGCGCCGCGAGGGCCCAGTGGATCGCCGTTCCGGAGCCGAGCAGCTGGATGCGCGGGGCGTTCGCCGCCGTCACGGTCACGCCCGCCGACTCCGCCGTGTTGAAGCGGTACAGGCCCTTGACGATGCCCTCGTCCACGCCGTCCACGGCCGGCTTCGCGGGCTGCGGGAGCGGCTCGTTGTAGACGGTCAGGTAGTAGAAGACGTTCTGGTCCTCGCCCGGCGCCGCCTCGCCGTACATCCGGCGCAGACCGTCCTTGACGATCGCCGCGACCTCGTAGGCGAAGGCGGGGTCGTACGTCAGCGCGGCCGGGTTCGTCGCCGCGATCACCGGCGAGTGACCGTCGGCGTGCTGCAGGCCCTCGCCCGTCAGCGTCGTACGGCCCGCCGTCGCGCCGACGAGGAAGCCGCGGCCGAGCTGGTCGCCGAGCTGCCACATCTGGTCGGCGGTGCGCTGCCAGCCGAACATCGAGTAGAAGATGTAGAACGGGATCATCGCCTCGCCGTGGGTGGCGTACGCGGTGGACGCGGCGATGAAGTCGGCCATCGAACCGGCCTCGGTGATCCCCTCGTTGAGGATCTGGCCGTTCTTGGCCTCCTTGTAGTACATCAGCTGGTCACGGTCGACCGGCTCGTACGTCTGGCCCTTGGGGGAGTAGATCCCGAGGGACGGGAAGAGCGACTCCATGCCGAAGGTGCGCGCCTCGTCGGGGACGATCGGCACCCAGCGCTTGCCGGACTCCTTGTCGCGCACCAGGTCCTTGACCAGGCGGACGAAGGCCATGGTGGTGGCCACGTTCTGGGAGCCGGAGCCCTTGTCGAAGGAGGCGAAGGCTTTCTCGGCGGGGGCGGGCAGCGGGGCGAGCGCGTGCGTACGGCGGGCCGGGGCCGGGCCGCCGAGGGCCGCGCGGCGCTCCTGGAGGTAGCGGACCTCGGGGGAGTCGGCGCCCGGGTGGCCGTAGGGGACCTGGCCGTCGACGAACTGGCTGTCCGCGATCGGCAGCTCCAGCAGGTCACGCATCGTCTTGAACTCGTCCACCGTCAGCTTCTTCATCTGGTGGTTGGCGTTCTTCGACGCGAAGCCCTCACCGAGGGTGTGGCCCTTGACCGTCTGGGCCAGGATGACCGTCGGCGCGCCCTTGAACTCGACCGCGGCCTTGTAGGCGGCGTAGACCTTGCGCGCCTCGTGGCCACCGCGGGAGAGGTGGAAGCACTCCAGGATCTTGTCGTCGCTCAGCAGCTTCGCCATCTCGACGAGCGCAGGGTCCTTGCCGAAGAAGTCCTCGCGGATGTAGGCGGCGTCGCGGGTCTGGTACGTCTGCACCTGCGCGTCCGGTACCTCGCGCAGCCGGCGTACCAGCGCGCCGGTGGTGTCGAGCTGGAAGAGCTCGTCCCACGCGGTGCCCCAGAGCGTCTTGACGACGTTCCAGCCGGCGCCGCGGAACTGCGCCTCCAGCTCCTGCACGATCTTGAAGTTCGCGCGGACCGGGCCGTCGAGGCGCTGGAGGTTGCAGTTGATGACGAAGGTCAGGTTGTCCAGGCCCTCGCGGGAGGCAAGTGCGAGTGCCGCCGTGGACTCCGGCTCGTCCATCTCGCCGTCGCCGAGGAAGGCCCAGACGTGGGAGTTCGAGACGTCCTTGATGCCGCGCGCCGTGAGGTAGCGGTTGAAGCGCGCCTGGTAGATCGCCGACAGCGGGCCGAGGCCCATCGACACCGTCGGGAACTCCCACAGCCAGGGCAGCCGGCGCGGGTGCGGGTACGACGGCAGGCCGTCTCCGCCGGATTCCTGGCGGAAGTGGTCGAGGTGCTGCTCGGTCAGCCGGCCGTCGAGGAAGGCGCGGGCGTAGATGCCGGGGGAGGCGTGGCCCTGGATGTAGAGCTGGTCGCCGGACCCGTCGGCCTCCTTGCCCTTGAAGAAGTGGTTGAAGCCGGTCTCGTAGAGCCAGGCCGCGGAGGCGAAGGTGGCGATGTGGCCGCCGACGCCGTATTTGGAGCCGCGGGTCACCATCGCGGCCGCGTTCCAGCGGTTCCACGCGGTGATACGGCGCTCCATCGCCTCGTCACCGGGCGCGGACGGCTCGGCGACGGTCGGGATGGTGTTGACGTAGTCGGTCTCGAGGAGCTTGGGCAGCGCGATGCCGGTGCCCTCGGCCCGCTCCAGCGTGCGGCGCATCAGGTATGCGGCTCGGTGCGGGCCGGCCGCCTTGGCGACCGCGTCCAGTGAGGCCTGCCATTCGGCGGTCTCCTCCGGATCACGGTCGGGGAGCTGGTCGAGCGCGCTCGGCTGGATGGCGTTGGGGTCGGTCATGTCGCCGCCTTCCTCAGTCGAAGGGGGTTCCCTCATCGGTAAGGGTTCTGGGTTGCCCTTGTGTCTTTGGCAGGACAGGGCGGAGGGCCTCGGTGCTGTGACACCATGCGGCTCCGCCGCGCGGCCCGTCGGCGACTTTAACTCGCTGATCGATGATCGATCAAAGGGGGGAGGGCGAAAACCTCTTGATCACGAGAAAGTAGGCACGCGGTGCCTTTCGGACAGGCACCCGGTGCCGCGTTTTTCCAAGGTTTTCGCAGGTGGGGACGCGTATGAGCGGGGTGCCGCTCAACCTGTTCGAGCGGCTTCGCTCAGCGCTCGTGCCGCGGGGCGCAGCCCAGGACGTGGGCCTTGACGATCTCGGCGATCCTCGGGTCCCGGCGCTGGAAGGCCGCCACCAGCTCCTCGTGCTCCTCCGCGTACGACTGCTGCACGGTGCCCAGCCAGCGGATGGACAGGGCCGTGAAGACCTCGATGCCGAGGCCCTCCCAGGTGTGCAGCAGCACCGAGTTGCCCGCCGCGCGGACCATCTCGCGGTGGAAGCCGACGGTGTGCCGCACCTGGGCCGTGCCGTCCGAGTTGCGGTCGGCCTCGTACAGGGCCGTGACGTGCGGATCCAGGGCGGAGCAGTTCTCCGCGAGGCGGTCGGCCGCGAGCTCGGCGGCGATGGCCTCCAGGCCGGCCCGGACCGGGTAGCTCTCCTCCAGGTCGGCGGCCGTCAGGTTCCGGACCCGTACGCCCTTGTTGGGCGCGGACTCGATCAGCCGCAGCGACTCCAGTTCGCGCAGCGCCTCGCGTACGGGTGTCTGGCTGACCTCCAGCTCGGTGGCGATCCGCCGCTCCACGATTCGCTCGCCCGGCTGCCAGCGACCGCTGATGATCCCCTCCAGGATGTGCTCGCGGATCTGTTCGCGCAGCGAGTGGATGACGGGGGCGGTCATGAGGGCTCCTTAGGGCGCGTTGACGTTTAGACAATAAGGCCGTTGCGCTCCGCGGGGGTGGCGCTTGAGGGGGCTTTAGTGCAGGTGAGACGAGACTTACACGGGGTGAGTGGGCCGGGCGCCCCGAGGGGGTCGCGGATGGCCTGCGGCGAAAAGCCGACGCCCCGTCCGGAGGAGCTCCGGACGGGGCGTCGTACTTGCTGATCGGCGATTACAGGCCGAGCTCGACCTCGAACTCGCCCGCCTCCAGGATCGCCTTGACCGCCGTCAGGTAACGGGCCGCGTCGGCGCCGTCCACCAGGCGGTGGTCGTAGGAGAGGGTCAGGTAGGTCATGTCGCGGACGCCGATGACCGTGCCCTCCTCGGTCTCGATGACGGCCGGACGCTTGACCGTGGCACCGATGCCGAGGATCGCGACCTGGCCCGGCGGCACGATGATCGTGTCGAAGAGCGCGCCGCGCGAACCGGTGTTGGAGATGGTGAAGGTCGCGCCGGACAGCTCGTCGGGCGTGATCTTGTTGGCGCGGACCTTGCCGGCCAGCTCCGCCGTGGCCTTCGCGATGCCGGCGATGTTCAGGTCGCCCGCGTGCTTGATGACCGGGGTCATCAGGCCCTTCTCGGAGTCCACCGCGATACCGATGTTCTCGGTGTCGAAGTAGGTGATCGTGCCCTCGGCCTCGTTGATCTTGGCGTTGATGGGCGCGTGCGCCTTCAGCGCCTGGGCCGCGGCCTTGACGAAGAACGGCATCGGGGAGAGCTTGACGCCCTCGCGCGCGGCGAAGGAGTCCTTGGCCTGGCCCCGCAGCCGCATCAGGCGGGTCACGTCGACCTCGACAACCGAGGACAGCTGCGCCTGCTCGTGCAGCGCCTTGACCATGTTGTCGCCGATGACCTTGCGGATGCGCGGCATCTTGACGGTCTGGCCACGGAGGGGGGAGGCCTCCAGGGCCGGCGCCTTCTTGGCGGCCGGGGCAGCGGCGGCAGCGGGCGCCGGAGCGGCGGCTGCGGCCTTCGCGGCCTCGGCGGCGGCGATGACGTCCTGCTTGCGGATACGGCCGCCGACGCCGGTGCCCTTGACGGTGGCCAGGTCGACGCCGTTCTCGGCGGCGAGCTTGCGCACCAGCGGGGTGACGTAGGCGCCCTCGTCGGTCGGCTGGGCGGCGGCCGGAACGGCCGGAGCCGGGGTGACCGGGGCCGGGGTGACCGGGGCCGGGGTGACCGGGGCCGCAGCGGCCGGCGCGGGAGCCGGAGCCGCGGGGGCGACCGGAGCCGGGGCCGCGGGGGCAGCCGGAGCCGCGGGCGCGGCCGGGGCGGCAGGAGCCGGGGGAGCGGCGGCGGGGGCCGGAGCCGCCGGGGCCGGGGCGGCCGCCGGAGCGGCACCCGCGACGCCGATGACGGCCAGCTTGGCGCCGACCTCGGCCGTCTCGTCCTCGCCGACCACGATCTCCAGCAGGGTGCCGGAGGTGGGCGCCGGGATCTCGGTGTCGACCTTGTCCGTCGACACCTCCAGCAGCGGCTCGTCGGCCTCGACGCTGTCGCCGACCGACTTCAGCCAGCGGGTGACGGTGCCCTCGGTGACGGACTCGCCGAGCGCGGGCAGGACCACGTCCGTGCCGGACGCGCCGCCCCCTGCGGGAGAAGAGGGCGCGGCGGCGGGCGCGGCAGCGGGGGCCGGGGCGGCCGGGGCCTCGGCAACCGGCGCCGGGGCGGGCTCGGCGGCCGGGGCCGGAGCCTCGGCGGCGGCCGGAGCCGGAGCGGCAGCGGGGGCACCGGTGCCGTCGTCGATCACGGCCAGCTCGGCGCCGACCTCGACCGTCTCGTCCTCGGCGACCTTGATGGAGGCCAGGACACCGGCGGCGGGGGAGGGGATCTCGGTGTCGACCTTGTCCGTCGACACCTCCAGCAGGGGCTCGTCGGCCTCGACGCGCTCACCCTCGGCCTTCAGCCAACGGGTGACGGTGCCCTCGGTGACGCTCTCGCCGAGCGCCGGAAGGGTTACGGAAACCGCCATGGTTTCGGTTGCTCCTTACGAATTGCGGAAGTCTGAGTCGTCGCGTTCGTCGACCGAGGGTCAGTCGTGCGCGTGCAGCGGCTTGCCCGCCAGGGCCAGGTGGGCCTCGCCGAGCGCCTCGTTCTGGGTCGGGTGGGCGTGGATGAGCTGGGCGACCTCGGCCGGCAGCGCCTCCCAGTTGTAGATCAGCTGGGCCTCGCCGACCTGCTCGCCCATGCGGTCGCCGACCATGTGGACGCCGACCACGGCACCGTCCTTGACCTGGACGAGCTTGATCTCGCCCGCGGTGTTCAGGATCTTGCTCTTGCCGTTGCCCGCCAGGTTGTACTTCAGAGCGACGACCTTGTCCGCGCCGTAGATCTCCTTGGCCTTGGCCTCGGTGATGCCGACGGAGGCGACCTCGGGGTGGCAGTAGGTCACCCGCGGGACACCGTCGTAGTCGATCGGAACCGTCTTCAGACCGGCCAGACGCTCCGCAACCAGGATGCCCTCGGCGAAGCCGACGTGCGCGAGCTGGAGGGTCGGGACGAGGTCACCGACGGCGGAGACGGTCGGGACGTTGGTGCGCATGTACTCGTCGACGAGGACATAGCCGCGGTCCATCGCGACGCCCTGCTCCTCGTAACCGAGACCGGCGGAGACGGGGCCACGGCCCACCGCCACCAGCAGCACCTCGGCCTCGAACTCCTTGCCGTCGGCGAGGGTGACCTTGACGCCGTCGGCGGTGTACTCGGCCTTCTGGAAGAAGGTGCCCAGGTTGAACTTGATGCCGCGCTTGCGGAACGCGCGCTCAAGAAGCTTCGAGCTGCTCTCGTCCTCGACCGGGACGAGGTGCTTCAGGCCCTCGATGACGGTGACGTCGGAGCCGAAGGACTTCCAGGCGGAGGCGAACTCGACGCCGATGACGCCGCCGCCCAGGATGATCGCGGACTTCGGCACGCGGTCCAGGACGAGGGCGTGGTCCGAGGAGATGATGCGGTTGCCGTCGATCTCCAGGCCCGGCAGCGACTTCGGCACGGAGCCGGTCGCCAGCAGGACGTGGCGGCCCTGGACACGCCGGCCGTTCACATCGACGGAGGTCGGGGAGGACAGGCGGCCCTCACCCTCGATGTAGGTCACCTTGCGGGAGGCGACGAGACCCTGAAGGCCCTTGTACAGACCGGAGATCACGCCGTCCTTGTACTTGTGGACCCCGGCGATGTCGATGCCCTCGAAGGTGGCCTTCACACCGAACTGCTCGCTCTCACGAGCCTGGTCGGCGATCTCGCCCGCGTGCAGCAGGGCCTTGGTGGGGATGCAACCCCGGTGCAGGCAGGTGCCGCCGACCTTGTCCTTCTCGATCAGGGCGACGTCCAGGCCCAGCTGTGCCCCGCGCAGGGCCGCGGCGTAACCGCCACTGCCACCGCCGAGGATCACTAGGTCGAAAACGGTGCTGGCGTCGTTCGCCACGTCACGTCCTCCATGCATGTGCGCCGTACGCCGGTCGTCGATGACCGACAGGCGGCTGGTGTCCGGCCGCTCTTTCTTCGGCCCTGTGGTGGGGGCCCTGTCCTGCCGAGCCCCATCTTCGCACTTGTCCACACCGAACGAGACGCCGGGCCGGTGTGTGAGACGCCCCACGTTCAGTTGAGCGCGCATGGAAGAGGGGGCTCCGCCCTACCCGCGCGCGGAGCCCCCTCAAGCACAGCGACCTCAGCCCAGGTCGCCCAAAGCCGTCACCTCGGCCAGCCGGACCAGCGTCCGCACCGCGCTGCCGGTACCACCCTTGGGCGTGTAACCGAAGGGCCCGCCCTCGTTGAACGCGGGGCCCGCGATGTCCAGGTGTGCCCAGGTGATTCCCTCACCGACGAACTCGCGCAGGAAGAGCCCGGCGACCAGTCCGCCGCCCATCCGCTCACCCATGTTGGCGATGTCGGCGGTCGGCGAGTCCATCCCCTTGCGCAGGTGCTCCGGCAGCGGCATCGGCCAGGACGGCTCGCCGACCTCCTCGGCCGCCTCCACGATCGCGTTGCGGAACGCGTCGTCGTTGGCCATGACGCCGAACGTCCGGTTCCCCAGCGCCAGCACCATCGCACCCGTGAGCGTCGCGACGTCGACGATCGCGTCCGGCTTCTCCTGCGAGGCCGCCCACAGGGCGTCCGCCAGCACCAGCCGCCCCTCGGCGTCGGTGTTGAGCACCTCCACGGTCTTGCCGCTCAACATGCGCAGCACGTCACCGGGGCGCACCGCGGTCCCCGACGGCATGTTCTCGGCGAGCGCCAGCCAGCCGGTGATGTTCACCTGAAGGCCGAGCCGCGCGGCGGCGACGACGGCGGCGAACACGGCGGCCGCGCCGCTCATGTCGCACTTCATCGTCTCGTTGTGCCCGGCCGGCTTCAGCGAGATGCCGCCCGAGTCATAGGTGATGCCCTTGCCGACGAGGGCGAGGTGCTTGCTCGCCTTGGAGTGCGTGTACGACAGCTTCACCAGCCGCGGGGTGGCGGCCGAGCCGGAGCCGACGCCGAGGATGCCGCCGTAGCCGCCCTTGGTGAGGGCCTTCTCGTCGAGCACCTGCACCTTGATGCCGTGTTCCTTGCCCGCGGCCGAGGCGACCGCGGCGAAGGACTCCGGGGTGAGGTCGTTCGGCGGGGTGTTGATCAGGTCGCGGGCGCGGTTGAGCTCCTCGGCGACGGCGGTGGCGCGCTCGATCGCCGCCTTGTGCTCCTTGTCGCGGGGCTTGCCGCCGAGCAGCGCGGCCTCGGCGAGGGGGGCCTTGCCGTTCTTCTTGCCCTGGGTGCCGCCGGCGTCCTTGCCGTTGTCCTTGTAGACGTCGAAGGCGTACGCCCCGAGCAGCACGCCCTCGGCGACGGCGCCGATGTCGCCGGAGTCGGCCAGGGGCAGCGCGAACGCGGCCTTCTTGGAGCCGGCGAGGGCGCGGGCCGCGACACCGCCGGCCCTGCGCAGCGCCTCGCCGTCGTACTCGGCATCCTTCGCGGGCTTGGCGCCCAGCCCCACCGCCAGCACGAGCGGAGCCTTGAAGCCGGCGGGTGCGGGCAGCTTCGTCACCTCGCCCTCGGCGCCGGAGGCACCGAGGGTCTCCAGGACGCCGGCGAGCTTGCCGTCGTATGCCTTGTCCACGGCCTCGGCGCCAGGTGCGACGACCGGGCCCTTGGCGCCCTTGGCGACACCGATCACGATCGCGTCGGCCCGCAGGCCGGGCGCCGCGGCGGTGCTGAGAGTGAGAGCAGTCACGGTGGTGAAATCTCGCTTCCGATGTGAAGTTGCGATGGCCGATGGTGTGGGTCGACCGGGCCCAGGAGATTGCCGACCGACCCTAGTTCCGACCTAGGCGTGCAGTGGCAGCGGGGCCTTCCCCGGTACGGCGAACACTCGGGACGAGCCTACGCTCGTGTGAGCGTTCGCTCATTCCTACGGGCGTTCACCTGTGGATGGCGTCGCGGCCATTCCTTGATTTCCAGGCGCACAGTTGCGGCGAAATAGCAGAGAACCTGCGGAAATCGCCCAATGCGGCAAGCGAACGCGGCAAGCGGACGGCTCGCCGGAACCAGACGTGAGCGGCGCCGGTGTCAGCCCAGGGACAGCACGACGAGTGCCGTAGTCGCCGCCGTCTCGGCGAGGCCGCCGAAGACATCGCCGGTGACGCCGCCGAAGCGGCGCACGCAGTGCCGCAGGAGCAGTTCGGCGCCGGCGAGCGCCACGAGGACTGCCAGGGCGGTGCGGACGATGTCGTCCCTCCCGAGCAGCGCGCCCGCCGCGGCGGCAACGCCGGTCACGGCCAGGGCGACGGCCACCGCACCCCGTACCGGAACCACCCCGGCCACCGCCGCCCCCAATCCCTCCGGCCGGGCCGCCGGTACGCCGGTGCGGGCGGCGAGGGTGAGGGCGAGGCGGGCGGCGACGGCCGCGACGACGGTGGCGAGGGCGCCCCGGGCCCAGGAGTCGTCGTACAGCTGCGACAGCGCGGCCACCTGCGCGAACAGGACGAAGACGAGCGTGATGACGCCGAACGGCCCGATGTCCGACTGCTTCATGATCCGCAGCGCGTCCTCGGCCGGCTTGCCGCTGCCGAGCCCGTCGGCGGTGTCGGCGAGCCCGTCGAGATGCAGCCCGCGCGTGAGGACGGCGGGGACGGCGGCGGCCGCGACGGCGGCCAGGAGAGGGGCGGCGCCGAGGAACAGCAGTACCAGCGCGAGTACGGCGGAGCCGCAGCCGATGACCACCCCCACCAGCGGGGCGCAGAGCATCCCGCCGCGTGCCGCCTCCCGGTCCCACCGGCTCACCTTGACGGGGAGCACGCTCAGGGTGCCGAAGGCGAAGCGGAGGCCGTGCAGGGGCGGGTGGGTCATGGACACGCCCGCAGAGTAGCCCGGACGTCGCCGCCGCCAGGCGGCCCACCCCTGCCGGGAAGACACTGAGGGCATGGCTGACTGGTGGCAGCGCAACATCATCGAGCCGGGCAAGCTCCCGTTGCTCCTCGCCCTGACCGCCTTTGTCGTCACCTTCGTCGTCACCCGCGTCATCACCCGCATGATCCGCGCGGGCAAAGGGCCCTTCCGCAACATCGAGACCGGCGCCGTCCACATCCACCACGTCGTCCCCGGAATCGTCCTCACGATCATCGGCGGCTTCTGCGCGGTCGCCGGCGGGCAGCGCGGCTTCGGCTCGGCGGTGGCCGGCGTGGTCTTCGGGATCGGCGCGGGCCTGGTCATGGACGAGTTCGCGCTGATCCTGCACCTCGACGACGTCTACTGGACGGAGGACGGCCGCAAGAGCGTCGAGGTGGTCGTGCTCACCGCCGCCCTGGCCGGCCTGCTCCTCCTCGGCTTCGCGCCCTTCGGGGTCAACGACCTCAACGACGACGATCTCCAGAACCGCGGGTCGGTGATCAGTACCGTCCTCTTCAACTTCCTCTTCGCCCTGATCGCCCTCGCCAAGGGCAAGGCCCGTATCGCGATCTTCGGGGTGATCATCCCCTTCATCGCCCTGTTCGGCGCGATCCGGCTGGCCCGTCCCACCTCCCCCTGGGCGAAGCGCTTCTACCGTCGCCGTCCGCGCGCCCGCGCCAAGTCCCAGCTGCGCGCCTACCACCACGACCGGCGCTGGGCGGGCCCCAGCCGCAGACTTCAGGACTGGATCGGCGGCGCGCCCGACGTGGATCCGGCGCGGGCCCTGGAACGCCGCTGACGCACCGTCGCCACCGCGCACAGCACCAGCACCGCCGCGATGGCGGCGAGGTGCTCCTTCCCGGCGAGGTTCGCCTTCAGCGCGACCTCGACGATCATCGCCGCGATCACCACGCCGGCCGTGACGTACGCCCCGTAACGCCACCCGAGGAACACGGCCAGCCCGACGACCGCGGCCGACGGGCCCGTGTCCACGACCCGCGCGTCCGAGGCGGGCAGTCCGAACGGGTTGTCCGGGCCGAGTGCGATGCCCACGCGCGCGTACAGGGTTCCGGCGAGGGTCGCGACGTAGGCGACGACCAGCGTGCGCCACCAGCCCAGACACATCTCGGCGATCCCGAACGCGAGCAGGACCTGCGCGAGCGCACCCCACACCGGCAGATCGAGGGCGGGCACGAACAGCGACAGCGGCGTCCGCAGAAGCGCCAGCCACAGCGGATCCTCGGCCCGTACGGCCCCGAGATCCTGGACGACCCGATACCCCCAGGACTGGTTCTGCACGACCTGCGTGATCCCGGTCAGACACACGGCCCCGACGGTCATGGGCGCCGCCCGCCACCGCCGCTCGACCACGGCCCCCCGCACGGCGAGGTACAACGCCCCCCACTCCGCACAGGCCCAGCGACCGAGGGTGTCAACTGTCACAAGAAGTGATCATATGTCCACCCTCGTCCCTCGTCCTGAGACCGGCTCCTCCCGCTGCCGGCCCCGGCCGGGACCCTCTACACGGCCTCGGACGAACCGGACTACTCGACGTCCGACGACTCGACGTCCAGAGCCTCGGCGTCCGACGTCTCGGCGTCCGACGACTCGGAGTCCGACGACTCGGAGTCCTTCGGCTTCTCCGGCAGTTCCGCGGCCAGTGCCGCCGCCGCCTGGACTGTCGGGAGCGCCAGCAGACCTCCGGCACCCTCCCCGACCTTCACGCCCTGGTCGAGCACCGGCTCCAGGGCCATGCGGTCCAGCGCCTTCGCCTGCCCGGGCTCCCCGCTGTTGTGCGCGGCCAGCCACCAGTCCGGCGCCCGGAACGCGATCCGCTGGCCCACCAGCGCGCACGCGGCCACCACGACCCCGTCCAGCACCACCGGCAGCTTGCGCACCGCGCTCTGCAGCAGGAACCCGGTGATCGCGGCGAGGTCGGCCCCGCCCACCGTCGCGAGCAGTTGGAGCTGGTCCCCGAGCACGGGCCGGGCCCGCCGCAGCGCGTCCCGGATCGCCGCGCACTTGCGCATCCACATGAGGTCGTCGATGGCGAGTCCGCCCCGCCCGGTCACCACGGAAGCGTCGGTCCCGCACAGCGCGGCGACCAGCACCCCCGCCGCCGTGGTCCCGCCGACGCTCACATCGCCGAGCACCACCAGATCCGTACCGGAGTCGGCCTCGGCGTCGGCCACCGCGACCCCGGCCAGGAAGGCCGCCTCGGCCTCATCGAGCGTCAGCGCGTCCTCGATGTCGATACGGCCGCTGCCCCGCCGCACCCGATGCCGTACGACCGCCTCCGGCAGCGACTCCGGGTCGCAGTCCAGCGCCATGTCGACGATCCGCACCGGAACCCCGAGCCGCCGTGCGAGCACGGACACGGGCCGGCCGCCCTCCAGGATCTCGCGCACCAACTCCGAGGCGCCGCCCGCGGGCCGCGCCGACACGCCCAGCTCCGCGATGCCGTGGTCACCGGCGAACAGCACGACCCGCGGCTGTTCGATCGGCCGCACCGGCACCGCGGACTGCGCCGCCGCCAGCCACTCGCCCAGTTCGTCGAGGCGGCCCAGCGCCCCGGGCGGCACGATCTGACGCTCACGGCGCGCCTCGGCGTCACGGCGCACCCCTCCGTCGGGGCGCTCGATCAGGTCGGAGAAGTCGTCGAGATTAAGCGAGCTCATTCGCCGAACAGTACCGGCACCGGTCGAACAGAACGGCGCCACATGGCCACCACGGGCTGCGCCACGTCACCCCCTTATCCGTGCGACGTCGTTGCACCCTAGATCGCCATCCCATACGTTCCGTTTTGCAGTGGATTGTCGGGGCATGCTCGCACCGTCTCGCACCGCCCTCGCCGTACGCCCCTCTCGTACGCCCCCACGCCCGGGAGCCGCACATGAACGCGACCGCACGCTCCGAACGCCCCCGCGCCGACTGCGCGTTCACCCCCGCCGGGTGCCGGGAGCACACCTACGTCCCCCGCCACCTGGGGCTCACGCGGCGCGGCCCGCGCCGGCTGCGCGCCGCGGCCCGTCTGGCACTCGCCTTCCCCGAGCCGGAGGGCTGGCTGGATGTGGGCACGGGTTATGCCCGTTTCCCGGAAACCGCGAAGGGCGTCTTCCCGTACACGTCGTTCGACGGCCTGGACCCGACCTACCGCGTCCTGCACGGCCGCGTCGCCGAGCGGGTGGAGGAGGCCCACGTCGGCAGCCTCACCGACCCTCGCATCACGTCTCGCCTGCGTGCCCGCTACGACATCGTCAGCATGTTCCGCCACCTGGAACACGCCCGCGACCCCCGCGAGGAACTCCGCGCCGCCCTCACGGTCCTGCGCCCGGGCGGCCACCTCCTCCTCGAACTGCCCAACCCACGCTGCCTGTTCGCCACACTGCTCGGCAGACTCTGGGTCCCGCACAGCCCTCCGGGCCATCTGCACCTGATGCCCATGGAGACCCTCTGTGAGGAACTGCAGGCCCAGGGCTGCACGGTCGTCCACACGGACCACCACACCGCGCACATCCCTTACGACCTGGCGGCCGCGACCTCACTGGTGCTCTCGTACCTGCTGCCGTCGCTGCTGTCGCCTCTGGGCTCCCCCCTGGTGGCCGTCGCCTGGACCCTGGACCACCTCCTGGCCCCGTTCCTACGAGCCACCCGCTTCTCGAACGCCTACCGGGTCATCGCCCGCAAGGAGACCCCGGTCACTGAAGCGCCCCGATAGGGGCGCGGGGAACTGCGCGACAAGCCACGACGGACCCGCAGACGCACCAGTACAAACCGCGGCACTCACCCGCGAAGCACCACCGCCTGCCCCGCCACCACCAAAACAACCTGCTCACACTCACCCGCAAACGCAGCGTTCAACCGCCCGAGCTCATCCCGGTACCGCCGCCCGGACGCCGTGGCCGGCACAATCCCCGACCCCACCTCATTGGACACGGCAACAACGGTCCGCCGAGTGGCCCGCACCGCCTCCGTCAGCTCGCGCACGCGATCCCGCAGAGCCCGCTCCCCGCCGTCCGCCCACACCGCGTCGTCCCACGCCCCGACGGAGTCCATCGCGTCCGTCAGCCACAGCGACAGACAGTCGATGAGCAACGGCGCCCCGTCCTCGGCCAACAGCGGAGCCAAGTCGCACGTCTCCGCCGTACGCCACGACCCCGGCCGCCGCTCCCGGTGCACGGCGACCCGCGTCGCCCACTCGTTGTCCCCGCTCCGGGTGCCCCCGGTCGCGACGTACAGCACATCCGGGAAGGACTCCAGCCGCCGCTCCGCCTCGACCGACTTCCCCGACCGGGCGCCGCCCACCACCAGGGTCCGGCGCGGCACGTCCGGCACGTCCTCGTACGCCCCCACCACCAGCGTCGTCCCGTCCGGCACGGCCCGTGCCCCCGCCGCGGCCAGCCGCCGCCGCAGCTCGGCGCCCGGCGCGGCGTCATGGTCCAGATGCACGGCGATGACGTCCGTCGTCGGCCCGACGGCGCCCACCGCCCGCAGCTTGGCCAGGGCGTCCGGCCGTCCCACCACGTCGGCGACGACCATGTCGTACATCCCGCCGGCCCCGTTCTCCAGCCCGGCCGGCGCACCCCCCGGCGGCAGATACAGCAGACGCTGCCCGTCCGGCCCCGTCACCGCGTACCCCGTGCCCGGCGCGTCCATCGCCACCGCCCGCACCCGATGCCCCGTCAGCAGCGCCAACTCCCGCCCGTCCGGCACCCGCCCGGGCTGCGGCAGCCCGGCCGGCACCTCGACGGCGGGCCCGTCGTGCGGATGCGACAGCAGCACCTGCCGTACGGTCCCCAGCGAACGCCCGGCCCGCGCCGCCGCGAACGCCGCCCCGGGCGTCAGATCCAGCAGCAGCGCCCCGTCCACGAGCAGCGCGGTGGCCGCCCGCGCGTCATCACCGAGCGCACTGGCACACGCCGCGCACGGACAGTCGGGGCGGGGGAGTCCCGCGGGGGCACCGGTGCCGAGGAGAGTCAGTTCCACGCCCCGATTTTCGCCGGTCACCGCCGATCTTGCGCGCGCGAGGCCCCTTCGGGGGCGCGCGGCGGTGACATCGGCGGCTGTGCGGCGGGGCGAGCGGCCCCCACCGAGCAGCAGACGCACACGAACCGCATACGCTGTTGCACTCAACGTGCTGACACCTTGGAGGCGTACATGGCGGCATGGACGTGGCGGTTCGAGAAGGCCGACGGGGCGGAGGTCCAGCCCGCGGTGCAGCCCGAGGAGTTCACCACCCAGGGCGACGCCGAGTCCTGGATCGGGGAGCACTGGAAGGCACTTCAGGAGGGCGGCGCGGACCAGGTGCGGCTGTTCGAGGACGCCACGCAGATCTACGGCCCGATGAGCCTGCACGCCGAGGCCTGACCGGACGGGGGGCGAGGGACGTGTCCCTTCGCGGATCCCTTCGCCCCCGTCACTGCTCGCCCAACGTGACATCCACCTTCTTGTCGTCGCCGTCACGGCTGTACGTCACGGTGGTCCGGTCACCCGGCTTGTCGCCGGCCAGCGCCTCGGACAGCGAGGTGATGGTGGTGATCTCCGTATCCCCCAGCCGGGTGATGATGTCCCCGGGCTCCAGACCGGCCTTGTCGGCCGCTGAGCCGTCCTGCACCTCGACGACGGCCACGCCAGCCGCCTGGTAGTCGTCGTCCACGACCGTGCGGCCGGTGATGCCGAGCGCCGCCCGGCCCGAGTCGGTGACCCGGCCGTCCTCGATGATCTGGTCGGCGATCTTCTGCACCGTCGACGACGGGATCGCGAACCCGATGCCCGGCGCCGCGCTGTCCCCGACGTCCGGGTCGACGGCGGCGAGGGTCGGGACGCCGATGACCTCGCTGTCGAGGTTCACCAGGGCGCCGCCGCTGTTGCCGGGGTTGATGTCCGCCGACGTCTGCACCATGTTCGCGATCGTCGCGCCCGTGCCGCCCTCGCCGCCCTCGGTGACGGTCCGTCCGGTCGCCGAGACGATGCCCTGCGTCACACTGGACGACAGCCCCAGCGGCGAGCCCATGGCCAGCACGATCTGCCCGACCTGGATCTTCGAGGAGTCCGCGAACTTCGCCCCCTTCAGCCCGTCCGGCGGGTCGTCCAGCTTGACGACGGCGAGGTCCTGCTGCGGGTACGAGGAGACGAGCTGGGCGGTGAGTTCCTTCTCGCTGTTGGCGGTCGTCACGCGGAAGCTCTTCTCGTCCCCGACGACATGCGCGTTGGTGACGATGTGCCCGTCCCCGTCGTAGACCACGCCCGATCCGAGGTCACGCCTGCCCTGGATCTGCACGACCGACGGCAACACGTCCTTGATCACCTTCAGATAGCCGTCCTGAAGGTCATCGACCGCCCGGACCGCCTTCGGCACGGCGGCCTGGGTCGTCGAGTCCTCCTCCTCGCGCGTGGAC
Source organism: Streptomyces sp. NBC_01092 (assembly GCF_045039535.1). Classification (NCBI taxonomy): domain Bacteria; kingdom Bacillati; phylum Actinomycetota; class Actinomycetes; order Kitasatosporales; family Streptomycetaceae; genus Streptomyces; species Streptomyces sp. NBC_01092. The sequence continues at coordinate 3,113,321 of NZ_CP108659.1, read as the reverse complement.
GAGGAGGACGAACAGGCGCCGAGGAGGCCGAGCAAGAACAGGAGGGCGAGGACCACGACGGCCGGACGCCGGGTACGCAAACGGCGAGCATCCATGCCCCGAGTCTCACCGCCGGGCATGCGCCCGGCGCGTGCTGCTCACCCGAACGGGAAACGGGATCAGCCGCGCACTCCGCACAGATGCAGCAGCGCCGCCACGCTCCGATAGGGATCGGTCTTCCCGGCGCGTTCCTCGACCGCCAGCAACGTCCCGACGTCCGCCGGGATCTGCGCCTCGTCCTTTGCCGTGTCGGTGAACACCCGCACCCCGTACCAGGTGTGCAGCGGCGCCCCGATGCCCGCGAGCGTCGCCGTCAGGTCCGACAGCCGGTCGGCCCGAACGTCGGTCCCGGGCCGGACGGGGCCCTCGCCGTCGTCCGACGTCGTACGGGGATGGGGCAGGTGGGCGGTGGTGTCGAAGGCGGACAGCGCGCCGGCCCAGTCCCCGGACAGCCCGGGGCGCATGGCGAGCGCGTCGCCGTTGCACACGAGCAGCGACAGCAGTCCGCCGGGGGCGAGCATCCGGGCCAGCCCAGCCAGCATCGGGTCGGGCTCCTCGATGTGCATCAGCACGCCGTGGCACAGCACGACGTCGAAGCTGCCCGGCAGAAAGTGGACGCCGGTGTCCCGCCCATCGCTCTCGACGAGCCGCACCCGCTCCCGGATCCCCTCCGGCTCGCCGGCCAGCTCCTCGCGGGCCGCGGCGATCAGCTTCGCGTCCTGCTCGACGCCGGTCACCTGGTGCCCGGCCCGGGCCAGCCGCAGCGCCTGCGCGCCCCGGCCCATCCCCACGTCGAGCACCCGCAGCCGCTGCCCGACCGGGAACCGCCCGCCTATCTGCTCGTCGAGCTGCCGGGCGACCAGCTCCTGTCGTACGACTTCACTGGGCCCGCCCGGCCCGCTGAGCCGGGCTTCGGCCACGCCCTCGGGGAAAGCCGCAGCGCTCAGGGCCGCTCTCCGCGCTTGACCTGCGGCTTCGGCAGCCGGAGCCGGCGCATCTGGAGAGAGCGCATCAGCGCGTAGGCGACGGCGCCGCGCTTGTTCTCGTCGGGGAAGCGCTCGGCGAACCGCTTCTTCAGCCGGAAGCCGGTCACGACCGAGTCCAGCACGATCAGGACGATCACGATCAGCCACAGCAGCAGCGCGATGTTCTGCAACGCGGGCACCTGCACCAGGCTCAGCACGAGGATGACCACGGCCATCGGCAGGAAGAACTCCGCGATGTTGAAGCGCGAGTCGATGAAGTCACGCGCGAACTTGCGGACCGGGCCCTTGTCGCGGGCCGGCAGATACCGCTCGTCGCCCCCGGCCAGCGCCTGGCGCTGCTTCTCCAGGGCGGCCCGGCGCTCCTCGCGCCCGCGCTTGGCGGCATCCTTACGCGTCATCGACGTGTTGGCCACGCTGCGACGCTGCGACTGGGCCGCATTGCGCTTGGGCGTGGGGCGGCCCTTGGGGGCCTCGGGGTGACGGGTCTCGTTGGAGTCGGTCACCAGCGCCTTGTCGGCGGCTTGGGCCTTCTCATCCTTGGCACGGCTACGGAACACAAAACCCAAGGGTACGGGGTGGCCGGGGTTGGACCCCAGCCCCATGGGGAACGATCCGGCAACACCAGTCGTCGTAGGGGGACAGAGGGACGTTGCAAACGGATCTTCCGATGGCCACGGGGGAGGCACGTGGGCGGCACCGGGTGGGCACCCGGGAGTCACCTACTCCTTACGCCGGAGCAGGAGCGTAGGCAGTCGTCCTTGGGGATGAGCGCATCCGTCCCCGAACAGTGCGGTAATGGATGCAGGGCCCGTACTGTGGGTTCTGTCGCAGGTGCTGGAGTGGAGTCCGTCAGAAGGGGGCGCGCGAAGCCCATGAGCGGTGTCATGAAGCGTATGGGGATGATCTTCCGCGCGAAGGCGAACAAGGCCCTTGACCGGGCCGAGGACCCGCGCGAAACCCTCGATTACTCGTACCAGAAGCAGTTGGAGCTGCTCCAGAAGGTGCGCCGCGGTGTGGCCGACGTCGCCACGTCGCGCAAGCGCCTGGAGCTCCAGCTGAACCAGCTCCAGCAGCAGTCGTCGAAGCTGGAGGACCAGGGCCGCAAGGCGCTCGCGCTGGGCCGCGAGGACCTGGCCCGCGAGGCGCTCTCGCGCCGCGCCGCCCTCCAGCAGCAGGTGACGGACCTGGAGACCCAGCACGCGACCTTGCAGGGCGAGGAGGAGAAGCTCACCCTCGCGGCCCAGCGACTTCAGGCCAAGGTCGACGCCTTCCGTACGAAGAAGGAGACCATCAAGGCCACGTACACCGCGGCCCAGGCGCAGACCCGGATCGGCGAGGCGTTCTCCGGCATCTCCGAGGAGATGGGCGACGTCGGCATGGCGATCCAGCGGGCCGAGGACAAGACGGCCCAGCTCCAGGCCCGCGCCGGCGCGATCGACGAGCTCCTCGCCTCGGGCGCCCTGGACGACCAGTCCGGCATGCACAAGGACGACCTCCAGGCCGAGCTGGACCGGCTCTCCGGTGGTACGGATGTAGAGCTGGAACTGCAGCGCATGAAGGCGGAGCTGGCGGGCGGCCCGTCGGCCGGCCAGCAGGCCATCGAGGGCGGCTCGGGCCAGCAGTCCCAGCAGCAGCCGCAGGACACCCCGCGCTTCGACAAGCAGTAGCCGACGGCCGGGGCCCACGCCGAGGAGGGCGAGATGGGCGACATGATCGTCCGGATCATGGGTGAGGGGCAGGTGAAGCTGTCCGACAGCCACCTGCCCGAGCTGAACAAACTCGACGACGAACTCCTCGCGGAAATGGAGAGCGGCGACGGCCCCGGCTTCCGCCGCACCCTCACCGCACTCCTGTCCAAGGTCCGCGACCTGGGCGTGCCCCTGCCCGACGACTCCCTCGAACCGTCGGAACTGATCCTGCCGTCCCCGGACGCGACGCTGGAGGAGGTCCGGGAACTGCTGAGCGACGACGGCTTGATCCCGGGCTGAGCAGGACTGGACTTCTGGACGCCGGGCGGCATCATCCAGCCCGTCCGGCGATTGAGGACGAGGCCCGTTCAGGGCCGAAGCGGGGTCTGGGGCCGCAGGTCCCAGCGGGGGTCCAGGGGGCGGAGCCCCTTGGTACCTGGGTGGTGGCGCCGGGCACCTGACGTGAGAAACCTCCAGTCCACCCCCGTTCCAAGCCCCGCAGGGACGCCGTACCGTAATCAACCGTGAGCACCCTCGAACGCGCCAGGCGGCATCTCAAGGCGCACCCCATGGCGCTGGACGCGGGGCTGGCGGTGGGCGTCCTCGCCTGCACGGTGGCCGGCTCGTTCGTGGACCCGCACGGGAAGCAGGGCGTCACGTGGGCCCTGCGCACCCCGGACGCGCTCAGCCTCCTGCTCATCACCCTCGGCTCCGCGGCCCTGGTCTTCCGCCGCCGCGCCCCCATGACGGTGCTCGCCCTCACCAGCGCGGTCTCTCTCGTGGAGTCCGTCACCGGCGACCCCCGCGCCCCGGTCGCCATGTCCGCGGTCATCGCCCTCTACACCGTCGCCTCCACCACCGACCGCACCACCACCTGGCGCGTCGGCCTGCTCACCATCACCGTCCTCACCGGCTCCGCGATGCTCGCCGGCCCCCTGCCCTGGTACGCCCAGGAGAATCTCGCGATCTTCGCCTGGACCGGCATCGGCGCCACCGCCGGCGACGCGGTCCGCAGCCGCCGCGCCGTCGTCCAGGCCATCCGGGAGCGCGCCGAGCGAGCGGAACGCACCCGCGAGGAGGAGGCCCGCCGCCGCGTGGCCGAGGAGCGCCTGCGGATCGCCCGGGACCTGCACGACGTCGTCGCCCACCACATCGCCCTGGTCAATGTGCAGGCCGGCGTCGCCGCCCACGTCATGGACAAGCGGCCCGACCAGGCCAAGGAGGCCCTCGCCCACGTACGCGAGGCCAGCCGCTCGGCGCTCAACGAACTGCGGGCCACGGTCGGCCTGCTGAGGCAGTCCGGCGACCCCGAGGCCCCCACCGAACCCGCCCCCGGCCTCCACCGCCTCGACGAACTCGCGGGCACCTTCCGCAGCGCCGGCCTCCAGGTCGAGGTCGCCCGCGCCGACCGGGACACCACGCTCCCGGCCGCCGTGGACCTGGCCGCCTACCGGGTCATCCAGGAGGCCCTCACCAATGTCCAGAAGCACGCGGGCGCGGACGCCAAGGCCGAGGTGAGCGTCGTCCGGGTGGGGCCGAACGTCGAGATCACCGTCCTCGACGACGGCGCCGGCGACGACGACACGATCGAGGGTGGCGGCCACGGCCTGCTCGGCATGCGCGAGCGCGTCACCGCCCTGCGCGGCACCCTCACCACCGGCCCCCGCTACGGAGGCGGCTTCCGCGTCCATGCGATCCTGCCGGTCAAGAGCCGTGCCCGCGCCGCGGAAGACGCCGTATGACGGCCGAGGACGCGTTACGCCACCTGACAGACGAGGACCCCGCATGACCATCCGCGTCCTGCTCGCCGACGACCAGGCCCTCCTGCGCAGCGCCTTCCGGGTGCTGGTCGACTCCGAGCCCGACATGGAGGTCGTCGGTGAGGCGTCCGACGGGGCGGAGGCGGTGCGCCTGGCCAGAGAGCGGGGCGCGGACGTCGTCCTGATGGACATCCGGATGCCCGGCACCGACGGCCTCGCCGCCACCCGCATGATCAGCGCCGACCCGGCCCTCGCTCATGTCCGCGTGGTCATCCTCACCACCTTCGAGGTCGACGACTACGTCGTGCAGTCGCTGCGCGCCGGGGCCTCCGGCTTCCTCGGCAAGGGCTCCGAACCCGACGAACTCCTCGCCGCCATCCGCATCGCGGCCGGCGGCGAGGCCCTGCTCTCCCCGGCCGCCACCAAGGGCCTGATCGCCCGCTTCCTCGCCCAGGGCGACAGCGACGACGACCGCGACCCGGCGCGCGCCGAGCGGCTCGACGCCCTCACCGGCCGTGAGCGCGAGGTCCTCGTCCAGGTCGCCGGCGGGCACTCCAACGACGAGATCGCCGAGCGCCTGGAGGTCAGCCCGCTGACGGTGAAGACGCACGTCAACCGGGCCATGTCCAAGCTCGGTGCGCGCGACCGGGCCCAGCTCGTGGTGATCGCGTACGAGTCCGGGCTGGTACGTCCAAGGGTGGAGTGAACTCGACCGCGCATACTGCGCCCGGAGTATGCGCCGGATAAGGAAATGGACCTGGGGTCTAGGAAAACCCGGCTCTCGATGGCTCAGGGTGTGAGAGGCGGGCGCTCACATGTGTGCGGCGCGCCCATGTGTGCCACCGACACAGACGCCCTTGCCGCTTCTGCCGCTCACAGAAGAGAGACCCTGACCCATGTCCTGGCTGTCCCGATTCAGCCTCGCCCAACGTGCCCTGATAGGCCTGATCTCGATCATCGCGCTCGCCTTCGGCGCGATCGCGATCCCCCAGCTCAAGCAGCAGCTGCTGCCCTCCATCGAACTGCCCATGGTGTCCGTCCTCGCGCCGTACCAGGGCGCGTCGCCGGATGTCGTCGAGAAGCAGGTCGTCGAGCCGATCGAGGACAGCCTCGAAGCCGTCGACGGCATCACCGGCGTCACCTCCACGGCCAGCGAGGGCAACGCCGTGATCATGGCGTCCTTCGACTACGGCCCCGACAACCAGCAGCTCGTCGCCGACGTCCAGCAGGCCGTCAACCGGGCCCGCGTCCAGCTGCCCGACGACGTGGACCCGCAGGTCATCGCCGGTTCCACGGACGACATCCCGACCGTCGTCCTCGCCGTCACCTCCGGCAAGGACCAGCAGGCCCTCGCCGACCGGATCGACCGCACCCTCGTGCCGGACCTGAAGGACATCGACGGCGTCGGCCAGGTCACCGTCGACGGCGTACGCGACCTCCAGGTCACCGTCACGCCGAACGACGCCAAGCTGGCGAAGGCCGGCCTGACCTCGGCGTCCATCTCCCAGGCCCTGCAGGCGGGCGGCGCCACCGTGCCGGCCGGCTCCTTCGACGAGGACGGCAGCAACCGCACGGTCCAGGTGGGCGGCGGCTTCACCTCGCTCCAGCAGGTCGAGGACCTGATGGTCGCCGGTGAGCCCGGCGCCGGCGGCAAGCCGGTCCGCCTCGCCGACGTCGCTTCCGTCAAGCAGGAGCAGGCCCCGGCCGACTCCATCACCCGCACCGACGGCGAGCCGTCCCTCGCGGTCGCGGTCACCATGGACCGCGACGGCAGCGCGGTCGCCATCTCCGACGCCGTCGAGGACAAGCTCCCGGAGATCCGGGGGGACCTCGGCTCGGACGCCAAGGTGACCGTGGTCAGCGACCAGGGCCCGGCCGTGAAGAAGTCCATCGACGGCCTGACCACGGAGGGCGCGCTCGGCCTGCTCTTCGCGGTCCTCGTCATCCTGGTCTTCCTGGCATCGATCCGCTCGACGCTGGTGACGGCGGTGAGCATCCCGCTCTCCGTCGTCCTGGCCCTGATCGTCCTGTGGACGAGGGACCTCTCCCTCAACATGCTGACGCTCGGCGCGCTCACCATCGCCATCGGCCGCGTCGTCGACGACTCGATCGTGGTCCTGGAGAACATCAAGCGCCATCTCGGCTACGGCGAGGAGCGCCACGACGCCATCATCAAGGCGGTCCGCGAGGTCGCCGGCGCGGTGACGTCGTCGACGCTCACCACGGTCGCGGTGTTCCTGCCGATCGGCCTCGTCGGCGGCATGGTGGGCGAGCTGTTCGGCTCGTTCAGCCTGACCGTGACGGCGGCCCTGCTGGCGTCGCTGCTGGTCTCGCTGACGGTCGTGCCGGTCCTGTCGTTCTGGTTCCTGCGCGCGCCCAAGGGCACCCCGGCGGACGCCGAGGAAGCGCGCCGGATCGCCGAGGAGAAGGAGGCGAAGAGCAGGCTCCAGCGCATCTACGTCCCCGTCCTGCGCTTCGCGACCCGCCGCCGCCTCACCAGCGTGCTGCTCGCGATCGTCATCCTCGTCGGCACGTTCGGCATGGCGCCGCTGCTGAAGACGAACTTCTTCGACCAGGGCGAGCAGGAAGTCCTCACCGTCAAGCAGGAGTTGAAGCCGGGCACCAGCCTGGCGGCGACCGACGAGCAGGCGAAGAAGGTCGAGCAGCTGCTCGCCGACACCAAGGGCGTCAAGGACTACCAGGTCACCATCGGCTCGTCCGGCTTCATGGCGGCCTTCGGCGGCGGCACCGACACCAACCAGGCGTCGTACCAGGTGATGCTGGAGGACTCCGCGTCCTTCGACGACGTACAGGACGGCATCGAGGCGGGCCTGAAGAAGCTCGACGGCATCGGCACCACCACGATCGCCGCCGGTGACGGCTTCGGCGCCCAGGACCTGAGCGTCGTCGTGAAGGCGGCCGACGCGGACGTGCTGCGCAAGGCGGCGGAGCAGGTCCGCGAGGCGGTGGCCGGTCTGGACGACGTCACCGACGTCACCAGCGACCTGTCGCAGAGCGTCCCGCGCATCTCGGTCAAGGCCAACGACAAGGCGGCCGCGGCGGGCTTCAACGACCAGACGCTCGGCATGGCGGTGGCCCAGGCGGTCCGTGGCAACACGGCGGCCCAGGCGACCCTCGACGACACCGAGCGGGACATCGTCATCAAGTCGGCGAAGCCGGCGACGACGCTGAAGCAGCTTGAGGACCTGCGTCTGGGCCCGGTGAAGCTGGGTGACATCGCGGACGTGAAGCTGGTGGACGGCCCGGTCTCGATGACCCGGATCGACGGCCAGCGCGCGGCCACGATCAGCGCGAAGCCGACCGGCGACAACACGGGCGCGGTGAGCGCGGACCTCCAGTCCGAGATCAACGGCCTGACGCTCCCGGCGGGCGCCACCGCTTCGATCGGCGGTGTCTCCGAGGACCAGGACGACGCGTTCGCCAACCTGGGCCTGGCGATGCTGGCGGCCATCGCGATCGTCTTCATGCTGCTGGTCGCGACCTTCCGCTCGCTGGTCCAGCCGCTGATCCTGCTGGTCTCCATCCCGTTCGCCGCGACGGGCGCGATCGGCCTCCTGATCGCGACCGGCACCCCGATGGGCGTCCCCGCGATGATCGGCATGCTGATGCTGATCGGCATCGTGGTGACGAACGCGATCGTGCTGATCGACCTCATCAACCAGTACCGCAAGCAGGGTTACGGCGTCGTCGAGGCCGTGATCGAGGGCGGCCGCCACCGGCTGCGCCCGATCCTCATGACGGCCCTGGCGACGATCTTCGCCCTGCTGCCCATGGCCCTGGGCGTCACCGGCGAGGGCGGCTTCATCGCCCAGCCGCTGGCCGTGGTCGTGATCGGCGGTCTGATCACGTCGACCCTGCTGACCCTGCTCCTCGTCCCGACCCTCTACGCGATGGTGGAGCTCCGCAAGGAGCGCCGGGCGAAGAAGCGGGCGGCGAAGCGGGCGAAGAAGGCGGGCACCCGGGCCGAGCCGACGTCGGCCTCGGACGAGCCGGAGCCCGCGTCGGTCTGATCGCGCCACCTGGCCGAATGACCCACGGCGGCCGGGTCCCGAACCGGAAAGTGCGGTTCGGGACCCCGGCCGTCACCGTTTCCCCGTTACGTATCCTGAGGCTCTGACTGCATCACGGGGGAGGGGATCCGGGCGTGCCGCTGCACAAGGACGACCCGAAGTCGCTCGGCGGCTACAAACTGGTCGACCGGCTCGGGTCCGGGGGCATGGGGATCGTCTACCGGGGAAGATCGCGCTCGGGCCGTGAGGTCGCCGTCAAGGTGGTGCACGCGCAGTACGCCGAGGACGCGGTCTTCCGCGCCCGCTTCCGCCAGGAGATCGAGGCCGTCCGCAAGGTGAGCGGCGCCTTCACCGCACCGGTCGTGGACGCGGACCCGGAGGCGGTACGGCCCTGGATGGCGACCCAGTACGTGCCCGGGCCCTCGCTCGCCGCCCTGATCCGCGAACAGGGCCCGCTGAAGGGCACCGAACTGCGGCGGCTGGCCCTCGGGCTGGTGGAAGCGCTGCGGGACATCCACCGGGCGGGCGTGGTCCACCGGGACCTCAAACCCGCGAACGTCCTGATGGCCGAGGACGGCCCCCGCGTCATCGACTTCGGCATCTCCCGCGCGGCCGAGAACCACAACACCCTGACCGAGACCGGCCAGATGATCGGCACCCCGCCGTTCATGTCCCCGGAGCAGCTCACCGACGCCCGCTCGGTGGGCCGGGCCTCCGACGTCTTCTCCGTGGGCGCCCTGCTGGTCTACTCGATCACGGGCCGGGGTCCCTTCGACGCCGACAGCCCCTACCTCACGGCCTATCAGGTGGTCCACGACGCCCCCGTCCTGGACGGTGTGGCAGAGCCCCTTCAGGCGATCCTGGAGCGCTGCCTCGCCAAGGAACCCGCCGACCGGCCCGAACTGGACGACCTGGCGGGGGAGTTCGTGGCCGCGCTGCCGGAGTCGGGCGCCGACGACCGGCCCACCGTGACGCTGCGCACGGAGGAGATGGCCCTGGTCTCCACCCGGCCCGCCGCCCCGGCCCCCGCGGCCGAGGGCCGGCGTCGGCGCCGGATACGCCCGCTGTGGGCCACGACCGCTGCCGTCGTCGCCCTCGCGCTCGGACTGACGGGATACCTGCTCATCGGGCCCGGACTCGGGGACGACGACGCCCCGTCGGGGGCCGACACCGCCGCGTCCGCGCCGTCCCGATGGGCGGCCATGCCGGCCGGCTGGAAGCCCTGGCAGACGTCGGCGGACGCCATCGCCGCGCAGGGAGTGAAGGACGCAACCGGCGTCGCCGGCTACGGCCCGGAGGGCACCCCCGAGTGCGAGGTGTACGAGGGCGGCGTCCATTGCGCGGGCGACGGGGTCCTGCCCGTGCGTATCGACGCGCTCACCGGACGGGTCGTCTGGCGGGCGGACGGGGTGCCGTCCGCTGTGGGCAACGGGACGTACATCTTCTCGGTCCTCGGTGTCGTCGACGACGCGATGGTCGTCCAGCAGGAGTACCGCCCCGAGCAGGGGGACGACCCCGAGTACTCGGTGACCGCACTCGACACGGTGACCGGAAAGAGGCTCTGGCATCGCACCGTGAACACGAGCCAGGTCCGCCCGCACCTCTCCGGCGACCTCGTGATCGTCCCCGACGACAGCGGCCGTTCGGTGATCGCCCGCTCACCGCGCACCGGCGCCGAACGCTGGACGGCACCGCTGCCGGAGGGGCAGTACTGCGACTGGGCGGACACCGGTGAGGACCCCTATGTCCAGTGCGCCCCGGCGTTGACCGGCAGCAAGGAGTCGCTGCTCCTGGGCTGGGACCGGGCCGACGGCTCGACGCGGCGCCTGACGGTGCCCAGGCGCGCAACTCTCGTCGGGACGTTCGACGGCCGCCTGCTCTTCCTCGACCCGGTAGAGGACGTGGACAAGGAGGCGTTCTCCCGGATCCGGCTGCTGGATCCGGACACGGGCAAGGACAGTACGACGAAGTTGGCGCAGGAGTTCGAGGGCAACGCGACCCTGTCGGACGGCACTTTGTGGTTCGCCACGACCTCCGGCCAGGTGACCGCCGTTTCGGCCCGGACGGGCGAGCGGCTGTGGCAGACCCGGACGAGCCTGGAACAGCCGAGCGACGTCACCCACGACCCGCGCGCCCATGTGGTCTACCTGGCCAGCGCGAGCGGCCGGGTAGCCGCCCTCGACGCGTTGAAGGGCACGCTGCTGTGGGAGACCATGCCGCGTACCCAGCGGGTGACGAACCAGGGCTGGTCGCGGGCCGAGGTGTTGCTGCACAAGGGCGCCCCCGTCGTCGCCACTTCGGAAGGCGATCTGTTCACCCTCGACCCCGCCCACCCCGACCGGAAGCCCGTATCGGGGTGAGCACAAGAGGCACGGTCACGCCCTACGGCAGCGCCAGCATCCGCTCCAGGGCCAGCTTCGCGAACGCCTCGGTCTCCTTGTCGACCTCGATCCGGTTGACCAGGTTGCCCTCGGCCAGCGACTCCAGCGCCCAGACCAGGTGCGGCAGGTCGATGCGGTTCATCGTCGAGCAGAAGCAGACCGTCTTGTCGAGGAAGACGATCTCCTTGCCCTCGGGCGCGAAACGGTTCGCCAGCCGGCGGACGAGATTCAGCTCGGTCCCGATGGCCCACTTGGAGCCGGCCGGGGCGGCCTCCAGGGCCTTGATGATGTACTCCGTCGAACCGACGTAGTCCGCGGCGGCGACCACCTCGTGCCTGCACTCCGGGTGGACGAGGACGTTGACGCCCGGGATGCGCTCGCGCACGTCGTTCACCGAGTCGAGGCTGAAGCGGCCGTGCACCGAGCAGTGGCCGCGCCACAGGATCATCTTCGCGGCACGCAGCTCGTCCGCCGTCAGCCCGCCGTTCGGCTTGTGCGGGTTGTAGAGGACGCAGTCCTCGAGGGACATGCCCATGTCGCGGACGGCGGTGTTGCGCCCGAGGTGCTGGTCCGGCAGGAACAGGACCTTCTCACCCTGCTCGAAGGCCCAGTCCAGGGCCCGTTTCGCGTTCGAGGAGGTGCAGATCGTGCCGCCGTGCTTGCCCGTGAAGGCCTTGATGTCGGCGGACGAGTTCATGTACGAGACGGGGACGACCTGCTCGGCTATGCCGGCCTCGGTCAGCACGTCCCAGCATTCGGCGACCTGCTCGGCCGTCGCCATGTCGGCCATCGAGCAGCCGGCGGCGAGGTCGGGCAGGACGACCTTCTGGTCGTCGGACGTGAGGATGTCCGCCGACTCCGCCATGAAGTGCACGCCGCAGAACACGATGTACTCGGCCTCCGGGCGGGCGGCCGCGTCACGGGCCAGCTTGAACGAGTCACCGGTCACGTCGGCGAACTGGATGACCTCGTCGCGCTGGTAGTGGTGGCCGAGCACGAAGACCTTGTTGCCGAGCTTCTCCTTGGCCGCGCGGGCGCGCTCGACCAGGTCCGGATCGGACGGCGAGGGAAGGTCGCCGGGACACTCGACGCCGCGCTCGCTCCTCGGGTCGGCCTCGCGGCCGAGGAGCAGCAGGGCGAGGGGCGTCGGCTGTACGTCGAGCTCCTGGGTCTGGGCGGTGGTCACGACACGCACCCTTTCTGTTCTGCGGCTCGCCGGCACCGGATAATCCGGACCCGGCGGGTCAAGCGGGACACCTTCTTCGACTTCTCGTCGAATTGACGTTATCTATCATAACCGGTTCACGTCAGTTTGACGATGGCCATCATGTCGATGTGACGTGAATCCCGTGACCGGCCCGCACATTCCCGAATGAGACGTTTTCCGCTCCGCGCACCGTGTGCGAGCATGAAGAAGGACCGAAAGACAAGCATCCGGCCCGGAATGAATCCGCCGACCCGCCGGTTGCACACGTCGGCAAGCAGTCTCCGTACAACCCGGGAGAGATGTAGATGTCCGTATCGGACGAGACCAGCACCGCCACCGACGGCATCATCCTGAGCGACGCCGCCGCGGCCAAGGTCAAGGCCCTGCTCGACCAGGAGGGCCGCGAGGACCTCGCTCTGCGAGTCGCCGTTCAGCCCGGTGGCTGCTCGGGCCTGCGCTACCAGCTCTTCTTCGACGAGCGCTCGCTCGACGGGGACGTCGTCAAGGACTTCGGCGGTGTCAAGGTCGTCACCGACCGCATGAGCGCTCCGTACCTGGGCGGCGCCTCCATCGACTTCGTCGACACCATCGAGAAGCAGGGCTTCACGATCGACAACCCGAACGCGACGGGCTCCTGCGCCTGCGGCGACTCCTTCAGCTGATCCCCGCACACACGCAGAAAGGCGGCGACCCCCTCCGACGGGGCCGCCGCCTTCCCGTGTCCGTGGGCCCTTACCGGGCTCCGGACGTCTGGGGTGCGTCCGGGAGCGTCCCGGGCTTCTCCAGCGGGATCGCCTGGCCGTCCGTGCCCACGACCTTCCGGTCCCCGAGTGGCTCGTCGAGCTGCACGGTCTTGTGGAACACCTTGGCGATCAGGATGCAGACCTCGTCCGGCTGCGAGGTCTCCGTCACACGGACCGACACCTCGTCGCCGTTCTCGCTCGCCGTCACCTTGTAGTCGGCGCACACACCGCCCGTGAAGGCCACGGTCAGCTCCGAGCCGTCGGAGGTGTAGGCGTCCGCGCCCACGTTCCGGGTGATCGGCGACGACGTCGAGTCGTCCTTCGGCCCGGTCGGCCGCGGGCTCGGCTGCCCGGTCGGCTCCTGCGACGGCGTCGACGAGGCCAGGTACTTCGGGTCGATCGCCGGATACGTCACCGTGAAGCTGTCCTGCGCGCCCTGCGTCCGCACCTCGAACAGCCAGGACGGCACCAGCGCCTGCCGCGCGTTCACATAGTGCGCGGCCAGCCCGAACACGGCCTTCTCCACCGTGATGACGTCCCCGGCCGGCGCGCTCGCCGAGGCCGCCGTGTCCGGCTCCGCGCCGGTCGACCCCTGGTCGCCGCAGGGCGCCTCAAGACGGTCCTTCAGCGGTACGGGGCTGGCGCAGCCACCGATGCCCATCCGGCCGTCGGCCCCGGGCGCCGCGTTCATCAGCCCGAGCGTCTTCTCGGCGTCCAGCACGGGGTACGTGTCCCCCTTCACCGGCGCCTTCAACTGGCCGCTTCCGCCCACCACTTCGCCCTGGGCGTTCACGGTGACCCCGGTCGTCCAGCCGTACGTGGGCAGTCCGCCGACCACGGGGTTCGCGTTCACCGCCCGCTGGGCGCCCATGACCTGGCTCGCGTCGAGCTTCGCGTCGTCCTGGCCGACCGCCTTGAGAACCGGCGCGGCGGCCTTCTTCGCGACGGCCTCGCTCACCGGATCGCCGGCCGGCGGGGCGGGGGCCTTCGCACAGACGGTGGTGCTCTGGCAGTTGTCCGTGCCGGGGGCGTACCGGTAGAAGGTCCAGGTCCCCGGCGCCTGCTTGTTCACCTGGAGACTGGGCCCCGCCCCGTCCGTCGCACCGACCCTCCAGGTCTGCCCCTGCGCCACCGGCGTCCCGTCCACCCCGAGCGCCTCGGCCAGCCGGGCCACCTCGTCCGCGCCGACCTCGCCCCCCGCCCGGTACACCGCCGCCGACCCGGGCCCGTCCGGCAGATCGCCGTCGGCCTTGTACGTGGCGCCGTACGGGTTGGGCTCTCCGGGCGCGATGCCGCCCGTGCCGCCCTCGGTGTAGCCGTCGAGGTGCAGCGGCGGGGGAGTGTCACCGCCGGACGCCCCGGACGACGTATCGCCGTCCGACCCGCCGGACGCGTTCGCGGCGAGGAAGGCCCCACCGCCCCCGAGGAGCAGCACGGCGGCGGCGACGGAGGCGATGATCGCGGGGGAGCGGTGGCGAGCGCTGCCGTGCGCGTCGTCCGGCTCGTGGCTGTGGGTGCGGGCGTGGCTCGGTTCCGCGTCGGGGGGCGTGGCGGACGCCTCCGAGGCCGCGGCCTCATCCGAACGGCCGACGGCCGCCGAGGCAATTTCGTCGTCCGAGTCACTTTCGTCGTCCGAGGCACCCGCCCCGTCCGATGCCCCCTCGTCCTCGGCGACGACCTCGTCGGTCCCGTCGCCGACCTCATCGCCCCGGCCGTCAGGAACTCCGCCCGCCGCCCCACCCTCGGCGGCGAGCCCTTCGGCACCGGCGGCGGCCTGCTCCGCCCGTGCCTCCTCGGCGTCCTTGCCGCAGGCGCCCGCGTCGTCGTTGTCGGGTCGCTCGGTGTTCACCGCATCGCTCCTTCGGCTGCGCACATGTCCCATGACCCTGACCCGACCCTGTCAAAAGGCCGGTCAGTCGGGTCGTATCCCGCATCCCCTTTACGGGGGACGCCGATGGGACGCAGCGGGGGAGCGCACGGTTCCCTGAAAAGCGCCGATCGCGCCGCCGGAGTTCGATCGGCCCGGCGGGTCAGTCGCCGTAGTCGGACATCGCGTCCAGCAGTCGCGCCGACTTCGACGGCACGGTCACCCCGTGGATGCGTGAGGGGGAGACCGGACGGGAAAGGACACGGTCGGGAGCGGCCCAGTGCGGAGCCATCCGCGCACAGTCACCCAGCAGTGACGCCAGGTCGACCTCCAGGTCGGCCGGAGCAGGGGCGCGGACCTCGAATTTCGTCATAGGCGCACCGTATGCACGGTCGAGCCCGCGAAGAAAGATCTACTATCGGGTAGTTTTGCCTGCTTCTGTGTCCTGGTCACGAACGGTAGCGTGGAATGTCAACCCAACCTCCCCGCAGGAGACTCCTCGCCGTGCGCATCGCAGTCACCGGCTCCATCGCCACCGACCACCTCATGACCTTCCCCGGCCGCTTCGCCGACCAGTTCGTCGCGGACCAGCTGCACACGGTCTCGCTTTCCTTCCTGGTCGACAACCTGGACGTACGCCGGGGCGGCGTAGGCGCGAACATCGCCTTCGGCATGGGTCAGCTGGGCACGAAGCCGATCCTGGTCGGGGCCGCCGGCTCCGACTTCGACGAGTACCGGGCCTGGCTGGACCGGCACGGCGTCGACACCGAATCGGTCCGTATCTCCGAGACCCTGCACACCGCCCGCTTCGTGTGCACCACCGACGCCGACCACAACCAGATCGGCTCCTTCTACACCGGCGCGATGAGCGAGGCCCGGCTGATCGAGCTGAAGACCGTCGCGGACCGCGTGGGCGGCCTTGACCTGGTCCTCATCGGCGCCGACGACCCCGAAGGGATGCTCCGCCACACGGAGGAGTGCCGCTCCCGCGCGATTCCCTTCGCCGCCGACTTCTCCCAGCAGATCGCCCGGATGAACGGCGACGAGATCCGGATACTGCTGGACGGGGCCACCTACCTCTTCTCCAACGAGTACGAGAAGGGACTCATCGAGACCAAGACCGGCTGGACGGACGAGGAGATCCTGTCCAAGGTCGGCCACCGGGTCACCACCCTCGGCTCGCGAGGCGTGCGGATCGAGCAGGCCGGCCAGGACCCGATCGAGGTCGGCTGCGCCGAGGAGGAGCGCAAGGCCGACCCCACGGGCGTCGGCGACGCCTTCCGCGCCGGGTTCCTGTCCGGACTGGCCTGGGGCGTGTCCCTGGAGCGGGCCGCGCAGGTCGGCTGCATGGTCGCGACGCTGGTCATCGAGACGGTGGGGACGCAGGAGTACCAGCTGCGGCGGGCCCACTTCATGGACCGGTTCACCAAGGCGTACGGGCATGAGGCCGGCGAAGAGGTCCGGGTCTACCTGGGCTGAGGACCGGGTAGGGGCGTTCAGGTCAACCGGCGGACCACGTAAGCCGTTCCGTTCTCCGCCGGTTCCTCGCCCACGTACTCCTGACCCCGCATCTCGCACCACGCCGGGATGTCCAGGCGTGCCGCCTCGTCGTCGGCGAGGACCCGGACCAGGCCGCCCACCGGCACCTCGCCGATGACCTTGGCGAGCTCGATGACGGGGATCGGGCACAGCTTGCCTAGGGAGTCCACGACCAGGACGTCGTCACGTACGACCGTCTCGGTGACCGGTGCGCCCAGCTTCTCCCGCACCCCCGCCACCGCCCCCGGCAGCACCTCCAGGAACCGCTCCACGTCCTCCTCCGGCGCCCCGAACGGCAGGGACACCCGCACGTTCCCCTCGCTCAGCACCCCCATCGCCTTCAGCACATGGCTGGGCGTCAGCGTGCTGCTCGTACAGGACGAACCGGAGGAAACGGAGAACTCCGCACGGTCCAGCTCGTGCAGCAGTGTCTCCCCGTCGACATAGAGACAGGAGAAGGTGACGATGCCGGGCAGCCGGCGTTCCGGATCGCCGACCACCTCCACGTCCGGCACCAGCCGCGGCACCCGGGCCCGGATCCGCTCCGTCAGCTCCCGCAGCCGTACCGCCTCTTGGGCCGCCTCCGCCCGCACGGCCCGCAGCGAGGCCGCCGCGGCGACGATCGCCGGGATGTTCTCGAACCCGGCCGCCCGCCCCGACTCCCGCTCGTCCGCGGGCCCTTGCGCGGCGAACCGCACGCCCTTGCGTACCACGAGCAGCCCGACCCCCGACGGACCACCCCACTTATGGGCACTCCCGGTCAACACCGACCAGTCACCCTCAACGCGCCCCCACCCGAGCGACTGCGCCGCGTCCACCAGCAACGGCACCCCGGCCTCCCGGCACGCGGCGGCCACCTCCGCCACCGGCTGCTCGGTGCCCACCTCGTGGTTGGCCGACTGGAGGCAGGCGAGCGCGGTGTCCGCCCGCAGGGCCTGCGCGTACGCCCCCACGCCCACCGCCCCGGAACGGTCCACCGCCACCTGGGTGACCGTGCCGCCCTCGGCCTCGTGCGCATCAGCCGCATGGAGCACAGAGGAGTGTTCGACAGCGGACACAATCAGGTGACGCCCGACCCGCCGCCGCCCGGCCAACACCCCGGCGACACCCGAGTGGACGGCCCGCGTCCCCGATGAGGTGAACACCAACTCATCGGCTCTGCACCCCACGGCCTCGGCGGCAGCCTCCCGAGCAGCGTCCAGGAGCATGCGTGCCCGCCGCCCCTCCCGGTAGAGGCGTGCGGGATCTGCCCACCCCTCATCGAGGGAGGCCAGCAGAGCCTGCCGGGCAACGGGATGCAGAGGAGCACTGGAAGCAGCGTCGAAGTAACTCACACAGCAACGCTAGAACGTCCGGCAACAGGAGCGCCCCAAAGGGGCGCGGGGCGGTGACACCAGCGGCTCCGCCGCGGGGCGCGACAAGCCCCAACAAGCCCGCAGCCGCCAATCAAGCGAACCCCCCACCCCAGTAGGCCCCCCTCCCCGCGAACCCTCGGAGAGCGTCGGCTAGGGTTTGGTCCGCATAAACATCCAAACCCCTGCCCGACGCAGGGCGGCGACCGACCCGCGAGAAGTCAGGCCGCAGCCAATACGCGCGGGCGAGACTCTCGGGAAGGCGCTACGTGAGTCCCAACGGCTCCGACCGCTCGCCGCGGCGCCCGATGCGGCGGAAGCTGCTGCAGGCAATGACTGCGGGCCTGGTCCTGGCGACAGCCACCGGTTGCTCGTACAACTGGGAAGACTTCCCCCGCCTTGGTATGCCCACCCCAGTCACAGAAGAGGCTCCGCGGATCCTCTCCCTGTGGCAGGGATCCTGGGCGGCCGCGCTCGCTACGGGCGTGCTGGTCTGGGGCCTGATCCTGTGGGCGACCATCTTCCACCGGCGCAGCCGCACCAAGGTCGAGGTCCCCCCGCAGACCCGGTACAACATGCCGATCGAGGCGCTGTACACGGTGGTCCCGCTCATCATCGTCTCGGTGCTGTTCTACTTCACGGCCCGCGACGAGACGAAGCTCCTCAGCCTCAAGGACAAGCCCGACGTCACCATCAACGTCGTCGGCTTCCAGTGGAGCTGGGCCTTCAACTACGTCGAGCCCGTCGAGGGCTCCACCGGCAACGCGAAGACCGACAAGAACCTGGACGCGATTCCGGACCGGTTCAAGGAGGACTTCCCGGCGAACGCCGGCGGTGTCTACGACGCCGGCACCCCCGGCACCCGGAACCCGCAGACCGGCAACCCGGGCCCCACCCTGTGGCTGCCCGAGGGCAAGACGGTCCGCTTCGTCCTCACCTCGCGCGACGTCATCCACTCCTTCTGGGTGGTGCCGTTCCTCATGAAGCAGGACGTCATCCCGGGCCACACCAACGCCTTCGAGGTGACCCCCAACCATGAGGGCACCTTCCTGGGCAAGTGCGCCGAGCTGTGCGGCGTCGACCACTCCCGGATGCTGTTCAACGTGAAGGTCGTCTCCCCCGAGCGCTACGAGCAGCACCTCAAGGACCTCGCCAAGAAGGGGCAGACCGGTTACGTTCCCGCCGGCATCGCGCAGACGAGCCACGAGAAGAACCGGGAGACGAACAACCTGTGAGCATCCTCAACGAACCCCAGGGTGCCGCCGCAGCTGAGGACTCGTACGAGAACGAGCTGCCGGTCAGGCGCAGGCAACCCGGCAACGTCGTGGTCAAGTGGCTCACCACCACCGACCACAAGACGATCGGAACGCTGTACCTCGTCACGTCGTTCGCGTTCTTCGTGATCGGTGGCGTGATGGCGCTCATCATGCGCGCCGAGCTCGCCCGGCCCGGTCTGCAGATCGTGTCGAACGAGCAGTTCAATCAGGCGTTCACGATGCACGGCACGATCATGCTGCTGATGTTCGCGACGCCGCTGTTCGCCGGTTTCGCGAACTGGATCATGCCGCTGCAGATCGGCGCGCCGGACGTGGCGTTCCCGCGGCTGAACATGTTCGCCTACTGGCTGTACCTGTTCGGCTCGCTCATCGCGGTGGGCGGCTTCCTCACCCCGGACGGCGCCGCCGACTTCGGCTGGTTCGCCTACAGCCCGCTGTCGGACGCGGTCCGCAGCCCGGGCATCGGCGCCGACATGTGGATCATGGGTCTGGCCTTCTCCGGCTTCGGCACCATCCTCGGCTCGGTCAACTTCATCACCACGATCATCTGCATGCGCGCCCCCGGCATGACCATGTTCCGCATGCCGATCTTCGTGTGGAACGTGCTGCTGACGGCCGTCCTGGTCCTGCTCGCCTTCCCCGTCCTCGCGGCGGCGCTGTTCGCGCTGGAGGCGGACCGCAAGTTCGGCTCGCACATCTTCGACGCGGCGAACGGTGGAGCGTTGCTGTGGCAGCACTTGTTCTGGTTCTTCGGGCATCCAGAGGTGTACATCATCGCGTTGCCGTTCTTCGGCATCATCAGTGAGGTCATCCCGGTCTTCTCCCGCAAGCCGATGTTCGGCTACATGGGTCTGATCGCGGCGACCATCGCCATCGCGGGTCTGTCCGTGACGGTGTGGGCGCACCACATGTACGTCACCGGCGGTGTGCTGCTGCCCTTCTTCTCCTTCATGACGTTCCTCATCGCCGTCCCCACGGGCGTGAAGTTCTTCAACTGGATCGGAACGATGTGGAAGGGCTCGTTGTCCTTCGAGACACCGATGCTCTGGGCGGTCGGCTTCCTCATCACCTTCACCTTCGGTGGTCTGACGGGCGTCATCCTGGCTTCGCCGCCGATGGACTTCCACGTGTCCGACTCGTACTTCGTGGTGGCGCACTTCCACTACGTCGTGTTCGGCACCGTCGTCTTCGCGATGTTCGCCGGCTTCCACTTCTGGTGGCCGAAGATGACCGGCAAGATGCTCGACGAGCGGCTCGGCAAGATGACGTTCTGGACGCTGTTCGTCGGCTTCCACGGCACCTTCCTGGTCCAGCACTGGCTGGGCGCCGAGGGCATGCCGCGTCGTTACGCCGACTACCTCGCGGCCGACGGCTTCACCGCCCTGAACACGATCTCGACGATCAGCTCGTTCGTCCTCGGCGCGTCGCTGCTGCCGTTCTTCTACAACGTGTGGAAGACCGCCAAGTACGGCAAGAAGGTCGAGGTCGACGACCCGTGGGGCTACGGCCGCTCGCTGGAGTGGGCGACTTCCTGCCCGCCGCCGCGGCACAACTTCCTCACTCTGCCGCGGATCCGTTCCGAATCCCCGGCGTTCGACCTGCATCACCCTGAGATCGCCGCTCTCGACCAGCTCGAGAACGCCCCTCACGGTGAGAAGGCCCTGGCTGGTGGCAAGGAGGCCGGCAAGTGAAGGTCCAAGGCAGGATGTTCATGTGGCTGAGCGTCTTCGTCCTCGCCATGGCGGTTGTCTATGGCGTCTGGTCGAAGGAGCCGGCCGGTACCACGGCCCTCTTCCTGGCGTTCGGTCTGTGCATCATGATCGGCTTCTACCTGGGCTTCACCGCCCGGCGGGTCGACGCGGGTGCGCAGGACAACAAGGAAGCGGACGTCGCGGACGACGCCGGCGAGGTCGGGTTCTTCAGCCCGCACAGCTGGCAGCCGCTCTCCCTCGCGATCGGAGGCGCCCTCGCCTTCCTGTCGATCGCGATCGGCTGGTGGCTGATGTACTTCTCGGCGCCGCTGATCCTGGTCGGCCTCTGGGGCTGGGTCTTCGAGTACTACCGCGGTGAGAACCGCACCCAGTAACACGAGCTGAGCTCATCGGGAGCCCGGACACTCCGTCAGGAGGTCCGGGCTCCCTCGTTTGCCGTAATCGGCATCGCCCATACGTGTCACTCGGCGCGCCGCCGTTGACGCCGCTTCCTAGCGTGAAGCCATGAGCAAAATACCGAGCAAGAGCACCGTCATAGGCTGCACGCTCCTGCTGATAGCGCTCGGCGCGAGCGTGGCCGGCTGCAGCAGCGACGGCAACCCGCTGTCCGCCGAGCCGTACGACGCGGCCGACCAGATCGCCTTCAACGGCCCCTCGGGCGACGGCGAGAAGGCCGACCCCGACAAGCCCCTGGAGATCACCGCCGCGGACTCCGACGGCCGGATCACCGACGTCACCGCCAGGGACGCCGCAGGGCGCTACGTCACGGGCGAACTCTCCGCCGACGGCACCAGGTGGCACAGCACCTCTCCGCTGGCCGCCAACGCCCGCTACACGGTCCGCGTGAGCACCGAGGACGAGGACGGCGCCCCCGGCCGCAAGGTCCTCACCTTCGACACCAGCAAGCCGACCAGCAAGAAGCACCTGACGGTGACGTTCGGCCCCAAGGCGGGCAAGTACGGCGTCGGCCAGCCCATCACGGCCGAACTGAGCCGGCCCGTCAAGGACAAGAACCAGCGGGCGACAGTCGAGCGGGCCCTGAGGGTCGACTCCATCCCCGCGGTGGACGGCACCTGGCACTGGGTCGACGACAAGGAACTCCACTACCGGCCCAAGGAGTACTGGCCCGCCGGTGCCACCGTCCGGGCCCGCAGCGACCTGGACGGCGTCAAGGTCAGCGACCGCGTCTGGGGCGGCAAGGGCAAGCCCCTCAAGGTCACCATCGGCGACCAGGTCATCGCCGTCACGGACGCCGCCACCCACCAGTTGACGCTCTACCGCAACGGCGAGGAGGTCAGGTCCATACCCGTCACCACGGGCAAGCCCGGCTTCGAGACCCGCAACGGCGTCAAGGTGATCCTGGGCAAGGAGTACTTCGTACGCATGCGCGGCACGAGCGTCGGCATAGCGGAAGGCTCCGCGGAGTCCTACGACCTACCGGTCTACTACGCCACCCGGGTGACCTGGAGCGGCGAGTACGTCCATGCCGCCCCCTGGTCGGTCGGCTCCCAGGGCTACGCCAACGTCAGCCACGGCTGCACCGGCATGAGCACCGCCAACGCCGAGTGGTTCTTCGACAACGTCCGCGAGGGCGACCTCGTCAAGGTCATCAACTCGAACGGCAACACGATGGAATCGTTCGGCAACGGCTTCGGCGACTGGAACCTGCCCTGGAAGAACTGGCGGGGCGGCAGCGCCCTGGTGGCGGGCACCCCGGACGGCCCGAGCCCGGCGGAGCGGGCAAGACTGAGGCCACAGAGCATCTAGACCGACGGGCGGGCGACCCACCCAAGGGGCGCGGGGAACTGCGCGACCAGCCCCCACGACCCGCAGCCGCCGGATTACCTGCTGAACCGAGCTCCTAGGCGCTCTGCAACCTCTTGCTGCGCAACAACGCAGCCAACGCACCGGCGAACTCCACCGGCTCCACAGGCAACGTCACAGCCGCCTCGGCCCGACTCCACGTGGCCAGCCACGCATCCTGCGGCCGCCCCATCAGCACCAGCACCGGCGGACAGTTGAACACCTCGTCCTTGATCTGCCGGCACACCCCCATGCCCCCCATGGGCACGGCCTCACCGTCCAGGACGCAGACATCGATCCCGCCCTTGTCCAGCTCCCTGACGACGGCCGCAGGGGTCGCACACTCCACGAACTCCACGACGGGAACGTCCGGAGCGGGCCGTCGCCCGGTCGCCAACCTCACCTGCTCACGGGTGTTGGAGTCGTCGCTGTAGACCAGCACCGTGGCGGTCGGCTGCATTGTTCCTCCGTGACATCAGCGTCGTAAGGACAGGCCCGTTGGGCCGGATGCTACTCCCTTGAACACCACGTCAACACCGGTACGACAGGGGAAGACACTCCGAACGGCACCCCCCGGAGTGAGGGCGGGATAAGCGACCGACATAATGTCGGTCGTGGCGACAGCAACGACAGTAGAAACCGGGCACGCGCACCCGTCGGTCAACCGGCCGAACCTCACCAGCGTCGGAACCATCATTTGGCTGAGTTCCGAGCTGATGTTCTTCGCGGCCCTCTTCGCGATGTACTTCACCCTGCGATCGGTGACGGGGCCCGAGTACTGGGAGTCACAGGCCGAGGCCTTGAACTTCCCGTTCTCGGCGACGAACACCACGATCCTGGTGCTCTCCTCCCTCACCTGCCAGCTCGGCGTCTTCGCCGCCGAGCGCGGTGACGTGAAGAAGCTCCGGGGCTGGTTCATCGTCACCTTCATCATGGGTGCGATCTTCGTCGGCGGTCAGGTGTACGAATACACCGAGCTGGTCAAGCACGAGGGCATCTCGCTCTCGTCCGGCCCGTACGGCTCGGTCTTCTACCTGACCACCGGCTTCCACGGCCTGCACGTGACGGGCGGCCTGATCGCCTTCCTGCTGGTCCTCGGCCGCACCTACGCGGCCAAGAGGTTCACGCACGAGCAGGCGACCGCCGCGATCGTCGTGTCCTACTACTGGCACTTCGTCGATGTCGTCTGGATCGGCCTCTTCGCCACGATCTACATGATCAAGTAGTCGGGCCCGATCCCGCGCGCGTTCCACAACGCACCTTCCAGAAGCATCGACGCAGAAGATCCTGACACCGGGGTAATCCGTGAAAAAGCTCTCCGCACGACGACGCCATCC
The DNA here is from genome assembly GCF_045039535.1 of Streptomyces sp. NBC_01092. Taxonomy (NCBI): domain Bacteria; kingdom Bacillati; phylum Actinomycetota; class Actinomycetes; order Kitasatosporales; family Streptomycetaceae; genus Streptomyces; species Streptomyces sp. NBC_01092. The sequence continues at coordinate 3,089,599 of NZ_CP108659.1, read as the reverse complement.
GCTGGCGGCGGTCGTCGTCCTACTCCTCGCGCTGGCGTGCACGGGGGGGCTGTACGCCGTGTTCGCTCCCGCGGACAAGGCGCAGGCCGAGGAAACCGCCCAGTCCCTCACGATTGAAGAGGGCAAGAAGCTCTACGCCGTCGGCTGCGCCAGCTGCCACGGAACCGGCGGTCAGGGCACCTCCGACGGTCCGAGCCTTGTCGGCGTCGGCGCTGCCGCCGTCGACTTCCAGGTGTCGACGGGCCGTATGCCGGCCGCCACCTCCCAGGGCGCCCAGGTCCCGGCGAAGAAGAACATCTACTCGCAGGCCGAGATCGACCAGCTCGCGGCGTACATCGCCTCGCTGGGTCCCGGTCCGACCGTCCCGACCGAGGAGCAGTACGGCCCCGAGGGAGCGGACATCGCCAAGGGCGGCGAGCTCTTCCGCAACAACTGCGCCCAGTGCCACAACTTCACCGGCAAGGGCGGAGCGCTGACGAAGGGCAAGTACGCACCGACCCTCGAGGGCGTCGACCCGAAGCACATCTACGAGGCCATGGAGACCGGCCCGCAGAACATGCCGTCCTTCCCCGACACCACGCTGTCGGAGCAGAACAAGAAGGACATCATCGCGTACCTCCACGCGGTCAACAGCGACGAGACGGTCAATCCGGGTGGTCTGGAGCTGGGCGGCCTCGGGCCGGTCAGTGAGGGCCTCTTCTCCTGGATCTTCGGTCTCGGTGCCCTGATCGCCGTCGCCATCTGGGTCGCCGCTCGGACCGCAAAGGCCAAGAAGTCATGAGTAGCCAAGACATTCCAGAAGAGAACCTGCCCGCTGAGCAGGACGCCAACGTCGCGGTAGCGGACGAGAAGAACCCCTTCGCGGACCCCGGACTGCCGCCCCACGAGCACCGGGTCCAGGACATCGACGAGCGGGCCGCCCGGCGGTCCGAGCGCGCGGTCGCCCTGCTGTTCACGGTCTCGATGCTGGCCACCGTGGGCTTCATCGCCTCGTACGTGACGATCCCGCACGACAAGTCGGTCTTCGTCTTCCCGATCGGTCACCTCAACGCGCTGAACTTCGCGCTGGGTCTGACCCTCGGTGCGGCGCTGTTCTGCATCGGCGCGGGCGCGGTCCACTGGGCCCGCACCCTGATGTCCGACGAAGAGGTCGCCGACGACCGGCACGCGATCGCCGCGGAGCCCGAGGTCAAGGCCAAGGTCATGGCCGACTTCAAGCAGGGCGCCAAGGAGTCCGCGCTGGGTCGCCGCAAGCTGATCCGCAACACGATGTTCGGTGCGCTGGCCCTGTTCCCGCTCTCCGGCGTCGTCCTGCTGCGTGACCTCGGCCCGCTGCCCGGGACCAAGCTCCGCCACACCCTGTGGTCCAAGGGCAAGCTGCTCGTCAACATGAACACCGACGAGCCGCTGCGTCCCGAGGACGTCGCGGTCGGCTCCCTCACCTTCGTCAAGCCGGAGGGCCTGGAGGAGCACGACCACGACTTCCAGAACGAGATCGCCAAGGCGGCCCTGATGATCATCCGGCTCCAGCCGGACGACATCAAGGACAAGCAGGAACTCGACTGGTCCTACCAGGGCATCGTCGCGTACTCGAAGATCTGCACCCACGTCGGTTGCCCGATCTCCCTGTACGAGCAGCAGACGCACCACGCGCTGTGCCCCTGCCACCAGTCCACCTTCGACCTCGCCGACGGTGCCAAGGTCATCTTCGGCCCGGCCGGTCACCCCTTGCCGCAGCTGCGCATCGGTGTGAACGACGAGGGCTACCTCGAGGCGCTCGGCGACTTCGACGAGCCCGTCGGTCCTGCATTCTGGGAGCGCGGATGAGCACTACAGAGACCACCGAGTCCCGCTCTCGCGGGAAGGCGCCGGCCGGCGAGCGCGTCGCCGACTGGGCCGACGGCCGACTGGGGATCTACTCCCTGGCCAAGGCCAACATGCGCAAGATCTTCCCCGACCACTGGTCGTTCATGTTGGGTGAGGTCTGCCTCTACAGCTTCATCATCATCATCCTCACGGGTGTGTACCTGACGCTGTTCTTCCACCCGTCGATGAACGAGGTGGAGTACCACGGCTCCTACGTCCCGCTCCAGGGACAGCTCATGTCGGAGGCGTTCAGCTCCACGCTGCACATCTCCTTCGACGTGCGCGGTGGTCTGCTCATCCGGCAGATCCACCACTGGGCGGCGCTGATCTTCCTCGCCGGCATGTTCGTGCACATGATGCGCGTGTTCTTCACGGGCGCGTTCCGCAAGCCGCGTGAGATCAACTGGCTGTTCGGCTTCCTGCTGTTCGTCCTGGGCATGTTCACCGGTTTCACCGGTTACTCGCTCCCCGACGACCTGCTCTCCGGCACCGGTGTCCGCTTCACCGAGGGCGCGATCCTGTCCATGCCGATCGTCGGCACGTACATCTCGTTCTTCCTCTTCGGCGGCGAGTTCCCGGGCGTCGACTTCGTGGCCCGCTTCTACTCGATCCACATCCTGCTGCTGCCGGGCATCATGCTCGGCCTGGTGGTCGGCCACCTGATCCTGGTCTTCTACCACAAGCACACGCAGTTCGCGGGCCCCGGAAAGTCCAACAAGAACGTCGTCGGCATGCCGCTGCTGCCGGTCTACATGGCCAAGGCCGGAGGCTTCTTCTTCCTGGTCTTCGGTGTCATCGCGGTCATCGCGGCGATCGCGCAGATCAACCCGATCTGGGCCATGGGCCCCTACCGGCCGGACCATGTGTCCACGGGCGCCCAGCCCGACTGGTACATGGGCTTCGCCGAGGGTCTGGTCCGGTACATGCCGGGCTGGGAGGTCAACTTCTGGGGTCACACGCTCGTCCTGGGCGTGTTCATCCCGCTGGTGCTCTTCGGCCTGGTGCTGATGGCGATCGCGGTCTACCCGTTCATCGAGTCCTGGGTCACCGGCGACAAGCGCGAGCACCACATCCTGGACCGCCCGCGCAACGCCCCGACGCGTACCGCGTTCGGCGTCGCCTGGGTCACGGTGTACATGATCGGCCTGGTCGGCGGTGGCAACGACCTGTGGGCCACCCACTTCCACCTGTCGATCAACGCGGTCACCTGGTTCGTCCGGATCGGCTTCTTCGTCGGACCGGTCCTCGCGTTCATCATCACCAAGCGGATCTGCCTCGGCCTGCAGCGCCGGGACAAGGACAAGGTGCTGCACGGCCGCGAGTCGGGCATCATCAAGCGCCTGCCGCACGGTGAGTTCATCGAGGTGCACGAGCCGCTCAGCCAGGACGCGCTGCACACCCTCACCGCGCACGAGCAGTACCAGCCGCTCGAGATCGGCCCGACGGTCGACGAGAACGGCGTGGAGCGCAAGGTGAAGGGCTCCGAGAAGCTGCGCGCCAAGCTCAGCAAGTCGTACTTCAGCGAGGACGGCCAGATCCCCAAGCCGACCGTCGAGGAGTACAAGGAGATCACGAGCGGCCACGGCCACCACTGATCGCTGCGCACGCCACGGTTGAGGGCCCCGTCCGTTGTACGGACGGGGCCCTTCGCCGTGCCCCGGGGCTGGATAGGGTGGACCTCGTTGAGACTCGTGTCCCGTAGTGCGGGACGCCTGACCCTGGAGCGGCTTATGAGCGCTGTGACCCCCGCCGGAGGCGACACCGCGGCGGCCCGCTCCTGGCCCCTGCTGCTGAACGGCCTGCTGGCCGGCCGGGACCTGTCCGCCGACGACACCGCGTGGGCGATGGACCTGATCATGCGAGGCGAGGCGACGGACGCGCAGATCGCCGGGTTCGTGGTGGCACTGCGGGCCAAGGGCGAGACGGTGCAGGAGATCACCGGGCTCGTCCGGACGATGTACGCGCACGCGAACGTGATCGAGGTGCCGGGACCGACCGTCGACATCGTCGGCACAGGCGGCGACGGGGCGAAGACCGTCAACATCTCCACGATGTCGGCGATCGTCATCGCCGGCACCGGTGCGAAGGTCGTCAAGCACGGCAACCGGGCGGCGTCGTCGGCGTCGGGTGCCTCGGACGTGCTGGAGAAGCTCGGCGTCAATCTGGAACTGCCGGTCGGGCGGGTGGCCCGGGTCGCCGAGGAGGCCGGGATCACCTTCTGCTTCGCGGTGAAGTTTCATCCGTCGCTGCGCCATGTGGCGGCCGCGCGCGGGCAGTTGGGCATCCGGACGACCTTCAACGTGCTCGGTCCGCTGACCAACCCGGCGAAGGTGCGGGCCCAGGCGGTCGGCGTGGCGGACCCGCGCATGGCTCCGATCGTCGCGGGCGTCTTTGCCGAGCGCGGCAACTCCTCACTGGTGTTCCGCGGCGACGACGGCCTCGACGAGCTCACCACCACGGCCACCTCGCGGGTGTGGGTCGTACGCGACGGCAAGGTGACCGAGGAGGCCTTCGACCCGCGCGACGTCGGCATCGAACTGGTGCCGGTGGAGGCGCTGCGGGGCGCTGACGCGTCGTACAACGCCGATGTGGCGCTGCGCCTGCTGAACGGGGAGACGGGGCCCGTACGGGACGCCGTGGTGCTCAACTCGGCCGCCGCGCTGGTGGCGCTGAACCCGACCGATGCCCCGCTCACCGAGCAGATCCGCGCCGCCATGGTGAAGGCGGCGGAGTCGATCGACTCGGGGTCGGCGAAGCGGACGCTCGACCGGTGGGTGGCCGCGAGCAACGCCTGAGCGCTCCGCTGGGTGTGCCGTGATATGCCGTCGTTCGGCTGCGGCGCCGTCGTGGCTGGTCGCGCAGTTCCCCGCGCCCCATCAGGGCGTTGCCGAACCGCAATGGACTTCGCCTGACCCGCTTAGGCCGCACGGGCTTGTCGTCCCGCGATCCGGACACGGGTTGCGGGACGACGATCATTTCGCGTACGTTCCTGTACCAGGTCATGAGTGACAGTCATGAGGCCCCGGCCGACTGTCCGGCAACCCTCCGTCCGTGGCGGGGTGCCCCGGGTGAAGACCAGGCCGTAGGCAGCGAGGTCTACGGCAAGCGCGGGCCCCTCTCGAAACCAGGGGTCCTGGTCGTTCGAGGGAGTCTTCCGTGAGCAAGCGAATGCGATAGGGCCGCAGAGCCCCGCCTCCGCACACCCTTTTCTCTTTCTCGCATGCCCCTCAATCGGCATGCCCCTCACGGGAGTTCGCCATGTCTGCCTCCACCGCTGCCGCCGACCAGTCCGTTTGTGCCTCTCTGCCCGTTCTGGGCCGTGATGTCACCGTCCCGCTCGTCACCGGCGGCGAGGTCACCTACGCCGCGCTCGACTACGCCGCCAGCGCCCCCGCCCTGCAGCGCGTCTGGGACGACGTGGCCGCCTACGCGCCGTACTACGGCAGCGTCCACCGCGGTGCCGGGTACCTCTCGCAGCTCTCCACCGACCTGTTCGAGAACGCCCGCCGGACCGTCGCCGAATTCCTGGACTGCCGCGCCGACGACCAGCTGGTCTTCACCCGGTCCACCACCGACTCGCTGAACCTCCTCGCCGCCGCCCTCCCGGCCGACTGCCAGGTCTTCGTCTTCGAGACCGAGCACCACGCCTCCCTGCTGCCCTGGCGCGACGCCCGCGTCACCTATCTCAACGCGCCCCGCACCCCCCGCCAGGCCGTCGAGACCCTGGAGCGCGCCCTCGCCGAGCGCGACCCCTTCGGCCCGGCCCTGGTCTGCGTCACCGGCGCCTCGAACGTCACCGGCGAGCTGTGGCCGGTCAAGGAGCTCGCGGCGGCCGCGCACGCGCACGGCGCCCGGATCGTGCTCGACGCCGCCCAGCTGGCCCCCCACCACCCGGTGAGCGTGCGTGACCTGGACGTCGACTGGGTCGCCTTCTCGGGCCACAAGCTGTACGCCCCGTTCGGCTCCGGCGTCCTCGCCGGCCGCGCCGACTGGCTGCGCGAGGCCGAGCCGTACCTCGCGGGTGGCGGCGCCAGCCGCAAGGTCTCCCGGCGCGAGGACGGGGGAGTGGACGTCGACTGGCACGACAGCGCCGCCCGGCACGAGGCCGGCTCCCCGAACGTCATCGGCGCCTACTCCATCGCCTCCGCCTGCAAGGCGCTGACGGAGGCGGGGTTCGACAGCCTGGTCGCCCGTGAGCAGTACCTGATCGAGAAGGTGCAGGCCGGTCTCGCCGAGGTGCCGGCCGTCCGCATCCTCTCCCTCTTCGGCGACGACGCCCCGCGCGTCGGCGTCATCTCCTTCGTCGTCGAGGGCTGGAACAGCTCCCACTTCGCCGCCGCCCTGTCCGCCGAGTACGGCATCGGGGTGCGGGACGGCCTGTTCTGCGCCCACCCGCTGGTGCGGACGCTGCTCGGCAGTGACCCGCAGGCCCAGGGCGAGTGCGGGGCCCCGGAGGCGGCGCCGGGAGAGAAGTCCCTCAACGCGATCCGGGTGAGCTTCGGCGCCGGTACGCCGGACGAGCACGTCGAGCGGTTCGTGAACGCCGTGAAGGAGCTCGTGACGGACGGCGCCCGGTGGAACTACCGCACCGAGGACGGCCGTTGCGTGCCGGACACCTCCGCGTGAGCCGGTAGCCGGGCGCCCAGCAGGATCATCCGCAGGGCGCGCTCGGTCGCGTCCGTGAGGAGCTCGGAGGCCCGCACGAGGGCCTCCGCCAGAGCCATCGGCGCCGGCAGGATCCCGCTGAACGCGTCGACGCCGGGCACGTCCCGCGCGCCCTCGCTCAGCGTGCCCGCCAGCACGAGCACCGGGCGGCCGTACAGCTTGGCCCGGCGGGCCACCTCGGCCGGGACCTTGCCGTGGGGCGTCTGGTGGTCCAGGGCGCCCTCCGCGGTCACGACGAGGTCGGCGCGGGCGAGGCGGGCGTCGAGGTCGAGGTGGTCGAGGAGGACGTCGAAGCGGGGGAGCAGGCGGGCGCCGAGTGCAGCGAGCCCGGCGCCCAGGCCGCCGGAGGCTCCGGTGCCGGGGCCGCCGTACAGGTCCGTGTCCAGGACCCCCAGGTCACGGGTGAGGACCCGCGCCCAGTTCTCGAGGCCTGCCGACAGCTCCTCCACCTGCGCGGGCGTCGCGCCCTTCTGCGGGCCGAAGACGCGGGCCACGCCGCGCTCGCCGCACAGCACGTTGTACGGGTTGCAGGCGACCAGCAGGTCGACGTCCCGTAGGCGCGGGTCCAGGCCGGACGGGGCGATCCGGGCCAGCCTGGTCAACTCGCGCCCTCCGTGCGGGAGTTCGAAGCCGTAGGCGTCCAGCAGCCGGGCGCCGAGGGCCTGGAGCGCGCCCGCGCCCCCGTCCGACGTACCCGAGTCGCCGCAGCCGATCAGGATCCGCCGTACGCCCGTGTCGAGCGCGGCGCGGATCAGCTCGCCGACGCCGTACGTCGTCGTGGCGCCCGGGTCGCGCAGGGCGCGCGGCACGAGAGACAGTCCGGCGACCGCGGCCATCTCCACCACCGCCGTGTCCCGGGAGCCGAGCAGGGCGAAGTGGCTGCCGATGCGTTCGCCGACCGGGCCCGTGGCGGGCAACGCGACGAGGCGTCCGTCGGTCGCGGCGGCCAGCGCGGTGGCGGTGCCCTCGCCGCCGTCCACCAGCGGGATCAGATCGAGCACGGCGTCCGGCAGGACGCGACGCACACCGTCCGCGATGGCATCGGCGGCGGCCTGGGCGGACAGCGACTCCTTGAAGCCACTGGGGGCGACGACGACTCGGCTCAGCATCAGAGGTCTCCTAGGCAGATCGGACGAATGCGCAACGCCCCGAGGGGCAACGCCCTCAAGGGGCGCGGGGCCGTGTTGAACATGCGGCTCCGCCGCGTGGGCGCGACCAGCCACAACGGCGCCGCAGCCACCCGACGACATGACGCGGCACTCACAGCGGAACACCCAACAGCGGCCACACCGCGACGGCGAACAGCAGAACGAGCGCGGCCGTCAGCGGGGCCAGGACGGCGGACAGACGCAAAAGGTCACGCGGCGTGTAGGTAGGCGTCCCGGGCAGGTCGGAGAAGAGCGCGACCGGCTTCGCGGAGGCCGGCAGCGTGTGGCAGAAGCCCGCCGCGGCCGTGGACGCAAGCGCCGCGGCGACCGGATTCACCCCGGCCCCCACCGCCGCCGCGACCACCAGCGGCACCAACACCGACGAACGGGCCGAGCGGGACTGAAGGACCAGGTGGGCCGCCGTACTGATCGCGATCACGACGGTCAGGAAGAGGAGCGGGCTGACTCCACCGGGAAGCCCGGCGACCAGCCACTCCGCGGCCCCGGAGTCGGCGAGCGCGACCCCCATCGCCATCGTCGCCGCCATGAACAGCAGCAGCGACCAGGGGACCGTCTTCAGCGCGTCCTTCAGATGCACGGTGCCGAGGGCCGGCGAGGCCGCCACCACCGCGCCGATCAGCGCCACGACCGCCGGCGGCACCCGGTGCAGCGGCTCGCTGCACCACAGCAGGACGACCGTGCCGAGCAGCAGCGCGCACCGCTTCTCGGCCTGCGACCACGGGCCCGTGACGGGCCGCTCGCTGTGCTCCTGGATCTGCTCGGGGGTGATCCGCACGGCGCCCTTGCGGTCCGTGCGCCGGGTGGACGTCAGGAGTACGGCCTCGGCGGCCAGGTGGGACGACGCCACGGCCAGCGGCAGGCCCAGCAGCAGCCACTCGGTGAAGCCGATCCGGTGGCCCGTGGCCTGCCACAGCACCGACACCGTGATCAGATGCGCACCCGCCCCGATCAGGGTCGCCACCGCCGACAGCAGGATCACGGTCGGGAACAGCAGCGCCAGCATCACGACCAGCCGTCTCCGGTCGGCCAGCGCCTTGGCGAGGGCGAGGAACACCGGCAGCGCGAGGGCGGCCCGCCCCGAGGTGGCCGGCACCGCGAACGCTGTGACGACCAGCGCGGCCGTGGTCAGGTGCACGAGCTGCCGTACCGTGCGCGCCCCGCCGACCAGGAACGCCGCCGCCCGCCCCGCGAGGCCCGTCCGGGTCACCGCGGCCGCCAGCACGAAGGCGCAGATCAGCAGCCACACCGTGGAGTCGCCGAGGGTGCCGAAGAGGGTGTCGCTGCTGATCACCCCGGTCACCGTCAGGGCGAGCCCGGCGCCCAGCGCGATGTACGTGTCGTCGACCGGCGCGGCGATCCAGGCGCAGGTCGCCAGGGCGAACACGGCGAGGGTGAGGCGGGCGTCGGCGCCGAGGCCCGTGAAGTTGCCGGGCACGGCGAGCAGCGCGCACAGGGAGAGCGCCGCGCAGAGGGCCGCGCTCCGACGGAGGTTCAGGGTCACGTCATCGAGGGTTCACCTGAGCCGTGAGTCCTCGATGAGCGGCACATGAAGGAGACTTCACGCGGGCAGGCGGTACCCCATGCCCCGTACCGTCTCCACCTGCTGCGCCCCCAGTTTCTTGCGCAACGCTCGCACGTACACGTCCACGATGTTCGACCCGGGGTCGAAGTCGTAGCCCCACACGTGCGACAGGATCTGCTCGCGGGACAGTACCTGCCCGGGGTGCCTCAGGAACAGCTCCAGGAGCACGAATTCACGGGCCGTCAGGTCGACCGTCCGCTCCCCGGCCCGCGCCCGCCGGGTGCGCAGGTCCAGGGTGAGCGAGCCGGACCGCAGCACCGTCACCTCAGGCGCCCGGGCCGCCGTACGCAGCCGGAGCCGCACCCTCGCGAGGAGTTCCTCGAAGCGGAACGGCTTGGTCATCCAGTCGTCGGCGCCGCCCTCCAGACCGGCCACCGTGTCCCGTACGGAGTCCCGCGCGGTCAGCACGATCACCGGGACCGTCACCCGGGCCTCGCGCATCTCGCGCAGCACGGTGAAGCCGTCCCGGCCGGGCAGGCCGATGTCGAGAACCACCAGGTCGAAGGCGCCCGTGACGGCGTACTCGTACGCCGCCTCGCCGTCGCCGACGACGGTCGTGGTGAAGCCGTTCGAGCGCAGGCCCTTCTCAACGAAGGAGGCGATGCGCTCCTCGTCCTCGACGATGAGGATCCGGTTCACGTCTGCCCCTCTCCCAGTGCCAGTACGAAGGTGGCGCCGCCGCCCGCCGTGGCGCGCAGCCGCACCCGGCCGCCGTGCGCCTCGGCGATGGCCCGGACGATCGACAGGCCGAGCCCGGCGCCGGAGCCCCGGGCGCCGCGCCGGGACGTGCCGCGCCGGAACCGTTCGAAAATCACGTCGGCGTCCTGCGGCTGGACACCGCAGCCGGAGTCGGCGACGTACAGCTCGATGCCCTGGCCGTCGGCGCGGGAGCCGATCCGGACGCGGCTCCCGGGCGCGGTGTGCTGCACGGCGTTCTGGGCGAGCTGGACCATCGCCTGCGTGATCCGCTGCGGGTCCAGCGCGGCCTCGACGTCGGCCACCTCGGCGAGCTGCCAGTCCCGTTCGCCGAGGGTGCGGGCCTTGACGTAGACGTCGGCGGTGAGCTCGGCGAGCTGGACCGGCTCGGGGGTGACGAAGTCGGGGCGCTCGGCCTTGGCGAGCAGCAGCAGGTCCTCGACGATGCGGCTCATCCGGTCCAGCTCGTCGGTGACCAGCCGTATCGTCTCCTCGCGCTCCGCCGGGTCGTCGCCCATCAGCTCCAGATGGCCGCGCACGATGGTGATCGGCGTGCGCAGCTCGTGGCCGGCGTCGTCGACGAACTCGCGCTGGGCGGCGAAGGCCCCCTCCAGCCGGTCGAGCATCGCGTTGAAGGTCTCCGCGAGCGCGGCGATGTCGTCGCGCCCGTGCACCGGGATACGGCGGGTGAGGTCCTGCTCGGTGAGCTGCGCGGCCGCGGTGCGCACCAGCCGTACGGGCTTCAGGATCCGCCCGGCGACCGCCCACCCGATGCCGGTCGTCAGCAGCAGGGCGACGCCGGAGATGGCGAGCAGGGTGCGGAACTCCTCGTTCACCGCGGCCTGTTGGCGCCCCGGGTGGAAGGCGACGACGAACGCGGCCTCCGTCTCGCCGCCCGCCCGCGCGACGGCGACCTTGGCCCAGCGGATCTCCCCGGACGGCCGGTCGACCGTGCCCGTGGAGTCGGGTGAGCCGAAGATACGGCGGCGGGCGTCGGCGTCCTCGTGCAGCGGCACGGCGACCGGGATGCCGCGCGGCTGGATGATCTGGGCCGGGGTGTCGCCCGCGCGGCCCACCAGGCCGATCAGCTCCTCGTCGGGGTCGGCGTACTGCCGTACCAGGAACTCGCGCAGCAGCCGGGACGGGTCGGTGAACGGGCGGCCGGTCTCGGGGTCGACGCCGCGCTCCTCGAAGTTGGCGAACTCGCCGGCCTCCTGCGCGAGCAGCCCGTTCGCCCGGTGGTCGACGTCCCGCAGCAGGATCGAGCGCGTGGTCGTGGCCACGGACACCAGGCCCACGGCCATCACGAGCAGCAGCCACAGCAGGATCCGGACCCGGGCGGAGACCCGCCGGGGCGCGGGGCTAGCGGGTGTCGCCATAAGGCACCGTTGCACCGTTCCTCGCGGCCGCGCCCGACAGGCGGCGTAGCCGCCCTCCAGGGCAGCGCTCAGCCGTCGTCCCCGGGCTCGCCGAGGTCGTCGTCGGGGGCGTCGTCATCGTCATCGCTCGCGGGGCTGTCGGTCACCGGTGGGCGGGAGACGACCTCGTCGCTCGGCGTCGGCGCGGGCCGGCTGGGCGTCGGCGTGGGGGAGCCGCTGTCCAGCTCCACCCTGGGCGGCACCTCGGGCGACTTCGGCTGGTCGGTGAGGGCGAAGCTGGTCGCGGCGATGCCCAGCGGGATCGCCACGACGGCGGCCAGGGCCGCGATCCGGTGCGTGAAGGCCATACGGGCGATCCTGCCCACGGCGCACGGCGTTCAGGATGAGCCCAGGATGAAGAACTCCTCATCCTGAGCGACGCCCCGGGTGTCAGCTGTCCAGGCCGATGGCGAAGGCGGCCTCCATGTCGTGCTGCGAGTAGGTGCGGAACGCCACGTGGGTGTCCGTCCCCTCGACGCCGGGGATCTTGCTGATCCGGCCGGGGATGACCTCGGCCAGCTCCTCGTGCTCCTTCACCCGCACCATGGCGATCAGGTCATAGGTGCCGGTGACGGAGAAGACCTCGGTCACGTTCTCCAGCGAAGCGATCCGCTCCGCGATCTCGGGGATCCGGTCCACGCTGGTCTTGATCAGGACGATCGCGGTGATCACGGCTGGTTCTCTCCCTCGGGGGCCGGAGCTGGGGCGGCTTTCACTCTAGTGGGCCGCCCGAACCGGGCCCACGCGTAGCCGAAGCCCAGGCCGAAGCCCACCAGGTGCGCCAGATACGCCACCCCGGGCCCCTGGGCCGCCCGCCCGGCCGCCACCCACTGCAGAGCCGCCCAGAAGGGCAGCACGACCCAGGCCGGGAAGCGCAGCGGAAGGAAGAGCAGGAACGGCAGCAGGCTTGTCACCCGCGCTCCGGGGAAGAGGAAGAGGAACGCGCCGAGGACGGCCGAGATCGCCCCGGACGCGCCGACCAGGGACTGGGTGGAGTCGTCATTGGCGGCGGCGTAGCCCAGCAGGGCCAGGTAGCCGCAGCCGAGGTAGAACAGCGTGAACTGGACGCGGCCCATCCGCTCCTCGGTCATCGCGCCGAAGACGTAGAGGAAGAGCATGTTGCCGAGCAGGTGCACCCAGCTGCCGTGGACGAACAGGGCCGTGGCGGGGGTGAGGACGGCCCGCGGCGCGCCCTCGAACAGCTCCGCGGGCACCACGCCCCAGCGGTGGAAGTAGGCCCGCTGCGCGGCGATCAGCCCCTCGCCGGAGCCGTACGCCGGATTGAGTCCCGCCGCCGGGCCCAGCACGAAGACCAGGCAGCACAGGATGATCAGCCCGTATGTCACCGGCGCCGACGACCCGGGGGCCGATCGGCCCCCGGCACCGCCGAACCGAGCCCGGAAATGCGCCACGCTCCAGTTGCCGATCATGAACACAGAGCATGACGTAACCGGACGCACTCGCACAGACCGCCTCGCCGCCGCGGACGGACGGGCGACGAGTACCCGCCAGGCCGTAGGGTTACGAGCCACACGCACCGGGGAGTCCGGCGCGTCACGGAAACCAGAAGGAAGCGGACAGCCACGATGACGGTTCCCCTCCCGACCGCCTCGACGCGGTGGCGCTGCACGCTCTGCGGCAACCTCACGCGCTTCGACGTGACGCGTTCGTCCAAGGTCGTGGAGTACATGCACCTCGATCTGGCAGGCGAGCCGAAGGTCGAGGAGCGCGAGGTGCTCAGTGAGACGATCGAGTCGGTCCGCTGTCGCTGGTGCAACGCGGTCGACAAGGTGGAACTCGTGGACAGGCCGGGCGCCGGCTCCTGAGGGGAGCGGCTCCCGCACAGCATTGGGGTGTGACGGATGGTGGAGACACAAGGCGGGGAGCCGGGCGACGGCGCCGCTGAGGTGCTCGACCGTCCGCTGCCCGACGGCGTGCGGCGCAAGGTCGTACAGATCGTGTCCGACGGCTTCGGCGGTCTGACCGTCGGTGAACTGCCCGCACAGCTGAGGCAGTACGCCAGATTCGCGCCGAACCGGCGGGCCAAGTTCGCGGGCAACGCGATGGCCGCCGCGCTGGAGACCGATCCGCTGTTCCGCCAGCGCATCGGCGAGAAGCTCAGAGATGCCCAGCCGGAGCTCACCGGCGCCCTCGACTCCGGCTCGGCGCCTGCGGCCGCGGACCCGCTCGACGTGGCGGCCGCGGCCTATGTTCTGCGGCCCACCGGTTGGGTCAAGCTGGTCACGGCGGCCGGCGAGGAGGCCCAGCGGGCCGACGCCGAGCGCGCCGACGAGGAGACCCGGGCCGAGCTGGAGCGGCTGCGCGAGGAACTCGCCGAGGCGCGGGACCACACCCGGCACGAGACCGAGCGGCTGCGCACCGAGCTGGACGCGGCCAAGAAGGAAGCCGAATCGCTTCACCGCAAGCTGCGCTCCGCCCTCAGTGACGTCAAGCGCGGCGAGGCCGCCCTGCGCAAGGTCCAGGGCGAGATCGAGAGCATGCGCGCCGAGGGGCACGCGCAGGTCTCCGCGGCCGAGAGCGAGAGCCGGCGGCTCAAGGCGCGGCTCGGGGAGGCCGAGGCGGCCCTGGAGGCCACGCGCAGAGCGGCGCGGGAGGGGCGCAGCGTCGAGGACATGCGCGTCCGGCTGCTGCTGGACACCCTGCTGGACGCCGCCCAAGGGCTGCGCAGGGAGCTGGCGTTGCCGCCGGTCTCCGTACGCCCCGCCGAGACCGTGGACGCGGTCGAACCGGGACGAATGACCCCCAAGGACATCGCCGCGCGGGCGCTGTCCGAGAACGACCCCGCGATCCTCGACCAGCTTCTCGCCCTGCCGCAGGCCCACTTGGTGGTCGACGGCTACAACGTCACCAAGACCGGCTATCCCCAGATGCCGCTGGAGAAGCAGCGCCTCAGGCTCCTCGGCCAGCTCTCGCAGCTGGCCGCGCAGACCGGCGCCGAGGTGACCTGTGTCTTCGACGGCGCCGAGCTGGCCGCGCCGGTGCTCCTCGCGCCGCCGCGCGGGGTGCGGGTGCTGTTCTCCAAGCCGGGCGTGACCGCCGACGAGCTGATCCGCCAGCTGGTGCGCGCCGAGCCGCCGGGCCGTCCGGTCATCGTCGCCTCGACCGACCGCGAGGTCGCCGACGGCGTGGCCAAGGCCGGCGCGCGTCCCGTGGCTTCTGCGGTGCTTCTGAAGCGACTGTCCTGAATCGGCCAACGTACGGGCGCAATGCCCGAATTGGTGGGACCGTTACGCAACGTAGCGTCAACCGCGCATCACACCATGTGAGTTGTGTGTAAAGAATGATGTGTGTGACGAGATTTTTCCTGTGAGGATTTGATCTGATCACAAGAGGGTCACTAGGGTCTGGCCTCGAACCTCCGAGCGGGTGATCACTCAGAAGAAGGGTTTCACCTCAGTGGCGTCCCACCGTCGACCGAAGCAGCCGAGCCGGGCACGCGTGACCGTGCTCACCACCGCGGCGGCTGCTGCCGTGGCCATCAGTTCGCAGGCGGCCAACGCGGCCCCCAGCGAGAAGCCGAGCAAGGACGAGGTCAAGGCCAAGGTCGACAAGCTCTACGAGGAGGCCGAGCAGGCCACCGAGAAGTACAACGGCGCCAAGGAGAAGCAGGAGAAGCTCCAGAAGGAGATCTCCACCATCCAGGACAACGTGGCCCGCGGTCAGGAAGACCTGAACGAGCTGCGTGACTCGATGGGCCTCGCGGCCGCCTCCCAGTACCGCACCGGCAGCATCGACTCCTCGATCCAGCTGTTCCTGTCGTCCGACCCGGACGACTACCTGGACAAGGCCTCCACGATGGACCAGCTGAGCGCTCAGCAGGTCGAGTCGCTGAAGAAGGTCCAGGAGAAGCAGCGCGAGCTCGCCCAGCAGCGCGCCGAGGCCGCCGAGAAGCTCAAGGACCTCTCCTCGACCCGGACCGAACTGGGCAAGAAGAAGAGCGAGGTCCAGTCCAAGCTCGGCGAGGCGCAGAAGCTCCTCAACAGCCTGACGGCCGCCGAGAAGGCCGCCCTCGCCGCCGCGGAGGACCGCGCCAGCCGCTCCGCCGCCGACCGCGTCGACCTCGGCAACGTCGGCTCCGCCTCCGGCCGGGCCCAGGCCGCCTTCCAGGCCGCCCAGAGCCAGATCGGCAAGCCGTACGTCTACGGCGCCACCGGCACCGCCTCCTACGACTGCTCGGGCCTGACCTCCTGGGCCTACGCCCAGGCCGGCGTCGGCATCCCCCGCACCTCGCAGGCCCAGGCCAACGCCGGGACGCACCTGTCGATGAGCGAACTCAAGGTCGGCGACCTGGTCATCTTCTACGGCGACCTGCACCACGTCGGCCTCTACGCCGGCAACGGTCAGGTGCTGCACGCCCCGCGCTCCGGCACGGTCGTGCGCTACGAGTCGATCAACAACATGCCGTTCCAGTTCGGCGTCCGCGTCTGACCCCGGCTCAGCGCCTGCAAGATCAACACAGCGTGCCGCCCGAACGAGCGAATTACGGCACCGCCGACTGACCCCACGCCCCGCCCATGACCTGCGTCAGAGGCGGGGCGTCACTTTGTGTGCCCGCCGCGGTCGTTGGTCGCCGACGCCGCTCGGAGCTACTGTCTGCCGCGTTTCCCCGTCGCCGGGGAAAGTCCCTGTCCGCCAGCGGAAGGAGAGCGGCTTCCCGTGGGGTCCCATCGTCGCCTTGCATCGCCCGGGTTCGACCGGGGCACCAACGCAGCGCTCTGCGTCATGTCGGCCGCCGCCGCGGCCCTCGGGGTCGTACCGGCCGCTGCCGAGCCACAGGACGACACCGGGGCCAAGGTGGACCGCCTCTACGAGGAGGCCGAGAAGGCCACCGAGGCCTACAACAAGGCCGACGAGCGCGCCGACGAGCTCCGCGGGCAGGTGAGCCGGGCCCAGGACCGGATCGCCCGGCAGCAGGAGAACATCAACTCCAAGCGGGACGTGCTCGGTTCGCTGGCCGGCGCCCAGTACCGCTCCGGCGGCCTCGACCCCTCCCTCGCCCTGCTGCTCTCCGACGACCCCGAGGACTACCTCGACAAGGCCGCCGCGCTCGCCCGGATCAGCGCCCACCAGGCCGGCGAACTCAAGGAGCTCCAGGACGCGATGCGTGAACTGGCCCAGGAGCGCAGCGAG
Source organism: Streptomyces sp. NBC_01092 (assembly GCF_045039535.1). NCBI lineage: Bacteria > Bacillati > Actinomycetota > Actinomycetes > Kitasatosporales > Streptomycetaceae > Streptomyces > Streptomyces sp. NBC_01092. The sequence continues at coordinate 3,073,052 of NZ_CP108659.1, read as the reverse complement.
GCGGCCGGCAAGCTCGTCGAGCTGGAGAAGAGCCGCAAGGCCGTCGTCGCTCACAAGCGGACCGTCGAACGCAAGCTCGCCCTGGCCCGCAAGCTCCTGAATTCCCTGACCGAGAGCGACCGCGCCGCCTACGACCGCGCCTCCCGCTCCGGCCGCGCGGACCTGCCCGGCTTCGGCAGCGGCGTCCCGGCAACGGGCCGCGCGGCGGCCGCCGTCGCCGCCGCCCAGTCCGCGCTCGGCAGGCCGTACATCTGGGGCGCCAACGGGCCCTCCGGCTTCGACTGTTCGGGCCTGATCCAGTGGTCCTACGCCCAGGCCGGCGTCTCCCTGCCGCGCACCTCGCAGGGCCAGCGGTACGCCGGCCGGCAGGTCCCGATCTCCGAGGCCCAGCCCGGCGACGTCGTCACCTACCGCTCCGACGCCAGCCATGTCGGGATGTACATGGGCAACGGCCAGGTGATCCACGCGCCCTATCCCGGCGCACCCGTGCGCTACGACCCGGTGGGCATGATCCCCGGGGCGACGGTCACCAGGGTCTGACCTCCGCGCCGCCGTCGCCGTACGATCGGAAAGTGGCTGGTCGAAGGCGGGCGTCGGGAACGCGGGTCGTCGTGGCGCTGTGTCTGCTGCTCGTCGCGCTGGTGGGCTGCGGCGGGCGGCCCGCGACCGACAGCGCCAGGGCCGACGTACAGAGCCTCCTCGACCGGCGGGCCGCCGCGATCCTCGACCATGACGCGGCGGCGTATCTGCGCACGGGTGCGCGGGACAGGTTCGACCATCTGCGCGCGGTGCCCCTCGCCGACTGGTCGTACCGCCTGACCGGTCTGCGCCGCACCGGGGACACCGCTCTCGTGGAGGCCGAGCTGCGCTATCGCGTCCAGGGCTACGACCGGGCTCCCGTCCGGGCCGGCCGCACCCTGAGCCTGGAGCTGGACGCCGAGGGCCACTGGTACGTCGAGTCGGAGCGGCCCGCGAAGGGCTCCGCCGAGCAGCTGTGGGACCAGGGCGAGGTGAGCGTCGTGCGCGGCGGCGACAGCCTCGTCCTGGGCGTCGGGCAGCCCGCCGACCGGCTGCGGTCGTACGCGGCGCTGGCCGACCACGCGGTGCCGGCCGTGTCCCAGGCGTGGGGCACGAACTGGGCCCGGCACATCGTCGTCCTCGTACCGAGGTCGCTGACCGGCATGGCGGCACTCCTCGGCGCGCCCGAGTCCTCCTATCGCGGGATCGCCGCGGTCACCACCGGCGAGACCGGCGCCCCGGCCGGCGCTCCCGCCGACCGGATCATCCTCAATCCGGACGCGTACGGCGTCCTCGGCGACACCGGCAAGAAGGTCGTCCTCACCCACGAGACCACGCACGTCGCCACCCGCACCCACACCACCCCCGCCACCCCGCTGTGGCTCTCCGAGGGCTACGCCGACTGGATCGGCTACCTCGGCAGCGGCCGCTCCCCGTCCCAGGCCGCCCCCGAGCTGCGGCGCGCGGTGTCCGAGGGCCGGGCACCCCGGAGCCTGCCCTCCGACGCGGACTTCGGCTTCGCCGGCGACGCGACCGGGCTGGCCCAGGCCTACGAGGGCGGCTGGATGGCCTGCCGCATGATCGCGGACCGCTGGGGCGAGGTCAGACTCGCCGAGTTCTACCGCGCGGTCGGCGGCCACGAACGCCGGGCGGGGGCGGTCGAGGGCGCGCTGCAGGACGTACTCGGCACCTCGCTGGAGGAGTTCACCGGGCAGTGGCGGGAGTACCTGCGGACTCAGCTCGGGTGATCGAGCAGCGCGATGGCCTCCGTCAGCCACGCGCGCTCGGCCTCGCCCGTCGCCCGGGCGACCCGCAGCATGCCCTGCCGGAACAGGTCGTCGGACTCCTCGGCCCGTACGGGCCTGCCGCCCTCGCAGAAGAAGCTCGTGGGTGCGGTGCGCGGCCCGGCGGACGCTGCGCACCGGGGTGTCGATGTCGGCCGACTTCACCGTGCGGCAGGCGATGGGGCGGCAGGCGGTGCTGGTCTCGGGGAGCGCGGGGCTCGCGGCGTCCGTCCTGCTGGGTGCCGCCGCCCCGTGGATCATGGCCGCGTTCGGCGCCGGGCCCGCCGTGGCCGAGGACGGTGCGCTGTTCCTGCGCTGCGTCGGGCCGTACCTCGTCCTGATGGCCTGCTTCATCGCGCTCGGCGGGGTCTTCGAGGGGAGCGGGGGAGCGCCGGTGCTCCTGCGGGTGACGCTGCTCGGTACGGCCGTACAACTGCCGCTCGCGTACGCGCTGTCCGGCCTCGGGCTGCCCGGCGTGTGCCTGGCCCTCGCGCTCGCCATGGGGGTGCAGTGCGCGGCGGTGCTGCTGTCGCTTCGGCGGGCCCGGTCTCAGGAGGGCAGGGACGTTTCCCTGGCGCGGGTGGGCTGAGCCGGTACGGCGGCGGGGGTGGCTCGGACGACCGTCGAGCGCCAGAGCTCGCGGGCCGCGAGGAGGGTGGCGAGGACCAGCAGGCCGTTGCGCAGGAACAGGAGGGTGACACCGAGGGGGTCGCTGGCGACGACGTGCGAGAACCAGAGCGGGAACTCCAGGACCGTCACGAAGGACGCCGCGAGGACCAGGGCGACCGGGAGCCGCATCGGGCTCTCGCGGAAGCACAGGCACACCGCCGCCAGGCCCACCAGCCACACCAGGTACTGCGGGCTGATCACCCGGCTGGTCGTCACGAACATCAGCACCGCCACGAAGGCCGCGTCCGCGAGCGTGTGCGGCAGGAACCGGCGCGCCCGCAGCCGCCACAGCAGCAGCCAGCCGAAGGCCAGCCCGCTCAGGACGAGGGCGGCCGTGCTGACGACGTCGACGTACGGGCCGAGGAACTCCACCGAGCCGTAGTTCAGCAGCACCTGGCCGTCCCAGCCGTACTGCCGGGCCACATGGAAGACCAGCGCGCCCAGCGACTCCACCTCGGTGCCCCGGTCGCGCTGGAAGGTCAGGAAGGCGAAGGCGCCGGGCATGGTGAGGGCGAAAACGGCCGCTATGGCGCCTGCGGTCAGCACGGCCGACAGCCACGCACGGCGCCTGCAGGCCGCGACCAGCAGCAGCACCGGCCACACCTTCAGCATCGCCCCGAAGGCCGCCAGCGCCCCCATCAGCCGGGGATGCCGGGTGCCGGCGAGCAGCGCGGCGACGGCGACGGCGGTGACCATCACGTCGTAGCGCGCGTACACGGTCGGTCCGAGCAGCGGTACGCCCGCCACCCATACCCAGGCCCCGCGCAGCGTCCGGCCGGGGCGCATACCGGCGTACAACAGGAGCAGCAGGACGGCCAGGTCGGCCGTGAAGGCGACGACGAAGAACGCCGACGGATAGTCCAGCCAGAACACCAGCGCGGGGGAGAGGATCGGCAGCGCCGCGGCGGGCGGGTACTGCCAGGTCACGTCGCCCAGCGGGAAGGTGCCGGTGCGCAGGACGTCGTACCAGCCCTGGTAGATCACCGAGACGTCGCTGGTGACGTCCGGGCCGGGGAAGACGTACACCTTGAACACGAAGAGCAGCAGGACCACCCTGGTCAGACCCCAGACGCCCAGAAGCCACGCCAAGGACCGCCGCGTGCCCGTCGTCTCCACCGGATCCCCTGCCGTTCGCTTCCCGCCTCAATGGAACATGATGTCGCGTCCAGCTGTGTACCTGCCACAGGCGTGGCCGGGCCCCGGCTGTGAACAGCGCCTTCGGTAAGGTTCGCGGCGTGCACAAGACCCTGATCGTGACCAACGACTTCCCGCCCCGCCCCGGCGGCATCCAGGCGTTCCTGCACAACATGGCGCTACGGCTCGACCCGGAGCGCCTCGTCGTCTACGCCTCGACCTGGAAGCGCGGCCGCGAGGGCATCGAGGCCACCGCGGCCTTCGACGCCGAGCAGCCCTTCACGGTCGTACGGGACCGTACGACGATGCTGCTGCCGACGCCCGGGGCGACCCGGCGCGCGGTCGGCCTGCTGCGCGAGCACGGCTGTACGTCGGTGTGGTTCGGGGCGGCGGCACCGCTCGGCCTGATGGCGCCGGCGCTGCGCAGGGCGGGCGCCGAACGGCTGGTGGCCACGACCCACGGTCACGAGGCGGGGTGGGCCCAGCTGCCCGCGGCCCGGCAGCTGCTGGGGCGGATCGGGGAGTCGACGGACACGATCACCTACCTCGGCGAGTACACCCGCTCGCGGATCGCGACCGCGCTGACGCCGGCGGCGGCCTCGCGGATGGTGCAGCTGCCGCCGGGGGTCGACGAGAAGACCTTCCATCCCGGGTCGGGCGGCGACGAGGTCCGCGCGCGGCTCGGGCTGACGGACCGGCCGGTGATCGTGTGCGTGTCCCGGCTGGTGCCGCGCAAGGGGCAGGACACGCTGATCCTGGCCATGCCCCGCATCCTGGCCGCCGAGCCGGAAGCCGTGCTGCTGATCGTCGGGGGCGGGCCGTACGGAAAGGACCTGCAGCGGCTGGCCCAGGAAACGGGCGTGGCCGACTCGGTCCACTTCACCGGCCCCGTCCCCTGGTCCGACCTGCCCGCCCACTACGGCGCCGGCGACGTCTTCGCGATGCCGTGCCGCACCCGCCGGGGCGGCCTCGACGTCGAGGGCCTCGGCATCGTCTACCTGGAGGCCTCGGCGACGGGCCTGCCGGTGGTCGCCGGCGACTCGGGCGGCGCACCGGACGCGGTCCTGGACGGCGAGACGGGCTGGGTGGTGAGGGGCGGCTCCCCGGAGGATGCGGCCGACCGCATCGTCCCGCTCCTCGCAGACCCCGAGCTGCGCCGGAGGATGGGGGAGCGCGGCAGGGAGTGGGTCGAGGAGAAGTGGCGCTGGGACCTACTCGCGGAGCACCTGAAGGACTTGCTGTAGGGCAGCGCCCCGAGGGGCGCGGACCCCACAATCCGCACTACTTCTGGTAGAGCGCCTCGATCTCGTCCGAGTAGTCCTTCGCCACCACGTTGCGCTTCAGCTTCAGCGACGGCGTCAGATGGCCCGAGTCCTCCGTGAACTGGGCAGGCAGAATACGGAACTTCCGCACCGATTCCGCCTTCGACACCGCGGCGTTGCCGTCGTCGATCGCCGACTGGATCGCGGCCACCAGGTCCGTGTCCTCGCGCAGCGCCGCCGCGGTGGAGCCCGCCGGCTTGCCGTGCTCGGCGCACCAGCGCTCCAGGAACTCCTCGTCGATGGTGACCAGCGCGCCCACGAACGGCCGCCCGTCGCCGACCACCATGCACTCCGCGACCAGCGCGTGCGCCCGGATACGGTCCTCGATCACGGCCGGAGCGACGTTCTTGCCGCCGGCGGTGACGATGATCTCCTTCTTGCGGCCCGTGATCCGGAGGTAGCCGTCCTCGTCGAGCGTGCCGATGTCACCGGTGTGGAACCAGCCGTCGGCCAGCGCCTCCTCGGTCGCGCCCGGGTTGTTCCAGTACTCCCGGAACAGGTGCTCACCGTGCAGCAGCACCTCCCCGTCGTCCGCGATGCGCACCACGGAACCCGGCAGCGGCTGCCCGACCGTGCCGATCTTCTGCCGGTCCCAGGGGTTGAACGCGGTCGCCGCGCAGGACTCGGTCAGGCCGTAGCCCTCCAGGACCGTGAAGCCGATGCCGCGGAAGAAGTGCCCGAGCCGCTCGCCCAGCGGGGCGCCGCCGGAGATGGCGTACTCGCCCTTGCCGCCGAGGACCGCGCGCAGCTTGCTGTAGACCAGCTTGTCGAAGACCTTGTGCTTGATCTTCAGGCCGACGGGCGGGCCGGACGGGGTGTCCAGCGCCTTGCTGTAGGCGATCGCCGTGTCGGCGGCCTTGTCGAAGATCTTGCCCTTGCCGTCGGCCTGCGCCTTGGCGCGCGCCGAGTTGTAGACCTTCTCGAAGACGCGCGGCACGCCCAGGATCAGCGTGGGGCGGAACGAGGCCAGCTCGTCGGTGAGGTTCTTGATGTCCGGGACGTTGCCCAGCTTGATCGGCGCCATCATCGGCGCGACCTGCACCAGACGGCCGAAGACGTGCGCGAGCGGCAGGAAGAGCAGGACGCTGCACTCACCGGTGCGGAACAGCGGCCGCAGGCGCTCCACGATGTTGCCGCACTCGGCGAAGAAGCTGCGGTGGGTCAGCACACAGCCCTTGGGCCGGCCGGTGGTGCCGGAGGTGTACACGATGGTCGCCGGGTCGTCGGCCTTCGCCAGCGAGCTGCGCTCCTCGACCGCCGCGTCGCTGATGTCCTGGCCGAGCCGGCCCAGCTCCTCGACGCCGCCGGCCTCGATCTGCCACACGTGCTTGAGCGCGGGCAGCCGGTCGCGCACCGACTCGACGGCGGCGGTGTGGTTGTCCAGCTCGACGACGCAGGCGGTGGCGCCCGAGTCGGAGAGGATCCACTGGATCTGCTCCGGCGAGCTGGTCTCGTACACCGGCACGGTGACCGCGCCCGCCGACCAGATCGCGAAGTCGAGCAGGGTCCACTCGTAGCGGGTACGGGACATCAGGCCGACCCGGTCGCCCGGCTGGACCCCGGAGGCGATGAGCCCCTTCGCGGCCGCGCGCACCTCGGCGAGGAACGCGGTGGCCGAGACGTCCTGCCAGGCACCGCCCACCTTGCGGGCGATGACGGCCACGTCCGGGTGCTGCGCGGCGTTTCTGCGGACGATGTCGGTGAGATTGCCGTCCGCAGGGACCTCGTACAAAGCCGGAAGGCTGAACTCGCGCAAGACTGCTGCTCCTCATAGGGCGCCGGCGCCACGACGTTGTGTGATGCGACGGTGCGGTCCAAGGCTCGGGCAAGTGCTCGCGGATTCACATGTTGAAATCCAGAGCACGACTGGACCGACCGGACGTTACCCGCCGGTATGGCTTCTTCGACAGGGGGTCCCGGCGAGATGTTCGCTGCGTCACACGGATTGGTGTTTCTGCGCGCAGAGTAGTCGAGCGGTCTGACGACTGGCCAGTAACCGTCCGTTCCGCCGCCACTGTTCACGTATGCCGCACACGCCTACCCTTGATCGCCATGGCAGCGACACCGACCGGAAACCGCAGGACCCGCGTCCACGTGGTCAGCGATGTGCACGGCAACGCCCGCGACCTGGCCAGGGCCGGCGAGGGCGCCGACGCCCTGATCTGCCTGGGCGACCTGGTGCTGTTCCTGGACTACGCCGACCACACGCGCGGCATCTTTCCGGACCTGTTCGGCGTGGAGAACGCCGACCTCATCGTGGAACTGCGCACCGCCCGGCGCTTCGAGGAGGCGCGCGAGCTCGGGGCGCGGCTGTGGGCCGGTGTCGGCTCGGACCGGGCCCGGGTGATCGAGAAGGCGGTCCGCAGGCAGTACGCCGAGATGTTCGCCGCGTTCCCGACGCCGACGTACGCCACCTACGGCAATGTCGACATGCCGCCTCTGTGGCCGGAGTATGCCGGGCCGGGCACGACCGTGCTGGACGGGGAGCGGGTCGAGATCGGGGGGTGGACCTTCGGTTTCGTGGGCGGCGGGTTGCGGACCCCCATGCGCACGCCGTACGAGATCAGTGACGAGGAGTACGCGGCCAAGATCGAGGCCGTGGGCGAGGTGGACGTGCTGTGCACGCACATTCCGCCGGAGGTTCCCGAGCTGGTCTACGACACGGTGGCGCGGCGCTTCGAGCGGGGGAGCAGGGCCCTGCTGGCAGCGATTCGCCGCACTCGTCCCCGCTACTCCCTCTTCGGGCATGTCCATCAGCCACTGGTGCGGCGGATGCGGATCGGGGCCACGGAGTGCGTGAACGTGGGGCACTTCGCGGGGAGCGGGAAGCCATGGGCGCTCGAATGGTGAGTGAATTCGGGTGCGGTGGACGCATTCGCGGCGATGGTGCAGGTGGGGGTGGAGTCGGCCGGTCGGGCGCGCGGTAGCCTTCACGCTGCGCACGCGTGCACACCACGACTTCCAACCGGCCCGCATCTGGAGGAGCCACAGCGATGGCGGAACACACCAGCTCGAGCATCACGATCGAGGCGGCACCGGCCGATGTGATGGGGGTGATCGCCGACTTCGCTCGCTATCCGGACTGGACCGGCGAAGTGAAGGAGGCGGAGGTCCTCAAGACCGACGACCAGGGGCGCGCCGAGCAGGTGCGGCTGGTCATGGACGCCGGGGCGATCAAGGACGACCAGGTACTGGGGTACACCTGGACCGGCGAGAACGAGGTGTCCTGGACGCTGGTCAAGTCGCAGATGCTGCGGTCGCTGGACGGCTCGTACCTTCTCAAGGCGGCGGGTGCGGGGTCGACCGAGGTCACCTATCAGCTGACCGTCGACGTCAAGATCCCGATGCTGGGAATGATCAAGCGCAAGGCCGAGAAGGTCATCATCGACCGGGCGCTGGCGGGGTTGAAGAAGCGGGTGGAGTCGGGCAAGTAGGGGTTCCGCGCCCCTGGCGGCGGGTCGGTTACCGTTCACCCCCATGCGCACCCTCCTGATCACCGGCCCCGGCGGCAGCGGCCGTACCACCGTTGCCGCCGCAACCGCGCTGACCGCGGCGGTCGACGGCACCAGAACCCTGGTCCTCAGTGCCGATCGCACCGACACCCTGGGCGCGGCACTCGGCGTACCGACGGGTGCCACCCCCACCCACGTCGCCCCGAACCTCACCGCCTGGCGTCCCGACGCCGCCACCGGATTCCGGGACGACCTCGCCGCCTTCCAGGAGCGCGCCACCTCCGCCCTCGACCTCCTCGGTGCCTCCCGGCTCGACCCGGAGGAGGTCACCCCGCTTCCCGGCGCCGAGGAGCTCGCGCTGCTGCGGGCCCTGCGGGACGCCGCGCTCGCCGAGGCCCACGACCTGCTCGTCGTCGACCTGCCCGCCACCCCGCACGCCCTCGCCCTGCTCTCCCTCCCCGAGGAGCTGCGCCGCTATCTGCGCCGGCTGCTCCCGCCCGAACGCCAGGCGGCCCGCGCACTGCGGCCCGTCCTCGGACGGCTGGCCGGCGTGCCGATGCCCGCGGAGTGGCTGTACGAGACCACCGCCCGCTGGGATGTGGAGCTCGCCGCCGTGGAGGCCGTCGTCGCCGACCGGGACACCGTCGTACGACTGGTCGCCGAACCCGGCCCGGCCGGCGCGGACGCCGTGCGCGCCGCCGGCCTCGCCCTCGCCCTGCGCGGCCTGCGCCCCGACCTGGTGATCGCCAACCGCGTCCTGCCGGAGCCGGAGGCCGCCGCCGGCAGCTGGCTCGCGGGGCCCGTCGCCCAGCAGCGCAAGGTTCTGGAGGAGTGGGGGGAGACGTACGACGTCCACGGCGTCGCGCACCTCGGGCGCGACCCCCGCGGCGCCGACGATCTCACCGAGCTCGCGATGCCCGCCGTCAACGGCACGTCGTCCACCGTCGAGTGGCCCGTCACCGACCGGCTCGCCGAGGACGGCGGCAGCCGGGTCTTCGTATGGCACCTCCCGCTGCCCGGCGCCGCCCGCGACGAGCTCGACCTCATCCGGCGCGGCGACGAACTCGTCGTCACCGCAGGGCAGTTCCGGCGCATCGTGCCCCTGCCGTCCGCCCTGCGCCGGTGCACCGTGGAGGGGGCCGCGCTGCGCGACGGCGAGCTGCGCATCCGGTTCGTGCCGGATCCGGACCTCTGGCCGCGGTCCCGGTGAAGCAGGTACGCCCGTTCGGGTAACGTCGGAGAGACGAACCGTAGTCAGGAGTCCGTCATGAGCGAAGAGCTCCCCCCGTCAGACGCCACCGAGCGCGAGGCCGTCGACGAGGTACGGGCGACCGACGCCGACGCGTGGTCGACGGCGTGCGCCGAGGACCTCGCCGCGGAGAAGGCCCGCCGTCGCGCCCAGCACGGCCCGCCGCCGGGCTCGGCCGCCGAGGAACTGCGCAAGCTCGTCGACGCCGTCGCGGACAAGCTCTCGACCCTCCAGTCCCCGCTGCTCGGCGCGGTCGCCGGACCCGCCGCCCAGCAGGTGGTCAAGCAGGTCGTGGAGCAGGCCAAGGCCGCCGTCGAACCCGTCATCGACCGCAACCCCGACGTCTTCGACCACCTCGCCGCGGCCGGCACCGAACTCCTCGCCGCCTACCGCTCCGCGGTCCAGGCCCAGGAGCGGAGCTGGACGAGCGGTCCGAGCGGTCCGAGCGACACCGAGGAACTGGACGAGCTCGACGACGACAAGCGGGACCCGGGCGAGGGCACGGGCCCCGGCCAGCGCATCGACTTGGACTGACCGCCCGCTCGGGGTCCGCCCGGCGGGCGGACGACGGGAACCCGGCGGCAGGGCCTCGGGTACGGTTGGCCGTAGCGGGGCTCGACCGAAACTGAGGGATTCATGGGACTCACCATCGGCGTCGACATCGGCGGTACCAAGATCGCGGCCGGTGTGGTCGACGAGGAAGGCAACATCCTCTCGACCCACAAGGTGCCGACCCCGGGCACGCCCGACGGGATCGTGGACGCCATTGCCTCCGCAGTCGAGGGAGCACGCGGCGGGCACGAGATCGTCGGCGTGGGCATCGGTGCGGCCGGCTACGTGAACCGGCAGCGCTCGGAGGTCTACTTCGCCCCCAACATCGACTGGCGCAACGAGCCGCTGAAGACGAAGGTCGAGGCCCGCGTCGGCCTCCCGGTCGTCGTGGAGAACGACGCCAACGCGGCCGCCTGGGGCGAGTACAAGTTCGGCGCCGGCAAGGGCCACCGCAACGTCATCTGCATCACCCTGGGCACCGGCCTCGGCGGCGGCATCATCATCGGCAACAAGCTGCGCCGCGGGCACTACGGCGTGGCCGCCGAGTTCGGCCACATCCGCATGGTGCCGGACGGCCTGCTGTGCGGCTGCGGCAGCCAGGGCTGCTGGGAGCAGTACGCCTCCGGCCGCGCCCTCGTCCGCTACGCCAAGCAGCGCGCCAACGCCACCCCGGAGAACGCCGAGATCCTGCTCGGACTCGGTGACGGCAGCCCCGACGGCATCGAGGGCAAGCACATCTCCATGGCCGCCCGCCAGGGCGACCCGGTAGCCGTCGACTCCTACCGCGAGCTCGCCCGCTGGGCCGGCGCCGGCCTCGCCGACCTGGCCTCGCTGTTCGATCCGTCCGCCTTCATCGTCGGCGGCGGCCTCTCGGACGAGGGCGAACTGGTCCTCGACCCCATCCGCAAGTCCTACAAGCGCTGGCTGGTGGGCGGTAACTGGCGCCCCGTGGCCGACGTCATCGCGGCCCAACTGGGCAACGAGGCGGGCCTGGTGGGCGCGGCGGACCTGGCCCGGGAGCCCGACCCGATCATGTAGCTGCTGCTTCATGGGGTGCGCCCACTGTGCCTACCCAGGGGCGCGGGGCTGTATCGATGTGTGACTCCGTCACGATGGGGGTCCCCCCTGCTCGAGCGAAGCCGAGAGCTTGGGGGAGCGACAAGCCACGACGATCCGGCAGTCGCACACGAGCCTCGCGCCCCGAGCCATTGGGCGTGCAAACCCCGCCTCCGGCGTAAATTGACCCGCATGCCGACGCCCCCACTGCTTCCCAACTCCCACACTGAAGCCGACGGTTCCGCAGTCATCCGCGTCCTCAGCTACAACATCCGCTCGATGCGCGACGACACGGACGCCCTCGCCCGCGTCATCAGCGCCTGCGACCCCGACCTGGTCCTCATCCAGGAAGCCCCCCGCTTCTTCCGCTGGCGCAAGAAACTCTCCCGCCTGGCCCGCGCGGCGAACCTCGTCGTACTCACCGGCGGCGCCACCGCCGCGGGCCCGGCGATGCTGTGCAACCTGAGGGCCACCGTGGAGCGGACGGAGGACCTGCTCCTCCCGCTCACCCCAGGCCTGCACCGCCGTGGCTTCGCGACGGCCGTCGTCCGGTTCGGCGGCGCCCGCCTCGGGGTGCTCTGCTGCCACCTCTCCCTCCAGAAGGACGAGCGCTACGAACAGGGCGGCAGGCTCCTGGACCGCCTCGCCGGCATGGGCGTGGAGCACGCGATCGCCGGCGGCGACCTCAACGACCGCCCCACCGGCCGCACCTTCGGCCGCCTCGCCGACAGCCTTCAGGACTGCTGGGCCACCACCCCCTGGGGCGGCGAGTACACCTCGACCCCGGCCGACCCCCACCAGCGCATCGACGCGATCTTCGCCACCAAGGGCATCGAGGTGCTCGGCTGCGGAGTACCCGTCGGCCTGCCGGGCATCACGCGGACAGATCTGAGGGCGGCCACGGACCACCTTCCGGTCCTGGCCGCCCTCAGAGTTCCCGCAGCTCAGTAGGTCAGACGACGGCGCCCCGACCGGGGTCGTCGTCCTCGTCGTCGGTCTTCATCCGCATCACCAGCGTGGCGAACCCGCCCAGGAACCCGCCGATGCCGAGTGTGGCGAGCCACCAGGTCATGTCCCAGCTGAGCAGCACGGCGAGCAGCAGCAGGACCGGCCCGCCGATCACCGCGAGCCAGGCGAACTTCGCGGTCGCGTCGGCGGCGGGCAGGGGCGGCGGCTCCGGCGGCACGAAGTGGCCCTCGTCGTCGGCGTCGAAGTCCTCCTCGGCCGGCTCGGGCACGCTGTAGTCGCGCGGGCCGACGCCGGGCGCGAAGGAGATCGAGCTGCCCAGCGGCTTGGACGGCTTGTCCTCACCGGGCTCGTCGGCCTTCTTGTCGGGCGGGCCGGCCTCGGCCTTGTCGGCCTTCGGCTCGGTGTCCGTCCCGCCGCCCGCCTCGGTGTTCGCGTCGGTCTCCGGCAACGCCAGGTCCTCCACCGACTTGAAGGGCTTGCTGCCCGGAGGGTCCGGCGGCTCGTCGCCGAACCCCTCGACGATCGCGGCCCAGGCCGCGTCCTCGTCGAACGGGACGTGCTGCTCCTCGGGCTCGCTGTCCTCGCGCTTCTCGCGGTCGGAGCCGTGCTCAGCCACGTGCGGTCGTCCCTTCCTTGCCGACGCCGGTCGCGACCCGGTCGATGAATCCGAGGCTCTCCTCGAAGATCCGGTCCGCATCATGGTCCAACGTCGCCACGTGATAACTCTGTTCCAGCACGATCTCCGTTACGTCCGTGGACGACACCCGACTCAGGATGCGGGCCGAGTCCACCGCCGGCACGGTGTGGTCCTGCCTGCTGCGCAGAACCAGCAGCGGCTGGGTGACCTGCGGCAACTCGCCGTCGACCAGCCGGAAGAAGTTCCGCAGGGAGTGGGCCGCGTGCAGCGGTACCCGGTCGTACCCGAGCTCGACGGCGCCCTCCTTCGCGATGTCACTGGCGATCCCCGGCGCTGTGCGGACCAGGTGGCGGGACACCGGAAGGGTGTACGCCGACAGGCCGTGCACCTTGTTCGCCGGGTTGACGACCACTACCCCGGCCACGTCCTCCCCGTGCTTCGCGGCGAGCCGCAGCGCCAGGGCGCCGCCCATGGACAGGCCGGCCACGAAGACCAGCGCGCAGCGGTCGCGCAGGGCGCGCAGCTCCCGGTCCACCTCGGCGTACCAGTCCTGCCAGCCGGTGAGCTGCATGTCCTCCCAGCGCGTGCCGTGCCCAGGCAGCAGCGGCAGCGAGACGGTGAGCCCGCGCTCGGCGAGGTAATCCGCCCAGGGGCGCAGCGACTGGGGGGAACCGGTGAAGCCGTGGCAGAAGAGGACCCCGACCTCTCCGCCCTCGTGGCGGTACGGCTCGGCTCCAGGAAGGACCGGCACCTTACGGTCTCCTGTTCGTAAGAGGGACGACTTGGACGAGAGCTACGACATGAACCCACGCGGCGGAGCCGCACATCGATACAGCCAGGTGTGCTTCACCGTACGCGACCGCACTGACACCGACCAGGGCCGTCGGGCTCATTGACAGTGCTCCGGGTTAAGGTCTGATCGACAGACACAGGAGGCACTCGGTTGTTGTACGGCGCGATGAAGGTGACCATCGGGGGACCGCTCAAGGTCGCCTTCCGGCCCTGGGTGGAGGGTCTGGAGAACATTCCCGCCGCGGGCCCCGCCATCCTGGCGAGCAATCACCTGTCGTTCTCCGACTCGTTCTTCCTGCCCGCGGTCCTCGACCGCAAGGTGACCTTCATCGCGAAGGCCGAGTACTTCACCACCCCCGGCGTCAAGGGCCGATTGACGGCGGCCTTCTTCAAGGGCGTCGGCCAGCTGCCCGTGGACCGCTCCGGGGCGCGCGGCGCGGGCGAGGCCGCCGTCAAGAGCGGCATCGATGTCCTGGAGCGCGGCGAGCTGTTCGGTATCTACCCCGAGGGCACGCGCTCGCCCGACGGCCGGCTCTACCGGGGCAAGCCCGGCGGCCTCGCGCGCGTGGCGCTCGCCAGCGGCGCGCCGGTCATCCCGGTCGCCATGATCGACACGGAGAAGATCCAGCCGCCCGGCAAGGTCATGCCCAAGCTCATGAGGCCGGGCATCCGGATCGGCAAGCCCCTGGACTTCAGCCGGTACCAGGGCATGGAGCACGACCGTTTCGTGCTCCGCGCGGTGACCGACGAGGTCATGTACGAGATCATGAAGCTCTCCGGCCAGGAGTACGTCGACATGTACGCGACCGCCGCCAAGCGGCAGATCGCGGACGCGGCGAAGGCGGAGAAGGAACAGACGAAGAAGACGAAGTAGGCCAGAGCAGCAGCAGGTCAAAATCAGGGGGGTGGGGGCATGGCCAAGCGTGAGCGGGTCATGCGCATGTCCGTCGAGCAGCCGCTGTGGCGGGCGCTCACGGGCTACCGGGTGCTGACGATGGTGTACGCCATCGGGCTCTTCGCCAGCGCTTACGACGAAGTGGCCCGCCCCTGGGTGGCCATCGCCTACTTCGCCGTCCTGGCGGTGTGGACGCTGGCCACGCTGCCGAGGGTCGCGAACGCCGCGAGCTGCACCAAGCGCTTCCTCGCCGCCGACCTCACCATCGCCCTGACCGGCATCCTGCTGACCCGCGTCGCAGAGTCGCCCGAGCGGATCGACGCCGGAGCCCCGACCCTGCCGTCGATATGGGCGGCGGGCGCCGTGCTGGCGTTCGCCATCAAGGGCGGCTGGCGCTGGGCCGCCTTCGCCTCCACCCTGGTCGCCGTCGCCAACCTGATCCACCGCTCCGGCGTTCCGACCCGCGACACCGTCCACATGGTGCTGCTGGTCTGGATCGCCTCCATCGCCATCGGCTACGTCGTCGAGGTCGCCCGCGCCTCCGAGCGCACCCTCGCCCGGGCCCTGGAGATCGAGGCGGCGACCCGTGAGCGCGAGCGCCTCGCCCGGGACATCCACGACGGCGTGCTCCAGGTGCTGGCGATGGTGCAGCGGCGCGGCGTCGTCATCGGCGGCGAGGCGGCCGAGCTGGGCCGGCTGGCCGGCGAGCAGGAGGTGGCGCTGCGCACGCTGGTCTCGGGCGGACTGGTGCCCGTGCCGCGGGTGTCGGAGGACGCCGCCGAGGGTGCCGTCGTACGGGCCGTGGAGGAGCCGGACGACTCCGACGGCCCCGTCGATCTGCGTGCGCTGCTCGCCCCGTACGCCGGCGCGCTGGTCAGCCTCGCCGAGCCGGGCGCGCCCGTGTCGCTGGCCCCGGCTGCCGCGCGGGAGCTGTCGGCGGCCGTCGGCGCCGCCCTGGACAACGTCCGCAAGCACGCGGGCGAGCACGCGCGCGCGTGGATCCTCGTCGAGGACGAGCCCGACGAGGTGATCGTCACCGTGCGGGACGACGGACCCGGCATCCCCGAGGGCCGGCTCGCACAGGCCGAGGGCGAGGGGCGGCTCGGAGTCGCTTTGTCGATCCGGGGCCGCCTGCGCGACCTCGGCGGCACCGCCGAGCTGATCTCGGTGCCGGGCCAGGGCACCGAAGTGGAACTGAAAGTACCGAAGGCCGGGAGCGCTTCACGGGGGAAGGCGGAGCAGCGATGACGGACACGGCGAGCGGACAGCAGAGCTCGATCAGGGTCATGGTGGTCGACGACCACCCCATGTGGCGCGACGCGGTCGCCCGCGACCTGGCCGAGTCCGGCTTCGACGTGGTCGCCACGGCGGGCGACGGCGAGCAGGCCGTACGCCGCGCCAAGGCCGCCGCCCCCGACGTCCTGGTGCTCGACCTCAACCTGCCCGCCAAGCCCGGTGTCCAGGTCTGCAAGGAACTCGTCGGCCACAACCCGGCCCTGCGCGTCCTCGTCCTGTCGGCGAGCGGCGAGCACGCCGACGTGCTGGAGGCCGTGAAGTCCGGCGCCACCGGCTATCTGCTGAAGTCGGCGTCCACCGAGGAACTCCTCGACGCGGTCCGCCGTACCGCTGTCGGCGACCCCGTGTTCACGCCGGGCCTGGCCGGCCTGGTCCTCGGCGAGTACCGCCGCCTCGCCTCCGATCCGGCGCCCGCCGCCCCGGGCGCCGACCAGCCGGGTGCCCCGCAGCTCACCGAGCGCGAGACCGAGGTGCTGCGGCTCGTCGCGAAGGGCCTGAGCTACAAGCAGATCGCCGAGCGCCTGGTCATCTCCCACCGCACGGTCCAGAACCACGTCCAGAACACCCTCGGCAAGCTCCAGCTGCACAACCGCGTGGAGCTGGTGCGATACGCCATCGAGCGCGGCCTCGACGACGAGTGATCCATCGCGCCGGTTTGACGGCGCGTAAACCGAACACCCTGCGGTTCACCGGAATTGCCGGTCCGACCCATCCCGCTGTGACGTGGCTCACCATTAGCGTGGCCTCACCAGGCAACCGCGGCGAAGGGACTTTTCATGCGGGTCGGAGTACTGACCGGAGGCGGCGACTGCCCCGGTCTCAACGCCGTCATCCGGGCCGTCGTCCGCAAGGGCGTGCAGGAATACGGCTATGACTTCGTCGGCTTCCGGGACGGCTGGCGAGGTCCGCTCGAGAACGACACCGTCCGTCTCGACATCCCCGCCGTGCGCGGCATCCTGCCCCGCGGCGGCACCATCCTCGGCTCCTCGCGCACCAACCCCCTGAAGCAGGAGGACGGCATCCGCCGTATCAAGGAGAACCTCGCCAAGCAGGAGGTCGAGGCGCTCATCGTCATCGGCGGCGAGGACACCCTCGGCGTCGCCACCCGCCTGTCCGACGACTACGGCGTGCCCTGCGTCGGCGTGCCGAAGACCATCGACAACGACCTGTCCGCCACCGACTACACCTTCGGCTTCGACACCGCCGTCGGCATCGCCACCGAGGCCATCGACCGGCTGCACACCACCGCCGAGTCCCATATGCGCGTCCTGGTCTGCGAGGTGATGGGCCGTCACGCCGGCTGGATCGCCATCCACTCCGGGCTGGCCGGCGGAGCCAACGTCATCCTCATTCCCGAGCAGCGCTTCGACGTCGACAAGGTCTGCGCCTGGATCACGTCGCGCTTCAAGGCGTCGTACGCCCCGATCGTGGTCGTCGCCGAGGGCGCCATGCCCAGGGACGGCGACATGGTGCTGAAGGACGGGTCGCTGGACTCCTTCGGACATGTCCGGCTGTCCGGGGTCGGCGAGTGGCTGGCCAAGGAGATCGAGAGGCGGACGGGCAAGGAGGCCCGTACCACGGTCCTCGGGCACATCCAGCGCGGCGGCACCCCGAGCGCCTTCGACCGCTGGCTGGCCACCCGCTTCGGGCTGCACGCCATCGAGGCCGTGCACGACGGCGACTTCGGCAAGATGGTCGCCCTGCGCGGCACGGACATCGTCCGCGTCCCGATCGCGCACGCCACGGCCAAGCTGAAGACGGTCGATCCGAAGCTGTACGACGAGGTCGGGGTGTTCTTCGGCTGACCTGTCCGAGGTGACCGCTTTCCGCCCGGCGGCATGGGGTCATGGGCCGTATATTCGGCCCATGGCCCTATGAAACGGGAGCAGCCGTGGAGATTCTCGCCTTCGGCGTGCAGGCGGACGAGAAGCCCCTGATCGAGCAGGCCTTCCGGGGCCACCACGACGTCCGCTGCCTGGACGTCTTCCTCAGCGAGGACACCGCCCCCATCGCGGCCGGCTACGAGGTCGTCTGCACCAGCGTCAACTGCGACCTCGGCAATCACGTCCTGCAGACCCTCGCGGCCGGCGGCACCCGGATGGTCGCCCAGCGCTCGACCGGCTTCAACAACATCGACCTCAAGGTCGCCGAGCGCCTCGCCATGACCGTCTCCCGGGTCTCCTCCTACTCGCCGCACTCCGTGGCCGAGTTCGCCTGGACCCTCGTCATGGCGGTCAACCGCCGTATCGTGCGCGCCTCCACGCGCACGCGTGACTTCGACTTCCGCCTCGACGGCCTGATGGGCCGCGACATGCACGGCCGCACCGCCGGCGTCCTCGGCACCGGCAAGATCGGCGAGGCCTTCGCCCGCATCGCCCACGGCTTCGGCATGAACCTGCTCGGCTGGGACGTCGCCGAGAACCCCGCCTGTATGCAGCTGGGCATGCGCTACGTCCCCAAGGACCGCCTCCTCGCCGAGTCGGACCTGGTCAGCCTGCATGTGCCGCTGATGCCGGAGACGAGCCGGCTGATCGACGCCGACGCCCTGAAGGCGATGAAGGACGACGCGATCCTGGTCAACTCCAGCCGCGGCGGCCTCATCGACACCGCGGCCCTCGTCGCCGAGCTGCGCGAGGGCCGCTTCACGGGTGTCGGTCTCGATGTCTACGAGGCGGAGGCCGGGCTCTTCTTCCACGACAAGTCCCTCCATGCCGTCGAGGACGACACCCTGGCCCGCCTCGTCACCTTCCCGAACGTCCTGGTCACCTCGCACCAGGCGTACTACACCGAGGACGCCGTCGGCCAGATCGTCGAGACCACGCTGAAGAACGTCCTCGACTACAAGGCGGGCCGCCGCTCCGAGAACGTGCTCGTGCCCCGCAGCTGACCCACCAGATCCCGGACGACGGCGGCGCCGTTCAGCGTCAGGACCGACTCCGGGTGGAACTGCACCCCGGCGAACCCCGGGCCGCGCAGGGCATGCACCTCGCCGTTGTCGGCCCGGCTGACCTCGATGCCGTGATCGGCGAGCTCCGCGTACGCCTCGTCGTCGCAGCGGGCCACGAAGCTGTTGTAGAAGCCGACCGTCTCCGGCCGTCCGAACAGGTCGATCGTCGTCTGCGCGCCCTGGTACGGCACTTCCTTGCGCACGATGTCCAGCCCCAGCTCGGCCGCGATCAGCTCATGGCCGAGGCAGACGCCGAGCACGCCGTGCGAGTGGTTGACGAGGGCCTCGGCCGTGAGGTCGCGCAGCAGGCGCATCTTCGGATCGTCGAGGTCACAAGGGTCGCCCGGCCCGGGTCCCAGCACGACCGGCCCCTCGTGCGCACGCACAACCGCCCGCAGCCCGGGTTCGTCGTAGCGCCGCACGGTCACCTCCAGGCCGCTCGACCGCAGCACGTGCGCCAGCATCGCCGTGAAGGTGTCCTCGCCGTCGACGACCAGAGCGTGCCCGGCCAGCTCCGCGGACCGCTCCTGCATCCGCAGCCAGAAGGGGGCGAGCGAGGCCCGGCGCCCGTCGAGCGCGGCTCGCACGCCTGGGTCGTCGGCGAGGCTGGGACGCGTCCCCTGCACGCGCGGCCCGGCCGGACGTACGCCCAGGGCCGCCAGCACACCCGCCGCCTTCGCGTGGGTCTCCGCGACCTCGCCCGCCGGGTCCGAGCCCCGCACGAGGGTCGCGCCGACCGGCACCCGCAGCCCGCCGCCGGCGTCGATGTCGGCGGTGCGGATGAGGATGGGGGAGTCGAGGGTCTGGGCCCCGCCGGTGTCCCGGCCGATGAGCGCCAGCGCCCCCGCGTAGTACCCGCGCCCGCCGACCTCGTGCCGCTCGATGACCCGACAGGCGTTCTGCACGGGCGAGCCGGTCACGGTGGCCGCGAACATCGTCTCCTTCAGGACCTCGCGCACATCCAGCGAGGACTTCCCGCGCAGCTCGTACTCGGTGTGCGCGAGGTGCGCCATCTCCTTCAGCCGGGGTCCGACGACGACCCCGCCCATGTCGCCGACGGTGCACATCATCTTGAGCTCCTCGTCGACGACCATCGACAGCTCCTCGATCTCCTTGCCGTCGGCGAGGAAGTCGAGCAGGTGCTCGGGCGTCGGCCCCTCGGCGGGATAGCGGTACGTCCCGCTGATCGGGTTCATGACGACGGTCCCGCCGGACATCCGGACATGCACCTCGGGACTCGCCCCCACCAGCGTGCGCTCCCCGGTGTGCACGACGAACGTCCAGTACGCGCCCCGCTCACCCACCAGCAGCCGCCGGAACAGCGCCAGCGCGTCGGCCCGTCCGAACCCCGGGATCCCGCCCTCGTACGTCCGCCGGATCACGAAGTTCGCGCCCTCGCCCCGCCCGATCTCGTCCCGCAGGACACGCCCGACGATCTCCGCGTATTCCTCGTCGCCGACGTCGAAGCCACCGCCCTCGACGCGCACGTCGTGCGCCGGGAGCTGCTCCAGGGCTTCGGCCAGCGGGATGGCGTACGACTCCTCGGGGGTCAGCACCGTCAGCGGCGTGCCGTCGTCGCGGACGTCGAAGCCGCGCTCGCGGATCTGCCGGAAGGGGACCAGCGCGAGGCCCTCGTCGGGGAGGTCGGCCAGACGGTCGTAGGTACTGACCGGGCCGATCATGACCTCCACGGTTTCCTGATCATGGCCCGGGGTGCGGCGGCGCAGCAGCGCGAACGGGCGGGGGTCGTGCAGCAGCTGTGCCAGGTCCATGGTTCCTCTTCCGTCGATGTCGATCGATGTCGGTGAGGAACGGACCCCGGGAAACGCCGAAGGCCGCCCCTCGGGCGGCCTTCGCGAAGTCTGTCGTACGCGCAGTCAGTGGGCCGCCGGATGAGCGGTCCACCACCAGTTCTGGGTCGAGTGCGCGAACATGCGACGCACCCTACCCCAGGTGCAGGTGTCCGAGTCGTGTACCCCGTGTCTCAATTGCTGGGCATGGGGCTGGACGCCCGACACGACCCCGTAATGTTGAGGCGTGACCGTGAACGCTAAGACCAGCGCGAGCGCTGGCAACACCTGGCGAGACCTGCCCGCGGCGCAGCAGCCCGAGTACCCCGACACCGAGGCTCTGCGCGCAGTGATCGCGGACCTCGAGTCGTATCCGCCGCTCGTCTTCGCGGGCGAGTGCGACCAGCTGCGCGCCCGGATGGCGGCCGTCGCCAAGGGAGAGGCGTTCCTCCTCCAGGGCGGCGACTGCGCCGAGGCATTCGACGCGGTGTCCGCCGACCAGATCCGCAACAAGCTCAAGACGCTGCTCCAGATGGGCGCCGTGCTGACGTACGCCGCGTCCGTCCCCGTGGTGAAGGTCGGCCGCATCGCCGGCCAGTACTCCAAGCCGCGCTCCAAGGGCACCGAGACCCGCGACGGCGTGACCCTGCCGACGTACCGCGGCGACTCCGTCAACGGCTTCGACTTCAACGAGGCCGCCCGCATCCCGGACCCCGAGCGCCTGAAGCGGATGTACAACGCCTCCGCCTCCACGCTCAACCTGGTGCGCGCCTTCACCACCGGTGGCTACGCCGACCTGCGCCAGGTGCACGCCTGGAACCAGGACTTCGTGAAGTCGTCCCCGTCGGGCCAGCGCTACGAGCAGCTCGCCCGCGAGATCGACCAGGCGCTCAACTTCATGCACGCCTGCGGGGCCGACCCGGAGGAGTTCAAGACGGTCGAGTTCTACTCCTCGCACGAGGCGCTGCTGCTCGACTACGAGTCCGCCCTGACCAGGGTCGACTCCCGCACCGGGCGCCTGTACGACGTCTCGGCGCACATGGTGTGGGTCGGCGAGCGCACCCGGCAGCTGGACCACGCGCACATCGAGTTCGCCTCGAAGATCCGCAACCCCATCGGCATCAAGCTCGGCCCGACGACGACGGCCGAGGAGGCGCTCCAGTACATCGACCGCCTCGACCCGGACCGCGAGCCGGGCCGGCTGACCTTCATCGTCCGCATGGGCGCCGACAAGGTCCGTGACCGGCTTCCCGAGCTGATCGAGAAGGTCACCGCCTCCGGCGCCACTGTGGCCTGGGTGACCGACCCGATGCACGGCAACACCTTCGAGGCGGCCTCCGGTCACAAGACCCGCCGCTTCGACGACGTGCTCGACGAGGTCAAGGGCTTCTTCGAGGTCCACAAGGGCCTCGGCACCCACCCGGGCGGCATCCACGTGGAGCTCACCGGTGACGACGTCACCGAGTGCGTGGGCGGCGGCGACGAGATCTTCGTCGACGACCTGCACCAGCGCTACGAGACGGCCTGCGACCCGCGGCTCAACCGCAGCCAGTCGCTTGACCTGGCCTTCCTCGTCGCCGAGATGTACAGGGACCAGTAGCCGGTTCGGTTGTTACATGCACAGAGGTGGGGCGCGGATCACATACGATCCGCGCCCCACCCCACTTTTACGGTTCCTGTCTGGCGGGTAAGGTTAGGTTTGCCTCACCGATCAAGGGGATGGCGCATCGATCCCGCCGGGAGGTGAACCGCGTGTACGTCTGCAGTTGCTTCGGCATTACCGAGGAGCAGGTCAAGAAGCACGCGGAGGACGGTGCCTGCACCCCCCGCCAGATAGCTTCGGCCAGCAAGGCCGGCACGGACTGCGGGTCGTGCGTACGCCAGATTCAGACGCTCCTGGGCAGGGGTGCGTGCCCCCGCCGTGAGCTGGCCGAGCAGGGCAAGCAGGTCCTCGCCCGGCTGAAGGACGCTGCCTAGCTCGGCTGCTCGATCTGCTGCGCGATGTAGAGCGCCTCACCGAGCTTCTCGATGAGCTCCAGCTGTGTGTCCAGGTAGTCGATGTGGTGCTCCTCGTCCTCGAGGATCGACTCGAAGATGTTCGCGGACGTGATGTCGCCCTTGTTACGCATCACCTCGATGCCGCGCTTGAGGCGGTCGATCGCCTCGACCTCGACCTGCCGGTCGGCCTGGAACATCTCGGTCACCGTCTGGCCGACCCGGACGTGGAACAGCCGCTGGTAGTTGGGCAGGCCGTCCAGCATGAGGATGCGCTCGGTGAGCTTGTCCGCGTGCTTCATCTCATCGATGGACTCTTCACGCGTGTACTTGGCGAGCTTGGTCCAGCCTTTGTTGTCCTGGATCCGGTAGTGCAGCCAGTACTGGTTGATCGCGGTGAGCTCGCCGGTCAGCTGCTCGTTCAGGAATTCGAGGACCTCGGGGTCGCCCTGCATCGCAGAGGCTCCTTCCAAGCGGGGGAACTGGCAGGTTGCGCCGCATGATTGCACCGGCGACAAAGATCGTCCAGTAAGTCTTCACTTAGTAAGTAAGTGCATGCTTAGTCCTGTTTGAAGGCAATTGTCGAGGGTGGGGTCAGGTGCACTGCTTCAGGTCTGTCAGGATGGAGTCATGGGTCAGCCGGTGGAGAGCGAAAGCGGAGCAGCAGCACACTCCGAGCTCCCGCCGGGGCAGCGCGTGCAGCGCGGCTGGCCGGTCACGCACTACGGCCCGGTCCCGAAGTTCCGGCCCGAACGCTGGGAGTTCAGGGTGTTCGGGGCCACCGCCGACGGCGAGAAGCACTGCTGGAACCACGAGGAGTTCGCGGCCCTGCCGTACACGACCGTCGTGGCCGATCTGCACTGCGTCACGAAGTTCAGCATGCTCGGTGCCGAGTGGGGCGGCATCCCGGCGCGGGCGATCCTGGAGATCGCCCCGCCCGCACCTGCCGTCACTCATGTGATGGTCTGGGCGGAGTACGGCTTCAGCTCCAACCTCCGCCTCGCCGACTTCGCCTCCGAGCGCACGATCTTCGCCACCCACAAGGACGGCGAACTGCTCACGGCGGAGCACGGATTCCCCCTCCGTCTGGTCGTCCCCCATCTGTACGCCTGGAAGGGGCCCAAGTGGGTCCGTGGCGTGGAGTACATGACCGCCGACCGCCGCGGCTTCTGGGAGGAGCGCGGCTACCACAACGTCGGTGACCCGTGGCAGGAACAGCGCTACTCCTACCAGGAGGAGCCCGGGGACGGCCCCGAGCTCTGACTCCTGGTCCATTCGCTGGGCGTCAGTGGTACTGGTGCACCACCGCGTGCCCCTTGCCGCGGCCGATCATCCACTTGTTGACCGGTGTGGTGAGGATGAAGGCGACGGCCAGCGCGATCGCCAGCACCCACCAGAACAGCGGGTCGGCGAGCCCGGCGTCCATGGCGCCCGGCCACAGCACGATCACGCCGTTGTCGACCAGCTCCATCACGGCGATGGACAGGGTGTCCGCCGCCAGTGCCACCTTGAGCGCGGTCCGCAGGTCGACGCCCGCCTTCAGGACGCCGCGCAGGGTGAGCGCGTAACCGAAGAAGAAGGCCAGGACGATCGCCAGGATCAGCGTCGGCACGTTGCCCCAGCCGAGCGCGGTGCCGATCACCATGCCCAGTACCTCGCCGATGGCACAGCCGG
This sequence comes from Streptomyces sp. NBC_01092, assembly GCF_045039535.1. Lineage (NCBI taxonomy): Bacteria > Bacillati > Actinomycetota > Actinomycetes > Kitasatosporales > Streptomycetaceae > Streptomyces > Streptomyces sp. NBC_01092. The sequence goes on along the minus strand of NZ_CP108659.1, from coordinate 3,048,821 downwards.
TGAGGCAGTGCAGGGTGGCCTGGACGGCCATCGTCCAGCTGCCGGCGGCGACCGCCTGCTGATGGTGATCGTGTGCCGTGTGTGCTTCGTGCTGCATCACTGCCCCCAATGTCAGGTCACGGTTCCTGCACCGAGCAAGAACCGTATACCCCCCTGGGGTATTCCGTAACGGGCTATGCGTCGCGAAGTTTCTTCAGTCGCTCCACGTCCGCCGCGTGCCCTTCCTTCCCGCCGGGCGTCTCGATGATCAGCGGTACGCCCTCGGTGGCCGGGTGCGTCATCAGCGCCCGGAACGGGTCCTCGCCGATGTGACCTGCGCCGATGTTCTCGTGGCGGTCCTTGTGGGCGCCGACGACGTCCTTGGAGTCATTGGCGTGGATCAGCTTCAGCCGGCCCTCGCCGACGGTGTCCACCAGCAGGTCGAGGGTCTGGTGCATGCCGGACGGGCCGGTCAGGTCGTGGCCGGCGGCGAAGATGTGGCAGGTGTCCAGGCACACGCCCAGCTTCGGATGGGCGTCCAGCGCCTCGAAGTACGGCCCGAAGTCCCAGGTGCGCGAGCACAGCGAGGAGCCCTGACCCGCCGTCGACTCCAGCAGCAGGAACGGGTCGTCGTCGTGGGTCAGCTCGTCCAGCAGCGGAAGCATGTGCTCCCGTACCTGCTTCAGGGCCACCGAACGCTCCCGGCCGCCGGTCGCGCTGCCCGTGTGCACGACGACGCCGAGCGCGCCGATCTCCCGCCCGCGGCGCAGTGAGTGCCGCAGCGACTCCACCGACTTCTCCACGGTCGCCTCGGTGTGCGAGCCGAAGTTGATCAGGTACGGGGCATGGACGTACGCCGGGATCGACTCGGCCTCGCACACCGCGCGGAAGTCCTCGTCCTGCCGCGGGTTCCCGGCGGGCGTGGCCCAGCCGCGCGGGTTGGCGACGAAGACCTGGACGGTCTCGGCCCTGAGGTCATGGGCGTAGGCGAGCCCGACGGAACTGAGGCCGCCGGCCACGGGGACATGGCCACCCACGGGGTTGCGGGACGGGCCCGTAAGGGCGGTGCCGGACTGCTGACTTCTCACCCGTTCAGGGTGTCATGCGGTCCGGACCGCCCGATCACCGGCCGGTGTCGCCCTCGTCGCCATGGATCAACGGATGGTGATCGTGATCGTCGACCCCTTGGGTGCCGTCTCCCCGCCGTCGACGGACTGCTTCTTGACCGTGTCGCCGAAGATCCCGAGCAGGCCGCGGTCCTCGTCGACCTCGAAGCCGGCGGCCTCCAACGCGGCCGTGGCGTCGTCGACGCTGTCGCCGACCACGTCCGGGACCTCGATCATCTCGGGGCCCTTGGACAGCGTCAGCGTCACCGTGTCGCCCTCGGCGGCCTGCTTGCCCTCCGCCGGGGACTGCTGGGCGACCTGCCCGGCGTCGAACTCGGAGTTGACCCGCGCGGGGGCGATCTTCACCTTCAGGCCGGCCTCCTCCAGCTCGGCCCTGGCGTCGGCCGGGTCCTCGCCGGTGACGTCGGGGACGTCCACCGGGCTGCCCTTGCTGACGAACAGCTTGATCGCGGAGCCGGAGCGGACCTCGGTGCCGGTCCCGGGTTCCGTGGAGAGCACGGAGCCCCTCGTGACGTCGTCGTTGAACTCCCGGGTCACCATGCCCGGTTGGAGGCCGCTCTCCTTCAGCTCGGCCCTCGCCTTGGCCAGCGGGTAGCCCTCGACGTCCGGCACCTTCACCGTCTCCGGGCCGGCCGAGATGACCAGCTTCACGGAGTCGTTGTGCCGTATGCGGGCGCCCGTGTCCGGGTCCGTGCTGATGACGGTGCCGCGCTTGACGGTGTCGCTGTAGGCGCGCTCCACCTTGCCGACCTCGAGCCCGGCTTCCTCCAGCCGGTCCCGGGCCTGCGCCTCGGTCTTGGACAGCAGCGGCGGGACCTGGGTGAACTGGCCGGAGTTGATGTACCAGATGCCGACGCCGAGGCCGAGGGCCAGCAGGACGGCGGCGACGATCACCATCGGGCCGCGGGGCGCGCGCCGGGTGCGCGAGCGGTGCCCGGGCGGCGGAGGCGGCGGGGTCTGAAGCCGGCTGGTCCGGTTGAAGACGGCCTCCGGCTCGTCCCCGTTCACCGGCAGCGGCCGCGATGGGGGTCCCCCCGCGCGAGCGGAGCCGAGCGTGGGGGAGTTCAGCGCGCGCGGGATCACGCTCGTACGGTCGTCGGTGTTGCTGTGCTCCGCCGAGAGCGCCTGCGGAGGCACCGCGTCCAGCTGGTCCGCGCTCAGCGCGGCGCGCGTCTCGCGGGCCTGCGCGAGCAGCGCCACGGCGTCGTGCGGGCGGATCTGCGGGGAGCGCGCGGTCGCCGCCGCGACCAGCTCGTCGAGCTCGTACGCCAGCCCCGGCGCGATCGCCGAGGGCGGCGGGACGTCCTCGTGCAGGTGCTTGTAGAGCACCACGGCGGGGGAGTCCCCGTCGTGCGGCTTCTCGCCGGTGAGCATCTCGTACAGGACGACACCGCACGCGTACACGTCGACGCGGGCGTCGGCGGTGCCGGGCTGCTCTATCTGCTCGGGGGCGAGATAGGAGACGGTGCCGAGCACGGCGCCGGTGGTGCTGGTCACGGTGTCCACGGACCGCACGAGCCCGAAGTCGGCGACCTTGACCCGGCCGTCGTCCCCTATCAACACGTTCTCGGGCTTCATGTCCCGGTGCACGAACCCGGCGCGGTGCGCGGCGCCGAGCGCGGCGAGCACCGGCTCCAGGATGTCCAGGGCGGCCCGGGGCTGGAGCGCCCCGCGCTCGCGCAGCACGTCACGCAGGGTGCAGCCGGCGACGTACTCCATGGCCAGATAGACGTACGACCCGTCGGTGCCCTGGTCGAAGACCTGCACCACGTTCGGGTGCGCCAGACGGGCGACGGACTTCGCCTCTCGGATGAACCGGTCGACGAACGACCCGTCCACCGCCAGCGCGGGGTGCATCACCTTGAGCGCGAGCACGCGGTCCAGGCGGGTGTCCAGGGCCCGGTAGACCGTGGCCATCCCGCCGACGGCGATCCGCGCGTCCACGCGATACCGGCCGTCGAGCACCTGCCCGACCAGAGGGTCCTGAAGGGTCGTATCCACGCAGGCGAGTGTACGAGCCGACACCGACAGCCCCGCCCGTTCGGGCGTGATCGGAGCGGGACTGGAGCCGACCTGTGACGGACGCCTCACTGGCCGAATGCCTTCGTCGAACATGCGTTCAGAACGCGGGCCGTTCCGGATCCAGCCGCGCCATGCCCTCCGCGGGGGACGACGCCTCCGCGAAGTGCCGCCGGGGGATCCGCCCCGCCCGGTACGCCAGCCGCCCCGCCTCCACCGCGTGCCGCATCGCGTCGGCCATCAGCACCGGCTCCTGCGCCCGCGTCACGGCCGAGGCGAGCATCACGCCCGCGCACCCCAGCTCCATCGCGAGCGCCGCGTCCGAGGCCGTACCGGCGCCCGCGTCCAGGATCACCGGCACGCGCGCGTGCTCCACGATCAGCTGGAAGTTGTGCGGATTGCGGATGCCGAGGCCCGACCCGATGGGGGAGCCGAGCGGCATGATCGCGGCGCAGCCGGCGTCCTCCAGTTTCCGTGCCAGCACGGGGTCGTCGTTCGTGTACGGCAGCACCGTGAAACCGTCGTCCACCAGCGTCTCCGCCGCGTCCAGCAGCTCGATCGGATCCGGCAGCAGCGTCCGCTCGTCGGCGATGACCTCCAGCTTGATCAGATCCGTGCCGAGCGCCTCACGCGCGAGGCGGGCCGTCAGCACGGCCTCTCCCGCCGTGAAGCACCCTGCCGTGTTCGGCAGCACCCGGATCCCGAGCTTCTCCAGCACGGACAGCACCGAGCCGTGCACCGACGGGTTCACCCGTCGCATCGCGACCGTCGTCAGCTCCGTCCCGGAGGCCACCAGCGCCCGCTCCAGCACATCCAGGCTGGGCGCTCCGCCCGTGCCCATGATCAGCCGGGACGTGAAGGACGTACCGTCGATGACAAAGGGATCGTCGGCCATGGTTCAGCCTCCTTGGACGGCGGTGAGGACCTCGACGCGGTCTCCCTCGGAGAGGGGCGTCGACGGCCACTGCGTGCGCGGGACGACGGTTTCGTTGAGGGCGGCGGCCACTCCGGAGGGCGCCGCGGTGACGGACCGGACGAGCGTGTCGAGAGCCGTGCCGGGCTCGACGCGCCGACGCTCGCCGTTGACCGAGATGGTGACCTGGACGCTCATGCGGGCTGCTCCGTGAGTGCGGCGGGAGTGAAGCGCCTGGGCGTGAACGCGCGCGCCTCGTCGGGAAGTTCACCGGTGGCCAGGACGTGCGCCATGGCGTCCCCGGTGACCGGCGTGAGCAGCACGCCGTTGCGGTAGTGCCCGGTGGCCAGCGACAGCCCCGCCAGCTCGGTCGGGCCGAGCAGCGGGGCGTTGTCGGGGGAGCCGGGGCGCAGACCGGCCCGGGTCTCCGTGAGCGGCAGTTCGGTGATGCCCGGCACCAACTCGTGGGCGTCGCGCAGCAACTCGTACACCCCGCCCGCGGTCACCGTCGTGTCCCAGCCCAGCTCCTCGCTCGTCGCCCCGACGACCAGCTCCCCGCTCTCGCGCGGCACCAGGTACACCTGGCTGCCGCGCACCACGGCCCGCACGGTCCGGCTCAGGAACGGCGCGTATCTCTTCGGCACGGTCAGCCGCAGCACCTGCCCCTTCACGGGGCGCACGGGCGGCAGTACGTCGTCGGGAAGGCCCGCCAGCCGCCCGCTGAGGCTGCCGGCCGCGAGGACCACCTGGTCCGCGGCCAGCACGGCGGCGTCCGTCGTGGTGACACCGGCGACCCGGTCCCGTACGACGTCGACGCGCTCGGCCCAGCCGCGGTGGAAGACCACGCCCGCCCGCTCGCACGCGACCAGCAGGGCCCCGGCCAGCCGGCGCGGGTCGATCTGGTGGTCGCCGTCCACCCGCAGCCCGCCGCGCACGCCCGGCGCGAGCATCGGCTCCAGGCGCCGGCACTCCCGCCCCGACAGCCACTCGGAGTCCAGCCCCGACTGGCGCTGCAGGGCGTGCAGTTCGCGCAGATGGGCGCGGTCGTCGGCGTCCATCGCGACGGCGAGGGTGCCGCACTGGCGGTAGCCGAGGTCATGGCCGGTCAGTTCGGTGAGCTCGGCCGCGAAGGCCGGGTAGCGGCGGGCCGAGGCGAGGTTCAGACCCAGCAGGGTCTGCTCGCCGTAGTGCAGTTCCGTGACGGCGGCCAGCATGCCGGCGGCCACCTGGGCGGCGCCGCCGCCCGGCTCGGGATCCACGACGGCCGTCGTGAACCCGCGCTGCGCGGCCCGCCACGCCGTGACCAGGCCGATGATTCCGCCCCCGATGACGAGGACGTCTGACGTTCGCGTACGCGACATGGGCGTCCAGCCCCTCCCTTCGCCGGCATGACCCGGATCAGGTTCGTACGGTCGGAGGCCGCCAGCCTCCCTCTCAGCCCGGTGCGTCCGGGCTCCCGCGAGTGCTCTACGTTGGCCACCCTAGCCCGCCGCCGTAAGTCTCAGTAAGGGAGCCTCACCCCATGGCCCGCTCGCTCGACGGTCTCGTCCTGGCCCCCGTCGCCGACCAGGCCCCAGGTCAGGTGGGTACCCGCACCCGGTTCACGTACCACGAGAAGGACGGCGAGATCTGGGCCGAGTACGCCGGCGGAGACGTCGTGCGCGGGCATCTCGTGGGCACCCGGGACGGCGACCGGCTGGACTTCCGGTACGTGCAGCTGAAGCGGGACGGGACGACGTCCTCGGGCCACTGCGTGTCGAGCGTGGTCGAGCTCGCCGACGGGCGGGTGCGGCTGGAGGAGACCTGGGAGTGGGAGTCGCAGACGGGCAGCGGCACCAGCGTTGTGGAGCAGGTCACCGAGCACGACTCCTGACTGACTGATTGTCAGTTGTCTATGGTGATCAGGTGAGCGAGCAGACGACGCAGTCGCAGCGGTCAGTGGTCGTCGCCGGCGCCGGCATGGCCGGCGTACAGACGGCGGTCGCCCTTCGGGAACAGGGCTTCACCGGCACCGTCGTCCTGATCGGCGCCGAACCCCACCAGCCGTACGACCGGCCGCCCCTGTCCAAGGCGGTGCTGCTCGGCAAGGCCGAGGGCTCCGCCTTCGACGTCGACTTCGAGTCGCTCGGCATCGACCTGCGGCTGGGCCGCGAGGTGCTGGGCGTGCGCGTCGCCGACCGTGAACTGGACACCGAGACCGGGCCCGTCCCGTACGACGTCCTCGTGCTCGCCACCGGCGCCGAACCGATCCGGCTGCCGGGCGCCGAGGGCGTTCCCGGCGTGCATCTGCTGCGCACCCTGGACGACGCCGAGCGGCTGCGGCCGGTGCTCGCCCGCCAGCACGACATCGTCGTCGTCGGGGCCGGCTGGATCGGCGCCGAGTTCGCCACGGCCGCGCGCGAGGCGGGCTGCGCGGTGACGGTCGTGGAGGCCGCCGACCGCCCGCTCGCGGGGGCGCTGCCGGCGGAGGTGACCGCGCCGATGACCGCCTGGTACGAGGACAGCGGGACGGTGCTGCGCACGCACGCGCGCGTGGAGCGCGTCGAACCCGGCGAGGTGATCCTCGACGACGGCACGCGGCTGCGCGCGGGCGCCGTGGTGGTCGGCATCGGGGCCCGCCCCGCCACGGCCTGGCTGGCCGGCTCGGGCGTCGAGCTCGGCGCGTACGGCGAAGTCGTGGCCGACGACCGGCTGCGCACGTCCGTGCCCGACGTCTATGCGGTCGGCGACTGCGCCTCCTTCCCCTCGGGGCGCTACGGCGAGCGTCTGCTGGTCCACCACTGGGACAACGCCCTGCAGGGCCCGCGCACGGTTGCCGCCAACATCCTCGGCCAGACCTCCGCGGTCTACGACCCCGTGCCGTACTTCTGGTCCGAGCAGTTCGGCCGCTTCGTCCAGTACGCCGGCCACCACGCCGCCGCCGACACGACCCTGTGGCGCGGCGACCCGTCCGGCCCGGCCTGGACGGTCTGCTGGCTGCGGGGTGAGCGCCTCGTCGCCCTGTTGGCGGTGGGCCGGCCGAGGGACCTCGCGCAAGGGCGGCGGCTGATCGAGTCGGGCACGCTCATGAACGCGGAGCTGCTGACGGACCCGGCGAGGCCGCTGAAGGCGGCGACGGCGTAGCGCGTCGCGGTGACGCCCCTCCCAGGTGGACCGGCCTGACTTCCGACTGTCAGTGGCAGATGGCAGGCTTGTTCCGTGACCGAGATTGACACAAAGATCGATGCTCTCGTCCCCGCCTGGCTCACCCTGCCCGACATCGCAGAGATGCTCGATGTCGAGGTGACCCGCGTCCGGCAGCTGGTCAAGGACGGCCAGCTCATCGCCGTACGCCGTGGTGAGAACCGCGCACTGCACGTCCCCGCCGCCTTCATCGACGGGGCCGAGCAGAAGGTCGTCAAGGGCCTGACCGGGACCCTGACGCTGCTGCGGGACGACGGCTTCACGGACGAAGAGATGCTGGAGTGGCTCTTCACTCCCGACGAGAGCCTGCCCGGCACCCCCGCGCAGGCCCTCAGCGAGAACCGCGGCACGGAGGTGAAGCGCCGCGCCCAGGCGCTCGCCGTCTGATCCGAAACAAGCGAATCCGAATACCGTCCGGCGTACGGGCCGGGGCTCCGGGCCACGGCCGCGGGTGACCGCGGTCGCGGCCGGGGGCCGGATCCGGCTGTCCGGGGGCGGGAAGACCTGTCCGTGTCCGTACCGATGTCCGGCACCGGCTACCGTGCCCTGGGCGGACCTGGCGAAGTCGACTGCGGTTCGGCAGCGCCCCCAGGGGCGCGGGGCCGTATCGATCTGCGGCTCCGCCGCGAAGGGGGGTACCTCCCTGCTCGAACGAAGTTGAGAGCTTGGGGGAGCGACAAGCCCGCCCGACCTCACCCGCCCGGCAACCCGATCACAGGGGGCACCGTATGTCCGACACCGTCACCGCGAGCAGCGCCCGCAGTCAGCTCGCCGACGCCCGGCTCTACCTCTGCACCGACGCCCGCAAGCGGCAGGGTGATCTCGCGGAGTTCCTGGACGCCGCCCTGGCCGGTGGCGTCGATATCGTTCAGCTGCGGGACAAGGGCATGGAGGCAGCCGAGGAACTGGAGCACCTGAAGGTCTTCGCCGACGCCTGCGCCCGGCACGGCAAGCTCCTCGCCGTCAATGACCGGGCCGACGTGGCCCACGCCGCCGGCGCCGACGTCCTGCACCTCGGCCAGGGCGACCTCCCGGTGCCCGCCGCCCGCGCGATCCTCGGCGACGACGTCCTGATCGGCCGCTCCACGCACGCCGACTCCGAGGCCTACGCGGCCGCAGCCGAGCAGGGCGTGGACTACTTCTGCACCGGCCCCTGCTGGCCCACCCCCACCAAGCCCGGCCGCCACGCCCCCGGCCTCGACCTGGTCCGCCACACCGCCGGCCTCGGCACCGACCGCCCCTGGTTCGCCATCGGCGGCATCGACCTCGGCAACCTCGACCAGGTGCTGGAGGCGGGCGCCCGCCGTGTCGTCGTCGTACGGGCGATCACGGAGGCCGACGACCCGGCCGCCGCGGCGGCGGAGTTCGCCAAGCGGCTGCGGCAGGTGTAGGGCGGCTCGGGCGGTTCGCCTTTCCGGCCGTCCACCGGCCGTCCTTCGGTCCATGCGGGGTGGCGTCTCAGCCTGTGGTCGGCGCGGCAGTGTCTTCCCGCGGACTTGGGGCTCTGTTCGGCCGTTGTTTGTCCAAGGCGTGGACAACAAGCCGACAAATCGGGCAAATGTCTGACGCCCGGTTGGGGGACCGGTGCCCCCTGGCTAACCTGCGAGTATGGCCCTCGGCACCGCATCCATCAGGTCGGACCACGCTCGTACCGTGCGCGAGATGCTCGCGACCGGTAAGACGACGTATTCCTTCGAGTTCTACGCCCCCAAGACCCCGAAGGGCGAGCGGAACCTGTGGAACGCGCTGCGCCGGGTCGAGGCCGTCGGACCCGACTTCGTCTCCGTGACCTACGGCGCGGGTGGCTCCACCCGCGCCGGCACGGTCAAGGCCACCGAGGCCATCGCCTCGGACACCACGCTCACGCCGATCGCCCACCTCACCGCCGTCGACCACTCGGTGGCCGACCTGCGCAACATCATCGGCCAGTACGCCGACGCCGGGATCCGCAACATGCTGGCGCTGCGCGGCGACCCGCCCGGCGACCCGCTCGGCGAGTGGGTGCCGCACCCGCAGGGCCTCGCCTACGCCGCCGAGCTCGTGGAACTGATCAAGGCGTCCGGCGATTTCTGCGTGGGTGTCGCGGCCTTCCCCGCGATGCACCCGCGCTCCGCCGACTGGGAGACCGACGTCCGTCACTTCGTCGACAAATGCCGTGCCGGCGCGGACTACGCGATCACGCAGATGTTCTTCGATCCGGAGGACTACCTGCGCCTTCGCGACCGCGTCTCGGCCGCCGGCTGCGACACCCCGATCATCCCGGAGATCATGCCGATCGCCAGCGCGAGGACCCTGGAGCGGATCCCCTCCCTCACCAACGCCGGCTTCCCGGCCGCCCTGAAAGAGCGGATCCTCACAGCAAAGGACGATCCTGCGGCTGTACGCTCCATTGGCATCGAGTTCGCCACGGAGTTCTGCGCACGGCTGCTGGCCGAGGGAGTGCCCGGACTGCACTTCATTACGCTCAACAACTCCACGGCTACCTTGGAAATTCACGAAAACCTGGGCCTGCACCAGCCACCGCAGGCCTAGACCGGCCGTCCTGACATACGTCACACTGCGTAGGCGGCCACTGGGAGAGGGGCGTACATGGGCTGGACGGTCCTCTACATCGCGTTCGGCATCGTCGCGCTGTGGCTGCTCGGCGAGGTGCTGCTGCAGTACAAGGCGCGGCTGCGCTGGCGGCTGCTCGCCTTCGTCGGGTTCCTCGGCGTCGTGGTCGGGGTGCTGATCCCGTCCGTGATCGTCATCGGTCTGGGCGCGGCCGCCTTCGCGATCGGCCAGACCTACGTCACGCTGTCGTTCCGCCGCGGCTTCTCGGCCGGCTGGGCGGTCTCCGCGCCGGCCCTGGGCCCCCTGGCCAACAAGCGCCGCCGCGACGAGCCGGAACACCAGGAGCCGACCCTGGAGGTCTCCGACCTGGAGGCGTCCGAGGGCGGATTCGCGGGCAACGAAGGCGCCTACGGCCAGGGCGGCGCCGGTTACGGCGACGACTACGACCGCGACGACGTCTTCACGCCCACCCGCGGACAGCCCACGGCCGCGCACGCGAGCGCCGTCTACGAACCGCAGCCCCTGCCGGACGACACCGGCTCGTACGGCATATACAACGACCCCGCCTACGCCGCCGCCGACCAGAACTACGCCGCTGCGGGCCAGCAGCCCCAGGACCAGTACGCGACGGCCGACCAGGGCTACGGCTACGACGGCTACTCCGGTTACGACCAGCAGCAGTACGGCTACGACCCGAACGGCCAGCAGCAGTACGCCGCCTACTCCGACCCGTACATCGGCGCCCAGCAGACCTACGGCGGCGCCTCGTACGACGCCTACGGCCAGCAGCAGTACGGCCAGCAGGGCTACGCCCAGGACCAATACGCCACCGGCACCTACGGCGAGACCCCGTCCGGCGGCGTCTACGTCCCGCAGCAGCGCACCGACGAGGCATACGGCGGCGAACTCCCGCCGGAGCAGCAGCAGTACCCGTACCAGGGCAACGGCCAGCAGCAGGGGCAGGGGTACGACGAGCAGTACCGTTTCTGACCCCCGGGTGAGCCGGCGCTACCCGGCGATCACTGCGAGCCCTGGAACTCCGGCCCCTCCACGATCAGCCCGGCCACCAGCGCACCCGACATGCCGGCGTGCGGAAGGCCGCCGCCGGGGTGGGACCAGCCGCCGACGGTGAACAGGCCGGACACGGCCGTGCTGTTCGACGCGTGCAGCAGACGCCCCTCGGCCGCGGCCAGCGCCGGAGCCGGAACCGCTCCGCCGGCCGCGCCGGTCGCCTCCGCGATGTCGGCCGGGGTGCGCACCTGGTGCCACAGGAGGCGGTCGCGCAGATCCGGCACCGCCCTCTCGGCCACGGCGATCACATCGTCCGCGTGCCGCTCGAAGAGCTCCTCCTGCGCCCGGCCCCGGTCGGGGTGCGCCGGCACCGTCGACGTGAGCGAGATCGCCTCATGGCCGGCGTCCGGAACCAGCGCCGGGTCGTCGGGCCGCAGGACGGTGACGGTGGGCCGCGTGGCCATGCCCCCGGCGGCACCGAACAGGGCGTCCAGCTCGGTCTCGCGGTCCTGCGTGTGCACCACCGTGCGGTGCGCCGTGCCCTGAGGCCGGCCACCGCGCAACGCCAGCAGCACCGTCAGCCGACTCGCCGCCCGGCGCTGGGGCGCCACCTCGCCCTCGCCACGCACCGCCGCTCCCCGCATGAGGCCGTCCAGCACCTCCGGAGCGACCCCGCAGACCACGAAGTCGGCCTCCACCACCGGCCCGTCGGCCAGCTCCAGCCCCGCCGCCCGGCCGTCCTTCTCCAGGATCCCGGTGACTTCCGCACCGAAGTGGAACTCGACCTTCCTGGCCACGCACCGCTCGTACACGGCCCGCGCCAACTCCCGTATGCCGCCGCGCACATACCAGGTCCCGAAGGCATGCTCCATGTACGGCAGCACCGCCCCGTTCGCCGGCGTCTCGCGCGGGTCCAGGCCGTACGCCAGCGCGTGGCTCTCCAGCAGGGCGACCAGCCGGGGGTCGCGCAGCTCCCAGGCACCGACCTCGGCGAGGGTGGCGGCCCGGCGGGTGCGCAGGAGGCGCTTGTGCGGGACCGACGGGTAGGGCTCGCGCTCGGCCAGCACCTGCCAGTTCGGCCACAGGGGCTCCTCCAGGAGCGGTCTGCGCGTGCGGTCCCAGGCCTCGCGGGCACGGACCAGGAAGTCGCCCCAGCGCCCGCCCGCTCCGGCGCCCAGCGCCTCGTCCAGGGCGGTCACCACTCCCCCGCGTGAGGCGTTCGGCAGGGACACCTCGGTGCCGTCCGCGAAGACGTGCCGCGCGGACGGGTCGACCTGGACCAGCTCGACGCACGCCTCCAGCGGCTCCTTGCCGGTCTTGACGAACAGGTCGCGGTACACGGCGGGGAGCGGGAGCAGCCCCGGTCCCGTGTCGAAGGCGAAGCCGTCACGCTCGACGCGGCGCACCGCTCCGCCGTACGTCTGCGAACGCTCGTACACCGCCACCCGGTGGCCCGCGACGGCGAGCCGGGCAGCCGCCGCCATCGCGCCCATCCCGGCGCCGATCACCGCAATCCTTGCCATGCCAGGGACTTTATCGGCCGCCACTGACAACGGCCCACTGACCTGGGGAGACGACTCAGCCGCCGCGCTGGGTCACCGCCTGCGCGAGCCGTTTCTCCGCCCGCCGCTCGGCCCTGCGCCGCAGGAAGCGACGGATCCGCGAGACCAGGAAGTAGAGCAGGAACAGCCCGGCGAGCAACAGGGCGCCCGCGACGGAGGCCGCCGCTACGGGGTGGAAGATCGCGAAGGTGATGACCGCGGCGACGCCGAGATCCTCGGCGAGGCTCACCACGACGTTGGTGAACGGCTCGGGCGAGGTGTTGACCGCCATCCGCGTCCCGGCCTTGACCAGGTGGCTCAGCAACGCCGTGGAACCGCCGACCGCGCCGGCCGCCAGCTCCGGCACCGACCCGCTCTGCCCGGCGAGCAGCGCCGCGACGACCGCGCCCGACACCGGCCGGATCACGGTGTGCACCGAGTCCCACGCGGTGTCGACGTACGGGATCTTGTCGGCGACGGCCTCGATGAGGAACAGCACGCCGGCCGCTATCAGGACGTCGGGCCGCTGCAGTGCCTCGGGCACCTCGTCGCTCAGCCCCGTCGCGCCGAATATGCCGAGCAGCAGTACGACGGCGTAGGCGTTGATTCCGCTGGCCCAGCCGCTTGTGAACACCAAAGGGAGTACAGACACGGGGGCGATCGTAACCACTCGGCAACACCGGGTCCTGGGGATGAGTGCGCAGCTCTGAGTACCCGTACCTAGCCGACGAGATGAGTACGCGCGCGGATGGGCCACGACCTGCGTGAACGAGAGAGTGGAGCCACGGAGAAGGGGAGCGGCTCCGGCACCGGCGACACGGGGCGCCGGAACGGAGCGTCCCCGGATCCGCTCCTTCCGCCGGCCTGGTGTCGGCGGGAGTGAGACCGGGGGACCCGGGGGAACGACCGGACGGGGGTCCAGGGGGACACGGGGGAGTACGGGGGAACGGGGGAGCACGAGAGGGCGCCGGTTCGAGCATGGCCCGCGGGGGACGCGGCCACACTCGGACCGGCGCTTTCGTGTACGCCTTCCGACCGCTGCTTCAGCGGCGCCCGCTCACCCGGCCCTGCAACAGCCGGGACAGCGCCGCGTGTACGTCGTCCAGGGAGCGCTCCGGCTGGAAGGACTGCCAGTCCAGCGCGGCCACCAGGACCATGCCGACCAACGCGGCGGCGGTCAGCTGGATGTCGATCTCCTCGCTGAACTCGCCGCTCTCCACGCCCTCGCGCAGCACACCCTCGACGACCGCCACGGCCTGCTGGCGGACCACCATCAGCGTGGACTGCCAGGCCCTGTTCGTGCGCCACAGCTCGGCGACGTACAACTGCGTGAAGGACGGGTAGCGGTCGATGAAGACCAGCCCCGCGTGGATCATCGCGTCCAGGGCGTCCACCTTGCCGCCGCCTTCCCTGGCGGTCTGCTCGGCGGCCTCCCGCAGCGAGGCGGTGAGGAGGCCCACTCCGTGCCGCAACAGCTCCTCGAAGAGGACCGACTTGCTGGCGAAGTTGTAGTAGACCGTGCCCTTCGCCACCCCGGCCCGCTCGGCGATCTCATCGACCGTGGTGGCGGAGAAGCCCTGCTCGGCGATGAGCGTGACGGCCGCCTCGTAGAGCTTTTGCCGGGTGGCCTCACGGCGCGTGCTGCCGCCCGACGCGGCGCTGCTGCTTTCCATGGGGCTGATTGTCCCGCGCGCGCTCACAGGCTCAGCTCCGGGTGCAGCCGGTCGAGCGTCCACACCTGACGGCGGCGGGCCGACAGCGCGGTCAGGGCGAGGGCCCCCGCGGTGAAGGCGACGAGCACCACGCACGCGTGCCACACCGGTTCCAGGCCGCCGCCGGTGATCAGCCTCCTGAGGGCCTCGACGATGTAGCTCATCGGCAGGAAGGGGTGCAGCGCGTTGAAGAAGCCCGGACTGGTCTGGACGGGGTAGGTGCCGCCCGCGGACGTCAACTGGAGCATCAGCAGGGCCAGGACGAGGATCCGGCCGGCCGCCCCGAAGCGGGCGTTCAGCCACTGCACGATCGCCGCGAAGCACGCCGTCACGAGGAACAGGAAACCCACCGTGCCGGCCGCGCGCGCCATCTGGAGCCCGATCGCCCAGTGCAGCACGGACATCAGGGCGATGGTCTGCAGCACCCCGATCGCCACCACGGGCAGCCAGCCGGCCAGCGCGATCCGCCACGCCGGGGCGCCCGCGGCGAGCGCGCGCCGGTTCATCGGCGCGATCAGCATGTACGCCACCATCGCGCCCACCCACAGGGACAGCGGGATGAAGTACGGGGCGAACCCGGTGCCGTAGTTGGGCGCCTTGTGCAGATCGTTGGAGAGGAGCTGGACCGGGTCGGCCATGACCTCGGTGCGCTGGTCGCGGTCCTTCTTGTCGTAGTCCGGGATGCGCCCCGCACCGTCGTGCAGCCCGTCCGAGAGCTTCCCGGAGCCGTCGACGAGCTTGTAGATGCCGCCGTTGAGGTCGTACGCGCCGGTCTTCAGCTCGCCCACGCCGCTGTCCAGGTCGGCCGCGCCGCCCTTGGCGTCGCCGAGCCCCGAGTGCAGCTTCTTGGCACCTGCGGCGACCTTCGTGGCGCCCTGGTTCAGCTTGTTGATCCGGGTGACGGCGTCGTCGAGGTCCTCGGAGAGGCGGGGCGCGCGGTCGGCGAGCGCCTGGGCCTGCTTCTGGAGGGTGGCGAGGTGCTTGTCGAGCTTCTTCAGGTCCCCGTCCTGGTCGGCGATCAGCGTGTTGAGGTCGTCGGCGATCGTCGCCACGTCCGCGGCCGACTGCTTCGCCTTCTTCAGGTCGGAGCACGCCGGGTCGGGCAGTACGGGGTCCTCGCAGCGTGCCTTGTAAATGAGGTTCAGCGCGTCGGACGCCGTATGGGCGCCCCTGGCGGCGGCCGGAGCGCGCTCCACCAGGTCGTCGAGGTTGTTGCGGATCGCTCCGGAGGAGTCGGCGACCAGCTGGGCGGTGTCCCCGATGGTCTTCTCGTTGTCCTTCAGGAACGGGCCGATCTTCTCGTCGACTCCGTTGACCCGGTCGGCCAGCGTCTGCGTGCCCTGCGCGACCCGCCTGGAGCCGTCCTCCAGATCACCCGCGCCCTTGTTGAGCTTCTTCAGGCCGCTGGACAGCTTGCCGCTGCCCGCCTTGGCGTCCTTCAGTCCGTCGGCGAGGTCCTTGGAGCCCTTCTCCGCCTTCCCGATGCCGCCTTCGAGCCGGTCGGCGCCGTTCGCGGCCTTGACCGTGGCGCCGTGGATGTCGGAGAACGACACGAAGATCCGGTCCAGGAACGACCGCGACGCCTTCGTGGACGCCGCCTCGCGCACCTCGCTGAAGACCGTCCGCGAGATCTGCCCGACGATGTAGTTGTTCGCGTCGTTCGTACGCACCTGGAGGGCGCCCGTCTCCGGCGAGGCGCCCGCGCTGGAGGCGATCCGCTCGCTGAAGTCGGCCGGCATGGTCAGCGACAGGTAGTAGGTCCCGTCCTCGACGCCCTTCGTGGCCTCGGCCGCGCTGACCTCGCGCCAGTCGAAGACGTCGCTCTCGCGCAGCCCCTTGGTGATGTCGTCGCCGGCCGACAGCTTCTTCCCCTCGACGGCCGCCCCCTTGTCGTCGTTCACGAGCGCCACGGGGATCTTGTCGAGACGGCCGTACGGGTCCCAGAACGACCACAGGTACAGGGCGCCGTACAGCAGGGGCAGCACCAGCAGCGCGACCAGGGCCGCACGCGGCAGCTTCCCCCGGCCGAAGCGCCTCAGCTCAAGCGCGGCCAGCCTCGGCGAGCGCATCGGCGGCCTCCTTTCCGTCGGTTTCCTGCGATTCCCGGGCGGCTGACGGCTCGTCGGTCTCCTGCGACCGCACCACGGCTGACGGCTCGTCGGTCGCCTCGGTGGAGACCTTGACCGTGCCTTCGGGGGCCTCGCTGCACACCGCCACGACCGTGGTCCCGGTCTCGGCCACGGACTTCAACAGCGCCCAGACCTCGGCCCGTTCGGCATCCGAGAGCTTGAGGTCGGTGTCGTCGACGCCGAGCAGCCGCGGGCGCCCGATCAGCGCCAGCGCGAGGGACAGCCGCAGAGCCTCCAGACGCTCCAGATCGCGTACGGCCGTGCGGGAGCCCTTGGGCAGGGAGTCCCGGTCGAGACCCGCGGCCTCGAGCGCGGCGTCGATCCGCAGCCGTGCCTCGGTCCGCCGCTCGGCACGCGGGCGCAGCAGCCCCCGCAGGGAATCGCCGAACCGCCGCTGGAGCAGCGCCCGTTCGTTCAGGTGCTCGGCGACGGTCAGGGCCGGGTCCAGGTCGGTCACACCCGGAACGTGGGCCAGGGCGCTGAAGTGCCGCACCACCGCCATGCGCTTGGGCAGCGCCGCCCCGCCCACGGTCGCGGTGCCCTCGGTGGGCTTCATCCGCCCGGTGAGCGCCAGCAGCAGACACGTACGGCCGGTGCCGGACGGTCCCTCGATCGTGATCAGCGAGCCGGGCTCCGCCTCGAACGAGACCCCGCGGAACGCCCATCCGCGGGGCCCCTTGAGCCCGAGCCCCAGGGCCGTGACGCCGACTCCGGCCACGGTTCCCCCCATCCCTGCCCCCTCAATTTGAACTGACTGGTCAGTGCAAAAGTTAGTCCGAACTGTCGCTCGAAGCAAAACCCCAGGTCAGAACGGATTGTCAGTGCCATACCTCACGATGGGCACATACGGCAGCCCGTATCGGGCATGCCGTTACAACGACGACAGGAGGTTCGTCATGGCCAGCTACCACGCAGCCGCCGCCCACCGGCGCCGCGCCACCGGCCCTGCCCCCTCACTGACCGGCCCGGCGAGCGACGTGCACCCTGTGCTCCGCCGGGCCACGGCCCCGCCCGCCGCCCTCGACCTGCTCGCCCAGGCCCGTGCCGGACTGGACGAGGCCGCCGTCCTCGAAACCCCGAACGAGCGCTACGCAACAGCCCACCTCGCCGCCCTGCGCACCGCCGCCGCCGTGCTCGCGGCGCGGGGCCGCCCGGAGCCCACTACCAGGCGGCGGGCCCGCATACGGAGCGCCTGGGAAGTGCTCCCCGAGATCGTGCCCGAACTCACCGAGTGGAGCGCCCTGTTCGCCTCGGGTGCGCGGCGCCGCGCCCGCGCCGAGGCGGGCATCCAGGGCGCGGCCAGCCGCCGGGACGCCGACGACCTGATACGCGACGTGGCGATGTTCCTGCGCCTCGTCGAGCGAATGCTGGTACTCCAGCCGGTCCTGCCCCAACCGCGCACGGACGCGGACCGGGAGGAGGTGGGCGGGGCGCACCGGGAGAGGGACGACATGCCGGACGCGGGCTGACGGCCCGGCGGCCTCACCGGAGCAGTCGCCGCTCGGCCGTCCGTCGTGCGAGACGGGCGGTGTCGCGCGGCACCGCGATGGCCGGACCGGGTGTCGTAGGCAATAGGGTGGAGGGCGCCTGAAGCCTTCCCACCCCCTGATCCGGGCCGGGGGAGGCAGCCCGTTCGCTCCGCCGTGCAAGCGGCGGTGCCGCGCCGAGGAGTCAACTGCCGTGCCGGACCCGATGCGCCCCCGCGCCTCTCTCCGTACCGCCGTGGTCTGGGAGGTCCTCCAGGACGCCCTGGACCGCCGGGTGAAGGCCACGGGTCGCCAGGCGCTGGACGTCCTCGACACCGGCGGCGGCAGCGGCAACTTCGCCGTGCCCCTGGCCCGCCTCGGCCACCGCGTCACCGTGGTCGACCCCAGCCCGAACGCGCTGTTCGCCCTGGAGCGGCGCGCCGCCGAGGCCGAGGTCGCCGACCGGGTGAAGGGCGTGCAGGGAGACGCCCACGGCCTGTTCGACGTGGTGGAGCGCGCAGGGTACGACATCGTGCTCTGCCACGGCGTCCTGGAGTACGTCGACGACCCCGCCGAGGGCGTCCGCAACGCGGTGGCGGCCCTGCGCTCCGAGGGCGTCCTCAGCCTGCTCGCCGCCGGTCTGGGCGGTGCCGTGCTGGCGCGCGCCCTCGCCGGCCACTTCAAGGAGGCCAAGCAGGCCCTTGAGGACCCGGACGGCCGTTGGGGCAAGGGTGATCCCATGCCGCGCCGTTTCACCGCCGAGCAGCTCACCGAGCTCGTCGAGCGGGCCGGGCTCAGGGTCGGTGCCGTGCACGGAGTGCGGGTCTTCGCCGACCTGGTCCCCGGCGTGCTGGTGGACACCGAGCCCGGGGCGCTGGAGGCGCTGCTGAAGCTGGAGGAGGCGGCGGCCGAGCTGTCCGCGTTCCACTCGGTGGCCACGCAGCTCCATGTGCTGGGCGAGACGAGGGAGACCTCGCAGGCCTGAGCCGAGGTCTGAGCGGACCGCCAGGGTGCGCCTTGATCAGGGACTTGGCGGCACATGGAGTACGCCACAGGCCACCCGATCGCGCGCTCAGCGCCGTATGATCGAGGGAGACCGTTCCGGCATGACGGGTCGGCCGCTGGGGAATGAAGATCTCAGCGAGCCGGGATGTCCATGCCGGAGCCCGGTTGGCCAATTGGCGTAGAGGGGCGGGTTTCACGGGGGCGATTCCCTGCCTATCCTGAAGGGACCCCCCGGGTCGCCCCGGCGACTGCACGATGAGGAGGACTCCGTGCCGCTCTCGGAGCACGAGCAGCGAATGCTCGAGCAAATGGAGCGAGCGCTGTACGCCGAAGATCCCAAGTTCGCGACAGCGCTTGAGGGAAGCGGGCTGCGTACGTACACCCGGCGACGGGTCTACCAGGCGGTCGCGGGCTTCCTCGTAGGTATCGCGCTCCTCATGGCTGGAATGGTCGCCAAGCAGGTGTGGCTCAGCGTGGTGGGCTTCCTCGTCATGCTGGGTTGTGCGGTACTCGCGGTGACCGGCTGGCGCAAGGCCCCCAAGCCGGGCGAACAGCCCGCCGGCGGTACGCAGGCCCGCCGTCAGCCACGTCAGAAGCGCTCCATGATGGACCGCATCGAACAGCGTTGGCAGCGCCGCCGTGACGAACAGGGCGGCCACTAGCTCGACGAGTTGCCAGGCAGCTCCCGGACATGCGTCAGGGGGTGACCACCGACCGGTGGTCACCCCCTGACGCATGTCCTCCCACACCGGAGATCCGGGAGCGGGCCCGGCCGGAGACGCGCGGGCGGGCCCGGCCCGCGAGGAGTGCGGCGCCTCTCCTGCCCGGCGCCGTCACATCCCCTCAGCCCTCGCGAACCCTCACCCCTGCTGCCCCGGCGCGGACGGCCGCCGCCAGGTGGGTCGGGCCGCCGTCGCGCGGCGCTTGACGCTGATCCACCAGTCCGACACCGCCCAGACCACCCGCACGCTGGAGCGTGGGGCCAGCGCAGCGCGTAGGTTCGTCGTCCACTTGGCCCTGGACCGCAGGTCGGCCTGCACGCGCCGGACGTCCTCCGCGAGGCCGGCCGTCGGGCGCGGCGTCGGGGCGTAGAGGACCTGTTCCACCGCGTCGGCGACTCGGTGGACCGAGGCCGCGGCCGGCGGGTCGAGTTGGCCCAGACGGACGATGCGGGCGGCCGACTTGCGCGGGGTCTGGGAGTCGTCCGGGGGAATCCCGAAGTCCCAGGCCGTGTCCGCCAGTTCCTGCCAGACCGACAAGGTGTGCAGCGGTATGTCCGCCTCGGTGCGGCCATGCGCTCCCAGCCGTACCGCTCTCGTCCGTAGCCGCCACAGCATCGGCGCCAGCGGGATCAGCAGCGCCGTCGCCCCGCCGAGAGCCCACGCCAGCAGGACGTACCAAGGCGGGCCTGAGCCGCCGACGGCCACCGCGGCCTCCGGCGACTCGCTCGCGCACAGCTCCGGGTTCTGCCCCGCGCAGCTCTCGCTGGTCGAGGGAGTGGCGGACGGGCCCGTGCTCGCCGACTGCGAGGGCCGCGCCACGTCCGGGAGCGTGGAGCCGGGGGTGTCCGACTGGGTGTACGACGGCACCGAACCACGGGTCGGCGTCGGCTCGAAGCGGGTCCAGCCCACGCCCTCGAAGTACAGCTCGGGCCATGCGTGTGCGTCCTTCAGCCCCACGGAGATGGAGTTGTCACCCTGCGGGGTACCGGGCGCGAAGCCCACCGCGACCCGGGCCGGTATGTCCAGCGAGCGGGCCATCGCCGCCATCGCGAAGGAGAAGTGGACGCAGAACCCCTGCTTGTCCCGCAGGAAGCGGGCGATGGCCCCCGGGCCGCTGCCCACCTTCACGTTGGTGTCGTACTGGTAGCCGCCCGTGATGGAGAAGTACTCCTGGAGCTTGACCGCCTGCTCGTAGTGGCTGGTCGCCCCCTCGGTGACCTGGCGCGCGGTCCGGCCGACCACCCCGGGCAGCGAGTCCGGCAGCTTGGTGAACTCGCGCTTCAGCGCGGCCGGCGGCTCCGGGGCGCCCGCGAGCTGCCCCGCCGTCGGCTGCACGTCGAGGCTGCGCACGGTGTACGTCACCCCGCGCGTGGTCTGGCGGCGGTCGCCGACGACCGTCATGCCGAGCGGTTCGTAGCGCCAGTTGCCGCTGATGTCCACGCCGCTCGGCGGGTACGGCATCGGCAACCAGTTCTGGGCGTACCAGTCCGCGGCCGAGATGGTCGTCTCCACCTCCGCGCGGCGGACGTCGGCGCCCAGGCCGAAGGGGGTGGGGAGCTTGTCCGGCACGGCCTCGATGCTGCGCTTGGACGGCTGCCATGTGGTGCCGTCGAAGTCGTCCAGGGAGACGATCCGCAGGTACATGTTCGACATGTCGGAGGTGTTGGTCTTCACGGACAGGACCTCGCGGTCCTCGTCCACGTTCAGACTGTCGCGCAGCGACACCAGCGGGTTCACCGCGGAGATCGTGCCGCCGCTCCCGCTGCCGGAGCCCACGCCGGTGCCCGCGGCGTCCAGCAGGCCGCCGTTCATCGCGGGCAGCGCCAGCGGAACCACCAGGGCGATGCCCAGCGCGACCATGCCGATGCGCCGGCCGGAGCGGACCGGTGCCACCGCGCCGCTCGGGTCGCCGCCCGGCGTCCGGGGCGCCCCGCCGAAGACCCGGCCCCACTGCGAGAGCCGGTCACGGCCCTCGGCCAGGAGCAGCATCAGATAGCCCGCGGCGGCCACCAGGAACCACAGCCAGTCCGCGCCGCCCTCGGACAGCCCCGCGGCCACGGAGTACAGCGCCAGCAGGGGCAGCCCGGCCGGCGCGGCACTGCGGAACGTCACCGCGAGGGTGTCCACCGCCAGACCTATGATCAGCACGCCGCCGATGAGCATCAGCCGGATGCCGTCCGACAGCGGCGCCGGGATCGAGTACCGGCCGACGTCGTCCGTGCCGGTCTGCAACAGGTCGGCGAAGTGAGCGAAAGCCTCCGGCCCGGGGATCACCCCGATGATCGCCTGCTGGTTGGCGAAGGTCAGGGTCAGCAGCATCAGCGCGACCAGGACCTGCGCGGCCACCGTCAGGGGCCGGGCCAGCGGCACCCGCCGGGTCGCCATGCCCACGCCCGTCTGGATCGCCAGCAGGAAGATCGCCTGGAACAGCCACGTGACCGGGGAGACCAGCGGCAGCAGGGCGCACGCGGCCATCAGCGTGGCCGCCGCGGCGCACAGCGCCATCCGTGTCCGCCCGCTCATGCCGCTCCCCCCTTGCCGAACACGCCACCGCCCGCGGCGGCGTCCGTACGCGCCCGGTCCGCCTGGCGCCACAGCTCGTTCAGCGGAGCGCCCCGCGGCACGCTCAGGGCCGTCCAGCCCGCCTCCCGCAGCATCCGCAGCCGCTCCTCGCTCCTGTCCAACGCGCCGGGCACATCGGTGGGTTCCCGCACCCAGGTCCCGCTGTCCAGCACGAAGGCGACCGCGCCCCCGCTGCGCTGGCGCATCTTCGCGGCCACCGCCGCCTGCTCCTCGTCGAGGTCGCCGAAGAAGGCGACCAGCAGCCCCTCGTTGCCGCCGCGCAGCACGTCGTACGCCCGCGACAGACCCGTACCGTCGGAGTGGTCGATCACCGCGAGGGTGTCCATCATCAGCCCGGCCGCGTCCGCGGACTCCTGGCTCGCGCCCGCGAACCCGTCGGCGCCCTCGCCGGGCACCGAGCTGCCGGTGTCGGTCAGCAGCCGCACGGAGAAGCCCCGCTCCAGCATGTGGACCAGCGCGGACGCCGCGCCCGACACGGCCCACTCGAAGGCCGAGTCCGGGCCCGAGCCCTGGAAGGCCGGGCCACGGGTGTCCAGCAGCACCGTGCAGCGCGAGCGCTGCGGCTGCTCCTCGCGGCGCACCATCAGCTCGCCGTAGCGCGCGGTGGAGCGCCAGTGGACGCGGCGCAGGTCGTCGCCGTAGCGGTAGCCGCGCGGGATCACGTCGTCCTCGCCGGCCAGCGCCAGCGAGCGGTGCCGGCCGTCGCCGTACCCCTTCGCCTCCCCGCTGAAGCGCACCGGCGGCAGCGGCTCCACGCGCGGGATGACCGTGAGGGTGTCGTACGTCGAGAAGGAGCGGGTCAGCTCGCACATGCCGAACGGGTCGCTCAGGCGCAGCTGCAGCGGGCCCAGCGGATAGCGGCCGCGCAGGTCGGAGCGCACCCGGTAGGACACCTCGCGGCGGCCGCCCGGCTCGACCCGGTCCAGCACGAAGCGGGGGCGCGGGCCGAGGACGTACGGCACCCGGTCCTGGAGCATGAGCAGGCCGGTGGGCAGCCGGGAGACGTTGTCCATCCGCAGGTGCACACGGGCCTCGCTGCCTGCGGGCACGCGCGCGGGGGAGAGCCTGCGGCTGCCCGAGACGCGGTAGCGGGTGCGGTACAGCACCATTGCGCAGACCAGCGGGAGCACCGCGAGCAGCAGTCCGACGCGCAGCAGGTCGCTCTGGCCGAGGACGTAGGCGCAGACGGCGGCCGCGACGCCGGCGGCCAGGAAGGAGCGGCCGCGCGTGGTCAGACCGGCCAGTGCCGTGCGGATCCCGCTCTGGTCGCCGCGATCCGCCTCGGCCTGGCCCGTACTGCCGGAGGTCATCACAGCCTCCGTGGCGGCTGCTGGCCGTACGACGGAGTGCCGCGGCCCAGGCCACCGAAGCCGTGCTGCTGCTGCGGCGCGGCGGGCACCGGGGTGCGCTGGAGGATCTCCTGGACGACCTGCTCGGAGGTGCGCCGGTTGAGCTGGGCCTGTGCGGTGGGCAGCAGGCGGTGGGCCAGGACGGCCACGGCGAGGGCCTGCACGTCGTCCGGCAGCGCGTACTCCCGGCCGCTGAGCGCCGCCGACGCCTTCGCCGCGCGCAGCAGATGCAGCGTGGCGCGCGGAGAGGCGCCGAGTCTGAGGTCGGGGTGGGTGCGCGTGGCCGAGACCAGCTCCACCGCGTACCGCCGGACCGGATCGGCGACATGGACGCCGCGCACGGCGTCGATCAGCTTCACGATGTCGTGCGCGTGTGCCACCGGCTGCAGGTCCTCCAGCGGGGAGACGCCGCCGTGCACGTCCAGCATCTGCAGCTCGGCCTCCATGCTGGGGTAGCCGACGGAGACGCGGGCCATGAAGCGGTCGCGCTGGGCCTCGGGCAGCGGATAGGTGCCCTCCATCTCGACCGGGTTCTGCGTGGCCACCACCATGAAGGGGCTCGGCAGCTCGTAGGTCTGCCCGTCGATCGTGACCTGGCGCTCCTCCATGGACTCCAGGAGCGCGGACTGCGTCTTCGGCGAGGCGCGGTTGATCTCGTCGCCGATCACGATCTGGGCGAAGATCGCCCCGGGCTTGAACTCGAAGTCCTTGCGCTGCTGGTCCCAGATGGACACACCCGTGATGTCCGACGGCAGCAGGTCCGGCGTGAACTGGATACGTCGCACCGAACAGTCGATGGACCGCGCCAGCGTCTTCGCCAGCATCGTCTTGCCCACGCCCGGAACGTCCTCGATCAGTAGATGTCCCTCTGCGAGCAGTACGGTCAGCGAAAGCCGTACGACCTCGGGCTTGCCCTCGATCACTCCTTCCACCGCGTCGCGGACACGCTCCACAGTGGCGGTCAGATCAGTGAGGCTCGCTCGATCGTCATAGGTCGTCACCCGGCCCTCCTCGGCCCGTTCTTTCCGGGCCGACGCGATGCGCGGACCGGCCCACCCCTGGAACACGGACACCACGCGTGAAGTGCTCCGCGTGTTGTCACACCCGCATTCTTGCTGCCGTTACCGATTCGTGTCACTCGCCTGTGGACAACTGCCTGCGTTATGTCGGGTCTTACGGCCTTTTGGGCACGCCCGAGCACAAATTGACAGCGGAACGACAGGCGCCGCGGCTGGTTACGCGGGGTCCGTGCGAGGGTCACACGGCGTCCGCGGCACTGCGTCCACGCCGACCGTCGCACGGAGTGCACCGAGGCGGTTACGCGGGGTCGATCTCGCGCAGCCGACCCGTCTTCACGTCGAAGACGAAGCCCCGGACATCGTCGGTGTGCAGCATGAACGGCGAGGTGCGCACGCGCTGCATCGACTGCCGTACGTCCTGGTCGACGTCGCGGAACGCCTCCACGGCCCAGGCGGGGCGCTGGCCGACCTCCAGCTCCAGCTCGCCCCGGAAGTCCTCGGTGATGCTCTCCAGACCGCAGCCCGTGTGGTGGATCAGGACGACGCTGCGGGTGCCGAGCTTGCGCTGGCTGATCGTGAGCGAACGGATCACATCGTCCGTGACGACCCCGCCCGCGTTGCGGATGGTGTGGCAGTCGCCGAGCTCCAGACCCAGCGCGGCGTGCAGGTCGAGGCGGGCGTCCATGCAGGCCACGACGGCGACGTGCAGGACCGGGCGGGCATCCATGCCCGGGTCGCTGAAGGCGGCGGCGTAGTGCCCGTTGGCGTCGACGAGACGGTCGGTGACCGTGCCGCGGCGGGTTATCGCACTGTCGGGGCCGGTGGGAACCGATGCAGAAGTCGTCATACCCATGACGTTACTGGTCACGTCCGCAACGGTCCTGTTGTGAGAGCGGACAAAAGAACGCCATCGCGGCTTGTTGTGAGCTAACCCACAAGGGTGGTGTGAGTGCCTCCATACGAGCCATTTTTCCGGCCGTGCGACTTCGGCGGAACCCGAAGCGGCGACGCGCAGGCCGGTTGATTGACCGCACGACACCGTGGACTAAAGTGACGCGAAGCGGGAGTCGAGACTCCCTGCTGGACTGTTTTCCCCGGAGACACCGGCGATTCTTCCGGAGCTCTCCCCGCGTGCGCGGCGCGTACGTACGGCTCGGCCTCCTCCCGCTCCCGGCCGGCTGACGCTTTTGGCGCCGGCAGGCCTCCCCTTCACTGGGGGTCCCCAGCAAGCTGGGGGAGGGTGGGGACCCGGCGGTGCGTACGGGCCGGATCAGAGAGGGCCCCTTGAGTCAGAGTCGACACGTCCCGGTGATGCTCCAGCGGTGCCTGGACCTGTTGGCCCCCGCCCTTCGGGCGCCGGGAGCGGTGGTCGTCGACTGCACCCTCGGCCTCGGCGGCCACAGCGAGGCCCTCCTGACGCAGTTCCCCGAGGCCCACCTGGTCGCCCTCGACCGCGACAAGGAGGCCCTGCGCCTGTCCGGCGAGCGGCTCGCCCCCTACGGCGAGCGCGCGACCCTCGTGCACGCCGTCTACGACGAGCTCCCGGACGTGCTGGCCAGGCTCGGCATCGCGCGTGTGCAGGGCGTCCTGTTCGACCTCGGCGTCTCCTCCATGCAGCTCGACGAGGCCGACCGCGGCTTCGCCTACGCCCAGGACGCCCCCCTCGACATGCGCATGGACCAGACGACCGGCATCAGCGCCGCCGAGGTCCTCAACACCTACCCGCCCGGCGAGCTCGTACGGATCCTGCGCGCCTACGGCGAGGAGAAGCAGGCCAAGCGGATCGTGGCCGCCGTCGTGCGCGAGCGCGCGAAGGAGCCGTTCAGCAACAGCGCCCGGCTCGTGGAGCTGATTCGGGACGCCCTGCCGCAGGCCGCCAAGCGCACCGGCGGGAACCCGGCCAAGCGCACCTTCCAGGCGCTGCGCATCGAGGTCAACGGTGAGCTCTCCGTCCTGGAGCGGGCGATCCCGGCCGCCGTGGAGACCCTCGGTGTCGGCGGGCGGATCGCCGTCCTGTCGTACCACTCGCTGGAGGACCGGCTGGTCAAGCAGGTGTTCGCGGCCGGTGCCGCCAACACCGCCCCGCCCGGTCTGCCCGTCGTCCCCGAGCAGTACCAGCCCCGGCTCAAGCTGCTGACGCGCGGTGCCGAACTTCCCACGGAGGAAGAGGTCGCCGAGAACCGGCGCGCGGCACCGGCGCGCCTGCGCGGGGCCGAGCGCATCAGGGAGTCCATCGAATGAAGGCCGTGAGGCAGGGGCGGGCGTCCGGGCCCAGGGTTCGAACCCCTGAGTTGGGAAACCGGACCCGGGGGAGGGCGAGTGAGTAGGAAACCCGAACTGAGGGGGCGGGCCGCCCGGCTCGCGCGGCTCTTCCCCCCGGGCGGCGGGCAGGCCGCCCGTGCCCCCTTCGTCCTCCTGGTCGTCCTCCTCCTCGGCGGCGGCCTCATCGGACTCCTCGTGCTGAACTCCGCCCTCAGCGAGGGCGCGTTCCAGAAGGACGACCTCCAGAAGGAGACGAAGACCCTCACCGACGAGGAGCAGTCCCTCCAGCGGGACATCGACGCCTACTCCGCCCCCGACGCCCTTCAGCGCCGGGCCCGCGAACTCGGCATGATCCCGGGCGGTGACCCGGCCTTCCTCGACCCGGACGGCACCGTCAAGGGCGTCCCCAGCGCCGCACCCGCCGGGCAGATCGCCGGCCGCGCCCCCCTCGCTCCAGAGGCCCTCGACGGCGCGTCCTCGGCGTACGGCGCCACGCCGACCTCGCCTCAGCCGGCGGCCACCCCCGACGCGTCCGAGCCCGCGGCCGGCCAGGTCACGGCCCAGACCGTGCCCCAGTACGCGCCTCCCGTCCAGCAGACCGCACCGTCCGCCCAGTCCTCCCCGTACCCGACCCCCGGCAGGTGACGGAAGTGTCCGACAGGGAACCGCCGCGCCGCCGCGTGCCCGGACCCGCGAAGCCCGCCCGATCCGGCGGTGCCCAGCGGCGTCCGGGCCCCGGCGCCCGCCCTGCCCGCCGCCCGGCACGCCCGCGTCCAGGGGCCCCCGTCGCCATCCGGCTCGGCCGGCCCCGCCCCCGGCTGCGCATGGTCAGCCTGGCCCTGACCCTCGTCCTGATCGCCTTCGTCGTACGACTGCTCCAGGTGCAGGGCGTCGACGCGAGCACCTACGCCGCCAAGGCCGAGAAGAACCGGTACGTCGGCTACACCCTGGCCGCCGAGCGCGGCGGCATCACCGACCGCAACGGCGTCGCGCTCGCGACCAGCGTGGACGCGTACGACATCACGGCCGACCCCACGCTGTTCTCCCGCGACCAGCTGAAGATCGACGACGGCCCCGAGCAGGCGGCCGCCCTGCTCGCCCCGATCCTCGGCCAGGACCAGGAGAAGATCGTCAACAAGCTCCGGCCCGCGAACCGGAACCTGCGCTACACCCTGCTGGCCAGCCGCCAGACCCCGCAGGTCTGGAAGCAGATCAAGGACCTGAAGAACGCGCTGACCACCAAGGCCGAGACCGACAAGAGCACGGTCAACGTCCTCGCGGGCGTCCTGTCGGTCGCCAGCAGCAAGCGCGTGTACCCCAACGGCGACCTCGCCGCCGGGATACTGGGCTGGGTCAACGCCGACGGCAAGGGCGGCGGCGGTGTCGAGCAGCAGCTGAACAAGGCGCTGTCCGGCAAGGACGGCGAGATCCGCTACGCCCAGTCCGGCGGCCGCCAGGTCCCCACCGTGGGCTCCACCGAGACGCCCGCCGTGCCCGGCAGCGACGTCGAGCTCACCATCGACCGCGACATCCAGTGGGCCGCGCAGAACGCGATCACCGAGCAGGTGCAGGAGTCCAGGGCGGACCGCGGCTATGTGATCGTCCAGGACACCCGCACCGGCGAGATCCTCGCCATGGCCAACTCGCCCGGCTTCGACCCGAACGACCTCTCCGAGGCCAGCAGCGCGAACATGGGCAACGCGGCGCTCCAGGACGCCTACGAGCCCGGCTCCACCGCGAAGGTCATGTCGATGGCCGCCGTACTGGAGGAGAACGTGGCCACGCCCGGCACGCATGTCATCGTGCCCAACCGGCTGCACCGCGGCGACCGGCTCTTCAAGGACGACATCGACCACGACACCTGGTACCTCACGCTCAACGGCGTGCTCGCCAAGTCCAGCAACATCGGCACCATCCTCGCCACCGGCCAGCTCGGCAAGACCCAGTCGAAGTCCAACAAGGTCCTCTACGACTACCTGCGCAAGTTCGGCCTCGGCAGTTACACGGGCCTCGGCTTCCCCGGCGAGACGCCCGGCATCCTGGCCGCCCCGGACAAGTGGTCGACCTCGCAGCAGTACACGATTCCTTTCGGCCAGGGCCTGTCCCTCAACGCGATGCAGGCGGCCTCGATCTACTCGACGATCGCCAACGGCGGCGTACGCGTCGAACCCACGCTGGTGCGCGGCACCGAGGGACCCGACGGGCAGTTCACCGAAACGGCGAAGCCCAAGAAGACGCGGGTCATCAGTGCCAGGACGGCGCGGACCCTCGCCCAGATGCTGGAGTCGGTCGTGGGCGACCGGGAGGGCACCGGCACCAAGGCGCGCATCCCCGGCTACCGGGTCGCGGGCAAGACGGGTACGGCGAACCGCGTGGATCCGGCCACCGGCAAGTACCGCGGCTACACCTCGTCCTTCGCCGGCTTCGCGCCCGCCGACAACCCCCGGATCACGGTCTACTGCGCCATCCAGAACGCGACCCAGGGCAACTACTTCGGCGGCCAGATCTGCGGCCCCATCTACAAGAAGGTGATGGAGTTCGCGCTGAAGACCCTCCAGGTCCCGCCGACCGGGGCCAAGGCCGCCAACCTCCCGGTCGCCTACAAACCCTGACCACCCTGATCAGCACCGAGCAGCCAGGAACCACCTCGTGACAACGATCACCCCGGACTCCGGGAACCAGCCCCCGCCCCGCCCCTCACTTCGCTCCGAGGCGGGTGCGCCCGGTACGCTCACCGCCGTGCCACACGCTGATCAGTCCCAAACCACCCAGAAGGGGCATCCTGTGACGTATCCGGGACCGCCCAGGCCGGCGCAGGTCTCCGCCACACCCCTCGCGGAACTCGCCGACCAGTTGGGTGTCCCCGCGCCGCAGCCCACGGACGGCTCCGCCGAGGTCACGGGCATCACCCATGACTCGCGCGCCGTCCGCCCCGGCGACCTGTACGCCGCACTCCCCGGTGCCCGGATGCACGGCGCCGACTTCGTGACGCAGGCCGCGGGCCTCGGCGCGGTCGCCGTGCTGACCGACCCGACCGGCGCCGACCGCGCCGCGCAGACCGGCCTGCCGGTCCTGGTCGTCGAGAACCCGCGCGGGCAAATGGGCGAACTGGCGGCCACGATCTACGGCCACCCCGGCCGCGATCTCCTCCAGATCGGCATCACCGGCACCTCCGGCAAGACGACGACCGCCTACCTCGTCGAAGGCGGCCTGAAGACGCTCAGGTCGACCGGTCTCATCGGCACGGTCGAGATGCGCATCGGCGACGAGCGCATCAAGTCCGAGCGGACCACCCCCGAGGCCACCGACCTCCAGGCCCTGTTCGCCGTCATGCGCGAACGCGGCGTCGAGGCGGTCGCCATGGAGGTCTCCAGCCACGCCCTGGTCCTCGGCCGGGTCGACGGCTGCGTCTTCGACGTCGCCGTCTTCACCAACCTCAGCCCGGAGCACATGGAGTTCCACTCCGACATGGAGGACTACTTCCGGGCCAAGGCGCAGCTGTTCACGCCGAAACGCAGCAGACTCGGCGTGGTCAACCTCGACGACGAGTACGGCCGCAGGCTCGCCAAGGAGGCCGCCGTCCCGGTCGTCACCTTCTCCGCCGAGGGCCACCCGGACGCCGACTGGCGCGCCGAGGACGTCGAGATCGGCCCCATGGACGCGACGTTCACGGTGATCGGCCCCAAGGACGAGCGCATCACCGCCACTTCGCCGCTGCCGGGCCCCTTCAACGTGGCGAACACCCTCGCCGCCATCGTCTCCCTGGCCGCCGCCGGCCTCGACGTGCAGACCGCCGCCGACGGCGTCGCCGCCGTGCCGGGCGTGCCGGGCCGCCTTGAGCGCGTCGACGCCGGGCAGCCGTATCTCGCGGTCGTGGACTACGCCCACAAGACCGACGCCGTCGAGTCGGTGCTCAAGGCGCTGCGCAAGGTCACCGAGGGCAAGGTGCACGTCGTGCTCGGCTGCGGCGGGGACCGCGACAAGACCAAGCGCGAGCCGATGGGCGCCGCCGCGGCCCGGCTCGCCGACACCGCCGTACTGACCTCCGACAACCCCCGCTCCGAGGACCCCCTCGCGATCCTCGCAACCATGCTCCAGGGCGCGGCGTCCGTGCCAGTACACGAGCGTGGCGAGGTCCAGGTCTTCGAGGACCGGGCCGCCGCGATCGCCGCAGCCGTCGCGCGCGCCCAGCCCGGCGACACGGTGCTGGTCGCGGGCAAGGGCCATGAGCAGGGCCAGGACATCGCCGGAGTGGTCCGTCCCTTCGACGACCGCCAGGTGCTTCGCGAAGCTATCCAGAAGACCCAGGGATGAACTTGTGATCGCCCTCTCTCTCGCCGAGATCGCAGAAGTCGTCGGCGGGCAGACGCACGACATACCGGATCCGTCGGTCCGGGTCACCGGATCCGTCGTCCGGGACTCCCGTGAGGTGGAGTCCGGCAGCCTCTTCGTCGCCTTCGCCGGCGAGCGCGTGGACGGCCACGACTTCGCGGAGGCCGTCGTGGCGGCCGGCGCGGTCGCCGTACTGGGCTCGCGTCCCGTGGGTGTGCCCGCGATCGTCGTGCCGGACGTCCAGAAGGCCCTCGGCGCCCTCGCCCGGCACGTCGTACAGCGGCTCGGTACGACCCTCGTGGCGCTGACCGGCTCGGCGGGCAAGACCAGCACCAAGGACCTGATCGCCCAGGTGCTCCGGCGCAAGGCGCCGACGGTGTTCACGCCCGGCTCGCTCAACAACGAGATCGGGCTGCCGCTCACCGCCCTGACCGCCACCGAGGAGACGAAGTTCCTCGTGCTGGAGATGGGCGCCCGCGGCATCGGCCACATCCGCTACCTCGCCGATCTGACGCCCCCGAAGATCGGCCTCGTGCTCAACGTCGGCACCGCCCACATCGGCGAGTTCGGCGGCCGCGAGCAGATCGCGCAGGCCAAGGGGGAGCTCGTCGAGTCCCTTCCGTCGGAGAGTGAGGGCGGCGCGGCGATCCTCAACGGCGACGATCCCCTCGTACGGGCCATGGCGTCCCGTACGAAGGCGAAGGTGATCCTTTTCGGAGAGTCCGGCGAAGCGGACGTACGCGCCGAGAACGTCCGACTCACGGACAGCGGACAGCCTTCCTTCATGCTTCACACACCCTCCGGGTGCAGCGATGTGACCATGCGCCTGTACGGTGAGCACCACGTGTCGAACGCGCTCGCCGCGGCCGCCGTCGCCCATGAGCTGGGCATGTCCGTCGCTGAGATCGCCACCGCGCTCTCCGAGGCGGGCTCCCTCTCCCGCTGGCGTATGGAGGTCACCGAGCGCCCGGACGGCGTGACCATCGTCAACGACGCCTACAACGCGAACCCCGAGTCCATGCGAGCCGCCCTCAGGGCGCTGGCGGCCATGGGCCGGGGGCGGCGGACCTGGGCGGTGCTCGGCAAGATGGCCGAGCTCGGGGACGAGGCCCTCGCCGAGCACGACGCGGTCGGACGGCTCGCCGTCCGGCTCAACGTCAGCAAGCTCGTCGCGGTCGGGGACAGAGAAGCGTCCTGGCTGCAACTGGGCGCATATAACGAGGGTTCGTGGGGTGAGGAGTCGGTGCACGTGTCCGACGCACAGGCGGCGGTCGACCTGTTGCGCAGCGAGTTGCGCCCGGGGGACGTCGTACTCGTGAAGGCGTCCCGTTCGGTAGGTCTGGAGAGTGTCGCCGCGGCGCTGCTCGCGGGCGGTACCGAGGGTGAGGTTGCCGCCCGATGATGAATCAGATCCTGTTCTCAGGAGTCATTGGTCTCTTCCTGACCCTGGTCGGCACCCCGTTGCTGATCAAGCTGCTGGCCCGCAAGGGCTACGGCCAGTACATCCGGGACGACGGCCCGCGTGAGCACCACGCCAAGCGCGGTACGCCGACCATGGGTGGTATCGCCTTCATCCTGGCGACGATCGCCGCGTACTTCCTGTCCAAGCTGATCACCGGCAAGCCGCCGACGTTCTCCGGAATCCTGGTGATCGGTCTGATGGCCGGCATGGGTCTGGTCGGCTTCCTGGACGACTACATCAAGATCGTCAAGCGCCGCTCGCTGGGGCTGCGGGCCAAGGCCAAGATGGCCGGCCAGCTGTTCGGAGGTATCGCCTTCGCGGTGCTCTCGCTCCAGTTCGCGGACAACCGCGGCAACACCCCGGCGTCCACGAAGCTCTCCTTCGTGCAGGACTTCGGTTGGTCCATCGGCCCGGTGCTGTTCGTCGTCTGGGCGCTGTTCATGATCCTCGCCATGTCGAACGGCGTGAACCTGACGGACGGTCTGGACGGCCTCGCCACCGGCGCGTCCGTGCTGGTCTTCGGCGCCTACACCTTCATCGGCGTCTGGCAGTTCCAGGAGTCCTGCGCCAACGCGCAGATCCTGCCCAGCCCCAACGCCTGTTACGAGGTGCGGGATCCACTGGACCTCGCCGTCGTCTCGTCCGCGCTGATGGGCGCCTGCCTCGGCTTCCTCTGGTGGAACACCTCGCCCGCCAAGATCTTCATGGGTGACACCGGTTCGCTGGCCCTCGGCGGCGCGCTGGCGGGTCTCGCCATCTGCTCCCGCACCGAGCTGCTGCTCGCCATCCTCGGTGGCCTGTTCGTCCTGATCACCATGTCGGTGGTCATCCAGGTCGGCTCCTTCCGCCTCACCGGCAAGCGCGTCTTCCGAATGGCGCCACTCCAGCACCACTTCGAACTCAAGGGCTGGTCAGAAGTGCTCGTCGTGGTCCGATTCTGGATCATTCAGGGCATCTGTGTGATCGTCGGACTGGGTCTCTTCTACGCGGGATGGGCGGCGGAAAGGTGACCGACTGGCAGGGGAAGAACGTCACCGTCGCCGGACTGGGAGTCTCCGGGATCCCGGCGGCCAAGGTGCTGCACGGCCTCGGCGCGAAGGTCACCGTCGTCAACGACGGCGACGACGCACGCGCGCGTGCCCAGGCGGCCGAACTCGAGGCGCTGGGCATCGCCGTGCGCCTCGGTGACGGGGCGACCCTGCCCGAAGGCACCGAACTCGTCGTCACCGCGCCCGGCTGGAAGCCGGACAAGCCGCTGTTCGCGGCGGCACGTGAAGCAGGCCTCGAGATCTGGGGCGACGTCGAACTCGCCTGGCGGCTGCGCGGCCCGGACGCCGCGCCCTGGCTCGCCGTCACCGGCACCAACGGCAAGACCACGACCGTTCAGATGCTGGCCTCGATCCTGAAGGCGGCGGGCCTGCGCACCGCCGCCGTGGGCAACATCGGCGTCTCGCTGCTGGACGCGGTGCTCGGCGAGGAGCAGTACGACGTCCTCGCCGTGGAGTTGTCCAGTTACCAGCTCCACTGGGCGCCCTCGCTGCGGGCACACTCGGCTGCCGTGCTGAACCTCGCGCCCGACCACCTCGACTGGCACGGCTCCATGGAGGCCTACGCCGCCGACAAGGGCCGTATCTACGAGGGCAACCGCGTCGCCTGTGTCTACAACGTCGCCGACAAGGCCACCGAGGACCTGGTGCGCGAGGCGGACGTCGAGGAGGGCTGCCGGGCCATCGGCTTCACGCTGGGCGCCCCGGCCCTGTCCCAACTGGGCGTCGTCGACGGCATCCTCGTCGACCGCGCCTTCGTGGAGAACCGGCAGAAGAACGCCCAGGAGCTCGCCGAGGTCTCCGACGTCAACCCGCCGGCCCCGCACAACATCGCCAACGCCCTTGCGGCGGCGGCCCTCGCCCGGGCCTTCGGGGTGCCCCCAGCGGCCGTACGGGACGGCCTGCGGGCCTTCACCCCGGACGCCCACCGCATCGCGCACGTCGCGGACGTGGACGGGGTCGCCTACGTCGACGACTCCAAGGCCACCAACACGCACGCGGCGCAGGCCTCGTTGGCCGCCTACGAGTCCATCGTCTGGATCGCGGGCGGGCTCGCCAAGGGCGCCGTGTTCGAGGAGCTGGTCGCCAAGTCGGCGGGGCGCCTGCGCGCCGCCGTGCTCATCGGCGCGGATCGCGGCCTGATCCGGGAAGCCCTGGCGCGACACGCGCCGGAAGTACCCGTCGTCGACCTCGACCGGACCGACACTGGGGCGATGCTCGCGGCAGTCCAGGAGGCCCGGCGACTCGCTGTTGCCGGAGACACGGTGCTCTTGGCACCTGCTTGTGCCTCGATGGACATGTTCGCCAACTACAACCAGCGCGGTGACGCGTTCGCGGAGGCGGTTCGCGAACTCGGCGCGGGCGCCTGACGGCGGGTCTCGGCCACAGCGGGTGCTTCGGGACCCTTGGAGGGACGCGTGACTCGGATGTGGCCGGACGGTACGTACGCCCACGTTGGGGCGGTGAGCGCCGATGCCCGGTAGCCGTACGGGCGGGCCGCCCGTGCAGCGAACCGTTCGGCGGCCCGTCACCGCGGGACCGCCGCGCGACAACGCGGTACGCCGGCTCCACACGCGCCTGCAGCGGGCGTGGGACCGGCCGCTGACCGCGTACTACCTCATCCTCGGCGGCAGCCTGCTGATCACGGTGCTCGGTCTGGTGATGGTCTACTCGGCCTCCCAGGTCACCGCGCTGCAGATGTCCCTGCCCGGGTCGTACTTCTTCCGCAAGCAGGTGCTGGCCGCGCTGATCGGCGCCGGGCTGCTGTTCGCCGCCTCCCGGATGCCCGTGAAGCTGCACCGGGCGCTGGCCTACCCGATCCTCGCGGGCGCCGTCTTCATGATGGCGCTGGTGCAGGTGCCCGGGATAGGAGTCGCGGTCAACGGCAACCAGAACTGGATCGCCCTCGGCGGCTCCTTCCAGATCCAGCCCAGCGAGTTCGGCAAGCTCGCGCTGGTGCTGTGGGGCGCCGACCTGATCGCCCGCAAGCAGGACAAGAAGCTGCTGAACCAGTGGAAGCACATGCTGGTGCCGCTCGTGCCGGTCGCCTTCATGCTGCTCGGGCTGATCATGCTCGGCGGCGACATGGGTACGGCGATCATCCTGTCGGCGATCCTGTTCGGCCTGCTGTGGCTGGCGGGCGCGCCGACCAGGCTGTTCGTGGGGGTCCTGTCGGTCGCCGGACTGATCGGCCTCATCCTGATCAAGACCAGCCCGAACCGCATGGCCCGCCTGCAGTGCCTGGGCGCCACCGAGCCGCGCAGCGGCGCCGTCGACTGCTGGCAGGCCGTGCACGGGATCTACGCGCTGGCGTCCGGCGGAATCTTCGGATCCGGGCTGGGTGCGAGTGTGGAGAAATGGGGCCAACTCCCCGAAGCCCACACCGACTTCATCTTCGCCGTCACCGGTGAGGAACTGGGCCTGGCGGGGACGCTGTCGGTGCTCGCCCTCTTCGCGGCTCTAGGCTATGCGGGTATCCGCGTGGCCGGACGCACGGAGGACCCCTTCGTGAGGTACGCCGCGGGAGGCGTGACCACCTGGATCACCGCGCAAGCCGTGATCAACATCGGTGCGGTACTCGGCTTGCTGCCGATCGCCGGCGTCCCCCTGCCGCTGTTCTCGTACGGAGGGTCCGCCCTGTTGCCGACCATGTTCGCCATCGGGCTGCTGATCGCCTTCGCACGCGACGAGCCCGCTGCGCGGGCAGCGCTTTCCGTGCGGCAACCCCGCTTTGGTAGAAAGCGTGCGGGAGGCGCCGTGCGTGACCGGGGGCCTCGGAGATGGAACACGATGCGACGGCGTGCCTCGGCGGCGCGTTCGTCCGGAGAGCGGTGAATTTCGGTGCATGTCGTACTCGCCGGTGGGGGGACCGCCGGCCACATCGAGCCCGCGCTCGCCCTCGCGGACGCCCTGCGCAGGCAGGACCCGACCGTGGGGATCACGGCCCTGGGCACGGAGCGCGGCCTGGAGACCAAGCTCGTACCGCAGCGGGGCTATGAGCTCGCGCTGATCCCTGCGGTACCACTGCCACGCAAGCCCACTCCCGAGCTGATCACCGTCCCGGGCCGGCTGCGCGGCACGATCAAGGCGGCCGAGCAGATCCTGGAGCGCACCAAGGCGGACGCCGTCGTGGGCTTCGGCGGCTATGTAGCCCTGCCCGCCTACCTCGCCGCCAAGCGCCTCGGCGTGCCGATCATCATCCACGAGGCCAACGCCCGCCCGGGCCTGGCCAACAAGATCGGTTCGCGCTACGCCAGCCAGGTCGCCGTCTCCACGCCGGACAGCAAGCTGCGGAACGCGCGTTACATCGGCATCCCGCTGCGCCGCACCATCGCCACCCTCGACCGGGCCGCCGCCCGCCCCGAGGCCCGCGCGATGTTCGGGCTCGACCCGAACCTGCCCACGCTGCTGGTCTCCGGCGGCTCGCAGGGCGCCCGGCGGCTGAACGAGGTCGTCCAGCAGGTCGCGCCCTGGCTCCAGCAGGCCGGAATCCAGATCCTGCACGCGGTCGGTCCGAAGAACGAACTGCCGCAGGTTCATCAGATGCCGGGGATGCCCCCCTACATCCCGGTAAGTTACTTGGACCGGATGGACCTCGCGTACGCCGCGGCCGACCTGATGCTCTGCCGTGCGGGCGCGATGACCGTCGCCGAACTCTCCGCCGTCGGGCTCCCGGCCGCCTATGTCCCGCTGCCCATCGGCAACGGCGAACAGCGGCTGAACGCCCAGCCGGTGGTCAAAGCCGGCGGCGGTCTGCTGGTCGACGACGCGGACCTCACGCCCGAATGGGTGCAGCAGAACGTCCTGCCCGTGCTCGCCGACCCGCACCGGCTGTACGAGATGTCCCGCGCCGCAAGCGAGTTCGGCCGCCGGGACGCCGACGACCTGCTCGTCGGCATGGTGTACGAGGCGATCGCCTCGCAGCGCCGCCAGTAACCGTATGACGGAGGGCAGGGAGCGTGGCCGGACCGACGACCGCCGAGCGCGGTGAACGCCAGCAGGAGTCGTCCGACCCGCCCCTCGCCCGGCGGCGGTTGAGACGGCCACGCCTTCGTACGATCATCATCCTTACCGTGCTCCTCGTACTCCTGGCCGCGGGCTCCGTCTGGCTGCTGTACGGCTCCAAATACCTGCGCCTGGAGCGCGTATCGGTCGCCGGGACCCGGGTTCTGACGCCCGCGCAGGTCCGCGAGGCGGCCGATGTCCCCGTCGGGGCGCCACTGATTTCCGTCGACACGGATGCGATTGAGGCGCGACTGCGCCGGAAATTGCCCAGAATTGACGAGGTTGACGTGGTCCGCTCGTGGCCCCATGGAATCAGCCTGAAAGTGATGGAGCGTACTCCGGTTCTGGTGGTGCAAAAAGGCGGAAAGTTCATCGAAGTGGACGATGAAGGTGTCCGTTTCGCCACGGTTTCCGTGCCCCCGAAAGGCGTTCCCGCACTGGAATTGACGGTGTCCCGGTCGAGCTCCGCCGCCGCGAGCCTGCGCCGTTTCTCGGAGAGCCGTCTGGTGCGGGAGGCGGTCCGGGTCGCCGGCGCCATTCCGGCCGCCGTCGGCCGCGACACCCTGGTCGTCAAGGTCCGTTCCTACGACGACATCTCGCTGGAGTTGAGGGACGGCCGGATCGTCTCGTGGGGGAGTGGCGAGAAGGGGGCGGCGAAGGCTCGCACACTCACCGCTCTCATGAAAGCCTCGCCGCGTGCCCGGCACTTCGATGTCAGCGTTCCCACCGCCCCTGCGTCATCGGGGAGTTGACGCACATCTGCGCAGGCCAGCACCCTGGTTGGGCAGCGACATGGCTGATCACATAGGGTGAAAAGAAAAACGGGAGGTTCGGCGTGTTCGTTGAACGTGCGCCACTTGTCGACTTAGTGTCCTGTTCAGAAGACTTCAAGGAACAGACACACTGGTAACCCTAAACTTCAGGGTTAGGGTTCGGGTCGGCGCTACGGACCGTCCCATTCGGCATCAGTCGTCGGTTCACGAAGCAGAGAGCTTCCCGTGATCCGACGACCCGTAACTCGAGGCGAGAGGCCTTCGACGTGGCAGCACCGCAGAACTACCTCGCAGTCATCAAAGTCATCGGTGTCGGCGGCGGTGGTGTCAATGCCATCAACCGGATGATCGAGGTCGGTCTCAAGGGCGTCGAGTTCATCGCTATCAACACCGACGCGCAAGCTCTGTTGATGAGCGACGCCGACGTCAAGCTCGACGTCGGCCGTGAACTCACCCGCGGACTCGGCGCCGGAGCCAACCCGGCCGTCGGCCGCAAGGCCGCCGAGGACCACCGCGAGGAGATCGAGGAGGTCCTCAAGGGGGCCGACATGGTCTTCGTGACGGCCGGTGAAGGCGGCGGCACCGGCACCGGCGGCGCGCCCGTCGTGGCCAACATCGCCCGGACCCTCGGCGCCCTCACCATCGGCGTGGTCACGCGGCCGTTCACCTTCGAGGGACGGCGCCGCGCCAACCAGGCCGAGGACGGCATCGCCGAGCTCCGCGAAGAGGTCGACACCCTCATCGTCATCCCGAACGACCGGCTGCTGTCCATCTCGGACCGCCAGGTCTCGGTACTCGACGCCTTCAAGTCGGCCGACCAGGTCCTCCTCTCCGGTGTCCAGGGCATCACCGACCTCATCACCACCCCTGGCCTCATCAACCTCGACTTCGCCGACGTCAAGTCGGTCATGTCCGAGGCCGGTTCGGCCCTCATGGGCATCGGCTCGGCCCGCGGCGACGACCGCGCGGTCGCCGCGGCCGAGATGGCGATCTCCTCGCCGCTCCTGGAGGCGTCCATCGACGGCGCCCGGGGCGTGCTGCTCTCCATCTCCGGCGGCTCCGACCTCGGCCTGTTCGAGATCAACGAGGCCGCCCAGCTGGTCAGCGAGGCCGCCCACCCCGAGGCCAACATCATCTTCGGCGCGGTCATCGACGACGCCCTCGGCGACGAGGTCCGGGTCACCGTGATCGCCGCCGGCTTCGACGGCGGCCAGCCGCCGGCCCGCCGGGACACCGTCCTCGGCTCGACCTCGTCCTCGGCCCGCCGCGAGGAGCCCACTCCGGTACGCCAGCCCGAGTCCCGCCCGTCCTTCGGCTCGCTCGGCAGCGTCACGCCGAAGGAGGACCCGGAGCCCGCGCCGGAGCCGGTGGCCGACATCCCGGTCGCCCCGCCGGTCCCGCCGTCGCGGACCTACGCCGACAGCGCGGCGGAAGAGCTGGACGTCCCGGACTTCCTTAAGTGATCCTTCAGACGTGATAGGACAGCGCGACACCGTGAGCGGCGCGCACTTCGCTTTCACCGACCGGTGGGGCGGGGTGAGCGCCGCTCCGTATGAGGAGCTCAACCTCGGCGGAGCGGTCGGCGACGACCCCGAGGCCGTACTGAGGAACCGCGAGCTCGCCGCCAAGTCGCTCGGGCTCGATCCGGGCGACGTCGTCTGGATGAACCAGGTGCACGGGACGGATGTCGCCGTGGTCGACGGACCATGGCGTGATCGTCCGGTGCCCGAGGTCGACGCGATCGTCACCGCGCGGCGGGGTCTCGCCCTCGCCGTTCTCACGGCCGACTGCGTACCGGTCCTGCTGGCCGACCCGGTCGCCGGGATCGCCGCCGCGGCCCACGCGGGCCGGCCGGGCATGACCGCCGGGGTCGTGCCGGCCACGCTACGCGCGATGACGGAGCTCGGCGCCGACCCCGCACGGATCGTCGCCCGCACCGGCCCCGCCGTCTGCGGCCGGTGCTACGAGGTGCCGGAGGCGATGCGTGCCGAGGTGGCGGCCGGGGAGCCGACGGCGTACGCCGAAACCAGCTGGGGTACTCCGGCGGTGGACGTGGCCGCCGGGGTGCACGACCAGCTCGCGCGGCTCGGAGTGCGCGACCGGGAGCAGTCGCCGGTGTGCACGCTGGAGTCGGTCGACCACTTCTCGTACCGCCGCGACCGCACCACGGGGCGGCTCGCGGGCTATGTCTGGCTGGACTGAATGGACATGACGGACCGTAAGGACGAACTCGCCGCGAACCTGGCGAAGGTGGAGGAACGAATCGCCGCCGCCTGCGCGGCCGCCGGGCGCGCCCGCGAGGAGGTGACCCTGATCGTGGTCACCAAGACCTACCCCGCGGGCGATGTGCGGATCCTGTCGGAGCTCGGTGTGCGCCACGTCGCCGAGAACCGCGATCAGGACGCGGCACCGAAGGCCGCCGAATGTACGGATCTGCCCCTTGCGTGGCATTTCGTGGGCCAGCTGCAGACCAACAAAGTGCGGTCCGTGGTCGGTTATGCGGATCTCGTGCAGTCCGTCGATCGTTCCAAGCTGGTGACGGCCCTGTCGAAGGAGGCCGTACAGCAGGAGCGCGAGGTGGGCTGTCTCATCCAGGTGGCCCTGGACGCGGGAGAGAGCGCGAGAGGTGAGAGGGGTGGCGTGGCGCCCGGCGGGATCGCGGAGTTGGCCGACCTCGTCGCGCAGGCTCCGGGGCTGCGGCTCGACGGGCTCATGACCGTCGCTCCGCTTACCGGGGAGTACGCAGGGCGCCAACAGGCGGCGTTCGAGCGGTTGATGGATTTGTCGACCGACCTGCGCCGAGCCCATCCGACTGCGAACATGGTGTCGGCAGGGATGAGTGCGGATCTCGAAGAGGCGGTGGCGGCGGGTGCGACACATGTGCGCGTCGGCACTGCGGTACTCGGAGTCCGCCCCAGGCTCGGGTAACGTCGCCAAGAAGTCGGACCACAGCAGAAAATATGGTCAATGTCGCCGAAAGGCGGGCGTAACGACCGTGTGGATCACAGGCACTTGGCAGTCGCCGATCCACCACAGAGCGGAGGACTCAGAGCATGGCCGGCGCGATGCGCAAGATGGCGGTCTACCTCGGCCTCGTGGAGGACGATGGGTACGACGGCCGGGGGTTCGACCCCGATGACGACTTCGAGCCCGAACTGGACCCGGAGCCCGAGCGGGACCACCGACGGCACGAGCCGTCACACCAGTCGCACAGTGCACATCAGTCCCAAAGGGACGAAGAGGTGCGAATCGTCCAACCGCCCGCGCCTCGTGAACCTGTGGCCCGTGCGACTTCGCTACCCGCGGAATCCGGCCGTCCGGCGCGCATTGCGCCCGTGGCGTCCATCACACAAGAACGCGCAAGCCTGGAGAAGAACGCACCGGTGATCATGCCCAAGGTCGTGTCGGAACGAGAGCCGTACCGGATCACCACACTTCACCCGCGGACCTACAACGAGGCCCGTACCATCGGGGAACACTTCCGTGAAGGCACCCCGGTGATCATGAATCTGACTGAGATGGACGACACAGACGCGAAGCGACTTGTCGACTTTGCGGCTGGTTTGGTGTTTGGTCTTCACGGCAGCATCGAGCGGGTGACGCAGAAGGTGTTCCTGTTGTCGCCTGCTAACGTCGATGTCACGGCGGAGGACAAGGCCCGCATCGCAGAGGGCGGGTTCTTCAACCAGAGCTGAGACGCACCACCGGAAGAACAGCACGGAACTGGGAAACAGGGGAGAGGGACGCACCAGTCATGAGCGTGGTTATGCAGGTTCTCTACATCGCGCTGATGGTGTTCCTCATCGTGCTCATCTTCCGGTTGGTCATGGACTACGTCTTCCAGTTCGCCCGCTCATGGCAACCCGGCAAGGCGATGGTGGTCGTTCTGGAGGCCACCTACACTGTCACTGATCCACCGCTGAAGCTTCTGCGGCGGTTCATCCCGCCGCTGCGTCTCGGGGGCGTGGCGCTCGACCTGTCCTTCTTCGTACTGATGATCATCGTCTACATCCTGATCACCGTTGTACGGAGCGCGATGTGAACGATGTGACAGATACGGTCTTGCCGACTGCCGACGACTACGTTGAGGTGAAGAGATGCCGTTGACCCCCGAGGACGTGCGGAACAAGCAGTTCACGACCGTCCGCCTCCGAGAAGGCTATGACGAGGACGAGGTCGATGCCTTCCTCGATGAGGTCGAAGCCGAACTGACCCGCCTGCTCCGCGAGAACGAGGACCTGCGCGCCAAGCTGGCCGCGGCGACGCGTGCTGCTGCCCAGAACCAGCAGAACATGCGCAAGCCTCCGGAGGGTCCCGGCGGTCCGGACCAGCAGGGCGGACACCCTCAGCAGGGCGGTATGCCCCAGGGCGGAATGCCTCAGCAGGGTGGCATGCCGCAGCAGGGCATGCGCGGTCCCGGGGCTCCCGTACCCGCCGGCATATCGGGCCCGCCGCAGCAGCAGATGGGTGGCCCCATGGGTGGTCCGCCCCAGCTGCCGAGCGGTGCCCCGCAGCTGCCCGCCGGTCCCGGCGGTCAGGGTGGCCCTCAGGGTCCCGGTCCGATGGGCCAGGGTCCGGGGCCGATGGGCCAGCCCCCCATGCAGCAGATGGGCGGCCCCATGGGCGGTCCTATGGGTGGCCCGATGGGCGGTCCCGGTCAGGGCGGCCCCGGCGGCGACAGCGCCGCACGCGTTCTGTCGCTCGCGCAGCAGACCGCCGACCAGGCGATCGCGGAGGCCCGTTCCGAGGCCAACAAGATCGTCGGCGA
Organism: Streptomyces sp. NBC_01092; assembly: GCF_045039535.1. Lineage (NCBI taxonomy): Bacteria > Bacillati > Actinomycetota > Actinomycetes > Kitasatosporales > Streptomycetaceae > Streptomyces > Streptomyces sp. NBC_01092. The sequence goes on along the minus strand of NZ_CP108659.1, from coordinate 3,005,862 downwards.
GGCGCGTTCGCGTGCCGAGGGTCTTGAGCGTGACGCCCGTGCCAAGGCGGACGCCCTGGAGCGGGACGCGCAGGAGAAGCACCGCGTCGCGATGGGCTCCCTGGAGTCCGCCCGCGCCACGCTGGAGCGCAAGGTCGAGGACCTGCGCGGCTTCGAGCGCGAGTACCGCACGCGGCTGAAGTCCTACCTGGAGTCCCAGCTGCGCCAGTTGGAGACCCAGGCGGACGACTCGCTTGCCCCGCCGCGCACTCCGGCCACCGCGTCCCTCCCGCCGTCCCCGGCGCCCTCCATGGCTCCGGCCGGCGCGAGTGCCCCGTCCTACGGCGGCAACCAGACCATGGGCGGCGGCCCGTCCCCGGCTGCTCCGTCCTACGGCGGTCAGCAGCAGATGTCCCCGGCGATGACCCAGCCGATGGCGCCGGTCCGGCCGCAGGGTCCGGGCCCCATGGGCCAGGCCCCGTCGCCGATGCGCGGGTTCCTCATCGACGAGGACGACAACTGACGGTTGGTAGTACGCCGTAGGCGTCGGCAGCGTTCAGGGCGGGGCCCCGGATTTCGATCCGGGGCCCCGCCCTTTTGCTACGCCTGTTCATGGTGTTTACGGTGTTTGTTCGGAGCTGGGTGTGATGTCCGACGCACGCAACGCCGAAGGCCCGGGACCACCAAGATTCTTTGGCGGTCCCGGGCCTTCGGTCGTGCTCAGCCCTTCGGCTACACCTTGCGCAGGCGGAACGTCAGGGTCAGGCCCTCGTCCGTGAACGGGGCGCCGTAGGTGTCGTCCGCCTCGCCCTGGCCGAAGTCCGTGGCCAGGACCTCGTCGGCGATCAGCTCGGCGTGCTCGCTCAGTGCCGCGATCGTCGCCGGGTCCGTCGCCGTCCAGCGCAGGGCGATGCGGTCGGCCACGTCCAGGCCGCTGTTCTTGCGGGCCTCCTGGATCAGGCGGATCGCGTCACGGGCCAGGCCCGCGCGGCGCAGCTCCTCCGTGATCTCCAGGTCCAGGGCGACGGTGGCACCCGAGTCGGACGCCACCGACCAGCCCTCGCGCGGGGTCTCCGTGATGATCACCTCGTCCGGGGCCAGCGTGACTGTCTCGCCGTCGGCCTCCACCGACGCCGTGCCCTCACGCAGGGCCAGGGACAGCGCCGCCGCGTCGGCGTTCGCGACGGCCTTCGCCACGTCCTGGACGCGCTTGCCGAAACGCTTGCCCAGGGCGCGGAAGTTGGCCTTGGCGGTGGTGTCCACCAGGCTGCCGCCGACCTCGGAGAGGGACGCGAGCGAGCTCACGTTCAGCTCCTCCGTGATCTGCGCGTGCAGTTCACGGTGGAGGGCGTCGAAGCCCGTCGCCGCGATGAGCGCACGGGACAGCGGCTGGCGGGTCTTCACGCCCGACTCCGCGCGCGTGGCACGGCCCAGCTCGACCAGCCGGCGCACCAGGACCATCTGCTTCGACAGCTCCGGGTCGATCGCCGACAGGTCCGCCTGCGGCCAGGAGGCCAGGTGGACCGACTCCGGGGCGCCGGGGGCGACCGGGACGATCAGGTCCTGCCAGACCCGCTCGGTGATGAACGGGGTCAGCGGGGCCATCAGCCTGGTGACCGTCTCGACGACCTCGTGCAGCGTGCGCAGCGCCGCCTTGTCGCCCTGCCAGAAGCGGCGACGCGAGCGGCGGACGTACCAGTTCGACAGGTCGTCGACGAACGCCGAGAGCAGCTTGCCGGCGCGCTGGGTGTCGTAGGCGTCCAGGGACTGGGTCATCTGGTCGACCAGCGCGTGCAGTTCGGACAGCAGCCAGCGGTCCAGGACCGGGCGGTCGGCCGGGGCCGGGTCGGCCGCGGACGGCGCCCAGTTCGACGTGCGGGCGTACAGGGCCTGGAAGGCGACCGTGTTCCAGTAGGTGAGGAGGGTCTTGCGCACCACCTCCTGGATCGTGCCGTGGCCCACGCGGCGTGCCGCCCACGGGGAGCCGCCGGCCGCCATGAACCAGCGCACCGCGTCGGCGCCGTGCTGGTCCATCAGCGGGATCGGCTGGAGGATGTTGCCCAGGTGCTTGGACATCTTGCGGCCGTCCTCGGCGAGGATGTGGCCGAGGCACACGACGTTCTCGTACGACGACTTGTCGAAGACCAGGGTGCCGACCGCCATCAGCGTGTAGAACCAGCCGCGGGTCTGGTCGATGGCCTCGGAGATGAACTGCGCCGGGTAGCGGCTCTCGAACAGTTCCTTGTTCTTGTACGGGTAGCCCCACTGCGCGAACGGCATCGAACCCGAGTCGTACCAGGCGTCGATGACCTCCGGCACGCGCGTGGCCGTCTTGGCGCACTGCGGGCAGTCGAAGGTTACGTCGTCGATGTACGGGCGGTGCGGGTCGAGGTTCGACTGGTCGGTGCCGGTCAGCTCGGTGAGCTCCGCGCGGGAGCCGACGACCGTGAGGTGGTCGTCCTCGCAGCGCCAGATCGGCAGCGGGGTGCCCCAGTAGCGGTTGCGGGAGAGCGCCCAGTCGATGTTGTTCTGCAGCCAGTCGCCGAAGCGGCCGTGCTTGACCGTCTCGGGGAACCAGTTGGTCCGCTCGTTCTCCTCGAGGAGACGGTCCTTGATGGCCGTGGTGCGGATGTACCAGGACGGCTGCGCGTAGTAGAGGAGCGCGGTGTGGCAGCGCCAGCAGTGCGGGTAGCTGTGCTCGTACGGGATGTGCTTGAAGAGCAGACCGCGCTGCTGGAGGTCCTCGGTCAGCTGTTCGTCCGCCTTCTTGAAGAAGACGCCGCCGACCAGCGGGACGTCCTCCTCGAAGGTGCCGTCCGGGCGGACCGGGTTCACGACGGGCAGGCCGTACGCGCGGCAGACCTTGAGGTCGTCCTCACCGAAGGCGGGGGACTGGTGGACGAGACCTGTGCCGTCCTCGGTCGTGACGTACTCGGCGTTCACCACGTAGTGGGTGCCGCCCTCGGTCTCCGGGAACTCGACCAGCTCGAAGGGGCGCTGATACGTCCAGCGCTCCATCTCGGCGCCCGTGAAGGACTGGCCGGTGGCCTCCCAGCCTTCACCGAGGGCCTTGGTGACCAGCGGCTCGGCGACGACGAGCTTCTCCTCACCGTTCGTCGTGACGACGTAGGTGACCTCGGGGTGCGCGGCCACGGCCGTGTTGGACACGAGGGTCCAGGGCGTGGTCGTCCACACCAGGAGCGCGGCCTCGCCGGCGAGCGGGCCGGAGGTGAGCGGGAAGCGGACGTACACCGACGGGTCGACGACCGTCTCGTAGCCCTGGGCCAGCTCGTGGTCGGACAGGCCGGTGCCGCAGCGCGGGCACCAGGGGGCGACACGGTGGTCCTGGACCAGCAGGCCCTTGTTGAAGATCTCCTTGAGCGACCACCAGACGGACTCGATGTACTCGGGCTCCATCGTGACGTACGCGTCGTCGAGGTCGACCCAGTAGCCCATGCGGGTCGTCAGGTCGGAGAAGGCGTCGGTGTGGCGCAGCACGGACTCGCGGCACTTGGCGTTGAACTCGGCGATGCCGAACGCCTCGATGTCCTTCTTGCCGGCGAAGCCGAGCTCCTTCTCGACCGCGAGCTCGACCGGGAGGCCGTGGCAGTCCCAGCCGGCCTTGCGGGCCACGTGGTAGCCGCGCATGGTGCGGAAGCGGGGGAAGACGTCCTTGAAGACGCGGGCCTCGATGTGGTGGGCGCCGGGCATGCCGTTGGCGGTGGGCGGGCCCTCGTAGAACACCCACTCGGGGCGGCCCTCGGACTGCTCCAGGCTCTTGGCGAAGATCTTCTGCTCGCGCCAGAAGTCGAGCACCGCGTGCTCGAGCGCGGGCAGGTCGACCTGGGCGGGCACCTGGCGGTACGTCGGCGTTGTCATCAGCGAGCTTCCTCCGGCGGACTTGCTGCCTTCCGTCCGGAGGGACGAGAGCCGAGTCTTTCGGTACGCCGGTTTCGGCGCGCTCCCGCGGTACCACCCTCCTTGGCCCTCCGACGCGGGGTGTGCGTCGGCGAGCCCCCTCATTGGGGTCGCGATGCCGGTTCTACGGCCGCTGCTGGTCGGCTGCGGCTTTCTTCCGGCGGCTCCGGGGTGATCTTCACGTCGCGCTCGCCCCCGGGCTTCCACCGTCCCCGGGTCGCTCTGGGCTGCGTACGCCGCTACTCGTCCCCATCCACGCTTTTCGCTCCGCCCAGTGTACGGCGCCGCACGGACAGCGGCCGACCGGATTTCCCGGACCTGCGGCGAGGGGAGGGGGTCGGGGCGCGGTGACCCGAATGGTGCGGTGCGCGTGTTCGGAATCTGGGACGTCCGGCTCTGTTGCATACCCCGCGGGGAGCTGGGCACAACGCATGCAGGTCGGCCGCGCGGCATGCGCGAGGCGGGCGAATCGGGCGGTGTGCCCCGTTGCCGCGGGACTCAAGTCGATTTATCGTCCCAGCACGATTCGCGAGCAAGATCACAATATGTGAAGGGGCCGCGGCATGGTGGCGAAGAAGACCGCCGTACAGCAGTCGGCGTCGAGCAGATCCACACATGCCGGTGCGGGGGCCTCCGGCGATGCGGCCGAGGATGTCGGCGGGAGGAAGGGCGCGCAGGGGGGTGCCGCGGGGGTGGCGAAGAAGGCCGATGGGAAGAAAGCGGCCGGGAAGAAGAAAGCCGGGAAGAAGACGGCTGAGAAGAAGGCGGCTGAGAAGAAGGCGGCTGAGAAGAAGACGGTCGCTGCCAGGGCGGCGGCTCCCACCGCAGTGGGCAAGAAGGTCGTGTCGAAGAAGCTGGCCAAGGAGGTCGCGGCCGAGGAGCCGGCCAGGAAGGGGCCGGAGCAGGAGGCCGGGAAAGCCGGGGCCGGTAAGGAGAGCGCCGCCAAGGAGAAGGCCGGCGTGGGAGAGGGCGCTGTCGACAAGAGCGCCTCCGAGAAGAGCGTCTCGACGAAGAGCGCTCCCGCGAAGCGTGGCTCCAAGAAGAGCGTCCCGGAGAACGGCGTCCCCGAGAGTGCCGAGAAGAGCGCCTCCGGGAAGGGCGTCGCCGAGAGCGCCACCAAGGGCACCAAGAGCACCAAGAGCACCGCCAAGAAGAGCGCGGCCGGGAAACGCACGGTCGCCGAGAGCAGGGTCAAGAAGGTGGGCGCGGCGCAGGCCGCGGAGCAGACGGGAGCCACGACGGTGGTTGCGAAGAAGACCCCTGGCACGGCCACGGCGGCCAAGACCGCCGTTCCCAAGGCACGCATCGCCGCGGCGGTGGAGCCCGGCGAGCTCGCGGTACGCCCCGGTGAGGACCCCTGGACCGAGGAGGAGGTCGAGGAGGCACGGGCCGAGCTGACGGCCGAGATGGTGCGGCTGCGGGACGAGATCACGACGTCCGAGGAGTCCCTGGTCGGCCTGATGCGCGACTCCGGGGACGGCGCGGGCGACGACCAGGCCGACACCGGCGCCAAGAACATCACGCGCGAGCACGAGCTGGCGCTCGCCGCCAACGCCCGCGAGATGCTCACCCAGACCGAGCGCGCCCTGGAACGGCTCGACGCGGGCACCTACGGTCTGTGCGAGAACTGCGGCAACCCGATCGGCAAGGCCAGGATGCAGGCGTTCCCGCGCGCGACCCTGTGCGTGGAGTGCAAGCAGAAGCAGGAACGGCGGTACTGACCGGTGCCCCGGGCCCCCAGGGACGTGCCGTACTCTCGTCCTCAGTCAGGTACCTAGGTCGAGGGACTCACGTGGCAGAGGCGGAGCGCATCATCGGTACGCCGGATACCCCAGAGCCGGCGGCGGCCGAGTCGTCCGGCGACGACGCGTCGCAGGGCGCCGCCGCCGAGCGGCCCCGGGGCAAGCGCCGGATCGCGGTGCTGTTCGGGGTCGCCGTTTTCGCGTACGCCCTCGACCTGATCAGCAAGATGATCGTGGTCGCCAAGCTGGAGCACCACCCGCCGATCGAGATCATCGGGGACTGGCTGAAGTTCGAGGCGATCCGCAACGCGGGCGCGGCGTTCGGCTTCGGCGAGGCCTTCACCGTGATCTTCACGGTGATCGCGGCGGCCGTGATCGTGGTGATCGCCCGGCTCGCCCGCAAGCTGTACAGCCTGCCCTGGGCGATCGCGCTCGGCCTGCTGCTCGGCGGTGCGCTCGGCAATCTCACCGACCGGATCTTCCGCTCGCCCGGCGTCTTCGAGGGCGCGGTCGTGGACTTCATCGCGCCCAAGCACTTCGCCGTGTTCAATCTCGCCGACTCGGCGATCGTGTGCGGCGGCATCCTGATCGTGCTGCTGTCGTTCCGGGGTCTGGACCCGGACGGCACCGTCCACAAGGACTGATCCCACCAGGAGCCCGAGAGGGTTTTCCACAGGCTCCGTACGGGGCATTCGGCGCAGTCCGGCATACTCGTCGGGTGAGCACCATTCCCGAGATCCGCACCCTGCCCGTGCCCGACGGCCTGGAGGGCGAGCGTGTAGACGCCGCCATCTCCCGCATGTTCGGCTTCTCCCGTACCAAGGCCGCGGAGCTTGCCGCGGCGGGGAAGGTCACGGTCGACGGCTCGGTGGTCGGGAAGTCCGAGCGGGTGCACGGCGGGGCCTGGCTGGAGGTCGAGATGCCGGGCGCGCCCGCGCCGGTGCAGGTCGTCGCCGAGCCGGTCGAGGGCATGGAGATCGTGCACGACGACGATGACGTGGTCGTGATCGTCAAGCCGGTGGGCGTCGCCGCCCATCCGTCGCCGGGCTGGAGCGGGCCGACGGTGATCGGCGGGCTGGCCGCGGCCGGGTACCGGATCTCGACGTCCGGGGCCGCCGAGCGCCAGGGCATCGTGCACCGGCTCGACGTGGGCACCTCGGGTCTGATGGTCGTCGCCAAGTCCGAGCGCGCGTACACCTCGCTCAAGCGCCAGTTCAAGGAGCGCACGGTCGACAAGCGATACCACACGCTCGTCCAGGGGCACCCCGACCCGACCAGCGGCACCATCGACGCCCCGATCGGCCGCCACCCGAACCACGACTACAAGTGGGCGGTCACGGCCGAGGGCAAGCCGTCGATCACGCACTACGACCTGATCGAGGCGTTCCGCGCGGCCTCTCTGCTCGACGTGAAGCTGGAGACCGGGCGCACGCACCAGATCCGCGTCCACATGGCGGCCCACCGGCACCCCTGCGTCGGTGACCTGACCTACGGCGCCGACCCCACGCTCGCCAAGCGGCTGGGGCTGACCCGCCAGTGGCTGCACGCGGTGCGGCTCGGCTTCGAGCACCCGGGGGACGGGCAGTGGGCGGAGTTCGAGAGCGACTACCCGGCCGACCTCCAGGAGGCCCTGGACCAGGTGCGCGAGGAGACGTGGGGATGAGCGCACCCTCGTATGCCGTCCGGGTCGCCGAGGATCCGGCCGACCGTGAGGCGTGCTTCGCGGTGCGCAAGGAGGTCTTCGTCGTCGAGCAGGGCGTCCCGCAGGAGATCGAGTACGACGCCCATGACGCCGGTGCCGTGCATGTGCTGGCGGTCCGGGAGGACGGGCTGCCGCTCGGGACCGGGCGGCTGCTGTACGGCGAGGCGGCCGCGGCCAAGGTCGACGGTGATGCGTCGGTGGGGTCGCTGGGGCGGCTCGCCGTGAACCAGGCGGCGCGCGGGCTCGGTGTCGGGGCGGCCCTGGTGCGTGCGATCGAGGAGGCGGCACGCGCGCGTGGGCTCGCGGCCGTGGATCTGCACGCGCAGACGCAGGCGCTGGGGTTCTACGAGCGGCTGGGCTACGTGGCGTACGGGCCGGAGTTCCCGGACGCGGGGATGCCGCACCGGGCGATGCGGCGCGCGCTGTAGCCAAGAGGGCTCGTAGGCGCTGGTGAGAAGGGCGGCGTGGCAGGCTTGAGGCCTGCCATGTGGATGCCGATGTCACCGGAGCGCTGACCGTGGATCAGTTGGCCCTGTTGTTCGTGCTGTTGCTCGGGGCCGTGGTGAGTGTCCCGGTGGGGGATCGGTCCGGGTTGCCCGCGCCGGTGTTGATGACGCTGCTCGGGATCGTGCTGGCGCTGCTGGACTTCGTACCGAACGTCGACGTGCCGCCGGATCTGATCCTCCCGCTGCTGTTGCCGCCCCTGCTGTACGCGGCCGTACGGCGGACCTCGTGGCGGCAGTTCGCGGCGAACGTACGGCCCATCTTCCTGCTCGCCGTGGCGCTGGTGTTCGTCACGACGTTCTGCGTGGCCGCGGTCGCCCACGCGATCGTGCCGGGGCTGCCGCTCGCCGCCGCCGTGGCGCTGGGCGCGCTCGTGGCGCCGCCCGATCCGGTCGCCGCGACCGCCGTCGCCGGGCAACTCGGACTGCCGAGGCGCCTGGTGTCCATCCTGGAGGGCGAGGGGCTCTTCAACGACGTGACGGCCATCGTGCTGTACCACGTGGCCATCGCCGCCGCCGTGAGCGGCAGCTTCACCGCGTGGGAGGCGGGACTCGATCTCGTGCTCTCCGCCGTCGTCGCGCTGGCCGTCGGGCTCGCCCTCGGCTGGGGCGCCAACAAGCTGATGGACATGCTGGGGGACGCGACCCTCCAGATCGGGCTCTCGCTGCTCGTGCCGTACGCCTCGTATGTGCTGGCCGAGGAGCTGCACGGGTCCGGGGTGCTCGCCGTGCTGGTGACGGCCCTGTTCCTCGCCGAGTACGCCACCGACGCCGACGACGTGATGACGCGGCTCGCCGGGCACACCTTCTGGGACATCGTCGACACGCTGGTCACCGGCGTCGCCTTCGGGCTGATCGGGCTCGAACTGCACATCGCGGTGCGCACCGCGTCCGGGCGCTGGGACGAGCTGCTCGGCTGGGCGGCCATGGTGGTCGGCGTCGTCGTGGTGGTGAGGCTGCTGTACCTGCTGCCGGCCACCTGGCTCACCAAGCGCATGCACGCCAAGCGGGACTACGACGAAGAGGTCCCGATGAGCTGGCGCGAGACCGTCGTGATGTGGTGGTCGGGGATGCGGGGCGTGGCGTCCGTGGCCCTGGCGCTGGCCATCCCACTGGAGACCGACTCGGGGGATCCCTTCCCGAACCGCAACGAGATCATTTTCATCGCGTTCGGGGTGATCATGGGGACGCTGTTGGTGCAGGGGCTGACCTTGCCCTGGCTGGTGAAACGGCTTGGCGTGCGGGCCGACAGCGAGCGCGAGAAGGAGTTCGAGAAGCAGCTGGCGGTGCGTGCGGCGAAGGCGGCGAAGGGGCGGCTGAGGGAGATCGAGGCCGTCGAGGACCTGCCGGAGGAGCTGTCCGAGCAGATGCTGCGGCGGGCCTTCGACATCGGGCTGCGGATCAGCCCGGACATGGGCGAGGACGAGCGGCGGGAGGCGCATCGGCAGCGGGCGCGGCGGCTGAAGCGGGTGCGGCGGATCCAGAGCGAGATGCTCAGCGCGGCGCGGCACGAGGTGCTGGCGGCGCGCAGCGAACCGGGGGCCGACCCGGAGGTGGTGGACCGGGTGCTGCGGCATTTGGACGTGCGCAGTCTGCGCTGACCTCGCCGCGGGCGGCCCTGGCTTCGTACGATCTGATCATGGCTCGCAACGTTGTCATCAGTGGTGGCGGTACCGGAATCGGGCTCGCCGCGGCCCGGCTGTTCGCGGCCGACGGGGACCGGGTGCTCCTGCTCGGGCGGCGCGCCGAGGTGCTGGAGCGGGCCGATGTGCCCGGGGCCCTCACCTACGCGGCGGATCTGAGCAGGCCACGCGGCGTGCGGGGCGTGGAGCGGTTCGTGGCGGCGGAGCTCGGCACCGTCGACGTGCTGATCCACAGCGCCGGCGGCTCCGGGCATCGGGAGCCCAAGGTGGACAGCGACGAGCCCCTCGACGTCGTCCTGCACAACTGGACCCTCAACTTCGGCCTCAACACCCTGACCGCGGCCCTGCTCACCGAGGCCCTGAAGGACCGGCTCGCCGACCCCGGCGGGCGGGTGCTGTTCATCGGCTCCATCGCCGCCTTCCGGGGGTCCGGAAGCGGGGCGTACGCGGCGTCCAAGGCCGCGCTGCATCCGTACGCCCATGATCTGGCCCGGCAGTTGGGGCCGCGCGGGATCACCGTGAACGTGGTCGCGCCCGGCTATGTCGAGGACACCCAGTTCTTCGGCGACGGCATGGACGAGGAGCGGCGTGAGCGGCTCGTCGCGGAGACCTCGACCGGGCGGGCCGGTGCGTCGGGGGACGTCGCCGCGACCCTGCACTGGCTGGCGTCGCACGGGGCCGGGCACATCACCTCGCAGATCATCCAGGTCAACGGAGGGGCCGAGCGCGGCCACTGAGACGCTCAGGGGCGTTCCGGGCGCGCCGTCGGCTGGTGGTCGGGCTGGTGGGTGCGGCGGGCCGGGAGACGGCCCGTGACGAGGCCGGGGACGGGGAAGCCGGGCGGCAGGACCGCGTCCGTGGCGTTGACGCGCGGCAGCGCGTACGGGTGGCGCTCGGTCAGCCAGCGGATCAGCTGCTCGCGCACCGTGACCCGGACCGTCCACAGGTCGTCCGCGTCCTTCGCCGTGACCAGGGCCCGCACCTCCATCGTGCTGGGCGTGGAGTCGGTGACGGCCAGGCCGTAGTCGCGGCCGTCCCACGCCGGGCAGCCGCGCAGGATGTCGCGGAGCTGCTCGCGCATGGCCTCCATGGGCGCCGAGTGGTCGACGTGGAGGAAGACGGTGCCGGTCATCTGGACGCCGCCGCGTGACCAGTTCTCGAAGGCCTTCGACGTGAAGTACGACACGGGCATCGTGATCCGGCGCTCGTCCCAGGTGCGCACCGTCAGGAACGTCAGGGTGATCTCCTCGACCGTGCCCCACTCGCCGTCCACCACGACCGTGTCCCCGATGCGCACCATGTCGCCGAAGGCGATCTGCAGCCCGGCGAACATGTTGCTCAGCGTGGACTGGGCCGCGACACCGGCGACGATGCCGAGGATGCCGGCCGAGGCCAGCAGCGAGGCACCGGCCGCGCGCATCGCCGGGAACGTCAGCAGCATCGCCGCCACCGCGACGACGCCGACGACCGCCGACACCACGCGCATGATCAACGTCACCTGGGTGCGCACCCGGCGGACCCGGGCCGGATCGCGGTGGACCCGGGCGTAACGGCTGTACGTGGTCTCCACGACCGCCCCCGCGATCCGGATCGCCAGCCAGGCCGCCGCTCCGATCAGCACCAGGGTCAGCACCCGGCCGATCGCGACCCGGTTCTCCTGGAACAGCTCGGCCTTGTCGTACGACCCTCTGAGCAGGGCCGTGCACAGGACGAGCTGGTAGGGGACGCGGGCGTGGCGCAGCAGACCCCACAGGGTCGTCTCACTGTGCAGTTCGTCGGCCTTGCGCATCAGACGGTCGGTGGCCCACCCGATGATCAGGGTGAGCAGGACCGAGCCGCCGATCACGATCAGCGGGCGGAGTACGTTCTCCATGCCTCGAACGTAACCAGCCGAGGGGGGTCATGAACATGTGCGCCGGTGAGGCGGTGGTCACGGCGTTGTCGGACCCGGCTGGCACGATGGCCTCATGAACATCATGCTCTTCCACTCGACCTATGGCCTCAGGCCCGCGGTGCGCCAGGCCGCGGACCGGCTGCGCGCCGCCGGACACGAGGTGTGGACGCCGGACCTCTTCGAGGGGCGCACGTTCGAGACGGTCGAGGAGGGCATGGCGTTCAACGACTCGGTCGGCAAGGACGAGTTGCTGAAGCGGGCCGTGCTCGCCGCCGCGCCCTACTCGGAGCGTGGGCTGGTCTACGCCGGGTTCTCGCTCGGCGCCTCCGTCGCCCAGACCCTCGGCCTCGGTGACGAGAAGGCGCGCGGACTGCTGCTGGTGCACGGCACGTCGGACATCGCGGCGAACGCCTCGGTGGACGATCTGCCGGTGCAGCTGCATGTCGCCGAGCCGGACCCGTTCGAGACGGACGACTGGCTGAGCGCCTGGTATCTCCAGATGGGCCGAGCGGGCGCCGATGTCGAGGTGTACAGATACGCCGGGGCGGGCCACCTCTACACCGATCCCGACCTGCCGGACTACGACGAGGAGGCCGCCGAGGCCACCTGGCGGGTGGCGCTCGGCTTCCTGGAGTCCCTCTAGGCTCAGCCGGCCGCCCGGTACGCCGCCCAGCTCTGCTGCATGCGCGTCACCTGGCCCGCGGTGAACTGGTACATGCAGTCGTCGTACGTGTAGTCCATGAAGTTGTGGATCGGGTCCACGCCCGCCTTGCGGGTGCAGGTGTCCCGTCCCTCCGGGCACTCGTACGCGGCGCTCTTCTCGGCCGGAGTGTCGTCGACGTAGTCGCCGTTGCCGTTACAGCCGCCCTGGAAGGTGTGGTAGAGGCCCATCCAGTGGCCGACCTCGTGGGTCGCGGTGTCGCCCTCGTCGTAGTGGGTGGCCGAGCCGCCCGGCAGTGAGGCGTCGAGCAGGACCACGCCGTCCATGGACGGGCTCGACTTGTAGGAGCTGGGGAAGGTCGCCCAGCCGAGGAGACCGTCGCCGAGGTTGGCGGTGTAGACGTTGAGCGCGTTCGCGCCGCCCCTGCGCAGGGCGGACTTCATCGCCTTCTCCTCCGCCGAGCCGTAACCGACGTTGTACCAGGCCGCGTTGTCCGTGTAGTCGGTGCCGGCCAGCGTGAACTGGTAGCCGGAGTCGACGTTTCCGGTGCCCTGGCCGACGTAGGCCGAGTTCAGGACGCTCATCTGGGCGTTGACGTCGGCGGAGCCGAGCTGCCCGGTCGCGCCGTCGTGGATGACGTGGAAGTAGACCGGGATGGTGGTCGAGGCGGCCGCGGCGAGGCTACGGCTGCCGGTGGCGGGCAGCTTGTCGAGCTTCTTCTTCAGATCGGCGTCCATCGCCTGGGCCTTGGCCGCGCTGACCTCGTTGGGTTCGGCGACGGCCTCGCCACCGTGTCCGGGGTGGGCCTCGCGGGCTGCGGAGTGGCCGGCCTCCTCGGCGCAGTCGGCGGCCGGAGCCTGGGCCGCAGCGACCGTGGTGGGTGCCGACAGAGGAGTGAGCATCAAGGTTCCGGCCACCGCTGTCGTGGCAAGAACACGTCTGCGCGTATGGGGGGATATCCGGGCAAGCGCACGCATGCTGACTCCTAGCTGATGCGTTGGGGAGGAAGGCGCAGGGGTCTTCCTGGCCATCGCCCGGAGGTTACGTGGACATGCCCATGTCCGAAGAGAATCGATCAGGCCCAATCAATTACCCGGCAAACGGGGATGATTGGAGTAAGTGAATGATCAACCGTCCGGAGTGTGAGATCGCGGCGTAACGGTTTCCGCCGCCCGGGCGGGTGGTGTGTCCGGATTCGGACCCTGGCGCGCACCACCCGCCGTAGCGATGTGATCTCCGGTTAACGGTCCCCATATGGGCCAGGGGTGGCCGAAAATCGCCCCTAAGGCACAGTCATTACACAGGGTCGTACGTCCGCTCCACCTTCTGTGTCCCGTTGCGCGTGCGGTACGAACGTGCCCACGAAGCGCCGGAGTCCTGCTTCGTCTTGTCGGACAGGACGTAGTAGTCCATCTGCGCGCGGTCGGCCGTGATGTCCAGGACGCCGTAGCCGTGGCGGTCGGTGTCGACCCAGTGGACGTGCCGGTTGGCGGCTCGGATGAGCGGCGAGGCGAGTGCGGAGACGGTGCCCTCGGGGAGCTTCACGATGTCGTCGAGGTTGTCGGAGGTGACCGACGTGACGACGAACTCGGTGGCGGCGGAGGCGGACAGCGGGTAGGTACCGGCGTCGACCGGCACGTCGTTGGCCCACGCCATGTGGATGTCGCCGGTCAGGAACACGGTGTTGCGGATCGCGTTCGAGCGCAGGTGGGCGAGCAGCTCGCGGCGGTCGTCCGTGTAGCCGTCCCACTGGTCGGTGTTGAGCGCGAGGCCCTCCTGCGGCAGGCCCAGCAGCTTGGCCAGCGGTTTGAGCAGGTCCGCGGAGAGGGAGCCGATGGCGAACGGCGAGATCATCACCGAGTTGCCGACCAGCCGCCAGGTGGTGTCGGAGGACTTCAGGCCCGCCTTCAGCCAGTCCAGTTGGGCGCGGCCGGTGAGCGTGCGGTCCGGGTCGTCGACGTCGCCGTTGCCGACCTTGACCTGCTCCGAGCGGAAGGAACGCAGGTCCAGCAGGGACAGGTCGGCGAGCTTGCCGAAGCGCAAGCGCCGGTAGGTGGTGCCCGCGATGGCCGGGCGCACCGGCATCCACTCGAAGTAGGCCTGCTTGGCGGCGGCCTGACGCGCGGCCCAGCCGCCCTCGGTGCCCTCGGTGTGGTTCTCGGCGCCGCCCGCCCAGGCGTCGTTGGCCATCTCGTGGTCGTCCCAGATCGCGATGACGGGCGCCTTCGCGTGCAGGGCCTGGAGATCGACGTCCGTCTTGTACTTGCCGTGCCGGCCGCGGTAGTCGGCGAGCGTGAGGATTTCGTTGGCAGGCTCGGTCTTTCGTACGACGGTGCCGCGCGTGCCGTACTGGCCGGTGCCGTACTCGTAGATGTAGTCGCCGAGGTGCAGCCACGCGTCCAGGTCGCTGCGGGCGGCGAGGTGGCGGTACGACGCGAAGTAGCCGGCCTCCCAGTTGGCGCAGGAGACCACGCCGAAGCGCAGGCCGGAGACGGAGGCGCTCGCCGCCGGCGCGGTGCGGGTGCGCGCCACCGGGGAGTCCGTGCCGCCGGCCGAGAAGCGGAACCAGTAGTCGGTGGCCGGTTCCAGGCCTCGTATGTCCGCCTTGACGGTGTGGTCGGAGGCGGCGGTCGCGGTGGTCGAGCCCTTGGCGACGATGCTCGTCAGCGCCTTGTCCCGGGCGACGACCCAGCTGACCTCGGTGGGACGCCCGATGCCGGAGCCGGGCGTCGCCTCGGCGGTCGGCGTCACCCGGGTCCACAGCAGAACGCCGTCGGGCAGGGGGTCACCCGAGGCGACGCCGTGCAGAAAGGCGGGGCCCGCTTCGGCGGCGCCGGCGGGCAGCGCGGCGGCGAGCGGCCCGGCCAGGACAGCCGTCGCCGCCGCGGCCTTGACGACCGTACGGCGGCGAGGGGCGAGGGAGTTGTGCTGCTCTGGTGATCTGTATCGACTGGTCACAGCCGATCAGGTTACTGACTGGTATGAACAAGAGCGGGCGAACTCACAAAAGTTCGCCCGCTCTTCCCCTGAAGGTTCGGTTCAGCCCTTGAGGGCCGTCTCGATCGCCTTGTTGAAGTCGGTCACCGTCATCGGCGCGTTCTTCCCGTCGGCGCCGGTCAGTGTCTTGCCATCCATCTTCAGAGTCGGGGTGCCCTGTACGCCGCTGTCGTCGAACGTCGCCGACATCTCCAGCGCCCACTTGTCGTAGGTGCCGTTCTTCACGGCGTTCTGGAACTCCTTGTTGTTCTTCAGGGCGTCGACCGTGTCCGCGATCTTGATCAGGTAGGCGTCGTCCTTGAGCTTGTCGTCGGACTCCTCGGGGTGCCACTTGGCCGAGTACATCGCGGCCTTGTACTGGAGGAACGCCTCGGGGCTGACGTTCAGCGCGGCACCGAGGGAGCTGAGGGCGTTCTTGGAGCCCTCACCACTCAGGCCGTTGTCGAGGAAGGTCGCACCGACGTACTGGACCTTGAACTTGCCGTCCTTGACGTCCTTGTCGATGGTCGAGCCGACGGTCTGCTCGAACGTGGCGCAGACCGGGCAGCGCGGGTCCTCGTACATCACAAGGGTCTTCTTGGCGCTGTCCTCGCCGATGACGACGGTCGTGCCGTTCTTGCCCGTGGTGTTGGCCGGCTTGACCAGCTTGTCGTCCTTCGCGGCCTCCCAGTAGCCGGGCTTGTTGCCCTGCATGACCGCATAGCTGATGCCGCCCGCTATCGCGAGGACGCCCACGATGGAGCCGGCGACGATCAGCTGGCGCTTGATCTTCGCCCGCTTCGCCTCGCGCTCGCGCTCGATGCGCAGGCGCTCTCGGGCCGCCGTCTTCGCGGCCTGGGTGTTCCGCTTGCTCATGTTGGTGATCTCCATGGGGACACGCACACGTCGTGTGCGGGATACGTATGGGTGGGCTGTGGTGCTCAGATGCTGTTCACGCGCAGGTGAAGGCGGGCGAGCACGGCGGTCCACGTCGTCCCAGGGAGTGCACGAGGAGGCGGCTGCGGGTGGTGGCCGCACGGCCGGTGGGGCGCGGCAGGCGGCGGGCCGGGGCGGTCATGGGGACCGTCACCGCGGCGACCGCCATGAGCAGCGGCCGGAACGTCGTCGCCGCGACCGCGCTCAGCAGCTGGGCCAGGGCCCGCTCGCCGCGGCGCAGCCAGGCGGCGGCGAGGAGGCCGACGCCGATGTGGGCGCCGAGCAGAAGCCAGGCGGTGGCCGGGTCGACGTGCGCGAGCAGACCGCCCAAACGGTTGGGGTCGGTGCCCGTGACCTGGGCCAGCGGTGTGCCGACCTGGGTGCCGTCGCCGCAGAGGACGTCCCAGCCGACCGACGCCAGCGGGCCGGCGACCGGGCCGCCCGCTCTGCCGTAACAGACGTGCTGGCCGGTCGTCAGGATCGTGTCGGCGGCCAGCTCCAGCGGGATCAGGAGTACCGCGATCCGACCGAAGGTCCGCTCGCGGCCGGCCAGCGCGTAGGCGATGACGAACACGGCGGCCGTGAGCAGGGCCACCGTGTTCAGCGGCAGGGGCGCCCGGGACAGCAGTACGTGCGACGCGGTGCTCAGCGTCACCACGAGTGACGTGAACAGCGCCGCGCGTACGGCTCGCAGCTGGGTCCCGGATATGTCCATAGCGGAGGAGAGTGTGTCACGTGGTCCTGTAAAGGACCCCTAAAGGTCAGCGGCCCTCGGTCACAGACCCGGGATCCGGCCGTTGCGGAACAGGTCCACGAAGATCTGGTGGTCGGCCCGCGCGCGTGCGCCATAGCCGTGCGCGAAGTCGACCAGGAGCTCCGCGAAGCCGTCCTCGTCGGCCGCGATGGCCGCGTCGATGGCGCGCTCGGTGGAGAACGGCACCAGCGACTCGCCGGAGGTGTCGTCCGCCGCTGCGTGCATCGTGGCCGTGGCCCGGCCGAGGTCGGCGACGACCGACGCGATCTCCTCCGGGTCGTCGATGTCGCCCCAGTCCAGGTCGACCGCGTACGGCGAGACCTCGGCGACCAGCTGGCCCGCGCCGTCCAGCTCGGTCCAGCCCAGCCACGGGTCGGCGTGCGCCTGGAGGGCGCGCTGGGAGATCACCGTGCGGTGGCCCTCGTGCTGGAAGTAGTCGCGCAGCGCCTGGTCCGTGATGTGCCGGGAGACGGCCGGGGTCTGGGCCTGCTTGATGTAGATCACGACGTCGTTCTCGAGGGCGTCGGTGTGGCCCTCCAGCAGGATGTTGTACGACGGCAGCCCGGCCGAGCCGATGCCGATGCCGCGGCGGCCGACGACGTCCTTGACCCGGTAGGAGTCGGGGCGGGCCAGGGACGCGTCCGGCAGCGTCTCCAGGTAGCCGTCGAAGGCGGCGAGCACCTTGTAGCGGGTGGCCGCGTCCAGCTCGATGGAGCCGCCGCCGGGGGCGAAGCGGCGCTCGAAGTCGCGGATCTCCGTCATGGAGTCCAGCAGCCCGAAGCGGGTCAGCGCGCGGGCGTCGCGCAGCGCGTCCAGGAGCGGGCCCTGGGCGGTGTCCAGCGTGAAGGGCGGCACCTCGTCGCTCTTGGCGCCGGTCGCCAGGGCGTGCACGCGCTCGCGGTAGGCGCCCGCGTAGATCCGCACCAGCTCGCTGATCTGGTCGTCGCCGAACGCCTTGGCGTACCCGATGAGGGCGATCGAGGCGGAGAAGCGCCTCAGGTCCCAGGTGAAGGGGCCGACGTAGGCCTCGTCGAAGTCGTTGACGTTGAAGATCAGCCGGCCGTTGGCGTCCATGTACGTGCCGAAGTTCTCCGCGTGCAGGTCGCCGTGGATCCACACGCGCGAGGTGCGCTCGTCCAGGTACGGGCCGCCGCGCTTCTCGGCATCCAGGTCGTTGCAGAAGAGGCACGCCGTGCCGCGGTAGAACGCGAAGGCCGAGGCCGCCATCTTCCGGAACTTCACGCGGAACGCGGCCGGATCGGCGGCCAGGAGCTCGCCGAAGGCGGTGTCGAAGACGGCGAGGATCTCGTCGCCGCGCTGCTCGTCGTTGAGCTGGGGGACCGACATCGCTGGGTGCCTCCTGGTGCATGTGTACGACAGCGTTTCTGTCGTATCCAACGGGCGGGCCCACGGGAAAGTGCCCGCGACCCTCGCTGTGAAGGTACGCGGGGGAGCCCCGCGAGTGTCAGTCCCGAGGCATAGACTTCGACGCTGTCCCCAGAAGTGTCCGTCCGCCTGTCACCGAGCGTTTTCCATGGAGGCCAAGCCGTGTCAAAGCCGCCGTTCACGCACCTGCACGTCCACACCCAGTACTCACTGCTGGACGGTGCCGCGCGGCTGAAGGACATGTTCGACGCGTGCAATGAGATGGGCATGACGCACATCGCCATGTCCGACCACGGCAACCTCCACGGGGCGTACGACTTCTTCCACACCGCGAAGAAGGCCGGAATCACCCCGATCATCGGGATCGAGGCGTATGTCGCCCCCGAGTCCCGGCGCAACAAGCGCAAGATCCAGTGGGGCCAGCCGCACCAGAAGCGCGACGACGTCTCCGGTTCCGGTGGTTACACCCACAAGACGATGTGGGCCGTCAACAAGACGGGCCTGCACAACATCTTCCGGCTGTCCTCGGACGCCTACGCCGAGGGCTGGCTCCAGAAGTGGCCCCGGATGGACAAGGAGACCATCGCCCAGTGGTCCGAGGGGATCGTGGCCTCCACCGGCTGCCCCTCCGGCGAGCTCCAGACCAGGCTGCGCCTCGGCCAGTACGACGAGGCACTGAAGGCGGCCGCCGACTACCAGGACATCTTCGGCAAGGACCGCTACTTCCTGGAGCTGATGGACCACGGCATCGAGATCGAGCACCGGGTCCGCGACGGCCTGCTGGAGATCGGCAAGAAGCTCGGCATCCCCCCGCTGGTCACCAACGACTCGCACTACACGTACGCGCACGAGGCGACCGCCCACGACGCCCTGCTGTGCATCCAGACCGGCAAGAACCTCTCCGACCCGGACCGCTTCAGGTTCGACGGCACCGGTTACTACCTGAAGACCACGGACGAGATGTACGCCATCGACTCCTCGGACGCCTGGCAGGAGGGCTGCGCCAACACGCTCCTGATCGCCGAGATGGTCGACACCGACGGCATGTTCGAGTCCCGGAACCTGATGCCGAAGTTCGACATCCCCGAGGGCTACACCGAGGTCACCTGGTTCAAGGAGGAGGTCCGCCGCGGCATGGAGCGCCGCTTCCCCGGCGGCATCCCCGACGACCGCCAGAAGCAGGCCGAGTACGAGATGGACGTCATCATCTCGATGGGCTTCCCCGGCTACTTCCTCGTCGTCGCCGACTTCATCATGTGGGCCAAGAACAACGGCATCGCGGTCGGCCCCGGCCGAGGCTCCGCGGCCGGTTCGATCGTCGCGTACGCCATGGGCATCACCGACCTCGACCCGATCCCGCACGGTCTGATCTTCGAGCGGTTCCTCAACCCCGAGCGCATCTCGATGCCCGATGTCGACATCGACTTCGACGAGCGTCGGCGCGTCGAGGTGATCAGGTACGTGACGGAGAAGTACGGCGCCGACAAGGTCGCGATGATCGGCACCTACGGCAAGATCAAGGCCAAGAACGCGATCAAGGACTCCGCGCGCGTGCTGGGCTACCCGTACGCGATGGGTGACCGTCTCACCAAGGCCATGCCCGCCGACGTCCTCGGCAAGGGCATCGACCTGAACGGCATCACCGACCCCTCGCACCCCCGCTACAGCGAGGCGGGCGAGATCCGGGCGATGTACGAGAACGAACCGGATGTGAAGAAGGTCATCGACACCGCCAAGGGCGTCGAGGGCCTGGTCCGGCAGATGGGTGTGCACGCGGCCGGCGTGATCATGTCCAGCGAGACCATCACCGAGCACGTCCCGGTCTGGGTGCGGCACACCGACGGCGTGACCATCACGCAGTGGGACTACCCGAGCTGTGAGTCGCTCGGCCTGCTGAAGATGGACTTCCTGGGCCTGCGCAACCTGACGATCATGGACGACGCCGTCAAGATGGTGAAGTCCAACAAGGGGATCGACATCGATCTCCTCAGCCTCCCGCTGGACGACCCCACGACCTTCGACCTGCTCCAGCGCGGCGACACCCTGGGCGTCTTCCAGTTCGACGGCGGCCCCATGCGCTCGCTGCTGCGTCTGATGAAGCCCGACAACTTCGAAGACATCTCCGCCGTCTCCGCGCTCTACCGTCCCGGCCCGATGGGCATGGACTCGCACACCAACTACGCCTTGCGCAAGAACAAGCTCCAGGAGATCACCCCGATCCACAAGGAGCTGGAGGAGCCCCTCGAAGAGGTTCTGGCGGTCACCTACGGCCTGATCGTCTACCAGGAGCAGGTGCAGAAGGCCGCGCAGATCATCGCGGGCTACTCGCTCGGCGAGGCCGACATCCTCCGCCGAGTCATGGGCAAGAAGAAGCCCGACGAGCTGGCGAAGAACTTCGTCCTCTTCCAGAAGGGCGCCCGCGACAAGGGTTACAGCGACGAAGCCATCCAGGCCCTGTGGGACGTGCTGGTCCCCTTCGCCGGCTACGCGTTCAACAAGGCGCACTCCGCCGCGTACGGACTGGTCTCGTACTGGACCGCGTTCCTGAAGGCGAACCACCCCGCCGAGTACATGGCGGCGCTGCTGACCTCGGTCAAGGACGACAAGGACAAGTCGGCCGTCTATCTGAACGAGTGCCGGCGCATGGGCATCAAGGTGCTCCCGCCGAACGTCAACGAGTCGGTGCACAACTTCGCCGCCCAGGGCGACGACGTGATCCTCTTCGGCCTGGAGGCCGTGCGCAACGTCGGCACGAACGTGGTCGAGTCGATCATCAAGAGCCGCAAAGCCAAGGGCAAGTACGGCTCCTTCCCCGACTACCTCGACAAGGTCGACGCGACCGCGTGCAACAAGCGGACCACGGAGTCGCTGATCAAGGCGGGCGCGTTCGACAGCCTGGGCCACACCCGCAAGGGCCTCACCGCCCACTTCGAGCCGATGATCGACAACGTGGTCGCGGTCAAGCGCAAGGAGGCCGAGGGCCAGTTCGACCTCTTCGGCGGCATGGGCGAGGAGGAGAGCAACGAGCCCGGCTTCGGACTCGACGTCGTCTTCACCGAGGACGAGTGGGACAAGACCTATCTGCTCGCCCAGGAGCGGGAGATGCTCGGTCTGTACGTCTCCGACCACCCCCTCTTCGGCCTGGAGCACGTGCTGTCCGACAAGGCCGACGCGGGCATCGCCCAGCTCACCGGCGGTGAGCACGCGGACGGCGCGGTCGTCACCATCGGCGGCATCATCTCGGGCCTGCAGCGGAAGATGACCAAGCAGGGCAACGCCTGGGCCATCGCCACCGTCGAGGACCTCGCCGGCTCCATCGAGTGCATGTTCTTCCCGGCGACGTACCAGCTCGTGTCGACCCAACTCGTCGAGGACGCCGTCGTGTTCGTCAAGGGCCGCCTCGACAAGCGCGAGGACGTGCCGCGGCTGGTCGCGATGGAACTCCAGGTCCCCGACCTGTCCAACGCGGGCACCAACGCGCCCGTGATCCTCACCATCCCGGCCACCAGGGTCACCCCGCCGATGATCAACCGCCTCGGCGAGATCCTCAGCCATCACAAGGGCGACAGCGAGGTCCGCATCAAGCTCCAGGGCCCGACCAGGACGACGGTGCTGCGGCTGGACCGGCACCGCGTGAAGCCCGACCCGGCGCTGTTCGGAGACCTGAAGGTGCTGCTCGGGCCGTCCTGCCTGGCGGGCTGAGCCGCGACGGCGAGCAGAACGTGAGAGGGGCGCGTCCCGCGGGGGACGCGCCCTTCTGTGTGTGCCTGGGTCTCAACAACCCGATATGCAGATGTCAGTTGTGACCGAAGCGCTTCTGGCGCCCCTTGCGGGCCATGTCGCCGGGGGTGACCTGCGTGGCGCGCTGCTCGGTCTGCGACTCGATCGCGGACTGCTGGGCCTGCTGTTGACCACGCTCGGACTGCGGCTGCTTCCGGTCCTGCTTCTTGTTCTTGGCCATGGTGATCTGCCTCCTGTGGGGAACTAGGGGCCAGGGCCGCGACCAGATTCACATAGGCTGACAAAGAACGCATTTCGGATAATTACCGTGCGTGACAGCGGTTGTCGGGGCGTGAGGCATGGCGCTCCGTGGATCCCATGCCTCGAAACGCCACGCCGAAGATCGAGTTCGGCCCGTTAACCCCCGCGCGGTCGGGCAGACTCGAAGGAAGCCCGAAGCAAACCTCCCGGGAAGAGGGTGAGTCGTGTGGACCGCTGCATCGTCCTGGTGGACGCCGGGTATCTGCTGGGGGCCGCCGCCAGCCTGCTCGCCGGGGAACCCTCCCGGTCCCGGATCACCGTCGACCATGCCGCCCTCATCCAGGGGCTGCGTGAACGCGCCGAGTCCGACACCCAGCAGCCGTTGCTGCGCATCTACTGGTTCGACGGCGCCCCCGACCGCGTCCCCCAGCCCGAACACCGCAGACTGCGCGTGATGCCCCGGGTGACCGTCCGGCTCGGCGCCCTGACCCGCAGCGACGGCCGCTGGGCGCAGAAGGGCGTGGACGCCGCGATGCACGCCGAGCTCACCGAGCTGGCCCGCAACCGCGCCTGCTCCGACGTGGTGCTGGTGACCGGGGACGGCGATCTGCTGCCGGGCATGATGGCCGCCAAGGAGCACGGCGTCGCCGTCCACCTGTGGGCCGTGCAGGCCGCCGACGGCGATTACAACCAGTCCGAGGATCTCGTCGCCGAGGCCGACGAACGGCGCGTGCTGGACCGTACGTGGATCACCAAGGCCGTACGCGCCAAGGAGCTCACCGGCGTGTGCGCACCGCCGCCCGTGCCCCGGCCCGAGATCGCCGCGATCCTGTCCGCCCCGCTGCCCGACTCCGCGCTCGGCGCCGCGACCGAGCGGCGCACCGTGGAGGGCGAACACGCCGCACCGGCCACCGCCTCGGAGAACGGCACACAGGAGCGGGTGCCTGCCCCCAAGGGCGTGCCCACCCCGAAGGACCTCGCCGCCCTGCGCGCGCCCGGGGTCCAGCCCGCCCAGCACCCGACGAGCGCGACATTGCGCTGGTCCTCCGACAAGGGATGGGTCGACCGGCCCGGGGGCACGGCGGAGACGGCCGAGGCCGCGTCCATGCCGACGCTGGCCCAGCTGACCACGGCGGAACAGCGGTGGGCCGACCGGGAGGAGGACATCACCACGGTCGGCGGCGATCCGTACGAGGTGGGGCAGGTCTTCGCCCGGCGGTGGATGGGGCGGCTGGGGGACCAGAGCCATCTCCAGCGGCTGTCCGGGATGTATCCGCGCATTCCGCACCGGATCGACGGCGAGCTGCTCCGGTACGCGGCCCGCTTCGGGCTGCTCGCCCACAAGGACGACCAGATCGACGAGCATGATCGGTATGCGATTCGGGCCGGGTTCTGGCGGGAGATCGATGTGCGGACGGCCGCGGAGCATGCGCCGGCCGGCGAGTGACCCGTGGGTCGGTCCATCAGGATCCGCCGGACCGTGCCGTAGGGGTTGAGCGCCGTTGCGGCGGATTTATGGCGGCCGGCGGATTTCGGGCGGCGAGCAGGCGATTTGTGACAACCGGCCGCCCCGGGAGCGGAGCAGGGGTCCCGACCCCGTAGTCTCGTCCCTTGTGAGTACGCGCGCGGCACAGGTATTTCGGCACGGTGGTGACGTCGTGTGTGCCGTGCGCGGGCTGACCAAGACCTATCCGGCGGTGCGCGGACGGCGCGGAGTGCCCGCGACCGACGAGGTGCGGGCCACCGACGACGTACGGCTGGACATCCGGCGCGGCGAGATCTTCGGACTGCTCGGACCCAACGGGGCCGGCAAGACCACCCTCGTGCGCCAGCTCACCGGGCTGATGCGGCCCGACACCGGCAGCGTCGAGATCCTCGGGCACGACATCGTGCGCCACCCCGAGCGGGCCGCCCGCATTCTCGCCTACCTCGGCCAGGAGTCGACCGCCCTCGACGACCTGACCGTGTCGCTCGCCGCCGAGACGACCGGGCGGCTGCGCGGCCTGGACGTGCGCCAGGCGCGGGCCGAGCGGGACGCCGTGCTCGACGAGCTGGGCCTCGGTCCGCTCGCCGGGCGGCCGATCAGGAAGCTCTCCGGCGGGCAGCGCCGGCTGGCCTGTTTCGCCGCCGCGCTGGTGGGGGAGCGGCCGCTGCTCGTGCTCGACGAGCCGACCACCGCGATGGACCCGGTGGCCCGGCGGGCCGTCTGGTCGGCCGTGGACCGGCGACGCGCCGAGCACGGGACGACCGTGCTGCTCGTCACCCACAACGTCATCGAGGCCGAGACCGTGCTCGACCGGGTCGCGGTCCTCGACCGGGGCCGTGTGATCGCCTGTGACACGCCGTCCGGGCTCAAGGAACGGGTCGCGGGCGAGGTGCGGGTCGAACTGCTGTGGCGGGACCGGGCGCCCCTGGACGTGCCCGAGGTCGCCGCGCTCCAGGACCGGGTCGTGGAGTCCGGGCGCCGCTGGACGCTGCGGCTAGCCCCCGAGGAGGCCCGCGCGGTCGTCGCCACCGTCACCGGCGGGGCCGCCTTCGCCGCGCTGGACGACTTCACGCTCGCCACGCCGAGCCTGGAGGACGTCTATCTGTCGCTGGGCGGGGCCGCGCAGCAGGGGTTGGTGAAAGCGTGAGCACGCAGACCGTCGTATCCGTACAGAACGCCGTACAGAACGCCGTACGGAACAGGGCCACCTCCCGAGTGATCCCCAGTGCGAAAGGGAGCAGCGCCACGTGAGTGTCGTACCCGCCGAGGTTCTGCCGGGCAGCGCCCTGGCCGTGGACGAAACGGCCGGCCGGGCCGCGGCCGAGCTCGGGCCGCGTGCGCGGATGTGGCCGGCGCTGTGCGCCGTGTACCGGGCGCAGCTGTCCCGGGCGCGGGTCGCGCGTATTCCGCTGCTGTTCGTGGCGACCTTCCAGTCGATCGGGATCATGATCCTGATGCGCGGGGTCGTGGACGGCGGGGCCGAGGCGCAGGCCGTGGTCGCCGGGTCGGCGGTGCTCGTCGTGGCCTTCGTCGCGCTGAACCTGCTCGCGCAGTACTTCGGGCAGTTGCGGGCCAGCGGCGGGCTCGACCACTACGCCACGCTGCCGGTGCCGCCCGCCGCGGTGGTGCTGGGGGCGGCGGGGGCGTACGCGTCCTTCACCGTGCCCGGGACCGTGGTGACCGCCGTCTTCGGATGCGTGCTGTTCGGACTGCCGATGGCGCATCTGTGGGTGCTCATCGCGGTGATCCCGCTGGCCGGTGCCGCGCTCGCCGGACTCGGGGCGGCGCTCGGACTGCTCGCGCCGCGCCCCGAACTGGCCACACTGCTCGGCCAGCTGGGCATGTCGGCGGCGCTGCTGCTGGGTGTGCTGCCCGCCGACCGGATGCCGGAGGCGGTGCGCCTCGCACGGGACCTGCTCCCCTCGACGTACGGCGTCGAGGCCTTCGCGCGGACCTTCGGGGAGCGGCCCGACTGGGCGTTCGTGCTCGCTGACCTGGCCGTGTGCGGGGTCGTCGGCGTCGTCTCGCTGGCCGTCGCCACCTGGGCGTACCGTCGGGCGGCCGTCCGGTGACGCGCCGCACAGGTCGGCCTGGCACGATGGCAGGGTGACCGCTCCGCTGACTCCTCCACCGCCGCCACGTGAACCGTCCCCGAACGGGGGGTGGCAGCAGCCCGCTGCCCGGCACGCGGCCGCCGTGCCGCCGCATGACGTCATATCCGGTGCCCCGGGCGGGATACCCGGCCACCCCGGCGCTCCCGGCCCGTACGGCATATATGGCTCGTACGAACAGGACGGTCCCGGAATGAAGACCGAGCTGCGAGAGGCCGCGATCGTCACGGTGGTGGTGGCGCTCTTCGGCGCGCTGCTCGGAGTGCTGTGGTGGCGGCTGGCGCCGAGCGTGCCGCTGGTCGGGGACGTCGTCGACAACGGCTGGGTCGTCTACTTCAAGGATTCCGAGGGGGAGCAGGCCATCGGGGTGGACGGAACGTTCACTCTGCTCGCGCTCGCGTTCGGCCTGGTCAGTGCGCTCGCCGTCTTTCTCTGGCGGCGGCGCGGGGGTGTGCCGTTGGTGATCGGGCTGGCCGTCGGAGGATTCCTCGGGGCGCTGCTGGCCTGGTGGCTCGGTGTGCGGCTCGGGCCCACGCAGGATGTGATCGCCCACGCGAAGGAAGCGGGTAAGGGAGTCGCCTTCTCGGCGCCGCTGAAGCTGGGCGCCAAGGGCGCGCTGCTGGCCTGGCCGCTGGCCGCGCTGGTCGTCCACCTCGGGCTGACGGCGCTGTTCGGGCCCCGGGACGCGGACCCGTATCAGCAGCACCCGCCGCAGGGGCAGCCGAAGGACCCGTACGGGGCGCCGCAGGCCTGAAGCCGCGGAACGCCCAGGGGGCTCGGCCCCCTGGAGCGATGGATCGTCATGCCGGGCGGCGTCCGTGGTTCGAGCGGCCCTTCTTGATGCGCCACTTGCGTTTCCGCGTTTTCTTCGACATGTCCCTCGTACTTAACCGAGGACACCCCCGCCGTCGAGGGGTCACGCACGCCCGATGGGCGCGAGGACCGCTTCCGTGAGCTCGGCGAGGTCCCCGGGGGAGAGCTCGACCTCCAGGCCGCGACGGCCCGCCGAGACGCAGATCGTGGCGTGGGCGCGGGCGGAGTCGTCCAGGACCGTGCGGAGCTTCTTGCGCTGGCCCAGGGGGGAGATGCCGCCGCGCACATAGCCCGTGGTGCGTTCCGCCATGGCCGGGTCGGCCATCGCCGCGCGCTTGCCGCCGACCGCCGACGCCAGGGACTTGAGGTCCAGCTGGCCCGCCACCGGGACCACCGCCACCGTCAGGCTGCCGTCCACGTCCGCCACCAGCGTCTTGAAGACCCGGTCGGGGGACACTCCCATCGCCTCCGCCGCCTCCTCGCCGTACGAGGGGTGGGCGGGGTCGTGGTCGTAGGAGTGGACGGTGTAGGCGACACCCGCGGCCGTGAGGGCCACGGTGGCGGGAGTGCCGCCCGCCCCGGCTCCTTGCTGCTGGTTCTTCTTGGACTTCTTCGCCATGGTGGCCGGTTCCCCAGAGGTCGTACGTCAGTTGAGACTTGTCGGGCCGCGCGTCAGGTCGGACGACGGCAGCGACGGCAGCGTACGGATGATCGAGGTCTCGGTGCGAAGGAGTTTCAGCTCGTCGCGCAGCCGGGACGCGGTGTCCGGGGACTGGAGCAGACGCTGCTTCGTCGGGGTGTCCAGCATCATCGCGGCCGCCACCAGGTAGGAGACCACCGAGGGCTGGTCGGGCAGTTCGGTCGTCGTGGACAGGGAACGTTCACGGGCGCCGGCCAGACGCTTCTGGTACTGCCGGAACGCGCGTAGCACGCCCTCGGCCAGCGCACCCGCCTCGTCGCCCGGCTCCTCCGGCAGCTCCTCCAGCTCCGCCGTCAGGAACGGGCCCGAGGCGTCCACCGACACCAGGCGCACCCGCGTCGTGCCCGTCGCCAGCACCTCGAAGGAGCCGTCCTCCCGCTCCCGGATCGTCGCCGCGTCCGCCACACAGCCCACCCCGTGGAAGGCCTTGACCGGGTCGGGGCCGAAGCCCGCGGTGGGCCCGCGCTCGGGCAGGGCCGTGGGGTCGGGCATGCCGGGAGCACTCTGGGCCACCTCGTGGCCGTCGCGGATCGTCACGACGGCGAATCGGCGCGGCTCCTCCTCGGGGGTCTTCAGCAGCTCGCGCATCATGGCGCGATACCGCTCCTCGAACACGTTGAGCGGCAGCACGAGTCCCGGGAACAGCACCGAGTTCAGGGGAAACAGCGGAAGGCGGACGGTCACGGCGCCAAAGCCTAATGGTCGCCGGAGTGAACGCGTCCGCCGCGCCCACTCCGTGGATGTCCGCCGCGCGCGCTGCCCTCGGTGTCGGTGGCCGCCTGCAGCCGAACTTCCTCGCGCATCTTCAGGAACCGGTCCAGCGGATCCTCCGAGAGCCTGCTCCACGGGAAGGAGGTGGCGTACGGCCCGATCAGCCGCAATTGCTCCAGGGCGTCCTCCCAGCGGCCCAGCCGTACCAGCACATACGTCAGCTTGTTGCGGATCGCGGCAGGCCACAGGTCGGCCGCGGGGAACCGGGCGGACAGCGTGACGGCCCGGTCGGCCGCCGTCTCCAGCCGCTCGCGCGGCACGCCCGGACCGCAGTCGTCGTCCAGGTAGGCGAGGACGGCCCGGGTCGGCAGCGCCTGGACGAGGGAGTCGGCCGGGGCGTCCTGCGCGGCCCGGTCGGCGAAGTCCAGGCACTCGCGGTGGGAGCCGTGCCAGGACGACGCCAGGTAGCGCAGGGCCGCCACATGGCAGCCGTAGTGGCGCGGAGCGCGGCGCAGCGCCGCCTCCCACAGCTCCCCGAAGTAGGTGTGCCCGGCGCGTGAGCCGCGCGCGTGGTCCAGGGCGATGCGCCAGGGCACCGGGTCGCGGTCGTCGGCGCGCGCGGCGGCGGTGATCAGCGGGCTCACCCCGCGCAGCACCTCGGCCTGCGCCGGTGACCGCCAGGCGTGGTCCACCGCGAGCTGGGCCCTGATCAGCAGCGCGTCCGGATCCTGCGGGGCGGCCGCGTACCAGGTCTCCAGCCACTCCGTGCGTGAGCGTGCGAAGGCCGCCAGGTGCAGCGTGTAGCGGTCGCGGTACTCCCACTGCGCCTGCTGTCTCGTACGGGCGAGCAGTGCGGCGGCGGGCTCGTACGCGCCGCTCCCGGCCGCGACCAGCGCGGGGCCGAGGCGGTCGTCAGGGGCGTCGAGGAGCACCTCGTCGTCGGCGGGGAGCGCGACGAGGTGCTCGGCGGTCCTTGTCGTCCGGGACGCACGGCCGAACGGAAGCATCAGAGCCATGGTGTCGACCATTGAAAGACCGCTGGTCATGCCGCGCCAGAGGGAACGGCCAAGACGTCGAAAGTTGTACGCGCGGAGGTCAAGAACCGGTAAAGGTCAACTCTTCAACAACTGTCCGACATCCATACTTTCGACACTTTCGACGCAGTGATCCCACTGACCTCACCGACCCCGCAGGCCCCAGCACCTGGGTGTGTCAGTTACGCCGCAGCGTGCGCGTCGCCCCCGCCGCCACGGTCGTCGCCAGGATCCAGCCGAGCAGGATCATCGCGGCGGCCAGCCACTGCCAGGCCCCGCTCAGCTGCCAGAACCCGACCTGGCCCAGGTCGATCACCGGCAGCAGCAGATCGAGGGCGAACAGCGGCGGGTTCCAGGCCGGATGCTCGCCGCGCTTGATCGGCGGATGGTCGGCGTGGGCGAAGGCCAGCGAGCTCGCCGCCCACAGCACCGCCATCCACACGGCGGCCCGGCCGGGCCGATATCCGTACGCGACCATCCAGTCCTGTACGTACCCCCACACCTTGGCCCCGGGGGGCAGCGTCTCGCGGCGGCGGCGCTGCTTGGCGAGCAGCACCTCGCGCGCGTCCTCGTCCTCGCCGCCGGCCCGCAGCACGGAGGCCAGGCGCTCGTACGGCTCCGGGTTGTACTCGGCGGTCGCGGCGGCCACCCACTCCAGCCGCCGCTCCAGCGGGAACGGGCCGCGCGGCACGAGATTCTCGTAGGTGAAGCCGCTCATGTGCAGCAGCCCCGGGTCCGGCCAGGCGTCCGCGCGGTCCATCAGGTTCACGGTCCGCGCCCCCGACAGCACCACCCCGCCGCGCTCCGGCCGCTCCCCGAGGAAGCGCAGCTCCGGCGTCTGGATCCGGCGCAGCGACAGCTCCTGCTCGTCGGTGAAGGTGAACCGGGCCCGCTCCAGGTCGACCGCGTCCCCGAACCGCCCGTCGTCCAGGCGCACCCCGCCCTGGCACTCGAAACGCTGGATCCGGGTCCCGCGCGCGGGAGTGCGGCCGCTCAGCAGCGGACTGCCGACGCCGGCCGGGGTCAGGTACAGCGTGCGCCCGACGGTCAGCTGGGGCGCGTTCAGCGCGAGCCGGGTGTACGGGTTGACCAGCCGCGCGCCGCGCAGGCTCAGCGACACGCCGATGCTGGCGCCGCGCAGGCTCAGCTCGCCGTGCGACTCCAGCATCTCGGCCTGGAGGTCCTGGCCGACGCTGATGCCGTCCGCGGCGATGGAGCGGCCGCTGCGGTCGCGGTAGACGATCGCCTGGTTGAGCAGCAGGTCCGTGCCTATGTGGGCGTCGGTGAGCCGTACGCCGTTGTGGAACCGGCAGCGTGGCAGATGCAGATCGCCCTCGGTGTGCACCCGGGCCGCCTCCAGGCGCGGCACCGCGCAGTCCACCAGCCGTACGGTCGTGAAGCGGGCCTCCGGCAGCCGGACCTCCTGGTCGAAGCGGCAGCCCCGCAGCTCGACGTACGGCTCCACCGTGCCGCCCGCCAGGTCCATCGTGTCGCTGATCCGCACGCCCACCAGCTTCAGCGAGGACACCCGGCCCGCGAGGGCGGGCGGACCGTCCAGCAGCAGCCAGCAGATGATCCGCGCGCGCACGGTCCGGTCCGCGCCCCAGGGATGCCCGCCGTGCGGGTCGTCGACGACCGTGTCGCCGCTGCTCAGGTCGTACACGCTGCCGTTGCGGAAGGCCTGCCACATGCCGAGCTCGGCGGCGGTCAGGTCGCTGGGCAGGTCGTCCGGCAGGTCTCCGTCGCGAAGACCGCCCCGTTCGGTCACGTTGCGCCCATCCCCCTCAGCTACTCGTGGGTTTAGTACAACCGTTCATGCCCGCTGAGTGACGCCCCGAACGCTAGACGTGAAGAAGATCTTCCGGGTTCCGCCGGCGATCTGTATCAGCCATTGATACGCGCGAACGACGCCGGAGCAGGGTCTGAGAGAATTGCACCCGTGATCTCCCGAATCGATCTGCGCGGCGACGCCCTCCCCGAGGGCCCCGCCTTGCGCGACCTGCTGCCCCGAGCCGACTTCGACGTCTCGGCCGCCCTGGAGAAGGTGCGTCCGATCTGCGAGGCCGTGCATCATCGGGGTGACGCGGCGCTGATCGACTTCGCGGAGAAGTTCGACGGGGTCAGGCTCGACCGGGTACGGGTGCCCGCCGAGGCGCTCACCAAGGCCCTCGCGGAACTCGACCCGGCCGTGCGCGCGGCCCTGGAGGAGTCCATCCGCCGCGCCCGCCTCGTCCACCGCGAGCAGCGCCGTACGAACCGCACGACCCAGGTCGTGCCCGGCGGCTCGGTGACCGAAAAGTGGCTGCCGGTCGACCGCGTCGGGCTGTACGCGCCCGGCGGCCGGTCCGTCTACCCGTCCTCCGTGATCATGAACGTGGTGCCCGCCCAGGAGGCCGGCGTCGAGTCCATCGCGCTCGCCTCTCCGGCCCAGGCCCCCGCTTTTCAAAATGATCCAGCCGGCGGCCTGCCGCACCCGACGATCCTCGCCGCGTGCGCGCTGCTCGGCGTCGACGAGGTATACGCCGCCGGCGGCGCCACCGCGGTCGCGATGTTCGCGTACGGCACCGAGTCC
This sequence comes from Streptomyces sp. NBC_01092, assembly GCF_045039535.1. Lineage (NCBI taxonomy): Bacteria > Bacillati > Actinomycetota > Actinomycetes > Kitasatosporales > Streptomycetaceae > Streptomyces > Streptomyces sp. NBC_01092. Next base: position 2,974,360 of record NZ_CP108659.1, on the reverse strand, counting down.
TGCCCGCCCGCCAACATGGTCACCGGCCCCGGCAACATCTGGGTCGCCGCCGCCAAGCGCTACTTCACCGGCAGGATCGGCATCGACGCCGAGGCGGGCCCGACCGAGATCGCGATCCTGGCCGACTCCACGGCCGATCCGGTGCACGTCGCCGCCGACCTGATCAGCCAGGCCGAGCACGACCCGCTGGCCGCCGCCGTCCTCGTCACCGACTCCGTCGAGCTCGCGGACGCGGTCGAGAAGGAGCTGGAGCCGCAGGTCGCGGCCACCAAGCACATCGACGACCGGATCGTGCCCGCCCTCAAGGGGAGGCAGTCCGCGATCGTCCTGGTCGACGGCGTCGACGAGGGCCTTCGGGTCGTCGACGCCTATGGCGCCGAGCACCTGGAGATCCAGACGGCCGACGCGGCCGCCGTGGCCGACCGGGTGCGCAACGCAGGCGCGATCTTCATCGGCCCCTGGGCGCCGGTCTCGCTCGGCGACTACGCGGCCGGCTCCAACCACGTGCTGCCCACCGGCGGCTGCGCCTGCCACTCCTCGGGCCTGTCCGTGCAGTCCTTCCTGCGCGGCATCCACATCGTCGACTACACGAAGGACGCGCTGGCCGAGGTCGCGCATCACGTGGTCACGCTGGCGGAGGCGGAGGACCTGCCGGCGCACGGCGCGGCGGTCAAGGCCAGGTTCGGCTGGAAGGTACCGGAGAGCAAGTGAGCGACGTACGCATCGACGATCTCCCCGTACGGGACGAGCTGCGCGGCAAGTCCCCCTACGGCGCGCCCCAGTTGGACGTCCCCGTACGGCTGAACACCAACGAGAACCCCTACCCGCTGCCCGAGCCGCTGGTCGAGCGCATCGCCGAGCGCGTCCGCGAGGCCGCCCGCAACCTCAACCGCTACCCGGACCGGGACGCGGTCGAGCTGCGCACCCAGCTCGCCAAGTACCTGACGGACACGTCCGGTCACGAGGTCGGCCTCGCCAATGTCTGGGCGGCCAACGGCTCCAACGAGGTCATCCAGCAGCTGCTGCAGACCTTCGGCGGACCGGGCCGCACGGCGATCGGCTTCGAGCCGTCGTACTCGATGCACGGGCTCATCTCCCGCGGCACCGGCACGGGCTGGATCTCCGGCCCGCGCAACGACGACTTCACGATCGACGTCGAGGTGGCCGCCAAGGCCATCGCCGAGCACCGGCCCGACGTCGTGTTCATCACCACGCCCAACAACCCCACGGGCAACGCGGTCCCGCGCGAGACCGTGCTCGCGCTGTACGAGGCCGCGCAGGCGGCGAAGCCGTCGATGGTCGTGGTCGACGAGGCGTACATCGAATTCAGCCACGGCGACTCGCTGCTGCCGCTGCTCGAAGGCCGGCCGAATCTCGTCGTCTCCCGGACGATGTCGAAGGCCTTCGGCGCCGCCGGCCTGCGCCTCGGCTATCTCGCCGCGCACCCGGCGGTCGTGGACGCCGTCCAGCTCGTACGGCTGCCGTACCACCTGTCGGCCGTCACCCAGGCGACCGCGCTGGCCGCCCTGGAGCACACGGACGTCCTGCTGAAGTACGTCGAGCAGCTGAAGGCGGAGCGGGACCGGCTGGTGAGCGAGCTGGGCGCGGCCGGATACGCGGTCGTCGAGTCCGACGCGAACTTCGTGCAGTTCGGCCGGTTCGAGGACTCGCACGAGGCCTGGCAGAAGATCCTCGACCGGGGTGTCCTGGTCCGGGACAACGGTATCCCGGGATGGCTGCGGGTGTCCGCCGGAACTCCCGATGAGAACGACGCGTTCCTCGACGCGGTACGTGAAATGAAGAAGGAGCAGAGCGCATGAACCGCGTAGGCCGCATAGAGCGGGTGACGAAGGAGACCTCGGTCCTCGTCGAGATCGATCTCGACGGGGCCGGCAAGGTCGATGTGTCGACAGGCGTCGGCTTCTACGACCACATGCTCGACCAGCTCGGCCGGCACGGTCTGTTCGACCTGACCGTGAAGACCGAGGGCGACCTGCACATCGACTCCCACCACACCATCGAGGACACCGCCCTCGCGCTGGGCGCCGCCTTCAAGCAGGCCCTCGGCGACAAGGTGGGGATCTACCGCTTCGGCAACTGCACGGTCCCGCTGGACGAGTCCCTCGCCCAGGTCACCGTCGACCTGTCCGGCCGCCCCTACCTCGTGCACACCGAGCCCGAGAACATGGCGCCGATGATCGGCGAGTACGACACCACGATGACCCGGCACATCCTGGAGTCCTTCGTCGCCCAGGCCCAGATCGCCCTGCACGTGCACGTGCCGTACGGGCGCAACGCGCACCACATCGTGGAGTGCCAGTTCAAGGCGCTGGCGCGGGCCCTGCGCTACGCCTCCGAGCGCGACCCGCGCGCGGCCGGCATCCTTCCCTCGACGAAGGGCGCGCTGTAACCCATGAACGGGCTGTCCACCATCCTGATCGTCGTCGGGCTCTTCCTGGTCGGCGGCATCATTTCCTTCGCCAAGCAGCAGATGCCCAAGAGCCTCATCGTGCTGCTCTCGATAGGCGCCGCGATGTGTCTCCTCGCGGGCGTCCTGAGGCTGGAGGTGTGGAATTGACCGACTCCAAGAAGGTCGTGGTCTTCGACTACGGCTTCGGCAATGTGAGGTCCGCCGAACGCGCCCTCGCGCGCGCGGGCGCCGACGTCGAGATCACCCGTGACTTCGACAGGGCCATGAACGCCGACGGCCTGCTGGTGCCGGGCGTCGGCGCCTTCGAGGCCTGCATGAAGGGGCTGACCGCGGCCCGCGGCGACTGGATCATCGAGCGCCGGCTGTCCGGCGGACGCCCCGTGATGGGCATCTGCGTCGGCATGCAGATCCTGTTCGCGCGCGGCATCGAGCACGGCGTCGAGACCGAGGGCCTCGGCGAGTGGCCGGGCTCGGTGGAGCCGCTGCAGGCCGCGATCGTGCCCCACATGGGCTGGAACACCGTGGACGCGGCGCCGGGCACCGAGCTGTTCGCCGGCCTGGACGCGGACGCGCGCTTCTACTTCGTGCACTCCTACGCCGTCCACGACTGGACGCTGGAGATCCACAACCCGGCGATGACCGCCCCCAAGGTCACCTGGTCGACACACGGCAAGCCCTTCGTCGCGGCCGTGGAGAACGGCGCCCTGTGGGCCACGCAGTTCCACCCCGAGAAGTCCGGCGACGCCGGAGCGCAGCTGCTCACCAACTGGATCGGAACCCTGTAGAGACATGGCCAAGCTCGAACTCCTCCCCGCCGTAGACGTCCGCGACGGCCAGGCCGTCCGCCTCGTGCACGGCGAGTCCGGCACCGAGACCTCCTACGGCTCGCCCCTGGAGGCCGCCCTGGCCTGGCAGCGCTCGGGCGCCGAGTGGCTGCACCTGGTCGACCTGGACGCCGCGTTCGGCACCGGCGACAACCGCGAGCTGATCGCCGAGGTCGCGAAGGCGATGGACATCAAGGTCGAGCTGTCCGGCGGCATCCGCGACGACGCCTCGCTCGCCGCCGCGCTCGCCACCGGCTGCACCCGCGTGAACCTCGGCACGGCCGCCCTGGAAACCCCGGACTGGGTCGCCAAGGTCATCGCCGAGCACGGCGACAAGATCGCCGTCGGTCTCGACGTACGCGGCACGACGCTGCGCGGCCGCGGCTGGACCCGCGACGGCGGCGACCTCTACGAGACGCTGGAGCGCCTCAACAACGAGGGCTGCGCCCGCTACGTCGTCACGGACATCGCCAAGGACGGCACCCTGCAGGGCCCGAACCTGGAGCTGCTGAAGAACGTGTGCGCGGCGACCGACCGCCCGGTGGTCGCCTCCGGCGGGGTCTCGTCCCTGGACGACCTCCGCGCGATCTCCGAGCTGGTGCCCCTCGGTGTCGAGGGCTCCATCGTCGGGAAGGCCCTGTACGCGAAGGCGTTCACCCTGGAAGAGGCCTTGGAGGCTGTGTCGTCATGAGCGATGCCGTACGGCGCGTGCAGAGTGAAAGTCCCTGGGAAGAGTCCTTCGGGTTCGCACGCGCCGTGGCGGCCGGCGACCGTGTGCTGGTCGCGGGCACGACGTCGTTCAAGGGCGATGTGCTGTACGGCGAGGGCGACCCGTACGAACAGGCCAAGGCGGCCTTCGCCAGCGCGATCGAGGCGATCGGCGAGTTCGGGCTCGGGGTCGAGTCCGTGGTCCGTACGCGGCTGTACCTGACCCACGCGCGGGACGTGGACGCCGTGGGCCGGGCCCACAAGGAGGTCTTCGACGCGGTGCGTCCGGTCTCGACGCTGCTGGTCGTCGAGGGGTTCGTGGACTCGCGCATCCTGGTCGAAGTGGAAATAGAAGCATTCAGAGGAGCCGTGGATTCATGACCCTGGCGGTCCGAGTCATTCCCTGCCTGGACGTGGACAACGGCCGGGTCGTCAAGGGCGTGAACTTCCAGAACCTGCGCGACGCGGGCGACCCCGTCGAGATGGCCAAGGTGTACGACGCCGAGGGCGCCGACGAGCTGACGTTCCTGGACATCACGGCCTCGTCGGGCAACCGTGAGACGACGTACGACGTGGTGCGCCGCACCGCCGAGCAGGTGTTCATCCCGCTGACGGTCGGCGGCGGCGTCCGTACGGCCGAGGACGTGGACAAGCTGCTGCGCGCGGGCGCGGACAAGGTGGGCGTCAACACGGCGGCCATCGCCCGTCCCGACCTGATCCGCGAGATCGCCGAGCGCTTCGGCCGGCAGGTGCTGGTCCTTTCGGTCGACGCGCGGCGCACTCCCGAAGGCACCTTCGAGGTCACCACCCACGGCGGCCGCAAGGGCACCGGCATCGACGCCGTCGAGTGGGCGCACCGCGCGGCCGAGCTGGGCGCGGGCGAGATCCTGCTCAACTCGATGGACGCGGACGGCACGAAGGACGGCTACGACCTGGAGATGATCGAGGCCGTGCGCAAGCACGTGACGGTCCCGGTGATCGCCTCCGGCGGCGCCGGCAAGCTCGCCGACTTCTCGCCCGCCATCGAGGCGGGGGCGGACGCGGTGCTGGCGGCGTCCGTGTTCCACTTCGGCGATCTGCGGATAGGTGAGGTCAAGGACGCGCTGCGGGGGGCGGGACACCCCGTCCGCTGACATCGAGCTGAGCCCCGGTGGGCTGAGCCCCGGTCGCCCTTGAGATGGCCGGGGCTTTCTCGTGGGTAGATGGAAAAGAGAAGTTGCGCAAAATCTGTTGCGCAACTTTCCTTTCGTATCTACGGTCAAGGCATGACGGACAAGGAGAGAGACCGCCGCATCACCGACCTGGGCACGCTCAAGGCGCTCGCCCACCCCTTGCGGATGCAGCTGCTGCGCGGGCTGACGGTCGCCGGGGTCGCCACCGCCTCACAGCTGGCCGAACAGGTCGACGAGGCCGTGTCACTGGTCAGCTACCACCTGCGCAAGCTCGCCGAGCACGGGCTCATCGAGGAGGCCGAGCCGCGCAGCGCCGACGGCCGCGAGCGCTGGTGGCAGCCCGCCTCGGACGGGGTGCGCATCCACGACGAGGACTTCCGCGACGCCCCCGAGAAGGCCGCCGCGCACACGGCGGCCAGCAGGCTCTTCGTGCAGCAGCGCACGGACATGTACCGGCGCTGGCTCGACGAGCGCACCCACTGGGGCCCCGAGTGGAACCGGGCCGCCGAGTCCTCCGAGTCCCACCTGCGGCTCACCGCGGACGAACTGGCCGAGCTGAACAAGGACATGCTCGCCCTGCTGCGCCGGTACGACGAGCAGGGCGTGGCCGCCGACGCCGCAGGCGACACCGAGGGCCGCGAGAGCGTCGCGGTGCACACCTATGCCTTCCCGTTCCGGATCTGAGAGGACGGACGTGCCCGCGACACAGACCGGCAACGCGCCCGCCGCCGCGGTGGAGCGCCCCGCCCACCGCGACCCCGACGTCCGGCGCTGGCTCGGCGCCTACGCCTCGTCGGCCGTCGGCGACAACGTCTACTACCTCGCCCTGTCCTGGGCCGCCGTCCAGGCCGGTACGCCCGCCCAGGCCGGACTGGTCACCGCCCTCAGCGCGGTGCCGCGGGCCGCGCTGATGCTGGGCGGGGGAGTGATCGCCGACCGGCTCGGCCCCCGCAGGGTGCTGATCAGCAGCGACGCCCTGCGCTGCGCGGCGGTCCTCGCGGTCGCCGCGCTGCTGCTCGTGAGCAGTCCCGGCCTGTGGCCGCTGGCCGCGCTGGCGCTGGTCTTCGGGGCCGTCGACGCCGTGATGATGCCCGCCCTGGGCGCCCTGCCCAGCCGGATCACCTCACGCGGACAGCTCGCCCGGGTGCACGGCATGCGGGGACTCGTCGTCCGGCTGGCCAACGTCGTCGGAGCCCCGCTCGGCGGCCTCGCCGTGGCCCTCGGGGGCACCGGGGCGGCGTTCGGGCTGGCCGGGCTGCTGTTCGCGGCCTCCCTGCCGCTCCTGATCGCCCTGCGGGTGGGCAGGCTGCCGGGCGACGACGCACGCGCGCGTGGCAGCGCCTGGAGCGATCTGACCGGCGGCCTGCGCTACATACGCGGCCACCGGGTCCTGCTGCCGCTGATCGTCGTCATCGCCCTCAGCGACCTCGGCTTCGTCGGCCCGCTCAACGTCGGCCTGACCCTGCTCGCCGACGAACGCGGCTGGGGAGCCGGCGGCGTCGGATGGGTGCTCGCCGGGTTCGGCACCGGCGCGGGGGCGGCCTCCCTGCTGCTCACCGCCCGTGGCCGCGTCCCGCGCGCGGGGCTCGTGCTGTCCACGTGCGGCGTGCTCAGCGCGGCCTCGATCGGCGCGCTGGCCTTCGTACCGCAGATCGGGGTCGCCGTGGCCGTGGCCCTGTCCATCGGGCTGATCTCGGGCCTGAACGGCGTCCTGTGCGGGGCGCTGCTCCAGGCCGAGTCCGACCGGGCCTACGTCGGCCGGGTCACGTCCGTGTCCACCTTCTTCAGCCTCGGCCTCGCCCCGCTCACCTTCCCCCTGACCGGCGCCGCGATCGGCCAGTGGGGCACCGGCCCGGTCTTCGTGGCCAGTGCCGCGCTCTGCGGGCTCGGCGGGCTGGTCGGACTGTGCGCACGGGACCTGCGCCGGGCCGAACTGCCGGGCTGAGCTCAGATGCCGAGCTGCTTCGACTCGTGCAGCTTGGCGATGGCGTTCTCGTCGCCGTCCAGCTCGACCTTGGCGGCGCTCTGCCGGCCGTAGGCGAACAGCAGCAGCTCCGACGGCTCCCCGGTCACCGTGACGACCGGCGTGCCCTTGTGGGCGACCGCCGTCTGTCCGTCGGGGCGGCGCAGCACCAGGCCGGTGGGGGCGCTGCGGCCCACCAGACGCGCGGAGCGCTCCAGACGGGACCACAGGGCGTCCTGGAAGACCGGGTCGAGTTCGCGCGGCGTCCAGTCCGGCTGGGCGCGGCGGACGTCCTCGGTGTGGACGTAGAACTCGAGGGTGTTGGACGCCTCGTCGATCGGCTTGAGCTGGAAGGGCGAGAAGCGCGGTGGGCCGGTGCGGATGAGCTGGATCAGCTCCTCGTACGGCTTGGCCGCGAACTCCTCCATCGCCTTGTCCAGGCGCGACGCGAGCGGCTTGATCAGCAGACCGGCCGCGGCGTCCGGGCGGCGCTCGCGCACCACCACGTGCGCGGCCAGATCACGAGTGGCCCAGCCCTCGCAGAGGGTGGGGGCTTCGGGGCCCTCGGCCTCCAGGAGGTCGGCCAGGAGAAGTCGTTCACGCTGCGCGAAGGTCGACATACAGTCAGCCTACGACCACGTATCCGGTCCGCCCACCCGGTCGCCCGGCCACCCGCGCCGCACACCGCCCCCATCCACCCAGTGGACACCGCGCCGTCACTGTCAGTTGTGCGCGGCACAATGGCAGACATGACCACGAGCACGCCCCGTCAGCCCAGCCCGCTGGACCCCGAGATCGCCGCGCGCCTCAAGCGCAGCGCGGACGGGCTCCTGCCCGCCATCGCCCAGCAGTACGACACCGGAGAGGTGCTGATGCTCGGCTGGATGGACGACGAGGCGCTGCATCGCACGCTCACCACCGGCCGCTGCACCTACTGGTCGCGCAGCCGCGGGGAGTACTGGGTCAAGGGCGACACCTCCGGCCACTTCCAGTGGGTGAAGTCGGTCGCCCTGGACTGCGACGCGGACACCGTGCTCGTCAAGGTCGACCAGGTCGGCGCCGCCTGCCACACGGGCGCGCGGACCTGCTTCGACGAGGACGTACTGCTCAAGGACGCCAATTCCGGCGTACCGGCAGTGGATCAGTAAGGTCAGCCGCCATGGACCTCGAGACCTTCCGCAAGCTGGCCACCGACCGCCGCGTCATCCCCGTCACCCGCAAGCTCCTCGCCGACGGCGACACCCCGGTCGCGCTCTACCGCAAGCTCGCAGCCGAGCGCTCCGGCACCTTCCTGCTGGAGTCCGCGGAGAACGGCCGCTCCTGGTCCCGCTACTCCTTCGTGGGCGTCCGTTCCGCGGCGACGCTGACCGAGCGCGACGGCCAGGCCCACTGGCTCGGCTCCCCGCCCGTCGGCGTCCCCGCCGAGGGCGACCCGCTGGCCGCCCTGCGCGCCACCATCGAGGCCCTGCACACCCCGCACGACCTCGCCCACGACCTGGGCCTGCCGCCCTTCACCGGCGGCATGGTCGGCTACCTCGGCTACGACATCGTGCGCCGCCTGGAGAAGATCGGCCCCGGCGAGCGGGACGACCTGGGGCTGCCCGAGCTGACCATGCTGCTCACCAGTGACCTCGCCGTCATGGACCACTGGGAGGGCTCCGTCCTGCTGATCGCCAACGCGATCAACCACAACGACCTCGACACCGGAGTCGACGAGGCCCACGCCGACGCGGTCGCCCGCCTCGACGCCATGGAGGCCGACCTCTCCCGCCCGGTGGCCCAGCCCCCGGCCGTCCTGCCGCCCTCGGAGCTGCCCGAGTACACCGCGCTGTGGGGCGGCGAGGACTTCCAGGAGGCCGTCGAGGACATCAAGGAGCGCATCCGCGCGGGCGAGGCCTTCCAGGTGGTGCCCTCCCAGCGCTTCGAAACGCCGTGCACGGCGAGCGCGCTGGACGTCTACCGGGTACTGCGGGCGACCAATCCCTCCCCGTACATGTACCTGTTCCGGTTCGACGGCTTCGACGTCGTCGGCTCGTCCCCCGAGGCCCTGGTGAAGGTCGAGGACGGCCGGGCCATGGTCCACCCCATCGCCGGCACCCGCTGGCGCGGCGCGACCCCGCAGGAGGACCAGGCCCTCGCCGACGAGCTGCTCGCCGACCCCAAGGAGCGCGCCGAGCACCTGATGCTGGTCGACCTCGGGCGCAACGACCTGGGGCGGGTCTGCGAGCCGGGTTCCGTCGAGGTCGTCGACTTCATGTCCATCGAGCGGTACTCCCACGTGATGCACATCGTCTCGACGGTGACCGGACGCGTCGCGCAGGGCCGCACGGCCTTCGACGTCCTGACGGCCTGCTTCCCGGCCGGCACCCTCTCCGGCGCCCCCAAGCCCCGCGCGATGCAGATCATCGACGAACTCGAACCGTCCAGGCGCGGGCTGTACGGCGGCTGCGTCGGCTACCTCGACTTCGCGGGCGACTCCGACACCGCCATCGCCATCCGTACGGCCCTGCTGCGCGACGGCACGGCCTACGTCCAGGCGGGCGCGGGCATCGTCGCCGACTCGGACCCGGTCGCCGAGGACACCGAGTGCCGGAACAAGGCGGCGGCGGTCCTGCGTGCGGTACACACCGCGAACCGGCTGAAGTGAGCCCGGTGACGGCTGTGTCCGCAGGGAAATGGCCGTCTCATATGTACCCCGGGTGACTGATCGCCCGGGGTTCGGGTGATAGTGGACTACGTGACTGCCGTACCGCACCCCCGTTCCGAAGCCCCCGGTTCCGCCCGGGCCGGCCGCATGAGCCTCGCCGTAGCCCTGCTGTGCGGGGCGCTCGGCGCGGCCGTGGCGCTGCTCGCCACCCGGCAGCGCTGGTCGGAGGGCACCGCGACGGTGGCGGGCGGCGCGTTCCCCCTGACCGCCAAGGGCAGCGACGTCACGGGCGTCCCCGCGGCCCTGGCCATAGTGGGACTCGCCGCGCTCGTCGCCGTCTTCGCCGTCCGCCGCGCAGGCCGCTTCATGGTCGCCGCCCTGCTCGCGCTCTCCGGCGCCGGCACCGTCGCCGCCGCCCTGCTCGGCGCCTCCGACAGCGCCGCGCTCGACGAGAAGGCCGCGCGGGCCTCCGGCGACACCGCGGCCACCGTCGGCGCCCTCACCCACACCGCCTGGCCGTACGTCGCGGCCGTCGGCGGCGGCCTGCTCCTGCTCGCCGGACTGCTGGCCCTGCGCTACGGCCGGCTCTGGCCCGGCATGTCCGGCCGCTACGAGCGCGACGGCACACCCCGGCCGCGCCGCAGGACCCGGGCCGCCGTCGACCCCGACCGGCCCGAGGAACTCTGGAAGGCCCTCGACCGGGGCGAGGACCCGACCGGAGCCTGAGCGCACAGGGCGCGCCGTGACCCCCGATCACCGCAGCCGCACGCGTGCGGGACAATGACACCGAGCTACCGGCTCACCCACGTACAACCCGTACACAGCAACGAGGAGCAAGCAATGGCGGGCAGCAGCCACGGTCACACCCCGGCCGCCTGGACCGGTGTCACGATCGCCTTCATCGGTTTCTGCGTCTCGGGCGCCTTCATGGTGCTCGACCAGCCCGCGGGCTTCTGGGCCGGCCTGGGCCTCGTGGTCCTCGGCGGCGTCATCGGCTGGGTCATGAGCGCGATGGGCATGGGCCAGCCGAAGGACGCCCACAAGGCGCTGCTCATGACGCAGGAGCGCGAGGCGGCGGCCGCCAAGGGCTGACAGCCGTACGACTTCGCTGAGGGGCGACCCGGCACCGATGTGTGCCCGGGGGCGCCCCTCACGCGCGTGCGGGGCACAATGCATGACGTGAACGCCGACAGCCAGAGGGTGACACAGCCCGGTACCGGCGCCGTGTGGGGGCGGCTGGCCGTCCCCGCGGGCGTGCTCGCGGCCGTCGCCGGGGCCTTCGCTTACGTCGGTGCCGTGGACCCGAACGAACCCGGCCACTACCCCGCCTGCCCGCTCCTGCAGGTCACCGGCATCTACTGCCCCGGCTGCGGCGGCCTGCGCAGCGCGCACGCCGTGGTCCACGGGGACTTCGCGGCGGCGCTCCAGGACAACGCACTGGCCGTCGTCGGCTACGCGCTCTTCGCCGTGGTGTGGACCGTCTGGGTGGTCCGCGCGGTGCGCGGCCGGCCGCTGAGGATCGATCTCGGGCCGGTGCAGCTGTGGGCCGCGGGCGCGTTGCTGCTGGTCTTCACCGTTGTCCGGAACCTGCCGTTCGGTGGCTGGCTCCACCCTTGATCAACGGGTGAACGTCCAGGTACTGGGACCGGCGTCAACCGGATGCGAGGCCTAAGCCCAGCTCCGGATACCATCGCAGTGACCACCTGTTTCGTACCGCTTTCACTTCCACCGTCTGAAAGGGGGCCGCTCGCGTGAGTGTGCTCGACGAGATCATCGACGGAGTCCGTGCCGACCTCGCGGAGCGGCAGGCGCGCGTCAGCCTCGACGAGCTCAAGGAGCGCGCGGCGAAGGCTCCCGCGGCCAAGGACGGGGTAGCCGCGCTCAAGGGCGACGGCGTCAAGGTCATCTGTGAGGTCAAGCGTTCCAGCCCCTCCAAGGGCGCGCTGGCCGCGATCGCCGACCCGGCCGGGCTGGCCGCGGACTACGAGGCGGGCGGCGCGGCCGTCATCTCCGTCCTCACCGAACAGCGCCGCTTCGGCGGCTCGCTCGCCGACCTGGAGGCCGTCCGCGCGCGCGTCGACATCCCGGTCCTGCGCAAGGACTTCATCGTCACGTCGTACCAGCTGTGGGAGGCCCGCGCGTACGGCGCCGACCTCGCGCTGCTGATCGTCGCGGCCCTCGACCAGTCGGCGCTGGAGTCGCTGATCGAGCGCGCGGTGTCCATCGGCCTGACCCCGCTGGTCGAGGTGCACGACGAGGACGAGGTCGAGCGTGCCGTGGACGCGGGCGCGAAGATCATCGGCGTCAACGCGCGGAACCTGAAGACCCTGGAGGTCGACCGCGGGACGTTCGAGCGCGTCGCGCCCGAGATCCCCAGCAACCTCGTCAAGATCGCCGAGTCCGGCGTCCGCGGCCCGCACGACCTCATCGCCTACGCCAACGCCGGCGCCGACGCGGTCCTGGTCGGCGAGTCCCTGGTCACGGGCAAGGACCCGAAGACCGCGGTGGCCGACCTGGTGGCAGCGGGCGAGCACCCCGCACTCCGACACGGCCGCGGCTGATCACCCGCTAGGCTTACGTCGATGAATCGCACTGTGACGACCGTGGACCGGTACGCCCGCCTCGCGCGCGGCTGCCGCCCTCGCGGCTGCCGCGCACCGGCACGCCGCGTGCACGGGCGCCGAGTGCGATACGTCATCGGAGACGAACCGGGCCAGGTAAACGGCCGCCGATGGCAGCGCGCCCCTCAGGGGCGCGGGGAACTGAGCGACCGGCCGCACCCGGCCTGAGGTCGTACGACAGGCTCCGCCCCCACGGCGAACAGTGTCTTTTCCACACACTCACCGTGAGGTATCCGCATGCCCAGCGACTTCTTCATCCCGGACCCGGAGGGTCAAGTCCCCAGCGCCGAAGGCTACTTCGGCGCGTTCGGCGGCAAGTTCATCCCGGAGGCCCTCGTCGCCGCCGTGGACGAGGTGGCCGTCGAGTACGACAAGGCCAAGCACGACCCCGAGTTCGCCCGCGAGCTCGACGACCTGCTGGTCAACTACACCGGCCGCCCCAGCTCCCTCACCGAGGTGCCCCGCTTCGCCGAACACGCCGGTGGCGCCCGCGTGTTCCTCAAGCGCGAGGACCTCAACCACACCGGCTCGCACAAGATCAACAACGTGCTCGGCCAGGCCCTGCTCACCAAGCGCATGGGCAAGACCCGCGTGATCGCCGAGACCGGCGCCGGCCAGCACGGCGTGGCCACGGCCACCGCCTGTGCGCTCTTCGGCCTCGAATGCACCATCTACATGGGCGAGATCGACACCCAGCGCCAGGCCCTCAACGTGGCCCGGATGCGCATGCTCGGCGCCGAGGTCATCGCCGTGAAGTCCGGCAGCCGTACGTTGAAGGACGCCATCAACGAGGCGTTCCGCGACTGGGTGGCCAACGTCGACCGCACCCACTACCTCTTCGGTACGGTCGCCGGCCCGCACCCCTTCCCCGCCATGGTCCGCGACTTCCACCGCGTCATCGGCGTCGAGGCACGGCGCCAGCTCCTGGAGCGCGCCGGACGCCTCCCCGACGCCGCCGTCGCGTGCGTCGGCGGCGGCTCGAACGCCATCGGCCTCTTCCATGCCTTCATCCCCGACACGGACGTACGCCTCATCGGCTGCGAGCCCGCCGGGCACGGCGTCGAGACCGGTGAGCACGCGGCGACCCTGACCGCCGGCGAGCCCGGCATCCTGCACGGCTCCCGCTCCTACGTCCTGCAGGACGACGAGGGCCAGATCACCGAGCCGTACTCGATCTCGGCCGGTCTGGACTACCCCGGCATCGGCCCGGAGCACTCCTACCTCAAGGACAGCGGTCGCGGCGAGTACCGCGCGGTCACCGACGACGCGGCGATGCAGGCCCTGCGCCTGCTGTCGCGCACCGAGGGCATCATCCCGGCGATCGAGAGCGCCCACGCGCTCGCCGGTGCGCTGGAGGTCGGCAGGGAGCTGGGCAAGGACGGGCTGATCGTCATCAACCTGTCGGGGCGCGGTGACAAGGACATGGACACGGCCGCGCGCTACTTCGGCCTGTACGACACCGACGCCGAGGTGGCCGCCGACGCCAATGGCGGCGCCGCCGAGATCCAGGGGGACGCCAAGTGAGCGGGGCTGCATTGAATAGCAATAAGGGCCAGCTGTTGACGGACACCCTGCATGCCGCCAAGGCCGAGGGCCGCTCCGCGCTCATCGCCTACCTCCCGGCCGGGTTCCCGACCGTGGACGGCGGCATCGAGGCGATCAAGGCCGCGCTCGACGGGGGCGCGGATGTCGTGGAGGTCGGGCTGCCGCACAGCGACCCGGTCCTCGACGGTCCCGTCATCCAGACCGCCGACGACATCGCCCTGAAGGGCGGCGTCAGGATCGCGGACGTCATGCGGACGGTCCGCGAGGCGCACGAGGCCACCGGCAAGCCGATCCTCGTGATGACGTACTGGAACCCCATCGACCGCTACGGCGTCGAGCGCTTCACCGCCGAGCTGGCCGAGGCGGGCGGCGCGGGCTGCATCCTGCCCGACCTGCCGGTCCAGGAGTCGGCGCTGTGGAGGGAGCACGCCGACAAGCACGGCCTCGCGACGGTCTTCGTGGTGGCGCCGAGCAGCAAGGACGCGCGGCTCGGCCAGATCACCGCGGCCGGCAGCGGCTTCGTCTACGCCGCCTCGCTGATGGGCGTCACCGGCACCCGCGCGTCCGTGGGCGCGCAGGCGCAGGACCTGGTCGAGCGCACCCGGGCCACCGGCACCGAGCTGCCCGTCTGCGTCGGGCTCGGCGTCTCCAACGCCGAGCAGGCCGCCGAGGTCGCCGGTTTCGCGGACGGCGTGATCGTCGGCTCGGCCTTCGTGAAGCGGATGCTGGACGCGCCGGACGACGCGGCCGGCGTCGAGGCCGTGCGCGCGCTCGCCGGTGAACTGGCGAAGGGCGTGCGCGGACAGGCGTAGCCGACACCCGCGAGAGTGGATCTTCAGAAGAAGGGCCTTCCGTACGAGTCGCTCGAACGGGTGGACCTGGGACCGGGGAGGCGCGCTGCGCCTCCCCGGTTCGTTCTGCGGGTGTGAGCGAAAAGAATCGTGACGGAAAGCGGACCGCCCGGGAGCGGCTGGCGGTCGAGCGTGAGAAGCAGAAGGCGGCCGACAAGCGGCGCCGCGCGCTGATCGTGGGCGCGAGCGTCGTCTGTGTGCTGGGACTCGCGGCGGTGGTCGGAGTCGTCGCGGCGAACGCCGGCAAGGACGACAGCAGCGACGCGGGACCGGTCGTGGGGCCCTCGGGAGCCCAGGGCAAGGACGGGCTCGCGATCCCGGTGGGCGAGGAGAACGCAAAGTCCACGCTCACGGTCTGGGAGGACTTCCGCTGCCCGGCCTGCAAGTCCTTCGAGGACGCCTACAGGTCGACGATCCACGAGCTGACGGACTCCGGAAAGCTCCGGGTCGAATACCACCTGGCGACGATCATCGACGGCAACATGGGCGGCACGGGCTCGCGCAACGCCGCGAACGCGGCGGCCTGCGCCCAGGACGCCGGGAAGTTCACGCAGTACCACGACGTGCTGTACGAGAACCAGCCGCCGGAGGTCGACGACGCCTTCGCCAAGAACAGCAAGCTCTTCGAGCTCGCGGGCAAGGTCAAGGGCCTGGACACGCCCGCCTTCCGCAAGTGTGTCGAGGACGGCACGCACAACAGCTGGGTCGAGAAGTCCAACGACGCGTTCAAGAGCGGCGGCTTCAGCGGTACGCCGACGGTCCTGCTCAACGGCAAGAACATCTACCAGGACCAGACGATGACTCCGGCCAAGCTGAAGCAGATGGTGGAGGAAGCCGACAAGGGCTGAGGGCGGCGCCTGTTATGGACCCGTAGCCGGGCTGCCTGACATCGGTGCCGCCCGGCAGGGTAGCGTCGACCTTGCCATGGAACTTGCCTACATTCCCAGCCCGTCGCGCGGGGTGATCCACCTCGGTCCCATTCCGCTGCGCGGCTACGCCTTCTGCATCATCATCGGTGTCTTCGTAGCCGTCTGGCTCGGCAACAAACGCTGGATCGCCCGAGGCGGGCGGTCCGGCACGGTGGCCGACATCGCGGTCTGGGCCGTCCCGTTCGGGCTGGTCGGCGGGCGCCTCTATCACGTGATCACGGACTACGAGCTGTACTTCAGCGAGGGCCGTGACTGGGTGGACGCCTTCAAGATCTGGGAGGGCGGCCTCGGCATCTGGGGGGCCATCGCGCTGGGCGCGCTGGGCGCCTGGATCGGCTGCCGCCGCCGCGGGATCCCGCTGCCCGCCTACGCCGACGCCGTCGCCCCCGGAATCGCCTTCGCGCAGGCCATCGGGCGCTGGGGCAACTGGTTCAACCAGGAGCTGTACGGCCGGCAGACCGACCTCCCGTGGGCGCTGAAGATCACGTCCTCGACGGACGGTCGCGTGCCGGGCACGTACCACCCGACGTTCCTGTACGAGTCGCTGTGGTGCATCGGTGTCGCGCTGCTGGTGATCTGGGCCGACCGCCGCTTCAAGCTGGGCCACGGGCGGGCGTTCGCGCTGTATGTCGCCGCGTACTGCGTGGGCCGGTTCTGGGTCGAGTACATGCGGGTCGACGACGCCCACCACTTCCTGGGCCTGCGCCTGAACAACTGGACCGCGCTGGTCGTCTTCCTGCTCGCGGTGGTGTACATCGTGGTGTCGGCGAAGAAGCGGCCGGGCCGGGAGGCCGTGGTCGAGCCGGGTGCCTCCGACGGTGAGGTCGAGGACGGCACCGAGGCCGACGCCGACGCCGGGAAGGCTGACGCGGACAAGGCTGACTTGGTCAAGGCTGACTTGGACAAGGCCGAGGGCGAGAAAGCCGAGGCTGACGCCTCGGACGCCGAAGCCGAGAAGGAACCGAGCGACGAGGCCGAGTCGGCGAAGAAGGGCTGACGGTCGGTTGTACGTCGATGAGGGCGCCCGGTCCTACCGGGCGCCCTCTGACGTTTCTCAGGTACGGCGCGCCAGCGACAGGGTTCTCCGGGCCGCTGCCACCACCGCCGCGTCGATGAACGTGCCGTCCTGGAGGGCCTGGGCGCCCTGGTCCGTCGTGGCCGCCTTGATGATCGTCTCCGCGTGTTCGAGTTCCGCCTCCGTGGGGAGGTAGGCCCGTTCGATCACCGGGAGTTGGCGGGGGTGGATGGCCGCCCGGCCCAGGAAGCCCAGGGTGCGGCCGTGGGCGCAGGACGCCGCCAGGCCCTCCAGGTCGCGGATGTCCGGGTGGATCGACTGGGAGGGCGGGGGCAGGCCTGCCGCGCGCGCGGCCACGATGACGCGGGAGCGGGACCAGTCGAGGCCCGCGTCGCCGCGTACGCCCAGGTCGGTGCGTAGGTCCGCCTCGCCGAGGGAGATGCCCCGGAGGGCCGGGTGGGCGGAGGCGATCGCGTGTGCGCGCTCGATGCCCAGGGCCGATTCCAGGAGGGCGTGCAGCGGGGTCGTGCCCGGGGCCGAGGGCGGGGTCGTCTGGGCGAGGTGGATGATCTGTTCGGCGGAGGTCACCTTCGGCAGGCGCAGGGCGGCAAGGCCCGGGAGGGCGGCCAGCGCCGCGAGGTCCCGCACACCCGGCGGGGTGTCCAGGGGGTTCACACGGACCTGGACGGGAACCGGGTGATCGGGGGTCGAGAGCAGGTCCGCGGTGGCCGCGCGGGCGTAGTCCTTGCGGTCCGGGGCGACCGCGTCCTCCAGATCGACGATGACGATGTCGGCGCCCGAGGACAGCGCCCTGACCACTACGTGTGGGCGGTCGCCCGGGGCGTACAGCCAGGTCAAAGGGCACGGAGTCACAGGGCGCCCTCCGCACGCAGGGCCGCCACGTCGGCGGGGGTCAGGCCCAGGTCGGTGAGGATCTCGTCGGTGTCCGCGCCGTGCGGGCGGCCGGTCCAGCGGATCGTGCCGGGGGTGGCGGAGAGCCGGAAGAGGACGTTCTGCATGCGCAGCGGGCCGAGTTCGGGGTCGTCGACGGTGGTGATCGTGTCCAGGGCCGCGTACTGGGGGTCGGTCATCACATCCCGTACGTCCTGGATCGGGGCCACCGCAGCCTCCGCCTTCTCGAAGGCCGCGAGGACGTCGGCGCGGGTGTGGCGGGCGATCCAGCCGCCGACTGCCCGGTCGAGGACATCGGCGTGGCGGGCCCGGTCGGCGCCCGTCGCGAACCACGGCTCGTCGATCAGCTCGGGGCGTCCCACCAGGTGCATCACGCGCTCGGCGATCGACTGGGCGGAGGTGGAGACGGCGACCCAACTGCCGTCCGCGGTGCGGTAGGTGTTGCGCGGGGCGTTGTTGGCGGAGCGGTTGCCGGTGCGTTCCTGGACGTAGCCGAGCTGGTCGTACCAGGTCGCCTGGGGGCCGAGTGCCAGCAGCATCGGCTCGATCAACGCCATGTCGACGACCTGGCCCTCGCCGGTGCGCTCACGGGCGGCCAGTGCCGTCATCACCGCGTACGCGGTCGCGAGGCCCGCGATGGAGTCGGCCAGGCCGAACGGCGGCAGCGTCGGGGGTGCGTCCGGTTCGCCGGTGAGCGCCGCGAAGCCGCTCATCGCCTCGGCGAGGGTGCCGAAGCCGGGGCGGTGGGCGTAGGGGCCGAACTGGCCGAAGCCGGTGACGCGGGTGAGGATCAGGCGGGGGTTGGCGGCGGACAGCTCCGGCCAGCCGAGGTCCCACTTCTCCAGGGTGCCGGGGCGGAAGTTCTCGATGACGACGTCGGCGGTCGCGGCCAGGCGCAGGAGGGTGGCGCGGCCGCCGGGCTTGGAGAGGTTGAGGGTGATCGTGCGCTTGTTGCGGCCGAGGACCTTCCACCACAGGCCCACGCCGTCCTTCGACGGGCCGTGGCCGCGGGAGGGGTCGGGCTTCTCGGGGTGCTCGACCTTGACGACCTCCGCGCCGTAGTCGCCGAGCATCGTGGCGGCGAGGGGACCCGCGAAGAGGGTGGCCAGGTCGAGGACGCGCAGGCCGGCCAGGGGAGCGGGGGGACGCGCGCTCATGAGGCGTACGCCTCCTCGATCTCGGGGCGGTACGGCATCGACACCGAGGCGCCTTCCCGCTGGACCGACAGCGCGGCCGCCGCGGCCGCCCACTTCAGGGCGTCCGGCATGGGGCGGCCTTCGCCGAGCGCCACCGCGAGGGCGCCGACGAAGGTGTCGCCGGCGCCGGTGGAGTCGACGGCCGTCACCTTCGGGGCGGGGACGGCCAGGGGTTCGGCGCCGCGGGTGACGTACAGGCTGCCGGCGGCGCCCAGGGTGACGACCACCTCGGGTACCTGGTCCAGCAGTGCGGTGGCCGCCTCGCGGGGGTCGGTGCGGCCGGTGAGGGTGGTGGCCTCGTGCTCGTTGGGGACCAACAGGTCGATCGCGGCGAGGAGTTCGTCCGGGAGCGGCTGGGCGGGGGCCGGGGTGAGGACCGTACGGACGTCGTGGCGGCGGGCCGCCTGGGCGCCGGCGAGCACCGCGGCCAGCGGGATCTCCAGCTGGAGCAGCAGGGTGTCGGCGGCGGCGATGATTGCCTCGTCGCCGGGGCTGAGGTGGTCGAGCGTGGCGTTCGCGCCGGGGATCACGACGATCGCGTTGCCGCCCTCGTCGTCCACGACGATGTGTGCGGTGCCGGACGGGCCCTCGGCCGTGCGGAGGTCGTCGGTGTCCACGCCGGAGTGTTCGAGGGTGGAGCGCAGGTGGGTGCCGTAGGCGTCGTTGCCGACGGCGCCGATCATCATGACGTTGCCGCCCGCACGGGCCGCCGCGATCGCCTGGTTCGCGCCCTTGCCGCCGGGGATCGTACGGAACTCCCGGCCCGTCACTGTCTCGCCGCGCTGGGGGGCCTTCTCGACGTAGGCGACGAGGTCCATGTTCGTGCTGCCGAGCACGACGATGTCGGTCATGGGTGAGCGGCCTCCAAGGGGGTGCGCTTGTGGGCGAGTTCGTGCGTCAGGCGGGCGAGCGTGTCGAAGCCGATGCCGTTGAAGTCGGCGACAGAGGTGGCGAGGCGGTTCTTGAGGGGGGACGTCCAGCGGTCGGGGAGGGCGGTGGGGGAGCCGGTGAGGAGGGCGGCGATGCTGCCCGCGGTCGCGCCGTTGGAGTCGGTGTCCCAGCCTCCCGATACGGCACGGCAGATGGAGCCGGTGAAGTCGCCGTCCGCGTGGGTGAGGGCGGCGGCGATCAGGGCGGTGTTGGGGAGGGCGTGGACCCAGTGGTGGGTGTGCGCGTGGGTGGCGTGGAGTTCGTCGACGACCGTGTCGAAGTCGTCGTGGGTTCGGGCGAGGCGGATGGCGTGGTGGATCGCCTGGGCGAGGCGGGAGCTCGGGGGGATCACCGTGAGGCCGGTGCGCAGGCAGGTGTGGATGTCGTGCGGGCCGGTCGCCGTCGCCGCCTGTGCGATGACCGCCGCCGTGAACATCGCCGCGTGGACGCCGCCCGCGGTGTGGGTGAGGGTGGCGTCGCGGTGGGCCTGTTCGGCCGCGGCGGCCGGGTCGCCGGGGTTGGTCCAGCCGTGGACGTCCGCGCGGATGAGGGCGCCGATCCATTCGCGGAAGGGGTTGCGGTGGCGGGCCGTGTGCGGGGGTTCGATGCCGAGGAGGAGGTTGCGGTACGCGACGCGCTCGGCGGTGAAGGTGCGGCCGGCCGGGAGTTCGTCGAGCCAGAGGCGGGCCACGTCGATGGTGGTGAAGGCTTTGCCGTGGCGCCTGAGCAGGAGGAGGTTGATCAGGGGGTAGTTGAGGTCGTCGTCCTCGGGCATGCCGTCGATGTTCTCGGCGAGGGAGGTTGTCGCCGAGCGGCGGTTCCAGGGGTGGGCGGTGAGGAGGTCCGTGGGGACTCCCCTGGCAGTGAAGTACGTGGTGAGGGGCCAGTTGCCGGTGGATCCGGCCAGTTGCCGGATGGCTTCGAGGGGGAGCTTCTCGACCGGTTTGCCGAGGAGGCAGCCGACCGCCCGGCCCAGCCAGGCGGCTTCGTAGCGGGCCTCGGTGGGGGCTGTCGCGGGGGTGGGGGCGCTCGCCGCCGGCCAGGACGGGCAGCCGGCCTTGATTCTCGCCAGGGCGGTGGGTTCCCGGTCCGTCAACGTGCTCGGGAGGTCCGCCAGTTCGTCCAGCAGGTCCTCTGCCAGAGTCCGCAGATAACGTGACGCCGGCTCCGGTGAGGCGCCCGCCCGCAGCGGCGCCACCCTGCCTCCCGCCGCTCTCCAACGCGCCGCGATCGCTGACGGCTCTCGGCCGTCCAGGGCCGCCTGGTGCAGCTCATGGCCGATCAGGTCCTCCGGCTGGACCCAGGTCAGTCGGAGCATTCTCGGCCCTCCAGTGCGGTGAAGGCCGCCTCGTGGGTCCGGCGGCGGACGGTGTCCCGTCGGTGGATCTCCCTCGTCACCTCGGCCAGCGTGCGGGCCGGTTCCCAGAGGTCCAGGCGGCTGGACTCCGCGACCGTCTTCGACCAGTCCTGCGGGGGCGGTGAGCCCAACGCGCCCGCCAGAGCGCCTGCCATCGTCGCGATCGAGTCGCAGTCCCGGCCGTAGTTGACCGCGCCCAGGACCGCTCGGCGGTAGTCGCCGCATCCGATCAGCACCATGGCCAGGGCGATGGGGAGTTCCTCGATGGCGTGCAGGCGGGAGGGGCGACGGGCGCCGAGGGAGGGGCGGCGGTAGTCGGGGCCGACCGTGTCGTACGGGGTGATCGCCTCCCGGAGCGGGGTCAGCGCCGACTCGAAGTCCTTGTGGGCGCCCGCCACTTCGCAGACCTTCTCGATCGCCGTCCTCGTGCCGTCCTTCGCCAGGGACAGACAGGCCTCGACGACCGAGGCCGGTGTCGCGCCGGGTGTGCACGCCGCCGCCACCGCCGCCGCGAAGACGCCCGCCGCCTCACGGCCGTACGACGACTGGTGGGCGCCCGCGACATCCAGCGCCTCCGTGTACGCGGCCCTCGGGTCGGCCGCGTTGACCAGGCCGACCGGGGCCATGTACATCGCCGCGCCGCAGTTGACGATGTTGCCGACGCCGGCCTCCCGTGGGTCCACGTGGCCGTAGTGGAGACGGGCCACCAGCCATTTCTCGGCCAGGAAGATGCGGTGCAGGGGGAGGGCCTGCGCCTCCAGCTCCGGGATCCAGCGCGGGTTCGTCATCAGGTCCGGGACCAGGTGGTCGGCGATCGCGTACGCGTCGAGGTGGTCGCGGACCTGCGCATAGACCCGGATCAGGGCGTGCGTCATCAACGTGTCGTCGGTGACGTGCCCGTCGCCCTTGTGGTACGGCGCGATGGGGCGGGCCGTACGCCAGGCGTCGCCGTTCCAGGGGCCGACGATGCCGTGGACCCGGCCGCCGTGACGTTCGAGGATCTGGTCGGGGGAGTAGCCCTCCACCGGGCCGCCGAGGGCGTCGCCGACCGCCGCGCCGACCAGGGCGCCGGTGATCCGCTCGTCGAGACGCGGGCCACCGCTTTCTTCTGCTTTGGGCGTCATGCCCCGAATCATCCTCCTGGACGGGCCGGTTGTGTGGCTTCCAGGAGTTCGGCGAGTTCTACGAGGTCGGTGCCGGTGAGGCGGGGGAGCACGCAGCCGGAGAGGGTGCGGCAGGTGTCGCGCCAGGACGCGGGGATCGACGTACCGCCGCCCAACGCGCCGGTCAGCGCGCCCGCCAGGGCCGGCGCCGAGTCGGCGACACGGGACAGGCACGCGGCGGCGGGGACCGCCTCGGCGATACGGCCGTCCGACGCGACCGTGAGGGCGAGGGCGACCGGAACCGTCTCGGCGGCGGCGATGCCGTAGCTGTAGACGTGGTCGACGATTTGGTGTTCGAGGAGGGGGATCAGGGCGAAGGCGCTGTCGGCGCCCCGGGCGAGGTGCAGGGCGTGGCGGGCGTTGCGGCCGATCTCCGTCTCCTCGGGGAGTTCGGCGAGGGCCGCGGCGACGCAGGCCTCGGGCTTCGACCCGGTCAGGGCCAGGGCCACGGCCGCCGCCATCGCCCGCGCGCCGTGTACGCCGTCGCCGTCCTGGGTGTAGCGGGCGTCGAACTCGGCGAGGTCGGCCGCGCTGCGGGGGGCGCCGGGGTGGGCCACGGCGAGGACGCAGGCCCGTACGCAGGCGGCGTCGTCGAAGTAGTGCGGGTTGTCGTGGCCGGTGGCGGGTGGGCGCAGGCCGGTGGCGAGGTTGCCGAGGCCGGCGCGGACGGAGATGCGGGCGCGCAGGGGGAGGATCGCCGACTCGACCTCGGGGGCGCGCTCGGCTGCGGCGGCGACCTCGCTGGCCACGGCGTTCCAGGTCAGGTCGATGGCGGCGCGGGTGCGGCGTTCTCGGCTGAGGTCGCCCAGGGCGGTGTCGTCGCCGGCGCGGAGCACGGCTTCTGCGGCGAAGACCGCCCATTCCGCGTCGTCGGAGGGGCCGAGGCGCAGGGGTTCGGGGGGTTGGTTGAGGGCGAGGGGGAGGGGGAGGGTGGTGGTGGCGTTCTGTTCGGCGAAGGTGTCGAGTTCGCGGGTGAGGCGGCGGGTCCATTCGGGCATGCGGGCGGCTCGGTGGCGGGCGGCCGGCCAGCCGGCGGCGTCGCCTGCGGCGAGGCCGAGGAGGAGGCCGAGGATTCTTTGACCGGCCTCGGCTTCGCCTTCGGCCTGCTGGTTCCCCGCACCGCCCGTGCGACTTTCGTCGTCGGGTGCGGGTGGCCCCAGTGGGGCGTCCTCGCCGTCGACGACCGCGGGTTCGCTCTGTGTCGACGTTCGGCTGCCCTCGTCCCAAGGGGTGGGCGGCGTCATCGTCGGAGTCCCCCCGTTACCCACTTTCTGTCCTCGCCCATGACCAGCAGCTCCGCCACGTCCAGCACATGGTGCCCGGCCATCGACGGCAGGCAGCTCCCCCGCGCCGGCCCGATCGCCGCCGCCCACTCCGTCGGGATCGCCGGCTCGCCCTGGGTCGCGCCGGCCAGTGCCCCCGCCACCGCGGCCGTCGTGTCGGCGTCGCGGCCCATGTTCACGGCCGTCAGGACCGCCTGGACGAAGTCGCCGTCCGCCGCCGCGTAGGCGCCGAAGGCCAGCGCGACCGCCTCGGGGGCCAGGTCGGTCCACGGATAGCCGCCGATCACGACCGCGGAGCGGACCGCGCGTTCGCCCCGGTGGGCCACCGCCACCGCCCGGCGCAGGGAGCGGGCCGTCCAGGAGTCGTCCGGGACGACCGCCAGCGCCGAGGCCACCACCGCGATCGTCGGCGCCCCCGCCATCGCCGCCGCCACGCCCGCCGCCACCGCCTGGCCGCCGTAGATGCCCTCGCCGTCATGGCTCACCGAACCGTCGATCGCCACCAGGCGGGCCGCCTCCGCCGGACGGCCCGCGGCGAAGACGCCGAAGGGGGCCGCCCGCATGGCGAGACCGTCGCTCCAGGCGTGGCGGTGCTGGGCCGAGATGGGGGCGGCCAGGCCGCGGCGGAGGTTCTCCAGCGTGCCGCGTTCGCTGAAGCCCGCGCCCTTGAACGGGCCCTCCGCCCGGTCCGCGATCCACTCGTGCCAGGCCGCCTCGACATGGGCCGGGGTGAGGGCCGAGCCGTGGCGGGCGACGAGGAGGCCCGAGAAGATCGCGTACTCGGTGTCGTCCGTGCCGCACGGGTTGTCGGTGACGAATCCCGTGACACGGCCCCAGCGGGCGCGGATCTCGGAGGGCTTCATGTTCTCCGCGGGGGCGCCGAGCGCGTCGCCGACGGCCAGGCCCAGCAGCGCGCCGCGCGCCCGTGCGCGCAGTGCGGCGGCGTCCCCGGGCGCCGGAACCGAGGGGATGCAGGCGATCGATGCCATACGCGGCCTCTCCTCCGGGGGCTCCACCCAGGGCGCGGAGCCCTTTGCGGATATGTCCCACCGTCGGCGGTTGACCAGAGCCTCAGAAGCCTCAGAGTCACCCGGTCGACATCTGTGCGCCCCCTTTCACGAATGAGCGTTCTAGGCAAAACCGCAGGTTAGCCCAGCCTTTCCTTGCTGGCGGAGCGGAATTCCGGGGCGTAGATTTGGAGTTGTCCAAGAGTAGAACATGTCTAAAGACAGCCTTACCTGAGTCATCCTTATCTGAGTCATCTGGGGGACCTTCATGGCCATCATCGAAACCGAGGCCGCGCTGCACGTGGCGCACCGCGACAACCACACGCACCGCGATGTGAACGGCGGCTGGCTGCGCCCCGCGGTCTTCGGCGCGATGGACGGTCTGGTCTCCAACCTCGCCCTGATGACCGGTGTCGCGGGCGGCGCGGTCGGTCAGCAGACCATCGTGCTGACCGGGCTCGCGGGGCTCGCCGCCGGCGCTTTCTCCATGGCCGCCGGTGAGTACACCTCCGTCGCCTCGCAGCGCGAGCTCGTCGAGGCCGAGCTGGACGTCGAGCGGGGGGAGCTGCGCAAGCACCCGGAGGACGAGCAGGCCGAGCTCGCCGCCCTCTATGAGGCGCGTGGCGTCGAGGCGCCGCTCGCGCGGGCCGTGGCCGAGCAGCTCTCCCGCGATCCCGAGCTGGCCCTGGAGATACACGCCCGTGAGGAGCTCGGCATCGACCCCGGTGATCTGCCGTCGCCGCTGGTCGCGGCCGTCTCGTCGTTCGGGTCGTTCGCGCTGGGCGCCCTGCTGCCCGTACTGCCGTATCTGCTCGGGGCGACCTCGCTGTGGCCGGCCCTGCTGCTCGCGTTCTTCGGGCTCTTCCTGTGCGGTGCCGTCGTGGCCAAGGTGACTGCGCGGACCTGGTGGTACAGCGGATTGCGGCAGCTCGCACTGGGTGGCGCAGCGGCCGGTGTGACGTATGCCCTGGGCAGTTTGTTCGGAACGGCCGTAGGATAGATCGGCTCGGACTTATGCGTTGGGCCGCATAAGTAGCCGTTACTCGCTGGTTTCGGATGCGTGACCACCGGGCATGAGCCGTAAGCGCTGTGGGCAATGACGCCTGTGGCGCACTCGCGGGGTCGGCGACGACGCCTCCTCCGCCCCCCTCGGATCGTCGGACATCGACCTGTCCTGCTCGGTCCCCACATACTTCAAGCCACGTGTGCGGAACCCCCGCCGTATCCCCGTGGCGT
The DNA here is from genome assembly GCF_045039535.1 of Streptomyces sp. NBC_01092. Classification (NCBI taxonomy): domain Bacteria; kingdom Bacillati; phylum Actinomycetota; class Actinomycetes; order Kitasatosporales; family Streptomycetaceae; genus Streptomyces; species Streptomyces sp. NBC_01092. The sequence goes on along the minus strand of NZ_CP108659.1, from coordinate 2,948,570 downwards.
CCGCATGTTGGAACGGATTATCCCGCTTCCCGAGAACCGCTCCATCATGTAACCTGCACGAAATTTTGCACTCACGCAGAGGGCCAACGTCGTCCCTCGGCAATCTGCATATGCCACATGACGACGACGGGAGAGCCGATGCGTACGCCGCGCCAGCCGTCCCAGCACTCCGCGAATGGCCAGAACTGGTCCTTCATGGATGCTCGCCCTGCTGCGCAGGGTATGTACGACCCCCGCAACGAGCACGACGCCTGTGGCGTCGGCTTCGTGGCCACCCTCACGGGCGAGGCGAGCCACACGCTGGTCGAGCAGGCGCTCACCGTTCTGCGCAATCTCGAACACCGCGGCGCCACGGGCTCCGAGCCCGACTCGGGCGACGGCGCGGGCATCCTCTCCCAGGTGCCGGACGCCTTCCTCCGTGAGGTGGCCGAATTCGAACTGCCCGAGGCCGGTGCCTACGCCGTCGGTATCGCCTTCCTGCCGGAGGACGGGACCCAGGACGCCGTCTCACGGATTGAGACCATCGCGTCCGAGGAAGGGCTCACCGTCCTTGGCTGGCGCGAAGTCCCCGTCGCTCCCGAACTGCTCGGTGCCACCGCCCGGTCGACGATGCCGGCGTTCCGGCAGATCTTCGTGACGGACCGTTCCAGCCAGGGCATCGCCCTCGACCGCAAGGCCTTCGTGCTGCGCAAGCGCGCCGAGCGCGAGGCCGGCGTCTACTTCCCGTCGCTGTCGGCCCGGACCATCGTCTACAAGGGCATGCTGACCACCGGCCAGCTCGAACCCTTCTTCCCGGACCTGTCCGACCGCCGCTTCGCCTCGGCCGTCGCCCTCGTCCACTCGCGCTTCTCCACGAACACCTTCCCGTCGTGGCCGCTGGCGCACCCGTACCGCTTCGTCGCGCACAACGGTGAGATCAACACCGTCAAGGGCAACCGCAACTGGATGGTCGCCCGCGAGTCGCAGCTCGTCTCCGACCTGTTCGGATCCGACGAGAAGGCCCTCGACCGCGTCTTCCCGGTGTGCACGCCGGACGCCTCCGACTCCGCGTCCTTCGACGAGGTGCTCGAACTCCTGCACCTGGGCGGCCGTTCGCTGCCGCACTCCGTGCTGATGATGATCCCGGAGGCGTGGGAGAACCACGACTCCATGGACCCGGCCCGGCGCGCCTTCTACCAGTTCCACGCCACGATGATGGAGCCCTGGGACGGCCCGGCCTGTGTCACCTTCACCGACGGCGTCCAGGTCGGCGCCGTCCTCGACCGCAACGGCCTGCGCCCCGGCCGCTACTGGGTCACCGACGACGGCCTCGTCGTCCTCGGCTCCGAGGTCGGCGTCCTCGACATCGACCCCGCGAAGGTCGTCCGCAAGGGCCGCCTGCAGCCCGGCCGGATGTTCCTCGTCGACACCGCCGAGCACCGCATCATCGAGGACGACGAGATCAAGGCCCAGCTCGCCGCGGAGCAGCCGTACGCGGAGTGGCTGGAGGCCGGCGAGATCGAGCTGTCCGACCTGCCCGAGCGTGAGCACATCGTGCACACCCACGCCTCGGTCACCCGCCGCCAGCAGACCTTCGGTTACACCGAGGAGGAGCTGCGCGTCATCGTCGCGCCGATGGCCAAGGCCGGCGCCGAGCCGATCGGCTCCATGGGCACCGACTCGCCGATCGCCGCGCTGAGCGAGCGCCCGCGGCTGCTCTTCGACTACTTCACCCAGCTGTTCGCGCAGGTCACCAACCCGCCGCTGGACGCCATCCGCGAGGAGCTCGTCACCTCGCTGCGCAGCTCCCTCGGCCCGCAGGGCAACCTGCTGGACCCGACGGCGGCCTCCTGTCGAAGCGTCACCCTGCCCTTCCCGGTGATCGACAACGACGAGCTGGCCAAGCTCATCCACATCAACGCCGACGGCGACATGCCCGGCTTCAAGGCCGCGACCCTGTCCGGCCTGTACCGGGTGCACGGCGCCGGTGACGCGCTGGCCGCGCGCATCGAGGAGATCTGCGCCGAAGCCGACGCCGCCATCGACAACGGCGCCCGCCTGATCGTCCTGTCGGACCGTCACTCCGACGCCGAGCACGCGCCGATCCCGTCGCTGCTGCTCACCGCGGCCGTCCACCACCACCTCATCCGCACCAAGCAGCGCACCCACGTGGGCCTGCTGGTCGAGGCCGGCGACGTCCGCGAGGTCCACCACGTCGCCCTGCTCATCGGCTTCGGCGCCGCCGCGGTCAACCCGTACCTGGCGATGGAGTCCGTCGAGGACCTGGTCCGCGCCGGTACGTTCCTGACGGACATCGAGGCCGAGCAGGCGATTCGCAACCTGATCTACGCCCTCGGCAAGGGCGTCCTGAAGGTCATGTCCAAGATGGGCATCTCGACCGTCGCCTCCTACCGCGGCGCCCAGGTCTTCGAGGCCGTCGGTCTCGACGACGCCTTCGTCGAGAAGTACTTCAACGGCACGGCCACCAAGATCGGCGGCGTCGGCATCGACGTCATCGCCAAGGAGGTCGCCGCCCGGCACGCCAAGGCGTACCCGGCGTCCGGTATCGCGCCCGCCCACCGCGCCCTCGAAATAGGCGGCGAGTACCAGTGGCGTCGCGAGGGCGAGCCGCACCTGTTCGACCCGGACACGGTCTTCCGCCTCCAGCACTCCACGCGCACCGGTCGCTACGACATCTTCAAGAAGTACACGGGCCGCGTGAACGAGCAGTCCGAGCGCCTGATGACGCTGCGCGGCATGTTCGGCTTCAAGTCGGACCGGCAGCCGATCTCCATCGACGAGGTCGAGCCGGTCAGCGAGATCGTCAAGCGCTTCTCCACCGGCGCCATGTCGTACGGCTCCATCTCCAAGGAGGCGCACGAAACCCTCGCCATCGCCATGAACCAGCTGGGCGGCAAGTCCAACACCGGTGAGGGCGGCGAGGACCCGGACCGGCTGTACGACCCGGCGCGCCGTTCGTCGATCAAGCAGGTCGCCTCCGGCCGCTTCGGCGTCACGTCCGAGTACCTGGTCAACGCCGACGACATCCAGATCAAGATGGCGCAGGGGGCCAAGCCCGGCGAGGGCGGCCAGCTGCCCGGCCACAAGGTCTACCCGTGGGTCGCGAAGACGCGTCACAGCACCCCCGGCGTGGGGCTCATCTCCCCGCCGCCGCACCACGACATCTACTCCATCGAGGACCTGGCCCAGCTGATCCACGACCTGAAGAACGCGAACCCGCAGGCGCGGATTCACGTCAAGCTGGTCTCCGAGGTCGGCGTCGGCACGGTCGCGGCGGGTGTCTCCAAGGCACACGCGGACGTCGTCCTCATCTCCGGCCACGACGGCGGTACGGGCGCCTCGCCGCTGACGTCGCTGAAGCACGCGGGCGGCCCCTGGGAGCTCGGTCTCGCCGAGACCCAGCAGACCCTGCTGCTCAACGGCCTGCGCGACCGCATCGTCGTGCAGACCGACGGCCAGCTGAAGACCGGCCGTGACGTCGTCATCGCCGCGCTGCTCGGCGCCGAGGAGTTCGGTTTCGCGACCGCGCCGCTCGTCGTCTCCGGCTGCGTCATGATGCGCGTCTGCCACCTGGACACCTGCCCGGTCGGCATCGCCACCCAGAACCCGATCCTGCGGGACCGGTTCGCGGGCAAGGCCGAGTACGTCGTGAACTTCTTCCGGTTCATCGCCGAGGAGGTCCGCGAGCTCCTCGCCGAGCTGGGCTTCCGCTCCATCGAGGAGGCCGTCGGCCACGCCGAGACGCTGGACGTCACGCGGGCCGTCGACCACTGGAAGGCGCAGGGCCTGGACCTGGCGCCGCTGTTCCACGTGCCTGAGCTGCCCGAGGGCGCGGTGCGCCACCAGGTGATCGAGCAGGACCACGGCCTGGAGAAGGCGCTCGACAACGAGCTCGTCAAGCTCGCCGCCGACGCCCTGGCCGCTGACTCCGCGACCGACGCCCAGCCGGTGCGCGCCCAGATCAAGGTCCGCAACATCAACCGCACGGTCGGCACCATGCTCGGCCACGAGGTGACGAAGAAGTTCGGTGGCGCGGGCCTGCCCGACGACACCATCGACATCACCTTCACCGGTTCCGCGGGCCAGTCCTTCGGCGCCTTCCTGCCGCGCGGTGTCACGCTCCGCCTGGAGGGCGACGCCAACGACTACGTCGGCAAGGGCCTCTCCGGCGGCCGGGTGATCGTCCGCCCGGACCGGGCTGCCGACCACCTCGCCGAGTTCTCGACGATCGCGGGCAACACCATCGCGTACGGCGCGACCGGTGGCGAGCTGTTCCTGCGCGGCCGTACCGGCGAGCGGTTCTGTGTCCGCAACTCCGGCGCGACGGTCGTCTCCGAGGGCGTGGGCGACCACGGCTGCGAGTACATGACCGGTGGCCACGCGGTCGTCCTGGGCGAGACGGGCCGTAACTTCGCGGCCGGCATGTCCGGCGGCATCGCCTACGTCATCGACCTCGACCGCGACAACGTCAACGTCGGCAACGTCGATGCCGTCGAGGCCCTCGACGACACCGACAAGCAGTGGCTGCACGACGTGGTGCGCCGTCACCAGGAGGAGACCGCCTCGACGGTGGCCGAGAAGCTCCTGGCCGAGTGGGACACCGCGGTCGACCGCTTCAGCAAGATCATCCCCAGCACGTACAAGGCAGTGCTCGCCGCCAAGGACGCCGCCGAGCGAGCCGGTCTCTCCGAGACCGAGGTCACCGAGAAGATGATGGAGGCGGCGATCAATGGCTGACCCGAAGGGCTTTTTGAACCACGGCCGCGAGGTCGCCAAGTCCCGCCCCGTCGACGTGCGTCTGAAGGACTGGAACGAGGTCTACGTCCCCGGCTCCCTGCTGCCGATCATCAGCAAGCAGGCCAGCCGCTGCATGGACTGCGGCATCCCCTTCTGCCACAACGGCTGTCCGCTGGGGAACCTGATCCCCGAGTGGAACGACTACGCCTACCGCGAGGACTGGTCGGCCGCCTCGGAGCGCCTGCACGCCACGAACAACTTCCCGGAGTTCACGGGCCGTCTGTGCCCCGCTCCCTGTGAGTCGGCGTGTGTGCTCGGCATCAACCAGCCGGCCGTCACCATCAAGAACGTCGAGGTCTCGATCATCGACAAGGCGTGGGACAGCGGTGACGTCGCCCCGCAGGCCCCCGAGCGCCTGTCCGGCAAGACCGTCGCCGTCATCGGCTCGGGCCCGGCGGGCCTCGCCGCCGCCCAGCAGCTGACCCGGGCCGGCCACACCGTCGCCGTCTACGAGCGCGCCGACCGCATCGGCGGCCTGCTCCGGTACGGCATCCCCGAGTTCAAGATGGAGAAGCGGCACATCAACCGCCGTATCGAGCAGATGCGCGCGGAGGGCACCCGCTTCCGTACCGGCATCGAGATCGGCCGCGACCTCAAGGCGACCGACCTGAAGAAGCGGTACGACGCGGTCGTCATCGCCGCCGGCGCCACGACCGCCCGTGACCTCCCGGTCCCCGGCCGCGAGCTCAAGGGCGTCTACCAGGCGATGGAGTACCTGCCGCTGGCCAACAAGGTCCAGGAGGGCGACTACGTCACCTCCCCGATCTCGGCCGAGGGCAAGCACGTCGTCGTCATCGGCGGTGGCGACACCGGCGCGGACTGCGTGGGCACCGCCCACCGCCAGGGCGCGGCCTCGGTGACCCAGCTGGAGATCATGCCCCGTCCGGGCGAGGACCGGGCGCCGGACCAGCCGTGGCCGACCTTCCCGATGCTGTACAAGGTCACCTCCGCGCACGAGGAGGGCGGCGAGCGGGTCTACTCCGTCTCCACGACCCACTTCGAGGGCGACGAGGACGGCAACGTCCAGTGGCTGCACCTCACCGAGGTGGAGTTCATCGACGGCAAGCTGACCCCGAAGCCGGGCACCGAGCGCAAGATCCCCGCCCAGCTGGTGACGCTGGCCATGGGCTTCACCGGCACCGACCGGGAGAACGGCGTGGTCGACCAGTTTGGTCTGGACCTGGACGAACGCGGTAACATCGCCCGCGACGCCGACTTCCAGACCAACGTGCCCGGCGTGTTCGTCGCCGGTGACGCGGGCCGTGGCCAGTCGCTCATCGTGTGGGCCATCGCGGAGGGCCGCTCGGCCGCCCGCGGCTGCGACCGCTTCCTGACCGGCGCCAGCGAACTGCCGGCCCCGATCCGCCCGACGGACCGCTCGCTGATGGTCTGATCCGGAGGATCACCAGACGTCCCGTACAAAGGCGTACGGAACACTGACGGCGCCTGCCCCTTGTCCCCGACCGGACGAATGGGCAGGCGCCGTCGCCTTTCCTGGATGGCTCGCCTTTCTCGGACGGCTCGCTCTTCTCAGACGGCTCGTAGCCGCACGGTCACCGGAACCGGCTCGTCGGGGACCGGCGTCGACCGCACGGTCAGCGCGTCACCGCTCTCCACCACGCCGCTGCCGGAGCGGTCCAGGTGCGCGTCGACCACGACCGACCGCCCCGGGTCCCAGTCCGCCGACAGCCGGAAGGGCACGGCGAGCGTGCCCTTCCCGTCGTACGTGAGGTCCTGGACCGTCACCGCCAGCTCCCGCGAGGGCGCGTCCGCGAGCGTCACGTCGAGGACGCGCACCCGGAGGACGGCCCGGGGGAAGGACCCCAGGTCGGGAGTGAGTAGGACCCGTCCGGAAACCGTCGTCATGGCCTTCAGGAGTTGAGCACGGCGTACCGTGCCTCGATGTCGACCGGAGCGCCGGTGAGGTTGCGGATCTCGATGAAGTACTTGATCAGGTTGCTCGCCTGACGGTCCACCTGGACCTTCCACTCCACCTGGGCGTTGCCGTCCACCATGGGCCACGTCGGCACGACGGTCCAGTCGACCCGCCAGGCCTCCGGCCAGCTGTGGGTGAACCACCGGCGGCTGGTGTTCGCCGGTACCTGGCCACGGAACTGCACTCCCAGAATCATGACTCTCCCCCTTCTTCCGGGGCCTTCGGTGCGGCCCCGCCGTCGTTCGGGCTGGGCACGGCGGCCGGGACGCCCGCGACGCCACCGCCGTCCTGTGCCGCGCCCAGTGGCGCATAAGCGGCGCCCGCGAATTCGGGCCCACCGATCCCGCTGCCGGTCCCGGTGACCGCCGCCCCGGCCGGCGCCTGAGGCGCCCCGCTCAGGCTCGGCGCCGGACCGGCGTCGACCGCGTCGGCCCAGACCGCGGGCACGGACTCGCCCGGCATTCCCATCGCTTGCATCGTTCCCCCTGGTTCCTGGACCGTCAGGTCGCGTTGGCGCCCCAGCCCAGCACGTCGTAGCGGGCCTGGATGTCGACCGGAGAGCCGGTCAGATTGCGGATGTTGAGGAAGTACTTCAGCAGCCCACCGGACTGCCGGGTCACCTGCACCCACGACTCGATCTGCGCGTCCCCGTCCACCACGGGCGCGGTCGGCACGACCGTCCAGTGGACGTACCAGTGCGCCGGCCAGCTGTGGGTGAACCAGCGGCCGACCTGCCCGGCAGCCACCCGGCCGGTGAACTGCACACCGGAGAAACGCGCCGGCGACTCCAGGTTCGCGTACATCGTGCGGACGGCGAGACAGTCGCCGGGGCTGAGCCCCGTCCGCTGGCCGATCTCGATGTTCTGCCGGGGCACGATGGTGTCCTGGCCGTTGTTCGAGAACGCCCAGCGCGGATAGTGCATGATCGAGTGGTAGTCGTACGCGCCGACGTCGTCGCCGTCGGTGATGTGCTGGTTGAAGTTGTGGGCCATGCCCTGCTGGATGTTGGCCCAGTTGACGGTGACGAACTGGTCCCGGTCCTCCCGGCTCTGCTCGTGCCACAGCCCGACCGCGTGCCCGATCTCATGGATCGCGGCGCCCAGTTCGCAGCCCTGGCCGAGCGTGATCTGCTGGACGTTGCCCCGCCGGCCCACGGCCGAGCTGCACCCGCTGCCGGGCACGAACCGGATGAAGTCCGTGTTCTGGGCCGTGCGCTGCACGAAGCGGATGCGGGTGTTGCGCTGCCAGTGGTCGATCGCGCCCGTCACCCGTGCCTGGTCCGGCAGGTTCGCATCGATCTCGTACGGCACGAGGCCGTTCGGCCAGCGGAACTGCTGACCGGGGATGACGACCCCGCTCTCCAGGAGCGCGACCGCCTCCTCGGCGGCCACCTGCTTGGACTCGATGAGGTCGAGGACGATGTCGCCCTCGAACACGGGCCGGCCGTCGACCTCGGTGTACTGCACTGCCTTCGGCCCCTTGCCCGCGAGCTGGACCAGCCCCGCCAGCACCTCCGGTCCGACCTGGTACGGCCCGAACCCCGAACCGGCGGCGGCCGGTTCGGCCGTATCGGCTGCCATGGCGTCCCCCTTGTTTGACGTTGTTCCCCCTTGAGGGGATTAACGTCGATGAGGCGCCATCTTTCGTCAATGGAGGCCGTAGGCGGCTTTTGTCTCGTACGTCTGGCCCAGGGGCGGCTAGGGCACCCTGTACGTCTCCCCGTACACCCGCCACTCCAACGGCGTCCGCAGCTGCAGGTTCCCGTCGTACAGGAACCCCCGCTGGGCCGTGTCGATGCGGGTCGTGTCGGTGCCGGGACGCTTCTCCCGCATGGCCCCCCGGCGGATGTCGAGGAAGATGTCCAGGTACGCCTTCTCCGAGCCGCCCTGGGACGGGGAGTTCGCCTCGCGCAGGGCGCGTTCGCGCAGGACGTAGAAGCCGTCCTCGTCGATGCCGGGGCCGTGGTAGACCATCGCGTCGAAGTAGATGAACTGGCCCAGCGTGCCGAGACCGTCGAGCTTCGCGAGGCGGACCGCCGGGTCGAAGTAGGAGCGGTCGCGCTCGGCGAGCTGGGCCTCGCGGAAGGCCGGCACCTCGGCCTCCGCCTTCCAGGCGGCCGTGAAACCGGGGTCGAGGCCCTCGTGGGAGTCGGTGCCGTCGACCGCGCGCAGGGCGGGCAGATACTCGGCGAGGCCGTTGTCCGGGTGGTCGGCGGTGTAGCGCTCGACCAGGGTGAGCAGGTCGTTCGTCCCGGTGCAGAAGCCGATGACGCCGGCCGTGTAGCCCTGGCCGTCCCCGATGTCCTCGATGTAGCCGTAGGCGCTGCGCCAGTCCAGCGTCGAGTTCTCGGCGCTGGCCACGATCCGCTGGGCCAGCTCCTTCTTTCCCGGGGCGGCCAGCCCCGGCGGCAGGCTCGCGATCAGCTTGTCGTCGGCCGACCGTTCCTTTTCGGCACGGGTCTTGGCGTCCTGGCGGGAGGCCTGCTGCGACGTGGCGACGGAGGGCTCGGACGGGCTCTCGGCGGAGTCGGTGGGGGCGAGGAAGTAGGCGCCCGCGGTGATGACGACGGGGACGGCCGCGAAGAGCAGGATGCCGGTACGTCTCACTGGGCCATCCCTCCGCCCGTCAGCTCCGAGACCTTGACGAACGCGACCACCGCCAGCAGCACCAGCACACCCGCGCAGGCGACCGCCTGGATCACGGCCTGGCGCGGTCCGCGCGGGGCGTACGCGTAGGCGAACGTCACCGCCGCACCCGTCAGCAGTCCGCCGAGGTGACCCTGCCAGGAGGTCAGGCCCGCGGACAGCAGCAGCCACAGCAGCAGGAAGGTCATGAAGCGGTTGACGGACTGCATGTTCGCGCCGACCCGGCGGGCGAGGACGTAGTACGCCGCGCCGAGGCCGAAGACCGCGCCCGACGCGCCGACCGACTCGACGTTCACCTCGGTGAGGAGCAGCTCGAACACCGAACCGCCCAGCGTCGCCAGCAGATAGAGGGCGATGAACCGGACCCGCCCCAGCACGGGCTCCACGACCCGGCCGAGCTGCCACAGCGAGACCATGTTCATCACGATGTGGAGCAGCCCGAAGGTTCCCTCCGTCGGCGGCAGGTGCAGGAAGCCGCCGGTCAGCAGCCGCTCCCACTGCCCGGCGACCACGCCCTCGGCATGGAAGTCCGACGGGTACCCGGGCTGGAAGACGTAGTAGCCGCCGTCCGGTCCGACCAGCCGGGCGCTGAGCATCGCGAACCGGTCCAGGATCTCCGGGCGCACCACCTCGGCGAGATAGGCGAGGACGTTGAGCCCGATCAGCACCGAGGTCACCAGCGGTGTCGAGGCGATCCGCCCGCCGACGACCGTCCGGGCCTGCCGCACCGACCGTGCGCCCTCCTTCACGCACTCCACGCACTGGTGGCCCACGGACGCCTCCCGCATGCAGTCCGGGCAGATGTACCGGTCGCAGCGGGTGCAGCGGACGTGGGACTCCACCTTGGGGTGGCGATAGCACGTGGTCAGAGTGGACTCGGTGGACTCGGGCTCCACAGCCGGCTCCTCGGAGGACTGGACGAACAGTGAGCCGGTGGGGGCGGCGCCGGACAAACTATCGAACAGCTGTGGACGCAGGCACGGGCGGGGCCGGTGGTGTCGTAATCTCGGCAGCCACGGACATGCGCGAGGGGGAGAACGTATGGCGGCGATCAGTCTCAGCAAGGTGGAGGAGACCGCGCCCGCGCTGGTCAGCCTGTACAAGAGCGCCGGTGCCTCGCTCCACCGGCAGGGGCTGGACGGGGTGCGGGCCGCGGTCTATCTGGTGATCGACTACTCCGGTTCGATGAAGCCGTACTACAAGGACGGCAGCGTGCAGGCGCTCGCCGACCGGGTGCTCGGGATGGCGGCGCACTTCGACGACGACGGGACTGTGCCGGTGGTGTTCTTCTCCACCGACGTCGATGCCGAGACCGAGATCGCGCTGGCGGACCATCAGGGGCGGATCGAGCGGATCGTGTCCGGCCTCGGGCACATGGGCAAGACCAGCTACCACCTGGCCATGGACGCCGTCATCGACCACTACCTGGAGAGCGGGTCGCACGATCCCGCCCTGGTCGTCTTCCAGACCGACGGCGGCCCGATCAACAAGCTCGCCGCCGAACGGTATCTGTGCAAGGCGGCCCCGCTCCCGCTGTTCTGGCAGTTCATCGGCTTCGGGGACCCGACCAGCAAGCAGTTCGACTTTCTGCGCAAGCTGGACGACCTGGCGGTGCCGGACAAGCGGGTGGTCGACAACGCCGGGTTCTTCCACGCCGGCCCGGATCCGCGGAAGGTCTCCGACGCCGAGTTGTACGACCGCCTGGTCGGGGAGTTCCCGAAGTGGCTGGTGGCGGCGCGCGCGCAGGGGATCGTACGGCCGGGCTGACGGGTCGGCCGGATGGCCCCTTGCCCCTGTGCGCACCGTTGGCTGACCCCGTACCGCCGTGTCACTCTGAGGTGATCCGGCGGAAGGCGACGACGCATGGACGGCGCACGATCGGGGAACGAGGCAGCGGCGGGGCGGCGGTCCGCGGCGCCGGGCAAGGGCGAGCGGGTCGCCGACTGGGCCGACGGGCGGCTCGGGCTGTACGGGCTGGCCAAGTCGCAGATGCGCAAGGTCTTCCCGGACCACTGGTCCTTCATGCTGGGCGAGGTCTGCCTCTACAGCTTCATCGTCCTGATCCTCACCGGCGTCTACCTCACCCTGTTCTTCGACCCGAGCACCAGCGAGGTCGTCTACAACGGCGCCTACGAGCCCCTCAACGGCGTCCTGATGACCAGGGCCTACGAGTCCACGATCGACATCAGCTTCGATGTGCGCGGCGGGCTGCTCATCCGGCAGATCCACCACTGGGCGGCGCTGGTCTTCGTCACCGGCATGCTGGTGCACATGATGCGGGTGTTCTTCACCGGCGCCTTCCGCAAGCCGCGCGAGCTGAACTGGGTGTTCGGCTGGACCCTGCTGATGCTCGGCATCATCACCGGCCTGACCGGCTACTCCCTGCCCGACGACCTGCTGTCCGGCACGGGGCTGCGGTTCGCGCACGGCGCGATCCTGTCCATCCCGATCGTGGGGACGTATGTGGCGTTCTTCGTCTTCGGCGGGGAGTTCCCCGGCGAGGACTTCATCGCGCGCCTCTACCCGATCCACATCCTGCTGCTGCCCGGGATCATGGTGGGGCTGGTGGTCGCCCATCTGATCCTGGTCTTCTATCACAAGCACACGCAGTACCCGGGCCCCGGCCGGGACCAGAAGTCGGTCGTCGGCATGCCCTTCCTGCCCGTGTACATGGCCAAGGCGGGCGGCTTCTTCTTCCTCGTCTTCGGTGTGCTCGCGCTCATGGGCGGCATCGCCAGCATCAACCCGGTGTGGGCCTTCGGGCCCTACCGCCCCGACCTGGTGACCACGGGCGCCCAGCCCGACTGGTATCTGGGCTTCTCCGAGGGCCTGATCCGGGTGATGCCGGGATGGGAGCTCAACGCCTGGGGCCACACCCTGGAACTGGGCGTCTTCATCCCCTTCTCGCTCTTCCCGCTGATCCTGATCGCGCTCGGCCTGTATCCCTTCATCGAGGCGTGGATCACCGGCGACAAACGCGAGCACCACATCCTCGACCGGCCGCGCAACATGCCCGTGCGCACCGGGCTCGGCGCGGCCTGGCTGAGCCTGTACGCGGTGCTGCTGATCGGCGGCGGCAACGACATCGTGGCCACGCATCTGCATCTGTCCATCAACGTGATCACCTGGTTCGTGCGGATCGCGGTCTTCGCGGCGCCGGTCTTCACCTACATGGTGACCAAGCGGATCTGTCTCGGACTGCAGCGCCGGGACCGGGCCCAGGTGCTGCACGGCAGGGAGACCGGCACCATCAAACGGCTGCCGCAGGGCGAGTACATCGAGATCCACGAGCCGCTCGCCCAGGGACAGCTGTTCACCCTCACCCAGCATGACGAGCAAGAGCCGTACGAGATCGGCCCGCGCGTCGACGCGAACGGCGTCCGGCGCCGGGTCACCGTCTCCCAGCGGGTGCGGGCGCGGCTGGCGGAGGCGATGTTCGGGCCTCGGTCGCGGATCCCCAAGCCGACGGCGGAGGAGTACCGGGAGATCACCAGCGGCGATCACCACCACTGAGCACCGTGTCCCTGCACGCGTCCGGGCTTCCCCAGGCGGTGCGCAGGACACGGGCCTTGGTCAGCCACAGGGACAGGTCGTACTCCGCCGTGTAGCCGATCGCGCCGTGCAACTGGAGCGCGGTACGGGCCGTCGCATAGGCCGCCTCGCAGGCGGCGACCTTGGCGGCGGCGACGTCGGCCGGGTCCATGGTGAGCGCGGCGCCGAGGACGAGCGGCCGGGCGAATTCCAGGCCGACCTTCGCATCGGCGAGGCGATGCTTCACCGCCTGGAACGAGCCTATGGCGACGCCGAACTGGGTGCGCTGCCTGACGTGGGCGACGGTTTTGTCGAGCAGGGCGAGACCGACGCCGAGGGCTTGGGCGGCGGTGGTGAGGCGGGCGAGGGTGAGGGCGTGGGCGGTGGGCGGGGCGGGACTGAGGAGTTCGCCGCCCGGTTCGAGGGGGGTGAGGCGGCGGGCCGGGTCCAGGGAGGGGCGCACCGGGCCGGGACCTGGGGAGATGCGCAGACCGTCGGCAGTGAGCGCGAGGTGGGTGGTGGCCGCGTCACCGTCGAGGGCGTACGGCGTCGTCCACGCCAGCGTCGCCATCGCCTCCCCGGACGCCAGCGCGGGCAGGAGCCGCTTTGCCGGGCCGGGGTCCGGCAGCCCGGCGAGCAGGGCCGCCGCCGTGACCGTCTCCACCAGAGGTCCCGGAACCGCGTGCCGCCCCAACTCCATGAAGCCGACGGCGAGTTCGACCGGCCGGGGGCCCAGTCCCTCGTACGTCTCGGGGACGGCCAGTGCGAACACCCCCGCCTCCGCGATACGGGACCACAGCGCGCGCCCCCTCCCATGCTCGCCCCGGCTCCAGTCCCGTACGACCGAGGGCGTGTCCGCCGCCGTCAGCATCGCGTCCAGCGAGTCGGCGAACGCACGCTGTTCGGCGTCGAGGAGGAACCTCATCAGCGTCGCCCCTTCGGCAGGCCGAGCAGTCGTTCGGCGATGATGTCGCGCTGGATCTCGTTCGTCCCGGCATAGATGGGGCCGGCCAGGGAGAAGACGTAGCGCTCGGACCAGTCGGTGTCGGCCCGCTCGCCCTCGGCGCCGAGGAGGTCGAGGGCCGTCTCGTGCAGGGCGATGTCGTACTCCGACCAGAAGACCTTGTTCAGGCTGGACTCCGGGCCGATGGACTCGCCGTCGAGGAAGCGGGAGGCGGCGGCGTAGGTGAAGAGCTGATAGGCGCGGGCGCCGATGAGGGCGTCGGCCACGCGCTCGCGCGCACTCGCCGGGCCGCCCCGGTCCTGCCAGAGGCGGTGCAGTCGGTCGGCGCTCGCGAGGAAGCGGCCGGGGGAGCGCAGCATCAGACCGCGTTCGTTGCCCGCCGTCGACATCGCGATCCGCCAGCCCTGGCCGGGCTCGCCGATCACGTCCTCGTCCGGCACGAACACCTCGTCCAGGAACAGCTCGGCGAAGGCGGGCTTGCCGTCGAGGCGGGCGATGGGGCGGACCGTGACACCGGGGGAGCGCAGGTCGAACATCAGGTAGGTGAGGCCCTGGTGGGGCTTCGGGGTGTCCGGGTCGGTGCGGAACAGGCCGAACGCGCGGTCGGCGAAGGCGGCGCGCGAGGACCAGGTCTTCTGGCCGGACAGCAGCCAGCCGCCGTCCGTGCGCACGGCCCTCGATCTGAGTGAGGCCAGGTCGGAGCCCGCCTCCGGCTCCGACCAGGCCTGTGCCCAGATCACCTCGCCGGTGGCCATGGACGGCAGCACCCGGGCTCGCTGCTCGTCGGTGCCGTGGTCGAAGAGGGTCGGGGCCAGGAGGCTCACGCCGTTCTGCCCGACGCGGCCCGGTGCGTCCGCCGCGTAGTACTCCTCCTCGAACAGCAGCCACCGCAGCAGCGTGGCGTCCCGGCCGCCGTAGGCCGCCGGCCAGTTCACCACCGACCAGCGGTCCGCGGCCAGTTCGGCCTCCCACGCGCGGTGCGCCGCGAAGCCCTCCTCGGTCTCCAGGGAGGGCAGCGGATCGGGCGGCACATGCGCGCGCAGCCAGGCGCGGGCCTCGGCGCGGAACGCCTCGTCGGCGGTGGAGTGGGTGAGATCCACGGTCGCGCTCCCTCCTTACGGACCCTGCGAGTCTTCCCTAACAAGTGTTTGGTAGGTTAGCGTGCTGCTATGACAAACGTCGAGGCGCCGACGTACGTTCCCGGGCACGGACTGCTCCGCGGGCGCACGGCCGTCATCACCGCGGCGGCCGGTGCGGGCATCGGCGGGGCGACCGCGCGCCGCTTCCTCGAAGAGGGCGCGCGCGTGCTGATCAGCGACGCGCACGCGCGGCGGCTGAAGGAGCACGAGGCGGAGCTGGCCCGGGAGTTCGAGGGCGCGGTGAGCTCCGCGGTGTGCGACGTCACCGACGAGACGCAGGTGCGCGCGCTGTTCGACACCGCCGTACAGGAGCACGGCCGGCTCGACGTCGTCGTCAACAACGCCGGTCTCGGCGGGACTTCACCCCTCGCCGACATGACCGACGAGCAGTGGTCGAAGGTCCTCGACGTGACCCTGAACGGGACCTTCAGATGCACCCGGGCCGCCCTGCGCCACATGCGGGACACCGGCGGCGGCGTGATCGTCAACAACGCCTCCGTCGTCGGCTGGCGCGCCCAGGCCGGACAGGCGCACTACGCGGCCGCGAAGGCGGGCGTGATGGCGCTGACCCGGTGCGCGGCGATCGAGGCGGCCGAGTACGGGGTGCGGGTCAACGCGGTGTCGCCGAGCCTCGCCATGCACCCGCACCTGGCGAAGGTGACCACCCCCGAACTGCTGGAGGAGCTCACCGCACGCGAGGCCTTCGGGCGGTACGCCGAGCCCTGGGAGGTGGCCAACGTGATCGTCTTCCTGGCCTCGGACTACTCCTCGTACATGACGGGAGAGATCGTCCCCGTCAGCAGCCAGCACAGCTAGGACGACAATGGACCCGTGCCGACCAAGAAGAAGCCCCAGGTGACCGCCGCGGCCGCCCGGCGCCGCGAACTCCTCGACACCGCCGCCGAGGTCTTCGCCGAGCAGGGCTACAACGCCACCACCGTACGCAAGATCGCCGACCACGCGGGCATGCTCGCGGGCAGCCTCTACTACCACTTCGACTCCAAGGAGTCGATGCTCGAAGAGATCCTGCGCTCCTTCCTCGACGAGCTGTGGAGCGGCTACGACGCCGTCCTGGAGGCCGGGCTGGGCCCGCGCGAGACGCTGGAGGCGCTCGTCACCGAGTCGTTCCGGGAGATCGACCGGCACCGGGCCGCCGTCGCGATCTACCAGAAGGAGAACAGACAGCTCGTCGCGCAGGAGCGGTTCGCGTTCCTCGCCGAGTCGCAGCGCAAGTTCGAGAAGGCGTGGCTGTCCACGCTGGAGCGCGGGGTCGCGGCGGACATCTTCCGGTCCGACCTCGACGTCCGGCTCACCTACCGGTTCGTGCGCGACACGGTGTGGGTCGCCGCGTCCTGGTACCGGCCCGGCGGACAGCACAGCCCCGAGGAGATCGCCCGGCAGTACCTGTCGATGGTGCTGGACGGGATCGCCGTACGCACATAGCCCGCTGTTCCCGCTGTTCCCATTGTTCCCATTGGGGAGTTGCCATGGCCGAGGCCTACATCGTCGAAGCGGTCCGGACGCCCGTCGGGCGGCGCGGAGGAGGGCTCAGTGAAGTCCATCCGGCCGACCTGGGCGCGCATGTGCTGAAGGCGCTCGTGCAGCGCGCGGGCGTGGACGCGGCCGCCGTCGAGGACGTCGTCTTCGGCTGTCTGGACGCCGTCGGGCCACAGGCCGGGGACATCGCGCGGACCTGCTGGCTGGCGGCCGGGCTGCCCGAGGAGGTGCCGGGCGTGACCGTGGACCGCCAGTGCGGATCCTCGCAGCAGGCCGTGCACTTCGCCGCGCAGGGCGTGCTGTCCGGAACCCAGGACATGGTGGTCGCCGGCGGTGTGCAGAACATGTCGATGATCCCCATCGCCTTCGCCACCCGGCAGGCCGCCGAGCCGCTCGGGCTGACCGCGGGCCCCTTCGCGGGCAGCGAGGGCTGGCAGGCGCGGTACGGGAAGAAGCCGGTCAACCAGTTCGCCGGCGCCGAGATGATCGCCGCCAAGTGGGGCATCAGCCGGCAGGACCAGGAGGAGTTCGCCCTGCGCTCGCACCGACGGGCCCTGCGGGCGATCGACGAGGGCCGCTTCGAGCGGGAGACCGTGGCGTACGGCCAGGTGGCCGTCGACGAGGGGCCGCGCCGGGACACCTCCCTGGAGAAGATGGCCGGGCTGAAGCCGGTCATCGACGGCGGCACGATCACCGCAGCGTGTTCCTCGCAGGTCTCCGACGGCGCGGCGGCGATGCTGCTGGCCTCGGAGCGGGCGGTGCGCGAGCATGGGCTCACGCCCCGGGCCCGGGTGCACCACCTCTCGGTGCGCGGTGAGGATCCCATCCGCATGCTCACCGCCCCGATCCCCGCCACCGCCCACGCCCTGAAGAAGACCGGCCTGTCGATCGCCGACATCGACCTCGTCGAGATCAACGAGGCCTTCGCGCCGGTCGTCCTGGCCTGGCTGAAGGAGACCGGCGCCGACCCCGACAAGGTCAACGTCAACGGGGGCGCGATCGCCCTCGGGCATCCACTGGGCGCGACCGGCGTGAAGCTGATGACGACCCTGCTGCACGAACTGGAGCGCACGGGCGGCAGGTTCGGCCTTCAGACGATGTGCGAGGGCGGGGGACAGGCCAACGTGACGATCATCGAGCGGCTGTGACGTCAGCGCCCGAGTGAGAAGCCCAGCACCACACCCGCGGACACCTCCACCATCCCCGGCGCGAGGTCGCCCGCGGAGCTGCCGCCACCGCCGCCGTGCCCGCGGTACTGGCGGAACTGGTACGACTCGGAGTCCACGTCCTGGATGTGCACCACCGTGCCGAGCGGCACGCCGGCGGCCTCCGTGTAGATCTCGGCCTTGCGCCGGGCGGCCGCCACCGCCCGGCGACGCGCCTCGTCCCGCAGCGCGGGCTTGTCGTGCACGTCGAACTCGACGCTGTCGATGCTGCGGGCACCGGCCTCCACCGCTTCCACGATGAGCTGCTGGAGGTCGTCCAGCGCCTCCGTCTCGACGACGTACTGGGCCTGGCAGAAGTAGCCGAGGAACTTCCGCGCGCCGTCGGCATGGCCGTACTCCGAGCTGAGCCTCAGCCGGGAGCCGGAGACCGAGGAGTCCGGTATCCCGTGCCGGCGCAGCACCTCGCGCAGCCTTGTCACCGCCGTGCCGGCCTCGTGGAACGCCCGGTCGGGGGCGGGCTCCAGCACCTCCACCCCCAGCTTCACCCGCACCAGCTGGGGCTCCGCCCGCACACTGCCCGCACCAAAAACGCTGAGCCCCCAGGGCTCGTTGATCGTCTCCGTCATGCGGGCATTGAAGCACCGCCCACTGGCAACCCACTCATGGTTTGCGCGGCCTCGGCCATGATCCGCTCCACCAGTTCCGCGCACGACGGCAGGTCGTCGATCACCCCCGCGACCTGCCCGGATGCCATCACCCCCAGATCCGTACGGCCGTCCACCATGGCCGACTTGAGCAGCATCGGGGTGTTGGCGGCGAGCAGGACCTGGCTCCAGGTGAGGTCCTTGACGTGCCGCAGGGAGAGGCCGTCGCGGACCAGTTGCCGCCAGGTCAGTCCCGAGAGCCGCCGGAAGCCGGCCGCCCGCCGCAGGGCATGCAGCAGCGCACTCGTGCGGCCCGCGTGCTCCAACTCGGCCACCAGCTCGGTGCGCAGCATCCGGTGCGGCAACCCGTCGACCGCACGGGTGACCGTGACGTCCCGTACCGTCGCCGCCAGATACCGCGCCTTCACCGCGTCCGGCACCGTCGAGTCCGACGTCAGCAGGAACCGGGTGCCCATGGCGACACCGGCCGCGCCGTAGGCCAGCGCCGCGACCAGGCCCCGCCCGTCGAAGAAGCCGCCCGCCGCCACCACCGGTATCTCCACGGCGTCGACGACCTGCGGCAACAGCACCGTCGTCGCCACCTCGCCGGTGTGGCCGCCGCCCTCCCCGCCCTGCACGATCACCGCGTCCGCGCCCCACGCCGCGACCTTCTCGGCGTGCCGCCGGGCGCCGATCGAGGGGACGACGACCACGCCCGCGTCCTTGAGCTCGGCGATCAGCTCACGCGACGGCGCCAGGGCGAAGGAGGCGACGCGCACCCCCTCCTCGATCATGACGCGGACCCGGTCGCCGGCGTCAGAGGCGTCCGCCCGCAGATTCACGCCGAACGGCGCGTCCGTACGGGCCTTGACCTCCCGTATCGCCTCCCGCAGCCGGTCGACGGTCATCGTCGCGGAGGCCAGGATGCCCAGCGCACCCGCGTTCGCCGTCGCCGAGACCAGCCGGGGGCCCGCCACCCAGCCCATCCCCGTCTGCACGATCGGGTGGCGGACCCCGACCAGCCGGGTCAGCGGTGTCTCCATCACGCACCGACCTCCCTGGCGCGGGTGTTCTCCGGGTCGATCACCTCGCGGATGAGCCGCAGCTCCTCGGCGGTGGGCTCGCGGGTAGGCGGTACGTCGTCCGGGACGGTCAGGTCGAAGGAGGTCGCCTCCCTGACCTGCTCCACGGTGACGCCCGGATGGAGCGAGACGAGCCGCATCGCGTGGTCCGGCGTGGCGAAGTCGAAGACGCCCAGGTCGGAGACGACACGGGGGATCCGGTGGTACCGGGCGTCGCCTGCGTGGTCGTATCCGACCCCGCACACCATGTCGACCTTCTCCACGAACACCCGTCGGGAGTGCCTGGGGATCCAGTAACTGGTCGGGTTGTTGAGCGTGTTGACCGGTGCTCCCCGCACCCCCAGCAGCTGCCGCTTCGGCCGCTCCCAGTCGCCGATGCAGGAGATGTTCTGGTTGCCGAAGCGGTCGATCTGGCTCGCGCCCATCATCACGTGCCGCCGGCCACTGGTGACGAGCGTCAGGTGTTGCCGGTACGGCAGCCAGCCCTCGGCGGTGCCGTCCGGGCGGACGATCGTCGCCTCGCCGTCGGTCAGCAGCAGGTCCGGAGCGAAGGTGAGCCGCGCCAGCCGGGCGCCCACGGAGGGGATCAGCCCCATCGGGCTCGCCAGGATCTCGCCGCTGTCCCGCCAGGCCTCGGCACAGGCGATTACGCAGTACTCGGCACGTGTGGTCATGAGTCCTCCCGGGCCGCGGACTGGTACGCCTGCTCGTCCCCGGCCAGGTAGCGCGCCGCGAACTCCGTCCAGGGCGTCGTCGCGTACCGCTTCTGGAGCGCCTCGTCCCGGCCGTAGTCGGGGGCGCAGGACGTGAAGTGCGCGCCGTTCGGCGCCTCCACGACCCCCGTCACCACATGCCGCTTGACCAGCAGGGTCTGCGGCGCGGCGTCCTTCGTCAGCTCGGCCGTGTCGACGATCCGCTCGCAGGACATGTACGCGCTGTCGGCCGCCTCGCAGAACAGGTCGTCGAAGTACGGGTCCGGGCCCAGATACTGTCCGTTGCCCAGCCGGTCGGCCCGGTTGACGTGCACCAAGGCGGCGTCCAGGCGCAGGGCCGGCATCGCGACGAACGTCTCGCCGTCGTCGTACGGCGAAGTCACCGTCCGCAAGGAGGGGTTGACCCGCATGACGTCCGAGCCGATCCCGGCCCGCACCGGCAGGAACGGCAGCCGGTTCGCGGCGGCGCGCAGCCCCCACATGAACATCGCCTCGTCGATCTCCATCAGCTCGAAGGCGCCGCGCTCACGGGCCGCGCGGTAGTGCGGTTCCAGCGGGATCGAGTCGAGGGTGACGAAGGGGGCGACCAGTTTGCGGATCCGTCCCGCGGCGGCCAGCATGCCGACGTCCGGGCCGCCGTACGAGACGATCGTGAGGTCGGTGACGTCGGAGCGCAGCAGGGCCCGCACCAGGGCCATCGGTTTGCGGCGTGAGCCCCAGCCGCCGATGCCCAGGGTCATGCCGCTGTGCAGGTGGGCCACGACCTCGTCCGTGGTCGTCGTCTTGTCGCTCACTCAGCCACCGTCCCTTCCGAAGCTGTCCCGGACCCGGTCGGCCACCCCGCTGAGGCCCGCCTCGAACGTGAAGCCCTGCTCGAAGCGGTAGCTGCGGCGGACGTCGACCGGGTCGATGCCGTTGATCGCGGCCTTGGCCAGGCGCAGCAACTGCCCGTCCTTCGCGGCGATCTCGCGCGCCAACTCCAGGGCGGCGGCGCGCAGTTCCTCGCGCGGCACCACCCGCCACACCGAGCCGTGCGCGTGCAGCTCGGCCGCGGTCGCCGTACGCGAGGTGTAGTACAGGGCGCGCATCAGATGCTGGGGCACCAGCCGGGCCAGATGGGTGGCCGCGCCCAATGCTCCCCGGTCCAGCTCGGGCAGCCCGAAGGTGGCGTCCTCGCTCGCCACGATCGCGTCCGCGTTGCCCACCAGTCCGATGCCGCCGCCCAGACAGAAGCCGTGCACCGCCGCCACGACCGGCACCTCGCAGTCGTAGACCGCGGCGAAGGCCTCCGCGCAGGCGTGGTTGACGCCGATCAGCGCGCCGGGCCCGTCCCGCTGCAGCTCCTTGATGTCCACGCCCGCGTTGAACCCGCGCCCCTCCGCCGCGATCACCACACACCGGACCTCCGGATCGCGGCCCGCCGCCCGCACCGCGTCGGCCAGCGCGAACCAGCCGGCCACCGGCAGCGCGTTCACCGGTGGGAAGTCGACCGTGACGACGGCGATTCCGCTTTTTTCGGGCCCGTTTTCCGGGGACGAGGTGGAGACACCCATGGCCGCATCAGCTACCTTTCCACCAAACGTTTGTTAGGTGAAGGGTAGCCGCGAATGGGGCTGGACGGGAAGGTAGTTGTCGTCACGGGCGGTACGCGCGGCGTCGGAGCCGGGGTGGCGAGGGCCTTCGTCGAGGCGGGTGCGAAGGTCGTGGTCTGCGCGCGCAGGCCACCCGAAGTCCCTTTGGCGGGCGTCGAGTTCAGACCGCTCGACCTGCGCGACGCGGCCGCCGTACGGGCCTTCTTCGCCGCCCTGCCCCGCGTGGACGTCCTCGTCAACAACGCGGGTGGTACGCCGTACCGAAGGTTGACGGACGCGGATGCCGAGCGCCACGCGCGCGTCATCGAGCTGAACCTCGTCGCCCCGCTGACGGCGTCCCTGGCCGCGTACGAGCACCTGACGCGGTCGCGGGGTTCCATCGTGATGATCGGGAGCGTCAGCGGCGGCCGTCCCTCGCCCGGATCGGCGGCGTACGGGGCGGCCAAGGCCGGGCTGGACAACCTGGCCCGCTCGATGGCGGTGGAGTGGGCGCCGCACGTCCGCGTCAACACGCTCGTCGTCGGCATGGTCCGCACCGAGCAGACCCACCTCCACTACGGCGGCGAGGACGGCATGGCCGGCGTCTCCCGCACGGTCCCGCTCGGCCGCCTCGCCGAACCGGCCGACGTCGGCGCGGCAGCCGTCTTCCTCGCCTCCGACGACGCCGCCTACATCAGCGGGGCGAGCCTGCATGTGCACGGCGGGGGCGAGCGGCCCGCGTTCCTGGACGCCGCAACGGTCAACAAGGAGGCCTGACATGAGCCGGATGTGTGAAGGGCGGGTCGTCGTCGTCACCGGGGCGGGCCGGGGGCTCGGGCGCGCGCACGCGCTCGCGTTCGCCGCGCAGGGGGCCAAGGTCGTCGTCAACGACCTCGGCGTGGGCCTCGACGGCACACCGGCCGCCGACAGCCCCGCCCGCCAGGTGGCCGACGAGATCCGCGCGGCGGGCGGCGAGGCGATCGCGCACGGCGGCGACGTGGCGACCAGCGCCGGCGCGGCCTCCCTGGTGGCGACCGCGCTGGAGACCTACGGCCGGGTCGACACCCTCGTCAACAACGCCGGTTTCCTGCGCGACCGGATGCTGGTCAACCTCGACGAGGACGACTGGGACGCCGTTGTACGCGTTCACCTCAAAGGGCACTTCCTCCCGCTGAAGCACGTGGGCGCGCACTGGCGTGGGGAGGCGAAGGCGGGCCGCACTCCGGTCGCCCGGATCGTCAACACGAGCAGTGGGGCAGGGCTGCTGGGCTCGGTCGGGCAGTCGAACTACAGCGCCGCGAAGGCCGGGATCGTCGGCCTCACCCTGGTCGCGGCCGCCGAACTGGCCCGCTACGGCGTCCAGGTCAACGCCATCGCCCCGGCCGCCCGCACCCGCATGACGGAGCGCACCTTCGCGCAGACGATGACCGCCCCCGACTGCGGCTTCGACGCCATGGCCCCCGAGAACGTCTCCCCCCTGGTCGTCTGGCTGGGCTCGGAGGCGAGTGACGGGGTCACGGGCCGCGTCTTCGAGACGGAGGGTGGGCGGATCACGGTGATGGAGGGGTGGCACGCCGGGCCGACGGCGGACAAAGCAGCCAGGTGGACGCCGCAGGAGGCGGGGGAGACGGCTCGGAAGTTGTTGGGGGAAGCGGAGGCGCCGGCGCCGGCGTATGGGGCCTAGCGGAGACGCCCCATCAGGGGCGCGGGGCTGTATCGATATGCGGCTCCGCCGCGTCGGCGCGACCAGCCACCATGGACCCGCAGCCGCCCCACAACACATCGCGGCACCCCCATGGGCGCTCACGTATCACATTCGAGCACCGTCCGGCACAACCCGCACCGCGCCCGAACCCGCCCCTTCACCGGCACCCGGATCCGCTGCTGACACGTCGGACACGGAAACGACACCCGCAGCGGCCCATGCCCGTCGGGCGTGAACGTATACGGAGCCCCCGGCTGGGGACCGGCCCCCTGATGGTCCTGGGCATGCCGCCGGTCACGGGCATAGCGCCGCCGCCCCGCCCAGCCGGCCGCCGTCAGCGGAGGCTGCTGCTCGTCGCGCCGGGCCTGCGCCGTGCCCTTCCCGTACGCCGTGTACGCCTGCGGGCTGGTGAACCAGATCGACGGGTCCTCGGCGAAGACCTGCGCCCGCTTGGCGAGGACGTACCCGAACTCCTCCGGAGTCAGATACCCCAGCTTCTGCGAGGACGCCGCGTCCTCCCGGTACGCGTCGAGGAGCAGCCAGCCCGCGCCCAGATACGTCGTCACCGTGTCCGTGAGGATCTCGTTGTCGCGGGTGCCCGGGAAGGCCAGGCCGAGGCGGTGCAGATACACATGCGTCACCTCGTGGGCGAGCGCCGCGCCGATGTCCCGGCGATGGGTGCGGAATCGGTCGTTCAGCTCGACGAAGTACTCCGGCCCGGCGGCGAGTTCGACGTTCGCCGCGTGGCTCATCTCCCGGAAGCCGACGACCAGCCGGGCGTCCGGCAGCCGGTAGTGCCGCACCAGCTCGCGGGCCACCCGCTGCGCGCCCAGATGCAGATCGTCGGTGTCGCAGAACGCCACGTCGGCGGGGGCCACGCTGGTCGCGAACGTCTGCACGGTGTCGTACGACAGCCGTCTGTAGAGCGCGGTGATCGAGGCCCGCACCGTCTCCAGGTGCGGGAAGCCGTGCTGGACCGGTCCGCCGTTCGCCACGCCCGTACCCCCAAGACGCCTCGAAACCGATTCCACTCTACGGGGATGTGAGGGGATTTTCCCCGGTGAGGTTCCGCGCGCGGAACGTGAGATCCGTCCTTGTCATGAACCCCCCTTGATCTTCATACTCCGGGTCGCGCAACCCCCCACGAAGGGACGAATGTTGACCCGTCACATATCGAAGAGAAGCGGCCTCACCCTGGCGAAGAGAGCCGCGGCCGTCGGCGCCGTCGCCCTCACGGTCGCCTCCCTCCAGCCGCTCAGCGCGAACGCCGCGTCCACCCGCATCGTCGGTGGAACGGCTGCAGCGCAGAACGAGTTCCCGTTCATGGTCCATCTCTCCATGGGCTGCGGCGGGGCGCTCTACAAGAAGGACGTCGTGCTGACGGCGGCCCACTGCATGAACGGCTCCGGCAACAACACCAGCATCACCGTCACCGCGGGTGTCAACGACATCAACTCCTCCGCGGCGATCAAGGTCAAGTCCACCAAGGTCAAGGTGGCCCCGGGCTACAACGGCACCGGCAAGGACTGGGCGCTCATCAAGCTCGCCCGGCCCATCGACAAGCCGACGCTGAAGATCGCCACCACGGACCAGTACAACCGCGGCACGTTCACGATCGCGGGCTGGGGCGACACGCAGGAGGGAGCCGGCACGGGCACGACCAAGCTCCGCAAGGCCACCGTTCCCTTCGTCGCCGACCGCGTGTGCAAGCGCCACTACGGCAACCGGCTGGTGTCGAAGGAGGAACTGTGCGCCGGCTATCAGAGCGGCGGCATCGACACCTGCCAGGGCGACTCCGGCGGCCCCATGTTCCGTAAGGACGACGCGGGCAAGTTCATCCAGGTCGGCATCGTCAGCTGGGGCGACGGCTGCGCCCGCTCCGGTGTGCCGGGGATCTACACCGAGGTCAGCCACTTCGCGAGCGACATCGCCCGCGCGGCGGCCGCGCTGTAGGCAGCCGCCGCAGCAAGGTGCGTCAGACGGCCCGCAGGACCGGGACACCCGCCTCGCCGGACCCGGTCCGGGCCGTCCTCTCCAGCTCCAGCAGCCACACCTCGTTGGCGCCCTCCCGCAGTACGGGCCCCGGCACGAACAGGGTGCGCTGCGGGCCCGCGGACCAGTAACGGCCCAGACCGAAGCCGTTGATCCACACGAACCCGCGGGTCCAGCCCGGCAGCTCCAGACGGGCGTCACCGGCGCCCCGCACCGTGACGGTGCCCCGGTACAACCCCGGGGCGCCGTCCTCGGGCAGCTCCCGCGACGGCACCGCCCGGACGCCCTCGATGTCGTCCAGGGCCTCCAGTCGCAGCCCACGCGCGCGTACGTCGTGCAGAAACTGCCGCTCGTGCAGGACGCCCCCGGTGATCCCCTTGGGCTCGCCCAGCCGCGGCCCGTAGTTGACCCGGCCCAGGGACTCCACCCACAGCTCCACGCGCGCGTGCCCGGCGACGGGCTCCTTGAGGCACGCGTCGTCCTCGGTGAGCACCCCGGCCCGCTGCCCGTCGACGTACACCACGGCGAGGTCCCGCAGCCCGCGCACCGTCAGCGGGTACGGCTGCCGCGGACCCGGCACCGTCACCTCGTAGCGCACCAGGCCCCGCTCGACGCCCAGTTCCTCGAAGGTGGGCGGAACGGGACCGGACACTTCCGGGCCGCCCAGCGTCTCCAGTACGGCCGCCAGGGATGCCCAGCCGGTCAGGACCGCCTCGGCCGGCTCCCCCAACGGCACGGGCGCGGGCGGGACTTCGGGAAGGGGGCAGTCGGCGTACTCGGCGAGGACCTCGCGCAAGGCCCGGAACTTCTCGGTGGGGCGGCCGTACTCGTCGATCGGGGCGTCGTAGTCGTACGACGTCACATCGGGCTCCAGGGGCCCGTCGTGCAGCGCGCCGCCGCCCCGGTTGGCGCCCGCCCAGCCCGCGAAGCTCGTGCCGCCGTGCGCCATGTACAGGTTGACCGAGGCCCCGCGGTCCAGGATCTCCCGCAGGGCGGCCGCCGCGTCCCCGGGATCCCGGACGGCGTGCTCGCCGCCCCAGTGGTCGAACCAGCCGCACCAGAACTCCATGCACATCAGCGGGCCTTCGGGGCGGTGCCGGCGCAGCGTCTCGAACGCCACGCGCGCGTGGGAGCCGAAGTTCACCGTCGCCAGGACCCTCGGGATCGAGCCGCCGGACAGCATGTGGTCCTCGGG
The DNA here is from genome assembly GCF_045039535.1 of Streptomyces sp. NBC_01092. Classification (NCBI taxonomy): domain Bacteria; kingdom Bacillati; phylum Actinomycetota; class Actinomycetes; order Kitasatosporales; family Streptomycetaceae; genus Streptomyces; species Streptomyces sp. NBC_01092. The sequence goes on along the minus strand of NZ_CP108659.1, from coordinate 2,921,993 downwards.
GCCGTCCGAGGTGAACAGGGGGACGGTGACGCCGTGTTCGCGCAGCAGGCCGGCCAGATGGCGTAGATACCGCGCGTCCGAGCCGTAGCTGCCGTACTCGTTCTCGACCTGGACCATGATCACCGGTCCGCCCCGGTCGATCTGCCGGGGCACGATCTCGGGCAGCAGCCGCCCGAACCAGTTCGCCACGTGCCCCAGGTAGCCCTCGTCACGGGTACGCGCGCGTGCGCCGACCTCGGCCGTCAGCCAGTACGGCAGTCCACCGTTCTCCCACTCGGCGCAGATGTACGGCCCCGGACGCACGATCGCCCACAGCCCCACCTCCCGGGCCGTGTCCAGGAACCGGCCCAGCGCGGCCACGTCCCTCAGCTGCCCCGGGCTCGGCTCGTGGAAGTTCCACGGCACGTACGTCTCCACGCAGTTGAGGCCCATCGCTCGCAGCATCGCCAGCCGGTGCCCCCACTGCGCCTCGTGCACCCGGAAGTAGTGCAGCGCGCCGGACAGCAGCCGCACCGGCCGCCCGTCCAGCAGGAAGTCTTCGTCCCCCACCGTGAACTCGCTCATGAGCCCACCCTCGCCTCTGGCGCGGGCCGGGATCCATGGACAAAGATCAGCGCTGCTTGGACCGAAGCGGGCGGAGAAGAAGGCGGATGGAGGCGCGCGGATGTACCGCACCTGGATGCGCTTCTTCACCCCCGGCCCCGCCCACCACCGCCTCGGCCTGGTCTGTCTCGGCGTCGGCCTCCAGTACGGCGCCCTCCCCACCGTCGGACCCAGGGTCCTGGACCACCACGTCGCCGTCGTGATCAGTACCGGCGGCGGCTGGTACGCCGACCCACACGGACGCCGTACGACCGTCATCGCGCCCGCCCTGCTGTGGCTCACCCCCGGCGTCCCGCACCACTACGCGCCCCACCCCGGCACCGGCTGGGACGAGGGCTTCGTCGACTTCACCGGGCCGGCCACCGCCTCGTACACCGAACTCGGCTACATCGAGCCGGACCGCCCCGTGGTGCCCCTCTCCGACGCCTCGGGCCCGCGTGCCGTCATCGGACGCATGGCCCGCGCCGCGCGCCGCGACAACCCCCTGCTGGAGGTGGAGACCGGCGCCGCCGTCCACGAGCTCCTCGTCGCCCTGCGCCGCGCCCGCGCCGACCTCGCCCCCGACGGCGAGGCGGTCCTCAAGGCCCTCGCCCGCGACGCCTGTCTGCCGCTCACGGTCGCCGACCACGCCGCCCGGCACGGCATGACCCCGGCCGAACTGCGCACGGCCGTCCGCAGGGGCGCCGGGTGCAGCCCCAAGGACTATCTGCTCGGCATCCGGCTGGGCCGCGCCAAGGAACTCCTCGCCGCCACCGACCTCCCCGTCGCCGCCGTCGCCCGCCGCGTCGGCTACGACGACCCCGCTTACTTCTCCCGCCTGTTCACCCGCCGGGTCGGCATGGCCCCGGTCCGCTTCCGCGCGCAGCAGGGCCGCACCGTGCCCGGCGGCTGGAGCAACCGGGTCCCCGATCCCGCCGATCCACCCGTGATCAGGCGAACGACGACCGAGGCGGCCCCGTAGGCTGAGCCCTCATGACCAGCAACATGTCCCCAGGCGACGTCGACCCCGCGGTCCGCGAGGAGCTCGCCCGGCTGCGCGACAGCATCGACAACATCGACGCGGCCGTCGTCCACATGCTCGCCGAACGCTTCAAGTGCACGCAGCAGGTCGGCCATCTCAAGGCCCGCCACCAGCTCCCGCCGGCCGACCAGGCCCGGGAGGCCCGGCAGATCGCCCGGCTGCGCACCCTCGCCGAGAACGCCAAGCTCGATCCGGCGTTCGCCGAGAAGTTCCTGAACTTCATCATCGCCGAGGTGATCAGGCACCACGAGAGCATCGCCGAGGACACGGTCAACGACGCTGCGCCCACGGCGAACTGACGCCTACTGGCCCTTCCGAGGGAGTGACACGGCGGCCCGCGGGGGGCATGCTGCGCTGTGCACCGCATGCCAGCTGACGCGCACGCTCCGTCAGCACCCCCGGACATACCCTGGATGTCCACGCGGGAGGGACGTCGGGCCATGCCGTCGGATGCCAAGATCCTCATCGTCGACGACCACGAGGAGACGCTGTACGCCCTGGAAAGCGCCCTGGCCCCGCTGGGCTACCGGCTCGCCCGCGCCACCAGCGGTGACGAGGCCCTCAAGCAGGTGCTCCGCGGGCAGGTCGGCCTGCTGCTCCTGGATGTCCGCATGCCGGGCGTCAGCGGGCTGGACGTCGTGCGGTACATGCGGCGCGTGGAGCAGACCCAGAACATACCGGTCATCCTGCTCACCGGCTTCGGCGCCGATCACGAACTGACCGCCACCGCCTTCGGGCTCGGCGTCGCTGACCTGGTCCTGAAGCCCACCGACCCCTGGGCGCTGCGCACCAAGGTCCGCTACCTGTACGACGCCTACCAGCGCCACCGAGCCCTGGAGGAGGAGGTCCGCGAGTTACGTGCCCTGGTCAAGGGCCACACCGACGCACCGGAACCGCGTCCACGCCGCACCCTGCGCCACTCCGACACCCACGTCCCGCCGCAGCGCGACAACCCGACCGCCACGCCGGCCAAGGACCGGACATAACGCCCGTACTGATCAGCCTCTGTGAGTTGTCGGTGCCATCAGGCAGCATGTCCTGCATGTCCGTACTCACGCGCGACGAAGCGCAGACTCGTGCCCAGCTCCTCGACGTCCATCGCTACACGATCGAACTCGATCTGACGACCGGGGACGAGACCTTCGACTCCCGCACCGTCATCGGGTTCACCGCGCGCACCGGCGCGGACACCTTCGTCGAGGTCAAGCCGGCCGAATTGCGCTCCGTCACGCTGGACGGCCGTCCCCTGGACCCGGAGACCCTGGACGGCAACAGGCTGCCCCTGAAGGACCTCACCGCCGGTGAGCACGAGCTGCGTGTCGACGCGGCCATGCGCTACTCCCGGACCGGCGAGGGCATGCACCGCTTCACCGACCCCACCGACGGCGAGACCTACCTCTACACCCAGCTGTTCATGGAGGACGTCCAGCGCGTCTTCGCCGCCTTCGACCAGCCGGACCTCAAGGCCGTCTTCGACCTGTCCGTGACCGCCCCCGAAGGCTGGACCGTCCTCGCCAACAGCCGCACCGAGCACCTCGGCGAGGGCCGCTGGCAGGCCGCGCCCACCCCGCTGATCTCCACCTACCTCGTCGCGGTGGCCGCCGGCCCCTGGCACTCGGTGCGCACCGAGCACCGCGGCCTGCCCTTCGGCATCCACTGCCGCCGCTCCCTGGCCCCCCACCTGGACGCGGACGCCGACGAGATCTTCGAGGTCACCCGGCAGTGCTTCGACCGCTTCCACGAGAAGTTCGACGAGCCCTACCCCTTCGACTCCTACGACCAGGCCTTCGTCCCAGAGTTCAACGCCGGCGCCATGGAGAACCCCGGACTGGTCACCTTCCGCGACGAGTTCGTCTACCGCTCCGCCGTCACCGACACCGAGCGGCAGACCCGCGCCATGGTCATCGCCCACGAGATGGCCCACATGTGGTTCGGCGACCTCGTCACCCTGCGCTGGTGGGACGACATCTGGCTGAACGAGTCCTTCGCCGAGTACATGGGCTACCAGACCCTCGTCGAGGCCACCCGCTTCACCGACACCTGGACCGACTTCGGCATCGTCCGCAAGTCCTGGGGCTACGACGCCGACCAGCGGCCCTCCACCCACCCCGTCGCCCCCGAGGCCGTCGACGACACGGCCTCCGCCATGCTCAACTTCGACGGCATCTCCTACGCCAAGGGCGCCTCCGCGCTGCGCCAGCTCGTGACCTGGCTCGGCGAGAAGGACTTCCTCGCCGGCATCAACACCCACTTCGCCCGGCACAAGTTCGCCAACGCCGCCCTCGCCGACTTCATCGACTCCCTCGCTTCCGCCACCGACCGCGACGTCCACGCCTGGGCCGACAGCTGGCTGCGCACCACCGGCGTCGACACCCTCACCCCGCAGGTCACCCCCGGCGACAACGGCACCTACAGCCTCACCGTCGACCACGCGGGCAGCCGCCCGCACCGCGTCGCCGTCGGCCTGTACGACCAGGACCTGGGCGACGACGAGGGCCACCTCACTCTGCGCGACCGGCTCGAGATCGACGTCCCGCAGAGCGCCCCGCGGCCCATCGGCAAGCGCCCGGCACTGCTGCTGCTCAACGACGGCGATCTGACCTACGCCAAGGTCCGCTTCGACGCCGAGTCCTTCGAGACCGTCGGCGCGCGCCTGTCGGGCCTGCCCGACCCGCTCTCCCGAGCCGTCGTCTGGAACGCCCTGCGGGACGCGGTCCGCGACGGCGAACTGGCCGCCAGCGCCTATCTGGAGGCCGCCCGCGCCCACCTGCCCCGGGAGTCCGATCTCGCCATCGTGCAGGGCGTCCTCGCGTTCGCCTCCGCCCAGATCGCCGACCGCTTCCTCCCCGCCGAGGAGCGGCCTGCCGCCGTGGCCACCCTGTCCGCCCTGTGCCGCGACCTCATCCGCCGCACCGAGGACGGCGACAACCCCGGCCTGCGCCTGATCGCCGTACGCCACTTCATCTCCGTCGCCGCCCACCCCGACACGATCGCCGCCTGGCTCGCCGACGGCACCGTGCCCGGCGGACCCGAGCTCGACCCCGAGCTGCGCTGGCGGGTCCTGGGCCGGCTCGCCGTGCTCGGCGCCGTCGACGAGGCCGCCATCGCCGCCGAGCTGGAGCGCGACCCGAGCGCCACCGGCCAGGAGGGCGCCGCCCGCTGCCGCGCCGCCCTGCCCGACGAGGAGGCCAAGGCGAGGGCGTGGGAGGCCCTGTTCGCCACCGACGAGACCAAGGACCTGTCCAACTACCTCTTCACCGCGACCGCCCAGGGCTTCTGGCAGCCCGAACAGGCCGACCTCGTCCGGAGTTACGTCCCGCGCTACTTCAAGGACGCGCTCGCCCTCGCCGCCCGCCGCGGCCACGCCATCGCCGACGCCGCCGGACGCCACGCCTTCCCGATGCACGCCGTGGACGCCGAAGCCTTGCGGCTGGGGGAGGAGTGCCTGCGCGACGGCGAGCCGGTCCCGGCGCTGCGCCGCAGGCTCGCCGACCAACTCGACGACCTGGCAAGGGCGTTGAGGGTGCGAGAGGACCGAAAGGGCTAGTACGTCCGACGTAGGGGGCGCCGGTTCGTCCGGCTGCCCCCTACTCCGCCGAACTCCGCATACCGCATCCGACACGCTTTCCCCGCACGAAAGTACCCCCTTTCGGGTTCCGATCATTGGGCTTTTCGGGCGCCATCGTCCATCCGGGTACAAGCTGGAAGTCCTTCTCGCCCAGCGCCCGGGAGGACACGATGAGCACGCCTGCGTCGCTCGCCTCAGGCCCCGAAGGTCCCCACGCCCTGTGGCCGTTGCTGGACACCGTGCTGGACGCGCTGAACGAGGGCGCGCAGGCCCGCGGGGGACCGCTGCCCGCGGGCGGACCGCAGGCGGTGGCCGCGCGGATGCGGGCCGCGGTCGGGGACGTACTGCCGGACGAGGGCGATCCGAACGCCCTGCACACCGTCGTCCGCGCGCTCGCGGAGGCCGCCGCCGACCCGGCCGACCCCTTCTGCACGGCCCACCTCCACTGCCCGCCCCTCGCCCTCGCCACCGCCGCCGACCTCGCCGTCTCCACCCTCAACCCGTCCCTCGACTCCTGGGACCAGGCGCCGGGCGCCTCGGAGCTGGAGGCGTTGGTCACGGCGGCCCTGGCGCGGGAGGTGTTCAGCGACAGCGGCGGGCTCCGGCGGGAGGCCTCCGGTGCCACCACGGCCCCCGTCGGCCCGCCCCAGCCACCGCCCTCCGCCCTGATCACCACCGGCGGCACCGAGTCCAACCAGCTCGCCCTCCTCCTCGCCCGGGAGGCCTGCGGCGCCGGCGTCCGGCTCGTGCACGGGGCCAACGCACACCACTCGCTGCCGCGTGCCGCCTGGCTGCTCGGGCTGGCCGAGCCCGTCGTCGTGCCCGCCCCGGCCGGCGCCCTCGATCCCGCCGCCCTGGACGAGGCGCTCACCGAGTTGCCCGGCCCGCATCTCGTCGCCGCCACCGCCGGCACCACCGACGCCGGGATCATCGACCCCCTCCCCGAGATCGCGGCCCTGTGCGCGGCCCATGGCGCCCGGCTCCACGTGGACGCCGCCTACGGCGGTGGCCTGCTCTTCAGCGACCGCTACCGCGACCGGCTGACCGGCCTCGACACCGCCGATACCGTCACCCTCGACCTGCACAAACTCGGCTGGCAGCCGGTCGCCGCGGGTCTCCTCGCCGTCCGCGACCCGGGCGATCTCACGGTGCTCCACCACCGCGCCGACTACCTCAACGCCGACGACGACACCGACGCGGGCCTGCCCGACCTGCTCGGCCGCTCCCTGCGCACCAGCCGCAGGCCCGACGCCCTCAAGATCGCCGTCACCCTCAAGACCCTCGGCCGCAGCGGCCTCGGCCGGCTGGTCGAGCGAGTCTGCGACAGCGCCCGCGAGTTCGCCGCCCTCGTCGACGACCACCCCGGCTTCGAGCTCCACGACCGGCCCACCCTCAGCACGGTCCTGTTCCGGCCCGCACACGCCACCGACGACGCCGTCGCGGCCGTACGCCGAAGGCTCCTCACCGAAGGCCGAGCCGTCCTGGGCCGGGCCCGCACAGACGGGCGCCTGTGGTTGAAGGTGACCCTCCTCAATCCCGTGACCCGCCCGGACGACCTGGCCGCCCTGCTGAAACTTGTGGAAGGAAACACCCCCGGATGAGCCCGCAGTCGAACCCCCCAGCCGACCCGCAGCCGGGCGCCCCGCGCCAGGACCCCGACACCCCCCGCGACCTCGTCGGCATCGGCATCGGTCCCTTCAACCTGTCGCTGGCCGCCCTCGCCCAGCCGCTCGCCGAACTCGACGCCGTCTTCTACGAACAGCGCATCGCCTTCTCCTGGCACCCGGGGCTGCTCATCGACGGCTCCCGCGTCCAGGTCCCCTTCCTCGCCGACCTGGTGACGCTCGCCGACCCCGCCAGCCCCTGGTCGTTCCTCAACTACCTCAGGCACCGCGACCGGCTCTTCCCCTTCTACTTCGCCGAGCGCTTCCACATCCAGCGCGCCGAGTACGACGCCTACTGCCGCTGGGTCTGCGAGAACCTCTCGGGACTGCGCTTCGGTCACCAGGTCGACGCGGTCCGCTTCAACCCCGAACGCGACGTCTTCGAGGTCGACTTCACCCAGATCGCGCCCGACGGAGAGGTCGAGGCGCTCGGGCGCACATACGCCCGCAACATCGTCCTCGGCATCGGCACCGAGCCGTACGTCCCGGACCCGCTGCGGCCCCTCGTCGAGGCGCCCGCCGTGCCCGTGATCCACGCCGCCGACTACCTCGACCACCGCGAGACACTGCTCGCCGCCGACCACGTCACCGTCATCGGCTCCGGACAGTCGGGCGCCGAGATCTTCCTGGACCTGCTCCGACGCCGCCCCGTCGGGCGGGAGAAGCTGCACTGGCTCGGCCGTAGCGAGGCCTTCGCGCCGATGGAGTACTCCAAGCTGGGCCTTGAGCACTTCACCCCCGACTACACCCGCTACTTCCACGCCCTGGCCGAACCGGTCCGCGACAAGCTCGTGGCCTCCCAGTGGCAGCTCCACAAGGGCATCGACGCCGCCACCCTCGGCGCCATCCACGACGAGCTCTACCGCCGCACCCTGCACGGCGGCTGGCCCGAAACCGTGCTCACCCCGGGGGTCCGCGTCCGCACCGCCGGCCGTATCGCCACGACCAAGGTCGAGCTCCACCTGGAGCACATCCACCAGAACACCCGCTCACGCCTGACCACCGACGCGGTCGTCCTGGCCACCGGCTACCGCGAGCGCTCCCTGGACCGCATCCTTGCCGGCCTCGACCCCTACATGCGCCGCGACAGCCGCGAACGCCCCCGGATCGACGACCAGTACCGCATGGTCATGGACCCGACGGTCACCGGCTCCGGCTGCAACGTCTACGTCCAGAACGCCGAACGCCACACCCATGGCGTCGGCGCCCCGGACCTCGGCCTCGCGGCCTGGCGCAGCGCCGGGATCCTCAACTCCGTGACCGGCAAGGAGACTTACGCCCTCCCCGGTCGTACGGCGTTCACCACCTTCGGCCTCGAACAGCGGCCCCGGATCCCGGCCGCGCGCAAGGCACCGGTGCTCACCCCGCTGGTCGAGAGGCGGTAAGGACGGCCCGCACAGTCCCTCCCGTCACTTCGGTAACAGCCCCGGCGGACAGCTGTGCGATCGGCGTGAAGAATCGTGGAAGGGGACGCGCAAAAGGCACTTGCATATCCCGTTTCCCTCCCCTCTGCCCGGGCCCGCTGATACCTTCCGGTTCATGCGGGGATTGGTCTGCTGGAGCTTTCGACTGCGGCATCCTCGCTGCTCGACGGGCTGCGCTCCCTCCCGGCCATTTCTGGAAAACGCATATATGCGATCACCGGGAATGGCCGATTTTCGTCACCGCCGAATTACCTCGTCCTGCGCCAGAAATCCGAGAGGAGGAAGAAAGCCATGACCACTCACACCCTCAAATGCCCCCGCTGCCAAGCGGACAACGACCGCAACTACCGCACCTGCGCCAACTGCGGCACCGCCCGCGCCATCGACCCGACGGACGCACCGAAGCCGCCCCCGTCCGCCCCGGCCCCGGCTCCGTCCGTCCCGTCCCCGTCTCCCGCCCCCGCCGCACCGACTCGGCCACCCGCCGCCGTCCGTCCCACCGTCCCCACACCACCGGCGCCCTCCCGCGCCCCCCTGGCAGCCCCGTCCACCCGCTTCGCCCCCGACATCACCCGGTATCTGTGCACCGCCGTCCACACGGACACCAGGTTCGCCCGCCGGGCCGTCGAGCAGATCGTGGAGGAGCCGCGCCGCGCCGTCGCCTCGTCGCCGGGCGTCGACCTCGGCTGTGTGCTGCGGCACGCCCTGGCGGCCCGCCGCCGTCAGGTGGGGCGGGACGTCCTGCTCGCCGTACTGCTGCTGATCGTGGTGATCATGCTGCCGATCACCTTCGGCACGGCGATCATCATGGGCTGGCTCGTGGCCTGGGTCATCGTCGCCGTCGAGTCCCTCTCGGTGCACTACGGCGTGGTCTCCAAGCAGCTCAGCCGCGAGAACTTCGCCCCGGACAAGGCCCCGCAGCCGGCCGGTGCCGAGAACCGGCGGCGCATCGAGGAGATCGAGAGGCGCGACCGGGGCAACGTCGTGGTCTCCTCGATGTACACCCCCTTCGTCGGGTACGGGCAGACGACGAGCACCTGGTCGTTCGCACTCGACACGGCGCGCCCCCAAGAGGGCAAGCAGGTCGTGCCGTTCACCGTGCACGAGCTCAACGACCATCTCGCCGCCCGGGTCGGGGACCTGAAGCTGCCCGGCGTCCACGTCGAGAACCTGCTCCTGGTCAACGGCAAGGACCTCCAGTACGAGGTGGACGAGCGCACCCGCTCCGAACTGCTGGCGGACCCCGCCGGACCGCCCGGCGCGAGGGTCTCCACGGACCTCCTGCACGAGCTGCGCGAGGACGGCAAGGGCCGGGCCCGCCCGTACCTCGCGATCCGGGTCACCGGCTGGAGCGGCGAACTCGCCATCACCTTCTTCCTGCGGTGCGCGCTGCTGTCCGACCGCAAGATGCTCTTCATCGAGGGCAGCAGTTCCCTGCTCGCCCCGGTGCGCGAGCGCTACCGCATCGCGGACCGGCTGCTCGACTCGCCGACCTTCCGGCAGTGGTGGGCCCTGGTGGCCCAGGCCGGCCTGCGCGCCCCGCTCCTGCTGGTCGGGTCGCCCTTCTCGGTCATCGCGGGCCTGTTCTCGCCGTTCATCCAGCACGGCAAGCAACGCCGTCAGGCACAGGAGATCCGCCACCGTGCCTTCGACTACGGAGCGTCCTTCAGCATCAGGGACGCGGCCAGCGACAAGCTCTACTACCGCTACTTCCAGCAACTCGACCGGGAGCTGTACGCCAAGACGGTCGAACACCGCGTCCTGGACGCCCTGGTGGAGTTCCTGGAGGAGCACGACATCGACACCAACGAACTGATGCAGCGTCAGACCACCATCTACAACACCGGCTTGTACGCGGGCGGCGACGTGAACGTCCACGGTTCCGCCGTAGGGGTGGGCGGCAGCGTGGCCGGAGTCTTCCGGCGCGGTCAGGCGGCCGGGGCCGCGGGCCAGCCGGCACAGGCCGGGCAGCCCGCCGCCGCGCCGTCCGCGAACCGAGGAAGGTGACGACATGTCAGACACGGGCGCCGGCGACAACAGCGGCATCCAGGCCGGCGGCGACATCCGCATCGACGGCAGCGCGGTAGCCGTCAACCGCTCGACCGCCACCACCGGCACTCCGGCCGACGCCGACCGCGAGGCGGCCATCGCCGAACTGCGGGCCGCGGCACGGCTGCTGCTCGACCAGGTACGCACTCACCAGGGCGAGTACGAGGACGGCGAGGAACTCGTGGAAGCCGCCGAGCGTGTCGAGGCCGAACTCGCCCAGGACGAGCCCCGCCGGGGCGTCCTGCTGCGATGGCTCGGCTTCCTCGCCCCCGGCGTGGCGGCCACGGCCGCCGTCGCGGGCGATGTGGCGGCCCTTCAGGACAGCGTGACGAGCCTGTTCTGAGCGGAGGGGAAGGCCGACGGCCGGTCCGCCGTCGGCCTTCCCTGCGCGGCCCTAGAAGACGGGCGTACCGTCGCGCGTCAGCTTCCAGTCCACCGACGCGAAGTCCTTCGGGTCCAGCACGCCCTTCGCGGTCACCCACTCCGCGATCCGGGTGCGGATCTCCGTCGACTCCGCCCACAGCTCCTGCGCCGCCGCCACATGCGGGAACGCGCCACCGCCGTTGGCCCGGTAGTTGTTCACCGCGAACACGAACTTCTGGGCGTCGTCCAGGGCGGCACCGTTGTAGGACAGCTTCTTGATCCGTGAACCCGCCGCCTGCGCGACGTCGATCTCGTACGACAGCCCGGAGACGTAGTCGTAGTTGTAGTCGGGGCGGTTGTTCGCGTTCGTCAGCTTGTCCACGTCGACGGTCACGTCGGCGGCGGTCTGCACGAAGTACTCGGCCGAGTACTCCAGGTACGCCTTGAGCTGGGCGCCCGTCATCAGCTTCGCGACCAGCGTGTTGTCGTAGACGTACAGGCTCGACAGGTCCCGGATCGTCACATTGCCGGCGGGGATCTCCGACGTGCGCGAGAACGGGGAGGCCTGTGCGATGACGGGCAGCGCGGCGTACTCCGTGCCCGCCAGCGCCGCCTTCGCCACGTCCTCCTGGACCTTGGTGATCAGGTCGATGATCGGGGCGTCCTTGTAGCGGGCCTCGACCGTGGTCAGCGCCTCGGTGGCGGTGCCGACGACCTGGTTGACGTAGGTGACGACCTTGTCGTGCTCGTCCTTCAGCAGCTTGGTGATCTTCGGGTCGTCGGCGACCGTGTTGGAGTTGAGCACCGACGCCGCGACCTTCTCGACCGTCCAGCGGCCCTTGGCGAAGGTCAGCTCGATGTCGAACAGCGACAGGCGCTCGGCGAAGCACAGCGGCTCGGAGAGGACGACCGTCTTTCCGGTCTTGGCGTTGGTGACCTTCAGCTCCGGGATCTCCACGTGCGCGTGGCCGACCAGGATCGCGTCGATGTCCGGCACCTGCTGTGCCACCAGCGCCGCAGAGTTCTCGATGTACGGCAGCTGGTCACCGTAGGACGACGTGCCCGAGGAGCCGGAGTGCGCCGAGACGATCACCACGTCCGCGCCCATCGCCTTCAGCTTCGGCACCCACTTCGCCGCCTGCTCCTCCAGGCCCGGGAAGGTCAGCTTGCCCTGGACATAGGCCTTGTCCCAGATCGCGATGCCCGGGTTGGTCAGACCGAGGACGGCGACCTTCACGGGCGGGGCACCCTGCACGCGGAACTTCTTGATGAAGTACGGCGGGAAGGCGGGCTTCAGCGTCTTCGCGTCCAGCGCGTTCGCACCCAGCAGCGGGAAGCGGCACTGCTCCTCGAACTTGCGCAGCGTCTCGATGCCGTAGTTGAACTCGTGGTTGCCGAGCGCCACCGCGTCGAAGCCGATGGCGTTCATCGCCTGCGCCATCGGGTGCACGGGGCCGCCCTTGGCGGTGATCGGGTCCACCTTGGCGTAGTAGTACGTCAGCGGGGTGCCCTGGATCGTGTCGCCCGCGTCGATGAGCAGCGTGTTGCGCCGGCCCCGCTCCGCACGGATCTCGTTCACCAGCGTCGAGACCCGGGCCAGGCCCTGCGCGTTGCCCTTGGCGTCGGTGTACTCCGCGTTCTTGAAGTAGTCCCAGTTGAAGACGTGACCGTGCAGATCGGTGGTGCCCATGACGGTCAGCGAGTACCGCTTCTCGCACTTCTTCGTCGCCGTCGTGGCCGCCGCAGGCTCCGCAGCCTCCGCCATCGGAGCCGCCGCACCGGCGAGTGCCACCCCCGCTCCGGTCACGGCGGACTTCTTCAGGAACTTCCGGCGGTTCAACGGCATGAGTGCTTCTCCAGGGCGAATGGTCAACAACGCGCGTAGATTCTGAAGCGTGATTCTGACCTGCGCATGGCGAGTCGCAACAGACCTCGCAGGTTTCGATCTGGTGACTCACGGGGGCCGTAACCCAGCAAGCGATGACAGAGTGGGACGTATGACCGTGCCTTCAGAGGAACTTCAGCCGGCCGTCCCCTACGGCACCCCCGACGCCCCGCGCATCGCCGTCCGCGGCGAGGCCCGACTGGAGGTCGACCCCGAGATCGCCCGCATCGGCGTCACCGTCGCCTCCCGCGGCAAGGACCGCCGCGCCGCCCTCGACGACCTCACCCGCCGCAACGCCGCCGTCCTCGACCTCATCAAGACCTACGGCGACGCGGTCGAGCGCCTGGAGACCGGTGCCTTCTCCATCAGCCCCGAACTGAAGGACAAGGGCCGCGGCGAGCGCGTCCACGCCTACCACGGCCGCGTCCACATCACAGCCGTCCTCACCGACTTCACCGCGCTCGGCGAACTGACCACCCGCCTGGCCGACTTGGATCTCACCCGCGTGGACGGCCCCTGGTGGGCCCTGCGCCCCGACTCGCCGGCCCATCGTCAGGCGCGGCAGCAGGCGGTACGGGAAGCCGTGCAGCGCGCCCGGGAGTACGCGGAGGCGCTGGGGTCCTCCCTGGCGGCGCTGGTGGAGCTCGCCGACATCGGCGCGGAGAGCGCCCCGCCGCCCTATCCGCAGGCCCCCGGCGGCCGGATGCGCTCCGTGGCCTACGGCGCCGCCGAGGACGCGGCCGCGGCCCCGCTCGATCTCGAACCCCAGCGGCAGCATGTCCACGCCCAGGTCAACGCGCGCTTCACGATGACGCCGCCGCGGCTGTGAATTACCTCGGCGGGGTGCCTTTCGAACGCTCATCGGAGCACCCCGCCGCACAATTCAACACTTGTCAATATCCCTTCACGCAACGGTTGTTGAGTGGTCATGCCGTACCAATTCTCTACCCGCCGGTAAGTCATAGAGTCGAAACATGCGCCGAGCGAAAATCGTCTGCACCCTGGGCCCTGCCACCGACTCGTACGACCAGATAAAGGCACTGGTCGACGCCGGAATGGACGTCGCCCGCTTCAACCTCAGCCACGGCGGCCACGCCGACCACGAGGAGCGCTACCAGCGCGTGCGGAAGGCCTCCGACGAGACCGGCCGCAGCGTCGGCGTCCTCGCGGACCTTCAAGGCCCGAAGATCCGCCTCGGCCGCTTCGTCGAAGGACCTGTACTCCTTGAACGCGGAGACACCTTCACCATCACCGTCGAGGAGGGCGCGGAGGGCGACCGCCACCAGTGCGGCACCACCTACTCCGGCCTCGCCGCCGACGTCAGCGCCGGTGAGCGCATCCTCGTCGACGACGGCAAGGTCTGCCTGGAGGTCACCTCCGTCGACGGCCCGCGCGTGAACACCACCGTCGTCGAGGGCGGCATGATCTCCGACAGCAAGGGACTCAACCTCCCCGGCGTCGCGGTCTCCGTCCCCGCGCTGTCCGAGAAGGACGAGGCCGACCTGCGCTGGGCGCTGCGCACCGGCTTCGACGTCATCGCCCTGTCCTTCGTCCGCTCCGGCCGTGACATCGAGGACGTCCACCGCATCATGGACGAGGAGGGCCGCCGCCTTCCGGTCATCGCCAAGGTGGAGAAGCCGCAGGCCGTCGACGCGATCGACGACATCGTGGCCGCCTTCGACGGCATCATGGTCGCCCGCGGCGACCTGGGCGTGGAGATGCCGCTGGAGCAGGTCCCGATCGTCCAGAAGCGCGCGATCAAGCTGGCGAAGCGCAACGCCAAGCCGGTGATCGTGGCGACGCAGATGCTCGACTCGATGATCGAGAACTCCCGCCCGACGAGGGCGGAGGCGTCGGACGTGGCCAACGCCGTCATCGACGGCACCGACGCGGTGATGCTGTCCGGCGAGACCAGCGTAGGCAAGTACCCCATCGAGACGGTCCGGACGATGGCGAAGATCGTCGAGGCGGCCGAGGAGGACATCCTCGCCAAGGGCCTGCCGCCGCTGACCGAGCGCAACAAGCCCCGCACCCAGGGCGGCGCGGTCGCCCGCGCGGCGGCCGAGATGGGCGACTTCCTGGGCGCGAAGTTCCTGGTCGCCTTCACGCAGTCCGGCGACACGGTCCGTCGCCTCTCCCGTTACCGCTCGCCCATCCCCCTCCTGGCCTTCACCCCCGAACCGGCCACGCGCTCACAGCTCAACCTGACGTGGGGCGTGGAGACCTTCCTCGGCCCGCACGTGGACTCCACGGACGCGATGGTCGACCAGGTCGACGAACTCCTCCTGAAATACGGCCGCTGCAAGAAGGGCGACGTCGTCGTCATCACCGCGGGTTCGCCTCCCGGGGTGTCGGGTTCGACGAACCTGGTCCGCGTGCATCACATCGGCGAGGACGACAGTCCCAAGTAGCAGACGAAGGGCCCTTCTTCGGTATTGAGGAGGGGCCCTTTGCAGCAAAAAGCGGATGTTCACGAGAGCGTGAACATCCGCTTTGTTATGGCGACCTTGGAAACCAAGGAAAAGTGCCCCGAGTCGGATTCGAACCGACGCTGTATGGGTTTTGAATCCATTGCCTCTTCCGCTGGGCTACCGGGGCCCCTTCAATATGAAGGTTGGTGGTTACCCGCCGTGCCCCCACCTTACAGCAGCTGGGTAGGCTCTTGTCAGCAGCACCCATGCCCCTGAACGAGGAGCCCCCGTGACCGCCCCCGAGTCGCCCCAGCCCGTAGACGCGCCCGACGACGACAAGTCGCACGTGCCTCCGCTGACGACCCGTGTCGTCATTGCCGAGGACGAGGCGCTGATCCGGCTCGATCTCAAAGAGATGCTCGAAGAAGAGGGGTACACCGTCGTCGGTGAGGCCGGAGATGGTGAGCAGGCGGTGGAACTCGCCCGCGAGCACAAGCCGGACCTTGTCATCCTCGACGTGAAGATGCCCAAGCTCGACGGCATCTCCGCCGCCGAGAAGATCGCCGAGGAGAGCATCGCCCCGGTGCTGATGCTGACCGCGTTCTCGCAGCGCGACCTCGTCGAGCGCGCCCGGGACGCCGGTGCCATGGCCTACCTGGTCAAGCCGTTCAGCAAGAGTGACGTCGTGCCGGCGATCGAGATGGCCGTCTCGCGCTTCACCGAGCTGAAGGAGCTGGAGAAGGAGGTCGCCGACCTCACCCTGCGCCTGGAGACACGCAAGCTCGTGGACCGCGCGAAGTCCATCCTCCAGACCGAGTACGGCCTGACCGAGCCGGCCGCGTTCCGGTGGATCCAGAAGACGTCCATGGACCGCCGGATGTCGATGCAGCAGGTCGCCGAGGCCGTCATCCAGGACGCCGACGAGAAGAAGGCCGCCAAGGGCTGACGTACCGAAGCGGCAAAGAGTGAGGCCCGTGCCCTTGACCGGGGGGCACGGGCCTCACTCGTGGGTGTCCGGGCGATCAGTCCTCGCCCAGGTACGCCTTCCGCACGGACTCGTCGTGCAGGAGGTCCTGCCCGCTGCCGGAGAGGACGATCTTGCCGACCTCCATCACATGGCCGTGATCGGCCAGGGAGAGCGCGGCCTGGGCGTTCTGCTCGATGAGCAGAATGGTGGTGCCCTGGGACTTGAGCTCCTTGATGGTGGACATGATCTTCTGCATCATGATCGGCGACAGACCCATGGAGGGCTCGTCGAGCATGAGCAGCTTCGGCCGTGACATCAGCGCCCGACCCATGGCGAGCATCTGCTGCTCACCGCCGGAGAGGGTGCCCGCGGCCTGCTTGCGGCGCTCTCCGAGGATGGGGAACAGGTCGTAGGCGCGCTTGATGTCCTTCTCGATGGCCTCCTTGTCGGTACGCAGGAACGCGCCGAGACGGAGGTTGTCCTCGATCGTCATGCGGGGGAAGATGTGCCGCCCCTCGGGGGAGTGGGCGAGCCCCAGCGAGACGACCTTGTGCGCGGGGACCTTCTTCAGCGACTTGCCGTCGAACTTGATCTGTCCGGACAGCGGCTGGAGGAGACCCGACAGGGTGCGCAGGGTGGTGGTCTTGCCGGCGCCGTTGGTGCCGATGAGGGTGACGACCTCGCCCGCGTCCACCTTGAACGAGATGCCCTTGACGGCCTCGATCTTGCCGTAAGCGACCCTGAGGTCCTCGACCTCGAGCAGTGCGGTCACTTGTCGTCCCCTTCCGTGCTGCTCTGCGCCTCGGCGGCCTCGACCTCGGCGGCTTCCGCGGCGCCGGGCTCGCCCTCGAAGGGCGTGCCCAGGTAGGCGGCGATGACGCGCTCGTCGGCCTGGACGACCTCGGCGGGGCCCTCGACGATCTTCTCGCCCTGGACCAGCACGGCGACCCGGTCGCAGAGGTTCATGATGAACCGGATGTCGTGCTCGATGACGAGGACGGCGATGCCCTGGTCCCGGATGGCGAAGATGAGTTCCTCGGCCGCCCGGGTCTCCTGCGGGTTCATACCGGCGGTCGGCTCGTCGAGGAGGAGCAGACCGGGCTCGCTCGCGAGCGCCCGGGCGATCTCCAGCTTGCGCTGCTCGCCGTAGGGCAGGTTGCGGGCGAGGTGGTCGGCCTTGGCGGCGAGACCGGTGAACTCCAGGAGTTCCATGGCACGGGCCCGGGACGCGTCCTCGGCCTTCTTGAAGCTGGGCAGGCGCAGGAGGGCCGACCAGAGGCCTTCCTTGGTGCGGGTGTGCCGTCCGACCAGCACGTTCTCCAGAACGGTCATGTTGGCGAAGAGCCGGATGTTCTGGAACGTACGGGCGATGCCGGCCTGGGTGACCAGGTGCGGCTTGGGCGGCAGGACGGTGCCCTTGTAGGCGACCTTGCCCTCGGTCGGGATGTACAGACCGGTGAGGCAGTTGAAGAAGGTCGTCTTGCCGGCGCCGTTGGGGCCGATGAGGCCGACGATCTCGCCGCTGTTGACGGTGAGGTTCACGTCGCGCACGGCGGTCAGGCCGCCGAAGCGCATCGTGACACCGGTGGCGTCGAGCACCGTGGTGGTGGCGGGTGCGGTGGTGGTCGTGGTCATGGCGGTCACGCCCCTGCCTTCGCGACGCCGGTCGCGCCTTCGGGCAATGGCTTGTCCTCCGGTACGTCGAGCTGTCCGGTCTCGTGGAATTCGAGCTGCTTCCTGCGGTCGGCGACCAGTCCCTCGGGGCGGAAGCGCATCAGCAGCATCAGCGCGATGCCGAAGAGCAGCAGCTGGTACTCCGCCATGAACTGGAGCTTGGCCGGGATCAGGTAGAGCAGCGCGGCGCCGATCAGCGGGCCGCTGATGGTGCCCATACCGCCGAGGATGACGGCGGCGAGCAGGAAGGCCGAGTTCGGCGGCACGGAGCCGGCGAACTGGTACTGCTCGGGGGTGACGCTGTAGGACACGTGCGCCTGGACGGTGCCGGCGAGGCCGGCGAGGGACGCGCCGAGCGCGAACGCGAGGAGCTTGAGGCGGAAGCCGTTGATGCCCATCGCGGTGGCGGCGGTCTCGTCCTCGCGGATGGCGACCCAGGCGCGGCCGATGCGGGATTCCGCCGAGCGGCGGAAGACCAGGACGACGATGGCCGTGCACGCCAGCATCAGCAGGTAGTAGTTGCCGGACCGGGTGAGTTCGGTGCCCAGGACGTTGTGCGGCAGCCCGAGGTTGAACCCGAGGATCTCCAGGTCCGGGATGTTGGGGATGCCGTTGGAGCCGTTGGTGACGTCCGGTCCGCTGTTGCCGTTCAGGTTGTTCATGGTGATGCGGAAGATCTCACCGAAGCCGAGCGTCACGATGGCGAGGTAGTCGCCGCGCAGTCGCAGGGTCGGGGCACCGATGACCACGCCGAAGATCAGCGAGGCGGCGGCGCCGGTGAGGACCGCGGCCCAGAACGGGAACTCGACGCCGATGCTGGACTGCGGGGAGCCGGAGACCAGGGCGGCGGCGTAGGCGCCGACGCCGAGGAAGGCGACGTATCCGAGGTCGAGCAGGCCGGCGAGGCCGACGACGACGTTGAGGCCCAGCGCGACCGTGGCGAAGATCAGGATGTTCGCGCCGATGAGGGCGAACTGGTCGTTGCTCTGGGTGAAGGGGAAGCAGATCGCCGCGACGAAGGCGGCGGACATGGCCACGTTGCGGTGCTTGGCGGTGAGTCCCGAGAGCCGCTTGAGGAGGCCCGCCCGGGTCACGGCGGTGAAGCCGAAGGCCGTGACGATCAGGAAGCCGATGAACAGCTCGGAGTACTCGGTGCCGATGCCGAACGCGAAGACGTACAGGCCGACGCCGAAACCGGCGGCGATGATCAGGATCTCAACCCACGAGGGCAGGTCCTTGGCACGGCCGGGGTCGGGCGCGGTGAGCGAGTGGCGGATACGGCCCCAGAGGTTCGGGGTCGGGTCCGCCGCGCCGTACGGCTGGTCGACCGGGAGGCCGAGGGCGCCGATCACGGCGACGAGTGCGCCGATGCCGGAGACCCAGGCGCCGGGCTCCAGGTTGACCAGGCCGCCGAGCTCCTGGGTGATCGCGCCGATGGCGTAGCCCGTGGTGCCGAACACGCCGAGGGCGGCGAGCAGGACGGGGCTGTTCTTGCCGCCGGGGGTGAGCCAGCCCAGGCCGCGGATGCCGTAGCCGGAGAGGGCGAACAGCAGCGTGAGCACGGAGCCGAAGAGGGTGAGGATCTGAAGGCCGCCCGGGTAGCCGGTGACGGTCAGGTTGCCCGGGAACTCATCGGTCCAGGTCCAGGCGAGGAAGGTGCCTATGAGGGCGAAGGCGGAGCCGGCGACGGTCAGTCCGCGTGCCGCGACCTGCGGCAGCGGGATGATCGGGGTGGCCGGCGCGGTGGACACCTTGGCGGCGTCGGTGTTCTTGTCCATGGGGATCTCGGTGGTCATGGGTATCACGCCCGATCCGCGACGCGTTCGCCGAGCAGACCTTGTGGCCTGAACAGCAGGACGAGGATGAGGAGGGCGAACGCCCACACGTCCTTCCAGGCGCCGCCGCCGAAGAGGTCCATGCCGGGGATGTCGCCGATGTAGCCGGTGGCGAGGGACTCGGCGACGCCGAGGACCACACCGCCGAGCATGGCGCCGTAGATGTTGCCGATACCGCCGAGCACGGCTGCCGTGAAGGCCTTGAGGCCCATCAGGAAGCCCATGCGGAAGCCGACCTGGCCGTTCTTGAGGCCGTAGGCGACGGCGGCGATGGCGGCGAACGCGGCACCGATGGCGAACGCCATCACGATGATGCGGTCGGTGTTGATGCCCATCAGCTTGGCCGTGTCGGGGTCCTGAGCGGTGGCCTGCATGCCGCGGCCGGAGCGCGTCTTGTTGACGAAGAGGCCCAGGGCGATCATGCACACCGGGGCGGCTATGAGAACGAAGAGGTCACCGCGCTGGATGTTGGCGCCCAGGACGTCGATGGGGCCGCCTTCGAACTGCGGGAAGGGCTGGTCCTTCTTCGCGTCCGGGTACCACATCCACACGGCCTGCTGCAGGACGATGGACAGGCCGATGGCGGTGATGAGGGGTGCCAGCCGTGGCGCGGTGCGCAGTGGCCGGTAGGCGAACCGTTCCGCCGCCGTGCCGACGGCGACCGAGACGAGGACGCCACCGATGATCATGAGGGGGACTGCAGCCCCGAGGCCGAAGCCCTCGGGGAGTACCAACCAGACGGTGAGGGCCCCGAAGCCCCCGACCATGAAGATCTCGCCGTGGGCGAAGTTGATGAGCTGGACGATGCCGTAGACCATCGTGTAACCGATCGCGATGAGTCCGTACATCGCGCCGAGGATGAGTCCATTGGCCAGCTGTTGCGGCAGTTCGTTCACCGCAGGGCCTCCGTGGAGTGGTTCGGATATGGCGCCGCGCGGGAGCGCTGATGGGCGATCCCGCGCGGCCTGGATCAATGTGTGTTCTGTGGAGTGCTCTTACTCGTCCTCTGCTAGCCCAGCTTGGGCTCGCCGCTGAACTCCGGCGCCCACGCGTTGCTCTTGACCTTGTACGCGGTCATCGTGTGGTTCGTGGTGTCACCGAACTCGTCGAACGAGATGGTGCCGGTGACGCCGTCGAACTTGACCTTCGCCATGGCGTCCAGGACAGCCTTGCGGCCCTCGGACGGGACCTTGCCGTCGTTGCCCTCGACCGCCAGCTTGACGGCCTCGATGATCGACCAGGTGGCGTCGTAGGTGAGGCCGCCGTACGCCTCGTAGGCGTCCTCGTAGCCGCCCGCCTCGTAGTCCTTGATGAACGTCTTGGCGGAGTCGAGCTGCTCGACCGGCTTGCCCACGGAGGTCGCGAGGTCGCCCTCGGCCTTCTTGTTCAGCTTCGGGAACTCGCCGGAGTAGATGCCGTCGCCGCCCATGAGCGGGATCTTCTGGCCGCTGTCCTTGAGCTGCTGGCTCAGCGGACCGGCGGCCGGGTACTCGCCGCCGTAGTACAGGGCCTCGGCGCCGGTCTTCTTGATCTTGGCGACCACGGCGTTGAAGTCACGGTCGTCGGGGTTGATGTGGTCGCTGCCGACGATCTGACCACCGAACTTGGTGAAGTTCGCCTTGAAGGAGGCGGCGAGGCCGGCTCCGTAGGTCTTCTGGTCGTCGATCAGGTAGACCTTCTTGAGCTTCGCCTGGTTGTACAGGTAGTCCGCCGCGAAGGCACCCTGGATCTCGTCCGTGGTGGCCGTGCGGAAGAAGGTCTTGAACTGGCGGACCGAGTCGCCGGTCTTCCAGCCGTCGCCCTGGGTCAGCTCGGTGCCGGTGTTCGCCGGGGAGACCTGGGTCAGGCCGGCGTCGCTGAACGGCTTCTGCATCTGCTGCGACACGCTGGAGTTCAGCGGGCCGACGACGCCGAGGACGTCCTTGTCGCTGATGAACTTCTGGGCGTTCTGCTGGCCCACGGAGGGCTGCGCCTGGTCGTCGAGGGCTTCGATCTTGAACTCGACGCCCTTGACGTACTCCTGCTTGTTGGCTGTCTTGGCGGCGAGGTCGGCGGAGTTCTTGATGCCGAGGCCGAGGGCCGACAGGTCGCCGGTCAGCGGGGCGTCGACACCGATCACCACAGTGGTCTTGTCGCCGTTGCTGCTGCCGCCGTCGTCGTCACGCGACCCACAAGCCGTGAGTGTCAGCGATCCCGCCGCGAGCGCGGCGGTTATGGCGATGATCGAACGTTGACGCACGAATCAGGTCCTTTCCCTGGCACGGCGGCTCCCCATGGAACTCGCCGAGTCGAGCGCTGGGCCGAAGTGACTTCGAATCCGATGGCGCGGTGACTGGCGGTGACTCTAAGCGCGGGTGGGGAACATGGAGGAGGTTCTGACCAAGGCTGTGACGCTCTTGTTATGACACGGGGTAACGCAGAGCGGTACTCCATGGGGGGAAGAGCGGATTTCCGGCCGATTCGCCCTGTCCACATTGTGAGAACTCGCAGCGTTCGCGCGTAGCTTCTTCACGAGTGTTCACGCGTTTTGGTGATTACCGAGGTTGTTGCTGGAGGCTACCAGGGGGCCTCGGTCGCCTTGCGTGAAAGATGACCACTCCAGGGGAACTGCTGGTTCGTATTGCATCCGTATTACACAGAGTTACGAATGTGATAGGTGCTCGGCCGCCCCCGGCTTTTCATGCATGGGGCATCGAAATGTGGAATTGGGGATTGCTCGGTCAGCCCCATGGACCTCCGGTCGGCTCGCCGTCGCGGTACCGCTCCTCGCACAACTCGCGGGCCCTGCGGTCGATCAGGCGGTCCGCCGCACGCGCGTCCGCGCGCTCGCGCTCGGCCCGCGCGCCGTCCACGACCTTGCGCAGGATCTCGTACTGGCCGTCGGACAGGCCCATCGACTGATAGTCGCCGTACGTGTCGCCGGTCAGGGACCGGCGTGCCCAGTACCCGACGATGTGCGCGCACAGCTGCGCGGGCGCAGTCGCCGACGGGGAGGGGGAGTTGGCGCTCGCCCGGGGCTCGGGCGCGTCGGCCCGGGTGCCCGGCTCACCGCAGCCGGCCGCCAATACGGCGGCCAGCAGCGCCGGTCCGAGCGCGGCCCCCTTGCGGCGGGGTCCTCCCGTCGTCATGCCCCGACGGTATGCCGTCGGGCGCCGCCGTTTCAACGGCCGCGAAAAGCAAGGGGGTTGTGGTCACGCCCGCGTCGTCGGGACGTCGACGTCAGTTCGCCGACCGGAGGTGCTCGCCGTCGCCCGGCTTCACGTCGCGCAGCAGGCAGGTGAGCCGTGCGCTGCACACCCGTCGCCCCTCCTCGTCGCTGATCACGATCTCGTACGTCGCCGTCGAGCGGCCCTGGTGCAGCGGTGTGGCCACGCCCGTGACGAGGCCGGAGCGCACGCCCCGGTGGTGGGTGCAGTTGAGGTCGACGCCGACCGCGATCTTGGAGGTGCCGGCGTGCAGCATCGACCCCACCGACCCGAGCGTCTCGGCGAGCACCGCGGACGCGCCGCCGTGCAGCAGCCCGTAAGGCTGGGTGTTCCCCTCCACCGGCATGGTCCCGACGACCCGCTCCGCGGACGCCTCCACGATCTCCACGCCCATGCGCGTACCGAGGTGCCCGGCGGAGAACAGGGCCGGCAGGTCGACACCGAGCGCGGCGTACTCGTCTATGACGTCCTGCGGGAACTTCACGTGCTGCTGCTCGCCCATGGGTCCGGCTCCGTTTCGTGGTGCTCAGTCGCTCGTCCTGCCCGTCGACTGAGCAAACGCTCAGTCGGTCGCCGATTGTTCCAGACGTACGACGACGGACTTGCTGGCCGGGGTGTTGCTGGTGTCCGCGGTGGCGTCCAGCGGGACCAGCACATTGGTCTCCGGGTAGTACGCGGCCGCGCAGCCGCGGGCCGTCGGATAGTGCACGACCCGGAAGCCGGGCGCCCGCCGCTCGACGCCGTCCTTCCACTCGCCGACCAGGTCGACGTAACTGCCGTCGGCGATGTTCAGCCGCTGTGCGTCCTCGGGGTTGACCATGACGACCCGGCGGCCGTTCTTGATCCCCCGGTATCGGTCGTCGAGGCCGTAGATCGTGGTGTTGTACTGGTCGTGCGACCGCAGGGTCTGCAGCAGCAGCCGGCCCTCCGGAACCTCCGGGTACTCGACCGGGGCCGCGGTGAAGTTGGCCTTGCCGGTCGCCGTCGGGAAGCGGCGCTCGTCGCGCGGGGCGTGCGGGAGCGTGAAGCCGCCGGGGTGGGCCACGCGCGCGTTGAAGTCCTCGAAGCCCGGGATCACGCGCGCGATGCGGTCGCGGATCGTCGCGTAGTCCTTCTCGAACTCCTCCCAGGGCGTGCGGCTGGCCTCGCCGAGCACGCGGCGTGCCAGGCGGCACACGATCGCCGGCTCGGACAGCAGGTGCGTGCTCGCGGGCTCCAGGCGGCCTCGGGAGGCGTGCACCATGCCCATCGAGTCCTCGACGGTCACGAACTGCGCTGTGCTTTTCCCGTTCGGGCCGACCTGCAGGTCACGCTCTGTGCGGCCCAGCGTCGGCAGGATCAGCGCGCGGGCGCCCGTGACCGCATGGCTGCGGTTGAGCTTCGTCGACACGTGCACGGTCAGCCGGGCACGCCGCATCGCCGCCTCGGTGACGTCCGTGTCGGGCGTCGCGGCCACGAAGTTGCCGCCCATCGCGAAGAAGACCTTCGCCTCGCCGTCGCGCAGCGCGCGGATGGCCCGTACGACGTCGAAGCCGTGCTCGCGCGGGGGCGCGAAGCCGAACTCCTTCTCCAAGGCGTCCAGGAAGGCCGGGGCGGGCCGCTCGAAGATGCCCATCGTGCGGTCGCCCTGCACGTTCGAGTGGCCGCGCACCGGGCACACTCCCGCGCCCGGGCGGCCGATGTCGCCGCGCAGCAGAAGGAAGTTGACGACCTCGCGGATCGTCGGCACCGAGTGCTTGTGCTGGGTGAGGCCCATCGCCCAGCACACGATGGTGCGCCGGGAGGCGAGGATCATCGCCATGGCCTTGTCGATGTCCGCGCGCGTGAGGCCGGTCGCCGTCAGAGTCTCGTCCCAGTCCGCGGTGCGGGCGGCCTCGGCGAACTCCTCGTAGCCGTGGGTGTGTTCGCGCACGAACTCCTCGTCGACCGCGCCCTCGGTCTCGAGGATCAGCTTGTTGAGGAGGCGGAAGAGGGCCTGGTCCCCACCGATGCGGATCTGGAGGAACAGGTCGGTGAGCGCGGCGCCCTTGAGCATGCCCTGCGGGGTCTGCGGGTTCTTGAAGCGCTCCAGGCCCGCCTCGGGCAGCGGGTTGACCGTGATGATCTTCGCGCCGCTCGCCTTGGCCTTCTCCAGGGCGGAGAGCATGCGCGGGTGGTTCGTGCCCGGGTTCTGGCCGGCGACGATGATCAGCTCGGCCTTGTACAGATCGTCGAGCAGGACGCTGCCCTTGCCGATGCCGATGGTCTCGGAGAGGGCCGACCCGGACGACTCGTGGCACATGTTGGAGCAGTCCGGCAGGTTGTTCGTGCCGAGCTCGCGCGCGAAGAGCTGGTAGAGGAACGCGGCCTCGTTGCTGGTGCGGCCGGAGGTGTAGAAGACGGCCTCGTCGGGGGAGCCGAGGGCCGTGATGTCCTCACCGATGATGTCGAAGGCGCGCTCCCAGGACACCGGCTCGTAGTGCGTGCCGCCCTCGGGGAGATACATGGGGTGGGTGAGCCGCCCCTGCTGCCCCAGCCAGTAGCCGCTCCTGGTCGCGAGGTCCGGGACGGAGTGCGCGGCGAAGAACTCCGGGGTGACCCGGCGCAGGGTGGCCTCCTCGGCCACCGCCTTCGCGCCGTTCTCACAGAACTCCGCCTTGTGCCGGTGGTCCGGCTCCGGCCAGGCACACCCCGGGCAGTCGAAGCCGTTCTTCTGGTTGACGCTCAGCAACGTCAGCATGGTGCGCTTCACGCCCATCTGCTGCTGTGCGATGCGCAAGGTGTGCCCGATGGCCGGCAACCCCGCCGCCGCATGCTTCGGCTCGGCGACCTGCGGCGCGTCCTGAACCGGATCACCCTTGGGCGGCTTGGTGGCCATCGCGCACTCCTCTTTGTGTACACGTGTGAGGTACATCTCCGATCCTCGCACGCGGTACCGACAACGCGGGTGGGGGGCCCGGCACCCGTATTCCCCGTGCGACCCCTCGCGCGCACCCCGTCCGAGCAGCCGTACCCCCCGATGGGAACCGACTGTCAGTGGGGCGTGGCAGGATCGGGGGCGTGGCAGAGACAGCATCGAAGAAGACCGACAGCAACCCCGGTGGCAGCCGGCCCCGCCTGATGCTCATGGACGGGCACTCGCTGGCCTATCGCGCGTTCTTCGCGCTCCCCGCGGAGAACTTCACGACCGCGACGGGCCAGCCGACGAACGCGATCTACGGCTTCGCGTCGATGCTGGCCAACACCCTGCGCGACGAGGCGCCCACGCACTTCGCCGTGGCCTTCGACGTGTCCCGCAAGACCTGGCGCTCCGCGGAGTTCACGGAGTACAAGGCGAACCGCTCCAAGACCCCGGACGAGTTCAAGGGCCAGGTCGAGCTGATCGGCGAGCTCCTCGACGCGATGCACGTCTCGCGCTTCGCGGTCGACGGCTTCGAGGCCGACGACGTGATCGCCACCCTCGCCACCCAGGCCGAGGCCGACGGCTTCGAGGTGCTGATCGTCACCGGCGACCGGGACTCCTTCCAGCTGGTCAGCGATCACACCACGGTGCTGTACCCGACCAAGGGCGTCTCCGAGCTGACCCGCTTCACCCCGGAGAAGGTCGTCGAGAAGTACGGCCTGACGCCCGCCCAGTACCCCGACTTCGCGGCCCTGCGCGGCGACCCGTCCGACAACCTGCCGGGCATCCCGGGCGTCGGCGAGAAGACCGCCGCGAAGTGGATCAACCAGTTCGGTTCGTTCGCGGAGCTGGTCGAGCGCGTCGAGGAGGTCAAGGGCAAGGCCGGGCAGAACCTGCGCGACCACCTGGAGGCCGTCAAGCTCAACCGCCGGCTCACCGAGCTGGAGCGCGCCGTCGAGCTGCCCAAGACCGTCACCGACCTCGCCCGCGAGCCGTACGACCGCAAGGCCGTCGCGCTGGTCCTGGACACCCTGGAGATCAGGAACCCGTCCCTGCGTGAGCGGCTCTTCGGCGTCGACCCCGGCGCCGAGGAGGCCGAGGCCACCCCGATCGCCACCGAGGGCGTCGAGCTGGACGGCTCGGTGCTCGGCACCGGCGAGCTGGGCCCCTGGCTCACCGAGCACGGCGGCGGGCTCCTCGGCGTCGCCACTGTCGACACCTGGGCGCTCGGTGCCGGCTCGGTCGCCGAGGTCGCGCTCGCGGCGGCGGACGGCACGGCCGGCTGGTTCGACCCGGCGCAGCTGGACGAGACCGACGAGAAGGCGTTCGCGGCCTGGCTGGCCGACGCCGCCAAGCCCAAGGTCTTCCACAACGCCAAGGGCGCGATGCGCGTCTTCGCGGAGCACGGCTGGAGCATCGAGGGCGTGCGCATGGACACCGCGCTCGCCGCCTACCTGGTCAAGCCGGGCCGCCGCTCCTTCGACCTGGACGCGCTGTCCCTGGAGTACCTGCACCGCGAGCTCGCCCCGGCCGCCGCGGCCGACGGCCAGCTGGCTTTCGGCGCGGACGACGGCGCCGAGGCCGAGGCCCTGATGATCCAGGCCCGCGCGGTCCTGGACCTGGGCGAGGCCTTCGAGAGCCGTCTGGAGGAGGTCGGCGCCGCGGATCTGCTGCGTGACATGGAGCTGCCGACCTCGGTCCTGCTGGCCCGCATGGAGCGGCACGGCATCGCGGCCGACCGGGCCCACCTGGAGGCCATGGAGCAGATGTTCGCGGGCGCCGTGCAGCAGGCCGTGAAGGAGGCGCACGCGGCCGCAGGGCACGAGTTCAACCTGGGCTCGCCCAAACAGCTCCAGGAAGTCCTCTTCGGCGAGCTGGCCCTGCCCAAGACGAAGAAGACGAAGACGGGCTACACGACGGACGCCGACGCCCTGGCCTGGCTGGCCGGCCAGACCGACAACGAACTGCCGGTCATCATGCTCCGCCACCGCGAGCAGGCGAAGCTGCGCGTCACCGTCGAGGGCCTGATCAAGACGATCGCGTCGGACGGCCGTATCCACACCACCTTCAACCAGACGGTGGCCGCGACGGGCCGTCTGTCCTCGACGGACCCGAACCTGCAGAACATCCCGGTCCGCACCGACGAGGGCAGGGCGATCCGCCGGGGCTTCGTGGTCGGCGAGGGCTTCGAGTCCCTGATGACCGCGGACTACAGCCAGATCGAACTGCGTGTGATGGCCCACCTGTCCGAGGACGAGGGCCTCATCGAGGCGTTCACCTCGGGCGAGGACCTGCACACCACGGCCGCCTCACAGGTATTCGCCGTGGAGCCGGCCGCGGTGGACGCGGAGATGCGCCGCAAGATCAAGGCGATGTCGTACGGCCTGGCCTACGGTCTGTCGGCCTTCGGCCTCTCGCAGCAGCTGAACATCGACGCGGGCGAGGCCCGCGCCCTGATGGACGCCTACTTCGAGCGCTTCGGCGGCGTCCGGGACTATCTGCGCCGCGCGGTCGACGAGGCACGGGCGACGGGCTACACGGCCACGCTCTTCGGCCGCCGCCGCTACCTCCCCGACCTCAACAGCGACAACCGCCAGCGCCGCGAGGCGGCCGAGCGCATGGCCCTCAACGCCCCCATCCAGGGCACGGCGGCGGACATCGTCAAGATCGCCATGCTCCATGTGGACCGGGCCCTGCGCGAGGAGAACCTCACCTCCCGCATGCTCCTCCAGGTCCACGACGAAATCGTCCTGGAAGTGGCCCCCGGCGAACGCGAGGCGACCGAGGCGGTGGTCCGCCGCGAAATGTCCAACGCGGTCCACCTCAACGTCCCCCTGGGCGTCTCGGTCGGATCGGGCCCGGACTGGGAGTCGGCAGCGCACTGAGGGCTCCGCTGGTGCCGTGACAGGCCGTCGTTCGTCTGCGGCGCCGTCGTGGCTGGTCGCGCAGTTCCCCACGCCCCTGGGCGGCGCGCGTGCCGGGCCGGGTTCAGCACCCCGCCCGGCCTGCAGCGCCCCGAAGGGGCGCGGGGCTGCATCGATTTGCGGCTCCGCCGCGTGGGCGCGACCAGCCCCCAACAACCCGCACGCCCAAACCGGCATCAACCAGCCAGACGCCCGGACCCGGCCCACCCCCCCCGGAGGGACCCGTCACTCACGTGGCCCCCGCAAAAGCGCCGCAGGCGACCCGCGCCCGTAAAGATGCGGTCATGGGTATACGCACGCTCCACCGCCGGACGGCCCCGGCACCGGCGCAAGCGACCGCCGATCAGCCCCCGTCACCGGCGCGGAAGCCGGTCGCGGCACTCGCCCCCGGCGCAAGCACCGCCCGCATCCCCGCCGACCCGATGAGCACCCTGCGACAAAGGACGGCAACCCTCAGGTACCGCCTGATCCGCACCGTCACGCTGCTCGTCGCGACCGCCCGCGCCCTCACCGAACGGCCGGACGGCTCGGCTCCCGCCCCGCACCATCCGCACCCGCACTGCCCGGGCGCGGAACCGGACGCCACACCCTGACCCCTACGCCGTACAGCACCAGCCCCAGGGCGAGCCCCGCGCCCGCCCCGAAGCACAGCGTCGGGATCAGCTCCCAGTACTTGGCGGTTGACCCCCAGTAGTCCCACCAGTGAGACGCCCGCTGCACCGCCGCCCCCGCGGCCAGTGCGCCGATCACCGCAACCGCGCACCACCGGTCCCGTACCGAAAGCGCCGGAACCCCGACCGGCGCGGCGGCCGGCGTCCGCCGTAGCGCCACGGTCACGAACGCGGCGATGACGACCGCGGCCACCGCCGAACCGCCGTACTGGAGGTACCAGTACAGCGGCGACCCCGCGATCTCCTCGCCCAGCACGGGAAACAGGCGCATTCCCCAGCGGTCGAGATGCGTGAACGCGTCCCACATGACATGGGTCAGCGCGCCGAGCACGGCCGAGCCGTACCAGCGCGCCGCAAGCGACGGCCGTACACGCGCGCGTGGCGCCCCGCAGCGCAGCAGCGTGGCCACCCGCGCCTGCCGCCGCACCGGCAGCAGCGCCACCAGCGGTTCACGCAGCAGGAGCCACAGCCCCACCAGCGCCCAGGCGACCACCACGTCGATGGTGAACACGCCCGCGAACGAGTGCGTGACATCGCCGAACTCCATCGCCCCGGGCAGGACACTCCCCGCGTAATAGGTCATGTCGGGAGCGAAGGAACCCGCCACCAACACGGCGGGTACGAGTGGGCCTCGGCCGGTTCCGTCGGTGCGTACGGCGGGCAGTACGGCCGCCGCGTGGCTGAGCGTGAACGGCAACGGGGCTCCTCGTGCGGGGTATTGACGGGACGGTCGATCCAGATCGTCGGACTAGCCAGTATGAGGGGCATACGACGGACAGCTCTCACATGGCCAAGCGGTAAAAATCGGGCGCCAACGGGTGACCGTGCAAAGGAAGTTGTCGTAGGGTCGCCTGGGTCGCCGCACCGGGGGACGTGCGGTCGAACAGATGAACAGCGACGAAGGTGTGCCGCGAGGGCAACTGTCGCGGCGAGTCGATCGTCACTACATGGGCGAGCACGGCGAGCTCGGCAGACAGATGGGCGCTCGGGCGTCCACGGGAGGGGTCCATTTCATGGCGGCGCAATTCGGCAGGCTCCGCAAGGGCGCGGTGAACACCACGGTCGCCGCGGTCGTGGTCGCGGCACTGGCCGCGTCGCAGGCTCCGGGAGTGATGACCGACGACGCCGGCAGAAAGATCACCACCGGCACCCAGCCCTCACCAGACACGCCCGCCGAGAACAGCGCGACCGGCAACTCGCCGTACTACACGGACCTGCCGCCGCTCAAGAGCCCCAACCCCTCGCCCACCACCGGCACCCCCGTCGCCCAGGGCGAGAGCGAGGCGGGCATCCCCGCGACCGTTCTCGACGCCTACAAGAAGGCCGCGACGGCCCTCCAGTCGGCCAAGCCCGGCTGCAACCTCCCCTGGGAGCTCCTCGCCGCGATCGGCAAGGTCGAGTCGGGCCAGGCCCGCGGCGGCCGCGTCGACGCCGCCGGCACCACGACCTCCCCGATCCTCGGCCCGCAGCTCAACGGCCTGGGCTTCGCGAACATCAGCGACACCGACGGCGGCGCCTACGACGGCGACAGCCGCTACGACCGTGCCGTCGGCCCCATGCAGTTC
Source organism: Streptomyces sp. NBC_01092 (assembly GCF_045039535.1). NCBI lineage: Bacteria > Bacillati > Actinomycetota > Actinomycetes > Kitasatosporales > Streptomycetaceae > Streptomyces > Streptomyces sp. NBC_01092. Next base: position 2,891,282 of record NZ_CP108659.1, on the reverse strand, counting down.
ATCCCGTCCACCTGGGAGTGGGCCGGCCGCGACGGCAACGGCGACGGCAAGAAGGACCCCAACAACGTCTACGACGCCGCGCTCGCCGCCGGCCACTATCTGTGCCGCTTCGGCTGGGACCTGTCCACCAAGGGCGACCTCGACAGCGCGATCCTCAGCTACAACAACTCGCAGGACTACCTCAACCTCGTCCTGACGTGGCTGGAGTACTACCGCAAGGGCACCCACGAGGTCCCGGACGGCACGGGCACCCTCCCGTCCGACCGCAGCGACGACACGGCTGCCGCGAGCCCGACACCGACGACGCCCGCCACGCCGTCGGCGCCCAGCACGCCGACGACACCGAGCAGCCTCAAGCCCGGCGACAACGGCGGCTCCCCGAGCCCCGAGCCGACCCCGCCGAGCACGACCCCGCCCGGCACGACGCCTCCCACCCCCACCGACACGGTCGACCACCTGGAGGACGCGGGCACCGCCAAGCTCAGCGCGATGGCGGGCGATACCTTCGCCGAGAAGATCTCCGCGCGCGCCGAGACCAAGGCCGGCAAGGCAGTTCCCAAGGTCCGGGTCCGCTTCACGATCATCGGCGCCACCGACGCGACCTTCAGCACCGGTGAGAAGTACGCCACCGTCCTCACCGGCGGCACCGGTGAGGCGCTGGCGCCCGCGCTCAAGGCGGGCGAGAACACCGGCGAGTTCGTCGTCCGCGTCACCGTCGTCGGCCGCACGATCGCCGGTCTCGACTACAGGGCCACCGTCACCGAGCGCGCCGCCGACGCGCTGGCCCGCACCAGCGACACCGCGCTGACCTGCACCCCGGGCGGCGAGTTCGCCGACCAGGTCGAGGTGAAGGCGACCTACAAGGGCGCCGTCGCGGACAAGGTCGCGGCCACCGCCACGCTCATCAAATCGGCGGACGACCCGGCCGAGAACGACAAGGGCCCCTTCTTCAAGGACGCCGACGGCAAGGCCGTGCGCACCCTGACCGGCCTGACGACGGACGCGGACGGCCTGCTCAAGCTGCCGAAGCTGTACGCCGACGACGCGACCGGCACGTTCCTGCTCCGCATCAACACCGCGGGCGGTGCCACCCTGACCGTCGAGCTCAAGGTGGCCGCGGCCGAGACGTCGCCCAGCCCGACCCCGACGGACCCGGCGTCCGGCTCGGCCAGCCCGAGCCCGAGCCCGAGCGCGTAGCGCCACCGGCTTCCGAACGAAGGGCGCTCCTCCGCAGGCGGCGGACGGAGCGCCCTTCGTCTGTGTGCAACGTGTTCTCATCTCGCCCGCGCATTGCTACGGTGCCGAACCTGACGATGTATCAGATGTGCCGGACGAATCAGCTCCGGGGTTCCGGGAGGCCCGTATGCGCGCCCTGATCGCCGCCGCGACCGGTCTCGCCGCCGCGCTCGCCCTGGTCCTCGCGCTCACCGCGATGGGCTCACCGGCGGGCGAGACCTCCCCGAAGCCGCTGCTGACGACGGTGCCCGCACACCCGTAACCGCCCGTCCGGGAGGGAGGCCGAGATGCGCCGCAAGGCCGGCCTGATCCTGCTCGCCCTCGCCGTGTTCTTCGCGGCCCTGTCCCCGCTGCTGCGCTGGTACGCCTTCCCGCGCCTGGCCAAGATCCCGCCCGGCCAGTACCAGGACATGGTCCTGGAGGCGAAGGACGCGACCCTCCTCGACTACGGCACGATGAAGGCCCGCAAGGTCCCCAAGGTCACCATCGTGCAGACGCTGAAGGGCAACGTCGAGGAGTCGGAGAAGATCGAGCGGACGGCCGGGAAGGACGTCGTCGTCTGGGACGGCCTGTCCTATGTCCAGGGCCCAGACGGCAAGATGGTCTCCAAGATCCCCGAGCGCTACATCTTCGACGCCCACACCCAGGAACCCGTCCATGCCACCGGCGAGATGGTCGACGGCGATCCGGTCAAACGGCAGGGCATCGAGTTCAAGTGGCCCTTCCTGACGGAGAAGCGGGACTACGAGTACTTCGACGCCCAGGCCCGGATCACCGCCCCCATCCACTACAAGGGCACCCAGGACTTCCGCGGCGTCGAGGTCTACTACTTCGAGCAGACCATCCCGTGGACCAAGGTGAGGTTCCCCAAGACGATGCCGGTCGAGGGCATCACACCGGAGTCGGTCGCCAAGACCGGCACGACCATCTGGTACACCACCGTCCGCAAGTTCTGGGTCGAACCGCTCACCGGCGCCCCCGTCTACGGCGAGGAGATCCACAAGGAGGAACTGCGGGGCGGGACCCTCCTCGGCGGCCGCGACAAGGTGACGGCCTTCGCCGGCCACGTGAAGATGCGCGAGGACTACATCGACAGCACGGTCGACCTGGTCAAGTCCAACCGCACCCTGGTCCTGCTGATGACGTCGTACCTGCCCTGGGGCTTTTTGACCCTGGGCATCCTTCTCCTCGCGCTGTCCCTCTACCTGGAGGCACGCGGCCGTCGCCCCCGCGACCCGGAACCGACGAGGGACACCGAGCCGGAGCCGGTCAGCGCCTGAGCCGGGCGTTGGTGTGCCGGGTCGGCTCGGCGCCGGCCGGATCCTCGGGCCACGGATGCTTCGGATAGCGACCGCGCAGCTCCGCCCGTACGCCGTGGTAGCCGTCCTTCCAGAAGGAGGCGAGGTCGGCGGTGACGGCCGCGGGGCGCCCGGCGGGGGAGAGCAGATGGACGAGGAGCGGCACCCCGGCGACCCTCGGCGACTCGTGCAGGCCGAACATCTCCTGCAGCTTCACGGCGAGCACGGGCTGTTCGGGATTGCCGTAGTCGATCCGGATCCTGGACCCACTGGGTACGGTGATCCGCTCCGGGGCCAGCTCGTCGAGCCGTCCGGCGTCCCCCGAAGCCCACGGCAGCAGCCGTACGAGCGTCTCCCCGGCGTCGATCCGCGCCAGGTCGCCCCGCCGCCGGGCCCGCCCCAGCTCGGGCTCCAGCCACTCGTCCACGCGCGCGTGCAGCGCGTCGTCGCGGACGTCGGGCCACGGCTCCCCGAGGCGCAGGTGCAGGAACGCGAGCCGCTGCCGCAGTACGACGGCGTCGGACGACCAGCGCAACAGACCGAGCCCGTCCTGCCGCAGCCCTTCGAGGAGCGCGTCGCGTACGAGGACGGGGTCGGCGTCCTTCAGGTGCCGCACCGCGAGCTCGATCGCCCCGAGCCGCTCGACCCGCCGCGCGACGACGTCCCCGTCGGCCCAGTGCACCTCCTGGCCCTCGTCGTACAGCGAGGACGCCGCCGAGCGGGCCGTGTCCTCGTCCACCGCCGCGGCGAGCTGCACGCGTGCGTGCCCCTTGCCGACCGGACGGTCCGCCACGGCCACGGCGATCCACGGGGCACCGCGCAGGGGGCTGCCGTCACGCAGTTCGGCGCGCGTGCCGGACGCCATGAGGTAGGAACCGCCGTCGGCCTTGGCGACGCGCTCGGGGAAGGCGAGGGCGGCCACGAGGCCCGCGGTGCGGTCGTCCCCGCCGTGCGCCCCGGAGCGGTCCCCCACACCCTGCGTCCGCGCGCTCTCGCCGCTCGCCCGCAACCGCCGCACCTCCGCCCGCCACCGCCCCGCATAGGCGTCACCGCCCCGCCGGGCCGCCCGCAGCGCGGCAGCCAGGTCGTCCCCGTACTCCCTCGGGGCCTCCTCGCTCAGCAGCGCGACCACCTCGGCACCGGCGCCGGACGTGTCCAGCAGCGCCCGCCCCAGCCGGGGATGCAGGCCCAGCCGGGCCAGCGCGCCGCCCCGTGCCGTGGCCCGCCCGTCGGAGTCCACCGCCCCGATGGCCGCAAGGACGCTCCTCGCCGCCGCCATCGCCCCGCCCGGCGGCGGATCGAGCAGCGCAAGGCCATCGGCCTGGGGATCGCCCCAGCACGCCGCCTGCAACGCGAACGCCGTCAGGTCGGCCACCTTGATCTCCGGCGACGGGAAACGCGGCAGACGCGCGTCCTCGGCCTCCGCCCAGCAGCGGTACACCGCGCCCGGCGCCTCCCGCCCGGCCCGCCCCGCCCGCTGCCGCCCGGCCGCCTGCGACGCCCGTACCGTCGCCAGCGCGCTCAGCCCGCGCGCGTGGTCGACGCGGGGCTCCCGCGCCAGCCCGGAGTCGACGACCACACGCACCCCGGGGACGGTCAGCGACGACTCCGCCACCGATGTCGCCAGCACCACCCGGCGCCGCTCCCCGCCGGCCAGCACCGCGTCCTGCACGGCCGCCGGCGCCCGTCCGTGCACCTGGAGCACCTCGACGTCCCCGAGAGCCCCCAGCTGCCCGGCCACCCGCGCGATCTCGCCCACGCCGGGCAGGAAACACAGCACGTCCCCCGCCCGCTCGGCCAGCGCCCGCCGGACCGTCGACGCCACATGCGTCAGCAGCGCCGGGTCGACCCGCATGCCGTGCGGCGGCCGTACGGGACGCGTCGGCGGCGCCCACACCATCTCCACGGGGTGCGAGGTGCCCTCGGCCTCGACCACCGGCGCGTCGCCCAGCAGCCGCGCCCACCCCTGCGCGTCCGTCGTCGCCGACGCGGCCACCAGCCGCAGCTCCGGCCGCAGCGTCTGCCGTACGTCGCACAGGAACGCCGCCACCGTGTCCGCGTCCAGATGCCGCTCGTGGCACTCGTCGAGCACCACCACGTCCACGCCCGCGAGCTCCTGGTCGCGCTGAAGGCGCTGGAGCAGCACCCCGGTCGTGACGACCTCCACGCGCGCGCGGCGACCGACGACGCGCTCCCCGCGCACGGTGTAGCCGACGCTCTCGCCGACCTTCTCGCCCAGCAGCCACGCCATCCGCCGTGCGGCGGCCCGGGCCGCGATCCGCCGCGGCTCCGCGACGACGACCCGCCGGGTCGGCCCCTCGCCGAGCAGCCCCGCCAGCGCCAGCGGCACCAGCGTCGTCTTGCCGGTGCCGGGCGGCGCGACGAGCACCGCCGTGCCGTGCGCGTCCAGGGCGTCGGTCAGGCCGGGCAGGGCGGCGCGTACGGGCAGAACGTCCAGAGCGTCGTAACGGATCACGCTCTCAGTCTCGTACGCAGACGAAGATCGCCGTCCCCGGAATCAGGTTCCCGCGCAGCGGCGACCAGCCGCCCCACTCCGAGCTGTTCCAGGCCGGCCACTCCGGCTCGACCAGGTCCACCAGCCGGAACCCGGCGGCCACGACGTCCCGCACCCGGTCGCCGATCGTGCGGTGATGCTCGACGTACACCGCGCGGCCCTCGTCGTCCTGCTCCACGTAAGGCGTGCGGTCGAAGTAGGAGGCGGCGACGGACAGGCCCTCCGGACCCGGCTCGTCGGGGAACGCCCAGCGGATCGGGTGGGTGACGGAGAAGACGAAGCGACCGCCGGGGCGCAGCACGCGGCGCACCTCTTTGAGGACCAGCACCGGGTCGGCGACGAACGGCAGCGCGCCGTACGCCGAGCACGCCAGGTCGAAGGAGGCGTCGGCGAAGGGAAGGGCGCCCGCGTCGGCGCACACCAGGGGGAACGCGCCTCCGATGCGCAACGCGTGCTGGAGCTGGCGGTGGGAGAGGTCCAGGGCGACCGGGCGGGCCCCCTGCGCGGCCAGCCAGCGCGAGCACTGCGCGGCGCCGGCGCCTATCTCCAGGACCGCCTTGCCCTTGAGGTCCTCCGGCGGGCCGAGCAGCTCGGCCTCCACCTCGTCGAGGCCCTCGGGGCACCACACGAAACGGTCGTCGCCGAGGAACGTGCCGTGCTCGACCTGGTACTCGTCCGCGTTGCGGTCCCACCAGCCCCGGTTGGCACGGGAACTCTCGGCGACATCGGCCTGACGCCGGGTGGCCTCCGGTTCGAAGGAGTCGTCGGAGGTGTCAGTGGCGCCGGAGACATCGGCCGACACGTCGGACGCGATCTCGGGCGATACGGGCTCTTGGATGATCGGCTCCCTCGTCGTACTCTTCCGTCACCTGAATGGCGCTGCCCCTCGCGGCGGTGTCACGAAAGGGACTGCCCAAGGCCCACGTGGCCTCAAGAGACAGGTTTTGTGCCGGGTATGGGGCGATCCGCCCCGGGTGTGCGGCTTCGCGCATTGACCCTGCCCGGCTGCCCCCGTATGCTACAAGTTGCGCTGCGGGCCTGCGCACCTCAGACGTAGCAGGTCGCGCTCGCATCTGTTGTATGTCCCCTCGGTTTTCGAGGCGCCACCGTTTGTTTTGTGTGGCGCTTCCTTGGCTGTCCGGCTTCTTCAGAGCGAAACGGGCTCCCGGCGTAAGCAGTACCTACGACTTCAATGTCCGTACCGGAGCCCTTTCCCACATGACGAGCAGCACCGAGACCACCGCCACCACCCCGCAGGTAGCGGTCAACGACATCGGTAACGAGGAAGCCTTCCTCGCCGCGATCGACGAGACGATCAAGTACTTCAACGACGGCGACATCGTCGACGGCGTCATCGTGAAGGTCGACCGGGACGAGGTCCTGCTCGACATCGGTTACAAGACCGAAGGCGTTATCCCGAGCCGCGAGCTCTCGATCAAGCACGACGTCGACCCGAACGAGGTCGTCGCCGTCGGTGACGAGATCGAAGCCCTTGTTCTCCAGAAGGAGGACAAGGAAGGCCGCCTGATCCTCTCGAAGAAGCGCGCCCAGTACGAGCGTGCCTGGGGCACCATCGAGAAGATCAAGGAAGAGGACGGGATCGTCACCGGTACCGTCATCGAGGTCGTCAAGGGTGGTCTCATCCTCGACATCGGCCTCCGCGGCTTCCTCCCGGCCTCCCTGGTCGAGATGCGCCGTGTTCGCGACCTCCAGCCCTACGTGGGCAAGGAGCTCGAGGCCAAGATCATCGAGCTGGACAAGAACCGCAACAACGTGGTCCTGTCCCGCCGTGCCTGGCTGGAGCAGACCCAGTCCGAGGTCCGCCAGACGTTCCTCACGACCCTCCAGAAGGGTCAGGTCCGTTCCGGCGTCGTCTCCTCGATCGTCAACTTCGGTGCCTTCGTGGACCTGGGTGGCGTCGACGGTCTGGTCCACGTTTCCGAGCTGTCCTGGAAGCACATCGACCACCCGTCCGAGGTTGTCGAGGTCGGCCAGGAAGTCACCGTCGAGGTCCTCGACGTCGACATGGACCGCGAGCGCGTCTCCCTGTCGCTGAAGGCGACCCAGGAAGACCCGTGGCAGCAGTTCGCCCGCACCCACCAGATCGGCCAGGTCGTGCCCGGCAAGGTCACGAAGCTGGTTCCGTTCGGTGCGTTCGTCCGCGTGGACGAGGGCATCGAGGGTCTGGTCCACATCTCCGAGCTGGCCGAGCGCCACGTGGAGATCCCGGAGCAGGTCGTCCAGGTCAACGACGAGATCTTCGTCAAGGTCATCGACATCGACCTCGAGCGTCGTCGCATCAGCCTCTCGCTGAAGCAGGCCAACGAGTCCTTCGGTGCCGACCCGGCCTCGGTCGAGTTCGACCCGACCCTGTACGGCATGGCCGCGTCGTACGACGACCAGGGCAACTACATCTACCCCGAGGGCTTCGACCCCGAGACCAACGACTGGCTCGAGGGCTTCGAGGCTCAGCGCGAGGTGTGGGAGAACCAGTACGCCGAGGCGCAGACCCGCTTCGAGCAGCACCAGCAGCAGGTCATCAAGTCCCGCGAGGCCGACGCCGCTGCGGCGGCCGAGGGCGGCGACGCTGCGGGTGCGGCTCCGGCCGCGGGTGGCGGCGGCGGTTCGTACTCCTCCGAGGGCCCGGACAACTCCGGTGCGCTGGCCTCGGACGAGGCGCTTGCCGCGCTGCGCGAGAAGCTCGCGGGCGGTCAGAGCTGAACGCTGGCCGCTGAGGCTTAGCTGTTGACTGAGGGGCCGTACCTTTCGAGGTGCGGTCCCTCAGGCGTTTGTGGGTCGCTTTTCGGCTGCGGGCCGGTGGGGGCTTGTCGCGCAGTTCCCCGCGCCCCCAAAAGAGCGGGCGCGTTGGCCGTGCCCTTCTCATGATCTTGGGCTTCTTCCTCGGGAATGCCGCCGCCCGTAAGGGTGTTGTCACGTATGGACACGAGGAGGAGCGGTCACAGTGCTTGATCCGCAGGGTTTGTACGCATGGGAGCCGAAGGGCCTCGCCGTGGTGGACATGGCGCTCGCCCAGGAGTCGGCCGGTCTTGTCATGCTCTACCACTTCGACGGATACATCGACGCGGGTGAGACCGGCGACCAGATCGTCGACGGGCTGCTGGATTCGCTGCCCCACCAGGTCGTCGCCCGCTTCGACCACGACCGGCTGGTGGACTACCGCGCCCGCCGACCGCTGCTGACGTTCAAGCGCGACCGCTGGGCCGAGTACGAGGACCCCGCCATCGAGGTGCGGCTCGTGCAGGACGCCACCGGCGCGCCCTTCCTGCTGCTGTCCGGGCCCGAGCCTGACGTGGAGTGGGAGCGCTTCGCCGCCGCCGTCAAGGAGATCGTCGAGCGGCTCGGGGTGCGTCTGTCGGTGAACTTCCACGGCATCCCCATGGGCGTCCCGCACACCCGCCCGGTCGGCCTCACCCCGCACGGCAACCGCACCGACCTCGTCCCGGGCCACACCAGCCCCTTCGACGAGGCGCAGGTGCCCGGCAGCGCCGAGTCCCTGGTGGAGTACCGGCTGATGGAGGCCGGACACGACGTCCTGGGTGTCGCCGCGCACGTCCCGCACTACATCGCCCGCTCCCCGTACCCGGACGCGGCCCTGACCGTCCTGGAGGCCGTCACCGCGGCGACCGGACTGGTCCTGCCCGCCATCGCGCACTCCCTGCGCACCGACGCGCACCGCACGCAGAACGAGATCGACCGCCAGATCCGCGAGGGCGACGAGGAGCTCACCAACCTCGTCGAGGGCCTGGAGCACCAGTACGACGCCGTCGCCGGCGCCGAATCCCGGGGCAACATGCTCGCCGAGCCGGTGGACATCCCCTCGGCGGACGAGATCGGCCGGGAGTTCGAGAGGTTCCTGGCCGAGCGGGAGGGCGACGGCTGAGCGGCAGGGCCGGTCCTGCCCGGTGCGCTGTCAGTGGCAGGACCTAAGCTGTCCGTCATGCTGAAGGTGGGCCTGACCGGCGGTATCGGCGCCGGTAAGAGCGAGGTGTCGCGGCTGCTCGTGGAGCACGGCGCCGTGCTGATCGACGCGGACCGGATCGCACGGGAGGTCGTCGCACCGGGCACCCCCGGTCTCGCCTCCGTCGTGGAGGCGTTCGGCGAGGATCTGCTGGCCGCGGACGGCAGCCTGGACCGGCCCAAGCTGGGTTCCATCGTGTTCGCGGACGCCGACCGGCTCGCCGTGCTGAACTCGATCGTGCACCCCCTCGTCGGCGCCCGCTCCCGCGAGCTGGAGGAGGCCGCCGCCGAGGACGCCGTCATCATCCACGACGTCCCGCTCCTCACCGAGAACGGCCTGGCGCCGCTGTACGACCTCGTGGTCGTCGTCGATGCCGCCCCCGAGACCCAGGTCGATCGCCTGGTCCGGCTGCGCGGCATGACCGAGGCGGACGCACGCGCGCGCATGGCCGCGCAGGCGACGCGTGACCAGCGGCTCGACATTGCGGACATCGTCATCGACAACGACGTACCACTGGAGGAGCTTCAGCGCCGCGTCAAGGACGTATGGGACGAGCTCGTGCGCCGGGCTCACGGGGCACATGAGGACCGGCCCGCCCGATCGCCCCAGGAATAGCCCTGCTCCGTTCGCGCGTTGAACCCTCGCAGTGAGGGAAGGACTCTGCCGTGCCCGAGACCAGCGGATCGACCGGACGTACTCCGGAGACGCATGTCATCGACTTCCGCGCCGCCGAGCAGCTGCTCGCCGCGCGGGACCCGCGGGGCGCGGTGAAGCTGCTCGACGAGGTCATCGCCGTGCACCCCGAGAACACCGCCGCCCGGCTGCTGCGCGCGCGTGCCTTCTTCGCCGCCGCGCAACTGCGGCCCGCCGAGCTGGAGTTCACGATCGTCCTGGAGCGCGAGCCGGACAACGCGTTCGCGCACTTCGCGCTCGCCCGCACCTACGAACGGCAGGGCAGGGCCGGACAGGCCCAGCGTCACTTCCGGCTGGCGGCCGCGCTCGACCCGAACCCGCAGTACCTGAAGGCGGCACGGTTCGACGGGTGAGCGGCGACTGGGGTGACGGCTCTCGGTGCGGCTAGGGGTGACGGTTCCCCGGTGGCCAATGCGGGCGGTTCTGCCGTGGTCCCGGCGGACGGTAGGGACGGTTCTCGGGCGGGCGGTACGGCGGGATGTCGCGTCCCGGCTGGTAGTGCGGTCCCTGGTGGATGTGCCGCAGCACCATGGTCATGTCGATCGTGATCACCAGCCACAGCACCCCGCAGGCCACCGCCCAGCCGGGGCGTCCCGCCAGGGCGAACGCGGTGGTACCGAAGATCGCCCAGAGCACGCCCCACACGCACAGCCAGAAACGGGCCCGCAGTGCACTGCGCGCCGTCGTAGGCTCACTGCCCGTACGCATCCGGATCACCACTCCTTCTTGAAACGTACTCCTCGTTCTCCTCGTTCTTCCCGCAGGGGGCCCAGTGCTGCCGGACACCGATGAACTGGCCGAGGTGCTGCTCGACCTCTCCGTACCCCATGAGGACATCAACGACCTCGTACGGATGGGCCGGCGCGTGACGGACGACCCGGAGCTGCGGCCGTTCCTGGAGCGGTCCGTCGACGAGCTCGTCCGGGGGATGGGCCAGGTCGGCGGCCCGGTCGATCTGCCCGACCTCGACTGGGCCGCGGGTCCCCTGCAGCGCTGCTTCCCGGTGTACGTGTTCGTCGCGGCGCTGCCGTACACCCGCGCCTACCACCGCGAGCACGGCATCCCGGCCGACGTCTCCCGGCGCACCCTCGCCGACCTCGGGCGGAACATGGCCGTGCACCGCAGGCGGTACGGCCGGGCCGGCGTGCAGGCGCCGTGGTGGCTCATCCATCACTTCCGCGGGGAGCTGTACCAGCTGGGCCGGCTGCAGTTCGAGCGGGCGCGGCTCGGCCAGCGCGCGGGGACGCGGCTCGCGGCGGCCGGGCTCGACGTCGGTCCGGACTCGCTCTGCCTCAATGTGCACATACCCGACTTCCTGGGGCCGATGTCCCCGCCCGCGGTCGACCGTTCCCTGGCGCGGGCCCGGGAGTTCTTCGCGCTGCACTTTCCGCGGGAGCGGTACCGGGTGGCCATGTGCCACTCCTGGCTGCTGGACGATCAGCTGAGGAAGTACCTTCCCGGGGACTCCAACATCGTCCGGTTCCAGGAGCGTTTCCGCCTCACCCGCGAGGACCGCGAGCCGGCCGACACCGAGCCGGTCCAATTCGTCTTCGGCGACCCGGAGTTGCCGATCGAGGGCCTGCCGCGCCGTACGGCCGTGGAGCGGGCCGTCGGGGACCATCTGCGGGCGGGCGGGCACTGGTACATCGGGCACGGCTGGCTGCCGTTCGACAGCAACGGCTGAAGTTCCGTCGTACGGCGATGAGTTCGACAGGGAGCGCCGGTCTACCTCTGTGACAGCACCACGGACCGCTGAACACAGGAGACCCCCATGTCCGAGACCACCGCCTCCGTCACCGCAGCCGCCTCCCCCACGTCCCGCACCGTCATCGCCGAGTCCGCGACCGCGCGCGGCCGCCGTGCCCGGATCGCCCTGCGCGGTCTTCAGATCCTGCTCGCCCTCTTCTACGCCGTCGCCAGTGCGCTGCCCAAGCTGATCGCGCACCCGTCGGCCGCCGAGATGTTCGACGAGCTCGGCTGGGGCAGCGCGGGGATGTACACCATCGGCGCGCTCGAACTGGCCGGTGCTGTGGCGCTGTTGATCCCGGTGCTCCAGTCGGTTGCGGCGATGGCGCTGAGCGCGCTGATGGTGGGCGCGTTCGTCGTCACGATCACCGCCTTCGACGGCGAGAACGCGGCTACGCCACTCATCCTGATCCTGCCGCTCGCCCTGATCGCCTGGGCACGGCGGAGGTCGAACGGGGATCTGCTGCGGTTGGTGCGGCGACGCGCGTGACCTGGCGGTGTGCGTGACCCGACGGTGTACGTGACCTGACGGCGTGCGTGACCGACGGTATCGGTGGCGTCCGGCCCGGGCCTTTTCGGCCCGCCGGACGCCGCCGTCGTATGTCAGCCTCCGTGGGGGTGTCCCGCGCCGCCGCCCATGAGGCCGCGCAGGCGTTCCAGTTCGCGCCGGTCCCGCTTGGTCGGGCGGCCCGTGCCACGGTCGCGGATGCCGGCCGGGGCGACGGCCTCGCGCGGCGGGGGAGGGGGCGAGTTGTCGACGTAGCACTGGGCCGCCACCGGGGGGCCGACCCGCTTGCGGATGAGCTGCTTGACGATGACGATCCGCTCCCGGTTCTCGTGCCGCAGCCGCACCTCGTCACCGACGTGCAGGGCATGGGAGGGCTTCACGTTCTGGCCGTTCACGCGGACGTGTCCGCCCTTGCAGGCGGTGGCGCCCATGGAGCGGGTCTTGACCAGACGTACGGCCCAGATCCAGCTGTCGATCCGCACGGACTCGCCGCTGTGCGCAGCGGCGGCCTCGGCCGCGGCCACGGCGGCGGCGATCTTCGGGTCGACGGCCTGCTCGGTGTTCGGCCCCTGTGCCTCTTCCGGCCGCTGTGCCTCGTCCGGTCGCCGTGTCTCGTCCGCGCTGCCGCGCGTCGCCTCGTCATCCTCGGAAGCCATGCCTCGACCTTAGTCCCCGCACGGATCCGGCACGGCCTACCGTGGAGCTGTGGACGCCCTCACCGATCTCGACCTGCGGGTTTCGGACTGCCGGGCCTGCCCGCGGCTGGTCGACTGGCGGGAGGAGGTGGCCCGCACCAAGCGCGCCGCCTTCGCCGGCCAGACGTACTGGGCCCGCCCTGTGCCCGGCTTCGGCCCGCCGGACGCCCCGCTGCTGATCGTCGGGCTCGCCCCGGCCGCCCACGGCGGCAACCGCACCGGCCGGATGTTCACCGGCGACCGCTCCGGTGACGTGTTGTATCAGGCCCTGTACGACGTGGGCCTCGCCTCGCAGCCCACCTCGGTGGCCGTCGGGGACGGCCTGGAGCTGTACGGCGTCCGCGTCACAGCCCCCGTGCACTGCGCCCCGCCCGCGAACAAGCCCACCCCCGGGGAGCGGGAGACCTGCCGTCCCTGGCTCGTGCAGGAGCTGCGGCTGCTGCGGCCGACGCTGCGGGCGGTCGTCGTACTGGGCGCCTTCGGCTGGCAGGCGACCTTGCCCGCGCTGGTGGAGGCGGGGTGGAGCGTGCCCCGGCCGCGGCCGGCGTTCGCGCACGGGGCGAGGGTCGCCCTTGACGGTCTGGCCCTCTTCGGGTGCTTCCACGTCAGCCAGCGCAACACCTTCACCGGGAAGCTCACGCCCGCGATGCTGCGGGAGGTGCTGGGCACGGCGGCGCAGGCGGCGGGGCTGAAATGAGGGGGCGGCAGCGGTCGTAGGGTCGTTAGGGTGCCCGTATGGGCCGCCTCTACCCGGAGATCGAACCGTACGACCACGGCATGCTCGATGTCGGCGACGGCAACCGCGTCCACTGGGAGACCTGCGGAAACCCGCACGGCAAGCCCGCGCTCGTGCTGCACGGCGGGCCGGGGTCCGGCTGCACCCCGTACTTCCGGCGGCTGTTCGATCCGGCCGCGTACCGGATCGTGCTGCTGGACCAGCGTGGATGCGGGCGCTCGACGCCGCACGCGAGCGCCTACGAGACGGACATGAGCGTCAACACGACGGATCGTCTCATCGCCGATCTGGAACTGCTGCGGCGGCATCTGGGGATCGGGCGGTGGCTCGTGTGGGGTGTGTCATGGGGGTCGGCGCTGGGGCTGCGGTATGCGCAGACGCACCCGGCGGTCGTGTCCGAGCTGGTGCTGACCGGGGTCACGACCGGGTCGGATCCCGAAGTCGCCCTGCTGACAAGGGGGTTGGGGCGGCTCTTCCCGGAGGCGTTCGAGCGGTTCGTGGGCGGGGTGCCGGCCGGGGAGCGGGGCGGTGATCTCGCCGCCGCGTACAACCGGCTCATCGAGTCGCCCGACCCTGCCGTGCGGGCGCGGGCGGCGCGGGCCTGGACGGACTGGGAGACGGCGATCATCCCGGCGCCGGCGCGCTCGGTGGAGCGGTTCGAGGACCCGGCGTTCCGCCTGGGCTTCGCCCGGACCGTGACGCATTACTGGGGCAACGGCCATTTCCTGGACGCCGGTGGTGAGGGGGTCGTGCTGCGGGACGCGCATCTGCTGAAGGGCATCCCGGGCACGCTGGTGCAGGGCAGCCTCGACCTCGGGAACCTGCTGGGCATCGTGTGGCGGCTCCATCACGCCTGGCCCGGCAGCGAGTTGGTGATGATCGACGAGGTCGGACACGACGCCGGAGCGCCGGGAGTCGCCGAGGCGCTGGTGGCGGCGACGGACAAGTACGCGGGGCCCTAGCCGGACCCCTCGTCCTCGCCGAAGAGGTGGCGGACCGTCGAGCGGTAGTTGGCCTGCACGTGGCTGAGGGTGTGGGCGCGGGCGCGGGCGGGATCGCCGGAGGCGATGGCCTCGTACAACTCCTGGTGTTCGGTGAGGAGTTGGGGCCATTCCTCGTTCTGCCGGGTGAGCCAGCGCAGGCGGCCGTCGACCGGCTCCATGACCGAGGTCAGCAGGCTGTTGCCCGCCATGGCCAGGATCCTGTTGTGGAACCGGGTGTTGACGTCGGTGATCCGCTCGGCGTCCCCGGTCTCGGTGGCGCTCGCCGCCGTGCGCAGCAGCTCCCGCAGCTCCGCCAGGTCCTCCTGCGTCGCGCGTGACGCCGCGAGCCCGGCCGCGTACACCTCCAACGCCTCGCGCAGTTCGAAGAGTTCCTTGACGTCGGCGGGGGTCAGCCGCCGTACGACCGTGCGGCGGGGCGTCTCGAAGTGGACGAACCCCTCGGCGACCAGCGCCCGGATCGCCTCGCGGACCGGCACCCGGGAGACCCCGAAGCGGTCGGCGAGTTCGCGCTCGACCAGGCGATCGCCCGGACGCAGGCGGCCCGCGATGATGTCCTGCCGCAGCGTGGCCAGGACGCGCTCGCGGATCGCTCCGAGCGGTTCGATCTTCGTCATGGGGCCATCTTCGCCGACGCCGGGCGCGATTTACGAAGCGTTAACAGCAGCGATATCCGTCAGAACGGTTGACGGGAGGACTATGAGCGCAGTTTGGTATACCAAAAGCGCGACAGGCCGAAGGATCGCTCGACCTGTCGAAGCAGCCAAGCGACCGGAAAGCAGCCCTCCTCCGTCCCCTCGCTCCTGGAGGCCCCGTGTCCCTCGCCGACCGTGCCGAAGCCACCGGCACAGCAGCGTTCGTCCCCGATCCCCGGCTCACCAACGAAGACCTCGCGCCCGCGGACAAGCGCAACTGGAAGGTCTTCGACCTCTTCGCCCTGTGGATGTCCGACGTCCACAACCTCGGCAACTACACGTTCGCGGCCGGTCTGCTGGTCCTCGGCATGAACGTGTGGCAGGTCTTCACGTCCCTGCTCGTCGGCTTCGTGCTCATCTACATCGGCATGAACTGGATGGGCCGGATCGACCAGCGCCACGGCGTCCCGTTCCCGGTGGTCAGCCGCATCAGCTTCGGCGTCTGGGGGGCCAACATCCCGGCGCTGATCAGGGCCGTCATCGCCATCATGTGGTACGGCATCCAGACCTATCTGGCCTCCGTCGCCGTGAACGTGATGCTGCTGGCCGCCTGGCCCGGCCTGGAGTCCTGGACGCACAGCTCCTTCCTCGGCCTGCACGCGCTCGGCTGGGTGTCGTTCCTCTCCCTGTGGCTGATCCAGGCGCTGATCATCAGCCAGGGCATGGAGTCGGTGCGCAAGTTCCAGGACTTCTGCGGCCCGGCGATCTGGGTCGTGATGATCGCGCTGGCGGTCTGGGTCCTCGCCAAGGCCGGCTGGACGATCTCGCTCACGTCCACCCCGCATCCGGTGTCCGTCGGTGAGCAGTGGCGGCAGTGGTTCGGCGCGATCGGCCTGATCCTCGCCACGTACGGCACGCTGATGCTCAACTTCTGCGACTTCTCCCGCTTCGCGCCCGACTACCGCACGGTCCGCAAGGGCAACTTCTGGGGCCTGCCCATCAACTCCACCGCGTTTGTGGTCGTCTCGGTGATCGTCACGGCCGGTTCGCTGGAGGTGTTCGGCGAGGCCATCACGGATCCCGCCGAGCTGGTGGCGAAGGTCGGCAACACCTGGGTGCTGGTTCTGGCCGCGCTGACGTTCGCCATCGCCACCATGGGCGTCAACATCGTCGCGAACTTCGTCTCACCGGCGTACGACCTGGCCAATGTCTGGCCGCAGAAGATCACCTTCAAGGTCGGCGGCATGATCAGCACAGTGGCGGCCCTGGTGGTGACGCCGTGGAACCTCTTCTCGAACCCGACGGTCGTCAACTACTTCCTCGGCGGCCTCGGCGCCTTCCTGGGCCCGCTGTTCGGCGTGATCATGGTCGACTACTACCTGGTGAAGCACGGCAGGGTGGACGTGGACGAGCTCTTCTCCGCCGAGCCGGGTTCGCGCTACTACTACCGCAAGGGCGTCAACCCGAAGGCGCTGTGGGCGTTCCTGCCGGCGGCGGGTGTCGCGGCGGTGCTGGCGCTGGTGACGACGTTCAGCGATGTGGCGCCGTACTCGTGGTTCATCGGTACGGCGATGGGGGCGGGGCTGTATCTGGTGCTGTGCCGCGGTGAGCGCGAAGCCGCCGGGTCCGTGGCGCGGGAGGTCTGACGGACGTGCGGATCGTCGTCACCAACTGCAACACCACGCAGGAGATGACCGAGGAGATCGTACGAGGTGCCCGGGCCGCGGCAGGCCCGGGCACCACCGTGCTCGGACTGACGCCGCGGTGGGGGCCCGAGTCGGCGGAGGGCTGGCTGGACAGCTATTTGTCGGCGGCAGCCGTGATGGACGTCCTGCGGACGTACGACGGCCCCGCGTACGACGCGGTCGTCATGGCCGGCTTCGGGGAGCACGGGCGAGAGGGCGTCCGGGAGCTGGTGGACGTACCGGTCGTCGACATCACGGAGGCGGCGGCCCATCTCGCCTGCCTGCTCGGGCGGCGCTACGGGGTGGTGACCACGCTGGAGCGCTCCCGCGGGCAGATCGAGGACAGCCTGGAGACGGCCGGGGTGGGGCGCAACTGCGTCGCTGTGGTCGGTACGGGGCTCGGCGTCCTGGAACTGGAGGACGCCGTGCGCATGGAGGCCGCGTTCCTGGCCGCCGCCGAGCGGGTACGGGACGCGGGCGCCGAGGTCCTGGTGCTGGGGTGCGCCGGCATGACCGGGTTGCAGCGGGCCGTGGGAGAGAAGCTGGGGGTGCCGGTGGTGGACGGAGTGGGCGCGGCCGTGAAACTCGCCGAGTCGCTGGTGGGACTGGGGCTGCGGACGAGCCGGGTCGGGGGCTATGCGGCGCCGTTGCCGAAGCGGCGTGCGTGGGGGCGGGCGCGGGAGTGACCTCAGTGTCCGCCGGGGAGCCAGACGTACCGCACGTCCGGCTCCCGCTCCTCGTTGCCGCTGCCGTCCGTGTACTCGACGGCGACGAAGCCGTGTCGCTCGTAGAAGCGGTGGGCGGGGTTGTTGACCTGGAAGGTCCACAGGCTCAGCCCCTGCGGACGGCACCGCTTGGCGAGCTCGACGAACCGGTCGCCGATGCCGCGGCCACGCCAGTCGGGGTCGAGGTAGAGCTGGGAGAGCACGTCGCCGTCGAGGACCATGAGGCCGACGACCCGGTCGGCGACCTCGGCCACCCAGGTCTCCCGCAGCAGCACCACGACCTCGCGGAAGTACGTTCGTACGTCGTCGTCGGAGCGGGGCCGCACGACGGTCGGCAGGGCGGCGGCGAAGGAGCGCAGCCATACGTCGGCGGCGGCACCGGCGTCGGTGGGGAGGGCGCCGCGGAGGGCCACGGCGGTCATGGCTGCGTCCCCTCGGCGGGTTGGTCGGGAACGACGGCAGTGGCGGTGATCTCCACCAACTGCCCCGTGTATCCGAGGCAGGCCACCCCGAGAAGCGTCGACGAGTGAGGCCCGACGCTCAGCCCGGATGCCTCGACGACCTCCCAGACGGCGGACAGCACGGCGGTGTCACCGCTCACGACGTAGACGTCGGTCGACAGCACATGCGCCAAGTCACTGCCGATGGCGCCCAGTTGCACCTCAAGGTTGGCGATCACCTGCCGGGCCTGCCGCACGGGGTCCCCCGGGCCGACGATGTTCCCGTCCCCGTCAAGCGGCACGGAACCGGCGAGGAAGGCGATCCTGGTGCCGGCCTCTACGACGGAGGCGTGGGAGTAGGTGGGGGGAGGGAAGAGGGCGGGGGAGGTGACGCGTCGGATCACGAGGGCTCCTGATCGGAAGTGCCGGGTGTGGGCCGGTGACGGCGAGGCGTGGCCGGCCGTACGACGTACAACTCGCCGATCATCCGCGCCCGTCCTCCCGCGCGCATCCGAATTTCGACCTCTGCTCAGTTGTCCGCAGCAGATGATCCATAGACCTGGAGCAGGCCGACATCGCCCATCCCTATACTTCCGGCATGGCCCAGGACTTCAACGTGTCCGGCTCGTCCGACCAGATGACGGCCCGCTCGTGAAGGACCGTCACATGCTGCTGAAAAAGCTGGCCCTGTGGACCGGGCTCGGCCTCTGCATTGCCTTCATCGCCTGGGTGGCCTGGGGGTTCGTCCAGTTCGACGACGACATCGACCATCCCCGCGAAGGCGGCTTCTCCGGCTGGCAGTGCGACGCCGGCCGGGACTGCGGCTCCTGACGACGCGTTCCTCCAGGTGGAGCCAACACAGCCCGATACCTACGCTGCACACATGCCCTCCCACGACGACGCCGCCTTCCTCGACATCACCGCCGACCGCCTCGCCTCCCTCCCCACCGTCCGCGCCGTCGCCCTCGGCGGCTCCCGCGCTCAGGGCACCCACCGCCCCGACAGCGACTGGGACCTCGCGGTCTACTACCGCGGCCCCTTCGACCCCGCCGACCTCCGCGCCCTCGGCTGGGAAGGCGAGGTCTCCGAAGTCGGCGGCTGGGGTGGCGGTGTCTTCAACGGCGGTGCGTGGCTGACGATCGAGGGGCGGCGGGTGGACGTTCACTATCGCGATCTCGATGTGGTGGAGCGGGAGTTGGCGCAGGCGCGGGAGGGGCGGTTCCGGGTGGAGCCGTTGCTGTTCCATCTCGCGGGGATTCCCAGCTACCTGGTCGTGGCGGAGCTGGCGATCAATCGGGTGCTGCGGGGTGCGCTGCCGCGGCCGTCCGCCTATCCGGAGAAGCTGCGCCTCGCGGCGTGCGAGCGCTGGTACGGCACTGCCCGGGCCACCCTCGCGTACGCCAAGGCCAACCACGCCCCGGCAGGCCGCCTCACCGAGACCGCGGGCGCGCTCGCCACGGCCTCCGTGCAGACGGGGCACGCGGTGCTGGCGGGGCGGGGGGAGTGGGTGACGAACGAGAAGCGGCTGCTGGAGCGGGCCGGGCTCCGCGGAGTGGACGCGATCCTCGGGATGGTGGAGCCGCAGCCGACGGCCTTGCTGCGAGCGATCACCGACGCGGAGACGTTGTTCGCCAAGCGCTGCGCCTCCGAATTGCGTTCATAAAGAACGTGCCGTTTCCAAGCATCGTCACATCCCCGAAACCCGAACGTCCGCTCCCCACCAAGACCCAGCTCTACCGTGGACACCACAGGCCGCGCCCGTCACGGCCCCCCACCGCCCGGCCACCGTCGCCCGAAGGCACCCGCACACCGCCCTCGTCCCGACAGGAGCCCTGTGTCCCGCCCCGTACGTCCGGCCCTTGCCCTTCCGCCCTGGCTTGATCACGCCCTGCGCGCGCAACGGGGACCGGTTCCCTGGAGTGCGGTCACGCGAGGGGCGTTGGCCGCGGGGCCGTTGCTCCTTGCCGCCGTTCTCGTCGGTCGTACCTCCCTCGGTGTCGTCGCCGCCATCGCCGCCATGCTCGCCGGGATCAACGACCGCCCCGGTAGCCGTCGGGGCTCCGTCAGGCGGCTCGGGGTGCCCGCCGCGGTGGGGGCGGCCGGGCTGTTCGTCGGGACGTATGCGGGGGATCACCTCGGGGCCGTGCCGCTCACGCTTGTGCTCACCGGGCTCGGGCTCGTCGCCGGAGGCATCAGTGCCGTCGGGCCCGTCGCCTCCGGTGCCGGTACGCAGCTGCTCGTCGCCGCTGCCATCGGGGCCGGGATGCCGTTGCCCGAGAGTGGGTGGGTGCGGGCCGTCGCCTATCTCGGCGGTGCCGCCTGGTTGCTCTCGCTCCGGCTGGCGCTTCCCACGCCCGGGTCCCTCGTCGGTGACTTCCGGTTCGACGGGGAGCGGGACGCGGTGGCGGCGGTGTACGACGCTGTCGCCGGGCTGCTCGACGCGGTGGGGACCGACCGTGCCACCGCCCGTCGCGTCGCCCTGACCGCCGCCCTCGATCACGCCCAGGACGCCCTCACCGGACCCCGGCTGCGGCGGTACGCCTCCTCGTCCACCGAGCGGCGGCTGCACGCGCAGTACGCCGCGGCCCTGCCGCTCGCCGAGGCCGCCACCGCGCTCGCCTGGGCCGGGGAGGCGGCGCCTGCCCGTTCCGCCGAGGGGCCTCGACGCCTCGCCGCCGCCGTACGCGGCAACACCCACACCGGGCCCCTCCCCGCGCCCTCCCGGTCGGCGCCCGCCCTGCGCGCCCTCGACGACGCCCTGCTGCACGCCGCGGAGGCCTTCGACCGGGGGAGGGAGAACAGTGACCTGCACACCCGGCGTCGTACGGCCAGGGACCTCGTCCGGGCCCTGTTCGGGGCCGGCGGGCGGGAGTACGGGCTCCGTGTCGCCCTCTGTTTCGGGGCCAGCGCCGGCATCGCCCAGGCCCTGCACCACGCCCAGTGGTACGGGCAGCACGAGCACTGGTACTGGCTCCCGGCCACCGCCGTCTTCCTCGTCAAGCCCGACCTCGGGCCGCTCGTGTCCCGGGTGCTGTGCCGGGCTGCCGGCACCGTGCTGGGGGCTCTTGTCTTCGCCGGGTTCGCCGCCGTGCTGCCCCGGCCGGAGGGGCTCATCGCGCTCGTCGCTGTCAGCGGCGCCCTCATTCCCGTGGCCACCCGGCACTTCGCCGCCCAGACCGCCGTCGTGACCGTGCTCGTGCTCGCCCTGGTGATGGTGGGCGGCGAGCCGCAGGCCTCCGTGAGCCGGATCGGGGAGACCCTGCTGGCCTGCGCGATCGTGCTCGTCGTCGGGCATCTGCCGATGCCGGGACAGCGGGGCGGGGGCGTGAGGGCGCGGCTCGGCGCGGCGGGGCGTGCCGCGTACGCCTACCTCGACCATGTTCTGCGCGAGGCCGACGGCCGCGCCGACGCCGACGCCGGTGCCGAGGGCCCCGCCCGCTCCGTCCGCTGGACCCTGCGCCGCGAGGCCTACCGTGCGCTCGCCGAAGCCCGTACCGCCATCGCCCTCGCCTCGGCCGAACTCCCCGCGCTCGCCCGGCACGCGGAGGGCGCGGACGAGGTCGTGGCCACCCTCGAACGGCTCGTCGACGCGACGACCGCGTGCGCCGTCCATCTCGACGACTCCGGCCGGCTCACCCTCACGCACGCCGCCCAGCTCACCGAGCTGCTGGACGAACTCGCGCAGGAGCGCGACCGGGTCGGGCTACGGATCCCCGAGGCCCCCAAGGTGCCCCGACTTCCCCTCGCCGGCTGACTCAGCCCCGGTCCCCGAAGCGCACCCTCCTGGCTTCAGCCCCCGATCCGTACCCACACCGGCGCATGGTCCGACCCCGCCTCGCTCCGCCGTTCCTGCGGATCCGCCCCGACCGACGGCAACTGCGGCGCACCGGCCCCTGGCATCCCTGTCCCCGCGGCCGTCACCCGGTGGATCAGACGGTGGCTGCACAGTATGTGGTCGATCAGCTCGCGCCGCCCGGAGTTGACGCGCGAGAAGCGTTGCTCGGCCGGGATCAGCGGCGCCACGTTCCACAGGCGGACGGCGTCACCGTTGTCCTTCACCTTGAAGCCGGGCGTGCCGATCTCCGAGCCGGGCGGGCCCAGCAGGATCTGGGTGGTCGCCGTCTGCACCTCGTCGTTGAGGTCGCCGAGAAGCGCCACGTCGCGCGCGCGTCCGTCACCGGCCAGCAGAACGTCCGCCAGCGCGCGCAGCGCCGTCGCCTCGGCCGCCCGGCGGTAGAGGGCGTAGGCGCCGTAGCGGGCCCGTTCGCCCTCGTCCCGGGGATTGAAGCGGTTGCCCGGGTACGACAGCAGCTTCGACTTGAGGTGGGCGACCGCCACCCGCAGCGCCCCGGACCCAGGCTCCGGCTCCGTCTCCACCGCGAGGAAGCCCCGGCCCGAGTCCGACACGGTGTCGCCGTCGTCGTCCGTCTGTACCGGCCTCAGCTTCTGCGGGAACGCGGACGTGTCGTGCAGGACCCGGAGCGCCGTGCGGCTGAGGAAGCCGACCCTGATTCCCCGGCCGTCCGGGTGCTCGGAGAGCGCCACATGCCAGTCGCCGGTCAGCATCCCGGTCAGGTCCCGCAGGGCCTCGGGGTCCCCGACCTCCTGCACGCCGAGCAGCGCCGGGTCGAGAGCGGTGACCGTCGCCGCCAGCGCCGCGAGCTTCGTCTCGTACGCCGCCTTGTCCTTGGGGCCGAACTCGCCGCCGGGCCGGTAGAGGTTCTCGAGGTTCCAGGTGCCGAGGAGCATGCCGGGCTCCTTTCAGAAGCCAAAGCCGTAGGCCTCGAAGCCGCCGAGCGGGCCGGGTGCGGCCGTCGGGCGGGCCGTGACGGGGCCAGCCTGCCCGGGTGTCAGGTCCGTGCGACAGACCCCTGACCGGATGCGCGGTTCACCTCACGCGACCCGACGACCGCGTCGTACGTTGGCGTGATGACGCCTTCTCCCGCAGAAGCTCCCGCCGACCTCGTCATCACCGGCTGCACGGTCCTCGTGCACGACGATCAAGAGCGGATCGGGTTCGAGGAGAACGCCGCGATCGTCGTACGCGACGCGGTCGTCGAGGCCGTCACGACCGCCGACGCCGTACGTGACCTGCCCGCCGTCGAGCGTCTCGACGCGACCGGTCAGGTCGCCCTCCCCGGCCTCGTCAACTGCCACACCCACGCACCGATGGTCGCCCTGCGCGGTGTCGCCGAGGACCTGCCCATGGAGGAGTGGTTCAACGACGTCGTGTGGCCGATCGAGTCCAACCTCCATGAGAAGGACGTGGAGTTGGGCGCCCGGCTCGCCTGTGCCGAGATGATCCGGGGCGGGGTCACCTGCTTCGCCGACCACTACTTCTCGATGGACGCCGTCGCCGCCGTCGTGGACGAATGCGGGATCCGCGCCCACCTCGGCGAGGCCTACTTCTCCTCCCAGGGGCCCCAAGGGCGGGAGAAATCACTGGAGTTCGCGCTGCAGCATCGCGGCGGCGCGGGCGGCCGTATCACCACCACCCTCGCCCCGCACGCCCCCTACACCGTCGACGACGCCGACCTCGCCGCCACCGCCGAACTCGCCCGCGACCACCGCCTGCCCGTCCATCTCCACGCCGCCGAGAACCGCGACCAGGCCGAGGCCGGCCTCGCCCGCCACGGCGTCACCCCCATCGAGGTGCTGAGGCGCACCGGGATCCTCGACACCGACGTCCTCATCGCCCACGGCACCGGCATCCTCGACAGCGACCTGCCGCTGCTCGAAGCCGCCGAGGGACGTACGGCCGTCGCCACTGCCCCGCGCGGCTACCTCAAGTTCGCCTGGCCCACCACCACACCCGTACGCGCCCTGCACGACATCGGCATCCCCGTCGGCCTGGCCACGGACGGCGCCGCCTCCAACAACTCCCTCGACGTGTGGGAGTCGATGGCCCTGACCGCCCTCATCCAGAAGTCGACGACCGGCGACCCGCGATGGCTGACGTCCCGTCAAGCCCTGCACCATGCCACGCTCCAGAGCGCCCGCGCAGTCGGACTCGGCGACACCCTCGGCACCCTCGCACCCGGCCGGCGCGCCGACATCATCCTCGTCGACCTCACCGGCCCGCACACCCAGCCCGTGCACGACCTCGCCGCCACCCTCGTCCACAGCGCCCGCGCCGGCGACGTGCGCACGACCATCGTCGACGGACGGGTCCTGATGCGCGACCGCGAACTGCTGACGATCGATGTCGCCGCAGTCGTAAGGGAGTTGGGGCAGCGGATGCCCGCGCTCCTGGACCGGAGTCACGGCAGGCGGATCCAGGAGTACGACGCCTGAGAACCGGTCTCACAGAAGCGATTTGCCGCCAACCACGGGCAGCCGGTCGGTCGCGCAGGGTGCTTTCACGGTACACAGGTAAGCGGGAGCAAACCTGTCTGACGGGAGGCCGGCCGGGTGGAGCTGACGATCAACGTGGCGGTGCTGCTCGCAGTCATCATCGTCCTGCGGCTCGGGCGACGCACCGAGGCGCGGAGCCGCAACGACGAGAAGCTGACCGTGGCCATCGTCTTGGTGTTCGGCATCCTGGTCGCGCCGACCGCCTTCGGGCAGGGCGTCGCGGACGTGGTCGGTCAACTCGCGCAGGGGGTCACGCAGTCGGGCAGCCCTTGACCGCCCGGCCCTAGGCTGATCCGAATGGATCCCGCCGACGGCCTCATCGACCACCCCTACGACGTCTACCGGCGCCTCCGCGAGGCCGCCCCCGTGCACCGGATCGCCGGTCCGGACGGCAGTCCCGCCTGGCTCGTCACCCGGTACGGCGATGTGCGTGAGGCTCTCGCCGACCCGCGGCTGTCGCTGGACAAACGGCATGCGGCGCCCGGTACTTATCGCGGCCTCGCCCTTCCGCCCGCCCTCGACGCCAACCTCCTCAACATGGACCCGCCCGACCACACCCGCATCCGCCGCCTGGTCGGCCGCGCCTTCACCACCCGGCGCGTGGATCAACTCCGCACGCCCATACGGCAGACCGCCGACCGTCTCCTCGACGCCCTCGGCCCGCACGGCACCACCGACCTCATCGCCTCCTACGCCGCGCCCCTGCCCATCACCGTCATCTGCGACCTCCTCGGCGTCCCGGACCAGCACCGGCGCGACTTCCGGGAATGGACCGACGCCCTGGTGGCTCCGGACCCGGCGCGACCGCAGGCCGCGAAGGAGTCGGTGGTCGCGATGCTCGGGTTCTTCACCCGGCTTCTCGCCGACAAGCGCAAGGAGCCCGCGGACGACCTGCTGTCCGACCTGATCGCGGTCCGCGACGAGGGCGACCGGCTCAGCGAGGACGAGCTGATGTCCCTCGCCTTCCTGATCCTCTTCGCCGGGTACGAGAACACTGTGCAGCTCATCGGGAACGCGGTGCTGGCACTGCTGCGGCATCCCGAGCAGCTCGCCGCCCTGCGCGAGGACCCCGCGCGCATCGCGGCCGCCGTGGAGGAGTTCCACCGCTTCGAGGGCCCCGCCCTCCTCGCCATCCGCCGCTTCCCCACCGAGGACATGACGATCGGCGGTGTCCCTGTGCCGGCCGGCGAGACCGTCCTGCTGTCTCCGGCCGCCGCCAACCGCGACCCCGCCCGCTTCCCCGACCCCGACCGTCTCGACCTGTCCCGCGACGCCTCCGGACACCTCGCCCTCGGCCATGGCGTCCACCACTGCCTGGGCGCGCCGCTGGCCCGCGCCGAGACCGAGATCGCCCTGACCGCGCTGCTGGAGCGGTTCCCCGAACTCATCCTCCAGGACGAGAACATCCGGTGGCGCCGCTCCCTGCGCGCGCGTGGCCTGCTCGCGCTGCCGGTGGCGTACTCCAAGAAAATCTCCTGAGAGTTCTGCTGAGAATTCTTCGGCCTCGGCGATGAGTTCCGCTCCTCCCGCCGGTCACCACCCGGAAGGGACCGTTGCACAGGAGGGGCGCCCATGTCGCTTCCGGAGATCGTCTCGCGCGAGCAGTGGCGCGCGGCGCGTGAGGAACTGCTGGTCAAGGAGAAGGCGGCCACGCGCGCGCGTGACGTGCTGAACGCCGAGCGGCGCAGACTGCCCATGGTCGAGGTCGAGGAGGAGTACGTCTTCGAGGGCGGCGACGGCAAGGCGACCCTGCTCGACCTCTTCGAGGGGCGGCACCAACTCGTCGTCTACCACTTCATGTTCGCCCCCGAATGGGACGCCGGGTGCAGGAGCTGCTCGGGGTTCCTGGACCAGATCGGGCATCCGGCGCACCTCAAGGCCCGCGGGACGACACTTGTCGCCGTCTCCCGGGCGCCGTTCACGAAGATCCTGCCGTTCAAGGCACGCATGGGCTGGACGCTTCCCTGGTTCTCGTCGTACGGCACCGACTTCAACCACGACTTCGAGGTGACCCTGGAGCACGAGGGCGAGTTGGTGGAGCGGCCCGGGGTCAGCTGCTTCCTGCGGGACCGGGACCGTGTCTTCCACACCTACTCGACGTACGAGCGAGGCCTGGACGGGCTCGGCTCGACCACCGGCTTCCTCGACCTCACGGCGCTGGGCCGGCAGGAGGAGTGGGAGGAGCCCAAGGGGCGCGCGTCGGCTCTGGGGGCGCTGGCGGGCAGCGACCGTATCCGATATCACGACGAGTACGACGACTGACACGAGGCGTAGCGGTTGATCATTGAGCGTGATCGAATGCTCACACATCGCGGTGAACGAGTGTCAACTACGTCTCAGTCCCGTCACTGAGCGAGGCGATTCACCTCCGGCAGGCGTTAACTCCTACAAGTACGACGCTTATCGGAGGTCAGGATGGTGAACGGGCGAACAGTGCTCGAACGCTTTCCCGCGGGCGGGCCGCGAGGATCGTGGCCGGCGGAGGAGTTCGCTCACGCGCGGCGCATGGAGGGACTGCCCGCCGAGGTCGTCATGGACCTCGCGACGGACGCGTTCCTGGTGATCGTCCGCGGTGACGGCGCGGTGGACGCCGCCGCGTGAGCCCTCGGCAGAGGCGTGCCGGTCAGCCGGCCTTCGGCGCGGGCACCCGCGTCGTGAACTGCTCGGCCTGGAGCGAGTACAGCTCCGCGTAGACCCCGCCGGTGGCCAGCAGTTCGTCCGGAGTCCCGGACTCCACGAGCCGGCCCTGGTCGAGGACGTGCACCAGGTCGGCATGGCGGACGGACGCCAGCCGGTGCGTGATGAGGACGACCGTCTGCCCGGTGGAGGCCAGGGCGCGGATCTTCTCGAAGACCTCCAGCTCGGCCCGTGCGTCCAGGGCCGCCGTCGGTTCGTCCACGATCAGGATGCGGCCGCGCCGGTAGGCGGCCCGGGCGATGCCGAGCCGCTGCCACTGACCGCCGGACAGCTCGTGCCCGCCGTTGAACTGGCGCGCCAGCAAGGTGTCCAGGCCGCGCGGCAGATCCGCCACCACCTCCTCGGCCCCCGCCTCGGCGACCGAGGTGGCCAGACGTTCCTCGGTGAGGGACGCGGAGGAGCGGCCGACGGCCACATTGACCCGGGCGGTGAAGGGCCAGCGCTTGAAGTCCTGGGCCAGCATCGCGATGCGCTCGGCGAGTTGGTGCCGGTCGGCGCCGGCCGCGTCGACGTCGTCCCACAGGATGCGGCCCCGGTCCGGGGTGTAGAGCCCGGCGAGCA
Organism: Streptomyces sp. NBC_01092; assembly: GCF_045039535.1. Lineage (NCBI taxonomy): Bacteria > Bacillati > Actinomycetota > Actinomycetes > Kitasatosporales > Streptomycetaceae > Streptomyces > Streptomyces sp. NBC_01092. The sequence continues at coordinate 2,863,778 of NZ_CP108659.1, read as the reverse complement.
GCTTGACCAGGGTGGTCTTGCCGGAGCCGTTCTCGCCGACCAGTGCGACGATCCGGCCGAGGGGGAGGGTGAGCGTGACGTCGTCGAGGGCGGGGCGGGCGGACTCGCCGGGGTAGGAGAAGCTGACGTTCTCGAAGCGGATCTCCCGGGGGTCCTCGGGCAGGGCGGCGCCGCCGACCGGAATCGCCCGTTCGGCCGCCTCGACGTACAGCCGCTGCAGATCGCCCACGAAGAGCGCCTCCTCGTGGAGCGCGTTGACCTCCAGTACGAGGCTGTCGAGGCTGGACGACCCGGTGCGGATGGCGATCACGGCCGTACCCGCCACCGACAGCGCCATGGCACCGGCGAGCAGCAGCCCGCCCAGCGTCGCGTACGTCGCCACGGTCGCGAGCCCCGTCCACGCCGCCGCGATCAACCCGGTGCGCGCGGCGAGCCGGGCAAGGCGGGCCTGTTCCGCCTCCGCCGTCTCGGACATCGCCCGGTAGTGACGCAGCAGGAAGGGGCCGACGCCGTGGACGCGGATCTCGGGCGCGGCGGCGGGCTCGGTCAGCAGCCCGCTGATCAGATGGCCGGCGCGGGCGTGCTGCACCCAGGTGTGGAAGGACTCGTAGCGGCGCCGGGCGTTGGTCAGGGCGCTCCAGGCGCTGGGCAGCGTCATGGTGGCGAGGAGCGGGAGCAGGGCGGGGTGCAGCATGGTGAGCACGCCGGCCGCGGCGATCAGCGAGATGGCCGCGTTCACGACGCGGGCGCTGTAGGAGATCATGCGGCGGGCGGACGCGGCGCCGTACTGCGCGGTGTCCAGCAGCTTGTGGAAGGCGTGATCCTCGATCGCGGCCAGCTCCACGGCCGCCGCCCGCTCCAGATACAGCTCGGTCGCCACGCGCTCCACCTTGGGCTCCAGACGCCCGGTGGCGTACGTCGAGGCGGCTCGCAGCAGCGTCGACACGACCATCACGGCGGCCATCGTGACGAGCGCGGGAACGGCGCCCCGTAACCGCTCCTCCAGTTCCCCGCCCTCGAACAGCCGCCCCAGCACACTGTTCACGGCGAGCAGCCCGACCGCCTGCGCCAGTCCCCGGGTCACCTCGGCCACGAGCACGGTCCGCGCGGCCCGCCGATCGGCCTGCCAGGCGAGCCGGAAGCTCGACGCGAGGAGTGACGGCAACCGCGTCACCATCGCCCGGAAGTTCAGCTCCAGAAAGGCGTCCCGATGCTGGTTCCACCCCATGTCGTACCGCAGGGGCCCGCCGAAGAGCAGCCGCTCCGACTCCGACACCCTGGACTCACCGGCATCACTCTGCTTCGCCACCGCTCATCCCCCCGACCGCCGCTCGTGACGGAGGGCCACTATGGCCGGGCAGGGGCGCTTCGGGGAGGGCGCGGGTGGAAGCAGGGGGTGCACGCGGGCGTACGCCGCCGACCAGGCCGCACCTACACGGCCCGGCCCACCCGGCGGAGCCTCACGCGGGGATCTGCTTGCACCATGTCGGCGTAGTACCCATGACCCTGCACAGCGCCAGATACAGCGGAATCGGCGGCGTGTACGGCACCGTCCCGTCCGGCCGGTGGATCAGACGCGGGGTGTCCAGCACGACCGCCCCCGTCGTGTACCGCACCGACGCCGGCCACTCCAGCGCGTAGTCGGAGTCCGACGGGACGATCCACCACCAGTGCGTGTCGTCGGCGTACACGCACCCCACGCGCGGCAGCCGGGGCAGGATCAGCGGACCGAAGCGGGCGGGAACCGCCACCGCGTCGCAGCCCAGGGGAGCTGTCATCCCCTCCGGAACGGGCAGGCGGCGCGGGGCGGCGGATGTGCGCATGCCGCGGCGGAAGCGGACCAGCGTGTCCAGGCTCAGCACCTTGACCCCGCCGGACACGCCGCTCACAGCCATGCGGATCCCGTTCCCCCGTGGTGTCGCGCCTCGGCTTCGTCCTCGTCGCCCGGGCCCCCGGGCGGGCCCGGCTTGGGCCGGGACCCCCAGCCGAGGTCGTTGCAGGGCGCGTGCTCGGTGCGCAGCACCTCACGGAGGGCGGCCCCGCGTGTCAGATCAGCCCAGACCACCAGTCCGGACCCGTGTTCCTGGGCCCCCCACGCATGGCAGAGGGCGTCGATGAGGAGCAGTCCCCTGCCGTGCTCCTCCTCGGGACGCGCGGACGTCGGGTGGGGCTCACCCGGCGCGCATCCCTCGTCGCGTACGGCTATGCGTACCAGGTCGGCGCCGTCGCGCAGTTCGCACACTATGTGCTCGCTGGCGGTGTGCACGATCGCGTTGGTGACCAGCTCCGACACGACCAGAGCCGCCGTGTCGCAGGTGTCCTCGCACACCGACCAGCCGTTCAGCCGCGCCCTGGTCAGGCGTCTGGCCTGCGCGGGCGAACCCGGATGTGCGGCCAGTTCGAACCGGAACCGGCGCTCGGCGCCGACGCCCCGCTGGGGGCCGACTCCGGTGGGGGTACTGAGGCCGTGGGGGACCACAGTGGCGTCTGTTCCTAAGGGCGGGGACGGAATCACGCTTGCCACTATCGCCCCGCCGTGAACACTTGGCAAGAGTCACTCTGAAAAATGCAGAGTGCTGTGTGACTCTCTGGAAGGCCGTGGCACACTGCTCGCAACAGCATGTCGAACGGCGCCAATTGGGATCGCCGGAGATCCACGTCGATCTTCGAATAGGTCTTCGAGCGGCGCCGTCGGCCTGTCAGGATTCAATCGACTTGTCGGGATTCATTCGTGGAGGTGGAGCGTGAGCGAGCCGCGGTCCGCGCCGACGGTCGGCCAGGTCGTCCTGGGTCGGCGCCTGCTGGACCTGCGGGAGCGTGCCGGGCTCAAGCGTGAGGAGGCCGCCCGCGTCCTGCGCGTCGCCCCTGCCACGGTCCGCCGTATGGAGATGGCCGAGGTCTCCCTCAAGATCCCGTACCTCCAGCTGCTCCTGAAGGCTTACGGCGTCTCCGACGACGAGGCCGACGGCTTCGTGCAACTTGCCGAGGAGGCCAACAAGCCCGGCTGGTGGCAGCGGTTCCACGACATCCTGCCCGGCTGGTTCTCCATGTACGTCAGCCTGGAGGGCGCCGCCGCCCTGATCCGGTCGTACGAACCCCACTTCGTGCCCGGCCTGTTGCAGACCGAGGACTACGCGCGCGGAGTGCTGAGGTCGGGCGCCATCGGCCAGACCAGCCCCGACGACATCGAGCGCCATGTCGCCCTGCGCATGCAACGCCAGCAACTGCTCACCCGTGAGGATGCGCCCCGGCTGTGGGTCGTGATGGACGAGACCGCGCTGCGCCGCCAGGTGGGCGGACCGGAGGTGATGCGTGCCCAGATCGACAGGCTGCTTCAGGCCACGAAGCTGCCCAACGTGACGCTGCAGGTGGCCCCGTTCGCGAACGGGCCGCACCCCGGCACGTACGGGCCCTTCGTGCTGTTCCGATTTGCCATGTCAGAACTGCCGGACATGGTCTACAGCGAGTACCTGACCGGCGCCGTCTATCTCGACGCGCGCGCCGAGGTGGCGACCCATCTCGAGGTCATGGACCGCATGGCGGCGCAGGCCGCTACGGCACATCGCACGAAGGAGATCCTGCGGGATCTCCGCAAGGAGCTGTGAATGGATCGCATCAAGCCGCGCATACAGGTCTACAACGGCATGCCCGCGCGGGACTTGGGCAGCGAGGGCTGGCACAAGCCGTGGAGCGGGGGCAATGGGGGCAACTGCCTGGAGGCGATGAAACTCGCCGACGGCCGGATCGCAGTCCGTCAGTCCACCGACCCCGACGGGCCGGCCCTGATCTACACCTCGGACGAGATGACGGCGTTCATCGAGGGCGCCAAGGCGGGGGAGGCGGACTTCCTGCTGTCCTGACGGCGTGAGACCCGTTGTTCAATCCATTGCGTTCAGTCAATTCCCTTATCTTGGTGCTGAGTTGATCATTTATCGTCTCGAACCTTACGGAGCTGGTCATGACCGGGCCGAACCCCGTTGAGATCGACACCAGTAAGCCCCATCCCGCACGGATGTACGACTGGTATCTCGGCGGGAAGGACAACTACCCCGTCGACGAGGCCATGGGGAAGCAGATGCTCGCCCTCGATCCGCGCGTCCCCGTGATGGCGCGGGTCAACCGGGCCTTCATGCACCGGTCCACCCGCTGGCTGGCCCGGCAGGGCGTGCGCCAGTTCCTGGACGTCGGCACCGGTATCCCGACCGAGCCGAATCTCCATCAGGTGGCCCAGCGGACCGCCCCCGACGCGCGCGTCGTCTACTGCGACAACGACCCCATCGTGCTCGCTCACGCGGCCGCCCTGCTGCGCGGCACGCAGGAGGGCGCCACCGAGTACCTGCAAGCCGATGTGGGTGATCCGGACGCCATCATCGAAGGGGCCAGGAAGGTCCTGGACTTCAGCCGTCCGGTGGCTCTTTCCCTGGTCGCGCTGCTGCACTTCGTCTCCGACGAGGACGGCGCGCACGAGCTGGTCGGCCGGATGTTGTCCGAGCTTCCCTCGGGCAGCTACCTGGTGGTGACCCACGCGAGCGCCGACTTCACTCCCGAGGAGTCGAAGGCGGCTGTCGAGAAACTCAAGGCGGCGGGCGTCACCCTGGCCCTGCGCTCCCGTGCGGAGTTCACCCGCTTCTTCGACGGCCTCGAACTCGTCCCGCCGGGCGTCGAGGTGCCGCACCAATGGCACCCCGACCTGGGCGAGCCCGTACCCGGGCAGGACGACGGGGTCATTCCGGGGTACGGGGCGGTGGGGCGCAAGCCCTAGTCGATGCTCACAGGCATCACAGGTACGACATGATGCGCCGCGGAGCGTCCACGAGGCGGCTGACGACCAGCACCGGCAGCGGCGGCTGCTCCGCCTTGGCCGGGGTGAGGTTCAGCCCGTAGTAGATCTGCTCGATCGACGGGGGTCCGACCGCGAGGTTGTTCCGGACCGCCTGCGACGGCGATTCCTCACCGGTGTTCACGACGTACGCGGCGACCATCGCGCCCGTACGGCCGACTCCCGCGCCGCAGTGCACGAACACCGGGCCGGAGGCCGTGGAGACGACGTCGAGGAATCGCTGCACCTGCTTCGGCGACGGCGTCTGACCGTCACGGATCGGCAGGCGTACGACATTCAGACCGGCCTCGCCCGGTTCGGCCAGCTCGCGCGCGCTCATGTCCTCGGCGCGCAGGTCGACGACGGTGGTGATGCCCATGCCCGCCAGGGCCCGGTAACCGGCCGGGGAGGGGGCGGAACCGCGCCACAGCCGGCCGTCGGAGCCTACGGGCTGGAAGTGGTTCACGCCCTGGACGGTGCGAGTTCCGGCGGGTGCCGGGGTCTCCGCGCGGGTCAGCAACGAAAGGCTCAGGATGCCGCCGGCGCCTGCTGCCCACAGGATGATGTAACCGATCAGGATGCCGATGAGGGCGCGCAATGCCCGCTGTGGCAGAGGGCGCTTGCGCAGGGCAGCGCGAGGCAGGGTAGCGGAGAGAACAGCCATGAGCGACCCGGGGGACTAGGGGACGGTGGGCGCATTGGAAGCGTACCCCGGGGATTGTGATCAATGAGTGCTACGTCCGTTTTGTGCGATACGTCTCACTTGTCATGTCCGGTTGTCCAGCAGGTCCAGTAGGTCCAGTAGGTCCAGACGGTCACCGTGAGTCGTCGCCCGACTCCACGTCATTGACGGCGACCACTGTGAGGTGGGCGCGCTCCAGGGTCGCGTCCTCCAGGCAGCCGCGCAGCCGCATGAGGTCGTGGTCGGTGAGCGCAGGGCGTACGACCCCGGCGAACATGCCCTTCCCCAGGTCACCGAGGGGGGCGTGCCGCAGCGGCACGGACGTGGAATCCCGGCAGCCCTCCCAGATCTGCCGTGCGGCCAGCGCCTTCCGGGCGGCCGACACGTCCGTGCCGCGCAGATCGACCTGGACGAGCACCGAGGTCGCCTCGTGCTCGTTGTCCTCCTCCGCCCGGGTCTGGGTGAGATCGGCGAGCCCCATGACCAGCGCGGCGACCAGGCCGACGGAGAGGACCGTCGCCGTGGTCATGCGGGCGGTGCGGTGGCCGGATCCGGTGCCCAGGGGCGGGAGGTCGTCCAGATCGCCGGGGGCGGACGACCCGTCGCCGCCGGGCACCCGGTCCCGTGCGGATGGATCAGACGTGGACGGATCAGGCGCGGACGGATCAGGCGCGGCGAGGATGGCCAGCCGTCCGGCCAGACGCCGCTCGGCGGGTTTCGCCGTGCTCGACGCGACCCTCTGCACCACCCAGGCGAGCCCGGACAGCACCACTCCGGCGACCATCAGGACCGGCACGAAGACGTACGACCGGTCCGCCGGGTCCTCCAGCCAGCGGAACCGCGTCTCCTCCCGCGCCAGGGCCGGCTCGCGCAGCCGCGTCAGCACGTCCTCCTGGCGGGCGTCCAGCTCCCGCTGCCGCCGGTCGGAGTCGCGCAGCCGCTCCTCGATGCGGTTCAGCCGCCCCAGCGTCACCAGGCCGAACAGCATCACCTCGATGATCAGCAGCAGTACGCCGCAGATCATCGCGCGCTGCCACTGCCACCGGTACAGATAGACGATCAGGTAGGTGCCAGCGCCAGCCGCGGCGAGCGCACCGAAGACATAGGCGATCTTCCTCATGGCGCGCCCCCCTGCCGTACGTCACCGGCCGTCCCGTCGACCAGTCGTACGTCACCCGCCGTCCCGTCGACCGTGAGCCGCGAGCCGGGCGGGAAGCGGCGCACGGCGTCCACGGCGCCGACGACCGCGGGGAGCCCGAACTCCCGCGCCAGGACGGCCAGATGCGACAACGGGCTGCCGGTCTGCGCCACCAGGCCGGTCAGGCCGGGCAGCAGCGGGGCGAGCGCGGGGTCCAGGGTGCGCACGACCAGCACGGCGTCCGTCGGTCGCGGCCCCGTCCCGTCCCATACGGTTCCGACGGCGCGCCCCGCGGACACGCCCCGCACCCCGTTGCCCCGGCGGGTGTCGCGCTCGGCGGCGACGACCGAGCCGTCCGCGAGCCGGAACTCGTCCGGCAGCGGGGGCGTCGCGGGGTGCGGCACGCGCGCGTGGAGGTCGCCGGGCAGGGGGTCGCCGTTCAGGACGCCGGCCAGCTCCGACCACCGGAGCAGTCCGATGCGCTCGGTCCCGATCCCCAGGCGCAGGGCGACCTCACGGACGAGCCGTACCTGTAGTTCCTGCACCCAGCGGACGCGCAGGCGTAGGGCTTCTCGGGGTGGGAGGGCGGTGATGAGGGGGCGGGTAGGTGTCGCGGGTGCGGGTGCGGGTGCGGGTGCGGGTGTGGGCGCGTGTGCTGGCGCTGGTGCTGGTGCTGCCGCCCGCGAGTGCCGTGCGGAGTCGGTCGGTGCTGTCGACCTTGGGATCGTGGCGTCCGGCAGGCGTCCCCGGCCTCGCAGGCTCGGGGCGGTGAGGGCCAGGACGACCGGGTCCGTGGTGGCCACAGAATCGTCGGGAACGCCCCGGGCGCGTGCCTCGGTCAGCACGGCGAGGGCCGTACCGGCCGCCGTGCGGCTCTTGGGCGGTTCGTGGAGGAGGGCGCCCGCGAGGGCTTCCTGGGCGTGCAGGGAGACCAGAACCCGGCGGGTCCAGCGGAGCTCGGTGGCCAGGGCGGTGCCGGAGAGTGTCGTGGGGGCCGGGATCTCGGCGAGACGGCGGTCGACGTCGGCGACGAGGTCGGTCGCCAGACCCGGCAGGGAGGAGGCGAGGCGGCCCACCCGCCAAGCCGCGCCGAGCCGGCGCGCTCCGGGCGCGGGGTTGAGCAGAGCCAGCCAGGGGTGGCGAGGCCGCACGGTGCCGAGAAGGCGCAGGTCCGCGGCCGCGCGCCCGCCGACGGTAGTGACCACCGGCACCGACCTGAGCAGTCGGCGCGGCGCGGTGCCCCCGATGTCGAGCGCGGCGGCCAGGCCACGGGCCATCGGCGCCACCCACAGGTCCTCTTCGAGCGGCGCCAGTTGCTCGGGCAGCGTCTCCGCCACCGGACCGGGCCCGAGCAGGCGCGCGCCGCGCGTCGGCCGGGCCGCCATCGCGGTGATCGGCCGGCTCTGGAACAGCCACAGCCGCCCGTCCGCGTCGAATCCGAACTCGACGTCCTGCGGCCCGCCGAAGACCTTCCGGACCCGCCGTGCGAGCCGCGCCAGCCGGAACAGTTCGGCGCGTGTGAGCGGCGAGTCGGTCGCTGTCGGGAGTGGTGAGTCGGTACCCGCTGGGAGCGGTGCCTGGGTCCCCGCGTCTTGTGCCGGCTCGGTCCGCAGCAGCCGTCCGCGTCCACTGAGCCAGTAGCTGGTGCCGGACCGCGTGCCGCTCACCAGGCTGTCCGGCCCGCCGCGCACCGCGCTGACCAGCAGCCGGTCGGCCCGCCCCGCCACCGGGTCGGCGCCGAACATCACGCCGCCGACCTCGGCGCTCAGCATGGGCTGCACCAGCACCGCCATGGGTGCGGTGGACCTGTCCGGCCGCTGGGCCGAGTCGAGCACGTTCTGTACGGCGGCGAGGAAGTTCCGCCAGCCGCGCACATCCAGCACCGAGGCGAACTGGCCTGCCAGCGACGACTCCTCGGTGTCCTCCTGTGGCGAGGAGGACCGTACGACGAGCGGGCGGGTGCCGTCGTCGGAGAGCTCGTCCCAGGCGCGCCGCAGGGCGATCATGTCGCCGCTTGCCTGGTGCGGGATCACGAACCCGGGCAGTACGGGCAGTCCGGCGCGGGCCGCGCGGGCGAGGTTCGCCGCTTTGGACCCCATGAGCCGGGGGTACTCGGTGCCGGGCTGGTCCAGCGGGACCATGGCCTGCGGCACTCTCGCCGGGCCGCGCGTCCCGAGCTGGCCGAGGGCGATGTCGCCCCGGTGCTCTTCCCCTTCGCGGGCACCTTCTCCATGACGTTCATCGAGCGTCGTCATCGAACACCCTCCAGGACCGACCGCCAACAGGGGGGACGCGCGGGGGTGGCCCTGCGCCTGACGACGGAACGAAGGATGGGGGCGAGCCGACGGCAGCCCGTTTCCGGGTGCGGCTACAGGACGCCTCCTGCTCCGAGGGTCCCACTCCTGTTTGGATGCATGTAGCCCGGAAGCCACTTTTCGGACAGATAGAAGAACAAATCCGATCGCGGCAGTATGCCGGGTCGCGCCGACTCATCCAGCGGAAGCAGACGACCGCTCCTTCGTGGGCAGGACGCGGGGCCGACGGCTCCTTCGCGGGCAGGATCCGGCCGGGGTGCCGGGGTGCCAGGGTGCCGGGGTGCCGGGGAGTGCCGGGGGCGGCGGTGTGCCGCGGGTGCTGCTGCCCGGCGGGGGGGGGCAGAGGCCCGGCGACAGAGGCCCGGCGTGGGCGTCATCCCGGTGGCAGTACCCCGCACAGCGCGTCCAGCGCCGCGCCGTACGCATGCTCGGAGGGCGTGGCGTAGCCGACGACGATCCCGTCGCGGGCCGGCATCTCCGGCTCGGTCGCGTCCGGGTGCCGGAACTCGGCGAGGCCGTCCAGGGCGACGCCCTGCCAGGTGGCCGCCTTCACCGTGGACCGCTCGGTGCCGGGCGGCAGTCGCAGCACCGCGTGGAGTCCGGCGGCCACACCCGTGACCTCGATCTGCGGCGCGTGTGTGGCGAGGGCGGCGACGAGGCGGTCGCGGCGGCTCCGGTACCGCTGCCGCATGCGCCGTACATGACGGTCGTACGCCCCGGAGACGATGAAGTCGGCGAGGCTCAGCTGATCGAGGACGCTCGCCCACGCCTCGCGCTCGCCCTTGGCCGCGAGCACATCGCCGACGTACCGCTCCGGCAGCACCATCCAGCCCAGCCGCAGCGCGGGCGACAGGCTCTTGCTCACCGAGCCGATGAAGATCACCCGCTCCGGATCGAGTCCTTGGACGGCCCCGACGGGCTTGCGGTCGTAGCGGAACTCACCGTCGTAGTCGTCCTCCAGCACCACGCCGCCACGCGCGCGTGCCCAGTCGATCACGGCGGCGCGGCGCTCGGGGTGCAGCGGGCCGCCGGTCGGGAACTGGTGCGCGGGCGTGAGCAGCACGGCCCGCTCGCGCGCCAGCCGGTCGACGCGCGCGCCGTCCTCGTCGAGGGGGAGCGGTACGGTCCGTGCGCCCGCGGCGGCGAGCAGTTCCCGGTGGAAGCCCAGCCCGTACGCCTCCACGGCCAGCGGCCCGCGCAGCACACCGCCGCCCGCACCCGCACCCGTGCCCTGGCCGAACAGCAGCCGCAGGGCGTGGGCGAAGCCGGAGCAGATCACGATCCGGCCCGGCTCGGTGCGCACGCCACGCACGCGTGCCAGGTACCCGGTGAGCGCCTCGCGCAGTTCTACGCGCCCGGCGGGATCGCCGGGCCCGAAGACCTCGTTCGGCGCCTGCTGGAGGGCCCGTCGATAGGAGGCCAGCCAGGCCGCACGCGGGAACGCCGAGGCGTCCGGCGTGCCCTGCCGCAGATCGTGCCGAGGCCCACGCGCGCGTGGCGGCATCCGGGATGGCGTACGAGGCACCCGCTCGGTGCGCCGCAGTGGCTCGGCCCGCTCGGCCACCCTTGTCCCCGACCCTTGCCGGGCGGTGAGCCAGCCCTCGGCGACCAGTTCCGCGTACGCGTCGGCCACGGTGTTGCGGGCGACGCCGAGGTCGGCGGCGAGCGAACGGTACGGCGGCAGCCGGGTGCCGGGCGCGAGGCGCCCACTGCGCACGGCGTCGCGCAGCGCACGGGTCAGCGCGGCCCGCCGCCCACCGGGCCCGGACGCCTCCGAGAGGTCCAGGTGCAGGTCGGCGCCGATCCGCTCCGCCGAATTGACCCATGATTCCACCATGGAAATGCACCCTACAGCCGGTCTTTCAGGCCCGTAGGTTGGTCCACATGACGACGAACACGACCGACATCGAGATCGACATCGCCGGCGCCATCAGCGAGGCCGAGGCCGCCCGCACCCGCCTGGACTTCGCGAAGTCCGCCCCGAAGGTCTTCCGCGCCATCGTCGGCTTCGACGCCGCCGCCCGTGAGGGCCTCGACCCGGCGCTCGTCGAACTCATCCAGATCCGCGCCTCGCTCCTCAACCACTGCGCCTACTGCCTCCACATGCACACCAACGACGCCCGCAAGGCCGGCGAGAGCGAGGACCGGCTGCACCTGGTCGCCGTCTGGCGCGAGGCCCGCCACTTCTTCACCGAGAAGGAGCAGGCGGCCCTGGCCCTCACTGAGGCGGTGACCCTGGTCGCCGGCGGAGGCGTCCCGGACGAGGCCTACGCCCAGGCGGCGGCCCAGTTCGACGACACGGAACTGGCCCACGTCCTGGCCCTGATCATGACGATCAACACGTGGAACAGGGTGGCGTTGGCCACGGGGAAGGTGGCGGGGACGGACGAGCGACGCTAGGCGTTGGTTCGCTCCGCTTCTTGGGCGGAGTGGCTGCCTTCTTGGGCGGAGTGGCCGCCGGCCCGTTGCTCAGACGGTGCTCAGACGGTCATGGGCCGGTCGTACGGCGATATCGGTGCCGGCAGCCTCGAACTCCCCGTCAGATGACGGTCGACGGCCGCCGCCACCGCCCGCCCCTCGGCGATCGCCCACACGATGAGCGACTGCCCCCGGGCGGCATCCCCGGCGGCGAACACGCCCGGCACGTTCGTCGCGAACCCGGCATCCCGCGTGACCGTGCCGCGCGGCTCCATCTCCAGCCCCAGCTGCTCGATCAGCCCGTCCGTCCGGTCCGGCCCGGAGAAGCCGAGGGCCAGCAGCACGAGGTCGGCGGGCAGCGTCCGCCCGGTTTCCGGCATCGGGCGGCGCTGCGCGTCCACCTCGACCAGGTGCAGCGACCGTACGTGCCCGTCGGCGTCGCCCGTGAAACGGAGCGTGGACGCCGCGAACAGGCGCGCGTCCGCGTCCGCCGCGGGCGCCGTCTCCAGATCGCGCGCCTCCTCGTGCGCCGCCGAGAGCCGGTAGATCTTCGGATACGTCGGCCAGGGTTCGGCGTCCTCGTCCCGCTCGGCGTCCGGCTGGGCGTAGATGTCCAGCTGGGTCACGGACGCGGCACCGTCCCGCACGGCCGTGCCCAGACAGTCGGCCCCCGTGTCCCCGCCGCCGACGATGACGACATGCTTCCCGGTGGCCGACATCGGGGACGACTCCAAGTCCCCTTCGCACACCCGGTTGGCCAGCGGCAGATACTCCATCGCCTGCTGGATGCCGCTCAACTCCCGCCCCGGTACGGGCAGTTCACGCCAGGCCGTGGCCCCGGTGGCGATGATGACCGCGTCGTAGCGCGACCGCAGCTCGGCCGCCCCGATGTCCCGCCCGACCACCGTCGACGTACGGAACTTGGTCCCCTCGGCCCGCATCTGCTCGATCCGCCGCTCCAGATGGTGCTTCTCCATCTTGAACGCGGGGATGCCGTACCGCATCAGCCCGCCGATCCGGTCGTCCTTCTCGTACACCGCGACCGTGTGCCCCGCCCGGGTCAGCTGCTGCGCCGCCGCGAGCCCCGTCGGCCCCGAGCCGATCACCGCGACCGTCCGCCCCGACAGCCGGTCCGGCGGCCGAGGCGGAGTGAACCCCTCCTCCCATGCCCGATCGCCGATGGCGCACTCGACGTTCTTGATGGTGACGGCCGGCTGGTTGATCGCCAGCACACACCCGGCCTCGCACGGCGCCGGACACAACCGCCCGGTGAATTCGGGGAAGTTGTTGGTCGCGTGCAGCCGATCCGAGGCCGCCCGCCAGTCCTCCCGCGACACCAGGTCGTTCCACTCGGGGATCAGATTGCCCAGCGGGCAGGCGTCGTGGCAGAAGGGGATGCCGCAGTCCATACAGCGGTCGGCCTGCTTGCTGATGATCGGCAGCAGCGCCCTCGGGACGTACACCTCGTCCCAGTCCCGGACCCGCTCCTCGACAGGCCGGCGCGGCCAGTCCTGGCGGGGGGTGGTCATGAAACCCTTGGGATCGGCCATGGCCGTCTTCCTCGCGTGCGCGTGCGCATGTGACGTGGTGGAGCCGTGCGTCATCGGGCGGCACTCTTCCGGCAACGATACGTCTCACGGGTCACCTGCGCAGAGTGGGGGACAGCGCTTTCTCGCCGCCGTTCTCCAGTCGAGGTTGCTCAGCTGATGGCCAGCACGTACGACACCGTCGCGGCGGCCGAGGCGACCGTCCGGACGTGGTTCCATGCCGTCCACTCCTGCACGTACATCGGCCAGTACGCAGCCGCCTCCTGGGTGCCCGCCTCCAGCTTGAGCAGCGCGTTGTTCCGGGGCACGTTCGCCACCATGGTCACCCCGAACGAGCCGAACAGATAGAACGCACTGCCCAGCAACAGCTCCACCGTCCCCTCGTCCGGCCAGAGCACGAACGTCACCACGGCGATCACCGCGCACAGCACCGCCGTACCCATGAACACCAGCATGAACGCCGGCATCAGCGCGGTCACATTGATCGCCTTCATCGCCGCGACGCCCTGCGCGGGTGGCAGCGCGGCGAGTCCGCGCATCACGAAGGTCGAGAACGCGCAGAAGACCCCGGCCACGAGGCCGGTCCCCACCACACCGATCACGATCAGTACGAAGTACGGCCCATCGATCATGTCAACGTCAACTCCCGCATTCCGCCGAGATCCTGCCCCGGCCCCGTCCATCACCTCAAGTGAAATCCTGTACGACATCAGTGACCATGGCCGAGCGACGCGACCACATACGCAAACGTCCAGAAGAACGGAGGCCCGAACTCCGGGTGGGGAGGGAGGGGGCTGGAGGGTGGTGCGCCGGTGTCTGAGCAGCGGAGGACGCCGGCGAGGGCTGTGGAGGACGCAGGCGAAGGCCGGGGACGGTGGAGGCCGGTGGCGAGAGCGTGGACGGTGGAGGTCGGTGGCGAGGCCGGGGACGGTGGAGGTCGGTGCGCCGCGGTGTCTGAGCAGCGGAGGACGGACGCCGGCGAGGGCCTGGGGCGACGGACGACGGACGGCGGACGGCGGCGGCGTGGGTGCCGCGTGGGTGGCCGCTGCACCGTCATCCGGCCTCGGACACTTCCGCCCGCCATGCCCCCAACCTCGTCACCACCACCACCGCGATCCGCCGACGGGCCTCGTGCCGCGGCACGCCGCTCATCAGCAACTGGTCGTACGGCGTGTCCATGTGCCGCACGGCCGCCACGACCGCCGACGTCACCGCCACCTCGGACAACGCCCGCCCCGCCGCACTCCGGCCCACCCGTCCACTGCCCCGCACCGACGCATGCGCGGCGATGTCCCGCGCCCGGTCCGCCGGGCATCCCGGGAACAGCCGCCGTATCTCCGCCGCGAACGCCTCGGCGAACCGCACGTCCTCCTGCGCCCGACGCCGCGCGTCCCGCATCCGGCGCCGCCGCCGCGCCTCCGCGTCCGCCAGGCACCGCTCCTCGGCCCGGGCCAGCCCCGCCTCCTCGACGAGAACGCCCTGCCGTTCGTAACGGCCCCTGCGCCGGTTGAACCGCACCACCACCGCCGACAGGGCACTCTCCTCCCGCGACCGGCGCGTCAACGCGGTGTCGCCGCGCGGCAGGAACACCAGATGCCCGAGGTCGGCACAGTCCAGACACCGCGGCGAACCGTCCTCCAGCACGAGCATCCGCAACGGCCCCACATGACACTCCGCGCACTGCCGCCGCTTGACGGGCTGGATGACGAGAAGACCGGTGCGGTGCGGGGGAGTTGTGAGGGGCGCCATATCGGCTTCATTCCCCTCGGACAAGGGCTGGGGAACTTGCCGATCGGGCCTCTCCGGCCGGGGGCGGGGTACTCGCCGATCGGGTTCTTCGGGTCGGGGCCCCCTCGCCCCCGGCCCGCAACGCACCCCACCCACCCCCTGTCGCATCATGGGCCGTGTGCGACTGGAAGCGATCACCTGGGACCGGCTCGGCGAACAGCTGGCCGAGCGGCTGCTCGATCTGAAGCCGACCGACGGCAGCCCTTGGCCGCGCGTGGCCTTCGACGGTGCCCCGGCGGCCCGTCCCGGCGACCTCGCCGAGCGGGTCGGCGAGGCGCTGCGCATACGCGGCCGCCCCTCGCTCACCGTCGGCTCGGAAGGCTTCCTGCGCCCTGCTTCCGTCCGCCTGGAGTACGGCCACCGGGACGTCGAGGCCTATTACGACGGCTGGGTCGACACCGGCGCCCTGTGGCGCGAGGTCTTCGGCCCCCTCGAAGCCGGTGGCGACGGCCGCGTCCTGCCCGACCTGTGGGACCCGGCCACCGACCGAGCCACCCGCAGCCCTCACGTCCAACTCCCGCCCGGTGGCTTCCTGTTGCTGCACGGCCCCCTCCTGCTGCGCCACTGGTTTCCGTTCGATCTGACTGTCCATGTCCTCCTCTCGCCCGGTGCCCTACGCCGCCGCACCCCCGAGGCCGAGCACTGGACCCTCCCCGCCTACGAGCGCTACGACCAGGAGACCGACCCGGCCGGCACCGCCGACGTACTGGTGCGCGCCGACGACCCGCGGCATCCGGCATGGAGCGGTTGAGGCGTGATCCGGTAAACCGCTTCGGTAAACCGCTTCTGCATGCACGTGCATTTAATACGCTGGTGCCATGACGACCTCCACGAGTGATCCGATCTCCTTCGACGACGCCGCCCGCACCCTGCTGGACGGCAGGAACTTCGCCAGCGTCGCCACCCTCGGCCCCGACGGCGCTCCCCAGAACTCGGTGGTCTGGATCAAGCGCGAGGGCGACACCGTGCTCTTCTCCTCCCTTGACACCCGGCAGAAGGTGCGCAACCTCCGCCGCGACCCCCGCGTCAGCGTCTCGGTCTACGACCTCGCCAACCCCTACTCCTCCATCGAGATCCGCGGCATCGCCGAGATCGTCCCGGACGAGGCCAAGCGGCTTCCGTTCGAGCTCTCGCACAAGTACCTCGGCATCGACCCGCCGGCCGAGAAGGACGACGAGACTCGCGTGATCATCCGCGTCGTCCCGCGGAAACTCGTGCGCTTCTCGGCCTGATCGCCGCCCGCCGCCGATGGCCGGTACTGCTCGGTTCCGGGTGCAGGGGCGGGACGCCACGGCGAGAATGAAGGGCGCCGGGACTAGCGGTGCGTCCGGCGCCGCGCCGGCCGTCCGGCATCGGGAGGTAGCCCATGACCACTGCCGGAGACATCATGCACCGAGGCGCCCAGTGGATCCCGGCACACGAGACCCTGGACCGCGCCGCCCAGCTGATGCGTGAGCTGGGCGTGGGAGCCCTGCCCATCAGCGACGAGAACGAACGGCTCTGCGGCATCCTCACCGACCGCGACATCGTCATCGGCTGCGTGGCCATGGGCCACGACCCGAGCAAGGTCACCGCCGGCGAGATGGCCCAGGGCACCCCGCGCTGGATCGACGCGAGCGCCGACGTCAGCGACGTGCTCCGGGAGATGAAGGATCATCAGATCCGCCGCCTCCCCGTCATCGAGAACAAGCGCCTGGTCGGCATGATCAGCGAGGCCGATCTGGCCCGGAGCTTGTCGGAGGACGAGATCGGTCACTGGGCCGAGAGCGTCTATGCGATGAGCGCGGCGCCGAGGACGCGTTGACTCGGTGAAGCGCTGATCCAAGGCACTGACCCAATGCGCTGACTTGTCGACGCCCTGACTCGGCGAAGGTCCGCTCACCTCATGGGCCGTCCTCGTCCGGCCGGTCGTGCCGGGCGAGGGCGTCTCGATGTGGGCATCGGCCGGGGCGTCAGAGCCACCCGTTGCGTCGGAAGCCGCGGTACAGCACCACACACGCGACGGATATGACTCCGATGACCAGCGGATAACCGAACGTCCAGCGCAACTCCGGCATGTAGTCGAAGTTCATGCCGTAGACCCCGCACACCATCGTGGGGATGGCGATGATCGCGGCCCAGGCGGTGATCTTCCGCATGTCCTCGTTCTGCGCGACCGTGACCTGTGCCAGGTGGGCCTGAAGGATCGAGTTGAGCAACTCGTCGAAGGCGAATATCTGCTCCTTGGCCCGCAGCAGATGGTCGGAGACGTCGCGGAAGTAGGCCTGTATCTCCGGCTCGACCGCCCGGAGCGGCCCCGTGGCCAGTTCCTCCAGCGGGCGGCTCAGCGGAACCACGGCCCGCTTCAGCTCCAGCAACTCCCGCTTGAGCTGGTAGATCCGCCCCGGGTCGGCCCGTGCCCCGTTCTCCGCGAACACGTCCGTCTCGACCTCGTCGATGTCCTCCTGCACCGAGTCGGTGACGCTCAGATAGTCGTCGACCACGTGGTCCGCGACGGCGTGCAGCACCGCCGCCGGTCCCTTGGCGAGCTGCTCGGGGTTCGACTCCAGCTCCTCGCGCAACGGCCCCAGCGAGCCATGCCGTCCATGGCGCACCGTGATGACGAAGTCCCTGCCGACGAACACCATGATCTCGCCGGTGTTCACCACCTCGCTGGTCGCCGTGAGCTGCTCGTGCTCGACGTAGCAGACGGTCTTGAACACCGCGAACAGCGTCTCGTCGTACCGCTCCAGCTTCGGCCGCTGATGTGCCTCGACCGCGTCCTCGACCGCCAGCGGGTGCAGGTCGAATAGCTCGGCGATGCCCGCGAACTCCCGGTCCGTCGGCTCGTGGAGGCCGAGCCAGACGAACCCGCCGCCGCGCTTGCGCACTCTCTGTACGACGTCGACCAGATCACCGCTCTCCGGGACCCGCGCGCCGTCCCGGTACGCCACGCAGTTCACCACGGAGGAGCCCAGCGGGGACCTGGCGGGGTGGCTGAGGTCGACGCGCGGGCGCCGTCGAGCCAGCCGTGCCACCTTGCGGAGGCCGCCGACCTTGTCCAGGCCCGTGACCTTTCGCAGATTCCCTGCCATGGACATCTGGATCTCCTTGCGTGGATCCCTCGCGCCGCATCTCTGCGCCTTGGCGTGCCAGTTTGCCAGCCGGTGGTGAGTGACGGGTAAGCCTGTGGGAATCACCGATTCCGCTTTGTTCCCGCCTGTGGACAACCGGCCCACCCAGGTAGGACGCAACCTCAGCCGGGCTGGATGCAGCGTTCCGCTCACGTGACGGCAGCTTCTCGCTCACGCGACCGCAGCCTCCCGCAGCCGCGACCGCAGCTTCCCGCGCACGTGACCGCAGCCTCCCGTCCGGGCGCGCGGCGTCCTGCCGGACCAGGCACGGCCTCCCACCGGTCCGAGCCGCCCCCCCACGTGTCCTGGACGTCCGCCATCTCGTCGTAGGCGCCGCGTCGCCCGCTCAAGACGAGCGGGGCAACTGGGATGATCGCGGTATGACGCGAAACGACGGATATCTCCTCGACAACCGGCAGACCGAGGCGGGCGAACGTTTCGACGCCTTCGCCACCCTCTTCGACCCCACCACCTTCCGGCACCTCGAAGGATTCGGCATCGGACCCGGCTGGCGCTGCTGGGAGGTCGGCGCCGGCGGCACGTCGGTGGTGTCCTGGATGGCCAAGAAGGTCGGCCCCACCGGAAAGGTGGTCGCGACCGACATCGACACCTCGCAGCTCGCCTCCGCCGCCCGGCCACCGGTGGAGGTCCGCGTCCACGACGTGAGCGCCGAGGAAGCGCCGGGGGAGGGGTTCGACCTCGTGCATGCCCGGCTCGTCCTCGTCCATGTGCCGGACCGGGAAAGGGCGTTGCGCTCGATGATCGAGTCCCTGCGCCCCGGCGGGCGGCTCCTGGTCGAGGACGCCGACCCCGCCCTCCAGCCCCTCATCTGCCCCGACGAGTACGGCCCCCAGCAGCAGCTGGCCAACCGACTGCGCCACGGCTTCCGCAAGCTCCTCGCCGACCGCGGCGCCGACCTCTCCTACGGGCGCAGGCTCCCGCGCATCCTCCGCGAGGCCGGCCTGCGCCAGGTGACGGCCGACGCGTACTTCCCGGTCACGTCGCCCGCCTGCGCCGCCCTGGAGTCCGCCACCGTCCGCCAGATCCGCGAGCAGTTGGTCGCGGCGGGCATCGCCACGGACGACGACATCGACCGCCACCTCGCGAACGTGGCCTCCGGCACGATGGATCTGGCGACGGCACCGCTGATCTCGGCATGGGGACGCAAGCCGTAGCCGACAGCCGAGCGAGCCCGCCCTCGGTACGTCGGCGACGTCACCTGGCCTTTTGCGGCCTCCCGCCCACCCGTTCCACGGCCAGCGCCCCCGCCCGGCACCCTTCCAGAGCCGCCTCCTGCGGCCCGGCGCCGGCGAGCAGGGCGGCGAGGAAGGCGCCGGTGAAGGCGTCACCCGCTCCAGTGGTGTCCCTCGGCGCGGCCGGCACGGCGGGGACGTGGGCACTGACCGCACCCGATCGGGCCACCAGTGCGCCGTCCGCGCCCTGCTTGGCGACCACCAGCGGAACATGGCGGCTCAACTTGGCCGCCGCGTCCGCCGCGTCAGGCAACCCCGTGAGCAGGCACGCCTCGTCACGGCTCGGCAGCAGGACATCCACACCCTCCACCAGCGCCAGGAAACGGTCGACGCCCAGCTCCACGAGGAACCCCGCCGATGCCGGATCCAGGCTCACGGGCACGCCACGCGCGCGTGCGGACGCGAGAGCCACCGTCACCAGCGCGCGGCTCGGCGCGGAGAACAGCAAGTAGCCGGACAGATGCAGCCAGGCGACGCCGTCGAGGAGCGCGTCCGACCAGTCGCCCGGCTCCAGCCGCAGGGACGCGCCGCTGTCGGTGAGGAACGTCCGCTCGGCGTCGGCACCCGCGTCGACCAGGCAGATCACCGTCCCGGTCGGCGCCTCGGGATCGACGACGAGACAGGGCTCCACCCCGCTCGCGCTCAGCTCCCGCTCGTGCCACTCGGCGGCCTCCGCGCCCACCCGCCCCAGCAGCCGCACCTCATCACAGCCTCGATGCGCGGCCCAGCAGGCCACATTGGCGCCCGCGCCGCCCGGCACCGTCCGGATCGCCGCGGCCGTGTCCGTCCCCGAGGCGAGCGGCCCCTCGTGCCGGGCGATGACGTCCGTCACCACATCCCCCACGACCAGCAGCGCACCGTCACGAGCGCCCAAGGCGTCCGCTCCGCTTCCCGATCCGTCGGGCAAGGTTCCGCTCATGCCCCGGCCCAGGCCGCCGCGATCCGCCCCGCCAGCCGTACGTTGCTGCGTACCGCCGCGAGGTTGGCGCTCAGCGAGGCACCGTCCGTGTGCCGTACGAGGTAGTCCAGCAGGAACGGCGTGACCGCCTGGCCGGTGACGCCCTGCTCCTCGCACGCGTGCAGCGCGTCGGCGAGTACACGCGCGTGCAGCTCGGGATCCAACTGCTCCGCCTCCGGCACCGGATTGGCGACGATCAACGTCGACTCGGGCCCGTCGAGGGCGTCTTGAGCGCGCATCACCGCGGCCACCTCCTCCGGTGCCTGGAGCGTCCAGTCCACCGGGTGCCCCGAGTCGGAGAGGTAGAAGCCGGGGAAGCGCTCGGTGCGATAGCCCGCCACCGCGACGCCCAGTGTCTCCAGCCGCTGCAGGGTCGCCGGGACATCGAGGATCGACTTCACTCCGGCGCACACCACGGTGATCCGTGTCCGCGCGAGCAGTCCCAGGTCGGCCGACTCGTCCTGCGTCACCGTCCACTGCCGGTGCACACCGCCCAGCCCACCCGTCGCGAACACCCTTACGCCCGCGAGGGCCGCCAGCAGCGCCGTCGCCGACACCGTGGTCGCCCCGCTCGCCCCGGCGGCCACTGCGAGCGGCAGATCCCGGTGCCCCAGTTTGCGGATCCCGTCCTCGTTCGCGATCCGCTCCAGCTGGTCCTTGTCCAGGCCGACATGGGGCCGCCCGTCGAGCACGGCGATCGTCGCCGGAACGGCGCCCTCCCGCCGTACGACGTCCTCCAGCTCCAGCGCCACCTGAAGATTGCGCGGGCGCGGCAGCCCGTGCGCGATGATCGTGGACTCCAGGGCCACCACGGGTCGACGCGCGTCGATCGCCTCCCGTACCTCTTCCGACACCATCAGCACCACGCGCCTGCCTCCTGTCCGTCGGTACTCCCTCATCTCTGGCGGGCGCCGCGCCCGATCAAACCCCTTGCAGGCTGTGGCGGACGACACCAGCCTTGGCTGCATGATGGACAACACTGCACGTCTCGACCATGTCGTCCTCTGGGTACGTGACCCGGTGGCGTCGGCCGACTTCTTCGAGAAGGCGGTCGGCATGGAGCCGGTCAGGCTCTCGGAGTTCTCGGCGGGGGCGGCTCCGTTCCCCTCCGTACGTCTCAACGAGGAGACCATCCTCGACCTCATGCCGCTCACCATGGCGGAACGCATGACGATGCTGCCGGGCGCCACCGAGAGCTCCGGGCACCCGGTCAACCACGTCTGCCTGGCGCTGCCCGGCGACGACTTCGACGCCCTGCGCGCCCGCTTGGAGGAGCGTGCCGCGCCGGTGTCGGACATCTCCCAGGACTCCTTCGGCGCCCGCGGCAAGGCCAAGCGCAGCTTCTACTTCCGCGACCCCGACGGCAACGTCTTCGAGGCCCGCCACTACGACTAGGCGGACCTGGAAGGGGGGCCACGCACGCGTGGCCCCCTCGCAGACATGGCCCCGCATCGAAGACGTCAGACCGGCTGTGCCCCGATGGAAGACGTCAGACCGGCTGTGCCCCGCGTCGCAGGCGTCAGACCGGCCGTACGCCGTCCAGCGCCCCATGCGAATGCAGCACGTACTTGCGGCTCGCGCCCTCGCGTGCCTGCCGTTCAACGCGGCCCGCCTTTCAACACGCTGCCCGCGCCGCCCCGGAGCGAGCCGGACGCCACGTCAGTCGCCCGCGGGAACGCCCTCCGCCGGCCTGCCCCGCGTGAGCAGCGCCAACGCCGCCAGCGGGAGCAGCAGGCACGCGGCGGCGAGGTTCAGCCAGCCGTAGCTCGCCTTGGCGACCACGAGCCCCGCGACCGCTCCGCCGACTCCGGCGGACGCGTTCATGACCAGGTCCGACAGTCCCTGCGCGGCGGCACGCGCCGGCTGCGGAACGGAGTCCGTGAGCAGCGCCGAACCGGAGACGAGCCCCGCCGACCAGCCGAGCCCCAGCACGAAGAGCCCGACGGCCGTCTGTCTGTGACTGCCGCCCGCCGTACCGGCGAGGAACACCGCACACGCCAGCAGCCCCACGGCGAGCCCGATCCCGGACAACCGCCCCAGCCGGTCCGACAGCCGCCCCATGAGCGGTGCGAACGCGTACATGCCCGCGATGTGCCCGCTGATGACCAGCCCGATCAGATCGATCCCGGCGCCGTGGTGCGCCAGGTCGACCGGGGTCATCGACATCACCGAGACCATCGCCGTGTGCACCACGGCGACCGTCATCACCGCGAGCCGCGCCCGCGGCGAGGCGGCCACGGCAGCCATCCCGGCGCGCAGCGAGCGGGCCGCGGGCGACCCTTCCTCGGCCGGTGCCAGCGCACGCGCCGTCAGCAGTGGGTCGGGCCGCAGCAGTACGGCCACCACGAGCGCGGATATCAGGAAGATCCCGGCCGCCCACAGGAACGGACCCGCCGTCGCCGGTATCCCGAGGCCCGTGACACTGCGACCGGCGGGCGCGGCTATGTTCGGGCCGAGGACAGCGCCGATGGTGGTCGCCCACACGACGAGCGAGATCGCCCGTGCTCGCCGCTCCGGCTCGGCCAGATCCGCCGCCGCGAAGCGCGCCTGGAGATTCGCCGACGACGCCGCTCCGAACGCGGCCATCCCGCACAGCAGCAGCGGAAAGCTCCCGACGCGGGCCGCGACCACGGTGACGGCGGCGCCCACGGCACCGATGAGATACGCCAGCACGAGCCCGGGACGACGGCCCCGCGCGGTCATCAGCGCGGCCAGCGGCAACGACAGCACCGCGGTCCCGGCGACGGTGGCGGTGGGCGCGAGCCCGGACAGCGACTCGGTGCCGCTGACCTCCTTGGCCAGGACCGCCGCGAGCGCGATACCGGTGGCGACACCCAGCCCGCCCAGGATCTGCGTCGTGATCAGCACGGCCTGGATACGGCGCCGCAGCGCCGGCAGCCGGTCGGGCGTGACCGATACGACCACCTGCCGCTCGACGGCGGTCACGACGCACGCCGGGCGGTGCGGCGCCTGCGACCCGCCGGCCGGGGACAACACATCGGACCGGCCGCGTACATGTGGGTGAAAGGTGTCGTCACAGGCGCAGTCTCCCCCCTCTACTCCCGACTGCCCACCCCGTGAAAGACCGGGGAGCCCTCAGAACAGGGGCTCCGGCAGTACGCCCTCCAACGCGAGCAGCTTCCGCTTGGTCTCGAGACCGCCCCCGAACCCGCCGATGCCGCCGTCGCTCTCCACGACCCGGTGACAGGGCACGACGACCGGCAGCGGATTGGCGCCCATCGCCATGCCCACCGCCTGGGCCGCGCCCGGCTGCCCGACCCGCCCGGCCAGATCGCCGTACCCGACGACCGTGCCGTACGGGACACCGGAGGCCAGCTCGCGCAGCACCTGCCGGTTGAAGCCGGAGATCAGCGACCAGTCCAAGGGCAGCTCGAAGTCGCGCCGCGCACCGGCGAAGTACTCCTCCACCTGGCGTATCGCCTCGGCCAGCAGTGGGGAGTCGGGCGCCTCGACCGGCTCGGCACCCAGCCGGGACGCCAGTCGGTCGAGCGTCGTCTCGCGCACCTTCTGCGTGGCGTGGAACACGACGCAGACCAGGCCGTCGTGGGTCGCGGCCAGCATCAGCGGACCGTCGTCGGTACCGACGACGGCCCACACGACCTGCTGCTCGTACTGCCCATCGCTGTCCATGCGCCCACCGTACGACCCACCACTGACAACGCCCCCGGGAGCGGGTGGCGCCGAGCGGGCCTCACTTCGCGGGCAGGGCGTCCCGCACCACGTCGGGGGTGTTCGTGATGATGCCGTCGACGCCGTACCCGGCGACCAGCCGGGCGGTGTTCGCGTCGTTCACGGTCCAGACGAAGACCTCCAGCGGCCTGCCGTGCGGTCCCACGACCGCGTGGACGGAGGCGACGTAGCCCATGGAGACGGAGGCGTACGAGGGGTTGATCTGGTCGGCGAAGGCCGCGTACCGGTCCAGGTCCGCCACGGACGGCGTCCCCAGGAAACCGGTCTTCACATCCGGCTTCAGTTCATGGACGGTGCGCACGCTGTCGGCGCCGAAGCTCTGCACGATCAGCCGGTCGGCCAGGTGGGGCCGGTCCAGCCAGCCCTCGTTGTCCAGGACCTTGAGGGTCTCCTGCTCGATGCCCGGGTACAGCTCGGGGTTCTTGATCTCCAGGAGCAGCTTCTGGTGGTGCAGCTCCACACGGTCGATGAACTGCTTCAGCGTCGGCACGCGCGCGTCCGCGTACGCGGGGCCGAACCAGCTGCCCGCGTCCAGGCGGGCGATCTCGGCGGCCGTGAAGTCCTTCACCTTCCAGGGCGCGCGGTCGGGGAAGACCTCCTCCGCGTCCGTGGTGCGCTTGAGGTTGTCGTCGTGGACGACGACCAGCTCGCCGTCCTTGGTGCGCTGGACGTCGTTCTCGACCCAGCTGACACCCAGCTCGGCGGCCTTGTCGACGGCGGCCAGCGTGTTCTCGGGGGCGTAGGCGGAGGCTCCCCGATGGGCGATGATCTCGGGCCGGTCCGCGCCGGCCCGGGCGTCGGGGGCGGGAACGAGCAGAGCGGCGGATCCCAGGAGTGCGGTCGCCGTGGCGGCTACAGCGCGCGCGTGCATGCGTACTCCTCGCGTCGGACGATCACGGACAGCTCAACTGTGACAGCAGAGGGTCAACGGCGAAGGAGCGCAGAATGGCCACAGATTGAATGGAGTTGCCCGGGCCCGCTCACCCGTGCGGCACAACTGGGGCGAGGCCGTGTTTCTTTGCCGGAAAATCGTTCGACCATTGCGGTGGGCGTTACCCTCTGCCTCAACCCTGACCGCTCGGGCGGTCCTGGGAGGGGGGGCGCATTTCACGGGGTTCCGGGACGTAAGAGGGCGGGAAGGGCAGCTGCGTATGCAGGGCACGATCGACGGATTCAGCTACGGACTCGTCACACCGCTGGTCGCCTACCTCATGGCCTGCCTCGGCGGCGCGCTCGGCCTGCGCTGCACCACCAGATCGATGCTCGTCTCGCGCTCCTGGCGCCCGGGCTGGCTCGCCCTGGGGGCGGCGGCCATCGGCTCCGGCATATGGACGATGCACTTCGTCGCGATGATGGGGTTCACCGTCAAGGAGACGCCGATCCACTACGACAAGGCCATGACGTTCGCGAGCCTCGCCGTCGCCATCGTCATGGTGGGTGTCGGGATCTTCATCGTCGGCTACCGGGGTGCCAGCGGAGCGGCCCTGTTCACGGGCGGCACCATCACCGGCCTCGGCATAGCCTCCATGCACTATCTGGGCATGGCCGGCATGCAGCTCAACGGCAAGCTGGAGTACAACACCTTCACCGTGGCCGTCTCCGTCGTCATAGCGATGGGGGCGGCCACCGCCGCGCTGTGGGCCGCCGGACAGGTCAGAGGACTGCTGTGGAGCGTGGGCGCGAGCCTCGTGATGGGCCTCGCCGTCAGCGGCATGCACTACACCGGCATGGCCGCCCTCAGCGTCCATCTCCACGGCACGGGAGACCCCTCCGTCGGCGACTCGCCCGCCTCCCTGCTCGCGCCGATGCTGGTCGGCCCGCTCGCCTTCCTGCTCCTCGCCGGCGCCGTCGTGCTGTTCGACCCGAAGATGATCATGGGGGTGCCCGCCGGGGGCCCCGTCGAGCACAAGCCGGGCGTCCCGGCCCACGCCACCGTCCCGCACCCGGCCCGCCGCCCCCCGCTGCGGCCCCGCCGCACCGCCGGAACCCGAGGCTCCAGGACCCCGCAGAACCACTGATCGGACCGCGTTGTCAGTGGGGGGTCGTACGGTGGATCCCATGCGGCCCGTTTCCAGCATCGAACGCACGGTGGCGCCCTTCGAGGTCGTCAGCCCCTTCCAGCCCAACGGCGACCAGCCACAGGCAATCGCCGATCTCGCCCGGCGCATCGAAGCCGGTGAGAAGGACGTCGTCCTGCTCGGCGCGACCGGCACAGGCAAGTCCGCGACCACCGCGTGGA
This sequence comes from Streptomyces sp. NBC_01092, assembly GCF_045039535.1. NCBI lineage: Bacteria > Bacillati > Actinomycetota > Actinomycetes > Kitasatosporales > Streptomycetaceae > Streptomyces > Streptomyces sp. NBC_01092. The sequence goes on along the minus strand of NZ_CP108659.1, from coordinate 2,837,797 downwards.
TGATCGAGAAGCTCCAGCGCCCCACCCTGGTGATGGCCCCGAACAAGACACTGGCCGCCCAGCTGGCGAACGAGTTCCGCGAGCTCCTGCCGAACAACGCCGTCGAGTACTTCGTCTCGTACTACGACTACTACCAGCCCGAGGCCTACGTCCCGCAGTCGGACACCTACATCGAGAAGGACTCCTCGATCAACGAGGAGGTCGAGCGCCTGCGCCACTCCGCGACGAACTCGCTGCTCACCCGCCGCGACGTCATCGTGGTCGCCTCGGTCTCCTGCATCTACGGCCTCGGCACCCCGCAGGAGTACGTGGACCGCATGGTCCCCCTCAGGGTCGGCGACGAGATCGACCGGGACCAACTGCTGCGCCGTTTCGTGGACATCCAGTACACGCGCAACGACCTCGCCTTCTCCCGGGGCACCTTCCGGGTGCGCGGCGACACCATCGAGATCTTCCCGGTCTACGAGGAGCTCGCCGTCCGCATCGAGATGTTCGGCGACGAGATCGAGGCCCTGTCCACGCTGCACCCGCTCACCGGCGAGATCATCAGCGACGACGAGCATCTGTACGTCTTCCCGGCCACCCACTACGTCGCGGGCCCCGAGCGCCTGGAGCGGGCCGTCAACGACATCGACAAGGAGCTGGGCGAGCGCCTCGCCGAACTGGAGAAGCAGGGCAAGCTCCTGGAGGCCCAGCGCCTGCGGATGCGGACGACGTACGACCTCGAGATGCTCCGCCAGATCGGTTCCTGCTCGGGTGTCGAGAACTACTCGATGCACTTCGACGGCCGCCTGCCCGGCTCCCCGCCGAACACCCTGCTGGACTACTTCCCGGACGACTTCCTGCTCGTCATCGACGAGTCGCACGTCACCGTGCCGCAGATCGGAGCCATGTACGAGGGAGACGCCTCCCGTAAGCGCACCCTCGTCGACCACGGTTTCCGCCTGCCCTCCGCCCTCGACAACCGTCCCCTGAAGTGGGAGGAGTTCCAGGAGCGGATCGGACAGACCGTCTATCTGTCGGCGACCCCGGGCAAGTACGAGCTCTCCCGCGGGGACGGCCAGGTCGAGCAGATCATCCGCCCCACCGGCCTCATCGACCCGGAAGTCGTCGTCAAGCCCACCGAGGGCCAGATCGACGACCTGGTGCACGAGATCCGGGCCCGCGTCGAGAAGGACGAGCGCGTCCTGGTCACCACCCTCACCAAGAAGATGGCCGAGGACCTCACGGCCTACTTCCTGGAGCTCGGCATCCACGTGCGCTACCTGCACAGCGACGTCGACACTCTGCGCCGTGTCGAGCTGCTGCGGGAGCTGCGCGCAGGCGAGTTCGACGTCCTGGTCGGCATCAACCTCCTGCGCGAGGGCCTCGACCTCCCCGAGGTGTCCCTGGTGGCGATCCTCGACGCCGACAAGGAGGGCTTCCTGCGTTCCGGCACCTCCCTCATCCAGACCATCGGCCGTGCGGCGCGCAATGTCTCCGGCCAGGTCCACATGTACGCCGACAAGATCACCCCGGCGATGGAGAAGGCCATCGACGAGACCAACCGCCGCCGGGAGAAGCAGGTCGCGTACAACACGGCGAACGGCATCGACCCCCAGCCGCTGCGCAAGAAGATCAACGACATCGTCGCGCAGATCGCCCGCGAGGACGTCGACACCGAGCAGCTGCTCGGCAGTGGCTACCGCGCCAAGAAGGACGGCCGGGGCACCAAGGCCCCGGTGCCCTCGCTCGGCGACAAGGCGGCCAAGGGCGCGAAGGCGGCCAAGTCCGCCAAGGGCAAGGGCAAGGAGACGGTGCCGACCGACCGGCCGGCGGCGGATCTCGCCGAGCAGATCGAGGAGTTGACGGAGCGTATGCGCGCCGCGGCCGCGGATCTGCAGTTCGAGATCGCGGCCCGGCTGCGCGACGAGGTGTCCGAGATGAAGAAGGAACTGCGTCAGATGAAGGAGGCGGGCCTGGCCTGACGGGCCCGCAGGGCGCCGGCCCGCACTGTGGGCCGGCGCCGCCCGCATGGTTGTCCACCGGCTCGCCGCACTCGCTGTGTTGCAAGACCGACACAAAGTGGGGACCGGGCTACGTCACTGTCAGTGCCCCTGCGTAGGGTTCTCGTCATCCGCGGACTCCGCGGCCAACAGGGGACAGTTCGAGAGGGGAATCAGCACGTGACCGTCAACATGACCAAGGGTCAGGCAATCAGTCTGCAGAAGAACGACGGAGGCAGCCTGACCGCGGTGCGCATGGGTCTCGGCTGGCAGGCGGCTCCCCGGCGCGGCCTGTTCGGCTCGCGCACGCGGGAGGTCGACCTCGACGCCTCGGCCGTCCTGTTCGCGGACAAGCAGCCGGTCGACGTCGTCTTCTTCCGCCACCTGGTGAGTGACGACGGCTCGGTGCGCCACACCGGTGACAACCTCGTCGGCGGTGTCGGCCAGGGCGGCGACGACGAGGCGATCCTCGTCGACCTCGCCCGCATCCCGGTCCACATCGACCAGATCGTCTTCACCGTGAACTCCTTCACGGGCCAGACCTTCCAGGAGGTGCAGAACGCGTTCTGCCGTCTGGTCGACGAGACCAACGGCCAGGAGCTCGCCCGCTACACGCTCGCGGGCGGCGGCGCCTACACGGCCCAGATCATGGCGAAGGTGCACCGCACGGGCCCGGGCTGGTCGATGACGGCCCTCGGCACCCCGGCCAACGGCCGCACCTTCCAGGACCTGATGCCGGCGATCCTGCCGCACCTGTAGGACACCTAAGGCGCCCGGCGGGCGGCACACGACACGACAACTGACACAGGGGGACGAAGGCATGACGGCCGAGCTGGTGCGGGGGCAGAACCACCCGCTCTCCCAGGCCCGTCTGGAGATCCGGGTCTCGGCCGGCACGCCGATCGTGGCCGCCGCCACGCTCGGCGACGAGCAGGGCAGGATCCACGGCGTCGAATGGGTGGCCCACCCCGGCGCCCCGACCCTGCCCGGCCTCGAGGTCTCCCGGCAGGCGGCCGCCGACCATCGCCTCGCGGTGGACCTGGACGCCATGCCGGAAGCCGTCCACCGTGTCAGTGTGCTGCTCGCCCTGCCGACGGGGGGCGAAGGCCCCACCTGCTTCGGCGCCGTCCCGACCCCGTTCGTCGCGGTCACCGGCCTCGACGGCACCGAGGTCGCCAGCTACACCGTCGCCGGCCTGGAGGCCGAGTCCGCCGTCGTCGCCCTGGAGCTCTACCGCCGCCAGGGCGCCTGGAAGGTGCGCGCCATCGGCCAGGGTTATGCTGGCGGCCTCGCCGATCTCTTCACCGACCAGGGACTGCCCCAGGCCCACCAACTCGCCGGCGGCATCAACGAAGCGGTGGCCCAGGGCGTGGCCCGCTCGATTCCGGCACCGCCGCCGCGCGCGGACGGTGACCGTTCCCGCCAGGCCGCCGCACCGGCACTGGGTCCGGACCAGAGCGGTACCGCGCCGCAGGGCGCCACCGGCCCCGCTTCACCGCAGCCGACGTCGCCCTACGGCAACCAGACGCCCGGCCAGCCGACCCCGCCGCCGAACTCGCCGTACGGCACGCAGGGCCCGGGCATGCCGGGACAGCCCGCGCCGCAGCCGTCGTATCAGGGCGGAACCGGCGCCGGCGACCCCGGCCAGCCGTCGACTCCCACGTCCGGCGGCCCGATCGACTACAGCCACCCGCGCCGGCAGAACGCGGCTCCGCCGCCGCCCCCGCCGACCGCACCCCCGGCGCAGCCCGGACAGCCCGCGCAGCCCGTCGCGGGCGATGCCACCGGCTGGTCCATGGACGAGCGGCTCTACAACCAGGTGTGGGGCATGTTCGAGGACCTGGCCCGTACGACCGCCGCGTATCGCAGTGCGGTCGACTTCGCCGACTCGCGCATGGAGAAGGAACTCGACCAGGTCCTGTCGGACCCGCGCAGCCGGATCGGCGGCCAGGGCGACGCCGCCCGCGAGGCGGCCCAGGCCAAGCACGCACAGCTCGTCAACCAGGCCAGGGCGACGCTCGACAGGGACCTCGCCCAGCTCACCGCGGAGTCCGAGGTCGTCGAACCCGCGCTGCCGCCCGCCTACGCGCGCTGGGACAACCCCGTCTGGCACGGCTACCGCGTCCCGATGGAGATCCCCATGGCCCTGCGCCTGGGTGAGCTCCACCTCCCCGAGAGCGCCCAGCTGCACATCCCGATGCTGATCCGGCTGCCGTTGGAGCGCGGCCTGTGGATCGACAGCGGACGCGGCGGATCACTCGACGGCTCCTTCACCGACTCCCACGACATGCGCCGTCTCGCGATGGAGACGGCTGTGGCGCACGCGGCCCGGCTGCTCGCCGTCTATCCGGCGGGCGAGTTCACCGTGCACGTCATCGATCCGGCCGGCTCGGGCGCGCAGGCACTCGCACCCCTCGTGCAGACCGGTGTGCTCGCGGCCCCGCCCGCCGTGGGTGCGGCCGGAGTCGCGGACGTCCTCGCGCGACTCACGCAGCGCGTCGACCTGGTGCAGATGGCGTTGCGCGCCGGCGTGCCCGACTCGCTGCCGCCCGACTTCGACACCGCCCAGCAGCTGCTGATCGTCAACGACTTCCCGCACGGCTTCGACGACCGGGCCGTGAACCAGCTGCGCTACCTGGCGGACGAGGGTCCTGCCGTCGGCGTCCACCTGATGATGGTCGCCGACCGCGAGGAGGCCGCCGGCTACGGCCCGCTGCTCGACCCGCTGTGGCGTGCGCTGATGCGACTCACTCCGGTGCCGGACGATCACCTCGCGGACCCGTGGGTGGGGCACGCCTGGACCTACGAGCCCCCGCTCGTGCCGCCCGGCAGCCAGGTCCTCCAGCAGGTGCTGACGCAGGTTGCGGCAGCCCGCTCCAAGCACAGGTAAAGAGCCTCTGACCTGCATACTTGGCATTTCTTTTGCCAAGCGCTTTACCTTTCCTTGGTGATCGAGGTACTGTTTGTCCCACGGAGGGGAGTACTCCCTGTCTGCTGCGGCGTACCCGTCAATACGGATCAGGCCAGATCCCGGGGCGTCGGCCCATCCTGGGTGGAAGAGACCTCCGGCGCGCGACGACGCTGACATTTGCCGTTACGACTGCCGGAGGCGCAGTGGAAGTTTCCACGACCCTATGGGTCCTGACCATCGTGGGCCTTGCCGCCCTGATCGCTGTCGATTTCTTCATCGGCCGCAAGCCGCACGACGTATCCATCAAGGAAGCCGGAATCTGGACGGTCGTCTGGATCGCCCTGGCGGGCCTCTTCGGGCTCGGCCTGCTGATCTTCGGCGGCGGACAGGCCGGCGGTGAGTTCTTCGCCGGCTTCATCACCGAGAAGTCGCTGAGTGTCGACAACCTCTTCGTCTTCGTTCTGATCATGGCGAAGTTCGCCGTGCCGTCCCAGTACCAGCAGCGAGTGCTGCTGGTCGGTGTCCTCATAGCCCTGGTGCTGCGCGCGATCTTCATCGCTGCGGGCGCCGCCATCCTCACCAGCTTCTCGTGGGTGTTCTACCTCTTCGGCGCCTTCCTCATCTACACCGCCTGGAAGCTCATCCAGGAGGCCCGGGCCGACGAGGATGACGAGGAGTTCGAGGAGAACAAGCTGCTCAAGGCCGCCGAGCGCAAGTTCGGTGTCGCCGACCGCTACCACGGCACCAAGCTGTGGATCCGGGAGAACGGCAAGAGGGTCATGACCCCGATGCTGGTCGTGATGCTCGCGATCGGCACCACGGACGTGCTCTTCGCCCTGGACTCCATCCCGGCGATCTTCGGCCTGACGCAGGACCCGTACATCGTGTTCACGGCCAACGCGTTCGCGCTGATGGGTCTCAGGCAGCTGTACTTCCTCATCGGCGGTCTCCTGAGGAAGCTGGTCCACCTCAGCTACGGCCTGTCGATCATCCTCGGCTTCATCGGCGTGAAGCTGGTGCTGCACGCCCTGCACGAGTCCGGGGTCCACGTCCCCGAGATCAGCATCCCGGTCTCGCTCGGCGTGATCTGCTCGGTCCTGATCGTCACGACGATCACCAGCCTCAGGGCCTCCAAGAAGCAGGCGGCGGCCGAGGCGGCGCAGGAGCGGAGCGAAGGCGCTCCGAAGGACAGCATCGACGTCTGACCACGTCGGACGTAGGAAGAACCAACACCGGGAGTGGTGCCCAGCGAATTGCCGAGCACCGCTCCCGGTGCTTCTTTGGGTGCTGGGTGTCCCGGCCGGGGACACCACGGCCGGGTGGAGGCACTCGTGGACGCACCCATGAAGTTCGTGCAGATCATCGACTTCGAGACCGACCGCATCGACGATATGCGCGAGCTGGCCCAGGAGACCGAACAGCGCCTCGCGGGCCGCAGCGGCGGTCCCACGCGCCGACTCGTCCTCAAGGACAGGGCGCAGGCCAACCGCTACCTCGTAGTTCTCGAGTTCGACTCCTACGAGGACGCCATGCGCAACAGCGAAGAGCCCGAGACGACCAAGTTCGCGGAGCAGATGGCCGCGCTGTGCAGCAGGCCGCCGTCGTTCACGGACTGCGACGTACAGGAGATGACCGATTTCGCGTAGCGACATACGAAGCACAGGGGCCCCGCATCCCGAGGGCGCGGGGCCACCTGACCACCCCACCGACCGGAATGCGAACCCTCAAGGCCTCTGCGACGATCGCTCCATGATCGCTCGGCTCAGGCCGCTCACTACCCAGTGGACGACCCTCGTGCCGGTGCTCGCGGTCGTCCTGTTGGTCTTCACCTGGGGACGGGACCTGCCCGGCGCGGTCGTCGCGCTGGTGACGCTGGTCCTGGCCGGGGCGGTTCTGGCCGCCGTGCACCACGCCGAAGTGATCGCCCACCGGGTCGGCGAACCCTTCGGCTCCCTCGTCCTCGCCGTCGCCGTCACGATCATCGAGGTCGCCCTGATCGTGACCCTGATGGCGGACGGTGGCGACAAGAGCTCCACCCTCGCCCGGGACACGGTCTTCGCCGCCGTGATGATCACCTGCAACGGCATCGTCGGCCTGTGCCTGCTGGTCGCCTCGCTGCGGCACCGCACGGCCGTCTTCAACCCCGAGGGCACCGGTGCCGCCCTCGCGACGGTGGCCACCCTGGCCACGCTCAGTCTGGTGCTGCCGACGTTCACCACCAGCAAGCCCGGCCCGGAGTTCTCCGGCGTGCAGCTGACGTTCGCCGCGATCTCCTCGCTGATCCTGTACGGCCTGTTCGTGACGACGCAGACCGTCCGCCACCGGGACTACTTCCTCCCCATCACCCGGCAGGGCGACGTGATCACCGCGGACGACCACGCCGACGCGCCCACCCGTCGCATGGCCCTGATCAGCCTCGGGCTGCTGGGCCTGGCCCTGATCGGCGTGGTGGGCCTGGCCAAGGGGGTCTCGCCGACCATCGAGTCCGGCGTGGCGGCGGCCGACCTCCCGCATGCCGTCGTCGGCGTGATCATCGCCCTGCTGGTGCTGCTCCCCGAGACGATCGCCGCGCTGCGCTCCGCCCGCCGTGACCGCGTGCAGACCAGTCTCAACCTTGCTCTCGGCTCGGCGATGGCGAGCATCGGCCTGACCATCCCGGCGGTGGCCCTGGCCTCGATCTGGCTCTCGGGTCCGCTCGTCCTCGGCCTCGGCCCCACCCACATGGTGCTGCTCGCCCTGACGGTGGTGGTGAGCTCGCTGACGGTCGTACCGGGGCGGGCGACACCGCTCCAGGGCGGCGTCCACCTGGTGCTGTTCGCGGCGTATCTGGAGCTCGCGATCAACCCGTGAAGCCGCGTCGGCCGCGAAGCCCGTCGTGGGCCGCGGAGCCCGTCGTGGGCCGCGGAGCCCGTCGTCGGCTGCGGAGCCCGTCGTCGGCTGCGGAGCCCGTCACCCGGTGGCGGGCTCCGCAGCCGACGCAGGCACCGGACGCGTCTCGGGCAGCAGCGCGAAGCAGCCCAGACTGAGCAGCGCGACCCCGGTGAGATACGCCCCCACACCCCAGGGCACCCGACCTCCCTGCTCGACGAGCGCCGTGGCCACGATCGGCGTGAGCGCGCCCCCGAGGACTCCGCCGAGGTTGTAGCCCACCGCGGCGCCGGTGCAGCGCACCCGGGGTTCGTACAGCTCGGGCAGATACGCGGCGATCACGGCGAACATCGTGATGAACGAGAGCATCGCCCCGAGGAAGCCCAGGAACATCAGCAGCGGCTCAGCCGTGGCGAGCAGAGCGACCAGCGGGAACATCCACAGGGCGGACGCGGTGCACCCGATCAGACACAGCGGCCGGCGGCCGTACCGATCGCCGAGGATCGCGACGACCGGTGTGAGCGAGCCCTTCACCACCACCGCGCCCATGATGCAGGTCAGCATGACGCCCCGACTCACACCGAGCTGCTCGGTGGCGTAGGCGAGGGACCAGGTCGTCACGGTGTAGAAGATCGCGTATCCGATCGACAGCGCCCCGGCCGTCAGCAGTACGAGCCGCCAGTGGCCGCGTGCGACCTCGGCGAGCGGCACGCGCGCGGGCTCGTCGATTTCGAGGAACCGCGGACTCTCGGTGAGCGACGACCGCAGCCACAGCCCGACGACCGCGAGCACGCCCGCCGCCCAGAACGGCACCCGCCAGCCCCACGCGGCGAACTGCGCCTCGGACAGGGTCGCCGACAGCCCCAGCACCACACCGTTGGCGAGCAGGAAGCCCAGCGCCGGCCCGACCTGCGGAAAGCTCGACCACAGACCGCGCCGCCCCTCGGGCGCGTGCTCCACGGTCAGCAGGACGGCGCCGCCCCATTCGCCGCCGAGTCCGAGCCCCTGCAGAAAGCGCAGCACGAGCAGCAGCAGGGGAGCGGCCATCCCGATCGTGTCGTACGTCGGTACGCAGCCGACCGCGACCGTGGAGGCGCCGGTCAGCAGGAGTGAGGCGATCAGGACCGGTCGGCGTCCGCGCCGGTCCCCGATGTGCCCGAACAGCACCGAACCCAGGGGCCGCGCGATGAAGCCGACCCCGAAGGTCGCGAAGGCGGCCAGGGTCCCCGCCACCGGCGAGAAGGTCGGGAAGAACAGCGGTCCCAGGACCAGTGCCGCCGCGGTCCCGTAGACGAAGAAGTCGTAGAACTCGATGGCCGTCCCGGCGAGCGAGGCGGCCGAGAGCCGCAGCATGGAGGGCGCCCTTACGGTGCGTGCGTCGTACATGCTGCGTCAACTACCCACGGTGACCACCGGTTACGGGGCGCGCGGGGGCGGTCGGCCTCGTCAGTATGTGACGGTGATGCGCCGGGCGGCCCCGTCGACGCGGACGTTGCCGCCGTAAGGGATCACGAGTTGTGGATCGGTGTGGCCGAAGTCCACGTCGAAGACGATCAGCGTGTTGGGGGCATACACACCCATGGCCCGCAGCACGGCCTCGCGCTGCTCGGTGGCGTAACGAGCGGCTTCCTCCAGGCCGTTGGGCTGCTCGAAGGACCACGTCTTCGCTCGGCCCATCAACAGTGCCGAGAAGCGCTGGAGCAGTCCGCGCTCGCCCATGTTCCTCAGCGTCCAGAAGACCTCGTTGGCGCTCGGCATGTCCTCCGACGTCTCCAGCAGCAACACACCACCGTCGAACTCCGAGAGGTCCCGCGGGATCTCCCGGTCCGCCATCAGCAGCCAGCCGACGATCTCCAGGCAGCCGCCCCAACTGCGGCCTTCCACCACCTGGTCGGCCTTCACCCAGCTCCATCCGGTGCCGGGCCGCGTCTGCGGCTCCGCGTCGAAGGTCGCCGGGTCGGCCCAGTCCCGGTTGATGTCGTTCCAGCGTTCGGCCGGGCGCAGCTCGTACTCACCCGAGGTGAACAGCGCCGCCCGCAGGGAGTCGGCGGTCTGCGGGTGCATGGCGCCGGGACGGCCCAGCTCGCACATCACGCTCGTGCCGTGATAGCCGACGATCCCGGTGTTGCGGAGGAACATGAGCAGGTTCGTGTTGTCGCTCATCCCGAAGAACGGCTTCGGGTTCGCCCGGATCAACTCCCGGTCCAGCAGCGGCAGCACGGTGATCTGGTCATCGCCGCCGATCGAGGCGATGACCGCCTTGATGTCGGGGTCGGCGAACGCGGCGTGGATGTCGTCGGCCCGCTCCTGGGGCGTCGAGCCCATCTTGCGGGTCGCCGGATACTCGACCGGTTCGAGCCCGTACTCCTTGCGCAGTCGCTCCAGGCCCAGTTCGTAGGGGTGCGGGAAGAGTCCGGGCAGGCCCGCGCCGGGCGAAATGACGGCGACGCGGTCGCCGGGAGAGGGCTTGGCAGGGTACGAGATCGTGGTCATGCCCGGAGGGTAGGCGGCGCGGCACGGCCGGCGCATCGTGATAAACCGGGGTCTGAGCAGCGGTCATCGACGGACCGCCGCACCGCGAACGGACCGGAGGAACCGTGCCCCGCACCCTGGCCAACGCCCCGATCATGATCCTCAACGGCCCCAACCTGAACCTGCTCGGCCAGCGCCAGCCGGAGATCTACGGCTCCGAGACCCTGGCCGATGTCGAGGCCCTGTGCGCCAAGGCGGCGGCCGCGCACGGCGGCACGATCGACTTCCGGCAGTCCAACCACGAGGGCGAGCTGGTCGACTGGATCCACGAGGCACGGCTCAACCACTGCGGGATCGTGATCAACCCCGGTGCCTATTCGCACACGTCCGTGGCGATCCTGGATGCGCTCAACACCTGTGACGGCATGCCGGTGTTGGAGGTCCACATCTCCAACATCCACAAGCGCGAGTCCTTCCGGCACCACTCCTACGTCTCGCTGCGCGCCGACGGGGTCATCGCGGGCTGCGGTGTGCAGGGCTATGTGTTCGGTGTGGAGCGGGTCGCGGCGCTGGCGGGGGTGGGGCAGGCCGACACGTGAGAGGTGAACGGGGAGGGCTGTAAGGACCGCCCGCCATGGTGGGGCGGTCCTTACAGGCGTCCCGCCTCCACGATCCGCCGCAGGAAGCGCCGGGTGCGTTCCTGCTGCGGATCACCGAAGATCTGCTCGGCCGTGCCGCGCTCCAGCACCACGCCTCCGTCCAGAAAACAAACCTGGTCGGCGACCTCACGGGCGAACCCCATCTCGTGCGTGGCCAGCACCATCGTCATCCCGTCCGCCTTCAAGTCACGGACGACGGCGAGGACTTCGCCCACCAGCTCGGGGTCGAGGGCTGCGGTGATCTCGTCGAGCAGCAGCAGCCGCGGACGTACGGCCAGGGCGCGGACGAGCGCGACGCGCTGCTGCTGACCGCCGCTCAGCCGGTCCGGGTACTCGCCCGCCCTGTCGGCCAGCCCCAGCCGCTCCAGCAGCTCACGCGCGTGTGCCTCGGCCTCGGCACGGGACTGCCCGTGCACCCGGCGCGGGGCGAGGGTGATGTTCTCCAGGACCGTCATGTGCGGGAAGAGGTTGTACGCCTGGAACACCACGCCGATACGGCGACGTACGGCGTCCTGGTCGACGCGCGGGTCGGTGATCTCCTCGCCGTCCAGCCAGATCGCGCCGTCGTCGATGTCCTCCAGCAGGTTCGCGCACCGCAGCAGCGTGGACTTGCCGGAGCCGGAGGCGCCGATCAGCGCGGTCACCGTGTGCGGGGCGACCTCCAGGTCGACGTCCCGCAGTACCACCGAGTCGCCGAAGGTCTTGCGGACGGACTCCATGCGCAGCACAGGTGCGTCACTCACGGATGCGTCGCTCACAGGGCTCCTCCTTGGGCGCGCCGGCGGTCCATGCGGGCCGTCACCCAGTCCGTGAAGCGGGTCATCGGGATGGTCAGCGCCACGAAGATCAGGCCGGCGACGATGTAGGGCGTGTAGTTGAGGCTGCGGCCCACGATGATGTCCGCGGCCCGTACGGCGTCCACCGCGCCGCCGATCGACACCAGCCCGGTGTCCTTCTGCAACGACACCAGGTCGTTCAGCAGCGGCGGCACCTGACGGCGTACGGCCTGGGGCAGGACGACATGCCGCAGCGCCTGCCGGTTGGTGAGGCCGAGGGAGCGTGCCGCAGCGCGCTGCGAGGGGTGGACGGACTCGATGCCCGCGCGGAACACCTCGGCCACGTACGCCGAATACGTCAGCGTCAGTGCCGTACCGCCCAGCAGCACCGGATCGACGGTCACGCCCTGGAGCCGCAGCGCGGGGACGCCGAGCACGACGATCATGAGGTTAATGATGAGCGGAAGGCCCCGGAAGAAGTCCGTGTACGCGGCCGCCAGTGCCCGCAGCGGGAAGAACACCGGGCCGCGCAATGTGCGGGCGACGGCGATGAGCATCCCGAGGACCAGCACGGCCGCCCCGCAGATGAGCAGCAGCCGGACGTTGAGCCACAGCCCTTCGAGGACCTTGGGGAACGCCTCGCGCGCGTACCCCCAGTCGAAGAACGTCTCCTTGGTCCTCGGCCAGCCCGGCGCGTTCACCACGACCAGGTAGAGGACGACGCCGGTGACCAGGGTGGAGAGGGCGGCGATGGCCGTGGCTCGGCGGGCGCGGGCACGCTTGTAGCGCTCGCGGTCGAGACGCCGCTGCGAGGGGACGTAGCCGTCGCCCCCGCCGGACATGCCGCCGTTGTCGTCCGCGCCGTCCTGGCCGGACTCCTCCTTCGTGAGCGTCACTTGAGTACCGGGGCGTCGACGGCGTCGGACAGCCACTGCTGCTCGAGCTTGTCCAGGGTGCCGTCCTCACGCAGGGCGTTAACGGCGTCCGTCACGCACGAGGTGAGCGCGCTGCCCTTGTCGAGCACGAGCCCGAACTGCTCGGGCGCACCGCCCTGGTTCTCGAACTGGCCGACGATCGTCGCGTCCGTCACCTCGGCCGCGGTGATGTAGAACGCGGTCGGCAGATCGACCACGATGGCGTCGACCTGCCCGTTCTTCAGCGCCGACTTGGCCTGGTCGTTCTTCGCGTACGCGGCGACCTCCTGGGTCGGCTTCACCACGTCGTCGATGTAGTTCAGGCTGGTGGTGCCGACCTGTGCGCCCAGCTTGAGGCCCTTCAGGTCCGCGATGCTCTTAGCCTTGGCGGCCTTGGTGTCCTTCAGCGCGATGACGGCCTGGCGGACGTCGTAATAGCCGGACGAGAAGTCCACGGCCTTCTTGCGCTCGTCGCTGATCGACACCTGGTTGATGTCGAAGTCGAAGGTCTTCTCGCCGGGCGCGAAGGCCTTGTTGAAGGGGACGCTCTGCCAGACGACGGCGCTCTTGTCGTAGCCGAGCTGCTTCGCCACGGCGTAGGCGACCGCCGATTCGAAGCCCTCGCCGCCCGCGGGCTTGTCGTCCTTGAACCAGGGTTCGTACGCCGGCTCGTCGGTGGCGATGGTCAGCTTGCCTGAGGTCTTCGTGGCCAACTCGCCCTTGGCGCAGGTGTTCCCGGCCGAACCGGACGGCGCGTCGGCGGCCTTGTCCTCCGGCTGTGGAGCACAGCCGAGAGCGGTGGCGAGCAGGGCGGTCGTGGCGACGGCGACGGCGCGGCGCAGGGCGTGGGGGGCAGGGTGCATGGCGCGAGATTGACAGTACATCGTCGTCTTTGTCGAGATCACGACGGTGAAAGTCCGCATATTGGGAACGGGTGTTGCGGTCCTGTGAACACGTCCCGCGGCACGTCACCGGGAACACTCGGCGCGGCCGGCGTGGGAGGAACTCGCCGGGGCCGCCGGTCGAGGGCGGGGATTGAGAGACCGGCGGCCCTTTCCGCTCAGGAGCCGTCATCCTGTGCGGGGCTGCTTCCAGTTGACTGCGCAACCACGTGCGCCGGGAGCGCGCGTTTGACGCCAGCGCGTGTGAACGATTCACACGGGGCGCGTGCGCCGCGCGGTCACGAGCCCTTCACGCTCCCGCTCGGCGCGCCTACCAGCCCCGCGCCTACCAGCCCCGCGCGCGCCACTCCGGCAGATGCGGCCGCTCGGCGCCCAGCGACGTGTCGTTGCCGTGCCCGGGGTAGACCCACGTCTCGTCGGGCAGTGCGCCGAAGATCTTTGTCTCGACGTCGTGGATCAGGCTGGCGAACGCCTTCGGATCCTTACGGGTGTTGCCCACACCGCCGGGGAATCCGGGAGGCGCTGGATGGGTAATACTGGCCTTATGGTTGTCACTGTCGCTCAACTCCGCATCCTCATCTTCCTCTACGCCCGGATCAGCGAGGATCCCCGCGAGCAGCGGCGCGGAGTCGGTCGACAGATGAAAGACCTGCACGCATGGGCCGCCGAGCTCGGCGGGGAGGTCGCCGGCGAGTGGACCGATAACGATCTCTCCGCACACACGGGCGAGGAACGCCCCGGCTACGACCAGCTCATGGCCGCAGCACTCACCGCAGCCACACAGCCCGGGGTACGCGTCATCGTCGCCGCCTACCATCCGAGCCGACTGTGGCGACGGCGGGTCGAGCGAGCCCAGGCCATCGAGGATCTCCGCCAAGTGAAGGCCTTCGTCGCCTTCGAGAGCGGCGGATACTTCAACATGGGGAAGGCATCCGACCGCTCGCAGCTGGCGAACCTGGGCGAGTCCGACACCGCCGAGTCCGAGGTGAAGTCGGAGCGAGTAGCACGCGCCGCCCGGGAGCGGGCAGAAGAGGGACGCGCGAACGGCAAAGTCGCCTACGGCTGGCGGCGCCAGTACGAGCATGACGACCGCGGGCAGGTCATCGGCTTCCACGACCTCGAGCACCCCGGGCAGGCTCCGATCGTCCGCGAGATCGTCACCCGGCTACTGGCTGGCGACACGCTGCTCGGGATCACTGCCGATCTGAACGGGCGCGGCGTCCCATCGCCTGGCGCCGGCCAGAACCGCAAGCGCCGCATGCTCGGCCAGGCCGAGGATGGCAGTCTCTGGAACAAGACCAGCGTGAAGAAGATCGCCCTACGGCCGGCGAACGCCAAGATCCGCGTACATCACGGCGACGAATACCCCGCCGCCTGGCCTGCGCTCATCACGGAGGAGCAGCACGCCCGGATCAAGCAGCTCTTCGCCAGCCGGGCCGAGACCAGAGAGAAGCCGGGGCAGCGCAAGTACCTGCTCTCATGGGGTGAGGTCGCAACCTGCGGAGTGTGCGGAAGCTGCTACCGGGTCGCCATGCGCGGCAACGCGAAGCGAGGCTCACTGAAGCCCACATACTGCTGCGACTCCAACCAGGGCTGTACCGGCCGCAACGTCGAGGCCCTGGACGGCTTCGTCGAGGACATCGTCATCCCGGTCTTGTCCGACCCGATCGCCGCCGACATCTTCCAGGGCGACGAGGCTGGCGCCCTGGCCGCCCTGGAACGCGTCGAAGGACTGCGGGCCAGGCAGGAAGAAGCGGCGGACGACTACGCCGAGGGCGCCATCACTCGCGAGCAACTGCGGCGCATCACGAAGAAACTGGGCGACCAGATCAAGGAGGCACAGGCCGAGGCTCGCCGCCTCCAGCCCGTGGACCTGTCGCCGCTGGACGGGCTCGTCGGCTCGCAGGCTCCCGAGAAGTGGAAGCTCCTCGGGGTATCGCAGCAGCGGCGGATCCTCGACACGATTGGCCTGCGCCTCAAGATCCACCCAGTCGCCAAACGCGGCCCTGGCTTCGACGACTCCACCATCGATGTCACATGGAAAGGCAGAAGCGAGAGCTGAGCAGCGCGCCGCGTGACGGAGCCCCGCACCGGCCTGGTGCGGGGCTCCTTGGCGTTCAGAGGCGGCGACGCGGCGTCGCGTTCGGGTGCGCGCTTTCCAGGGCCAGGCCCTCCTTACGGGCCCGGTGTAGCCACCCACGGACGGTCGCCGCCGATACACCATGACGTTCGGCCAGCACCTCCGCAGGGTTCGACGAGCCGGACTCCATGGCCCCCATGTACTCCGCCGCCCGTTCCGCGAGCTGAAGCAGGGCGTTCTTCCTGCGGAGGGCGTTGCCCTTGGTCGCGCCGGCCAGCTCGGGAAACTTCTCGTCCACGATGCTCCGCGCCAAGTCCGCCGGGCTCACGTGCTGCCCGTAGGGGCTGCCCGAGACCAGACGGCGCTCGGCCGCGGCTTGCGCGGCCTTCTCCCAGCGCGTCACTGGGAGGTCTCGCAGTGACTGCTCAATGCCGTGGGTGGAGTGGACGGTGTAGCTCAGCACTTTCAGCGGCAGGCCCGGCACCATTCCGAACTTGAAGATTACGAAGAGCTCCGGGTCTGTATCCCAGACGTGCACCTCTACGGTGCGGGCGTCGGCGCCGGTGACGGCCCAGATTTCGGGCTCTTCGGCCTCGACCTTGAGCTGCGGTGCGCGTGCGGGCATAGGCCCATCCTTGTCGACCCCAGGACGCGAGTGCAACATCCGGCGCCGAGTGTGTGTTGAGCGCGCCGCGAGAGTGATCTAAATACTCTGCTTCAAAGTGTTGAGATCACACGCTCGTTGGTGTTGAATTAGAACATGGACATCGAAGCCCTGAAGAGGGTTTCCGAGGTGCGCCGCATGCTTGCTTCCGGGCAGGCCCGCGAGCGCCGGCTGAGTCTGCGGATGTCCCTGCGCGAGGTCTCCACGGCACTGGAAATGACGCCAGGCAGCCTCTCTCGCTGGGAATCCGGACAGGTTCAGCCGCGCGCCGGGGCCGCCCTCAAGCTCGCCGACATCCTCGGAATCCGCACCGCAGACAGCCGGGAGAAAGCCGCATGAGCGGCGGAATCACATTGCGGAAGCTGCCGGGGGAGAGCCGTGAAGAGTTCATCGCGCGGATCGTCGCCGCCCGCCCGCCCCTCAGTGACCCGGAGAAAGTTCAACTCCGCGCCATCTTCCGGCCCGTTCTCGACGAGCCCCCGAAAATCGAGGTCAGCCGGTACGCCGCCTAGCGGCACGAAAGCGGCCCCCACCAGAACCGGTGTTCCCGCACCGGACCGACAGGGGCCTGATCCGACCCGCACACGCCGAAGCCCCGGGCATCTTCGCTCGGCAGCGACCCAGGGCTTCAACGACAGATAGGACTCCCAGCATCATGACAGACCGCGAAGCCTTCGACGAGATCGCCTCCAGCATCGACGACAGCAGCGCCTTCTACGGCGCCATCCAGGAAGCCCGGGCCAAGCTGCATCGCGAGCACCCCGGCGGCGTCGACGTCACGCTGATCGGCCACGAGGCGTGGCGGCAACTCACCCCCGTACAGCAGGCGCAGGCCCTCGACGGGCTGTTCGTCGCGTACATCGTCCGCCTGCACGACGAGGAGCGCGCCGCCAAGCTCAACGACGCGGCGGCCGAGGTGAAGACGTACCTCGAAGGCGACGACGAACACGTGCTGCACGACGCCCTCAGCGCGGTCCGGCCCATCGGCGAGAACACCGAGGTGAACGGGGTCTGCGCCTCCGCCCTCGCCAACGTCCTCGACGAGCTCGACCTCCTGCGCCACCGCCTCGCCATGACCAGGCGCGACGACGGCTAACCGGCCGGCCGCGTCCACGCGGGCGCGGCCATCAACTCCATATCCCTCGCGAGACGACCCACAGGGCACCCGCACCGCCTCGCCGCCGCGAAGGACACCAAGTGACCAAAAGGAAAAGGGCCCGCGCCACCGGGCCCCTCACGACGTCAACGCCGACTTCCTCACCCCCGAGTGTATCCGCGAAGCCGCCCCAACCGGCAGGCCTCTTTCCCGGATCCACCGAGCCGCCGATCGTCCGGCCCCTTGTCGTCGTCACCAGCGGTCGCAGAGAGACCGCCGTGCGCTGCCCCAGCTGCAGCAACTGGCACCGCCACGTCGGACTAGGTCCGCGGCGGGCCCCGTGCGGCGTCACCTATCGAATCCAGCCCCGCAACGCGACCAGGAGCACCACGTGAGCAGCAAGCCAGGCCGCCGACGGCCGGCCTCAGAGGGGGGTGGCCCGTGGGCATCCGTCTGATCGTCGAGGTGCTCGACCACTGGCAGGACGCGGGCCTGACGCCCGGCGAACGGTGGGACCTGCTTGTCCTCGCCGAGAACGCCAACGACGGCAGCCGGCTGACCTTTGGGCCCGTACATGCCCAGCACATCCTGGACCGGGCGAACAAGAGCCCCAAGGGGTGGAGGAACGCCATCACCGCCCTGATGCGCAAGAAGGTCATCACCACGCACCTGCCGGGCCGCATCAACCAGTTCGCCGTCTACCACCTTGAGCACCTGTGCCCTGAGGCGCCGCACGACGGCAACAAGGGGCAGTGCACCCGCCCGCCGAAGGACCAGAAAGAGGGTCACCCCCCAGGTGACCCTGTCCCCACAGAGGGTCATCCAGCGGATGACCCTGAGGGTCACCCCACAGATGACCCTCTTACCCAAGAGGGTCATCCAGCAGATGCCAAGAGGGTCATCCAGGAGGTGACCCCTACTCCTCTTGTCTCCTCTTTTAAAGACTCTCCTCTTACTACCCCCTCCTCCCCCGTGGCTGAGGACTCGACGGAAACGTCCGTCATGCCGACAGACGCAGAGGAGGGAGGCGGGGGAGGGGAGATTGAATCTTCAGAAGATCAAGAACAAGACAAACCCCTCGCGCGCGCCGAAGCGTTCGTCGACAGCCTCGACTACCGAGGAAAGCGGCTACAGAAGTCGCAGCGAGCCAAGCTGGCCGCCCGCGTTGCTGCCGCCTTCAAGGATGGATGGACCGAGAACGGCCTCCGCCGCTACCTCGACATCAGCGACGACCCGTCGGTTCGCACCCCCGCCGGCGTGTACGCGCACCGGCTCTCCGAGGACGAACTCCCCCCGGCCGCCGACTCGTCGACGCTGCCGCCTGTCTGCGACCAGCACACGCCAGCAGCCGCCACCGACGTATCCCTGCGCGTCCACCCCATCACGGGCGACCCGTGCCCGCGCTGCCACCCGTCCTCCATCGGGCAAGCGACCGCCGAGTCTGTGCCTGCCTGCGCCGCCTGCCTTGAAGAGAACCCGGCAGCTGACCGCAATATCCGCCTCCGCTACCGGGTCGTCGACGACGTACACCAGGCCTGCCCCGACTGCCACCCGAAGCGCATCGTCATCCTCAAAGCCCAGCAGGCGGCCCGCGACACAGCCGACGGCGGCATGTGGGAACGAGCAGCAGCAAGGGCTGCCAGCAGGACACTCACCGGAACCGACGCCAGGGTTCAAGGCTGGCTCGACCTCAGCCATCAGCTTGCAGCTGAGGAGCAGGCCGCCCAGAAGCCCGCCACGTCGGATCAGCGGGCGCAACAGGCCATCGAAGCGGGCCGGCGCATACAGCGTCAGGCGGACGGCCCTAAGCCCATGGTCGCCAGCAGCGGCTGGAGTGGTCCGTTCAAGTGCCCTGAAGACCAATCCGTGTATGACGAGCCATTCTGGCCCAAGGAGGACCAGTGATCAGTCACGTCGAAGAGACGGTGTCTGCCCAGCCGGCGGTAGGAGTAGGGCGAACTGTCGCCTACGCCCTGGCAGTCCTCGGCACGGACGCAGTCCAGCGCCGGACCCTCCGCGCGCTCCTGCCGAAGGGCGAACTCAAGCAGCGCGGACTCACCGCCCGCACCCGCCAGTTGCGAGGCGAGCAGATCCGGGTCACCAAGAACAAGACCTCAAAGGTCTTCGGTGAAACCCTTCAACGCTTCGAGGCCTGTGGCTGGCTGGAGCGGACTCCCGACCTCGTCCACGTCCGCAACCGCGCCGCGCTACTCGAGCACGCCCTCCAGGGGCGTCCTGCCGTCCCGCGGGAACTGCTCGACCTCCAGCGCGCTCTCGACACCGTCCGGGCGGACGACAGGGCGGCGCAGACCGCACTGGTCGACGAACTCCGCGAGCAGCGGCGCCAAGAGATGAAAGCCCTGATGGCACTCATGCAGGCCCCGGCCGCCGGCACCGGACCGGTGCGCATCGTCCACAAGTCCCAAGTGATCTAAGGAGGCGCCGTGACGTCCGACGAGACCCGTAAGCGCATGGCGCCGCACCACGCTGCTCAGCGGAGTGCCGGGGCCATCGCCCTCAACATGATCACCGGCGACGTAGAAGCATCCCTCGACCTCCTCCTCTCGATGGACACGGACGAACACATCGCCGTCATCTCGGCGCTCGCCTGCGACCTCGCCGTAGCCCTCGGGAAACTCCACGGCGGCCAGCACGTAGCCGCCGAACACCTCCGCAAGCAGCTGCGGCACCTCGCCGAAAGGAACTGACCCACCTTGATTGAGTACCTCGGCCGCTCCGGACCGCCGGAAGCCATGAACTGCCCGGCCCTCATCTGCGACACCTGCCGCGAGCAAGTCGTCGACCGCGGCAACGTCATCTGGGGAACGACAGCCGGCGCCGACGGCCCCCGTCGCAGTACCCCGCTGTTCGTCGCCCACAAGGGGCGCTGCGACCGCGCCTTCGACCTGTGGTTCGCCCAGGCCTACCCGGCTGCCGACGGCTGGCTCCAGCTCTGGGAAGAGGCTGCGGTGTTCGTGGGGCAGCTCACCCACAACCTCACCCACGCCTTCGCCGACGACACCGACGGCGAATACCACCCTCACCACCTTGTGCTGCCCAAGGAGCGTGAACGTGCGGACTAACGACCTCACCGAAGCTGAGGTGTTCGGGCCGATCGGATACCTCGCGACGTGTCTCGCCCACATCCGTACCGGACACGAGATCAACCTCATCGAGTACGGCTGTATCGCCGTCGCCCCGCTACAAGTCGAGGTTGACAACGCCCGCCACATGGTCGACGTCCTCGCCAACCTCCGTCCCAGGGAGAGGTCATGACTTCTCACGTCGAGCAGCAGATATCGGCGCGCATCGCCCGGGTGCGCGCCGAGGCCGAGCGCAAGCGCCAGGAGCGCCAAGAGCTCGCCCGCCGGCGTGCTGCCGGCCTTGCCAAACGGCACGCACGGAAGCTTCGGCGCCTCGCCGAGAAGGGACGGGAGCTGGCTCCCACCCTCGACAACACGACCTTCGCCGCCAGCGGCGCTATGTAAGGAGTGGCCGCCCATGACCGTTTCTGACCTGGACGCGAAGAGCCAGGCGATCATCCTGCTCGCCCGCGGCGCGTCGACCGACAAGACCGGCGAGACGCTGGGCGTATCGGGGCGAACCATCCGAAGGTGGCGCGAAGACCCCGACTTCGAACAGGACGTGCTGACGGCCCGGCGGGAGCTGCTCGCCGAAGCGCGGGCCGCCCTCGCCGGCGCCGCCCGGGACGCCATCACGACCCTGCACGCGGCGCTGCAGGACGAGAACCCGGCGAACCGGATCCGGGCCGCCTCCATCCTCGTGAACACGCTGCCTGCGATCTCCGAGCAGCTTGAGCTCGAGGACCGGCTCGCCCAGCTCGAGGCGGCCCTCGGCGATGCACGGAGGTCAGCGTGAGCTCCCGCGACATCCGTGCCCGCCTCGACCGCCTGGCGAAGGCCCTCGGCGAGCAGAAGACGGACGGCCCGGTGTGCCGCTTCCACGGGTTGCGCTGCCGTATGGGCGCCAACTGGCCGCTCGACTATCAGGAGGACCCGGCCGACGAGCTGCTCGACCTGTTCGCCGACGCACGCCGGAGCCTCGGGCTCGAGGTCGCGCCGCACCCGCGGGACCGGTGGCGCACCGACCGCCACGAGCAGGTGCCGCCCGAGGAGCTGGCCCGCAACAAGCAGGAGGCCGACGAGCTCCTCACCGCCGTGAAGGCCCGCAACGACCAGCTCGAGGCCGCGCTCCGAGCGGAGCCGGCAGTCATCAACCACCAGGAGGAATCATGACCATCGACTTCAACGGCACGCCGTTCAGTGCGAGCGTGGCGGGGGACCGCGTGCACGACTTCCGTCTGCCGCTCGACCGGTCCCGCGTCCCGGCGAAGACGCAGGAAGCCCTGCACGCCGTACAGGAGGCGCTCACCGCGGGCGAGAAGGCCAAGACGCAGCCGGCGAAGCGGGAGGCGTCTGACGCCCTTCGTGCCGCTGTAGACGACGTGTACGACCGGGCGGCGTCGACCAGCCGGGCGGACCGTGAGACGCACCGGGAGCAGTACGCCTACGGGGCGGCGAAGCTTGCCCGTGCGCTCGGGGAGGCCCAGGCCGCGCTGCAGTTGATGGCCGATCACGGCCAGCAGTACGCCAACCCGGTCGGTGTGGGCTTCCCGTTGGACGTGCGGAGCCACTCGCCTGCGGTCATGCAGCTGCGGCTGATCTCCGAGACCATCGCCAACCTGCCGTCCGTGCCCGAACTGGCCTAGGGAGAACCGTGGAGCGGAAGACGAGGACCAGGCGGCCGACGCCGGCGGAACGGCATGCTGCCCGTGCGCTGGGTCAGGCCGAGCCTGACGAGGTGGTCGAGGATGTGACGCCGACGGCTGCTCTGATCGCCGAGCGGTTGACGGCGTCTCGGGTCTCGGCGAAGCCGAAGGGCATGCAGACGGCCGAGTGGTACGGCATTCGTGCTCGGGGTGGTGACGGGCCGGACGCGGCCTGATATTCACCGCCCGCTGATTTCGCCCGGCCGCACCGCACCGCGGCCGGGCGCAGTCGTTACTCAGGCGGCAATAGCTGCGGGCCGTGCTGCGCCGCGATGGCCTGGTCCAGCGCAGCCCGGAGTTTCTCGAACTCCGGCTGCTGCTTCCTTGTGAACACCACCGAGTTCTCATCCTGCACCGCGCTACGGGTCTGACTGCCGAACGCACTGCGCTGCTCGTTACCCCCCGGCACCGTGAACTGGATGAACCCGTTCACCATCAGGCCCGCCGGTTTCCACTGCACGGCACTGATCTGAGCGATGTGGAGCCGCTTCTCCCCCTTGCCCACGGTGAGGCGCGCACCGAATCCCGTGCGTGTGATGGTGACGAACTGGCCGTCGAACTGGACCTGTCCAGTGTGGCCTTTGACGTCGATCATGCTGGTACCCCCCTTGTTGATGTGGGGCATCGTGCCACGGGGGCTACCGCAACGGGAGGGGTTCCGGTGCGCTCCCGCGGTGACTTCCTAGGTAGTCAGTTCACCACCACATAATTACTGTTATGTGGTACTCATGAAGGAGGGTCACCAAGACCCGCCCGAGGGGGAGTTGCCCATGAGTGAGATCGTCGCCCGGCCGCACGGCGGCCAACTCGACACCGAGATACGCAGCGCGGTCGACGACTGGCCGGAGGAGGCCGTCGACTTCGCCAACGACCTCGCCGCGCACTACCCGCCTGGCGACCCACTGCCCGCCCTCGCCGGCGCATGGATAGCCCGGCAGAAGACGAAGAACACCCGCAGCACTTACGTGCGCCAGTTCCGGGTGTGGGACCAGTACGCCCGCAGCCGCGGCACGCACCCCCTCGACGCCAACTTCCCGCTCGCAGAGGCGTTCTCCCGCCACCTCGAGACCGCGCCGACCATGAAGTCCGTCAAGGGCGGCAAGCGCGGCGAGAAGGCCCCCGTCGGCCCGCCGCGCTCCGACAGCGCCCGAGCGAACCTCTTGTCCGCGTGCTCGTCCTTCCACGCCTACGCCGTGCGCGCCCGCCGGGAGGGCTCCGACCCGTTCGAGTTGGTCTCCCGCCCTGACCTCGAGCAGGCGGACTCCACCACCCGCGGCTCGACTGAGGACGAGTCGGCGCTGCTGCTCACCGCCGCGCGCGCCGACTCGCCCCGCGCCTACGCCCTGCTGCTCGCCATGTACTCGATGGCGCTGCGCCTCGACTCCGCTCTGAGCGCCCGCGTGGAAGACCTCGGCTACGACCAGGGGCACCGAACCCTCAACGTCCGCCTCAAGGGCGGCAGGCGCAAGCGCAAGGCCGTTCCGCCCGCCACTGGCCACGCCCTCGACCTGCACCTCGACGGCCGCACCGAGGGCCCGCTGTTCCAGACCAGCACCGGCCGTCCGCTCGACCCCAAGTACGTGTGGACCCTGGTCCGCCGGCTCGCCGCCACGGCCGGCATCGCCAACGCGGCAACCTTCCACCCGCACGTCCTCAAGCACGACGCGGTGACGCACGCCCTGGCCGCGCCTGGAGCCAAGCTGCATGACGTGCAGGACTTCGCCGACCACAAGGACCCACGCACAACGCGGCTGTACGACCAGAAGAAGGGGCGCCTCGACAGCAGCCCCGGATACGGCATTGCCGCCCGCCTCGCCGAGCGCCTGGCCGAGCACGACGACGACGCGAGGGAGCGAGACTGAGCGAGGGGTGACGAAGGGTCCGGACTACTCCGGACCCTTTTCGTTTCGGATTTCGTTACGCGGCGCCGCGCGCGGGGTGGCTGCGGCCGGCGTCGTCGACAGCTGCCGCGCGCAGCTGCTCGCGCTCCTCGTCCGTGAGAGCAAGCACCGCGGCGAGCATCTCGGCGACGACCGCTGATGGGGCGCGCTGGCCGGCCTCGAGCAGCCACAGGTAGCCCTGGCTCACTCCTGTACGGCGCGCGGCCTCTCGCTGCCCGAGGCCGGCCCGCTCCCGCGCGGCGCGAAGCATGGGGCCGAGCGTTTCGGGCGGGGTCCGGCGCTCCCGTATCAGGCTCATCAAGACCCCCAGTGGGCACGATTCAAAGGCTATGACCATTCTTCCACCTTCGAATCGTAGGTGAACTGGAGTATCGTTCCAGTTAGGACGAATCGAGTGCAGCTGTAAGGCCAGTCGTTCCATCGGGCGTGATGCCCGACCGGGCGGGATGCCCACGGGACATGAGGCAGCGGCTGCAGGGCGTGGCGAACGAGCAGCCGGATGGGGGCTGCGAGGCCATCGCGTGATGCGAACGCCGAGCGAGACGAGCGGGCCCACCTCGAGCCCGCGGGACGCGTCCGTATCCGCCGACGCCTCGCCCTGGGAGCCCCCGTGCCCCGTACCTTCAACGGCCCCCGCTTCCGCGATCAGCGGCGCCTCGCCGGCCTCTCCGTCGAGGACATCGCCGCCCGCATCGGGCGCTCCACCTGGTCCGTGTGGGGATATGAGCGCGGCACAGCAGTGCCCCCGATCCCCGTGGCTGACGCCATGGCCGACGCAGTCGGTCTGCCGCTGGACCGGTTCCTCGCCGACGATCTGCAGGCCGCCTGATGGCCGGCGCATTCCGCATTGCGGAGGGATATGTCGAGGTCACGGCCGACGAGTCTGGCTACAACCGGACCATGGACCGGCTGCGGTCCAGGCGGAATCAGGTCAGCGTCGGCGTCAAGCTCGACGACCGCGAGGCCCGTACCGAGCTCGACCGCTTCACACGCGACCGCAACCTGAAGGTCAAGGCGGTCCTCGACCGGTCTGCCCTGTCCAGCGCCCGCTTCCGTGACCTGACCGTCAATCTTGTGCCCGAGTTGGAGGAGGCGGCGCGGCGGCTCGCCGAGTCCCAGCTCGCCACCCTCACCCGCGACCGCACCGTGCGGATCCTCGCGGACGCTGAGACGCGGGTGGCCGCCGATGACCTGGCGCTGCTCACTCGGCCTCGCACCGCCCGCATCACCGCGGACGCGGACACCCGTTCCGCGGCGGACGATCTGGCGCTGCTGACCCGTAGCCGCACGGTCAACGTCCGTGTCGACGTCGACGGCGCCGCCCTCGGGATCCTGTCCGGCCTCGGAGGTGCGGCCGGATCCGCCGGCATGCTGTCGTCGCGCCTCGCTGCCCTGGCCGCCGCTGCGTTGACGGCACTGCCCGCGGTCGCCTCCCTCGGTGCCTCTCTCGTTCAGATCGGGCCGGCTGCCGCCCTCGCGGTGCCGGCGCTCGGCGGCCTGGTCACCGCCGTCGCGACCCTCGCGGTCGGCCTCAGAGGAGTGGGCGCCGCATTCAAGGCCGCCGGCGACAAGAGCGGGCAGAGCGGCGCCTCAGCGGCAGCCGCCGCCCGGGCGGTGGCAGAAGCGCAGATCAACGTGGCCCGTGCGTCCCGCTCGCTGAAGGAGGCCCAGCAGGACGCGGCGCGGGCGATCGAAGACGCGCAGGCCCGGGTGAGGGACGCCGCCGAGGACGTTCGCGATGCCGAGGTGCAGGCGGCAGCTGACAGGCAGGCCGCGCTGCGCCGGGTCGCCGACGCCGAGCGCAGCCTGACCGATGCGGTGAGGGACGCGAAGGAGGCGCAGGAGGATTTGACCGAGGCGCGTGAGGAGGCCGCGGATCAGCTGGAAGACCTCAACAACCGGCTCGTAAGCGCCGAGTTGGACCAGCGTCAGGCTGTCCTCGACCTCCAGGACGCGGAGAAGGAACTCGCCGCCGTCCGCGCTAAGGGCGCTGCCGCAACTCAGGAAGAGATCGACGAGGCGCAGCTCGGCTACGACAGGGCGGTCCAGCGGCTGAAGGAACAGCAGACGGAGACGGAACGGCTGCGGGAGAAGACTGCCGAGGCGAACGCGGACGGGGTCGAGGGCTCGGAGACGGTCCGTAACGCGCAGGAGAAGGTGGCCGACGCGCAGCGCACTGTCGGCGACCGGGCGCGCGACGTGGGGGACGCGCAGGCCGAGGCCGCGCAGACAGCGAAGGACGGCGCCGACTCGGTCCGCGACGCGCAGCAGCGCCTCGCCGAGGCGCAGCAGGGTGTGGCTGATGCTCAGGTCGCGGCGGCGCGGCAGGTCCGCAGCGCCCAGGAAGCCCTCGCGGACGCGCAGCGGGCCGTCAACGCCGCGCAGTCCCAGGGCGTGGCGCAGACCGACAAGTACGCCGAGGCCATGGCGAAGCTGTCGCCGAACGCCCGGGAGTTCGTCACCGCGGTGCGCAGCATGGGCCCCGCGTTCTCGGAGCTGCGTCTCGACGTCCAGGATCGCCTGTTCAAGGGCCTGGGGGATTCGTTCACCACGATGGCGACTGCGTCCCTGCCTGCGCTGCGGGTGGGGCTGGGCGGGGCCGCGGACGGCCTCAACGCGGTGGCCCGCGACTTGATGGGCACCTTCACCCGGCTCGCCGACCAGGGCGTGCTGACCCGCATGTTCCAGGGCCTGAACGAGGGCTTCGGCCCGCTGAAGAAGATCCCGGGCCAGTTCGCGCAGGCGTTCGTGCAGTTGTCGGTCGCGGCGTCGCCCGCGTTCAAGCGGATCACTACGGCGATGGCCGGGGAGTCCACCGAGATCTCGAAGAAGTTGTCGGCCGCGTTCGAGTCTGGCCGGCTCCAGGACGCCATCGATCACGGCATCGACGTGGCGAAGCGGTTCGGTCGCCTCCTCGCTGACGTGTTCGGGTCATTGAGGAACATCTTCGGTGCGGCCGCGGCTGGCGGCGGGGATGCGCTGACTACGCTGGGCAACGCCTTCAAGGAACTGCGCCGGGTGACGGGGCTGCCGGAGATGCAGGACGGGCTCACCCGGATCTTCGCCGCGTTCAACTCGATCGCATCCCTGGTGACCACCGTCGTGGGGGCGGCTCTTGCGGGGCTGGTGCCGATGCTCGCGCCGTTCGCGGATCTGGTGAAGACCATCGCGGATGCGGCCAAGGGACCGCTGACTGCGTTCTTCCAGTTCGTCGGAGACCACCACGTGATCTTCGGGGCGCTTGCCGCCGCCGTGCTCGGGATCGCGGCGGGCATGAAGCTGTGGGCGATCGGCACGGCCGCGGTGACGGCGGCGCAGGCGATCCTCTCAGCCGTGATGGCTGCGTCGCCGTTCACGTTGGTCGCGCTCGCGGTCATGGGTCTTGCTGCCGCGTTCGCCTACGCGTGGCACGAGTCGGAGACGTTCCGCAACATCGTCACCGGTGTGTGGGAGTCGGTGAAGTCGGCGTTCTCGGCGACGGTGGAGTGGGTCAAGAAGTACCTGATCAAGCCGTTCCAGGAGGCCTACAACCTCATCGTCGGGAACAGCATTGTCCCCGACATGGTGAAGGCGATCATTGGCTGGTTCTCCAAGCTGTGGACGCGGACGAAGGAGCTGTTCACCCAGCTGAAGAACTGGGTCGTCGACCTGTGGAAGGGTCTGTGGGGGAGCGTCCGCGCACGGTGGGATTCGTTCTGGAGCGGGCTGAAGGGGTCGGTGTCCGGGGCGTGGAAGTGGGTCCGCGACAGCGTGTCCGGCCTGCGGAGCGCGGTGAGCAACGCCTGGTCGGGCCTGTGGAACGGCGCCCGCGACAAGGTGACGGGCATCTTCTCGACGATCCGCACGAAGATCAGCGAGTTCAGTTCAGGCATGAGGAGCGCCTTCACCAACCTCAAGAACGGGCTCGGCTCGATCTGGAACGGCATCAAGTCGACAATCGGTGCACCGGTCAAGTGGGTCATCAAGAACGTGTACGGCGGCATCCGCAGCATGTGGAACACGATCGCCGGGAAGATCAGCAGCAAGCTCACTCTCCCCGCGATCTCGCTGGGCTTCAACAAGGGCGGCGTCGTCCCCGGCCAGGGCAACTCGGACACCGTGCCCGCCATGCTCACCCCCGGCGAACGCATCCTGTCCAACCAGCAGGTTGCCCAGCTCGGCGGCCACCGCGGCATCGACGCCATGCTCGGCCGGGACAAGCCCACCCGGACTGGCGGCAACCCCACCAGGCGGCAGGAGAAGGAACGCCAGCAGGCCGGCACCCAGCACTTCGCTGAGGGCGGCATCGTCGGGTCCATCAGCAGCGCGATCGGTTCCGTTGCCTCCTGGGCGAAGAACATCGTCGTCGGCGGGCTCAAGGCCGCCGCACAGAAGGCCATCAACTCGATGGTGAGGCCGCTCATCAACCAGATCCCCGGCGGCGGCGTCGGCAGCCTCATGCGGGGCCTGTCGAACCGGGCCCTCGACGGGATGCTCGGCTGGTTCGGCAAGGAGGACAAGAAGGCCGCGGGCGGGCCCTCGGTGCAGCGGGCCCTGTCGTGGGCCAGGACGCAAAATGGCAAACCGTATCAATGGGGCGGAAACAATAACCCTTCCTGGGACTGCTCAGGTCTGGTTTCAGGCATCGAGTCCGTAATCCGTGGGGAACGTCCGCACCGCCGGTGGGCGACCGGCTCGTTCAGCGGCTCCAGCGGCCCGCCCGGTTGGGTGCGGAACCTGAACTCGCCTTACATGATCGGCATCACGAATGCCGGTGTGGGGCACACGGCGGGCACGCTGGCCGGGGTGAATGTCGAGAGCCGCGGCGGCGACGGTGTGGTCATCGGCAAGGGCGCCCGCTCCTACAAGGACAGCCTGTTCACGTCCCGGTGGGGCTTCGCGCCGGCCGCCAAGTTCGACTCCGGCGGGCTGCTCCAGCCCGGGGCGACGCTCGCCGTGAACGACACCGGCCGGCCGGAGCGGATCCTCGACGCGCGGCAGACCGCGATGTTCGAGGAGCTGGTGCGGGGCGGCGCCCGCGGGATCACGGTCACCTTCGGGGACATCGTCATCAGGGACGCATCACTGTCGAGTCCAGCGGACCGCAGGAAGGTGGCGAACCAGCTCGTTGGCGAGATGAAGGAAGCTTTGCGCCAGTTCGACAGGGGGCGCGTCTGATGACCGTGGTTGCTCGGATGATTCTTCCGCGGTTGGACATGGCCGCGGGTGTCGTCGCCTGCCCGGAGTGCGCCCAGGATGACGCGCTGGTCGTCACGGTCGACGTTGAGGACACCAGCGAGACGCCTGCGTTCATGCGTTGCGACGCGGGTCACCAGTGGGCCGACCAGCAGGTGACGCGAGGGTTCGCGGTCGAGGTGTTCGAGCTGATGAAGCGCGAGTTCCCGGATCTGATCCGCTTGTCCGCCATGGACTAGAACCCGCCCCGTGCGGAGGCCCCGCCCATCCGCCACGGGGGTAACGGACGAGCGGGGCCGGTCAGTGGCCCGAAAGGGCGCGTGCGATCAGGACGCGGGCCAGGATCCGGATCGCGTCCGCGTTCGGCTCGACGAGGGCGGCGTGTTCACGGTGCGCCCACACCGTCCAGCCGGGGCCGGACATGCCCAACTCGTGGGCGACGGCTACCGCGTCGTCGGGGTCGGTGATGAGCCCGTCGCAGTAGCGGCACACGTGCAGTGGGGTCACGACGCTGGTCCGCTGAGCTGCTCGTAGTGGTCGCACAGGGAGTTGAGGACTCGGGCCAGGCGCCGGGCGTGGGCAACGCGGGCCTCCAGCGTGGGCCGTGGCGTGACGCTCAGCTTCCGGCGTGCCTCGCCGACGCAGGCGAGCGCACAGTACGTCTGCACGTCCTTCGGGCGCGGGCCAGCCGCCTGCGCTACCTCGGGGATGAGCAACTCAAGGTGGCCGCGCAGGGTGCGGTCGAGCGTATCCAGCTCTGCGGCGCCGGGCGGGAGGGCATCCGGTCCGTCGTCCGGGCCGAGGGTGAGGGCAGCCGTCTCTCGCATCGTGGCGACGTCTGGCGGCGCCTGGTTTTGCTCTTCGGCGGCTGGCGGGTGGGTGGTAGTAGTGGTCACTGTCGGCGCTCCTCGAAAGCGTTGGCCACGCCCCGGGAGGCCACCACCTCGCCGGGGTCTGAAGGCTCAACCTTGCGAGCGCCTACGGCTTCTGACTTCCCTCCGAGGGGTACCCATCATGGGTACCCTCACCGTCAGACCACGCCATCACCACGCGCGACGGGGCACCTCATGACCGGTCACGAACCGCCAACCGCGCTCCCTCGAGAGCTTCTTGAGCGCCCCGACGTGAAAGCCGCGCTCGCCAGCCACGACTTCGGGACCGTGTTCCATGTCGCTCGTGCCGAGGCGGGCATCAGCTACTCGATGATCGCGGCAGTGTGCGGCATCAAGCCGGAGCGGGTTGGGACGCTCGCCAAGGGCGACGGCAAGGTGACGACGTTCGAGAAGATCGTTCGTATCGCCGACGCGTTCCGGATTCCCGGCCACATGGTGGGGCTCGCCCCGCGCCCGTGGGAGACGCCCCGTGACGGCTCGGCCGGCGTGGCACCTCGACGGGAGTTCCTGAAGACCTCCGCGGCGGCGAGCCTCGCCGTCGGTCTCCCCGAGCTCTCCCGCCCCTCGACAGGCGGCAAGGTCGGCAGTGACCTCCCCGGAAAGCTGCGCCAGCGCACGGCCCGACTGCGGCGCCTCGACGACGTCCTCGGCGGCGGCGACACCTTCCGTACCTATCTCGGCGAGTACCACTCCACTAGGGCGCTGCTGCGTCGCCGCTCGTACACGGAGGAGACGGGGCGCGCCCTGCTGTCGGTGCTCGCCGAGCAGGCGCAGCAGGCTGGGTGGGCGGCGTTCGACGACGGCCGGCATGCCGAGGCGCGCGGCCTGTACGAGGCGAGCCAGAAGGCTGCGGAGGATGCGGGGGATGCCGCGCTGGCCGGGAACGCGCTCGCCTTCCTGGCGTACCAGGGACTCCGCGGGGATCGGCAGGCCCGGCACGATGCGGTACAAACCGCGGCCCGGTCGTGTGCCACCGCCGGCCAGGACGCCGCGCCCGGGGTGCGGGCACTGTTGTACGAGCGGCTCGCGTGGGCGCACGCGGTGGCGGGCCATGCCGACGAGACGGAGCGCGCTCTCGAAGCCGCTCACGCGGCGCTCGCCGAGGTCGACGGCGCACCGCAACCGGACTGGGCGGCATGGGTCGACGAGACCGAATTGCAGATCATGTCTGGCCGGTGCTGGACGGAGCTCCGCCGCCCGCTACGGGCGGTGCCTGTCCTCGAGTCCGCGCTCGCCCGGTTCGACGACTCGCATGCGCGGGACAAGGCGCTGTACCTGTCGTGGCTCGCCGACTCCTACCTGACCGCGGGGGAGGTCGAGCAGGCGGCCACGGTCACGGGCCGCGTGCTCGACCTGTCATCCGGGGTGGCATCCGTGCGTCCCCGCGAAAGGCTGGATCCGGTGCTGCGCCGGCTCAGTACGCACCAGGCGGTGCCCGTGGTCGCCGACGTCTTGGAGCAGGCGCGGAGTTGAGCTATTCGGCCGGGGCGGTGTTCGCGGCAATCCAGTCGAGGCAGCCCTTCGACCCTGCCTCGATCGCGACGGCGGCGATCTCCGGGTTCTGCCAAGGGTGGTGCTCCAACAGGTGGGCCTCCAGCTCCGGGTAGCGGGCCCGGGTGGTCTTCAGCAGCAGCTGCCATTCCTCGCCGATGCCGAACTCTCCGTCATGCCAGAACGCGGAGATGACGGGGCCGATGATCTGCGCGCCGGCCGCGAGCCGCTCGGCAACGACGGAGCGGGCGAGGTCGACGGCCTGGTCGCGGGAGGGGGTTGCCGTAGATACCTGGAGGAAGTCAGCCATGCGCGCGAGCGTATGCGTCGGCCGAGGGCCGGGGAAGGAGGCCCCTCTCGTGCGGCGGAGGCGAGCGCGACCTCAACGCGAGCCGACACCTCTCCTGACGAACCATCAGGGGAAGGGGGTGAAAGCTGGGCAAGTCGGGTGCTCAAGCTGCTGCTCAGCCACTGCTCAGAGGTGCTCCGTCGCAGGTCACGGCTGCTCAGTCAACTGCTCAGCTACTGCTCGGAGCAGATTCCGAGCACCTCTTGAGCAGTAGCTTGAGCAGCTCTGACCTGCGGTCGAGCAGTGCCGAGCACCTCGCGAGCAGTACCGATATCGGGGCAAAGCGACCCCGGGAATTGGTCTAGTTCGATCTTCGGCGGACGTCGTGTATAACATCCACGACGTCCCGGATAGCGCCCGGAATGCCCCGTCTTGCGGGGTGGATAGTTGATCTCCGAGGGTGGATAGAAGCCGGATGGTATCCACCTCCTAGCCGGGGAACAAGACGGGGCAAAGTGGGTGGACGGACGGGCGGACGTAATGATCTTGCACCCGGACGTGACCCGGGTCGCGTCCACCCCCTGTCCGGGTAGCTGTCCGGGGGCAAACCGGCACATGTCCGCCTGCCCGTCCGGGGGTTGAGGTCTGCCAAGGTCTACCAAACGATCAAGCTTGTGGCGGCGAATGGCAGACCTCCGGAGACCTCCCGGCAGACCTCGACCTGCGGTTCGGTAGACCTCTGGCAGACTGCTTTGCCCCGCTATGTACCCTGCCTGGACCCGTACCCGACCCTGCATCGTTGCAGGTCGACCCTGCCCGGAACCCTGCCCGAAGCTGGCAGGGTCGGCGGTGACCCTGCCCGGTCGGGGCAGGGTCAAGGCAGGGTTCCGGGCACGGTCCGTCCTGCGGAAAGGCAGGGTCTCGGCAGGGTGCATAGCGGGCATTTCGACCGGACAGCAACCGGACAGACGATCACCAGGAGGGCGCGGGCTGTCCAGTCATGTCCGGTGTCGCGTCCAGTGCCGACCTGCGGTTGTCCAGTTGGCGTCCGGTGCCTGTCCGGTAGCGGACCACGGCTCTGACCTGCATGGTCACGGTGGTCACGCAGGTCAGAGCCACGTCGTGACAGAGGTCGTGACGCGGGTGTGACCCCCCAGGTCAGGGCCGTGACCCGGGTTGTGATGGGTCGTTACGCCGTAACGACCTCAAGGCCCAGAATCACGACCTGTCACGACCTCCGTAACGACCTCGACCTGCGGCGTCACGACCCGGCCGCCGGGTCAAAACCGGGTGCAAACGGGGTCTGCGCCGGGTGCCTCACCGCCTCACCAAACGGCCGTTCCCGCAGGTCGGTTCCGGTGACCCAGCGAGGCGACCAGGTGGAGCATCGGCGCTTCGAGCAGTTCGTCACCACGCCGCCCTTGAAAGGGTTGGGGGCGTCGATGCGACTAATCAGGAAACTGATCGACGCCATTGAGGAGGACGGGCAGCGGATCGCCGCCCAAGATCTCCTTGACCAGGCAACCCAGGTTCAGCGGGGCGGAAGCTCGAAGATCAATCTCAATGAGGTGAATATACACAATGAGATGGATCATGGTCGCGTCTCCGGACCACCTCACCGGCTGGGCGGCCTCCTTCTCCGTCCCGCGTTCACTCGTTCACCCGGTCGTTCACTCGCCCTCGACGGGTGAACTCCTCTCCTGCTACGCGCGCACGTGCGCGCACGAGGCCGGCCGTTCACTCCCTTTCGGCGCGCTGAAGGGCGGCGACGAGCACTTCGAACGCGGCCACATGCTCCGATGCTCGGATCCCCAGCCGGCGGGCGGCGACCGCGGGTGTGAGTGGCCGCTCTTCCGGCGGCTCGGGTGCGGGGCCGCCGAGGAGACCAGCCACCTTCAGTAGATCCTCGTAGGGCACATCGAGGGCCGCGGCGAGCGGGCGCAGGGACTCCGCCTGGACGACCGTCTTCCCGGCGAGCATGCGACTGACGCTCGCGGCGGACATGCGGGCCGCCTCGGCGAGAGCCTTCCTGCCGCCGCCGCGCGGGGAGTCGATGTCGTAGCCAGCTGCGCGCGCGGCCTCCGTGACGTACCGGCCGAACCTCTCAGGGGACGGATCATTCATGCGGGAGATCCTCTCAAGACGAAAGGCCCCCGTACCGTGCCCGGTTACGTCGGGCACGGGCCGAGGGCCCGAGCGGGGGTGTGCGTTGAGCGCAGACCTCTTGGGGGTAAAAGGCTCCGGGGGCCAGGGATAGATCGGTAACGGCCTGCGGAAACGTACCCGTCTTGGCGCTCAGTTGGCGCTCACTCTTGGCGCCAACTCGCGCTCACTTCTGGCGCTCGCTCCGGCCGCCAACTGGCGCTCACCGGGGCGCCCTTCCTGGCGACAGAACGGGCGCCCTGAGCGCGCTCAGTTGGCGCCAGGATGAACGCGCTCACGGGGCGCTCCGAGAGCGCCTTGACTTGGATTGCGACCTGCGGTCGACGCGCCCTCTGCGGGGCCGTGTCGTCGCAGCGTGCGATCCAAACACCCCGCCCCTCAGAGAGGGGGGCTGTTGGGATTCGACCAGCCTGTTTCGAGGTCCCGTGACCCCCTCCTCGGGGAGGGGGTCATTAGGGATTCGACGTGCTACTTCGCGGCCACCAGAACGGCCCGGCTGGGCGCCCCCTCGACGTCCGGCTGCGGACCCGGGCAGGGCTCGTGCGCGGCGTCCTTGAACGAGCCCGTACCGCATGCCTGGCACCACCACGCGGAGTCGCACCAGTACGGATCCTGGTCGTCCCACTTGTGCGTCGACCACGGGCTGCCGGGCGCGAACCGCTCAGGGTTCGGCACCGTCTCCTGCCAACTCACGCCGACACCTTCTTCGTGCTCGGCGTGGCGGCGTTCACCGCGGACTCGACCGTCTTCGTCAGCTGGCGCCCGATCCGGCGGGCCTCCTGCCCGGCGTAGCGCTGCCTCCGGGCTTCCGGCTCGTCGTAGGCGCATGCCGCCGTGAACTCGGCGATGTCGGCCACGTGGGCGCGGATCGCCGCGTGGGCGAGCACTCGGTAGTCGACGGGCACCAGGTCGTTGCCGAGCCGCTGTGCCTTCAGCGCGCGGGCCACGCGGAGGGCGGCCGTTTCCAGCGTTCCCGGCTGCGGGGTGCCGTAGGGCTCCTCGTCGACGTCGATGAGCGCGTACAGCAGCGGCTGCCCGGTCTCCTGCACCTCGTAGCAGACCGGCATCCGGTCCCGGTACAGCTCCAGGATCGCGGCGTGCTCCTCCGGGATCTCGACGAGCTTGCCGTCTTCCTGCGGGTAGAACATCGGCGGTGTCTTCACGACCGCTCTCCCTTCAGTGCGGCCAGCCGGCCGCGGTACAGCTCCATGAAGGCGGTGAACTCCTTCAGGTCGCGGATGAACTCGTCGGCCTGCTCGACGTCGAGCTCGGCGTAGGGGCCCCACAGGTCGCCGGTGTCGACGCTGATCTGTGCGGGCTCGTTGTCGCCCTCCGGGCCGGCCGGGAGGACCAGGTGCGCGGTCAACATCGGCGCCCGCATGTCCTTGTCCGTCTCGATCGGCATCGCCGACCGCTCCGGCGCCGACACGACAGCCAGCCGGCCGCGGTGGAAGAAGTTCCCGTCACAGTCGGCGTTGTGGACGCCGTCGCACCACTCCGGGCACGTCGTCGCCTGGGGGGCACTTGCGATGCGACCTGCGGTCGAGGTGGTCATTTCGACTCCGTTCCGAGGATCCGGTCGAGCAGGGCGGAGAAGTGCCGGGCGCCGTACCTGTCGTCCGTGGCGCGGGCGACGATGAGGAGGTCGGCGACCCGGCCGGCGGGCGGCAGCGGACGGGCCTTGAGGCCCCTCACGGCCGCGTGTTCCGTCGGTCGGTGTACGAGCGCGCTCATGCGGCCAGCTCCCATCCGTCGGGCCGGTACACGGCCAGCAGCAGCCACACCAGCGGCCACGGCAGCGCGTCCGCCTTCGCGACGTTGCAGCCCTCACAGGCGAGGACGAGGTTGTCGACGTCCCACCCGGGCCAGATGCGGTGCGGGATGTAGTGGTCGAGGGTCTTGCGGCGCATCGGCCGCTTCTTGAAGTTGCGGCCGCAGTAGAAGCAGCGCCGGCCGTCCCGCTTGGCGATGGCGCACTGGAAGTGGCCGCGCTCCTCCGTGGTGAGGAGCACCCGAGACGTGCTCACAGGGCCACCTCCGCCCGCGGCAGGTCGAACGGGTACGGGAGGTTGGGGCCGCCGACCCAGCGGAAGCTGTACTGCAGCCACGCCTCGCGGACCGAGTCCAGCGAGCGCCGGTAGTCGTCGGCGTCCGTCCGCGTCCCGTCGAGGAGCGCCTGGCGCCAATCCGCGAGGACGACGAGGAGCTGCTCGACGTAGTCCCGCGGCGCGTCCGAGTCCTCCGGCCGGCCGTAGTCCCCGCTCGGGTACTCCAGCTCGAACAGTCGGTCGCTGCTCAAACCCTCGAAGCGGGCCGCGTAGTCGATGTCGGTCACGCCTCGGCCCTCCGCAGCCGGTCCAGCTCGTTGCTGAGCCGGTAGAGCCGGCCGGCGTGCAGGGCCGTCTCGGCGGCGAGCTCCCGCAGTTGCGCGGGATCCATGGCGGGGAAGTCCTCGACGTCCGCCAGCGGGTACGGCTCCGGCCGCAGCTCGGCGAACGGGCCCCAGCTGATGCGGGCGGGCAGGAACTCGACCGCTCCCGCGTCGGTCTCCACCTCGGCCGCGACCGTGCGGCCCACGTGGGTGACGTCGACGCGCTGCACGATCTGCTCACCGTCGTGTCCGACGCACCAGTGGGGCTCGTCGATGGTGATCTCGCCGTGGTCGAGGGTCTGCAGCGTCACCGTGCCGTCCCCGTAGCGGGGCGCCTGCACGGGCCTCGGCTCGGGCTCACGACGCGGCGGGTACGCCCGCTCGACGGCCGCGGCGAGGATCTGCATGGCGCGCTGAGACTCGGGCGGGAACACGCGCTGCCGGTCGCGTTCCATCTGCTCGTCGAGCTCGAAGAACCCCTGTACGGCAAGCCAGGCCTCGACCTCATGCCGCACCTCGGCGACGGTCAGCGACTCAGGGTCGCGGTCCCCGGCGATCTCCGCCCACGCGATCCCGAGCGCCGTCGTGATCTGCTCGCGCGACATCAGGAAGTCGACGCGCACGATCACCTCGGGGGTGTGCTCCTCGTCGCCGAACGGGTCCGTCGGCCCGTACAGCGGGAGCTCAGGCCGCTCACGGGCCCAGTAGCGGTCGCTGCTCACGCGGCACCGCCGGCGCGGACCTGGCGCAGGGCCTCGTCAGCCTGGTTCAGCTGCTTCTGGAAGTCCCGGGAGGGTGCGGTGACGTCGACGACCGCGAACATGTCGGGGAGCTCCGGCAGTCCGTCGACCCGGAACGCCTGGCCGATGAGGTACCGGGCCATGCACTCGTGCTCCAGCTCGGAGCGGCCGGTCGGCATGGCCAGGACGACCCCGGACTTGTCGACCCACGCGTAGCCGCTGAAGGCCTCGTCGGTGATCGGGGCGTCCTTGTAGGTGATGCCCAGCTCGTCGATGAGCTGCTGCAGAGGTGCGTCCATCAGGTGGTCGACGGACAGCTTGCTGATGGCAGACTGAGCCATAGCGGTTCTTCTCCCTGGTTGTGGGCGAGATACGGCCGTAGGCCCCGGTGGGAAGGTGAGAGCTCCCCCGGGGCCGCCGCTTGTGCGACGGCCGCGAGATGGAAGGTCTGGGACCGCTCAGCTAGCGGCGGGGAGGTGCGCGGACGCGTTGTCGATGGCGTCGGCGAGAGCGCGCAGCTGCTGCGCGAAGTCGTGGGCCGACGCCCGGTCGCGCATCTCGCGGCGCAGGTTCAGAGACCTCAGGTCGTAGGCGAAGGCCACGATGTGCAGGGGGGTGTCCTCGCTGGCCACCAGTTCCGCCGGAAGGCCACTGTCCTGGCCGTCGAAGGAGACCTCGCCCAGCTGAGCGACGCACTGCCCGTCGTAGTGCCAGCTGCCGTCACAGCCGGGGACCCGGCAGTCCTCGGCGGGGGCCGGCTCAGCCGTGACGACGTAGTCACGGGTGCGGGGGTAGGCGGCGTAGGCCTCGTCGAGAACATCCGTCTCAGCGGGAAGGTAGCCGTTCACACGGCGCCACTTGCCCGAGACGAGGGACCAAGCCCGGCGCGGTTCCGTGCTGTTGGAAGCACGGTAGATCTTCGCCGCGGTGCGTCCGAAGGCGGAGCCGTACCGGTCGGCGAAAGCCTGGTCGACGCCGCGGCCGGTGAGGTAGCGGCGGACCAGCAGCATGCCGGCCGAGATCGTGGAGTAGAGGACGCCGAGGTCAACGGCCTGGGCGGCGCTTACGTGGCGCTGGCGAGACGTGAGAGCATGGCTCACAGCGGTTCTCCTGTGTATGCAGGCGTTCCGTAGGCCCTTGCCTGGTGAGACTTGGCGGTAGCACCAGGCGGGGCCGCTTTCGTTGCTACAAACCTAGACCCTGTTGTAGCAACAAAGCAAGCGGTGTGCGGAAGAATCTTGTAGCAACAGGATTCGGGTGCAGGATCTTGCCTGTTGTAGCCACGAACCAGTACCCTCCGGGCATGACGCCCGAGCCCGAGACCACCGACGAGAAGTACGACGTCCCCCGCAGATTCCGCGCACCCGATGACGAGTGGTTCCCATTTGGCGACGCCACCCGCGCGGCGCATCCGGAGAACAGGCGCGGCCCTCGAGCTGAAGTGCTGAGGGAGTTCATGCGCTGGTACATGCGGCGTCCGGGCGCAAAGCTCCCCGAGCGTCCGCCAGTTGGCCCCTGGTCCACGCCGGCCGAGGCCAAGTCGGATAGCAACTGATCGGCAAGCACGCATCGCGGTCCCCTCGCGTCGGGCGTTGTGATCACCTCGAGGGAACCGCGGGCGCAGCATGTGACGGCAGTCTGAGCCGCAGTCACTCATAGATCACTCACACGCACAGGGGGAGAGGACTCGATGTCCACCCAGCAGCAGCCAGACGAAGCGTTCATCGCGGAGCTGAAGCGCTGGAGGGATGTACGCGGCCTCTCCCAAACCGCGCTCGCCCGCCTTGTCGGCTACACCCCCTCGTACATCTCGAAGGTGGAGAGCGGCCAGCAGCGGCCGTCGAGCTCGTTCGCGCACTCAGCGGACCGCGAACTCCGGGCCGGCGGCGCCCTCGTGCGGGCGTACAACGACCTCGAGGGGCGAACCCCCACCGCACACCAGCCGGCCGCGGGGAACGGCTCCAGCGACGCGCACGCGGCCAACCTGATCGTGGAGCATGAGGACACGTCGCTGCACTACGACGGCCGCGTCTACCGGGCCACCCAGCGGCGCCGGCTCTACAACGACAGCCCGGACCCCGTCGCCCGCTACCTGATCCGCATCAGCGTCGACCGCTTCCCGGGCAACCCTGAGCGGTCGAACGCCCACTTCCGGGAGCATCCGCTCACCTGGGAAGAGATCCAGCTGCAGGCCAGCGTCGACGGCGAGCCGCTCACGTGGCGCGTCCAGCATGACCGCGACGCCTTCAAAGAGTTGTGGCTGCTGTTCGAGAACGACCAGGGCCGCTACCCGCTGTACCCCGGCGAGTCGGCATGGCTCGAGTACAGCTACACAGTGGGCGACGACAAGTGGGGCACCTGGTTCCAGCGCGCCGTGCGCCTGCCTACCCACAAGCTCAGCGTCCGCCTCGACTTCCCGGCCGAGCTCAAGCCGCAGGTGTGGGGGACCGAGACGACGATGACGGCCGCCGCACTGCCGTTCCGCACCGCCATACGCCAGACGCAGGAGAACGGGCGCAGCGTCTTTGCGTGGTCCACCGAAGATCCGCCCCTGCACGCCCGCTTCAGGCTGGAATGGAAGTTCCGTGCACGACCCGACCAGGAGGAGAACTTGGAGTTGATGGAGTCCGAGGCGACGGCCAGCGAGAGGATGCGGGCGGTCGGCATCGTCCAGGAGGGCGACCCGATCCTGACCAAGGCGGCCCGCACCTTCAGCTTCCCGGACGAGGCCGAGGATGCCCGCCGGGTAGTTGCTGAGCTGGTCTCCGCGGCCGAACGCGCCTCGCAAGTGCACGTCTTCGGCAAGGGCATGGGCGTCGCCGCCACGCAGATCGGCATCGACCGGGCCGCCGCTATCGTTCGCTCCCCCGACGGTCAGCTGATCACCCTGTTCAACCCGCGCATCGTCGAGGAATCGCCCGAGACCGACGAGCAGTACGAGGGCTGTCTCAGCTTCTTCGACGTGCGCGGCAAGGTCCCACGGCCGCTTGCGATCAGCGTCGAGCACACGGATATCGACGGGCAGGAGCGGATCACCATCTTCGAGCGCGGCATGGCCCGGCTCGTGATGCACGAAGTCGACCACCTGCACGGGGTGCTGTACCGCTCACGCATGCGTGAGGGCGTCCATCCAATCCCCGTGGCGGAGTACCGCGGCACGGGCAGCGGCTGGCAGTACGGGCCGCCGGGGGAGTAGGCCAGGACGGCTTAGATCACCAGCCGCGGGCCCGCCACTCCGCAAGATGCGGCCGCTCGGCGCCGATCGTGGAGTCGTTGCCGTGCCCCGGATAGACCCACGCTTCGTCGGGAAGCGGGCTGAAGATCCTCTCTTCGAGGCCGTCCATCAGGCTCGTGAAGTCCACCGGATTTGTTGTCCGTCCAGGACCCCCCGGGAACAGACAGTCCCCGGTGAACACATGGGGATGCCCGTGCGGGTCGTCGTAGACGAGCGCGATCGAACCCGGGGTGTGCCCGACCAGGTGGCGCGCGGTGAGCTCCACCTGCCCCACCCGGATGGTGTCGCCGTCGTCGACCAGGACCTCGGTCGGCACCGGGATGCCGTCGGCGTCGTCCCGGCCGGCGTACGTGCGCGCGCCGGTGGCCTCGACGACCGCGGCGAGCGCCTGCCAGTGGTCGCCGTGCTGGTGCGTGGTGACGACGGACGCGATGCCGTCGTCACCGATCATGCCGATCAGCGTGTCCGCGTCGTTGGCGGCGTCGATCAGCAGCTGCTCGTCCGTGGCCCGGCAGCGCAGCAGATAGGCGTTGTTGTCCATCGGGCCGACCGCGATCTTCGTGATCATCAGGTCCTTGAGCTCATGCACGTCGGCGGGGCCACCGACCGTCACCTGTCCGCTGTACGTCATGTCAGCAGCCTATAGCGGCCGGGCGGACGGGGGCCCTCCCGGCGCTACGCGGACTAGGGCCCCTCGCGGCGCTACAGGACGAGGCCCCTCCCGGAGCTACAGCGGGGGCAGCGACGGCAGCGAGCCGCCCGCCACCGTCAGCCCCGACCCGTCGCGCCGCCCGGCGAGCCAGCCGAGCAGGTCGGGTGCGGTGCCGCGGACGGTGACCTCGGGAGCGTCCGCCTCCCGGCCCGTGCTCCACGCGCGCGTGCCGTCCGTGAGCTCGGTCGGCGGCACATCGGGGTGGCCGGCGAAACGCTCCGAGAGGAAGTCGATCTCCCGCTCGACGAACTCCGCCGGCAGGTCCTCCAGCTCGTACCCGATTCCGAGATCGACGTGGTGCAGATCCACCTCGACCCAGCGCCGGAACGGCACCCGGGCCGCCGCGTCGGTGACCCCGTTGCGCAGCTCGACCGTGCGTGCCCAGTCCGCGGGCACGGCACCCGCTTCCTGGAAGCGGCCGCCGCTTTCGCGCACGTCGGCGAGCTGGACGTCGAGGGTGCGCGGGGCGTCGCGCTCGATGTCGGCGTCCCGGGCGGTGGCGGAGACGTACATGGGGCGTCCTTCGAGGACGTTCACGAGGGCGTCCGCGTTGCGGGCGATGTGCGCGAGGACATGGCCGCGGCTCCAGCCGGGGAGCCGTGACGGCTCGGCCACCGAGGCGTTGTCCAGTTTGGCCGCTGCGGTGAGCAGCCGATCGGTCGCTTCACGTACAGACACCAGGTCACGAGCGTGATCAATCATGGTGCTGACACTAGTCCCGCCACACCTTTGGGTGAAGGTGGTGAACGAGTGCCGTAAATCGAATGCGCGTGCTATAGGGTCGGTCGTGGCGTCGGGCATGCTGGATGGCCCGGGATTGTTACCGCATCGGGGAATCCGACCGGCGTTGTCAGTGGCGCCCCCTAGTCTGAGAAAGCACGGGGGGACTCGAGTCCGAGAACACACGGGGGCCTCGCCCCCTTGTCGCTTCTCTCAAGAAAGGTGCGGACCGGCGTGGCCGACCGTCTCATCGTCCGTGGCGCGCGCGAGCACAACCTGAAGAATGTCTCGCTCGATCTGCCACGCGACTCGCTCATCGTCTTCACGGGCCTGTCGGGGTCGGGCAAGTCCTCGCTGGCCTTCGACACCATCTTCGCTGAGGGACAGCGGCGCTACGTGGAGTCGCTGTCGTCGTACGCCCGGCAGTTCCTCGGTCAGATGGACAAGCCGGACGTCGACTTCATCGAGGGTCTGTCCCCGGCGGTCTCCATCGACCAGAAGTCGACCTCGCGCAACCCGCGCTCGACGGTCGGCACCATCACCGAGGTCTACGACTACCTGCGTCTGCTCTTCGCGCGCATCGGCAAGCCGCACTGCCCCGAGTGCGGCCGGCCGATCTCCCGCCAGTCGCCGCAGGCCATCGTCGACAGGGTCCTGGAGCTGCCGGAGGGGAGCCGCTTCCAGGTGCTGTCGCCGCTGGTGCGCGAGCGCAAGGGCGAGTTCGTCGACCTCTTCGCCGACCTCCAGACCAAGGGCTACTCACGCGCGCGTGTGGACGGCGAGACGATCCAGCTCTCCAGCCCGCCCACGCTGAAGAAGCAGGAGAAGCACACCATCGAGGTGGTCGTCGACCGCCTCACGGTGAAGGACTCCGCCAAGCGCCGCCTCACCGACTCCGTGGAGACCGCCCTCGGGCTGTCCGGCGGAATGATCGTGCTCGACTTCGTCGACCTCCCCGAGGACGACCCCGAGCGCGAGCGCATGTTTTCGGAGCACCTTTACTGCCCGTACGACGACCTCTCCTTCGAGGAGCTGGAGCCGCGCTCCTTCTCCTTCAACTCGCCGTTCGGCGCCTGCCCCGAGTGCACCGGCATCGGCACGCGCATGGAGGTCGACCCCGAGCTGATCGTCCCGGACGAGGACAAGTCCCTCGACGAGGGCGCCATCCACCCCTGGTCGCACGGCCACACCAAGGACTACTTCGGCCGCCTGATCGGCGCCCTCGCGGACGCGCTGGGCTTCCGGACCGACATCCCCTTCGCGGGCCTGCCGCAGCGCGCCAGGAAGGCCCTGCTCTACGGCCACAAGACGCAGATCGAGGTCCGGTACCGCAACAGGTACGGCCGAGAGCGCGTGTACACGACGCCCTTCGAAGGCGCCGTCCCCTTCGTGAAGCGCCGGCACGGCGAGGCCGAGAGTGACGCGAGTAGGGAGCGCTTCGAGGGCTACATGCGCGAGGTGCCCTGCCCCACTTGCGAGGGCACGCGACTGAAGCCCATCGTCCTCGCGGTCACGATCATGGAGAAGTCGATCGCCGAGGTCTCCGCGATGTCGATCAGTGACTGCGCGGAGTTCCTGGGCGAGCTGAAGCTCAACGCCCGCGACAAGAAGATCGCCGAGCGCGTGCTG
The DNA here is from genome assembly GCF_045039535.1 of Streptomyces sp. NBC_01092. Classification (NCBI taxonomy): domain Bacteria; kingdom Bacillati; phylum Actinomycetota; class Actinomycetes; order Kitasatosporales; family Streptomycetaceae; genus Streptomyces; species Streptomyces sp. NBC_01092. Next base: position 2,794,362 of record NZ_CP108659.1, on the reverse strand, counting down.
AAGGAGGTCAACGAGCGGCTGAGGTTCCTGGTCGACGTCGGCCTGGACTACCTCTCGCTGAACCGCGCGGCCGGCACCCTCTCCGGTGGCGAGGCCCAGCGCATCCGCCTGGCCACCCAGATCGGCTCCGGACTCGTCGGCGTGCTCTACGTCCTCGACGAGCCGTCCATCGGTCTGCACCAGCGCGACAACCACCGGCTCATCGAGACCCTCGTCAGGCTGCGCGACATGGGCAACACGCTCATCGTCGTCGAGCACGACGAGGACACCATCAAGACCGCCGACTGGATCGTCGACATCGGCCCCGGCGCCGGCGAGCACGGTGGCAAGGTCGTGCACAGCGGCTCCCTGAAGGAGCTGCTCGCCAACGCCGAGTCGCAGACCGGCCTGTACCTGGCCGGCAAGAAGTCGATCCCGCTGCCCGACATCCGCCGCCCGCAGGACCCCTCCCGCCGCCTCACGGTGCACGGCGCCCGGGAGAACAACCTGCAGGACATCGACGTCTCGTTCCCGCTGGGCGTCTTCACGGCTGTCACGGGCGTGTCCGGCTCCGGCAAGTCGACGCTGGTCAACGACATTCTGTACACGCACCTGGCCCGTGAGCTGAACGGCGCCCGCAATGTCCCGGGGCGGCACACGCGCGTGGACGGCGACGACCTCGTCGACAAGGTCGTGCACGTCGACCAGTCGCCCATCGGCCGCACCCCGCGCTCGAATCCGGCGACCTACACCGGCGTCTTCGACCACATTCGCAAGCTGTTCGCCGAGACCACCGAGGCGAAGGTCCGCGGCTACATGCCGGGCCGCTTCTCCTTCAACGTCAAGGGCGGCCGCTGCGAGAACTGCGCGGGCGACGGCACCATCAAGATCGAGATGAACTTCCTCCCGGACGTGTACGTCCCGTGCGAGGTCTGCCACGGCGCCCGGTACAACCGGGAGACCCTGGAGGTCCACTACAAGGGCAAGTCCATCTCCGAGGTCCTGAACATGCCGATCGAAGAGGCCATGGACTTCTTCGAGGCCGTCCCGGCGATCAACCGCCACCTCAAGACGCTGAACGACGTCGGTCTCGGTTACGTCCGGCTCGGCCAGTCCGCGACCACGCTGTCCGGCGGTGAGGCGCAGCGGGTGAAGCTCGCCAGCGAGCTCCAGAAGCGCTCCACCGGCCGGACGGTCTACGTCCTCGACGAGCCGACCACCGGTCTGCACTTCGAGGACATCAGCAAGCTGCTGAAGGTCCTCTCCGGCCTGGTCGACAAGGGCAACACGGTCATCGTCATCGAGCACAACCTCGACGTGATCAAGACCGCCGACTGGCTCGTGGACATGGGCCCCGAGGGCGGCGCCGGCGGTGGCCTCGTCATCGCCGAGGGCACGCCCGAGCAGGTCGCCGCGGTGCCCACCAGTCACACCGGCAAGTTCCTGCGCGAGATCCTCGACCCCGACCGCATCAGCGACGCGACCTCGGTGAAGGCACCGCGCAAGGCGGCGGCCAAAAAGGCGGTCGCCGCGGGGTCGGTGGCGAAGAAGACGGCGACGGCCAGGACCACGAAGACGGCCAACAGCAAGGCCACCGACAAGGCGGCCGGGGCCACGAAGAAGGCGGCCGCCACGAAGAAGGCGACGCCTGCGAAGAAGACGACGCGGGCCCGCAAGGCCTGACACAGGCGAGCAGCGGGTTCGAAAAGATCCTCAAGACGGGCGGCGCCCCGCGGGAACTCCCCGCGGGGCGCCGCCCGTTGGATCATCAGCGGCCCGATCCAGGCGGCCGTGAAGGACCTTGACTCCTCAACAGCGGAATGCAGCGGACCGAAGGAACGCCTCCTAGAAGTCCCCCAGTTCGGAGGCGTACGGCGGTTCGGCGCCCGCCCGGGAGCAGGTGATCGCGGCAGCCCGCGCCGCGAACCGCAGCAGCCGTGTCCAGCCGTCGGCGCCGAGTCCCACGAGCGCCTCGGCAGACAAGGCGTCCTGCGCGGCCAAGCCGTGCAACAGGGCCGCGTTCACGGTGTCGCCCGCACCGATCGTGTCCACGACGTCGACCACTTCGCCCGGTACGGAGTGCACCGCGCCGTCCCGCGTGAAAGCGGTCAGCCCGTCACCGCCCTGAGTGATCACGACGGCCGCAGGTCCCGCGGCCAGCCACTCGCGCGGCGTGCCGCCCAGCCACAGCGCGTCCTCCTCGGAGAGCTTGAGCAGCGACACCGAGGGCAGCCAGCTCTTGAACCGGGCCCGGTAGCCATCCGGGTCGGGGATCAGTCCTGCCCTGATGTTCGGATCGAGCGCGGTGAACACCCCTTGCTCGGCCGCGCCGCGCATCAGCTCCTCATAGGCACTCGCCCCAGGTTCCAGGACGAGCGAGCAGGTGCCGAAGGAGACCGCGCGTGTCTGCGCGGGCAGCTCCGCGGGTGCCGTGAAGAGCCGGTCGGCGGTGCCCTCGACATAGAAGGAGTAGGCGGCCGAGCCCTTGTCATCGATGGTGGCGACCGCGAGCGTCGTCGGCTCCACACCGCGCTGCACGGCCGACACGTCCACCCCGGCCTCCCGCAGCCCATCGAGCAGGGCCTCACCGAACGCGTCGGATGAGGTCCGCGAGCAGAAGGCGGTGGGGGAGCCGAGTCGGCCGAGAGCCACGGCGGTGTTGTAGGGGCCGCCGCCGAGCGCCGGCTTCAGGCTCGCGAGGGCACCTGTGCCCTGCGGTACCAGGTCGATCAGGGCCTCACCGGCGACGACGATCACGAGACGGTTCCTTTCACGGACGTCAGGGGCTGTGCGGGGCTGTCGGACGTCTGGGGCCGGCCGGCACGCTCGGGCAGCGAAGGTCGCTCGGCGGACTTCAGGGGCATCCCGGCCTGTCCCGACCGCAGCGGCTGTTCGGCACAGCCGCACGAGGTGCGATGCACGAAGGTGCACGGGAAACGCACGGTCCGGGCGGGCCGGTCCGGTGAGGCGAGGCGGTCCAGGAGCACACGCACCGCCTGGGCGCCGATGTCCTTGCTGGGCTGCGCTATCGCGGTGAGCCGGGGAGAGAACAGATCGGCCCAGGCGAAGTCGTCGAAGCAGCACAGCGCGATGTCGTCGGGCACGGACAGGCCGTGGGCGCGCAGGGCGCGCAGGGCGCCCATGGTCATCGCGTTGTTGGCGGTGACGAGTGCGGTGGGCGGCGAGGTGAGCGACAGCAGTGCGGCGGTGGCCCGCTCCGCGCCGACAGATTCGGAGTCGCCGTGCACGACGAGGCATTCGTCGTGGGGGAGTCCGGCGGCCACCAGGCCGTCCCGGTATCCGGTGAGCCGCTCGCTGGTGGTGCTGAGTCCGGGCAGGCCGGCAACGAGACCGATCCGCCGGTGACCGAGGCCGGCGAGGTGGGTGACCAACCGGGCCATGGGTTCGGCACTGTCGGCGCAGACCTGGTCGAAGCGCGTCGAGCCGTCCGCCGGGGTGTCGACCACGCGGTCGAGGAGGACGGTCGGCACCTTGTGGCGCCCGAGGTAGGCGAGGAGTTCGCGGGGGTCGGCGGAGGGCGCGACGATCATGCCGTCCACGCGGCGCTCGTGCAGAAGCCGAACGACCTTGCGTTCATGCTCCGGATCGTCGTGCGGGTCGGCTATGAGCAGGCCGTAGCCGTGTTCCAGTGCGGCGGCCTCGACGCCCTGGAGGATCTCCGTGAAGTACGGGTTGCTGATCGCCGACACCGCGAGACCGATGGACCGGGTTCGGGAGGTCACCAGGGAGCGGGCCAGGGTGTTGGGCGTGTAGCCGAGCTCCTCCATGGCGTCCAGCACCGCCTGGCGGGTGTGGGGCAGCACCGGGCGGGTCTCGTTCAGCACATGCGAGACGGTCGCCACGGACACGCCAGCGCGCCGCGCGACGTCGGCCATGGTCGCCATCGAGATCCCCTCCCTGGGCAGCGTGCGTCCCCCGGTCGCTGCGGTACTTCTGGCCGGGAAGGTATCCCATTCGCAGCCGCGCGTAAACGCTTGCGCAATCGTTTACGTCCGGGATCGCACGGGCGGACGGAAGGCGTGCCGTCGGGAAACGGGCCGAAGGGAGACATGCCGCGGCGGAACCTGCCGCGAGGAACGTCAGGCGTATCGGGATCAGAAGCCGGCGGTCGGCCAGGTCAAGGACACGCCGAGGTGCCTGCTCACTCCCAGTCCCACCCGATGCCCACGATCCCCGTCCGCACCCGTGGCTCGACAAGGTGGACGGAGCGGTGCAGCCCGCTGAGGGCGAGTCCCTGGCGGCCACTGCGTGGTGCCGCCGCGGAGTGCTGGGCGAACCGGTGACAGCGGGCCGGGAGAGCGTTCGCGGCGAAACCGACCTGGAGGGCGTACTGGCCGCCCGCGAGAGGGAAGCCGCGGGCGTATTCGCGGGACACGTCTGCCGTGCCGTCCTCGACGCGGTAGCGGAAGAGATAGGTGTCGCCGGCCCGCAGACGCGTGCCGAAGAGCAGCTCGGCGACGAGGACACCGGTGTCGTGGTGCCAACGGACGCGTCCCGTCCGGCAGTTCTCCAGGGCGTGCACCGTCATGCGTTCCGGCGTGCACCCCGGGTCGCCGTGGTGGACGGCCACGAAGCGGTCGACGCCGTCCTTGTGGGCGCGCACGATGTGGTGCGATTCGCGCGCCGCCAGTTCGCGGCGTGCCCCGATCCGTACCCGCTCGTGGTGGGCGAGGGTGTGCAGGCCGCCGTCGACCGGACAGTCCAGTTCGGCCAGCAGCCGCTCCAGCATGCCGGATGCCTCCAGCAGGGAGCGGTAGGAGCGGGCCGCGGGCTGCTGGAGGGTGGCGTGGTCGTCGGCCTCGGACAGCAGCCGGATCAGGGACTCCTCCGGCAGCTGGAGGATCTCCTCCAACGCCCTTACCGCACGCAGTGATTCGGGGCGCTGCGGTCGCCGGGCCCCCTGCTGCCAGTAGCTCAGGCTGGTGACGCCGACCTTCACACCGCGACGCGACAGATGGTGCTGCACACGCTGGAGCGGCAGTCCCCGGGCGGCTATCGCGGCGCGCAGGGCGGCATGGAAGGGGCCGCCTCGCAGGGCCGTGTCCAGTTCCGCGGAGGCGACGGCGGCGATGTCCGCGTGCTGTGTGGCGTGCGGCATGCAGAGGCCTTTCTGTGGTTGATCACAACGGCTGGTCAGACCGTTGGCGCGGCTGATCGGGGCCACCCCGTCGGGGCGTCGGGGGGTATTCACATCCGTACGCCGCCGTTCAGGTCCCCGAGTTCCCACGCATTGAAGCGTGTTGACCAAGTCCCGACAACACCTGATGCCCAACAGCCGCACACTCCTGGCCGAGTCGCGATACGTCCACATCAAGACGTCGTGCCGCTCCCGGTGTTGCCCCGAAATTGCCCTGACGACCTGAGCCGACAGGGCCGATTTGTGGTGAGAAATTCCTGGAGGTTCTCCGGGGAGCGTGTGGAGACCAGCCCGAAGCCCCGCGCTCCCGACGAGGCGGTGCCGGCGACAGACACACCCCGTCGCGCTCCTGCGGGGTGCCCGTGGCCGTCACGAACCGGGTGCAGTCGTCCACGAGCGGACAGCGCATGGACATGCCGACATGCCGACGAGGTGCCCGCCCACCCCAGGGCCCGCGAGCGGGAGGCCCTCGCCCGGATGACCGAGGGTCGGTGGCCGAGAGCCCGACGGCCGAGTGCCCGACGGCCGAGGGGCGCTCCAACGCGGGCGCTGGCCGGCGCCGGGGATCACTCAAGGCACCGCCGAGAGGCACGTCCGCACCACCCCGGGCAAGCTCCGGCTGCCGGACGACAGCGACGGCCACCGCCGTGTGCCGGCCGTTCTCACCTCCCCGGAGTCCCGCTCGACGTGGCGGGGGTTATCCACAGCCTCGCCGGACTGTCACCGGGCGCCAGTAGGGTGTGAGACATGGCCGACCCCTCCAGCTACCGCCCCAAGCCGGGACAGATCCCCGACTCTCCCGGGGTGTACAGATTCCGCGACGAGCACCGCCGGGTGATCTACGTCGGAAAGGCGAAGAGCCTGCGCCAGCGCCTGGCGAACTACTTCCAGGACCTGGCGGGCCTGCACCCGCGCACCCGCACGATGGTGACCACCGCGGCGTCCGTGGAGTGGACGGTGGTGTCCACAGAGGTCGAGGCCCTTCAGCTCGAGTACTCCTGGATCAAGGAGTACGACCCCCGGTTCAACGTCAAGTACCGCGACGACAAGAGCTACCCCTATCTCGCGGTGACGATGAACGAGGAGTACCCGCGCGTGCAGGTGATGCGCGGTCACAAGAAGAAGGGCGTCAGGTACTTCGGGCCGTACGCCCACGCGTGGGCGATCCGGGACACCGTCGACCTCCTCCTGCGCGTCTTCCCGGTCCGCACCTGCTCGGCGGGCGTGTTCAAGAACGCCTCCCGCACCGGCCGCCCCTGCCTGCTCGGCTACATCGGCAAGTGCTCCGCCCCCTGCGTGGGACGCGTCTCGGCGGAGGACCACCGTGAACTCGCGGAGGAGTTCTGCGACTTCATGACCGGCCGCACCGGCACCTATCTGCGCCGTCTTGAGCAGCAGATGGTGGAGGCGGCCGATGAGATGGAGTACGAGCGGGCCGCCCGCCTGCGTGACGACATCGAGGCCCTGAAGAAGGCCATGGAGAAGAACGCGGTCGTGCTCGCCGACGCGACCGACGCCGACCTCATCGCCGTCGCCGAGGACGAGCTGGAGGCGGCCGTGCAGATCTTCCACGTCCGCGGCGGACGGGTACGCGGCCAGCGCGGCTGGGTCACCGACAAGGTCGAGGAGATCACCACCGGCGCCCTCGTCGAGCACGCCCTCCAGCAGCTCTACGGCGAGGAGACCGGGGACGCGGTGCCCAAGGAGGTGCTGGTCCCGGCCCTGCCCGACCCGCTGGAGCCCGTGCAGGAGTGGCTGTCGGGACGCCGCGGCTCCAATGTCTCGCTGCGCATTCCCCAGCGCGGCGACAAGCGCGCCCTCATGGAGACCGTCGAGCGCAACGCCCAGCAGGCGCTCGTGCTGCACAAGACCAAGCGCGCCTCCGACCTGACCACCCGCTCGCGCGCGCTGGAGGAGATCGCCGACGCCCTCGACCTGGACAGTGCCCCGCTCAGGGTCGAGTGCTACGACATCTCCCACCTCCAGGGCGACGACGTGGTGGCCTCCATGGTCGTGTTCGAGGACGGCCTGGCCCGTAAGAGCGAGTACCGCCGCTTCCAGATCAAGGGTTTCGAGGGGCAGGACGACGTCCGCTCCATGCACGAGGTGATCACCCGCCGCTTCAAGCGCTACCTCGCCGAGAAGGAGCGCACGGGCGAGTGGGCCGACGGTGAGAACGGCCTCGCCGACACGTCGTCCGACCCCCTCACCACCACGTCCCCCGATGCCCTCACCAACGGCCTCAAGGACGACGAAGGCCGACCCAAGCGCTTCGCGTACCCGCCCCAGCTCGTCGTCGTGGACGGTGGCCAGCCGCAGGTCGCGGCCGCCCAGCGGGCCCTGGACGAGCTCGGTATCGACGACATCGCCGTCTGCGGCCTCGCCAAGCGCCTGGAGGAGGTCTGGCTGCCCGGCGAGGACGACCCGGTCGTGCTGCCCCGCACCAGCGAAGGCCTGTATCTTCTCCAACGCGTGCGTGACGAGGCCCACCGCTTCGCGATCACCTACCAGCGCAGCAAGCGCGCCAAGCGCTTCCGGTCGAGCCCACTGGACGACGTCCCCGGCCTCGGCGAGACCCGCAAGCAGGCGCTGATCAAGCACTTCGGCTCGGTGAAGAAGCTGCGATCGGCGACCATCGACCAGATCTGCGAGGTTCCCGGCATAGGTCGCAAGACGGCCGAGACGATCGCCGCGACATTCGCCCAGGCGGCCCCGGCCGCGCCCGCCGTGAACACGGCGACTGGAGAGATCATGGATGACGAGGAAACCGAAACGACGGCGGAGACCTCGGGGGAGCCCGTGTCCGCGGGCGCCCCGGACGAACGACGGGGGCAGGAGAGATGAGCGAGCACCACACACAACCCACAGGCGAGCGAGATCAGCAAGCCCAGGAAACGCACAAGGAACCCGGCGAGGATCTCACCCAGCAGGACGCACTCCAGGACGACGGAGCACAGGTGAGTACGGGTAGCGACACAGCGGTCCCCGAGCCGGCCAACCCCGAGCTGGTGATCATCTCCGGCATGTCCGGAGCCGGCCGCTCGACGGCGGCCAAATGTCTGGAGGACCTCGGCTGGTTCGTCGTCGACAACCTCCCTCCCGCGCTGATCCCCACCATGGTGGAGCTCGGTGCCCGTTCCCAGGGCAACGTGGCGCGGATCGCGGTGGTCGTCGACGTCCGAGGCCGGCGCTTCTTCGACAACCTCCGCGACTCCCTCTCCGACCTCGACACGCGCGGCGTGACCCGCCGGATCGTCTTCCTGGAGTCCTCCGACGACGCCCTGGTGCGCCGCTTCGAGTCGGTGCGCCGCCCGCACCCCCTCCAGGGCGACGGCCGCATCGTCGACGGCATCGCCGCCGAGCGTGAGCTGCTGCGCGAGCTGCGCGGCGACGCCGACCTGGTGATCGACACCTCCAGCCTCAACGTGCACGAGCTGCGGGCCAAGATGGACGCCCAGTTCGCCGGCGAGGAGGAGCCCGAGCTGCGGGCCACGGTCATGTCCTTCGGCTTCAAGTACGGCCTCCCGGTCGACGCCGACCTGGTCGTGGACATGCGCTTCCTGCCCAATCCGCACTGGGTTCCGGAGCTGCGCCCCTTCACCGGCCTCAACGAGGAGGTCGCGGCGTTCGTGTTCAACCAGCCCGGCGCGAAGGAGTTCCTCGACCAGTACGCCGAGCTGCTCCAGCTCATCGCGGCCGGATACCGCCGAGAGGGCAAGCGGTACGTGACCATCGCGGTCGGCTGTACGGGCGGCAAGCACCGCTCGGTCGCCACCTCCGAAAAGCTCGCTGCCCGCCTCGCGTCCCAGGGCGTGGAGACGGTGGTAGTACACCGGGACATGGGACGGGAATGACAGGACGTACTCCGCGGCTGAGCCGGCTGCGTCGCGCGATGCCCGAGTCGCGGGCGAGCCGGCCGGTCGAGGCCCGCGGCGCCCGGCCGCGCCGCCGTGGCACCCAGCCCAAGGTCGTCGCCCTCGGCGGCGGCATGGGCCTGTCCGCCTCGCTGGCCGCGCTGCGCCGGATCACCGGCGACCTCACCGCCGTCGTCACCGTGGCCGACGACGGCGGCTCCAGCGGGCGCCTGCGCGACGAGCTGGGCGTGCTGCCGCCCGGCGACCTGCGCAAGGCGCTGGCCGCGCTGTGCGGCGACGACGACTGGGGCCAGACCTGGGCCCGCGTCATCCAGCACCGCTTCCACTCCCAGGGCGACCTGCACGACCACGCGGTCGGCAATCTGCTGATCGTCGCCCTGTGGGAGCAGCTCGGCGACCACGTCCAGGCCCTCGACCTGGTCGGCAAGCTGCTCGGCGCGCACGGGCGGGTGCTGCCCATGTCCGCCGTGCCCCTGGAGCTCCAGGCCCTGGTCAAGGGCCACGACCCGGACCGGCCCGAGGCCATCGACACCGTCCGCGGGCAGGCCAACGTCGCCCTCACCCCCGGTGAGGTGCAGTCGGTGCACGTCGTGCCGCACGACCCGCCGGCCGTCCCGGAGGCCGTCGCCGCCGTCCGGGACGCGGACTGGGTGGTGCTCGGCCCCGGGTCCTGGTTCTCCTCGGTCATCCCGCACCTGCTGGTGCCGGAACTCCTGGACGCCCTCACCGAGACGAAGGCGCGCCGGGTACTCTCCCTGAACCTCGCGCCGCAGCCCGGAGAAACCGAGGGCTTCTCCCCGCAGCGTCATTTGGAGGTTTTGGGACGACACGCCCCTAAACTCGCCCTGGACGTGGTGCTGGCCGACGAGGCCGCCGTGCCCGACCGCGAAGTGCTCACCGAGGCCGCCAAGCGGCTCGGTGCCGCGGTCGAGCTGGCCCCGGTGGCCCGGACGGACGGGACGCCCCGGCACGACCCGGAGCTCCTCGCCGCCGCGTACGACCGTATTTTTCGGATGCATGGAAGGATCGGCCCATGGCGATGACGGCAGCGGTGAAGGATGAGATCTCCCGGCTCCCCGTCACCCGGACCTGCTGCAGGAAGGCGGAGGTCTCCGCCATTCTGCGGTTCGCCGGCGGCCTCCACCTGGTGAGCGGGCGCATCGTGATCGAGGCGGAGCTGGACACCGCGATGGCGGCCCGTCGGCTCAAGCGGGACATCCTGGAGATCTTCGGCCACAGCTCCGAGCTGATCGTGATGGCGCCGGGCGGGCTGCGCCGCGGTTCGCGTTACGTCGTCCGGGTGGTCGCGGGCGGTGACCAGCTGGCCCGGCAGACCGGTCTGGTCGACGGGCGGGGCCGCCCGATCCGTGGCCTGCCCCCGCAGGTCGTGTCCGGGGCCACCTGTGACGCCGAGGCCGCCTGGCGCGGCGCCTTCCTGGCACACGGCTCGCTCACCGAGCCCGGCCGCTCCTCATCCCTCGAGGTGACCTGCCCGGGCCCCGAGGCCGCGCTCGCCCTGGTGGGCGCCGCCCGCCGGCTGTCGATCGCCGCGAAGGCCCGCGAGGTGCGCGGGGTCGACCGTGTGGTCGTCCGTGACGGCGACGCCATCGGCGCCCTGCTCACCCGCCTCGGCGCGCACGAGTCCGTGCTCGCCTGGGAGGAGCGCCGGATGCGCCGCGAGGTCCGGGCCACGGCGAACCGTCTCGCCAACTTCGACGACGCCAACCTCCGCCGCTCGGCCCGCGCGGCCGTCGCCGCCGGTGCCCGCGTCCAGCGCGCCCTGGAGATTCTCGGCGAGGAGGTCCCCGAGCACCTCGCGGCCGCCGGGCGCCTGCGCATGGAGCACAAGCAGGCGTCCCTGGAGGAGCTGGGTGCGCTCGCCGACCCGCCGCTCACGAAGGACGCCGTAGCCGGCCGTATCCGCCGGCTGCTGGCCATGGCCGACAAGCGGGCCCAGGACCTCGGTATCCCGGGCACGGAGGCCAATCTCTCCGAGGAGCTGGCGGACAACCTCGCGGGATGACGTAGGAGATCGTCAACAGCTCGGTGCCGACGTCCACTTGGGACGTCGGCGCCGGTATTTGTCGGTTTTTGCGGCACTCTTGACGGAAGCGTGAAGTGGCATGAGCCTGGCAGTCATTCGCCGCCGTGGCGAAACACTGCTAGGGGGGTTCATGAGACCCAGAGCGAGATCGATCCTCGCTGCCGGTGCGCTCCTGATAGGCGGAGCGAGCATTGCACCGATCGCCCAGGCACAACCGGGAAGTTCACAAGATACCGACCCGAATGAAGTGAAGGTCTTCCGGGCCGAGGTCACCGACAAGCAGATACCCCTGCTGCTGGCGGCCGGTCAGGACGGCCACGAACTCAGTGAGCAGGCGCCCGAGAAGGGCACGGCCACCGTCGAGGTCTACCTCACCGACAAACAGGCCGAGAAGCTGGAGAAACAGGGCGTCGAGCTCACCGAGCACGACCTCTCCGCGAAGGCGGAGGCGCGTACGGACAAGGCTGCCGAGGGCGTGTACCGCCCGTACAGCGGCAGTGGGGGGCTCAAGGAGGAGATCGTCCGGACCGGGCAGGAGAACCCCGGCCTCACCAAGGTCGTCTCCATCGGCAAGACGATCAACGGCCAGGACATCCTGGCCCTCAAGCTCACCAAGAACGCCAAGAAGACCAAGGACGGCGCCAAGCCCTCCGCCCTGTACCTCTCCAACCAGCACGCGCGCGAGTGGATCACGCCGGAGATGACCCGGCGCCTGATGCACTACTACCTGGACAACTACAAGACGGACAAGCGCGTCAAGAAGATCGTCGACTCGACGGAGCTGTGGTTCGTCCTCTCGGCCAACCCCGACGGCTACGACTACACCTTCAAGGACTCCACCACCCGTCTGTGGCGCAAGAACCTGCGGGACATCAACGCCGACGGCACCATCAGCACCGGTGACGGCGTCGACCTCAACCGCAACTTCACCTACAAGTGGGGCTACGACGACGAGGGTTCGTCGCCCAACCCCACCAGCGAGACCTACCGCGGCGCGTCCCCCGCCTCAGAGCCCGAGACCAAGGCGCTGGACGCCTTCGAGCGGCGCATCGGCTTCAACTACGGCATCAACTACCACTCCGCGGCCGAGCTCATCCTCTACGGCGTCGGATGGCAGGTCGCCACCGACACCCCGGACGACGTCGCCTACAAGGCCCTCGCCGGCACGCCGGACAACCCCGCGATCCCCGGCTACCACCCGCAGGTCTCCTCGGAGCTGTACACCACCAACGGCGAGGCGGACGGACACGCCTCGAACGTCAACGGCATCGCGATGTTCACGCCCGAGATGTCGACCTGCCAGACCGCGTCGAACATCGACCCGAACGACCAGTGGAACGCGGCCGACTGCCAGTCGGGCTTCAACTTCCCGGACGACGAGAAGCTGATCCAGCAGGAGTTCGCCAAGAACGTCCCGTTCGCGCTCTCCGTCGCCGAGACCGCCGTGCACCCCGACCAGCCGTCGTCCTCGGTCGGCCTGAAGGCCGCCGACTTCACCCCGGCGCCGTTCACCACGTCGTACTCCCGCGGCGCTGACCAGGAGGTCTCCGTCGTCGTACGCAAGTCCGTGCGCGACAAGGAGCTCAAGTACCGCGTCAACGGCGGCCGTACGCACGACGTGGATCTCAGGGCATGGAAGGGCGGCGAGACGTACGGCGGTGAGGACAACCTCTACTTCGACCAGTACCGCGCCAAGGTCCGCGACGGCGGCCGGGGCGACAAGGTCGAGGTGTGGTTCACAGGCGAGACCAGGAGCGGGAAGAAGGTCTCCAGCGAGCACTTCACGTACACCGTGGCCGAGCGGCCGCGTGCGGACGTGCTCGTGGTCGCCGAGGAAGGCGCCACCGCCGCCCACGCACAGAAGTACGTCGACGCGCTCCAGGCCAACGGCCACAGGGCGATCGTCTGGGACGTCGCCACGCAGGGCGCGCCCGACGCGCTCGGCGTGCTGAGCCACTTCGACACCGTCGTCCACTACACCGGCGCGAACGTCCCGGGCAACGCCACCCAGCTCCAGCTGCGCGCCTTCCTCAACGAGGGCGGCAAGCTGATGGAGGCGGGCGAGCAGGCCGGTGGCAACGTCGACCTCGGCGGGGGCACCCTGTCGAACGACTTCAGCCAGTACTACCTGGGCGCCTACACCCGTACGTCGCTCCCCGGCGCCACCGGCTTCACCGGCTCCGGCAAGCTCGGCGGCTTCACCGGAGCACTCGGCGACGCCACCGGCAACCCGCTGGACAAGGCGGGGAGTTACAGCGTCACCTCGGACCAGCTGTCCGTCGGCACCTATCCGCAGTTCGCCAGCGCGGGCGCGGGCCAGTTCGCCGGGACGGTCAACCCGTTCGGTCCCTACGCGGGTTCATGGATGGCGGCCGCCGTGCACACCGACGACGCCTACAAGCGGCTCACCAGGACCCTCGACCTGACCGGTGTGACCGCGGCGCAGCAGCCCACATTGCGCAGCCAGTTGCTGTGGGACGTCGAGCCCGGCTACGACAATGTCCTGATCGAGGCCCACACCACCGGGGCCGAGGACTGGACGACACTCCCCGAGAAGGGTGGCGCGAGCAGCAACACCGTGCCGGCGGAGTGCGAGGCCGGCTTCTACATGGCCGAGCACCCCTGGCTGGGGCACTACCTGACGCAGTCGGCCGCCGGCTGCACCGCGTCCGGCACCAGCGGCCAGTGGAACGCCCTCACCGGCGCCTCCGCAGGCTGGAAGCAGGTCGAGTTCGACCTGAGCGCCTACGCCGGCAAGTCCGTCGAGGTCTCCATCAGCTATGTCTCCGACCCGGGCTTCGGCGGTCGCGGCGTCCTCGCCGACCAGGCCTCGCTCGTCGTCGGCGGCGCGGCCACCGAGACCGAGGGCTTCGAGACGTCGCTCGGCGCCTGGAGCGTGACCGGACCGCCCGCGGGCAGCCCGGCCGTGCTCAAGGACTGGGCGCGCACCGGAGCGCTGTTCCAGACGTACGGCGCGATCACCACGGACGACACGGTGTTGCTGGGCTTCGGCCTGGAACACGTCGCCGCGGCGGCCGACCGTACGGCGCTCATCGGAAAGGCCCTCGACTCACTTGACGAGTGACACGCCGAGGTCAACTCCGCACAACGCACGGTGACCGAATCGAGTGATCCGGGCTTGCGGGCGGGGCGGTCCGTACCCCTACTGGCGGGTACGGACCGCCTCGCCGTGTATGAGGCATCTGGATGTCACCACGGAGGCTTCAGGGAGGTAGGGTCGTAGGCGGTCGGGGACATCCCAAATAGAGCTCGCCGGCACCGCATGGCCGGCGTACCAACGAGGAGATCGGTTCGTGACGATCCGCGTAGGCATCAACGGCTTCGGTCGTATCGGTCGCAACTACTTCCGCGCGCTGCTGGAGCAGGGTGCAGACATCGAGATCGTGGCTGTCAACGACCTGGGTGACACCGCGACCACCGCTCACCTGCTGAAGTACGACACGATTCTGGGCCGCCTCAAGCACGAGGTCACCCACACCGCCGACACCATCACGGTCGACGGCCACACCATCAAGGTCCTCTCCGAGCGCAACCCCGCCGACATCCCGTGGGGCGAGCTGGGCGTCGACATCGTCATCGAGTCCACCGGCATCTTCACGAAGAAGGCCGACGCCGCCAAGCACATCGCCGGCGGCGCCAAGAAGGTCCTCATCTCGGCTCCGGCCAAGGACGAGGACATCACCATCGTGATGGGCGTCAACCAGGACAAGTACGACCCGGCGAACCACCACGTCATCTCCAACGCCTCCTGCACCACCAACTGTGTGGCGCCGATGGCCAAGGTTCTGGACGAGAACTTCGGCATCGTCAAGGGTCTGATGACGACGGTCCACGCGTACACGAACGACCAGCGCATCCTGGACTTCCCGCACTCGGACCTGCGTCGCGCCCGCGCCGCCGCCGAGAACATCATCCCGACCACGACGGGCGCCGCGAAGGCCACCGCCCTGGTCCTCCCGCAGCTCAAGGGCAAGCTCGACGGCATCGCGATGCGCGTTCCGGTCCCGACCGGCTCGGCCACCGACCTGGTCGTGACGCTCCAGCGCGAGGTCACCAAGGACGAGGTCAACGCCGCGTTCAAGAAGGCCTCCGAGGACGGCGACCTGGCGGGCTACCTGTCGTACACCGAGGACCCGATCGTCTCCTCGGACATCGTCAGCGACCCGGCCTCCTGCACCTTCGACTCCTCCCTGACCATGGTCCAGGAGGGCAACTCGGTGAAGATCCTCGGCTGGTACGACAACGAGTGGGGCTACTCCAACCGCCTCGTCGACCTGACGGTCTTCGTCGGCAACCAGCTCTGATCGGCAGAGCAGCACCTTGATGTGAGGGCAGGGCTCGGGCGGCGCAGGGACGCGCCGCCCGGGCCCTGACTCACGTGCAGACCAGCCCTCTTAGGATCACTGGCGATCCGAGCATCACGAACCCTCCTCGGGAGTCCCCTTCCATGAAGACGATCGACGAACTCCTCGCCGAAGGAGTCGCGGGCCGGCGGGTCTTCGTCCGCGCCGACCTGAACGTGCCGCTGGACGGCACCACCATCACCGACGACGGCCGCATCCGCGCCGTGCTGCCCACCGTCAAGGCCCTGGCCGAGGCGGGCGCACGCGTGGTCGTCGCCTCGCACCTGGGCCGCCCCAAGGGCGCCCCGGACCCCGCCTTCTCCCTGGCCTCCGCCGCCGCGCGCCTCGGTGAACTCCTCGGCGCCGAGGTGGCGTTCGCGACCGACACGGTCGGCGAGTCCGCCCAGGCCGTCGTCGCCGGCCTCTCCGACGGCCAGGTCGCGGTCATCGAGAACCTCCGCTTCAACGCAGGCGAGACGAGCAAGGACGACGCCGAACGCGCCGCCTTCGCCGACCAGCTGGCCGCCCTCGCCGACGTCTACGTCGGTGACGGCTTCGGTGCGGTGCACCGCAAGCACGCGTCCGTGTACGACCTCCCGGCCAAGCTGCCGCACTACGCCGGCTACCTCATCGCGAACGAGGTCGCCGTCCTGAAGAAGCTCACCGAGGACGTCAAGCGGCCGTACGTCGTCGCTCTCGGCGGCGCCAAGGTCTCCGACAAGCTCGCCGTCATCGACCAGCTGCTCGCCAAGGCCGACCGGCTGCTCATCGGCGGCGGCATGGCGTACACCTTCCTCAAGGCCAAGGGCTACGAGGTCGGCATCTCCCTCCTCCAGGCGGACCAGATCCCGGCCGTCACCGAGTACATGGAGCGCGCCGAGAAGAACGGCGTCGAAATCGTCCTGCCGGTCGACGTCCTGGTCGCCGGCGAGTTCCCGGACCTGAAGACCAAGGCCCCGGCCAACCCCACGACCGTCGCCGCGGACGCCATCCCCGCCGACCAGGAGGGCCTGGACATCGGTCCGGAGACCCGCAAGCTGTACGCCTCGAAGCTCGCCGACGCCGGCACCGTCTTCTGGAACGGCCCCATGGGCGTCTTCGAGCACCCCGACTACGCCGAGGGCACCAAGGCGGTCGCCCAGGCCCTCGTCGAGTCCAAGGGCTTCACCGTGGTCGGCGGTGGCGACTCCGCCGCGGCCGTCCGCACCCTGGGCTTCGACGAGACGGCATTCGGCCACATCTCGACCGGTGGCGGCGCCTCCCTCGAATACCTCGAGGGCAAGACGCTCCCCGGCCTCGCCGCACTGGAGGACTGACCTTAATGAGCACGCGCACGCCGCTGATGGCGGGCAACTGGAAGATGAACCTCAACCACCTCGAGGCCATCGCGCACGTCCAGAAGCTCGCCTTCGCCCTGGCCGACAAGGACTACGACGCCGTCGAGGTCGCCGTCCTGCCGCCCTTCACCGACCTGCGCTCCGTGCAGACCCTGGTCGACGGCGACAAGCTGAAGATCAAGTACGGCGCCCAGGACATCTCGGCGCACGACTCCGGTGCCTACACCGGCGAGATCTCCGGCCCGATGCTGGCCAAGCTGAAGTGCACGTACGTGGCGATCGGCCACTCCGAGCGCCGCCAGTACCACGCGGAGACCGACGAGATCGTGGGCGCCAAGGTCAAGGCCGCCTACAAGCACGGCCTCACCCCGATCATGTGCGTCGGTGAGGAGCTGGAGGTCCGCGAGGCGGGCAACCACGTCACCCACACCCTCACCCAGGTCGAGGGCGGTCTGAAGGACCTCCCGGCCGAGCAGGCCGAGACCGTCGTGATCGCCTACGAGCCCGTGTGGGCCATCGGCACCGGCAAGGTCTGCGGCGCCGAGGACGCCCAGGAGGTCTGTGCCGCGATCCGTGGCAAGGTCGCCGAGCTGTACTCGCAGGAGCTGGCCGACAAGGTGCGCATCCAGTACGGCGGCTCCGTGAAGTCGGGCAACGTCGCCGAGATCATGGCGCAGGCCGACATCGACGGCGCCCTGGTCGGCGGCGCCTCGCTGGACGCCGACGAGTTCGTCAAGATCGTACGGTTCCGCGACCAGTGAGTATGCGCTAAGCGCGGAACGTCGTACCCTTGCGGGGGCACAGCCCTGTGGCTGTGCCCCTGTCGTCCATCCAGATCCGAGGAAGTTGGTCCAGCCGTGGTTATGGGGTTCTCGATCGCCCTGCTCGTCTTCAGCGGGCTGATGATGCTGCTGGTGCTGATGCACAAGGGCAAGGGCGGCGGTCTCTCCGACATGTTCGGTGGCGGCATGCAGTCGTCCGTCGGCGGCTCCTCGGTCGCCGAGCGCAACCTCGACCGGATCACCATCGTGGTCGGTTTGCTGTGGTTCGCGTGCATTGTCGTGCTCGGCATCCTGATGAAGGTCAACAACTGACCGGCACGCACAATCCATACGTAAGGCCCCATGTTCGGTACGCGCAGCTGAGCGCGGCCTATCATGGGGCTTGCGTCTTGGTGTGGGGCTATGTAACTCCAATCACTGGACGCGCGTTGGGCCTTACGTAGACTGAGGCGCTCGCAGCGAAGCGAAACGCCGACTCGCTTTGCGGCACCATCACGCAGGGAGTTACGACCGTGGCAAGTGGCAACGCGATCCGAGGAAGCCGGGTCGGGGCGGGGCCGATGGGCGAGGCCGAGCGGGGCGAGTCCGCGCCCCGGCTGCGCATCTCCTTCTGGTGCTCCAACGGGCACGAAACGCAGCCCAGCTTCGCCAGCGACGCGCAGGTTCCCGAAACCTGGGACTGCCCGCGCTGCGGCTTTCCCGCCGGACAGGACCGGGACAACCCGCCGGACCCGCCGCGCACCGAGCCCTACAAGACGCACCTCGCGTATGTACGGGAGCGGCGCAGTGACGCGGACGGCGAGGCGATCCTCGCCGAGGCGCTCGCCAAACTGCGGGGCGAGATCTAGGAATTGAGGACCGGCCGGGTGCCCATGGGCGCTCGGCCGGACCTGTCCGACGCGCTGCCCGGATCCCGCTCCGGGGCCGATTGTCAGTGGCGCCCTCTACGGTTCTTGTATCGATCTTTCGTATCGACGGACCGGGAGGGGGAGCCGTGGCGACGGCTGAGACGGTGGGCGGGCGTGCCCCGGCATGGCGCGGTGGATTCGGACGGCTGTGGAGCGCCGCCGTGCTCTCCAGCTTCGGAGACTCCCTGCGTACGGCTGCCCTGCCGCTCCTCGCCGTGACGCTGACGGACCGGCCGCTGCTGATCGCCACGGTCACCGCCTGCGGCTATCTGCCGTGGATCATCTTCGGGCTGCTCGGCGGCGCCGTCGCCGACCGGGTGGACCAGCGGCGCGCCATGTGGACGGTGGACGCGTTACGGGCACTGCTGGTCGGCGCGTTTGCCGTGGTCGTGGCGCTGGGGCACGCCTCGATCGGCCTGCTCATCGCGCTCGCCTTCACCCTGACCGCGCTCCAGACCCTGTTCGACAACGCCGCCACGGCCCTGCTTCCCGCCCTGGTGGGCCGTGACGCGCTCGGCAGCGCGAACGCCCGGCTGATGACCGGGCAGCGCATCGCGGGCGGACTGGTGGGCGGCCCGATCGTGCCGGTGCTGCTGGCCGCGGGGGGCGCCGCCCCCTTCGCCGCTGACGCCGCGACCTTCCTGGTCGCCGCCGCGCTGGTCGCCTCGCTGCGGACCGGGGCGCCCGAGCGGGGGCCGGCCGTGGCGGGCAGCACCCTGCGCCGGGAGATCGCGCAAGGACTGCGCACCCTGTGGCACGACCGGGCCCTGAGAGGCCTGTGCGCCGCCACCGCCCTGTGCAACATCGGCATGGGCGCCCAGCTCGCCACCCTGGTCGTCCTGGTGACCGGGTGGCTGGGCGCCGGCGCCGCGGGGTACGCGGCGGCGGGTGCCGCGTTCACCGTCGGCGGGCTGGCCGGGGGAGTGGCGAACGGCCGGATCGTGCGGGGGCTGGGCCGGGTGCGGGCCGTGCTGATCGCGGGCGCCGTGCAGACCGGGGCGCTGATCGTCATGGGCACCGTGCGCAGCCTGGCCGTGCTGGTGGCGGCGCTGGTCGTCTTCGGCTTCATGGGCATGGTGTGGAACGTCAACACGACGACGCTCATGCAGCAGCGCAGCCCCGTCGAGCTGCTGGGCCGGGTCGCCTCGGCCTTCCGGACCCTGGCCTTCGCCGGGGTGCCGCTCGGCGCCCTGCTAGGCGGCGGCGTCGCCACCGCCTGGGGCCTGAACACCCCGCCCTTGCTCACAGCGGCCTTTTTCGTGCTGGCCCTCGCCGCGCTGATACCCGCGGGCAAGACGGACGTACCTGTTGTTGCGCCGGACGACGACGACAGGACAGCTCGCGTCCCGCGCTGATCAATTAGGTTGGAACAGCTGGGACAGGCACGAAAGAAGGCTGAAGTCGGACATGAACGCAGACGGCCGTACCAGGCTCAACCAGACGCCCGAGTGGACCGCGCTGGCCAAGCACCGCGAGGAGCTCGGCGAAGTGCGGCTGCGGGAGCTGTTCGCCGCCGAGCCGGGGCGCGGCTCGGGCTACACCCTCCAGGTCGGCGACCTGCACATCGACTACTCCAAGCACCTGGTCACCGACGAGACGCTGCGGCTGCTGCGCGAGCTGGCCGCCGCGACGGACGTGTTCGGGCTGCGGGACGCCATGTTCCGCGGCGAGAAGATCAACACCACCGAGGACCGCGCCGTCCTGCACACCGCGCTGCGGGCCCCGCGCGAGGCGGTGATCGAGGTCGACGGGGAGAACGTCGTCCCCGGGGTGCACGCCGTTCTCGACAAGATGGCCGACTTCGCCGAGCGGGTCCGCTCCGGCGCCTGGACCGGCCACACCGGCAAGCGGATCAAGACCGTGGTCAACGTCGGCATCGGCGGCTCCGACCTCGGCCCGGCGATGGCGTACGAGGTGCTGCGCAGCTTCACCGACCGCGACCTCACCGTCCGCTTCGTGTCGAACGTCGACGGGGCCGACCTTCACGAGGCCACCCGCGACCTGGACGCGGCCGAGACGTTGTTCGTCATCGCGTCGAAGACGTTCACCACGATCGAGACGATCACCAACGCCACGTCCGCGCGCAACTGGCTGCTGGGCGAGCTGAAGGCCGGGCCGGAGGCCGTCGCCAAGCACTTCGTCGCTTTGTCGACGAACGCCGAGAAGGTGACGGACTTCGGCATCGACCCGGTCAACATGTTCGAGTTCTGGGACTGGGTCGGCGGACGCTACTCCTGCGACTCGGCGATCGGCCTGTCGCTGATGATCGCCATCGGCCCGGACCGCTTCCGGGAGATGCTCGACGGTTTCCGGACGGTCGACGAGCACTTCCGCACCGCGCCCGCCGAGGCCAACGTGCCGCTGCTGCTCGGCCTGCTGGGCATCTGGTACGGCAACTTCCACGACGCCCAGTCGCACGCGGTGCTGCCGTACAGCCACTACCTGTCCAAGTTCACCGCGTATCTCCAGCAGCTGGACATGGAGTCCAACGGCAAGTACGTCGGCCGGGACGGGCGCGAGGTCGACTGGCAGACCGGGCCGGTGGTGTGGGGCACGCCGGGCACCAACGGGCAGCACGCGTACTACCAGCTGATCCACCAGGGCACCAAGCTGATCCCGGCGGACTTCATCGGCTTCGCCGAGCCGGTCGCCGAGATGAGCGACGAACTCAAGGCGCAGCACGACCTGTTGATGGCGAACTTCTTCGCGCAGACGCAGGCGCTGGCGTTCGGCAAGACGCCGGAGGAGGTCCGTGCCGAGGGGGTGCCGGAGGAGCTGGTGACCCACAAGACGTTCAAGGGCGACCACCCGACGACCACGATCCTCGCGCGCGAGCTGACGCCGTCCGTGCTGGGCCAGTTGATCGCGCTGTACGAGCACAAGGTGTTCGTGCAGGGCGCGGTGTGGAACATCGACTCCTTCGACCAGTGGGGAGTGGAGCTCGGCAAGGTCCTCGCCAAGCGGGTCGAGCCCGCGCTGACCGAGACGTTTACATCAGCCGCTGCCGCGGCGGGCTCGGTGCCGGGGCTGGACGCGTCGACGAAGGCGCTCGTCGCCAAGTACCGCGAGCTGCGCGGCCGGTAGTGACGAGCTGATGCGGAAAGCGGGCGGCGCGTGGCCGTCCGCTTCCCGTAGAATCCCTCGCTGATCATGACAACGATCACTCGGGGGAGTGCAAGTTGACGTACCCACAAGGGAGTTGGACCGGCGGCACGCTGACCGCCCGGTCGTTCCTGAAGCCTCATCACGTGGCGCGGGCGGTGTTCCACCCGACCTGGATCCCTCAGTCGCTGGATCCTTCGGTGGACGCCCTCAAGCGCGTGCGGGTCATCGCCGGCGGGGTCGCGGCGTTCGGTGTCTACACCTTCGTCGAGGGCGGGTTCGCCTTCGACGAGATGCTGGACAACGCGGCGACCGCCAGTCTGGTCCTGCTGTTCATCACACCGCTCACGGTCGGCGTGATGCTCTACCTGTGGCAGCGCTCCGGCGCCGGCACGGTGGGGCAGCTGAAGGAGCCGCTGGTCAGGTCGCTGAAGTTGCTGCTGCTGTTCATCGGCTCGGCGCTCGGGACGGTGCTGATCTTCCAAATGGCCGGCTCCCTCGGGACACTCGGTGGCCTGCTGTTCAGCTTCGTGGGGCTCTGGATGGCGGTCTTCGTGATCGCCGGTGCCTACCGGATCTCGGGGAACTTCTTCGGCACCGCGGTCGTGCACCGCTGTCTGCCGCCGCTGCTGGCCACGGTGACGACCTGGCTCATGGCCATCCCCGATCTCATCACCGGTGACCTGCACGGGCTCGGCCTCGCCATGGGCGTCTTCTTCATCCTGGGCGCCCCGGTGACGGTCACGACGATCGCCCTGCTGGAGATGGGCCGCCTGAAGAGCCGGTACGGCATCCGACTGGCGGATCATCCGGCCACCCTGCCGCCGGTGCCGACACCCACACCGGCGCCGCCCACGACCCCGCCGCCACCGCCGCACGCACCGAACGGCTTCGTGCCGCCGCAGGGCAACCCGTACTACCGCTACGCGCCGGGCCCGCAGAACCCGTACGCCCCGCAGCCGCCGTACAACCCGCCGGCCCCGCCTCCGTACAACCCGCAGCAACCCCAGGGCCCAGGGCCCTACGGCGGCTGACCTCGCGGAACCGGGCGGCCCCGTCGGCGTCGCTCAGGCGGCGTCGGTCAGGCGGCCGCGCTCAGAGTGTCCGCGAGGCGGCGGCGGGCCGCGCGGGACGCCGGGACCGCGGCGAGGGCGGCCGCGCCGGTGACGGCCGCCGTGCCGAGCAACAGCAGGAGAACCGCGGGCGGACCCTGGGCGATCCCCGCGCCGATGCCGCTCGATCTGCCCTGGGAGTCGATCAGCCAGTGCCCGAGGGGTACGCCCACGGCCGTGCCGATGACGACCGCGGCCAGGGCGGTGAAGGCGGTGGACGTGACCGTGATCGCGGTGATCTGCCGTGGGGAGAGGCCGATGGCCTTCAGGGCCAGCAGGTCGCGCTCGCCCTCGCGGACGGTGCCGCCGATCGCGGTCAGCAGCTCGATGAGCCCGATCAGGGCCAGCACGGCGATCAGGCCCACGACGACTCCGCGCAGGGGAGACAGCCCGTCGGCGGGGTTCGGTACGGCGTGCACGTCCAGACGTCCCTGCCCGGCGTCGGCCAGCCGGTCGGCGACCTCGGCCGGGTCCGCGCCGGGGCGCAGCCGCAGCTCGTAGAGGGTGGGGCCGAGGCCGGGGTCGTTCTCGCGCAGGGTGTCGAGGGAGGTGGAGATGACCCGGCCGGCGTTCTCCGGCTCGATGCTGCGGCCCACGATGTGCAGGATCTGCGGCTGGTCGCCGACCGTCATCCGCACCCAGTCGCCGACCTTGACGTCCAGCAGCTCCAGCAGCCCCTGCCCGGCGACCGCCTCGTCGCGGCCCAGCGCGGTGCGGCCCTCGGCCAGGGCGTACGGGTAGGGGTCCTGGTGGGTGCCGAGGCCGCGCAGGGCGATCGTGGCCGTCTGGCCCGGGACCAGGGCGGCCACCTCGACGCCCGGATAGGCGGCGGCGACCTGCGGGTCGCGTTCCAGGAGGGTGCGCGCGTCGGGGTCGGTGAGATCGGCGGCGTGGACCGTGAGCGCGGTCGGCAGGCCGATCTGCTCGGGGCGGCTGTCGAAGCGGTCGATGGTGGTCCACGCGCTCATCGCCACCACGATCAGCAGCAGCGGCAGAGCGAGGCGCGCGACCGTGGCCGGCGACCGCAGCCGCCGGGTGAACGCCCGGTGCCAGCCCAGCACCAGCGCGGGCGGCAGCCGCAGCCCGAGCGCCTGCCGGGCCGCACCCGACAGCCGCCCCCCGAGCGGAGCCGCACGCCGCGGCACGGGCACCGGCGGCACCCGCCCCGCCCGCCAGGCCGCGAGACCCGTGGTAGCCCCGATGAACAGCACCGCACCGACCGGCACCGCGAACAGCGCCACCGTGTGTCCCGGCAGCCCCTGCCACACCCCGACCGCGTCCCCGAGCCGCCCCGGGATCAGGCTGCCCAGGGCCTGGATGACGGTCGCGGCGGCCACGGCACCCAGCAGCGCGTAGGCGAGGTGCTGGAGCAGGAAGACGCGGACCACCTGGCCCGGGGTGAAGCCGATCGCCTTCAGCACCGAGATGTCCCGCAGATGGCCGCGGATCCGGGTGCCGATCGCCCCGTGCACCGCCAGCCCGGCAGCGACCAGCGCACCAAGACCGAACAGCCCCAGCACCTGCCCGAGCAGCCGGTTGTCGCCCTGGGCCTCGGCGCGGGCCTGCTTCCAGGTGGAGACTTCGCTGACCGCGCCGGAGCCCAGCACGGTGACGGCGCGCTGGACGGCGTAGTCCGTGTCGTCGGGGTTGGTCAGACGCAGCCCGATCACCTGGCCGCCCGTGTTCCGCACGGCGGCCGGCGGTGCCCAGACGAGACCCGCCTGTTCGCCCGCCCGGTAGCGCGGCTCGGCGCTGTCGGCGATGCCGAGGACGGTGAGGGTCCGGCCGGTGCCGGGCAGGGTGAGGGTGTCGCCGGGGGCGGCCAGCAGAGCGCGGGCCAGTCGGCTCTCCAACACCACGCCGTCGGGGTTCGCGGGGTCCAGCCAGTGGCCGGAGGTGAGCAGCGGGCGGGCGACGGCGGGGCGCTCGGGGGTGCCGCGCAGTTCGACCGAGGCACGCGTGCCCCGGGAGGCGAGCGTGGTGGAGGCGGTGGGGTAGGGGCCCGCGACGGACTCGACGCCGTCGAGGCCGGCCAGCTTTCCGGTGTCGGCCGAGGCGCCGGTGTGCAGCCAGACATGGGCGCCGCGCGCCCCCGTGAAGACGCGCTGCCAGGGGTTGGTGGCATAGCCGAACAGGGCCGTGGCCAGCAGCAGCGAGACGACGATGCCGGCCGTGGCCAGCACGAGGAACAGCGCTTCGCCGCGGTGCGTACGCAGATCGGAGTGCGCCCAGCGCAGAGTGGCTCGCATCCGGCTCAGCCCTTCCAGGGATCGTCGTGGAGCCGCATCTCAGTCCCTGAGTTCCAGCACACCCGAGGTCCCCGCCCGGCGCGGCGGCAGGCCGCCGTCCAGTTCGGCGTCGTCGGCTATCCGGCCGTCGAAGAAGCTGATCACCCGGTCCGCGGAGCTCGCCAGCCGGGCGTCATGCGTGACCAGCACGATCGTCTGGCCCCGCTGATGGAACCGGGACAGCAGCCGCATCACCTCGCGGGTGCCCTTGCTGTCCAGGCTGCCGGCGGGTTCGTCGGCCAGCAGCAGCGGCGGCCGGTTCACCAGCGCCCGCGCCAGCGCGACCCGCTGCTGCTCACCGCCCGACAGCTCGCCCGGCATGCTGCGCTCCTTGCCCGCGATGCCCAGCTCGGCCAGCAGCTCCGTGCGCTCGGCGCGGGCCCGCTTCGGCGGGACGCCGGCCAGCAGGGCGGGCAGCTCGACATTGTCGGCGACGGACAGGTTGGAGACCAGGTTGAAGAACTGGAAGACGATCCCGATGCGCTTCCTGCGCTCCACCGACCAGCGGGCCTCGCTCCACCGGTCCGCGCACTCGCCGTCCAGCCAGATGCTCCCGCCGTCCGGCCGCTGCAGCCCGCCCAGCAGATGCAGCAAGGTCGACTTGCCGGCGCCGGACGGACCGGTGACGGCCACGAACTCGCCCCGCCGGACGGAAAGATCCACGCCCCGCACGGCATGCGCCGGAGCGCCCTCGCCGTAGTGCGTCTTGACCAGGCCCTCCGCACGCAGCGCAGGGTTCTGTGCATCCGGCACAGGACTCTCGGCGCGCAGCCCAGGAGTGGAATCGTCGCTCACTCCAGCTCCTCCAGCTCTTCCTGGCACCGCTCCAGCCAGTCGAGGTCGGCCTGAAGGTGCAGCATCGCGCCCTCGATCAACAGATGGGCGATGCGGTTGTCCCGGTCTTCGGCGGCGGCCAGCTTCGACAGTTGACGCATGGTGTTCAGGTACTGACGCCGCTGTTTGTTGATCAGGGCGATCTGGTCGACGAGACCGGTCTGCGGGGCGAGAGCCAGTTTCATGAAGAACTCGTCCCGCACCCGAGGCTCGTCCTCGGTGTCCTCGAACCAGGCGCGCAGCGCCTCACGCCCGGCGTCGGTGAGGTGGTAGACCTTCTTGTTGGGCCGGCTCGACTGCTCGACGTCCTCGCCCTCTATCAGTCCCGATTTCTCGAGGCGGCCGAGGGTCACATAGATCTGGCCGACGTTCGGCTGAGGGTACGCGGAGCCCAGCAGTACCTCAAGGTCCTGCTTGAGCTCGTAACCATGCGCCGGGCCGCGCGCCAGCAGGGCCAGGAGGGGCAGCCGCACTCGTGCTCTCCTCCCGCTCCCGAGTTAATGTGCCGCAGGCCCTAGTATCGCGCATACCTAACAGGTATACATGGCCTCTGTTCCCCGGGCGAAGACGCCCGGTGCCAGGTGTACAGGGAGGAACCTATGCGGTGGATCCACGCCGCCGGTAGGGGCCTTCTCGTCCTCGTCGTGATCCTGACCGGCTACGCCGCCTCCGGCGCCCGTGCCGACGAGGGTCCCGCGGGTGGCAGGGGACCACTGACCCTCGCCACCGCAGGAGACCTCACCGGCTATCTCGGCTCCGTGCTGGAGGGCTGGAACCGCACTCACCCCGACGAGAAGGTCACTCTCGTCGAGCTGCCCGACTCCGCCGACGAGACCCACGCGCAGATGACCACCGACCTGCGCGGCGGCGAGCGCGGCCGCTTCGACATCCTCAACATCGACGTCAGCTGGACCTCGGAGTTCGCCGCGCACGGCTGGATCCGTCCGCTCGCGCGCGACCGCTTCCCGCTGGACACCTTCCTGCCACCGGTCGTGGACACGGCGACCTACGACGGACAGCTGTACGCGGTCCCGTACGTCACCAACGCCGGCCTCCTCCTGTATCGCAAGGACATCCTCGCCAAGGAGGGCCTCGACCCGCCGCGCACCTGGGCCGAACTGGAACGGGCCGCGAAGACGGTCGCGCCCGAGTACGGCCTCGACGGCTACGCGGGCCAGTTCCTGCCGTACGAGGGCCTCACCGTCAATGCCGCCGAGGCCGTCTACTCCGCGGGCGGCTCGATCCTCGGCGACGAGGGCGAACGCGTCACCGTGAACTCGATGGCGGCCCGCGACGGCATCGACTTCCTCGCCAGGGGCGTGCGCGAGGGCTGGATCCCGAAGCAGGCGCTCACCTACAAGGAGGAGGAGTCCAAGCAGGCCTTCCAGGACGGGCGCCTGCTGTTCCTCCGTAACTGGCCGTACGCCTATGTCGGCGCGTCGGCCAAGGGCTCGCCGGTCGCCGGGAAGATCGGCGCCGTGCCGCTGCCGGGGCCGGACGGACCCGGGACCAGCGTGCTGGGCGGCTCCAACCTGGCCGTCGGCGCGCACACCGAGCACCCCGACTCGGCCGCGCGGCTGCTGGCGTATCTGACCAGCGAGCGCGTTCAACGGCAGGTCCTCACGCGCGGCGCGCTGCCGCCCGTACGGGCCGACCTCTATGAGGATCCGGAGCTGATCCGGGAGTTCCCGTATCTGCCGACCCTGCGCGAGAGCGTGCTCACGGCCGCGCCGCGCCCCAAGAGCCCGCGCTACGACCAGGTGAGCCTGGTGGTGCAGGCAGTCGTACACGATGCGATGACCGGGCGCGAGACGCCCGAGGCCGCCGTGCGACGGCTGGCGCGCGAGCTCGACGCCATCGCTCGCTGAGTAGTTACCTGTTAGGTAACGGCAGCATCTCATCCCTCTACATCTTGTCCCGTTCTGTCCGGGTTTTCGAGGTCAACTGTTCGGTAGCTTGCGTCCAGTTCATTGACACCCTCCTGACACGGCTACTTAACATGCATGCATGCTGAGTAAGTACCACTGGTGGCGTGACGCGGTGATCTACCAGGTCTACGTCCGCAGTTTCCTCGACAGCACCGGCGACGGTGTCGGTGACCTCGCCGGGGTCAGGGCGGGGCTGCCGTACCTCAAGAAGCTCGGGGTCGACGGAATCTGGCTGAGCCCCTTCTATCCCTCCCCGCAGGCCGACCACGGCTACGACGTGGCCGACTACTGCGACGTCGACCCGCTCTTCGGCGACCTCGCCGAGTTCGACCTGCTGGTCGCGGCGGCACGCCGACTCGGCATCAAGGTGCTGCTCGACATCGTCCCCAACCACTGCTCCGGCGAGCACCGGTGGTTCGAGGAGGCGCTGACGGCCGAGCCCGGCAGCGCGGCCCGCGCCCGCTTCCACTTCGCCGACGGCCGTGGCCCCGAAGGGTCCGAGCCGCCCAACAACTGGCACGCGATGTTCGGCGGCCCGGCGTGGAGCCGGGTGACCGAGGCGGACGGGCAGGCCGGTCAGTGGTACCTGCACATGTTCACGCCCGAGCAGCCCGACTGGAACTGGCGCAACCCGGAGGTCGGCGCCGAGTTCGACCGGATCCTGCGCTTCTGGCTGGACCGGGGTGTCGACGGCTTCCGCATCGACGTCGCCGCCGGACTCTTCAAGCACCCGGAGCTGCCCGACTCCGACGACCCGGAGGCCGACGCCCGCACCCGCGACTCGGTCAACCCGCTCGCCTGGAACCAGCCCGAGGTGCACGCGGTGTGGCGCCAGTGGCGCTCCATATGCGAGGAGTACACCGCCCGCGACGGCCGTGAGCGCCTCCTCGTCGGCGAGGTGTCCGTGCCGACCGCCCGCGAGCACGCCCTGTACGTCCGCTCCGACGAACTCCACCAGGCGTTCTTCTTCGACCTGCTCAGTGCCCCCTGGGAGGCCGACGCCTTCCGCAAGGTCATCTCCGAGGCCATGCAGGACATAGCCGGCACGGGCTCCACGGTCACCTGGGTCCTCAACAACCACGACCAGGTCCGCACCGTCACCCGCTACGGCGAGCCCGCGCCCGAGGGTAGCGGCCTCGGCGCCGCCCGCGCCCGCGCCGCCGCGCTGCTGATGCTGGCGCTGCCCGGAGCCGCGTACATCTACCAGGGCGAGGAGCTGGGCCTGCCCGAGGTCGTCGACCTTCCCGACGACGTGCTCACCGACCCGATCTTCCGCCGCACCGGCAGCCGGGCCCGTATACGTGACGGCTGCCGGGTGCCGCTGCCGTGGTCGGGGCAGGCGTCTCCGTTCGGCTTCACCTCCGGCGCGGAGAGCGCCAAGCCGTGGCTGCCGCAGCCGGAGTACTTCGCCGAGTACGCCACCGACCGCGCCCTCGCCGACACCCGCTCCTTCTGGCACCTGTACCGCGACGGCCTCCAACTGCGCGCCGGAATGCCCCAGTTGGGCGAGGGCACGCTGCGCTGGCTCGACAGCCCGCCCGGTGTCCTGGCCTTCGTGCGCGGTGACGGCCTCGTCTGCGCCGTCAACTTCGGTACGGCTCCCACCCCCGCGCCGGTCTCCGGCACCCCGCTGCTGTCGAGCGGCCCCTGCCCGGCCGGCGTCCTGCCCGGCTCCACCGCGGCCTGGTGGACGAGCGACGGGACCGAGTCCCGAACCCACTGAGTTTTCCGTCAGTTTCCCCATCCCCGAAGGGACATCAACGATGATGCGACGACGTACCACCCTGCTCACCGGCTGCACCGCCCTCGTCCTGGCGCTCGGCGCGACCGCCTGTGGCGGCGGACCCGTCTCCGCCGGCGGCGGCGACAAGGCGCTCGGCGGTCAGACGGTCACCGTGGCCGGTGTCTGGTCCGGCAGCGAGCAGAAGAACTTCCAGAAGGTGCTGGACGCCTTCACCGAGAAGACCGGCGCGAAGGCCCAGTTCACGTCCACCGGGGACAACGTCTCCACCGTCGTCGGCAGCAAGATCGAGGGCGGCAACGCCCCCGACGTGGTGATGGTCCCGCAGGTCGGCGTGCTGAAGCAGTTCGCGCAGAGCGGCTGGCTCAAGCCGCTGTCCGGCGCCGCCCAGAAGTCCGTGGACACCAACTTCGCACCCGTGTGGAAGACCTACGGCAGCGTCGACGACACCCTCTACGGCCTCTACTTCAAGGCCGCCCACAAGTCGACCGTCTGGTACAGCCCCGACGCCCTCACGCAGGCGGGCGTCGAGCCGCCGGAGACGTACGACGACATGCTGAAGGCCGGCCAGACCGTCTCCGACTCCGGACTCGCCGCCTTCTCGGTCGCCGGTCAGGACGGCTGGACGCTGACCGACTGGTTCGAGAACGTCTACCTCTCCCAGGCCGGACCCGAGAAGTACGACGCCCTCGCCTCGCACGAGCTGAAGTGGACCGACGCGTCGGTCGTGGAGGCGCTCACCACCCTCGGCAAGCTGTTCAAGGACAAGCAGCTGATCGCGGGCGGTCAAAAGGGCGCTCTCAACACCGACTTCCCGGGCTCGGTGGAGAAGGTGTTCGGGCCGAAGCCCGAGGCCGGCATGGTCTACGAGGGCGACTTCGTCGCGGGCGTCGCCAAGGACCAGTTCGGCAAGAAGATCGGCGAGGACGCGAACTTCTTCCCGTTCCCGGCGGTCGGCGGCGGCAAGGCGCCCGTGGTCAGCGGCGGTGACGCGGCCGTCGTCCTGAAGGACGGCAAGAACCAGAAGGCCGGCATGGCCCTCCTGGAGTACCTGGCGACGCCGGAGGCCGCAGCCGTGTGGGCGGAGGCCGGCGGCTTCCTGTCCCCGAACAAGAACGTCGACCTCGCGTCGTACGGCGACGACGTCACCCGCGAGACCGCCAAGTCCCTCGTCTCGGCGGGCGATTCGGTGCGCTTCGACATGTCCGACCAGGCCCCGGCGGCCTTCGGCGGCACCAAGGGCGCGGGCGAGTGGAAGCTGCTCCAGGACTTCCTGCGCGACCCGTCGGACCCGAAGGGGACCGCGGCGAAGCTGGAGGCCGCGGCGGCCAAGGCGTACCAGGGCCAGGGCTGACCTGACATGACCGCCACCCTCGTGAATGAGGCGAGCCGGGGGGCCGCCGTGGGGCCGGGCAAGGAACGTGCCCGGCGCTCGCGGCGGCGCGCCCGGATCATCGCCCTCCTCTTCGTCTTCCCCGCGCTGCTCCTGCTGGGCGCGCTGGTCGTCTACCCCGTGCTGTTCTCCGTCGGGCGCAGCTTCTTCGACGCCTCCGGCACCCGTTTCGTGGGCGGCGAGAACTACACCGAGATGTTCCGCGACCCGGCCACCCTCAAGGCCATCCGCAACACCACGATCTGGGTCGTCGTGGCCCCGGCCCTGCTCACGGGCCTCGGCCTGATCCTGGCCGTGCTGGTGGAGAAGGTCCGCTGGGCGACCGCGTTCAAGCTGCTGCTGTTCATGCCGATGGCCGTGTCATTCCTCGCCGCCGGCATCATCTTCCGCCTCGCCTACGACGAGGACCCGGACAAGGGCGTGCTGAACGCCGCCGCCGTCTCCGTGCACGACGCCTTCCAGGGCACGTCGACCTATCCGACGGCCCGGGCGCGCGACGGGCAGGGGCTGACGAAGGACGCGGACGGCTCGTACCGCACGAGCGCGAGCGTGTCGCCGGGGGACGCGGTGACGCTCGGCCTGGTCGGTGTGCTGCCGGACGACCTGCCCGGGGGCGTCGAGCCGGCGTACTCGGCGGCAGGGCAGCAGGCGGCCGCCGGTGAGCTGCGCGGTGTGGTGTACCTCGACTTCACGCCAGGTGGGGGAGGGGAACAGGGCAAGGTGGACCGGCGGGAGAGCGGGCTGCCGGAGATGAAGGTCGAGGCGGTGCGCGCCGGAGAAACGGTCGCCACGGCGACGACGGCGTCCGACGGTTCCTTCCGCTTCGAGGGGCTGGACGACGGCTCGTACTCGGTGCGGCTGCCGGCCTCGAACTTCGCCGCTCCCTACGACGGCATCTCCTGGCTCGGGCCCACGCTCGTCACGCCGGCGATCATCGGGGCGTACCTGTGGATCTGGACCGGCTTCGCGATGGTCCTGATCGGCGCCGGCCTCTCGACGCTGCCCCGGGACGCGCTGGAGGCGGCGCGGATGGACGGCGCGAACGAGTGGCAGATCTTCCGCAGGATCACGGTGCCGCTGCTGGCACCGGTGCTGACGGTCGTCTTCATCACGCTCGTCATCAACGTGATGAAGGTCTTCGACCTCGTCTACATCATCGCGCCCGGTCCGGTGCAGGAGGACGCGACCGTGCTCGCGACGCAGATGTGGCTGGTGTCGTTCGGCGGCGGCAACAACCAGGGCCTGGGCAGCGCGCTGGGCGTCCTGCTTCTGCTGCTGGTGATCCCCGCGATGGTCTTCAACGTCCGCCGCTTCCGAAGGAGTCAGCGATGAACGCGGTCAGGCGGGGCCTGGGCAACGGGCTGGTCCAGGCGTTCCTGGTGGTGATCGGGCTGGTGTGGCTGACCCCGCTGGCCGGGTTGTTCCTCTCGTCCCTGCGGTCCGCCGAGGAAACGGCGAGCGGCGGCTGGTGGACGGTGTTCGCCAGCCCCGGCCAGCTGTCCTTCGACAACTACTCGGCGCTGCTGGGCAACGCCGGGATCACCCAGGCGTTCTGGAACACCGTGCTGATCTCGGTGCCGGCGACGCTGCTGGTCGTCGTCCTCGCGGCGCTCGCCGGGTACGCCTTCGCCTGGCTGGACTTCCCCGGCCGCGAGGCGCTCTTCCTGGTCGTCGTGGCGCTGCTCGTGGTGCCCGTGCAGATCGGGCTGCTCCCGGTCGCCAAACTCTTCGGTCAGCTGGGGCTGTTCGGCACGATTCCCGGCGTCGTCCTCTTCCACGTGGCGTACGGGCTGCCGTTCGCGGTGTTCCTGCTGCGGAACTACTTCGCCGAGATGCCGAAGGAGATGCTGGAGGCGGCGCGGATGGACGGCGGCAGCGAGTGGCGGATCTTCACGCGGCTCGTGCTTCCCGTGGGGCGGCCCGCGATCGCCTCGCTGGCCATCTTCCAGTTCCTGTGGGTGTGGAACGACATGCTGGTGGCGCTGCTGTTCGCCGACAGTGCTTCCCAGCCGCTGACCGTTGAACTCCAGTCCCAGATACGGCAGTTCGGCAGCAACATCGATGTGCTGGCGCCCGGGGCGTTCGTGTCCCTGGTGGTGCCGGTGGTGGTGTTCTTCGCGTTCCAGCGGCACTTTGTGCAGGGTGTCATGGCGGGTTCGGTGAAGTAGGGGATGGTTTCGCCCCCGCCGCCCCTACCCTTCCCGTCCCCGGGGGCTGCCGCCCCCGGACCCCCGCTTCGGCCCTGAAGGGGCCTCGTCCTCAAACGCCGGACGGGCTGAAAAACCAGCCCCTCCGGCGATTGAGGAGCGGGGTCTGGGGCGGAGCCCCAGAAGGATGGGACGGGTAGGGGCGGCGGGGGCGAGAACAAACCCCCGCCGCACCCGACTCACGAAGACGCCGGTGGATACAGCGACCGCGGCAGCTGTGACGCCGCCGCCGCGTCCAGGAGCCACAGCGTCCTGGAACGCCCGTACGCCCCCGCCGCCGGAGCCTGAATCTCCCCCGCACCCGACAGCGCGATCGCCGCGGCCTGCGCCTTGTCCTCGCCCGCCGCCAGCAACCACACCTCACGCGCCGCCCGGATCGCGGGAAGCGTGAGTGTCACACGGGTCGGCGGAGGCTTCGGCGCGCCGTGCACCCCGACGACCGTGCGCTGCGTCTCCCGTACCGCCGGCAGTTCCGGGAACAGGGAGGCGACGTGGGTGTCGGGACCCACGCCCAGCATCAGGACGTCGAAGGTGGGCACCGAACCGTGGTTCTCGGGACCCGCCGCCCGCGCCAGTTCCTCCGCGTACGCGGAAGCGGCCGCCTCCACGTCCGCGCCGAACGGACCGTCCGACGCGGGCATGGCATGCACCCGCTTCGGATCCAGCGGCACCGTGTCCAGCAGAGCCTCGCGGGCCTGCGTGACATTGCGGTCGGGGTCGCCCTCGGGGAGGAAACGCTCGTCGCCCCACCACAGGTCGAGCCGGCCCCAGTCGACGGCGTCCCGCGCGGGGGCGGCCGCCAGCGCGGCCAGCAGGCCGTTGCCGTTGCGGCCGCCGGTGAGGACCACGGACGCCGAGCCCCGGGAGGCCTGGGCGTCCACGATCTTCGTGATCAGCCGGGCCGCAGCGGCCTGCGCCATCAGCTCCTTGTCGCGGTGCACGACGAGCTGCGGAGTACTCACTTCGCCGCCGCCTTCTTCACTTCCTGCGCCGTCGCTTCCTTCGCGGATGCTTCAGCAGCGACCTTGGAGGGCGCCCCGGCCGGTTCTCCTTTGGCCGGTGACTCCCCTTTGTCCGCCTGGGTCTTGCCCTCGGCCTCCTCGGCCGGCGGCTCCCCGACCCGGGCCACGGCGGCCTGGGCCAGCGCCACGGCCTGCTCCGCCTTGGCCACGGCGGCCTCCGCGCCCCTGACCGAGGTGGCCGGCACCGAGTTCAGCCGCTCCACCCCGAACCGCAACGCCGACGCGTAGGTGTCGTCCGGGTCGAGCCGCCGCAGTTCCTCCGCGATCAGCTCGGACGTCTCCCGCCGCTTCAGCGCCACGGCACGGTCCGGCTGGCCCTCGATGGAGAGGGTCGCCAGGGAGCCGTCCGCCCGGTCGAGCTTGATCGGGCCGCAGTCGGTGTCCATGCGGACCGCCGTCAGACCGGGGCCTGACGACAGCGACCGCTTGACGGGGACGTCCAGCCGGTCCGCGAGCCACATCGCCAGCAGCTCACAGCTCGGGTTGAACTCCTCGCCCTCCACCTCGACGGCCTTCACTTCGCAGACCACCTGGTCCAGAGCCGCCGCCAGCATCGAGCGCCAGGGCGTGATCCGGGTCCAGGACAGGTCGGTGTCGCCGGGTGTGTAGGTGTCGGCGCGGGACGACAGTTCCCGTACCGGCTGCTCCGAGGCGTACGTGTCGGTCACCCGGCGCTGGGCCAGTGCGCCCAGCGGGTCGTTCGCCGGGTCGATCGGCGCGTTCACCGGCCACCAGACCACCACCGGGGCGTCCGGCAGCAGCAGGGGGAGGGCGACGGACTGGGCGTGGTCGGACACTTCGCCGTACAGGCGCAGGACGACCGTCTCGCCGGTGCCCGCGTCCGCGCCCACCCGCACCTCGGCGTCCAGCCGGGACTGCGTACGGTCGCGGGGCGAGCGCGAGACACGCTTGATGACCACGAGCGTGCGCGAGGGGTGCTCGCGCGAAGCGTCGTTCGCGGCCTTCAGGGCGTCGTACGCGTTCTCCTCGTCCGTGACGATGACCAGAGTGAGCACCATGCCGACGGCCGGCGTGCCGATGGCCCGGCGACCCTGCACCAACGCCTTGTTGATCTTGCTGGCTGTGGTGTCCGTGAGGTCTATCTTCATGGCCGGCGCCAGCTCCGTCCCTCTCGTGCGAGCATTTCGTCCGCCTCGACGGGCCCCCACGTACCGGACGGGTACTGGGCGGGCCTGCCGTGCTGGTCCCAGTACCGCTCGATCGGGTCGAGGATCTTCCAGGACCGCTCGACCTCCTCGGTGCGCGGGAAGAGGTTCGAGTCGCCCAGGAGGACGTCCAGGATCAGGCGCTCGTACGCCTCCGGGCTCGACTCCGTGAAGGACTCGCCGTAGGCGAAGTCCATCGACACGTCCCGGATCTCCATCGAGGTGCCGGGCACTTTGGAGCCGAAGCGGACCGTGACGCCCTCGTCGGGCTGGACGCGGATGACGATCGCGTTCTGGCCCAGCTCCTCGGTGGCCGTCGTGTCGAAGGGGGAGTGCGGGGCGCGCTGGAGGACGACCGCGATCTCCGTGACGCGCCGTCCGAGCCGCTTGCCGGTGCGCAGGTAGAAGGGGACGCCCGCCCAGCGGCGGTTGTCGACCGACAGCTTGATCGCGGCGTAGGTGTCCGTCTTGGACTTGGGGTCGATGCCCTCCTCCTGGAGGTAGCCGACCGCCTTCTCACCGCCCTGCCAGCCGGCCGCGTACTGCGCGAACACGGTGTCGCGGCCCAGGTCCTTCGGCAGCCGTACGGCACCGAGCACCTTGGTCTTCTCGGCGGCCAGCGCGTCCGCGTCGAAGGACGCGGGCTCCTCCATGGCCGTCAGGGCCATCAGCTGGAGCAGGTGGTTCTGGATGACGTCACGGGCGGCGCCGATGCCGTCGTAGTAGCCGGCCCGGCCGCCGATGCCGATGTCCTCGGCCATGGTGATCTGCACGTGGTCCACGAAGGACCGGTTCCAGATCGGTTCGAACATCGTGTTGGCGAACCGCAGCGCCAGGATGTTCTGGACGGTCTCCTTGCCCAGGTAGTGGTCGATGCGGAAGACCTGGTCCGGGGCGAAGACCTCGTGCACGACCTTGTTGAGCTCCTCGGCCGAGGCGAGGTCGTGGCCGAAGGGCTTCTCGATGACCGCGCGGCGCCAGGAGCCGCTGCTCTGGTCGGCGAGGCCGTGCTTCTTGAGCTGCTGGATGACCACCGGGAAGGAGCGCGGCGGCACCGACAGGTAGAAGGCGAAGTTGCCGCCCGTGCCCTGTGCCTTGTCCAGCTCCTCGATGGTGCCGCGCAGCCGCTCGAAGGCCTCGTCGTCGTCGAAGGTGCCCTGCACGAAGCGCATCCCCTGGATGAGCTGCTGCCAGACCTCCTCGCGGAAGGGCGTGCGGGCGTGCGCCTTGACCGAGTCGTGGACCTCCTGCGCGAAGTCCTCGTTCGCCCACTCGCGGCGGGCGAAACCGACCAGCGAGAAGCCTGGCGGCAGCAGACCCCGGTTGGCGAGGTCGTACACGGCAGGCATCAGCTTTTTACGTGACAAATCGCCCGTAACGCCGAAGATCACCAGGCCCGACGGCCCCGCGATACGCGGGAGCCGTCGGTCGGCGGCGTCACGAAGCGGATTCGCTTCAGTGACGTTAAAGGGTGACAAGGGATCAGCCCTCCGAGGGGGCGAGGCGCTCCAGCACTGCCTCGGTCGACTTGAGCAGGTCGTTCCAGGACGCCTCGAACTTCTCGACGCCTTCGTCCTCCAGCAGCTGCACCACGTCGTCGTACGAGATGCCGAGCCGCTCGACCGCGTCGAGGTCGGCACGGGCCTGCTCGTAGGTCCCGGCGATGGTGTTGCCGGTGATCTCGCCCTTCTCCTCCGTGGCGTGGAGGGTGGCCTCGGGCATGGTGTTGACCGTGTTCGGCGCCACCAGGTCGTCGACGTAGAGGGTCGGCTTGTACGCCGGGTCCTTCACGCCGGTCGAGGCCCACAGCGGACGCTGCTTGTTGGCGCCCGCGCTCTCCAGCACGCTCCAGCGGTCCGAGGAGAAGACCTCCTCGTACGCCTGGTAGGCGAGGCGCGCGTTGGCCACGCCCGCCTTGCCGCGCGCGGCCTTGGCCTCGTCGGTGCCGAGCGCGTCGAGGCGCTTGTCGATCTCGGTGTCCACACGGGACACGAAGAAGGACGCCACCGAGCGGATCAGCGACAGGTCCAGCCCGCGCTCCTTGGCCTTCTCCAGACCGGCCAGGTAGGCGTCCATGACCTCGCGGTAGCGCTCCAGCGAGAAGATCAGCGTGACGTTGACGCTGATGCCGAGGCCGATGACCTCGGTGATCGCGGGGAGGCCCGCCTTGGTGGCCGGGATCTTGATCAGGGTGTTGGGACGGTCGACCAGCCAGGCGAGCTGCTTGGCCTCGGCGACGGTCGCGCGGGTGTGGTGCGCGAGCCGCGGGTCGACCTCGATGGAGACCCGGCCGTCCTGACCGCCGGTGGCGTCGAAGACCGGGCGCAGGATGTCGGCGGCGTCACGGACGTCCGCCGTGGTGATCATGCGGATCGCCTCTTCGACCGTCACCTTGCGGGCGGCGAGGTCGGCGACCTGCTGCTCGTAGCCGTCACCGCCGCTGATCGCCTTCTGGAAGATCGACGGGTTCGTCGTGACACCCACGACGTGCTGCTGGTCGATCAGCTCGGCGAGATTGCCGGACGTGATGCGCTGGCGCGACAGGTCGTCCAGCCAGATCGCGACGCCCTCCTCGGAGAGGCGCTTCAGTGCGTCTGTCATGGAAAATCAAACTCCTACGTCTCGTATGTGAGCGTCAGCGCTGGGCCGCGGCGAGGGATTCCCGCGCGACGGCAGCCACGTTCTCGGCAGTGAAGCCGTACTCCCGGAAAAGGACCTTGCCGTCGGCCGAAGCACCGAAGTGCTCCAGGGAAACGATGCGACCCGCGTCCCCGACGTACTTGTGCCAGGTCAGACCGATACCGGCCTCGACCGCCACCCGCGCCTTGACGGCCGGCGGCAGAACGCTGTCCCGGTACCCCTGGTCCTGCTCCTCGAACCACTCCACGCACGGCATGGACACGACCCGCGTCGGCACACCGTCGGCCTGGAGCCGCTCGCGCGCCTCGACGGCCACGTGCACCTCGGAGCCGGTCGCGACGATGACGACCTGCGCCTCGCCGCCCTCGGCCTCGAACAGCACGTAACCACCGCGCACGGCGTCCTCGTTGGCCTCGTACACCGGCACACCCTGACGGGTCAGCGCGAGCCCGTGCGGGGCGCCCTTGCCGAACTCCTTCGTGTAGCGCTTGAGGATCTCGCGCCAGGCGATCGCGGTCTCGTTGGCGTCCGCCGGACGCACGACGTTGAGACCGGGAATGGCGCGCAGGGACGCGAGGTGCTCGATCGGCTGGTGGGTCGGGCCGTCCTCACCGAGACCGATGGAGTCGTGCGTCCAGACGTACGTCACCGGCAGGTGCATCAGCGCCGACAGACGTACGGCGTTGCGCATGTAGTCGGAGAAGACCAGGAACGTACCGCCGTAGACACGGGTGTTTCCGTGCAGGGTGATGCCGTTCATCTCCGCGGCCATGGAGTGCTCGCGGATGCCGAAGTGGATCGTGCGGCCGTAGGGGTCCGCCTCCGGAAGCGGGTTGTCCGCCGGGAGGAACGACGACGTCTTGTCGATCGTCGTGTTGTTGGACCCGGCCAGGTCGGCCGAGCCGCCCCACAGCTCAGGGATGACCGCACCCAGCGCCTGGAGCACCTTGCCGGACGCGGCACGGGTGGCGACGCCCTTGCCGGGCTCGAAGACCGGGAGCTTCTCCTCCCAGCCGGTGGGCAGCTCGCCCTTGCTGATGCGGTCGAACTCGACAGCGCGCTCGGGGTTCTTGTCGCGCCACAGCTGGAACGACTTCTCCCACTCGGCCTTGGCCTCGGCGCCCCGCTCCAGTGCCTGGCGGGTGTGGCCGATGACCTCGTCCGCGACCTCGAAGGACTGCTCCGGGTCGAAGCCGAGGACGCGCTTGGTGGCCGCGACCTCGTCGTCGCCGAGCGCCGAGCCGTGGGCGGCCTCGGTGTTCTGCGCGTTCGGGGCGGGCCAGGCGATGATCGAGCGCATCGCGATGAAGGACGGCTTGTCCGTCACCTGCTTCGCGGCCTCGATCGCGTTGTAGATGGCGTGCGGGTCCAGGTCGCCGTCCGGCTTCGGGGCGATGCGCTGCACATGCCAGCCGTACGCCTCGTACCGCTTGACGGTGTCCTCGGAGACGGCCGTCTCGGTGTCGCCCTCGATCGAGATGTGGTTGTCGTCCCACAGCAGGATCAGATTGCCGAGCTGCTGGTGGCCGGCCATCGAGGACGCCTCGGCGGAGATGCCCTCCTGGAGGCAGCCGTCACCGGCGATGGCGTAGATGAAGTGGTCGAAGGGGGAGGTGCCCTCGGCGGCCTCCGGGTCGAACAGACCGCGCTCGTAGCGGGCGGCCATCGCCATGCCGACGGCGTTGGCGACACCCTGCCCCAGCGGGCCGGTCGTCGTCTCGACGCCCGTGGTGTGGCCGTACTCCGGGTGACCGGGGGTCTTCGAACCCCACGTCCGGAACGCCTTCAGGTCATCCAGCTCCAGACCGAAGCCGGCCAGGTAGAGCTGGGTGTAGAGGGTCAGGGACGAGTGGCCGGCGGACAGCACGAAGCGGTCGCGACCGACCCACTCGGCGTCCGCGGGGTCGTGCCGCATCACCTTCTGGAAGAGGGTGTAGGCGGCGGGTGCCAGGCTCATCGCCGTACCCGGATGGCCGTTTCCGACCTTCTGTACGGCGTCGGCGGCCAGGACGCGGGCGGTGTCGACAGCCCGCTGGTCCAGCTCGGTCCACTCGAGGTCTGTGGTGGTCGGCTTGGTGCTCACCCTGGGTCAGGGCTCCTCTCCACATGTCGGTTGCCGGCGTCACGGGCACACACGCCCACCGGCTGCCGGCGTACTCGGCGTCGGCCGGCCGCTGTCGAGCCTACCCCCGGAAGTACGTGCGTTTTTTCGACTCATTCCAGACTGCCGGGAGTCGCCGGGATGTGCCTCCCGACTGGGTCGTTCCACATTCGGCAAGTGAATACGGAGCCGCTCATCCGGGTGCTCAATCGAGCTTCGACGCGCCCGTCGGACCACCCCCTCCAACACGACCCCACCCCCGCGAATATCCGGGTCTGGGCAACGTCTACAGTGGCGTGGTACGCGCGAGCCTTTACCGGGACTTCACACGGGGAGGCTTGCTGGGATGTCTCTGTCAGGGGTGTGCGTGACGGCCGTTGAATCCCGTCCAGCGGGGATTATCGGGACGAGCCAGAGCCCGAGCCGGCGGCCGATCGGGGCCCGGGTCAAGGCGTTCGTGGCGTTGACCAAGCCGCGGATCATCGAGCTGCTGCTCATCACCACCGTTCCGGTGATGTTCCTGGCCGAGCAGGGCGTGCCGGACCTGACGCTGGTGCTTCTCACCTGCGTCGGCGGCTACCTCTCCGCCGGCGGCGCCAACGCGCTGAACATGTACATCGACCGCGACATCGACGCGCTCATGGACCGCACCTCGCAGCGCCCGCTGGTCACCGGGATGGTCAGCCCGCGCGAGTGCCTGGTCTTCGGCATCACGCTGGCGATCGCGTCGACGCTGCTGTTCGGCCTGACCGTCAACTGGCTGAGCGCCTGGCTCTCGCTGGGCGCACTCCTCTTCTACGTCGTCGTCTACACGATGATCCTCAAGCGCCGTACGTCGCAGAACATCGTGTGGGGCGGCATCGCGGGCTGCATGCCGGTCCTGATCGGCTGGTCCGCGGTCACGAACTCCCTGTCCTGGGCCCCGCTCATCCTCTTCATGGTGATCTTCTTCTGGACGCCGCCGCACTACTGGCCGCTGTCCATGAAGGTCAAGGAGGACTACGCGCGCGTGGGCGTGCCGATGCTCCCGGTCATCGCCTCCAACAAGGTCGTCGCCCAGCAGATCGTCATCTACAGCTGGGTGATGGTGGCGGTGTCGCTCCTGTTGACGCCGCTCGGCTACACGGGCTGGTTCTACACCGCGGTCGCCCTGGCCGCGGGCGGCTGGTGGCTGTGGGAGGCGCACGCGCTGCAGAATCGCGCGAAGGCGGAGGCGACGGGCGGCAAGCTGAAGGAAATGCGCCTGTTCCACTGGTCGATCACGTATGTGTCGCTGCTGTTCGTGGCGGTGGCCGTGGACCCGTTCCTGCGCTGACGCACGTCACAGTGCCCTGCCCTCGCCAGCTGATCTACCCGTGAGTAGCATCCTGGTCATGGCAGACAAGGTGGCCAAGCTGGCCAAGCAGATCAACACCTTCGCGAAGTCCCACGGCGGCGCCGAGGCCCAGGTGGCCTACATCGGCGAGCGGGGCGCCCGGATCGTGCTCGTCGGCGAGGACGGCGGCTGGGGCGACCTGGTGGCACCGTCGTACGAGACCGCCGAGCAGGCCGTGGAGAAGGCCGGCGTCACGCGCCACGAGTCCTTCGACGGCGAGTTCGCGGCGAAGGTGACGACGGGCGAGTACGAGTGGAAGAGGATGGCCGGCATCCAGCTCGGCGGCTGAGCAACACCCTCCTTTCAGGGCGAACCTGAGCCCGCCTCGCCCTTTCGCAACACCTAGTCACCGGTTCACCCGTTAGGACCTGTAGAGCAATCGCAGCGTCCACCTATGGGGAGCCCGGATGATCGACACGCCGTCTCTCGTGGACCAGTACTGCCACGGCGTACTGCGCACAGAGCTGGGCCTCGGCACCTTCGAGGCCCAGCTGGCCCGCACCGAAGGCCCACCGGCGCCCGGCACCACGCTCTTCGACACCCAGACGGGTTTCGCCGTACGCCGCTGGTGCCCCCCGCTCCTGGGTCTCGAACCGCACTGCCGGCCCGCGCGCTATCTCGCC
This sequence comes from Streptomyces sp. NBC_01092, assembly GCF_045039535.1. Classification (NCBI taxonomy): domain Bacteria; kingdom Bacillati; phylum Actinomycetota; class Actinomycetes; order Kitasatosporales; family Streptomycetaceae; genus Streptomyces; species Streptomyces sp. NBC_01092. Next base: position 2,752,383 of record NZ_CP108659.1, on the reverse strand, counting down.
CGGCGCCGAGAACTCGGCGTACTGGAGGCGGGCCGGCGCCTGCTGCGCGGCAGCGGCATCACGACGTACCTGATCGACACCGGACTGCCCGGCGACCTCACCGGCCCCCTGGAGATGGCGTCCGCCGGATCGGCCGAGGCCCGCGAGATCGTCCGCCTGGAACTCCTCGCCGAACAGGTCGCCGACACCTCCGGCACCGTCGAGTCCTTCCTGGCCAACCTCGCCGAGTCGGTGCACGGCGCGGCCGCGAACGCGGTGGCCTTCACATCGGTCGCGGGCGTACGGCACGGCCTCGCACTCGCGCCCGAGCCGCCGGGGCCGGGCGAGGTGCGGGGCGCCGCCGGCCGCTGGCTGGCGGCACGCAGGGTCGGCGGTGAGCTGAGCGACCCGGTGCTGCTACGGCACCTGCTGTGGATCGCGGTGGCGTCGGGACTGCCGCTGCAACTGCACGCGGGACTGGGCGAGCCGGGCCTGCGCATCGACCGTACCGACCCGGTGCTGCTCACGGACTTCGTCCGCGCCACGGCCGGCCTCGGCACCGACCTGATCCTGCTGCACGGCTACCCCTACCACCGGCACGCCGCCCACCTGGCCGGCGTCTTCCCGCACGTCTACGCCGACTCCGGCGCCGCCCTCATCCGCACCGGCGCCCGCGCGGCCACGATCCTCGCCGAGATCCTGGAACTGGCCCCCTTCGGCAAGATCCTCTTCTCCAGCGGAGCCCAGGGCCTGCCCGAACTGCACGTGGTGGGCGCCCGTCTCTTCCGCGAGGCGCTCGCCAGGGTGCTCGGCGGCTGGGTCGCCGAGGGGGCGTGGTCGCTGGCGGACGCGCAGCGGGTGGCGGGGATGGTGGCGGCGGGGAACGCGCGCAGGGTGTACGGGCTGGACTGAGCGGCCCGGACGGCTACGCGCGGGTGCCGACCGCGGCCTCGGCCGTCGGACCCGGGATCCCGATCTCCTCGTGCGGACGTTCCCGCAGGGCGAGCAGGACGCGGAGCGTGGCGATCCAGACCAGGGCCGAGCCGAACATGTGCAGGCCGACCAGGATCTCGGGGAGGTCCGTGAAGTACTGGACGTAGCCGATGACGCCCTGGGCGAGGAGGATCAGGAAGAGGTCGCGGGTGCGGTTCAGGGGGCCCTTCGGGGCGTCGACCGCCTTGAGGACGAACCACAGGGCGAACGTCAGCGTGACCACGATCCAGGCCAGCACGGCGTGCAGCTTGGTGACGTTCTCCCAGTCGAGAGGCATCCGCTCGACCTCGCTGGAGTCGCCCGCGTGCGGGCCCGCGCCGGTGACCACCGTGCCGACCAGGATCAGCAGCGCCGACGCCGCGACCAGGAACCACACCAGCTGCTGCACCGCCCTGCCCGCCAGCGGACGGGTTGCCCCGTCGCCCTCGCGGGCGCGCTGCCACATCACCGTGGCGACCGCGATGAGCGCGGACGTCGCCACGAAGTGGGCCGCGACCGTGTAGGGGTTCAGGCCGACCAGGACGACGATGCCGCCGAGCACCGCGTTGCTCATGACGATCCAGAACTGCACCCACCCGAGCCGGGTGAGCCCACGCCGGTACGGCTTCGCGGAGCGCGCCGCGATGATCGCCCAGCCGACCGCGGCGCACAGCACGTACGTCAGCATGCGATTGCCGAACTCGATGGCGCCGTGCAGGCCCATCTCGCTGGTGGCGGTGAGCGAGTCGTCGGTGCACTTGGGCCAGGTCGGGCAGCCGAGACCGGACCCGGTGAGGCGTACGGCACCGCCGGTGACCACGATGAGCACCGACATCACGAGCGCGGCGAGCGCCGCCCGTTGGACCGCCCTCGGGCTCGGGGTCCAGCGTGCGGCGATGAAGGCGAGCGGGTTGCGCACGGCCGCTACGGCGTCGGCGCGGGTCAGCTTTGGCACGCGCCCTATCGTAGGCGGCCGCTTGTGCACGCTTTCACGAGGGTCCCGTTCGCCCTTCGGTCCGGGCTACTCCCATCGGTCCGGGCTACTCCCAGCGGAAGAACTTCCCCGCTGCCGCCAAAGCGACGACCGCCCACACGGCGAGGATCCCGAGGTCGCCCCAGGGCATCCCGGCCCCGTGCTGGAGCACGTCCCGCAGTCCGTCCGACAGCGCCGAGATCGGCAGCAGGCCCAGCACGTCCTGCGCACCCGCCGGGAACTTGTCCAGCGGCACGATCACTCCGCCGCCGACGAGCAGCAGCAGGAACACCAGGTTGGCGGCGGCCAGCGTGGCCTCGGCCTTGAGCGTGCCGGCCATCAGCAGGCCGAGCCCCGAGAAGGCGGCCGTCCCCAGGATCAGCAGCAGGACGACCGCTGCCGGGTTGCCGTGCGGCGACCAGCCCAGCGCGAACGCGATCACCGTGAGCAGCAGGATCTGCAGGACCTCGGTGACCAGCACCGACACCGTCTTCGCGGTCATCAGGCCCCAGCGCGGCAGCGGTGAGGAGGCCAGCCGCTTCAGCACGCCGTACCGGCGCTCGAAGCCCGTGGCGATGGCCTGCCCCGTGAACGCCGTGGACATCACGGCCAGCGCGAGGATGCCGGGGGCGAGGAAGTCGACGGCCTCGCCGGAGCCCGTGTCGACGATGTCCACCGAGCTGAACAGGACCAGCAGCAGGGTGGGGATCACCACCGTCAGCAACAGCTGCTCGCCGTTGCGCAGCAGCATCTTCGTCTCCAGGGCCGCCTGCGCCCCGATCATGCGGGGGAGCGGGGCGGCGCCCGGCCACGGGGCGTACGTACCCGAACCTGTACCGACGGCGGTCACGCGCGCAGCTCCTTACCGGTGAGCTCCAAGAAGACGTCCTCCAGAGTGTGCCGTTCCACCGAGATCCGGTCCGGCATCACCCCGTGCTGCGCGCACCACGACGTCACCGTCGCGAGCAGCTGGGGGTCGACCTTGCCGCCGACCCGGTACGAGCCCGGTGTCAGCTCCGCGGCCGTGCAGTCGGCGGGCAGGGCCTTGAGGAGGGATCCCACGTCGAGGCCCGGGCGGCCGATGAAGCGGAGCGTGTTCTCGGCGCCGCCCCGGCACAGCTCCTCCGGGGAGCCCTGGGCGATGACCCGGCCCGCGTCGATGATCGCGACATCGTCGGCGAGCTGCTCGGCCTCGTCCATGTAGTGGGTGGTGAGGATGACCGAGACGCCATCCGCGCGCAGGTCCCGGATCAGGTCCCAGGTGGCCCGGCGGGCCTGCGGGTCGAGCCCGGCGGTCGGCTCGTCGAGGAACACCAGCTCCGGGCGCCCGACCACGGCCATGGCGAGCGCGAGCCGCTGCTGCTGGCCGCCGGAGAGGCGGCGGTAGCCTGTCCGGCCGCAGCTGCCGAGGCCGAGCCGTTCGATGAGGGCGTCGACGTCCAGGGGATGCGCGTGCAGCTTGGCGACATGGCGCAGCATCTCGTCCGCCCGCGCGCCCGAGTAGACGCCGCCGGACTGGAGCATCACGCCGATCCGGGGCCGCAGCGCGCCGGACTGTCTCACCGGGTCGAGCCCCAGGACACGCACGGTGCCGGAAGTCGGCCTGCGGTATCCCTCGCAGGTCTCGACGGTCGTCGTCTTGCCCGCGCCGTTGGGTCCGAGTACGGCCGTGACGCCCGCCTGGGCCACCAGGTCGAGACCGTTGACCGCGGTTTTGTCGCCGTACCGCTTCACCAGGGCCTGGACCTGGAGCACGGGCTCAGTTCGCATGGCTCCAGAGTCTAGGTACGCGGCCGGTAACCCGAACGGCCGGGTTCACATCTGTTCCCCGCGGGGCCGGTGTATCGCCAGCCACCGCTCGGCGTACGCCACCGCGTCCGCCACGGGGAACAGCCGTACGTCGGCCGCGCCCGCCTTCCCGCGCAGGACGGTGCGGTCCCGCTCGAAGTCATGGCCCAGCTCGTCGAACCGGTCCGAGGTGATCGACACCTCGGTCACCACCTCCCAGCCCGCGGGCCCGGGCCGCCCGACCTTCACGAGCGGCGAAGGTATCCGGTACTCGGCGAGATGGAAGCTGGTGCACGCGTCGTAACCGGCGCCGAGCAGCAGCACGCGCGCGTGGAACTCCTCGAGGCGGGCCAGCGGGCTGCGCTCACCGAGCCGGCAGTCGAGGGCGTGGCCTGCGACGATCTCGCCCGCACGCGGGCCGACGGCGGCGAAGGACGTCTGCGGGTGCGCGCTGCGCAGGGCGCCGGGCCAGGTCCGTACGGTCTCCGGGATCACGCCGACCCCGCGCGTGGGCGTGACGGCCGGGTCGTACGCGGGCATGGTCGCCCGGATGGACTCCCACCACTCCTCGGGCACGGGCGGGTTGCTCCACACCGCCGGATCCGAGAGGTCGCCGGTCTGGGTGGGGACCACCAGGGTGCCGTCGGGGCCGAGGACGTCGAGCAGCGCCTGGACCACCGCGACGGAGCCTCCGCAGACCCAGCCGAGCGAGCTGAGCGAGGAGTGCGCGAGGACGGTTTCACCGGTTTGGACGCCGAGCTCGCGCAAATGTGCCGCGAGGGTGCCCCGAGTGACAAGAGGGCCGGTCGGAGGGGGTGTCGACATGTTTCGGGAGTGTCCCGCAGGGAGCCCCACGACGCCAGCGATTTGATCGATCAAAGATCGTTTCCGCAGGTCAGATTAGGTATGCCTAAGTGACGCAGGGCACCACCGAGCCGCCCGGTCGCCGCTTGCCTGGCTTTGAGGAATTACGCAACAATGGCGTTGTGAAAAACGTCGGCGAGGCTCGGGAGGCCCTCACGGGGCCCCCGCAGGAGGAGCTCGCGACCGGTGAGCGTTCGACACGCAACCGCGTCGCGCGATCCATCCTGGACCACGGCCCGTCGACCGTCGCCGAGCTGGCCGGCCGGCTGGGACTGACCCAGGCCGCCGTACGCAGGCATCTGGACGCGCTGGTCGCGGACGACGTCGTGGAGGCCAAGGAACAGCGGGTGTACGGCACGCGCACGCGTGGCCGTCCCGCCAAGGTCTTCGCGCTCACCGACTGCGGCCGCGACGCCTTCGACCAGTCGTACGACAAGCTCGCCGCGGACGCCATGAAGTGGATCGCCGAGCGCGAGGGCGGGAGCGAGGCGGTCGCCGCCTTTGCCCGTGCCCGGATCGCCGCTCAGGCGAGCGCCTACCGCAAGGCGATCGAGGCGGCCACCCCGGACCAGCGCACGGAAGCCCTGGCCAAGGCCCTGAGCGCAGACGGGTACGCTGCTACGGCGCGCAGCGCACCCCTCCCTCAAAAAGGCGAGCAGCTCTGCCAGCACCACTGCCCGGTCGCGCATGTCGCGGAGCAGTTCCCCCAGCTGTGCGAGGCGGAGACGGAGATCTTCGCCGAGCTGCTCGGAACGCACGTCCAGCGCCTGGCGACCATTGCGCACGGCGACGGCGTCTGCACGACGTTCATCCCAAAGATTTCCCACACCACCGATAACGCATCTGCAAGCACGGCCGGGAGGAACCCCGCATGACTCTCCCCACGGAGACTGCCCACCCCGAGCTCGAGGGACTGGGTAAGTACGAATACGGCTGGGCCGACTCCGACACGGCCGGCGCCTCTGCCAAGCGCGGCATCAACGAGGACGTCGTCCGCGACATCTCGGCGAAGAAGAACGAGCCGGACTGGATGACCAAGCTCCGCCTCAAGGGCCTGCGCCTGTTCGACAAGAAGCCCATGCCGAACTGGGGCTCGGACCTGTCGGGCATCGACTTCGACAACATCAAGTACTTCGTGCGCTCCACGGAGAAGCAGGCGGAGTCCTGGGAGGACCTGCCCGAGGACATCAAGAACACCTACGACAAGCTGGGCATCCCGGAGGCGGAGAAGCAGCGCCTGGTCGCCGGTGTCGCCGCCCAGTACGAGTCGGAGGTCGTCTACCACCAGATCCGTGAGGACCTGGAGGAGCAGGGCGTCATCTTCCTGGACACCGACACCGCGCTGAAGGAGCACCCGGAGCTCTTCAAGGAGTACTTCGGCACCGTCATCCCGGTCGGCGACAACAAGTTCGCGTCGCTGAACACCGCCGTGTGGTCCGGCGGCTCCTTCATCTACGTGCCGAAGGGCGTGCACGTCGAGATCCCGCTCCAGGCCTACTTCCGGATCAACACCGAGAACATGGGCCAGTTCGAGCGGACCCTGATCATCGTCGACGAGGGTGCCTACGTGCACTACGTCGAGGGCTGCACCGCCCCGATCTACAAGTCGGACTCGCTGCACTCCGCGGTCGTCGAGATCATCGTCAAGAAGAACGCCCGCTGCCGCTACACGACCATCCAGAACTGGTCGAACAACGTCTACAACCTGGTCACCAAGCGCGCCGTCGCCTACGAGGGCGCGACCATGGAGTGGATCGACGGCAACATCGGCTCCAAGGTGACGATGAAGTACCCGGCCGTCTACCTGATGGGCGAGCACGCCAAGGGCGAGACCCTGTCCATCGCCTTCGCGGGCGAGGGGCAGCACCAGGACGCCGGCTCCAAGATGGTCCACATGGCGCCGAACACCTCCTCCAACATCGTCTCCAAGTCGGTGGCGCGCGGCGGCGGTCGTACGTCCTACCGCGGTCTCGTCGAGATCGGCGAGGGCGCTCACGGCTCCAAGTCCAACGTGCTGTGCGACGCGCTGCTCGTCGACACCATCTCCCGCTCCGACACGTACCCCTACGTGGACGTCCGCGAGGACGACGTGTCCATGGGCCACGAGGCGACCGTCTCCAAGGTCTCCGAGGACCAGCTCTTCTACCTGATGAGCCGTGGTCTGAGCGAGTTCGAGGCGATGGCGATGATCGTGCGCGGCTTCGTCGAGCCCATCGCGAAGGAGCTGCCCATGGAGTACGCCCTTGAGCTCAACCGGCTGATCGAGCTGCAGATGGAAGGCGCGGTCGGTTAAGACCCGCTCCTTTCGGACAACAGCTAGCGAAATCTGACGTAGGAAAGAGAGCAGACCGACAGCCATGGCTGAGGCTCAGAACATCCCCGTGGGGTCCACCACCGCGGGCCAGATCGCGGTGGCCGCCGAGTCGACCGTCGCCACGCGCATGAGCGCGCCCCCGTCCTTCGACGTCGCGGACTTCCCGGTCCCGCACGGCCGTGAGGAGGAGTGGCGGTTCACCCCGCTGGAGCGCCTGCGCGGGCTGCACGACGGCACCGCCGTGGCGACCGGCGACGGCCTCCAGGTCACCATCGAGGCCCCCGAGGGCGTCACCGTCGAGACCGTCGGCCGCGACGACGCCCGCCTCGGCAAGGCGGGCATGCCCGTGGACCGCGTCGCCGCCCAGGCGTACTCGGCGTTCGAGAAGGCCGGCGTGATCACCGTCCCCAAGGAGACGGTCCTCACCGAGCCGATCCGGATCGCCGTGCACGGCGAGGGCGGGGTCGCCTACGGCCACCAGGTCGTCGAGCTCGGAGCCTTCGCCGAGGCCGTCGTCGTCATCGACCACACCGGTGACGCGGTCCTCGCGGCCAACGTCGACTACATCCTGGGCGACGGCGCCAAGCTGACCGTCGTCTCCGTCCAGGACTGGGACGACAAGGCCGTGCACGTCGGCCAGCACAACGCGCTGATCGGCCGCGACGCCACCTTCAAGTCGTTCGTGGTCACCTTCGGCGGCGACCTCGTACGCCTCCACCCGCGCGTCGCCTACGCCGGCACCGGCGGCGAGGCCGAGCTCTTCGGCCTCTACTTCACCGACGCCGGCCAGCACCAGGAGCACCGCCTCCTGGTCGACCACAACACCCCGCACTGCAAGTCCAACGTGGCCTACAAGGGCGCGCTGCAGGGCGAGGCCGCGCATGCGGTGTGGATCGGCGACGTCCTGATCGAGGCCAAGGCCGAGGGCACGGACACCTACGAGATGAACCGGAACCTGGTTCTGACCGACGGCGCCCGCGTCGACTCCGTGCCGAACCTGGAGATCGAGACCGGCGAGATCGTCGGCGCCGGGCACGCCTCGGCCACCGGCCGTTTCGACGACGAGCAGCTCTTCTACCTGATGGCCCGCGGCATCCCGGCCTACGAGGCCCGTCGCCTGGTGGTCCGCGGCTTCTTCGCCGAGCTGGTCCAGCAGATCGGTGTCGACGACATCGAGGAGCGTCTGCTCGCCAAGATCGAGACCGAGTTGGAGGCCACGGTCTGATGGCCTTCGTACGCGCCTGTGGGCTGAGCGAGCTGGAGGAGGACACCCCGAAGCGGGTGGAACTCGACGGCACGCCGGTCTCGGTCGTGCAGACCGAGGGTGAGGTGTTCGCGATCCACGACATCTGCTCCCACGCGAACGTGTCGCTCTCCGAGGGCGAGGTGGAGGACTGCCAGATCGAGTGCTGGCTGCACGGCTCCAGCTTCGACCTCCGCACCGGCAAGCCGTCCGGCCTACCCGCGACGCGCCCCGTCCCCGTATACCCCGTAAAGATCGAAGGGGACGACGTTCTCGTCTCCCTCACCCAGGAGTCCTGAGGCACCCATGGCAACGCTTGAAATCCGAGACCTGCACGTCACCGTCGAGGCCGACAACGCCACGAAGGAGATCCTCAAGGGCGTCGACCTCACCGTGAAGCAGGGCGAGACGCACGCCATCATGGGCCCGAACGGCTCCGGCAAGTCGACCCTCGCCTACTCCCTGGCGGGTCACCCGAAGTACACGATCACCGGCGGCACCGTCACCCTCGACGGCGAGGACGTCCTGGAGATGTCCGTCGACGAGCGCTCCCGCGCGGGCCTGTTCCTGGCGATGCAGTACCCGGTCGAGGTCCCCGGCGTCTCGGTCTCCAACTTCCTGCGCACCTCCGCCACCGCCATCCGCGGCGAGGCCCCCAAGCTGCGCACCTGGGTGAAGGAGGTCAAGGAGGCCATGGAGCGCCTCAACATGGACCCGTCCTTCGCCGAGCGCAACGTCAACGAGGGCTTCTCCGGCGGTGAGAAGAAGCGCCACGAGATCCTTCAGCTGGAGCTGCTCAAGCCGAAGGTCGCGATCCTCGACGAGACCGACTCCGGTCTGGACGTCGACGCCCTGCGCGTCGTCTCCGAGGGCGTGAACCGGGTCCGTGAGACCGGCGAGGTCGGCACCCTGCTGATCACGCACTACACGCGCATCCTGCGCTACATCAAGCCCGACTACGTCCACGTCTTCTCCGCCGGCCGCATCGTCGAGTCCGGCGGCGCCGAGCTCGCCGACAAGCTGGAGAACGAGGGCTACGAGGCCTACACGAAGGGTGGCGCATCCGCGTGACACAGCTGCCGGGCCTCCTCGACACCGAGGCGCTCCGCAAGGACTTCCCGATCCTGGACCGCGTCGTCCACGGCGACAAGAAGCTCGTGTACCTGGACAACGCGGCGACCTCGCAGACGCCGCGCCAGGTGCTCGATGTGCTCTCCGAGTACTACGAGCAGCACAACGCCAACGTCCACCGTGGCGTGCACGTCCTCGCCGAGGAGGCCACGGCGCTGTACGAGGGCGCGCGCGACAAGGTCGCCGAGTTCATCAACGCGCCCAGCCGCAACGAGGTGATCTTCACCAAGAACGCCTCCGAGTCGCTGAACCTCGTGGCCAACATGCTCGGCTGGGCCGACGAGCCCTACCGGGTGGACCACGAGACCGAGATCGTCATCACGGAGATGGAGCACCACTCCAACATCGTGCCGTGGCAGCTGCTCGCGCAGCGCACGGGCGCGAAGCTGAAGTGGTTCGGCCTCACCGACGACGGCCGTCTCGACCTGTCCAACATCAACGAGATCATCACGGAGAAGACGAAGATCGTCTCCTTCGTGCTGGTGTCGAACATCCTGGGCACCGTCAACCCGGTCGAGGCGATAGTGCGCCGCGCGCAGGAGGTCGGTGCGCTGGTCTGCATCGACGCCTCGCAGGCGGCTCCGCACATGCCGCTGGACGTGCAGTCGCTGCAGGCCGACTTCGTGGCCTTCACCGGCCACAAGATGTGCGGCCCGACCGGCATCGGCGTCCTCTGGGGCCGTCAGGAGCTGCTTGAGGACCTGCCTCCGTTCCTCGGCGGCGGCGAGATGATCGAGACGGTGTCGATGCACTCGTCGACGTACGCTCCCGCCCCGCACAAGTTCGAGGCGGGCACGCCCCCGATCTCCCAGGCGATCGGTCTGGGCGCGGCGATCGACTACCTCAACTCGATCGGCATGGACAAGATCCTCGCCCATGAGCACGCGCTCACCGAGTACGCGGTGAAGCGGTTCGCGGAGGTCCCCGACCTCAGGATCATCGGCCCGACCACGGCCGAGGACCGGGGCGCCGCGATCTCCTTCACGCTCGGCGACATCCACCCGCACGACGTGGGCCAAGTCCTCGACGAGCAGGGCATCGCCGTCCGGGTCGGCCACCACTGCGCACGCCCGGTGTGCCTGCGGTACGGAATTCCTGCGACCACGCGAGCGTCGTTCTATCTGTACTCCACGCCGGCCGAGATCGACGCTCTGGTGGACGGCCTGGAGCATGTCCGGAACTTCTTCGGCTGACGGGACGAGCGATCGCATGAAGCTGGATTCGATGTACCAGGAAGTCATCCTGGACCACTACAAGCACCCGCACGGGCGGGGCTTGCGGGATGGCGACGCCGAGGTGCACCACGTCAACCCGACGTGCGGCGATGAGATCACCCTGCGCGTGAAGTACGACGGCACGAAGATCGAGGACGTCTCGTACGAGGGCCAGGGCTGTTCCATCAGCCAGGCGAGCGCGTCCGTACTGAACGAACTCCTCGTCGGCAAGGACGTCGCCGACGCGCAGAAGATCCAGGAGACCTTCCTGGAGCTGATGCAGTCCAAGGGCAGGATCGAGCCCGACGACGCGATGGAGGAGGTGCTGGAGGACGCGGTCGCGTTCGCCGGCGTCTCCAAGTACCCGGCCCGGGTCAAGTGCGCCCTCCTCAGCTGGATGGCGTGGAAGGACGCGACGGCCCAGGCCCTGGGCGGAGCCGACGCCGAAAGGAAGACGGCATGAGCGAGACCGTTGAGATGAAGCCGGCCTCGGAGGAAGAGGTCCGTGAGGCGCTGTACGACGTCGTCGACCCGGAGCTGGGTATTGACGTCGTCAACCTCGGCCTGATCTACGGCATCCACATCGACGACGCGAACATCGCGACGCTCGACATGACCCTGACCTCGGCGGCCTGCCCGCTGACGGACGTCATCGAGGACCAGGCCAAGTCCGCCACGGACGGCCTCGTCAACGAGCTGCGCATCAACTGGGTCTGGATGCCGCCGTGGGGCCCGGACAAGATCACGGACGACGGCCGGGAGCAGCTTCGGGCGCTCGGGTTCAACGTCTGAGACACCCCGTTCGCGGGAGAGCGCGGAGAGCGGCGGTACCTGCGGGTGCCGCCGCTTTCGTGCGCTCGGCGCCCCCGTCTCAGGCGAGCCCGTCCACCAGCCGGAACGACGAGTCCGCGAGATACAGGGAGCTGTGGTCGTAGCGTTCGAGGCGTACGACGAAGTTCTTGTGCCGGAGGAAGTAGCCCGGGTAGTTGACCGACTCCAGCATGGTGGCGCCGGAGTGGGAGGAGCCGCGGGGACAGAACGTGGCGTCCTGGGCGAACAGGGCCGAGCCGTCGGTGCGTTCGGCGCGCAGGACGAAGCCGCGGTGGCGCAGGTACGTCCCGTCGTGCGTCGCGAAGGAATGGCAGGAACTGTTGGCCAGGCCCCTGACCTGCTTGAACGTGGAGTCCTGACGGGACTCGGAGCCGCGGACCCGGTCGAGGGCCACAGAGCCGTCGCGCACGTGCCAGTAGCGGTCGGGGTAGTTGACCGCACGTATGGACCGCCAGGTGGTGGTCGCCGGAGGCTTCGGTGCGGCCGTAGTCGGTGAACCGGCCCCGCCGGAGGGCGACTTGGACGGCTCCGGCGCCGGCTTGGGCCTGGTGGCGTTCTGCTGGCTGGGTGCCTTCGTCGTCGACTTCTGCGTCGACAGGCCGCTCCCGCCCTTGGGGGGAGTCTCCGACGGCGTGGCGAAGGAGATCAGGCCGGGCACCGTCGCGTCCGCGAAGGGGGACGCGGCCGCGGCTGAATCATCGTCAGCATCCCTTTCCGATACGGCTATCGCCGTGGCGCAGGCGATGATCGTCGCCATCGCCATCCCGCCCGCCAGCCACAGGCGGCGCGTCCCCGGTGCCCGCGAGGTGTCCGGGGCCCAGCCGTTCTCCCAGGGTTGGTCCTGAGACGACCGGGACTTGTTTTCAGGCATGCGGAGTTCCTCCAGCGGCGTCACGAGACGACAGCCGCGGCTGTGAAGGACAGGTATGTGAACGGTGAAACACTAGTGGACCCTGTGGTCCGGGAGCAGCTGTTTGGAACGAGCCGTATCCACATCGATTTCTCAGCGCGCTCCCAGTCCCGCCTCATCCGCCCGCACCACCGTGGCAGCGTGCCCCTCCCCGTACCCGCCCCCTGTGCACGCCCCGTGTTCGTGCTCGGCTGCCCCCGCTCCGGCACCACGCTGCTCCAGCTCATGCTGCATGCCCACCCCCGGATCGCCCTGCCCCCGGAGACCCGGTTCGTCCTGCCCGCCTACGAGGGCCGCCACCGCTTCGGTGACCTGCGCGACGCCGACAACCTGGCCGGGCTCGCACGCTGGATCACCGAGTGCGAGGAGACCCGGTTCCATGAGCTGGGGCTGGACGCCGAGGTCGTCGCCGGGCGGATCGCCGGTGGGCCGCCGACGCTCGGATCCGCGCTGGGGATCGCCCTCAAGTCGTATGCCGAGAGCCACGGCAAGCCGCGCTGGGGCGACAAACGGCCCGCGTACGCCCTGCACGTCGACGAGATCCTGCGGCTCTTCCCGGACGCGCAGTTCGTGCACCTCGTCCGTGACGGCCGCGACTGCGCGGCCTCGTTGCTCGGCATGCCCTGGTGGCACCGCGGCTTCCACGAGGCCGTCGCCACCTGGGCGCAGGTCATGGACACCACCCGGCGATCCGCGCGCCGACTGGGGCCGGACAGCTGGCACGAGCTGCGCTTCGAGGACCTGGTCGCCGACCCCGAGCCCCAACTGCGCACCCTCTGCGCGTACTTGGGCGAGGAGTACGCCCCCGAGATGACCGAGCCGCGGCGCCTGGCCGGCGCCGCCGTACCCGCCCGCAAGACCTGGCACCGACGCACCCACGGCGCCCTGGACACCTCCCGCGCGGGCAGCTGGCAACTACGACTGACGCCCGATCAGATACGGCTGTGCGACGCCGCGTTGGGCAAGCGGCTGGTGCGCCACGGCTATGAGCTCAGCGGAGCAGTCGGCCCCGACCCGGCCGAACTGCTCCGCTACCGCCGGGTCGCGGCGCTGCGGCGCGCCGCCCACACCAAGCGGCGAGTCCTCGACCGGCTGGCGCGGATGGGCGAACCCGGCCCGGTCGCGGCGCAGTTCGGGGCGTGAGCGGGCACAGTGCCCGGCCGTCAGTCGCGGTACGCGGCCGTCGCCATCACCGCGAGCGACCTGATCAGCGGGTTCGTGTCGCCCTCCTGCCACACCGCCAGCACGCGACTCGGCGCCATGTCCGCGATCGGTACGACGGCCAGCTCCTCGGGCATCTCGTGCCCGAGCGGTGCCATCCCGACGGTGCCGTTCCAGAGAACGGCCTGCACACACTCCTGGACGCCGCGCACCACGGGGCCCTCGCGCCGCTCACCGCCGTTCCAGTACGCCTGCCACAGCGGGTCGGTGCCGGGCGGGAAGCGGAACCAGCGCCGGCCGGCGAGGTCGGCCAATGTCAGCCGGTCGCGGCGGGCCAGCAGATCGTCGGCGCGCAGCACGGCGCCCACCGGGTCGGCGCGCAACTCGTGCACCGTCAGGCCGGTCACGTCGAACGGCCCACGGGTCAGGGCGACATCGACGAGACCGGCGCGCAGTCCGCAGGTCGGATCCGTCAGGTCGCTCTCGCGGATGCGGACCTCCACACCGGGATGGCGTCCGCGGTAGGCGGCGGCCAGCCGGGTCGCGCCCCGGTCGGTGCTGTCGCCCAGGAAACCGACGGTGAGGGTCCTGGCGCCGGCCGCCGTCGCCACGCGCACACGCACCCGGTCGGCCTGGTCGAGCAGGGCACGCGCCTCGTCCAGCAGCGTCGCTCCGGCCGGAGTGAGGGTGACGCCGGCGGGGGAGCGGTGCAGCAGGGTGGCGCCGACGTCGGACTCCAGTTGCCTGACCGCCCGGCTCAGCGGCGGCTGGCTCATGTGCAGGCGGGCGGCGGCCCGGCCGAAGTGCAGTTCCTCGGCGACGGCCACGAAATAGCGCAGGGTGCGCAGCTCCATGAACAGCGACGATACCCGTCCGGTATCGAGGTCACCGGATGGGTCTTGGACGGCCGCGGCACCTCGGCGGTGGACTCGCAGCATGCCTGACAAACCCATGTCCCCCGCGACCGTGGCGGACCCCGCCGCACCGACCGACGTTCCCCTGCCCGACCCCGCCGTACGGACGGCCGGCGCCCAGGAGATCGCCCCCGACCTGCTGGTGATCCCGAACCAACGGGTCCCGCTGGTGCCCAACATCGGCATCATCGGCGGCACCCGGGCCGTGCTCGTCGTCGAGACGGGAATCGGCACCGCCAACGCCGAGCAGGTCCTCGCCTTCGCCGCCGAGGTGGCGAAGGGCCGCCGACTGTATCTGACCACCACCCACTTCCACCCCGAGCACGCCTTCGGCGCCCATGTCTTCGCCGGCGAGGCCACCTACCTGGTCAACCGCGCACAGGCGGACGACCTCAGGACCAAGGGGCCGGGCTACCTGGAGATGTTCCGCGGCTTCGGCGGGGCGATCGCCCACCGGCTCGAAGGCGTCCGGCCGCCCACCCCCGACGTGGTCCACGACGGCGGCCACGACCTGGACCTCGGCGGCCGGATCGTGCGGCTGCGGGCGACCGGCCGGGGCCACACGACGGGCGACCAGGTGGTCGAAGTGCCGGACGCCGGGGTGCTGTTCACCGGGGACCTGGCCGAGACCGGGCAGTTCGCCATCTTCCCGTGGTTCCCGCCCTACGACACGGATGTGTCCGGCGTGCGCTGGCTGGCGGTGATGGAGCGGCTGGCCGCCGGCGAACCCCGGGTGGTGGTCCCCGGCCACGGCGACCTCGGCGGTCCGCAGGTGCTCGCCGACGTCCGTGACTATCTGCTCGAGTTGCGCGACGAGACCTGGCGCCGACGGGACTCCGCGATGGGCGAGGACGAGATCGTCGCCGAGGTCCGGGCGCTGCTGATCGAGCGGCATCCGGAGTGGGCCGGACGGGAGTGGATCGAGCGGGGCGTGGGGTGCCTGTGCGCCGAGCACACCGGCTGAGCCCGGGGAGTGTGCGCAGGTCGCCGTGGGACGGACGCGGGTGAATTCCCGGCGCCGAGCAGGGCATCATGGCCGGGCAGCACCGTAGTTCACGCACCGACAGGAGCTCCCGGATCATGGTCCACCGCCTCCCCCGTGCCCTTCGCCGAGCGCCGGCGGTCGCGGCCGTGTGCGGGGCGCTCGTCATCGCCGTCGGCGGATGCACGGCGTCCGACGGCGAGGACGGCGCCGCACCGGACCGCTCCACCGCGGGCCCGGGCGGCCAGGGGAAGGTGGTGCTGCCCGAGCCCGGCATCGGCTTCGACTACCAGATCGGCGGTGCCTACCCGCCGCCGCGCGGCGTGGAAGCGGTCTCCCGCGACCGAACCGCGAAGCCCGCGCCCGGCGTGTACAACATCTGTTACGTCAACACCTTCCAGGCCCAGCCGGACGCCGAGGAGTGGTGGCAGGCCCACCACCCCGACCTGCTCCTGCGTGACGACGACGGCAGCCTGGTCGTCGACGAGGACTGGGACGAGGCCCTGCTGGACATCTCGACCGCCGCCAAGCGCGAGCGGCTCGCCGGGATCGTGGGGAAGTGGCTCGACGGCTGCGCGGCGGCCGGATACCAGGCGATCGAGGCCGACAACCTCGATTCCAACGAGCGTTCCGACGGGCTGCTGACCGCCGATGACAACGTGGCCTTCGGCAAGCTGCTCGCCGCCCGGGCGCACGCCGCCGGTCTGGCGATCGGCCAGAAGAACGCCGCGTCTCTGGCGCGCCAGGGACGCGACCTCGGCTTCGACTTCGCGGTCGCCGAGGAGTGCGGCCAGTACGACGAGTGCGACGCCTACGCGGACGCCTACGACGACCGGGTCTTCGTCATCGAGTACCGCGCGGACGGCCTCGCCGCCGCCTGCAAGGGGTGGGGCGAGGAACTGTCGGTGGTGCTGCGCGACCTCGACGTCGTGTCCGAAGGGGAGGCCGGCTACCGCCGCCGTACCTGCTGACGGGTCAGTCGAGGACCGCGATGGCCTCGATCTCGACCAGGTGCTCGGGCACGTCCAGGGCCGCGACGCCGAGCAGCGTGGCCGGCGGTGCTGCGGTGACGCCCAGCTTGGTGGCCGCCCGGGTGATCCCCTCGATGAGCTGGGGCATCTTGTCGGGAGTCCAGTCGACGACGTGGACGTTCAGCTTCGCCACGTCGTCGAAGGAGGCGCCGGCCGCGGCCAGGGCGGTGCCGACGTTGAGGTAGCTCTGCTCGACCTGGGCGGCGAGGTCGTCCACCCCGACGTTGACGCCGTCCGCGTCCCAGGAGACCTGCCCGGCGACGAAGACCAGCTTCGAGCCGCGGGCGATCGCCACCTGCTGGTAGGCGCCGACCTCCACCAGTCCGATCGGGTTCATGAGGGTGATGGCCATGCTGTCCGCCTCCTTGCACACGGGCCGGAGCTCCCGGCGCCGTAGTCACTTGTGGTTACTCGGGAACCGTAGGAGAGTGTGGGCTGACATGGAAGAACGCACTTTTCAGTGACTGGGGAACCTCATGGGTACCAAGCAGTTCAGTGGCTCGCTCGACCAGGCGGACGTGACGCGCGCGGACTCCCTGGCCCGGGAGATCTTCACGGACATCGCCAACAAGTGGGCTCTGCTGATCATCGAGGCCATCGGGGACCGCACCCTGCGCTTCAGCGAGGTGCGCGGTGAGGTCGACGGCATCAGCCACAAGATGCTCACCCAGAACCTGCGCATGCTGGAGCGCAACGGGCTGGTCGAGCGCACCGTGCACCCCACGGTGCCGCCACGCGTCGAGTACGCCCTCACCGAGCCCGGACGGGCCCTGCGGGTGACCATCGACGGCATGTGCGACTGGACCCACCGGTACATCGGGCACATCGAGGAGTCCCGCGAACGCTTCGAGGCGCAGCGGCCGTAGCTGTTGGTGCGAGGCGATGTCTACGGCCGTAATCGTTGGCGCGAGGCGCCGCGTACGGCCGTAGCCGTTCGCGTGAGGCGTTGCGTACGACTGTACGTATCGTTGTGTACGCTCGTACGCATGGGATACCTGCTGCTCGCCGGAGCCATAGCGGCCGAGGTGGCCGCCACGACCGCCATGAAGTACAGCGAGGGCTTCAGCCGGCTCTTGCCTTCGCTGCTGACCGCCCTCGGTTACCTGCTCTCCTTCGCTCTGCTCGCCCAGACGCTGAAGACCGTCTCGGTGGGCACGGCCTACGCGATCTGGGCCGGCGTCGGCACCGCCGCCATCGCCACCATCGGGATCCTGTTCATGGGGGAGGGGATGACGGCCACCAAGGCCGCCGGCATCGCGCTGATCATCGTCGGCGTGGTCGTGCTGAACCTGGGCGGTGCGCACTGATGGCCCGGCGCTACGACCCCGAGCGACGTCAGCGGATCATCGACGCCGCGATCCGGGTCGTCGGGCAGAAGGGCATCGCCGGGCTGAGCCACCGCACCGTCGCCGCCGAGGCGGATGTGCCGCTCGGCTCGACGACGTACCACTTCAAGACCCTCGACGACCTCCTGGTCGCCGCGCTGCGCCAGGCGAACGAGGGCTTCGCCAAGGTGATCGCCTCGCGCGGCGGCCTTCAGGACCCGGAAACCGACCTGGCCGCCGAGCTGGCCGGCTGGATGGGCGAGTGGCTCGCGGGCGACCGCACCGGCGTGGAGCTGGAGTACGAGCTCTACCTCGCGGCCCTGCGCCGCCCCGCCCTGCGCCCGGTCGCCGCCGAGTGGGCGAGCGACCTCGCCGAGCGCCTGTCTCACCGCACCGACCCGATCACGGCACGGGCACTGGTGGCGCTGATGGACGGCATCTGCCTGCAGGTACTGCTGACGGAGGCGCCGTACGACGAGGCCTACGCCCGCGATGTGCTGCGCCGGGTGATTCCCTGAAGTGCCGTGCGAGCCACGGCTTCTGACCTGCCGTGAACTCTTTTCCGCCGTGCGGGGAACAGGAGGTGACACGCTCCATACGACACAACAGGGGGAGGCCTTGTGAGCGGACCGCCGCCGCATGCGGAAGGCGTGGCGAACGATGCCGAAGTGGTCGCCGGATCACTGGACCGGCCCGAGCTGTTCGCCCGGCTCTACGACCGGTAGGCGCCCGACATCCACCGGTACGCGGCGCGGCGGCTCGGGGAGGTGGCCGCGGACGACTCCCCCACGCTCGAATACGCTCGCGCGGGGGACCCCCATCGGCCGACACCTTCCTGACCGCCTTCCGCATCCGCGCCCGCTGCGACCGCACCCGCCCCAGCGCGCGCCCCTGGCTCTACGGGATCGCCGCCAACCTCATCGGCAAGCAGCGCCGAGCCGAGGTGCGGGCGCTCAGGGCGCTGGCCCGCACCGGGCACGACCCGGTGGCCGGCGGCGAGCTGGTCGACCACCTGGTCGAGGACGAGGCGGGCCACCAGGCCGTCGCCGTCAGGTTCCCCGAGCCCGGCCGCGAAGGCGAGAAGCACGCCGACGAATGGCTGCTCGACCCCGTGACCTTCGAGGTCGTCGGCGAGCGAGTGATCGAGGACGGCGAAGTGGTCGGCGGCAACGCGACAGTGGCGAAGGCGGTGGTGGACAAGGCCGGCGAGCGGTCCTGAGCGGGGGTGGGGGGCCCGGCGCACGCGAGGGCGGGTGCGCCGGGCCGTTTGTCGCGCGGCGGACGGGCCCGGGCGCACGCGTGCTCACCCCACTCCACCCCACTCCACGGTTCGCACCCTGAGACGCCCCGTGCCCGAGTTCGCCCCGACGCGCCCCCGCCGGTTAGGTTGCCCTCATGACCGACACGACTGCTCCTCGCACCACCGGCGCCGTGGCCGCCGGCCTCGCCACGATCGCCGCCGACGGCACCGTTCTCGACACCTGGTTCCCCGCGCCCGAGCTCATCGCCGAGCCCGGCCCCTCCGGCAGCGAGCGGCTGTCCGCCGAGCGGGCCGTGGAGCTGCTCGGCGAAGGTGCCGCGAAGGCGATCGGTCCGGACGCCCGCCGGGGCGTCGAGGTCGTCGCGGTCCGCACGGTCATCGCCTCGATCGACGAGAAGCCGATCGACGCGCACGACGTCTACCTGCGCCTGCACCTGCTCTCCCACCGCCTGGTCAAGCCGCACGGCCTGAGCCTGGAGGGCCAGTTCGGCTTCCTCGCCAACGTGGCCTGGACCTCGCTCGGCCCGGTCGCCGTCGACGACGTCGAGACGGTCCGGCTGAACGCCCGCGCCGAGGGCCTGCACCTCCAGGTGACCTCGATCGACAAGTTCCCGCGCATGACGGACTACGTGGCGCCGAAGGGCGTCCGCATCGCCGACGCCGACCGCGTCCGCCTCGGCGCGCACCTCTCCGAGGGCACGACGGTCATGCACGAGGGCTTCGTGAACTTCAACGCCGGCACCCTCGGCACGTCGATGGTCGAAGGCCGCATCTCCGCGGGCGTCGTGGTCGGCGACGGCTCCGACATCGGCGGCGGCGCGTCGACGATGGGCACGCTGTCCGGCGGCGGCAACGTGATCATCAGCATCGGCGAGCGGTGCCTGATCGGCGCCGAGGCGGGCGTCGGTATCGCGCTGGGCGACGAGTGCGTCGTCGAGGCGGGCCTGTACGTCACCGCCGGCACCCGCATCACGATGCCCGACGGCCAGATCGTCAAGGCCCGCGAACTGTCCGGCGCGTCCAACATCCTCTTCCGCCGCAACTCGGTCACCGGCACGGTCGAGGCCCGGCCGAACAACGCGGTGTGGGGCGGGTTGAACGAGATCCTGCACAGCCACAACTGACGATCGCCGGCCGTGACGTACGGCCGCACCATCGATCAACGCCCTGACCTGCTGCGGAGCTGTCGGCAGTGCCGGTGTTGGTCATGGCTGAGCGCCCTTCCACGGCCTGAGGACGGCCTGGGAGGGCGCTTGTGCGTGTTTCTCCGGATCACGTTCATCAAGCCGCTTTGCCGGTATATCGACAGCTCCGCATCATTCGAGAGACCCTCGCCGCGCAGCCTCTTCGGCCGGAATCCGCAGCATATGAAGCAGTAAGGCAACCGTTCTTCCAGGAGTTGGAAAATCTACAGAAGGTCATGGGAGACGACCTACAACCGAGAACCTCCCGCCGGTCTTAGCAGGGAGCGAGCCGCCGACTGGATCGAGGGGATAGGCGGCGAGGAGGTCCCTGGCGTCACGGGTTCGGCGTCGAGTTGTCGAAGTAGCCGAGGAGTTGACCGCAGGGTGGGCAGCGGTCGTGTCGGACAGGGCTGCGGGCGTCGGCGCCGATCCACGCGCTGGGCGAGGGGATGCTCGACAGACTGTCGTCGGTGACGCTGTCCGGGATGTCGGAGGAGGACGGGGGCGTCCTGGGAGCCGAACAGGAAGTTGATGCTGTGATGCCTCAACGGCCCTGCCACGGTCGCACTTGCGGGGCGCCGCGTGGTGGGGCGATCTGGAAGGTGTCACAAACGCCAGGGCTGATCGGTCTCTTCTGCAGCGGCGCGTCCAACGGGGACCGAGGGTAGCCGTCGGTCTGCAGCCACGGCAGCGGTCCACGCATGCCCCATCAACACGCCGCTCCGCATCTCACCTAGGGAGAGGATGGTTCGCATGTCGTACCCGCCGCAGGTGTACACGGGAGACAACGGCGAGATCAACGCGAATTTCCGGCCGTCGGATACCTCACCGAATGTCGGAACGGCCGGCAAGGACGCCATTCACTACTTGGCGACCACGGTCATCACGCGGGGCGAGTTCGGGCTCTATCGATTCGAGATGAAGGCGAAGGCCGGCGGCCCCAAGACCCACTACCACAAGACCATCTCGGAGTCCTTCTACATCCTCGAGGGCACCGTTCGTCTTTTCAACGGCGATCAGTGGATCGATGCGCAGAAGGGCGATTTCCTGCATGTGCCGCAAGGCGGAC
This sequence comes from Streptomyces sp. NBC_01092, assembly GCF_045039535.1. Lineage (NCBI taxonomy): Bacteria > Bacillati > Actinomycetota > Actinomycetes > Kitasatosporales > Streptomycetaceae > Streptomyces > Streptomyces sp. NBC_01092. The sequence goes on along the minus strand of NZ_CP108659.1, from coordinate 2,731,237 downwards.
TGCATGCCTTCCGTAACGACTCCGACGCTCCTGCCGAAATGCTGCTGCTCTTCACACCGGGTGCGCCGCGTGAAGAGTACTTCGAGCAGGTGTCACAGCTGGCCGATGCCACGGATGAGGAACGCGCCAGGTTCTTCGACGAGCACGACTCCTACTTCGTGGACTGACCGGCAGATTCCCCTCGCGAACCGCCGCCGGCGGTACGGCTCGTCTTTCCGCCCCTGCTCACCGGATCGACGGCGCGCGGTGCCCGTGGACGGCCCGGTCCTCAAGGCACGGCGAGGATGTCGGCGCGGCCAAGGGATACGGGCCGGTGACTCCGGTGGGTATCGCGACGAGCACGCCCGGCGACCCGCGTCTGCGATCAGGCGTTCAACGACGGCACGAATCAGACGGAGGGGTCGGTCCTGCTCGGGACCGGCGCTACCTTCCCACCCTGCATAGTGAGGATGACGGACCATGACGGTTCACGGTGATCTGCCCTACCCGCAACAAGGGCTCCTTGTCACGCACTTCCTGACCGTGCGCGACGTGGAGAGATCACGGCGCTTCTACGCCGACGTGTTCGGCGGCGAGGTCGTGATGGAGGAGAACCCGGCGATGGTGAAGGTGGCCAACACCTGGATCATCATGAATCCCGGGGGTGGCCCCACCTCGGACAAGCCCGGCGTCACCCTCGAGGTGCCCCAGAGCACCCAGCGGGTGTCGAGCTTTCTCAATGTCCGCGTCGCGGACATTGCCGCCTTCCACGCCAACGCGGTCGCCAAGGGTGCTCACTTCCTCACCGAGCCCCTCGACCGCGGTTCGGAACTGCGTTGCTACCTGCGCGATCCGGACGGCTACCTCATCGAGGTGGGTCAGTCCACCGGCCTGCTTCACGGTCTCCATGCTGATTGACCCACCAGTCCGCACCCCTTCCCGTGCCGACAAGGGGCCGACATAGATCAAGGCCCAGGTCTTCGGGTTCAACCCCGCCGATCTGGTGGGCGCGGACGGTTCGAACCGCCGACGTCCCCATTGCAAGGCAGGTATGGCTGGCAGCTGGCCTCGATTGCCGGGGCCGGCACGCCGGAGCTGATGACGCGGATGGGGCACAGCAGCTCGCGTGCCGCGCTGATCCATCAGCACAGCGACCGTGATCGGGCCATCGCTGATCGGCTCGGCGCCATGATCCGCGAGGGCGGGGGAGAGGCTCCCGCGTAGGAGATGTGGACTACGCGTGGACTCCAGTGGCAGGCGCGTGGCACGACCCCGAACACGACGAAGGGCCAGCCTGGGAGGAACCCCCCCTGAGCTGGCCCTTTTCTCTGTGCCCCCGGCAGGATTCGAACCTGCGACACCCGCTTTAGGAGTTCAGAACGACTTCACGCCGAGGTCCTGGGGAAGTGTGCAGGTGACGTCTGGCTGCCATGGGGGATAGGGCGTGAGTGGTCTGCGGCGGCTCGCCCGCCTGGTGGTCGTTGCGGCGCTCGGTGTCGTGCTCGCCGTTACCACAAGCCAGATCATCGCGGATAACGGGTTGAGCTGGGCTTGGCTGTATGTATCCCTCGCGGTGGCAGTACTGGCCGCGAGCTACTCCGAGGTCCTTGGTCAGTCGCCGTCATCCTCTCCGACCGAAGCGACAGCCCCAACCGCGCCGGTGGTGCCGATGTTGCGGCAACTGCCGGCTCCCCCGGCGTTGTTCACCGGCCGTACCCGGGAACTGGCCGCGCTGTCCACGGCGCTGGAGGGCCAAGGCGACCGGGGTGGCACGGTGGTGATCTCGGCGATCGGGGGCGCCGGCGGCATCGGCAAGACCTACCTTGCCCTGCAATGGGCCCACGACCACACCGAACGGTTTCCAGATGGGCAGTTGTATGTGAACCTCCGCGGCTTCGACCCGTCCGGGGAGCCAATGGCCCCATCGGTGGCCCTGCGGGGTTTCCTCGATGCGCTGGGGGTGGAGCCGGCGGCCGTCCCAGCGGATGTGGAGGCGCAGGTGGGTTTGTACCGCAGCCTGGTGGTAGGCAAGCGGATCTTGGTGGTGCTGGACAACGCCCGGGACACCGCGCAGGTGGTTCCGCTACTACCGGGCAGCCCGAGTTGTACGGTGGTGGTCACCAGCCGCCACCAACTCGGCGGCCTGGTCACCGCCCACGTGGCCAAGCCCTTGACCTTGGACGCCCTATCCGAGGCCGAGGCCCGCCAGTTGCTGGCCCGCCATCTTGGCGAAGACCGGCTGGACGCTGCACCACAGGCAGCCACCGCCATCCTGGAGCGCTGCGCCGGGCTGCCCCTGGCCTTGAGCATCGTCGCGGCACGCGCCGCCCTCCAACCGGACTTCCCCCTGGCTCACCTGGCCGAGGAGTTGGCCGAAGCCGGCACCCGCCTGGATGCGCTGGACGCCGGGGACTTGAACGCGGACCTGCGCGCAGTGTTCGCCTGCTCCTACCACGCTCTGGAACCCGCAGCGGCCCGGGCCTTTATCTTGCTGGGGCTGGCCCCGGGCCCGGACATCAGCCTGCGGGCGGCCGCCAGCCTGATCGGCCACACCGTCCCCCGTGCCCGGGTGCTGCTTCGCATCCTGGAGGCGGCCCACCTGATCCGCCAACACACCCCGGGCCGCTACCAACTCCATGACCTGGTCCGCCTGTACGCCGCCGAACGCGGCCACCATGATCTGGACCAGCCACCCTGCACGGCTGCGCTGCGGCGCCTGGCTGACTTCTACCTGCACGCCGCCCACCACGCCAGTCAGCTGCTCGATTCCCATTGGACGGTGGAGCTGGTGCTGGATCCGCCTGCCGCCGGATGCACCCCGCACCGGGTTGCGGATGCAACGGCGGCACGGGAGTGGTTCGTGGCCGAGGACGCCTGCCTGCGGGCCGCCCACCAGTTCACCCACGACCAGGGCTGGCACACCCACACCTGGCAACTGCCCGCGGTCCTGCTCAACTTCCGTTTCCTACAAGGCCACCGCCCCGAGGACCTGCGCATGTGGCGGGCCGCCCTGGTAGCCGCCGACCAACTGCGTGACCCGATCGCCCAACCCATGGCTCGCTATGGGTACGGGATAGCCTGCGCCCATGCGGATCAGTACGCCCAGGCTCAGGCGTACCTTAACCAGGCCCTGACCTTGTTCGGACACGCCGACCAGCTCTCCGGCCAGGCCGACACCCACTACATGCTCAGCTGGACCTGGGAACAGCAAGGCAACCCCCAGCAGGCACTGGCCCACGACGAGCGTGCCCTGCGCCTGCACCAGACCCTCGGAAACATCGCGAGGGAGGCTAGAAGCCTCAATGCAGTCGGGTGGGACCACGCTCTGCTGGGACAGTATGAGCAAGCCCGCAGCTTCTGTGAGCAGGCCCTGGCCCTGATCCGCACCGCAGGCGACCGCATCATTGAAGCCGCCAACTTGGACAGCCTCGGCTATATCGCCCACCACAGCGGCCAGCACCACCAAGCCCTGGACTACTACCAGCAGGCCCTCACCCTGTGCCGGGAGACCGGTGACACCTGGAGCAAAGCCGGTACTTTAGAGCACCTGGGGGAGACCTACCACGCTCTGGGCCGGCTCGCGGAAACCCGCCAAGCCTGGCAACAAGCCTTGGAGCTGTTCAGGATCCAACACCGCACCGCAGAGGCCGCACACGTCCAAGAACACCTCGACGCCTTGGAGCCCACCCACACCGATCCCCCGGGACGGTAAGCACGGGGTGACCCGCGGCGCAGCGTGAGGGTGAGGAGTCTTCAGTGGCTGAGTCATGACATGAACGATCTTGAAAACCGTTGTGGCGCGCCCCCCGACGGCGCGTCACGCCCACGTACGGGTTACTCCTCGTGACCTTCAAGCCCTCCAGGCAGATGAACGGGTGGACGCAGATTCCGATCACACGCCGAAACGACGAGATGAGGGCCGAGGGCCGATGACGGGTCGAGTGAGGACCAACCAGCGGACGAGGACTGCGCTGCGCTTGGTGGTGGGGGTGCTGGCCGCCGGGGCGGCCTGCTGGTTGCCGGCCGGGAACGCGTATGCCGACGAGACCAACACGGGCTCGCACAACGGGCCTCGTATCGGGCTGGTCAACGTGGGACAGGTGGACGATCCGATGGAGGATGTGCTGGAGCACTTCCTGCTCTTCGGTGACGGGTACCGCTGGGGCTGAGTGCGCAGGACGAATCCCGTAGGAAGGGCCGGGGCGTATCGCAGGGGGATGCGGTAGGGGATGCGGTAGGGGATGCCGTACGACCCCGGTCGGCCCTTCCCGTGGGATTCGTCCTCGCCCACAGGCATAGCGACGGCACCCCGCACACGTCACTACGGGCAGGAGCAGCGGGCACCGGGCCCGCCCGGGGGAAGAGCAGGTGGCGATGGATGCCGAAGCGCAGGACAGATTTCGGGAGTTCGTGGAGAACCGGTCGTCCGCGCTGCTGAAGACCGCCGTACTGCTGACCGGCGGCGACCGGCACGCCGCCGAGGACCTGCTGCAGAACGCGCTGATCAAGGCGGCCGACCGCTGGCATCGCATCGACGAGCCGGAGGCGTACGTGCGCCGGATCCTGTACCGGCAGCAGATCAGCCGCTGGCGCCTGAAGTGGCGACGGCGTGAGCTGAGCGTCGCCGAGCCCCCGGAGGGCGGCGCCGGCCCGGACGGCGTGGCCGCCGCCGAACTGCGGCTGCTGATGCGCGGCGCCCTCGCCCGGCTCACCGCGCGGCAGCGCACCGTACTCGTGCTGCGCTACTTCGAGGACCTGCCGGAGGCCGACGTGGCCCGGATCCTCGGCTGCTCCGTCGGCACCGTCCGCTCCACCACCCACCGCTCGCTCGCCCGGCTGCGCACCCTCGCGCCGGAGCTGACCGCTGCGGACCCGGCCGACGCCGGACCACCACCGTCCCGTGACTTCTCACCCGTGGAGGTGCGTCCGTGAACGTCGAGGAACTCGTGCGTGACTCCCTGCGGGACCTGGCCGCCGAAGCGCCGTCGGCGGGGCCCGGATTCGCCGACCGGGTACTGGCGGTGCGCCGGCGCCGCCGCACCCGCAGGATCGCCTCCGTCGCCGCGGCCACCGCGGCAGTCGTCGGTATCGCGGTGGCGGTGCCGCTGCTGGACCCCGGCAAGGAGGACGTGCGCCCCGCGAACGTCCTGGAGCGGGACGGCGTCCACGCCCACCCGGACCAGACGCCCCCGCGCGACCTGATCGGGGCCGGGGACGCGGTGCTGGCCGCGTACTACACGGCGCGGATCCACCCGCAGTCGCAGGAGCTTGCCGTCTCGGAGCGCACCTACTGCCTGCTCGACCCGAAGACCGGGACGTACGAGAAGGACACCCGGTGGTCCTTCGTCGCCGTCGCCCCCGGCCTGCGGACCGCCGCCGTGCTGGAGCGGAGCCTGCCCGCCGACCGGATCGGCCTGCTCGACCTCGCGACGGGGGAGGTCGAGCGGTGGATCCCGGTCGAGCGCGGGGTCGGCGCGCTCGCGTTCTCGTACGACGGGCGCCGGCTCGTCGCGACGACGTACGACGAACACCCCGATGTGCGCACCAGGCAGGAGGTGATCGACGCCGACGGCCAGGTGGAGGCGGTGTGGATGCCCACCCGGGGTGAGGCGAGCCGGTCCGGCTTCTACGACCTCGACGTGGCCTCCGGCCAGGGCTCCTGGAGCGCGGTCGCACCCGACCGCGACGGCAACCCCCGCCAGGACTTCTCCTACAGCCGAGCCGGTGACCGAGTGTACGAGCAGGTCATCGGCGGCAAGGACGGCATGCAGAAGTTCTACGACCGCGACGGCACCGGGGTCGCCGCGCCGGCGAACGAGAAGTACCTGCGCTCGGACGTCGGCGCGCGGCTGTCCCCGAGCGGCCGGCTCGCCGCCCTCGGCCTGACCAAGGAGGTCGACGGCTCCCCGGGCCGGTCCTACTCCTCGATCCGTGACCCCCTCACCGGCAAGGAGATCACCAAGGTCCGCGGCGCCCACCTGCTCGCCTGGGTCGACGACAAGCGGCTGATCGCCTGGGAGCGGGTGACCAGCCTCAAGGAGGAGTACCGGCCCCGGCTGGTGCTGGTCACGATCGGCAGCGACAAGGTCGTACCGCTGAGCGGAGTCCGCGAGGAGACCGTGACCATGGAACGGCAGGAGTGGGAGCCCGTCTTCGCGCGCCGGTGATCAGCCGGTCGTGAGCGACTCGTACGCCGCCAGCAGCCCGTCGACCGCCTCGCGGCCGGCGGGCCGCAGCGGTGCGCGGACCGGGCCCGCGGGCAGGCCGAGTGCGCCGAGGACGGCCTTGGCGGTGACCGCGCCGGGCAGGCCCGCCGACATCATCAACTCGATGAGGGGCGTGGCGCGCTGCTGAAGCCGGGCCGCGCCCGCCGTGTCGCCCGCGTCGAACGCGTCGAGCACGGAGCGGAGGTGACGGGGAATCACATTGGCGACCGTGCTGACGTACCCCGTCCCGCCCACCGCGTACAGCGCGAGGTTGTGCTCGTCGCAGCCCGCGTAGTACGCCAACTCCGTGCGGGCCAGCACCTTCTGGGCGGCGAGGAAGTCGTAGGAGCAGTCCTTCACGGCGACGATCCGGGGGTGCTCGGCGAGCCGGATCAGCGTCTGTGGCTCGATACGGGTGCCGGTGCGGCCCGGGATGTCGTACAGGGCGATCGGCAGCCCGGCCGCGTCCGCGATCTCGCGGAAGTGCGCCTCCACGGCGTCCTGCGGGGGCTTGCTGTAGTAGGGCGTGACCGCCAACAGGCCGTCGGCGCCCGCCTTTTCGGCCGCGAGGGCCAGTTCGACGGTGTGCCGGGTGTCGAAGGTGCCCACGCCCGCGACGATCGACGCCCGCTCGCCCACGGCCTCCCGGACGGCCCTGACCAGATCCGACTTCTCCGCATCCGTCGTGGTCGGTGACTCGCCCGTCGTGCCGGAGAGCACCAGACCGTCGCAGCCCTCGCTCACCAGCCGGTCGGCGAGACGCTGCGCGCCGTCGAGGTCGAGCGATCCCGCCTCGGTGAAGGGCGTGATCATGGCGCACAGGGCGCGGCCGAACGGCGGGGGGACGGCGGAAGAGCGGGCAGTCGTCATGGGAGTAGTCTCGGCAGGGCGATCGCGTAGCTCCACTTAATTCTTCTACGAGGTATTGGTAAGGATTGCTGCGACATGAGGGCTGTTGGGTGTGTTGAGCGCGTCGACCTCGGCGAAGTTCCCTACGAGGACGCCGTGAGGGACATGACCGACTGGGCCGAGCGGCGCCGCGCCGGGGAGATCCCGGACCGGCTCGCGCTCCTCACCCACCCGCCCGTCATCACGTACGGCTCCCGCACACCGCCCGCCGAACTCCCCGCGGAACTGACGGTCCCGCTAGTCCCCGTCGACCGCGGCGGCCAGGCCACCTACCACGGCCCCGGCCAGCTCATCGGCTACCTCGTGCTGAACCTGCGCGAGCGCGGGCCCGGCGACATCGTGCGCTGGGTGGAGAACGGACTGATCGCCGCCTGCGCCGGGCTCGGCTTCGAGACGGTACGCCGGGACACCCCACCCGGCGGCCAGTCGCTGGTCGGGGTGTGGACGCCGGACGGGCGCAAGCTGGTGTCGATCGGCATGCGGATCCGGGGCGGGGTCACCAGTCACGGCTTCGCGCTCAACATCACCTCCGACCTGGTCGAGTTCACGAGGTTCGTTGCCTGCGGGCTGCCCGGCGTCGCGATGACCTCGCTCGCCGAGCTCGCCGCTGAACAGGGGCGGCCGGCGCCCTCGGAGACCGAGGTCAGGGACGCGGTGGCGGGAGCGCTGGGTGCGGGTTAGGCGGTCGTAGGCCCTATGTCCAAATCCGGGCGGCATGGGTCACCATGGCCAGGACGGTCAACGACCCCTGGTCATGGGAGGCGTCATGAAGCTCGGCAAGGCACTCGCCACCGGCGTCGCGCAGGAGCGGCCGCAGACCCACGACGAAGAATCCGAACTCGCCGGGGAACTCCAGGACATCGAGGCGTCCGCGTCCGAAGAGGCCCCGGCCGCCCGATGAGGCTGCGGCTTCCCGAGGAACGCCCGACGGAGCCGCCGACCGGATACAAGATCGCCCACCTGATGCTGTCCCAGGACGGCACCCGGGCCGGGTTCACCGGTGTGTCGCTGGGCGGCGCGCTGCCGTACGGGGTCCTGGCCGACGCGTCCTGCGTCTACGGCCTGCGGCACCGGGCACCGAGCCGCCGCTGCGACTGCGGCTTCCACTGCGTGCACGAGCGCACGGCGGCCGAGGCGCTGCTGTGCACGGCCGAGCACCGGACGGCCGTACTGCTCGAAGTGACCGTGCTCGGCCGCTACATCCGCTTCGAGCGCGGCTTTCGCTACGCCCGTCAGCGGGTGCGCACCGCCACGGTCGGCCCCTGTGCGTGCGGCACGGTGGCCGCCGCCCTCGCCGACGCCGGCTGGGGCCGCCCCGGCCGGCGGGCGCTCGCCCCGTCCTGCGCGGGCTGCCTGCGCGGCCGTACGTCCGTCTCGCTCGCGGGGTTCGCCCGGCTGGCGGGGGAGGGGCTGCGGGTCGTGGCCGGGAAGGCGTTGTCCGTGGCGCCGGGCGACCTCGGGGCCGCCGGGGAACTCGGGGTGCCCGAACTCACCGCCGAGGCGGCGCTGTTGCAGGCCCGCCTCGACTGGTTCCAGGCCCAGCTGGCCCGGCTGGGCGAACGCGGACCGGGTGGCGGACGGGAGGGATAGCGGGGGAAGGACCGGGTACCCGGGGGCTGCGAACCGAGAGGAGGCGGAACACCGTGACCCGGACCACGGCCCCCGAGCCGTTGCGCGACGAACAGCACGGCGTGGGCGAACTCGTCGCCCAGGCAGGCGAACAGCTCTCCCGACTCGTACGACAGGAAGTCGCGCTCGCCAAGCAGGAGCCGGCCGAGAAGGGCCGGCGAGCCGGTCGCGGTGGCGGCCTGCTGGGTGCGGCGGGCGCTGTCGCGTACGCCGGACTGCTCTTCCTGGCCGCGGCCGCCACCGCCGCCCTCTCCCTGACGCTGTCCTTGTGGGCCGCCGCGCTCGTCGTGGCCGGGGTGCTGTTCGCCCTCGCGGCCGTGCCGGCGGCGACCGGCCGCGCTCAGCTGCGCCGGGCAGCGCCGCCCACGCCCGAGGAGGCTCTCGGCAGCGTCAGGACGGACGTCGAGCAGATCAAGGGAAGGGCCCATCGATGACGGACAGGACTGCGAGGGACACAGGAGGCTCGGCCGCGAAGGCCGCCGGTGGAGCCGACGGCTCCGAGGTGCTGCGCGACCAGATCGAGCGGACGCGCGGCGAACTCGGCGACACCGTGGCCGAGTTGCTTCAGAAGGCGGACGTCAAGGGCCGGGCCATGGCCCGCGCCGCCGACCTCCGGGACAAGGCGGGTGCGATGACCGTGCACCTGCGCGACAGCGCCGCCCAGGCGGGCCACGCGATGCAGGACCGCGCGACACGGACGGGCCACACCGTCCAGGACCGGGCGACCCAGGCCGGTCACACCGTCCACGACAAGGCGACCGAAGCGGGCCACACGGTGGAACGCGGCGTACCGCGCCCCGTCCGCAGGGTCGTCCAGGCCGGCCTACGGCATCCCCGACGGGTGCTGGTGGCCGGGGCGGCGGTGGGTGCGCTGGTCGCGGCAGGGACGCTGCGCCGGCGGCACAGCGGCCGCCACTGAGACGGCGGCCCCGCCGGGCGTCGGTCGGGACGCCGACCCGGGCGGGGCCGCAGACCAGGTGTGGGACCGGTGGCACGCGGCAGTTCACCGGTCCCACACCGCTGTGGGCCATGGCTGTCAGCCGACGCCCCAACCCACCACCTCCACGGCCCACTTGACCTCAAGTCCGCTTGAGGTCGAAAGGTGATCGGTGCACGTACCGATCACCGAGCCTGGAGGCCGCCATGACCCGTCGCACCGACGCCCACCCCGACCTCGCCCGCCCCGAGATCGACGCTCCCTTCTTCAGCACCTGGCGCGTGGGCACCCCGCTCCGGCAGCGGCAGGCCGTCGAGGCGATCGGCGTCACCTGGGAGCGCCGCCCCTGGCCCGCCGACGGGCTGCTCGGCTACCACGTCTACACCGGGCACGACGCCGGCACCCTCCTGCACTACTCGCAGTGGCGGAGCGAAGCGGCCTACGAGGCGTTCGTCAAGACCCACCGGCAAGAGCGCGTCGACGAGATCGACACCGCCGTGCCGGGCATCGAACGCGTCCGGCTCGGCCGGTACCGGCACCACCGCAGCCTCAGCCGGCCGGACGACACGCGCGTGCCCGGCTGCATCGTGATCGTCGACATCGAGTTCGAGGGCCCCGACCCCGACCGTCAGCGGGCCTGGGTCGACGCCGTCGTCGAGGCGCTGGAGGCGGAACCGAACCCCCATCCCGGCGGCATCTCCGCCCACTTCCACCTCAGCACCGACGGCACCCGCGTCCTCAACTACGCCGAGTGGGAGAGCGCTCAGGCCCACCTCGACGCCCTGGCCGCCCCGGGGGACGGAATCGGCTCGGCGACGCGGCTGTGGGAGCGGGTGCAGACCTGGCCGGGGCTGAAGGGCAGCACGGTGAGCCGGTACGAGCATGCCCTCGGGCTGATTCCCGGCTGAGCCCACCCACCGACAACTTCAGCCTCCTGGACAAAAAAAGTTTTCGGTGAGACGGTGGACGCATGCTGGACGTCACCGTGATCGAGGACCCCGAGGCCGCAGCCGTCTCCCTGGACCCCATAAGGGCCCGGCTGCTCGCCGAGCTGGCGGCGGGCCCCGCGTCGGCCGCCATGCTGGCCGGCAAGGTCGGGCTGCCCAGACAGAAGGTGAACTACCACCTCAAGGCCCTGGAGCGGCACGGCCTGGTCGAGCTGGCCGGCGAGCGCCGCAAGGGCAACGTCACCGAGCGGCTGATGCGGGCGACCGCCGCGTCGTACGTCATCTCGCCGCTCGCGCTCGCCGCGGTGCAGCCGGACCCTGACCGCTTCCGCGACCAGCTCTCGGCGCGCTGGCTGCTCGCGCTCGGCGCCCGCCTCGTGCGGGACGTCGGTTCGCTGATCACCGGCGCGGCGAAAGCCCGCAAGCGGCTGGCGACGTATGCGCTGGACGGCGAGGTCCGCTTCGCCTCGGCCGCCGAACGGGCGGCGTTCATCGAGGAGTTGACGGCCGGAGTCAGCGCGCTGATCCGCAAGTACGACGCACCCGGCGCCGAGGGCGGCCGGGATCACCGGATCGTGGTCGCCGTACATCCCACGGTCAAGGACCAGCAGCCCACCCCGGAAGAAGTAGAGAAGTAGGACTCAGGAGCCCACCATGTCCAAGGAATTCGAGATCGCCCGAGAGTTCGAGGTCGACGCCACGCCTCAGGAGGTGTGGGAAGCGATCACCACCGGGACCGGTGGCTATCTGTGGCCGATGGAGCCTCCGGAGCCCCGGGTCGGCGGCAGCGGCCCCTTCGGGTCCAAGGTCACCGCCTGGGACCCGCCGCACCGCTACTCCAACCGCGTCGAGGACGTCGAGGGCATCTCCGAGCAGAGCGCCAACCAGCTCGACTACACCATCGAGCCGCGTGACGACGGCAAGCGGGCCTGGGTGCGGTACGTGCACAGCGGGATCTTCGTCGACGACTGGGACAACCAGTACGACGGAGCCGCCAAGCACACCGACTTCTATCTGCACACCCTGCGCGAGTACCTCACGCACTTCGCGCCCCGGCCCGCCGCCTTCGCCACCTTCGACGGGCCCGACGCGTCGAAGACCGCGGACGCCCTGGAGGTCGTCGGGCGGGCGCTCGGCGTCGGGGCGGACGTGGCCGCCGGTACGACGGTGACGGTGCACGGGCCCGACGAGTTCGACGCCGTGGTCGACTTCCGCAACCCGTACTTCATCGGCTTGCGCACGGACCGGGGCCTCACCCGCGTCTTCGGGCGCAACCACTGGGGCTACCCGGTCGGCATCTCCCTGCACGACTTCACGCCGGGCGCCGACATCAAGGAGTGCGAGACCGAGTGGCAGGGCTGGCTGAACGGCGTGTTCAGCCAGCCCTGAGACCGTGCGAAGGCTACGGGCGGAAGCGCAGCACCTGCGGGTCGTGGTCGCTGATCTGGTCGTTGAACTCCGAGTTGATGTGCACGCTGTCGTACTCGAGGTCGCAGGAGCGCCGGATCGACGGGCTCACCAGGATCTGGTCCAGCGTCTGGGCGTTGCCCTGGTAGACGTAGGAGTAACGCTCGCTCTTCGGCAGCGACTTGATCGCCGACCACAGCTCGCCGTCGCCCTCGAGGATCCCCACGGTGTCGGAGAACTCGAAGTCGTTGATGTCGCCGAGGGCGATGACGTCCGCGCTCTTCTGCGTGTCGAGGATGTCCTTGACGAACGAGTGGATCGCGGTGGCCTGCGCGTGGCGCTGGACCTCCGAGCTGCGGGTCGGCGGCTGGTACTGCGCGGTCAGACCCTGGTCGCCACCCTTGGAGTTGAGGTGGTTGGCGATCACGAAGACGGTCTTGCCGCGGAAGACGAACTCGCCGACCAGCGGCTTGCGGCTGTTGGTGAAGGCCGCGTTCGCCGGGTCGATCCGGCCGGGCGAGACCGTCAGGGCGGCCTTGCCGCGCACGCTCGTCACACCGGCGGCGGTGGTGGCGTCGCCGCCCGCGCGGTCGGTGAAGGAGACCCGCTCCGGGTTGAACAGGAACACCTGGCGGATGTTGCCGCCCGGCTCGCCGCCGTCGGCGTTGTTCACCGGGTCGATCGAGCGCCAGTCGTACTTGGGGCCGCCCGCCGCGACGATCGCGTCGATCAGCTTGGTCATCGTCACGTCGGCGGCGACCGTGTCGTCCTTCGTCGCGCCGTTGTTGTCCTGGATCTCCTCCAGGGACACGACGTCGGGCGACTTGAGGTTGTTCACGATCGCGGAGGCGTGCTCCTCGAACGTGGCGTCGGACGGGTCGAGGTTCTCCACGTTGTACGTGGCGACCGCCAGCTCGCCACGCGACTGCTTCTGCGTGGTCTCGCGCTCCAGACCGGCACTGTCCAGGGTGCCGATCTGGCCGGCGACCAGGGTGTAGCCGCCGAACTGGTTGTAGTCGAGCGGGCCGGCCGTGGCGCCCTTGAGGACGTCACCGACGTTCGCGACGGGGAAGTCGGCGGGCTTGCCCAGGGACTGGATCTGGAGCCGGCCGGTGTTCTGCGAGTCGTAGGTGCCGTAGACCGTGCCGCCGCGGCGGTTGCGGTGCTCCCACGGCTTCACCGTGACCCACAGCTCGGTGTACGGGTCGGTGGCGCCGACCACGCGGGTGTCGGCGACCTGGACGTTCTCGCCCTCCAGGGACTCGTAGTAGTCCAGGGCGTACTTGGCGGGCTGCAGCGTCAGGCCGTTGATCGAGCCGGCCGCGGCCGTGTCGCCCTGCGGGCTGTAGGCGGCCGGCACCGACTTCGCGTCGATCACCTTGGCGGCCGGGACGGCGTTGCCGCTGGAGACGACGGTGACCGTCGGCTTGGTGATCTCCGTCAGCGACTGGTTGCCGGAGGAGGCGCCGCCCGGGACGTACTCGGAGACGGTGCCCGAGACCAGGACCGAGTCGCCGACGGCGACCTTCGGGGCGGAGCTGGTGAAGACGAAGACGCCCTCGCTGGTGGCCGGGTTGTCGTCCGGGGTGGCGTCCTGGATCCAGAAGCCTCTGGAGGACCCGTAGGTGCGTACGCCGGTGACGATTCCGGCCACGTCCGTGACCTGCTTGCCGGCGTACGGGGATATTCGGGTACTGCCCTGGACGTCATGGATGCGCACGGAGTCGGCGTGCGCGGGCGCCGTGATGGCGACAGTGGACGCCGCGGAACAGACGGCGGCGACGGTGAGCGCGGCGAGACGCGCGGACTTCTTGCTCGGCAACGGGATCCCTCCGGGGACATGCGTGGGTGCCGGGACGAGGAATGGAACGCGGGATGGAGCGTGGAACCGGTCGGTCGCGGCCGGTGGCTGCAACGCGCGTAGAAAATACAGTGAACAGATGTCCGCCAGATTTCTACGCGCGTAATCTCCTGCCTGGTCACGCCACTTGTCAAGGTTTCGGCCATGTACACCACCTGGCAGGGACATGAACCGGGCGGCATGGGTGGAAATCCGTCTAGGCTGAGCGACTGAGCCGCGATGCGTACGGCCATGCAAGCGCCTAGGAGATCCATCCGATGTCAGACAGCTCCCCCTTGCCACCGGTACGGCTGCACCCCGAAGCGGAGCTGGCGCGGGACGCGCTGTCCACGCCGTTGCTCTCCCGTGCCGCTCGGCTGGCCCGCTGGGCCGGGCCGGACACCCGGGTCGACGCCGGGGGCGAGCTCGTCGACGAGCAGTTGCCGGCCGCCGCCGAGGAGCTCGGGCTGAGCGGGGACGACGCCGCCGCGTACGCCGGTGAGGCCTGGCGGGTGGCCGTCGACACTGGCCTGGTCGAGGTCGCCGACGAGGAGGCCGGCACCGTCGCGCCCGGCGCGGATCTGGCGCTGCTGACCGGCGGTTCGCCGCACGACGTGCTCGCGGTGTGGCTCGGTGCGCTGGAGACGGTGCTCGCGGACGCGAGCGTGCCCGACCTGGAGGACCTGGTCGACGCCATGGACGAGGGCGGCGAGGTCGACTTCTCCCAGCTCGACTGGGACCCGGAGGCCGAGGCGGAGTTCCTCGACGGAGTGCTCGGCAACCTGTACCTGCTGACGACCAGCGAGGACGGACCGGGCGACGGGCCCGTACCGCTGCCGGCCCTCGCCGCGTCGATGATCGTGCCCAGCGACATGGGCGAGCCCACCAACGACGTACTGGAGCAGGTGTCCGACGCGATGATGCGCCTGGACGACCAGTTCCGGCTGCTGGACCCGGTCGGACTGGTGGAGTACCAGCCGGTGGACGAGGCGCTGATGGCGGACGCCGAGGGCGCCGCCGAGGAACTGCCCGCCGGCGTCGACGACACCGACGTGTCGCGCTACGGCATGGTGCGGCTGACCCCGCTCGGGCTGTACGGGATGCGGGCGCGGCTGCTGGAGGCCGGGTTCGAGGCACCCGCCGTCGGAGACCTCGCGGACAAGGGCGCCGACGCGCTGCTCGACGGGACGGCCACCTTCCCGCAGACCGCCGCGCGGACCGAGACCGAGCTGTGGCTCGCCCGGCGCGAACCCCTCCCCGCGGCACGGGAGTTGCTGGCGGCGGCGCGGGGCTCGGACGCCGGAGGGCCGCTGCGGCGGCTGCGGTGCCAGCAGGCGCTGTCGCTCGTGGGCGCGGAGGCCGAGCCGGCGCTGCGGGAGGTCCTCGACGATCCGGAGCTCGGCGGTCTGGCACGGGTGTGGCTGACCGAGGCGGGGTTCGGGGATGTGCCCGCGCCGTCCCAGGACCTGGTGTTCTGGCTGACCGTCGACACGGTGGCCGCGCAGCTGGCGGCCGAGGGGAACTCCGACGAGCTGAGGGCGCTCGTGGAGGGGCTGGCCGCCCAGCACAGCGGGTTCTTCGCGGCGGCCTGGCGGGTCGATCATCCGGCCGCGGCGGATGTGCTGGAGGCGATGGGGCGACTGCATCCGGACAAGAAGGTCGCCAAGGAGGCGCGGAAGGCCGCCTTTAAGGCGCGGTCGCAGCAAGGGGGGTGACGGGTCGGAGGGAGGCTTCGCGTCGTATGTGGTTGCTCGCGCAGTTCCCCGCGCCCCTTTGGGTGTTGTTCAACCGGTGTTAAGAACTGAGCGAGAGCGTGGCGCCGATCGAAGTCCGCCACCCTCCACGGCAACCCACCGTCACAGGAGACACCATGTCGCTCACCCGCAGGGACTTCGCCAGAACATCCGCGGTCACCGGTGTCGCGCTGGCAGGCAGCGCCGGCGTCCTCGCCACCGCACCGAACGCGCTCGCCTCCACCGAGTCCGAGATCGCGAGCGAGGAGTCCGCGGACGCCCACGGTGGCGGTGTCGGGTACGGACCGCTCGTCCCGGACCCCAAGGGCCTCCTCGCACTGCCCGCCGGATTCAAGTACCGCGTCATCACCTACAGCGGCAGGACCAAGCTGGAGTCGGGCGAGTTCACCCCCTCCAACCACGACGGCACGGCCGCGTTCGACGGCCCCCGCGGCACCACCCTCCTGGTCAACAACCACGAGCTCGGCGGCCCCCGCGCCCAGTGGCCCCACCCGGTGCCGCTGACCGAGGGCCTCGTCTACGACCCGGCCGCCTCCGGCGGCTGCACCGTCGTCGAGGTGCGCCCCGACGGGCACGTCGCCGAATGGGTCGGCATCGCCGGCACCGCCACCAACTGCGCCGGCGGCAGCACCCCTTGGGACACCTGGCTCACCTGCGAGGAGACCGAGGACAAGGCCGGCGCCAACGGCATGACCAAGGACCACGGCTACGTCTTCGAGGTCGACCCCGCCGACCACCGGGCCAACAAGAACCCAAAGCCCATCAAGGCGTTCGGCCGCTACGCCCACGAGGCTGTCGTCATCGACCCCAAGCGCGGCCACGCCTACCTCACCGAGGACGCCTCGGGCCCCAACGGCCTGCTGTACCGCTGGACCCCGCCCGAGCACTTCCGCCTCGGCCGCGGCAAGCTGCGCACTCTCGCCGACGACGCCGGCAAGCTCCAGGCGTTCAAGTGCTTCGACTCCGGCGGCAAGTTCGTCGACGACCTCTCCCGCGCCACGAAGATCGGCACGGTGTTCGGCGTCGACTGGATCGACGTGCCCGACCGCGACGCGAAGACCACGTCCGTGCGCAAGCAGTTCACCACCGGCCAGATCACCCGCTGCCGCAAGCTGGAGGGCATGTGGTGGGGTGACGGCGGCACGTACATCGTCTCCTCCTTCGCCCGCACGGAGAGCCCCGGCCAGCCGCACGACGGCCAGGTCTGGTTCTACGACCCCAAGCGCCGCACCCTGACCCTGAAGGTCCTCATCGGCGTCAACGCCGACCCGTCCAAGGACGGCGCCTTCGACGGCCCCGACAACATCACCGTCTCCCCGTACGGCGGCCTCGTCATCGCCGAGGACGGCGAGGGCATCCAGCACCTGTTCGGTGCCACCGACAGCGGCCGCACCTATCCGATCGCCCGCAACGAACTGAACAGCGGCACCGAAGAGGAGCCGGAGTACAGCGAGTTCACCGGCGTCACCTTCTCGTGCGACGGCCGGACCCTCTACGCCAACATCCAGACGCCCGGCATCATGCTCGCCATCACCGGGCCCTGGAAGCGCCAGCGGCGGTAGAACACAGGTTCACTCGTACGGGTGGGGCCGTCCGATTCGACGGACGGCCCTTGGTGCCGGACATACGGTTCATACATGTCCAAGTTGTGTGAGCAGTGCGACATGCCGGTGAAGAGGCCAGGCAGGCGCTTCTGCAGCAACCGGTGCAGCCTCGCGGGGACCGCTGCGCAGCGGGCCGGGTCCCGGCGCAGGCCGAAGCCGGTGTGCCCTCAGTGCGGAGAGCCGGTCCTGACTAGGGGCGCGGTCCATTGCAGTCGGACCTGCGCCAACGTGACCCGTCGGCAGGAGGCGGCGGCACGTCGCCGGGAACCCGCGCCTTGCCGCCGGTGCGGCTCGACGGAGCGTCGCCTCCGCTGCGGCGGGCCGTACTGCTCATGGGCGTGCTTCAACGAGGACCGCTACGAACGGACTGGCACCTTTGCACGATGGCTTTCCGCGTGGCAGGTGGGCGATGTAAGTGGGACCAGGGAGGACGGCAGCCCGGACTGGCGGGTGCGCCAAGCCTTGGTTCTGCTCAGGGGACAGCGCTGCGAGAAGTGCGGCTGGGCCGAGGTCAACCCCGTGTCGGGCCGCGTGCCCCTGCACGTCGACCACGTCGACGGAGACCGCACGAAGAACCGTCCGCAGGACGTCCGTCTGCTGTGCCCGAACTGTCACGCGCTGACGCCCAACTACCAGCACCTGAACAACCCGAGGGTGCACCCCGTGCGTCAGAAGCAGAGCCGCCGGTACCAGGAGGTCTGGCTCGGCGAACGTACGGCATAGCAGTCGGTCGCCCAAGCCCGTCAAGCGGGGTGTCGCCGACGCCGTACAGCGTCTGTACAGCGGCAAGTCGCTGCTCAAGTACGACACCGCGTCCAAGGGCTACCGCTTCGGCGACATCCTGAACCTGGTGCACGCGGCCCCCGACCCGGACAAGCCGTGGCAGGGCGAGCTGTTCCGGTACGCCCTCGACCGCCGGCACAACCCGGACACCGCGATGCCGCCCGCGTCGAGCACCGTCCTCACCGCACACCGCGAGCTGATGGCGCTGCCGGTCGAGGAGCGGCGGGCGGTCGTCACGTCGGCGGACGGCGCCGAGCGGCTCGCGGCGGCCGGGATGACGTGGGAGGCGCTGGCGGGCTGGCTGCAGGGGCCGATGGACAAGGAGGCCTGGGAGGCCGTGATCCCGTCGATGGGCGCCATGGCGCTCGTACGGAACCTGCGGAACTTCGACGCGGCCGGTGTGTCCGACGAGGTGGCGGCCCAGGTCGCCGCGCGGATCAGCGACCCGGCACAGGTCGCGCGCTCGCGGCAGTTCCCCTTCCGGTACCTCGCCGCGTACCAGCACGCGCCCTCGCTGCGCTGGGCGTACCCGCTGGAGCAGGCACTCGGCCACTCGCTGGCCAACGTGCCGAGGCTGCCCGGCCGCACGCTGGTGCTCGTCGACCGCTCGGGCTCGATGTTCTGGTCGCGGCTGTCCGACCGCTCGGAGCTCAACCGGGCCGACGCGGCGGCGATCTTCGGCACGGCAATCGCGCTGCGGGCGGCGGACGCGGATCTCGTGCAGTTCGGCTCGGACAGCGGCGCGATCGCCTTCCGCAAGGGCGAGTCGGTGCTGAGGATCCTGGAGCGGTTCGGGGACCTCGGCGGCACCAACACCACCGAGGCCGTGCGCCGGCACTACCGGCGGCATGACCGGGTGCTGATCGTCACCGACGAGCAGTACGCGCCCAGCCACCACGGCGACCCGACCGAGCAGGTCCCGGCCGACGTGCCGGTCTACACCTGGAACCTCGCCGGGTACCGGGCGGGCCACGGCCCGTCGGGGACGGGTCATCGGCACACCTTCGGCGGCCTGTCGGACGCGGCCTTCCGGATGGTGCCGCTGCTTGAGGCCGCCCGGGACGCGGACTGGCCCTGGGCTGCCTGAGCGCCGAAGCGTGGCCCGCACTTCTACGGGGGGTGCGGGCCACACCCTTGTCCAGTGGGGGATTGACATCTAACATTTCAGTTATGGAAGCGATGCGACCCGTCCAGCGCACCCTCCTCAGGGACCGCGCCTACGAAGCGATCCGGGACGCCATCGTGACGGGGGAGCTGGAGCCCGGTGCGGTGGTGCGGGACGCCGAGCTCGGCGAGCGGCTGGGGCTGTCCCGGGCGCCGGTGCGGGACGCCTTCGCGCGGCTGGTGGACGAGGGGCTGCTGGAGAGCAAGCCGCAGAGCTACACGCGGGTCACCCCGGTGGACGCCGCCGCCGTACGGGACGCCGCCGCCGTGGTCGGCGCCATGCACGAGCTGGCCACGCGGGTCGCCGTGCCCCGGATGTTCGCCGCGGACGTCCAGGCGATGCGGGCGGCCAACGAGCGGTTCGCCGCCGCTGTCGGCGCAGGTGACGTGGATGGTGCGCTGCGCGCCGACGACGCCCTGCACGACGTCCTCGTCCGGGTCGCCGGCAACCACGCGGCCGCCGCCACCATCGCCCGCTACACCCCCCTCATCCGCCGTCTGGAGCGGCGCCGCTTCGGAGAGAGCACCTGCCGTTCGGCCGGGCTGCACGAGCAACTGATCGACGCCTGCGCGGCGGGCCGGCTGGATGAGGCGGTCCGCGTCACCGCGGAGATCTGGCGCACCCTCACCGACCTCGCAGACGGCGACTGATCCCGACCCCGGGAGGACCCATGTCCCTTTCCTCGTACGACCGTTACCCCCTCCTCTTCGGCCCCTCTCCCGTCCACCCCCTGGAGCGCCTCACCGCCCACCTCGGTGGCGCCTCGCTCTGGGCCAAGCGCGAGGACTGCAACTCCGGTGTCGCGTACGGCGGCAACAAGACCCGCAAACTGGAGTACCTCGTCGCCGACGCGCTCGCGAAGGGCTGCGACACGCTCGTCTCGATCGGCGGCGTGCAGTCCAACCACACCCGCCAGGTCGCGGCCGTCGCCGCCCGCGCCGGTCTCAAGTGCGTGCTGATCCAGGAGAGTTGGGTGGACTGGCCCGACTCCGTCTACGACAAGGTCGGCAACATCCTCCTCAGCCGCCTCGCCGGAGCCGACGTACGGCTCGTACGCGCCGGGTTCGGGATCGGCTTCAAGGAGAGCTGGGAGCAGGCGCTGCGGGAGGTGGAGGAGTCGGGCGGCAAGCCGTACGCCATCCCGGCCGGCGCCTCCGACCATCCGCTCGGCGGGCTCGGTTTCGCGGGCTGGGCGTACGAAGTGGCCGAGCAGGAACGGGAGTCGGGCGTCTTCTTCGACACGGTGATCGTCTGCTCGGTGACCGGCTCCACCCAGGCGGGCATGGTCGCCGGCTTCGCCGCGCTTCAGGAGGCGGGCGGCCGGCCGCGCCGCGTGCTCGGCATCGACGCCTCGGCCAAGCCCGTCACCACCCGCGAGCAGATCGCCCGGATCGCCGACAACACGGGCCGACTCATCGGCGTCAAGCGGGAGTTGACCGAGGCCGACGTCGAGCTCGACGAGCGGTACCACGCGGGCACGTACGGCATCCCGGACGGGACGACCCTGGAGGCGATGCGGCTGGCGGCACGGACGGAGGGGATGGTCACGGACCCGGTGTACGAGGGCAAGTCGATGGCCGGGATGATCGACCTGGTCGGGCGGGGGGAGATCGACCGGGACTCCACGGTGCTCTATGCCCACCTGGGCGGGCAGCCGGCGCTGAACGCGTACAGCGCGCTGGTCTAGGCGGACAGCGAATCACAAGTCACGGCACTCTCGTCGTCGCACACTTCGGCTCCCCCCGGCAGGGATAAGGTGCTCACCGTGTTGGCGGACGATCAGCAGCGGGAGCCGCGTGTCGACCGGGCCGGCGATCCCCGTCGCCGGGCCACGATCCACGACGTGGCCAAACTGGCCGGAGTGTCGCGTCAGACGGTCTCCCGTGCGGTGAACGACAAGGGTGAGATCGACCCGGGAACGAAGGAACGCGTCCTGGAGGCGGCGCGGCTGCTGGACTACCGGCCCAGCCGGTTCGCGCGCGGACTGGTGCGCAAGGGGACAGTGACGGCCGGGCTGGTGATCCCGGATCTGATGAACCCCTTCTTCCCGGAGGTGGCCGCCGGAGTGCTGGAGGCCGCCGAGCGGCGCGGCTGGCAGGTGGTCGTGTGGGACTCGCGCACCGACGAGGCCAGGGAGCGGGAGGCACTCGACGTCCTCTCCCATCAGGCGGACGCGGTCATGGGCTACTTCAGGAACCCGGACGACGTACTGGCCCGGCACCTCGGTGGCGTGCCGCTGGTGCTGCTGGAACGCGGCCCGCAGCAGACCCGGTTTGCGGCCGTGGGCATCGACGCCGCCGCCGGTCTGGAGCAGGCCCTGGCCCATCTGGTCGCCGCGGGGCACCGCCGTATCGGCATGCTGGACGGAGTGCACGGTCCGGGCGCGAGGCGGCATGCCTTCCTCGCGCAGGCCCAGCGGCACGGACTGCCCGTCGACGAGGGCTGGATCGCCCTGTGCACGGAGCACAGTGTGGCGGGCGGCGAGGAGGGCATGGAGCGACTGCTGGACGCACGGCCCGAGATCACCGCGGTGTTCGGCTTCAACGACCTGATCGCGGTCGGCGCGATGCGCGTGGCCCGGCGCCGGGGCCGGCGGGTGCCGGACGACCTGGCCGTGCTGGGCTTCGACGGGCTGTCGCTGGGCGAGTTGGTGGACCCCGGTCTCACCACCTTGCACATCGACAAACGCCGGCTGGGCCGGCTGGCCGTGGAGCAGGTGGCGCGGCTGCGGGCGGGGGAGGAGCCGATGAGCGGCGCCGACGCATGGGTCGTCCCCGAGCTGGTGGTGCGCGGGTCCGCCTGACGCACCGAGGCCGTGGGCGCCCCTGCGAGCGGGGCGCCCCGGACGTCGTAGCGCCGGCTACAGCGCCTGTGCGGCCGGCTTCACCATGTTCCGCACCGTGCGGGCCTTCACGAAGTCGCCCATGGCCGTCATCTCCCACTCACCGGTGAACTGGCGGATGAGCTTGGCCATCAGCACGCCCGTCTGCGGCTCGGCGCTGGTGAGGTCGAAGCGGACGAGCTCCTCGCCGGACTGGGCGTCGATCAGCCGGCAGTAGGCCTTGGCGACCTCCGTGAACTTCTGGCCGGAGAACGAGTTGACCGTGAAGACCAGGCCGGTGACGTCCTGGGGCAGGCGCCCGAGGTCGACGGTGATGACCTCGTCGTCCCCGCCGCCCTCACCGGTGAGGTTGTCGCCGGAGTGGCGGATGGCGCCGTTCACGATCTGGAGCTTGCCGAAATAGCAGCTGTCGATGTGGTTGCGCTGCGGGCCGTAGGCGATCACCGAGGCGTCCAGGTCGATGTCCTTGCCGCGGTACGCCGGCTCCCAGCCGAGGCCCATCTTGACCTGGGAGAGCAGCGGGCGGCCGCCCTTCATCAGGGAGACGGTCTGGTTCTTCTGGAGGCTGACGCGGCCCTTGTCGAGGTTGATCTTCCCGGCGCCGGGCGCGGGCGGGGCGGGGGGTGCCGCGGGGGCCGGGGGAGCGGCCGGAGTGGACAGGGGCGGGGCCGGCGGGGCGGCCGGGGGCTGCATGGTGGGCTGCGGCGGGGCGGCGGGGGCCGGTTCCTCGACGGTGACGCCGAAGTCGGTGGCGATGCCGGCCAGGCCGTTGGCGTAGCCCTGGCCGACCGCGCGGGCCTTCCAGGCGCCGTTGCGCAGATACACCTCGACGATCACCAGGGCCGTCTCGGTGCCGAGCTGCGGGGGTGTGAAGGTGGCCAGGACACTGTTGTCGTCGGCATTGCGGATGGTGGCCGTCGGTTCGATGCCCTGGAAGGTCTGGCCTGCGGCGTCCGGGCTGGCGGTGACGACGATCTTCTCGATACCGGGGGGTACGGCCGTCGTGTCGACGGTGATCGCGTCCGGCGAGGTGCCGCCTCCCGAGCGGTAGGCCACGCCCGGCCCGCTGGGCTGGTTGTAGAAGATGAAGTCGTCGTCGGAGCGCACTTTGCCGTCGGCGGTGAGCAGCAGGCCCGATACGTCGAGCCGCACCGGGGCGGCGACGTCCACCGTCACGCGCGCGGTGGAGAGAGGGATGTTCGAGCCGGGGGTCATAGCTGTCATGCCCCGTGAACGAGCGAGGGCGTTTTACCGTTCCCTTACCCGACGGCCGATCGGGTCAGCCGCCATCACCCGGGTGACTGCGGTCGGCGCGCCTGTCGGACATCACCTCAATCGTCCAGGCTCCCCATGGTCAGATTCACGGTCGTTCCGGTCATCCCGCTCGCTTTGTCGGACGCCAGGAAGGCCGCCGTCGCCGCCATCTCCTCCAGTGTCATGAGCCGCCGCGGGTGGGTCCTGCCCGCGAGGAACTCCTGCCACTGCTCCCAGGTCATTCCCGTTGCCTCGGCGCGCGGCTCGAAGGCCTCCCTGATCGTGCGGGTCTGCGGCATGCCCTGGGGCCGCAGGCCGACCACGCGGATGCCGTGCGGTGCGAGTTCGGCGGACAGCGCCCGGGTGAGCGCCTCCTTGGCGGCCATCGCCGGACTGTAGCCGCCCACCAAGGGGATGCCCGTCCGTGAGTGAAGTGCGGTGACGGTCATGATCACCCCCGACCGGTTCGGGATCATCCGCCGGGCCGCGAGGCGCGCGGTCAGGAAGTACGACGTCGTATAGGCCGTGATCGGCCACGCGAACCGCTCGGTGTCGAGCTCGGTCAGCGGGACACCGAGAATCCCCGTGTTCGGGATGCCGACCGCGTTGAAGGAGATGTCGACGCGCCCCGCCGCGTCCGTCACGGACCGCAGGTGCCGGTCCACGGCCTGCTCGTCGAGCGCGTCCACCTCCGCGGCCTCGGCCGTTCCGCCGGCGGCGACGATGTCCTTGGCGACGATGTCGACGGGCGCCTTGCCGCGCCCGGTGAGAAAGACGACGGCTCCCTCGTCGGCGAAGGCGCGTGCGACAGCCCCGCCGATCCCGCCACCGGCTCCGTACACCACCGCGACCTTGTCCTTGAGCAGCATTTCGGGCTCCTCTCCACATTCCGTAGGTGTCGATGGTGTGGACACCACGGCCTCGGGAAAGTGGGCGCCCAGTTCGCTCCTCTTTCGGTGTCTGCACAGGATGGACCTACGACGAGGGAGGTGACTCGGGTGACAGCCGACCTGATCTCGAAGGCGCGGGCCGGGGACGGTGAGGCGTTCCGGGAGCTCACCGAGCCGCACCGCCGGGAGCTCCAGGTGCACTGCTACCGGATGCTCGGATCCCTGCAGGACGCCGAGGACGCCCTCCAGGACACGCTGCTCGCCGCCTGGCAGGGCCTCGAAGGGTTCCAGGGACGTGCCTCGATCCGCACCTGGCTGTACCGGATCGCCACCAACACCTGTCTGAACGCGCGTCGTTCGGCGAGTCGGCGCCCGGCGAGGGCGTGGGACATGTCCGGGGTCGAGCCGCCCGAACCGACGCGGCTCGGCGAGGTCGTATGGCTGGAGCCGTTTCCCGACGCCCTGCTGGAGGGGGCGATCGACGTGCCGCCCGGCCCGGAGGCCCGTTATGAGCAGACCGAGGCCATCTCCCTGGCCTTCGTGACCGCTCTTCAGGCGCTGCCGCCCCGGCAGCTCGCGGTGCTCGTCCTGCGCGACGTCCTCGGATTCCGCGCCGGCGAGGTGGCCGACATGCTCGACTCGACCGTCGATTCCGTCCACAGCGCTCTCAAGCGGGCCCGCGCCGGTCTGAAGGGCCGCCGTCCGCCGGGCGATCAGCGGCCGGCGGCACCCGGCTCGTCCAGCGAGCAGGCGCTCGTGGCGCAGTTCGTCCGTGCCTACGAGTCCGGGGACCCGGACGCGCTGGTCGCCCTGTTCACCGACGACGTGTTCCTGTCCATGCCGCCGATTCCCCTGGAATACGAGGGCCGCGACGTCGTGGGCCGGGTCTTCGCGGGCATCTTCCGCTCGGGCCGCCGGGTCGACCTCGTGCCGACGCGGGCCAACGGCCAGCCGGCGTTCGGGGCCTATCTGCGGGCCGTCACCGGCATCCGCCACGGCGCCGGGCTGTTCGTGCTCACCCTCACCGGCGACCGGATCGACGCCTTCACCCGCTTCGACGCGGGAGTGCTCCCCTGGTTCGGGCTGCCGCGCTCGCTCCCGAGCCGCTGAGGGCCCGGGAGCGAGCGCGGCAGCCCGGCCACGGCGGCGTGCTGCTACGGCACCACCACGATCTTCCGGCCCACTCCCGACGCGAACTGCTCGAGCGCCTGCGGGTAGCGGTCCAGCGGGATCCGGTCGCTGATGAAGATCTCGGGGTCGAGGACACCGTTCGCGAACAGCTCCGCCGCGCGTTCGAAGCTGTGCAGGACCGCCATCGAACCGGTGATCGTGATCTCCTGGTTGTAGATGCGGTACGGGTCGATCGTGACGCGCGTCGCGTAGTCCGCCACGCCGAACTGAAGGAACGTGCCCGCCTTCGCCACCCGGTCCAGGCCGTCCTGGATCGCCGCCGCGTTGCCCGTGGCGTCCACGACCAGGTCCCAGCCCTGCGGGCGGTCCAGCTCGTCCGGGTTCGCGGCGGAGGCCGAGACACCGAGGCTGCGTGCCGTCTCCAGACGGGCCGGGTTCACGTCCACCACGTCCACGCTGGCCGCGCCGGTCCGCTTCGCCAGCTCCAGCATCATCAGGCCCATGGTGCCGGAGCCGTAGATCAGGACGTGGGCGCCGAGCCGGGACTTCAGGACGTCGTAGCCGCGCACCGCGCACGAGAGGGGCTCCACCAGGGCCGCGTCCTGGGTGCGGACGTGCTCGGGGAGCTTCACGCAGTTCGCCACGGGGGCGACGGCGAACTGCGCTGCCCCGCCGGCGGTGGTCACTCCGATCGCCGCCCAGCGCTCGCAGAGGTTGTTGTGGCCCGTACGGCAGTAGCGGCACTCGTAGCAGTACAGCGACGGGTCGACCGCGACCCGGTCGCCCACCGCGACCTCGGTGACCCGGGTGCCGACCCCGACCACCTCGCCGGCGAACTCGTGCCCGGGCACGATCGGCAGCTTCGGCGCGAACTCGCCCTGGAGGATGTGCAGATCGGTGCCGCACAGCCCGCAGGCCGCCACCTCGACGACGACCTCGCGGGGCCCTGGCGTCGGGTCCGGGACCTCGGCGACGACGGCCTTGCCCACGGACTCGATGACGGCGGCCTTCATTTCACGGCTCCCAACGACAGGCCCTGGACCAGCTTGTCCTGGGCGGCGAACCCCGCGGCGAGCACCGGCAGGGAGATGACGAGCGACGCGGCGCACACCTTCGCCAGGAACAGGCCCTGGCTGGTGATGAAGCCGGTCAGGAAGACGGGGGCGGTCTCCGCCACCACGCCGGTCAGTACTCGGGCGAACAGCAGCTCGTTCCAGCTGAAGATGAAGCAGATCAGGGCCGTCGCGGCGATGCCCGGGAGGGCGATGGGCGCCACGACGCGGGTCAGGATCGTCGGCAGCTTCGCGCCGTCCACCCGTGCCGCCTCGATGATCGCGACGGGGATCTCGGCGAGGAAGGAGTGCATCATCCACACCGCGATCGGCAGGTTCATGGAGGTGTAGAGGATGACCAGCAGCCATATGTTGTCGAGCATGTCCGTGTTCTTCGCGAACAGGTACAGCGGCAACAGGCCCGCCACGGCCGGCAGCATCTTCGTCGACAGGAAGAAGAACAGGACGTCCGTCCACTTCTTCACCGGGCGGATCGACAGGGCGTAGGCGGCCGGGAGGGCGAGGACCAGGACGAACAGCGTCGACGCCACCGACGCCACCGTCGAGTTGATCAGCGCCGGCCAGGGGCTCGCGCCGCCGCCCGCGCCGAAGAACTCGCGGTAGCCGTCCAGCGTCAGCGACGCGGCGAAGGACGGCGGGTTGGTCGCCGCGTCCGCCTCGGAGTGGAAGGACGTCAGCGCCATCCACGCGATCGGCAGGAAGAACAGGATCCCGAGCAGCCAGGCCACCAGGCCGAGGCCCGCTCCCTTGCGGCGGCTGCGAAGTCGTACGGCCACGTCACTCATGCGCGCGACACCTCCTCGCGGAACAGGGACGACACCACGCGCAGCGCGAAGGTCGCGATGATGATCGAGCCGATGACCACCAGGACGCCCGCGGCCGAGGCGAGGCCGTTCTCATGGGCCTGGTAGAAGCTCTGGTAGACGGTGTACGGGAGGTTCGCGGTGCCCAGGCCGCCCGAGGTGATGGTGAACACCGCGTCGAAGTTCTGGACGATGTAGATCGAGCCCAGCAGGGCGCCGAGTTCGAGATAGCGGCGCAGGTGCGGGAGCGTCAGGTGGCGGAAGATCTGCCAGTCGCTCGCGCCGTCGACCCTCGCCGCCTCGATCTGCTCGTGGTCGCGGCTCTGCAGGCCGGCCAGCAGGATCAGCATCATGAACGGCGTCCACTGCCAGACCAGGGAGGCCTCCACCGCGAGCAGCGGGGTGTTGGAGATCCAGTCGGGCTGTGGTCCGCCCACATAGTGCAACAACCCATTGAACAGGCCGTATTCGGGGTTGTAGAGCACATGTTTCCAGAGCAGGGCCGCCGCCACCGGGACCACCAGGAAGGGGGCGATCAGCAGGGTGCGGACCACACCCCGGCCCTTGAACTTCCGGTCCAGGAGCAGTGCCAGGACCAGACCCAGGACCAGGCTGGCCAGCACCACCGCGGCGGTGAGCAGCACGGTCGTCCACACCGAGTGGCGCAGGTCGGCGTCGGTGAGGACTTCGCTGTAGTTGTCCAGGCCGGCGAAGTGCCGGGCGTCCGGGTAGAGGGCGTTCCAGTCGAAGAACGAGATCACCAGCGTCGCCACGAACGGCAGCTGGGTCACCACGATCATGAAGATGAGGGCGGGCAGCAAGGGGGCCCGGGTCGCCCAGGCGCGCAGCCGGGCGGAGGGCGGACGGGTCGTACGCACGGGTGTCGTGGCCACGGGGGCCGTAGTGGTCGCTGTCATCGCCCCTCGTACTCCTCGGAGATCTTCTCGGCGAGCTGCTGGGACTTCTTCAGGGCCGACTCGACGGACTGGCGTCCGGCGATGGCCGCGCTGATCTCCTGGGAGACCTTGGTGCCGAGATCGGTGAACTCGGGGATGCCGACGAACTGGATGCCGGGCGCGGGCCGCGCCTGGACACCGGGGTCGCTCGGGCGGGCGCCCTCGATGGCCTCCTTCGTCATCTCCTGGAAGGCGGCCGCCTCCTCGCGGTAGGCCGGGTTGGCGTACGTGGAGGCCCGCTTGCCGGCTGGCACGTTGGACCAGCCGATCTCGTCGCCGACCAGCTGCTCGTACTGCTTGCTGGACGCCCAGGACACGAACTTCCAGGCCTTGTCGGGATTGCGGGAGGCCTGCTGGATGCCCCAGGCCCAGGTGTAGAGCCAGCCGGAGGACTCCGTCTTCTCGACGGGGGCGGGCGCGTAGCCCACCTTGCCCTTGACCGGGCTGTTGGCCGCCTCCAGGGAACCGGCCGCGGAGGTGGCGTCGTACCACATGGCGACCTTGCCCTGGGTCATGTTGTTCAGGCACTCGGCGAAGCCGGACTGGGCCGCTCCCGACTCACCGTGCTCGCGCACGAGGTCGACATAGAACTTCGTCGCCTTCTCCCACTCGGGGGAGTCAAGGCGGGCCTTCCAGCCCTTGTCGAACCAGGTGCCGCCGAAGGTGTTCACGACGGTGGTGAGCGGGGCCATCACCTCGCCCCAGCCGGGCAGGCCGCGCAGACAGATGCCCTTCATGCCCGCCTCGGCGCCGTCCACCTGCGCGGCGAGGTCCGCCACCTGCTGCCAGGTGGGGTGGGCGGGCATCGTCAGGCCCTCCTTCTCGAAGAGGTCCTTGCGGTACATCAGGAAGGACGACTCGCCGTAGAAGGGCTGGCCGTAGAGCTTGCCGTCGTCGCCGGTCAGGGACTGGCGCATCGGCTTGAGGACGTCCTGCTCGTCGTAGCCCGGGTCCTTGGCGACGTAGGAGTTCATCTCCCGCAGCCAGCCGTTGCGGGCGTAGATCGGTATCTCGTAGTTGGAGAGCGTGGCCACGTCGTACTGGCCCGCCTGGTTGGCGAAGTCCTGGCTGATCTTGTCGCGGACGTCGTTCTCGGGCAGGACGGTGAAGTTGACCTTGATGCCGGTCTCTTCGGTGAAGCGGGGGGCGAGCTTCTGGAGCTCTGTCATCTGGGGGTTGTTGACCATCAGGACGTTGATGGCGTTGCCCCCGGAGCCGGCCCCGCCCGCTCCGACCCAGCAGCCGGAGAGCAGCGGGGCGAGCAGCGTCCCTGCGGCGGCCATGGCGAGCGTGGCTCGCGGTGGCCGTCGTCGGCTCTGGGTTCGCATGGATCGCTCCTGGACATGAAGGGGATATATGGGGGGATAAAGGGCAGCCGGAGGTACGGCTGACCCAGGGGAGTGGGTGTTTCTCAGACGCGGATGACCTGGGGGCCCAGCAGTGAGTAGCGGTGTGCCTCGGCCGCCGGGAGCAGCGTGCTCGTCACGATCGTCTCCAGCGTGGAGATGTCCGCGAACCGGCAGAAGCTGACCGCTCCGAACTTGGTGTGCACACCCGCGAACACCGTGCGGCGCGCGGCCCGGATCGCCTGCGCCTTGACCTCGCTGACGGCCGGATCGGGGGTGGTCAGGCCGTGCTCGCGGGAGATGCCGTTGGCGCCGATGAACGCCAGGTCGACGACGAAGCCGGCCAGCATCTTGGTCGTCCAGTGGTCGACCGTGGCGAGCGTGCCGGACCGCACCCGGCCGCCGAGCAGCAGCACGGAGGCGTTCTCGGTCTCGGCGAGCGCGCCCGCGACCGGCAGGGACGCGGTGACCACGGTCAGCGGCCGGTCCAGAGGCAGGGCCTCGGCGATGAGCTGTGGGGTGAAGCCCTCGTCGACGAAGACCGTCTCCGCGTCCCCCAGCAGCTCGGCCGCGGCGCTCGCGATCCGGCGCTTCTCGGGGACATGGCTGGTGGCGCGGAAGGCGAGCGTCGTCTCGAAGCCGGCGCTCTCCACCGGGTAGGCACCGCCATGGGTACGGCGGAGCAGTCCGTGGTCCTCCAGGAGGCGCAGATCCCGCCGTACGGTCTCCTTCGCCACGCCCAGCTCGGTGGCGAGCGCGGTGACGTCGACCGAGCCGTCACGGCGTGCGGCCAGCACGATCTCGCGTTGGCGTTCCTCCGCCGTTCTCGTGGTCATGGCCGACACTCGCATTCCGCTTGGCTGCCCGTTCGGGCCCGATGAGGCCTTGGGGGAAGTTCTACAGCGGGTTGTCCGGCACTGACCAGCTCTGTTGCAGGTCCGATGCTGCCCGTGTGTGCCCGTTCACCGTGTGCTGTGACCGTCTCGGACCTGCGTGGTTGCGGTGGAGCGCGTGGGATCGGGCGCGTACGGCGCCCGAATGAGGGGGCGGACGGGCCCGTTCGGTGCCCGTCCGCCCCTTCGCGGCTGCTCGTTTTCGGTCAGTACGGCCAGATCGGCGGGTCGCTCACGAAGTGGCCGCCCAGGTAGGCCTGCGCGATGTTCTCCGGGTCGAGCTCGCCCTGCTCGGCGATCAGCTTCTCGGCGTACGGCTCGGAGTCGTCCTGCGGCTCGTAGCCGAGGGAGCGGGCGCTGCTCAGGTCCCACCACAGCCGGGTGTTCGCGGAGGAGCCGTAGACGACCGTGTGCGCGACGCCCTCGGCGGTCAGGGCCGCGTGGAAGAGGCGGGCGCCGTCGGCCGGACTCATCCACACCGAGAGCATGCGGACGCTGGTCGGCTCGGGGAAGCACGAGCCGATGCGCACGGACACCGTCTCCAGGCCGTGCTTGTCCCAGTAGAACTGCGCGAGGTCCTCGCCGAAGGACTTGGACAGGCCGTAGAAGGTGTCAGGGCGGCGCGGGGTGTCGATGGGGATCAGGGCGCTCGCGTCGTGCGGGGCGGTGCCCTCGGGGCGGGGCGTGAAGCCGACCGCGTGGTTGGAGGAGGCGAAGACGACCCGTCCGACGCCCTCCTCGCGGGCCGCCTCGTACAGGTTGTACGTGCCCTCGATGTTCGCCCGGAGGATCTTCTCGAACGGGGCTTCCAGGGAGATGCCCGCGAGATGGATGATCGCGTCGACGCCCCGCACGGCCTCGCGCAGCGCCTCCCGGTCGGCGAGGTCGGCGACGATCGCGTCCGCCGCGCCCTCGACGGGGCGCAGATCGAGCAGCCGCAGCTCATAGCCGTACGCCGGGAGCAGGTCCCGCATCAGGGTGCCGAGGCCGCCGGCGGCGCCGGTGAGCAGAACGGTGCGGGGGGCTGGCATCCTCGGGTCTCCTTGAGTTCAGGGCCGTATTCATGCACGGTATTCACATTCATGGACAAGCTAAGGATCACCGACCTTTCTCGTCAAGGCTGGTGCAGCCTGCGTTCATAAACGTAAACTTTGATCAGAATGCCGTATGCAGTCAGCAGTCGTCATCGTTCCTGCGCAGCCGTCCTCGTTCTAGGGAGAGCCCGTGACGCCAGCCCCCCTCGCCGCACGCCTGAGCATCCCCGGCGGGCCGCTGTTCTTCCCGGTCACCGCCTACGGCCCCGACGGCTCGGTCGACCTCGACACCTACCGCACCCATGTGCGCCGCGGCGTCGAGGCCGGGGCCGCCGCCGTGTTCGCGTGCTGCGGCACCGGCGAGTTCCACGCCCTCACGCCCGAGGAGTACGAGGCGTGCGTGCGGGCGGCCGTCGAGGCGACGCAGGGCCGCGTGCCGGTCGTCGCCGGCGCCGGGTACGGCACCGCTCTCGCCGTCAGGTACGCCCGGCTCGCCGAGGGAGCCGGCGCCGACGGGCTGCTCGCCATGCCGCCGTATCTCGTCGTCGCCGGGCAGGAGGGGCTGCTGCGGCACTACCGGGAGATCGCCGCGGCCAGCGAACTCCCCGTCATCGTCTACCAGCGCGACAACGCCGTGTTCACCCCGGAAACCGTCGTCGAACTGGCCCGCACGGACGGCGTCATCGGCCTCAAGGACGGCCTCGGCGACCTGGACCTGATGCAGCGGATCGTCAGCGCCGTACGCAGCGAGTTCCCCGGCGAGTTCCTCTACTTCAACGGCCTGCCGACCGCCGAACAGACCCAGCTCGCCTACCGCGCCCTCGGCGTCACGCTCTACTCCTCCGCCGTGTTCTGCTTCGCCC
The DNA here is from genome assembly GCF_045039535.1 of Streptomyces sp. NBC_01092. Taxonomy (NCBI): domain Bacteria; kingdom Bacillati; phylum Actinomycetota; class Actinomycetes; order Kitasatosporales; family Streptomycetaceae; genus Streptomyces; species Streptomyces sp. NBC_01092. The sequence continues at coordinate 2,698,992 of NZ_CP108659.1, read as the reverse complement.
CGGAGATCGCCCTCGCCTTCTACGAGGCGCTGGAGGCGGGCGACGACACCACGGCCAACCGCCTCCTGGACGGCTTCTACCGCCCGTTCGTCGAACTGCGCGCCCAGGGCCGCGGATACGCCGTCGCCCTCGTCAAGGCGGGCGTACGGCTGCGCGGGCTCGACGTCGGGGAGGTCCGGCCGCCGCTGCACGAGCCGAGCGAGGACCATGTCAAGCAGCTCGCCCAGGTGATCGAGCGCGGCTACACACTGCTGGAGAAGGACCCGGAGGAGACCAAGTGAAGGCGTCGGCATTCGTCTACCCCTGGGACGTCAACGGAGATCCGGAGGCACCCGCAAGGATCGCCGCCCTCGGCGTGCGCCAGGTGACGCTCGCCGCCGCCTACCACTCCACCCGCGCCCTCACCCCCCGCCACCCGCGCCACCGCATCGTCACCGCCGAGCACGCGGCCGTCCTGTACCCGACGGACGCCCGGTGGGAGGGCCGTGAGCTGCGCCCCTACCCGGCCGGGGACTGGGCGCCCGCGGACGCCTTCGGTGAGGCGGCCGCCGCGCTCACGGACGCCGGCCTGGAGGTGCACACCTGGGTGGTCCTCGCGCACAACTCCCGCATGGGCGCCGACCATCCGGACACCTCGGTCGTCAACGCCTACGGCGACCGCTACCCGTGGGCCCCGTGCATCGCACAGCCCGCCACGCGCGCGTACCTCGTCGACCTGGCCGCCGAGGCCGCCGTACGGCCCGGGGCACGCGGCACCGAGCTGGAGTCCCTCGGCTGGTACGGGCTCCAGCATCTGCACGCCCACGACAAGACCGCCGGGGCCCCGCTCGGGGACGCCGGGCACTACCTGATGGCGCTCTGCTTCTGCCCGACCTGCAAGGAGGGCTACGGCGACCAGGGTCTGGACGCCGACGAGCTGGCGGCCGCCGTACGGGACGCCCTTCAGCCGCTGTGGCAGGGGACGCAGGAGGACGAGGGCTGGGCCGGGGTCGAGAAGCTGCTCGGTTCGCGGACGGCGGCGGCCACGCGCGCGTGGCGGGACGCAACTGCCAGCACCCTCCAGGAGGCGGCCGTCCGGGCGGTTCGCGAGGCTGCTCCCGACGGCTTCCAGGTGCTGCTGCACGCCGACCCGGTGACCTACCACGTCGGCGCCAACGCCGGGGTCGACCCCGCGCACATCCTGTCCGTCGCGGACGGCGTGGTCGTGCCCTGCGCGGGCGGCCCCGGCCTGCTCACGCCCTTCGCCGAGCAGGGGCGCGAGGGCGCGGTCATCGCCGCCAACCTCGGCGTGGTCTCCGGGATGGGCGGCAGCCCGGGCACCCTCGCGTCGGACGCGGCACGCGCGCGTGAACTGGGCGCCACTCAGATCCGGCTCTATCACGCGGGGTTGGCGTCCGACGGGGACCTGGTGGCGGTCCGGGACGGGCTCGCCGCGCTCTGAAGCAGCGGGACGGCGGCCAGCAGCCACGCCGGGCCGAGGACGGCCAACAGCAGCCGCACGTCGAGCAGTTCGACCAGGGCTGCCCCCGCCGCGAGCCCGATGACGTTCGGCGAGAACACGAGCGTGTTGGCCGTGGCGGCCGTACGTCCGAGCAGGGCGTCCGGTGTCTCGCGCTGCACGGCGGTGAGCGCGGCGATCAGCACACAGGGCAGCCCCGCGCCGATCGCCGCGCTGCAGACCAGGGCCACCGGATCGGACGGGATCGCGCGCAGGCCTGCCGCGGTGGCCGTCAGGACGATGCCGTACGCGGCGAAACGGCGTTCGCCGAGCAGGCGCAGGAGGGGGCCCGAGAGCAGCCCGATCGCGACCGAACCGGCGCCCTGGACGGCGTACAGCACACCGGCGTACGCGGGGTCGTGCCCGAGGCTGTCGATGACGGCGTAGATCGTCGCCCCGCTGAGCCCGGCGAACAGCATGGTGGTGCCGCCGGCCAGGACGAGCGGGCGCAGCCGGGGGTGCGTCCACAGGTGGCGGGCGCCCTCGGTCATCTGCTCACGCCGGCCGCCGGCCGGCGCCTCCGGCGTGCTCTCGCGCATGCGCAGGCAGGCGTACAGGCCGGTCGCGAGCACGAACGTGACGGCGTCGAGCAGGGCTACGCTCGCACCGCCGTACGTCGCGTAGACACCGGCGCCGGCCAGCGGCGCGAGGAGTTTCATGCCCTCGGTGGCCGTCATGCGCAGCCCGTTGAAGTCGCCGAGCAGGGGCGCGGGGACGGCGCTCGCGACCAGGGCGGACTCGGCGGCGTCATGGACGACGCCCGCGGCGCCGTAGACGAACAGGACCGCGAAGAGCAGCCAGACCCGGTCCCGTGAGTCGACCGCGAAGAGGGTGGGCAGCAGGGCGGCGAGGAGCAGGTTCACGCCGATCAGCAGGGGCTTTCGGTGGGCGCGGTCGGCGAGCGTGCCGAGGAGCGGGCCGGCCAGGGTGGGCGCCCACATGGCGAGCATGCACAGCGCGGCCAGGCCGTCGGAACCGGTGAGGTCCTTCACCCATACGCCGGAAGCCAGCCACAGCGCCGAGGTGCCGAAGCCGGAGACCACACTTCCGGCGAGATAGAGGCCGGCGTTGCGGTCGCGCAGGACACGGGCGAGTGCCCAGGTGGTGATCGTCGTCATGTCAGGCCACTGTGCGGCTAAGGCAGGGGCGTGGGGATCGGGTAAGTGCCTTAGACGGCGCGGGCTTCGTGCCGCGCGCCGTAGGGCGGGCGGCGGGAATCCGTCGGAAGCTGTCGATTCAGCCACTGGGGCGGATGAGGGCCCGCTCATAGCGTGGTGAACCGTCCAAGTCATCCATGGGAAAAGGCACTTCGCATGCAGTACGTCGCGCCCATCGGCGTCGGTCTCCTCTACGCCCTTCTGATGTCCCTCATCCGGGAGCCGCACCGGCGGCGCTTCAACGCGGTCATGGTCGCCGGAGCGGGCGCCGCCTATCTCAGCGGCGGCGGTCTGGGCGGCTGGGAATTCGCGTTCACCGTGGTGGCCACCTATGTCGCCTATCGCGGCCTGGACTCGTGGACCTTCATCGGCATCGCCTGGCTGCTGCACACCGCGTGGGACATCGTCCACCACATCAAGGGCAACCCGATCATCCCCTTCCTCCACACCTCGTCACTGGGCTGCGCGATCTGCGACCCGGTGATCGCGCTGTGGTGCTTCGCGGGCGGGAAGACGCCGCGGGAGCTGCTGGCGTGGGTGCGGGGAGGTCGGAGGCCTGGGCGTGAGGCGGTCCGACCGGTTCCCTCGGCCGCACGCGCCGGATCGACTCCCCGTCGGCGATGAGTTTCGCCGCCCGGGCCGGTCCACCTCTCAGGAAGCGATCTGTGAGGAGCCCGCACATGACCGACACGACGCTCGACCTCGGACCGCAGACCCGGGTCGTCGCCCGCCTCGCCGAAGCCGTCACCGACAAGCAGCTCTCGGCGTCGACGCCCTGCCCCGACATGGCGGTACGCAATCTGCTGGGCCACCTGCTCGGCCTGTCCGTCGCCTTCCGCGACGCCGGCCGCAAGGACCTGGGCCCCACGACCGACACCAGCCCGGAAGCCGCGGCCCCGGACATCGGCCCCGGCTGGCGCGAGGAGCTGCCCAAGGTGCTCGACGAACTGGGCGAGGTGTGGCGCGACCCGGACGCCTGGACCGGCATGACCCGCGCGGGCGGCGTCGACCTGCCGGGGGCGGTGGCGGCCGCGGTGGCCGCCGACGAGCTGGTGATCCACGCCTGGGACCTGGCCGTGGCCACGGGACAGCCGTACGCCCCGGACCCGGCGGCCCTCCAGATGTCCTACGACTTCCTGCGCGCCGCCGCCGACGCCGGGGACCGCGGCGGCGGCATCTTCGGCCCCGTGGTCCCGGTACCGGACGCGGCGCCGCTACTGGACAGGGCGGTGGGGCTGAGCGGACGGGATCCGGGGTGGCGTCGGCCGTAGCGAAGCCGCGGAGAGCGGGCGCAGGGGACCCGCGAAAGTCCCCTGCGCCCGCCCGAAGGGGCCCCTGCCCGATGAGGCAGGCCCTCCGCGTTCGCCTGACGCGGCCCCTACGACTGTGCCGAGGGACCGGGCAGCACGCCGGAGATCCGCAACAGCTTGCCCTGCCGGTTGCTGACGTAGATCCGGCCCTTGTCGCGGTCCAGCGCGATGCCGCAGACCCCGCCGAGACCGTCGGCCACCACGCGCTGAAGGCCCTTGGCCCCGCCGTCGGCCACGACGACCTCGTGCAGCCTGCCGCCGGCCGAGTCGCAGACGTAGGCGTTGACCGCGCGATCCAGCGCTACGCGGACGCTGTGCCCGAGGTTGGTGGCCACGCCCCGCGGGGCGCCGCCGTCTGCCGTCAGGTCGACCTCGTACACCCCGCCGAGGTCGTACTGGCCGACATATGCCTTGCCCCCGTTCAACGCCACTCCGGCGGCCCTCGGCACGTCCCAGGTGCGCTGCTGCCGCGCCGGTCGGCTGCTCAGGTCGAGCTCGATCAGCTTCCCGCTCTCGACGTCGGTGACATAGGCCTTGTTGGCGGGCAGGTCCAGCGCGACGCCGTACGCGTGCATGCCCTCGGCGACCGTGACCGGAGGGGCGGAGCGGTCGGACAGGTTCACCGTGAACAGGCGCTTGCCGCCGTAGTCGGCGACGTAAGCCTTGTTGCCCGGCAAATCCAGCGCCACATCGTTGACCTGTCCCAGCTTCTCCAGGACCCAGTCCGGCTTCCCGCGGGCGAGATCCACCTGGTACAGCTTGCCGCCGTTGTACCTGTCGGTGACGTACGCCTTTTGGTTCACCAGGTCCAGCGCGAGGCCATCGGCCGTCCCCAACCCGGTGGCGAGCTCGACGGGAGCCGCTCTCGGGGTCTCTTGCGTTTTGCCGTCGCCCTTGTGAAGAGGATGATCCTTCATATCGAAATTGAGCTTTTCAAGCTCGAACACCTCGTGCACCCCGGCGAGGGTGGAAACGACCTCGGCTTCCCCTCTTTGCGCGAACGGCTTGCCTTCATCGGTCAGGTCGAAGGTCTCCGTGGGCGTACCGGTCTCGCCGAGTTTCCATGCGATCACCTTGGCGTACTTCGGTTCCCGGGCCTGCGGGCCGCCAGGGCGGGTCTCCTTGACCTCTACCGGCTCGGGGTAATACAAAGCGACCCACCCACCGAAGGAGACAGGGAATTCGTAGTCGAACCTCCTCACCTGACGTCGCTGCGTGGCCAGGACATCCACCCGACTGCCGACTTCCCCGCTCAGCGTGGACGATGTTTTGAACGAAGTGGTCAACGAACCACTGACGGAAGCGGTGATTCCCAGCATCAGCTGTGCCGACAGTTCCCCGGTGCCCGTGGCGGTACTCGTGGCCGTTGTCGTGCTTGTCGCCTGTGACTGAGACTCCGAGTCAACACCCTGATTGTCCTTGCTGTTCTTCAGGGTGATCTTCTCGGATTGGTTCGTCGCCATGCTCTTCTGCAATTGCTGCTGCAGCGATGCGGTGACTTTTGCCCCGAAAGTGAGCTGGACCTGTCCCTGGAGTGACCAGCTGATCGTGTTCGAAATCGAGAATTCGACGGTGTGTGACCATTTGGTGGGGGTGGGGTCGGTTCGATTGACGTACGTCTGCTTGGAGATCACGTCGGGAGGGGGCTGTGCGATGTCGCCCCGCTCTTCGACGAGCGGTACCCCCACCGTCATGTAGGCGAGCCACCCGCGCTGGTGTGCCGCGTCGTCCCCATCGGGAAAGTCGCCGAATCGCCCCTTGTTCAGGGAAAACCCGGTGGGAGCGATGTACCGATCCGTGCCATCCGGTGACTTCCTCTCTGCTTTCCTCTTCAGTTTTTCCTTGTACCGCTCCAGGATGGCAGGGGCCTTGTCGGCAATGTGGAGCTCCTTCAGGTTTCGCCCTGTCAGTGGGTGGCGGATGAACCGTTCGCCAAGAAGAGCCGTACTCACGTTGTTCTTGGTGGCGCCGCTCATGCCTTCTGGCCTCCCTCGGTCGTCCCGTCGGCAGTCCTTTTGACGTTCCTGACCGATTCGCGGTTGTCCTTTCTCAATTCTTTCAGTTCTTCGTCGCTGACCTTGGGCCGGTCATCGTCCCTGATCTCCGCATCCACCTTTTTGAATGCCTCGTCCTTGGCCGCCGACGCCATCCCGGACGTCGATTCGGGGTCTTCGCTGGATTCCTGCTGCTTGGCGGCTGCTGTCTGGGTGTTCTTGAACAGGGGGGTGATGAAGTTGTTCATGATGTTGAGCGCCTCGGGCGACGTTTCACGCACGATCTTCGGGTCCCGCGCAGCTTCCGGAATGCCGTCGTAGAGCTCCGGGTCAACCCCTTCCCGTTCGGGTCGGGCGCCAGGAATATCCTCGGATACCTTTCGAGCGGACTCTTCGGCGGACTTGGCTTCATTTCCGCCGCTGTCGAAAATGTTCCTGAAAGACATGAACTTCCCTCCGGGGCTTCTCGATGAGCGCAAGATCACCAGGATCTTCGCGTGCTTGCCTACCCCCCTGTTGATCGATCTATCCAGCCCGGACCTGCGGTTTCTCGCCAGTCGCCTGGCTGCGGGCCGGCTGTGGCGTTGCTATTCGGGGCACCATGACGGCTGAAATTGATCCACGATTGGTTTCCGATTGAATGATGCTCCGAAATGACCCCGCCTGCGACCTGCGATGACCAGATTGAGGGGGCGATTCGGACTGTTGTCGAACTGCAGATTGAGTTGAGTCCTGGCCAGCGCGGTGGTCCCCGGCAAAGAGCCGAAAATTGTGGTCTCTGATTACCGGTCGGATGCGAGTTCGGAAGCATTGGAGAGTCGAAGAGGTCCTCAGGGTGTCCGAGTGATGGGTGGGACACCTGGTGGCGGCACAGCGGCCCGACGTCGCCCCCCGGCGGCCCGACGTCGGCCCCCGGCGAAGGCCACCCGCCCCACGCCCGCTCGGCCCCAACTCCCGGCCGGCCCCCACCACTTCCTTTTGTCAGAAGCATTGACGAAACGCGGGGCCCCTCCTACCTTCATCGCGTCGTACCTCGTACGTCATATATGAGACGCGATACGTGAGATCCGATACGCGAGCCCCACCCCCTGGGGCCCGCGAAGATCCGAGAGGCGCGCATGACCTCTGTGCCCACGCCGATCCCCTCCCGCACGCAGTTCGTGCAGGAGGAGATCAAACGCCGCATCCTCACCGGGCAGTTGACGCCGGGGCAGGCCCTGGTGGAGACCGAGCTCGCCGCGCAGTTCGGGGTGTCGAAGACCCCGGTGCGCGAGGCGCTCAAGACGCTCGCCGGGACCGGGCTGGTCGTGATGAACCAGTACAAGGGCGTCACGGTGCGCATGGTGGACGCGGACATGGCGCGCGAGGTCTACGACGTGCGGCTGCTGCTGGAGCCCGAGGCGCTCAAGCGGGCCGTGCGGCGCGGGGCCTCCCTCGATGCCGCCCGCGACGCGCTGACCCGGGCCGACGAGGCCGGCGACACCGCCGAACGCTCCCTCGCCAACCGGGAGTTCCACCGCGCCCTGTATCTGCCGTGCGGCAACCCGCTGCTCGGCCGGATGCTCGACGAGGTCCGCGACCAGGCCGCCCTCGTCTCCGCCGTCGCCTGGGCCGCCTCCCCCTCCTGGGAGCGCGAGGCCGGCGAGCACCGGGAGATCCTGCGGCTGGCGCTCGAAGGGGACGCGGACGGCGCCGCGCGCGCCCTGCACGCCCACATCGCGTCGTTCGTGCAACGGGCCTTCCCGGACGCGGGAGTCGAGGCCCAGGGAGAGGACGGCCCGGCATGACAACGACGTTCGAGCCCCAGCGGACGTCCCTGGCCGACGTGGTGGCGATCCCGGTGACCCCGTTCGCCGAGGACGGCCGCGTGGACCAGGACGCCCACCGGGCCCTGCTGCGTCGTCTGCTCGACGGGGGCGTCACCACCCTCACCCCCAACGGCAACACCGGCGAGTTCTACGCCCTCACCCCCGAAGAGCGCCGCCTCGTCACCGAGTTGACCATCGAGGAGGCGGGGAAGCGCGCCGCCATCCTCGTCGGCGTCGGCCACGACGTGCCCACCGCCGTCGCCTCCGCACAGCACGCCCGCGAACTCGGCGCCCAGATGGTGATGGTCCACCAGCCCGTCCACCCGTACGTCTCCCAGAACGGCTGGGTCGACTACCACCGCGCCATCGCGGCGGCCGTGCCCGAGCTCGGCGTCGTGCCCTACCTTCGCAACGCCCAGCTTGCCGGCGCCCGCCTCGCCGAACTCGGCGACGCCTGTCCGAACGTCATCGGCGTGAAGTACGCAGTCCCGGACGCCGCCAAGTTCGCCGCCTTCGCGCGGGACGCTGGGCTCGACCGCTTCGTGTGGGTCGCGGGTCTCGCCGAGCCGTACGCACCCTCGTACTTCTCCGCGGGAGCGACGGGCTTCACCTCCGGACTCGTGAACGTCGCCCCGTCCGTCTCGCTGAACATGATGGAAGCGCTTCGATCCGGCGACTATCCGGCCGCCATGAAGGTCTGGGAGCAGATCCGCCGCTTCGAGGAGCTGCGCGCCGCGAACGGCTCCGCCGACAACGTCACCGTCGTCAAGGAGGCCCTCGCCTCCCTCGGCCTGTGCCGCCGCGACGTGCGCCCGCCGAGCAGGGAACTGCCCGAGGACGGGCGCGCCGAGGTCGCCGCGATAGCCGCCGGGTGGTCCATATGACCGACAGGATCGAGACGACCGGCCGAAAGCGCCCCGAAGAACTCAGAAGCCATCAGTGGTACGGCACCGAGGGCCAGCTGCGCACCTGGTCGCACAACGCCCGCATGCGCCAGCTGGGGTACGAGGCGGAGGAGTACCGGGGCCGTCCGGTGATCGCCGTCCTCAACACCTGGTCGGACATCAACCCCTGCCACGTCCATCTGCGCGAGCGCGCCGAGGCGGTCAAGCGGGGGGTGTGGCAGGCCGGGGGCTTCCCGCTCGAATTCCCGGTCGCCACGCTCTCCGAGACGTACCAGAAGCCGACCCCGATGCTCTACCGCAACCTCCTCGCCATGGAGACGGAGGAGCTGCTGAGGTCGTACCCGATCGACGCGGCGGTGCTGCTCGGGGGCTGCGACAAGTCGACACCGGCGCTGCTCATGGGCGCCGCCTCGGCCGACGTACCGTCGATCTTCGTGCCCGCGGGGCCGATGCTGCCGGGGCACTGGCGCGGTGAGACCCTCGGGTCCGGTACCGACATGTGGAAGTACTGGGACGAGCACCGCGCCGGCAACCTGACCGACTGCGAACTCCGCGCACTCCAGGGCGGGTTGGCGCGCTCACCCGGTCACTGCATGACCATGGGGACCGCGTCCACGATGACCGCGGCCGCGGAGGCCCTCGGCATGACGCTGCCCGGCGCCTCCTCGATCCCTGCCGTCGACTCGGGGCACGAGCGCATGGCCGCCGCCTCCGGGCGCCGCGCCGTGGAGCTCGCGTGGACCGGCCTCCAGCCCTCCGGGATCCTCACCCGCGAGGCCTTCGAGGACGCCGTCACCACGGTGCTGGGGCTCGGCGGCTCCACCAACGCCGTGATCCACCTGATCGCGATGGCGGGCCGAGCGGGGATCAAGCTCACCCTCGACGACTTCGACCGCATCGCCCGCACCGTCCCGGTGCTGGCGAATGTGCGGCCCGGCGGGCGGACGTACCTCATGGAGGACTTCCACTTCGCCGGCGGTCTGCCCGCCTTCCTCTCCCGGATCACCGACCTGCTGCACCTGGACCGGCCGACGGTCAACGGCACCCTGCGGGAGCAGCTTCAGGGCGCCGTCGTCCACGACGACGACGTCATCCGCACCCGAGAGAACCCGGTCGCCGGCGAGGGCGGCGTCGCCGTGCTGCGCGGCAACCTCTGCCCGGACGGCGCCGTCATCAAGCACATCTCCGCCGAACGGCACCTGCTGAAGCACACCGGGACCGCGGTCGTCTTCGACGACTACAAGACGATGCAGCGGACCATCAACGACCCGTCCCTGAACATCACCGCCGACAGTGTGCTGGTGCTCCGCAACGCCGGGCCCAAGGGCGGTCCGGGGATGCCCGAGTACGGCATGCTGCCGATCCCCGACCATCTGCTGAAGCAGGGCGTACGGGACATGGTGCGGATCTCCGACGCCCGGATGAGCGGCACGAGTTACGGCACGTGTGTGCTCCACGTGGCGCCGGAGTCGTACGTCGGCGGACCGCTGGCCCTGGTCCGGACAGGGGACACCATCACCCTGGACGTCAAGGCCCGCACCCTCCAACTCAACGTGGACGACGAGGAGTTGGAGCGCCGCCGGACCGAGTGGACACCGCCGCCCGCGCGCTTCGAGCGCGGCTACGGCGCGCTCTACAACGAACAGATCACCCAGGCCGACAGCGGCTGCGACTTCGAGTTCCTCGCGCGGCCCGGCAAGGTGCAGGACCCGTACGCCGGTTGAACCACCCCCTCGACCGCAGCTCAGCTCAGCTCCGTTTGGTCGAGATCCCGAACAATGATCGGAAAGCGCTTCCGGCACGTCGCACGCAAGACGTACGAGAACGGAGAACTGTCATGGCCCAAGCCGCAGCCGTGGCGAAACCGCCCGCGCCACCCCGGCGGCGCCGTGCCTCCGCCACCCCGCGCAGGCTCCCGTATCTGCTGATCGCCCCGGCGGGCCTGCTCATGCTGGGTTTCATCGCCTACCCGGTGATCAGCGTCTTCTACTACAGCCTGCAGGAGTACAACCCCACCAAGCCGTGGCGGAACGGCTTCACCGGCTTCGACAACTTTGTCCACGCCTTCACCGAGGACCCGCTGTTCTGGGACACGCTGGTCTTCAGCGCCAAGTGGGTGTTCGTCGAGGTCGGGCTCCAGCTGCTGTTCGGGCTCGCCCTCGCGCTGATCGTCAACCAGACGTTCGTGGGCCGGGGGCTGGGCCGCGCGCTCGTGTTCTCCCCGTGGGCCGTCTCCGGTGTGCTGACCTCGGCGATCTGGGTGCTGCTCTACAACTCCCAGACGGGCATCACCCGTTACCTCGCCGACGTCGGCATCGGCTCCTACGGCACCAGCTGGCTGTCGGACACCTCCACCGTGTTCCCGGCGGCGATCGTCGCCGACCTGTGGCGCGGCGTGCCCTTCTTCGCGATCCTCATCCTCGCCGACCTCCAGTCCGTCTCGAAGGACCTGTACGAGGCCGCCGAGGTCGACGGGGCCAGCCGCATCAAGCAGTTCTGGCACATCACGCTGCCCCACCTCAAGGACGCGATCGTCCTGTCCACGCTGCTGCGCGCCGTGTGGGAGTTCAACAACGTCGACCTGCTCTACACCCTGACCGGCGGCGGACCGGCGGGCGAGACCACGACACTCCCGCTCTACATCGCCAACACCAGCGTCGACGCACACAACTTCGGCTACGCGTCCGCCCTGACGACGGTCGCGTTCGTGATCCTGCTCTTCTGCTCGATGGTCTATCTGCGGCTGAGCAAGTTCGGAGGTGAGGACAAGTGAGCGTGAAGGAAGCCACCAAGGCCGCGCCCGCGCCGATGCGCGCCGCCCCCGAACCGCCGCGTACGACGAAGCGGCACCGCGCCTGGGACGAGGCCCCGCGCCGGCAGATCTATCTCCCGCTGTCGATCTACCTGGTCTTCACCGTCATCCCCTTCTACTGGATCCTGCTGTTCTCCCTGCGCCCGGCCGGCTCGACCTCGCTCGTGCCCTGGCCGATGACCTTCGACCACTTCGAGAAGGTCTGGACGGAGCGGTCGTTCGGTACGTACTTCCAGAACAGCGTCCTCGTCGGCCTCGCCACCCTGCTGATGACGACCCTCGTCGCGCTGGCCGGCGGCTATGCCCTCGCGCGCTTCAACTTCAAGATCAAGCGGGCTTTCATGCTCGCCCTGCTCTGCTCCCAGTTCGTGCCGGGCGCGCTGCTGCTGGTGCCGCTGTTCGAGATCTTCGCCGAACTCCGGATGATCAACTCGCTGAGCAGCGTCATCATCGCGGAGACGGTCTTCCAGCTGCCGCTGTCGATGATCCTGATCAGCAACTTCATCAAGAACGTGCCGTACTCCCTGGAGGAGGCGGCCTGGGTCGACGGCTGCAACCGGATGACGGCGTTCAGGATCGTCGTGCTGCCCCTGCTGCGGCCCGGTCTGATCGCCGTCGGCTCCTTCGCCTTCGTGCACTCCTGGAACCACTTCCTGTTCGCCCTGATGTTCCTCAACAACCAGGAGAAGCAGACCATCCCGGTCGGCCTCAACACCCTGATGGGCGCGGACAGCGTCGACCTCGGCGCGCTCGCCGCGGGCGGCATCATCGCGGCCGTACCCGTGGTGATCGTGTTCGCCTTCATCCAGAAGTGGCTGATCACCGGCTTCAGTGCGGGGGCGGTGAAGGGATGAGACTCCGTCAGGTCATTGCTCTGACCGCCCTGTTGGGACTGCTGGGCATCCCGGCCCACGCCGACGACGCCAAGAGCTCCGCCGGAAGTGCCGCGATGGGCCGTCGGTCGCAGACTGTGTCCGACCCGCTGAGCGACATCAGCCGCGACATCCTCGCCCCGAACGACGGCTGGGCGGCGGCCGACGGTGGTACCACGGGGGGTTCCACCGCCGACGACGCCCACGTCTTCACCGTACGCAACCGCAGTGAACTGGTCCGCGCCCTCGACGCGGGCAGCGCCACGCCGAAGATCATCAGGATCGCCGGCACGATCGACGCCAACACCGACGGCGACGGCGACCACCTGGACTGCGCCGACTACGCCACCGACGGCTACAGCACGAGCAAGTACCTGGCCGCCTACGACCCCCGTACCTGGGGCCCCGCCAAGCCCAGCGGCCCGCAGGAGGAGGCCCGCCAGGCATCGGCGGCACGGCAGGCCGAGCGGATCGAGCTCACCGTCGGCTCCCACACCACCATCGTCGGGCTCGGTACCTCAGCCGGCCTCAAGGGCGCGAGCCTCCAGCTCAAGGACGCGCACAACGTCATCGTCCGCAACCTCGAACTCCGCGACGCCTACGACTGCTTCCCTGTGTGGCAGCCCAACACAGGCGGCCTCGGTGACTGGAAGACGGCGTACGTCAACATGTGGCTGCGCGGCGCCACACATGTGTGGATCGACCATGTGACCCTCAGCGACAAGGGCCACTCGGACGAGCAGGAGCCCACCTACTTCGGCCGCAACTACCTCCGCCACGACGGCCTGCTGGACATCACCAACGCCTCCGACCTGGTCAATAGCTGGAACGGCACCGCCCTGCACCAGTCCGGGACCCTCTGGGGGTCCCCCCGGACGGAGTCTGGGGGAGGCTATCCGGTCGACCTGCTCGCGATCTACAACGCCTACAACTCCGGCAGCGAGCGCGACCTCACGGCCGACGTCGGCTGGACACCTACCCTGCACACAAAGATCGACAGCGCCGAGGCGGCCGACCGGGCCGTGGCACGCGGCGCGGGCGCAGGGAGGATCCCATGAGCACTGCCGTACCCATCGTGCTGGCGGGCGCGCGCGGCCACGGCCGCTGGCACCTGGACAACATCCGCCGGCTCCAGGACAAGGGCATCGTGCGGCTGGCGGGGATCTGCGAGCTGACCCCGCTCAGCGAGGAGGAGCTCCCCGAGGGCCTCGCCACACCTTCGGGTGCGCCGGAGCAGTCCGCCGACTTCGGCGCCCTCCTCGACTCCACCGGCGCGAGGGTCGCGGTCATCTGCACGCCGATCCCGACCCACACCGACCTCGCGCTGACGGCGGCCCGGCGTGGCGTGCACATCCTGCTGGAGAAGCCGCCCGCCCCGTCGTACGCCGAGTTCCGGCGCATGGCCGACGGGGTCGCCGAAGCCCGGGTCGCCTGTCAGATCGGGTTCCAGTCACTGGGTTCGCTCGCCGTGCCCGCGATCCGGACGCTGATGGCCGAGGGCGCGATCGGAGAGATCGCCGGTATCGGCGGGGCCGGTGCCTGGGCGCGTCCCGAGGCGTACTACCGGCGGGCGCCCTGGGCGGGCAGGCGCAGGCTGCACGGCGTCGACGTCATCGACGGGGTGCTCACCAACCCCCTCGCGCACGCCGTCGCCACCGCCCTCGCGCTGGGCGGCACGGTGCACGCCGCCGACGTCACCGGCATCGAGAGCGAGCTGCTGCGCGCCAACGACATCGAGTCCGACGACACCTCCTGCGTCCGCGTCACCACCACGCAGGACCGCCCGGTCGTCGTCGCCGCGACGCTGTGCGCCGAGGACCCCGACGAGCCGTACGTCGTCGTCCACGGCGATCAAGGCCGGATCACCTTCTGGTACAAGCAGGACCGCGTCCTGCTCCAGCGGGCGGGCCGCGGCCCCGAGGAGTTCGAGTACGGCCGCACGGACCTGCTGGAGAACCTGGTCGAGCACCTGAACGACGGCACCGACCTGCTGGTCGCACCCGAGGTGACCGGCGCCTTCATGAGGGTCGTTGACGCGATTCGACGGGCCCCAGACCCGACCCCGCTGCCCGCCGACGCCTGGCACCTGCTCCCCGGCGAGCGGCGCCGGGTCGTGCCCGGCATCGACGGTCTGGTCGCGGCCGCCGCCGACACCCTCGCCCTCTACTCCGAGCTGGGCGCCCCCTGGGCGCTCCCGGCGCGAACGAAAGAGGTGAGCACCTGATGACTCCCCACGACACCGCGGTGCTGCGCGTCGCGGGCCGACCGGTCGGCCGGTACGTCACCCGGCCCGAACTGCCGGCCCGCCTCTCCCCGCGCCCGTATCTGCACCCCGTCACCACCCTGGCCGGCACGGCGGTCACCGAGATCGGCCCCGCCGACCACATACACCACCTCGGCGTCGGTGTGGCCGTTCCCGACGTCGAGGGGGCCAACTTCTGGGGCGGACGCACCTTCGTGCGCGACCAGGGCCCGACGGAGCTGGACAACCACGGCGCCCAGCGGCACTCCGCCTTCCAGCTGCGCGACCCCGACGGCTTCGTCGAGGAACTGCGCTGGGTCGCGGCGGGGGCCGAGCTGCTGCGCGAGCGCCGTACGGTCGCCGCCACCGAACTCACCCGGTTCGCCTGGGCGTTGGACTTCACCTTCTCCCTGACCAACGTCACCTCCGACCCGCTGTCGATCGGCAGCCCCGCCACCAACGGCCGCCCCGGCGCGGCATACGGCGGTTTCTTCTGGCGGGCCCGCAAGGAGGCGTCGGCGCCGGAGGTGTTCACCGTCGACCGCGACGGCGAGCGGGAGATCCACGGGACAACCGCCCCCTGGGTGGCGCTCGCGGGCTCCACCTGGACCCTGATCTTCGCCGGGGCCACCGAACAGACCCGCCGGGACCCGTGGTTCGTGCGCGCCGAGGAGTACCCCGGCGTCGGCTCCTCCCTCGCGTCGCGGGAACGGCTGCCGATCCCGCCCGGTGAGACCGCCGTACGCCGGATCGTCACCGTCGTCGCCGACGGCCGGGTCAGCCGGCTCGAAGCGGCGTCCCTGGTCCGCAAGGCGGTGAGCCAGTGACCCCCGAGACGTACACCAACCCCGTCCTGAACGCCGACTGGTCCGACCCGGACGTCGTCCGCGTCGGCGACGACTTCTACCTCACCGCCTCCAGCTTCGGCCGCGCCCCGGGCCTACCCCTCCTGCACTCCCGCGACCTGGTCCACTGGACCCTGGTCGGCCATGCGCTGGACCGCCTGGAACCGGCGCACGAGTTCACCGGGCCGCGCCACGACTGCGGAGTCTGGGCCCCGTCGATCCGCCACCATCACGACCGCTTCTGGATCTACTGGGGCGACCCCGACCAGGGCATCTTCCAGGTCAACGCCCCCGAGATCCGCGGCCCCTGGACCCGCCCGCGCCTGGTGAAGCCGGGCAAGGGCCTGATCGACCCCTGCCCCCTGTGGGACGACGAGACGGGCGAGGCCTATCTCGTGCACGCCTGGGCCAAGTCCCGCTCCGGCGTCAAGAACCGCCTCACCGGCCACCGGATGCACCCCGACGGCACCGAACTCCTCGACGACGGCAAGCTGATCGTCGACGGCGACCGCATCCCCGGCTGGTTCACCCTCGAAGGCCCCAAGCTCTACCAGCACGACGGCTGGTACTGGATCCTCGCGCCCGCCGGGGGAGTGGAGACCGGCTGGCAGGGCGCCTTCCGCTCCCGCGCGTTCTTCGGGCCGTACGAGGAGAAGATCGTCCTCGAACAGAAGGACACCGACGTCAACGGCCCGCACCAGGGCGGCTGGGTGCGCACCCGGTCCGGTGAGGACTGGTTCCTGCACTTCCAGCAGCGCGGAGCGTACGGCAGGGTCGTGCACCTGCAGCCGATGAGCTGGGGTACGGACGGCTGGCCGGTGCTCGGCGACGACGGTGCCCCCGTCGCCGTCCACCGAAGGCCCGACCTGCCGGCGCAGCCGCCCGCCGCGCCCGCCACCGACGACGACTTCCCCGGTGGGCGCTTCGGCCGCCAGTGGTCCTGGACCGCCAACCCCCAGGACGGCTGGGCCACCCAGCACTCCGGCGACGGTCTGAAACTGGCCTGCGTCCGCTCGGCCGACGCCCACGACCTGCGCTCAGTGCCGAGCGTCCTCACCCAGCGGCTGCCGGGCACGCCCTGCGCGGTCCAGGTCGAACTGCGGCTGGACAGCCGGGAGCCGGGGGCGCGGGCGGGGCTCGCGGTGCTCGGGGACGCGTTCGGCTGGATCGGGCTCCAGCGGGGCGCGGACGGGGAGGCACATGTCGTGCACCGGTTCGCGGAGGCGGTCGCGGACAGGGAACGGGACGCCGATCACGCGCGGCTCGCACCCGAGGGGTGGGTGCGGCTGCGGATCGAGATCGGTGCCGGGGCGCGCTGCCGGTTCTTCCACGACGTCGGACAGGGCCCGCGCCCGTCCGGTCCCGTCTTCGCCGCCACTGCCTGGCGCTGGGTCGGCGCTCTGCTCGGCCTGTTCGCCCTCGCGCCCGCCGGAGCAGGACATGCCGGCGCGGCAACCTTCTCGCACTTCAGGATCGACCCCCTGTAACGCACAGGAACCGTAAGCCTGTTGGGAGCCGCAATGACGCAGCACCTTGATAGCAAGCGCTTGCCGAGGTCGGGGTCGCGACCGGGATCGAGACCGAGATCGGGGCGCGGCCGAGTCCTGGCCGCCGCCGTGCTCGGCCTGGTCACCGCGCTGAGCCTCGGGGCGATCGGCGGGTCCGAGGCCGCGGCCGCGAGTCCGACGGCGACCTCGACCTCGGCCTCTGCCGATCGCTGGTCCGACCGGCCCCACGGCTTCGCCTCCCTCGCCGGCGGCACCACCGGAGGCGCCGGCGGCAAGGTCGTGACCGTCACGGACCAGGTCGCGCTGGCGAAGTACGCGGCGGCCGAAGAGCCGTACATCATCCGCGTGTCGGGTTCGATCGACGTCGAGCCCTTCGGCTCGGACATCGTGGTGACGTCGGACAAGACCCTCATCGGCGTCGGCGACACCGGCGAGATCGTGCACGGCGAACTGCACCTCAACCCGGGCACGAGCAACGTCATCATCCGCAACCTGACGATCCGCGACTCGTATGTCGAGGGCGACTGGGACGGCAAGACCACCGACTTCGACGCGATCCAGATGGACACCGTCGACCACGTGTGGATCGACCACAACCGCTTCACGCACATGGGCGACGGGCTGCTCGACATCCGCAAGGACAGTCAGTACATCACCGTCTCCTCCAACCGGTTCAGCCATCACAACAAGGCCTTCGGGATCGGCTGGACGACGAACGTCCGGACACAGATCACCATCGACCACAACTGGTTCACCGGCACCAAGCAGCGCAATCCGTCGGCCGACAACTGCGCCTACGCGCACCTGTACAACAACTACCTGTCCGCCCAGGTGGCCGACGGCGACCCGGTGTGGACGTACGGGAACTGGTCGCGCGGCAAGACGCGGATGGTCATCGAGAACAGCTACTACGACGGCGTCCAGCATCCCTATCAGGCCGACGCGTCGGCCGAGTTGGTCGAGCGCGGGTCGATCCTGAGGAACACGACGGGGCGGACCGACGAGTGGGGTGCCGCCTTCGAGCCGAGGGATTTCTACGACTACCGGCTGGATCCGGCGGCCGCCGTGCCGGCCCTGGTCAAGCGCTTCTCCGGGCCGCAGCCGCGGATCGGTGTGACCCTGCGGGTCCCGGGCGAGTACCCGACGGTGCAGGCGGCGGTGGACGCCGTGCCCGACGCGAATGCCTCCGCCGTGACGATCGCGGTGGCACCGGGGACGTACCGCGAGAAGGTGTTCGTTCCCGCGAGCAAGCCGAACATCGTCCTGAAGGGGACCGGACGGCACCGGTCCGACACCGTCATCGACGAGGCACGGGTCCACACCGTCGCCGACTCCCTCCAGGGCACCGACGGCTGGGCGCCGTACGCCCGTCACTGACCCCACACCTGCATGTCTTTGCCGGATCCACAAGAAGAGAGCCGACCAATGAAGATCAGCATCCGCAGAAGCAGGCGCGCCGCCACGGCCGTCGTCCTGGGGTCCGTCCTCGCCCTGACCGCCACCGCCTGCGGCGACGACGGCAGCAGCGCGGGCGGCGACAAGGGCGCCGAGGGCAGCGGCAAGGGAAAGATCGTCTTCTGGGACAACAACGGCGGTGTCCGCACCGACATCTGGAAGGAGATCATCGCCGACTTCGAGAAGGCGAACCCGGACATCAAGGTCGAGTACGTCGGGATCCCGTCCACCGACTACCAGTCCAAGGTCGACACCGCCATCCAGGGCGGCGGCCTGCCGGACGTCGGCGGCGTCGGCGCGGCCATGCTCGCCGGGTTCGCCGCGCAGAACGCGCTGGAGCCGCTGGACGCCCGGCTTGCGGGGTCCGCCCTGAACGGCAAGCTCAACGAGGACATGGTCACCTCGCTGACCGCCGCGGGCGGCGGTGACGGCAAGCTGTACTCGATTCCGACCTCCGCGAACAACGGTGTGCTGTACTACCGCACCGATCTGTTCAAGAAGGCCGGGCTGGACGAGCCGACGACATGGGACAAGTTCTACGCCGCCGCGCAGAAGCTGACCAACAGCGGGAAGAACGAGTTCGGGTACACGATCCGTGGTGGTGCCGGGTCCATCGCGCAGGCGCTGGACGCGATGTACGGGCAGTCCGGGATCACGTCCTTCTGGGACGCGAGCGGTGCGAAGACGACCGTCAACGACCCGAAGAACGTGGCCGCGCTGGAGAAATACGCCGCGCTCTTCAAGAAGGTCACTCCGGCCGCCGACCTCAACAACGATTTCACCAAGATGGTCGCCCAGTGGGATTCCGGCACGATCGGGATGCTGAACCACAATCTCGGGTCGTACCAGGACCATGTGAAGGCGCTCGGAACCGAGAAGTTCCGGGGGATTCCGCAGCCGGTCGGCGCAGGTGGCAAGCGGGTGCAGGTGTCCAACCCCGTTGACGGGATGGGCCTGTTCAAGAACTCCGAGAACAAGGACGCCGCCTGGAAGTTCATCGAGTTCGCGACCTCGCGGGCGGAGAACTCGAAGTTCAACGAGGCGGCGGGGCAGGTTCCTTCGAACAACGACGCGGCCAAGGATGCCTGGATCTCGAAGGCCGAGCCGACGAAGTTGGCTGCGGCGGCGTTGACCGACGGGTCCACGACGATGGTGCAACTGCCGTACTACCTGCCCGACTGGAACACGATCTCCAAGGCCGACAACGAGCCGAACTTCCAGAAGGTGCTGAACGGGGACATGAGCGCGAAGGAGTTTCTGGACACGGTGGCCGGTCAGCTGAATGAGGCTCAGGCCGAGTGGAAGTCACGCAACGGCTGAGAGCTCACCCCCTCTTGAAAGGCACCCTTGTGTCGCTCACCCGCAGACAAGTCGGTTCGGCGGCCGTCGCCGCCGTTCCTCTCGCCCTCTCGGGCATCGGCACCGCCCGGGCAAGTCAGCGCCACCGCACCCTCTGCATCGCCGGTGATTCCACCGCCGCCCAGAAATACGCCGACGCCGCTCCCGAGACCGGGTGGGGCATGGCGCTGCCTTTCTTTCTGCGCGATCAGCTCCCCGTTTCCAATCACGCGGTGAACGGGCGCAGTTCGAAGAGCTTTGTGGACGAAGGGCGGCTGGATGTCGTACTGGCCGCCGTCCGCCCCGGTGACGTCCTGCTGATCCAGTTCGCGCACAACGACGAGAAGGACACCGACCCGACCCGGTACACCGAGCCCTGGACGACGTACCAGGACTATCTACGGCTGTACATCGACGGCGCCCGTACCCGGGGTGCCCGGCCCGTGCTGGCCACCGCCGTCGAGCGGCGCCGTTTCGACGCGGGCGGCAACGCCCTGCCGAGCCACGGCGACTACCCGGCGGCGATGCGCGCGCTCGCCCGGGAGGAGCGTGTCGCGCTGCTCGACATCCAGGCGCTGTCGCTCGCGTTGTGGCAGGAGCTCGGGGTCGAGGCGACGAAGACGTACTTCAACTGGACCGCCACCGAGCAGGACAACACGCACTTCAATCCGCCCGGCGCCATCGCCGTGGCGCGGCTCGTCGCGCGGGAGATGCTGCGCACGCGTGTGCTGGCCCCGCGGGACGTGTGCCGGCTGGACGACGAGATCCCGGAGTCGTGGATCACCTGGCCGCAGGCCACCGCCACCGCATAACCCCCCGACCGTGGAAGAGAGAGCCGCACAATGAACAGACATGTATGGCATGGGCATGCCATAGCGAGGGCTGCAGTCCTCGTCGGCTGCACCGCGCTGGTGCTCGGCCTCACCGGGACCGGGCCGGCGCAGGCCGGAAGCCGTGACCTCGGGCGTGACGTCCTCGCCGCCGGTGACGGCTGGGGCTCGCAGGGCGCGGGCACGACCGGCGGGTCGGCCGCCGACGCCGCGCACGTCTACACCGTCACGACCTGGGCGCAGTTCCGGCAGGCGCTCGCCGACGGCGGCAGCGCACCCAGGATCATCAAGGTCAAGGGCATGATCGACGCCGTGTCGGAGGGGTGCGACGCCTTCGCGGCCGAGGGGTACGACTTCCAGCGGTACCTCGCCGACTACGACCCGGCCGTGTGGGGACACGACAACCCCGTCAGCGGTGAGCAGGAGGACCTACGGGCCGCGTCCGCCGCCGCCCAGGATCAGGCCATCAAGGCGAACGTCCCCGCCAACACCACCATCGTCGGGGTCGGCAAGGGCTCCGGCATCCTCGGCGGCAGCCTCCAGATCAAGGGCGTCGACAACGTCATCCTGCGCAACCTCACCATCGAGGCCCCCATCGACTGCTTCCCGCAGTGGGACCCGACCGACGACAACAAGACCGGCGCCTGGAACTCCGAGTACGACGGTGTGGTGGTGTACGGCTCCACCCATGTGTGGATCGACCACAACACACTCACCGACGGCCGCTACCCCGACAGCTCCCTGCCGTCGTACTTCGGCAAGGTCTACCAGCAGCACGACGGGCTCCTCGACGTCGTGCGCGGCGCGAACCTCGTGACCGTGTCCTGGAACTCCTTCGAGGACCACGACAAGACCATGCTGATCGGCAACAGCGACAGCGCGGGCTCGACCGACACCGGCAAGCTCAAGGTCACCCTGCACCACAACCGCTTCGAGGGGATCGTCGAGCGGGCGCCGCGCGTACGGTTCGGGCAGGTCGACTCGTACAACAACCACTTCGTCGTCACCAAGGGCCAGAACTTCGCGTACGTCTTCGGCGTCGGCGCCTCCTCGCAGCTGTACGCCACGCACAACGCCCTGACGCTGGCCGCCGGCGTCGGCGTCGGCAAGGCGCTGAAGAAGTGGAACGAGGCACCGCTCACCGCCGAGAACAACTACGTCAACGGCAGGCCGACGGACCTCATCGCCGTCCACAACGCCGAGATCCCCGGCGAGATCCTCCAGTCCGGTGCCGGGTGGACGCCGACCCTGCGGACGAAGGTCGACCACCCCAAGGCCGTCCCCGGGATCGTCGACCACTGCGCGGGCGCCGGCCGGCTGCGCTGACCCATCCGACGGGGAGGGGTGCACGGCAGGCACCACCCGCCCCTCCCCGGCAACCCCCGCACGACCCCCTGCGAAGGAGCACCCGCATGCCCTCGCCCCACCTCCGACTCCCCCTGTCCAGAAGGGGATTCCTGCTCGCGAGCGCCGGCTCCGCCGCCGCGCTCGCCCTCGCGCCGACCCCCGCCCGGGCCGTCGGCCACGCCAGG
The DNA here is from genome assembly GCF_045039535.1 of Streptomyces sp. NBC_01092. Classification (NCBI taxonomy): domain Bacteria; kingdom Bacillati; phylum Actinomycetota; class Actinomycetes; order Kitasatosporales; family Streptomycetaceae; genus Streptomyces; species Streptomyces sp. NBC_01092. Next base: position 2,676,886 of record NZ_CP108659.1, on the reverse strand, counting down.
CCCCGCCGTCCCTTCGGCCGCCACGGTTCACCGGCCGCCCGCCCGACCCCGCGGACCCTGTACGTCCACCCCTCCGGCCAGGGCGACTTCACGTCCGTGCAGGCCGCCGTGACCTCGACGGACGGCAGCGGCTGGACGCTGGTCATCGCGCCGGGGACGTACCGGGAGACGGTCGCCGTCGACGTGACCCGGACCGGGATGACCTGGGTGGGCGCCAGTGGCGACCCGCGTGACGTCGTCATCGTGTACGACAACGCCGCCGGCACCCCCAAGCCCGGCGGTGGCACCTACGGCACCACCGGCTCCGCCACCACCCTCGTCCAGGCAGACGGCTTCACCGCCCGCGACCTGACCTTCGCCAACGACTGGCTGCGCGCCGACCACCCCGGCACCAGCGGCACCCAGGCCGTCGCGATCAAGGTGCAGGGCGACCGGTCCGCGTTCCATCACTGCCGGTTCCTCGGCCACCAGGACACCCTGTACGCCGACTCCATGGCCCTGGGCGTCATCGCCCGGCAGTACTTCGCGCGCTGCTACGTCGAGGGCGACGTCGACTTCGTCTTCGGCCGGGCCACCGCCGTCTACGAGCACTGCCACTTCCGGACCCTGACCCGGGCCGATCTGTCCTCGGCCCCGTACGGCTTCGTCTTCGCCCCCTCGACGGCCGGCGCCAACCCGCGCGGCTACCTGGTGACCCTCGGCCGCGTCACCAGCGAGGCCCCGGACGCCCACTACAAGTTGGCCCGCCCCTGGGTGCCGAGCTCCGACCCCACAGCCCACCCGTCGCTCACCGTCCGCGACACCCACCTCGGCCCCGGCATCGACGCGGTCGCGCCCTACACCAACATGTCGGACAGCTTCCCGTGGCAGAACCAGCGCTTCGCCGAGTACCGCAACACCGGCACCGGCGCGGTCGTCACCGTCCCCGCGAACCGGCCCCAACTCACCGCCGGGCAGGCCGCGTCGGCGACGAGGGAGGCGTACCTGGGCGACTGGACGCCGTGGAAGGAGGGCTGCTGAGATGCGCAGACGCACTCTTCTCGCCGCCGGGATCGCCGGGGGGCCGGTGGCCACCTCCCCTGCCTTCGCCGGTGGTCGGCGCAGGGTAATGCACGTCCGCCCCGGCGACTCCGTGCAGGCGGCCATGGACGCCGTGACCGGGCCCGGCTGGACGATCGTCGTGCACCCGGGGACGTATCGCGAGGTGGTCAACATCCGGGCGGAGAAGGAGAAGCCGACCCTGCGCGGTGCCACCGCGAACCCCCGCGACGCCGTCATCGTGTACGACAACGCGAACGGCACCCAGAAGCCCGACGGTTCGGGCACCTACGGCACCGCGGGTTCCGCCACCTTCAGCTCTTCGGCGGCCGGACTGACCGTCCGTGATCTGACCCTGGCCAACGACTGGCTGCGCGCCGAGCACCCCGAGATCACCGGGACACAGGCCGTGGCGGCGCACGTCACCGGTGACCGCTCGTCCTTCGGGAACGTCCGGACGCGTCGAGCGCGTACAACGCCCGTAGTTCCAGCGGCACCCTGCCCGCGACCACGTTCCTGACGACGGGCAGCACGACCATCGGGGCGACGATGGACTGACCTGCAGTGACACGGGGAGCGGGCCGGAGGATCCTCGTGTCCTCCGGCCCGGTACGTCCCGTCAGTCCCGGCGGATCAATTCGGGGTCGATGCGGCGGCCCACCAGGGGGAGGGTGCCCGCGATCGCCATGGCGACGACGCCGAGGGCGGAGGCCAGCAGTACGGGTACGCCCGCGCTGTCCCAGAAGATCTCGCCGCCGCCCGTGACCAGATAGGCGGTCTCGGCCAACTTGCCCGAGACCAGGGCCAGCAGCAGGCCGATCGCGAGTGGCAGGACGACCTGGAGACACTGCACGGCGCGCAGGGTGCCGGCCCGGGCTCCGATGAGAGCGAGGGCGGTGACCTGGGACCGGCGTTCCACGGCCCGGTCGGTGACCGACACGAGGAACGCGGCGACGCCGATGACCAAGCCCATCACCATGCCCAGCACGAGGAGCGTCTGGATCACCGTGAGCTGTTGCAGGGCCTCGACGTTGATGCCCGTCGGATCCACGTCCGCCGTCGGTGCGATCGCGCCGATCCCGTCCAGGACCGCGCGCACCGTCGCCTGGTCGGACGAGGAGGCGAGGATCAGCGTGGCGGACACCGGGACGGCGCCGGGCGGCAGCTTGCCGGGTGGGACGAGGAGGTGGGCGCTGGTCAGGTTCGTCACTCCCTGCCCCGCGTACAGCACGGTGTCCTTCGGCACCGGGACGCGCAGGGTCATGCGCCTGCCGTCCTTCTCCAGCAGGTACCTGGAGGTCTTGAAGGGCTCGTCCCCGGTGTTCGGGTCCGACAGGCGCATCACCTTGCCGTCCACACAGCCCTCGACCCGTCGGGTCAGCGCGGCGAGCTGGGCGCAGGTGGCGATCAGGGCACTGGCCTGGTCGTCGTCGGTGTCGCTCTGGAGGTCGTTGTCGAAGTCCATGAGGACGGCGGACACCTCCACGCCGGGAATCTCGCGCAGCCGCTGCTGCTGGCCCCGGCTCAGCTGGGACAGCTGAAGACCGTACTCCTGGGTCGGCGAGGTGTTGCGCGAGACCTGGCTCAGCTCGACCAGGACGCCCTGGGCGAGGGACGCCGAGAACACCAGCAGGACCAGGCCGGTGACCACGCGCATCGCGCTGCCCGGTTCGACCTCGTTGCGGCGCATGGCCAGGTTGAGTGCGAGGTTGCCGGAACGGGCGAGTCGCTTGGCCAGCAGGTACGACAGCAACGGCAGCGTCAGGACCAGGCCGAGGCCGGTCAGCAGCACCCCGGCCGGCACCAGCAGGGCGTTGATCCCGTCACTGCGCGCGGGGCGGTCGGTCAGGCCGGTGGCGCTGAAGCCGCTGATGATCCCCAGGCCGGTGACGAGCAGCAGCCCACCCCAGACGCGGGGTGCCCTGGGAGCTGCCGCACGGCGGGTGGCGAGCGGGTTCCGGGCCGCCGCGCGGGCGCTCGCCCGGCCGACGAACCAGGCCAGCGCCGGGCAGCCGAGCAGACAGATGGCCATCGTCTGTCCCGACACCGCGCCGTCGGCGGCGTACCACTTCAGGCCGGGCAGGCCCGTCCGGGCGACGATCCGGTTGAGCAGCCAGAACTCGGCGAGGCCGAGGGCCGCACCGAGCAGGGCCGCCACGACGGTCTCGGCGGCGTTGACCCGCTGGGTGCCCTTGGCGCTGAGGCCGAGCAGACGCAGCGCCGCGAGCCGTCGGTTCCGGCTGGCCGCGGACAGCTTGGCGCACACCGACAGGAAGACGCCGAGGGGCAGCAGGACCAGGGTGGCCAGGGTGAAGCGAAGGATCTCCAAGGTGGAGGGGTCGACGGCCCAGGTGGGCGGGTACGCACTGCCGAAGCTCTTCAACGCCCGGCCGCTGTCGCCGAGTTGGGTACGGGTGGTGCCGACGTAGGCGTACAGCTCGTCGGGGTCGGTCAGACCGGCCGCACCGATCAGGCCCTTCTCAGTGCCGGGCAGCAGACCCTTGAGGCCGGGCTCGCGCTGGAGTTGGTCGTGCAGGGCGGGGGAGACGTACACCTCGCCCGGGCCGGGCAGCGCACTCAGGCCGGGTGGCGGCGCGGGCGTGTCCTGTGTGCCCAGGGCGATGAAGACGCGGCCGAACGGCCTGGAGCCGTGCGGATCCCGGAACTCCTGCACCAGGCTCCGCTGACCGGTCGGCGCGCCTGCGTAGACCTGAGGGTCACGGTCGGCCGCCCGCCCGTCGTGGGCGTCGAGGATCGCCGGGATCGTCAGGACGAGGGCGAGACAGCACACGCCGAGCGACCCGCCCAGGGTCATCAGCAGAAAACGGGCGCGGTTGCCCCGGCCGGAGCCGAACAGCAGCCGCAGGCCGAGCAGGAACTCCCTCATTCCGCCGCTCCCGTGGGGGCGAGCACCCCGTCGGCCATGGTGTAGCGGCTGTCGGCACGGGCGGCCACCGCCGAATCGTGCGTCACCAGCAGCACGGCGGTCCCCTGCGAGCGGGCCAGGTCCAGGAACTCCTTGAGGACAGCATCGGCGTTGGCACTGTCCAGGGCACCGGTCGGTTCGTCGGCGAAGACCACGGCCGGCTTGTGCACCAGGGCCCGGGCGACGGCGACGCGCTGGCTCTGTCCGCCGGACACCTGGGAGGGACGCCGCTCGCGCAGCTCGCCGATCCCGAGCCGGTCGAGCACCTCGGCGGCGGCCTTGAGCGCGGGACGCTTGCGCCGGCCGGCGAGGCGCAGCGGCAGGGCCGTGTTCTCCTCGATGGTCAACTCGGGCAGCAACTCGCCGTACTGGAAGACGAACCCGAACCGCTCCCGGCGCAGCGCGCTGATCTCCTCGTCGTCCAGGTCGGCGAACGTCTGCCCCTCGAAGCTGATCCGGCCCCGCGACGGAGGCAGTACCCCCGCCAGGCAGTAGAGCAGCGACGACTTCCCGGAGCCGCTGGCCCCGGTGATCGCCGCGACCTCGCCCCGGGCGAGCGCCAGATGGGCGTCGCGCACGGCCGGTGTGGAGCCGTAGGAGAGCTCGACACCGCTCGCGGAGAGGATGTGTGGTGTGTCTGACGTACTGGTACTGATCGTGTCCCCCGGAGGCCGGAGGGCCCCGGCGGGTCAGACCGGGGCCCAAGGGGTGTTCTATGACCGACGGTCACCCGTCAGTCTCTCCTGGCGGTGATAGCTCTTCGTCACCGAGCAGTTGTCCGGGTGGAGCGAACCCCGGTCCGCTTTTCGCATCCCCGGAAGTTTCGGTTGTTTTCGTCGTGGCGCGGCAACCTCCCCGGCCACGGCGGCGACAGCAGGGCGTCCCGTCCTCAAGGAAAGGAACGCCCCGTGCGGCACAGCACCGGCCGTCATCGCAGGACCCGTACCCTCTCGCTTGCCGCGGCGGTCGCCGTCGCCTCGGGGGCGGGCGGCGTCTACCTCGGTCTCTCCGACGGCGGCGCCGAGGCGGCCTCGGCGACGGTCACCGTGTCCAGCACCGCTCAGCTGGAGTCGGCCGTCAAGAATGCCTCCGCCGGTACGACCATCCAGGTCCGCGGTGGTACGTACACCCCGTCGGCGACCCTCAAGTCGACCGCGAACGGCACCGGTTCCGCGCGGATCACGTTGCAGGCGTACGGCAGTGAGAAGGTGCGGATCGACGGGGCGAAGCTGCCCGAAGGGTCCTGGCTGGCCGGGATCTACGGTGATTACTGGACCGTGCAGGACCTGACCTTCGTCAACTCCCCGGCTCAGGGCTTCGTCGCCACCTCCTCCGTGGGCGGTGTCTTCAAGAACCTCGTCACCGCGGACAACGGCGACTCCGGGTTCACGCTCCGAGGGGACGGCACCACCGGGAACCTCGTGCAGAACCTGGACAGTCACGGCAACTATGACCCGGCCGGGCACGGTCAGAACGCCGACGGGATCGCCGTGAAGTTCGGCTCCGGGACCGGCAACCGGATCACCGGGGCGCGGCTGTTCAACAACTCCGACGACGGGCTCGATCTGTGGCAGTTTTCCTCCCCGGTCACCATCGAGCACACCTGGGCCTTCGGCAACGGCAGGAACCGGTGGGGCGACTCGGCCTTCGAGGGCAACGGGAACGGGTTCAAGCTGGGCGGCGGGGGCGCCTCGGTCGCGCATGTCGTCAACAACAACGCGGCCTGGGACAACACGCTGCACGGCTTCACCGAGAACTCCAACACCGGGGCGATCGCGCTCAACCGCAACACCGCGTACGCCAACGCCGAGACCGGGTTCTACTTCGCCACCGGCAAGGCCCGGGCGGCCCGCAATCTCGCCGTCGGCAACAGGAAGGGGCTGTCCGAGCTGGGCGCGTCGACCGTGTCGGCGGCGAACAACTGGGACGGCGGCGTCACCACCCCCTCCTTCCGTTCGACCGATGCCACGACGGCCTACAACACCCGTAAGGCGGACGGATCGCTGCCCGCCACCACCTTCCTGACGACGGGCTCCACGGTCATCGGCTCGACCATGAACTGACCTTCGCCGGCACGAAGCCCGCAAGGTCGAACGCCCCGCCGGTCGTCACCGGCGGGGCGTTCTGTTCTGCTGACCGAGGGGGGCTCAGGCCAGCAGGTCTGTGGCCGACGTGCTCACTGGTACGTGATGTCAGATGCCGAGAACCTGCAGGAGGTTCCGTCCGGGCCGGTGCCGATTTCCTTCGGCTCCTTGCCGCTGCTGTTGCCCTCGAAGCGGGTGCAGGTCTTGACCTTCTTGCCGCTGTCGCCGTGGATACGGATCTTGCGCAGGGCGGCCGTGTCGCCGTAGTTGGAGTTGATGCCGACGATCGACTTGCCCGGCGCGGTGACATCCACGTCGTTGATGATGATCGTGCGCTTGTACTGCGTGGAGCAGTTGCCGCAACTGCGCACCAGCTTGCCGAAGTTCGAGACCTGGAACTTGGTCACGACCAGCTTGCCCGCGCCGTTGAACTGCAGGACCTTGTCGTCGGCGTTCTTCGCGCCGCCGCCGTGGACCGTGTACACGGCCGACGACGACTTGCCCTTGAAGGTGGCCGCGTCCTCGCCGACGTCCAGCCACCACACGTTCTGCATCGTGCAGGAGCCCTTGCAGTGGACGCCGTCCGCGGCCGGGGTGCCGATGATGACGTTCTTCAGGACCGCGCCGTCGGCCAGCTCGAAGATCGGGTCCTGGCCCTCCTCCTGGCCGCTGCCGCCCAGGTCGCCCGAGCCGTAGAACCTCGTCAGCTTGCCGTCGTAGGTGCCCGACACCTTGATCGTCGACGAGACGGGCTTGCTGCCCTTCTCCGTCGGCCAGGACGTGGCCGCGCCCGCCGAGGACAGGAGCGTCGTGGTGACGACGGCCGCACCCGTGACGCCGAGGGCGCAGACGCCGGCGATCAGGGCCCGCCGCTTGGTCGCCCTGCGACGGTGCCGGACGCGCTGTTCAGCCTGTGCAGTCATGAACCGGTTTCTTCCTTGCGTGGAGGGGATCCTTGCGTCTCCTGGTCGCCACGCGTACGGAAAGGGTTGCCGGTCCTGCGGACTTTCTTTACGAACCTTACGAATCTCCGTCGGCTGCCGAGTCGTTGTCGTCGTGCGCCGTGAAGTCGCCCGTCACGGACAGCTGTTCGCCGCCCGCGGTGGCCGTCACCGCATAGGTGTCGTCCTTCGCGTCGCGGCCCCCGCGCTCGTGGTCGTACTGCCCCGCGAACACCCACTCGCCGGCGCGGACCGTACGGCCCTCCTTGAGCACCCAGGTGTAGACGAGCAAGCCGTCGTTCTCCTCGACCGTCAGCGTGAAGTCGTCCTCCGGCAGTGCCCGCCAGGCGCCGGTCGAGGTGACGGAGCCGGTCTGCGCCACCTTCAACCGGACGGTGAGCGCGGTGAGTTGCTCGCTGGTCCGCAGGGTCAGATTGCTCTGCGCCCAGAAGTCGTTGCTGTGCGGGTCCACCGAGCCGTCCGACCACAGCGGGCCGTCCTGCTCGCCCTTGGCGGCGGGCGCCTCGGGCGTGGCCGTCGGCTGCCGGGTCGGCGCCTCGGTCGTCTCGCGGGAATCCGGCGTCCGCTCCGGCGTCCGGTCGGCCGATGGCGCGGGCGGGACCGGGGCGCGGCTGGTGCCGTCGGGGGACGGGGCGGGCGTCGGTGACGTGGCCACCGTCTGCTGAGGGCGGTCCTCCTTCACGGCGGACGCCACCGCGTAACCGCCGACCGCGAGAACGCCGGCGACCGTGGCCGTGGCGGTCACCACCCGGACCCAGCCGTACACCGGCGGGCGGGTCGCCCGGTGGTCGGGGCGGGTCTGCTCGGCCATGCCGCGCTCGACGCGGGCCAGGATCCGCTCGCGGTCGGGCTCGTGCGCCTCGGCCGCCTCGTGCAGCCGGGCACGGAGTTCGTCGTGCACGTCCCGCCGCATCATCGGTTCCTTCCTCCGGCGTCCCCGGTGCGGGCCATCGCCGCCGCATGCACCTTGAGGGGAGCGCCCTGCGTCCCGAGCAGGCGTTGCAGCTCGGCCATTCCCTTCGAGGTCTGGCTCTTCACCGTACCGACCGATATGCCCAGGGCGAGCGCGGTGTCCTTCTCGGACAGGTCGAACGCGTGCCGCAGCACCACACAGGCGCGTTTGCGGAACGGAAGTCTACGCAACACCTCCTGGACGTCGACGACGCCCGCGATGTCCGGGTTCTCCGTCTTCTCCTCGCGCTGCGACCAGAACAGGGCGACCCGGCGGCGCTCCCGGACCGCGCTGCGGATCCTGGTGCGGGCCAGGTTGGCCACGACCCCGCGGGCGTAAGCCACCGGATGGTCGGCCGCGCGCACCCGGTCCCAGCGGTGCCACAGCGCCAGCAGCGCGTCCGCCGCGAGGTCGTCGGCGGCGTCCGCCTCACCCGTCAACAGATGGGCCAGGCGCGAGAGTTCGGCGTAGTGGCGCTCGAAGAAGGCATGGAACTCCACGGAGGCGGCGTCGTCGACGACGGTGCCCACGGGCGACCCCTCCAGCCTGCGCAGTCATGTGAACGAGGTGTGGTTGTCCGGCGATCGTTTCGCGATCAACCAGTCGAGGTGCGGAAGCGTAGCAGTGGTGGAACGCCCGATTCGTACGAGGGGTCGAACGCCGTGTGGTACATCGCACGTGAGCAGCTCTGATTCCGTAACACGGAGAAAACCTGAAACGCGTTCAACGTGGGAACAATCCAGCCAGCATCCGCGCATCGATCCATCAGGCAACAAGGAGTTACCGCCATGTCCGAGTCCCAGAAGGTGGCCGACCGGTCAAGTGCCCCACCGCCAGGCGTGAACAGCGTCGACCGGTACTTCAAGATCTCCGAACGGGGGTCCACCTTCGCCCGTGAGATACGGGGCGGCTTCGCCACGTTCTTCACGATGGCCTACATCCTTGTCCTGAATCCCATCATCCTCGGCAGCGCGAAGGACAAGTTCGGCCACCAGCTGGACGCGGTCCAACTCACCACCGCCACCGCCCTGGTGGCAGCCGTCATGACGGTCATCATGGGCGTCGGCGGCAACCTGCCCCTCGCACTCGCCGCCGGCCTCGGCCTGAACGCCGTCGTCGCCTTCCAGATCGCCCCGCTCATGGCGTGGGACGACGCGATGGGCCTGATCGTCCTCGAAGGCCTGCTGATCTGTGTGCTGGTGGTGACCGGGCTGCGCGAGGCCGTCATGCACGCCATCCCGCAACCGCTGAAGCAGGCGATCAGCGTGGGCATCGGCCTGTTCATCGCCTTCATCGGCTTTGTCGACGCCGGGTTCGTCAGCCGGATCCCGGACGCCGCGAACACCACCGTGCCGGTTCAGCTGGGCGGCACCGGTCAGCTCACCGGGTGGCCGATCCTCGTGTTCTGCCTCGGAGTTCTGCTGACGATCGCGCTGCTCGCCCGCAAGGTGAAGGGCGCGATCCTGATCAGCATCGTGACCATGACGGTCGTCGCGATGATCATCAACTCGATCGCCGACATAAAGGCCTGGGGCCTGACCACGCCCGCCTGGCCCGACAAGGTGGTCGACACCCCCGACTTCGGACTCATCGGCGACTTCAGCCTGTTCGGTGCGTTCGGTGAGACCACCGCCATCACCGTCGTCCTGCTGATCTTCACGCTGGTGCTGTCGGACTTCTTCGACACCATGGGCACCGTCGTCGGCGTCAGCGCGGAGGCCGGTCTCCTCGACGAGCAGGGCAAGGTGCCGAACCTCGGCCGCGTGCTGCTGATCGACGGTGCCGCCGCGGCCGCCGGCGGTGCGGCCTCGTCATCCTCCGCGACCTCCTACATCGAGTCGGCGGCCGGCGTCGGCGAGGGCGCGCGCACCGGCTTCTCCAACCTGATCACCGGTGGCCTGTTCGCCCTGGCCCTCTTCCTGACCCCGCTGCTCACCATCGTCCCCCTGCAGGCCGCCGCCCCCGCCCTGGTCGCCGTCGGCTTCCTGATGATGACCCAGGTCAAGCACATCGACTGGGAGAAGTACGAGATCGCCATCCCGGCGTTCCTCACCATCGCCGTCATGCCCTTCACCTACTCGATAACCAATGGCATCGGCGCCGGGTTCGTCGCCTACGTCGTCATCAAGGTGGTGCTGGGCAAGGCGAAGGACATCCACTGGCTGATGTGGGGGACCTCGGTGCTGTTCCTGGTGTACTTCGCCATCAACCCGATCGAGCAGATCCTCGGCGTCAAGTGACCCGCTAGTTCTTGAGTGCCGCCTCCATGACCTTCTTGGCCACGGGGGCGGCCAGCCCGTTGCCGCTCACCTCCGAGCGGGACGCATCCGACTGCTCGACGATCACCGCCACGGCGACCTCCTTGCCGTCGGCCTTCCCGTAGGACGTGAACCAGGCGTACGGCGTCTTGCTGTTGTTCTCGCCGTGCTGGGCCGTGCCCGTCTTGCCGCCCACCGTCGCGCCGGAGATCTGCGCGTTCGTGCCCGTGCCGTCCTCGACGACCGTCTGCATCGCCGACTGGAGCTGCTCGGCGGTGTCGGAGCTGACGATGTCCTTCGAGTCGGCCCCGTCGTCGTAGTTCTCCAACACATCCCCGCTGCCATCGGTGATCTGCGACACCATGTGCGGCGAGACCAGCTTGCCGCCGTTGGCTATGGCAGCGGACACCATGGCCATCTGCAGCGGGGTCGCGGTGACGTCGAACTGGCCGATGCCGGACAGGGCGGTCTGCGGCTTGTCCATGTCGGAGGGGTACACGCTCTCGTACGCCCGCACCGGCACGTCCTGCTGCTCGTCGTTGAAGCCGAACTTCTCGGCCATCTCGCGGACCTTGTCCTGGCCCAGGTCGACGGCCATCTTCCCGAAGACGTTGTTGCAGGAGTACTGCAGCGCGACCCGGATCGTGGCGTCCTCGCAGGGGGCGCTCGGGTTCTCGTTGCCCAGGTCCCGGTTGGTGTCCGGCAGCGGGTACGGGTCCGGGCTGACCGTCTTGTCGTCCACCGACGAGTACAGCCCGTCCTCCAGCGCGGCCGCCGCCACGACCAGCTTGAACGTCGAACCCGGCGGCAGCGGCTGGCGCAGCGCGCGGTTCGTCATCGGCTTGTCGGAGTCCTTGGTCAGCTGCTTCCAGGCGTCCGAGTCGCCCGTGGTGATCCGCGTCGGGTCGTACGACGGAGTGGACACGACCGCGAGGATCTTCCCCGTGGTGGGGTCGATCGCGACGGCGGCGCCCTTCTTGTCGCCGAGCGCTTCGTACGCCGCCTTCTGCACGGCCGGGTCGATCGTCGTGACCACGTTGCCCGGGTCGGACCGCTTGTTGGTGACCGTGTCCAGCACGCTCTTCAGCCGGTTGTCGGTCCCGTCGAGCAGGTCCCGGTAGATGCCCTCCAGCTGGGTGGCGCCGAACGCCTGCGAGCTGTAGCCGGTCACGGCCGAGTACAGCGAGCCGTCCGTGTACGTGCGCTTGTAGGCGAGGTCGCCGCTCTTCGTGCGCGCCGAGCCGGTGATCGCCTCGCCGCCCACGATGATGTTGCCGAGCGGCTCGCTGTACAGCGCGATCGTGTTCCGCCGGTTGTCCTTGTCGTCCGCGAGGGCCTGGCCTTCGTAGAACTGCACCCAGGTCGCCCTGACCAGCAGAGCGAACACCAGGAGCAGCGCGAAGACGGACGCCCGCCTGATCGTCTTGTTCATCCCACTCGAGAGGACGACCAGGATGCGGTCAATCGTTCCCTTGCGCCTCGTTTTCTCATCGAGCGTTCATGAAGCCCGCCTCGTACGCGGCGATCACCGCCTGGGTGCGGTCCCGGGTGCCGGTCTTCGCCAGGACCGCCGCCACGTGCGACTTCACCGTGGCCGGACCCACGTCCATCCGCCGCGCGATCTCCGCGTTGGTCAGGCCCTGCGCCATCAGCCGCAGCACATCGCTCTCACGGCCTGTGAGCCGCGCCACCCAGGGCGGCGGCGTCGGGTACGCGCGCGCGTGCTCGGCCGCGAGGGCGCGGACGGCCGACGGGAACAGCAGCGTGTCCGTGTGCGAGACCAGCCGTACGGCCTGGACGAGCGCGTCGGCCTCCGCCCGCTTCAGCAGGAACCCGGCGGCCCCGACACGCAGGGCGTCGTACACATAGGAGTCGTTCTCGAAGGTGGTGACGACGACAATCCGGGGCGGATCGTCGAGCGTGGCCAGGATCTGCTCGGTGGCCCGGATGCCGTCGATCTCCGGCATGCGTACGTCCATGAGGACGACGTCGGGCCGCTTCTCCCGCACGACGGACACGGCCTCGGCCCCGGTCGACGCCTCGCCGACGACCTCCAGGTCCGGCTCGGCGGAGAGGATGGCGCGCAGGGCGCTGCGGACCATGCGCTCGTCGTCGGCGAGGACGACACGGATCGCGGGGCGGGGCGTCATGGGCGTTCCCTCGGGGTCGGTGGGCAGTTCATCGGCAGCCGCACGCGCAGTCTCCAGACGCGCTGCGCCGCATCCCCTTCACTCGGCCCCGCCTCCACCGTCCCGCCCAGCAGCCGGGCGCGGTCGGCGATGCCGCGCAGGCCATGGCCGCCGCCGGGGCGGCAGGAGGGGGCGTGGGTCAGGGGGTTCTCCACGGTGATCTCCAGCTGCCCGTCGGCGACCACGATCCGCAGGCTCACGCTCACCCGTTCCCCGGCGTGCTTCAGGGCGTTGCTCAACCCCTCCTGCACGATGCGGTACGCCTCGCGGGACAGGACGGGCGCCACGGCCTCCGTATCGGCGTCGACCTTGGCGGCCACGCGCAGCCCGCCCGCACGGGTGCGGCGCAGCAGGCCGTCCAGATCGGCGGCGAGGGTGGGCGCAGGTGCCGTACCGGGCGTGTCGCCGTCCCTCAACACGCCCAGGACGGCATCGAGTTCGCCGACCGTACGCCGGGTCGTGTCCTCGATCGCGGCGAGGGCCTCGCGGACGAACTCCGGGTCGGTGTCGAGGACCCGGCGGGCGGCGCTCGCCTGCAGGGTGACGGCACTCAGGGCGTGGCCGACGGAGTCGTGCAGTTCGCGCGCGAGCCGGCCCCGCACGGCGAGGTCCGCGGCGCGCGCCTCGGCCGCCGCGAGCCGGTCCTCGGGCGTGGGGCCCAGCAACGCGGGTGCCCAGCGGGCCAGGAGCGTGCCGCTGAGGGCCGCGCAGGCGGCGAGCGCGACGAGCGTCGCGACGCCCGCGACCGGCGCGAGCGCCAGCACCCAGGTCTGGTCGAGAGCTTCGGGCAGGTCGACGAGCGAGGCCCCGCCCAGCCACACGAGCAGTGGCAGCGCGGTGAGGAAGCCGGCGAACGGCGGTACCGCCAGCGACATCCCCGAGATGATCCCGCCGAACCCGAGATGCAGCGTGAACCAGGCCGCCACTCGCCCCTTCTCCACCCGCGTCCGTGCGGGCCCGTAGGCGAGCAGCCCCGCGTCCACCCCGCACAGCGACCGCACCGCACCCGCCTCCAGCGAACGGGTCAGCGGGAACAGGGCCGCGGTGAGGGCGGCCAGGGGCAACCCGACGGCGAAGGACAGGAGTTGGAGCGGCAGGTCGTTGAAGACGTACCGGGAGTTGGTGGCGGGGCCGACGACGAGCTGGCCGACGAAGACGTACGGCATGGCGAGCGCGCCGCCGAGGATGAGGTGGATCCAGCGCCGACGCGCCCGCCGTCCGAACAGGAACCCCGCGAACCGGCTCACGCCGTACGACACTTCCGGCTCGCGGAGCGCTCCGCGAGGAAGTGGATCCCGAGGCAGGCGACGAGGATGCCGACGATCATCTGGCCAGCGTAGGTGAGGCTCAGCACAGGTGTGGGGCCGTCGGCCACGTCGGTGAGCGGGGCCAGCGACAGCCAGCCCGCCCAGCAGACCGTCGCCGCGGAGCCGACCCAGGCCAGCGCGAGGGGCAGCCCGACGGGCAGGGCACGGCCGCGCCGGAACGCGAGGAGGAGGCCGCCGGTGACGGCCATGGCGAGGAACACCGCCGACAGCGCCTCCATGACGTAGAAGCCACCGGCCCGGTCGGTGACGCGGCTCTCGCCGAGCCCGGCGGTGCCACCGCACGCCCACAACAGGTGGGCGATCAGCGGCGGCAGCGCGCATCCGGCCGCCGCGACGGCGACGGCACGCTGGGCCGCCCCGATGAAGCCGACCGGAAGCTCCCACACCCGCCCCTGCCACAGCCGGCCCCAGCGGTCGCGGGCGTACAGCACGAGCAGGGCGCCGAGAGTGAGTCCCTGCACGATGAACCCGCTGTAGACGACCCCGAAGACCCAGGCGTCCAGGAACGGTTCACCACCGGCGGCCGTGGTGTTCGTGGCCCCGCCGAGCGCGTCGACGACGAGCTGGATCGGAAACCCGGCCATGATCGGCGCGAGCAGCCCGGTGGCCACCCACGCGGGCAGGACGAGCAGCCACGCGGGCACCCGCAGCCCCCACGGCCGGGTCAGCACCAGCGCGAGCACGATGACGGCCGCGTCCATGAGCACGGTGACGCTGTTGGCGACGGCCATGCTCGCCCGGTGCTCCAGCAGCGAGCTGCCGTCCGGGATGCCGATCCGACTCCCCGCGAGCCACGCGACCTTGAGCGAGAGATACGGCATGCAGGAGACGATGGCGACGGCCCGCAGGGCGCGACGGGCCCTGCCGAGACCGACGGCGTCGTCGGTCTGCGGGGCATGAGCGAGTGTCTGCGTCATAGGGCCACGCTCCCGCGAGGGCGCCGGCCGGCACCTCCTGCCCGGCGATGATCCGTCTCCGCCTGACGGGGGAGAGGCTCTCAGCCCTCCAGGTGCAGCACGACCTCGTCGATCTCCTCGCCCCGCGCGTTCGCGAAGCCCCTGGCCTGTGCGGTCACCCGGAAGCCGCACTTCGTCAGCACCCGCAGCGAGCCGCCGTTGTCCGCAGCCGCCCGTGCGTACAGCGGGCGTTCGGGCACCTCGGCGAGCAGCCCGCGCAGGGCGGCCGTGGCCACACCCCGGCCCCAGTACGCGCGGTCGACCCAGTAGGTCACCTCTCGCTCGCCTGGCTCCCCGTACACCGCCGCGCTCCCCACCACGTCACCGTCGGCCAGGATCGTGCGCAGCACATGCGAGGAGGACCGGATCCGGCTCCAGTGCGCGTCGAACGCGTCCCGGTCCGCCGGGTCCTTGGGGGTGAAGGCCGCCATGCGCAGGGCCTCCGGGTCGTTCATCTGCCGGTAGAAGACCGGCAGATCGCTGTCGTGCACCTCACGCAGTTCCACATCCATGGAGTCAGAGCCTACGAGTGGCCAGCGTCAGCCGGTCCCGCGCGTCGAACAACGCGTCCTTCACCATCTGTTCGTGCGCGGGCGTCAGCCGGGCCACCGGGACCGAGCAGCTGATCGCGTCGCGGGCCGGGGTGCGGTACGGGATCGCCACGCCGAAGCAGCGCAGGCCGAGGGTGTTCTCCTCGCGGTCCACGGCGAAGCCCTGCTCGCGGACCTGGTGGAGCTCCTCGATGAGCTTCTCACGGTCGGTGATCGTGTTCTCGGTCAGCGCGGGCAGCGTCTCGGGGAGCATCTTGCGGACCTGCTCGTCCGAGTAGGTGCTCAGCAGCGCCTTGCCGAGGGACGTCGAGTGCGCGGGCAGGCGCCGGCCGACCCGGGTGAAGGGGCGCAGGTAGTGCTGGGACTGGCGGGTGGCGAGATAGACGACGTTCGTGCCGTCGAGACGGGCCAGGTGGATCGTCTCGGTCGTGTCGTCGGACAGCCGGTCCAGCGTCGGGCGCGCCGCCGCGACCACCTCGTCGCCGTCGATGTACGACGTGCCGACCAGCAGCGCCCGGACGCCGATGCCGTACCGGGTGCCCGTCGCGTCCGTCTCCACCCAGCCCAGTTCGACCAGCGTGCGCAGCAGCATGTAGAGGCTGGACTTGGGGTATCCGACGGCCTCCTGGACCGCCGCGAGGGAGTGCATGCCGGGGCGTCCGGCGAAGTATTCGAGCAGTTCAACCGTCCGTACCGCGGACTTGACCTGCGCTCCGCCGCCCGTCTCGCCTGCCGACATCGCCCTTGACCCCTTCGTTCGACGGGAAATAGTCTCCGACAGCGTATTCATCATCAGAGACAGTGTTCAGTATATCGAACACCCCTGGTGGATGACCCAGTACTGCGGCATTACATGTGGAGGGACCTGCGGTGGCAGCAGCACCAGTCTGGAGTGTCGACCCCCGTACCGGGAAGCAGCGTGAACAGGTTGCGGTGGAGGCCACAGCCCAGGAGGTGGACGCCGCCGTCCGCGCCGCGCACGAAGCGCGCGGTTCGCTCGCCGACCGTACGGTCCGCTCGGCCTTCCTGCGCACGGCCGCCGACCGGCTGCAGGCGGCCAAGGACCAGCTCGTCGAGGCCGCCGACGCGGAGTCCGCGCTCGGCCCGGTCCGCCTCACCGGCGAACTCGCCCGCACCTGCTACCAGTTGAGGGCGTTCGCGGACATCGTCGACGAGGGCGCCTTCCTGGACGTCGTCATCAACCACCCCGACGCCGCCGCCACCCCGCCGATCCCGGACCTGCGCCGCTACAAGGTGCCCCTCGGCGTCGTCGCCGTCTACTCGGCGTCCAACTTCCCCTTCGCCTTCTCCGTCGCCGGCGGCGACACCGCGAGCGCGCTCGCCGCGGGCTGCCCCGTCGTCGTCAAGGCCCACCCCGACCACCCGGCGCTCTCGGAGCTGGTCGCCAAGGTGCTGCGGACGGCCGCCGCCGCGCACGGCATCCCCGCGGGCGTGGTCGGTCTGGTGCACGGCTTCGAGGCCGGCATCGAACTGATCAGGCACCCGCTGGTCGCCGCGGCCGGCTTCACCGGCTCCGTACGGGGCGGGCGCGCCCTCTTCGACGCGGCCGCCGCCCGTCCGGTCCCGATCCCCTTCCATGGCGAGCTGGGCTCCCTGAACCCGGTCGTCGTCACCGAGGCGGCCGCCACCGAGCGCGGCGAGGCGATCGGCACGGGCCTCGCCGGGTCCATGACGCTGGGCGTCGGGCAGTTCTGTGTGAAGCCGGGCCTGGTGCTGGTGCCGTCCGGAGCGGCGGGCGACGGCCTGCTCAAGTCCCTCACGGACGCGGTCAGCGACACCGACGCCGGCGTCCTGCTCGACCACCGGATGCGGGACAACTTCATCGCCGGGGTCGCCGAGCGCACCGAGCTGCCGGACGTGGAGTCCCCGGTGACGCCGGGGGCGGGCAGCGAGCACACGGTCAGCGCCGGGTTCCTGACGGTCGCTGCCGAGAAGCTGGCGAGCGAGGGCGCGTACGACCTTCTCCTGGAGGAGTGCTTCGGCCCGGTCACGGTGGTCGCCCGCTACGACGACGACGCGCAGGCGCAGGCCGTGCTGTCCCGGCTGCCCGGCAACCTCACCGCGACGGTTCACCTGTCGGCCGAGGAGGCGGCCGGTGAGGGGCGCGGCGCCGAGATCCTCGCGGAGCTGACGCCGCTGGCCGGACGCGTGCTGGTCAACGGCTGGCCGACGGGTGTGGCCGTGGCACCGGCCCAGCATCACGGTGGTCCCTACCCGGCGACGACCTCGACCTCCACCTCGGTGGGCGGCACGGCCATCGAGCGGTGGCTGCGGCCGGTGGCCTACCAGGGGGCGCCCGAGGCACTGCTTCCGGCGGAGCTTCGGGATGACAATCCGCTGGGGCTGCCGCGCAGGTTCAACGGCACGCTGGAACGCTGAGTTTCGTCAGCCTTTGTGTGACTCCAGGCCCGCGTCCCGGGCCAGGAGTGCCGCCTGCACCCTGTTGTCGCAGTCGAGCTTGGTCAGGATGCGGCTGACGTACGTCTTCACCGTGGCCTCGCTCATATGCAGGCGGGCGCCCGCGTCCGCGTTGGACAGGCCCTCGCCCAGCAGGGCCAGCACCTCGCGTTCGCGGGCCGTCAGGCCGGCCAGCCGGCGGCGGGCCTCCTCGCCGCGCGCGGTGGCGGCGGGGGAGGCGAGGGTGTCCACGACGTGCCGGGTGGCGGCCGGGGAGAGATAGGCGTTGCCGGCCGCCGCCGCACGGACCGCGTGGATCAGCTCCTGCGGCGCGGAGTCCTTCAGCAGGAAGCCCGCGCCGCCGTGGCCGAGGGCCCGCAGCACGTTCTCGCGTTCCCCGAACGTGGTCAGGATCAGCACCCGCACACCTGGTGCGGCCCGGCCCATCTCGGCCAGCGCCGTCAGCCCGTCCATCACCGGCATCTGGATGTCCAGCAGGGCCACGTCGACCGCGGTGCTCCGGGCGGTCTCCACCGCTTCCCGGCCGTCCGCCGCCTCCGCGACGACGTCGATGTCGTCGGCCGAGGTGAGGATCATCCTGATGCCGGCCCTGATGAGCGGCTCGTCGTCGGCGACGAGGACCCGGATCACACGGCCTCCTGCGCGGTGTCGGTGCGGTGGACGGATGGCAAAGCCCCGCCATCATGCCCGATCCGGTCACCTGTGCGACCTCGTCGCCCCGTTCAGATCTTGTCCTTGAAGGACTCCTTCGCGATCAGCTTCCCGTCGCGGAAGCAGAACCGGTAGACGATGTCGTCGTCGACGTCCAGGTAGTGACGGCACTTCGCGCCCTCCGGCAGCGGCGGGCCTTGCTTCTCCTGGCCGTCGGTGAGCAGGGAACTGCCCTCCGGCAGCTTGGCCTTCACGTCCTTCTCGGCATCGCCGACCTTCGCGGACTTGTACACGCTCGGCGATATGGTGCCGCTCTCGACCTCGTCGAACAGCGCCGTCAGCCCCCAGGCCCCCAGGCCGAGAACGCCCACGACGAGGACGACGGAGGTGACGACACAACCGAGGGCGACCTTCTTCTTGCTGCTCATGATGGCGGCGAACTCCCCTTGCGGATCGGAACGGTCGATGACCGCTCCACCGTCGCCCGCCGCGCCCCCGCCGATCTGCCCTCGAAAGTCGTCGCCCGCGGCGACGGAGGTCGCGCCTTTCGGGCGGGGCAGGGTCTCGCCACCGCCGTACGGCAGCACACCGGCGAGCCGGAAGCCGCCGTCGGGCGTGGCGCCGGTGTGCACCATGCCCCCGACCAGCCGGGCCCGCTCCTGCAGGCCCGCCAGCCCCTGGCCGCCGCTGATCGCGGGCGGGGACGTGGGCGCCCCGGCCGGCACGGGCCCGTTGGCCACCTCGACCACCAGGCTGTCGGGTTCATAGCGCAGCGCCACTGTGATCGGGGCGCCCGGCGCGTGCTTGTGCGCGTTGGTCAGGCCCTCCTGGGCGATGCGGTACGCCGCGTGGTCGGCGGCGGGCGCGAGGGGACGTACGGTGCCGGAGCGGTGCAGCTCCACGGCCGCGCCCGCAGCCTGCGACGACTCGACGAGGTCGGCGACGGTGGCCGCCCCGCGGGCCGTCGGGGGCTCGCCGTCGGCCGGGCCGGGCCGCTCGCCGTCGGGCGCCGCGACGCCGTCCCGCAGGATGCCCACCGCCTCGCGCAGCTCCCGCATCGCGGACCTGGAGGCCTCCCGGAGGATGCCCACCCCTTCCCGCTGGCGGTCGCTCAGATCCGGGTCCACTTCCAGCGCCCCGGCGTGCACGGTGATCAGGGCGAGCTGGTGTCCGAGGCTGTCGTGCATGTCCTGGGCGATGCGCTGCCGCTCCAGGAGCCGGGCCTGCCCCGCCACCATCGCCTGCTCGCGCACCAGTTGGGCGTTGTGCCGCCGCAGGGCGTCGAGCAGTGCGTGGCGCTGGGCGCGGTAGCGGGAGGCGAGGCCCGGCACGATCACCAGGGCCAGGAACGATCCCGCCGCCAGCCCGGCCGTCAGGAGCATCGACATCTCGATCTCCTCGTCGGCCGCCTCGCGAACGCCGACGACGAGGTAGAGCACGAACGCGGCGGCGTACGCGGCCAGCGCCCGCCCGGGGCGCATGATCCGGCTGCCCGCCGACCAGCTCGCGTACACCAGCAGCGGCAGCGTGCCGGCCACCATCCCGGCCATGGCCGACGAGATGAGCAGCACGGTCACCGGCAACGAGCGGCGGGCCAGCACCAGTACGGCTACGGCCAGCGTGATGACGGCGGACCAGGCGACGTATCCGGCATTCCCGTCGAAAAGTCCCGCCGATCCGGCGACCACCACGGTGAGCACGCTCTCCCCGATGATCCGCTTACGGGGCCAGGGGGAGGCGGCGGCGAGCCGGGACCGGAGCGACCGGTCGGTGCGGGGTGTCTGTGCTACGTCCACGCGCAGACGATAGTCAGCCACCCGCGGGCGCCCGCATCCGCCCTTCGGTGCGGCCCCGAACGACGAAAGTCGACGCCCTGCCACCACCGGATCCGTCATCTTTGGTCGTTGCGGACGTCGACTTACGGAGACTGCCCCGGGCCGGGGCGCGCCCTGAGGATGGATCCGCCGGACGAGGGCGCCGGCGCAGGGACCACCACCGGCTCGGGGAGCGAAACCGTGGACAGCGCGCGACCGCAGGTGAACGAGCGATTCACCATCAGGCAGAAGACCACGTTCATGATCAACCGCTACGTCGTGACCGAGACGCTGCCCGACGGCTCCGACGGCAAGGTCGTCGCCTTCGCCGAGCAGAAGCGGATGGCGCTCAAGGAGCAGATGACCTTCTACACCGACGAGTCGAAGGACCGCGTCCTGTTCACCGCCAAGGCCCGCCAGATCCTCGACGTCGGCGCCGCCTACGACGTGCGCGACGCGGTCGGCAACCCCGTCGGCACGTTCCGCAAGAAGTTCGCCGCCTCCCTGCTGCGCTCGACATGGGAACTGGAGCAGCCGGGCTCCGTCACCGCCGTCGGGACCGAGCGCAACCGGCTCGTGGCCGTGGTGCGCCGGGTCTGGGAGCTGCTCCCGCTCGACTTCGTGCCGTTCGCGTGGCCGTACCACTTCGACTTCACCTCGGGCGACAAGCCGGTGATGAAGGTCGACAAGAAGATAGGGCTGCGCGACCGCTACCTGCTCGACGTGGCCTCGCCCGATCTCGACCTGCGCCTCGCCATCGCCCAGGCCGTCGCCCTGGACGCCCTCCAGTCCCGCTGACCGGGACCCCCCTCGGGCGCGCGGTACGGGGGACGGCCTGGAAGAATCCCGCCATGGACCTGGAAATCCCCGAACTCCCCTTCCCGCTGCGCACCTACGGCCCCGACGGCCACTGGTCCTACGAGGACGACGGCATCCTCTCCGGATGGGCCGGCCCCCGGCAGGACCGTTTCGTGCCGCCCACCGGCGAGGCCCTGGACGCCGCCTCCGACGCGCCCCGGCTGCTCGGCGCGCCCGAGGGCGACTTCCAGCTGATCGCCCGTGTCACCGTCGGGTTCGCCGCCGCCTTCGACGCCGGGGTGCTCTACGTCCATGTCGGGGAGCGGGCCTGGGCCAAGCTGTGCCTGGAGTACTCCCCGGACGTGCCGACCGTGTGCACGGTGGTCACCCGGGGGCACTCCGACGACGCCAACTCCTTCTCCGTGGAGGGCAGTTCGGTGTGGCTGCGGGTGAGCCGCACCGGGCGTGCCTTCGCCTTCCACGCCTCCCGCGACGGCGAGCGCTGGACCTTCGTCCGGCTGTTCACGCTGGGGGAGGAGAAGGAGGCGGACGCCGCCCTGATCGGGTTCATGACGCAGTCGCCGATGGGGGAGGGGTGCGTGGTGACCTACGACCACCTGGAATTCAGGCCGAACTGGCCGAAGGACCTGCGAGACGGAAGCTGAGCAGCCCGGTCACCGCGAGCAGTGCCGCGCTGATCACCAGGCTCAGCCGCATCCCCGACACGAAGCCGTCGGAGATCAGCGCCCCGAAGACGGCGATGCCCAGCGCCCCCGCCATCTGCCGCGCCGCGTTGAGGACGCCGGCCGCGAGCCCCGCCCGTTCGGCGGGCACGGCGTCCATCATCGCCGCCGTCAGCGGCGGCACCGTCAGCGCGCAGCCCAGCGCCATCGGGACGAGGAGCAGCGCCACCACGACCGGGGGCGTGTCCGCGTCGACGAACAGCATCATGAGCAGTCCCGCGACGGCGAGGCCCTGGCCCACCACCATGGGCAGCCGGGCGCCGTGGCGTCCGGCGAGCTTGCCCGCCACCACGTTGGTCACCGCGATCAGGCCCGTCATCGGCAGGAACATCAGCCCGGCCTGGAGCGCCGAACGGCCCTGGACCTGCTGGAAGAAGAGCGAGAAGACGAACACCATGCTGTAGAAGGCGACGCTGACCGCCGCTCCGGCGGCCACCGTCACCGCGACGGTCCGGTCGCGGAACAGGCCGAGCGGGACGACCGGGTGCGGTCGGCGTGCCTCGATCCGGAGGAACGCGCCGGCCGCCACCACGGCCACCGCCAGCCCCGCCCAGCCCGCCGCACCACCCTCGATCACCGCGAACGTCAGCGCGGTGAGCGCCACCACCGCCGTCACCTGACCGGGCAGGTCCAGCGGAGCCGGACGGCGCTGCGAGCGCGGGGCCCGCACCAGCAGTACGAGGATCAGGGCGCCCACGGGAAGGTTGACGAAGAAGATCCCGCGCCAGTCCCAGGCCGTGGTCAGCGCACCGCCCGCCACCGGACCCAGCGCCACCGCCGCCGAACCGCCCGCCGCCCACACGGCCACCGCGCGGGCCCGGCGCGCCGGATCGGCGTACGCCTGCCGCACCAGCGCCAGCGAGGCGGGCAGCACGATGGCCGCCGCGACGCCCTGCACGACCCGCGCGCCGATCAGGGCGGGCAGGTTCGGCGCCAGGCCGCAGGCCGCCGAGGCGAGCGTGAAGACACCGGCGCCCAGCGCGTACGCCCTGGTCGCCCCGGCCCGGTCCGAGAACGCCCCGGTGGACAGCATCAGCGCGGCGAAGGCCAGCGTGTAGGCGTCCACCACCCACTGAAGGCCCGACATCCCGCCGCCGAGGGAGGAACCCATCGCGGGCAGGGCCACGTTCACGATGGACGCGTCGAGGCAGACCAGCGCGAAGCCGAGAAGACCGGCGGTGAGGGTGAGAGCGGCGGAGGGGGTCTTGGGTTCCTTGGGCCTCGACCCCAACTCGCCCTGAGTGGAGGTGAGTTGGGTGCCATTGCGTGTCACGTTCGTCGACATGCCTCCATGCTGCGGATCCGCGCCGTCGTACAGTAGTGGCCAAAATGCCATGCAGCCGGAGGTTCTGGCCATGACCCAGTCGCCCACCCCGCACCGCATCGCCGTCGTGGCGCCCTCGCCCGTGTCGATGTTCAACCTCGCCATCCCCGAGATGCTGTTCGGCAAGGTCGAAGTCGACGGGCGGCCCGGCTACGAGGTGGTCATCTGCGCGGCCGAGCCGGGACCGGTGCCCACCAGCGGCGGGCTCGACCTGTACGTACGGCACGGACTCGACGCCGTACGGACGGCGGACACGCTGCTCGTCGCCGGGACCGGTGAACCCTTCGAGCCGGACGCGCGGATCGTGGCCGCGGTGCGCGAGGCGGCCGCCGACGGCAAGCGGATCGCCTCCCTGTGCACCGGCGCCTTCCAGCTCGCCGAGGCCGGCCTGCTGCACGGGCGCAGGGCCACCACGTACTGGGCCCACGCCGAGGAGCTGCGCCGCCGCTACCCGCACGTCGACCTGCGCGGCGACGTGCTGTACGTCCAGGACGGGCCCTACGTCACCTCGTCCGGCTACGCCGCCGGCATCGACCTGTGCCTGCACATCATCCGCACCGACTACGGCGCCGCCGTCGCCAACGAGGTCGCCCGGCGCGCACTGGTCGCGCCCGTACGGCCCGGCGGCCAGACCCAGTTCACCCAGACCCCGCTGCCGCCCGAGCGCGGCAACGCCTGTGGCGACACCCGCGGCTGGGCCATGCGCAACCTCGACAAGCCGCTCACCCTCACCGACCTGGCCCGCCACGCCGGGGTCAGCGTGCGCACCCTCACCCGCCGCTTCCACGCCGAGAGCGGGGTGAGCCCGCTGCAGTGGCTGCTCCATCAGCGCATCGAGCGCGCCAAGGAACTGCTGGAGACCACGGACCTGCCCATGGACCAGGTGGCCCGCGCCGGCGGCCTGGGCACGGCCGACTCGCTGCGCGGGCATCTGGTCCGCCGTACGGGACTGACGCCCAGCGCCTACCGGGCGCAGTTCAGCCGGCTCGGAACCGGGGCGGCCGGGGCCACGTCCTCCGTTGCATGATCGGTGACAAAGTGACCGCGACCCGGGTGATCCGCACCGTCCTGCCCGCCGAGGCGGAGACCGTCGCCGCCTTGCACGCGCGAGCACGGGCGACGTACTACCCGGACGGCATCCCGGACGACGGCACCGACTGGTCCGCCGCATGGTCCGCCGCCATCGAGCGGCCCGAGGGCCATGTGCTGTGCGTGGTCGAGCAGGGCCGGATCGTCGGCCTCGCGTCCTTCCGCACCCCCGAGGGCGCCCCCGCGGACACGGTCAGGCTGTTCCAGTTCCATGTCGACCCCGACCGCTGGGGCCGTGGCGTCGGCACCGCGCTGCACGCGGCCTGTGTGGAGGAGTGGCAGGCGGACGGCAAGCGCACGGCCGTGCTCGACGTGCACGTGGACAACCGGCGGGCGCAGAGCTTCTACGCCGGCCGGGGCTGGCTGCCCGACCCCGACGACCCGCCCACCGAGGGCGATCACCACCTGAACCTGCGGTTCTCCGTGACCGGGGAATGAACCCGGCTGCTTGAAGGTTCATCCAGTCTGCGGAGGGTGTCTCCGTATCCGTCCGACCTGGAGAGAGCCGAAGACATGCGCGTCGAGATCTGGAGCGACATCGCCTGCCCCTGGTGCTACGTGGGCAAGGCCCGCTTCGAGAAGGCGCTCGAAGCCTTCCCGCACCGCGACCAGGTCGAGGTCGTGCACCGCTCGTTCGAGCTGGACCCCGGACGCGCCAAGGGCGACATCCAGCCCGTGATCACCATGCTCACGAAGAAGTACGGCATGAGCGCGGCGCAGGCACAGGCAGGTGAGGAGAACCTCGGCGCGCAGGCCGCCGCGGAGGGCCTCGCGTACCGCACCGAGGGCCGCGACCACGGCAACACCTTCGACATGCACCGCCTCCTGCACCTCGCCAAGGAGCAGGGCAGGCAGGACGAGCTGATCCAGGTCCTCTACAAGGCGAACTTCGCCGAGGAGCGGTCCGTCTTCTCCGAGGGCGACGAGCGCCTCGTGGAGCTGGCCGTCGCCGCGGGACTCGACGCCGACGACGCCCGGAAGGTCCTCGCCGACCCGGCCGCCTACGCCGACGACGTGCGCGCCGACGAGCGCGAGGCCGCCGAGCTCGGCGCGAACGGCGTGCCGTTCTTCGTCCTCGACCGTAAGTACGGCGTCTCCGGCGCCCAGCCCGCCGACGTCTTCGAGCAGGCGCTCACGCAGGCGTGGGGCGAGCGTTCGCCGCTTCGGCTCATCGACCAGGGTGACGCGGACGCGTGCGGTCCCGACGGGTGCGCGGTGCCGCAGAGGTAAAAGGCGCAGGTGGCGGCGGACCTATAAGCGTTGCTTTGCGAAACCACGCAGAAATAGTCAATGGACTACGAGTTCTCCGGGGCCCACAGTGGAGCCATGGAGACCTTCGAGAGCCTCGTCCGCACGGAGTTCGCGCCGAAGAACACCTACCTGAACACAGCCAGTACCGGCCTGGTACCGGCCCGCACCGTCGCCGCCCTGAGGACCGCCGTCGAGGCCGCGGCCGCCGGCCGGCCGACCGACATGTTCGCGGATGTGGAGGCGAGCCGCGCCTGCTTCGCGCGGCTCGTCGGCGTGCCCGAGCGCCGGGTGGCGGCCGGCGCCTCCGTCGCGGTCTACAGCGGCCTGATCGCCGCCTCCCTCCCGGAGGGCGCCGAAGTCCTCACCGCCGAGGGCGACTTCAGCTCCGTCGTGAACCCCTTCCACGTCCGCTCCGACCTCAAGGTGCGCAGCGTGCCGCTGGAGCGGGTCGCCGAGTCGGTGCGGCCCGGCACCGCCCTGGTCGCGGTCAGCGCGGCCCAGTCCGCGGACGGCCGGGTGGCCGACCTGCCCGCGATCCGGGAGGCAGCGCGCGAGCACGGGGCGCGTACGTACATCGACGCGTCCCAGGCCGCCGGATGGCTGGACTTCGATGCGGACGCCTATGACTACAGCGCCTGCGTCGCCTTCAAGTGGCTCGTCTGCCCGCGGGGCGTGGCCTTCCTGGTCGTCCCGGAGGACCTCGGCGGGCTCACCCCGCTGTTCGCCGGCTGGGTGGCGGGGGAGCGCCCGTGGGACGCGTGCTACGGCCCGATCGACGAACTCGCCCACTCCGCACGGCGGTTCGACGAGAGTCCCGCCCTCTTCTCCTACGCCGGCGCCCGCCGCTCCCTCGAACTACTGGAGGAGCTCGGCCTGGACGCCGTGCGCGCCCACGACCTGGCCCTCGCCGACCGCTTCCGCGCGGGCCTGGCCTCCCTCGGCCACGAGGCCGTCCCGTCCCCCGGCTCGCCGATCGTCTCCGTGCCCGGACTCGGCCGCCGCCAGGCCGAGCTGAGCAGCGCCTCGGTGGAGGTCTCCGACCGGGCGGGCAACCTGCGCGCGGCCTTCCACCTGTACAACACGCCCGCCGATGTCGACCGCCTGCTCGACGTCCTCTCTGTCTGAACCACTGGCGCCGGCCCTGCCGGGACGCTAGTGTGATGCGCCAGAAATCCTGAGGGTTAGTTATGCTCTGTTTTCTGGCTGCCGGTTCCGACCTTGGTGAGGTAGTCGGCGAGGGAGTGGAGGATTTCGTCGGCGGTCTTGGTCCAGGTGAAGGGCCGTGGGTTCTCGTTCCAGGTGTCGATCCACGCGGTGATGTCGTCCTCCAGGGCCTTGACCGATGTGTGGACGCCCCGTCGGATGAGCTTGTCGGTCAACAGGCCGAACCACCGCTCGACTTGGTTCATCCAGGAGGAGCCGGTCGGGGTGAAGTGGACGTGGAAGCGGGGGTGCTTGCCCAGCCACGTCTTGATCTCGGCGGTGTTGTGGGTGGCGTAGTTGTCACAGACCAGATGGACGTCGAGTTCGGCCGGCACCGCTTTGTCGATCGTGACCAGGAACTTCTTGAACTCGATGGCCCGGTGGCGGCGGTGCAGTGCCGATATGACCGTGCCGTCGGCGATGTTGAAGGCCGCGAACAGGCTGGTGATGCCGTGCCGGTAGTAGTCGTGGGTACGCCGCTCGGGCATGCCGGGCATTATGGGCAGCACCAGCTGTGACCGGTCCAGAGCCTGAATCTGGGACTTCTCGTCCACGCACAACACCACCGCCTTCTCAGGCGGGTGGTGATACAGGCCGACGACATCGACGACCTTGGCGACGAACTGCGGATCGGTGGAGAGCTTGAAGGAATCCTGAAGGTGTGGCTTGAGGTCAAACCGCTTCCAGATCCGCCCGATCGTCGATTTCGACAGGCCGGTCCGCTCGGCCATCGAGGCCCGCGACCAGTGCGTGTCCTTGCCCGGACTGGACTCCAATGTCGCCACGATGACGTCCTCGACCTGTTCGAGCAGGATCGAGGGCGGCCTTCCCACCCGGGGTTCGTCGGACAAGCCGTCGAGGCGTTTCGCGACGAACCTGGCCCGCCAGCGTTCCACCGTCGACTCGTCAACACCGAGGTCGATCGCGGCCTGCCTGTTGGTCCCGCCCTCCGCGCAGCGCAGCACGATCTTTGCGCGCAACGCCAGATACTGGGCGGTCTTCGCCCGCCTCGCCCACCGGGTGAGCTGATCCCGCTCAGCCCTACTCAGGACCAGGTCAGCCTTCGGCCGACCGATACGAGCGGCATCCTCAAGCCCGGCCAGCCGCTCAGCGGCGAACTTCCCGCGCCACTTCCTCACCGTCGCCACCGTCACGCCGACCTCTGCCGCCACACGAGCATTCGGCGCACCGTCCGCGCACGCCAGCACAATGCGCGCCCGCTCCACAAAACGCGGCGCCACCACCCCACTTACCCAACGGGACAACTCCGCCCGCTCCTGAGCGGACAGAGTGACTTCAACAGCTGGAGGACCCGGCGACATGAAATCAGGCTAGCGACTTAACCTCAGGATTTCTGGCGCATCACACTAGGAAGGTCACGTGGAGTCCACGGGCGGTACCTCCGCACCGCCGCCTGCCGACGCGGAGGTGCACCGACGGCTGGTGTACGGCGACGAGTCGGCGCTGGCCGAGGTGTACGCGACGTACGGCGGGCTGGTGCGGCGGGTGGCCGTGCG
This sequence comes from Streptomyces sp. NBC_01092, assembly GCF_045039535.1. Lineage (NCBI taxonomy): Bacteria > Bacillati > Actinomycetota > Actinomycetes > Kitasatosporales > Streptomycetaceae > Streptomyces > Streptomyces sp. NBC_01092. The sequence continues at coordinate 2,648,813 of NZ_CP108659.1, read as the reverse complement.
GGTCACGCGCTCACCGGCCGCCGCCGAGGACGTGGCGCAGGAGGTCTTCGCGCAGCTGTGGAGCCGGCCGTACACCTACGACGCGCGCCGTGGCTCGCTGCGCACCTGGCTGTCCGTGGTCGCCCACCGGCGCGCCGTGGACTGGGTGCGCAGCGAGGCCCGGCACCGCAAGGCCGCCGGCGCCGACGACACCACGCTCCAGGCCATCCCGGACGCCGGTCCCGGCCCCGACGAGACGGTCGTCGACCGCGAGCGCTCCCTGCTGCTGCACTCCGCCCTCGCCGAACTCCCGCAGCCGCAACGCGAGGTCGTGCACCTCGCCTACTTCGCCGGCCGCACCTATCGGCAGGCCGCCGTGGAACTGGGGATACCGGAGGGCACGGCCAAGACCCGGCTGCGCAGCGCCCTGCGCTCCTTGGCGGAAACTTTGGCCGACCCGCCGGACCCGGCGCTCGAAAGGGGCGCATGATGGCGAGAGGGGTACTCGCCGGTCAGGCGGGAAAAGTGTCCGCAGAGAGCAGGCACGCACAGAGCAGGCACGCAGAGAGCGGGCACGCAGAGGAGGTGCGCGATGACCGACGGGCACGAGGCCGTACGTGACCTGCTGGCCGCCTGGGCCTTCGGCGCCCTCGACCCGGCCGAGGAGAAGACGGTCCGGGCGCACCTGGCCCGGTGCGAGAGCTGCGCCGCCGAGGCGGCCAGACTGAAGGAAACGGTACGGCTGCTCGACGGGCCGCCGCTCCACGCTCCCGCAGGCTCGGCCGACGGTGTGCTCTCCCTCGCCCTGCGCACCCGGCCGGCCGCCTCCCGCGTCGCCGGGCACGCCGCCCCCTACGCCGCCGCCGTCGCCGGGCTCAAGGCGCTGCTGCCCGAGCTCGCCGGCCGCTGGACCACACCGGTCGTGCACGACTGGGACGCGCACGCCACCGTCGCCCACCTCCTCGCCGCCGACGAGCACCTGGCCGGCCGGCTCGGCGTCGACGCGCGCGTACCGCCCTCGCGGATCGAGCAGGGCGCGCACTGGGAGGACGCCTGGAACCGCCGTAGCGCCGACGTCATCGCCCATGAGCACGGCCGTACGCCCGAGGAGACCGTGGCCGACTGGGCCGCGCAGGCGGACGCGCTGCTCGCGACGACCGAGGCCCGGGACGCCGAACTCGCCGCGCGGGCCGTGATGTTGATGGGGCTGCGGCTGCCCGTCGCCGACCACTTCCTGGTGCGCGGCTTCGAGACGTGGATCCACACCGACGACATCGGCCGCGCCCTCGGCCTCGCCGTCCCGCTGCCGCCGCCGGAGCACCTGGACCGGCTGGTCCGCCTCGCCGTCCGCATCCTCGGCCTGGCCCTGGGACCGACCGCGCCCCCGGTGCTGTTCTCGGTCACCGGGGGCGAGGAATGGGTGCTGGGCTCCGAGGCCGAGCCCGTACGGGCCGAACTCAGCCTCGATCCCTACGACTTCTGTCTGCTGGTCGGCGGGCGGTACACCCCCCGGACGGTGCCCAGGGGCGCCACGGGCGACGCGGCCGCCGTACGGAACGTACTGGAGCGGGCCGCGTCGCTGGCGTGGCTGTGAGGGTCACTTCACAGGAGTGAAGTCCCGTGCGCCGATGAACTCCGGCCGCCGTATCGGAGCCGCGAAGGGCTCCACGGCCGCGTTCTCCACGCTGTTGAACACGATGAACACGTTGCTGCGCGGGAACGGCGTGATGTTGTCGCCGGAGCCGTGCATGCAGTTGCAGTCGAACCAGGTCGCCGAACCGGCCTTGCCCGTGAAGAGCTTGATGCCGTACTCGGACGCCATCTTCGTCAGCGCCTCGTCGGACGGCGTGCCCGCGTCCTGCATCTGGAGGGACTGCTTGTAGTTGTCCTTCGGCGTGGCCCCCGCACATCCGAGGAAGGTGCGGTGCGAGCCGGGCATGATCATCAGCCCGCCGTTGGTGTCGTGGTTCTCGGTCAGCGCGATCGAGACGGACACCGTCCGCATGTTCGGCAGCCCGTCCTCGGCGTGCCAGGTCTCGAAGTCCGAGTGCCAGTAGAAGCCGCTCGCCCCGAAGCCCGGCTTGACGTTGATCCGCGACTGGTGGACGTACACGTCCGAGCCGAGGATCTGCCGCGCCCGGCCGACGACCCGCTCGTCGCGCACCAGAGCAGCGAACACCTCGCTGATCCTGTGCACTTCGAAGACGGAGCGGATCTCCTTGGACTTCGGCTCGATGATCGACCGCTCGTCGGCTCGGATCGCCGGATCGGTGACGAGCCGCTCCAACTCCCGGTGGTAGACGGCCACTTCGTCCGGGGCGATGAGCTGGTCGATGGCCAGGAAGCCGTCGCGCTCGAACGACTGGAGGTCGCCGGCCGGGATCGGGCCCGGCGTGTCGGGGGAGCCCCACACAACGGGGTCCTGGCGCGGGGTCGACACCTCGGTGGCGCCGCGGCTGGGGTACAGGTCAGTCATCGTGGTCACGATGTCTCACACCTCCTCGGGCTCGGTGAGCAGCGGGTACACCCCGTTCTCGTCGTGGTCCTCGCGGCCGGTCACGGGCGGGTTGAAGACACAGATGCAGCGGAAGTCCTTCTTGATCCGCAGCGTGTGCCTCTCGTGGCCGTCCAGGAGGTACATGGTCCCGGGCGTGATCGTGTGCGTCCGCCCGGTCTCGTGGTCGGTCAACTCGGCCTCGCCCTCGACGCAGACGACGGCCTCGATGTGGTTGGCGTACCACATCGACGTCTCCGTACCCGCGTACAGGACCGTCTCGTGCAGCGAGAAGCCGACCTTCTCCTTCGCGAGGACGATGCGCTTGCTCTCCCAGGTGCCGGACGCCGATTTCACATGGCGGTCGGTGCCTTCGATGTCCTTGAACGAACGGACGATCACGGTGTTGCGATGCCTCCTAGGTGGGGGTGTTCAGGGATCTGGCCGCGCCGGTCAGGCGGTCTCGGTGACGGCGCGGGCCAGGACGCGCAGTCCCTCGTCGAGCTCTTCCGGGGTGATGGTGAGGGCGGGGAGCAGCTTGATGACCTCGCTCTCCGGGCCGGACGTCTCCACGAGCAGCCCGAGCTCGAAGGCGCGCGCCGCGACCCGGCCGGCCCGCTCCTTGTCGTGGAACTCCATGCCCCACACCAGGCCGCGGCCCCGGTACTCCTTGACGTCGGCGAGGTTCTCCTCGCAGATGGCGATCAGCCCCTGCTCGACCTGCTCGCCGCGCGCCCGGGTCTGCTTCTCCATCGCGCTGCCGTCGGCCCAGTACATCTCCAGCGCGGCGGTCGCCGTGACGAAGGCGGGGTTGTTGCCGCGGAACGTGCCGTTGTGCTCGCCCGGCTCCCAGATGTCCAGCTCGGGCTTGAACAGGCACAGCGACATGGGCAGTCCGTAGCCGCTGATGGACTTGGACACGGTGACGATGTCCGGGGTGATGCCCGCCTCCTCGAAGGAGAAGAAGGCACCGGTACGGCCGCAGCCCATCTGGATGTCGTCGACGATGAGCAGCATGTCCTGGCGCTCGCACAGCTCGGCGAGCGCGCGCAGCCACTCCGGGCGGGCGACGTTGATGCCGCCCTCGCCCTGCACGGTCTCCACGATCACGGCGGCCGGCTTGTTGAGCCCGGAGCCCTGGTCCTCCAGGAGCCGCTCGAACCACAGGAAGTCCTCGACGGTGCCGTCGAAGTAGTTGTCGAACGGCATGGGCGTGCCGTGCACCAGCGGGATGCCGGCGCCGGCGCGCTTGAAGGCGTTGCCGGTGACGGCCAGCGACCCCAGGGACATCCCGTGGAAGGCGTTGGTGAAGGACACGATGGCCTCGCGCCCCTTCACCTTCCGGGCCAGCTTCAGCGCCGACTCCACGGCGTTCGTGCCGGTGGGCCCAGGGAACATGACCTTGTACGGCAGGTCGCGCGGCCGCAGCACCAGGTCCTGGAAGGTCTGGAGGAAGGCACGCTTGGCACCCGTGGACATGTCGAGCCCGTGGGTGACGCCGTCGCGCTCCAGGTAGTCGATCAACGCCCGTTTGAGGACGGGGTTGTTGTGCCCGTAGTTCAGCGAACCGGCGCCGGCGAAGAAGTCCAGATACTCGTGGCCGTCCTCGTCGTACATGCGGCTGCCCCGGGCACGGTCGAAGACGGTGGGCCAGCCGCGGCAGTAGCTGCGCACCTCGGACTCCAGGGTCTCGAAGACGCTGAGGTCGGGCTGGGTGATGGTCACGACGAATCGCTCCTCGTTGCGTGGGGGGAAGTCAGACGGACAGGGGGCCGATGCGGTACAGGACCTCGGGGTCGTGCGGCCCGTCCGGGAACAGGCTGGTGGGGAAGAGCACCTCGCGCTCCAGCGCGGCCCCGTGCCGCTCGGCGAAGGAGTCGAACAGCCGATCGGATGCGGTGTTGCCGGGGGTGATGGTGGTCTCGACGCTTGTGATGCCGTACTCGCCGCCGACTCGTGCGACGAGCCCGTCGAGCAGCGCGGCGGCGATGCCGCGGCCGCGGTAGGCGTCGTCCACGGCGACCTGCCAGACGAGCAGGGTGCGCGGGCGGTCCGGCCGGACGTATCCGGTGACGAAGCCGACCGGCTCCCCGCGCTCGTCGCGGGCGACGGCCGACGTGCCGGCGAAGTCGCGGCACCACAGCAGATAGCTGTACGACGAGTTGAGGTCGAGGGCTTTGGAGTCTCTGGCAATCCGCCACAGCGCGGCCCCGTCGGCCACCGCCGGACGGTCGATTTGCAGGTCTGCTTGTGCGGCAGTCATGCGAATTGAATTTACCGAGGGAAATTCGAAATTGCATGGCCGTCAGGGGTTACGTGTAGGGCCGGGACGTGTTATCACGCGGGCGTGAGGAAAGCGGTTGAGGCCCTGCGAAACACCCCATTTGCCCCCTTAATACCACACAAACCGGACGTGATGTGGAACGCGTCACAGCCATGTAACTCTCACGAGACCTGCCCGAATTAGTCTGGTTGGTGTTCGCGGAATCTTTGCGTTTAGGTTCGAAGAAAGCGGGCAGAAGACTGGGGGAAGCTGCCCTCGGAATGAATTCCAGAATTACGCCGAATTCAAGCTCCGGTAACGCTGCCGATGTGCTCTCGCAGAGATATCGGGACCCCTACCGCATGCCACCACCGTCCACCGCCCGCAACGCCGCCTCCACATCCACATCCAGCCCCTGCTCCGCCAGCGCGGAACCCAGCGCGGCAAGAGACCCCCGCACGGCCCCCACGGTCGCATCCGCCCCGTAGTGATTGACCCGGACCATCTCCTTGGCCAACGCCCCGCCCCCCGCGGCCAGCGGCAACGCCGGATCCGACGTCAGTGCACGCGCCACGACCTCCGACGCCACCACCCCCGCCGGCACCCTCAGCGTCGTGGCGACCGGCGCCGCGTCCCGGACGTCGTGCACGTACGGCTCAAGCCCCGCGCCCAGTGCCACCGCGGCGGCCCGAGTGGCGAGCGCGGCGGCTCGATGGCGGTCCATCACCGCCTCCGGCCCGTCCGCCTCGATCCGCTCCACGCAGGCCTCCAGCGCCAGCATCTCCAGCTGCGCGGGCGCATGCAGCAGCGCCCCCCGCCCGCCGTCGATCCACCGCTCCTTCCAGTCGAGGAGCGACAGATACGACCGTCGCGGCGCCCGCGGATTCGCCGCCATCCGGGCCCACGCCCGCGCGCTCACCGACACCGCCGACACCCCGGCCGGCCCGCCCATCGCTTTCTGCGCCCCGATGACGCACAGGTCCACGCCCCACGCGTCCGGCAGCACCGGCTCGGCCCCGATCGACGCCACCGCGTCCAGGTAGAACAGCGCCCCGTGCTCCCGCACGACCTCGCCGATCTCCGCAACGGGATTGGTGTTGCCGGTGGCCGCCTCGGCATGCACCAGGGACACGAAGTCGATCTCCGGATGCTCGGCGAAGGCCTCCCGGATCTGGTCCGCCGTGACCGCCGTATGGAAGGGCACCGCCAGATCGATCACCCGCGCCCCGCAGTCCCGCAGCCAGTCCCCGAAGGTCTGCCCGTACGGGCCGGTGATCACGTTCAGCGCGGTCGTGCCGGGCCCGGCCGTCCCCCGGATCGCCCCCTCCAGCGGCAACAGCGCCTCACCCTGCATGATCACGACGTCCTGCCGGGTGCCGAGCAGCCGTGCCACACGGTCCTCGATGGCGGCGAATCGGGCGGCGCTCAGCGGGGCCAGGTCCAGGAAGGGGTGCGTCATGGGCGTGCTCGCTTCATTCTGTGGAGGTCTACTCCGCCGATCTTAGGTTGAGGGACCCCACAGCCATCGGTTTGGTTTGGGTAGCTCAAACTCATCCTTATAATCGGAACTCAAAGTTCCCGCACAGGAGGCTCCCCGTGAAGACGACCCTCGGTCGCCGGACCCGCATTCTGGCCGCCACCACCGCGACGGCCGGGCTGGTGCTCGTGGCCGGCTGCTCCTCCGACGACGACGGCGGCAGCGGTACGAAGACGGCGGCCGGCGGTGTCGAGCTCGTCAAGGCGGGCCAGCTCACCACCTGCACCCACCTGCCGTACCCGCCCTTCCAGTCGGAGATCGACGGCAAGGTGCAGGGCTTCGACGTCTCCCTGATCGACCTGGTCGCCAAGGACCTGGGCGTGAAGCAGGAGATCCTCGACACGCCCTTCGAGAACTTCAAGACGGGCGCCTTCCTCAACGCCGGTGAGTGCGACCTCGCCGCCGCCGGCATGACCATCACCGACGAGCGCAAGAAGAACGTCGACTTCTCCGACCCGTACTTCGAGGCCACCCAGGCCGTCCTGGTCGACAAGAAGAGCGGCATCTCCTCCTTCGCGGACCTCAAGGGCAAGAAGGTCGGCGCCCAGGCGCAGACCACCGGCGAGGACTACGCCAAGAGCAAGGGCCTGGACCCGGTCTCCTTCGAGTCCTCCGACGCCGTCCTCAACGGCCTGCGCACCGGCCAGGTCGAGGCCGTCGTGATCGACTACCCGGTCGTCCAGGGCTGGCTGAAGGACAAGGCCAACGCGGCCGCCTTCGAGGTCGCCGAGCAGGTCAACACCGGTGAGCAGTACGGCGTCACGGTGAAGAAGGGCAACGACAAGCTCCGCGAGGCCATCAACAAGGCGATCAAGGACGCGAAGGCCGACGGCACGTACAAGAAGCTGTACGAGCAGTGGATCGGCCCGTACGACGAGTCCGCCGCCTCTGCGTCGCCCGCCGCCTGATCCCATGGCCGACACGGACGTACAACTCCAGCCGAAGAAAAAGGGCCTGACCCGGCGCCAGAAGCGCCGTCTGTCGCGCGGCATCCAGTACGTCGTCTTCGTCGCGGCCGTGATCGCCTTCGCGGTCGCGGCCGACTGGGGCCGGCTGAAGAACCAGTTCGCGCAGTGGGAGATCGCCCGGGAGATGTTCCCGGACGTCATCACCCTCGCGCTGAAGAACACCGTGCTGTACACCGTGTCCGGGTTCGTCTTCGCCCTGGTGCTCGGTCTGGTGGTCGCGCTGATGCGGCTGTCGTCCGTCGCCCCGTACCGCTGGGTCGCCGGCGTCTACATCGAGATCTTCCGCGGTCTGCCCGCCCTGCTGATCTTCATCTTCATCGGTGTGGCCGTTCCGCTGGCCTTCCCCGGCACGGAGATCGTCGGTGGGACGTACGGCAAGGCCGCCATCGCACTGGGCCTGGTCGGGGCCGCGTACCTGGCGGAGACCTTCCGCGCCGGCATCCAGGCGGTACCCAAGGGGCAGATGGAGGCGGCACGCTCGCTCGGCTTCTCGCCCGCCAGGGCCATGATCTCGATCATCATCCCGCAGGCGTTCCGGATCATCCTCCCTCCGCTGACCAACGAGTTCGTGATCCTCTTCAAGGACTCCTCGCTGGTGCTGCTCCTCGGTGTCACCCTTGAGGAGCGCGAACTGTCCAAGTACGGCCGCGACCTGGCCAGCACGACCGCCAACTCCACGCCGATCCTCGTCGCCGGCCTGTGCTATCTGCTGGTCACGATCCCGCTCGGCTTCGTCGTACGCCGTATGGAGGCGAAGGCCCAGGAGGCCGTGAAATGAGCGAGAGCCATCTCAAGGCCGGCCCGGAGATCGAAGTCCGCGGCCTGCACAAGTCCTTCGGCGACAACGAGGTGCTGCGCGGCATCGACCTGCGGATCAACCAGGGCGAGGTCGTGTGCGTCATCGGCCCGTCCGGCTCGGGCAAGTCGACGCTGCTGCGCTGTGTGAACCTGCTCGAAGAGCCCACCAAGGGCCAGGTCTTCGTCGGCGGCGCGGAGCTCACCGACCCGGACGTCGACATCGACGCCGTACGCCGCGGTATCGGCATGGTCTTCCAGCAGTTCAACCTGTTCCCGCACCTCACGGTGACCGAGAACCTCAGCCTGCCGCAGCGCCGGGTCCTGCGGCGCGACAAGGCGACGGCCGCGAAGATCGCCGCCGAGAACCTGGAGCGGGTCGGGCTGTCGGAGAAGGCGACGGCATACCCGGCCTCCCTCTCCGGCGGCCAGCAGCAGCGCGTCGCCATCGCCCGCGCCCTCGCCATGGGCCCGCAGGTGATGCTCTTCGACGAGCCGACCTCCGCGCTCGACCCCGAGCTGGTGGGGGATGTCCTGGCAGTCATGCGCATGCTCGCCAACGAAGGCATGACCATGATGGTCGTCACGCACGAGATGACCTTCGCGCGTGAGGTCGCCGACCGGGTCGTCTTCATGGACGGCGGAGTGATCGTCGAGGACGGCACCCCCGACCAGGTCATCGGCAACCCGGCCCACGACCGGACCCGCCACTTCCTCTCCCGGCTCCTGGACCCCGCGATGGCCGAAGTCGAGGAGGAGACCTCCGACCAGCTGGGCAAGGGCGACTAGCCCCTCACTAAGGTGCAGGGCATGAGCGAACGCGCGGTGCTGCACGTGAAGGGCCGGGTCCTCGTCGGACCGGACGACGTCCGGGACGAACTGTGGGTCGTCGGCGGACGGATCTCCTACGACCGCCCCGTCGGCGCCCACGACGTCCGCACCGTGGAGGGCTGGGCCCTGCCCGGCCTCGTGGACGCGCACTGCCATGTCGGCCTCGGCGCGCACGGCCCGGTCGGCGACGACGTCGCGGAGAAGCAGGCGCTGGCCGACCGCGACATCGGCACCCTGCTGATCCGTGACGCCGGGTCACCCTCCGACACCCGCTGGGTCGACGACCGCGAGGACCTGCCGAAGATCATCAGGGCGGGCCGCCACATCGCCCGCACCCGGCGCTACATCCGCGGCTACGCGCACGAGATCGAACCGGAGGACCTCGTCGCCTACGTCGCCCAGGAGGCCCGGCGCGGCGACGGCTGGGTCAAGCTCGTCGGCGACTGGATCGACCGCGACCTCGGGGACCTGGCGCCCACCTGGCCGCGCGAGGCGGTCGAGGCGGGCATCGCGGAGGCCCACCGCCTGGGCGCCCGCGTCACCGCGCACTGCTTCGCCGAGGACTCCCTGAAGGACCTGGTCGAGGCCGGCATCGACTGCATCGAGCACGCCACGGGCCTCAACGACGACCTGATCCCCCTGTTCGCCGAGCGCGGCGTGGCGATCGTCCCCACCCTCGTGAACATCGCGACCTTCCCGAAGCTGGCCGACGGCGGCGAGGAGAAGTACCCCCGCTGGTCGGCCCATATGCGCCGGCTCCACGAACGCCGCTACGACACGGTCCGCTCCGCCTACGACGCCGGCATCCCGGTCTTCGTCGGCACCGACGCGGGCGGCACCCTGCCGCACGGCCTCGCGGCGGCCGAGGTGGCGGAACTGGTCACCGCCGGCATCCCCGCCCTCGACGCCCTCGCGGCGGCGACCTGGGCGGCCCGGACCTGGCTCGGCCGCCCGGGACTTGAGGAGGGAGCCGCGGCGGACCTCGTGGTGTACGAGTCCGACCCGCGCACGGACGTCCGCGTCCTGGCGGCGCCCCGCCGGATCGTGCTCAACGGGCGGATCGTCGGCTAACCGCCCGCCCGCTCCGCGAACACCTGCAGGGCGACCTGGTAGCTGTCGAAGGCGCGCGCGGCACCGGCGTACGCCTCGATGTGGATGAACGTCTCCACGATCTCCTCCGGGGTGACCCCGTTGTTCAGCGCGATGCGCAGCTGGCCGCGCAGCGGTTCGAGGGTGCCCAGGGTCGCGGCGATCGTCACGGACACCAGGGCCCGGGTACGGGTGTCGAGGACGTCGGTGCGCGGCCACGCGTCACCGAAGGTGTGCACCGTGGCGAGCCGCTTGAAGTCCGCCCCGTTGGCGGGTTCCCCGGCGCCGGGCTCCAGGAACCGCTCCAGCGGCATGCCGAGCAGCTCCTCGGCCGTGCGCAGCGCCGCGCTGTAGTCCCGCTCTTCGTCGTGGTCGGTCATCATGCTTCCCCTCGCGTCGGGCAGCCGGTTGACGCAGCGTAACCGCGGGGGAACCCGTATCGTTGCCCGCCCCCCTCGTGCGCGCCGACGCCTCCACGTGCGCGCTCGCACAGGAGGGGGTACAGCGGTGACTTCGAGGAACATCCGTGCCCGGTAATTCGAAAAGGTTCACGGGAAACTCACGTTGGAGTGAAGTCGCACCGGAATGCTGACTGTTCACTCTCAGTGCGCAATTCTTGCCGGGTCCCGAGCAAGTCTCCTCTGGGGGTCCCCACCTTGAACGGCAAGAAATTCCGTATGCCCGCACGCCGTCTCGCCACCGTCGCGACGGCCACCGCACTGACCGCGGGTCCCGCGCTGCTGTCCGCCGCCGGCCCCGCGCACGCGACCGGCGACGAGGGTCGCGCGAGCGCGGTCGTGCTGCGCACCGGGCTCGACGTCTCCCTGCTCAACAAGACCGTGAACGTCCCGCTCGCGGTCTCCCTGAACGAGGTACAGGCGCCGCAGAGCGCCGAGAAGGCCACGCTGACGGCGCAGTTGAACGGTGTCGACGGCGGACAGCCCTTCAGCGTCCTGAACGCCGAGGTCGCCACGTCGAAGGCGACGGTCGAAGGCGGCAAGGCCGAGGGGTACACCAACCTCGCCCACGCCAAGGTCCACATCCCCGGCCTGCCGCTGCTGTCGCTCATCGAGGTCGGCAAGGTCACCTCCAAGGCGACCTGCGAGGCCGGCAAGGAGCCCACCGCCTCGTCCAACCTGCTCGGCGATGTCACCGTACTGGGCAAGAAGGTCACGCTGACCGCCGGCGGGACCACGAACGTCGACGTGCCGGGCGTGGGTGAGGTGCGCCTCGACTACTCCAAGACGGAGCAGACCTCGCGTACGGCCGCCGCCACCGCCCTCGAACTCAAGGTCTCCGTCAACCCGTTGAAGCTGAACGTCGCCGAGGTCGAGGGCACCCTGACCCTGGCGAAGGCGACCTGTGAGACTCCGGCCGAGCCCGCCCAGCAGGCCGAGCCGAGCACGGAACCGGTCGGCGACGTGAAGCCCCAGGGCGAGCCCGCCGACGAAGGCCTCGCCGAGACCGGCGGCAACTCCATGACGCCGTACATCGCGGGCGGCGCGGTGGCCCTGCTCGTCGCGGGCGGCGGCGCGGTGGCGCTGGCGCGGCGTCGCAGGAGCTGATCGCGGACGCGCCCCGGGACCGGCGGGGCCGGCTCAGCCCGCCGGTTCCACCGCCCGCTCCAGCGCCCGCAGGAACCCGCTGACCGTCCCCCGGTCCCGCACCGCCAGCCGCAGCCACTCCTCGCCAAGGCCGGGGAAGGTGTCCCCGCGCCGGACCGCGTACCCGAGGTCGCGCAGGCGCCGGCGCACCGCGGTCGCCTCCGGCAGCCGTACGAGGACGAACGGCCCCTCGGCCGGCCCGACGACCCGGAGCCCGGCCGAGGCGAACGCGCCCAGCCCGGCGACGAGATGGGCCCGGTCCGCGGCGATGCGGTGAGCCGCGTGAGCCGCCTCCGCCAGCGCCTGGGAGGACACGCAGGCCTCGGCGGCGGCCAGCGCCGGCGTGGAGACCGGCCACAGGGGCTGGGCGCGCTCCAGGTCGGCCACGGTCTCCGGGGCGGCCAGGACGTAGCCGATCCGCAGCCCGGCCAGACCCCAGGTCTTCGTCAGGCTGCGCAGCACCACCAGGCCCGGCACGTCCGTCCGCCCGGCCAGCGCCTCCCGCTCGCCCGGCACCGCGTCCATGAAGGCCTCGTCCACGACCAACGTCCGCCCAGGACGGGCCAGTTCGGCGAGGGACGCGGCCGGGTGCAGCACCGAGGTGGGATTCGTCGGGTTGCCGATCACCACCAGGTCGGCGTCCTCCGGGACGGCCGCCGGGTCGAGCCGGAAGCCGTCCTCCTCCCGCAGCAGCACCCGGTCGACGGTGTGCCCGGCGTCCCGCAGCGCCGCCTCCGGCTCCGTGAACTGCGGGTGCACGACGACCGGCCGGAGCACCTTCAGCGCGCGGGCCAGCAGCACGAACGCCTCCGCCGCTCCGGCCGTCAGCAGCACCCGCTCCGCCGGCAGCCCGTGCCGCGCCGCCACCGCCGCCCGCGCGGCCCGCCCGTCCGGGTAGGCCGCGAGCGAGCCCAGCGACCCGGCGATGCGCTCGCGCAGCCACACGGGCGGAGTGTCCGCGCGGACGTTCACGGCGAGGTCGACGAGCGCCGAGCCGTCGTCACGGACCTCGGCGTCGCCGTGGTGGCGAAGGTCGTGCGCCTCAGTGTGCATGGGAATGGGCGCCATGGTGGTGGCCGTGGCCGTGGCCGTGTCCGTGGTGATGGTCGTCGTCGTCCGGGTGGAAGTGCGGCTGCTGCGGCAGGCCGACCTTGTCCTCGAAGCCGGGCAGCGCGATGCGGTACACGCACGAGTCGCAGTTCATCCGCAGATCGCCCTTCACGGCCTCCTCGTAGCGCTCCATCACCAGATCGAGCAGCTCCGGCTCCGGACCGATGACGTCCGCCGAGCGCACGTCGATCTCCGGGTGCGCGGCCGCCCAGCCCTCCGTCTGCTGGCGTACGCGATCCGGCAGGATGCCGGTGAACAGGAAGTAGGGGAGGACGACGATCCTGCGCGCCCCCAGCTTCACGCACCGGTCCAGGCCGCTCGGCACGTCCGGCGCCGCCAGCGACACGAACGCCGTCTCCACGCCCGCGTAACCACGCCCCTCCCACAGCAGCCGGGCCGCCTTGTGCACCTCGGCGTTGGCGTCCGGGTCGGTCGAGCCGCGCCCGACCAGCAGGACGGTCACATCGGCCCGGTCCCCGGGCGTGCGCTTGCCTTGCGCGCCGAGGGCCTCGTCGAGCCGCCGCTCCAGGACGGACAGCAGCGACGGATGCGGGCCCAGCGGACGGCCGTAGGTGTAGGAGACCCCGGGGTGGCGCTCCTTCTCGCGGGCCAGCGCGGCCGGGATGTCGCCCTTGGCGTGCCCGGCGGACACCAGCATCAGCGGCACCGCGGCGAACCGCCGCACGCCCTTGTCGACCAGCTCGGTGACGGCCTCGCCCAGCGGCGGCGGGGAGAGCTCGATGAAGCCGCCCGCGACGGGCAGTTCGGGGTGGCGGCGCCCCAACTCCCGTACGAAGTCGCGGAACGCCTCGGCTCCGGCCTCGTCCCGGGTGCCATGACCGGCGATGAGCAGGGCGGGCGGCGGGGTGGTCACGATTTCTCCTCGGAATGCAGATCAGGGTGTGGAACAGGGTGCGAAAGGGGGTGGTACAGCAGGGCGTTGAGCGCGGCGGAGGCGACCGCCGAACCGCCCTTCTCGGACACGTTGCTCACGGCGGGCAGCCCGCTCTCGCGCAACGCGGCCTTGGACTCGACCGCACCGACGAAGCCGACCGGCAGGCCGATGACGAGGGTGGGAGCGGCGTCCAGGGTCAGCAGTTCCTCCAGCGCGGTCGGCGCGTTGCCGATCACCCACAGGGCACCCGGGCCGACCTGCTCGTACGCGAGCCGGATCGCGTGCGCCGACCGGGTCAGCCCCGGGCCGGCCACGGCGTCCTTCAGCCGGCAGACGGTCTCGCGCCGGGTGATCCCGGCGGCCACCATCTCGACGTCGACGACCACGGGCGCCCCGGAGTGCAGCGCCGCGTGCGCCTTCTGGAGGGAACCCTCCTCCATGACGAGGTCGGTGGCGTAGTCGAGGTCGGCGGCCGAGTGGATGACCCGCTCCACGACCGCCCGGGTCAGCGGCGGGAAGTGCGAGGTGTCCAGCCGGGCGCGCAGCCGCCGGTAGGACTCCTCCTCGATCGGATGGACGACTCGGTTCACTTCGCGTCCTCCTGCGATGCCTGCCACCGGTAGCCGCGCGGCGTCACCATGCGCCCGGCGATGTCCCGGGTCGCGGTGTTGCCGACCGTCACGACCGTCATCATGTCGACCGTCGCCGGGTCCAGGGCACCCAGAGTCGTGAGCCGACTGGACTCGTCCGGCCGCGACGCGTTGCGGACGACACCGACCGGCGTCGAGGGCTGCCGGTGCTCGGCGAGGATCGCGAGCGCCTTCGGCAGCTGCCAGTCGCGGCCCCGCGAACGCGGGTTGTAGAAGGTGACCACGATGTCCGCCTCGGCCGCCGCCCGCACCCGCCGCTCGATGACCTCCCACGGAGTGTGCAGGTCGGAGAGGCTGATCGACACATGGTCGTGCCCGAGCGGCGCACCCAGGATGGCGGCGGCCGCGAGGGCGGCCGTCACACCGGGCACTCCGATCACGTCGATGTCGTCGGACGCCTCGGCGAGCGCGGGGGAGGCCATGGCGTACACGCCCGCGTCCCCGCTGCCGATCAGCGCGACGGCCTGACCCTTGCGGGCCTCCGCCACGGCCGTGCGCGCCCGCTCCTCCTCGGCGCCGAGCCCCGACTCCAGGACCCGGGTGCCGGGCCGCAGCAGATCGCGGATCTGGTCGACGTACTGATCGAGCCCGACCAGCACGGAGGCCCGCCGCAGCTCCGCCTTCGCGCGCGGCGTCAGCAGGTCACGGGCACCGGGCCCGAGCCCGACGACCGCGAGCCGCCCGCGCCCGGGCCGCCGTACGACGGCACAGGTCACCATCGCCGGCTGCCCGTCGGCGCGCTGCGACTTCCGCTTCGGTACGAGGAGTTCACCACCGCCGACGAGCGCCGCGGCCTCGGCGACCGAGGGGGTGCCCACGGCGGCGAGGGGCGCGTCGGAGGGGTTGGGGACCTCCACGGCGGCCAACGCGTCGGCTGAGTGCGTCACAAGAGGCACGCCCAGGCGCTCGGCGGCCTCGACGATGCCGGGCTCGTCGGCCTTGGCGTCGACGGTGGCGAGTTCGGCGAGGGACTCGGGGGAGAGGCCGGCGTCGCGGAGGGCCTCCGTGACGAGCGTGAGCACCTCCTCGACCGGCGCGCCCTTGGACGCCCCGACACCGACGACGAGCGACGGCGGACGCAGGACGACCTCACGCTCGGCGGGCTCGACCAGCCGGTCCGTCAGGCGGATCGTGTACGCCCCCTCGGCGCCGACCCGCAGGGGCGGCAAGGGCCAGTCGAGCTCCGCCCTGAGCGCCACCGGCTCACCATCCAGCAGCGCCCGCGAGACCCCGGCCACGTCGCCCGCCACGGGAAACCCGAGCGTGTCCAGACCGGGCACCCCCACGGCATCGGTCGCCGTCGTCACCACGGGCGCGGCGCCCAGCAACTCCCCGACCTCCCGGGCGAGTTCATTGGCCCCGCCGCCGTGCCCGCCGACCAGCGACACGGCGAACCGCCCGCCCTCGTCGACGCACACCACACCCGGGTCGGACGTCTTGTCGCCCAGCAGCGGTGCGACGAGCCGTACGACGGCCCCCGTCGCCAGGAAGCACACGAGCTGCTCGCACTCCGCGAACGCCCGCCGTACGGCGTCCCCGACGGGCCCGTCGTACACGCGCACGCGCTCCGGCCACGCCGCGGCCAGCCGGTCCCGCGCCGCCGCCCCCGCAGAGGTGGCGGAAATGAGGCCGATCACTGAGCAACTCCCTCACGGTCCAGGGGCTTTCTGACACCCCACAACAGGAACACCGGATTCGTCGACGCGAGCCGCGTCACATCCCCCGGCAGCGGCGCGAGCCGCGACGAGTGCAGCAGCACGCCGTCGCACTCGAACCCGGCGCCGATGAGCGCCTCGCGGGCGGCCGGCACCCGGTCCAGCGCCGCCATGGCGATGACGACCGCACGCCGGGCGCGCCGCGCGCACGCGGTGACGATGGCCGGCAGCTCGCGCCCGCCGCCCCCGATGAACACGGCGTCCGGATCGTCGAGGTCGGACAGGACGGTGGGCGCCGCCCCGTGCACGACGCGCACATCGACGCCGTGCGCGACGGCGTTGGCACGGATCCGCTCGACTCCGTCCCGGGTCTTCTCGACCGCGGTGACGGCGGCACCGAGCCGCGCGCACTCCACGGCCACGGACCCGGAGCCCGCGCCGACGTCCCAGACGAGCTCGCCCAGCCGCGGCCCGAGACGGGCCAGCGCGAGCGCCCGTACCTCGAACTTGGTGATCATCGAGTCGCGGTGGGCGAACTCGCCCTCGTCCAGTGCCCACGCGGCGGGCCCGACGCCCACCCCGGCGACCGTACGCACACCACCGAGCGCCCGCGCCGGGTCCAGGCACAGCACCACGTTCACGGACGGACCCCAGTCACGGGCGGCGGCCTCCGCGGGCGTGACCCGCTCCAGCCGCTCATCCTCCGAGCCCAGCGCGGAGGCGACGACGAGCACCCGCGCGTCCGCCTTGCGGGCGAGCGCGGCGCCCAGCTCGGCGGGCCCGGCACCCGGCCCGGTCAGCACCGCCACCTTCGGCCGCGCCCGGCAGACGTTCACCGCAGTACGCAGCTCCCGCCCGTGCGCGCTGACGACGACCGCGTCGTCCCACGGCAGCCCGATCCGCGCGAACGCGGAGGCGACGGAGGACACCCCCGGCCGCACCTGGAGCCGCTCCGACCCGAACCGCTCGGCCAGCACCCGCACGATCCCGAAGAACCCCGGGTCGCCGGAGGCCAGCACGACCACGCGCCGGTCCTTCTCGACGTACTCCGCGATGGTGTCGAGGGCGGGAGCCAGCGCCCCGAGCACAACCTGCTCCACGCCCTCGGCCGGCCGTACGGCGTCCAGATGCCGCCGCCCGCCGACGACCAGCTCGGCCCCGGCGAGGACGTCCTCGGGCAGCGGCGCCCCCGTGCCCGTACCGACGACGGTGATCACGTACTGGCCCCCCGCTCCCGCAGGGCCTTGCGCGCCTCGGGGTCGGCCTTGCGGTACCCGTGGAAGTGGCCGGGGTGGTACAGGTGCGAACGCGTGCCGTGGGCGTCGAGGGCCGGGCCGACCAGGAACAGGGTGTGCTTCCAGAGCTTGTGCTCCTTGACGGTCTCCTCCAGGGTCTCGATGGTGCACCGCACCACGAGCTCCTCCGGCCAGGTCGCCTGGTAGGCGACGACGACCGGTGTGGACGTCGGATACCCGCCCTCCAGCAGCTCCCGCACGAGCTGTCCGCTGCGGGCCGCCGACAGGAAGATTGCCATGGTCGTCCCGTGCTTGGCGAACTCCCGCACCTCCTCGCCGGGCGGCATCGGCGTCTTGCCGCCACCGAGCCGGGTGAGCACGACCGACTGGGCGACCTCGGGGATGGTCAGCTCCCGCTGGGCGAGCGCGGCGACCGCGGAGAAGGCGGAGACACCGGGCACGATCTCGGTCTCGATGCCGATCGAGGCACACCGGTCGAGCTGCTCCTGGGTGCCGCCCCAGAGGGCGGGGTCACCGGAGTGGATACGGGCGACACTGCGCCCTTCATCGCGGGCTCGCTCGTAGACGGCCACGACGTCCTCCAGGGACATGGTCGCCGAGTCGAGGATCTCGGCGTCCTCGCGGGCGTGCTGGAGGACCTCCGCCTGGACCAGGCTGGCCGCCCAGATCACGACGTCGGCCTCGGCGATGGCACGCGCGGCACGGAACGTCAGCAGATCGGCGGCGCCGGGGCCGGCACCGACGAACGTCACTTTGCCGGTGGGGGCTTCGGCCATGGGGATCGGTCCTCTCCTACAGGGGGCGAGCGGGGGTTGGTGTCCGGGCGTGGGGCGGGCAGGCGTCAGAGCTTGCCGCCACGTCCGCCCTCACGCCGGGCGGGTGCGATGAGCGTCGAGAGGTACGGCAGGGGGGCGTCGTCGAGCTCGGAGGCAGGCCGGATGGACTCCTCCGCCAGCCCCAGCGCCGACCCCCACACCGCGTCGCCGATCCGCCCGGTCTCCCGCAACGCCTCGGCGACCTCGGCCGCCTGCCGCCCGAACTTGTAGGCGACGACCGTGCCGGGCCCGGCGAGCGCGTCCTTGAGCACGGCCGATCCGGCGGTGACGGGCACGAGCGTGAGCGGCTCGGTCCCCTCGGTGAGCACGGCCCCCGAACGGGCGGCGAGGTCCTGCATGGCGGTGATGCCCGGGACGGTCTCCACGAGGGTGCCGGGAGCCGACTCGCCGATGGTCTGCGCAAGATACGTGAAGGTGGAGTACACGTTGGGGTCACCGATGGTGGCGAAGGCGACGACGTCATGCACCTCCAGCAGCTGGGCGACCCGCTCACCCGCCGCGTCCCAGGCGGCCTCGCGCCGAGCACGGTCGGTGCGCTCATTGAGCGCGAACACGATCCGTACGACCTTCTCCGCGGGCACGTAGTGCAGCACGGTCGCCTCGGCCCGCCCGCGCTCTCCGGTGTCCATGACCGGCACGACCACGACATCGGCGGCCCGCAGAGCATTGACGCCCTTGACGGTCACCAGCTCCGGATCGCCGGGACCGACCCCGACTCCGATCAACCTGCTGCTGCTCATGACGTCCGGCACCTCTCGACGAACCGACGGGCGACACCGGGCTCCGAGGCCCAGTGCGTATGCAGATAACTCGCGTGCACGCCCTGCTGTACAAAACCTTCGACCCGCCGAGGGGGCGTACGCACACCCCAGGCAGGCGCCGCCCCCGAGCCCGGCTCGACGACGGTCCGATGAAACTCGTGTCCGCGCATCCGCGTTCCGGCGGCGGCGAGGGAACTGTCGCTGACGGCGACCGCGTCCCGGTACCCGAGCGTGAGCCGTTCGCTCATCCGCGCGCTCGCGTCGAGCACTCCGCACATGGGCTGCCCGTCCAGCTCCCGGCACAGATACAGCAGCCCCGCACACTCGGCGGCGACGGGAGCCCCGCTCTCCGCGAGGGCGGCGACGGCCTTGCGCAGGGGTTCGTTGGCGGACAGTTCGGACGCGTACACCTCGGGGAAACCGCCCCCGATGACCAACCCGCTCGTACCGTCGGGCAGTTGCTCGTCCCGAAGCGGATCAAAGACGACGACCTCGGCACCGGCGGCGGCAAGCAGCTCGGAGTGCTCGGCGTAGGAGAAGGTGAAGGCGGGCCCGCCGGCGACAGCAACTCTCACACCATCCAGCCCGTCTGGGGGTCCCCCCTCTGGGGGAGTTTGAGGACGAGGCCCTTCGGGCCGAAAGCGGGGGTCTGGGGGCGCAGCCCCCAGGGTCGGGACGGGAAGGGGCGGCGGGGGCGCTGCATCCATCAGCGGCTCCGCCGCGGGAGCCAAGACCTCAGCCACATCCCAAGCCGCACCCGACACCACACCCGCACTCCGCGCCAGCCCCAGCAACCCCTCCAGATCACACCCGGCCTCGACCTGCGCCCTCATCGCCGCCACGGCCTCGACAGCGGCAGCGTGCCGCTCCGCAACCGGCACCAACCCCAGATGCCGAGACGGCGTATCCACCTGAGCCACCCGCCGCAGGACCCCCAGCACAGGCACCCCGGCCGAGTCCAACGCCTCCCGCAGCAACTCCTCATGCCGATCGGACGCGACCTTGTTCAGGATCACGCCACCGACCCGCACCTCCGGATCCCAGGACGCGAACCCGTGCACCAGCGCAGCCACAGACCGCGACTGCGACGAGGCATCGACCACCAACACCACCGGCGCCCGCAGCAACTTCGCCACGTGAGCGGTGGAAGCCAGTTCACCTTCCCCCGCAGCCCCGTCGTACATCCCCATGACACCTTCGACGACGGCGATGTCGCACCCACGAGCCCCGTGCGAGAACAACGGCCCGATCAGCTCCGGCCCACACAGATACGCGTCGAGATTCCGCCCCACCCGCCCGCTCGCGAGCGCGTGATACCCGGGATCGATGTAGTCCGGCCCGACCTTGTGCGGAGACACGGCAAGCCCCCGCGCGGCGAACGCGGCCATCAACCCCGTGGCAACGGTGGTCTTGCCGCTCCCCGACGAGGGCGCGGCAATGACCAGCCGAGGGACGGAAGCACTCACCACTCGATGCCTCTCTGGCCCTTCTGACCGGCATCCATCGGGTGCTTGACCTTGGACATGTCGGTCACGAGATCGGCGAGGTCGACAAGCTTCTCGGGCGCGTTCCGCCCGGTGATCACGACATGCTGCGTCCCCGGCCGATTCCGCAACACGTCGACGACCTCATCGGTGTCCACCCACCCCCAGTGCATCGGATAGGCGAACTCATCGAGCACATACAGCTTGTACGTCTCGGCCGCCAGATCCCGCTTGACCTGCTCCCAGCCCTCGCGAGCCTTCTCCTCGTTGTCCATCTGGGCATCCCGCTGGACCCAGGACCACCCCTCACCCATCTTGTGCCAGTCGACGGACCCGCCCTCACCACTGGCCCCGAGCACCCGCAGCGCGTTCTCCTCGCCGACCTTCCACTTGGCCGACTTCACGAACTGGAACACCCCGATGGGCCAGCCCTGATTCCAGGCCCTCAGCGCAAGCCCGAACGCGGCGGTCGACTTGCCCTTGCCGATCCCCGTGTGCACGACCACCAGAGGCCGATTACGCCGCTGACGAGTCGTCAGCCCATCGTCCGGCACCACACTCGGCTGCCCCTGAGGCATTACGCGGCCCTCCTCTGTACGTCCTTCACCAGCCCGGCAATCGAGTCCGCCCGCAACTCGTCCAACGTCACAGCCGTACCCCCGAGCTCACCCGCGAGCTGCCCGGCCAGCCCCAGCCGCACGGGCCCGGACTCGCAGTCCACGACCACGGAGGCGACCTCCTCGGCCGCGAACAACCGAGCCGCCCGCCCCGCGAGCGCCACCGGCTCGGGCCCACCCGTGGCCCGCCCGTCGGTCACCAGCACCACCAGGGCCCGCCGAGCCGGATCCCGGAGCCGCTCGACCCGCAGCACCTCATGGGCCTTCAACAGCCCGGCCGCGAGCGGCGTACGCCCCCCGGTCGGCAGTGACTCCAGCCGAGCCGCCGCCGCATCCACCGACGACGTCGGCGGCAGCGCCACATCGGCGGCCGACCCCCGGAACGTCACCAGGCCCACCTTGTCCCGCCGCTGATACGCGTCCAGCAGCAGCGACAGCACGGCCCCCTTCACGGCGCTCATCCGCTGCCGGGCCGCCATCGACCCGGAGGCGTCCACGACGAACAGCACGAGATTGCCCTCGCGCCCCTCCCGCACCGCCTGCCGCAGATCGTCCCGGCGCACCACAAGGCCGCGCCCCGACCGCCCCCGGGCCCGCTGATGCGGCGCCGCCGCCTGCACGGTGGCCGCCAGGTGCAGCTTGGTGAGCGCCCCCCGGGGCCGCCGCGCGCCCGTCGTCCGACCGTGCTCGGTCCGCGCCCGCGAACGCCGCCCGGCGGCACCCTCACCGATACCCGGCACGCTCAGCACCTTCGTCCGGAAAGGTTCGGCGGCCCGTACGGGAGTCTGCTCCCCGGCCCCGGAAGCCTGCGGCTCCCCGTCCTCGCCGGCCTCCGGACGCGCACCGGATCCACCACCACTGCTGTCCGGCCCGTCGGACGGCGGCTGCCCGCCACCTCCACCGGGCCCGTCCGGGTCGGGATCCTCGTCGCCCTCGCCGCTGAACTCCTCCAGCGTCTCGTCGAGCTTGTCCTCGTCCAGACCCGGCGCGTCGAAGGGATTGCGGCGCCTGCGGTGCGGCAGCGCGAGCAGGGCCGCCTGCCGCACGTCCTCGGCGAGCACATCCGTCCGCCCGGCCCACGCGGCCAGCGCGGTGGCCGTACGGGCCATCACGATGTCGGCCCGCATCCCGTCCACCTCGAAGGCGGCGCAGGTCGCCGCGATCTGCCGCAGCGCCCCGTCACCGAGCCGCACCGACGGCAACAGCTCCCGCGCCGCCACGATCCGCGCACGTACGGCGGCTTCCTCGTCCGCCCACCGCGCGGCGAAGGCGCCCGGATCGTCGTCGTACGCGAGCCGCCGCCGCACGACCTCCACCCGCTGGTCGGGCTCCCGCGAGGCCGCGACCTCGACGGTCAGCCCGAACCGGTCGAGCAACTGCGGCCGCAGCTCGCCCTCCTCGGGGTTCATCGTCCCGACGAGCAGGAAGCGGGCGGCGTGCCGGACCGACACACCCTCGCGCTCCACATACGACGCGCCCATCGCCGCCGCGTCCAGCAGCAGGTCGACCAGGTGGTCGTGGAGGAGGTTGACCTCGTCGACGTAGAGGATCCCGCGGTGGGCGTCGGCGAGCAGTCCCGGCTCGAAGGCCTTGACGCCCTCGGCGAGCGCGCGCTCGATGTCCAGGGCGCCGACCAACCGGTCCTCGGAGGCACCGACGGGGAGTTCGACCATGCGGGCGGGGCGTGCCGTGCCCGGCCCGGACTCGTGCGGCCCGTCCGGGCACGCGGGGTCGGGAGAGGCGGGGTCACAGGAGAAGCGGCATCCGGCGACCACAGGGACCTGGGGCATCAGCGCCGACAGCGCCCGTACGGCCGTCGACTTGGCCGTGCCCTTCTCGCCGCGCACCAGCACACCGCCGACCGCCGGTGACACGGCGTTCAGCAGCAGCGCGAGCCGCAGGTCGTCCTGGCCGACAACGGCCGTAAAAGGGAAGGGAGTTGTCACTTGTCGTCGCCCTCCAAGTCGCCTTCCAGCTCCAGGTACGTGGCGCGCAGCCGCTCCAGCGTGTCGGCGTCCGGCTCGGCCCACAGCCCGCGGTCGGCGGCCTCCAGGAGCCGCTCGGTGACGCCGCGCAGCGCCCATGGATTGGACTTCTTCATGAAGTCCCGGTTCTCCGGGTCGAAGACGTACTCGGCGCTGAGCTTCTCGTACATCCAGTCGTCGACCACGCCCGCCGTGGCGTCGTACCCGAACAGGTAGTCCACGGTCGCCGCCATCTCGAAAGCGCCCTTGTAGCCGTGCCGGCGCATGGCCGCCATCCAGCGCGGGTTGACCACCCGGGCGCGGAACACGCGGTGCGTCTCCTCGCCAAGCGTGCGGGTCTTCACCTGGTCCGGTACGGCGGAGTCACCCACGTACGCCTCGGGGTTGGTGCCGGTCAGGTGCCGCACCATGGCGACCATGCCGCCGTGGTACTGGAAGTAGTCGTCGGCGTCGACGAGGTCGTGCTCGCGCGTGTCGACGTTCTTCGCGGCGACCGCGATCCGCTTGAACGCCGTCTCCATGTCCCCGCGCGCCGCCCGCCCGTCGAGCCCGCGCCCGTAGGCGTAGCCGCCCCAGACGGCGTACACCTCGGCCAAGTCGGCGTCCGAGCGCCAGTTGCGGGCGTCGATCAGCGGCAGCAGACCGGCGCCGTACGCGCCCGGCTTGGAGCCGAAGATACGGGCCGTCGCGCGCCGCCGGTCACCGTGCTCGGCGGTGTCCGCGTCGGCGTGGGCCTTCACGAAGTTCTGCTCGGCGGGCTCGTCCAGCTCGGCGACCTTGCGCACGGCGTCGTCGATCAGGCCGACGACATGCGGGAACGCGTCCCGGAAGAAGCCGGAGATACGGACGGTGACGTCGATGCGCGGGCGCCCGAGCTCTTCCAGGCCGATGATCTCGAAGCCGGTCACCCGGCGCGAGGCGTCGTCCCACACCGGGCGGCAGCCCAGCAGCGCGAGGATCTCGGCGATGTCGTCGCCCTGGGTGCGCATCGCGGACGTACCCCAGACGGTGAGGCCGACGGACTTCGGGTACTCACCCGTGTCCTGGAGGTACCGCTGCACCAGCGAGTCGGCGAGCGACTGCCCGACCTCCCAGCTCAGCCGGGACGGGATGGCCTTGGGGTCGACGGAGTAGAAGTTCCGGCCGGTGGGGAGAACGTTCACCAGTCCGCGGGTCGGCGACCCGGACGGGCCCGCCGGAACGTAACCGCCGTCGAGTGCCTTGAGGATGTGGCCGATCTCGTCGGTGGTCCGCGCGAGCCGCGGCACGACCTCGTTGCAGGCGAACTCCAACACGGCCACCGCTTCGGGGAGTTCGAAGCCGAGGACGTCACGGATGAGAGCACGGCTGTCGTCGGCCGCCCAGGCACGGGACTCCATCCCCTCCGCGATCCGCCGGCACAGCTGCTCCAGCAGGTCGATCGCGTCGGCGGCCGTCCGGGACGGGCCCTCGACCAGGTCGCTCAGCTCGACCGGCACCTTCAGCGGCGCACCCGGCTCGGCGAGCAACTCCTTCTCGACCAGACCGAAGTGAGCGGCCAGCGAGGCCCGCAGCCCCGGCAGCGCGTTCGCCTGCCCGCCCCACACCTGCGAGGCACGCAGCACGGCGAGGACCAGGTTCACGCGCGGCTCGCCGACCGGGCCGCCGCCCAGGATGTGGAGCCCGTCGCGGATCTGCACGTCCTTGATCTCGCACAGATAGCCGTCGATGTGCATGACGAACTCGTCGAAGGCGTCATCGTCCGGCTGGTCGTCGACATGCAGGTCGTGGTGCAGCTCGGCCGCCTTGACCAGCGTCCAGATCTGCGCGCGCACGGCCGGCGCCTTCGTCGGGTCCAGGTCCGAGACCAGCGCGTACTCGTCGAGGAGCTGCTCCAGCTTGGCCAGGTCGCCATAGGTGTCGGCGCGGGCCATCGGCGGCACGAGGTGGTCGACGACGGTGGCGTGGCCACGACGCTTGGCCTGGGTGCCCTCGCCGGGGTCGTTGACGATGAAGGGGTAGATCAGCGGCAGGTCGCCGAGGACGGCGTCCGGAGCGCAACCACCGCTCAGCCCCAGCCCCTTGCCCGGCAGCCACTCCATCGTGCCGTGCTTGCCCATGTGGACGAGGGCGTCGGCGCCGAACGAGTTCTCCAGCCACCGGTACGCCGCCATGTAGTGGTGCGACGGCGGCATGTCCGGGTCGTGGTAGATCGCGATCGGGTTCTCGCCGAAGCCGCGCGGCGGCTGGATCATCACGACGACGTTCCCGAACTGGAGGGACGCGAGCACGATGTCGTCCCCGTCGACGTACAGCGAGCCGGGCGGCTCGCCCCACGCCTCGGTCATCGCGTCCCTCAGCTCCGGGTCGAGCTTGTCGAACCACGCCTGATAGTCGGCCAGC
This sequence comes from Streptomyces sp. NBC_01092, assembly GCF_045039535.1. NCBI lineage: Bacteria > Bacillati > Actinomycetota > Actinomycetes > Kitasatosporales > Streptomycetaceae > Streptomyces > Streptomyces sp. NBC_01092. Next base: position 2,623,622 of record NZ_CP108659.1, on the reverse strand, counting down.
GGCACGCGCGCGGGCGCGGCGGACAGCTGGTCCTCGGTGAGCCACTCGACGTCGTGCCCGCCGGCCTCGATGAGCCGGTGGATCAACTCGTCGCCGTTGTCGGGGTACTCGGTGACGCCGTACCCGGCCGCCTTGAGCGCGTCCAGGACCCGTACCGCCGACGCGGGCGTGTCCAGGCCGACCGCGTTGCCGACGCGGGAGTGCTTGGTCGGGTAGGCGGTGAAGACGAGCGCGAGCTTCTTGTCCTCGTTCGGCTTGTGCTTCAACCGCGCGTGCCGTACGGCGATCCCGGCGACGCGCCCGGCCCGCTCCGGGTCGGCCACGTACACGGGTACGTCGTCCGGGCCCTGCTCCTTGAAGGAGAACGGGACGGTGATGAGCCGCCCGTCGAACTCCGGGATGGCGACCTGCATCGCCGCGTCCATGGGGGAGAGCGCGGCGTCGGAGTCGTCCCAGGCCGCGCGGGACGACGTCAGGCAGAGCCCTTGCAGCACCGGCACGTTGAGGTCCGCGAGCGCCCCGATGTCCCACGCCTCCTCGTCGCCGCCCGCCGAGGCCTGCGAGGCGTGCGTGCCGCCCGCGGCGAGGACGGTGGCGATGAGGGCGTCGGCCTTGCCGAGGATCTCGTACAGCTCCGGGTCCGCGCCGCGCAGCGAACCGCAGTACACGGGAAGGGCGTTGGAGCCGTGCGCCTCGATCGCGTCGCACAGGGTGTCCACGAACGCGGTGTTGCCGCTGAGCTCATGGGCCCGGTAGAAGAGCACGCCGACGGTCGGGCGGCCCTCCTGGAGCGTACGGTCGCCGTGGACGCCGTACTCCGGCATCTTCTGCGGCTCGACGAACCCCTCGCCCGTCAGCAGCACGGTGTCGGAGAGGAACCGGGCCAGCTCGGTGAGGTTGGCGGGGCCGCCCTCGACCAGGTACTTCAGCGCCTCCGCCACGACACCGGCCGGCACGGACGACTCGGCCATCAGCTCCGCGTCCGGCACGGCCTCGCCGCCCAGCAGGACGGTGGGGATGCCGGAAGCCTTGAGCTTGGCCAGCCCGTCCTCCCAGGCCCGCTTGCCGCCGAGCAGTCGTACGACGGCGAGGTCCGCGCCGTCGAGGAGCGCGGGCAGCTCGGCCTCGACGTCCACGCGGGTCGGGTTGCCGATCCGGTAGTCGGCACCGGAGGCGGCCCTGGCCGCCAGCAGATCCGTGTCGGCGGTCGACAACAACAACACTGTGCTCATGCGGGCGCTCCCGGTGGAATGAAAGGCAGTCCTTGCGGCGCGCCCGACTCGATGAGCCGCCAGAGCGCGTCCGTGTCCGCGTGCTGTTCGATCAGGTCGCCGAGCCGGTCGAGCTGCTCCTCGCGCAGCGCGGCGAACGACGTGTCCGGCGCCGGCACGAAGCGGCGGCCCGCGGCGGCGGCCACCTCGCGCAGGAAGGCCCGCCGGAAGCCGTCCGACTCCAGCGAGCCGTGCCAGTGCGTGCCCCAGGTCTGGCCGACCCGGCAGCCGTCGAGGAATGGCCGGCCTCCGCTTATTTCGGCGACCCCGTGATGGATCTCGTACCCCTCGACGGGCTCCCCGAGGGCTTCGCCCACCGGCCGCGTGAGGGTCTTCTCGCGGGCGAACCGGACGCGGACGGGCAGGATGCCGAGCCCTTCGACGTGCCCGCGCCGGCTCTCGATGTCGTCCTCGATGTGCTCGCCGAGGACCTGGAAGCCGCCGCAGATCCCGAGGATCGGGCGCTGCTCGGCGGCCCTGCGGGCGAGAGCATCGGCGAGCCCGCGCTCCCGCAGCCACTCCAGCGCGCGGACCGTCCCCCGGGTCCCCGGAATGACGACGAGGTCGGCGTCGGCCAGCTCCTCCGCCCGGTCCACGAACCGCACGACGACGCCGGGTTCGGCGGCGAGGGCGTCGACGTCCGTGAAGTTGGACATGAGCGGGACGGCACAGACGGCGACGCGCAGCACGTCCTCCCCGAGGGGCGGGGCGACGTTCGACTCCCGGACCGTCCCGCGCAGGGCTGTGTTTGATTTGAAAGAGGGCCGCAGCCCGTCCTCCTCGTCGATGCCGAGGCCGTGCTGGAAGGGGAGGACGCCGTAGGTGTGGCGTCCGGTGAGTTCGTGCAGCATGTCGAGCCCCGGCTCCAACAGGCTGACGTCCCCCCGGAACTTGTTCACCAGAAACCCGGCGACGAGCGCCTGATCCTCGGGCGAGAGGAGGGCGACGGTCCCGAAGAAGGAGGCGAACACGCCACCGCGGTCGATGTCACCCACCACCAGCACGGGCAGCCCGGCATTGCGGGCGATCCCCATGTTGACGATGTCGGTCCGCCGCAGATTGATCTCGGCCGGAGAGCCGGCTCCCTCACAGATCACCGCGTCATACGTGCCCCGCAATTCGGCGAGACAGTCGAGCACGGTCCCGAGCAGCTTCTGCTGCCGCCCGCCGTGATACCCGCGTGCGCTGAGCTCACCGACGGGCTTCCCCAGCAGCACGACCTGACTGCTCTGCTCGCCGCCGGGCTTGAGCAGCACGGGATTCATGAGCGCGGTCGGCTCGACACGACAGGCCTGCGCCTGCATGGCCTGCGCCCGCCCGATCTCGGCACCTTCCCTCGTCACGAACGAATTGAGGGACATGTTCTGCGCCTTGAACGGCGCGACCTTGACCCCCTGCCGCACCAGCCACCGGCAGATTCCCGCGGTGACGACGCTCTTGCCGGCGTCGGAGGTGGTGCCGGCGACGAGGAGACCACCGCCCGTCATGAGGGACGTCCCTTCGCGATGAGGCGCGCGGCGACACAGACGCCGAGCGCCAGCAAGCTGACACGCTTCGACAGCCGTACGGCCCGTTCCACGTCGTGGGTGCCGACGGCCCGCCCGTCCGTGTTGAGCACGGGCCGGTGCTCGACCCTGCCGCCGTACGACAGCGTCCCGCCGAGCCGCACCCCGAGGGCGCCCGCGAACGACGCCTCGACGGGCCCGGCGTTGGGGCTCGGGTGCTTGGCGGCGTCGGCGCGCCAGGCCCGTACCGCTCCCCGGGGATCGCTCCCGGCGACGGCGGCGAGTACGGCGGTCAGCCGCGCCCCCGGCCAGCCGGCCAGGTCGTCGAGCCGGGCCGAAGCCCATCCGTAGCGCCGGTACTTGGGTGACTTGTGCCCGACCATGGCGTCGAGCGTGTTCACGGCCCGGAACCCGAGCAGCCCCGGCACCCCGCCGACGGCCCCCCACACAAGGGCCCCCACGACGGCATCGGAGGTGTTCTCGGCAACGGACTCGACCACGGCCCGCGCGATCCCGTCCGCGTCCAGCGCCTGCGGATCCCGCCCGCACAGATGCGGCAGCCGGGCACGGGCGCCCTCGATGTCCCCCGCCTCCAGCGCTCGCCCGATGACGCGGGCCTCCCGGGCCAGCGAAGTCCCCCCGACGACCGCCCAGGTGGCGGCGCCGGTCAGCGCGACGGAGGCGACGGGAGAGGGACGTACCGCACGAGCGGCGAGCGCTCCTGCCGCCACGGCGCCACCGGTGCACACGGCGGTGTGCACCGCACCCCACGCGCGGTCGTCGCGCCACAACACCCGTTCCACGGCGCCGGCAGCCCGTCCGAACGCGGCGACCGGATGCCCCCGACGAGGGTCGCCGAGCAGCAGATCACCGAGAAGTCCGGCGGCGGCGCCGTACGCGAAAACGCGATCGGCTCGCATCGGGGTCAGCCGATCGCTGGGTCAGACGAGGGTCTGCTACTGCATGTCGATCGGCAGGCGAGCATGGCGTTATGTCCTCACTCAGGGTGTCCGCGCCCTGGTACGACGAGACCGGCGGCGAGAGTTCCTGGCTCCCGGGGCTTTCTACCCCGGTGACAGTGGCGGGACCGCGCCGGATTCACACCGGCTTCCTCTTCTGCCGCCGTACTTGGCCCCGGCAGTCCACCACGGGGTTGGAAGGGGCGTCAACTTGCCGTTGACCTGCGAGGGAAGAGTGTGCGAAGGCCCACACAGCACTGAGGTGCGGGACGGTGATCCGTCCCGCACCTCGGGTGTTTCAGGTGGTGTGCGCGCTGCGTCAGGCCACGATCAGATAGATCCCGTAGGCCACCGCCGCCGTGCACGCCGCGAAGCACGCGTACGCGCCCGTGACCGCGAGTGCGGCCGAGTCGCCCTGGGCCGCGGCCCGTTCGCGGCGGGACAGGCCCGCGATGCCGAGGGTGAACAGGCCCACCAGGGCCACCGTGATCACGAGGCTGACGCCGAAGACGGAGCCGAGAGCCGCCCAGTCGATCTTCATGCTTCTTCTTTCTTGGGAGCCGGTAACGGGGCGGGGGTCAGACCGTGGCCTGCGAGGGCGCGGGCTCGGAGGACGGGGCCGGGATCGTGGCCGTGAGGTCCTCGGTGGCCGTGCCTGCCGGGGGCGGGGTCACGGCGGCGATGGCGGTGGTGACGACGCCTGCCGGCTCGTCGGACTCGTTGACGTTCGTGTGGTCGACGACCTCGCGGCGGGAGAGCTTCCAGATCGCGGCGCTGGAGGCGATCAGGAAGACGGCGACCACGGCCGTGCCCCAGGCGCCGAAGCCCGTCACGTACTCCGCGAGCGCGCCCACCAGGGCTGCGGCCGGGAGGGTCAGGCCCCAGGCGACGAACATCCGGGTGGCCGTCGACCAGCGGACGACGCCGCCCTTGCGGCCGAGGCCGGCGCCCATCACCGAGCCGGAGACGGAGTGCGTGGTGGAGAGGGAGAAGCCGAGGTGGGAGGAGGCCAGGATGACGGTGGCCGCGCTGGTCTGGGCGGCGAAGCCCTGCTGCGGCTGAAGGTCGGTCAGGCCCTTGCCCATGGTGCGGATGATGCGCCAGCCGCCGAGGTAGGTGCCGAGCGCGATGGCCAGGCCCGCGGAGAGGATGACCCACATGGGCGGGTCGGAGTCGGGGGCGACGGCGCCGCCGGCGACCAGGGCGAGGGTGATGATGCCCATCGTCTTCTGCGCGTCGTTGGTGCCGTGGGCGAGCGAGACCAGGCCGGCGGAGGCGATCTGGCCGGTGCGGTAGCCCTTGGCGGCGGCTTTGCCGTCGGCCTTCTTGCCGAGGGTGTACATCAGGCGGGTGGCGAGCAGCGCGGCGATGCCCGCGACCAGCGGCGCGGCGATCGCCGGGATCAGCACCTTGGTGACGAGCACGTCGCCGTGGACCGCGCCGACGCCGGCCGAGGCGATGGTGGCGCCGATCAGACCGCCCATCAGGGCGTGCGAGGAGCTGGAGGGCAGGCCCACCAGCCAGGTCAGCAGGTTCCAGAGGATCGCGCCGACCAACGCGGCGAATATGACCTCGGGGCGTATGCCGGTCTCGTCGACGAGACCTTTGGAGATCGTGTTGGCGACCTCCACGGAGAGGAAGGCGCCGACAAGGTTCAGTACGGCGGACATGGCCACCGCGACCTTGGGCTTGAGCGCACCGGTCGAGATGGTGGTGGCCATCGCGTTGGCGGTGTCGTGGAAACCGTTCGTGAAATCGAACGCGAGTGCGGTGACCACCACAATCGCGAGGATCAGCGAGAAGTTTTCCATTTACCCAGGCAATCGTTCGAGGTCATTGGCTGGACGAACGTAGGTAACCTGAGTGAACGAAAGGTGAACTGGGGTGGGCCGCACGGTGTCCGGAGCGGCCGGGTGAGGTGACCCCGACCCCGCCGGTCGACGCGCGGCCCAGGCGCCGCACGGTCAGTAGCCTCGGGCGAACTTCCTCAGCTGGGTCATGGAGCCGTTGAAGAGATTCTGATCACCCGGCAGGCTGCCGCTGGCGTTGTCGTACTGCCAGAGGGTCCAGTACCGCCATCCGGCCGGCAGCGCCCCCGCGGTCGCGGAGTCGTAGCGGGCTATCCACAGCGCGTGGTTCGAGGCGAAGGTGCGGCTGGTGCCGGTGCAGTTGTTCCACCAGTGCGTGGTGGTGTAGATCACCGGGCGGCGGCCGGTCAGCCGCTTCATCTCGTTGCTGAAGGACTGGATCCAGCTGACCATCTTCGCCTTGCTCAGTCCGTAGCACTTCTGCCTGCCGTACGGGTTGTACTCGATGTCCAGGGCGGGCGGCAGGGTCCAGCCGTCCGACCGCCAGCCGCCGCCGTTGCGCACGAAGAAGGCGGCCTGGGTCTTGCCCGACGACTTGTTCGGCAGCGCGAAATGGTACGCGCCGCGGATCAGGCCCGCGTTGCGGGAGCCGTTGTACTGCTGGCCGAAGTACGGGTTGCGGTAGGTGTGGGACTCGGTCGCCTTGACGTAGACGAACCTGGCGCCCTTGGCCTTCGAGCTCTGCCAGTTGACGTTCTTCTGATGGGAAGAGACGTCGTGCCCCTTGGGCTTGCTCGCGGCCGCCGCCGGGATCTCGGCGAGTGCGGTTCCGCTGAGGGTGAGGGCCGCCACGGATATCGCTATGAGTCGGGAGCGGTGGCGGGACGGTTTGTGATCACGGGCCATATTTCCCCCCGGAATGGCTACGCGTGCGACAAATCCCCCAGAGGCTACTGGAAGATCGTTGAAAGCTGATCGATCTCAGGCCAAGGCGAGGGCGGGGGTGGTGTATCCCCTTGTGCGCCCTGCCGGAGGCCGGAGTTCCCCCTTAGAGTGCGCCGCCCCTGCGGCGACTTGACGCCATGTCGACGCGGCGGCTGGCAGGATCGCCGCATGGTTGAGGAGCGGCGGGATCAGCGGGGCGAGCGGGATGCACGGGAGGGCTCACAGGAAGTGGGGGAGGCGTGGGGCAGGAGTGTGCGCCCCGAGGAGACGGAGGCCTGGGAGGCCCTCGTGGTGACGGCACGCAGGACCGTCTCCGAGGGGCTCGTCGTGGGCACGTCCGGCAATCTCTCGGTGCGGGTCGGGGACACGGTGCTGGTCACGCCGTCGGGGGTGCCGTACGACCGGCTGTCGCCGGAGGACGTGACGGGGGTCGACCTGGCTGGGGATCGGGTGCTCGGCTCGCTCGTGCCGACGAGCGAGCTGCCGATGCATCTGGCGATCTACCGCGCCACGGACGCCGGCGCCGTCGTCCACACTCACGCGGTCCATGCCACGGCGGTGTCGACGCTGGTGCCGGAGCTCCCGCTGATCCACTACATGGCCGCGGCGCTCGGCGGGCCGGTGCGGGTTGCCCCATATGCGACGTACGGCACCGATGAGTTGGCCGAGAACATGCTCCGTGCCCTCACCGACCGCACCGCCTGCCTCCTCCAGAACCACGGCACGGTCGCCTACGGCACGACCCTGGACCAGGCCTACGACCGCACGGCCCAGCTGGAGTGGATGTGCCGCGTGTGGCTGACGGCGTCGAGCGTGCCGGGACTGACACCGACGCTGCTGTCGCAGGGGCAGGTGGCGGAGGTGGGGGAGCGGTTGCGGGGGTACGGGCAGCGGGGGTGATGCCTGTGGACCCGCCCGGCGCCGGGCCGCGCCCCACCCCCGCCCAGCCCCCTCCCGGCACGGGGACGCCCCACCCCCGGCCTCACCCCAGGTCGCCCTCCCACTGGCCGCTCCTCCCGTCCGCCCGGACACTGGAGGGGTGCGCACTGTCAAAGCGACGGCCGCTGCCGTCACCGTGGCTCTGGCCGCCGGCGCCGCGAGCGTCGCCGCCGGGCGGTTCGCCAGTGGGGCCGCGCTGACGGCTCCCGCCGGCAGGCCCCTGCCCACCGAACCCCGGCTCACCGTGCACGCCACGGCCGCCGGCCAGATCGCGCTCACCCGCCATCTGGCCTCCCTGCGCCCCGGCATCTACGGCCTCTCCGGCGACGGCTCGCACGCGGTCGTCGGCCCCGTCCTCGCCGCGGCGAGGCACTCCGCCGACACCGTCGTACGCCGACTCGAACGCGTCACCCACGGCACACTCAAGCCCGGCGACAGCGTCTGGCTCACCCCGAACGTGCACGTCGGCAACCCGAGCGCCGCCCTCGGTCTCGACCACGCCGACGTCGACATCCCCGGCGAACTCGGCTCCCTGCCCGCATGGTTCGTCCCCGCCGCACGGGACACCTGGGTCATCGCCGTGCACGGCCTCGGCACCACCCGCGAACACGCCATGAACGTCATGGAGTTCCTGAGCGGCCGCCACTTCCCGGTCCTCGCCCTCGGCTACCGCGGCGACCTCGGCGCACCCCGCCCGTCGGACGGCCTGAACCACCTCGGCGAGACCGAGTGGCGGGACCTGGACGCGGCGATGCGCTACGCCGTGCGGTACGGCGCCAAGCAACTCGTCCTGCTCGGCTGGTCCACCGGCGCGACGATGGCGCTGCGCGCCGCCGCGCGCTCGGGGCTGCGCGACCGGATCTCCGGCCTCGTGCTGGACTCCCCGGTGCTCAGCTGGGAGGCCACCCTGCGCGCCCTCGCCACCGCCCGGCACACGCCGAGCGCGCTGCTGCCGCTCGCGGTCCGCGCGGCACAGGGCCGCACCGGCCTGAACGCCGACGGCCAGGCCCTCGCCCCCCTGACGGTGCCGACGCTGGTCTTCCACGGCCCCGACGACCGGGTGGCGCCCTGGGCCCTCTCCCGCCGTCTCGCCGACGCCCACCCCAACCTGGTGACCCTCCAGCGGGTCGATCGAGCCCCCCACGCGGCCATGTGGAACGCCGACCCCGAGTCCTACGAGGAGTCCCTGCGCCGCTTCATGACGCCGCTCATGTGACGTCCCTCGGTGCGCGGCGGCCCGGACTGCCGGCGCGTCGCCTGTGCGGCCGTCCCTCCGCCTCCCGTCACCCCCCTCGGCGACACCCCCTTCCGCACCGGTCGGACAGATTCCGTTTAAGCCCGTACCAGTGGCCTGTTATCGGTCCTCAGCCGCTCGCCGGACCCCGTGCGTTGGCCATCCCCGTCGCCCCTCGTGACATTCCGTTTGGGTTTTCGGACCGTCAACCGGAAGACTGCACCCGTGACGTCCCGTATCCCGCGCGACTCCAGGCTTCGACTCGTCCGCCCGCGACCCCTGGCCGCCGCCCCCAGAGCTGTGAACCAGCGGCGCCCACGCCGCCCCGCACCGCGCCCCCCGGAGGGCACACCGGCCCGCGCCGAGCTGGCCAGAATGGCTCGCTCGGGTCTGGCCGCCGCGGCCCGCGTAGCCCACTGGGCCGACACCGCACTGAGCCCCGGCCGGGGCGGCACGCACTCCGACGGCCAAGGCACCCTCTCCGACGCGACCGCCGAACGGGCCGCCGGTGACCTGGGCCTGACCGTGGCTCAGGTGCGCGCCGACTGGGACACCGCGCGGCTCGCCGGTCTCGTCGAGGTGCACGGCGACAGCGCCCGCCCCGGCTGGCGGCTGCGCGCCTGGGACCGCGACGACAGCGCCGTCCTGCGTGGCTGGGTCGCTCTCTTCGACGCCTGGTCGCTCGCCCACCCCGAACCCGACGACCTCGAACACGGTGCCGTCGCCGACGTCGTCTCGGCCCTGCCCCAGGTGCTCTCCTTCCTCCAGCTGTCCGCCGGGCCCGTCCCCGTCGAGCAGCTCCTGGACCTGCTGGAGCAGCGCGTCATGGAGCTGCGCACCGAGAGATGCGAGATCGCCTACGGGCCGCAGCCCGAGCCGGTCGTCGCCCCGGCCGGCATCTCGGCCGCCGTCGAGGACACCCCCCTCGCCCCGCTCCTCGACTGGGCCCTGCACGCCCTCACCTCCGTCGGCGCCCTCACCTGCGGCGACGGACAGGCCACGCTCACCCCGCTGGGCAGCTGGGCGGTCTGGGTCAAGCTGGAGCAGATCTGCGTCGCCGCCCAGAGCCCCGCCGGGAACATCGAGCAGGCGGCCGAGGACATGCTCCGCGGCTGCGCCCAGCTCCGCCCGAACGCCGCCCGCGACGAGTACCGCGCCTGGCTCGCCGCCCGCCCCGTCGGCAGCGCCGTCACCGAACTCCTCGGCGCCGCCCGCGGCGACGACGCCCTCCTGCGCGGCCTCGCCTTCGAGGCGCTGCGCGTCGTCGGCGCCCCCGCCGAGCCCGACGTACACGCCGTCGTCGACGAGCCCACCCTGCGGCCGTACGCCCTGCTGTGGCTCGCCGAGCACGACGGCGTCGACCCCGAGGACGCCCATGAGGTGCTCACCCGGGAAGAGGCCACCTGGCTGTGGGTCGACACCGCCGCCGCCGTCGCCGACCACGGCGAGGCCCCGATGCTCGTACGGCACCTGGAGTCCGCGGTCCAGCCGACCGTGCCCGCGCTCCTCACCGAGGTGCGCGCCGTCGGACACCCCCGCACCGTTCAGGTCCTGGTCGCGCTCGCCGCCGCGCACCCCGACCCGGCCCTCGCGAAAGCCGTGCGCCGCGCCGCCTTCCAGGTGCACACCGGGGGGAGCTGAGCCGGACCGGCGCTCAGCCCTTGATCTCGGGGGCGTACGTGCCGAAGCTCCACACATTGCCCTCCAGGTCCCGGGCCATGTAGTCCCGCGAGCCGTAGTCCTGGTCCGTCGGGGGCATCAGGATCTCCGCGCCGTGCTCCACGGCCCGCCGGTGGTGTGCGTCGACATCGTCCACGACGACGTACACCCCCGTCGTGCCCTCCCGCATCGCCTTGTCGAAGGTGCTGCCGGTGCCCTTCGAACCCAGCATCACCGCGCCGTTGCCCTGCACCAGCTCGGCGTGCGCCACCGAGCCGTCCTCGCCCTCGTACACCGCGAGCTCCGTGAACCCGAAGGCCTCCGTGAGCTGCTTGATCGCCGCCTTCGCGTCCGCGTACCGCAGCGTCGGATAGATAGTCGGACGCCCGCCGCTCGTGCCTGCCATGCCGATCACCCCTTTGTGATCAATCGCCGTGGTCCACAGCCGGCGACCGCCGACCCTCGACCGGATTTCGAGCCGCTGCCCAGTCTTGCAGCGACCACTGACAACGGCTCGTGAGCAGCGCCCGCGACTCCGGCCGAACTGCCGAACGGGGAAGAGGCCCCGGCACCTTGCCGTGGACCGCACGTGCCGAACATCACGGCAGGACGCCCCTCATGGCCCAGTCCTGCCCCGACGTGCCCTGGACGGGCGGGCGGCCCGGTCCGCACACCCGATCCCAGAAAAAGTGGTTGCACGGCCCCGTTAGACTGGCCTCATGGCCATTCTCCTCGCGCATTAGACGGCGGGAACGTCCTCAGCCGCCCATCCCGCCACCTTCCCCCGCCTTGGAGTCTGTCCGTGATCTCCGCCTCCGGTATCGAGCTGCGCGCCGGTGCGCGCGTCCTCATCGAGTCCGCGACCTTCCGCGTCGCCAAGGGCGACCGCATCGGCCTGGTCGGTCGTAACGGCGCCGGCAAGACCACCCTCACCAAGTGCCTCGCCGGCGACGGCATCCCCGCCGCAGGCAACATCACCCGCTCCGGCGAGGTCGGCTACCTCCCCCAGGACCCCCGCACCGGCGACCTCGACGTCCTCGCCCGCGACCGCGTCCTGTCCGCGCGCGGTCTGGACGTACTGATCCGCAAGATGCGCGACAACGAACAGCGCATCGCGGGCGGCCAGGGCGCCACCCGCGAGAAGGCGCTCAGGCAGTACGAGCGCCAGGAGACCGAGTTCCTCACCAAGGGCGGGTACTCCGCCGAGGCCGAGGCCGCCACCATCGCCGCCGCGCTCAACCTGCCCGACCGAGTGCTCGGCCAGCCGCTGCACACGCTCTCCGGCGGTCAGCGCCGCCGTATCGAGCTCGCCCGCATCCTGTTCTCCGACGCGGACACGCTCCTGCTCGACGAGCCGACCAACCACCTGGACGCCGACTCGATCGTCTGGCTGCGCGACTACCTCAAGACCTACCGCGGCGGCTTCATCGTGATCTCCCACGACGTCGACCTGGTCGAGACGGTCGTGAACAAGGTGTTCTACCTGGACGCCAACCGCGCCCAGATCGACGTCTACAACATGGGCTGGAAGCTCTACCAGCAGCAGCGCGAGGCCGACGAGAAGCGCCGCAAGCGCGAGCGGCAGAACGCCGAGAAGAAGGCCGCCGCGCTGCACTCGCAGGCCGACAAGATGCGCGCCAAGGCCACCAAGACCGTCGCCGCGCAGAACATGGCGAAGCGCGCCGACCGACTGCTCGCCGGCCTCGAGGCGGTCCGCGTCTCCGACAAGGTCGCCAAGCTCCGCTTCCCGGACCCCGCGCCCTGCGGCAAGACCCCGCTGACCGCCGAGGGCCTGTCGAAGTCGTACGGCTCGCTGGAGATCTTCACCGACGTCGACCTGGCCATCGACAAGGGCTCCCGGGTCGTCATCCTCGGCCTCAACGGCGCCGGCAAGACCACCCTCCTGCGCCTCCTCGGCGGCGTCGAGAAGCCCGACACCGGCGAGGTGATCGAGGGCCACGGCCTCAAGCTCGGCTACTACGCGCAGGAGCACGAGACCCTCGACCCGGAGCGCACGGTCCTGGAGAACATGCGCTCCGCCTCCCCCGACCTGGACCTGGTCGAGATCCGCAAGACGCTCGGCTCGTTCCTGTTCTCCGGCGACGACGTCGACAAGCCCGCCGGTGTCCTCTCCGGCGGCGAGAAGACCCGGCTCGCCCTCGCCACCCTCGTGGTGTCGTCGGCGAACGTCCTCCTGCTCGACGAGCCCACCAACAACCTCGACCCGGCCAGCCGCGAGGAGATCCTCGGCGCGCTGCGCACCTACAAGGGCGCCGTCGTCCTCGTCACCCACGACGAGGGCGCCGTCGAGGCGCTCCAGCCGGAGCGGATCATTCTGCTGCCGGACGGCGTCGAGGACCTGTGGGGCGCCGACTACGCGGATCTCGTCGCCCTCGCTTGATCGAATGCGTGATCAACGGGCTATGGATCATTCGGCCCATCGGTGATCCATCATCTGTGTGAGATCTCCTCGTACCGAGGTGTGTGCTACATCGATTTCGCGGCCGTTTCCTTTATCGACAAGGGCTCGGCCGCGGCACGACGCTGACCTGGTACTTCGTAAAAGAACCCGTTCGGCCGTACGGACGCCACACTGCGGAATTTGAGATTCCGCATGTGGGGATGTGCTCCTGTCGTCAAAACCATGTCTCACGGACCTTGCCGAATGGGTGGCCATGAAGCCCCGGAGGGGTGATCATGAGGAGACCAGAGCGCACTTCCCATGAGGAGGCACGGGTGGCCGAGACTCTGAAGAAGGGCAGCCGGGTAACCGGCGCCGCGCGCGACAAGCTCGCGGCAGACCTGAAGAAGAAGTACGACTCCGGTGCGAGCATTCGGGCGCTGGCCGAGGAAACCGGTCGCTCGTATGGCTTCGTACACCGGATGCTCAGCGAATCGGGCGTCACGCTCCGTGGGCGTGGCGGGGCGACGCGGGGCAAAAAGGCCGCGTCGTCCTGAGCCCGGGCGGCCCATCGGCTTCGATGGTGGCCACCCGGTCGGTTCTCTGATCGACCGGGTGGTTACTGTGCAGTCACTTAGTGGATGCCCTCCGGGCATCCCGCGATGACCGCACGCATCGGAGGCACCCCATGGCTTCGCCCGACCAGGACTTCGCTCCCCTGCTCGACAAGAACGGCGTACGGCTCACCGTCGACGGCGCGATCGCCACGGTGACGCTGACCGACCCGGCCAAGCGCAATGCACAGAGCCCCGCCATGTGGCGGACGCTCGCCGAGGCCGGGCGGGTTCTGCCGGGCAATGTGCGGGTCGTTGTGCTGCGCGGCGAGGGCAAGGCCTTCTCCGCCGGACTCGACCGGCAGATGTTCACGCCCGAGGGGATCGAGGGCGAGACCTCGTTCATGGATCTCGCGCGCAGCAGCGACGGTGAACTCGACGCTGCCATCGCCGAGTTCCAGGAGGGTTTCACCTGGTGGCGGCGTAACGACCTCGTGTCCATCGCCGCCGTGCAGGGCTACGCCATCGGGGCGGGCTTCCAGCTCGCGCTCGCCTGTGACATGCGCGTCGTCGCCGACGACGTGCAGTTCGCCATGCGCGAGACCAGCCTCGGGCTGGTGCCGGACCTGACGGGCACGAATCCGCTCGTCGGGCTGGTCGGCTACGGCCGCGCGCTGGAGATCTGTGTGACGGGGCGATTCGTGCTGGCCGAGGAAGCTGTGAACAGCGGACTCGCCAACCTCGCGGTGCCCGCCGACCAGCTCGACGACGCCGTACGCGATCTGGCGGGGGCGATCGTGGCCGCGCCGCGCGACGCCGTCGTCGAGACCAAGGCGCTGATCCGTGGTGCCCTGGACCGCACGTACGACGAGCAGCGCGGTGCCGAGCGGGCCGCGCAGGCGCGACGGCTGCGGGACCTGGCCGGCCTCGGCGAATAGCGGTCCGCCGGCAGTGCCGGGTGATGTCGTCGCTTGTCCGCGGGGCCGGCATGGCCGGTCGCGCGGTTCGCCGCGCCCCTGGGCGGCGCTGCCGATCCGCAGGGACTTCGCCTGACTGTTCGGGCCGCCGGCCGGTCAGCCGACGGCCGTCACCAGCACGGCCACCGTCGGATGATCCGCCAACGCCGTGCGCACCCTCTTGCGGACCTCCCGGGCCACGTCCAGGGCCCGGTGGTCCCCGCTCACCGCGATCTCCACGCGCACATGCCGGTGCGGCAGTACGGCCGTGCCGTGCCGCGTCTCGATGTGCACCGCCTGCCCCAACCCGCCCAGGGCGCCGGTCAGTTCACTCACCCCCGGGACCGCCAGGGCCGCGGCGGTGACGCGCTCCTCGTCGCCGGTCCCGGGCTCGGCAGCCTGTGCCGGCTCCGGCTGCCGTACGGAAGCGGGTTCGGCGTCCTCGTCGAGCAGGGCCGTCACCCTCAGATCCACCTCGGTCACCTTCAGCCCGAGGCGTTCCGTCGCCGCCGCGGCCAGCAGGGCGCGCAGCCGGTCCGCCGTCGCCGGCAGCGGCTCGGCCGCCGTCGCCGCGAAGTCGGCCGTCACCCGCAGCGGGCCCGGCGGCAGCGCGCTCGGCGGTGGCAGTACGGCGGCCTCGCTGGCGTGCTCCGGGTCGCTGAGCACGATCCGCAGTGCGTCGAGGCGTACCCCGCGCATGACCATGGCCGCGCGCCGCAGTACCGCCTCGGCCGCCTCCTCGGAGATCCACACGCCGTCGTGCGCTCCGCCCAACGGCAGCAGCCTTCCGAGCCCCACCTGATGCCGCCGCACTCCCTGCGTCCACCCGTCCGCCGTCGTCATTCCTCCAGCCTGCCGCATCCCCGGAGCGTAGTGCGGCAACCGCGCTTACGGTGGTCAAGGGAACGACAAACCGAAAGGGACGTACGGCGATGACCGACATGGAGCAGAACCGGACGCAGAACCCTGAGGAGACCGCGTCGAGCGTGGCGTCGGCGCGCAGGACCACCAAGCGCGGCGGCGGGGACCCGGCCGGCCGCGGGCGGACCACCATCGCCGACGGCGTGGTCGAGAAGATCGCCGGCATGGCGGCCCGCGACGTGGTCGGTGTGCACGCGATGGGCAGCGGGATGAGCCGTACCTTCGGCGCCGTACGGGAACGGGTGCCCGGCACGGCGAAATCCGTGACCCGCGGCGTCAAGGTCGAGGTCGGCGAGGTGCAGACCGCGCTCGACCTGGAGATCGTCGTCGACTACGGCGTGTCGATCGGCGACGTGGCACGGGCCGTTCGGGAGAACGTGGTCGCCGCCGTCGAGCGGATGACGGGACTCGAAGTCGTCGAGGTCAACATCGCGGTGAGTGATGTGAAGCTTCCCGAGGAAGAGGATGAAGAGCCGGAGTCGCGGCTCCAGTGACATCCGGATCCGGTGAGGCACCGGCGCCACCGACAACCGAACGGAGTGCACCATGAGCAAGGCCTTGCTCGGCATGATCGCCGGCATGGTGTTGGGCTTCGCCGGGTACTTCGGCGGGTTCGGCGCCTTCCTGCTGGTGGCGGCGCTGGGCGCGATCGGGTTCGGCGTCGGCCGGTTCCTGGAGGGGGACTACGAACTCGGCGACTTCTTCCGCCCGCGTGACGGCCGACGCGACCGGCGGTGACGTCCGTGAGCGCGCAGGCCACGGAAACAGGCAGACCTGCCACCGTCGTCCTGGCCGGTGAGCGCGGGTCGACCCGGATCGCCGACCGGGTCGTCGCGAAGATCGCCTCCCAGGCGGCGCGCGAGGCCGTGGGGCCGCTTCCCGAGGACGCCGCCCGGCCCTACGCCCATGTCGTCGTGCGTCCCCAGGCCGCGCAGGGGACCACCGTCGACGCGGCCCGGGTCCGCGTCCATGTCGAGCTCGAATACCCCACCGACATCGGCTCCCGGTGCGCGGCCGTGCGTCGGCGGGTCGTGGAGCGGGTAGGCGCGTTGGTGGGCATGGAGGTGCCGGAGGTCGCCGTGCACGTGGAGCGGCTGCACCCGGCGCCCGGACAGGGCGCGGCACAGGGGAGGACGCGATGAGCGAGTCCCAGGGGTCCGAGGGCACCACGCAACGACTCCCGGTCCTGGAGAAGGAGACCGGACCCGAGCCACTCGACCAGTCGGCGTCGGCGGCGGACTACGAGCCGCCGACCGCACTCGACGGCGACGGCGGACGCGAGCGCCGCTTCTGGTCGGCCCGCCGGATCCCGGCCGCGATCATTGCACTCGTGCTGCTGTTCCTCGCGGGCGTCTTCCTGTACGACATCGCGGCCGTGCGGGCCGACCGGCCCGGGATGCGCTGGCGCCGGGGACTGGCCCACCAGCTCGCCGAGCGCCCCCTCGACGACATCTGGGTCCTGGTCGGGGCGGGTGTCGTCGCCGTCCTCGGCCTCTGGCTGCTCGTCCTGGCCGCCACGCCCGGCCTGCGGCAGGTGCTGCCGATGCGCCGCACCCACACCGACGTACGCGCCGGACTCCACCGCGACCTGGCCGCCCTGGTCCTGCGCGACCGGGCCATGGAGATCTCCGGGGTCCAGTCGGTACGGGTGCGGATGGGGCGGGGGCGGGCCGACGTCCGCGCGGTCTCGCACTTCCGCGACCTGGACGACGTACGCGCCGACCTGGACGCCACGCTCGCCGACGCGATCAGGGGCCTCGGGCTGTCCCGCCCGCCCGCGCTGTCGGTGCATGTACGCCGGCTCGGACGGAAGGGGTGAGGGCCGTGCTCAGGGTGGTCAACCGCGTGCTGATCGGGCTGGTCGGACTGGTGCTGTTCGTGCTCGGCGGCTCGGTGCTCGCCGTGGGACTGGGAGCCCCGGCTCCGTCCTGGTGGATCCACGACGACCGGCACGACGTCCTGCTCAGCGACGCCGAGCGCACGCACTGGCGGGACGACGGCTGGTGGTGGCCGACGGTCATCGCCGTACTGGCCGTCCTGGTCCTGCTCGCCCTGTGGTGGCTGACCGCGGAGCTGCGCCGGCGCCGCCTGGCGGAGGTCCTGGTGGACACCGGGGACGGCGAGGGCGCACTGCTGCGGGGCCGGGCCCTGGAGAGCGTGCTGGCGAGCGAGGCGGCGGGCCTGGAGGGTGTCCAACGCGCCCACGTCCACCTGACGGGCCGGCGCAGCACTCCGGAGACCCGGGTACGGCTCCTGCTGGCACCCCATGTCGACCCGGGGACGGCGCTGAACGACCTCACCACCCAGGCCCTCGCGCACGCCCGCACCTCGGCGGGCCTCGCGGCACTGCCGACGGAGGTCCGTCTGAAGGGCGTCAAGCACGGTGCCGAAAGGGTCAGTTGACCGGCCGCTCAGCTCTGTGTGGCCACGCGGATCAGGTCGGCGACCGCGCGACGTCGGCTGTGCGACGGCCACGCGATCACCGTGGTCACGGGTGGAGCGTCCAGGACCGGCACGGCGGCGAGATCCCGGCGCAGGTCGGTGCCGGCGGACTCGGGCATGATCGCGGTGGTACGGCCGAGCGCGATCAGCTGGAAGAGCTGTGTCAGGTTCCGTACCTCGGCCCCTGGCCCCTGCGGGTACGTGCCGTCGGGATCGGGCCAGCGAGCCATCGGGAGTTCCGGCAGTGCGGTGACCTCGGCCATCCGGATCTCGGAGCGGCCGGCGAGTGGATGCGAGGCGGGCAGGATCGCCACCTGCCCCTCGGCGTACAGGGTTTCGCTGTCGAGTCCGGCCGTTGAATCGAACGGCAAGTGCAGCAGAGCCACGTCGGCCTGCCCGTCCTGCAGCAATGTCTGTTGCTGGTGCGCCTCGCAGAGCAGCAGATCGACGGTGGCCGCGCCGGGCTCCGCGCGGTAGGCGTCGAGCAGTTTGGCCAGCAACTCGCCGGCGGTGCCGGATTTGACGGCGAGGACGAGGCGGGGGCGCCTTTGCGCAGCCTGCTGGGTACGCCGCTCGGCTGCCGTCACCGCGCCGAGGATCGCGCGCCCTTCGGCCAGCAGTACGGCCCCGGCTTCGGTGAGTGAGACCTTGCGGGTGGTGCGCTCCAACAGCTTGACCCCGAGCTGCCGTTCGAGCCGGGCGATCGCGCGGGACAGGGGCGGCTGGGCCATCTCCAGACGCTGGGCGGCCCTGCCGAAGTGCAGTTCCTCGGCGAGGGCGACGAAGTAGCGCAGCTCGCGTATTTCCATGCACGCACCGTACTTCGGCAGACGGTCGATTCATGTCGCCCGGGTATGAGTACGTCACCGAAGTGGTGTTGGTGCCTGGCCGAGGCGCGGCCATGCTCGCTGTCATGAGCAAGAAGACCATCGCGCTGGTCACCGGCGCGAACAAGGGAATCGGGTACGAGATCGCGGCCGGGCTGGGCGCACTTGGCTGGAGCGTCGGTGTCGGCGCCCGGGACGAGGGCCGCGGGAAGGACGCCGTGGCGAAACTGCGCGCGGCAGGTGCCGACGCGTTCGGCGTGACCCTGGACGTGACCGACGACGCGAGCGTGACCGCCGCGGCGCGGCTGATCGAGGAGCGAGCGGGACGCCTTGACGTGCTGGTCAACAACGCCGGTGTCGCGGGCGGTTGGCCGGAGGAGCCCACGACCCTCGACCTGGAGACCGTGCGGCGGTTGGTGGAGACCAACGTTTTCGGCGTCATCCGGGTCACCAACGCGATGCTGCCGCTGCTGCGCCGGTCGGCACACCCGCGGATCGTCAACCAGTCCAGCCATGTCGGCTCTCTGGCCCTGCAGAGCACGCCCGGTGTCGACCTCGGAGGGATCAGCGGGGGGTACGCGCCGACGAAGACCTACCTCAACGCCGTCACCCTCCAGTACGCCAAGGAGCTGAGCGGCACCGACATCCTGATCAACAACGCCTGCCCCGGCTACGTGGCCACCGACCTCAACGGTTTCAGCGGTACTCAGACCCCTGAGCAGGGCGCGGCGATCGCCATCCGGCTGGCGGGTCTTCCCGACGACGGCCCCACTGGGCAGATGTTCGACGACAACGGAGTCGTGCCGTGGTGAGGGTCTGAAGAGCAAGCTCAGAACCCGTGCCGCATCCCGCCGTCCACCGGCAGCATGATCCCCGTCAGATAGGACGCGGCCGGCGACAGCAGGAACGCCGCCGCGCGTCCGAACTCCTCCGGGTAGCCGTACCGCCGCAACGGAATGCGCGCCGCGTTCGCGGCCCGGGTGGCCTCCGGGTCCGCCGACAGTCCGTCCAGCTCCCGCACCCGGTCCGTGTCGATACGGGCCGGCAGCAACCCGACCACCCGGATCCCCCGCGGCCCCAGCTCGTCCGCGAGTGACTTGGCGAACCCGGCGAGCCCGGGCCGCAGCCCGTTCGAAATGGTCAGCCCGGGAATCGGCTCGTGCACCGACCCCGACAGCACGAACCCGATCACGCCGCCCTCGTCGAGCTCCGCCGCCGCGGCCCGGGCGAGCCGCACCGCGCCGAGGAACACCGAGTCGAACGCCGCCTGCCACTGCTCGTCCGTGTTGTCCGCGACGAACCCGGCCGGCGGCCCGCCGACGCTCACCAGGATGCCGTCGAACCCGCCGAAGGCGTCGCGGGCGGCGGCGATGAGCCGGGCCGCGGCGTCCGGCTCGGCGTTGCCGACGGCCACCCCGACCGCGTTCGGCCCCAGTTCGGCCGCCGCGTCGGCGACCCGCTTCTCGTCCCGGCCGGTCACCACGACCTTCGCCCCGTCGGCCACCAGCTCACGCGCCGCCGCGTTGCCCAGCCCACGAGTGGCCCCCGTGACGACGTACACCCGGTCCTTCAGTCCAAGATCCATGGCCCCTATCCTGCCCCCTCGGCCCCGAACAGGGCGAGGGCCGTGTTCACCAGGCCGATGTGGCTGAAGGCCTGCGGGAAGTTGCCGAGTTGGCGGCCGGAGACGGGGTCGTACTCCTCGGCCAGCAGGCCCACGTCGTTGGTGAGCGCCACCAGCCGGTCGAAGAGTTCGCGTGCCTCGTGCGTACGGCCCGTCATGTGCAGCGCCTCCGCGAGCCAGAACGAGCAGGCCAGGAACGTGCCCTCGCTGCCCGTCAGCCCGTCGACGGCCGTCTCGTCGGTGCTGTAGCGCAGCAGGAAGCCCCGGTGGCTGAGCTCGGTGCGGATCGCGTCGATGGTGCCGATGACGCGCGGGTCCTCGGGCGGCAGGAAGCCGACGCGCGGGATGAGCAGCAGCGCGGCGTCCAGTTCCCGGGAGCCGTAGGACTGAGTGAAGGTGTTGCGCTCGGGGTCGTAGCCCTGCTCGATCACCTCGCGGTGGACCTCGTCGCGGAACTCCCGCCAGCCGCTCAGGTCGCCCTCCAGCTGCGGGTTCCGCTCCAGGGTGCGCACCGCCCGGTCCGCGGCCACCCACACCATCACCTTCGAGTGCACGAAGTGGCGTCGGCCGCCGCGCACCTCCCACAGCCCCTCGTCGGGCCGGCGCCAGTGCGAGCGCAGCCACTCGACGAGGGCGACCTGGATGGCCCACATGTGCGGCTTGGTCGGCAGCCCCGCGTCCCGCGCCAGCGCCAGCGTGTCCATGACCTCGCCGTACACGTCCAACTGGAGCTGTTCCACGGCCTGGTTGCCGATGCGTACGGGGGCGGAGCCCGCGAATCCGCACAGCCACGGCACCTCGAACTCGGGCAGCCGGCGCTCGCCCGCGATGCCGTACATGATCTGGAGGTCGGCCGGGTCGCCGGCGACCGCGCGCAGCAGCCAGTCGCGCCAGGCCTCGGCCTCCAGCCGGTAGCCCATCGACAGGCCCACGTTCAGGGTGAGGGTGGAGTCGCGCAGCCAGCAGTAGCGGTAGTCCCAGTTGCGCACGCCCCCCAGCTCCTCCGGGAGCGAGGTGGTGGGGGCGGCGACGATGCCGCCGGTCGGCCGGTAGGTGAGGGCCTTGAGGGTGATCAGGGAGCGGATGACGGTGTCGCGGTAGGGGCCCTCGTAGTGGCAGTGCCCCACCCATTTGTGCCAGTCCCGGATGCTGCTGTGCAGTGCCTTGTACGGGTCGATGAGCGGTGGGCGCGGCTCGTGCGAGGGGTGCCAGGTGAGGACGAACGCGACCGTCTCGCCCGCCTCGACGGTGAACTCCGAGAGCGTGCTGAAGTCCTCGCCCCAGGTCTGCACCGCGGGGTCGCTGCGCAGCCAGACCGAGTCCGGGCCGGCGATGGCCACCCGGTGGCCGTGGGACTTGCGCACCCAGGGCACGATCGAGCCGTAGCCGAAGCGCAGCCGCAGGGTGCAGCGCACGGTGACCCGGCCGCTCAGCCCCTCCACGATGCGCACGAGTTCGGGGGCGCGGTCGCGTTGGGGCATCAGGTCGGTGACGCGGATCGCGCCCTCGTCGCTCTCCCACTCGGTGTCCAGCACCAGCGTGTCCGGGCGGTAGGCGCGGCGCGTGCAGGAGCCCTCCGCGTGCTTGGGGGCGATGCGCCAGTGGCCGTTGTCCTCGTCGCCGAGGAGCCTGGCGAAACAGGCGGCCGAGTCGAACCGGGGCAGACACAGCCAGTCGACCGAGCCGTCCCTGCCGATCAGGGCAGCCGTCTGCTCGTCACTGATCAGGGCGTAGTCCTCGATGCGCGGGTGCACGCAATTGCGGGTTCCCCGACGGCGGGTGGGCCAATCAGGGGTGGGGCCGGGGGAGTGACGTCGCCGCGGGTGAACCGGTGCCGGAGAAGATGACGCCGGGTTCCGCCGGGGTGTGGTTGAGGACCCACAGTCCGATCAGTGTGGCCAGGGCGAACACGACCGCGACGAGGACGGCGAGGACCAGCCGGCGCCGGCGTTCGCGGCGCAGCCATGCGCCGCGCGCCGTGCGATAGGCGTCGGGCGCGGCCTGTACCCCGTCGGCGAGCGCGGAGAGCGCCTGGCGCAGCTCCTGCTCGGTGCGGTCCTCAGTGGTGCCACGCGACGGAGTCGCATCTCGGTGCGTCATCGCCGGGCCTCCATCGCCTGGGTCAGGGCGGCGAGGCCGCGTGCCGTATGGGTCTTGACGGATCCGCAGGAGATCCCCATGGCCGCGGCTATCTCGCTCTCCTTCAGTCCGAGCCAGTGCCGCAGCACCAGCGCCTCGCGCTGCCGGGCGGGCAGCTGCTGGAGCGCGTCGATCAGGACGCGCTGGTCGTCGCGCAGCAGCGCGGCACTCTCGGCGGAGGCGACGAGCTCGTCGGCGGGCTTCTCGACGTGCTTGCGCGCCACTTGGAGATGCCGGATCCGCATCCGCGTCAGATTGCACACGGTGGAACGCAGATAGGCCTCCGCCGCCTCGGCGTCCCGCAGGCGGCGCCACTTCCGGTAGATCTGGTAGTAGGCCTCCGCGACCACGTTCTCCGGATCGTCGGCGCCGAGCAGCACCGCGAGGCGCAGCATCGAGGAGTAGTGCAGCTCGAACAGGCGGGCAAGGCCGGCCTCGCGCTCCACGTCCGCCGGGTCGCTCACCGAGGGGGTGAGGGGTACGGCAGGTACCGCACCGGCTTCGCGTCTCAGCTGTCTCACGGCTTGTTCGCTCCCGTCTCGGGACGCCGCCTGACGCTCAGGCGTGACGGCAGGTCGGTCAGATCGGCGCCGCGCGGGACGCCGAGGCGGCTCAGCACCGCGGTCGTGGCCACGGCGACGGTCAGATTGAGCAGCAGGGCGGCGAGCCCGGCGTAGATCTCCGGCCCGGAGCCCAGCGGCACGACCGACGAGAACCCCTCCCGGACGACCATGCAGGTGCCCGCCACCATCCCCACGGCCCATCCCGCGAACAGCGCCCGCGGATGCAGCCGCGCGGTGAACAGCCCGATCACCACGGCCGGGAAGATCTGCAGGATCCAGACCCCGCCGAGGAGCTGGAGGTTGATGGCGTCCTGGTCGCGCAGCCCGAACACGAACGCCACCGCGCCCACCTTCGCGGTGAGCGACACCGCCTTGGCGATACGCACCTGCCGCTTGGGCGTGGCCGTCGGCTGGACGTACTCGACATACACATTGCGTACGAAGCTCGTGGCGGCCGCGATCGACATCACCGCCGCCGGGACCATCGCCCCCACGGTGATCGCGCCGAACACCAGCCCGGCCAGCGGCGCCGGCATCAGCCGGTCGACCAGCATCGGTACGGCCGCCTCGGCGCCGCCCTCAGGGGCGCGCACGCCCGTCGCGAGGGCCGCGATGCCGAGGAAGCCGAAGAGGGCGAGCAGCCCGGTCCAGGCGGGCAGCGCCACGGCCACCTTGCGCAGCGTGCGCGGGCCGTCGGCGGCGAAACCGGCGGTGAGCACGTGCGGGTACATCAGCAGGGCGAGCGCCGAGCCGAGGGCGAGGGTGGCGTAGGCGGGCTGCTGCTCGGGCGTGAGGAGCAGGGCCGGGCCGCCCAGGCGCTCGGCGGCACCGTCGAAGACGGCACCCGGGCCGCCGAGCCGGTCGAGGACCAGCCAGGTCACCGCGGTCAGCGAGACGAAGACGGCCACGGCCTTGAGCGCGGAGATCACGGTGGGCGCGCGCAGCCCGTGCCGGTACGTGGCCACGGCCAGCCCCGCGAACAGCGCCACCATCACCAGATCACCGGCCGCACCCCGCGGATACACGCCCCCGGCCGTCAGCACCGCCCTGATCCCGAGCAGTTGCAGTGCCAGATACGGCATCGTCGCGAGGATCCCGGTCAGCGCGACCACCAGGGCCAGCGGCGCCGAACCGTAGCGGCCGCGCACGAAGTCCGCCGCCGTGACATAGCCGTGCCGGCGGGCCACGCTCCACAGCCGGGTCAGCAGCACGAAGGCCAGCGGGCAGACGATCACCGTGTACGGCACGGCGAAGAAGGCGGGCGCGCCGCTGCCGTACGCAAGGCCCGGTATGGCGGCGAAGGTGTAGGCGGTGAAGATCGTCCCGCCGAGCAGCAGCCAGGTCCACAGCGGTCCGAGGCTGCGGTCGGCCAGCGCCCAGCCCTCCAGGGACGGCAGCCGGTCGCTGGGCCGCAGACGCCGCGCGGTGACGGCGAGCAGCGACGCTCCGCCGATCACGGCGAGGAACGTCGCGGTCATGGCGCCGTCGGCCATGGGTCACCGTCCTTGGTGTGCCTGTGCCCTCGCGCGAGAGTTGCGCGAACAGCCGGAACGGAGGACAGGAAACCGGCGGGAAATTTCCCGGAATTTCGCTGTCAACCGGTTCCGGGGAGTGGGCAACTCTTGCACAGACCGACAGCGAGCGGGAGAGGAGCGCAGGTCATGGCACGGACCGGTCATCACCGGCTACGGCGCGTCGCGATCGCCGTCCTGCTTCTCGCGCCCGCGGCGGGGCTGCTGTGGGTCCCCTGGTACGCCGGTGCCGAGCCGCGGCTGGCGGGGACGCCGTTCTTCTACTGGTACCAGCTCGCCTGGGTGCCGGGGTGCGGCCTCTGCCTGCTCGCCGCGTACGCGCTGACGGACCGACATCGAGAGCGCTGAGCCGTACGTCCCTTTTGCGCACCTACTTTGCTTCAGGTCAGGAGCCGCCATGCCCAACTCAGCCATGCCCGAATCCGAACGCAGAGCGCCGGAGAAATCACGAATGTCGCCCAGGTCGGTGGCGATCTGGAGTGCCGTGGCCCTCCTCGGCGCCCTCGGCTGGGCCGTGCTCGCCCTGTCCCGGGGTGAGGAGATCTCCGCCGTCTGGCTGGTCGTGGCCGCCCTCGGCTCGTACGCGATCGCCTACCGCTTCTACTCGCGCTTCATCGCCCGGCGGGTCCTCCAGGTCGACGACACCCGCGCGACCCCGGCCGAACGCCTGGAGGACGGGGTCGACTACCACCCCACCGACAAGCGGGTGCTGTTCGGCCACCACTTCGCCGCCATCGCCGGCGCCGGCCCGCTGGTCGGCCCGGTGCTGGCCGCGCAGATGGGCTATCTGCCGGGCACCGTCTGGATCATCGCGGGCGTGATCTTCGCCGGCGCCGTGCAGGACATGATCGTGCTGTTCCTGTCCATGCGCCGGGACGGCAAGAGCCTCGGCCAGATGGCGCGGGACGAGATCGGCAAGGTGGGCGGCGCCGCCGCGCTGATCGGCGTCTTCGCCATCATGATCATCCTGCTCGCGGTGCTGGCGATGGTCGTCGTCAACGCCCTCGCCGAGTCCGCGTGGGGCACCTTCTCGGTCTCCATGACCATCCCGATCGCCCTGTTCATGGGCTTCTACCTGCGCTATCTGCGGCCCGGCCGGGTCGTGGAGACCAGCTTCATCGGCGTCGCGCTGCTGCTGCTCGCCATCCTCGGCGGCGGCTGGATCCAGGACTCCGCACTCGCCGAGTACTTCGTCTGGAGCCCCGAGACCCTGGTCTTCTGCCTGGTCGGCTACGGCTTCGTCGCCTCCGTGCTGCCGGTCTGGATGCTCCTTGCACCCCGCGACTACCTGTCGACCTTCATGAAGGTCGGCACCATCGCCCTGATGGCCGTCGGCGTGGTGATCGCCGCCCCGAACCTCAAGACCGATGCGGTGACGGAGTTCGCCTCGACCGGCGCGGGCCCGGTGTTCGCCGGTTCCCTCTTCCCCTTCCTCTTCATCACCATCGCCTGCGGCGCCCTGTCCGGCTTCCACGCCCTGGTCTCCTCCGGCACCACGCCGAAGCTGATCCAGAAGGAGTCCCAGGTCCGGCTGATCGGCTACGGCTCCATGCTCACGGAGTCCTTCGTCGCCGTCATGGCCCTGATCGCCGCCTGTGTGCTCGAACCCGGCCTGTTCTACGCCATGAACTCCCCGGCGGCGCTGCTCGGCCCGACCGTGGACAGCGCCGCCGAAGCCGTGAAGAACCTCGGCTTCACCATCACTCCGGATCAGCTCACCGCGGCGGCCAAGGCGGTCGAGGAGGAGACGCTGGTCGGCCGCTCCGGCGGGGCGCCCACTCTCGCCGTGGGCATGTCGGAGATTTTCGCCGGGGTGATCGGCGGTGCCGGGATGAAGGCCTTCTGGTACCACTTCGCGATCATGTTCGAGGCGCTGTTCATCCTGACCACAGTGGACGCCGGCACGCGCGTCGGCCGCTTCATGCTCCAGGACATGCTCGGCAACGTCTGGAAACCGATCGGCCGCGTCACCTGGAAGCCCGGCATCTGGATCACCAGCGCCCTGGTCGTCGGCGCGTGGGGCTACTTCCTCTACGCCGGTGTCACCGACCCGCTCGGCGGCATCAAGCAGCTGTTCCCGCTGTTCGGCATCGCCAACCAGCTGCTGGCCGCCGTCGCCCTGGCCGTCACCACCACCGTGCTGATCAAGTCGGGCAAGCTCCGCTGGGCCTGGGTGACCGGCATCCCGCTGGCCTGGGACGTGGCCGTCACCTTCACCGCGGGCTGGCAGAAGATCTTCTCCGACAACCCGGCGATCGGCTTCTTCGCCCTGCGCGACAAGTACGCGCAGGCCATCGAGGACGGCCAGCTGCTGCCGGGCGCCACGAACATGGACGACATGCACACCATCGTGCTCAACAACACCGTCGACGGCGTGCTCATGGCGATCTTCCTCCTGCTGGTCCTCACGGTCCTGGTCAACTGCGCGGTGGTGTGCGTCCGCGCGGTCCGAGCGGCGGGACCACTGCCGACGACCGAGGCACCGTACGTCGAGTCCCGCATCGACGTACCCGAGCCCCAGGGCGAGCCGCTGGTGGGGGTCCGGTCATGAGGGCGGCGCGCTGGGTGCGCTGGTACGTACGTGAGCTGATGGACGTACTGAGCCTGCTGCACCGGGAGGGCCGACCGGAGGGCCGCTGCTGTTGATGCCGGGGGCCGGCTGCGGGTCGTCTGTGGCTGGTCGCGCAGTTCCCCGCGCCCCTTAGGGACGTGCAGCGGACGTACCTCAAGGGGCGCGGGAAACTGCGCGAGCAACCACGAACCACCCGCAGCCGCCCGCGAAGCCGAACCCCGACGGCGACAAATAGACCCAAATGCTGAAACGCCGCCCCTCCCTGCTCATCCGCCCCGAACTCGACGACGCCCCCTGCACAGAACCCTCCGCGAACTCCGCCCCACCCAACAACTCCACGGCCTCGGAGCGGGCCGCACAAGCCCCGCATGGGAACCCGTGGCTGAACTGCTCCGCCCGTGGTCTCCGAGAGATGGGTCGCCGACCGGCCCGACGACGGTGACGCCCTGGTCCATCGTGCCTTCGTCCGGTCGGCCCGCGCCCCGTCTTCCAGCGCATCGGGTGCCACATGACCCGCCACCCGTGGGATCTGCTGCCCCAGCCGGAACGTACCTTCCGCTACTGGCGCGACCAGCTGACCGGTCGCCGCACGTGAGAGCGGCCCGGTCGTGGACGCTAGACGGAGGCCGGCGCCGACTCCGTCTCCTCCGGCGCCGCTGCCGCTGCCGCCGCCCGCTCCCGCGCCTCCCGGCGGGCCAGGACCACCCACCCGATGGGAACGCCGGCCGCGAACAGCCACCACTGAAGGGCGTACGCGTAATTCAGCGGAGCGTTCTCGTTGCCGGGCTTGCCGATCAGTTCCGGTGTGTCGCCCTTGGGCTCCGGTGCCGTCTGGACGACGTAGCCGCCGAGTACGTCGGCGTCGAGGCGCCCGGCCTCCCGCTCGCTGTTGATCAGCATGACCTGCCGGTCGGGCAGGCCCTTGAGGTTCTTGATGCCGCTCGCCTCGGTCGTCTCGTCCGGCATCAGCCGCCCGGTGACCGTGACGGTGCCGCTCGGCGCGGCGGGGACCTTGGGGAAGGCCGTCTGGCTCGGACCGTCGGCGGGAATCCAGCCACGGTTGACCAGCAGCACCTTGCCGTCCGTCAGCACGAGGGGCGTGAGTACGTGGAAGCCGACCTCCTCGTCGGCGTTGACGCGCCGCCTGACCACGACCTCCCGGTCGGTGTCGAACCGGCCCTGCGCGGTCACGGTGCGATACCGCTCCTTGGAGGTGACCGTGTGCCCCGGGGACGTCAGCTTCTCCACCGGTACCGGCTTCGCCTCCAGGGCGTCGGCGACCAGCTGATTGCGGGCGCTGCGCTCGTCGTAGCGGTGCATCTGCCAGAAGCCCAGCCGGATCATCGTGGGGATGAGGATCAGGGCGACCAGCGTGAGGATCACCCACTGCCGGGACAACAGGAAGCGGTACACCCCACGACCGTACAACTCGGTCGTGGGGCGCTTTCAGGCGGGTACCGGGTCACACCTTGTCGACGATCCCCACCTTTCCCTCCGCGCGAGCGCAGTGGGCGCCGCAGAACCAGTGACCGTCGACCTCGACGCCCTGCCCGATGATCTGCACACGGCAGTGCTCGCAGATGGGTGCCATGCGGTGGATCGCACAGGAGAAGCAGTCGAAGACGTGCACCACGCCCTGCGCGTGCACCTCGAAGGTCATGCCGTAGTCGTTGCCACAGACTTCACATGTCGCCATGCGCCACAGGGTGAGCGGTCACCGGGGCGCGGGCGAGAGGGCTCCGGGCGAGTCGCCCGGTAATCACCCGTCCGTACGGTCACGGCTCCGACGCCGGCTCCACGTCCCGCAGGAGCTGCCCGAAGGCCGCCTCGTCCACCACCGGTGTGCCGAACTGCCGGGCCTTGACCACCTTCGAGGTGTTCGAGTCCGGGTCGTTCGTGACGAGCAGGCTGGTCAGCCGGGACAGGCTCGTCGACACATGCAGCCCGGCCTCGACCGCGCGGTCCTCCAGCAGATCGCGCTCGATCGACGTGTCCCCGGAGAAAGCCACCCGCATGCCCTGTTTGAGCCTCTTGCCGTCTTCGTAGCGGCCTGGGTTGGGATGGGGGCACATGGGCCTTTTGCGGGACGGGCGCCAACTGGTCGGCCGATACGAGCCGTAGCCCCCGGAGCCTCCCGCCTGCTGCCCGATCCGGGGCGCGGCCGTGTCCCGCCACTCGGTCAGCGGCCGGCACTCCTGGAGCGGCAGCCGCACGCTGTCCGCCGCCGCGGCCCGCAGGCTCGGCCGGAACGCCTCCGCCAGCACGCGCGCGTCGTCCAGAGCGTGGTGCGCCCGCTGCTGGACGACACCGAAGTGCGCCGCCAGCGACTCCAGCTTGTGGTTGGGCAGCGGCAGCCCCAGCTCCTTCGACAGCGCGATGGTGCACAGCCGCTGCCGCACCGGGGCCTCGCGCTCCGCGCGCGCGTACTCCCGCGCGATCATCTGCCAGTCGAAGACCGCGTTGTGCGCCACGAGCACCCGGCCGTCGAGCCGGGCCGAGAACTCCTCGGCGATGTCCGGGAAAAGGGGCGCCGCTTCGAGTACGTCGCTCGTCAGACCGTGGATCCAGACCGGGCCCGGGTCGCGCTCCGGGTTGACCAGCGTGTACCAGTGGTCCTCGACCTCGCCGCGCGCGTCCAGCCGGTACACGGCCGCGGAGATTATCCGGTCGTCCCGGGCCAGGCCGGTGGTCTCCACGTCAACGACCGCGTACCCCTGGGGATACGCGGCCGGCCACGCTGTGGGGGCGGATGCTGCGGTCGTACGGTCTTCGAGCATGGTCATTGAGGATACGGGCCGCCACTGACAGTCCTCACCGTCAGGTGCCTTGCCCCGCCTGCCTGTTCGAGCCATGCGAACGCGGGAACGTCAACCCCGCGACGGGCACCTGGTGTTGCCGTACGCCGGTGAGCCCGCCGCCCGCGGGGAGCGTCGGTACGTCCGCGATGCCCCGCGCGGTGCGATCCTCCGCATATGACCGAACCAACGCATGGCGAACCTCACGGCGGCGCGCTGGGGGAGCGGCTGAACTGGCTTCGGGCGGCCGTGCTCGGGGCGAACGACGGCATCGTGTCGACCGCGGGCCTCGTCGTCGGCGTGGCCGGGGCGACCGGCGACCGCTCGGCCCTGCTCACGGCCGGGCTGGCGGGGCTGCTCGCCGGGTCGATGTCGATGGCGGCGGGGGAGTACGTCTCGGTGTCCACGCAGCGCGACTCGGAGAAGGCCGCGCTCGCCCAGGAGAAGCGGGAGTTGCGGGAGCAGCCGGAGGCGGAGCTGGAGGAGCTGGCGCAACTGCTGGAGCGGCGGGGGCTGTCCCGGCACGTGGCCGTGGAGGCCGCGGTCCAGCTGACGGAGCGTGACGCACTCAAGGCGCACGCGCGCGTGGAGCTCGGAATCGACCCCGACCGGCTGGCCAACCCGTGGCACGCGGCATGGGCGAGCTTCCTGGCGTTCACGGCCGGGGCGCTGCTGCCGCTGCTGGCCATGGTGCTGCCGCCGGCGCAGTGGCGGCTGACGGTCACCGTCGTCTCCGTCCTGGCCGCGCTCACCCTGACCGGCTGGAGCAGCGCCCGGCTGGGCTCGGCGCCCTGGGCCCGGGCGGTGCTGCGCAATGTGGCGGGCGGCGCGCTCGCCATGGGGGTCACCTACGCGGCCGGGTCGCTGCTGGACCTGGCGGGGGCGTAGCGCCCCGGGCCTGCGAGCCGACTGCCACGGGACGGTTTCCGCAGCTCAGGAGCGATACCGGTACCTCGAAGCGCGCCGGATCCCGACCTCGACGTACGGTGAGATGCGCGCCCGACCACCCCCTGGGCGCACGTACGACGAAAGACGAGAAGGATCCTCGCCATGCGCGCCACCACCATTCACGCCCCCTTCGACATGCGCGTGCAGGACGTGCCCGACCCCGTGGTGCGCCGGCCCACCGACGCCGTGGTCCGGGTGCTGCTGGCCTGCATCTGCGGCAGCGACCTGTGGGCGTACCGCGGCGAGGCGGCCCGGCAGCCGGGTCAGCGCATCGGCCACGAGTTCCTCGGCCTCGTCGAGGAGACCGGCTCCGAGGTCGCCGGGGTGAAGCGGGGCGACCTCGTCGTCGCGCCCTTCATGTGGTCCGACGGCGTCTGCGACTACTGCCGTGAGGGCCTCACCACGTCCTGCGAGCACGGCGGCTTCTGGGGCTCCGTCGGCTCCGACGGCGGCCAGGGCGAGGCCGTGCGCGTCCCCTTCGCCGACGCGACCCTCGTCCAGCTCCCGAAGGACGCGGCCTCCGACGACCATCTGCTGTCCGCCCTGCTGACGCTGTCCGACGTCCTGGGCACCGGCCACCACGCCGCGCTCGGCGCCGGCGCCCGGCCGGGCGCCACGGTCGCGGTCGTCGGGGACGGCGCCGTCGGGCTGTGCGCGGTGCTCGCCGCCAAGCGGCTCGGTGCCGAGCGGATCATCGCGCTCGGCCGCCACCAGGTCCGCACCGACATCGCGCTCCGCTTCGGCGCCACGGACGTCGTCGCCGAACGCGGGGACGCGGCCGTGGAGGCCGTACGCGAACTCACGCGCGGGCAGGGCGCGCACGCCGTCGTCGAGGCCGTCGGCACCGAACAGTCCATGCGGACGGCCGTCAACATCACCCGCGACGGCGGCGCCATCGGCTTCGTCGGAGTGCCGCACGGCAGTGGCACCGGGCTCGACCTCGACGTCATGTTCGACGGGAACATCGCGCTGCGCGGCGGTGTCGCGCCGGTCCGCACCTACATCCCCGAGCTGCTGCCCGACGTCCTGGACGGCACGATCGACCCCTCGCCGGTCTTCGACCTGACGGTCGGTCTGGAGGAGGTCCCCGCCGGTTACAAGGCGATGGACGAGCGGACCGCGCTCAAGGTCCTGGTCGCCAACTGACGGTTCACCAGCGGATCGGCACCGGCAGCGCCGTCAGCAGCCCCGACAGCGCGACCACCACCGCCAGGGCGACGACCTCGGCCCGTGCGGGGGAGCAGGCGGTCAGCGGGTCGGCCGCGCGGCGCAGCCGGATCCGCGCCCACAGGGCGAGCGCGGCCACGACCACCACGACCAGCACCTTGGCCAGCAGGGCACGCCCGTACGCCGTCCCCGTGAGCTGGTCCAGGATCGTGTCCGACGGCATCCGGCGCAGCGCACTCCACACCCCTGTCGCGGTGAGGGCGGCCAGCAGTACGGCCGCCACGCGCGCGTAGAGACCCAACAGCGCCGCGCCCGCCTCCCCGGCACCCCACCCGCGCAGGGCCCGCAGGGCGTGCAGCAGTCCGCCCACCCACAGCGACGCGCAGGCCAGATGCACCAGCGTCAGACCCGAGCCGAGCAGCGGGCTGTATTCGTTGGTGGGGTGAGCGCGCAGCGCCTCGGCGACCACCACGGCGGCCAGCGGCCAGAGTTGGGAGGCCGGCCGGCGCGAGAGGGCGCACAGGCCGGCCGCGGCGAAGGCGTTGACCTCCAGCAGCGCGAGCTTGCCGTCGCGCGAGGCGTACAGGCCGCCGATGTCGAGGTCGGCGGGGCTGTGCGGCACGAGGTTGCCGGTGGAGACGACCGAGGCCAGCCCGAGGGCGGCGACGAAGCCGACGGCGGCCGCGTACGGCGCCCAGCTGCGGGGCCGCGTCGCGGGCGCGCCGGGCACGGACCGGGCCAGCCGGTTCACGAACAGTTCCCCCAACGGCACGCACAGCGCCGCGAACAGCACCGCCCGCAGCAGCGCGATGCCGCCCGTGCCGGGCGCGGCGGCCTCCCCGGTGCCGTGCAGCGCGGCCGACGGCCCGAGCAGCGGGATCAGCGCCGCCAGCGCCACGAGGGCGAGAACGGCGACGGCCCGCGCCATGCCCAGGCGCGGCTGCGGCGTGCTCCCGTCGGCCACGTCCGGGGAGGATCCTGTCAACGTCACCTCAAGATCTTCACAAACCAGCACAGAGACGGGCAAGTGCCCGGATAGAAGTGGCGGTACGGCATTCCGCCCCTGAGTACGGCTTCGGCGTCACCGCCGCTCAGCCCCACCGCGCCGGATCCGCGCCCCACACCCCGGGCGCTCGCGTCCAGCCGCCGGGACCGCCCTCGAACGACACCGGCGGCAGGGCGTATCGCAGCCGCCCGAGCGCGCTGTCCCGCTCGCCGAGCCAGCCGTCGGGCGCCTCGTACGCCACGTCACCCCGCGGGCCCGGCCGGATCCCCTCCGTCAGCCACAGCGCCGTGCGCGCCAGCGCCAGCCGTACGCACCGCCCGTGCCCCTCCTCCCGCTGCTCGGTCAGCGCCCGCAGCACGGCCGCCGCCAGCAGATACCCCGTCCCGTGGTCGAGGGCCTGCGCGGGCAGGGCGCCGGGGCGCTCGGCCGAACCCTCGGTGGCGGCGATCCCGGTGGCGACCTGCACAAGGCTGTCGAAGCCGCGCCGCCCGCCCCACGGCCCGTACGCCCCCCAAGCCGACAACTGCGCCACGACCAGCCCCGGCCGACGCTCGGCCAGCGCCTGGGGCGACAGTCCGAACCGGTCCAGGGCGCCGGGCCGGTACCCGGTGACGACGACGTCCGCCGTCGCGAGCAGCTCCTCGAAGGCGGCCCGGTCGGCCACCAGGTCCAGCGTCGCCGAGCGCTTCCCGAAGCCCGTGTCGGCGTGCTGGTCCGCCAGTTCGGGCAGCTGCGGCGCGTCCACCCGCAGCACGTCCGCGCCGAGCAGCGCGAGGGTGCGGGTGGCGACCGGTCCCGCGATGACCCGCGTCAGATCCAGCACGCGCACTCCGGCGGCGGGCAGCAGGGGAGTGCCGTCGAGCGGCGGGAGCGCACGCGCGCGTGCCGTGTCCAGCCGTTCCTGCTCGACGAGCGGCCGCAGGGCCACCGCTGCCGCCTGCTCGTGCGCTGCCCACTCCTTCGGCGTGCGCAGTGCCACGGCCAGCCCGCCGGCCGCGTACACGGCCTGCTCCACCTCGTGCGAGGACCGCTCGGCGAGGGCCGCCCCGACGGCGTCCGGATCCTCCTGCGGCACCCCCAGCGCGGCCAGCAGCCCGGCCCGGTGATGCGGATAGTTCGCGTGCGTGCGCACCCATCCGTCCGCCGTCCGCCAGAACTTGGACAGCGGCGCGAACCAGACCGGCGCGCGCCCGTCGACCAGCAGATGCCGCTCACTCACGAACGCCGTGGCGATCGCCCCGTCGTCCAGCCGCACCTGAGGCACCTCGGCGAGCCCTGCCCGCCGCGCCCCCAGCTCGGCGGCGGCCAGCGCGCACGCGCCCACGCAGGCGCGCGCCAACTCCCGTACGGGAAGACGCGCGGAAAGCGCGCCCTCCCGCACCACCGTCGACACCCGCGGGAGCAGGACGGGGTCGCCGCCCACCGCGGACCAGGCAGTACCGAGTGCAGTCATGACTGCACTATGCACTACTTGCCTCAGTCAACGGCGTCCAGGGCGTTGACGATCCCGAACCCGTAGAAGCCGTTGACCCGCTTGCCGCCCACGCACACCGCGTCCGGCGTGCCGTCGCCGTTCTGGTCGTACGACTCCGGGCAGCCCGGGTTGTCCGCCTGCGCCTTCAGCAGCGCCTGCAGCTGGTCCGGAGTCGCGTACGGATAGCGGGACTTCAGCAGCGCGGCCACGCCCGCGGCGTGCGGGGAGGCCATCGACGTGCCCTGGAGATAGCCGTACTGGCCGTTCGGGAGGGTGGCCAGGATGCGGCCGTTCTTCGACGGGGTGTCGGGGATCTGGTACAGCCGGTCGCCGCCGGGGGCCGCGATGTCGACGACGCCGTAACCGTACGAGGAGTAGTACGACTTGAGGTTCTTCACGCCGGTCGCGCTGACCGTGACGATGCCCGGCAGCTGGGTCGGCACGTCGAAGCACTTGTGCGGGTCGATGGTGCGCTCGACGGGGGTCGAGTCGTCGGGGCTGCTGTCGTCGACGAGCGCGTCGGAGTCCAGGTCGTGGTTGGAGTTGCCGGCCGAGGCGAGGTTGAGGGTGCCCTTGCGCTGGGCGTACAGCTGGGCCCGGTTGACGGCGTCGACGATCGCGCGCTGGTCCGGGTCGTCCACGCAGTTGTAGAGCCACGGGTCGACGTAGTAGCTGTTGTTCGTGATCTCCACCCCGTGGTCGGCGGCGAACACGAAGGCGCACACGACGCTTTCGGGGTAGTAGAGGCCGTTGACGGGGTCGCTCACCTTGATGGCGGAGACCTTCACGCCGGGCGCGACGCCCGCGATGCCGACGCCGTTGCGGGGCGCGGCGATCTCGCCCGCGACGTGCGTGCCGTGGGCGTCGGTGCTCGTGTACGGCCGCCAGGCGCCCGCGCCGGTGTCCGCCTTGCCGCCGGCACAGTTCGCGGACTGGGATGCGGAGAAGTTCGGGGCGAGGTCGGGGTGGGTGTCGTCGACGCCGTTGTCGATGACGGCGACGGTCACCTTGGGGCTGCCCGGGTTGATCTTCGCGGCCCGGTCGGCGCCGATGGCGCGCAGGTTCCACTGGTCGGCCTCGAGCGGTTCGCCGTCGCCCGCCGCGTCCGAGGCGCGGGCGGTCCTCGCGGCCTGCTGCTCCGTCAGGAGCTGGACGGGGCCCTCGTCCGTCGTCCCGGCGGCGGTCAGGGGCGTCGTACGCGTCACACCCGCCGACTGGACCCCGCGCACCCCACGCATCACCTCGGCGAAGTCGGGGTGCGCCGAATGGACGACGATCACGCCGATCCTGTCGTACGCGATCACGACGGTCCCCCCGGCCGCCTCGATCGCTTTGCGCACTGACCCGATCGTGCGGCGGTCCGGCCTGGTGTTGACGACATAAGCCAGCGAGGGCCCGTCCACGGCCTGCGCGACGGGCTCCGTGGGGGGTGCCGCCGAAGCCGCCGTCGGCAGGAAGCCGAGCGAGGCGGTCAGCGACAGAACGAGCGGGACAGCGAGGCCGAGTCGGCGTCTGGACCGCAGATGAGCCATGGGATCTCCACATCATCCGGAACAGGAACCGCCCGAGCCGCGATGTGGCCGCTCGGGCAGGTACATGACGAGTGGTGCTGGGGCGAAGCTATCCCTGAACCTCCTGGCCAGCAATCCGGCCGAGGCGACTTCGGAAAGAAGCCCGGGGAGTTGAACCGGTCCTCGCGTGGCGCCGTGACCTTGGACAGGAGGCGCGAGCACGATCGAGCCCCCTGTTGGATCACGCGCCGGGGCCCTAACATCGC
This sequence comes from Streptomyces sp. NBC_01092, assembly GCF_045039535.1. Lineage (NCBI taxonomy): Bacteria > Bacillati > Actinomycetota > Actinomycetes > Kitasatosporales > Streptomycetaceae > Streptomyces > Streptomyces sp. NBC_01092. The sequence goes on along the minus strand of NZ_CP108659.1, from coordinate 2,587,604 downwards.
CAGCCGGTTCAAGTGATCCGCATCACTGCGAGGAACAGAGCCGCCATGTCCGCACCCGAACCGTCCCCGACCGCCCAACCGTCCCCGTCCACTGTCGCAACAGCGCCCGCAACGCGAGGAGACTCCGTGGCAACCGACGCACCGCCCCCCTCGAAAGAACAACACAAACTCCCCACCCCCGAGGAGTTCGTCGAGGTGCACGAGAGCGCGGAGTTCGGTGAACTGCGCCGCTCCTACCGCTCCTTCGCCTTTCCGCTGACCGTCGCCTTCATCGTCTGGTACCTGCTGTACGTCCTGCTCTCCAACTACGCGGGCGACTTCATGGGCACCAAGCTGTTCGGCAACATCAACGTCGCGTTCGTCTTCGGTATCGCCCAGTTCGTCACCACGTTCCTCATCGCCTGGTGGTACTCGCGCCACGCCGGCGCGAAGCTCGACCCCAAGGCCGAGGCCATCAAGACCCGTATGGAGGGCGGCGCATGAGCCCCGCGATGACCCATGTGCAGCTTGCCGCCAACGAGGCCAGCGAGCACCGGCCGCTGATCATCACGCTGTTCGCGTGCTTCGTGGTCGCGACCCTCTTCATCACCGTCTGGGCGGGCCGCCAGACCAAGGACGCCGCCGACTTCTACGCGGGCGGCCGCTCTTTCAGCGCCTTCCAGAACGGCCTCGCCGTCTCCGGCGACTACATGTCCGCCGCGTCCTTCCTCGGCATCGCGGGCGCCATCGCCCTCTTCGGCTACGACGGCTTCCTGTACTCCATCGGCTTCCTGGTCGCCTGGCTGGTCGCCCTGCTCCTGGTAGCCGAGCCGCTGCGGAACTCCGGCCGCTACACGATGGGTGACGTCCTCGCGTACCGCATGCGCCAGCGCCCGGTGCGCACGGCCGCCGGCACCTCCACGATCGTCGTGTCGATCTTCTACCTGCTGGCCCAGATGGCCGGTGCGGGTGTCCTGGTCTCGCTGCTGCTCGGCATCACCACCGACGCCGGCAAGATCCTCATCGTCGCCCTGGTCGGCGTCCTGATGATCGTGTACGTCTCCATCGGCGGCATGAAGGGCACCACCTGGGTCCAGATGGTCAAGGCCGTGCTGCTCATCGGTGGCACGATCCTGATTACGTTCCTGGTGCTGCTGAAGTTCAACTTCAACATCTCCGACCTGCTCGGCAAGGCCGCCGAGAACAGCGGCAAGGGCGCCGCCTTCCTGGAGCCCGGCCTGCAGTACGGCGCCACCGGCACCTCCAAGCTGGACTTCATCTCCCTCGGCATCGCCCTGGTCCTCGGTACCGCCGGTCTGCCGCACATCCTGATCCGCTTCTACACGGTGCCCAACGCCAAGGCCGCCCGTAAGTCCGTGAACTGGGCGATCGGCATCATCGGCGGCTTCTACCTGATGACCATCGCCCTCGGCTTCGGCGCCGCCGCGCTGATCTCCCAGGACGAGATCATCGCCTCCAACCCGTCGGGCAACACGGCGGCACCGCTGCTCGCCCTGCATCTCGGCGGCGTCGACTCGGCATGGGGCGCGATCCTGCTCGCCACCATCTCGGCCGTCGCCTTCGCCACGATCCTCGCGGTCGTCGCCGGTCTGACCCTGGCCTCGTCCTCGTCGTTCGCCCACGACATCTACGCGAACGTCATCAGAAAGGGAGAGGCCACCGAGAAGGAGGAAGTCCGGGCGGCCCGCCTCGCCACCATCGGCATCGGCGCCGTCTCCATCCTCCTCGGCGCCCTCGCCCGCGACCTGAACGTCGCCGGCCTGGTCGCCCTGGCCTTCGCGGTCGCGGCCTCCGCCAACCTGCCGACGATCCTCTACAGCCTCTTCTGGAAGCGGTTCACCACCCAGGGCGCGCTGTGGTCGATCTACGGCGGTCTGATCGTCGCCGTCGGCCTGGTGCTGTTCTCGCCGGTCGTCTCCGGAGACCCGAAGGCGATGTTCCCGGACGTCGACTTCGCCTGGTTCCCGCTGAAGAACCCGGGCATCATCTCCATCCCGTTCGGCTTCCTCATGGGCTGGCTCGGCACGGTCCTGTCCAAGGAGGAGCCCGACGCCCGCAAGTACGCGGAGCTGGAGGTCCGGTCCCTGACCGGCACCGGCGCCCACTAGTACGCCCACGGGGCACGCCCCGAGCGGCCGCGTCGTAGATCCCTACGACGCGGCCGCGTCGTACGTCGTCGGATCGGGACGGTGTCGCTGTCAGTGCCGTCACGTAGGCTCGCAGGTAACCGAAGAGGACTCCGGTTCGCGACGAGGGAGGGGGCCCACGTGCTCATCGACACCTACGGCCGAGTGGCCACCGACCTGAGAGTCTCCCTGACCGACCGCTGCAATCTGCGGTGCACGTACTGCATGCCCGAAGAGGGCCTCCAGTGGCTGGCCAAGCCCGACCTGCTCACGGACGACGAGATCGTCCGCCTGATCGACATCGCCGTCACCTCCCTCGGTATCGAAGAGGTCCGCTTCACCGGCGGCGAGCCCCTGCTGCGGCCCGGCCTGGTCGGCATAGTCGAGCGGGTCGCCGCACTCGCCCCGCGCCCCCAGATGTCCCTGACGACGAACGGCATCGGCCTCAAGCGCACAGCCGCCGCCCTGAAGGCCGCGGGCCTGGACCGGGTCAACGTCTCCCTGGACACCCTGCGCCCCGATGTCTTCAAGACCCTCACCCGCCGCGACCGCCACAAGGACGTCATCGAGGGCCTCGACGCCGCCCGCGACGCCGGCCTGACCCCGGTCAAGGTCAACTCGGTCCTGATGCCGGGTCTTAACGGGGACGAGGCCCCGGACCTGCTGGCCTGGGCTGTGGAGCACGACTACGAACTGCGCTTCATCGAGCAGATGCCCCTGGACGCCCAGCACGGCTGGAAGCGCGACGGCATGATCACCGCGGGGGACATCCTGACCTCCCTGCGCGCCCGCTTCGAGCTGACCCCCGAGGGCGAGGAGAAGCGCGGCTCGGCCCCGGCGGAGCGCTGGCTGGTCGACGGCGGACCGCATGTCGTCGGCGTCATCGCCTCCGTCACCCGCCCGTTCTGCTCGGCCTGCGACCGCACCCGCCTGACGGCCGACGGTCAGGTACGCACATGCCTGTTCGCCAGGGAGGAGACGGACCTGCGAGCGGCGCTGCGCTCCGACGCCCCCGACGAGGAGATCGCCCGCATCTGGCGTCTGGCGATGTGGGGCAAGAAGGCCGGAGCGGGCTTGGACGACCCGAGCTTCGTCCAGCCGGACAGGCCGATGTCAGCCATCGGTGGCTGAAGAGGCCTCTTCCCACTCCGCCAGCAGGACAACGTCCTTCAAGAACCCCCGCACCCCGAGAAACTGCGACAGATGCTCGCGATGCTCCTCGCAGGCGAGCCACGTCTTACGCCGCTCCGGTGTGTGAATCTTCGGGTTGTTCCACGCCAGCACCCACACGGCGTCGGCACGACAACCCTTGGCGGAACAAACAGGCGTGTCACTCACAGATTCGTCTCACAAGTCGCGCACAAAAAGGCGACGCCGAGCAGCCACGGGGGGAGCTGCCCGGCGTCGGTCCGTCGCTCCGACGGGGGATGCGGAGCGCCTACGAAGTATGTCACGGGTAACCCGCCGCCCGGCACCGGAACAACACTATTGATCTGAGCTTTTCCTGAGCTTGGCTTGGAGTCGGCTTCCGGAGGGAAAGGGTCCGCGGGATCACGCCCCGTCGTGCGGTTTCCTTTGTTCGCCCGGCGCGGAGTCGCCCGCTACATCTTCCGGGACGGATTCCGCGAAACCGTCGTTCGTCCGCGGCGGCGTGATCATCGGCCGCACATGTGCGGTCACGAACGTCGACGGCAAGGACGGCGCATTCTCCCGCCCCGCGTTGGCGATCACCACGGCGATGTACGGCAGGATCGCCCCGAGCACCAACGCCACGATCGCGACGTGCCGTTCGACGTTCCAGAGCGTGGCCGCGAGGATCACCGACACCGTACGGACCGACATCGAGATGATGTACCGGCGCTGCCGGGCGCGCACGTCGTCATGGAGACCCGCACGGGCCCCGGTGATCCGGAACACCTCGGTGTTGCCGCCCGCGTGCAGCTTCCGCATCACATTCCACCATCCGCCCGCATCGGACTCTCCCCGGCCCGTACCCGTCCGTCCCCGGTCGAGGACCCGGGCCGGGACATCTCCCACGTTACGCCTCGACTCCGTCGCCTACGAGACCGGGGCCCCTGCCACCTGGGGGAACGCCGTGAGCCGTAACGCGTACGGCCGTCCCCGGCATGCGGCGTACCAGGGCCGGACCAAGACTGGGCGTACTGCTCACCCCGAGCCGTACGAGGAGGCAGCCATGGGCTGGTTGTGGGCGATCATCGTGGGATTCGTGCTGGGTCTGCTCGCGAAGCTGATCATCCCCGGCAAGCAGCACAGTCCCCTCTGGCTGACCACCATCTTCGGCATTCTCGGCGCCATCGTCGGCAACTCCATCGCCCGCGCCTTCGGCGTCGAGTCCACCCGCGGCATCGACTGGAGCCGGCACATCTTCCAGATCGTCGCTGCGGTGATCATCGTGTACCTGGGCGACATGCTGTACATGGCGACGATCGGCAAGAAGAAGATGCAACAGACGTGAGCTCCGACATGCCGGGGGCGGCTCCCTCAACGGAAGCCGCCCCCATCGCTGTGTGTACGTCCGGTCAGACAGCCGTGACCTCGACCGCAGCCAGGTTCTTCTTTCCGCGCCGCAGCACCAGCCACCGCCCGTGCAGCAGGTCCTCCTTGGCGGGCACCGCGTCCTCCCCGGCGACCTTCACGTTGTTCACGTAGGCCCCGCCCTCCTTCACGGTGCGCCGGGCAGCCGACTTGCTGGCGACCAGCCCGACCTCGGCGAACAGATCGACCACCGAGCCGAGCTCGGCGACCTGGACATGCGGCACCTCGGACAGCGCCGCCGCCAGGGTCCGGTCGTCCAGGTCCGTCAGCTCGCCCTGCCCGAAGAGCGCGCGGGACGCGGCGATCACGGCGGCCGTCTGGTCGGCGCCGTGAACCAGCGTCGTCAGCTCCTCGGCCAGCGCGCGCTGCGCGGCCCGCGCATGCGGACGCTCCTCGGTCTGCTTCTCCAGCTCCTCCAGTTCCGCACGGGACTTGAAGGACAGGATGCGCATGTAGTTCGCGATGTCCCGGTCGTCCGCGTTCAGCCAGAACTGGTAGAACGCGTACGGCGTCGTCATCTCCGGGTCGAGCCAGATGGCACCGCCCTCGGTCTTGCCGAACTTGGTGCCGTCCGCCTTCGTCATCAGCGGCGTCGCCAGCGCGTGCACGCCCGCGTGCGGCTCCAGCCGGTGGATCAGGTCCAGGCCCGCCGTGAGGTTGCCCCACTGGTCGCTGCCGCCCTGCTGGAGCGTGCAGCCGTGCCGCCGGTACAGCTCCAGGAAGTCCATGCCCTGGAGCAGCTGGTAGCTGAACTCCGTGTAGCTGATGCCCTCTTCGGACTGGAGCCGACGCGCGACGGAGTCCTTGGTGAGCATCTTGTTGACGCGGAAGTGCTTGCCGATGTCCCGCAGGAACTCGATGGCCGACATGCCGGCCGTCCAGTCCAGGTTGTTCACCATCACCGCGGCGTTGTCGCCCTCGAAGGACAGGAACGGCTCGATCTGGCCGCGCAGCCGGGTCACCCAGTTCGCGACCGTCTCCGGGTCGTTCAGCGTGCGCTCGGCCGTCGGGCGCGGGTCGCCGATCTGGCCCGTCGCGCCGCCGACCAGCGCCAGCGGGCGCAGGCCCGCCTGCTGGAGGCGGCGCATCGTGAGGACCTGGACGAGGTGGCCGACGTGCAGGCTGGCCGCGGTCGGGTCGAAACCGCAATAGAACGTGACGGGACCGTCCGCGAGCGCCTTGCGCAATGCGTCCTCGTCAGTGGACAGGGCGATCACGCCGCGCCACTTCAGCTCGTCGACGATGTCCGTCACGGTTCTCGTGTCTCCTTGATGATCTCGGGCAGTCGGGTGACAGCCGACTACGAGGTTATACGCCCTGACTGACAGAGCTCATGTTGAAATCGGGGACGCGCAGCGCCGGCATCGCGGCCCTGGTGAAGTAGTCGCCCCACTCCCTGGGCAGCGTCTTCTCCGTGCGCCCGGCCTCGCTCGCCCGCCCCAGCAGATCGACCGGCGACTCGTTGAACCGGAAGTTGTTGACCTCGCCGGTCACCTCGCCGTTCTCGACGAGGTACACCCCGTCCCGGGTCAGGCCGGTGAGCAGCAGTGTCGCCGGATCGACCTCGCGGATGTACCACAGGCAGGTCAGCAGCAGCCCGCGCTCGGTGTTCGCGACCATCTCCTCGATCGAGCGGTCCTCGCCGCCGTCCAGGATCAGGTTGTCGATGGCCGGAGCGAGCGGCAGGCCGGTCAGCCCCGCGCTGTGCCGGCTGGTCGTCAGGTGCTTCAGCTCGCCCTCGCGCACCCACTCGGTGGCCGCGAGCGGCAGCCCGTTGTCGAACACCGACTGATCGCCCCCGGAGGAGTGCGCGATCACGAAGGGCGCGGACTCCAGGCCCGGCTCGTTCGGATCGCTGCGCAGCGTCAGCGGCAGTTCGCTCAGCTTCTCGCCGAGGCGCGTCGCGCCGCCCGGCTTGGCGAACACGGTCCGGCCCTCGGCCGCGTCCCGCCCCGACGCCGACCAGAACTGGTAGATCAACAGGTCGGCCACGGCGGTCGGCGGCAGCAGCGTCTCGTACCGGCCGGCCGGCAGCTCCAGGCGCCGCTCGGCCCAGCCGAGGCGTACGGCCAGCTCGGCGTCGAGCGCGGTCGGGTCCACGTCCTTGAAGTCCCGCGTCGAGCGGCCCGCCCACGCCGAGCGGGTGCGGTCCGGCGACTTGGCGTTCAGCTCCAACGTCCCGTTGGGCTGGTCGTGCCGCAGCCGCAGCCCGGTGGACGTGCCCACATACGTCGACACCATCTCGTGGTTGGCGAAGCCGTACAGCTCCCGCCCGCCGGCACGCGCGCGTGCGAACGCCTCGCCGAGTGCCGGGGCGAAGTCGGCGAACACCGTGGACGACGTCTCGCCCGGGGCGTCCGTGAAGTCCGGGGATGCCGGTACGTCCGCCACCAGCGGCTGCGCGTCCTCGGCGGGCCCGGCGGCGCGCGCGGCGGCCTCGGCGGCCCGGACCAGCGGTTCCAGCTCGTCCACGGTCACGGCCGACCGGGACACGACACCGGAGGCCGTGCCCTCCTTGCCGTCGACGGTCGCGACGACCGTGAGCGTCCGCCCGCGCGTGACGCCGTTCGTGGTCAGCGCGTTGCCCGCCCAGCGCAGATTGGCGGTCGACTGCTCGTCGGCGATGACGACACATCCGTCGGCCCGCGACAGCTGAAGAGCCCGCTCGACGATCTCGTGCGGCTTGTTCGTACGGGCGCTCATCGACCGGCCTCCTGCGTGGTGTTGAGGATGTTGACGCCCTTGAAGAGGGCCGAAGGGCAGCCGTGCGAGACCGCCGCGACCTGCCCCGGCTGGGCCTTGCCGCAGTTGAAGGCGCCGCCGAGGACGTACGTCTGCGGACCGCCCACCGCCGCCATCGAGCCCCAGAAGTCCGTGGTCGTCGCCTGGTAGGCCACGTCCCGCAGCTGACCGGTGATCCGCCCGTTCTCGATCCTGAAGAACCGCTGCCCGGTGAACTGGAAGTTGTAGCGCTGCATGTCGATCGACCAGGACCGGTCGCCGACGACGTAGATCCCGCGATCGACGCTGCCGATCAGATCCTCGGTCGACATCCCGGCCGGATCCGGCTGGAGCGAGACGTTGGCCATGCGCTGCACCGGCACATGGCCGGGGGAGTCGGCGAACGCGCACCCGTTGGACCGCTCGAAGCCGGTCAGCTTCGCGATCCGCCGGTCCAGCTGATAGCCGACCAGCGTGCCGTCCTTCACCAGGTCCCAGGACTGGCCCTCGACGCCCTCGTCGTCGTACCCGATCGTTGCGAGGCCGTGCTCGGCGGTGCGGTCACCGGTGACGTTCATCAGGTCCGAGCCGTACCGGAGCTTGCCGAGCTGGTCGAAGGTGGCGAAGGAGGTGCCGGCGTAGGCGGCCTCGTAGCCGAGGGCGCGGTCCAGTTCGGTGGCGTGACCGATGGACTCGTGGATCGTCAGCCACAGGTTGGACGGGTCGACGACGAGGTCGTAAGGCCCCGCCTCCACGCTCGGCGCCCGCATCTTCTCGGCGAGCAGCTCCGGGATCCGCTCCAGCTCGCCCTCCCAGTCCCAGCCGGTGCCGGTCAGGTACTCCCAGCCGCGTCCGACCGGTGGCGCGATGGTGCGCATGGAGTCGAACTCGCCGCTCGACTCGTCGACCGACACGGCGGTGAGCTGCGGATGCAGCCGCACCCGCTGCTGGGTGGTCACGGTCCCCGCGGTGTCGGCGTAGAACTTGTTCTCGTGGACGGTCAGCAGCGAGGCGTCCACATGGTTGACCCCGTCCGCCGCCAGCAGCCGCGCGCTCCAGTCCGCCAGCAGCCCGGACTTCTGCTCGTCGGGCACGGTGAACGGGTCGATCTCGTACGACGAGATCCACGTCCTGTCGGTGTGTACGGGCTCGTGGGCGAGCTCCACCCGCTCCTGCGACCCCGCGGCCTTGATCACCTGCGCGGACAGCTTCGCCATCGCCACCGCCTGCGACGCGACCTTGGCGGCGGCGTCCAGCGTCAGATCCACCCCCGACGCGAAGCCCCAGGTCCCGCCGTGCACCACCCGCACCGCGTAACCGAGGTCGGTGGTGTCCGAGGACCCGGCGAGCCGGGCGTCCCGCAGGCGCCAGGACGCGCTGCGCACCCGCTCGAAGCGGAAGTCCGCGTGCTCGGCGCCGAGCGCACGCGCGCGTGCCAGCGCGGCGTCCGCGAGGGCGCGTAGCGGAAGCGCCGTGAAGGCTTCATCGATCGTATGAGGCACGGAGGTCTCCCTGCTGTCGTGGCCTGTCGGCCCGATCATTTCGCGCGGGCGGGCCGCTGGACCACACGTTTCCGGCTGGAGTCGGCATCTTTCTGTAGAGACCCGACAGTCACCGCCGTACGCCACTGTGGGTGCCCGAATGTCCCCGGTCGGGACGCGACCGATAGGTTTTCGGGGAAGCCGCCTGTCATCCAGCTGGTCGGGCGGGTGTGTCAGACACCTATCGAAAGGGTGATCCGTTGAGCCGCTCGGTTCTCGTCACCGGAGGCAACCGGGGCATCGGCCTCGCCATCGCCCGCGCTTTCGCCGACGCCGGCGACAAGGTCGCGATCACATACCGCTCTGGAGAGCCGCCGGCCGGCTTCCTGGCCGTCAAGTGCGACATCACCGACACCGAGCAGGTGGAGCAGGCCTACAAGGAGATCGAGGCCGAGCACGGTCCGGTCGAGGTGCTGATCGCCAACGCCGGCATCACCAAGGACCAGCTCCTGATGCGCATGTCCGAGGAGGACTTCACCTCGGTCATCGACACCAACCTCACCGGCACCTTCCGCGTGGTCAAGCGCGCCAACCGCGGCATGCTGCGCGCCAAGAAGGGCCGCGTGGTGCTCATCTCGTCGGTCGTCGGGCTCTTCGGCGGCCCCGGCCAGGCCAATTACGCCGCCTCCAAGGCCGCGCTGGTCGGCTTCGCGCGCTCCCTCGCCCGTGAGCTGGGCTCGCGCAACATCACCTTCAACGTCGTCGCGCCCGGTTTCGTCGACACCGACATGACCAAGGTGCTCACCGACGAGCAGCGTGAGGGCATCGTGAAGCAGGTGCCGCTCGGTCGTTACGCGCAGCCGGAGGAGATCGCCGCGACGGTGCGGTTCCTCGCCTCGGACGACGCCTCGTACATCACTGGAGCCGTCATCCCCGTTGACGGCGGACTGGGAATGGGTCACTGATCACCATGAGCGGAATTCTCGAGGGCAAGCGCGTCCTGATCACCGGTGTGCTGATGGAGTCCTCCATCGCCTTCCACGCCGCCAAACTGGCCCAGGAGCAGGGCGCCGAGATCATCCTGACCGCGTTCCCGCGGCCCACGCTGACCGAGCGCATCGCCAAGAAGCTCCCGAAGCCCACCAAGGTCATCGAGCTCGACGTCACCAACGACGAGCACCTCGGCCGGCTGGCCGACATCGTCGGCGAGGAGCTCGGCGGCCTCGACGGCGTCGTGCACTCCATCGGCTTCGCCCCGCAGGACGCCCTCGGCGGCAACTTCCTCAACACGCCGTTCGAGTCCGTCGCCACGGCCATGCACGTCTCGGCGTACTCCCTGAAGTCGCTGACCATGGCCTGCCTGCCGCTGATGCAGAACGGCGGCTCGGTCGTCGGCCTCACCTTCGACGCGCAGTACGCCTGGCCGCAGTACGACTGGATGGGCCCGGCCAAGGCCGCCCTGGAGGCCACCAGCCGCTACATGGCGCGTGACCTGGGCAAGCAGAACATCCGCTGCAACCTGATCTCCGCCGGCCCGATCGGCTCCATGGCCGCCAAGTCCATCCCGGGCTTCGCCGACCTGGCCTCCGTGTGGGACAGCCGTTCCCCGCTGGAGTGGGACCTGAAGGACCCGGAGCCGGCCGGCCGCGGCATCGTCGCCCTGCTGAGCGACTGGTTCCCGAAGACCACCGGCGAGATCATCCACGTCGACGGCGGTCTGCACGCCATCGGCGCCTGATTCTCCGTACGGCCTCGACGCCCCGTTTCCCGCCGCCGCGCGGGGAGCGGGGCGTCACCCGTTCGGCCCATCCGGCGAGGCGGGTGAGGCCCACGACCACGCACTCTGAAGTACGCGTTCCTTGCGTGAACCCCTCACCCGTACGGCCGAGGAGGTCCCGTTGTGCGCTTGTCCCGACGCCTGGCCTCGACGACCGTCGCCCTCGTTCTCGTACTGCCCCTGTCGTACGAGGCGATGACGCACGCCCACGCGCGTGTGCACACCGCGCCGGCGCAGGCGGAGCCACGGGAGCCGTTCGGCGCCGACTGCCGGATCGGTGTCACCGGCTCCCATGTGACCGCCTACTGCCACAACCCGTATCCGCAGACCGACAGCGTGAGCCTGCACGTGGAGTGCGCCCGCTGGTGGGACCTCGACAGCGACGGCTCCGCGGTGGAGGCCGAGCCCGCGCAGACCGTTCGGCTGACCGCGCGGTGCTGGAAGGAGGTCGGCTCGGTCTGGGTCAGCCACCAGAGGGAGGGCTGACCCGCCCCGGACGGCAGTGGAACGGATAGCCGGCCGCCTCGTCCGCGGCCGCCGACGCGTCACCCGCGCGGATCGCGTCGACCAGCCGCGCGTGGTCCAGGTACGACTCCGGCGTCAGCACCGTGCCGACGTCGTCGCGCAGCCAGTCCAGCAGGACCTCGCCCAGGTCCGCGTACATCGCGGTCATCACGTCGTTGTGGGAGGCCGCGACCACCGCCAGGTGGAAGGTCGCGTCGGCCGCCACGAACGCCTCCGTGTCACCCGACTCCCAGGCCTCCTCGCGCCGCGCCAGCAGCGCCTCCAGCTGCTTGAGGTCCTTCTCCGTGCGCCGCTCGGCGGCCAGCTTCGCGGCGCCCGACTCCAGCGTGGAGCGCAGCTCGGCGATGTGCCGGGGGTCGGTGTCGGTGAAGCGGCGGTGCATGACGCCGGCCAGCTCGCTGGTCGCCACCACATAGGTGCCGGAGCCCTGGCGGATGTCCAGCAGGCCGTTGTGCGCGAGCGCGCGGACCGCCTCACGAACCGTGTTGCGGGCCACGCCGAGCTGCTCGACCAGCTCGGGCTCGGTCGGGATGCGGGAGCCGACGGGCCATTCGCCCGAGGCGATCTGGTTCCGCAGGGCCGCGATGACCTGCTCGGAGAGTGCCGAGCGGCGGGGGTGGCTCAGGGGCATGGCACACCTTCGCACGTCAGGAGGAGGGCCGGGCGGCCCAGGGGTGGACAACCAATCATCCCATGATTCTATGATGGGTCCCATGGCAAGCGAGGAAACCCGGACGGTGACGTCCATGCCCATACGCACCCCTGAGGCAAGCACCATCTCGGAGCCGACCACGCGCGCGTGGACGATGCGGCTCCTCGTCGTCGGCATCGTGCTGACCGCGATGAACCTCCGCCCCGCCATCACCAGCCTCGGCGCCCTCCTCGAAGAGGTCCGGGACGCGCTCGGCATGAGCGGCAGCGTGGCCGGACTGCTCACCTCCGTGCCCCCGCTGTGCTTCGCCGTCTTCGGCGTCGCGGCCCCGCGTCTGGCCCGCCGCTTCGGCCCGGGCGCCGTCGTATGCGCGGGCATGGTCGCCATCACCGCCGGCCTGCTCATACGCCCGTACGTGGGCAGCACGGCCGGCTTCCTGGCCGCCACCGCGCTCGCCCTCATGGGCATCGCGGTCAGCAACGTCCTGATGCCGGTCATCGTCAAGCGCTGGTTCCCCGACCGGGTCGGCTCCATGACCGGCCTGTACTCGATGGCCCTGGCCTTCGGCACCGCGTCCGCCGCGGCCGTGACGGTGCCCATGACCGAGGCACTGGGCGGAAACTGGCACAGTGGGCTCGTGGTCTGGGCGGGGCTCGCGGTGGCCGCCGTGGTGCCTTGGATCCCCTTCGTACGGGACCGGGCGGGCATGCCCGGCACGCCCGCCGAGGACAAGCACGGGCGCGTGGACGCGCCCCGGCTGCGGATCACCCGCAGCCGCACCGCCTGGGCCCTCGCCGTCTACTTCGGGCTCCAGGCCACCGGCGCCTACATCACGATGGGCTGGATGGCGCAGATCTTCCGGGACTCGGGAGTGCACGCCGGCACGGCGGGGCTGCTGCTCGCGGTCACGATGGTGATGGGAGTGCCGCTGGCCTTCGTCATCCCGCGTCTCGCCACCAGGCTGCCCCACCAGGGGCCGATCGTGCTCGCGCTGGGTGCCTGCGGCCTCGTCGGCTACGCCGGCATGTACCTCGCCCCGACTTCCGGCTCCTGGGCGTGGGCCGTGCTGCTGGGCATATCGAACTGCTCGTTCCCGCTGGCCCTCACGATGGTCGGCATGCGGGCCCGGACCAGCGCGGGCGTGGCCCAGCTGTCGGGCTTCGCGCAGAGCACCGGCTATCTGATCTCCATGCCCGGCCCGCTCCTGGTCGGCGTGCTCTACCAGCACAGCGGTGGCTGGGGGCTGCCGATCGCGCTCATGGCCGCACTGATGATCCCGCAGATGGCGGTAGGTGTCCTGGCGGGACGCAACCGCATCGTGGAGGACGAGGCGGCACGCTGACACCCCGGAGGGCCGGGCGCGGTCCGCGGGTGCGAGACTTGCCGTATGCCAGTGCTCGACCCGAACCCCCAGAACGGCCAGAAGAAGCTGCTGCTCGTCTTCGGCGTGTTCTTCGCCATCTTCGTGATCATCGCCGTCGTCGCGACGGTCGCCTCTCCCTGACGCGGGCGTCCCGATGGACGCCGGCCGACACATCCCGGCGGGCCGATGGTGGGGCTAGCACCACCATCCCCTAGGGGGTGAGTGTCAGGGTCAACTGGGTGGATCACCGGATGGGTTGAGGGCCGATCGGTCCGTAACTTCGAAGTGTGACCGCGACAGGCGGACACCCACCACTCGAAGACCCGCGGAGGCATCATGTCGGCCCGTACGCACACCCCGCCCCAGCCGGCGTCCACGGGCCGTGCCGATATCCGGCTGCCCTGGTGGGCCCTCGCCCTGCCGACGCTCGCGTTCATTTCGCTGCTGACACTGATCCTCAACCCCGCGGACGCGCAGGCCGCAACCGCCGAGCCCGCGGTCACCCAGCTCTTCGAGCGCATACAGCAGCTGATCATGCACTGAGCGCCCCCGGAGGCGCCCGTCAACTACCTGCGCCCCATGGCCTGTTTCGTGCGAAGCTGGATCTCATGAGCGTCGCAGAATCCCGCAGGATTGTCCTCTTCCGGCATGCGAAAGCCGACTGGCCACAGGTGACCGACCACGAGCGGCCGCTCGCCGAGCGGGGCCGCATGGACGCGGCGGAGGCCGGCCGCAGGCTGGCCGACACCGCCATCCCCTTCGACCTGGCCCTGTGCTCGACCGCGATCCGGACCCGGGAGACCTGGAAGCTCGCTGTCCACGAGTTCCAGCACCGGCCGAAAACCGTCTACGAAGAGCGGGTCTACGATGCCTCGCCCGGCGAGCTGATCGCCCTGCTCAACGAAACCCCGGACGACGCACAGAACGTCCTGCTGATCGGCCACAACCCCGGAGTGCAGGGCCTCGCCGACGTCCTGTCCGGCTCCGCCGACGGTGATGCGCGCGAGTGGATGAGCCGGCGCGGCTTCCCGGCCGCCGCCTTCGCCGTCCTGTCCTTCGGCGGCCCCTGGAAGACCCTGGAGCCCGGCGCGGCCACGCTGCTCGACTACTGGGCCCCGTCCGAGTGACCGACCCCGCACGAAGGGCCCGGCACCGTCGCGGTGCCGGGCCCCTTGCATGCAGAGCGGCTCGCCGCCTTTAGGCCGTGCGGTTCCGCTTTAGGCCGTTCGGTTCCGCGCAGGTCGTTCGGTCGTACACAGGGCGTACCCAGGTCGTCCGTCCGGTGCGGGGCGTCAGTCCTCGTGGTGCATGTCCGCGGCTTCGACCTCTTCGCGGGTGACGCCGAGCAGGTACAGGACCGTGTCCAGGAACGGCACGTTCACCGCCGTGTGCGCGGCCTCCCGCACCACCGGCTTGGCGTTGAACGCGACGCCGAGCCCGGCCGCGTTGAGCATGTCCAGGTCGTTGGCACCGTCACCGATCGCCACCGTCTGCGACAGCGGCACCCCCGCCTCGGCCGCGAACCGGCGCAGCAGCCGCGCCTTGCCCGCCCGGTCCACGATCTCGCCGGTCACCTTCCCGGTGAGCTTGCCGTCGACGATCTCCAGCGTGTTGGCCTGGGCGAAGTCGAGCCCGAGCCGTTCCTTCAGATCATCCGTGACCTGCGTGAACCCACCGGAGACGACCCCCACTTGATAGCCGAGCCGCTTCAGCGTGCGGATCAGCGTGCGCGCGCCCGGCGTCAGCCGCACCTCGCTGCGCACCTTCTCCACCACCGACGCGTCCAGCCCGGCCAGCAGCGCCACGCGCGCGTGCAGCGACTGCTCGAAGTCCAGCTCCCCGCGCATCGCGGCCGCCGTCACCTCGGCCACCTTGTCCTCGCAGCCGGCGTGCGCCGCGAAGAGCTCGATCACCTCGTCCTGGATGAGCGTGGAGTCCACGTCCATCACGACCAGACGCTGGGCGCGCCGGTGCAGTCCGGCCGCGACGACCGCGATGTCGACACCCAGTGCCGCGGCGTCCGTCACCAGGGCCGTGCGCAGCGGCTCGGTCTCCACGCCGGAGACCGCGAACTCCACTGCGGTCACGGGGTACTTGGCGAGCCGGAAGATACGGTCGATGTTGCCGCCCGACCTGGTGATCCTGGCGGCGATGGCGGCCGTCGCCTCCGCGGTGAGCGGGTGCCCGAGCACCGTCACCAGGGAGCGTCCCGAGCCACGCGGGCGGTTGTCGCCGAGGCCGGAGATGATCTCCGCCTGCATCTTCATGGACTCCGCCCAGCTGTGGACGGTCGCCCGCAGATCCCCTTCCAGACCGGCCGGCGGCTCCGTCACGAGCGCGCACAGTGTGATCCGGCCCCGCGTGACGACCTGCTCGATGTCGACCACGTCGACCGAGTAGGCGGCCAGCGTGTCGAAGAGGCCGGCGGTGATGCCCGGCCTGTCCTTCCCGAAGATCTTGACGAGAAGTGTGGGGGTGTCAGAGGTCTGCGAAGCGCTCATGATGCCTCCACCGTATCCGGCACCCAGTGCCTGCCGCCCCCGAGGTCCGTCTAGCGGACACGGAACACTGGGTGTCGGCCGGGTGGCGAAGGCCTTACGTTCGGACCACCGCCGCACCAGTAACTGTGAACCGCCCCAGAATCACCTGTGGCCGGAGCCGCACGGCCTCGCGCCGTTCACCGGTTGAACCGTCACGGGCGCCCCTTCGGCTTCCCCGGCGGCGGGGGAGGAGGGGGCGGCGGAGGCGGAGGCGGCCCGTCGCCCGGCCCGGACGACGAGCGGTTCCCACGCCGCCGCGGGGGCCGGGGCGACCTCGGGGGTGGAGTGAACGGCCGCATGACCGTGGGGGCGCCGTACATGTCGTCGCCACGTGCGGGCGGTGCCTCATCGGGCGGGACGTCACCGCCCGGCGGCGCGACACCCGGCGGCCGGGCGTCCTCCGGCTCCCGCATCTCGTCCGGCACGTGCAGATACGGGTTGGTGTCGGGGTTCGGCGGCCGGTACGGCATTCCGGGCGTGTACGGGCCGGACCGGCTCGGGTAAGCCGAACCCGCCGTACCTGGCATGCCCGCCGAACCCGCCGTACCCGCCGTACCCGATGTTCCCGCCGCTCCCACGCCCCCCGGCCTTGGCACCGCCCCCGCCGTCGCCGTCGCCCCCCGAGCCAACGGCGTCGCCTGACGCCCCGCGGCCCCGGTCGCGCGGGCCAGCAGCGCACCCACGGCACCCGCCCCGGCGCCCCAGGCCGCCCCGAGGACCAGCGCCATCCCGAGGTTGCCCCGCAGTTCCACTCCGGCACCGAACGCGTCGAAGCCCAGCACCGACAGCGACGCGTCCACGGACACCTGCGCCAGCCATGCGAGCAAGGGCAGCGCCAACGCCGTCACGACCCCGAGCCGCAGCGCACACCGCCCGGCGAAACGAAGGACACCCGGATCCCGTACGCCCCCGTAATCACCGGCGCCACTCACCGACCCGGCACCCGCAGCACCGTCGATCCCCCCGCCTCCACCGACCCCGGCGCCCACACCCCCGTACACAACCGGCGTCCGCACAGCCGTCAGCACCCCCGCGAGCAGCATCATCACCGCCGCCGCGACGCCCAGCAGCCACACCCGGCCGTCCAGCTCGGCCAGTCGGCCCAGCGTCACGGACTGGTCGGCGTCGCTGTTCAGCAGGTCGTCCAGGGGATCCGGGAGCAGGCTCACCAGCACTCCCGTCGCCCGGCCGTCGAAGGGGACGAACAGACCGATCGGGATGCCGAGCCATACGCCGTTCGGGGCCCCGAGCAGGGCGGCGCCCGCGATCCGCTTGGGGTGGTCGTCGCCGATCGCCGCGTACGCCGCCGCCGCGAGCCCGGCCACGACCGCCACCAGCAGCACCGTGACGAGGGCGGACATGGCGGGCCGTACGACGCGGTGCACGGCCTCCCAGGCGCGGGGGAGCGGGGTGCGGCGCGAAGCCAGCAGGGCGATCAGCAGGATGCCGGCGGACCAGACCAGGCCGCCGAGCAGCGTCGGCGCCGTGTCCACGGTGAAGCCCACCGCCGCCTTGGCGTCGATGAGGTCTCCGATCTGGTCGGGCAGCAGCCCGCCGATGTCCCCGATGTCACCGACCCCGGGAATCTCGATACCGCCCCCGCCCCCGCCGCCGCCCGGCAGGTCGTCGAGCCCCAGCGCACTCCCGTCGATCGTGATGACGTCGTGCCCCGCCCACGCCAGCCCGCCCAGCGTCGCGACGAACAGGGCGACCACCGCGCCCGCGCGCGCGAGGAGTTCGGCCGGCGCGATCACAACTCCCGCGCCCCGCAAGGACCGTAGGAAGAACCACGACAACAGCACCGCGCCGACCAGGCTCACCCCGAGTGGCGTGATCTCGATGGCGGTCGCCGCCTGTGCACCGGTCAACCCGAAAGCGGACACATCCCCGGACGGAGTGACGGAACCACCCGCCCCAAGGGCCACCACAGCCGCGGTCATCGGGCCCAGCGAGCTCGCCGAGTCCGCCTCCAGCAGATGCAGTCCGAGCGCCGCGGTGCCCGCCATGCCGATCAATGCCCAGCTCACGGCGGCGATGGCGGACAGAAGGATGTCGCCCCAGGGCAGCCTGGCGCCTTTCGAGCTCTCGACGTACGTGGACGCGCTCATGGCAGACCCCCCGATCCGCGGCGCGGCCGATCGCCGCGCATGTCCCCCTCGCGTGGATTACCACTCTCCGGGCTGGTTTCAACCCCGTCAACGGAACCATTCGAAGCGCGTGGGCGTGCTCCACACAAGGCCCGGCTTTCGGTCAGGGGGCGGAGCCTGAAATAGTTCCCGACGATGTTCGACATCCCTAGACTCCCTGTGTTGGGGGTAACTCGGGGGACTACTCAGTGGGGCATGGAGTGCCGGAACTCGTACTGGAATTGAATGGAAGGACCTGGACGCTCGACCCGTCCAGGCCCTACACCCTCGGACGCGATCCGCAGGGCGACATCGTGCTCGACGACGCCAGAGTGTCGTGGCGGCATGCCACGATCAGCTGGAGCGGCCACAGTTGGGTCATCGAGGACCAGGGCAGCACCAACGGCACGTTCGTGCAGGGCCACCGGATCCATCACCTGGAGATCGGCCCGGGCTCGGCCGTGCACCTGGGCAATGCGACCGACGGACCGCGCCTGGACCTCTCCGGCACCGCGGCCTCCGTCGCCACGCCGCAGGCCCAGCCGCAGCAGCAGCCGTATGCCGCGCAGAGCGCCCAGGCGGGCTGGGCCCAGCAGGCCCCCGCCCAGCAGGCACCGCAGCAGCAGCCCCAGCAGCAGGCCGGCTGGCAGCAGCCGCAGCAGGCGGCCCACATCCCGCAGCAGCAGGGTCCCGGTGGTGGCGCGGGGGCGCCGCCGGTCTACGGCGACCGCAGCCCCACCACGTTCCACCAGTTCTCCATCGGCCGTGTGATGCGCATCGGCCGTGCGCTGGAGAACGAGCTGGTCGTCTCCGACCTCCAGGTCTCCCGGCACCACGCCGAGTTCCACTCGACGCCCGACGGCCGCATGGAGATCCGCGACCTGGGCTCGCACAACGGCACGTACGTCAACGGCCAGCCGATCGCCAAGGGCGGCTCGCAGCTCCTGGGCCCGGCGGACATCGTCGGTGTCGGTCACTCGACGTTCCGGATCGTCGGCGACCGTCTCGAGGAGTTCGTCGACACCGGTGAGGTCTCCTTCTCGGCCCGCCATCTGACCGTCGAGGTCGACGGCGGCAAGCAGATCCTCAAGGACGTCTCCTTCGGCGTCCCGGAGAAGTCGCTCATCGCGGTCATCGGCCCGTCCGGCTCGGGCAAGTCGACCCTGCTCAAGGCACTCACGGGCTACCGCCCCGCCAACCAGGGCGACGTCCTCTACGACAACCGGAACCTCTACAAGCAGTTCGCCGAGCTGCGACAGCGCATCGGTCTGGTCCCGCAGGACGACATCCTGCACAAGGAGCTGACCGTCAAGAAAGCCCTCAAGTACGCGGCCAAGCTCCGCTTCCCCGCCGACACCACGGCGGCCGAGCGCAACGCCCGTATCGACGAGGTGCTGCGCGAGCTGAAGCTCGACATCCACAAGGACAAGAAGGTCACCTCCCTGTCCGGCGGCCAGCGCAAGCGCGTCTCGGTGGCCCTGGAGCTGCTGACCAAGCCGTCGCTGATCTTCCTGGACGAGCCCACGTCGGGCCTCGACCCGGGCATGGACCGCGACGTCATGCAGCTGCTGCGCGGCCTCGCCGACGACGGCCGTACGGTCCTCGTCGTCACCCACTCCGTGGCCGAGCTCGCGATCTGCGACAAGCTGCTGGTGATGGCCCCGGGCGGTTCGGTCGCCTACTTCGGTCCGCCGGAGGAGGCGCTGAACTTCTTCGGCTACGACACCTGGGCCGACGTCTTCTCCGCCTTCGAGAACTACCGCGACTACGACTGGGCGGGACGCTGGAAGGGCTCGCAGCACTACCAGATGTACGCCGCGGACATCGACGCGATTGCGCCGCAGTCCGTACAGGTGCCGCCGATGCAGGCGATGAAGCCGCCGAAGCCGCAGGGCTGGCTGTCGCAGTTCCTGACGCTGGTGCGCCGCTATGTGTCGGTGATCGCGTCCGACAAGGGCTTCCTGGCCCTGATGGTGATCCTGCCGGGCGTGCTCGGCGCGGTGAGCCTGCTCATCGACTCGGGCAAGGGCCTGCTGCCCAACCCGCCCAGCCCGCAGACCGGCCGGATCATCCCGAACGGCACGGCCACCACCGTGCTGCTGATCCTCGCGGTCGGCGCCTGCTTCGCCGGCGCCGCGAACTCGGTGCGTGAGCTGATCAAGGAACGGGTCATCTACGAGCGGGAGCGCGCGACCGGCCTGTCGCGCTCGGCGTACCTGATGTCCAAGGTCTTCGTGCTCGGCTTCATCACCGTGCTCCAGGGCCTGATGGTCGGCGTCATCGGCTTCGCCAGCCGGGAGATCCCGGAGGAGGGCCTGGTCTTCGGCAAGCTGACGCTGCTGGAGCTGTCGGTGCCGATCATGGCGCTGGGCTTCACCTCGATGATGTTCGGCCTGATCATCTCGGCCCTGGTGAAGACCGCCGAGAAGACCATGCCGCTGCTGGTCATGTTCGCGATCATCCAGGTCGTGTTCACGGGCTGTCTGTTCGCCCTGAACGGCTCGATCGGCGCCAACCAGATCTCGTATCTGATGCCGTCGCGCTGGGCCGTGGGCGCCGCGGGCGCCACGCTGGACTTCAACAAGATCAGCCCGCCCGGCCAGGGCGAGAGCAACGACCCGCTGTGGGAGCACACGGTCGGCGTGTGGGCCATGGACATGATCGCCCTGCTCGTGCTCGGTGTGATCTGCGGCATCTTCGTGGCCCGCTTCCTGCGCCGCCACGAGCCCGAGGTCATGCGCAAGTAGTCACCGTCGTAGGACGCCCGAAGGGCGGCACCCCGTCAGGAGGGTGCCGCCCTTCGGCGTACGTGTCAGAGGCCCGCGCCTACCTCGGTCAGTACGCGCTGTTGACGTTGTCGATCGAGCCGTACCGGTCGGCCGCGTAGTTGGCGGCGGCGGTGAGGTTGGCGACCGGGTCGTACTGGCTCTTGGCCGTGCCCGGGACGTGGTACGCGTCGAAGGTCGGCTTGATGACCTGGAGCAGACCGATCGACGGGACGCCGTTCTGGGCGTTGATGTCCCAGTTGTTGATCGCGTTCGGGTTACCCGAGGACTCCCGCATGATGTTCTTGTGCAGGCCGTTGTAGGTGCCCGGGATGTCGTGCTTCTTCATGATGTCGAGCGCCTCGCGGATCCAGCCGTCGAGGTTGTTCGCGTAGGTCTTGGCGGTGACCTGCTTGACCGCGACGCGCTTCGCGGACCGGCTCGCGGCCTCCTGCGCCTTGCGCTCGGCAGCGGCCTTCTTCGCGGCGGCGGCCTTGGCGGCCCGCTGCTTGGCGGCGGCCTGGGCGGCCACGTGCTTGTCGTGGGCCACGGCGGCGCGGTGCTTGGCGGCGGCCACAGCGGCCTTGTGCTTGGCCACCATCGCCTCGGCCTTCACCTTTTCGCCGGCGAGCTGGTCGGTGACGCCGGCCTTGACGTCCTTGATCTGCTCGCTGCTGTAGGCCACCTTGCCCGCGGGGGCTTCGGCCGTGGTCGTCTGTGCGTTGCCGGGGACGGCGGACAGGGCCAGAGCGGCGGCGCCGAGCGTACCCACGCCGGCGATCGCGATCTTCTGGCGCTTGGTTATGGCACGACTGAGGGCACGGTTCTTGGTGTTCTTGAGCATGGCAGATGGACCTCTTCGAATAGCGCGGAGGTCGCTCGCTGTCCGGTGGGGGACACGGGTGCTTCCGGCACAAACGCCGCGGGCTGAACCCACGGCGCTGAGCGACGAGAGCAATTCTTAGCGGCCGCAAAATGCGGTGGCAAAGGTGTGACCTACGATCCCCGGTAGTGGAGCCAGGAAGGGCAAAATAGGACAGACAGGACTGTCCGCGCCGCTCAAAAGGGACGGCTCCACCTACTACGGACTTTCGTACGTGACCTGCACCCTATGCGCGGGCTCACATCAGCCATGCGACAGTTTCACCAGCAGTTGCTGGCGCAATGCTCTGCGTGAGGGTTCTCCACCGGGAGGATGAGGTGCACGTCCCCGAACTCGTGCCACAGGTAGAGCCCGCGCAGCGCTTCCTCGTAACTGCGGTCGATCGCGGCTCGCCCGGCGACCGCCTCCAGCATCAGCAGATGCGACGCCTCCGGCTCGTGCAGCCCGGTCAGCAGCCCGTCCACCACATGCACCCCGCGCTCCGGCGTGACGACGAGATCCGTCCACCCCTCACGCGCGCGTACGACCCCGTCGGCGTCCACCGCCGACTCCACCGCCCGCACGGCCGTCGTCCCGACGGCGACGATGCGGCCGCCCCCGGCCTTCGCGGCATTGATCAGCCGAGCCGAGGCCTCCGGCACCGCGAACCGCTCCGGATACGGCGGCTCGTGCGCCTCCGCCGACGCCACGCCCGTGTGCAGCGTGATCGGCGCGAACTGCACACCCCGGCTCACCAGCTCCGTGACCAGACCGACCGTGAAGGGCCGCGCCGCGCTCGGCATCTCCGCGCTGCCCGTCCCGTCGGCCGAGGGCAGCGCGAACACCGTCTGGTACACGGACAACGGCTGGTCCCGCTCCGTATAGGAGTAGCGAATCGGCCGACCGTGCTCCCGCATCAGCCCGAGGACGGCATCCACCGGGGCCCGTGCCCCGGTGGCCTCTCCGTCGACGCGACTGCCCGTACCCCCCACCTCCACGGGCCCGGCGGCCACCCGCGCCCACCACATCCGCGCGCTCCCCACGCTCAGCGGCTCCTCCAACACCAGCCGCAGCCCGCCCGGCAGCCGCACCTCAGTCCCCGCGGGTCCGCCCGCACGCGCGCGCGTAGTGCCCGCCTCATCGGGATCCCGCAGCTCCACGGCCCACCGCCCGTCGTCCCCGCGCGTGGAGAAGTGCACCACCACGCGCGCGTGCCCGATCCGCCCGTCCACGGCCGCCGCCAGCGTCCGGGACGTGTTGACGACCAGCAGATCCCCGGCCCGCAGCAGCCGCGGGAGCTCGCGAAAGGTGTGATGCGACACCTCGGCACCCCGCGACACCAGCAGCCGTACGGCATCCCGGCCCAGCCCCGGCCCCCGCTGCTCGGCGGGAACCCGAGCCGACAGCTCCTCCGGCACGCTCACCGCCAGCGTCACCGCCGCTCCTCCAGCAGAGCCGGAGCCCCGTAGCGGCCGCTCGCCGGACGCTCGTCCAGCAGCCGCAGGAACGCCGGCACGACACTGGCCGGCGCCGGCCGCGGATCGTCGTCGTCCGGTACGGCCGCCGCGTACAGGTCCGTGGCCATGTCGCCGGGGTCGACCGCCCACACCCGCAGCCCGGGCTCCTCCTCGCCGAGCACCGCCGCGAGATGGTCCAGCGCGGCCTTCGACGCCCCGTACCCGCCCCAGGTCTCGTACGCCTCGGAGGCCGCGTCCGAGCTGACCGTGATCACGGCGCCCGTCCTGGCCGCCCGCAGCAGCGGCATCGCCTCCTGGACGAGGGCCAGCGCGGCGACCACGTTCACCTCCAGCGCCCGCCGCAGCCCCTCCAGGGGCAGCTCGTCCAGCCGTACCAGCGGCTCGGCGCCCAGCGCGCTGGCGTTGCTCACCAGCAGATCCACGCCGCCCAGCTTCCAGGCGGCCGCCACCAGCTCGGCCCGATGACCGGCGTTCGTGACGTCCCCCGGCACGGCCGTCACGCGCGTGCCGTGCCGTTCCCCGAGCCCGGACGCCGTCTCCTGGAGCGCCTCCGGCGTCCTGGCGTCGAGCACCAGATCCCAGCCGCGCGCGGCCAGCCCCTCGGCGAGCGCCCGCCCCAGCCCCTTCGAGGCCCCCGTGATGATCGCTACCGGCATGACAACCGTCCCCTCGTCCCGGCCCGCCTCGGATCGGCGGGTGCCCTCAACGTAGGAACGGGGCCGCCCGCCCCGCCTCGGACGCGGGCCGCAACATCGCGGGGCCCTTCGTCCTAAGCCGCGCACCCCGGCCGTTGGCCCTACGCCGCTGATCGGGGGACCGGAGAAGTAGGTGAGGGGGGACCGCGGAAGTAGGACCGAGGCCCTGGTCGGCCGCCGCCAGAGGTCCGATCCGGCTGTCACACCCCGCCGGTACCGTGAGGGCATGAGTCAAGGCCCCAGGTCCGGCCTCGCCGCGGTGAGCTCCGCGTTGCTGGCCATGAGCAGGCATCTCGAGGTGCGCGACGTCCTCAAGACGATCGTCGCCTCGGCCCGCGAGCTGCTCGACGCGCAGTACGCCGCGCTCGGCGTCCCGGACGACCACGGGGGCTTCGCCCAGTTCGTGGTCGACGGAGTCAGCGACGAGCAGTGGAAGGCCATCGGCCCGCTCCCGCGCCAGCACGGCATCCTCGCCGCGATGCTCCAGGAGGCCGAGGTCGAGCGCCTCGCCGACGTCCGCAAGGACCCCCGCTTCGAGGGCTGGCCGTCGGCGCACCCCGACATGTCCGACTTCCTGGGCCTGCCGATCCGCGACGGCGACGAGGTCATCGGCGCGCTCTTCCTGGCCAACAAGAACTGCCCGAAGCCGGAAGGCAGTTGCGGCTTCACCGAGGAGGACGAGGACCTCCTCGGCATCCTCGCCCAGCACGCCGCGATCGCCCTGACCAACGCCCGCCTGTACGAGCGCAGCCGCGAACTGACGATCGCCGAGGAGCGCTCGCGCCTGGCCCACGAGCTGCATGACGCGGTCAGCCAGAAGCTGTTCTCCCTGCGCCTGACGGCCCAGGCCGCCACCGCCCTGATCGACCGCGACCCGGCCCGCGCCAAGGGCGAGCTGCACCAGGTGGCCGCGCTCGCCGCCGAGGCCGCCGACGAACTGCGCGCCGCGGTCGTCGAGTTGCGCCCCGCAGCCCTCGACGAGGACGGCCTCGTCGCCACCCTGCGCACCCAGATCCAGGTCCTCGACCGTGCCCACACCGCCCGCGTCACCTTCGCCGGCCGCGGTGTGAAGGCCCTGCCCTCCGCCCAGGAGGAGGCCGTGCTGCGCGTCGCCCAGGAGGCCCTGCACAACGCCCTGCGGCACTCCGGAGCCGAGCACGTCGACGTGACGCTGGACCGCCGCGCCGGCGGAGCCGTCCTGCGGATCACGGACGACGGCGGCGGCTTCGACCCGAAGGCGATACGCCGCGCCGGACGCCACCTCGGCCTGGTCTCCATGCGGGACCGGGCGAGCGGGGTCGGCGGCACGCTGACCGTGGAATCGGCGCCCGGCAAGGGCACCGTGATCGAGATGGAGGTCCCCGGTGGCTGACGCAATCAAGGTGCTGCTCGTCGACGACCACCAGGTGGTCCGCCGGGGCCTGCGCACCTTCCTCGAAGTGCAGGACGACATCGAGGTCGTCGGCGAAGCCGCCGACGGCGCCGAGGGAGTGGCCCGCGCCGAGGAACTGAAACCGGACGTCGTGCTGATGGACGTGAAGATGCCGGGCATGGACGGCGTCGACGCCCTGCGCAAGCTCCGCGAACTGGACAACCCCGCGCGCGTGCTGATCGTCACCAGCTTCACCGAACAGCGCACGGTGATCCCAGCCCTGCGCGCGGGCGCCGCCGGTTACGTCTACAAGGACGTCGACCCGGACGCACTCGCCGGAGCCATCCGCTCGGTCCACGCCGGCCACATCCTGCTCCAGCCCGAGGTCGCGGGCGCCTTGCTGTCCCAGGAGGAGGCCAACTCGGGGCAGGGGAGAGCGGGCTCCCTGACGGAGCGGGAGCGCGAGGTGCTCACCCTGATCGCGGACGGCCGCTCGAACCGCGAGATAGCCAGAGCCCTGGTTCTCTCGGAGAAGACCGTCAAGACGCACGTCTCGAACATCCTGATGAAACTCGACCTCGCGGACCGCACCCAGGCCGCCCTGTGGGCCGTACGCCATGGCGTGACCGGCTGAAACGCTCTCCGCAGGGCGTGACGGACGGCAATACGGAGGGTTCCGCTCCGGACTGAGATTCATACCGTCGTGGGAATGTCCCCCGGATGGCGCATCCTTCGCGGATCTCCACCGTTCTCCAGTGCGTGCTGCGGCGACTGCCGCGGCAATCGCAAGGAGGGCTTAGAAGTGAAGAACCTGAAGAAGGCAGCGGCCGTGACGATGGTGGCGGGTGGCCTGCTGGCCGCCGGTGCCGGAATGGCCTCCGCCACCGGCGGCGCGCACGCCGACGGCCAGGCCGTGGGCTCCCCGGGCATCGCCTCGGGCAACCTCGTCCAGGCCCCGGTCAACGTCCCGGTCAACGTCTCGGGCAACAGCGTGAACGTCGTCGGCATCCTGAACCCCGCCTTCGGCAACCTGGCCGTCAACCACTGACGACCCCCAGAACAGGCAGTGACCTCCGGCCTCCCGGGTTTGCCCGGGGGGCCGGTCTGGTTTCTCGGCGAAGGCCGGGCATCTCCCCGGCTCCGGCCCGCGCCATCCAGCCCGTCCGGCGTTTGAGGACAAGGCCCCTTCAGGGCCGACACGGGGGCCTGGGGGCAGAGCCCCCAGCCACGGCAACACAAACACCGATCACCAAGCGAAGAACGCTCACCGCACGCCCCGCTCCCGCTCCTCCACAACGGAGTTGTACGCGGCAACCTGCGCCCGCCGAGCCACCCGCTCCACCGGCCGCAAGGCCTCCACCCGAGCCCCCATCTCGGCGGAGCTCACCGCACCCCCGTGCCCGTTCTCATACGCCAGCGACACCAGCAACCCCACCCGCTGAGCCAGCTCCAGCACCCGCACCGCCCGCGGCGGATACCCCGGCGCCAACACCTCCCGCCCCGCCTCGGCCCGCGCCCGGTACGCATCGATCGCCCCCTCGGCCACCGGCCCCGATCCGGCCACATCCAGCCGCGACAACACCGCGGTGGCATCCCGCAGCGCCTCCGCCAGCCCCCGCTCGGCCTCACCCAGCGACGGCACATCCGCGGGCGGCGCCTCCCGCACCGGCAGCACGCGCCAGACGACCTCGACATGTACATCTCCGTCGGGCCCGGCCTCGTACACCTCCGGCACCAGCCCCAAGGCGGAGCCGTGGCAGATCACGGCCTCCTCGGCATCCATCGCCCGCGCGTTGAACTCCGGCGGCCCGCTCAGCCCCAGCGGATGCCCCGGCGCGGGCAGCGCGATCCGCAGCCCGCTCACCCCGAGCGTCCGCAGCCGCCCGAGCGCCAGTGTGAGCCCCACGGGCGCCGCCTCGCCGGGCAGCCCTTCCACCCGGTGCACGGCATCGTCACCGGCGATCTCGTGCACGGCGTCGTCCGGCGAGACGAGTCCGGCCAAAAGGGCATTTCCCCAAGCGGCGAGGCGTCCTGAACGTGGTTCCGAGAGCATGCCCCCACCCTAAGGACCGGACCGATGGAATGAAGCGGCGGACCGGTGGCGTAGATTTCGTTGAGGGCTGCGCCCACAGGCGCACGCGACCACCGAGACGCCGAGACCGGTCACACTGCAAGGGGAGACAACGCGCTCATGAGCGATGTTCTGGAGCTTCAGGACGTATCCGTGGTCCGCGAGGGCCGGGCTCTGGTGGACCAGGTGTCCTGGTCGGTCAAGGAGGGCGAGCGCTGGGTCATCCTCGGCCCGAACGGCGCCGGCAAGACCACCCTCCTCAACGTCGCCTCCAGCTACCTCTACCCCAGCAAGGGCACCGCCACCATCCTCGGCGAGACCCTCGGCAAGCCCGGCACCGACGTCTTCGAGCTGCGCCCGCGCATCGGCGTGGCCGGCATCGCCCTGGCCGAGAAGCTCCCGAAGCGCCAGACCGTCCTCCAGACGGTGCTCACCGCCGCGTACGGCATGACCGCCACCTGGAACGAGGACTACGAGGAGGTCGACGAGCAGCGCGCCCTCGCCTTCCTCGACCGCCTCGGCATGACCGAGTACGCCGACCGCAAGTTCGGCACTCTCTCCGAGGGCGAGCGCAAGCGCACCCTCATCGCCCGTGCGCTGATGGCCGACCCCGAGCTGCTCCTCCTCGACGAGCCCGCCGCCGGCCTCGACCTCGGCGGTCGCGAGGACCTCGTGCGCCGCCTCGGCCGCCTCGCCCGCGACCCGATCGCCCCCTCGATGCTCATGGTCACCCACCACGTCGAAGAGATCCCCCCGGGCTTCACCCACGTCCTGATGATCCGTCAGGGCAAGGTCCTCGCAGCCGGCCCGATGGAGCTCGAACTCACCTCCCGCAACCTCTCCCTCTGCTTCGGCCTCCCCCTCGTCGTCGAACAGGTCGGTGACCGCTGGACGGCACAGGGCCTCCCGCTGTCCTGACCCGCTCCTTCGGAAGAGCCGTTCAAACGATCGGCGCCCTGTCGGCGACAGGGCCCGCGGTCCTACCATGACCATGTGGAAATCGACGCGTGGGTTTGGTGGTTGATCGGAGCGGCAGCGCTCGGCATCGGGCTCGTGATCACCGCGATGCCCGAACTCGGCATGCTCGCGGTGGGCGCCGTCGCGGCCGCCGTGGCCGCCGGCATCTTCGGCGGTGACGCCGTCGTCCAGGTCGTGGCCTTCGTCGTCGTCTCGACCGCACTCATCGCCGTCGTACGGCCCATCGCCAACCGGCATCGCGCACAGCGGCCCCAACTGGCCACCGGCATTGAGGCGTTGAAGGGCAAACAGGCCGTGGTACTGGAGCGCGTCGACGCATCCGGCGGCCGGATCAAGCTCGCCGGAGAGATCTGGTCGGCACGCTCTCTCGACACCGACCGCGCCTACGAAGCAGGCCAGGAAGTCGACGTCGTGGACATCGAGGGGGCCACGGCGATCGTCATGTGACCTCGCACGACGTAAGTGGCGCGAACCAGCCACGAGGCACGCGACGGTCTGTCAGACTCACCAGCAAGATCTTCAACAACCATAAGATCTGCCGAACATGCCGCAGCGGAGAAGGGGTACGGGGACACGACGATGGAACCGGTCATCATCGTCCTGATCATTCTGGTGGTGTTGGTCTTCATCGCCCTGATCAAGACGATCCAGGTCATCCCACAGGCGAGCGCGGCCATCGTCGAGCGCTTCGGCCGCTACACGCGGACACTCAACGCGGGCCTCAACATCGTGGTCCCGTTCATCGACACCATCCGCAACCGCATCGACCTGCGCGAACAGGTCGTGCCGTTCCCGCCGCAGCCGGTGATCACCCAGGACAACCTGGTCGTGAACATCGACACCGTCATCTACTACCAGGTGACCGACGCCCGCGCCGCCACCTACGAAGTCGCCAGTTACATCCAGGCGATCGAGCAGCTCACGGTCACCACGCTCCGCAACATCATCGGTGGCATGGACCTGGAGCGCACCCTGACCTCCCGCGAGGAGATCAACGCGGCCCTGCGCGGAGTCCTCGACGAGGCGACGGGCAAGTGGGGAATCCGGGTCAACCGCGTCGAGTTGAAGGCGATCGAGCCGCCCACCTCCATCCAGGACTCGATGGAGAAGCAGATGCGCGCCGACCGCGACAAGCGCGCCGCGATCCTCACGGCCGAAGGTACGCGCCAGGCCGCCATCCTCACCGCCGAGGGCGAGAAGCAGTCCCAGATCCTGCGCGCCGAGGGTGAGGCCAAGGCGGCGGCCCTGCGAGCAGAGGGCGAGGCCCAAGCGGTCCGCACGGTCTTCGAGGCGATCCACGCAGGCGACCCGGACCAGAAGCTCCTCAGCTACCAGTACCTCCAGATGCTCCCCAAGATCGCCGAGGGCGATGCCAACAAGCTCTGGATCGTCCCCAGCGAAATCGGCGACGCCCTCAAGGGCCTGTCGGGCGCGATGGGCAACCTGGGCAACCTGGGCGGCGGTTCGAGCGCAGGCACGGAACGCCGAGAGAAGCCGTCAATCGACTGACGCGCGGTCCGTCGTACGACATTGGGGCCCACCTTCCTCGGAAGGCGGGCCCCAAACGCCTTTAGGGACGCGGGGAACTGCGCGACCGGCCACCCCCAGCCCGCAACCGACACCCCGGTCGCGACCCCACGGCGAACAGTCAGGCAGCATCCATCGCAAGCCAATCCGGCAGCGCAGCGAACTCATCCGCACCCAGCGTCAGCAACATCGCATCGGCAGGCGTCGGCTCGAACGGCTCCCGAAGCAACGGCATACCCGCCTGCTCAGGCGTCCGGTCAGCCTTCCGGTGATTGTCCTCCGCACACGAGGCGACCGTATTCAGCCATGTGTCCTGACCACCGTGCGACCGCGGCACCACGTGGTCCACGGTCGTGGCCCGGCGCCCGCAGTACGCGCACCGGTGCCGGTCCCGCACCAGAACACCCCGCCTCGACCACGGCGCTTGTCTTCGGAAGGGCACCCGTACATACCTGCACAGCCTGATCACCCGGGGCGCGGGTATGTCGACCTCGGCTCCACGCATGCGCAGTTCGGGGTGGGCCTGCTCGACGACGGCCTTGTCCTGAAGCACCAGAACGACGGCTCGATTCAACGTCACCGTCGACAGCGGCTCGAAGCTCGCGTTCAGTACCAGCGTGTCCCGCATTGCAGCCCACCTCCCGTGCGCACCTGCCCACCCCCTGGCGGGCTGGGATCAACTCTGGCCGGGCACGCCGAGATGGACAACGAAATAAAAAATGCCCGCCCCCGATCACTTCCATGACCTGGGGCGGGCAAACGTTCCATGAACGTCAGGCTTCGGCGGGCGCCTCGTACTCACCGATCACATGGGCACGCGCGAGCGCGTGGAACCGCAGATTGAAGCCGACGACGGCCGGGCTGGCGTCCGCGTCAGGACCGAGCTTCTCCTGATCCACGGCGTACACCGTGAACACATAGCGGTGCGGCCCGTCGCCGGGCGGCGGCGCGGCACCACCGAAGTCCTTCGACCCGTAGTCGTTCCGCGCCTGTACGGCACCCTCCGGCAGCCCCTCGAACTTGCCGCTGCCCGCACCCGCCGGCAGCTCGGTCACGGAGGCCGGGATGTCGAAGAGGACCCAGTGCCAGAACCCGCTGCCCGTGGGGGCGTCCGGGTCGTAGCACGTCACGGCGAAGCTCTTGGTCTCAGCCGGGAAGCCCTCCCAGCGCAGCTGCGGCGAGGTATTGCCGGCCGCGTAGACCTGAGCGTCCTTGAGGGTCCCGCCGGACGAGACGTCCTCGCTCGTGACCGTGAAGGACGGTACGGGCGGATGGAAGTCGTGGGGCAGCGGGCGCCTCTTGAGCTCGGTCACTTCGATACCTCCTGTTGGAACAGTGGAATCAGCAGTTCCGAGCCTAGAACCAGTTGCGCTTGCTGCCGACCTCGGACAGCCACTGGTTGAGATACGCCGCCCAGTCGGTCCCGTGGAAGTCGTTCAGACCCACCTGGAACGAACGGAACGTGTCACTGCCCTCGCTGAACAGCCCCGGCTTCTTGTCCATTTCGAGGACGACGTCCATCGCGTTGCCGTCCGCCACGAAGCTCAGCTCGACCTGGTTGATCCCGCGGTACTGCTGCGGCGGGAAGAACTCGATCTCCTGGTAGAACGGCAGCTTCTGCCGCGTACCGCGGATGCGGCCGCGCTCCATGTCCGCGTTCTTGAAGCGGAAGCCCAGCTGGATGAAGGCGTCGAGGATCGCCTTCTGCGCGGGCAGCGGGTGCACGATGATCGGGTCCAGGTCGGTGGAGTCGACGGCCCGAGCGATCGCCAGCTCCGTCGTCACACCGATGTTCATGCCGCGCAGAGTCTGACCGTCGATCGACGTGATCGGCGTCTCCCACGGGATCTCCAGCCCGAACGGCACCGCGTGCACGCCCCCGGCCTGCAGCTCGAAGGCACCACCGAGCTGCATCTTCGTGAACTCGATGTCCTGCTTGTACTCCGAGTCCTGACCCTCGACCTCGACACGTGCCTGAAGTCCCACGGACAGGCCCTCGATGTTCTGGCTCACGGACCCGCCCTGAATCCGCACCTCGCCCTGGACGACACCGCCCGGAACGACGTTGACCTCGGTCAGCACCGTCTCGACCGAAGCACCGCCGGCCCCCAGGCTCGCGAGCAGCTTCTTGAACGCCATGACTCTCCTCTTCTCAGAGTGGATCCCTGATCCCTACAAACGCGATCCGGCCGTGGCCGGTTCCGCGCTCCCACCCTGGCAAGCCGCGGGCCCCCTGACCACCCCGTCGCCACCACCCGTCTGCACTACCCTCGGACGGCATGATCGCGACCCCCGACCGTACGCCCCTGCCCCGGGACTTCTTCGACCGCCCCGTCCTCGAAGTCGCCCCCGACCTCCTGGGCCGCATCCTCGTACGCACCACCCCGGACGGTCCGATCTCCCTCCGCATCACAGAGGTGGAGGCCTACGACGGCCCGAACGACCCCGGCTCCCACGCTTATCGCGGTCGCACACCCCGCACCGACGTGATGTTCGGTCCCCCCGGGCACGTCTACGTCTACTTCACCTACGGCATGTGGCACTGCATGAACCTGGTCTGCGGTCCCGACGGCCGGGCGAGCGCGGTCCTGCTGCGCGCCGGCGAGATCGTGGAGGGCGCCGAGCTCGCCCGCACACGTCGACTCTCGGCCCGTAACGACAAGGAACTGGCCAAAGGACCGGCCCGCCTGGCCACCGCCCTGGGCGTGGACCGTGACCTGGACGGCACGGACGTGTGCGCTTCCGGCGAGACCCCACTGAGGATGCTCGCCGGCACCCCGATCCCCTCCGACCAGGTACGCAATGGTCCACGCACCGGCGTGGCCGGCGACGGCGGCAACGGCGACATCCACCCCTGGCGCTACTGGATCGCCAACGACCCCACGGTCAGCCCCTATCGGGCGCATGTCCCGAAGCGTCGCTCAAGTTGACGCGGCATGGCCGTGCGCGTAACGTAGCCCGAGCCGCTGAACCGGGTACTGCGAAGTCAGCAGCCGGAGCGGCCAACCCACTACCTACGACTTCCCCTCAGCGGGGTCGATTCCGGCGTGCCTGCATGCCCGAATTCGAATCCGCGGAAGCCCGATTATGAATCGGCCGGGGGAATCGGCTAACGTAGTGAATGTCGAAAGGCCGACGGGCGAAAGCCCAGGCCCCATGGCAATCCCGCCGACAGGGAATCGGATCGAAAAAGGATCTGATAGAGTCGGAAACGCAAGACCGAAGGGAAGCGCCCGGAGGAAAGCCCGAGAGGGTGAGTACAAAGGAAGCGTCCGTTCCTTGAGAACTCAACAGCGTGCCAAAAATCAACGCCAGATATGTTGATACCCCGTCTCCGGCCGGTCTTCCGGTTGGGACGAGGTTCCTTTGAAATAAACACAGCGAGGACGCTGTGAACGGTCGGGCCTATTCCGCTCGACTGTTCCGCTCTCGTGATGTGTGCACCCGATTACGGGTAAACATTCACGGAGAGTTTGATCCTGGCTCAGGACGAACGCTGGCGGCGTGCTTAACACATGCAAGTCGAACGATGAACCACTTCGGTGGGGATTAGTGGCGAACGGGTGAGTAACACGTGGGCAATCTGCCCTTCACTCTGGGACAAGCCCTGGAAACGGGGTCTAATACCGGATAACACTTCCACTCTCCTGGGTGGAGGTTAAAAGCTCCGGCGGTGAAGGATGAGCCCGCGGCCTATCAGCTTGTTGGTGAGGTAATGGCTCACCAAGGCGACGACGGGTAGCCGGCCTGAGAGGGCGACCGGCCACACTGGGACTGAGACACGGCCCAGACTCCTACGGGAGGCAGCAGTGGGGAATATTGCACAATGGGCGAAAGCCTGATGCAGCGACGCCGCGTGAGGGATGACGGCCTTCGGGTTGTAAACCTCTTTCAGCAGGGAAGAAGCGAAAGTGACGGTACCTGCAGAAGAAGCGCCGGCTAACTACGTGCCAGCAGCCGCGGTAATACGTAGGGCGCAAGCGTTGTCCGGAATTATTGGGCGTAAAGAGCTCGTAGGCGGCTTGTCACGTCGGGTGTGAAAGCCCGGGGCTTAACCCCGGGTCTGCATTCGATACGGGCTAGCTAGAGTGTGGTAGGGGAGATCGGAATTCCTGGTGTAGCGGTGAAATGCGCAGATATCAGGAGGAACACCGGTGGCGAAGGCGGATCTCTGGGCCATTACTGACGCTGAGGAGCGAAAGCGTGGGGAGCGAACAGGATTAGATACCCTGGTAGTCCACGCCGTAAACGGTGGGAACTAGGTGTTGGCGACATTCCACGTCGTCGGTGCCGCAGCTAACGCATTAAGTTCCCCGCCTGGGGAGTACGGCCGCAAGGCTAAAACTCAAAGGAATTGACGGGGGCCCGCACAAGCAGCGGAGCATGTGGCTTAATTCGACGCAACGCGAAGAACCTTACCAAGGCTTGACATACACCGGAAAGCATTAGAGATAGTGCCCCCCTTGTGGTCGGTGTACAGGTGGTGCATGGCTGTCGTCAGCTCGTGTCGTGAGATGTTGGGTTAAGTCCCGCAACGAGCGCAACCCTTGTTCTGTGTTGCCAGCATGCCCTTCGGGGTGATGGGGACTCACAGGAGACCGCCGGGGTCAACTCGGAGGAAGGTGGGGACGACGTCAAGTCATCATGCCCCTTATGTCTTGGGCTGCACACGTGCTACAATGGCCGGTACAATGAGCTGCGATACCGTGAGGTGGAGCGAATCTCAAAAAGCCGGTCTCAGTTCGGATTGGGGTCTGCAACTCGACCCCATGAAGTCGGAGTTGCTAGTAATCGCAGATCAGCATTGCTGCGGTGAATACGTTCCCGGGCCTTGTACACACCGCCCGTCACGTCACGAAAGTCGGTAACACCCGAAGCCGGTGGCCCAACCCCTTGTGGGAGGGAGCTGTCGAAGGTGGGACTGGCGATTGGGACGAAGTCGTAACAAGGTAGCCGTACCGGAAGGTGCGGCTGGATCACCTCCTTTCTAAGGAGCACTTCTCACCGAGTCCTTCGGGACGAGGTCAGAGGCCAGTACATCAGCGAATGTCTGATGCTGGTTGCTCATGGGTGGAACGTTGATTATTCGGCACACTTGATCGTCTTCTCTTCCTAGTACTGCTTCGGCGTGGAATGGATGAAGAAGAGGCGGGTGTGCCGGGCACGTTGTTGGGTGTCTGAGGGCACGGCCGTTATGGCTGCCTTCAGTTGCCGGCGCCGGTGTAGCACCACGAAAGTGGTGTGTGACGGTGTACTGGTCGTTGTTTGAGAACTGCACAGTGGACGCGAGCATCTGTGGCCAAGTTTTTAAGGGCGCACGGTGGATGCCTTGGCACCAGGAACCGATGAAGGACGTGGGAGGCCACGATAGGCCCCGGGGAGTCGTCAACCAGGCTTTGATCCGGGGGTGTCCGAATGGGGAAACCCGGCAGTCGTCATGGGCTGTCACCCTTGCCTGAACACATAGGGCAAGTGGAGGGAACGCGGGGAAGTGAAACATCTCAGTACCCGCAGGAAGAGAAAACAACCGTGATTCCGGGAGTAGTGGCGAGCGAAACTGGATGAGGCCAAACCGTATACGTGTGAGACCCGGCAGGGGTTGCGTGTGCGGGGTTGTGGGATCTCTCTTTCACAGTCTGCCGGCTGTGAGACGAGTCAGAAACCGTTGATGTAGGCGAAGGACATGCGAAAGGTCCGGCGTAGAGGGTAAGACCCCCGTAGTCGAAACATCAGCGGCTCGTTTGAGAGACACCCAAGTAGCACGGGGCCCGAGAAATCCCGTGTGAATCTGGCGGGACCACCCGCTAAGCCTAAATATTCCCTGGTGACCGATAGCGGATAGTACCGTGAGGGAATGGTGAAAAGTACCGCGGGAGCGGAGTGAAATAGTACCTGAAACCGTGTGCCTACAAGCCGTGGGAGCGTCGGATACGTGCTTGCACGTATCTCGTGACTGCGTGCCTTTTGAAGAATGAGCCTGCGAGTTTGCGGTGTGTTGCGAGGTTAACCCGTGTGGGGAAGCCGTAGCGAAAGCGAGTCCGAATAGGGCGATATAGTAGCGCGCTCAAGACCCGAAGCGGAGTGATCTAGCCATGGGCAGGTTGAAGCGGAGGTAAGACTTCGTGGAGGACCGAACCCACCAGGGTTGAAAACCTGGGGGATGACCTGTGGTTAGGGGTGAAAGGCCAATCAAACTCCGTGATAGCTGGTTCTCCCCGAAATGCATTTAGGTGCAGCGTCGTGTGTTTCTTGCCGGAGGTAGAGCACTGGATAGGCGATGGGCCCTACCGGGTTACTGACCTTAGCCAAACTCCGAATGCCGGTAAGTGAGAGCGCGGCAGTGAGACTGTGGGGGATAAGCTCCATGGTCGAGAGGGAAACAGCCCAGAGCATCGACTAAGGCCCCTAAGCGTACGCTAAGTGGGAAAGGATGTGGAGTCGCACAGACAACCAGGAGGTTGGCTTAGAAGCAGCCACCCTTGAAAGAGTGCGTAATAGCTCACTGGTCTAGTGATTCCGCGCCGACAATGTAGCGGGGCTCAAGCGTACCGCCGAAGTCGTGTCATTCATACAATAGGGCCAACGCCCGTATGGATGGGTAGGGGAGCGTCGTGTGCCGGGTGAAGCAGCCGCGGAAGCGAGTTGTGGACGGTTCACGAGTGAGAATGCAGGCATGAGTAGCGATACACACGTGAGAAACGTGTGCGCCGATTGACTAAGGGTTCCTGGGTCAAGCTGATCTGCCCAGGGTAAGTCGGGACCTAAGGCGAGGCCGACAGGCGTAGTCGATGGATAACCGGTTGATATTCCGGTACCCGCTGTGAAGCGTCAAACATTGAACCAGGCGATGCTAAGTCCGTGAAGCCGCCCTGGAGCCTTCGGGCAAAGGGGAGTGGTGGAGCCGACGGACCAGACCTGTAGTAGGTGAGTGATGGGGTGACGCAGGAAGGTAGTCCAGCCCGGGCGGTGGTTGTCCCGGGGTAAGGGTGTAGGCCGTGCGATAGGTAAATCCGTCGCACATGAGGCTGAGACCTGATGCCGAGCCGATTGTGGTGAAGTGGATGATCCTATGCTGTCGAGAAAAGCCTCTAGCGAGTTTCATGGCGGCCCGTACCCTAAACCGACTCAGGTGGTCAGGTAGAGAATACCGAGGCGTTCGGGTGAACTATGGTTAAGGAACTCGGCAAAATGCCCCCGTAACTTCGGGAGAAGGGGGGCCATGTCCGGTGATCCGATTTACTCGGTGAGCTGGGGGTGGCCGCAGAGACCAGCGAGAAGCGACTGTTTACTAAAAACACAGGTCCGTGCGAAGCCGTAAGGCGATGTATACGGACTGACGCCTGCCCGGTGCTGGAACGTTAAGGGGACCGGTTAGTCATGATTCGTCATGGCGAAGCTGAGAACTTAAGCGCCAGTAAACGGCGGTGGTAACTATAACCATCCTAAGGTAGCGAAATTCCTTGTCGGGTAAGTTCCGACCTGCACGAATGGCGTAACGACTTCTCGACTGTCTCAACCATAGGCCCGGTGAAATTGCACTACGAGTAAAGATGCTCGTTTCGCGCAGCAGGACGGAAAGACCCCGGGACCTTTACTACAGTTTGATATTGGTGTTCGGTTCGGCTTGTGTAGGATAGCTGGGAGACTGTGAACTCTGGACGCCAGTTCAGGGGGAGTCGTCGTTGAAATACCAGTCTGGTCGTGCTGGATGTCTAACCTGGGTCCGTGATCCGGATCAGGGACAGTGTCTGATGGGTAGTTTAACTGGGGCGGTTGCCTCCTAAAGAGTAACGGAGGCGCCCAAAGGTTCCCTCAGCCTGGTTGGCAATCAGGTGTTGAGTGTAAGTGCACAAGGGAGCTTGACTGTGAGACCGACGGGTCGAGCAGGGACGAAAGTCGGGACTAGTGATCCGGCGGTGGCTTGTGGAAGCGCCGTCGCTCAACGGATAAAAGGTACCCCGGGGATAACAGGCTGATCTTCCCCAAGAGTCCATATCGACGGGATGGTTTGGCACCTCGATGTCGGCTCGTCGCATCCTGGGGCTGGAGTCGGTCCCAAGGGTTGGGCTGTTCGCCCATTAAAGCGGTACGCGAGCTGGGTTTAGAACGTCGTGAGACAGTTCGGTCCCTATCCGCTGCGCGCGCAGGAATATTGAGAAGGGCTGTCCCTAGTACGAGAGGACCGGGACGGACGAACCTCTGGTGTGCCAGTTGTTCTGCCAAGGGCATGGCTGGTTGGCTACGTTCGGGAGGGATAACCGCTGAAAGCATCTAAGCGGGAAGCCTGCTTCGAGATGAGTATTCCCACCCACTAGATGGGGTAAGGCTCCCAGTAGACGACTGGGTTGATAGGCCGGATCTGGAAGCACGGTAACGTGTGGAGGTGACCGGTACTAATAGGCCGAGGGCTTGTCCATAGAGGCTCGCGTCCACTGTGTTGGTTCTGAGGCAACGACCGTTGCCGGTTTCTAGAGCAGAACAGACAAAAGAAGAGTGTGCTTGTTCGCTCGAAACCATTAGGGTTTCGGTGGTTATAGCGTGAGGGAAACGCCCGGTTACATTCCGAACCCGGAAGCTAAGCCTTACAGCGCCGATGGTACTGCAGGGGGGACCCTGTGGGAGAGTAGGACGCCGCCGAACAATCTTTGGAGGACCCCTGGTCCCAGCGTTCAGCTGGGACCAGGGGTCCTTTTGTTTTTACAATGCTTGTGGTACCGAAGACAGGAGTCACCCATGTCCACCAACTCTCCCGACGACCGACCGGAGCGCGAACCGCGGCGACGGGAAAGTGGTGACCGCGGCGACCGGGGTGATCGAGGCGGCTACCGAGGCGACCGTGGCGGTGCCCCCCGTCGCGACAACGACCGTGGTGGCTACGGGCGTCGTGACGATCGTCGTGGCGACGACCGGGGCAGTGATCGGGGCGGCGACCGCGGTGGTGACCGTGGTGGCTTCCGTCGCGACGACCGCCGTGACGATCGTCGCGGCGACGACCGTGGCGGCTTCCGGCGGGACGACAACCGTGGCGCGGGCTACGGCCGGCGCGATGACCGCGGCGGCGACCGGCGTGAAGGCGATCGTGGTCCCCGTCCGCCGTTCCGTAGGGACGACCGTTCCAGCGGACCGCGTCGGGACGACCGTGACCGTGGCGTCCGCCGCGAGGGCGATCGCCCCTCCTTCCGTCGTGACGAGCGAGGGGAGCGTCGCGACGACGAGCGAGGGAGCCACGGTCGGCGCGATGACCGTCGTGGCGATGACCGCGGTGGGTTCCGGCGGGACGACAACCGTGGTGGCGGCTACGGCCGGCGCGATGACCGTGGCGGCGACCGCCGTAGCGACGACCGTCGTGATGGCGACCGCGGCGGCTTCCGCCGGGACGACCGGGACCGCGGGTTCCGTGGCGACGACCGGGACCGTGGCTTCCGCCGTGACGATCGCCGCGACGACCGTCGGGGCGATGACCGCGGTGGCGACCGAGGCGGTTTCCGGCGCGATGACCGTCGTGACGATCGCCGTGGTGATGATCGCGGTGGCGACCGTGGTGGCTTCCGCCGCGATGACCGTCGTGACGACCGCCGTGACGACCGCGGTGGGTTCCGGCGTGACGATCGTCGTGGTGACGACCGGGGCGGCGACCGCGGTGGGTTCCGCCGCGATGACCGGCGTGACGACCGCCGTGACGACCGGCGTGACGACCGTCGTGGTGATGACCGTCGTGGTGATGACCGTGGTGGCTTCCGGCGGGACGACAGCCGAGGTGACCGGGGTGGGTTCCGTGGGGGCGACGACCGTGGCGGTCGTGGGCCTCGTCGGGACGACCGTGGCGGTCGGCCCGGAGGGTTCCGCGGGCGGGACGACCGGCGCGATGACCGGCGTGGCGGTGGTCGGTTCCGTGATGAGCGGGATCGTGACCGGGACCGCGAGCCGATCAAGCGGCTGCCGATCCCCGAGGACGTCACGGGTGACGAGGTCGACAAGGACGTACGGCAGGAGCTTCAGAGCCTGCCGAAGACGCTCGCCGAGGATGTCGCCAAGAACCTGGTGATGGTCGCGCGGCTCATCGACGAGGACCCCGAGGGCGCTTACGGCTACTCCAAGGTGGCTCTGCGGCTCGCTTCGCGTGTCGCGGCCGTACGAGAGGCGGCCGGGTTCGCCGCGTATGCCACGCAGAAGTACGCCGAGGCGCTTGCGGAGTTCCGGGCGGCGCGGCGGATGACGGGTGGCGTGGAGTTGTGGCCGCTGATGGCCGACTGTGAGCGTGGGCTCGGGCGGCCGGAGAAGGCGCTCGACATGGCCGGGGCTCCCGAGGTGCAGAAGCTCGACAAGGCCGGACAGGTGGAGATGCGGCTCGTCGCGGCCGGCGCCCGGCGTGACATGGGGCAGCTGGACGCGGCCATCGTGACGCTGCAGAGCCCCGAGCTCGCCTCCAACGCCGTACAGCCGTGGACCGCGCGGCTGCGGTACGCGTACGCGGACGCGCTGCTCGCCGCCGGGCGGCAGGGTGAGGCGCGCGAGTGGTTCGCGAAGGCCGTCGAGGCCGACAAGGACGGCAGCACGGACGCTTCCGACCGGCTCGCTGAGATGGACGGTGTCGAGTTCGTCGACGCCTTCGACGAGGAGGAGGGCGAGGGCGACAGCGAGGACGGCGGCAGCGACGTGCAGGCGTCGGCCGACCCCGAAGAGGCCGACCCCGAAGAAGGCGACAAGGAATGAGCGGCGTGTGAAGTGAGGGGCGGGATTCCGGACAGGGGTCCCGCCCCTCGGCGTTTCAGAGGTCCAGCGTGCGCAGCACCAGGCCCGAGGCCGGTTTCGGGCCGAACGACGTCGACTTGCGGGGCATCGTGACGCCCTGGCGGGCGAGGTCGCGTACGACGTCCTCGCGGACCGGGTGCATCAGGACGGCCGTACCGCCGTCGCGTTCCGCTTTTCTGACCGTCGCGGCGGTGTCATGGATGTAGGCGATGCGGGTGGGGTCGTCCTCGGGGATGTGCCAGACGTGGGCCAGGAGCGTGGCGTGCAGGACCGTCGCGTCCAGGGTGCGCCAGGCGGTTGGACGGTCGGTGGGGACCGTGCGGGCGAGGAGCGCCGCGTCCGGTCCGTCGACCAGGTGGAAGGCGCCGTCTCCGGCGAGGAGGAAGGCGTTGCCCGCGCAGGCCGCGTCGGCCAGGGTCTCCAGCGCTTCGGCGAGGGGGACGTCGAGGCGGCGTACGCGGAACAGGCCGTCGAGGGCGGCCAGGGCCTCAGACACCGGCACGCCGTGCAGCAGGCGGTGGATCGCGCGGACGCGGAGGGGATAGCGAGCCGTGTCGACCAGCAGGACCAGGCCGTAGTCCCAGGGGCTGGGCCCGGTGTGCTCCGCGCGTAGACGTCGATAAGTCGCCCACCGGTGGTGGCCGTCGGCGATCAGGGCCTGGCGGTGGGTCAGGTCCGACTGGATGCGGGCCAGGTCGGCCGGGTCGGTGATCGACCACAGGCGGTGGCTGAAGCCGTCCTCTGTGGTGGTCGCGAGGAGTGGCGGGCCCTCGATGGTGCGCTCGATGACGGAGGTCGTGTCGGCCGCCGTGCCGTTGCCCCGGTAGGTCAGGAGCAGGGGTTCCAGGTTCGCGGACGTGGCGCGCATCAGGGCCGCTCTGTCGGCAACCACGTGCGGCATGACGTCCTCGTGCGGCAGGACCAGGCCCTCCGACGGCTCCGAGACGCGCAGGGCGCCGATGACGCCGCGCTGGAGCATGCCCTCGCCGTCGCGCTGTTCGTAGACGTAGAGGCCGGGCTCGGGGTCCGTCGTCAGTACGCCTTCGGACAGCCAGCGGCGCAGGGTCTTCGCCGCCTGTTCGTTGCGGGCGTCCGGCGAATCGGCCTGGGGGAGGATCAGGCGGACGATGTTGTGCGGATCCGCGTCCTGGAGATGGTGCACGCCGTCGGGTCGGACGACGACGTCGTACGGAGGTGATGTCACGGCGGCCAGGCTGCCGACTCGGTCGGGGTCGTAGCGAAGTCCTCGGAACGGGGTGAGTTCGAGGCCTCGGCGCGCCGTTGATTCCGGGTGACCTGCTGTGTTCATCCAGGCATCGTACGGGTGTCAGTGGCATGGGGGATGATCGGGGGAAAGCCGTCGAACGAGGAGCGATGCCAAATGAGCCAGAGCGTCAGGAAGAGGCCCGCAGCCAGTGGCCAGGCCCTGAGCGAGGCGTACGACACGGCGCTGCTCGACCTCGACGGTGTGGTGTATGCGGGCGGGAACGCGATCGTGCACGCCGTCGATTCGCTCGCGACGGCCCGTGCGGGCGGGATGCACCTGGCATATGTCACGAACAACGCGCTGCGGACGCCGGACGTCGTGGCCGCACATCTGACGGCGCTCGGGATACCCACCGGCGCGGACGACGTCATCACCTCGGCGCAGGCGGTCGCGCGGCTGATCAGTGAGCAGGTGCCGGCAAAGGCCCGGGTGCTGGTGATCGGCGGGGAGGGGCTGCGGGTCGCCCTGCGGGAGCGCGGGCTGGAGCCGGTGGAGTCGGCGGACGACGATCCGGCGGCGGTCGTGCAGGGGTACGGCGGGCCGGAGCTGGTGTGGGGGCGGTTCGCGGAGGCGTGCTACGCCATCGCGCGCGGGGTGCCGTGGTTCGCGTCCAACACCGACCTGACGATTCCGAGCGCGCGCGGGATCGCGCCGGGCAACGGGGCGGCGGTGGAGGTCGTGCGGATCGCCACCGGCGCCGAGCCGCAGGTGGCGGGCAAGCCGTTGCCCCCCATGCACCGCGAGACGATCCTGCGCACCGGCGCCGAGCGGCCGCTGGTGGTCGGGGACCGGCTGGACACGGACATCGAGGGCGCGTTCAACGGGGACGTCGATTCGCTGCTCGTCCTGACCGGCGTGACCGACGGCGCCCAGCTGCTGGCCGCGCCGCCGCAGCACCGGCCGACGTATGTCGACGCCGATCTGCGCGGGGTGCTCACCGGGCAGCCTGAGGTCGCCGAGGACGGGGAGGGATTCCGGTGCGGTGGCTGGACGGCGACCGCGCGGGCAGACCGGCTGGAACTCGACGGTGACGGGGCGGCCTTGGACGGCCTGCGTGCGCTGTGTGCGGCGGCCTGGACGGCGGCCGGGGACGGCTCGTGCGCGCTGGACTCGGGAAAGGTGCTGGCGCGGCTGGGCTGGTGAGTCCTCGCACCGCTGCGGAGTGGGGGAGCGCATGCAGCGGGATCGTGGCTGAATGGGAGGGTAGGCTAACCTAACTGCGTGTTGGTTGACAGTCCTCCCGAACAGCGCGCGGAGTCCGTGTCCGCGCCCCCAACCCGACGGGCGATACGTGCCGTTGGGCTGCTCGTCTCTGTCCTGATTCTGGTGGTCGTCGTGTTGGCGAGCATCGCGATCGGGGCGAAACAGCTGTCCCTGGGGGAGGTCTGGCACGGGCTGTTCGAGAGTTCGGGGACCTTCGGCGACGTCGTGGTCGACGACCGGATCTCGCGCACCGTCCTCGGACTGCTGGCCGGCGCCGCGCTCGGCCTCGCGGGGGCCGTACTTCAGGCGCTCACCCGCAACCCGCTCGCCGACCCCGGCCTGCTCGGCATCAACGCCGGAGCGTCCGCCGCGGTCGTCACCGCCATCACGTTCTTCGGCGTCACCAGCTTCAACGCCTACGTTTGGTTCGCCTTCCTCGGCGCGGCCGCGGTCGGGGCGCTGGTCTGGTTCCTCGGCGGCAGCCGCGGCGCCACGCCGGTCCGGCTCGCACTGGCCGGTACGGCGATCAGCGCCGCGCTCTACGGCTATCTCCAGGCCGTGATGATCATGGACGACGCGGCGCTGAACAAGATGCGCTTCTGGACGGTCGGTTCGCTGGCCTCGGCGACGGACTCGACCATCAAGCAGGTGCTGCCGTTCCTCGTGGCCGGCATGGTCCTCGCGCTCGCCCTTGCCCGGCCGCTGAATGCCATGGAGATGGGCGACGACACCGCCAAGGCCCTCGGCGCCAACCTGAACCGCACCCGGGTGCTGTCGATGCTCGCCGCGACCGTGCTGTGCGGCGCCGCGACCGCGGCCTGCGGGCCGATCGTGTTCGTCGGCCTGATGGTGCCGCACGTCGTGCGCTCCTTCACCGGCCCCGACCTGCGCTGGATCCTGCCGTACGCGGCCGTCCTGTCGCCCGTGCTGCTGCTCGGCGCGGACGTCCTCGGCCGTATGGTCGCCCGGCCCTCCGAGCTCCAGGTCGGCATCGTCACCGCGATCCTCGGCGGACCGGTCTTCATCTTTCTCGTACGACGGCGGAGGACGGCCCAGCTGTGAGGACCGCAGTGAAGAGCGAACCGAAGACGGCGGCGCCGGACACGGCCACGTCCGCCCGCGCCAACCGCGCCGTACGAACCCCGGGCGGGCTCTCCGTCCGCCTGGACGTCCGGGCGCTGACCGCCG
Source organism: Streptomyces sp. NBC_01092 (assembly GCF_045039535.1). Taxonomy (NCBI): domain Bacteria; kingdom Bacillati; phylum Actinomycetota; class Actinomycetes; order Kitasatosporales; family Streptomycetaceae; genus Streptomyces; species Streptomyces sp. NBC_01092. Next base: position 2,543,579 of record NZ_CP108659.1, on the reverse strand, counting down.
TCGTCCTGCTGCTGCTCGCCGGGCTCGCCGCGAGCGTCCTGCTGATCGGCACCGGCGACTTCCCGATCTCGGCGGGCGACGTGCTCAGGACGCTGGTCGGCGACGGCAATGCCGGGCAGGATTTCATCGTCAACGAGCTGCGGCTGCCGCGCGTGCTGGTCGGGCTCCTGGTCGGGGCCTCGCTCGGCCTCGCCGGCGCGCTGTTCCAGGCGCTGTCGCGCAACCCGCTCGGCAGCCCGGACATCCTCGGCCTCGGACAGGGCGCCACGGCCGGCGCGCTCGTGGTGATCGTGCTGTTCTCCGGGGACGCCGATCAGGTCACCGTCGGCGCGCTCGTGGGCGGACTCGCGACCGGTTTCGGCATCTATCTGCTCGCCTGGAAGCGGGGCGTGCACGGCTACCGGCTGGTCCTGGTCGGTATCGGCATGTCCGCGATCATGACGGCGGTCAACGGCTATCTGATGACCAAGGCCGACCTGGTCGACGCGGCCCGCGCGGTCGTGTGGATGACCGGCTCCCTCAGCGGCCGTGACTGGGCCCAGGTCTGGCCGTTGCTCGCGCTGTGCGTCATCCTCGTGCCGCTCGTGCTCGGCAACGCGCGCGGGCTCAGGATGATGGAGATGGGCGACGACGTCTCATACGCCCTAGGAGTGCGCGTCGAGCGCGTACGGCTGCTGCTGATGCTGGCCGCCGTGCTGCTGACCGCGGCCGCGACCGCCGCCGCCGGCCCCGTCAGTTTCGTGGCGCTCACCGCCCCGCAGCTCGCCCGGCGCCTGACTCGTTCGCCCGGGCCGAACCTGCTGCCCTCCCTGTGCATGGGCGCCGCCCTCCTCGTCACCGCCGACTGGATCTCCCAGCGGGTCTTCGGCGCCGACCAGTTGCCCGTGGGCGTGGTCACCGGCGTGCTCGGCGGCGTATACCTGCTCTGGCTGCTGGTCACCGAGCGCAAGGCGGGCCGGATATGAGGGCCGGCAGGAGCAAGAGCAACAACAGCGAGAGCCTCAGCAGCGGGCTGAACAACCGAAGGAGCACTGTGAACCGCCTGTCCGCCGACAACGTCACCCTCGCCTACGACCAGCGGGTCATCGCCGAGCAGCTGTCGGTGGAGATACCCGACAACTCCTTCACCGTGATCGTCGGCCCGAACGCGTGCGGCAAGTCCACGCTGCTGCGGGCGCTGTCGCGGATGCTCAAGCCCAGCCAGGGCCGGGTGCTGCTGGACGGGCAGGTCATCCAGTCGATGCCGGCGAAGAAGGTCGCGCGCACGCTGGGTCTGCTGCCGCAGTCCTCGATCGCGCCCGACGGGATCACCGTCGCCGACCTGGTCGGCCGCGGCCGGTACCCGCACCAGGGGATCCTGCGCCAGTGGTCCACCGAGGACGAGCGGGTCGTCCAGGAGTCGATGGAGCAGACCGGCGTCGCCGAGCTCGCGGATCGCTATGTCGACGAACTGTCCGGCGGCCAGCGCCAGCGCGTGTGGATCGCGATGGCGCTCGCCCAGCAGACGCCGCTGCTGCTGCTCGACGAGCCGACGACCTACCTCGACATCCAGCACCAGATCGACGTCCTCGACCTGTGCGCCCAGCTGCACGAGGAGCAGGGACGCACGCTGGTCGCCGTCCTGCACGACCTCAACCACGCCGCCCGCTACGCCACCCACCTCATCGCCCTGCGCGAGGGGACGGTCATCGCAGAGGGCGCGCCCAACGACATCGTCACGGCAGGGCTGGTCGAGGACGTCTTCGGGCTGCGGTGCCAGGTCATCGACGACCCGGAGACCGGGACGCCGCTGGTGGTGCCGGCGGCGCGCAAGGCACGGACCGAGGCGAAGGTGGCGGCTACAGAAGCTTCCTGAGGAGCAGCAGGTCGCGCACGCCCGCGTGCAGCTTCAGCCGGCCCGAGCCCCAGGCCTTGGCGAAGTTCAGCTCGCCGGCGACCAGGGCGACCAGGTCGTCGCCGGCCATGCTCAGTCTGATCTGGGCCTTTTCGCGGGGCGGGCCCTGGAGCGTGTCGTGGACGTGGATCCGGCCGCCGGCCATGCGGCCGGCGAACGTGACGTCCAGGTCGGTGATGTGGCAGCTCACCGAGCGGTCCAGGGCCGCGGCCGTGCGGGCGTCCCCTTCGGCGCGCTGCATGTTGTCCGAGAGCTTTTCGAGTGCGGCGCGGCACTCCTCAATCGTGGCCATCGCGATCGACGGTACCCCAGCGGTTCGGGGTAGCGTCTGGGCATGAGCGACACGCTTCCGGAGCCCGGCGGCCCGCACGAGGAGGCCGAGGCGCAGGCCACGGCGGTGGTCGAGCCGCCGGTCGAACCCGAGTACGACCCGGCCGCCCCCGCCCCGCTGAACGTCCCTCGAACCCCCTCCGGCAACGCCGACGTCGACGCCCAGCTGGAGCGGCTCGGTGACGCCGACCACCTCGCCACGGACGGGCACCTCGAGGTGTACGAGGATGTACACGGGGGGCTGCGCGACGCGCTCACCGCGCTCGACGCCCGCCCGGGACCTCCGGCTCCCACCCGTCACCCGACCACCACCCCTCAACGAGACCCTTCGGGTCACACCTTTTAATCGCCGTACGGACACAGGAGCTGAACCGAACGTGGCAGGAGTCGCACGTCGCCGTCTCGACGCGGAGCTGGTCCGCCGCAAGCTCGCGCGCTCGCGTGAGCATGCCGGCCAGCTGATCGCCGCGGGGCGGGTGACCGTCGGCAAGACCGTCGCGACCAAGCCGGCCACGCAGGTGGAGACCGCCGCGGCGATCGTCGTCCAGACCGACGACGGCGATCCCATGTACGTCTCGCGGGGCGGCCACAAGCTCGCGGGCGCGCTGGAGGTCTTCGTGCCGCAGGGGCTCGCGGTGGAGGGGCGGCGGGCACTGGACGCCGGCGCGTCCACCGGAGGCTTCACGGATGTGCTGCTGAGGGCGGGCGCCACGCAGGTCGTCGCCGTCGACGTCGGATACGGACAACTCGCCTGGACTCTCCAAAGCGATGAACGCGTCACCGTCAAGGACCGTACGAACGTACGCGAGTTGACGCTCGAAGCGATCGATGGGGAACCAGTGGATCTTGTCGTGGGGGATCTGTCCTTCATCCCGCTCGGACTGGTGCTGCCCGCCCTGGTGCGGTGCGTGAAGCCGGACGCCGATCTGGTGATGATGGTCAAGCCGCAGTTCGAGGTGGGGAAGGAACGGCTGGGCAGCGGGGGAGTCGTACGGAGTCTGCAGCTGCGGGCGGAGGCCGTGCGTGGTGTTGCCGAGAAGGCATGGGAACTCGGCCTCGGGGTGAAGGGGGTCACGGCGAGTCCGTTGCCCGGACCCTCAGGGAATGTCGAGTACTTTCTGTGGCTGCGTGCCGGGGCGCCCGCTCTGGACCCGGCCGACGTTGACCGTGCAGTGGCGGAGGGGCCGCGTTGATGCAGAACCGAGCTCGTACTGTTTTTCTCCTCGCCCACACCGGGCGGCCGGCGGCCATTCGCAGCGCCGAGCTGGTGGTCAAGGGACTGCTGCGGTCGGGGATCGGCGTGCGGGTGCTGGAGGCGGAGGCGGAGGACCTGCCGCTGCCGGACGAGGTGAAGCTGGTCAAGGAGGCGACACCGCAGTGCCTCGACGGGTGCGAGCTGCTCATCGTGCTGGGCGGTGACGGGACGCTGCTGCGCGGCGCCGAGTTCGCGCGTGCCTCCGGGGTGCCGATGCTGGGCGTCAACCTCGGGCGTGTCGGGTTCCTCGCGGAGGCCGAGCGGGACGATCTCGACAAGGTTGTCGACCGGGTCGTCACCAAGTCGTACGAGGTCGAGGAGCGGATGACCGTCGACGTCGTCGTGCACAAGAACGGCGACATCGTGCACACGGATTGGGCGCTGAACGAGGCCGCCGTGCAGAAGGCCGGCGCCGAGAAGCTGCTCGAGGTCGTGCTGGAGATCGACGGGCGGCCCGTCACGGGGTTCGGGTGCGACGGGATCGTGCTGTCCACGCCTACCGGGTCGACTGCCTATGCCTTCTCCGCGGGTGGGCCTGTGGTGTGGCCCGAGGTCGAGGCGTTGTTGATGGTGCCGATCAGTGCGCATGCCTTGTTCGCGAAGCCGTTGGTGACCTCGCCGGATTCCGTGCTGGCGGTCGAGGTTCTGCCGCACATCCCGCCGGGGGTGCTGTGGTGCGACGGGCGGCGGACCGTCGAGCTGCCGCCGGGGGCTCGGGTCGAGGTGCGGCGGGGGGCTGTGCCGGTGCGGCTGGCCCGGCTGCATCACGCGTCGTTCACGGACCGGTTGGTCGCGAAGTTCGCGTTGCCGGTTTCCGGGTGGCGGGGCGCGCCGCATTAGCGGTTGCTCGCGCCCACGCGGCGGAGCCGCAGATCGATACAACCCCCCGCGCCCCTGGGGACGTGACACTCGGCTGGGTGACATGTGCCGTCGGTACACATTCGTCACCTGCGCCTTCACATCATCGACCCGGGGGCCGTCGCACTGCGCGCCCCCGACCTCGTAAGGTCGTGTCCGTGTTGGAGGAGATGCGGATACGGTCGCTCGGAGTCATCGACGACGCAGTCGTCGAGCTGTCGCCGGGGTTCACCGCCGTGACGGGCGAGACGGGTGCGGGCAAGACCATGGTGGTCACCAGCCTCGGGCTGCTGCTCGGCGGGCGGGCGGACCCGGCGCTCGTGCGGATCGGGGCCGAGAAAGCGGTCGTGGAGGGACGGATCACCGTCCCCAGGGGCGCCTCGGCCGCCGTGCGCGCCGAGGAGGCGGGGGCCGAGCTCGAGGACGGCGTGCTGCTGGTCAGCCGTACCGTTTCCGCCGAGGGGCGCTCCCGGGCTCATCTGGGCGGGCGCAGCGTGCCGGTGGGCATGCTGGCCGAGCTGGCCGACGAGCTGGTGGCCGTGCACGGGCAGACCGACCAGCAGGGGCTGCTGAAGCTGTCCCGGCAGCGGCAGGCGCTCGACCGGTACGCGGGGGACGCCGTCGCGGTGCCGCTCGCCAAGTACGGCGAGGCGTACCGGCGGCTGCGGGCCGTCGCCGTCGAGCTCGACGAGATCACCACGCGCGCGCGTGAGCGGGCCCAGGAAGCCGACCTGCTGCGGTTCGGGCTCGACGAGATCGCCGGTGTCGAGCCGCGCGCCGGGGAGGACGTGGAGCTCGCGGAGGAGGCCGAGCGGCTGGGTCACGCGGAGGCCCTGTCGTCCGCCGCCACGGCCGCTCACGCCGCCCTCGCCGGCAATCCCGAGGACCCCGAGGGCATCGACGCGGCCACGCTCGTCGCGGGCGCGCAGCGCGCCCTGGACGCCGTGCGCTCGCACGACCCGGCGCTGGCCGCGCTGACCGACCGGATCGGGGAGATCGGGATCCTGCTGGGCGACGTCGCCGGGGAGTTGGCGGGGTACGCCGACGACCTGGACGCCGACCCCCTGCGGCTCGCGGCCGTCGAGGAGCGGCGGGCCGCGCTGAACACCCTCACGCGCAAGTACGGCGAGAACATCGCCGCCGTGCTCGCCTGGGCCGAGGAGGGCAGCGCGCGGCTGACCGAGCTGGACGGCGACGACGACCGGATCGGGGAGCTGACCGCCGAGCGGGACGCGCTGCGCACCGAGCTGGGCGGGCTCGCGCAGGCGCTCACGGACGCGCGCACGGAGGCCGCCGAGCGGTTCGCCGCCGCCGTCACCGCGGAGCTGGCCTCGCTCGCCATGCCGCACGCGCGCGTGTCCTTCGCCCTCCGGCAGACCGAGGACGCGGAGGGCGTGGAGGTCGGCGGTCGCGCGGTCGCCTACGGGCCGTCGGGCGTCGACGAGGTCGAGCTGCTGCTCGCCCCGCACCCGGGAGCGCCGCCCCGGCCGATCGCCAAGGGCGCGTCCGGCGGTGAGCTGTCACGCGTGATGCTGGCCGTCGAGGTCGTGTTCGCGGGGACCGATCCCGTGCCGACGTATCTCTTCGACGAGGTCGACGCCGGCGTCGGCGGCAAGGCGGCCGTGGAGATCGGGCGCCGGCTGGCACGGCTGGCCAAGTCCGCACAGGTCGTCGTGGTGACCCACCTGCCGCAGGTCGCCGCCTTCGCCGACCGGCAGTTGCTCGTCGAGAAGACCAACGACGGGTCGGTCACCCGGTCCGGCGTAAAGGTCCTGGAGGGCGAGGAGCGGATCCGGGAGCTGTCCCGGATGCTGGCCGGTCAGGAGGACTCGGAGACCGCGCGGGCGCACGCCGAGGAGCTGCTGGCGACGGCTCGGGCGGACGCCTAGCCCGTCCCCGGAAGCCGTGGCTGGGGAGGACGTCCGGCCCGTCCCCGGAAGCCGTGGCTGGGGAGGACGTCCGGCCCGTCCCCGGAAGCCGTGGCTCGGGCGGACCTCCAGCCCGTCCCCGGAGGGTCGTAGGGTGGCCGGATGATCAAGCCTGCCGCCTCCTTCGGTCTCTCCGCCGCGCTCACCCGGGCCGCCGTCGTCGCCCTGCGCGCCAAGGCCCCCGGCGGCCGTGACCGCTGGGAGCGCGAGAACTACGCCGGGCGGAGTGTGGAGTTGTACGCCGGGCCCGCCTCGGCCCTGGCCGGCGCGGCCCTGGCCGGGCGGGTGTCGCCGGCCGCCGGGGTCGCCGTGGCCGTCGCCGGGATCTGCGGGGCGTACGACGACGTCGCCGGGGCAGGTGACGCACGGCGGGGCTTCCGGGCGCATCTGAGCGCCCTTCGGGACGGCGAAGTCACCAGCGGGGCCGTCAAGTTGTTCGGGATCTCGGCCGCCGGGCTCGTCGCGGGGGCGTTCCTCAAGGAGCGGCCGCTGGACAAGCTGCTCGCCGGGGTCGTGATCGCCGGAGCCGCGCACTTCGTGAACCTCGTCGACGTACGGCCCGGACGGGCAGCCGCCTGCGTGCTCGCGTTCGGTGCGCCGGGGCTGTTGCGCGGCGGGGCCGGTGCCCGGATCGCCGCCACCGCCATGGGCGCCGCAGCGGCCGTGCTGCCCGACGACCTCGGGGAACGGGCGATGATCGGCGACACCGGGGCGCACGCCCTGGGCGCGGCCCTCGGCGCCGCCGTCGTCGCCGGCAACGGCAGGGCCGGACTGGTCGCGCACGCCGCGGCCGTCGTGGCCGCGGCGGTGTACGGCGACAAAGTGACCGAGATGGCGCATGTGTTGGGCGGGCCGTGAGCCAAGGCGGCGGGGCGGGTGTGGTGGTGAGGGTGTCGGGCGTGGCGTGATGCGCGTGTGCGCGCCATCGCGCCTCTCGTCCCGGCCGGGCGGTGAGACATGCGCCACGCGCGCGTGTTCGTGTACAACGGCCGCCCGGACTCACTCGTGCAGGTGACTCCGGCCGCCGCGTTGCCCGCCCCCGTCCTCCCGCCGGTCCCGGAACGGCCGTGCGTCCTGGCATCCTTGGCGTAAACACGTCGTACGCGAAGAGATCCTCGCGGTACACCCCCTGCGCCCGATCCTTCTGTACTTTCTTCGTGTCCGCCCCACCCACCACCAGGAGCCCCGGCCACGTGACCCCCGTGAGCAGCCACTCACCGCACGGCCAGTCGTCGCTGCGCACCGTGCAGGTGCTGGGCGGCGGCAACGCCGGCAGTAGCGCGCATGTGCGATCGCTGGCCTCGGGGCTGGTCGCGCGGGGCGTGCGGGTCACCGTGGCCGCCCCCGTCGAGGCCGATCGGGCCTACGACTTCACGGGAGCCGGCGCCGAGCACGTACACGTCCCGCGCAGCAGCGATCCCGCCTCGGTGGCCGCGCTGCGGGCGGCGTGCGCGGACGCCGATCTGGTGCACGCGCACGGACTGCACGCCTCCTTCCGCGCGGTGCTGGCGCTGAGCGGGCGGCGCACTCCGCTCGTCGTCACCTGGCACGACCGGGCGCATGCCGAGGGCGCCCGCGCCCATCTCCTGCGGCTGTTGGAGCGGCGCGTCGTCAAGGCCGCCTCCGTCGTCCTCGGGACCACCTCTGCGCTCGTCGACCGGGCCCGCCGGACCGGTGCGCGGGACGCGCGGCTCGCCGCCGTGGCGATGCCCGGACGCCGCCACCCCGTCGAGCAGGACGACCCCGACCGGCTACGGCCCAAGGTGCGCGCCGAACTCGGGTCCACCGGGCGGCCGTTGCTCATCGCCGTCGGCACGCTGGAGCGGCATCGCGGATACGACGTACTGCTGAACGCCTCGCGCGCGTGGCGGCAGCTCGATCCCGCGCCGCTGGTCGTGATCGCCGGGGAGGGGGCGATGCGGGCCGCCCTCCAGCGACGTATCGAGGACGAGGAGCTGCCCGTGCGGCTCATCGGGCGGCGCGACGACGTCACCGAACTGCTCGCCGCCGCCGACATCGCCCTGCTGTCCAGCAGTTGGGAGTCGCGGTCCGTCCTCGCCCAGGAAGCCCTTCACGCGCGCGTGCCGCTCATCGCCACCGACGTCGGCGGCATGTCCGAGCTCGTCGGCGACGCGGCCGAACTCGTCCCGTACGGCGACCCGGACGCCCTCGCCCAAGCCGTCGTACGGCTGCTCGGCGATCCCGAGCGGCAGGACGTCCTCAGGGAACGGGGCGTGCGGCAGGCGGCCACCTGGCCGAGCGAGGACGAGACGGTGGCCCAAGTGCTCAGCGTCTACGACGAGTTGACGCAGCCCCGGCCCATGATCTAGTCCCTCGACGCTACGGCACCAGCCGGCGTGCCCGCAGCGCCAGGCTCAACGCAAGGACCGTCTGCGGGTCGTCGAGGTCGGTGCCCAGCAACTCGCCGATGCGGGCGAGGCGGTTGTACAGCGTCTGCCGGTTGAGGTGCAGTTCGCGCGCCGTCTCCGCCTTGCGGCCCGCGTGTGCCAAGTAGGTCTCCAGCGTGGGCAGCAGGGGCGGCCGGGAGCGGTCGTCGTGCTCGCGCAGCGGGCCGATCGCGCGGTCCACGAAGGCCGCGAGGTCGGGGTGGTCGCGCAGCCGCCACAGCAGCAGGTCGATGTCCAGGCGGCGGGCGTCGTACCAGGGGCGGTCCGCCAGGCCCTGCGCCGCCGTCGCAGTCTCCGCCGCGTGCCTGAGGCCCGCCGACGCCGCCGCCCAGCCGCCCGCGACGCCGACGACCACCACCGGCGGCGCGGCGCCCGGCCGCTGGATCCCGGCCCGCTCCACGCCCGCCCGCAGCGCCGCCGCGACCCGGTCCGCGACCGCCGACCGCTCCGCCTCCGCACGCAGGCCCACCAGCAGCGGCACCCGGCCCTCCACCGGCCGCACGCCCAGCAGCACCGGCACCCCCACCGAGGCCAGCTCCTCACCGACCGCGCGCGCCAGCACCGCCCAGCCACCGGGCGCGGGCCCGTCACCGAGCCGCATCACGACCGGCAGCAGCGGGCCCGTACCCGGCTTGAAGCCCAGCACGCGCGCCTGTGCCGGGGCGTCCCCGGCGGCGATACGGCCCTCCGCGAGGTCGGTCAGGAAGTCGCCCCGCCCGCGCGCCGCCAGCTCCTCCTCCTGGCGCGCCTGCATCAGCACCACGGCGAGGATGCCCGCGGCCCGTTCGGCGGCGATCCGGTGCACGGGCGCCAGCGGGCCCAGGACGGGCAGCAGGACGATACGGCCGCGGACCGACCCTGCCCCCTGGCCGCCGCCCGGCACGTCCACCAGCACCGACCCCGAGGGCGGCGGGGCGTCCTTGTGCTGCTCCCGCAGCCCCTCCCACACCTGCAACGGGTCCGTGCCCTCGGGGCCCGCCCCTGCGGCGTACAGGAGCCGTCCGTCCGTCGCCTCCAGGAAGACCGGGTTGCCGCTGAAGTCCGCGAGGATGCCGAGCACCTGCGGCACCCCGCCGCCGCCGAGCAGGGCCTCGGTGCAGCGGCGGTGCACCTCCTCCGCGCGCTGCAGCAGCGCGTAGTGCCCGTTGACGATCTCGGTGTGGATCTCCTCGGTGACCGTCACGAAGGGGACCTGGCGATGCAGCTGCACGAGCGGGAGGCCGGCCGTGCGAGCCGTGTCGACCAGGGCGGCGGGCAGGCGCGTGAAGCGGGCGCCGAGCTCGATGACCAGGGCCGCGATGCCGCGCTCGGCGAGAGTGCGCACGAACGCCCGCTGGTCGGCCGGGCGGGTGCCGAGGCCGTAGCCCGTGGTCAGCAGCAGTTCCCCGCCCTTCAGCAGGGAGGCGATGTTGGGCACCTCGCCCGCGTGCACCCAGCGCACGGTCCGTTCCAGCCGGTCGGCGCCCGCGAGGATCTCGGGCAGCCCACTGCGCAGACCGGGCAGCTCCAGCGCCCGCCGGACGGTGATCCCGGCGCCGTGGGTGTCGAATGCGCTGCTCGTGCCGCTGTCCATGTGCGGACGCTACCTGTGCGGATGGCTTCCTGACATCTCCGAAGGCGTTCATGGGGAGCGGACGTCGGCGGTGCTCAGGCCGGGCTGATGTTGTGGTTGAAGCGGAACACGTTGTCGGGGTCGTAGCGGCGCTTCAGATCGGCCAGCCGCCGGGTGTTCTCGGTGCCCATTCCGGCCACGACCCGCTCGGCGCCCTCGTCGCCGATGAAGTTGAGGTAGACCGCGCCCGTGCTCCAGGGCTGCGCCGCGGCGCGGACGTCGCGGACCCACTGCACGCAGCGCTCGTCGTCCGCAGGCTCCGCCCAGATCGCGAAGGGGTGCACGCCCCAGGGCGCGTCCCGGTACGGCACGGGGTACTCGTGCGGGCCCGCGGCGATCGCCCCGCCCTGCGGGAACAGTGCATGGAGGGTGCCGGTGAGCGGCAAGGCCTCGCCGCCTGCGCAGAACGCGTCCAGGTAGGCGTCCGGCGCGCCCGTCAGATACTCCGCCGACCAGTAGTTCCGCATCCCCGGCGGATCGTCGAGCATGCATTGGACATCGGCGTACGGCATCGCCCCGACGACCTCCGCCTCGTGCGGCAGTGACAGGAGGGGCTCGGCCAGCTTGCGCATGTCCTCCTCGGACCCGGCGTACGTCAGCAGCGCACCGCACAGGAGCTTGCCGACCAGGTGCGGCGGCACGAACTCCTCGGGCGGGCCGGTGAGATACAGCAGGGCGCCGCTCGCCTCGTCCGGGGCCACGGTGATCAGTTCGCGGTAGGTGCGGGTGACCTCGGGGCCGAACTCCGGGAGGTACAGCACCAGCGCGATGGAGAACTGGGGCAGCTCGTGGAGCTTCAGCGTGAGCGCGGTCGCGACGCCGAAGTTGCCGCCTCCGCCGTGCAGGCCCCAGAACAGCTCCGGGTTCTCGTCGGCGCTCGCGTGGACCCGCTCGCCGTCCGCGGTGACGAGCTCGACGCCGACCAGGTTGTCGACGGCCAGCCCGCACCAGCGGTCCAGCCAGCCGGTGCCGCCGCCGAGGACGAAGCCGCCGACACCGGTCGTGGAGGCCCGCCCGCCGGTCGTGGCGAGGGCGTACGGCTGGCAGGCGCGGTCCAGGTCGCTCATCGTGGCGCCGCCCGCGACCCGCACCGCCTCGGCCGCGGGATCGACGCTCACCGCGCGCATGTGCCGCAGGTCGACGACCAGTCCGGCGTCGTTGACGGCCATGCCCGACACGCTGTGCCCGCCGCCGCGCACCGCGATGTGCAGGTCCAGGTCCCTGCCGAACCGCACGGCCCGTACGACGTCGTCCTCGTCCACGCACTGGGCGATGACCGCGGGCCGGCGGTCGATCATCACGTTGAAGACGGTCCGGGCCTCGTCGTAGCCCGGATCGTCCGGAGCGAACACGTCGCCGACCAGATCCTCGCGCAGCGCGGCGAGGGCCGCGCCCGCCTTCGATGGGGAGGCCATGGGGCGCCCCCTTCCTGCAGGGGCTGATGGATCCCAGCGTAGGCAGGCTTTGGCCGGCGGTCCTGTTCAGCCGCCGTAGGCCCCCGAAGCGGTCAGACGCAGCGCCGTGTCGATCAGCGGGACGTGGCTGAAGGCCTGCGGGAAGTTGCCGACCTGGCGCTGCAGGCGCGGGTCCCACTCCTCGGCCAGCAGACCCAGGTCGTTGCGCAGCGACAGCAGCTTCTCGAACAGCTTGCGGGCCTCGTCGACGCGGCCGATCATCGCCAGGTCGTCCGCCATCCAGAACGAGCAGGCCAGGAAGGCGCCCTCGTCACCGGGGAGGCCGTCGACGCCCTCGTGCTTGCCCTGCGTCGGGTAGCGCAGGATGAAGCCGTCCTGCGTGGACAGCTCGCGCTGGATCGCCTCGATGGTGCCGATGACGCGCTTGTCGTCCGGCGGCAGGAAGCCCATCTGCGGGATCAGCAGCAGGGAGGCGTCCAGCTCCTTCGAGCCGTACGACTGCGTGAAGGTGTTGCGCTCCTTGTCGTAGCCCTTCTCGCACACGTCCCGGTGGATCTCGTCGCGCAGTTCCTTCCAGCGCTCCAGCGGGCCGTCCGCGTCCCCGGACTCGATGAGCTTGATGGTGCGGTCGACGGCGACCCAGGCCATCACCTTGGAGTGCACGAAGTGGCGGCGCGGGCCGCGCACCTCCCAGATGCCCTCGTCCGGCTCCTGCCAGTGGTCCTCGAGGTAGCGGATCAGCTTGAGCTGGAGGAGGGCCGCGTAGTCGTTGCGGGCCAGGCCCGTCATGTGGGCCAGGTGCAGGGCCTCGGTGACCTCGCCGTACACGTCCAGCTGGAGCTGGTGCGCCGCGCCGTTGCCGACCCGGACCGGCGCGGAGGCCTCGTAGCCGGGCAGCCAGTCCAGCTCGGCCTCGCCGAGCTCGCGCTCACCGGCGATGCCGTACATGATCTGGAGGTTCTCCGGATCGCCCGCGACCGCCCGCAGCAGCCACTCGCGCCAGGCACGGGCCTCGTCGCGGTAGCCGGTGCGCAGCAGCGAGGACAGGGTGATCGCCGCGTCGCGCAGCCAGGTGTAGCGGTAGTCCCAGTTGCGCACGCCACCGATGTCCTCGGGAAGCGAGGTCGTCGGGGCGGCGACGATGCCGCCCGTCGGGGCGTAGGTCAGCGCCTTCAGGGTGATCAGCGAGCGGACGACCGCCTCGCGGTAGGGGCCGTGGTACGTACAGTGCTCGACCCACTCGCGCCAGAAGTCCTCCGTCGCCTCCAGCGACTGCTCCGGCTCGGGCAGCGCCGGCGGCTGCTTGTGCGAGGGCTCCCAGGAGATGGTGAAGGCGATCCGCTCACCCGGGGCGACCGTGAAGTCCGAGTACGTCGTCAGCGACTTGCCGTAGGTCTCGGCCTCCGTATCGAACCACACCGAGTCCGGGCCGGCGACGGCCACCGTACGGCCCTCGTGCTTGTGCACCCACGGCACGACCCGGCCGTACGAGAAACGCATCCTGAGCGCCGAGCGCATCGGCACCCGGCCGGAGACGCCCTCCACGATCCGGATCAGCTGGGGCGCGCCGTCACGCGGAGGCATGAAGTCGATCACCCGGACCGTGCCGCGCGGCGTGTCCCACTCGGACTCCAGGATCAGGGAGTCGCCGCGGTAGCTGCGCCGGGCCGCGGTGGGCGGCGGGGCGTCGGAGGCGTGGGCGGGGCCGAGCCGCCAGAAGCCGTGTTCCTCGGTTCCCAGCAGGCCGGCGAAGATGGCGTGCGAGTCGAAGCGGGGCAGGCACAGCCAGTCCACCGTGCCGTCCCGGCAGACCAGTGCTGCGGTCTGCATGTCTCCGATGAGTGCGTAATCTTCGATGCGCCCGGCCACGTGCAACTCCAGTCGAACGGCCACGTCACCCCCTTGTGGCAAGGGGGCTCTCGCTAGTGCGGTCAAGGGGTGTTGTTAAGCGTCGTTGAGCGGTGAAGCAAAGCAGTCGCTTCGGCCGTGAGGCAAAACGACCGCCTCTTCTCGACGATCTCTGCTCAACGAACTGACGAGCTCTCGTTGTTCCGGTGGTTACGAGCGAGGGGTGGTGCCGTGTTACCGGCCGGGCTCGGCAGCGAATGTCCGAGCAGGATACGACGCACGTAGATGATCTGCGTGCCGCTCCGGACAACCCGGGTCCGCCGAACGGGTGAGCAACGGGTGAGAAACCGGAACACTCGTGCAGGTTCGTGGTGAGACGTGTGCGGAGCGTGGCCGGAAGCCATCGGTTCCGGTCGCTGATACCCTGGTAGCCCGTGGACCGGTGGGAGAAAAACCCCCGAACCGCAGCGACGGCGACCCCGGAGATCTCTCCGGTCAGGCAGCCGTAACGCACCCCAGACCGCGACCACGGGAGCCCCCTCTTGGCCATGACGCCCAAATCCACGACGACCAAGCACATCTTCGTCACCGGGGGTGTCGCCTCCTCGCTCGGCAAGGGCCTGACGGCCTCCAGCCTCGGCATGCTCCTCAAGGCTCGGGGCCTGCGGGTGGTCATGCAGAAGCTGGACCCGTACCTCAATGTCGACCCTGGCACGATGAACCCCTTCCAGCACGGCGAGGTGTTCGTCACCAACGACGGCGCCGAGACCGACCTGGACATCGGCCACTACGAGCGCTTCCTCGACCGCGACCTGGACGGGTCCGCGAACGTCACCACCGGCCAGGTGTACTCGACGGTGATCGCCAAGGAGCGGCGCGGCGAGTACCTCGGCGACACCGTGCAGGTCATCCCGCACATCACCAACGAGATCAAGCACCGCATCCGCCGCATGGCGACGGACGAGGTCGACGTGGTGATCACGGAGGTCGGCGGCACGGTCGGCGACATCGAGTCGCTGCCGTTCCTGGAGACCGTCCGCCAGGTCCGTCACGAGGTCGGTCGTGACAACGTCTTCGTCGTCCACATCTCGCTCCTGCCGTACATCGGCCCCTCGGGAGAGCTGAAGACGAAGCCGACCCAGCACTCGGTTGCGGCTCTGCGCAACATCGGTATTCAGCCGGACGCGATCGTGCTGCGCTGCGACCGCGAGGTGCCGACCGCGATCAAGCGGAAGATCTCGCTGATGTGCGACGTCGACGAGGCGGCCGTGGTCGCCTGCCCCGACGCCCGCTCCATCTACGACATTCCCAAGACCGTGCACGGCGAGGGCCTGGACGCCTATGTCGTCCGCAAGCTGGACCTGCCGTTCCGTGATGTGGACTGGACGACCTGGGACGACCTGCTCGACCGCGTCCACAACCCCGACCACGAGATCACCCTCGCGCTGGTCGGCAAGTACATCGACCTGCCCGACGCCTACCTCTCGGTCACCGAGGCGCTGCGCGCGGGCGGCTTCGCCAACAAGGCCCGCGTGAAGATCAAGTGGGTCACCTCGGACGACTGCAAGACCCCGGCCGGCGCCAAGCAGCAGCTCGGCGACGTGGATGCCATCTGCATCCCGGGCGGCTTCGGCGACCGCGGTGTGCTCGGCAAGGTCGGCGCGATCAAGTACGCCCGCGAGAACCGGATCCCGCTGCTCGGCCTGTGCCTGGGCCTGCAGTGCATCGTGGTCGAGGCGGCCCGCAACCTCGCGGACATCTCGGACGCCAACTCCACCGAGTTCGACCCCGCCACCTCCCACCCCGTCATCTCGACGATGGCCGAGCAGCTCGACATCGTCGCCGGTGAGGGCGACATGGGCGGCACCATGCGCCTCGGCATGTACCCGGCCAAGCTGGCCGAGGGCTCCATCGTGCGCGAGGTGTACGACGGCAAGGAGTACGTCGAGGAGCGGCACCGTCACCGCTACGAGGTCAACAACGCCTACCGGGCGGAGCTGGAGAAGAAGGCGGGCATCCTGTTCTCCGGCACGTCGCCGGACGGCAAGCTCGTGGAGTACGTCGAGTACCCGCGCGAGATCCACCCCTACCTGGTGGCCACGCAGGCCCACCCCGAGCTGCGCTCGCGCCCCACGCGCCCGCACCCGCTGTTCGCCGGGCTCGTGAAGGCAGCCGTCGAGCGCCAGCTGGCCGAGGGCGTCGGCAAGGATTCGAAGTAACACGAGAGTTGTACGGTGGCCGGGGTGCAAACCTTCAAAGGTTGGCGCCCCGGTTTTCTTTGGCGGGTCTGTTTGAAAGCGTGTGGAAGGGCAGGGCATGGCGATCAAGGACACCCCCGAGGAGTGGGAGGTCCGGGCGACGGACACCCCCTTCGTGGGCAACAAGACCTCCGTCCGCACGGACGAGGTGGTCATGCCCGACGGTTCGGTCGTACGGCGTGACTACCAGGTCCACCCCGGCTCCGTGGGCGTCCTCGCCCTGGACGACCAGGACCGCGTCCTGCTGATCAAGCAGTACCGCCACCCGGTGCGCCAGAAGCTGTGGGAGATCCCGGCCGGCCTGCTCGACATCCCCGGCGAGAACCCGCTGCACGCGGCCCAGCGCGAGCTGTACGAGGAGGCGCACGTCAAGGCCGAGGACTGGCGGGTGCTGACGGACGTCTACACCACCCCCGGCGGCTGTGACGAGGCCATCCGGATCTTCCTCGCCCGGAATCTGTCCGAGGCCGACGGGGAGCGCTTCGTGGTGGAGGACGAAGAGGCCGACATGGAGCACGCGCGCGTGCCGGTCGACGAGCTGGTGCGGGGTGTGCTCGCGGGCGAGCTGCACAACAACTGCCTTGTCGTGGGCGTGCTGTCGCTGGTCGCCGCGCGCGCCGGCGACGGGCTCGACGCGCTCCGTCCGGCGGAGGCGCCCTGGCCCGCGCGCCCCTTCGAGTCCTGAACGGACGCATCCCCTTCGCGTCCCCTCGCGGTGTGAAGATCGGCTGATCCGATCGAGGGACGTCCGCGCCGTGCCCGCCACGCTCCGCCCGGAACGTAGCAGAGCGTGAACTAGGCTCTGAATACGCCCGAACCGGAGTCCCGGCGGGCTTGCGCGTGCGTGGGACGGGAGTGTGGCCCGTGACGGATCAGGTGGTGGACACAGGCGGCGTGCAGGTGTCGGCACGGACTTCCGGCGCGAACCAATTCCTGGGCCGCACCCGCGAGTTGAAGGAGCTGCGCGCCGACATCGAGCGCGCGGGCCTGGACACTCTCTCCGGCCGCAAGGTGCCACGCGCGCGCGTGCTGCTCATCGCGGGCCGCCCAGGCTCGGGCCGCACCGCACTCGCCGAGGAACTCGTACGGCAGGTCGCGGACCGCTACGCGGACGGTGTGCTGCGCGCCCGCCTGACCGACTCCGACGGCACCCCCGTCCCCGTCGAGCGCACCGCCCGCGAGCTGCTCACCGCCCTGGACCTGCCGAACCCGGCCGGCGCCGCCGAGGACGACCTCACGGCGGCACTGCGCGAGGCCCTGGCCGACCGCCGGGTCCTGCTGCTGCTCGACGACGCCGCCGAGGCCGGCCAGGTCGACGCGCTGCTGCCGGACACCCCGGAGTGCCTGGCCGTCGCGGTCTCCGGCGGTCCGCTGACCGGGATCTCGGACGTGCGGCCCTGCACGCTCGGCGGCCTCGACACCAAGTCCGCCGTCGAGCTGCTGGCCCGGCACGCCGGCTCGGTCCGGATCACCGTCGACCCCAGGGCCGCCGAGGGCCTGGTCGAGGTGTGCCAGGGGCAGCCGGCCGCACTGCGGCTGGCGGGCGGCTGGCTCGCCGCCCGGCCCAAGTCGGCCGTCGCCGACCTCGCCAAACAGCTGCGGGCCGAGGGCGAGGAGGGCACACCGCTCAGCCGGGTCTTCCGCCTCGCCTACGCCGGCCTGCCGGCCCCCGCCGCCCGCATACTGCGGCTGCTCTCCCTCGCCCCGGGCGGCCTCATCGACCCGCACACCGCCTCCGCGCTCGCCGGCAGCTCGGTGGAGGGCGCCCACACCACCCTGGACGACTTCGTCGCCCTCGGCCTGCTGCACGCCGTCGACTCACCGCTGCCCCAGTACGAGGTCCCGGCCTGCCTGCACCCGCTGCTCAAGGCCCTCACCGAGACCCAGGACCGCCCCGCCGAGCTCCAGCTCGCCCGCGCCCGGATGCTGGAGCGGACCGTACGGCTGCTGCAGTCCTGCCGGGCGATCACCGAGACGGACAGCCCCGAGACCCGGCAGAAGCTCATCGGCATGCCCCGCGCCCTGCGCTTCCCCAACCCCCGGGCCGCCGCCGACTGGCTCGGCATCCGCAGGCCCGCCCTGCTGGCCTCGGCCCGCGCCGCGGTCGCCGACGGGGAGCTGGACACCCTTGCCAGGCGCCTGATGTCCCAGCTGGTCAGGGCGATGGTCGCGCACTTCGGCACCCAGGCCGCCGCCCCAGACCTGTACGAGGTGCACAGCCTGGTCCTGGACGTGGCCGAGCGCCGGAACCTGCCCCGCGAGCAGGCCGCGGCCCTGCTGAACCTCGGCGACCTCGACGCCCGCACGGGGCGCACACGCGAGGCGCTGGTGCGTTTCCGGGCCGCGCTGGACGCCGGACGGGAAGGAAATGACCTGTACGCGACCGGCCGCGCGATGGAATCCGTAGGCGGCGCGCATCTGGAGATCGGGGACTACGACCGGGCCGCCGACTGGTTCGGCCGCGCCCTGGCCCAGCGGCTGGCCCGGGCCGAGCGATCGGACACCGCCCGGCTGTACGGCCGTATCGCCGAGGCGCACACCTTTGCGGGCCAGTACGGCGAGGCGCAGCGCAGCTGGCGCGCCGCGGTCGCCGGGTACCGCAAGGACGGCGATGTCGCGGGTCACGCACGGGCGTTGAGCGAGCTCGCCCGGGTCCAGGAGTACGCCGGGCGGCTGGCGGAGTCGCTGCGTACCTGTCAGGAGGCGGTGGACTGGGCGCGCCGCGCCGAGGACCCGCGGCTTCAGGGCGCCCTGTATCTGAGGCTCGCCGACACCCTGGACCGGCTGGGCGATCCCGCGGCTGCGCAGCTGCACCGGGGCGCGGCGGAGCGGATGCTGGGGGAGGAGCCCGAGGACTCCGATGCGGCCGAGTCCGAGCCCCGGCAAGAGGCAATCGAGCCGGAATCAGACCCTAACGCCTGCGAAATCCGCAGTGCATCGAACGAAGATTGATGCAATGAAAGGCTAGACAGCGGGAACACCTTCATTAGACTGGCTCTGCCGCACCTTCTCCTGCGGTGTCTCCCGGTGTGCCCTGCATGCCTGGGTATGTCTTGTAATGCCCCCACACCCCCTGAGCCAAGGACCGTGATCGACGTGAAGGTCGGCATCCCCCGCGAGGTCAAGAACAACGAGTTCCGGGTGGCCATCACCCCCGCCGGCGTGCATGAGCTGGTGCGCCACGGCCACCAGGTCGTCATCGAGCAGGGCGCCGGTGTCGGCTCGTCGATCCCGGACGAGGAGTACGTCGCCGCAGGCGCCCGGATCCTCGGCACCGCCGACGAGGTGTGGGCCACCGCTGACCTGCTGCTGAAGGTCAAGGAGCCCATCGCCGAGGAGTACCACCGCCTCCGCAAGGACCAGACGCTCTTCACCTACCTGCACCTGGCCGCCTCCAAGGAGTGCACGGACGCCCTCATCGAGTCCGGCACGACGGCGATCGCCTACGAGACCGTCGAGCTGCCCTCCCGGGCCCTGCCGCTGCTGGCCCCGATGTCCGAGGTCGCGGGCCGTCTGGCCCCGCAGGTCGGCGCCTACCACCTGATGCGCGCCAACGGTGGTCGCGGTGTGCTGCCCGGCGGTGTCCCGGGCGTGCTCGCCGGCAAGGCCGTCGTCATCGGCGGCGGCGTCTCCGGCTGGAACGCCGCGCAGATCGCCATCGGCATGGGCTTCCAGGTGACCCTGCTCGACAGGGACATCAACAAGCTCAAGGAGGCGGACAAGATCTTCGGCACGAAGATCCAGACCGTCGTCTCCAACGCCTTCGAGCTGGAGAAGGCCTGCCTCGAGGCCGACCTCGTCATCGGTGCCGTCCTCATCCCGGGCGCCAAGGCCCCGAAGCTGGTCACCAACGAGCTCGTGTCGCGCATGAAGGCAGGAAGTGTTCTTGTCGACATCGCGATCGACCAGGGTGGCTGCTTCGAGGACTCGCGTCCCACCACGCACGCCGAGCCGACCTTCCCGGTCCACGAGTCGGTCTTCTACTGCGTCGCCAACATGCCGGGCGCGGTGCCGAACACCTCCACCTACGCGCTGACCAACGCCACGCTGCCGTACATCGTCGAGCTGGCCAACCGCGGCTGGGTCGAGGCGCTGCGCCGTGACCCCGCGCTGGCCAGGGGCCTCAACACGCATGACGGCAAGGTGGTTTACCGGGAGGTCGCGGAGGCGCACGGCCTGGAGCACGTGGAGCTCGCGTCGCTGCTCGGCTGAGCCGATCGGCTAAGTCACTTTCTGGTAAAGGCGATACGTCAACACGAGTCGTCAACCGAACGCACCCGGCCGGACCTTGCCCGAAAAGGTCCGGCCGGATGTGTGTATGGTCACTTTGCGACTCTCGGTCAACTCGCCTCGAACGCAACCCTTCGACCGATTCGCACACCCTTGAAACCTGCTGTGCGACGGCCGTACGCCCTTGACAGCGGGATGTTTCATTGTCGACACATCTGCCCGGTCCGGCGGATTGTGTTGCTGCGGACCGCCGACACGCCATAGAGTCGCCGACTGTCGGCATGGTGCCACGCTGACCTGTCTAGAAGTTTCCTGGTCACCAAGGAGGTAAGACGACTTGTGAATGAGTCGACATTTTCTCCCGGGGGTGGTCAACCAGGAATGCCGGTACGGGACCAGGGTCCCGCGGGATTCGAGGCTGTCGGCTCCGTTGCGGTGCGCACCTTCGCAGCCCACCAGAGTCACCAGATCTCAGGGTTGACTCAGACAGCACACCAGAGCATGGATGGCCATCACGTGAACGCCATGGCCGGCGACGGAAGTGGCGCGCCCCACAACCAATTCGCCGTCTACGACGAACTGCCCGACGGGCACTTCTACGACCCCGACGCGGAGTACGAGCCCGACCCGGAGTACGCGGCCACGCTCGCGCCCGACGCTGCCCGCCAGCGCCGTGAGCGCGTCGGTCCGACCGGGCGTCCGCTGCCGTACTTCCCGATCCCGGGTCCCCTGACCGACCACGGCCCCGCGAAGATCATCGCGATGTGCAACCAGAAGGGCGGCGTCGGCAAGACCACGTCGACCATCAACCTGGGTGCCGCGCTCGCGGAATACGGGCGCCGGGTCCTGCTCGTCGACTTCGACCCCCAGGGCGCGCTCTCGGTCGGTCTCGGCGTGAATCCGATGGAGCTCGACCTCACCGTCTACAACCTGCTCATGGAGCGGGGCATGTCGGCGGACGAGGTGCTCCTGAAGACGGCGGTCCCCAACATGGACCTGCTGCCCAGCAACATCGACCTGTCGGCCGCCGAGGTCCAGCTGGTGAGCGAGGTCGCGCGCGAGTCGACTCTCCAGCGCGCCCTCAAGCCGCTGCTGCCCGACTACGACTTCATCGTGATCGACTGTCAGCCCTCGCTGGGCCTGCTCACGGTGAACGCGCTGACGGCCGCGCACAAGGTGATCGTGCCCCTGGAGTGCGAGTTCTTCGCGCTGCGTGGTGTGGCGCTGCTGACCGAGACCATCGAGAAGGTCCAGGAGCGGCTCAACCCGGAGCTGGAGCTCGACGGGATCCTCGCCACGATGTACGACTCGCGCACCGTGCACAGCCGTGAGGTGCTCGCGCGTGTCGTCGAGGCGTTCGACGATCACGTCTACCACACGGTCATCGGGCGCACGGTCCGCTTCCCGGAGACCACGGTCGCCGGTGAGCCGATCACCACGTACGCCTCCAACTCCGTCGGTGCCGCCGCCTATCGCCAGCTCGCCAGGGAGGTGCTCGCCCGGTGTCACGCCGAGTGAGTCTGCCGGGGGCCGACGAACTGTTCCGTACGACAGGGGGTATGGCACTCCAGCCGTCCACTCCCCGGCGCCCGGTCAACGGCGAGGCCCGGGTGCCGGCTCCCGCGGGAGAGAGTGACGCGGCCGCCGCCGGGGAGGACGCGCCGCAGTCGGTGCCCGCTCAGGGCGGTGACGGCGACGGCGCCGAGCACGTGGCGGCCGACGCCGAGTCCGCCGACGCAGGCGAGTCGCGCAGCCGGTCCGCCACCGCGGAGCGTTCCGCGCGACGTCAGACAGCGCAGGAAGGTTCTGCCGGGGCGCCGACGAGCACTCCCGGCGGATCCACCAACTCCGGTGCGGCCGCATCGGCGCCGCGCAAGCGTGGACGCGCCGCCGCGCGCCGGCCCAGTGGTCGCGAACGGCACGACGAGAAGATCACCGTGTATGTCTCCGCCGAGGAGCTCATGGATCTGGAGCACGCCCGTCTGGTGCTCCGGGGCGAGCACGGGCTGGCCGTCGACCGCGGGCGGATCGTCCGCGAGGCGGTGGCCGTGGTCCTCGCGGATCTGGAGAGCCGGGGAGACGCGAGCATCCTCGTACGACGGCTGCGCGGGCGGTAGCGGTAGCCTGCGGGGGCCATGACCTCGAACGACGTTCCCGCCCACGGTGCCGGTGCCTCCGGCGGCCGTCGGCGTGCGCTGGGTCGGGGGCCGGGGTCGTCGCCCGCACCTGTGTCGACTCCGGTGCGCGAGGATCCGGAGCCCGAGGTTCCCGCAGTCGTGGTCCCGGAGCCGGATCCGGAGCCTCAGGTCATTGCTCCCGAGCCTCAGCCGGAGCCTCAGGTCGTCGCTCCCGAGCCGGAGCCCGAGACCGAGTCGGAACCAGAGCCGTCGGCATATTCGGAACCAGAGCCGCCGGCACATGTGGATCCCGTCGCCGAACCCGCTCCTGAGCCCCCTGCCCAGCAGGACGAGGCCGAGTCCGGTGACAGCGGCGTCTTCAAGGTCCGCCTCTCCAACTTCGAGGGCCCCTTCGACCTCCTCCTGCAGCTGATCTCCAAGCACAAGCTGGACGTCACCGAGGTCGCGCTGTCCAAGGTGACCGACGAGTTCATGGCGCACATCCGGGCGATGGGGCCGGACTGGGACCTCGACGAGACGACCGAGTTCCTCGTGGTCGCGGCGACCCTGCTCGACCTCAAGGCGGCCCGGCTGCTCCCCTCCGCCGAGGTGGAGGACGAGGCCGACCTCGCGCTGCTGGAGGCGCGGGACCTGCTGTTCGCGCGGCTGCTGCAGTACCGGGCGTACAAGCAGATCGCCGACATCTTCAGCCGGCGCCTCGACGACGAGGCCCGGCGCTATCCGCGGACCGTCGGGCTCGAACCGCACCATGCCGAGCTGCTCCCCGAGGTCGTCATCAGCATCGGGGCGGAAGGATTCGCCAGGCTCGCGGTCAAGGCGATGCAGCCCAAGCCCAAGCCGCAGGTCTACGTCGATCACATCCACGCGCCGCTGGTGAGCGTGCAGGAGCAGGCCGGGATCGTCGTCGCTCGGCTGAAGGAGCTCGGCGAGGCCAGCTTCCAGTCCCTGATCGAGGACACCGATGACACCCTCACCGTCGTCGCGCGCTTCCTGGCCCTTCTCGAGCTGTACCGGGAGAAGGCCGTGGCCCTCGACCAGGAGACCGCGCTCGGCGAGCTCCTCGTGCGCTGGACCGGCGGGGACGGGGACGGGGAGCCGACGGTGACCGACGAGTTCGACCGGCCGCCCGAGCCGCCCAAGGAGGAGAAGAAGGCGTGAGCGAGGACACCACCGAACTGCCCGTCGGACTGCGTACCGTCGCGGAACTCGACCTCAAGCCCGCCCTGGAGGCGATGCTCATGGTCGTGGACGAGCCCGCGACCGAGGAGCGCCTCGCGAAGCTCCTGGAGCGGCCCCGGCGGCAGATCGCCGACGCCCTGCGGGAGCTGGCCGACGAGTACGCCGTGCAGGGGCGGGGCTTCGAGCTGCGGTTCGTCGCGGGCGGCTGGCGCTTCTACACCCGTGCCGAGTACGCCGCCGCCGTCGAACGGCTGGTGCTCGACGGCCAGACGGCCCGGCTCACCCAGGCCGCCCTGGAGACGCTCGCGGTCGTCGCCTACCGCCAGCCGGTCAGCCGCAGCCGTGTCTCGGCCGTGCGCGGAGTGAACTGCGACGGTGTGATGCGCACCCTCCTGCAGCGCGGGCTGGTGGAGGAGGCGGGCGCGGAACCCGAAACAGGTGCGATCCTGTACACGACGACGAACTACTTCCTGGAGCGGATGGGCCTGCGCGGTCTGGACGAGCTCCCGGAGCTCGCGCCCTTCCTCCCGGAGGCGGAGGCGATCGAGGCCGAGACGCTGGAAGGAGTCCCGTCGTTCGATCCGGACGCTCCGGATTCCGAGGACGCAGACGACAAGACGGAACTTTGATGCGAAGCAGTAGCGGCAGGAACAGCAGCGGAAACAACGGCGGGAGCCGTGGTGGCAACAGCGGCGGCCGCGGCGGGAGCAGCGGTGGCCGCGGTAATCCCCGTGGCGCCGGGAGCAACCGCGACGACAAGCAGGGCGGCCGGCCGAAGAGGCCGCGCCCGGAGGAGCGGCGCTACGACGTAGGCCCCGGCGGCACCCAGGAGGGGCCGAAGTCGGGGCGTGGCGCCTCGGCGCGCGGCGGCGCCAAGGGCGGGCCCAAGCAGGGCCAGGGCACCGGGCGCGGTCGTACGGCTCCGGCGAGTTCCCGTGAGTACGACGCGCGGGCCGAGGAGCGCAACCGCGAGCGCTACGCCGGCAAGAAGGACGTCAAGCTGCCCAAGACCTTCCCGGGCGCCGAGCAGGAGGGCGAGCGGCTGCAGAAGGTGCTCGCGCGTGCGGGCTACGGCTCCCGGCGCTCCTGCGAGGAGCTGATCGAGCAGGCCCGGGTCGAGGTCAACGGCGAGATCGTCCTGGAGCAGGGCAAGCGGGTCGACCCGGAGAAGGACGAGGTCAAGGTCGACGGCCTGACGGTCGCGACGCAGTCGTACCAGTTCTTCGCGCTGAACAAGCCCGCCGGTGTCGTCTCCACGATGGAGGACAACGAGGGCCGGCAGTGCCTCGGTGACTACGTCACCAACCGGGAGACGCGTCTCTTCCACGTCGGGCGGCTCGACACCGAGACCGAGGGCGTGATCCTGCTCACCAACCACGGCGAGCTGGCGCACCGGCTGACCCACCCCAAGTACGGCGTGAAGAAGGTCTACCTCGCGCACATCGTGGGCCCGATCCCGCGCGACCTGGGCAAGCAGCTCAAGGACGGCATCCAGCTGGAGGACGGCTACGCGCGCGCGGACCACTTCCGGGTCGTCGAGCAGACCGGCAAGAACTACCTGGTCGAGGTCACCCTGCACGAGGGCCGCAAGCACATCGTGCGCCGCATGCTCGCCGAGGCGGGCTTCCCGGTCGACAAGCTGGTGCGCGTCGCCTTCGGCCCGATCACGTTGGGCGACCAGAAGTCGGGCTGGCTGCGGCGGCTGTCGAACACCGAGGTCGGCATGCTGATGAACGAAGTCGATCTGTAGACCCGCACGCGCACATGGCGGCCGGTTCCGGAATGCGTCCGGGGCCGGCCGATTCTTTTTCGCCGTTCCGCCGGTCTGTATCAGTGACGGAGGGAGCGGGGATGAGTGCGACCACGGTGGACCGTGACGAGTTCGTACGGCTGACCGATCCGTACCGGCGGGAGCTGCTCGCGCACTGCTACCGGATGCTGGGGTCGGTCGACGAGGCCGAGGATCTGGTGCAGGAGACGTATCTGCGGGCCTGGCGGTCCTACGACGGCTACGAGGGCCGGGCGTCCCTGCGGACCTGGCTGCACCGGATCGCCACCAACACGTGTCTGACGGCTCTGGAGAGCCGCGCGCGACGTCCGTTGCCCTCGGGGCTCGGCGGGCCCGCACAGACGCCTGAGGAGCCGCTGACGGCCCCTGTGACCGACGTTCCGTGGCTCCAGCCGCTGCCGGACGCGCTCGTCGACCCGGCGAACGTCGTGGCGGCACGGGGGAGCCTCAGGCTGGCGCTGGTCGCGGCGCTTCAGCAGTTGTCCGCGCGCCAGCGTGCCGTGCTGATCCTGCGGGACGTGCTGGCGTGGCGGGCGACCGAGGTGGCCTCGCTGCTCGGCACCTCCACGGCGGCCGTGAAGAGCAGCCTGCAACGCGCGCGTGCCCGTCTCGACGAGGTGGCGCCGGACGAGGACCTCGTCGAGGAGCCGGAGGACGCCGCCGACCGCGAGGTGCTCGACCGGTATGTGGCCGCCTTCGAGAACGCCGACGTGGACACGCTGATCGGTCTCCTCCAGGACGGTGTCGAACTTCAGATGCCGCCCTACCTGGAGTGGTACAGCGGCAAGAAGGACGTGCTGCGCTTCCTGCACGCGCGCGTGCACGAGAAGGGCACCCTGCGGATGCTGCGCACGCGCGCGAACGGGCAGCCGGCCGTGGCGATGTACGTACGCGGGGAGGACGGCGTCATGCGGGCGCACTCCCTGCAGGTGCTCACGGTGGAGAAGGGGCTCCTGGCCCGGATCACGGCCTTCCTCGATCCCGCGCGCGTGCTGGACCGGTGCGGGCTGCCTCAGGAGCTGTCATGAACTCCGGGGAGCTGCTGGAGCGTTCCCTCGCCTACGCGCTGGGCAGCGTCGCCGAGGTCCGGACCGTGAGCCTGGGGCGGGGGACGCCCTGCGCCGAGTGGGACCTGGAGGAGCTGCTCGCGCATCTCGACGACTCGCTGGACGCGCTGTACGAGGGGCTGACGGGCGGGCGGATCGGGCTGTTCCCGCGCGCCGACCGGGCCTGTGGCTTCCGCACGCGCGCGTGCGCGGTGCTCGGCGCCTGGGCCACCGGGCCCGCCGAGGAGCGTGTCCTGGTCGGTGAACGGCCGCTGGACGTGCGGGTGATGGGCGCCGTGGGCGCCGTCGAGATCGCCGTGCACGGGTGGGACGTCGCCCAGGCCTGCGGTCGGCCGAGGCCCATCCCGGTGCCGCTCGCGGCCGAGCTTCTGAATGTCGCCCGCTGTGTCGTCGCTCAGGAGGACCGGGGCGTGCGGTTCGGCGCGCAGGTCCTGGTTCCGCCGCGCGCGCGTGCCGACGTCCGGCTGCTCGCCTTCCTGGGCCGCCGCGATTCCTTTCCGGAGTGAGCCTGGTCTGCCTTCCGTGAGCGACCTCCTACGGAACTCACGGAAGGCACGATCATGACCGACACGCTCAAGGCTCCTCTGCGTACGCCACCCGCCGAACAGGCGCCGACGCGACGTGTGTGGACCGTCGCCCTCGCCGGGCTCGGCGCGCTGCTGTGCTCCCTCGACGTCGTGGTCGTCGCCACCGCGCTGCCCGCCCTGCGGGCCGACTTCGGCGCGAGCCTGTCCGAGCTGGAGTGGACGATCAACGCCTACAACCTCGTCTTCGCCTGCCTCACCCTGACCGGCGCCGCACTCGGCGACCGGTTCGGGCGGCGGCGGATGTACGTCCTGGGCCTCGCCGTCTTCACGCTCGCCTCGGCCGCCGCGGCCCTCGCCCAGGGCCCGGGCCAGCTCATCGGCGCGCGCGTGCTGCAGGGCGCCGGGGCCGCCGTACTGCTGCCGCTCACCCTCACCCTGATCAGCGAGGCGTTCCCGGCCGAGAAGCGGGGCGTCGCCATCGGGATGTGGGGCGGGGTGACCGGACTCGGCGTGGCCGCCGGACCGGTACTGGGCGGGGCCGTCACCGAGGGGCTGTCCTGGCAGTGGATCTTCTGGCTGAACGTGCCCATCGGGCTCGCCATGATCCCCCTCGCCGCCCGCAAGCTGCACGAGAGCTACGGCACACGCCCCCAACTCGACCTGGTCGGACTGGTGTTGGCGGCCGTGGGCCTGACGGGCCTCGCCTGGGCACCCGTGCGCGCGCCCGAGGTCGGGTGGGGGAGCGCCGAGGTGCTGACCGCGCTGGCGCTCGGCGTCGTGTTCGTGGCGGCCTTCGTGGGCTGGGAGCGGAAGGGAGCCCGCTATCCGATGCTGCCCCTCTCCCACTTCCGGCGGCGCGGTTTCTCGACCGCCAACGCCTCCGCCTTCCTCCTCTTCGCCTCGCTGCTCGGCGCCCTGTTCATGATCACGCAGCTCTTCCAGCTCGGCCTCGGCTACTCCCCGCTGGAGGCGGGCGTCCGGATCCTCGTCTGGAACGCCACACCGCTGCTGATCGCGCCGATCGCCGGGGCGCTCTCCGACCGGTACGGCACCCGGCCGTTCATGTTCGGCGGCCTGGTGCTCCAGGCGACGGGCCTCGCCCTGCTGGCCTGGCAGGTCGAACCCGGCGTCGGGTACAGCAGCCTCGTCGTCCCGCTGATCGTCGCCGGCGTCGGCATCTCCATGGTCTTCCCGAGCGTGGCCAACGCCGTGACCTCGTCCGTCCCCCTGGGCGACGCGGGCGTCGCGGCCGGCGTCAACAACGCGCTGCGCGAGCTGGGCGGGGTCTTCGGGATCGCCATCGCCGCCGCCGTGTTCACGACGTACGGCGGCTACGGCTCGCCGGCCGCGTTCATCGAAGGCGCCGGTGCGGCGCTGTGGGTGACGGCGGGCACGGCGGCCGTCGGGGCGGGGGTGGCGGCGTTCGCGCCCTCCCGCGGCCGTACCTAGCGCAGGGGTTGTCGTAGCGCCCCCACCCTCTTTATAGTCGTAGTGACTATTAAGGGGGTGGGTTCGCATGGACAGCGAAAAGATGGCCAACGACAAGACGGGTTACGACAAGACGGGCTACGACAAGTACGCCCATGAACCCTTCGCCGTCACCGCCGACCTCGCCGTCCTCACGATCCTCGACGGCGTCCTGCACGTCCTGCTCGTCGAGCGCGGACAGGAGCCGTACCAGGGGCACTGGGCGCTGCCCGGCGGTTTCGTGCAGCCGGACGAGTCGGCGGAGAGGGCCGCCCGGCGTGAACTCGCCGAGGAGACCGGCCTGTCGGACGTCTCCGGGCTGCACCTGGAGCAGCTGCGGACCTACAGCGAACCCGACCGCGACCCCCGGATGCGGGTCGTGACCGTCGCCTTCGCCGCTCTGCTGCCCCACCCTCCCGAACCGCACGGCGGCAGCGACGCCGCGCAGGCCCGCTGGGTGCCGTACGACAAGGCGGGGCCGCTCGCCTTCGACCACGACCGGATCCTGGCCGACGCCCATGAACGTGTCGGCGCGAAGCTGGAGTACTCCGGTCTCGCCACCGCCTTCTGCCCGCCCGAGTTCACGCTCGGCGAGTTGCAGCAGGTCTACGAGGTGGTCTGGGGCACGGCCCTCGACCGGCCCAACTTCCGCCGCAAGGTGCTCGCCACGCCGGGCTTCGTCGAACCGGTCCCCGGCGCTGCCCGGCTCACCGGCGGCCGCGGCAAACCGGCCGCGCTGTACCGCGCGGGCACCGCCACCGCCCTGCATCCGCCCCTGCTGCGGCCCACCTCGGAAGGACGCCCCGCATGACCACGACCACCGTCCGCAAGCGCGCCGCCACCGGCTCCCTGCTCGGCCTCGCCCTCGGCGACGCGCTCGGCTTCCCGACCGAGTTCAACGACGTGCCGTCGATCCTCGCCAAGTGCGGGCCCTGGCGCGAGATGGACCTGCCGACGCCGGCGATCGTCACCGACGACACGCAGATGACGCTGGCGTTGGGGAAGGGGTTGCGGACGGCGATGGACCGGGGCGTGCTCGGGCCGAAGCGACTGGAGCGGCCGGTGCGCGAGGAGTTCGTGGACTGGTACCAGTCACCGGAGAACAACCGCGCACCGGGCCGGACCTGCCTGGTCGCCTGCAATCTGCTGAAGGACGAAAGCAGGCCCTGGCAGGACGCCAGCCAGCTCGGCTCCAAGGGCTGTGGTGCCAACATGCGCGTCGCGCCGGTCGGGCTCGTCCCCGGGCTGAGCGACGAACAGCGCGCGGGCGCCGCCCAGTTGCAGTCCGCGCTCACCCATGGTCATCCGACGGCGCTCGCCGCGTCCGACCTCACCGCGCACGCCGTACGGCTGCTCGCGCAGGGCGCCGAGCCCACCGGCCTGGTGGGGCTGCTGCGGTCGTACGCCTACGACAACCGCACCCAGTACCACGAGCGCTGGCTCGGCGACCTGTGGACCCGCAGCCAGGACCCCACCCCCGAGCACTTCATCGCGCGCGGCTGGGACGAGTGCCTGGGCGTTCTGGACCGCCTGCAGGAGGCCGTGCGCAGCGTCTCGCCCGAGACCGACCCGTGCCTGGCGACCGGCGAGGGCTGGATCGCCGAAGAGGCCATGGCCACCGGGCTGTTGTGCTTCCTGTGGTTCGTCGACGAGCCGCTCACGGCCCTGCGGCGGGCCGCCTGCACCGCGGGGGACTCGGACTCCATCGCCTGCCTGGCCGGCGCGTTCGCGGGCGCCTGGCTCGGCGCGGACGTCTGGCCGACGGAGTGGGCGGACCGGATCGAGTACCGGGGGGACCTGCTGACCCTCGGAGCGCTCTGGGACGCTTGACGGATGATCGACGCCCTGGACATCGACCTCGCGCCCGTCGTGGCCGAGCAGCCCGACCCGGTGCTGTTCGCGACCGTCTCGGGCGCGCATCTGTACGGCTTCCCGTCCCGCGACAGCGACGTGGACCTGCGGGGCGTGCACCTGCTGCCGGCCGCCGACCTCGTCGGGCTGCGTGAGCCGGACGAGACGCGGTCGCGAAGGGGGTACCTCCCTGCTCGAGCGGAGTCGAGAGCTCGGGGGCGGGTGCGGGACGGCGTCGAGATGGACCTGGTCACGCACGACCTGCGCAAGTTCGTACGGCTGATGCTGCGCCGCAACGGCTATGTGCTGGAGCAGTTGCTGTCGCCGCTCGTCGTGCACACCACGGACGCCCACCGGGAGCTGACCGAGCTCGCGCCAGGCGTGCTCACCGGTCACCATGCCCACCACTACCGGGGGTTCGCGACCACGCAGTGGCGGCTGTTCGAGAAGACCGGGGAGCTCAAGCCGCTGCTCTACACCTTCCGGGTCCTGCTCACCGGCATCCATCTGATGCGCAGCGGTGAGGTGCAGCCGCATCTGCCTACGTTGATCGGGGAGGTCGATGCCCCGCGCTATCTGCCGGAGCTGATCGCGGCGAAGGCGGAGCGGGAGCACGGGGACGCCGACGTCGAGCACGCGCGCGTGGCGGCCGACGTCGAGCGGCTGCACGGTGTACTCGACGAGGCGCAGGCGGCGTCAGTGCTGCCCGACGCCCCGAGTGTCTACGACGCCCTGCACGCCTTCGTCGTACGGACCCGGCTGGAGAGCTGAGGCGCGGCGGACCCGGATCAGGAAGTCCTCCACCCGGCGGCGGTCCGGTTCCGTCGGAAGCGGGCTGTGGTGGGCGGCTTCCTCCGCCTCGCTCGCCAGGCGCGTCATCCGGGACTCCACCTCCGGCCACGGGACCTCGCCCCGCTTGACCTCCAGCAGCGCCTCGCGCCGGTCGCCCACGTCGATCGTGAGGCGGCCGGTGCGCAGCAGGTCGCGAGCGCTCGCGAGGAGGCGCAGGAGGTGCATCGCGTGCTTCCAGCGCGGGGCGCCGTGCAGGCGGATGTGGGCCTCCAGCTTCTTGCGCTGGCCCAGGGCGTAGCGCGTGAACGTCTCGTGCGCCTGGCGGGACAGGAACGCCTCGCGCAGGGCCAGCAGCTCGCGGCCCGTGTCGTCGACGTGCTCCACGAACGGGGAGTGCAGGCACTCCAGGATGTTCGGGTTGGCGCGCAGGGCCAGTTCGCAGAAGCGCTCCAGCTCCCAGCTGAACTGTTCCTCCAGCGGGCCGTCGACATGGGTCGGCGGCTTGTCGAAGCGCCAGAAGAGCGGCGTGGGAGCGAGGAACACGCCCCGGCGGTCGGTGTCGCTGCCGTCCGTGGCCAGACCGAAGGCGCGCGAGCCCATCACACAGGCGTAGATCGTGTGGTCGCGGACCAGGGTCTCGGGGTGCATGCCCCGGAGGGTACGCGGCTGGTCACACGAGGCGGATCGAATTTCCTTCGACGACGATGTTCTTCGCCGGCAGCGGCTTCGTGGCCGGAGGATTGGCCACCGCGCCGTCCGTGATGTCGTACTTGCTGCCGTGACAGGGGCAGTTGATCGTCCCGTCCGAGACGGAGCCGACCGTGCACCCCTGATGCGTGCAGATGGCGGAGAAGGCCTTGAACTGGCCCTGCTCCGGCTGGGTCACCACGACCTTCTCGTCCTTGAAGATCGTGCCGCCGCCCACCGGGATGTCGGACGTGCTGGCCAGTTCCTCGCCTTCTTCGCCGGGGGAGACGGTGGTGGAGGTCGGCGTCGGGTCGCCGCCGTCTCCGGAGTCGCCCGAGTCGCCGCAGCTCGCGACGAGCGCCGTCGCGCCCGTCGCGCCCGTGGCGATGAGGATCGTGCGCCGGGTCGGACGGTTGGTCATGTCGTCACTCCGAAGGTGCGGAAGAACCAGAGGGCGGAAGTCAGCCAGACGATCGCGAGAGTGGCCAGGACCGCTCCGCCGACGATCGGCAGCAGCCAACCAGGAAGCCGCTCCGAGCGGATCAACAGCATCTTTGCACTGAAAGCACCAAAGAAGAAGCAACCCAGAAGAGAGTGCAAGAAAACGCGCGAATCGTACGTCTGGTAGCCCAGCGCATACAGGCAGTGCACCGCCACGGGGACGGCGACCAGGAACGCCACGCGGCCCGACCAGCGGTGCAGCGCGGCCGACCAGGAGGGCCCCGGCAGCCTGCCGTACAGCATCAGCGCGGAGACCAGCTGGACCAGCGCGAAGAAGATCGCCACCGTCGCCAGCCAGGACTTCATCGCGCTCGTACTGCTGAACCCGGCGAGGTTGAAGACCGTCCCGGCCGGGTCGTGGACCTTGCCGTACACGCCCAGGGCCACCGCGACCGCGCCGGCGACCAGGGCGGGGACCACGTAGCGGGCCGCACCCGGGCGGCGGTGGCCGGGCTGCGGAGACGGGAAGTCCTGGGTGAGGGCGTTCGGGTCGACGGTCATGATCGACTCCCGTGACGAAGGGGATCAGGGGACGGCCGGGCGGGCCGTGAGCTGCTGTCCGTCGACCGTCACCGCGCCGGTCTCCGGGTCGATCTCCGGGGCGGCCGAGGGCCTGCCGTCGCGGGTGAGGACGCCGACCTGCCGGCCGTCCGGCAGCACGATCCAGCCCCCGTCGACCTCGGCGCCACGCACGGTGGTCGTGGCCCGGTACAGGCCCGACGGCTTCTTGGTCTTGTCGGCGGTGAAGGCGTACCGCCCACCGTCGATCTCGACCGTGCCGCGGACCCTCTTGCCCTCCTTGAGGGCCCCGTTCAGCACGGACCCGTCCTTGGCGGTGAGCCGCATGGTGCCGTCGGCGTTCACGGGGCCCTTCAACCACGACTC
This sequence comes from Streptomyces sp. NBC_01092, assembly GCF_045039535.1. Taxonomy (NCBI): domain Bacteria; kingdom Bacillati; phylum Actinomycetota; class Actinomycetes; order Kitasatosporales; family Streptomycetaceae; genus Streptomyces; species Streptomyces sp. NBC_01092. Next base: position 2,510,660 of record NZ_CP108659.1, on the reverse strand, counting down.
CTTGGCGCGGCCGTCGCAGAAGTAGGCCACGGCCCTGCCGTCGCGCAGGGTGAGAGCGACGGCGGCGGAGTCGTCGTCGGTGCGGCCCGCGTAGCCGGCATCGGGAATCGGAGTTCTGGACGGTGACGGTGACGGTGGCGATGTCGGAGGCGGAGTCGTCTGCGTGGGGCTCGGCGACTGCTTCGTCGTGTCCGCCGACGAGGACGCCGCGCTCTTCGTCCCCGTCGTCGCATTGAGCGCCAGCATGAACACGCCGACCAACAGTCCCGCGAGAAGGGTGAGCAAGGGTCCCGGACGCTTCATGAGGCCTCCCCCGAGGCGAGCTTCCTGCCCATGAGAGCGGAGCCGTGGCCCGGCGTCCAGAGGCGCACGGTGGCGTTCGCGGTCTGGTAGCGAAATCGGGATGGACGGGTGACAGTGACTCAAAGCGGACCGCGGGGGTCCAGGTGTCTCAGCGGGCGGGCGACCCGCGTCCACCGCACGGGGGCTGACTAGGCTGGACTCCCGAAGAGCCGATCCGTACATCAGCAAGGAGCAGCGCCGTGGCGGTACGAGCGGTCCGGGGGGCCGTCCAACTGGAGTGGGACGAGGCCGGCCACATGGACGAGCAGGTCGGGGCCCTGCTCACCGCGATCCTGGAGCGGAACGACCTCACCGCGGACGACCTGATCAGCGTCTGGTTCACGGCTACGCCCGATCTGCACAGCGACTTCCCGGCGGCCGCCGCCCGCAAGCTCGGCAGCGGCTTCGCCGACGTACCGCTGATCTGCGCCCAGGAACTGGACATCGAGGGCGCCATGCCCCGGGTCGTCCGCGTCCTCGCGCACATCGAGTCCGACCGGCCCCGCGCCGACATCGCCCACGTCTACCTCGGCGCCGCGGCCGCCCTGCGCAAGGACATCGCCCAGTGAGAACCGCACTCGTCATCGGTACCGGCCTCATCGGTACGTCCGCCGCGCTCGCCCTGTCCCAGCGTGGCGTCGTCGTCCACCTCGCCGACCACGACCCCGAGCAGGCCCGCACCGCGGCCGCGCTCGGCGCCGGCACCGACGAGGCCCCCGACGGGCCCGTCGACCTCGCGATCGTCGCCGCCCCGCCCGCGCACGTGGCCGGGGTGCTCGCCGACGCCCTGCGCCGGGGCGTGGCCCGCGGCTACCTCGACGTGGCCAGCGTCAAGGGCGGGCCGCGTCGTGAGCTGGAGGCGCTCGGCCTCGACCTGTCGTCGTACATCGGCACGCACCCCATGTCGGGCCGCGAGAAATCCGGCCCGCTGGCCGCGACCGGGGACCTCTTCGAGGGCCGGCCCTGGGTGCTGACGCCGACCCGCGACACCGACACCGAGGTGCTGAACCTCGCCCTGGAACTCGTCTCGCACTGCCGTGCGGTGCCGGTGGTCATGGACGCCGACGCCCACGACCGGGCGGTCGCCCTGGTGTCCCACATGCCCCATCTGGTGTCCAGCATGGTCGCCGCGCGCCTGGAGAGCGCCGAGGAGGCGGCCGTACGGCTGTGTGGCCAGGGCATCCGGGACGTGACCCGGATCGCGGCCTCCGATCCCGGGATGTGGATCGACATCCTCTCCGCGAACCCCGGGCCCGTCGCCGACCTGCTCACCGACGTCTCCGCCGACCTGGAGGAGACGGTGCGGGCGCTGCGTGCGCTCCAGTCGTCCGACGAGGCCAAGCGGACCGAGGGCACGGCCGGGATCGAGGACGTGCTGCGGCGCGGGAACGCGGGACAGGTGCGTGTGCCCGGCAAGCACGGGACCGCCCCACGGGTCTACGAGGTCGTCGCCGTGCTCATCGACGACCAGCCGGGACAGCTGGCCCGGATCTTCGCGGACGCCGGGCTGGCCGGCGTCAACATCGAGGACGTACGGATCGAGCACGCGACAGGGCAGCAGGCCGGTCTGGTGCAGCTCATGGTGGAGCCCAAGGCGGCGCCCGTGCTGTCCGCGTCGCTGCGGGAGCGGGGCTGGGCGCTGCGCCAGTAGCTGCGTCAGCAGGGGAGCCGAGCGGTGCCCGGCCGGACGAGTGACGGGAACCCAGTAACCTTGTGCGGGGCGCCCTCGCGTCCCCACACTCCCGCCACACCGCACCAGGAAGGTGTCCCCCCGTGGAAAACGGTGCCGCCAAGCCCGTGATTGTCGCCATCGACGGCCCGTCCGGCACGGGCAAGTCGAGCACGTCGAAGGCCGTCGCCGCACAGCTCGGGCTGAGCTACCTCGACACCGGCGCCCAGTACCGGGCGATCACCTGGTGGATGGTGAGCAACGGCATCGACATCGAGGACCCGACCGCGATCGCCGCCGTCGCCGGCAAGCCCGAGATCATCTCCGGCACCGACCCGGCCGACCCGACGATCAGCGTCGACGGCACCGACGTGGCCGGTCCGATCCGCACGCAGGAGGTCACCTCCAAGGTCAGCGCGGTCAGCGCGGTGCCCGAGGTGCGGGCGCGGATCACCGAGCTCCAGCGCACGCTGGCGACCTCCGCCGAGTACGGCATGGTCGTCGAGGGGCGCGACATCGGAACGACCGTGCTGCCCGACGCCGACCTGAAGATCTTCCTCACCGCCTCGGCGGAGGCCCGTGCCGCCCGGCGCAGCGGGGAACTCAAGGGCGCCGACGTCAACGCCACCCGCGAGGCCCTGATCAAGCGCGACGCGGCCGACTCCTCCCGCAAGACCTCGCCGCTCGCCAAGGCGGACGACGCGGTCGAGGTGGACACCACCGAGCTCACGCTCCCGCAGGTCATCGAGTGCGTCGTGACGCTCGTCGAGGAGAAGCGAGCCGCGAAGTGAACCTTCCGTCCGAACGGGGCGTCGAGATCGGCCGGCGTATCGGCGTCCCCCTGATGTACGGGCTGTGGCGGCCGCGGGTCCTGGGTGCCTGGAAGGTGCCCGCGGCGGGGCCGGTGATCTACGCGGTCAACCACAGCCACAACGTCGACGGTCCGATGGTGATGGGCGTGTCGCCCCGGCCCGTGCACTTCCTGATCAAGAAGGAAGCGTTCGTCGGCCCGCTCGACCGCTTCCTGACCGGCATCGGCCAGGTCAAGGTGGACCGGCACGCCGCCGACCGGGCGGCGATCACGCAGGCGCTCGGCGTCCTGTCGAACGGCGGGGTCCTCGGCATATTTCCCGAGGGCACCCGTGGCGAGGGCGACTTCGCCTCGCTGCGCGCCGGGCTCGCCTACTTCGCCGTGCGCGGCGGCGCTCCGATCGTCCCGGTCGCCGTGCTGGGAAGTTCCGAGAAGCGAGGACGGTTGGTAAAGGGGCTGCCTCCGCTGCGCCACCACGTCGACGTCGTCTTCGGCGACCCCTTCGAGGCGGGCGACGGCAGCGGACGGCGCACCCGCACGGCGCTGGACGAGGCGACCGAGCACATCCAGAAGCAGCTCACCGAGCACCTGGAAAACGCCAGGCGGCTGACCGGCCGCTAGGCGACACTGAGTAGTGGATCAAACCGGAAAAACCGGGGTGTCCACCGATCACCACGATGAACGACGAGGTACGGACTTCATGAACGACCACATCCACTCCGAGGGCTCGGGCGAGGAGCACGACCACGGAGAGCTTGGCGATGCCGAGTACGCGGAGTTCATGGAGCTCGCCGCGGAAGAGGGCTTCGACCTCGAGGACGTCGAGGGCGCCATCGAGGAGGCCGGCCACGGGCCGCTGCCCGTGCTCGCCGTCGTCGGACGGCCGAATGTCGGCAAGTCGACCCTCGTGAACCGCATCATCGGGCGCCGCGAGGCCGTCGTCGAGGACAAGCCCGGCGTCACCCGCGACCGCGTGAGCTACGAGGCGGAGTGGGCGGGCCGCCGCTTCAAGGTCGTCGACACCGGCGGCTGGGAGCAGGACGTCTTCGGCATCGACGCCTCCGTGGCCGCGCAGGCCGAGTTCGCGATCGAGGCCGCCGACGCAGTCGTGTTCGTCGTCGACGCCAAGGTGGGCGCCACCGACACCGACGAGGCCGTCGTACGACTGCTGCGCAAGGCCGGCAAGCCCGTGGTGCTGTGCGCCAACAAGGTGGACGGCCCCAGCGGCGAGGCGGACGCCTCGTACCTGTGGTCCCTCGGCCTCGGCGAGCCGCACCCGGTCTCCGCGCTGCACGGCCGTGGCACCGGCGACATGCTCGACGCCGTCCTGGAGGCGCTGCCCGAGGCGCCGCGCGAGGCGTTCGGCGGGGGCGGCATCGGCGGCCCGCGCCGTATCGCGCTGATCGGCCGCCCGAACGTCGGCAAGTCCTCCCTGCTCAACAAGGTGGCGGGCGAGGAGCGCGTCGTCGTCAACGAACTGGCCGGCACCACCCGTGACCCGGTCGACGAGCTCATCGAACTCGGCGGCGTGACCTGGAAGTTCGTCGACACGGCCGGCATCCGCAAGCGCGTCCACCTCCAGCAGGGCGCCGACTACTACGCCTCGCTGCGCACCGCCGCCGCCGTCGAGAAGGCCGAGGTGGCGGTCATCCTGATCGACGCCTCCGAGTCCATCTCGGTCCAGGACCAGCGCATCGTGACGATGGCCGTCGAGGCGGGCCGCGCGCTGGTCATCGCCTACAACAAGTGGGACACCCTCGACGAGGAGCGCCGCTACTACCTGGAGCGGGAGATCGAGACCGAGTTCGGCCAGGTCGCCTGGGCGCCCCGGGTGAACGTCTCGGCGCAGACCGGCCGCCACATGGAGAAGCTCGTTCCGGCGATCGAGACGGCCCTCGCGGGCTGGGAGACCCGGGTCCCGACCGGCCGGCTGAACGCCTTCCTCGGTGAGCTGGTCGCCGCCCACCCCCACCCGATCCGCGGCGGCAAGCAGCCCCGGATCCTGTTCGGTACCCAGGCGGGCACCAAGCCCCCGCGGTTCGTGCTCTTCGCCTCCGGCTTCATCGAGGCCGGCTACCGCCGCTTCATCGAGCGCCGGCTGCGCGAGGAGTTCAGCTTCGAGGGCACGCCGATCCACATCTCGGTGCGGGTGCGCGAGAAGCGCGGCAAGAAGAAGTAAGCGGACATGGAGGAAGGGGCGGCCCGCATCGGGCCGCCCCTTCCTCCATGTGCTCAGCCCCTGCGCGCCGGCGGCAGCGCGGCCGGGACGTGGTGCATGCCCGTGCCCTGCGGGCCGATGTGCCCGACCCGCTGCCACTGCGGCTGCTGACCGGTGCCGTGGCGGGCGCTGTGTGCCCCCGCGCTGTAGGCGCTGTACGAACTGCTGAACGACCCCGGGCGATGGCCGCCGTACGGACCCGTACCGCGCTGGATGTTCCCGAAGGCGATGAAGCCCAGGTCCTCCTCGCCACTGCGATCACCCGGCAGCGAGCGGAAGGACTTGACGTACTCGGCGTAGAGCGCGTCGTAGATCGGCGTGGGCGATGAGCCGCCCTGAAGGTGGGGAACGTCGTATGCATGCACGTATGTCCAAACGACCCGGCACCGGAAGAGATGCGGCCGGGTAACGCCGTAAAGGGGCGCGGGGAACCGCGCGACCGGCCACCTGTGACCCGTAGTCGCTGACCGTCGCACAGCTCCCGCTGAACAGGTGCTTCTCAGGTTCCGGCGAGAGGCAGCGCCGCCGCGACCAACTTCCCGTTCGCCGCCGCCTTGTCCAGCGCGTCCCGGAGCAGATCCTCCCTGGGCTGACGCCCGATGGACCCCACCGGCGCCGCGAACATCAGCACCTGCTGATGCTTGTTCGCGGCGGCCCGCCAGCCGTCCGTCACCAGCAGCGGCTGATGCGCCTGCCACCACGCGACCGGCTGCCCGCCGTTCGTGCCCGGCTGGAGCACCGCGTGCAGCTGTCCCATGGCCAGCAGCACCGACCACCCGTGCAGCACCGGCGGCACATCGGTCAGCTCGGTCGCCGGCATGAACCCCTGTTCGATGAGCAGCGGCAGGAAGTCGTCGCCGGCGCCCACCGCCCCGGGACGCACGATGGGCCCGGTCGGCTCGACGACGAGCGCCGGGTGCAACTCCCCGGCGATCAGCACCAGTCCGCTGGTCACGCCGAGCACGGCCTGCTCCGGCACGATCGACTCGGGCTCCAGGTCGACCCGGTCACCGGTGATGGACTTCACGGCGCCCTGCAGCTGCTCCTCGGTGACCTGGACGACCTGTGACGGCAGGCAGGTGGCGTGGGCGAAGGCGAGGACGGCGGTCTCGTCCCCGATGAACAGGACGGTGCTGGTGCGCTCCTGTTCGGAGTCGCCCGGGGTGCGGCAGGACGTGCAGTCGTAACTGCCGGGGGCGTTCTCCCCGGCGAGCAGCCGGTCGGCTTCCTCGTCGCCGATCTCGGCACGTACCTCGTCGCTGACATCGAGCATGCGCGGCACGGGTGGCTCCTCGGGATGTGGTGCGTGGCGGGGCCGGGTGGCTCCCGGCCCGTGAACCGGGCGGGTCCCGGGCTCATGAAGAAGACAACGGGCGATCTGTGGCGGGAGTCACGCACGACGGCGAACGGAATCGAACCATCCAACGCGCAGGGTCACCTTGCGTGCGGAATTGCCCACTCACCGTCAAGTCCTGGGAAATGGAAGGAAGTTGGTTGCGTGGGGTGTATCACAGATCGTCAGGGATGGTGGTCGACAAATCCGGAAATCAGCGAATGAAGTGGGTGGCCGAAAATCGCCGATACCGGAGGTAACGGCGAACTGGCCTGGCCTGACAAGGAGTTGGTTGATGTCGACCGGTCGAAGTCCCTACATTGCTCCGCCGTGTGCAACGAGCACCGCTCGGGTACGTCCGCCGACCGCACCAGCCAGCTTCACAGCACGACCTGTCGGCGGACGGGGCGAGCGCGGCTCACGCGCCTCATGGCGTGGTGAGCGGCGTTCCGCCTTGGGGGATCCCGGGTTCTTCGAGAGGGACCTACATGTCCGAATGTGCCGATAACACTCACGACAACGCTCGGAAGGCGCCGAAGGCTTCGAACGGAAGCCGGACTCGTACGACGGCGGTCCTCGCCGGGGCGGCACTGCTCGCCCCGCTCGGACTGCTGGCCGCTACAGGCAACGCCACAGCGGCGGACAGCGGAGTGTGGGACCGCATCGCACAGTGCGAGAGCGGCGGCAACTGGCACATCAGCACCGGCAACGGCTACTACGGCGGACTTCAGTTCTCCGCCTCCACCTGGCGCGCGTACGGCGGTACGGCCTACGCGCCGACGGCGGACCAGGCCACCAGGGCCCAGCAGATCGCCGTGGCCACCAAGGTCCAGCGCGCCCAGGGATGGGGCGCGTGGCCGACCTGTTCGGCCCGGGCCGGAGCGAACGGAAGCGCACCCGCGGCTTCCGCCGCCGGCTCGGCGCCCTCCTCCGGCAAGGCGGCCCCGTCGACCGCCAAGTCGGCCCCGTCGACTCCGTCGCAGACGCCGGAGCGCTCCTCGGGGCACACGAACCGCGACGCGTCTCGCGGCGACTACACCGTCCGCGCGGGCGACACGCTGAGCGGTATCGCCGCCCGGCACGGCACCACCTGGCGGCAGCTCCACGCCGCTAACAAGTCCGTCATCGGCGCCGATCCCAACCTGATCGTGCCCGGGCAGCGCCTCGAACTCTGAGCGCCGCCCTCGGGGCCCCGCCCGGTCCGCCGACCGGGTGGGGCACCTGCGGCCGTCGGACGCGCCGCACCGGTCGGCGGCAATGAGCTGCCTAGCGTGCTCATATGAAATACGCACCGCTCACGATCGCCCTCACCGCCGCCCTGTTGACCGCCGTCACCCCGGGCGCGTCGCACGCCACGTACGCACCTCAGGTGGCGGCTCCACATCCGGCCTCCGGCCCTCCACCCAAACCCGCGTCCCTGGCCTGTGCCAAGAGTCATTGGCCATGGGGCTGTGTCGCCAAGTGCGAGAGCGGCGGCAATTGGAAGATCAACACCGGCAACGGCCACTACGGCGGACTCCAGTTCTCGCAGCCGACCTGGGAGGGCTTCGGCGGGCGGAAGTACGCCCCGCGCGCGGATCTCGCCACCCGCAAGGAGCAGATCGCCATCGCCCGGAAAGTGGTGGCCGTGCAGGGCTGGGGAGCCTGGCCGAACTGCTCCAGGCGGTACGGGCTCAAGGGCCGTATGAAACTGGAGAAGCCCCGCGCCGACGTCACCAAGGACCGCCTGACCCCCGGCCTGCTGCTCATGCCGAGGGGCGCGGGCCGGTTGGGCGTGCGGCTGCCCGTCGCTCATATTCGCCCGCCTCTCCGCTGAACACGACAGCGCCCCGCCGCAGTTCGTGAACGACTGCCGCCCTGCCCCGCAGGACGGGCGGCAGTCGTTGCTCGGCGACGATCACGCACGCGTCGAGGCCGGCCAGCAACTCGTACGTACGGGCGGCGACCGTCGGCGACATGCCCTGCGCCGGTTCGTCCACGAGCACGACACGCGCGCGTGCCAGCAGAGCGCGGGAGAGCGCCAGCATGCGCTGTTCGCCGCCGGACAGCGTGCCGGCGCGGCGCGCGAGGAGGGACTCCAGCCGCGGGTAGGCGTCCAGGGCGCTGTCGTACGACGGGGCCGCGAGTTCGAGGTTCTCGCGGACGGTGAGGGAGCCGAAGACCGCCTGCCGCTCGGGGACCAGGCACAGTCCACGGCGGGCGCGCTCGTCGGCGGCCACCCGGGTCACGTCGACGCCGTCCCAGACCACCGTGCCGCCGGTCAGGCGCACCGTGCCCGCCAGCGCGCGCAGGGCTGTCGTACGGCCGGATCCGTTGCGTCCAAGCAGGACGGTGAGGCCGGGGCCCGCAGCGGCGATGGTGACGCCGTGGAGGGCCTCCAAGGGGCCGTAGCGCACGCGCGCGTGGCGCAGCGAGAGGGTCGTCATGCCGGGGTCTCCTGGGTGCCTGCCGCGTCGAGTACGCGGTCGGGTGGGCCGGAGGCGACGATGCGGCCCGCCGTCATGACGTGCACGGTGTCGGCGAGGTCGGCGACCAGATCGAGGTCGTGCTCGACGACGAGCAGGGCCATGCCGTCCGCGGCGAGGGCCTTCAGGACCCGGGTGAGCGCTCCGACTTCCGCCGTGTCGAGGCCGGCGGCGGGTTCGTCGAGCAGCAGGACGCGTGGGCCGCCCGCGAGGGCCCGGGCCAACTCGACACGCCGGAGTGTGCCGGTGGGGAGGCCGGCTGCGGGCAGGGAACGTACGGGGCCGTCCAGGGTGAGGAGTCTCAGGGCGCGTTCCACGGCTGACGGGTCCTGGACTCGTCCTTGCTCGGCGCCCACGCGGACGTTCTCGGCGACGGTCAGTGACGGGAAGACGGCCAGTTGCTGGAAGGTTCGGGCGATGCCGAGGCGGGTGCGGGCGTGGGCGGGGAGGTGGGTGATGTCGCGGGGGCCGAGCCTTACTTGTCCCTGTGCGGGGCGGTGGGTGCCGGCGAGGCAGTGGAACAAGGTCGTCTTTCCCGCGCCGTTGGGGCCGACGATCGCGGTGATGTGGCCGGGTGGGACGGTGAGGGTGATGTCTTCCAGGACGGTGAAATTGTCGTAGCGGGCCTGGAGGTGGTGGGTGGTGAGGGTGGGTGCGGGTGCGGGTGCGGGTGCGTGGGGGTGCACGCGGCCTTCGGCCGCGTTTGGGTTCCCATCCGCACCGCCCGTGCGGGTTTCGTCGTCGGGTGCGGGTGGCCCTTGTGGGGGCCGAACGCCGTCGGCGGCCGCGCGTGTCGTGGTCGATACGGTCACCCCCGCCAACGCAGGCCGGGGTCCGGCCTCCCCGCCCGTCGGGCGCAGGCGCCTGCGGACCTGCGTGCCCAGTTCCGTCAGCGTCGGCCGCCGTCGCAGCCTCCCCGCCGCCGTCCGAACCGCCTCGTACGGCCCCCCGGGGAACCGTCCCACCAGCACCGCCAGCACCCCGATCAGCGCAGCCGCCACGCCGCCCCGGGCGCCCGCGTCCAGGCCGACCAGGAGGGCCGCCGCTGCCAGGGCGCCCAGGGTGCTGTCGGCGCCCAGGACGACCACCGCGGCGAACCAGAGGAGGCCGCGGACGGGGTCGTAGGCGGCCGGGTCGAAGGCGCGCAGGCCCATGCCGAGCATGCCGCCGCCCAGGGCAGCGAGGGCGGCGCCCGAGACGAAGGCCAGGAGCTTGAGGGAGGGCACCTGGACGCCCGCCGCCGACGCCCCGGACTCGTGGTCGCGCATCGCCGCCAGGGCCCGTCCGGTGCGGCCCCGGCGCAGCAGCCAGGTCGCCAGCAGGGCCGCCGCGAGGAGGACGAGTTCCAGGACGTAGTACGCGCGGTCGCCCTCGAAGCCCGCCGGGCGGCCGAGGGACAGGCCCGAGATCGCGTACGGCTGGGCGAAGACGAAACGGCTCACACCGACGCCGACCGCGAAGGTGGCCAGGGCCAGAGCGAGGCCGCGGCGGCTGATCGCCGGCCAGCCCGTCAGGAGGCCCAGCGGGGCCACCAGGACGACCGCCAGCGCCAGTGCGGCGAGCTCCGGCAGGCGCGGCAGGCCAGGGAAGCGGCCCGCCGCCAGCAGGGCCGTGAACAGCGCGCCCAGGCCCGCGTAGGCCGCCTGCCCGAGCGAGATCTGGCCGCCGCGGCCCGTGACGACGACCAGGGACAGCAGCACCACGCCCAGCGCCGGCACCTGCACCGACGTATGCAGGTCCGAGCCCGCGAAGCCGAGAGGGAGCAGGAAGAGGACGATCGCCACGATCCAGGCGCCTGGAGGGGTCGGCACGCGCGCGGTGGCCGTGCGCGGGAGCGCGTCGCGCGTGCCGACGCTCGGCAGGGCCAGGGCCGCGATCAGCAGGGCCACAACGAAGAGGTTCGTGCTGACGGCCTGGAGCAGCGGGGCGCCCCAGCCCGAGGGGTGCAGGCGCGTCAGCTGGCTCTGGGCCACCCCGATGGCCAGCGCCGTCACCACCGCGACCGGCAGGCTGCGCATCCGCGCGACCACCGCGACCGCGACCACCTCCATGACCAGCAGCGGCAGGCCGTACGGGTCCAGGCGCACGTACGGCGCCAGCAGTACGCCCGTCAGGCCCGCCGTGAACGAGCCGAACGCCCAGCCCGCCGCCGCGACCCGGTCGGCGTCGATGCCCCCGAGGACCGCAAGTTGCCGGTCGTCGACCACGGCACGCAATTCGCGGCCGAAGCGCGTCCAGCGGATCACCGCGCCGACCCCGGCCGCCAGCAGCAGCGCCACCGCCAGCTGGCCCCAGGGGTCCGCCGACACCAGCTCCGGCGCGTCGTCGCGCGCCCCCTGGCCCCACAGCAGCGCCGCCCCGCCCACCAGCAGCACGAACACGCCGATGGACGCCACCAGGGTCTGCGCCGGATCGCTGCCCAGGACGGACAACGGCCGGAAGACGAACCGTTCCAGCAGCATCCCGATGCCGGGGGCCAGGATCAGCAGCGTCACCGTCGCGCCCGCCCACAGCGGCCAGCCCCACTCCACCACGCACTGGCGCAGCGCATACGCGCACACCATCGCGATCGCCCCGTGCGCGAAGTTCAGCACGCCGGTCGCGCGGTACGTCACGACCAGGCCGATCCCGGTGAGCGCGGCGGCGCTGCCGACCGACAGGCCGGCCAGCGTGAGGTCGTACGTGAGGGAGGACATCGGGGCGGACCTCAGGCGTCCGCTTCGGCGGGCTCACAGATCGGGCACGGGCCCAGCTCGCCGCTGCGGACCAGCTTCGCGTCGACGGGGACGGCCTCCACCTTCCCGGCGACCAGCGGGCAGTCCGCGCGGTGCCAGAGGGTGCCGCCGGGCACCATCAGCAGGTCCCCGCTGACCGCCAGGGGCGCCGTGGCGTCCTGCCCGGACTCATCGGCGTCGGCGGGCTCCGCGGCCACCAGAAGGCCGTACAGCTCGTCCACGCGCGCGGAGGCGAGTGCGCCCCGGCCGTGGGTCAGCAGCACAGAACCGGCGATGATCAGCGCGGCGCCGGGCACCGTGCAGGACGCGAGATACGGCAGCTGACGCTCGGCGAACCGCTCGCCGGAGACGCCGTACCAGCCGATGACGCACAGCACGGCGCCGGCCGCGAGCGCGGCCCAGCCGGCCCACAGCACGGGGTGCACGGTCCGCAGTCGGGCTGTCCGCATCGCCGGCTCCCACACGTCGGGTCCTGGTGCATGCGCATCCGGTTTCGGTGCCCGTGCACCGGCTTTCCGCGCATGTGCCTGTCCATGTCAGCCAATGGCTTGCACTATGCCTCCTGCAAGCTGACCCTGAAAGCACCGGGCGCACACGGCCCGGATCGACACCCGGTGGTGAGCCAGATGGTTCTCGGGAGCGACCTCAGGCGCCGCGGCGCACGCAGGGGACGGGGGACGGTGCTGGCGGCCGCCCTGCTCCTCTTCCTCGCCCCGGCCCTCGTGGCGTGCAGCGACGACGAGGGAGGCGGCGGCAACGAGACACCGCCGACACCGACCGTCGAGCAGACCGAGCAGTCACCGGCCGCGACGGCGCCCGCCGACGCGGGGGCGGCCGAGACGGAGATCAAGCAGAACTGGCAGAAGTTCTTCGACCCGAAGACCACCACGGAGGACAAGCAGACCGTCCTGGAGAACGGCGAGCAGATGGCGCCGGTCCTCCAGGCCTTCAGCGGTGACGAGCGCGGCGGGCAGGTTCAGGCGCAGGTCTCCAAGATCGAGTTCACCTCGCCGACCGAGGCGAACGTGACGTACGACCTGACCCTCAAGGGCGCGACCGCCCTGCCGAACGCCTCCGGGACCGCGGTCGAACAGGACGGCACCTGGAAGGTGTCCGCCAAGACCCTGTGCGCGCTGGTCCAGTTGAGCGGCAATGGGTCACCGATCCCTGGGTGCTGAGGCGGCGATTGCCGTGCTGCTGCTGACTCTGAGTACGGCGTGCGGCAGCAGGCTGCCGGAGAGCGACTTCGAGCACCGCGAACGGGGCACACCCTCGCAGCCGGCCGCGCAGGGCACCCCGATCCGCGTCGGCGTCATCACCAGCGCCACCAGCCCCGTCGGCGGCGACGCCTTCACCGGCCCGCGCGACGGCGCCAAGGCGTACTTCGACCGCCTCAACGCGCGCGGCGGCATCGACGGCCGCCGGGTCGAGGTGCGCGAGTGCGACGACGGCGGCAGCGGCGTCGGCAACAACGAATGCGTGCACGAGCTGATCGAGGAGGACAAGGTCGTCGCGCTGGTCGCCACCACCGCCCTGGACTACGCGGGCGCCTCACGCGTCTCACGCGCGCGCGTGCCCGATATCGGCGGCCAGCCGATCGGGGCCGCCTACGACACCTGGCCGCACCTGTACGGCATCTACGGCAGCCTCGCGCCCCGCGACGGCACCACCGGCTGGGACGGCAAGCAGTACGGCGGAACGGAGGTCTACCGCTACTTCAAACGCGAGCACGGCGCCCGTACGGCCGCCGTCGTCTCCTACAACCAGCCCGCGTCCGCCGCCTACGCCCGGCTCGTCGAGCGGGGGTTGAAGGCCGAGGGCTACAAGGTGGTCACCGAGCAGGTCGACTTCGCGCTGCCCAACTTCCGTGCGGTGGCGGCCGACCTGAAGGAACAGGGCGCCGACCTCGTCTTCGACGCCATCGACACGCACGGCAACGCCCGGCTGTGCGAGGCGATGGACGACGTCGGCGCCGAGGTCACCGCCAAGGTCACGAACGTACAGAACTGGACGTCCACCGTCGCCGAGGACTACAAGGACTCCCCGCGCTGCCGTAACGCCCTGTGGGCGACCGGCTCGTCCCGCAACTTCGAGGACACCGACCGGGACGCCGTACGGGAGTTCCGGGACGCCTCGTTGGGCCTTGAGACCCACTCCCAGTGGCAGCTGGAGGGCTGGGCCGCGGCGATGTGGTTCACGGACGCGGCGAAGGCGTGCGCCGGACAGGGCGTCACACGCGCGTGCGTCGACGACCACATGAACCGCAGCCAGGGATACACCGCCGACGGCCTGCTGATTCCGGTCAGGTTCGAGAGGCTGCCCGAGCCGCCGAAGAGCCGCCGGACCTGTCTGTCGGTGGCGCGCTGGGAGGACGGCCGGGGCTGGGTGTCGCAGTCAGACATGAACGACACGTGCTTCGAGGTGCCGCAGCTGTCGTACCAGCCGTGAGGCGCAACCAAAAGGCCGTACCGCCGGTCCAACCTCCAACCGACACAGCACAGAGCCGAGGGAGGAACCGCAGCGCATGACGCCCGTGCCGCAGGCCGCACCACTGCGCGCCGACTGCATCGCTGATTCGGCCGGTGGACTGACCTTCGACGTCACCGCCGCCGGGTCCACCGAGGCGGCTCACCTCGTCCTGCGCCACCGCGAGGGCCGCGAGGAGGTCACCCTGCCCCTGGCCCCGGCCACGACGGGCCGCCTGCGCGCCGCTCTGCCCAGCAGCGTGTCCCTGCCGGAGGGCCACTGGGACGCGTACGCAAGCGTCACGGAGGAGGAATCGGACCATCGTCTGGCGCCGGGTGCCATGGACGTGCACCCCTCCGCCTCCCGGGTCCCGTACGAGACCCGGCAAGGAAACCTGAGCGTCGAATGCCGGGTACCGGCAACCCGCTTAGGGGGGCGGGCAGCTGGGCGATCAGCCACCATGGACCCGCACCCGCCCACGAAACCCGCGTTCCCGAGCCATTAGGCGCCCCATGCTGGACACCTCCGCAAGACTCCTGCGGCTGCTCTCCCTCCTCCAGGCCCACCGCGAATGGTCCGGCCCCGAACTCGCCGGTCGGCTCGGTGTCACCCCGCGCACGATCCGCCGCGACGTCGACCGCCTGCGCGAGCTGGGCTACCCGGTCAACGCCAGCCCCGGCACCGGAGGCGGCTACCAACTGGGCGCCGGCGCCGAACTGCCACCCCTGCTGCTGGACGACGACGAGGCCGTCGCCGTCGCCGTCGGCCTGCGCACCGCCGCCGGCCAGGGCATCGAAGGCATCGGCGAGACCTCGGTGCGGGCCCTCGCCAAGCTGGAGCAGGTCCTGCCGAACCGGCTGCGCCGCCGCGTCGGCGCCCTCAACGCCTACACGGTGCCGATGCTGCGCGGCCCCCAGCCCTCCACCGTGGACCCGGCCGTCCTCACCGAGCTCGCCCACCTCTGCCGGGACGCCGAGCGCCTGCGCTTCGAGTACCGCAACCACGACGGCGCCCCCACCCGCCGCAGCGTCGAACCGCACCGCCTCGTGTGCAGCGAGCGCCGCTGGTACCTGGTCGCCTGGGACCTCGACCGCGACGACTGGCGGACGTTCCGCGTCGACCGCATCACGCCCAGGCCGCCGCACGGCCCGCGCTTCGCCCCGCGCACCCCGCCCGCCGAGGACCTCGCCGCGTATGTCTCCCAGGGCGTCTCCACGCGCGCGTACGCCTCACACGCCGTCATCCGGCTGCTGGTTCCCCTGTCCGAGGCCGCCGAACGCGTCTCGCCCTCCGCGGGCACGCTGGAGGCCGACGGGGAGGGCGCCTGCATTCTGCGCACCGGGGCCGCCGGCCTCGACGTGATGGTGCTGCACGTGATGATGATCGGCTTCGAGTTCGAGGTGCTGGAGCCGGACGGGCTGACCGAGACGATCAGTCAGGCCCGGGACCTGCTGTCCCGGGCGCTGGAGCGCGGGACTCCTCGAGCTCCGTCTGCTCGGGGTGATGCAGGTCGAACGCCGGGGACTCCGAGCGGATCCTCGGCAGCGTCGTGAAGTTGTGCCGCGGGGGCGGGCAGGAGGTCGCCCACTCCAGGGAGCGGCCGTAGCCCCAGGGGTCGTCGACCTCGACCTTCTTGCCGTACTTGGCGGTCTTCCAGACGTTGTAGAGGAACGGCAGGGTCGACAGGCCGAGCACGAACGCGCCGATCGTCGAGACCGTGTTGAGAGTCGTGAAGCCGTCGGCCGCCAGATAGTCGGCGTACCGGCGCGGCATGCCCTCCGCGCCCAGCCAGTGCTGCACCAGGAACGTGGTGTGGAAGCCGACGAACAGCGTCCAGAAGTGGATCTTGCCGAGTCTTTCGTCGAGCATCTTCCCGGTGAACTTGGGCCACCAGAAGTGGAAGCCGGCGAAGATCGCGAAGACGACCGTGCCGAAGACGACGTAGTGGAAGTGGGCGACCACGAAGTACGAGTCGGAGACGTGGAAGTCCATCGGCGGCGACGCCAGGATCACCCCGGTCAGACCGCCGAACAGGAACGTCACCAGGAAGCCGGTCGCCCACAGCATCGGGGTCTCGAAGGACAGCGAGCCCTTGATCATGGTCCCGGTCCAGTTGAAGAACTTCACGCCCGTCGGGACGGCGATCAGGAAGCTCAGGAAGGAGAAGAAGGGCAGCAGCACCGCGCCCGTGACGAACATGTGGTGCGCCCACACCACGACCGACAGACCGGTGATCGCCATCGTCGCTCCGATCAGCGTCAGATAGCCGAAGATCGGCTTGCGGCTGAAGACCGGGATGATCTCCGAGATGATGCCGAAGAACGGCAGCGCGATGATGTACACCTCGGGATGGCCGAAGAACCAGAACAGGTGCTGCCACAGCAGCGCCCCGCCGTTGGCCGCCTCGAACACCACCGAGCCGAACCTCCGGTCCGCCTCCAGCACCAGCAGGGCCGCCGCGAGCACCGGGAACGCCATCAGGATCAGGATCGACGTGAAGAGCGTGTTCCAGGTGAAGATCGGCATCCGGAACATCGTCATGCCGGGGGCGCGCATCCCGATGATCGTGGTGATGAAGTTGACCGCGCCGAGGATCGTGCCGAAGCCGGCCAGCGCCAGGCCCATGATCCACAGGTCGGGGCCGATGCCGGGCGAGCGCTCCAGGCTGTTGAGCGGGGCGTAGGCGAACCAGCCGAAGGCGGCCGGCCCGTCCGGCACGATCAGCGAGCCCATCACGATCAGACCGCCGAACAGGAACAGCCAGTACGAGAACATGTTCAGCCGCGGGAAGGCGACGTCCGGGGCGCCGATCTGCAGCGGCATCAGCTCGTTGGCGAAGCCCGCGAAGGACGGGGTCGCGAACAGCAGCAGCATGATCGTGCCGTGCAGGGTGAACATCTGGTTGAACTGCTCGTTGCTCACCAACTGCATCCCGGGCCGGGCCAGTTCGGCCCGCATCAGCATCGCCATCACACCGCCGGCCAGGAAGAACACGAACGACGTGATCAGGTAGAGATGGCCGATCTTCTTGTGGTCGGTGGTGGTCAGCCAGTCGACGACCACACGGCCGCCCGGCTGGAGGCTGCGCATGGGCCGTGTCGTCGCCTGTGCGGTCTGCGTCCCCATCGCTCGCTCGCCCCTTCGCTCGTCGCGTCCCGGGCCCGCTGAAGCCCGCGTCGCACGCGCCGACGCGAGCTCACGCCATGATGCTCGCGTCGGCGGCGCTCCGACAGAGGGCGTACGGAGGTCCTGTGGTGGAACCATGTACTTTCTGTGCGGCGCCGGCTCCCGTGACCCGCGCGGAAACGGGGAGAAAAAGAGTCCGCGGGCAGTTCCTCGGGAACTTTTCCGCCGCGCTATCGGAGAGGGCGGCGCGACACGCGGGAATTACGATCGAATGCCTGCAGAAGGCCCAGAGAATCCCTCGTCCGTGTGACGGTCCGTCAATGTGGAAGTGACCGAAACGCATGTCGTGATTCTGTGACAAAAGCGTGACCCGAGAGGGACGTGTGCCCCCGGATGGCCGCTTCAAAGGATCCCGGTCGGATCTGGCCCGATCCCTCGGCGAGGCCCTAGCGTTGGCTGCATGGCACCCATTCCGAAACCCCCCGCAGAACCCCAGGACAACCCGGACGCGTACGTCGGTCTCGCCGCCGAGGGGGCTGAGCGACTCGCCCGTGACCGTGGGTGGTCGACGGTGCGTTCGCTGCCGCCGGGGGCGATCATCACCATGGAGTACCGCGTGGGCCGGCTGAACTTCGAGGTGAAGGACGGCCAGGTGACGCGGGCCTGGAAGGGCTGACACACGGCGACGGCCCCGGTTCCTGTGGAGGAGCCGGGGCCGTCGCCGTGCGGGTGGTCGTGTGTACCGAACCCGCGCTGCGGGGGCGGGTCAGCCGCCGGTGAGGGGGCGGGCCGCCTGGGGCCCGCCGCCTCGGGTGATGCGGTCCGTGTGCGGCGGGCGGCGGGTGCCGGCCGGGGTGACCGGCGTGCGCTCCGCACGGGCCGTGTGGGGGCCCGGCGCCAGGTAGACGGGTGCGCGCGGGGAGCGGGCCGGGGACGACGCCTCGCGTGCCGCGGCCTCGTCGTCGACGGCCGTGGGGCGCGGCTTGAGCTGCACCGGGGCTCCGACCGGGGCGGGCGCCAGCGGAAGGGAGCCGGCCCGGCGTGCCCGCCAGTGGTCGCGCAGGTCGAAGAGCCAGGTCTCGGCGCGGGCGATCAGCGGCTCGAACCACGGCAGGGCGAGCAGGATCAGCAGACCGGCGGCCCAGCCGAGCAGCACGTCGCTCAGCCAGTGCGTACCGAGGTACACGGTGGACAGACCCACGCCCAGCGAGGTCACCGCGGACAGGGCCGACAGCCAGCGGCGCGCTCTCGGGGTCGAGGCCAGATAGGCCAGGATTCCCCAGGTCACCACGGCGTTGGCGGTGTGGCCGCTGGGAAATATATCGCCGCCCAGGCCCATCTCACTCGACCCGATGGTGGTCGCGTAGTGCGGGCCGAGGCGGCCCATGCCGAGCTTGGCGGCACCGACGGTGATGTTCAGCAGCAGCAGCGAGACGCCGAGCGCGAGCAGCGGACGCAGCGTGTGCTGGCGCCAGGAGCGCCAGCCCAGCCAGGCCGCGACCATCACGGCGGTCGGGCCGCGCTGGCCGAGCACCACGTAGTAGTCGACGAACGCGTGGATCTCCGCCCACTGCTGGTAGGGGCGGAAGAACATGACCTGCCAGTCGAGCCGGACGAGCCACGAGGTGATGACGACGGCCCACACGATGGCCCCGTAGAAGGCCAGGGTCGCGGAGAACAGCACGATCCTGTGCCGGGTCATCCGCGGCACATCGATGTGGGCCGGGCGTTCCGGTTCCCGGTCCAGCCTGGCGAAGACCCGGTCCAGACGGGTCAGCTTTCGTTCGGTACACACCCAATCGACGTTACAGCGAGTGAGCGCAGTTCAAGGGCGAATCCACGGCTTTGTGATGACGATGTGATGTGGGATTCCTCTCAGGAGGGGGTTTATTTCCAAGGAATCCGCAATCAACGCGGGCTGCACCCTTCAATTCCTTTGATCATTCTGTTCGTTCGTTTTTCACTGCTTATGAATTCGTTCACCGAATCCTTGGGTGGAATTCTCCTGGAGATCACCGGTCCGGGTCGGTGTGTGTGGCGTACGCCACACGCGTTCGTGTGGAGTCTGAGAGGTCCGCCACTCGGCGCCGACGGGGACTCGCGTACTCTGACGAGTCACTCGCCCTTAGTTGCGCGGGCCGGAGACCACCGCTCCTCTCCGGCCGAGTCGCGGGGAGTCCCCACCCCGTGTGCCCGCCGAGGGCGAGGAAACATCTGGGAGGTACGTACATGTCCGGGACGACCACGGCTGCCGCTGCGCTGCGCCGTCGGGCGGCCGGGGCCGGTGCCAACCGCTGGGTCGTCCTCGTCGTCCTCTGCGTCAGCCTGCTGCTCGTCGCCGTCGACGCGACCGTGCTCCATGTAGCGGTACCCGCCGTCACCGAGGACCTCCGCCCCGGCGCGATAGAACTGCTCTGGATCGTCGACATCTACCCGCTCGTCTGCGCCTCGCTGCTGATCCTCTTCGGCACGCTCGGTGACCGGGTGGGACGCAGACGCGTGCTGCTGCTCGGCTACGCCCTCTTCGGCGTCGCCTCCGGCCTGGCGGCCCTCGCGCACGACCCACAGGTGCTGATCCTGGCCCGCGCCCTGCTCGGCGTGGGCGGCGCGATGATCATGCCCGCGACTCTTTCGATCCTGCGCCAGGTCTTCCCCGACCGGCGCGAGCGGGCCCTCGCCATCGGCATCTGGAGCGCCGTGGCCGCGGTCGGCGCGGCGGTCGGACCGCTGCTCGGCGGCTTCCTCCTGGAGCACTTCTGGTGGGGCTCGGTCTTCCTCGTCAACATCCCGCTGATGCTGGTCAGCCTCCCGGTGGGCCGGCTGCTGCTGCCCGAGTCGAAGGGCGACGGCAAGGGGCCCTGGGACGTGGTCGGCGCGCTGCTCGCGGCGGGCGGGCTGTTCGGCGTCGTGCTGGGCGTGAAGCGGCTCGGCGGCGGCGAGCCGGCGGCGAGCCTGTTCACCCTGGTGCCGCTGGTGGTCGGCGCGGTGATGCTGGTCCTCTTCGTACGACGCCAGAAGCGGCGGGCGTATCCGCTGGTGGACCTCAAGATGTTCGCGCGACCGGCGTTCAGTACGTCCGTCGGGTGCATCGTGCTGGCCATGCTCGCGCTGGTCGGCCTGGAGCTGATCGCGGCGCAGTACCTCCAGCTGGTGCTCGGGCTGTCACCGCTGGAGACGGGCCTGAGGCTGCTGCCGCTGACCTTCGCCGCGATGGCGTCCGGGCTCGCGGGCGCGCGGATGCTGCGGCGGTTCGGGCCGCGGCGGATGGTGTGCGCCGGGTTCTGTCTGACGGCCCTCGCGGTGGTCGTGCTGACCGCCATGGGCGGCGAGGACAACCCCGGGCTGCTGCTGGTCGGGTTCGTGCTGCTGGGCTTCGGCCTGGAGACGACGCTCTTCGGGGCGTACGAGTCGATGCTGAGCGAGGCTCCGCAGGAGCAGGCCGGCGGGGCGGCGGCGATCGGGGAGACGTCGTACCAGCTGGGCGCCGGCATCGGCATCGCGCTGCTGGGCAGCGTGATGAACGCGGCGTACGCCCCCGGGCTGTCGACCGTGTCGGGTGTGCCGGCGTCGGCCTCAATGGCGGCCTCGCACTCGCTGGGGGAGGCCTACGAGGTCTCCGCGCAGCTGGGCGGGTCGGCGGGGGCGGCCCTGCGACACGCGGCGCGGAACTCCTTCGTGCACGGGCTGCATGTGACGTTGCTGGTGAGTGCGGGATTGTTGCTGCTGGGCGCGGTGATGGCGTTGCGGCTGCCGCGGACCATGCAGTGCGAGGCGCCCGCCGTGGAGTTGCCCAAGCCGAGGGAAGTCGCGGAGTCCCGCGTCTCGGCTTGACCGAGCGTTCTCAGTCGCGTACTGGACGTGCGGGACGCCGCGTCGTAGCGTCGGCCGCACAGTCCTGACTAGCGGTGCTAGTTTTAGTCGTTGCCGGAGGGTCTCCCATGTCCGCGTCCTCGAAGTTGCCCCCGTTCGACCCCGCCGACCCCCTCGGCATCGACGACCTCCTGGAACCCGAGGATCTGGCCATCCGGGGCACCGTGCGGGAGTGGGCCGTGGATCGGGTCGTGCCGTATGTCGCCGACTGGTACGAGAAGGGCGAGCTGCCGGGGATTCGTGAGCTCGCCCGGGAGCTCGGGGAGATCGGCGCGCTCGGAATGTCCCTCGACGGGTACGGGTGCGCCGGGGCCTCCGCCGTGCAGTACGGGCTCGCCTGTCTGGAACTGGAGGCCGCCGACTCCGGCATCCGGTCCCTGGTCTCCGTGCAGGGATCCCTCGCCATGTACGCCATTCACCGGTTCGGCAGCGAGGAACAGAAGCAGGCGTGGCTGCCCCGCATGGCCTCCGGTGAGGTCATCGGGTGCTTCGGGCTGACCGAGCCCGACCACGGGTCCGACCCCGGCTCCATGCGGACGTACGCGAAGCGGGACGGCTCCGACTGGGTGCTGAACGGGCGGAAGATGTGGATCACCAACGGGTCCGTCTCCGGCGTCGCCGTCGTGTGGGCGCAGACCGACGAGGGGATCCGAGGGTTCGTCGTGCCGGCCGACAGCGCCGGGTTCTCCGCACCGGAGATCAAGCACAAGCTGTCGCTGCGCGCCTCCGTCACCAGTGAGCTCGTGATGGACGACGTACGGCTGCCGGCCGATGCGGTGCTGCCGGACGTCGTCGGGCTCAAGGGGCCGCTCAGCTGTCTCTCGCACGCCCGGTACGGGATCGTGTGGGGGGCCATGGGCGCGGCGCGCTCCTGTTTCGAGGCCGCCGTCGACTACTCGAAGACGCGGGAGCAGTTCGGCCGGCCGATCGGGGGCTTCCAGCTCACCCAGGCCAAACTCGCCGACATGGCGCTCGAACTGCACAAGGGGATTCTGCTCGCCCACCATCTGGGGCGGCGCATGGACGCCGGTCGACTGCGTCCGGAACAGGTCAGCTTCGGAAAGCTGAACAACGTCCGCGAGGCCATCGACATCTGCCGTACGGCGCGGACGATTCTCGGTGCCAACGGGATCTCGCTCGAATACCCCGTGATGCGGCACGCGACCAACCTCGAATCGGTGCTCACCTACGAGGGCACCGTCGAGATGCACCAGCTCGTGCTGGGCAAGGCACTCACCGGGCTCGACGCCTTCCGCTGACCCCACCAGGGGGCAGGGCCGGTGAACGGCCCTGCCTCAGCTCTGGTTGTAGAAGCCGTCCTCGCGGTGAGCCGCCCGCTCGCCGTTGATGATCTCCGTGTCGGCCGGGGTCAGCAGGAACACCCGGTTGGACACCCGGTCGATCGAGCCACGCAGGCCGAAGATGAGCCCCGCCGCGAAGTCGACGACACGCTTGGCGTCGGCCGGCTCCATGGCCGTGAGGTTCATGATGACCGGGACCCCCTCGCGGAACAGCTCGCCGATGGCGCGGGCGTCCCGGAAGCTGTCCGGAGTGACCGTGCCGATCCGGCGGCCCTTCTCCTCTGCGACGTCCGTGGCCACCTTGACCCGCGGGTCGGTGACCCAGGCCTCCCCGGGCTCGGTCCCCTCGGAGTAGTCATCGTCGTAGTAACGCTCGTCATCGTTGTCGTCAACGAGGCCCAGCCAGGCACTCGCCTTGCGCACCGATCCCATGGACGCCTCCTCTCACAGCGGTCTCTTTCCCTTTCCGCATCCCTATGGTCATCCATGATGCGGACCTCACGCCAAGTGGATAGACGCCGCGCGGGGGGTTTGTGACGGTACTGGTGCACAGCGAATACGTCGAGAGCCCGTGTCCCCCAAGGGGCATGCCACGTACGGCTGCTGACTGTGAGTGAAATATGATTCTTCACGGCGTATGGGTGATGTGGGGTGCGTACGGGTGAACGAGAAGCCGTGGCCATCGAAACGCCGGCCGGTACGATGCGGCAGCTCAGCGTCGTAGTTGCGTCGTAAGAACCTCGGGGGAGCGTCATGTTCGGAATAGTCAGGCCCTGTCGTCATCGTCTCGGCGAGAGCCTTGCAGGCCAATGGATGGCGCATTTGTGCGGGCTGTGCCTCTCGTTGCGCGGGGACCATGGTCAGTTCGCGCGGATCGTGACGAACTACGACGGGCTCCTCATCTCCGTTCTGACGGAGGCTCAGGCCCAGAAGGACAGTGGACTGAGGCGTACGGCGGGACCGTGCCCGTTGCGGGGGATGCGCACCGCGTCCGTCGCGCAGGGTGAGGGCGCTCGGCTCGCCGCTGCCGTCTCGCTGGTGCTCGCCTCGGCCAAGGTGCGTGACCATGTCGCCGACGGGGACGGGCTGCTGGCCCGCAGGCCGGTGGCGCTCGCCGCGCGCCGGGTGGCCGCGGGGTGGGGTGCGGCGGGTGCCCGCAGCGGCTCGGCCGTCGGGTTCGACACCGCCGTACTGGTCGACGCCGTGGACCGGCAGGTCGGCATCGAGACGCTCGCCGGGATCGGGACGCCGATCCTCGCTGTGACCGAGCCGACCGAGACGGCGACCGCCGCCGCCTTCGCGCACACCGCGATCCTGGCCGGACGGCCGCACAACGCCGAACCGCTCGCCGACGCCGGGCGCCTGTTCGGACGGCTGGCGCACCTCCTGGACGCCGTGGAGGACCGGGCGGCCGACGCCGAGGCGGGTGCGTGGAACCCCCTCACCGCGACCGGGACCTCGCTCGCCGAGGCGCGACGGCTCGCCGACGACGCCGTGCACGGAGTGCGGCTGGCGCTGCGCGAGGTGGAGTTCACGGATGCGGGGCTCGCCCACCTCCTGCTCGTGCACGAGCTGCGGCGCTCGGTGGACCGGGCGTTCGGCACGGTGCCGACCTGTTCGTCGCACGCGTCGCATGCGTCCCATCAGCCCGGGCCCTATGGGCAGCCGCCGCAGCAGCCGCAGCCGGGGCCTTATGGGGCGACGCAGAATCCGTATGCCGTCGGTGGGAATCCCTACGCCGGTGGTGGGGGAGTGCCCGGCGGTGGCGCCGGTGGAGGCGGCGGTGGCGGTGGTGACTTCGGCGGGTTCGGCGGTGGGCCGGCCCCGCAGCCGCCGAAGGGGCGGCGTGGGTTCTGGGCCGGCTGCGGGATGTTCTGGCTGCTGTGCTGCACCTGCAAGCTGTGCTGCGCGAAGGAGTACGAGGGCCCGTGGTCCCGCAAGAAGCGCGAGGGCTGCTGCCGTGACTGCGACTGTGACGGGTGCGACTGCTGCTGCCCCTGCGACGGTTGCTGAGCCGCGCTGAGCCGCATATCGACACCGTCCCGCGCCCCTCGCGGGGGGCGCGGGCGCAATGCCGCGGAATGCGTCGGCGCCGGTTACTTCCGGACATCCGTGATGCGAGGACCGCGCCGTCCATGGTCAACCGCGCCATGTTGCCGCTCCGCGCCTTCGCCGGCCACTTCGTGCGCCCCTTTCCGCCACCTGGCAACATGCCGACCTCGCTGCCGCCGCGCAGGAGCGCAAGCTGCGCCGACCGGCTCTGACCGGCTCTGACCGGGGCAGGAGCGGTCAACTCGCACAGATGGTTCAAAGATTGACGGCCGAAAGGCGCCCTTGCGCCGACCGGTCGTTCGACCGAATACTCCCCCTCAGCGCTTGTCAGGGGCACGGCATGTCCGAAATCCGGACTTTCGCTCGTCTGACTGCGCCTCACGGGCCCCGACCCCACGCGGGCCCCCAACTCCCCTTGGAGGGAACGAAAAGTGAGGATCAAGCGCACCACCCCCCGCAGTGGCATCACGAGACGGACCCGGCTGATCGCCGTATCCACCGGCCTCGTGGCCGCAGCCGCGATCGCGATCCCCAGCGCGACCGCCGCGGAGACTCCCGCCACCTTCAGTGCCGCCCAGCTCAAGAGCGCCAGCGGCTCCGTGCTGAAGGCCGACATCCCCGGCACCGCCTGGGCCGTCGACAGCAAGACCAACCGTGTCACCGTGACCGTGGACTCCACGGTCTCCCAGGCGGAGATTGCGAAGATCAAGGAGCAGGCGGGCGGCAATGCCGACGCGCTCACGATCAAGCGGACCGCCGGCAAGTTCAGCAAGTTCATCCAGGGCGGCGACGCCATCTATGCGAGTAGCTGGCGCTGCTCGCTCGGCTTCAACGTCCAGGACAGCAGCGGCACCCAGTACTTCCTGACCGCCGGCCACTGCACCGACGGCGCCGGCACCTGGTACTCCAACTCCGGCCGCACCACGGTCATCGGCTCGACCGCCGGCTCCAGCTTCCCGGGCAACGACTACGGCATCGTGCGCTACTCCGGTTCCGTCAGCCGGCCCGGCACCGCGAACGGCGTGGACATCACCCGCGCGGCCACGCCCAGCGTGGGCACCACCGTCATCCGTGACGGCTCCACCACCGGCACGCACAGCGGCCGGGTCACCGCCCTGAACGCCACCGTCAACTACGGCGGCGGCGACGTCGTCGGTGGCCTGATCCAGACCACGGTCTGCGCCGAGCCCGGCGACTCCGGCGGTTCGCTCTACGGCAGCAACGGCACCGCGTACGGTCTGACCTCCGGCGGCAGCGGCAACTGCAGCTCCGGTGGCACGACCTTCTTCCAGCCGGTCACCGAGGCCCTCAGCGCGTACGGGGTCAGCGTCTACTGACGTCCGGCGGACATCGGTAGCGATACGGCCTGACCAGTAAATAGCAGCCAGCAGCATGTGAGCCCCCGCACGCAACTGCCGTGCGGGGGCTCGCCCTTGGTCGCTCCGCGGGGTTACCGTCGACGGACAGGCAGTACTCCCCCTGTAATGCGCCCATGTCGGACCCTGGGGGTCGGTGATGGTCGAGGAGCTGGTGGCGGCGGGAGTGACGCTCGCGTCCGCCGCAGTCGTGTATGTGGCGGCGGCCGCGCGCGTCGTCAAGCAGTACGAACGGGGGGTGGTCTTCCGTCTCGGGAAGCTCCGGTCCCAAGTGCGCGGGCCCGGCTTCACGTTGATCGTTCCGGGCGTCGACAAGCTGCGCAAGGTGAACATGCAGATCGTGACGATGCCCGTGCCCGCGCAGGAGGGCATCACACGGGACAACGTCACGGTCCGGGTCGACGCCGTCGTCTACTTCAAGGTCACCTCACCGGCCGAGGCGATCGTACGGGTGGAGGACTACCGGTTCGCGGTCTCGCAGATGGCGCAGACCTCGCTCAGGTCCATCATCGGCAAGAGCGAGCTGGACGATCTGCTGTCCAACCGCGAAAAGCTCAACCAGGGGCTGGAGTTGATGATCGACAGCCCGGCGATCGAGTGGGGCGTGACGATCGACCGGGTCGACATCAAGGACGTGTCACTGCCCGAGACCATGAAGCGGTCGATGGCGCGGCAGGCGGAGGCCGATCGGGAGCGGCGGGCGCGGGTCATCAACGCCGACGCGGAGCTCCAGGCCTCGAAGAAGCTGGCGGAGGCGGCTCATCAGATGGCCGATGCGCCGGCCGCCCTTCAGTTGCGGTTGCTGCAGACGGTGATGGCGGTGGCGGCCGAGAAGAACTCCACCTTGGTGTTGCCGATTCCGGTGGAATTGCTGCGTTTTCTGGAGAAAGGTGCGCAAGTTGCGCCCTCCGTGCGGGAACCGGCGAGGGGGGCACAGCGGCCGGAGTCTGTTGAATCGCGGACCGCACAGGATGAACTCCCCTCGGGTGACGACCGCTTGGATGTGGACGTCTGAGGGTGATTTCAAGACAGGAGTAGACCTCACACGCTGCTTATGGTTCGCTCGCTTGCGGTATTTGCTGAGCGAAGAGAGCGGGTGTGACTGTGCACGGTCAAGGCGATGGGGGCGCGCAACCGTGTTCTACGCGCGTCCTGAAGTCGGCCTTGTGTGCTCCCTTCGAACCTAGGAATAGTGAACCTTGTTCAACCGGCACGGGCGTGGCTTTTGTTGTGCGTCGCCTCCGTAGCCGTACGCCTTCCGGTCCGGCGAGGTCCCCACAACCTCTCGGGCCGACCCCCCACAGGAGGACGTAAGTTGAAGCACCGACGCATACCCAAGCGGCGTGCAGCCGTGGCAGGTGCGGGCATCGCCGCACTGGTTGCCGCGGGAGTTACCTTGCAGAGTGCGAACGCCAGTGAGACGCCTGAGGCGTCCGCGCCGAAGACCCTGTCGATCGGCGCGGCCGGAAAGCTCGCCTCGACGCTGGCGAAGGACCTCGGCGGTGACGCCGCGGGCACGTACTACGACGCGCAGACCAAGAACCTTGTGGTGAACGTCCTCGACGAGGTCGCGGCCGACGCGGTCGAGGCCGCCGGCGCCAAGGCGCGGGTCGTCGAGAACTCGCTCGCCGAGCTCAAGAGCGCCCGTACGACGCTCAAGCAGGACGCGACCATTCCCGGCACCGCCTGGGTGACGGACCCTTCGACCAACAAGGTCGTCGTCACGGCTGACCGTACGGTCTCCAAGGCCGAGTGGGCCACGCTCGGCAAGGTCGTCGACGGACTGGGTGCCAAGGCGGAACTGAAGCGGTCGAAGGGGGAGTTCAAGCCCTTCATCGCGGGTGGTGACGCCATCACCGGTGGCAGTGGCCGTTGCTCGCTCGGCTTCAACGTCGTCAAGGGCGGCGAGCCGTTCTTCCTGACCGCCGGGCACTGCACCGAGGGCATCACGGACTGGTCGGACGCGGACGGCAACGCGATCGGCACCAACGAGACGTCCAGCTTCCCGGACAACGACTACGGGCTGGTCAAGTACACCGCCGAGGTGGACCACCCGAGTGAGGTCAACCTCTACAACGGCTCCTCGCAGGCCATCAGCGGGGCCGCCGAGGCGACCGTCGGCATGGAGGTCACCCGCAGCGGGTCGACCACGCAGGTGCACGACGGCAAGGTCACCGGGCTCGACGCCACCGTGAACTACGGCAACGGTGACATCGTCAACGGGCTGATCCAGACCGACGTCTGCGCCGAGCCGGGTGACAGCGGCGGCTCGCTGTTCTCCGGTGACAAGGCGATCGGGCTCACCTCCGGCGGTAGCGGTGACTGCACCTCCGGTGGGGAGACGTTCTTCCAGCCGGTGACCGAGGCGCTGTCTGCCACGGGTACCGAGATCGGCTGACGCCTTCGTCGTTGCTTTGCGGAGTCCCGTCCCTCGTGTGGGGGGCGGGGCTTTCGCGTTTGCCTGCGGCGCCGTTCATGTGCCGTTCATGTGCCGGCAGGTGCGCCGGCCGGCGGCTTTGCGCGCTCCTTGCCGCGCAGGGTTCCCGCCAGGAGTGTGACCACGATCCCCGCGGCCGCCCATGCGGAGAGGACCAGTAGGGAGTCGGTCACGTCGTTGCCTCTGAAGTAGGCGATCGAGCGTGCCGCCCAGGTGCCCGCGCCCGGTGGCAGGGCCGGGCCGATGTCCCGCCAGAACGGTGGGAGCAGTGGGGGTGGCAGGGCGCCGCCCGCGCTCGGGTTGCCGAGGATCACCACGACCAGGATGGCCAGGCCGATGCCGGCCAGGCCGAAGATGGCCTGGAAGGCGAGCGTGGCCGCGCCCACCGCGAAGACGATCAGGGCGCCGAGGCCCCAGAGGCCGGCGATGCTGCCCGGCAGGCCGTTCAGGATCGGGCCGACGATCAGTGCGCCGCCCAGGCCGGTGACGATGGCGACGAGGGCCATGACGATGAGGCGGATCACCGAGCGTCTCGTGGTGGGGCGGCCGGAGCCCGAGCTGATCGTCATGATCGATGCGCAGAGATAGCCGCCCACGCACCAGCCCACGGTCAGGTAGAAGGACGTGAGGCCGTTGGCGTCCTGTGGGTCGGCCGGGGCCACGTCGATGGTGCGGAGCGTGCGGGCCTCGGATCTCTCCAGGGTGGCGACCAGGGACTCCAGGGTGGCGGCCAGCACCCTGCCGCCTCCGGTGGCGACCAGGAGGGTGTCGGTGGTGCTTGCCGGGTCGATCAGCAGGGCCCCGTCGATCTCGCGGTTCAGGATCTGGCTGCGGGCCGTCGCCGCGTCGGGCAGGGCGCGTGGGTTCAGGGGGTCGTCGGGCAGGTTCTGCAGGCGGGTCACCGTCTGCTGGGCGGCGACCTGGGGGGCCACGACTCCCAAGGGCACGTCCTTGGGCTTCGGGTCGTGGAGCGCGCCCACGTAGGAGGCGATGAAGAGCAGGGCGAGGATCACCGTGCCGGTCACGAGCACCGTGGCTCGTGGAGTGACTGCGTCCTTCACTTCGGCGAGGAAGGGGCTGTGGGGGGTGTCGGCGCCGGTGGTCTGCGTCATGCCCCCACGGTCCGGGGCACGGGGTGTTTGCGCAGGTGGGAGGCGGCCGAACGGATGTCGCACGAGTGTTCGAGAAACGGTCCGGAAATGGTCTATGGTGGGGGTGGGAGAGTTGGGAACTGATGTTCGAGTGCCGGTGTTCGAGTGCCGGTCCCGGACTCACTGATGCGGGAGGTGCGTGTGTCGGGCTTCGCGCATCTGCACACCGTCTCCGGGTTCTCCCTGCGGTACGGCGCCTCGCACCCGGAGCGGCTGGCCGAGCGTGCCTCCGAGCGGGGCATGGACGCCCTGGCTCTCACCGACCGTGACTCACTCGGGGGTGCGGTCCGGTTCGCCAAGGCCTGTGCGAAGGCGGGCGTACGTCCGTTGTTCGGTGTGGGGCTGGCGGTGGAGGAGTTCGGGCTTTCGGGGGCGGGGGAGACCGGGCGGCGTCGGGCTCCGGTGCGCGGGGGTGCCTTTGTGGACGAGTCGACACCCCGGGTCACCTTTCTCGCCCGGGACGGGGCCCGCGGGTGGGGCGATCTGTGCCGAATCGTTTCGGCCGCGCATGCCGGGGAGGGGCCGCCGATGCTGCCCCGGGAGGGCAACCGGGGGGACGGCCTGACCGTCCTGCTCGGGCCCGACTCCGACGTCGGACGTGCGCTCGCCGCCGGCCGTCCCGATCGGGCGGCCCGGCTGCTCGTGCCCTGGCGGGAGGTCTACGGCGATGCCCTGCGGCTGGAGGCCGTCTGGCACGGGCGCAAGGGCACCGGTCCTGGCTCGCTGCGGCTGGCCGCCCGTACCGTCGGCTTCGCCGCCGAGCAGCGGGTACGGCCCGTGCTGAGCAACGCCGTCCGGTACGCCGACCCCGGCCTCGGGCCGGTCGCCGATGTGCTGGACGCCGCGCGACGGCTCGTGCCCATCGACGCCACCAAGGAACTGGACTCCGGTGAGGCCTGGCTCAAGGACGCGGGCGAGATGGCGCGGGTCGCCGAGCGGGTCGTCGAGGCCGCGGGTTTCCGGCGCGACACCGCGCACCGGCTGCTGGAGCAGACCGGGGCGGCCGCCGCCGAGTGCCTCGTCGACCCCGAGGACGATCTCGGCATCGGCACCGTCCACTTCCCCGAGCCGCATCTCGTCGGGGCCGGGGCGCGCACCGCTCAGCGGGCGCTCGCCTCGCGGGCGGTGGCGGGCATGGTGCTGCGCGGCTATGACGGGCGGCGGGCGTACTGGGAGCGGGTGCACCAGGAGCTGGACATCATCGCCCACCACGGGTTCGCCTCCTACTTCCTGACGGTCGCTCAAGTCGTCGACGACGTAAGGAAGATGGGGATCCGGGTGGCCGCGCGTGGCTCCGGTGCGGGGTCGCTCGTCAATCATCTGCTGGGCATCGCGCACGCCGACCCCGTGGAGCACGGGCTGCTGATGGAGCGCTTCCTGTCCAAGCGCCGGCCGGTGCTGCCCGACATCGACATCGACGTGGAGTCCGCGCGGCGGCTGGAGGTCTACCGCGCGATCATCGACCGGTTCGGGACGGAGCGGGTCGCCACCGTCTCCATGCCGGAGACCTATCGGGTGCGGCACGCGATCCGGGACGTGGGTGCGGCCCTGTCCATGGACCCCGCCGACATCGACCGGATCGCCAAGTCCTTCCCGCACATCCGCGCACGGGACGCCCGGGCGGCGCTGGAGGAGCTGCCCGAGCTGCGGCAACTGGCCGGGGAGCGGGAGCGGTACGGCAAGATGTGGGAGCTGGTCGAGGCGCTCGACGCCCTGCCGCGCGGCATCGCCATGCATCCGTGCGGGGTGCTTCTGTCCGACGCCTCCCTGCTCTCCCGTACGCCCGTCATGCCGACCAGCGGCGAGGGCTTCCCCATGTCGCAGTTCGACAAGGACGACGTCGAGGACCTCGGGCTGCTCAAGCTCGACGTGCTGGGCGTACGGATGCAGTCGGCGATGGCGCACGCGGTCGCGGAGGTGGAGCGGGTCACGGGGGAGCGGATCGACCTGGACGGGGTGCGGGAGGGGGATCCGGCGACCTATCGGCTCATCCGGTCCGCCGAGACCCTGGGCTGCTTCCAGATCGAGTCGCCCGGCCAGCGGGACCTGGTCGGACGGCTCCAGCCGGCCACCTTCCACGATCTCGTCGTCGACATCTCGCTCTTCCGGCCCGGGCCGGTCGCCGCCGACATGGTGCGGCCGTTCATCGAGGCCCGGCACGGGCGGGCGCCCGTCCGCTACCCGCACCCGGATCTGGAGGAGCCGCTGCGGGAGACGTACGGGGTCGTCGTCTTCCACGAGCAGATCATCGACATCGTGCACATCATGACCGGCTGTGGGCGCGACGAGGCCGACCGGGTGCGACGCGGTCTCTCCGACCCGGAGTCGCAGGGGCGGATCCGGGTGTGGTTCGCGCAGCACGCGGCGTCGAACGGGTACGACGCGGAGACCATTCGGCGGACCTGGGAGATCGTCGAGGCCTTCGGGTCGTACGGCTTCTGCAAGGCGCACGCGGTCGCCTTCGCCGTGCCGACCTATCAGTCGGCCTGGCTGAAGGCCCACCATCCGGCCGCCTTCTACGCGGGGCTGCTCACGCACGACCCCGGGATGTACCCGAAGCGGCTGCTGCTGGCGGACGCGCGGCGGCGCGGGGTGCCGATCCTGCCGTTGGACGTGAACGCGTCCGGGATCGCACACCGTATCGAACTGGTGTCTGAATCAGAGGGGTCGGAGAGGGCCGGGAAGGGATCCGGAGGTCCGGGAAAGGCGTGGGGGCTGCGGCTCGCCCTCTGCGACGTGCACGGCATCAGCGAGGCCGAGGCGGCGCGGATCGCGGACGGGCAGCCGTACGCCTCGCTGCTCGACTTCTGGGAGCGGGCCCGGCCCAGCCGTCCGCTGGCCCAGCGGCTCGCGCAGGTCGGCGCGCTGGACGCCTTCGGGGCCAACCGGCGAGATCTGCAACTGCATCTGACCGAACTGCACCGGGGCGCCCGCAGCGGTGGCGGCGGGCAACTCCCGCTGGCCGGCGGGCGGAAGACGGCCGCGGCCGGGCTGCCCGACCTCACCTCGGCGGAGCGGCTCAGCGCCGAGCTGGGGGTGCTGTCGATGGACGCCTCGCGCAACCTGATGGACGATCACCGGGCGTTCCTCGACGAGTTGGGCGTCGTCTCCGCGCGGCGGCTGCGCGATGCCCGGCACGGCGAGACCGTGCTGGTCGCGGGCGCCAAGGCGGCCACCCAGACACCGCCGATCCGGTCCGGCAAGCGGGTCATCTTCAGCACGCTGGACGACGGGACGGGCCTGGTCGACCTCGCCTTCTTCGACGACTCGCACGACGCGTGCGCCCATACGGTCTTCCACTCCTGGCTGCTGCTGGTGCGCGGGGTCGTGCAGCGGCGCGGGCCGCGCAGTCTGAGCGTGGTGGGGTCCGCCGCCTGGAACCTCGCCGAGCTGATCGAGCTGCGCGCCGAGGGCGGCCTGGACGTGGTGGCGGCGCGGCTGGCGGAGCCGGTGGCGGCGCCGACGGGGGACGACGGGGATCCGGCGCACGGCCGGCGAATCCAGATGCCCACCGGATACGAACTGAACCCGTGGGCCGATCTGCGCCCTGCGGGCCAAGAGCCTTCACAGGTACGGAAGTTGTGGCACCAGAGTCCGGGGAGTGCGGGATGACCATCCTCTGCGTACGTTTCCAGCTGCCGCCGATGTACGAGGCGGCCCTGCCCGGGCTGCTCGGGCTGCTGGAGGACTTCACGCCGGTCGTCGAGGCGCTGCCACCGGACGGGGCGCTGGCCGATCTGCGCGGTGCCGAGCGGTACTTCGGGCGCGACGCGGTCGAGCTGGCGTCGGTGATCCGGGTGCGCGCCCTCGCCCACCACGGGGTCGACTGCGCGATCGGCGCCGGGCCCGGCCCGATGCTGGCCCGCGTGGCGCTGCGGGACGCGCGGCCCGGGGTGACATGTGCCGTGCCCGAGGAGCCGGACGCCGTCGCGGACTTCCTCGCCGACAAGCCCGTCGCCGCACTGCCCGGCATCGGTGCCGCGACCGCCCGCACCCTGTGCGAGTACGGCCTCGACACCCTCGGCCTGGTCGCCGCCGCACCGCTGTCCACACTCCAGCGGCTGATCGGCGCGAAGGCCGGGCGTGAGCTGCGCGAGAAGGCGAGCGGAGTCGACCGGGGCCGGGTCGTCCCGAACGGCGTGTCGCGGTCGCTGGCCACCGAACGTCCCTTCAACCGCGACGAACTGGACCCCGACCGGCACCGCCGCGCCCTGCTCTCGGCCGCCGAGGAACTGGGCGCCCGGCTGCGTGCCCTCGACAAGGTCTGCCGCACCCTGACCCTCACCGCCCGCTACGCCGACCGCTCCTCGACGACCCGCACCCGCACCCTGAAGGAG
Organism: Streptomyces sp. NBC_01092; assembly: GCF_045039535.1. Taxonomy (NCBI): domain Bacteria; kingdom Bacillati; phylum Actinomycetota; class Actinomycetes; order Kitasatosporales; family Streptomycetaceae; genus Streptomyces; species Streptomyces sp. NBC_01092. Next base: position 2,476,971 of record NZ_CP108659.1, on the reverse strand, counting down.
CCGACGGCCCACTCGGCGGCGCTGACCAGGGTGGCGTACGGCATGTACGAGGCGCTCGGCCTCCAGCGCGCCCGGGTGCGCGCCCTCGCCCTGCGCGCCGAGGGGCTCGACCCCGCCGAGCAGGCCTCCTATCAGCTCACCTTCGACCCGCTGGACGAAAAGGCCCGCCGTATCGAGGAGGTCGCGGACCGCGCGCGAGCGAAGTTCGGGCCGCGTGCGGTGATGCCGGGGTCGCTGGCCGCGTAGTCCCTCTTGCGCGCGGGTCAGTTGGCCCACGGCGGCGTGATGACCGTGCCGTCGGCCAGCTCCGCCGTCAGGCCGATGGACGTGGTGACCCAGGTGACGGCGGTCCGCTCGGTCGGGTTCTCGACGGTCAGGGTCGCGCCGGGGTTGATGATCAGGGTGTCGCCCGCGGTGATCCGGTCGGTGCGGTCGTCGAGCGTGATCAGCAGCTCGCCGTCGAGCAGGTGCAGGATCTCCTCCCGGTTGACGGTGTGGGCGGGCGCCTTGGTCCCCGCCGGGATCTCGCCGCGCCAGGCGCACAGCTCCTTGCTGCCGGCGCCGGGGGTGGCGTACGAGACGAAACGGGCGCCGTGGATCTCGTGGGTGACGGCGTCGGACGATCGGATCACGGGCATGGATGCCTCCTGTGGAAGATGGTCAAGCAGCTTGACTATATGCACATATGGTCAAGCCGCTTGACCGATTCGTCAAGGGTGTTTCAATGCCTGCGTGCAGAACTCCGAAGCCATGGCCCTGTCCGCCGCGCTGCTCGCCGTCGCCGGTGAGCTCACACAACGCATCCATGACGGCGTGGTCGCCCGGGGTTTCGAGGGGCTCAGGCCCGCGCACGGATTCGCCTTCGCCCGGCTCGCCCCGGACGGCGCCACCGCCACGGACCTCGCCGTCCATCTCGGGGTGACCAAGCAGGCCGCGAGTCAGCTCGTGGACGAGATCGTGCGCAAGGGGTACGCCGAGCGCCGGCCGCACCCCGATGACGCGCGAGCCCGGCTGGTCGTGCTGACCGAGCGGGGGTGGGCCTGTACGCGTGCTGCCGAGGAGGCGGCCGCGGATGTCGTCCAGGCCTGGGCCGCGGTGCTGGGTGACAGGGAAGTGGTGGCGCTGTCACGTCAATTGGTGCGCATCGCGCCCAATGGTCCCATCAAGCCCGCCTGGTGATGGTTCATCAGTGGATGTGACCCACCACTGACTATCACTGGAAGTTTTTACTGACGCGTAACTTCACACGTCTGCTACTCACCCGTAACTTGACGAGTGAACAGCATCCTCGTGATCCGGATCACAGGGCGTAAGGCCGTCGCAACTCCCTTGAGCCGCAAGGAGATCACACGATGCTGCCCTGGAAACGAGTGCTCAGACCTCTTGCCGCACTGCTGCTGACCGCCGCGGTCGCCGTCGTCCCCGCCACCACCGCCCAAGCCGCCGAAACGGCGGCGGCATCCAGCAGCGGCTGGAACGACTACTCCTGCAAGCCGTCCGCCGCCCACCCCCGCCCCGTCGTCCTCGTGCACGGCACCTTCGCGAACTCCGTCGACAACTGGCTGGGACTCGCGCCCTACTTGAAGAACCGCGGTTACTGCGTCTTCTCCCTCGACTACGGCCAGCTGCCGGGCGTGCCGTTCTTCTACGCCCTCGGCCCCATCGACAAGTCGGCCGAGCAACTGTCCGCCTATGTCGACAAGGTGCTCGCCGCGACCGGCGCCGCCGAGGCCGACCTGGTCGGCCACTCGCAAGGCGGCATGATGCCCCGCTACTACCTCAAGTTCCTCGGTGGCGCGGGCAAGGTGAACGCCCTGGTCGGCATCGCGCCCAACAACCACGGCACCACCCTGTCGGGGTTCACCAACCTGCTGCCGTACTTCCCCGGCGCGCAGGACCTGCTCACCGCGGCCACCCCCGCCCTCGCCCAGCAGGTCGTCGGATCCGAGTTCATGACCAAGCTCAACGCGGGCGGCGACACCGTCCCCGGAGTGCGCTACACGGTCATCGCCACCAAGTACGACGAGGTGGTCACGCCGCATCGGACCCAGTTCCTGACCGGGCCCGACGTGAAGAACGTGCTGATCCAGGATCTGTGCGCGGTCGACATCTCCGAGCACGCGCTTCTGGGTCTGACCGACCGCATCGCCTTCCACGAGGTGGCCAACGCGCTCGACCCGGCCCACGCCAGCCCCACCACCTGCCTGTCCGCGATCAGTTGAGCGCCTGACCGCGGGGCACACCGCCGGGGCCTGACCGGCCTGAGCCGCCGTTCAGGCCCCGGAGTCCTTACGTCAGCGGCTGTGACGCCCGCCGCCGGCCGCCCGCCTGCGCACCGAGGCGAACAGCACAGCCGAACCCAGCGCCAGCGTCGCCGCACCGCCCATCGCGACATACGCCGTGCTGCTGTCCCCGCCGGTCTCGGCGAGGTTCTCGGTGGCACCGGCCGCCTTCGGCTCGTTGGCCGGGGTGGCGGACTGCTCCTCCTCGGCCGCCGCGGCCGGCTCCGCCGACGTACCGGCGTCCTGGTCGCCGTGGCCGTGGTGCTCGATCGTCGACTGGTCGGCACCGGCCTCGATCTGCTCCTCGGAGGGCGCGGAGGCGCTCGGCGCCACCGAGGCCTCGCCGCCGGCGCCGGTGTCGCTGCCGGAGCTGCCGTTGTCGCTGCTGCCACCGCCCGAGCTGCCGCTGCCGCCGCCGAAGGTGACGTCCGAGCAGGAGTAGAACGCCTCCGGGCTGTCCGAGCGCTGCCAGACCGCGTACAGCAGCTGCTTGCCGGAACGCTGAGGCAGGGAGCCGGAGAACGTGTAGAAGCCGCCCGAGGCCGCCGGGTCGGTGACCGTCGCCACCGGGTTCGCCAGGTCCAGGTCGCCCCAGGCCAACGGCTTCGCGGGGTCGTGACCCGCCTTGGTGATGTACACCTTGAAGGTGCCCTTGTGCGGGGCGGTCACACGGTACTTGAAGGTGTACGACCCGCTGCTCACGCTCGTCGCCGGCCAGTCGGCGCGGGCCAGGTCGAGGCCCTTGAACTCCTCGCTGTTCGCGCTGCACAGCTTGCCGTCCGGGATCAGCTCCTGGTGGCGGCCTGCCGCGTCGCCTATGCGGATGCCGTTCCAGTCGTAGAGGGCCTGAGTGCCGCCCGCCGCGACCGCCGCCTTGCACGCGTCGGACTTCGGGCTCTCCGGGCCCTCCGCGTAGCACTGCGAGACCCGGCTGACCGGGTCGCCCATCGAGCCGTGCGCCGAGGCGGGCGCGGCGGCGAGGGCGGTCAGGGCGAGCGGGGTCAGGCCGAGAGCGGCGACGGCGGCGGCCTTGCGGCGTGCGGACATGGAAGATCTCCTCAAGGGGCCTGATGCATGGGGTGAATCCCGTGGGGGCGATCAGAAACTAGCCCGAGGAGGCCGCGAAATCGCCTGCTGGAGGCGGGTGAAGGCGATCTTTAGGGTCGTCTTAAGGGAGTGCTCAGACTGAGATCAGGTAGGGAGCGTGCGCACCATGACCAACGAGGAGATCCGGCCCGCCACGGCCGCCGACGTACCCGCCGTGAAGGCGGTGACGGACGCGGCCTACTCGCGCTACATCGAGCGCATCGGGCGGGTTCCGTTGCCCATGGAGGCGGACCACGCGGCGAACGTGGCCGCGGGGCGGGTGTTCGTGACGGGGGATCCCGTGATCGGGCTCGTGGTGGTCGAGGTGTACCAGGACCATCTGTTCCTCGACAGCATCGCCGTCCACCCCGACGCCCATGGCCGGGGTCTGGGGCGACGGCTGCTGCACTTCGTGGACGCACGCGCGCGTGCGCTCGGCCTGCCCGAGGTCAGGCTCTACACGAACGCCCTGATGTGGGAGAACCAGAAGATCTACCCGAAGTACGGCTATGAGGTCGTCGAGCGGCGGGTGGAGGGCCCGTACGACCGGGTCCACTACCGCAAGCGGCTCGTCTGACGCGTCTCAGCCTTCCGGCCACCACGTTCGTGCGATGTCCTTGCGGACCTCCGGTCGTCCCGAGGGGCGCTCTTCGGCCTCCTCCTGGACGCGGCGGGCGTCGGACTGCCTCTTCAGGGGCTTGTGCACGGTTACATGGCGCATGGCTGCCTCCTTCAGGGCCCACCGAGTTCCGCGTTTCTTACCGGGGGTAGACCCTTTCGGGGAGAGTTCCTCATCGGTGTCGGCCCTGTCAGTGGCGGCTGTCACGATCCGGACTGTCAGTGGCGGGTGTCACTCTTGGCGGCATGACCGACATGACGAACGGTGACCACACCATCACGCCGGCGGACACGGACTGGGACGCGGCAGCCGCCACCTTTGACGACGAGCCGGACCACGGCCTGCGCGACGCCGAGGTGCGCCAGGCATGGGCCTCCCGGCTGCGGTCCTGGCTGCCCGAGCGCGCCTGCGACGTCCTCGACCTGGGCTGCGGCACCGGCAGCCTCTCGCTCCTCGCGGCCGAGCAGGGACACCGGGTCACGGGCGTGGACCGGTCCCCGGCGATGGTGGACCTCGCCCGCGCCAAGCTCGCCGGGCGTGACGCGGCGTTCCTCGTCGGCGACGCGGCGGCGCCACCGGTGGGGGAGGAGCGGTTCGACGTACTGCTCGTACGGCATGTCCTGTGGGCGCTGCCCGACCCGGGCCGGGTCCTGCGGCACTGGCGCGGGCTGCTGCGCCCAGGAGGCCGGTTCGTGCTGGTCGAGGGCGTGTGGGGGACGGCTGCTCCCTCGGCCGGGATACCGGCGGACCGGCTCACCGATCTCCTCGCACCGCTCGTCGGGGACGTGCGCGTGGAGCCGCTGTCGGACGACCGGCCGCTGTGGGGGAAGGCGGTCGACGACGAGCGGTACGCCGTGGTGGCGACGGCGTGACCGAGTGGCCGTGGCCTAGAGCTCCACGGCGGGACTAGGGCCTGTCCGGCGGATCATGCCGGCGTCGCGGGGGCTGGCACGCCCTCCCCCAGAGGGGGGACCCCCAGCCGCGTTGTCGTCGGTTGCCGACTCCCCCACTCTCGACTCCGCTCGAGCGGGGGGACCCCCATCGCGTCGACGCCCTCCTCCGCCTTGCAGCTGGACGCACCAGCCCCCGCTCACCTGCGCTGATGAGATGCCGTTCCTTGCAGCCGGCTTGATCCGCCGGACAGGCCCTAGGCCAGCAGTGACTCCAGGCCGCCCTCGACCCTGGCGAACGCCTCCAGCTCGTCGAGAGCCGCCATCGCCGCGGCAGCCGCCTCGGGGTCCGACTCCGCCAGGCCGCTCTCGGCGAACTCGTCCTCGTCCAGGCGGCGTACGTCCGTGCCGTCGGCCGAGCGCCACAGGTCCAGGTCGAGGTCCTCGACGACCAGCTCGCCGCCGGACAGCGTGGCCGGGCGGGTGATGTCGCAGTACCAGCCCTTGAGGGCGCCCGTGGCGGCGCGGACCTCCTTCACGGCGTACCAGCGGTCGCGCCAGTAGTACTCGGTGAAGACATCGCCCGGCGCGAAGCGCACGAAGCCGAAGTCGCGGACGCCGGCGCCGGACCAGGGGGCGCGCACGGCGATGCGGGTGCCGTCGTCGCCGACCAGTTCGGCCGCGTAACGGATCTTGGTGCGGCCGGCCTTGACGAGCACCACGTCGAGTGAGCGTGGCCGCTCAGCCGAGTTCGCGGACATGGCGGACCTCCGTCGCACAGATCTCGTACCCGAACCAGAAGTTGATCGCCAGCATGGGCTCATTGTCGGTGTCGTTGCCGGTGAGCGCCTCCTGGTAGCCGGCCGCGCGGGCACGGTGCAGGGAGGCGTTCTTGGCGAGCTTGGCCAGGCCCCGGCCGCGGAAGGCGCGGGCGGTGCCGGTCATCGCCGTGGAGATGGGGGTCCCCCCGCTCGAGCGAAGTCGAGAGTGGGGGAGGGTGGCGCGGTCGGTGAAGGCGGAGCTGAAGGCGGCGGGACGGCCGTCGACGAGCGCGACCGTCGCCAGGTCCCGGTCGAGCAGCGGGTGCTTCCAGGTCTCCTCGAGCCAGGTCTCGTACTCGGTGAACTCGGCTGTGACGTCGCTCGGTTCGTCCGACACGGTCTCCGCGTCCAGCTCGAACAGCGGGCGCGGGTCGTCCGCGAAGTCGGCGAAGGTGCGCAGCTCGACGCCGGGCGGGGGGTCCTGGAGCGGTTGCAGGGCGCCGTTCACCAGGTCCAGGCGCAGGAAGTGGGCGGAGCGGCTGGCGCGATAGCCGTGCCGCTCGGCGAAGGTGCGGTTGCCCGGCTCGTCGAGGACCCAAGAGAACAGCTTGGTCGCGCCCAGCGAGGTCAGGTGCTCCTCGGCGGCGCGGACGAGGAGCTCGCCGGCGCCGCGGCGCGTGCGGTCCGGCCGCACATAGACGTTGAGGTAGCCCTGGCCGGGCTCCGGGCTGTCGTACGCCATGCCGACCTGGGCCGTGCCGATCGTCTCGCCGTCCTCCTCCGCGACGAGGGAGCGGTAGTGGGCGTCGGGATGGGTGTGGGCCTGGCGGTGTCTGATGCCGTCCGGGGTCCACAGGACGTAGGGGAGAGCGAGGTGGCGGCTGTGGGCGAAGCGCTCGACGTCGGCGGGTACTTCGGGGCGCAGGTCGCGCACGGTCACGGTCATGACGGCGCACGCTACGGGGGGATGCGCGCGGATGCCTCTCATTTTCCGTCGGGTACGGGACAATCGGCCTGTGACCTTGAAGATCCACATCGACGACAGTGCCGCGCCCTACGAGCAGGTGCGGGCGCAGATCTCCGAGCAGGCGCGGTCGGGGGTGCTGCCGGTGGGGTACCGGCTGCCGACCGTGCGGGGGCTGGCTCAGTCGCTGGGCCTGGCGGCCAACACGGTCGCCAAGGCCTACCGGGCGCTGGAGAGCGACGGGGTGATCGAGACGCGCGGGCGCAACGGCACGTTCGTGGCTGCCGCCGGCTCGGCCGCGGAGCGTGAGCTCGCCTCGGCCGCTCAGGCCTACGTGGAGCGGGCCCGGCGGTTGGGGTCGGACGAGAAGGCGGCGCTGGCCGCGGTGCGCGATGCCCTGCGGGCGGCCTACGAGGGGTAGTCAGCGGCGTGCGGCGAACCCCGGCGTGCGGGTCACCGTGAGGCCCGCCCGTGTCGCCGTCCTCCCGAAGGCCGTCGCGTCCGCCACCGCCGCCCCGCCGGGGTCGTTGTTGAAGTACGCGTACAGGTCCTCGGCGTCGGACCAGGTGGTCGCGATGCGGTCGACCCAGGTCTCCAGGGAGCGCCGGCCGTAGCGCGGCCAGGGGCGGGCGCGGCCCTCGTGGAAGCGGACGTAGCCCCAGTCGGTGGTGCGCCACAGCGGGGTCACCGGGTGGGCCTGGACGTCGGCCCAGCACAGGGCGGCGCCCCGGGACTCCAGCACCTTGCGGATCTCGCGTGTCCACCAGGACTCGTGGCGGGGCTCGACCGCGATCCGCGTCCCGGACGGGAAGCAGGCCAGGCAGGCGTCCAGGAGGGCGGGGTCGGCGCGCAGGGTCGGCGGGAGCTGGAGGAGGACCGGCCCCAGGCGGTCGCCCAGGCCCGCCGCGTGGGACATCAGACGGTGCACCGGCTCCTCGGGATCCCTGAGCCGCTTGATGTGGGTGAGATAGCGGCTCGCCTTCACCGCGACCACGAAGTCCCGTGGCACCCGCTCACGCCAGGCCTCGAAGTTCTCCCGCGTGGGCAACCGGTAGAACGCGTTGTTGATCTCCACCGTGGCGAAGTGCCGCGTGTACTCCTCCAGCCACAGCCGCACGGGCACATCGGCGGGGTAGAGGGCACCCCGCCAGTCCCGGTACTGCCACCCCGACGTCCCGACGAACAGGGTCATACGACCATGAAAGCACCGGAGGGCTAGAGGTACAGCCCCGCGTCCGCCCCCTCCCGGGGATCCGGCACCGACGTCGGGGACGTGCCCCGCTTCAGTGCGTACAGCTCCGCCAGCGTGGCGCCCTCCCGGCCGACGCCGTCCTCCGCGCCCAGCCAGCTCACCGCCTCGCGGCGGGTCAGCGGCCCCACCTCGATACGGGCCAGACAGCGGCCGGGGCGGACGACGGCGGGGTGGAGGCGCTCCAGGTCCTCGTTCGTGGTGACACCGACCAGGACATTGCGGCCCTGGCCCAGCAGGCCGTCCGTCAGGTTCAGCAGCCGCGACAGCGCCTGGCCCGCGGTGTGCTTCGCCTCGCCGCGGATCAGCTCGTCGCAGTCCTCCAGGAGCAGCAGCCGCCAGCGGCCCTTGCCCGTCGAGTCGTCCTCGCCGATCGCGATGTCCATCAGATAGCCGACGTCGCTGAAGAGCCGCTCCGGGTCCAGGACGCAGTCCACCTGGCACCAGTCCCGCCAGGAGCGGGCCAGCGTCCGCAGCGCCGACGTCTTGCCGGTGCCCGGCGGGCCGTGCAGCAGGAGCAGACGGCCCGCGATGTCCTCAGGGGTCGTCTTCATCAGGCGGTCCATCGCGTCCGCCACCGGCGCGGTGTAGTTGGCCCGCACCTCGTCCCAGGTGCCCGCCGAGATCTGCCGGGTCGTGCGGTGCGGGCCGCGCCTGGGGGAGACGTACCAAAAGCCCATGGTCACGTTCTCCGGCTGCGGCTCGGGCTCGTCCGCCGCGCCGTCCGTCGCCTCGCCCAGTACGCGCTCCGCCAGCTCCTCGCTGGTCGCCGTCACGGTGACGTCGGCGCCCCGGTTCCAGCGGGAGATCAGCACGGTCCAGCCGTCGCCCTCCGCGAGCGTCGCGCTGCGGTCGTCGTCGCGGGCGGTGCGCAGCACACGGGCGCCCGGCGGCAGCAGCGTCGCGCCGGACCGTACGCGGTCGATGTTCGCCGCGTGCGAGTACGGCTGCTCGCCCGTCGCGAAGCGGCCGAGGAACAGCGCGTCGACGACGTCGGACGGCGAGTCGCTGTCGTCGACGTTGAGCCGGATCGGCAGAGCGTCGTGTGGGTTCGCAGACATGCGGCCATGATCCGGCACGCGGCGCCCCCGTGCACCCGGTTTCCCCGCCACGTCCCGCCAACGGTGCACGTCCGGTGCGTGCGTCGTATTCCCGGCGCGTGCCCGCGGGCTGTTACAGGACCGTGTGGAGCCGAAACCTGCCCGAGCGCCCATGACCCCCGTTACCGTTGTCCTTGATGGGACGTCATGGGTGGAATTCGGGGACACGGCGGTGGCGGCTCACCGCGCTGCTCGGCGTGGGCGCGGTGGCTCTGGCCCTGGTCGTGACCCTCCTCAACACGCTTCCGGGGAACGGCGTGAACACCGACGGCACCTCACAGGACGGCGACCGGCCGCACGGCACCCCGACCGCCACCCCGAACGCGACGAATCCGGAGGTGGGCTGGGGCTTCACCCATACCCAGCACAGCGCCGACGAGGGCGCCTCCGCCGCCGTCAAGCGCGTCGAGGGACGCCTCGCGGACGCCGGGGGACTGCCGCAGATCCAGCACATCATGGGCTGGGGCGCCGACAACCCCGAGCCGGTCAGAGGGCGTTACGACTTCGAGGCGATGGACCGCCGCATCGACTTCGTCCGCGCCTCCGGCAGCACCCCGGTCGTCACCCTGTGCTGCGCCCCCGACTGGATGAAGGGCGGCGAGGCCGGCGTCGACAACACGAACTGGAACCAGGCCGCCCTGGAGACGGCGCCCGATCCCGAGCACTTCGAGGACTTCGCCGCGCTCGCCGTGACCGTCGCCAAGCGCTACCCGGACGTACGCCACTTCATCGTCTGGAACGAGTTCAAGGGCTTCTGGAACGACGCCGAGGCCCGCTGGGACTACGAGGGCTACACCAAGCTGTACAACCTCGTCCACCGGGCACTGAAGAAGGTCAACCCGGACATCATGGTCGGCGGGCCGTACCTCGTGATGGACAGCGTCGACCCGCGCGCGGAAGAGGCCTCGACGGCGCTGAAGGGCCCCTGGGGCGCCCTGGACCAGCGCATCGTCGACGCCTTCGGGTACTGGAACGAGCACAAGGCCGGCGCCGACTTCGTCGTCGTGGACGGCTCCAGCTACACCCGGGACGACGAGCTCCTGCCCGACGAGTTCACGGCCACCGACAAGTTCACGGCGGTGGGCCGGTGGGTGCGCAGGCAGACCGGTGATCTTCCACTGTGGTGGGCGGAGTACTACGTCGAGCCCGCCGACGGCAACGACGACCGCAAGGGCTGGTCCGAGGCCCGCCGCGTCGCCGTCCAGGCCGCCGGGATGATGGCGCTCGCCAAGGGCGGTGCCACGTCCGCCTTCTACTGGAACCCGGAGGAGGAGAAGGGCACCGACTGCCCCGGCTGTCTGTGGACGCCGACCGACACCGCGGGCGGCGGCGAGAAGCTGCCCATGTACGACCTCGTCGCAAGGTTCGGCAAGGAGTTCCGGCCGGGGACCGCGTACAGGTCGGTGTCCGTGGACAAGCCCGACGTCCGGGTCCTGGCCACGGACGAGGTGATCCTCGTCGTGAACACCCGCGACCGGCAGACCGGCGCGCAGATCGACGGCGAGAAGGTGGAACTACAGGCGTACGAGGTCAAGTGGCTGGGGCGCTGAGCCACTCGACCTCCGCCCTCACTTGATCGTCAGGAACCGCTGCACCAACGAGGCCAGCAACACCGCAAGGAGCGGCAGCGAGAACCAGAAGGTGCTCTGCAGCCACCGCAACTGCCGCACGCTCGGCGCCATCGCCACCCGGACGATCTCGCGGGCCATCAGGAGCACGATCAGCGCGATCGCCGCGAGCCCCCCGACCACCGACCACGGCGTCCATGTCACCTGCGGTCCGATGGGCCCGGGATCGGCCTTCGGCACCTCGCCCGCCGGCTGTTTGCGCAGCGCGTACATCGTCACGTCGGCGTTGACGAAGACCTTCCTCAGCTCCTGCCGCTTGTCCAGGTTCCGCAGCAGCCGCGTCTCCCAGGTCGCCGAATAGCCCACGTCCAGCCGGAGATAGGTGACCTGACCCCGGTTGATCATCAGGTACGAGTTCGGGCCCGCGTCCTTCAGCGCCTTCACCAGGCCCGACACCAGCACCGGGTCGGCCGGCGCCTGCGTCGGAAGGTACGAGACCTTCTCCATGTCCCGCGAGCCCCACGGCATCGCCGGCGTCACGTCGTTGACCGGGTCGCTGCTCAGCCACAGCAGCCTGAGGCTCGGAGCGTCATGGGCGTACACGTACTCCATGGCGGCGACCTCGCCGGGCCGGACCCGCTCGAACGGCTCGTTGCCCCAGCGGGCCACCAGGAAGCCGCCCATGAGGACCAGGCCCGCCATCAGCGCGGCCAGCGGGGCGAGGCTCACCCGGTCCTTGTCGCGCTCCTTGGCGGTGACGCCGGTGCGCGGGAAGAAGGCGAGACCGGTCAGCAGGGCCGCGCCGGGCAGGGCGAACATGAAGACCCGCAGGGCCATCTCACCGCCGTACGACTGCATGCCGAAGCCCAGGAACGGCACGAAGGTGAGGACGAGCAGCGAGCGCTCCCGGTAGTGGTGGAAGCGCCGGCGCCACCAGCCCCAGCAGGCGAACGCCATCACACCGCCGGCCAGCAGCACCCGCGTGTACAGCACGAGCTTGTGCGTGGAGCTGCCGCCCTCGATACGGCCCGACACCGACGACGACACATTGCCGCCGACGCCGCCGACCCCGCCGAAGAGTTCGTCGAAGTGGCCCGACCAGTACGGCTCGGCCAGGAAGCCGATCCAGACCGTCACGATGACGCCGAACAGGATGGGCAGGCCGCGCAGTTCCGACTTGCCGATCAGGACGAGCGCGGTGAGCACGCCCAGCATCACGAACGGCGTGAGCTGGTGCGCCGGGACGCTCGCCGCGAACAGGCCGGTCACGACCAGCAGCAGGACGGCCCGCTGGCGCCGGTCCGTCGGCTCGACCTCCAGCTCGCCGGGCCGCCACTTCGTCCAGATCACCCGCGGCGCGCGGAACCAGACCAGCAGGATCGCCGCGAAGACGAGATACAGCAGATACGTGAAGCCCTGCGGCGAGAAGTAGTCCTGGCCCACCCAGCCGCTGAGCACGAAGACCCAGATGCCGGTCCACTTGGCCCGCCAGCTCGCCCGCATGTGGCGCACCAGCAGGAACATCGGGACCAGATACAGCAGTTGCATCGCCGGCGGCCACCAGCGGATGACCTCGGTCAGGTCGCTGACCCCGCACGCCTTCGCGGCGAACGCGGCCACCGCGAAGAAGCCCGGCCAGCTCCAGCGCGCGTCCAGGTCGGGCACCGCCGACCCGGTGCGGTCGATGTAGTCGAGGAAGCCCAGGTGCTGCCAGGCCGTCGCGAACCGCGGCTCGGTCTCGATCAGCGCGGGCAGGGCGTGCAGCGACACGACCGTCGCGAGCAGCGTGACCAGCAGCAGCGCCCGGTGCTCGCGGCCCAGCCACAGCAGCGAGGCGAACGTCACCGCCAGCAGCGCGGCCCCCAGCAGCGTCGGCGGCGGCAGCACCGAGATCAGCCCGAGCCCGCCCATGCCGTCCAGGTCGCTCTCGCCGAGCCGCAGCGCCGGCACCCAGTACAGCAGCAGCGCGGCGATCAGCAGACAGCCGAGGATCACCCCGAGACGGGTCGGCTGCAGCCGCTCGCGCCAGGTCGGCCCGGGTGCGACGGGCCGCCGTACGGGCTCCTCGTGCATGGGCGGCTCTTCCCGTACGGCGGCCTCCTGCCGTACGACGGCCTCCTCGGGTACGACAGCCTCCTCGCGCTCCTCCGGTTCGGCCGCCTCGCCCTTGCCCGCGTCGAAGTCGGACTCGAACGGGGCGTCCACCTCGGCGGGCTCCGTCGACGCCGGGCGCTCCTCCACCGGCAGACCGAACTCCGGCGTGCGGGCCCAGGTCGGGCGGTGCTCCGGCCGGATCCGCGGCGTGCCCGTGGGCGGCGTCCCCGGTCCCGGGCGGACGTCGGGCCGGCGTTCCAGGTGGTCGAAGTCGACATGGATGCCCAGCGCGAGGGTGTCGGTGTCCAGCGCCCAGGCGGGCCCCCGCTTGCGCGTCCCCTCCGGCACCTCGCGCGCCCCCAGGTCGGCGAGGTCGCCGTCGGGAGCCGCGTCCTCGGGCACCTCGGCCGAGGTCGCCCGCACCGTCCGGTACAGCTTGGGCGCGGCGATCGCGACGATCACCGACAGGGACGCGATCTCGGCGACGCCGGCGCCGGTCAGGCCCATGCGGGGGAGCAGCACCAGCGTCAGGCCGAGCACCAGCGTGCACAACAGGCCCTGCAGCCACGCCAGTCCGGCCGTGCGGCTCTGCGCGCGCAGGACCGCGAAGTACGTCTCCATGACGACCCGCAGCAGCGCGCCGAGCGCGAACCAGCGCAGCAGCGGGGTCGCCGCGTCCGCGTAGCCGGCGCCGAACACGCCCAGGATCCAGGGCGCCCCGAAGAACAGGATCGTGGCGACCGGCAGCATGATCCGCGCCATGCGCTTGAGCGCCGCACGGGTGTTGGCGGCCAGCCTTCCGGGGTCGTGCGAGCCCTCGACCGTGAGGGAGGCGCCCATGTTGATGGCGAGCAGGTTGACGGTGCCGCCGATGGTGGCCGTGATGTAGAAGTACGCGTTGTTCTCGGAGGAGACCTGCGCGGCCACGATCACCGGGATCAGATAGACCACGGCGAGCGAGAACAGCGAACCGGTGTAGTCGCCCGCCAGGAACTTCCCGATCTCCCTCAGGGACGGCGGATCGATGCGGTCCTCGGTCGCCTTCACATGCCGCGGCACCAGGCGCCGGAACACCAGCCAGCCCAGCGGCAGCACCGACACCGCGATGGCCGCGACCCACGAGACGAAGACACCGGCGGTCGGGATCGCCACCGCGAAGGCCACCAGCAGACCCAGCTTGACCGCGGAGAACACGGTGTTGCCGACCGGCACCCACACCGCGCTGCGCAGCCCGGTCAGCACCCCGTCCTGGAGTGTGAGCAGGTTCCAGGCGACGACGGCCACGACGAAGAAGAGCCCGGCCGTCGTCCCGCTCAGGAACCGGTACGACGGCCCCCACAGATCCAGCGTCATCAGGAAGACGCCCGCGGCCAGCGCCACGATCACACAACTGCCCGCGTACGTCCGGAAGATCAGCCGGCCGCTCCTGCGCCCCGCAACCGGGATGAAGCGGGCCAGTGCGCCGGTCAGTGTCACCGCGGTGAGCCCCGCGAGGAACTTCATCGCGGCGATCGCGGCGGATCCCTGGCCGACCGCGGACTCGGAGTAGTAGCGGGCGGCGGCCAGCCAGTAGCCGAGCCCCAGCACCGCGGAGACGCCGGTGTTGATCATCAGGGCGTAGGCGTTGCGGAACAGCTGGCTGCCTCCGGAGGACCTGCCCAGGCCGGGCAGGCGAAGGCGGCGCCCCGACTGCTCGGGCGCCGTCGCGTCGGTCGATGCGGGCTCGGTCGTGGTCGTCGTGTCAGACACGGGAACGGATGGCCTTCCGGCGGACCTGTCGGGCTCTGCGGACCACTGCGTACCCCTTGGTGAGGGCGCGGTCCCTGGCGAAGGTGCGGGCGATCGCGCGGCCCTCGACCATCCGCCGGAACTCCTCGATGCCGGTGGTGCGGCGCACGGTGAGCCGGGTCAGGGCGTACGGCCCCTGCCGGCGCCGCGCGAGCCCGTTGTTGACGGCGAGCGCCTGGGCGAACCCGGTCTCGCGCACCGCCTCGCGCACCCGGCGGCTGGAGTAGCCGTACGGATAGGCGAACGAGGCCGGGACGGTGCCCAGCCGGTCCGAGATGATCTCCTTGCACAGGATCAGCTCGGAGCGCAGCCTGCCGTCCGGGAGCTGGTCGAGCTGCGGGTGCGTGTGGCTGTGGCCGCCGATCTCGACGTCCGCCTCGGCGAGTTCACGGACCTGGTCCCAGTCGAGCATGGTGTCCAGGCCGCCGCCCATGTCATGCGGGCCCCTCAGCCAGCCCGTGGAGACGAACACCGTGGCCGCGAAGCCGTGCTTGGCGAGCACGGGCAGCGCGTGCCGGTGCACGCCCTCGTAGCCGTCGTCGAAGGTGACCAGCACCGGCCGCTCGGGCAGCGGCTTTCCGGAGCGCCAGCGTGCCGCGAGATCGGCCGTCCGCACGGGCGTGAGACCGAGATCGCCGATCAGCGCCATCTGCTCCGCGAAGGCCTCCGGCGCCACCGACAGCTCGCGGGTGGCGTCGTTCGGCGAGGTGGAGACGGCGTGGTACATCAGGATCGGTACCCGCGCGTCGGTCATCTGCTGCCCCCCTCGACTCCCGGTTCGACGACGGCTTGCCCCTCGATCCCCGCCACCGAGTACGTAACGCCGCCCCGGCGCACGCGGACACTGCCGACCACGTACCCACCGGCCGCCGTCAGCACCCCCGCGACGATCGCGCCGGCCCGTCCCGCACCGCCCCGCCGGGCCAGTACGGCATCGCGCAGTCCGCGCGCCACCCCGGCCGGCAGGACCCGGGTGGTGTACCGGCGCTCGGACTCAAGTCCCTTGTCGGCGCCGACACTTCGGGTCACCAGCGCCTTCGACAGGCCCTCGGCGTAGGTGCGCGTGCGGAAGTACCGGAAGTGCTCGCGCGGTCCGGGCACCCGGTGATGGATCACCGCGCGGTCGTCGATCAGCAGGACCGCGTCGGGCTTGGCCCGGGTGAGCCGGATGCACAGCTCCGTCTCCTCGCAGCCCAGCGGCAGCCGGTCGCCGTCGCGCCCGATGCCGGTGGCGAAACCGCCCGCGAAGTCGAACGCCGTACGCCGGAAGGAGGCGTTGCCGCCCAGGACGTTGCGCACCTTGACCCGGCCGCGCGGCAGGCCCCGGTAGGTGCAGCCGACGACCCAGTCGAACTCCTCCGGGAACCAGTCAGGGCGGCGCCCCGACGCCCAGATCGGCTCGGTGCGCCCGCCGACGGCCATGACGCGCGGGTCGGCGTACCCGGCCGCGAAGTGCCGCAGCCAGTCGCGCTCGGCCACGGCGTCGTCGTCGAGGAACGCGATCACCTCGCCGTACGACGCCGCGATGCCGGTGTTGCGGCCGGCGGACAGGCCGCGGGGGCCCGCGTTGGCGAGCACCCGCACATCGGTCGCTTCCTTGTACTCCTTGGCCAGCCGGTCCAGGAGCGCCGCGTTGTGGTCGACGACCAGCAGCGTCTCCAGGGCCGGACACGACTGCGCACGCACCGAGGAGACCGCCGCGAGGATGTCCTCCCAGCGGTCCTCGGTGTACACGCAGATCACGACGGAGATGTCGGGACCGCTCAAGACGCCTCTCCCCGCACCGAGTGAACGGGGTGAGCCGGCTGGACCGACGGCACCGAGTCGAGCATCGGGGAGTGCGCCGCGGCGGTGCGGCGGCGCAGGTCACGCCGGTTGGAGCGCTCCTGGAGGATTACCTTGAGCACCCTCAGCCCGTCCCGCACGGCCCGCAGATTGCTCGTGCCGTGGATCCGGAGGTACTCGTGGCTGGGTATCTCCTGCACCTTCAGCCCCGCCTTGACGACCCGGATGTTCATCAGGGTCTCCACCTCGAAGCCCGTGCAGTCGAGCTCGATCTTGTCCAGGCAGTGCCGCCAGAACGCGTTGTATCCGTAGCAGAGATCGGTGTAGCGGGCGCCGAACTTGCGGTTGACGGCCGTGCACAGGGCCCAGTTGCCGAGCTTGCGGATGAAGGTCATGTCGTCGGTGCCGCCGCCGTTGGCGAAGCGGGACCCCTTGGCGAAGTCCGCGCCCGAGACCAGGGCGGAGACGTAACTGACGATCTCCTGGCCGTCGGCCGAGCCGTCCGCGTCGACCATCACGATGATGTCGCCGCGGGCCGCCTCGAACCCGGTGATCAGGGCATCCCCCTTGCCCTTGCCGCGCTGGCGCACGACCTTCACGTCCGGCCACAGCTCACGGGCCACTTCGACGGTGTTGTCGGTGGAGTTGCCGTCGACCAGGACCACTTCGTGTATCCAGTCCGGCAGTGTCTTGAAGACGTACGGCAGATTCTCTGCCTCGTTCATGGCCGGGATCACCACGCTGACCGGTGGCGCGATGGCCAGGTGCGTGGAGATGGGCCGGTATTTGCCGACCGGTGACGGATCTTGATCCGCGACAGCCGGGCGCAGAACAGAACTCATGAGTCGGGTCCCTCTCGTCCGGTGGACCGCCCGCCCCTGGGCGGCCCGGTTATGTATCCGGTTCGAAAGGGGGGTTCTCACTCACGGAACGGCGGAACGGATCACCGTACGTGTGAAGTGAGCTGGCATTTCTGGCCGACCACCCGAAGAGCGGCAGCCGGTCGCGCGGCACGACTCGGTCGCAAGTGCGGACACCTTCACCGAGCACCCCCCTACCGCGCCCCGCGCCGGGACCGTCGCGGTCCTTGAGCCCTCCCCTAGAGCCGCTGCCGACCGTCCGATGCGGGTGAGATGTACGACGGTATTGACGATTGAGCCTGTATGGCAAGAGCTGGAACGAGCCCTCACGTTTTTGTTGGTTTTGACCGGAGTTACCCACGTACCGAGCGGATCTTCCCCATACGTTTGAGGAGCCGGTCCGCCGGCTCGAACAGCTCCGGCCGTGTCTGCACGGTGTTGCGCAGCGCCCGGAGCGGGGCACGCCGTGCCCGGTGTCCGAACGCGACCGGGTGACGCCTGGTCACCCACCCCTCCGACACCATCAGCTCGCGTGTCTTCAGGGAGTCCTTGTACTCCTTCTGGCCCCGGCCGAGATCGAGGTACGCGATGCCGTCGGCGGCGGCCGCCTCGGCCATGCGCAGATGCAGGACCAGGCCCGGCGAGTACTTCGAGAACGCCGGGTCGTACGCCGGGAACCAGCAGGCCAGCACCCGCTCGGTGCGCAGCCCGAAGTGCGCTGCTATCGGCTTGCCGTCCGCGTACAGCACCGACAGGATCCCCGCGAACGGCTCGGAGCGGGTGTGGAACAGCTGGTCCACCAGCAGGGTGATCCACGCGTGCGCGAACCGGTCGCTGCGCCCGGTCCTGCGGTACTGCGCCGACTTCCAGGCCATCAGCGTGCGCAGCGCCGCCGGATCGCGCTCGTCGTGCACATACCGCACGCCGTCGTGGTCCCGGCCGAGCTTGCGCTCCTTGGCGAGTGTCGTCCTGGTGAACTTCGGTGACTCGGCCTGGAGTTGGGCGAGATACGCCTCGTACCCCTGGTCGACGTCCATGACCGGGGACGGGAAGGTGCCGGAGGTATCCGCCTCGAACGCCGCCTGGCCCTCCACCAGGTGGTCGAACTCCCATACGGAGAGCCCGCACGCCTTCAGCAGCTCCCGGGCGTCCCAGCCGAACCCGGGCCGGTGCACGACGCCCTGGGCGTCGGAGACACCGAGCCCGATGGCCCGGCCGACGCCGGACGCCGTCCGCTGGAACGGGAAGAACGCGGCCGGCTCGCCGCCCTCCCGTACGACCGCTATCCGCACCCCGCGCCGGCAGCGGCCGACGGCGAGCGCGAACTCCGGTGACAGGAACGGGTTGCCCAGCTCGGGTGAGCCCTGGAGATGCGCCTTGGACTGCATCGATGTCCATGCCGCCCGGTCGGCGGAGCTGAGCTCCCCGGGGCGGTACACACTGATGTCCACGTCAGTCAGTCCGCCTTCGCGTCGTACGGCCGCGCAGCCGCCGCAGCAGAACCAGCAGGAGAATCAGGGCGCTGATCGAGGTCACGGCCACGATCCCGCCGGGTACGGACCACTGGTGCACGGCGAGCATGCCCTGGGTCACCAGCATGTTGACGACGACCGCGCCCGCAACCGAGGCCACGGTCCGGCCGAAGGGTTCCAGCCCGCGCAGTGCGGCGGCGATGGCGCCGGCCGGCGCGGCGAGCAGGAAGAACAGCGTGAAGGGGCCGCGCAGCGGCGACCCCGAGTCGACGAGCGCGAGGACCGCGCCGATTCCCCCCACAGCCGTCGCCGCGCCCGCGAGCAGCGGCGTCAGGTCCCTCCCCGGTCCTGGTCGCGCTCTCTCGCCGTCCTGAGCCTCGGCTCTGGATGAAGCTGTCTTGATACGTAAGGTCTGCATTGGCGACTTTGCCCCCTGAAGCGCCGGATGCCGGGCTTCAATGTGGCTCAGTGCCGCGTCGGCCGTCAAGATGCGAACGGCCTCTTGACATCTGTTCGTTTCACGCGCCCGCGCACGCGGCCCCCGCAGGCGTGGGGCCTGCGGGGACCGGTGGTTCAGGTGGTGCTCAGGTGCGTCACGGCACGAGCTTCAGCAGCCGGTTCGGCGAGCCGCTGCCGGGGCTGGTGACGACGTTGGAGGTGGCGCCGGACGTCAGGGCCGAGGCGACCGCGGCCGGGGTGGCCGAGGTGTGGCTCGCCAGGTAGACGGCGGCCGCGCCCGCGACGTGCGGGGTGGCCATCGACGTACCGGAGATGGTGTTCGTCGCGGTGTCGCTGGTGTACCAGCCGGCCGTGATCGAGGAGCCGGGGGCGAAGATGTCCAGCACCGAGCCGTAGTTCGAGTAGCTGGCCCGCGCGTCCGAGCTGGTGGTGGCGCCGACGGTGATCGCCTCGGTGACCCGGGCCGGGGAGTACGAGGAGGCGTTGGCGTTGCTGTTGCCGGCCGCGACGGCGTAGGTCACGCCGCTGGCGATGGAGTTGCGCACGGCCGTGTCCAGCGTGGTGGAGGCGCCGCCGCCGAGCGACAGGTTGGCGACCGAGGGACCGGAGTGGTTGTTGGTCACCCAGTCGATGCCCGCGATCACGCCCGCGGTGGTGCCGGAGCCCGCGTTGTCGAGCACGCGCACCGCCACGATCTTCGCGTTCTTGGCGACACCGTAGGTCGAGCCCGCGATGGTGGTGGCCACATGGGTGCCGTGGCCGTTGCCGTCGGAGGCGGTGGTGTCGCCGTCGACGGCGTCGTAGCCATAGCTGGCACGGCCGCTGATCTGCTGGTGGGTGATGCGTACGCCGGTGTCGATGACGTACGCCGTCACACCGCTGCCCGCGCTGTCCGGGTAGGTGTAGGTGCCCGAGAGCGGGAGGGCGGCCTGGTCGATGCGGTCCAGGCCCCAAGGGGCGCTGGTCTGCGTGGTGTCGGCCACCTGGACGCGCTGGTTCTGCTCGACGGAGGCCACGGCCGGGTCGGCGGCGAGCTGTCTGGCCTCGGTCGCGGAGAGGGTGGCGGTGTAGCCGTTCAGCGCCTTGGCGAACGTCTTCTTCACCGTGCCGCCGTACTCCTCGACCAGGTCCTTGCCGGCGGCCGAGGAGGCCTTGAGGCCCGCGCTCTTGTCGAGCGTGACGATGTAGCTGTCCTTGACCGCCGTGGGGGAGCCGGCGGCCAGGACCTTGCCCTCGGCCGGGGCGGCGTGGGCGGGGAGGGACGTGAGTCCACCGACCAGGGCGGCGGTCGCCAGGCTGGTTATCGCGGCGAGCCGGAGCTTGTTGCTACGCAGTTGTGCCATTACGAGGGAGTCCTCCTCTAGGCGGCGCGCGCCCTGGTGGGGCGCGCGTCTGTGGGGGGTGCGCGCGTGATCGCGGGCACGGCCTCGGAACGTCGCGTTCCCGTTACCGGGCCGAGGTAAAGGATCTGTGGTCCGGCGGTGACGGACAAGGGAGTTGACGGTCTGTCAACAAGCCTGTCATGAACACGAAATCAATCTCATGGTGAACCCATAGGTCGAGTGCCGCGATGCCCGGAAAAGTCTTGGCATGGACACTTCCCGTCAACACGCGTAGTTGGTACGACGGTTACAGCAGAGATCCTGCTATAGGGAGGTTCCATGAGACGTTCCCGACTTTCCGTATACGTCGCCTCACTCCTCCTCGCCGTCGGCACCGCCCTCACCGGGGCAGCCACCGCGCAGGCCGCCGACACCGCCGCAATCGGCGGGTACGTGGCGCTCGGCGACTCCTACTCCTCGGGCCTCGGCGCGGGCAGCTACATCGGCTCCAGCGGCGACTGCAAGCGCAGCACGAAGGCGTACCCGTACCTGTGGGCCGCCGCGAATTCACCCTCGTCGTTCGACTTCACGGCTTGCTCGGGCGCTCAAACGGGTGATGTGACCGCCAGTCAGCTCGGTCCGCTCAACTCCGCAACCGCACTGGTGTCCGTCTCGATCGGCGGCAACGACGCCGGTTTCGCCGACATCATGACGACCTGTGTGCTCCAGTCCGACAGCGCCTGCGTCTCCCGCATCAACACCGCCAAGGCGTTCGTCGACTCGACGCTGCCCGGCCGGCTCGACACCGTCTACTCGGCCATCCGGTCCAAAGCCCCGTCCGCCCACGTGGTCGTGCTCGGCTATCCCCGCTTCTACAAGCTGGGTGCGTCGGGGTGCCTCGGCCTGTCCGAGACCAAGCGCAAGGCGCTCAACGAAGCCGCCGACCACATCGACACCGCGACCGAGAAGCGCGCCCTGAACCACGGGTTCACCTTCGCCGACGTGCGTCCCGCCTTCACCGGGCACGAGCTCTGCTCCGGCAGCTCGTGGATGCACTCCGTCAACTGGCTCAACATCCCCGAGTCGTACCACCCGACGGTCGCGGGCCAGTCGAGTGGATATCTCCCGGTACTGAACAGCGCGGCCTGAGACCCCGCCGGGCCGGCTCTCCTACGAGGTCGGCGAAGCGGTAGGCGTCTGCGAGACCCCGCCCGTCGGGGTCTCCGTCGCACATGTCACCGAGAACGGCACCGAGTTGGACTTCGTCTCCACAGGGTCGCGGACCTCGACACTGATCTCGTTCTCGAAGGTCCCGCTCTCGTCGTACGTCGTCACGAACGCCCGGTCCTGCTTCGTGCGCCCGCCGCCCTCCGGGAACGACAGGGTCTTCCAGCCCTGGTCCATCACCTGGCCGTCCGCGGACACCCAGCGATAGCTGACCTCGGCCGGCAAACGCCCCACCGTGAACGTCGCCGTGAAGGCGGGCGCCTCACCGCTCGGCGGCGGACACGCCCCGGAGTACTCCAGATTCGAGCCCGTCAGCGTCACCTTCACGGACTGCGGCGCGGGAGCGCTCGTTCGGCTCGGACTCGGTGTCGGGCTCTCGGCCCCGCCGGAGGTGTTCTCCTCCTCGGTCTTGGTCGGTGGAGTCCCGCCACCGGTCTGGCTGGTGGTCTCGTCGCCGCTCGCCTTGCCGCCGCCGTCCCCACGGTTGAGGAGGGCGTACGTCAGCCCCGCCACGGCCAGCGCGAGGACGGCGATGCCCGCGATCAGGGTGAGGGCGGCGCGGCGGTTGCGCTCAGGGCGCACGGGGGCCGTCGACGGGCCCGGGGTGACCGGCCGGGTCGGCCCGGGTGAGGGGACCGGGGCCGTCGGGGCGGTCTGCGACGGCCCCGGGATCCCCGCGACGGTCGGGGTGTACGGGGTCGACCGCAGGGGGTCCGCGCGCAGCGTCCCGCCCGCGCCGATGATCCGCAGGTCCTGCTCCGCCTGCTGGGCCGGCAGCCGCTCGGCCGGGTCCTTGCGCAGCAGCCCCTCGATGACGGGGGCGAGCGGACCGGCCCGGTGGGGCGGGGGCAGCTCGTCGTCGACGATCGCGCGCAGGGTGCTCAGCGGGGTGTCCTGACGGAACGGCGAATTGCCCTCCACGGCCGCGTACAGGAGCACGCCGAGGGACCACAGGTCGGACTCCGGGCCGGGCGTGCGGCCCAGCGCGCGCTCCGGCGCGAGGAACTCCGGGGAGCCGATGACCTCGCCGGTCATGGTCAGCGCGGAACTGCCCTCGACCATCGCGATACCGAAGTCGGTCAGGACGACCCGGCCGTCGTTCGACAGCAGCACATTGGCCGGTTTCACGTCCCGGTGCAGCACCCCGGCCTCGTGCGCGGCCCGCAGCGCGGACAGCACCTCGGCGCCGATGTGCGCGGCGCGCTGCGCGGTGAGCGGGCCCTCGGCGTCCAGCAGCTCGGCCAGCGAGATGCCGCGGACCAGCTCCATGACGATCCAGGGCCGGCCGTCCTGCGTGGCCACGTCGTACACCGTGACGACATTGCGGTTGGCGACCCGGGCCGCCGCCCACGCCTCCCGCTCCAGCCGGGCGTACATCCGCTCGACCTCCGAGGCCGGCAGTCCGTGCGGCGCGCGCACCTCCTTGACGGCCACCTCGCGGTGCAGCACCTCGTCGCGGGCCCGCCACACGGTGCCCATGCCGCCCTCGCCGAGCGGGGACAGGAGGCGGTAGCGGCCCGCGATCACGCGTTCACTGCCGTGTTCTTCGGACACGGGCGTCCCCCATTCGCATCCGTGCGAAATCTCCACTCCGTGCTGTTTCTTCCCAAAAGTAGCTCAGCCGAGTACGGATGCCGCCCCCTTGAACACCAATCCCGCCCCGAGCAGCACGACCAGGAGCGCGGAGGCCAGCGGGGCGGTCCTGCGCAGGAAGGTCGTGACCGGGTGGGCGGTCCAGCGGGGGCGCTTGTCCAGTACCCGCGTGACCCCCGTACCCAGCTTGACGACCGCGAACCCGGCCGCGGTGAGGGTCAGGGCGAGCCCGACGCCGTACGCCACGACGAGCAGCAGCCCGAACCACGCCTTGCCGAGCGCCGCCGCGCCGACGAGCACGACGACCGCGGAGGGGCTGGGCACGAGCCCACCGGCGAAGCCGAGGAGGATCGTGCCGCGCAGGGTGGGGGCGGTGGAGTGGGTGTGGGTGAAGCCGCCGTGGGTGTGGGTGAGCAGGCCGTGCTTGTGGGTGTGCCCTTGCGGGGCGTGGGGGTGCGCGTGCTCGCGCGTGGGGGCGTGCGAGTGGGTGTGGGCACGTGCGGGCGCCGGAGCCTGCGCGGGGGTGTGGGTGTGTGCGGCGACGAGGACAGGTTGGCGGTCGTGAGCGTGGTCCGTCTCGTGGGGGTGTTCGTGAGCGTGGTCGTCGTGGTCGTGCGCGTGGCTGTGTCCGGGGCCGCCGTGCGGATGGTCGTGGTCGTCGTCGTGCGAGTGGTCGGGTGCGGGCCCGTGCCCGTAGCCGTGCCGGCGGATGTGCCAGGCCCGGCGTACGAGGGTGGCGCCCGCCGCGATCACCAGGGCGCCGCTCGCCATGCCCAGCCAGGTGATCACCGAGGGCGCCGCCGCCGAGCCGGCCGTGATCAGCAGGCCCAGGGCGACCACGCCCAGGGTGTGGGTGACCGTCACCGAGGCGGCCAGGGGCATGACGTCCTTCAGGCGTGCCCGGCCGCCGCGTGCCGTCGCGACCGCGGCCATGATGGTCTTGCCGTGGCCCGGCGCGAGCGCGTGCATCGCGCCCAGGAAGACCGCGATGAGCAGGGCGAGCGCGCCGAAGCCGAGGGTGAGGTCGTGCTGGGAGACCAGGCCGTCCAGGGCCCGCGTCCAGCGGTCGGCGCCGCGCGGCAGGACCGAGGCGGCGGGCGCGTCCTGCTCGGACTCGGCGAGGGCCGGGCCGCCGGGGCGCACACGCAGGGAGGCGGTCGAGGTGTCGGCCGGGGAGGAGAGCAACTCCTCCGGGTACTTGGTCAGTTCGCCGGAGATCGATTGCTTCGGCACGTCCGACGCGGTGAGCGTCATACGGTCGCCGCGAGCCGTGATCTCCCGCCAGCCGGGGCCGGATTCCGCGCCCGCGCTCCGGAAGCCGAGGCCGGCCGTGGCGTCCTCGGAAAGCGGCGCCGAAAGCCGGCACTCCACCCGGAGCGTGTCGAGCCCCGCCTGACCGGGCCGCACGCGCGCGTGGCTGCTCCGCAGCGCCAGATCGACCCCACGGCCGTCCACGGTGACCTCGCTGCCCCGCGCGGCGCTCTCGCAGCGCTGCCGGGCCCACGCCGCCATGCCCGCCTTCTCGATGTCGGGCTTGGCCTGCGTCGCCGGGATCTCGGCGAGGTCCTCGACGTGATGGACGCGCAGTTCGCCAGGGGCGACGACGAGGCCGTCGTAGCGGTTGACGGTGAAGTTGCCGAGGGGGTGCGCGCTCGCGGGAGGGGAGGCGAACAGCGCGAGCGCGCAGGCCGCCGTCAGGACGGCGGCGCCGGAGGCGAACAGACGACGGGCAGTCACTTGGCCGCCTCCAGGTCCTTGAGTGCCGTACGGGCTTCCCGGGCGCCCAGCGGCGAGAAGCCGGGGTTCAGCTTCAGCGCGGCCCCCAGGTGCTCGCGGGCGTTCTCGGCATTGCCCGTGGCGCGCTCGATGACGCCGCGGTGGTAGAGGAACGCGGCGTTGCGGTAGCCGGTGGCCGTGGCCTTGCGGGTGTAGGGGAGGGCTTCGGCGTCCTTGCCGTTGACGTGCAGCGCCCAGGCGAGGGCGTCCGCGGTGTGCACGGTCTGCCGGCGGTCCCATTCGGCGCGGGCGGCCCGCAGCGCGGACGCCTTGTCGCCGTGGTCGGCCGCCGCGAGGGCCGTGTCGAGGTCGGCGTTGACGCCGTTGGCGCGGGCCAGGGCCGTCCAGGCGTCGACGAGGGCGTACTGGTCGTCGGCCTTCACCTGGTCGCCGGCCGCCTCGTACAGCTCGCCGAGTTCGACGAGCGGGCCGGGCAGGGGGTAGCGGGCGACGACGTCCTTCAGGCCCTTGAGCGCGCCGGCCCTGTCGCCGCTCGCGGCCTGTGCGCGGGCACGGCCCTCCAGCGCCGGGACGTAGTTCTCGTCGGCGGCGAGGGCGCGGGCGAAGTGGGTGAGGGCCGTGTCGTAGTCGCCCTGGTTCCAGGCGAGCTGGCCCAGCTGGGTGGCGACGTACGCGAGGTCGCCGGGGGAGACGGCGGAGGAGAGCGCCTGCTCCAGCACGCGCTCGGCCGTGCGGACGTCGCCGCGCAGTTCGCGCACGTACGCGTACCGGGTGAAGACGGGGATGCCCGGGCGGCGGTCGTCTGCGGTGTCGGCGGCCTTGGCGGCGTCGGCGTAGCGGCCGAGCTCGACCAGGGCGTCGACGCGGGTGCACAGGGCGCGTTCGCTGTACGGGTTCACCTTCAGGGCCTGGTCGGCGTACTTCAAGGCGTCCTCGAAGTCGTGCCGGGCGGCGGCGAGGGCGGCGCGGCCGGCGAGGGCCTGGTCGTTGTCGGGGGAGAGGGAGAGCGAGTGCTTGAAAGCCTGCTCGGCCTGGGGGTAGCGGGAGGGGTCGCCCTTGGTGCGGGCCTGTTCGACGTAGGCCAGGCCGAGGGTCGACCAGCCGCCGAAGTCCCTCGGCTGGTCGCGGAGGTGGGCCTGGAGGGAGGCGATGCCGGCGTCCAGGTCGCCGGTTGCGAGGAGGCCGGGGGAGACGGCGGCGGAGGCGGGGGCGACGCTCTGGCCGGCGTCGTCGCGGGCCGCGCCGAGGGCGATGGAACCGGCGGTGAGGGCCACGGCCAGCAGGGCGGCGCATCCGGCGAGATGCAGCGCCCGGTGACGCCGCCCGGCCGCGGCGAAACGCCGCAACGCGGCGACCCGGGTTTCGCCCCCGCCAGTGGGCTCCGCCTCGTGGACCCCCAACGGCCTGAACGGCCTCGTCCTCAAACTCCCCCAGAGGGGGGACCCCCAGACAGGCCGGCTGATGCCGGCCGGCGTTGAGAGGTCGCCCCCGTTGTCCTCGTTCTCCGGGGCGCTGTCGTTCGTACGCGGGGCCATGCCCTCTCCTCGATCGGGTTCTCCGGAACGGTCGTTGCACGGCGCGGCCCGCGCCGTGGGGGATGAGTACTTCGCGGGCCGCGCCAGTCAATGGGCCAAGGGGGGTGGGGAACTACCGCCGTTCCCCACCCCCCACTGGGCGCCTAGTACGCCCGGTCCCGCATCCGGCGCCACCACATCAGGGCCCCGCCGATCAGCAGGATTCCCAGCGCACCGGCGCCCGCCGAACCGGCGATCAGGGCCATGTTGTCGGTGCCGCCGGAGGCGCCGGCCGGCTGGAGCGCGTCGCCGATCTGGCTGCGGACGTCGGTCCCGCTCTCGGTGCCCTTGGCGAGCGGACCGCGCGAACCCTCGGTCGGCAGGGCGACGTACGGGAAGGCCTTCTCGAAGTCCTTGTCGTTCTTGTCGACCGCGTCGCCCAGGTCGTTCTTGGCGCCCAGCAGCTCACCCTCGACGACCTGGAGGGAGGCGTCGATCACGTCGTCGGTGAGGCGGCGGCCGTTCGGGAAGCCCGCGTTGTCACCGTCGAGGACACCGAGTCGCTTGGGCTCGGCGGTCGGCTTGATGGAGGTGTTGAGGCGCAGTTCCTCCGCCGGACGCACGTGCGGCGGCTGGTTGAGGCCCTTGACGCCCTTGAGGAAGACGTCGACCAGGTCGTTGCGCGGCTCCTTGGGCGCCGGGATCTTGTAGATCGCCTCGATGAGCTTCGGCAGCTCGGGGTTGGTGACGTTCTTCAGGAACTGGGCGTCCTCCCAGGGCGCGGACGCGTTGAACTTGTCCTTGTCCTTGATCGGGTTGACGACCTCGTTGACCAGCGGGCTGCCCAGGCGCGAGACCTGCTCGTAGTAGCCCTTGGCGTTCTGGCGCTGCGTCGTCGACCAGATGCCGACGATCGGCTGGTCGGCCGACTCGGCGATCATGTGCGTCGGCACCTGCAGGGCTATGGAGTTGACGTTGTAGCCCTTGAGCGTGTCGTTGCCGACCTCGGAGAGGTTCCCGCCGTAGAGGAGGTCGAAGACGCGCAGGTCCAGGAAGAACGGGTCGTCCGCCTGGCCGGCGAAGGTCGTCGTGCCGCCGTGCAGCTCGTGCACGGCCTGGTCGCGCAGCTTGGCGTAGTCCGGCATGGACGCCTTGCCCACGTTCGACGGCGCCACCGGCACATCGTTGGCGATCTTCGTCTTCGACAGGAGCTTCTGGTTCTTCAGCTTGATGAGCTCGATGTCGTACGTCTGCGTGATGTTGAGGTCGGGGTCGTCCAGACTCTCGACGGCACCCGTGTTGTACAGGAACGTCTTCTTGTTCTTGACGTGCGTGTCGAAGGTGAAGCGGTAGAGCAGCTCGCCCTGCGCGTCACCGTTGTTGTCGATGTGGACGTCGTACTGCGCGTCCTCGGCGAACTGGAAGAAGTTCGGTCCGCCGGCCGGTTCCTCGAAGGGGATCCAGTTCGCGACGATCGTCGTCGTGTCCGGCTTGTCCGGGCTGACGAACGCGTACACGTCCGTGTTGTCGTACTGCGGGGTCCCCGAGATCAGCGGGGCCTCGCGGTGGCTGGAGGCGGAGGCCGCCCCCGGTTCCAGCACGGCGACGCCGGCGGCTGCGAGCCCCCCGGCGGCCAGCGCACCACATACGAGGGTCGCGAGGCCCTTGCGTCCCGCACCGCTCCTGGAATTAGGTGTCATGCCGTCCGTCCTCAGTGCCAACTTGCCTGACGCACCGGGATTCGGAGCCGGGGGCGGGCCGGATTGGTCGATCTCGAAAATAAACTTCGCGGCTGCTCGACCCGCGTTTTCGGCTCTTTGATCCGTAACCCCATCCGGAGGTGTGTTCGTTGCGAATACCTCGTGGGACAAGGCGGCCGAGATGCGGCCTGGCTGGAGGGGGAGACGAGTTGGAGGCGGACGAGCTGCTGGTGCTCGTGGCGGGCGGTGACCAGAAGGCCTTCGAGGAGCTGTACGGGCTGGTCTCCGGGCCGGTCTACGGGCTCGTGCGGCGTGTGGTGCGCGACCCCGCCCAGTCGGAGGAGGTCTCGCAGGAGGTGCTGCTCGAACTGTGGCGGTCCGCGGCGAAGTTCGACCCGGGCCGGGGCAGCGCCCTGTCCTGGATCCTCACCCTCGCCCACCGACGCGCCGTGGACCGGGTGCGCAGCGCCCGCGCGGCCGGCGAACGCGAGCAGCGCGAGGCCCTGCGGGCGAACCACCCCGCCTTCGACCATGTCGCCGAGGAGGTCGAGGCCGGCCTCGAACGCGAGTGGGTGCGCCGCTGTCTCGAACGCCTCACCGCCCTCCAGCGCCAGTCGGTCACCCTCGCCTATTACGAGGGCTACACGTACCGTGAAGTGGCCGAGCGGCTGTCGCTGCCGCTGGGCACGGTCAAGACCCGCATGCGCGACGGACTCACCCAGCTGCGCAAGTGCCTGGGAGGTGTCGCGTGAGCTTCGTCGACCGCCTGCTGCGCCGCGAGGACCTGCACTCCCTGGCCGCGCCCTACGCCCTCGACGCCCTGGAGCCCGGCGAGAGGCACCGCTTCGAGAAGCACCTGAGGACCTGCGCCATCTGTGCTGCCGAGGTACGTGCCCTGTCCGAGGACGCCGCACGCCTCGCCTGGTCGACGGCCGCCGCGCCGCCGGCCGCGATGCGCGACCGGGTCCTGGCCGCCGTACGGTCGACTCCGCAGGAGTCCCCCGGGCGGGAGTCGGCGCGCGCGCACGCGGCGCAGTTGCCGCCGCATGTGTGGGGCACCCAGCCGCCGCCGCGCAACCGTGCGCCCAGGACGCGCCCCTTTTTCGTGCCGTTCGCCACGGCCACCGCCGCCGCGGCCCTCGTCGTCGCCTCCCTCTTCGCCGTCCAGGCCGATCGGACACAGGATCAGCTGGACGCCCAGCGGGAGCGGGCGAGTGAGATCGCTAACGTTCTGGCGGCTCCCGACGCCCGGGCGAGCACCGGCGAGGACGCCGAGGGCCGGACGATCGGAGTGGTCGCCTCCGCATCGGCGGGGCGCGCCGTCGTCACTCTGAGCGGATACGGCGATCCGCCCGGCGGCCGGGTGCACCAGCTCTGGTTGATGCGCCCCGATGTGCAACCACGCTCCCTCGGCCTTTTCGACGCCGACACGCCCTTGGTCGCGTCCGGTCTCGACAAGTCGGCGACGTCACTGGCTGTGACCGTCGAGCCGGATGGGGGTTCGCCGCAACCCACCAGCCAGCCAGTTGTCCAACTCGCCCTGAAATCGGTTGGATTCGGAGAGTAATCAGGGACGAGTCGTCAACACCCTTACGGGGAAGGTGAATCCTGTGACCGCGATACACGAGTGCCCCACCGGGGAGATAGGGTTAGCCTGCCCGGGCCGGGTGGACTCGTACGGGTGGGGAGTGACATGGATCAGATAACGATGCGCAGCAGGGCCAGGGTCCCTGCGATCACCTGCGGGAGCAGCGCGACCAGTTCGCGCCTCGACCGCCATCTGTCGGTGCTCGGCGGTCCCGCCGTACCGCAGACGGAGGCGGCCGAAGCGACCTCGCTGATGCTCGAGCTGACCACGCGTGACACCGCTGGGCAGCGCAGCGATCAGGGTGCGCGAGTGCGTCGCGTCTCGCTCTTCGCCCCGCTGCGTCGGCTGCGGCGTTCGCTGTTCGGCGGGCGCTGACCCGCACCGGCGTTCCTCGCGCCACCGCACGAGACCCGCGCTCGGCAGCTCGCTCCGGTCCCGGCGCCGTACAGCGCTGTCGCCGCCGTCATCCCCACGGCACGCAGCGGCGCCCCGGAGAGCTGTCCGAGCGCGGGCACGTCCCCCAACTCCACCCCGCCCCGTTCACCGGCCCGCGTCCCGTGCGTAACGCCTCTGTCGCGCACCGACGTTGACGAGGCGGTCCCCCCGAGCTCCCGTCCTCAGCCCTCGCCGCGCGCGTATCGCCGCACGGCGAGGGGCGCGAACACCGCGATCAGCACCGCGCACCACGCCAGCGACCCGGCGACAGGGTGGGCGACCGGCCAGGCGGCGCCGTCCGGCACCGGAGCGTTACCGAAGAGGTCCCGCAGCGCTGTGGTGACCGCGCTGATCGGATTCCACTCGGCCGCGGTGCGCAGCCAGCCCGGCAGACCGTCGGTCGGGATGTAGGCATTGGACAGTAGCGGCAGGAGGAAGGTCGCCCCGCCGAGCTGGCCGGCGGCCTCCTCGTTCCGGGTGAGCAGCCCCAGGAAGATCCCGATGCACGTCGTCGCGAACCGGAACAGCAGCAACAGCCCCACGGCCCCCGCCGCTCCGAGCGCGGACCCCTCGATCCGCCACCCCACCGCGAGCCCGACCAGCAGGAACGGCACCGTCCCGGCGGCCGTCACGATCAGGTCCGCGGCCGCCTGCCCGAGCGGTACGGCGGCCCGGCTCATCGGCAGCGTCCTCAGACGGTCCATCACACCGCGGTGGGTGTCCTGGGCGGCCTGGAACATCCCGGTCATGATCCCGTTGGCCGCGGTCGCCACCAGGAGCCCCGGCACCAGGAAGGACCGGTACTCCTCCCCGGGCATCGCGAGCGCACTGCCGAAGACGTAGCCGAAGAACAGCAGCATGGTGATCGGCATGGTCTGGGTCAGGATCAGCAGCCCGGGGTTGTTGCGGATCCGCCGCAGCTGGCGGCCCAGCATGGCGCCGCCGTCGTAGGCCAGGGTGCTCATGCCGCACGCTCCTCGGTGAGTAGCAGGAAGACATCGTCGAGAGTCGGTGGTTTGAGGCTCGCGTCGAGCAACGGCACGCCCGCCACGTCGAGTTCGCGCACCAGACGGGGCAGGGTGAGCGTGGCGTCCCGGGTGACCGCGGCGACGGCGCGCCGGTCGTGGTCGAACGACGGCTCGGCGCCCGTGAGTTGATCCAGCACGGCCGCCGCCTTCACCATGACGTCCGCCTCGGTGACGACGACCTCGACATGTGCGCCGACCGCCGCCTTGAACTGGGCGGGCGAGCCCGTGTGCGCGACCCGCCCCCGGTCCACCAGGGCGATGTCGTCGGCCAGTTGGTCGGCCTCCTCCAGATACTGCGTGGTCAGCAGCACCGTCGTGCCGTCGGCGGTCAGCTCCCGTACGGCGTCCCAGATCCGGTTGCGGCTGGCCGGGTCGAGGCCGGTCGTGGGCTCGTCCAGGAACAGCACGTCGGGGCGGCGGACGAGGCTCGCCGCGAGGTCGAGGCGGCGGCGCATCCCGCCCGAGTACGTGGACGCCGGCCGGTCGGCCGCCTCGGCCAGTCCGAAGCGGTCCAGGAGCTCGTCGGCCCGCTCGGCCGGCCCGCGCACCCGGTGCAGCCGGGCGAACAGCCGGAGGTTCTCGCGGCCGGTCAGGTCGCCGTCGACCGAGGCGTACTGGCCGGTGACGCCGATGCTGCGGCGCACGGCCGCCGGGTCCCGGAGCAGATCGTGCCCGGCGACCCGGGCCGAGCCGCCGTCCGGTCGCAGGAGCGTGGTGAGGAGCCGTACGGCCGTCGTCTTCCCCGCGCCGTTCGGGCCGAGGAGGCCGCACACGGTGCCCTGCGCGACGGCCAGATCGAGTCCGCGCAGGGCGTGGACCTCGCCGAATCGCTTTTCCAGACCTTCACTAAGTACAGCGTACGTAGAAGTCATGGGTTGACCATACCGCACTACGTACGGTGTACGTAACTAGGATGGTGGTCGAGGTGATGATCGATGGCGGGCAAGGCGGCCGAACCCCAAGTGATCTGGGCGCGTCCCGAGCGGACAGGGCGTGGCCCCAGGCCCGCGTTCACGCGGGCGGACATCGCGGCCGCGGCGGTACGGATCGCAGACGCCGGTGGGCTGGATGCCGTGTCCATGCGGCATGTCGCGGCCGAGCTGGGCTGCGGGACGATGTCGCTGTACAACTACGTCCCCCGTAAGGAGGACCTGTACGAGCTGATGATCGACGCGGTGGGTGCCGAGCACGACATCCGGGAGCCTTCGGGCGACTGGCGTGCCGACATGATCCGCAACGCGCAGGAGACGCGGGGGATCATGCACCGTCACACCTGGGTGCCGCGGCTGATGTCAGGGGTGTACGGCTTCAGCCCCAACACCCTGCGCTATCTGGAGCACTGCCTGGCCTGTCTCGAACCGCTCGACGTTCGGTTCGGCGTGAAGATGGAGCTGATCGCGCTGCTCAACGGCGTGGTGACGACGTACACCGCCAACGAGATCGCCACCGCCGAGCGCACCCGGGCCATGCCCTGGTCCGAGGAGGAGGAGAACGCGGTCCGGATCGCCTACCTCGGTGGCCAGGTGGCAACCGGCGCCTATCCGCGACTGGCCGCGGCCTTCATGGAGGACAGCGGGCCGATCGATCTGGAGGCGGTGTTCCGGCGGGCGCTCGAACGGGTACTGGACGCCTTCGACCCCGGCCTGCGCTAGATCAGCGCGAGTTGCCCCTCGGGTCCCTCCTCGTGGCCGTCCAGCACCGATGCCGGCCGGCGGGTCGAGTCCGGGACCGGCAGGACTCCGGCCCTGCGGAGCTCGGTCGCGGTGATCGTCGACGTCAACTCCTGGTCGAGCGGCTGCAGTTCCGCCAGCAGGGCCAGGACCGTGATCAGTTCCAGCAGTTCCGATGTCCACGCCTGCGGCCAGGTCGCCGGGCGGATCGCCGCCAGGGTGCCCGGCTCGGGGTCCGTGACGCGGGCGGTGAACCACTGCTCCAGCACCTTCGCGCCGGCCACCTCGTAGTCCCACGCCTCCGGCGGGACCGGTGAGATGCGGCCCTCGTCCAGCAGCAGGGCCTCCTCGTCGCGGTCGTACTCCAGTGTCTGCGGACGGGAGGGGAGGGGCGCGCGAACGTACGGGCGGCGGCCGCCGGGCAGCTTCGGGCGGTCGCCGTCGCGCCGCATCAGCCACAGCAGGCGGCGGCCCGACTCCACGCCGCGCGCCCAGAGTTCCGGGTCGGCGGTGAGGGGGACGGTGAGGTCCGGGCGCACGGCCGCCAGCGTCCAGGCCAGGAGGTCCAGCGGCTCGACCGGTCCGTCGAGCCGGGCCCTGAGGTGCTCCAGGAGACCCGGCGACAGGTTGGGTTCCGTGCCGCCCGGGCGGCGGTACAGCGGGCGGACGCGTCCCGGGCGGACCAGCGGGAGCACGGAGGTCGCCAGCAGACGGGACTCCGGCGACTCCAGGACGAAGATCTGGTGCTCGTCCATCACCCGCCACAGCTCGGGGCGGGCCGCGTCGATCAGGCGGTGGTCGGGGATCAGCCACTGCTCGTCGAAGGGGGCGTGCAGGACGCGTACCGGCTCCGGGCAGGGGCCCGTGGCGCGGATCAGCTTCTCCGTGCCGGTGGGATGGCCCGGCAGCTGGCCGACCGCCGAGTGCAGGGTGCGCGAGCGCGTCGGCTCCAGCAGGGCCTCCCGGTCCGGGCCCTCGGCCTTCACAAAGGCGTCCCAGCGGGCCTTCAGGGTCGCCGCGTCGGGGCCCGTCGGCCACCCCCGGCCGAGCCGCGGCGGTGCGACGGACCACGGCATGAGGTCCGCCAGCGGCGGAGCGTCGTCGTGCGTCACGCTGGGCATCGTAAAGCCTGTCACGGACAGCGGGCTCAGTTGGCGTCCAGGGTCACCGTGAAGGAGAAGCGGTCGCCCCGGTAGTGGATGACCGCCGCGTCCAGCACCCGCCCGTCCGCGTCGTACGTCACGCCCGTGTAGTGCAGGATCGGGCTCAGCAGCGGGACTTGGAGCAGCTTCGCCGTCTCCGGATCCGCCAGCCGCGCCTCCACGGTGTCCGTGATGCGGCTGATGTCCGCCCCGACGGCATCGCGCAGCACCTTCGTCATCGGCCAGCGGACCAGGTCGCCCAGGTCGATGCGCGCGGCCAGTTCGGGGCGGACGTAGTTGCGGGCGTGGTTGGTCGGCTCGCCCGTCTTCTCGTCGCTGCGCAGCCGGTGGTACGTCGCCACCTCGTCGATGTCCGGGAAGTACTCGGCGAGTTCGGCCGGCACCTGCGTGCTGCCGTGGTCCAGCAGCTCGGTCGCCATGCCGGACTGCTGGGCCACGATCGCGTCCACCGAGCCGAGCAGCCGCACCGGGGCGCCCCGGCGGGCGTCCGGCTCGATGAACGTGCCGCGCCTGCGATGGCGCGTGATCAGGCCCTCGTCCTCCAGCTCCTTGAGCGCCTGCCGCATGGTCAGCACGCTCACGCCGTAGTGCTCCGCCAACTGCTCCTCGGTGGGCAGGCGCAGCGGGTCCTGCGGGCGGCGGCCCAGTATCGAGGCGCGCAGCGACTGCGACACCTGGTACCAGAGCGGCAGCTTGCGGTTCAGGACGATCGAGTCCGGGGCGAAGGAGGTCACGGGGCCATCCGTACCGGTAGGGGATCTTTACTGCAAGGGGCGGAAGTGGCGCTCCATGCCCTGCCAGACGTCGTCGTAACGCTGTTGCAGGTGCTCGGCGCCGGCCGCCTGCGGGGTCAGCGTCACCGGCCAGCGGGTCTCGAACATGAACGCAAGCCCGTCGTCGATCTTCTGCGGCTTCAGCTCCGCCGCGCTCGCGCGATCGAACGTCTCCCGGTCCGGGCCGTGCGCCGACATCATGTTGTGCAGCGAACCGCCGCCCGGCACGAAGCCTTCCGCCTTCGCGTCGTAGGCGCCCTCGACGAGGCCCATGTACTCGCTCATCACGTTCCGGTGGAAGTACGGCGGCCGGAAGGTGTCCTCGCCCACCAGCCAGCGCGGGGCGAACACGACGAAGTCGACGCCGGCGAGGCCCGGAGTGTCCGACGGGGACGTCAGCACCGTGAAGATCGACGGGTCGGGGTGGTCGTAGGAGATGGTGCCGATCACATTGAAACGGCGCAGGTCATAGACGTACGGCACATGGTTGCCGTGCCAGGCGACCACGTCGAGGGGTGTGTGGTCGTAGGTGGCCGTCCAGAGGTTGCCGCAGTACTTGTTCACCACCTCCACCGGGCCCTCGACGTCCTCGTACGCGGCCACCGGAGCCCTGAAGTCCCGAGCGTTCGCCAGGCCGTTGGCGCCGATCGGGCCCAGGTCGGGGAGGTGGAAGGGGGCCCCATAGTTCTCGCACACATAGCCCCGGGCGGAGTCATCCAGTAGCTCCACACGGAAGCGCACCCCACGTGGAATCAGCGCCACATGTCCCGGCTCCACATGCAGCAGCCCGAACTCGGTGCGCAGCAGGAGCCCGCCGCGCTCCGGCACGATCAGCAGCTCGCCGTCGGCGTCGCTGAAGACGCGGTCCATCGAGGAGTTGGCGTGATAGAGGTGCACGGCCATGCCGGTGCGCTGGGTCGCGTCGCCGTTGCCGCCGAGGGTCCACAGGCCGGCGAGGAAGTCGGTGCCGGGCGCGGGCTCGGGCAGCGGGTTCCAGCGCAGGCGGTTCGGGTCCGGCACCGACTCCGCGAACGGCGCCGTACGGATCGCGCCGTTGTCCGTGCGCGTGAACGCCGGGTGGGCGGCCGACGGGCGGATGCGGTACAGCCACGAGCGGCGGTTGTGCGCCCTCGGCTCGGTGAACGCCGTACCGCTCAGCTGCTCCGCGTACAGGCCCAGCGGGGCACGCTGGGGTGAGTTGCGGCCCTCGGGGAGGGCACCGGGCACCGCCTCCGAGCTGTGCTCGTTGCCGAAACCGGAGAGGTAGGTCAGCCCTTCCGCGGTCTTCCGCGTGTCCCCGCTCATGATCGCTCCCTTGGGTTCTGATTCCTATGCTTCACCGTAGGATTGCGATTTCCCGGGCGCAAGAGATCCGCCGGATCTTCCCTGTGCGTACGACCAGAAGTGGACGCCAACCCGACTCAAGGGGGATTCGGCTGTCGGACCGGTGTTCTAGTCTCCGGGCATGTCGTGGACGCGGACCCTTCTCGCCGCGCTCGCGGTCTGTGTCCTGCTGCTGACCGGAACCGCGGGCTGCGGCTCCAGTGCTGCGCGGGACCGGGACGGCACCGCGGTGTCGCCCTCCCCGGTGGGCAAGGTCCTCGACGACACCGACGACGAGGGGCGGCACTACCGCGAGGTGGGCGAGGACGACGCCCCCGAGGTCGGCATCGAGGTGCAGCCGGACCCGGACGGCGGCGACGGAGGCTGGGACGTACGGCTGACGGTCCGCGGATTCCGCTTCTCGCCCGCCGGAACCGAGGCGAGGGCGACGGCCGGGCGCGGGCTCGCGTACCTCTTCGTGGACGGCCGGCTCGTCTCCAGGCTCCGCGCCCCCGACTGTCGCCTCCCGGCCGACCTCGTCCCGCGCGGCACCCATCAGGTCACCGTCCGGCTGTACGCCGACGACGGCACGGTGTGGGCCGTGGACGGCGAGCCCGTCCAGAGCACGGCCGACGTCACGGCGTCGGGGGCGGAAACGACCGCGACGCCGACGCCGTCACCGTCCAGCGCGGCACTGAGTGAGCCGGGTACCCGCTCCCGTACAGGGGGCAAGGGTTCACCGGACCGAGCGGGAAAGGCATCATGAAGACCGTGCCCCATCCAGCAACGCTTCGCCGGGCGCCCGTGCAGCGGCGCAGCGCCGAACGGCTCACCCGGATCCTCGACGCCTGCGCCGACCTCCTCGACGAGGTCGGCTACGACGACCTGAGCACCCGGGCCGTCGCCCAGCGCGCCGGCGTCCCCATCGGATCGGTCTACCGGTTCTTCGGCAACAAACGCCAGATGGCCGACGCCCTCGCCCAGCGCAATCTCGAGCGCTACACCGCCCGCGTCACCGAGCGCCTGGAGGCGGCCGGCGAGGCGGCCGGTGCGGGAGGCTGGCGCGTGGCCATGGACGCCGTGCTCGACGAGTACATCGCCATGAAGCGCACCGCGCCCGGCTTCTCCCTCGTCGACTTCGGCAACCAGATCCCCGTAGGCACCCGCGGCGAACCCAACCACCGCGTCGCCGACCGCCTCACCGATCTGCTCTCCGGCTACCTCGACCACGAGCCGGACGAGGATCTGCGCCGCACCTTCCTCGTCGCCGTCGAAACCGCCGACACGCTGGTCCACCTGGCCTTCCGGATGGCCCCGGAGGGCGACGACCGGATCCTGGACGAAGCGCGGCTGCTGCTGCGGGCGTATCTGGCGCGGGTGCTGGACTGACGCCGCCGCTCGCGAATTTCCGACCTCACCCCCGGAGAGGGCTCCCCGTCATGCATACCGGTCGGTATGCTCGGTTCGAGCTCGTGCGTCACCACTGCCGCCACCTCCGGGAGGACCCGTGTCCCGCACCGCACTGCGCATCTGCCCCCTGTGCGAGGCCACCTGTGGCCTGACCCTCACCATCGAGGGGACCAAGGTCACCGGCGCCCGCGGCGACCGTGACGACGTGTTCAGCAAGGGGTTCATCTGCCCCAAGGGCGCTTCCTTCGGAGCCGTCGACGGCGACCCCGACCGGCTGCGCACCCCGCTCGTGCGCAGGGACGGCGAGCTGCGCGAGGCCACCTGGGAGGAGGCCTTCGACGCGGTCGCCGCCGGACTGCGCCCGGTCGTCGAGCGGTACGGGCCGAACTCCGTGGGCGTCGTGCTGGGCAACCCCAACGTGCACACCGTGGCCGGCGCCCTCTACCCGCCGGTCCTGATGGCCGGCCTGCGCACCCGCAGCGTCTTCACCGCCTCCACGGTCGACCAGATGCCCAAGCACGTCTCCAGCGGACTGCTCTACGGCGACGCCCTCGCGATCCCCGTGCCGGACCTCGACCACACCGACCACCTCCTCCTCATCGGCGCCAACCCCCTGGAGTCCAACGGCAGCCTGTGCACCGCCCCCGACTTCCCGGGCAAGCTCAAGGCGCTCAAGGCCCGCGGCGGCACCCTCACCGTCATCGACCCGCGCCGCACCCGCACGGCCAAGCTCGCCGACCGGCACATCGCGATCCGGCCCGGCACCGACGCGCTGCTGCTGGCGGCGATGGCGTACGTGCTGTTCGAGGAAGACCTGGTCGCGTTGGGGGAGTTGGCGCCGCACGTCCAGGGAGTCGAGGAACTGCGCGCGGAGGTCGGGGACTTCACCCCGGAAGCCGTCGCCGACGCCTGCGACGTGGACGCCGGTACGATCCGGACCCTCGCCCGCGAGCTCGCCGCCGCGCCCACCGCCGCCGTCTACGGCCGCATCGGCAGCTGCACCGTCCCGCACGGCACCCTGGCCAGCTGGCTCGTGGACGTCCTCAACATCCTCACCGGCAACCTCGACCGCCCGGGCGGCGCCCTCTTCCCGCAGGCCGCCACCGACAAGACGCCCCGCCCCGCGGGGCCGGGCCACGGCTTCGCGCTCGGGCGCTGGAAGTCCCGGGTGAGCGGCCACCCCGAGGCCAAGGGCGAGTTGCCGCTGTCCGCGCTCGCCGAGGAGATCGACACCGCCACCGCTGAGGGCGAACCCATCCGGGCCCTCGTCGCCGTCGCGTCCAACCCCGTCCTGTCGGCCCCCGACGGCGACCGGCTCGACAAGGCGCTCGGCTCGCTCGACTTCATGGTCAGCGTCGACCCGTACCTCAACGAGACCTCGCGCCACGCCCACGTGGTCCTGCCGCCGCCCCCGCCCTCGCAGAGCCCGCACCACGACTTCGCCTTCAACACCCTCGCCGTGCGCAACCAGGTCCGCTACACCCGCGCCGCCGTCCCGCTGGAGCCCGGCCGCATGGCCGAGTCCGAGATCCTGGCCCGGCTCATCCTGGCCGCCACGGATTGGGGTCTCCCCTGCTCGAGCGAAGCCGAGAGCTTGGGGAAGCACGGCGCCGACCCGTCCGCCGTGGACGCGATGATCGTCGACCAGACCCTCGGCAAGGCGGTGAAGGAGCCGCACTCCCCGGTGCACGGCCGTGACCCGAGGGAACTCGCCGCGCAGCTCACCGGCGTCAGCGGCCCCGAGCGACGGCTCGACATGATGCTGCGCCTCGGCCCCTACGGCGACGGCTTCGGCGTACGCCCCGACGGGCTGACCCTGGAGAAGCTGCTCGCGCATCCGCACGGCATTGACCTCGGACCGCTGAAGTCCCGGCTGCCGCAGCCGCTGAAGACCGTCAGCGGCAAGGTGGAGCTGCTGCCGGAGCCCATCGCCGGCGATCTGCCCCGGCTGCGGGAGGCCCTGCGGCACCGCCCCGACGGGCTCGTCCTCATCGGCCGCCGCCATCTGCGCTCCAACAACAGCTGGATGCACAACGTGCCCGCCCTCACCGGCGGCTCCAACCGCTGCACCCTGCACATCCACCCGGCGGACGCCGAGCGGCTCGGCGTGCGGGACGGGGCTGCCGTACGCCTGAAGGGCGCCGGGGGAGAGGTGACCGCGCCCGCCGAGGTCACCGACGCGGTGCGCCCGGGTGTGGTGAGCCTGCCGCACGGCTGGGGTCACGACCGCCCCGGCACCCGGCTCGGCCACGCCGCCACCGACCCCGGAGTCAACGTCAACCAGCTCCTCGACGGCAGCCTGCTCGACCCGCTGTCGGGCAACGCGGTCCTCAACGGAGTGCCCATCGAGGTGGCCCCGGTGTCCGAAAAGATCACGGCTCTGACCTGAGCAAAGCTCTGACCTGGAGTTTTGCGCTTATTGCTCGCATGTCAACGTCTTGTTAACGCCGCTTGACGGGACCTAACGTCGTCGCACCCCGGCCCTCGTCGGATGTTCAAGGGCGAACGTTAGGTATCCACTCATGCTGACCATCCTCGGCTTCGCCATGATCGCGACCTTCCTGGTCCTGATCATGAT
Organism: Streptomyces sp. NBC_01092; assembly: GCF_045039535.1. Lineage (NCBI taxonomy): Bacteria > Bacillati > Actinomycetota > Actinomycetes > Kitasatosporales > Streptomycetaceae > Streptomyces > Streptomyces sp. NBC_01092. The sequence goes on along the minus strand of NZ_CP108659.1, from coordinate 2,436,933 downwards.
GAAGAAGATGTCGCCGATCGCGGCGCTCGTACTGATTCCGGCATTGTTCTGTGTGTTCGTCGGAAAGGGCGCCAAGCTCGGTGACTACGTCATCGAAGGCGTCACCAGCCTCGCCCCCACCGCGGCGATGCTCATGTTCGCGATCGTCTACTTCGGTGTGATGATCGATGTCGGCCTCTTCGACCCGATCGTTCGGGGCATCCTGAAGTTCTGCAAGGCCGACCCGATGCGGGTCGTCGTCGGCACGGCGATCCTCGCCGCGATCGTCTCCCTCGACGGCGACGGCTCGACCACCTTCATGATCACCGTCTCGGCGATGTACCCGCTGTACAAGCGCCTGAAGATGAGCCTGGTCGTGATGACCGGTGTCGCCGCGATGGCCAACGGCGTGATGAACACGCTGCCGTGGGGCGGCCCGACCGCCCGCGCCGCCACCGCGCTCAAGCTCGACGCCAGCGACATCTTCGTCCCGATGATCCCGGCTCTCGCCGTCGGTCTGCTGGCCGTCTTCGTCCTCTCGTACTTCCTCGGCCTGCGCGAGCGCAAGCGCCTGGGCGTGCTCACGCTGGACGAGGTCCTTGGCGAGGAGAAGGTCGAGGAGAAGGAGACCGAGACGGTTCTCGTGGGCGCCGGTGGCGCCGGCGGCTCCGGTGCGGCCAAGGCCCCGCAGGGCACCGGCGGTTCGGGCTCCGGCACCGACGCGGAGGACGCCGAGGACGACGAGCGCTTCCAGGCCCTGGACCCCGACCGGTCCACCCTGCGCCCCAAGCTCTACTGGTTCAACGCGCTGATGACGGTCGCCCTGCTCACCGCCATGATCATGGAGTGGCTGCCGATCCCGGTGCTGTTCCTGATCGGGGCCGCGCTCGCGCTCACCGTGAACTTCCCGCACATCCCCGACCAGAAGGCCCGCCTCGCCGCCCACGCCGACAACGTCCTGAACGTCTCCGGCATGGTCTTCGCCGCCGCCGTCTTCACCGGCGTCCTCCAGGGCACCGGCATGGTCGACCACATGGCCAAGTGGATGGTGGACGTCATCCCCGAGGGCATGGGCCCGCACATGGCCCTGGTCACCGGCATCTTGAGCCTCCCGCTCACCTACTTCATGTCCAACGACGGCTTCTACTTCGGCGTCCTGCCCGTCCTCGCCGAGGCCGGCGCGGCGCACGGCGTCACCCCGCTGGAGATGGCCCGCGCCTCGCTGGTCGGCCAGCCGCTGCACATGTCGAGCCCGCTCGTCCCGGCCGTGTACGTCCTGGTCGGCATGGCGAAGGTGGAGTTCGGCGACCACACCAGGTTCGTCGTGAAGTGGGCCGCGCTCACCTGCCTGGTCATCCTCGCGGCGGGAATCCTCTTCGGCATCATCTGACCCGCCTGATCTGCCTGAATCATCTGCGTCACCTGAATCACCCGAGTCACCTGATCCGCAAGTACCTTTCCAGGAGGACACGTTCATGAGGCCCGGTGGGAACCGTGGCTGGCTGCTCCGCCTCGTCATCGCCTTCAGCTTCGCGCAGGGGGCGGTGTCGATGGCCCGGCCCGCCGTCTCCTACCGGGCCCTCGCGCTGGGCGCGGACGAGCGGGCGGTCGGTGTGATCGCGGGTGTGTACGCCCTGCTCCCGCTGTTCGTCGCCGTCCCGCTGGGCCGCCGTACCGACCATGGCCGCTGTGCGCCGCTGTTGCCCGTCGGCGTCGTCCTCATATCCGGCGGCTGCGCGATGAGCGGTCTCGCGGACTCGCTCTGGGCGATGGCCGTGTGGAGCGGGGTGATGGGCCTCGGGCACCTGTGCTTCGTGATCGGTGCCCAGTCCCTGGTCGCCCGCCAGTCCGCGCCGCACGAACAGGACCGCAACTTCGGCCACTTCACCATCGGCGCCTCCCTCGGCCAGCTGGTCGGCCCGATCGCGGCGGGCGCGCTGATCGGCGGCCGGGACATGGCGGGGACCAGCGCGCTCGCCCTGCTCGTCGCGGGCGCGGGCGGCGCCGTCGCGTTCACCTCGCTGTGGCGCGTAGAGAGCCGTACGACGGCCAAGTCCCGCGGGGAACGGGGCGAGCGCGTGCCCGTCAAGCGCATCCTGCGCGCCCGGGGCGTGCCCGCCGGCATCTTCATCAGCCTCGCCGTGCTGTCCGCGACCGACATCCTCACCGCCTACCTCCCGGTGGTCGGCGAGCACCGGGGCATCGCGCCGTCCGTGGTCGGCGTCCTGCTCAGCCTGCGCGCGGCGGCCACCATCGCGTGCCGTCTGGTCCTGACGCCCCTGCTGCGGCTGCTCGGCCGCACCCTGCTGCTGACCGTGACCTGTCTGCTGGCGGCCCTGCTGTGCGCGGGCATCGCGCTGCCGGTGCCGGTGTGGGCGCTGGCCGTGATGCTGGCGGTGCTGGGCTTCTGTCTCGGCGTCGGCCAGCCGCTGTCCATGACGACGGTCGTCCAGGCGGCACCCGAGGGCGCCCGCTCCACCGCCCTCGCCCTGAGGCTGACCGGCAACCGCCTCGGCCAGGTCGCCGCGCCGGCCTCGGCGGGCCTGGTCGCGGGTGTCGCGGGGGTGGCTGCGCCGTTCGCGATGCTGGGCGCGCTGCTGCTGGTGTCGGCGGGGATTGCGCTGCGGGCGCCGGCGAGGCCGGCGGGGGAGGGGGAGGACGCCGGGGAGCGGCGCGGCGCGAGGGCGATCTTGCGTCGAAAGAGTGGTATCTGATGGGCCGTAAGGCGGTGCATCCACGATTCGGCGTGCGCATGTGAAAGAGAGTCAGACGAAGAGCGATTTGTACGAAAATCGTCTGACTCGGAGGACTCGCATGCCCACCACGTCTCTTCCACGCCGGGCCGCGCGCATCGCCGCCGTCACGGCGCTCACCGCCGCGCTGACCCCGCTGACCGGGATGCCGGCGTCGGGAGCCGCGCCGATGGCACCCGGCGACAATGGCACCCTCAAGATCCACACCGCGCCGTGGGACGGGGTCGCGCGCACGCCGTACGGGGACGCGATCGACGAGCCGAGGGTCTGCCGGTTCTACCTCGACGCGGCCAACTTCGAGACCGTTCCGAACGTCACCTGGAACATCGCGACCCAGCCCAATGTGCCGGGCGGTGCCACGCTGCGCGGGACCCTCAACCTCCAGCCGGGCGGCATCGGCCACACCGAGGACCTGAACCTGCCCGACGGGCAGTACCGGCTGTCGTGGACGTTCACGGGCATGACGGGCGGCGAGCGGGAGAAGACGTTCACGATCGACTGCCGGACCTCGATGACGACGCCCCCGCCCGGCCCCCAGGGCGGTCCGCCCGCCGGCGGCGGTGGCATCGCCCGCGACGAGGCCTTCACCACGGTCGCCGGCGCCGGAATCGTCGGACTGGCCGCCGTGGGCGGGGTGATCTGGTTCCGGCTCCGCCGCCGCACGCATGGCGCGTAGAAGACGCAGGCCCTGGTACCGGACGCGGGCCTACCGCCTGACGAGGACGGCCGTGCTGACCGTCTCGCTGGTGGCGGTCGGCGTCCGGTGCGACCACGAGAGACCCGGAGCGGACACGACCGCTCCGGGCTCCGTCGAAGCCTCCGAGGTCCAAGCCGCCGGCACCGGATCCGGTGCCGGCGGGGCGGGCGCCGACTCCCGCCCCGGCGCGGGCGGTCCGCCCGCCGACGCCCGCGAGTCAGCACCCGAACCACCCGAACCCGACGGCCAGGCGGCCGCGCCCCGGCCCGACTACGCCGCCCCGACCGCGGCCCCGGCGACAACCCCGGACCCGCCCTCCACCTCCCTTTCCCCCTCACCCCGGCCCGCCCGCACCTCAAAGGCGGGCAAGCGCCCCGACGGCCCTCGCCCCCTGCCCCGCTCCCGTGCGACCCGCCTCGCCATCCCCTACATCAGCGTCGACTCCCCGCTGATGGACCTGCACCTCGACGGCGAGCGGCGCCTGCCCGCGCCCCCGGAGGACAAGCCCAACCTGGTCGGCTGGTACGCGGACGGGCCCTCCCCGGGCGAACAGGGCACCGCCATCGCCGTGGGTCACCTCGACACCGACACCGGACCCGCCGTCTTCGGCGGCCTCGGAGAACTGAAGCGCGGCAAGCGCATCGAGATCCGGCGCGCCGACGGACGGACCGCCGTCTACAAGGTCGACGCCATCAAGACGTACGAGAAGGACAAGTTCCCCAACCGCGAGGTGTACGGCGCCCGGGCCCGGCCGGAGCTTCGGCTGATCACCTGCGGTGGCAACTACAACCGCAGGACCGGCTACACGGGCAACGTCGTCGTCTACGCCCATCTCACCGCGACCCGTGAGCCGAAGGGCGCCGGCCGGCGCTGAATCCGGCCGTCCGGTTGCCCGCCTGTTGGACAGCGGCGCCGGATTCGGCCCGTTCCCTTCCCCCGGCCGCACACATTCCGTTAACTTCCGTGACTCATACGCCCCGTGCGACCCGCACGAGGCGTTCGACCGCGGAGCACCAGGGCCCGTCCGGCGGACGCGCGTGCCGGACCGTGCTGACCCGGCATGCCGGACGGGCCCCGGCGCCTGAACGAGCCCCCGGGGGCATCCGTCATGACACGCGCCATCTCCCTGCACGACGTGAGCAAGTCCTACACACGGGGCACCCGCGTCGTGGACGGGCTCTCGCTGGACATCGAGCCCGGTGAATTCCTCGTCCTGCTCGGGCCCTCCGGCTGCGGCAAGTCCACCGTGCTCCGGATGATCGCCGGGCTGGAGGAGATCGACGAGGGCGAACTGCTGCTGGACGGCGAGTGGGCCAATGACCTGCTGCCCGCCGACCGGAAGATGGCGATGGTTTTCCAGAACTTCGCCCTCTACCCGAGCATGACCGGCCGCGACAACATCGGCTTCCCGCTGCGCATCGAGTCGCCCGGCGCGGATCCCGGCCCGCAGGTGGACGCCACCGCCCGCATGCTGGGCATCGAGGACCTCCTCGACCGCTTCCCCGCCCAGCTCTCCGGCGGCGAACGCCAGCGCGTCGCCATGGGCCGGGCCATCGCCCGCCACCCGACCGCCTTCCTGATGGACGAGCCGCTGTCCAACCTCGACGCCAAGCTCCGGGGCCACCTGCGCGCCGAGATCTCCGGCCTCACCCGGAAGCTGGGCGTCACCACGGTCTACGTCACCCATGACCAGGCCGAGGCGATGTCGCTCGGCGACCGGGTCGCCGTCCTGCGCGGCGGCGTCCTCCAGCAGGTCGGCGCACCCCGCTCGGTGTACTCGCTGCCGCGCAACGTCTTCGTCGCCGCCTTCATCGGCACCCCGCGCATCAACCTGCTGCGCGGCCTCGTGCGCGCCCCGCTGGACGGCGCGATGACCATCAGCCTCGGCAAGCAGTACCTCCGGCTGCCCGAACCCCTGTGCCTGGACCACCAGTTGCTGCGGGTGCAGCAGGGGCGCGAGGTCATCGTGGGGCTGCGGTCGGAGGCGGTCCGCATCGCGCAGCCCGCCAGTGCCCGCCCCGGCGAGGTGCACATCACCGGCCTGGTAGAGCATGTGGAGTTCCAGGGCCATGAGGTCCTCGTCCACTTCAACACCGGCTCCCGGCCGGCCGTCGTCCCCGACCTGGAGGCCCCGCGCCCGGTCCGGGCGGTCCGGCGCCGCCGCCGTGACTCCGGCACGGTGCTGGAGCGACTGCGCAGCCGCGCGGGCGCCCTGCGTGCCGGGCCCGTGGTGACGCTGGAGCACCCCGGCGACGGCGCGGCCGACCCGGTGCCGCCCGAGGGCCGGCTCCCCGGCGACCTCATCGTCCGCACCACACCCGACTTCGACCTGCGGCACGGTATGCAGGTCCCCCTCCTCGTCGACATCGCCCATCTGTTCGTCTTCGACCAGCACGGAGAGCGAATCTGCCCGGCCCCGGCGAGGCTTCCCGACCTGGAGGAGTGAAGTCCGCCGGGTTTGGCTAGTTATGCGCCATGAATGCGCACTTCGCCCGAACCCGGGCCGTTCTCACCGCCGTCGGCCTTGTGCTGGCCGTCGGAGCGCCGACCGCCTACGCCACCCTCGACGTCGGCGCCACCGCGGCGCCGGTGCGGGGAGAGCCGTACATCGAGACCCAGTTGTTCTTCGGTACCGCGCGCCCGGACGGCGGTCCCGTGGTCACCGACGGGCAGTTCATGGAGTTCGTCGACAAGGAGGTGACGCCGGACTTCCCGGACGGGCTCACGATCCAGTCCGGGCGGGGGCAGTGGCGGGACGTGAACGGCGTGATCGAGAAGGAGCGGTCCTACGAGCTCATCCTGCTCTACCCGCGCACGCAGGCGGATTCCGGTGACCGCAGGATCGAGGAGATCCGCCGCGCCTACGAGAAGGCTTTCGGCCAGGAGGCGGTGGGGAGGGTGGACGACGAGGCGCGCGTCGCCTTCTGATGTCATGGGGTGTCCGGCGCAGCTGGCGCGCAAAAACTAACGCCGCTAGTTTATGAGCCGGACGACGAGGCGCCCCGCCCTGGAGGAAGCGTGATGAAGGCACACGACGGCATGTACATCGACGGCGCCTGGCGCCCCGCCGAGAGCGGGGAGGTGATCGACGTGGTCAACCCGGCCGACGAGCAGATCATCGGCCGCGTCCCGGCCGGCGGCGCGGCCGACGTCGACACCGCCGTACGGGCCGCCCGCGCCGCCCTCCCGGGCTGGGCCGCGACTGCGCCCGCGCGGCGGGCCGCGCGGCTGGCCGCTCTCCGGGACGCCCTGGCGGCCCGCAGGGACGAGATCGCCGAGACGGTCACCGCCGAACTCGGCTCACCGCTCAAGTTCTCCCAGTCCGTCCACGCGGGCGCCCCGATCGCGGTCGCGGGCACGTATGCCGAACTCGCGGCGACCTACGCCTTCGAGGAGACGGTCGGCAACTCGACCGTGTACCTGGAGCCCATCGGCGTGGTCGGTGCGATCACGCCCTGGAACTACCCGCTCCACCAGATCGTCGCCAAGGTCGCCCCGGCGCTGGCGGCCGGCTGCACGGTCGTCCTGAAGCCCGCCGAGGACACCCCGCTGGTCGCCCAGCTCTTCGCCGAGGCGGTCGACGAGGCCGGTGTCCCCGCGGGCGTCTTCAACCTGGTCACCGGCCTCGGCCCGGTCGCCGGCCAGGCGCTCGCCGAGCACCCGGACGTCGACCTGGTCTCCTTCACCGGCTCCACGGCCGTCGGCCGGCAGATCGCCGCGGTGGCCGGCGCCGCCATCAAGAAGGTCGCCCTGGAGCTGGGCGGCAAGTCCGCCAACGTCATCCTGCCCAGCGCCGACCTGGCCAAGGCCGTCAACGTCGGCGTCGCCAACGTCATGTCCAACTCCGGGCAGACGTGCAGCGCCTGGACGCGGATGCTGGTCCACCGGGACCAGTACGACGAGGCCGTGGAGCTGGCCGCGGCCGCCGCCGAGAAGTACGGCGAGCGCATCGGGCCGGTGGTCAACGCCAAGCAGCAGGCGCGGGTGCTCGGCTACATCGAGAAGGGCGTGGCCGAGGGGGCGCGACTGGTCGCGGGCGGCACCGAACCGCCCCGCGAGCAGGGCTACTTCGTCAGCCCGACCGTCTTCGCCGCCGTGACCCCCGAGATGACCATCGCGCAGGAGGAGATCTTCGGCCCGGTCCTGTCGATCCTGCCCTACGAGGACGAGGACGACGCCCTGCGCATCGCCAACGGCACCGTCTACGGCCTCGCGGGCGCCGTCTGGGCCGGCGAGGAGGCCGAGGCGGTGGCCTTCGCGCGCCGGATGGACACCGGGCAGGTCGACATCAACGGCGGCCGCTTCAACGTCCGCGCCCCCTTCGGCGGCTACAAGCAGTCGGGCGTCGGCCGCGAGCTCGGCTCGCACGGCCTGGCCGAGTACCTCCAGACCAAGTCCCTTCAGTTCTAGGAGCCCGCACATGGTTCGCGCCGCAGTCCTGCCCGCCATCGGTGCCCCGCTGGAGGTCACCGAGATCGACCTGCCCGACCCCGGCCCCGGCCAGGTCCGCGTCCGTCTCGCCGCCGCCGGCGTCTGCCACTCCGACCTGTCCTTGTCCGACGGCACCATGCGTGTCCCCGTCCCCGCGGTCCTGGGCCACGAGGGCGCCGGCACGGTGACAGCCGTGGGGGAGGGGGTCACGGATGTCGCACCCGGCGACCCCGTGGTCCTCAACTGGGCCCCGTCCTGCGGTAGTTGCCACGCCTGCGGGCTCGGCGAGGTCTGGCTGTGCGCCAACGCCCTCAACGGCGCCGCCGACGTCTACGCCCGCACCGCGGCGGGCACCGACCTGCACCCCGGCCTGAACGTCGCCGCGTTCGCCGAGGAGACGGTCGTCGCGGCGGGCTGCGTCCTGCCCCTCCCGGACGGCGTCCCGCTCACCGACGCCGCGCTGCTGGGCTGCGCCGTCCTCACCGGCTACGGCGCCGTGCACCACTCGGCGCGGGTGCGGGCGGGCGAGACCGTCGCCGTGTTCGGCGTCGGCGGCGTCGGCCTGTCGGCCCTCCAGGCGGCCCGGATCGCGGGCGCGGCGAAGATCGTCGCGGTCGATGTCTCCCCGGAGAAGGAGGAGTTGGCGCGCGCCGCAGGTGCCACCGACTATGTGGTCGCCTCCGAGAACACCGCCCGCGAGATCCGGGGCCTGACGGGCAAGCAGGGCGTGGACGTGGCCGTGGAGTGCGTGGGCCGCGCGACCACCATCCGCACGGCCTGGGACTCCACCCGTCGAGGCGGCCGCACCACGGTCGTCGGCATCGGCGGCAAGGACCAGCAGGTCACCTTCAACGCGCTGGAGATCTTCCACTGGGGCCGCACCCTCTCCGGCTGCGTCTACGGCAACTCCGATCCGGCGCGCGACCTGCCGGTACTGGCCGAGCACGTCCGTGCCGGCCGCCTGGACCTGGGATCGCTGGTGACCGAACGGATCGCGCTGGAGGGGATTCCGGCGGCCTTCGAGAACATGGTCGCGGGCAAGGGCGGCCGGGCGCTGGTGGTGTTCTGAGGTTCCGATGTCGTTGCCCGGGGCCTCGGGTGCCCCGGGCAACCTTCCTGCACAACCGTTGACCCCATACCGTCCGGTCAGTACGTTCGCCGCCAACGTCCCCACCGCACCCACCGGAGTGTGCACGCATGGACATGGCCCCCTCCGCTCACCCTGACACCACGACCGCCCTCCCCACGGTCAACCGGCGCCGCGTCGCCACAGCGGCGGCGCTCGCCTCCGCCGTCGAGTGGTACGACTACTTCGTCTTCGGCATCGCCGCCGCCCTCGTACTCGGCGACCTGTACTTCCCCGCCGGCAGCTCCACCGCCGGAGTGCTCGCCGCCTTCGCCACCTTCGCCGTCGGCTTCCTGGCCCGGCCCATCGGCGGCATCGTCGCAGGTCAGATCGGCGACAAGCGCGGCCGCAAGCCCATGCTGGTCCTCGCCCTCACCCTCATGGGCATCGCCACCACCGGCATCGGCCTGCTCCCGACCTACGAAACGATCGGCGTCGCCGCCCCGATCCTGCTCGTCCTCCTGCGCATCGCCCAGGGCGTCGCGGTCGGCGCCCAGTGGGGCGGCGCGATGCTGATGGCCACCGAGTACGCCCCCGAGGGCAAGCGCGGCGTCTACGGCAGCGTCGTCCAACTCGGCGTCCCCATCGGTGTGGTCACCGCCAACACCGTCTTCCTGCTGGCCGGCGCCTTCACCACCGACGCGCAGTTCGCGGCGTGGGGCTGGCGGGTGCCGTTCCTGATCGGCCTGTTCGTCCTCGCCCTCGCCTGGTACATCCACACCCGCGTCGAGGAGACCCCCGAATTCCGGGAGGCCGAGCGGGCGTTGGCCGAGAAGGAGAAGACGGAGCAGAGCAGCCCGCTGCGCGCCATCATGAAGGACCACCTCGGCACGGTCCTCCTCGCCGGCGGCTCCTTCGCCGTCAACACCGCGACCTTCTACATCCTGATCACCGGCGTCCTCGACTACACGACCCGGGAACTGGACATGGACAAGAGCGCGGTCCTCACCGTCTCCCTGTGCGTCAGCCTCACCCAGCTGGTGCTGATCCCGGCCGCCGCCGCGCTCTCCGACAAGGTCGGCCGTATCCGGATCTACGCACTCGGCGCGGCCGGCATCGCCCTGTGGGCCGTACCGCTGTTCCTGCTGATCGACACCGGCTCGCTGCTGTGGCTGGCGGTCGGCTCGTTCGTCGCCAGCTGCTTCCTCAGCATCATGTACGGCCCCCAGGCGGCCCTGTTCGCCGAGCTGTTCACGCCCGAGATGCGCTACACGGGCGCCTCCCTCGGCTACCAGATCGCGGCCGTGCTCGGCGGCGGGCTCGCCCCCTTCGTCATGGTGCTGCTGCTGGAGGCCTCGGGCACCTCGATGGCGGTGTCCGCCTACATCATCGGCCTGGCGGTGATCGCCCTGCTGTCCATCAAGGTGCTGGCCGGCAAGGCGAGTTCACGCTGACTCGCGGGTCTGCTCGGGTTGCGGCGCACTCGCCACGACCCGGGCGGACCGCGTCCGGGACCGCGACACGGCCACGCCCGCCAGACACAGCGCCCCGCCCGCCAGCGTGAGCAGTCCGGGTACCTCGCCGAGCGCCAGCCACGACATCAGCACGACCAGCGCGGGCACCGCGTACGTGGTCGCGCCCATGCGGCTGGCGGTCGTACGGGCCAGGGCGTACGCCCATGTCGTGAAGGCGAGCGCCAGCGAGAAGACGCCCAGATAGACCAGGTTGAGCGTCGCTGACACGGAGGCGTGGGCGGCGTCGTCGACGAGCTGTCCCGCGAAGGGCAGGCAGACGACCGCGCCGACCAGGCATCCGTACGTCGTCACCTGGAGGGCGCTCGCGTGGCCGAGCGCCGGCTTCTGCGCCACCGCGCCGCCCGCGTAGCCGACCGCGGCGAGCAGGCACAGCACCACCCCGAGCACCGAGGAGCCGCCCTCACCCGACATCGACAGACCCACGGCCACCGCACCGGCGAACGACACCGCCATGCCCGCGAGCAGCCGCGGCGGCATCGCGTCACCGAGCAGCCGGGCGCCCAGCAGGGCGATGAGGATGGGGCCGATGTTCACCACGAGCGCCGCCGTACCGGCGTCCACCTGCTGCTCGCCCCAGTTCAGCACGACGCTGTAGAAGCCGAACCACAGCAGGCCCGATATCGCGATCCCGGGCCATGCGGCCCGCGCAGGCAGCCCCTCCCGGCGGACGAGACAGATGGCTCCCAGCACCACGGCACCGACGAGCAGCCGCCCCAGCGCGAGCGCGCCGGGCGAGTACTCGTCACCGGCGCTGCGGATGGCGACGAAGGCGGAGGCCCACATCACGACGGTGACGGTGGCGGCGCCGGCGGCGAGGAGGTCGGGACGGCGGGCGGGGGTGCTGTTCATCATGCTCCAGAGGCTAGGGAGGGAGGGGGGACCGAGGCTGGCGGATTTCGGACAGGGCAACCGGAGCGCCAACCGGAGCGCTCCAAAGGGGTGCGGGGAACTGCGAGGCCGGCCCGCACGCGCCCGCACCCGGCACCACACAAGGCCCCCACCCCAGGGGCCGCCCAGCTCACCGCAGCGCCCCCGCCTCGATACCGAGCATCTCCAGCAGGGCCCCCTCACCCGACGCAGTCACTTTCACGGCCCGCTCCGAACCGATCCGCACGCACCACTCCGCCTCCAGCGCGTGCCGGCACAGGGCCGCGCCCGCGACGCCCGCGAGATGAGGTCGGCGTTCGGTCCAGTCGAGGCAGGCCCGGGCCAAGGGGCGCCGGCTCGCACGGTCGAGGGGGATGCCGGCCGAGTCGAACCAGCCGAGCCCCGTGTCCGTGAGCGCGAACCCGGTGTCCTGGCGCAACAGCCCGCGCGCGGTCATCGCATCCGTCACCGCGATGCCGAGCCGCCCCGCGAGGTGGTCGTAGCAGGTCCGGCCGCGGGCCATGGCCGAGCCGGCGCTGGACTCCCGTAGGCTCCGGGGCCGCCGATCCGCCCCTGGGGCAACCTGCGCGGTCAGGTCCTCCACCAGCTGGGCGACCCGGGCGTCGGCCAGCCGGACGTACCGGTGCCGGCCCTGCCGCTCCTCGGCCAGCAGTCCGCCCGCGACCAGCTTGCCCAGGTGTTCGCTCAGCGTCGACGCCGCGACCCCGGCGTGCCGCGCCAGCTCGCCGGCGGTCCACGCGCGCCCGTCCAACAGCGCCAGCAGACAGGCGGCCCGGGTCTCGTCGGCGATGAGCCCGGCGAGCCGGGCGAGCTGCGACGCCTGGGGGTCTTTGGTGGCCATGCGGTCCAGCATGGGGCACGGACACTTCGGTCGGCGCCGAAGTGTAGTTGGGTCCCGCCGGGGAACGGCTACGTGGCCCGCCCCACCTGCTCGTACTGCCGGGCCAGCCCGTCCAGCAGCGCCGTCAGCCCGGTCTCGAAGGCCCGCTCGTCGATCTTCTCCTGCTGCTCGGCGAGGAGGTGGGCCTGCCCGAGGTGCGGGTAGTCGGCGGGGTCGTACGCGCTGGCGTCGTCCACGAACCCCCCGGCGAACGAGCCGAGCGCCGAGCCCATGATGAAGTACCGCATCAGCGCGCCGATGGACGTGGCCTGCGCCGGCGGCCAGCCCGCCGCGACCATCGCGCCGTAGGCGGCGTCGGCGAGCCGCAGCGCGGCCGGGCGGCGGCCCGGGCCGCGGGCGAGCACCGGGACGACGTTCGGGTGGTCGCGCAGGGCCGTCCGGTACGAGACGGCCCAGTCGTGCAGCGCGGTGCGCCAGTCCCGCCCGTCCTCGAACATCGACAGATCGACCTGCGCGCTCACCGAGTCTGCGACCGCCTCCAGGATCTCGTCCTTGGTGCGGAAGTGGTTGTACAGGGACGGCCCACTCACCCCCAGTTCGGCGGCGAGCCGGCGCGTGGAGACGGCCGACAGGCCTTCCGCGTCCACGAGTTCGCGAGCCGTCTCGACGATCCGGTCGTAGCTGAGGAGGGGCTTGCGCGGTCGGGCCATGGCGCACATAGTAGGGCTGCCCAGGTAAACTAGCAGTGCTAATTTAAATGTACGACGTTCAAGTAGAGCTGATGAGGGGTGACTCCGCATGAACCTGGAGCTCAGCGAGGAGCAGACCGCCGTCCGCCGGCTCGCCCGGGACTTCGTGGAACGCGAGATCGCACCGAACGTCGTCGAGTGGGACCGCGCGGAGGAGGTCGACCGCGCCCTCGTCAAGAAGCTCGGCGAGGTCGGCTTCCTGGGGCTGACGATCGACGAGGAGTACGGCGGCTCGGGCGGCGACCATCTCGCGTACTGCCTGGTCACGGAGGAGCTGGGGCGTGGTGACTCCTCGGTGCGCGGGATCGTTTCGGTCTCCCTCGGCCTGGTCGCCAAGACGATCGCCGTCTGGGGGAGCGAGGAGCAGCGCCGCCGCTGGCTGCCGGGGCTCACCGCGGGCGAGCTGGTCGGCTGCTTCGGCCTCACCGAGCCGGGCACGGGCTCCGACGCCGGCAACCTCGCCGCGCGGGCGGTGCGGGACGATGGGGGCACCTCCCGCTCGAGCGGAGCCGAGAGTGGGGGAGAGTACGTCCTCAACGGCACCAAGATGTTCATCACGAACGGCACTTGGGCCGACGTCGTGCTGCTCTTCGCCCGCTCCACCGACGCGCCGGGCCACAAGGGCGTCTCCGCCTTCCTCGTCCCCACCGACACGCCCGGCCTGACCCGCCGCACCATCCACGGCAAGCTCGGCCTGCGCGGCCAGGCCACCGCCGAGCTCGTGCTGGAGGACGTGCGGGTGCCCGCGTCGGCCATGGTGGGGGAGGAGGGCAAGGGCTTCTCGGTCGCGATGTCGGCCCTCGCCAAGGGGCGGATGTCGGTCGCCGCGGGGTGCGTCGGCATAGCGCAGGCCGCATTGGACGCGGCCGTCCGGTACGCCGGGGAGCGCGAGCAGTTCGGCAAGCCGATCGCCCGCCACCAGCTGGTCCAGGAGCTGATCAGCGACATCGCCGTCGACGTGGACGCGGCGCGGCTGCTGACCTGGCGGGTGGCCGACCTGATCGACCGCGGACTGCCCTTCGCCGTGGAGTCCTCCAAGGCCAAGCTCTTCGCCTCGGAGGCCGCCGTGCGCGCCGCCAACAACGCCCTGCAGGTCTTCGGCGGCTACGGCTACATCGACGAGTACCCGGCGGGCAAGCTGCTGCGGGACGCCCGCGTGATGACCCTCTACGAGGGCACGAGCCAGATCCAGAAGCTGGTCATCGGGCGGGCGCTGACGGGGGTTTCGGCGTTCTGAGGGTGCGGTGGACTGAGTATCCGGCTGAGTACTTCAGCGGATGTGGCCCGCGCCACACCTGTCGATCCTGTTCCCCATGAGTGACACACCGGTCAAACAGCAGAACACGGCGGCGTTCTACGGGCAGTCCGTAGCCTCCTTCGCGGTCGCCATGGCCGCCACCGGCGTCGGCATCTACCAGCTGAACGCCGACGCCTGGGTGCGCGGATTCCTCGCGATCGCCGTCCTCTACCTGGTGACGTCGGCGTTCACCCTCGCCAAGGTCATCCGGGACCGTCAGGAGGCCGGACAGATCGTGAGCCGCGTGGACCAGGCGCGACTGGAGAAGCTCCTCGCGGAACACGACCCCTTCGAGAAGATCTGACCGACAGGATCTGACCGACACGATCTGACCGACAGGATCTGGCCGACTTCACCTCCGGCCGAGCCCACTAAGCGCTCGCTCAGTATCGGCGGTATGGTGGTCCTTCTGTCAGCGAGAGGGGCGAGTGAGCGATGAGTACGGCGGAGGAGACGGCCGGTGGCGAGTCGGCGTGGACCGAGGTCACGCCCGACGCGGCACGGCGGCTGCTGATCGCCGCCGTGGAGGCCTTCGCCGAGCGCGGTTACCACGCCACGACGACCCGTGACATCGCGGGCCGCGCCGGCATGAGCCCGGCCGCGCTCTACATCCACTACAAGACCAAGGAAGAGCTGCTCCACCGCATCAGCAGGATCGGCCACGAGAAGGCCCTGGAGATCCTGCAGACGGCGGCCCGGCGCGAGGGCACCCCGGCCGAGCGGCTCGCCGACGCCGTGAGCTCCTTCGTCCGCTGGCACGCCGGGGGACGCACCACCGCGCGGGTCGTGCAGTACGAGCTGGACTCGCTCGGCCCGGACGCCCGCGCCGAGATCCTCGCGCTGCGGCGGCAGTGCGACGCCGAGGTGCGCGGGATCATCGAGGACGGCGTGGCGGCCGGTGACTTCGACGTGCTGGACGTGAAGGGCACGACCCTCGCGGTGCTGTCGCTGTGCATCGACGTGGCCCGCTGGTTCAACGTCGACGGCCCCTGGACGCCGGACGAGGTCGGCGCGCTGTACGCCGACCTCGTGCTGCGGATGGTGGGAGTGAAGTAGCTCCGGCCGAGCGCTCGCGTGCTCCCGGCCCGGTTTACAGGTAGTAGCGCGAGACGGACTCGGCGACGCACACGGGCTTGTCCCCGCCCTCGCGCTCCACGGTGAACGCGACGGTGACCTGGACGCCGCCCGTCACGTCGTCGACGCCGCTGATCGTCGCGGTGGCGCGCAGCCGGGAGCCCACGGGCACCGGGGCGGGGAAACGCACCTTGTTCGAGCCGTAGTTGACGCCCATCTGCACGCCCTCGACCGCGATGAGCTGGGGCCCGAAGAGCGGGAGCAGCGACAGCGTCAGGTACCCGTGGGCGATGGTGGTCCCGAAGGGCCCGGCGGCGGCCTTCTCCGGATCGACGTGGATCCACTGGTGGTCACCGGTGGCCTCCGCGAACAGGTCGATCCGCTTCTGGTCGACCTCCAGCCAGTCGGTGTACCCCAGCTGCTCGCCCACCGCCGACTTCAGGTCGTCGACGGAGGTGAAGATCCTCGGCTCTGCCATGTCCCGGCCTCCCGCGTCATGTGTATGTCTAAGCAACTGCTTAGCATGCTAGGTGGTGAGGCCCCTGTCAACGGACCGGGAGGGTGACGCGGTAGGTAGGTTTGTGGGGTGCCCCAGATCCCCGAGAAGATCCACGAACTCACGGTCGGCCAGCTCTCCGCCCGTAGCGGCGCCGCCGTCTCCGCCCTGCACTTCTACGAGTCCAAGGGCCTGATCAGCAGCCGGCGCACCTCCGGCAACCAACGCCGCTACACCCGTGACACCCTGCGCCGGGTCGCGTTCGTACGGGCCGCTCAGCGTGTCGGCATCCCCCTGGCCACGATCCGCGACGCCCTCGCCGAACTGCCCGAGGAGCGCACCCCCACCCACGAGGACTGGGCGCGCCTGTCCGAGGCGTGGCGCTCGGAACTGGACGAACGCATCAAGCAACTCAACCGCCTGCGCGACCACTTGACCGACTGCATCGGCTGCGGCTGCCTCTCCCTGGACACCTGCGTCCTGTCCAACCCGGACGACGCGTTCGGCGAACGTCTCACGGGGTCGCGGCTTCTGGTGGAGCAGGGGGGAGGGCCGCAGAAGGGGAAGGGGGCTGGGAGGTGACGAGGGAGCCGTCGCCCAGGGCCGGAACGTTGCCGACAAGCGGCCGTACGTCCCGGCCCGGTAGCTGCGGGCAGGTTACTCGTACTCGGTCCCACCCTTCCGGGTCAGATAAGCCGGACTGACCGCCTTCGCGATGGCCCGCCCCCCGGTCACCCCGCTGTACCGCTCGACGACCGGCCGTATCACCACACCCTCCCGCAGATGCAGCCCCCGCCCGGACACCGTCTCCCGCCCGCTCGCGATCTCCAGCACCCGCTCGATGTCGAAGGCCCCCTCGAACAGCCGTGGCACCAGGGGCAGTTCCCCCTCCAGCGCCTCCGCCGCGTCCAGCCACCGCACCTGCCCGTCGATCTCCGCGGAGACATCGAACGCGGCGTACCCCAACGTCTCGCGGCGCCCGTCGGCCCCGTACGTCAGGTCCTGCACACCGGCGCCGAACACCTCCCCGAAGATCCCGACCCGCCGGGCTCCCAGCCGCTCGGCCAGCCGCGCCGCCGCCTCGGCGACGCCGTGCCCCCGCACCGCGCGCCAGTACAGGTTCCGGGGCTCCTCCCGCAGCGCCAGCGACTTCGCGCCGAAGCCCTTCGAGGAGACGTACACCCGCTCCTGGTCGGCGACATACGTCAGCAGGCACGCCGACCCGTGCAGCTTCTCGGTCAGCACCACCGGCTCACCGGGCCGGAAGATGTCCGGATACCGCTGGATGTTCTCGATGTCGACCCACGGCAGCAGATCCGGCGCCGACTCCACGTCACCGGACATCGTCGGCGGGATCGGCGGCACCCACTTGGTGATCCCCAGCCGCTCGGCGAAGTCGACGCCCTCCGCGGCCGCCGACGTCAGATCGACGTCGGCCAGCGCCTGCGGCCGGCACACGATGCCCTGCGACAGTTCCCCGCGCAGCCGCACCGCCTTGACCCGGTCGGCCCCGCTTCCCGCCAGCCGCCCGGTCAGCCCCAGTTCCTCGATCAGCCCGGCCGGCAGCACGGACTGCTCGGGGATGTACACGGCGGCCTCACCGGAGCGGTACGCGCCCTTGGTGACGACGGCCCGGTACAACCCCACCTGCGCCAGCTCCAGCGCGTCGGCATTGGGATGTTCGTGAACGGTCAGGACTTCGGCGGTGACGCGCAGCGTCGACATCGGGGACTCCTCGGTGGTGCTCAGGCGTGTTTCATCGCCCCCCAACTGTCCCTACGGGAAAGGGATGGTGCGAGGGATTTAGCGGCTGCTACCGTCGCGATCTTCCGTACTGGCGCAACGCCTCGGTCACCAATCGGGCGTTGGAGGCGGCCCGCTCCCCGTCCGGCAGGACCAGCGTGTCCTCCAGGCCGATCCGCGTCGCCAGCCCCAGTCGTCCGGCCAGCCGCAGCACCGGCCAGGCGCCCTCGTCCTCCCCGTGCAGCAGCACCGGGCGGCCGAACGCCGGGCCCAGGTCGGCCAGCAGCCCACGCGCGCTCTCCTCGGCCGTCCGCGCCGATGTGTCCGTCACCTCGGCCAGCACCCGCAGCACCCTCGGCCCCAGCGGCGAGGCGGCGAACCGCGCCGCCCCGTCCGTGCCCGACCAGATGCCCGCCTCCACGCCGACGCCCCGCTCCAGCAGTGCGGCGGCCACTTCCTCGGCGCCCGGCTCGTGCCAGTTGACCGAGGCGTGGTCCGGCAGCACCGTCCAGCTGCGGACTCGCTCCAGCCGTGCTTCGGGATCAGGTTCCGCCCAGGCGCCCGTCGTCACACCGACCGGCACCGACACCCGGGTCCGGATCGCCTCCAGCGTCGGCGCGAGCACGCGCGGCGAGAGACTGTCCTGGCCGCAGGGGGTCTTGGGGTGGACGTGGATGTCCGTGGCTCCGGCGGCGACGGCCCCGGCGGCGGATTCGGCCAGCGCCTCGGGCGAGAGCGGCACCACCGCACCGTCGTTCGCCCCGCGGGGCCCGTTGAGACACACCTGGATCATGTCGTCGATGGTGCCAGCCGCCACCGACAGCCGGTGCCTACCGGCATAGGGGGTGCGGCATCCCCGGCGCACCCCCGTCGTTCTAGGCGGACATGAGCAGCCGCCGTCCGCGCCTGGCTGCCGCCAGCGCCTCGGGCGTGAGCACCGGACGCGGCACCACGATCCCGCAGTCCGTGCAGACCGGACCCGACGACGGTTCATGGGCCAGGTCGTACTTCCAGATCAGCCGCCCCCCGCTGCACGCCGGGCACTCCGAGCCCGGTTCGCGCTCCAGCGCGGAGATCAGCCGGCGCAGCACCTCGGCCAGGGGTTCTCGCGGGTGGACCCGGGGGTCGTCGCACCAGGCGACGCCGAAACCGCCCCAGGTCAGCCGGTGCCAGTCATCCACGCTGCCCGGCCTGCGCAGTCCGTCGTGCTTCTCCTTCTTGCGCCGCTCGGCGAACTCGACCTCGTAGGCCAGCCAGACCGAACGCGCTTCCTCCAACTCGTCCAACGCGGCCACGAGCCGCGCCGGCTCGGGGGAGCGGTCCTCGGGACCGAATCCCGCCCGGGAGCACAAGTGGTCCCAGGTCGCCCTGTGCCCGTAAGGAGCGAATCGCTCCAGGCACTTACGCAGCGAGTAGCGCCGCAGCGCGAGATCGCACCGCGGATCGCGCACCTGTCTCGCGAGACTCCGGAAACCGGCCATCGCCCTGCACCTCCGTCACATCTGCACCTGTACTTCGGTCACTTCGGCGTCGTCGTTCGGGACGTTGCCGAATAGACGTATCGACAAGCGAATCGGCTCCATCCGATTTCCGATGACCTCCATAGCGAGCCCTTGGCGACTCAAAAAAGTGACGCATGTTCATCTTCAATCCCGGGGATACCGCCGGTAACAGTCTCGGCCCACCCTCGTCGGTAGGAGCTGCCATGCCACGGCGTACCCCACGCACCGCGTTAGACAGACTGAGAACTCCCGGCGGATTCCCCGGGTTCCTGAAGGCCGCATCCGTATGCGCTCTGATTGCCGGACTTTTGTCGCCTCTTTCCCCGGCGGTCGGCGCGACCCGGGCGGCGGCGGCCGAGGCCACGGCCGCGAACGACCACTGCGGGAACCAGTGCTCCGACATCCTGCCGCCGGGCCAGAACGGCAATGCCACCCTCGCGCAGATCCTGCTCAACCAGGCCTTCGGGACCATGCCCGAACACGCCTCGGACCAGCTGGGCCCCTACGCCGGCCTGGCCAAGGGCTACTCCGGCCTCACCAACGCGACGATCAACACCTTCTTCAACGACGCCTCGTTCGGCGTCCCGTCCGATCAAGTCGCCTCCACCGTCAGTCCCGCAGGGCGCAGTGACGTGACGATCGTCCGTGACAAGAAGACGGGTGTGCCGCACATCACCGGTACCACCAGATACGGCACGGAGTTCGGCGCGGGCTATGCGGCCGCTCAGGACCGGCTGTGGCTGATGGACGTCTTCCGGCACGTCGGACGCGGGCAGCTGACCTCCTTCGCCGGCGGAGCGCCCTCCAACCAGGGCCTTGAGCAGCAGTTCTGGCGTCACGCGCCGTACACCGAGGGCGATCTCCATGCGCAGATCGACAACGCTGTCGCGTCCAACGGCGAACGCGGGCAGCTGGCCCTCGCCGACGCCAAGGCCTACCTCGACGGCATCAACTCCTACATCGACGCCTCCGACAGCGGCCGCTACTTCCCCGGCGAGTACGTCCTGACCGGCCACAAGGACTCCGTCACCAACGCCGGCACCATCGAGCACTTCAAGATCACCGACCTGGTCGCGCTCGGCTCCGTCATCGGCTCGCTGTTCGGCTCCGGAGGCGGCGGCGAGGTCAACAACGCGATCTCCCTGCTGGCCGCCCAGGAGAAGTACGGCGTGGCCCGCGGCACCGAGGTCTGGGAGTCGTTCCGCGAGCGCAACGACCCCGAGGCGGTCGTCACCGTCCACGACAAGAGCTTCCCGTACGCCACCAAACCCGCCGCCCCGCAGGGCGGGGCACTGCCCGACGCCGGCTCGGTGACCGAGGAACCGCTCGTGTACGACCGTACGGGCAGCGCGGCCGGTTCAGCCGCGAGCGGTGCCTCGACCACGGCGGCCGCGACCGCCATGACCTCGGCCAGGCGGGGCATGTCCAACGCCCTCGTGGTCAGCGGCGAGCACACCGCCAGCGGCCACCCGGTCGCCGTCTTCGGCCCGCAGACCGGCTACTTCGCCCCCCAGCTGCTTCTGCTCCAGGAGATCCAGGGCCCGGGCATCAGCGCGCGCGGCGCCTCCTTCGCCGGCCTGAGCATGTACGTCGAGCTGGGCCGCGGCCAGGACTACTCGTGGAGCGCCACGACCTCCGGTCAGGACATCATCGACACCTACGCCGTCGAGCTGTGCCAGGACGACTACCACTACCTGTACCGCGGCACCTGCACGGCCATGGACAAGGTCGAGCAGAAGAACGCCTGGAAGCCGACGACCGCCGACAGCACCCCCGCGGGCTCGTACACGATGCGGGTCTGGCGCACCAAGTACGGTCCCGTCACGCACCGAGCGACCGTCGGCGGCAAGAAGGTCGCCTACACCACCCTGCGCTCCTCCTACCTGCACGAGGCCGACTCGATCATCGGCTTCCAGATGCTGAACGACCCCGACTACGTCAAGGGCCCGGAGGACTTCCAGAAGGCGGCGCAGCACATCAACTACACCTTCAACTGGTTCTACGCCGACTCCGAGCACACCGCCTACTACAACAGCGGCGACAACCCGGTCCGGGCCACCGGCGTCGACGCGGAGTTCCCGGTCTGGGCGCGGCAGGCGTACGAGTGGCGGGGCTGGAACCCGGCGACGAACACGGCGGACCACACCCCGCCCTCGGCCCACCCCAACTCGATCGACCAGGACTACTACATCTCCTGGAACAACAAGCAGGCCAAGGACTACACAACCGCGCCCTGGGGCGACGGCTCGGTCCACCGCGGCAACCTCCTGGAGGACCGGGTGAAGAAGCTCGTCGACGCGGGCGGCGTGACCCGGGCCTCCCTCGTGAAGGCGATGGCCGACGCGGGCCTGGCCGACCTGCGGGCCGAGGACGTCCTGCCGGACCTGCTCAAGGTCGTGGGCAGCGCCACGGTGCCCGACCCCACGGCAGCGGCGGCCGTGAGCAGGCTCCAGACCTGGCTGTCGGCGGGCGGCAAGCGCACCGAGACGTCGGCCGGATCGAAGACGTACGCCGACGCCGACGCGATCCGCATCCTGGACGCGTGGTGGCCGCTGCTGGTCAAGGCCGAGTTCGAACCGGCCCTCGGCAGCGAGCTGTACGCCGCGATGACCGCGAGCCTGCCCATCGACGAGGCCCCGTCGGCCGGGCACGGCCCGACCGGCTCGCACGCCGGAAGCTCCTTCCAGTACGGCTGGTGGTCCTACGTCGACAAGGACATCCGGGCCGTGCTCGGTGAGTCCGTGCAGGGCCCGCTCGCGCAGAAGTACTGCGGCGGCGGCAGCCTCACCGCCTGCCGGGACATCCTGATCAGCACCCTGAAGGAGGCCGCCGGCAAGACCGCGGCGCAGGTGTACCCCGGCGACGACCAGTGCTCGGCGGGCGACCAGTGGTGCGCCGACTCGATCGTCCAGCGCACCCTGGGCGGCATCAAGCACGGCAGGATCAGCTGGCAGAACCGGCCTACGTATCAGCAGGTCGTGGAGTTCACGTCACATCGGTGACGGGTCGATGGCGGCGGGTCACTTGATGCGGCCCGCCGCCAGCACCACCTGCGCCAGTTCCCGGTGCACGATGTCACTGTGCGCCCCCGCCGGCGGCCCGCCACGCCTGACCACCGCCGCCGCGTCGATGTTCACGCACCCCGAGGCCGGCAGCTTCGCCTTCAGCGCGTCGGCCAGCTTCAGCGACTTCGTCCCGGGTACCGCCTGCACCCCGTCGTGCCCCATCGCACCCCACTTGTCACCCAGCATCCGGCCGATGTCCAGGGCCGCGATCCCGCGCGCGTCCCCCGCCATGCGCGCGGCCAGCGGGTACATCGTGGACAGGGCCGAGTCGTGCCGCGAGTGGCAGCACACCAGCGGTCCGTCGATACGGTTCTGCTGGCCCTCCAGGACCCCGCCCGCACGGGCGTCGTGGGGCAGCCGGGACGCGAACGCGTAGTGCGAGAAGGCACCTTGCAGCAGCGTCACGGACTTCACCGCGCGCACGCCCTTCGGCAGCCCGCGCAGCGCGAACGACACCAGCCGCGCGCCGAAACTGTGCCCGACGAGATGCACCCGCACCTCGGGCGCCCGCGCGGCGAGCTGCCCGACCACCCGCCCGAGCCCACGCTCACCGACCGTCCCCGCACGCCGCTTCATCGCGTAGTACGTCGCCTGCCGCAGCAGCTCGTGCGCGCCCTCCCACGGGTTCGGCAACGAGAAGGACGGCGCGCCGTGCGGCGCTGCGTCGGGCGATTCCAGCAGCGTCAGCGCCCGCGCGAACTCCTCGCACACGGCCGCCGTGCAGTCGGCGAAGATGTCCGGCGAGTCCTGCGGCACCCCCTCGCGCAGCGTGTCCGCCGCGAAGAGCGCCTGCGGCCCCGGCGGCACGACGTCCACCAGCAGCCGCACCAGCCGCCCGAACTCCTCCAACTCGGCCTCCTCGCGCGGCTGCTGGTCCAGCAGCCGCGCGATCTGGTCGATCACGGTGGCCCGGCCCGGGAACGTCTCCAGCAGCGCGTGCCGCGTGTCCTTGTCGAGCACCGGCCGACGTGGCATCTCGGCCGCCACGGCCCGCGGGAAGTCCGGGATCGGCTCGTCCGAGAACCGCATCGACGGCCAGACCACGCCCACGAACCCGACCTTCGCCTTCGGCGCGAGCTGGGGGATCGGCGCGAAGAACCCGTCGTAGAGCCGGGTCGCGCCCGAGCGGTCGTTGTTCCAGCCGTGCGCGAAGACGATCAGATCACGGACGTGGTGCTGCGCCACCCCGGCCAGCAGCCGGTCCCGCCGCCCGGCGTCCGGGTCCCCGTCCGCGTCGAAGGTCAGCTCCCAGTAAGGAGTCACGCTCACTGCCGGATTTGCCATGACAGGCCCCCTCGTCCCCCGTAACAGTCCGATACGGGCGCATCGTCCTGCTGGCGGGCGGGATTGGCCATACGTCGTCACCCATCCGTGGGCCGCTCATGTGTACAGCAGGTACTCCCGGCGCGTCCGCCGGAACACCGACAGCTCCTGCTGCCAGTCCGCCACCACCTCGTCGGCGCTCGCACCCGCGTCGATCATCGTGCGGACCCGGGTGGAGCCGGTGAGCTTGTCGATCCAGTTGTCGGAGCGCCAACTGAAGCCGCTCCAGACCTTCTTGGCGGTCACCAGCAGGGCGATTCCGCTGCGGACGGGGTCGTACGCGGCCCGGTCGTGCACATGGATCTGTACGCCGCCGATGGTCTTGCCCTGGAACTTCGAGAACGTGGGCGCGAAGTACGCCTCCCTGAAGTGCGCGCCGGGCAGGCCGAGTTCACCGGCCGCCTCGGCCCAGCGCCGGTCGATGCCCTCCGCGCCGAGCAGTTCGAAGGGGCGGGTCGTGCCGCGCCCCTCCGAGAGGTTCGTGCCCTCGAAGAGACAGGTCCCCGCGTACACGAGGGCGGTCTCCGGGGTCGGCATGTTCGGGCTCGGCGGCACCCAGGGCAGCCCCCAGGCGTCGTAGAACTCGGACCGCTTCCAGCCCGTCATCCGTACGGTCTGCAGGGGGACCGGGGTGGTGAGGAACTCCCCGTTGAACAGCCGCGCCAACTCGGCGACCGTCATGCCGTGCGCCTGGGAGATGGGCTGTCGGCCGACGAAGGTCGCGAACTCCTTGTGCAGGACCGGGCCCTGGGCCGACCGTCCGGTGACGGGGTTGGGCCGGTCCAGCACGACGAAGCGCTTGCCGGCGAGCTGGGCCGCCTCCATGCAGTCGTACAGGGTCCAGATGTAGGTGTAGAAGCGGGCGCCCGCGTCCTGGATGTCGAAGACGATCGTGTCGACGCCGGAGGCGGTGAAGATGTCGGCGAGCGGCTGACCGCTCTTGAGGTACGTGTCGTAGACCGGGAGGCCCGTCGCCGGGTCGTCGTAGCGGCCCTCGGAGCCGCCTGCCTGGGCGGTGCCGCGGAAGCCGTGCTCGGGGCCGAAGACGGCCCGTAGGTTCACCCTTTTGTCGGCGTGCATGACATCCACGATGTGGCGGACGTCTCGGGTCACGCCGGTGGGGTTGGTGACGATTCCGACCTTCTGGCCTTCGAGGACCGAGTAACCGTCGGCTGCGAGGCGCTCGAAGCCGGTGCGCAGTCGCGAGTGGCGCTCGGACGCCGCCGCTGCGGACGGGAGGGATGCTGCTGCCGTTGTCGCTGCGAGGAGAGCTCGTCTGGATAGGCGCATGTGGGGCACGGTATTGCTCCCGCAGGTTGTGGGGAAGGAGGCGGTTGTCCGTGGTTGTTCGCGCCCACGCGGCGGAGCCGCACATCGATACAGCCCCGCGCCCCTGGGTGGGCTGCCAGCACCCTTCCTTTGATACATACCGACCGGTTAGTCTGGCCGTCGCAGGAGAGCCGCAGTCGAAGGAGACCGATGGTGGAAGCCGTTCAGGGTGCCGGAGTCGTCGTTACCGGGGCTGGGGGTGGCATCGGCGCCGCGCTGGCCCGTCGCTTCGCCGCCGAGGGGGCCCGGGTCGTCGTCAATGACCTCGATGCCGGGAAGGCCGCCGCCGTCGCCGACGAGATCGGCGGCACAGCAGTCCCCGGCGACGCCTCCGCGATCGTCGCCGATGCCCGAGAGGCCCTCGGGGGCTCCATAGACGTCTACTGCGCCAACGCCGGAGTCGCCTTCGGTGGCGAGGCCGCTGGGCAGCCGCTCGACGAGAGGGCCTGGTCGGCGTCCTGGGACGTCAATGTCATGGCACACGTGCGTGCCGCCAACGAACTCCTGCCGGCCTGGCTGGAGCGGGGCAGCGGGCGTTTCGTCTCCACCGTCTCGGCCGCGGGACTGCTCACCATGATCGGCGCGGCGCCCTACGCCGTCACCAAGCACGGGGCGTACGCCTTCGCCGAGTACCTGTCGCTGACGTACCGCCACCGCGGGGTCAAGGTGCACGCCATCTGCCCGCAGGGCGTGCGCACCGACATGCTGGACGCCACCGGCAGCGCGGGCGACCTGGTGCTCAAGCCCACCGCCATCGCCCCGGAGGACGTGGCGGACGCCCTGTTCAAGGGGATGGAGGAGGACCGCTTCCTGATCCTGCCGCACCCCGAGGTCGCCGGGTTCTACCAGGCGCGGGCCGCCGAGCCCGACCGCTGGCTGGCCGGCATGAACCACATCCAGCAGAAGTGGGAGGAGGCCCGGTGACCGACTCCCGGTACGCGGCCAAGCCCTGGCTGGCCCTGCTGAACGACGCCCAGCGCGCGCCGATAACCCCCGCCGACTCCCTCGTGCACGCCCTGCGCCGGGCCGCCGCGCAGACCCCCGACCGTGCCTTCCTCGCCTACTTCGACGGCCGCCTCACCTACCGCGAGGTCGACGAGCTCAGCGACTCCGTCGCCGGGCATCTCGCGGCGCGCGGCCTGGAGCGCGGCGAGCGGGTGGCGGTCCTGCTGCAGAACTCCCCGCACTTCGTGCTCGCCGTGCTCGGCGCGTGGAAGGCGGGGGCGGTCGTCGTGCCCGTCAACCCGATGTACAAGTCGGGGGAGGTCACCCATGTCCTGCGGGACGGCGAGGTGGCCGCGCTGATCTGCTCCGACCGGGCCTGGGAGTCGTATCTGCGCGAGACGGCCGCCGACTCGCCGGTGCGGATCGTGCTCACCGGGTGCGAGCTGGACTTCCAGACGCGGGGCGATGCGCGGGTGCTGGCCTTCGAGCGACTGCCGGGGGCCGAGGACGCCGACGACCTGACGGCCGTCGCCCGCGCCGGCCACAAGGCGCCGGACGACCGCGACCCCGGCCCGTCCGACATCGCGCTGATCAGCTACACCTCGGGCACCAGCGGCACGCCCAAGGGCGCCACCAACACGCACCGCAACATCATGTACAACGCCGAACGGCAGCGCACCGGCCTCGCCCTGCCCGAGGCGCCCGTCTACTTCGGGATGGCGCCGCTGTTCCACATCACCGGGATGGTCGCCCAGTTCGCGGCCTGCCTGAACAGTTCGGGCCTGCTCGTGCTGGCGTACCGCTTCGAGGCGGGTGTCGTGCTCGACGCGTTCGCCGAGCACGGGCCGCACTACACCGTCGGCCCCTCGACCGCCTTCATGGCGCTGGCCGCCCACCCGGACGTCAGCCGGGAGCACTTCGCGTCCTTCGTCAACATCTCGTCCGGCGGCGCACCGCTGCCGCCCGCCCTGGTGGAGAAGTTCCGGGCCGGCTTCGGGCCGTACATCCGCAACGGCTACGGCCTCACCGAGTGCACCGCCCCCTGCGCCGCCGTCCCGCCCGGCCGCGAGGCCCCCGTCGACCCCGCCTCCGGGACGCTCGCCGTGGGCGTGCCGGGGCCCGAGACGGTCGTACGGATCGTCGACGACGAGGGCGAGGAGGTGCCGTTCGGCGAGCAGGGCGAGATCGTCGTACGGGGGCCGCAGGTCGTCCCCGGCTACTGGCGGCGCCCCGACGCCACCGCCGAGACCTTCCCCGACGGCGAACTGCGGACCGGCGACATCGGCTTCATGGACGCCGAGGGCTGGCTGTACGTCGTCGACCGCAAGAAGGACATGATCAACGCGTCCGGCTTCAAGGTGTGGCCGCGCGAGGTCGAGGACGTGCTCTACACGCACCCGGCGGTGCGCGAGGCGGCCGTCGTCGGGGTGCCCGACGGGTACCGCGGGGAGACCGTCAAGGCGTACATCAGCCTCCGTCCGGGTGCCGAAGCGGACCCCGACGCACTCGCCGCGTACTGCCGGGAGAGACTGGCCGCTTACAAATATCCGCGGCAGGTGGAGGTCCTGCCCGACTTGCCCAAGACGGCGAGTGGGAAGATCCTCCGTCGGGAACTTCGTTCCCGCGCGAACGACGGCTAGACAGCCGACGGCAACACGGTCAGCGGAACATCTCGGAAGGGCAGGTGGCGGCACAGTGGCCAGGACGACGGACGGTGACGGTACGCCCGTCCCCCAGCGGCTGCTCGCCGCCGCCACCCGGCTCTTCGCCGAGCAGGGGTACGACCGCACCTCGGTGCAGGAGATCGTCGAGGCGGCCGGCGTCACCAAGGGGGCGCTGTATCACTACTTCGGCTCGAAGGACGACCTTCTGCACGAGGTGTACGCGCGCGTGCTGCGCGTTCAGCAGGAGCGGCTCGACGCGTTCGCGGATGCCGACGAGCCGGTCGAGAAGCGGGTGCGGGCTGCGGCGGCGGACGTCGTGGTGACGACGATCGAGAACCTCGACGACGCGATGATTTTTTTCCGGTCAATGCATCACCTCAGCCCGGAGAAGAACAAGCAGGTGCGTGCTGAGCGCCGGCGCTACCACGAACGCTTCCGTGCGCTCATCGAGGAGGGGCAGCAGGCGGGCGTCTTCTCCACGGCGACGCCGGCCGACCTGGTGGTGGACTACCACTTCGGCTCCGTCCACCACCTGTCGACGTGGTACAGCCCCGACGGCCCGATGAGCCCGCAGCAGGTCGCGGACCACTTGGCGGACTTGCTGCTGCGAGCGCTACGTCCGTGACGCCAGGGGGCTCTGCCCCCTGGACCCCCGCTCCTTAAACTCCCCCAAGCTCTTCGAGCAGGGGGGACCCCCAGAGGGGCTGGATCTTTTCAGCCCGTCCGGCGTTTGAGGACGAGGCCCGTTCAGGGCCGAAAGCGGGGGTCCGGGGGCGGCAGCCCCCTGGGGGTCCCCCCTGCTCGAAGAGCTTGGGGGAGGGAAGGGTAGGGGCGGCGGGGGCGAGAAACACCCCGGCCGCCCCACGGAGTCACACGTACTTCTTCAACTCCCGCCGAGCCAGCGACCGCTGATGCACCTCGTCCGGCCCGTCCGCGATCATCAGCGTCCGCGCCCCCGCGTACAGCTCCGCCAGCGGGAAGTCCTGACTTACACCCCCCGCACCGTGCAACTGAATCGCCCGGTCGATGATGTCGACAACCGCCCGCGGCGTAGCGATCTTGATGGACTGGATCTCCGTGTGGGCACCCTTGTTGCCGACGGTGTCCATCAGCCAGGCCGTCTTCAGGACCAGCAGCCGCAGCTGCTCGACCGTCACCCGCGCGTCGGCGATCCAGTTGTGGACCACCCCCTGCTGAGCCAGCGCCTTGCCGAAGGCGTTGCGGGACACGGCCCGCCGGCACATCAGCTCGATCGCCCGCTCAGCCATGCCGATCAGCCGCATGCAGTGGTGGATCCGCCCGGGACCGAGCCGCGCCTGGGCGATGGCGAAGCCGCCGCCCTCCTCGCCGATGAGGTTGGCCACCGGCACGCGCGCGTGGTCGAAGATCACCTCGGCGTGGCCGCCGTGGGAGTGGTCCTCGTAGCCGAAGACCTGCATGGCACGGTTGATCGTGACGCCCGGGGTGTCGCGGGGGACCAGGACCATGGACTGCTGGCGGCGGATGTCCTCGCCGTCCGGGTCCGTCTTGCCCATCACGATGAAGATCTTGCAGTCCGGGTTCATCGCCCCGGAGATGTACCACTTGCGACCGGTGATGACGTACTCGTCACCGTCCCGCTCGATGAGCGTGGTGATGTTGGTGGCGTCCGACGAGGCCACCTCCGGCTCGGTCATCGCGAACGCCGAGCGGATCTCACCGGCCAGCAGCGGCTCCAGCCACTGCTTCTTCTGCTGCTCGTCGCCGAACTGCGACAGCACCTCCATGTTGCCGGTGTCCGGCGCCGCGCAGTTCAGCGCGGTGGGCGCCAAGTGCGGGGAGCGGCCGGTGATTTCGGCGAGCGGGGCGTACTGGAGGTTGGTGAGCCCGGCGCCGTACTCGGAGTCCGGCAGGAAGAGGTTCCACAGGCCCTGCATGCGCGCCTCGGCCTTGAGGTCCTCGACCACGGCCGGAGTGTCCCACGGGGACGCCAGCTCGGCCCGCTGCTCCTCCGCGACCGCCTCGGCCGGATAGACGTACTCGTCCATGAAGGCGAGCAGCTTGGCCCGCAGCTCCTCGGTGCGTGCGTCGAACGCGAAGTCCATGTCCCGTCAGCCTTCCTGGATGCCGTCTTGAAGAGTGGTCAGGCCGTGCTCGATGAAGACCGGGACCAGGTCGCCGATGCGGTCGAAGCCGCGGCCGACCGTCTGGCCCAGCGTGTAGCGGTAGTGGATGCCCTCCAGGATCACGGCGAGCTTGAACCAGGCGAACGCCGTGTACCAGGAGACCGCGGAGACGTCGCGCCCGGAGCGCTCGGCGTACCGCTGGATCAGTTCGGCCGGTGCCGGGTGCCCCGGCGCCTCGGCGGTCGTGGAGACCGGGGAGTGCGCCATGCCCAGCGGCATGCTGTACATCACCAGCAGGCCCAGGTCGGTCAGCGGATCGCCGAGCGTCGACATCTCCCAGTCGAGGATCGCCTTGATGGAGTCGTCCTCGCCGATGAGGACGTTGTCGAGCCGGTAGTCGCCGTGCACCACGGCCGGGGCCGGGGAGGCGGGCAGCTGCCTGCCGAGCGTCGCGTGCAGCTCGTCGATGCCGGCCAGCTCACGGTTGCGGGAGGCGTCCAACTGCTTGCCCCAGCGGCGCAGTTGCCGGTCCAGGAAGCCCTCGGGACGGCCGAAGTCCGCGAGCCCGACCTGCGCCGGGTCCACCGCGTGCAGCTCGACGAGGGTGTCCACCAGCGACAGCACCGCGCCCCGGGTGCGCTCCGGGCCGAGCGGGGCCAGCTGGTCGGCGGTGCGGTACGGGGTGCCCTCGACGAACTCCATGACGTAGAACGGCGCCCCGAGCACCTCCTCGTCCTCGCACAGCAGCACCGGCCGCGGCACCGGAACGTCCGTCGGATACAGGGCGCTGATGACCCGGTGCTCGCGCTTCATGTCGTGCGCCGTGGCGAGGACATGACCGAGCGGGGGGCGTCGTACGACCCACTTCGAGCTGCCGTCGGAGACCG
This sequence comes from Streptomyces sp. NBC_01092, assembly GCF_045039535.1. NCBI lineage: Bacteria > Bacillati > Actinomycetota > Actinomycetes > Kitasatosporales > Streptomycetaceae > Streptomyces > Streptomyces sp. NBC_01092. The sequence continues at coordinate 2,406,564 of NZ_CP108659.1, read as the reverse complement.
CGTAGGTGAGGTTCGACCGTCCACCCTCGATCAGCCGGCCGGTCAGCGGACCGTGCGCCAGACCGGGCCGCTCGCGCTCGAGCAGGCCGCGCAGCCGGTCCAGGTCGAGGCCGGGCGGATGGTCGGGGCTCATACATGGCTCCTCAAGGCAGGTGAACGGGACCTGACTCATGATGCCGACCAGTCGGTATGCCGTCCAGTGGGCAGGCCGAACGTGATCGGCGCCACGATATGCCGACAGCTCCCCGCGCGGAGCGCCGGGGAGCTGTCGGTGGAGTCGCGGGGCGGCCGGGTGGGCTCAGTGGTCGTCCCAGTGGCCGTCGTGGGAGGCGTGCCGGTGGCCGTCGTGGACGTAGTCGACGTGGTCGCCGTGCAGCACGCTCTCGTGCCCGCAGTCGGCGCCGTGCTGATGGGCGTGGCCCTGGTGGGCGACGTGCCCGGCCGTCTCGCACTCGTCCCAGTGCCCGGAGTGCTCGCGGTGCAGGTGACCGTCGTGCGCGTAGTCGGTGTGGTCGCCGTGCGGCACCGCGGTGTGCCCGCAGTCGGGTCCGTGGGCGTGCGTGTGGGAGGCGTGTTCCGTGTGAAGGGTGGTCATCGTGCTCACCTTCGGAGGAGCGGGTGGTGACGTCGGACAGGCTGCCACGCGAACGCCCCATATCGCCCCATTCGGCTTGCGTGGCGTTGGGTCTCCCCGGAGGGTCGGACCCATGAAGGGGATCAGCTACTCAAGCTACGGCGGGCCGGACACGCTCGCATACGGAGACCTGCGCGACCCGCGGGTCGGGCCCGACGCCGTGCTGGTCAAGGTGCGGGCGGCATCGGTCAACCCGGTCGACTGGAAGTGCCGCGAGGGCTACATGGACCGGATGCTCGAGCCGGTCTTCCCGGTGGTCCCGGGCTGGGACGTGTCGGGGGTCGTGGTTCAGCCAGGAGTGTCCGTCACGGAGTTCGGCGTCGGCGACGAGGTCATCGGATACGTCCGCGAGGACTTCCTCTCCCGTGGCACCTTCGCCGAGTACGTGGCCGCCCCCGTGCGCACCCTCGCCCGCAAACCCCGCAACCTCACCTGGGAGGCGGCGGCCGGTCTGCCCCTCGTCGGACTGACGGCGTACCAGGTCCTGACCAAGGTGCTCCAGGTCAAGCGGGACGAGACGGTCCTGGTGCACGCCGCGGCGGGCGGCGTGGGCTCGATCGCCGTCCAGCTCGCGCGCCATCTGGGCGCCCGGGTGATCGGTACGGCGAGCGAGCGCAACCACGACTTCGTCCGCGGTCTCGGCGGCGAGCCCGTGGAGTACGGCGACGGGCTGACGGAACGGGTGCGCGGGCTGGCGCCCGAGGGCGTGGACGCGGCGTTCGACACGGTCGGCGGCGACGCGCTCAAGGCCTCCGCCAATCTGCTGGCCCCCGAGGGCCGCCTGGTCTCGATCGCCGACCCGGACGTCTTCGACTTCGGCGGCCGCTACTACTTCGTCCGCCCCGACGCCGAGGACCTGCTACGGCTGTCCGAGCTGGCGGAGGAGGGCGTGGTGGCCGTACACGTCTCCGAGACGTTCCCCCTGGAGCGCGCGGCGGACGCCCACCGCCTGAACGAGGAGGGTCGCACCCGGGGCAAGATCGTGGTCACGGTCGACTGGGACACGGAGGAGGCGGTGGCGCCGGAGGGGTTGTGGCAGGGGGCGGAATAGCGAACGGCCCTCGCGGCGGAGCCGGGAGCCCGGTCGCCGTCAGAACAGCAGCGCCGCCCCGCACACCGCCAGGGCCACCGTGAGCAGGACGGTCGCCGTGGCATGGCGGGGGGCCAGTGCCGCGGGTCGGGACGACGAGGCGAGGGTGCGGATACGCCGGTGCGCGAGGGCCAGGAAGCCCAGCCACAGCCCGCAGCACACGGCGCAGACGATGCCCGCGGCGACTGAGAACCCGCCGTGCAGCGCGGCCTTCATCGCGAGTACGGCGGCCACCGTGCCGGACAGCGTCGTACGGCGCCATGCGAGGCGGGTCCGCTCGGGCTGGAGCCCCGGGTCCCGTAGCGGCTCCGCGGCGCTCATCCCTCCCACCCGACGAGCACGACCACGACCATCGCGACGGCCACCACGGCGACCACGAGGCTCAGCACCGCCGGGAAGCGCGACACAGGCAGGTCCTCGCCCCGGCGCATCGCCCGCTCGCAGCGCATCCAGTGATTGACCGCGCGCAGCGAGCACAGCACGCCCGCCGCGAGCAGCGCGAGCGCGAGGCCGACCCGCCAGCCCCAGCGCAGGTCCGGCAGGAACTGGTCGACCGCGAAGCCGCCGCCGATGAGGGCGAGCGCGGTGCGCAGCCAGGCCAGGAAGGTGCGCTCGTTCGCCAGCGAGAACCGGTAGTCGGGGGTGCCGCCGTCCTGGCGGATCTCCTGCGGCGCGAACCACAGCCGGACGTTTCGCACGAACTCGCTCACATGACCGACCCTATCCGGGCCGCCCGTCGCAGGCGTCGCCGGATCCGCCTGCCGGGGGTCGGCTCAGCGGGCCGCCCGTAGCGCCTTGAGCCGCTCGTACGCCGCCAGCCCGTCCGGCACCCACGCCCAGTCCGTCAGCCGCCGCTCCACCTCGGCCTCGGACAGGAAGTCGTGCCAGGCGACCTCCTCCACCTGAGGGCTCACCGGCAGCTCGCAGCGCACCTCGTACACCGCCGACCACCAGGTCTGCCCGGTGCCGTCGTCGTACAGGAACTTGAAGAGGTACGAGGGGCGGGGGAGGCCGCTCACGCCGAGTTCTTCCTCGGCCTCGCGCAGGGCGGCGTCGTCGTACGACTCGCCCGCGCCGACCACCCCGCCGACGAACATGTCGTACCGCGAGGGGAACACCAGCTTGGTGGGGGTACGGCGATGCACGAAGAGCCGGCCCTGCGCGTCCCGCGCCTCGATGAAGACGCAGCGGTGGCACAGCCCCTTGGCGTAGGCCTCGCCGCGCGGGGACCGCCCGATGACCCGGTCCTGTTCGTCGACGATGTCGAGGATCTCGTCAGCAGAGCTCATGGGGCCATCCAAGCAGGGGCGGCCCGGACGCGTTCAGGGCGTCTGGAAGGCCGGCGTGCGCTTCGGCTGGATCGCCCCGGACGGCATCGCGGAGTGCGTGCCGAGCATGATGATGCCGACCACGATCCCGGCGAGTCCGGCGGCCTCCCACGCCAGCGCGCCCGCGTCGGTGCGCAGCCGGTCGCCGAGGAAGCCGACGCCGCAGAGGATGCCGGCCAGCGGCTGGGCGGCGGTCAGGGCGGGCAGGGACATCCGCAGGGACGCCGTCTCGAAGGCGCTCTGGACGAGGATCAGCCCGGTGAGGCCGAGCGCCACCACGGCGTACGGCTGCCAGCCGGTGAGGACCTCCATGATGCCGCCCTCGGCGAACCGCTCCCCGGTCACCCGGGTCAGTGCGTCCTGCACGCCGTAGAGGAGACCGGCCGCGGTCGCCAGCAGTGCCGGGCCGGAGCTGAGCCGGGAGCGCTTGGCGTACGTCGTGAGCAGCAGGGCCAGTCCGACCATGACGCCGATGATCAGCCAGTGCCGCATCGGGTCGCTGGTGGCCTCGCCGCCCGACGGCTGGCCGGCGACGATGAACGCCGTCACCCCGCCCGCGAGCAGCGCGAGGCCCGTCCAGCCCTGGCGCCCGAGGGGCTGCTTGGTCTGGCGGCGGGAGAGCATCAGCGCGAACAGCAGGTTCGTCGCGAGCAGGGGTTCCACCAGGGAGATCTCACCCTGGCCGAGCGCCATCGCGCCCAGCGCCATGCCGACCACCATCAGGCCGATGCCGCCGAGCCAGCGCGGCACCTTCATCAGGTCCAGGAGGATCCGCGGCGAGAGGAAGTCGCTCAGTGGAGCCTTCTGGGCCGCGTTCTGCTGGAGGACGAAGCCGAAACCAAGACAGCACGCGGCGGTCACGGCGAGTATCAAGATCTGGAGCGACACGCTGCGTACCTCGAATCCTGCCGGGCGGACGGGGTGCGGTAAGGGCCGACTGTAGCGGCCCTGAGCCCGGCGTGCGCGTCCCACCATCCTGCGGTGCCCAAACGGAAGCCGCCATGACGTACGCCACATCTTCCGAACAAATCCGGCATTGTGGACAGGTTGAATGCCGCAACTGTCCCATCAGTAACACTAGTTGACGCGTGTAACGCGTCAGCGGCACTTGACGCGAACCCTTGGCGGGGGGTTTGCTGCGAGTGATCGCTTGATGACAGTCCACAATTTGCTCACAACAGGACCCAAGCCGGTGTCCCCACCCCCACCTCTGGGCCGCGGCCGCAAACGCGCTGCCCACGCCTTCGACGCGGCCCTCGACGACGCCGAGCTCGCCGCCGCCCGCACCGCCCTCGCTCAGGGCAGGTGGCAGACGGCCCGCTCGCTGCTCGCGCGGACCGGCGACGAGTGGGACCGCAGAGGGCACCGCGTCGCCGTCCTCGCCCAGGAGCAGGCTTGCGTCCCCTGGACCCGCGACTGGCTGCTCGCCGAGCCCGACTCCGTGGACGCCGCCGTCCTGCTCGCCCTCGGCCAGGTGCGGCGCGCCCTGCGCGGCAAGGAGAAGCCGGTCCGGGCCCGCGAGGCCTGCCACGCGGCCGCCGCGCTCGCGCCCGTCGACCCCACCCCCTGGCTCGGCCTGCTCATGCTGGAGAGCGCCCTCGGTGCCGAGCCGGAGGTGCGCCGCCTCTTCGCCGAGGTCCGCGCCCGGTACGCCGACCACCACCACGCCCACCATCTGATGGTCGCCCGGCTCGCCGAGCACCAGTCCGGCACCGGCATCGACCCGCTGCACGAGGTCTACGACTTCGCCAACGCCGCGGCGGACCGCGCCCCCGCCGACTCCCCGCTCGCCATCCTCCCGGTCATCGCCCACGCCGAGCGCTACCGCGTCCTCGCGGCGGCGGGACACGAGCCGGGTGACGCGGCCGCCTCCGGGCACTGGGCGAGCCGCAGGGCCCGGCAGGTGATGCGGGCGGCTTTCGACTGGTGGCTGGAGTGGGAGCAGGAAGGCCACCCGCGCCGGCTCATCGACCTGAACTTCCTCGCCCACGCCAAGTTCTGCGAGGGCCGGGGGGCAGAGGCTGCCGCCCTCTTCCACCGCATCGGCGAACACGCCACCCCCTCGCCCTGGTCCTACCCCGACCGCGACCCGTACTCCGCCTTCCGCGCCGCCCGCGAAACCGCGCTCGGCACGGCGTAACGCCCCCAACCCAAGCCGACCCAAGGACGGTCCCCGATGACCACGGGCAGTTCCAGCACGAGCAGAGCCACCGCCGACGGCGGCGGCATCAGTACGTTCAAAGGACAGGACCGCGCCCTGCGCGCCGACCGGCTGGGCACCACGGGCCTGCTGCTGTCCGTGCTCGCGGCGACCGCACCCCTCATGGTCGTCGCGGGTGTCATGCCCACGACCTTCGGGGTGATGGGGGTCCTCGGCCAGCCGCTGCTCTTCGTGATCCTCGGCGTCGTCCTCGCCCTGTTCAGCGTCGGGTACGCAGAGATGAGCCGGCACGTCCACAACGCCGGCGCCTTCTACGCCTACATCTCCCGCGGCCTCGGCGGCACGGCCGGCGCCGGCGCCGCGATGGTCGCGCTCGTCGCCTACAACGCGCTGCAGGTCGGCATCTACGGCATCTTCGGCTTCGAGGTCTCGGGGCTGTTCGCCACCTACCTCGACACCGAGATCGCCTGGTGGATACCGGCGCTGATGGCCGTGCTCGTGGTCGGCGCCCTCGGCTGGCTGAAGATCGACCTCAACGCGCGCGTGCTCGGCGTCCTGCTGATCATCGAGGTCCTCCTCGTGGTCGTCTTCGACGTCGCCGCCATCGCCGACCCGGCCAAGGAAGGCCTGTCCCTGCACGCCTTCAACCCGGACACCCTCAGCGGCGCGGGCATCGGCACCGCCCTGTGCTTCTGTGTCGCCGCATTCCTCGGCTTCGAGCAGGCCCCCGTCTACGCCGAGGAGACCAGCCGCCCGCACGTCCTCGTACCCCGCGTGATGTTCCTCGCCATCGGCGGCATCGCGGTCTTCTACACGATCAGCTGCTGGGCCTACACCGTCGCCGCCGGGCCCTCGGCGATCGTCGGCACCGCGCAGGACCAGAGCGCCGGGCTGCTGTTCTTCCTCACCGAGGACCTGCTCGGCGGCACCTTCACCGACGTCCTGCACGTGCTGTTCGTCACCGGCATGTTCGCGGCCATGCTCAGCTTCCACAACGTCGTCGCGCGCTACGCCTTCGCCATGGGCCGCGAGGGCCTGCTGCCGTCCGCCTTCGGCCGGACCAGCGGCGCGAGCGGCGCCCCCGGCACCGGGTCGCTGCTCCAGACCGTGATCTCGCTGGTGGTCGTCGCCGTCTTCGCCCTCACCGACGACAGGCCGACCGGCGACCCGACCGCGCCGGTGCTGCACCTGTTCACGTGGATGGGCAACCTCGGGGCGCTGGGCGTCGCCGCGCTGATGGCCGCCGCCTCGGTCTCCGTCATCGCCTTCTTCGTCCGCCGCGGAGCCGCCGCCAGCCAGTTCTGGCGGCTGGCCGCCTCCGCCCTCTCGGTCGTCGCGCTGGCGTTCATCGTCATCTACACCGTGAAGGACTTCGACGTCCTGATCGGCGCGGGCCCCGGCTCCGCCCTGAGCTGGGCGCTGCCCGCCGTGATCGTCCTCGCCCTGGCCGTCGGCGTGGCCCAGGGCCTGCTCCTGCGCTCCCGCGCCCCCGAGCGGCACGCCCGCATCGGGCTCGGAAACGAGGCGTTCCAGCTGGAGAAGGAGGCGGCGAAGACGCCGTAGCGTGAGAAGTGGTTACGGAACTCTGACGAGCACCCGCGATTCCTGGTCCCGCCGGGGTCGCGGGTGTTCGAATGAGTAGGTGAACCCCGAACAGCCCGAAGCGCAGGACGAGGAACAGGGCGAGCAGAAGGGCAAACCCATCGGCCGCCGTGTCCTGCTCGGCACCCTCGGCCTGGGCGCCCTCGGCGTCGTCACCGCGCCCACTCTCCAGCGCGGCCTGGAGTCGTTCCTCGCGAGCGCCTCCGACAAGGACCCCACCGGCCTCAGCGAACTGCTGCCCAACGGCGGCGGCTTCCGCTACTACTCGGTGACCTCCTCCGTACCCCGCAAGAACGCCACCACCTACCGCCTCACCGTCGACGGCCTGGTCGACCGCCCCGGGTCCTACACACTGGCCGACCTGCGCGCCCTGCCGCAGACCCGGCTGGTGCGCGACGTCCAGTGCGTCACCGGCTGGCGGGTGCCCGGCACGCCCTTCGAGGGGGTGCGCCTGTCCCGGCTCCTGGACGCCGCGGGAGTGCGCGAGGGGGCCGGAGCGGTCCGCTTCACCTGCTTCGACGGCGCGTACAGCGAGAGCCTCACCCTCGACCAGGCCCGCCGAGCGGACGTCCTGGTCGCCCTGCGCATGCAGGACAAGGACCTGGGTCACGCCCACGGCGGCCCGGCCCGCCTCTATGTGGCCCCCATGTACTTCTACAAGTCCGCCAAGTGGCTCTCCGGCATCACCGTCACCGAGGACGTGAAGCCGGGCTACTGGGAGGAACGGGGCTACGACGTCGACGCGTGGGTCGGCCGCTCGAACGGACGCGACGATGAGCCTACGACTTGACGCCCCCGGCGCGGCCACCGGCGTCCGGCGCTTCGGCGGAGCCACGCGCTGGGTGCACCGTACGACGGCCGTGCTGATGGGCGTGTGCGTGGTGACGGCGGCCTGCCTGTACATCCCGCAGTTCGCCGAACTCGTCGGCCGCCGCGAGCTGGTGGTCCGTGTCCACGAGTGGGCCGGCCTGGCCCTGCCCGTGCCCGTCCTGGCCGGGCTCGCCTCCCGGCTGTTCCGCGCCGACCTGGGCTTCCTCAACCGCTTCGGCTCGCACGACCGCGTCTGGCTGCGCGCCGCCCTGCGTCGCGACAAGCGGTACTCGTCCCGTCCGGCGGGCAAGTTCAACGCCGGGCAGAAGATCTACGCCGCCTGGATCGCCGGCGCGACGCTGGTGATGCTCGGCACCGGCCTCATCATGTGGTTCACGCATCTCACGCCGATTCAGTGGCGCACCAGCGCGACCTTCGTCCACGACTGGCTGGCCCTGACCCTCGGCATCGTCCTGGCCGGCCACATCGGCATGGCTCTGGGCGATCCGGAGGCCCGCCGGGGCATGCGCACCGGACTCGTGAGCCGGGAGTGGGCCGAGCGGGAGCATCGGCTGTGGAAGCCCTGAGGCGGTGAGGGGCGGCAGCAGTCCACTCAGCGGTGGCGTGGTGTCGCCCGCTGTCCCGTTCCCCGCACTGGGAGCGGGGACCACGTCGGGGGCCACGACCGTGAAGGCGCCCGGCAGCCGTACAGTCACATCGGGTCCGCCGTACCGTACGGCCACGTCCACCGGCCCCGGCTCCAGAGCGGGTACGACGACGGACACCGTCGCCCGGTCGCTCGACTCCGGCTTCAGGAACTGCTGTCCGCCGACGCTCACGGCCTCGCTCCGCAGGAGTTCGGCGGGGTCGAAGTACGGGTCCGCCAGCTCGATCCCGATCACCTCACCGGGCTTCGCCTCGCCGTCGCCTCCCGTGTCCACCCCGGCGATCCGGTAGCCGCACGCCGGGGTGCCGTTCGACGAGGGCTTCAGCCGGACGGTCGCCTCCGGATGCCGTCGGTGGAAGTCGAGGAGCCCGCCCAGAACGGCGTACGCGGCACGGCTCTTGCAGGAGTCGGACTTCACCGCCGGGGCCGCCCGCTCCCAGCTTCCGCCCTCGCCCTGGACGGCGAGACACGCGGTGGCCAGGGCGCGCAGCAGCGTCCAGTCGCCGTCGGCCGACGAGCCGGGGATCACGCTCAGCGCGGTCCGGCACTCGGCGGGGTCACGGAGCAGGTCGTACACGCTCGCCGGATCCGGGACGCCGTCGGCGTTCGGCGATTCGGGGCCGGGCGGGAGCCAGGCCGGGACCTCCAGGATCCGCCGGCTCACGGAGGGACTGGGGGAGGGGCTCGCGGTGGGGCTCGCCGCGGAGCTCCGCGGCAGGCCGGGAGCGGCCGTGGGCACCGGCACGCTCACATGCCCGTCGGGCTTCTGCAGCACCTCGGGGCCGGAACCGGGCGGTCCGGGCGACGGCTTGCGGACGCCGGCCGAGGGCTCGGCGGTGACGATCGTGCCCTCGCCGCCCCTGCCGTCCGCCGGGCCACGCCCGTCGCCGGTGAAGGCCGCGGCGGCCACCGCCACCGCCCCTACGACGAGCAGCCCCGAGATGCGCATCCCGAGGGAAACCGTCATGACGCCCCCCGATGTTTCTCGCCCTCGACGGTTGAAAGGCCTCCGAGGGTGTCCACATCATCGGGCCCGCCGCGCCCTGATGGGAACCCAAGGGCGTTGCCCGACCGTCATTCCTTCATTCCTGGAAGTCCAGCAGCACCTTGCACGAGCGGCTCCGGTCCGCGGCCAGTTCGAAGGCCGCCTGGGCCTCCAGCACCGGCACCACCGCGCTCACCAACCCGTCGAACGAGCCCTGCGCCGCGAGCAGTTCCAGCGCCGCGTCGAACTCCCCGTCGAAACGGAACGCCCCCCGCAACTCGATCTCCCGGCTCACGACGAGGTTCCCCGCAAAGGGACTCTGCCCCGGTGGCAGCATCCCCAGCTGCACCACGACGCCGCCGCGCCGCACGAGCCGCAGACAGGTGTCCAGGCCCGCGGCGACCCCGGACGCCTCGATGGCCACGTCCACCTCGGAGGGCCACCCGGCATCGTCCGGCTCGTCGGCCCGTACGACGGTGTCGGCGCCGGCGATCCGCGCGTACCGCAGGGCGGCCGGCAGCAGGTCCGTCACCGTCACACGGGCCGCGCCGGCCGCCTTCGCCGCCGCGACCACCAGACAGCCGATGGGCCCGGCACCGGTGACCAGGACATGCCTCCCGGCCACCTCCCCGGCCCGCCGCACCGCGTGCAGTGCGACGGACAGCGGCTCGGCGAGCGCCGCCCGCCGCAGGTCGAGGCCGGCCGGGAGCGCCCGCAACTGGTCGGCGGGGACGGCCACCCGAGCCGCGAAGGCGCCCTGCACATGGGGGAAGCGGGCCGCGCTGCCGAGGTAGCGGGTGTCGCGGCAGACGTTGCGCCGCCCGTCCGCGCACTCCGGGCAGCGGCCGCAGGGCGTGGCGGGGTGAACGGCGACGGCCGTACCGGCGAGGGGACCGGACGCCCCGTCACCGTAGGAGACGACCGTCCCGACCACCTCGTGCCCGAGCAGCATCGGCTCCTTGAGGCGGAAGTCGCCGACGCCGCCGTGGCGCCAGTAGTGCAGGTCGGAGCCGCAGACCCCGCCGTACCGGACGGCCACCAGCGCCTGCCCGGGGCCGGGTTCCCCGGCCGGCAGTTCCTCGACCCGCAGGTCGCCCTGACCGTGGATCACACAACCGAGCATCCCTCGGGCCTCCTTCACAGCACGCTGGTCATGCCGCCGTCGACGTAGAGCACCTGTCCGCTGATGAAGTCCGCGGCAGGAGAGGCGAGGAACAGCACACCGCCCACCAGGTCCTCGGTACGGCCCCAGCGTCCGGCCGGGGTGCGCCGCCGCACCCACGCGCTGAACTCCTCGTCCGCGACGAGCGGCCCGGTCAGTTCGGTCTCGATGTAGCCGGGGCCGAGGCCGTTGACCTGGACGCCGTACGGGCCCCAGTCGGCGCACATGCCCTTGGTGAGCATCTTCAGTGCGCCCTTGGTGGCGGCGTACGGCGCGATGCCCGGGCGGACCACCTCGCTCTGCAGCGAGCAGATGTTGACGATCTTTCCGTGGCCGCGTTCCGTCATCCGCCGGGCGGCTTCACGGCCCACCAGGAACGCGCTGGTGAGGTTGGTGTTCAGGATGCGGTGCCAGTCCGCGTCGGTGAACTCCAGCAGGGGTGCGCGCAGTTGCATCCCCGCGTTGTTGACCAGGATGTCGAGCGGGCCCACCCGCTCCTCGACATCCGCGATCCCGGCGGCCACCGACGGGCCGTCGGTCACGTCGAACACGGCCGTGTGGATCCGGTCGCCGGGCAGTTCGGCGGCGGCCTCGGTGAGGCGTTCGCCGCTGCGCCCGTTGAGGACCACCGTGCAGCCGGCCTCGGCCAGACCGCGGGCGAGCGCGAGGCCGATGCCCCGGCTGGAGCCGGTGACCAGGGCCGTGCGGCCGCTGATGTCGAAGAGCGGGTGACTCATGTTCGTACCCCTAAATGACCAGCGAGAGCAGCAGGACCAGACCACCGGCGACCACGGAGATGATCGTCTCCATGACGGACCAGGTCTTGACGGTCTGGCCCACGCTCAGTCCGAAGTACTCCTTCACCAGCCAGAATCCGGCGTCGTTGACATGGCTGAAGAACAGCGAGCCGGCGCCGATGGCGAGGACGAGCAGGGCCGCGTGGGTCGTCGACATGTCGGCCGCGAGGGGGGCGACCAGACCGGCCGCGGAGACCGTGGCCACCGTCGCCGAACCCGTCGCCAGCCGGATCGCGACCGCGATCAGCCAGGCCAGCAGCAGCGCCGGGATCGACCAGTCCTCGGAGATGTCCAGGACCATCTGACCCACACCGGTGTCGATCAGCGTCTGCTTGAAGCCGCCGCCCGCGCCCACGATGAGCAGGATGCCCGCGATGGGGGCGAGGCCCTTCTCGACCAGCGGCGTCAGGCGCTCCTTGCCGAACCCGGCGGGCCGCAGAAGCGTGAAGATGCCGACGAGCACGGCGGCCAGCAGCGCGATCAGCGGCGAGCCGACGACGTCGAACACACGCTGCACGGTGTTCTCCGGGTCGTCGATGACGATGTCGACGAGCGCCTTGGAGAGCATCAGGACGACGGGGAGGAGGATGGTGGCCAGCGTGGCGCCGAAGCCCGGGAGCTTCTTCAGGTCCTCCGAGGCGCGCTGCGCGGGGGTCTGGGGGGAACCCCCAGTTGATTGCAGCATCCGGTCCGGGGCCGGGACGTCCACCCAACGGGCGGCGTACCGCGAGAACACCGGGCCGGCGATGATCACCGTCGGTATCGCGATGAGGACGCCGAGCGCCAGCGTCACGCCCAGGTTGGCGCCGACCGCGTCGATCGCGACCAGCGGACCGGGGTGCGGCGGGACCAGGCCGTGCATCACGGACAGACCGGCGAGGGCCGGGATGCCGATGCGCATCAGCGAGTAGTTGCCGCGCTTGGCGACCATGAGCACGACCGGGATCAGCAGCACGACGCCGACCTCGAAGAACAGCGGCAGTCCGATCACCGAGGCGATCAGCACCATCGCCCAGGGCATCGAACGCCCGCTCGCCTTGGCGAGGATGGTGTCGACGATCTGGTCGGCGCCGCCGGAGTCGGCGAGCATCTTGCCGAGGATCGCGCCGAGCGCGATCAGCACGCCCACACCGGCCACGGTGGTGCCGAGCCCGGTGGTGAAACTGGCGATGACCTTGTCGAGCGGTGCCCCGGCGAGCGCGCCGAGCACCAGCGAGCCGAGGGTCAGCGACAGGAACGCGTGGAGCTTGAACTTGGTGATGAGCAGGACGATGACGGCGATGCCCGCCAGGACGGCGATACCAAGCTGAGCGTGGCCGGCCGAGGTGATGGGCTCGACGGTGTCCGCTGCCAGCATCTCGACGCTGAGTCTGGTCACGGGGGTTCCCTTGCAGATACGGGGGTTGGGGGAGGGGTACTGCCGTGGGGGGCGGCGGTGGTGCGGGTGCTACGCGCCTGACTCGGGAAGCCCGTTCAGCGCTTCGACGGCCCGTTCGGTGATCTCCTCGGGGCTGCCGGCGACATCCACCGCGACCCCGGCCTCGTCGGCCCGGAGCGGCTGGAGCGTGGCGAACTGCGAGTCCAGCAGCGCGGTCGGCATGAAGTGCCCCTGCCGGTGCGCCATCCGGTCCTCGATGAGGGCCCGGTCACCGCTCAGGTGCACGAACACGACCCCGGGCGCCTCGGCCCGCAGCCGGTCCCGGTACGACCGCTTCAGCGCCGAGCAGCTGACCACCCCGCCGAGCCCGGCCCGTCCGTGCGCCCAGGCGCCGATGGCGTCGAGCCAGGGCCACCTGTCGTCGTCGTCGAGCGGGACGCCGGCCGACATCTTGGCGATGTTGGCCTGCGGGTGGAAGTCGTCGCCCTCGGCGTAGGGAACGCCGAGCCGGGCCGCGAGCAGGGGACCGATGGTGGTCTTGCCGGTGCCCGCGACGCCCATGACCACGACGACATGGGGGGTACTCATCGCTGCCTCACTGTCTGCTGTCCTCGTCGACACGTGATGTCGACGCCACTGAAACGCATTAGGTACGACGAATTCAAGAGTGTGTGATGTATAAGTCTGACTTTTTGAGATCGTGATCCACCGCGTACGCTGAGTGCATGACCACTCCGGGCCGGGGTCTGCACGGCCATGTACTGGAAATACTCGGCCCCGCGATCACCGCCGGCGAGTATCCGCCCGGCAGCGTCCTGCGCACCGACGAACTGGCGCAGCGCTTCGAGGTGTCCCGCTCGGTGATGCGCGAGGCGGTCCGGGTCCTGGAGTCCATGTACCTGGTCGAGTCCCGCCGCCGCGTCGGTGTGACGGTCCGTCCGAAGTCCGAGTGGAACGTCTACGACCCCCAGGTCATCCGCTGGCGACTGGCCGGCGCCGACCGCCCCCACCAACTGCGCTCGCTCACGGTCCTGCGCTCGGCGATCGAACCGGCCGCCGCCGGCCTCGCGGCGAAGCACGCCACCGCCGACCAGTGCGCCGAACTCACCGAGTGCGCCCTCGGCATGGTCGCCCACTCACGCGGCCACCAGCTGGAGGGCTACCTCGTCCACGACGTCGCCTTCCACCGCGTCGTCCTCAAGGCCTCCGGCAACGAGATGTTCGCGCGCTTGGGCGACGTCGTCGCCGAGGTCCTCGCGGGCCGCACCCACCACGAGGTCATGTTCGAGGACCCCGACCCCGCCGCGGTCACCCTCCACGTCCAGGTCGCCGAGGCGATCCGCGCGGGCGACGCGACGCGAGCGGAGCACCTCACCCGCGAGATCACGGTCGGCGCGCTTCAGGAACTGGACATTCTGGCGCCGTAGCCGCGCTAGCTCTGGAACTCCCCGTCCACGTACACCCAGGCCCCGTCGACCCGCTCGAACCGGCTGCGCTCATGCAGCGAGCCGCCCCGGTACGAGGCGCGGAAGGTCACGGTCCCGGTGGTGTGGAACGCCGACCCGTCCGTCGTGTCCAGGATCTCCAGGCCGGTCCACCGCATCGCCGGATCGAGCTCCAGCTGCGCGGGCCGCGTCCGCGGATGCCAGGTCCGCAGCAGGTACGCCACATCGCTCTTGACGAAGGCGCTGTAGCGCGACCGCATGAGTGCCTCGGCGGTGGGCGCGGCGGCGGCACCCGAGTGGCGCCGGCCGCAGCACTCGTCGTAGGGCTCGGGCAGCCCGCACGGGCAGGAACGCGTGGTCATGGCCGCCATGGTGCTAGCCCGCCGCCCACGTCTGGGCCCCCGGCAGCGCCGGCAGCGCCGCCTCGTGCACCCACGCCTGGAACAGCTCGTCCACCGGCTCGGTCGCGAAGCGGGCCACGTGCGAGGTGAACGCCGCCGTCGTCACCGTGCCGCCCCGATGCAGCTGCCCCCAGCTGCGCAGCATGCGGAAGAAGGCGATGTCGCCCAGCGCGCAGCGCACCGCATGCAGGGTCAGCCCGCCGCGCTCGTACAGCCGGTCGTCGAACATGGCCTTGCGGCCCGGGTCCGCCAGCCGCAGATCCTGCGGCATCGTCGACAGCAACCGGTGCGCGGCGGACGCGAGTTGCTGCGCGGTCCGCCCGCCCGAGCGCTCCGACCACAGCCACTCCGCGTACTTCGCGAGCCCCTCGTTCAGCCATATGTGCCGCCAGTCCGCGATGGACACGCTGTTGCCGAACCACTGGTGCGCCAGCTCGTGCGCCACCAGCCGCTCCGAACCCCGCGCCCCGTCCACGTGATTGGCGCCGAACAGCGACAACCCCTGTGCCTCGACGGGCACATCGAGTTCCTCCTCGGTCACCACGACCGCGTACTCGTCGAAGGGGTAGGGCCCGAACAGCTCCTGGAAGACGTCCATCATCTGCGGCTGGCGCGCGAAGTCCCGCGAGAAGTCGGCCAGCAGCTGCGCCGGGATGTGCCCGTGCTGCGGCACCCCGCCGAGGCCCGGGTCGCCCAGCAGCACCGTCTGGTACTTGCCGATCGACAGGCCGACCAGATAGCTGGACGTCGGCGCCGCCTGCTCGTAGACCCAGGTGGTCGTGCTCGCCTTCGTCGTCCGGGTCAGCAGGCGCCCGCCCGCCACCACGGCGTACGCCGACGGCGTGGTGATCGAGATCTGGTACGACGCCTTGTCGGCGGGCCGGTCGTTGCACGGGTACCACGAGGGCGCCCCGATCGGCTGGCTCGCCACCAGCGCCCCGTCCTCCAGCTCCTCCCAACCGAGCCCGCCCCAGGGACTGTTCACCGGCTTGGGGTTGCCCGACCAGTGCACCTCGACCGTGAAGGCCGCCCCGGCGCGGATCGGCTTGGCGGGACGGACCCGCAGCCTGCCACCGCGGTGCGTGTAGTGCGGCTGGCGCCCGTCCACCCGGACCCGCCCGATCTTGAAGTCGGACAGGTTCAGCACGAACTCGGGCAGCGGGGAGCGCCCCGCGATCGCGTTGATCCGGGCCGTCCCCGACAGCCGGTTCGGGCCCGGGCGGTAGTCCAGCGCGAGCTCGTACCGGTGCACCCGGTAGCGGGCGTCGCCGTGCTCCGGGAAGTACGGGTCCGCGCCCGCCGTCTGCTGAACTGCCACTGCCGTCTGTGCTCCCTGCGCCGTACTGCTGCCACTCCGTGCCGGCCCACTGCTTACCGGCCCCGAGTGGGCCGCGCTCAGGGACGCCATGCTTCGATCGGATTACCGAGCCAACGGGTGTCGTCGGGGACCGACTCCGCCGCCATCACGAGCGACGCGGGACCCAGTGTCGTGCGGGCCCCGATCGCGCTGCCGGGAAGGACGATCCCGCCAGGACCCAGCGTCGCGCCCTCACGGAGGACCACAGTATCCGTCCGCAAGATCCGGTCGTGGAAGAGGTGCGTCTGGAGCACACAGCCCCGGTTCACGGTGGTGGCGTCCTCAAGGGTCACCAGATCCGTCTCCGGCAGCCAGTAGCTCTCCACCCACACGCCCTTGCCGATCCGCGCACCGAGCCCCCGCAGCCACGCCGTCAGCACCGGCGTACCCGGCACCGAGCCCGCCAACCACGGCACGGCGAGCACCTCGACGAAGGTGTCGGCCAGTTCGTTGCGCCACACGAAGGAGGACCACAGCGGATGCTCCCCGCTGTGATGCCGCCCCACGAGCAGCCACTTCGCCACGATCGACACGAGCCCCGCCACGGCCCCGGCGCCGAGCAGCACCAGCCCCGAGAGCAGCGGCGCCCAGACGCCCAGCGCACACAGCGCCGCGACCGTCAGCACCGCCAGCCCCGCCGAGCAGAACACCGGCACGATCCGGCACAGCTCCACCAGAGCGCGCGCCCACAGCAGCCGGGCCGGCGGGTCGTACGTCAGGCTCTGATCGCCGTCGGCCGCGCTGCGCGGCAGCTTCATCGGCGGCAGCCCCAGATACGACGTGCCCTTCTTGGCCTTCTTCGGCGTCGCCGACAGCACACCGACCAGCCCGCCGTCCGGCACGCTCCGCCCGGGCGCGGTCATCCCCGAGTTCCCGAGGAAGGCCCGCCGCCCGATCTCCGCGCGCCCGATCCGCATCCAGCCGCCACCGAGCTCGTACGGCGCGGTCAGCGTGTCGTCGGCCAGGAACGCGCCCTCACCGACCGTCGTCAGGCTCGGCAGCGCCAGCACGGTGGACACCTCGGCGCCCCGCCCGATACGCATCCCGAGCAGCCGCAGCCACACCGGCGTGACCAGCCCGGCGTACAGCGGGAACAGGGTGTCGCGCGCGCGGTCCATCAGCTGCGTCACGGTCCACGCCTGCCAGCCGATGCGGCTGTGCGTGGGATGCGTGCCCTCACGCAGGCCGAGGCTGAGCAGCCGTACGGCGATCAGGATCAGCAGCGCGTACGCCGCCCCGAAGGTCAGCGTCGCCGGTACGAGGGCCAGCGCGGCGCCCGTCAGCGGCGCGTCCGGCGTGAAGAACACCCGGGCCACCAGGAACGCGGCGGCTCCCGCCAGCACCGGCAGCGCGTTGAGCGCGAAGCCCGTGATGCCGTACATCACCCGCCAGTACGTCCCCCGGCGCGGCCGCTCCTTGGGCCAGTTGCGCTTGGCCTTGCCGAGCTTGACCGCGGGCGCGCCCGCCCAGCGCTGGCCGGTCGGGATCTGCCCGGTGACCGCGGAGCCGGGGGCCACCTCGGCCCGCTTGCCGACGCGGGCGCCCGGGAAGATCATGCTGCGGGTGCCGACGACGGCGTGCGCGCCGACCCTGACCGTGCCGATCTCCAGCCGGTCCCCGTCCAGCCAGTACCCGGACAGGTCCACCTCGGACTCGACCGCCGCACCGCGCCCCAGCTTGAGCAGCCCGGTGACCGGCGGCAGCGAGTGCAGGTCCACCTCGGGCCCGACCTTGGCGCCCAGTGCCCGCGCATACCGCTCCAGCCAGGCCCCGGTCAGCGAGGTCGCCCCGCTGAACTCGGCCAGCCGCTCGGCCGTCCACAGCCGCAGATGCACACGGCCACCACGCGGGTACCGGCCCGGCTTCACGTCCTTGAGTAGCAGCCGCGCACCACCGGCGGCGAGCGCGAGCCGCCCTGGCGGGCTGAACAGAGCCACCGCGCCGGCCGCGAGCAGCCACCAAGGTGCCGTCGGCAGCCAGCCGTAGGCCGGCAGCAGATTGCCGAGCGCGGCCAGTACGACCGTCCAGCGCAGGCCGAGCAGCGTGAACAGCGGCACGAGCAGCAGGAGCTGGACCAGCTGCGCACGCCGGGGCACCGGCGCGACGATCCGCTCCGACCCGTCGTCCTGCGCGGACTTCTCCAGGTGGCGGGCCAGCTTGCGCAGCACCGGCTGCTGGTAGATGTCCAGGACGGCCGCGCTCGGATAGCGGGTGCGCAGCCGCGTCGTCAGCTGTGCGGCGGCCAGGCTGCCGCCGCCGATCGCGAAGAAGTCGTCGGAGGCGCTGGTGACCGGGATGCCGAGCACCTCGGTCCACTGCTCGGCCAGCCACGCCTCGGTGCCGTACAGGTGCTCGGCCGGGCCGGAGGACTCCAGTCCCTCCAGCGGCCAGGGCAGCGCGTTGCGATCGACCTTGCCCGAGGTACGGGTCGGCAGGTCGTCGACCGGCGCGAGCAGCGGCACGAGCGCGGCGGGCAGCTCGGCCCGCAGCTTCTCCACGGCCGCCGCCTGGTCCCAGCCGTCCTGCGTGACGACGTACCCGACGAGGAGTTGGTTGCCGCTGCGCGCGCTGCGCACCGCGGCGGCCGCACCGGCCACCCCGGGCAGCGCCTGCAGCGCGGCATCGACCTCACCGAGCTCGATCCGCCGCCCGCCGAGCTTGATCTGTTCGTCGGCCCGGCCGAGGAAGACCAGCCCCTCCGGCTCCGCCTTGACGAGGTCACCACTGCGGTACGCCCGCTCCCAGCCCAGGGACTCCAGCGGCGCGTACTTCTCCGCGTCCTTCTCCGCGTCGAGATACCGGGCCAGACCGACCCCGCCGATCACCAGCTGCCCGCTGGCGCCCATCGGCACGGGCTCGCCGGCCTCGTCGACGACGGCCAGCTCCCAGCCGTTCAGCGGCAGCCCGATCCGGATCGGCTCCTCACCGCTCATCAGCGACGCACAGGCCACCACGGTCGCCTCGGTGGGCCCGTAGGTGTTCCAGACCTCGCGCCCCTCGGTCACCAGCCGCTGCACCAGCTCGGGCGGGCAGGCCTCACCGCCGAAGATCAGCAGACGAACGTCGCCGAGGGCCTCGACCTCCCAGAGCGCGGCGAGCGTAGGCACGGTCGACACGACCGTGATCTCCTGCTCGACCAGCCACGGCCCGAGATCGGCGCCGCTCCTGACCTGCGAGCGCGGCACCGGCACCAGACAGGCGCCGTAACGCCAGGCCAGCCACATCTCCTCGCAGGACGCGTCGAACGCGACCGAGAGACCCGCCATGACCCGGTCACCGGGCCCGATCGGCTCCTCGGTGAGGAACAGCGCGGCCTCGGCGTCCACGAACGCGGCGGCACTGCGGTGCGAGACGGCGACGCCCTTCGGCTTCCCGGTGGAGCCGGAGGTGAAGATGATCCAGGCGTCGTGCTCCACGCCGGGGCGGCCGGCGGGAACCTCGCTGCGGCCGGTGACGGTCAGCTCGTGCCCGGCCCCCACGACGGCCCGTACGTCCGCCTCCCCGAACACCAGCTCGGCCCGCTCGTCCGGGTCCTCGGCGTCGACGGGGACATAGGCGGCGCCGGCCGCGAGAACGGCGAGGATTGCGACGTACAGGTCATTGGTGCCGGACGGTACGCGCACGCCCACCCGGTCGCCGAGCCCGACCCCGGCCGCGCCGAGCGCGCGCCGCAGCCGCTCCACCTCGACGGCCAGCGCCCGGTAGGTCAGGCTGGTCGTGCCGTCGTCCAGGGCCGGCTCGTCCGGGTAGGACCGCACCGACGCGTCGAAGATGTCGACGAGGGTGCGTGGGGAGGCCGCGGAGCCACCGGAGAAACGGGCGGTGTCGCCGAACTTCTCGCGGAGCTCGTCGTCGAGCAGGCCGAGAGCATCGCTCTCGTGAATCGCTGCCATCCGGTCCTCGCGTCTCGATCCCGGATATCTCCGGGGCGCTGGCGGGCCCGCAGGTTTGCCTGGGGTTGTCCGGCTCCAGTCAGGTACAAACCGAAAATTTTAGTACGACGCTAGGTTCGGGGCAGGTTCACAGCCACTCAGGGCACCCGTTCGGGCTCCTCGGCGACGCGGCGGACGGCCACTGACCTGGTGATCTTCGACCGAACGAGACATCGCCCACACAATGCGTGACCAGCGGGGTCGACACGGCGTCCGGATGGCCCATTCCGGGATGCCGCGAACCCTGTTCTCGGCGGGAATGGACACGTGCCGCGACGTGCCGCGGACGGTGTCCCGATGCCGGAGGACGAATGTCGAACCCACAGGGTGGTCGTGCGGGCCGGGTGCTGCGCAGCACGGCCTCGGCGGTGCTGATCGTCCTCGCGTGCGTCCTGGTCCCCGTCACCGTGATCACGGTGTGGGTGCACGACATCGCCCTCGACACCGACCGCTACGTCAAGACGATGAAGCCGCTCGCCACCGACCGCGCGATCGAGGACGCCGTACGCCACCGGCTCGTCGACGCGGTGGACGTCCGCGTGAACGGCAAGCAGGTGACCGCCGACATCGCGGCCTGGCTGGAGTCACAGGGCCTGGCGCCGCGGGCGGCCAACGCGGTCAAGGCACTGGCCCCCCAGGTGGACGCGGCCACCAACGCCGCGGCCGAGCGCGTGGCGACCCGCCTCGTGGAGAGCGACAGGTTCGAGACGCTGTGGGTCACGGCGAACCGCACCGCCCACTCGACCCTGGTGCACGCCCTGACGGGCAAGGGACGCGGGGCGGTCGGCGTCGAGGAGGGCACCGTGACCCTCGACGTCGGCACCGCCGTGGACACCGTCAGGAAGGAACTGGAGAGCGCCGGCGTGGGGGTGGCGTCCAAGATCCCGAACGTCGACAAGCAGGTGGTGCTGTTCAAGTCCGATCAGCTCGACCAGTTCCAGGACGCGGCACACGCGCTGGACCTGGCCGGCTACTGGATGCCGGTGATCACCGTGGTGCTCGGGGCGGCCGGCGTCCTGCTCGCCCGCCGTCGCCGCCGCGCGCTGGCGAAGGCGGCCCTGGGAGCGGCCCTGGGCTGTCTGATCGTGGCCATCGGCCTCGTCATCGCCCGCCGCTACTACCTGGACCATCTCCCGCCCACCGTCCTGTCCGAGCCGGCGGCGGCCACGCTCTTCGACACCCTCCTGCGCTTCCTGCGGGTCACGCTGCGCACGGTGATCGTGCTCGGTGTGGTCGTCGCGCTGGGCGCCTACCTCGTCGGCCCCGGGCGGCTGCCGCGCGCGGTACGCGGCCGGGCCGAGCGCAGCGCCGACTCCACGGCCCGGTGGGCGGGCTCGCACGGCGTCACCACGGGCCGGGCCGGGACCTGGACCGAGTCCCACCGCAGGTGGCTCACGATCGGCGTGGTGCTGCTGATCGTGCTGATCTTCGCGCTGTGGAACAACCCCACGCCGGTGACGATCCTGGTCCTGGTGGTCATCCTGCTCGCCGTACTCGTGGTGATCGCCCTGCTGGCGGCCGACGGCCGTAGAAGCGCCCCCGGGACCCCGGAAAAGCAAGAAACCCCTGCTTAGCAGGGGTTTCAGCTGGTGTCCGAGGGGGGACTTGAACCCCCACGCCCGATAAAGGGCACTAGCACCTCAAGCTAGCGCGTCTGCCATTCCGCCACCCGGACAAGGTGTCTGTCGTGCGGGGTTTCCCCCGCGGCGACACAGGAAACATTACCAGGCTTCGAAGGGTGCCCCGATCACCCCCCGTCGCGCCGTGAACGGCGTGTGACGGGCCGCGGCCGCCCTTGGGCGGGGCCCCGGGGAGGGGGAGTATGAGGGGGACCACCAGCAGGGACCGCGCGGAAGGAAGCAGCGTGAGCGAGACGGACACGGCCAGGGGCGTCACCGGCGAGGACGAGGTCGTTGACCTCTGCCGCGAGCTGATCCAGATCGACACCAGCAACTACGGCGACCACTCGGGTCCCGGTGAGCGGAGGGCGGCGGAGTACGTCGCCGAGAAGCTTGCCGAGGTGGGCCTCGAACCGCAGATCTTCGAGTCGCACCCCGGGCGGGCCTCCACGGTGGCCCGCATCCAGGGCGAGGACCCCTCCAGGCCCGCGCTGCTCATCCACGGCCACACCGACGTCGTACCGGCCAACGCGGACGACTGGACCCACCACCCCTTCTCCGGCGAGGTCACCGACGGGTGCGTGTGGGGCCGTGGGGCCGTCGACATGAAGGACATGGACGCGATGACCCTGGCGGTCGTCCGCGACCGGTTGCGCAGCGGCCGCAGGCCCCCGCGCGACATCGTCCTCGCGTTCCTTGCGGACGAGGAGGCCGGCGGCAAGTTCGGCGCCCGGTTCCTCGTCGACAAGCACCCGGACCTCTTCGAGGGCGTCACCGAGGCGATCAGCGAGGTGGGCGGGTTCTCGTTCACGGTGAGCGAGCAGCGGCGGCTCTATCTGATCCAGACGGCCGAGAAGGGCATGCACTGGATGAAGCTGACCGTGGCCGGCACCGCCGGGCACGGTTCGATGATCCACCGGGACAACGCCATCACCGAGCTGTCGGAGGCGGTCGCGCGGCTCGGCCGGCACAAGTTCCCGGTGCGGGTCACCAAGACCACCCGGGCCTTCCTCGACGAACTGGGCGACGCCCTCGGCACCGAGCTCGACCCGGAGAACATGGAGGGCACCCTCGCCAAGCTCGGCGGCATCGCCAAGCTCATCGGCGCGACCCTCAGCAACACGGCCAACCCCACGCAGCTCGGCGCGGGCTACAAGGTCAACGTCATCCCGGGTGAGGCCACCGCGCATGTCGACGGGCGCTTCCTGCCCGGGTTCGAGGAGGAGTTCCTCGCCGACCTCGACAAGATCCTCGGGCCCAAGGTCAGGCGCGAGGACGTGCACGCCGACAAGGCCGTCGAGACGAGCTTCGACGGGGCGCTCGTGGACGCCATGCAGTCCGCACTCGTCGCCGAGGACCCGGCCGCCAAGGCCATCCCCTACATGCTCTCCGGCGGCACGGACGCCAAGTCGTTCGACGACCTCGGCATCCGTGGCTTCGGCTTCGCCCCGTTGAAGCTGCCGCCGGAGCTGGACTTCGCGGGCATGTTCCACGGCGTCGACGAGCGGGTGCCGGTGGAAGGCCTGAAATTCGGGGTCCGGGTGCTCGACCGCTTCATCGACGCGTCCTGACCGCCGACCGGAACAACACTTCCGTAATCGACCAGACGTACTGGCCGTGACTGGGGAGAGTGAACACGCTCATAGGGTCGTAGCCCTATTAGTTCCTCCTCGTTACAGGTGATGCGATCAGCTACTTGTGATCGCATTGCCAACAAGGAGGAATAATGATCAAGAAGGTCGTCGCCGCTGCGGCTGCCACTGGTGGGCTGGTTCTCGCGGGTGCGGGCCTGGCCGTCGCCGACTCCGGTGCCCAGGGTGCTGCGGTGCACTCCCCGGGCATCCTGTCCGGCAACGTTGTTCAGGCGCCGATTCACGTCCCCGTGAACGTCTGCGGCAACACGATCTCGGTGATCGGGCTGCTGAACCCCGCCTTCGGCAACACCTGCATCAACAAGTGACGTTGTGCCTCGCCCCGTGAATCGGGGCTGAGCCCGTCGGCCCCGGAGTGCGTGCCATGCGCTCCGGGGCCGACCGGCCTTTCGGGACGTCGGCGCAATTGCCGACGTCCTCCTTTCGGAACAACGTCGAAGGCAGGTAATCAGCAAATGCGACAGGTCACCCGCAAGGGCTTGATGACCGTGGCGGCCGCGACCGGCGTCATCGCCGCCGCGGGCGGCACGGCCCACGCGACCGGCGCGGGGGCGCACGGCTCCAGCGTGAACTCGCCCGGCGTGCTCTCGGGCAACACGGTGCAGGCTCCGGTGCACGTGCCGGTCAACGTCTGCGGCAACACCGTCAACGTCGTCGGGGTGCTCAACCCGGCGATCGGCAACAGCTGCGCCAACACGGGCGGCGGCTCCCACGGTGGTGGGGGCGCGTCGGCCGACGGCCACGCCAGTGACTCGCCCGGCGTCGGCTCCGGCAACCACGTCGAGGCGCCGGTGCATGTGCCGGTCAACGTGTGTGGCAACAGCGTCGACATCATCGGCATCGGCAACCCCAGCACCGGCAACGACTGCGGCAATGGCGGCGGGGCCCACAACCCGCCGGGGTCGCCGCAGGAGCCGGGCAATCCCGGGAACCCCGGTAATCCGGGGAACCCTGGTAACCCGGGCAATCCTGGAGAGCCCGGGAATCCGGGCAACCCCGGAAACCCCGGTAACCCGGGTAATCCTGGGAACCCCGGAAATCCCGGTAACCCGGGCAACCCGGGGGAGCCGACCCACCCCGGTTCCCCGAGCACGCCGCCCAGCACGGGCGGCGAGACTCCGGGCGGCGGCTCCTCGAACCCGAACCAGCCGGGTGCCCACTTCGTCACCCAGCCCCGGGGTGACGCCGAGCTCGCCCAGACCGGCAGTGACCTGCCGCTGGGTCTGGTCCTGCCGGTCGGCGCGGGGGCGCTGCTGGCCGGAGCGGTGCTGTACCGCAAGGCACGGCCGTCGCTGTAGGAGGCCCTGACTGCCGGTACGAACGGAGCGGGCCCCGCCTCGGCGGGGCCCGCCTCGGCGGGGCCCGCTCCGTGTGTTTCCTGTCCGCCTCAGCTCACCATGTTGCCCGCACCTGTCGGATGATCCGGCGGCGCAACCGCACCCGGCGGCTGCCGTCCCGCAGCAGGCTCAGGCGGTCCAACTCCCAGTGTCCGTACTCGGCATGGTCCGTCAGCAGGCGTGTGGCGTCCTTGCGGGAGACCCCGCGCGGCACGTACACGTCGACAAATTCGTATTCCGGCATCGCATCTATTGTGCGGGCTGGGGCCCGGTACGGATAGCGTCTGCACTATGTCTGATGCTGTGCAGCCCACCGCTGCCGAGGTACGCGCCGCCGCCGAGGCGGTCAAGACCGCGCTCGACCGCCACCTGGCCGCGGTCGAAGGCCGGTCGGGTGAGGACGACCCGGCCGTCTACGACGCGTTCAACCAGCTGGCCGCGGCCGCCGAGGCCTACGACGAGCTGCTCTACGACCGCTACGACGAGGTCACACCCTTCGAGATCCCCGGTACGGAGGACGCGCTGCCGCCGTACACGGGCCCCGAGGAACCGAACGCGCTGAGCGTGCTGATCCGCCGCGACTACTCCGTGGCGGAACCGCAGCGCCTGCTGGCGCAGGCCCAGCGGGTCGAGGCGGCGGACTTCGACGACGGCGCGGACGCGGACGCCTCCGGCACGGTGCACGGGGCGCTGGGCATCCTGTTCGGCGAGTTCGAACCGGACGAGATCGCCTCCCGGCACAAGGAGTTCGGCCTGGAGGAGGGTGACTCCACGCTCTGGGTGACCGCCGCGGACGACCAGTCCGACCCCGGGGAGTGGCTGGAGGCACCCTTCGAGGGGGTCGATCCGCAGCGGGTGATCTGCCGCTTCGACGTCAGCACGGTGTTCGACGACGACCTGGACGACGAGGACGTCGAGGACGCCGAGGAAGAAGCCGAGCGGGACCTCGAGGACGACTCCGAGGACGACTCCGAGGACGACATCGAGGACGAACTCGACACCGACCTGGACGAGGACGACCTCGAAACACTCGACGCGGATCGCTGACGCGGGGCGCGGCTGTTTCGGCGGCGATGACGGTGAATGCCGTGATCGCCGCCGTTGTCGTGTGCCGCAGCCGCAGCCGCAGATCAGTCCACCGACGGCACCAGTGGTCCGAGCAGGACCGGGAGGCGGGTCGTGCGGGGCTTGGCCGGGATCTCGGTGACCGCCCGGGAGAGGGCCTGGTCGACGCCGTGGACCACGGAGAGGTGGCGGTCGGCCCGGCTGAAGGCCGTGTAGACCCAGGGGCGGTTCAGGGCCTGGGCCGCGTCGCCGGGGAGGACCACGACGACCGCGGGCCAGCGGGCGCCCGCCGCCTGGTGCGCGGTCACGGCCCAGCCGTGCCGCACGGACTGCTCCACCCGCTCCTTCGGTACGACCACGGCCTCGCCCGCGCAGGACAGGTGCAGTCCCTCGGCGTCCGCCTTCACCACCTGGCCCGGCACCGTACGCCCCGGCGCGGGGGAGTACGCGACGCGGTCACCGGGGTCGAAGCCGCCGAAACGGCCGGGGCCCGGGTTGAGCCGCTCCTTGAGCGCGGCGTTGAGCGCGCGGGTGCCGGCCGCGCCGCCGTGGCCCGGCGTGATCACCTGGGTCTGCTCCGCCGGGATGCCGATCGCCCGCGGCACCGAGTCCGCCACGAGCTGCACGGTGCGGTGCACGGCCTCGCCCGCGTCCCGCACGGGCACGATCACGACCTCCTTGCCGGGCGCCTCGACCTGGTTCAGCTCGCCGATGCCGATACCGGACACCAACTCGCCCAGCGGGCCGGGATCCGGCCGCCGCGAGGCGATCTGCGGGCAGATCCGCGCCGCCAGCAGATCGGCGAATACCCGCCCGGGCCCCGCCGACCACAACACCCCCGGATCCCCGGCGAGCACCAGCCGGGCCCCGTCCGGCAGGGACTCCGTGAGCAGGGCGGCCGTCTCGACGTCCAACTGGGGCGCGTCGAGCACGACGAGCAGATCGAGGTCGAACGCCCCGTCCGCGTCCCGACCGGGCCCTTCGGCGCCGGACAGCAGACCGGCCACGGTGGCGGCGCCGGGCACGGACCCCGGCTCGGCCGGACTGCCGGGCCCGCTCAGCAGGGCCGAGAAGCGCTCCCGGCCGAGCGGAACGTGCGTGGCCGCCCAGGCGCGCAGCCCGAGAGCGTGCGCGCCGCGCAGCAGCTCCGCCGGTTCCGCGCGGGACGCCTCCCCACCGGTGTGCAGGACCAGGCCGTGGGTCGCGACCGCGCGGATCAGGTCGGTTGCGGAACCCGCGCCGGCCGCGGCCCGCTCCCACTCCTCGGCCGAACCGTCCTGCTTGGGCGCCGAGTTGATCAGCCGGCCCAGTCCGTCCGCGAGGCTCTCCTCCGCCAGGGCGTACCGCTCCAGGCCGACCAGGACACGCACCGGCCGCTCCTCGTCCTCCTCCGCCTCCTCGTCGCGCACGGCCGGGGCGCCGGGCTCGTCCAGGGCGTCCTGGAAGGCCAACGCCTCACCCTCGGCCAGGGTGTTCTGCACGGCCGTATCGGCGTCCGGCACTGCGTGCCGGCCCAGTGCCGCGGTGAGCGCCGGCATCTCCAGGGCCGTGTGCCCGGCCAGGGCCGCCTGCTCCAGGAGCCAGACGGTGACCGCCCGCCCGCGCCGCTCGTCGTCCGGTCCGCATTCCGCGCCGAGCAGCGCCCTCGCGAACCCGTCGGCCTGCTCGGGCCGTACGCCACCGACGCGCAGCAACTGCCAGGGATCCGCCCGCAGCTGGTCGGCGGCGCCCTCGCCGAAGGCCTCCGCGACCTGCGCGGCGAGCGCCTCCGGGGCACCGCCCTCGGTCAGCACCTGCCGCACGGACTCGACGGTCTCCGAAGCGGGGGCGGTGGGTGCGCCCGGCGGCGCCGCGGGCTGCGGCCGGCGGGCCGGCTCCGGGGCGGGGCGGCGCGGTGGCTCCGGCTCCCTGAAGACGGTGGCCGGGGGCTTCGCGCCGCTCTCCACGGCCCGTACGGCCGCGAGCAGATCGGCGGCCGTCCCGCTGAGCTTGGCCCCGCTCTCGACGGGCGCCTGCTTCTCGGCCTTGCGCCGCTCGATCCGCTCCCGCTCCAGGCGCTGAGCCGCCAGCTCGGCCTCGGCCTCGGACAGTTGGGCCGCGCTGTCGCCCTCGGCCGTGGTGGTCTCGCTCGCGGTCCCGCCGTCACCGTCACCCGACTCGGACACGGGGACGACGCCTTCGCCGGCCTCGGTGCCCCCGGCCCCCGGCGTCCCCGGCTCCGTGTCCTCCGTGGTCTCGGGTGGCTCCGTGCTCACAGCGTGCTCCAGTCGTGATCGGGATAGCGGTGCACAGGCGCCGACACGTCGTCGAGCGCCCGGCAGATCTCGTCAGGAAGACTAAGGGCCTCCACTGACAACGCTGCCGTGAGCTGCTGCGCGTTGCGCGCGCCGATGACGGGCGCGGCGACGCCGGGCCGGTCGCGGACCCAGGCGAGGGCGACCTGGAGCGGGGAGACGGCCAGCCCGTCGGCCGCCGTCTGCACGGCGTCCACGATCCGGCTCGCCGTGTCGTCGAGGTACGGCGCGACGAACGGCGCCAGATGCTCCGAGGCGCCGCGCGAGTCGGCCGGCGTCGCATTGCGGTACTTGCCGGTCAGCACGCCCCGGCCGAGCGGGGACGAGGGCAGCATGCCGATGCCCAGATCGAGGGCGGCCGGCAGCACCTCGCGTTCCACCCCGCGCTGGAGCAGGGAGTACTCCAGCTGTGTGCTCGCCAGGCGGGTGCGTATGCCGGGCGCCGCGAGCTGCCAGGTCGCCGCCTTGGCGAGCTGCCAGCCGCAGAAGTTGGAGACCCCGGCATAACGCGCGCGGCCGCTGCTGACCGCCAGGTCGAGCGCCTGAAGGGTCTCCTCCAGTGGTGTGTACGGGTCGAAGGCGTGTATGTGCCAGACGTCGACGTAGTCGGTCCCGAGCCGGGCCAGCGAGGCGTCCAGTGCGGAGAGCAGATGGCCGCGCGAGCCGTCGAAGCGGCGGTCCGGGTCGGGAACGCTGCCCGCCTTCGTCGAGATGACCAGGTCCCGCCGCGGCACCAGCCCCTCCATGAGCCGCCCGAGCAGATACTCGGCCTCCCCGTCGCCGTACACGTCAGCCGTGTCGACGAGGGTGCCGCCCGCCTCCCAGAACGTCTTCAAGAGGTCCGCGGCGTCGTGCTCGTCGGTGTCCCTGCCCCAGGTGAGGGTGCCGAGCCCGATCCGGGACACGCGCAGGCCGGTGCGGCCGAGATGCCTCTGCTCCATGAACGCCGAGATTACTGGCCAGAACCTGCCATGTGGGGGCCTGTGGATAACCAGTTTTCACGACGGTTACCGGGCATGCGCGGGGTCGGTCGGGCGACGCCCGCCACATCGGCCTCCCCGCGAGAGGCGCCCCGCGCTAAGGTCTGGGCCACAAGGGACGTTACTGATCGGTAAGGGGATCGGCCATGCAGCTCGGGATCAACCTCGGCTACTGGGGTGCCGGAATGGACGCGGACAATCTCGCGGTCGCGCAGGAGGCCGACCGGCTGGGCTACGCCGTGTGCTGGGCCGCCGAGGCGTACGGCTCGGACGCGGCCACCGTGCTCAGCTGGGTCGCCGCCCAGACCGAGCGCATCGACGTCGGCTCCGCCATCTTCCAGATCCCGGCCCGCCAGCCGGCCATGACCGCGATGACCGCGGCCACCCTGGACTCGCTCTCCGAAGGCCGCTTCCGCCTCGGCCTCGGCGTCTCCGGGCCGCAGGTCTCCGAGGGCTGGTACGGCGTCAAGTTCGACAAGCCGCTGGCACGCACGCGTGAGTACGTCGAGATCGTCCGCAAGGCCATGACGCGTGAGCGCCTGTCGTACGAGGGGCAGCATTGGACGCTGCCGCTGCCGGGCGGCCCCGGCAAGCCGATCAAGCTGACCGTGCACCCCCAGCGCGAGCACATCCCGCTGTACATCGCCGCCATCGGCCCGAAGAACCTGGAGCAGACCGGCGAGATCGCCGACGGCGCCCTGCTGATCTTCCCGTCCGCCGAGCACTTGGAGGACACGGCGATCAAGTACCTGCGCGCCGGGCGCGAGAAGGCCGGCAAGACCCTCGACGGGTTCGACGTCTGCCCGACCCTGCCGCTCGCCATCGGCGACGACAAGGACGTGGCCACGCTCGCCGACACCTTCCGCCCCTACACCGCGCTGTACGTCGGCGGCATGGGCAGCGCCAAGCAGAACTTCTACAACCAGCTCGCCCAGCGCATGGGTTACGAGAAGGAAGCCGCCGAGATCCAGACCAAGTACCTCTCCGGCGACAAGCAGGGCGCCGCGGCAGCCGTACCGCACGACCTCATCGACAAGACCACGCTGCTCGGATCCGTCGACCGGATCGCGGACCGGATGAAGGCCTACGCCGCCGCCGGGGTCAACACCCTGTCCCTGGCGCCCGCGGGCTTCACGCTCGACGAGCGGCTCGCCTCGCTGCGGGCCGGCAGCGAGGCCCTGGAGCGCGCCGGGCTGGCGTGACGCCGAGGGCCGTACCGCCTGGGAAGTTTCAGCGGCCGTGGTGGGGGCTCGGGGGTCTTCCCCGCCACGGCCGTCACGCAGAACAACGCGCGCGTGCCCACCCGGTTACGCCCCCGTCGTGACCCCGATGGTCATTCTTTTGGCGGAGTTGTCCGACTCAGCTGTTGCAGCGGCTCTCTCACCGCATTTGACTCGTTCTTTGCGGAATCCTGCGGCGTCCTGAGAGAGGTGCCCCACGATGCTTTCGGCCAAGAGTCTGTTCCAGGAGATCCTCGACAACGACGAGTCCTTCCGGCTGTTCTGCTCCATCGCCGCCAGCGGCGAGTCCCAGGGCGGCTGGGAGAACGCGCGCATCGCCGCGCTCGTACCCGACAGCGAGCGCGCCATGGCCCCCAAGATCACCCGGCACGGCGCGGACGAGGACAAGCACGGGCGGATCTTCAACGCCCTGCTGAAGAAGCGCGGCCTGCAACCCGTCCCCGTCCCGCCCGAGACCGACTACACGATGCTTCTGGAGAAACACGGCATCGGGCTCGCCCACGAGAAACTCAAGGCCGACAAGCCGCTCACGGTCGACGACATCATCACCTACCTCGCCCACAGCCGGGTCACCGAGCAGCGCGCCGCGGACCAGATGATCAT
This sequence comes from Streptomyces sp. NBC_01092, assembly GCF_045039535.1. Lineage (NCBI taxonomy): Bacteria > Bacillati > Actinomycetota > Actinomycetes > Kitasatosporales > Streptomycetaceae > Streptomyces > Streptomyces sp. NBC_01092. The sequence goes on along the minus strand of NZ_CP108659.1, from coordinate 2,376,024 downwards.
GCTCCGCAAGTTCTTCGCCGACCATGCCGTGATCGGCAAGGCGATCCGGATGATCTCCAACGACGAGGACAACCACCTCGCCTACACGCACGAGGAGCTGCTGCGCTTCGCGGCGGCAGGACACGGCCGGCTCATCCAGTCCACGCTGCGCGAGTGCGCCCTGGCCGAGATCGGCGTCTACCGCGACGTCAGCCTCGCCGTCATGGACCACATGGGCCGCATTCTCGGCTGGCCCCGGGCCAAGGCCGCGGTGCTCGCGGCGGGCATCCACGGCGTGTACGCCTGGGAGCGGCTCGCGGGCTGGCGGCGCATGGTGTCCCTGAGGATGCCGGAGCGCCGCGACGCCCTCGGCGGACCCGCCACCTCGGCACCCGAGTTCGCCTGAGCCCCTACAACCAGCCCCGGCGTTTGAACAGCCGGTACAGCAGCACCTCGACGGCGGCCAGGGCCAGGATCAGCACCGGATAGGAACCGGTCCAGTGCAGCTCCGGCATGTGGTCGAAGTTCATGCCGTAGATCCCCGCGACCATCGTGGGGACCGCGGCCATGGCCGCCCACGCCGAGATCTTCCGCATGTCGTCGTTCTGCCGGACGCTCATCTGCGCCAGATGCGCCGAGAGGACGTCGGAGACCAGCCGGTCCAGGCCCTCGACGGCCTCGTTCACGCGCGTGAGGTGGTCGCTCACGTCGCGGAAGAAGGGCTGCGCCTTGTCGTGCACGAACGGCACGCGCGCGCCGATCAGGCCCGTGCCCGCGAGCCGGGACAGGGGCTGCGCGAGCGGGCCGGTGGCCTTGCGGAACTCCATGATCTGCCGTTTGAAGGCGTAGATGCGCGAGGCCGTGTGCCGTGAGCCGCCGCCGGTCGGCGAGAACACCTCCGCCTCCAGCTCCGACAGGTCGGTGCCCAACTCGCCCGCCACGTCCACGTAGTGGTCGACCACCGCGTCGGCGATCGTGTACAGCACCGCCGTGGGACCGTGCCGCAGCATCTCCGGCTCGTGCTCCAGCCGGTTGCGGACGACCCCCAGCGGTGCCTCCTCGCCGTGCCGGACGGTCACCACGAACGAGTCGCCGATGAAGACCATGACCTCGCCGGAGGAGACGATGTCGCTCTTCGTCTCGTACCCGACCGGCTTGAGGACCATGAACAGCGAGTCGTCGTACACCTCCAGCTTGGGCCGCTGGTGGGCGTTCAGGGCGTCCTCCACGGCCAGGGGATGCAGTCCGAACTCCTCGGTGACCTTGTCGAACTCCTTCTCCGTGGGTTCGTACAGGCCGATCCAGACGAACGCGTCGTCCTGGAGGCGGCACAGATCCAGGGCGTCGGAGAAGTCGTCGGGCCCCTGGGTGCGGCGCCCGTCCCGGTAGATGGCGCAGTCGACGATCACGGAGCGTATTCTCCCGCCCTCCGCCGCCGAGCGCACCCCGTCGTGCGCCTACGCTGGGCGGCATGCCCACCCTGATCCTGGTCCGGCACGGACGTTCCACCGCCAACACCGAGGGAGTGCTCGCCGGGTGGACACCCGGCGTCGTCCTCGACGAGCGCGGGGCCCAGCAGGCCGCCGCGCTGCCCGCACGGCTCGCCGCACTGCCGATCTCCGAGGTCGTCACCAGCCCGCTCGAGCGCTGCCAGGAGACGATCCGGCCGCTCCTTCAGGCCCGGCCCGCACTCACCGCGCACACCGAGGAGCGGATCGGCGAGTGCCACTACGGCGACTGGTCCGGCCGCAAGCTCGCCGAGCTGGGGGGCGAGCCGCTGATGGAGGTCGTCCAGGCCCATCCGTCGGCGGCCGCGTTCCCCGGCGGCGAGTCGATGCGGGCCATGCAGACCCGGGCCGCCGAGGCCGTGCGGGAGTGGAACGCGCGCGTGGAGCGCGATCACGGGGCCGACGCCGTGTACCTGATGTGCTCGCACGGCGACATCATCAAGTCCCTGGTGGCGGACGCACTCGGTCTTCATCTCGACCTCTTCCAGAGGATTTCCGTTGATCCGTGTTCCATCACCGCGATCCGCTACACACGCCTGAGGCCGTTCCTCGTACGCCTCGGGGACACCGGTGATTTCGCGTCCCTCGCGCCGCGCGAGGAGCCGCCGGCCGCAGACGCGACGGTCGGGGGCGGCGCGGGCGCACCGTGATCGTCCGGCGCAGTAGGGTGAAGCGGTCGAAGCAGCGCCGCAGGCACGATTCGTCGCACTCACGATTCGCCGTACTCACGATTCCAATGGAGACAGGACGTGTCCCGTCAGGTGTTCCTCTACGACCCCCCGGACCGGTTCGTGGCCGGCACGGTCGGACTGCCCGGACGCCGTACGTTCTTCCTCCAGGCCACCGCCGGCCCCCGGTCGACCAGCGTGGCCCTGGAGAAGACCCAGGTCGCCGCACTCGCCGAGCGCATGGACGAACTGCTCGACGAGGTCGTACGGCGTAGTGGCGGCAATGCCGCCGTCCCCGCCATGGCGCCCAACGAGGTCGCCGACACCGCCCCGCTGGAAACCCCCGTCGAGGAGGAGTTCCGCGTCGGCACCATGGCGCTCGCCTGGGACGGCGAGGAGCAGCGCATGATCGTCGAGGCGCAGGCCCTCGTGGAGCTCGACGCGGACTCCGAGGAGGACCTCGCCGAGGCCGAGGAGCGCCTCCTGCAGGACGAGGAGAACGGGCCCCCGATGCTGCGGGTCCGGCTCACCGGCGCGCAGGCGAGGGCCTTCGCCAAGCGCGCCCTGGACGTCGTCAACGCCGGGCGGCCGCCGTGTCCGCTGTGCAGCCTCCCGCTCGACCCGGAAGGACACGTATGTCCGCGCCAGAACGGATACCGCCGCGGCGCATGACCTCGGTGGACCTCCTCACCGAGGGCGAGCTGACCGTGCGCGGACGCATCCGTGAGGCGTCCAACGCTGCACTGTTCTGCACTGTCGCGCACGAGGGCCGGGAAGCGACCTGCGTGTACAAGCCGGTCGCCGGTGAGCGGCCGCTGTGGGACTTTCCCGACGGGAACCTCGCCCAGCGCGAGGTCGCCGCGTACGAGGTCTCCGAGGCCACCGGCTGGGGGCTCGTACCGCCCACCGTGCTGCGCGACGGGCCGTACGGCCAGGGCATGTGCCAGCTGTGGATCGACGTGACCCCCGAGGCCGACCTGCTGGCCCTGGTGGACGGCGAGGAGCCCGAACCGGGCTGGAGGGCGATCGGCTTCGCCGAGGTCGGCGAGGGCAGGACCGCCCTGCTCGTGCACGCCGACGACGAGCGGCTGCGACGCATGGCCGTCCTGGACGCAGTGATCAACAACGCCGACCGCAAGGGCGGTCATCTGCTGCCCACCGAGGACGGCCGGCTCTACGGCATCGACCACGGCGTCACCTTCAACGTCGAGAACAAGCTGCGGACGCTGCTGTGGGGATGGGCCGGTGAGCCCCTGACCCAAGAGGCCGTCGAGGTGCTCGGCGCCCTGCGGGAGGGGCTGAAGGAGGGCGGCGCGCTGGCCGTACGGCTGGCCGAGCTGATCACCGCGGCCGAGGTGGAGGCCACACGCGCGCGGGTCGAGGCGCTTGTCACGTCCGGGAAACACCCGGAACCGAGCGGCGAGTGGCCGGCCATTCCGTGGCCGCCCGTCTAGGGCCTGTCGTTTGGATCATCCCGGCGTCGCGGGGCCTGGCACGCACTCCCCCAAGCTCTTCGAGCAGGGGGGACCCCCAGCGGCGTTGTCGTCGGTTGCCGACGTCCCCCAGCCTTCGGCCGGGAGGTGCCCCCACCGCGTCGCCGCCCTCCTCCGCCTTGCAGCTGCACGCACCAGGCCCCGCTCGGGTGGGCTGAAAGGCGCAGCCTCTCTCAGCCGGCCTGATCCAAACGACAGGCCCTAGCAGCGCTCTCCCGTCCGCAGCACAATGGCCGGTATCGCGCAAGAACGCCTCCCCGGCCATCCGGCCCGGTCCGGTTCGTGTACGGAACATCCGTCCGGTTAGGCTCATGACATGTATGCCTGGCCCGCTTCTGAGGTCCCCGCCCTGCCCGGTCAGGGCCGCGACCTGAGGATCCACGACACCGCGACCGGGGGCCTGGTCAGCCTCGACCCCGGTCCCGTCGCCCGTATCTATGTCTGCGGCATCACGCCGTACGACGCCACCCACCTGGGACACGCGGCGACCTACAACGCGTTCGACCTCGTGCAGCGCGTGTGGCTCGACACCAAGCGGCAGGTTCATTACGTCCAGAACGTCACCGACGTCGACGATCCGCTCCTGGAGCGGGCCGAGCGCGACAACATCGACTGGGTCGCCCTCGCCGAGAAGGAGACGGCCCTCTTCCGCGAGGACATGACCGCCCTGCGGATGCTGCCGCCGCAGCACTACATCGGCGCGGTGGAGGCCATACCCGGCATCGTCCCGCTCGTCGAGCGCCTGCGGGACGCCGGCGCCGCCTATGAACTCGACGGCGACATCTACTTCTCCGTCGAGTCCGACCCCCACTTCGGCAACGTGTCGAACCTCGACGCCGCCGCGATGCGCCTGCTGTCCGCCGAGCGCGGCGGCGACCCCGATCGTCCGGGCAAGAAGAACCCGCTCGACCCGATGCTGTGGATGGCCGCCCGTGAGGGCGAGCCCAGCTGGGACGGCGGCTCGCTCGGGCGCGGCCGGCCCGGCTGGCACATCGAGTGCGTCGCCATCGCCCTCGACCACCTCGGCATGGGCTTCGACGTCCAGGGCGGCGGCTCCGACCTCGCCTTCCCGCACCACGAGATGGGCGCCTCCCACGCCCAGGTGCTGACCGGCGAGTTCCCCATGGCCAAGGCCTATGTCCACGCGGGCATGGTCGGCCTGCACGGCGAGAAGATGTCCAAGTCCAAGGGCAATCTCGTCTTCGTGTCCCAGCTGCGCCGCGACGGCGTCGACCCGGCCGCCATCCGGCTCGCCCTACTTTCCCACCACTACCGGGCCGACTGGGAGTGGACCGACCAGGTGCTCCAGGACGCCGAGGCCCGCCTCGGCCGCTGGCGCGCCGCCGTGTCCCGGCCCGACGGGCCCGCGGCCGAGGCGCTCGTCGAGGAGATCCGCGTCGCCCTCGCGCACGACCTTGACGCCCCGGCCGCGCTCGCCGCGGTCGACCGCTGGGTCGAGCGGCAGGACGCCGAGGGCGGCACGGACATCGGCGCCCCGGGCGTCGTATCGCGTGCTGTGGACGCGCTGTTGGGCGTGGCCCTGTAGGGATCCGAGACCGTCAGAAGGGCGCTTCCTCCCCGCGGGAGGAAGCGCCCCTTTTGGTTCCGGTGCGGCGGTCAGATCCTGCGGATCTGGATGCTCCGCAGAACCAGCGGCTGGCTGCTGTCCCATACGCCGACGACCTGGTGGCCGAACGCGAAGGCCTCCTGGACCTGGTCATGGGTCTGCGGGTTCGGGTTGTTGAAGACCCGGAAGACGCCGTTGATGCGCAGGAAGATCTGCGACGGCTGCCCGGGCAGCGGCTGGACGATGTCGATGTAGCCGTTCGCGATGCCGGCCTGCGGTGCCTGTTGGACGGCGGCCTGCGTGACCTGCTGCATCAGGTGCAGCACCTGCTGCTCGGACTGCTGTTGCTGCTGCTCGCCCTGCAGCGCCTGGCCGTAGCTCTGCTGCTGCCCGTAGCCCTGCGGCTGACCGAGCTGCTGGAGCAGCTGCTGGAACGGCTGCTGCTGGCCGAGCTGCTGGAGCTGCTCCAGGGAGCCGCTCATGCCGTACGGCTGTTGCTGGCCGAGTCCCTGCTGCTGCCCGAAGGGCTGCTGGTACGGAGACGTGCTCGGGTACTGCTGGCCCTGCTGTTGTCCCATGTGACTCATCTGCGGGGTGGTGCTCATTCGGGTGTCACCTTCCCTTGATGTGATGGGCTGCGTCAGCCGGTGATGACCAGGCCGACGATCTCGTCGTCCGAGAACCACACTCGGACTTCGGGCCGTCCCCCCGCGAAGGCGGTATGGACCGCCTGGCGGATCTCGGGGGACGGATGGTTCAGGTTCCGCCACTCGCCGGCCACCAACAGCCGGAGGCGGGGCGGAAGTTCGCGTGGATACGGCAGCAACTCGTCCCAGTACCGCTCGGCGAGGCCCGAGCCGACCGCCTGCGGCACCAGATCGGTGACCGCCGCCTTGATGTCGGGCCGGTTGCCGATCCGCTGGGAGGCGGGCCGGCCCGGCGCGTCCTGCTGCGGGGAACCCGTCGCCCGCAGCACCGCACGCGCCCGCTCGGGGGACATCGGAGGCTGGGCCGCCGCCTTGAGCATGCCCTGGAGCGCGGCCAGCGCGCCGACCACCACCGGGGACGCCGACGACGTCCCGGAGAACGTGTCGGTGTACCAGGCGATCTCCTCGGGCCCGCCCTGGAGGTCGCCGGGCCGGTCCCAGAAGCCGCCGGTCGTCGTCACCTCACGGCCCCAGCCCTGCGCGTCCACCCGGGCGCCGTAGTTGGAGAACGCGAGCCGTGAGCGGTCCGGGCCGTGATCGCGGCCGTGGGTGCCGGGCGGCGGGGCGCCCGCGCCGACCAGGACCGCCCCGGAGGACGGGTTGGACGGGTTGAAGGGGTTGCGCCACCCCTCGGGGAATTCGTCCGGGCGGCGCTCGTACACCGCGTCGTCGAGGGACTCGGCGCCGTTGCCCGCGGCGGCCACGACCAGGACGCCCCTGGCGGTGGCGTAGCGGACGGCGGCGTAGTCGTCCGGCCACCATTCGAGCGCGACGTAGCCGCGCTGGTCGTCGCGGTCCGCGAACTCGAACCGGGGTCCCGGGCGGTGGAGTTCGACCAGCACGATGTCGCCGGGGCCCAGCCGGTCGGCCGCCGCCTGGATCGCGGCCGCCGTGCCGAGGCTCTGGAAGGACGCGGCCGCGGTCACCGTCTCCGGCACGATGCCGGTGACGCCGAACTCGCCCCGGTCGCCGCCGATCACCCCGATCACGGCGGTGCCGTGGTTGCGCCAGGCCAGGTCCGTCAGCGGGGTGCCGACGACGACACCGGCCAGCTTGCCGGCCAGGTCCTCGTGGCCCAGCTGCCAGGAGCCCTCCACGTCGATCACGGTCACGCCCTGACCGGCGCCGCCGGGCCGCTGCCAGGCCCAGTGGGCGTCGACGCCCTCGGGCGCGGGCCGCAGATAGCCCTGCCGTCCGCTGTAGTCGGGCGTGACCGGCGCGCCCTCCTTCAGGCGCCCGCTGCCCTCCCCGACGTGTCCGACGGAGGCCGGCACCGCGCCCGGCTTCACATACGCCGTGTCGATCCCGGGCAACGCGGCGATACGCGCCCGCAGTTCCTCGGTGCGGCGCTCCCCGCCGCGCACCCGGTAGAACAGCGCCAGGTCGGGCACCTCCTGCGCGACCGTCGCCTGCTGAAGCCGCTCCTCGCCGCCGAACAGCGGCTCCAGGGTGAGTTGTTCGTCACTGAGGAACATGTTGAGGGCGGAGACATCGGCGCCCGCGACCGACCGTACGCCCTCTGTGTGGGCACGCAGCCGGGCCTCGGGACGGGCGACGACGATCAGTTCCCGCTCGGCTCCTCGATAGGTGAATCCCGCTCCGTCGGGCCCCGGCCCGGCCGTTCCCGGGCTCTGCGCCGGTTCTGCCTGGTCCGTCATCGTCTGCCGCTCCCTTCGGTCCTGGGGTTGCCAAGTGCGGGTGGTGCGGCGCGCCTTCGGGTGACAACCAAGCACGCGCGGCGCGGTCCGTCCAGAGCGATTTCGCGAAGGGGGTTTGGCAACAAGTTGAACTGGGCAACGTGTGCAATCCGTCCAGAAACAGATGTCACGGCATAATCCGGCCAGCTGCTGTCCAGACCCTGTCGACAGTCCGCCCACGGCTGCGGAGGCGCCCGGCGTGTGGTGGGGTGGAGGAGTCAGTTGACCGTTGGACCAGCTGTTGGCCGGTCCTGTCCGCGGAAGGACGCCCAGTGGCCCCCGAACACCGCTCCTTCGCACCTCACTTGACCCGCCGCAGACTCCTCACGGCCGGCGCCGCCACCGCCGCCACCGCAGGCGCCGTGCTTGTCGGCACCGCCGGCACCCCCGCGGCGGCGGCCGGAAAGCGCCGGCCCACCGTGATCCACCTCCCGAACGGCTTCCGCCCGGAGGGCATCACCATCGGCGGCGGACCGTACGCCTACCTCGGCTCGCTCGGCGACGGCTCCATCTACCGCGCCGACCTGCGCACCGGCGAGGGCGGCATCATCTCCGCCGGCCCGGGTACGCCCTCGGTCGGCCTCAAACTCGACCACCGGGGACGCCTGTTCGTCGCCGGGCGCGGCCAGGGCGCCCGCGTCGTGGACGCCCGCACCGGCGCGATCCTCGCCTCCTACGTCCTGACCACGGCGACCCCGACCTTCGCCAACGACGTGTTCCTCACCCCGCGCACGGCCTGGTTCACCGACTCCTTCCAGCCCGCGCTGTACGCCCTGCCGCTCGGCCGGCACGGCGAACTGCCCGGCGCGGGCGAGGTCGTGACGCTCACCCTGAGCGGCGACTGGAGCCAGGTCGCCGGCGAGGTCGTCAACGCCAACGGCATCACGGCCACCCCCGACGGCTCCGCGCTGCTGGTCGTGCAGTCCGGGGTCGGCGGCCTGCACCGGGTGAACCCGCGCACCGGCGTCACCGAACGCGTGGACCTCGGCGACGCGGCACCCCTCACCAACGGCGACGGCCTGCTGCTGACCGGGCGGACGCTGTACGTCGTGCAGAACCGGCAGAACGCCATCGACGTGTTCCGCCTCGCCGCCGACGGCCGCAGCGGCGTCCTCCAGCGCCGTATCACCGACCCGCTGTTCGACGTCCCGACCACGGTGGCCGCGGACAACGGCCGGCTCTACCTGCCCAACGCGCGCTTCACCACCACGCCGACGCCGGAGACGACGTACGACGTGATCTCCGTGCCGGCGTGACCTACGTGACCTGAGGCATGGCTGAGGGCGGTGCGCATCACGGCGCACCGCCCTCAGTCCGGCTCCGAGAGCCTCAGTCCTCCGACGCGTCCTCGTCGTCGTCCTTGCCGCTCGGCTTCGGGGGCATCGGCGGACGCGTACGGTCGCCGGGTGACGGGCCGCCGTCCCGGCGCCGCAGATACCGCTCGAACTCGCGCGCGATGGCCTCGCCCGACGCCTCCGGCAGCTCCGCGGTGTCGCGGGCCTCCTCCAGCGTCTGCACGTACTCCGCGACCTCGCTGTCCTCGGCCGCCAACTGGTCCACACCGACCTGCCAGGCACGCGCGTCCTCGGGCAGCTCGCCCAGCGGGATCCGTACGTCGATCAGGTCCTCGAGCCGGTTGAGCAGGGACAGCGTCGCCTTCGGGTTGGGCGGCTGCGAGACGTAGTGCGGTACGGCGGCCCAGAGGCTGACGGCCGGTACGCCCGCGTGCGTGCACGCCTCCTGGAGGACGCCGACGATGCCCGTCGGGCCCTCGTACTTGGTCTCCTCCAGGTCCATGCGGCGGGCCAGGTCCGGGTCGGACGTGGTGCCGCTGATCGGGACCGGACGCGTGTGCGGGGTGTCGCCGAGCAGGGCGCCCAGGATGACCACCAGCTCCACGCCCAGCTCGTGCGCGAAGCCGAGCAGCTCGTTGCAGAACGAGCGCCAGCGCATGGACGGTTCGATACCTCGGACGAGTACGAGATCGCGCGGCTTCTCGCCGCCGACCCGGACCACCGAGAGGCGGGTCGTCGGCCACGTGATCTTGCGGACGCCCGCGTCCATCCACACCGTGGGGCGGTTCACCTGGAAGTCGTAGTAGTCCTCGGCGTCCAGCGCCGCGAACACCTCGCCCTTCCACTCTCTGTCCAGATGCGCGACCGCGGTGGAGGCGGCGTCGCCGGCATCGTTCCAGCCCTCGAACGCGGCCACCATGACCGGGTCGATCAGCTCGGGAACCCCCTCGAGCTCGATCACCCAGCGCCTCCTTCCGACGTGCCCTCGCCTGACGAACCAACCTTACGGCGTGCGGCGGGGGCGCCCGCAGCCCCCTTGCACGGGGCAGTGAACGGATCACTGCCCCGTTCGCCACCCCGGAACACCCTGGAGTCATCCGATCTGTGTCCCGGGCGGGTGAGTGCGGTGGTCAGGGCCGGGCAGCATCGGGCCGGGTGCGTCCGACCCGTCACCCACTCGTGTGGCCGCGGCCGGAATCGGCTCCGCGCGGGGCAGCGGCTGCGCAACTCTTCGTCGGGTGAGCGGAGTTGCCCCCAGGTCACGCGTACGGCGCGTCGGGATCGTGTATCTGACGCTGTGCGGCGTGGGGACGCTGGGGGCGCTGCTGGTCGCCCCGCGCGTCGAGGACCCGGCGGCCGTGGTCGCCGCGCTGCTGCCGACGCTGGCGGGCGCCTATCTGGCGTGGAGCGCCTATCGGGCGGATCGCGCCGAGGCGGCGTCCGCACCGACGGACCCCGGCGCGGTCGCCGACCGGCTCGCCGTCGCCGTACGACGGCAGTGGGAGGCGGAGGCGCGGGCGCGGCGGCTGGCGGACCCGTATCCGCTGCCGGTGTCCTGGCGGGGTGCCGACGCCGGACTGGCCGAGGTGACGCAGGGGCTCGCGGGCCGCGACGCGCAGATCGGCGCCCTCTTCGCGGACCGCGTGCCCGACCGGCGGCTGCTCGTGCTGGGGGCGCCGGGGTCGGGGAAGACGCTGCTGCTGGTGCGGCTGCTGCTCGCACTGGTCGAGGACCGGACCGCGGGCGAACCGGTGCCGGTGCTCTTTCCCCTGGCCTCCTGGGATCCGACGGCCGTGGATCTGCGGGGCTGGATGGAGCGGAAGCTGGTGCAGGACCACGCCGAGCTCGGCGGGCCGGCGCCGGGGGAGTACGGGGGGACGACGCTTGCCGGGATACTGCTGGACCGGCGCCTGGTGCTGCCCGTACTCGACGGCTTCGACGAACTGCCCGCCGCGATGAGCGCGTCGGCCCTGCACCGGATCGGTGAGGCGCTCCCGTACGGGTGCGGGCTGGTGCTGTCGAGCAGGCCGGCGGAGTACCGGGCGGCGCTGCGGCCCACTACGGGCGTGCCGGCGCGGTTGACGGGGATGGCGGGGATCGAGCTAGAGCCGCTGGACGCCTCGGACGTCGCCGACTATCTGCTGCGGGACGCGGGCGGGGCCGGTACGCCGGCGGCGCGGCGTTGGGAGCCTGTGGTCGCGGTGCTGGGGACGGACGCGCCGGTGGCACGGGCGCTCACGAGCCCGCTGATGGTGTCGCTGGCGCGGACCGTCTACAACCCGCGGCCGGGGGAGGGCGGCACCCGGCTGCCGGATCCCGGCGGGCTGCTGCGGTGCCCGACGCGGACGGCCGTGGAGCACCACCTGCTCGACTCCTTCGTCGACGCCGCCTACCGACCGCATCCGGGACGGCCGTGTCGGTGGACCGTGGCCGAGGCGCGGGGTGCGTTGCGGTTTCTGGCGCGGTACATGGAGCGGGGAGTGGACGGCGCGGCCGAGGTGGCCTGGTGGAAGCTCGGCCATGCCGTGCCGGCCGTCCTGCCCAAGGTGCTGGCCGGTGCACTGCTGGGCGCGCTGGGGTGGCTGGTCGAGGGCGTGATCATGGAGGTGAGCCACTTTTTCGTCCCGCAGTTGCAGTCGTCGCCGCAGTGGGAGGAGCGCGGAGGGCTCGGAGTCGTGGCGGCCGGGATCTGCGGCGGGCTGGCGGGCGGCCTCGCCGCGGGCATCGTGGCCGCGCTGCTGTGTGTGGCGGCGGTCGCCCCCGACGTACCGCTCGACCTCGTGCTGCACCGCCTGGCCGACGGAGGTGCGCTGGCGCTCGTCGGGGTGATCATCCCGGGCTTCGCCATCGGCGGCAGGACCGGCCTGCGGTGGCCCGCCGACTGGGACTGGCGGCTTCCGGCGACGGGATTCGCCGCCGCGATCTGCTACGGGCTGTCCTTCGACAACGCCTGCGGAACCGTCAGCGCGCTGATCTACGGAGTGACCGCGGCGGTCGTCGGCAGGGACGACGTGGGGACGGATCCCGCCTGCCCCGTGACCCGGGTGCGCTGGCACTGGAGCCCCCGCGGTGTGGGCAGGGGCCTGCTGGGCGGACTGCTGCTCGGGGGCAGCATCCTGCTGGAGGGACTGCTCGCCGATGTCCTGTCGGGCGGCTCGGTCCAGGTGTACATCGCGCCCGCCGAACCCGTCGCGGCCGGCTGGGCGGCGCTCCAGGTCGGCGCGGTCTTCGCGGTGGCCTGTGTGCTCCTGAACGGTCTGCGGACGGTCCCGGTCGATCTCGGCGCCGGCTTCGAGGGCCGCGCCCTCCTGGCCAACGACCGGCGCACCCTGGGCACCTGCGTCCTGACGGCGGTGGTCCTCGGCGCCCTGGTGATCGGCACCCAGGGCTGGTGCGCCACTCTCTGGGGGTCGACCGGGGTGTGGGGCGCGGCCACCGCCGAGAGCCGGCCCTGGGCGTACGCGGTCGGGCTGGTCCCCTCCTTGCTGACCGGGCTGGCCATCGGGATCCGTCAGTCGGCCTGGAGCCGCTACGCGGTCGCCCGCTGCTATCTCGCCCTGCGCGCCAAGGTGCCCTTCGACCTCATGGCCTTCGTCGCCGACGCCCATGAACACCGCGGCGTCCTGCGCCGCACCGGCGCCGTCCACCAGTTCCGCCACATCGAGTTGCAGCACCGACTGGCCGAGTCCGAGCCGTAGATCACAGCGTGGAGCGCAGCCACTGCTCCACGCTCGCGATGTGGACCGTCGCCCACGACCGCGCCGCCTCCGCGTCCCGGTCCCGCAGCGCCGCCAGGATCGCCCGGTGCTCGTGCAGGGTCCGGCTGACCGCGTCCTCCTGGGTCAGCCCCCGCCAGATGCGCGCCCGTGTCGTCGGTCCGGACAGGCCGTCCAGGAGCGAGCACAGGACCGAGTTGCCCGAGCTCTGCACGATGCCCCGGTGGAACTCCAGGTCGCAGGCGACGAGTTCCTCCACCGACGGGGCGTCGCCGAGCTTGTCCAACTGGTTGGACAGCGCGCTCAGTTGCTGCTCGCTGATGCGGGACGCGGCCATCGCCGTGGCCGCCGGCTCCAGGATGCGGCGTACGGCGAGGAACTCCAGCACCGTGTCGTCGCGATGGAAGTCGACGACGAAGCTCAGTGCCTCCAGCAGCAGTTGCGGATCCAGGCTCGTGACGTACGTGCCGTCGCCCTGGCGAACGTCCAGGATCCGGATCAGCGACAGGGCGCGCACGGCCTCCCGCAGCGAGTTGCGGGACAGCCCCAGTTCGGCGGCCAGTTCGCTCTCCCGGGGGAGTCGGTCGCCGGGGCGCAGCGCGCCGGAGACGATCATGCCCTTGATCTTCTCGATCGCCTCGTCGGTGACTGCCATGGCCGGCCTCCCAGTCGTTCAGGATGTCGTGAGAGACATCCGATGTCTCTCGCCATTATGCGGGGTAAGGAGAACGGTCGACCTATACTCCGGATCCATGGCCGACGCAGCGACCTCACCGGACCCCGACCTGGTCAGCGCCCTGCGGGCGTTGTCGAACCCGGTGCGCCTGCAGCTGCTGCTGTGGCTGCGTGAGCCCGAGAGGCACTTCCCCATGGACCGGGCCATCGCGGATCCCGCGACCGTCGGGGTGTGCGTGAGCCATATCCAGGCCAAGGCGGGGCTGGCCCAGTCGACGGTGTCGGCGTATCTGGCGGAGCTGCAGCGGGCGGGGCTGGTACGGGCGACCCGGGTGGGCAAGTGGACCCACTACCGGCGCGACGAGGAGCGCATCGCCGGGCTGCTCACCCAACTCGGCCAAACCCTCTAGAGGTTGGAATACGCCACGCGCCGGCATGTCCGTTGCGCTTCATATCGAGAATCTGCGATATTTCGATCCATGATGAACCTGGGAACCTTCGGCATCTACACCTTCGACTTCGAGCACCAGCCGGCCACACAGGTACGCGACTCGGTCCAGGAACTGGAGGAACGGGGCTGGCGCGCGGTGTGGTTCCCCGAAGTGGGCGGGCGCGAGGCGCTCACCCAGGCAGGCGCTCTCCTCGCCGCCACCGAGCAGCTGCACGTCGTGAACGGCATCGCGCAGATCTGGGCGCGCGAGGCCCGGGCGACCCATGGCGCGAGCACCCTGCTGGCCGACGCCTACCCGGACCGGCATCTGCTCGGCCTCGGCTTCGGCGGCCTGCGCAGGCCCGGCGTCAAACCCCTGGCGGCGATGGCCGAGTACCTCGACGAACTGGACGCGCTCACCGAGAAGTCACCCAACCCCGCGCCGAGGTCCCCGGTACGCCGGGTCCTGGCCGCGTACGGCCCCAAGATGCTCGACCTGGCCCGGGAGCGCTCCCTCGGCGCCCACACCTACCACGTCAACACCGCCCACACCGCCGGAGCCAGGGAGATCCTCGGGCCGGACGCCTTCCTCGGCGTCGAGCACCCGGTGCTGTTCGAAACCGACCCCGCCAAGGCCCGCGCGACAGCACGCGAGCATCTCGGGCCGTACCTCGACACCCCCTACAACGTCGCCAAGTTCCGCAGGCTGGGCTACCCGGACGCGGAGATCGGGGGCGGCGGCAGCGACCGCCTCGTGGACGACCTGGTGTTCTGGGGAGACGTGGACACGATCGCGGCCAAGCTCCGGGCCCATGTCGAGGCGGGGGCCGACCATGTCGCCGTCCAGGTGATCGGCACCGAGCCGGGCGGAACCTCGCTGCCGCACTGGAGGCGGCTCGCCGAGGCGCTGCTTCCCTGAGCACGGCTCCGGCGCGACCGGGTCACAGGCGCAGTTCGAGGGTGATCTCGTCGTGCAGCGGGATGCCGTAGGCGCCCGTCGCCGGAATCGACGGCTTGAGGGACCGTGCCGCGTCCACGGCGCCCGGCGAGACGTCGACGATGCGCATGCCGCGCCGCTGGTAGAAGCGCAGGGCGTCCAGGTTGTCGTTCGTGGTGACCAGCCACACCCGCTCGGCGCCGGCGTCCCGGGCGGTCTCGGCGGCCGCCGCGAGCAGGGCGCTGCCCACGCCGATGCGCGGCACCCTCGCGTCGACGGTGACGACCTCCAGGCCGTCCCGGCCCAGCGCGTAGGTGAGCAGACCCACCACCTCGCCGTCCCGCTCGGCCAGCAGCGCCGGCAGTTCGAGGGCGTCGTACACCGTCGAGTGCCCGACCATCAGCGTGCCGCCCCAGGAGTCGGTGAGCACAGTGGCGATCACCTCGCCGTCCGCGGGCGTGGCGACGCGCACGCGCAGGTCCTCCATGTGCGGGACCTTAGCCGCGGTGACGAGCGCCGGACATCCCGCCGTTGCACGGCATGCGAAAGGGGCGGCTCCATCGGCGAGGAGCCGCCCCTTTCGTTCGTGGCCGGCCCCGGTGCGGAAGGGGCCGCCCTCGTGTGGTCCGGCCTGGTCAGGGGAGTGGGCCGAACCATGCGCCGCGGGAGGCTCATCCGGCGGAAACCGCCCGCGGCGCGTGCGAGGTCACTTCTTGTCGAGCAGGTCCTGCACCTTCGCCCGGACGTCGTCCGTCGCAAGACCGCGGATCGTCAGCGTCGTACGGCGGCGCAGCACGTCGTCCTGCGTCTCGGCCCACTCGCTGTCCCGGGCGTAGACGACCTGGGCCCAGATCTCCGGGGCGTCCGGGTGGACGCGCTCGCCCAGCTCCGGGTTCTCGTTGGCGATGCGGGCGATGTCGAAGGCCAGCGAACCGTAGTGCGTGGCCAGGTGCTTGGCGGTGTCGGCCGCCATGCGCGGACCCGGCGCCGGACGGTCGGTCAGCAGACGGTGCGCGACCGCGCGCGGGTTGGCGATGCCCGGCAGCGGCAGCTTCTTCGGCAGCGAGGCGATCGGCTCGAAGTCGTCGCCCAGCGGGTGACCCGGCAGGGCCTCCAGCTTCTTCATGATCGTGCGGCCGATGTGCCGGAAGGTGGTCCACTTGCCGCCCGCGACGGACAGCATGCCGCCCCGGCCCTCGGTCACGACCGTCTCGCGCTTGGCCTTCGCGGTGTCACCGGGGCCGCCCGGCAGCACGCGCAGGCCCGCGAAGGAGTACGTGATGAGGTCGCGGTCCAGCTGCTGGTCCCGGATCGAGAACGCGGCCTCGTCCAGGATCTGGGTTATGTCCTTGTCGTTGACCGCGACGTCCGCCGGGTCGCCCTCGAACTCCTCGTCCGTGGTGCCGAGGAGCAGCATGTCCTCCCAGGGAAGGGCGAACGTGATGCGGTACTTGTCGATCGGGGTCGCGAGCGCCGCCTTCCAGGGCGCCGTCCGCTTCAGGACCAGGTGCGCGCCCTTCGACAGACGGATCGACGGCGCGGCGTTCGGGTCCTCCATCTTGCGCAGGTGGTCGACCCACGGCCCGGTCGCGTTCAGCACGAGACGGGCGTTGACGCCGAACTCGTCACCGGACACGCGGTCCCGCAGGTCCGCGCCGGTGACCCGGCCCTTGGTGAAGCGCAGGCCGGTCACCTCGGCGTGGTTGAGTACGACCGCGCCGGACTCGACGGCCCCGCGGACCGTCATCAGCGCCATGCGCGCGTCGTTCATCTGGTCGTCGCCGTACACGGCCACGGCCTTGAGGTTGTCGGTGCGCAGCTCGGGCACGTCCTGCGCCGCCTTGGCGGGGGACAGGAGGTGACCGACGCCGTCACCGAACGCGGAGAGCGCGGAGTAGGCGAAGACGCCCGCCCCGAGCTTCGCGGCGCCGTGCGGCCCGCCCTTGTACACGGGGAGGTAGAACGTGAGCGGGTTCGCCAGGTGGGGGGCCACCTGGCGGGAGACCGCACGGCGCTCGAAGTGGTTCTCCGCCACCAGCTTCACGGCGCCGGTCTGCAGGTAGCGCAGACCGCCGTGGAGCAGCTTGGAGGAGGCGGAGGAGGTGGCGCCGGCGAAGTCGCCGGCGTCGACCAGTGCCACCCTGAGGCCGGACTGCGCGGCGTGCCAGGCGGTGGAGATGCCCAGGATGCCGCCGCCGATCACGAGGAGGTCGTACGACGCCTTGGAGAGCTGCTCCCGGGTCTCGGCTCGGCTCGGGTTGGAGCCGGAGGCCGGGCGCGTCCCCAGGGCAGGCACGGAACTCAGGGTGGACTGACTGGTCATGTCGGGTTCTTACTCCTCATCAGAGCTTCAGAGCTTTCGAGGGCTCTCGTCAGCTCTCGTCGTCCTCGATCCAGCCCATGGTCCGCTCGACGGCCTTGAGCCAGTTCTTGTACTCACGGTCGCGGGTGTCCGCGTCCATGTGGGGGGTCCACTCGGCGGCCCGGCGCCAGTTGGCGCGCAGTTCGTCGGTGCTGGACCAGAAGCCGACGGCGAGACCGGCGGCGTAGGCGGCGCCGAGGCAGGTGGTCTCGGCGACCATCGGGCGCACCACGGGTGCGTCCAGGACGTCCGAGAGGGTCTGCATCAGCAGGTTGTTGGAGGTCATGCCGCCGTCGACCTTCAGGGCCACCAGCTCGTCGCCGGAGTCCTTGACCATGGCGTCGGCGATCTCCCGCGTCTGCCACGCGGTCGCCTCCAGGACGGCACGCGCGAGGTGCGCCTTGGTGACGTACCGGGTCAGGCCGGCGATCACACCGCGGGCGTCGGAGCGCCAGTGCGGGGCGAACAGGCCGGAGAAGGCCGGTACGAAGTAGGCGCCGCCGTTGTCCTCGACCGAGAGCGCGAGCGTCTCGATCTCGGCGGCGGTGGAGATCAGGCCCATCTGGTCGCGCATCCACTGCACCAGCGAACCGGTGACGGCGATCGAGCCCTCCAGGGCGTACACCGTCGGCTGCTCGCCGATCTTGTAGCCGACCGTGGTCAGCAGACCGGCGTAGGAGTTGATGATCTTGTCACCGGTGTTCATCACCATGAAGGTGCCGGTGCCGTAGGTGGACTTGACCTCGCCCTCGGAGAAGCAGGTCTGGCCGAACAGGGCCGCCTGCTGGTCGCCGAGCGCGGAGGCGACCGGGATGCCGCCGAGCAGGTCGCCCAGCTTGCCGCCGGTGACCTCGCCGTAGACCTCGGCGGAGGACCGGATCTCGGGCAGGATCTGCAGCGGCACGCCGATCGACTCGGCGATCTTGTCGTCCCACTCCATGGTGTGGAGGTTCATCAGCATGGTGCGGGAGGCGTTGGTGACGTCGGTGACGTGCTTGCCGCCGTTGACACCACCGGTCAGGTTCCAGATGACCCAGGTGTCCATGGTGCCGAAGAGGATGTCGCCGGCCTCGGCGCGCTCCTTGAGGCCCTCGACGTTGTCCAGCAGCCAGCGGGCCTTGGGACCGGCGAAGTAGGAGGCGAGGGGGAGACCGGTCTCGCGGCGGAAGCGGTCCTGCCCGACATTGCGGCCGAGCTCCTTGCAGAGCGCGTCGGTGCGGGTGTCCTGCCAGACGATGGCGTTGTGGACGGGCTCACCGGTGTTCTTGTCCCACAGCACGGTGGTCTCGCGCTGGTTGGTGATGCCGATGGCCTTGATGTCGTCGCGGGTGATGCCGGCCTTGGCGATGGCTCCGGCGACGACCTCCTGGACGTTGGTCCAGATCTCGACGGCGTTGTGCTCGACCCAGCCCGGCTTCGGGAAGATCTGCTCGTGCTCCTTCTGGTCGACGGAGACGATACGGCCGTCC
Organism: Streptomyces sp. NBC_01092; assembly: GCF_045039535.1. Classification (NCBI taxonomy): domain Bacteria; kingdom Bacillati; phylum Actinomycetota; class Actinomycetes; order Kitasatosporales; family Streptomycetaceae; genus Streptomyces; species Streptomyces sp. NBC_01092. The sequence continues at coordinate 2,357,521 of NZ_CP108659.1, read as the reverse complement.
CGGTCGAAGACGATGCAGCGGCTGGAGGTGGTGCCCTGGTCGATCGCGGCGATGAAGGGCCCGGCGGTGTGGGCGTCGGTCACTGTGTGCTCCTGGAAGTTCCGTGGTTATGGGGCTTTACGTACGGCGCGTGCTGAGAGTTTCGGTGCACCTCACCCGGATGGGTGAAGCTCACTCTCGCTATGCGAACGCGACGTTGTAGATGCCTGCCGCGATGGCGCCGCCGATGAGCGGACCGACCACCGGGATCCAGGCGTAGCCCCAGTCGGAGCCACCCTTGTTGGGCAGCGGCAGAAGGGCGTGCACGATGCGCGGACCGAGGTCTCGGGCCGGGTTGATCGCGTAGCCGGTCGGGCCGCCGAGGGACAGACCGATCGAGACGACGACGAGTGCGGTGATGAGGGCCCCCAGGGTGCCCAGGCCCTTGCCGCTGTCGTTCAGGCCCTGCGTGAGGACCGCGAGCACCAGCACGACCGTGCCGATGATCTCCGTGGCGAGGTTCTGCGCCACGTTCCGGATCTCGGGGCCGGTGGAGAAGATGCCCAGGACCGGTCCTGCGCCCTTCTCCTGGGCCTCGACGGCCTTGGCCGCCGTGGCCTGCGCGCCCGGACCGCCGACGATCTCCTTGTCGGTGAGGTGGGCGTGGAACTGGCCGTAGTAGGCGACCCAGACCAGGGCCGCACCGATCATGGCGCCCAGGAACTGTCCGGCGAAGTACGTCGGAACGTTGCTCCAGTCGTTGTCCTTGATCGCGAGCGCGACGGTCACGGCCGGGTTCAGATGGGCGCCGGACAGCGGCGCCGAGGTGTAGACCGCCGTGAGCACTGCGAAGCCCCACCCGAAGGTGATGGCGAGCCAGCCGGCGTTGCGGGCCTTGGAGGCCTTCAGCGTGACGGCGGCGCAGACGCCTCCGCCGAGCAGGATGAGTATGGCGGTACCGATGGTCTCGCCGATGAAGATGTCGGAGCTGGACACCCGCGACTCCTTTGTCCTTCGTCCAGGGAAAGCCCGAACCCCGGGTCCCTTCCGGTGGTTCGCGTTGCCCTCGGGGGTGAGAGCGATTGCCGGCCCTTGGCACTGTCACACTCTAGCGCGTATTGCCGGTAGGTGTTCGACAATGCCGACCGATGGACGGGAGCTTGCCCCGGTGTAAGGCGCGCGTCAAGGGTCCTGTTATCGAATGCTCGATCGTTATCGGGCGTGTTGATTTATCGACACCGTCGAGCCGGACACCTACTGCCGCGTAGAGAACACGGTGTGTTCCGGGCGGGCGATTCAGTCGGCTATGTATGGATATGCCGATGACCGGAACGTCCTGTGACGTTCCGGTCGGTACCTACTCGTCCCACGCGGCGCTCCGGCGCTCAGAAACGCCCGGCGCCCAGATCCCGCGACACCGCGCGGGCGCAGTCCCGCACAGCCGCGATCAGCTCGGGCTGCAGCTCCCCGTCCCGGCACAGCCGTTCCACGGCGCCGGTGATGCCGACAGCGCCGACCGGCATGCGGCGCCGGTCGTGGATGGGGGCGGCGACGGAGGCGACGCCCTCCCAGGTCTCCTCGACGTCGGCGGCGTACCCACGCGCGCGTGTCATGTCGAGGATGTGCTCGAAGCCGTCCAGCTCGCACGTCGTGCGGTCGGTGAACGCCTTGCGGTCGGCCTCGATCGCCTCGCTGTGCGCGACCGGGTCGTACGCCGACAGGACCTTGCCCAGCGCCGTGGAGTGCAGCGGCTGCATGGCGCCGATCTCCAGCACCTGCCGGCTGTCGTCGGGGCGGAAGACGTGGTGGACGATCAGGACGCCCTGCTGGTGCAGAACGCCCAGATAGACGCTCTCCCCGCTGGAGCGGGCCAGGTCGTCCGTCCAGACCAGGGCGCGCGCCCGCAGCTCGTGCACGTCCAGATAGGTCGTGCCCAGGCGCAGCAGCTCGGCGCCCAGCTGATAGCGCCCGGAGGCGTCGTCCTGCTCGACGAAGCCCTCCTGCTGGAGGGTGCGCAGGATGCCGTGGGCGGTGCCCTTGGCGAGGCCCAGCGAGGAGGCGATGTCCGACAGGCCGAGGCGTCGCTCGCCGCCCGCGAGAAGCCTCAGCATCGCGGCCGCCCGTTCGAGCGACTGGATGTTCCGTGCCATCGCCGTGCTGCCTCCGTCCCCTTACGACCGTCGACCCTGCGACGTCGCTGCCGCCGTTCGGCAATGTCGAACACTACCGGTCGATGCCGACCTCCCGCTAATGGTCGGTCAGCATCCGTTCACTTGTGTTGCCGCACCTGTGGCCGGAGATCGACCCTGGCGTCATCCTCGTCCCGCGTCGTGGACTGCCTGACCACTTCCGCGCGGTCCCGGTTACGCTGGCGGCGTGCGCCCGCCACGGACCGTTCCGTGAGGGGTGCAAAGCCGACAGCCGTCGCACTCCAGGGAGCCCTTTCATGGCCTCGTTGCCACCGACCCCTTCCGCCGACAGCCGGACCCGTGTGTCCGCGCTCCGTGAGGCACTCGCCACCCGTGTGGTGGTCGCCGACGGAGCGATGGGCACCATGTTGCAGGCCCAGGACCCCACCCTCGAGGACTTCGAGAATCTTGAGGGCTGTAACGAGATCCTGAACCTGACCCGCCCCGACATCGTCCGCTCCGTGCACGACGCGTACTTCGCGGTGGGCGTCGACTGCGTCGAGACCAACACCTTCGGGTCCAACCACACCGCCGCGGCCGAGTACGAGATCGCCGACCGTGTGCACGAACTGTCCGAGTCCGGCGCCCGCATCGCCCGCGAGGTGGCCGACGAGTACGCCGCCCGCGACGGCCGCCCCCGCTGGGTCCTCGGCTCCGTCGGCCCCGGCACCAAGCTGCCCACCCTCGGCCACGTCGGCTACACCACCATTCGCGACGGCTACCAGGCCAACGCCGAGGGCCTGCTCGCCGGCGGCTCCGACGCCCTGATCGTCGAGACCACCCAGGACCTCCTCCAGACCAAGGCCTCCGTCCTCGGCGCCCGCCGCGCCATGGAGGCCACCGGCACCGACGTGCCCCTGCTGGTCTCGATGGCGTTCGAGACGACCGGCACGATGCTGCTCGGCTCCGAGATCGGCGCCGCCCTCACCGCGCTGGAACCGCTCGGCATCGACATGATCGGCCTGAACTGTTCCACGGGTCCGGCCGAGATGAGCGAGCACCTGCGCTATCTCACCCGGCACTCCCGCATCCCGCTGCTGTGCATGCCGAACGCCGGTCTGCCCATCCTCACCAAGGACGGCGCGCACTTCCCCCTCGGCCCCGAGGGCCTGGCCGACGCCCAGGAGAACTTCGTACTCGACTACGGCCTCTCCCTGATCGGCGGCTGCTGCGGCACCACCCCCGAGCATCTGCGCCAGGTCGTCGACCGCGTCCGTGACCTCACCCCGTCCGAGCGCAGCCCGCGCCCAGAGCCCGGCGCCGCCTCCCTCTACCAGACGGTCCCGTTCCGCCAGGACACCTCCTACCTGGCCATCGGCGAGCGCACCAACGCCAACGGCTCGAAGAAGTTCCGCGAGGCCATGCTGGGCGCCCGCTGGGACGACTGCGTGGAGATGGCGCGCGAGCAGATCCGCGAGGGCGCGCACATGCTCGACCTGTGCGTGGACTACGTCGGCCGCGACGGCGTCGCCGACATGGAGGAGCTGGCCGGCCGCTTCGCCACCGCCTCCACGCTGCCGATCGTGCTGGACTCCACCGAGGTCCCCGTCATCCAGGCCGGCCTGGAGAAGCTCGGCGGCCGCGCGGTCATCAACTCCGTCAACTACGAGGACGGCGACGGCCCCGAGTCCCGCTTCGCGAAGGTCACCAAGCTCGCCCAGGAGCACGGCGCCGCCCTGATCGCCCTCACCATCGACGAGGAGGGCCAGGCCCGCACCCCGGAGCACAAGGTCGCCATCGCCGAGCGGCTCATCGAGGACCTGACGACGAACTGGGGCATCCACGAGTCGGACATCCTCATCGACACCCTGACCTTCACCATCTGCACCGGTCAGGAAGAGTCCAGGGGCGACGGCATCGCCACCATCGAGGCGATCCGCGAGCTCAAGCGCCGCCACCCGGACGTCCAGACCACCCTCGGTCTGTCCAACATCTCCTTCGGCCTCAACCCGGCCGCCCGCATCCTGCTCAACTCCGTCTTCCTCGACGAATGCGTCAAGGCGGGTCTGGATTCGGCGATCGTCCACGCGTCGAAGATCCTCCCGATCGCCCGCTTCACCGAGGAAGAGGTCCAGACCGCCCTCGACCTCGTCTACGACCGTCGCGCCGAGGGTTACGACCCGCTGCAGAAGCTCATGGCCCTGTTCGAGGGGGCCACCGCCAAGTCCCTCAAGGCCGGCAAGGCCGAGGAACTCGCCGCCCTGCCGCTGGACGAGCGCCTCAAGCGCCGCATCATCGACGGCGAGAAGAACGGCCTGGAGGCCGACCTCGACGCGGCCCTCCAGGACCGCCCCGCCCTCGACATCGTCAACGAGACCCTCCTGGACGGCATGAAGGTCGTCGGCGAGCTGTTCGGCTCCGGCCAGATGCAGCTGCCGTTCGTGCTCCAGTCCGCCGAGGTCATGAAGACCGCGGTCGCCTACCTCGAACCGCACATGGAGAAGTCGGACGCCGAGGGCAAGGGCACCATCGTGCTGGCCACCGTGCGCGGCGACGTCCACGACATCGGCAAGAACCTCGTGGACATCATCCTGTCCAACAACGGCTACAACGTCGTCAACCTGGGCATCAAGCAGCCCGTCTCCGCGATCCTGGAGGCGGCCGAGGAACACCGCGCCGACGTCATCGGCATGTCCGGCCTCCTGGTCAAGTCCACGGTGATCATGAAGGAGAACCTGGAGGAGCTCAACCAGCGCGGCCTGTCGGCGAATTACCCCGTCATCCTCGGCGGTGCCGCCCTCACCCGCGCGTACGTCGAGCAGGACCTGCACGAGATCTACCAGGGCGAAGTCCGCTACGCCCGCGACGCGTTCGAGGGCCTGCGTCTGATGGACGCCCTCATCGGCGTCAAGCGCGGGGTGCCCGGCGCGAAGCTGCCCGAGCTCAAGCAGCGCCGCGTCAGGAGCGCCGCCACCGCCGCCGTACTGGACGAGCGGCCCGAGGAAGGCCACGTCCGCTCCGACGTCGCCACCGACAACCCGGTCCCCGAGCCGCCGTTCTGGGGCACCCGCGTCATCAAGGGCATCCAGCTCAAGGAGTACGCCTCCTGGCTCGACGAGGGCGCCCTCTTCAAGGGCCAGTGGGGCCTCAAGGAGACCCGCACCGGAGACGGGCCGTCGTACCAGGAACTCGTCGAGACCGAGGGCCGCCCGCGGCTGCGCGGACTGCTCGACAAGCTCCAGACGGACAACCTGCTCGAAGCGGCCGTCGTCTACGGCTACTTCCCGTGCGTGTCCAAGGACGACGACCTGATCCTGCTGGACGAGCACGGCAACGAAAGCACCCGCTTCACCTTCCCGCGCCAGCGCCGCGGCCGCCGGCTGTGCCTCGCGGACTTCTTCCGCCCGCAGGAGTCCGGCGAGACGGACGTCGTGGGCCTCCAGGTCGTCACCGTCGGCTCGCGGATCGGTGAGGAGACGGCCCGGATGTTCGAGGCGAACGCCTACCGCGACTACCTCGAACTGCACGGTCTGTCCGTGCAGTTGGCCGAGGCGCTCGCCGAGTACTGGCACGCGCGCGTGCGTTCCGAGCTGGGCTTCGCCGGTGACGACCCCGCCGACATCGAGGACATGTTCGCGCTGAAGTACCGGGGCGCCCGCTTCTCGCTGGGCTACGGCGCCTGCCCGAACCTGGAGGACCGGTCGAAGATCGCCGACCTGCTCCAGCCCGAGCGCATCGGCGTCCACCTGTCCGAGGAGTTCCAGCTGCACCCCGAGCAGTCCACGGACGCGATCGTCATCCACCATCCGGAGGCGAAGTACTTCAACGCACGGTGACGGACAGCAGGTCAGGGGCACGCTGACGCCACCCCCGGCGTGTTACGGGTGTGCCCCGAGGCACAGCGGATAAACCAGGCGCTTCCCTGTCGCAGGTCGTACACTGGACGGTCCACCGCAGGCCGGTTCCCTTAGTGGGAGCCGGCCTGTCGCCCCCTCAAGGAGGTGCGCCAGGATGACCAGCACGGTCCCCGCGCCAGTAACCCGCACGGCCGATGGGTCGGCCCTTCAGGCCGTTCTCCTCGACATGGACGGCACCCTGGTGGACACGGAGGGCTTTTGGTGGGACGTCGAGGTCGAGATTTTCGCCGGCCTCGGTCACACCCTCGACGACTCCTGGCGCCATGTCGTGGTCGGCGGCCCCATGACCCGTAGCGCCGGCTTCCTGATCGAGGCCACCGGCGCCGACATCGCGCTCGCCGAGCTCACGGTGCTGCTCAACCAGGGCTTCGAGGACCGTATCGACCGCGCCCTGCCGCTGATGCCGGGAGCGGCCCGGCTGCTGGCCGAGCTGGCCGCGCACGAGATCCCCACGGCCCTGGTCTCCGCCTCGCACCGGCGCATCATCGACCGCGTGCTCACCTCGCTGGGCCCCCAGTACTTCGCACTGACCGTCGCCGGTGACGAGGTGGAGCGCACCAAGCCGCACCCCGACCCGTACCTGCTCGCCGCGGCCGGCCTCGGCGCCGACCCGACCAGGTGCGCGGTGGTCGAGGACACGGCGACCGGCGTCGCCGCCGCGGAGGCCGCGGGCTGCCATGTGGTGGCCGTACCGTCGATCGTCCCCATCGCGCCGGCCACCCGGCGCACCGTGGTGACCTCCCTCGAAGAGGTCGATCTGGCATTTCTGCGCGGGCTCATGGCCGCCTGACAACGCAAATGCGCCCGTCGTTCACCCAGCGTGCAACATCGACAACGCGAGAATTCCGCAGGGAAATTCGAAGGTGTCGGATGGCTGAATTCCGGTACCGCCCGAGACCGTTCAGTTTGTGACGTTCGCCACTTAACCGGGGGTCGACAGGTGCCCCACGGTGTGCTGTCGCCCCTCGATCGGGGGCGCCGGACGCACCTTTGTGTCCCGATTGATGGGACGGTGCACGAATCCTTCCCTCGTCAGGTTTTCGTTGTGTCCGCGCCCGGTTCCGCTGCGTGATGGATCCTCAACTCCGGTCGCTTCGAACCGTCCTGCGGACGCGGACTAATCTCATCGCGAGAACATCGCACTTACCCGTGACCCGCCGCGACACCCCTGCATGCCGGGTACACGGAGTCGACAGCTGGAGAAACCCGAGCATGAACCGCAAGACTTTGGTGCTGCCGGCCGTCATCGGCCTGCTCGCGCCGGTTCTCGCCGCCTGTGGTGGAACCGACAGCGGCAGTGGCAGCGGCGATGCGATCGTCGTCGGCACCACCGACGCGTTCACTGCCTCGAAGGACGCTCCCGCCCCCCTCGACCCGGCCTACGCCTACGACGTCGGCACCTGGAACATCCTGCGCCAGACCGTGCAGACCCTGATGATCCAGCCGCGCGGCGAGGGCGCCCCGGTCCCCGAGGCCGCCCAGAGCTGCGGTTTCACCGACAGCGGCAACGAGCGCTACGCCTGCACCCTGCGCAAGGACCTGAAGTTCGCGAACGGCGACCGCGTCACCGCCGAGGACGTCAAGTACTCCATCGACCGCGCCCTCGCGCTCAAGGCCGAAAGCGGCGTCTTCGCCCTGCTGTCCACCATCGACACCGTCGAGACGCAGGGCGACAGCGAGGTCATCTTCCACCTCAAGACCGCCGACGCCACCTTCCCGTTCAAGCTGTCGACCCCGGTCGCCGGCATCGTCGACCCCGACATCTACGGCAAGGACAAGCTGCGCGACGGCTTCGAGGTCGACGGCTCCGGCCCGTACACCCTCAAGGCCGAGGTCGACAACGACAAGCTGGTCTCGGCCGTGTTCACCAAGAACCCCAATTACCAGGGGAGCCTGAAGGTGAACAACGACAAGGCCGAACTGCGCACCTTCGCGGACGCCGACGAGATGGGCACCGCCCTCGACAAGGGCGACATCGACCTGATGACCCGCACCATGTCGCCCGAGCAGATCCAGAAGCTGTCCGCGGACTCCGACGACAAGGTCGACCTCGTCGACATGTCCGGCCTGGAAATCCGCTACCTCGCCTTCAACACCAACGCCCCGACCGTGAAGAGCAAGGCCGTCCGCCAGGCGATGGCCCAGGTCATCAACCGCGGCGAGCTCGTCTCCAAGGTCTACGGCTCCCAGGCCGAGCCGCTGTACTCCCTGGTCCCGGCCAGCATCACCGGCCACTCCAACGCGTTCTTCAACAAGTACGGCGACCCGGACGTCGACAAGGCCAAGTCGGTGATGGAGAAGGCCGGCATCACCACCCCGGTGAAGCTGACCCTGCACTACACCACCGACCACTACGGCTCGGCCACGAAGAAGGAGTTCGAGCTGCTGAAGAAGCAGCTCGACGACAGCGGCCTGTTCGAGGTCGGCATCGAGGGCGCGCCCTGGGCGACCTTCCGCCCCGCCGAGCAGAAGGGCGAGTACGACGTCTACGGGATGGGCTGGTTCCCGGACTTCCCCGACGCCGACAACTACCTCGCGCCGTTCCTCGACAAGGACAACTTCCTCGGCTCGCCGTACGCCAACCCCACGATCCGCACCAGCCTCATCCCGGACTCCCGCCGCGTCGCCGACCGGCTGTCCGCGTCCGGCAGCCTGACGGAGATTCAGGACATCGTGGCGAACGACGTGCCGGTGCTGCCGCTGTGGCAGGGCAAGCAGTACGTCGCGGCGAACGACGCCGTCACGGGCACGGCGTACGTGCTCAACTCCTCCTCCACCCTTCAGCTGTGGGAGCTCGGCCGTGGCGTGAGCGGCTGACGTCTCTCCGTGCCCGGCGCCCTCGACCAGGACGCCGGGCCTGGCCCGGGACCCGGGACGGGTTCCTCACAATCGACGACAAGGCACTCGTACGTGAACATGCGCAACCAGTGGCCGGTCCTGCCCGTCGTGGCAGGGCTGGCCTCCGGCCTGCTGACCGGCTGCGGCACCCAGACGGGGGATTCCGGGGCGTCCGGTACCTCGGTGGTCGTGGGGATGGCGGACGACGTCCTGGCCACCGACCCGGCCTCGGGCTACGACCCCGGCTCCTGGCTGTTGTTCAACAACGTCTTCCAGTCGCTGCTCAGCTTCCCCAAGGGCGCCACGGAACCGCAGCCCGAGGCCGCCGAGGAGTGCGCCTTCTCCGACACGAGGGCCACGGTCTTCCAGTGCACCCTCAAGGACGGCCTCAAGTTCAGCAACGGTGACGACCTCACCTCGAAGGACGTCAAGTTCTCCTTCGACCGCCTGGTGAAGATCAACGACCCCGACGGTCCCGCGGTCATGTTCCCGACCCTCGACAAGGTCGAGACGCCGGACGACAAGACGGTTGTCTTCCGGCTCAACTCCTCCGACGCCACGTTCCCGAGCAAGATCGCCTCGGGTGCCGGCTCCATCGTCGACGAGGACCAGTACGACGCCGACGGCCTGCGCAAGGACGGCGCCGCCGTCGGCTCCGGCCCGTACAAGCTGGACAAGTTCGACGACGACGAGGCCGTCTTCTCGGTCAACGAGAACTACAAGGGCACCGCCGACGTGCAGAACTCCGGCGTCGCGCTGAAGTTCTTCCACGGCGACCAGGAGTCCCTGAAGAAGGCCCTGCTCGACAACGAGGTCGACATCGCCTACCGCGGCCTCACCGCGGGCGACATCGCCGACGTCGAGAAGTCCGGCGGCGACTCCGGCGCCGAGGTCGTCGAGGGCGGCAGCGCCGAGGTCCAGCACCTGGTCTTCAACATGGACGACCCGGTCACCGGAAAGCTCGGTGTGCGCAAGGCCATCGCCTACCTCATCGACCGTGACGCCCTCATCAAGGACGTCTACCAGGGCACGGCCACCCCGCTGTACTCGATCATCCCGGCCGGTATCAGCGGCCACAACACGGCCTTCTTCGACACCTACGGCGCCCGTCCGTCCAAGGACAAGGCCGCCGCGGCGCTCCAGGACGAGGGCATCAACGGCAAGGTCAAGCTGACCCTCTGGTCCACCCCGTCGCGCTACGGCCCCGCCACCGACGACGAGTTGAAGGCGATCGCGCAGCAGCTCAACGACAGCGGCCTGTTCGACGCCGACGTCCAGTCCGTCGCGTTCGACGAGTACGAGAAGGACATCGCCGCCGGCAAGTACGGCGTGTACGTGAAGGGCTGGATCCCGGACTACCCGGACGCCGACAACTTCACGGCCCCCTTCTTCGGCAAGGGCAACGTGCTCGGCAACAACTACAGCAACAACGCCATCACCGGCACGCTCATCCCGCGCACCGCGGCCGAGAGCGACCGCGCCGCGACCGACGAGGACTTCGGCCAGCTCCAGGACATCGTCGCCAAGGAGCTGCCCGTCCTCCCGGTGTGGCAGGCCAAGCAGTACGCGGTCGTCCGCGACAACGTCTACGGCCTGGAGTACTGCCTCGACGCCTCCACCGTGTTCCGCTTCTGGGAGCTCAGCAAGGGCTGACGGACGGCCGTACGCGCCCACGTGCGCCGAGGGCGCCCCTTCTTCGGAAGGGGCGCCCTCTTCGTCATGACCCGGACTCCTACTGCGCGCCGGGGCGCACCAGACCGCTCTCGTACGCGTACACCGCGGCCTGCACCCGGTCACGCAGACCCAGCTTCGTCAGGACGTGACCCACGTGCGTCTTCACGGTGGTCTCGCTGACGAACAGGTCGGCGGCGATCTCGGCGTTGGACAGACCCCGCGCCACCAGCTTGAGCACCTCCACCTCGCGCTCGGTGAGCGTGTGCAGGGTGTCCGGCACCGGCTCGTCGCCGGAGGGCAGATGCGTGGCGTACTTGTCGAGCAGCCGCCGGGTGATGCTCGGCGCGAGCATCGCCTCACCGGCCGCGACGACACGGATCGCCTGCACCAGCTCATTGGCCGGGGCATCCTTCAGCAGGAAGCCGCTGGCGCCCGCCTTCAGCGCCTCGACCACGTATTCGTCGAGATCGAAGGTCGTCAGCACGAGCACCTTCGCCGGGCCGTCCCGCCCGGGCCCGGTGATCTGCCGCGTCGCCTCCACCCCGTCCATCCGGGGCATGCGGATGTCCATCAGGACCACGTCGGGCTGCAGGGCCCGCACCTGGTCGAGGGCCTGCAGGCCGTCTCCGGCCTCGCCCACGACCGCGATGTCCTGCTCGGCCTCCAGGATCATCCGGAAGCCGGTGCGCAGCAGGGGCTGGTCGTCGACCAGTAGGACGCGGATGGCCACGTAAGTCTCCTTCGCTAGTCCGGCCCCATTCTGCCCTGCGCGCCGCCACCGGACTCGCCCGCCCTGACCGGCAACGACTACAGCGCCCCGGGGGCGCCCTCCGGAGTCCCGGCCGAACCCGGGTCGGGCACGCGCACCGGCAGCGGATACGGCGGAGGAGTGCCGCCGAATTCCGGGCAGTGCGCCTGGTGATCGCACCAGCCGCACAGCTTCGTCGGCCGGGGTCGCCAGTCACCCGACTCGGTCGCCTGCCGGATCGCGTCCCACAACGCGAGCAGCTTGCGCTCGACCCGCTCCAGGTCCGCGAGCACGGGGTCGTACGTCAGCACGTCACCGCTGCCGAGATAGACCAGCTGAAGCCGGCGCGGGACGACCCCCTTCAGCCGCCAGACCACCAGGGCGTAGAACTTCATCTGGAACAGTGCGCCCTCGGCGTACTGGGGCCGGGGCGCCTTGCCCGTCTTGTAGTCGACGATGCGCACCTCGCCCGTGGGTGCCACGTCGACCCGGTCGATGATCCCGCGCAGTCTGAGGCCCGAGTCCAGCTCGGCCTCGACGAACAGCTCGCGCTCGGCGGGCTCCAGGCGGGTCGGATCCTCCAGCCCGAACCAGCGCTCCACGAGCTGCTCCGCCTCACCCAGCCAGGTCGCCAGCTGCTCGCCCTCGGGATCGTCCGCGAACAGCTCCACGACCTCCGGCTTGGTCTCCCGCAGCCGGTCCCACTGCCCGGGGATCAGCGACTTGGCGCGCGGAGCGGTCCGCTCGGCGGCCGGTGCGTCGAAGAGCCGCTCCAGCACCGCGTGCACGAGCGTCCCCTTGGTCGCCGCCGCACTCGGCTTCTCGGGCAGCCGGTCGATCACCCGGAACCGGTACAGCAAGGGGCACTGCATGAAGTCACTGGCACGGGAAGGGGACAGCGAACTCGGCGGTATCACCGGCCGGACGGTGGCCGCGGTGGCCGTGGGCTCGGTGGCCGTGGGCTCACCGTCACCTGCCGCGGCCGCAGCCGCCGTACCGTCCGTCCCCGCCGGAACCTCGTCCGCCACCGGCCCCGCCACCGGCGCGGTGTCACTGCCGCCGTCCGCCGCGGCACCCTCCGTGCTCGTCTCCATGACCACAGACCTTACGGCCCACCACTGACAGTGACCCACCCCGGCTGTTACGGCCGGTACGTCAGGGGAAACTCAGGGGGTGCCGGGGCGGAACGCGTCAGGGTGGCCGCATACCATCGACACGAGACCCTTTCGCCCGGCAGGCGCGGAAGACGCTTCGAACGAGGGGACACCGTGGACGAGAGCGGCGGGAGCGGGCAGCCGCGGTCCGGCACCGACGAGTCGAGCGAGCGCCGACCGGACCGGACGGCCCCGGCCACCGACCCCACACGCCCCGATCCGACCCGCGACGACGCCGCCCACGAGGATTCCTCGGCCCCGCCCGCCCCCGAGAACCGCACAGAGGGCGAAGCCCCGCGGGACGCACGGGGCACGGACGACGAGAGCGATGCATCCGGCAAGGACGCCGGGGTCGGCCCGGCCGGCCGCTCGGACACGGACGAGCCCGTGCAGGACGCCGCCCCCGTGACACCACCGGCGTCCGCGCCCTCCGAGCCCCCCACAGAAGCGGCCCCCACCCCCGACCAGACCCGGCGCCCGCACCCCGACGCCCCCACCACGCCCCACCTCGACCGCACCCTCGCCCACTCCGGCACCGCCAAGGGCCGTCCGCCCCAGCGCCCCAAGGACCCCCGGGGCGGGCTGCTGATGGGGCGGCCGTTCGGGGTGCCCGTGTACGTCGCGCCCAGCTGGTTTCTGGTCGCCGCGCTGATCACCTGGGTGTTCGGCGGGCAGCTCGACCGCGTACTGCCCGAGCTCGGCGCCGCCCGCTACCTCGTCTCCCTCTTCTTCGCGGTCGCCTTCTACGCGTCCGTCCTCATCCACGAACTCGCCCACACGGTCGCCGCCCTCCGCTTCAAGCTGCCCGTGCGCCGCATCCAGCTCCAGTTCTTCGGCGGCGTCTCCGAGATCGAGAAGGAAGCCGAGACTCCCGGCCGCGAGTTCGTGCTGGCCTTCGTCGGCCCCCTGCTCTCCCTCGTCCTCGCCGGCGTCTTCTACGGCGCCATGCAGTTCGTCGAACCCGGCACCGTCCCCGGCGTCCTGCTGGCCGGCCTGATGGTCTCCAACCTCATCGTGGCCGCCTTCAACCTGCTCCCCGGCCTGCCCCTGGACGGCGGCCGCATGCTCCGCGCGGTCGTCTGGAAGATCACCGGCAAACCCATGAAGGGCACCATCGCCGCCGCCTGGGTCGGCCGCGCCCTCGCCGTCTCCGTCCTGGTCGGCCTGCCCTGGCTCACCCAGTCCGGCGCCCTCGGCTCCGACGCCGTCGACAACGTCGGCATGGACACCGTCATGGACGCCCTGCTCGCCGCCATCCTCGCGGCGATCATCTGGACCGGCGCCGGCAACAGCCTGCGCATGGCCCGCCTGCGCGAGCACCTCCCCGAGCTGCGCGCCCGCAACCTCACCCGTCGTGCCGTCCCCGTCGAGACCGACACCCCCCTCTCCGAGGCCCTGCGCCGCGCCAACGCCTCCGGCGCCCGGGCCCTGGTCGTCGTCGACGCCGACGGCAACCCCGTCTCCCTCGTCCGCGAGGCCGCCATCGCCGGCGTACCCGAACACCGCCGCCCCTGGGTCCCCGTCAGCGGCCTCGCCCAGGATCTGACCGACGGCATGCGCGTCTCCGCCGAACTCTCCGGAGAGGAACTCCTCGACGCCCTGCGCGCCGCCCCCGCCACCGAGTACCTGGTCGTCGAGGAGACCGGCGAGATCTACGGCGTCCTCTCGGCGGCGGACGTGGAGCGGGCTTTCGTGAAGGCGATGGCCCGCCCGAACTGAGCACCGCACTCCCCAGCGGTGCTGCCTTGTTCGTGGTCAGCCGCCTCCACAAACCCCGGTAGGCTGTTCACATGTCCGAACCGACCGGTGCCGCCCGCAGGCGCGGGCCCTTCAAGGTCGGGGACCAGGTACAGCTGACCGACCCCAAGGGCCGCCACTACACGTTCACGCTCGAAGCCGGGAAGAACTTCCACACCCACAAGGGCTCCTTCCCGCACGACGAACTGATCGGTGCTCCCGAGGGCAGCGTTGTCCGAACGACCGGAAACGTCGCCTACCTCGCGCTGCGCCCCCTGCTCCCCGATTACGTCCTGTCCATGCCCCGTGGGGCAGCCGTCGTCTATCCCAAGGACGCGGGACAGATCCTCGCCTTCGCCGACATCTTCCCCGGCGCCCGCGTCGTCGAGGCCGGCGTCGGCTCCGGCTCGCTCAGCAGCTTCCTGCTGCGGGCCATCGGCGACCAGGGCATGCTGCACTCCTACGAGCGCCGCGAGGACTTCGCCGACATCGCCCGGCAGAACGTGGAGCGCTACTTCGGCGGCCCGCACCCCGCCTGGCAGCTCACCGTCGGCGACCTCCAGGACAACCTGAGCGACACCGACGTCGACCGCGTCATCCTCGACATGCTCGCCCCCTGGGAATGCCTGGAGGCCGTCTCCAAGGCGCTCGTCCCCGGCGGCATCGTCTGCTGCTACGTCGCCACCACCACCCAGCTCGCCCGGACCGTCGAGTCCATCCGCGAGATCGGCTGCTTCAACGAGCCGACCGCCTGGGAGACGATGATCCGCAACTGGCACATCGAGGGCCTCGCCGTCCGCCCCGACCACCGGATGATCGGACACACGGGCTTCCTGCTCACCGCCCGCCGACTCGCCGACGGAGTCGAGCCGCCCATGCGCCGCCGACGCCCCGCCAAGGGCGCCTACGGCGAGGACTACGAAGGCCCCAACGCCGACGGAGGCTCCGGCCGCTGAACCGGCCCCGCACTCCACCCAACGCACCGGCGCTGTGGTCGAGTTCCCAGGTCACCCCGGGAACTCGACCACAGCGCCTTTCTGTTGACGTAAACCCGACAACCGGCAACCCGCCGAGCGCCGAGCGCCCCACCCGCACCCCCGACCGCCGGACATCCGGCACGGGAACTCCACACCCCCGCCGTTCCGCCACCCTGTGACGTGTGGCACGATGCTGGCCACCCACCCCCACCGGCACAGCCCTCACAGGAGACGCTCCTAGTGCAGCAATCCGCCGTCCCGGAACTGGCACACACCCACACCCGGCCCATCCACTGGCTCGCCACCGCCACAGCGGTCG
Source organism: Streptomyces sp. NBC_01092 (assembly GCF_045039535.1). Taxonomy (NCBI): domain Bacteria; kingdom Bacillati; phylum Actinomycetota; class Actinomycetes; order Kitasatosporales; family Streptomycetaceae; genus Streptomyces; species Streptomyces sp. NBC_01092. Next base: position 2,342,049 of record NZ_CP108659.1, on the reverse strand, counting down.
CCGGTGTCGTGGCGCTCTCCTCGGTCCTCCAGCCCAACCCGGCGACAGCGGCCCCGACGGCCGGCCCCGAGGCGAAGAACGCCCCCGCGGCCACCACACCACCCGACCCCGCCCGCATCGAGTTCCCCCTCGAATGCGGCCCCGTGGAAGCGGTCGTGGTGAAGAAGGCCACCGGAGACCTCGACGGCGACGGCAGCCCGGAAACCGTGGCCGTCGTGCACTGCGACTCCCCGATGGGCACCCCGCCCGACGGCGTCTACGTCCTCACCCACGCCAAGGCGAGCGCAACACCCCGCCTCGTCGCGACCCTCGTCGATCCCAAGGACAGCATCACCGTCAGTGACATCGCTGTCCGTGACGGAGGGGTTGAGGCCGAGCTGCTCGGCTACTCGTCGGCCGACGTACCCCGTTGCTGCCCCGACGTGAAGGACAGCGCGAAATGGCAGTGGCAGAACGGTACGTTCGTCCGCTCGACACCCGCCGGTGCGCACAGCGTCTGACTCACGCCACCGAGTGTTGTGAGAAATCAGACAGTCGTAACACCCCGTGTACGCAAGGTCACTCGGCGTCCGGGCCGAACACTTCGACCTTGTCCGAAACCCGACGCACATGGATGCAGTCGCCCGGGCACTCCTTCGCCGAGTCCACCACATCCGTGAGAAGCGGCAACGGCACTGGCGTAGTGGCCCCCTTGGCCTGCAGGAGCTCGTCCTGCGAGCTCTTCACGTAGGCCAGGCCGTCGATGTCCAGCTCGAACACCTCAGGCGCATACTGGGCACAGATCCCGTCGCCGGTACAGAGATCCTGATCGATCCAGACCTCCAGTGCCTCACCATCGACCCCGGCCGCCTGCTCCACGCTCATCTCTCCTACCGCTTCCTGCGCCGAGCCGAACGGGAATCCGGCCAGCTCTGACGGGTGTTGAACGCTTCGAGCCTACCTCCGCCTGGGTTCCAATCATGTGCGGTGGGTATTCCCCTGGCGTGAGGGAGAGCGCAAGGGTGAAGATCGGACACACCCCGACCGTCTTTGTGATCTAGGGGTTTCAATCGACACCCACCCAGGTAGGGTCTGGAAGCGTCCAGCTCCCCTTGGAGGAGGTGAGGACCGTGGCAGCCCACGACGACGACATGAACCGCGGCATCCGCCCGGGACGAGGGTCCGACGACCCGGCCGGGCAGATCGCCTACCTTGAGCAGGAGATCGCCGTCCTGCGACGCAAGCTCGCCGACTCTCCGCGACACACGAGGATCCTCGAAGAGCGGATCGTCGAGTTGCAGACCAATCTGGCCGGCGTGTCCGCACAGAATGAGCGACTCGCCAACACGCTCCGTGAGGCCCGCGACCAGATCGTGGCCCTCAAGGAAGAAGTCGACCGGCTCGCACAGCCCCCGGCCGGCTTCGGAGTCTTCCTCACGGCGAACGAGGACGGCACTGCCGACATCTTCACCGGCGGCCGCAAACTCCGCGTGAACGTCAGCCCGAGCGTCGAACTCGACGAGCTCCGGCGCGGCCAGGAACTGATGCTCAACGAAGCGCTCAACGTGGTCGAAGCCATGAAATTCGAGCGCGTCGGGGACATCGTCACCCTCAAGGAGATCCTCGAGGACGGCGAACGCGCCCTGGTGCTCGGGCACACCGACGAGGAACGGGTGGTACGGCTCGCCGAGCCGCTGCTGGACGTCACCATCCGCCCCGGCGACGCCCTCCTGCTCGAACCCCGCTCCGGCTATGTCTATGAAATCGTCCCCAAGAGCGAGGTCGAGGAACTCGTCCTCGAAGAAGTACCGGACATCGGCTACGAATCGATCGGCGGCCTCGGCAACCAGATCGAGATGATCCGGGACGCTGTCGAGCTCCCCTACCTTTACCCGGACCTGTTCAAGGAGCACGAACTGCGGCCGCCCAAGGGCGTCCTTCTGTACGGGCCCCCTGGATGCGGCAAGACGCTCATCGCCAAGGCCGTCGCCAACTCGCTGGCCAAGAAGGTCGCCGAGGTCACCGGCCAAGCCTCCGGCAAGAGCTTCTTCCTCAACATCAAGGGCCCCGAGCTCCTGAACAAGTACGTCGGTGAGACCGAGCGGCAGATCCGCCTCGTCTTCCAGCGTGCACGTGAGAAGGCCAGCGAGGGCACACCCGTCATCGTCTTCTTCGACGAGATGGAGTCCCTGTTCCGTACCCGTGGCTCCGGCGTCAGCTCGGACGTGGAGAACACCATCGTCCCGCAGCTCCTCGCCGAGATCGACGGTGTCGAGGGCCTGCAGAACGTGGTCGTGATCGGCGCCTCCAACCGCGAGGACATGATCGACCCCGCCATCCTGCGCCCCGGCCGCCTGGACGTGAAGATCAAGATCGAGCGTCCCGACGCCGAGGCCGCCAAGGACATCTTCGGCAAGTACCTCACCCAGCGTCTCCCGCTCCACCCCGAGGACGTCGGCGAGCACAGCGGCGACAAGGGAATGACGGTCCAGAGCATGATCCAGACCGCCGTGGAGCAGATGTACGCCGAATCCGAGGAAAACCGCTTCCTGGAAGTCACCTACGCCAACGGCGACAAGGAAGTCCTCTACTTCAAGGACTTCAACTCCGGCGCCATGATCGAGAACATCGTGGGCCGCGCCAAGAAAATGGCGATCAAGGACTTCCTGGAGCACAAGCAAAAGGGCCTTCGCGTCTCCCACCTCCTCCAGGCATGCGTGGACGAGTTCAAGGAGAACGAGGACCTGCCCAACACCACCAACCCGGACGACTGGGCCCGGATCTCCGGAAAGAAGGGCGAGCGGATCGTTTACATCCGCACCCTCATCACCGGAAAGCAGGGCGCCGACACCGGACGCTCCATCGACACGGTGGCAAACACCGGACAGTACCTGTAAAACCCAGGGCGGCTGCGGGTGCCCTCACCGGGTACCCGCAGCCCACTGTTTTTCCGGCCACAACCGGACCACAAGGCGTGCAAGGCAATGACGCAAATGATCTCCCCACCAGGGCAAAGGCGCTCTAGGCTCTTCCGTACCGCCGAGTCGCGCAGTGCGGGGACGGGCACCGCACACGCAACCGAGCGCCAGCGGTACTTGTGCGGCGCCCACGACCGAGGGTGCCGCCGGGCAAGGAGGGCCGCATGACCGTACGGCGAGTAATGGGCATTGAGACGGAGTACGGGATCTCCGTCCCCGGCCACCCCAACGCCAATGCCATGCTCACCTCATCCCAGATCGTCAACGCCTACGCGGCGGCGATGCACCGGGCCCGCCGGGCCCGCTGGGACTTCGAGGAGGAGAATCCGCTGCGGGACGCGCGAGGCTTCGACCTCGCCCGCGAGGCCGCCGACGCCAGCCAGCTCACCGACGAGGACATCGGCCTGGCCAACGTCATCCTCACCAACGGAGCGCGACTCTACGTCGACCACGCCCACCCCGAATACAGCTCGCCCGAGGTCACCAACCCGCGCGACGCAGTGCTCTGGGACAAGGCCGGCGAACGGATCATGGCCGAAGCCGCCGAACGCGCCGCCCAGCTGCCCGGTGCCCAGCCCATCCACCTCTACAAGAACAACACCGACAACAAGGGTGCCTCCTACGGCACGCACGAGAACTACCTGATGAAGCGGGAAACCCCCTTCTCCGACATCGTGCGCCACCTCACCCCCTTCTTCGTCTCCCGCCAGGTCTTCGCCGGAGCGGGCCGTGTCGGCATCGGTCAGGACGGCCACGAACACGGCTTCCAGCTCAGCCAGCGCGCGGACTACTTCGAGGTCGAGGTAGGGCTCGAGACCACCCTCAAGCGCCCGATCATCAACACCCGCGACGAGCCGCACGCCGACGCCGAGAAGTACCGTCGCCTCCACGTGATCATCGGCGACGCCAACCTGTCCGAGATCTCGACCTACCTCAAGCTGGGCACGACGGCCCTGGTCCTGTCCATGATCGAGGACGGTTTCATCGCGGTCGATCTCGCCGTCGACCAGCCCGTACGCACACTGCACCAGGTCTCCCACGACCCGTCCCTGAAGCGCCTGGTCACGCTGCGTAGCGGCCGCACGTTGACCGCGGTCCAGCTCCAGATGGAGTACTACGAGCTGTCGCGCAAATACGTCGAGGAACGCTTCGGGGCCGACGTCGACGAACAGACCAAGGACGTCCTGTCCCGCTGGGAAGACACCCTGAACCGCCTCGAGAACGACCCGATGAGCCTTTCCAGGGAACTGGACTGGGTTGCCAAGCGAGAGCTCATGGAGGGCTACCGCCGCCGCGACGACCTCGACTGGGACGCCGCCAGGCTCCACCTCGTCGACCTCCAGTACGCCGACGTGCGCCCCGAGAAGGGCCTCTACAACCGTCTGGCGGCCCGCGGCCGCATGCAGCGCCTGCTGGACGAGGAAACCGTGGAGCGGGCGAAGGCGAAGCCGCCGGAGGACACCAGGGCGTACTTCCGCGGCCGCTGCCTGGAGCAGTACGCCGACGACGTCGCCGCGGCGTCCTGGGACTCGGTCATTTTCGATCTCCCGGGCCGGGACTCCCTCCAGCGCGTTCCAACCCTCGAACCGCTTCGCGGAACGCGAAATCACGTCAAGGAGCTCCTGGACCGCTGCCGCACCGCAGAAGACCTGGTCAGGGTCCTGTCAGGCAACTGAGAGCGCTCGGCAGGTGTCGGCCGGACGCCGGCCGGGCAGGGTGGAAAACCCGGCGTCCGGGAATCATCGAGATGGCCCCCGTACGTTGGAGATACTGCGGGGCCGATGTCAGACCCGGCTTGTAGGGTCTGATCATCACCGATCGGCAGGAAAGCCGACCTGCCGACCATGTCGGGCGAAATGAGCGGGGTGAGGGATATGGCAACCAAGGACACCGGCGGCGGACAGCAGAAGGCCACGCGCTCTACTGAAGAGGTCGAGGAGCAGGCGGCGGAGACGCAGGCTTCCGAGGACCTGAAGGAGCGCCAGGAGAAGCTGAGCGATGACGTCGACTCGGTACTGGACGAGATCGACGATGTCCTCGAGGAGAACGCCGAGGACTTCGTGCGGTCCTTCGTTCAAAAGGGCGGCCAGTAGGCCGCTTGATCCTTCGATCTGAAGGTGAACGGGGTGGCGTGGTGGCCGGCGATGCGGAGATGAAGCGCTGCGCGCGGTGCGGTGGGTTCAAGCCGCGCGCAGCCTTCGCGGCCGGGCGCACGACCCCCGTCGGCCTGCGGTCGCAAGGCTCCGCCCGTTCATGTGGATCACTGCCCAAAGACGGGTAGGGTCCGTGGCGTAATGTGCTTCAACTGCAATTCGGCCATCGGCAAGTTGGGAGAGAATCCCGACGCCGTCCGCCGGGCCGCCGCTTACTTGGAAGGAATCGCGTGGAAGCCAACACTCGTAGCACCGGGCGTCTACCGGCTGCCTTCCTGACGCCCGGGTCGTCCTCGTTCATGGACTTTCTCTCCGAGCATCAGCCGGAGATCCTGCCCGGCAACCGCCAACTGCCGCCCACACAGGGCGTGATCGAGGCGCCGCACGGCACGACCATCGTGGCCGTGACGTTCCCCGGCGGCGTCGTGCTGGCCGGTGACCGTCGCGCCACCATGGGGAACATCATCGCTCAGCGCGACATCGAGAAGGTGTTCCCGGCCGACGAGTACTCGGCGGTCGGCATCGCCGGCACCGCCGGTCTGGCCGTCGAGATGGTCAAGCTCTTCCAGCTGGAGCTGGAGCACTTCGAGAAGGTCGAGGGCGCTCAGCTGTCGCTGGAGGGCAAGGCGAACCGGCTGTCGACCATGATTCGGTCCAACCTGGGCATGGCGATGCAGGGGCTGGCCGTGGTTCCGCTGTTCGCGGGGTTCGACGTGGACCGGGACAGGGGGCGGATCTTCTCCTACGACGTCACCGGTGGTCGTTCCGAGGAGCATGGCTTCGCCGCCACCGGCTCCGGTTCGATCTTCGCGCGTGGCGCCATGAAGAAGCTCTTCCGTGACGATCTGAGCGAGGCCGATGCCACGACGCTCGTGGTGCAGGCCCTGTACGACGCGGCTGACGACGACTCGGCGACCGGTGGTCCCGATGTCGCCCGCCGGATCTACCCGATCGTCACCGTGATCACCGAGGACGGTTTCCGTCGGCTGGGCGATGACGAGTCCTCCGAGATCGCCCGTTCGATCCTGGAGCGGCGTCTGGAGCAGCCCGACGGCCCGCGGGCCGCACTGCTGTAGCGGTCGTTCCGTCTTATCAAGGTGATCCTGTGACTTCGACAGAAAGGGACGGATAACCGGTGTCGACGCCGTTCTATGTCTCACCCCAGCAGGCCATGGCCGACCGGGCGGAGTACGCCCGCAAGGGCATCGCCCGTGGTCGCAGCCTGGTCGTGCTGCAGTATGCCGACGGCATCGTGTTCGTCGGCGAGAACCCGTCCCGTGCGCTGCACAAGTTCAGCGAGATCTACGACCGGATCGGCTTCGCGGCGGCCGGCAAGTACAACGAGTACGAGAACCTGCGGATCGGCGGCGTGCGATACGCCGATCTTCGTGGTTACACCTATGACCGTGATGATGTGACCGCCCGTGGTCTGGCCAACGTCTACGCCCAGACGCTGGGCACGATCTTCTCCTCCGCGGCCGAGAAGCCGTATGAGGTGGAGTTGGTCGTCGCCGAGGTGGGCGTGACGCCGGAGGGTGATCAGATCTACCGGCTCCCGCATGACGGGTCGATCGTGGATGAGCACGGTTCGGTCGCGGTCGGCGGCAATGCGGAGCTGATCAGCAACTATCTGGATCAGCGCCATCAGGACGGCATGAGCCTCGCCGAGGCCCTGGAGCTGGCCGTGCAGGCGCTGTCACGTGAGTCGAACGGCACTCAGCGGGAGATTCCCGCGGAGCGCCTGGAGGTCGCGGTGCTGGACCGTACGCGTCCGCAGTCGCGCAAGTTCAGGCGCATCGTCGGCCCTCAGCTCACCCGGCTGCTGGAGGCCGGAGGGGCGACCACCGAGGCCGAGAGCGCCGACGACGAGTCCTCCGAGGAGTCCGGCGCCTCCGAGGAGTAGTCCCAGGTTTCCGCCTCACCCCGCCCGTACTGTGCCTCGGCCGACACTCGGCCGGGGCACAGGGCGTTCATGAGGGCCGTCAGGGGGTGCTGGGCGGGGCTGTGGAGCCTCGTACGACGAGCTGGACCGGAATGTCGCCCTCTTCGGGCTCGCGGCCTTCCAGGACGGCCAGGAGAGCCTGCATCCCGCGTTCACCGAAGAGCTCGGCGTCCAGTCGGACGGTGGTGAGCTCGGGGTCGATGGCGGTGGCGAGGGCGAGGTCGTCGAGACCGGTGACGGAGATGTCGTCCGGGATGCGCAGGCCGAGGCGGCGAAGCGCCTTGTAGGCGCCGGCGGCGAGCTTGTCGTCGTCGCAGATGATCGCGGTGGGGCGGGGGCCCTCGGCGGCGAGCGCGGTCTCGGCGGCGGTGCGGGCGCCGTCGATGGAGATGGGGGCGCGGACGGTCCGCAGTGAGGTGCCGGGTGTCCGGGCGAGCCGGGTGCTCAGTTCGTGTGCGCGTACTTCGAAGGTCCAGGACGCGATGTCGGCCGCGAGGTGCAGGAAGCGGCGGTGCCCGAGGCCCAGCAGGTGGTCGGTGACCTGGCGGACGCCGTCGGCGATGTCCAGGTTCACGGTGGCGGCGCCGAGGCTGCCGCCCGGGTCGCTGTCGAGCATGACGAGGGGGAGCTGGTCGCCCCGGATGGCGGTGAGGGCGTCCGCGGCCATGGAGGAGGCGATGACGCCGTCGAGGGCGGCCTGGGCGGAGGCGAAGGGGTTGCGGGCGGGGCCGATGCCTTCGGGGGAGGGGTAGAGGACTACGCCGAAGCCGCTGCGGGCGGCGACGCGGGCGGCGCCGGTGTAGACGCCGGCGAAGAATTCGGTGGTGAGCGCGGGTACCACCAGGAGTACGGTGCGGGTGTGGCCGAGGCGCAGGTTGCGGGCGGCGAGGTTGGGCCGGTAGCCGAGCTCGCGCGCTGCCTGCCGTACGCGTTCGGCCGTGGCCTCGGCGACGCGGCCGCGCCATTTGTCGCCGAGGACGAGGGAAACCGTGGCCTGGGACACGCCCGCGGCCTGGGCGACGTCCCGGCTGGTGGGGCGGGTGCTGCCGTGTGCCACCTTCCGCCTCCTCCTTTGCCTGGACTCGTGAACAGCGCACATGGTACGTATGACGAAGGACGTTATACGTAAAACTTCAGCGGAGGGCGGCGCGGCCGATGACCGGCGCTTACGTGGAGATCCTCAGGGCGAGGCATGCCGCCCGGCTGCTCGTCGGCACGCTCATAGGGCGGCTGCCGAACGCCGTGGCCGCTCTCGCGATCCTGCTGTTCGTGCGCGCGGAGGGCGGCTCCTACACCTTGGCCGGTGGGCTGGCGGCCGTTTACGGGGTCGCCAACGCGGTGGGTCAGCCGCTGCTGGGGCGGCTGGTGGACGTGCACGGGCAACCGCGGGTGCAGCTGCCGGCCGCGGTCGCCTCGGCGCTCGCGATGGCCGCGTTCGCCTTCGTGGGCATCGATCCGCTGGCCCTCGCCTATGCCTCGGTGGCGGCCGCAGGCCTGTTCACGCCGCCTCTGGAGGGCGGTCTGCGGGCGCTGTGGTCGTCGGTCCTGCACAAGGACGGCCAGGTGCACACGGCGTACGCGATGGACGCGGTGGCGCAGGAAGTCATGTTCACCCTGGGCCCGTTGCTGCTGACGCTGTGCGCGTCGCTGTGGTCGGCGCAGGCGGCGCTGCTCGTACTGAACGTCATCGGGGTGCTGGGCGCCCTGTCCGTGGTCGTGTCGCCGCCCTCGCGCGCGTGGCGCTCGGCGCCGCGCGAGGCGCACTGGCTGGGGGCGCTGCGCTCGGCGGGGCTGCTGGCGCTGCTGGCGTCCTTCCTGTTCGTCGGCGTGGCGATGGGGTCCATCGCGGTGGCGGCGGTGTCGTACGCCGACGACCACGGCGGTGACGTGGTGTACGGCTGGCTGATGGCGGGCCTCGGGCTCGGCGCGCTGGTCGGTGGCACGGTGTACGGGGCGCGGCAGTGGAGCGGCGAGCCGGCGCGGCGACTGCGGCTGCTGGTGGCGCTTCTGGCGGTGTGTTACCTGCCGCTGATGCTGATGCCGGGAGCGGTCGCCATGACACTGCTGGCGGTACTCGCCGGGGTGTTCCTCGCGCCGTGCATCGCATGTGCGTTCGTGCTGGTCGACCGGCACGCGCCGCGGGGGACGGTCACCGAGGCGTTCTCCTGGCTGGTGACGACGTTCACGGTGGGCGCGTCGGTCGGAACGGGCCTCGCGGGGCCGGTGGTCGAGGCGGGCGGGGCCTTCTGGGGGTTCGCCGTGCCGGGTGGCGCGGGGGCCGTGTCGTTGCTGGTCCTGATGGCCACGGGACGGGTCCTCGCAGCTCCCGGCAGGGGTGCGGTGGTTGCGGCTTCATCGGAAAATGATCCAAACCGTGCCGTCGAACCCCGTTTCAGCTCAGGGGATCGGGCGTAATGTTCAGTCATGGACCGCCGCATTTTCGGGCTGGAGAACGAGTACGGCGTCACGTGCACGTTCAGGGGACAGCGCCGCCTGTCGCCTGACGAGGTGGCGCGGTACCTCTTCCGCCGTGTCGTGTCATGGGGCCGCAGCAGCAATGTCTTTCTTCGAAACGGCGCCCGCCTCTATCTAGACGTGGGATCGCATCCGGAATACGCGACACCGGAATGCGACAACGTGACCGAACTGGTCACCCACGACAAAGCGGGCGAGCGCATTCTCGAAGGACTCCTGGTGGACGCCGAACGACGCCTGCACGAGGAAGGAATCGCGGGCGACGTCTACCTCTTCAAGAACAACACCGACTCGGCGGGCAACTCCTACGGTTGCCATGAGAACTATCTCGTGGCGCGTCACGGGGAGTTCTCCCGGCTCGCGGACATCCTCATTCCGTTCCTGGTCACCAGGCAGCTTCTCTGTGGCGCCGGCAAGGTGCTGCAGACCCCGCGGGGCGCGGTGTACTGCGTCAGCCAGCGGGCCGAGCACATCTGGGAGGGCGTCTCCTCGGCGACGACCCGCTCCCGGCCGATCATCAACACACGCGACGAGCCGCACGCCGACGCGGAGCGCTACCGCCGGCTGCACGTCATCGTGGGCGACTCGAACATGTCCGAGACGACGATGCTGCTGAAGGTCGGCGCGACCGATCTGGTGCTGCGCATGATCGAGGCGGGCACGGTGATGCGCGACCTGACCCTGGAGAACCCGATCCGGGCGATCCGCGAGGTCAGCCACGACATCACCGGCCGGCGCAAGGTGCGCCTGGCCAGCGGCCGCGAGGCCTCCGCCCTGGAGGTGCAGCGCGAGTACTACGAGAAGGCCGTGGACTTCTGCGAGCGTCGCGGAATTCGCACGGGCGTCGTCGAGCAGGTCCTGGAGCTGTGGGGCCGCACGCTGGATTCGATCGAGTCCGAGGACCTCGACCGCATCGGCACCGAGATCGACTGGGTCATGAAGTACCAGCTCATCGAGCGGTACCGGGCCAAGCACAACATGACCATGTCGCATCCGCGGGTCGCGCAGATAGACCTCGCCTACCACGACATCCACCGGCGTCGTGGCCTGTACTACCTGCTGGAGAAGAAGGGTCAAGCGGCGCGTATCTGCAACGACTTGAAGATCTTCGAAGGCAAGTCCGTTCCGCCGCAGACCACTCGGGCCCGGCTGCGCGGCGATTTCATCCGCAGGGCCCAGGAACAGCGCCGTGACTTCACTGTTGACTGGGTGCACCTGAAGCTCAATGACCAGGCGCAGCGCACGGTTCTGTGCAAGGACCCGTTCCGTTCCGTGGACGACCGGGTGGAGAAACTCATCGCCGGTATGTGAGCGACGCGTTCCGATCGGTCCGACATCCAACGGCCGTCACATCCGGCCGGAACGCAACACGGGCGCCGTACGTTTCCCGTACGGCGCCCTTCTCACGTCGTAGAGTTGCGCGCACGCCATCCACAAGATCGACCGATTATGAGGCCCCCACCGTGCGCCGACGCTCACTTCTCATCGCCGTACCCGCCGGACTGGTCACGCTCGCCGGATGCGGGGACGACGACGGGACCGATTCGAGCCAGGGAAGCGACAGCGCGTCGCCGTCCAACCCCGAGCCGTCGGCCGCGCCGTCGCCGAAGATCGTGGACGGTCCGCTGCCGGCGATCACGGCGGGCACGAAGTTCGACCAGAAGCCCACGGTCGCCAAGGGCAGCGGCGAGCCGTCGAAGGACCTCGCCGTGAAGACGGTCATCGCGGGCAACGGCAAGCCGGTCGCCGAGAACGACTGGGTCCTCGCCAACTACCTCGGCCAGATCTGGGCCACCGCCAAGGTCTTCGACAACTCCTACGACCGGGGCGCGCCCGCGTTCTTCCAGCTCTCCCAGGGCCGCATCATCGACGGCTGGCGGTACGGGCTGACGGGCAAGAAGGTCAACAGCCGCGTGGAGATGGCCATCCCGCCGACCTGGGGCTACGGCGAGCAGGGCAACGAGCAGGCGGGGATCAAGGGCACCGACACGCTGGTGTTCGTGGTCGACATCCAGGACACGTTCAACGGCAAGAGCTCCGCCAAGGGCACCGAGGTCGCCCAGGACAACGTCGACCTGCCGAAGGTGGGCACCAACACCGACGGCAAGGCTCCCTCCATCGAGATCCCCAAGACGGACCCGCCGAAGAAGCTGGTGGCGAACTACGTCCTGGAGGGCGACGGCGACAAGCTCGCCGCCGAGAGCACGGTGCTGGTCCAGTACAAGGGCGTGCAGTGGGACACCGGCAAGGAGTTCGACTCGACGTACGCCAAGGAGCAGCTGGTGTCGTTCTCGCTCCAGCAGGTCGTCAAGGGCTGGTCGCAGGGGCTGACCGGCAAGAAGGTCGGCAGCCGTGTGCTGATCGTCATTCCGCCGGACCTGGGCTACGGCGACACCCCGCCGCAGGACAGCGGCATCGCCAAGGGAGCCACGCTGGTCTTCACCGTGGACATCCTGGCCAAGATGTGACCCCGGCCGAGGTGATGAAAGACTGAGGCCGTTGCCTTTCCACAACAAGCATGGAGCGTAAGACGTGAGCATCGACAAGCCCGAGATCGACTTCCCGGGCGGCGAGCCGCCGAAGGACCTCGAGATCAAGGACATCTGGGAGGGCGACGGCGCGGTTGCGCAGGCGGGCCAGACCGTCACCGTCCACTACGTGGGCGTGGCCTTCAGCTCCGGTGAGGAGTTCGACGCCAGCTGGAACCGCGGGACGCCGTTCCGCTTCCCGCTCGGTGGCGGCCGTGTCATCAAGGGCTGGGACCAGGGCGTGCAGGGCATGAAGGTCGGCGGCCGTCGCCAGCTGACCATCCCGGCGCACCTCGCCTACGGCAACCAGAGCCCCACCCCGGCGATCAAGCCCGGTGAGACGCTGATCTTCGTGGTCGACCTGCTCGGCGTCTGATCGTCGCGTCCGATCGCCGCCTGTGATCGGCGGGCGACCGGAGCCGACTACCTGGGGCCCATGCCTGTGCGGGCATGGGCCTCGGCTTTTGCCGGGCCACTTCGGAGCGGTACGGTCAACGCTCGTAAGCACCATAGGGAAGGCGAAGGGCGTCGATGGCCATTGCCAAGGCCGAGCGGCTCATGAACCTGGCGCTGTGTCTGCTCGGGACGCGGCGGCCGCTGAGCAAGCGCGAGCTGCGTGAGTCCATCGAGGCCTATCTCGAAGCGGGCAGCGACGACTCCTTCAACCGGATGTTCGAGCGCGACAAGGACGATCTGCGCGAGCTCGGCCTGGTCATCGAGACGGTGGAGAACCTCGACGGCGACGTCGGCTATCTGGCCCGCCGCGACAGCAACCGCCTCCCGCCGATCACCCTGGACGCCGAAGAGGCCGCGGCACTGGGTCTGGCCGCCAAGGTGTGGCAGCAGGCCCGGCTCGCGGGCGCGGCCAGCGGCGCCCTGCAGAAACTGCGCGCGGCAGGCCTGCCGGAGGACGTCGACCCGTACGAGGCGCACAGTGCGCTGGAGCCCCGTATCCCCGTGCACGAGGCGGCGTTCGAGCCGCTGATGCTGGCCTGTCGGGACCGCCGCCCGGTCGTCTTCGACTACCGCAAGGCCACCGCCGCCCGTCCCGAGACGCGGCATGTCGAGCCGTGGGCGCTGGAGTGCTGGCGCGGCCACTGGTATCTGGCGGGCTGGGACCGGGACCGCGGCGCCGAGCGGGTGTTCCGGCTGTCCCGGATCACCGGTAAGGTGCGCAGCCGCAGCGGCCGCTTCACCGCCGAGATCCCCGATGTCGTCACCGTGCGGGAGACCGTCGCGAGCTGGGCGGGGGAGAACGCCGACCGCTCCGCGTTGATCCGGCTGCGCGCGGAGGCCGGGTACCCCCTTCGGGCGAAGGCCACGGCGGTGCGGGAACTCGGCGACGGCTGGGACGAGTTGGAGATTCCGTACGGCCATGGGCTGGATGCCTGGCTGGTGGAGTTCGGGCCGGACGTGGTGGTCCTGGAGCCCGCGGAGCTGCGGGCCGACGTGGTGGACCGGCTGCGTGCCGTGGCCAAGGGCTGAGGGGGAGCGGAGCGAGACGTGGCAGGCAAACCGGTCAGGCCCACGAGCGCCATCGACCAGACCCGGCGGATGCTCTCCCTGGTGACGTATCTGAAGGAGCGCCCCGGCGCCCGCGTCGAGGACGTCGCGCGCGCCTTCGGCATCTCCGAGGACGAGCTGGTCTCCGACCTGGATGTGCTGCCCATGTGCGGCACCAGCTTCCGCGGCGGCGATCTGCTCGACATCGACACCGACGGCGAGCGCATCTGGTGGCACAACCCCGACGACGTCGCCGAGCCGCTGCGGATCGCCGCCGACGAGGCGACGGCGCTGCTGGTGGCGGCCCGCGCCGTTTCCACCCTGCCCGGGCTGCGCGAGGGCGACCGGCAGGCGCTGCTGCGGGCGACCGCCAAGGTGGAGGCCGCTTCCGGTGAGGCGGCCGGCGCCAGCTCCCGGCTTTCGGTGACCTTCGAATCGGAGGGCGGCGTCTTCGCGGACGTCGACCGGGCGATCTCCGAGCGGCGCCGGCTGTGGATCCGCTACTACTCACCGTCCCGCGACGAGGTCACCGAGCGCGAGATCGACCCCATCCGCCTGGTCAGCGTCGGCCACACCTATGTCGAGGCCTGGTGCCGCCGCTCCGAGGCGCGCCGCACCTTCCGCCTCGACCGGGTCGCCGAGATCAGGATCCTCGACGAGCCGGCCGCGCCGCCCGAGGTCGAGCTGCGGGACCTGTCCGAGGGGCTGGTGCAGCCCGCGGCGGAGGATCCGGAGGTCGTCGTCGAGGTCGGTCCGGGCGGGCGCTGGGTCGCCGAGTACTACCCGCACGACAGCGCGGATGAGCTGGCGGACGGCGGGCTGCGTATCACCTTGCGCACCCCCGACCCGACGTCGCTGCGGCGTCTGGCGCTCCGGCTGGGCCGAGACGGCCACATCGTGTCGCCGCCCGAGCTGGCCGACAGCGCCCGGCAGGCGGCCCGCGAGGCCCTGGCGGCCTACGACGGGGCAGAGGTGCAGGAGTCCCACGGGGCAGGTGCGGTTCAGGAACGGCAGGGCGACAGGCAGGAGCGAGGGCTTTGAGCGAGTCGGCTACGTCCGGGTCCGGTGTGCGGGGTATCACGGTGGCGTCGGCGTTCGCCGGGATGAGAAGCGTGGCCCCGGTGATATTCCGGGCCGGCTGCCCGGACTGCCGGGGCCGTTTCGAGCTCGCCGCGAGCGCCCTGAGACTCGCCATCGGCGCGAGCAGCCGTACGACGTTCTACTCCTTCACCTGCCCCGAGTGCGGCGTATCCGTGCGCAAGCCGGCCGGTGAGCGGGTCATCGAGCTGCTGACCGGCGGCGGGGTCAGCACCCTGCGGCTGCACTCCACGTTGTAGGACGGTCTAGGCTCGCCTTCATGTTCTGGCCGATGTTCGCGGTAGCTGTGGGTTTCCTGGGTCTCGCCGTCCTCGGTGTGCTCGCCGTGCGGGTCTTCCTGGAGGCGCAGCGCCTCGGCCGGCAGGTCACGGACTCCGCGCGGCGCATCAGCAGGGCCGCGGAGGACCTGGAGCGGGCGAGCATGAGCGCGGCCCGGGCTGTGGACTCCCTTTAGCCGTCCCAAGGAATGGGTGTGAGTCCTGGGCCCTATGCGTTTTGGGCCACTTCGCCCTGTCAACTTGCCGCCGTGGACAGGTACGCTGCTGGTCGCGGGACGGAGAACGAGGCCCGGACCGCGGACAGGGAGTACGCCCGGGGATTGCCTGACGTTTACCCCTGAGCGTTACGATCGCTGTCAACGCGATCGTTCGGACACATGTCCGACCGGTCCGACAGCATCCCACCCCAGCCGCCTCGGTGAGAAGGTAAAGACTTATGTTCGGAAGGCTCGGAGCCCCCGAGATCATTCTCATCCTCGTCGTCATCATCCTGCTGTTCGGCGCGAAGAAGCTTCCGGACATGGCGCGCTCGCTCGGCAAGTCCGCCCGGATCCTGAAGAGCGAGGCCAAGGCGATGAAGGACGAGGGCAAGCCTGCCGCCCCGGCCGACCCGCCGAACAATGCCGGCGACGACCAGCAGCCCCCCGCCCAGCGCATCATCCAGGCCTCCCCCGGCGACGTGACCAGCTCGCGCCCGGTCAACGAGCCGACGGACACCAGCAAGCGCTGACGCAGGGCCGGTGATCTCCGGCCCGCCGCACGAGATGGGAACGTGGGTTGCTGAAGTCTGCCCGCAAAGAGGAGAAGGATCCCGAGGGGCGGATGCCCCTCGCGGAGCACCTTCGTGAGCTCCGCAACCGGCTCGCGAAAGCGCTCCTCGCGATCGTTGTCATCACGATCGTCGCCGCCTTCTTCTATCAGGACATCATCAACTTCTTCACCAAGCCGGTCCTCGATTCGGTCGGCTGCCCGAAGTCGTTCGAAGAGCTGGCCAAGACTGCGCGCGACGAGAACCCGTGCGCGCAGATCACGATCAACGGTCTGCTCGCGCCGTTCACGCTGGCGCTGAAGGTGTCCCTGACGGCCGGTGTCGTGCTGGCCGCACCGGTCTGGTTGTACCAGCTGTGGGGCTTCGTCGCCCCCGGCCTGCACAAGCACGAGAGGAAGTACGCCTACGCGTTCGTAGCCACGGGCTTCCCGCTCTTCCTCGCCGGCGCCTTCTTCGCCTACAAGGTGCTGCCGAAGACCGCCAACGTCCTGATCGAGTTCACGCCGTTCGGCGTCGACAACCTCCTGCCGCTCGACGACCTGCTCGACCTCGTCACGCGCATGGTGATCGTCTTCGGCCTCTCCTTCGAGCTGCCCCTGCTGCTGGTGATGCTCAACTTCACCGGCGCGATCACCGGCAAGCGCATGCTCGGCTGGTGGCGCGGCATGATCATGGGCATCACCGTGTTCGCGGCGATCGCGACGCCGAGCACGGACCCGCTGACGATGATGGCCCTCGCCGGTCCGATCTGGATCCTGTACTTCGCCGCGGTTTCCGTCTCCCTGGTGAACGACCGCCGCAGGCGTCGCCGGGACGCCATGGGCCCCGCCGACGACGAGGCATCCGACCTGGACCTGACCCCCGAGGACATCGGTGAGGTCGAGACCGTCTCCGCCAGCCGGGCGCTGCCCGAGCAGGCGAGCACCGAGCGGGTCAACGGATACGACGACGTCACCTGAGAGACGTATCTCGAGGGACAGCGGCCGGGGCGCCTACGGGGCGCACCCGGCCGCTTCCGCTTCGCGGTCGTGAGCTGCGCGGTTCCCGGGTCCACGGGGCGCCGATCCGGATAATGATCGTCCTGTTGTCAGTGGGGCCCGGTACGCTCGAAAGCACGATGACAGAGGACCTCTCACCGGCCGAGCGGTATGCGGCAGCACGCACGCGCGCTGCCGAGCAGGCCACCGCACTCGCCTCCTTCCGCGAGATGTACGACTTCGGCCTCGACCCCTTCCAGATCGAGGCGTGCAAGGCACTCGAAGCGGGGAAGGGCGTGCTGGTGGCCGCCCCCACCGGCTCCGGCAAGACGATCGTGGGCGAGTTCGCCGTCCACCTCGCCCTGATGCAGGGCAAGAAGTGCTTCTACACGACACCCATCAAGGCGCTGTCGAACCAGAAGTACGCCGACCTGTGCCGCCGTTACGGGGACGGCATGGTCGGTCTGCTCACCGGCGACAACAGCATCAACTCCGAGGCGCCGGTGGTCGTGATGACGACCGAGGTGCTGCGGAACATGCTGTACGCCGGGTCGCAGACCCTCCTCGGCCTCGGCTACGTGGTCATGGACGAGGTGCACTACCTCTCCGACCGCTTCCGCGGCGCCGTATGGGAAGAGGTGATCATCCACCTCCCCGAGTCGGTCACCCTCGTCTCGCTGTCGGCGACCGTGTCCAATGCCGAGGAGTTCGGCGACTGGCTCGACACCGTCCGCGGCGACACCGAGGTCATCGTCTCCGAGCACCGGCCCGTGCCGCTGTTCCAGCACGTGCTCGCCGGACGCCGGATGTACGACCTGTTCGAGGAGGGCGAGGGCAGCAAGAAGGCCGTCAACCCCGACCTCACGCGGCTGGCCCGGATGGAGGCCCAGCGGCCGTCGTACCAGGACCGCAGACGTGGCCGCGCCATGCGCGAGGCCGACCGGGAGCGGGAGCGCAGACAGCGCTCGCGGGTGTGGACGCCGGGGCGGCCCGAAGTCATCGAACGGCTCGACGCCGAGGGGCTGCTGCCCGCCATCACCTTCATCTTCAGCCGCGCCGCCTGCGAGGCCGCCGTCCAGCAGTGCCTGCACGCGGGACTGCGGCTGAACGACGAGGAGGCACGGGAGAAGGTCCGTGCCCTCGTCGAGGAGCGCACCGCGTCCATCCCGACCGAGGATCTGCACGTCCTCGGGTACTACGAGTGGCTGGAGGGCCTGGAGCGCGGTATAGCCGCCCACCACGCGGGCATGCTGCCGACCTTCAAGGAGGTCGTCGAGGAGCTGTTCGTCCGCGGCCTGGTGAAGGCCGTGTTCGCCACGGAGACGCTGGCGCTGGGCATCAACATGCCCGCCCGGTCGGTGGTGTTGGAGAAGCTCGTCAAGTGGAACGGCGAGCAGCACGCCGACATCACGCCGGGCGAGTACACCCAGCTGACCGGTCGGGCGGGCCGCCGCGGCATCGATGTCGAGGGCCACGCCGTGGTGCTGTGGCAGCGCGGCATGAGCCCCGAGCACCTCGCGGGCCTGGCCGGCACCCGCACCTATCCGCTGCGCTCCAGCTTCAAGCCGTCGTACAACATGGCGGTCAATCTGGTCGATCAGTTCGGCCGGCACCGCTCGCGCGAGCTGCTGGAGACGTCGTTCGCGCAGTTCCAGGCCGACAAGTCGGTCGTCGGGATCTCCCGTCAGGTGCAGCGCAACGAGGAGGGGCTGGCCGGTTACAAGGAGTCCATGACCTGCCACCTCGGGGACTTCGAGGAGTACGCGAGCCTGCGCCGCGAACTGAAGGACCGCGAGAACGAGTTGGCCAAGCAGGGGGCGGTGGAGCGGCGCGCGGAGGCCGCGGTCGCGCTGGAGAAGCTCAAGCCGGGCGACGTCATCCATGTGCCGACCGGCAAGTACGCCGGGCTCGCCCTGGTGCTCGACCCGGGGCTGCCGGCCGGCCGCTCCAACGGCCACCGCGGCTTCGAGCACCATGACGGGCCGCGCCCGCTGGTTCTGACCGCCGAGCGGCAGGTCAAGCGGCTGGCGTCGATGGACTTCCCCGTGCCCGTCGAGGCGTTGGAGCGGATGCGGATCCCGAAGTCCTTCAACCCGCGCTCCCCGCAGTCCCGTCGGGACCTGGCGTCCGCGCTGCGCACCAAGGCCGGGCACATCTCGCCGGACCGGCACCGCAAGCGGCGTTCCCAGGCCGCGGACGACCGGGAGATCGACCGGCTGCGCAAGGCGATCCGGGCACACCCCTGCCACGGCTGCAACGACCGTGAGGACCACGCCCGTTGGGCCGAGCGCTACCACCGGCTGACGCGGGACACCTCGCAGCTGGAGCGCCGTATCGAAGGCCGTACGAACACGATCGCCCGCACCTTCGACCGCATCGTCGCGCTGCTGACCGAGCTGGACTATCTGCGCGGCGACGAGGTGACCGAGCACGGAAAGCGCCTCGCGCGGCTGTACGGCGAACTCGACCTGCTGGCCAGTGAGTGCGTGCGCGAGCGGGTGTGGGAGGGGCTCGGCCCGGCCGAACTGGCCGCCTGTGTCTCGGCGTTGGTGTTCGAGTCGCGGGCCGGGGACGATGCGATGGCCCCGAAGCTGCCGTCGGGCAAGGCCAAGGCCGCGCTGGGTGAGATGGTGCGGATCTGGGGCCGGCTGGACGCTCTGGAGGAGGACTTCCGGATCACCCAGACCGAGGGCGTCGGGCAGCGCGAACCCGATCTGGGCTTTGCCTGGGCTGCCTATATGTGGGCCAGTGGCAAGGGGCTGGACGAGGTGCTGCGGGAGGCGGAGATGCCTGCCGGGGACTTTGTGCGGTGGTGCAAGCAGGTGATCGATGTGCTGGGGCAGATCTCGGCGGCGTCTCCTGGGGAGGGCTCGACCGTGGGGAAGAGTGCCCGCAAGGCTGTTGACGGGTTGCTGCGGGGGGTTGTGGCCTACTCGTCGGTGGGGTGATGGGTGGACGGTGGGCGCGGGTGCGTTGCGGCTGGTCGCGCAGCTCCCCGCGCCCCTGCGGGCGTGCGCTCAGCGGAGGATGATCAGTTGCTGCGTCGCCCGTGTCATCGCCACATAGCGGTCCACCGCTCCCTCGATGCCCTCGCCGCAGGTCTCCGGGTTCACCAGTACGACCAGGTCGAACTCCAAACCCTTCGACAGCTCCGGGGTCAGGGACTGGACCCGGTCCGTCGGGCGGAACTCGGGGGCGCCGATGACGCAGGCGGTTCCCTCGGCGTGTGTCGCCAGCCAGCCGTCGAGGATCGGGCCGAGGTCTGACACCGGCCCGTGCAGGACGGGTACGCCTCCGCTGCGGATGGACGTCGGCACGTTGGCGTCGGGAAGTGCGGCGCGGATGACCGGCTCGGCCTCCGTCATGATCTCTTCCGGCGTCCGGTAGTTGATGTTCAGAGAGGCAAGCTCGATCCGGTCGATCCCGATCCGTTCGAGCCGCTCCCGCCAGGACTCCGTGAAGCCGTGCCTGGCCTGGGCACGGTCCCCGACGATGGTGAAGCTCCGCGACGGGCATCGCACGAGCAGCATCTGCCACTGCGCGTCGGTCAGTTCCTGGGCCTCGTCGACGACGATGTGCGCGAACGGGCCGGCCAGCCGGTCCGGGTCGATCACGGTCAGCTCGGACTCGTCGACCAGGCTGACCTGGGCGTCCTGGCCCCGCAGCATGATGACCAGGCCCTCGCCGTCGTCGAGGTCGGCGCCGGAGTTCGCCGTGGCCTCGATCAGGTTGTCGACGACCTGCGTCATACGCTCGCGCTGGGCGGCGAGGATGCCCTGGTGCCGGCGCCTGAGCCGGGCCGCATCCGGGTCGCCGAGCCGCTGGCGTGCCGCGTCCAGGACCGGCAGGTCGGACACCGTCCAGGCCTGCGCGTCCGCTCGCTGGAGCCGTTGGACCTCCTCGCGGCTGAGCCAGGGAGCGCACATCCGCAGATAGGCCGGGACCGTCCACAGGTCGCCGACCAGGTCGGCCGCCTCCAGCAGCGGCCACGCCTTGCTGAAGGCAGTCAGCAGCTGCCGGTTCTGCGACAGCGACTTGCGGACCAGCTCGGGCGAGACCTCGCCGGCGTCGCCCGAGGCGTCCTCCTCGTGCTTGTCGACCAGGATCGTGAGCAGCTCCTCCCAGACCTGGTCGCGGGCCTCGTTGTGCGGCGTACCGGGCTCGGCCGCGTCGAACGCCACCGCCCAGTCGGCGGCGCTCAGCCGCACGTCGGACCAGTGGGTCGTGACCGTCATGCCCTTGGCCGGCGGCTCCTCGTAGAAGCGGACGGCCTTCTCGATCGCCTTCACGAGGTCCGCGGACGACTTCAGACGGGCCACCTCCGGGTCGGCCTCGACGGCCGCCGTGGCTCCCTCGGGGACGAGATCCCGCAGAATGCAGGTCTGCACGCCCTCCTCGCCCAGGCTCGGCAGCACGTCGGAGACGTAGGCCAGATACGGCCGGTGCGGGCCGACGAACAGCACGCCGCCCCGGCGCTGATCGAGCCGTGGGTCGGAATACAGCAGGTAGGCGGAGCGGTGCAGGGCGACGACGGTCTTGCCCGTGCCCGGGCCGCCGTCGACGACGAGCGCCCCGCGGGATCCCGCGCGGATGATGGCGTCCTGGTCGGCCTGGATGGTTCCGAGCACGTCCCGCATCCTGGGGGAGCGGTTGCTGCCCAGGCTCGCGATGAACGCGGACTGGTCGTCGAGCGCGGCATGCCCGGCGAACCCGTCCGAGGCGAACACCTCGTCCCAGTAGTCGCTGATCCGGCCCTCGGTCCAGCGGTACCTGCGGCGGCTGGCCAGGCCCATCGGGTTGGCGTGGGTCGCGCCGAAGAACGGCTCGGCCGCGGGGGAGCGCCAGTCGACCAGCAGCCGACGGCCGGCGCTGTCGGTCAGGCCGAGCCGTCCGACGTACAGGGGCTCGGAGCTGTCCGCGCCGACCATGTGTCCGAGGCACAGGTCGAGGCCGAAGCGGCGCAGGGTGCGCAGGCGCGCGGTCAGTCGGTGGACCTCGTTGTCGCGGTCCATCGCCTCCCGGCCGAGGCCACCCGGTGCCTTGCGCACGGCGGTGAGGCGGTCGGTCAGCTCGGCGATCGACTGCTGGAGGCACTCCGCTATCGCGGCGAACTGCCGCTCGTCGGCGGCGATCAGTGCCGGGTCGGCCTTGGGGGAGAGGCGTTCGGGAAGGTCGAAAGCGCTGGTGGTCAGGGGGTTCACGGCTTGGCTCCGAAGGTAGGTCGTGGGCGGCGTGGGCCGCCTGGGCGGCCTTGGCGTGCGGCGATGCGGCGGAAGGTCCCGCGGGGTTCGGGCGGACGCGGACGGCCCGCGTGGACGCGGGCGGGCTCGCGCTCGCGTGGGTCACGCGGACGGTTCGCCTCGGCCGACCGCGTCGAGCAGCAGCCGTGCGGCGACCTCTGCCCCGTCGCCGCGGACCGTGGCCGCCGCGGCGGTCGCGCGCGCGTGGGTGTCGGGTGCCAGAGCCGTGCCGAGCGCGGCCGACAGGGATGCGAAGGTCGGGGTCGGGCCGTCGTGCGCGGCGCCGATGCCCAGTTCGGCCACGCGGTCGGCCCAGTACGGCTGATCCGCCAGCTGGGGCACCACCACCTGGGGCGCGCCGGCCAGGGCGGCCGTCGTGGTGGTGCCCGCGCCGCCGTGGTGGACGACGGCGGCCACCCGGCGGAACAGCGCCTGATGGTTGGCCTCACCGACGACGAAGCAGTCGTCCCGGCCCTCCAGCAGGGCCAGGTCCGCCCAGCCGCGGGCCATGACGGCGCGGCGGCCCTGCGCGCGCACTGCCTCGACGGCCACCTCGGCGACGTCCGCCGACCCGTGCATGGGCATGCTGCCGAAGCCCACGTACACGGGCGGCTCGCCGGCGTCCAGGAACGCCACCAACTCGGCCGGGAGCGGACGTTCGTCCGGCACGGTCCAGGCGCCGGTCTGTACGACGTCGAAGTCCGCCGGCTCCTGCCACGGGTCCAGGAACGGGTCCGTCGCGAGCCACGGCCGGTCGCCGATGACGTAGTCCCGGAGGCTGTCGACCGGGGACAGGCCGATCGACGCCCGGTGGGTGTTGACCGCCTCACCGAACAGCGCGTCGATGCTGCGGGCGTCCAGGTCCCACAGCGCCCGGTTGTCGGTCACCTCCGGGGGGTGCGGCCGGCCCGGATAGGCCAGCGGCGGGCGGTGCGGTGAGGGGAGGGTGAGCTGCTGGAAGGTCACGGACACGGCGTGGATGCCGAGCTTCTCCGCGATGGACAGCGCTCCGGCCGCGGCCGACGGCACGCCGGTCGCCACCAGCGCATCGCAGCCCTCGGCCGCCTCGGTGACCGCCTCGAACTGCGCGGCGACGATCTGGGCCGCGCGCTGCGGCAGGGTTGACGCGGGCGGCGCCGCCTTGGTCAGCGCACGCGCCGACGGGCCCACCGCCACCATCTCCACGCCGACGCCGGCCAGCCGACGCGCGAAGTCCTCGTCCGGTGGTGCGCACACCCGCACCTGAGCGCCGAGCGCCCGTAGCCGCAGCGCCAGCGCCACCAGTGGTTCGACGTCCCCCCGTGACCCGTAGGTCGACAACAACACACGCACTTAGTGACTCCCGTTTCCGCAGGTCCTGGCCCTATGACCGGAGATTCTGCGGCATGACGGGGGCCTTGCGGCAAGCCCCCCGGTGCGCTATAAGTTAAGAGTGGCGAGGAGCGGGTGAGCTCCTCGCCTTTGCTGTTTCTCCGGCCTCGACGGCGCGGGCCGTACTGTACGGCGGTTCGCGCGATCCCGGCGGGCTGTACCTGCTTGCCGAGGTGCGCGTCGAGCGCTTGGCCGACTTCCACGCCGTTCGCGCCGAACTCAGGGACGCCTACCGCCAGTTGCCCGCCGCCACGGCCGCGGGCGGCGCGCTCGCCAAGAGTGAGCTGGACTCGTCCACCGCTCCGCCGGGATCCGATCTTCACCCGTCACGGTGAGTACTCTTCGCACATTCATACGCCATAACGCACCGTGTGCGAATGCAACCTGAGCGTATAAATGGGGCCGAGCGTACTCCTGTCGTACGCCCC
The DNA here is from genome assembly GCF_045039535.1 of Streptomyces sp. NBC_01092. Lineage (NCBI taxonomy): Bacteria > Bacillati > Actinomycetota > Actinomycetes > Kitasatosporales > Streptomycetaceae > Streptomyces > Streptomyces sp. NBC_01092. Next base: position 2,318,330 of record NZ_CP108659.1, on the reverse strand, counting down.
ATTTCAGGTGCTTGCTGAATATGACACAGCGATGATCCGGTCGGACTAAGCTCGCCCGCGGCGCACCGAGTTGAGACGTATTCGCGCGTTTGTTCCCGAACATGCAGAACATTCCGACATACCCATGAAGTACCCCACTGCAAGCTCCCCCTACACCCACCCGATTCGTTTCAGAGGGCCCACATGGTGAGCGTTCAATCCCCGCCCAGTCGCCGTGAACTCCCGTACACACGCGTGCTGTTGCTGCCGGCCATAGTGATGGCCGCGGCGATCGGCTCCGCCCTCGCCCTGGTGGCGGGACCGGCCCGGACGGCCGTCGGTGTGTGCGGCGCCGTGGCCATGCTGCTGGTGCTGGCAGTCGCGGCCGAAGCCGCGCGCCGCGGCCGCGCACTGCGCGACCTGCGAGCCGACCATGCCCGTCACACCGCGTATCTGGAACGGCGTGTCGCCGCCCATGGCGAGGAGATGGCTCGCCTCGCCAGGGAGATCACGCCCGCCGCGATCCACCGGCTGCGCTGTGGCAGTTCCCCCTATGAGGTGATGCGCGACCTTGCCGAGCTCGACCCGTCGTACGCCCAACTTCCCCCGGCTCAGGTGGAGTTGGTGAAGTCGATGGTCGACATCGTCGACCACGAGGAAGCCCTGCGCGACTCCGCCCAGCGTTCCTTCGTCAGCATTGCCCGCCGCGTGCAGGCGATCGTCCACCAACAGGCCGTGGAACTCCGGGAGATGGAGGAGGACCACGGCCGCAACCCCGAGGTCTTCGACGACCTGTTGCGCATCGACCACGGCACCATGCTGATCGGCCGCCTCGCCGACTCCATCTCCGTGCTCGGCGGCGGCCGCCCGGGCCGACAGTGGCCCGAGCCCGTACCGCTGTACAGCGTGCTCCGGGGCGCCATGTCCCGGATCCTGGAGTACCGCCGCATCAGCCTGGACTCCATCGTCAAGGTCAACATCGCCGGTATCTCCGTAGAGCCGATCATCCACGCCGCGGCCGAACTCCTCGACAACGCCACGCGCTACTCACCGCCGCAGACCAAGGTGCACGTGACCGCCACCGAGGTGCAGACCGGTGTCGCGATCGAGATCGAGGACGCCGGTGTCAGCCTCAGCGAAGAGGCCCGCGCCAGAGTCGAGGGCATGCTCGAGCGTGCCAAGCAGGGCACCGACCTGCAGGACCTCGTCGAGTCCCCGCGCCTGGGCCTGGCCGTCGTCGGTCGCCTGTGCACGGCGTTCAACATGCAGGTCTCGCTGCGGTCCTCCGCGTACGGCGGCGTCCGTGCCGTCCTCGTGGTGCCGCGCGACATGATGACCACCGACCCCGCGCCAGGACTCGCCCACGGCATCGGCGCCGGGGCGGCGCCCAAGGCCGACGACCCCCACGCGCTCGAAGGTCCCAAGCGCGCCCCCAAGAAGCGGCGCCCCACCAGCCCGAAGATCCCCGCCGGGCTCTCGATGGAGGACGACGTCCCCGTCGTCACCGAATGGACCGCGGGCGGTCTGCCCCAGCGCCGCAGCCGGGTCAAGACCCCGCTCAGCAAGCGACTCGCGGAGCAGGCGGCCATCGAGCAGGCCGAACGGGAAGGCCGGCCGACCATCTGGTCGACGCACAAGCCCGATCCCGAGCCCGAACCCGAGCCGGCGGAGGACGAGCCCGTCCCCGGAGCCTGGGTCGAGGCGTTCTGGAACGGACTCAAGGACAAGCCCGACCCGCTCACACTCCAACCGCGAACCCAACCGGCCCGCGCCGAGGCCGACGACGAGGGGGACCTCAAGTGATCCAGCAGCGCGCCAACTTCGACTGGATGCTCAAGGAGCTCCACGACGGCGTACCCGGCATCCAGATGATCGTGGTGCTCTCCGCTGACGGTCTGCGCATCGCCCGCTACGGCGGCGACCCGGACACCGCGGACCGCGTCGCCGCTGCCTGCGCCGGCCTGCAGAGCCTGGCCAGCGCGGTCGCCTCGGAGATCCCGAAGAGCGACGGCAAGATGAAGATGGTCCTCATCGAGATCCATGGCGGCTACTTCTATCTGATGGCCGCCGGCGCCAACGCCTACCTCGCCGTCCTCTCCGACACGTTCGCCGAGCCCGGCCGGATGAGCAACCGCATGTCCGACCTCGTCGCACGCATCGGTGCCCACCTCACCAGTCCGCCCCGGCGCAACGGGCAGACCGTATGACTCCTCCGCAACGCCAGCGGCGATTCCCGAAGCAACAACCGCCTCCGCCGCCCGCCAAACCCGGAACCCAGAAGCACCCGGAACGGCTCTTCGTGGTGGCCGGCCCGGACAGCGGTGAGCGTGACGCGGACATCGACCTCGTCACCTTAATCGTGGCGCGCGCCGAACCCCCGCCCTCCGCCACACCGGAACAGTCGGCGCTGCTCCGGCTCTGTACCACCCCTCTGTCCGTGGTCGAGCTCTCGGCCTATCTCAACCTGCCGTTCAGCATGATGACGGTCGTGCTCACCGACATGCTGACGACCGGGCTGGTGACGGCGCGCGTCCCGATCGTGCGCCAGGCCGTCGCCGACCGTTCAATTCTCGAAGCGGTGATGCATGGACTTCAAAGGCTCTGAAATCATCCCCGGTCCACGGACTGAGGACCAGCTGCCGCACACGGCCGAGGCCGCGGTCAAGATCGTGATCGTGGGCGGGTTCGGCGTCGGCAAGACGACCATGGTCGGCTCGGTGAGCGAGATCAGGCCGTTGACCACCGAAGAGACCATGACGCAGGCGGGCGTCGGCGTCGACGACAACTTCGGCTCGGACACCAAGACGGCCACCACCGTGGCGATGGACTTCGGCCGCATCAGCATCACCGAGCAGCTTGTGCTGTACCTCTTCGGCACGCCCGGCCAGGAGCGCTTCTGGTTCCTGTGGAACGGGTTGTTCGACGGCGCCCTGGGCGCGGTCGTACTCATCGACACTCGCCGCCTCGAGGTCAGCTTCGATGTCATGGGGAGGCTGGAGGAGCGTGGCGTGCCCTTCGTGGTGGCCGTCAACACCTTCCCGGATGCGCCCCGTTACCCCGCCTCCGAGCTCCGAACGGCGCTCGACCTGCCCGAGGAGATCCCCATCATCGAGTGCGACGTACGTCGCCGGGCCTCCAGCCGGGATGTCCTGATGACGCTGATGCACTTCTTGCATGCGCTGGCTACGGCGAAGGCGCCCGCGTGAGCCACTACCCCCATCACCTCCTGTACACCGGAATCACTTCAGCTTCGGAGCGACCATCGTGACGTCTGAATCCCTCTTCCCGACCGGTACGGACGAGCCCATGGCCACCCCGCCCCCCGGCTGTCCCGCGCACGGCATCGGCCCTGGCGGGCTGCGCCGGCTGTACGGCCCCGAGGCGGAGGACCTGGGAGCCGTGTACGAGAAGCTGCGTGCCGAGCATGGCGCCGTGGCTCCCGCGCTGTTGCACGAGGACGTGCCGATCTGGGTGGTGCTCGGCCACGCCGAGAACATGCACACCGTCGGCACCCCCTCCCAGTTCTCCCGTGACACCCGGTTGTGGACCTCTCTGCAGGACGGCTCGATCAAGCCCGATCACCCGCTCATGCCGATCATCGCCTGGCAGCCCATCTGCTGCCACGCTGAGGGCGACGAGCACCTGCGACTGCGAGGCGCAGTCACTGGCGCCATGTCGACCATCGACCACCGGGGCATCCGCCGCTACATCAACCGCGCGACCCAGGATCTCGTCAACAAGTTCTGCGAGCAGGGCGGGGCCGATCTAGTGAGCCAGTTCGCCGAGCATCTGCCGATGGCGGTGATGTGCGAGATCCTCGGCATGCCGGAGGAGTACAACGACCGGATCGTGCAGGCCGCCCGCGACATGCTCAAGGGCACTGAGACCGCCATCGCCAGCAACGCGTACATCATGGACGCCCTGATGCGGCTCACCGCCCGCCGCCGGGCCGAACCCATGGAGGACTTCACCAGCCACCTGATCAACCACCCGGCGAGGCTCACCGACGAGGAGGTCGGCCAGCACCTGCGCGTAGTCATGATCGTCTCGTACGAGGCCACCGCCAACCTGCTCGCCAACGTACTGCGAGTGGTACTCACCGACCCGCGGTTCCGCGCCCAGCTCAAGGGCGGTCAGATGACGGTGCCCGAGGCGGTCGAGCAGTCTCTGTGGGACGAACCGCCGTTCAGCGCCATCTTTCCCTATGTCGCAAAGCAGGAAACCGATCTGGGCGGCCAACGGATCCGCAAAGGCGACGGCCTCATCTTCGGCATCGCGCCGGGCAACGTCGACCCGCGTGTCCGCCCCGACCTCAAGGCCAACATGCAGGGCAACCGGTCTCACCTTGCCTTCGGCGGCGGCCCTCACGAGTGCCCGGGGCAGGACATCGGCCGCGCCATCGCCGACGTCGGTGTCGACGCGCTGCTGGCCCGGCTCCCGGATGTCCAACTCGCCTGCGAGGAGCACGAGCTGCGCTGGCGGGCGTCCATCTCGAACCAGCACCTGGTGGAACTGCCGGTGAAGTTCGCGCCCAAGCCCCCGCAGGACGTCATGCAGCCGCCTTCCGCCAACCCGGTTCCGCAGCAACGCGCGACCAACTGGCAGGCCGGCTCGCCGCAGCCGCAGCCGCAGCCGCAGCCGCAGCCCACGGCTACGGAGCCCGCTGCTCCGACGCCGGTGGCCACGCCCGAACCGACCCGCCGGCCAGGCATGTTCCGGCGCCTCCTGCGCTGGTGGCGCGGCGACTGACCCGACGGGGCGCCAGGGGTTACTCGGCCCACTCGTCGTAGGACGACCAGGCCCGCAGTCCGCGCGGGCTGACGAACCGGTGCTCGCGCCCCGTGAACGGATCGGTGAACTCCAGCGCACGCGCCAGCAGTTGGAGCGGACGCCGGAAGTCACCCGCCGCCACGGGGTCGGTCACCACCGGATAGAGGGGATCGCCTAGGATCGGCACCCCCAAGGTGCTCATGTGCACCCGTAGTTGGTGCGTCTGCCCGGTACGCGGTGTCAGCCGGTACCGGGCACGCCCGTCGCGGTGGTCCAGCAACTCGACCCGGCTGACGGCGTTGGGCTCACCCTCGACCTCGCGAGCGGCAAGGACCCCGCGCTCCTTGACGATCCGGCTGCGCACAGTGGTCGGCAGGGTCAGCTCCGGGTCGTACCGGGCCACCGCCTCGTACTCCTTCGCCACCCGCTTGTCGCTGAACAGCGACTGGTACGCACCGCGCTCCTCGGGCCGCACGGTGAACAGCACCAGCCCGGCCGTCAGCCGGTCCAGACGATGTGCCGCGCCAAGTGCCGGGATTCCCAGCTCCCGCCGCAGCCGCGCCAGGGCCGTCTCGATGACGTGGCTGCCGCGTGGCGTGGTGGCAAGGAAGTGCGGCTTGTCGGCTACCACCACATGCTCGTCCTGGTACACGACGTCGATCGCGAACGGCACCCGTTCCTCGTCGGGCAACTCGCGGTGGAACCACACGTACATCCCCGGCACGTACGCCATGTCCCGCGGTACCGGACGCCCGGCGGCGTCCACGATCTGCCCCTCGTCGAGCATGCTGTCGATCACCCCGGCCCCGGCTGCCAGCCGCGCCACGAGATGATCCCGCACGGTCACCCATGCGTCCCCGGCCGGCAAGCGCACACGTACGGGATCCACCCCGTCGCGCTGCGGCAGGGGAGAGGGCGGGGGCGGAGTGCGGCGTCTCATCAGCATCAAGCGTACGAGGGGCACACTTGCGGGCTGCAGGGGAAACCGTGCGCGCCGCGCTCACGGACGGTGGGGAACGGGTGGCGGGAATGTGGTACCGACACGGGGACCACGGGCGTGAAGGAACGAGTTACCCCACGCTGGTCATCACCTCTGCGCTCCGGCTCATTGCCACTGGCACCGGCGCACGAGCACGTTCAAGGGTGCATGCGGTAAACCGGCCATACTTGGTGCTTTCGCGATCGCCTTTGTACCTCCACGCGCCCCCTCTCGATCGCTTGTCCCGTGTGGCGGGCCTGCGTCTACTGGGAGTCGTCCGCGCAGCCCCATGGCCCTGCACACACCGTTGTTCTGATGACGTGGACCTCGTGGGAGCCGACATGGCCAACGCTCAGCTGCCAGTCTCCCCTCTCGGCGCGTTCTTCACCCGCCAGAGTGAGAAAGCCGTCCGACCTCGCCCGATGCTGCGTGTCCTCGGCCGCCGCACCGTCGACGGCAGTGGAGGTAGATCCCCGATCTCGTACCTGGCGGCAGCGCTGGAGCGCCACGATTCCCTTGGTCCGGCAGGCTGAACGGACGTTACCCAAGGGTGCCCCCTGATCCGGTGACCGTCCGCTGGACGGTCAAAAGCGTTCAGGACTCGATCAGCGGTGCCCACTTCCGATGCGGACCCAACTGCGATGTGATTGAAGGGAGTACGGCCGAAGCCGGCGCGTCCAGATCGCGCCATCACGGAAGGGGAGACTGTGCCGCCGCTCGTCCTGCCGTCGCATCCCGTGGCCACCGGCCACCCACCGCGAGAGCAGGCAACCTGACCGCACCTCATCCGCCTCAGCTACTCCGGCGCCATAGACCTGGAGGACCTAGTGCTCGCCATGATCCCGACGTATCCGGAGCCCACCCCCCCGGCCGAAAGCCCGTACACCGAGAAGATCGAGGAGTACGTCCGCTCGCTTGGAGAGAGTCTCGGCCTGACACAGACGCCGGGCGGCCGGAAGCGGCTGGAGGCAGGCTATGGGCGCTTTGTTGCCTGGACCTATCCGGAAGCCTCATTCCGTGATCTCTGCCTCTGCGCGGAATGGCTCTTCTTCACCTTCATCCTGGACGACTTGCACACGTTGAAGGTCTATGACACTCCGGAAGCCTGGACTCCGGTCCACCGACGCCTGATGGACATCATCAATACCGGCGAAGACCCTGCCCCTGCGCGAGAGGCAACTCTGCTCACCAAGGCGCTCACGGATCTTTCGGTCCGTACTCGTGAAAGGCTCTCGCCAGCGCTGCACGGACGGCTGAACCGGCACCTGGACCTGTTCTTTCAGGGATTCGCCGAGGAGTCCGAGAATCGGTTCCGCGGCACTCCTCCGGGGATTGATAGTTTTACCCAGACCAGGCGATTGTCCGTGGGCATGGAGTTCGGCTTCGACTTGGTCGAGCTCAGCCTGAGCACGGAGGTGCCCGAGGACATATACGAGACGGGCTTTTTCCGGAGAATGGTCGAAGCTGCGAGCGATGTGGTCGCCTGGCAGAATGACCTACATTCAGTTCCTCTGGACATCAAGCGTGGAGATTTCCACAACGTCGTCATCGTAATGCAGCATGCCGCCGGAATCTCGCTGACGGAAGCGTTCAAGTCGTCCGTTGCCAAGGTTCGGAGGCGAGTGGCCGACTTCCTGGTCACCGAAGAGCAGCTCTCGCCGTTCCTAGCGAGTCGCGGCGTGCGGCCCGGCGACCGGGAAGAGGTTCTGAGGGTAACTGCCGGGATGCGGCAGTGGACGAACGGATGCCTGGAGTGGTACGGGAACACCACCCGATACGCCATTCCCGCCAGCTCGGGCGAGTCGGATGAACAGCATGCTCACCTGCAGATGTTGCTCCCGAGTCAGGAGCGTGCGCGGGGGTAGTTGCGGTTGACCTTCGAACCAGAGCGGCTGAAATGCCGTCCCGCCAACATCCTGGATCGAAAAGAAGGGCCAACACACCATGGCAACAAAGCGTGAAGGCATCACCCAGGCGCCGGGGGCACTGCCGATCGTCGGGCACCTGTTTCCCCTGCTCCGTGACCCGCTGCGTTTCTTGAACGCCCTCCCCTCCTACGGCGATTTGGTGCAGATACGACTAGGTCCACAAAGGGCCGTCGTTGTATGCCGGCCTGAGCTCGTCCAGCAGGTTCTCCTGCATGACCGCATCTACGACAAGGGCGGACCCCTCATCGAACGGATCGGGAATGCGCTTGGGAACGGCCTTGCCTCATGCCCCCACAGTGCCCACCGGCGACAGCGACGCAGCTTGCAGCCAGCTTTCTCGCGTGCTTGCCTGCGTGAATACGCCGCCATCATGACCGAACAAATCGGTACGCTCAAAACCAGTTGGAGCGACGGACGGGTCATCGACTTAGCTCCGCAGATGTACAATTTCGCGAGTGGCACCATTGCTCGAACGCTGTTCACGGCTGACGCCGCGGGACCCGCTGTGGAGACCGTGAAGGAATGTCTACCCGATATCTTCCGAGGTATCTACCAGCATGCTGTCCTCCCACCTTTGCTGAGTCGTCTTCCGCTCCCTGCGAACTTGCGCTACGAGAGGGCTCGCAACCGAGCGTGGGCCGCGGTCAGCAAGACCATCAGCATGTACCGGCAAGACCATGAGACCCACGGCGATGTGCTGTCGATGCTCCTCAAAACACATGACGACGAGGGAGGAGCCCTCGGTGACGCCGAGATCCACGCTCAGATCATGACCCTGCTCGTCGCCGGCATCGAATCCACTGCCGTGGCTCTTACGTGGGCTGTGCATCTTCTGTGCCAATACCCCGATGTCCAGGAGCGATTGCGCACCGAGACAGCCGAGGTACTGGGTACCCGAAACGCCACGTGGGATGATCTTCCCCGGCTCGACCTGGCACGCCGGGTCATCACCGAGACGCTACGCATCTACCCGCCCGGATGGATCCTGACTCGAACGACCGCCACCGAGGCCCGGCTCGCGGACACCGTGATCCCCCCCGAAACCACCCTCATCTACAGCCCGTATCTCATCCACCACGATGCACGATTCAATCCGCGCCCCAGCAGCTTCGATCCCGACCGCTGGCTTCCGGGCCAGCAACATGTGCGCGGCGCCTTCATTCCGTTCGGCGGAGGGGCGCGCAAGTGCATCGGCGACAATTATGCGATGACCATGGCGACACTGGCCCTGTCCACGATTGTGGCCCAGTGGCGTTTCTCGCATGTCGACCATCAACCACCACACGTCGAACCTCGCATGACCCTCAGCCCTGACAAGCTGCAGGTCCGGGTGGAGTGTCTGGATCGAACGCCTGACTAGGTTCCTTCTTACGGGTCTTGTTGGGTGCGCGGATCAACATGGGTCGGACAGGAGAGCCGGTTCCTACCCCCGCCGTGCCCTCCGCAGCCGGTACGAACCCCGCCCCCACAGTGCCCAGCAAGAACAGCACGGTGAACCAGGAAGCACCAGTGCCCGCCCGCCGGGTCGTACCCCCCCCGCGGCCGGGCGAGGTTGACCGTCATGACGAGGCCGTAGAGGAGAGCCAGGGCATTGACCGGCTCCCTCCAGCGGCCCAGGGAGAACAGGCGGTTACCCGTCTCGTCGGTGCCGTCGGTGGTGAGACGGCCGCGCAGGCGGGCCACCAGCAGAGGGCCCGTGACCATCGCATACGCCAGCAGTAGCAGGCCGGCCGCGAGGACGCCGACCACCACGGCGGGCGCGCTGGGCATGCTGGTGCGCGGGTTGACCCTTGCGAGGCGGCGGGAGAGCGGGAGTTGGCCGTCGCGGGTCATCGAGAGTAGCAGGCCGCATTCTGGATGGCGAGGGTCGCGACCGCGATCGCCACCACCACGTCGGCCGGCAGCGCTCGGCCCCCGCCGTTGCCCAGGCTGCTCGTCAGGACGTAGCTCAAGTCGTCGACCGCCGGCCGGCCGTGAGAGTGGGTGCGGCGAGCAGCGCGCCGAGCAGGCCCGCGGCACCGCCGTGAACGAGCCGACCAGCAGCGTGCCCAACAGGTTGGACTGGACGGCGCCTTCGGTGTGGACGGTGATACCGAGGAATCGCTCGGAGCCGAAGGGGACGTTCGAAAGCCGCGACGACCACTGGTAGATCGCGCCTGAGATGGGGTAGCGCGCGGCCGGCTCCGCGAAGTATGCCGTCACCAGCAGCTGCCCGACCAGCACCGCGGGCCGGGCCCAGTCATGGCGGCAACCTGCTTTCGCGCAGCGGCGCGAGAGTTCCTGTCGGGGGCAGGAGTTAAGGAGCGGTTGCTTCCAACGCGTGACGTGCTCATGCCCGACGCGACTCCAGGTTCTCATGGAGGGGTGCCGCGGTGCCCTCGGCAACACCGCCGATACGCGATATGTCGTGTCTATTGACGTGCTCGTCGAACTCGCGATATGTTCGGCCACGGATATTCGGAAGCGAGGTGCTCACCATGGCGAGGAAACGACGCAAGCTCACCAACCCCTTGGCGCTCGCCGTGATGACGACCCTCTGGCAGAAGCCCATGCATCCGTACGAGATCGCCCAGACCCTGCGCCAGCAGGGCAAGGACGCCAGTACGAAGATCAACTACGGGTCGCTGTACACCGTCGTGCAGAACCTCGAGAAGCACGGCTTCGTCGAGGTGACCGGTGTGGAGCGCCAGGGCAACCGCCCCGAGCGCACGATCTACGGCCTCACCGAGGCCGGGCGCGAGGAGATGGCCGAGTGGCTGTCCGACCTGCTCGCCGTCCCGGCGAAGGAGTACCCGATCTTCGAGACGGCGCTCTCGCTGATGGCGGCGCTGCCTCCCGGCGAGGTGGTGCGGCTGCTGGAGATGCGGCTGAGCTCGCTGGAGGTGCAGGTGGCCAGCGGCCGGGGCGCCCTGGAGAAGCTCTGCGAAACGCTGCCGAGGCTCTTCCTCGTCGAGGTCGAATACCAACTGCACATGGTCGAGGCGCAGGCGGAGTGGGTCGGAGGTCTCCTCGAGGAGATCAAGGAGGGCTCCCTGCCCGGCGTCGAGGCGTGGCGGCACTTCCATGAAACGGGGGAGTTGCCGGCCGAGTTCACATCATGAGAAGGACCCCGGCAGGGCTGTTGCAGCAGCTCCGCCGGGGTCGCGAACCCCGAAAACGAATCCGCCGTGGGGCAGAACCGGGCGATCGAGGTGCGGCACACCCAGGATAGCCCGGCGCTCCTCACGCGGAACGATCACGTATCCGCTCACCAGGAGAGCAGTCGTCATGAGCAGTACCAGCCCTGACACCCGTGCGCCCGCAGTCGAGGCGCGCCAACTGATCAAGACCTACGGCGAGGTCACCGCCCTCAACGGCATGGACATCACCGTCGAACCCGGCACCGTCTTCGGCCTCCTCGGCCCCAACGGCGCCGGAAAGTCCACCACCGTCAAGATCCTCACCACCCTGGCCCGCCCCGACTCGGGCTCGGCCACCGTCGCCGGCCACGACGTGCTGCGCCACCCGGACCGGGTACGCCGCGCGATCGGAGTCGTCGCCCAGAACTCCGGTGCCGACCCGGTCGCCACCGGCCGTGAGAACCTCCGACTCCAGGGCCGGCTCTACGGCTTGAGCCGCGCCGCCCTCGGCCGCCGCGTCGCCGAACTGCTCGACCGCTTCCGGCTCACCGACGCCGCCGACCGCCCGGTCAAGGGCTACTCCGGCGGCATGCGCCGCCGCCTCGACGTCGCCCTCGGCCTGGTGCACCGGCCCGAGGTGCTCTTCCTGGACGAGCCCACAACCGGCCTCGACCCCGAGACCCGCGCCGCGATGTGGGACGAGATCGGGCGCCTGGCCGGCGAGGACGGCATGACCGTCCTGCTCACCACGCACTATCTGGAGGAGGCCGACCGGCTCGCCGAGCGCATCGCGATCGTCGACCGCGGCCGGATCGTCGTCACGGGCACCCCGGACGCCCTCAAGGGCGAACTCCGCGGCGACGCCGTCCATGTGGAACTGCGCCACGCGGTCGGGGAAGCAGGCCGTACGATCCTGCGGGACGCCCTCGGCGCGCTGCCGGGTGTGCACGACGTGCTGATCGACGGGCGTCGCGTCAGCGTCCGTGCCGACGAAGGCGCCGCCGCGATGCCCGCGCTCCTCACCGCGCTCGAACGCGCCGGGGTCGGCGTAGCCACCGCGACCGTCGCCCGCCCGTCCCTCGACGACGTCTACCTCCGCTACGCCGGTCGCCGGTACTCCGAGGCGGAAGCCGAGGTCGAGGCCGACGTCGACAGTGGTGGGGACCTCGTCCTCGCCGCGGACGGAGGTGCGCGATGAGCACCGCGATCACCCAGACCTGGTACATGACGCAGCGTCAACTCATGGTCTTCGTACGGCAGCCGGCGTACGCGATCATCACGCTGATCCAACCGGTGATCTGGCTCTTCCTCTTCGGCAGCCTCTTCAAGAAGGTCGTCGAGCTCGGTGGCTTCGGCACCACCTCCTACCTCGACTACCTGGTGCCGGGCGTCGTCGTGATGAGCGCCCTCAGCTCCAACATGTGGGCGGGGATGACCACGCTCGACGAGATCCAGCGGGGCACACTCAACCGGTTCCTGACCACCCCGGTCAGCCGGGCCGCGCTGATGAACGGCAACGTCGTCAACAACGGCCTGGTCACCGCCCTCCAGTCGGTCGTCATCGTGCTGCTCGGCCTGCTGGGCGGCGCCGACTACCCGGGCGGCATCGGCGGCATCGCGGTCCTGGTCATCGCCTCGGTCCTGCTCGGGACGATCTTCGGGGCGCTGTCCAACGCGCTGGGCATGCTGGTGCAGGAGCGCGAGTCGATCATCGGCATCAACACCTTCCTGCTGCTGCCGCTGACCTTCCTGTCCTCCGCCTTCATGGCACCGTCGCAGATGCCGGGCTGGATGCGGCACGTCGCCGACTTCAACCCGCTCAACTGGGCGATGGCCGCGGGCCGTTCGGCGATGTCCGACCACCCCGACTGGGGTGACGTGCTCAGCCGGGGCGGTGGGCTGCTCGCGCTGGCGGTCGCCGCTGTGTGGCTGTCCATACGGACGTTCCGGTCGTATCAGCGGTCGGTGTGAGGTCAGTCGGACCCATGAGTATCGGACCCATGAGTATCCGACCCACGAGTATCCGACCCATGAGTATCGGACCATGAGTAAAGGGCGGCACCCCGCAAGGTGCCGCCCTACCGCCGTCCTTGGGCTACGCCGCCGGCGCCGCCCCCTCCTGCTCCGCCTCGATCCGCGCGTTCCAGTCCCGCTTGGACGCCTGCCAGCCGTCCTCGTTGTGGCCGAGCCGCCAGTAGCCGGAGATGGACAGGTCCTCCCGGGCGACGCTCCGTTCGACGCGCAGCAGTTGGCGCAGTTCCTTCACGAAGTGGGCCTCGCCGTGCACGAACGCGTGCACCCGGCCCTCGGGGAACTCCAGCGCCCGCACGGCCTCGACCAGCGCCTCGCCGACGGGACGGGAGCCGCGGTGCAGCCAGATCACCTCCACGTCGGAGTCGATCTTCTGCTCCTCTTCGGGGCCGGCGATCTCCACAAAGGCGTACGCCGTGGCGCCGTCCGGCAGTGACTCCAGGGAGCGGGCGATCGCGGGCAGGGCGCTCTCGTCGCCGACGAGCAGATGCCAGTCGGCGTCCGGGTCGGGGGCGTAGGCGCCGCCGGGGCCCATGAAACGTACGATCTCGCCGGGCTCGGTTCGCATCGCCCACGGGCCGGCCAGACCCTCGTCGCCGTGCAGCACGAAGTCCAGTGTCAGTTCGCGGTGTTCGGGATCCCACGCCCGCACGGTGTACGTCCGCGTCACCGGCCACTGCTCGCGCGGCAGCTCCTCGCGGATGCGCTCCAGGTCGAAGGGCTCGGGATAGCTCACACCCGTGGGGGAGAACAGCATCTTCACGTAATGGTCCGTGCAGGTGTCCGCCGCGAACTCGGCGAGCCCCTCACCGCCCAGCACCACACGCTGCATGTGCGGGGTCAGCCGTTCGGTACGGATGACCTGCGCGGAGTGGGGCTTCCGCGGCTTGCGGGCAGGGCGTAGTGCCATCACTGGCCTCCCTCGTTCCAAGCTTAGGTTTACCTAAGTTAGCACCTCCGCCTGGCGAATGCCGCTATGAACGTTCATGAAGTGGTGCATGTCGCGCACGCACGGAACGAATTCCCCGTGTCACGAGCCCCATGCGCACGATCGGGACGCCCTTCACGCTCCCGGTACCTTCACGCCCCCAGCGTCACGAGCAGCCGCTGGAGTGACCCGCCCAGCCCCCAGCGCCCCGCCAGTTCGTCCAGCCCTGCCGGATCCCGGGGCGTGTGCGGCAGTGCCGTGTCCACGTCGGGCAGCGGGACGTCCTGCGCGACCCGCACGACCTTCGGCGCGACGGCGACATACGGCCGTGCCTCGTCCAGTCGCTTGCGCTGCGAGGGCGTGAGCTTCGCCTTCGGATCGTCGACCGCGGCCATGATCCCGGCCAGGTCGCCGAACTCGGTGAGCAGCTTCGCCGCCGTCTTCTCGCCGATCCCGGGCACGCCCGGCAGGCCGTCGCTCGGGTCGCCGCGCAGCAGTGCCAGATCCACGTACCCACCGCCGTCGACGCCGTACTTCTCGCGCAGCCACGCCTCGTCGGTGAGCTGGAGGGTGCCGACGCCCTTGAGCGGGTACAGCACCCGCACCCCGCGCTCGTCGTCCACCAGCTGATACAGGTCGCGGTCGCCGGTGACGATGTCGACCGGGCCCTTCGCCCGCGCGGTGAACGTGCCGATCACGTCGTCCGCCTCGTACCCCTCGACGCCCACGCGCGCGATGCCGAGTGCGTCGAGGACGGCCTCGATGACCGGCACCTGCGGCGACAGCGTGTCGGGCATCTCCTCCTCGTCCGGCCCCGCCGCGCGCTCCTCGGCGACCCGGTGTGCCTTGTAGGAGGGGATCAGCTCGACCCGCCACTGGGGCCGCCAGTCGGCGTCCATGCAGGCCACCAGCGCGTCGGGGCGGTGGTCCTTGACCAGGCGGTCGATGAAGTCGAGGAGCCCGCGCACGGCGTTCACCGGGGTGCCGTCCGGGGCCTTCACGGAGTCCGGGACGCCGAAGTAGGCGCGGAAGTACAGCGAGGCGGTGTCGAGGAGCATCAGTCGTCCGGTCACGCCACGCATCATGCCGTACGGCACCGACAACGGCCCCGGTGTGAGCGTGCGGTCGCGATGTGTGGCGGTCCTGTGGCCTGGACCACTTGTGCGTTTGTGGGCGGGGAAGCCGGGCAGGCGCGCAGCCGGAGCGACTCTCATTGCGCAACTGTTGCGCCAGTCGCTCCCTTCATTTGCCGTCGAGACAAGAGGTACCCGTGTCATCCAGGCTTGAGGCCGACCAGCTCTACAAGGTGTTCGGAAGACGACCGGGCGAAGCCGTCGAGCGGCTCCGCCAGGGAGCCGACCGGGAGGAGCTGCGCGCCGACGGGACCACCGCCGCCGTGATCGACGCCTCCTTCACCGTCGAACCGGGCCAGATCTTCGTCGTCATGGGTCTGTCCGGGTCCGGTAAGTCCACCCTGCTGCGCATGCTCAACGGGCTTCTGGAGCCGACCGCGGGTCACGTCCGCTTCGACGGCCAGGACCTGACCGCGATCAGCGACCGCGAGCTGCGCGAGGTCCGCGCCAGGAAGATCAGCATGGTCTTCCAGCACTTCGCGCTGTTCCCGCACCGCAGCGTCCTGGAGAACGCCGCCTACGGTCTGGCCGTGCAGGGCGTGCCCCGCGCCGAGCGCGAGAAGCGCGCCGGCGAGGCGCTGGCCCTGTGCGGACTGGCCGGCTGGGAGAAGTCCTGGCCCGACGAGCTGTCCGGCGGCATGCAGCAGCGCGTGGGTCTCGCCCGCGCGCTGGCCACCGACGCCGACCTGCTCCTGATGGACGAGTCCTTCAGCGCGCTCGACCCGCTGATCCGCCGTGACATGCAGGACCAGCTGCTCCAGCTCCAGAAGAGCCTGAAGAAGACGATCGTCTTCATCACCCACGACCTGAACGAGGCCATGCGCCTCGGCGACCGCATCGCCGTCATGCGCGACGGCCGCATCGTCCAGACCGGCACCGCCGAGGACATCCTCTTGCGCCCGGCCAACGACTACGTCGCCTCCTTCATCCAGGACGTCGACCGCTCCCGCGTGCTGACCGCGGGCGCCCTCATGGACACCTCCGTCACCGCCGACGCCCCGCTGTGCGCCTGCGAGACCGCGACCAGCGAAACGCCGTTCGTGGAACTGTGCGCGATCAGCGCCCGCCTGTCCCACCGCGTCAGCGTCGTGGACGAGGAGAACCGGGTCATCGGCGTCGTTCCGCGGCAGCGGCTGGTCGGGTTCCTCGGGGACGAGAGCGCCGATCCCTCGCCCTGCGACACCCCGGAGGGGAAGGTGACCGCCCGTGCCTAGGCTGCATCTCGGTGACTGGGTCGACTCCGGCGTGGACTGGCTGGTCGCCCACATGGGCTGGCTCTTCGACGCGATCAAGGCAGTCGTCGAAGGCATGTACGACGGCGTCAACGCCCTCCTGACCGCCCCCGAGCCCCTGCTCCTCGCGGGCATCTTCGCCGTGCTCGCCTGGTGGCTGCGCGGCGTCGTAGCGGGCGTCCTCGCCTTCGGCGGGTTCGCACTGATCGACTCGCTCGAACTGTGGGACCGGGCCATGTCCACGCTGGCCCTCGTCCTGGTCGCCACCGCCATCGCCCTGGTGCTCTCGGTCCCGCTGGGCATCTGGGCGGCCCGCTCCAAGACGGTCAGCGCGACCGTTCGGCCCATCCTGGACCTGCTCCAGACGATGCCGTCGATGGTGCTGCTGATCCCGGCCATCCTCTTCTTCGGCCTGGGCACCGCCGCCGGCGTGATCGCCACCCTGATCTTCGCGCTCGCCCCGGGCGTCCGCATGACCGAGCTCGGTATCCGCCAGGTCGACGCCGAGCTGGTCGAGGCCGCCGAGGCCTTCGGCACCTCGCCGCGCGACACCCTGCTGCGCGTCCAGCTGCCGCTGGCCCTGCCGACGATCATGGCGGGCATCAACCAGGTGATCATGCTGAGCCTGTCCATGGTCGTCATCGCCGGCATGGTCGGCACCGGCGGCCTCGGCGGCGCCGTCAACGAGGCCATCGGCCAGCTCGACATCGGCTTCGGCTTCGAGGCGGGCGTCGGCATCGTCGTCCTCGCGATCTACCTGGACCGCATCACCGGCGCGCTCGGCGAGCAGATCTCCCCGCTGGGCCGTCGCGCCGCCGCCAAGGTCCGCGCCGCCGGCCGCGTCAAGGTCTGGAACCACCGGCCGCGCCCGGTCGTCGCTGTCGCCGGCGTCGCCGCCCTGGCCCTCGTCGCGGGCGGCATGGGCGTCTTCGGCCCGACCTCCGCCGACACCGAGGCCTCCGCCACGAACGTCGGCAAGGGCAAGGAGGTCAAGATCGGCTACATCCCGTGGGACGAGGGCATCGCCTCCACGTACCTCTGGAAGGAACTGCTGGAGCAGCGCGGCTTCAAGGTCACGACCACCCAGTACACCGCGGGCCCCCTCTACACGGGCCTCGCCACCGGCCAGGTCGACTTCGAGACGGACTCCTGGCTGCCCACCACTCACGCCGAGTACTGGAAGAAGTACGGGAAGCAGCTCGACGACCTCGGCTCCTGGTACGGCCCCACCTCCCTGGAGCTCAGCGTCCCCTCGTACGTCAAGGGCGTGAAGTCCCTGGAGGACCTGAAGAGCAACGCCTCCAAGTTCAACGGCAGGATCATCGGCATCGAGCCGAGCGCCGGAATGATGGGCATGCTCAAGGACAAGGTCCTCAAGGAGTACGGCCTGGAGGGCAGCTACGAGGTCGTGGACGGCTCGACGCCCGCGATGCTCGCCGAGCTCAAGCGCGCGTACGCCAAGAAGGAGCCGGTCGTCGTCACGCTCTGGTCGCCGCACTGGGCGTACAGCGACTACGACCTGACGAAGCTCAAGGACCCCAAGGGTGCCTGGGGCAAGGGCGACGGCGTGCACACGCTTTCCCGCAAGGGCTTCGCCGACGACAACCCCGAGGTCGGCGAGTGGCTGAAGAACTTCTCCATGACCGAGAAGCAGCTCACCGGCCTGGAGTCGCAGATCACCAAGGCCGGCAAGGGCAAGGAGCAGGACGCCGTGCGCAGCTGGCTGAAGCGGAACCCGGGCCTGCTGGACAAGTGGGCCCCGGTCGCCGGGGCGCAGCACAAGAGCCAGGCGGCCGGGTGACCTGACAGTCCCGGACCGCCTCCCGAGGGGTGGGTCACGCCGTACGTTTTTCCCCTCCGTACGGCTGACCCACCCCTCGCGGCATGTCCGCATAGTCGTCCGGCATGCCTAC
The DNA here is from genome assembly GCF_045039535.1 of Streptomyces sp. NBC_01092. NCBI lineage: Bacteria > Bacillati > Actinomycetota > Actinomycetes > Kitasatosporales > Streptomycetaceae > Streptomyces > Streptomyces sp. NBC_01092. The sequence continues at coordinate 2,300,318 of NZ_CP108659.1, read as the reverse complement.
GAAAAGGATCCGGCCAACCACGTAGCGCTATCCCACCACCCGAGCCGGGCCGGGCGAACTCCCCACGGACGACTCCGACTTCCCGGCCTCGCGCGCCCCCTTTCACCTCCGCGCTGACCAGGCCCGCCCGTCGGCGCGGGCGCGGGAACACGGGGGAGCGGCGGAGCATTGAACCAAACAGCGGCGCTCGCGTGCTGAACGGCAGTCAGCGGCGCCACGGGGGCGCTCGGCAGGTCGCGGGAGCCGATCCGCTGGCGCGAACCAGTGGGTCGTACTCCCGTCGATGTGTCGTCGATGTGACGGGCGCATGAAACGGTTTGCCGAACATGCGTAGGGTGCAGAGAACTCAACAGAAGGTGTGCGCCGGAAACCGGGCGCGAGGACAGTGGACCTACGAGCGAAGGAGGGAGCCGGAGCGATGGGCGACCACAAAGAACAGCCCCTTCGGGTGGGCGCGGCCGTGCGGCGGCGACGCCGTGCGCTGGACCTCACGCTCGCCGTCGTGGCCGAGCGCAGCGGCCTGTCGGTGCCCTTCCTGAGCCAGGTCGAGAACGACCGGGCGCGGCCCAGCAGAAGCTCCCTGGAGAAGGTCGCCGACGCACTGCGGACGACCGCCGTCGAACTCCTCGCCGCCGCCGACCCCGCATGCAGCGTCGACGTGGTGCGCGCCGACACCACGGAACTCGCGCCGCAGCCCCGGACGCGGTCCCTGGTGCGCGGTCACCACCAGATGCACGCCTCGGAGTTCACCGGCGACCATGACGCGGGCCGTGAATTCCAGTACCGCAACGACCAGTTGATGTACGTCGCCGACGGCGCCGTGGAGATCGAGGCGGAGGGCCGCGCCTATCGCCTGGGCCGCGGCGACACCCTGTACCTGACCGGCGGGGTGCGCCACCGCTGGCGGGCGACCGTGCCGGACACGCGCGTGGTCGTCGTCGCCGTGGCGGAGCACATCGAGGCGGTCCGGGACCGGCCGGGGCGCTGATGCGCGCAGTCTCTCTGGTCCCGTCCCTGACGGAGGCCGTGGCCGTCTCGGCCCCCGGTCGCCTCGTCGGCGCCACGGACTGGTGCAGCCACCCCGCCGGCCTCGACGTCACCCGCGTGGGCGGCACCAAGAACCCCGACGTGGACCGGATCGTCGCCCTCGCCCCCGACCTGGTGATCGCCAACGAGGAGGAGAACCGCGCCCCCGACCTCGCCGCCCTGTGCGCGGCCGGCGTCGAGGTCCTGGTGACCGAGGTGCGGGACGTGGCGCAGGCCTTCCGGGAACTGGCCCGCGTGCTGGACGCCTGCGGGGTGGGCGCACGCCCGCAGTGGCTGGACGAGGCGGAGGCGGCATGGTCGTCGCCTCCGCTCCCCGAACGCCGTACGACGGCCGTGGTGCCGATCTGGCGGCGCCCCTGGATGGTCCTCGGCCGCGACACCTTCGCGGGCGACGTCCTGGCCCGCCTCGGCGTGGACCACCTGTACGCCACGCACGAGGACCGCTACCCGCGCATTCCGCTGGACGACCTGCGGGCGGCGGCCCCCGACGTCGTGGTCCTCCCCGACGAGCCCTACCGCTTCACGGCCGACGACGGCCCGGAGGCATTCCCCGATCTGCCCTGCGCACTCGTCAGTGGACGGCACCTGACGTGGTACGGCCCGTCACTGGCCGAGGCACCACGGATATTGTCCGAGGCGCTGCGAGCAGCGCACCGCTGAGCAGCCCGCGCGTGGTGCTGACGGCCGCCACGGCCCAGGCGCCGACGAGCACGGCGTACAGCCCGACGGCCAGCCCGTCGTAGACGACGAGCCCGGTGTGCCGGGCCAGCGCCTCCGCGCCGGTGACACAGGTGCCGACCGGGAAGGTGAACGCCCACCAGGTCATCGAGAACCTCATGCCGTGCCGCCGGGCGCGTACGACATGGGCGGTGGCCAGCCCGAACCACAGCAGCGCGAAACCCATGACCGGCACGCCGTACAGGACGGCGAGCATCCCGAAGCCCTCGCCGTACGGCGCCGGGACCACACCCGGGGCGACGTCCGCGAACGCGCCGACGGCGGTGGTGGACTGCCCGAGCGGGCCCAGCACCAGGAAAAGGGTCGGGGTGAGGGCGAGGGGCAGGGGCCCGCCGGTGATGAGCCGGGCGAAGACGAGCGGCAGCATCAGCAGCGTGCCGAGCAGGCTGAGCCCGAACATCGCGACGCACGCCAGCAGCAGCGTCTCCTGGGCCTGCCCGGGCGGCAGATGCGGCACGAGCAGCGGCCCGAGCGCGGCGGACACCATCGGCGCGACGAGCGGCAACAGCCATACCGGCGTGGCCTGCGACGGTTCGACGCGATGGCGTACGGCCATGAGGTACGGGACGGCGACCGCGGCCGCCAGTCCTATCGCGGTACCGGCGACGAACAGCACGGCGTCGAGGGCCACCGCAGCCCCGACCCCGATCCAGTCCCGGCCGACCGTGACCGCACCGCCGCCGACCGCGAGCAGGGCCATGGACAGGCAGCCGTAGAAGGGCGCCATGGCCGGGTCGAGCAGGTGGGCGCGGGCCTGGTCGCCGTGGTGGGTCCAGTGCCGGACGCGGGCGCCGAGCAGGACCAGCAGCAGGACGAGGGAGAGGGCCCAGACGGCCGTGCAGAGGGTGCGCAGGCCGGGCAGGTGAAGCGGCAGTCGGGCTCCGGCGGTGGCGACGGCGGCGGTGCCCATGATCGCGGCGTACCAGTTCGGTCCGAGGTGACGGACGGTGCCGAGGCGAGGGAGGGGCCCGAGGTGACGGGCGACGGTGACCATGAAGTCCAGGGTGTTCGCGCGGGTCCACTCCCACCAGGGAGTTCGGCTCTATGGCGACATAAACTGGGTTTATGACTCAGGCGGCGGAGGGGCAGTTTCGCGCGGGATCCCTGGCGCATCGCGTCCCGGAGCTCGGCGCGCTGGAGCTGTTGCTGGCGGTGGCGCGGCTCGGCAGTCTCGGCGGGGCGGCGCGTGAGCTGGGGATCACCCAGCCCGCGGCGAGCAGCCGGATCCGGTCGATGGAACGCCAGCTGGGGGTGGCGCTGGTGGACCGGTCACCGCGGGGTTCCCGGCTGACGGACGCCGGGGCGCTGGTGACGGACTGGGCGCGGCGGATCGTGGAGGCGGCGGAGGCGTTCGACGTGGGGGCGCAGGCGTTGCGGGACCGGCGGGACTCGCGGTTGCGGGTGGCGGCCAGCATGACGATCGCGGAGTATCTGCTGCCGGGCTGGCTGCTCGCCCTGCGGGCCCAGCGGCCCGACACGGCGGTGTCACTGCTCGCCGGGAACTCCGCGGCCGTCGCCGAGCGGTTGCTGGCGGACGAGGCGGACCTCGGGTTCGTGGAGGGGCTCACGGTGCCGACGGGGCTGGACTCCGTCGTCATCGGCCACGACCACCTGATCGTGGTGACCGCGCCGGGGCATCTGTGGTCGCGTCGGCGGCGGGCGCTGGAGGCGTCGGAGCTGGCGGCCACGCCGTTGATCCTGCGGGAGAAGGGGTCGGGGACGCGGCAGGTGCTGGACGCGGCGCTGGGGGGTCTGGCCCGTCCGCTGATCGAGCTGTCCTCGACGACTGCGGTCAAGGCGGCCGCGGTGAGTGGGGCGGGGCCGGCGGTGCTGAGTGAGTTGGCGGTGGGGGAGGAGCTGTCGATGCGGCGGTTGGTGAGTGTGCCGGTGGCGGGGGTGTCGCTGGCGCGGGACCTGCGGGCGGTGTGGCCGACGGGACACCGGCCGGTGGGCCCGGCGCGGGATTTGTTGTCCCTGACCCGCGGGTAGCCTTTCTCGCCCCCGCCGCCCCTACCCGTCCCATCCTTCTGGGCTCCGCCCCAGACCCCGCTCCTCAAACGCCGGAGAGGCTGAAATCAGCCCGTCCGGCGTTTGAGGACAAGGCCCCTTCAGGGCCGAAGCGGGGGTCCGGGGGCGGCAGCCCCCGGGGACGGGACGGGTAGGGGCGGCGGGGGCGGGAAACTGCCCGTGTCAGCCCCCCGCCGCCCCCACCAACCCCCCCATCACCCGCACATCGTCACCCATCTCCGGATGCCACTGCACCCCCAGCACCCACCCTGCCGCGGACGGCAGTTCGACCGCCTCCACCGTCCCGTCCGCCGCGTACGCCGACACGACCAGGCCCTCGCCCAGGCGGTCCACGGACTGGTGGTGGTACGTCGGCACGGACATCGCCTCCGGGACGAGACCGGCGTACAGGCTCCCCGGCACCGGCTTGACGTCATGGCTGCCGAACACACCCACCGCGTCCGCATGCCCGTCGATGTGCTGGACGAGCGTCCCGCCGAGGGCGACGTTCAGGAGTTGCAGGCCACGGCAGATACCCAGCAGCGGCACGCCCGCGGCCAGCGCCGCGTCGATCAGGGCCAGCTCCCAGGCGTCCCGCTCCCGCGCCGGCGGCCCGGTACGCGCCTCGCGCTCCGCTCCGTAGCGGACCGGCTCGACGTCCTGGCCGCCCGCGATGACCAGCCCGTCAAGGCGGGCCACCGCGGCCGCGGCCTGCTCCGGGTCGTCCGGCGGCAGCATTGCGGCGAGGCCGCCGGCCCGCTGGACCAGCCGTGGATAGCCGACCGGCAGCAACGCCGCGTCCAGCTCCCACACCCCGAAGCGCGCACCCGATTCCAGATACGTACTGACACCGATCAACGGCCTGACCACGATGCTCATGCTCCTTCACAGGGAAGCGTTCAGTCCCTTGCCAACTCTGCCTCGGCCGCCGCCAGCGCCGCGAACTCCTCCTCCGGCGCCTTCGCCACCAGATGCTTACGGCTGTAGAGGCCGAAGTACGCGATCGCGACCACGTACACCACCAGCGCGATCACCGCCGCCGTCACATCCACCAGGAACGTCGCCACCAGCGCCGCGCACGCCAGCACCAGCGCGACCGACGACGTCAGCACCCCGCCCGGCGTGCGATAGGGGCGTACCAGCTCCGGCTCCCGGCGGCGCAGCACGATGTGCGACAGGGACATCAGCGCGTAGGAGATGGTCGCGCCGAAGACCGCGATGTTCAGCATCCGCGCACCGTCGCCCGACCACGCCGCCAGCAGGAAGCCGACCGTGCCGGGCACCAGCAGGCCCAGGTACGGCGCCTTGCGGCGGCTGGTGAGGGACAGGAAGCGGGGCAGGTAGCCCGCGCGGGACAGGGCGAACAGCTGGCGCGAGCCTGCGTAGATGAGTGAGAAGAACGACGCCACCAGGCCCGCCAGGCCCGCGTAGTTCACGATCCGGCTCAGCGTCGTCGCCTCGCCGCCCGGCTGGAGCGCCTCCACCAGCGGGTTGCCCGCCTCCTGGATCGCCGCCGAGCCGCGTGCGCCGGCCGCCGCGAAGAAGGTCACCACGGCCAGCACGACGAGGATGGCCATGGACCAGCGGATGGCCTTCGGCAGCGTACGGGCCGGCTCCTTGGTCTCCTCGGCGGCCAGCGGCACCCCTTCGACGCCCAGGAAGAACCACATGCCGAAGGGGAACGCCGCCCAGATGCCGAGCAGGCCGAAGGGCAGCCAGGAGTTCGACCCGGCGGCGGAGGAGTCGACCGGGATGTCGTCCAGCGAGCCGACCGAGAAGTCCGGCAGCGCCGCCAGCGCGAACACGATCAGGGCGACCACCGCGATGCCGGTGACCACGAAGCTGAAGCGCAGCGCCTCGCCCACGCCCCACAGGTGGATGCCGAGGAAGATCGCGAAGCACACCAGGTACACCGGCCAGCCCGACTCCAGGCCGAACAGGCCCAGCGACTCGACGTAGTCGCCGATGAAGATGACGATGGCAGCGGGCGCGAGGACGTACTCGATGAGGATCGCCGTGCCGGTGAGGAAGCCGCCCCAGGGGCCGAGCGCTCTGCGGGCGAAGCCGTAGCCGCCGCCCGCCGTCGGCAGGATCGAGGACAGCTCGGCCAGGGCGAAGACCATGCAGGCGTACATGGTGCCCATGAGGACCATGGCGATCGCCAGGCCGCCGAAGCCGCCCTCGGCCAGGCCGAAGTTCCAGCCGGAGTAGTCGCCGGAGACGACGTACGCGACGCCGAGTCCGGTCAGCAGCACCCAGCCGGCGCTGCCGCGGCGCAGGGTTCTGCGCTCCAGATAGTCGTCGCCTTCAGCGGCGGCGGGTGTGCTTGTGGATGGGACGGACATGGCCAACTCCCCACGTGCGGTGGACACCGGGCATTTCCGGGCACGGTGGGGTCGACCGGGCTCCGGTTCAATGGAATGGATGCATACCTTTGCCGGGTCGGCTGCTCGAACGCAATACCCTTGCGTTAATCGCCGGTAAATCCACCCGCGCCGGGGACGGGGCGACGCTCAGCCGAGGAAGCCGCGCAGCAGCGCCGCCGTCCCCCCGCAGTGCTCGCGCATGATCTCCCGCGCGCACTCCGCGTTGCCCTCGATCACCGCCTCCACGAGGGCCGTGTGCTGGCGCTGGGAGTGCTCGAGGTTGCGCACCAGCAGCGGGATGCAGTCGAGCAGGTCGTTGACCGTCGCCCGTACGGCCGCGTACTGGGCCGTGAGCGTGGGGGAGCCGGACAGCTCGGCGAGCGTCAGGTGCAGCAGGGTGTCCAGCCGGCGGTACTCGGCGAGCGGGGCGTCGTGCGTGCGGGCCAGCGCCTCGCGGAGCCGGTTCGCCTGCTCCTCCTCCAGCCCGTGCGCCGCGCACAGCCCGGCCGCGCCCACCTCCAGCACCTCGCGGAAGCGCAGCGCGTCCTCGACGTCGACGTCCTTGAGGCGGCGGCGCAGCTCCTCCTCGCCGGGGGTGACGGAGCGAGGGAGCACGAACGTTCCGCCGTAGCGGCCGCGCCGCGACTCGACCAGGCCCTGGTCCTGGAGCACCTTCAGCACCTCGCGCAGCGTCACCCTGCTGATCCCCAGCCGGTCGGCCAACTCCCGTTCCGCGGGCAGCCGTTCGCCGCCCGGCACCAGGCCGAGCCGGACGACCTGGAGGATCTGCTCCAGGGCCTCCTCGAAGCCGTTGCCGGCCCGCACCGGCCGCAGCACCGACGTCAGCCGGTCGTCGGCTCCGGGCGCCCCGTGCTCCGTTTCCGCCTGCGACATGTGGCCGGACCCCCTTCCCAATCAATGGTCCTGCGCAATACCTTATGGCTCCCGGCTGACCGAAGTAGCCGAATGGAGGCTCTCCCGTGGCAGACCGCACACCCCCGCTGAGCGTCGAGGAGCTGCACGCCCTCGTCGCCGGCGGTGAGATCGACACTGTCGTCCTGGCGTTCCCCGATATGCAAGGGCGGCTCCAGGGCAAGCGGTTCGCCGCCCGCTTCTTCCTCGACGAGGTCCTGCACCACGGCACCGAGGGCTGCAACTACCTCCTCGCCGTCGACACCGAGATGAACACCGTCGACGGGTACGCGATGTCCTCCTGGGACCGCGGCTACGGCGACTTCGCCATGCACCCCGACCTGGCCACACTCCGCCGCGTCCCCTGGAACGCCGGCACGGCCATGCTGATCGCCGACCTGGCCTGGAACGACGGGTCCCCGGTGGTGGCCGCCCCGCGCCAGATCCTGCGCCGCCAGCTGGAGCGCCTCGCCGAGCACGGGTACACCGCGAACGTCGGCACCGAGCTGGAGTTCATCGTCTTCAAGGACACCTACGAGCAGGCCTGGGACGCGAACTACCGGGGGCTGACCCCGGCCAACCAGTACAACATCGACTACTCGGTGCTGGGGACCGGGCGGATCGAGCCACTGCTGCGCCGTATCCGCAACGAGATGGCGGACGCCGGCCTCACCGTCGAGTCCGCCAAGGGCGAGTGCAACCCCGGCCAGCACGAGATCGCCTTCAAGTACGACGACGCCCTGGTCACCTGTGACCAGCATGCGATCTACAAGACCGGCACCAAGGAGATCGCCGCCCAGGAGGGCGTCTCGATCACCTTCATGGCCAAGTACAACGAGCGCGAGGGCAACTCCTGCCACATCCACCTCTCCCTCGCGGACGCCGCCGGCAACAACGCCATGGCCGGGGACGGCGAAGGCGGCATGTCGGACGTCATGCGCCACTTCCTCGCAGGCCAGCTCGCCGCCCTGCGTGACTTCTCCCTCCTCTACGCCCCCAACATCAACTCCTACAAGCGGTTCCAGCCGGGCTCCTTCGCGCCGACCGCCGTCGCCTGGGGATACGACAACCGCACCTGTTCCCTGCGCGTCGTCGGCCACGGCCGCTCGATGCGCTTCGAGAACCGGCTCCCCGGCGGCGACGTCAACCCGCACCTCGCGGTGGCGGGGCTGGTGGCCGCCGGCCTGTACGGCATCGAGCAGAAGCTGGAGCTGCCCGAGCCCTGCCCCGGCAACGCCTACACCGCCGACTTCGCGCATGTCCCCACGACCCTGCGTGAGGCCGCCGAGCTCTGGGAGAACAGCCCGATCGCCAAGGCCGTCTTCGGCGACGAGGTCGTCGCCCACTACCGCAACATGGCGCGCGTCGAGCTGGACGCCTTCGACGCCGCGGTGACCGACTGGGAGCTGCGCCGCTCCTTCGAACGCATGTGAGGCCTGCTTTGTCCGACCAGCTCCAAGTACTCGATCCGGCCACCGAAGAGGTCGTCGCCACCGTCCCGGCCGCCACCGCGGCCGACGTGGACGCGGCGGTCGTACGCGCCACCAAGGCGCAGTCCGTGTGGTCCGCCCTCGCGCCCGGCGAACGCGCCCGCCTGCTGCGCCGGTTCGCCGTCGCCGTCGACGAACACCTCGAAGAACTCGCCCAGTTGGAGGTCAAGGAGGCCGGGCACACCGTCGGCAACGCCCGCTGGGAGGCGGGCAATGTCCGCGATCTGCTCGAGTACGCGGCCGGGGGAGTGGAGCGGCTGACCGGCCACCAGATCCCGGTCGCGGGCGGCCTGAACGTCACGATCCTCGAACCGCTCGGCGTCGTCGGCGTCATCGCCCCCTGGAACTTCCCGATGCCGATCGCGGCCTGGGGCACGGCCCCGGCGCTCGCGGCGGGCAACGCGGTCATCCTCAAGCCCGCCGAGACGACCCCGCTGACGGCTCTGCGGCTGGCGGAGCTGGCCCTGGAGGCGGGACTCCCCGAGGGGCTGTTCCAGGTGCTGCCGGGCCGCGGCCCCGTCGCGGGCAACGCCCTCGTCGAGCACCCGGGCGTCGCGAAGATCGTCTTCACCGGGTCGACGGCCGTGGGCAAGCAGGTCCTGGCCAAGGGTTCGGCGCTCCTCAAGCGCGTCACCCTCGAACTCGGCGGCAAGAGCCCCAACATCGTCTTCGCCGACGCCGATATCGAGGCCGCCGCCGCAGCGGCTCCCATGGCCTTCCTGGACAACTCCGGCCAGGACTGCTGCGCCCGCACCCGCATCCTCGTCCAGCGCTCCGCCTACGACCGCTTCCTGGAGCTGCTGAGCCCGGCGATCGAGGCGGTCACGGTCGGCGACCCGGCCGACGAGAAGACCGACATGGGCCCGCTGATCTCCAAGTCCCAGCTGGAGCGGGTGCGTTCGTACGTCGCCCCCGGCGCCGAGGCCATCCGCGGCAAGGCTCCCGAGGGTCCCGGCTTCTGGTTCCCGCCCACCGTCCTCACCGGCGTCGACCCGAACGCGCGCGTGGCCGTCGAGGAGGTCTTCGGCCCCGTCGCCGTGGTCCTCCCCTTCGAGGACGAGGCCGACGCCATCCGTCTGGCCAACGCCACCGACTACGGCCTCTCCGGCTCCATCTGGACCCGTGACGTCGGCCGCGCCCTGCGCGTCTCCCAGGCGGTCCGGGCCGGCAACCTGTCCGTCAACTCCCACTCCAGCGTCCGCTACTGGACCCCGTTCGGCGGCTTCAAGCAGTCCGGCATCGGCCGTGAGCTGGGTCCTGACGCCCTGACCGCCTTCACCGAAACCAAGAACGTCTTCATCAGCACGGAGGGTTCCGCACAGTGACCGAAGCAATCGTGTGCCGGCGTCTCGTCGGCCGTACCGCCGTCATCACCGGCGCCGGCAGCGGCATCGGTCTCGCCACCGCCCGCCGGCTCGCCTCCGAGGGCGCCCGCGTCGTCTGCGGCGACGTCGACGAGCAGCGCGGCAAGGCGGCCGCCGAGGAGGTCGGCGGGATCTTCGTCAAGGTCGACGTCACCGACCCCGAGCAGGTCGAGGCGCTGTTCAAGACGGCGTTCGACACCTACGGCAGCGTCGACATCGCCTTCAACAACGCCGGCATCTCGCCGCCCGACGACGACTCCATCCTGGAGACCGGCCTGGAGGCCTGGAAGCGCGTCCAGGAGGTCAACCTCACCTCCGTCTACCTGTGCTGCAAGGCCGCCATCCCCTACATGCGTGAGCAGGGCAGGGGCTCCATCATCAACACGGCGTCCTTCGTGGCGAGGATGGGCGCCGCCACGTCCCAGATCTCGTACACGGCCTCCAAGGGCGGCGTCCTCGCCATGTCCCGCGAGCTGGGCGTGCAGTTCGCCCGCGACGGCATCCGGGTCAACGCCCTGTGCCCGGGACCGGTCAACACCCCGCTCCTGCAGGAGCTGTTCGCCAAGGACCCCGAGCGCGCCGCGCGCCGGCTCGTGCACATCCCGGTCGGCCGCTTCGCCGAGGCCGAGGAGATCGCCGCCGCGGTCGCGTTCCTGGCCAGCGACGACTCGTCCTTCGTGAACGCCACCGACTTCCTGGTCGACGGCGGAATCTCCGGGGCGTACGTCACACCGCTGTAGGCCGCCCTACAGTTGCGCCAATGAGCATGACGCCCCCGCCCGGCTGGTACCGCGACCCCTCCGCCCCGCACCTGGAGCGCTGGTGGGACGGGACGGCCTGGACCGAGCACCGGCGCGCCCCCGAGGCACCGGCACCGGCGGTCACGACACCGCCGGTGCCCGGCCCGCCGGCCTATGAGCCGCACGCGACCGTGCCGCTGACGGCCGGGCGGCCGTCGGCAGGCGGTGCCTCCGGGCGGGGGCCCAGGATCGTCGCCCTCGTCGCCGCCGGAGCCGTCCTGCTCACGGCGATCGTCACGGGCGCGCTCGTCCTCGGAAAGGACGACGGGGGCACCGAGCCGGACACGGCTCCCACGCTCGCCACCTCCGCGCCCGTGGACCGCGAGCCGGCCTCCGACACCCCGACCCCGACGGAGTCCGCCTCCGAGCCCCCCGCCGACGGCCCCGCCGTCGTGACCGACCAGCTCAACGGCATCACCCTGCCGTTGCTCAGCGGCTGGGTCAGACCGCGCAACATCACCGAGGCCGACGTCCTGATGACCACGGACGGCACCTACCAGTGCCCGGCCGACTTCGGCTACTGCCGGCACGGCGAGGTCAGCTCGCGCACGGCGACCGGCGACGACGGAAGCTCCCCCGAGGCGATCGCCAAGGCGGACATCCAGGAAGCGGCCGACGACGCCTACGACCGCGACCTCGTCGGCCGGCGCCCCTTCGGCGGCATCGAGTCCCACAAGGTCATGGGCTCCGGCCCGGTCTCGGTGGCGGGCCGCGCCGGCTACTTCGTGCGCTGGCAGGTCACGACGGCCGAGGGACCGGGCGGCTACGTCCAGTCGCTCGCCTTTCCGTCCGGCATCGGCACCGGGTCGCCGGTCGTCGTGCGCTACGTGTTCGACGCGGGCGAGGACGGGCCGCCGCTGGCCGACATGGACCGCTTCACCAAAGGGATCCGGTCGACCGCGGACTGAGCCCGGGCGGACCGGGCCACAGGACCGGGCCACAGGACCGGACTACGGACCGGGCTACAGAAACGTCTGGCCCTCGCCCCGGTACGTCGGCACGGTCGCGGTGACCGAGTCGCCCTCGACCAGGTGCAGCGCGTCGAACCGCTCGCACAGCTCACCGGCCTTCGCGTGCCGGAACCACACCTTGTCGCCGAGCAGCAGGTCGTCGGCGGGGGAGCCGAGCAGCGGCGTCTGCACCTCGCCGGGCCCCTCCTGGGGGTCGTAACGCAGCCCCTCCGGCAGATACGGCACCGGCAGCCGGTCGGGGCCCGCCACGCCGGACGCCGGATAGCCGCCGCCGAGGACCGTCACGATCCCGACGCCCGGCCTGCGCACGACCGGCTGGGCGAACAGCGCGGCCGGACGCCCGGTGAAGGACGTGTAGTTGTCGAAGAGCCGCGGTACGTACAGCCCCGACCCGGCCCCGATCTCGGTCACGGCGTCCTCGGCGGCCGTGAACTGCACACTCCCGGTCCCTCCGCCGTTGACGAACTCCAGGTCCGGCACCACCGCCCGCACGGCCCGCACCACCTCGGCCCGGCGCTGGGCGAGCTCCCGGCGGGCGGTGGCCTGCATCAGCCGTACGGCACGCGAGCGCAGCGGCCGTCCCGCCAGGGAGTCCCCGACCCCGGCGATGTGCCCCTCGTACGCCATGATCCCGACGAGCCGGAACCCCGGCTGCCGGGCGACGGTCCGCGCCATGTCGGCGACCTGGGCGGGGGAGTGCAGCGGCGAACGCCGGGCGCCGACCCGCACCCGTCCCCCGAGCAGCTTCAGCGAGGTGTCCAACTCCAGGCAGACCCGCACCACTTCCCGGCCACCGCCGCGGGCGGCGTCGATCAGGCGCAGCTGTGCCGGGTCGTCGATCATCACGGTGACCGCGGAGGCGAGCTTGGGGTCACCGGTCAGCTCCGCGAAACCGGCGTGGTCGGCCGACGGATAGGCGAGCAGGACGTCGTCGAACCCGGAGCGCGCCAGCCACAGCGACTCGGCGAGGGTGAAGGACATGAGGCCCGCGAAGCCGTCCTTCGCGAGGACGCGTTCCAGCAGCGCCCGGCAGCGTACGGACTTGCTGGCGACGCGGATCGGCTTTCCGCCGGCCCGGCGGCGCATGTCGTCCGCGTTGGAGTCGAAGGCGTCCAGGTCCACGATCGCGAGTGGGGCGTCGAGATGGGCGGTGGCCCGGTCGTAACGGGCCCGGTCAGCGGCGCGCGCAGTCATGAACGCAGCCTGCCAGACGGGATTACCGCAGGGTAGGGGGACGTTCCGGGCAGATCTGCACGGGGTCGTGGACTGGTTCCCGTTCGCGCAGGTTCAACCCGTAGAGTGACGCGCACGCAGGGGGGAACGTCCCCGGCCGCGCGTCGTGCCGGGATGACGCTCCCTCGGCGCGGGTATGCGTGCCTGGTCGGAGCAGTCCGTGCCGGGCGGGGCAGACGGAGCAACAGAAGACGGCGGCCGCGTACGAGGACGGGCCCGGGCACGAGGAAACGGGGGGTGCATGAGCACGGAAGCGCGTCGCGCCCCCATTCCCCCACGCCCGTCGACCCCGCCTCCGCCCGCCGTACCGCCCCGCCCGTCGACACCGCCCAGACCCGCGCAGCCGCCTGTCACCGGCGACACACGGGACGAGGACACGGACAGCCCGGGCACGCCGGCCCCACGGGCGACCGGCGAGGGTACGCGAACGGAGGGATCGGTGCCAGGCGGTGTCGACGTGAGGCCGGACCCCACCGGCGGCTCGCCGGACGGACGTACGGCCGACCCCCGGACGCCGGGCACCCAGCCCCGCCCGAGCGCACGCATCCCGGCCCCCGGATCCTCCGCCCCGCCCCCGCCCCGGGCCTCGGCCCGCTTCCCGGACGCACCGCCCATGGCCGGACGCCCGAGCGCCGGCGACGAGCGCCGGGACGGCACCGCACCGGCGCGCCCCGAGAACGCCGACCAGGCGGGCCCCGGCCGCACGCCGCCCCGCCCCGAGAGCCCCGGCCGGCCCGCACCCGGCCGCCGTACGGGCGCCCCCGCCGAGACCGCCGCGGAGATGACGTTCCGCCTCCGCCCGATCCCCGCGAACCCGCCGGCCACCGACTCCGGCAACCGCCCCTCCACCGCTTCCGCGCAGGGTTCCCTCGGCACGCCTCCCTCTCCGGGCCGGGCTCCCGCCGAGTCCCCCCGGCGCAGCCCCTCCGCGCCGCTGCCTCCGATGCGACCTGCCCAGGCGCCCTCGGCCGGCAACGGCTACGGAGGGTCGGGCTCCGCCGGGTCCTCGGGCGCGATGCCGTACGAGGCGGGCGGCCAGGGCACCTCCGCCCAGTTCTCGCCCGACCCGTCTCTGTCCTGGAGTGCGCCGATGACGTCGGGTTCCGGGCGGCCCGTCGTGTCGTTCGGGGAGCCCGAGGGGTACGACGAGCAGGCACGGCCGCGTCCGCTCGGGATGCGGATCCGGCCCCGGATCGCCGTGGCCGTCGCCTGTGTCGTGCTCGGCGTCGGGCTCATCGGCGGCGCCGTGACCGGGAGTTGGCTGGTCGGGGAGCCGGGTGACGACGGTGCGCGGGACACCTTCGCCGCGGCCGGGAACCTGTGGCACGGCGTTCCCGTCGACCAGCTGTTCCCGCCCACCGTGATCGGGAAGGGCGCCGGACCCGGCGGTGCCGACCGGATCTGGACGCGGATCGCCGTCGCCCCCGACACCGGCTGCGCGGGCGCCTTCGACCCGCTGCTGCGCAAGGCTCTCGCCCCCGTCGGCTGCGAGCGCCTCCTGCGCGCCACCTACACCGACGCCACCCAGAGCTACGTCACGACCGTCGGCCTGCTCTTCACCGACGCCGACGCCGCCGCGATGCGCTCGCTCGACAGCAGGTTCACCAGGGAGGGCCTCGACCGCCGTACGGACCTCATGCCCCGTCCGTACGCGGCGAAGGGCACCCCGGCCGCCGGATTCGGCGACGAGCAGCGCGCCTCCTGGACCATTTCCGTCCTCACCGACGCACCCGTCGTCGTCTACGCCGTCTCCGGCTGGGCCGACGGCCGCACCGTCGACGACCCCCAGCCCGCCGAGGAGGCCATGGATTCCGCCGCCACCACGGCCGTCGCCCAGGCCGGCCTCGGCCACGAGGCACAGGGCCTCGCCGACCGCATGGAACGCGCCCTGCGCAAGAACGTCGGTCCGTCCACGGAGCAGTCGTCATGAACGCCGGCACGAACCCGGGTACGCGGACCTGCCTGAACGGAGCGGCTTCCGGCGCCGTGACCAGTGGTGTGAAGCATCTCGTGACCCGGCGCACCGGCCCCGTCGCCGCCCTCCTCGGCGCCTGCCTCGCCCTCCTGCCGCCCACCGCCGCGCACGCCGACTCCATACGCGCCCAGCAGTGGGCCCTGGAGGCCATGCACACGGAGGAGGCCTGGCAGACCACCAAGGGCAGGGGCGTCACCGTCGCCGTCCTCGACACCGGTGTCGAGGACGACCACCCCGACCTCGCCGGCAACGTCCTCGAAGGCAAGGACATGGTCGGCTTCGGAGCCGACCGCGGCGACCGCGCCTGGGCCCGGCACGGCACCGCCATGGCCGGCATCATCGCCGGCCACGGACACGGGGCGGGCGGCGGCGACGGCGTCATGGGCATCGCCCCCGAGGCCAAGATCCTCCCCGTCCGGGTCATCCTGGAGGATGGCGACCCGGCCCGCGCCAAGGCCCGCAGCAGCCGCGGCAACGCCCTTGCCGAGGGCATCCGCTGGGCCGCCGACCACGGCGCCGACGTCATCAACCTCTCCCTCGGCGACGACTCCAAGTCCGCCCACCCCGAGGCCGGCGAGGACGAGGCCGTCCAGTACGCCCTGAAAAAGGGCGCCGTCGTCGTCGCCTCGGCCGGCAACGGCGGCGAGAAGGGCGACCACATCTCCTACCCGGCCGCCTACCCGGGCGTCATCGCCGCGACCGCCGTCGACCGCTACGGCACCCGCGCCTCCTTCTCCACCCGCCGCTGGTACGCCACCGTCAGCGCGCCCGGCGAAAAGGTCGTCATCGCCGACCCCGATCACAAGTACTACGAGGGCTGGGGCACCAGCGCCGCGGCCGCCTTCGTCTCCGGCGCGGTGGCCCTGGTCAAGGCCGCCCACCCGGGCCTGACCCCGGCCCAGATCAAGAAGCTCCTGGAGGACACGGCCCGAGGCGCACCGGCCGACGGCCGCGACGACTCCCGCGGCTACGGCTTCGTCGACCCGGCCGCCGCCATCAAGAAGGCCGCCGGCATGAAGCCGGACGACCTGGAGGCCGCGGCGTACGGCGAGGAGTACTTCGGCTCGGGCCCGGACGCGGCCGAGTCGGACGACGACGCGATGAGCTGGACCGCCTGGCTCGCGGGCGGCGCCGGCGGCCTCCTGCTGGTGTCGGCGGTCGTCGTGTGGCGGGGCCGCCGCGGACGGTACGGCCTCTAGGGCTTGTCCGGCGGATCATGCCGGCGTCGCGGGGCCTGGCACGCCCCCCAGAGGGGGGACCCCCAGCCGCGTTGTCGTCGGTTGCCGCCGCGTCGACTCCCTCCTCCGCCTTGCAGCTGGACGCACCAGGCCCCGCTCACCTGCGCTGATGAGGTGCCGTTCCTTGCAGCCGACCTGATCCGCCGGACAGGCCCTAGCCGACGGGTCCGCTACGAGGAGACGGCGGATGTCGCGGGAGCCGGGGAACCGGACGCGGTCTCCCCGGTGAACACCGACACCGCAGCTCGTGCCGCCGTCTCGACCAGCGAAACACCTCTCGCCTTCGTCGAGTTGCCGTCGGAGAGTACCGCCACCAGATAGCCGTGGCCGGCCACCGTAACCCGCCCGATGCTGTTGATGTCCCACAGCCCGGTGGCGGTGCGCGGCAGCCAGCCGTTCTTCAGCGCCCACGCGGAGCCGTCGCCCGCGGCCGACACTCCCCACCGCTGGTCGACCGCGACCTGCTCCATCAGCCCCGTGAGATACGCCCGCGAGTCCGCGCTCAGCTCCGAGTCGTCCCCGAACACCTGGCGCAGCAGCGTGAGTTGATCGGCCGCCGTGGTCTGGGTCAGTCCCCAGTACATGCCGTCGCCGCCGACGGTGTCCATGAGCCCGAGCCGCTCATTGGCCGTGTCCAGCCCGCCCGCCTTCCCGATCGTCCGCCACAGGGCCGACGCGGCGGTGTTGTCGCTGTTCTCGATCATGCTCGTGGCGTACGACTTCTCCGCCGCGGTGAGCTCACGCCCCGCGTCCTGAGCCTGGAGCAGCAGCGCGGCCAGGATGTCGACCTTGACGATGCTCGCGGTGTCGAAGCCGCCGCCGGCGTACGCGGCGCCGACACCGGACGTCAGGTCCAGCACCGCCACCGACACCGCGGCGCCGTCCTCGACGGTGACCGCCTTCATGGCCCCGGCCAGAGCTGCGTCGTGGTCCACCGTCGGCTCCGCCACCGGATCCACCGAAGCCTCCCCACCCGCGCGGGCCGCGATCGACGCCGAGGGCGACGGCGTCGCCGCCGACGATACGGCCCGTACCCCGGAGTGCGCCCGCGCCTTCACATACGCGGTGCCCCCGGCCGCGGTGCCCAGCACGACGACGGTGGCGAGGGCGCCGTGCAGCAGGGGGCGGCGTCGGGGTGCGCGGCGCCGGACTCTGGAGGACTCCATGCAGCGATCTTCGGGGCTGCGTCTGTGTGTGCCGTGAGACGGACGTTAGAGGCGTGTCAGAGAAACGGAGATTCAGGGGGCGGGTGTCACGCCCGGGTTAACGGGGCCGCACAAGCGCAGCAGCATCCCCCCGATAGGGTCGTCGACCGTGGCGAACAAGAACATTCCCGACTCTCTCTTCTCCGACGACGACGGCTCCGCCGACCCGCGACTGACTGCCGCGCTGGCGGCCTGGGCCGAGGACCGCACCGCCGAGGGCCCGGTCCTCGAAGCGCTCAAGGGCGCCCGGCTGCTCGTCCCCGTCGTGGCCCTGCTCGGCGAGGTCGAGGAGGACGAGAACGGGCTGCGCCGCGAGAAGACCAGCGACATGGCCGTACCGACCCTGAAGGCCGGGAACCGCACCGCCCTGCCCGCTTTCACGTCCACCGACTCCCTCGCCCGCTGGGATCCGGCGGCCCGCCCGGTCGCCGTAGCCCTGCACCAGGCCCTTCAGGCCGCCGCGCACGAGAAGGCGGACACGATCGTGCTGGACATGGCCGGTCCGGTGCCCTACGAGCTGACGGGGCGCGCGCTGCTCGCACTCGCCGAGGGGCGTACGACGACGGATCCGCTGGCCGACCCGGCCGTGCGGGAGGCGGTGCGCGCCGCGGTCGCCGCCGTGCCCGCCGTGCTCCGCGCCCACCTCGGACCCGGTCGGGCCGACGGCACCCTGGCCCTCGTCGTGGACGCCTCCGCCGTACCCGCCGAGGCAGCACGCGCGGTCGCCGATCGGCTCGCCGCCGACACAACACTGAGGGCCCGCCTGGTGCGCGGCCTCGACCTGGCACTGCTGCCGGCCGGGACGACGCCACCGGGCGAGCCCCTGTACGTCCGAGGGTGACCTGGGGCCTAGCCGTAGACCGGCCCGGTGTACTTCTCGCCGGGGCCCTGACCGGGCTCGTCCGGGACGATCGAGGCCTCGCGGAAGGCCAGCTGGAGCGACTTCAGGCCGTCGCGCAGGGGCGCCGCGTGGAACGAGCTGATCTCGGTCGCGCTCGCGTCCAGCAGCCCGGCGAGGGCGTGCACCAGCTTGCGGGCCTCGTCCAGGTCCTTGTACTTGTCGCCCTCGTCGGTCAGACCGAGCTTCACGGCGGCGGCGCTCATCAGATTGACGGCGACCGTCACGATCACCTCGACCGCCGGGACCTCGGCGATGTCGCGGGTCATGGCGTCGAAGTCGGACGGCGGCGGCGTACTGTCGGTCATCGCTCACATCTCTTTCAGGGCGCGGGACCCCTTCAGCGTAGTTGACCGGCTGTACCGGGCCGCTCGCCGGGCGCCCTTCGTCAGAGGGCGGACAGCTCCGTGACCAGGTCGTCCAGGCCCAGGGAACCCAGCGAGAGCGCCGCCATGTGCCAGGCCTTGACATCGAAGGCGGCCGGGCGGGCCCGGCGGGCGTTCTCACGGCCGAGCAGCCAGGCCCGCTCCCCGAGCTTGTAGCCGATCGCCTGTCCGGGCGTGGAGAGGTAGCGCACCAGCTCGCTGCGCAGATAGCCGGCGGACCGTCCGCTGTGCGCCGCCATGAACTCGCTCGCCAGCTCGGGGGTCCAGCGCTCGCCCGGACGGAAGGGCGCTTCCCTCGGGATCGGCAGCTCCAGGTGCATGCCGATGTCGACGATGACGCGCATGGCCCGCATCATCTGCGCGTCCAGGTGGCCGAGCCGGTGCTCGGGGTCGGTGAGGAACCCGAGCTCGTCCATCAGACGCTCCGCGTACAGGGCCCAGCCCTCGCAGTTGGCGCTGACCCAGCCGAGGGTGGCCTGGTAGCGCGAGAGCCGGTCCTTGTTGAGCATCCACTGGGTCGTCTGGAGGTGATGTCCCGGGACGCCCTCGTGGTACCAGGTCGACACCAGGGTGTGCACGGGTATCGGCGCCCCGTCCTCGGCGGGCAGCCAAGTGCGGCCCGGCCGGGAGAAGTCCTCGGAGGGCCCGGTGTAGTAGGGCGTCGCCGCGCTGCCGGCCGGTGCGATCCGCGACTCCACGTGCCGCAGCGGTCCGTCGAGGTCGAAGTGGACGCCGTGCAGCGTCTCGATCGCCCCGTCCATCAGGTCCTGGAGCCAGACGCGGGCTTTCTCGGGGCCGTCGAGGAGCGTGCCGTGGGCGTCGAGATGGGCCAGGGCTTCCCAGGGCGTGGCGGCCGACGGCAGGACGCGGGCGGCCTCGGTGCGCATCTCGCCCAGCAGCCGGTGGTACTCGGCCCAGCCGTACGCGTACGCCTCGTCAAGGTCTAGGTCGGTGCCGTTGAAATACCGCGACCAGTGCGCGTAGCGGTCGCGGCCGACCGTGTCGGGTGCGTCGGCGACGGCCGGCGCATAGGTGTCGCGCAGCCAGTCGCGCAGGGTGGCGACCGCTTCGGTGGCCCGCTCGGCGGCGGTGTCGAGCTCCGACCGCAACGACGCGGACGCCGCTGGGGCGTCGCTCACGAACCCGTGGAACCAGCCCCGTTCGCCATCCGTCAGCCACTCGCCGAGCTGGCCGACGAGGGCGGCCGTGGCGTGCGGCCCGCCGGGGAGCCCCTGCTCCAGGCCGAGCGTCAGCGACTCGCGGTAGCCGCTCAGGGCTGCGGGGACGTCACCCAGCAGACGCCGTACCGCGGCCCAGTCGTCCTCGGTGTCGGTGGGGACGAGGGTGAACATCTCGCGGGCGTTGTGCGCGGGTGTGTCCATGTTGCTGACCGCGCGGAGATGCTCCGACGCCTCGTGCAGGGCGAGTTCGGCGTGCAGACGTTCCCGCAGCAGCGCCCCGCACCGCCGCTCAGCCGCGTCCGCGGCTCCCGGCCGGCGCTCGGCGGCCTCCAGCCGGGTCAGCGTGGTGCGCGCGAGCCGGGCGAGGGAGTCCTGCCAGGCGGGGGAGAAGTCGGGGAGCGCCACCTCGCTTCCCTCGATACCGAGGAACACCCCGCTGACGGGGTCCAGACCCGTGTATTCAGTGAGATGCGCGTCGGCGATCTGACGCGGAAGCAATTCTGTACGCGTGTCCATGGGGGACATTCTGAGGCGCCCGCGGGCGGATGTCATTCCGCAGCCTCTTTATATGCAACCTACGGTGCGTCAAATCGGGCGTAACCGGCGCCAGTTGGAGCGTAACATACGGAACACTCGGTTCCGTATATCGTCTGCAAGGCAATGAAGCAGTCAAGGGTTGACTTGTTGCGTACGTTGACAGAGGGTGTTTGGAGCAGGGGGAGCAACGGGGGCTATTGTGGTGTGACTCGCACCGGATGTTCGTGTTGTGGACCATTCCCCTCATGTATGTCTGTCCATCGCGACCGGATGGCCGACCTGGCCACTGAGAATCGCGGACATCGAGAGTGAGAGTGGAGCCGTGCAAACGGGGTTGGCCGCACTCTTTCCGGGGATCGGTGCACAACGCGTCGGTATGGGAAAGAAACTGTTCGAGCGCTTCACTAGTTACCGGGATACCTTGGCGGAGGCTTCCGACGAACTGGGTGAGGATGTTCCCGCGCTCATTTTCGAAGCGGCGAACAGAGCGAGACTCGCTCGACAGGAAGAGGCACAGCTCACCACGTTCGTCACCGGCGTCGCGATGTATCGTACCTACGCCGCCGAACTCGACCTGCGATTCGACTTCCTGGCCGGCCATAGTCTCGGCGAGTTGACGGCACTCTGCTGCTCCGGCGCCCTCGGCTTCGCCGAGGCACTGCGTCTGGTGCGCAGGCGCGCCGACATCATCCGCGACACCGCCGACTCGCTCGACGGCACAATGGTGTGGGTCATCGGCATCGCGCCGGACGCGGTCGAGGGTGTCTGCCGCAGAGTCGCCGGCGGCGGACCGAACCTGGTCGTCTCAGCCGTGGACGCGCCCCGTCAAGTGGCCATCTCCGGTGAGACGGACCTCGTCGGACGAGCGGCCGAACTGCTGGAGGCGCGTGGCGGACGCGTCTTCCCGCTGCGCATGGAGGGCCCCTACCACAGCCCCCTCATGGCCGAGGCCGCCCGCCGGATGGCCGACGTACTGCGGGATGTCCACATCGCCCGCCCGAACGGCACGGTGCTGTCGACCGTCGACGGACGGCACCATCCCGGCGGCGACGGCAGCCGCGCGCTCCTCGCCGACCAGCTCATCTCGCCGGTGCACTGGCTCACCGTGCAGCGCCGGCTGGTTGAGGCGAACGTCCCCTTCGCTCTGGAGTGCGGGCCGGGTAACGTCCTGACCTTCCTGCTCGGCAAGACCACACAGCACATGCGCCTCTGGCCCCTGGAGCGCTACGACTGCCCGGACGCGCTGATGGCCGAACTCGCCCTGGGGACCGACGACTATCCGGACGTGGTGCGGCGCTGTCTGGCGCTCGCCGCGAGCACCCCGTGCCGCACCCAGCCCGCCCCGGCGGAGCGGGACCGCATGGACCGGGCCTACGCGTCACTGCGCGAACTGGACCGCGCGGCCGCCGCCGGTGAGCCGGTCGGCCGCAGGGACGTGGACGACGCCCTGACCTGGATCGGATGGATCCTGGAGACCAAGGGGTGGCAGGGGGCCGACCGGGAGTCCCGGCTACGCCAGGTGTTCGACGGCCGCGTGCTCGCGGCCTGACGGGGCGCGCCCGCGCCACCGGTTCACATGCCCGCCGAAGTATGTCCGGCGCGGCTTCTCAAACGATCGACGAATAAGGGGGACGTGTGTCCGAAAACGGCGCCGCGAGGACGGTGGGCGTGGTGGGGGCCGGTGGTATCGGGCTCTCGGTCGCCGCCGACTTCGTCCTGCACGGCTTTCGTGTGGTGCTCGTCGACAACGTCGAGTCCCGTCTGGAGCAGGCCCGTGGTGAGCTGGTCGAGGCGGTGACCTACGGTCCGATGCTGCGGCCGGCGCTGCCCCGCATTCCGGCTGAGGAGGCGCTGGAGCGCGTGGACTTCACCACTCGGCTCGCGGACCTGGCCGCCTGTGAATTCGTCGTGGAGAACGTCACCGAATCATGGGAGGTGAAGAGCCGGCTCTACCGTGAACTGGAGTCGGTGCTGCCGCCCGGAGTCGGTATCGGCGTCAATACCTCCAGCATTCTGATCGGGCGACTGGCCGCCGAGACCCAGCGCGCACCCGATGTCATCGGTATTCACTTCATGAACCCGTCCTATCTCAAGGACGCGGTGGAGATCATGCGCGGTGAGAAAACCTCCGACGCCTGTCTCGCGCAAGTTTCGGAGCTGCTGACAGTCCTCGGGAAAAGCGCCGTTGTCGTCGGTGACTTTCCAGGCTTCGTCAGCAATCGGATTTCCCACCTGTTCTTCAACGAGGCGATCCGGGTCGTCGAGGAACAGGGCGTGGATCCGGCCACGGTCGACGCCGTATTCAAGAAGTGCTTCGGCCATCGCATGGGGCCGCTGGAGACCGCCGATCTAATCGGCCTGGACACCGTGGCCCTCACTTTGGACCACCTCTACGACTCGTATGGCGATGAGAAATTTCGGTGCGCCGATCTGCTCCGCGAGATGGTGAAGACCGAGCGGCTGGGACGCAAATCCGGAGAAGGGTTCTACCGCTATCGCCCCGTTCAATCCGTTCAACCGTCGCAGGATTGAGAGGAGTTCGCCGTGGCACGCGCGGACCGTGAGGAAATCGTCCAGGTCGTTCTCGACTACCTGGCCCAGTACGACACCAGTGGCACCCCTGACCTGGACGAGGACCTGTTCGACACGGGACGGGTCAACTCCCTCTTCGCCATCCAGTTGGTCGGGTTCCTGGAGACCACCTTCCGGATCAAGATCACCGTCACCGACCTCGACCTGCAGAACTTCTCCTCCGTCAACCGCGTGGCCGACCTCGTCCTGGCGAAGACGGCGACCACCACGGGCGCGTAACGGCCGGATGCGGGACCAACAGATGGGGCGAACGACGTGAAGCACCTGCTGACCGAGGAGGAGCACCGCGACCACGCGGATCTCGTCCGGCGCGTCACCGAAACCTGGGCCGCCTCGGCGGCCGACTGGGAGCGGGCGGGCACCCTGCCCGCACCCGTCGTCCGATGGTGCGCGGAACAGGGCCTGATGGGGGCAGCGCTGCCCGCGGAGTTCGGGGGCGGTGGCAGCACGGCGGTGCGGACCGGGCTGCGCTACGAGGCGCTCGGCAGGATCAGCGCCTCCCTGGCCTCTCTGGTGAACGTCCACGGCATGGCGGCCCAGACCCTGGTCCGCTGGGGCACCGAGCACCAGTGGCACAAGGTTCTGCCCGCTCTCGCCGCCGGCGAGCGGGTCGCGGCCATCTGTATGACGGAGACCGGGGCCGGCAGCGACCTCTCCGGGATCCGTACGGAGCTCGCCCCCGGCGCCGACGGCCGGTGGCGGCTCGACGGCACCAAGGTGTTCATCACCTTCGGTGGTCTCGCAGATGTCTTCCTGGTCTTCGCTCAGCGCGAGGGACGGTCCGTGGCCTGCCTGGTCGACCGGGAACACCCCGGCGTCACCACCCACCCGATGGGCGACGTCCTCGGGCTGCGGGCGGCCGACCTCGCCCGCGTGGAGTTCGCCGACTGCGAGATACCGGCCGAGCACATCGTCGGCACGGAGGGCTTAGGGCTCCACTTCCTCGTACCGCAGGCACTGGAGCACGGGCGGCACGCCGTCGCCTGGATGGCGCTGGGCATGCTCCAGGCGTCCTTCGACGCGGTCACCGCGTTCGTCTCCGGGCGGCGCACCTTCGGCCGCGATCTCATCGAACACGGACAGATCCAGAGCCTGTTGACCCGGATGGGCACCGATCTCGAAGCCTCGAAGCTGATGTGCGTGACCGCCTCGCGCGCCGTCGACGAGGGCCGGCTGGACGCCTCCGACCGCATCCTGATGGCGAAGTACTTCGTGTGCCGGGTGCTGGAGGAGCACTCCGCCGCCGCGGTGCAGGTCCTCGCCTCGCGCGGCGTGCTGGAGGAGGGCATCGCGGCGCGCGCGTACCGCGACAGCAAGGTCCTCAACATCATCGAGGGCACCACGCAGATCATCGAGCGCATGCTCGCCCCCGCCCTTCTGCGGGCGGCCGCCTCGGGAGGTGCGTGACATGGCACGCGTCCTCACCCGCCTCGACCCCGCACTTCCGCGCGGCCTCGACCCCCTGCCCGTACCGCTGGCCGTCACGGCGGCGACCGGCGCTGTTGCCTTCCACTACGCCGCGTTCGTCCGCGAAGTCCACCTGCGGGTCGACCTCGTGGACATCGCCCGCACCGCCGACGAGGCGGGCGGCAAGACCCTCGCGGCCCGCACGCCCGTCGACCCCGCCGAGTGCTTCACCGCGCTGACCGAGCGGATCGCCCGGAACCTGACCGTGCCGGCCCCGGCCGCGGCAACCGCCACCGGCGGCCCCGCGTTCCGGCTCACCATCGGCCCCGGAGTCACCGACACCCACGGCAGCCCGCACACCGACGGTGGCTGGCACCTCTACCTGGACCCGGCCACCGGGGTCGTCGCCGCCGAGGCCGACGACGAGGCGGCCTGCACGGCGCTCGCCGAGATGTTCGCCGAGCTGCTGAGGCAGTCCGTTGCCCGGCCCGAGCGCACGGTCGGCGAGTTCACCGTCATCCCGCCGGCTCACCGGGACCGGGTGCTGCGCGCCCGCAACGCCACCGACCGGACCTTCCCGTCCGACCTGACCCTCCATCAGGTCTTCCGCCGACAGGCCGCGGCCACACCCGGGCGCGAGGCCGTGTGCACGGACGACGCCGCCCTGACGTACGCCGAACTCGACGAGAGCTCCGAGCGGTTGGCTCATGCGCTCCGCCGCCGCCTCGGTGACGGACGCGACCAGGTCGTCGCCGTCCTCACAGAGCGCTCGCTCGACCTGCCGGTCGCCCTCCTCGGCGTACTGAAGGCCGGGTACGCCTACCTCCCGCTCGACCCGCAGGCACCCGCCC
This sequence comes from Streptomyces sp. NBC_01092, assembly GCF_045039535.1. NCBI lineage: Bacteria > Bacillati > Actinomycetota > Actinomycetes > Kitasatosporales > Streptomycetaceae > Streptomyces > Streptomyces sp. NBC_01092. Next base: position 2,275,120 of record NZ_CP108659.1, on the reverse strand, counting down.
TGCGCGTCCAGGACATCGTCCGGCGCAGCGGCGCCCGCGCCGTCGTGGGGCAGGCCGCCCTCACCGAAGGGCTCGACCTGCCGGTGCCGGTACTGGCGCCCGACGCCCCCGAAGTCACCGAGGGTCCGGCGCCGCGGCCGCTCACCGACCGTGCCACGCCGGACGACCTGGCCTACGTCATCTACACCTCGGGCTCCACGGGTGCGCCCAAGGGCGTCATGGTGGAGCACCGATCAGTCGTCAACCGGCTGTGCTGGATGCAGCGCGCGTACCCGATCGGACCCGACGACACGCTCATCCAGAAGACCCCCGCGATCTTCGACGTGTCCGTGTGGGAGCTGTTCTGGTGGATGTTCACCGGCAGCCGGATGTACCTGCCCGCCCCCGGCGCCGAACGCTTCCCACTCGCACTCACCGAGGCCGTCGAACGGCACCGCGTGACCGTGATGCACTTCGTCCCCTCGATGCTCAACGTCTTCCTCGCGGAAGTCGAACGGGCGCGGACGGCGGGCGCGTTGAGCGCACTGCGTGTGGTGTTCTCCAGCGGCGAGACCCTCACCGGCCACATGGTGGACGCCTTCCACGCCACCCTCGGCGCCCCCAACGGCACCCGGCTGGCCAACCTGTACGGCCCCACCGAGACCACCGTCGACTCCACCGCCTTCGACTGCCCGCCCGGCGCCCCGGGCGCGCGCGTCCCGATCGGCCGCCCCATCGACAACACCCGGCTGTATGTGCTGAGGCACGGCCGGCCCCTGCCCGAGGGCGTGTACGGCACCCTGCATGTCGCGGGAGCCGGCGTCGCCCGGGGCTACCTCGGCGACGAGGAGCTCACGAGCCGGCGGTTCGTGCCCGAATACGGCAGGCCGGGCGAGCGGATGTACGACACCGGCGACATCGCCCGTCTGCTGCCCTCCGGCGATGTCGACTTCCTCGGACGCGAGGACCACCAGGTCAAGATCCGAGGCATCCGGATCGACCTCCAGGAGATCGAGAACGTCCTGCTGGAGGCCCCCGGCGTCATGGAGTGCGCCGTCCACCTCGACGAGCCCGGACCCGCCCTGGCCGTCCTGCGCGCGGCGGTCACCGGCACCGACGAGCTCGACCGCGCGGCCCTGCGGCGCCATGTCGCGGAGCGGCTGCCCGCCTACATGGTGCCCGCGACCTACGACCGCCACGCCGGCCTGCCCCGCACCTCCAGCGGAAAGATCGACCGCCGGCTGCTCGCCGAGGACCCGCGGACGCAGGCACGGGGGGTCCGACTGTGAAGACCGAACGGTACGGGGACGTTGATGTGGACGTGAACATGGACTGGCTGCCGGAGCGGCTCCGCTCGTTCGGACAGCGGGAGGCCGTCACCGGACGCGGCGGACAGGCCGACTACACCGCACTGGCCGAGCGGGTCGACGCCTGGGGCGCGGAACTGAGCGCCGCCGGTGTGCGCCGCGGCGCTTCCGTGGCCGTGATCGGCGACACCTCCGTCGGCACCGTATCCCTGGTGCTCGCGCTGATCCTGCGCGGCTGCGTGGTGGTGCCCCTGGCCCCCGCCGACCCGCCGCCGGGTGCGCGCGGACCGCGCCTGGACATCGCCGCGGTGGAGACCGTCGTCGAGTTCCGCGCGCCGGACGACTGGCAGGTGAGCAACCGCCCCGCGCCCGATTCACGCCACGCCCTGCTGGACTCCCTGCGGGCGGCCGGCGAGGCCGGACTCGTGCTCTTCTCCTCCGGCAGCACCGGCGAGGTGAAGGCGGCCCTGCACTCCTTCCCCCGCCTCCTGGACCGCTTCCGCACCCATGCGGGCCGGCCGCTGCGCACGATGCAGTTCATGGCGCTCGATCACATCGGCGGTGTCAACACCCTCTTCCACACGCTCACCGGCGGCGGCACGGTGATCGTCGAGAACCGGCGCACGGCAGAGGAGATCTGCCGCACCGTCGAGACGCACCGGGCCGAACTGCTGCCCACCACACCGACATTCCTCAACATGCTGCTGATCTCGGGGGCGTACAAGAACCACGACCTGTCCTCGCTGCGGCTGATGACGTACGGCACCGAGCCGATGCGCGACGTCACCCTCGCCCACCTGGCCGAGACGTTTCCCGGGGTACGGCTCAAGCAGACCTACGGCCTCACCGAGACGGGCATCCTGCCGACCCGGTCGGAGTCGTCGGGCTCGCTTCTGATGCGCGTCGGCGGCGACGGGTTCGAGACCAGGATCGTCGACGGAACCCTGCACATCCGCTCGGCGAGCAGCATGCTCGGCTACCTCAACAGCCCCGACCCCTTCGACGCGGACGGCTGGATGGACACCGGCGACGCCGTCGAGTTGGCCGGGGACGGACTGCTGCGGATCATCGGACGGCGTTCCCTGTGCATCAACGTGGGCGGCGAGAAGGTCTACCCGGCGCACGTCGAGAACGTCCTGCTCCAGGCGGCGAACGTCCGCGACGTCGTCGTCGAGGGCCGTGCCAACGCCGTCACCGGACAGATCGTCACGGCCACCGTCGAGGTCATCGAGCCCGAGGACGCCCGTGCGATGAGCAGACGGCTGCGTGCCCACTGCGCCGAGCAGCTCGCTCCGCACCAGGTGCCCGCAGTCATCACCCAGGCCGAGGGCCAGCTCCACAGCAGCCGATTCAAGCGTCAGGGACGGACCGTATGAGCAGTCGGACGAGTCGCACGAGTCGTGTCGCGGAGCACGGCGAGGAACGCCGGGTCGCCGTCGTCAGCGGCGGCAGCCGCGGCCTCGGGCTGGGCCTGATCGCCCATCTCCTCGACGAGGGCTACCACGTGGCCACCTTCAGTCGCACCGAGTCGGAGGGGCTGACCAAGCTGCGCGCCTCCCTGGCCGACCCCGACCGGCTCCACTGGAGCCAGCTCGACGGCGCAGGGGACCAGGCGGGCGCCGCGGCGGACTTCGTCCGGGACATCGTCCGCCGCCGCGGGCGGGTGGACCTGCTCGTCAACAACGCCGGCATCGGTCTGGAGGGGCTGCTCTCCACGACCCCGCCCACCGCCCTCGACCGGGCGCTCCAGGTCAACCTGAACCTGCCGGTGCACCTCACCCGCGCCTGCCTCAAGCCGATGCTCGCGCGCGGCGGCGGATGCGTCGTCAATATCTCTTCCATCAACGCGGTCCGCGGGCAGCAGGGCGTGGCCGTCTACAGCGCCGCAAAGGCGGGGCTCGACGGGCTCACCCGCAGCCTCGCCAAGGAAGTCGGCCCGGCCGGCATCCGCGTCGTCGGACTCGCTCCCGGCTACTTCGACAGCGAGATGACGGCCGGGATGCCGGAGGACACCCGGCGCCGGCTCACCCGCCGCACCCCGCTGGGGCGGCTGGGCACCGTCGACGACGTCGTGGACGTCTTCGCCTTCCTGATCTCGGACCGGGCCCGCTTCATCACCGGCCAGACCATCACGGTCGACGGCGGCTACACGTGCTGACCCCGCGCCGCCGCCCGTTCCCGCTCGTCCGTTCCCACAGCCCCATCGGTACCGGAGGCCAGAGTTGAGCCGCAGAGAAGCCATCAAGGCCGTCGTCCTGGACATGGTGGAGGAAGTCACCGGCGAGCCCCGCGAGGTCGGGGGCGGCGATCTACTCGTCGACCAGCTCGGGCTGCGCTCCCTGCACCTGGCCAGGATCACGGCGATCCTGGAGGTGGAGCTCGGCCTCGACCCGTTCAGCGAGCTCGTCCCCATCACCGGCATCCGCACCCTGGACGACCTCTACCGGGCCTACGACCTGGCCGCCGGGGACATCGCCCCCTCCGCGGCCGCGCCGGTCTCCGACGCCCCGGAGCCCGCCCCGACGGGCCGGGCCGCCGCACTGCGCGCCCGTGAACTGCGCACCAGGGCACGGGACGAGGCATGACCGAGCAGACGGTGGACACCGCGCCCGGGGCGATCGCGGTTGTCGGCATGGCCGGCCGCTTCCCCGGCGCCCCGGACCTCAGCCGCTACTGGGACAACATCCTGGCCGGACGGCACGCCATGCGTGACCTGACCGACGAGGAACTGCGGGCCGCCGGCGTCGCCCAGCGGTGGATCGACCACCCCGACTACGTCAAGGCTGCGGCCGTCCTCGACGACGCCGACCGGTTCGACGCCGGGCTGTTCGACATCACGCCCCGTGAGGCGGCGCTCATGGACCCGCAGCACCGGGTCTTCCTGGAGACGTGCTGGGCGGCGCTGGAGCACGCGGGCCGCCTCGCACCGTACGGCGGCGGCACCAAGGGTGCGTCCTCCGTGGGCGTGTTCGGCGGAGCGGGCGGTGTCCTGGCCGGCTATCTGTCGGACGTCCTCGGTGAGCAGGGCCGGTTCCTCGACCCCACCGCCTCGCTGGAACACCTCGGCAACGACAAGGACTTCCTGGCCACCCGGGTCTCGTACAAGCTCGGGCTCACCGGCCCGGGGCTCACCGTCCAGACCGCGTGCTCCACCTCCCTGGTCGCCGTACACCTCGCCTGCCAGAGCCTGCTCCTCGGCGAGTGCGACACGGCCGTCGCGGGCGGCGTGACCATCCGCGTCCCCTCCCTCGCCGGCCACCTCCACCAGGACCAGGGCATTCTGTCGCCCGACGGTCGCTGCCGGCCCTTCGACTCGCGTGCCGCGGGCACCGTGTTCGGCAGCGGAGCCGGCGCGGTTGTCCTGCGGCCGCTCGCAGACGCCCTGCGCGACGGCGACACCGTGTACGCCGTCATCCGCGGCACCGCCGTCAACAACGACGGCGACCGCAAGACCAGCTACGGCGCCTCAACCCTGGACGGCCAGCTCGCCGCGATGCGCCAGGCCCTCATGGTCGCCGAGGTGTCCCCGGCCACCATCGGCTACGTCGAGGCCCACGGCACCGGCACGCTCGTGGGCGACCCGCTGGAGGTCGCCGCCGTCCGCCGCGCGCTCGGCGACGAGGCCCGGTGCGCGATCGGATCCGTCAAGGCCCTGGTGGGTCACCTGGAGGCCGCCGCGGGCGTCGCCGGGCTGATCAAGACGGTGCTGGCCCTGCACCACGGCGTCGTGCCGCCCAGCCCGCACGTCGAGGAGCTCAACCCCCGGCTGCGGCTGGCGGGCAGCGGACTGCGCGTCAACCGCGAGGCCGAACCCTGGACCACCGCCGGCCCACCGCGACGAGCCGCCGTCAACTCCCTGGGCATCGGCGGCACCAACGCCTTCGCCGTCCTCGAACAGGCCCCGGACCATCCGGTCCATGCCGCCGTGGCGCTGCCCCGGGAACTGCTGACCGTCACCGCCAAGACCGCGGACGCCCTGCGCACCGCCGCCCGCCGCTGGGCCGACGACCTGCGCGGGCGACGCGACGACGACCTCGCGGACCTCGCCCACACCAGCCAGGTGGGCCGGCGCCGGCTGCCCCACCGCGTCAGCGTCGTCGCCGGCTCGCCCCGCCGGACCGCCGACGAGCTTGAGAGCTGGCTCGACGGACACCCCGGCACCGGCGTGGTGCACGGCACGGGCGAACGGGCTCCTCGGGTCGCCTTCCTCTTCACCGGGCAGGGTTCGCAGTACGCCGGCATGGCGGCCGAACTCCACGCACACCACAGCGACTTCCGCGCCGCCCTGGCACGGCACGCGGACCTGTTCCGCGCACTCACCGGCGTGTCCCTCCAGGACGCGCTGTGCGACCGGGAACGCGGAGGGGAGCTGCTGCGCCGGGCAGAGATCCTCCAGCCCGCCACCTTCCTCCTCCAGGTCGCCCTGCACGACGTACTGAGCTCCTGGGGCGTGCGCCCCGAGGCCGTCGCCGGCCACAGCCTCGGCGAGTTCGCCGCCGCCCACGCCGCCGGGGTGCTCGGCGCCGAGGACGGACTGCGGCTCGTCGCCGAGCGCGGCGCCGCCATCGCCGAGACCGCCGCCCCCGGCGGCATGGTCGCGGTGCGCTGCCCCGACGTCGACGCACTGCGCACGCTCATCGAGCCGTACGGCGACGAACTCGCCGTCGCCGGTCACAACACGCCCGACCTGCTCACCCTGTCCGGCACCCGGCGGGCCCTGGACGGGCTACGCGCCCAGTGCCGTGACCGCCGCTGGGCCGTCGTCGACCTGGACGTCACGCACGCCTTCCACTCGCCGCTCATGGCCCCCGGCGCCGACCGGCTCCTGGGAGCCGCCGAGAAGACGCCGCATCACCCGGCCCGGATCGACCTGGTCACCAACGTGACCGGCACGGCGTCGGGCGTCGACGGCGGCTACTGGGCCCGCCAGCTCACCTCGCCCGTCCTGTTCAGCCAGACGCTGGACACCCTGCTGGCGCAAGGCATCACCCACTTCGTGGAGGTCGGTCCGGGCCGCGCCCTGACCGGATTCGGCCGGGCCCGCAGCGAGGCCTCCGCCACCTGGCTGGACCTGCTCACCGCGCGCGGCTCGGACTGGGACACGCTGCTGCGCGCCCTCGGCGTCCTCGACACGGACGGGGTCCGCGTCGACTGGACGGCCTTCCACGCCCCGCTGCGCCGGCGACGCGTCGCGGCCCCCGGCTACCCCTTCGCCCGCGACCGGCACTGGATCACCGACGGCGGCTCCGCCGCGGCCCGCGCAACGGACCCCGCGCCCGCAGCCTCCCCGGCCGTCACGCCGGACGGCCGCGGCGCGCTCGACGACCTCACCCGCATCCCGCTGCCGCAGTCGCCGCAGCGCCGCTGGGCGACCGGTGCCGACGCCCGCACCCCTGCCCTGCTCTCCGACCATGTGCTGCTGGGCGAGGTCGTCGTCCCCGGCGCCTATCACACCGCCTGCCTGCTGGAGGCGTACGGCGCAAACCGCCCGGTCCTGATCGACGACCTGCTCTTCCCGCGCGCACTCGTCGTCGGCGTGGAACCGACCAGCGTGCAGGTCGTCTTCGACGCCCCGCGCGACGGCGCCGGCGAGGCACGCGTCCTCGGGCTGCGTCCCGGCGCCCCGGCCCACCTGGACAGCGCCTGGACAGTGCACGCCCAGGGCCGCGTCAGCACCCCGGCGACCGTCCCCGCCACGGCTGCCGCCGACGGCGCCGGCCCGCAGGCCGGGGATGCGCCGGGCACAGGGACGACCCGGACCATGGCCGGTGACGAGCTCTACGCCCACCTCGACCGGCTCTCCTACCGGCTCGGCCCCGCCTTCCGGTGGATCGGAGAACTGCGACAGGAGGGCGCGCGGATCGAGGCGGACATCACCGTCCCGGAGTTCCTCGACCCCACGGGCCGGCCCGCGAGGACCGTCCTCATCGACGTCTGCGTCCAGACGGCCATCGGTGTCTGCGTACGTGACCTCGACCGCCTGGACGGCCTGCTGCTGCCCTTCCGCGCCGAGCGGGCGATGTTCCACCCCGTGGCGGCCGTGCCCCGCACCGGGCGGATCAGGGCCACCCTGCGCTCCGTCGGCAGCCCGGCGGACAGCGCCGCTCCCGGCGGCCTGCTGGACATCCGGGTCGAAGACCCCGAGGGCCGCCCGCTGGTCGAACTCACGGGGCTCGAACTGCGCCTGGTGCCGTCCCACGCGCTCACCGCGGGCGCCGACGAGCCCGCGACGGTCCACGCCCAGACCTGGCGGTCCGCCGACGACCGGGCGCCCGAACCGGGCCCCGAACCCGGCCGCTGGCTCGTCCTCGCCGACCGGCGGGGCAACTGGCGCGCGATCGCCGCAGACCTCGCGGCCCGCGGCGCCGACCACGTCGTACTGCACGACGGACCGTCGCCCGAGGATGCCGATGCCGGCGGCACCGTCCGCCCGGTCGTCGACCTCGCGGACCCGGAGCGCCTCGCCGCGGCCCTTCCGCCCACATGGACCGACGGCGCACCCGTCGGCGTCGTGCACTGCGCCGCCCTCGACCTCACCACCGCCACGCCGGATCACGCCCTGCTGCGCCGTGCCCTCGGCAGCGTCCCCGCGCTCCTCCAGGCCCTGGACCGCACGGGCCGGCCGGCCCCCGCCGTGTTGACGCTGCTCACCCGGGGCGCCGTGGCGCACGCCGACGGCGGAGCGGCCGCGCACCCCCAGCAGTTCGCGCTGTGGGGCGCCGGCCGCAGCGCCGCGCACGAACTGTCCTACACCGCTGTCCGGCTGGTCGACCTCGACCCGGCCCTCGACACCGACCCGGCAGCTCTGCGGCACGCCCTCGGCGGCGACGGCACCGAAATCGTGCTGCGCGGCGGGCGGATCCACGTGCCCGGGGTCGAGGTCCACCGCACCGCTCCCGAGACGGACTTCCGGGTCCGTCCCGACGGCACCCACCTGATCACCGGCGGCCTCGGCGCCCTCGGCCTCGGCACCGCACTCTGGCTTGCCGAGCACGGCGCCCGGCACCTCGTGCTGAACGGCCGCCGAGGCCCCGACGAGACGGCCCGGCGTGCCATCGCCGAACTGGAGGCCACCGGCGTCCGGGTCACCGTCCTCACCGCCGACGTCGCCGAACGCGCCGCCGCGGACGGCCTCGTGGCCCGGATCAGGGGGCTGGGCGTCCCGCTGCGCGGTGTCTTCCACGCCGCCGGCGTCATCGAGGACGCCACGCTCCACGGGCTCGGCTGGGACGCCTTCGAGCGCGTCCTGGCCCCCAAGGTCGCCGGCGCCTGGAACCTGCATCTGGCCACCACGGCCGAGGACCTGGACCACTTCGTCATGTACTCCTCCACCGCCGCCCTGCTCGGGTCGGCCGGTCAGACCCACTACTCGGCCGCCAACGCCTACCTCGACGCCCTCGCCCACCACCGGCGTGCGGGCGGGCTGCCCGCGCTGAGCGTCGCCTGGGGCCCGGTCACCGCCGGCATGACGGCCCGGCTCGACCACCGGCTGCGCGAGCGGATGGCCGCGGCCGGATTCACCCTCGTCGACCCCCGGCGGGTGTTCACGGCCGTCGGCCGACTTCTCGCGGGCGACCACGACCCGGTGCACGGCGTTTTCGAACTCGACTGGGACACCCACCTGTCGCGCTTCGCCCCCGACCGGCTCCCCGCCAACCGCCCGGCCGGCGCACGCGTCCACACCGCGCCCGGCGCGAGCGGCCCGCGCGAGCGCACGGCACCGGGCGACGCGCTGCTGCGCGACTGGGGCACGGTCTCCGCGCAGGCGCGTCGCGACCTGGCCGCCGGATACCTCGCCCAGGTACTCGCCGAACGCGTCGGCACCGACTCGTCCCGGGCCGGGACCGACGTCTCGCTCACCGCCCTCGGCGTCGACTCGATGATCGCCATCGAGATCCGCAGCCAGGTCAGGTCCGAACTGGGCGTCGACCTCCCGCTGACCCTGCTCCTCCAGGACGAACCCCTACGCCGAGTCGAAGACGCCCTCCAAGACGGACTGAACCGGGCCATGGGCACCCCGACCGGGGCCACCGACCCGCGCCTCGCGGGCATCGGAGTGGCCACTCGCTACGACAACACCGTCACTCCCGACGCCGCGGCCGACCTGCTGGCCTCCGTGCACCACCTGGACGACGCCGAACTCGAAGCCCTCGCGGCACTGCTCGCCGTAACGGAACAGGAGAGCTGAGACCATGGCGGACATCTCCGTACGCAAGCGGATCGAAGCCGAACTCCGGCGCCGCGCCGCGTCCGTGCGCACCGAACACCCCCTCTCCTACGGGCAGCGCTCGATGTGGCTGCTGAACCGGATGGACCCGGACTCGGCCGCGTACAACATCGCCTTCGTCGCTCGGGTCACCGGCCCGATCGACCCGGCGGCACTGCGCGACGCTCTGCGCTCACTGGCCGGCCGCCACGAGGCCCTGCGCACCACCTTCGCCGAACGGGACGGCGACACGCGGCAGATCGTGCATGGCTGGCTGGAGCCGAGCTGGGCCGAGACCGAGGCCTCCAACTGGTCTCCACAGCGTCTGCGCGAGGAGATACGGACCGCGTACCGGCAGCCCTTCGACGTGGTGGACGGTCCGCCGGTACGGGTCACGCTCCTGCGGACCGCACCCGACCGGGCCGTGCTGCTCCTCGTGATCCACCATCTCGTCGCCGATTTCCGCACCCTGGAATTCCTGCTCGACGAGCTCGGCACGCTCTACGTCGCCGAACGCGGCCTGGGCGACGGCAGGTTGTCGTCGGACAACACCCCGTACCACTCGTTCGTCGCCTGGCAGCGCGACTATCTGGCCGACGGGCGCGGCGCGGGCGACGCCGCCCACTGGCGCGCGCGGCTCTCCGGGGAACTGGAAACCACCCGCTGGCCCGCGTTCCACACCGACCCGGAGGCCGCGCGGGAACCGGGCGCCTCGGAGTACTTCCAGCTGGACGGCGAACTGACCAAGCGTGTCCTCGCGTTCGCCCGGCAGGAGAACACCACGCCCTACATCGTCCAGCTCACCGCGTTCCAGGCGCTGATCGCCCGCTACACGGGACAGGACGACGTGCTCGTCGGCGCACCCGTGGCCGGACGCACCGATTCCCGGTTCCGGAGCTGTGCCGGCTATTTCACCGACCCGGTGGTGCTCCGTGCCGACCTGAGCGGCGACCCGTCCTTCGCCGAGCTGGTGCGCCGGACCAGGACGAGCGTGACCGAGGCCCTGGACCATCAGGACTACCCCTTCGAGCGCCTGGTGCAGGAACTCGCGCCGCGCCGCACGCCCGGCGTGAACCCGGTGTTCCAGACCATGTTCGTGTACCAGAAGCCGGTCGTCTTCCCGGGGCTGGCCGCACTGCACTGGGGCGACGAGTCCGACGGCGGCCCCGCCGTCGGCTGGGCGGACCTGGAGCTGCGCCCCTGGCGGCTGCCCCAGCAGGAGGGCCAGCTCGACCTCCAGCTGGAGGTCGTCGAGGACGGCGAACGCCTGCTCGGCACCCTCAAGTACCGCCCCGCGTTGTTCTCACCCACAGCGGTGCGGTGCCTGATCGAGAACTTCTCCGTGCTGCTGGGCGCCGCCATGGACGACCCGTCGCGCGGCGTGGCAACGCTCCCGCTGGTCGCCGAGCCCGGTGCCCCGCGCGCAGCCGGTGCAGCGCCGGCACCCGTCATCGGCGCCGACGACAGCCTGCTGCGGCGCTTCGAGGAGTCCGTCGCGGCCCACGCGGACCGCGTCGCCGTTCGCTGCGGCGAGCGCGAGCTGACCTATCGCGCACTCGACGACCTGGGCACGGCCTGGGCCGCCGTGCTCAGGACACACGGGGTGGGTCAGGGCGACCGGGTGGCGCTGCTGCTGGAGCCGTCCGTCGAGACGCTCGTCGCGCTGATCGGCACGCTCAAGGCCGGGGCGGCCTACGTCCCGCTCGACCCGCACCACCCGCCGGCCCGGCTCGCGTTCCTCTTCGCGGACTGCGGCGCCTCGGTCGTCCTGACGACCCGTTCGCTCGCCGGACTGCTCAGCGAGGCCCCCGACGGGGTCCGGGCCCTGTACGTGGACGGCGAACCGCCCGCCGGAACCTTGCCGTTCACGCCCGAGCGGCCGGCGGCCGGCGACCTGCTCTACACCGTCTACACCTCCGGCTCCACCGGCCTGCCCAAGGGCATCGACGTCGAACACCGCAATGTCCTGAGCCTGGTGGAGGCTATGCGCGAGCACGTCACCCCGGACCCCGAGGCCGTGTGGACCCTGTTCCACTCCACCGCCTTCGACGTCTCCGTCTGGGAACTGTGGGGATGCCTGCTCTCCGGCGCCCGCCTCGTCGTCGTGCCCGCCGACGTCGCCCGCGCCCCCGACGCCTTCCGCCGGCTGCTCGTGGACGAGGCCGTCACCCACCTCAACCAGACGCCCTCCGCACTGCACGGCCTCGCCTCCGAGGTGGCGGCCGCCGGCAGCGCGGGGCTCGTCCTCCAGCACACCTTCGCCTGCGGAGAGTTGCTCTCCGCGGACCTGTCCCGCTCGGCCCTCGCGTGGTGCGGCACGCTGTGGAACCTGTACGGCCCGGCCGAGACCACCGTGTGCGTCACCGCGCACGACGTGCGGCCCGAGCATTGCACCGGCACGTCCGTGCCCGTCGGCACCCCGCTGGCCAACGCGTCCGTCCACATCCTCGACGCCCGGCGCCAGCCGGTCCCCGCCGAGGTGCCCGGCGAGCTCTACATCGGCGGCCAGGCGGTGGCCCGTGGCTATCTGGACCGGCCCGATCTCCTCGCCGAGCGCTATCTCCCGGACCCGTTCACCGGCTCGGGCGGCGGCCGGATGTACCGCACGGGCGACCTCGCGCGCATCACCGCCGACGGACTCGTCGAGATCCTCGGCCGGGTCGACAACCAGGTGAAGATCAGCGGCTACCGCATCGAGCTGGAGGAGATCGAGGCGGTCCTCGACCGGCAGGACGGCGTCGACCGCTCCATCGTCCTTGTCGAGGGCGACAGCACCCCCATCGGCCGCCGGCTGACGGCCTGCGTGGCCCCCGCCGACCCGGCGGCGGCGCCTGAGGAGGCCCGCCTGCGGGCGCGCCTGCACGACGCCCTGCCCGCGTACATGGTGCCCACCTCCTTCGTGTTCGTGGACGCCATGCCGCTCAACCCCAATCAGAAGGTCGACCGGGGCGAACTGGCCCGCCGCGTGGGGGAGATACGGGCCACGTCGGCCACCGCGCGGGGCACCGCCGGGCCGCCCACAGTCACCCGTCCGCTCGGTGGCCGGTTCGAGCAAGCAGTCGTCGCCGTCTGGCGTGACGTGCTGCGCCGGGAGGGCATCGGGCCGCTGGACAACTTTTTCGACATCGGCGGTACCTCCCTGCTCCTGCTCCAGGTTCACCGACGGCTGCGGGAACTCCCAGGGGCCCGACCGGTCGGCGTCTCCGAGCTGTTCGGCCACCCCACCGTGGCCAGCCAGGCCGCCCGGCTCGCCCCGGCCGGGCAGCCGGCGGACGACGAGCCGTCCGCCGCGGGCACCGAGCACACCGGCCGCGACCGCGCCGCCCGCCGGCGGGCGGCACAGCTGGGCACCGACCGGGCGGCACTGCGCCGAGGCCACCGGGCCGGGCGTACCGACACCGCCGGAGGCGAGGACGATGACTGAGCGAACGGACCACCCCGAGGCCTACGAGGACGCGGCCCACGGTGACCGGACCGACATCCGGTCCGGCGACATCGCCGTGATCGGCGTGCACGGCCGGTTCCCCGGAGCCCGGGACTGCGACGAGTTCTGGCGGCGGATCAGCGCCGGTGACGACTGTGTGACGTTCCACTCCGACGACGAGCTGCGGGCGGCCGGGGTGCCGGAGGCACTGCTCGCCGACGAGCGGTACGTCAGGACGCGCGGCGGTCTCGACGAGCCGTACGCCTTCGACCACGAGTTCTTCGGGTACAGCGCCCGGGAGGGCGAGTTGATCGACCCGCAGCAACGAATCTTCCTGGAGACCGCCTGGGAGCTGCTGGAGACGATCGGCTACGCCGGGGACCGGGACGGGCAGCCCGTGGTGGGCGTGTTCGCCGGGTCGTCGATGAACACCTACCTCACCAACGTGCTGGGCCGCACGGTCGATCTGCTCTCCCTGGAGGGCACCGAGCTCATGCTGACGAACGACAAGGACTATCTGCCGACGCGCGTCTCGTACAAGCTCGGCCTGAGGGGACCGAGCGTCAACGTCCAGACGGGCTGCTCGACCTCCCTCGTCGCCGTCCATCTCGCCGCGCAGAGCCTTACGGCGGGGGAGTGCGACGTCGCGCTGGCCGGGGGAGTGTCCGTCCATGTCGGACCGCGGCCGGGCTATCTGTACCAGGACGGGCTCATGTTCTCGCCCGACGGCCGGTGCCGGCCGTTCGACGCGCAGGCGTCGGGGACGGCGTTCGGCGACGGCGTCGGCATCGCCGCGCTCAAGCGGCTGGGCGACGCGATCGAGGACGGTGACCGCGTTCTCGCGGTGGTCAGGGGCACCGCCGTCAACAACGACGGTGCCCGCAAGGTCGGCTTCGCCGCTCCCGGTGTGGCCGGACAGCGCGACGTCATCGGCGAGGCACACGCCGTGGCCGAGGTCGACAGCCGCGGCATCGGAATGCTGGAGGCCCACGGCACCGGCACGGCCCTGGGCGACCCGGTCGAATTCGCCGCGCTGCGCGAGGTGTTCGGCGCCGACACCCAGGACACCGGTTTCTGTGCGCTCGGCTCGGTCAAGGCCAACGTCGGCCACCTGGCCGGTGCCGCCGGCATCGCGGGCTTCATCAAGACGGTCCTCGCCCTGCACCACGGCAAGATCCCGCCGCATCCGCACTTCACCCGCCCGCTGCCCGAACTCGGCCTGGACGACAGCCCGTTCTACATCAACGACAAGCCGGTCGACTGGCCCGCCGACCAGTACCCGCGCCGCGCGGGCGTCAGCTCCTTCGGCATGGGCGGCACCAACGCCCACGTGGTTCTGGAGGAGGCCCCGGCCGCCGCCGGCCCGGCGCCGGCCCGGGCCGGGGTAATGCCCGAGCTGGTTCCGGTGAGCGCGACCACGCCGACGGCTCTGGTCGCCGCGCTCACCGCGCTCTCCGACCGGCTCGAAGCCCCCGACGCGCCGCCGCTCGCGGACGTCGCCCTCACCCTGCGCACGGGACGTCGCGCCTTCCCGTACCGGTACGCGGTGCGCGGCACGACACACGGCCAGGTGGCCGCGCAGCTGCGGGCCGCCGCGGGACTGCCGCACGACCGGGCCGTCGACTTCGCCGCGCCGGTCACCCTCGTGGTGGGCGGCGGTGGCACGCCCCTGGAGGAGATCGCCCCGCCGGGCGGCACGGTGCGGGCTCGGCTCGAACGGGCCGAACAGCTCCTGACCGACCGGGGTGTCGCCGCCGAGCACGCCGGCGACGCCGTCGCCGGTGCCCTGAACGGCCGCCCCCGGCCGGAGGTTGCGGAACTCGCCTTCTTCCTGTCCGCACACACCCTCGCCGTCCTGTGGACCAGGTCGGGTCTTCGGCCCGCCGCCGTGGCCGGCGCAGGCACCGGAGAACTCGCGGCCGCCTGCGCCACGGGTGTACTGCCACTGGGGGATGTCCTTGCGCTGCTGGCTGCACGGGCCGGGTTGCTGGACACCGCCGGCGGGCAGGAGCCGACCCTCCCGACCCTCCGGATCAGGCCCGGCTCCGTACCCTTCTTCTCCGCCGTGCACGGACGGCAGCTGGACCCCGCCACGACCGGCGTCCGCCACTGGGCCCACGAGGCGCTCACGAGCGGTACGCACCTCGCGGAGGCCGTGACCGCCGCCGAGTCGGGGGCCGGGGCCGAGCCGGGGTCAGCGCCCGACGGCATCGTGCTCGCCCTGAGCTTGAACGCCCGTGAGGCCGAGGCGATCGGTGCGCTGGGCCTCACCCCGGCGCGGCTCCTCACGGTGCCGGGCGCCACGGCGGCGGCCGGCCTGCTGCCCACCCGACTCCTGGACGCCGCGGGGCGGTTGTGGTCGGCCGGGGCCGACGTGGACTGGTCGGCATGGTGGGGCGGCACAGCGCGGCGCGTGCCGCTACCGACGCATCCGCTCCGGCGCCGACGCCTGATCCGGGAGCCCGACGCCCCCGCCGACACCGCTCCGCGCCGGTCCGACGCACCCGAGCAGTGGCTCCATACGGAGAGCTGGCAACGGTCCGGCACGGTCCGCGACGTGGTCCGGCCGCCCGCCGCAGGCTCCTCCTGGCTGATCTTCGAGGACCGCTCCGGCGTCGGTGAACGCCTGCGCACCGCCCTCGCGGCACATGGCGTCGAAGCGATGTCCGTACAGGCGGGTGAACGCTACGAACGCACCGGCCCGAACACCTTCACCGTCGACCCGGCCGACGCCGACGGTCACCGCGAGCTGCTGACCCACCTCGCACAGCGCGGCTCACTGCCGGACCGGATCGTCCACCTGTGGTCCCTCGACGACGCGGCCGGGCCCGCCGACGACGGCCGTATGCCCACCCCCGCGCAGATCGAGAGGGCGCAGCAACTCGGCCTGTACTCCCTGCTCGACACCGCGGCGGCCCTGGGGCGCGCCCGGCGCACCGGCACCACCCGGATCTCCGTCGTGGCCCGCGGCCTGTTCGACGTCCTGGGCGGTGAGCCGCTCGCACCGGCCACCTCCACCGTGACAGCGGCCGCACGGGTGATCCCCCAGGAGTACGCCGGTGTCACCTGTGACGTCCTCGACCCGGGCACCGGCCCGCTGGACGCCGGCGCACTGCTCGCCGAACTCACCGCCGAGCCGTCGGCCGGCGAGACCGTCGTTGCCCTGCGGCGCGGCCACCGCTGGAGGCAGGTCTTCCAGCAAATCGGCGCCGAACGGGCCGCCGAGGGTGCGAGTCCGCTGCGGCAGGGCGGTGTCTATCTGATCACCGGGGGCCTCGGCGCCGTAGGGCTGACGCTGGCCGCGAACCTCGCCCGGCGGTACGGGGCACGGCTCGTCCTCACTGGACGCACGGCCGTGCCCGAACCCGCCGCCTGCGCGGCCTGGCTCGACGTTCACGGCCCGGACCACCCGCAGTACGCCACGGTCGCCGCACTGCGTGAACTCGCCACGGTGGCCGGGGGGTTGATGACGGCAGCCGCCGATGTCACCGACCGCGCGGCCATGGCCGACGTGGTGACGGAGGCGACCCGGCGGTTCGGCCGTGTCGACGGCTGGTTCCACGCCGCGGGCGTCCCGCTCAGCGACGCGGTCCAGTGGATCGGCGCCACCGGCCGCGACGACTGGCGGGCAACCCTCGCCCCGAAGGTCCTCGGCGCGCTGGTACTGGAGGATGTGTTCGCCGGGCAGGACCTGGACTTCGGCTGCATGGTCTCCTCGCTGTCGTCGGTCGTGGGCGGGATGGGGTACGCGGCGTACGCGGCCGCCAACACCTTCCTCGACACCGTGGCCCTAGGTCGGCGCAACCGGTTCAGCGTCGACTGGGAGGGCTGGGACGTGACCGCCGCCGAAGGCACGCCCTCCGGCCCGGCGACCCCCGCCGCCCAGGGCACGGCGTGGCAGGAGCTGCGCGCCCTGGCACTGCGGCCCGCAGAGGGGAACGCAGCCTTCGACCTGGTGATGCGGCACACGGCCGAGCGCCGGATCGCGGTCTCCACCGTCGACCTGGAAACCCGCAGGCGCCGCTGGGCCAGACCGCTGGACGAGGCCCCCGACGGCGCGTCCGCACCGTCCTCCGCCGACGCGCCCGACCTCGGGCCCGGACTGGAGCAGAGGCTCGCCGAGGTCTGGGGCGAGGTACTCAGGACCGAGGTCGACCAGTACGACCGAACCATCTTCGACATGGGCGGCGACTCGCTGCTCCTCGTCGAACTCGCGCTCAGGATCGAAGCGCGACTGGGCATCCCGCTCCAGGCCACCGACCTGCTGGCGGCGCCCACGGTGGACCATCTCGCGGCCCGCATCCGGGCCGACGCGGACGGCACACCCGACGGGGACAGCCCCGCCGACGACTCGATGGCGAAGGCAGAACAACGGGCGGACCTGCGTTCCCGCAGGCGTGCGGCCCGCCGTGACAGCAGAAAGGACCGGGACGCGTGAGTGAGCATCCCAGTGTGGCGATCATCGGGATGGCGGGGCGCTTTCCCGGAGCCGACAGCGTGGACGAGCTGTGGCGCGTGCTCGACGAGGGACGGGAGACGGTACGCACCTACACCGACGCCGAGCTGATCCGCGCCGGAGTCGACCCGGGCTTGCTCGCGCACCCGGACTACGTCAAGCGTGGTGCGCACCTGCGCGACGTCGAGTACTTCGACGCGTCCTTCTTCGGCTACACCGGCCGGGAGGCCGAACTCACCGACCCGCAACAGCGGATCTTCATGGAGATCTGCCAGGAGGCGCTGGAGCGCGCCGGGCACGCTCCCGGCACCTTCGACGGCCCTGTGGGCGTCATCGCCGGCACCCGCCGCAGTGGCTACGACAACCTCCTCGATCGCCCTGAGTACGACAACGTCACGGACTCGTTCGTGAGGGAGGGCAACGCCCCCGACGCACTGGCCACCAAGGTCGCCTACCGGCTCGACTGCACCGGGCCCGCGCTGACCGTCCAGACCTACTGCTCCACCTCCCTGGTGGCGGTCCACCTGGCCTGTCAGCAACTGCTCGACGGCGAGTGCGACATGGCGCTCGCCGGCGGTGTCGCCCTGCGTCTGCCGCAGCACACCGGCTACCTCCACCGGGCCGGCGCGACCCTGTCCCCGGACGGCCGCTGCCGCTCCTTCGACGCGGACGGCAACGGACTGATCTTCGGCGACGGCGCCGCCGTGGTCGTACTGAGGCGGCTGGAGGACGCCCTGGAGGACGGGGACACGATCCTCGGCGTCATCCGGGCCTCCGTGGTGAACAACGACGGCGCACAGCGCGCCGGTTACACCGCCCCCGGCGTCAGTGGCCAGGCGCGGGCGGTACGCGAGGCGCTGGCCGCCGCGGACGTCCGGCCGCAGGACGTCTCCTACGTCGAGACGCACGGTGCGGGGACGCCGCTGGGCGACGGTGTGGAGTTCACGGCGCTCACCCAGGCCTTCGGAACCGACCGGCGCGGAGTGTGCGCGATCGGCTCGGTGAAGTCCAACGTCGGTCACCTCGACTCGGCTTCGGGCGTCACCGCGCTCATCAAGACGGTGCTCGCACTGGGCCACCGCCGTATCCCCGCGAGCCTGCACTTCGACCGGCCCAATCCTGAGATCGACTTTCTCGACAGCCCCTTCTACGTCGCCGCGCAGGCGCTGGACTGGGAGCCCGTCGAGGGGCGCCGCGTGGCCGGGGTGAACTCCCTCGGCATCGGCGGCACAAACGCCCACGTCATCGTGGAGGAGGCGCCGGAGCCCGTCAGCGGCCCGACCGCCGGCGCCGAGCACCTCTTCGTCTGGTCGGCACGCAGCCGCGCGGCACTCGACCTGGCCACCGACGACCTGCGCCGCTACCTGGAGGACCACCCCGACACGGCCCCCGCCGACATCGCCTACACCCTCCAGAACGGCCGCCAGTCCTACCGTCACCGCCGGATGCTGGTGGCGGCCGACGCCGAGACGGCCGCGGCGGCCATCGCCGAGGGGCGGTACGGCGAGGGCGAGGCCGTGCCCTCGGGCGAGAGCCGCGTCACCGTGCCGTACCCCGGGAGCGGGCCGCTCGCCGACCTCGGCAACCGCTGGCTCGCCGGCCGGACCGCCGGCTTCGACGCCCTGTACGCGGGCGAGGCGCGCCGCCGGCTGCCCCTTCCCACCCACCCCATGATCCGCAAGCGCCACTGGCCCGACACCGACCCGGTGGAGGAGCAGGCACCGATGGCAGCGCCCGCCGAGACCGCCGTGCCGGCCCCGCTGCCCGAGGCGACGACCGCAGACGACCCGACTGAGGACGACACCATGAAAGACCTTCTTCTCGCCGAACTGCGGAACATCGTCGCCGCCCGCTTCAAGATGGAACCGGACGACCTGGACGCCCACGTCCCCTTTTCCTGGAGATGGGCGCGGACTCGCTTCTCCTGCTGAGCATCCTTCAGCCCCTGGAAGAGCGGTACGGCTGCAAGCTGTCGATGCGTCAGTTCTTCCGGGAGTTCCAGACGCTGGACGAGCTGGCCGACTACCTGACCGCGCACGCGGACCAACAGCGCCTGCCGAACGCGGCCGCTGCCCGGCCCGCGGAGGCGGCCGCTCCCGTGCCCGCCGCGCCCGCGGTCCCCACCCGGGCCGCCGTTCCGGTCCCAGCCCCGGTGCCCCTTTCCCCCGCGCCCGCCGGCTCCGCAGCCGTCGCGACAGACCCGGCCGCCCACGCGCCCCAGCCAGTCGCCGTACACACCCCCGCGCCGGGCGCGCCGATGTCGGCGATCGAGCGGATCGCGGCCGAACAGTTGAAGCTGATGGGCCGTCAACTGGAGCTGCTTCAGGGCCACCACACCGCCGCACCCGTCACGGATCCCGCGCCCCAGCCGGCCGTACTGCCTGCCGCTCAGGCCATCGTCCCGTCGGCCGCCGCGCTCACCCGGCCGCCCACGCCCGCCCCGGCCACCGAGAGCGCCGCCCCCGCGCCGAAGGTGCCGCTCGCCCCGCGCATGCGGGCCGCCGCCGCGCTGCCCGCCGACACACAGTCGCGCAAGGAGTACCTGGACGGATTCATCAAGCGGTTCTCGGAGCGCACCCGCAAGTCCAAGGACTACGCCCAGCGCTTCCGCCCGGCGATCGCCGACAGCCGGTCCACCATCGGCTTCCGGATGTCCACCAAGGAACTGCTCTACCCCATCGTCGCCGAGCAGGGCCGCCGCGCGAAGCTGTGGGACCTGGACGGCAACGAGTACGTCGACCTCACCATGGGCTTCGGTGTCCACCTCTTCGGCCACCAGTACGAGCCCATCGTCGACTCCCTGCGCGAGCGCATGGACGTCGGATTCGGCCTGGGCCCGCGCACCGAGCTCGCCGAAGAAGTCGCCTCCGCCATCCTCGAACTGACCGGCATGGAGCGCGTCGCGTTCGTGAACACCGGTAGCGAGGCCGTGATGAACGCGGTCCGCCTCGCCCGCGCCGCCACCAAGCGCGACAAGATCGTCATCTTCTCGACCGGCTACCACGGCCACGCCGACGGCGTGCTCGCCGCGCCCACCTGGGTCGACGGCGACCTGCGCACCAAGCCCATCGCCACCGGTGTGACCCAGCGCAGCGTCCAGGACGTCTACGTCCTGGAGTTCGGTACGGAGGAGGCGCTGAACTTCATCGACCGCCACGGCGGTGAACTCGCCGCCGTAATGGTCGAGCCGGTGACCACCCGTCACCCGGGCGACCAGCAGCCGGAGTTCCTGCGCGCCCTTCGGCGCCTGACGTACAAGCACGGCGCCAAGCTGATCTTCGACGAGATGGTCACCGGCTTCCGCACCCACCCCGGCGGCATCCAGGGCCTGTGGGACATCCAGGCCGACATCTGCACCTACGGCAAGGTCATCGGCGGCGGCCTGCCGCTCGGTGTGGTGGCCGGCCGCGGCGGCGTGATGGACGCCATCGACGGCGGCGTGTGGCACTTCGGCGACGACTCCTTCCCCACGGTCGAATCCACCTTCTTCGGCGGCACGTTCTGCCAGCACCCGCTGTCGATGATCGCGGCCAAGACCGTGCTCGACGAACTGCGGGCGAAGGGCCCCGCGCTCCAGGCCGGCCTCGCGGAGAAGACCGCCCGCTTCACGGACGCGCTGAACGCCGACTTCAAGGCCCTCGAAGTCCCCATCACCGTCGACCGTTTCACCTCCCTGTTCCGGTTCGAACACGACGCGAACATGGACCTCTTCTTCTACAACCTCTTGGACAAGGGCGTGTACATCTGGGAGTGGCGCTGCTGCTTCCTGTCCACGTCCCACGACGAGGACGACCTCACCCGCGTGCGACGGGCCATCAGCGACTCGGTCGGCGAACTGCGAGAGCACAAGCTGCTGCCGCCGCTCAGTGCCGCGGCCTCCGCTCCGCCCGTCCCAGCCCTTCCCGCCGCGCCCGCCGCAGCGGCTCCGGCCCCCTCCACCGCAGCGGCCGACACCTCCGCCGGGGCGGCCTCCTTTCCGGCCGGCCGTGCCCACAAGCAGCTCTGGGCGCTGGCCAACCTCAACGAGGGCGGCTCCCTCGCCTACAACCTGAACGCCGACTTCTGGCTCGACGGCCCGCTCGACGAGGCCGCCCTGCGCACCGCCGTGACCCAGCTGGTCGCCCGGCACGAGTCACTGCGCATGACCATGAGTGCCGACGGCGAGACCATCCTGGTGCGCGCCGCCGCCGACGTCCCGCCCGACACCGTCCTGCACCTCACCGAGGCCGCGGACGACGCGGCCCTCACCCGGCTCCTGGACGAACTGGCCGAGCGGCACTTCGACCTGCTCGACGGTCCGCTGTTCCGGGTCACCGTGATCCGCACCGCGCCAGAGCGCCATCTCCTGCACCTCGCCGTCCACCACCTCGCGGCCGACGGCTGGTCCACGGTGCCCGCGCTCGGCGACCTGGCCACGCTCTACAACGCGGCCCGCGCCGGCATCGACGTCGGCCTCGCCCCCGTGGCCCAGCTCAGCGACTTCCTCGCCCACCAGGGCAGGAACGCCGCCGCGCCCGAGGCCGCCGAACACCGCGCCTATTGGACGGAGATCACCCGGGACGCCCCCGAGACCGAGCTGCCCGGCGACGCACAGCACACCCTGCCGACCTTCCGCAGCGAGCGCCGGACCCTGCACCTGGAGGGCGAGCTGCTCCGGACTCTGCGCCGCGAGGCCGCCGCGCAGGGGGTGACCGTCTTCGCCTACCTGGTCACCGCCTGGGGCGCGCTGCTCCAGCGCCTCCTCGACCAGCAGGAGGTGATGCTCCTCGTCCCGTCGGCTGCCCGCGCCCCGGAGTTCAGCGATACCGTCGGCTACTGCACCAACCTGCTGCCGCTGCGCTTCCGCGTCGACGGCGCCACGCAGATCGGCACCGCCGTCGACGCCGTCCAGGGCCAGCTCCTCGACGCCATGGACCACGAGGCCCACCCCTTCGCGGACACGGTCCACGCCCTGGACCGCGAGTCGGGCAGGCCCGGCCGGGCCGGACGCATCTTCCGCACCGTCCTGGTCTTCGACCGCGAGGTGCCTCTCCCGCGGATGGACGGCCTGCGGATGACCGAGGCCCGGAAGACGCCCGTCCGGCACGCCATCCACCCGCTCTTCGTGACCGTCACCGACACCGGCTCCGGCTACCGCTGCGACTTCGACACCCAGCTGGAGTCCTTCTCCGACGCCGTCACCGAGCAACTGCCCACTCTCTTCCGCAACCTCCTGGCCGAGATGACCGCGGACAGCGGCCAGTCCCTGTCCGCGCTCGACCTCGTCGACGCCGAGGAGCGGGCCGGGCTGCTGCGCTGGGGCCGCGGCCCCGACGTCGAGCTCGGCTCCCGCACGGTCAGCGAGCTGATCGAGGAGCAGACCGCCCGCACCCCCGACGGCAGGGCCGTGGCGTGCGAGGACCGCACGCTCACCTACGCGCAGCTCGACGACCGCGCCAACCGGCTGGCCACCGCGCTGCGCCGACGCCTGGACATCGGTCCCGAGACCGTGGTCGGTATCCGGCTGCCCCGCTCCGAGGACTTCCTGGTGACGATCCTCGCGTTGTGGAAGTGCGGCGCCGCCTACGTCCCGTTGGAGCCCAGGCACCCGCTCCAGCGGCACGAGAAGGTGCTGAGCCTCAGCAACGCCGTCGCCGTCATATCCGAGGCCGCTCACGAGCCCGAGCGGCCCACGGGCGAGGTCACCTGGCTGCGCCACTCCGAACTGCTCGCCGAGACCCCGCAGGCCGACACCGACACGGCCGCGGCACCACGCCCGATGGACGCGGCGGCGTACATCATGTTCTCCTCCGGATCCACCGGCGAGCCCAAGGGCATCGTCATCGAGCAGCGGGCGATGCTCAACCACATCCTCGCCAAGATCGAGGACTACAAGGTCGACGACGGCGACGGCGTCCTCGCCCAGAACGCGCCCAGCTCCTTCGACATCTCCGTATGGCAGTTCGTGGCGCCGCTGTTGGGCGGCGGCACTGTCCGCGTCTACCCCGACAGCGTGGTCGAGGACCCCGCCGCCTTCATCGACCTGGTGGACCGGCACGCAGTCACCGTCCTCGAACTCGTCCCGAGCTACCTCGCGCTGATGCTCGACGAACTCGACCTCAGCGGCCGCACCGGCCTGTTCCGGTCCCTGCACCACGTCGTGCTGCAGGCCGAGCCGCTCAAGCCCCAGCTCGTCGCCCGCTGGTACGAGCGCTTCCCCGACATCGTCATGTCCAACGCCTACGGCGCCACAGAGACAGCGGACGACGTGCTGCACCCCGTCACCCCGGTCCCCGACGGCGACCTGACCCCGACGGGAAAGCCCATCCGCAACGCCTCCGTCTACATCGTCGGCGACGACTTCCAGCTGCTGCCCCCGGGAGTGCGCGGTGAACTACTCGTCGCCGGCATACCGGTCGGCCGCGGCTACCTCACCGACAGCCCGGCCGGAGCGCACGCCTTCCTCGACCACAACCCGGTCGAACCCGAGCGGCCCGGGCGGGTCTACCGCACCGGCGACATGGCCCGCTGGCGAGAGGACGGCCAGATCGAGATCCTCGGCCGCAGCGACCACCAGGTGAAGGTCCGCGGCCAGCGTGTGGAACTCGGCGAGATCGAGCGCACGCTGCACACTCTGCCCCAGATCGCAGACGCCGTGGTCAGGAACTTTCCCGAGCCCAACGGCGGCGGCTCCTACCTCGTCGCCTATGCGGTCGCGGCTCAGGGTGCCGACACAGCCTCCGAGCGGCTGCGCGCCGACCTGCGCGACCGGCTGCCCGACTACATGGTCCCGGCCCATGTCGTGCTGATGGACGCGCTGCCCCTGAACGACAGCGGCAAGGTCGACCGCAAGGCGCTGGAGGAACCGCGAGCCTTCACCGGACGCCGCAGCGCCGCCACCCCGCCCCGCCACCATGTCGACGAGGCCGTCCTGAAGTGCGCCCGCACCATCTTCGGTCACTCCGACATCGGCATGGACGACGACTTCTTCGAGCTCGGCGGCAACTCCATCTCCGCCGTCCGGCTCATCCAGCTCGTCCGTGAGGCGTTCGGCATCGCGCTGCCCGGCATCACCATCTTCGAGCGCCCCAAGCTGCGCGAGTTCGCCGACGCCGTGGCCGCCCGGGTCTTCGACCCGCTGGCGCCCATCCCGCGCAGCCGCGAGAAGGACGCCTACTGGGCCTCCGCCTCCGAGGAGCGCATGTACTTCCTGTGGACGCTGGACCCCGAGAGCCGGCTCTACAACATCCCGATGGCCTACGTCGTCCGCGGCACGGTCGAGCACGCCAGGCTGCGCCGCGCGATCAACGATGTGGTCGCCAAGCACGACATCCTGCGCACCACGTTCCACATGGAGAACGGCCGGCTGCTCCAGCGCGTCCTGCCCTCCGCCGACGTGGCGCTCGCCGACCTCGGCATCAACGACGAGTCGCTGGAGGACCTGGTCGACGCCTGGGCCGAGCCGCACAACCTGCGCGTCGGCCCGCCGATCCGCGCCGGCCTGGCCCGGCGGCCCGGCCGCGAAGAGTACGTCGTCCTCCTCGACCTGCCGCACATTGTGCTGGACGAGGGCTCCATGGGCGTCCTCTTCCGCGACCTGTCCGCCGCCTACCGGGGCGAGAAGCTCGAACCGGCGCAGCTGACCTACAAGGACTTCGCGGAGTGGGAGCAGCTCTACCGCACCTCCCCTGCCTACGCCGACGACCGCTCCTACTGGCTGGAGCGGTTCCAGAACCCACCGAGCCCCGTACCCTTCCCGCTGCGGCCCCGCCCGGCGGTCCTGGAGATGAAGGGCAGTCGGCACTCCTTCACCCTGGACGCCGGCCTCACCGCCCGCCTGCGCGAGCACTGCAGGACCCGCCGAGTGACGCCGTACATGGTGCTGCTCAGCGCGTTCAAGCTCATGCTGTCCAAGTACACGGGCCGGCAGGAGCTGGTGGTCGGCACGCCTGTCGACGGCCGCTACCACCCGGCGTGCGCCGACATCATCGGCATGTTCGGCAACTCACTGCCGCTGCGGACGGCGCCCGACGCGGACAAGACCTTCGGCGCATATGTCGACGAGGTCCGCGCCGCCGTCATCGACGGGCTGCACCACCAGGCGTACCCCTTCGAGGAGTTGGTCCGCGAGCTGAACCTGCCGCGCGACCCGAGTCGCAACCCGCTGTTCGACTTCATGTTCGTCTTCACCGACCTGGCCGAGTCCTGGTTCGAGATGGACGGCGCCATCGGCACCCCGGAGCCGGTCAGCATCGGCGTGGCCAAGATGGACATGACGTTCTCCGCGTACGAGCGTGAGGACACCGTCGAGGTCATCCAGGAGTACGCGGTCGACGTCTTCGACGAGGACACCGTCGAGCAGATGGGCCGCCACTACACCCGGCTCCTTGAGCAGGCCCTGGCCGCGCCGGACGCCCCGATGGGTGGGCACCGGCTGGTGACCGACGAGGAGCGGGCCGCGCTCACGACCGGCACGGCCGGCCCCGCGGCTACGCACCCCGTCCGCACCGAAGGCCCCACCCTGCACGCCCTGTTCGAGGCCGCCGTCGACGGCACGCCGGACCGCACCGCTCTGGTCAGCGGCGCCGTGCGGCTCACCTACGCCGAACTCGACGAGCGCGCCAACCGCCTCGCCCACCTGCTGCGCGCCGACCTCGGAGTGCGGCCCCAGCAGCCCGTCGGAATCCTCCTGGCCACCCCGCACGACACCGTCACCGCCATGCTCGCCGTGCTGAAGGCCGGCGGTGCCTATGTGCCGTTCGACCGCTCCACGCCGACGGCCCGCGTCACCGAACTGCTCGACTCCGCCGAGGCCGGCGTTCTGGTCAGCGACCTCGCCGACGCGGCCACCGTGCCCGACGGCATCACGCTCGTCGCACCCGACGACGACCGGATCGCCGGGCGGAGCGGTGAGCGGCCCGAGCCGCTCGCCGGCGCGCAGGACCTCGCGTACATCATGTTCACGTCCGGCTCCACCGGCCGCCCCAAGGGCGTCCTCGTCGAACACGCGAGCCTGCGCCGCATCACGCACGACCCGGACTATGTGCCGCTCACACCCGGCGACCGCGTCCTGCAGGCCACCAGCTGGGGCTTCGACGTCTCCGCGGCCAGCATGTACACCGCCCTGCTCAACGGCGCCACGCTGGTCTGCCCGTCGTACGAGGAACTGCTGGATGTGGAGAGCCTGCACCGCCTCGTCAAGGCCGAGGAGGTCGACCTGGCCTTCTTCAGCACCGGCTACTTCCATCTGCTGTCCGACGTCTCCCCCCAGTGCCTCGACCCCATCGGCACCCTGGTGGTGGCCGGCGAGCGGCTCTCCGCCGACCATGCCCGCCGGGTCGTCGAACGCGGTGGCCCCGGCCGGCTGATCAACGCCTACGGACCCACTGAGGGCACCGTCTACGCCACCGCCCACCGCGTCGACAAGATCGAGGACGACGCCGTGTCCGTGCCCATCGGCACACCCGTCGACGACACCCGTGTCTACCTGCTCATGCCGCAGGGCGAACCGGCACCCGACGGCATCGCCGGCGAGCTGTGCATCGCGGGTACCGGCGTGGCACGCGGCTACCTCGGTGCCGGGGACGCCACCGACGGGCCCTTCCAGCCGGACCCGTTCGTCGAGGGTGAGCGCATGTACCGCACCGGCGACCTCGCCCGCCGACTGCCCGGCGGCGCCCTGGAGTTCATGGGCCGCACCGACGACCAGCTCAAGATCCGCGGATTCCGCGTGGAGCCCGCCGAGGTGGAGGAGGCGCTGCGCGGATGCCCCGGTGTCACCGACGCCCGCGTCGTCGCCCGCGACCTGGACGGCGAGAAGCGGCTGTGCGCCTACCTGGTTTCCGACGACGAGTCGGTCGCCGAGGCCGCCCGCACCCATCTGCGCGACCGGCTGCCGTCCTACCTCCAGCCGCACGCCTTCGTGGTGCTGGAGCGCCTCCCGCTGAACGCCAGCGGCAAGGTCGACCGGCACGCGCTGCCGCTGCCTACGCCCGGCGAGCGGTCCGTGACCGCCCCGTCCACGGGAGGGACGGCGGCCCGGACCGAGACCGAACGCAAGGTGCTCGACATCTGGGCCCGCTCGCTGGCCACCGAGTCCCCCGGCCTCGACGACAACTTCTTCGAGGCGGGCGGCCACTCCCTCAAGGCGGTGGCCCTCATGGCCGAGGTGCGCGAGGCGTTCGGTGTCGAGGTCCGGCTGATGGACTTCTTCCCGAGGCCCACGGCCCGCGGACTGGCCGAGCACATCGACAACCTGAGGTGGCTCGAGACCGGCGCCGCCGCCACGCCGTCGGGCGACACCGAGGAGTTCTACATCTGATGAGGGACACCTCGCACGTGGATCTCGCGCAGCTGATGTCCCGGCTGCGCTCCGCGGGCGTCCAGCTGCGGGCCGACGACGACCGGCTCGTACTGGACGCCCCCCGGGGCAGCATGGACGACGCCCTGCTCGCCCTCGTCCGCGAACACAAGCGGGACCTGCTGCGGATGCTGACCGAGGCCGGCGCGGGACACGCGCGCCGAGCTGTCTCGCGCATACCGCCGGCCCCGCCCGCCGCGACGTACCCGCTCTCCCACGGGCAGGAGCGGCTCTACTTCACCCAGCTGCTCTACCCCGACTCCGTCACCTATCAGCTGCCGGACGTGCTGCGCCTGGACGGCCCGGTGGACCCCGCGCACATCGAGCGGGTGTTGAACGAGCTGGTCCGCCGGCACGAGGGGTTCCGCACCGGTTTCGACCTGGACGGCGACGAGCCGGTGGCCACCGTCCACGAGGACGTGACGCTGCGGCTGGAGCACGTCCACGATCCCGACTTCGCACCCGAGGGGCCGGGCGGCACGGGGGACTTCGTGCACCCCTTCGACCTGGAGCACCCGCCACTGCTGCGCGCCCGCCTCGTCACAGTCCGCCCCGACCTGCACTATCTCCTCACCGACAAGCACCATCTGGTCTTCGACGCGGCCTCCCGGCCACTGTTCGCCCGCGACTTCGTGCGCGCCCATCGCGGCGAACCGCTCGGGCCCCTGCCCGTCGGTTACAAGGACTTCGCCGTGTGGCAGCGGCGTCTGGACGGCCCCGAGCTGCGCCGGATGGGGGAGTATTGGGACTCGGTCTTCGCCTCCGAGCCGCGCGTCGACCTCGCGCCCGCGCAGCTCCACCCGGAGCTGTTCGGTTCCGAATCGCGGCGCGCTCACGTGGAGTTCGACGCCGGGAGGACCGCCGCCCTGCGCGCATTCTGCCAGTTCCGGGGACTGACCACGGCCATGTTCCTCCAGGCCGTGTACCACCTGGCCGTGCACCGGTTCACCGGCCAGGGCGAGGTCGTGATCGGGTTCCCCGTCGACGTGCGGGCCGACGCCGGTCTCGACGATCAGCTGGGGCTGTTCGTCAACACGGTGCCGGTGCGCAGCTTCCCCGAGCCGACCCTGACCTTCACCGAGTTCGCCGCGTCCGTGCGCGACGGCATCCTCGCCGGGCTCGATCACAGCCAGTACCCCTACGACGCGATCGTGGAGCGCGCCTGCTCGCGGCGCAACGTCAGCGAGGACCCGCTCGTCGACGGCTTCTTCAACATGGTGAGTGCCGACCCGCAGGCCCGCAGCCCCTGGGCCGACGCCGACCTCGCCGAAGTGGTGGGCGACCCGCGTGCCGCCCTGCCCGAACTGCCATGCCTGACCTGCCGACTGGACCTCACCCTGAGCGTTCTCGAGGCGCCGGACAGCCTGCGCCTGGAGCTCGACTGCACCACCGCGCTGCTGGAGCAGCGCACCGTCGAGCGGATCGCCGCAGATCTGGCCTTCGTCGTCGACGCGGTCGTCGAGGCACCTGACACGCCCCTCGGCGCGCTCGCCGGGGCCGTGGAGGAGGCCACGTGATCACCGCCAACCCGCTGGACCTCCACTTCCCCGACGTCTTCTTCGACCTGACCGACTTCACCTCCGCCGGGCGGACGCTGCTGAAGCTGGAAGGCTTCAACATCACCGGGTCGATCAAGCTGAAGTCGGCCCTCTTCATGGTGGACCGACTGGAGCGCGAGGGGCGCCTCTTCCCCGGCCGGTCGACGATCGTCGAGTCCTCCTCGGGCAATCTGGGCGTCGCCCTCGCACTGATCTGCCGGATGCGTGGCTACGGCTTCATCTGCGTGATGGACCCCAACGCCTCGCCCGCCAACGTCATGGCGATCCGGGCGTACGGGGGACGCATTGAGACCGTCACCGACAAGGACGCGGAGGGCGGCTATCTGCGCACCCGGCTCGACCTGGTGCGCCGGCTCGTCGACGCCGACGACGACCGGGTCTGGCTCAACCAGTACGCCAACGAGGCGAACGTCACCGCGCACGCCCAGTGGACGGCGGACGACATCCTGCGGTCCGTGCCCGACGTGACCCACCTGTACGTCGGCACCGGCACCACCGGCACGATGATGGGCATCGCCCGCCGGTTCGGCGAGCGCTCGCCCAAGACCGAGCTCATCGCCGTCGAACCGGAGGGCTCGGTCACCTTCGGTACCGGGCGGCCCGGCCGCCGCACCCTGCCGGGGGTCGGCACCAGCCGGCCCCCCGAGATCGCGGACGCGACCCGCGTCCACCGCATCGTGCACGTCGCGGAGCGTGACGCGGTCCGCCGCAGCCACCAGATCCTGACGGAGCGCGGTCTGCTGGTCGGGTGCTCGACCGGCCATGTGCTGCACGCCATCGCCCAGGACGCGGACACCTTCCAGGAGACGAGCGTCGTGGTCGGCGTCTCGGCCGACCTCGGCGACAAGTACCTGGACACGGTGTACGACCAGCAGTGGCTGGCGGCCAACTTCCCCGAACTGGCCGAGCGGACACCCGGCTCTCTCACGGGGGCCGGTCGGCCGGGACCGCCGCTGTGCGGCCCGCTCCGGGAGGTACTGGACGGCCGACGGCCCGAACGGGAGCCCGGTCCCGAGCAGCGCACCGCGGCAGTCCGCGCCGTGCACGACCCCGTTCCATGGATGGAGTGAACCCTTGAAGGCACCAGAGTTCCAGCTGATCGGCGCCCACGCGGTGGCGCGGGTGCTGCACGGCCGCCACGAGGACGTCATGGAGCTCGTCGCGCAGACGTACCGGCTGCACGGCGACGGGCGTACCACCAACCCGGACAGCTACTTCCTGCGCTTCCCCGAGCGGCCCGACGCGCGCATCATCGCCCTGCCGGCCCGTATCGCGGACGAGGACGAAGTCGCGGGCATCAAGTGGATCGCCAGCTTCCCCGGCAACCACGAGCACGGCGGGCTGCCCCGCGCGTCCGCCGTCGTGATCCTCAACGACATGGCCACCGGGTTCCCGCTCGCCTGCATCGAGGGATCCGCGATCAGCGCCAACCGGACCGCCGCCTCGGCCGCGCTCGCCGCCCGGCTGCTGCACTCCGACACGGCACCCGACGCGGTGGCCGTCATCGGTTCCGGCCCGATCGCCCGGCAGGTCGTGGAGTATCTGAGGCAGTCCGGCTGGAGGCCGGGGCGCTTCCGCGTCCACGACCTGGTCCCCGCCCGCGCCGAGGCGTTCCGCGACGAGCTGGGCGCTCTCGGGGTGAATGCCGAGGCTGTGACCACTTCGGCCGAGGACGCCGTCCGCGGCGCGGGTCTGGTCGTCCTTGCCACCACCGCCGCCGAGCCCTGGCTGGCGGATCCCGGGCTGCTGACGCCGGACCAGACCGTCCTCAACGTCTCGCTGCGCGACCTCGCCGTGCCCGTGATCCTCGCCGCCCAGAACGTGCTGGACGACGTCGAGCACTGCATGAAGGCCAACACCTCCCCGCACCTGGCCGAACAGGCCACAGGAGGCCGGGACTTCGTCGCCGGGACTGTGTCGGACCTGATCGAGGGCCGGATCGCGCCGGACCCGACGCGCCCGCGGATCTTCTCGCCGTTCGGCCTCGGCGTCCTGGACCTGGCGCTGGCCCGGTTCATCCACCACGAGGCGGGCCGCCTCGGGCTCGCCGTGGCGGCGGACGACTTCTTCGGACTGGGCACGGGAGCGTCGGCACCGTAGAGCATCCGGCCGGTCCGAAACGTCGGCGGCCCGCGCCCTCCTGGAGGGGGCGCGGGCCGCCGGCGTTTCGGACCCTCGTCGCTCAGGCGCCCGCCGGCTCCGTGGGCTTCTCGTCCGCCGGGGCGTCCGCCTCGGCCTCCACCGTGCGCAGTGTCCGCACCGGCGAGAAGAGCGGCCACAGACCGGCCAGCAGCAGGCCCACCGTCGAGACGACGATGGTCCCCGACAGGCCGACAGCGGACACCGTCGCCAGCGCGCCGCCGACCAGCGCACCGATCGGCTCCACGCCCCAGCCCATGAACCTGGCCGACGAGATGATCCGCCCCTGAAGATGCTCGGGAATCATCGTCTGGCGCATAGTGGCGACGCAGATGTGCATCACGACGATGCCGAACACCCACGAGAACTGCGAGATCCCGATCAGCGTCAGCGTCACCGGCAGGTCGAAGAGGTGCACGAAGCCGACCGGCAGCGCGGTGATTCCGGGCAGCACGTACCCCAGGATCACCGTCGGGCCGATCCCGAACCGGTTGATGATCCGCTGGTTGACCGCCGCGGCCGTCAGCCCGGCGACCCCGCCCAGCATGGTCATCACACCGAGCAGCGCGGGGCTGAACCCCACCACGCGCAGCGCGTACAGCATGTACGTCGCCATGAACATCGAGCAGAAGAAGTTGAAGAACACCGAGGTGACGGCGATCGGCCACTGGTAGCGGTCCCGGCGCAGCAGCCGCAGCCCGCTGCGGATGGCGGCCAGATGCGTCTCGTCGGCGCTGTCCGCGCCCCCGTTGTCCCGCGGATGCGCCTTGGGCAGGCCCAGCAGGGCCGCGCTGCTGACGACGTAGCTGACCGCGTCGATCAGCACCGCGATCGGGGCGCCCAGGGTCTGCACGAGCACACCCGCCAGACCGGGCCCGCCCACGTCGCCGACCGCCTCGCTGGCCTCCAGCCACGAGTTGGCGGGCCCCACTTTGTCCCGGCCCACCAGCCGGGGGACATAGGGCGTCATGGCGCTCTCGAAGAGCAGGGTGAGCGCGCTGATCAGATACGTCACCAGCGCAAGCAGCCACACGCTCAGAGCGTCCGCCCAGTACAGCAGCGGCACGGTGAGCAGCACCGCGAGGCGGGCCAGGTTGGCGATGTGCATCAGCCCGGTGCGCTCGTACTTGTCCGCGAACACACCGGCGGACAAGCCGAACGTGAGACTGGAGACGCCCGCCGCGGCGACCAGGAGACTCATCTCCCAGGGCGAGGCGTCGAGGTTGATGGCCGCCACCAGCGGCAGGGCGAACGTGGTGATCTGAGCACCGGTCAGCGAGATCGACTCGGCCGCCCAGATCCGGAAGAAGCCGGTGGAGGAGAGTACGGATTTCTTGCGCATGCGTCGGACGCGTCCTTCCGGTCCGTCAGCCGATCGTGACGGGCAGGGTCGAGTAACCGCGGAGGTTGAAGATCGGCCGGAGCTCGGGCTCACCGGCCAAGGACAGGCGGGGGAAGCGGCTGAACAACGAGCGGAAGACGATCGAGGCCTCCAGACGCGCCAGCGACGCGCCCAGGCAGTAGTGGATGCCCCCGCCGAACGTCATGTTCTTCGGTCCCACCCGGTCGACACGGAACCGGTCGGGCGTCTCGAAGTGTCCGGGATCGCGGTTGGCCGCGCCCATGAACACCACCACCGGCGTGCCCTGGTCGACGGGTATCCCACCGAGCTCGGTGTCTCGCACGGCGTGCCGGATGGTGGCCTGCACGGGGGACTGGAAACGCAGCGTCTCCTCGACGGCGGCGCCCACCAGGTCGGGGTCGGCGCGCAGCAGCGCCAACTGGTCCGGACGGCGCAGCAGTTCGACCACGCCGTTGGTCAGCAGGTTGACCGTCGTCTCGAAGCCCGCGATGAACAACAGCAGGATGATCTGTAGGAGTTCGTCGCCGGACAGGGTGCCCGTGCCGTCGTGCGAGGCGAGCAGCGCCGAGATCATGTCGTTCCGAGGTGCCTTGCGCCGTTCCTCGACCAGCGCCTCGAAGTACGGAGTGAGCGTGTTGATCGCCTCGTCGGAGCGCTTGTAGTCGTCGTCGGAGGTGAAGATGTCGAAGACCACGGAGACTGCGGCGGTCGACCAGCGCAGCCACTCCCAGTCGGCAGGCGGCACCCCGAGCATCTCCCCGATGACCGCCACCGGCAGCGGGTACGCGAGGACCTCGTGCAGATCCACGGTCGCGCCTGACGCCCCGCGCTCGGCCAGCTCGTCGAGCCGCGCCGTGACCAGCTCCTCGATCCGGTTGCCGAGTGCCTGGACACGGCGCTGAACGAACGCGCCGTTCACCAGCCGGCGCAGCCGGGTGTGATCCGGCGGATTGCGGTGCAGCAGAGACTCGCCCATCACCACGTTGGTGGGGCTGGAGCGCCACTGCGGGTCGTGCACATCCATCCACCCCGCGTCCTCGACCGCGAGATCACCGGACCGCAGTGCCTGCCCCGCCGCGGTGTACCCGGTGACGAGCACCTGCCCGTAGGAGGTGCGGTACACCGGTGCCTTGGTGCGCAGCCGGTCGTAGCAGGGGTACGGGTCGGCGAGTCCGACAGGCGTCTGCAGTTCAAGGAAGGCGGCGTCGGCGGCGGCGCTCGTGGCAGCGGAAGTCCTGGCGTCCCGCAAGGTACCGGAGAGGGGAGGGGCGGACGTCGGCCCGTCGGCCGGCCGCTCGGTGCGGGGCGCCGGGGACCCCCCGGTGAGATGCGCCCGGGCCAGGTCGGCGACCGTGTCGACCGTGCCCGCGGCCATCATGCCGTAGTGGTCACCGGGCACGACCCGGTCGGTGAGGGATCCGCGCACGACCTCCCGCCAGCGGGTCAGCGACAGCGCGTCGTCGGCGGCGCGGATCATCAGGACGTCCGCGTCCAGTGGGGCCGGGCGATAGCTGGTGGCTGCGAGCAGGTTCTGCCGGAAGACGACGAAACGGCGCCGGAAGTCGTCCAGCAGGCCCTGCGGCGGCGTGCCCTCGGCGAGGCCCAGCCGCTGGAGCAGAAGAGTGAGAGAGGCGTCCATCGACAGGCCCGGCGGCCAGGAGCCGAGGCTCATGCCGAGCGACCCGAGTGTGTCCTCGGCGAACCACTCCAGACACTCGCTCTCCGAGGGCCGGGAGGCGAAGGGCTCCGGGAACTCACTGTCCGCCATGACGAGCCGGACGCGGTGTCCGCGCAGGGTCAGACGCCGGGCCATCTCGTAGGCGACGACTCCGCCCATGGACCAGCCGAACAGGCAAACGGACTCGGGCAGCGACTCGGCTTTCAGGCCCGCCAGATACGCCTCGGCCATTTCCTCGACGGATTCATGCGGAGCCGCTCCCTCCGTCAGACCCGCAGATTGCAGGGCTATGACGGTGAACGCATCCCGCCATTTGGCTGCGAGAAGTCCGTACACGGACGCGCTGCCGCTCACCGCATGCGGGCAGAGAACGACGGGAAAGGCAGTGCTGGAGTCGCTCTGGGTGGGCGACAGAGGGACGGCAAGAGGATGGTCTGGTGCTGCCCGCACGGAATGATCCCTTCAGACGCTGCGGAAGATGGAGGTGGCAAGCAAATCGGGCCGCATGGTTGTATGGACCCCGTCAGTGGCTGGGCGGGGTTTGCCGGCCAGGCCGTACTGGCGGGAAAGCGGAATTGAAAGGGAGTGCAAAATGCGACCTACAGGTGCGGTCGACACGGACCGTCGGCTTTGTGTCGTGCATGGTCCGGTCGAGCCCCGGGTGCGGCTGGTCTGCTTTCCGCACGCCGGAGGAAGTACCTCCTTCTACCGGCCGTGGCGCGCGTTGATACCGGACCATGTCGAACTGGTCGTGGCGCGTTATCCCGGCGGTATCGAGCGCATCACCGAGCAGCCCGCCGCGGATGTCGAGCAGCTGGCCGACGCTGCGGTTCAGGCCCTGGACGACCGTCCCGACCTGCCGTTCGTGCTGTTCGGGCACAGCCTCGGCGCCCTGGTGGCGTACGAGGTCGCGCTGCGGACAGTTTCCGCGGGCCGACCGCCCGCTCATGTCTTCGTGTCCGGCAGCGCGGCGCCGCACACCGTCCGGGCCGGCACGGTGTGGACCCGCGACGACGACGAATTCTGGGCGGCCGTGCACGCCCTCGGTGGAATGGATGACGCGATCCTGGAAAGCCAGGACCTGCGCGAGATCATCCTTCCCGGACTGCGCTCGGATTTCCGCATCTCGGAGACGTACGGCCCGCGTGAGGTGACTCCGGTGGATTGTCCGGTCACCGCGCTCGGCGGAGCGTCCGACCTGAGCGTGCACCTTGATGCCGTGCATTCCTGGGCGGACGTGGCGACTGCCGGATTCGCCGCCCGCTTCTTCTCGGGTGGGCATTTCTTCGTGGCGGATGAAATGAACTCCGTGGTGCAGCTCATCACGTCGCATTTGCCTCATTCGCAAGATACTCGATGAGGTTCTGCGACAGTGTGCGCGGCTCGGCCGCGAAAGTACCCCGAACGTCTCCGAGGAGCCCGAGGTAGAATTCACGGTCGAAAATCCTCGCGCCCATCCTGCGTTTGTGTTCGGCGTCGATCTGAAGGTCGATGAATTCGATTCCGGCGGCGCGGGAACGCAGGGTGAGGTCGAGATAGAGCGCTTTGAGTCCCTGGTCCTCGGACTGGAAGGCCGAGTCGACAACGAAGACGCGCGGGAGGGCGTACCCGAACAGACCGGCGACGAGCGCGCCGTCACGCCGGATCTCCAGGCTGTGCACCGCCCCGGCGTCGTGCAGTTTCCGCAGACCGGCCACCAGTGGATCAGTCAGCCACACCGGCTCGCGGTCCTTACGGCACCGCTCGACCACTTCGTCGAAGGCGCTGTCGACAGTGCTCGTGAGTTCCGGGTACCGCCGGTGGTACTTGGCACCGTGGCGACCGAGCCGGAACCCGTCCACCGGTAGGAGCGCGCGCTGGGCGGGCGCCCACCACAGCACCTCGTAGGGGTCGGCACCGTTTGGTCCGGGCAGGACGGGGATGGCGCCACTCGTCACATCGGGCTCGTAGATCTCCCGGTTCAGCCACGCCTGTTCGGCGTCCTGTGTCGGCTGGCAGAAGACCCCCAGGCGATAGGCCGCCAACAGGGTTCCGGGTGCGACGTCACCGCCGACGGCCACCGGCACCGGCCCCCCAATTCCCGGCCGCACCCCCTCCCAGGCACTGACGTCCTTCCAGGCAGCGGCATCCATCCAGACCGTGTCATCGCGGCCGGGGTCAGCCATCGGAACCCGCAGCCTCCCGCAGGGCGTCGATGCGTTCACTGCACCGACGCAGCGTGGGAGCGCCGAAGAACTGGGTCATCGCCATCTCGACACCCAGCTCACGGCGTACGCGCAGCACGAACTTCACGGCCCGCAGGGAGTTGCCCCCGATCGCGAAGAAGTCGTCGTCGGGAGCCACCGAATCCACGCCGAGCAGCTCGCGCCAGAACCGGGCGACCGCGTCCCGCACCGTCTCCGGGGACGGGCCGGCCGAGTCGGAGGAGCCCTCGGCGGCCCGTTCGCGCTCGGCGAGGATCTCGTCCCGCACGGCCCGGGCGTCCGTCTTGCCTGTCGCGGCGAGCGGCAGACTCGCCCGCACATGCAGCCGCGGGCGCATGTGACGCGCCAGCGTGTCGGCGAGCTCGCGCGTGATGGTGGCCGGCGACCCGACGGCGTCCGCGGCCGGGTCCAGCACCACCGCGGCATGCAGCGTGGTCGAGCCGTCGGGCTCCGTCACCGCGAAGGCGCAGCACTGGTTCACGTACGGGGCACGGCCGACGGCCGCCTCCACCTCCCCCAGCTCCACTCGGAAACCGTCGATCTGCACCTGGCCGTCGAGCCGGCCCACACAGTGGATGACCCCGTCCGAGTCGACGTGGCCGCTGTCGCCGGTGAGGTAGGTCCGCTCGCCCTCCACACGGACGAATCGCTCGTTCGTCAGGGCCTCGTTGCCGAGGTAGGCATCGGCCAACTGCGGTCCCGACACGGCGATCTGCCCGGTCGTACCGGCCGGTGTTTCACGCAGGTCCGGGCCGAGAATCCGCACGGTGTTCCCCGGCAGCGGACGCCCGATGACCGGCTCGTCGCCGCACGCCGACAGCTCCGCCCAGGTGACGTCGACCGTGCACTCGGACGGGCCGTAGAGATTGAGGACCCGGGTGCCGCGCAGCTCGCGCAGCCTGGACCACAGGGCGGCGGGCACCGCCTCACCGCCCAGGATCAGTACACTCAGCCGCTCCAGCGCAGCGACGTGGCCAGCCGTCACCAGCGCGGTGATCTGGGTGGGCGTGGCGTCCAGGACCTCCACGTCCGCGACGGTGATCCACTCGGCCAGGGCCTCGGGGTTGCGCCGGACCCGGGGCCGGGCGACGACCAGGGTCCGGCCGTGAGCCAGGGCGGCCAGGTCCGCGTAGACGGCGTCGGCCGAGGCCGGGTTGTTCAGGGAGAAACGGCGACAGCCGGCGGCGACGTCACCGAAAAGCACCTCACCGTGCGCGGCGGTCATCGCGGCGAACGCGCCGTGTGAGACCACGACCGCGTTCGGCGTTCCGGTCGAGCCGGAGGTGAAGACGAGGTAGGCCGGGTCGCGGGGGAGCGGCCGAGGCAACGCGTCGGGCGAGGCGGGCTGCCACGGCTCGGTGTGCGAAGCGGGCGTCCATTCCATCAGGACCGGCGCCGCGTCGCCCAGCCCGGCGGCGGCCTCGGCCAGCAGGGGGGCGGTCTCCTTGTCGGTGACGACGACCGTCGCGGCAGCCCCGGCCAGCCGGGCCGCCAGCTGCGGCCTCGGCAGGGCGGCGTCCATGAGCAGGACGGTGCCCCCTGCGCCGTACACCCCGAGCACCGCCGTCGGCAGCAGCGTTCCGTACCCGACGGCGACGGCCACCGGGCTGCCCGGCGCGACGCCCAGTTCCCCCAGCCGCTGCGCCAGCCCGCGTGCGGCGGTCATCAATTCCCGATACGACAATTCCTGTGCACCGTCGACGACGGCGGTCGCGTTGGGAGTGAGCCGGGCGTGTTTTTCCACCAGCTCGGGCCAGGAGGGTATGACTCTCCCCTGATTATCAGGCATAAATCCCCCGCAGCCCCGTTTCCGGAGGCCCCGTAAATATGCCGCCTGTAGCGGCACAGCAAAATGGTCTGCGCAGGAAGCTATCAGCCAAGGTTGGGCTGGGCAAGGGACAGCCTTGACTGCGATGTGACCCATCTCACGTGCTCAAAGGGGTCATAGTGGAGTAATGGCCGGCTAATTAATCCGTGATTGCTGTATCCGTTGTGCCCGTGTATGGGGTCGAACTGGGGGACTCCGACCAGGGGTTGGATGCGCTGGACGTGGCGATCCCCTGAAAGCGGCATCTGTGCGACGGAGGATGCGTGAAGCAAATCCGGAATTCCAAACTCGACCCGGCGTCACCTGTGCAGGGTCACCGGAAAATGTCAGTCGACTCCCTTTCGGTACCGCCCGCCCGCCTTCTGTGCCACCCACTCGCGCCGAATTCGCACCCCCATGGCCGCCCCGCACGGTCCGTCCCCACGCCGCCGGCCCCCGGTCGCGACGCGGTCAATTGCCGGCTGCGCTGTCACCGTTCACCGCGAAAACCGCCGCGCCGGTCCCTGGCTAGGAAAGGGTCCGGACGGATACGTCCCCTTCCCGCGCCATGGACGCAGCCGGGCGGCTGACGGCCACGGTCGTGTCGGGCAGCGGCGGCGGGTTCTCCACCGTCCACAGCCGCGCCGGACTCGACGTCGTGTCCCGCACGCTGCCGCGCTCGGCCTCGGGCGCGGTGTCCCAGCGGCGCAGGTCGACGCTCACGCCCACTCCCACCGCCTTCAGCACCGCCTCCTTGCGGGTCCAGCAGCGGTAGAAGCCGAGCAACCTCTCCCGGGGCTCCGTGAGCCCGTCCAGCCAGGCGACCTCCGCCGGGGCGAGGGCGCTGCGGCTCAGGCTGGGCAGGTCGACCGGCCGGTGCGTCTCGACGTCCACCCCGACGGCGGCCGTGCTCACCGCCAGGGCGCCGTAGCCCTCCGAACGGCTCATGCTGATCCACAGGGACGTCTCGGGCCACACCACACGCGGCGGCCCGTGGCCGGCGTCCCCGCAGCCGGGGCAGGGGTGGTTGCCCAGCACGATGTCGCCGCCGGGCACACCGAGCAGGTCCGCGAGGATCGTCCGCACCGCCACCCGCGCCGCCGTGAAGTGCGCCCCGAGCGGCTCCCGCAGGGCCGCGGCCCGCCGTCGCTCCTCCTCGCTGAGTACGTCACGATGGAGGACGTCCTCGGCGGACCAGAGCCAGATCGACGTGGGCATGCGGCCGACCCTAACCGCGCGGTTAGCGGTCCTTGCAGAATTTGGTACGCTGGTTCTCGACCGGTCGGTCATGTACCGACCCACAAGTGGAGGCTCCGATCTCCCACCTGACCGTCCCCCGGGACGGCGGGTCACCCCGGTCAGGCGGCCACCATCGTTCCGTACGGACGATGGAGTCGCCCGAAATCGCGCCCCGCGATCATTGCGGCGGTGCTCCGGCAGTGCTTTGGAGCCCCGTCTTGTGATCGTCCGGGGCATTTTTTGTGCTTCGGCGCGGTTAGGTCTGTCGAAAAGAGACAAACGCGGCCGTCCGCCAGATGGCCGTGTGGTGCTAACCGAGGAGGATCCATCAGCGCCGAGCCCCGCATCAACGACCGGATTCGCGTTCCCGAGGTGCGACTTGTCGGTCCCAGTGGCGAGCAGGTGGGCATTGTCCCGCTGGCCAAGGCACTGGAGCTTGCGCAGGAGTACGACCTGGACCTGGTCGAGGTCGCGGCGAACGCCCGTCCGCCCGTGTGCAAGCTCATGGACTACGGGAAGTTCAAGTACGAGTCGGCCATGAAGGCCCGTGAGGCGCGCAAGAACCAGGCGCACACGGTCATCAAGGAGATGAAGCTCCGGCCGAAGATCGACCCGCACGACTATGACACCAAGAAGGGTCACGTCGTCCGGTTCCTCAAGCAGGGCGACAAGGTCAAGATCACGATCATGTTCCGTGGTCGCGAGCAGTCCCGGCCGGAGCTCGGCTACCGACTGCTGCAGCGGCTCGCGGAGGACGTCCAGGAGCTTGGGTTCGTCGAGTCGAACCCGAAGCAGGACGGCCGAAACATGATCATGGTTCTCGGTCCGCACAAGAAGAAGACCGAGGCGATGGCCGAGGCCCGCCAGGCGCAGGAAGCCCGCAAGGCCGAAGCGAAGGCCAACCCCGGCAAGTCGCAGAACGCCGCGGAGTCCGACCACGAAGTGGACGACGTCGAGGCCCCTGCCGAGGCTTCCGCCGAGGCGTGATCCCAGGGACGCGAGTCCCCAGGATGTAACCGAAACAAGAGCGACGCTCCACCGTGCCCGGTTTCACGACCGGGCACCGGAGCGCCACCCATGAGGAGAGAACGGCGCTATGCCGAAGAACAAGACGCACAGCGGTGCCAAGAAGCGCTTCCGGGTGACCGGCTCCGGCAAGGTGCTCCGCCAGCGGGCGAACCGTCGCCACTACCTGGAGCACAAGTCGTCGACGCTGACGCGCCGCCTCGCCGGCACCGTCGAGGTCGCCTCCGGCGACGCCGCCAAGGTCAAGAAGCTTCTCGGTCGATAGTCGGTTCGTCCCGCGAGTCGCGGGGCACCGCACGAAGGCACCGAAACCAAGCCGTTCTCGGGTCACGTCACCACACGGGCCCGGCTACAAGGAGTTAACAAGTGGCACGCGTCAAGCGGGCAGTCAACGCCCACAAGAAGCGCCGGGCGATCCTCGAGCAGGCCTCCGGCTACCGCGGTCAGCGCTCTCGCCTGTACCGCAAGGCCAAGGAGCAGGTCACCCACTCGCTGGTCTACAACTACAACGACCGCAAGAAGCGCAAGGGTGACTTCCGCCAGCTGTGGATCCAGCGCATCAACGCCGCTGCCCGCGCCAACGGCATCACGTACAACCGTTTCATCCAGGGTCTGAAGGCCGCCAACGTCGAGGTGGACCGCAAGATCCTCGCCGAGCTGGCCGTCAACGACGCGAACGCGTTCGCCGCGCTCGTCGAGGTCGCCCAGAAGGCGCTGCCGAGCGACGTCAACGCCCCGAAGGCGGCGTGACGCTGCGACGGCTCCAGCCGACGTGACTGAAGGGACCCGCAGGCCGAGGAGGTCTGCGGGTCCTGTTGTTCGTGAACCTCAGAACTCCAAGGTGAAGCCATGTCCCCCGTCAGCCCCGAGCTGATCTCCCCCCGTTCCCCTCGCGTCCTGGCCGCCCGGCGGCTCGCCAAGCGGAACTTCCGGGGCAAGGACCGCCTGTTCCTCGCGGAGGGGCCGCAGGCGGTGCGGGAGGCGGCGGCCTACGCATCCACGCTCGTGGAGCTGTTCACGACCGTCGAGGCCGCGGAGCGGTACGCCGACATCATCGGCGAGGCCCGGGCCGCGGGCGCCCGCGTGCACCTTGCCGCCGAGCAGGTGATCGCGGACATCTCCACCACCGTCACACCGCAGGGAGTCGTTGGCGTCTGCCGGTTCATCGACACCCCCTTCGAGGAGATCCTTGCCGCCCGGCCCAAGCTCGTGGCCGTGCTCGCGCATGTGCGCGACCCCGGCAACGCCGGGACCGTGCTGCGGTGCGCCGACGCCGCCGGCGCCGAGGCCGTCGTCCTCACCGACGCGTCGGTGGATCTGTACAACCCCAAGGCCGTACGGGCCTCCGTGGGCTCCCTGTTCCACCTTCCCGTCGCCGTCGGTGTGCCCGTCGAGCAGGCCGTGGCCGGCCTCCAGGGCGCCGGGGTGCGGATCCTCGCCGCCGACGGCGCCGGGGACCGGGACCTCGACGACGAGCTCGACAAGGGGAGCATGGGCGGGCCGACCGCCTGGGTGTTCGGGAACGAGGCGTGGGGGCTCCCGGAGGAGACGCGCGCGCTGGCCGACGCCGTCGTGCGCGTCCCGATCCACGGGAAGGCCGAGAGCCTGAACCTCGCGACCGCCGCCGCCGTATGTCTCTATGCGTCGGCCCGTGCACAGCGCGCCTCCACAGGGTGCCGCACCGTCACCGAGAGCTAGTAGTGTGACCCGCTCGGGGGCCCCTCAGCCGTCGTGAGAGGTGGGGTACGGGGATGAGTGTCGGCACGAGCAGCGCACCGGGGGCACGGGAGGTGCGGCGGCAGTCCGCGTCCCGGTCCGGTGATCCCGCCGAGCTCGGCTTCGAACCCGACGACTTGCCCGACGGCCTCGTCGTCGCCGACGAACACGGGCACGTCATCTGCTTCAACGCCGCCGCCGAGCGCATCACCGCCGTCCGCGCCGCCGACGCCCTCGGGCAGCGCCTGGAGAAGGCCCTGCCGTTAGAGGACCTGGAGGGGCGGCGCTGGTGGCAGCTGACCGACCCCTACGGCGGGCTGGCCATCAGGCGCAGGCAGCCCGAGCGCAACCTCCTGCTGCCCGGCGGGCGGGAGGTGCTGGTCTCCGCGCGCTACGTCCGCACCGAGCCGACCGGGCCCGTCCGCCGCGTCGTCGTCTCCCTGCGGGACACCGAGGCCCGCCGGCGCACCGAGCGCAGT
Source organism: Streptomyces sp. NBC_01092 (assembly GCF_045039535.1). Lineage (NCBI taxonomy): Bacteria > Bacillati > Actinomycetota > Actinomycetes > Kitasatosporales > Streptomycetaceae > Streptomyces > Streptomyces sp. NBC_01092. The sequence goes on along the minus strand of NZ_CP108659.1, from coordinate 2,232,199 downwards.
CACGCCGAGCTGATCGCGACGGTCGCTCACGAGCTGCGCTCCCCGCTGACCTCCGTCAAGGGCTTCACCGCCACGCTCCTCGCCAAGTGGGAACGCTTCACCGACGACCAGAAGCGGCTCATGCTGGAGACCGTCGACGCCGACGCCGACCGTGTCACCCGGCTCATCGCCGAGCTGCTCGACATCTCCCGCATCGACTCCGGGCGCCTGGAGGTGCGGCGCCAGCCCGTCGACATCGGCGCGGCCGTGGGACGGCACATGCAGGCCTACGTCGCCGCCGGCCAGCCCGCCGACCGGTTCCTGCTGCGCCTGGAGCAGCCGCTGCCCGCCCTGTGGGCCGACCCCGACAAGATCGACCAGGTGCTCAGCAACCTCATCGAAAATGCGGTGCGGCACGGCGAGGGAACGGTCACCATTGACATCACGGCCACGGCGTCCCCCCGCGAAGGCGAGGACACCGGCACGTCGGTCACCGTGAGCGACGAGGGGCCCGGCATCCCGGAGGAGTCCATGAACCGCGTCTTCACCCGCTTCTGGCGGGGCAGCAAGCGCGGCGGCACGGGCCTCGGGCTCTACATCGTCAAGGGCATCGTCGAGGCCCACGGCGGCACCATCACGGTCGGCCGCGCCCCCGGCGCCGGCGCACAGTTCCGATTTACGTTGCCCGTGGCGGCACCGGCCTTCCTGGCCTGAGGCACCACGGGCGCATTCGCATTCCTCAACCCCGTTAGACTCGGCTTTTGGCACCTTTGTGTCCACAACCAGAGACGAATCGTCTCCCGGTCGAAGACGGGGCACTTCAGCCAGCCAATCGGAAGCACGGGAAGAGATGTCCGCACCCAATAAGTCGTACGACCCTGTAGAGGTCGAGGCCTTGAAACCGGAAGAGATCGAGCGCATGCGGGACGAGGCGCTCGCCGCCTTCGCCGCCGCGGACTCGCTCGACGCCCTCCAGGAGGCCAAGGTCGCCCACACCGGCGGCACCTCCCCGCTGGCCCTCGCCAACCGCGAGATCGGCGCCCTGCCCCCGCACGCCAAGGCCGATGCCGGCAAGCGCGTGGGCCAGGCACGCGGCGCCGTGAACAAGGGCCTTGCCGCCCGCCAGGCCGAGCTGGAGGCCGAGCGCGACCAGCGGGTGCTGGTCGAGGAGGCCGTGGACGTCACGCTGCCGTACGAGCGCGTACCGGCCGGCGCCCGCCACCCGCTCACCACCCTGTCGGAGCGCATCGAGGACGTCTTCGTGGCCATGGGCTACGAGGTCGCCGAGGGGCCGCAGGTCGAGGCCGAGTGGTTCAACTTCGACGCGCTGAACATCGGCCCGGACCACCCCGCGCGCGGCGAGGCCGACACCTTCTTCGTGCAGGGTCCGGACGGCGGCTCCGAGTCCGGTGTCGTGCTGCGCACCCACACCTCGCCCGTGCAGATCCGCTCGCTGCTCGACCGTGAGCTGCCGGTCTACGTGATCTGCCCCGGCGTGGTCTACCGCACCGACGAGCTGGACGCCACGCACACCCCGGTCTTCCGCCAGGTCGAGCTGCTGGCCGTGGACGAGGGCCTGACCATGGCCGACCTCAAGGGGACCATGGACCACATGGTCCAGGCCCTGTTCGGCGAGGGCATGAAGACCCGGCTGCGGCCCAACTTCTTCCCCTTCACCGAGCCGTCCGCCGAGATGGACATGGTGTGCTACGTCTGCCGCGGCGAGTCCGTCGGCAACCCCGACCGACCCTGCCGTACCTGCGGCAGCGAGGGATGGATCGAGCTCGGCGGCTGCGGCATGGTCAACCCGAAGGTGCTCACCGCCTGCGGCGTGGACCCCGAGAAGTACAGCGGCTTCGCCTTCGGGTTCGGCATCGAGCGGATGCTGATGTTCCGCCACAACGTCGAGGACATGCGAGACATGGTCGAGGGTGACGTCCGGTTCACCCGGCCGTTCGGGATGGAGATCTGATGCGGGTCCCGCTTTCTTGGCTGCGGGAGTACGTCGACCTGCCGGCCATCGAAACCGGCCGTGACGTCCAGGCCAAGCTCATTTCCGCCGGTCTGGAGGTCGAGACGGTCGAGCAGCTCGGCGACGGCCTCAAGGGCCCCCTCGTCGTCGGCCAGGTGCTGACCATCGAGGAGCTGACGGAGTTCAAGAAGCCGATCCGCTTCTGCACCGTCGACGTCGGCCAGGCCAACGGCACCGGCGAGCCCCAGGAACTCATCTGCGGCGCCCGGAACTTCGCCGTCGGCGACAAGGTCGTCGTCGTCCTCCCCGGCGCCGTGCTGCCCGGTGGTTTCTCGATCGCCGCGCGCAAGACCTACGGCCGTGTCTCGCACGGCATGATCTGCTCCACCAGCGAGCTGGGCATGGGCGACGACGGCACGCACGGCATCATCGTGCTGCCGCCGGAGACCGAGGTCGGCAAGGACGCCATCGAGCTGCTCGAACTGGTCGACGAGGTCCTGGACATCGCCGTCACCGCCAACCGCGGCGACTGCCTGTCCATCCGCGGCGTCGCCCGCGAGACCGCCATCGCCTACGGCCTCCCGCTGCGCGACCCGGCGCTGCTCGACGTGCCCGGCCCGAACGCCTTCGGCTACCCGGTGCAGGTCTCCGACCCGATGGGCTGCGACCGCTTCACCGCCCGCACGGTGAGCGGCCTCAGCCCCGAGGCGCGCTCGCCGATCTGGCTCCAGCGGCGCCTGCAGAAGGTCGGCATGCGCCCGATCTCGCTCGCCGTCGACGTCACCAATTACGTGATGATGGAGCTCGGGCAGCCGCTGCACGCCTACGACCGGGGCCTGGTCCAGGGCACCATCGGGGTGCGCCGGGCCGAGGAGGGCGAGAAGCTCGTCACCCTCGACGGCGTCGAGCGGGAGCTGCACTCCGAGGACCTCGTCATCACCGACGAGCGCGGCCCGATCGGCCTCGCGGGCGTCATGGGCGGCGCCAACACGGAGATCGCCGACCACGACGACCTCGAGAACGCTTCCAGCGAGATCGTCATCGAGGCCGCCCACTTCGACCAGGTCTCCATCGCGCGTACGGCCCGCCGGCACAAGCTGTCCTCCGAGGCGTCCCGCCGCTTCGAGCGCGGCGTCGACCCGGCGGCGGCCGCCGCGGCCGCCCAGCGCACCGTCGACCTGCTGGTCCTGCTCGCGGGCGGCACCGCCGACGCCGGTGTCACCGAGGTCATCACGCCGTCCGCGCCGCACACCATCACCGTCCCGGCCAACCACCCGGACAAGGTCGCGGGCGTCGAGTACGGCCGCGAGACCGTCGTACGCCGGCTCCAGGAGATCGGCTGCGACGTGTACGGGCAGGACGAGCTGATCGTCACCGTGCCGTCCTGGCGGCCCGACCTCCTCGAGCCGAACGACCTGGCCGAAGAGGTCATCCGTCTGGAGGGCTACGAGAACCTGCCCTCCACCCTGCCCAAGCCGCCGTCCGGCCGCGGCCTGACCCACCGTCAGCGCCTGCACCGCCGGGTCGGCCGCGCGCTGGCCGGAGCGGGTTACGTCGAGGCACCGAACTACCCCTTCGTCAGCGAGCAGGTCTTCGACCAGCTCGGCCTGGCCGCCGACGACCCGGCCCGCCGCGTCGTCAAGCTGGTCAACCCGCTGAACGACGAGGAGCCCGCGCTGCGTACGTCGCTGCTGCCGGGTCTGCTCGGCGCGCTGCGGCGCAACGACGGGCGCGGTTCGCACGACCTGGCGCTGTTCGAGACCGGGCTGGTCTTCCTCCCGAACGAGGAGCGGGGTGTCGCCGGTCATCTGCCGGTCGACCGCCGTCCGACCGACGAGGAGCTCGCCGCCCTGAACGCCGTGCTGCCCGAGCAGCCGCGGCACGTGGCCGTCGTCCTCGCCGGTGCGCGTGAGCAGGCGGGCTGGTGGGGCGCGGGCCGCCCGGCCGACTGGGCCGACGCGATCGAGGCGGCACGGCTCGTGGCCCGTGAGGCCGGGGCCGAACTGATCGTGCGGGGCGGCCAGTACGGGCCGTGGCACCCCGGGCGCTGCGCCGAGCTCGTCGTGGTCGTCGCCGGTGCGGAGACGGTCGTCGGACACGCGGGCGAGCTGCACCCCCGGGTGCTCAAGGCCCTCGGTCTGCCCGCGCGCACCTGTGCGATGGACCTGGACCTGGACGCCCTTGAGCAGGTCGGTGACGGCACGCCCCAGGCGCCGAGCATCTCCACGTTCCCCGTCGCCACGCAGGATGTCGCCCTCGTGGTGGACAAGCCGGTGCCGGCCGCCGAGGTCGAGGCCGCGCTGCGTGAGGGTGCGGGTGAACTCCTCGAGGGGATCCGGCTGTTCGACGTGTACGTCAACGACGAGCAGCTCGGTGACGGGAAGAAGTCGCTGGCGTATGCGTTGCGCTTCCGTGCGGGTGACCGGACCCTGACCGTCGATGAGGCTTCGGCGGCTCGGGATGCGGCGGTTGCCCTGGCGGGCGAGCGGACCGGGGCAGTTCTGAGGGGCTGAGCGCCCCTTTCGTGACGCGTTGCGGTCACCTCACTCAATAGGGTGACTTCTCCGGGTGATCCGGTACTTCCGGACCCTCACTCGACAGAATCGGACCGGCCTTTCGAGGTCGGTCCGATCTGCGTTGTCAGGGCCTATTGGGGGGCCATCGGCATGTTCCGCATCAAGCCTCGGGTTCCCCGCAAGGTGCTCGCGTTGGGGCTGCCCACCGCCTGGGGCGCGATGGCGATCACCTACAAGCTGGCCTGCCCGCTCGCCCAGCAGGACAGCCTCGGGGCCCGGGTCGTCACGAGCGCCGTGTTCTTCGCCGTGGGGACCGGTCTGATCCTGCACGTCCGCCAGGCCCTGCTGCGTGAGCTCAAGCAGGTCCGCGAAGTCGCCGGCGCCGCGCAGAGCGTGCTGCTGAGGCCCCTGCCGCCGCGCATCGACGGGCTGACCGTCGCCGCCGCCCAGCTCTCCGCGGATCGCGACGCCCGCGTCGGCGGTGACCTGTACGAGGTCATCGCCACCGAGCACGGCGTCCGCGTGGTCATGGGCGATGTACGCGGCCACGGCATCTCCGCCATCGGCACGGTCGCCGCCGTCCTCGGCAGCTTCCGCGAGGCCGTCCACGACGAACCCGACCTGGGCCGGGTGCTGCACAGACTGGACCGCGCCCTGGCCCGGCACCTGCGTGAGCGAGCACGGGACGAGCACCCCGCCTCGGGCCGTGAGCCCGACAACCCGGTCTCCGAGGAGTTCGTCACCGTCCTGCTGCTGGAGATCGCCCCGGACGGCGAGATCACGGCCCTCAACTGCGGTCACCCCTGGCCGTATCTGCTGAGCGGCACCTCCGTCGAACCCCTCGCCGACACCGATCCCCTCCCACCGCTCGGCCCGTTCCCGCTCCCGGCCGAACCGACCCCGCTGCCCTGCGGGGCTCTGCCGCCCGGCGACTCGCTGGTCCTGTACACGGACGGCGTCGAGGACGCACGGGACGCGAGAGGCCGGTTCTTTTCCCTGCGGGCGGCCCTCATCGGGGCCGTACACCACCATCCGGCCACCCCCCAGCTGATCCTGCGCACCCTCTTCACCGGTCTCCTCCGCCACACAAGGGGCAGGCAGACGGACGACATAGCACTACTGGTCCTACGGAACGACCGAGCAAGGGTCCACTGCGCCCCCCTGGGGGCGCGGGGAACTGCGCGACCAGCCACTTCGAACCCGCAGCCGACCAACCACCTTTAGCGCAACGGCGATCAGTCGCGCGGCCAAGCTGCCGGCAGGCCGTCCGCCCCGCCACGGAGTGTCGGGCAGGCAGCTGGGCGGACGGCGTGGAAGCGGGCCGCCGCACTGTACGAGGGGGAGCCGGCGGCCCGGCCGGCCTCTTGCGAGGCATTTCAGTCAACCGGCAGGAAACTCTCCGCAACAGCGCGCGCACGCTACGGATTCGCGTACTCCGTTCACACCCCGTGTGAACCGGTTCGCACTACTCTGTCGGCACCGAGCCACCCGGGGGGCATACATGCAGCCCAACACTCTGCTCGACGCGATCCTGGACGAGGCCGGGATATCGCACGCGGGGCTGGCAGCACACGTGAACCAGGCGGGGCGGGCGCGTGGGCTCGCGCTGAGATACGAACACACCGCCGTCGCACGGTGGTTGAAGGGGCAGCGGCCCCGCGGCCAGGTGCCCGACCTGATCTGCGAGGTACTCGCCGGCCGGCTGCACCGCACCGTCACCCTCGACGACATCGGCCTCGGTGTGCCCGGCGAACCGAACTCCGCGCACACCACCTCGCTGTCCGGCTTCGTCGAGCGGGCCACCGCCCTGTGGCGCTCCGACGAGCAGCAGCGCCCCCACATACTGGGCGCCCCGGCAGTCACGGGCACGCCCGCCGTGATGCCGGTGTGGGAGTGGGAGAACCCGCCCGAGGACGTGGATGTGTCGCGCGGCGGGCGGCACCGGGTCACCTCCGGCGACATCGACATGCTGCGTGCCGCGCGCACCCACTACGAGCAGATGTACCGCAAGGCGGGCGGCATGGCGACCCGCACCCGGATCGTCGGCTTCCTCAATGCCGAGGCCGCCCCGCTGCTGCGCGGCAGCTACACCGACGCCACCGGGCGCCAACTGCACCGGGCCACGGGCGGGTTGGTGGCCATCGCCGGGATCTGCGCCTACGACTCCGACGCGCACGGGCTCGCCCAGCGCTACTTCCACCAGGCGCTCAGGCTCGCGAAGGCCAGTGGGGACCGGGGGCTCGGTGCGTATGTGATCGCGCTGCTGGTCAACCAGGCGCTGTTCATGCGGGAGTTCCGGCAGGCCGTCGCCTTCGCGGAGGCCGCGCTGCGGGCCGCCGGCAAGCACATCACCCCCGCGCTCGCCTCCGATCTGTACGCGATGCAGGCGAAGGCGTACGCCCACCTCGGCGACGGCACGAGCGCCTTGTCCTGCATCCGGCGTGCCGAGCAGGCCGCCGATCGTATCCACCGCGGATACGAACCCGACGAAACGGGCTATGTCCAGCCCGGACTCGTCAACGTCCAGGTGGCGGAGGCGCTGCTGAGTCTCGGAGAGCTGGCGGCCGCGGGGGAGCACGCCGCGGCCGCCGTCGACAATCCCGCCCACGACCGGGGCCGGGTGCACCGGCTGGCCATGCTCAGCACGATCGAGCTGCGCCAGGGCAACGCCGACAAGGCGGTGGCCACCGCGGTGCAGATGGCCGAGCAGGCGCGGGGAATGGAGTCCCAGCGCCTGCGCGACCGACTCCGCGCGGTACGCGAACACCTGGCGCGCAGCGGCGGCGCGGGCACCGCCGAGGCCGCCGAACTCATCGACGGAGCACTGCGCGTACCGCTGTAGGCCGGTGCACGCTTGGGTACTCGAACACCGACACCTCATAGTCCCTGCTGCGATATTGCCACTTACTCGACGGAAGGTGGCAGAACCGTGCAGTGGACGAAACAGAACGAACAAACTGTGTATGAAAACCGCTGGTTCACCGTCAACCTGGCAGACGTGGAACTGCCCGACGGCCGGCACCTGGACCACTTCCTCATACGGATGCGGCCGGTCGCCGTAGCCACGGTGGTCAACGAGGCGGGCGAGGTCCTCCTCCTGTGGCGCCACCGCTTCATCACCGACAGCTGGGGGTGGGAGCTCGCGGCGGGCGTCGTCGAGGACGGCGAGGACATCGCCCGCGCGGCCGCCAGGGAGCTCGAGGAGGAGACCGGCTGGCGGCCGGGACCTCTGCGCCACCTCATGAGCGTGGAGCCCTCCAACGGGCTCACCGACGCCCGGCACCACATCTACTGGGCCGACGAGGGCGAGTACGTCGGGCATCCCGTGGACGACTACGAGTCGGACCGCCGGGAATGGGTCCCGCTCAAGCTCGTTCCCGACATGGTCGCCCGTGGGGAGGTCCCGGCCGCCAACATGGCGGCCGCGTTACTGATGCTGCACCATCTCAAGCTCGGGCAGGACGTCCTGCCCTGATGCGACGTCCCCGAGCGTGCACCCCACCGCGGCTAGTGCCCCACGGCCTGCCAGATCGCCACGACGAGAGCACCCACGGCGGTGATGGCGGCGACCGCGGGCAGCGGCCAGCGCGCGTGTTCCAGTGTGTTGATCCGGGTGTTCAGCTCGTCGAGTTCCTTGGCGCTCTCCTCGGTGCGGTGCGTGAGCAGAGCCAGCCCGCCCTCCACGCGGGCGTAGGCGACGTCGAGTCGACGTCGTAACTCTGCGAGTTCTCCTTGTACGACGGGATGCTCGGGATCGGCGGTCACTTGCCGCTCCTTTCCGTAGTCGTCTCGAATCCCTGGCATGCGCAGGGAAAGTGAACTCGCCTGGTGGGCGCCTGGGGAGAGTGTGCGAGGGGCATATGCGAGCCCGGGGCGCACACGGTGTGTGAATGACGCGGGCCCGGCACCATCTCGGTGCCGGGCCCGTGTACTTGGCCGGAATCTGACCGACTGTAATCAGCCGTAGGTGTAGAAGCCGGAGCCGGACTTGCGGCCCAGCCGGCCCGCGTCGACCATGCGCTGAAGCAGCGGGGGAGCGGCGTACAGCGGCTCCTTGAACTCGTCGTACATGCTCTGCGCCACCGAGGCGACCGTGTCCAGACCGATGAGGTCGGACAGCTTCAGCGGGCCCATCGGGTGGGCGCAGCCGAGCTCCATGCCGTTGTCGATGTCCTCACGGCTGGCGATACCGGACTCGAACATCCGGATCGCGGAGAGCAGATACGGGATCAGCAGCGCGTTCACCACGAAGCCGGAGCGGTCCTGGGCGCGGATGGCGTGCTTGCCCAGCAGCTTCTCGGCGAAGGACTGGGCGCGGGCGATCGTGCCCTCGGAGGTGGTGAGGGCCGGGATCAGCTCGACGAGCTTCTGCACCGGGGCCGGGTTGAAGAAGTGCACGCCGATGACCTGGTCGGGGCGCGAGGTGGCGACCGCGAGCCGCACCAGCGGGATCGAGGAGGTGTTGGAGGCGAGGATCGCGTCCGGCCGGGTCACGACCTGGTCGAGCACCTGGAAGATCTCGGTCTTCACCTGCTCGTTCTCGACGACGGCCTCGATCACCAGGTCGCGGTCGGCGAACTCGCCGAGGTCGGTGGTGAAGGACAGCCGGGCCTGGGTCTCGTCCAGCTCCTCCGCGCTGATCTTGCCGCGCTCGGCGGCCTTGGCCAGGGAGCTGAACAGCCGGGTGCGGCCGATCTCCAGGGCCTCGCCGGTGGTCTCGGCGACCTTCACGTCCAGTCCGGAGCGGGCGCACACCTCGGCGATGCCCGCTCCCATCTGGCCGCAGCCCACCACACCGACGCGTGCAATATCTCCGGAGATGCCGGTCACATCGACCCCTTCGCTGGTCCACGAATGCGGCAGGTCTCCCGTTGTTCGGCGCCTGCTCCAAACCTGCACGTTACCTTCGGCGAAGCTTGATCGATCATTCGGGTGCCGCATGAAAGGCTGACACGGGACTGTCCGGAACGCTCGGATCTGTCCCAGGGTGGGGCCATTGACCACGGCACACGGAGGTACGAAGAAGATGCTGCACCGGAAGTCCTGGCTGTCCCGACGGGCGTTCACGGTGACCGCACTGTCGGCACTCGTGGCGTCAGGCAGCGCGACGGCGGCCGGTTCTGCCATGGCGGACGGAACGAACCGGAACCGGCGCTGGCCGACCCGCGAGATGCGCGGCGTCTGGCTGGCGACCGTCGCCAACCGGGACTGGCCCTCCAAGCAGGGGCTCACCCCGGACGAGCAGCGCGCCGAACTGATCGCCCACCTCGACACGGCCGCGCACTGCCGGCTGAACACGGTGATCCTCCAGGTACGGCCCACCGCGGACGCCCTGTGGCCCTCGCCGTACGAGCCGTGGTCGCTCGTCCTCACCGGTACCCAGGGCCAGGACCCCGGCTGGGACCCGCTCGGCACGGCCGTGGAGGAGGCCCACGCCCGCGGTCTTCAGCTGCACGCGTGGTTCAACCCGTACCGCATCGCCAACCACACGGACCTCGACCGGCTGGCCGAGACCCACCCCGCCCGCCGGCATCCGGACTGGGTGGTGCCGTACGGCGGCAAGCTGTACTACAACCCGGGGCTGCCCGAGGTGCGCACCTTCGTGCAGCAGGCGATGCTCGACGCCGTGGCGCGCTACCCCGTCGACGCGGTCCACTTCGACGACTACTTCTACCCCTACCCGGTCGCGGGCCAGAGCTTCGACGACGACGAGGCCTACGACCGCCACGGCGGCGGCTTCGCGGTCAGGGCCGACTGGCGGCGGGACAACATCGACAAGCTGATCCAGGAGATGGCGACCGGCATCAAGTGGCTCCGGCCCGCCACGCAGTTCGGCATCAGCCCGTTCGGGGTGTGGCGCAACGCCAGTACCGACCCGCTCGGCTCCGACACCCGGGGCGGCGTCGAGACGTACGACGACCTGTACGCGGACACCCGCAAGTGGGTCCGCGAGGGCTGGATCGACTACATCTGCCCGCAGCTGTACTGGAACGTCGGCTTCGCCGCCGCCGACTACGCCAAGCTCCTGCCGTGGTGGTCGGAGGTCGCGCGCGGCAGCAGGACGCAGCTCTACCTCGGCGAGGCCCTGTACAAGGCCGGGGACGCCGCGCAGCCCGCGGCCTGGCAGGACCCGGCCGAGCTGTCACGGCATCTCACGCTGGCCAAGGACCACCCGGAGGCACGCGGTCACGTCTACTTCGCCGCGAAGGACATCGCGGCGGACCGGATCGGGGCCATGGCGCGGGTGGTCGCCGACCACTATCCGCGGCCGGCGATTGCCCCGCGCTGATCCGCTCGCCCGGACTGCGCCCGGCCGTCCGGCCGGGACGCGCCGCCGGACTACCTGCTCATCGTGTTCCTGTGACGGATCTCGGTGTCGGGGCCGGGGGAGCACAGACCCTCGTGCCCGTCCTCGAAACGGACGCGGTACGGGGGGTTGCCCTCCTGGCCCAGGATTTCGACGATCTCGCCGACCTTGTCGTGTTGTCCGACCACCCTGCCGTGCTGAACAAGCTGGTCGCCCACGGTTGCACGCATCTCTTGGGCCTCCTCACCAGGTGCGGGAGCAGCGGTCCGTGGCCTTGAGTCTACGGCGTGGAGCGGTGGTTGGAAGTGGGTCGTCAGGGCCCGCTCAGCCACGCGCCCGCTGAGTCACGGCGATACACACGAGCACCGCCGCGGCCGTCAGCGGGGCGGCCACTGTCAGGTGCTCGCCCAGCAGCAGCACCGACCACACCAGTGTGAGCAGGGGCTGGGCCAACTGCAACTGGCTGGCCTTCGGGATGCCGATGGCGGCCATGCCCCGGTACCAGACGACCAGACCGAGGAACTGCGAGCCCGCGGCGACCCAGAGCAGTCCGGTCACACCGTGCCAGGTCAGGTGCACGGGCTCGTACGACAGCGCCACGGCGGCGGCCGCCGCGCCGATCGGCAGACACAGCACCAGCGCCCAGCCGATCACCTGCCAGCCCGGCATGACCCGGGCCAGTCGGCCGCCCTCGGTGTAGCCGGCCGCGCACACCAGCAGTGCCGCGAAGAGATACAGGTCGGCGGTGGTCAGGGCGCCGCCGCTCTGCTGCACCGTGAAGGCGACCACCGCGGCCGCGCCCGCGAGCGCGGCCAGCCAGAAGGTGCGCGAGGGGCGGGTGCCGACGCGCAGGGCGGAGAACAGGGCGGTGGTCAGCGGCAGCAGGCCGACCACGACCGCCGCGTGCGCGGTGGTGGACGTCTGGAGCGCGAGCGTGGTGAGCAGGGGGAAGCCGACCACCACTCCGGCGGCGACCACCGCGAGGCCCGCCCAGTGCGTGCGGGCGGGGAGCGGCACGCGCAGGGCGAGCAGACAGCCGCCCGCGATGAGGGCGGCGAGGACGCTGCGGACGGCCACCAGGGACCAGGGGCCGAAGCTCTCCAGTCCCCACGCGGTGGCGGGGAAGGTGAGGGAGAACGCCGCGACGCCCAGAGCGGCCTGGAGGGTGCCGCCGAGGGTCGCCCCGGCCGGAGTGGCCGCAGTGCCAGGGGCGCCCGGAGCTGCAGGGGTCGGCTCGGCGGTGACTGCTATCGAGCTCTGAGCGATAGCGCTATTCTTGGTCCTCATGCAAGAGCGTAGCAGTGTCGGTGAACTGGCGGATCAGCTGCGGCGGGAACTCGACCGCTACTCTCCAGGTGGAAAGCTGCCGTCGAGCCGGGCCCTGGTCGAGCGGTACCGGGTGAGCCCGGTGACCGTCTCCCGCGCCCTCGGGCAGCTGGCCGCCGAGGGGCTCGTGGTGACCCGGCCCGGCGCCGGAGCGTTCCGGGCCGAGGCGCACACACGGACCGCAGCCGCCGGGGACACCTCCTGGCAGGAGGTCACCCTCAGCGCGGAAGGCGGCGCGGAACTCGTCCCGCGCTCGGTGGACGCGTCGGGGGTACTGGTCTCGCTCGCCGCTCCGCCGCCCGGCGTGATCGAGTTCAACGGTGGCTATCTGCACCAGTCGTTGCAGCCCGAGCGGGCGATGGCCGCCGCGCTGGCGCGGGCCGGCCGGCGGCCCGGGGCGTGGGGGAGGCCGCCCATGGAGGGGCTGCCGGAGCTGCGGGAGTGGTTCGCGCGCAGCATCGGCGGGCCGGGTGGTGCCGTGACGGCGGCCGAGGTGCTGATCACCGCGGGCGGCCAGTCGGCGCTCACGACCGCGCTCAGGGCACTGGCGCCGCCGGGGGCGCCGGTGCTGGTGGAGTCACCGACATACCCGGGCATGCTGGCGATCGCCCGCGCGGCCGGACTGCGTCCGATTCCCGTCCCGGTCGATGCGGACGGCGTACGGCCGTCCCTGCTCGCCGACGCGTTCCGGGCGACCGGCGCCCGCGTCTTCGTCTGCCAGCCGCTGTTCCAGAACCCGACCGGCGCGATGCTCGCCCCAGACCGGCGCGGCGAGGTGCTGCGCATCGCGCGCGAGGCCGGCGCCTTCGTCGTCGAGGACGACTTCGTACGACGGCTGGTGCACGAGGACGCCGGGCCGCTGCCGCGTCCGCTGGCCGCCGACGACCCCGACGGCGTCGTCGTCCACGTCTGCTCGCTGACCAAGGCGACCTCGCCGAGCTTCCGGGTCAGCGCGCTCGCCGCACGCGGCCCGGTGCTGGAGCGGCTGCGCGCGATCCAGGTCGTCGACAGCTTCTTCGTGCCGCGACCGATGCAGGAGGCGGCGCTGGAACTGGTCGGCTCGCCCGCCTGGCCGCGCCATCTGCGGGCGATCTCCGCCGAGTTGAAGACCCGCCGCGACACGATGACGGCCGCCCTGCGCCTCGACCTCCCCGACCTCTCCCTCCCGCACATCCCGTCCGGCGGCTACCACCTGTGGCTCCGCCTGCCCGACGGCACCGAGGAGTCCGGACTCACTTCGGCCGCCCTGCGCGCGGGCGTCGCGATCACCCCCGGCCGCCCGTACTTCAGCGCGGAGCCTCCGGCCGGGCACCTGCGGTTGAGCTTCGCGGCCGTGGCGGGGGCGGGGGAGATCACGGAGGGGGTACGGCGGCTGCGGGCGGCTTGGGACGAGGTGCTCCAGTAGCCGGGCAGCGGTGCGAGGCCGCAGACGAACTCCGCGGTGTCCAGGAGCTCCGGTGCCACCGGGGAAATCCGCTCGACGCCGGCGCCCCCGTCCTGCGAATCTCGCCGCATGACCGACACCCCGCCCCTCGCCGAGGGCTACGAGATCTCCACCGACCCCGACCGCGTCGACGCCGAGCGCGTGCACCGGTGGCTGTCCACCGACGCGTACTGGGCGAGGGGGCGGGAGCGGGAGAAGCAGGACCGGGCGATCGAGGGCTCGCTGAACTTCGGGGTGTACGAGACGGTTTCGGGGGAGCAGGTGGCGTATGCCCGGGTCGTCACCGACCGGGCGACCTTCGCGTGGCTGTGCGACGTGTACGTCGACCCGTCGGTGCGCGGCAAGGGGGTCGGGACGGCGCTCGTCGGGGCCGTACGCGAGCAGGTGCGGTCGTACGGGGTGAAGCGGCTGCTGCTCGCCACGCACGACGCGCACGGGGTCTACGAGAAGCTCGGCTTCGCGCCGCTGGAGTACCCGGACCGGTGGATGGCGCTCTCCTTCTAGGTCGGGCGTCTTCCGGGTTCGGGCGCCGTGCTTGAACTTTCCAACGACTCGTTTTCCAGCAACTTGTCCGTCTGATCCTGACCCCGCAGTAAGGCTTCGCCAACCCTCGGTGACAGCTGCACAACCACTCTTGACCTGCGCACTTTCGCGTCACACCATCGCCGCATGCCACTTCGGGTCACGTTCGTCGCAGCCGCGCGCAGCTCCCCGCTGCTCGCGGAGCGCTTCCAGGACGACCGGCCGCTGGACCAGGCCGGCTGGGAGGAGGTGCAGCAGGTCGCGCGGGAGCTGCTGCCGCTCGCCGCGGCCGAGCTGCGCTACTGCTCGCCGACCCCGCGCAGCCGTGCGACCGGCGACGCCCTGGGCTATGCCCCGCTGGTGCAACTCGCCCTGCGCGACTGTGACATGGGCCGCTGGCGCGGGCTCACGCTCGGCGAGGCGATGGCCCGCGAGCCGGAAGCGGTGGACGCCTGGCTGGCCGACCCGCGCGCCACACCGCACGGCGGCGAGTCGCTGCTCGGGTTCATCGGTCGCGTCGGCGGCTGGCTCGACACCCGGCCCGTGGAGGACGGCGGCCGGATCGTCGCCGTGGCCGAACCGTCCGTGATCCGCGCCGCCCTGGTGTACGCCCTGAAGGCGCCGCCGTCGACGTACTGGAACATCGACGTCCGCCCCCTGTCGACGACCACGGTCACCGGTCGCGCGGGCCGCTGGAACCTCCGCTTCGAGGCGGCGTCGACTCAGCCCTCGCGCGCGTAGTCGGTGGTGAGGATCAGGTCCTTGGCGGGGCCGCGCACGCGCCAGAGGGTCCGCCAGTGGTCCTCGTCGAGGACGGTGAACTCGCCCCGGTAGAGGTCGGCCGAGCAGGGATGGTCGGCGACATGCCGGCCGGAGGTCAGGTCCAGGTCGTGGAAGGGCCGTCCGTCGGCGAACCGCACGTCCGCCGTGCCCGGTGAACTCCCCGGCAGGAAGCGCAGCGTCCGCTCCGCGGGGCGCGGGACGCTCTGCCAGACGAACGTGCCGGACTCGCGGTGCAGCAGCCCGCCGCCCTCCAGTGGGCCGAAAGCCGTCGTGCCCGAGAACTCACCTGTGGCCTCGCTCGCGAGATCCCGCACGGTCCGCTCGGCCCGCCAGTGCCCGGCCAGATAGGTCAGCGCATCCGGAACCGGCCAGAACTCGCCCATGCGCTCCTCGCTTCCGACACTTTCGATCCTGCTCGACCCGTTGACGCTCTTCCGCCCCCTCCCTATCTTGCCGTTCGAAGTGCTGATCAGCATTTGATATGTCGAACAACGAGCCGCGGAGCATCCATGTCACGCACCCGCTGGAGATACGGCACAGCCGCCACCGCCCTGTTGGTGGCGGCCGGCCTCATCCCCACCGTCCACGCCCACGCCGAGGACGTCACCGACTACTCGATCACCGTCGACCCGACCACCCGGGGCGCGAAGATCGACGACACGATGTACGGCGTCTTCTTCGAGGACATCAACCGGGCCGCGGACGGCGGTCTGTACGCCGAGCTCGTGCAGAACCGGTCCTTCGAGTACTCCACGGACGACAACCGGTCGTACACGCCCCTCACCTCCTGGACGGTCGTCGGCACGGGCCAGGTCGTGAACGACGCCGGCCGCCTGAACGAGCGCAACCGCAACTACCTCTCCCTGGACGCCGGTTCATCCGTCACTAACGCCGGCTACAACACCGGCATCCGCGTCGAGCAGGGCAAGAAGTACGACTTCTCGGTGTGGGCCCGCGCCGGGAGCGGCACCACGTTGAGCGTCGCCCTCAAGGACGCCGCCGGTGCGCTGGGCACCGCCCGCGAGGTGGCCGTGAAGGGCGACTGGGCCCAATACCGGGCGACGTTCACCGCGACCCGCACCAGCAACCGCGGTCGCCTCGCCGTCGCCGCCACCGACGCGGCCGCCCTCGACATGGTGTCGCTGTTCCCGCGCGACACCTACCGGAACCAGCCGAACGGCCTGCGCAAGGACCTCGCCGAGAAGATCGCCGCCCTGCATCCGGGCTTCGTGCGCTTCCCCGGCGGCTGCCTGGTCAACACCGGCTCCATGGAGGACTACAGCGAGGCCTCCGGCTGGCAGCGGGGGCGCTCCTACCAGTGGAAGGACACCGTCGGCCCGGTCGAGGAGCGCGCGACGAATTCCAACTTCTGGGGCTACAACCAGAGTTACGGCCTCGGCTACTTCGAGTACTTCCGCTTCTCCGAGGACATCGGCGCCATGCCGCTGCCCGTCGTCCCGGCCCTGGTGACCGGCTGCGGCCAGAACAGGGCCGTCGACGACGAGGCGCTGCTCAAGCGGCACATCCAGGACACCCTCGACCTCATCGAGTTCGCAGGCGGGCCGGCGACCTCGAAGTGGGGCAAGGTCCGTGCCCGGATGGGCCACCCGAAGCCCTTCCGCCTCACTCACCTGGAGGTCGGCAACGAGGAGAACCTGCCCGACGAGTTCTTCTCCCGTTTCCAGCGGTTCCGCGCCGCGATCGAGGCCAAGCACCCGGACATCACGGTCATCTCCAACTCCGGCCCGGACGACTCCGGCACGACCTTCGACGCCGCCTGGAAGCTGAACCGCGAGGCGAACGTCGCGATGGTCGACGAGCACTACTACAACAGCCCCAACTGGTTCCTGCAGAACAACGACCGCTACGACTCCTACGACAGGAACGGCCCGAAGGTCTTCCTCGGCGAGTACGCCTCCCAGGGCAACGCCTGGAAGAACGGCCTCTCCGAAGCCGCGTTCATGACCGGTCTGGAGCGCAACGCGGACGTCGTCAAGCTCGCCTCGTACGCCCCGCTGCTCGCCAACGAGGACTACGTCCAGTGGCGGCCGGACCTGGTGTGGTTCAACAACCGTGCCTCCTGGAACTCCACGAACTACGAGGTCCAGAAGCTGTTCATGAACAACGTGGGAGACAAGGTGGTCCCCTCGAAGGCGACGACCACGCCGGACGTCAGCGGCCCGATCGCCGGCGCCGTCGGCCTGTCGACGTGGGCGACCAGTGCCGCCTACGACGACGTGTCGGTCACGGCGGCGGACGGGTCGACGCTGCTGAGCGACGACTTCTCCGGTGACGCCTCGAAGTGGACCCACACGGGCGGCGGCAGCTGGAGCGTCACGGACGGGCAGTACGTGCAGACGGACGCCGCCGCCGAGAACACGATGGTCTCGGCCGGCGACCCGACCTGGCACGACTACGACCTGCATGTGAAGGCCACCAAGAAGTCCGGCAAGGAGGGCTTCCTCGTCGCCTTCGGCGTCAAGGACACCGGCAACTACTACTGGTGGAACCTGGGCGGCTGGAACAACACCCAGTCCGCGATCGAGCAGGCCGCGGACGGCGGCAAGGGCACGCTGATGACGAAGGCCGGGTCGATCGAGACGGGCCGCGCCTATGACATCGACATCAAGGTGCGCGGCCGCCAGGTCACCCTGTACCTCGACGGTCAGGAATGGGGCAGCTTCAGCGACGACAAGCCGGCCGAGCCGTTCCGCCAGGTCGCCACCTTGGACGCCCGCACCGGTGACCTGATCGTCAAGGTCGTCAACGCCCAGCCGGCCGAGGCCCGCACCGCCATCGACCTGGGCGGCGCCAAGGTCGCCGGCACCGCCAAGGTCACCACCCTGGCCGCCGACCAGGACGCGGTGAACACGGAGACGGACGCGCCGGTCACCCCGGCGACGTCGACCGTCTCGGGGGTCGCCGCCAAGTTCACGTACACCTTCCCCGCGAACTCCGTGACCTTCCTGCGGATCAAGCAGAGGTGACGGCATCCGGAGGGGCGCTGTCCGCGGACAGCGCCCCTCCGGCACGCGTCAGCTGCCGGCGGCCCACCCCGGGACCGTCGGCAGGATCTTCTCGGCGACCCGCAGCAGTACGGCGTCGTCCGGCACCATGCCGTCCGAGCGCCACAGGGTCACGTCGAAGGACCCGCCGCCGTCCTTCGCGTCCTGGGCGACCATCAGGGAGCGGAGCGGGACCCCCGGACCGCTGTCGGTGTCGCCCCCGTCGAGGCGGAAGCTGATTCTGATCGTGCGGTCCGAGTACAGGACCGCCGGACGGCCCAGAACCGTGCGCTGCTTCGGGTCCCCGAGCAACTCATGGGCCCCGGCCACAGGAAGGTCGTCGTAGGTGGCCGAGAGCGTCACGGTGTAGGTGTCGAACTCGATCTCGGCGGTGGGCATCGGGATGTCCTTGCCGCCCTCCAGTCCGACGGAGCCGTCGTTGCTCTGGACGGTCTTCGCGCTCTGCGCCGGTGTGCCCAGCAGCTCGGCGAGGTCCTTACGGTGCAGTGCCTCGCACAGCTGCGCACCGGTCACCCGTCCGGTCGGCTTTCCGGGTTCCTCGTCGGAGCAGGTGGCGGGCGGTGAGCCACTGTTCCCGGGCCTC
The DNA here is from genome assembly GCF_045039535.1 of Streptomyces sp. NBC_01092. Lineage (NCBI taxonomy): Bacteria > Bacillati > Actinomycetota > Actinomycetes > Kitasatosporales > Streptomycetaceae > Streptomyces > Streptomyces sp. NBC_01092. The sequence goes on along the minus strand of NZ_CP108659.1, from coordinate 2,213,741 downwards.
GCCTCGGAAACCCACAGAGCGCCACCGATCGCGGCGAACAGCGCCACCGCCGCGAAGGCCTGTCTCCATGCGTTCGGGCCCTTCACGGGCGCGCCGACGTCTTCGGCCATGTCCCCCACCTGCCGTGATCCCCTGATGTTCGCGCGGGGACACTAGCTCAGGGGCATGTCCAGGACAAAGCTGGTTTTTCTCGGCCCACTCCGGGCGCGGGTCACGGTGAATCGTGATTGCATAAACCTGCGGCGATACGTATAGTCATGCCGTCTAAGAGGAGGATTCCATGGCGGTACGTGCGGCAGTGGCCGGAGCGAGCGGATACGCGGGCGGGGAACTGTTGCGTCTGCTCCTGGCCCACCCCGAGGTCGAGACAGGAGCCCTGACCGCCAACTCGAACGCCGGGCAGCGGCTCGGCGCGCTCCAGCCGCACCTGCTGCCCCTCGCCGACCGCGTGCTCCAGGAGACGACCCCCGAGGTCCTCGCCGGGCACGACGTCGTCTTCCTCGCCCTGCCGCACGGACAGTCCGCCGCCGTCGCCGAGCAGCTCGGCCCCGATGTGCTGGTCGTCGACATGGGCGCCGACTTCCGGCTGAAGGACGCGGGCGACTGGGAGACGTTCTACGGCTCCCCGCACGCCGGCACCTGGCCGTACGGCCTTCCCGAGCTGCCGGGTGGCCGCGCCGCGCTGGAGGGGTCCAAGCGCATCGCGGTACCCGGCTGTTACCCGACCGCCGTCTCGCTCGCCCTCTTCCCGGCCTACGCCGCCGGCCTCGCCGAGCCCGAGGCCGTGATCGTCGCCGCCTCCGGCACGTCCGGCGCGGGCAAGGCGCCCAAGCCGCATCTGCTGGGCAGCGAGGTCATGGGCTCCATGACGCCGTACGGCGTCGGCGGCGGCCACCGGCACACGCCCGAGATGATCCAGAACCTCAGCGCGGCGGCGGGGGAGCGGGTCTCCGTCTCCTTCACACCGACCCTCGCGCCGATGCCGCGCGGCATCCTCGCCACGTGCACCGCGAGCGCGCGCCCCGGTGTCACGGCGGACTCCGTCCGCGCCGCCTACGACAAGGCCTTCGCCGACGAGCCCTTCGTCCACCTCCTCCCGGAGGGGCAGTGGCCCGCCACGGCGTCCGTCTACGGTTCGAACGCAGTTCAGGTGCAGGTCGCATTCGACGCCGCCGCGAACCGCATCATCGCGATCAGCGCCATCGACAACCTGACCAAGGGAACGGCCGGCGGCGCCGTCCAGAGCATGAACATCGCCCTCGGGTTTCACGAGAACACGGGGCTTTCCACGATCGGAGTCGCACCGTGAGTGTCACGGCAGCCAAGGGATTCACGGCGGCGGGCATCGCCGCCGGGATCAAGGAGAACGGCAACCCGGACCTGGCCCTCGTGGTCAACAACGGGCCCCGCCGCGGCGCCGCCGGTGTCTTCACCTCCAACCGTGTGAAGGCAGCGCCGGTCCTGTGGTCCGAGCAGGTGCTGAAGAGCGGCGCGGTGTCCGCCGTCGTCCTCAACTCCGGTGGCGCCAACGCCTGTACGGGGCCGAAGGGCTTCCAGGACACCCACGCCACCGCCGAGAAGGTCGCCGAGGTGCTCGGGCGGGGCGCCATCGAGGTCGCCGTCTGCTCGACCGGCCTGATCGGTGTGCTGTTGCCCATGGACAAGCTGCTCCCGGGCGTCGGGACCGCCGCCGCCCAGCTCTCCGAGCACGGCGGCGAGAAGGCCGCCATCGCCATCAAGACCACGGACACCGTCCACAAGACGTCCGTCGTGACGAAGGACGGCTGGACCGTCGGCGGGATGGCGAAGGGCGCCGGCATGCTCGCCCCCGGCCTCGCCACCATGCTCGTCGTCCTCACCACGGACGCTGCCCTCGACAACGACGTACTGGACAAGGCGCTCCGGGCGGCGACGCGCACGACCTTCGACCGCGTCGACTCCGACGGCTGCATGTCCACCAACGACACCGTGCTGCTGCTCGCCTCCGGGGCGGCCGACGTCACCCCGGAGTACGAGGAGTTCGCCGAGGCCGTGCGGGCCGTCTGCGACGACCTCGGTCAGCAGCTGATCCGGGACGCCGAGGGCGCCAGCAAGGACATCAAGGTCGAGGTCATCAACGCCGCGACCGAGGACGACGCCGTCGAGGTGGGCCGCTCCATCGCCCGCAACAACCTCCTCAAGTGCGCCATCCACGGCGAGGACCCCAACTGGGGCCGTGTCCTGTCCGCGATCGGCACGACGGCCGCCGCCTTCGAGCCGGACCAGCTCAACGTCGCCATCAACGGCGTCTGGGTCTGCAAGGACGGCGGCGTCGGCGAGGACCGCGAGAAGGTCGACATGCGCTACCGCGAGGTGCACATCGTCGCCGACCTCGCCGCGGGCTCCGAGACCGCCACCATCTGGACCAACGACCTGACCGCCGACTACGTCCACGAGAACAGCGCCTACTCCTCATGAGCAACTCACCCGCGCGCAAGCACACCGCGCTCCCCAAGGCCCAGATCCTCATCGAGGCGCTGCCCTGGCTGGTCCGGCACAACGGCAAGACCGTCGTCATCAAGTTCGGCGGCAACGCCATGATCGACGAGGAACTGAAGGCAGCCTTCGCCCAGGACGTCGTCTTCCTGCACCACGCCGGGCTCAAGCCGGTCGTCGTGCACGGCGGCGGCCCGCAGATCAGCGCCGCCCTCGACAAGCACGGCATCGTCAGCGAGTTCAAGGCCGGACTCAGGGTCACCACCGAGGACGCCATGGACGTCGTACGGATGGTGCTGGCCGGACAGGTGCAGCGCGAGCTCGTCGGACTGCTCAACCAGCACGGCCCGCTCGCCGTCGGCCTGACCGGCGAGGACGCGCACACCATCACCGCCACCCGGCACCAGCCCGAGATCGACGGCGAACGCGTCGACATCGGCCGGGTCGGCGAGATCACCGACATCGACACGGGTGCGATCGAGGCGCTGCTGGCCGACGGCCGGATCCCGGTCGTCTCGTCGATCGCCCGGAGCCAGGACGACCACCATGTCTACAACGTCAATGCTGATACGGCGGCTGCGGCACTCGCTGCTGCTCTTGGCGCCGAAACCCTCATGGTCCTCACGGACGTCGAGGGCCTCTACGAGGACTGGCCCAACTCCGACGAGGTGATCAGTCGCCTCACCGCTTCCCAACTGGAGAAGCTGCTGCCGGAGTTGAGCTCCGGCATGGTGCCGAAGATGGAGGGCTGCCTGCACGCCGTACGCAATGGCGTGAACACCGCCCGGGTCCTCGACGGCCGGGTCCAGCACTCCATCCTGCTGGAGATCTTCACCGACGAAGGAATCGGCACGATGGTCGTGCCGGACGCGCCTGAGGGGGACGCAGAATGACCGGGACCGCGACAAACGCCGAGTACGCCGAGCGGTGGCAGGGCTCGCTCATGAACAACTACGGCACCCCGCGGCTCCCTCTCGTCCGCGGCGAGGGCCTCAAGGTCTGGGACGCCGAGGGCCGCCAGTACCTCGACTTCGTCGGCGGCATCGCGACCAACGCGCTCGGGCACGCCCACCCCGCGATCGTCGAGGCCGTCAGCAAGCAGATCGCGTCTCTCGGTCACATCTCCAACTTCTTCATGGCCGAGCCGACCGTCGCCCTGGCCGAACGGCTCCTGGAGCTCTTCGGCCGGGACGGCAAGGTGTTCTTCTGCAACTCCGGCGCCGAGGCCAACGAGACCGCGTTCAAGATCGGCCGGCTGACCGGGCGCACCCACATGGTCGCCACCGACGGCGGCTTCCACGGCCGCACGATGGGCGCCCTCGCGCTCACCGGCCAGCCCGCCAAGCAGGAACCGTTCCTGCCGCTGCCGGGCGACGTCACGCACGTGCCGTACGGCGACGCGCAGGCGCTGGCCGCGGCGGTGACCGAGGAGACGGCCCTGGTGATCATCGAGCCGGTCCAGGGCGAGAACGGCGTCGTGGTCCCGCCGGCCGGCTATCTCAAGGCGGCACGGGCGATCACCGCGGCCACCGGAGCGCTGCTGGTCCTGGACGAGGTGCAGACCGGCACCGGGCGGACCGGGCACTGGTTCGCGTACCAGGCCCACGAGGGCGTCCTGCCGGACGTCGTCACCCTCGCCAAGCAACTCGGCGGCGGGCTGCCGCTGGGCGCGACGGTCGCGTTCGGGCGGGCGGCGGAGCTGCTCCGGCCCGGGCAGCACGGGACGACCTTCGGGGGGAACCCCGTCGCGTGTGCCGCGGGGCTGGCCGTGCTGGACACCATCGCGAACGACGGGTTGCTGGAGAACGTCAAGCGGCAGAGCGAGAAATTGCGCGACGGAATCGAGGCTCTCGATCACCGGCTGATCGATTATGTCCGGGGTGCGGGCCTGCTCCTGGGTATCGTGCTCACCGAGCCGCTCGCCGCCAAGGTGCAGCAGGTGGCTCAGGACGCCGGATTCCTGGTGAACGCGCCCGCCCCCGATGTCGTACGGCTCATGCCGCCGCTGAACCTCGGGGACGATCAAGTGGAGGCGCTTCTCCAGGCCCTCCCCGGCATCCTGGACGGGGCCGACACGGCCGACGGGGAAGAATGATCCGGAGAATGAGACGACGATGAGTCAGGCGCAGGAGCACGAGCACAACGGGGCCGCCGGGGCTTCCGTGCCGCAGACCCGCACCGCGCGTCACCGCCGGATCGTGGACATCCTCAACCGGCAGCCGGTGCGGTCGCAGAGTCAGCTGGCGAAGCTGCTCGCCGACGACGGGCTGAGTGTCACTCAGGCGACGCTGTCCAGGGATCTGGACGAGCTGAACGCGGTGAAGATCCGTAACAACGACGGTGACCTGATCTATGCGGTGCCGAGCGAGGGGGGTTTCCGGACCCCTCGGGCGCCGCTCGGGGAGTCGGCGAAGGAAGAGCGGATGCGGCGGTTGTCGCAGGAGTTGCTGATCTCTGCGGAGGCTTCCGCGAACCTGGTGGTCCTGCGGACCCCTCCGGGGGCCGCGCAGTTCCTCGCCTCGGCCATCGACCAGGCTGAGCTGCACGACATTCTCGGCACGATCGCCGGTGACGACACGTTGCTGTTGATCAGCCGGAATCCGACGGGTGGGCAGGCCCTCGCCGATCACTTGCTGAGGCTGGCCCAGAACGGGCACTGAGTGGGGTGGTGGCGCCGAGTCGCCGACTGCGGGTGGATTGTGGCTGGTCGCGCCCGCGCGGCGGAGCCGCATATCAGAGACAGTCCCGCGCCCCTGGGTCGGCCCACTCACCCGAGTCGAGCCGCCAAGCCCCCTGTGCACCGGACCTCGTCGCCCGCCGTGATCAGGAGGGCCTCCACGTCCGGCAGGGACTCCAGCCAGGTCAGGCCCTGCCGTGAGCCCATCGCGAAGGCCGCCGTCGCCCAGCAGTCCGCCCAGGTGAGCTGCGGGGCCACCACGGTCACCGCCACCAGGTCCGTCACCGCGGAGCGGCCCGTGCGGGGGTCGACTATGTGCGCGCCGCGTTCCGCCGTGCCGGAGGTGGCCACCGCCAGTTCGTCCAGTCCCGCCGCGGAGATCACCGCGGCCAGGCCGCCCGGGCGCAGCGGATCGGACACGCCCACACGCCAGGGGCGTTGAGGGCCGGGCACGCCCAGGAGCTGGACGTCGCCGCCGCCGTTGACGCTGACGCCGGTCACGCCGGGGACGTCCGCGATACGGCGGGCCGCCCGTTCCACCGACCAGCCCTTGACGATGCCCGTCGGGTCGAAGCGGCCCTCGTACGTCGTGCTGAACCAGCCCTCGCTGAGCCGCTCCGCCTCGGCGCCCAGGCCGAGGATCTCGGTGACCTCGGGGTCGCACTCGTCGATGGTCAGCTGCCCGCGCGCCAGCCGGGAGATCTGGCTGTCGTCGCGGTACGTGCTGAACACCTCGTCGACCCGGTGCAGCCCCGCGACCGCCTCCTGAAGGGCCGACTGCACCGCACCGGAATCCCCGCCGCGGACGTCGAAGGAGAAGACCGTCCCCATGACCTCCTCCGCATGACGTAGCGCTGCGGGAGCTTCTGTCGGATCCGCCACCGTGTCAGCCACCGGCCTGGTCCAGAGCCGACTGGAGGGACTCCTTGTAGCCGGCGCTGGTGTACGTGGCCCCGGACACCGCGTCGATGTCGGCGCTGCCGGCCGCCACGGCCGCCTGGTTGAGCTTCGGCACGGCGTTGGCGGTGACCTGGTCGCTCTGGCCGCCCTTGGGTGCCTGGACCGTCTCGGCCTTGGTGATCTTGCCGCCGGCGACGGTGACACGGACCTGAACCGCCCCGTACTGGGTCTGCGAGACGCTGCCCGTGACCGTGCGGGCCTGAGCGGCGCCGCCCCCCGAACCCTGGGAGCCGGAGCCCTGTGCCGAACCGGCGCTCGCCTTCGCCTTGTCCAGGGCCGACTGGAGCGATTCCTTGTAGCCGGCGCTGGTGTAGGTGGCTCCGGAGACGGCGTCGATGTCGGCGGTTCCGGCGGCTACGGCGGCCTGGTTGAGCTTCGGCACGGCGTTGGCGGTGACCTGGTCGCTCTGGCCGCCTTTGGGTGCCTGGACCGTCTCGGCCTTGGTGATCTTGCCGCCGGCGACGGTGACACGGACCTGAACGGCCCCGTACTGGGTCTGGACGGCGTCGCCGGTGACGGTGGCGGCCTGGGCGGAGCCGCCCGAGCCCTGGGAGCCGGCGCCCGCGTTCGCCTTGTCGATCGCCGACTGGAGGGACTTCTTGTAGCCGGCGCTGGTGTACGTCGCCCCTGACACGGCGTCGATGTTCGCGGTCTGCCCGGTGACCACTGCCTGGTTGAGCTTGGGTATGGCGTTGGCGGTGATCTGGTCGCTCTGGCCGCCCTTGGGCGCCTGCACCGCCTCGGCCTTGGCGATCTTGCCGTTGGCCAGGGTCAGCCGGACCTGGACGGCGCCGTACTGGGTCTGCGCCGCGTCGCCGGTGACCGTGCCCCCGGCCGCCTCGGCACCGCCCTGGGCCGAGGCCGCGGGCGGTGCGCCGGCGCCCGCCGCCTGCGCGGAACCGGGGTCGGACGCCGGCTTCAGCGACAGCAGCAGCACGATCCCGGACACCGTGGCGGCGCCGGCCAGCACGACACGCCGGATGGGGTGACTCTTCTTCATCGCTTCAACAGCTCCTGAAGTCCTTAAGTCCCGTCGCTCACATCTCGAACGACTCGTGATGGATGCGGCGGGCGGGCACACCCGCGCCGCGCAGTGCTTCGTACACGGACTGCGCGAAGCCGGCCGGCCCGCACATGAACACGTCGTGCTTGTCGATGTCGGGGAGCTTCTGCTGCAACCGCTCGGCCGAGATGTCGGGCCGCTCGCCGTCGGGGCTGTTGACCGCGTACATCAGCCGGGCACCGCGCTCGTCGGCGATGGCCGCGAGCTCGTCCCACAGCGCCAGCTCCTGGGTGCTGTTGGCCCGGTAGAGCAGGGTGATGTCACCGGACGCGCCCGGCAGCGTCTCGAACAGGGCGCGCATCGGCGTGATGCCGACGCCTCCCGCGACCAGCAGCACCTTGCCCCGGCTGCGGCGCTGGGCGGTCAGGGCGCCGTACGGACCCTCGGCCCACACCTTGGTGCCGGGCTTCAGATCGCGCAGCCGGGACGTGTGGTCGCCGATCGCCTTGACCGTGATGCGCAGCATGTCGGGGCGGGGCGCCGCCGACAGCGAGTACGGGTGGGAGCTGAACCGCATGCCCGGCGCCTTGAACCGCCAGCGGAAGAACTGCCCGGCCTCCGCGCCCATCCGGTGCAGCTTGCGCCCGCCGATCAGCACCGACACGATGCCCGGCGTCTCCTCGATGACCGCCTCGACATACATCCGGTGCCGCAGGTTGAGGCGGATCGGGGTGAGGATCCGGTACCAGACCACCGCCGCGGTCACCGCCCCGTACAGCCCGTACCAGAAGGTCTTCGCGAGGGGCTCGACGGCGAACTCGTTGCCGGTGGTGATCTGGTGCCAGAACGTCAGGTACACCGCCGCGTACGTCAGCAGGTGCACGTGGTACCAGGTGTCGTACGGGATCCGGCGGCGGATGCCGCCGATCGAGATGAACGCGATGAAGAAGAGCAGCCCGGTGCCGATGGCCGCCTTGCCCATGTCCGGCAGTGTGTTCACCGAGTCGATCGTCTGCTGGACGATGTCTCCGAGCGTCTTGCCGGCCTGGAGCGCGTACCCCCACATGATGAGGAAGACGTGCGCGATGACCAGGCAGACCGTGTACCTGCCGCTCATCGCGTGCCAGCGCGCGGTCCGGTCCGAGCCCACCCGCCGCTCCAGCGCGGGCACCCGCGCCATCTGGAGCACCACGAGCGCCATCAGGTAGCCGGCGAGCAGACCGGTGATCCGGCCCGCGGCGATGATCTTGGCGGTGTTGTCCGCGAGGGACGGCGTGTTGTCCCACCACAGCCACAGCACCGCCGCCGCGCCCGCCCATAGGGCGATCACCAACGGTACGGCCGGGGAGCGGCGCGGGCGGATGCGGCGCATCGTCTGGCGTCGGGCGGCACGGCCGCCCGCGAGCGTGGTGGTCACGGTTCCTCCGGGGACGGGAGCAAGGGGAGTGCGTGGGCGTGGTCCCTTGGCCCAGAGATACGTGCGGGGAGGTCCGTGTGTTCAGCGGTATTCGCTCAGTACCGGGTGATCGCTGTCGGCCCGTTCGCCGTGCCGATCGCGATGTGCGGTTTCCGCAGCGGTTCGGCCCAGTTGAGGATGCGCCGCATGGCGTCCGCGGGCACCGACACACAACCGGCCGTCGCCCCACGCCCCTTCACATGGAGGAAGATCCCGGCGCCGCGCCCCTTCACCGGACGCTCGTAGTTGAAGCCGATGACCAGCGCGTGCGCGTACAGCGCCCCGTACGAGATCAGGTGCTCGGACTCGGCGGCCCGGCAGTCGCGCGCCCGCGGCTCGGTCCAGCGGTTGTAGACGCGGGAGTCGTTGTCCTGGCACCACCAGGAGTTCTTGTGGACACGGCGGTATTTGTACGCCGTCCCGCGCGGCGCCTTGTCGATACCGAAGGCGTACGGCAGCCCGTACAGGCCCGTCGGCGTCGTGTTCGTGCCCTGACGGCGCTTCGTCCCCCGGACGAGCCCCTTCGCCCCGAACCGGGCCGACGCAGAACCGGCCTTCACCCAGCGCCCGTCGATCCGGTTCCACCAGGTGACCGTCCCCGACGTCGAGCGGGCCCGGTGCGCGACGGCGGTGATCAGCTGGGTGCCGCCCCCGGTGTCGGCCATGCGCGCGGGCAGTGGCCGCGGCGGTCCTTCGCCCGGCGCGGCGCCGAGCACGAGGAGGGACGCGGACGCGAGGGCGACGACACCGGGGCGCATGGCTCAGACGCTAGACGGGGGCAGCGGCAACGGCAGCCCGGGTAGGCCATCCAGGCTGCTCGCGATGTAGTCCTTCTTGGCGAAGTACGCGCTGAGGGAGTCGTCGTCCTCCCGGGCAAACCGCTTGCCGTGCAGGTCGCGGTCCTCGTCGTACGTCATCAAGGGGACCGCGTATCCGCAGGAGTCGCGGATGTGCTCGGCCCGCACGACGACGATCGCACGCAGGCCGTGCAGGGACGGGTCGATGTCGGGGAAGTGGCCGAGCAGTTCCTTGAACCGCGGGTCGTCGCGGAAGACCGCCTCACCCTGGCCGTGCACCCGCACGATGTTGGGCGGCCCCTGGAAGGCGCACCACATGAGGGTGATGCGGCCGTTCTCCCGCAGGTGCGCGATGGTCTCGGCGTTGGAGCCGGCGAAGTCGAGGTAGGCCAGCGTGAGTTCGTCGAGGATCGCGAAGGAGCCCTTGAGGCCCTTGGGGGAGAGGTTGACCGTCCCGTCGGCCGACAGCGGCGCGGTGGCGGTGAAGAAGAGTGGCTGCTCTTCGATGAAGGTGCGGAGCCTGCCGTCTATGCGCTCATGAGTTTTTCCCACGTCCACCGAGTATGGACGGGGATCGTTCGCCTGTCTAAGGAATTGCGGGGTCCATTTGACGTCACCTTGGCGTCACCATGGCCGCCCCGGCCGGCGTGCCAACGGGCGGCCATGGCTGCCTGTCACCTCACTTGGTGAGCGTGCAGGCGGCCAGGGAACCGAGTCCCTGCGGCTTGGCCGCCGTACGGCCGATGGAGATGGCGATGCGGTCGATCGTCGACACCCGCTTGTCCTTCAGAGGGCCGAGGATGGCGTTCTGGACGAAGTTGGGCCCGCCCTGGCCGACCGAGGACGCGAGCCGCTTGTTCGCCTCCTGGATCTGGGTGTTGAGCAGGGCGAGGTTGCGGTCGACCTCGGCCTTCGCGGTCGCGGGGACCGCCGGGAGCTTCGACTTCACGTCCGGGCAGGAGATGGCGCCCGCGGCGTTGGCATTACCTGTGTTGCCCGTGCCCGTGTTGCCCGCGTTCCCGGTGTTGCCGCTGTTTCCCGTGTTGCCGCCTGCCTGCTGCGTCGGGGTCGGGGCCGGAGCGGCCGCGCTCCCGTTCGCGTTGAGGGTGCACGGCGCCAGCGAGTCCAGGCCCTGCGGTCTGGCGGCCGTGCGGCCGATGGCTGTCGCCATGCGGTTGATCGTCGCCACCCGCTTGTCCTTGAGGGGGCCAAGGATGGCGTTCTGGACGAAGTTGGGCCCGCCCTGGCCCACGGTGTCCACCAGCCGCTTGTTCGCCTCCTGGATCTGCGTGTTGAGCAGCGCGAGGTTGCGGTCGATCTCGGCCTTCGCGGTCGCGGGGACGGCCGGCAGCTTCGACTTCACGTCGGGGCACGAGACGGTGCCGGGTCCGGCCAGCGTCCGGGCGTTCGTGCCGCCGCTCTTCGAGGACGCGGTCGTCTCCCCGGCGAGGGCGAACCCGGCGATCACCGTGCCGGACAGCGCCACCGCGGCGGCGCCGCCGATGAACGTGACGCGACGCTTGTTGTACTTCGGAAGGGCCCTGGACATGCGGATGCCTCACTCGGGTTCGAGGTGTCGTCGTTGACGAACGCGGCGCCTGCGTTCGGCGAGAAGTACGGGAAAGCGGTTTCTCGCGTTCAATGGGCGGCTCGAATTTCCGTCACCAGCCGTCCGAATTGACGAATCATGCAGACCTCTGCATACTCATGCAGGTCAATGCATGGTGAGCGTGGTGACTGCGCACTAGCCTGACGACCGCCTCCTCGTTCACGCCACGAGGAGGCGGTGCCACACCCGGACCCTCCCGAGGAGCACAGCGAGTGAGCAGCAACAGCGGTGACGTACGGCTCTGGGGCGGCCGTTTCGCCGACGGTCCCGCCGAGGCCCTGGCCAAGCTGTCCGCGTCCGTCCACTTCGACTGGCGGCTGGCGCCCTACGACATCGCCGGTTCGCGTGCCCACGCGCGCGTGCTGCACAAGGCGGGGCTGCTCACCGAGGACGAACTGCAGCGCATGATCGCCGGTCTCGACCGGCTGGAGGCGGACGTGGCCGCCGGCGACTTCGTGGGCACGATCGCCGACGAGGACGTCCACACCGCGCTGGAGCGGGGCCTGCTGGAGCGCCTCGGCCCGGACCTGGGCGGCAAGCTGCGCGCCGGCCGGTCCCGCAACGACCAGGTCGCGACCCTCTTCCGGATGTACCTGCGCGACCACGCCCGCGTCATCGGCGGCCTGATCGCGGACCTCCAGGACGCGCTGGTCGGCCTCGCGGAAGCTCACCCGGACGTGGCCATGCCCGGCCGCACCCACCTCCAGCACGCTCAGCCGGTGCTCTTCGCCCACCACGTCCTGGCACACGTCCAGTCCCTGTCCCGGGACGCCGAGCGGCTGCGCCAGTGGGACGAGCGGACGGCCGTCTCGCCGTACGGCTCGGGCGCCCTCGCGGGTTCCTCCCTCGGTCTGGACCCGGAGGCGGTGGCGAAGGACCTCGGCTTCGAGCACGGTTCGGCCGCCAACTCGATCGACGGCACGGCCTCCCGTGACTTCGTCGCCGAGTTCGCCTTCATCACCGCGATGATCGGTGTGAACCTCTCCCGGATCGCCGAGGAGGTCATCATCTGGAACACGAAGGAGTTCTCCTTCGTGACCCTGCACGACGCGTTCTCCACGGGCTCGTCGATCATGCCGCAGAAGAAGAACCCGGACATCGCCGAGCTGGCGCGCGGCAAGTCCGGCCGCCTGATCGGCAACCTGACGGGTCTCATGGCGACCCTGAAGGCCCTCCCCCTCGCCTACAACCGCGACCTCCAGGAGGACAAGGAGCCGGTCTTCGACTCCTGCGACCAGCTGGAGGTCCTGCTCCCCGCCTTCACCGGCATGATGGCGACCCTCACCGTCCACCGCGAGCGCATGGAGGAACTGGCCCCGGCCGGCTTCTCCCTCGCCACCGACATCGCCGAGTGGCTGGTCAAACAGGGCGTCCCCTTCCGGGTGGCCCACGAGGTCGCCGGCGAGTGCGTGAAGGTGGCCGAGGCCGAGGGGAAGGAACTGGACGGCCTGACGGACGAACAGTTCGCGAAGATCAGTGCCCACCTGACGCCGGAGGTGCGGACAGTGCTCAACGTGCCGGGAGCGCTGGCGTCCCGCAACGGCCGTGGGGGTACGGCACCGAGTGCGGTGGCGGTACAGCTGGCAGAGGTGAAGCGGGACGTGGCGGCGCAGCACGAGTGGGCGACAGCCAAGAAGGCGCGCTAGGGCAGCGCCCCCAGGGGCGCGGGGAACTGCGCGACAAGCCAGGACGATCCCGCACTCGCCACAACACCGCACAACCCGAGCTCTGAAGCGAAGGTCATCGCGGGTTACGTTGGTCGACAGCCGTACCGGACCCGACCGAACGGAGCCCGCGATGCCCTTCGCCCGACTGGCCACCGCGACAACCCCCACCTGCCACATCGGACTCGGCCTCGCCGCCGTCGGCCGCCCCGGCTACATCAACCTCGGCCGCGACCAAGACCTCGGAGACAACCGCAGTGCCGAAGCGCTGCGCACCCGCACCCACGAACTCCTCGACGCCGCCTACGCCCAGGGCGTCCGCTACTTCGACGCGGCCCGCTCCTACGGCCGTTCCGAGGCGTTCCTGGCGGACTGGCTGAACGCCCGCCCCGACATCGACGACATCGTCGTAGGCAGCAAATGGGGCTACACCTACACCGCCGACTGGACCACCGACGCCGAGAAGCACGAGGTCAAGGACCACAGCCTCCAGACCTACGAACGCCAGCGCGCCGAGACCGACGCCCTGCTCGGCGACCGGCTCGACCTCTACCAGATCCACTCGGTGACCCCGGACAGCCCCGCCCTCACCGACAAGGACCTCCACGCCAGGCTGGCCGAGGCCGCGGCCGCCGGCCTCACCATCGGCTTCTCCACCAGCGGCCCCGCCCAGGCCGACGCCATCCGCGCCGCCCTCGCGGTGACCGTCGACGGCGAGCCCCTCTTCCGCACCGTCCAGTCGACGTACAACGCCCTGGAGACCTCGGCCGCCCCCGCACTCGCCGAGGCCCATGACGCCGGGCTCACGGTGATCGTCAAGGAGGGCATGGCCAACGGGCGGCTGGCGGACCCGTACGCGCCGGACGCGCTCAAGGCGGTCGCCGAGGAAACGTCTCTCGGCTGCGACGCCGTCGCCCTCGCTCTGGTCCTGCGCCAGCCCTGGGCCGGCGTGGTCCTCTCCGGCGCCGCGACGACCGTACAGCTCGCGTCCAACCTGCATGCCGCCGTCGTGGACCTCGACGAGGATCAGCTGGAGAGCCTGGCGGCGTTGGTGGAGGAGCCGGGCGCGTACTGGGGGCGGCGCGGGCAGCTGCCCTGGCACTGAGACACCCTGCATGCAGGAGACCGTGAGCTTCGCATGCCTTGAATGAGACAATGATGTCTCACATGGGCTATGGTTGTCTCATGGCCGTCGATCGTGACCACGTGCTGCGCGCTGCCGCCGCCCTGCTGACCCGTAAATCCACCGCGACCATGGACGAGGTCGCCAAAGCCGCCGGTATCAGCCGCGCCACACTGCACCGGCAGTTCGCCGGGCGGGACGCGCTCGTGCGGGCGCTGGAGTCGCTCGGCATCGCGGAGTGCGAGGCCGCGGTGGACGCCGCGCGGCTGGACGAGGGGCCGGCGAGTGACGCCGTGCACCGGCTGGTCCGCGAGATCGAGCCCGCGGCCGGACTGCTCGCCTTCCTCTACACGGAGAACCAGCTGTTCGAGGGCGAGCAGCAGAACGCGGGCTGGGCGCGCATCGACGACCGGATCGCCGCGCTCTTCAGGCGCGGCCAGCAAAGCGGCGAGTTCCGTATCGACCTCAGCCCGCTCTGGCTCACCGAGGCGCTCTACGGCCTCCTGGGCTCTGCGGCCTGGGCGGTCGCGGAAGGCCGGGTCGCCCGCAACGACTTCACCCACATGATCGTCGAGTTGCTGCTCGGCGGCGCAATCCGGAGAGAGGAATCATGACCAGCACCCTGCAGCATGGGGAGACCACGACCGAGGCGGTGACCAAGCGTCCCGGTCGTTGGCTGGCGCTGTCCGTCCTCGTGCTCGCCGTGCTGCTGGTGGCCGTCGACGCGACCGTCCTCGGCCTCGCGACCCCCTACATCAGCGAGGACCTGAAGCCCTCCGGCACCCAGCTCCTGTGGATAGGCGACGTCTACTCCTTCGTGATCGCCGGTCTGCTCGTCTCGATGGGCAGCCTCGGCGACCGCATCGGCCGCAAGCGGATCCTGCTCGTCGGCGCCACGGCGTTCGGCGCGATATCCGTGCTCAACGCCTATGCGACGACGCCGGAGATGATGATCGTCGCGCGCGCACTGCTCGGTGTCGCCGGCGCCACCCTGATGCCGGCCACGCTCGCCCTGATCCGCAACCTCTTCCACGACCCGCGCGAGCGCAGCCTCGCCATCGGCATCTGGGGCGCGACCGCGTCCGCCGGTACCGCCGTCGGCCCGATCGTCGGCGGCTTCCTGCTCGAACACTTCTGGTGGGGCTCGGTCTTCCTGATCAACCTGCCCGTGATGGCGGTCCTGGTCGTCGTCGGCATCAAGCTGCTGCCGGAGTCGCGCAACCCGAACCCCGGTCCCTGGGACATGATCAGCGTCGTCCTGTCGCTCGTCGGCATGATCGGCGTGGTGTACGCCGTCAAGGAGGCGGCCGCGGTCGGCTTCACCTGGATCATGCTCGCCGCGGGCCTGCTGGGCGCGGCCGCGCTGTACGGCTTCGTACGCCGCCAGCTCACCCTGCCGGCCCCGCTGCTCGACATGCGGCTGTTCCGCAGCCGCGGCTTCAGCGGCGCGGTGCTGGCCGACCTGCTCACCATCCTCGGCCTGTCCGGCCTGGTCTTCTTCCTCTCCCAGTTCCTGCAACTCGTGCAGGGCAGGGGTCCGTTCGAGGCGGGTCTGGCCGAACTGCCCGCCGCGATCGGCGCGGTCGTGGCCGGTCTGATCGCCGGCCGCGCGGCCCGCCGCTTCTCGGTACGGCTCGTGGTCTCCGGCGGCCTCGCGGGGATCGGCCTCGCCCTGGCCGCGCTCACGGTGATCGACCGCACGACGGGCTATCCCCTGCTCGGCGCCGCCCTCCTGGTCGTCGGCATCGGCGCGGGCTTCTCCTTCACCGTGACGTCCGACGTGATCCTGTCCTCCGTACCGAAGGAGCAGGCGGGCGCGGCGAGCGCCGTCTCCGAGACGGCGTACGAGCTGGGCGCGGCCCTGGGTATCGCCGTGCTGGGCTCGATCGTGACGGGCGTCTACCGGGACTTCACGGGCCCGACGGGTACGCCGGCCGAGGCCCACGAGTCACTGGGCGGCGCGGTGGAAGCGGCGGCCGGAATGCCGGCGCAGACGTCCGAGGCGATGCTGGACGCGGCCCGCAGTTCCTTCGTCGACGGCCTCGCCCTGGCGTCGGGAGCCGGGGCGGCCGTACTGCTGGCAGCGGCGGTGGCGGCATGGTTCCTCCTGCGCGGCCAACGCCTGGAGAACACGGCTTCGTAGCGGAGTACACGAACGGCGGGGCGCCACTCAGGCGGCCCGCCCGAGTGGCGCCCCGAAGGGGCGCGGGGAACTGCGCGACAAGCCACGACGGACCCGCGGCCGACAGACAGCCGACAGCCGACGAACCCACCCGGCCGAACCAGCGGAGCTACGCCGCTTCCTTGGCCTTGCTCGCATACATGTCCACGTACTCCTGCCCCGACAACCGCATGACCTCAGCCATCACGGAGTCGGTCACGGCCCGCAGCACATACCGGTCGCGATCCATCCCCTCGTACCGGGAGAACTCCATCGCCTCCCCGAACCGCACCGTCACCTTCCGCGGCCGGGGCATCCCCGCCCCACCCGGCTGGATCTTGTCCGTGCCGATCATGGCGAACGGGACGACCGGCGCCCCGGTCATCAGCGTGAGGCGCGCGATGCCGGTGCGCCCCCGGTACAGCCGCCCGTCGGGCGAGCGCGTGCCCTCGGGGTAGATGCCGAAGACCTGACCCTCCTCCAGGATCCGGCGCCCGGTCATCAGCGCCGCGACGCCGCCCCGGCCGCCGTCCCGGTCCACCGGGATCATGCCGACGCCGGTGAAGAACCAGGCCATCAGGCGGCCCTTGAAGCCCTTGCCGGTGACGTACTCGTCCTTGCCGATGAAGAGGACCTGACGGTCGCAGACCAGCGGGAGGATCATCGAGTCGATGAAGGTGAGGTGGTTGCCGGCCAGGATGACCGGACCGTCACCCGGGATGTGCTCCGCGCCCTCCACCTGTGGGCGGAACATCAGGCGCATGATCGGTCCGAGCACTGCCTTGATGAGCGCGAAGCGGGACAACGGGCCCTCCGGTGTCAAGGGATTCGTAGAAGTCTGTGCAGGTGAGGACGATACTCGCGGTTCAGGGGGTCCCGCACATCGGGTGGGCCGACTTCACTCAGGTCTTACTCGCCGTTGACCCACGTTTACCTGCGGTGACGCGCCGTCGACCGTCCGTAACGCGCACGCAATGATGTGACGGACATCGCTCACGGGCGCTCCGTGCGAGTGCCCCGCAGGTCCGCGGTGAATCCGACGCGTCGTCACCTCGCCCTTCTCACGCGACATCCGGAGTCCCCCGCGAGTTACGCCCCGGGTCTCCCACCTGTCATGGACGCGCACCTACGATCGGCGCGCATCGATGAGGAGAAGGCAGGAAGGGCGCTCATGGGAACCCAGGAGAACGAGCAGACGGCCGAGACCGGTCGGCGGAGGCTTCTCGGCGCGGCCGTGCTCGGCGCGGGCAGTGCGGTCCTCGGCCTGTCCGGTACGGCGAGGGCCGCGGAGGCCCGGCACGGAGGCGGTGGCGTGAGCGGTGGCGTGAAGAGCCTGCCCAAGCCGACGATCATCGGCCATCGCGGCGCGAGCGGCTACCGGCCCGAGCACACGCTGGGCTCCTACCAGCTGGCCCTCGATATGGGCGCCGACATCGTCGAGGCGGGTGACCTGGTGCCCACCAAGGACGGCCATCTCGTCTGCCGGCACGAGCCGGAGATCGGCGGCACGACCGACGTCGCGGACCACCCCGAGTTCGCCGACCGCAAGAAGACGAAGTCCCTCGACGGCGTCGCCACGACCGGCTGGTTCACCGAGGACTTCACGCTCGCCGAGCTGAAGACCCTGCGCGCGACCGAGCGCATCCCGGCGAACCGCCCGCACAACACCCTCTACAACGGTCGCTGGGAGATCCCGACCTTCGAAGAGGTCCTGAAGTGGCAGGAGGAGCAGACCCGCAAGCGCGGCAAGCAGGTCTGGATCTACCCCGAGCTCAAGCACCCCACCTACTTCCGCAAGCAGGGCCTCGCCCTGGAGGAGCGGGTCGCCAAGGTGCTGCACAAGTACGGCAGGGACAAGCGGAACTCGCCGGTCATCATCCAGTCCTTCGAGCCGACCAGCATCCAGCGCATGAACAAGCTGGTCGACAACCCGCTGGTGGTCCTGCTCTCCGGCGCGACGACCCGTCCCTGGGACTTCGTCGAGACGGGTGACCCGCGCACCGTCGCCGACCTGGTCAAGCCGGCCGGCCTGCGCGAGATCGCCTCCTACGCCCAGGGCATCGGCCCCACCCTGGACCTGGTCATCCCGAAGGACGCGGCCGGCAACCTCACCAGGCCGACGACGCTGGTGGCGGACGCGCACAAGGTCGGCCTGATCCTGCACCCCTACACGATGCGCAACGAGAACCCCTTCCTGCCCGCGAACTTCCGCAAGGGCACCGACGCGGACGCCTACGGCGACGTCTTCGGCGCCTACCGGACGTACTTCGCGACCGGCATCGACGGTGTCTTCACCGACAACCCCGACACGGGCCTGCTGGCCCGCGAGGACTTCGTCAACGGCTGAGACCCGCGCCCCGGTTGGGGTGACTGTCGGCCGCCCGGGCAACCCCGTGCCCGGGCGGCCGCGTCGTGCCGCATATGACGGACGACCTGGTTGCCGCCCTGCGCCCGCTGCTCGTCGCGGAGGCCCGCGCCGAGGCGCCCGCCTCCGGAGCGGAGCCGGGCGACCTCGAACAGGCGGTCTGGCTGCGCCTGCTGGAAAGACTCGACGCCGACGGCCCGCCCGTGGACCCGCACCGCTGGCTGCGCAGGGCCGTGCGCTCCGAGGCGCGCCGAAGCCGTCGTACGACGAATCGTGAGCGGCCCTACGGGAGCGAGAGCGAACCCGCCGCCGACACCGATCGCCACGACCCCGAACACCTCGCCCTCGCGGCCGCCCGCCGCCGGGACCTGCGGGACGCCGTGCGGCGCCTGCCCGGCCGCTGCCCCCGACTCGTGGAGGCACTGCTCTCCCCGAACGACCTGACATACCGGGAAATCGCGGGGGAGTTGGGTATCTCACAGGGCAGTCTCGGCCCGGAACGTTCCAGATGCCTGGGATGTCTGCGCCGATTGCTCACACCGGAGGTTGCGGCCCGGAGTACGCGGGGATAGGAGTGGGGGACGACAGGCGATCAGGTGAGCGGGAGGCGTGCGCACATGGGCATGAGCGTGACCATCTCTGCGGCGACCGTGCAGGACGCGGAGCAGATCTTCAGGTTGCAGTACCTGTGCTTCCAGAGCGAAGCGGCGCTGTATGGCAATTACCGCATCGACCCGCTCGTTCAAACCCTGGACTCGGTCCGGGCCGAGGTGACCGCGGACTGCGTCTTCGTGGCCCGGCTCGGCGAGGAGGTGGTCGGCTCCGTCCGCGGCAGCGTCACCGAGGACGGCTCGGCCGCCATCGGCAAGCTCTGCGTCCACCCCCGCCTCCAGGGCCACGGCATCGGCGCCCGCCTCCTGCGCGCCGCGGAAGCCGCCCTGACCGAACAGCGCGGCGCCAAGCGGTTCCGCCTGGAAGCGGGCCACCGCAGCGAGGGCAACCTACGGCTGTACCGCAAGGTCGGCTACGAGGCGGTGGGCACGTCGAAGGGCGCGGACGGCGTCCCGATGGTCGTCCTGGAGAAGGCGGCGGGCACCTACGCGGCTACTGCTTGACGGTTCGTGCCTTGCGGAGCCAGTACAGGGCCGACAGGGGCAGCAGTACGGGGATGAACAGATACCCCATGCCGTAGTCGGACCAGACGGTCGCGTCGGGGAACGCCGAGGGTTCCACCAGGGTCCAGGTGCCGACGATCAGAACGCCCGCGAGCTCGGCGGCGCAGCACACCAGCGCCGCCTTGCGGGCCCTTTCGCCGCCCCTGACGAGCGTGTACGTGATGAATCCGTACACGAGCCCCGCCACCGCCGACAGCGAGTAGGCGAGCGGCGCCCGGTCGAACTCCGTCGCGATCTGGTACGCCGAGCGCGACACCGCCCCGACGACCATCACGCCGTACAGCCACACCAGCAGGATGCCCGGCCCGCTGATCAGTCGCGTCGGCTTCTCTTCCGTCACGGCCACCTCAGCCTCCCCAGATGTCATAGAGCCGCACCTCCAGCACGGCCAGCACCACACCGCCGGCGGCGACCGTCACCGAACCCCACTTGGACCGCTCGGCCAGCGACATGAAGCCCGCGGCCGGGATGCACGCGAACGACCCCAGCAGATACGCCACGAAGATCGTCGTGCCCTGCTCCGGCTTCTCGCCCCGCGCCAGCAGGACGATCCCGACCACCAGCTGCACCAGGGCCAGTACCGTCACCACGGCCATCCCGATGAAGTGCCAGTCCTTCGTCGCCTGGTCACGGTAGGCCGCCCAGCCGCACCAGGCGGCGAGCAACAGCGCGGCGACCCCGGTCACCAGCGTCAGGGCATCAAACATGCGGCGAGCCTATTACGGCCCAAAAGGCCCGATGCGGCCGCCCCCGGCGGCCGGCCGACGGCGGTCAGCCGGCCGGTTCGTCGGCGACGAGGCCGCTGTTCACGCATCGCTGCCACAACCTGTGCCGCCACTCGTTCGCATCGGGTTCCGGCCGGACGGTGAACACCGGGTTCGGCCCCGTCTCGATCAGGTGCAGCAGCGACCAGGCCACGCCGTGGCAGTCGTCGGGGCCGAAGCAGTCCGCCAGCGCACGGGCCTCCTCGCCCGTCACCGGCCGGGCGATGGCGTCCAACTGCTCGACTCGACGATCGATCTCGTCCCCGTCGTCGTACCCACTGGGCAACTCGCCGTCGGCCACGAAGGCCGCCACCTCCGGTCTCATGCCTGCATGATCGACGCCCGAGGCCGTGTCCGGCAAGCTCCGGCGGGCGCCGTAGGGTCTAGACCATGACGATCCACGCACGCGCTCTCCTGTTCGACAACGACGGCACCCTGGTCTCCTCCCTCGACTCCGTGGACCGCTGCTGGGCCCGGTGGGCCGCGGAGTACGGGATCACGGAGGAGTTCGGCAGGGTCGAGCTGCACGGGCGCCCGGCCGTCGAGATAGTCGCCGAACTGCTGCCCGCCGACGTCGTGCCGGAGGCCCTCGCCCGGATCGAGAGCCTGGAGGTGGAGGACGTACCGAACGGGGGCGTGCACCTGCTCCCCGGCACCAGGGCGTTCCTCGACTCGCTGCCCGCCGACCGCTGGGCCGTCGTCACCTCCGCCACCCGCCGCCTCGCCGAGGCCCGCCTCGACGCCGTCGGCATCCTCCCGAAGACCATGATCACCGCCGACGACATCACCCGCGGCAAGCCCGACCCCGAGCCCTACCTCCTCGCCGCCCGCGAACTGGGCGTCGAGCCGGCCGACTGCGTCGTCTTCGAGGACGCCCCCGCAGGTCTCGCGGCCGGCCGCGCCGCCGGGATGACCACCGTGGCGTTGACCACAACCCACCAGGCCCACGAGGTCGACGCCGATCTGGTGGTGAAGGACCTGTCGGCCCTGTCCGCGCTGGTCAACGACGGGGGAGTGGAGATCTCCGTCCGCGGCTGAGGGGCGTCCACCGCTGTCCGCAATGCGGACAGCGGTTCTTGGTCACCGCAGTACGTCTGTTTTACTGATCGCATGACCACGACGAGCTGCCGCACCCTTGCGACCGAGGCGACCATGACGCCCGGTGCTCGTTGTATGTGTCGAATGCGCGCCTTCTAGAGGGCCCCCGCACCACTCTGAGCCTCGCGCCCCGAAGCGAGCCGCCGTGGCACGTCCGTACGCCTGATGCCGTACGTGACCGAGTTGCCCGCGCATGACTTCCCTCCCGTACCAGGGCACACCCACGCCCGCGTACTCGACAGTGACGGAAAACCCCAGTGATCACGACATCAGGCCTGACCAAGGTCTACCGCTCGCGCGGCCGTGAGGTCACCGCCCTGGACGGCGTCGATCTGCACGTCCGCGAAGGCGAGGTGTACGGCGTCATCGGCCAGTCCGGCGCCGGCAAGTCCTCGCTCATCCGCTGCGTCAACCTGCTGGAGCGCCCCACCGCCGGCACGGTGACCGTCGCCGGACAGGACCTCACCGCCCTGGCCGGACGCGGACCCCGCGCCGGCAAGGAGCTGCGGCAGGCACGCAGCCGTATCGGCATGGTCTTCCAGCACTTCAACCTGCTGTCCTCGCGGACGGTGCAGGACAACGTCGAGCTTCCGCTGGAGATCCTCGGCACGTCGGGCAAGGAGCGCTCCCGCAAGGCGCTCGAACTGCTCGACCTGGTCGGACTGGCCGACAAGGCCAAGGCCTACCCCGCCCAGCTCTCCGGCGGCCAGAAGCAGCGCGTCGGCATCGCCCGCGCCCTGGCCGGCGACCCCAAGGTGCTGCTCTCCGACGAGGCCACCAGCGCCCTCGACCCGGAGACCACCCGCTCCATCCTCCAGCTGCTGCGCGACCTGAACCGGCAGCTGGGCCTGACCGTCCTGCTCATCACGCACGAGATGGACGTCGTGAAGTCGATCTGCGACTCCGCCGCGCTGATGGAGCAGGGCCGCATCGTCGAGTCCGGCACGGTCAGCGAGCTGCTCGCGACCCCCGGCTCGGAACTCGCCTCCGCGCTCTTCCCGGTGGGCGGCGAGGCCACCGGCGACGACCGCACCGTCGTCGACGTCACCTTCCACGGCGAGGCCGCCACCCAGCCGGTCATCTCCCAGCTGTCGCGGACCTACAACATCGACATCTCGATCCTCGGCGCCGCCATCGACACCGTCGGCGGCCTCCAGGTCGGCCGGATGCGCATCGAACTGCCCGGCCGCTACGAGGACAACGTCGTGCCGATCGGCTTCCTGCGCGAACAGGGCCTGCAGATCGACGTACTGGGCCAGGAGCCCGTTCTGCTGAAGGAAGGCGCCAAGTGACCTGGTCCGAGATGCAGCCCCTGCTGGAGCAGGCGTGTTGGGACACCCTCTACATGGTCGGCTGGTCCACGTTGATCGCCGTCGTCGCCGGACTTCCGCTGGGCATCCTCCTCGTCCTCACCGACCGGGGCGGACTGCTCCAGAACGTCGTCGCCAACAAGGTGATCGGGCAGGTCGTGAACGTCGCCCGCTCGATGCCGTTCATCATCCTGATGGTCGCGCTGATGGGCTTCACGCGCTCGATCACCGGGACGACCATCGGCCGCGAGGCCGCCATCGTGCCGCTCGCGATCGGCGCGATCCCCTTCTTCGCACGCCTGGTTGAGACGGCTGTCCGCGAAGTGGACGGCGGACTCGTCGAGGCCGTGCAGTCGATGGGCGGCAACACCTGGACCATCGTGCGCAAGGTCCTCGTACCCGAGTCCCTGCCGTCCGTCATCGCCAGCACCACGACCACCGTCGTCGCCCTCATCGGCTACTCCGCCATGGCCGGCACGGTCGGCGCCGGCGGCCTCGGCGACATCGCCATCCGCTACGGCTACCAGCGCTTCGAGACCGAGCTGATGTGGCTCACCGTCGCGATCCTCGCCGTCGTCATCTCCCTCATCCAGTTCGCCGGCGACTACGCGGCCCGCTCCCTGCACCGCCGCGGCGGCCAGTCGGGCCCGGCGCCGAAGCTGCGGCTGCTGAAGGCGTCGACGGCCACGAGCAAGACCGTCTGAATCCGGTCCGGCTCCCCTTGATCCCCCCGAACACCCATGTCGGGGTCGCACCACCCATAAGGAAAGGCACTTTTCGTGCGTAACACCGCCAAGATCACCACTGCCGTCCTCGCCGCCGGAGCCCTCACCCTCGGGCTCTCCGCCTGCGGCTCGGACAAGGACTCCGGTTCCGACACGAGCGCCCCGCTTAAGGTCGCCGCCACTCCCACCCCGCAGGGCGAGATCCTCACCTACGTCAAGGACAACCTCGCCAAGAAGGCCGGCCTCGAACTCGAGGTCAAGGAGTTCACCGACTACGTGACGCCGAACACCGCCGTCCAGCAGGGTGAGGTCGACGCCAACTACTTCCAGCACCAGCCGTACCTGGACGACTTCAACAAGAAGAACGGCACCGACATCGTCGCCGTGCCGAACGCCACGGTGCACCTGGAGCCGCTCGGCGTGTACTCCCAGGGCGTCAAGAAGCTGACGGACCTGAAGAAGGGCGCCTCGATCGCCCTGCCGAACGACACCACCAACGAGGCCCGCGCGCTGAAGCTGCTCGAAGCCAATGGCGTGATCGAGCTCAAGGCGGGCGCCGGCTACGCAGCGACCCCCAAGGACATCGCCTCCAACCCCAAGAACCTCCAGTTCAAGGAGCTCGAGGCGGCCCAGCTGCCGCGCTCCCTCGGTGACGTCGACGCCGCGGTCATCAACGGCAACTACGCCCTGGAGGCCGACCTCAGCCCGGCCAAGGACGCCATCGCCGCCGAGTCGCCCAAGGACAACCCGTACGGCAACTTCCTCGCCGTCAAGAAGGGCAACGAGGACGACCCGAGGGTCAAGAAGCTCGCGACGCTGCTCACCTCGCCCGAGGTGAAGAAGTTCATCGCGGACAAGTACGACGGCGCGGTCGTCGCGGCGTTCTAAGAGGTCAAGCGTTATCTGACGGTGCGTTTACCGCGTATCGCCACGCACGGGGTCCACTCCTTCACTTGGTGTGGACCCCGTGGTGCAGTTCAGTGCTTTCATGCTGCATGCTGGGCAGTTCAGCAGGCCTTGAACGTTCGTCGAAGGTTACGGAGCGTCGCATGACTAGCACCTTCCCCAACATCTCCATCAGCACGGAGCGGTTGGTGCTGCGTCCCCTCGACGAGGACGACGTGCCCGCGCTGGCCGAGATGATGAACGACGAACAGGTCGGCGCCTGGACCGACGTCCCCCAGCCCTTCACCGAGGAGGGCGCCCGCAACTGGATCGCCGAGTACGCCCCGGCGGAGCGGGAAACCGGCCGCGGACTCGACCTCGCCGTCACCGAGTTCCTCACCCAGCGCCTGGTCGGCGTCGTCCAGCTGGCCAAGACGAACTGGCATGTGCGCGCCACCGAGTTGTCGTACATCGTCGCCCCCTGGGCCCGCGGCGAGGGCTACGCCTCCGAGGCCGCGCTCGCGATCGCCCAATGGCTGTTCACCGACCAGAAGTTCGAGCGCATCGAGCTGCGCACGGCCGCTGACAACACCGCCTCCCAGCAGGTCGCCCAGAAGATCGGCTGCATCAGCGAGGGCGTCCTGCGGGGCGCGTGCATAGCGCACGTCCGCAGGGACGACGGCACCTGGGCCGATGTACGCACCGACTTCATCGTATGGAGCCTCCTGCCGGAGGACCTCGACGGCGCCGGGGACCAGCTGGCCGACAGCGGCGGCTTCACCTCGTTCGGCGAGTGGAACTGACGCGAAACGAACCCTCGGGCATCGGGGGCGCCGAAACGGCGACCAGGTACGCTCACGGAGCGCGCCCTCGGGCGCCCCCACGACGACCTGCGCAAACCCTGGAGACTGACGACGATGGCCGACCGCGTCACGGTGATCGGCTGGGACGGCTCGCCGCTGACCGCCGCGGCACGCTCCGCCCTCGGTGCCGCCACGCTCGTGGCCGGTGCCGCCCACCACCTGGCGCTCCCCGAGGTGCCGCCCACCGCCGAGCGCATCCGCCTCGGCAGCGTCGCCCTCGCCGCCCGCCGCATCGCCGGCCACCGCGGCACCGCGGTCGTACTGGCCGACGGCGACCCCGGCTTCTTCGGAGTCGTACGGACCCTGCGCGCACCCGAGTTCGGCCTGGAGGTCGAGGTCGTCCCCGCCGTCTCCTCGGTCGCGGCCGCCTTCGCCCGGGCCGGCATGCCCTGGGACGACGCACAGGTGGTCGTCGCACACCGCCGCACCCTGCGACGCGCGGTGAATGTGTGCCGCGCCCACACCAAGGTCGCCGTCCTCACCTCACCCGGCGCCGGCCCGGCCGAACTCGGCCTGCTCATGGAGGGCGTCCACCGCACCTTCGTGATCTGCGAGGAACTGGGCACCGAACGCGAACAGGTCTCCGTCGTCACCTCCGACAAGGCCGCCGACCACACCTGGCGCGACCCGAACGTCGTCATCGTCATCGGCGCCACGGTCGCCGCGGCGGAGGGGGGATGGATCGCCGGCCGCGACCCGGGCACCGGCCCGCGCGGCTGGACGCTGCCCGCCGAGTCCTACGGCGGCCTCATGAGCGAGAGCGAACTCGAACCGCTGCGCGCGGCCCAACTCGCCCGGCTCGGCCCCCGCGTCGGCGACCTCGTGTGGGACATCGGCTGCGCCAGCGGCGCCTTCGCCACCGAGGCCGCCCGGGCCGGCGCCGCCGTCATCGCCGTCGACCGCGACCCGCAGGCCTGCACCCGTACCGAGGCCAACGCGCGCGCCTTCGGCGTCCAGCTCCAGATCGTCCACGGCGCCGCCCCGCACGTCCTGGAGAACCTCCCCGAGCCGGACGTCGT
Organism: Streptomyces sp. NBC_01092; assembly: GCF_045039535.1. Taxonomy (NCBI): domain Bacteria; kingdom Bacillati; phylum Actinomycetota; class Actinomycetes; order Kitasatosporales; family Streptomycetaceae; genus Streptomyces; species Streptomyces sp. NBC_01092. The sequence continues at coordinate 2,187,612 of NZ_CP108659.1, read as the reverse complement.
CCGCGTCGGCGGCGGGGGAGCGGCCGTCGTCTCGGCTGTCGCCGACCGGCGCCCGCAGCGCATCGTCGCCCACGCCGAGACTCGTGACGACGCCGAACTCATCGGCCGTGGCCTGACCGAACACGGCTACGACGTCGAGTGCGCCCTCCTGCAGTCCGTCGAACTCGACACGCGGGCCTGGACGGAGCGCGAGCGGAGTGTCGCGTTCCTGCTCAGCGGGGTACTGCCCGACCGCACAGGGTGAGCGCCCACCCGTCCCCGTGATCCTGTTGTCGTACCGCGCGCGGTAGGCTGGCCGATCGTTGTACCGCACTCGGTCGCCCGGCACTTCGTCGGTCAATGTCCGGAAAAACACGCCCCGTTTGGGGAGAGTGTGGTACGGCGGAACCGGGGGACGCGCAACGTGGCGCAGTCCACAGCGGCCTGTCGCGGATCAGCCTGTCGCGACGGTCGAATGGCCAGGACAATGCCACTCAATGGCTTTGTCGCCTTTTTGAGGCGGGTCGTTCGTGCCGCTGGGCAGGCACGCTCGTTCTTCACTGCGGGGGCGGTCGGTGCGCCGCTCCCGGTGAGCTGGTCGTATAAGCACTAACCGATGGGCGAGGGGTACGCATGACCGACACCGGCCAGGTCCCGGGCGAGGGACTGCCGGAGAGCGCAGGCACGGTGGAGCAGCCGGGCGCCCCCGTGGCGCACGGTACGTACACCTACCTCTCCGAGACCACCGCCGAGGACGAAGACCTGCTGATGCCCGGCACCCAAGGGGCCTGGGGCAACGAGGTCGCCCCGCCCATGCCGGAGCCGGTGGTCGAGACCCTGCACGAGCCGGGCCCGCACGAGATCTCGGGCCGCGACAGCGGCTCGGTCGACCTCAGCGGCGTCCGCCTCCCGGGTCCGACGACCCCCATGGCACCCACGACGCCGATCCCCCCGATCACTCCGCGACGCCCCCTGCACCTGGGCCCGCCCACCCCGGACGCCTCCGCCAGCCCGGTCCGCTCACTCGCCGACCGCGGCGCCGTCGGCACACCGGTACGCCAGCCAGGCCTGGCTCCGGCCGGCCCCGAGTACCTCGACGCCACGGTCCCGCAGCCTGCGGCGCCCTGGGGCGCTCCCGCCCCCGCCCAGGCAGAGGCCCCCGTGCCGTCGAGCACCGAGGCGGCGGCTGCCGAAACGGTTGTCCCCACCGAGCCGCCGGTGGGCGTGGCACAGGCGGTCGTGGCGCGGGTCGCCACGGAGGCCGGTCCCGTGACGGGCGAGGTTCAAGAGGCCGGTGCGTCCGGAGTGCAGGAGAGCGGATACGACGGTCAGGTGCCGTCGGGTGGCGAGGTGGCCGCGGTCGCTGTGCCCGTCGCCGAGGCGGTGCCCGGTCAGGACGCGGTTCAGGGACCGGTGGCCGCGGGTGCCGTGGAGGTCACCGGGGACGGGGCCGTTCCGGGGGACGCAGGGTTCGTGCCCGCTCCCCAGGGCGACCAGGTCTCGCCCGTCGACCCGCCTGTCTCGGATGGAGGCGATGTCCCGACGGCCGGTACGGCAGCCGGGGACACGCCGGTGAGCGAGGCCGTCCCGGCTGCTGGGCCCATGCCCGGCGGGGACGGTGCCCAGGACGCCGGGCAGGTCCCGGTGGTCGGCGAGGCTCCGGAGGGCGGCGCTGCGATCGGGCAGGTTCCGGTCGGTGCCGAGGCTGTCGGGGTTGCCGATGTCGTCGAGGTCGCCGAGGCCGTCGTGAGTGAAGAAGCGCACGTCGCCGAGGTACCGGTGGCCGAGCCCGGGCAGGTCGCCGCCATTTCCGAGGGCGACCAGCTCCCCGAGACGCCCGCTGCTGAGGCCGCTCAGGTGGTCGACGCCCCCGTCCCGCAGAGCGAGCCGCTTCCCGAGGTATCCGTTCCTGACGTCGCGCAGGTCTCCGACGCTCCCGCTCCGGAGGGGGTTCAGGTTCTCGACGGTGCTGTGCCCGAGGCGCCCGCTCCGGTCGCCGAGCCCCTTGCCCCGCAGGCCGTCGCCGCTCCCGAAGCGACCCACCCGCCCGAGGTTGTCCACTTCCCCGAGGCCGCGCAGGCTCCCGGGGCCGCCCAGTTCCCCGAGGCCGCGCAGGCTCCCGAGGCCGCCCAGTTCCCCGAGGCCGCGCAGGCCCTCGTGGATGCCACCCCGGCCACACCGGATGCCGCTCAGGCCCTCCAGTTCGAGGACGCCGAGCATCTCGCACCCGTCCCGCAGCCGGACGACGCCGGCGCCGCGCCGATCGACGGCGCCCCCGCAGCCGTAGCCGCCGAACCGCTCCCGCAGCCCACGGACGTGGCTCAGGCCGCTCGTCCGAGCGAGCCCGTCGTCCCGGTCGAGCAGCCCGTTCAGGACCCGCAGCAGGCGCAGGCCCTCGAAGCTGTCGTCCCCGACGCGCGCCTCGCACCGCCCCAGCAGCCGATGCACGAAGGCGCTCCGACGGAGGCCGACGCAGAGGCACCGGTGGCAGCCGCCGCAGCTGTCGCCGAACCGTCGGCCTCGTTCCCGGACGCCCCGCAGGCCCCGGACCTTGCCGCCGCCCCGAACCTCGTCGATCCGCAACCGGCCCCGGCAGAGGTCGTAGCGGCCGAGACTCCCGAGCCGCCGTTCGTCGCCGAACCCGCCGGTCCGCAGCTGCGGGCCCAGGCTCAGGCCGAGCCTGTACAGATCGCGGAGGACCCGGCTCGCACGCCCGTCGAGCCCACGGCGTCCGGCGAGGGTGAGGCCGCCGTCCTGTCGGGCGGCATCCCCCACGAGCCCGTACCGGACCCGCCCATGGGCCAGTTCGTGCAGGTCGAGGGCTCGGTGCCGACGACCCCCCACCTCGCCCCGACGCCGCCGCAGCCGATCGTGCTGCCCGTGGCGGAGGGACCGGGCCCCGTCATCATGGTGCCCGCACCCCGCGACGGCGGCCCCGAACTCGTACAGCACGCGGACGACCTGGACACCCGGGCCGCCGATCAGGAAGACCAGGAAGACCAGGCGGAAGAGAGCACGGCCGTGGTCGAAGAGACGCGACAGCCCACCGGTCCCGCGGCGCCCGCCTACGACGACGCCGAACGCGAGGCCGTCCTCAAGGTCATGCGCGAGCGCCGCGACATCCGCAACGGCTTCCGCAGCGACCCCATCCCGCACGAGGTCCTGCTCCGGGTCCTGGAGGCCGCCCACACAGCGCCCTCCGTCGGCCACTCCCAGCCCTGGGACTTCGTCGTCATCCGCTCGGCCGACACCCGGCGCACCATGCACGAGCTGGCGACGCGTCAGCGCGACGCGTACGCCAAGTCCCTCCCCAAGGGCCGGGCGAAGCAGTTCAAGGAACTGAAGATCGAGGCCATCCTCGACACCCCGGTGAACATCGTCGTCACCGCCGACCCGACCCGCGGCGGCCGCCACACCCTCGGCCGGCACACCCAGCCGCAGATGGCGCCGTACTCCGCCGCGCTCGCGGTCGAGAACCTCTGGCTCGCCGCCCGCGCCGAGGGCCTCGGCGTCGGCTGGGTCAGCTTCTTCGACGAGCGCGAGATGGTCCGCGCGCTCGGGCTGCCCGAGCACCTGGAGGTCATCGCCTACCTGTGCGTCGGGTACGTCGACGAGTTCCCGGACGAGCCCGAGCTGATGCAGGCCGGCTGGTCCAAGCGCCGCCCGCTGTCGTGGGTCGTGCACGAGGAGACGTACGGCCGCCGCGCCCTGCCCGGCGAGGAGCCGCACGACCTGCTCGCCGAGACCGTCGCCCAGATCCGCCCGCTGGACGCCAAGGCGCTCGGTGAGGCGTGGGAGCGGCAGAAGCGGATGACCAAGCCGCCGGGCTCGCTCGGCATGCTGGAGATCATCTCCGCCCAGCTGTCCGGCCTGTCCCGGCAGTGCCCGCCGCCGATCCCGGAGCCCGCGGCCGTCGCGATCTTCGCCGGCGACCACGGCGTGCACGCCCAGGGCGTCACCCCCTGGCCGCAGGAGGTGACGGCCCAGATGGTCGCCAACTTCCTCGGCGGCGGCGCGGTCTGCAACGCCTTCGCCGGACAGGTGGGCGCCGAGGTGTGCGTCGTCGACGTCGGCGTCGCGGCCGACCTCCCGGCCACCCCCGGCCTGCTGCCGCGCAAGGTCCGCGCAGGCACCTCGGACATGACGACCGGCCCCGCGATGACCCGCGACGAGGCCAAACAGGCCATCGAGGTCGGCATCGAGACGGCCCGCGATCTCGTGGCGGCCGGCAACAAGGCGCTGCTGACGGGTGAGATGGGCATCGCCAACACGACGGCGTCCGCCGCGCTCATCTCCGTCTTCACCGGCGCCGAACCCGCCGAGGTCACCGGCCGCGGCACCGGCATCAACGACGAGACGCTGGCCCGCAAGACCGAGGTGGTGCGCCGCGCGCTCGAGGTCCACCAGCCCGACCCGGCCGACCCCATCGGCGTTCTCGCCGCGATCGGCGGCTTCGAGCACGCAGCGCTCGTCGGCCTGCTGCTGGGCGGCGCGTCGCTGCGCACGCCGGTGATCCTGGACGGCGTCAGCGCCGGCGCCGCCGCCCTGGTCGCCCGCGCCATCGCCCCCGAGGTCCTCGCGGCCTGCATCGCGGGCCACCGCAGCGCCGAGCCAGGCCATGTGGCCGCCCTCAACAAGCTGGGCCTGCGCCCCCTGGTCGACCTCGACCTCCGCCTCGGCGAGGGCACGGGCGCCCTGCTCGCGCTCCCGCTGGTGCAGAGCACGGCGAGGGCGATGCACGAGGTGGCGACGTTCGACTCGGCCGGGGTCACCGAGAAGTAGCCGCATGACTGGGGACCCGGGGACGTGCAACCCCCGGGTCCCCAGTCACGTCGCCACGGTGGCCCAGCCATCGGACACCCGAATCGTCAGAACCGTCGGCAGCATAAAATCCGCACGTCAGGGCATCGCACCGCCGCCGCAAAAGGGAGCCGCACCCTCATGGCCGAAAACCCCGCCTACCCCGTAGGCCTCCGCCTCACCGGCCGCCGGGTCGTCGTCCTCGGCGGCGGCCAGGTCGCCCAGCGCCGCCTCCCGGCACTCGTCGCGGCGGGCGCCGACATCGTCCTCGTGTCCCCGGACGCGACCCCGTCGGTCGAGGCGATGGTGGACGCGGGCGAGCTCACTTGGCACAAGCGCAGCTACGAGGACGGCGACCTCGCCGACGCCTGGTACGCCCTGATCGCCACCAGTGACCCCGAGGCCAACACCGCGGCCTCCGCCGAAGCCGAGCGCCACCGCGTGTGGTGCGTGCGCTCCGACGACGCCGACGCGGCCACCGCCTGGACCCCGGCCACCGGCCACAGCGAGGGCGTCACGGTCGCCGTCCTCACCACCGACTCCCGCGGCCGCGACCCCCGCCACACCGCCGCCATCCGCGACGCCGTCGTCGAGGGCCTGCGCGACGGCACCCTCGTCGCCCCGCACCACCGCACCCGGACACCCGGCGTCGCCCTGGTCGGCGGCGGCCCCGGCGACCCGGACCTCATCACGGTGCGCGGCCGCCGCCTGCTCGCCGAGGCCGACGTCGTCATCACCGACCACCTCGGCCCGCGCGACCTGCTCGCCGAACTGCCCTCCAGCGTCGAGGTGATCGACGCGGCGAAACTGCCGTACGGCCGTTTCATGGCCCAGGAGGCCATCAACAACGCCCTGATCGAGCACGCGAAGCAAGGCAAGTCGGTCGTACGTCTCAAGGGCGGCGACCCCTTCGTCTACGGCCGTGGCATGGAGGAGGTCCAGGCGCTGGCCGAGGCCGGCGTCCCGTGCACGGTCGTCCCCGGCATCTCCAGCTCGATCTCGGTCCCGGGCGCCGCCGGTATCCCGGTCACCCACCGGGGCGTCGCCCACGAGTTCACGGTGGTCAGCGGCCACATCGCCCCGGACGACGAGCGCTCCCTGGTCGACTGGCCGTCCCTCGCCAAGCTGACCGGCACGCTGGTCATCCTCATGGGCGTCGGCACCATCGGGAAGGTCGCCGAGACCCTCATCGCCCACGGCAAGCCCGCGGACACGCCCGTCGCCCTGGTCCAGGAGGGCACGACAGCCGCCCAGCGCCGGGTCGACGCGACCCTCGCCACGGCCGCCGAGGTGGTGCTCGCCCACGAGGTGAAGCCGCCGGCGGTGATCGTCATCGGCGAGGTCGTGAACGTAGGACCGAGCGGAGCGAGCACCTCCGCGTAACCGCGGGTAACGCAACCCGTCCCGAACCGTTGGCACCGCACCCAGGACAAGGCAGTATCACTCTGTGGCCGATCTCATCACCGTCGATGACCCCACCGACCCGCGCCTGCGCGACTACACGGGCCTGACCGACGTCGACCTGCGCCGCAAGCGCGAGCCGGCCGAGGGCCTGTTCATCGCCGAGGGCGAGAAGGTCATCAGACGGGCGAAGGAAGCCGGCTACGAGATGCGGTCGATGCTGCTGTCGGCCAAGTGGGTCGACGTCATGCGCGACGTCATCGACGAGCTCCCGGCCCCGGTGTACGCGGTCAGCCCGGACCTCGCCGAGCAGGTCACCGGCTATCACGTGCACCGCGGCGCGCTCGCGTCGATGCAGCGCAAGCCGCTGCCGACGGCGACCGAGCTGTTGCAGACCGCCCGCCGTGTCGTCGTCATGGAGTCGGTCAACGACCACACCAACATCGGCGCCATCTTCCGCTCCGCGGCCGCCCTCGGCATGGACGCCGTCCTGCTCTCACCGGACTGCGCCGACCCCCTCTACCGCCGCAGCGTCAAGGTCTCCATGGGCGCGGTCTTCTCGGTGCCGTACGCCCGCCTGGAGACCTGGCCGAAGGGCCTGGAGTCGGTCCGCGAGGCGGGCTTCACCCTGCTCGCCCTCACCCCCGACGAGAAGGGCAAGACCCTGGACGAGGCCGCGCCGCACCGGATGGACAGGGTCGCGCTGATGCTCGGCGCCGAGGGCGACGGCCTCTCCACCCAGGCCCTCGTCGCCGCGGACGAATGGGTCCGCATCCCGATGGCCCACGGAGTCGACTCCCTCAACGTCGGTGCGGCGGCCGCGGTCGCCTTCTACGCGGTGGCCACCGGCCGCCCCCGGTTCTAGGGCGTCCCCACATGAGCCGGGGCGAGGCGATCGTCGCGGTCCTGCTCCGAGCCGACCGCGTCCTCGCCGTCCGGCGCGGCCCCGCCGTCGCGCGCCCGGGCTACTGGCAACCCGTCAGCGGCAAGATCGAGGCGGGGGAGACCCAGCGGGACGCCGTCGTCCGGGAGGTCCAGGAGGAGGTCGGCCTCACCGTCGTACCCCTCGCCAAGGTCTGGGAGTCGCAGACCGACGACGGCAGCTTCCGTCTGCACTGGTGGACGGCGCGGGCCGAGACGGGCGACGTCGTCCCCGACCCGGACGAGGTCGGAGAGGCCCGCTGGGTCACGCCGCAGGAGTTCCTGTCCCTGGACCCGGTCTTCGAGGGCGACCGCGAGTTCTTCGAGCGGATCCTGCCCGCACTCCTCTGACACCTGCCGTCCGGCGCAGTCCACCGGGGCGGGGCCGCCCATGCCACCTACTCGGGAATCTCGACCGTCGATTCGTACCGCTGGGACATCTCGTCTCCGTCCAGCGGCTTGAAGTCCGGCTCCATCTGCTCCTGCTGCGGACGCACGACCTCCCCGTCCCCGGTCCCGCCGAGCCCGCGGTCCGGGCCCTGGCAGCCCTGCGCCGCCGCGATGCCGAGCGCCACGAGCACCGTCACGACGACGAACACGAACAGCCGCTGCCGGAGCAGCTGAGGATTGGCGGGCCTGCGGCCCGTGCCCGTGTTCCGGGGGGCCGGACGTCCGTTGCCGCCGCGTGGCGCGGGCCGGCTGCCGCCGCCCCGCTCGGTGGGCCGGCTGCCGCCCGCCGAGCGGGGTGTGGTGCGGGGGCCGGGCATCGGCCGGGTACCGGAGCGGGACGGCGGCGGACCGCCCTGCGGGGCGCCGGTGCCCCTCGGCGGAGCCGTGTCGCGGGCGGGGCCGGGGACGCGCGGGGTGCCCGTGCCCCGCGGCATGGCGGAGCCGCGGGGCGGGGGAGCGCCTTGCGCGCGCCGCCCGGCACGCTGCTGGTCGGAGTAGGTGTCGGCGAGCCGCCCGGTGGGCCGGTCCGACTCCGGGGACCGCGGGGCCGGCGGGCGTACGTCCGCGAAACCCTGCGCCTCCCGGGCCGCGATCTCCTTCAGACGCAGCGACAGCTGAAGGGTGCTGGGACGGTCCTCCGGGTCCTTCGCCAGGCAGGCCCGCACCAGCGGGGCCAGGGCGTCCGGTACGCCGTGCAGCTGCGCCTCCTCGTGCACGACGCGATACAGCATCACCTCGGAGCTGCCGTGCCCGAAGGGAGAGTCCCCCATCGACGCGTACGCGAGCGTGGCGCCGAGGGAGAAGACGTCCGTGGCCGGGGTGACGGCGGCGCCGCGCACCTGCTCGGGCGCGAGGAAGCCGGGGGAGCCGACCGCCGTGCCGACATGGGTGAGGGTGGAGGCACCCGTCGCCCAGGCGATACCGAAGTCGATGATCCTGGGCCCCTTGGGGGACAGCAGGATGTTGGACGGCTTGAGGTCCCGGTGCACGACACCGGCCTCGTGGACGGCGACCAGCCCCTCGGACAGCGCGGCCCCGACGGCGGCGACCTCCGCCGCGCCGAGCGCGCCTTCGTCGGCGACCTTGTCGTGCAGGGAGGGCCCGGGCACGTACTGCGTGGCGAACCACGGCCGCTCCGCCTCAAGATCGGCGGCCACGAGCCGTGCCGTACACCCCCCGCGAATCCGCCGTGCCGCCGAGACCTCACGCGCGAAGCGTGAGCGGAACTCCTGATCCTCCGCCAGATCGGGCCGGATCACCTTGAGCGCGACCCGCTGCCCCTTCTTGTCGGAGCCCAGGTAGACGACGCCCATCCCGCCCGCGCCGAGCCGTCTGTGAAGCCTGAACGAGCCGACGACGCGCGGGTCCTCGCGCCTCAGGCGCATCATCGCCATGTTCATCCCCGCTGCCCGGTCCGTCTGACGAGCCACAGCTTACGTTTCCGCGGGCCGCCGTGCGCAGAGGCCGCGCCCTCTCGGGCCGACGGATTGTCAGTGGCGGGTGGGAGACTTGAAGGGTGGTCAGAGGGTGGGTGAGCAGGGCGACTTCGGTCCCCTGCCACCCCCAACCGTCCGTCGCAGAAGGGGGATTGGGCTCGTGAAGGGTGATCGGGTGGAGATAGTCGTGGACGCCGGGGACACGACGCGTACGTATGAGGTGGTGGCGAGCAGGGCGGGCCGCAGGGTGGAGACGGCGGTGCGTCGAGGTGTCGTGGAAGTGAGCGAAGTCACCCGAAGCGGGTCTGTGGTGCGTACGGCCCGCTTCATGGCGAACCGGGTCCTGGCCCTGGTCGAGCAGCCGATACCGCGGGAGGACAGCTCGGAGAAGAGTCAGTAGAAACCGGGGCAGACCGGGCGTCCCCTCGGGGAAGACCCCGAGACCTAGGACCTCGTCTCCACCCAGGGGAGTACTCCGCAGGTCATGGCTCATCCTCCGGGAGGCCCGCCAATCGGTACGAGGGCATGACGTGCCGGAGCGGCCGCGCGCCTAGATTTGAGGTCAAGCGGCGGGTGCAGCACTCGTCCCCCGAGGTCAGACACCCGCCGCTGCCAACGACAACTGACACAGGTCAGGAGAGGGACCATGGCCCAGACGGCACCGCGGACACTGATCCGTATCCAGGAGCGCACCATGCGCCCCCGCCGCCAGGGCCGCCGCCACCCCTTGGTGGCGACGCTCATGGCCCTTCCCCTGGCGGCCCTTCTCCTCCTCGTCTTCGACGGCTGGGAGACAGTGGCCACACAGGCGTCGTCCGTGGGAGTGATGCTGGGGCGCTGAGCGGCGACCCCAGGCCCGGAAGAGCGGTCCGGGCGGGGACATCCACCCATGAAACCCCGTGGGGACGGGGGTGCGGCGGACGGCACAAATGCCGGCGCAGCTGGGGAGCTGCGCCGGCATTGCTTTTCCCTGAAACCGACGGGGCCCTGTGAGACAGGGCTTCCTCTGGATGCCGGGCGGTATTATCCAGCCCGTCTGAGGGTCCCCCCTGCTCGAAGAGCTTGGGGGAGTTTGAGGACGAGGCCCGTTCAGGACCGAAGCGGGGGTCTGGGGGGCGGCAGCCCCCAGCTGGGCTCCATGGACGCTGAGCACCTTGACAGCCGCGGCACCCGGCGGCCCGGCCCGGACCACCCCGCACAAGGGACACCCGTGACCCCGAACCCGCTCCTGCCCGACCTCACCGCACGAGCCATAGCCGCGGCCCACTCACGTAACTCCGCCTGCCCCTGCGGAGCAACCGTCACCCTCGCCGAACGCCCCGACGCCACCGTCGTCCGTCACGCGGACACCGTCGCCAAGGCCCACGCCCCGGACATCACGCTCCCCGACCTGGCACCCCGCCTGGCTGCCGCCACGCGCCTCCCCGAGATCTTCCTGCCCCCGCTCACCCCCATACCCGTCGACCTGCACGACCGGCCCGTGAGCTTCTGGCCGTACGGCACCCCGGTGGACCCCCAGGATCCGGACGCGGCCCCCTGGGAAGCGGTCGCGACCCTGCTCGCCCGTCTGCACCGCACCCCCGCAGCCACCCCTCTGCCTCCCATGCGAGGCCCCGCGAAAGCCGCCCTCGCCCTGTCCCGCCTGCGCGTGGCCACCGACGGCAGCCCCGCCACGGCCGTCCTGCGCGCCTGGGACACCCTCCCCGCCTGGGCTCGGGACGAGGCGCCCCAGCCGGACACAGCCACCCTCTGCCACGGCGATCTCCATCTCGGCCAGCTCGTGCGCCACCCGGCACCGGACGGCCCCTGGCGGCTCATCGACGTCGACGATCTTGGCGTGGGCGCTGCGGCCTGGGATCTGGGCCGCCCGGCCGCCTGGTTCGCCTGCGGGCTGCTCCCGCCCGACGAGTGGCACCGGTTCCTGACCGCCTACCGTGCCGCCGGCGGTTCGGCAGTGCCCGGCGACGGCGACCCCTGGCCCGCGCTGGACGTCCCGGCCCGCGCTCTCACCGTGCAGACCGCGGCCCGCGCGATCACCAAGGCCGCGGCCGAGGGACGCCCCCTGGACGAGGTCGAACAGGCCCTCGTCGACGCCTGTGACCGAATGGCTTCCGTCCCCCCGGAGTTGGTCCACGATGAGGCGAAGTAGGGTGCAACCGACCACAGCCGGACAGTGTCTGTCCTGGCGATACATGAAGCAGGACCGACCGGCGAGGAGTTGAGCCGACCATGCAGTGTCCGAAGTGCCATGCGCCGATGCACACCTACAACCGCAATGGTGTCCAGATCGAGCAGTGCAGTGGCTGCCGCGGGATCTTTCTCGACTACGGCGAGCTGGAGTCGCTGACCCGCCTGGAGGGCCAGTGGTCCCAGCCCGCCCCGCCGCCCCCGGCCGCCCCGCAGGCCTACCCGGCGGCCGCCCCGCAGGCTCCGGCCTGGGGCGCCCAGCACGGTGGCCACCACGGCGGTCACTACGGCCACAAGCGTCACAAGAGCTTTGGCCACATGCTGTTCTCCAGCTGAGCCGCACCGGCACGACGAAGCCCCCGGTCATCGACCGGGGGCTTCGGTGTGTGGACGATACTGGGATTGAACCAGTGACCTCTTCCGTGTCAGGGAAGCGCTCTCCCGCTGAGCTAATCGTCCTCGGGACCGTGACCGACCATTGACCCGAAGATCATCGATCCAAAGATCACGGAGCACTGCGTGCGCGATACTGGGATTGAACCAGTGACCTCTTCCGTGTCAGGGAAGCGCTCTCCCGCTGAGCTAATCGCGCGGGGGGATCCGAAGATCCAGTGGACGATACTGGGATTGAACCAGTGACCTCTTCCGTGTCAGGGAAGCGCTCTCCCGCTGAGCTAATCGTCCTTGGAGGTGGAGACGGGATTTGAACCCGTGTAGACGGCTTTGCAGGCCGTTGCCTCGCCTCTCGGCCACTCCACCAGGAGTGTAGGGGTTCGGGATGATCCCCTGTTCCATCGAGCGGACGACGAGGCTCGAACTCGCGACCTCAACCTTGGCAAGGTTGCGCTCTACCAACTGAGCTACGTCCGCTTGTCGTTTCGTTCCGCTCCCGCGGCCCGGCGACGTGTTGAACTCTAGCGGATTCCGGAGCCAGTACAAAAACGCGTTTGTGCAGCGTGCTGCGCTGCACCTGCTCAGGGACCGGATGGAGCTTCCCGAAGGGACATGGCCAGGTCACCCGTAGGACACCGGCCATAGACTCGACTGCGTGCTCGACCTCCCTCCCCTTGCCCGCTTCGGCGACCGCGTCGCCACCGGCCTCCTCGACGTCACCAGCGATCCCGCGGCCTTGGAGTCAAGTGGCTTCTGGGCCGTCTGCGCCGACTTCGAGGGCGGTCTGACCTGCGCCCGCTTCCGGGACGTACGCGAGGAGCCCGTGCCCGCGCCGGTGCCGGGGGAGTGGCTGGGGCCCACGGCCGATGACTGGGTGTCGTCCCTCGACCGCGCCGCGTACACGGCGGGCGTGCGGCGCATACGTGAGCACATCGCGGCCGGCGAGGTCTATCAGGCGAATCTGTGCCGCGTACTGAGCGCGCCGATCGGGGCGGGCGCCGATGTGGACGCCCTGACCGCCCTGTTGGCCCGCGGCAACCCGGCGCCGTACGCAGGAACGATCCGGCTGCCGGGGCACGGGGTCGAGATAGCCACCGCTTCGCCCGAACTCTTCCTGCGGCGTGACGGGCGTGTCGTCGAGTCCGGGCCGATCAAGGGCACCGGGCGGACCGAGGCGGACCTGCTGGAGAAGGACTTCGCCGAGAACGTGATGATCGTGGACCTGGTGCGCAACGACATCGGCCGCGTGTGTGCCACCGGGACGGTCACCGTCCCCGATCTGTGCGCCGTCGAGAAGCATCCCGGCCTCGTCCATCTGGTCTCCACCGTCCGCGGTGAGCTGCGCCCCGACGCCGGCTGGCCCGAGCTGCTCGGCGCCGCCTTCCCGCCCGGCTCCGTCACCGGCGCGCCCAAGTCGAGCGCGCTGCGGATCATCGACGCGCTGGAGACGGCGCCCCGCGGGCCGTACTGCGGAGGCATCGGGTGGGTCGACGCCGACCGGGGTGTCGGCGAGCTGGCCGTCGGGATCCGTACGTTCTGGATCGACCGGGGCGAAGGGGTGCTGAGGTTCGGGACCGGCGCCGGGATCACCTGGGGGTCGGATCCCGAGGGGGAGTGGCGGGAGACCGAACTGAAGGCGTCCCGGCTGCTCGCGGTAGCGTCGGGGGCGTACGAGGTGAGTGGAGAGGGACTGCAATCGTGCTGTGCCAGCCCGGGGGACAACCCCCGGACCCCCGGCCGCAGCCAGGTCCCGGGTATGGATTTGCGAGGTGGGGACCAGTGAAGATCTGGCTCGACGGCGGGCTGCAGGACATGGAGTCCGCCCGTGTCTCCGTCTTCGACCACGGGCTGACCGTGGGCGACGGCATCTTCGAGACCGTGAAGGCGGTGGACGGCCGTCCGTTCGCGCTGACCCGGCACCTCGACCGGCTGACCCGCTCGGCGCTCGGTCTCGGCCTGCCCGAGCCCGACCACGACGAGGTCCGCCGCGCCTGCGCCGCCGTCCTTGAGGCCAACCCGATGCCGCTCGGCCGGCTGCGCATCACCTACACCGGCGGCCACGGCCCCCTGGGCTCCGACCGCGGCGAGCACGGCCCCACCCTCGTCGTCGCCCTCGGCGAGACCACCCGCCGGCCCGACTCCACGGCCGTGATCACGGTCCCCTGGACCCGCAATGAACGCGGCGCCCTCACCGGCCTGAAGACCACCTCGTACGCCGAGAACGTCGTCGCCCTCGCCCGCGCCCACCAACACGGCGCGTCCGAGGCCCTGTTCGCGAACACCGTCGGGCAACTCTGCGAAGGCACCGGCTCGAACGTCTTCGTCGTCCTGGACGGCGAGATCCACACCCCGCCGGTCGCCTCGGGCTGCCTCGCGGGCATCACGCGCGCGCTCACAGCCGAGTGGACCGGAGCCAAGGAGACGGACCTGCCGCTGGACGCGCTGGAGCGGGCCGACGAGGTCTTCCTCACCTCCACCCTGCGGGACGTCCAGGCCGTGCACCGCGTCGACGACCGTGAACTGCCGGGCGCACCGGGCCCGGTGACCGCGAAGGCCATGCGGATCTTCGAGGAGCGGTCCGGGGACGACCTGGATCCGTGAGGGCGGGGAAAATGAGCTGCCGTGGGGCGGCGGGGTGGGTAGAACACCCCTGATGACCACGACCCTGCGGCCGACCGAGCCGCTTCAGCGCAACGACGACGGGACCCGTTCGCGCCGCTATCAGGTGTGTGTGAACGGCCGACCCGTGGGCGCCCTTCACCTCGGGACACATCCCGTCTTCGGCGACGCGGTGGCCCGGATATCGGAGCTGCGGATCGAGGAGCCGGACCGGCGCCGGGGCCGCGGCACCGTGGCCGCCCTCGCGGCGGAGGAGGTGGCGCGCGGCTGGGGCTGCCGACGCATCGAGACGATGGTCTCCGGCGCCGCCGGACCGGCGCTGCGCCTGGCCACGGCCCTCGGCTACGTCGTACGCAACCGCGGCATGGAGAAGGCGCTCGGCGACACTCCGCCCGAACTGCCTCCGGGCAGCCGGGCGCGGCCCATGACTCAGGCCGAGTACGGTCCCTGGCTGGCCAAGGGCCAGGAGGACTACAGCCGCAGCTGGATCGACCGCGGGGTGCCGGAGGCAGAGGCCCGGGCCAAGTCCGAGCGTGACCACGCGACGCTGCTGCCTGACGGCCCGCGCACACCGGATGTGTTCCTGAGCGTCCTGGAACACGAGGGGACCCCGGTGGGCACCTTGTGGGTGGCGGCGCACGAGGACCGTGCCTATGTCTACGACGTCGCGACCGACCCCGATCACCGCGGCAAGGGACACGGCCGCACCCTGATGCTGGTGGCCGAGGGCCAGGCGATCGTCGCGGGACACCGCGTCCTCGGCCTCAACGTCTTCGCGGGCAACGCGCCGGCCGAGCGGCTCTATGAGTCACTCGGCTACGAGACGAAGCAGTACGTCCTGTACAAGGCGTTGCTGTAGGGCCCGGTCAGGCGCCCGCCTGCTCGGCGAGCAGCCGGTCCGCGATCTCCTCGACGCGTTGGCGCAGCCCTTCCTGGCTCTTGCCGCCGTCGAGGCGCTCGCCGCCGATCACATACGTCGGTGTGCCGGTCACGCCGATCGCCTTGCCCTCGGCCTGGTCGGCGTCGACGATCAGGATGTGCCGGCCGTCGATCAGCGCGGTGTCGAACTCCTCGGCGTCCAGGCCCAGTTCCCGGGCCACCTCGACCAGGAAGGGTTCCCCCTTACGGTCCAGCTCCTCGACCCGGCCCAGTACGGCCTCGACGTACGGCCATCCCTGCCCCTGCTCGAGAGCCTCCTCGGCGGCCTGCGCGGCGGCGAAGGCGTGCTTGTGCTTCTCCAGCGGGAAGTGCCGCAGCCGCAGGTCCAGCCGGTCCCCGTAGCGGGCGCGCAGGGCACGGAGATCGTCCAGGGCGCTGCGGCAGTCGGGGCACTGGAGCTCGCACCAGACGTCGAGGACGGGGGCGGCGGGGCGGTCGGGGGAGGAGTCGCTCATGGTCCCAGTCTCCCAGTCCGGGCCCGGACGGCCCAATCCGACCTGGGCCTCGGTGGGGGCCGGCCCGGGTGCCGGGACCCTGACCGGCACCTGCGGAGGAGACGACCCGGAGATGTCCCTGATGTCGGCGTGAGGCATGGCCGGGCGGGGTCGGCACGGTGCAGGATGGAAGGGACGAAGTGCCCTGTCCCGACGCAGCCTGCCTGGAGGCCCGGATGATTGCCGAGACCGTCTGTTCAGCCGTCGCCGCGGCCGGCCTGGGCATCGCGGTGGTCACGGCGTACCGCAAGCGTTTCCTCGCGGCCACACGCATCGCCGCCTACTCCCTGGTGCCCCTTGGCCTGGTGATGACCGGAGTCGTCGACTGGCTGGCGGACACCGCGTTCAGCCCGACGGCCTGGGCGGGCTTCGGCGTCCTCGGGGTGTCCTGGCTGCTGTTCTCGACCACCCGGGCGGTGGAGCGTCGCCGCGGCGGTACCCGCAAGGACCGCAAGGAGGCCCGCGCCGCCGCGCAGAGCGAGGCCGTGGCTCCGGCGGCATCGGCGCCCTCGCTGGGCCCGGGCTCGCGTCAGTCGACCCGGCCCGCGACCGCACCGAAAGCGCAGGCCGGGGAGGACTTCAGCGACATCGAGGCCATCCTCAAGAAGCACGGCATATGACGCCCGCGCGCAGGACTGAAACGACACAGTGGGTCGCCCCCCGGCCGTAAGTGATCAAGACCCGGACCGGACATCACGGAATCCAGCGAACTCCCGCTCATTCCGGGCGTGTTGATCGCGCGCAAGGCCGTAACTACGTCATCATCGCCGCGAGATGCTGGACACGACACAGAGCGAGGCCGCACCGTCTCAGGACGAGCCTCGCGGGTGCCTCTTCGCCCTCTCCCAGCCACCGCTGATGATCTTCCTTGCGGTGATCGGGTGTCTGCTCCTCATGGCTGCGCTGCACGATCTGCTGCTGCTCTGAGCCGTACCCGCGGCCCCCGGCGCCACCCGCCGGGGTCCGCGTCGACACACCTGTCGTGTCGGCGGGCCGCTCAGCCGGCCGCTTCCTTGCGGCGCGCACGGTAGGCGGCCACATGCAGACGGTTTCCACAGGTACGGCTGTCGCAGTAGCGCCGCGAGCGGTTACGGGACAGATCCACGAAGGCATGCCGGCAGTCCGGCGCCTCACAGCGCCTGAGCCGCTCCTCCTCCCCGGCCACCACGAAGAACGCCAGCGCCATGCCGCAGTCCGCCGCGAGGTGGTCGGCGACGGAGGCGCCGGGGGCGAAGTAGTGCACATGCCAGTCGTAGCCGTCGTGGTCGGTGAGGCGCGGGGTGGTGCCCGCGGCGGCCACCAGCTCGTTGATCAGGGCCGCGGCGATCCGGGCGTCCGGGGCCGCGAAGATCGCGGCGAACCGCGCGCGCACCTTGCGCACCGCCGACAGATCGAACTCCGACAGCACCCCGACATCGCTGATTTCGTGCTTTCGTACGAAATCTCCTAGAGCGGCGACATCCGCCAGTCCGTCCGACGTCTCGTCGCCCTCCGGCACGGTGTTCACCAGATCCACCACGGCATCGAGTGCACACCGGGTGTCATGGGTGATCAGCACGTTTCGCTCCCTGGCCTGGTGGTCGGGCGGGGTGCCCGCCGATGCTGGCCGATGGTAGTGGCTCACGGAGCCCACCCACGGGCCGCGCCCGCACGCGGCTCCGAGTACAACGCCACAGCGGCGCCAACGGTTCCCGCCGGGCCGGGCCGGGCCGCCCCGAGCGGCCCGACGGAGCGGTCCTCACGCGCCTGAGCGCCGACCCCGCGTGACTCAGGGCGACACTCGCCCCGGCGAGCCCCACCTGCCCCAGAATCGCCCCTCTCGCCCCACGGTCCCCGTCACCCACATGCGCACCAGCGCCGCCCCCGCGGTGCGGAGACGGCGCTGCTGTGTGCCGTATGCGGTTGTCTTGGCCCGAGCCGTCTCCCCGAGTCGACGGCGCCGGGCGGCTTCGTGGGGCCTCGCCCTAACTTTCCGCCAGGATGTGAGAGAGCTCCTGATCGAGGTCGAAATGCCGATGCTCCGTGCCGGGAGGCACGGCGGCATCCGTCCGCTTCAGGAACGACTCCAGAGCACGTGCGGGCGCCTCCAGCAGCGCCTCGCCCTCCGGGGAGCTCAGGGCGATGCAAACGACGCCCTGACCATGACTGCGCGACGGCCAGACGCGGACGTCGCCGGTGCCGGTGGGCCGGTGGAGGCCCTCCGCGAGGAGGTCGCGGGCGAACACCCACTCGACGGTCTCCTCGGCTCCGGTGTGGAAGGTGGCGTGCACGGCGTAGGGGTCGGCCGTGTCGTACCGCAGGCCTGCGGGGACAGGCAGGGAGGACTCGCTCGACACAACGAGGCGCAGGTGCAGCTCGCAGCTGACCGTGGTGTTCATAAGCGCCAGGGCCTTTCGCTCAGTGTGCGCTCGGGGATTCGCACGTCGGCGAAATCGACATGCCACCTACGGTGCCGTTGTAAACCCCTCTGAGTGTTTTGCGTGTCTTTACGTAACTCTTCCGGCCGAGAACCGGTTCGCGAGGTACGACCATTCCGGTGACTCGTTTCGGTCCGGTAGGGTTTGGCCGTATGAATACGGGGAGTAACGAGCCGGGCAAGGTTGCCGTGGCTACCAACGAGGTCGATGTGGATGGTGTGAAGGACGACGGCGAGCAGGGGCTCGGGTCGAGAGCGCCGGAGTTCGTCAAGGCGCGTAGAGCGCTGCATCTGAGCTGGCAGGTGGGCGTCTTCATCATCGGCCTGGCCATAGTGGGCGCCGGCATCGTCCTGCTGCCGTTGCCGGGTCCGGGCTGGGTGATCATCTTCGGTGGCATGGCGGTCTGGGCGACCGAGTTCGTGTGGGCCCAGCTCGTGCTGCGCTGGACCAAGCGCAAGGTCACCGAGGCGGCCCAGAAGGCCCTCGACCCGAAGGTGCGGCGCCGCAACATCATCCTGACGACGATCGGCCTCGTGATCGTGGGCGCGATACTCGGCTTCTACCTCTGGAAGTTCGGCTTCGTCATGCCCTGGAAGATCAAGGACCAGTGATCCGCGAGGGGGTGCGGACGTCGGCCGGGGCGGCTTCGCGCTGGTCACACGCACCCCCTGACATGGGGTAATGTTCTCCGTGCGCCCGGGCGATTAGCTCAGTGGGAGAGCGCTTCGTTCACACCGAAGAGGTCACTGGTTCGAACCCAGTATCGCCCACCCGGATCCGACGGCCCGTCTGCGAAAGTGCAGACGGGCCGTCGGCGTTCGCGCGTCGTGCGCCGTCTCGGAGCGGCGACATCTCCGGCTGAGGCCGCCCGGCGCGGTTCCCTCCCCGGGCGAGGCCGTACCCCGTCAACTCGTCGGTGACCGCACGTCCCTCACCTGCGGCATCGCACCCTCGACCCGGTCCGCCCGCCCTCACGGTCCGTCAACTCGCCCGGCTGGCCCGCAAGAAATTCCTGTCCGAATCATTGACGCACCCCGAGGCCCTCCGTAACTTGTGCCAGCAAGCGCTTACTTGAAACGATTCATGCAGGCGGCAACGACGCTGCGGGGAGGGCCCGACTGTGGGAACCAACAGGAATGTCGACAGGCGCACGATCCTGAAGGCGGCCGGCGCCACGGCGGCCACACTCGGGCTGGCCGCGACCACCGGATGCGGGGGCGACGGGGGAGCCTCCGCCGACGGGACGGTGACGATCCGTTACGCATGGTGGGGTGCCGAGGACCGCGCCCAGCGGATCAACAAGACCATCGATCTCTTCCACAAGAAGCACCCGAAGATCAAGGTCAAGACCGACTTTCAGCCGTACACCGACTTCTGGAAGAAGTTCAACACGCAGGCCTCCGGGGGGAATCCGCCGGACGTGTTCCAGAATGCCATTGGATTCCTGCGCAAATACGACGCGAAGAATGTTCTGCTCGATCTCAGTGAGCAGGTCGAGGCCGGCAACCTCTCCATGGACGGCTTCCGCGCGGGCCTGGACAAGTTCGGCGAGATCGACGGAAAGCTCCTCGGTGTCCCGGTCGGCTCCAACTCCATGGCCCTCGTCATCGACAAGCCCGTCTACACCAAGGCGGGCGTCAAGCCGGAACAGGGCTGGACCTGGGACGACTTCGACGCGGCGATGAAGAAGATCCGCGACAGGGCGGGCCGCGCCGGCGACAGCGGCATGTACGGCGTCATGTACCTCTACGACCTCTACCTCCGCCAGAACGGCAAGGCCTTCTTCACCGAGGACGGACTCGGCTTCACCGACGCCGATCTGACCGACTGGTGGACCAAGGCCGAGAAGGGGGTCAAGGAGGGCCTCTACGCCGACGCCAAGAAGGTCGCCCAGATCAAGCCCAAGTCGGCCGTGTCCGCCGAGCTCGCGGGCGGTGAGTTCACCTGGGACAACTTCACCATCCGCTACACCTCCGAGGGCAAGAGCGAGTACGGCCTCGCGCCCATCCCGACCACCGACGGCAAGAAGACCGGCCAGTACCTCGGCTCCCTCATGCTCAGCGCCTCCAAGCGCACCGAGCACCCCAAGGAGGTCGCCCAGTTCATCGACTTCATGGTGCACGACCCCGAGGTCGCCAAGATCATGGGCTACGACCGGGGTGTGCCCGCCACGCAGGCCCAGTTCGACGCGTTCCAGCCGACGGACGAGGTCAACAAGGCGATCGCCGCCTACGAGACGTCCCTCGTCGAGTCGGGCGTCCTGGAGCCCATCACACCGCACCCGAACGGCGCCGACATCTGCGAGGCGGCGTTCCTGCGCATCGCCGAGGAACTCGCCCTGGGCAAGCGCTCGGTCGACGAGGCCGTCCAGCAGTTCTTCACCGAGTCGAAGACGGCGCTCGTCGTCTGATGGGAATGACCGTGACACACGCCCCTGCGAGGGAGGGCCTGACCCAGGACTCCGAGCCGCGGCACGGACCGGTGAAGCCCGAGCGACCCGCCGCCCTCAAGCGGCGGGTCCGCCGGGAGAACCTGGCCGGCTATCTCTTCATGTCCCCCTGGATCGCCGGGTTCCTGCTGCTCACCGCGGGCCCGATGGTCGCCTCGCTCTACTTCGCCTTCACCGACTACAACCTCTTCGACGCGCCCAAGTGGATCGGCCTCGACAACTTCTCCGAGATGCTCGGCGATCCCCGCTGGCGCCACTCGGTGCAGGTCACGCTCTGGTACGTCGTCGTCGGCACGCCGCTCAAGCTGCTCGCGGCCCTCGGCGTGGCCCTGCTGCTGGCGCAGAAACGGCGCGGGCAGGCCTTCTACCGGGCCGCTTTCTACGCCCCGTCGCTGATCGGCGCGAGCGTCTCCGTCGCGATCGTATGGAAGGCGATCTTCGCGGACGACGCGATCGTCGACCGTACGCAGAAGGTCTTCGGGATCGACGTCGGCGGCTGGACCGGCGACCCGGACCTGATCATCTACAGCCTGGTGGCGCTCACCGTCTGGCAGTTCGGCGCCCCGATGGTCATCTTCCTCGCCGGTCTCAAGCAGGTCCCGCGGGAGCTGTACGAGGCGGCCGAGGTCGACGGGGCCGGCAAGCTCCGGCGGTTCTGGAGCATCACCCTGCCGATGATCTCCCCGGTCCTGTTCTTCAACGTCCTGCTGGAGACCATCCACTCCTTCCAGATCTTCAGCTCGGCGTACATCGTCGGCGGCGGCGCCGGAGGCAACGCCTGTGGTCCGGCCGACGGCTCGATGGTCTACACCTGCTACCTCTACGTTCAGGGCTTCGAGAACAGCCGCATGGGGCTGGCCTCCGCCATGGCGTGGATGCTGCTCGTCGCGGTCGCCCTGGTGACGGCGGTGCTGTTCTGGTCCCAGAAGCGCTGGGTGCACTACGAGGAGGGCGCCCGATGACCTCCCCATCGGCCACCGACATCAAGCCGGCCCCCTCCGCGCGGGCCGGGGCGCTGCGCCGCAGACTGCCCGGGTCCGTCGCCTGGCACATCGGGTCGCTGCTGGTCCTCGCGGTGATCCTCTACCCGGTGATCTGGGTCATCGGCGGCTCCTTCAAGAAGAGCGAGGACATCGTCGGCAGCCTGGACCTCTTCCCGGGCGACCCGATCGTGTCCAACTTCACGAGCCTCACCGACGGCATCGCCGACATCTCCATCTCCACCTTCTTCCTCAACTCGCTCTTCCTCGCCGTCGGCTCCGTGATCGGGATCGTGGTGTCCTGCTCGCTGACCGCCTACGCCTTCGCGAGGATCAGGTTCGCGGGCCGGAATCTGCTGTTCACGCTGATGATCGGCACGCTCCTGTTGCCGTACCACGTACTGCTGATCCCGCAGTACGTGCTGTTCCGCAACATGGAGATGATCAACACCTACACCCCGCTGCTGCTGGGGAAGTACCTCGCCACGGAGGCGTTCTTCGTCTTCCTGATGGTGCAGTTCATGCGCAACCTGCCCAAGGAACTCGACGAGGCGGCCCGGCTCGACGGCTGCGGGCACTTGAGGATCTACTGGTCGATCATGCTGCCGCTGTGCCGGCCGGCCCTGATCACCAGCGCGATCTTCACCTTCATCAACTCCTGGAACGACTTCATGGGCCCGCTGATCTACCTCAACGAGCCCGACAAATACACCGTCTCCCTCGGCCTGAAGATGTTCGTCGACCAGGAAGGAGTGGCGAACTACGGCGGCATGATCGCCATGTCGCTCGTCGCCCTGCTGCCGGTCCTCGCCTTCTTCCTGGCCTTCCAGCGGTATCTGATCGACGGCATGGCGACGTCCGGACTGAAGGGCTGAGGGGGCGGTCACGATGAGCCAAGCGCGCGTGAAAGCCCGTACGCCGGCCACGGAGTCCGTCTTCGCCGAGCGGTTCGGCGTGTTCGCCGAGTGTCTGCTGACCGGTGTGTGGATCGCGGTGGCCTCCCTCGGCGTGGTGACCTTTCCGGCCGCCTTCGCCGCCGGCGCCCGGCATCTGCGGCGCCGAATCGGTCACGAGAGCGGGGGTCTGCGGGAGTTCGTCGCCGACTTCCGGGTGGCCGTGCGCGGCGGGTGGGCCGTCGGGCTCGCCGGGTGGGCGGTGGCGGCCGCGGTCCGGGTGGACGTGCAGGCCGCGCGGGCCGGGATTCCCGGGGGCCCGCTGGTCGGGGCGATCGGGCTGTTCGCGCTGATCGGTGCCGTCGTGGCGCTGTTGCGGGCTGCGGCCTCCTGGACGCCCGACGCCGGCTGGCGGGCGCTGCTCGCGGGCGCCGGACGGCGTACCGTGCTCGACCTCCCCGGGTCCTTCCTGATCATCGGCGGGCTGGCCGTCGTGGCCGCCTCCGCCTGGTTCGCCGCGCCGCTGGCGGTCCCCGTCCTGGGTGCCGTGGCGGCGGCCGCCGTCGCCGTGGAGGAGCGGTACCGGTACCGCTGAGCGGCGGCGCCCCCACACGAAGTTCCCAGGTCGGCGCCCTGAGCGCCGTACCTCTCTCTGTCATGCCCTTGACCACCTCCTCGCATCCGCACGGAAAGGAAAGGCCATGTCCCCCATCCCCCGCAGGTCCCTTCTCAAGGCGGCCGCGGTCGCCGGAGCCGCCGCGCACTTCAGCTGGGCACCAGGGGCAAAGGACGCGCAGGCCGCGCCCGGAGCCGAGGCCGTCGACGCGGACCCCGTGACCCTGGACTGGCTGGAGGACGGCGGCCTCGGCGCCGCACCCGGCTCCACCGTCGGTGTCCCCTGGCCGAAGGGCGCGTACCAGCAGGAGCAGACCTTCGCGTTGACGGACGCCGACGGCAAGGCCGTACCCGTGCAGTCGTGGCCGATCGCCTACTGGCCCGACGGCTCCCTCAAGTGGACGGCCCACGCCGTGAGTTCGGGCGCCGGCAAGCTCACGCTGAGCCCCGGCGAGGCCACCGCCCCCGCCAGGAAGGTCACCGTCGACAAGAGCGGCGCCACCGTCGACGTCTCGACCGGCGTCATCACCGCGAGGATCGGCAAGTCGGGCGCGACCCTCATCAAGTCGGTCACCCGAGGCTCCACGGAGATCGCCAGAAACGGTCGGCTCGTGCTGATCCGCCAGCCCGAGATCGAGGACGAGGACCAGGGCGCGGTCAGGACGGAACGCTTCGAGGGCGCCATCTCCGAGGTCACCGTCGAGCAGGAAGGCCCGGTCCGGGCCGTGGTCCGCATCGACGGCAAACACCGGAAGGGCAACCGGAGCTGGCTCCCCTTCTCCATCCGCCTCTACTTCTACGCGGGCGCCGACTCCTTCCGCATGGTGCACACCGTCACCTTCGACGGCACGCAGGAGCCGGGCAAAGCGAGCGGCGACTTCATCCGGGGTATCGGCGTCCGCTTCACCGTGCCGATGCGCGACGAGTCCTACGACCGTCACATCCGCATTGGCGGCGAGGGCACCGGCATGCTCCGCGAGGCCGTCAAGGGCATCACCGGACTGCGCCGCGACCCGGGGGCGGCCGTACAGGCGGCGCAGTTCGCGGGGGAGGAGCTGCCCGACCCGGCCACCTGGGACCAGCGGGTCACCACCCGCCTCCAGTACATCCCCGAGTGGGGCGACTACACCCTCTCCCAGCTCTGCGCCGACGGCTTCACCCTGCGCAAGCGCACCAAGAAGGGCCACGGCTGGATCGGCGCCGGCGGCGGCAGGCGGGCGTCCGGATTCGGTTACGTCGGTGGCGTCGGCGGCGGGCTGTCGTTCGGGCTGCGGGACTTCTGGGAGAAGTACCCGGCCCAGCTCGACATCCGAGACGCCCACACCGACGAGGCCGAGGTCACCCTGTGGCTCTGGTCGCCCGAGGCCCAGCCCATGGACCTGCGCTTCTACCACGACGGCATGGGCCAGGACACCTTCCCCGAGCAGCTCGAAGGCCTCAACATCACCTACGAGGACTACGAGCCGGAGTTCGGCACCCCCTACGGCATCGCCCGCACCTCCGAACTCCTCTTCTGGGCCAACGAGTCCACGCCCTCGGCCGAAGCCCTGGCCCAGCAGGTCGAGGCCGTCCGGGTGTTGCCGCAGCTGGCCGCCCCGCCCAAGCAGCTCATCAAGGCGGGTGTCTTCGGGCCGGGGCTGTACTCCGAGCCGGACCGTTCCACGCCCGCCAAGGCGAAGATCGAGGACCACCTCGACTTCCTCTTCACCTACTACAAGGACCAGGTGGAGCAGCGCCGTTGGTACGGCTTCTGGGACTACGGCGACATCATGCACACCTACGACACCGTCAGACACCAGTGGCGGTACGACATCGGCGGCTACGCCTGGGACAACTCCGAGCTCTCGCCCGACCTCTGGCTCTGGTTCGCCTATCTGCGCTCCGGCCGTGCCGACATCTTCCGCTTCGCCGAGGCGATGACCCGGCACACCGGCGAGGTCGACGTCTACCACCTCGGCGAGTGGGCCGGCCTCGGCACCCGGCACGGTGTCCAGCACTACGCCGACAGCGCCAAGCAGCAGCGCATCGCCAACACGACGTATCGCCGCTACTACTACTTCCTCACCGCCGACGAGCGCGTCGGCGACCTCATGCACGCCAACGTCGACTCCGACGAGACGTTCCTGGTGCTGGACCCGATCCGCAAGATCCGCACCGAGCCGTACACGCCCGACCGGCACGCGCTGTCGATCGGCTTCGGCACGGACTGGAGCGGGCTGGTCTCGGCGTGGCTGACGGAGTGGGAGCGCAAGGGCCCCAAGTGGGAGAAGGCCAAGGCGCGGGTCCTGTCGACGATGGAGACGATCGCCGCCCAGCCGAACGGGTTCGTGCAGGGCAGCGGGCTGTACGACCTCGACACGGGCAGGTTCGCGATCGCCGCGGCGCCAGTGGTCGGGGTCTCCCACCTGTCCGCGGTGTTCGGGCTGAACGAGCTGTGCGCCGAGCTCATCGATCTCGTCGACATGCCGAAGTTCAACGAGGCGTACTTCGACTACTGCCGCTACTTCAACGCCACCAAGGCCGAGCAGGCGGCGCGTTACGGCTCCAACTTCGGTTCCCTGCTGCTCTTCCAGGGGCACTCGCGGCTCGATGCGTACGCCGCCGTCCGGACGGGGGACGAGAAGCTCGCCACGCGCGCGTGGGAGAAGTTCTACAACTCCGACGGGTACAAGGAGTCGGCGCCCTGGAAGACGGAGGAGCTTCGCGGGCCGGCCGCCTTGGTGCCGGGCAGTGAGGCTGCGTGGGTCTCGACGAATGACACCGCGTTGTACGGGCTTGCGGCCATCGAGAACCTGGCGCTGCTCGGGGGCAGGATGCCGTAGCGGGTTGTGGGGAACTGCGGGTCCGTTGTGGCTGGTCGCGCCCACGCGGCGGAGCCGCATGTCGATACAGCCCCACGCCCCTAGGGGCGCTAGTGCATGTTGCCCAGGAAGTCCCGCATCTTTCGGGCGTCCCTGAGGCGCTGCTCGTACGTTGCTCCGATGGCCAGCAGGAGCAGGCCGGCCAAGGCGGGCGGCACCCAGCGGGGGAGTGCGTCCGTCACCTGGGCGATGAACGGGGCGAGTTCGTGCAGGGCGTCCAGCGCGAGCACCGTGCCGCCGAGCAGCAGCGGTGCCTTGAGGTGGTGGCGGGCGCCCAGCAGGGTGACCGCCAGGGCGGCCAGGCCCAGCAGCAGCGGGCGCGTCCAGTGCGCGTCGCCCCAGGCCGCGAGGAGGCTCGGCACGAGGGTGGCGGCGAGGCCGGGGCCGTACGCCGACCAGGACGAGGCCTCGAGGTCGCGGCGCCTGCGCAGGGCGCCGACGAGCAGGGCCGGGACGGTGACCGGCAGCGTGTACGCCTCCGGCGTCCCGATGTCCCAGGCCGCCAGCCGCACCCACGTGGCCAGCACGAACAGCGCGGCGGAGGCGTAGGCGACGGGCCTGCGGTCGGGGCGGATCGCCGTACCGGCGGTGATCACACCGCACAGGGCCAGCACCAGGGCCACCATCGCCAGGTCGGCCGAGGCGGCGGCCAGCCCGACCGCGAGCAGCGCGGCGAGCGCGCCCGTCACCTCGACCGGGACCGTCGCCGGCCCGTCACCGAGCCGCGCCGCCAGCAGGGCCGCCGCCACCGGGACCGCCAGGACCAGCAGGGCGATGTACTGCGGCTCCCAGCCGGCCGCGGCACCTGCCGCGCACGCCAGCCCGGCGGCGTACGCGAGCGCGGTCGGGGCCGTGACCGGGGCGAGGTGCGGCTTCCAGGAGGCCGCCGCGAAGAGTGCCGTCAGTGCGGAGAGCACCGAGAGCGTGGCGGCTTCGGTGGTCAGGGAGAGGAAGGAGAGGGGGAGGGAGGTCAGGAGGGCGAGGACCGTGGCGGTCGCGCGTGGGGTGGGGAAGACGACCGGGGAGGCCGCCGCGGGCTCCTCCTGCGTCTCCGGCCGCTCGGACGGCCGTATCCACATGGCTGCCGCCAGCGCGCCGGCCGTCGTGATCCCGAGAGCCACCAGGCCCACGGCATAGGGGACTTCGAGCACCGCCGGAAGGACCAGCGCCGTCGCCCACGCCAGCGTCGCCACACCGGTCAGGGCCCGGGGCCGCCACACCGCGTCACGCACCGCGAGGAGCAGTACGACCGCGACCATGGCCAGGACGACGGGCACCGTCTGCGCGTCCGGCGGCCACGGCGCGTCGACCGTCACCGCCTCGCGCATGCCGCCCGGCACCCCGGACCACACCTGCTCCGCCCAGGCGACCGGGCCCACCAGCGCGACCCCCACCAGCGGCAGCGTCCACAGCAGGGAGAGCCCCGCCAAGGCCGCCGAGGCCCGCGCGAGCCCGGCCCGCACCGCCTCCGGCAGCCGGTCCACCCGGACCGCCGCCAACAGGGCGATCCCGCACACCAGATACGCCGGAACCGTCCACGCCACCGGCAGCGCGGAGCGGGCCGTGCCGCCGAGCGCGGCGACCGTGAGGGCACCGGCGGCGACGGACAGGCCGAGCGCCTGCTTCGCGGCGACCTCTTGCCACGCCGCCGTGACCGCGATACCCGCGGCCAAGAGGAGGAGCGCCGCCGCACGGGCGGCGGCGCTCGGGCCGGTGGCCGTCCAGGACAGCCAGCCGGCGGCCCATACGCCCCACGCGCCCATGCCGTACGCACCGATCACGGCGGTGATCCGTACGGACCCGGCGGGCACCCGGAGCGCCACACCCGCGTCGAACCCGGCCGTCACCAGCACGGCGGCCGTGATCGCGAACAGGCCGGCGTCGGCCGCCACCGCCCACAGGGTGAGCGGGAGTTGGGCGGCGACCAGTGCGGCGGGCAGGGGCAGACGCAGCTCGGAGGTGCGCGGCAGCAGACCGTACGCCGTCCACAGGGCCGCGAGGACCGCCGAAGCGGCGGCGAGGTAGCCCGTGGCGTCCACGTCGGCCAGCGCGGCCTCGTGCAGTGCGTAGGCGTCGAGCACGGTCAGGGCCAGGCCCAGCCCCGCCACCGACTCGGCCGTCGAGCGCAGCCCGCGCTTCAGCAGCGGCACCGGCGCGGCGAGCACCGCCACGGTGACCCCGCCGAGCACCAGGGCCCGCCCGGCGATCCCCATGTGCCCCCAGCTGACCAGCGTGAACGCCATCGCGGCGATGGTGAGCAGGACGCCGCCCAGCACCAGCAGAACGTTCTGCACGCGGGGGGCCGAGGCCTCGGGGCGGTGCGGTGCGACGGGCGCAGGAGCCGAAGCGGTCCTGGGCGCCGCCGCTTGCAGCGCGGTGACCAGCCAGGCTCGACGGTGCAGCAACTGGGCTCGGCGGGC
Source organism: Streptomyces sp. NBC_01092 (assembly GCF_045039535.1). Taxonomy (NCBI): domain Bacteria; kingdom Bacillati; phylum Actinomycetota; class Actinomycetes; order Kitasatosporales; family Streptomycetaceae; genus Streptomyces; species Streptomyces sp. NBC_01092. The sequence continues at coordinate 2,159,358 of NZ_CP108659.1, read as the reverse complement.
GTCCAGTTGGCGCAGCTCGAGGTCGAGGAGCCGCAACTCCTCGGCCGGGGGCGGAAAGTGCGTCATGCCTGGAGTGTGGTCCGCGTCACGCCGTACGGCATGAGTGCGCGTACTCAGAACGTACTCAGACAGGGCACAAACCCGCTGACGGGGGCAGACTCGGCCCATGGACTGGAGCCGCTACCGCTTCCGCAGCCTGTGGGCCCTGCCCGCGCCGCCCGCCGCCGTCTACGACGCACTGCAGCAGGCCGAGGACTACCCCCGCTGGTGGCCCCAGGTGCGTGCGGTGAACCGGCTCGACGACACCAGCGGTGTGATCACGATCCGCTCCGTCCTGCCGTACGCCATGACCTTCACCGTGCGCGAGGTGCGCCGGGACCGCGAGGCCGGGGTGCTGGAGATCGCCATGAGCGGGGACGTCGACGGCTGGGCGCGCTGGACCGTCACCGCGCACGGCGACGGGACCCTGGCTCGCTACGACCAGGTCGTCGACGTGAACAAGCCGCTGCTGCGGCGCCTCGCCGTACCCGGGCGGCCCGTCTTCCGTGCCAACCACTGGCTGATGATGCGCTCCGGGCGGCGCGGACTGGCCGGGTACCTGGCCGGTGGCCGGCAAGCGGTTTGAAGGAAACGCGAAGGGACCTGTATTGTTCACTGCGTTCCCGGGCGATTAGCTCAGTGGGAGAGCGCTTCGTTCACACCGAAGAGGTCACTGGTTCGAACCCAGTATCGCCCACCGGGAAAAAGGCCGGTCCGCCGTAGCGGACCGGCCTTCTTCATGCCGCCGCCGGCAGGTCGGGGCGCAGTGGCCACGCCGGGTCCACCGCCTCCTCGTTGCCGCTGCGGGCGAACCACGCCTGCAGGCCGCGTGCCTGTGCCGCGTGCCACACCGCCTGGAGCGTGTGCAGTTCCGCGGGGGACAGGCGCTCCAGCCGGGCCGCGAAACGCCGGCCCACCGCCCGTACGACCTCCAGCGAGGCCATTGCGTCGGCCGCCGCGTCGTGCGCGCCGTCCAGCGTGACGCCGTAGTGCGCGCACAGGTCCGTCAGTGTGCGGCGGCCCTTGCGGTAGCGGTCCAGATGTTTGTCGAGGACACGCGGGTCGAGCACCAGCATGGGCGTCGTCTCGAACCAGTGGTCCAGGGACGACGCACGATGGCGGCGCAACTCGCGGTCCAGCAGTGTCAGATCGAACGGTGCGTTCATCACGACTATGGGCCGGCTCACCGCTGCCTGTCCGGCCAGTTCCTCGACTATCTCCTGCATCACCGGCGCCGGCCAGCGGCCGTTGCGCTGGAGATGATCCTCCGTCAGTCCGTGTACTGCCGTCGCCGCCTCCGGCACCGGCACACCCGGGTTCACCAGCCATTGCGTCACCCGCGGCCGGGCGCCCGGGGCGTCCTGGACGACGACGGCCGCCGAAACGATCCGGTCGGTCTCGACGTCCACGCCTGTTGTCTCCGTGTCGAATGCCGCCAGCGGGCCTTCATACCAGCACGCCATACCTACACAACCCCTCGTTCACCCACGGCAGCTGACGTACCGTCTTCTGCCCGTTTGGTGATACCCGGGCCGTTTGCGGCGTACGCCGGGAGGACACAACAGGAGTGCGGGTCTTTGCAGTTCAGCGGCCCGGTACGGGGATTCACTTGGCGTGGAAGGCTGTTGGTCATGGCGATAGCGCAGCCCGAGCGGGGCGGGCTGCTGCCCGAACGCACGGGCCCCCATCGCGGTTCACTCGCCACTACCGCCTGCATGGAGACACTGCAGGTGGGCTATCTGCACGCCGTCGCGGCGGCGGCCGGCTGCTCACTGTCCCAGCCATTTCCGGACAACGGCATCGACTGGCACGTCAGCCACAGCGCGCCCGGCCACACGGTCGACGACGAGGTCACCATCAAGGTGCAGCTCAAGGCCACCTATCAGATCGCACCCAACCCGCCGGGCCGCTTCTTCTCCTTCACGCTCGACAACGACCATCTGGCGAAGCTCGCCCGCACCCCGGTCTCGGTGCACAAGATCATGGTCGTGATGATCGTCCCGCGGTCGCAGGAGCAGTGGCTGCGGGCCGGCCACGACCGGCTCGACCTGCGGCACTGCTGCTACTGGGTCAACCTGGCCGGACACCCGATCACCGGGCGGCGCCGCACCACCGTGCGGGTACCGACCTCACGCATTTTCGACGACCGGGCGCTCTGCGAGATCATGACGCGGGTCGGGACGGGAGGCAAACCATGACGCATCGCCCCCTGGAGGAGCCGGTACGACCAGCGAGGCCGCACCCGGTCGACGCGTCGTGGGAGCGTCCCCCCGAGCCCGGCGAGGTCGACCCCGCCGTGCTCAGCGCCCTGCTGCACCGGCACGGCTGGCAGCGGCGCGGGGGAGCGGCCGGGCGCTACGGCCGCTGGACCCCGCCCGGCCCGGGGAGCAACGGCACCAGCCTGCTCGTCCCCGAATCCCGCGCCTTCCCGGACAGCGACGACCTGCTCGGCGAGGCGCTCGTCGCCCTGTCCCGCAGCGGCATGCCCTCCGCACGCGAGGTGCTGGTCGGACTGGCCGTGCCCAGCGACGAGGTCCGCTGGTGGCGGGACGCGCCGAGCGGGCCGGCCGGTGCCGCGCCCTGGACGGTCGAGGAGGAACTGCGCACCGCCGCCCGCCAGATGCTCCTCGCCGCCGCGCTCGCCACGCGCGCGCGTGCCGGCTATTACGGCGCCCGGCACCGCCGCTCGGCCGCCGCCATGCTGGAGAGCGTCCTCGTCGGCTCCGGGGCCGGTGGCCACCACCTCGCCGCGTTCGTGCCCGTCGGCGCGGGGCGCCCGCTCGCCGTCCGTCTGCACCAGGCGCTGTACGCCGCCCGCGAGGCCATCGACTACCAGCGGGCCACCGGCGGCATGGACGCCTTCGACGGCGCCGTCGAAGCGGGCGTCAGCCGCGAGCTCACCGAAGCGCTGGTGGCGCTGGTGCGCGGCACCGAGGGCGCGCGCATCGCCGTCGACTGGGCCCCCGCGGCCGGGGTGCCCGCGGACTGCGCGGCCGGGGTCGAGGCCGTCGAGTTCTCGCCGGGCGACCTGCCCGTGCTGCGCGAGGCCGGGGCCCGCTATCTGCGCGAGGAGCCGTCCGTGCCGGTCAGGATCACCGGCGCGGTCGTCCGCATGCGCCGGTCGGGGCCTCGCGGAGAGGGCACCGTACGGCTGCGGGTCATCGCGGGCGCCGAGGTGCCGCACGTCCGGCTGACCCTCGACGAGGAGGCGTACCGCATAGCCGGCCACGCCCACCTGGTCGGGTTGCCCGTACGCGTGCACGGGCGCCTGGAGAGCCGGGGCGGCTTCCGCAAGATCACCGGGGCCACCGGGGTCGTGCCGGTACAGGTGGACGAGGCCGAGCGGGACCGGCTGATGAAGTCGCTCCAGGAGGATCTGGACTTCTTCGAGGAGGCGTGCGGCGGGGACGAGCGCGAGGACTGACGGGCTGAGCCGGTAGGCCGAGGGTGACCGTTTCGCGGTCGGCCGTCCGAGGTCGGTACGATCGCGTAATGCGCGCGCTCCTGGTATGGCGCCGCAGCCCACCTTCAGTCAGGAGAGACCGGTGTCAGACGTCCGTGTGATCATCCAACGCGATTCCGAGCGGGAAGAACGCGTGGTGACGACGGGCACTACAGCCGCCGACCTCTTCGCCGGCGAGCGCTCGATCGTCGCCGCGCGCGTGGGTGGCGAGCTCAGGGACCTGTCGTACGTGCTCGCCGACGGCGAGGAGGTCGAGGGCGTCGAGATCTCCTCCGAGGACGGCCTGAACATCCTGCGCCACTCCACCGCGCATGTGATGGCGCAGGCCGTGCAGGAGCTCTTCCCCGATGCCAAGCTGGGCATCGGCCCGCCGGTCAAGGACGGCTTCTACTACGACTTCGACGTCGAGAAGCCGTTCACGCCCGAGGATCTCAAGGCCATCGAGAAGAAGATGCAGGAGATCCAGAAGCGGGGGCAGAAGTTCGCCCGCCGCGTCGTCACCGACGAGGCCGCCCGCGAGGAGCTGGCCGGCGAGCCGTACAAGCTGGAGCTGATCGGCCTCAAGGGCTCCGCCTCCTCCGACGACGGCGCGGACGTCGAGGTCGGCGCCGGTGAGCTGACGATCTACGACAACCTCGACGCCAAGACCGGCGACCTGTGCTGGAAGGACCTCTGCCGCGGTCCCCACCTGCCGTCGACCCGCGCGATCCCGGCGTTCAAGCTGATGCGCAACGCGGCCGCCTACTGGCGCGGCAGCGAGAAGAACCCGATGCTCCAGCGCATCTACGGCACCGCCTGGCCGTCCAAGGACGAGCTCAAGGGCTACCTGGACTTCCTCGCCGAGGCCGAGAAGCGCGACCACCGCAAGCTGGGCAACGAACTCGACCTGTTCTCCATCCCGGAGCAGATCGGCTCCGGCCTCGCCGTCTTCCACCCCAAGGGCGGCATCATCCGCCGGGTGATGGAGGACTACTCGCGCCGCCGGCACGAGGAGGAGGGCTACGAGTTCGTCTACACCCCGCACGCGACGAAGGGGAAGCTCTTCGAGACGTCGGGCCACCTGGACTGGTACGCCGAGGGCATGTACCCGCCCATGCAGCTCGACGAGGGCGTGGACTACTACCTCAAGCCCATGAACTGCCCGATGCACAACCTGATCTTCGACGCGCGCGGCCGCTCCTACCGTGAACTGCCCCTGCGCCTCTTCGAGTTCGGGACCGTGTACCGGTACGAGAAGTCGGGCGTCGTGCACGGCCTCACGCGTGCGCGTGGCTTCACGCAGGACGACGCGCACATCTACTGCACGCGCGAGCAGATGTCGGAGGAGCTCGACAAGACGCTCACCTTCGTCCTCGGGCTGCTGCGCGACTACGGCCTGACCGACTTCTACCTGGAGCTGTCCACCAAGGACCCGGAGAAGTTCGTCGGCTCGGACGAGGTCTGGGAGGAGGCGACCGAGACCCTGCGCCAGGTCGCCGAGAAGCAGGGCCTGCCGCTCGTGCCCGACCCGGGCGGCGCCGCCTTCTACGGTCCGAAGATCTCCGTCCAGACCAAGGACGCCATCGGCCGCACCTGGCAGATGTCGACGATCCAGCTCGACTTCAACCTGCCGGAGCGCTTCGACCTGGACTACACCTCCGCGGATGGCACCAAGCAGCGCCCGGTCATGATCCACCGCGCGCTGTTCGGCTCCATCGAGCGGTTCTTCGCGGTGCTCCTGGAGCACTACGCGGGTGCCTTCCCGGCGTGGCTGGCCCCGGTCCAGGCGATCGGCATCCCGATCGGCGACGGGCACGTGGATTACCTGGAGAAGTTCGCCGCGGCAGCCAAGAAGAAGGGCCTGCGCGTCGAGGTCGACTCCTCCTCGGACCGCATGCAGAAGAAGATCCGCAACGCCCAGAAGCAGAAGGTGCCCTTCATGGTCATCGCCGGCGACGAGGACATGGCCAACAACGCCGTCTCCTTCCGCTACCGCGACGGCTCGCAGGAGAACGGCATTCCCTTCGACGACGCCATCGCGAAGATCGCGCAGGTCGTCGAGGAGCGGGCGCAGATCTGATCCGGCCGTACACGATCACGAGGCCCCCGGGAGGCTCAGCTCTCCGGGGGCTTCGTGTCGCTCTCGCGGGAGAAGATCTGTAGCAGCCACGAGGAGAACGACCCTGTCACCGCGCCGAGCAGGGCGAGCCCGCCGGCCATCATCCCGGTCGCGATCACCCGGCCGCCCGTGGTCACCGGGGTAATGTCGCCGTATCCGACCGTGGTGAGGGTCGCCGAGGCCCACCACAGCGCGTCCCCGAACGTCCGCATGCTGGCGCCGGGCGCGCCGCGTTCCTGCTGATAGACCGCGAGGGCACCGGCGAAGCCGAGCAGCAGGGTCGCCAGGCTCGCGTACGCGATCACGCGCGCGTGCAGCGAGAGCCGGGGCTGCCCCTGCCGGCGCTGGATCACGTCGTAGAGCGGCACGATCCGCAGCGGCCGCAGCAGCGGCAGGATGACCACGACCGTGTGCAGGAAGTGGGTCCGGGCGAAGCGCAGGAAGCGCCCGCCGATGAGCCGCCAGCGCACCACATAGTCCACGGCGAACAGCAGCCAGAGCGCGATCATCGTGTACAAGCACACCTCCTTCCAGAAGGACGGCATGCTCACAGCAAGGACGCGGGCGGCGTAGGCGGCCAGGAACAGCAGCGACGCGAGGAACAGCGGGATCTCGGTGCGCTGCTCCCAGCGGCTGTAGGGGCTGTCGTCGTCCACCGCCCCAGCTTGGCCGGTGGCGGCTGTCCCGTCGCCCCGGCGACACGCCGCGAACGGACGAAGCAATATGCTTCACGCATGACGAGTGAGCCGGAGCAGCAGTGGGGAGTGGGGATCCAGGACGCGTTCCAGCGCCTGTGGACGCCCCATCGGATGGCCTACATCCAGGGTGAGAACAAGCCGACCGGTCCTGGTGCCGACGACGGCTGCCCCTTCTGCTCCATCCCGGCCAAGTCCGACGAGGACGGTCTGATCGTCAAGCGCGGGGAGCAGGTCTACGCGGTCCTCAACCTGTACCCCTACAACGGCGGCCACCTGATGGTCGTGCCCTACCGTCACGTCGCCGACTACACCGACCTCACCGAGCCGGAGACCATCGAGCTCGCGGCGCTGACCAAGCAGGCGATGACGGCCCTGCGCACCGCCTCGGGCGCCCACGGCTTCAACATCGGGATGAACCAGGGCACGGTCGCCGGCGCCGGCATCGCGGCCCACCTGCACCAGCACATCGTCCCGCGCTGGGGCGGCGACACGAACTTCATGCCGGTCGTGGGGCACACGCGGGTGCTGCCGCAGCTGCTGGGGGACACGCGCAAGATGCTGGCGGAGGCTTGGCCGACCGCTTGAGCGCCGGTCCAGGCAATGTCAGCCGGTCCGGTGTTTGAGGTCGAGGTCTCGCCGTCCCGAGCCCCCGCCCACCCGCTGGGGGCGGGTCCTTCCAGGTGCCCGCCCAGGCAATGTCAGCCCGTCCGGCGTTTGAGGACGAGGCCCTTCGGGCCGAAGCGGGGGTCTGGGGGCGGCAGCCCCCAGGGGACGGCACCCCAGACCCACCTCACGGCCAAACCGCCGGAGGCCTACGCGTCGTAGACGTCCGCCTTCCGCGGCATAGGATCCTGCACCGACGTGCTCAGGAACGACGACCGCGCACCGAACTTCTCCGTGTCCACGCCGTTCTCACCCAGCACCTTGATCGCCGCCGCGTGCACCACGCGCAGCACCGGCGTGGCGGCCCGCAGCGCGTCGTCGGCCATGAAGCGGTGCCGCCACGGCTGATCCGCCCACGCGTGCCGCAGTCCGAACGGCTCGGGCAGCCCTATCGTCCCGCCGAGCCAGTTCAGCAGCGGCGGATACCAGGAGATCGGGGCCCGCACCGCCAGCCGTACCACCTCGTCGGTGTTCACCAGCGGAAGCTTCACCTTGCGGGTCTCCCACGGCTTGAACGACTTGGTGACCTCCTTGGTCGGCGCCTCAGGCTTCTCCTGGAACAGCCCGTTCACGGGACCGAGGGCGTGCCCGGTCACCTCGATGCGCAACGTCTCGTGCAGCACGGTCACCGTGATCAGCATCGTGATGATCAACTGGCCGTCCCACAGCGTCCACTGGACGCCCAGGTAGTGCCGGTCACCGCTGCCGAACTGCTGCTTGTTGCAGATGTCCTGGATCGCGTGCGTCTTGACCTGGTACGCCTCGACGTCCGTGCCCTCCGGCCGGGACACGGCCTTCGCGCCCTCGGCGATCGGCGTGACGACCCAGTGCCGTATCGACGGCTTGGGAAAACCACCGGTGTTGAGCGGACCGCGCTCCAGCATCCGCAACTGGTCATGGATCGACCGGATGACGTCCCAGCTGCGGAACGGGTGGATCTCCCGGGTCGGGTCGGCGGCCACCAGGTCCTCGGCGAGCTGCCAGCTGCCCCAGCGCGTGCCCATGCCCAGTATTCCCTTGGGCCCGGCGTAGAACACGGAGTTGGACTGCTGCTCGGCGCTCAGCTTGGCCAGGGACTGGCGCAGCTGCTCGGCCTGGGTCTCGGTGGGGCTGGTCGGCACCGCCTCCGGCACCTTCGCGCCGACGCTGCTGCCGGCCAACAGGCTGTCCCAGCGGCCCCGCAGGTCCTTCGCGGTGCGCTCGCAGATCTGCTTCGCCCAGAACCAGCCGAGCACGGGCATGACGACCGAGGCCCGCGCATACAAGGCCCAGAATCCGGTGAACGGCATGCGGACCAGGAAGATCACCGCCAGCGCTCCCGCCGCGACGAGCAGCACGGAGGCGAGCGCGCCGCCCCGCTTCGCGTCCCGCTTGGCGATGGTGGTGCGCAGCTGGAAGACCAGCAGCCACATCAGCAGCCCGGGCAGGAACAGCACGCCGCAGATCACCATGACGGCGCTGAGCATCCGGTCGCGTGCCTTGCGGATGTTGTTGGCGGCCAGGGCGTGCTCGACGACGACCTGCGGCTCGGTGCCGAAGGACTGGATCAGGGGCTTGCGGCCACTGCCGAGCATGCGGTCGACGACGGCCCGTGAGTAGGCCTCACCCAGGTTGGGCCGGAAGATCTTCGCCCACTTGCGGCCGGCCTTGACGTCGGTCTTGTGCCATTCGTTGTCGGCCTTCTTGATGTCCTCGTACGGGTTGTCCCGGTAGGCCGCCGAGGCCAGCGCGAACGTCGCCGTCTGCCCCTCGCCGGCCGTGCGAGGCACCTGCGGACCGAAGATGTCCGCGTAACCGCCCTCAACGGTCATTCCCGCCCCCGATCGCCGCACTGTCGCTTCTGCGGCCTTCCCGACTTCCGTACTGCGCACACCTGTTGATCAATGATCAGAGTATCCTCCGCCACCGACATTCGTCGGCGGACGGCCGAAGCCGCCCGCCGACGCGGAGGGGAGCGTTCCGTAAAGCCGCTCTCAGGGGCGCGGACAAGCGCCACTTGGTGGCGCCGGGCGCCAACTACGAGGCGTCGCGCGCCTCTTCACGAATCCTTTCCGCGATCTGCGCCGGCATCGGTTCGTGCCGCGCGTACACCCGGTTGAACCGCGCGGTGCCGTGCGACAGCGACCGCAGGTCGACGGAGTACCGGCCGATCTCGATCTCCGGCACCTCGGCCTTGATGAGCGTGCGGCCACCGCTGGTCTGCTCGGTGCCGAGAACACGGCCGCGCCGCCCGGACAGGTCACTCATCACGGCGCCGACGTAGTCGTCGCCGACGAGTACGGACACCTCGGCCACCGGCTCCAGCAGATGGATCTTCGTGTCCGCCGCCGCCTCCCGCAGCGCCAGCGCGCCGGCCGTCTGGAACGCGGCGTCGGAGGAGTCCACCGAGTGCGCCTTGCCGTCCAGCAGCGTGACCCGGATGTCGACGAGCGGATGGCCGGCCACGACCCCCTTGGCGGCCTGGGCCCGGATGCCCTTCTCCACCGACGGGATGAACTGCCGGGGCACCGCGCCGCCGACGACCTTGTCCACGAACTCGATGCCCGAGCCGCCCGGCAGCGGCTCCACCTCGATCTCGCAGATCGCGTACTGCCCATGGCCACCGGACTGCTTCACATGCCGGCCGCGGCCCGCCGCCTTGTTCGCGAACGTCTCCCGCAGCGAGACCTTGTGGGGTACGACGTCGACCTGCACGCCGTAGCGGTTGCGCAGCCGTTCGAGCGCGACGTCCGCATGCGCCTCGCCCAGGGCCCACAGCACGACCTGGTGGGTGGACTGGTTCTGCTCAAGGCGCATGGTCGGGTCCTCGGCGACCAGCCGGGACAGGCCCTGCGACAGCTTGTCCTCGTCCGCCTTGCTGTGCGCCTGGATGGCCAGCGGCAGCAGCGGATCCGGCATCTGCCAGGGCTCCATCAGCAGCGGGTCGTCCTTGGAGGACAGCGTGTCGCCGGTCTCCGCGCGGCTGAGTTTCGCCACGCACGCGAGGTCACCGGCGATGGCATGGCTGAGCGTGCGCTGCTGTTTGCCGAAGGGCGCGGACAGGGCGCCGATCCGCTCGTCGACGTCGTGGTCCTCGTGCCCGCGGTCGGCCAGCCCGTGCCCGGAGACGTGCACCGTCTCGTCGGGACGCAGGGTTCCGGAGAACACGCGCACCATCGACACCCGGCCGACATAGGGGTCGGACGCCGTCTTCACGACCTCCGCGACCAGCGGCCCGTCCGGATCGCACAGCTTCAGCTCACGCGGCTTGCCGTTCACCGTGGTGACCCGTGGCGCCTCGCGCTCCAGCGGGGTCGGGAAGCCCCCCGTGACCAGCTCCAGCACCTCGACCGTGCCGAGGCCCTGCCGGGCACCGTCGACGGCGGGTGCGGCGGCCAGGACGGGGAAGAACTTGCCGCGCGCGACGGCCCGTTCCAGGTCCTCGATCAGCGTCTTGACATCGACCTGCTCGCCGCCGAGATAGCGGTCCATGAGGGTCTCGTCCTCGCTCTCGGCGATGATCCCCTCGATCAGCCGGTTGCGGGCCTCCTCGATCTCGGGCAGCTGGTCCTCGCCCGGCTCGGACTCCTTGCGCTCCCCGGACGAGTACTCGAACAGCTTCTGCGACAGCAGCCCGATCAGCCCGGTCACGGGTGCGTGCCCGTCCGGGCCCTGCGGACCGTGCAGCGGCAGATACAGCGGGAGCACCGCGTCGGGGTCGTCCCCGCCGAAGGCCTCCGCGCAGATCCGCGTCATCTCCTCGTAGTCGGCCCGCGCGGCCTCCAGGTGCGTGACGACGATCGCGCGCGGCATGCCGACGGCCGCGCACTCCTCCCACACCATGCGGGTCGAGCCGTCCACGCCGTCCGAGGCGGAGACGACGAAAAGGGCCGCGTCCGCTGCTCGCAGACCGGCCCTGAGCTCCCCGACGAAGTCGGCGTATCCGGGGGTGTCGAGAAGGTTGACCTTGATGCCGTCCCATTCGACCGGCACCAGGGACAGCTGTACCGAGCGTTGCTGCCGGTGCTCGATCTCGTCGTAGTCCGAGACCGTGCCGCCGTCCTCCACGCGGCCCGCCCGGTTCACCGCCCCCGCCGTGAGTGCGAGGGCTTCCACCAAGGTGGTCTTACCCGATCCGGAGTGGCCGACCAATACCACATTCCGTACGGACGCGGGGTGGTCGGCCGCTGTAGCCCTGCCGGCGGCTCCGGGGTGTGCGTTTGCCTTGTCGCCCATGATCCTGCCCTCCCGTGCACGGTGAGGTCACTGTGGGCGCGGACATACCGCTCCGCGTGCGAGGCGGCTCCGGTGACGCCCGCGGTCCTTCGAGCTTTCCACTCCCGTCACGGTGCGTCCATACGGCGGACGCGATCCTGCCATCCGGGACCGGTGGACCCGGCCCGCTCACGCGCTGTACGAGTGCCCGGCGGTCGCACTCACGCGCGCGTGGCTACGATGGGCCAGCCGGTGGCCAGCAGAGGCCGCGGCGTCACACCGACCCTCGGGAAGGCCATGCTGAACAAGTACGCGCGTGCATTCTTCACGCGTGTCCTCACCCCGTTCGCCGCGTTTCTGATCCGGCGGGGCGTCAGCCCCGACACCGTCACGCTCCTCGGCACCGCCGGTGTGGTCGCGGGCGCGCTGGTCTTCTACCCCATGGGCGAGTTCTTCTGGGGCACGGTCGTGATCACGCTGTTCGTGTTCTCCGACCTCGTCGACGGCAACATGGCCCGCCAGCTCGGCCGCTCCAGCCGCTGGGGCGCCTTCCTGGACTCCACGCTCGACCGGGTCGCCGACGGTGCGATCTTCGGCGGCTTCATCCTCTGGTACGCCGGCGACGGCGACGACCTCGTCCTGTGCGCGGTCTCGATCTTCTGCCTGGTCAGCGGCCAGGTGGTGTCGTACACCAAGGCCCGAGGCGAGTCGATCGGCCTGCCGGTCGCGGTCAACGGCCTGGTCGAGCGAGCGGAACGCCTGGTCATCTCCCTCGTCGCGGCCGGTCTCGCGGGTCTGCACAAGTTCGGGGTGCCCGGCATCCAGTACCTGCTGCCGGTCGCCCTGTGGATCGTCGCGGTCGGCAGCCTCGTCACGCTGATCCAGCGCGTCGTCACGGTCCGCCGCGAGTCCGCGGAGGCGGAGGCGGAGGCCGCGGCTGGCGCCCAGGAGGATCCGCAGAACGCCTCTCACGGGAGCGAGGCCGCCAAGTGAGTGCCCAGGACCGCCTCACGGACGCGCTGTACGGACTCGGCTGGGGCACCGTCAAGAAGCTCCCCGAACCGGTCGCCGTCCGGCTCGGCCGCACCATCGCCGACCTCGCCTGGAAGCAGCGCGGCAAGGGCGTTCAGCGGCTGGAGAGCAACTACGCGCGCGTGGTGCCCGACGCGAGCCCGGAGCGCCTGGCCGAGCTCTCGCGCGCGGGCATGCGGTCGTACCTGCGCTACTGGATGGAGTCCTTCCGGCTGCCCGCCTGGAGTCCCGAGCGCATAAAGAACGGTTTCGACCCCAAGGACGTCCACCATCTGACCGACGCCTTGGCCTCGGACCAGGGCGTCATCCTCGCCCTGCCCCACCTGGCCAACTGGGACCTCGCGGGCGCCTGGGTCACCACCAAACTGGAGACGCCGTTCACGACGGTCGCCGAACGCCTCAAGCCCGAGACGCTCTACGACCGCTTCGTCGCCTACCGCGAGGGCCTCGGCATGGAGGTCCTGCCGCACAGCGGCGGCACCGCCTTCGGCACGCTGGCCCGCAGGCTGCGCGACGGCGGCCTGGTCTGCCTGGTCGCCGAACGCGACCTGTCCGCCTCCGGTGTCGAGGTGGACTTCTTCGGCGCCACGGCCCGCATGCCCGCGGGCCCCGCCCTGCTCGCCCAGCAGACCCGGGCGCTCCTGCTCCCCGTCACGCTCTGGTACGACGACTCACCCGTCATGCAGGGCCGGATCCACCCCCCGGTCGAGGTACCCGAGTCAGGTACCCGGGCCGAGAAGACGTCTGTGATGACACAGGCGCTGGCCGATGCCTACGCCTCGGGGATCGCCGAACATCCGGAGGACTGGCACATGCTCCAGCGCTTGTGGCTCGAGGACCTGGAACCACGACCATCCGCCGACGGCCGGGACGGGGAACGTCCGTGAGGATCGGCATCGTCTGCCCCTACTCCTGGGACGTCCCGGGCGGCGTCCAGTTCCACATCCGCGACCTCGCCGAGTACTTCATCCGGCTCGGCCACGAGGTGTCCGTCCTGGCCCCCGCCGACGACGACACCCCGCTCCCGCCGTACGTCGTCTCGGCGGGCCGTGCCGTTCCCGTGCCGTACAACGGCTCGGTCGCCCGCCTGAACTTCGGCTTCCTCTCCGCGGCCCGGGTCCGTCGCTGGCTGCACGACGGCCGGTTCGACGTCATCCACATCCACGAGCCCGCGTCGCCGTCGCTCGGCCTGCTGGCCTGCTGGGCGGCGCAGGGCCCGATCGTGGCGACGTTCCACACCTCGAACCCGCGCTCCAGGGCCATGATCGCCGCGTACGCCATCCTTCAGGCGGCCCTGGAGAAGATCAGCGCCCGGATCGCGGTGAGCGAGTACGCCCGCCGCACGCTGGTGGAACACCTCGGCGGCGACGCGGTCGTCATCCCGAACGGCGTCGACGTCGACTTCTTCGCCAAGGCCGAGCCCAACCCCGAGTGGCAGGGCGACACGATCGGCTTCATCGGCCGCATCGACGAGTCCCGCAAGGGCCTGCCGGTCCTGATGCGGGCCCTGCCGAAGATCCTCGCCGCGCGCCCGCAGACCCGGCTCCTGGTGGCCGGCCGGGGCGACGAGAAGGAGGCGGTGGAGTCCCTGCCCGCCGAGCTCCGCTCCCGCGTCGAGTTCCTCGGCATGGTCAGCGACGACGACAAGGCCCGCTTCCTGCGCAGCGTCGACCTGTACGTCGCGCCCAACACCGGCGGCGAGAGCTTCGGGATCATCCTGGTCGAGGCGTTGTCGGCCGGCGCCCCGGTCCTCGCCTCCGACCTCGACGCCTTCGCCCAGGTCCTCGACCAGGGCTCGGCCGGCGAACTCTTCGCCAACGAGGACGCCGACGCCCTCGCCGAGGCCGCCGTACGCCTCCTGGAGGACCCGGCCCGCCTGACGGAGCTCCGGGAGCGCGGGAGCGCACACGTACGCCGTTTCGACTGGTCGACCGTCGGCGCGGACATCATGTCGGTGTACGAGACGGTGACGGACGGCGCGGCGGCGGTGGCGGCGGACGAGCGGACCGGAGGCGGGGGGAGCGGGCTGCGGGCCCGGCTGGGGCTGGCGCGGGACTGACGGGGTGGCTGCGGGCTCCCGGTGACGGCGACACCGGCGCCGACGCCCCGACCGAACACAAGCGCCCCGCACGAACCCCGGCCGGCCCGGCGGAGCTAGTGTGCCGCCCGTGACCGCAACCCTGATCTGGATCCTCGTCGCCCTCGTGGCGATCGGCCTCTACCTGAGCTGGACCGCGGGCCGCCTCGACCGGCTGCACGCCAGGATCGACGCGGCACGCGCCGCGCTCGACGCCCAGCTGTTGCGCCGCGCCTCAGTGGCCCAGGAGCTGGCCACCTCCGGCGTACTCGACCCGGCCGCGTCGATCGTCCTGTACGAGGCCGCCCACGCCGCCCGCCAGGCCGAGGAGGAGCAGCGGGAGGTCGCCGAGAGCGAGCTGAGCCAGGCGCTGCGCGCCGTGTTCGCCGAGCCCCAGCAGGTGGAGGCGGTACGGGAGGCCCCAGGGGGCGTGGAAGCGGCCCGTGAGCTGACCGAGGCGGTGCGCCGGGTACCGATGGCCCGGCGGTTCCACAACGACGCCGTACGGGCCGCCAGGGCGCTGCGCCGGCACCGCAAGGTCCGCTGGTTCCGGCTGGCCGGACACGCGCCGTTCCCGATGGCGTTCGAGATGGACGACGAGCCGCCCGCGGCATTGGTCGACAGGGCCGCCTGACCAGCGCGTTCACGCCATCGGGCCGGAAAAGGATCCACCGGGTACTCATTGGCCCTTGCAGTGGCCTGGTCCATTCACGTTTCCTCGGTGCTTGCAGTAACCCACTTTTCACCGTGTGAGGTCACCCGTGTCCATCTCCGAAAACCAGACCCCCGAGACCGGCACCGCCCGTGTGAAGCGCGGCATGGCCGAGCAGCTCAAGGGTGGCGTGATCATGGACGTCGTCACGCCGGAGCAGGCGAAGATCGCCGAAGACGCGGGCGCCGTCGCCGTCATGGCCCTGGAGCGGGTCCCCGCCGACATCCGCAAGGACGGCGGCGTGGCCCGGATGTCCGACCCGGACATGATCGAGGGCATCATCGACGCCGTCTCCATCCCGGTCATGGCCAAGTCCCGCATCGGTCACTTCGTCGAGGCCCAGGTCCTGCAGTCCCTCGGCGTCGACTACATCGACGAGTCCGAGGTCCTCACCCCGGCCGACGAGGTCAACCACAGCGACAAGTTCGCCTTCACGACCCCCTTCGTCTGCGGCGCCACCAACCTGGGCGAGGCCCTGCGCCGGATCGCCGAGGGTGCGGCCATGATCCGCTCCAAGGGCGAGGCCGGCACCGGCAACGTCGTCGAGGCCGTCCGCCACCTGCGCCAGATCAAGAACGAGATCGCCCGCCTGCGCGGCTACGACAACAACGAGCTGTACGCCGCCGCCAAGGACCTGCGCGCCCCGTACGAGCTGGTCAAGGAGGTCGCCGAGCTCGGCAAGCTCCCCGTGGTGCTGTTCTCTGCGGGCGGTGTCGCCACCCCGGCCGACGCCGCGCTGATGCGCCAGCTCGGCGCCGAGGGCGTCTTCGTCGGCTCCGGCATCTTCAAGTCCGGCGACCCGGCCAAGCGCGCCGCCGCCATCGTGAAGGCGACCACCTTCTACGACGACCCGAAGATCATCGCGGACGCGTCCCGCAACCTCGGCGAGGCCATGGTCGGCATCAACTGCGACACCCTCCCCGAGACCGAGCGCTACGCCAACCGCGGCTGGTAAGGCACCACATCCCATGAGCAACACCCCCGTCATAGGCGTCCTGGCCCTCCAGGGCGACGTACGGGAGCACCTCATCGCCCTGGCCGCGGCCGACGCCGTGGCCAGGCCGGTGCGGCGCCCCGAGGAGCTCGCCGAGGTCGACGGTCTCGTCCTCCCCGGCGGCGAGTCCACGACCATCTCCAAGCTGGCCGTCCTCTTCGGCGTGATGGAGCCGCTGCGCGCGCGCGTGCGGGACGGCCTGCCCGTCTACGGCACCTGCGCCGGCATGATCATGCTCGCCGACAAGATCCTCGACCCGCGCTCGGGCCAGGAGACGATCGGCGGCATCGACATGATCGTGCGCCGCAATGCCTTCGGCCGCCAGAACGAGTCCTTCGAGGCCGCTCTCGACGTGAAGGGCATCGCGGGCGATCCTGTGGAGGGCGTCTTCATCCGCGCCCCCTGGGTCGAGTCCGTCGGCGCCGAGACCGAGGTCCTCGCCGAGCACGAAGGCCACATCGTCGCGGTCCGCCAGGGCAACGCGCTGGCCACGTCGTTCCACCCGGAACTGACCGGCGACCACCGCGTGCACGGCCTGTTCGTCGACCTGGTGCGCGCGAACCGGACAGCGGAGTCCTTGTAGGATCTCTGGCGTTCGTTCATAGATGGGTTACGCGAAGGAGACAGGCAGATGTCCGGCCACTCTAAATGGGCCACGACGAAGCACAAGAAGGCCGTGATCGACGCCAAGCGCGGCAAGCTCTTCGCGAAGCTGATCAAGAACATCGAGGTCGCGGCGCGCATGGGCGGCGTCGACATCGAGGGCAACCCGACTCTCTACGACGCCATCCAGAAGGCGAAGAAGCAGTCGGTGCCGAACAAGAACATCGACTCCGCGGTCAAGCGCGGCGGCGGTCTCGAGGCCGGTGGCGCCGACTACGAGACGATCATGTACGAGGGCTACGGCCCGAACGGCGTCGCGGTGCTGATCGAGTGCCTCACCGACAACCGCAACCGCGCCGCCTCCGACGTCCGCGTCGCCATGACCCGCAACGGCGGCAACATGGCCGACCCGGGCTCGGTGTCGTACATGTTCAGCCGCAAGGGCGTCGTCATCGTCCCCAAGGGCGAGCTGAGCGAGGACGACGTCCTCACCGCCGTCCTGGACGCGGGCGCCGAGGAGGTCAACGACCTCGGTGAGTCCTACGAGGTCATCAGCGAGGCCACCGACATGGTCGCGGTCCGCACCGCCCTCCAGGAGGCCGGCATCGACTACGACTCCGCGGACTCCAGCTTCGTGCCGTCCGTCCAGGTCGAGCTCGACGAGGAAGGCGCCAAGAAGATCTTCAAGCTGATCGACGCGCTCGAGGACAGCGACGACGTGCAGAACGTCTTCGCCAACTTCGATGTCAGCGACGAGATCATGGAGAAGGTCGACGCGTAGCGCCGCCGCGAGCTGCACGGGCTCAACGGGCCGACGGGGGATCCCCGTCGGCCCGTCGCTTTGTCGGGAGTTGCTGCCCGGCGTTGTCGGTGGCACCGGATAGCCTGCACAAACAGGCGATCGAGGGAGGGGGGGCGCGGGGTGCGCGTACTGGGGGTGGACCCGGGGCTGACGCGATGCGGTGTCGGCGTGGTCGAGGGCGTCGCCGGACGGCCGCTCACCATGCTCGGCGTCGGAGTCGTCCGTACGCCCGCGGACGCCGAGTTGGGACACCGCCTCGTCGCCATCGAGCAGGGCATCGAGGCCTGGCTCGACGAGCACCGGCCCGAATTCGTCGCCGTGGAGCGGGTGTTCAGCCAGCACAACGTCCGTACGGTGATGGGCACCGCCCAGGCCAGCGCCGTCGCCATGCTCTGCGCCGCCCGCCGCGGCATCCCCGTCGCCCTGCACACCCCCAGCGAGGTCAAGGCCGCCGTCACCGGCAGCGGCCGCGCCGACAAGGCCCAGGTCGGCGCGATGGTCACCCGGCTCCTGCGGCTGGACGCGCCCCCCAAGCCGGCCGACGCCGCCGACGCCCTCGCGCTCGCCATCTGCCACATCTGGCGCGCTCCCGCACAGAACCGGCTCCAGCAGGCGGTCGCCCTGCACACCGCCAAGGCTTCATCGAAAGGCCGTATCGCATGATCGCGTTCGTCAGCGGCCCGGTCGCCGCCCTCGCCCCCGACTCCGCGGTGGTGGAAGTGGGCGGGATCGGCATCGCCGTCCAGTGCACGCCGAACACTCTGTCGGGTCTGCGGATGGGCCAGCAGACCAAGCTGGCCACCTCCCTCGTCGTGCGTGAGGACTCACTCACCTTGTACGGCTTCGCCGACGACGACGAGCGTCAGACCTTCGAGTTGCTGCAGACCGCGAGCGGCGTCGGCCCGCGCCTGGCCCAGGCGATGCTGGCGGTCCACTCGCCCGACGCCCTGCGCAGAGCGGTCACCACCGCCGACGAGAAGGCGCTCACCGCCGTCCCCGGCATCGGCAAGAAGGGCGCCCAGAAGCTGCTCCTGGAGCTGAAGGACCGCCTGGGCGAGCCCATCGGCGCGCCCGCGATCGGCGCCCCGGTCACTCAGGGCTGGCGCGATCAACTGCACGCCGCCCTGATCGGCCTCGGCTACGCGACCCGCGAGGCCGACGAAGCGGTCGCCGCCGTGGCGCCCCAGGCCGAGGCCACCGAGGGCACCCCGCAGGTGGGCAAGCTGCTGAAGGCCGCTTTGCAGACCCTCAACAGAGCGCGCTGATCGACAGACCTGACGACACCGGCGTACGGCTCACCCTCGTACGACATCCACCGCGACCCGCGAGGCACACGCAATGAACTGGGACGACACCACCGACACCCCCGCCCCCGAGCGGCTCGTCGGTGCGTCCGCCGACCGTGAGGACCAGGCCGTCGAGGCAGCGCTGCGCCCGAAGGACCTGGGCGAGTTCATCGGCCAGGAGAAGGTCCGCGAACAGCTCGACCTGGTCCTGCGCGCCGCACGCGCGCGTGGCGCCACCGCCGACCATGTGCTGCTCTCCGGCGCCCCCGGCCTGGGCAAGACCACCCTGTCGATGATCATCGCGGCCGAGATGGGCGCCCCCATCCGCATCACCAGCGGCCCCGCCATCCAGCACGCCGGCGATCTCGCCGCGATCCTCTCCTCCCTCCAGGAGGGCGAGGTCCTCTTCCTCGACGAGATCCACCGCATGTCCCGGCCCGCCGAGGAGATGCTGTACATGGCGATGGAGGACTACCGCGTCGACGTGATCGTCGGCAAGGGTCCCGGAGCCACCGCCATCCCGCTGGAGCTGCCCCCGTTCACCCTGGTCGGCGCGACCACCCGGGCGGGCCTGCTGCCGCCGCCGCTGCGCGACCGCTTCGGCTTCACCGCGCACATGGAGTTCTACGAGCCCGTCGAGCTGGAGCGTGTGATCCACCGCTCGGCGAACCTCCTCGACGTCGAGATCGAGGCCGACGGCGCCGCCGAGATCGCCGGCCGCTCCCGCGGCACGCCCCGTATCGCCAACCGCCTGCTGCGCCGGGTCCGCGACTACGCCCAGGTCAAGGCGGACGGGATCATCACCCGGGACATCGCCGGGGCCGCCCTCGCGGTGTACGAGGTCGACGCCCGTGGCCTCGATCGGCTGGACCGCGGCGTCCTGGAGGCCCTGCTCAAGCTGTTCGGCGGCGGTCCGGTCGGCCTGTCCACGCTCGCGGTCGCGGTGGGGGAGGAGCGTGAGACCGTGGAGGAGGTCGCCGAACCCTTCCTCGTGAGGGAGGGTCTGCTCGCCCGCACCCCCCGCGGGCGCGTCGCGACGCCCGCCGCTTGGGCGCATCTCGGCCTCACCCCGCCCCGCTCGTCAGCTGCCGGAAACGGACAACAGGACCTGTTCGGGGCGTGAGGGCGCGGTGACGGCGAGCGTGATGGCACCGTGACGGCGAGCTCAGTGGCCGGAGCAGGAACCCCGGTGCCATGCTGAGCGTTGTTCCATGCGCGGAGACTCGCTTAGACTCCGCCGATGCCGCCTCTGTCGGCGGCGCACAATCCCCCAACCATCAGGCCGTTCACCACCGCGGTCGTGTGAAGGAAGTTCCGACCCGTGAGTCTCGTGACCCTCCTCCCGTTCATCGTGCTCATCGGGGCCATGTTCCTGATGACCCGGTCGGCCAAGAAGAAGCAGCAGCAAGCGGCCGACATGCGGAACCAAATGCAGCCTGGCAGCGGTATCCGCACCATCGGGGGCCTGTACGCCACCGTCAAGGAGGTCAGCGACGACACGGTCCTCGTTGACGCCGGACCGGGCGTGGAGCTCCTCTTCGCCAAGAACGCGATCGGTGCCGTCCTCACGGACGACGAGTACAACCGCATCGTGCACGGCATCGAGCACGACCTGAAGTCCGACGTCGTCCCGGACGACGCCTCCTCCCTCACCGGGACCGACGAGTCCGCCGCTGCCGCCGACTCCGACGAGAAGCCCGTCGACCTCGGTAAGAAGGACGAGAGCGACGAGGCCGAGGAGCCGACCGACGCCGTGACCGCCGAGGCGAAGGCGGACGACGAGCCGAAGAAGTCCGGCGGCGACTCCGAGGCGAAGTAGTCATGCTCCCGGGCGCGCGGGCCACGCCTGCGCGCCCCCGGGCATGCCGACTTCGCAGGGGATCCCGACACCATGTCATGGCCGCCCGCCCGTCGATCCGGAGTGAGGCGGCCCGAGAGGGAGTACGAGAAGGTGGCAGCACCTAAGAAGGGCCGGAGCGCGAGCGCCCAAAGCAAGCCGGGGCGCTCGCTGGCCCTCATCCTGATCGCCATCGCGGCGCTCACCGGAGGGATGTTCGCCTCGGGGCACACCACTCCGCGACTCGGTATCGACCTGGCAGGCGGCACGAGCATCACGCTTCGCGCGGTCGCCGAGCCCGGCCAGGAATCCGCGATCAACAAGACCAACATGGACACCGCGGTCGAGATCATGGAACGCCGTGTCAATGGTCTGGGTGTCTCGGAGTCCGAAGTACAGACCCAGGGCGATCGCAACATCATCGTCAACATCCCCAAGGGCACCAATTCCAAGGAAGCCCGGGACCAGGTCGGCACCACCGCCAAGCTCTACTTCCGTCCGGTGCTGCAGCGCGAGGCCGCCACCGGTGCGGCGACGCCCACCCCGAGCGCAAGCTCCAGCGGGAGCGGCTCCCCGAGCGCGTCCACCACCGACAAGGCCAAGGACTCCGCAACGTCCGGCTCCGGCAGCCCGTCGGCCAGCGCCACCTCGCAGGGCCGCGCCGTCACCGATGCGCTCAAGGCGGACGCCACGCCGTCCGCGAGCAACAGCCCCGAGAACTCCGGCAGCCCTTCGCCGTCCAGCACCTCCGGCTCCTCGTCCAGCGAGCTGGAGAAGCAGTACGCCGCGCTCAACTGCGCCGACCCGAAGCAGCGCGCCAACGCCGGCAAGGGAGCCAAGCAGGACGAGCCCACCATCGCCTGTGGCCAGGACGACAAGGTGTGGAGCAAGTTCGTGCTGGGCCCGGTGGACGTCGACGGCACCGAGATCACGAAGGCCCAGGCGACCTTCGACACTCAGAGCGCCGCAGGCTGGCAGGTCGACATGACCTTCAACTCGGCCGGTGCCAAGAAGTTCGCCGAGATCACCGGCAAGCTGGCGCAGCAGACCACCCCGCAGAACGAGTTCGCGATCGTTCTGGACGACGAGGTCGTCTCCCACCCGTTCGTCCAGGGCGCCATCGGCGGGGGTAAAGCGCAGATCTCCGGCAGCTTCACCCAGGAGGAGGCGCAAAGCCTCGCCAACATGCTGTCGTACGGCGCCCTGCCGCTGTCCTTCCAGGAGGACAGCGTCACCACGGTGACCGCCGCGCTCGGCGGTGAGCAGCTGAAGGCCGGTCTGATCGCCGGTGCGATCGGTCTCGCCCTGGTCGTGATCTACCTGCTGGTCTACTACCGCGGCCTGTCGCTGGTGGCTCTCCTCTCGCTGCTGGTCTCCGCGGCCCTGACCTACACGATCATGTCGCTGCTCGGCCCGACCATCGGCTTCGCGCTGAACCTGCCGGCCGTCTGCGGTGCCATCGTCGCCATCGGCATCACAGCGGACTCGTTCATCGTGTACTTCGAACGCGTCCGCGACGAGATCCGCGAGGGCCGTACCCTGCGCCCCGCCGTCGAGCGGGCCTGGCCGCGCGCCCGGCGCACCATCCTGGTGTCCGACTTCGTGTCGTTCCTCGCCGCCGCGGTGCTCTTCATCGTCACCGTCGGCAAGGTCCAGGGCTTCGCGTTCACGCTCGGCCTGACCACCGTGCTCGACGTGGTCGTCGTGTTCCTCTTCACCAAGCCGCTGCTGACGCTCCTGGCCCGCACGAAGTTCTTCGGGAGCGGCCACAAGTGGTCCGGCCTCGATCCCAAGCGACTGGGAGCCAAGCCGCCGCTGCGCCGCAACCGCCGTCCCTCCGCCCCCGTCGAGATGAAGGAGGCGTGAGATGTCGAAGCTAGGCACCCTCGGCGCCCGACTGCACCGTGGCGAGGTCGGCTATGACTTCGTCGGCAACCGCAAGATCTGGTACGGCCTCTCGATCCTGATCACCATCACGGCCATCGTCGGCCTGGCGGTGCGCGGCCTGAACATGGGCATCGAGTTCCAGGGCGGAGCCGTCTTCAACACCCCGAAGACCAGCGTCTCGGTCTCCCAGGCGCAGGAGTACGCGGAAGAGGCCTCCGGCCACGACGCGATCGTCCAGAAGCTCGGCGGCGGCGACGACGCCAAGCTGCGCATCCAGGTCGCGGGCATCGACACCACCCAGGCCAACAAGGTCTCGGCGGAGCTGGCGGAGAAGCTGGGCGTCAACGAGGACGACGTCACGGGCGAGCTGGTCGGCCCCAGCTGGGGTGAGCAGATCGCCAACAAGGCCTGGCAGGGTCTCGGGATCTTCCTCGTCCTTGTGGTGATCTATCTGGCGATCGCGTTCGAGTGGCGCATGGCGCTCGCCGCGTTCGTCGCGTTGATCCACGACATCACCATCACGGTCGGCATCTATGCCCT
Organism: Streptomyces sp. NBC_01092; assembly: GCF_045039535.1. NCBI lineage: Bacteria > Bacillati > Actinomycetota > Actinomycetes > Kitasatosporales > Streptomycetaceae > Streptomyces > Streptomyces sp. NBC_01092. The sequence continues at coordinate 2,136,433 of NZ_CP108659.1, read as the reverse complement.
CGTCGGCTTCGAAGTCACGCCGGGCACGGTGATCGGTCTGCTGACCATCCTTGGTTATTCGCTCTACGACACGGTCGTCGTCTTCGACAGCCTCAAGGAGCAGACGAAGGACATCACCAAACAGACCCGCTGGACCTACAGCGACATCGCCAACCGCTCGATCAACAGCACCCTGGTCCGCTCCATCAACACCACGGTGGTCGCGCTGCTGCCGGTGGCGGGCCTGCTGTTCATCGGTGGCGGCTTCCTCGGCGCCGGCATGCTCAACGACATCTCGCTGTCGCTGTTCGTCGGCCTCGCGGCCGGTGCGTACTCCTCGATCTTCATCGCCACGCCGCTCGTCGCCGACCTCAAGGAGCGCGAGCCGCAGATGAAGGCCCTGCGCAAGCGTGTGCTCGCCAAGCGGGCACAGGCCGCCGCACAGGGCGAGGCTCCGGAGGCCCCGGCCGGCGACGAGCACCACGACGACGAGCCGGAGGACGCCGCTCCCGCGGTCGTCGGCCCGCGCAACCAGCCCGCGTCCCGTGGCCGCGGCCGTGGCCGACCCTCGGGGAAGCGTCGATGACCGACATCAAGGAGCTCCTGCTCAGCCGTATCCGTGACGTGGCGGACTACCCGGAGCCGGGCGTGATGTTCAAGGACATCACCCCGCTCCTGGCGGACCCGGCGGCGTTCACGGCGCTCACCGACGCGCTGGCGGAGGTCGTCGGGAGCACCGGCGCCACGAAGATCGTCGGCCTGGAGGCCCGGGGCTTCATCCTGGGCGCACCGGTCGCCGTCCGCGCGGGCGTCGGCTTCATCCCCGTACGCAAGGCGGGCAAGCTCCCTGGAGCGACCCTCAGCCAGACGTACGACCTGGAGTACGGCTCCGCGGAGATCGAGGTCCACGCCGAGGACCTGAGCGCGGCCGACCGCGTCCTCGTCATCGACGACGTCCTGGCGACGGGCGGCACCGCGGAGGCCTCGATCCAGCTGATCCGCCGGGCCGGCGCCGAGGTGGCAGGCCTGGCCGTCCTGATGGAGCTGGGCTTCCTCGGCGGCCGGGCCCGCCTGGAGCCGGCCCTGGCCGGCGCCCCGCTGGAGTCCCTGCTCACCGTCTGAACCGCCCCACCCGAGGCCCGAGCGTCTCGTGGGGCACCTCGTCGCAGCACCGGATGCCGCGCACCTGACGTACAGGTGCGCGGCATCCGTGCGTCTCAGGGTGCGCGCGAGCGGTTCGGCCCAGCGCAGGCGCGCAACCGGTGGACGAGGGTGCCTCGCGCGCCCTTTCTCTCCGCTCTCCCCGCTGCTCTACGCGCACGCGCCTGAGCGCGCCCCTACTCCGCCCACGCGCCCCGCACGTCCCGAGCCCACAGCTCACCCGCCGCCTTCGCCTGCCCCCCGCACAGTCACCCCGAGGGCGAACCAGATGGCCCGAAAGTGCCGGTTTACCGTGCGCGCAGGCCGCCCGTTTGTGACGTATCGCAAATCCCCGCGACGGCCACTGGAAACGCTCCCGCCACCCTCAGGACACGGGCCGGACGGCCCGGCGGAATCCGGCGGGAGCCCCTCGTGTTTCTCCGGTAGACGGCCCTCACATCGGCCTGAAGGCGATCCTGAGCCGCAGGATCGCTACCATGGGGTCTCCGGAGCCTGACCGGGGGACCCGGATCGCGCACGAGGAGTCCTCTTGCCAGACGAGGCCCAGCACCTGACCGCCGCCAAGCCCGAGTCCGCCTCGGCGCCCGCGGCGAAGCCCGCGCCCAGCGCGCCGCACGCGAAGAACGACACGCGTGGGCCGGTCGAGCATGCCCAGTCCGCGCCCGTCGACAAGCCGGCCGAGCAGACGCGTCCCAAGCCTGCCCCGGCCGAGCGGCCGGTCAACCCGCCCGCGCGCCCGTCCGCAGGCCAGCCCGCCCGCTCCGGCTCCTCCAACCGCGTCCGTGCCCGCCTCGCCCGCCTCGGCGTCCAGCGCTCCAACCCGTACAACCCGGTCCTTGAGCCGCTGCTGCGCATAGTCCGCAGCAACGACCCGAAGATCGAGACCGCCACTCTGCGTCAGATCGAGAAGGCCTACCAGGTCGCCGAGCGCTGGCACCGAGGCCAGAAGCGCAAGAGCGGCGACCCGTACATCACGCACCCGCTCGCCGTCACCACGATCCTCGCCGAGCTCGGTATGGATCCGGCCACCCTGATGGCGGGCCTGCTGCACGACACCGTCGAGGACACCGAGTACGGCCTCGACCAGCTCCGCCGCGACTTCGGCGACTCCGTCGCCCTGCTCGTCGACGGCGTGACCAAGCTGGACAAGGTCAAGTTCGGTGAGGCCGCGCAGGCCGAGACCGTGCGCAAGATGGTCGTCGCCATGGCCAAGGATCCGCGCGTCCTGGTCATCAAGCTCGCCGACCGCCTGCACAACATGCGCACCATGCGTTACCTCAAGCGCGAGAAGCAGGAGAAGAAGGCGCGCGAGACGCTGGAGATCTACGCGCCGCTCGCTCACCGCCTCGGCATGAACACCATCAAGTGGGAACTGGAGGACCTCGCCTTCGCGATCCTCTACCCCAAGATGTACGACGAGATCGTACGGCTGGTGGCCGAGCGGGCACCGAAGCGTGACGAGTATCTGGCCATAGTGACCGACGAGGTCCAGCAGGACCTGCGCGCCGCCCGCATCAAGGCGACCGTCACGGGCCGGCCGAAGCACTACTACAGCGTCTACCAGAAGATGATCGTCCGCGGCCGAGACTTCGCGGAGATCTACGACCTGGTGGGTATTCGTGTACTTGTCGACACGGTCCGCGACTGCTACGCCGCCCTCGGCACCGTGCACGCGCGATGGAACCCGGTCCCCGGCCGGTTCAAGGACTACATCGCGATGCCCAAGTTCAACATGTACCAGTCGCTGCACACGACGGTCATCGGCCCCAACGGCAAGCCGGTCGAACTCCAGATCCGCACGTTCGACATGCACCGCCGCGCCGAGTACGGCATCGCCGCGCACTGGAAGTACAAGCAGGAGGCCGTCGCCGGCGCCTCCAAGGTGCGCTCGGACGCGCCGAAGAGCACCGGCAAGGACGACCATCTCAACGACATGGCGTGGCTGCGCCAGCTCCTCGACTGGCAGAAGGAGACCGAGGATCCCGGCGAGTTCCTGGAGTCCCTGCGCTTCGACCTCTCGCGCAACGAGGTCTTCGTCTTCACCCCCAAGGGCGACGTCATAGCGCTGCCGGCCGGCGCCACACCCGTGGACTTCTCGTACGCGGTGCACACCGAGGTCGGCCACCGCACCATAGGAGCGCGCGTCAACGGACGCCTCGTGCCGCTGGAATCGACCCTGGACAACGGTGACCTCGTGGAGGTCTTCACGTCCAAGGCACCCGGGGCCGGCCCGTCCCGCGACTGGCTGAACTTCGTGAAGTCGCCGCGTGCCCGCAACAAGATCCGGGCCTGGTTCTCCAAGGAGCGCCGCGACGAGGCGATCGAGCAGGGCAAGGACGCCATCGTCCGCGCGATGCGCAAGCAGAACCTGCCGATCCAGCGCATCCTGACCGGCGACTCCCTCGTCACCCTCGCCCACGAGATGCGCTACGCCGACATCTCGGCGCTGTACGCGGCGATCGGCGAGGGCCATGTCTCCGCACAGAACATCGTGCAGAAGCTGGTCCATGCGCTCGGTGGCGAGGAGGCCGCCACCGAGGAGATCGACGAGTCGGTCCCGCCGACCCGCGGCCGCAGCCGCAAGCGCCGCTCCAGCGCCGACCCGGGCGTCATCGTCAAGGGCGTCGAGGACGTGTGGGTCAAGCTGGCCCGCTGCTGTACGCCGGTCCCCGGCGATCCGATCATGGGCTTCGTCACCCGAGGCAGTGGAGTATCGGTTCACCGCACCGACTGTGTGAACGTGGACTCCCTGTCCCGTGAGCCCGAGCGCATCCTCGAGGTCGAGTGGGCGCCCACTCAGTCCTCGGTCTTCCTGGTCGCCATCCAGGTCGAGGCCCTGGACCGCTCCCGGCTCCTGTCGGACGTCACGCGCGTGCTGTCCGACCAGCACGTCAACATCCTCTCCGCGGCCGTCCAGACCTCCCGCGACCGCGTCGCCACCTCCCGCTTCACCTTCGAGATGGGCGACCCGAAGCACCTCGGGCACGTCCTGAAGGCGGTCAGGGGTGTGGAGGGCGTGTACGACGTCTACCGCGTGACGTCGGCGCGCAGCCGGTCGTAACCGCCGTACCGGAACGAAGGCCCTACCGGAACGAAGAAGGGGCTCCCCGCTGGGAGCCCCTTCTCTCATGTCGACCGATGTCCACCGGTGTCCACCGGCGTCAGCCGCCGAACTCCTGCAGACCCTTCAGCGCCTGGTCCAGCAGGGCCTGGCGGCCCTCCAGCTCACGCTCCAGCTTGTCGGCCTTGGCGTTGTTGCCCTGGGTGCGGGCCTGCTCGATCTGGCCCTTCAGCTTGTCCACCGCGGCCTGGAGCTGGCCGGTCAGACCCTCGGCACGCGCGCGTGCCTCCGGGTTGGTCCGGCGCCACTCGGACTCCTCGGCCTCCTGGAGGGCCCGCTCGACGGCGTGCATCCGGCCCTCGACCTTCGGACGGGCGTCGCGCGGCACATGGCCGATGGCCTCCCAGCGCTCGTTGATCGAGCGGAAGGCGGCACGCGCGCCCTTCAGGTCGCCGATCGGGAGAAGCTTCTCGGCCTCGCCGGCCAGCTCGTCCTTCAGCTTCAGGTTCTCGGCCTGCTCGGCGTCCCGCTCGGCGAAGACCGAGCTGCGGGCCGCGAAGAAGACGTCCTGGGCGCCGCGGAAGCGGTTCCACAGGTCGTCCTCGTGCTCGCGCTGGGCGCGGCCGGCGGCCTTCCACTCCGACATCAGCTCGCGGTAGCGGGCGGCCGTCGGACCCCAGTCGGTCGACCCGGACAGCGACTCGGCCTCGGCGACCAGCCGCTCCTTGGTCTTGCGGGCCTCCTCGCGCTGCGCGTCCAACTGCGCGAAGTGCGCCTTGCGGCGCTTGGAGAACGCCGAGCGGGCATGCGAGAAGCGGTGCCACAGCTCGTCGTCGGACTTGCGGTCCAGCCGCGGCAGGCCCTTCCAGGTGTCCACCAGGGCCCGCAGCCGCTCACCGGCGGCCCGCCACTGGTCGGACTGCGCCAGCTCCTCCGCCTCGACGACCAGCGCCTCCTTGGAGTGGCGCGCCTCGTCGGACTGCTTCGCCCGCTGCTGCTTGCGCTCCTCGCGGCGCTTGCCGACCGTCTCGACCAGCTTGTCCAGGCGGGTCCGCAGGGCCGCCAGATCGCCGACCGCGTGATGGGCGTCGACCTGCTCACGAATGTGGTCGATCGCGGTCTGTGCGTCCTTCGCCGACAGGTCGGTGGTCTTTACTCGCTTCTCGAGGAGGCCGATCTCGACAACCAGGCCCTCGTACTTGCGCTCGAAATAGGCCAGCGCCTCTTCAGGAGTGCCTGCCTGCCAAGAACCGACAACCTGCTCGCCGTCGGCCGTACGCACGTACACGGTCCCCGTCTCGTCGACGCGGCCCCACGGGTCGCTGCTCACAGCGCCTCCTCCACATGATGCCTGCGAGGGGCTTGTGTTCCCCCGGGCATCGTCCACAGTTTCGTCACGGCCAACATAGGCGACCGGCGGGTTGCCTGTCCGCATCCCGCGCGACCGAAATTCCGCAGTTGGCGGTCAGGATTTGCTGACCGTCGCCTTGTTGATCACGACCGTCGCATTGGGCGCGGTGTTCCCGGTCGTGGGGTCGGCGGGCTGGGCTCCGGCGTCCGCGATCTTCTTCAGGACCTTCATTCCGGCCTCGGACACAGTACCGAACGGTGTGTAGTCGGCCGGCAGCTGACTGTCCTGGTAGACGAGGAAGAACTGGCTGCCGCCGGTGTTGCGCCCTTCCTTGGTCTGTCCGTTGTACTGGTTGGCCATCGCGACCGTGCCCGCCGGGTACACGCCGCCCTTGAGGCTGGTGTCCTTGAGGTTCTCGTCCGGGATCGTGTACCCCGGACCGCCCATCCCGGTGCCCTGCGGGTCGCCGCACTGAAGCACGTAGATGCCGCTGTCGGTGAGCCGGTGGCACTTGGAGTGGTCGAAGTACCCCTTGCCGGCCAGGAAAGCGAACGAGTTCACCGTGTGCGGCGCGGCCGACGCCTTGAGGTCGATGTCTATGTCACCGCACGTCGTCGCGAGCTTCATCGCGTACTTCGCCGACTTGTCGACCGTCAGCTCCGGCTCCTTCTTCCAGGTCGCCGTCTTGACCTTGCCCGCGGCGGGCTTGTCGCAAGGGTCCGGGGCCTTGCTGGGGGTCGCGCTCGGCGTGACCTCCGCGCCCGCGTTCTCCTTGCTGTCGTCGTCGCCCTTGAGGACGCCCGTCGTGTACAGCGCGAGGCTGCCGATGACGACCACTCCGAGGACCGACGCGATCACCGAGTTGCGCATGCGCGCCTTGCGTCGGGCCGACGTGCGCCGCTGCTGCTGCCGCAAGAACTTCTCCCGGGCGAGCTGACGTCGCCGCTGTTCCTGGCTGACCACCGGGTTCTCTCCTCATGCGTCGTATGTGTCGACCGGTACGCGTGTGTTGATCGAGTCGACCGCCTGCGTGTGCCCCGTACCGTATATGGGTTCGCTGAGGAATCGGCAGCGCCGGTAGGCTCTGACGACAGGCGGAGTCCGCCGACAAACCACTCGTGTCGACACAAACGAAGGACGATCGTGCTCATTGCCGGGTTCCCCGCCGGAGCTTGGGGGACGAACTGTTATCTCGTCGCCCCCGCCGCCGGTGAGGAGTGCGTGATCATCGACCCGGGCCACGAGGCGGCCCCTGGAGTCGAGGAAGCACTGAAGAAGCATCGGCTCAAGCCCGTCGCCGTCGTCCTCACCCACGGCCACCTCGACCACGTGGCCTCGGTCGTCCCCGTGTGCGGTGCGCACGACGTGCCGGCCTGGATCCACCCCGAGGACCGGTACATGATGAGCGACCCCGAGAAAGCGCTCGGCCGCTCCATCGGCATGCAGCTCATGGGCGAGCTGACCATCGGGGAGCCGGACGACGTCAAGGAGCTGACCGACGGCGCGAAGCTGGAGCTGGCGGGCATGGAGCTCACCGTCGCGCACGCACCCGGCCATACCAAGGGGTCGGTGACCTTCGGCCTGCCCGAGGCGGCGGACATCCCGCCGATCCTGTTCTCGGGCGACCTGCTGTTCGCCGGCTCCATCGGACGCACCGACCTGCCCGGCGGTGACATGGCCGAGATCCTCGACTCGCTGGCCCGCGTGTGCCTGCCGCTCGACGACTCGACCGTAGTGCTGTCCGGCCACGGCCCCCAGACGACCATCGGCCAGGAGCGCGCCACCAACCCCTATCTGCGGCAGGTGGCCGCCGGCCTGGGAGCCCAGGAAGCTCCCCGACGAGGAATGTGACGAACTTTCCGTGAGCACCTTCAAGGCCCCCAAGGGCACGTACGACCTGATCCCGCCGGAGAGCGCCAAGTACCTGGCCGTCCGCGAGGCGATCGCCGCCCCGCTGCGCAACTCCGGCTACGGCTACATCGAGACGCCCGGCTTCGAGAGCGTCGAGCTGTTCGCGCGCGGTGTCGGCGAGTCCACCGATATCGTGACCAAGGAGATGTACGCCTTCGAGACCAAGGGCGGCGACCAGCTCGCCCTGCGCCCCGAGGGCACGGCCTCGGTCCTGCGCGCGGCCCTCGAGGCCAACCTGCACAAGGCGGGCAACCTCCCGGTCAAGCTCTGGTACTCCGGCTCGTACTACCGCTACGAGCGCCCGCAGAAGGGCCGCTACAGGCACTTCTCGCAGGTCGGCGCCGAGGCGATCGGCGCCGAGGACCCGGCGCTGGACGCCGAGTTGATCATCCTGGCCGACCAGGCCTACCGCTCGCTCGGCCTCAGCAAGTTCCGGATCCTGCTCAACAGCCTGGGCGACAAGGAGTGCCGCCCGGTCTACCGAGCGGCCCTGCAGGACTTCCTGCGCGGCCTGGACCTGGACGAGGACACCCGTCGCCGCATCGACATCAACCCGCTGCGCGTCCTCGACGACAAGCGCGAGTCGGTCCAGCAGCAGCTGACCGGCGCCCCGCTCCTGCGCGACTACCTGTGCGACGCCTGCAAGGCGTACCACGAGGAGGTCCGTGAGCTGATCACGGCGGCCGGCGTCTCCTACGAGGACGACCCCAAGCTGGTGCGCGGCCTGGACTACTACACGCGCACGACGTTCGAGTTCGTCCACGACGGTCTGGGCTCCCAGTCCGCGGTGGGCGGCGGCGGCCGCTACGACGGGCTGTCCGAGATGATCGGCGGCCCCGCGCTGCCGTCCGTCGGCTGGGCGCTCGGCGTCGACCGCACCGTGCTCGCGCTGGAGGCGGAGGGCGTGGAGCTTGAACTCCCGTCGTCCACCAGCGTGTTCGCGGTGCCGCTCGGCGAGGAGGCCCGCCGGGTGCTGTTCGCCAAGGTCACCGAGCTGCGCAAGCTCGGCGTCGCGGCGGACTTCTCCTACGGGGCCAAGGGCCTCAAGGGCGCCATGAAGAACGCCAACCGCAGCGGTGCCCGCTACACGATCGTCGCCGGCGAGCGCGACCTCGCCGAGGGCGTCGTCCAGCTCAAGGACATGGAGTCCGGCGAGCAGTCGGCCGTCGGCGTCAACGAGATCGTGGCGGAGCTGGAAGCCCGATTGGGCTGATTCCGTACACAGTCCGTACACAGGGCGGGGACCGGACGGTCCCCGCCCTGTCCGTTCCGTCCCTGACTTGAACTGAGCGCCTTTACCGGATTGCGCGTATTTCCTTATACGCAGCGAACGGTGGGCACGCGTGCGTGTACGGCACAATGTGCCGTGTCCGGAGAAACTCCAAGTCTCAAGTGACGGAATCGGCGTGATGAGCAAGACGACAGTCAAAGACGTCTCCACCGAGCCCGAGTCGGAGCCGGCGGAGGCGGCACCGCGGGCGGTGGGCGGCAGCCGTGCCCTCGCCCTGATGCTGGTGATCACCGGCGCGGCCGGGCTGCTTGCCGCGTGGGTCATCACGATCGACAAGTTCAAGCTGCTCGAAGCCAAGGTCGAGGGCAAGACGTTCACCCCGGGTTGCAGCCTGAACCCGGTCGTCTCCTGCGGCAGCGTCATGGAGAGCAAGCAGGCTGCCGCCTTCGGGTTCCCCAACCCGATGCTCGGCCTCGTCGCCTACGGCATCGTCATCTGCGTCGGCATGAGCCTGCTCGGCCGCGCCCGCTTCCCGCGCTGGTACTGGCTCACCTTCAACGCCGGCACCCTCTTCGGCGTGGTCTTCTGCGCCTGGCTGATGTTCCAGTCGCTGTACCGGATCAACGCGCTGTGCCTGTGGTGCTCGCTGGCCTGGGTCGCGACGATCATCATGTTCTGGTACGTGACCTCGTTCAACGTCCGTAACGGCTTCCTGCCCGCGCCGAACTGGCTCAAGAGCTTCTTCGGCGAGTTCACCTGGGTCTTGCCCGTGCTGCACATCGGCATCATCGGCATGCTGGTCCTGACCCGCTGGTGGGACTTCTGGACCAGCTGACCGCGCAATTCCGGCCGAGTCGAGCCCCGGACCCCCGGGGCCCGGCGGGATTGTCAGTGCGGTGATTTAGGGTTCTGAACGTGGAGCCCGACCTGTTCACCGCCGCCGCCGAAGAACGCCAGGAGAAGGACCCAGCCGGCAGTCCCCTGGCCGTGCGCATGCGCCCGCGCACCCTGGACGAGGTGGTGGGCCAGCAGCACCTGCTCAAGCCCGGCTCACCCCTGCGCCGACTGGTCGGCGAGGGGGCCAAGGGCCCCGCGGGCCCGTCGTCCGTGATCCTCTGGGGCCCGCCCGGCACCGGCAAGACCACCCTGGCCTACGTCGTCTCCAAGGCCACCAACAAGCGCTTCGTCGAGCTCTCCGCGATCACCGCCGGCGTCAAGGAGGTCCGCGCGGTCATCGACGGCGCCCGCCGCGCCACCGGTGGCTACGGCAAGGAGACCGTCCTCTTCCTCGACGAGATCCACCGCTTCAGCAAGGCCCAGCAGGACTCCCTCCTCCCGGCCGTCGAGAACCGCTGGGTGACCCTGATCGCGGCGACCACCGAGAATCCGTACTTCTCGATCATCTCCCCGCTGCTGTCCCGCTCCCTCCTGCTCACCCTCGAACCCCTCACCGACGACGACATCCGAAGCCTGCTGAAGCGCGCGCTGAGCGACGAGCGCGGCCTGAAGGACGCCGTCGGCCTCCCCGAGGACACCGAGGCACACCTGCTGCGGATCGCCGGCGGCGACGCCCGCCGGGCGCTGACGGCGCTGGAGGCCGCAGCAGGGGCCGCCCTGGACCAGGACGAGAGCGAGATCAGCCTCCAGACGCTGGAGCAGACCGTCGACCGCGCCGCGGTGAAGTACGACCGCGACGGCGACCAGCACTACGACGTCGCCAGCGCCCTCATCAAGTCCATCCGCGGTTCGGACGTGGACGCCGCCCTGCACTACCTGGCCCGGATGATCGAGGCCGGCGAGGACCCCCGCTTCATCGCCCGCCGCCTGATGATCTCCGCCAGCGAGGACATCGGCCTCGCCGACCCGAACGCCCTGCCGATCGCGGTCGCCGCCGCCCAGGCCGTCGCCATGATCGGCTTCCCCGAGGCCGCCCTCACCCTCAGCCACGCCACCATCGCCCTCGCGCTGGCACCCAAGTCCAACTCCGCGACCACCGCGATCGGCGCCGCCCTGGAGGACGTACGCAAGGGACTGGCGGGCTCCGTTCCACCGCACCTGCGCGACGGGCACTACAAGGGCGCCGCCAAGCTCGGGCACGCGCAGGGGTACGTGTATCCCCACGACCGGGCCGAGGGCATCGCCGAGCAGCAGTACGCCCCGGACGCCCTCAAGGACCGCGAGTACTACAGCCCGACCCGGCACGGCGCCGAGGCCCGCTACGCGGACGCCGTGGAGTGGACCAGAAAGCACCTCGGTCGCAAGCGGTCCTGAGCACCCTGTAAACTCGATCGGAGTGCTGCGTCCCGTGCAGTCAGAACGGGACAGTCAGCCGGAGCCCCGGTCCTCCTCGGAAAGACCGGCTCCAGGAGCGTCGCGCACCGTCGATCGGTGTCGCGGGCAGCCCACCACCACTCGTCGCAGGACGGGACCGGTCGGTGGGCCACTCGCGTGCTGCACGTATGTGCCCAGACCAGGGGAGCGGCTGCCCACCACGTCCGCAAGGACGAGGAGGGTTTCCCCGGCTGCGGATGCGACCTCTCTCAACACCCTGACAAGCCGAACACTAGGAAATGAGAAGCAGTGGCGAACCAGTCCCGCCCCAAGGTCAAGAAGTCGCGTGCCCTCGGCATCGCGCTGACCCCGAAGGCCGTCAAGTACTTCGAGGCCCGTCCCTACCCGCCGGGTGAGCACGGCCGTGGCCGCAAGCAGAACTCGGACTACAAGGTCCGTCTGCTGGAGAAGCAGCGTCTGCGTGCACAGTACGACGTGTCCGAGCGTCAGCTCGTCCGCGCCTACGAGCGTGCCTCCAAGGTTCAGGGCAAGACCGGTGAGGCCCTGATCATCGAGCTCGAGCGTCGTCTCGACGCCCTGGTCCTGCGTTCGGGCATCGCCCGCACCATCTACCAGGCCCGTCAGATGGTCGTGCACGGCCACATCGAGGTCAACGGCCAGAAGGTCGACAAGCCGTCCTTCCGCGTCAAGCCCGACGACGTCGTGATGGTCCGCGAGCGCAGCCGTGAGAAGACCCTCTTCTCGATCTCCCGCGAGGGCGGCTTCGCCCCCGACGGTGAGACCCCGCGCTACCTCCAGGTGAACCTCAAGGCCCTGGCGTTCCGCCTGGACCGTGAGCCGAACCGCAAGGAGATCCCGGTGATCTGCGACGAGCAGCTCGTCGTCGAGTACTACGCCCGTTGATCCTTCAGCGGTCGTAGGACTTCTGCGCCTCAGCCCGTCGTCTCCCCGCCCTTGCGGGTGGGGGAGGCGGCGGGCTTTCGCCTGCTCGGGGTGGCCTTGGCCGGCCGCACCGACCCCCGCGCCGACGGCACGGCCTGCGCGGGCCGCTGCCCCAGCGCCCGACGCACCGCCTCCTCCCGGCCGAGCGCCGCTCCCTCCCGTAAGCACTCGTCGTACCGCCCGTCGCCGAGCCGTTCCCGCGCCGCCCGCTCGCACAGCTCGTGCGGTGCGTTGAAGCAGGCCGAACCGAACAGCGGCAGCCCGACCAACGGCCACATCCCGGCCGCCGCGCCCTGGAGCACCGCAGCCTCCGCTACCTCGCCCTGCGCCCCCGTGACCAGGGCCAGCAGCTCCACGGCCAGCACCGAGCCGAGCAGGTCGCGGAAGGAGTGCGCGTTGCCGAGGCACTCGGTCAGCAGTGCGCGGGCGCCGGGCAGGTCGCCGTCGGCCCAGGCGGCGTACGCCAGGACGTACAGCGCGTAGGAGCGCGCCCAGCGCTCGCCGTGGTCCTCGCACACCCGGCGGACGTCCTCGCACAACCGCACCGCGTCCGGCAGATCGCCCTGGAACGCCCGCGTCATCGCCAGCTCGACCTGCCCCATCAGCACATTGCTGTTGAGCTCGCCGATCTCCTGATAGCGGGCCAGCGCCGAGCTCAGCAGCGTCTCGGCGCGCTCCATGTCGTCCGAGAGCAGCGCCAGACAGCCCGTGCGGTGCTCGGCGTACGCCACCGCCGTGGGGTCGCCGGCGTGTTCCGCCTCCTCCCGGCACTCCACCAGCGCCCCGAGCGCGGGCACCGAGTCGCCCTGCAGGATCGCCACATAGCCGAGCACCCACAGGGCCTTCAGACGCGAGCGCTCATGACCGCCGTCCAGCGCCACCGCCTGCTCCAGCCAGTGCCGCCCCTCCGACAGCCGGCCGCAGCCGACCCAGTAGAACCACAGGGAGCCCGCGAGGTAGTGGCCCAGATGCGCCTCGCCCGGCTCGCTCAGGCAGTACTCCAGGGCGCCGCGCAGATTCGGCAGCTCCGCCTCCACGCGCGCGGCCACCTCGTTCTGCCGCGGCGAGAACCACTCCAGCTCGCACCAGGTCGTCAGGCCCAGATACCAGTCGCGGTGGCGCCGCCGCAGCCGGGCCGCGTCACCGGTCGCCTCCAGCCAGTCGGCGCCGTAGGCCCGGATCGTGTCCAGCATGCGGTAGCGCACACCGGCCTCGGTCTCCTCACGCGCGACCACGGACTGCGCCAGCAGCTCCGAGAGCACCTCGAACACGTCGTCGGAGTGCAGCCCCTGGCCGCCGCACACGTACTCGACCGCCTCCAGGTCGAACCGGCCCGCGAACACCGACAGCCGCGCCCACAGCAACCGCTCCTCGGGCGTGCACAGTTCATGGCTCCAGCCGACGGCCGTACGCAGCGTCCGATGGCGCGCCGGCCCGTCCTGCCCGCCGCCGGTCAGCAGCCGGAACCGGTCGTCGAGCCGCTGCAGCAGCTGCCTCGGCGACAGCATCCGCAGCCGCCCCGCGGCCAGCTCGATCGCGAGCGGAATCCCGTCCAGGCGACGGCACAGCTCCTGTACGTCCGTGTCGTCCCGCACGATCACCCCGTGCTGCGCCGCCCGCTGCACGAACAGCTCCACGGCGTCGTCCCCGCCCAGCGGCTCCAGCGCGAGCAGCCGCTCGCCCGCGATGCCCAGCGGTCTGCGCCCGACCGCGAGCACCCGCAGGCCGGGCACCCGGCGCAGCAGGTCCGTCATCAGCCCCGCGCAGGCGTCCACCAGATGCTCGAATCCGTCCAGGACCAGCAGGAGTTCGCGCTCGCCCAGATGGGCCAGCAGCGTCTCGTGAGGGAGGCGGGTCGTGTGGTCCGTCAGCCCCAGCGCCTCCACGACCGCGTGGTCGACGAACTCCGGATCGAGTACCGGCGCCAACTCCACGTGCCACACACCGTCGCGCGCCGCGTATCGCGAGGCCGCGCGGGCCGCCAGCCGCGACTTGCCGACGCCGCCGGCCCCGGTGACCGTCACCAGCCGCGCGGCGTCGAGGGCCTGGCCCAGCTCGGTCAGTTCGGCCGTACGGCCCACGAACGTGCTGAGTTCCAGAGGCAGATGGCCGGAGTCGGGGGAGTGGGGGCGCCGTTGATCCCGCATGGTTCACGGAGCGTACTGAAGCGTGTTCGGTCCGTACAATCGGTTCTCGCGACCCGGCCCCCGCGCGGGCGTTAATCCGGTGCGGAGCGGCGCCCCCGGCGCGATAGGCTCGGTGCACGACTTTTTCGATGTAGACCGATGTAGAGGCACGTTTCAGGGAGCGGGTGCACACAGTGTCCGGTGGAGAGGTTGCCGGGATCCTGGTGGCCGTCTTCTGGGCGATTCTGGTCTCCTTCCTCGCCGTCGCGCTGGCGAGGCTGGCCCAGACGCTCAAGGCGACCACCAAGCTCGTCGCGGATGTGACCGACCAGGCCGTCCCGCTCCTGGCAGACGCCTCCTCGGCGGTGCGCTCCGCACAGACCCAGATCGACCGGGTCGACGCGATCGCCTCGGACGTCCAGGAGGTCACGTCGAACGCCTCCGCGCTGTCGACCACCGTGGCCTCCACCTTCGGCGGCCCCCTGGTCAAGGTCGCGGCCTTCGGCTACGGCGTGCGCCGGGCCCTCGGCGGCCGCAAACAGGAGGACGTGCCCGCGAAGTCGCCCCGGCGTACGGTGATCGTGGGCCGGACGGTCCCTGCCGCACGACGCAAGCGGAAGTAAGGACTGAGACCGAGCGATGTTCCGCCGTACGTTCTGGTTCACCACGGGTGTCGCCGCAGGTGTGTGGGCCACCACCAAGGTCAATCGCAAGCTCAAGCAGCTGACCCCGGAGAGCCTCGCCGCCACCGCGGCGAACAAGGCCCTGGAGACCGGCCATCGGCTGAAGGACCGCGCGGTGGGCTTCGCCCTCGACGTCCGCCACAACATGGCCCAGCGGGAGGCCGAGCTGGAGGACGCGCTCGGCATCCAGGAGAGTCCCGAACTCCCCGCGCCCCGGCGGCTCGCCGCCCTCGAGAACAACCGCAGCAACCCGAAGTACGTCGACGACCCGACGTACTCGTACAACCGGAATGAGGACCACTGATGGAGTCGGCCGAGATTCGCCGCCGCTGGCTGAGCTTCTTCGAGGAGCGCGGGCACACCGTCGTCCCTTCGGCGTCGCTCATCGCGGACGACCCGACTCTGCTCCTCGTCCCGGCCGGCATGGTGCCCTTCAAGCCCTACTTCCTGGGTGAGGTCAAGCCGCCGTTCGACCGTGCCACCAGTGTCCAGAAGTGCGTGCGCACGCCGGACATCGAAGAGGTCGGCAAGACCACCCGGCACGGCACGTTCTTCCAGATGTGCGGCAACTTCTCCTTCGGCGACTACTTCAAGGAAGGCGCCATCAAGTACGCCTGGGAGCTGCTCACCAGCCCCCAGGACAAGGGTGGTTACGGCCTGGAGCCCGAGAAGCTCTGGATCACCGTCTACAAGGACGACGACGAGGCCGAGCGCATCTGGCACGACGTCGTCGGCGTGCCGAAGGAGCGCATCCAGCGCCTCGGCATGAAGGACAACTACTGGTCCATGGGCGTCCCCGGACCCTGCGGCCCCTGCTCCGAGATCAACTACGACCGCGGCCCCGAGTTCGGCGTCGAGGGCGGCCCCGCCGTCAACGACGAGCGGTATGTCGAGATCTGGAACCTCGTCTTCATGCAGTACGAGCGCGGCGAGGGCATCGGCAAGGACAACTTCGAGATCCTCGGCGACCTCCCGAGCCAGAACATCGACACGGGCCTCGGCCTGGAGCGACTCGCCATGATTCTGCAGGGCGTGCAGAACATGTACGAGATCGACACCTCCATGGCCGTCATCAAGAAGGCCACCGAGCTGACCGGCGTCGAGTACGGCGAAGCCCACGGCTCGGACGTCTCCCTGCGCGTGGTCACCGACCACATGCGTACGTCCGTGATGCTCATCGGCGACGGCGTCACCCCGGGCAACGAGGGCCGCGGCTATGTCCTGCGCCGCATCATGCGCCGCGCCATCCGCAACATGCGCCTGCTCGGCGCCACCGGCCCGGTCGTCCTCGAACTGATCGACACCGTGATCGGGATGATGGGCCAGCAGTACCCGGAGCTGGTCACCGACCGCGAGCGCATCGAGAAGGTCGCCGTCGCCGAGGAGAACGCCTTCCTCAAGACGCTGAAGGCCGGCACCAACATCCTCGACACGGCCGTCACCGACACCAAGGCCTCCGGCTCCGCGGTGCTGCCCGGCGACAAGGCCTTCCTGCTCCACGACACCTGGGGCTTCCCGATCGACCTCACCCTGGAGATGGCCGCCGAGCAGGGGCTGTCCGTGGACGAGGACGGCTTCCGCCGCCTGATGAAGGAGCAGCGGGAGCGCGCCAAGGCCGACGCCCAGGCCAAGAAGACCGGCCACGCCGGCACGGGCGCCTACCGGGAGATCGCCGACAGGACCGGCGAGACCGACTTCATCGGCTACGGCGACACCGAGGGCGAGTCCACGATCGTCGGCATCCTCGTCGACGGTGCCTCGTCCCCGGCCGCCACCGAGGGCGACGAGGTCGAGATCGTCCTCGACCGCACCCCGTTCTACGCCGAGGGCGGCGGCCAGATCGGCGACACCGGCCGGATCAAGGTCGACACCGGTGCCGTCATCGAGATCCGCGACTGCCAGAAGCCGGTCCCGGGCGTCTACGTCCACAAGGGTGTCGTCCAGGTCGGCGAGGTCACCGTCGGCGCCAAGGCCCACGCCTCCATCGACGCCCGCCGCCGCACGGCCATCGCCCGCGCCCACTCGGCCACCCACCTCACCCACCAGGCCCTGCGCGACGCCCTCGGCCCGACGGCCGCCCAGGCCGGTTCCGAGAACCAGCCGGGCCGCTTCCGCTTCGACTTCGGCTCGCCGTCCGCCGTGCCGACGGCCGTGATGACCGACGTCGAGCAGAAGATCAACGAGGTGCTCGCCCGCGACCTCGACGTGCACGCCGAGGTCATGGGCATCGACGACGCCAAGAAGCAGGGCGCCATCGCCGAGTTCGGCGAGAAGTACGGCGAGCGGGTCCGCGTCGTGACCATCGGCGACTTCTCCAAGGAGCTGTGCGGTGGCACCCACGTGCACAACACCTCCCAGCTCGGCCTGGTGAAGCTGCTCGGCGAGTCCTCCATCGGCTCCGGTGTGCGCCGCATCGAGGCCCTGGTCGGAGTGGACGCCTACAACTTCCTCGCCCGCGAGCACACGGTCGTCGCCCAGCTCCAGGAGCTGATCAAGGGCCGTCCGGAGGAACTGCCGGAGAAGGTCTCCGCCATGCTCGGCAAGCTGAAGGACGCCGAGAAGGAGATCGAGAAGTTCCGCGCCGAGAAGGTGCTCCAGGCAGCCGCCGGTCTCGCCGAGTCCGCCAGGGACGTGCACGGCATCGCCGTCGTCACCGGCCAGGTCCCGGACGGAACAACGCCGGACGACCTGCGCAAGCTGGTCCTCGACGTGCGCGGCCGCATCCAGGGCGGACGCGCCGCCGTGGTCGCCCTGTTCACCGTCAACAACGGCAAGCCGCTGACGGTCATCGCCACCAACGACGGCGCCCGTGAGCGCGGTCTCAAGGCCGGTGACCTGGTCCGTACGGCCGCCAAGACCCTCGGCGGCGGCGGTGGCGGCAAGCCGGACGTCGCCCAGGGCGGCGGCCAGAACCCGGCCGCCATCGGCGAGGCCGTCGACGCCGTCGAGCGGCTCGTGGCGGAAACCGCCAAGTGAGCGAAGACACACACGCAAGTGGCGACGGCCGGGGCATGCGCCGCGGCCGTCGTCTGGCGATCGACGTCGGGGACGCCCGTATCGGCGTCGCCTCGTGCGATCCCGACGGGATCCTCGCTACACCGGTGGAGACGGTCCCCGGCCGGGACATCCCGGCAGCTCACCGTCGCCTCAAGCAGCTCGTCGAGGAGTACGAGCCGATCGAGGTCGTCGTAGGCCTGCCCCGCTCCTTGAAGGGGGGCGAGGGCCCGGCTGCGGTCAAGGTCAGGGGCTTCGCCCAGGAGCTGGCACGCATGATCGCGCCCGTACCGGTCAGGCTCGTGGACGAGCGCATGACCACCGTGACGGCCAGTCAGGGACTGCGCGCCTCGGGGGTGAAGTCCAAGAAGGGGCGGGCCGTGATCGATCAGGCAGCCGCTGTGATCATCCTGCAGCAGGCGCTCGAATCCGAACGGGTGTCAGGTAAAGCTCCGGGCGAGAGCGTCGAAGTGGTTATCTGATCGCGATACGGTAACGTTCCGCGCGATGCGCCGGTGTTCGAACAGCTGGCGCACAAAGAGAGGCGGGACGGGAGCCGGATCTTCAGCAGCCGCGTGACCGCCGCCTCGCGGCTCTAGGGGATCGATGACTGAGTATGGCCGGGGCCCAGGCTCCGAACCGTGGCATCCCGAGGACCCGTTGTACGGGGACGGCGGATGGGAAGGGCAGCAGGCCCACACCGGCCAGCAGGCTGCCTACGGCGGCCAGCCGCAGCACTATCCGCAGCAGCCGCAGCAGCAGAACTACGGCGACTGGGGCAACGGCCGGCAGGACGCATACGGTCACCCGCAGCAGTACCAGCAGCAGGGTCAGCAGAGTCAGCAGGGTCAGTATCCGCAGCAGGGTCAGCAGTACCCGCAGCAGTACGACCAGCAGCACTACCCGGGTCACGGACAGCAGGCGTACGACAACAACGGCTGGGCCACCGGCAACCACCAGCACGTCCAGTACCCCGATCCCGGGGACCCCTATGGGCAGCAGGCCGCGACGTACGGCGGTGGACAGTCCGACTACTACGGCACGCCCGACGCCTACCCGCCGCCGCAGCCGCCGAGCCGCCGGCAGGCCGAGCCCGAGCCGCCCGAGACCGACTGGGACCCGGGCCCTGACCAGGGCGAACACGCCTTCTTCGCCGGTGGCGACGATGACGACGTCGACGACGACGAGTCAGGGGACGGGAGCGGACGAGGCAAGGGGCGGGGCCGGGGCGGCAAGCCCAAGAAGCGCCGCAGCGGGCTCGCCTGTCTGGTGGTCGTGGTCATCTTCGGCGGAACCGTCGCCGGAGTCGGATATTTCGGGTACCAGTTTTACCAGGATCGTTTCGGCGCGGCGCCCGACTACGCCGGAGGCGGCACGGGCGAGACCGTCACCGTCGAGATCCCGAAGGGCGCGCTCGGCAACGAGATCGGCCAGGCGCTCAAGCAGGCCGGTGTCGTCAAGAGCGTCGACGCGTTCGTCGCCGCCCAGTCACAGAACCCCGACGGGAAGTCGATCCAGGCCGGCGCCTATCTGCTGCACAAGGAGATGTCCGCGGAGAGCGCCGTCGAGATGATGCTCGACCCGAAGAGCCAGAACAACGTCCTGGTCCGGCCGGGCGAGCGTAATAAGGCCGTCTACAAGGCGATCGACGAACAGCTCGATTTGTCGTCCGGCGCCACCGAGAAGATCGCCGAGAAGAATTTCAAGAGCCTCGGACTGCCGAGCTGGGCGAACGACGACAGCGATATCAAGGATCCGCTGGAGGGCTTCCTCTACCCGGGCACCTATCCCGCCGCCAAGGGCATGAAGCCGGAGTCGGTCCTGAAGGCGATGGTGACCCAGGCCGCGAACAAGTACAAGGCGCTCGACCTGGAGGCCAAGGCCAAGGCGCTCAAGCTGGACAGCCCGCTGCAGGTCATCACGGTCGCCAGCCTCGTCCAGGCCGAGGGCAAGACCGCCGACGACTACCGCAAGATGGCGGAAGTGGTCTACAACCGGCTCGATCGCGCGAACCCCGAGACCTACGGCATGTTGCAGTTCGACTCGACCTTCAATTACCTGAAGGGCGAGAGCAACATCAATATCAGCGAGTCCGAGATCAACAAGAACCAGGACCCGTACAACACGTACACCCAGAAGGGTCTGCCGCCCGGCCCGATCGGGAACCCGGGCGACGGCGCGATCACCGGAACGCTGAATCCGACCGACCAGGGCTGGTATTACTTCGTCGCGGTCGACGGCGTGAGCAAGACCGAATTCGCCAAGACACACGACGATTTCCAGAAGCTCAAGGACAAGTTCAATGAGAGCACGGGCAACTGACGCCCGCCGGGCCGCCGTACTCGGCAAGCCCATCGCCCACTCCCTCTCGCCGGTGCTGCACCGCGCCGCCTACGAGGAACTGGGGCTCACCGACTGGTCGTACGACCGGTTCGAGATCGACGAGGCCGCGCTGCCCGGGTTCGTCGCCGAACTCGGTCCGGAGTGGGCGGGGTTGTCGCTGACCATGCCGCTCAAGCGGGCGGTCATCCCGCTGCTCGACGAGATCAGCGAGACGGCGGCCTCGGTGGAGGCGGTCAACACGGTGGTCCTCGCTCAGGACGGCCGTCGCCTCGGCGACAACACCGACATCCCCGGCATGATCGCCGCCCTGCGTGAACGCGGCATCGAACAGGTCGACTCGGCCGCGATCCTCGGCGCCGGCGCCACGGCGTCCTCCGCGCTGGCCGCGCTCGCCCGCATCTGCACCGGCGAGGTCGTGGCGTACGTACGCAGCGAGGCACGCGCCGCCGAGATGCGGCAGTGGGGCGAGCGGCTCGACGTGGAGGTCCGTACGGCCGACTGGGCGGAAGCGGAGCGGGCGCTGCACGCGCCGCTGGTCATCGCGACCACCCCCGCCGGTACCACGGACGCGCTCGCCTCCGCCGTACCGGAGCGCCCCGCCACCCTGTTCGACGTGCTGTACGACCCCTGGCCGACCGCCCTCGCGGCCCGCTGGTCCATGTTCGGCGGAGCCGTGGTCAGCGGACTCGACCTGCTGGTGCATCAGGCGGTGCTGCAGGTGGAGCAGATGACCGGCCGTGCCCCCGCCCCAGTGGAAGCCATGCGAAAAGCGGGAGAGCGGGCTCTCGCGAACCGCTAAGATCCGCTGAGTTCCGCCGGGGGGCGGAGAGGATCTAGGGGGAGTACAAGCAGTGTCCACTGGTGTGCCGCTGGCGTCCGGCAAGAGCGAAATATTCGAGGTTGTCCTGCAGTTCATGCCGGACTGGGTGCAGATCCCTGTGCTCGTCCTGATCGTGCTGCTCGTCGTCGGGTCGTGGGTCTTCAAGCTGAAGCGCAAGATCGACCGGCGGCGCGCGCGGCGCCAGGGACAGACCGTCCAGGTGGCGGTGCAGCAGGGGCAGGGGAGCGGCGCGGACCACCTGGGCCCGTACGCCCCGCAGCAGCAGGCCCAGCAGCCGAGCGGCGCCGACTTCCTCGGCCCCTACGCCCCTCAGCAGGCGCAGACCGCGCAGCCGAACCCGCAGGGCAGCGGCGCCGACTACCTCGGTGCGTACGCCCCGCAGCAGCCCCAGGGCAACAGCCCCGCGTGATCCCCGCCGGCGCCCGGCACCGTTCATTTTCCGTCCGCCTGGTGGACCGGCGGCCGGGGACCGGTGCCGGACGTGGGAGGATCGAAGGTGGCGGGCCGGGGCCGCGCACCTGGTCGCGCCGTCGACGTACGCGAGGACGCGCGTACGCAGGGCAGTACCAGGGCGCGAGCACTGAGGAGCACCGTTGAGCAGGTTGCGCTGGCTGACCGCGGGGGAGTCCCACGGTCCCGCACTCGTGGCGACGCTGGAGGGCCTTCCCGCCGGCGTGCCGATCACCACGGAGATGGTGGCGGACCACCTGGCCCGGCGCCGGCTCGGCTATGGACGCGGTGCGCGCATGAAGTTCGAGCGCGACGAGGTCACCTTCATCGGCGGCGTCCGGCACGGCCTCACCCTCGGTTCCCCGGTCGCGATCATGGTGGGCAACACCGAGTGGCCCAAGTGGGAGCAGGTCATGGCGGCCGACCCGGTCGACCCGGAGATCCTCGCCGGCCTCGCCCGCAACGCGCCGCTGACCCGCCCGCGCCCCGGCCACGCCGACCTCGCGGGCATGCAGAAGTACGGCTTCGACGAGGCCCGGCCGATCCTGGAGCGGGCCTCCGCCCGTGAGACGGCGGCGCGTGTCGCGCTGGGCGCGGTGGCCCGGTCGTACATCAAGGAGACGGCCGGCATCGAGATCGTCAGCCATGTCGTCGAGCTGTGCTCCGTGAAGGCCCCGCAGGGTGTGTACCCGACGCCGGCCGACGTCGAGAAGCTGGACGCCGACCCGCTGCGCTGCCTCGACGCGGACACCTCGAAGGCGATGGTCGCGGAGGTCGACCAGGCCCACAAGGACGGCGACACCCTCGGCGGTGTGGTCGAGGTGCTCGCCTACGGCGTCCCCGTGGGCCTCGGCTCGCACGTGCACTGGGACCGCAAGCTGGACGCCCGCCTCGCCGGTGCCCTCATGGGCATCCAGGCGATCAAGGGCGTCGAACTGGGCGACGGCTTCGAGCTGGCGCGGGTGCCGGGTTCCAAGGCGCACGACGAGATCGTGAACACGCCGGAGGGCATCCGGCGCGTGTCCGGGCGCTCCGGCGGCACCGAGGGCGGCCTCACCACCGGTGAGCTGCTGCGGGTCCGCGCCGCGATGAAGCCGATCGCGACCGTGCCCAAGGCGCTCCAGACGGTCGACGTGACGACCGGTGAGGCGACGCAGGCCCACCACCAGCGCTCCGACGTCTCCGCGGTCCCGGCCGCCGGCATCGTCGCCGAGGCCATGGTGGCGCTCGTCCTCGCGGACGCGGTGGCGGAGAAGTTCGGCGGCGACAGCGTCGTCGAGACCCGCCGGAACGTGCAGTCGTACCTCGACAACCTGGCCATCCGATGAGCGCAGTGCCTGTGGTGGTGCTGGTCGGACCGATGGGCGTGGGCAAGTCCACGGTCGGGCAGCTGCTGGCCGAGCGGCTCGGCGTCGGCTACCGGGACACCGACGACGACATCGTGGCCGAGCAGGGCCGGACGATCGCGGAGATCTTCGTCGACGAGGGCGAGCCGGCCTTCCGGGCGATCGAGAAGCAGGCCGTGCACCGGGCGCTCGCCGAGCACGACGGCGTCCTGGCGCTGGGTGGCGGCTCGATCCTGGACGAGGACACGCGCGCGCTGCTGCTCGGGCAGCAGGTCGTCTACCTGTCGATGGACGTCGAGGAGGCGGTCAAGCGCACCGGCCTGAACGCCGCCCGCCCGCTGCTCGCGGTCAATCCGCGCAAGCAGTGGCGGGACCTGATGGAGGCCCGCCGCCATCTGTACGAGGGGATCGCCACGGCTGTCGTGGCCACCGACGGCAGGACACCCGAAGAGGTGACTCAAGCCGCCCTGGACGCACTGGAGTTGAAGGACGCATGACTGAGGCAGTGACGCGGATCCAGGTCGGCGGTACCGCGGGCAGCGAACCGTACGAGGTCCTGGTGGGCCGTCAGCTCCTGGGCGAGCTGGGCGGGTTGATCGGCGGCAAGGCCCAGCGGATCGCCGTGATCCACCCGGAGGCGCTGGCCGAGACCGGCGAGGCGCTGCGGGCCGATCTGGCCGAGCAGGGCTACGAGGCGGTCGCCATCCAGGTGCCGAACGCCGAGGAGGCCAAGACCGCCGAGGTGGCCGCCTACTGCTGGAAGGCGCTGGGCCAGTCCGGGTTCACCCGCTCCGACCTGATCGTCGGTGTCGGCGGCGGCTCGACCACCGACCTGGCCGGCTTCGTGGCCGCCAGCTGGCTGCGCGGGGTGCGCTGGATCGCGGTCCCGACCACCGTGCTGGCCATGGTGGACGCGGCGGTGGGCGGCAAGACCGGCATCAACACCGCCGAGGGCAAGAACCTGGTGGGTGCCTTCCACCCGCCGGCCGGCGTGCTGTGCGACCTGGCCGCGCTGGACTCGCTCCCGGTCAACGACTACGTCTCCGGACTCGCGGAGATCATCAAGGCCGGCTTCATCGCCGACCCGGCGATCCTGGAGCTGATCGAGGCCGACCCCGAGGCCGCGCGCACCCCGGCCGGCCCGCACACCGCGGAGCTGATCGAGCGCTCGATCCGGGTCAAGGCCGAGGTCGTCTCGTCCGACCTGAAGGAGTCGGGTCTGCGGGAGATCCTCAACTACGGCCACACACTCGGCCACGCGATCGAGAAGAACGAGCGCTACAAGTGGCGGCACGGAGCGGCGGTGGCCGTCGGTATGCACTTCGCCGCCGAACTCGGCCGTCTCGCCGGTCGGTTGGACGACGCCACGGCGGACCGGCACCGCACCATCCTGGA
This sequence comes from Streptomyces sp. NBC_01092, assembly GCF_045039535.1. Classification (NCBI taxonomy): domain Bacteria; kingdom Bacillati; phylum Actinomycetota; class Actinomycetes; order Kitasatosporales; family Streptomycetaceae; genus Streptomyces; species Streptomyces sp. NBC_01092. The sequence goes on along the minus strand of NZ_CP108659.1, from coordinate 2,112,327 downwards.
GTCGGTGGGCCTGCCGCTGCAGTACCGCTACGACCAGTGGCCCAAGCTGCTCGAGACGATGAAGGTCGACAAGAAGTCCCGCGGCAATCTGCTGCGCTTCATCGTCCTGGACGGCCTGGCCAAGCCCACTGTGCTGGAGGGGCCGGACCCGGCCGTGCTGCTCGCCGCGTACGGCGAAGTCGGCCAGTAAGTCCTCCGATTCACCGTTCCGTCCGATTCACCTGTGGCGATGGGCACTTCAGACCGCCCCCGGCCGTTCACCAAACGGCGGCCGGGGGCGGTACCGTTCGGTGGGGGTGCCCCCACGCCTTTCGGGCAGTGGGGGAGAGCGGGTCGTGCCCGCTGCCAGCGGCAATGGCCATGGAAGACGAGACGGAGTGGCACCGGATGCAGCACGCAGTGGGTTCTCCGCTGCCGCCGCCCCACCAGTCGGGGCACGGCTGGTCGCCGGCCGGACAGCCCCCGGGTGCGCACCACCCGGGTGGGCACCAAGGACCAGCGCCGCACCAGGGACCCGCCCCGCATCAGGGATCTGCTCCGCACCAGGGATCCGCCCCGGTGCCCCCGCCGCCTCCGGCACCGGGCTTCGCACCGCCCGGACCGGTCCAGCACACACCCCCACAGGTCCCGGCGCCGCCGACCCCCGAGACCACGGGGCACGTACCGCTGCCGCCCGGCGGCCCCGTCGGCATGCCGAGCGTCCCGCCCGCCACCGCGGCACCCGACATGGGGAGCACGACCATCGCGGTGCTGCTCATCGGCCCGGCGGGGGCCGGTAAGACAAGCGTCGCCAAGTACTGGGCGGACCACCGCCGGGTCCCCACGGCCCACATCAGCCTCGACGACGTCCGCGAATGGGTCCGCTCGGGCTTCGCCGACCCCCAGTCCGGGTGGAACGACCATTCCGAGGCGCAGTACCGCCTGGCCCGCCGCACCTGTGGCTTCGCCGCGCGAAACTTCCTGGCCAACGGCATCTCCTGCATCCTCGACGACGCGGTGTTCCCCGACCGCCCGGTGGTCGGCCTCGGCGGCTGGAAGCGCCACGTCGGCCCGGGGCTGCTGCCCGTGGTGCTGCTGCCGGGCCTGGAGATCGTCCTGGAGCGCAACGCCGAACGCATGGGCAACCGCCGCCTCACCGACGAGGAGGTCGCCCGCATCCACGGCCGCATGGCGGGCTGGTACGGCTCGGGCCTGCCGATCATCGACAACTCCCAGCTCGACGTCCCGCAGACGGCACGGGTCCTGGACGACGTACTGGCCCGCTCGATCGCGAGCCCACCGAACTGGTAGCGGAGGCGAGCGGAGCCGACCCAGGGGCGCGGGGAACTGCGCGACCGGCCCCCACTGACCTGTAGACGACACACAACCCCGGGTCGGCACTCGTCCAACCCGCACAAACGCGGCACCGCCCACTCAGACCCCCTCAACCGGCGCCAACCCGACAGAGCTCCTACGCTCGTGTCATGTCAGAGGTGTACGCCGCCCGCCGAACCCGCCTACGGGAACGCTGCCAAGCCAGCGGCAGCGCCTCCGCGCTGATCTCCCGCCCCGCGAACGTCCGCTACCTCGCAGGCGCCGCCCCGCAGGACTCCGTGCTCCTCATCGGCAGGACCGAGGACCTGCTCGTGTGCCTCGGCCCGCCCGGCGACCGCCCCGCCGAGGGTCGCCCGGACGAGGCGCTGCGGACGCACCTCCTGCCCGGCGCCGGCGGTGACCCCGCCGTCGCGGCCGCCGACCTCTGCGCCGCGCAGGGCGGTGACTCCCTCGCCGTGGAGGAACATCACCTCACCGTCGCCCGGCACCGAGCCATCCGCTCCGTCGTCCCCCGGCTGCGCCTGACCGACCTCGGCGGCGCCGTCGAACAGCTCCGCGTCGTCAAGGACGAGGAGGAGATCTCCTGCCTCCGCATCGGCGCCGAGATCGCCGACCAGGCCCTGGGCGAGCTGCTCGAATCCATCCTCGTCGGCCGCACGGAGCGCCACCTCGCCCTCGAACTGGAACGGCGCCTCGTCGATCACGGCGCCGACGGCCCCGCCTTCCCCACCGCCGTGGCCACCGGCCCGAACTCCGGCCGGCGTGCCCATCGGCCCACCGACCGCCGGGTCGAGGAAGGCGACTTCCTCTCCGTCTGCCTGGGGGCCATGTACCGCGGCTACCGCTGCGAGATCGGCCGTACCTTCGTGATCGGTACCTCCCCGGCCGACTGGCAGATCGAGCTGTACGACCTGGTCTTCGCCGCCCAGCGCGCCGGACGGGAGTCTCTGGTACCTGGCGCCGCCTACCGCGACGTGGACCGTGCCGCACGTCAGGTACTGGATTCCGCGGGGTACGCGGAGGGCCTTCCGTCGCTGACGGGGCACGGTGTGGGACTCGAAATCGACGAGGACCCGCAGTTGGCTCCCGCGGCCATGGGTAAACTGGACGCTTGCGTGCCGGTCACCGTCGAACCGGGGGTCCACCTCCCGGGCCGGGGCGGCGTCCGGATCGATGACACGCTCGTCGTCCGCCCCGAGGCGGACGGCGGACCCGAGCTACTCACCATCACGACCAAGGAGCTGCTCGCCCTTTAGACAGGAGCGTGCGCCGGGGTCGTCCACGTCAGTCCAGGAGATTCCGCAACCGTGGCTTCCACGAACGACCTCAAGAACGGCCTGGTGCTCAAGCTCGAAGGCGGCCAGCTCTGGTCCGTCGTCGAGTTCCAGCACGTCAAGCCCGGCAAGGGCCCGGCCTTCGTGCGCACCAAGCTCAAGAACGTGCTCTCCGGCAAGGTCGTCGACAAGACGTTCAACGCCGGCGTCAAGGTCGAGACGGCCACTGTCGACAAGCGCGACATGCAGTTCTCCTACATGGACGGCGAGTACTTCGTCTTCATGGACATGGAGACCTACGACCAGCTCATGGTCGACCGCAAGGCCGTCGGCGACGCCGCCAACTTCCTGATCGAGGGCTTTACGGCCACCGTCGCGCAGCACGAGGGCGAGGTGCTCTTCGTCGAGCTGCCGGCCGCCGTCGAGCTCGTCATCCAGGAGACCGAGCCGGGCGTCCAGGGCGACCGCTCCACCGGCGGCACCAAGCCCGCCATCCTGGAGACTGGCCACCAGATCAACGTCCCGCTCTTCATCACCACCGGTGAGAAGATCAAGGTCGACACTCGCACGAGCGACTACCTCGGCCGGGTGAACAGCTAAATTGGCTGCCCGCAACACGGCCCGCAAGCGCGCCTTCCAGATCCTCTTCGAGGGCGACCAGCGCGGGGTCGGCGTCCTGACGGTCCTCGCGGACTGGATCCGGCTCTCCCGGGACGACACCCGGCAGCCGCCGGTCAGCGAGTACACGATGCAGCTCGTCGAGGGCTACGCCCAGCACGCGAGGCGCATCGACGAGCTGATCGCGCAGTACTCCGTCGGCTGGACGCTCGACCGGATGCCGGTCGTGGACCGCAACATCCTGCGCCTCGGCGCGTACGAGCTGATCTGGGTCGACGAGACCCCGGACGCCGTCGTGCTGGACGAGATGGTGCAGCTGGCGAAGGAGTTCTCGACGGACGAGTCGCCCTCGTTCGTCAACGGCCTGCTCGGCCGGCTCAAGGACCTGAAGCCCTCGCTGCGCCGAGACGAAGCGTAAGGGTCCTCGAAGACGCGGGAGGGCCCGCAGCGACCGCTGCGGGCCCTCCCGCGTCTTCTTGTGCCCCAGGGGACTCTCGGGGTCTCCTCAGGCTGCAGAACGCCGCCGGGGTGGCCGCAACCCAATGGGTTCCGGCCACCCCGGCGGTACGTTTCTGCTCAAGCGGCGTAACGCTCAGCCCTCGTCGGCGTGGGACACTGCGCGGCGCGCGTCCGCGTCCAGCACGCCCCAGCTGATCAGCTGCTCGGTGAGGACCGAGGGGGACTGGTCGTAGATGACGGCGAGTGTGCGCAGGTCGTCCTGGCGGATCGACAGCACCTTGCCGTTGTAGTCACCGCGCTGCGACTGGATGGTCGCGGCATAGCGCTGCAGGGGGCCCGCCTTCTCGGCCGGCACGTGGGCCAGCCGCTCCAGGTCCAGGACCAGCTTCGGCGGCGGCTCGGCGGCCCCGCCCGGCGTGGTGCCCGGCAGCAGCTCCTGCACCGGCACGCCGTAGAAATCCGCCAGCTCGGCAAGTCGCTGCACGGTCACGGCGCGGTCGCCGCGCTCGTACGAACCGACCACGACGGCCTTCCAGCGTCCCTGGGACTTCTCCTCGACACCGTGGAGGGAAAGGCCCTGCTGGGTGCGGATGGCCCGGAGTTTGGCCCCGAGCTGTTTGGCGTATTCGCTGGACATATAGCTCCCCGGACACTGTGTCGACGCGGCGTGGCTTGGGTTCCATGCCGCGCGGTTGGTAACTCACTGTGAGGTTACGCAGCGTTACTCTGGCCCGTCAAGCCGAATGGTCCACACCGACTCTTCCGTGCTATCGGTGGCTGATTGGGCCAAGGGGGTGATGAGGAGGGCCTCGGCGGCCTGCTACCGTGGATGGCGCAAACCAGACGTCCTTTAAGGTCCGTCCCGTGAGGCGGAGAAGGAGGTCCTTTTCGTATGGACAGGCAACAGGACACGCAAGCGTCCGACGCAAGGCCCGTTCTCGAAGGCCCTGACATCGCGCGGGTGTTGACCCGCATTGCCCACGAGATCGTCGAGCGCGCCAAGGGCGCCGACGACGTGGTGCTCCTCGGGATTCCCACCCGAGGCGTCTTCCTCGCCCAGCGGCTCGCCGCCAAGCTCGAGGAAATCACCGAGCGCAAGATGCCGGTCGGCTCGCTGGACATCACGATGTACCGCGACGACCTGCGCATGCACCCGCCGCGTGCGCTCGCCCGCACCGAGATCCCCGGTGACGGCATCGACGGCCGCCTCGTCGTCCTCGTCGACGACGTGCTCTTCTCCGGCCGCACGATCCGCGCCGCTCTCGACGCCCTGAACGACATCGGCCGTCCGCGCGCGGTCCAGCTCGCCGTCCTCGTCGACCGCGGCCACCGCGAACTGCCCATCCGCGCCGACTACGTCGGCAAGAACCTCCCCACGTCGCTGCGGGAGACGGTCAAGGTCCTGCTCGCCGAGGAGGACGGTCGCGACACCGTTCTGCTCGGTGCCAAGCGGACCTCCCAGTAGCGCCCACGGCGTATGCCGCTGTCGTACGCCCGCTCAGTGCGCCCTCGCGCGCACCCGTCTGCCCCGATTTCGCCTGAATGAACTGCCTTACGGAGCCTGACAGATGCAGCGTCATCTCATCTCGGCCGCCGACCTCACCCGCGACGACGCCGTCCTGATCCTCGACACCGCCGAGGAGATGGCCCGGGTCGCCGACCGGCCGATCAAGAAGTTGCCGACCCTGCGCGGCCGCACCGTCGTGAACCTCTTCTTCGAGGACTCCACGCGCACGCGTATCTCCTTCGAGGCCGCCGAGAAGCGGCTCTCCGCGGACGTCATCAACTTCACCGCCAAGGGGTCGAGCGTGTCCAAGGGCGAGTCCCTGAAGGACACCGCCCAGACCCTGGAGGCCATGGGCGTCGACGCCGTGGTCATCCGGCACGGCGCCTCCGGAGCGCCGTACCGCCTGGCCAACTCCGGCTGGATCGACGCGGCCGTCATCAACGCTGGCGACGGCACCCACCAGCACCCGACCCAGGCCCTGTTGGACGCCTTCACGATGCGGCGCCGGCTCGTCGGCCGGGACGCCGGGATCGGCCAGGACCTCGACGGCCGGCGCATCACGATCGTCGGCGACATCCTGCACAGCCGGGTCGCCCGCTCCAACGTCGACCTGCTGCACACCCTCGGCGCCCAGGTCACCCTCGTCGCGCCGCCCACCCTGGTGCCGGTCGGCGTCGAGACCTGGCCCTGCGAGGTGTCGTACGACCTCGACAGCACGCTTCCGAAGTCCGACGCGGTGATGATGCTGCGCGTGCAGCGCGAGCGCATGAACGCCGCGTTCTTCCCGACCGAGCGCGAGTACTCGCGGCGCTACGGCCTCGACGGCGACCGCATGGCCAAGATGCCCGAGCACTCCATCGTCATGCACCCCGGCCCGATGGTCCGCGGCATGGAGATCACCGCCGAGGTCGCCGACTCGGAGCGCTGCACCGCCATCGAGCAGGTTGCAAACGGAGTCTCCATCCGGATGGCCGTCCTGTATCTGCTGCTGGGCGGAAACGAACCGGCCGCCGCCCACACCCGTACCGAGGAGAAGTAAGACCGATGAGCAAGATCCTGATCCGTGGTGCGAAGGTGCTCGGCGGCGAGCCGCAGGACGTACTGATCGACGGCGAGACCATCGCAGCGGTGGGCACCGGTCTGAGCGACGAGGGCGCCCAGGTCGTCGAGGCGGCGGGCAAGGTCCTGCTGCCGGGCCTGGTCGACCTTCACACGCATCTGCGTGAGCCCGGCCGTGAGGACTCCGAGACCGTGCTGACCGGCACGCGCGCGGCGGCCTCCGGCGGCTTCACGGCCGTGTTCGCCATGGCCAACACCTTCCCGGTCGCCGACACCGCCGGCGTGGTCGAGCAGGTCTGGCGACTGGGCCGGGAGCACGGCTACTGCGACGTGCAGCCGATCGGCGCCGTCACCGTCGGCCTCGAGGGCCGCAAGCTCGCCGAGCTGGGCGCCATGCACGAGTCGGTGGCGGGCGTCACCGTCTTCTCCGACGACGGCAAGTGCGTCGACGACGCCGTGATCATGCGCCGCGCGCTGGAGTACGTGAAGGCCTTCGGCGGTGTCGTCGCCCAGCACGCGCAGGAGCCGCGGCTGACCGAGGGCGCCCAGATGAACGAGGGCGTCGTCTCCGCCGAGCTGGGCCTCGGCGGCTGGCCCGCGGTGGCCGAGGAATCGATCATCGCCCGGGACGTCCTGCTCGCCGAGCACGTCGGCTCCCGCGTGCACATCTGCCACCTGTCGACTGCCGGGTCCGTCGAGATCGTCCGCTGGGCCAAGTCCCGCGGCATCGACGTCACCGCCGAGGTCACCCCGCACCACCTGCTCCTCACCGACGAGATGGTGCGCACCTACAACCCGGTCTACAAGGTGAACCCGCCGCTGCGCACCGAGCGTGACGTGATGGCGCTGCGCGAGGCGCTCGCCGACGGCACCATCGACATCGTCGCCACCGACCACGCCCCGCACCCGCACGAGGACAAGGACTGCGAGTGGGCCGCCGCCGCGATGGGGATGGTCGGCCTGGAGACCGCGTTGTCAGTGGTGCAGGACACCATGGTGGACACCGGGCTCCTCACCTGGACCGGGGTCGCCGAGCGCATGTCCTTCAAGCCCGCCCAGATCGGGCAGGCGCAGGGGCACGGCCGTCCCGTCTCGGCTGGTGAGCCCGCCAACCTCACGCTCGTCGACACGGAATACCGTGGGTCCGTGGACCCCGCGGGCTTCGCCTCGCGCAGCCGCAACACCCCGTACGAGGGGCGTGAGCTGCCGGGCCGTGTGACGCACACGTGGCTCCGGGGCAAGGCCACGCTCGTCGACGGGAAGCTCACGTGACACCTGCAACTCTGCTCGCCGCCGGACTCGCCGCCGAAAAGAAGTCGGCCGAGGTCACCGACTGGGCCGCCCGCGCGGGCTGGCTCGTCGGACTCGCCCTCTTCGTCGCGCTCGTCTACTGGCTGATGCGCGAGGGCTGGAAATGGCGCGGCACGCTCCAGGGCGACCTGCCCGAGCTGCCCAGCGCGCCGGACGACCCCGGCCCGGCGAGACTGAGCATGAGCGGCCGCTACCACGGCTCGACCACCGCAGGTCAGTGGCTGGACCGCATCGTGGCGCACGGCCTCGGCACCCGCAGCCGGGTCGAGCTCACGCTGACGGACGCGGGACTGGACGTCGTACGCCCCGGCGCGACCGACTTCTTCGTCCCCGTCGCGCAGCTGCGCGAGGCCCGGCTCGACAAGGGCATCGCCGGCAAGGTCCTGACCGAGGGCGGACTGCTCGTGGTGACCTGGGCGCATGGCGAGCGGCTGATCGACTCAGGGTTCCGCTCGGACCACGCGGCGGAGCACAACGAGTGGGTCGACGTCATTAACTCCATGATCGACAACTCCATGATCGACAACAACAGCACGGAAGGCGCCGAACGATGACGACCTCCATCCAGGGGACCGCCTCGAAGAGGCACAAGGCGGCTCCCGCCGTACTCGTCCTGGAGGACGGCCGCATGTTCCGCGGCCGTGCCTACGGGGCCGTGGGGGTGACCTTCGGCGAGGCCGTGTTCTCCACCGGCATGACCGGCTACCAGGAGACCCTCACCGACCCGTCGTACCACCGCCAGGTCGTCGTGATGACCGCCCCGCACGTCGGCAACACCGGCGTCAACGACGAGGACCCGGAGAGCAAGCAGATCTGGGTCGCCGGCTACGTCGTGCGCGACCCCGCGCGCGTGCCGTCCAACTGGCGTGCCAAGCGCTCGCTGGACGACGAGCTGCGCCACCAGGGCGTCGTCGGGATCTCCGGCATCGACACCCGCGCGCTCACCCGCCACCTGCGCGAGCGCGGCGCCATGCGCGTTGGCATCTTCTCCGGCAACGCGCTGCCCGACGAGGGCACCATGCTCGCCGAGGTCCGCCAGGCCCCCGAGATGAAGGGCGCCGACCTCTCCGCCGAGGTCGCCACCAAGGAGACGTACGTCGTCCCCGCGATCGGCGAGAAGAAGTTCACGGTCGCCGCCGTGGACCTCGGCATCAAGGGCATGACCCCGCACCGCATGGCCGAACGCGGCATCGAGGTGCACGTCCTGCCGGCCACGGCGACCGCCGAGGACGTCTTCGCCGTGAACCCGGACGGCGTGTTCTTCTCCAACGGCCCGGGCGACCCGGCCACCGCCGACCACCCGGTCTCCGTCATGCAGGCGGTCCTGGAGCGCGGCACCCCGCTCTTCGGCATCTGCTTCGGCAACCAGATCCTCGGCCGCGCCCTCGGCTTCGGCACCTACAAGCTGAAGTACGGCCACCGCGGCATCAATCAGCCGGTCCAGGACCGCACCACCGGCAAGGTCGAGGTCACCGCGCACAACCACGGCTTCGCCGTGGACGCCCCGACCGACAAGGTCTCCGACACCCCCTACGGCCGCGCCGAGGTCTCCCACGTCTGCCTCAACGACAACGTGGTGGAGGGCCTCCACCTCCTCGACAAGCCGGCCTTCAGCGTCCAGTACCACCCCGAAGCGGCAGCGGGCCCGCACGACGCCGCCTACCTGTTCGACCGCTTCGTATCCCTGATGGAGGGCCAGCGTGCCTAAGCGCACCGATATCCAGTCCGTCCTGGTCATCGGCTCCGGCCCGATCGTCATCGGCCAGGCCGCCGAGTTCGACTACTCCGGCACGCAGGCGTGCCGCGTCCTGAAGTCCGAGGGCCTCCGGGTCATCCTCGTGAACTCCAACCCGGCGACGATCATGACCGACCCGGAGATCGCCGACGCCACCTACGTCGAGCCGATCACCCCGGAGTTCGTCGAGAAGATCATCGCCAAGGAGCGGCCCGACACACTGCTGCCCACCCTGGGCGGCCAGACGGCCCTCAACACGGCCATCTCGCTGCACGAGGCGGGGACGCTGGAGAAGTACGGCGTCGAGCTGATCGGCGCCAACGTCGAGGCCATCAACAAGGGCGAGGACCGCGACCTCTTCAAGGACGTCGTCGAGGCCGTACGCGCCAAGATCGGCTACGGCGAGTCCGCCCGCTCGGTCATCTGCCACTCCATGGACGACGTCCTGGGCGGCGTCGAGACCCTCGGCGGCTACCCGGTCGTCGTCCGCCCGTCCTTCACCATGGGCGGCGCCGGCTCCGGCTTCGCGCACGACGAGGAGGAGCTGCGCCGCATCGCAGGCCAGGGCCTCATGCTATCGCCGACCACCGAGGTGCTCCTTGAGGAGTCCATCCTCGGCTGGAAGGAGTACGAGCTGGAGCTGATGCGCGACAAGCACGACAACGTCGTGGTCGTCTGCTCCATCGAGAACTTCGACCCGATGGGCGTGCACACCGGCGACTCGATCACCGTCGCGCCCGCGATGACGCTCACCGACCGCGAGTACCAGATCCTGCGCGACATCGGCATCGCCGTGATCCGCGAGGTCGGCGTCGACACCGGCGGCTGCAACATCCAGTTCGCGGTGAACCCCGAGGACGGTCGCGTGATCGTCATCGAGATGAACCCGCGCGTGTCGCGTTCCTCGGCCCTCGCCTCCAAGGCGACCGGCTTCCCGATCGCCAAGATCGCCGCCAAGCTCGCCGTCGGCTACACCCTCGACGAGATCCCGAACGACATCACGAAGGAGACCCCGGCCTCCTTCGAGCCGACGCTCGACTACGTGGTCGTGAAGGCCCCGCGCTTCGCCTTCGAGAAGTTCCCGCAGGCCGACTCCACCCTCACCACCACCATGAAGTCGGTCGGCGAGGCCATGGCCATCGGCCGTAACTTCACCGAGGCCTTCCAGAAGGCGCTGCGCTCGCTGGAGAAGAAGGGCAGCCAGTTCACCTTCGTCGGCGAGCCCGGCGACAAGGCTCTTCTCCTCGAAGAGGCGGTCCGCCCGACCGACGGCCGGATCAACGCCGTCATGCAGGCCATCCGCGCGGGCGCCACCCAGGAGGAGGTCTTCGAGTACACGAAGATCGACCCCTGGTTCGTCGACCAGCTCTTCCTCATCAAGGAGATCGCCGACGAGATCGCCGAGGCCGCGGAGCTCACCCCCGAGCTGCTCGCCGAGGCAAAGCGGCACGGCTTCTCCGACCAGCAGATCGCCGAGATCCGCGGCCTGCGCGAGGACGTCGTGCGCGAGGTGCGGCACGCGCTCGGCATCCGCCCGGTCTACAAGACGGTCGACACCTGCGCCGCCGAGTTCGCCGCGCAGACGCCGTACTTCTACTCCTCCTACGACGAGGAGACCGAGGTCGCTTCGCGTGAGAAGCCGGCCGTCATCATCCTGGGCTCCGGGCCCAACCGCATCGGCCAGGGCATCGAGTTCGACTACTCCTGCGTCCACGCCTCCTTCGCGCTGAGCGACGCCGGGTACGAGACCGTGATGGTCAACTGCAACCCGGAGACCGTCTCCACGGACTACGACACCTCCGACCGGCTGTACTTCGAGCCGCTGACGCTGGAGGACGTGCTGGAGATCGTCCATGCCGAGCAGCAGGCCGGTCCGGTGGCGGGCGTGATCGTCCAGCTGGGCGGCCAGACCCCGCTGGGTCTGTCGCAGGCGCTGAAGGACAACGGCGTGCCGATCGTCGGTACGTCCCCGGAGGCCATCCACGCCGCCGAGGACCGGGGCGCCTTCGGGCGGGTCCTCGCGGAGGCGGGCCTCCCGGCCCCCAAGCACGGCACCGCCACCACCTTCGCCGGCGCCAAGGCCATCGCCGACGAGATCGGCTACCCGGTCCTCGTGCGGCCGTCGTACGTCCTCGGCGGACGCGGCATGGAGATCGTCTACGACGAGACCCGGCTGGAGTCCTACATCGCCGAGTCGACCGAGATCAGCCCCTCGCGGCCGGTCCTCGTCGACCGGTTCCTGGACGACGCGATCGAGATCGACGTCGACGCGCTCTACGACGGCACCGAGCTCTACCTCGGCGGCGTCATGGAGCACATCGAGGAGGCCGGCATCCACTCCGGCGACTCGGCGTGCGCCCTGCCCCCGATCACGCTCGGCGGCTTCGACATCAAGCGCCTGCGGGCGTCCACGGAGGCCATCGCCAAGGGCGTCGGCGTACGCGGCCTGATCAACATCCAGTTCGCGATGGCGGGCGACATCCTGTACGTCCTGGAGGCCAACCCGCGCGCGTCCCGCACCGTCCCCTTCACCTCGAAGGCGACCGCGGTACCGCTGGCGAAGGCCGCCGCCCGCATCTCGCTGGGCGCGACCATCGCCGAACTGCGCGCCGAGGGCCTGCTTCCGGCGACCGGCGACGGCGGCGAACTCCCGCTCGACGCGCCGATCTCCGTCAAGGAGGCCGTCATGCCGTGGTCGCGCTTCCGCGACATCCACGGGCGCGGCGTCGACACCGTCCTCGGCCCGGAGATGCGCTCCACCGGCGAGGTCATGGGCATCGACTCCGTCTTCGGCACGGCGTACGCCAAGTCGCAGGCGGGCGCGTACGGCCCGCTCCCCACCAAGGGCCGCGCGTTCATCTCGGTCGCCAACCGCGACAAGCGCTCGATGATCTTCCCGGCGCGCGAGCTGGTCGCCCACGGCTTCGAGCTCATGGCCACCTCCGGCACGGCCGAGGTCCTCAAGCGCAACGGCATCAACGCCACGGTCGTGCGCAAGCAGTCCGAGGGCACCGGCCCGAACGGCGAGAAGACCATCGTCCAGCTCATCCACGACGGCGAGGTCGACCTCATCGTCAACACCCCGTACGGCACCGGCGGCCGCCTCGACGGCTACGACATCCGTACGGCGGCCGTGGCGCGGTCCGTGCCCTGCCTGACGACGGTCCAGGCGCTCGCCGCCGCCGTCCAGGGCATCGACGCCCTCAACCACGGTGATGTGGGCGTACGTTCCCTGCAGGAACACGCCGAGCATCTGACCGCGGCCCGCGACTAGCAGCCCTGAGGGGGACACCGGAAACGGTGTCCCCCTCTTCATGAGGCTCACTGAGGCTTCGAAGAGGACACAACGATGTACAAGCTTTTCTTCCGTCTGGTTTTCAAACGGATGGACCCGGAGCAGGCCCACCACCTGGCGTTCCGCTGGATCCGGCTCGCCGTCCGCATCCCGGTGCTGCGCACGTTCGTCGCGGCCGCGCTCGCGCCCCGCCACAAGGAACTGCGGACCGAGGCCTTCGGGCTGCGCATGCACGGCCCCTTCGGGCTCGCCGCGGGCTTCGACAAGAACGCCGTCGCGATCGACGGGATGTCGATGCTCGGCTTCGACCACGTCGAGATCGGCACGGTGACCGGGGAGGCCCAGCCCGGCAACCCCAAGAAGCGGCTGTTCCGGCTCGTGCAGGACCGCGCGCTCATCAACCGCATGGGCTTCAACAACGAGGGCTCGCTGGCCGTGGCGGCCCGCCTGGCGTCCCGTACGCCCGTCTTCAGCACCGTCGTGGGCGTCAACATCGGCAAGACCAAGGTCGTCCCGGAGGCCGACGCCGCCGGCGACTACGTGAAGTCGACCGAGCGGCTCGCGCCGTACGCCGACTACCTGGTCGTGAACGTCTCCTCGCCCAACACGCCCGGCCTGCGCAACCTCCAGGCCACGGAGTCCCTGCGGCCGCTCCTGAGCGCCGTCCGCGAGGCCGCCGACCGCACGGTGACCGCCCGTCGCGTGCCGCTGCTGGTGAAGATCGCGCCGGACCTCGCCGACGAGGACGTCGACGCCGTCGCCGACCTGGCCGTCGAGCTCGGCCTGGCCGGGATCATCGCCACGAACACCACCATCGCGCGCGAGGGACTCGGTTTGAAGTCCGAACCCACCCTCGTGAAGGAGACCGGCGGTCTGTCGGGGGCGCCCCTGAAGGCGCGCTCCCTGGAGGTGCTGAGGCGCCTGTACGCGCGCGTGGGCGACCGGATCACCCTCGTGGGCGTCGGGGGCATCGAGAACGCCGAGGACGCCTGGCAGCGCATCCTCGCCGGTGCCACGCTCGTGCAGGGATACAGCGCCTTCATCTACGAGGGGCCCTTCTGGGGCCGTGCCCTCCACAAGGGGCTCGCCGCGCGCCTGCGCACCAGCCCGTACGCCACCCTCGCCGACGCGGTCGGCGCCGACGTGAGGAAGACGGCATGAGCTCTCTCGAACCCTTCGGCGCACGCCTTCGCCGCGCCATGGACGAGCGCGGCCCCCTTTGCGTCGGCATCGACCCGCACGCCTCCCTGCTCGCCGAGTGGGGCCTGAACGACGACGTGGCGGGCCTGGAGCGGTTCAGCCGTACGGTCGTCGAGGCGATGGCCGACCGGGTCGCCCTGCTCAAGCCGCAGAGCGCCTTCTTCGAGCGCTTCGGGTCGCGCGGTGTCGCCGTCCTGGAGAAGACGGTCGAGGAGGCGCGAGCGGCCGGAGCGCTGGTCGTGATGGACGCCAAGCGCGGCGACATCGGCTCGACCATGGCCGCGTACGCCGAGTCCTTCCTGCACAAGGACTCCCCGCTGTTCTCCGACGCGCTGACCGTCTCGCCGTACCTCGGCTACGGATCGCTCTCGCCGGCCGTGGCGCTGGCCCGGGAGAGCGGCGCCGGCCTGTTCGTGCTCGCGCTGACCTCGAATCCCGAGGGCGGCGAGGTCCAGCACGCGATCCGCGCGGACGGCCGCACCGTCGGCGCGACGATGCTGGCCCACCTGGCCGCCGAGAACGAGGGAGAGGAGCCTCTGGGGTCCTTCGGGGCGGTCGTCGGCGCCACGCTCGGCGACCTGTCGTCGTACGACCTCGCCATCAACGGTCCGATCCTCGCCCCCGGCATCGGTGCCCAGGGCGCCACGCCCGCGGATCTTCCGCAGGTCTTCGGCGCGGCGGTGCGCAATGTCGTCCCGAACGTCAGCCGGGGTGTGCTGCGGCACGGACCGGACGTCGTCGCGCTGCGTGAGGCCGCGTCACGCTTCGCAGACGAGGTCGCGCACGCTGTATCGGGTGCCTGACCGCCGTCAGAGGTGTTCGAGCCGGTCGCGGAAGTCCTCCGATGAGTGGTCCGCGGCCGACTTGAGTCTGAATACATCCTCAAATCCGGGGCATTATGTCCTAAATGTCCGACCTGACGGAGGCTGACCAGGACTTTTCCGCTGTTCTCGCTGACTCTGGCGGACTTGCCCGCTAGTCTCCGACCAGTGGGGGCACCTTCCACGCTCCTGAAGCAGTGGGGGAGAACGGGCAGCGTGTTGCTCGTGCCTCCCCAGGTGTGGGGCGACTAGGTTCCTCACCGGTCCGTATCCGACAGTTCGACATCCGAGGTGACGTAGGCGTGGCTCTTCCGCCCCTTACCCCTGAACAGCGCGCAGCCGCGCTCGAAAAGGCCGCCGCGGCTCGCCGGGAGCGGGCCGAGGTCAAGAATCGACTCAAGCACTCCGGCGCCTCCCTGCACGAGGTCATCAAGCAGGGCCAGGAGAACGACGTCATCGGCAAGATGAAGGTCTCCGCGCTGCTTGAGTCCCTGCCGGGCGTGGGCAAGGTCCGCGCCAAGCAGATCATGGAGCGACTCGGCATCTCCGAGAGCCGCCGTGTGCGTGGCCTCGGCTCGAACCAGATCGCTTCCCTGGAGCGTGAGTTCGGCAGCACCGGTTCCTGACTCCCGGCAGTTGGGACAGGGAGTCCCGGGCACTCCGGGATTGCTGGAATAATCGCTGCATGAGTGAACGTCCGCGGCTGACCGTGCTCTCCGGCCCCTCAGGGGTCGGCAAGAGCACGGTCGTCGCCCATATGCGCAAGGAACACCCCGAGGTCTGGCTCTCGGTGTCGGCGACGACCCGCAAGCCCCGCCCCGGCGAGCGGCATGGAGTCCACTACTTCTTCGTCACCGACGACGAGATGGACAAGCTGATCGCCAACGGCGAGCTGCTGGAGTGGGCCGAGTTCGCGGGCAACCGCTACGGCACGCCGCGTGCGGCCGTGCTGGAGCGGCTGGAGGCGGGTGAGCCCGTCCTGCTGGAGATCGATCTCCAGGGGGCCCGGCAGGTCCGGGAGTCCATGGCCGAGGCTCAGCTGGTGTTCCTGGCTCCTCCTTCCTGGGAGGAGCTCGTGCGCAGACTCACCGGACGTGGCACCGAGCCGCCCGAGGTGATCAAGCGCCGGCTGGACGCGGCGAAGGTCGAGCTGGCGGCCGAGCCGGAGTTCGACATGACCTTGGTCAACACCTCCGTCGAGGACGTGGCGCGCGAGCTGCTAGCCTTGGTGGACGTTGTGTGATCGTGACTGCTCGTTCCGAGTGATCACATCCACTGAATCTTTCCCATCCATCGGAAGGTAGAGCGTGTCCTCTTCCATCTCCGCGCCCGAGGGCATCATCAACCCGCCGATCGACGAGCTCCTCGAGGCCACCGACTCGAAGTACAGCCTCGTGATCTACGCGGCCAAGCGGGCCCGCCAGATCAACGCGTACTACTCGCAGCTCGGCGAGGGCCTCCTCGAGTACGTCGGTCCGCTGGTGGACACCCACGTCCACGAGAAGCCGCTCTCGATCTCCCTGCGCGAGATCAACGCGGGTCTGCTGACGTCCGAGGCCGTTGAGGGCCCGGCGCAGTAAGTACGATTTACAGCTTGAAGCTGACTTTTCCACAGGCCCGGCAGCGCGACTGCCGGGCCTGTGGTGTGTAGTGGAGTCGTGCGCTGATCCCTGGCGCACCTGAGCCGATTCGGGGAGAGCCGGTGGACAAGCCGAAGGTCGTTCTGGGGGTCAGCGGCGGCATTGCCGCGTACAAGGCCTGTGAGCTGCTGCGCAGACTCACCGAGTCGGGTCACGACGTCCGCGTCGTCCCCACCGCCTCCGCCCTGCACTTCGTCGGCGCCGCCACCTGGTCCGCCCTCTCCGGCAACCCCGTCTCGACGGAGGTCTGGGACGACGTCCACGAGGTCCCGCACGTCCGCATCGGCCAGCACGCCGACCTGGTGATCGTCGCCCCGGCCACGGCCGACATGCTCGCCAAGGCCGCGCACGGCCTCGCCGACGACCTGCTCACCAATACCCTGCTCACCGCCCGCTGCCCGGTGGTCTTCGCCCCCGCCATGCACACCGAGATGTGGGAGCACCCGGCGACCCAGGAGAACGTGGCAACACTGCGCCGGCGCGGCGCGGTCGTCATCGAGCCCGCCGTCGGCCGCCTCACCGGCGTGGACACCGGCAAGGGCCGGCTGCCCGAGCCCGCGGAGATCTTCGAGGTCTGCCGCCGGGTGCTGGCCCGGGGCGTCACCGAGCCGGACCTCAAGGGACGGCATGTCGTCGTCAGCGCCGGTGGCACGCGCGAGCCCCTCGATCCCGTTCGCTTCCTCGGCAACCGTTCCTCCGGCAAGCAGGGCTACGCCCTCGCCCGCACCGCCGCCGCCCGCGGCGCCCGCGTCACGCTGGTCTCCGCCAACCCCGCGCTGCCCGACCCGGCCGGCGTGGACGTCGTACCGGTCGGCACGGCGGTGCAGCTGCGGGAGGCGGTCCTCAAGGCCGCCTCGGACGCCGACGCGGTGGTGATGGCGGCCGCGGTGGCCGATTTCCGCCCCGCGACCTATGCCACCGGGAAGATCAAGAAGAAGGACGGTGAGGACCCGGAACCCATCATTCTGGTGCGAAATCCGGACATCCTCGCGGAGATCTCCACCGACCGCGCCCGCCCCGGTCAGGTGATCGTCGGCTTCGCCGCCGAGACGGACGACGTGCTGGCCAACGGCCGCAAGAAGCTGGAACGCAAGGGGTGCGACCTCCTCGTGGTGAACGAGGTGGGGGAGCGCAAGACGTTCGGCTCCGAGGAGAACGAGGCGGTCGTCCTGGGCGCCGACGGCAGCGAGACCCCGGTACCGCACGGCCCGAAGGAGGCCCTGGCCGAAACCGTGTGGGACCTGGTGGCGCGGCGACTGGGGTGAATTGTTTGATGCGCTCGGGCTTCACTGGTGGCTTCCTCGATTCGGGTGTGGCATCCCTGGTCAAGGGTGTGTGAGAGTGGGCAGAATGCCCGTGCCGCAGGTCACAGCGCTCCCGAGAGGCGAGACAGGGGGTCCGTGACCGAGCACGACAGATAAACTGTCCTCGGACGACGCCGGGCGCAGCCCCCAGGCCCGTCCGCCAATGATCAGCCAGCAGCCGCTGCAACCACAGGGAGCGTTGTGTCCCGTCGCCTGTTTACCTCGGAGTCCGTGACCGAGGGTCACCCCGACAAGATCGCTGACCAGATCAGCGACACCATTCTCGACGCGCTTCTGCGCGAGGACCCGACCTCTCGGGTCGCCGTCGAGACACTGATCACCACCGGGCTCGTGCATGTGGCCGGAGAGGTCACGACCAAGACGTACGCGGACATCGCGACGCTGGTCCGCAGCAAGATCCTGGAGATCGGCTACGACTCCTCGAAGAAGGGCTTCGACGGCGCCTCCTGCGGCGTGTCGGTGTCGATCGGCGCGCAGTCCCCGGACATCGCCCAGGGCGTGGACACGGCGTACGAGTCCCGGGTCGAGGGCGACGAAGACGAGCTGGACCGGCAGGGCGCCGGTGACCAGGGCCTGATGTTCGGCTACGCGTCGGACGAGACGCCGACGCTGATGCCGCTGCCGATCTTCCTGGCGCACCGCCTGTCGAAGCGCCTGTCCGAGGTTCGCAAGAACGGCACGATCCCCTACCTGCGCCCCGACGGCAAGACGCAGGTCACCATCGAGTACGACGGCGACAAGGCGGTCCGCCTGGACACGGTGGTCGTCTCCTCGCAGCACGCGAGCGACATCGACCTGGACTCGCTCCTCGCCCCCGACATCCGGGAGTTCGTGGTCGAGCCGGAGCTGAAGTCCCTGCTCGACGACGGGATCAAGCTGGACACGGAGAACTACCGCTTGCTGGTGAACCCGACCGGCCGCTTCGAGATCGGCGGTCCGATGGGTGACGCGGGGCTGACCGGCCGGAAGATCATCATCGACACGTACGGCGGCATGGCCCGCCACGGCGGCGGTGCCTTCTCCGGCAAGGACCCGTCCAAGGTGGACCGTTCGGCGGCGTACGCGATGCGCTGGGTCGCCAAGAACGTGGTCGCGGCGGGACTGGCATCGCGCTGCGAGGTGCAGGTGGCGTACGCGATCGGCAAGGCCGAGCCGGTCGGCCTGTTCGTCGAGACCTTCGGTACCCACAAGGTGGAGCCCGAGAAGATCGAGAAGGCCATCGACGAGGTCTTCGACCTGCGCCCGGCCGCGATCATCCGCGACCTGGACCTGCTGCGTCCGATCTACGCCCAGACGGCCGCCTACGGCCACTTCGGCCGCGAGCTGCCGGAGTTCACCTGGGAGCGGACGGACCGGGTGGAGGCGCTGCAGAAGGCTGCGGGGCTGTAAGGCCCGGATCCACGGCTTTGCGCGAGGCCCGGTCCCTTTGGGGGCCGGGCCTCGGCGTCTGTCGGGTGGGCGTCGGTTGTCAGTGGGGTTTGGTAAGAATGCAAGCGTGAGCAGCGAGAACGGGACTGGTGGTGGCGGCGCCGAGGGGGCGTCGCCCGAGCAGCTCGCGCTCATTCGCGAGAGTGTGCGCAAGGCCCAGGAGCCGCGGGCGAAGCCCAGGACCTGGCGGGGGGCCAGGCTCGCCGAGCGGTTGCCGGTGGCGCGGGTGCTCGTCGACAAGGGCGTGCTGCATCTCGACCGGTACTTCGACTACGCCGTGCCGGAGGAGCTGGACGAGGACGCACAGCCCGGGGTGCGGGTGCGGGTGCGGTTCGGCGCCGGGCGGCATCGGGTGCGAGACGGGCGGCGTGAGGGCGGGGGGCTCATTGACGGGTTCCTCGTCGAGCGGGTCGCCGAGTCCGACTATGCGGGTCCGCTGGCGGCGCTCGCGCAGGTCGTATCGCCCGAGCGGGTCCTGAGCGAGGAGCTGTTGGCGCTCGCGCGCGCCGTCGCCGACCGGTACGCCGGAGGGCTTGCCGATGTGTTGCAGCTCGCGGTGCCGCCGCGCAGCGCCCGGGCCGAGCAGCGGCCCTCACCGGAGCCGCTCGCGCCGCCCGGCCGGCCCGAGGCGGGGTCCTGGGAGCGGTATGAGCGAGGAGCCGGGTTCTTGGAGGCGCTCGCCTCCGGGGGCACGCCGCGTGCCGTGTGGAATGCCTTGCCCGGGCCCGAGTGGAGTGAGGAGCTCGCCCGCGCCGTTGTCGCCACGCTGGCCTCCGGGCGGGGCGCGCTCGTCGTGCTGCCGGACGGGAAGGCCGTCGCTCGGGTGGACGCTGCCCTGACCTCGCTCCTGGGCAAGGGGCATCATGCGGTGCTGACCGCCGATGCCGGGCCCGAGAAGCGGTATCGGGAGTGGCTGGCGGTGCGGCGAGGGAGCGTGCGGGCCGTTGTGGGGACGCGGGCCGCCATGTTCGCGCCCGTGCAGGATCTGGGGCTGGTCGCCCTCTGGGACGACGGCGACGACAGCCACAGCGAGCTGCACGCCCCGCAGCCCCATGCGCGCGAAGTGCTGCTGCTTCGGGCCGCCCAGGACAAGTGCGGGTTTCTGCTGGGGAGTTGGAGCTGCACCGTCGAGGCCGCGCAGCTCGTGGAGAGCGGTTGGGCCCGGCCGCTGGTTGCCGCACGGGAGCAGGTGCGGGGCGCGGCTCCGCTCGTACGGACCGTCGGGGACGGCGATCTCGCCCGGGACGAGGCCGCTCGGGCCGCCCGGCTGCCCACGCTTGCCTGGCAGGCGGTGCGGGACGGGCTGCGGCACGGGCCGGTGCTCGTGCAGGTGCCTCGGCGGGGATACGTACCACGGATGGCGTGCGCCAACTGCCGGGCGCCCGCCCGGTGCAGGCACTGCGCCGGGCCGCTGGAGGCACAGGGCTCCGGGGCCGATCTGCAGTGCGGGTGGTGCGGACGGGACGAGGGTTCCTGGCACTGTCCGGAGTGCGGTGGATTCCGGCTTCGCGCCCAGGTGGTGGGGGCGCGGCGGACCGCCGAGGAGCTGGGGCGGGCCTTTCCCGCCGTTCCGGTGCGCACGTCGGGGCGCGAGCATGTGCTGGACACAGTGCCGGGCACACCCTCGCTGGTCGTGAGCACGCCGGGCGCCGAGCCCGTCGCCGAGGGCGGCTACGCGGCGGCCCTGCTGCTGGACGGCTGGGCCATGCTCGGGCGGCCCGACCTGCGGGCGGGGGAGGACGCGCTGCGCCGCTGGATCGGGGCCGCCTCGTTGGTACGGCCGCAGAGCGCCGGAGGGACGGTGGTCGTCGTCGCCGAGCCCACGTTGCGGCCCGTGCAGGCGCTGGTGAGGTGGGACCCCGTCGGGCACGCGGTGCGCGAGCTCGCCGAGCGGGCCGAGCTGGGGTTTCCGCCGGTGTCGCGGATGGCTGCCGTGGCCGGACCCGGGGAGGCGATCGCCGAGTTCCTGCGTGCGGCCGAGCTGCCGCCGGACGCCGAGGTGTTGGGGCCCGTGCCGATGCCGGTCACGGCCGTGGGGCGGCCTCGGCGGGTGGGCGGGCCGCCGCCGGGGGAGCACTGGGACCGGGCGTTGATACGGGTTCCGCCGGGAAGCGGGGCCGCGTTGGCCTCCGCGCTGAAGACCGCGCAGGCGGCTCGGATGGCGCGTGGGGGTGGAGAGGTCGCGGTGCGGGTCCGGATTGATCCGCCTGATATCGGGTGAGGCCGGCGAGTGCCGACTGCCGGATGCCGGCTTCGGGCACCAAGGGATCCACCGAGGGATCCACCGAGGATCAGAGCGCGGCCGTGACCTGACCGCGGACGGGGCCGGACAAAGCCCTGCCCTCCCGGGTGCGCTCCGGGAGGGCAGAGTGCTGGGGGTCAGCCGTTACGCGGACCGGGGAATGCCGTGGGCCTGGCCTCGTCGCGCAGGCCGGGGCTGCCTGCCGTCGGCTGCGTCGGCATGGAGCGCGCCGCGGGGACCGTCGGCACGGTGGGGAGGGCGGTGGTGACATTGACGGTCCGGCTGCCCGAAGGCTCGGTCGTCCGCTCGGCCTCGGCCGCCGCCTGGGTGGCGGCGCGGCGCGCGCCGTAGCGTCGGTGGACCGCCTGCTTGGTGACGCCGAGGGCGCTGCCCACCGCGTCCCAGGAGAAGCCGAGCGAGCGGTCGAAGTCCACGGCTGCCGTGACCAGGGTTTCGACGCTGTCCCGCAGCTCCTGGGCAAGACGGACCGTCGGGGCGGGAGCGCGTCCGTAGACGACGAAGCCCGTGGAGGGACCGGAGCGGCGCGGGCGGTAGACGTTGCCCAGTTGCGCGGTGAGCGTACGCAGTGCGTCCACCTGCCGGCGGACCCGCTCGATGTCCCGCACCAGCAAGTGCAGGCTGGCCCGAGCCTGGGCGTCGTGGGTTGCGTGGTCGGCCATGAACAAGCCTCTCGAACCGGCGTTGAAAAGGAGAGGGCCGCGGTTACGGCGCTTGCGGCCCGTTGTGGTCAACTCTTTCTTGACCAACGCGGGAGTGCTCTGCGGGTCACGCCCTGGGGGCGTGTGGGCATATGCCTACGCCCCTGGGTGGGGTCCACACCCGAGCAGCCCGAGCAGGAGTCCTTGTCCTTCGGCCTTGTCCTTCGGCCTCGGATTTCGTTGTCGTGCTCCGACGTGAGCCACCGAGCGTCGCACCCATAGACTTGTGTGTTGCCCAACCAACCCCGCCCGAGAGGCCCGTGCCCACCCATGAAGCTTGTCTTCGCCGGTACCCCCGAGGTCGCCGTTCCCGCTCTGGACGCTCTCATCGCCTCCGGGCGGCACGACGTGGCCGCCGTCGTCACGCGGCCCGACGCGCCGGCCGGGCGTGGGCGCAGGCTGGTGGCGAGCCCGGTGGCCGAGCGGGCCGAGGAGGCCGGGATCGAGGTACTCAAGCCCGCCAAGCCGCGCGATCCCGAGTTCCTGGAGCGGCTGAGGGAGATCGCGCCGGACTGCTGCCCCGTCGTCGCCTACGGCGCCCTGCTGCCGCGCGTCGCCCTCGACGTGCCGGCCCACGGCTGGGTCAACCTGCACTTCTCGCTGCTGCCCGCCTGGCGTGGGGCCGCGCCCGTGCAGCACTCCATCATGGCGGGCGACGAGATCACCGGGGCCTCCACCTTCCTCATCGAGGAAGGGCTCGACTCCGGGCCCGTCTACGGCACGGTCACCGAGGCGATCCGGTCCACCGACACCAGCGGCGACCTGCTGACCCGGCTCGCCTTCGCGGGCGCCGGGCTGCTCGCCGCGACCATGGACGGCATCGAGGACGGCACGCTGAAGGCCGTACCGCAGCCGTCCGAGGGGATCACCCTCGCCCCCAAGGTCAACGTCGAGGACGCCCACAT
Source organism: Streptomyces sp. NBC_01092 (assembly GCF_045039535.1). NCBI lineage: Bacteria > Bacillati > Actinomycetota > Actinomycetes > Kitasatosporales > Streptomycetaceae > Streptomyces > Streptomyces sp. NBC_01092. Next base: position 2,089,475 of record NZ_CP108659.1, on the reverse strand, counting down.
CGACTGGAACGCCCCGTCCCTGCGCGTCGACCGGCTCGTGCGCGGGTGCACCCCCGCGCCGGGTGCCTGGACCACGTTCCGCGACGAGCGGCTCAAGCTCATCCACGTGCAGCCGGTGCCCGGGCGGGACGACCTCGCCCCCGGCGCGCTCTCCGTGGGGAAGAACAACGTGTACGTCGGGACGGGGTCGTACGCCGTCGAGTTGCTGTGGGTGCAGGCGCAGGGCAAGAAGCCGATGCGGGCCGCCGACTGGGCGCGGGGCGTGCGGATCGGGGCCGGGGAGAGCCTCGGGGCGTAACCGGCCGTACGCCGGGCCGGGCGTGCGACGTAGGCTGGTCGTACATCTCATCCAGTAATCCGGAGCACCTTTTCGTGAGCGACACCTCCCGTCGGCCCCAGAAACCCGGCAAGCCCTACCGACGGCCCAAGAAGGACCCCGTCCGCGTCCTCGCCTTCGAGGCGCTGCGCGCGGTGGACGAGCGGGACGCGTACGCGAACCTCGTGCTGCCGCCGCTGCTGCGCAAGGCGCGGGAGAAGGGCGACTTCGACGGACGGGACGCCGCGCTCGCCACCGAGCTGGTGTACGGGACGCTGCGGCGCCAGGGAACGTACGACGCGATCATCGCCGCGTGTGTGGACCGGCCCCTGCGTGAGGTCGACCCGCCGGTGCTGGACGTGCTCAGTCTGGGTGTGCACCAGCTGCTGGGGACCCGGATTCCGACGCATGCCGCGGTGTCGGCGTCCGTCGAGCTCGCCCGGGTCGTGCTGGGTGACGGGCGGGCCAAGTTCGTCAACGCGGTGCTGCGGAAGGTCACGCAGGACGATCTCGACGGGTGGATCCAGCGGGTCGCGCCGCCGTACGACGACGATCCCGAGGAGCATCTCGCCGTCGTGCACTCGCATCCGCGCTGGGTCGTCTCCGCGCTGTGGGACTCGCTCGGGGGCGGGCGCGCGGGGATCGAGGCGCTGCTGGAGGCCGACAACGAGCGGCCCGAGGTGACTCTGGTCGCGCGGCCCGGGCGGGCCACGACCGAGGAACTGCTCGGCGAGGAGGCCGCGGTGGCGGGGCGCTGGTCGCCGTACGCCGTGCGGCTCGCCGAGGGCGGGGAGCCGGGTGCCATCGAGGCCGTGCGGGACGGGCGGGCGGGGGTGCAGGACGAGGGGAGTCAGCTCGTCGCGCTCGCCCTGGCCAACGCGCCGCTCGACGGGCCTGACGCGAAGTGGCTCGACGGGTGTGCCGGGCCCGGCGGGAAGGCCGCGCTCCTCGGGGCGCTCGCCGCCGAGCGGGGGGCCATGCTGCTCGCGTCCGAGAAGCAGCCGCATCGGGCGGGGCTGGTGGCGAAGGCTCTGCACGGCAATCCGGGGCCGTATCAGGTGATCGCCGCGGACGGGACTCGGCCGCCGTGGCGGGCCGGGAGCTTCGACCGGGTGCTGGTGGATGTGCCGTGCACCGGGCTGGGGGCGTTGCGGCGGCGGCCCGAGGCGCGGTGGCGGCGGCGGCCGGAGGATCTGGATGGGTTTGCCCCGCTCCAGCGGGAGTTGTTGCGCAATGCGATCGACTCCGTGCGGGTGGGGGGTGTCGTGGGGTACGCGACGTGTTCGCCCCATCTTGCCGAGACGCGGGCCGTTGTCGACGACGTGTTGAAGCACGGGGCCGAGGTCGAGCTGATCGACGCGCGGCCGTTGCTGGGTGGGGTGTCGGAGTTGGGGGAGGGGCCCGATGTGCAGTTGTGGCCTCATGTGCATGGGACGGATGCGATGTATTTGGCGTTGATGCGGCGGGTTGGCTGAGGTTCGTGGGGGGTGGCCCGTCCTCGAACGCCGGACGGGCTGAAATCCCTGAGCCGGACGGGCTGGGATGCGTCAGTCCCCGTCCTCCCGCGACAACCTGTGCGGCCACCACACCTTCTTCCCCACGTCCAGGAACAACGCCGTCACCAGCACCGAACGCACGATGAACGTGTCCAGGAGCACCCCCAGCGCCACGGCGAAGCCGATTTCGGCGAAGGCGACCATGGGGAGGGTGCCCAGCGCGGCGAAGGTGCCGGCCAGGACCAGGCCGGCGGAGGTGATGACCGCGCCGGTGGCGGCCAGGCCCGTGATGACGCCCTGGCGGGTGCCCTGGTGCGCGGCCTCCTCGCGGATCCGGGTGGTCAGGAAGATGTTGTAGTCGATGCCCAGCGCCACCAGGAAGACGAAGACGAACAGGGGGAAGTCGGTCGACTCGCCCGCGTAGTCGAAGATGTGGCGGAAGGCCAGCGCGCTGATGCCCAACGCTGCCGCGAAGGACAGGATCACCGTGCCGATCAGCAGCAGGGGAGCGATCAGGGCACGCAGCAGGCCCGCGAGGATCAGCATCACCACGACCAGGACGAGCGGGATGATCACGATGTTGTCGTGGGTCGTCGCCTTGTCCATGTCGAGGAGGGCCGCCGTGCCCCCGCCCACCTGGGCGTCGGCGTCCGGCACCGCGTGGACGGCGTCCCGTACCCGCTCGACCGTCTGTTTCGCGGCCTCGCTGTCGGCCGGAGCGGTCATCGTCGCCTCGAAGAGCACCTGGCCCTCGTAGAGCGGTTTCGTGCCCGGGGGCAGGCCGAGGGATTCGGGGACGACGCCCCGGGTCTCGGCGACGGCCCGGCCCACCTGTTGGGCCTGGGCCTGGTTGCTGACGATGACCAGGGGGTCGCCGCTGCCGGCCGGGAAGTACTGCTCGGAGATCTCCTGGCCGGTGATCGAGTCCGGCTTGTCGGTGAAGGCGTCGGCGTTGCTCAGCCCCTCGGCGCGCAGTTGGATCAGGCCCAGGGAGCAGACGGCGAGGACCACGGCGGTGATGACCCAGGTCATGCGGGGGCGCTGCGCGATACCGCGGCCCATGCGGGCCCAGGCGCCGCGCTCGTGCGGGTTCTCCGCACCGAGGTGGGGGATCACCGGCCAGAAGATCCAGCGGCCGCAGATGACGAGGAGCGCGGGGAACAGGGTCATCATCGCGAGCAGGGCCACCGCCACGCCGATCGCGGCCACCGGGCCGAGGCCGCTCGTCGAGTTCATCTCCGCCGCCAGCAGCACCAGCATGCTCAGCACGACGGTCGCGCCGGAGGCCAGCACCGCCGGGCCCGCGCGGTGCAGGGCCAGGGCCATCGCCTCGTGACGGTCCTCGTGACGGCGGAGTTCTTCCCGGTAGCGGGCGACGAGGAGTAGGGCGTAGTCGGTCCCCGCGCCGAAGACGAGGACCGTGAGGATGCCAGCGCTCTGCCCGTTGACCGTCAGGCCCCCGTGTTCCGCCAGGAGGTAGATGAAGGCCTGGGCGGTGAACAGGGCGACGATCACGGCGATCAGGGGGACCAGGAGCAGGGTCGGACTGCGATAGGTGATCAGGAGCATGACGATGACGACCGTCATCGCCGAGAGCAGGAGAGTGGAGTCGATGCCCTCGAACGCCTCGGAGAAGTCCGCCGACGTGCCGCCTGGGCCCGTGATGTGCACGGCGAGCCCGCCGCTGCTCGTCCCGACGACGTCCCGGATGGAGTCGACGGCCGGCGCGATGCGCTCCCAGCCCTTCTCGTCCATGGTGATCGGGACCTGGACCTGGGCCGCGCGCGGGTCGATCTCCCGGTCGAAGACGGGTCCACGTGTCTCGGCGCCCCGGATGCCGTGGTCGGTCAGCTGCTTGAGCTGGGCCACGTCCTCGGTGATCGCGGCCCGGTCCTGTGCCGTCAGGCCCCCGTCGCGGGCGTAGATGACGACCGCGGGGATCTGCTCCGGCCGGAAGTTCTCGGAGGTCTCCAGGACTTGGGTGGACTCCGCGGACCCCGGCAGCCAGGAGGCGGCGTCGTTGTCCTGCGCGTCGGTCAGCTTCTGCGCGAGCGGAGCCGTCACCAACAGCGCCACCACCCACAGGACGAGCACCACCCACTTGGCGCGTCGTCCGCAGACCAGATGCGCGATGCCTTGCTGTCCGGAACCCGTCTGCCGGTTCTTCTCCTGGATCTCCGTCATGGTCACCCCCGCAGCCGAACAACGATCCGGCCGGGCGCCCAGCATGGCACGCGCGGCCCGGACACAACATCGGATGAACGTCTTAGGTCTGGACCGGGGCGAACATTCGTGCTCCGGCATGGCAGGCTTGGGGCATGGCCGTGCAGATCAACCCCAGCATCCTGTCCGCCGACTTCGCCCGCCTCGCGGACGAGGCGAAGGCGGTCGAAGGAGCCGACTTTCTCCACGTCGACGTCATGGACAACCATTTCGTCCCGAACCTCACGCTCGGCGTGCCGGTCGTAGAGTCCCTGGCCCGTGCGACGGACACTCCGCTGGACTGCCATCTGATGATCGAGGCCCCCGACCGGTGGGCGCCCCAGTACGTCGAAGCAGGGGCCTCCTCCGTCACTTTCCATGTCGAGGCCGCCGCGGCCCCGGTACGGCTGGCAAGGGAGATCCGGGCCAAAGGCGCCCGTGCTTCCATGGCGCTCAGGCCCGCGACGCCCATCGAGCCGTACGAGGATCTGCTCCCCGAGCTCGACATGCTGCTGATCATGACGGTCGAGCCGGGCTTCGGTGGTCAGGCGTTTCTCGACATCATGCTTCCGAAGATTCGCCGCACCCGCGAGTTGATCAGCAAGCACGGCCTCGACCTGTGGCTCCAGGTCGACGGCGGGGTGTCGGCCTCGACGATCGAGCGGTGCGCGGAGGCGGGCGCGGACGTCTTCGTCGCCGGTTCGGCCGTGTACGGGGCGGACGACCCCGCCGCGGCGGTCCGTGCGTTGCGCGCCCAGGCCGAGGACGTGACCAAGTCCGCCGCCTGGGCATGCGACCACTGAGCCAAGGGAACGTGAACGGCGCCCATCAGGGCGGATCAAGAGCGCCGGATCTGCAAGGATGAACGGCGAATCCAGAGTGTGAACAGCAGTGAGGAGATCGCCGTGTCGGGTATGTCGGCGGGCCGGTCAGCCATGCGGATGGGACCCGCTGAGCTGGTGCAGGCGGCGGCCATGGCCCGCCGCTTCTACCTTGAGGGCAAATCCAAGATCCAGATCGCCGAGGAGTTCGGCGTCAGCCGCTTCAAGGTGGCCCGGGTCCTGGAGACCGCTCTCGAACGGGATCTGGTGCGCATCGAGATCCGCGTGCCGGCCGAGCTGGACGCCGAGCGCTCTGACGCGCTGCGCGCCCGCTACGGCCTCAGGCACGCCGTCGTGGTCGAGTCCCCGGCCGAGGCCGAGGAGTCGCCCGACCCCGAGAACCTGGGAGAGGTGGCCGCCGACCTGCTCGGCGAGCTCGTGAACGAAGGGGATGTGCTGGGCTTGGCCTGGGGCCGGTCCACCATCCACATGGCCGCGGCCCTCGACCGGCTGGCGCCGTGCACGGTGGTGCAGCTGACCGGTGTCTACGACGCCGGGACCGCCGAGCGCGGTTCGGTCGAGGCGGTGCGCCGCGCTGCCCAGGTGTCGGGCGGTGACGCCCACCCCATCTACGCGCCCATGCTGCTGCCGGACGCGGCCACCGCGGAGGCGCTGCGCCACCAGACCGGCATCGCGCGGGCCTTCGAGTACTTCGACAAGGTCACCGTCGCCTGCGTCTCCATCGGCTCGTGGGAGCCCGGCATCTCGACGGTGCACGACATGCTGAGCGACGAGGAGCGGGCGCACTACGCCTCGCTCGGCGTCGCCGCCGAGATGTCCGCGCACCTCTTCGACTCCGAGGGCCGCCGGGTCGGGCGGGACCTGCAGGAGCGGTGCATCACGGTCAAGGCCGACCAGCTCCGCCGTATCCCCGAGGTCGTCGCCATAGCGGGCGGGCAGCGCAAGGCGGGCGCGATCGACGCGGTGCTGCGGTCCGGGCTCGTCACCTCCCTGGTGACGGACACCTCGGCGGCGGACTACCTGATGACGGTCGGCCCGACCCCGAAGAACACGCTCAACAGGGCGGATCCGGACGGGAACTGACGGTAGGTCATGAAGTAAGTCATGAAGGAGACAGCCGCGGCGGCATCGACGGGGTGGTGCTACGGCTCGTCTCCTCCAGTCCCGCCACGGGCTTCTGCCGTGTACGGGAGCTTCGAAGGGCTGCGCGAGGTCTGTTGCCTCGATGATCCGTACGAATCGTTCAGGGCGGTGCTGACATGACCGACGATCCGCTCGCGCCCGTGCTCGCGGGCACCACGCCGCCCGGCGTCCTGTCGTGGCCGGCCGGTCTGCCGACGGCGCAGGCCGTGGACGCGGCACGCGCGGCACAGTGGGAGGCGGCAGTCCTGGACCTCTCCGGTGTCACGGACAAGGCCGGGCTCATGACGGCGTTCGCCGACGCACTGCGCCTGCCCGACTGGTTCGGTGCGAACTGGGACGCTCTCGCCGACTCCCTCACCGATCTGGAGTGGTGGCCCACGCGCGGGGGGCGGCTGATTCTCGTCCGCGAGTGGCAGGTCTTCGCGAAGGCCCGGCCCGACGAGTGGGGCGTCCTCCAGGAGATCTTCGCCGACGCCGCCGCACGCTGGCGGGAGACGGATACCGGACTGGTCGTCCTGATGGCGCTCGGTTAGGGGCTGTCGTTTGGATCAGGCCGGCTGAGAGAGGCTGCGCCTTTCAGCCGACCCGAGCGGGGCCTGGTGCGTGCAGCTGCAAGGCGGAGGAGGGCGTCGACGCGATGGGGGTCCCCCCGCTCGAGCGGAGTCGAGAGTGGGGGAGTCGGCAACCGACGACAACGCGGCTGGGGGTCCCCCCTGCTCGAAGAGCTTGGGGGAGTGCGTGCCAGGCCCCGCGACGCCGGGATGATCCAAACGACAGCCCCTAGAGCCGTCCGAGGTCAGGTCTTCGGCGCCAGCCGCGCCGGCAGGGCCGTTCGGGACGCGATGCCCAGCTTGGCGTAGGCGTGGCTGAGGTGGTACTCGACCGTCTTGACGCTCAGGACCAGCTCATGGGCGATACGGCGGTTGGTGAGGCCATCGGCGGCGAGGCGGGCCACTGCCAGTTCCTGCGGGGTCAGTGGCAGCGGAGCCCTGGTGTCCGGGCCGACGGGCTGTCCGCACGCGGCCAGCTCGCGGGCACAGCGCCCCGCGAGCCAGACGGCGCCCAGCCTCACGAAGGTGCCGTGGGCGGTCAGCAGGTGCTCGGCCGCGGCGGCTCGTCGACCGGTACGGCGCAGGAAGACCCCGAGGCCGAGGGCCAGCCGTGCCCCGTCGAACGGGTTCGCGACCGTCGCCGATTGCCCGAGGCCCGTCCGGAACGCCTGCTCGGCCGCCTCGGGCCGCTGCCGCGCGGCTAGCAGTCCGCCGCGCACGCCGGCCGCCGCGGCCAGCGCCGACAGCCGTCCCGTCGTCTGGGCGAGCTCCTCCAGGCGGGCGAGCGTGGCGGCGCACTCCTGCAGGGCGCCGACCGCGAGCTGCGCGTGGGCGAGGAGATCGTGCCAGGGCAGGAAGGCCGGCTCGTCGGGAGTCCGCAGGTCCAGCAGCGGGCGCAGCGCGCGGACGGCCTCCTGATGGTCGCCGCGGGCCACCGCCAGCCAGGCCCGGCTTCGGGCGATGGCCATCAGCGTCACCACGTCCCGGGTGCCCCCCAGACCACGCCGAGCCTCTTCCAGGTGGGCCGCGGCGCCGGCCCTGTCGTCGCGCAGGGCCAGGACCAGGGCCAGCTCCGCGTGCCCGTGCGGCGCGAGCCACGCCTGGCCGGCGTCCTCGGCGACGGAACAGCCGACGCCGAGGTGCAGCACGGCCTCGTCCCAGCGCCCCACGCGGAACTCGGCCTGGCCGAGGTGCGTGTCGGCCAGTACCCGCAGCGGGACCGGACCCCGCCGAGTCATGCGCACGGCCGCGAGCAGGTCGTCCCGGCCGTCTTCGAGATCGTCCGACCACACCCGCAGGATGCCGCGCCCCAGCAGCAGATCGGCGTCCTCGGCGGGGACGAGGGCCGGGGCGGGCAGCTCCCGCGTGAGCGCCACTCCCCGCTCGGCGGCGCCGGTCATGCCCAGCGCCAGTAAGCGGCAGTAGCGCAGGGTGCCGCCTTTGGCGGGGGCGGCGGAAAGCGCGCTCGCCTGCTCGGCCCAGCGTGCCGCCTCGGTGCCACGGCAGTCGACCAGGCAGAGCGTGGCGAGGCGCTCCGCGATGCGCTGGGCCAGGGCGGGGTCCGCCGCCGGGTCGCAGTGCTGCCAGGCGTCGCCGAGCAGGGTCGTGGCATCTGCCATCTGCCCGCGCACGAGAGCGAGATGGCCCTCGGCGTAGCGCTGCCGGGCGGCATCGGCCGCTCCGGGGCCCGTGGCGCAGCGGTGCGGCTCGTCCCCCGTCGTGCCAGGCCCTTCGGCACAGCGGTGCCCGGGGAGCGCCGTACCGGTGCCCTCGGCGCATGGGTTCCCTCTGTAGGCCGCACCCGGCAGGGCGCCGATCAGCGAGGCGGCTTCGTCGACCCGGCCGTCGGCCAGCAGGGCGTCGGCCGCCGCGACGGCCAGCCGGTCCCGCCCGGGGCCGGCCGGGGCCATGCGGAAGGCATGCCGGGCCAGGGTGGCGGAGATGGACCAGCGTCCGGCGGCGGCCTCCTCGTCGGCGACGGCGGCGAGTTCGCGGGCGAGGGCCACGTCCGTGCCGTCGGCCGCGCCCAGCCGGTGCCTCAGGGCGCCGAAGCGGTCCGTGACGGCCTCGGCGGCCCGGGCGTGCAGCCTGGTCCGCAGGACCGGGCCGAGATGGTGGTAGACGGAGGCCTGTACCAGGGGATGCGGGAAGCAGAGCCGGTGCGTGCCCGGCGCGAACCTCTCCCGCAGGAGGTCCTGCGCGATCGCCTGTTCCACGGAGGGCAGCGGCTCGGTGAGGTCCGCGAGGTGTGCGGCGTCGCGCAGGTCGCAGTGGGTGCCCAGCACGCTGACCGCTGCCACCAGGTCCTGTGTGGCACGGTCGCAGCGAGCCAGACGCGCGAGCACGAGCAGGCTGTAGGAGCGGGGCGCCGGCAGTGAGTCGTCCGACCCCGCCAGGATGTCGCCGGGAACCTCGCGCAGCAGGGCGCGGACGTGCAGCGGATTGCCGCCCGTGTGGCCGTGCAGCCGGGCCGCCGCGTGCGCGGGCAGGGGCGCGGCCAGCAGCCGGGTGGCCAGGCGGGCGACGTCGGCCACGTCCAGCGGCGGGAGCGACAGCCGTACGGTGTCGTAGTCCGCGAGCAGCCGGCGCAGGCCCTCCGGCAGGCCGGGGTCGGCGGGGTCCCGGGTCACGACGACGGCGAGGAGCCGGTCCGCGCCCAGCCGGCGCAGCGCGAAGGCCAGCGCGTCCAGGGACGGCACATCCGCCCACTGGGCGTCGTCGAGGACGACCACCAGGGGAGTGCCGTCCTGCGACTGCCCCAGGGCGTCGAGGAGTCCGGCCCCGGCGGCGAACGGATCCGCGACGTGGCGCAGGGACCCGCTGCGAGCACCGTCGGTGGCGGGCGCGGGGAGAGAGTCCAGGAGCCGGCCCAGCAGTCCGTACGGCAGTGTCGACTCGTTCTCCTCGCCCGCCACCCGGCAGGCCCGCACCGCGTGCCGGCGGAGGAACTCCCGGACCAGCGTGGTCTTGCCCAGTCCGGCCGGGCCGTCCACGCAGACCAGCCGGGCGCCGTTGCCGACCGCCGTCAACAGGCCCTCCAGTACGGCGAGTTCGCGCTCCCGTCCGCAGAAGTCGTGGTCCGGCTCCGTGATGTGGGGCGGGTCCGGGGCAGGTTGGGCAAGACCTGGAGCGCTGCCCGTTCCCTGATGCGGTGCCAGGAGTGCGGAGGTGAGGTCGGTCATGACGGCGGCTCCCCCGACGCTCGCCCGGCGCTGACTGACTCACGGTGGCGGCCGGCCGGGTCCCGTACAACCAGAATCGGTGACTCCGCGCGGAGCTGGCCCCGTTGGGGGAGGAGGCGGCTCAAGCAGCCGTACTAGCTCCAGCCATCCCCAGAACGGCACGGGCGCGTCCGCTCCCTCCACGAGGACCTCACCGTGGACCCCTCGGCTCGAGTGGTACAGGTCGATGATGTAGCGCATGGCGGCTCCTGGTGGCACGGACCGTCGGTCCCAGCAGGCGCAGCAGATTTCCCCCGGTCACTTTTGCCTCGTCGGCCGGGGGCAGGCCGAGGGCGCGTACCTTCGCCAGTTCCAACCCCGGGTGCAGCCACGGACCGTCCGAGCCGAACAGGAGCTTGGCCGGACCCGCCCGCTCCAGAGCACGCACCAGCAGGTCGAAGCGGCGGACGCCGGAGGTGTCGGCGTACACGTTCGGATGGCGCACCAGATGGTCGACGAGGGCGAGCTGTGCGCCCCAGTCGTCCGCGAAGCTGCCCAAGTGCGGGATGACGAAGTCGACTTCGGGGTAGGCGGTGGCGAACAGCTCCACCGTGGCGACCTCGCCCATCACGTCGTACAGCACCGGAAGACCGAACGCGCGGGCTGCCTCGCAGATCTCCCGGGTGAGCCGTGCGTCATGGCGGTGGACCTTGACGCCGCACAGCTGCCAGCGGGCGGTCGCCTCCGCCAGCAGTGCGTGGATCCGGCCGGCGTCCCGCCGCGGGTGCACCATGGCGAAGCCGCTGTACCGGTCGGGCCGGGCCGCGACGATCCGGCCGACCTGTGCGTTCGCGGCCGCGTAGTCCGAGTGGAAGACCGGCAGCAGGACCGTGTGGCCGATGCCGGCCGCCCTCGCGCGACGGGCGTACGCGTCCAGCGGGGCGGAATCCCAGGGGCCGCTCAACTCCGGGCCCCGGCCGGCGTGGCAGTGGCAGTCGATGACCATCGCCTCCCTCCTCACGGCGGCAGCACGCGTACGGCCCGCGGGGCGAGCCCGGCCAGGCGGTTCTGGACGAAGAACGTGTTGCCCAGCTGGTCAAGGCCGGGCACCGGCCCGATCCAGGTCCACCTGCGGCCGGCCGCGAAGCGTTCCGTGAACCTCTGCCACTCCTCCCGGCCCGGATACCTGCCGTACCGGTCGTGGAAGTACACGCGGGTGGAGCCGAACTCGGTGGCGTTGCCCACCGGATTGGCGAGTGCGCCGGTGAGAGCCCGGACGGCGACGGAGCGGGCGGCCGCAGGCAGCCGTTCCCAGGGGAGCCGCTGCAGTTCGATGTACCGCTGCCGCTGCCCCATCTGCACACCGGGAGGTGCGGGCGGGCCGAACATGCCGCCGATCGGGACGAAGTCGTCCTGGCGCGCGGCCCGCCGAGTGGCCCGCCAGTTCCTGAGCACGGGCTGCAACGGTGTCGAGTAGGCCCGCAGGAACGCGTGGAACGACGGATAGCGGGAGCGCGTGAGCAGTCCGTACCTGTTGAGCATCGCCCACACGACCGCGGCCTGCTCCGCCCCCGCCCGGCTCCCCCCGGTCTCGCCGACGAGGAAGCGGGCGGTCCACAGGAGGTCGTCCGGCGTGAACCGGTACGGCGGCGCGGAGCCGGGGGCGACCAGGGTGCCCAGGGCGTCGGTGGGACGGACGCCGGCAGCAGGGGGCACGGTGGCCGACGGCCGGGCCGGGACCGGTGGGCGGAAGCGGACGTGCAGATGGTTGTCGTGGCCGTCCCACTTCCGTACGCCCCTGATGCGCGGGTCGTTGAACAGGATGAAGTGGACCGGCAGAACTCCGTTTCCGTGCAGCCGGTCGACGAGTTCCTGAGTGAGGGACTGGGAATAGCCCGGCTGGTTCCACAGGGCCGGGGCCTCCTTGCCGTCGGCGCGCACCGGGCGGATGTCCACGTCCAGACCCAGCCGATGGGAACCGTGGCCGGTGACCGGGCCGCCGCCGCGCACGGAGATCTCGCGGAATCCGATGCGAGGCCCTCCGGGGCGTGCGCCATGCCAGCCCAGCGCCGTCGCCAGGAGCGCCCTGACGGTCTCGGGCCGGGCGAAGCGCCGCTCGTGCGGACCGTCGGCGTAGAACCCCGGCCCCTGCGCGGGAAGTTGCGCCGAGATGGCCGGATCCGGGTCGAGGCCCGCGGCGACCCTCAGATACGCCCAGGTCGTCGGTCCGAGGACGCCGTCGGCCGCAAGCCCGGTTCGTGCCTGCCACTTGGACGTCTCCGTCACCAGCGCGGCATCGTCCCACGCCGTGCGGCGCGGGTTGAGGGCGCGCCGGACCTCGGCCAGTCGCGCACCCCAGCCCAGTGTGTCGGCGTAGGCACGGTTGCGTTCGGCCGCTGTGAGCGGAGCCTCGGTCAGAAGCGTCATGCCGTCACCGTCCTTCCCGCCGGGGCAGCCGGGGGGCGCCCTGGCTGCCGGGCGGCAGCGGGGCCGGCGAGGCGGCCGGGGGACGCTGGGCGGGCGGCAGCTGGGGCACGGGGCGGGGCTGTGCGAGGCGAGGGGCGGCCCTGCGGCGGAGCGCGGGGGACGCGGTGCCCCTGGTGGTGGGTGGCAGGGCGGCGCGTCCGGGGCCCTGCGGGGAGAGGCGGCGGACGAGATGGAGAGTCGGCAGTGCTGTGTCGACCGGGGCCTCGGTCAGATCGGCGCCGGTCACCGAGCGGTACGAGTGGACGTACCCCTGGATCTCGGTGCGCCAGTAGCGTGCCCAGTTGGCCGCGGAGTCCCGGTCGATGACGGCACCCCAGTTCCCGAACCGCACCGACAGCAGCAGTTGTTCGCCGAACCGTCCGAGATTGTGGAAGTGGATCACCGAGTCGGAGCCCCACCCCTGCAGGCGCTTCATCGTGTCCACCCGGTCCATCCAGGCTTCCGGATAGGCGACCATCGTCCGGCCCGGCAGGAATTCGCGCATCTCGGGGCGGGCGAGGATCCACTGCTGCATCAGCATCTCCTGGCGTGCCGTCCAGGGCAGGTCGCCGTACTGGTTGTGCTGTCCCTCCGTCAGCAGGAGATGAACGTCCCGCAGCGCGTTGAGCACCGGGAAACCGTCGGCGATGACGGTGGTGTCGTCGTCGTCGCGGAAGAAGGCGGAGGCCAGGTGGAGCAGGGTGTGGAAGGCCTCCAGGAACTGCGGTCGGCTGTCGGCGGGGCGCAGTGACGGGGCGCCGGGCGGGAGTTGGCTGATGCCGTAGTGGTGGTCGTACTCGTGGGCCCGGCGCAGGGCGGTCAGTCGGTGCTCCTTGTCCTGGACGTAACCCCACAGGATCGGATTGAGGGCCCGCAGCGGGTCGATCTCCACGTGCGCCAGCGGATCGCGGGCGCCGGGGCCGCGGATGTTCTGGAACCGCAGGGCGATGGCGTCCACGGAGTGCGTGAGGTTGCCGAGCTCGTGCCAGAAGCTCCAGAAGAGCTCCAGGAAGCAGGGGAAGGCGAGTTTCTCCCGGAGGATGCCGGAGCAGTCGCGGCCGAAACCGTCCTGCAGGGGGAAGCCGACGCCTCCGAGCTTCTCGCGGATGACGGCGAGATACGGCAGTGCCGCCGGGTCCGTGGCCGGGTTGGGGTGGCCCGGGGCGGCGCCGACGTAGCGTTGCCACTGAAGTTCGATGGCGCGCTGAAACGCTTGGGGATCGGGTTGCTCGGTCGCGTACCGACGGGCTTCGTCGGCGAGGTCGAGCCCGGCGAAGAGCTGCTGGATGTTGTTCGACTGGATGTGCACACCGCAGCGCGCCAGCAGGAACACCTCGGTCGCGACCCGCAGCAGCAGGTAGGGGTCGACGCCGGGGAAGGCCATGGCCGGGTTGAGCGGGTCGCGCCTGGGGGCCGGAACCCTCGGACCGGGCAGCTGGCCGCTGCACATGATCGGCTCGATCCATTCGGCGTAGGGCTTGAAGGCCAGCCCGTCGGTGCTCAGCCTGATCGCGGACCAGAGCGCCTGGTCGTCGGTGGGGTCGGTGCCCGTCCGGCGCATGCGTACCTGCACATGGAACGGATCGGTAGGGCCGAGGGGCCTTGAGGTCACCACGAAGGTGTCCGCCTCGTCGATCGGCGCAGAGCCGCTCTCGGTGTAGACGGCGCGCGCGGTGTACTGGCTCGGCTGCAGGTTGGCCGGTACGTCCCAGTCGACGTTCCACGGCCCACTGGCGCCGGCGAGGACCGGGGTGGCGGCGATGGTGCCGATGCCGACGATCTCCCACGTGATGGTGGCTGCGGGCGCCGCTACGGGGCCCACGGCCGCTGGAGCGGCCGTGCCGCCGGGCGGTGAGGTCGAGGCACTTGCCGAGGGAGCGGTGGGTGGTGTGCTCGGAGCTCCTCCCCCGGGAGCGGAGGCCGGTGAGCCGGAGGCGATCATCCCCAGCCCGATCCTCGGCAGTTCGTAGGTCAGTCGGACCTTGCCGCCCTGTTCGATGGTTTTCGGTACGGCATTGAGTGGCATGGCGGGCCTCCTCAGCGGTGGGAACGGCCGGCGGGAAGTTCGGGTCGGGCGCCCGCGCAGCGCCACGCCGAAGCGAGCGTGCTGCTGAGCGCCCAGTGGGTGATCACGTCACCGAGGAGCCGGCTCTCTTCCTCGGCGCCGATGCGTCCGGCGGCCCGGGCCTGGCCGAGGACCGCGAAGACGAGGGTCGGCGGGGCCGCGCGCAGCAGGTCCGGTCTGCGCAGCCAGCTCCCGTGGCGGGTGAGGAGCTGCTCCGGTCGGCGCTCGGCCAGCGGCATGACGTCGGCCAGCCGCAGACCGCCGAGGGCCGGCGGCCGGTGGCGCAGCATGACGTCGACGAACCGCGGCATCGTCGACTCCAGCGCCCCGAGCAGCAGCCGCAGCTCCCGGGGAAGCGGCGTCGGTGGATACAGCGCCGACCACAGCGAGCCGAGCGCGCGCCACTGCGGATGCGGATACAGGGCGTCGCCCAGCGCGCAGCTCAGCCGGACCCTGATGTACGGCAGCGGGTGCGGATCGTCGGGTACGAGGGCGAAGACGAACCTCCGGGGCAGGCTCACCACGCCCATCAGACCGAGCGTGCCCGCGATGCCGAGCTGGCCCACCGCCCAGAAGTCCGCGACGATCTCGCTGACCGTCAGCCCCCAGTACCCGAAGGCCGCCCGCTCGGCCGGATGGCGCGCGGTCAGCTCGATGTCGAGCAGCACTTGCCGCAGGGAGTCAACCAGCCCCAGCAGGGCGGCCGCCTGATGCCCGACCTCGTGGACCAGGGAGGCGCCGATGCCGTATCCCACCATGCGCTCCCGTGGGATGCGCACGAGCGCCACGGGGGTGCGGCCCCCGCCCGGGATGCGGGTGTTCACCCGGCGTATCGCGGCGCCCGGTCCATGATCCAGATAGGTGATCACGGGTGGCGGCCGGTGCAGCGGGGTGCGGGGCGTCGCCAGCGCGTCGGCGGCGGCGACGTCCAGTCCGGCCAGCCAGACGCCGATGTCCCGTTCGCTGCGCTGGGTGACGGCTTCTTGGAAGACGTCGAACTGGGTCAGTACCCCGTTGAACCGCCGGCGCACGGCCGTGAACCGCCGCTGTGCGACGTGCGGGGGAGCGGTGCGCCCCGGCCCGCCGAGCCAGGCCAGATACGCCTCGACCTCGCGGCGCAGTTCGGTACGCCCGCGGACCAGGAACCGCTCGACGGCGGTCATGGCCTCGGGCGTCGGGGCGGCGGCCGGCACCATCGTCTCGTGCAGGGCGAAGGGCCGCACCCGGTCCAGCCGGGTCAGCAGACCCCGGGCCTCGCCGCTCAGCAGCGAGGCGGCCGCGGAGCTCACGGAGGTCGCGGAGGTCGCCTCCACGGTTCCTCAGAGCCCCAGAATCACGATGCTGTTGTTGTACCGGACCCAGCGACCCGAGCGGGCCCGGCCCGGCCGGCGCCTCGGTTGGCCGTGGCCGTCGGCGAAACCCGGGGCCTGCTGCGCGGGCCAGTGCCAGGAGGCCGGGCGAGCGATCAGCTGCGGGTACCTCGCGAGGCCGGGCGCGTGTATCTGGGCGGCGGTCAGCAAGGCGTCCCTGGCCTGCTGCTCGGGCGATACCGGGCGCTGGTCGAGGGCCGCGTTCTGGACGGCCGTACTGGCCAGCCGGACGAAGCGCCGGGCGATCTCGAACTCGAACTCCTGCCGGTCGACGCCCTCGGACTGCACCTCGAAGAGCTTGCTCGCCAGGTTGGCGACGGTGGCGAGGCCGGGGACCGGGAGCAAGCCGGCCAGCGCGGGCCCGAAGTTCTTCAGGAGGCCGCCCAGGGTCTTGCCGAAGCCCTTGCGGAAGAAGTTGCGCGCGTTCTTGATGAGGCCACCGATGAACTGTTCGAACTCGGCCTCGGTGGTGATCTCCAGCAGCTCGGCGGCCAGCTGGATCTCCTGCTGCTCGCTCAGCGGACTCTCCAGCTCCGCGTGGGGCACCTCGCCGTATGCGGGACCCTCGTGCAGACCTCCCTGGACCTCCCAGCTCTCGGCGTGCGAACCGAACGCCCCGGCCTCTCCGTGCCCGCCGAACGCACCCTCGGCATGCCCGCCGAACTCGGCCTCGGCGCCCGCAATCTCGTACTCGCCGGCCCCCGGCATCTCGTACTCGCCGTGCAGCGGCCCCTCGTACTCGCCGGGGCCGTGCGCCTCGGCGCCGAACTCCAGCTCCTGCGGGTAGGACTCGCTTTCCTGATAAGGGGTGAGCCCGTACTGCTGCATGCTCATCAGCTCCTCCCGGTCGCGGCGACCGTGGTCGGGCGAGCCCCCGGATGGGCTCCGGCTGCCACCGTAGGAACGCCGGGTCCGGGGCCGCGTCCGTGCCGGCCCCCGGGTCGGCCCGAGGATCGGAGCCGGCACCGGCCAGGGAGGGCGCGGGAAGGCCCCCGGGGCACCCCGGGTCGGCAGTCCGCCGGGCAGGGCTTCGGAGGATGCGACAAACACCCCCGTGACCTGCCTGGATGTTTCGACCAGCCCGCGCATACCCGGCGACATGGGACAATGAAGTACGTGCTTTCCCCCTGGCTGACCTGTCCGGGGGCCACCTCTGATCGACTGGGATGTGCAGCACGTGCGTTTCCTCAATGACATCCAGCCCGCGTACGACCTGACGTACGACGACGTCTTCATGGTCCCGAGCCGCAGCTCCGTCGGCTCGCGGCAGGGCGTGGACCTCAGCTCCCCGGACGGGACGGGCACCACGATCCCGCTGGTCGTCGCCAACATGACCGCCATCGCCGGCCGCCGTATGGCCGAGACGATGGCCCGGCGCGGCGGCCTGGTCGTCATCCCGCAGGACATCCCGATCGACGTCGTCACGGACGTCGTCGCCTGGGTGAAGAGCCGCCACCACGTCCTCGACACCCCGATCGTGCTGGCCCCGCACCAGACCGTCGCCGACGCGCTCGCCCTGCTGCCCAAGCGCGCCCACAACGCCGGGGTCGTCGTCGACGAGAACCAGCGGCCGATCGGTGTCGTCACCGACTCCGACCTCTCCGGCGTGGACCGCTTCACGCAGCTCGAAGTGGTCATGTCCCGGGACCTGCTGCTTCTCGACGCCGACCTCGACCCGCGCGAGGCCTTCAACACCCTCGACCACCACAACCGGCGCTACGCCCCGGCCGTCGACTCCGAGGGCCGCCTCGCGGGCATCCTGACCCGCAAGGGCGCCCTGCGCGCCACGCTGTACACGCCGGCCGTCGACGCGCAGGGCAAGCTGCGCATCGCTGCCGCCGTCGGCATCAACGGCGACGTGGCGGGCAAGGCCAAGCAGCTGCTCGACGCGGGCGTCGACACCCTCGTCATCGACACCGCGCACGGCCACCAGGAGTCGATGATCGCCGCGGTCCGGATCGTGCGGGCGCTCGACCCGCAGGTGCCGATCGTCGCCGGCAACATCGTCGCCGCCGAGGGCGTGCGGGATCTGATCGAGGCGGGCGCGGACATCATCAAGGTCGGTGTCGGTCCGGGCGCGATGTGCACCACCCGCATGATGACCGGCGTCGGCCGGCCGCAGTTCTCGGCGGTGCTGGAGTGCGCCGCCGAGGCGAAGAAGTACGGCAAGCACGTCTGGGCCGACGGTGGCGTCCGGCACCCGCGTGACGTCGCCATGGCGCTGGCCGCCGGTGCGTCCAACGTGATGGTGGGGTCCTGGTTCGCCGGGACGTACGAGTCGCCGGGCGACCTCCAGCAGGACGCGAGCGGGCGCCTCTACAAGGAGTCGTTCGGCATGGCGTCCGCGCGTGCCGTGGCCAACCGTACGTCCGAGGAGTCGTCGTACGACCGGGCCCGCAAGGCGCTGTTCGAGGAAGGCATCTCCACCTCCCGCATGTTCCTCGACCCGACCCGCCCGGGCGTGGAGGACCTGATCGACTCGATCATCGCCGGCGTGCGGTCGTCCTGCACCTACGCGGGCGCCGGCTCCCTGGAGGAGTTCGCCGAGAAGGCCGTGGTCGGCATCCAGAGCGCCGCCGGCTACGCGGAGGGCAAGCCGCTGCACGCCAGCTGGAGCTGACGCCTCGTCAGTGCCCTTTCGTACGGCCCCCGTTGTCCCGCCCGCCGGGAAAATCGGGGGCCGTTCCCATGCTCCGGGAAGTAACTTCGGCGACATGGAGATCACCGTCTGCGGACCCGCCGATGTGGCGCTGCTCGACCGGCACATCGCTTCGCCCGGCGCCCTGTCGTTCCATGCGCGAAGGTTCGCACGTCAGGAACGGGGTGAAAGCACCTATCTGGTCGCCTGGTTGGAGTGACGGCCCGTCGGGCACGTGGAGATGCGCTGGATCGGCTGCGACGCCCCCGCTGTGCGCACCGCGCGGCCCGGCTGCCCCGAGATCAACGGACTGGGCGTCTGGCCGGAGGAACTGCGCTCACGGGGCATCGGCACCGCGCTCGTCCAGGCTGCCGAGACGCCGGCCCGCGAACGCGGCATCACCGTCGTCGGCATCGGCGTCGCGAAGGACAACCCGCGTGCTGCCGCGCTCTATGCGCGGCTGGGTTATCAGCCCCTGATCGACTACCACGACCGCTGGTCGTACGAGGGCCCCGACGGAGCGCTGCACGACTGGGTCGACGCGTGCACGTTCCTCGTCAAAGACCTGTTCTGACCAGCCCTGCGCAACGGTCGAAAGCCCCGCTGCAACGAACATCCACCCAGCCACCAGACACGCAATGATCATGCGGGCACACGCAAGGTTGCTGCATTTCACCAGCAACGTCACTCCTCGTAGGCTGTCGCCTCGTACGTGGCGTGGCAGGGACCCCGCTCGGTGGTCCCCGCTGCAAGGGTGCCGCTCGTCCCTGCCGCCCTGACCGGCAGCGATAAGGAGCCAGCGCGTGCTCGACCAAGGCGCACCCCCGCAATCCCCAGGCCAGACAGCCGCCCCCGCGCCCCTCGGCGTCGGCGCGCGTCTGATGCGCCGCAAGCCTGTGGAACACCTGGTCGCGGAGGGTGGCCAGGGCGAAGGAGGGTCCCTGCGGCGCTCCCTCGGCCTGTGGCAGCTCACCATGATCAGCATCGGTGCCACCCTCGGCACCGGCATCTTCGTCGTCCTCGGCGACGCCGTCCCGGAGGCCGGTCCCGCGGTCACCCTCGCCTTCGTGATCGCCGGCCTCACGGCGCTGTTCTCGGCCCTGTCGTACGCCGAGCTGGCGGGCAGCATCCCGGTCGCGGGCTCCTCGTACTCGTATGCGTACGCAACGATGGGCGAGCTCGTCGCCTGGGTCTGCGGCTGGTGCCTGGTGCTGGAGTACGGCGTCTCGGTGGCCGCCGTCGCGGTCGGCTGGGGCGAGTACCTCAACGAGCTCCTCGACGGGACCATAGGCGTCACCATCCCGTCCGTACTGTCCTCCGCGCCCGGCGAGGGCGGGATCATCAACCTGCCCGCGCTGATCGTCGTCATGCTGGCGATGATCTTCCTGCTCGGCGGCGTCCGCGAGTCCGCCCGCGCCAACACGATCATGGTCGCCGTCAAGATCGCCGCGCTGGTGCTGTTCTGCGCGGTCGGCTTCATGGGCTTCAAGTCCGGCAACTACGAGGACTTCATGCCGCTCGGCATGGCCGGCGTGAGCGCCGCGGGTGCCACGCTGTTCTTCTCGTACATCGGCTTCGACGCCGCCTCCACTGCCGGTGAGGAGGCGAAGGACCCCAAGCGGGACCTGCCGCGGGCGATCATGCTGTCGCTGATCATCGTGACTGCGCTCTACGTCCTCGTCGCAGGCGTCGCCGTCGGCGCCTGGAACTGGACCAAGTTCGAGGGCTCCGAGGCCTCCCTCGCCGCGATCATGACCGACGTCAGCGGCCAGTCCTTCTACGGCACCCTGCTCGCCCTCGGCGCCGTCATCTCCATCGCGAGCGTCGTCCTGACCGTGCTCTACGGCCAGACCCGCATCCTCTTCGCGATGTCCCGGGACGGCCTGGTGCCCAAGGCGCTCGGCAAGGTCCACAAGAAGACCGGCGCGCCCCGCCTCAACACGATCATCGTGTCCCTGTTCTGCGGTGCGCTCGCCGCGCTCATCCCGCTGGGCAAGCTCGTCGACGCCACCAGCATCGGCACGCTGTTCGCCTTCGCGCTGGTCAACATCGCGGTGATCGTGCTGCGCGTGAAGCGGCCGGAGCTCGAGCGCACGTTCAGGGTGCCGTTCGGGCCGGTGCTGCCGGTGCTGGGCTTCCTCTTCTGCGCGTACAACATGTTCAGCCTCGACACCGTCACCTGGGTGGTCTTCGGGTGCTGGATGGCCGCCGGACTCGTGTTCTACTTCCTGTACGGCTATCGCCGTTCCCGTCTCGCGACGGTCGACGCTCCCGTAACACCAGAAGTGAAGTGAACCACCCGCAGTGCTGAACGATCTCGACGAACGCATCGTGCACGCCCTCGCCGAGGACGCCCGCCGCTCCTACGCGGACATCGGGCAACTCGTCGGCCTGTCCGCGCCCGCCGTGAAACGGCGCGTGGACCGGCTGCGCGCCACCGGAGCCATCACCGGATTCACCGTACGGGTGGACCCGTCGGCGCTCGGCTGGGAGACCGAGGGGTTCGTCGAGATCTACTGCCGCCACAACACCTCGCCGGACACCATCCGGCGCGGTCTTGAGCGGTATCAGGAGGTCGTGGCCGCGTCCACCGTCACCGGGGACGCGGACGCGGTCGTGCAGGTCTTCGCCTCCGACATGCGGCACTTCGAGCGGGTGCTCGAGCGGATCGCCGGGGAGCCGTTCGTGGAGCGGACCAAGTCTGTGCTGGTGCTGTCGCCCCTGCTGCGGCGGTTTTCTTCCGGGTCGCCCACGTAGTTTTTTGCGTGCGGGTGGGTGGGGGCTTGTCGCGCAGTTCCCCGCGCCCCTTAAGCGGCGTTCTTGCGGACCTTCGTCAGCATGTGCCGTACGACCAGTGCGTGGGCGCCCGTGCCGATGACCAGCCGCCGGTAGAGGGCGCCCTTGCGGCCGGGGAAGTCGGCCCTCGTCTCGGCCCGCAGGCGCGTCCCGCCCTGGGGCGTCTCGTCCAGGTGGAAGATCAGGGCGTACGTCGAGAAGGGGTGGCGGCCGACGTAGGCCAGCTCCTGGCCCGGCACCGACACCGCCACCCGGAAGCCTCGGGAGCCGTTCATCATGGCGCCCAGTTCGTGCCAGACGGCGTCGGCGTTCGCCTCGACCGTCGTCGCATGTTCATCGACGAAGGGCAGGGCCGGGATCTCGGTGGCGTCCATGGGAGGAGTCTCCCCGCTCGCCCACGCTGCGGCCTCCTCCGTCGGGCGGAGCCGCATAGCCGTACGGCGGAGGCGTCAGTCGGCCGTCTTCCTCGCCAGCGCGTTGTTGTCGATCGAGTTGTGGACGCTGAAGCTCACCGCGTCCGAGCGGTAGCGGTCGTCCGACCACTCCACCGGGCGGCCCTCGCGGGTCGTCGTCACGCGGCGGACCCGGAGCAAGGGGCTCGTGCGGCGGATGCCCAGCAACTCGGCGTCCTGGGCGCCCGCTGACACCGCGTCGATGACGTGCTCGCCGTAGGCGAATACCAACCCCGTTTCCTCGTACAGGCGTTGGGTGACCGACGCGCAGTCGGGCTCTATGGACTCGACGGCCGGCGAGATCCAGTCCGCGTAGACCGTGCGCTCCAGGAGCACCGGTTCGCCGTCCAGGCCGCGCACCCGCAGGACGTGCAACACCGGCGTTCCGGCGGTCAGTTGGAGGCGCACCGCGTCCTCCTTCGTCGCCGGGCGGTACTCCTGCGTGACCACGTGACCGGTCGCCTCGCGGCCCATCGCGTGCGCCCACTGGGCGAAGCTGCGCAGCTCGGCGAAGCTCTGGCTGCGGCGGCTGGCCAGGACAACCCGGCGGGCGCCCTGGCGGGAGCCGATGAGGCCCTCGGCGGTCAGGGCCGCGACGGCCTGCCGGACCGTGCCGCGCGAGACGCCGTAGTGGGCCGCGAGGTCCGTCTCGGCGGGCAGCAGTGAGCCGACCGTGTACTCCTCGCGGTCGATCGCCCGACGCAGCGCGTCGGCGATCTCCTCGTGTCGCGCCGTCATGCTTCCCCTCTGAGTCCGTCACTGTGCACAGCGTGACCAGCGTAATCGAGATCGTCCAGCACTCCGGTCCTGAGGGGACTGTGCACAAATTCAGGGCAGAGGCTTTCGCCAGTGTTAACGAACGTGTCACCATCGGCGGGCCTACTGGGGCCAACTTGTTCAGACAAGTTCGAGATCTTTTCTGGGCAAGATCCTCCTGCACCCTCGCGCGTCCCCTGGAGAAACCGTGTCCGCTTCCCTGCCGAGAACCGCCTCCCTCGGCGGTGCCCTCGCCGTCGTCGCCGCGCTCGCCCTGAGCGCCTGTGGCGCCGCACCCGACAACGCGTCCACCACCGCCGACGGCAAGAGCGCCGCCACCGCCACCTCCGCCGCCGACCTCGGCGGCATGGACAAGCTGGTCGAGGCGGCCAAGAAGGAGGGCACGCTGCACGCCATCGCGCTGCCCCGCGACTGGGCCAACTACGGCGCCCTCATCGACGGCTTCCAGAAGAAGTACGGCATCAAGATCGAGGTCGAGAACCCCGACGGCGCGAGCCAGGACGAGATCAACGCCGTCACCTCGCGCAAGGGGCAGGACCGCGCCCCCGACGTGCTCGACCTCGGCAGCTCCTTCGCGATCAGCGCCGCCCAGCAGGGGCTGCTCGCGCCGTACAAGGTGGAGGCCTTCGCCGACATCCCCGAGGGCCAGAAGGACGCGCAGGCCCGCTGGTTCAACGACTACGGCGGCTACATCTCCATCGGCTGTGACGCGAAGCGGGTCAAGGAGTGCCCGAAGACTTTTGCTGATCTGCTGAAGCCGCAGTACAAGGGCCAGGTCGCCCTCAACGGCAACCCCACCAAGTCCGGCTCGGCCTTCGGCGGCGTGTACGCGGCGGCCCTCGCGAGCGGCGGCTCCTTCGACGACATCCAGCCCGGCCTGGACTTCTTCGGCAAGCTGAAGAAGAACGGCAACTACACGCCCGTCGAGTCGACGCCGGCCACGGTCGAGAAGGGCGAGACGCCCATCAGCATCGACTGGGACTACCTCAACGCCGGGTACGCCGAGGAGTTCAAGTCCAAGGGCGTCGACTGGCAGGTGACCATCCCCTCCGACGGCGTCTACGCCCAGTACTACTCCCAGGCCATCAACAAGGACGCCCCGCATCCCGCGGCCGCCCGCCTGTGGCAGGAGTACCTCTACAGCACCGAGGGCCAGAACCTGTGGCTCAAGGGCTTCGCCCGTCCGGCGCTGATGGTCGCCATGGAGAAGGCCGGCACCCTCGACAAGACGGCCGCCGCCAAGCTGCCCAAGGTCTCCGGGACGCCCTCCTTCCCGACCGAGGACCAGCAGAACAAGGCCAAGACGGTGCTCGGCCAGGGCTGGGCGAAGGCCGTCTCCGGATGACGACCACCCTCACCCGGGTCGACACGGCGACCGCCGCTCCGCGCAAGCGGCGGCGCCGTGCCGTCGGCGGCTGGCTCGCCGTCGCCCCGCTGCTCGTCTTCACCGCGCTCGCCTTCGGGCTCCCGGCCCTGGCCATGCTGGACGGCGCCTTCACCGTCAAGGACCCGGCCACGCAGGCGACTTCGTACAGCGCGGACAACCTGACCAACTCGCTCCAGGGCGCCTACCTCACGGCCCTCCTCGGCAGCGTCAAGCTGTCCGCCGTCTCCGCGGCCCTGGCCGCTCTGTTCGGGCTGCCGCTCGCCCAGGCCGTGGTGACCTCCCGCTTCCGCGCCCTGCGCGAGGCCGTGCTCACCGCGTCCGGCGTGCTCGCCAACTTCGGCGGCGTCCCGCTGGCCTTCGCCTTCGTCGCCACGCTCGGCAACGCCGGTGTGCTGACCCGGCACCTGGGCCTGAGCGACAAGGGCTGGGATCTGTACAGCTTCTGGGGACTGGTGCTCGTCTACCTGTACTTCCTGATCCCGCTGATGGTGCTCACCATCACCCCGGCCCTGGACGGCCTGCGCTCCCAGTGGCGCGAGGCCGCGCAGAACAACGGCGCCACCACGCTGCAGTACTGGCGACACGTGGCCCTGCCCGTGCTGCTGCCCACGCTCCTCGGCGGGTTCGTCCTGCTCTTCGGCAGCGCCTTCGCCGCGTACGCCACGGCCGCCGCCATGGTGGGCAGCTCGATCCCGCTGGTCACCCTCCAGATCGCCGACGCGCTCTCCGGCAACGTCCTGGTCGGCCAGGAGAACGTGGCGCTCGCGCTCAGCCTCGACATGGTCCTGGTCGCCGGGCTGGTCATGGCCGTGTATCTGCCCCTGCAACGACGGAGCGCGCGATGGCTCGCCTGAACCTGTGGCGGTGGGGCGTGCTCGGCCTCGCCGGACTGTACTTCCTGGTGCCGCTGGCCGCGTCGGTGCTCTTCACGGTCGACGTGCCCGGGCAGGGCATCACCTTCGACGCCTACACGCAGATCTTCTCCACCGAGGGCTTCGTCTCCAGCCTGCTGCTCTCGCTGGAGCTGGCCGCCGCCACCATCGCCGTCGTCCTGCTGCTGATGGTGCCCGCCATGGTCGCGCTGAGGCTCGGCGCGCCCCGGCTGCGGCCGGTCGTCGAGATCGTGTGCTCGCTGCCGCTGGTCGTGCCGCCGATCGCGTTCGTCGCCGGGATCGGGACGGTGCTGAAGTGGGGGCCCGAGCACCTCTCGCGCACGCCGCTGTTCCAGACTTTCGTCGCGATCCAGAACCCGGACTTCCCCGTGGTGCTGGTCCTGGCCTACGTCGTGATGGCGCTGCCGTTCGTGTACCGGGCCCTGGACGCCGGACTGCGCGCCATCGACGTGCCGACCCTCGTGGAGGCCGCCCGCAGCTGCGGCGCCGGCTGGCCGCAGGCACTGGTGCAGGCCGTCCTGCCCAACCTGCGCGGCGCGCTGCTCAACGCCTCCTTCCTCACCCTCGCCCTGGTGCTCGGCGAGTTCACGGTCGCGCAGCTGCTGGGCTTCCAGCCCTTCGCCGTGTGGATCGTCAACGTCAGCGGCTCGCAGGCCCAGCTGTCGGTCGCCGTGTCGGTGCTCAGCCTGCTCGTGACCTGGGTGCTGCTCCTTGTGATGGCCGGCTTCGGCGGCCGCACCCGTACCAACTCCCGGGGATGATCATGACCGTGCTCGAAAAGACAGCCGAAGCTACGGCGACCAAGGCCGCCACCGTCGAATTCCGCGGCCTGCGCCGGGAGTTCGGGACCACCGTCGCCCTCGACGGACTCGACCTGACCGTCGAGCCGGGCGAACTCCTCGCCCTGCTCGGCCCGTCCGGCTGCGGCAAGACCACCGCCCTGCGCATGCTCGCCGGGTTCGAACATCCCGACTCCGGCCAGGTGCTGGTGGACGGCGAGGACGTCACCGCCATCCCCGCGCACCGCCGCGACGCCGGAATGGTCTTCCAGTCGTACAGCCTCTTCCCGCATCTGAGCGCCCTCGACAACGTGGCCTTCGGGCTGCGCATGCGCAAGGTCCGTACCGGCGAACGGCGCGCCCGTGCCGCCGAGTTGCTGGAGCTCGTCGGCCTCGCCGACAAGGGCGAGCGCTACCCGCACGAGCTCTCCGGCGGGCAGCAGCAGCGCATCGCCCTGGCCCGTGCCCTCGCCCTGCGCCCGCGCGTCCTGCTGCTGGACGAGCCGCTGTCCGCACTCGACGCCAAGGTGCGCCTGACGCTGCGCGAGGAGATCCGCCGGCTCCAGCAGGAGCTGGGCATCACCACGCTGTTCGTGACCCACGACCAGGAGGAGGCGCTGTCCATGGCCGACCGGGTCGCGGTCATGCGCTCCGGACGGCTCGAACAGTGCGCCGCGCCCGCCGAGTTGTACGGCCGGCCCGCCACCGCCTTCGTCGCCGAGTTCGTCGGCACGATGAGCCGGATCCCGGGCAAGCTCGTCGAGGGCGGCGTCGAGGTGCTGGGGCGGCGGCTGCCCGTCGACGGCGACGTACCCTCGGTGTCCGAGGTCGACGTGCTGGCGCGGCCGGAAGCGGTGACCGTGCGCGCGGATGACGCCGCCGACGCGCGCGTGGTCGCCACGGCGTTCCTTGGGGCCACCACCCGGCTGACCGTACGGCTCGCCGACGGCACCGAGGTCAAGGCCGACCTGCCCGCCCACGAGGGTGCCGCCCTCGGCGCCGGCGCCGCGGTGAGCGTCTCGCTCCCGGAGCGGCCGGTGCTGGTGGCCGAACGCAGCCGCTGACCCCCGCACCACCTGTCGATCCCCCCCCACGCAAGACACGCAAGAAAGAGACCACCGTGACTGAACTCCCGCTCCAGGCCGTCCTGTTCGACATGGACGGCACGCTCGTCGACACCGAGCGACTGTGGTGGGAGGCGGTGGAGCTCGTCGCCGGCCGGGCGCTGACCGAGGCGGACGAGGCGGAGGTGCTCGGGCGGTCCGTCGAGCACACCGCCGACTGGCTGGCCGCGGCCACGGGCGCGTCGGCCACCGACCTCGCCGACACCCTGCACCGCGAGTTCGCCGACCGGGTCCGCACCGGCATCGTCCCCCGCCCCGGCGCGCTCGACCTGCTCGACGCCCTGGCCCGCGACAACGTCCCCACGGCCCTGGTCACGGCGTCGCCCCGGGCCGTCGCCGACACCGTCCTCGAAGCCCTCGGCGCGAGCCGCTTCGCGGTCTCCGTCACCGCCGACGACACCGACCGCACCAAGCCCGCCCCCGACCCCTATCTCGCCGCCTGCCGCGCCCTCGGCGTCGACCCGGCTGCCTGCGTCGCCGTGGAGGACACCCGCACCGGCGTCAGCTCCGCCGAGGCGGCCGGCTGCACGGTGCTCGCGGTGCCCTCGCTCGCGCCGATCGAGCCGGCCCCCGGGCGCACCGTCCTCGCCAGCCTGGAAGGCGTCACCACGGCGCGGCTGCGCGCCCTGCTGCCCGGCGCCCTGCCCTCGCCCGAGCTGCGCGTCATGAGCTGGAACCTCTGGTACGGCGGCACCAAGGTCCACGACCACCTGGCCAAGCAGCTCAAGGTCATCGCCGGGACCGGCGTCGACGTGGTCGGTCTCCAGGAGACCCACGGCACCGCCGCCCAAGATCTCGCCGACGCCCTCGGCTGGTACCACCACCGGGCCGGCGAGAACCTCGGCATCATCAGCCGCCACCCGATCACGGCCCGCTTCGGCGACCCTGCCGTCGGCTTCTTCGGCGCGGCCGGCGTCCGCATCCGGGCGGGGGAGCGGGAGGTCGACATCTGGACGGCCCACCTCGACCACACGCCCTACGGCCCCTACGAGGCGGCCTTCGACGGGCTCCCGGCCGCCGAGCTGATCGCACACGAGGAGGTGCGGCTCGCGCAGATGCGGGACGCCCTGCGCCGGATCGAGGAGACGGCCGTCCCCGGTGTCCCCGTCGTCCTCGTCGGCGACTTCAACAGCCCCTCCCACCTGGACCGGCCGGACGTCGAGTGGCCGGTGACGAAGGCGGCCGAGGAGGCGGGGCTGCGCGACTCCTACCGGGAGGCCCACCCGGACCCGGCCGACCGCCCCGGCCACACCTGGTCGCCGATCCACGCCCTGCACGAGGACGGCAGCGGACGCCCCGAGCCGCAGGACCGGATCGACTTCGTGCTGCACCGGGGCCTCGGCGTACTCGACTCCGAGACGTACGTCAGCGGTCACCCGCGCCCCTGGCCGGACGTCGAGCACAACGCATGGCCCTCCGACCACGCCGCCGTGATCACCACATTTTCCCTGCGCGAGTGAGCCGGACCGGCCTACCATCGGTGCCATGACCTGGCGACATTGATCCACCAGCCGTGCCTCCCGAGGGCCGCCTCGGACGCCGTACCCCCGGTGTCCGAAACGTCCCTGCGGGAAGGCCTCATGACACTCTCACCTGCGCGTGTGCCCGCCTCCGGTGTCCGGCGGCTGACAGCCACGCTGTACGGCTACGCGTTCCTCGACGACTTCGTCCTGCTCTACCCGGTGTACGCGCTGCTGTTCGCCGACACCGGCCTGTCGCTCTGGCAGATCTCCTCACTGTTCGCCCTGTGGTCGATCACCGGCGTCGTCCTGGAGGTGCCCTCGGGTGCCTGGGCCGACGCGGTGTCGCGCCGCCGGCTGCTGTGGATCGGTCCGCTGCTCACCGCCGTCGGCTTCGCGCTGTGGGTGGCCGTCCCGTCGTACTGGGCCTTCGCGACCGGCTTCGTCCTGTGGGGCGCCGGCGGAGCGCTCGGCTCCGGCGCGCTGGAGGCGCTGGTGTACGACGAGCTGGACCGGCTGGGCGCCGCCGACCGCTATGCGCGGGTCATGGGCCGGGCCCGGGCCGCGCGGCTGGTGGGCACCGTGGCCTCCATCGGCCTCGCGGGGCCCGTCTTCGCCCAGGGCGGCTACACGGCGGTCGGTGCCGCGAGCTTCCTGGCCTGTGTCCTGACCGCGGCCGTCGCGACCCGGTTCCCCGAGCACCGGATGCGGGCGGAGACCGCTTACGACAGCTGGGCGACGACCCTGCGGACCGGACTCGCCCAGGTCCGCAGGGACCGTGCGGTGCGCGGCGCCCTGCTGCTGATCCCGGCCGTGGCCGCCGTATGGGGCGCGCTCGACGAGTACACCCCGCTGCTCGTCCGGGACATCGGCGTCGCCGAGGCGACCGTGCCGTATCTGATCATGCTGATCTGGGCCGGTGTCACCCTCGGCAGTCTCCTGACCGGCCCGGCCGAACGCCTCGGCACGACCGGCCTCGCTGCACTGCTCGCGGGCGCGGCGCTCGCCCTGGCCATCGGCGCCACGGCTCGCTCCCTGGCCGGCGTCGCCCTCGTGAGCCTCGCCTTCGCCGGATTCCAGCTGGCCGAGGTACTCGCCGACGTCCGTCTCCAGCACCGCATCGACGAGTCCCGACGGGCCACCCTCACCTCCGTGGCCAACCTGGGCACCGAGCTGGCCACGGTCGCCACGTTCGGCGCGTACGCGCTGCTCGGCACGCGCGCGGCACACAGCACGGTGTTCGCGGTGCTCGCGGTTCCCTACCTGGTGACGGCGCTGGCGCTGGCGCTGGCTAGAAGTCGGGCTGCCACGGCACGACCGTGAAGTCGCCCGTCCCCTTCTTGACCTTCTCGAAGGGGGCGGAGCTCACGCACTTGGGCAGCTCCTTCGTCTCGACGGGGTTGCCCGTCGAGGCCCAGCTGTAGCCGAGGCGGTCGTGGCGGCCGGCGTCGTGGACGGTGACGCCGACCCGCTTGCCCTCGGCGCCCGGCAGGTCGGAGGAGGTGATGACCCCGGAGACGACGGCCACCTTCCCACCGGTGACCAGGCAGTCGACCTTGGCTTTGGCCCAGGCGCCCTCGCCGTTCAGGTAGTGGCTCCACTCGAAGGTGCCGGTCGCCTTCATCGGGTCGGCGTTGTCCTTCGCCGCCAGGTGCGCGTCGAACGAGAACGTGATGTCGTCCCCGGCCGAGCGGTACAGCTTGGCGGTGCCGGTGAGCGCGGCGGCCTCGCGCCGCACCGGCGCGTCGTGGGACGCGGTGGCGGGACCGACCGTTCCGGCGGTGAGCAGCAGCAGCGCACAGCAGAGCACGACGGTCCTCGTACGGCGGTTCATGGCGGTCCTTTCCGCAGGTCAACCGGACAGTCACCACTCTCGCGGCGACGCACCCCGGCCACATCGCACCGAGGACCGGACCCCGCCTCCGCCGCACGGCGGAGCCACTCGTGCGCCCCTCAGCTCCGAGGAGGACGGGATCTCCGTCCCGAGGGCGCGCAACGAATCACCGCCGGACCCGTGACCGACGCAACGAACCGCTCACCGGCGCGCAACGGCTCCTTCTTGTCCGGCCTGGTCAGCCGCCCGTACCGTCTACGTGGCCCCCACAATCACCCTTTCGCCCGGTGAGGACACGCATGCGCACCGCCCTGCTCCAGAGCTCCGGCCGCCCCGGCTCCACGTTCGAGAACCTGAAGGTCCTCGACGAGGCCGCGGGCCGTGCCGCCGCCGCGGGTGCCGGGCTGCTGGTGGCGCCGGAGATGTTCCTGACCGGGTACGCGATCGGCGACGACATCGCCCGCCTCGCCGAGCCCGCCGACGGCGACTGCGCGGACGCGATCGCCGAGACGGCGAGCCGGCACGGCCTGGCGATCGTCTACGGCTACCCGGAGCGGGCGGGCGAGACCGTGTACAACTCCGCCCAGCTGATCTCCGCCGACGGCACGCGGCTCGCCAACTACCGCAAGACCCACCTCTTCGGCTGCTTCGAGCGCGACCACTTCACGCCGGGCGAGCAGCAGGTCGTCCAGGCGGAGCTCGACGGCGTCCGCGTCGGCATCCTGATCTGCTACGACGTCGAGTTCCCGGAGAACGTCCGCGCCCACGCCCTGGCCGGCACCGACCTGCTCGTCGTCCCGACGGCGCAGATGCACCCGTTCCAGTTCGTCGCCGAGTCGATGATCCCGGTGCGGGCCTTCGAGAACCAGATGTACGTCGCGTACGTCAACCGGGTCGGCCAGGAAGGGGAGTTCGAGTTCGTGGGCCTCTCCACGCTCGCCGGCCCCGACGGAGTCGCCCGCACCCGCGCCGGCCGCGGTGAGGAGCTCGTCCTCGCCGACGTCGACCCCGCCTTCGTCGCCGCCTCCCGCGAGGCGAACCCGTATCTGCAGGACCGCCGCCCCGGCCTCTACGGGTCGCTCGTCTGAATCCCCCTCAGCCTTCACCAGCAGCTTCTGCAAGGAGTCCGTACCCCATGACGTCCATGGTGCCCAACGCCGTCCAGCACGCCGACGAGCAGCAGCCGCCGATCACCATGTTCGGCCCGGACTTCCCGTACGCGTACGACGACTTCCTCGCCCACCCGGCGGGGCTCGGCCAGATACCCGCGACCGAGCACGGCACCGAGGTCGCGGTCATCGGCGGCGGCCTGTCCGGCATCGTCGCCGCGTACGAGCTGATGAAGATGGGCCTCAAGCCCGTCGTGTACGAGGCCGACCAGATCGGCGGCCGGCTGCGCACCGTCGGCTTCGACGGCCCGAGCACCGAGGGCCTGACGGCCGAGATGGGCGCGATGCGCTTCCCGCCGTCCTCCACGGCCCTGCAGCACTACATCGACCTGGTGGACCTTCGGACCAGCCCCTTCCCGAACCCGCTCGCCGAGACCACGCCGTCGACGGTCGTCGACCTCAAGGGCGAGTCGCACTACGCCGAGACGGTCGACGACCTGCCGCAGGTCTACCGGGACGTCGCCGAGGCCTGGAACAAGTGCCTCGAAGAGGGCGCCGACTTCTCCGACATGAACCGCGCGATGCGCGAGCGCGACGTGCCGCGCATCCGCGAGATCTGGGCGAAGCTCGTCGAGAAGCTCGACAACCAGACCTTCTACGGCTTCCTCTGCGACTCCGAGGCGTTCAAGTCCTTCCGGCACCGCGAGATCTTCGGCCAGGTCGGCTTCGGCACCGGCGGCTGGGACACCGACTTCCCGAACTCCATCCTGGAGATCCTGCGCGTCGTCTACACCGAGGCCGACGACCACCACCGCGGCATCGTCGGCGGCTCCCAGCAGCTGCCGGTGCGCATGTGGGAGCGCGAGCCGGAGAAGATCGTGCACTGGGCGTACGGCACCTCGCTGGCGTCGCTGCACGAGAACGGCGAGCCCCGCCCGGCCGTGACCCGGCTGCACCGCGCCGCCGGCAACCGGATCACCGTGACCGACGCGAACGGCGACATCCGCACCTACCAGGCGGCCGTCTTCACCGCCCAGTCCTGGATGCTGCTCTCCAAGATCGCCTGCGACGACTCGCTCTTCCCGATCGACCACTGGACGGCGATCGAGCGCACCCACTACATGGAGAGCTCGAAGCTGTTCGTGCCCGTCGACCGGCCGTTCTGGCTGGACAAGGCCGTCGACGACAGGGGAAATCCGACCGGCCGGGACGTCATGTCGATGACGCTGACCGACCGGATGACGCGCGGCACCTACCTCCTGGACGACGGTCCGGACAAGCCCGCCGTCATCTGCCTCTCCTACACATGGTGCGACGACAGCCTGAAGTGGCTGCCGCTGTCCGCGAACGAGCGGATGGAGGTCATGCTGAAGTCGCTCGGCGAGATCTACCCGAAGGTCGACATCAGGAAGCACATCATCGGCAACCCGGTGACCGTCTCCTGGGAGAACGAGCCCTACTTCATGGGCGCGTTCAAGGCCAACCTGCCCGGCCACTACCGCTACCAGCGGCGCCTGTTCACGCACTTCATGCAGGACCGGCTGCCCGAGGACAAGCGGGGCATCTTCCTCGCCGGCGACGACATCTCCTGGACGGCCGGCTGGGCCGAGGGCGCCATCCAGACCGCGCTGAACGCGGTCTGGGGCGTGATGCACCACTTCGGCGGGGCGACGGACGCCGGCAACCCGGGCCCGGGCGACGTCTACGACGAGATCGCGCCGGTCGAGCTGCCGGAGGACTGAGCCCGGCCAGGGCCGTCAGATTCCGGCGGCCCGCACCGCCTCGTACACCTCGGCGGCGATGTCCTTGAGTTCCTCGGCGTCCCGTGCCAGGCCCTGGAACTCGAAGAAGAACTCGTCGAGCCCCTCCACGACATGCGCGGCCAGGTCCTCGACGATCTGGTCGACGCTGCCCTGGAACGCGGCGCGGTCGGGGCCGTCGTACGCCTTGGCGCTGTACTGCGGGTTGATCCGGACCACCGCCTGGATCGGCTCGGTGCGGCCGCGCTCCGCCGCCAGGTCCCGCAACTGCCGCCACTGCGCGGCGAGTTGCTCGGCGCCCATGGCGATCGGCATCCAGCCGTCGAGCCGGTCCACCAGGCGGGTCATCGCCTTCTTGCTGTTGGTGGGCACGAGGATCGGGATCGGCCGGGCGGGCTTGGGGGAGACCGCGGCCGAGGCGACCTTGGAGTGCGGGCGCTCGTAGGACACGGGGTCCGGGCCCCATACGGCCCGGCACACGTCGATGACCTCGTCGAGCACCTTGCCCCGCTCCTCGAACGGGGCCACGCCCGCGGCCGCGTACTCGTCGAGCGACCAGCCGGTGCCGAGGCCCGCCACGACCCGGCCGCCGCTCGCCGCGTCCAGCGTGGCGAGCGTCTTGGCCAGCTGGAACGGGTTGTGCAGCGGGGCCACCAGGACGCTGGTGCCGAGCCGGGCCCGCTCGGTGGCCGACACCGCCAGGGTGAGCGTGACGAGGGGTTCCGGGACGCCCCGGTACATCTCGGGCCACGGCATCCCCTCGATGCCGTACAGGCCTTGTGTCGCGGGTTCCGGGAACAGGGCCCGCTCGTAGACCCAGAAGCTCTCGTAGCCGATCCGCTCGGCGGTGCGCGCGACGTCCGGCACGTCACGGCCGATGTCGTACTGCTGTGCTTGGGGGAGGCTGAGTCCCAGCCTGATGGCCATCCGTACGCTCCTTTGCGTCGGTTCGTCTCAGACGGTTCAATCGTCAACTTAACTCAGGTACCCGCCCGAGGCAGGTGTACCGCACGGGTGTGGCCGAGATCAGTCGTTCAGCGGCGTGAGCAGCATGCGCCCCGCCAGTCCCACCGCCGCGTCCAGCCGCTCGGTGAACTCCTCGGCGACGTCGGGCAGTCGGCGCAGCGCCCACAGCGTCCGAGCCGCCGACCAGGTGGCGTCCCGGGCCCGCTCCAGGCTCCAGGAGCCGAGCAGATGGGTGAGCGGGTCGGCGATCTGGAGCAGGTCGGGACCCGGCATCAGCTCTTCGCGGACGCGCTCCTCCAGCGAGACGAGGACATCACCCACCCGATCGAACTCGTCCTCCAGGTCGACGGGTTCGCAGCCGAGGCTACGACTGGCGTCCACCACGGCGAGCGCCAGATCGTGGCCGATGTGCGCATTGATGCCCGCGAGCGCGAACTGCAACGGTCGTACGCCCGGATGGCGCCGCATCTGGAACAGGGGCCGCCAGCAGGCGGGCGGGCGCCGTCCCTCCTCGGCCGACTCCACCGCCGCGAGATACCGCTGCGCGAACCGCACGTCCAGCGTGATCGCCGCCCGCGGGTCCGCGAACCGGCCGCCGTCGATGTGCCGGTCGACGGCCTCGGTGACGGCGAGGTAGACGCGGTTGAAGACGGCGACGCCGTCGTGCTCGGGCAGGGTCGCGTCGAGGGCGCGCATACGGGAGATGACCGCGTCCACGGCTGTGGTGAATTGTTCGCATTGCCCCATGGGGGCAATGTCCCAGCTTTAGGGTGGCGGCAGTGTCGGCGGGCCCGGCGCTTCCCCAGAACGGGGGAACGCGCCCGCCGAGGGGGAGGGGGAGCAGGACGTGCCAGGCTCACGTGCCCGGCGACTGGCCGCTCGAAGGGCCGAGCGCAGGAAGGTCGCCCGGCGGGGTGCCATGGTCGTGGCGGCCTTCGTCGTGGTCGCCGTCGGCGCGGCGACCGGGATGATCTCCGCGCTCGACGACCGGAGGGGTACCGACGAGGCCGGGCCGCCCGAGGCGACGCGCTCACCTCGCCTGGAGTACCTGCCGCCCGCGCCGTCCGCCTCCCCGTCGGTCACGAAGTCCGCCTCGCCGACGTCCGCCTCGCCGACCCCGAGGCCGAAGGCCAGTCCGAAGCCCTCGCCGCCCCGGACCGAGAGGAAGCAGCAGCCGGCCGTGGTCTCCCCCCGCCTCTATCGCCACCCCGACTCCCAGGTCCTGGAGTGGGTCCGCGACAACCCCGCCGACCCGCGCCACACCCTCATCGAGTCCCGTATCGCCGCCCAGCCGGCCGCCGTGTGGTTCGCCGACTTCACGCCGGACACCATCACCGCCCGGGTCCGCGCGGTCACCTCGGGCGGGTCGGCGCTGGGACGGGTACCGGTGGTGGTGCCGTACGCCATACCGGACCGGGACTGCGGCGGTTACTCCGAGGGCGGGGCGCCGAGCCTCGACGCCTACGACGCCTGGATCGACAGGTTCGCCGCCGGGCTCGGCTCCGGCGACGTCATCGTCGTCCTGGAGCCCGACTCCGTCGCCCAGTCCGAGTGCCTCTCCGCCCGCGCCCGCGCCGACCGCTTCGCCTCCCTGGCCCGCGCGGGCCGCGTCCTCAAGGCGGCCAACCCCAAGGCCCGGGTCTACTACGACGCCGGGCACTCCGGCTGGAACGCTCCCGCCAAGCAGGCCGCGTGGCTGCGCCAGGCCGGCGCCGCCACGACCGCGTCCTCGGACGGCGTCTTCAGCAACGTCTCCAACTTCCACACCACCCCCGACGAGATCGCCTACGACCGCCGGGTCCTCGACGCCCTCGGCGGCCCCGCGAGCCTGGGCGCCGTCATCGACACCAGCCGCAACGGCGCCGGAGCCCCCGCCGACGGGGAGTGGTGCGACCCGTCCGGCCGCAAACTGGGCCGGGCGCCGACGCTCGCCACCGGCGAGGCCCGCATCGACGCCTACCTGTGGGTCAAGCTCCCGGGGGAGTCGGACGGGTGCAAGGGCAGTCCCGGGACCTTCACGGCGTCGTACGCCTACGAGCTGGCGCGCTGAGCCCCGTCGCCGGTGCCGCTCTCCTCGTCGTACGACGACGTCCCCTCGTCGAGCAGCGGCTCCTGCGTCTTGAGGTGGGCCGGGGCGAACGCCCGCAGCGCGTGGTAGCCGGTGATGACCACCAGCGTGCCCAGCGCGATGCCGCTCAGCTCGAAGGTGTCGGTGAACTCCAGGGTGACGTTGCCGACGCCGATGATGATGCCCGCCGCGGCCGGCACCAGGTTCAGCGGATTGCGCAGGTCCACCTTGGCGTTGATCCAGATCTGCGCGCCGAGCAGGCCGATCATGCCGTACAGGATGACGGTGATGCCGCCGAGGACGCCGCCCGGGATCGCGGCCACGATCGCGCCGAACTTGGGGCAGATGCCGAAGAGCAGCGCGAAGCCGGCGGCGGCCCAGTAGGCGGCGGTGGAGTAGACGCGGGTCGCCGCCATCACGCCGATGTTCTCGGAGTACGTGGTGTTGGGCGGGCCGCCCACCGCCGTGGAGAGTACCGAGGCGGCGCCGTCCGCGGAGATCGCGGTGCCCAGCTTGTCGTCCAGGTTGTCGCCGGTCATCTCACCGACCGCCTTGACGTGCCCGGCGTTCTCGGCGACCAGGGCGATCACGACGGGCAGCGCCACCAGGATCGCCGACCACTGGAAGGACGGGCCGTGCAGATCCGGCAGACCGATCCAGTCGGCCTTGCCGACGCCGGAGAGGTCGAGCCGCCAGTGGTCGGTGAGCTTGCCGCTCGCGTCGACCGAGTGGATCCGGCCGAAGATGCGGTCGAAGGCCCAGGAGATGCCGTAGCCGAGGAGCAGGCCCAGGAAGATCGCGATCCGGGACCAGAATCCGCGCAGACAGACCACCGCCAGACCGGTGAACAGCATCACCAGCAGGGCCGTCCACTGGTCCTGCGGCCAGTACGTCGACGCCGTCACCGGGGCGAGGTTGAAGCCGATGAGCATGACCACCGCGCCGGTGACGATCGGCGGCATCGTGGCGTGGATGATGCGCGCCCCGAAGCGCTGTACGGCGAGCCCCACCAGGAACAGCACGGCGCCCACGACGAGGACCGCGCCGGTCACGGTGGCGCTCGAACCGCCGTCGGCCCGGATGACCGCGGCGACGCCGACGAAGGAGAGCGAGCAGCCGAGATAGCTGGGCACCCGCCCGCGCGTGGCCAGCAGGAAGATGACCGTCGCGACGCCCGACATCATGATCGCCAGGTTGGGGTCGAGCCCCATCAGGACCGGCGCCACGAACGAGGCGCCGAACATCGCCACCACATGCTGGGCGCCGAGCCCGACAGTGCGGGGCCAGGAGAGCCGTTCGTCGGGCCGGACCACCGCTCCGGGCGCCGGGGTGCGTCCGTCGCCGTGCAGTTTCCAGCGGACGCCGAGATCCATGGTGCGGTTTCGCTTTCGTCGTGCGGGTGGGTGTCCGGACCATTGTCAGGGACACCCAAGGCGGCGCCGACCAGGGCCGATCAGGGATGCTGAGCGTCCGCCGGGGCGCTTCGCGGTCGGCGCCGTGGAGCGAGGGCTTCAGGGCCGCGGGTCGGGAACCGCCGCGTCCGGCCGGCTGACCTTCGGGCGCTCGCGGTCGCCGGCGCGCAGGACCCGCGCGAACAGGATGAGCCCGGACGACAACACGGTGACCAGGCAGAAGGACACCATCAGGCTGGTGGCCTGAGCGATCCCGCCGATCGCGCTCGGGGCGATGAGGCCCGAGGTGTAGGTGATCGTCGCGACGCCCGCGATGGCCAGCGAGGGGTTCGGCCCGTTGCGGCCCGCCGCCGCGAAGCACAGCGGCACGACCACCGCTATGCCCAGACCCAGCAGCGCGAACCCGGCCATCGCCACGGCCGGCAGGTCCGACACGACGATGAGCAGTCCGCCCAGGGTGGCGAGGACACCGCCGAACCGGACCGTGCGCACGGAGCCGTAGCGGTCCACCACCTTGTCGCCGGCGATCCGCGCGAGAGCCATGGTGAGCGTGAAACCGGTCGTGCACGCCGCCGCGAGCCCCGCCGAGGTGCCGAGCTGGTCCCGCAGATAGACCGCCGACCAGTCCAGGCTCGCGCCCTCCGCGAAGACCGCGCAGAACCCGACCGCGCCGATGAGCAGCGCCGACTTGGGCGGCAGCGCGAACCGGGGCGGCGGCTCCTCGTCCTCGGCGGGCTGGAGGTCGAGCACCCACTGACAGGCCGCCACACCGAGGAGGGTGAGGGTCGCCGCCGCGAACGCGTGGTGCAGGCGGGCGTCCGAGCCCAGGTGCGCCGCGAGCGTGCCGGCGGCCGAGCCGACCAGGGCGCCCGCGCTCCACATGCCGTGCAGGCCCGACATGATCGACCGGCCGAGCCGGGTCTCCACCTCGACGCCGAGCGCGTTCATCGCCACGTCCGACATGCCCGCCGTGGCGCCGTAGACGAACAGCGCCAGACACAGGGTCAGCAGGTTGGGGGCGAGGGCGGGCAGGGTGAGGGCGAGTGTCCACAGGGCGATCAGCCCGCGCAGGGCGTTCCGCGCGCCGAAGCGGTGGGTGATGCTGCCCGCCAGCGGCATCGCGACGGAGGCGCCGAGCGCGGGGAAGGCGAGGGCGATGCCGAGCTGGCCGGCGCTGACGTCCGCATGGTCCTGGATCCACGGCACGCGCGTCGCGAACGAGCCGGTGACGGCGCCGTGCACGGCGAAGACGGCGGCCACGGCGTACCGGGCGCGCCTCACTTCGCGCAGGTCGTAGACCATCCCACCCATTGTGTGACCCCTCCCGGTCTTCGCTTGTGCTCGGTTCGGGCGTAAACTATCAGGAACCCTGCCTGATAGATAGGTGAGATACCGGCCGCTCGAAGCCGCCGTGCTCGGCGGCTCACCGCCGCCGGCTGTCTGCCGTCCGCCGCACGGTTCGCGATCTGGAAGGATCCCGGCATGCCCGCATCCCCGAGCACCGCCCGGGCCATCAACGACCGGCTCGCCCTCCGACTGCTCCAGCGGGAGGGCTCGTTGACGGCCATGCAGCTGAAGCAGCTGACCGGACTGTCCCGGCCGACCGTCGCCGACCTCGTCGAGCGCCTCACCGACGCAGGCCTGATATCGGTCGTCGGCGAGGCCGGCGAGCAGCGGCGCGGCCCGAACGCCAAGCTGTACGGCATCGTCGCCGGCCGCGCCCATCTGGCGGCCCTCGATGTCCGCACCGAAGGCGTCTCGGTGGTCGTGTCCGACCTGGTCGGGACCGTGCTCGCCGACGCGTCGGTGCCGATCGGCGGCGACACCGGGACGGGGCCCGCCGTGGAGCAGGCGGTGGCGCTGGTGGAGCGGGTCGTGAAGGAGGCCGGCGCGGACCGGCTGCACACCGTGGGCATAGGCGCCCCTGGCCTGATCGACCCGGCGAGCGGCGAGCTGCGTGACTCCTCCGGCCTGCCCGAATGGCACCGCCGGCTGGTGGCGACCCTCCAGGAACGGCTCCCCGAGGCCCGCGTCAGCGTCGAGAACGAGACCAACCTCGCCGCCCTCGCCGAACAGCGCGACGGGGTGGCCGCCGACCGGGACACCTTCGTCCTGCTGTGGCTCGGCCATGGCACCGGCGCGGCGGTCGTCCTCGACGGGGCGTTGCGGCGCGGGGCCTCCGGCGGCACGGGCGAGATCGGGTTCCTGCCGGTGCCGGGGACGACGGGGCTGCCGTCGGCGGTGGACTGCGAGGGAGGGTTCCACTCGCTCGCGGGGTCGGCGGCGATCGTGAGCCTGGCCGGGGAGTACGGGCTGACCGTCGAGGACCCGTCCGCGCCCGAGCCGCACGCCGCGGGGGTGGTGAGGGAGGCCGTGACGCTGGCGGCCCGGGTCGGCAACGCGGAGGCCGGGGACGGCCGTTCGGGGCACGACGGACCGACGGCCGGCCTCGGCGACGCCGCCTCGGCCGACCGCTTCCTCGACGCCCTCGCCGACCGCCTCGCCATCGGCGTCGCCTCCGTCGTCGCCGTCCTCGACCCCGGCTGTGTGGTCCTCGGCGGGGAGGTCGGACAGGCCGGGGGAGAGGCGCTCGCCGCGCGGGTGGAGAAGCGGATCCGCCAGATGTCGCCCCTCGCGACCGTGGTACGCCCCAGCGGCCTGGGCGGCGGCGCCGTCCTGCGCGGAGCACTGCTCACCGCGCGCGACGCGGCACAGGACGAACTCTTCGCCCCACCGGACCGCTGACCGGGGTGCCTCCCCTTCGGCTGAACCACTCCGAGTTCTCCTTCCGAGTTCTCCTGAGGATGTGGTCGG
This sequence comes from Streptomyces sp. NBC_01092, assembly GCF_045039535.1. Classification (NCBI taxonomy): domain Bacteria; kingdom Bacillati; phylum Actinomycetota; class Actinomycetes; order Kitasatosporales; family Streptomycetaceae; genus Streptomyces; species Streptomyces sp. NBC_01092. The sequence goes on along the minus strand of NZ_CP108659.1, from coordinate 2,049,594 downwards.
AGGGATTGACGAGGCGTCATGTCCGAGCGGGCGCCGCCTTTGCCGCTGTCAACAGATGAATACACTGCTGGTCAAGATCCGCAGGCGCCCACTCCGACGTGCAGGACATGCGCTGTTTGGTGTGCCCGCGGGTGAGTGTGTGGTTACGGGAACGGCGCACGTGGGGGACCGATTCGCGACCCCTTCCTGCGCCGGAGGGGGATCACGGGGTGAGTGAGACAGACGAGGCGCCCGCGGCGCCCGGTCGGCTGCGCCGGGCGCTGCCGCACAGCAGGCGCGGCCGGTTGTTGCTGATATCCGCGCTGGTGCTCGCCCTTGCGGGCACCGGGCTCGGCACGTGGGCGGCGGACACCTGGCCGTGGCCGAAGGACCGCTACTGCTGGGGCGCATGGGAGCAGGACAGCGGCCCGGACTTCCTCGGCGACGAGGCTTTCGGCGACGATGACGACGGCTCACGCACCGGCAAGGAGACGGCGCCCACCCGCGAGCGCCCGACCGGCAGGTGCGAGGTCGCCATCGCCAGCGACTACAAGAGCAGTTACGACGGCGACAAGGTCACCACCGACCAGCAGGTGACCGTCGAGTACGGCGCGGTCCCCAAGGCCGCGGAGGCCCGGCTCGCCATGGTCCAGGACGGTTTCCTGGGCGGCGACATGGTCCCGCTCCCGGACGGCCTGCCGGGCACGGTGAACGGGCGCGGTGGCCTGTTGGTGCTCCCGAAGTCCTGCGATACGCAGGACGGCCGGCCGACCGTCGTCACCATGGAAGCGTCCGGCACGTACACCAGCGGCCCCTCGTACACCCAGAACGATCCGCCCGATCTGGGCGGCGCCCGGGAGGCCGCGGTGCTGCTCGTCGCGGCGGCCAACCGTGGGATGGCGGCGGCCGGTTGCGCGCCGGACGAGCCGCTGAAGGTCAGCTCGCCGCTCTACGACCTGCCGGGCAGGCAGGAGCGCCTCTTCAGCGACTCTGACGACGTCTGCGGCATCCGCGGCCTGCACCTCGACACGGACGACATCGAGGACCAGACCGGCGCGGTCACCCGCGACCTGCAGACGTGCAGCGTCCGTGGCGATCGGAGCGGCGTGCCGTACCTGGACGTGGCGATGGTCGCGCACCCCCGGCTGGCCGCGGTGTTCGACGGCATCGCGGGTGAAGGCCCCGCGGCCCGCGGCTGGCGCGGCACGGGCACCATCGGCGACAAGCATGCGATCGTAAGAGCCGACTGTGCCGGCCGGCCCACAACCTTCCTGATGGGCGCCTCCACCGATCCCGGCCACCTCGCCGCCTTCGCCAACGCGGCCGCCGCCCGCCTGGGCTGCGCCCCCATCGCCCCCGAGGGAGCCGTCCGATGAGCAGCACGCAGGACGAGCCGAACCGCTACGACCAGCCCCTGCCCGCCGATCGGGAGCTGCTCAGCGAGCGGTATCGGCGCCTGCGCCGGGAGCGGTGGCGCCGACGGCGCCAGCGTTGGCACTGGCGCAAACTGCTGCGCGGCAGGGTCCGGCCGCTGATGGCCGCAGGTCTCGCCGGGATGCTGCTCGGCGTCGGCGGCACGGCCTGGCAGACGCAGGCCGGGCCGTTCGCGCCGGACGAGGTGTGCTGGGGCGCGCTGTCCCGCGATGACCTCGCCACGACGTTCCGCGAGCCGGAGAACGTCAAGGCGGTCGAGGCGCCCGTTCTGCACGGTGCGCGCTCCATGGACGGCCCCACCGGCAGCTGCCAGTTGACGAACAGCGACGGCGACGAATGGGCGTTCACCGCCCGGGTCCACCGCCTCGACGACCGGGCCGGCGACGACGGCAAGTGGGCTGATGAGTTCCTCTCCGCCCGACTCACCCCGCTCGGCGGCGGCCTCCTGGGCATGGCCTCGGACAACCGCGCCTGGCTCGCCATCCCGGACGGCTGCCTGGGCCGCCCCGGCGACTTGGACGGGCCGACCGTCGTGGACATCGCCCTGGGCAGCTGGATCAGCGACATGGAGCCGCGTACCAAGGAGCGGGACGGGATGGCCCGCATGGTCGTGAAGCTCGTCAACAAGGTCAGCGCGGACCTGGGCTGCGCCGGCACGATCGCCGACCCGGTCGAACGCCTGCCGGAGGCCGCCCGCTACACCCGCACGGAGAAGCCGGACGCGCTCTGCGGCATCAAGGGGCTGACCCTGCGCAAGAAGGGTAAGCCGGACAAGTACCCCATGATCACCGACGGGCACGGCCCGGTGCGCACCTGCGACCGGGGCATCACCGGCTCGCAGTGGGAGCAGCGCCTGATGACCGTGGAGGACCCGCGGCTGGCCGCGATCTTCATGGGGATGACGCTGGACGAGGGCGAACGGGTGCGCTCCGCCACCGGATACGGCGGCCTGGGCCCCAACCTCGGCGTCTTCCGGGCTCGTTGCCAGGCGGGCCCGACGGTGTTCCTCGTACAGGCCAACGAGGGCGGGATGGGCGCGGACCTGCGCACCCTCTTCCCCCGCTACGTCGAGGCCGAGGCCGCCCGCCTCGGCTGCGGCCCGTTGAAGCTGACACTGCCACGACCGGGCGGGAGCCGCTGACTCCCGCCCGGCCGCCGTGCCGCAACGACTCCTGACAGAAGGAGGCTTCTGCCGGCTGCTGTGCGGGATCCTGTTCGTGCTGAATACCGGGATGCGCTGAAGGGCGGGCCGCTGATCCAGGCGGTCCCGCCGAACCGCGGTAAGCGCAGCCGGCCACTGCGCCGCCCCGGGTATCTGGCCGCCGACCGCGGCTATGACCGCGAGGTCTACCGGGACAAGGTCCGCCGGTTCCAGATCACCCCGCGCCTCGCCCGGCGCGGCACCGGCCCGCGCAGCCTCACATCCGGGATCTCAGCACGTCGACCTCACAGCCCGGCGCGAACGGGTCGAAGCCGTGCTCGATCAGCCAGCGAACTGCCAGCAGGCTTCGCAACGACCACCACGCGTGGATCACGTCGAGGTCGATGTCGGTGCCATAGCCGGCGACGACGTCGTCGAGGTGCTCCTCGTGTCCGAGCGTGAAGGTGGCGAGGTCGTACAGGGCATCACCCTGGCCCGCCTCGGACCAGTCGATGATGCCGGTGACCTCGTCGCCGTCGACGAAGACGTGCGCGATCTGCAGGTCGCCGTGTGTGAACGCCGGTGTCCACGGCCGGAGCGCGGCCTCGGCGACCTGGCGGTTGCGGGTGACCAGGTCAGCGGGCAGGAGGCCGTTCGTCACGAGCAACTGGCACTCGTCGTCGAGTTCCGCCGTCAGCGCGACGATGCTCCGGCCGGCCCGGCCGGGCCGGGGCGGCAGGGGCGCTTCGTGCAGCTTCCGGATGGCGGCGCCCGCCGCGGCCCACGCCGCCGGCGACCCGGTCGACGGCCCGCCGAGGCGCCCAAGCGTCGTCCCCGGGAGTGCGGCGATCGCGAGCGCGGGCGGCTTGCGCCACAGGACCTCCGGGGTCGGGACCGGCGCGAGGGACATCGCCTCGACCTCGACGTCGATGCGCGCCTGATCGGCGTCCACCTTCAAGAACACGTCACCGACGCGCAGAGTCGCGCGCTCGGAATGGGCGACGACGACTTTGACCTCATCCATGGGCGACCAGTATCCCGGGGATGATCGCCGACGTCGCCGGGTTTGTCGCGTGCGACGACACCGACCTCTCACCAGGTCAAGCCCACCACTTTTGTCAGGAGTCCTAAGAACCCCAACGATGTGCGCTCATCTGCTGGCGGCGCCTTGTCTCCCTACGCGGAGAGCATCGGAACCCAGTGCTTCATCAACTGGTGCAGACGCTGTCGGTGGTCGGCGATCCAGTCGTTTGGCAGGGCGATCGGCACGCGCACGGTGACCATGGATCCTGACTCGTCCTCTACGACCACTTCCGGACAGTCACGCTCGCCAGTGAGTTGGATGACGATGGACGCCCCCCTGCTCATCTCCATCCAGGCGACATCCTCGCCGGCGTCCAGCCTGTTCAGCGCGTCGGACCAGCTCTCCAGCTTCGAAACGGACAGCGCCAGGTAACGGCGGCCGGACACGAAGGGCGTCCCGACGACAATCTCGGCATCGAGCCCGGCAGCCCACGTGGGGTTGCGCCCCAGGACGTGGACGGTGACGCTGTTCCCCTCGTCATCGGCGAGGGAGATGAGCTCCCTCGGAGCGATGTCGCCCATGGTTTCCCCTTCATCGGCGAATACCGAGAGATCGTCGCCACGCCGGGAGGCATCCGCCACCCCTTTTGTCAGGGGTTCTAAGCCCGCGCCAGCTGCCGCCCCACGAACTCCAGCTTGTCCGGGTTGACCACGGCCCACGCGTGCGTGACCAGCCCGTCCCGCAGCTCGAAGGCCACCACGGACGTGAGCGTGTCGCCCGCCCAGGCGGCCACCGCGGTCGAACCGTTGATCTCGACGGCCGTGAGGTCCACGCCGGACAGGAACGTCCGCGACGCACCAGCCAGGAAGCGGAACACCTTGTCCCGGCCCTCGATCGGCCGCCGGGCCGCCGTGACCTTGCCGCCACCGTCACTCGACCAGACGACGTCGGCCGCCAGCAGCTTCTCCAGCCCGCCGAGGTCGCCGTCGCGGGCCGCCGTGAGGAACGACCTGACCAGCTCTTCCTGCCGCTCGGGAGACGACTCGAACCGCGCCCGCCGCTCCTCGACCCGCCGCACCGCCCGCCGGTAGACCTGACGGCAGTTCGCCTCGGTCAGATCCAGCGCCTCGGCGATCTCCCGGTGGCCGTAGGCGAACGCCTCCCTCAGCACGTACACGGCCCGCTCGGTCGGGGTCAGCCGCTCCAGCAGCACCAGCATCGCCATGGACACGGCGTCCCGCTGTTCGGCGGACTCTGGGGGTACCTCCCACGCCCTTAAGGCAGTGGGGGAGGCCCCAGCGTGCCGTCCGAGGTGACCACCGGTTCCGGCAGCCAGGGCCCGACGTACCGCTCGCGCCGGGCCCGCGCCGAGGTCAGCCGGTTGAGGCACAGGTTGGTGACGACCTTCGCGAGCCAGGCCGCCGGATACTCGATGGTGTCCCGGCCGGCGCCGTCGAAGCGCAGGTAGGCGTCCTGGACGGTGTCCTCGGCCTCCTCCGCGGAGCCGAGCATGCGATACGCCAGACCGAACAGCCGTGCGCGGTGTGCCTCGACCTCGGCGGTGGCGGTCGTCATGCCCTCACCCTGCCAGAGCCGCCGAGGGCGCGAGTTGGGAGACCCGGCGGCGGGCAAGGGCCGTCGTCACCGCCGCCGGGCCGTCTGTGCGGGGCTCGGCAGTTCCCAGGTCCTGCCGTACACCCCGGTCACAGGTGGCTCCACGGGAAGAGGCCCGAGTGGACGAAGGGGTTCCCGCACCCTAGAGAGGACTAGACCACAGCGTCAATAGGTATGGACCAATTCCAAGGCCGTTTCGCCGCAAGGGAGTTGGGAGCATCGCGAACCGCCGGGGAAGTCCAGTGACAGAGCTTGTGAGCCACCCCACATCGTCCGCCCGTATGGACACCGATCGGGCGTGGCACACTGGCTCTGTACCAGAAGCAGCGCACTCCGGGGTCGGTGAAAGTCCGAACCGGCGGTTACAGTCCGCGACCCGGTCGCCTCCAGCGGCCGGTTGACCAGGTGAAATTCCTGGACCGACGGTTAAAGTCCGGATGGGAGGCAGTGCGCGGCGGGCGGGCATTCGTGCGCGCCGCCGTACCGGTTCGTCCTTGGGGCGAGCCCTGTCCGGCGTCGCCCTCGGTGTCCCTGCTCGTTCATTCTGTCGTCCGTCGACAGCCCCGGAGTCCGTGCCCCGATGTGGCAGGAGGACCCGGGAAGTGTTCACCGGAATCGTCGAAGAGCTGGGCGAGATCACCGCTGTCGAGACCCTTGACGACGCCTGTCGCTTCCGACTGCGCGGCCCCGTCGTCACCGACGGCGCAAAGCACGGCGACTCGATCGCCGTCAACGGCGTGTGCCTCACGGTCGTCGACCACGAGGGCGACGAGTTCACCGCCGACGTCATGGCCGAGAGCCTGAACCGCTCCAGCCTGGGCGCCCTCACCGTCGGATCCCGCGTCAACCTGGAGCGCCCCACCGCCGTGGGCGCGCGCCTCGGCGGGCACATCGTGCAGGGCCACGTCGACGGAACCGGCGAGGTACTGGAGCGCAAGCCCTCCGAGAACTGGGAGATCGTGAAGATCTCCCTCCCCGCGGACCTGACCAGGTACGTCGTCGAGAAGGGCTCCATCACCGTCGACGGCATCAGCCTCACCGTCGTCGATGCCGGGCCCGACTACTTCACCGTCAGCCTCATCCCCACCACCCTCGCCCTGACCACGCTCGGCCTCAAGCAGCCCGGCGACCCGGTCAACCTCGAGGTCGACGTCATCGCCAAGTACGTCGAGCGGATGCTGGGCGACCGGCTCTCCTCCGAAGGGGCGGCGGGCCGGTGAACTCGCTGAACTACGAGGCCTTCGTCCTGTTCGGCCAGCACATCCTCTGGTCGGACATGATCGGCAACCTCTTCGGCCTCGCCGCCCTCGCCCTCGGCTGGCGGCGCTCCATATGGACCTGGCCCGTGCAGTTCCTGGCCGGCCTGATCCTGTTCGGGGCGTTCTTCGGCCATCTGACCGGCAGCGCGGGCAAGCAGGCGGTCGTCATGGTCGTCGCCCTGTACGGCTGGTGGCAGTGGCAGCGCGGCAAGGGGCAGAGCCAGGACGGCCACATCAGCGTCCGGTTCGCCACCTGGCGCGAGCGCGGCGCGATGGCCGCCGCGGCCGCCGCCGGCACCGTCGCGGTGGCGCTGCTCTTCAAGGCGTACCCGACCCTGTCCTGGGACCCCTGGCCCGACGCCTACATCTTCGTCGGCACCATCGTCGCCATGTACGCCCAGGCACGCGGCATGGTCGAGTTCTGGTTCGCCTGGCTGCTCGTCGACCTGGTCGGCGTCCCCCTGAACTTCGCCAACGGCTACGCCTTCTCCGGCTTCGTCTACGTCATCTACGGCGCACTCGTCCTGTGGGGCATGCGCGACTGGTGGCTGCGCTCCCGCGAGGACGCGCGGCCCGTCCTGGAAGGAGCGCCGGCATGACCACGGCACCCGTTCTGTACAGCACGGACAACAGCGCGGACTGGTCGCTCGACCCCGTCGAGCAGGCCATCGCCGACATCGCGGCCGGCCGCCCGATCGTGGTCGTCGACGACGAGGACCGGGAGAACGAGGGCGACCTCGTCATCGCCGCCGAGCACGCGACCCCCGAGATCGTCGCCTTCATGATGAGCGAGTGCCGCGGTCTGATCTGCGCGCCCATGGAGCCGGAGGAGCTGGACCGGCTCGGGCTGCCGCAGATGGTCGCGGACAACACCGAGTCGATGAAGACCGCGTTCACGGTCTCCGTCGACGCCTCGGGCGCCCACGGCGTGACCACCGGCATCTCGGCCTCCGACCGCTCGACCACGCTCCAGCTCCTCGCGAGCGGCAAGGCGCAGCCGTCGGACCTCGTCCGCCCCGGCCACATCTTCCCGCTGCGCGCCAGGCCCGGCGGCGTCCTCGTGCGTAACGGCCACACCGAGGCCGCCGTCGACCTCGCCCGGCTCGCGGGCCTGCGCCCGGCCGGCGCCATCGTCGAGATCGCCGGCGAGGACGGCGAGATGCTGCGCCTGCCCGAGCTGATCCCGTTCGCCCGCAAGCACGGCCTGACGATCATCTCCATCGAGGACCTGATCACCTACCTCCGCGACGCCGAGCGCCCCCAGCAGGAGCCCGCTCCGGTCGAGCGGCGGCCGCTGGCGGCCGAGTCCACCGTCCGCCGCGAGGCCGAGGTCCATCTCCCCACCGCCCACGGCACCTTCACGGCGTACGGCTACCGCTCCACCGTCGACGGCGTCGAGCATGTCGCCCTCGTGCACGGTGAGATCGGCGACGGCGAGGACGTCGTCGTCCGTGTCCACTCCGAGTGCCTCACCGGCGACGTCTTCCACTCCCTGCGCTGCGACTGCGGCCCCCAGCTGGAGTCCGCCCTGGAGCGCATCCAGGCCGAGGGCCGTGGAGTCGTCGTCTACCTGCGCGGACACGAGGGCCGGGGCATCGGTCTGATGTCCAAGCTGCGCGCCTACGAACTCCAGGAGCGCGGCCGCGACACACTCGACGCCAACCTCGAACTCGGCCTGCCCGCAGACGCCCGCGACTACGGCGTCGGCGCGCGGATCCTGGCCGACCTCGGCGTGCGCAGCGTCCGGCTGCTGACCAACAACCCCGACAAGACCGACGCGCTGCGCGGCCACGGCATCGAGGTCACCGAGCGCGAGCCGATGCCCGTGCAGGCGGGCGAGCACAACCTGACGTACCTGCGCACCAAGCGGGACCGGATGGGACACGATCTGCCCTGGCTGGACGCGGCCCCCGAGCCCGCCCTGTCCACCTGCACCAACCAGTAAGAGCACACCCCAGCAAGAGCACACCGAGGAGAGTCAGGAACGTGAGCGGCAAGGGCGCACCGGAGCTGTCCGTACGCAATGTGGGCGACCTGCGGGTCGCGGTCATCGCGGCACAGTGGCACGAGAAGGTGATGGACGGACTGGTGGACGGCGCGTTGCGCGCCCTGCACGACCTGGGGATCGACGAGCCGACCCTGCTCAGGGTCCCCGGCAGCTGGGAGCTCCCGGTCGTCGCCAAGGTCCTCGCGGGCCGCGGCTACGACGCGATCGTGGCCCTCGGCGTCGTCATCCGCGGCGGCACCCCCCACTTCGAGTTCGTGTGCCAGGGCGTGACCCAGGGCCTGACCCAGGTCTCGGTCGAGACCGGCGTCCCGATCGGCTTCGGCGTGCTGACCTGCGACACCGAGGAGCAGGCCCTGGACCGGGCGGGCATCGAGGGCTCCAACGAGGACAAGGGGCACGAGGCGGTGACGGCCGCGGTGGCCACGGCGGCGACCCTCCGCTCAGTATCTGAACCCTGGCGCTGACGAAAGCCGTATGTGGCATAGGCTGAGCGTCACCATGTCCAAGAAGACTTTCGAGGAGCTCTTCACCGAGCTCCAGCACAAGGCCGCCCACGGCGATCCCGCCACTTCCCGCACTGCCGAACTCGTCGAGAAGGGCGTCCACGCCATCGGCAAGAAGGTCGTCGAGGAGGCCGCCGAGGTCTGGATGGCCGCCGAGTACGAGGGCAAGGAAGCGGCTGCCGAGGAGATCTCGCAGCTGCTGTACCACGTCCAGGTGATGATGGTCGCCCGCGGCATCTCCCTGGACGACGTGTACGCCCACCTCTGAAGCACCAGCAACCCAGCACACCGTAAGAGCGAACGAAGGAAGCCGACCTCATGCTGCGCATCGCCGTCCCCAACAAGGGTTCCCTGTCCGGCCCTGCGGCGGACATGCTGCATGAGGCCGGTTACCAGCAGCGGCGCGAGTCCAAGGAACTGCGGATCGTCGACCCCGAGAACGACGTCGAGTTCTTCTACCTGCGCCCCCGCGACATCGCCATCTACGTCGCCTCCGGCCAGCTCGACATCGGCATCACCGGCCGTGACCTGCTGATCGACTCGGACGCCGACGCTGAGGAGATCCTGCCGCTCGGCTTCGCCCGCTCCACCTTCCGCTTCGCCACCAAGCCGGGCACCGTCGGCGAGGACCTGGCGGACCTGAAGGGCAAGACGGTCGCCACCTCCTACGAGGGCATCGTCGCCAAGCACCTCGCGGACAACGGCATCGACGCCTCCGTCGTCCACCTCGACGGCGCCGTCGAGACCGCCATCCAGCTCGGTGTCGCCCAGGTCATCGCGGACGTCGTCGAGACCGGCACCTCGCTGCGCAACGCCGGTCTGGAGGTCGTCGGCGAGCCGATCATGAAGTCCGAGGCCGTCGTCATCCGCCGCGTCGGCGCGGACGCCGACGAGGTCAAGGTCCAGCAGTTCCTGCGCCGCCTCCAGGGCGTCCTGGTCGCCCGGACCTACGTGATGATGGACTACGACTGCCGCGTCGAGCAGCTGGAGAAGGCCGTCGCCCTCACTCCGGGCCTGGAGTCGCCGACCGTGTCGCCGCTGCACAACGAGGGCTGGGTCGCCGTCCGCGCGATGGTCCCCTCCAAGGAAGCCCAGCGCATCATGGACGACCTGTACGACATCGGCGCCCGGGCCATCCTGACCACGGCCATCCACGCCTGCCGCCTGTAGTGAGCACACCGATGTCCGAACTGCCTGCTCTTCCCGTCACGTTCCGGCCGGGCCGCACCCGGGCCGTCCTGCTCACCGCCGGCGCCGCGATCTTCGTCGTCATCACGGCCGTCGCGCTGCTGCTGGAGAAGCTCGGTCCCGGCGAGCGCCTCAGCTTCATCTTCACCGGCGCGCTCATGTTCGGCGTGCTGGCGATGCTGGCGCGCGTGAAGGTCGTCGCCGACGAGTCCGGCGTCACCGTGGTGAACATCACCACCAGGCGCCGCCTCGACTGGGCCGAGATCCTTCAGGTGAACCTCCGCCCGGGCGACCCCTGGGTGTTCCTCAACCTCAGCGACGGCACCAGCCTGCCTGCTCTCGGCATCCAGCCGGGCATCGCCAAGCAGCGTGCCATCGCCGATGCACGCACCCTTCGGGCGCTCGCGGAGGCCCGTTCCATCAGGGAGCCCGAGGACCATGAGGACTGACTCGGCGGCGTTCACCCTGACGTAAATCGCGATGTCTTGATTAATCTGTTGGCGGAGGCGTTTTCGTGGCGCCTCCGCCACTGATGTTCCCACCGGTCCTCAGAGGCCCCCCTGCGACCCGAGGAGTGATTCCCTCCAGCGATGGACGGATCGTCCTGTAGTACCGGCGCCGCCCCCTCCCGACATACCGGGGCGGCCGCATCATGAGCACCCCCTTGCTGCTCCTGGCAGCCGCGTTCCTCCTGATCCTCGCCAACGGCTTCTTCGTGGCCGCCGAGTTCGGCCTGGTCACGGTCGAGGCGACGGACGCCGAGAAGGCCGCCGCGGAGGGCGACCGAAGGGCCCACCGGGTCGTCGAGTCGCTCAAGGAACTGTCGTTCCAGCTCTCCGGCACCCAGCTCGGCATCACCATCACGTCCCTCGTCGTCGGCATGCTGGCCGAACCGGCGCTCGCCGAGCTGCTGGGCGGGCCCTTCACCGCGATCGGTATCCCCGAGGGCGCGGTGTCCGGCGTGTCCGTGGTCGTCGGCATGCTGATGGCCTCGGCCGTGCAGATGGTGATCGGCGAGCTCGTGCCCAAGAACTGGGCGGTGTCCCGGCCGATGCAGGTCGCGCGCTTCGTCGCCGGCCCGCAGCACGTCTTCGCGCGACTGTTCCGCCCGGTGATCGCCGCGCTGAACTCCGTCGCCAACCGTCTCGTGCGCGCGCTGGGCATCGAGCCCGCCGAGGAGCTGGCCTCGGCCCGCACCCCCGGCGAACTCGTCTCCCTGGCCCGGCACTCCGCCCAGGCCGGCGCCCTGGAACAGGACACGGCGGACCTCTTCGTACGGACCCTGGCGCTCGCCGAGCTCACCGCGCAGCACGTCATGACCCCGCGCGTGAAGGTCAGCGCGCTGCAGTCGTCGGCGACCGCCGAGGACGTGGTCAACCTCACCCGCGCCACCGGGCTGTCCCGCTTCCCGGTCTACCGGGAGCGGATCGACGAAATCGTCGGCATGGTCCATCTGAAGGACGCCCTGGCGATCCGTTCGGGTGACCGGCTGCGCACCGCGGTCGGCCGTATCGCCCGCCCGGCGCTGCTCGTCCCCGAGACCCTGCCGGTCCAGCCGCTGCTGGCCCAGCTGCGCAGCGAGCAGCCCATCGCCGTCGTCGTCGACGAGTACGGCGGCACGGCAGGCGTGGTCACGCTGGAGGACATCGTCGAGGAGATCGTCGGCGAGGTCCGCGACGAGCACGACGGGCAGGACCTGCCCGAACTCGCCGCAGCCCCGCCGGAGGACGGCCGCCCCGCCTGGGACGCCGACGGCAGCTGCCGGGTCGACATCCTCCAGCGCATAGGCCTCGACGTGCCCGAGGGGCCGTACGAGACCGTCGCCGGACTGGTCGCCGACCTGCTCGGGCGTATCCCGGCCGTCGGCGACAAGGCGGAACTGCCGGGCTGGCGGCTGTCGGTGCGCCGGGTCGGCCACTACCGCGCCGAGCGCGTCCGGCTGGTCCGGACCGGCGCCATGGTGGAGGTCGCCCGATGAGCGTCCTCCAACTCGTCTTCGCCGCGCTTCTCGTGCTCGCCAACGGATTCTTCGTGGGCGCCGAGTTCGCCCTCGTCTCGGTCCGCCGCAGCCAGATCGAACCACTGGGCACCGCGCGCGCACGGCAGGTGCTGTACGGCCTGGAGCGGCTGCCGCAGATGATGGCGGCGGCCCAGTTCGGCATCACCGTCTGCTCCCTGACGCTCGGCGCGGTCGCCGAGCCGACCGTGGCGCATCTGCTGACGCCGGTGTTCGAGTGGATCCACATGCCGCACGGCCTGATCCACCCGCTCACCTACGTCATCGCCCTCGCCGCGGTGGTCTTCTTCCACCTGGTCATCGGCGAGATGCTGCCGAAGAACCTGGCGATGGCCGCGCCGGAGAAGGTCGCGCTCTGGCTCAGCCCGGGCCTGGTCTGGTTCGCCCGCTTCTGCAAGCCGATCACCGTGGCGCTCGGCGCGGTCGCCCACGCCATCCTGCGGCTGTTCCGCGTCGAGCCGAAGGACGAGGTCGAGGCGGTGTTCACCAGCGAGCAGCTCAACCGGCTGGTGGAGGACTCCGGCCAGGCGGGCCTGCTCGACCCCGAGGAGCAGGAGCGTCTGGAGGACGCGCTGGAACTGGGCTCGCGCCCGGTGACGGACGTTCTCCTCGGGCGCGAGTCCCTCGTCACCGTCAGCCCCTCGGTCACCCCGGGCCAGATCGTCGCGCTCACTGCCCGCACCGGGTACTCCCGCTTCCCGGTCGCGGCGGAGAACGGCGCCTTCATGGGCTATCTGCACGTGAAGGACGTACTGGACCTGGAGGAGTCCGAGCGTGCGGTGCCGCAGCAGGTGTGGCATCCGATGACGACCCTGCGCTCGGAACTGCCGCTGGACGACGCCCTGACGGTCATGCGCCGCGCCGCCACCCACCTCGCCCAGGTGGCCGACGCCTCCGGCAAGGTCCTCGGCCTCGTCGCGCTGGAGGACGTACTGGAGCTCCTGGTGGGCGAGGTACGGGACCCGGCGCATCGGGAGCTGCCCGAGGTGCGGGTCACGGCGCCGCGGGTGAGCAGCGGGGAGCCGGAACAGGCACTGGCAGGCTGACCGGGCAGTCGGGCCGCGGGATCCGTCACATGGCCGACGGATCCTGCGGGCCCCGTCCCGACAGCACTTCGCCGTAGGCCTGCATCAGATCCGGCAGCCGCAGCGTCGACAGCTCGTCCCGCGTCAGCGCACCCGGGTAGGTCGTCAACCGCAGATCCCGGTACGCACAGCTCTTCTCGTACAGCGTCCGCAGGAACCGCCCGTTGCCCAGCTCGTCGATCCACCCCTGATCGACCACATGCCCGGCGATCGACCGCAGCTCCTCCAGCGCCTCCTCGTCCCACGCGTCGCCGTTCTCCGCGGCGAGGACCTCACCGATCGAGGTGAGTTCCAGGGGGCGGTACGAGGGGAAGTCGACCCGGGTCGTGAAGCGTGACGACAGTCCGGGGTTCGCGGCCAGCAGCCGGTCCATGCCCTCGGGGTAGCCGGCCAGGATCACGACCAGGTGGTCGCGGTTGTCCTCCGCCCGCTTCAGCAGGACCTGCAGGGCCTCGTCGCCGTAGGCGTCGCCCTTGCCGTAGCCGGTGTTGGACAGGGAGTACGCCTCGTCCACGAACAGGACCCCGCCGAGCGCGGAGTCGATGAGCTCATTGGCCTTCACGGCTGTCTGGCCCAGATACTCGCCGACCAGATCGGCCCGCTGGGCCTCCACGAGATGGTCGCCGCCCAGCAGGCCGAGGGCGTAGAAGACGCGGCCCAGGATGCGGGCGACCGTGGTCTTGCCGGTGCCCGAGGGGCCGGAGAAGACGAAGTGCCGTTTCGGCGGCTGCACCGGCAGCCCCTGCCCGGTGCGCAGCCGGGCCATGTTCAGCTGGGCGGACAGCGCCTTGACCTGGCGCTTGACGGGCTCAAGCCCCACCATGCGCTCGAGCTCGGCGAGCGCCTCCTCGAGTAACGCGGGGTCGGTCGGCCCGGCGGGCAGCGGCTGCGACGACACGGCCGTCTTCTCGCGCACCGCCGGATCCACCACCGACGGAATCGGGCCCGTCGGTGGCAGGTCGGGGTCCGACAGCTTCAGGTCCCGGCCCTCGGTACCGAAGAGCGGGTCGAGCCCGTCGGCCATGTCCTGTCCGAACCCGGTGAGCGTGATCGCCGCGAGGTCGGTGGGGTCGTCGTAGCCGTCGCCCTCGGCGATGGCCGCGAGCCGGGCCGAGGTGTCCATGAAGGCGGGGTCGACGCGGTGCACGGCCCGGTAGAGCGGGAGGGCGGCAGCGGAGCGGCCCGTGCCCTCGTGTGCCCGGGCCAGCCAGTAGCGCAGCTCCTTGCGCTGCGGCTGCTCGCTGCGGCACCGCATCAGCGCGGCCGACAACAGCGGCTCGGCCTGCCCGTACATCTCGAGCCGCACCCGCGCCATGCCGCCGAACAGGCCGGCCTCGATGCCGAGCATCGGATCGTCGAGCAGCGGGTCGGTGTGCCGGACGAGCTGATCCCAGTCCTTGACCAGATAGGCGCGGCAGGCGTGCAGGAAGCGGACCTGGTGGTCGGTGTCCACGGGCGGGAGCCCGGCGAGCGCCCGGTCCAGCTCCGGGACGTGCCGGCCGTCGAGCCAGTGCGAGGCGTGCGCCAGCAGCAGGTCCCGGGGGCTCTCCAGGACCGGCTGCACCCACCAGCCAAGCCAGTACCAGGAGTTGAGCGTGCGCCGATGTCGGGCGCGCTGTTCCCCGAAGCGGTCCCGGTGCCGGTACATCCGCAGCAGCGCGGTCGTCGTGTCGACGCGCAGCGCGTGCAGCCCGAGCCAGCCGTCGGCCATCCCGGGATCGATCCTCACCGCGGTGCGGAACTCCTCCTCCGCCTGCGGATACGCCCCCATCGTGTAGGCATCCACACCTCGCAGCCAGGCGAGGTCGGCCGGGGCCTCGGGGCCCTGCGTGCCGAAGTCCATCCCGTCCCCCACAAACCGTGCCCCCGTCGGTTGGCCGGCCGCGCGCCCGGCGGCCGCCTTGATCGAACCGCCGTACCGCGGACCGGAGTTGCAACGGTGCGCAGAGCAGCCGTACGAAGGTCGCACCGAGGGCATCGTACCTGCGAGGGCATGGCCCGCCCCAGGGTGCCGCACCGGCCGTTTGGCGAGGTGGGAGCAGATCGGGGGAATCACGATTGGTGACCGAGGGTGAGCGAATCACGCCTCTCGGCGCCCGAAAAGAGAAGTCCGGGCAGAACGAAGCCCCCGATCACGGGGGAACAACCGGGGGCTTCGCGTCTTCGGGCGGTCTCGAATGACCGCACATTCAGAACGTAAGTCCTGTACGGCCCCCGGGTCAAGCCGAGTTGAAGCACTCCGGGAACTTGTCCGGGGCGGCTCTTCACAAGTTCAGCACACTGCCGATGGGTCGTCACCGTCTGTGATGACCTGGTCCGGTCCAGCAGTCCCAGCAGGCCCAGGAACCACCTCATATCCCTTGCCGCACTGCCGAACCAGAAGGTCGGCGAACGGCCGCGAAGGGTCGTCGGCGAAGTGTCTGAGCTCCGCCCTGACCCACCCGTCCCAGAACTCCCGCTGTTCCTCCCCGTCCCGCGAGCGACCCCGCGTCCACGACTCCTCGTGCGCCAGCTCCATCCACAGCAGCCGGGCGAGATACGGGCGCAGCGCTCGGCGGCCGGCGCCGACGCCCTCGACGACGATCACCGGGGCGGGCGGGAGCGCGAGCGGCGGTCCGAAGTGGCGGGCCCGCCAGTCGTAGGGGGTGTAGTGGGCGGTCCGGCCGTGCGCGAGGGGCGAGATCACCTGGGCCTGCAGCCGCTCGGTCCACTCGAACAACTCGTCGTGGCTGGCGATGTCGTCGAGGTGCAGCACCGGGGCGTCGTCCAGCTCCCGCGCCAACTGCCCGGCGAACGTGGACTTTCCGGAGCCGGCGTGCCCGTCGACGCCGATGAGGCGGACCGGGCCGCAGGACGGGGGGAGGCGGCGCAGCCGCGTGGCGAGGTCGTGAATCGTTTTTCCTGAATGTGCGGCGGGGGTGGGCATATTTCGTTGGAACATTCTAGTAGTGGGTGAAAGCGGATGCTGCGGCGGGATGAGAAAAGGTGTCGCTTTGAACTAGCCGGCGGATGTCCGCAATGCCGCCGAAAAAGTCCGGCCACCAGGGTGGAATCCGCGTTCCGGTTGAGGCCCACGCTGAGTAAGGTGCCAGAGGCACAACTGTGAGGTGACGTAACGGGGATGGGCTGGGACACATGGCCGCGGGGTTATTCGAAGGGCAGTATGTGTGGCATCCGGCGGCCGACGACCGCGTGCTGGCCAGCGTATGCGTCGACGTACGGGCGGGGCGATATCTGAGCGCCCGCGACGCCCTGGCCGAAACCCGCGGTGACTTCCCGCTGCGTGCCCACCGCTCCCTCGTACTCGCCTCGGAGGCCGCCGACTCCGACCTCGTCGAGCGCTGGCTGACGGAGGAGCCCGGCCTGGAGGCCGCCCTGATGTGGGCGCGGGTCGCCGTGCTGCGGGCGCTGCGCGCGGCCGACGACCGTGACCCGCGCACCGACGCGCTGGAGCGGATAGCGCTGGCCGCCTGCGAGCGGGCCACGACCGCGGACCCCGGCGATCCCACGCCCTGGGTGGCGAAGCTGGCCATGGCCCGGCTGCACCGGCTGCGCGACCAGGCGCCGCGCGGGCTGCTCACCGCACCGCCCGGGCCGTGGCGCCTGTTCGCGCACGTCCTGTCGCTCGACCCCTGGCACCGCGAGGCCCACCACCGATTTCTGGCCTCCTTCTTCCCCCGGTACGGCGGCTCGGTGACCGGCGCCTGGGACGTCGCCGCCTTCCTCGGCCAGCGGGCGCCCGCCGACTCGCCGCTGCGCCTGCTCCCGCTCGTCGCCCTGGTCGAGTGCTACGACCCCACCCAATTGCTCGCCGACCGCGTCTGGGAGCAGCCGCAGTGGCGCTCCACCGCCCTGGACATCCACCAGAACTGGCTGCCCGCGGTGGCCGGCTACCCCTTCACTCCCGTCCTCGACCTGGCCTACCTCGCGCATGCCCTGGTCATGGGCGGGTGCGAGGCGCAGGCCCGCGCCGTGTTCACGGCGATGGGGCCCTTCGCCTCGCGCATGCCCTGGTCCGTCTTCGGTGACCCGGCCGAGCAGCTGTCCCGGGCGCGCCGCGCCTGCGGGCTGCCGGTGCCGGGCGCCTGACGTGCCGCAACCCCCCACCGAGAGAAAGGTCCGGCCCGTGTCACACCGGATATCCGCACCGCGTGCCCGAGCACGCGGGGGAGTGGATCCGACCGCACTGGACGACGACGCCACACTGCATGCGATGGGTTATCCGAGAAAACTCACGCGTCGCTTTCAGGCGTTCGACAATTTCGCCATCTCTTTCACCATCATCAACATCATCTCGGGTATTTTCTCGGGCTTCGGTTTCGGTCTGAACGCGGGTGGCCCGAGCGTTCTCGTCTTCGGCTGGATCGGCGTCTCCGTCATGGTGCTCTTCGTGGGAGCAGCGATGGCGGAAGTCGCCTCTGCCTATCCGACGAGCGGCGCGCTGTATTTCTCCGCCGGGAAACTCGCCAAACGCCACAAGGGCGCCTGGTCCTGGTACACCGGCTGGCTGAACTTCGTGGGCCAGGTGGGTGGCACAGCCGCCACCGGGTACGCGGCGGCCACCTTCATCCAGGCCTTCATCGCCCTCCAGTGGCCCTCGTACGAGCCGACCGGGCACCGGACGGTGCTGATCACGGCGCTGGTCATCGTCCTGCAGGGGCTCGCCAACACCTACACCGTTCAGCTGGTCGCCGTACTGAACAGGATCTCCGTCTGGTGGCTGCTCAGTGGACTCGTGGTCATCGTGACCGCACTGACCGTCATTCCCGATCACCATCAGTCGGCCTCGTATGTCACGCATTTCGCGAACAACACCGGTTTCACTAGCGGCCTTTACGGAGGGATGCTCGGACTGCTGGTCACCAGCTGGACCTTCACCGGCTTCGACGGCAGCTTCCACATGTCCGAGGAAACGGTCCGGGCGACGGTCAACGCCCCGCGGGGGATCACGCGGGCGATCGCTTACTCGGCAATCGCGGGACTGCTGCTGATGCTCGCATTGGTCTACAGCATTCGTGACTACGACCGGGTGGCGGGCGCCGACGCACCGCCCGTGCAGATCCTCATCGACGGGCTCGGAGTGGGCACGGCGAAGGCGCTGCTGCTGATCGTGATCGGCGCGATGCTCTTCTGCGGCCTGGCCAATCTCACCAGCAACACCCGGCAGATCTTCGCCTTCTCCCGGGACGGTGCGATGCCGGGTTCGCGCTTGTGGCACTCGGTGTCGCCGCGCACCCGCACCCCCGTCAAGGCGGTGTGGCTGGCGGTCGGCTGCTCGCTGACGCTGGTGGTACCCGGCTGGTGGTCGCACACGGCGTTCACGGCCATCGTCAGCGTGAACGTCGTCGGGCTCTTCCTCGCCTACGCCGTTCCGATCCTGCTGAGGCTGCGGCTCGGCGACGAGTTCCAGCCGGGGCCCTGGCATCTGGGCCGCTGGGGACGGCCGGTCGGGATCGTCGCGGTGACCTGGATCCTGCTCAGCAGTGTCCTGTTCATGCTGCCGCAGGCGTCACCGGTCACCGCCGACTCCTTCAATTACGCGCCGGTCGCCCTGGGCGTGGTCCTGGCCGTGGCCACGGTGTGGTGGTTCACCACCGCCCGCCGCCGCTTCCACGGCCCGGTCAGCTACGGCCGGCCCGACGAGGTCGCGGCGATGGATCTGGTCTGACGACCCGTCATCGGCCCCGGCGCATGCCGTCACGGCGGTGTGCACCGGGGCCGATCCCTTCATCTCGCCCTGTCCGTACGGTGGTTGGCGTGCTCGGGCCCCTCCCGTCGATGCCAGTGGTCGACACCAATATTCGTAGCCACGCCAGGGACCGAAGTGCTGGCAGAGGCTGCCCCTTGCGTTCATAGTTGGCGGACAGCCGTGCACAGGATCCGCCCGACTCGGACACCTGGGGGTCATTCGCCCATGAGCAGAGCCGAAGAGCCGTCCCGCAGAACCGTCCTCGCCGCCGCGGTCGCCGCAGCCGTCGCCGGTGGCGCGGGCCCGGCCGCCGCCGACAGCCCCGCCGACCCCGTGCCCCCTGGCGAGGCCGTCGCCCCCACGGTCGACAACCGTGCCTGGACCACGTTCACGGACTGGCGGGGCGGGACCGCCGACGGCACCCGAGCCGTCGCGGGCCACCGCCCCGGCATCGTGATCGCCGCGCCCGCGGGCGCCATCGACTACACGGACCCCCACACCGGGCGGACCGCGCGCTGGGAGTACGCGACCTGGACCTCCCCGGTCCACCGGCTCCGCGTGCCCGCCACCGAGGCGATCGCGTCCTGGAACGCGCACACTCCCGACGGCACCTGGCTCCAGATCGAACTCGAGGGGACGTACTCCGACGGCGCCGCCACCCCTTGGTACGTCCTGGGCCGCTGGGCGGCCGGTGACCAGGACATCCGGCGGACCTCGGTCGACGACCAGAGCGACGGCAGGAGCAGCGTCTGGACGGACACGTTCGCGATCGACGACCCGGCGACCGGGCTGCGCCTGACCGCGTACCGGCTGCGGCTGACGCTGTACCGCACGCCCGGCACGGGGATCACCCCCATGGTCTGGCGGGCCGGCGCGATGGGCTCCGACGTCCCCGACCGCTTCACCGTCCCGGCCTCCACTCCCGGCCTCGCCCAGGAGCTGACCGTCCCGCGCTACTCGCAGGAGACCCACGTCGGCCAGTACCCCGAGTACGACAACGGCGGCGAGGCCTGGTGCAGCCCCACCTCCTCGCAGATGATCGTCGAGTACTGGGGCAGCCGCCTCACCCCGGAGCAGCTGGCCTGGGTCGACCCGGCGTTCGCCGACCCGCAGGTCTGCCACGCGGCCCGGTTCTGCTTCGACTACCAGTACGAGGGCTGCGGGAACTGGCCGTTCAACGCCGCCTACGCGGCCACCTTCGAGGACATGCAGGGTGTCGTCACCCGGCTCGGCTCGCTCACCGACCTGGAGACGCTGATCGCGGCCGGCATCCCGGCCATAACGTCCCAGTCCTTCCTCAAGGAGGAGCTGACCGGGGCGGGGTACGGCACCGCCGGGCATCTGATGACGGTCATCGGCTTCACCGCCGACGGCGACGTGATCGCCAACGACCCGAACTCATCGAGCAACGACGCGGTGCGGCGGGTCTACAAGCGGCGCGAGTGGGAGAACATCTGGCTGCGGACCAAGAGGTACAACGCCACCGGCAAGGTGGTCTCCGGCACCGGCGGCATCTGCTACCTCTACTTCCCGGCCTGCCCGACCCCGCGCCAGCGCGCCGCGCTCGCGGCCGTGGGAGTCCTGTGAGCAAGGTCTCCGCCGCAAAAGCCGTCTCCGATGGCAAGGTGGGCATATGACCGCGCACTCATCCATGGCCGACCGGGTCCGCACCGGAGGCCCCAAGGAAGACGGCCCGAAGATCTTCGAGCACGCCATGGGCTGGACCCTCGTCGTGGTGGTCGCGATGCTCGTCACGCAGCTCGGTCTGCTGTGAGCTGACCCACACGTAAGCCCTTGTGCGGACATATCCCGACCCTGTTGTCGACGGGTCCGTCAGAGCCGATCAGACTCGAACAGGTGGCTGGTGAAGGTCTGACATACTGCGGATGTCCCGCCCCCCGTTGAACAACAGGGTCTAAATTGAATATTAGTCAACAGCGCGACGCGGCCCGTCCCCGGGCGCGCGGCACCGAACGTTCGGTGGCGCGCCGTGCCGAACTCATCGCCATTGGGCGCAAGCTGTTCGCCGACACGTCGTACGACGCGCTTTCCATGGACGACATCGCACGCCAGGCCCATGTCGCCAAGGGGCTCATCTACTACTACTTCCAGTCCAAGCGCGGCTACTACCTGGCGATCATCCAGGACTCCGTCGCCGACCTGGTCACCTATGCGGCGAGCGGCATCGAACTGGATGAGGTGGACCGGGTCCACCGCACCATCGACAGCTATCTGCGCTACGCCGAGCACAACCAGGCCGCCTACCGCACCATCGTCAGCGGCGGCGTCGGCTTCGACACCGAGGTGCACGCCATCCGGGACGGCGTGCGCGAGGCGATCGTCGCGACCCTCGCCGAGGGGGCGTACGGCCGCAGCGACATCGCCCCGCTGGCCCACATGGGCCTGCTCGCCTGGGTGTGCAGCGTGGAGGGTGCCACCCTCGACTGGATAGACCGCCCCGAGCTGCCCCGGGACACCATGCGCGAGCTGCTGGTGAAGATGCTCGGCGGCGCCATGCGTTCCATCGAGGAGCTCGACCCCTCCTACCGGGCCCCGGAGCCGGCCCGCCGGGACGACTGACCCAGGGCGTGCGCATGGGGCGGAGGTCTCGTGGTCCTCCGCCCCAAGCCCCCCGTGGGACCGGCTAGTTGATCGCCTTGATCAGCTCACCGTTCGCCGTGTCCCCGCTCAGTTCCCAGAAGAAGGTCCCGCCCAGCGACTGCTGGTTCTTGTACGCCATCTTCGTGCCGATGGTGGCGGGGGTGTCGTAACTCCACCAGTTGGTCCCGCACTTGGCGTACGCGGTGCCGCCCACCGTCCCGGTCGACGGGCACTTGGTCTTGAGCACCTTGTAGTCCTCGATGCCCGCCTCGTAGGTGCCGGCTGCCGCACCGGTCGCCGTACCGCCGGGCGCCGCCTGGGTGACGCCGGTCCAGCCGCGGCCGTAGAAGCCGATGCCGAGCAGCAGTTTGGACGACGGGATGCCGAGGCCCTTGAGCTTGGCGATGGTCGCCGAGCTGTGGAAGTCCGCCTTCGGGATGCCGGAGTAGGAGTTCAGCGCCGAGTGCGGAGCCGTCGGACCGGTCGCGTCCCAGGCTCCGAAGAAGTCGTACGTCATCGGGTTGTACCAGTCGACGTACTGTGCCGCACCCGCGTAGTTCGCCGCGTCGATCTTGCCGCCGCTGGTGGCGTCGGCCGTGATCGCCGCGGTGACCAGGTTGCCGGAGCCGAACTTGGCGCGCACCGCCGACATCAGGTTCTTGAAGGCCTCACGGCCGCTGGTGTCACAGGTGGCGCCGCAGGCGTTCGGGTACTCCCAGTCGATGTCGATGCCGTCGAAGACATCCGCCCACTTGGAGTTCTCGACCAGGTCGTAGCAGGACTGGGCGAACGCGGCCGGGTTGCGCGCGGCTTCGCCGAAGCCGGTCGACCAGGTCCAGCCGCCGAAGGACCACAGCACCTTCAGGCCCGGGTGCTTCTTCTTGAGCTCACGCAGCTGGTTGAAGGTGCCGCGCAGCGGCTGGTCCCAGGTGTCGGCGACGCCGTCCACCGACTCGGCGGCGGTGTAGGTGCGCTCGGTCGCGGCGTACGAGTCGCCGATCGCGCACTTGCCGCCGGTGACATTGCCGAAGGCGTAGTTGATGTGGGTCAGCTTGGCCGCCGAGCCCGAGGTCTCGATGTTCTTGACGTAGTACTTGCGGTCGTAGGTCCCCCATTCGGTGAAGTAGCCGACGACCTTGGAGCCGGCGGCCAGCTTCGGGGAGGAGGCGGGTTCGGCGGTTGCGGTGCCCGCGCCGGCGAGCAGTCCGGCGCCGAGGACGGCCGCACAGGCGGCGGACACGAGCGCCCGGAAGCCGTTGCGGGGGCGGTGCGAGATGTGCATCGGGTGTCTCCTCGTGGGGGAGAGGGGAGCATGCTCCGATTGGCATGAACGCGCTGATGCGTTGATCCGTCACCGTAGGAGGACTAGACCAGTACGTCAATGGTTCGGACCAATTTCGGGGTCGCGGATAACTTGCTGGACACTTCTTTGAGTGAGCGGTCGTTAACTGGTGACTCGATGCCGCCGATCGGGCATACTCACAGCGCACAGCCGCTGGTCAGCAGCTTCCGAGACCCGGGAATGCGAGCATCGGCCCGGCACCAGTGAGACCCGGCGGAGCCGCCCCACCCAAGGCGTACGTCCGCCGACGTGCCCGACAGGGAGGATCGTCGACATGCCCGACCGCGCCCCGCAGCCGGTGGACCGTCAACTGCCCACGGACGAGGCCCGGGATCTGATCTCGCTCGTCCGCGACATCGCGCAGCGCGAGATCGCCCCGAAGGCGGCCGAGGAGGAGGACGCGGGGCGCTTCCCGCGCGAGGTCTTCACCCTGCTCTCCGAGTCCGGACTGCTGGGCCTGCCGTACGACTCCGAGTACGGCGGCGGCGACCAGCCCTACGAGGTCTACCTCCAGGTCCTCGAAGAGCTCGCCGCGGTCCGCCTCACCGTGGGCCTCGGGGTCAGCGTGCACACCCTGGCCTCCTATGCCCTGGCCACCTACGGCAGCAAGCAGCAGCAGGTCGAGCACCTCCCCGCGATGCTCGGCGGCGGGCTCCTCGGCGCGTACTGCCTCTCCGAGCCGTCGTCCGGTTCGGACGCGGCCTCGCTGCGTACGAAGGCGGTGCGCGAGGGCGACGGGTGGGTGATCAACGGGACCAAGGCCTGGATCACGCACGGCGGCATCGCCGACTTCTACACCGTCATGGCCCGTACCGGCGAGGACGGTCCACGCGGGATCAGCGCCTTCCTCGTGCCCGGTGACGCGGCCGGTCTGAGTGCGGCGGTGCCCGAGAAGAAGATGGGCATGAAGGGGTCGCCCACGGCTCAGGTCCACTTCGACGGCGTCCGGGTCGGCGACGAGCGGCGCCTCGGCGACGAGGGCCAGGGCTTCGCCATCGCCCTGTCCGCGCTCGACTCCGGCCGGCTCGGCATCGCGGCCTGCGCGATCGGCGTCGCCCAGGCGGCGCTCGACGAGGCGGTCGAGTACGCGACCGAGCGCCGGCAGTTCGGTAAGCCGATCGCCGATTTCCAGGGCCTGCGCTTCATGCTCGCCGACATGGCGACCCAGATCGAGGCGGGCCGCGCGCTGTATCTGGCGGCGGCACGGCTGCGCGACGCCGGCCGGCCCTTCGCCAAGCAGGCGGCGATGGCCAAGCTGCACTGCACCGACACGGCGATGAAGGTCACCACCGACGCCGTCCAGATCCTCGGCGGGTACGGCTACACCGCGGACTTCCCGGCCGAGCGCTACATGCGCGAGGCCAAGGTCCTGCAGATCGTCGAGGGCACGAACCAGATTCAGCGGATGGTCATCGCCCGTCACCTAGCTGGTCCCGAGGGCCGCTGAACTGGCCGTGCCTGACCTGCGGCGCCGCGAGCCGGATCCACTCCGGGTCGTGGTGCCCGGGCAGGGTGCGGCCGCGGTCGGCCCACATGCGCATCAGATCGCGGTAGATCGGCGGATCCGGCGGCTGCGGGGGCGCCGGCGGCTGAAGCGTTCCTGCGGGCCGGGGGACGAAGACGCGGTGCTGGGGCCCGGTCCCGTGGTAGGTGTGGGGCATATCAGGGCAACGCGGAGGTGGGTGGACAAGTCACCGCCCGTCGGATTCGGGCGTGAGTTCACCCTTGTCCGGCTCCCACTCTGGTCACCCGAGGCTGTCTGACGTACCGTCAGCCCAGCCCGCGTCCAGGGAGGTTTGCCGTGGCCGACGACGACCGCCCGGTACCGCTCGACGAGTACCCGGTGCACCAGGTCCCCCTGTCCATGAAGCACGTCGCGACCAGCGACCGGAACGCCTACGACCGCTGCATCTTCCACGTGCTCGACCACCGGGGGCGTGCACTGCTCATCCTCGGTCTCGGGGTGTATCCGAACGTCGGGGTGATCGACGCGTACGCGACCCTGCGGGTGGGGGACACCCTGCACGCCGTACGTGCCTCCGACGCGCTCGGCGACGACCGGATGCGGCTCGCCGTCGGGCCGCTGAGGATCGAGGTGGAGGAGCCGCTGCGCCGGCTGCGCCTCGTGTGCGACGACGACACCCTCTCGTACGACCTCTCCTGGACCGCGGAGTTCCCGGCCCTGTGGGAACCCCATCACGTCCAGCGCCGCGGCGACCGGCTCACCCTCGAAGGGCGTCGCTTCGTGCAGGCGGGGAGCGTGACGGGCGTGATCCGCGCCGCCGGAGAGGAGTTCCGGGTCACCGCCGCCGAGTGGACCGGCACCAGGGACCGCAGCTGGGGCGTGCGCCCCATTCCGGGGGAGGAGGGCGGACGTGTCGCCCAGGAGCATCCGACCGAGGGCTTCCACTGGATATGGTGCCCGGTCCGTTTCGAGGACCGGTTCCTGATGGTGATCGTCCAGGAGGACGCGGACGGACACCGCTCGCTGAACGAGGCGACGCTGGTCCACCCGGGCCGGCGCGACCGCCAACTCGGCTGGCCCCAGGCCGAGATCACCTACCGCCCCGGCACCCGCCACCCCGAACGCGCCCTCATCCACCTCGGAGACGTCCGCAAGCCGCAGGAACTGGAGGTGGAGATCCTCACCTCCTCCCCGCTCGCCGTCGGCGCCGGTTACCCGCCCGCCGACGACTGGCAGCACGGCACCTGGCGCGGGCGCGGCTGGACCGACCGGCGCACCTACGACCTCACCGAGGCCCACCCCCTGGCCGCGTACGGCGTCACCGACCACGCCGCGCGCTTCCGGCTGGACGGGCGGATCGGCCACGGCATCTTCGAGCACGGCTCGTTCGGGCGACACGACCCGAGCGGCTTCGCGGACTTCAAGTCGGTCGCACCCTAGGGGGTTTTGCGTCATGGCAGCCACGGCACCGCGCCCGCGCACCAGCACCCGGGACCCGCAGGAGATCACCCGCCGCCTCACCGCCTGGCTGCGCACCAGGCTGCCCGGCGCGCAGGCGGTCGGCGTCACCGTCCCCGAGTCGAACGGCCTGTCCAGCGAGACCCTGCTCTTCGACATCGAACACCCCGAACAGCCGGTGCGCGCCTGCGCGTTGCGGCTCGCGGCCGACCCGGCGGCCTACACCGTCTTCCCGGTGTACGACATGCCGCGCCAGTACCGGACCATGCGTGTCGTGGCCGAGCACACGGATCTGCCCGTGCCGAAGGTGCTGTGGCTGGAGGAGGACCCCGGTCCGCTGGGCGCGCCCTTCTTCGTCATGGAGCGCGTCGAGGGGCGCGTGCCGCCGGATGTCATGCCGTACACCTACGAGGGCAACTGGCTGCACGCGGCGAGCGACGAGGAACGCGAGCGGCTGGAGGCGGCGACGATCGCGCTGCTTGCCCGGCTGCACGACCAAGTTCCGTCGCCGCAGGCCGAGTTCCTCGCCCTGCCCGGTGCGGGGGACGCCCTGCGGCGGCACGTCACGGCCCAACGCGCGTACTACGAATGGGTGGTTGACGGACTCGCCCGCTCACCGCTGATCGAGGACGCGTTCGACCGCCTGGAGGACCTCTGGCCGCGCGATCCGGGCACACCCGTGCTCAACTGGGGCGACGCACGCATCGGAAACATCGTCTACGACGGCTTCGCCCCCGCGGCCGTCCTGGACTGGGAGATGGCGGCACTGGCCCCGCGCGAGGTCGACCTGGGCTGGACCGTCTATCTGCACCGCTTCTTCCAGGACCTCACGGTCGCCTTCGGACAGCGCGGACTACCGGAGTTCCTCCGCCGCGACCGCGTCGAGGCCCGCTATGCCGACCTCACCGGGCACACCCCGCGCGACATGGACTTCTACACGCTCTACGCCGCCCTGCGGCACGCCGTCGTCATGCTCCGGATCGCCTACCGTCAGGCGCACTTCGGCGAAGTGGCCGTACCGGCGGACCCGGACACACTGATCCTGCACCACGGCAGCCTGCGAGCCATGGTGCAGGGCAGCTACTGGAATTGAGCGACGCGCGAAGGGCGGCCTGAGCTCAGGCGGCCTCGCGCCGCATGACCGGGACCCTGATGGGGCGTGAGCCCGGGCCGCCGACGTGCGAGAAGGGCTGGGTCCGCCAGTCGAGCCCCTGAGGGAGCGTCAACAGCAGGGCGGTGTCCTGCTCCTGGGGCTCCGTCGACTCGTCGGCGGAGCGGGCCTCGGCGGCCCTGCGACCCGTACCGGCGCAGACCGTGAGCCCGAACGGGTTCCACGGCGAGGCGCACAGCGCGTGCTCCGGCAGGACCTCCTCGTCCGCCAGCAGGGCGATGGGCTGCGCGCAGTCCGGGCAGATCACCCGGTACATCTCGAAGGTGTCGTACGCGTCGAGTTCGTCGTCGTCCTCCAGGGCGTCGGGTTCGACGCCCTCCGGAGCGGGCTCGACGACCAGTTGCGGCCGCTTGGGCGTGGTACGACCAGGGCGCTTAAGACTCTGCATGGGATTCTCCCCCTCGGGCTGGGCCGTGACGGCACTGCGGCCTCGACCACAGCAAGCACTTCCCGCCTGTCCTCGGCATTAATCACGGGTACATCACGGAGCCTGTTCGGGGGCTGTGGCCTTCGTCACATGCCGCTCGCAGGTGCCCGTGGCGGCCGGTTTGTCCCTCAGGCGGCACACAGCCGGCGGCCGGCCACATCACAAACCGGGCATGACCTGGGCTGCTGAGGTATCCGATGAGATCAGCAGCACTGTAGGTTCTTGCGCCATGGAGGAGCTGGACCGACAAATCGTGCAGCTGCTCGTCAAGGACGGGCGGATGAGTTACACCGACCTGGGCAAGGCCACCGGCCTGTCCACGTCGGCCGTGCACCAGCGGGTGCGCCGGCTGGAACAGCGCGGCGTCATCCGCGGCTATGCCGCGGTCGTCGATCCGGAGTCCGTGGGGCTGCCCATGACGGCCTTCATCTCGGTGAAACCGTTCGACCCCAGCGCCCCCGACGACATCGCGGACCGGCTCGCCGACGTGCCCGAGATCGAGGCCTGCCACAGCGTGGCCGGTGACGAGAACTACATCCTCAAGGTGCGCGTGGCCACGCCGCACGAACTCGAGGAACTGCTGGCCCGGGTGCGTTCGCTGGCGGGGGTCTCCACCCGGACGACGGTGGTGCTGTCCACACCGTACGAGGCACGGCCGCCCAAGGTCTGAGCGCCACCGCGGCGGACCCCCGTCGGGAGGCGCCCGGGGGAGGCGCGAGACTGTTCCCCATGAGTGAGTCCACCGCCCAGCCGAAGACCGTCCTCCTGCGCCGGGGCGAAGTCCACAGCCCCGCCGACCCCTTCGCCACCGCGATGGTCGTGGAGCGCGGCCAGGTCGCCTGGGTCGGGTCCGAGGGGGCCGCCGACGCCTTCGCGGACGGTGTGGACGAGGTCGTCGATCTGGACGGTGCCCTGGTCACCCCCGCGTTCACCGACGCCCATGTGCACACCACCGCCACGGGCCTCGCCCTGGCCGGCCTCGACCTGTCCGGCGCCCCGTCCCTGGAGACGGCCCTCGCCCTCGTACGGGACTTCGCCGCCGCCCGGCCGGACGACCGCGTCCTGCTCGGGCACGGCTGGGACGCCTCCCGCTGGCCCGGCGGCCGCCCGCCGACGCGCGCCGAGCTGGACGAGGCCACCGGTGGCCGCCCGCTGTACCTGTCCCGGATCGACGTCCACTCGGCGGTCGTCACCACGGCCCTGCTCGACATGACGCCGGGCGACCTCGGCGCCGTGGACGCCCCGCTCGTCGCCGGCGCCCACCACGCGGTGCGCGCGACCGCGCTGGCCTCCATCACCCCGGCCCAGCGTGTCGAGGGCCAGCGGGCCGCCCTGGCGCACGCCGCCTCCCTCGGGATCGGCACCGTCCATGAGTGCGGCGGGCCGGACATCTCCTCCGAGGACGACTTCACCGGGCTGCTCCGGCTCGCCGCCGAGGAGGCCGGGCCACGGGTCGTCGGTTACTGGGCCGAGCAGGACGTGACGAAGGCGCGTGAGCTCGGCGCGCTCGGCGCGGCCGGTGACCTCTTCGTCGACGGCGCCCTGGGCTCGCACACCGCCTGTCTGCACCAGCCGTACGCCGACGCCGCCCACACCGGCACCGCCTACCTGGACGCGGGCGCCGTCGCCGCCCATGTCGCCGCCTGCACCGAGGCCGGCCTCCAGGCGGGCTTCCACGCGATCGGCGACGCCGCCGTGACCGCCGTCGTGGAGGGCGTGCGCGCCGCCGCCGAGAAGGTCGGCCTCGCCCGGGTCCGCGCCGCCCGGCACCGGGTCGAGCACGCCGAGATGCTCTCCCCCGACACCGTCGCGGCCTTCGCCGAGCTGGGCCTGACCGCCTCCGTGCAGCCCGCCTTCGACGCGCTGTGGGGCGGCGAGGAGGGGATGTACGTGACGCGCCTCGGCGCCGAACGCGCCCGCTCACTGAACCCCTTCGCGGCCCTGCTGCGCGCGGGAGTCCCGCTCGCCTTCGGCTCCGACAGCCCGGTCACCCCCCTCGACCCCTGGGGCACCGTCCGCGCGGCGGCCTTCCACCACACGCCCGAGCACCGGGTGTCGGTGCGCGCCGCGTTCACGGCGCACACGCGCGGCGGCTGGCGGGCGATCGGGCGCGACGACGCGGGCGTCCTCGTGCCGGGCGCACCCGCCGACTACGCCGTGTGGCGCACCGACGAGCTGGTGGTCCAGGCACCCGACGACCGGGTCGCGCGCTGGTCCACCGACCCGCGCTCCGGCACCCCCGGCCTGCCCGATCTGACCCCGGGCCGCGAGCTGCCGGTCTGCCTGCGCACGGTGGTGGGCGGACGAACGGTCTTCGTACGGCCGGGCGAGTGATCTCCCGGGGTGGCGCGAACCCGATCATCGCGCGCCGCCCCGTCGCGCGACCTGCGCATCCTCTGCGTTGACCAGCGAAAGCGGAGAAAAACCGCAGGTCAAACGGCTGTTGACAGGCGGAGGCCCGAGGCCGGTAGGTTCGGCCGAGTCCACCACCGGACGCCCGACCGGACAACCGCGGAACTTCCGGGAACCCGTCGCAACGCCGCTGGGTCAGGGACGGTGTGCCGCACCGGGCACCGCCACTGGGAGCCAGGCTCAGCGCTCGCGCGGCGACGACGGAACTTTCCGGCCGGTCGGGGAGGTGTGACCCGGGTGGGGCCCGGGCGCTCAGTAGACAACGGCTTTCGGTCGATCCGCAGCCAGCGGGTCCCAGGTCGGCCCGAAGGGCGCCGGGCCCCCATCCGCAGCAGGACCGCGCCGGCGTACGGTCACGCAAAACCTGCACGTGCTTCGCTCTTGTGGAATCGACACCGGCATACGAACGTGCTGTCACGTCAGCGCAGGCCGCGCCCACTATGGTGGACGTCTGCGTACGGAAGTGAAGGGGCAGCAGTGAACGACGGCGACGGGACCCTCGGGGCACAGGACCGCGGGAGGCGGTTCGGGCCGCTCGGCACGGCGTTGGTGATCATTCCGACCTACAACGAGGCGGAGAACATCAAGAGCATCGTCGGCCGGGTCCGCAAGGCGGTGCCGGACGCCCACGTGCTGGTGGCCGACGACAACAGCCCCGACGGCACCGGCAAGCTCGCGGACGAATTGGCCGCCGATGACGACCATGTCCAGGTCCTGCACCGCAAGGGCAAGGAGGGCCTCGGCGCGGCCTACCTCGCGGGCTTCCGCTGGGGCATCGAGCACGACTACGGCGTCCTGATCGAGATGGACGCCGACGGCTCCCACCAGCCCGAGGAACTGCCCCGCCTGCTGACCGCCCTCAAGGGCGCCGACCTCGTCCTCGGCTCCCGCTGGGTGCCCGGCGGCCGGGTCGTGAACTGGCCCAAGTCCCGGGAGTTCATCTCCCGCGGCGGCAGCCTGTACTCGCGCGTCGCCCTGGACCTCCCCCTGCGCGACATCACCGGCGGCTACCGCGCCTTCCGCCGCGAGACCCTGGAGGGCCTCGGCCTCGACGACGTCGCCTCCCAGGGCTACTGCTTCCAGGTCGACCTCGCCCGCCGCGCGGTCAAGGCCGGCTACCACGTCGTCGAGGTGCCGATCACCTTCGTCGAGCGGGAGCTCGGTGACTCGAAGATGAGCCGCGACATCCTGGTCGAGGCGCTGTGGCGGGTCACGACCTGGGGGGCGCAGGAGCGGGTGGGCAAGCTGCTGGGCCGCTCCAAGCAGTCCTCACCGTCGCAGCCGCCGCCCCAGAAGTAGCTCCGGGACCGCACGGCGGGCGCCGACCCCCGTGCGCGGTTCAGGCGTCGGCCGGCCGCTTATCCCGCTCTGAGCCGGGCCCAGGCACACTGGACGCATGACGAGTGGTGCACCGACCCCGACGTATCCCGCCCGACCCCGGCGTTCCCGGCTGCGTACCTTCCTGCCGCTGGGCATCGCCGCGTGGCTGGTGCTGGAGATCTGGCTGCTGACCGTCGTCGCGGACGCGGTGGGCGGGCTCACGGTGTTCCTGCTGCTTCTCGCCGGTCTCGTGCTCGGCTCCGTGGTGATCAAGCGAGCGGGCCGGCGGGCCTTCCAGGCGCTGAACGAGGCGATGCAGCGCGGCGGCACCCCGTCGAGCGGCGGCGGCAACGGTCTGATGATGCTGGGCGGCCTGCTGATCATGCTGCCGGGCCTGATCTCGGACGCGGTGGGCCTGCTCCTGCTGATCCCGCCGGTCCAGAAGGCCCTGAGCGGGTACGCCGAGCGGACCTTCGACCGCAAGCTCCGCGAGGCGGGCTCCGGTTCGCTCGGCGACGCCTTTCAGCAGGCTCGGATTCACCGCCCCGACGGCAAGGTCGTGCAGGGTGAGGTCATCCGGGACGAGCCGGGGGACGCACCGCAGGAGCCGCGGCCGCCGCTGATGGGCTGAGCCCGCTTCCGTGCCGGGCCGAGCCCCGCACACGAACGCCGGGTGCCGGGTCCCGCCCGGAAACGCCGAGTGCCGGGTCGGGTCCCGCCCGGATCCGGGCACACGAAACCGCGGGCGCCGTACGTCGTGATGACGTACGGCGCCCGCGGTTGTACGCGTTACCTGGTAAGTGCACCCAAGCCGCGCTGGGACTATGCGGACTTGCGGCTGTCCCGGGGGTGAACTGCGATGTTCATCGCCCCGGAGCGCAGTACCGCAAGACGTTCCTCGAGGACCTCTTCGAGTTCCTCGCGGGTACGCCGCTCCATCAGCATGTCCCAATGTGTACGCGCGGGCTTGCCCTTCTTTTCTTCTGGGCCATCGCCGTCCACGAGGAGTGCCTGGGCCCCGCAGACCTTGCACTCCCACTCCGGCGGAATCTCCGCCTCGACCGAGAAGGGCATCTCGAACCGGTGCCCCTTCTCGCATGCGTACTCCACGGCCTGGCGCGGGGCCAAGTCGATGCCGCGGTCCGTCTCGTAGCTGGTCACCACGAGGCGCGTGCCGCGAAGAGCTCGCTCACTCATGAATCGTGCCTCCCGGGCTTGTCGCCCACAGGACAGGTGTCGCTGTCGTCGTCATCCGGTCAACGTCCGGTCGGCGGTAAAGATTCCCGTTCCGTGTCACGTTCCGGGTCGTGTGTCGCCGTTTGTAGCCTCAGCCTTGCTGACCAATGTCGTACCCACCGGCGCCCGGTTTGTCACATCTGCTAGCAGATGTAACCCAGCGTTTCGGCATCTTTGACGCGCAGTAACGGTACGCCTGGCAGGCCAAACGCGTACACTACCGCCCTTTCACTCGGAACGCTAAATCGTTGTCGGCACCGGGTTCCCCGCGTCGCTGATCGCCCGGCGCACCGGAACCCTCGCGAGCAGGGCGAATCCGATGATGAAGAAGGCCACCAGGGAGATGATCGCGTCCCGATAGCTTCCGGTCAGCTGGTAGGTGAGCCCGAACAGCAGGGGCCCCAGCCAGCTCATACCGCGGTCGCTGAGCTCGTACGCCGAGAAGTACTCCGCCTCCTTCCCCGGAGGGACGAGGTGCGAGAACAGGGACCGGGACAGGGCCTGGCTGCCGCCCAGGACCAGCCCGATGCCGGACGCGAGCACGAAGAACCAGACCGGCGCCCCGGCCGGCAGGAAGTACCCTGCCGCCAGCGTCACCGTCCATGCGATCAGCGAGCCGAGGATCGTCCGCTTGGCGCCGTAGATCCGGGCCAGCCGCCCCATCCCCAGCGCGCCCGCCACCGCCAGCACCTGGACCAGCAGCACGGCGCCGATCAGCGTGGACTGCCCGAGGCCCAGTTCCTCGGAGCCGTAGATCGACGCCTGGGAGATCACAGTCTGGATGCCGTCGTTGTAGATCAGGTAGGCGAGCAGGAAGGCGAGCGTCAGCGGGTGGCGGCGCATGTCGCGGATGGTCGCCGCGAGCTGCCTGAAGCCCATCGCGCCCGGCGTCTTCCCGGTCCGCTCGCCGGTGGACCGGCGGTCGCGCAGCCGCCGGAGCGGGATGATCGCGAACGCACCCCACCACAGGCCCGCCGACGCCAGACAGATGCGCACAGCGGTGCTCTCCGAGACGCCGAAGGAGTCGTGCGCCAGGTACAGGACCAGGTTCACGATCAGCATCAGCGAGCCCGACGCGTAGCCGAAGGCCCAGCCCCGGGAGGAGACCGCGTCGCGCTCCTCGGGCGGGGCGATCTGCGGAAGGTAGGAGTTGTAGAGCATCATCGCGACCGACTGGGCCGCGTTGGCCACGATCAGCAGGACGCCACCGAGCAGATAGCGCTCGCCGCCCAGGAAGAACATGGCCGTGGTGGCGGTCGCTCCCACATAGGCGGCGATCGCGAGCAGGGGCTTCTTACGGCCGGTGCGGTCGGCGGCGGCGCCCACCAGGGGCATCACCAGGACGGCCACGATGACCGACAGGGACACCGAGTACGCGAAGAACGAGCCCGCACGCACCGGGATGCCCAAGGGGTGGACGAATCCGTCCGCGTCCGCAGCCTCCTCGGCGACCGATGTCAGATACGGGCCCAGGAACACGGTGAGCACGCTCGTCGAGTAGACGGAGCACGCCCAGTCGTAGAAGTACCAGCCGCGCTGCTCGCGCCGCCGTCCCGCGGCCTCGTCGGCCGCGTCGGTTCGCACGGTATCGGTCCCCACCCCGTGCCCTCGCTTCCCCGTGATCCCGCGCGAGGGCGGCGCCGGAGACCGGGTCAGACCCAGACGCCCCGGTCCTCCATGACCTTGCGCAACGTGTCGATGTGATCGGTCATGATGCCATCGACGCCCAGGTCCAGGAGCCGGTGCATCGCATCGGGATCATTGATGGTCCACACGTGCACCTGGAGCCCGCGCGCGTGGGCGGCCCGTACGAAGCGCTGGTCCACCACATGGATGCCGGACTGGACCTCGGGCACCTGGGCGGCGACCGCCGAACGGCGCAGCGCGGCCGGCACTCCCCAGGAGCGCAGCCGCAGGTTGAGGACGCCCCGGGTGCCGTACGACGTCGCAAGACGCGGGCCGGCCAGGCGCTGGGCGCGGATGACACGGGCCTCGGAGAAGGAGCCGACGCAGATGCGGTCCCAGGCGTTCGTACGCTCGATCAGCTCCAGGAACGGGTGCAGGGCCGGCTCCGCCTTGAGGTCGACGTTCCAGCGCACCTCGGGGAAGGTCTCCAGGAGCTCCTCGAAGAGGGGCACCGGCTCCTTGCCGGCCACGCGCGCCTGCCGTACGTCGTCCCAGGGCAGGTCGGCGATCCGGCCCGCTCCGTCCGTCACCCGGTCCAGGGTCGAGTCGTGGAAGGCGACGAGCTTGCCGTCGCGGGTGGTGTGGACGTCGGTCTCGATGTACCGGTAGCCCGTTTCGACCGCCCGCCGGAACTGCAGCGCGGTGTTCTCCAGGCCGTCCGCCGCCCCGCCCCGGTGGGCGAAGGGGATGGGGCCGGGGTGGTCGAGGTAGGGGTGGCGTATCCGCGTGGTGCTCACGGACGCAGTATCGCGCGCCGGGGTTGCCCGGTGGCAACGACCGTGCTTCCGTCCGATGCCGGGGGAACGGCGAACACGCGCAGGAAGAGCTGGGCGAGCGGGCCGATCGACACCGCGTACAGGAGGGTGCCCACGCCGACGGTGCCGCCCAGGGCGAAGCCGGTCGCCACGACCGCGATCTCGACGGCCGTACGCATCAGGCGGATCGAGCGGCCGGTGCGCTGGTGCAGGCCGGTCATCAGGCCGTCCCGGGGCCCGGGGCCGAAGCGAGCGGCGATGTACAGGCCGGTCGCCGCGCCGTTGAGCACGATTCCCGCCACGAGCAGCGGGATCCGCACGGCCAGGGAGTGCGCCTCGGGGAGCAGGGCGAGGGCGCCGTCCAGGGCGATGCCGACCACGAAGACGTTGGAGACGGTGCCGAGACCCGGGCGCTGGCGCAACGGGATCCACAGGAGCAGCACCGCCGCGCCGATGATGATCGAGACGACGCCGATCGTGAGGCCGGTGAGCTCGGCGAGGCCCTGGTGCAGCACGTTCCAGGGCTCCAGGCCCAGGCCTGCCTCGACGAGCAGTGCCGAGCTCACGCCGTACAGCGCGAGCCCGAGGTAGAGCTGTGCCAGCCGTCGTAGGAGATGCCCCTGCGTGAGCCGCTGTGTGAGACGTCCCTGCGTGGACAAAACGTGCCCCCCCTGTGGTGGTAGTGGCCTGATGCATGACACCCTGTGGCTTGGGTTGCCATGCCATCCATGGCCAATTCGGAGAAGGTGGACTGGAAATCATGGCGCAGTGGACTTCCGCGGTGGGGGCCGCGCAACTCGCCCGGCTCCTCACCTCTCAGCAGGATCGCCCCGCCGGGCCCGGCAGCAAACGCCCGCCCGCGTACCGGGCGCTGGCCGACGGCATCCGGCTGCTCGTCCTGGAGGGCCGCGTCCCGGTCGCCGCGCGGCTGCCCGCCGAGCGGGAACTGGCCCTGTCGCTGTCCGTGAGCCGTACGACGGTGGCCGCGGCCTACGAGGCCTTGCGCAGTGAGGGGTTCCTGGAGTCGCGGCGGGGAGCCGGCAGCTGGACCGCCGTACCGGCCGGGAACCCCCTGCCCGCGCGCGGGCTTGAGCCGCTGCCGCCCGAGGCGCTCGGCTCGGTCATCGACCTGGGCACCGCGGCGCTGCCCGCGCCCGAGCCGTGGCTGACCCGTGCCGTCCAGGGCGCCCTGGAGGAGCTGCCGCCGTACGCCCACACCCACGGCGACTATCCGGCCGGGCTGCCCGCGCTGCGGTCGATGATCGCCGACCGGTACACGCAGCGCGGGATTCCGACCATGCCCGAGCAGATCATGGTGACGACCGGGGCGATGGGCGCCATGGACGCGATCTGCCATCTGTTCGCGGGGCGCGGGGAGCGGATCGCCGTCGAGTCGCCGTCGTACGCCAACATCCTCCAGCTGATGCGGGAGGCGGGCGCCCGGCTCGTGCCCGTCGCCATGGCCGGGGGGCTGGCCGGCTGGGACGTGGACCGCTGGCGGCAGGTGCTGCGGGAGGCCGCGCCCCGGCTCGCCTATGTCGTCGCCGACTTCCACAACCCGACCGGGGCGCTGGCCGACGAGGACCAGCGGCGCAAGCTGGTCGACGCGGCACGGTCGGCGGGGACGGTACTGGTCGCCGACGAGACGATGAGCGAGCTGTGGCTCGACCCGGACCTGGACATGCCGCGGACCGTCTGCGCCTTCGACCCCGCCGGGTCGACCGTGATCACCGTCGGCTCGGCCAGCAAGGCCTTCTGGGCGGGGATGCGGATCGGCTGGGTGCGGGCGGCTCCCGACGTGATCCGCAGTCTGGTGGCGGCGCGCGCCTACGCCGACCTGGGCACGCCCGTGCTGGAGCAGCTGGCCGTGAACTGGCTGTTCGGCACGGGAGGTTGGGAGCAGGCGGTGGAGCTGCGGCGTGCGCAGGCTCGCGAGAACCGGGACGCGCTCGTGGCGGCCGTCCGACGGGAGCTGCCCGAGTGGGAGTTCGAGGTGCCGCAGGGCGGGCTCACGCTGTGGGTGCGCACGGGCGGCCTGTCGGGCTCGCGGCTCGCGGAAGCGGGGGAGCGGGTGGGGGTTCGGGTGCCGTCCGGGCCTCGCTTCGGGGTGGACGGGGCCTTCGAGGGGTATGTGCGGCTGCCGTTCACCGTGGGGGGCGCCGTGGCGGAGGAGGCCGCGGTGCGGCTGGCCGCGGCGGCTCGGCTGGTGGAGAGCGGGGTTTCCGGGAGTGGCGACGCGGCGAGGCCGTTCGTGGCGTGAACGACGTCGGGGGCGCCGGCCTGCGGGACGGCACTCGGACCGCGCGGGCTGCGAACGGCGCTGTGAGGTCCGACGGGTGCTATTCCGACGGGTGCTATGAGGTCTCGGCCACGACGGCCTCGGCCGGTACCGGCTCAGGCTGCTGCTGCGGCTTCGCCATCTTCGGCAGCGCCTCCACCTCCACCGGCGTCGTCCGCTCCGGCAGTAGCTCCAGTACGGCCTGGCGGTGGGCGTCGCTCGTCGCGTCGTCGTAGGGGTCCGGAGTCGCCGGGACCTGAAGGCGGTGGACGGCGCCGGTGCCGAGGCGGGCGTAGCCCCGGCCGGGCGGCACGTCGGCGACCGGCGTGGTGTGCGGAGGGGCGCCCAGGGCCGACTCCAGTTGCTGGGCCGTCGCGGCGCCGAGCACGACACGCGCGCGTGTGTGCTGCCGTACCGCGTCGGACAGCGCGTCCATGGCGTCCCACTGCTCGGCCACGACCACCGTGACGTTCGCCGCGCGGCCGTGCCGGAGGGGCACCTGGAGCAGCGATTGCGGGTCCCGGCGGCCGTCCGTCGAGGCGAGGTGGGAGAACGCGGTCGGGCGGTCCAACAGGAGCCACAGCGGGCGCTTGGTGTCGTCCGGCGGCGGGTTGCCGGCCTGCCGGGCCCGGTTCACGGCGATCAGGCGCCGCTCCGTCTCGGTCGCCGCCCACTCCATGCTGGCGATCGCCCCGGCCAGCCCGCACTCGACGGCCAGGACGCCGTCCCGTCCGGTCAGGCAGGCGTACTCGCCGGTGCTGCCGCCCTCGACGATGACGACGTCGCCGTACTGGAGGGCCTGGAGCGCGATGGAGCGCATCAGGGTCGAGGTGCCGGTGCCCGGCTGGCCCATGACCAGCAGGTGCGGCTCGGTGGAGCGGATGCCGGTGCGCCAGACGACCGGGGGTACGTCGCGCTGCTCCACACCATGGGTGAGGGGCAGCGTGCGCTGCGTCCGGCTCGGGTCGGTGAAGCCGAGGACCGTCTCGCCGGGGGCCGTGACGAAGCGCTGGGCGGCGATGTCCGTGGGCAGCGGAGCGAGGACGCTGACCATGAGCTCGTTGCCCTCCTCGTCCCAGTCGAAGTGGTACTCGCGGCCGCGGCCGGACTTCGTCGTCAGCAGGTGCTCGATCCGCGCGCGGGCCTGCGCCTCGCCGTCGGTGAAGTAGGCGGGGTAGCGGACGAGGAGCCGGCTGACCCGGCCCGTGCCGTCGAAGTCGTACTCGGGGAAGGCCTTCTGCCACTCGCCGCCGTGGGTGTACAGCGGTGCCGGGTCCT
Source organism: Streptomyces sp. NBC_01092 (assembly GCF_045039535.1). Taxonomy (NCBI): domain Bacteria; kingdom Bacillati; phylum Actinomycetota; class Actinomycetes; order Kitasatosporales; family Streptomycetaceae; genus Streptomyces; species Streptomyces sp. NBC_01092. The sequence continues at coordinate 2,011,224 of NZ_CP108659.1, read as the reverse complement.
CGGCCGCGGAGAAGTACGGGACCAGCGCCTCGTACAGCGCCCTCAGCCGCTCCAGCTGGGACTCGTCGGGGCCCTCGGGAGTCGACGGACCCCGGTCCCGGCCCTGCCAGGCTGCCGCCGCCATCAGGGTGATGACGGCGAGCAGCGGCCCGTACGGAACGAGCGCCACGACCAGGATCACCGAGGCCACCAGGAACAGCAGCGGACCGCGCTTGTCCTTGGGGGTCTCGGCCCATCTGCGCCGCCCGGCCGAGGCCAGCCGGCGCAGACCACGGGTGATCGTGATCAGTGGATGGAGGACGTCAGAGGCGCTGTCGCTCGCCGTCCGGGCCAGCTCCCGGCTTCGGGCGATCTGTGCCCGGGCCATGTCCCGGCTTCGGGCGATCTGCGCGCTGCCTGTGCTCAGGATGCGGGGGAGGGGGCGGCGGGCCACTGCTGTCTCCTACAGGTGCGTACGGGCGGGTGGAGCGGCGTCAGAACTGGATGCCGCCCAGGAGGCTCGCGAGACTCTCGCCGCCGGCCTTGATGCTCGGGGCGATGGCCGTGCTTGCCAGATAGAAGCCGAACAGGGCCGAGATCAGGGCGTGCGACGCCTTCAGCCCGTCCTTGCGGAAGAAGATGAAGACGACGATGCCGAGCAGAACGACGCCTGAGATGGAGAGGATCATGTGAGTGCTCCTGGATTGTGGGGACAGTCACCATGAGTACTTCCAGGCTCACAGGATGTATCCATACGATAAAAGGTGCAACTGGGTGAAATTCAGCAAATTTCCCCCAGGTGGCGGAGTGTCCTTGACCGGATGAGCTTGGGTGTCGTGTCCGGCTGTGTCTGCGATGATCTTTGCCTCGGGCGTATCGGGTCATGTGCCGCGCTAGCCAGTACGCTGGCGAATCACTCGTACGGCCGAGCACCGCTCGCCGGCCGTACCCTTGCTCCCCGCAGGAACCAGCAGTGCCCGGCAGTACCCAGCAGTCCCCGTGTTCGTAGTGAGAGGCGGTCCGGCCGATGACTGATGCCCCCGACCCCGAGGTCGTGGAGCTGGCGACCAAGATCTTCGATCTGGCCCGGCAGGGGCAGACCGAGGCGCTTGTGGAGTACGTCGACGCGGGCGTTCCGGCCAACCTCACCAACGACCGCGGCGACTCCCTGGTGATGCTCGCCGCCTATCACGGCCATGCCGAAGCGGTGCGCGCCCTGCTCGCCCGGGGCGCCGAGGCCAGCCGTGTCAACGACCGAGGCCAGACGCCACTCGCCGGCGCGGTCTTCAAGGGTGAGACGGAAGTGATCAAGGCTCTTCTGGAAGGCGGCGCCGACCCGGCCGCGGGCACTCCCTCGGCCATCGACACCGCCCGCATGTTCGCCAAGACGAAACTGCTCGAACTGTTCGGCGCTCACTGAGCCGAACGCTCCGACCAGCGAAAACACAGAAAACGGGGGAGGCGGTACAGGGCCGCCGAAATTTCGGTCGCGGCAGATGGAAGTGCCGAGTCATCATGACGTCGTGATTCACGGACGCGATGGCTGGGCAGGTGTTGCCGCACCGCGCGGGCCGTGATCCGGTCCGCATGGGCCACCTACGAGAGGCAGAGGAAGATGGTCTACAGCAAGCAGGAAACGGCGGGCGCCCCGACGTGTTGTCACGCGGCCAGGTGAAGCAAGAACCCCGGTTGCGTCGACGCTTGATGTGAGGCTGTTTCCCATGTTCGAACCGGTCATAGCGCCCAGCGGTACGCTGCTCGGCCTGCTCCAGCGGGGCCGCGGCGACGGCACACTGCACGCGCTCACCGCCCCGCGGGCCGAGGCGCTCGCGGCGCTGAACCACTGCGTGCTGCGGGACCCCCGCCACGACTGGCAGGTGGAGAACCGCTCCCTGTACTACGCCCGTCTCTACCTCGATCTGAACGGCGAGCTGGACGAGATCGAGGCTCACCTCTTCGACGTCGAGGACGCCCTCGACACCGAGGAGTCACGCACCGGGCTGACCCTCGCCGTCCTCGGCCACCTCGCCTCCTACGGCAGGCGGGACGCCCTCGCACTGCTGCGCAGGTACGCCGCCACGGGCTCCAACTGGGCCTGGGCGCTGGACGAACTCGCGCTCAGGGACGACGACACCGGGCTGCGCGCCCTCGCCGCGCCCGTGCTCGCGCGCTTCTCCAGCGATCCCGAGGGCGAGGCCGAGCTGGCCGTCGCCGTACGCGATGCTTTTGAGCCACGGCCATGGCGGCTGTGGGCCGATGATCCGCGCGAATCGATCGCCACGCGTGTGCGTGCCGCTCAGGAGGCCGGCTGTTTCGACCGCTGGCAGCGGCAGATGCGACCTACCGGGCCCCGTCCGGGGTGGAGCGTGCAGGCGGTCTTCGAGTGGGCTCAACAGGGCATCGAGCGCGGTGTCGCGCTCCATGTGCCCGCCGCACGGTGCCTCATGGCCGTCGCGGGCCCCGAGGACCGGCCGGAGATCGTCGCCGCCGCCAAGGACGGCATCGACGGAGCCCGCTGTACTGCCTTGCGTTACCTCGCCGACAGCAACGACCCGGAGGCCCTCGACCTGATCGAAGCGGCCGTCGTCACCGGCTCGTCGGCCGTCGTGGAGGCCGCTGTGGACGCCTTCGAGCGGATGCGCAGCGTCGCCGCCGTCGACCGTGCGCGCGGCTGGGCCCGACGGCCCGATCCGCTGGGCGCCGCCGCCGGACGCATGCTCGCCTGCCGGGGCGCCGCCGGGGACAAGGACCTCGTCCTCGCCGCGCTGCGGGAGGCCGTACGGGGCGAGGGCCCCGACGCCCCGACCCTGTGGACCCTCGTCGACGGCACCGGACGGCTCGGCATCGCCTGCGCCGCCCCCGTGCTGCGCCACATCTACCGCGAGACCGCCTCCTCCCACCTGCGCGGACGCACCGCCCGTGCGCTCGCCGCCACCGATCCCTCCTTCCCGTCCGGATTCGCCGTCGAGTGCCTCTGGGACTGCGAGGAGACCACCCGCGAGATCGCCGCCCGGCACGCCGAGACCGGGGACGCGCGCGTCGTCGAGCGACTGCGCCGGCTCGCCGCCGATCCGGCCGAGGAGGCCGAGGTCCAGACGGCCGTACGCAGCCGCATCGGACCCGACACGACCACCGGCTGACCGGCGCCCGGGACATGTGTTCACCCTGTGAAACTCGCGGAGATCCGCCCGCCGGGTGAACACGGGATGACCAGCGGGTCAGGCGCGCATGGACGCGACCTGACCCGCCCGGGTGCGCAGCGGAACGCTCATGGGACGTTTGTCGTTCGGAAAGATCCACTTTGACGCGGCCACGTCCAGCACGGCGACAACACGGGTATGCGTGTCGTCATCGTGACCGAATCCTTTCCCCCCGATGTGAACGGCGTGGCCCACTGCGCGCTCCAGACCGCCCGACACCTCGTCGATCGCGGTCACGCGCCCCTCGTCGTCGCACCGGCTCCCGCTCCCGGGAACAAGGCAGCCGCCTCCATGGCGCCCTGCCCCGTCGTCCATGTCCCCTCCCTCCCGCTCCCCGGCTATCCCCAGGTCCGGGTCGCGCTCCCCAGCCGGCGCCTCGCCGCCGCGCTGATCCAGCACCAGCCCGACATCGTGCACCTGGCCAGCCCCTTCGTCCTCGGCGTGCGCGGCATGGCCGCCGCCGCCCGGCTCGGTATCCCCGCCGTCGCCGTCTACCAGACCGACCTGGCCGGATACGCCCGCACCTACATGGGTGCCGGCGAGGCCGCGGCCTGGCGGCGCATACGGTCCGTCCACTCCGCCGCCGACCTCACTCTCGTCCCGTCCAGCGCGTCCATGAACGACCTGCAGGCCCACGGGGTGCCCCGGCTCAAGCTGTGGGCACGCGGCGTGGACACCGCCCGCTTCCGCCCCGAGCTCCGCGACGAGAAGCTGCGCCGCGAACTCGCCCCGAACGGCGAGGTCATCGTCGGCTACGTCGGGCGCCTCGCCCCGGAGAAGCACATCGAGCTGCTCTCCGGCGTGTGCCGCCTGGCGGGCGTGAAGGTCGTCATCGTCGGCGACGGGCCGAGCCAGCCCGCGCTCGCCGAGGCGCTGCCCGGAGCGGTCTTCCTCGGCCGCCGCGGCGGGGACGACCTCGCCCGGATCTTCGCCTCGTTCGACATCTTCGCCCACACGGGCCCGTTCGAGACCTTCTGCCAGACCGTGCAGGAGGCCATGGCCAGCGGTGTGCCGGTCGTCGCGCCCGCCGCGGGCGGTCCGCTCGACCTGGTCGACCACGGACGCACCGGCCTGCTGGTGCCGCCGCGGGACGCCGACGCCGTACGCGACGCCGTGCAGTCCCTGGTCGCCGACCCGGCGCTGCGGGCCGCGTACGGTGCCGCCGGACACGCCACCGTCGACGGCCGCACCTGGGCGGCCATCGGCGACCAGCTGATCGGGCACTACAAGGACGTCGTCGCCGCGCGCCGGACGGTGGTGGCGGCATGACCGGCCTGCGGATCGTCCGGCTCGCGAACTTCGTCGCGCCCGCCTCCGGGGGGCTGCGCACCGCGCTGCGCGAGCTGGGCAAGGGCTTCAAACTGGCGGGCCACGATCCCGTCCTGATCGTGCCGGGTGAGCGGTACAGCGACTGCGAGACCGAGCAGGGCCGTGTGATCACCCTGCCCGGCCCGATGCTGCCCGGCACCGGCGGCTACCGCGTGCTCATCGACAAGCGCCGGGTCGCGTCCCTCCTGGAGGAGCTCGCCCCCGACCGCCTGGAGGTCTCCGACCGCACCACGCTGCGCTGGACCGGCAAGTGGGCCCGTCGTGCCCGCGTCCCCGCCGTGATGGTCTCCCACGAGACCGCCGACGGCGTACTGCGCACCTGGGGCCTGTCGGAGAACCTGTCCCGGCGCGCCGCCGACGCCCTCAACCTCCGTACGGCACACACCTACTCCAGGGTCGTGTGCACCACGGAGTTCGCCGAGCGCGAGTTCGTGCGGATCGGCGCCCGCAACGTCGTACGGGCACCGCTGGGCGTCGACCTGATGAACCGCCGTCCCACCATGCGCGACGCCGCCCTGCGCGCCACCCACGCGCGGGCCGACGAAACGCTGCTGGTGATGTGCTCCCGGCTCTCCGTGGAGAAGCGGCCCGGCACCGCGCTGGACGCCCTGGAGTCGCTGCGCCGGCGTGGAGTGCGCGCCGTGCTCGTGGTGGCAGGGAACGGCCCGCTGCGCGCGGGGCTGGAGAAGCGGGCCCAGGAGCGCGACCTGCCGGTGACCTTCCTCGGGCACGTCGCCGACCGCAGCCTGCTCGGCGCGCTCCAGGCCTCCGCCGACGTCGCCCTGGCTCCCGGGCCCGCCGAGACGTTCGGGCTCGCCGCACTGGAGGCCATGGCCTGCGGCACGCCCGTGGTGGCGAGCGCGTCCTCCGCGCTGCCGGAGGTGATCGGTTCCGCCGGTGCCACCGCGGCGGACAACGGGGACGCCTTCGCGGACGCCGTGGAGATGATCCTCGACCGTCCGGAGCGTGAGCGCCGGGAGGCGGCACGCGCGCGTGCGGAGTGCTTCGGCTGGGGCACGGCGGTGGACGCCTTCCTCACCGCGCACGACGCCGCTCTGCCGGCTCGTCCCTTCGTGCGTGCGGAGGGCGCGGCATGAGATCGCTCCGTTACGTCGCCCTCGGGGACTCCCTGAGCGAGGGGGTGGGCGACCGCGTGGGGAACGGGTGGCGCGGCTGGGCCGCGCTGCTCGCCGGCGGGCTGTCCGAACCGTCCGCCGAGTTCACCAACCTCGCGGTGAGCGGGGCGCAGACGCGGGACGTGCTGGAGACCCAGCTGCCCGCCGCTCTGGACCTGCGGCCCGACGTCGCGTCCGTCCTCGTGGGTGTCAACGACACACTGCGCAGCACCTTCGACATCGAGAAGATCGCCGAACGCCTCGACAAGGTCTACGCGTCGTTCACCCGCCAGGGCACGGCCGTCCTCACGGCCTGCCTGCCCGACCCGGGCACGATGCTGGGACTGCCGGCGGTCCTGGGCCATCCGCTGGCCCGGCGGCAGCGGGCCGTCAACACGGTCGTTCACACGCTGTCCGAGCGGTACGGCGCCGTGCATCTGCACGCGGTCGACGACCCCTGGATCATGGACCGTGCGATGTGGAGCGCGGACCGGCTGCATCCCGGGGAGCGCGGGCACCGGCAGATCGCCCTGCGTTTCCACGCGATGCTGGCGCACCGGGGCATCGCGACGCACACGGCGCCCTCGCCCGAGCCCGAGTTCGCGCCGCCCACCAAGTCGGCGAGCCTGCTGTGGCTGGCCACCGCGGGTACCGCCTGGGTGATCCGGCGGTGCAACGACCTGCTGCCCCAGCTGGTGCGCCTCGCCACCGTCGAGATGCGGCACCGAGCAAAGGGCACCAGCGACCGGCTCGACCGGCGAGCGGCACAGGCGGTCTCCATGGCGCTGGCCGCGTTGGCGATGCCGGAGGGCGTGGGGGCGGCCGGGCATCGGGCGGCGCCCGATTCGGTGGTGCTGCCCGGGCATGTGTCGGCGTCCGGGCATGTGTCGGCGCCGCCGGAGCATCGGCCGGTGGCCGGACATCGGCTGGTCCCCGAGCACCGGTCCGTGCCGGAGCACCTGTTGCTGCCGGAGGGGTTGTCGGTGCCTGTGCCGGGACAGCGCCCGGTCCAGGAGCCGGCACCGGAGGCGGCGTAGAGCACGCGTGCGTGGCGGGAGTGCCGTGGCGCACGCGTGCGTGACGGGTTGTGGCGGGGCGCACGTGCGCGTGGCGGGATGTGGCGGGGAGCGCGTGCGCGTGGCGGGTTGTGGCGGGCGTCAGCGGCGACGTACGGCCACGAAGCGGACCGGCGTGCCCGGTACCGCCTGTGCGGCGGCCGGGAGGTCGGCCGCGCGGACGACGGCGATCACCGGGTAGCCGCCCGTCGTCGGGTGGTCGGCGAGGAACACGACCGGCCGGCCGTCGGGCGGTACCTGGACCGAGCCCAGGACCACGCCCTCGCTGGGGAGTTCGCGGGTGAGCGCCCGTTCCAGGGCCGGGCCCTCGGTGCGCAGCCCGATGCGATTGCTCGACGGGGAGACGCGGTACACGCGGGAGGTGAAGGCGCGCAGGGCCCCTGGCGTGAACCAGTCGTCGCGCGGGCCGGGCGTCACGCGCAGGACGAGTTCGGCGGGGGGTGCCGGCTGCGGGGCGACGTCCACGCGTACGTGCCGCTGCGTCGGCCGGCCCAGGAGAAGGACCGCGCCGTCGGTGAGGGGCGGTGGACCGAGCCCGGACAGCAGGTCGGTGGAGCGGCTGCCGAGGACCGGCTCGACGGCGATGCCGCCGGAAACGCCCACATAGCTCCGTACACCTGAGACGGCCGCTCCCACGGCCAGGACCGCGCCGGCGGGGACGTGCACCGGGGCGCCCCAGGCGACCGGACGTCCGTCCACCGTGACCCGGCAGGGCGCGCCGCCGATCGCCGCGGTGACGGCCGAACGGGGCCGCAGCGTGCAGCCGTTGAGCGTGGTCTCCAGCACGGCCGCCTCCGGGGCGTTGCCGACGAGCCGGTTGACGAGAGCCGCCGCGGGCCCGTCGAGCGCGCCCGAGCGGGGCACGCCGAGGTGGGCGTGTCCGGGACGGCCGAGATCCTGCACGGTGGTGAGCGCTCCGGCGCGGACGACGGACAGCGCACGGTCGGTCATGAGCTCCCCACCGGGGCGAAGCGCACGCGCGTGCCCGGCGACAACAGCGCGGCCGGCACCCGCGTGTGGTCCCACAGCACGGTGTCCGTGGTGCCGATCAGCTGCCAGCCGCCCGGCGAGGAGCGCGGGTACACGCCCGTGTACGGGCCCGCCAGCGCCACCGCACCCGCGGGGACGGCCGTGCGCGGGGTGGCCCGGCGCGGCACGTCGTAGCGCGGCGGCAGGCCGGTGAGGTAGCCGAAGCCGGGGGCGAAACCGCAGAAGGCGACGCTGAACTCGGTGCCCGCGTGGATACGGGCCACCTCCCGCGCGGACACACCCCAGTGCGCGGCGACGTCGGCCAGGTCCGGGCCGTCGTAGCGCACCGGGAGTTCGACGACGTCACGCGCGCGTGGGGGAGCGGGAGGCACCGGCGAGGTGGTCAGCTCGGACGCGAGGCGGGCCGGGTCGGCGAGCCCGTCGAGCAGGACCGTCCGGGCCGCGGGGACGATCTCGCGGACCGACAGCGCGCCCTCGGCGCGGCGCCGCAGCAGCTCCGTGTGCAGCGCCCGGGCCTCCTCGCCCGAGGACACCTCGACGAGCAGGGCGTCGTCGCCGACCGGCAGCACCCTCATACGAAGGCCTCCACCCGGACACCCGACTCCTCCAGCCGCGCCCGCACCCTGCGGGCCAGCTCGACGGCGCCCGGCGTGTCGCCGTGCAGGCACAGGGAACGCGCGCGTACCTCGACCCATGCCCCGGAGCGGGCGGTGACCACGCCCGAGCGGGCCAGGCCCACCGAGCGCTCCACGACGGCCTCCGGGTCGGTGACCACGGCGCCGTCCTGGCCGCGCGGCACGAGCGTGCCCCGGTCGGTGTACGCGCGGTCCGCGAACGCCTCCGTGACGGCCGGAAGTCCGGCCTTCGCGGCCAGCTCCAGCAACCGCGAGCCGGGCAGGCCGAGCACGGGAAGCGTGTCGTCCGCCAGGAGCACGCCGTCGACGACCGCGCCGGCCTGCTCCTCGTCGTGCACGACGCGGTTGTAGAGCGCGCCGTGCGGTTTGACGTACGACACGCGCGTGCCCGCCGCCCGCGCGAAGACCTCCAGGGCGCCGATCTGGTAGGCCACTTCGGCCGCCAGCTCGCCGGGCGGCACGTCCATCGCGCGCCGCCCGAACCCCGCCAGATCTCTGTAGGAGACCTGGGCGCCGATCCGTACCCCGCGTTCGGCCGCCTGCTCGCACACCCGCCGCATGGTGGCCGCGTCCCCGGCGTGGAAGCCGCAGGCCACGTTGGCGCTGGTGACGACGGACAGCAGGCGTTCGTCGTCGGTGAGCTGCCAGCGGCCGAAGCCCTCGCCGAGGTCGGCGTTGAGATCGATGGAGGTCATGTGTCCCGTCGTTTCCTCGGTCAGGCGACGATGCGGTACTGCTCGTCGCGGGCGTCGGTCAGGAACATCTGGCCCGGCGCGTGGGTGATGGCGAACGGCGGGCGCGAGGCCATCACCGCGGCCTGCGGGGTCACCCCACAGGCCCAGAACATCGGGATGTCGTCCGGCTCGGCGTCCACCGGATCGCCGAAGTCGGGGCGGCCCAGGTCGGCGATGCCGAGCGCCGAAGGATCGCCGCAGTGCACCGGGCTGCCGTGCACCGCCGGGAGCAGACCTGTCTCCCGGAGCGCCGCCCTCACGTGCTGGGGCGGCACGGGGCGCATCGACACCACCATCGGTCCGTGCAGCCGCCCCGCCGGACGACACTGACGGCTGGTCACGTACATCGGGACGTTCCGGCCCTGTTCGATGTGCCGGATCGGCACGCCCGCCTCGGCCAGCGCCCACTCGAAGGTGAAGCTGCACCCGATCAGGAACGACACCAGGTCGTCCCGCCAATGGGCGCGCACGTCCGTGGGCTCGTCCACCAACTCGCCGTCCCGCCATACCCGGTAGCGCGGCAGGTCGGTCCGAAGGTCGGCGCCCTCGGCGAGCGGCGTCGTCCAGGAACCGGCGTCCGTGACGTCCAGGACCGGGCAGGGCTTGGGGTTGCGCTGGCAGAACAGCAGCATGTCGTACGCCCAGTCGGCGGGCACCGAGATCAGGTTGACCTGGGTGTGGCCCGCCGCGACGCCGGCCGTGGGGCCCGTCAGGCCCTCCCGGAAGCGGTCGCGGGCGGCTTTCGGGCTCCACGCGTGCGCGTGCTCGTCGACGAGGGTGAGCGGGCGGTCGTCCATGAGGGTCGGTGGCCGGTTCTCGGTGCTGTTCACACCAGCTCCTTCCCGCGCGTCTCCGGCAGTCCGAGCAGGGCCAGCGCCGCGATGCCGTAGCCGATCGCGCCGAAGACCAGCGCGCCGCCCACACCCCAGCTGTCGGCCAGGAAACCGACCGTGGTGGGGAAGATCGCGCCCACCGCGCGGCCGGTGTTGTACGTGAAGCCCTGTCCCGTGCCGCGCACGGCCGTCGGGTACAGCTCGCTCAGGTACGAACCGAAGCCGCTGAAGATCGCCGACATGCAGAACCCGAGCGGGAAACCGAGCACGAGCAGCAGGGTGTTGGCACCGCTCGGGATGTTCGCGTACGCCAGGATGCAGACCGCCGACAGCAGCGCGAACAGCCAGATGTTGCGCCGGCGCCCCAGCCGGTCGGTGAGGTAACCGCCGGTCAGATAGCCGAGGAAGGCGCCCGAGATCAGGAACGTCAGATAGCCGCCGGTGCCGACGACCGACAGCTCGCGCTCGGTCTTCAGGTAGGTCGGCACCCAGGTGGCGAGGGTGTAGTAACCGCCCTGGACGCCGGTGGAGAGCAGCCCTGCGAAGATCGTCGTCCGCAGCAGGCCGGGCTTGAAGATCGCGGTGAAGTTGCCCTTCTCGGTGCTCTGTTCACGCACGGCCACGGCCTCGGGGGCGTCGTGCACCCGGCGCCGCATCCAGATCACGAGCAGTGCGGGCAGCGCGCCGGTCCAGAACATCACACGCCAGGCCAGGTCGTCGTCGGCGACCGAGAAGACCACGGTGTACATGATCGCGGCCAGGGCCCAGCCGACGGCCCACGAGCTCTGGATCGCGCCGAGGGTGCGGCCGCGGTGCTTGGCGCTCGCGTACTCGGCGACGAGGATCGCGCCGACCGCCCACTCGCCGCCGAAGCCGAGGCCCTGGAGGGCGCGGAAGACCAGCAGGGTCTCGTAGTTGGGCGCGAAGCCGCAGGCGACGGTGAAGACCGCGTAGGTGATCACCGTGATCATCAGCGCCTTGACCCGGCCGATCCGGTCGGCCAGCACTCCGGCCAGGGCGCCGCCGATCGCGGAGACGACGAGCGTGACGGTGGTGAAGAGGCCGGTCTGGCCGCTGTCCAGGCCGAAGTACGCCGCCAGCGCGACCATGCTCAGCGGCAGCGTGAAGTAGTCGTACGAATCCAGGGCATAGCCGCCGAAAGCGCCCGCGAAGGCGCGGCGGCCGCGCGGACCCAGGGCGCGCAGCCAGGCGAACGCGCCGTCATCGGCGGCGCGTTCGTCAGTGGTGGGGTGGGTCAGGGCCTGCGGTGGAGGGGTCGTGCTCATGGGCACCTCGCAGAGAGGGGACGGAGGGTGCGTGGGGAGTGAGCCGTGCCGGTGCGCAGTACCGTAGAGGATTGTTCAACGATCCCTCAATACCCATGTTGGTTCGTTCTTGTGGTCTGCGATTGAATTCCGGCATGGCAGAGCAGCTGAACCCACTCGCCGAGGACCGCGCCCTGCTGGGCCGCACCAGCACCGCGGAGCGGGTCTCGGACATCCTCCGCAGCCGTATCGCCGAGGGCTTCTTCCCACCCGGCACCCGACTGTCCGAGGACAGCATCGGCGGTGCGCTCGGCGTCTCCCGCAACACGCTGCGCGAGGCGTTCCGACTGCTCACACATGAACGGCTGCTCGTCCACGAGCTGAACCGGGGGGTGTTCGTCCGGGTCCTGACCGTGGAGGACGTCGAGGACATCTACCGCACGCGCGGGCTCGTCGAATGCGCCGTCGTAAGGGGTCTCGGCGAGCCGCCGTACGGCCTGGACGCGCTCGCCGCAGCGGTCGAGGAGGGGCTGGGGGCGGCCCGCGAAGGTGACTGGAAAGGTGTGGGTACGGCCAACATCCACTTCCACCGCGAACTGGTCGCCCTCGCGGGAAGCGCCCGCACCGACGAACTGATGCGCAGCGTCTTCGCCGAGCTGCGGCTCGCCTTCCACGTCGTGGACGACCCGAAGCGACTGCACGAGCCCTATCTCGCGCGCAACCGGCAGATCCTGCAGGCGCTGGAGACGGGCGAGAAGGGCGAGGCGGAGAAGCTGCTCGCGGTCTATCTGGAGGACTCGCTGGAGCGGGTCGTGGAGGTCTACCGACGCCGGGTGTCGAGCGCCCCGTAAGGGACGCGGGGCTGTATCGACATGCGGCTCCGCCGCGTGGGCGCGAGCAACCACGGACGACCCGCACACGAAACGCGACCCGGTTTTCCGGCTCGACCAGCTGAGCACCGTCGTTTGGGTCGATGTCAGACCCAGGACCTAGTCTGTGCACCGTGACTTCGCCTGCATCGACGGACCGTGTTCCGCCCCAGCTCAGCGCGGGGCCGCGCCCGGCTCCGGGCCCGGCCGCCGACGAGGGGCTGGCGCGGCGGCTGCGCGCGCTCGCCTGCACCGCGCCGCTGCACGACCTCGACACGCGCAAGGCCAACCTCGCGGGCGAGTACTCGGTGTACGGCATGGCGGAGGTGGCGCTCGCCGCCATCGACCTCGTCACGCTCAACATGGACTTCGACACAGGTGCCGACCACGACCAGATAGTCGCCCGCCTCATCCCGCGCATTGCCGCCCAGGCCCCGCGCCGCCCCGTCGCCGAGCACGAGCGGGTGGCCCGCTGGGTCCTGGAGAACCTGATCAACGTCGGCAGTGTGGACCGCGGCTTCCGGGCCGTGTACGGCACGTTCGCGCCGGACGGCAGCTATGTCCGCCGTGACTACGACTTCAAGCTGATCGAAGAGGTGCCGGGGCCGGGCGGCACGGTGTACCTGCGGACGACCGACGAGGCGGTCAACGTCCTCGTCGGCGCCCTCGACACCGACGTGACCAGCGCGCAGATCGCCGCCGAGGTCAAGCTGGAGGTGCTGATCAACCGCGGCCGCCTCGCCGACGCACAGCTGGCCGCCGAGCAGGCCCGCTACCGCACCGTGCAGTACTCCGAGACGCTCCGCCGCGCCCTGGACGCGACCCGGCGCAACGTCCGGGCGGTCGACTGGCTGAACTCCGTCCCCGACATGATCGCCGAGGCCCTGGACCACGTCGCCGACCGCTACCGCCACGAGAACGCGATCCTCACGAACATCCGCAAGGCACGCGACGAGTCCGAGGACCCGGAGCACAAGCGCCGCGCGGCCGAGCTCGTCGACATCGTCAAGGACTGCATCCGACGGCACACCCAGCTGCAGTCCCGCCTGCTGGAGGCCGGACCGCTGTTCCGCGCCGAGCAGGACCGGCAGGCCTTCGCCACGCCCATGACGACGTCGGGGATCGACCTGTACGGGCATCTCGTCGCGCCCGTCCTGCCGTTGCCCCTGGAGCAGGCGGTCCGGGTCACGGACGCCTTCTTCGCGCGCGGGACGGGACTGCGTACGCCGGTGTCGGTCCGGGTGGGTGATCTCGTCGACATACTGTTGACGCCGCCCGTGGAGCGGGAGCATCTGGGCGCGGAGATGCCCGAGCCCGACCTCATCGCGACGCCGGACGACAGCCGGTTCAGCGAGGAGCAGCTGGCCGCGGCGATGGTCCTGCTCGACCTGCCGGCCGACGCGCCGCGCCGGCTGTCGGGCCTGCTGGCCGAGGCACGGCGGCGGGATCCCGATCTGCCCTACCTGGTCGCGCTGCTGGCCGTGCACGCGGCCAGCCCACCGGTGGGCACGGCCTATCGGCAGGGCGAGCAGAAACTGCTGTTCGCCGTCGACGACGGGACCGAGCTGGACGACCCCGGGTTCGGCGGCGCCGACCTCATCGTCGGCACGGCCCTGCTGGACGCCGTGGGAATGGCGGCCGACAGAACGGAAGCGGCATGAGCCGCTCCGAGCACGGCGTGAATTGCATGGACTGCATGAACCCTGTGACCTGCATGCACTGCATGAACCCTGTGACCTGCATGGACCCTGTGATTTGCGTGAACCGTATGAACCTCCAGCAGCACCACATCGAGGAGCCGACACCGTGACCGAGCACGTCGAGTGGAGTGAGCCGGAGGCCGCCGCCCCGTCGGCGACCGCCGCCGTCACCCCCGCCGACGCCGCCGACGCGGCGCGGCTCGTCGCCTTCGGGCTGCAGCCCAAGTTGCAGCCCGCGCGCGACCAGGAGTACGCCGACCTGCTGCGCCGGTACCGCGAGGACCCGCCGTTCGCGCGGCTCGCGGACGCCGTGGCCGCGGGGCTCGGGCTGGTCGTGCTGGAGGTGTCCCCGCGCGCAGGGATGGCGGTGACCGCCGCCGAGGACTCCGTGTTCGCCGTCCGCATGGGTGACTACGCGCGTCGTACGTCCGCCGACGGCAGCGACCGGTTCCTGCACGGGCTGGCTCATCTCGCCGTCGCCGCCATGGCGTTCCCTCGGCCCGAGGACCTCGCCGACGACGGGTACATCGGCCGCGTCAGCGTCAACGGCGTCGACGCCTTCGTCCGGCAGGCCTGCCGTCGGCTGGAGGAGCGTGCCGATGAGCAGGGGGAGAACACCGACCCCGCCACGGACGCGCCCGGACTGGAGGCCGCCTGGCGGATCTGGGTGAGACGCAGCGCGACCGGCGCCACCAAGGACGCGCGCCGGCTCGCGGGCTCGACCACCGGCATCGTCGGCAAGGCCGTCGCCTTCCTCACCGACTCCGGGTTCCTCCAGCGGACCGGTGACGACAACGGCGGCACCTACCGGACGACCGCCCGCTACCAGCTCCAGGTGCGTGACATGGCCGGCAGCGCCGCCATGGCCGAGCTGCTGGAGCTGGGCGTGGTCCCGGTCACCGACGGCACGCCGACCCTGCTGCCGGCAGAGGCCACGGACGACCTGGAGCTGGTGGCCGACGCCGGGTTGCCGTTCCACTCCGCCTGAAGCGCACGCGCTTCCCCGAACTTCCCTGATCTGCACTTCCCTGATCTGCCGAAGACTTACGAGAGTCCGCCATGTACGAGCTGTCCCGGGTCCGCCTCTACTCCATCGGACCGGCCGGTGCACGCTACGCCGACACCGTGCTTGACCTGCGCGGTGTGGGCGAGCCCGTGCCCGACCCCGCGCCCACGCAGGCGGAGTTCTTCGAGGAGGAGCCCGTCGGCCCGCCGCGCCGGCCCGCACCCGCGGGCGTGCTCTTCCTGGAGAACGGCGGCGGCAAATCGGTCCTGCTCAAGCTGATCTTCTCGGTGATGCTGCCCGGCCACCGCAACACCCTCGGCGGCGCCAGCTCCGGCGTGCTCAGGAAGTTCCTGCTCGCCGACGACTGCGGACATGTCGCGCTGGAGTGGCAGCACACGCTCACCGGCGAGTGCGTCGTGGTCGGCAAGGTGAGCGAGTGGCGCGGGCGCCAGGTCTCCAACGACCCACGGAAGTTCGCCGAGGCCTGGTACTCCTTCCGGCCCGGACCCGGACTGTCCCTGGACAACCTGCCGGTCGCCGAGTCCACCGCCGTACGGCCGTCCGTCGAGGGCCAGTCGGGCGCGCAGGGCCGCCGGCGCACGATGAAGGGGTTCCGGGACGCGATCACGGAGGCGGGCAAGGCGTATCCGCATCTGGAGGTGCACTGGGAGGAGATCCACGACCGCTGGATCGAGCACCTCGGCGATCTCGGCCTCGACCCCGAACTGTTCCGCTACCAGCGGGAGATGAACGCCGACGAGGGTGAGGCCGCCGGCCTCTTCGCCGTCAAGAAGGACTCCGACTTCACCGACCTGCTGCTGCGGGCCGTGACCGACACCCGCGACACCGACGGCCTCGCCGACCTGGTCGGCGGCTTCGGCAACAAGTTGGGCCGACGTGCCGAGCTGATGGCCGAGCGGGACTTCACGGCCGGGTCCGTCGACCTGCTCGGGCGGATCGTCGAGGCCGCCGAGGCAC
Organism: Streptomyces sp. NBC_01092; assembly: GCF_045039535.1. Lineage (NCBI taxonomy): Bacteria > Bacillati > Actinomycetota > Actinomycetes > Kitasatosporales > Streptomycetaceae > Streptomyces > Streptomyces sp. NBC_01092. The sequence goes on along the minus strand of NZ_CP108659.1, from coordinate 1,995,515 downwards.
GTGCGCGTGCGCGAGACATCCACGCCGGTGCCGAGCGGCGCACCCGGACCCTGGCCCGGCGGCTGTCCGCGCGCGGCGTCCAGGAACGGGTGCGGGCCGCCGACCTCGCCCAGCGAGTCACCGCCGCCGCGTACGCCGTCACCCATGCCGAGGCGGGCCGCGAGCGCAGCGCGCTGATCGCCGCCGAACTGGCATACCGGCACGCCTCGTTGGCGCTCGCAGCAGCCGAGAAGTCGGCAGCCGCCCAGAAGCGCGAGCTCGCGGACGCGCGCACCCTGCACTCCGCCTGGCAGGCCGCCGAGGCCGCCCTGCGGCACCGCGCCGCATCCGACCGCGTCGCGCGCGTGGCCGCCGCCATCCAGGAGGCCGAACGCGACGCCGCCCCCGCGCTGGCCGCCCGAGCCAAGGCCGCCGTCGATCTCGTACGAGCGCTGCACGCGGCCGCCGAGAGCGCCGAGACGCTCGCCAACGAGGGGGAGGAGCGCTCCGCCGCGCTCCAGGAGGTGAGCGAGTCCGCCTACGGCGACTCCACCGCCGCCGCCACCGACGCCCAGCGCGCCCGCAGCGAGGCCGGGCATCTGCGGCAGCGACTGTCCGAGGTCGAGCAGGAGACCGCCGAGGCCGTCCGCGCGGGCTGGCTCGACGACAGCGCGCCCGACGCCGACCCGGCCCGTGCGGCCCTCGCGGCGAGCGACGCCGAGAAGACGGCCGTCGCCGCCTGGGACACCGCCCGCGAGGCATCCCGGCGCGCCTCGGAGCACGCGCGCGAAGCGGCCTCGACGGAGTCCCGCGCGGAGCTGACCGCGGCCCGCGCGGCGGACGCCGCCACCGCCGCGGAGCGTGCCTACGACGCCGAGCGCCGGCTCGCGGAGGGGCTGGCGGGGGAGGAGCGGCTCGCCGAACTGCTCAGCCTGACCGGGGAGCCGGGTGTGAAGCGCGGATCCGTGCCCGGCCCGCGCACGGGGGACGACGGCGGGGCGAGTGCCGCCGCGCGGCCCGGCGCACAGGACGACGGCAAGGCGGCTACGCCCGCGCGGGTAGGCACGGAGGCCGCCGCGTCGGGCGCCGCCACCGAAGGTGCCCTCACGCCGGAGGAGCTCGACCGGTTCGCGGACGAGTTGCGTGAGCTTCTCGACGACGCCGTCTCCGCCGCCGAGCGTCAGCTCTTCGAGCTGCGTACGGCCGCCGCCGACGACGCCCGGATCCTGGGCGCGCTCGGTGACGGCGGGCTGCTGCCGCCCGGCCCGGACGTGCTGGCCACCGTGGAGTTCCTCGGCGAGCAGGGCATCCCGGCGCTGCCCGGCTGGCGCTATCTCGCCCAGGCCGTCGACCCCGCCGACCACGCGCGCGTGCTGGCCGCCCGGCCCGAGCTGGTCGACGGTGTGATCATCACCGACCCCGACACACACGCGCGTGCCCGCGAGGTCCTGGGCGACGCGGCCCTGCTGCCCCGCTCCGCCGTCGCCGTGGGCACGGCCGCCGCCCTGCTCGCCCCGACCCCGGCCGCCGACGCGTCGAGCGGTGACGTCTTCCTCGTACCGCCGAACCCGGCCATGCACGACGAGCACGCCGCCGACGAGGAGCGGCAGACGCTGCGCGCGCGGGCCACCGAGCGGGACGAGGAGATCCGCAGCCTCGCCGCACGGCTTGGCAAGGACCGGGAGCTGGCAGCCCGGCTGGCCTCCTGGCGGACCGGCTGCCCGGACGGACGGCTGGTGGAGCTGGCGCAGGCCGCCCGGGAAACGCGCGCGTTCGCCGAGGAGTCCGAAGCCGAGCTGGCCGAGGCACGGACCGTGCGCGCCGAGGCCGACGAAGCGGCCGCCGAGGCAGCGCAGGTCCGCGACGAGCGACAGGAGGCCGCGCAGAAGGCCCGGCGCTCCGCCGACGCCCTGGCCGGGCTGGCCTTCCGGCTGCGTGAACGGTCGGGCTGGCAGGTCAAGCTGCGCGAACTCGCCGACGAGGCCGTCGAGTCCGAGGCCCGCGCCCAGACCTGCCTGGAACGTGCCCGCGCCGCCGACGAGGACCGCCGCGCCGCCCAGCGCGGCGCCGACGACGCACGCCGCACCGCGCGTGCCCTGCGCGCCGAGCGCTCGGAGATCGCGGGCGCCCCCGACGACGTACCGGACACGGACACCGACGCGGGTGCCCCGAAGGCGTCCCTGCCCGCGCTGCGCGAGGCGTACCGGGCCGCCTCCCAGCTGTACGAGAAGGTCGGCGTCGGCGCCGACCTGCGCGCCGAGCAGGCCCGCGCGGAGAGCGACGAGAGCGCGGCGCGCACGGAGCTGGACCGGCTGAGCAACAAGGTCCGTAACCGGGCCGAACAGCTCCTGCAATCGCCCGACGGCTCCGACAGCCCCTCCCGGCAGGCGGCCGCCGCGCGCGCGGAGGAGCTGGTCCAGCTCCTGGAGACCCGTATGTCCAGCGCGAGCGAGCAGCTCGGCCGGCTGCGCGGCGAGGCCGAACGGCACGCTCCCGAGGACGGCGAGGCGCACACCGAGCTGTCCGAGGAACTCCAGCCGCGCGACGCCGAGCACGCGCAGGCGCTGCTGCGTACCGCGACCGCCGAACTCGCCTCCCGCACCGAGGCGTTGACGCAGGCCCGCGAGGCGCACGCCGAACTCCTGGAAGCCCACCGCGGCGCCGAGGACGCGGCCGGCGGCTTCGACGAGATCGCCGCGATGCTGCGCGACCTGCTGCGCGAGCACGTCTCCGACGAGGAACAGGAGGAGCCCGAGCCGTACCCCGCCAGCCCCGAGGAGGCCCGGCACTCCGCGGCCGAGGCCCGCCGGTCGCTGCGCGGCTGCGCCGCCGACCTCTCCGCCGCGGAGGCCGCCGTGCGCGAGGCGAGCGACGTACTCGTACGGCACGCCAACTCCACTCGCTACGAGCAGGTCCGCACCCCCGCCCGCCAGCAGATCCGCGAGCTGCCGGCTTCCGCGCTGCCCGAGCACGCGCAGAAGTGGGCGGACGCCTTCGCGCCCCGACTCCGCGTGCTCACCGACGAGTTGGCGCAGCTGGAGCGCAACCGCGACTCGATCGTGGACCGGCTGCGTGGCCTGGTCGAATCCGCGCTGGCCACCCTGCGGTCCGCCCAGCGACTGTCCCGGCTGCCCGAAGGGCTCGGCGAGTGGTCCGGGCAGGAATTCCTGCGCATCCGTTTCGAGGAGCCGGACCAGGCCACGCTCACCGAACGGCTGGGCGAGGTCGTCGACGAGGCGACCCGCGCGGCCGTGAAGAAGAACTCCGACCTGCGGCGCGACGGAATGTCCCTGCTCCTGAGGGGAGTCGCGGCAGCCCTCCAGCCCAAGGGCGTCGCCGTCGAGATCCTCAAGCCGGACGCCGTACTGCGCGCCGAGCGCGTGCCCGTGGGGCAGATGGGCGACGTCTTCTCCGGTGGTCAGCTGCTCACGGCGGCCATCGCGCTGTACTGCACGATGGCCGCGCTCAGAAGCAACGACCGAGGCCGCGACAAGCACCGGCACGCCGGCACGCTGTTCCTCGACAACCCCATCGGACGCGCCAACGCCACCTATCTGCTGGAGTTGCAGCGCGCCGTGTCGGACGCGCTCGGCGTCCAACTCCTCTACACCACCGGCCTGTTCGACACGACCGCACTCGCGGAGTTCCCGCTGGTCATCCGCCTGCGCAACGACGCCGACCTCCGGGCCGGCCTGAAGTACATCAGCGTCGAGGAACACCTCCGCCCGGGGCTACCGCAGCAGCCCCAGGCCGGGGAAGCCGGGCACAGCGAGATCACGGCGACACGGATGTTCAAGCGCCCGGCACCGGCGGCGCCGTGAGGGGTGCGACAACCGAGGAGGGCGGGTCGCTGAGGAGGGCGGGTCGCTGAGGAAGGCGGGCTCATTCCGCCGTCGGTGAGACGGCAGGGCCTGCGGCGGGTGCGTTCGGTGTGGCCGTGGTCCCGAGGCTGTGCTCGGCGAGGACGCCCGTCCGGTGCCGCTGGACCAACCAGTAGTAGGCGAAACCGCCGCCCGCGATGACGGCGACGAACAGCACCGCGCCCCAGCGCAGATACCAGTGATACGGAGCCGCCGCGTTGTAGACCGCGGCGCGCGGCCAGATCAGGTTGATCGTCATGCCCGCGCCCCACACCACGGCGACGATGTTGACCAGCAGCCCCCACCTTCCCAGCGAGAACTTCCCGTCGCCCGCCGGCTGCCACTTGCCCCGCAGCCGCGCCACCAGCATCGGCGCGGTGACACCGAGATAGGCGAGGTAGATCATGATGATGCCGATGCTCGTGACGACGGTGAAGATCTGCGGCTGCCGGATGTTGACCACCAGGATGGCCAGGGCCAGGACCCCGATGATCACGGTCGGCAGCACCGGCGTCTGGAAGCGCGGGCTGACCCGCGCCAGCCGCGAGGAGGCCGGCAGGTTGTTGTCCCGGGCCATCGCGAACGCCAGCCGGATCGCCGCCGTGTGCACCGCCAGCGCGCACACAGTGACGGCGATCAGCACGCACCACAGCATCGCCTTGCCGGCCGTGGGACCGAGCACATTGAGCACGACGTACTGAAGTCCGTCCGTCGACAGCTTCTCGCCCTTCAAGCTGGACACGCTCATCAGCGCCAGCAGCAGGATCAGGCCGCCCAGGACGAACGAGGCCACGATGGCGCGGATGATGGCGCGCGGTGCGTTGCGGGACGGGTCCAGGCACTCCTCACCGAGGGAGGACGCCGTGTCGAAGCCGTACATCACATACGCCGACGCCAGCGAGGCCACGAGGAACGCGCCCAGGTACCCGGTGCCGTAGTCCGCGCCGGTGCCGTTCGTCTCCAGGACGACCTGCGGGCCGCGTGTGATGTGGACGGCGAACAGGACGATCAGTACGACGGTAGCGATCAGCTCGATGAACACGCCCGCCGTGTTGATCCTCGCCATCAGCTTGACGCCGAAGGCGTTCACCACGGTGGTGAACAGGATCAGCACCGCGGCCAGGATGACCGCGTTGGTCGCCACGTCGTACTTGCCGGTGCCGTCCCCCACGAGCTGGAAGGCCGACGAGATCTGGGGGAGCGTCAACTGGTAGGCCAGCGCCACGGCCGAGATCGACACGATGGATGCGATCAGCATCATCCAGCCGGCGAGCCAGCCCAGGTGCGGATTGCCTATCTTCTTCGACCAGTTGTAGACCGAGCCCGCCACGGGATAGCGGGCGGCGAGCTCCGCGAAACAGAGTGCGACCATGAACTGGCCGACGAACACCATCGGCCACGACCACCAGTAGGCGGGACCGCCGCTGCCGTAGCCGAAGTAGAACAGCTGGAACGTGCCGGTGAGGATCGAGATGTAGCTGATCCCGGCGGCGAAGGTGTGGAAGTTGCCCAGGGTGCGCTTGAGTTCGGGCTTATAGCCGAACTCGGCGAGTTCGGCGTCGTCATGACTGTGCGGACCGGCTGACTGCTCCGTTTTCGACATGCGCGGACTCCTCGTGGGCCGGGGAGGGGGAGGGAGCGGCTCGGGCGGGTTCGGGCGGCTGCTGGATCAAGGACAGTGTCAGTGAGGCAGGACAGTGTCAATGAGGCGAGTCGGGTCGAACAGGCCGATGGGGTGCGCGGTGCCGCCGGTCAGGGCGAGGTCGGCGAGGATCTCGCCGACGACGGGCACGAACTTGAAACCGTGCCCGGAGAACCCGCAGGCCACCGTGACCGACTGCGGGTGCGCCGGGTGGCGGGCGATGACGAAGTGCTCGTCGGCCGTGTTGGAGAACATGCAGGTCGCGGCCTTGAGGAAGGTCCCGGGCAGGTCCGGGACACAGTCGGACAGGTGGTCCGCCATGGTCTGGATCTCGTCCTCGTGGACGGTCCGGTCGATCGTCTCCGGCGTCGTGACCTGGCCCTTCTGGAAGAGAGCGACCTTGGCCCCGGAGTCGGGTCCGTCGATGGCAGGGAATCCGTAGACGTGGACGCCGGCGGCGTCCTCCCAGATGTAGACGGGGTGATGTGCGGGAAGGAACGGACCGGTGCCTTGCTTCGGCTGGAACCAGTACATGACCTGCCGCTCGATGGAGAACTGCACCCCTAGATCGGCCAGCAGCCGCGGCGCCCACGCGCCCGGGCAGATCACCAGCTGGCCGGCGGTGTAGGTGTTCTCGGCCGTGTGCACACGTACGCCGTCCCGGTACGGCTCCCAGCGCGTCATCGGCTCTTCGAAGTGCAGGTCGGCGCCCTGCCGGGTGGCCAGCTTGAGATGCGCGGCGACGGTGTTCTCCGGCCGCAGGAAACCGGCCCTCCTCTCGTAGAACGCCACCTCGTCGTCCTTCGGCGTGAGCATCGGGAAGCGGCGGCGGATCTCCTTCGCGTCCAGCATCTCGTGCGGCAGATCCCACTCCTGCGCCGAACGCAGCGAGCCGGAGACGGTGCGTGAATCCGGCAGGCCGACCATCACGCCACCGCAGAGGGTGGCTATGTCCCGGCCGCCGGCCCGCTCCAGGTCCTCGTACAGCTCGTAGGCGCGCAGCAGCAGCGGGACGTATGCCGAGTCCTCGAAGTACGACTGCCGTGTGATCCGCGAACCGCCATGGCTGGAGCCGCGGTCGTGCACCGGGCCGAACTTCTCCAGCCCCAGCACACGGGCGCCGCGCGCGGACAGGTGGTGGGCGGCCGCGCTGCCCATGCCGCCGAGGCCGATGACGATCACGTCGTAGGTGGGGGACACGGGCCTCTCCTGTCGGCGAATGCGGGGTGCTCTGAGACGCCCAGCGAGGACGGCTCAGCCGTCCCTGCCTCCGAGTCTGCCCGCCGGTCGACCACGCTCAGGGATGCGACAACTGCCCGGTCCCGCCCCGCTGACCTATTCGCTCCTGCGTGCGCTCCGCCTCCCGCGCCTGCTGTCGCGCCCGGCGCCGCTCGCGTCGCAGGGAGCGCGCCGTGCTGCTCGGTGCCGAGACCACGCCGTTGCGCTGGTTCCACACCTGGCGGGTCACCCAGACGTCGACGGCGCCCCAGGTGGCCACGACGGTGCTGACGACACTGCTGATCACCATGGGGAACGCCAGCCACGATCCCGCCAGCGTGCACAGGAAGGCCACCATCGCCTGTATCAACGTCAGCGCGATGATCAGCACCGCCCGCACCGCCGACCTGCGCACCGGATCGGGCATCCGGCGGCGCCGCGCGGGCTCCTCCACCCACAAGGGCCGGTAGCTCGACCACCCTTGGGCCGTTCGGTCGGCAACAGCCGCGGCACCGATCTCGTCCTTCGTCACCCTGCCGCCGGAGCCGGCCACCACGTCATCCCCGTCCGCCGTCACCACGCGCGTGCCCTCCGGAATCTCGCGACTCCCCGCCCCGTTGCGAGCGCCCGCCGGAATGTCGCGATCCCGCGCTTCGGGACCGCGCCGCGCTCCCTCGTGCGCCGTAGCGCCGTCCTCGCGCGCCTCATTCCGCTCCGCCGTGCCCATCACCGTGTCACTCCCCACCGCCAGTAGACCCCTTGCCCGTGTCTGAAGACTCGGCTCCCCAGTGGCTGCCCGGCTTGCGCTGTTTTACCCCGCCCAGGGGCAGGATGCGGCTCCTGTGGCCCATTCCGCCCCCATTTCCCGTACAGAAGGACGAACGGCGCGGCCGGAAGATTCCCGGGAAGGATAAAATTCCGGCCAACTGGCCAGAGAATCCGGCTGGTTCCCTCCGCCCGGGCGTCGGGTGATCGCGGTAGGCAATCTCCCGCAATGGCCGGACAACTCCCCATGTCTCGCCGCCGGTGCGGAAGTTCAGGTTCCGGATGGCTCTTCGAGTTACCTGTGCGTCGGTAGTAGGCTCGCGCCGACTGTTGACGCACAGATGTGCCCCCCTGACCGGTGGGGGGTTTGAGCTGGGGGAGGCCATGCGCTTTCGCGGGAAGTCGATCCGCCGGAAGATGGTGGCGCTGCTTCTCGTGCCGCTGGTGTCCCTGACCGCGATCTGGGGTTTCGCCACGGTACTCACGGGGCGGGGTGTGGCCCAGCTGTTCACGGTGTCGTCCCTCGTCGAGAAGATCGGTTACTCCACCGAGGACGCCGTCCGCGTTCTCCAGCAGGAGCGCCGTCAGGCGCTCGTCTATCTCGCCGACCCCCGGGCCTCGGACGCGCTGACGGCGCTGCGCGTCACCCGGAGCGCCACCGACGCCGCGGTCTCCGAGATCCGCAAGAACGCCAAGGACCCCGACGTCCGCGACGGGATGGACGAAGGCGACGAAGAGCGCCTCACCGCCGTCCTGGACGCCTTCGACGGCATCAACCCACTGCGCCGCAGCGTCGAGGACGGAACGGTCACCCGATCCCAGGCCCTCGACCTCTACAACCGGCTCGTCGACCCCTGCTACGCCCTGCTGGGATCCCTCGACGGGATCGACAGCGTGGAGATGGACAAGCAGGCCCGCGCCCTCCTCAACGTCACTCGCGCCCGCGAGCTGCTCTCCCGCGAGGACGCGCTGCTCAGTTCCGCCCTCGTGGTCGGAAAGCTCTCCCGCGACGAGACACGTGACGTCTCCGACCTCGTCGCACAGCGCACCCTCATGTACGAGGTCAGCCTGACGGACCTGCCTTCGTCCGAACGTGAACGCTTCGAGCGCTTCTGGAAGAACGCCTCCACCGCTCCGTTGCGCGTCGCCGAACAGGCCGTCATCTCCACCCAGGCCGGCCGGCCCAGCACCGTCGACGCCAAGACGTGGGACACCGCCGCCGGCGGCGTCCTCGACGAGCTCAGCAAACTCAACGACGAGGCGGGCACCCGCTACCAGGACCGCGTCAGCCCGGTCGCGATGGGCGTCATCATCAAGGCGGCCATCGCCGGCGTCCTCGGCCTGCTCGCCCTGCTGTTCTCGCTCATCCTTTCCGTGCGCATCGGCCGCAGCCTCGTCCGCGATCTCCGGCAGCTGCGCATGGAGGCCCACGAGGCATCCGGCGTACGGCTGCCCAGCGTGATGCGCCGCCTCTCCGCCGGCGAGCAGGTCGACGTCGAGACGGAGGTCCCGCGCCTGGAGTACGACCGGAACGAGATCGGCGACGTCGGCCAGGCCCTCAACAGCCTCCAGCGCGCCGCCGTCGAGGCCGCGGTCAAGCAGGCCGAACTGCGCGCCGGCGTCTCCGAGGTCTTCGTCAACCTCGCCCGCCGCAGCCAGGTCCTCCTGCACAAGCAGCTCACCCTCCTCGACACCATGGAACGCCGGACCGAGGACACCGACGAACTCGCCGACCTGTTCCGCCTCGACCACCTGACCACCCGTATGCGCCGCCACGCCGAGGGCCTGGTGATCCTCTCCGGCGCCGCCCCCTCCCGGCAGTGGCGCAAGCCCGTCCAGCTCATGGACGTCGTGCGCGCCGCCGTCGCCGAGGTCGAGGACTACGAGCGCATCGAGGTGCGCCGCCTGCCCCGCGTCGCCGTCACCGGCCCGGCCGTCGCGGACATCACCCACCTCGTGGCCGAACTCCTGGAGAACGCCACGGTGTTCTCCCCGCCGCACACCGCGGTCCAGGTTCTCGGCGAGCGCGTCGCCAACGGCTTCACCCTGGAGATCCACGACCGCGGCCTGGGCATGGCGGCCGAGGCCCTGCTGGATGCCAATCTCAGGCTCGCCGAGACACCCGAGTTCGAGCTGTCCGACACCGACCGGCTCGGCCTGTTCGTGGTCAGCCGGCTCGCCCAGCGGCAGAACGTCCGCGTCTCCCTCCAGCCGTCGCCGTACGGAGGCACCACCGCGGTCGTCTTCATCCCCGACGCGCTGCTCACGGACGACGTGCCCGACACCAACGGCATCGGGTTCCGTCTCGACCGCCCCACGCCCTCCAAGGAAGCCGAACTGGAGGAGTCGCGCCGGGCCGCCCTCGCCCAGGTGCCGGTCCGCGTGCCCGGTCTGCCGGCCTCGCTCCTGGATGGCCCGGTCGAGCTCGAAGCCCCCGTGGACCTCGACGCGCTCGGCGACTTCCCCGACCCCCTCGACGACGAGGACGGCGATCGCGGCGGCCTCTTCCACCCGCGGCGTGCCCTCAGCCCCACGGAGACCGAGACGACCGGCCCGCTCGGCGAGCAGCAGCACCCGGTCTCCGGCTTCCCCGGCGGCGCGGACCAGGCGGGCCCAGGCGCCGACGTGAGCGCCCCGGTGCCGCTGCCCCGCCGCGGTGCACCCAAACTGGTCAGCTCGCACGGACGCCCGGTCACCGAGCAGCGCTCCCGGCGGGAGAAGGCGGACCCCGAGCCCTCGCAGGGCCCGAGCCGTCCGCAGCCGAACGGCCTCGCCCCACTCCCGACCCGCCGCCGCGGCACGGGACCCCGAGGCGAGGCGGCCGGCGGCCCCGACCGCACCGAAGACCGCGGTGGGATCCCGTCCTCCGCAGGGCGCGAGCGCGGTGAGCAGCCGGAGCCACCGGCGCTCCCCAGACGCACACACCGCCCCGCGATCGCGTCGAGCGGCACCGACGACACCGCAGCGAGCCCGACCGACCCGCGACCGTCGACCGGCTCCGGTACGGGACCGCTGCCCCGGCGCGTACGGCAGGCCAATCTGGCCCCACAGCTCAAGCAGAACCCCGCGCGGCGCACCGAGGACAAGTCCGAACCCGTCGAGCGGGATGCGGACGAGGTACGCAGCCGAATGGCCTCACTCCAACGCGGCTGGCAGCGCGGCCGCCAGGAGAACGCCACGGACGACGACGCCCACAGCGGCACAGCACCACCACGAACGACTAAGGGGGACGGTCGATGACCGCACCAAAGGCGACCGGCCACACCGCGACCGACCAGTCGGGGGAGCTCAACTGGCTCCTCGACGACCTGGTGGACCGCGTCGCCAGCATCCGTAAGGCCCTCGTGCTCTCCGGCGACGGCCTGCCGACGGGTGTGTCCAAGGACCTGACGCGGGAGGACAGCGAACACCTGGCCGCCGTCGCGTCCGGGTTCCACAGCCTCGCCAAGGGCGTCGGCCGCCACTTCGAGGCGGGCAACGTCCGGCAGACGGTCGTCGAGCTCGACGACGCCTTCCTGTTCGTGACGGCCGCCGGCGACGGCAGCTGCCTCGCGGTGCTCTCGGACGCCGACTCCGACGTCGGCCAGGTCGCGTACGAGATGACGCTCCTCGTCAAGCGGGTCGGCGTACATCTGGGCTCCGCTCCGCGCACCGATCTGTCCTCGGGCGGGTAGTGGGATGGCATGAGCGCTGACGGTCAGGGAAGAAGCCACTGGTTCGACGACGAGGCCGGGCCGGTCGTCCGTCCGTACGCCATGACACGCGGCCGCACCACCAGTGCTGCCCAGCACCGCCTCGACCTGATCGCGGTGGTCGTCGCGCAATCGCACGCGGACGATCCGGACGCCGACTCGACGCTGTCCCCGGAACACGTGGACATCGTCGAGATGTGCCGTGACGCCCCGCAGTCCGTCGCCGAACTCTCCGCCGAACTCGATCTGCCCATCGGAGTCGTACGCGTCCTCATCGGGGATCTCGTGGATGGGGAATTCGTCCATGTGAACCGGCCAGTACCGCCTGCCGAGCTGGTGGACGAGAGTATTCTGCGCGACGTGATCAACGGCCTGCGGGCGCTGTGAGCGGCGCGGAAGCGGGGTAGTGACGTGACAGGCTGGCAGTTCTGGGTCGACCGTGGCGGCACCTTCACGGACATCGTCGCGCGACGCCCGGACGGCCGCCTGCTGACGCACAAACTCCTGTCGGAGAATCCGGCGCGCTACTCCGACGCGGCCGTGGCGGGCGTACGCGAGCTGCTGGACGGCTCCCCGGACCCCATCGAGGCCGTCCGCATGGGCACGACGGTCGCCACGAACGCCCTCCTCGAGCGCAAGGGCGAGCGGACCCTGCTGGTGATCACCCGTGGCTTCCGCGACGCCCTGCGCATCGCCTACCAGAACCGCCCCCTGATCTTCGCCCGCCGCATCGAGCTGCCCGAGCTGCTGTACGAGCGGGTCGTCGAGGTCGACGAGCGCATCGCCGCCGACGGCACCGTCCTGCACACTCCCGACCTGGACGCCCTCGCCGGCCCTCTCCAGGAGGCGTACGACGACGGGATCCGCGCGGTCGCCGTGGTGTGCATGCACAGCCACCTCCACCCCGCGCACGAACAGGCCGTCGGCGCACTCGCCGCCCGCATCGGCTTCCCGCAGATCTCGCTGTCCAGCGAGGTCAGCCCGCTGATGAAACTCGTCCCGCGCGGGGACACCGCCGTCGTCGACGCCTACCTCTCGCCCGTGCTGCGCCGCTACGTCCAGCATGTCGCCGACCAACTCGAAGGCGTGCGGCTGATGTTCATGCAGTCGAACGGCGGTCTCGCCGAAGCCGGGCAGTTCCGCGGCAAGGACGCCATCCTGTCCGGGCCAGCCGGCGGCATCGTCGGCATGGCCCGCATGTCGCAGCTCGCCGGGTTCGACCGGGTCATCGGCTTCGACATGGGCGGCACCTCCACCGATGTCTCCCACTTCGCGGGAGAGTACGAACGCGTCTTCACCACTCAGATCGCCGGAGTCCGGCTGCGCGCCCCCATGCTGGACATCCACACCGTCGCCGCCGGCGGCGGCTCGGTCCTGCACTTCGACGGCTCCCGCTACCGCGTAGGGCCGGACTCGGCGGGCGCGGATCCAGGACCCGCCTGCTACCGGGGCGGCGGTCCGCTCGCCGTGACCGACGCCAACGTCATGCTGGGCCGCATCCAACCCGCCCACTTTCCCCAGGTGTTCGGCCCCGAGGGCGACCAGCCCCTCGACGATGCCCTCGTCCGCGACCGCTTCGCCGCCCTCGCCCGCGAGATCCGGGAGCAGACCGGCGACGACCGCACGCCCGAGCAGGTGGCCGAGGGCTACCTTCAGATCGCGGTCGCCAACATCGCCAACGCCGTGAAGCGGATCTCCGTCCAGAAGGGCCACGACGTCACCCGCTACGCGCTCACCACCTTCGGTGGCGCGGGTGGCCAGCACGCGTGCATGGTCGCCGACTCGCTCGGCATCCGCACCGTCCTCGTGCCGCCCATGGCCGGCGTCCTCTCCGCACTCGGTATCGGGCTCGCCGACACGACCGCCATGCGCGAACAGTCCGTCGAGGCAGCCCTGGACGCCGCCTCGATGCCCGGGGTCCGGAAGACGGCTGGCGACCTCGAATCCGCCGCCCGCGCCGAACTCCTCGACGAGGACGTCCCCGAGGACCGCGTCAGGATCACCCGACGCGCCCAACTCCGCTACGACGGCACCGACACCACCCTCACCGTCGAACTCACCGAGCCCGACGCGATGCGGCGCGCCTTCGAAGAACGTCATCGCGCCACGTACTCCTTCACACTCGACCGCCCGATCGTCGTCGAAGCGCTCTCCGTCGAAGCCACCGGCATCACCGAACCCCCTGATCTCTCCGCTCTCGCCCCCTACGAGGCCGCCCCCGAAGGCAGCCCGGCCGCACCGGGAGCCGTCCGCCTCCACACCGGCGGCACCTGGCGCGACGTGCCCCTGCACCGCCGCGAGTTCCTCCCTCCCGGCGAAACCGTCACCGGCCCGGCGATCGTCACCGAGGCCGGCGCGACGACCGTCGTGGACGACGGCTGGCAAGCCGTGGCGACCCACGACGGGCATCTGGTCATGGAACGCGCGGCGATTACGGAGAGTTCCGAACTCGACACGAAAGCCGACCCGGTTCTGCTTGAGGTCTTCAACAATCTCTTCATGTCCATCGCCGAACAGATGGGCGCCCGCCTCGAATCCACGGCCCAGTCCGTCAACATCAAGGAACGCCTGGACTTCTCCTGCGCGCTCTTCGACCCGGACGGAAGCCTGGTGGCCAACGCCCCCCACATCCCCGTCCACCTGGGCTCCATGGGCACGAGTGTCAAGGAGGTCATCCGGCGCCGCGGCTCCCGGATGCACCCCGGCGACACCTACGCCGTCAACGACCCCTACCACGGCGGCACCCACCTGCCCGACGTCACCGTGATCACCCCGGTCTTCGACGCAGGAAGCGCGGCGAACACGGAGGGTGAACCGGAGATCCTCTTCTACGTCGCCTCACGCGGCCACCACGCCGAGATCGGCGGCATCGCGCCCGGCTCCATGCCCGCGAACAGCAGCACCATCGACGAGGAGGGAATCCTCTTCGACAACTGGCTGCTCGCCGAAGACGGCCGCTTCCGCGAGGAGGAGACCCTCCGCCTGCTCACCGAGGCGCCCTACCCCTCGCGCAACCCCAGGACCAACCTCGCCGACCTGCGCGCCCAGATCGCGGCCAACCAGAAGGGCGTCGACGAAGTCGCCCGCATGATCGAGAACTTCGGCCTCGACGTCGTCCAGGCGTACATGCGGCACGTCCAGGACAACGCCGAGGAAGCGGTACGCCGGGTCATCGACGCCCTCGACGACGGCGAATACGCCTACGAGACCGACTCCGGCGCCGTGATCCGGGTACGCGTGCGCGTGGACCGCGCGGGCCGCACCGCCACCGTCGACTTCACCGGCACGTCCCCGCAGCTGGCCACCAACTTCAACGCACCCTTCTCGGTCGTCAACGCGGCGGTCCTTTACGTCTTCCGCACCCTGGTCGCCGACGACATCCCCCTCAACGACGGCTGCCTGCGCCCCCTCGACATCGTCGTGCCGTCCGGTTCCATGCTCGCCCCGGAACCGCCGGCCGCGGTCGTCGCGGGCAACGTGGAAACCTCCCAGGCGATCACCGGCGCCCTCTACGCAGCCCTCGGCGTCCAGGCCGAGGGCTCCGGCACCATGAACAACGTCACCTTCGGCAACGAGCGCCACCAGTACTACGAGACCGTGGCCTCCGGATCCGGCGCGGGCGACGGGTTTCCCGGCGCCCCCGTCGTCCAGACCCACATGACCAACTCACGGCTCACCGACCCCGAAGTGCTGGAGTGGCGGCTGCCCGTCCGACTCGACGAGTTCGCCGTACGACTCGGCAGCGGCGGCGCCGGGCGCTGGCACGGCGGGGACGGCGCCGTACGCCGCATCCGGTTCCTCGAGCCCATGGCCGTCTCCACGCTGTCCCAGCACCGCCGGGTCCCGCCCTACGGCATGGCGGGCGGAGAGCCCGGTGCGCTGGGCGCCAACCGCGTCGAACACGCGGACGGCACGGTCACCGCACTTGGCGGAAGCGACTCGGCGGACGTCGGCCCCGGCGACGTACTCGTCATCGAAACCCCCGGCGGCGGAGGCTACGGCCCACCGTCGCGCGACCCCCATCAAGCAGGAGAAGAGATCGATGATCTTCGGGCGTTCTGAGCGCGGGAAGCCTCCGGTCGAGCCCGTCACGCTCAAGATCCTGGTGGCCGGCGGCTTCGGCGTGGGCAAGACCACCCTCGTCGGCGCGGTCAGCGAGATCAGGCCACTGCGCACCGAGGAACTGCTCACCGAGGCCGGACGACCGGTCGACGACACGAGCGGCATCGAGGGCAAGCGCACCACCACCGTGGCCATGGACTTCGGACGCATCACTCTGCGCGAGGACCTGGTCCTGTACCTCTTCGGCACGCCCGGCCAGGAGCGGTTCTGGTTCATGTGGGACGAGCTGTCGGAGGGCGCGCTCGGCGCAGTCGTCCTCGCCGACACGCGGCGCCTGGAGGACTGCTTCGCTGCCGTCGACTACTTCGAGCGGCGCTCCATACCCTTCCTCGTAGGCGTCAATTGCTTCGAGGGAGCCGCCCGTTACCCGGCGCAGGACATCCGGCAGGCCCTCGACCTCGACGCCGACGTGCCGGTGCTGCTGTGCGACGCCCGCGACCGGGAGTCCGTCAAGGAGATCCTCATAGGCGTCGTCCAGCACGCGATGGCCTATCAGGCGGACCGCCGCGAGACCGTCACCACCTGAAGCCCGGGTACGGACACGGCCCGTACCCCCGCCGACCGGGGTACGAGCCGTGGGCCATGGGCACGCGCGCGTGGCTCACTTGGGGCGCACGCACGCGTGGACCGTTCTCGGCTCCGGGACCTCGCTCAGTTCTCGCCGTCCTCCTCCCAGCCGAAGCTCTTCTCCACCGCCTTGCGCCAGTTGTGGTACTCGCGGTCCCGCTCCGGGGCGTTCATGGTCGGCGTCCACTCGACGTCCTTCGCCCAGTGCGCCTTGAGCTCGTCCAGGTCGTTCCACACTCCGGTGGCCAGTCCTGCCGCGTACGCGGCACCCAGGCAGGTCGTCTCGGAGATCTTGGGCCGGATCACCGGCACGTCGAGCACGTCCGCCTGGTGCTGCATGAGCAGGTTGTTCTTCGTCATGCCTCCGTCGACCTTGAGAGTCGTGATCTCGACACCGGAGTCCTGGTACATGGCGTCCACGACCTCGCGCGTCTGCCAGCTCGTCGCCTCCAGCACCGCACGTGCTAGGTGCGCCTTGGTGACGTAGCGCGTCAGGCCAGTGATGACACCGCGCGCGTCGGAGCGCCAGTACGGTGCGAACAGGCCGGAGAAGGCGGGCACGATGTACGCGCCGCCGTTGTCCTCGACGCTCGCCGCAAGCGGCTCGATCTCGTCGGCGGTGCGGATGATTCCGAGCTGGTCGCGGAACCACTGGACCAGCGCGCCCGTTATGGCTATTGCCCCTTCCAGGCAGTACACGGGCGCCTCGCTGCCGATCTTGTAGCCCATCGTCGTCAGCAGTCCGCTCTTCGACGGCACCGGCCGGTTGCCCGTGTTGAGCAGCAGGAAGCTGCCCGTGCCGTAGGTGTTCTTCGCGTTGCCGACGTCGTAGCAGGCCTGCCCGAACACGGCTGCCTGCTGGTCGCCCAGCGCCGAGGCGACCGGCACTCCGGCCAGCTGGCCGACGGCGGTCCCGTACACCTCGGAGGAGGACCTGATCTCCGGAAGGATGGCCTCGGGCACGTTCATGGCGGACAGAATCGAGGGGTCCCACTGGAGGGTCCCCAGGTTCATCAGCATGGTGCGCCCGGCGTTCGTCACGTCGGTCACGTGCTGCCCGCCGTCCGTGCCGCCGGTGAGGTTCCAGATGAGCCAGGAGTCGATGGTGCCGAAGGCGATCTCGCCGCGCTCGGCGCGGGCCCTGAGGCCGGGTACGTTGTCGAGCAGCCAGGCCGCCTTGGGGCCGGAGAAGTAGCTGGCCAGCGGCAGTCCGGTCTGCTCGCGGAATCGATCCTGCCCGTCCGAGCCACCGAGCTGGTTGCACAGTGCCGCGGTACGCGTGTCCTGCCACACGATCGCGTTGTGCACCGGCTTGCCCGTCGCGCGGTCCCACAGAACCGTGGTCTCGCGCTGGTTGGTGATGCCGAGCGCGCTGATCTGGTCGGTGCGCAGTCCGGCCTTCGCGGTCGCCCCGGCGACCACCGCCTGCACCTTGGACCAGATCTCCGTGGCGTCGTGCTCCACCCAGCCGGGCTTGGGGAAGATCTGGCGGTGCTCGCGCTGGTCGACGGCCACGATCGCGCCGTCCTGGTTGAAGATGATGCAACGGCTCGAGGTCGTGCCCTGGTCGATTGCGGCGACGAACTTGTCCGTCATGACGTCCCCTTCGTCGGTTCGTTCAGAACGCTGCGTTGAAGATGACCCCGGACAGCGCCCCGCCGATCAGCGGTCCCACCACCGGGATCCACGCGTAACTCCAGTCCGAGGTGCCCTTGTTGGGAATCGGGAGCAGGGCGTGGATGATTCGGGGGCCCAGGTCACGGGCCGGGTTGATGGCGTACCCCGTGGGACCACCGAGCGACAGACCGATGCCGACCACCAGGAACGAGACGATCAGGATCGCGGTGCCCGACAGGACGAGGCCCTTGGTCAGGCCGAACGCCAGGATCGGCAGCACCAGCCCGATCGTCGCGATGATCTCGGTGATGAGGTTCGCCACGGGATTGCGGATCGCTGGTGCGGTGGAGAAGATCCCGAGCGTTGGCTGGGCGATCTCCTTGTCGGCGTTGGCCTGGAACTGCGCGAAGTAGACCAGCCAGCACAGCACGGCACCGAGCATTGCGCCGACCATCTGGCCGGCGATGTAGATGAGGACCTTGTCCCAGTCCCCGGTGTCGATGGCGATCCCGATGGTCACGGCCGGGTTGAGATGTCCGCCGGACAGCGGTGCCGCGGTGTACGCGCCGGCCATCACGCCGAATCCCCAGCCGAAGGCGATGACGATCCAGCCCCCGTCCTTCGCCTTCGAGTAGTTCAGTACGACGGCGGCGACGACTCCGGCCCCGAAGAGGATCAGGATCGCGGTGCCGATGACCTCACCGAGGAAGATGTCTCCGTTGCTCATGGCTGCTCCTAGGCCCTGGCCGGGACGATCGGCCCCGGTTCTTCGTGCGGGGTGCGTTTCCCATGGCGACTTCAGCCGAAGGCAGGGAGGGTCCTGAGCCCCGCCCGGCATCCGTGACGAGCGTGCCGTCGCAGCCGGAATCGCCCGTGGGGGAGGCCTTGGCACAGGCGGAACCGCGCGGCGCACTGCGTGGATACGCCGAAAATGTACGGCGATGTCGGCTGACACCGGGAAGTGTTCACCGGCGTCCAGGGGGCGTCAAGGTCGCCGACGCCAACGGTTCGGGGCGTGCCGACGGGGCACGGGCCCACGCCGACCGTGTTCGGGGCACGCCGACTTGGAAGTGGGTAGGGACAGGGACGGATCTCCGAGGCCCTGCCGATGCCGGCGGGCGGGCCAGTTCCCGCTGGATCCTGCAGGGGTCGAGGACCATTGTTGTGCTTTTTGTGCTGAGGCCCACGGATGCCTTTCGGCCACCGCCGATCTCGTGGGAAATCGTCTCACCCCCTGCCGGGCTCCGCCACCGCGCACCCAGCCGCGGGGGCCGCCTCCGCCCCGCGAAGAATCTCATGCCCCGGCAGCCCCGCGCGCCCCAGCACCCAGCTCGCCCCACTCAGTGACTTCGCGGCCTTCTTCAACGGCGCCAGACAGGAGGCCGCCTGCCGATGGTCCGCCACACTGCCGGGTTCGCACAGGACCGTCGCCAACGACAGCGTGACGGGACGCCCGGCCGCCGACCAGGGAGCGTCCAGCATGGAGAGGGCCACCGGATTCAGCCCCTCCGGGTCCGCGAGCACGAGGAAGTCGTCGCCGCCGATGTGGCCCACGCGGGTGCTGTCCGTCGCCGCGTGCTGAAGCGCCCGTCCGACCGACCGGATCAGCTCGTCGCCCGCAGCGAAACCGGCGCCATCGTTGACCTGCTTGAAGTGGTCCACGTCCAGCCAGCTCAGTGCGAACCTCCGGCCGTCGGCGATCCGCCGGTCCACCTCACCGGTGATCGCGTCCGAACCGGGCAGCCGGGTCAGCGGGTTGAGCCCGGCGGCCTCCTCGACCCGGGTCTCGGCGAGTGCCCGAACGAGGTCCGCGAGCCGTACGACGCCCACGCAGCGGCCGAACCGGTCGACCACGGCCACATCGTCCGAGGTGCGGTCCCGGCCGCCGTCCGCGACCACGTCCAGCACCTCCCACGCGGTGGCGTCGACGCCCACCGTGCGCGGTGGATCACCGAGCTTGGCCGCAGGCCGGTCGGCGTACAGGGCGTGGCCGTAGCGGCCCGACATCGACAGCAGGAACCGGGAACGATGCACCGACCGGACCGGGACACCGTGCATGTCCACCAGGAGCACCCCGGACACGTCCGGCGACCCGGTCAGCAGCGCCCGCACCTGTCCCGCCGACGCGGTGGCGGGCAGCAACGCGGCCGGCCGGACGAACTCCCGCACCGAGGGTCCCGAAGGAGGCGTCACCCCCAGTCCGGGCGTGCGCGGCGGAACGTATACCTCCGCCGCGGGCAGCCGCGCCGGCGGAGCGAACAGTTCGCCCTGAGCGAGCTGTGCACCCGCGGAGCGCGCCGCCGCACACTGGAGTTCCGTCTCCACACCCTCGACGCACACGAGCGCTCCCAGCTGCTCGCACAGCGCCCGCATCGCCCCGATCGCCGCCGGCCGGGCCAGCAGCGAGGCGTCGAGCTTCACCAGCTCCGGTGTCAGGTCCGTCAGTAACCGCAGCGGGATGTCTCCGTCGCCCACGCCGTCCGCACTGATCCGGAACCCCTGGTCCCGGAGGGCGCCGACCGCCTCCAGAAGCGCCTGCTGGGGCACGTGCGTGTAGGGCGGACCGATGTCGATCGTCACCTCCCACGGCAGCCGCCCCGCCGCGCGGACGGCGTCGTGCAGCGGTGTCAGCCCGCCGAGGTCGGCGAGGGTGCCGGCGAACACGTTGACGTACAGGGGGAGCAGTGTCTCCTTGCGAGCCGCCGCACGGAACGCCAACACGGCGAGCTGGCCGTCGAGTTCGGGATCGCGGCGCGCCTCGGCCAGGACGTCACCGGTCTCCGGGCGGGCGAGTATCTCCAGCCCCGCGACTCCACCGGTCGTCAGATTGACCACCGGTTGGAAAGCGAAGCGGAGAGTATCCGTCCAGGAGTGCACGGCAGCATGATGGCGCCGCCGGAGTGCGCCCGAGCCCAGTTCATTAGACGTTCACGCAGGATTCCGGGCCGCTCACGCAGCGTAGATAAATGCTGATCGCGATGGGCGGCGCGGGGGCGGTGCGGCGTCCTTGCGACCGCCTCCGCGGGCCTGTCGCACGGCCGCGCTCAGCGCACCGCGACCACCGCCGATCCGTGCCCGAACAGCCCCTGGTTCGCGGCGATGCCCACCCGGGCCCCGGGGACCTGCCGGTCGCCCGCGGCGTCCCGCAACTGCCAGGTGAGTTCGCATACCTGGGCTATGGCCTGGGCCGGGACCGCCTCGCCGAAGGAGGCCAGGCCACCGCTCGCGTTCACGGGTATCCGTCCCCCCAGTGCCGTCGTACCCTCCCTCAGCAGCTTCGCGGCCTCGCCCTCGCCGCACAGTCCAAGATCCTCGTACCACTGCAGCTCCAGCGCGGTGGACAGGTCGTAGACCTCTGCGAACGAGAGGTCCTCGGGGCCGACTCCCGCCTCCTCGTAGGCCGCGCGCGCGATCGACTCCCGGAATGTCTCGTCCGCCGGTCGGACCGCCACGGCGGAGTCCGTCGCCACGTCGGGCAGGTCCAGGACGGTGTTCGGGTAGCGCGGCGTCACCGTGGAGACCGCCCGGATCCGCACCGGATTCGCGACCCCCTGCCGACGCGCGAAGTCCATCCCGGCCAGCACGAGCGCCGCACCTCCGTCCGACGTGGCGCAGATGTCCAGCAGTCGCAGGGGATCGGCGACCAGGGCGGAGGCGGCGACCTCGTCGGCGGTGACCGGCTTGCGATAGCGCGCGTGGGGATTGAGTGCGCCCGCAGCGGAGTTCTTCACCTTGACCTCAGCGAAGTCCTCGCGTGTGTCCCCGTGCACGGCCATCCGCCGACGCGCGTACAGCCCGAAGTAGGTCGGATTCGTCGCACCCAGGACGCGGAAGCGCAGCCAGTCCGGGTCGTCGGGCCGCTCGCCGCCGGCCGGCCGGAAGAAGCCCTTCGGCGCCGCGTCGGCACCTACTACGAGCACCACGTCCGCGAGCCCCGAAAGTATCTGCGCCCGCGCGGTGTTGACGGCCTGCGCCCCCGACGCGCACGCCGCGTACACGCTCGTGACGCGGGCGCCCTGCCAGCCGAGAGCCTTCGCGAACGTCGCCCCGGCCACATACCCCGGGTAGCCGCCTCGCACGGTGTCCGCGCCGACGATCGACCCGATGTCCCGCCACTCCAGTCCCGCGTCCGCCAGTGCCGCACGGGCCGCCACCGCCCCGTACTCCACGAAGTTGCGTCCCCACTTGCCCCACGGATGCATCCCCGCGCCGAGCACCGCCACGTCGTCCGTCATGCCGTCACCCCCGTCGGCCGCCACTGCCAGGTCGTCCAGATCGTCTCCGCGTCCTCATGGAGCACGCCGGGAACGACCTCCACGTCCATGCCCACCGTCAGATCGGCGACGGTGACCCCTGGAACTGCCTGTCCCAGCAGCACGAGGCACTCGGATTCCAGTTCCACAGCGACCAACGTGTACGGCTCCCACGGAAGTTCCGGATCGGTCACATAGGGTGACGGAGGACGGTGCCGGCTGTCTGTGAAGGACCAGACACGTCCGCGCCGGGAAAGGGGGACTTCTTCCAGGTCACCGCCTGCGCAGCCCGGGTTGCG
The DNA here is from genome assembly GCF_045039535.1 of Streptomyces sp. NBC_01092. Taxonomy (NCBI): domain Bacteria; kingdom Bacillati; phylum Actinomycetota; class Actinomycetes; order Kitasatosporales; family Streptomycetaceae; genus Streptomyces; species Streptomyces sp. NBC_01092. The sequence continues at coordinate 1,973,501 of NZ_CP108659.1, read as the reverse complement.
ACAGTGGGCGTCCTCACGCGGAAAGAAGACCGAGGTACACGCAGAGCAGCGGGTGCCGATGAGCCGGAAGTCCTCCCCGTCACCGGCGAACCACCCTTCGACCACAGGCGTACGCGTGCGTGGCATATCCCCTCCCGGGCAACAGATCTGACGAAGCGTCAGAAGAGTGTGCCACGGTCGACCGCACAGCGGCAGGGCGTCATGTCCGTCTTCAGAAGGAACCGTGCCCGATCGCTTCCCCGCCGGACCGCAGACCTGATAGATGCAGGAGACATGACACGACTCTCGACCACGGCACGGCGACTGGCCGTCACGCTTGCCACGCTGCTCGCCGTGACCGTCGCCCCCGCGACCGCCCAGGCGAAGACCGAGCCCAAGGCGCCGAAGGACTTCGTCGCGCTGAGAACCGTGGACCCCACCATCGTCCAGGAGATGCGGTACTTCACCCCGCACAACTTCGTCGGCGAGCGCATCGACGGCTACCGCCAGCCCCTGTGCATCCTCACCCGCCCCGCCGCCGAAGCGCTCCACAAGGCCCAGCAGCGACTGCTGCGCCAGGGCTACACGCTCAAGGTGTACGACTGCTACCGCCCGCAGCGCGCCGTCGACCACTTCGTGCGCTGGGCGGAGGACCTCGACGACGAGGCCATGAAGGACGAGTTCTACCCGAACGTCGACAAGACCCGACTGTTCCTGGACGGCTACATCGCGGAGAAATCCGGCCACAGCCGCGGCTCGACCATGGACCTGACCATCGTCAAGCTGCCGGCCAAGCCGACCAGGCCGTACCTACCCGGAGAGCCCCTGGTGCCCTGCTATGCCCCCAAGGGCGAGCGCTTCCCCGACAACTCCGTCGACATGGGCACCGGCTTCGACTGCTTCGACACCCTCTCCCACACCCTCGACCCGCGCATCCAGGGCGAACAACGCGCCAACCGGCTGCTCCTCAAGAGCACCCTGGAAGCCCTCGGATTCGTGAACCTCGCCGAGGAGTGGTGGCACTACACGTACAAGCCGGAGCCCTACCCGGACACCTTCTTCGACTTCCCCGTGTCCTCGAAATCCCTCACGAAGCACAAGTGACCGACCCCCGGAAGATGTCCTTCCACTGATCGGATACAGTCCGCCGCGTGTCCGAATCTCAAGCCTCCGCCCCCAACTCCGCAGCGGGCTCACACTGTTCGAGCTGCGGCGCGCCCTACGGAGAGGGCGTCTCCGGCTGGCCGCGCACCTGCCCGGTGTGCGGCGCCGTGGCCTACCGCAATCCGCTGCCGGTGGCCATTGCACTCCAGCCCGTGTACGACACGCAGGGCACCGCCCTGGTCGTCGTCACCCGAACCATCGCCCCCGCGCGCGGAGGCATCGCCCTGCCCGGCGGCTACATCGACGACCGCGAGGACTGGCGGCAGGCCGTCGTCCGCGAACTCAACGAAGAGACCGGCATCGACGCGGCCGGCCGCGACGTACGCCTCGTCGACGCAATGAGCTCCCCGGACGGGCACCTGCTGCTGTTCGGCCTCCTGCCGGAGCGGCCCGCCGACCGTCTGCCGACGTCGGCCGCCACGGACGAGACCGAGGGCTGGCACCTCCTGCGCAGGCCGGAGGAGCTGGCCTTCCCGCTGCACACGCTGGCCGCGCGGGCCTTCTTCGAGGGCCGCTACATCTGAGCCCCACGCTCGCCGAGCCCGCGTACGCGCACCGGACGGGGTGACGGAATCACGCCGTCATCCTGGTCCAGCTCGACGACCACCTTGTTGCCGTCCCAGCGCGTGACGTAACGCTCGATCTCCGGCTCGTCCCAGCCGTCACCCGCGTCCGGCACGACAAGCCCGCCCCCGGTCCGTCCCCGGGCGGGCGCCCACACCTCCAGTTCAAGCCCGCCGTCGTCCCCACGCACGGGGACGACGGCGCCCGAGCGCACCAGCACCGGGATCCGCGACATGGGCGCGTCGACGAGAACCTGCCCCGGCCCTTCGTACGCCCGCTCCGTCGCCGTGTCGTACCAACGCCCGCGTGGCAGCTGCACCGCACGCCGGTCGGCGCCCGGATCCAGCACCGGCGCCACCAGCAGGCAGTCGCCGAGCAGGAAGGCGTCCTCGCAGTCGCGCAGCGTCCGGTCCTCGGGCGCCGACCACCACAGCGGACGCACATAGGGCGCCCCCGTGCGCCGGGCCAGATGCGCCAACGTCATGAAGTACGGCAGCAGCCTCCGACGCTCGACGAGCGCCACGCGCGCGTGCTCCAACACCTCGGGCCCGAACTCCCACGGCTCCCTGCGCCCCGCACGCAGGCTCGCGTGAGTACGGAACAGCGGCAGATACGCGGCCAACTGGAACCACCGCAGATACAGCTCCGGCGAAGGACTCCCGTCGAAGCCGCCCACGTCCGGCCCCGAGTACGGCACACCGCACAGCCCGAGCCCCATGACCAGCGACAGCGAAGCTCGCAGCCCCGGCCAGCCCGTGGCCACGTCCCCGGACCAGGTGCCGCCGTAGCGCTGCATGCCGGCCCATCCGGAGCGCGAGAAGACGAAGGGCCGCTGCTCGGGCGCCAGTTCACGCAGCCCTTCGTAGCCCGCCCTGGCCATGCACAGGCCGTAGACGTTGTGCGCCTCCCTGTGGTCGCCGTCGCGCCCGTCCAGGGAGTGCCTGGCCGAACGCGGCAGTGTCGACTCCCCGAAGGCGGTGAACGAGGTCGGCTCGTTCATGTCATGCCAGAAACCCGCGAAACCCTGCGCCAGCCGCTCCTCGTACAGCCCACCCCACCACCGCCGCACGCGCGCGTGCGTGAAGTCGGGGAAGACCGCCTCCCCGGGCCAGACGACGCCCCGCACGAGTTCACCCGAGGCGTCCCGCACGAACGCGTCCTCGGCCGTGCCGCTGTCGTACACGGCATTGCCCGGGGCGTCCTTCACCGCCGGGTCCACGATCGACACCAGGCGGATCCCGTCCCGCCGCAACTCCTCGGCGAGCTGCGGCAGTTTGGGGAAGGCCTCATGGTCGACCGTGAACACCTGGTGCTCGTCGTAGTGGTCGATGTCCAGATGGACCGCGTCCAGCGGCAGGTTCCGTTCCTGGTAACCCGCGACGATCCGCCGCACCTCCTGCTCGCTGCCGAACCCCCACCGCGCGTGATGGTGCCCCAGCGCCCACGCGGGCGGCAGCGCCGCCGCACCGGTCAAGGACGCCCAGACGAGCAGCACGCGCGCGGGAGTGCCCACCATCACCCAGCAGCGCAACGGACCGCCGTCCATCCGCAGTTCGCTCGCCCCCGCCCGGTCATGGCCGGAACCGGCGCCTTCCTCGCCCTCCCGCAGGGTCACGGTGCCGTCCCACGAGGTGTCGTGGAACACCAGATGCGTCGCTGCGTCGGCCACCACCAACTGCACCGGCATGGTGATGTACAGCGGATCGTCGCCGGGACCGAACGGACGCCCGGGGTCGGTATTCCACAGCCGGTACGTGCCGTCCCTGAGCCGGGGACCCGACGCCCGCCCTCCGAGCCCGAAGAACCGCGCGTCCGCCGCCACCTCCGACCGTTGCATCCACCGCGCAGGCCCGCCGGCGACCGGCTCCCACCAGCGCGGCGGCAGATCACGCCGCAGCGTCACACCACCGGGGGTCTTCACCTCCACGGCGCCGTGCCGCGAGATGACGACCGTCACCCGCTCGGCCACGACCCGCCAGCCGCCGTCCTTGTCGGGCTCCAGGACAGCCCGGGGATCCGGTTCCGGACAGCGGCCCGCGAGCGCGTACGACGGCTCGGGAGCGGCCCCGTCCCAGCCCCAGAAGACGGCCCCGTTCACCGTCACGCTCACCCGCAGCTCGGACCGGCTGAACCGCAGGACACCGCCGCCCGGACCGGGCCGCACCTCCTGCACGGGCCCGGGCACACGGGCGCGCTCGACACCCCGGGGCGGCAGCCCCACGGCGTCCGCACGCCTCCTGCGCCACGCCGCTCGTACGGTACGCAACCCCTGGGCCGCCCCCACAGAACCGACCGCCTTCATCGAACGCACCAGGTCACGACCGTCCATGCTGCTCAGCCTGCCATTCACCGCCCCACACGCGCGTGCCGTTCAACTGCCGTTCACCCGTGCCGGGACCACATCTTCACGACACGGACTATGCCGTCGAGAGCGGCAACGGTGTCCCACCGCCTCCATGTGGTCCATGGAGAGACCTACAGAGGGCGGTTCGGGAGCCGTCTCACACGACCTCTGTGAGATGTGTGTGAGAGGGCGATGGCCCTAGGCGGCACGAAGCGGCCCCGGATGGTGGAGTTTCCGGTCCTCCGCCAGCCGGGGCCGACGTGTGTAGACGCTAGCTGGATTCGAACAAAGTTTCTAGCGATTCTGGCATATGCCTACGTGAAGCGCACGAGAGGAACCCGCCCCGCCGGAGGTTTCCGGTCCTCCGACGGGGCGGGCGCTTGAGCGGCGCGCAATGATCACAGAATGCCTGGTTTGCCGGGCTGACTTGTGATCACGCACGCCAAAACCTTTGTCGAGTGCACGTACCCGATGACGACGACTGGCTGACCGACCGCCGCCGCGCCATTGGCGAACACATCCGCACAACACGCACACACCGCAACATGACCCGAGAGGCTCTCCACCTCGCTGCCGGCGTCAGCCGCTGGAGCCTCCAGGAGATCGAAGCCGGGCGCGGCAACCCACAGCTCGACACGTTGCTCCGCATCGCCGCCGTCCTGGACGTCCCGCTCGCCGACCTCGTTCGGTGAAAGGCGCCCCGCCCATCCGCCACGGGGGCAGCGGACGAGCGGGGCCGATCACGGGCCGATTACCGACACGGGTGCTGAGGCTGATCCTGCTGCTCGCGCGGCTGAGGCGGACCGCCCGGCGGATCAGGTCTCGGCGTTGTCGCCAGTACCTACTCGCCGCTGGCTCCACCGCTCGGCTCGGCTTCCGCCTCCCCGTGGGCAAGAGGGCACACGTCCATCCCGAACAGGACGGGCATCATCTGCTGAGTGGGGTGGACCGGGCAGTACCGACGCCCCCGGACGTTGTCCAGCCTCCACTCCTCCTCGGCTAGGTTGCTTTTGGTTGGCGTCCTGTAGCCGTTTCGAGCGGGCATGTCAGCTTCTCCTAGGCGTCGTCACGCAGCGGGTGTGTGTCTTCCGCCATGCTCGCGGCGAGCCGGTCAACCGCGGCCGCGTTGGGCAGCGCATTGCGGGCGGCCAACTCCCGGCCGATGTCGAGGGCGCCCACCTCGGCGACGGCCGCCTGGCGGCCGCGGTTATACGCCTCGGTGAGGGCTTCGGCGACTGCTCCGGAGGCGTCGTTCTCCAGAGCTGTGGAGATGGTCTCCACGGCGCGCCGTAGGTCGCCCACGGCTGCGAGCTTGAGCTCCGCCCACCGAGGCGATTCGATGTCCGCTTCCAGGGCCGCGGCGAGGCGCTCCAGGAGCGAGGCCTCGGCGTCCTCGTACAGGCGGCGGACTTCAGTCGCCAGGTCCTCCGCCATCGCTGGGGAAACCGGCATCTCCGTCCCCCTCTGCGCCCGTCAGCGTCGGGTCGGCGACGGCACGTCCGGTCTCGGCGAGGATCGCGTCGACCTCCGTGCGCACCCGGTCGTCGTCCCAGTCCGGGTTCACCAGCCGTACGAGCGTCTCCCGTGAGGCTGCCTCAGCCCGGTTCAGGAGCTCGGCCGTTGTGGCGAGCTCGGTGGGGGCTTCGCTGATGCCGTCCTGAAGCTCCACTTGCGGCGGCTCCAGGTCGAGCCCGGTCACGCGGAACCGTGGCCCGGTCAGGACTGCCAGGTACGCGGCCGTGATGTCCGCGATGCCAGGCTTCCAGTACAGGCCCTTGCGGCCTGCGGTCCCCAAAGAGCGTCGATTCCGGGCCTTGACCTCAGTCGCAGTGACCGGCTGTCGGACTCGCCGAACGAGCCGGCCGAGTAGCCGGCCTGCCGCACGGCTTGCTCGACCAGAGCCTGACAGGTGTCGCGGTGCTCCTGCACACGAATCTCGAACTGCACCACCGTGAGCGGGTTGGGATCGCCAGGCCGCTGGAGCATGCTGAGCCCCGAGTAGACCCTGCGCTCCTCGCTCCACGCCGCGCCCTGGCCGGGGCCGAGGGATTCCAGCATCGAGGAGGGGACGACGATGCGGCCCTTGCCCTTCCCTGGAAGTCCGACTGGCCCCAGTAGGCGGCGGTGGGGATGTGCCTCCAAGCGCGCGCCGGGCGGACGTTGGGTACGTACGCGGCGGTGAGGTTGTCGGGGGCGCCGGTGTCGAGGCCCCCCTCCTCGTCGACCATCGCGGCGAGCGGCGCCGTCTCGGGGTGGTCGGCGAGCGGCCGTATGGCACCCAGGCTCGTCGACGAGCCCTCGTACAGGCCGTGGAAGATGCGGCCCTTCTCGTGCGCTCCAGGTGCCAGAACACCCGTTGGTCGTTGCGGCCTTCGGCCTCCAGGACGGTCCAGAAGGTGACCGCGACGAGCCGGCCGTACCGGAACTCGGGGACGGCGCGGTCGGCGGCCACGGTGTCGATCCACGGGCGGTCCGATACCTCGTCGTCCCAGACGACGCGCAGGTACGCGCCGCCAAGCGCTGCGCAGATCTCCCCCAGCCTCCAGGAGCGTCGGCTGAAGCCCGCCCTCCATCAGGTCGTCCAGGGCCTGCTGGGTGGCTTCGCTGGCTCCCTCGACGGCGACGAGCTTCGGTGCCTCCGAGAACAGCAGCTCGCTGCTCGTACGGGCGATGTCCCCGGCGAGGGGAACGTGGAGCTTGTCGCGCTTCTCGCCCTCGGGGGTGGGCTGTCCCCAGAACTAGCGGGCGAAACGGCCGACTACGCCGCCGCGGTGCTGCGAGGGCCGGTCGACGGCTTCGCGGTAGCCGCGGCCGGAGCAGCGGGCTTCGAGCCGGTCGGGCTCGCTGGAGTACCAGGCATCCCAGCCGGCGAGCGCGTGCTGGACGCGGTAGTCGACGGGCGGCCATGTCTCGTCGCGCGTGGGCAGAGGCATTACGCGGCCACCTCCAGGAGCATCGGGATGTGCGGCCGCCACAGGGCCTCGGTCGTACGGACGCCGTACCGGAGCGCGTCGCAAGAGTGGTCATCGATCTTGATGGGCTTGTCCTCGCCCTTTTCCGCTGCCTCGTCGGCCAGCGCACGAACGTGTAGACCGGTCGCTCCTCGCCGGGGATCATCTCGTAGTCCAGCCCGGCGTTGGTGTCGTTGTTGTTGCTGGTCAACGCCCCTTCCTGGGGGCCCTCCTCGTCGGGGGAGGGGAGCGGTGGGAAGTCACCCTTCTTCACGCCCGGGGAGACGGGCACGGGGCGGCGTTCCATCCCCACCCCACCGGAGAGGGGGATACGGGCCTCGGCGAGGGCCTCCCGGACGGTGCTGGTGGAGGTCCCCAAGTGGTCCGCGAGAGCGGTGGTGTGGGCGTGCGGGGCGCCCACCGTGTGGAGGGCCTGGACGAGCTGCTCGAGGGTGATCCCGCTGGGGGGGGGCGGCCTCCTCTGAGCCATCCTCAGCGCCCTTGTCGGTCGGCTGTGGCGCCGGTTGTGCAGGGGCGGTGGGGTCGGGCAGGCGTAGCCCCAGCACGACTGCAGTCACCAGCCACGTCAGGGCGAGCAGCAGGGCAATGCGCGGGAGTTGGGCGCGTGGAGTGCGGTGGCGAGGAGGGCGGTGGACATTTGGATGCGCAGGGCCCCGTGGGCGGCGGGGCGTAGGCGGGAGGGCAGGATCCGCACGTACCGTTCGCCGATCAGCTCGGCGCCGAACCAGCCGAACCAGCCGAACCAGCCGAACCCGACGAGCGCGAGGTCGGCCGCCGGTGCTCCGGGGCCGAGGGTGTCGAGGAACGCGGCCATCGAGGCGTATGGGCCGAAGGACCATCCGACGCCCGCGCCTGCGCCGTGGATGAGGAGCCAGCGGCGCGCGCGGGCACGGCGGTTCTGGGCGCGGGTGTCGACGGGCTCGGGGGGCGGGCGGAGGTGGGAACGTGATGTGGAAGCCGGGCGGCAGCTCACTCTCCCTGCTCGGGCGACGGGGCGGCGTCGGGGTCCTTGCGGACGGACCACCAGGGCGGCTTCTCGTCCGGCTGGTCCGGGTCGGGCGTGGGCTTCATCAGGCGTCTCGTCGTACCGGCGTCGGACCGTGGGCGCCCTGTGTATGACCAGGCGTCGTGCGGGTGTGATCGGGCGTCATTCGGGCCCAGTAGGCGGTAGGAACGGTCGTCTGGGCCGTGCCGCGTTCGGGCCACCGAGATTGCCGACCACCTCGGCATCAAGCTCAGCACGGTGCAGGACGTGTTTCGCGGCTACAAGGGCTCAGGGACGGCGCGGCCGAAGAAGGATCAGGCCGAGGGGTAGCCGGGTTGGCGGGGAGCGCGAGGCGGGAACGGCGCGCCGGATGGGTGCCGGCTTCTAGCACGCGGTAGTTACGGTCGTCATTTGTCCGCTGAACAGCGCCGTTAGATTCCCCGTCAGTTCGGGCTCGGGCTTCCGTTTGTCCAAGGTCCGGGTCAGAGTCCACTTGGTGGTGGGGTCTTGCGAGTCAGTGAAGTCGAGGCGAGCGGGGAGGATGACTTCGTGTTCCTCTCCGTATTCGTCGGTGGTCTTCAGGGGGCCCATGTACCACATGACGCAGCCGGGCACTGATCCGACGTCGAGATACCTTTCGTCGTCGAAGATCACTTTCACTTCGTTGATCGTCTGCCGCGTGTGGTTGGCGATGCTGAGAGTTCGTACACCCTCGCGGTTCCAAACGATGAAATCGACCAGGCTCGCCTGCTCTCGCTCGGTACTCCGCTCTGTCGCCTTCCGGGCCTTCGTGGCGTCGGTGTTTGCCGCCTTGGACTGGATGTAGCCCAGGACGGATACGACCGCAGCCATGGCTGCGACAAGGAAGGTGAGCCACTCCCGCGCGTGTTTGTGTCTGCCGTCACTGGCCTCATCGCCCATGCGTGCAGGATCGGAGCGGCGATCGAGGCCCGCAACTCCTAGTACCTGCTGGTGACGGGGAGTGACCGGCGAGAGTGTAGGTCAAGACGCGGGGGCGTCGGCGGTTTCTCGACGAGGCGGGTGCACAGCGTTTGAATCGAACATGCGAACGAGCTGCCATCGGATCCCCCGCGCCTGCGCGAGATCCTGGCGCACCTGGACAAGGAGCTCGCCGCGAACGAGACGGTGGGCACGTACCTCAGGCTCCAGCGACAGGCCGTCCAGGCCGCGCTCGCCCGGGCCGAGGCGTCGCCCCCTCGGCGGCCGAAGCTGCCCAAGGGTGGTGCCAGCCTCGGCCCGGTGGCGCAGATCGTGCCCCGGCCGCAGTTCGTCGTCCAGCAGAAGCGCACGTCCCGGGGGCCCGAGCCCTCGATCATCCATCTCGGCGACTGCTCGATGATCGAGGGCAGGCCACACCGGATCACGGAGCATGACGCGCGGGTCTCGCTCACTGACCCGACCATCGAGGCCCGCGCGTTCTGCCGACCGGACACCGAACTCGGCGTCGACCTGGACTGACACGGGCGTGGCTGAGCACCCTCACGGGTGGGTGAGGGGGCTCAGATGTTGGTCACCGGTCACCGCGGCTGTGACGGGTGTACGACGAATGCATACGCCTCGGCCAGGTCTTTGAGTGCGTGGCTCTGGCTGGCTGGTTCGGCCTTTGCGATGCGCTCCGCTGCGGTGGCGATGCACCGCAGTAGGGCTTCGCGAGCGGCATCCTGCGCCTTCTTTTCAGGTGCACTATTACTCATAGTTACTCCTGAATGCCGATAGTTAGCTCTGGTTTGGGGGCTCCACTTACTCAGTTTGCATCATGCAGCGTTGGTGCCCTGCCCGGTCCAGATGTGCCCGCACTCGGTGCAGTGGGCGACCGGTTCGGCGCCGGCGCCGCCGTACATCTCGATGCAGCCGCCGCAGGGGTACACCACTTTGATCATGCGCGGGCAGGGCATGGCCGGCGTGGCGGTGCGATCCGCGATGTCGACGGCCCGCTCAACGCGCTCGCAGGCCTCCGAGGCGACGTTGGCGATCAGCAGGTGCTCACGCTCGGGGAACTGCCGGAACGGGCCCGGGCGGGCCTCCACGCGGGCTAGGAGCCCCAGGGCGGTGTGCGGGGCGGTGTGCCGTCCGCCGTACCTCCAGCGGCGCGGGTCGGCGACGTCGGCCCTGGCGAGGGCGTCGCGGCGCTGACGGTCCTCGGACACGATCCGAGCGTGCCGTGCGCTCGGGTACGTGGTGCTGTCGACCTTCCGGGCCGGGTGAACGCCAAGGGCTCTCGCTGGACGGTGTGGGCCACCTCGTCGGCGGTGTGGATCAGGGCGGCTTCGACGGTGCGCATGGTGTCGAGGATCGCGATGCGGAGCGGGGGCCGGGTGGCGCCGATCTGGGTGGGGTCGCGGTCGAGGAACTGGCGGTTGTAGGCGGCCTGCCAGCGCGCGGCTTCGGCGAGCTCCTCGTCAGCCTGGTCAAGGGCGTTGAGGTAGTCCGACATGCGGCCGGCGCGCGGCCATGTGGTGGTGCCGGTGGAGGCGAGGGCGTCGGCGAGGTCGGTCCAGCGGGTAGCGATGGTGCGGAGGTGGGTGGCGGTGGTCATCGGCTCCTGGTTGTGCGTGGGGCGGTACGGCGATCCCGCCTGGGGGCGTGCGCCGGTCCGGCCAAACTGTGCGCGCACGCCCCTTCGTCATGCTCAGGCGTGGTGGACGGCGAGCAGCTCGCAGAGACGGGCCAGTGCCTCGCCAGCGGTCCGGGCGAGCGCGGCGAAGGCGTTGATGACCTGTAGGACGAACACGGCGACGCGGGTCAGTTGCTCGCTGACGGCGCGGGCCTGCTCGGGGGTGAGGCGGACGATGCGCATGGTCAGGCCTCCGTGGCGGGCTGCTCGGTGACCGTGGTGATCCGCTCCATCAGCCGGTGCTCCCAGCTGGGTTGCATCGCGCGCCGAACAGCGAGCTTCTCCAGTGCCTTGGCCTTGGACTCCCAGGTGATGTTGACCCCTGTCGCCCGCTGCCACGGTTGGCTCGAGGCGGGGGGGATTGGATGAAGTAGCTGAGGCGGTGGGCTTCTTGGGCATGGTCGACTCCTCGTTCAGTCGCGGCAGTTGGGGCAGCGCTGGCCGTACGTGCAGGTGCACGCGGGCTGTTCGTCCACCTCGTCCGGCTCGCTGACCTGCGGGTTCGACTCGGGGTGGACGACTTCGGCGGGCGCCTGGCGGATCTCGTCCAGGGCCGCGCGGTTGGCGGCCGCGGCGTAGCCAGGGCGCACCGGGCGGTGGTCGTACGGGCAGCAGGCGCCGTGGATGGCGTCGTGGTAGCGGCGAATGAGGGCGACGGCCGCCTCGGACGTCAGGGCGGCCTCGGATACGAGCGCTTCCCGGACGTCGTGGACGGGGTGCTCGGGGCCAGCGGTCTTGGGCGCGCATCGAGGGGCGGGGCCGAGTGCGGCGAGGAGAGCACGGGCGTAGGGCTGGTCGACTGCGAGCGCGTTGTTCCACCGGTCCGCGAGGGCGTGCCCGCGGGCGATGGTCGCCTGTGCGCGCTCCAGGTCGGGTGCCGCTTGTTGCCCGGGGCCACGTGCTCCAGGGTGGCGATCCGGTCGTACAGGGCGTCGAGTTGGTCGCTGGTGATCGTGTCGACGGTCAGGCGGTCGTTCACGTGGTCTGGTCCTTCCTGGTGCAGGTGGCGGGGTCGTGGTCGGTGTCGGCGGATGTCCACCAGAGCTCGCAGCACGCGGCGGCGAGGGCTATTCCGTAGCGGTGCCAGGCCGGTTCGATCACGAGCGCGTCGTAGAGGCACTCGGCGCGGACCGCGCAGCTGCCGCAGATGGTCAGGGCGGTGCTGTAGTGGCCTTTGTCGATGAACCAGAGGCTGATGTCTTGGCCGCGGCAGGCCGCCCGCAGGCGCCATTCCGCGGCGTCGCGGGCGGCGGTGGTCACGGCTGGGTGGGGTCGACGTGGCTGAGGGCGATGCCGCCGGCGTACCCGTCGACGGACACCACAGGCGCGCCAGCCAGGCCCGCGAGAAGTTGGCGCTCGGCGGCGACTACATCGACAGCTGCTACGTGACCGCGGACGAGGTCGGCCAGCCGCTGAAGATCCGCCACCTTCGTGTGGAGGCCTACCGCCTCATGGCCAAGCTTGGACTACGGCGGGTGCGTCTGTACGACGCGCGAGCGTCATGTCTGACCTACCTCGCGAACAACGGTGTCCCGGACCACATCCTCGCCCGGTGGGCCGGACACTCCAACGTGAAGACCACCAAGAAGTGGTACGTGAAGCCGGACGTGGAAGATCTGCGCGCTGCCGCCGCCACCTGGGAGGGGCTCCACGGCCCTCCTGTGAGAGAACGTGAGATGTGATCACCCGAGAATCGCTCTGACCACATGATTCGGCCACATCTTCACGACACGGACTATGTGGGGCGGACCCTGGTGTAGAAGTCGATCACATGGCATCGTCCGTGTCATCCGCGTCACGCGCACACCCCCGCCGTGCGTGGAAGACGCACACGACGCGCACAGTCCGGGAGCCGCCCCATGTCGATCGTGAACCCCCAGCCGCTGTGGCAGCCAGACCCGCAGCGCATCGCCGGAGCCCAGGTCACCCAGTTCCAGGCCTGGGCCGCCGAGAACCATGGTGCCCCCTCCGAGGGCGGCTACACGGCCCTGCACCGCTGGTCGGTCGACGAGCTGGAAACGTTCTGGAAAGCCGTCACGGAGTGGTTCGACGTACGCTTCTCCGCCCCCTACGCGCGCGTGCTGGGCGACCGCTCGATGCCCGGCGCCCAATGGTTCCCCGGCGCGACCCTGAACTACGCAGAGCACGCCCTGCGAGCCGCCACGACCCGCGCCGACGAACCCGCGCTCCTCCACGTCGACGAATCCCACGAGCCCCGCCCCGTCACCTGGTCCGAGCTGCGCCGCCAGGTGGGCTCCCTCGCCGCCGAGCTGCGCGCCCTCGGCGTACGCCCCGGAGACCGCGTCAGCGGCTACCTCCCGAACATCCCGGAGGCCGTCGTGGCCCTCCTCGCCACGGCCGCCGTCGGCGGCGTCTGGACCTCGTGCGCCCCCGACTTCGGCGCCCGCAGCGTCCTCGACCGCTTCCAGCAGGTCGAACCGGTCGTCCTGTTCACCGTCGACGGCTACCGCTACGGCGGCAAGGAGCACGACCGCCGCGACATCGTCGCCGAGCTGCGTCGCGAACTGCCGACCCTGCGAGCGGTGGTTCACATTCCGGTCCTCGGCACCGAGGCTCCCGAAGGCGCCCTGGAATGGTCGGCCCTGACAGCCGCCGACGAGGAACCCATCTTCGATCAGGTGCCCTTCGACCACCCCCTGTGGGTGCTCTACTCCTCCGGCACGACCGGCCTGCCCAAGGCCATCGTCCAGTCCCAGGGCGGCATCCTCGTCGAGCACCTCAAACAACTCGGCCTGCACTGCGACCTGGGCCCCGAGGACCGCTTCTTCTGGTACACCTCGACCGGCTGGATGATGTGGAACTTCCTCGTCTCCGGCCTCCTCACCGGCACCACGATCGTCCTCTACGACGGCAGCCCGGGCTATCCCGACACAGGAGCCCAGTGGCGGATCGCCGAACGCACCGAAGCCACCCTCTACGGCACCTCGGCCGCCTACGTCATGGCCTGCCGCAAGGCCGACGTGCACCCCGCGCGCGACTTCGACCTCAGCAAGGTGCAGTGCGTCGCCACCACCGGATCCCCCCTGCCACCCGACGGCTTCCGCTGGCTGCACGACGAGGTCCGCGACGACCTCTGGATCGCCTCCGTCAGCGGCGGCACGGACGTCTGCTCCTGCTTCGCCGGAGCCGTGCCCACCCTGCCCGTGTACGTCGGTGAACTCCAGGCCCCCGGCCTCGGCACCGACCTCCAGTCCTGGGACCCCAGCGGCAACCCCGTCATCGACGAGGTCGGGGAGCTCGTGGTCACCAACCCCATGCCGTCCATGCCGATCCACTTCTGGAACGACCCCGACGGCAGCCGGTACCACGACAGCTACTTCGACACCTACCCCGGCGTATGGCGCCACGGCGACTGGATCACCATCACCTCACGCGGGTCCGTCGTCATCCACGGCCGCTCCGACTCGACCCTCAACCGCCAAGGCGTCCGCATGGGGTCGGCCGACATCTACGAAGCCGTGGAGCGCCTCCCCGAGATCAAGGAATCCCTCGTCATCGGCATCGAACAGCCCGACGGCGGTTACTGGATGCCCCTGTTCGTACACCTTGCCCCGGGCGCCGTGCTCGACGAGACCCTCCTGAACCGCATCAAGCAGACCATCCGCGAACAGCTCTCACCACGCCACGTCCCCGACGAGATCATCGAAGTCCCCGGGGTCCCGCACACCCTCACCGGCAAGCGCATCGAGGTCCCCGTCAAGCGCCTCCTCCAGGGCACACCCCTGGACAAGGCGGTCAACCCGGGCTCCATCGACAACCTCGACCTCCTCCACTTCTACGAGGAGCTCGCCCGCAAACGCGCCTGACCGACCGGAGCGGCCTCGGACCCACCGCACCCGGGCGAAACCCGAGGCCGACCGCACCGAAAACCATCCCCCGACCTGCGCGAATGCGTACCGGTCGGATCGATGTGCACCTCACCCCGACGCCGTTGTCAGTGCCGCCGGTTACTGTGAGTGAGCATTGATCGACTGCGCACAAGGGGGAAACATGGCACACACCGACCACCTGACGATGCGACGCGTCCTGCGCCGCGAGATCGCCGGCACGATCGGCCTGCTCACCGACGAGCACGACTTCCGTGCCATGCGGCGCTACCGCAGCTTCACCTTCGACGACCACAAGATCTATCTGGAACAGGTGGAGGCACTCCTCAGGACCCGCGCCTCCCAAGGCAGCCATACGACGATCGCCCTCTTCGACCCGCAGGAGTACGCGGAGTTCTGCGCGGAAACCGGCCTCGACCCCGACGCCCCGTCTAGCCGCACCCGCTTCACAGCCGAACTCGCGACCACCGGGCCCACCATCCCCTACGACGGCCGGCCGCTGTCGGATGTCGTCCCTGCCCTCGTCGACGAAGCCGTCCGACAAGCCACGTGGGAGTACGCCTCGATCCTCCTGGCACGCCTCGGCGCCTGCGCGACCTGCGGCGAGGACATCGGTCGCGCGGCCTTCACACGCGCCGCCGACCTCCTCGTACGGATCCTCGACACGGCCCCACCGGGCAGCCGGCACCTCGTCTGCAGTGTCACCGGACCCCCGGAAACCCTCGTCTCGGTCCTGCACGCCGACGAGGACGGCCAAGGTGCGGCCCACCTCGACGAAGCCCTGGAGTTCACCACCGTTCTCGCCCTCGGACTCGCCACCCTGAGTCCCGGCGGACTCGTGATGCGGACCAGCGCGCCCGGCACCACCGACCGCATCTACGGATGGCGCCTGCGCGGGGATGGACTGGAACCCCTCACCGCGGGCGAGGTCTTCGACGCCTACTGCACCGACATCGATTCCGGAGACCTGATCTCCCCGGAATCGGGCGTCGACTACTGCGTGCCTCCGGACCTCGGAGGCACGCAGGCGCCACCTGGACACCACCACTGAAACGCAGGAGGGGCGCCCCACCCGCAGGTGGAGCGCCCCACACAAACTGCGTGTTGCCGTGCAGTCCGACTTACTCGCCCTATTCGCCGGACAGAACCGCCTGAGCGGCGTTGCGCGCCTCCTCGGCGCTGTCCGCCGCCCGCGCGGCAGCAGCGGCACGCTCACACTGCGCCAGCGTGTACTTCGCCAGCGTCGCCCGCACATAAGGAATGGACGCCGAACCCATGGACAGGGAGGTGACACCCAGACCGGTCAGCACACACGCCAGCAGCGGGTCGGACGCGGCCTCACCGCAGACACCACAGCTCTTGCCCTCTGCCTTCGCCGCCTCCGCGGACAGCGCGACCAGGTCGAGCAGCGCGGGCTGCCACGGGTCCTGAAGGCGGGACACCGCACCCACCTGACGGTCCGCGGCGAAGGTGTACTGCGCGAGGTCGTTCGTCCCCAAGGACAGGAACTCGACCTCCTGAAGGATCGAACGCGCCCGCAGCGCGGCCGACGGGATCTCCACCATCGCGCCGAACTTGGCCTGCAGCCCAGCCGCACGGCACGCGTCCGCGAACGCCCTGGCGTCGGCCCGGTCTGCCACCATCGGGGCCATCACCTCGAGGTAGACGGGCAGCCCTTCCGCCGCCTTCGCGAGCGCCATCAGCTGAGTCCGCAGCACGTCGGGGTGGTCCAGCAGCGTCCGCAGACCACGCACACCCAGCGCAGGGTTCGGCTCATCGGCCGGCGTCAGGAAGTCCAGCGGCTTGTCCGCACCCGCGTCCAGGACCCGTACGACTACCCGACCCTCGGGGAAGGCCTCGAGAACCTGCCGATAGGCCTCGACCTGCTTCTCCTCCGACGGTGCCTTCTTGCTGTCGTCGAGGAAGAGGAATTCGGTACGGAACAGACCGACGCCCTCGGCACCCGCCTCGACGGCGGCCGGAACGTCCGACGGTCCGCCGACGTTCGCCAGCAGCGGCACCTTGTGGCCGTCGGCAGTGGCACCCGGCCCCGTCGACGCCGCGAGCGCGGCCTTGCGCTCGGCGGCAGCGGCCTGGAGCTCCGCCTTCTTCTCGGCGCTCGGGTCCACGAAGATGTCGCCGGTGCTGCCGTCGACCGCGATGACCGTGCCCTCGGCGAGCTCACCGGCACCCGGCAGCGCGACCACGGCCGGCACACCGAGCGCCCTCGCCAGAATCGCGCTGTGGCTGGTCGGCCCGCCCTCCTCGGTGACAAAGCCGAGCACGAGGGTCGGGTCCAGCAGCGCCGTGTCGGCCGGGGCCAGGTCGCGCGCCACGAGGACATAGGGCTCGTCGCTGTCCGGGACACCCGGCATCGGGACCCCGAGCAGGCGAGCGACGATACGATTCCGCACATCGTCGAGGTCGGCCACGCGACCGGCAAGGTATTCACCGGCACCGGCCAGCAGCTCGCGATACGCGGCGAAGGCGTCGTACACGGCACGCTCGGCCGTGCTTCCCACAGCGATACGACGGTCCACGTCCGCCATCAGCTCGGGATCCTGGGCCATCATGGCCTGCGCCTCGAGCACCGCCTGGGCTTCGCCCCCCGCCAGATTGCCGCGCGCCATCAGGTCGGCTGCCACAGCTTCCACCGCCTGGCGGGCGCGCCCCTGTTCACGCTCCGCGTCCTCGGCCGGAATCTGCTTGGCAGGCGGCTCGAGAACCGCCGTTCCCATGTGCCGAACCTCGCCGATGGCCACACCGTGGCTCACGCCGACGCCTCGCAGCGTTGTCTCCATCTCACCGTCTCCGATAGTGCGGCGGGTCCCGCCGCCGCGGTGGTTGTCGTTCCTACTCACCGTCATACGACGGCACCGAAGTCACTTCCAGATGAAGAGGCTGTCGCCGGCCTTCACATCGCCGTTGTCACGCAGATCGGAGAGGGCCTCGGCCGTGGCCTCGAGCGCGACGATCGGGCACACCGGGGACTTGCCGGCTGCCTCTACGGCCGCCGGGTTCCAGCGCACGATGCCCTGACCACGCGTCACGGTGTCGCCCTTGTTCACGAGCAGCTCGAAGCCCCCGCCATTGAGCTGCACGGTGTCGATACCGAGGTGGGTGAGTACCCCATGACCTTGTTCGTCGACAACGACGAAGGCATGCGGGTGGAGAGAGACGATGACCCCGTCCACGGGCGACACGGCCTCGGAGGGCTCACGCACGGGGTCGATCGCGGTGCCCGGGCCGACCATGGCCCCGGAGAAGACGGGATCCGGTACGGACGCCAGTCCGACGGCGCGTCCTGCCAGTGGGGACGTCACGTTGGTCATGGGAAACCTCCCAGGGGTGGAGATCGTTATGGGCCGTCGCTGCCTGTGCCGGACGGCACACTGTTCAGCAGGGTATGTCACATGAAGTGCCGGTTCCGTGTGGGCACTCCAGAGTGGTCTAGACCATACCGCAAATCGATTTGCACGTGCTCGACGGCCGCGTGTACAGTCGTACTCCTGCTTGGGACTGAGTGACGCAACTAGGCGTCCTTGCCCAGCAGTACCAAACTTGTCAGATCCTATCTCGGGGTCATCTTCTGCATGTCTGCAGGACGGTGGTCAGGGAGTCGGAAAAACACTGATAGAGTTTGGGACATCGAAGGGAAGCGCCCGGAGGAAAGCCCGAGAGGGTGAGTACAAAGGAAGCGTCCGTTCCTTGAGAACTCAACAGCGTGCCAAAAATCAACGCCAGATATGTTGATACCCCGTCTCCGGCCGGTCTTCCGGTTGGGACGAGGTTCCTTTGAAATAAACACAGCGAGGACGCTGTGAACGGTCGGGCCTATTCCGCTCGACTGTTCCGCTCTCGTGATGTGTGCACCCGATTACGGGTAAACATTCACGGAGAGTTTGATCCTGGCTCAGGACGAACGCTGGCGGCGTGCTTAACACATGCAAGTCGAACGATGAACCACTTCGGTGGGGATTAGTGGCGAACGGGTGAGTAACACGTGGGCAATCTGCCCTTCACTCTGGGACAAGCCCTGGAAACGGGGTCTAATACCGGATAACACTTCCACTCTCCTGGGTGGAGGTTAAAAGCTCCGGCGGTGAAGGATGAGCCCGCGGCCTATCAGCTTGTTGGTGAGGTAATGGCTCACCAAGGCGACGACGGGTAGCCGGCCTGAGAGGGCGACCGGCCACACTGGGACTGA
The DNA here is from genome assembly GCF_045039535.1 of Streptomyces sp. NBC_01092. Classification (NCBI taxonomy): domain Bacteria; kingdom Bacillati; phylum Actinomycetota; class Actinomycetes; order Kitasatosporales; family Streptomycetaceae; genus Streptomyces; species Streptomyces sp. NBC_01092. The sequence continues at coordinate 1,954,803 of NZ_CP108659.1, read as the reverse complement.
GACACGGCCCAGACTCCTACGGGAGGCAGCAGTGGGGAATATTGCACAATGGGCGAAAGCCTGATGCAGCGACGCCGCGTGAGGGATGACGGCCTTCGGGTTGTAAACCTCTTTCAGCAGGGAAGAAGCGAAAGTGACGGTACCTGCAGAAGAAGCGCCGGCTAACTACGTGCCAGCAGCCGCGGTAATACGTAGGGCGCAAGCGTTGTCCGGAATTATTGGGCGTAAAGAGCTCGTAGGCGGCTTGTCACGTCGGGTGTGAAAGCCCGGGGCTTAACCCCGGGTCTGCATTCGATACGGGCTAGCTAGAGTGTGGTAGGGGAGATCGGAATTCCTGGTGTAGCGGTGAAATGCGCAGATATCAGGAGGAACACCGGTGGCGAAGGCGGATCTCTGGGCCATTACTGACGCTGAGGAGCGAAAGCGTGGGGAGCGAACAGGATTAGATACCCTGGTAGTCCACGCCGTAAACGGTGGGAACTAGGTGTTGGCGACATTCCACGTCGTCGGTGCCGCAGCTAACGCATTAAGTTCCCCGCCTGGGGAGTACGGCCGCAAGGCTAAAACTCAAAGGAATTGACGGGGGCCCGCACAAGCAGCGGAGCATGTGGCTTAATTCGACGCAACGCGAAGAACCTTACCAAGGCTTGACATACACCGGAAAGCATTAGAGATAGTGCCCCCCTTGTGGTCGGTGTACAGGTGGTGCATGGCTGTCGTCAGCTCGTGTCGTGAGATGTTGGGTTAAGTCCCGCAACGAGCGCAACCCTTGTTCTGTGTTGCCAGCATGCCCTTCGGGGTGATGGGGACTCACAGGAGACCGCCGGGGTCAACTCGGAGGAAGGTGGGGACGACGTCAAGTCATCATGCCCCTTATGTCTTGGGCTGCACACGTGCTACAATGGCCGGTACAATGAGCTGCGATACCGTGAGGTGGAGCGAATCTCAAAAAGCCGGTCTCAGTTCGGATTGGGGTCTGCAACTCGACCCCATGAAGTCGGAGTTGCTAGTAATCGCAGATCAGCATTGCTGCGGTGAATACGTTCCCGGGCCTTGTACACACCGCCCGTCACGTCACGAAAGTCGGTAACACCCGAAGCCGGTGGCCCAACCCCTTGTGGGAGGGAGCTGTCGAAGGTGGGACTGGCGATTGGGACGAAGTCGTAACAAGGTAGCCGTACCGGAAGGTGCGGCTGGATCACCTCCTTTCTAAGGAGCACTTCTTACCGAGTCCTTCGGGACGAGGTCAGAGGCCACTACGTCGGCAAACGTTCGACGGTGGTTGCTCATGGGTGGAACGTTGATTATTCGGCACACTTGATCGTCTTCTCTTCCTAGTACTGCTTCGGCGTGGAATGGATGAAGAAGAGGCGGGTGTGCCGGGCACGTTGTTGGGTGTCTGAGGGCACGGCCGTTATGGCTGCCTTCAGTTGCCGGCGCCGGTGTAGCACCACGAAAGTGGTGTGTGACGGTGTACTGGTCGTTGTTTGAGAACTGCACAGTGGACGCGAGCATCTGTGGCCAAGTTTTTAAGGGCGCACGGTGGATGCCTTGGCACCAGGAACCGATGAAGGACGTGGGAGGCCACGATAGGCCCCGGGGAGTCGTCAACCAGGCTTTGATCCGGGGGTGTCCGAATGGGGAAACCCGGCAGTCGTCATGGGCTGTCACCCTTGCCTGAACACATAGGGCAAGTGGAGGGAACGCGGGGAAGTGAAACATCTCAGTACCCGCAGGAAGAGAAAACAACCGTGATTCCGGGAGTAGTGGCGAGCGAAACTGGATGAGGCCAAACCGTATACGTGTGAGACCCGGCAGGGGTTGCGTGTGCGGGGTTGTGGGATCTCTCTTTCACAGTCTGCCGGCTGTGAGACGAGTCAGAAACCGTTGATGTAGGCGAAGGACATGCGAAAGGTCCGGCGTAGAGGGTAAGACCCCCGTAGTCGAAACATCAGCGGCTCGTTTGAGAGACACCCAAGTAGCACGGGGCCCGAGAAATCCCGTGTGAATCTGGCGGGACCACCCGCTAAGCCTAAATATTCCCTGGTGACCGATAGCGGATAGTACCGTGAGGGAATGGTGAAAAGTACCGCGGGAGCGGAGTGAAATAGTACCTGAAACCGTGTGCCTACAAGCCGTGGGAGCGTCGGATACGTGCTTGCACGTATCTCGTGACTGCGTGCCTTTTGAAGAATGAGCCTGCGAGTTTGCGGTGTGTTGCGAGGTTAACCCGTGTGGGGAAGCCGTAGCGAAAGCGAGTCCGAATAGGGCGATATAGTAGCGCGCTCAAGACCCGAAGCGGAGTGATCTAGCCATGGGCAGGTTGAAGCGGAGGTAAGACTTCGTGGAGGACCGAACCCACCAGGGTTGAAAACCTGGGGGATGACCTGTGGTTAGGGGTGAAAGGCCAATCAAACTCCGTGATAGCTGGTTCTCCCCGAAATGCATTTAGGTGCAGCGTCGTGTGTTTCTTGCCGGAGGTAGAGCACTGGATAGGCGATGGGCCCTACCGGGTTACTGACCTTAGCCAAACTCCGAATGCCGGTAAGTGAGAGCGCGGCAGTGAGACTGTGGGGGATAAGCTCCATGGTCGAGAGGGAAACAGCCCAGAGCATCGACTAAGGCCCCTAAGCGTACGCTAAGTGGGAAAGGATGTGGAGTCGCACAGACAACCAGGAGGTTGGCTTAGAAGCAGCCACCCTTGAAAGAGTGCGTAATAGCTCACTGGTCTAGTGATTCCGCGCCGACAATGTAGCGGGGCTCAAGCGTACCGCCGAAGTCGTGTCATTGCAGCATGAGGGCCAACGCCCGCTGTGATGGGTAGGGGAGCGTCGTGTGCCGGGTGAAGCAGCCGCGGAAGCGAGTTGTGGACGGTTCACGAGTGAGAATGCAGGCATGAGTAGCGATACACACGTGAGAAACGTGTGCGCCGATTGACTAAGGGTTCCTGGGTCAAGCTGATCTGCCCAGGGTAAGTCGGGACCTAAGGCGAGGCCGACAGGCGTAGTCGATGGATAACCGGTTGATATTCCGGTACCCGCTGTGAAGCGTCAAACATTGAACCAGGCGATGCTAAGTCCGTGAAGCCGCCCTGGAGCCTTCGGGCAAAGGGGAGTGGTGGAGCCGACGGACCAGACCTGTAGTAGGTGAGTGATGGGGTGACGCAGGAAGGTAGTCCAGCCCGGGCGGTGGTTGTCCCGGGGTAAGGGTGTAGGCCGTGCGATAGGTAAATCCGTCGCACATGAGGCTGAGACCTGATGCCGAGCCGATTGTGGTGAAGTGGATGATCCTATGCTGTCGAGAAAAGCCTCTAGCGAGTTTCATGGCGGCCCGTACCCTAAACCGACTCAGGTGGTCAGGTAGAGAATACCGAGGCGTTCGGGTGAACTATGGTTAAGGAACTCGGCAAAATGCCCCCGTAACTTCGGGAGAAGGGGGGCCATGTCCGGTGATCCGATTTACTCGGTGAGCTGGGGGTGGCCGCAGAGACCAGCGAGAAGCGACTGTTTACTAAAAACACAGGTCCGTGCGAAGCCGTAAGGCGATGTATACGGACTGACGCCTGCCCGGTGCTGGAACGTTAAGGGGACCGGTTAGTCATGATTCGTCATGGCGAAGCTGAGAACTTAAGCGCCAGTAAACGGCGGTGGTAACTATAACCATCCTAAGGTAGCGAAATTCCTTGTCGGGTAAGTTCCGACCTGCACGAATGGCGTAACGACTTCTCGACTGTCTCAACCATAGGCCCGGTGAAATTGCACTACGAGTAAAGATGCTCGTTTCGCGCAGCAGGACGGAAAGACCCCGGGACCTTTACTACAGTTTGATATTGGTGTTCGGTTCGGCTTGTGTAGGATAGCTGGGAGACTGTGAACTCTGGACGCCAGTTCAGGGGGAGTCGTCGTTGAAATACCAGTCTGGTCGTGCTGGATGTCTAACCTGGGTCCGTGATCCGGATCAGGGACAGTGTCTGATGGGTAGTTTAACTGGGGCGGTTGCCTCCTAAAGAGTAACGGAGGCGCCCAAAGGTTCCCTCAGCCTGGTTGGCAATCAGGTGTTGAGTGTAAGTGCACAAGGGAGCTTGACTGTGAGACCGACGGGTCGAGCAGGGACGAAAGTCGGGACTAGTGATCCGGCGGTGGCTTGTGGAAGCGCCGTCGCTCAACGGATAAAAGGTACCCCGGGGATAACAGGCTGATCTTCCCCAAGAGTCCATATCGACGGGATGGTTTGGCACCTCGATGTCGGCTCGTCGCATCCTGGGGCTGGAGTCGGTCCCAAGGGTTGGGCTGTTCGCCCATTAAAGCGGTACGCGAGCTGGGTTTAGAACGTCGTGAGACAGTTCGGTCCCTATCCGCTGCGCGCGCAGGAATATTGAGAAGGGCTGTCCCTAGTACGAGAGGACCGGGACGGACGAACCTCTGGTGTGCCAGTTGTTCTGCCAAGGGCATGGCTGGTTGGCTACGTTCGGGAGGGATAACCGCTGAAAGCATCTAAGCGGGAAGCCTGCTTCGAGATGAGTATTCCCACCCACTAGATGGGGTAAGGCTCCCAGTAGACGACTGGGTTGATAGGCCGGATCTGGAAGCACGGTAACGTGTGGAGGTGACCGGTACTAATAGGCCGAGGGCTTGTCCATAGAGGCTCGCGTCCACTGTGTTGGTTCTGAAGCAACGACCGACGTCCCCCCAGGGTTGGGGGTTTCCGGTCACAGTTTCATAGTGTTTCGGTGGTTATAGCGTGAGGGAAACGCCCGGTTACATTCCGAACCCGGAAGCTAAGCCTTACAGCGCCGATGGTACTGCAGGGGGGACCCTGTGGGAGAGTAGGACGCCGCCGAACTCCTTTTAGAGCTCTGGCTCTTGGGCAACTAGCCCGAGGGCCAGAGCTTTTTTGCGTTGAGGTAGGGTCAGGGGGCATCGTAGGTACTTTTCCCACAGGAGGCTCCCGGGTGGAGGTCCAGGAGACCCGTGTCCAGACGGACCGGGTCCTCACCATCCCCAACATCCTCAGCATGGCGCGGCTCCTTGGCGTGCCGCTGTTCCTGTGGCTGATTCTGAGGCCTGAGTTCGGCGGGCCGAAGAGTGATGGCTGGGCCCTTCTGGTGTTGGCCCTGAGCGGCGTCACCGACTACCTGGACGGCAAGCTGGCGCGGCGTTGGAACCAGGTCAGCAGCCTCGGCCGGCTCCTCGATCCGGCGGCGGACCGGCTCTACATTCTTTCGACTTTGGTCGGTCTCACCTGGCGCGAGATTCTGCCGCTCTGGTTGACCGCTGCACTTCTGGCGCGCGAGCTGGTTCTGCTGGTGATGGTGGGCATCCTCAGGCGTCATGGCTATCCGCCGCCGCAGGTGAACTTCCTTGGGAAGGCAGCTACGTTCAACCTGATGTATGCCTTCCCGTTGCTGCTGCTCAGTGACGGAACTGGTTGGATCCCGTCACTCGCTGCTATTTTCGGATGGGCGTTCGCCGGATGGGGTACAACGCTGTACTGGTGGGCAGGAGTTCTCTACGTGGTTCAGGTCCGCCGCCTGGTCCGTGCGGACGCCATGGCCGAGTGAACTCGCGGATTGAAGCGGGCGTAGTGGCCCGATGGCCCGCGGTGGAAAAGTGCGGGACAATCTGGACGGGTGAAGTCGGCTAGACCGTCATCTCTTCGAGGAGGACGCTTCCGACATGAAGGCCGTCGTGATGGCCGGAGGCGAAGGCACGCGCCTTCGCCCCATGACCTCAAGCATGCCCAAGCCGCTCCTGCCGGTGGTCAACCGGCCGATCATGGAGCACGTTCTACGGCTGCTCAAAAGGCATGGGCTGAATGAGACCGTCGTGACCGTTCAGTTCCTGGCTTCGCTGGTCAAGAACTACTTCGGTGATGGTGAAGAGCTCGGAATGGAGCTCAGCTATGCCAACGAGGAGAAGCCACTCGGTACCGCCGGAAGCGTCAAGAACGCCGAAGAGGCGTTGAAGGACGATGCTTTCCTCGTCATTTCCGGTGATGCCCTGACCGACTTCGACCTCACCGAGCTGATCAACTTCCACAAGGAAAAGGGTGCGCTCGTCACCGTCTGTCTGACCCGAGTGCCCAATCCGCTGGAATTCGGCATCACGATTGTCGATGAGGAAGGCCAGGTCGAGCGCTTCCTCGAGAAGCCGACCTGGGGCCAGGTCTTCTCGGACACCGTGAACACCGGCATCTATGTCATGGAGCCCGAGGTCTTCGATTATGTCGAGGCCGACGTACCCGTGGACTGGTCCGGGGATGTCTTCCCGCAGTTGATGAAGGAAGGCAAGCCGATCTATGGCTATATCGCGGAGGGGTATTGGGAGGACGTAGGCACTCACGAGAGCTACGTGAAGGCGCAGGCTGACGTCCTGGAGGGCAAGGTCGACGTCGAGCTCGACGGCTTCGAGATCTCTCCGGGTGTGTGGGTGGCGGAAGGCGCCGAGGTGCATCCCGACGCGGTGCTTCGTGGGCCGCTGTACATCGGGGACTACGCCAAGGTCGAAGCCGGCGTGGAAATCCGCGAACACACCGTCATCGGCTCGAACGTGGTCGTGAAGAGCGGAGCCTTTCTGCACAAGGCTGTCGTGCACGACAACGTGTATGTAGGGCAGCACAGCAATCTGCGCGGGTGCGTGGTCGGAAAGAACACCGACATCATGCGCGCCGCTCGGATCGAGGACGGCGCGGTCATCGGTGATGAGTGCCTGATCGGCGAGGAATCGATCGTTCAGGGCAACGTGCGTGTCTATCCGTTCAAGACCATCGAGGCCGGCGCCTTCGTCAACACCTCGGTGATCTGGGAGTCGAGAGGGCAGGCGCATCTCTTCGGTGCCCGTGGTGTCTCCGGAATCCTGAACGTGGAGATCACACCGGAACTCGCCGTGCGCCTCGCCGGCGCCTATGCGACGACCTTGAAGAAGGGCTCCACCGTCACCACGGCCCGCGACCACTCCCGTGGTGCTCGGGCGCTCAAGCGGGCGGTCATCTCGGCGCTCCAGGCCAGCGCCATCGACGTACGAGACCTGGAGAACGTACCGCTGCCCGTGGCGCGGCAGCAGACCGCGCGGGGCAGTGCCGGCGGGATCATGATCCGGACGACGCCCGGAGTGCCGGATTCCGTGGACATCATGTTCTTCGACGGGCAGGGGGCCGACCTGTCGCAGGCCAGTCAGCGGAAGCTGGACCGGGTCTTCGCGCGGCAGGAGTACCGGCGTGCGTTCCCGGGCGAGATCGGGGATCTGCATTTCCCGGCCAGTGTCTTCGATTCGTACACCGGGTCGTTGCAGCGGAATGTCGACACGACCGGGATTGCGGAGTCCGGGTTGAAGGTCGTCGTCGACGCGTCGAACGGCAGTGCCGGGCTCGTGCTGCCGAGTCTGCTCGGCAAGCTCGGCGTGGATTCGCTGACCATCAACCCCGGTCTCGACGAGTCCAGGCCCACGGAGTCGGAGGACACGCGGCGGTCGGGGCTGGTGCGGCTGGGAGAGATCGTGGCGTCCGCGCGGGCCGCGTTCGGCGTGCGGTTCGACCCGGTGGGCGAGCGGCTGTCGCTGGTGGACGAGAAGGGACGGATCGTCGAGGACGACCGGGCCCTGCTGGTCATGCTCGACCTGGTGGCCGCGGAGCGGCGCAGCGGGCGTGTGGCGCTGCCGGTGACCACCACGAGGATCGCCGAGCAGGTGGCGGCGTATCACGGGACGCAGGTGGAGTGGACGACGACCTCGCCCGATGACCTGACCCGTGTCGGTCGCGACGACACGACGATCTTCGGTGGCGACGGCCGGGGCGGGTTCATCATCCCGGAGTTCAGCAGCGTCTTCGACGGTACGGCGGCCTTCGTACGGCTGATCGGCCTGGTGGCGCGGACGCAGCTCACGCTCAGCCAGATCGACGCGCGGATTCCGCGGGCGCATGTCATCAAGCGCGATCTTGCGACCCCGTGGGCCGTCAAGGGACTCGTCATGCGGCGGGTTGTCGAGGAGGCCGGAGATCGCTTTGTCGACACGACCGACGGAGTGCGGGTCGTGGAGACCGACGGGCGGTGGGTGATGGTGCTGCCTGACCCGGCTGAGGCGGTCACCCATCTGTGGGCCGAAGGGCCGGACGACGCGTCCGCCCAGGAACTGCTCGACGAGTGGTCGGCGGTCGTGGACAGCGCCGGCCGGTAATTGCACGGACCACACGCGCGTGCCGGGCAGGTGTCCCCGAAAGGGGCCTGTCCGGCACGCCGGTGGGGCCATTCGGAGGTAGTGGTCGCGACGTGCGACGATGTGCGGCATGCCGCAGCCGCCCCCCGTTCGGAGCACATCTACGCCCCCTGCGCGCCCGGACGCCTCCATGTCGCTGCTCACCAACGTCATGGATCACAGCCTCGACGAGGGGTACGCCGAGGCCGCCGCCCGCAAGGAGGCCGCGGGTGACGGGGGTCTGCCCAAGACGCTGAGGGCGAAGCTGGGGCTCGCCGCCGGGCTGGTGCTCGCGGCGCTCGTGGTGACCGTGGGAGCGGCGCAGGCGCGCGTGGCGGCGCCCGTCGTGGCCAAGGAGCGCGAAGAGCTGATCGACCGCATCGACCGTGAGACAACGGCGGCGGACGAGCTGGAGGAGACCGTCGACGATCTGCGCGCCGATGTGAGCGCACGGCAGCGCGAGGCCCTGAAGACGACCGGGGGCGATCAGGCCGAGCTCGTGGGCATCCTCGCGGGCGCGGTCGAGGTGCACGGACCCGGCGTGAAGCTGGTCGTGAACGACGCCAAGGAAGCGGGCACGGACGGCGACGCCGACCCACGAGGGGCGACCGGTTTCACCGACACCGGGCGGGTGCGCGACCGCGACATGCAGCGTGTGGTCAACGGGCTGTGGGAGTCGGGCGCGGAAGCCGTCTCGATCAATGGACAGCGGCTTACGGCCCTTTCGGCGATCAGGGCGGCGGGTGACGCAATACTGGTCGACAACAAGCCGTTGGTGCCGCCGTACACGGTGCTCGCGGTGGGGGACGGGGAGCGGCTGAGCGCCAGGTTCCAGGACAGTGCCGACGGGCTGTACCTGCACGCCTTGCAGGAGAACTTCGGCATCCGGACCAGCATTTCCGTGCAGGAAGACCTCCGGCTGCCCGCGGCACCGAGTGTGATCGTACGTACAGCACAGCCGAACACCGAGAAAACCGAGAAGGGCACATCGTGATCGCCGTACTGGGCCTCGTCGTGGGAGTCGTGGCCGGACTGTTGGTCCGGCCTGAGGTTCCGGCGGTCGTCGAGCCTTACCTGCCGATCGCCGTCGTGGCGGCTCTGGACGCCGTCTTCGGAGGTCTGCGGGCCATGCTCGACGGCATCTTCGACGACAAGGTCTTCGTCGTGTCGTTCCTGTCCAACGTGGTCGTGGCCGCGCTGATCGTTTTCCTGGGCGACAAGTTGGGCGTGGGGGCCCAGCTGTCCACGGGTGTCGTCGTGGTGCTCGGCATCCGGATCTTCTCGAACGCCGCGGCCATTCGCCGGCACGTGTTCCGGGCGTGAGGCCGATGAGCAACCAGGAAGAGACCCCGGACAACCGACTGCGCAAGGAGCTGCCCGAAGAGGTGGCAGCGGGCGCGGGCGAGGCCTCGGACGCCCCTGAGAGCGCGGTCGCGCCCGAGGACCAGCGAACAGGGCTCACCGGTCGGCAGCGGCTCGCGCAGGGGCTGTGGCCGCCTCGCGTCACCCGGGCCCAACTCATCGTCGCCCTGCTGCTGTTCGGCCTCGGGTTCGGTCTGGCCGTCCAGGTCGCGTCGAACAGCGACAGCGACAGTGCCCTGCGTGGCGCACGTCAGGAAGATCTCGTTCGCATCCTCGATGAACTGGACGACCGTACTCAGCGTCTAGAGGACGAGAAGCAAGGTCTCGAGAAGCAGCGTGACGAGCTGGAGAACAGTTCGAACCAGGCCGAGGAGGCCCGCAAGCAGACGGTCGAGAAGGAGAGGCAACTCGGCATTCTGGCGGGCACCGTGGCCGCTCAAGGGCCTGGCATCACGATGACCATCGACGACACGAAGGGAACGGTCGAGGCGGACATGCTGCTCGACGCGATCCAGGAGTTGCGCGCCGCCGGCGCGGAGGCGATCCAGGTGAACGGCGTACGCGTCGTCGCCGGCACCTACCTCACCGATTCCGGCAACAGCGTGAGCGTCGACGGGAACAAGATCAACGCGCCCTATCGTTTCAAGGTCATCGGCAAGCCGCAGGACCTCGAACCAGCGCTCAACATCCCTGGAGGCGTGGTGCAGACCCTCGAGAAGGAGCAGGCCACCGTGACCATCGAGCGGTCGGACAAGATCGTCGTGGACGCCTTGCGAGCGGCGGAGCGCCCTGACTACGCTCGGTCGTCCTCCCAGTGAACCGGCGGTGCATGGGGGTCGTCCGGGGAGGGCATGAGGTTGCGGGGGGTCGGCGCACCGAATGGGTGGTGCGTGGTGGAAACTGTCTGGTGCAGACGGACGTTGTGAGTATGTCCGAGTCGGCCAGAAAGAGCAGTCAGGGTTCGTCCTGCCCCACGGGCGGGTCTGTTTCGGTCAAGGGGAATCGCCCGTGAAGTTGTTTGCGAAGTTGTTCGGCAAGAGCGCGCGAGAGGGTAGCGACAACGCGACCGCTCGGCACCGCGCACAGGGGGACGATGAGGGCCAGCGCCCGCTGTTCAGGGACCAGGTGCCTGGGCCGGGCGGTGACATTTCCGGAGGTCAGGGCGCGCCGTCAGTTGACCCTGGGCAGTCCGGCGGCATAGGTTTCGGGCAACCGTCAACCTCAAGTACGGGTGGAGGGTTTTCCCCGATGTCGGCCCTGGTGTGTACGAGGTGCGGTAACCGCAACGCGGAGAACAGCCGCTTCTGTTCCAACTGCGGCGCCCCGCTGCGGGCGGGTGCGACGCCCGAGCGTCCGTCCGAGACGACGTCCACGATCTCCATCTCCGGTCTTGAGGCCTACGACGCCGAGGCCACCGGTCAGACTGCGATCCCGGCGCTGTCGCCCGAGGCTCAGGCGGCCGTCGACGCGCTGCCGCTGGGCTCCGCGCTCCTGGTGGTGCGCCGCGGGCCGAACTCGGGCAGCCGATTCCTCCTGGACGGCGATCTGACCACGGCCGGTCGCCACCCGCAGAGCGACATCTTCCTGGACGACGTGACGGTCTCGCGCCGTCACGTGGAGTTCCGTCGCGCTCAGGACGGCTCGTTCACGGTGGCCGACGTCGGCAGCCTCAACGGCACGTACGTCAACCGTGAGCGGATCGACCAGGTCGCTCTGAACAACGGCGACGAGGTGCAGATCGGCAAGTACCGGCTGGTCTTCTACGCGAGCCAGCGGGGCTACTGATCCCTCCCCCGGAGCCCGTCCGGGGAGACCCAGGGAAGGTCCATGCTGAAAACACCGAGCGGCGGTGCCGGCTACGGCGCCGCCGCCACGGACGGTCGGCTGATGAGCATCGGCAGGGTGCTGACGGTGCTGCGCGAGGAATTCCCTGACATCACCATCTCCAAGATCCGTTTCCTGGAGTCGGAAGGTCTCGTGGAGCCACAGCGAACCCCCTCGGGGTATCGCAAGTTCAGTGCGCAGGACGTTGAGCGGCTCGGTCACGTCCTGCGGATGCAGCGGGACCACTATCTGCCGCTCAAGGTGATCCGGGAGCATCTGGACGCCATGGAGCGCGGCGAGGCGGCACCGCTTCCGACCGTGTGTCGGCAGCGGGATGGAGAAACGGTCCTGGAGCCCGTGGAGGCCCCCGCAGCGGCCCGGATCGGGCGGGCCGAGCTGCTGGCCGCGGCCGAGCTCGACGAGCGGGAGCTCGCGGAGTGGGAGTCGTACGGCCTGATCGCTCCACTGTCGGACGGGGTCTACGACGCGGAGACCGTCACCGTGGCCGCGCTCGTGGCCGAGCTGGGGCGGTTCGGGATCGAGCCGAGGCACCTTCGGGTGATGAAGGCCGCCGCCGACCGTGAGGCCGGACTCGTGGACCAGGTCGTGGCGCCGCTGAGGCGGCACCGCAACCCGCAGACCAGGGCTCACGCCGAGGCGCGCGCCAAGGAGCTCGCGGGGCTCACGGTGAAGCTGCACGCCGCGCTGGTGCAGACGGCGCTCGGGGTGCGGCTGCCCTGAGCGGGGCATGCACGGAAAGGCCGGATCGGCCACCCGTTCCCGGCCCGACTACCCAAACGTCCCGAGCACGGCCTAGGGTTGCTGTGTGAACGAGCTCGATGTCGTAGGTGTCCGGGTCGAAATGCCCTCCAACCAACCGATCGTGCTCCTGCGCGAAGTGGGAGGCGACCGTTACCTCCCCATCTGGATCGGGCCGGGGGAGGCGACGGCGATCGCCTTCGCCCAGCAGGGCATGGCCCCCGCGCGACCGCTGACCCACGACCTGTTCAAGGACGTGCTGGAGGCCGTCGGCCAGGAGCTCACCGAAGTACGCATCACGGACCTGCGTGAGGGCGTCTTCTACGCGGAGCTGGTCTTCGCCAGCGGCGTCGAGGTGAGCGCCCGTCCGTCCGATGCCATAGCGCTGGCCCTGCGCACCGGAACGCCCATCTACGGCAGCGACGGGGTGCTCGACGACGCCGGCATTGCGATCCCGGACGAGCAGGAGGACGAGGTGGAGAAGTTCCGCGAGTTCCTCGACCAGATCTCGCCCGAGGACTTCGGCACCAGCAGTCAGTGAGGCGGTGTGGGCGGTGCCTGGCGGACTCGCGGTCCGTGGAGGACCGGCCCACAGCCGGTTACGGCTCAAATGCCGGCATTTGCCAGCGGCGAGCGAGAGCGTCCCGAAGCCCGCTCCGAGCGCATTCGGCTAGCCTTTCCCCGCGGTGGGGTGCGGGAAACCACTCCTAGGGTGATTATCACTCGGCGTGCCGAGTGTGGCGATCGTTGACGCACCCCTGGTGACTGCCTACCGTCGAGAAGGCAGGTCAAGGACGGAGGTCGGCGTGAGAAGCAGCGGCGACGGTACGGCTGGGGGTGCCCCCGGACGCAGTCTCGGGGCGAGCGGTCCGTACCCGCTTCACAGCAGCGCTGTTCAGGGCGGTGCTGCCGATCACGCTCTGCAGCGGCCGACGGTCGCGCCGAGCAGCGGCGGAGGGGCGGCGTCCATGGAGTCCGAGCAGATCGGCTACCGAGGTCCGACGGCATGTGCGGCCGCCGGCATCACCTACCGCCAACTGGACTACTGGGCGCGCACCGGGCTCGTCGAGCCGAGCGTGCGGCCCGCGTACGGGTCCGGGACGCAGCGGTTGTACAGCTTCCGGGACGTCGTCGTCCTGAAGATCGTCAAGCGGTTCCTCGACACCGGTGTGTCGCTCCAGAACATCCGTACCGCCGTACAGCACCTGCGGCAGCAGGGCTTTCGCGATCTTGAGCGCATGACGCTGATGAGCGACGGCGCCACCGTGTACGAGTGCAGCTCGCCGGACGAGGTGCACGCGCTGCTCCAGGGTGGGCAGGGGATCTTCGGGATCGCCGTGGGCGTGGTGTGGCGGGACGTCGAGAGCGCGTTGTCGCAGCTGCACGGGGAGCGGATCGACACCGGGGAGACGCTCGTCGGGCCCAACCCGGCGGACGAGCTGGCTCGGCGGCGTAACCGGGCGGTCTGAGCAGGCTTCGCCCCGCCTGGAGCTCCTCGTGGTCGTCGGGCGGGAGCGGCCGGGCGGCTGGTGGCCGCAAACAGGTGGTCGTGGCGGGGCATTGTCAGTGGCGTGAGGCAGCATCGGAGATGTGAGAAACGCGCCCACGATCCTGCATCTCGACATGGATGCCTTCTACGCCTCGGTGGAACAGGCATCCAAGCCGAGCCTGCGTGGGAAAGCCGTGATCGTGGGTGGGCTCGGACCGCGGGGAGTCGTCGCCACGGCGTCCTACGAGGCCCGGGTCTTCGGGGTTCACTCGGCGATGCCCATGGCCCAGGCGCGTCGGCTGGCGCCCAACGCCGCGTATCTCGTGCCGCGCTTCGGGATCTACCGCGACATCAGCGAGCTGGTGATGAGGCTGCTGCGGGAGCTGTCGCCGCTGGTGGAGCCGTTGAGCCTGGATGAGGCGTTCGTGGATCTGGAGGCCGGGGAAGCGGCCTGGGACGAGGCGTCGGCGCGGCTGGTGGGCGCGAAGCTGCGCGCCGACATACGGGCCGCCAGCGGGCTCGCCGGGTCGGTGGGGCTGGCCGCGTCCAAGATGCTCGCGAAGATCGCCTCGGAGCAGGCCAAGCCCGATGGGCTGGTGCTGATCGAGCCGGGGACCGAGCGGGCGTTGCTGGGGCCGATGTCGGTGCGGACGTTGCCGGGGGTGGGGCCGGCGACCGGGGACCATCTGCGGCGGGCCGGGATCCATACGGTCGAGGAGATCGCTGAGGCGGGTGAGGACGAGCTCGTACGGATGCTGGGGAAGGCGCATGGGCATGCGCTGTACGCGATGGCGTTGGCGCATGACGAGCGGCCCGTCGTGGCCGAGCGGGAGGCCAAGTCGGTGTCCGTCGAGGACACGTATGACGTGGACATTCATGACCGGGTTCGGGTGGGGGTGGAGGTTCAGCGGCTGGCCGATCGGTGTGTACGGCGGTTGCGGGGGGCCGGGTTGTCGGGGCGGACCATCGTGCTGAAGGTGCGGCGGTATGACTTTTCGACCTTGACGCGGTCCGAGACGTTGCGGGGGCCGACGGATGATCCGGCTGTGGTCCGGGAGGCTGCTGCGCGGTTGCTGGATTCCGTGGATACGACGGGTGGGGTGCGGCTGCTGGGGGTCGGGGTCACCGGGCTGGCCGACTACACGCAGGAGGATCTGTTCGCTCAGGCGGCGGGGGAGCGGGGGGAGGGGCCGGTGGAGGACGGTGAGGAGGAGGCGGCTGCGGTGGCGCGGGGGGATGAGGCGCCGAGTGAGCGGCGGTGGCACGCCGGGCACGATGTGCGGCATGCCGAGTATGGGCATGGGTGGGTGCAGGGGAGTGGGCTTGGGCGGGTGACCGTGCGGTTCGAGACGCCTGGGTCGGAGCCGGGGCGAGTGCGGACGTTTCGGGTGGATGATCCGGGGTTGGAGGCGGTGGAGCCGTTGCCGCTGGTGGCGGAGAGGGCTGGGGAGAGTGGGGAGCCCGGGGGGTCAGGGGGGCTTGGGGGATCTGTGGTGTCTGAGGGGCCTGGGCTCGCTGTCTGAGGGGGCTGGGGTTGGTGGGGACGGTTTTGGCTTGGGGGGCGGAGGGTGGGGGAGTCGGGCGGGGCGTGCGGGGCAAGGTGGTGAGCCGAGCGGTTGCGCGGTTGGTGCCTGCTGTGCCGGCGTCGGGGGTGCCGTGGGGGTGGGGACGCTCGCCCCGCGCTGGCGGGGTGCCGCTGCGCCCACCCGTGCCGCCCCAGCGGCACGACTGCCCGCAGCTGGGTGGGGGAGGCGGGTGGGTCTCGGGTGCTGAGTCGAGCGGGCCGCTGCTGTGAGAGCGGGTGCGCCGCCCCTGGGGAGGTAGGCAGGTCCCAACTACGGCTTCGAGTGGGCTTCGGGTACGAGAGTCGAGCGGGCTGAAAGTACGGCGGTCGGGCAGCGCAGCTTCGCGAAGCGGGTGCGTGGCGGCTGCGGGAACCGAGCAGGGCCGGACCTGCCGGCGTAGGCCACGGGAGGCCGGCGCGTTCCAGGGCTGGGCCCAGGTGTGGGTGAGTCGGGTGGGTTGCTGCGAGAGTCGGGCGCCTCGTAGCTCCGCGAAATCGGGTGAGCCTGGCTAGCGGTGTTGGGCAGGGCCTTGTACCTGTGCGGGGTGTGGTGCTGTTGAGTCGGGCGGTTAGGGGTGGGGGGTTTTGGGGCCGTTTTCTTCTGGGGTTTCTTTGGGGGCCAGGGTGCCGAAGTCTCGGTCGGGGGGTGGGGGTGGGGCGGCTACGTCCAGGCCGTAGTGGTGGTAGAGCTGGAGTTCTTGCTCGGGGGAGAGGTGGCGGCCTACCCCGAAGTCGGGGGCGTCCTTGATCAGGGCGCGGTCGAAGGGGATGTGGAGGGTGCCCTCCACCAGCTCGCTGGGCTCCAGGGGGACGAAGGCGTCCCGGGAGAACAGGCCGGTGCGTATCGCCGCCCACTCCGGCACCCCGGTCGCGTCGTCGAGGTAGACCTCGTCGATGGTGCCGATTTTGGTGCCGTTGCGGTCGAAGGCCTTGCGGCCGATCAGATTGCGCGGATCGATGTCGGTCTGCACGGGCCCTCCACTTGGTCGCAACTCATCCGTAAGCACTACGAAAAGGCAGATTGGTGAGAGCGGCCACTCGAAGGTCCGTGCGTTGACCTCGCTGGTAGTCTTACTAGCGGCTGCTGACCCCGTGCGGGAGAGTCCTCCGGACATCACCGGAGGCGCCGAAGGAGCAAATCCTCCCCGGAATCTCTCAGGCACACGTACCGCACGGACGAGGTCACTCTGGAAAGCAGGGCGGGTGTCGATGGCCTCCGCTCTCACCGACGGTGAAAGCCGGCGGCCCTCGGGCGGCCCGGTGAAGCTCTCAGGTTGAGATGACAGAGGGGGAGGCCGTCGGGGTACCCGTGCCGTGGTGCCCCTCGAAGGTCGTGTCAGACCAGGAGGCCTCCGTAATGACCGCCCATCGCATTCCGCTCTCCGAGCTCGAGCAGGGTATTCCCTTCGAGCAGCGTCATATCGGTCCTGATCATGAGGCTCGGGCGAAGATGCTCGCCCAGGTCGGGTACGGCTCGCTCGATGAGCTCACCGCCGCCGCCGTGCCGGATGTGATCAAGAACGCCGACTCCCTGGAGCTTCCCGGCGCGCGTACCGAGGCCGAGGTGCTGGCCGAGCTGCGATCGCTCGCCGACCGCAACCAGGTCCTGGACTCGATGATCGGGCTCGGGTACTACGGCACCTTCACGCCGCCGGTCATCCTGCGCAACGTCATGGAGAATCCGGCCTGGTACACCGCCTACACCCCGTACCAGCCCGAGATCTCGCAGGGACGGCTCGAGGCGCTTCTCAACTTCCAGACCATGGTCGCCGAGCTCACCGGGCTTCCGACCTCCGGTGCCTCGCTGCTCGACGAGGGGACCGCCGCGGCCGAGGCCATGGCCCTGTCGCGGCGCATGGGCAGGAACAAGAAGGGACTGTTCCTGGTCGACGCGGATGTGCTTCCGCAGACCATCGCCGTGATCGAGACCCGTGCCGAGCCGACCGGCGTGGAGATCGTGGTCGCCGACCTCAGCGACGGCATTCCGGCCGAGATCGCCTCGCGTGACATCACCGGCGTGCTCCTGCAGTACCCGGGCGCCTCCGGTGTCGTACGGGACATCAAGCCGGTCATCGACCAGGCGCACGAGCTCGGTGCCCTCGTCACCGTCGCCGCCGACCTGCTCGCGCTCACGCTGCTGAAGTCGCCCGGTGAGCTCGGGGCGGACATCGCGGTCGGGACGACGCAGCGGTTCGGTGTGCCGATGGGCTTCGGCGGACCGCACGCCGGCTTCATGGCCGTACACGAGAAGTTCGCGCGCAGCCTGCCCGGGCGGCTCGTGGGTGTGTCCGTGGACGCCGACGGGAACAGGGCGTACCGGCTGGCCCTCCAGACGCGTGAGCAGCACATCCGGCGCGAGAAGGCGACCAGCAACATCTGTACGGCTCAGGTGCTGCTCGCCGTGATGGCCGGGATGTACGCCGTCTACCACGGTCCCGACGGGCTGCGGGCCATCGCCCGGCGGACCCACCGCTACGCCACGATCCTCGCCGCGGGGCTCACCGCCGGCGGGGTCGAGGTCGTGCACGGTTCCTACTTCGACACGCTGACCGTGCGGGTACCCGCGAAGGCCGCCGAGGTCGTCGCCGCCGCCCGGCAGAACGGCGTCAACCTGTACCTCGTCGACGCCGACCACGTCTCCATCGCCTGCGACGAGACCACCCTGCGGGCCCAACTGGGCGCCGTATGGACGGCGTTCGGGGTCGAGGGCGACATCGAGGCGCTGGACGCGAGCGCCGAGGAGGCGCTCACGGACGGGCTGCTGCGCACCGACGACTACCTCACGCACCCCGTCTTCCACCAGAACCGCTCCGAGACGGCGATGCTGCGCTACCTGCGCAGGCTGGCCGACCGTGACTACGCGCTAGACCGCGGCATGATCCCGCTGGGCTCCTGCACGATGAAGCTCAACGCGACCACCGAGATGGAGCCGGTCACCTGGCCGGAGTTCGGGCAGCTGCACCCCTTCGCGCCCGCCGAGCAGGCGCAGGGCTATCTGACGCTCATCCGTGAGCTGGAGGAACGTCTCGCCGAGGTCACCGGCTACGACAAGGTGTCGCTCCAGCCCAACGCGGGATCGCAGGGTGAGCTGGCCGGACTGCTCGCCGTGCGCGGGTACCACCGGGCGAACGGCGACGAGCAGCGGACCGTCTGCCTCATCCCGTCCTCCGCGCACGGCACGAATGCCGCCAGCGCCGTGATGGCCGGCATGAAGGTCGTCGTCGTGAAGACCGCCGAGGACGGCGAGATCGACGTCGCGGACCTGCGGGCGAAGATCGAGCAGCACCGCGAGGAGCTCGCGGTGCTGATGATCACGTACCCGTCGACGCACGGTGTGTTCGAGGAGCACGTCGCCGACATCTGCGCGCAGGTGCACGAGGCGGGCGGGCAGGTGTACGTCGACGGCGCGAACCTCAACGCGCTGGTGGGGCTGGCCAAGCCGGGCCACTTCGGCGGTGACGTCTCGCACCTGAACCTGCACAAGACCTTCTGCATCCCGCACGGCGGTGGCGGTCCGGGCGTCGGTCCGGTCGGCGTACGCGCGCACCTGGCGCCGTACCTGCCGAACCACCCGCTCCAGCCCGCCGCCGGTCCGGAGACGGGGGTCGGTCCGATCTCGGCCGCGCCGTGGGGTTCGGCGGGCATCCTGCCCATCTCCTGGGCGTACGTCCGCCTCATGGGCGGTGAGGGGCTGAAGCGGGCGACGCAGGTGGCCGTGCTGTCCGCCAACTACATCGCCAAGCGGCTGGAGCCGCACTTCCCGGTGCTCTACACCGGGCCGGGCGGGCTGGTCGCGCACGAGTGCATCATCGATCTGCGGCCGCTGACCAAGGCGACCGGCGTGAGCGTCGACGACGTCGCCAAGCGGCTCATCGACTACGGCTTCCACGCGCCGACGATGTCGTTCCCGGTGGCCGGGACGCTGATGATCGAGCCGACCGAGTCCGAGGATCTGAACGAACTCGACCGGTTCTGCGAGGCGATGATCGCCATCCGCGCGGAGATCGAGAAGGTCGGGTCGGGACAGTGGCCCGCCGAGGACAACCCGCTGGGCAACGCCCCGCACACCGCCGGTGCGCTCGGCGACACGTGGGAGCACGCCTACAGCCGTGAGGAGGCCGTGTTCCCGGCCGGGGTGTCGGCCGCCGACAAGTACTGGCCGCCGGTGCGCCGCATCGACCAGGCCTTCGGTGACCGCAACCTCGTCTGCTCGTGCCCGCCGCTGGACGCCTACGAGGACTGAGCAGCACAGGGCTGACGTCCCCCGGGACCGACGCACGGACGTAGCACAAGGGCTCCCCTTCGGTCACGCACAGCCGAAGGGGAGCCCTTGTGCGTGTCGGGGTCACACCGTCGTCAGGGCCACCTCCGTCGCCTCGACCAGCGCGACCACGGGGGCGCCGGGGGACAGGGCGAGCTCGGTGGTGGCGTCCCTGGTGATGGCGGCGGTCAGGGCGCCGCCGTCGACCGCGATCTTCACCGACGCCATCACGCCGCCGGTGGCGATGCCGGTGATCGTGCCGGGGAGCTGGTTGCGCAGGGGCAGGGCCTCGGTCGGGGCGGTGGCCAGCGAGATGTGCGTCGCTGTCACCAGGGCGTTCACGGTGGTGCCCGCGGACAGGCCGAGTTCCTCGACGGCCGAGGGGGCGATGGCCGCGGTGAGGTCCTGGCCGCCGGTGAGGTGGACGTCGACCATGGCCATGACCTCGCCCGGGGTGATGGCCGTGATCGTGCCGGGGAGGTGGTTGCGGATGCTCAGGCTCATCGGGGACGCCTCACGCGATGTTGTTTGTGTTCTTATGCGCCTTTTGGCTCCTACCGTAGTCGCCGCCGTGACCGCAGTCCGGTCTTGTCGTGGCGGGCGGAGCGGGAACTGTCGGCAGGGGCTTGGCCGTTGGATGTAACGCGATATAGCGTTAGTTCGGTTGGTGGACTGCGATCGGGGTGAGCGACATGTCGGCTGATCTCTCGCGTACGGGGCTGCGGGCCTCGGACGCGGATCGGGACCGAGCTGTGGACGTGCTGAACGGGGCGGCGGGGGACGGTCGGCTGACCATCGAGGAGCTGGAGGAGCGGGTGACCGCCGCCCTTTCCGCCCGCACGCTGGGCGAGTTGGCGGGGCTGACGGCGGACCTGCCGGCGGCGCCGGGCCGTGCGGAGGCCAAGGAACTCGTCCGCATCGAGCAGCAGGCCGGTTCGGCCGTGCGGAGCGGGGGCTGGGTGGTGCCCCGCCGGCTGGAGATCGAGTCGTCCTGGGGCGATGTGACTCTCGACTTCACGCAGGCGGTGATAGCCGAGGCGACCCTGCGCATCGACCTGAACATGCACGCCGGCACCCTGAAGCTGGTCACGCGACCGGGAGTCGTCGTGGACACCGACCTGCTGGTGGTCGAGTTCGCCCAGGTCAAGACGCGTCCATCGGGCGATGCGGGTGCGCCCGTCGCCCTGCGGGTCGAGATCGCCGGGCGGATGACGTACGGGCAGGTCGTGGTACGCCCGGCCCGGCGGTCGGTCTTCAGAAGATCCCGGACGCCTTGAGCACCGCCCTCGCCTGCGCGTCGTCGATTTGATGCCGGAGCCGTTCCAGTACGTCGATGCCCTCCAGGAGGGTCCCGCTCGCGCGTGAGCGGCGTACTCCGGTGTCCAGTTCGTGCCACAGCAGCGGGTTGTTGACGAGGATCCGTGGGTCCAGTTCCAGACGGCGGCCGTCCGCGTCGCACAGGGTCAGGTGCGCGCAGACGTCGCCGTACTGACGTACGGTCACCAGCGCGTCCGTCCGTACTGCCTGACGTCGTACGAGGCCATGCACGGCGAGCCATCCCGGGCCCGCGGTCACGCGCTGGGGGAGCAGGATCGTGAAGAGTACGGCGGTCATGACCAGCCACAGCAGGGCGCGCGGCGGCGTCAGGGTGTGTCCGTCCCAGTCGACCAGCAGGGTCATGCCGAGGAAGGCCAGAGCGCAGCCCGCAGCGAACCGGGCGCTGCTGCGCCAGTGGCGGTCACCGGTCGGGGCCGGGTGCAGTCTGCTGCCGTCCACAGTGCAGACGGTAGGGCGCCCAGGCGCCCGAGCGAACTGCGCTGACGGTGCTCTGACGCCTTACGGCTCATCGTTGACGCGATCCTGATGGGCGCGGCGGGCTCAGGGGCCGACAAAGGCGTCGGCTCAGCCCGTGTGCACCCGCGGCCTGCGGTCCCGGTCCGGCTCCGCCTCGCGCAGCACCTCACGGGTGACCGGGGCGACCTCGCCCTGGCCGAAGAGGAAGAAGCGCAGGAAGTTGGCGAAGGGCGTGCCCTCGGTCCACTCGAAGTAGATGTGCGGGATGCGGCCGGTGCTGTCCCGGACGTTCAGGAGCAGTGCGGCCAGGGCGTTGGGGATGGAGGAGGACTCCAGGGTGAGGACGCGGTAGCGGCTGTGCATGACCTGTCCGCGCACGATCAGGCCCGCCTCGAACTCGGACGGGTCGGTGACCGTCACCTCGACGAAGACGAAGTCCTCCTGCTCGGACATGTCGTTGTCGTTGCGGATCTGCTCGATCTTGTCGCGGTACTCGGCCTTGTCCCGGCTGTCGGGCTCGTTGGCGATGAAGCGGATCTTGCGGCTCGCCATGTCCCGGACGAAACGTTCCGCCATGTCGTCGAGCGTCACGCTGGTGACGCGGAGCTCGAAGGCGCGCATCAGCCGCGAGAGCAGGGAGATGAGGATGATGCCGGCGATGAAGCAGGCGCCGATCTTCACACCGTCGGGGCGCTCGATGACGTTCACGACGGTCGTGTACAGGAACACCGCCGAGATGACCGCGAAGCCGATGAACCACTTGCGCTGACCGGCCTTGCGGGCCGCGATGGTCACCGCGATGGCGGCCGAGCTGATGAGCACCAGCACGCCGGTGGCGTACGCGCCGCCCTGCGCGTCGACGTCGGCGTCGAAGATCCAGGTGACCAGGAACGCGACCAGGGTGAAGACGATGACCATCGGCCGTACCGCGCGCGCCCAGTGCGGGGCCATGCCGTACCGGGGCAGGTAGCGCGGCATCAGGTTGAGCAGGCCGGCCATGGCGGAGGCGCCGGCGAACCACAGGATGGCGATCGTCGAGACGTCGTAGACCGTGCCGAAGGCGTTGCCGAGGTACTCGTGGGCGAGGAAGGCGAGCGCGCGGCCGTTGGCGTCGCCGCCGGGCTCGAACTCCTTCTCGGGGATCAGCAGCGTGGTGATGAAGCTCGTCGTGATCAGGAAACAGCTCATGATCACTGCGGCGGTGGTAAGCAGCTTCTTGGTGTCCCGGATCCGCCCCTTGGGGTTCTCCTCGGTCTCGCCCGGGTCGCCCTTGACGTGCGGCATCACGGCGACGCCGGTCTCGAAGCCGGAGAGGCCGAGCGCGAGCTTCGGGAAGACGATCAGCGCCACGCCGATCATGACGAAGACGTTGCCGTGCTCCGCGGTGAGGGCGGTGGTCCAGTCGGTGACCACGTGTCCCTCGGTGGCGACGTGGTACAGGCCGGAGATCACGACGACGACGTTGAGCGCGAGGTAGATGCCCACCAGGACGACCGCGACGCCGATCGCCTCCAGGAAGCCCTTGAGGAACACCGCGCCGAGCAGCGCGACGAGTATCAGAGTGATCACCAACTGCTTGTCGTGCAGCGCGCTTTCCAGGTGCGGATTCTCGACCAGGTGGGTCGAGGCGTCGGCCGCCGACAGGGTGATGGTGATCAGGAAGTCCGTGGCCGCGAAGCCCAGCAGGGTCAGGACGAACAGCTTGCCCTTCCAGAAGGTGAGCAGCCGTTCGAGCATCGCGATCGAGCCCTGTCCGTGTGGGCTCTCCTCGGCCACCCGCCGGTAGACGGGCAGGGCGCCGGCGAGGGTGACGATCACGAGCACGATGGTCGCCACGGGGGAGAGCAGGCCGGCCGCGAGGGCGGCGATGCCCGGCTGGTAGCCGAGGGTCGAGAAGTAGTCGACGCCGGTGAGACACATGACGCGGAACCAGGGCTGGCCCTCGTCCACGGGCTCCTTCTCCGCCTGCGGACTCTTGGTGCCGTGGCCCTTGCCCATGTCGGACAGGCCCTCCAGCATCCAGGCGCGCAAGCGACTGGGAGGAGGGTGTTCGGTCGTGGCCATCGGCGTGCTCCTGATGTGCGGGTCGGCATGCGATTCCGGCCATCACGCGGACGGCGGCACCAGCGTAAGCAGAGAGTGACGTACGGGCCCACGGATCAAGGGGCCGTAGGCGTCAAGCTTCCGTTAAGACTGGCCATGGCGGCGGTGGTCGCGCATCAAGATGTGGGTTCTGGTACCGGTTCGTCAGGGGTTCGGCTGTATGGGGGACGGGCGGCGCGTTGGGGAGGGTGGACACCCAGCGTCATCGGCGTGCATCGGTCGACGCGTGCCGACGTGCTCACGCGCTGAGCCGCTTCCGGGAGACCGGACTCCCCCCCCGCGTAGTGGACGTACTCACGCGCCAGGCGGAAACCGGCGGTCCACGCGAGCAGATGACTGGCGCGGTTGAGGACCGAGCAGTTCCAGCTCGGGACCCGGCCGCGCGCGGTGATGTCCGCGCACAGCGCGGTGACGCAGGCCAGGCCGAGGCGGTGGCGGCGGTGGTTCGGCACGGTGAAGACCGCCACGTCCCCGTAGCGGCTGCCCCGGAAGTAGGTGCAGGCCACGGCCAGGATCCGTCCCTTGCGGCTCACGGCGGCCCAGCCGTGGCCCGAGGAGGCGAGGCCCAGCGGCCCGCCCCAACTGGCCGAGATCCACGAGGCGTCGGAGCCGAGGTCGTGCAGCGCGTCGGTGTCGCCCGGCTCCAGGCGGCGCACGGTCACACCGAAGGGGAGCGGGGCCGACTGGGGTTCGGCCTGCAAGGTCCAGATCATCCGCTCCCAGGGTGTGAGCCGCTCGAAGGCGGCGCCGAGCGCGGGCAGGTGCCTCGATGCGGGTTCCGGCCAGTGGCGCGAGGACGTCCGCGGTGAGCGTGTCCGGGGCGCCGCGCAGGACGACGTATCCGGCGCACGACACGGCGACACGGCGATGGCACAAGGCTGAACCGGACGGTCGGCCAACCAGCAGCCGACGCCGGTGGCGAGGACGTGCTCGCCGATGGCGGCAGGGCCGGGGTACCGGCCGGGAACCAGCGGGTGAGGGTGGGGAGGGGCTGGGGAGCGAGCTCGATCATGACGGCCTCACGGACAGGTGATGTGGCACGGGGCGAGTGATGTGACAGGGGACGAGTGATGTGGCACAGGGCGGGCGGCGGGAACATCGCTGCTCCCGTCGCCCGCCCCGGTGGATCCCGGCCGGTGGCTCGGAACTCGGCTAGCGCTGACCGGCCTTGCTGCCGTGGTTGGCCTTCTTCTTGCGGCGGGCCTTCCTCTTGCGGGCGCGCTTCGACACGCGTTTCAACTCCCTTGCGGTGGAACGAAGTTCAAGCGGTACGGCCGACCAGGAGGTCGGCGAGCTTGTTGAGGCGCTTCACCGTGCGGTCCTCGGTGGCGGCGGGGGCCGGGTCGACGCGCTCGGCGCGGTCGTAGTAGGCGCCGTTGACGATCTCGACCGCCGGGTCGCACAGCCGGACGACATGACCGCCGCCCTCGGCCGGGGTGACGCCCTCGTGGGCGTACAGCGACAGCAGCGCGGTGTCGCAGACGCCGGGGTGGACGGAGACGGCGGTGACGCGGGGGTCGGCCGCGAAGACCGTCAGGGCCAGCTGGGACTGGGCGTAGGCGGCGAGCCGGGAGTAGCGGCGGGCCCGGTTGGGGTCGGCCCAGGAGATGGACGCCGTGCGGTGCAGCGACGACGACACGTTGACCACGCGGCCGCCCGGGTCGCTGGTGAGGGCCGGCTCCAGCAGGCACGTCAGCAGGTAGTGGGCGAGGAAGTTGACCTGGAAGGCGATCTCGTTCCCGTCGGCGGTGACGGTGTGCCGCTCGGGCGCGGCCATGCCCGCGTTGTTGACGAGGACGTCCAGGTGCGGATGCTCGGCGACGACCTTGTGGGCGAGCGTCTCGACCTCGTCGAGGCGGGTGAAGTCGGCGGCGAAGGTGCACAGTTGGTCGGCGTTGACACCGGCTGTGGCGATGAGGCTGTCGGCAGCGGCGAGCGCGTCCTCGGCGGTACGGCCGTGCAGCAGCACGGTGGCACCGCGCTCCGCCAGCCGGCGGGCGGTCTCGTAGCCGATGCCTGAAGTCGCGCCGGTGACAAGGACGGTACGGGAGGAAAAGGTGGAGTCGGACATGATCCAATCCTTGGATACGGCACGCCACGCGACCCCCGGCGAGGGGGCGGTGCACGTGCGGGATGAAGGGAAGCGCGAGGGGCGCCGGACAAATTCACGGCGCCCCTCGGGTCACGGAAAACGCGTCAGCGGGACGACAGCAGCGTTTCCGGGCAGCGCGGCGCACGACGGAGCGGCCGAGCGGGACTCGGCGGCCGGTCGAAAAGGAGCCAGGCGCTGTTCACGGTGTCCATGGAAGCCGTTCCGCACGCCCCGGACAAGCTCGGGAACTGTTCCCTGACGGGCCTCTGACGTGCGCATACGTGTCCTTGACGGCCGGCGGGCCAGGGCGCCGGCCGGGGCTCAGCCAAGGCCGGGCACCCCGGAGATCAGCAGGTCGATGAGCTTGATGCCAAGGAAGGGCAGCACCAGGCCGCCGAGGCCGTACAGGAGCAGGTTGCGGCGCAGCAGATCGTGCGCCGACGACGGCGTGTACCGCACACCGCGCAGGGCGAGCGGGATCAGCACCACGATGATCAGGGCGTTGAAGATGATCGCCGAGGCGATCGCCGAAGTCGGGCTGTGCAGGCCCATGATGTTGAGCGCGTCCAGGCCCGGGTAGGCGCCGGCGAACATCGCGGGGATGATCGCGAAGTACTTGGCGACGTCGTTCGTGATCGAGAACGTCGTCAACGCGCCCCGGGTGATGAGGAGTTGCTTGCCGATCTCGACGATGTCGATGAGTTTGGTCGGATTGGAGTCGAGGTCGATCATGTTGCCGGCCTCCTTGGCGGCCGACGTGCCGGTGTTCATGGCCACGCCGACGTCCGCCTGGGCGAGCGCGGGCGCGTCGTTCGTCCCGTCACCGGTCATCGCGACCAACTTCCCGCCGGCCTGCTCCCGCTGGATGAGCGCGAGCTTGTCTTCGGGTGTCGCCTCGGCCAAGTAGTCGTCCACGCCCGCCTCCTGGGCGATGGCGCGGGCGGTGAGCGGGTTGTCGCCAGTGATCATCACCGTGCGGATGCCCATGCGCCGCAGCTCCGCGAAGCGCTCGCGGATGCCTTCCTTGACCACGTCCTTGAGGTGGATCAGGCCGAGCACCCGGGGGCCGTTCCAGTCATGCACGGCCACCAGCAGCGGGGTGCCGCCCGCGGCCGCGACCGAGTCGGCGTAGCGCCGTGCCTCGGACGGGACCGTGCCGCCGTACATCTGCACCCACTCGATGACCTGCTGGGCGGCGCCCTTGCGGATCGCGCACACGGCGCCGTTGTCCCACCGCAGGTCGACGCCGCTCATCCGGGTCTGCGCGCTGAAGGGCACCCAGCGGGTGTTCGCCAGCTCGCCCTCGGCGGGTTCGCGCAGGCCGTAGCGCTGCTTGGCCAGTACTACGACGGAGCGGCCCTCGGGGGTCCCGTCCGCCAGCGACGACAGCTGGGCGGCTTCCGCGAGTTGCCGCTCGTGCATGCCCGGCAGCGGGACGAAGGCGGCGGCCTCGCGGTTGCCGAGGGTGATGGTGCCGGTCTTGTCGAGCAGCAGAGTGCCCACGTCGCCGGCCGCCTCCACCGCCCGGCCGGACATGGCCAGGACGTTGCGCTGCACCAGGCGGTCCATGCCCGCGATGCCGATCGCGGAGAGCAGGGCGCCGATCGTGGTCGGGATGAGTGTGACCAGCAGCGCCACCAGGACGGTCGTCGACTGGGCGGCGCCCGCGTAGGCGGCCATCGGCTGCAGTGTGATCACGATCAGGAGGAAGATGATCGTCAGCGACGCCAACAGGATGTTCAGGGCTATCTCGTTCGGCGTCTTCTGCCGGTTCGCGCCTTCGACCAGGGCGATCATCCGGTCCAGGAAGCTGTGGCCGGGGCGAGCGCTGACGCGGACGACGATCCGGTCGGACAGGACCGTCGTGCCGCCCGTGACCCCGCTTCGGTCGCCGCCCGACTCCCGGATGACGGGCGCGGATTCGCCGGTGACCGCGGACTCGTCGACCGCCGCCACACCGTCGATGACGTCGCCGTCCGCCGGGATCATCTCGCCCGCCTCGACCAGCACGACGTCCAGCGGCTTGAGGTCGGTGGCGGCGACGGCCTCGGTGCGGGCGGTGCGCGCGTTCGTACCCCAGCGCCAGTCCAGCAGGCGCAGCGCCACCGTGTCCGTACGGGCCTTGCGCAGCGACTCCGCCTGGGCCTTGCCGCGGCCCTCGGCGACGGCCTCCGCCAGGTTGGCGAAGATCACCGTCAGCCACAGCCAGGCGCTGATGACCCAGGTGAAGACGGCCGGGTGGATCAGGGCCGACAGGGTGGTCAGGCCCGCGCCGACGGACACCACGAACAGCACGGGGTTGCGCACCAGGGACCTGGGGTGCAGCTTGCGCAGCGCGTCAGGGAAAGACCGGACGAGCTGGGCGGGTTCGAAGAGTCCGCTCGGGGCCCGCCGCCGGGAGCTCGGTCTTCCTCCGGGTCCTGCGCCGGGCTGCGAGGTGCGCTGGGGGCGGTTCGGCGGGGCCTGCTCGGGAGCGGCGGGAAACATGGGGACCTTCGGGTCTCGGCGACGACAGGACAGACGACAGGACAGACGACAGGACTGGGGACAGGACTGGGGAGGCGGAGGACCGTGCGGGGCCGGGGCCCCGGCCCCGCACGGGTGGCGCACGGACGTCGGCGGTGGGAAGGCGGTACGCCGTGCGCCGGTGCGTGCCCCTCGCACGCACCCCGCCGCCTCGGCCGGGCCGGACGGCGGTCCGGTCCCGTGAGGCCACTGGCGCCAGTGGCCTTCTCGGCGGCCGACAGCGAATCTAGTCGCGCTCCGTGCCCGGACGATCCTGCTCAGCAAGGAATTTGCGGCTTCCATACGGCCCGGCCGCGTGTCGCGTATGGGGCCCGTCAAAGCCGATTGACGGCACGTCAGGGGGTCGTCAACGACGGCCGTTCATGGCCGGATCCGGTCGCAGACTGAGCGGCACGGGGGACGGGCGACCGTCCGTGGCGTGATGTGGGAGGGGCTTTGACGGTCACCACCGGCAGACCTCGGACGGAGGCTGCCGAGCAGCCACGGCGAGAGGGGGTCGCCCCCCCCGGGGGGGCAGCCCTGGTCCGCGGCTCCGTGGGGGAACACACCGCACGGCCCGGGGCAGCCCCTCCGGGCTCGGACCGTGGCCGTGCGGGCCGCTCTGCGCCGTCGACAGCGGGCCACCGTGCCCGCGCGACTGCGCCTCCTGCGCACGGCCACGGCCCTGCTCGCCACCGCCCTGACGGCCCTCCTCCTCGTCGCCGGACTGGGCGCCCTCGGCACCTGGGACACGGTCGCCGACTGCGACGCTCCCCGCACCAGCAGCGCCGCCGGCCTCGGCCTCGCCCTGAACGACATGGACGCCCAGGCCGCCAACATGCTGCTGTCCAGCGGGAACGCGGGCGAAGGGCGCCTGGGGACGCCGTACGAGAAGGCTGTCGGTCTGTACGACGACGCGCGACGCGACATCGCGCACGCACTGCGCACGCTCGCCGTCGCCGCCCAGGGCGACCAGGCCGACGAGAAGACGGTGGAGTCCCTGACCGACGGCTTCGCCGAGTACCAGGAACTCGTCGGCCGTGCCCTGGAGAACGACGGGCGCAAGGGTGGCAAGGCGGACGCCCTCGCCGACCACCGCGGCGCGACCGATCTGCTCCAGCGCCGACTGCTGCCGGCGGCGAGGACGTTGGTGTCCTCCAACAACGACACCTTCGAGGCGCACTACACCTTGGCCCGCGCCATCCTGACCGCGCAGCTCGCCGCCGTCGTCGCGCTCGGCCTGCTGCTGCTCGCGGTGCTCGGCGTCCTCCAGTGGTACCTGGCCCGCCGCTTCCGCCGGATCCTCAACCCCGGGGTCCTGGCCGCGACCGCCTGCGCCCTGCTCGCCGTGATCCTCGGCGGCCAGCTGCTCTCCGCGTCGTCCGAGCACCTGCGCGGCGCCCGGCGCGACGCCTTCGACTCCATCGTGGCGCTCTCCCGCGCACGGGCGATCGCCCACGACGCCAACGCCGACGAGAGCCGGTACCTCCTCGCCCCCGAGCGCCGCGACCGGTACGAGCGGGCGTTCCTGGCCAAGTCGCAGGAGCTGTACGGCATCGAGGGCGCGACCATCTCCTCGTACGACACCGACCTCGCCACCACCTGGCAGGCGTACGAGTCCGACAACGCCGACCTGCGCTTCACCGGCGAGTTCCGGCGCGAGCTCGACAACATCACCTTCGCCGGGGAACGGGCCGCGGCCGAGCGGACGGTCGAGGCGTACGCCGTCTACCGGCGCGACGACCGGACGATCCGCGACCTACTGGCCCGGGGCCGGGAGGGCGCGGCCGTGGAGTTCGGCATCAGCTGGGAGCCGGGGATGTCGGGCGGTCACTTCGGTGAGTGGATGGCCGCCCTGGACGAGGTGACGGACATCAACCGGGAGCACTTCGCGGCCTCGGTGCGCGACGGCCGGTCGACGTTGGGGGGACTGCTGCGGTGGGCGTGCGGTCTGCTGTCGGCCGCGCTGCTGCTCACCGTCCTCGGACTGCGGCCGAGGCTCGCCGAGTTCCGCTGAAGCGGCCCCGAGATCAGACGTCCGCCAGCCGGGCGTCCTCCAGGTCCGGCGAGTGCTGCAGGCGACGGCGGGTCGTGTCGCTGATGAGGTGGTCGTCGTAGAGGCGCTGGAGTTCCGACGTCTCCACGGCTATCAGGTCCCGGCGCATCGGTCCCTGCCTTGTCAAGACAGTGTCAACGTCCACGTCGGGGGCGCCAGGGATGCGTCAAGATTCGCGCCCAGGGGCTCCGGGAGCGGTTCCCTGAGACCTGATGAACGATGCACCGCGCGGACGGCTGAAGGTCTACCTCGGGGCGGCCCCAGGGGTGGGCAAGACGTACCGCATGCTCGATGAGGGGCGGCGCCGGGCGGGCCGCGGGGCCGATGTGGTGGTGGCGTTCGCCGAGTGCCACGCACGCCCCCGGACCGAGGCGATGCTCGACGGCCTCGAGGCCGTGCCGCGTGCCCAGTGCCACTACCGGGGCGGGCAGTTCGAGGAGATGGACCTCGCCGCGGTGCTCGACCGCCGGCCGCAGGTCGCGATCGTCGACGAGTTCGCCCACGGCAACGTCCCCGGCGGCGGACGCAACGCCAAGCGCTGGCAGGACATCGAGGAACTGCTCTCCGCGGGCATCGATGTCATCACGGCCGTCAACGTCCAGCACCTGGAGTCCCTCAAGGACGTGGTCGAGAAGATCACCGGGGTGCCGCAGCACGAGACCGTGCCCGACGAGGTCGTACGCCGCGCCCAGCAGGTCGAGCTCGTCGACATCCCGCCCGAGGGGCTGCGCCGCCGCATGGCGCACGGCAACATCCACGCGCCGGAGAAGGTCGACGCGGCCCTCGCCAACTACTTCCGGCCCGGGAACCTCACCGCGCTGCGGCAGCTGGCGCTGCTGTGGGTGGCCGACCGGGTCGACGCGGCCCTCAACAGCTACCGGGCCGAGCACGCGATCGGTGGGGTGTGGGAGACCCGGGAGCGGGTCGTGGTCGCGCTGACCGGCGGTCCGGAGGGCGACACGATCATCCGCCGGGCGGCCCGTATCGCCGCCCGGTCGGCCGGCGGGGACCTGCTCGCCGTGCACGTGACCCGCAGCGACGGCCTCGCCGCCGGCGCCTCGCACGCCTCGCTCGCCCGTCAGCGCCGGCTCGTGGAGGGCCTCGGCGGCAGCTATCACCAAGTCGTCGGCGACGACGTCGCGACCACGCTCGTGGAGTTCGCCCGCGCCGAGAACGCCACCCAGCTCGTCCTCGGCGCGAGCCGGCGCGGACGTCTGGAACGGTTCGTGACGGGGCTGGGGACGGGGGAGTCCGTCGTCGCGCTCTCGGGCGACATCGACGTCCACCGGGTCACCCACGAGCGGGCCGGCGGCGGCACCCTGCTGCCGTCCCGCCGCCGTACGCTCTCGACGTCCCGAATGATCGCGGGACCGGTGGCCGGACTCGTGCTGCCGGTGCTGATCACCCTCGTCCTCGCGCAGCTGCGCGGCACCCTGAACCTGACCAGCGAGGCCCTGCTGTTCCTGCTCACGGTGGTGGGCGTGGCCTGCATAGGCGGCGTGACGTCGGCGGTGATCGCCTCGGTCACCGCGTCCCTCCTGCTCAACTACTGGTTCATCCCGCCCATAGGCGCCTTCACGCTCGACGACCCCAACGCCCTGCTGGCACTCGCGGTCTTCGCGCTGGTGGCCGCCACGGTGGCGGCCGTCGTCGACCGCTCCCTGCGCCTGTCCAGAAGAGCCGCCCGTGCCACTGCCGAGGCGGAGACCATGTCCTCCCTCGCGGGCAGCATCGTGCGCGGCGGCCAGACGATCCCAGCGCTGCTGGAACGCACCCGGGAGACCTTCGGCATGGAGTCGGCGGAACTGGTCGACGAGCCGCCCGACACCGCGGGCGTCACCGCCGTACCGGCGGGCCCCGGCGCCTACCTGGCGCTGCACGGCCGCGACCTGTCCTCGTCCGAGCGACGCGTGCTGGCCGCGTGCGCCGCGCACGTGGGGTCCGCGGTGGAGCGGGCCCGGCTCGCCGAGGCCGCCGCCGAGGTCGAGCCGGTGAAGGCCGCCGACCGGATGCGTACGGCGCTGCTGCGCGCCGTCGGCCACGATCTGCGCACTCCGCTCGCCGCGGGCTGGGCCGCCGTAACGTCCCTGCGCAGCCGGGACGTCGAATTCTCCGCCGAGGACCGCGACGAACTCCTCGCCACCGCCGACGAGTCCATGGCCAAGCTGAACCGCCTGGTGGAGAACCTGCTCGACCTCAGCCGTCTGGAGGCGGGCGTGCTGAAGCTGAACCTGCGGCCCACCGCCCTGGAGGAGGTGCTGCCGGCCGCGCTGGTCGACATACCCGGCGTCGAGGTCGGGGACGTCGAGGAGATCCCCGCGGTACTGGTCGACCCGCCGCTCCTGGAACGGGTGATCGCCAACCTGGCCGCCAACGCGGCCCGGCACAGCCCCGCCGGCGCAAGGGTCCTGGTGACCGCGAGCGCCCTGGCGGGCCGGGCCGAACTCCGGGTCGTCGACCGTGGGCCCGGGCTCCCGCCGACGGGCCGGGAGCGCCTCTTCGAGCCCTTCCAGCGCCTCGGCGACACCGACAACAACACCGGGCTCGGGCTGGGGCTCGCCCTGGCCAGGGGACTCACCGAGGCGATGAGCGGCACGATCACGCCGGAGGACACGCCGGGGGGCGGTTTGACGATGGTGGTGTCGCTGCCGCTGGCGGAGCAGGCCGTGCTCGCCGAGCGGGGGCGGGGCCGGGCCGGCGGGGTCGTGTGAGGGCACGATCGGCCGACCCGGGCGGGCAGGCCGTCTCGATGCGTTGACCTGACGTCAACTCTGAATCTCCGCAGGGAAATTGGCCGGTGTTCGCGGCACATGGTGATCCGATGGCTGCGGGCCGTCGGCTACCGCAGCCCGGAGACCTTGAACACCGTCGCCGCGTTCTCGCGGTCGATCCGCTCCGCCACGCGCCGTAGCACGGTCGCCCCGCAGGTCATGGTTCCGCGGCTCAGCGACGTGTGGGCGTCCTCGGACAGGCGGTGCCACAGGTCCGGGTTGCCGACGAGGACCTCGGGGTCGATCTCGACGCGGTGGCCGAAGACGTCCCGGAGCACCAGCCGCTGGGCGACACCGTCCAGGCGGCGCACCGACACCAGAAGGTCGGTGCGCACGCGCCGGGTACGCAGCAGTCGGCGGGAGGCCAGCCAGCCCTCGCCGGCCGAGACCCGTGCCGGGCAGAGCACCAAGAAGAGCAGGACCGCCAGCGTGAGCCACAGCGCGGCCCGCCCGTCGGTGAGGGAGCCCGCGCCCCGGTCGATCAGGAACAGCAGCCCCAGGAGCACGGCGGCGCAGCGGACCGAGTCGAACAGATCGCGTGCCCAACGGCGGTCGTACGCCGCCTCTTCCGGGGGACCGGCGGCCGGTTGCCCGATCGGGTCGTCGTCGCGCGCCTCGTTGCGGTGTTCCATACGACCGACGCTAGGGATCGCGTGAGCCGGAGCGACGCACCTTGATGCGACCCTGACGAGCGCCGGGCGGTTCTTGACGCCGCCGCAGCGGTCCGGACCCGTTGTGCGTGTCGCACACCCCGTCAAGGTGGCGTCAAGGACGGCCGGTTCAGCGCGAAGAAGGCGCAAGGAGCGCTCGGGAACGACCTGATGCGGACAGAACCTTGGTCAGTCACGTGCGCCCCTCGCGCGTGACGGCTCGTCCGTACGAAGGAGCACGCATCCCATGTCCGTCCTGACCACCGCGCCGGGCGCGACCCCCGCCGACGAGGAACCGCCGGATACCGGCGAACGGCACCGGCTCACCGCCGTCACGGGCCTGGCCGCCCTGTCCCTCGACGCCATGGCGTCCGTGGCCTACGGGCCCGAGGCGATCGTCCTCGTGCTGGCCGCGGCCGGCGCCCACGGCCTCGGCTTCACGCTCCCGGTCACCCTCGCCATCGCCGCGCTGCTGGCGGTGCTGGTCGCCTCGTACCGGCAGGTCATCGCGGCCTTCCCGGACGGCGGCGGCTCCTACGCCGTGGCCAGGACACACCTGGGCAAGCGCACCAGCCTGGTCGCGGCGGCCTCGCTCGTCCTGGACTACGTCCTCAACGTCGCCGTCGCCGTCACCGCCGGCGTGGCCGCCCTGACCTCCGCCTTCCCGGCGCTCTACGACGACCGGCTGTGGCTGTGCCTGGCCGTGCTCGCGCTGGTCACGGCCGTCAACCTGCGGGGCATCGTGGAGTCGGCGAAGGCGTTCATCGTTCCGACGGTCGTGTTCGTCGGCTCGATCTTCGTGCTGATAGCCGTGGGTCTGTTCCGGTCCGAGCCGGTCAGTACCGCGACCGCCGCCGGGCATGCCTCGGTCCTCTCCGACAACGCCACCACCGTCGGTGCCCTGCTCCTGCTGAAGGCCTTCGCCTCCGGGTGTTCCGCCCTGACCGGCGTCGAGGCCATCGCCAACGCCGTCCCCTCCTTCCGCGTCCCGCGCGCCAAGCGTGCCCAGCGCGCGGAGGTCGCGCTCGGCGCCGTGCTCGGCGTGATGCTGATCGGCCTCTCGGTGCTGATCTCCCGCTTCCATCTCCAGCCCGTCGAGGGCGTCACCGTCCTCGCCCAGCTCGCGGACGCCTCGCTCGGCCACAACTGGGCGTTCTACGTCATCCAGTTCGCGACGATGATCCTGCTGGCCCTCTCCGCGAACACCTCCTTCGGCGGCCTGCCCGTGCTGCTGAAGCTGCTCGCCCGCGACAACTACCTGCCGCACGTGTTCGCCCTGAAGGCCGACCGGCAGGTGCACCGCCACGGCGTGCTGGCGCTGACCGCGGTCTCCGCCGCGCTGATCGTCTTCTCGGGCGGCGACACCAACACCCTCGTGCCGCTCTTCGCCATCGGCGTCTTCGTCGGCTTCACCATCGCGCAGGTCGGCATGGTCCGGCACTGGCGTATCGAACGCGGGCCGGGGTGGCGCGGCAAGGCGCTGCTCAACGGCTTCGGCGGACTGCTGACCGGCGTCTCGGCCGTCGTCGTCACCGCGAGCAAGTTCGGGGAGGGCGCCTGGCTGATCGTGATCGCCCTGCCGGTGCTCGTCATGGCCTTCGAGACCGTGCACCGCGCCTACACCCGCATCGGCGAGCGTCTCGGCCTCGGCCGTATCCCCGAGCACCCGCACCGCGACCGCTCGGTCGTGATCGTCCCCGTCTCCACCCTCTCCAGGCTCACCTCGGAGGCGCTGACCGCCGCCGCGTCCCTGGGCGACGAGGTCCGGGCCGTCACCGTCTGCTACCCCGACCCCGAGGACCGGGTCGCTCTGCACTCCCTGGAGCGCTCCTGGGCCGACTGGGACCCGGGCGTGCCGCTGATCCGGCTGACCTGCGAGCGGCGCAGTCTGGGGCGCCCCATCGCCGCCTACGTCCGAGACGTCATGGCCGCCGAGCCCGCCACCCGGGTCACCGTGCTGATCCCGGAGACCGAGCCGGAGCGGCTGTGGCAGCGGCTGCTGCAGAACCAGCGGGGCGCGGTCGTCGCGCACGCCGTCCGCAAGGAGACCGGCGCGGTGATCTGTCGATTGCGGTTCCGCTTGTTCTGATCCCGGCGCGCCTGCCACCTGCGGCGATCGTGTCGCCGTAAGGGTTCCGTCAAAGGCGCGCAGTGGGCCGTAAGGGAGCCGTCAACGGCGCTCGAATCCGGCCACGAAGGCTGTTTCCTCGAACCGTCCCTGTCCAACGAACCTCACTCCAGGAGTTCACGATGGCCGATCTGGCCTTCGTCGTCACCACGATCGCGTGCTTCGCACTGGTGGCTCTCGTCGCCAAGGGGGTGACCAAGCTGTGACTGCCGAGAACATCGTCGGCCTCGTCGTGGCCGTCGCCCTGCTGGGCTATCTCGTCCTCGCCCTGATCTTCCCGGAGAGGTTCTGAGCAGCAATATGGGTCCCGTACTTGCCGGCGTGCTCCAGCTGCTCGCCCTGATCGCCGCCCTGGCGCTCGCCTACATCCCGCTTGGCAACTACATGGCCAAGGTCTACTCCTCCGACAAGCACTGGCGTGTCGAGAAGTGGATCTACAAGGGCATCGGTGCCAACCCCGACACGGAGATGCGCTGGACCGCGTACCTGCGCGGCGTCCTCGCCTTCTCCGCCGTCGGCGTCCTCTTCCTCTACCTGCTCCAGCGGATCCAGGGCGTGCTGCCCGGTTCGCTCGGCTTCTCCGCCATCGACCCGGACCAGGCGTTCAACACCGCCGCGTCGTTCGTGAGCAACACCAACTGGCAGTCGTACTACGGCGAGCAGGCCATGGGCCACGTCGTGCAGACCGCCGGTCTGGCCGTGCAGAACTTCGTCTCCGCGGCCGTCGGCATCGCCGTCGCCGTGGCGCTGGTGCGCGGGTTCTCGCGCTCGCGCACCGGTGAGCTGGGCAACTTCTGGTCCGACCTGGTACGCGGCACCGTCCGCATCCTGGTTCCGATCGCCGCCGTCGCCGCGGTCGTCCTGGTCGCGTGCGGCGCCATCCAGAACTTCTCCGGCATCCACGAGGTCGGCCAGTTCATCGGTGGCAGGCAGCAGTGGAACGGCGGCGCGGTCGCCTCGCAGGAGGCCATCAAGGAGCTGGGCACCAACGGTGGCGGTTACTTCAACGCCAACAGCGCCCACCCCTTCGAGAACCCCACCCCGTTCTCGAACCTCTTCGAGATCTTCCTGATCCTCGTCATCCCGTTCGCGCTGACCCGCACCTTCGGCCTCATGGTCGGCTCGGTCAAGCAGGGCTACGCGATCCTCGCGACCATGGCCACCATCTGGGTCGGCTTCGTGGCCCTGATGATGTGGACCGAGTTCGCCCACCACGGCCCGGCGTTCGACATCGCCGGCGGGGCGTACGAGGGCAAGGAGGTCCGCTTCGGCGTCGGCTCGTCGGCGATCTTCGCGACGTCGACCACGCTCACCTCGACCGGTGCGGTGGACTCCTTCCACTCGTCCTTCACCGGCCTCGGCGGCGGCATCACCATGCTCGGCATGATGCTGGGAGAGATCGCGCCCGGCGGTACCGGCTCCGGCCTCTACGGCATGCTGATCATGGCGATCATCGCGGTGTTCATCGCCGGTCTGATGGTCGGCCGTACGCCCGAGTACCTGGGCAAGAAGATCGGCTCCCGCGAGATCAAGCTGGCCGCCTGCTACATCCTGGTCACGCCGGCGCTGGTGCTCGTCTTCACCGCCTTCGCGATGGCGCTGCCGACCCCGGCGAACTCCATGACCAACAGCGGGGCGCACGGATTCTCCGAGATCCTGTACGCCTACACGTCCGCCTCCAACAACAACGGCTCGGCCTTCGCCGGTCTGAACGCGGACACGCAGTGGTTCAACAGCACGCTGGGCCTGTGCATGCTGCTCGGCCGCTTCGTGCCGATGGTGTTCGTGCTGGCGCTGGCCGGCTCGCTCGCCGAGCAGAAGCCGGTGCCGGCGACCGCGGGCACCCTGCGCACCGACAAGCCCCTGTACACGGGTCTGCTCGTCGGCACGATCATCATCATCACCGGTCTGACGTACTTCCCGGCCCTCGCGCTCGGGCCGCTGGCCGAGGGGCTGGCGTGATGACCACTCGCATCGAGAAGCAAGAGGACTCCATGTCCACAGCCACCCCGACCCGGGCGCCGCACAGCGACGTGCCCACCGGTCACAAGACCCCCGAGGGCCGTGTGGGCGCCGGCCTCTTCGACCCGAAGCAGCTGCTCAAGTCGCTGCCGGACGCCGTCCGCAAGCTCGACCCGCGGGTGATGGTCAAGTCCCCCGTGATGTTCGTGGTTCTCGTCGGCTCCGTGCTGACGACGGCCTTCTCCTTCAAGGACCCGGGGGACTGGTTCGGCTGGACCATCAGCGCCTGGCTGTGGCTGACGGTGATCTTCGCCAACCTGGCGGAGGCCGTCGCCGAGGGCCGCGGCAAGGCGCAGGCCGACACCCTGCGCAAGGCCAAGACCGACACGGTGGCGCGCCGGCTCAACGGTTCCGCCGAAGAGCGTGTGCCGGGCACCGAGCTGAGGATCGGTGACCTGGTCGTCTGCGAGGCCGGCGACATCATCCCTGGTGACGGCGACGTCATCGAGGGCGTGGCCTCCGTCGACGAGTCGGCGATCACCGGTGAGTCGGCCCCGGTCATCCGTGAGTCCGGCGGCGACCGTTCGGCGGTCACCGGGGGTACGAAGGTCCTCTCCGACCGCATCGTCATCAAGATCACGACGAAGCCCGGCGAGACCTTCATCGACCGGATGATCAATCTGGTCGAGGGCGCGGCCCGGCAGAAGACGCCGAACGAGATCGCGCTGAACATCCTGCTGGCCTCGCTGACGATCGTCTTCCTGCTGGCCTGTGCCACGCTGCCGCCGCTGGCGGACTACGCGGGCACGCACCTGACGATGGTCGTGCTGGTCGCCCTGCTGGTCTGTCTGATCCCGACCACGATCGGCGCTCTGCTCTCCGCGATCGGCATCGCGGGCATGGACCGCCTGGTCCAGCGCAACGTCCTCGCGATGTCCGGCCGCGCGGTCGAGGCCGCCGGTGACGTCTCCACGCTGCTGCTCGACAAGACCGGCACCATCACGCTCGGCAACCGCCAGGCGGCCGAGTTCGTGCCGGTGACCGGGACGACCGAGGCCGAGGTGGCGGACGCCGCCCAGCTGTCGTCGCTGGCCGACGAGACGCCCGAGGGCCGCTCCATCGTCGTCCTGGCGAAGGAGAAGTACGGGCTGCGCGAGCGCCACCAGGGCGAGCTGGCCGGCGCCGAGTGGATCGCGTTCACCGCGCAGACCCGGATGTCCGGCGTGGACGTCGACGGGCGCAGGATCCGCAAGGGCGCGGCCGGTTCGGTCATCGCCTGGGTGCAGGAGCGCGGCGGCGCGGTCGCCGACGACGCGGACACCGTCGCCAATCGCATCTCCGAGGCCGGTGGCACCCCGCTGCTGGTCGCCGTGGAGGACGCCGAGGGCGCTCGCATCCTGGGCGTCATCCACCTCAAGGACGTCGTCAAGGACGGCATGCGGGAGCGGTTCGAGGAACTGCGCCGCATGGGCATCAAGACCGTCATGATCACGGGTGACAACCCGCTGACCGCCAAGGCGATCGCCGACGAGGCGGGCGTCGACGACTTCCTCGCGGAGGCGACTCCCGAGGACAAGATGGCGCTCATCAAGCGGGAGCAGGCGGGCGGCAAACTCGTCGCGATGACCGGTGACGGTACGAACGACGCGCCCGCGCTCGCGCAGGCCGACGTCGGCGTGGCGATGAACACCGGTACGTCGGCCGCCAAGGAGGCCGGCAACATGGTCGACCTCGACTCCAACCCGACCAAGCTGATCGAGATCGTCGAGATCGGCAAGCAGTTGCTGATCACGCGCGGTGCGCTGACCACGTTCTCCATCGCCAACGACGTCGCGAAGTACTTCGCGATCATCCCGGCGCTGTTCGCGGTCGTCTACCCGGGCCTGGACAAGCTCAACGTCATGAACCTGTCCTCCCCGGACTCCGCGATCCTGTCCGCGGTCATCTTCAACGCGTTGATCATCATCGCGCTGGTGCCGCTGTCCCTGAAGGGCGTGCAGTACCGGCCGGTCAGCGCCGACAAGATGCTGCGCCGCAACCTGACCGTCTACGGTCTGGGCGGCCTGATCGCGCCCTTCATCGGCATCAAGATCATCGACCTGCTCATCTCTCTCATCCCCGGGATCGGTTGATCCATCATGAACAACTCCGTATCGAACACGGCCCGGTTGCTCGGGGCGGGCCTGCGTGCCCTCCTCGTGCTGACCCTGGTGACCGGCGTCATCTACCCGCTGGTCGTCACCGGCATCGCGCAGGGCCTGTTCAGCAACAAGGCGAACGGCTCCGAGATCAAGGCGGACGGCAAGGTCGTCGGCTCCTCCCTCATCGGCCAGGCCTACAACCTGCCGCTGAAGAAGGGCGAGGAGACCCCGGCGCCCGACCTGAAGTGGTTCCAGGGCCGCCCGCAGAACGGCCTCGGCACCAACAGCGTCAACACCCAGTACAAGCTCATCCTGTCCGGCGCGACCAACCGGTCCGGCGACAACGAAGAGCTCATCCAGTGGGTGAAGGACGCCAAGGCCGCCGTGGTCAAGGACAACTCGACCGCCGGCTACAAGGTCAAGCCGTCCCAGGTGCCCGCAGACGCGGTGACGTCCTCCGGTTCCGGCCTGGACCCGAACATCTCCCCGAGCTACGCGGACATCCAGGTCCACCGGGTCGCCGAGAAGAACGGCCTGTCCGCCGACCAGGTGCAGAAGCTGGTCGACGAGCACACCGACGGCCGCACCCTCGGCTTCATGGGCGAGCCGCGCGTGAACGTCCTGGAGCTCAACATCGCGCTCAAGGAACTCGTGGCCAAGAGCTGATGGCGTTACGCGACCCGAGCGGGAGTCGGCGGCCGGGCACCTCCGGTTCCGCCGACTCCCGCCGCCGTGAAGCCGGTTGCCGACGTGCAGGACAGGAAGGCGTACACCCATGACCCGGGTGCTGGTGGTGGAGGACGACCCGCAGCTGGTGCGGGCCCTCGTGATCAACATGCAGGCACGCAAGTACGGCGTGGACGCGGCCCCCGACGGTGCCACGGCGCTCAGAATCGCGGCCGCACGCCAGCCCGACGTGGTCATGCTCGACCTCGGTCTGCCCGACATGGACGGCGTCGACGTCATCAAGGACCTGCGTGGCTGGACCCGCGTACCGATCGTGGTGCTGTCGGCACGTCAGGCGTCCGACGAGAAGGTCGTCGCCCTCGACGCCGGGGCCGACGACTACGTCACCAAGCCGTTCAGCATGGACGAGTTGATGGCGCGGCTGCGAGCTGCCGTCCGTCGTACCGAGGACTCACCGCTCGCCCCGGAGACGACGGTCGTGGAGACGGACGAGTTCGTCATCGACCTGCGCGCCAAGAAGGCCGCCCGAAGCGGCCACGACGTGCGCCTCACTCCCACGGAGTGGCATCTGCTGGAGATCCTGGTCACCAACCCGGGCCGGCTCGTCACCCAGAAGTACCTGCTCCAGGAGGTCTGGGGGGTCTCCCAGAGCAGCAAGACCAACTACCTGCGGGTCTACATGGCGCAGTTGCGTCGCAAGCTGGAAGCCGACCCCTCACACCCCCGCTATCTCATCACCGAACCCGGCATGGGTTACCGCTTCGAAGGGTGAACATGGCACGCGGCAAACTTCGGATCTACCTCGGTGCGGCACCGGGCGTCGGCAAGACGTACGCGATGCTGTCCGAGGCGCACCGGCGGGTGGAACGCGGCACCGACTGCGTCGTCGCGTTCGTGGAACACCACGACCGGCCGCGCACCGAGGTGATGCTGCACGGCCTGGAGCAGATCCGGCGCAAGGACCTGGAGTACCGGGACACCTCCTTCACGGAGATGGACATCGACGCCGTCCTGGCCCGGCGCCCCAAGGTGGCCTTGGTGGACGAGTTGGCCCACACCAACATCCCCGGCTCGCGCAACGCCAAGCGCTGGCAGGACGTCGAGGAGCTGCTGGCGGCCGGCATCGACGTCATATCGACGGTCAACATCCAGCACCTGGAGTCGCTGGGCGATGTCGTCGAGTCCATCACCGGGGTACGGCAGCAGGAGACCGTCCCCGACGAGGTCGTACGCCGCGCCGACCAGGTGGAACTGGTCGACATGTCGCCCCAGGCGCTGCGGCGCCGTATGGCGCACGGCAACATCTACAAGTCGGACAAGGTCGACGCGGCCCTGTCCAACTACTTCCGGCCCGGGAACCTCACCGCGCTGCGGGAGTTGGCGCTGCTGTGGGTGGCCGACCGGGTCGACGAATACCTCAACGCCTACCGCAGCGAGCACGAGGTCTCGACGATCTGGGGCTCGCGCGAGCGCATCGTCGTCGGCCTGACCGGCGGTCCGGAGGGGCGCACCCTGATCCGCCGGGCCGCGCGGTTGGCGGAGAAGGGCGCCGGCGGCGAGGTGCTCGCCGTCTACATCGCCCGCAGCGACGGGCTGAGCTCCTCGTCGCCGAAGGAACTCGCCGTGCAGCGCGGGCTGGTGGAGGACCTCGGCGGCACCTTCCACCACGTCGTCGGCGACGACATCCCCGTGGCCCTGCTGGACTTCGCACGCGGCGTGAACGCCACCCAGATCGTGCTCGGCGTCTCGCGCCGCAAGAGCTGGCAGTACGTCTTCGGACCCGGCGTCGGCGCCACGGTCGCCCGGGACTCGGGCCCCGACCTCGACGTCCACCTCATCACCCACGACGAGGCGGGCAAGGGGCGCGGACTTCCCGTGCCCCGCAGTGCACGCCTCGGCCGGGCACGGATCATCTGGGGCTGGCTGGTCGGTGTGCTCGGCCCGGCCGTCCTCACCGTGCTGCTGACGCACGTCGCGCCCGAAGTCGGCCTCGCCAACGACATGTTGCTGTACCTGTCGCTGACGGTGGCCGCGGCGCTCCTCGGCGGCCTGCTGCCGGCGCTGGCCTCCGCGGTGGCGGGGTCACTGCTGCTGAACTGGTTCTTCACCCCGCCCGTCCACACGCTGACCATCGCCGACCCGAAGAACATCGTCGCCATCGCGATCTTCGTCGGGGTGGCGGTGTCCGTGGCCTCCGTGGTGGACCTCGCCGCCCGCCGCACCCACCAGGCCAACCGCCTGCGTGCCGAGTCGGAGATCCTGTCCTTCCTCGCCGGGAACGTGCTGCGCGGCGAGACCAGCCTGGAGGCACTGCTGGAGCGGGTCCGCGAGACCTTCGGCATGGAGTCCGTGGCGCTGCTGGAGCGCGAGAGCGACGTCGCCCCGTGGACCTGCGCCGGCAGCGTGGGCTTCCGGCCCTGCCAGGACCCCGACGACGCCGACGTGGACGTGCCGGTCGGCGACCACATGGCGCTCGCGCTGACCGGCCGGGTGCTGCCCGCCGAGGACCGCCGGGTGCTGGCCGCGTTCGCCGCGCAGTGCGCGGTCGTCCTGGACCGCCAGCGGCTGCGGCGCGAGGCGGACCGGGCCAAGGAGCTGGCCGAGGGCAACCGCATCCGTACGGCGCTGCTGGCCGCCGTCAGCCACGATCTGCGCACGCCCCTCGCGGGGATAAAGGCATCCGTCTCCTCGCTGCGGTCCGACGACGTGGCCTGGTCGGAGGAGGACGAGGCCGAGCTCCTCCAGGCCATCGAGGAGGGCGCCGACCGGCTCGACCTCCTCGTCGGCAACCTGCTCGACATGTCGCGCCTGCAGACCGGCACGGTCACGCCGTTGATCCGGGAGATCGACCTGGACGAGGTGGTGCCGATGGCGCTGGGCGGGGTGCCGGAAGGCAGCGTGGACCTGGACATTCCGGAGACGCTGCCCATGGTTGCCGTGGACAAGGGTCTGTTGGAGCGGGTCGTCGCCAACGTCGTCGAGAACGCCGTCAAGTACAGCCCCCAGGACGAGCCCGTGCTGGTCTCCGCGAGCGCCATCCGCGACCGGGTCGAGGTCCGTGTGGTCGACCGCGGGCGGGGTGTGCCCGACGAGGC
This sequence comes from Streptomyces sp. NBC_01092, assembly GCF_045039535.1. Classification (NCBI taxonomy): domain Bacteria; kingdom Bacillati; phylum Actinomycetota; class Actinomycetes; order Kitasatosporales; family Streptomycetaceae; genus Streptomyces; species Streptomyces sp. NBC_01092. Next base: position 1,911,371 of record NZ_CP108659.1, on the reverse strand, counting down.
CAAGGAACGCATCTTCGAACCCTTCCAGCGCTACGGCGACTCCCCGCGCGGCGCGGGTGTCGGGCTCGGCCTGGCCGTCGCCCGCGGCTTCGCCGAGGCGATGGGCGGCACGATCACGGCTGAGGACACGCCAGGAGGCGGCCTGACCATGGTGCTGAGCCTGCGGATGGCACCGGGGCGCGGGCCGGGGGAGTCGGACGGTCCCGGCGAGCCGGAGGTGCCGGCCGCGGCCATGTCGTGACAGGTTGTCAACCGGACCTGGCGGTGGCGCTGGCTCGTCACGCCCCCTCCGGCGGCACCGTCCGGCCCGCCAACTCCCTTGTGTCCAGTCCCAGTCGCCAGACGTTGCGGCGGTGCGCGGCCGCCAGCTCCGACTCCAGCGGGGACGGCGGTACCGCCAGAACCGGGCAGGTCGCGTGGGCGAGGCAGTAGCGGGTCACCGAGCGGCAGCAGGCGCGGTGCCAGAGGCTGCGGCGGCCGGCGCCGACGACGAGGATGTCGTCCTCGCGGTCGGCGACCTCCACCAGGGCCAGGCCCGCACTGCCCTGCGCGACCAGGGCGTACATCCATACTCCGGGGCCGGTGTCGCCCAGCGCGTCCTTCAGGACACCGACCAGCCGCTCCCGCGCCAGCCGCTGCCATTCGTCGGTCAGCAGGCTCGCCCCCGGGCCCCGTCGCGCGGCGAGTTCCCCGCCCGGCGGCTGCCACGCCAGCACCGGCCAGAGCTCGCCGCCGCGCCGCCGCGCCTCCTCGGCGCCCCGGGCGAGCGCGGCGAGGCTGCCCAGCGAGCCGCTCACGCCCACCACGACCCGTGGGCCCACGCGGCCGTCGGAACCAGACATGACTCCACCGTTCTGCTTTCGCGTCATTCTTTCGCGGGTTCTTCCTCCCGCTCCCGCGGGGGGGAGACCCTCGACGGGTCCTTCCATGACACTCCCGCCACAGCCCCACAGCCAGCCCGGACGGCAATTCTTGGCGCACCTCTGACGGTGCTCGTCCCCGACCGCCGGGCCCAGTGTCAGCATCCCGTCAGCGTCCGGCCGATTCACGTCAGCATCGCGTCATGAGCGATGCGGAACCCCGGGTCACCGGGCATAGCGTCGATGGCGAGCCCCGGTCCGCCTCCCCGCGTCCGGGGCCGACAAGCGACCCACACGATCCACCTCGGAATCCTTCCGGAGGCCCCCATGGCAAAGATCCTGTCCGACGAAGACCCGGAGCCCTCTGAACGGTTCCCGGCCGGCCCCCTGTACGTTCCGGTCCGGCCGGGACAGTCCTCCTGCGCGGCCCGCCTCTTCCGTACGCCCATCGGTGACCGCACGGCCGTGGGGTTCACCTCCCGGCGGAAGCTGACCGCGACCCTCGGCGCCGACCAGCCCTGGATCCGCCTCGCCGAGCCGGCCCTGCGCTCCCTGACCGCGCCGCTCGGCGTCACCACCGTCACGGTGGACCCCCAGTTCTGCGCCCCGGCTCCGGCCCCGACGTCCCCGGCCGGGGCGTCCGCGGTGGACCACGGCCGGCCGCACTCCGGTCCCCGTTTCCGTGAAGGAGCCTGGGATCCCCAGGCCGTGGGAGCGCTGCGCGTGACAGGCGCGGCGGCGCTCGTCTCCGTGCTCGCGATGTGGATCGGCTGAGGGGGAACGCACGATGACCACCATTCACGAACCCGCCGTCACCACCGCGACCGCGGCCGACGCCCTGTCGGTGTGGCCGGCCTCGGCCGTCGAGCCGCGCGGGGGTGAGATCACCGTCGCCGGTGTGCCGCTCGCCGAGATCGCCGACCGCTTCGGCACCCCCGTCTACGTCATCGACGAGGACGAGGTCCGCGAGCGCTGCCGCACCTACCGGCACGCCTTCCCCGAGGCCGAAGTCCTGTACGCGGCCAAGGCGTTCCTGTGCCGGGCGATGATCCACTGGATGGACGAGGAGGGCCTGGGCCTGGACGTCTGCTCGGCCGGCGAGCTGGAGCTCGCGGTCACCACCGGCTTCCCGCCGGACAGGATCGTGCTGCACGGCAACGCCAAGTCCCCGCGCGACCTGGAAACCGCCCTGCGCCTCGGCGTCGGCCGTATCGTCATCGACAGCCCCTCCGAGATCGCCCGGCTGGCCGCCGCGGTCGGCCCCGACGGACATCAGAAGGTGATGGTCCGCGTCGTGCCCGGTATCAGCGCCGGCGGCCACGAGAAGATCCGCACCGGCACCGAGGACCAGAAGTTCGGCCTGTCCATCTCCGACGGTTACGCGCAGCACGCCATCGCCCGGATACTGGACCAGCCGCAGCTCGAACTGACCGGCCTGCACTGCCACTTGGGCTCGCAGATCACCAGCGTCAAGCCCTACCTCGCCGCCGTACGCCGCATGGTCGGCCTGATGTCCCGGCTGTACGAGCAGCACGGACTGGTGCTGCGCGAACTCGACCTGGGTGGCGGCCACGGCATCGCCTACCGCCCGGGCGAACCCGCCCTCGACCTGACCACGCTGGCCCGCAAGGTGCGTGCCGAGCTCGCCGAGGCCTGCGCGGCGGCCGGGCTCACCGTGCCCCGCCTCATCATCGAGCCGGGCCGTGCCATCGCGGGCCCTGCCGGAGTCGCGCTCTACCACGTCCTGTCCGTGAAGCAGACCGGCGCGCACACCTACGTCCCGGTGGACGGCGGCATGAGCGACAACCCCCGGCCCGCGCTGTACGGGGTGCGCTATGCACCCCGCCTGGTGGGCAGGCACAGCACCGCCGCCCCGGCCCCGGTGACCGTGGTGGGCCGGCACTGCGAGGCGGGCGACATCCTCGCCGCCGACGTCGAACTCCCCGGCGACATCCGCCCCGGAGACCTGCTCGCCATTCCGGCGGCCGGCGCCTACCACCTGTCCATGGCCTCCGGCTACAACATGGTCGGCCGCCCGCCCGTGGTCGCCGTGGACGACGGCCTCGCCCGCCTCCTGGTCCGCCGCGAGTCCCTGGATGACTTCCGCCGCCGCGACGTGGGCCTGTAGCCGACGCCGCGATCCGAACCACCTCCGGACGAGGCACGGCCCGGCCCTCGTCCGGAGGTGCGGCGTTTCCGGGCCCTTCTCACCCCTTCACCGTCCACTCCGTCCCCTCCGTAATGTTCGCAAGGCAGGCCGAATGTTTCGCCTGTATCCATGGTGACATCAGGAGGTTCGGCACCGACGGGATATTCACCGGGTACAAGGGGTTGTCACCGTTTGGAAGCTGTCTCTAGGGTGCGGCAGCAACGAACCTTTCTGGATAGTCTTCGAAAGTTTCGAAACTGTGGGCGGTCATGGACGAACCGTCCCGTACCCAAGGAGCGCATGATGGGCGACCCGGGACTGTCCCGCCGCGGCTTCCTGGCGGTCTCCGCCGCGGCCGGTGTGGGCACGACGGCACTGAGCGGCTGCGGCGGAGATTCCGGTGGAGGGTCGTCGGACGGCACGACCACCATCGAGTGGTGGAACATCTCCACCACCGAGCCGACCAAGGGCGTCTGGGCTGCGCTGGCCAAGAAGTTCGAGGCCCAGAACCCCAAGGTCAAGGTGAAGATCGTCCAGTTGGAGAACGACGCCTACAAATCGAAGATGACGGCCCTGACCGCCTCCGGGAAGCTGCCCGACATCTTCCACACCTGGGGCGGCGGCGTCCTGAAGCAGCAGGTCGACGCCGGACTCGTCGAGGACCTCACCGACCGGACCAAGGACTTCGCCGACGGCCTGCTGCCGGTCGCGAAGGAGCCGTACCTCCTCGACGAGAAGGTGTACGGCATCCCGTTCGACATCGGCATGATCGGCTTCTGGTACAACAAGGCGCTCTTCAAGGACGCGGGCATCGCCGAGCCGCCGACCACCTGGAGCGGCTTCCTCGACGCCGTACGGAAGTTGAAGGCGAAGGGCACCGCGCCGCTCGCCCTCGCGGGCAAGGAGAAGTGGCCCGGCATGTACTACTGGGCCTACCTCTCGATGCGCACCGCCGGCGCCTCCGCCCTCCAGAAGGCGTACGACGACAAGGACTTCACCGGCGACCCCTTCGTCCAGGCCGGACAGCACCTCCAGGAGCTCGTCGACCTCCAGCCGTTCCAGAAGGGCTTCCTCGGCGCCGCCTACTCCAGCCCCACCGGCCAGGCCGCGGCCGTCGGCAACGGCAAGGCGGCGATGGAGCTCATGGGCCAGTGGGCCCCGGTCGTCCAGGCCGACGCCGGCAAGGGCCTCGGCGACGACCTCGGCTTCTTCCCGTTCCCCGCGGTCGAGGGCGGCAAGGGCACGATCACCGAGGTCTTCGGCGGGGGCGGCGGACATGCCCTGCGCAGCGGAGCCCCGCAGGCCGCCGTCGACTTCCTGAAGTTCTTCGCCTCCGAGGCCACGGACGTGGAGCTGGTCAAGAAGACCAGCGCCCTCCCGGTCGTCCCGGCCGCCGAGAGCGCCATCACCGACCCCAACATCAAGGCCGTACAGGCGCAGTTGAAGGCCGCCACCGGCTTCCAGCTCTATCTCGACCAGGCCTACGCGCCCGCCGTCGGCCAGGAGGTCAACGACAGCGTCGGCGCGCTCATCGCCGGGTCCAAGTCCCCGCAAGCGGTCGCCGAGTCGGTCACGAAGACCGCGAAGGAAGAGCAGTAGCCGGCGATGACCTCCACGTTCCTGCCGGACAAGCGCACCGGCCCCGGCGTCGAACTCCCGCCCCCGCCCGCCGGCACGGCCCGGGGGCGGGCCCGGCGGCGCATGCGGCACTGGCTCACCGCGGTCGGCTTCCAGGTGCCCGCCCTGCTGCTCTTCCTGATCCTGGTGCTGCTGCCGATGCTGTTCGCGCTGTACGCGGCCTTCTTCCGCTGGGGCGGCTTCGGGATGCCGTCCGACTACATCGGCGCCGACAACTTCACCCGGCTCTTCCAGGACCCCGTCTTCCTCGGGGACTTGTGGCGCTGTCTGCTCCTCGTCCTGCTGTCGCTCGCGATCCAGCTGCCGTTCGCGCTCGCCATGGCCGTCCTGCTCAACCAGAAACTGCGCGGCCGGGCCTTCTACCGGATGCTGTTCTTCGGGCCGTACGTCCTGTCAGAGGCCATCACCGGCGTCCTGTTCGGCATGATCTTCGCCCCCGACGACGGCCTCGCCGACCGGATCCTGGGCGGCATCGGTCTCGACGGGCTCGGTGGCGAGTGGTTCGCCGACCCGTCGAACGTCATGGCCACCCTGTTCCTGGTCATGACCTGGAAGTACTTCGGCTTCCACATGATGCTCTACCTGGCCGGACTCCAGGCCGTCCCGGCCGAGTTGACCGAGGCCGCGCTCATCGACGGCGCGAACGCCTGGCAGCGCTTCCGCAGTGTCACCCTGCCCCTGCTCGCGCCCACCCTGCGGATCAGCGTGTTCCTGTCCGTGATCGGGTCCATCCAGCTCTTCGACCTGGTCTGGGTGACCACCGCGGGCGGCCCCGACCACCACTCCGAGACGATGGCCGTGACCATGTTCCAGTACGGCTTCAAGCGCTACCAGGTCGGCTACGCCAGCGCGATCAGCGTGTCCATGTTCGGCATCAGCCTCGTCTTCGCCCTCGCCTACCAGCGGTTCGTGCTCCGCCGCGATCTCCAAGGAGCCACCACGACGATGCGGGGAGGCGCCAAGTGACGGCCAGGTCCGGCAGCAGGAACGGGAAGAGCCTGCCGCTGCACGTGATCCTCGTCGTGGTCGGCGCGGTGATGGTCGTGCCGCTGCTGTACGCCGTGCTGTCCGGCTTCAAGTCCACCGACGAACTCTCCCGCAACCCGGTCGGGCTGCCGGAGTCCTGGGTGACCGGCAACTACACGGACATCCTCGGCTCGGGGGACTTCTGGCGGCTGATCGGCAACAGCACCCTGATCGCGATCGGTACGACCGTCCTCGTCGTGGCGGTCTCCGCGCTCTCGGCGTTCTCCTTCGCGCGATTCGCCTTCCGGGGACGCGAAACCCTGTTCACCCTGTTCACGATGGGGCTGATGTTCCCCTTCGCGGTGGCCGCCCTGCCCCTGTTCCTGCTGCTGCGCTCCATGGGACTGCTGGACAACCCGCTCGGCGTGATCCTTCCGCAGGCCGCCTTCGGACTGCCCATGACCATCATCATCCTGCGCGGCTTCTTCCGGGACATCCCGGGCGAGTTGGAGGAGGCGGCCACGCTCGACGGATGCAGCTCCTTCGGGTTCTTCTGGCGGGTGCTGCTGCCCATGGCGCGGCCGGCGCTCGGCACCGTGTCGGTCCTCGCCGTCGTCACCAGCTGGAACAACTTCTTCCTGCCGCTGCTGGTGTTCACCGACTCCACGTGGTGGACCATCCCCATCGGCGTCCAGCAGTTCCAGGGCCAGTACTCCGCGGACTACGCCCGCGTCTTCGCCTACCTGGTGCTGGCCATGGTCCCCGCCCTCGCCTTCTACTCGGTCGCCGAGCGCCAGCTCGTCGGCGGCCTCACCGCCGGCGCGACCAAGGGGTGACGCGCGCGGACGGACGTACGGCTACCCACACATCCAGTAGGTCGCCACTGTCCCCCGGCACATGGAGAACTACGGTGAGTGACCACCGCCGGACACACATCGGGGCCGGCTCGCAGTAAGAGTCTGCGACCGGCCCCTCGGAGTACGCCGGGCGTCCGTCGAGCCGCCCGGTGGTGCAGGGCCCTACCGGCGTTGTCCGCCGGCGAGGCGCTACGCGGCGGTCATCACCTTGCCGGTGCCCAGCGGACGGTGCGGGGCGATGATCTGGCCGTCGGGCAGGAGCTCACCGGTGTCCTCGAAGAGCAGAACGCCGTTGCACAGCAGGCTCCATCCCTGCTCCGGGTGGTGCGCCAGGAGTCGGGCGGATTCCCGGTCGGCGGAGTCGGCTGAGGGGCACGGTTGCTGGTGCTGGCACATGGATGGGATCTTTCGCTCTGTTGTGATCTGTGAGGTGGCTGTCTTGTCTGTCTCGCGGCGTGAAGCCTCGTTCATGGCCGCTCCCCCGTTGTGATAAGTCGGTCGGAACCCAGTGTTGCCCCACGGGCGTCAATCCGCAGGGATTTCGCAGCACCGCTTTCTCACAGGTTGATGACGCATCACCCGCGCGGACGGTTCATCCCAACTGCACTGTCACTTCGGATGGTTCGCCGTGGTCGGATGGGGCTAGTCCATGCGGGCCGGGGCTATGGAGGGGCTCGTTCGAGCGCATTCCCGCTCGTGCGAGCGACGCTTTCCTCGCCGTAGCGCCTTTTGGTGCTCAGGCGAGCATTCAATTGCTCGTACGAGAGCTTTATGGCTCGTGCGAGCGAGTTTCCTGTTGTCCGATACGAGCCTAATCCCCAGCGCCCCCAATTCCATCGCCGAACACAGGTGTACCCCGCCACCCGGTAATGGGCGGCGGGGTACGCCTGCGTTCGCGCCGTGGTGCCGTCAGGCGGGGGAGCCGAGCAGTGGAGGCAGGGGCGGCAGCGGGGCCGGGGTCGCCCGGTGGGTGAGCACCGGGAGCAGTTCGGCGACCCGGTGCGGCACGTGGGCCGCGATGCCGGGCGGGGCCGGGGCCAGCGGCACGAGCATGTCCGCGGCGTCGGGATGGCCGGTGGCGCCGTCCGCGGTGCAGTCGCCGTGCAGCCAGAGCGCGAGCATGTAGAGGCTCGGGAGTGACAGCAGGCGGGGCTGGTAGGGCTGCGCGACGGTCTCCGCCTGGCGCAGCGCCCGCTCGGTCGAGGCGATGTAGGGGCCCTCGAAGAAGTGCGAGAACGCCCAGCCGTCGGGGGTCAGCCGGGTCTCGGCCGCGGCCACCGCGCGGTCGCCGCACCGGATCAGGAAACGCCAGCCGGCCAGCCGCGTCGCCGACACACCCGCCGGGGTGATCTCGTCCAGGACATGGACGGGCAACGGCAGTTCGGGTGTGGCGGGCCCCTGGGCGGCGCGCAGGGAGGGCGTTCGGGCCTCGCGGACGGCGGTGGGTGAGCCGAGGGCGGTGAGGACGGAGCGAAGTGCGGGCGCGGGAGCCGGGGGGACATGCAGCGGCATGGTGGGTCGCCTCTCATTCGACAGGCACGGTGGCGCGAGGGCGGGGCGGGGGCGGACGGCGCTGTCAGCTCACGGAGGTCAGAGAGGCGGGGCCGGGTCTGGGAGCCAAGGGGGATGGGTGAGGCTTGCCGCACGTCACCTGACGGCAGGCCCGGGACCCGGGCGCCAACCCTCTGCCTTGATTGCGGAGTTTATACGACGAGTGTTCAGACGGTGTTTCGTCTAACCGCTTTTGGTGCACCCGGCAAGGAGTCAATCGGTCGCTGATTTGCGGGAATCATCCCGATTCCTGGTGGGCGCCGTGGCGGTGACCTCGAAAAATGCCATCCGTGTGGACGGCCAATTCTCGTCGGCGTTTTTCACGAGTTCGTGAGCCGTCCGAAACTGCACAGTGCACCATGCCCGCTGAATGTGCCACCGGTCACATCCGACAGAGTAGCGGGCGCAGGGTTCGCGTGGGACGTTATCGATCGCTTCTGCTGGGCATCATCCCACCTGACCCGGGAGACCGGCGGCCGGATCGACGGCCCGCCCATCCGAGGAGGGAAGCCTAGATGGGGGAGAAGGTCGTGGCAGGTCGGTTCGATCTGTCCGATCGCCAGCACTACCGTGACAAGCTGCGGCAGTGTCTGACGGGCCTGGAGCGGCTGCTGGCGGAGAAGCGGTTCGATCGACCCAAGAACCTGATGGGGCTGGAGATCGAATTGAACCTCACCGGCGCCGACGGCATGCCGAGAATGTTGAATGCGCAGGTGCTGGAGCGGATCGCGAGCCGCGATTTCCAAACAGAACTCGCCATGTTCAACCTGGAAGTGAACATAGCCCCACATCGATTGCAGGGGCGGGTATTCGACCGGCTGGCCGAAGAACTCCGTACGTCACTGGCATATGCCGATCGAAAAGCGGGCGAGGTCGACGCCGGAATCGTGATGATCGGCATTCTGCCGACGCTCGACCGCGACGACCTGGTCTCCTCGAACCTCTCGGACGTGGATCGCTACGCCCTGCTCAACGATCAGATCGTGGCGGCCCGCGGTGAGGACTTCAGGCTCGACATCGACGGCGTGGAGCGCCTGACGTGCACCTCGAAGTCCATCGCCCCCGAGGCCGCCTGCACCTCCGTGCAGCTGCACCTCCAGGTCACTCCGGGCCGCTTCGCCGACGTCTGGAACGCGGCCCAGGCGGTCGCCGCCGTGCAGGTCGCCATCGGCGCCAACTCGCCGTTCCTGTTCGGGCGTGAGCTGTGGCGCGAGTCGCGCCCGCCGCTCTTCCAGCAGTCCACCGACACCCGCCCGCCCGAACTCCAGGCCCAGGGCGTGCGACCGCGCACCTGGTTCGGGGAGCGCTGGGTCACCTCCGCGTACGACCTCTTCGAGGAGAACCTGCGCTACTTCCCGGCCCTGCTGCCGATCTGTGACGACGAGGACCCGCTGGAGGTCCTCGATGCGGGCGGCACACCGACCCTCGCGGAACTCGTCCTGCACAACGGCACCGTGTACCGCTGGAACCGGCCGGTCTACGGCATCGCCGACGGAGTGCCGCACCTGCGCGTGGAGAACCGCGTGCTGCCCGCCGGGCCGACCGTCACGGACGTCATCGCCAACGCGGCCTTCTACTACGGCGTCGTCCGCGCCCTCGCCGAGGAGTCGCGGCCCGTGTGGACCCGGATGTCCTTCGAGGCGGCGGCCGCCAACTTCGACGCGGCCTGCAAGCACGGCATCGACGCCCGGCTGATCTGGCCCCGGCGCGGCCGCTACGGCGGGACGGCCGAGGTCGACGCGGTGAGCCTCGTACGCGACGAACTCCTTCCGCTCGCCGAAGTCGGCCTCGACGCGTGGGGGGTCGAGCCGGCCGACCGCGACCTCTACCTCGGCGTCATCGAGGAGCGCTGCCGCCGGCGCATGAACGGCGCCACCTGGCAGGCGGCCACCTTCCATCGCGCACTGGAGTCGGGCCTGACCCGGGACGCCGCGCTCGCGGCCACGACGCGGCGGTACCGCGAGCTGATGCATCGCGGGGATCCGGTGCACACCTGGCCCGTGGGGCTGTTGGAGCCGGTGCCGCTGGGCTGACGGGCACCATGCGCTCCGCAGGAAGTGCCGCGTCCTGTTGTCGCTCGTCTACGGCGCCGTCGTGGCTGGTCGCGCAGTTCCCCGCGCCCCTTGGGGGCGCTGCCGAACCGCAGCGGACTGCGCCCGACCGCCCGGCCCGTCAGCCCAGCCGGTCCGGTGACGCCGCGTTCACGATCGCCTTGAGGATCACCGAGTGGATCTGGGACGGGTCCGTCACCTCGTGGCCCGAGCCGCCCGTGGCCGCGGCGATGCGGTTGGCCTCGTCGAGGTCGGCGTCGGGCCCGACGGCGATCATGATGAGGGCGACCGGGCGCTCGGGGTCGGTGAGGCGCTCCAGCTGGGCGACGAGTTCGGCGCGCGAGACGCTGCCGGGGTCCTCGTTCACGCCATCGGTGAGGACGACCAGGGCGTTGAACTTCCCCTCGGCGTAGGAGCCGGTCGCCGCCCGGTACGCGGCGAGCGTCGTGTCGTACAGCCCGGTCGCGCCGTCCGGCACCGGCGCCAGGTCGCCGAACGCCGCCGAGAGCCGTTCGCGCTGCGCGCCGGCGCCCTCGCGGTCGCCGAGTCGCTCGGTCGGCACGAGGACGCGGTAGTCCTTGTCGCCGTCCAGCTCGGTGGCGAAGTCCCACAGGCCGATCTCGTCGTCGGCCGTGAACGTGGCGAGGGCCTGGAGCAGCGACTCCCTGGTCACGTCCATCCGTGACCGCCCGCTGCCCGGGACCCGCTCGGACATGGAGGCGGAGCTGTCCACGACGGTGGTGATCCGCGCGCTCTGGACGGTGATCGTCCACACCCCGAGGGTCTCCTGGAGCGCGACCGCCGAGGCCGGCCGGATCGCGGGCTTCGCGTACGGCTGCGGGCCGCTGCCGCCGGCCCCGGTCACCAGCGCGTCCGGCACCTCCTCCTCGGACGTCCTGAAGCCGTGCCGCTCCAGCAGCCGCAGCTGCCGCGGATCCCGCAGATAGCTCACGAACCGGATCGCGGCCCGGCTCTCGTCGGTCGTCAGGCCGGCCTGGCCGAGCAGCGTGTACGGGTAGTCCAGCCGGGGCGAGCCGTCCTTCGGGTAGAAGAAGTCGAGGTCGTCCCCGCCGTCCGCCGCGGAGTTGTACATGTACGCCGCCTGCTCGCTGACGACCAGCGCCTGGTTGCGCCTAGGGTTGCCCTGCTCGGTGCCCGAGGCGTCACGCGGCAGCGTTTCCAGGATCTGGCCGTCGCTGTCGGAGACGCGCTGCGAGAGCGCCTTCATCATCCCCGCGGTCTGTGTGTCCCCGCCGGCGTCCCCGGCGGAGGCCGCGCTCAGCCGGGTGAGCGCGAGCAGCCCGGTCGCGCTGCGCGCGGGGTCGGCCGCACCGAGCCGGAGCGAGTCGTCGCGCAGGGCGGCGCCGGCCAGCTCCATCCAGCCGTACGCCTTCTTCGGCCACCCCAGCGACTTCGCGGCCGTCGGGACCATCGCCACTCCCACCGGTGTGGAGGCGACATGGCCCACCGTGGAGACGTCGGCCGTGTCACCGTCGGTGCCGAGCCGCTCCAGCCACACCTCCGAGTCCGGCACCCACACCTCGGCGCCGGGGTCCTTGCCCGCCAGGAGGGTGTCGGCGACCTTGTACGACTCGCGCGCGCTCACCGTGACGGCGACGCACCGTCCGTCGGAGGTGAGGTCGTCCTCGCGGGCCCGCTCGGCCGCGGTCCGCAGGGCGGGGGCCAGGTCGGGGGAGGCGGCCACGGTGAGCCGTACCGGATCGTCCTGGCAGGAGGAGCCCAGGGAGAACAGTCCGCCGCGGACCGCGGCGGCCGTACCGCCGACGACTGCCAGGACGACGACCGTGGCGACGGCCACCGTGCGGCGTCGTGCGCGTCGACGGGGGCCGCTGCCGTCCGCCCCATACTGATCGGGCAAGCTGTGACGTCCCATGTCGGTCACCCCAACGGCCTGTCGCGCACGGTCTTCGTAACTGTTTTCGAGACCCTAGCGGTGCGGCAATGCGGATGAGGCGGGATTACTCAACTGGAGGCAGGAGTGCAGGGCGAGGCAGGCCCCGTGGCCGATTCTTTTCCGTATGAGCGGCCCTCCCGACGGATCTTCCGTGATGAGACGCTGCTCGTTCTGGCGCTTTCGCTCGGTGCGAGCGGTGTGTCCGCCCTGATCAGTTTTGTCGGTTCCGTCACCAAACCCGGTGGCCTGAAGGACCAGGCCGCCACGCTCAACGCCTCGGCCGCTCCAGGGCGTCCCTGGCTGGATCTCGCCTGGCAGCTCTTCGGGATCACCAGCGCGCTGGTGCCGGTCGCCCTGGTCGCACACTTCCTGCTGCGCGAGGGCGCGAGCCTGCGCACCCTCGGCTTCGACCGCACCCGCCCCTGGCCCGACCTCGGCCGCGGCGCGGCGATCGCGGCGGTGATCGGCAGCACCGGAATCGCCTTCTACCTGGGCGCCCGTGGCCTCGGCTTCAACCTCACGGTGGTCCCCGAGGCGCTGCCCGACGTGTGGTGGAAGTACCCGGTGCTGATCCTGTCGGCGCTGCAGAACGCGATCCTGGAAGAGGTCATCGTCGTCGGCTATCTGCTGCGCCGGCTGGGCCAGTTGGGCTGGACGCCCGGCACCGCGCTGGTGGCCAGTTCCGTACTGCGCGGCTCGTACCACCTCTACCAGGGCATCGGCGGCTTCCTCGGCAACATGGCGATGGGCGTCGTGTTCGTGTACCTGTACCGGCGATGGGGCCGGGTGGGCCCGCTGGTCGTGGCGCATTCCCTGCTGGACATAGGGGCGTTCGTCGGCTACGCGCTGCTGGCCGGGAGGGTGGACTGGCTGCCGACGGCGTGAGCGATGACGCCCCCTAGGTGATCAACTCCCCGTCGATGACGGTCACGGCGCGGCCGCTCAGCAGCGTGCGGTCGCCGCGGAGCTCCGTGCGGACGCGGCCGGAGCGGCGGGAGGCCTGAAGGCCGGTGAGCCCGGTCCGGCCGAGGCGCTCGGACCAGAAGGGGGCGAGGGCCGTGTGGGCGCTGCCGGTGACCGGGTCCTCGTCGATGCCGACGTTCGGGAAGAAGCAGCGCGAGACGAAGTCGTAGCCGCGCGCGGGGTCCTCGGCGCGGGCGGTGGCGATGATGCCGCGCTCCGAGTGGGCGCCGAGTGCCCGGAGGTCCGGGGCCAGGCCGAGGACCGTCTTCTCGTCGGCGAGTTCGAGGAGCAGGTCGCCGATGTTCGGGCCGGTGTCGCGGGCGAGGAGCGGCTGCGCGCCGAGTGCCTCGGCGACGCCGTCCGGCACCTCGACGGGGGTGAGCGGCGCGGTCGGGAAGTCGAGCGTGACCGACCCGTCGTCGCCGGGCGTGGCGAGCAGCACCCCGCTGTGGGTGGCGAACCGCACGGGCCCCTCGTGCACGCCGGTGCTGTGCAGCACATGGGCCGTGGCGAGCGTGGCGTGCCCGCACATCGCCACCTCGGCGACCGGCGTGAACCACCGCAACGCCCAGTCGGCCTCCCCGCCCGCGGGCAACGGGTGCGCGAAGGCCGTCTCGGCGTGATTGACCTCCATGGCCACCTTCTGGAGCCAGTCGTCCTCCGGGAAGGCGTCGAGAAGCAGCACGCCGGCCGGGTTGCCGGCGAAGGGACGGTCGGAGAAGGCGTCGACGATTCGAATCCGCATGTCGCCGACCGTAGGGGGTGCGCGGAGGGGGCGGCCAAGGCCAATTCGGAGTTGCTGGACCCATCTGCCGCGGAAGTGGATCACGGACGCCCTGAAGAACGCGTCTTGTCATGCGATCGGTTCCGATATATCGTTGAGGCATCGCGACAGATCAGCGATGCGACAGATCAACGATGAAATGGAGTGATTGCGATGCGTTCCCAAGGATTCGAGCGTGGGCATGGTGGACACGGTCACCGCGGCCGAGGTGGATTCGAGCAGCTGCGTGGCGCCTTTGGGCCCTTCGGTCCCGGCGGTGGCCCCGGTTTCGGTGGGCCCGGATTCGGCGGACCCGGCCCCTGGGGGCCGCGGGGTCGAGGAGGGCCGCGAGGCAGGGCCCGGCGCGGTGACGTACGGGCATCGATCCTCGCCCTGCTGAAGGACCGCCCCATGCACGGCTACGAGATGATCCAGGAGATCGCCGAGCGCAGCGGCGGGGCGTGGAAGCCCAGCCCCGGCTCGGTGTACCCCACCCTCCAGCTGTTGGAGGACGAGGGCCTGATCGCCAGTGAGACCGAGGGCGGCAAGAAGCTGTTCTCGCTCACCGAGGCGGGCCGCGAGGCGGCCGAGTCCGGTCCCGAGGCGCCCTGGGAGGAAGCCTCCCGCGGTGTCGACTGGGAGGCCCTCGGTGAGATCCGTCAGGCCGGCTTCGGGCTGATGGAGGCCTTCGGCCAGGTCTGGAAGACGGGCAGCAAGGAGCAGCGCGACAAGGCGCTGACCGTCATCAACGACGCCCGCAAGAAGCTGTACCTGATCCTCGCCGACGAGGACTGAGCAGCACCGGCGGCCTGCCCGCCGTGAAGGAAGGCGCCCCGTGGAGCGATCCGCGGGGCGCCTTCACGCGTGCGGCCGGCGCGGCTCAGGTCACCAGACCCTCCAGCTTGCGCAGCGACTCGTTCAGTGCCGCCGTCGCCGAGTCCTTGAGCTTGCCCGCCATCAACGACACCGCCGCGCCCGTGAACTCGCCGTCGATGCGTACCGCCGTCGCGGCGTCGCCGTCCGGCGTGAGGGTGTAGCGCGTGGCCACGGTCACGGCCATCGGGCCCTTGCCGCGAATCGCGAGCACCCGCGCCGGCTCCAGTTCCTCGATGGTCCACTCGACCTCGGCCGGGAACCCCATCAGCTTCATGTTCTCCTGGAAGGTCCCGCCCACTTCGAGCGCCGTGGGGCCGCCGCTCGGGAAGCTGGTGTGGGTCGCGTTCCACTGGCCGTACGCCGACCAGTCCGTCAGCTGTGCCCAGACCTTTTCGGCCGGTGCCTCGATGCGTGACTCCGCGCTGACTTCGGCCATGCGACCACCCCTTCGTCTCGGGCTACGGTGTCGCGGAACGTAGCCGTGGGGGCCGGAACATTCAATACTGATGAACCGTCAGAATGTGTGGAGGTGTGGGACCTGCCCCACGGGGTCAGCCCACCAGCCGGATGACCGCCGCGTCGAAGAGATCCCACGCCCGCGGTAACGCGCTCTCCTCGTGGCAGTGCCACGCCTCCCAGAACAGGTCGGCGAGCAGGGCGTCCTTCGGGGCGTACACCCGGTAGACGTACTGTCTGCCGTCGACGGCCGGCAGCGCCACCAGCCAGCACCTGCTCTCCATGTCCCTGTGGGACGTAGCGCGCAGCGCCCTGGTTGCGTGTGCGGCGCACTGCAAGGCGGCGCGCGCCCCTGGGGGTCTTTCGGCGTGATCTCATCCGTAAGGAGGAGATTCCGGCCGACGGACTCCACTCTGTGTGGGACGCAAAAATGCTTCCCCCCGGCGATGACTCGGCTCGATGTGGCTGATGGGGTAGAGGTTGTGCAACCCCGTATCCCCCGGCAGTCGGCCCAGGAACAGGACTGTCGGCGCCCGGACACCCCGGCGGACGGTGCCAGGCTCAGCGACGAACTGGCAGCGGTGGTCTCCGGTGCCCGCCGCAGGGCGCTCAGGGACGGGGACCGGCAGATCGACACGGCCCATCTGCTGCACTCGCTCCTGGAGCACGACCCGGATGTGTACGCCGTCTTCGGCGAGGGCCCCCAGATCGCCCGGCTGCTCGGCTACCTCGTGCAGCGCACCATCGGCTACGGCCTGCGCTGGCAGGGCACCGTCGAGGACTCCGGCGCCGTCCCCGTCGTGATGCACGGCGAGGGTTTCTCCCCGCTGGCCGCGAGCGCGATGGAGCACGCCTGCCGTCGCGCCACCCTGCGCGGCGACACTGCCGCCCGCGGCGTCGACCTGCTCGCGGCGATCGTCGTGGACCCCCAGGCACGCGCCGTCGAGGTGCTCGGCCGCGCCGGCATCGACGCGACCGTCGTACGCGCCCGCATGGACGAACCCCGCGACGAGTACGTCACCGGCGGCGAGGGCGCCCGCTAGGAGCGTCGGTCGGCAACCTCGCCTGACGGCCGGGACTCCCCGGCCGTGGCCCCGCCGACGCCGCCCGCCACCTTCCGGAACCCCGGTGCCGGCCATGCTCGTCGCGTCCCGATCCACCCCGTCGACCGTCCACACCGCGAGACAGGTGTCAACGGGGATGACGCTGCTGTCATCGCCTGTCATCATGTGCCGGTGCGTAAGTCTGAGAGCGGTCAGGTGGGCCGTGGCAAGGGTGTCGGGCTCGGTCTGGCGGTCGGATCCGCGATCGCCTTCGGAGGTTCCGGAGTCGCGGCCAAGCCGCTGATCGAGGCGGGGCTCGACCCGCTCCACGTGGTGTGGCTGCGCGTGGCCGGCGCCGCCCTCGTGATGCTGCCGCTCGCCGTGCGCCACCGGGCACTGCTGCGCGCCCGTCCCGCACTGCTCGCCGGGTTCGGCCTGCTCGGCGTGGCCGGAGTGCAGGCGTTCTACTTCGCCTCGATCTCCCGCATCCCGGTCGGCGTCGCCCTGCTCGTCGAGTACCTGGCACCCGCCCTGGTCCTCGGCTGGGTGCGGTTCGTGCAGCGGCGGCCCGTGACGCGTGCCGCCGCCGTCGGCGTGGTCCTCGCGGTCGGCGGCCTCGTCTGCGTCGTCGAGGTCTGGGCGGGCCTGAGCTTCGACGCCCTCGGCCTGCTCCTCGCGCTCGGCGCCGCCTGCTGCCAGGTCGGCTACTTCGTCCTGGCCGACCAGGGCAGCGGCTCCGGCGAGCGGGCACCCGACCCGCTCGGTGTCATCGCTTTCGGCCTGCTGGTCGGCGCCGCCGTCCTGACCGTCGTGGCCCGCCCCTGGACCATGGACTGGACGGTCCTCGCGGGCACCGCCGACATGAACGGAACCGCGGTCGCGGCCCCCCTGCTGCTGGCCTGGATCGTGCTCGTCGCCACGGTCGTCGCGTACGTCACCGGCGTGGTCTCGGTCCGGCGGCTGTCACCGCAGGTCGCCGGCGTCGTGGCGTGCCTCGAAGCGGTGATCGCGACCGTCCTCGCGTGGTTCCTGCTCGGCGAGCACCTCTCGGCGCCGCAGATCATCGGCGGCGCGGTCGTCCTCGCCGGGGCGTTCATCGCGCAGTCGTCCGCACCCGCCAAGGTCTCCGCCGAGCCGGTGGCCGGCGGTGGACCCGAGCGCGAGTTGTCCGCCCGCGGAAACCTCGCCTAGGCTGCGTGATCATGCCTTCGACACTCGTTCTTCCGCCTCCGGCCGCCTGAGGCGGGCCTCCGGAAGCCAAGCCTCGGTGCCTGACGGGAACTGAACCCCGCGCACCGCACGGCCCAACGGTGCTGCCCGCAGACGAAGTCCATGGACCCCGCTGAACCGGGCTCCTCCCAGCACTTCTGCATGTCTGCGGAGAACCACTCGTGTCGAACACACCTGTCTCCGGCCTGCCCATCGGGCGAGGCCTCATCTACCTGATCATCGCCGGTGCCGCCTGGGGCACCGCGGGCGCGGCCGCCTCCCTGGTCTACCGGACCAGTGACATGGGGCCGATCGCCCTCTCCTTCTGGCGCTGCGCGATCGGTTTCGTGTTGCTGCTCGCCGTGCGGCTGCTGCGTCCCCGTCCTCGGCGCACCGTCTCCGAGTCCCTCGCCCGCAAGGCGCTGCGGGCCGGGGCCACGGGCATCGGACTCGCCGTGTTCCAGACGGCCTACTTCGCGGCCGTGGAGGCCACCGGACTCGCCGTGGGCACTGTGGTGACCCTGGGCGCAGGGCCCGTGTTCATCGCGCTCGGCGCCCGGCTGACCCTGGGGGAGCGGCTCGGCCGCGGCGGCGTCGCCGCGGTGGCCGGCGCGCTCACCGGGCTCGCGGTGCTCGCGCTCGGCGGCGAGGGCGCGACCGTACGGCCGTGGGGCGTGCTGCTCGCGCTGGTGTCCGCCGCCGGCTACTCCGTGCTGACGCTGCTGACCCGCAAGTGGGGCCGCGACGGCGGGGCCGACGCGGCCGACACGTCCGTGTGGGCCTTCGCGGTCACCAGCCTGTGCCTGCTGCCGCTCGCCCTCGCCGAGGGGCTCCTGCCGCACACGGCCGATGCCCTCCGGCTCGGCTGGCTGCTGGCGTACATCGCGGCAGTCCCCACGGCTCTGGCGTACGCCCTCTACTTCGCGGGCGCGGCCGCCGTACGGTCCGCCACCGTCTCCGTGATCATGCTGCTGGAGCCGGTCAGCGCGGCGGTGCTGGCCGTCGTCCTGCTCGGTGAGCACCTGACCGCCCCGACCCTCGTCGGCACCCTGCTGATGCTCGGGTCGGTCGCGGGCCTCGCGGTCGCGGAGACCCGCGGGGCGCGGCGGGAACGGCAGCGGGAGCGCGAACCGATGCCGGCCTGATGCGGAGGGTCCGGCGCCGCGCGCGGTGCCGGACCCCTCAACTCCGAAGCCTCCGCGCAGCCTCCGTACTCAGGCCGGCCGCCGTCGCAGCATGTGGTCGCGCGCCGCCGCGTCACGCGGGCCGCCCCGCCCGGCCAGATTCCCCGCGATGCGGTCCTGGACCTCCTCCGACCGCCTGCCGCCGAACTTGAACTTCGCGCGCACACCGGTCACTTCGAGCCGCAGCCCGCGGATGCCCGACAGCAGCCTGCCGTACGGCACCTCGCCGACCGCCACCTCCGCCGAACCGCCCTCCGGCTGGAAGTGACCGACCTGGCGGTTCAGCAGCTCGGCCTTCTCGGCCGGGTCGTCCACGACACGCGCCCGGCACCGGAGCTGGACCGCCGCGTAGAAGCTGGTCGGTTCGCCGTGCTCGGGCGGCTGCTCCGGTCCCGCCTGCCAGGGGCCCGGCACATACACGTAGTCGTCGACGACGCTCAGCACGACCTCGGGGTGCGCGAGCAGCGCCGGCCACATCGGATTCGGGCGGGCCAGATGCGTGACGACCTCGCCGCGCCCGGCGTCGTACGCGAAGTGCAGCGGCTGGACATGCGGCGGCTCGCCGTCCAGGCCGTTGACCACCAGCTGCCCGAAGTCGTGGACCTCCAGCCACCGCTGCCACTCGGTGTCGTCGCGGGGCTCGTCCCAGGGGTGGATCAGCATCACAGGGCCGCGAGGTAGTCGGGGAGTTCGGTGCCGGGGGCCAGCTCGGGGTCGCCGACCGGTGCCTCGTAGCCCTTGCGCAGCGGGACGACGCCGGCCCAGTGGGGGAGGGCGAGGTCCTCGGGCTCGTCGTTGACGCCGCCGGTGCGCAGCTTGGCGGAGACCTCGTTCAGGTCGAGGCGAATCACGGCGGTGGCGGCGAGCTCCTTCTTGTTGGCGGGCCGGGAGTCACGGGCCCGGCCCGCCACCACGTGGTCGACGAGCGCGTCGAGGGCGATCCGCTTCTCCTGCGGGTCCGTCACGTCGTACGCGGTGCCGTGCACCACCACGGACCGGTAGTTGATCGAGTGGTGGAAGGCCGAGCGGGCCAGGATCAGAGCGTCGACATGCGTGACGGTCAGGCACACGGGCAGCCCGGGGTCGGCCTGGCCCGTCATCCGCAGCGGGCGCGAACCCGTGGAGCCGTGGACGTAGAGCGTCTCGCCGACCCGGCCGAACAGCGTGGGCAGCACCACCGGCGCGCCGTCGCGGACGAAACCGAGGTGGCAGACGTAGGCCTCGTCGAGTATCGCGTGGACCAGTTCCTTGTCGTACGCCGCACGATCCGCGGAGCGGGTGGGGACGGTGCGGTCGGTCGGCGTGTAGACGGCGGGTTGCGGCGCCTGTTCCTCGGACCCCAGCATTGCTTTCTCCATTGCACTAGTGCATAATGTCGTTTGTGCTAGAAGGATATCGGATCGAAGGGCGTCGCGCAGCTGAGATCGCGGCGAGCGTCGAGCGTGCGGTCGGCTCGGGTGAGCTGGAGCCGGGCCAACTGCTGCCGCCCATGCGGGAGTTGGCGACGGACCTCGGGGTGAACCCCAACACGGTCGCGGCCGCCTATCGCGTCCTGCGGGACCGCGGAGTGATCGAGACCGCGGGCCGCCGGGGGAGCCGGGTGCGGCCGAGGCCCGCCACGACCGGCCGCGAGTTCGTCCGGGTGGACGTGCCCGACGGCGTCCGCAATGTGGCGAGCGGCAACCCCGACCTGGCACTGCTGCCGTCGCTGGCGAAGGCCTTCGCGGCCGCGGGCGAGCTGGCCGACCGGGATCCGGTGCTGTACGGGGACGACCCCGTGGAGCCGGAGCTGGCACGCATCGCGCGCGACTGGCTGGACGCCGACGGAGTGCCGGAAGGTCCGCTGGCCGTCGCCTCGGGCTCGCTCGACGCCATCGAGCGCGTCCTCGCTGCCCACCTCAAGCCCGGGGACACGGTCGCCGTCGAGGACCCCGGCTGGGGCAGCCTGCTGGATCTGATCCCGGCGCTCGGCCTGCGCACGGTCCCTGTCGGCGTCGACGACGAGGGGCCACTGCCCGACGACGTGCGGCGGGCCCTCGACTCCGGGGCGCGCGCCCTGATCGTGACCGACCGCGTGCAGAACCCCACCGGAGCCGTGGTGAGCGCCACGCGCGCGCGTGCCCTGCGCTCCACGCTGCGGCAGCACCCGGATCTCCTGCTGATCGAGGACGACCACGGCCACGGCATCGTCGACCTCCCTCTGCACCCCCTGGCCGGCATCACCCGCCACTGGGCCTTCGTCCGCTCGGTCGCCAAGGCGTACGGCCCCGACCTGCGGCTCGCCGTGCTCACCGGCGACGAGGTCACGGTGGACCGGGTGCGCGGACGCCAGCGACTCGGCGCCGGCTGGGTGAGCCGGCTGGTGCAGCGGGCCGTGGTGCGGCTCTGGACCGACGGCGCGGTGGACCCGGCGGCAGTGGCGGCGACGTACGCCGGGCGTCGTGACCTGCTGATTCGGGCGCTGGCCGAGCGGGGGGTCGAGGCCCATGGGCGCAGCGGCCTCAACGTCTGGATCCCGGTGCCCGACGAGACGGGCGCAGTGGCCCGCCTGCTGCATGCCGGCTGGGCGGTCGCCCCCGGCGCCCGCTTCCGCACGAGCTCACCGCCCGGAATCCGGGTCACCACCTCGACGCTCCGCGAGGAGGAGGCCGGCCCGCTGGCGGACGCGGTGGCGACGGCGGTGGGACCGGGGCCGACAAGGAGCTACATGTAGGACGCGAGGGCTGGTGCCGACCTCAAACGATTGCCGAGCCCCTCCCCGTCAGGCGTTCTTTCGGCGCACTTGGGTCAGCGCCGCCCCCGCCAGCACAACCACCGCCCCCACCGGCGTCGACCAGGCAAGCGACTCGCCCAGCAGGGCAACCCCCGCAGCGGTCGCGATCACCGGAATGAAATACGTGACCATCTGAGCCGTGGTGGGCCCGACCTCGGCGACCAACCCGTACTGGATCAACACGGCCAGCCCGGTCCCGAGCGCCCCCAGCGCCACGATCGCCAGCAGCGGCACGGGGGAGAGCCGCGTCGGCAACGAGGTGAACAACGGTGTGACGACGGCCAGTTGGACCGTGGCCAGCAACAACTGCGCGCCGGTCAGCGACAGATGCGACTCACGGGACCCGGCCAGCGTCCGGCGGACGTATATCCAGCCGATCGGGTAGCTCAGCGAGGCCAGCAGCGCCATCGCCGTACCCGTGGCGTCCAGCCCGTGAAAGCCCTGCCACGCCCCGAGCACCGTCAGGACGCCGAGGAACCCGATCCCGAGCCCGGCGACCCGCACGCGCGTAGGCCGGTCCTCCGACAGCGCGACCAGGGACAGGGCCATGCCCCACAGCGGCGAGGTCGCGTTGCAGATGCCCGCCAGCGTGGACGGGATCGTCAGCTCGGAGTACGCGAACAAGGAGAACGGCAGCGCGTTCAGCAGGAACGCGGCGACCGTCAGATGCCCCCAGGTGCGCGCCCCGCGCGGCAGCCGCTGCCGCTTCACCGCCATCGCGGCCGCCAGAACCGCCGTACCGAACACCAGCCGTCCCAGCGTGACCTGGAACGGGGCGTACCCGTCGGTGCCCACCTTGATGAGCAGGAAGCTGAAACCCCAGATCAGGGAGAGGGCGGCGAACCGCAGACGCCAGTCGAGGCGGCCGCGAGGGCGGGAGGGGACGGCGGAAGCGGCCCCGGCCGCGTCACGTGCGGCGGTGGCGGTGGTCATGGCAGCAACCATGCCGTGCCGGACCTCGTAGCACAATCGAGATTTCGCGAGCGATATCTCGTAGCATTGCTTACATGTTGAACCTGGAGCGCCTGCGCACCCTCGACGCCCTCGCCCGGCACGGCTCGGTGAGCGCCGCCGCCGAAGGGCTGCACATCACGACATCGGCCGTCTCGCAGCAGATGTCCAAGCTGGAGCGGGAGGTCGGCCAGCAGCTCCTCGCCAAGAACGGCCGGGGCGTGCGCCTCACCGACGCCGGGCGGCTGCTCGCCGAACACGCGGCGCGCATCCTGTCGCAGGTCGAGCTCGCCCAGGCCGATCTGGAGGCCCAGCGCGGGCAGGTGGTCGGCGAGCTGCGGCTGGTCGCGTTCCCCACCGCCCTGCGCGGGCTCTTCCCGGCCGCGCTCACCGCGCTGCGCGCCGACCATCCGGCGCTGCGCCTGACGTCACGCGAGCTGGAGCCCGAGGACGGGGTCGCCGCGGTGATGCGGGGCGACGCCGACCTGGCCGTCGTCCTCGACTGGTACAACAAGCCCCTGCCCATGCCGGAGGGGCTCGCCAAGGCCCCGATCCTCGACGACCGCGTGGAGATCGCCATGCCCGAGGGGCACCCGCTCGCCGACCTGCGTGAGGTCGACCTGGCGGACTTCGCGGGCGACGAGTGGGTCGCCTGGCCCGAGGGCGAGTTCTGTCACGAGTGGCTGCTGTACACGCTGCGGACCAAGGGGATCGAGCCCCGCATCGCCCATCGCGCCGAGGAGCACCACACCCAACTCGCGCTGGTCGCCGCCGGGTTGGGCGTCTGTGTCGCGCCCCGGCTGGGCCGTGACCCGATGCCGCTGGGCGTGCGGGCCGTGCCTGTGCGCAACCGCGTCCACCGGTACATCTACGCGGTGTGGCGCGCCGACGCCGACCGCCGCCCGTCGATCCGGGCGGCGGTGCAGGCGCTGCAGGCGGCCGCCGAGAAGGCCGGCTGAGGCCGAAAGTCCCTAACGCGACCCCAGCTTCCGGAAGTCCCAGGACACGATCTTCTCGGGAGTCAGCCGCATCCAGGCGTGCCGCCCGTCGTGCGGCATCTCGTCGAGGCCGAAGTTCTTTCGGGCGAACAGCGTCTCGGGCACGTCGAGTTCGGCACGCAGCTCGCCCACCCGCGGCGCCTCGCCCACGAATTCGACGGTGCCGGACAGCTCGACGCCGCGCAGTTGCTCGTACTCCTCACCCGTGTCGATCACGATCGCGACCCGCGGATCGCGCCGCAGATCGGTCCACCGCTTGCTGCGGACGACCGAGTACAGCCACAGCGAGTTGCCGTCCCAGGCGAACCACAGGGCGCTGACATGCGGAAAGCCGTCGCCGGACACCGTGGCGACCCGACAGGTGCGCTGCTCGGTGAGGAACTCGTCCAGCTCACCGGGCGTCATCATGATCTTCCGGCCCCGGCGCTGAGTGACGGTCATACGTCCCCCTCTTCTCTCACGTCGTGCCAGAGGAGAGATCCTCTGACATCACGTCAGAAAAGGATGAGTCGTCTTCCGTCCACACGCAATGGTGGCTACTGTCACCGGCCCACGCCGCCGTCGGCCACAGGGGGACCCATGCCGTCGTCCGCACACCTCAGCGAACTCCTCGACCCCGCGACCACCGCCCTGCTCACCGTCGAGTGCCAGCGCGGCGTCGTCGGGCCGGAGAGCGCGCTGCCCGAACTCGCCGAGCAGGCACGCTCCTCGGGAGCCCTGGACAACGTCGCCCGGCTGGTCGCGGCCGCCCACGCGAGCGGCGTCCAGGTGATCCACGCGATCGCCGAACGCCGCCCGGACGGCCGCGGCGCCAACCACAACGCCCGCCTCTTCCGCGCCGCCGAACGGCTCCCCGTCCGGCAGCTGTCCGGCAGCGAGGCGGTCCGCGTGGCGGAGCCGATCGAGGTCGCCGAGGAGGACCTCGTCGTACGGCGACTGCACGGCCTGTCCCCGATCCAGGGCACCGACGTCGACGCCCTGCTGCGCAACCTCGGCTGCCGCACGCTGATCGTCAGCGGCGTCTCGGCCAACGTCGCGATCCCCAACGCCGTCTTCGACGCGGTGAACCGGGGCTATGTCGTGGTCGTGCCACGGGACGCCATCGCCGGGGTGCCCTCCGATTACACCCCCGCGATGATCAGCCACACCCTCGCATTGGTCGCCACGGTCGCGACCACGGACGAGGTTCTGGGCTGCTTCAAGCGTCCGCCCCGTGCGGGTCGGGCCTGAGCCCTGTCCGTCGTGACCCGGTCAGGCGAGCGTGATCGAGTCGCCCGACACGGTGATCTGCTTCTCGGCCAGTGCCTGGGTCGCGGGCCCCTTCTTCACGCTGCCGTCGAGCACGGAGAACTGGCTGCCGTGGCAGGCACAGGAGAGGGTGTCCTCCTTGAGGTCCGTCATCGGGCAGTTCTGGTGGGTGCAGATCGTCGAGAAGGCCTTGAAGTCGCCCGCCGCCGGCTGCGAGACGACCACCTTCTCGTCGCTGAAGACCTTGCCCGAACCTTCCGGGATGTCGGCGGTCTTGGCGAGAGCCGCGCCACCGGCGCCCGCGTCGGCGGACGAGCCACCCGCCTCGGTCGTCGCACCGGCGCCGGCGGCGCCCTGTTCGGTGGACGAGCCCGATGCCTCGTCGTCCGATCCGCACGCGGTCAGCGCAACGGCGAGCCCCGCCGCGCCGACCGCCGCCACGACGGTACGGCGGCTCGGTCCCGACACCGGCTGAACTGATTCGCTGGTCATGCAGACGTTCCTTCCCGTCATTCGTGATCTGTCGTCAGGTACGGCCCCTGGGGACCGGCTGTTCAGGAGACGTTCGAAATCCTGGCCCGCTGACCAGGCGAGGTGGGTAAAGCGGAGCTGTCGGTCCCCTGTCGACGGCTGTCGATTCGCTGTCAACGTCCGTCGATTTGCTGTCGACGCGTCGGCGGCTTCACGTGCCGGGCCACACCGCGGGGCACACTCATGCCTCACAACTGCGTCCATGGCCGACGCTCACCCGTCGTCAGCGGTACCCACACGTCCGCTGTGGGCCCGTGCTCTTCGACTCCACTGCAAGAGTGGCCGGGAGGTCACGCTAAGAGTGGCCGGGAGGTCACGCTCCCGCCTCACGTCCTGGAGGCCCTGGAACGCCACAACCACCGGCTCGACCGTGGCGTTGTGGTCTTCAACCATCACCAAGGGCCGCTCCGGACACCGCCTCGCCGACAGTAACTGGCGCATGCGGTCCATACTCACAGCGGCCGCTGGCCACCCGAGTTCCGTCACCCCGGCCCATACCCCAGCGACCACGGTCGACTTCCCTGACCTCGCACCACGGCCCGCTAGGCCACGTTTCCTTCAAGCGGTTCATGACGTCGACCCCTTTCTCGCGGGCCACTTGCCTCTCAGTACTTGTCTCTCGTCAAGTCAACCCCCTATGTTGTGCGGCGAGTTAAGCCCACTTAACTCCCCAGTTAACCCCCCACTCAATGCGAGGTCTTAGTGCACCTCCATAGACACCTCCTCCGTGCGGTCACTGCAGGCACACTCGCCTTGGCCGCGTCCGGCGCTGCCGCCATCCCGGCCCCGGCGGCGTCCACTTCCGCCGCCGCCAACGCCCACTCCCCGTCCTCCGCAGACGCCCGCACCGTGGAGTATTTCCCCGACCAGCACGGTGAGGGCAGACACCGCCAGGTCCCCGTCACCGTTCCGCAGCGGATCAGGCAGGCACAATCGGCCCCGGCGGTGCCGCTGGGAGACACCCGCGTGACCGCGCTACAGCGGACAGGCTCCGCCGACGGCCGCCTCGACGTCGTGATCATCGGCGACGGCTACGCGGCCGGCCAGCAGGCCGACTTGGAGGCGGACGCACGCACCACACTCGACTCGATCTTCCAGATCGAGCCCTATCGGAGCTACCGCGGGCTGTTCAACTTCTGGCTGGTGAAGGCCGTCTCCAACCAGTCGGGCGTCTCCGGCGATCCGACCCAGGACGTCGTCAGGGACACCGCCGTCAGCAGCTACTTCTACTGCGACGGCGTCGAGCGGCTGCTCTGCGTCGACGAGCGAAAGGTTGACTCGTACGCGCGAAAGGCCCCGGACTCCGACGTCGTCTTCGTCATCGCGAACTCCACAAAGTACGGCGGCGCCGGATACAGCGGTCTCACCTCGACCGCCGGACACACGGGTATCGCCACGATGTCCTCCGACAACCCCAGCTCCTACCTCATAGGGGCCCATGAACTCGGCCATTCCATAGGCCTGCTCGGGGACGAGTACCAGGACGGAGGTGGCGACCGCTACCCAGGGCCGGAGCCCACCGAGCCCAACCTCACGATGCAGACCGCCGCCGACATGCGGTACTACCGGACCAAGTGGTACCGCTGGATCGGCCGGAGTGATCCGTCGGGTGGCACGGTCGACGCGTACGAGGGCGGCGGTTACCACAACAAGGGCATCTACCGGCCCACCGAGAACTCCATCATGCGGAGCCTGAGCAACAACAAGTTCAACCTGCCTGGCCGGGAAGCGATGATCGCGGGCTTCTATCGCCACGCCACCCTGCTCACCCCCGGCATCTCCACCGCCCGCACCCTGGGCGCTTCGACAACGCTCCGCGTCAGCCTCGCCCCACTGCTGGGCGACAGCCTGTCCGACGTCCGCGTGCACTGGTACGTCGACGGGGTCCAGGTCCGCGAGGCGCTTGGCCGTCGCGCCGTCACGCCGAGTGCGCTGGGTATCGACCAGGGCACGCACACGGTCACCGCGAAGGCCGTCGACCACACATCGGCCTTGCGCGAGCCGGCTTCACGGCAAGCCGCGTCCAGCAGTGTGACCTGGCGGATCGCCGCCCCATGAGGGCACAGGCGGTGGCCCCTGCCACGACCCACGTGCGCAGGGGCCACCGTCGGCGACGGGTCCTAGGGGAAGTTGATCGTCGCGTCGGTGGAGATGGAGACGACGACGGAGCCTGCGCTGTCGGCGGTGAAGGGAATCGTCCCCATGTTCTTCTTGGTGATGTTCCACAAGTCGACGAAGAAGGCCCGCGATTGCTCGACGTCGGCTCCTGTGCCGGTGCGGTGGACGTGACCGCCGACGTACCTGTCGAAGTCCAGTTCAAGGATGGCGTCGTGGGCATGGATGAGCACGTTCCCGGCCTCATGGTTGGCGCCCGGATAGATGACCCGGATTTCCTCGCCGCCGATGTGGAGGGTGTTGTCATTGCCGTGGAGGACCCTTTGTGGCATCGGACGCGCCGGATCCTTGTGCAGGCCGAGAATAGCGGCGCGATCACCGCACCCACGTGGTCCAGGTGGGAGTGGCTGTAGATGCTTGGTGGCGGTGTTGCCCTGCGCTACGCCTGCGCTGAATGCGAGAGCCCCTGTGCCGGCTACGGCAGCGGCACTTCAGCCCCGGATTATTGAACGACGGTTGATCACGACTCTCCTCTGATTCAACGGAGTTGGAATCTGCTCGGTCGAGGAAACACTAAGAGCTGCTTGAAACTTCATCAAGTTTTTGAGGGCGATATCTTTGACGTCACCAAGTCACTTTTATGTGACCGCCCTGGGCCGCTGTTGGCTATTGAAAGCCAGGCGAAATCGCTGAAGTCGGATCGATGTAGGCTGCCCGAATGAGCAGAGCACCTGGGAGGGGTACGGAGATCTACGGCGCGAGCACGCCGACGCGGGAGGCGCTTGAGCGTCCGGCGAGCCGGTGGACCGTGCTCATCACCAGTGCCCTGGAGGATGCCTGGAGCGGGACGGACTCATCGCCCGCCGGGTCTTCGCTGAGGTTCCGGTTCGCGTGGAGTACGAGCTCACTGCCCTGGGCGGCACCATGTGCCCGGTCCTGCAGGATATTCGGAGATGGGCAGAGGAGATGGCCCCTGCCATCGGCGAAGCGCAGGCCCCTTACGACCAGGCGCAGCTGCTCGAATGACCCACGTGCCAGGTCGGACGTGGATTACAGGACTGAAGAGACAGGCTGCCTGGGAAATGCTGAAAGAAGTCACCGCGACCCGCTACATCACGCCGCTGCGTGAGGGCGGCTCGCTGCCGGGGCTCGTCGAGGCCGACGACTTCGGGACGTACGTCCTGAAGTTCACCGGCGCCGGACAGGGCCGCAAGACGCTCATCGCCGAGATCGTCTGCGGCGAACTCGCCCGCAGGCTGGGCTTCAGGGTGCCCCGGCTGGTGACGGTCGAACTCGACCCGGTGCTGGGGCTCGGCGAACCCGACCAGCAGGTGCAGGACCTGCTCAGGTCCAGCGGCGGCACCAACCTCGGGATGGACTTCCTCTCCGGCGCGCTCGGCTTCGACCCGCTCGCCTTCGAGGTGAGCGCCGAGGAAGCCGGCCGGATCGTCTGGTTCGACGCCCTGGTGAACAACGTCGACCGGTCCTGGCGCAACCCCAACCTGCTCATGTGGCACCGCGATCTGTGGCTCATCGACCACGGCGCGACCATGATCTGGCACCACAACTGGCCCGGGGCACAGGCCTCGGCGGAGCGCGCGTACGACGCCTCCGACCACGCCCTCGCCTCCTTCGCGCCCGATGTGCTCGGCGCCGCCGCCGAGTTGGCGCCGCTGGTCACCGAGGACCTGCTCGCCGAGGTGACCGCCGAGATCCCGGACGCCTGGCTGGCCGCGGAGCCCGGCTTCGACACCCCGGACGACCTCCGGCGGGCCTATGCGAGACCGCTGCTGGCCCGGGCTGCCGTCATCCACGAGCGCGTCACCGGAATCGAGGAGACCAAGTGAGCGAGCGCCACATTCACATGGCCGGCCATGTGGTCGAACGCCACATCATCCGGGGCGGCGAGAGGAACGACCGGGACGTCTTCGAGTACGCCCTCCTGCGCGTCGTCCCCCGCGTCGAACGCGGCGAGTGCATCAACGCGGGCGTGCTGGTGTACTGCCGGCCACAGGGCTACGTCGGCGCCCGCACCCATCTCGACGAGGCGCGGCTGCTCGCCCTCGACCCGGACGCGGACGTGGCCGGTATCCGGGCCGCCCTCGGGGCCGTCGAGCGCGTCTGCGGCGGCAGCGAGGCGGCCGGGCAGGCGGCCGGCGACGACGCCGGGCGGCGCTTTCGCTGGCTCATCGCGCCCCGCTCCACGGTCGTCCAGCCGGGGCCCGTGCATACCGGGCTCACCTCCGATCCGGCGGCCGAGGCGGAACGGCTGCTGGAGGTGTTGGTGAAGTGACGGGTCAGGTAATGGATCACATGCGTGCGGTCACCGTTGACACCGCGTGCCAGGACTTCTAGCGTCACGTGCATCGAAGGTACTAAGCGGTCGCTCATTCGAGGAGAGTCACTCATGTCCACCACTGAGCAGCGGGTCGCCGTCGTCACCGGCGCAGCGCGCGGCATCGGCGCCGCCACCGCCGTACGACTGGCCGCCGAGGGCCGCGCGGTCGCCGTGATCGACCTCGACGAGGCCGCCTGCAAGGACACCGTGGAGAAGATCACCGCGGCCGGTGGCAAGGCCATCGCGGTCGGCTGTGACGTCTCCGACGAGGCCCAGGTCGAGGCCGCCGTCGCGCGGATCGCCGAGGAGCTCGGTGCCCCGACGATCCTGGTCAACAACGCCGGCGTGCTGCGCGACAACCTGCTGTTCAAGATGAGCGTCTCCGACTGGGACACCGTCATGAACGTCCACCTGCGCGGCGCCTTCCTGATGTCCAAGGCCTGCCAGAAGCACATGGTGGACGCGGGCTTCGGCCGGATCGTCAACCTCTCCTCGTCCTCCGCGCTCGGCAACCGCGGCCAGGTCAACTACTCCGCCGCCAAGGCCGGCCTGCAGGGCTTCACCAAGACCCTCGCCAAGGAGCTCGGCAAGTTCGGCGTCACCGCCAACTCCGTCGCCCCCGGCTTCATCGCCACCGAGATGACCAAGGCCACCGCCGACCGCGTCGGCATGGGCTTCGAGGACTTCAAGGCCGCCGCCGCCACCCAGATCCCGGTCGCGCGCGTCGGCGAGCCCGAGGACATCGCCAACGCCATCGCCTTCTTCACCGGCGAGGCGGCCGGGTTCGTCTCCGGCCAGGTGCTGTACGTCGCCGGCGGACCGCTCGACTAGGGCTCAGGGAGACACGGACATGACTGCACTGCCTGAACTCTCCGGCAAGGTCGCCCTCGTCACGGGCGCCAGCCGCGGCATCGGCTACGGCGTCGCCGAGGCGCTCGTCGCCCGCGGCGACCGGGTCGTCATCACCGGCCGGGGCGAGGACGCCCTCAAGGAGGCCGTCGAGCAGCTCGGCGCCGAGCGCGCCATCTACGTGGCCGGCAAGGCGCACGACGAGGCCCACCAGGCCGTCGCCGTCGAGCGCGCCATGGAGGCCTTCGGCCGGGTCGACTTCCTGGTCAACAACGCCGGGACCAACCCGGTGTTCGGGCCGCTCGCCGATCTCGACCTGGGCGTCGCCCGCAAGGTCTTCGAGACCAACGTGATCTCGGCGCTCGGCTTCGCGCAGAAGACCTGGCACGCCTGGCAGAAGGACAACGGTGGCGCGATCGTCAACATCGCCTCCGTCGCCGGCATCGCGCCCTCGCCGTTCATCGCCGCCTACGGCGTCAGCAAGGCCGCGATGATCAACCTCACCCAGCAGATGGCGCACGAGTTCGCGCCCAAGGTGCGGGTCAACGCCATCGCGCCGGCCGTGGTGAAGACCAAGTTCGCGCAGGCCCTGTACGAGGGCCGGGAGGAGGAGGCCGCCGCGGCCTACCCGCTGGCCCGGCTCGGCGTGCCCTCCGACATCGGCGGCGCCGCCGCGTTCCTCACCTCGGACCAGTCCGACTGGGTCACCGGGCAGACGCTCGTCGTCGACGGCGGCATCTTCCTCAACGCCGGCGTCGGCTGACGACGGCGGTGGGCGCCCGCGCGGCGAGGTCGACGAACGCGCGGGCGCCCACCTCGTGGGGGCGTAAACAGGAAGAGCGCCGTTGTTTCCTGCCACCGACATACCCGCTGATCAAGGGCCTGCCAGGGCGGAGGTCCAAGCGGCCGAACACTGCGGTATGGTCTGGCCACCCTTGTGATATGCCCGATCGAGGATGGTGCGCGTGTTCAAGCGGGACAGATACCTCCGCCAGCTGGCGGCGGTCACGGCCATAGGCATGGTCGCCGGTTGTGGTGTCTTCTCCTCTGACTCGTCCGAAAGTGAGAGTCCGATCGTTGTGGGGACCACCAGTGCCCCGAGCACGCTGGATCCGGCGGCCGCCTGGGACAGTTCCTGGGAGCTGTTCCGCAATGTCTTCCAGACCCTGTTGAACTACAGCCCCGGCGCGTCCGAGCCCGAGCCCGACGCTGCCGAGAGCTGCAGGTTCACGGACACCTCGACCACGGTGTACAGCTGCACGCTGCGCGAGGGTCTGAAGTTCTCCGACGGACGGGACCTGGACGCTCAGGCCGTCAAGTACTCCATCGACCGGGTCAAGAAGATCAAGGTCAACGGTGGCCCTGTGGGACTGCTGGGGAGCCTCTCCCGGGTCCAGGTGAAGGGCGACCGCGAGGTCGTCTTCCACCTCAACGAGCCCGACGCCACCTTCCCGTTCGTACTGTCCACGCCCGCGATGTCCATCGTGAACCCCGACGAGTACGCCGCGGACAAGCTCCGCGAGGACGGAAAGATCGGTGGCTCGGGGCCGTACAGCCTCTCCTCCTACGAGGACGGCGAGCGGGCCGAGCTCGTCAGCAACGACAACTACAACGGAATCGCGGACCGCAAGAACAACGGCGTCACCATCCGCTACTTCAAGCAGTCGTCCGACATGGTCGACGCCCTGAAGGACAAGCAGATCGACGTCATCTACCGCGGACTGCCCGCCTCCGAAACCGTGGACATCCAGGTGAAGGGCAAGGACGAGGGGCTCCAGCTCATCGAGAACTCCACGACCGAGATCAGTTACCTGGTGTTCAACCCCAAGGACCCATGGGCCAAGAGGCCCGAGGTCCGCAAGGCGATCGCCCAGGTCATCGACCGACCGTTGCTCGCCCACAAGATCTACAAGGACACCGTCGAACCGCTGTACTCCATGATCCCCCGGGGTCTGGTCGGCCACACCACGAGCTTCTTCGACAGCTTCGGGAACCCCAACCCCGACAAGGCCGAGAAGATCCTCACCGAGGCGGGCATCACCGATCCGGTCCCGCTCCAGCTCTGGTACACCAGCGACCGTTACGGCTCGCAGACCAAGCCCGCGTTCGAGGAGCTGAAGCGGCAGCTGGAGGAGTCCGGACTGTTCACCGTCACCCTCAAGAGCCGCCCCTGGAAGACGTACGTGCAGGGCTACCAGAACGGTGAATACCCGGTGTTCGGGCGTGGCTGGTTCCCTGACTTCGCCGACGCCGACAACTTCGTCGCGCCCTTCGTGGGCCAGGAGAACGCACTCGGCACTCCCTACCTGGCGCCCAAGATCACCGAGACGCTGCTGCCCGAGTCGCGCCGCAAGAGCGACCGTGGCGCCGTGGCCAAGGAGTTCGAGGAGGCCCAGCAGATCGTCGTGGAAGACGCGCGACTTCTGCCGCTGTGGCAGGGCAAGCAGTTCGTGGCCGCGAGCGAGGAGATCTCCGGCGCGGAGCAGTCCATCGACCCCGCGACGATGATGACGATGTGGACGCTGTCCCGGAAGACCAGCTGGTAGCGCGATTGTCAGTGGGCGCCTGTAGGTTCTGTGCTCGGAAGGGGGCCGCGCTCCGGCGCGGCCGTCCGCGGGGCGCACATGGTGCGACCCTGAAGTGAGCGCACACCGGAGGAAGTTGACGTGACCGACATCGCCATGCTGCCCGAGTCCTGGCGCGGGGTTCTGGGTGACGAGCTGCAGCAGCCCTACTTCAAGGAGCTGACGGAGTTCGTCGAGGAGGAGCGGGCGAAGGGTCCCGTCTACCCGCCTCGCGAGGAGGTCTTCGCCGCGCTGGAGGCGACGCCGTACGAGCAGGTGAAGGTCCTGGTCCTCGGCCAGGACCCGTACCACGGCGAGGGCCAGGGGCACGGCCTGTGCTTCTCGGTCCGTCCCGGCGTCAGGACGCCGCCCTCGCTGCGCAACATCTACAAGGAGATGCAGGAGGAGCTCGGCCACCCCGTCCCGGACAACGGCTATCTGATGCCGTGGGCCGAGCAGGGCGTCCTGCTGCTCAACGCGGTGCTGACGGTCCGCGCCGGCGAGGCGAACTCGCACAAGGGCAAGGGCTGGGAGAAGTTCACGGACGCGGTGATCAAGGCCGTGGCCGGCCGGCCCGACCCCGCCGTGTTCGTGCTGTGGGGCAACTACGCCCAGAAGAAGCTCCCGCTCATCGACGAGACGCGGCATGTGGTGGTCAAGGGTGCGCACCCCTCGCCGCTGTCCGCGAAGAAGTTCTTCGGGTCCCGCCCGTTCACCCAGATCAATGAGGCGGTGGCCCAGCAGGGGCACGAGCCGATCGACTGGCGCGTCCCGAACCTGGGCTGACATCCGCCCGCGGGCCGGTTCGCTCGCCGGGCCGGCCCCTTGCCGTACGGAGCCGCCTGACCGGGAATGCCGGTGGGGCCGGTTAGCGTCGGGTGGGACCAGCCGACGAGGGCCGGAGGACGCGGTGGCGGAGCGACAGGAGCAGACGGCGCCGGACGCCGTGCTGACGCGGATCGGGCAGGTCGTGATGCTCCATCACGCCGGGGACCGCGAGGAGGCCCGGCGCCGCCTGCTGGAGCTGTGGACGGAGCTCGGCGAGGACGGCGACCCGCTGCACCGGTGCACCCTGGCCCACTATCTGGCCGACACCCATGACGACCCCACGGATGAACTGGCGTGGGATCTGCGGGCGTTGACGGAGGCGGAGGGGGCCGGCGGTGCGGTCGCCGTACGGGCCCTGTATCCCTCGCTGCACCTGAACCTGGCGGCCGACTACGTGAAGCTCGACCGCACGGAGGCAGCCATCGTCCATCTGCGGCGGGCACGGGGAGCGGCCGGGGTGCTGGGGGACGACAGCTACGGGGACGGGGTGCGGGCGGAGATCCTGCGGTGGGAGGGGCGGCTCGGGGAGGGCGTGTAGGGGCGGGGGCCCGAGGCACCCTCACTGCCCGTACGTCTGCTCGCAGATCCGCGACTCCGGGCTGTCCGGCCTCCAGCCGCCGTACTTCTTGCCCAGCGCGCAGATGTCCCCGTTGCCCTGGACCTCCTTGGGCAGAGTCTCGGACACGTCCGGCACGGGCGGCTGTTTCGGGCCCTGCGGGGCGGAGTGCGGGCGACCGGGCTCGTGGTGCTCCTGGCGGGGGTGCGAGTGCGGGGACCGGGGGGCGGGCCGCGCCGGTGATGGGGGCGTGGGGGACGCGGGGTGTGCGGCGGACGGCGTGGCGTCGGGGCTCCGGGACGGGTCGGCGAGAGTCAGGGCCTCGCGGGCCGGCGCCTGCACGACCTTCGGGTCCGTATGGGCGCCCGGCCGGGGCACCGGCGGCCGGGACGGTGCCGACGGCGCCCCCGAAACCGGCGGGTGCTGAACCGTCGTACAGCCGCCGAGGGCCGAGACGGCCACGGTGACCAGGAGCGTTGCGGTGGTCGTCGTTCGATGCACCCGCGCAACTCTGCTGGGTCGGGCTGCCGCCTGGACAGTGGACAAGCAGAGGTTGATCCACACGGGTGATCTCCGTCCCCGTACGGGCGGCGCCGGACCGTCCGGGCTGACGTCAGTCGCCCGTGGCGCCGTCGATCCGTTCGCGGATCAGGTCGGCGTGGCCGTTGTGACGGGCGTACTCCTCGATCATGTGGGTGATGATCCAGCGCAGGTTGAAGGATTCGCCGGATCGGCTCCGGCCCTTGGAGAGGTCGTCCAAGCCGAGGCCGGCCGTGTTGCGACGGGCGTTGTCCACCTCCGACTGCCAGGTGGTGTACGCCTCCTTCCAGGTGTCGTCCTCGGTGAAGTGGAAGTCGCCGTCGGGGTCCTCTTCGCTGCAGTAGAGCACTCCGAGGTCCTCGTCCAGGAGAACCTCGTGGAACCAGAACCGCTCCACCTCCGCCATGTGCCGCACCAGCCCCAGCAGCGTCAGCTCGGACGGCTCCACCGAGGCGGTCCTGAGCTGGGTGTCGGTCAGGCCTTCGCACTTCCACCCGAGGGTCTGCCGGTGGTAGTCCAGCCAGCCCTCCAGCATGGTGCGCTCGTCGGCGGTGGTGGCGGGCTCATGGCGTTCGATCGTCATGCCTGCATCCTGGCTCAACTTCCCTGCCCTCACCAGCAGTTTCACTGATGACTGAACGTCGCCGGGCTCACTGCCCGAACATCCCGTCGAGCAACTCGCGCAGCCCCGACCGCACTTCCTCCAGGCTCGGCACCTGCGCGCTGAAGGACCCGGCCACGCAGCTGAACATCAGCCCGTCCGCCCAGGCGACCAGGGACAGCGCGTGCCGGGCCGGGGCCGTCGAGCCCATCGCGGTCACCAGCGCGGTGAGCTGGTCGCGGAAGCGGGCGCCGGTCGCGTCGAAGTAGGCGCGCAGCTCGGGTCGGCGCGTGGCCTCCAGGGCCAGTTCGTAGCGGGCGAGGGTCAGTTCGCGGTGGCGGGTCAGGGCGCGGTGCGTCGCCAGCGCCAGCCCGTCGACCAGCGAGTCGAGGCCGCCGCGCGGATCCGGCAGCTCCTCCAGCGCCAGGACCTTCGCCTCGCGGTCCGCGAGCCGGCGCACCGTCAGCTCCAGCAGCGCCTGCCGGGTGCGCGCCACGTTCGACGTGGAGCCCTGCGGCAGTCCGGCCGCCTCGTCGACCGCCCGGTGCGTGAGCCCGCGCATCCCGCGCTCGGCGAGCAGCGCGAGGGCGGTGTCGGCGACGAGGTCGGCGCGCGAGGCGCCCGTGGTGCGTTCGGACATGGAGATCAACCTACCCCTCGCACTACGCCTGTAGTACAGTCGGCGCCTGGAGGAACTACACCTGTAGTCAGCTCAGGAGGAGCCATGGCACAGTCGAGGCGGGCCGTCGTCATCGGCGGCGGCATCGGAGGCCTGACCGCGGCGGCAGCGCTGCGCATCGGCGGCTGGGACGTCACCGTGCTGGAGCGGGCCCCGTCCCTGGAGCCGGTCGGCTCCGGCATCTCCCTCGCGCCCAACTCCCTGCGCGCGCTGGACGTCATCGGGGTCGGCGACGAGATCCGCGACCTCGCCGCCTGGCAGGGCGACGGAGGGCTGCGCACCCCGTCCGGTCGCTGGCTCTCCCGCACGGACGCCGAGGCCGTGGCCGCGCGCTTCGGCGGGCCCCTGGTCCTGCTGCACCGGGCCACCCTCATCAACAGCCTCGTCGCGCGGCTCCCGTCCGGGGCTGTCCGTACCGGCATCGCCGCGAGCCTCGCCGACCCGGGCGACGCCGACCGGCCGGCCCGGGTGAGCACGCCGGACGGCGACCTGGAGGCCGACCTCGTGGTGGCCGCCGACGGCATCCAGTCCGCCGTACGGCAGGCGCTGTTCCCGGAGCACCCCGGCACCGTCTACTCAGGGTTCACGACCTGGCGAGTCGTGATTCCCGTGCCGGGCGCGGATTTCGCCTCGCACGAGACCTGGGGCAGGGGCCGCATCTGGGGCTCGCACCCGCTCAAGGACGGCCGCGTCTACGCGTACGCGGCGGCTGTCACGCCCGCCGCGCAGCGCGCCCCGGACGACGAGAAGGCCGAACTGCTGCGCCGCTACGGCGACTGGCACGACCCGATCCCCGCGATCCTCGCCGCCGCCCGCCCCGAGGACGTCCTGCGCCACGACGTCCACCACATCGCCGACCCGCTGCCCTCCTACCACCGCGGCCGGGTCGCCCTGGTCGGGGACGCCGCGCACGCCATGCCGCCGACGCTGGGACAGGGCGGCAACCAGGCCATCGAGGACGCGGTCGTCCTGGCACACCACGGCGACGACCTCGGCGCCTACACCGCGGCCCGCCTTCCGCGTACGACCGCCATCGCCCGCCAGGCCGTCAGGATCGGCCGGCTGAACATGATGACCGGCCGCGCCGGGATCGCCGTACGCAACACGGCGCTGGCCGCGGTGTCCAAGGCGGCGCCGCTGCTGTTCCTGCGGGGCTTCGACGGCATCGCCGACTGGCGGCCGCCACAGGCGCCGTATGCTGCCGGAAAGACCCGGCAGGCAACCGCTGGACCGGCCGGCAACCGCTAGAGGAGACATCCCCGTGAAGGTCGGCTGTATCGGACTCGGTGACATCGCGCAGAAGGCATACCTGCCGGTGCTCGGCGGCCGGCCCGGGGTCGAACTGCATCTGCAGACCCGTACGCCCGCCACGCTCGCCCGGGTCGCCGACGGCCTCCACCTCCCGGCCGCGCAGCGCCACGAGGACCTCGACTCGCTCCTCGCCCAGGACCTCGACGCCGCCTTCGTGCACGCACCCACCGGCGCGCACCCGGAGATCGTGACGCGGCTGCTGGAGGCGGGCGTGCCGACGTACGTCGACAAGCCGCTCGCCTACCGCCTCGAAGACTCCGAGCGCCTGGTGGCGCTCGCCGAGAAGCACACCGTGAGCCTCGCCGTCGGCTTCAACCGGCGCTACGCCCCGGGCTACGCGCAGTGCGCCGACCATCCGCGCGAGCTCATCCTGATGCAGAAGAACCGCATCGGGCTGCCCGAAGAGCCGCGCACGATGATCCTGGACGACTTCATCCACGTCGTGGACACCCTGCGCTTCCTGGTGCCCGGCCCGATCGACGACGTGACGGTGCGCGCCCGGGTGCAGGGCGGACTGCTGCACCACCTCGTGCTGCAACTGGCCGGTGAGGGGTTCACCGCGCTCGGTGTGATGAACCGGCTCAGCGGCTCCGCCGAGGAGATCCTGGAGGTGTCCGGGCAGGACACCAAGCGTCAGGTCCTCAACCTCGCCGAGGTCGTCGACCACAAGGGCCAGCCGACCGTGCGGCGGCGCGGGGACTGGGTGCCGGTGGCCCGCCAGCGCGGCATCGAGCAGGCGGTGCTCGCCTTCCTCGACGCCGTGCGCGCGGGCAAGGTGCTCAGCGCCCGGGACGCGCTGGCCACTCATGAGTTGTGCGAACGGGTGGTACGTGCGGTTCAGGAGCGGGCCGCCTGAACCGGGGCCGTAGCGTCCGGATGCCCTCGCCCGCGCACCAGGCGGCCATGATCAGCAGCGCCGCGTGCGCCACCCAGTCGCCGAAGCGGACGTACGGCGTGACGCCGCCGGACAGCGGCACCTCGTAGACCGCGCTGGTGCTCGCGCTCGTCCCCAGCCAGGCACCTATGCGCTGGCCGCTCGGGCCGTACACGGCGGAGACGCCGGTCAGCGTCGCGTGCACCATCGGCCGGCCCGTCTCGGCGGCGCGCAGCGCGGCCAGCGAGGCATGCTGCTCCGGGGCCCAGCTCTGCTGGAACGTCGACGTCGCCGACTGGGCGATCAGCACCTCGGCGCCGTCGTCCGCGAGGTTGCGGCTCATGTCGGAGAAGGCCGACTCGAAGCAGACCATCGGGCCGACGCGCAGCCCGTGCCCGGCGTCCATCACGACCTGCTGCGTGCCGCGCCTGCGGTCCTCGTCGGCCGCCCTGCCCACGGATGTCGCCCAGCCCAGCATCGAGCGCATCGGTATGTACTCCCCGAAGGGGACCAACCGCATCTTGTCGTAGCGGGCGCCCGTCGGGCCGTTCGGGCCGATGAGGATGGAGCTCTTGTAGATGCCGGGCTTGTCGGAGCGCCGCGCGTCCACGTTGACCAGGATGTTCACCCCGGTCTCCCGCGAGAGTGCCGCGAGCCGCCGGGCGAGGTCGGGCCGCTCGCCGAGGTCGAAGCCGACGCTGCTCTCACCCCACACGATCAGGTCGACATCCTCGCCGGCCAGCTCGCGGGTGAGCTGCTCCTCGCGGTCGAAACGCCGGTCGGGACCGTCCGGGCCGCCCTGGATGACCCCGGGCTGTACGACGGCTATCCGGACGCGCTCCTGGACGTCGGGCCGCGGGGACCACACCCAGGCGGCGGAGGTTGCCACGGCCGTGGCGGTGAGACCGGCCACCGCGGGGACCCGGGAGGCGCGCACCGTCACCAGCACGGCGACCGCGACGTTCACGGTCACCACCAGGAAGCTGATCAGCCACACCCCGCCCACCGAGGCGAGCCGCAGCGCGGGCTCCACCTGCCACTGGCTGGAGCCCAGCACCCCCCACGGGCCGCCGAGGCCCTGCCAGGAGCGGACCAGCTCGACCATCAGCCAGCCGGACGGCAGGACGACGAGCGCCGCCGCCACCCGGCCGGGGGAGGGGCTCGACGGGGCCAGGAAGCGGCGCACCAGCCAGCCCCAGGGCGCCCACAGCGCACCGAGCAGGGCGGAGATGACGAACGTGAAGACATGCAGGTTGGGCAGCAGCCAGTGGTGCATCGCCAGCATGAAGCCGAACCCGCCCCACCAGCCGTCGTACAACGCCCGCTTCCCGGTCGGCGCGGTGCGGATCAGGGCGATCCACGGGACCAGCGCGACATACGCGAACCACCACAGCGACGGCTGCGGGAAGGCGAGCACGGGCAGCGCTCCGGCCAGCACTGCGGCAGTGGAGCGCCGCCAGGGTGAGGCGAGCCAGTCGCTGATCGTCTTCATGCGCCCTCCCTACCCACCTCGTGGTCCTTCCAGTGTGCTCACAGGCACTGACAGTGGGACAGTGGGCGTCCGCTCAGTCGATCACCGCGGGCGCGGTCCGCTCGGGCAGACGGCGCCATTTCTCCTGGACGACGACCTCGCGCAGCCGCCAGCCGTCGTCCGTCCGCAGCAGCCCGAAGGCGTACCGTCCGCCGCACACGAAGTCGGGGGCCGAGGAGCCTTCGCCGTCCGCCGCGAACCGCATCGGATTGACGTAGTCGGCCTGCACCCTGGCCGTGTCGCCGGTGTCCTGATCCAGGACCCCGAAGTGCACCCGGCGGTTGACGATGAGGTGCTGGCGCATCGAGAACACCCGCAGGCTCTCCGCCAGCCACGCGGCGATACTGCCGGCGTCCCCCTCGATCCCGCCGGCCGAGCGGTAGTCCGCGCGCCCGTCCTGGGTGAACAGGCTCCGGTACGCCTGCCAGTCGCCGTCGTCCACGGCGACCGCGTAGTCCGTGATCACTCCATCGACTGCCAGCCGGTCCCTGAGGGTGGCCAGTTCTACACGCTGCGTCATCGGCTCAGTGTTGGGCATGTGACGGACGGAGCCAAGAGGGCGTACGGCGATATTCGGTGGAACAGTGGTGTCGGCGGCGAGGCCGTTCCCAGGAACGATCAGAGCGACCGAGTCAAGCGCTGTGGGTGGGAGCCGCACCGACCCAGCGGTGATAGGCGTCCATGTCGACGTTGCTGCCGCACACGATGGTGACTATGTGTCGACCGGCGAACCGGTCACGGTCTTCGAGGATCGCCGCGATGCCGAGCGCGGCCGACGGTTCGACGACGAGGCCGGCATGGTCGAGGAGCATCCGCATACCGGCGATGATCGACGCCTCCTGGACCAGGACGGCGTCGTCGGCGACCAGGAGGAGGTCGTCCAGGACGGCCGGGATGGGACGCCGGCCGGCGACGCCGTCGGCAATGGTGCTGGTCGAGTCGGTGGTGACGACACGTCGTCGGCGCCAGGAGTGAGTCATCGCCGGCGCTCCCAGCGGCTGGATGCAGATCACCTCGACTTCGGGCGCCAAGGCCTTCACCACATGACCCACGCCGGTGGCCAGCGCCCCGCCGCCGAGGGCAATCAGGACGGTGTCGAACGACGGCGCGGTGTCGACCAGTTCCAGGCCTATGGTCGCCGCGCCCTCGCAGGTCTCGATGTCCAGGCTGTCTTCGAGCAGCCGGATGCCGTGGTACCGCGCGATCGCCGCCGCCCGCTCGCGGGCCATCTCGTGGTCGCCGTCCACCAGTTCCAGCCTGGCGTCCAGTGCGCGGATGCGATCAAGCTTGGCCGCAGTCGCAAAGCGGGATGCCACGACGGTGACGTCGAGCCCACGGCCGCGACCGGACCAGGCGAGGGCTTGGCCGAGGTTGCCCGCGCTGGCGCACACCGCGGCTCGCGAGCCATGCTCGGCGAGCAGGCTCGCGACCACCTCGGTGCCGCGGGCCTTGAAGCTGCGGACCGGGTTCGCCGTTTCGAGCTTGATGCTCACCGCGCACCCGAGGTCGGGTTCCAGCGCCTCGCAGCGGTACAGCGGAGTGTCGAGGAAGACCGGGTCGATCACCGGGCGCGCCGCCCGGATCCGAGCAGTGTCGAGACGCGTCTTCTGCACGGCACAGGAGCGTAGCGCCACCGCCGACGGAGTAATTGTCAATCGCTGTAGATCAGTTGAGGTGGCTCAGGCCGCGCCAGCTAGCCAGGACCTGCCATGCTGAGCAGGTTCGAGTCGATCCTCACACCTTGGAGGTTCGGATGCGTACAGGCGTCGTAGTCGCCGCCCAGCCCGGTGTGGAGGACCTCGCCGTGCGGGCCGAGGAGTTGGGCCTGCACAGCTTCTGGGTCAACGACACCCCGATGGTCCACGGCGACCCCTTCGTCGCCCTGAGCCTGTGTGCGAAGGCCACCAGCCGCATCAGGCTCGGCATCGGCGTGACCTCACCGGCGCTGCGCTCGGCCCCGGCCGCCGCGAGCGGGCTCGCCAGCCTCAACGCCCTGGCACCGGGCCGGATCATCTGCGGAGTCGGCACCGGAAACACCGCCCGGCGCACCCTGGGCATGCGGCCGACCACGGCGGCCAGGCTGGAGAACTTCACCGCCGCACTGCAGGACCTGTGCGCCGGACGCTCGACCCAGTACCGCGAAGGTGACCGGGTCCGCGACATCCGGTTCCTGCACGCCGGGGCGCACGTGAACACCGCCGACCCGATCGAGTTCGTCGTGGCCGCGCTGCTCGGACCGAAGGCCGCCACCGTCGCCGGCCGCCGCGGCACCGGCCTCATCTCCTTCGGCCTGCTGGACCCCACCGCCTGGCACGCGCTGCACGACACCCGCCGCCACGCCGCCCAGGGCACACCCCGCGACCCCCACTCCCACATGGACTCCCGGGCGGACTCCTACGTCGTCACCGCGCTCCACCTGCTCGACGAGGACGAGGACCCCCACGGCGACGCGGCCCGGGACGCGACGGGCCACCTCGTCCTGTCGCTGCTGGCCTTCGCCGCCGACACAGCCGCCGACACCCCCGCCCTCGCCGAGCAACTCGGCCCCGAGGAACGCGAGGCGGTGCGGCGGCTCCTCGACCGGCGCGGCACTACCCCCACCGCGCCGGACCGGCACACAAAGCTCTACCCCAACTACCTCGGACGCATCGCACCGCAGGACCGGGACCTGATTCTGCCCTCGCTGATGAACACCCTGGCCCTGGTCGGCACCCGCGACGACCTCCTCGCCCGCATCACCACCCTGGAACAGGCCGGCGTCGACGAACTCCTCATCCAGCCGGTGATCGACCCGCCCGCCGAGATGGCCCAGCTCGCGAAACTCCTCACCTGAGCTGACCCGCCTCCCGCAGCTCTGACCTGCACTTCCCTGCACAGCATGGCCGGTTGACGCGTCACGGCGGACACCGATTTGCCAGGCCGATGAATGACCTTCGTATCCACGCGGTGGACGACGATGCCTCGATCCGCGATTGGCAGTACGCCCACAATCTGATTCTGTCGCTCGACGACGTCCGCGCCCGCACGGGTCGTAACCGCCTGGAGGTCGCCTACCTCGGCGACGTCCTGATCGGCTGCACCACCGTGCGCCCGCCCACCAAGGACAACCGCGCCACCGCCACGGTAATAGCCCGCGTTCTGCCTGAGCACCGCCGCCGCGGCCTCGGCACGCGGCTCTACGAGCGCCCTGGATCGACCTGCGTCTGGCCTGATCCGCCGGACAGGGCCTAGTGAGACGGTGATCGTCGCAGCTGTTCGAAAGCGGTGGGGCTGGGCCTGCGGGCCAGGAACTCCTTGATGCGGCGGGCGCATTCCTGCGGTGTGCTGCGGCCGGTGTCGCACTCCAGGTCGTAGACACCATGAGCGTGCACGCGCGCGAGCTGGCCCGCGGCGAGGCCGGGCGGCCGGTCGCCGCGCTCGCGCTCCCGGCGCTCCAGTTCCGCCGGATGGCAGTGCACCTTGACGAGGACGACGTCCTGCGGCACGAAGAGCGACAGGCAGTCCCTGAGACGCCACTCGGCGCTCAGTACGTGGTCGACGACGACGTTGTTGCCGGCGGCGGCCATGCCCGCGACCGCGCGGTGAAAGCCCTGCCAGGTGCGGTGGAGGACGGTGGCGAGCTGGTCCTGCGGGACGGGGGTCCGCGAGCGCATCGCGTGGAAGGCGTCGACGGGCATGTGGAAGCACGGCTCTTCGAGAGTCCGCAGCAGTTCGGTAGCGATGCTCGACTTGCCCGAACTGGATGTGCCGTTGAGGAA
Source organism: Streptomyces sp. NBC_01092 (assembly GCF_045039535.1). Lineage (NCBI taxonomy): Bacteria > Bacillati > Actinomycetota > Actinomycetes > Kitasatosporales > Streptomycetaceae > Streptomyces > Streptomyces sp. NBC_01092. The sequence goes on along the minus strand of NZ_CP108659.1, from coordinate 1,867,845 downwards.
GATGACGAGGCCGCGGCGCGGCGGCACGTCGTCCAGATGCTTCATGGAATGGATCTCCGGCGCGGGTCGGGGGCTCAAGCCGCCTTGATGACCTGACTGCGGATGGCGGCCGCCCACTCGACCACCAACAGCTCGTACTCCGCGCGCTCCTGAGCCGACAGCGAGCCGCCCGCACGCAGCCACAGGGCGCGAATCGCCTCGTTCACCTCGGCAGCAGACCGCACGGAACCAGGGCCTAAGGAATGGGGGGACATGCGGACAAGCCTAGGGGCAAGACCTGACGGTGCGCTACCGGACGGCTACGCGCAACGTATGTGATTGGTCACGGATTTCGGAGGGCCGCTCCTGCTGACCGGTGAGTCAGGCGTCGGTGTCAGCCCGACTCCGCCGCGTGCGGGCTCAGGACGCCCGTCGAGACCAGGGCGATGATGACTATGCCGAGGGCGATGCGGTACCAGACGAACGGCATGAAGCTCTTCGTCGAGATGAACTTCATGAACCAGGCGATGACCGCGTAGCCGGACGCGAAGGCGATCACCGTCGCGAAGATCGTCGGGCCCCAGGAGACGTGGTCGTTCTCCATCGCATCCTTGAGCTCGAACAGGCCGGAGGCGAGGACGGCCGGGATCGCGAGGAGGAAGGAGTAGCGGGCCGCGGACTCGCGCGTGTAGCCCATGAAGAGGCCACCGCTGATGGTGGCGCCGGAGCGGGAGACTCCGGGGACCAGCGCCGCCGACTGGCACAGGCCGAAGATCAGGCCGTCCTTCACGCTCAGGTCCTCGAGGCCCTTGCGCTGCTTGGCGGCGCGGTGCCGCCCGCCGGTCTCGTCGCGCGCCGCCATCCGGTCCGCGATGCCGATGACGATGCCGACGACGATCAGCATCGTCGCGGTGATCCGCAGGTCGCGGAACGGGCCCTCGATCTGATCCTTGAGCGTCAGGCCGAGCACGCCGATCGGGATCGAGCCGACGATCACCAGCCAGCCCATCTGGGCGTCGTGGTCGCGTCGCATCTCCTTGTTGGTCAGCGACCGCAGCCACGCCGAGATGATCCGCCCGATGTCCTTGCGGAAGTAGATCAGCACCGCGGTCTCCGTGCCGATCTGAGTGATCGCCGTGAAGGCCGCACCGGGGTCCTCCCAGCCCGAGAACGCCGCGGTCAGACGCAGGTGCGCGCTGGAGGACACGGGGAGGAACTCGGTCAGCCCCTGGACGAGTCCGAGGATGAGGGATTCAAACCAAGACATGAAGTTACGGAGTCCAAGTGCTGATCGTGGCAAGGGGCGAGGGGGGACACCGCGTCGGCGGCGCAGAGATCGCGAGTGTCGAGGGGCAGCGTAGCGTCCCGCGATGACGGCTCCGGCACAGGGGCTAGGGCGGACGATCGCCCACCGCGGGTAAACCGGCGTTGACCTGCTACGGGGCCTGCGCTTGGGTGGCGGCGAGCGGAAAGTGCCTGCCGCAGGCGGCGGTCGGTCGCTCCGCTCGCTCCTTCGGCTACGCCGCCGTCGGCCCCGACACCGACCAGCCGGCTGCCTGGGGATGGGCCGTGAGGTCCTCGTGGCGCACCGCATCGCCGCAGGCACGGCAGGTGACGAGCGGCAGCAGTTCGTTGCCGCAGGCGTGCTCGATCACCATCGGGCGGTCGTCGTCGCCGCGCAGATGGCGGTCGCCCCACGCCATGAGGGTCATCAGCACCGGCTCCAGTTCCAGCCCGGCCTGCGTGGGCCGGTACTCGAACCGCTGCGGGCGCTCGCTGTAGGCCCGCTTCGTCAGAATCCCGGCGTCGACGAGGCGGCGCAGCCGGGTGGCGAGGATGTCTCGCGGGGCACCGATGTTGCGCACCAGCTGGTCGAAGCGGCCGTTGCCCAGGCACACCTCGCGCAGGACCAACAGGGAGTACTTCTCGCCGACGAGCGCCAGGGCGTCGGCGATGGAGCAGGGGCGCGGGTCTTTGGTGGCGGCCATGCCGCTCAGTTTAAGGGCCGGGTTCGACTTTCCAACCCTGGTGGGTTTGATTTTCCAACTCTTCGGGCTATGGTGAGTTCGGATTTCCTACTCACTGGTAATCGCGCATCGCGCCGGTCCCCGCACCGGCCCGCGCGCCGGTCACCGCCCGGCGGCCAAGGAGGCCCGCACCATGCGTGACGCAGTCATCGTCGAAGCCGTACGCACCCCGATGGGCAAGGGCAAGCCGAACGGCTCCCTGGCACACGTCCACCCCGTCCAGCTCCTCGCCCACACCCTGCGCACCCTCGTGGAGCGCTCGGGCGTGGACCCGGCGCTGATCGACGACGTCATCGGCGGCACCGTCGACCAGGTCGGCGAGCAGGCCATGAACACCACCCGCTACGCCGCCCTGTCGGCGGGCTTCCCGGACACGGTCCCGGCGACCACCGTGGACCGCCAGTGCGGCTCGTCCCAGCAGGCCGTGCACTTCGCCGCCCAGGGCGTGATCGCGGGGGCGTACGACATGGTCGTCGCGTGCGGCGTCGAGTCGATGAGCCGGGTGCCGATGTGGTCGAACGTGCCGCCCGGCAAGGACCCCTTCGGCCCCGGCATCGCCGAGCGCTACCCGGAGGGGCTCGTCCCGCAGGGCATCAGCGCCGAGCTGATCGCCGCCAAGTGGTCGATCACCCGCGAGCAGATGGACGAGTTCGCCGTGTCCTCGCACCGGAAGGCGGCCGCCGCCTGGGAGCAGGGCCTGTTCGACGTCGAGGTCGCGCCCCTGGACGGCGTCTCGCGCGACGAGTGCGTACGTCCCGGCAGCACCACCGAGATCCTCGGCGGCCTCAAGCCCGCCTACCACGACCCGGCGTTCGCCGAGCGCTTCCCGCAGATCGAGTGGAACGTCACCGCGGGCAACGCGAGCCCCATCAACGACGGCGCCTCCGCCGTGCTCATCACCTCCAGCGAGACGGCGGCCCGCCTCGGTCTGCGCCCCCTCGCCCGGCTGCACAGCTTCGCCGTCACCGGTTCCGACCCGGTGCTGATGCTCACGGGAGTCATCCCGGCGACCGAGAAGGTGCTGCGCAGGGCGGCGCTGTCCCTCGACGACATCGACCTGTTCGAAATCAACGAGGCGTTCTCCAGCGTCGTGCTGGCCTGGCAGCAGGAGACGGGCGCCGACCTCGGCAAGGTCAACGTGCACGGCGGCGCGATCGCTCTCGGTCACCCCCTCGGGGCGAGCGGAACCCGTCTGACGGCGACCCTGGTCCACGCGATGCGCGAGCGCGGCGCCCGCTACGCGCTGCAGACGATGTGCGAGGCCGGCGGGCTCGCCAACGCGATGATCCTCGAATCGGTCTGAGCCGACGGGTCGGCCCGACCCGCCCCCTCAGCGGCGGCGCAGGTGGTGGCGCTTGCGCCAGGCCACCACCGCGCCCGCGAGCGCCGGCAGCGCGATGGCGGCCACCGCGATCAGGAACACCGGCGACGTCGGCTGCCCGGCCCGGGCACCGGCGACGACGTACGCGGCGATGTTGGGGATCGAACCGAGCGCCGTGGCCAGCAGGAAGGGGACGTAGCCCATACGGGAGACGGCGGCGGCGTAGTTCGCGGCCCAGAACGGCACACCGGGGAACAGCCGCACCGCCAGCATCGACCGGAAGCCGTGCTTGCTGAACTGCTTGTCCACCGCCTTCAGCAACCGGCCGCGCAGCAGCGGGCGCAGCGCGTCCTGGCCGAGCATCCGGCCGAGCGCGAAGGAGATCGCGGCCCCGAGCACGGTGCCGGCCATGGCGGCGCCCATCCCCAGCGCCGAGCCGAAGAGCGCGCCCGCCGCGAGGTTCAGCAGAGGCCGCGGCACGAACGCGACCGTGATCAGCCCGTACGCCACGGCGAACAGCACCACCGCGACCGGACCGCCGACCTGGGGCGGCCAGCCGTGCGCCAGGAGCTTGTGCGGCTCGAAGAGCAGCACGGACGCCGCGGCGGCCGCGAGCAGGACCAGGAGCAGGGACAGCCGCGCCCACGGCGAGAGCAGTGCTCTCGCGCAGCGCGGGCCGAAGCCGGCAGGGACGGGCGCCGGCACCGCGACGGCGACGGCTGATTCGTTGGCGGCGGCCTGCGAAGAGGCGGTGGCGGTGCCCCCAGAGCGGGTGGTGGCATCGTCGAGCATTTGGCGACAGTAACCGACGAAGATGTGTGATCGCCGTATGGTTCGTCTCATGGGCGTCACAGGAACGGGAACACTGGAAGTTCCGCGCAGTGCCCTGGCCGACACGGTGCTGGAGCGGCTCGTGGCCACCTACGGCGCTGCCGCCGACCCGGAACGTGCCGTGTCCATGCGGGCGTACATGAAGGACGTGGCCCCCTTCCTCGGCCTCACGACGCCGGTGCGACGCGCCCTGACCCGCACCGTCGTCCAGGGCACACCCCGCCCCGACGAGGCCGACTGCACCGCCATTGCCCTGCGCTGCTGGCAGCTGCCCGAGCGTGAGTACCACTACTTCGCCGTCGACCATCTGCGCCGGCACGTGGGGCGCTGCTCCTCCGGATTCCTGCCGGTGGCCCGGCATCTGGCCGCCACCGTCTCCTGGTGGGACACGGTCGACGCACTCGCCGCGCATGTCGTGGGCGGGCTGGTCGCGGCCGACCCCGAGCTCAAGGCGGACATGGACGCCTGGATCGCCGACGACGACCTGTGGGTCGCCCGCACGGCCCTGCTCCACCAACTGCGCTACAAGGAACGCACCGACACCGAACGCCTCTTCGCGTATTGCCTGCGCCAGTCCGGGCACACCGACTTCTTCATCCGCAAGGCCATCGGCTGGTGCCTGCGCGAGTACGCCAAGACCGACCCCGAGGCCGTACGGGACTTCCTGGCGCGGGAGCAGGGACGGTTCGCGCCGCTGTCGGTGAGGGAGGCGCTGAAGAACATCGGCGCCTGAAGTCCCGTACCGCACGTCGCAAGTCCCCGTAACCCAAGTCCCGTACCGCGAAAAACCATTCGACGTCGGGCAAAGCGTCGGCAATGATCGGCGTCATGTTCCGGCACGCCTTCGTCCTCGCAGCATCCGCAGTCGCGGATGCTCCGAAGGCTGCCGTTCCGGTCATTGCGACCACAGTCGACGGCGCCCGAAGCTGACCCTCTCCGGACAGTCCGGCGGACCCCGCAGGGGGAGGGTCGGCAAGTCCTTGGGGTCCCCATCTGCTTCGCAGAGACTTCTGCAGAGACTTCGAGGTACAGCCATGTCCAAGACGGCATACGTGCGCACCAAACCGCATCTGAACATCGGCACCATGGGCCATGTCGACCACGGCAAGACCACCCTGACCGCCGCCATCACCAAGGTCCTCGCCGAGCGCGGGTCCGGCACGTTCGTGCCCTTCGACCGCATCGACCGGGCGCCGGAGGAGGCCGCGCGCGGCATCACCATCAACATCGCGCACGTCGAGTACGAGACCGACACCCGTCATTACGCCCATGTGGACATGCCGGGCCACGCCGACTACGTCAAGAACATGGTCACCGGCGCCGCCCAGCTGGACGGGGCGATCCTCGTCGTCTCCGCGCTCGATGGGATCATGCCGCAGACCGCCGAACACGTGCTGCTCGCCCGCCAGGTGGGCGTCGACCACATCGTCGTCGCCCTGAACAAGGCCGACGCGGGGGACGAGGAGCTCATCGACCTCGTCGAACTGGAGGTCCGCGACCTGCTGTCCGAGCACGGCTACGGCGGCGACGCCGTGCCCGTCGTACGGGTCTCGGGGCTGAAGGCGCTGGAAGGGGACCCGCAGTGGACGGCGTCGATCGAGGCGCTGCTCGACGCGGTGGACACCTACGTTCCGATACCGGAGCGCTATGTGGACGCGCCGTTCCTGCTGCCCGTGGAGAACGTGCTCACCATCACCGGCCGGGGGACCGTGGTCACCGGGGCGGTCGAGCGGGGCACCGTGCGGCTGGGCGACCGGGTCGAAGTGCTCGGCGCCGGGCTGGAGAGCGTGGTCACCGGCCTGGAGACCTTCGGCAAGCCGATGGACGAGGCCCAGGCCGGGGACAACGTGGCGCTGCTGCTGCGCGGGGTCCCGCGGGACGCCGTCCGGCGGGGGCATGTGGTCGCGGCGCCGGGGAGTGTGGTGCCTCGCAGTCGGTTCACCGCGCAGGTGTATGTGCTCTCGGCCCGTGAGGGCGGTCGTACGACCGCCGTCGTCAGCGGGTACCGGCCGCAGTTCTACATCCGCACGGCGGACGTGGTCGGGGACATCGACCTCGGTGAGGCGGGCGTCGCGCGGCCCGGGGAGACGGTCACCATGACCGTCGAGCTGGGGCGTGAGGTGCCGCTGGAGCCCGGCCTCGGATTTGCCATCCGCGAGGGTGGCCGGACCGTGGGGGCGGGGACCGTGACCGCCGTTTCATAGGGGCGGTGTCTGTGTGTGGGGGACTGCGGGGCCGTCGTGGCTGGTCGCGCAGTTCCCCGCGCCCCTTCGGGGCGCTTCCCCCGGGCACAATGAGAAGGTGAGCGATCCCATCCCCGTCACCCGTGCCGTCGACTACGGCTTCGCCAAGCTGATGCCGGACATCGACCGGAAGCGGGCCTGGCTGCTGACCGTCGACGGGGCGCCCCAGTCGTACGTCGATCTCGACGAGCCGGAGTATCTGGAGTTCGAGTACGCCCGACGGCTCGGGCACGTACTCGACACCGTCGCGGACGCCGGTCGGGCGCTGGACGTGCTGCATCTCGGGGGCGGGGCGCTCACGCTTCCCCGGTACGTGGCGGCGACCCGGCCCGGCTCGCGCCAGGACGTCGTCGAGGCCGACCGCGGGCTGATGGAGCTGGTCGTCGAGCATCTGCCGGTTCCGGACGGGGCCGGCATCCGGCTGCACGGCGGGGACGCGCGCGCCTGGCTGGAGACGGCCCCGGACGACTCGGCCGACGTGCTCGTCGCCGACGTCTTCGGCGGGTCACGGGTGCCGGCGCATCTGACGTCGGACGCGTACGTCCGCGAGGCGGAGCGGGTGCTGCGGGGCGGCGGCGTCTATCTGGCCAACCTGGCCGACGCCGCTCCCTTCGCCTTCCTGCGTTCGCAACTCGCCACCTGCGCCACGGTGTTCGAGGAGCTCGCGCTGATCGCGGAGCCGGGTGTGCTGCGCGGGCGGCGCTTCGGGAACGCGGTGCTGGTCGCCGCGCACCGGCCCGTCGACACGGCCGCGCTCGCCCGCCTCACCGCCTCCGACGCCTTCGCCGCCCGGGTCGAACACGGGCCCGCCCTGCGCGAGTTCATCGGCGGGGCGCGGCCGGTGCGGGACGAGGACGCGGTGCCCTCACCCGAGCCCCCCGACGGGGCTTTCAGCATCGGCTGAGCCGGCCCGGTCGCCCGCGCCCACCTGCTTGGTACGACGCCGCAGGTTCCGCACGTCCGGCACGCACAGCACCCCCGCCGTGACGACGACCACCAGCGCGGCGCAGCCCCACAGCGCCGACGTGCGCCCGAAGGCACTCTCGGCCGGGCCGGCCAGGGCCGTCGCCAGCGGGACCAGGGCGACCGAGCCGAACCAGTCGTACGCGGCGACCCGGGAGAGCTTGTCCTCCGGTATCTCCTGGTGGAGCGCGGTCATCCAGGAGACGCCGAACACCTCCAGCGTCACGCCGGTCAGGAACATGACCGCGCACAGCACGGTGATCGGCACCGGTACGGCGAGTGCGGCGGAGGGCAGGGCGAGGGGGAAGACGCACAAGGTGCCGGCGAGCAGGAGACGGCGCGGCTGCCAGCGGGTCATCAGCAGGGCCCCCGCGACGGTGCCCGCCCCGAAGAAGCCCAGGGCCAGGCCCCAGGGACCCGCCCCGCCCAGATGGTCCCGGGCGACCAGGGGGCCGTAGACCGCGTCGGCCGCGCCCACGACCGCGTTCGCGATGGAGAACTGGACGACGATGCCCCACAGCCACGGCCGCCCGGCGAACTCCCGCCAGCCCTCGCGCAGATCGGCCAGCATGCCGCCGCCCCGCACGCGCTGCGGGATGTGACTCACGTCGAGGAACGCCCGCATCGCCCCGGCGACCGCGAAGGCCGCCGCGTCCGCCGCCAGCACCCAGCCGGGCCCGATCGCGGCCACCATCGCACCACCCAGCGCCGCGCCGCCCACGGCCGCGCCCTGCATCGCCATGCGGAACACGGCGAACGCCCGGCCCGCCTGCTCTCCCTTGACGGACGACAGCAGCATGCCCTCGGCCGCCGGGCTGAAGAACGCCTGGCCGGTGCCGCCGAGGGCGGTGAGCAGCATCATCTGCCACAGCTCGGCCTTCCCGGAGAGGACCAGCACGGCGAAGGCGGCCTGCGAGAGGCAGTTGAGGGCGTTGGCGGCGACCATCACCCGGTGCCGGGGGAGGCGGTCCGCGACGGCGCCGCCGATCAGCAGGAACAGCACCAGGGGCAGGGTGCGGGAAGCGGCCACCAGGCCCACGTCGCCGCCGTCGCCGCCCGCCTCCAGCACCGCGAACGCCGCGGCGATCAGTGCTCCGTGGCTGCCGAGGTTCGTCACGAACGCGGCGGCCGTCAGAAGGCTGTAGTTGCGGCCCGCCCAGGTGGGGCGGCGGGAGCGGCGGCGGAGGTCGGCGGGGGAGGTCACCGGCCGACTATCGCCGCCCCCGCGTCGATTTGCCAAGCGGACAGCAGGTCACGGGCCCGGTGAGGCCCGCTCGTGCCGCCCCGGGCCGGTCCGCCCGGTGTGGTCGGGCTTCTCGGGGATACGACTCTCGTCACATCGTGCTCAGCCTGTTCCCAAATTCCTACTCATGGGTAACATGACCGTCATGAGCGCAGACCAGATGTCCATCGGCGAGATGCTCGCCGCCACCGTGCCCATGGCCCGGACCCTGAACCTCGAGTTCCTGGAGACCACGCCGGACAAGGCCGTGGTGGCTCTGCCGGACCAGAGCGACTACCACAACCACGTTGGCGGGCCGCACGCCGGCGCGATGTTCACGCTCGGGGAGTCCGCCAGTGGTGCGATCGTGCTGGCCGCTTTCGGCGACCAGCTCTCGCGTGCCGTGCCGCTCGCGGTCAGCGCCGAGATCGCCTACAAGAAGCTCGCCATGGGCGCCGTCACCGCCACCGCGACGCTGGGTCGCCCGGCCGCCGAGGTCGTCGCGGAGCTGGACGCGGGCGAGCGGCCCGAGTTCCCGGTGATGATCGAGATCCAGCGGGCGGACGGTGCCGTCACCGGCGAGATGACCGTCGTGTGGACCCTGCGGCCCAACGGCTGAGTCCGGTTCTACGGCAGCGAGCAGGGGCCCTGCCCAGGGTCCCCGCTCGCTGTCCATGGCTCCCTCAGGCCGCGATCCGCTGGTGCCCTGCGGCCCCGCTGTCCTCCAGGCCCGCCACGAACTCCTTCAGCCAGGCCGTGAACTGCGGCCCCAGGTCCGGCCGGTCGCACGCGAGCCGCACCACCGTGCGCAGGTAGTCCGCCTTGTCGCCGGTGTCGTAGCGCAGGCCGTCGAACACGACCCCGTGGACCGTGCCGTCCGTCGCCAACTCCTGAAGTGCGTCGGTGAGCTGGATCTCGCCGCCGCGGCCGGGCGGGGTGCGCTCCAGGACGCCGAAGACGGCCGGGTCGAGGACATAGCGCCCGATGACGGCGTAGTGGCTCGGCGCGTCCTCGCGTGACGGCTTCTCCACCAGGCCCGTGACGCGCACCACCCCCTCCTCGCCGGACGGTTCGACGGCCGCGCAGCCGTAGAGGTGGATCTGCTCCGGCGGGACCTCCATCAGGGCGATCACGCTGCCCTCGTGGCGGTCGCGCACCTCCAGCATCCGGCTCAGCAGGCTCTCGCGCGGGTCGATCAGGTCGTCGCCCAGCAGGACGGCGAACGGCTGGTCGCCGACGTGCTGACGGGCGCACAGCACCGCGTGGCCGAGGCCGAGGGGGTCGCCCTGGCGGATGTGGTGGATGTCGGCGAGCCGGGCCGGGTCGCGCACCGCGTCCAGTCGGACCGCGTCGCCCTTGGCCGCGAGCGCCTGCTCCAGCTCGAAGGCGTGGTCGAAGTGGTCCTCGATGGCGCGCTTGTGCCGGCCGGTGACCATCAGTACGTCGTCGAGACCGGCCGCCGCGGCCTCCTCGACGACGTACTGGATGGCCGGCTTGTCGACGACCGGCAGCATCTCCTTGGGAGTCGCCTTCGTCGCGGGCAGGAACCGCGTGCCGAGGCCCGCGGCCGGGACGACCGCCTTGCGGACCCTACGGGGCGAATCGGCAGCGGGTGTCGTGTGGGGGACGATCATGCGGGCCATGCTGCTGTACGGGGATGAGAGCGAGCCGAGACAAAACCTCGGAGCCTGCTGTGTCCGCTGTGCGGTATGCGGAGTTGAAGATTCCGTGGACCGATGTTCTTTGGGTGCACACAACTTGGCGTCGAGTTCGACGGCGACTTCGAATGCGGGTGCGGATACCGCCGGTAACTCTTTTGAATTTCTCGCTTTTTGAACATCGGTCACTCGAACTTCTTGTTTCCTGTGCGGCGCTTGTGCGAAAGTGAGCGGCCCGATAGCCGGTCCAGAGGTGACGCGGCCCAGGTATGCACCAATCAGGCGCCTGCTTTTCCGAAGGACGCGCATTCCCCATGCCGTCCTGCGGCTGGGAAGGAAATGGTTCAGTGCAATCCCCTTACCCCCCACGACCGCCGTACCCGCCACGGCCCGGGCTGAGCCCCGGTGAGTCCGACCGCGACCTGGTCGCGCGCCTGGACAAGGACGGCGCGGACCCCCACGCCGTCGCCCTGCTGATGGCGCGACACTGGCGTGCGACCTACGACTACGCGGCCATCTGCCTGGCCTCCACGGAGAGTTCGGCCTCCATGGTGGCCGCCGCTGCGTTCCATCGCGTGCTCCACCGACCGGCCATCGGCGCCCTGCGACCCCAACTCCTCGTCGCCGTAAGGGACATGGTGAAGGAGTGGGCGGCCGACGACGGAATTTCCGCCCTGCTGCCGGAACTCGGCAAACCGACCGGCGGGCGAGGGCTGCGTGCCGCACGGCCCGCGACGCCCGAAAGGCGGCAAATCGCCGAGCGCGCATTCCGGGCCCTGCCGGGCGCTTCGCAATGCCTCCTCTGGCACACCGAGGTCGAGGCGGAACCGATAACCATACCCGCTGGTCTGCTGGGGGTGGACACACCCACCGCGGCGGCCGCTCTGGAGGGAGCGCGCGAGCAATTCCGCAGGGGGTGCGTCCGCGCGCACGGCGAACTCGCGCCCACCCGTGAATGCCGTTTCTACAACCGTCTCCTCGACGTCCCCATTCGCCGCGGCGGGGCCCTGCTGCCCGATGTCCAGCAGCATCTGATGGAGTGCCGCTACTGTCGGCACGCCGCCGAACAGCTCAGCCATTTCGAGGGCGGCCTGGAAGTGCTGCTCGCCGAGACCGTGCTCGGCTGGGGCGCCCGCCGCTATCTCGACTCCCGGCCCGGGCGGGGCGGCTCCGGGCCGACGGTGTGCGACCGCCGCAGACGGGGCGGGCGCCACCGCCCGGAACGGCTCACGCCACCGCCCGTACGCGGCAAGGCCGTCGCCGTGGGCGTCGGTCTGACCTCCCTCGCCCTGCTCGTGACCGTGCTCACCGCGAAGGGCTGGTCCGACGAGAACGGCGTCCCGGGCGCGCAGGCCACCTGGGGCGCGCCCAGCGGCAGGACCGTCCACCCGAGCGCGGTCGCCGAACCCTCATCCGGCGGCACACCCTCGGCCGCCTCGGCCGAGGACCCCGTCGAGATCGCCCAGGGCAGGCTCCGCAACCTCGACGGCGGACTGTGCCTCGACCTGCGCGCCGGCCAGGTCCGCACCGGAGCCCGGGCCGAGCTCGCGGACTGCTCGTCCAGCGCGTCCCAGCAGTGGTCGTACCGGGACAACGGCGTGCTGCGCAGCGCCGTCGATCCCACCCTCTGCCTCGACTCCGACCCCGACGAGGGCACTGTCGTCCTGGCGCACTGCCTCGCTCACGCCGGGGAGGTGCGCTACGACCTCACGATCCACGGGGAACTGCTGCTGCGCCGGGCCGAGCGGCTGGCGGTAGCCCGGGGCAAGGGCACCGGCGTGGTCGTCGCCGAACGCGACGGCTCCGAGGCGCAGCGCTGGATGCTCGACGGCGGGCTGGCGGACGTCGGCGAGCAGAAGCAGGAGACACCGGAGAAGGAGCCGCGGCAGGACACCGAGGAGCGGCAGGACGAGAAGAAGGAGCAGGGCACCGCGCCCGTAGAGCCCGATCGCGGATCTCCGCACGGCGCGATTCCCGATCCGCCCGGCCCCGAGCCTTCGCAGGGCGAGCCGGAGGATCCCCCGCAGTCGCAGTACGAGACGCGCTACGTCCAGGACGACTCCGGCGGCGAACCCGCACCCGCTACCCCGGTCGACACCGTCGTGGCCCTCCCGGCCGACGTGTCGGCCATCGTCTCCACGGTCGCCGGCACCGCCACGTCGACGCTCGACTCGGCCCTCCGCTAGTCAGGGGTCACCCCGCCGGGGTGACCCCTTCTTCGGTTCCTGACGCCATTCGGCCGTTTTCTCGTTCACATCATTGACACGAGTCACTCGGGTTCATAGTTTTCCCGCCGCACCAGTGCTGTCCCATGCCCGTAAGACGGAGGTGGACCGGTGATTCGTCGTATGTCCGTTGCACTGATGGCCCTCGCGGCCGCGCTCGTCACGCCCGTGCCGGCGCAGGCCGCCGACCCTCCCGTCGTCCGCACCGACGCCGGTTGGTTACGCGGTGAAACCACCGCCGAGGGACGGCAGTTCCTCGGCATCCCCTACGCGCAGCCGCCGGTCGGAGAGCTCCGCTGGAAGGAGCCGCGTCCGGTGCGGCCCTGGCAGGGCGTCCGCAGCGCGGAGGACTTCGGCAACAAGTGTGTGCAGAGCGCGAGTTGGGACCCCGGCTACGAGCAGCCGAGCCACACCGAGGACTGTCTCGACCTCAATGTGTACGTCCCCCAGGGCGCCGCCCGTCGTGCCGTCATGGTCTGGTTCCACGGCGGCGGCCTCACCGCCGGCGCCGGTCAGGACGTCGTCCCCGACACCTTCGCGCGGCAGACCGGCACGGTCGTCGTGACCGTCAACTACCGCCTCGGCGCCATGGGCTTCCTCGCCACCGCCGGCCTCGACAGCGAGGCCCGTGACGGGGTCTCCGGCAACTTCGGCATGCTCGACCAGCAGGCCGCGCTGCGCTGGGTGCGCGCCAACATCGGACGCTTCGGCGGTGACCCGGGCCGGGTGACCATCGCGGGCGAGTCGGCGGGCGGCGGCTCGGTCTGCACCCAGCTGGCCTCGCCGACGGCCAAGGGGCTGCTGCGGGCCGGGATCATCCAGAGCGGGGCGTACGGCGACTGCGGTGCTCGTACGCACGAGACGGCCACGGCCCAGGGCGCCGCCTTCGCGCAGAAGCTCGGCTGCGCCGACCTGGCGTGCCTGCGCGCCAAGCCGGCCGCCGAGATCCTGGCCGCGCAGGGCATGTTCGACTGGGCGCCGGTCGCCGGTGGAGCCTTCCTGCCGAGGCAGCCGAAGGAGGCGTTCGCGCAAGGAGCCGCGGCCGGTGTGCCGGTCATGAACGGGGCCAACCAGGACGAGGGTCGGCTGTTCGCCTTCGCCCGGTTCGACCTGAACGGCACTCCGCTCACCGCCGACCAGTACCCGGCCGTCATGCGCGCGGACTACGGCGACGAGGCGCTCGCGCGCTACCCGCTCTCGGCCCACCCCTCGCCGACCCTCGCCTACGCCGCGGCCCAGGGCGACCAGCTCTTCGCCTGCCCTGCGCTCCGCCTCGACGGCACGCTCGCCGGGCGCGGCAAGGTCTACGCGTACGAGTTCGCCGACCGCACCTCCCCGCCCTTCGCCTCGCTGCGCGACCTCGGCACGGACTTCGACTTCGGCGCGACCCACGTCAACGAGGTGCAGTACCTGTTCAAGCACTTCGGTCTGCAGGCCCCGCTGAACGCCGAGCAGCGCGGGCTCGCGCGACAGATGGTCCAGTACTGGGGCTCCTTCGTGCGGGACGGGGTCCCGCGGGCCACGGGACAGCCCGCGATGCCATCCGAGCCGGGCAGCGTGCTGGCCCTGCGCACCCCGTCCGCCGGTGGGAATGAGGTGAGCGTCACCGTGCACCGTGACCACCAGTGCAACCTGTGGGACTCCGAAGGCGTCACACAGAACGGGTAGGCTGCCCCGGCGCACGCTCACGGTCGAGCGTGCGCCGGGAACAAGGGTCCAGTACACGAGAGGATGCGGCGTTGCACGTCCAGGAATGGCTCGAAACGGTGCCCCCGCTGGCGATCTATCTGCTGGTCGGCGTGGTCATCGGCCTGGAGAGCCTGGGTATCCCGCTGCCCGGCGAGATCATCCTGGTCTCCTCGGCGCTGCTCGCCTCACAGCACGGTGACATCAACCCTGTCGTGCTCGGCGCCTGCGCGACCGCGGGCGCGATCATCGGCGACTCCATCGGCTACGCCATCGGCCGCAAGGGCGGACGCCCACTGCTGGCCTGGCTGGGGGCGAAGTTCCCCAGACACTGCAGCGAAGCCCACATCGCGACCGCCGAGCGCTCCTTCCAGAAGTGGGGCATGTGGGCCGTCTTCTTCGGCCGCTTCGTCGCTCTCCTGCGGATCTTCGCCGGCCCGCTCGCGGGTGTCCTGCGGATGCCGTACTGGAAGTTCCTGACCGCCAACGTCCTCGGCGGCATCGTCTGGGCGGGCGGCACGACGGCGGTCATCTACTACGTCGGAGTGGTGGCCGAGTCCTGGCTGAAGCGCTTCTCGTGGCTGGGCCTGGTGGCGGCGGTCCTGGTCGGCCTGACGTCGATGCTCATCCTGAAGCGCAAGGCGAAGAAGGCCCAGACGGCACACCAGGAACCGCAGCCGGTGGCCACCGGGGACTGAAGCGCCCCCTAGGGGCGCGGGGCTGTATCGATATGCGGCTCCGCCGCGTGGGCGCGATCAACCACGACGAACCCGCAGACCGCGCGCGACCTTACGCCCCGTGCTCTTCCCGGTGAGCCTTCGCCAGCTCCGCATACATCGTCCCGTTGAGTGTCACACCCTGACGCTCTTCCTCAGTCAGCTGCCGCTTGACCTTCGCGGGCACTCCCGCGACGAGCGACCCGGGCGGCACCACCATCCCCTGCGGCACCAGAGCCTGCGCCGCGACCAAGGACCCGGCCCCGATCACCGCCCCGTTCAGCACAGTCGCCCCCATCCCGACAAGACAGTCGTCCTCGACGGTGGCTCCGTGCACGACGGCGTTGTGCCCGATGGACACCCGCTCGCCCACGGTCACCGGGAACCCGGGATCGGCGTGCAATGTGCAGTTGTCCTGCACATTGCTGCTCGCGCCGACGGAGATCTTCTCCACGTCGCCGCGCAGCACCGCGCCGTACCAGACACTCGCGCCCGCATCCAGCGTCACGTCCCCGATCACCGAGGCCGTCGGCGCCACGAACACCTCGCCGTCGATCTTCGGCTCCCTGCCGCCGATGCCCTTGATCAGCGCCGTGTGCGTCATCACCGTCTCCTGTCGTCCGCGGTACGGCAGAACGCTACCGCCACCCGTTGGGGCGAAGATCACAGCCCCTCCACCGCGTAAGGGCGCCGCATGCTCAGTACGGTAAGCGGGTGCTCATGCGCAAGAACACGTTCTCATCCTGGCGACGCCGACTGGCGCAGCGCGCCGTCCACGCGGGCTGGGCCTGGGCGCAGCGCACGGGTTCGGTGACGGCCGAGCACCCCGGCCGCTTCCGCTTCGGCTCGATCGGCGAGGCCACCCGCCTGGCCTTCCCGCTGGGCACGGTCTTCGGCGAACCCTGGATCCACCTCGGCTCCCACTGCATCGTCGGCGAGCAGGTGACCCTGACCGCCGGTCTGATGCCCGACCTCGACCTGGGCCCGGAGCCGATCCTGCGCATAGGGAACGGGGTCGTCCTGGGCCGCGGCAGCCATGTCATCGCCGACACGACGGTCACCATCGGAAGCGACTGCTACTTCGGGCCGTACGTCTACGTCACGTCCACCAACCACTCCTACGACGATCCCCACGAGCCCATCGGCAAGCAGTGGCCGCGCATGGAGCCGGTCGAGATCGGCCCCGGGTGCTGGATCGGCACCGGGGCCGTGATCCTGCCGGGCGCGCGGATCGGGAGGAACGTCGTGGTGGCGGCCGGCGCAGTGGTCCGCGGCAGCGTGCCCGACCACGCCGTGGTGGCGGGGGCCCCCGCCCGGGTCGTACGGCGCTGGACGCCCGACGAGGGCTGGCAGCCGCCGCTTCGCACCCCGGCGCCCGTGCCGATCCCCGACGGCGTCACCCCCGAGCAGCTCCAGGCGCTGGCCGAGCTGGACGAGGAGACGGCGGCCAAGCTGGCGGAGCTGGACGAGAAGGCGGCTGCCCGGCTCGCCGAAGTGGACGCGGAGTCCTGAGTCAGCCGGTCGCCAGCAGCAGCGTGCCCACCAGCGCGAGCCCGGCGCCCGCCGCCTGCACCGCGCGCAGCTGCTCCCGCAGGAAACCGCGGGCGGCCAGGGCGGTCACCACCGGGTAGAGCGAGGCGAGCACGGCGGCCACGGTCACCGGGCCGTGGTGGGCGGCGACCACATACGTGCCGTTCGCCGCGACGTCGGCGAGGCCCACGAAGGCCAGCGCCGGCAGCGACCGCCAGGGGAAACCGCCGTCGGGCAGGGCGGCGAGACCCCGCCGCGAGGAGGCGTACAGGGCGAGGCCGCCCGCCGTCACGTTCACCACGCGTTGGACGAAGAGCGCGAGGAACAGGCCGGTGACGGTGGTCGACGCCTCCGCGATCAGCGCGAACACCGTGCCGAAGCCGAAGGCCGCGACCAGGGTGAGCAGGATGGCCTGCCGCTGCACGGAGGCCCCCCGTAGCTGCGGCCCGCCCGCGAGCACGACACCGAGCACGGCGACCGCGATCCCCGCGACCTGCAGCAGCCCCGGCCGCTCGCCGAGGAAGAGGCCGAGGCCGACCGGGACGGCCACGCCCACGGTGCCGAGCGGGGAGACCACACCCATCGGGCCGAGCGCGAGTGCCTTGTAGAAGCAGAGCAGGGCGACCGGGCCCACCACACCGGCGGCGACCGCGAACCAGAGATGGTCGCCGGCCTCGCTCCAGGCGCCCGTGGCCACCACGATCACGCCGAGCACCGCCGTCGCGATCGCCTGCGAGACGACCACCACCGTCAGCGCCGGGGTGCGCCGGGTCAGCAGTCCGCCGCCGAAGTCGGCCAGCCCCCACAGCAGGCTGGTGGCCAGGGCGAAGAGTGCCGTCATGGTGGCCTCGCAGTACAGTTCGGTGCACGATCGGGTCCACCTCACCGTAGTGCAGTCGGGTAAACCCTGTCATTCAGAATATTGAACTCCGCAACGATGGACGGAATGTGTCGGACCTCGACCTGCTGACCCAGTCCCTGGCGCGCAACGTCAAACACTGGCGCTCGGTGCGCGGCTTCACGCTGGACGTGCTCGCCGCCCGGGCGGGTGTCAGCCGCGGCATGCTCATCCAGATCGAGCAGGCCCGCACCAACCCCAGCCTCGGCACCGTGATCAAGATCGGTGACGCGCTCGGGATCAGCATCACCACGCTGCTCGACTACGAGCAGGGACCCAAGGTGCGGATCGTCCCGGCCGACCAGGTCGTGCGGCTGTGGCACACCGACGCGGGCAGCCACAGCCGGCTCCTCGCCGGGACCGAGGCGCCCGGTCCGCTGGAGATGTGGCACTGGCGGGTGATGCCGGGCGAGAGCAGTGCCTCGGATCCGCACCCCGTCGGCACCGTCGAGATCGTCCACGTCACGGCGGGCGAACTGACCCTCACCGTCGACGGCACGGACTACCTCGTGCCGGCCGGCGCGAGCGCCACTTTCGAGGCCGACGCCCCGCACACCTACGGCAATCAGGGCGACGTCCCCACCGAGTGGATGCTGGCCGTCTCGGTCCCGCCCGCCCGCTGAGACGTCGCTCGGACGGCGTCGGCGGCCCTGTTAGCGTGCGCTCATGGACGCACCCATCGGAAACTTCGACAGCGCTACCGCGGCCCCCGACTGCCTCGACGAACTCATCGGCCCGGTCGCCGACGCCGTACGCAACTGGCACGGCAGCGTCCCCGCCGAGCAAATCGTCCACGTCGAGACCGACCCGCAGTGGGCCGACACCGCCGTCTTCGTCGAGCACTACGGACAAGAACTGCTCGAACAGTCCGCGAACTGTGTGGTCGTCGCCGGCAAGCGCGGCGGCGAGACGACACTGGCCGCCTGCGTCGTGCTGTCCACCACCCGGGTCGACGTGAACGGCGTCGTACGTCGCCAACTCGGCGCCCGCAAGGCGTCGTTCGCCTCGATGGACACGGCCACCGGCGAGACCGGCATGGAGTACGGCGGCATCACCCCGCTCGGACTGCCGGACGGCTGGCCGGTGCTGGTGGACTCGGCCGTCGTCGATCTGCCCTACGTCCTGGTCGGCAGCGGACGCAGGCGCGGCAAACTGCTGGTGCCGGGCAAGGCGTTCGCCGAGATTCCCGGTGCCGTCGTCCTGGAAGGGCTCGGCGTCGCGGTCTGACGCTTCAGACGGCCGTGTGGTGCGCCAGGGCCAGGTGCGGATCCGCCTCGCCCGGCACCGGTGCCGGGTCCGCGTGGACCAGGGCCGCGGTGAGCCGGGGTACGGCGTGCAGCAGGGCGTGTTCGGCCTCCACGGCGATGGCGTGTGCCTGCCGTACCGTCGCCTCGCCGTCCACGACCACCGCGACCTCGGCCCGCAGCCGGTGCCCGATCCAGCGCAACCGCAGCTCGCCCACCTCGCGCACGCCCTCGACCTCGCGCAGCGCCTGCTCGGCCCGGTCCACCAGGGCCGGGTCCACGGCGTCCATCACCCGCCGGAACACCTCGCGCGCCGCGTCCCGCAGCACCAGCAGGATGGCGGCCGTGATCGCCAACCCCACGATCGGGTCCGCGAGTTGCCACCCCAGCGCCGCACCCCCGGCGCTCAACAGGACGGCCAGTGAGGTGAATCCGTCCGTACGGGCGTGCAGACCGTCCGCGACCAGGGCCGCCGACCCGATGGCGCGGCCCACCCGCATCCGGTACCGGGCCACCCACTCGTTCCCCGCGAACCCGACGAGCGCCGCCACCGCCACCGCCGGGATCTGCTCCATCGGGCGCGGGTCGAGCAGGCGGTCGACGGCCGTCCATGCCGCGAAGGCCGCGGACGCGGCGATCGTCAGCACGATGGCGATGCCCGCGAGGTCCTCGGCCCGTCCATAGCCATAGGTGAAGCGGCGGGTCGCCGCGCGCCGGCCCAGCACGAAGGCGATCCCGAGCGGTACGGCGGTCAGCGCGTCCGCCGTGTTGTGCACCGTGTCGCCGAGCAGCGCCACCGAACCCGAGGCGACCACCACGAGCGCCTGGAGGAGCGCCGTCACACCGAGCACCGCCAGCGACACCCACAGGGCGCGCATGCCGCGGGCCGAGGACTCCAGGGCGGAGTCGAGCTTGTCGGCCGTCTCGTGGGAGTGCGGCTTGAGGAGATGAGTGAGGCGGTGGCGGAGTCCGGCGCCGGTGGGGGAGTGCGGGTGCGGATGCGGATCGTGGGCGTGGTGGGGGTGGCTGTGACGGTGCTCCCGACCATGTGCGTGCTCGTGCCGGTCGCTCACGGCGGACCCCTTCCGGTGCGCGGGTGTGGACGCGGACCGCCCACGACGCCATTATGTGCGTATGAGCGCACGCATGCACCTATCAACTGCGCACGATGCGCATCCGCGCACCCCGGGCGAGGAACAGTTCGCGCTCGCCGCCGAACTCCTGGCCCTGCTCGGCGACCGCACCCGGCTCACGCTGCTGCACGCACTGACGTCGGGCGAGGCCGACGTCACCACGCTCACGGAGGCCTGCGGCGCGGCCCGTCCGGCCGTCAGCCAGCATCTGGCCCGGCTACGGCTCGCCGGCCTGGTGAACACGCGCAAGGAGGGCCGCCGGGTGATCTACTCCCTCGGCGACGGCCATCTGCGCCGTCTCGTCGACGAGGCGCTGAACGTGGCGGACCACCGGCTCACCGACCGGCCCCTGCACGACTGACCCGGCCGCCCGCACCGGCGCTCGTTCAGCCGGCGGTGTGCCTGCCCAGGTACTGCTCCGCGAACGCCCTCGCCGCAGTCTCGGAGTCGAAGATGCGGCGGAGCCGGGCGAGGGTGGTGCCCGCGCGGTACGGGTCACCCGATGACGTGCCGTGGTAGACGTCGGAGAGCCAGTGGGAGAACTCCTGGGAGTCCCACACCCGGTTCAGACACGTCGCCGAGTAGGCGTCCAGACCGGCGCCGTCGCCCTTCGTGACGTGGGCGACGAGACCGTCGCCGAGCAGGAAGGCGTCGTGCAGGGCGAGGTTCATGCCCTTGGCGGCGATGGGGGCCGTCAGATGGGCGGCGTCGCCGGCCAGGAAGAGACGGCCGAACACCATCGGCTCGACGACGTAGTTGTGCATGTCGAGGACGCGCTTCTCGATCAGCCGCCCCTCCGTCAGCGGCGGCACGCCGTTCGCGCCCAGCCGCTGCTGCAGCTCCGTCCAGACGCGCTCGTGCGACCAGTTCTCCGGGCTGTCGCCGGGCGGGCACTCGAGGTAGTAGCGGGTCACCTCGGGGCTGCGCGCCATGTGCCCGGCGAACCCGTTCGGATGCATGCCGAACAGGACACAGTCGGAGGACGGCGGCGCCTGAGCGAGCAGCGCGAGCCAGCCGATGCCGTAGTCGCTGCGGGCGATCTGCGCCCGGCCGGCGGGCAGCGCCGTACGCGTGACGCCGCGCGCGCCGTCGCAGCCCGCGACGAAGTCGCAGTGCACCACCTCTCTCAGACCCGTCTCGGGGCAGGTGTAAGACACCGAGGGGTGGTCGGTGTCGAGGTCGTGCAGCTCCACGTCCTGGACGCCGAAGCGGATGTCCCCGCCCCGCACGTCCACGTACTCCCGCACCAGGTCCGTTACCAGGAACTGCTGCGGGTATACCCAGTGGTGAACCCCCGTCAGATCGAAGTACTCCAACCGGTAGCGCTCCCCGGCGAACCGGAACTCGCACTCGGTGTGCCGCTGCGCCCGCGCCAGCAGGTTCTCCGCGAGGCCCCGCCGCTGGAGGCCGCGGACCGCCCCCTCCTCTAGCACCCCGGCGCGCGGCCGCTGCTCGATGAACTCGCGCGTCTCGATCTCCAGGACCAGACAGTCGACGGACGCCGCCCGCAGGATGTTGCCGATGGTGAGGCCGGCCGGTCCGGCGCCCACGACCACGACCGGAAAGCGCCGCGCGGGGCTGGAGTTGTGGTGGGGGGAAGTGGAGGTCACCCGAGCATTATGCGGGCGGCCGGCCTGGGGAGGGGAGGGTTCCGGGGCCGGCCGGGCCGAGCCGACGCGGATGAGCCGCCGCTAGCCCAGGCGGGGTATCTCGATCGCCGGGCAGCGGTCCATGACCATCTCCAGGCCGGCCGCGCGGGTGCGGTCGTACGCCGCCTCGTCGATGACATCCAGCTGGAACCAGACCGCCTTGGCGCCCTTGGCGACCGCCTCGTCGGCGACCGGGCCCGCGAGATCGCTGTTCACGAAGACGTCGACCACGTCCACGTCGAACGGGATGTCCGCCAGACAGGCGTAGCCCTGCTCGCCGTGGACCGTCTCCGCCTTCGGATGGACCGGCACGATGCGCTTGCCGTAGCGCTGGAGTACTTCGGCGACCCGGTAGGCCGCCCGGCGCTGGTTCGACGACAGGCCCACGATGGCCCACGTGTCGCCCAGTTCGGTCAGGATCTTGCGAACCGCAGCCTCGTCGCCGTACACCACAGGCCCCCTCGTGCTTCGTAGAACCGCTGTCGATCTCCGTCACCAGGCACAACGGCCGACGGCCCGCGAGGATTCCCCGGCGCGGGCCGGCGCACCGACTTCCCCGGCCTTTCCGAATGCCCCGGACCGAACTCCTGTCCGCTCGGGCAGACGCGCAGTACCGTTCGGGCAGTCCGCACCGCAGGGGGTGGCGATGCCCGGGTACGACACGGACGACCAGCGAACTCCCGACCGAACCGACTCCCGCCACGCGGCCCGCAAAGCGGCCCGGATGGCTGCGGACGACCGCCAGTGCGCCTACGCTCACTCCGTGCTGCGCATCATCGACGCCCGAACCGGCGAACCCGTCGACGCCGCGCCCGCCCGCCGGGGCCTGACCCGCATCGAGGCGCACACGGAGGGCTTCGACATCACCGCCCTGCGGGTGCTGCTGGCCGCGGATCTCCTCTTCCGCGCCCTGGAGCTGGGCGGGACGCCGGTCTGGGCGCTGCTCGACGCGGAACGCGAGCAGGCCGAGCTCAGGGCCGGCGCCGCGGCGCTGGGCGTGCGGCCCTTCGAGGACGGCCGGGACCCCGCCTCGGGCCTGGGCGAGGCGCAGGTCATCCACGTCGTACGCGAGGGCGGCGCGCAGCCGGACGGCGTACGGCTCGCCGTGGCCCCGGCCCACTCGGATGCACCCCCCGAGGACGCCGACCCCGCCGCCCTGCGCCTCGTCCTGCTGTCCCGGCGCAGAAGCGTGCCCGTGCAGCTCGACGCGGCCGCTCTCAGCGACGCCCACGACACCCTCGTACGCTGGCGCCGCGCCGTCGCCGCCTGGGCCCGGCAGCCGTCGCGGCCCATCCCCGACGAGGTGCGGGCGGAGCTGCGCACCGCCTGGGAGGACGACCTCGACGTGCCCGGGGTGCTCGGGGTGCTGCGCTGGGTGGAGAGCGCGCCCGACCTGCCGGACGGCGCCCGCTTCGAGACCTACGCCTACGCCGACCGCCTCCTCGGCCTCGACCTCACCCACGACCTGGGAGCCCTGTCGTGACCGCACACTTCGGAGCGGGCCCCTTGCGCCGCCTGGTCGTCCTGCGGCATGCCAAGTCCGCCTGGCCGGACGGCGTCGCCGACCACGAGCGCCCGCTCGCCCCGCGCGGCCGGCGCGACGCCCCGGTGGCGGGCCGGATGATCGCCGACGCCGACTGCCTGCCGGACCTCGCCCTGTGCTCCACCGCTGTGCGCACCCGCCAGACCTGGGAACTGGCCTCCGCCCAGTGGGGCACACCGCCCCCGGTGCGCCATGATCCGCGGGTGTACGCGGCGGAGGTGCCCGAGCTGCTGGAAGTCGTGCACGAGGCGTCCCCCGAGGTCGCCACGCTGCTCCTGATCGGGCACAACCCCGGCCTGGAGGAGCTCGTCCTCGAACTCGCCGGGGACGGCCTCGACGACACACTGGACGACGTCCGGACCAAGTTCCCCACCTCGGCGATCGCCGTCCTCGCCTGGCACGGCACCACCTGGAGCGCCCTCGCGCCCGGCACCGCACTGCTGACGGGCGTGATGGTGGCACGCGGCAAGAAGAAGTGAGACGCCTGGCGAACCCCTCCCGCGCGGCCGGCGCGGGCGCTGCGCATAGGCTGGCCGGATGCAGGACGAGTACCGCACAGTCGCCCACGCGGGCGTGCACGAGACCGAGGTCAACCGCTCACGCTTCATCTGTGCGCTCGCCCCGGCGGCCACCGAGAAGGAGGCCCAGGACTTCCTCGCAGCCGTCCGCAAGGAGCACGCGGACGCGACCCACAACTGCTGGGCCTACGTCATCGGCGCCGACGCCGCGATCCAGAAGGCCAGTGACGACGGCGAACCGGGCGGCACGGCCGGCGTCCCCATGCTGCAGATGCTGCTGCGCCGCGACATGCGCTACGTCGTCGCCGTCGTCACCCGCTACTACGGCGGCGTCAAGCTCGGCGCGGGCGGACTGATCCGTGCCTACGGCGGCGCGGTCGGCGAGGCGCTGGACACCCTCGGCACGATCACCCGGCGCCGTTTCCGACTGGCTTCGGTGACCGTCGACCACCAGCGCGCGGGCAAGGTGGAGAACGACCTGCGGTCGACCGGGCGCGAGGTGCGGGGCGTGCACTACGGGGAGGCGGTCACGATCGAGATCGGCCTGCCGGACGCCGACGTGGAGGCGTTCCGTGCGTGGCTGGCGGATGCGACGGCGGGGACTGCGGGGTTCGCGCTCGGGGGAGAGGCGTACGGGGACGCGTGAGTCACGACGGTGAGGGCTCCGGGGTCACGTCCTCCTCGCCGATCTGCGTGCCCGACTGGTAGATCGTCACGACGCCGCCCTCGATGACATAGAGATACTCGCCGTTGCGGGCCTCGTAGCCGTCGCTCGTCTCCTCCGCCTCCATCGCGATGCCCTGCTCGCGCCCGTCGCTGAACTCGCCGTAGTAGTACAGCGATCCGGATGTGGTGCGGCACAGGGTGATCTGCTTGTTCTTCGTGCGGTACGCCTGGACCAGCTCGGCGCCGTCCCCGTCGGGGAGTTCGGCGGCGATGCGGTCGGGACAGGTGGCGGCGACGGTCGTGCCGTCGTTTCCGTCCGAGTCCGAGCCGCCGGAGTCGAGGAGGCCGTCGCAGCCGCGCACCAACGCGCTGAGCAGGAAGAACCCCACCAGGAGCCCGAAGCAGCCGCGGAGCCGGCCGCCGCTCTTCGCGGGCCTGGGCGGTGTGGTGTAACGGGGTCCGGGAGGCGGCGTGTAGAGCGGCGGTGGGGTGTGGACCGGTGGGGTGACCGGGGTGTGGGGTGCGGTCGGGCGGTAGCCCGTGGTCCCGGTCGACGGGAAGAACACTCCTTCCCCGGCACCCGGCCCGGCCGTCCCGGACGCGGTGCCGGCGGGCCGCGAGGTCCTCGGCGTACTCCGGGGTGTGCTCCTCGGTGTGCTTCTGGGCGTACTCCTCGGCGTACTTCGGGGTGTCGAGGGCGACGACGACGCGGACTTCCTGGGCGTCGTCGTGCGGGGCGTGGCCTTCTTCGCGCCCGCGGTGCCCGTCGCCCCGGACGGTGACGGCTTCGGGGTGCTCGGCTTCGCCGCCGCCTTCCAGGGCGTGGTGCACCCGATGCACGACAGGTCGGTGCGCGCGTTGTTCGTGTCGCACTCCGAGCAGCGCCAGGCGCCGGGCGGGCGGGCACCGCCCCCGGGCCGCTTGGCGCCACCTCCGCCGGAACCCGCCGGCTTCGGACCCGTCTTGGGCCGCGCTGTGGCGGATGGTTTCGGCGCCGCAGGGGCCGCCGGCGTCGCGCTGCCGCGCCGGGTTCCGCCACAGGTCGTGCAGGACGCCTCCGCGGGCTTGTTGAACGTGTCGCAGTCCGCGCAACGCCAGTTGGCCGATGCCGCCACCTTCTCCTGCCCTCCCTCTCGTCTCCGTGCCGCGGTGCCGTCAGCCCGTGTCGCCCTGGGCGCGGGCCATCACGGTCGTGAACAACTCCTCCGACGCGTTCGACGCGGGAGCGGCGATCCACTCGGGCCCGTCCAGGGGCACCCGGCGCAGCTCCTCGTCCTCGGCGCCGTCGGGAGCCTGTTCGGGGATGTCGAAGCGGCGTCGCAGCAGATCGGTGAAGTCCTGCGCCTCCTGAAGCCGGTCGGCCGGGACGTCCACCCGGACCACGAGGAGGCCGGGCGTCGGCCCTTCGGGGAAGCGCAGGTGGAAGATCCACTGGGACAGTCCGTCGGAGCCCGGCGGGAGCAGCCGTAGGCGGGTGCAGTGGCGCACGTTCGACTCGATGCGGCTGTAACGGCGCCACACGAAGAGCAGACGGTCGTCCTCGCGGCACTCCAGCGTGAAATCCGGCCAGTCGAACCTCACAGGCTGTTCGCGATCGTTTCGATGATCTCGTCCATCTCGAACTCCTCCAGTCCCTGACCTGCCTTGGAGGCGAAGTGCAGGGTGAGGTCCCACTCCTCGGCGATCGGATCGGACCAGGGCGCCAGGTCCGGTGCGAACAGCACCAGACGCTTCGCCGACTGTTCCATCACCGCGGTCTGGCTGCGGGAGTACCCCCACTGCTCGAACAGGTCGTCCATGCTGCGCGGGATGCTCGCCGGATACGACTGGGTGGCCGCGTGCGTGCCCAGCGCGTGGGCCGGGGCGTCGGTGAACATCACGATGACATGACGCCTGCGGTCCAGACCCGTCTCCCACGGCGAGTTGATCGCCAGGGCGAGCGCCTCCAGGCCCGACTCGGGGATGTCACCGCCGCCCGAGGCGTCGATGCCGCGCACAAAGTCCTCGAAGTTGCCTGCCTGCGAGGGCAGTTGGAGAAAGTCGGTCTGCTGGATGGCGGTCGAGGGGTCGTCGCCGAAGTCACGGAAGGCGATGACCTTCAGCCGTAGCTGACTGATTGCCTTGCCCTTCTTGGCCATCACGTCGTCGAGCCGGTCGTGGAACTGCAACGCGCTCGACTTCACGGTGTCGAGGACGGGGTGCATGCTGCCCGTGGCGTCGACGCACAGCACGATGTCGACGGCGTACTGCAGATTCCCCTGGTACTGCTCGGAGTTGGTCATACGAGGTCTCCTGGGTGGTTCGGGCGGGTGCGTCGGGTCGTTGCCGGTCGTGGGCTCAGGACGAGTCGCGGCGCCGGCCGCGGTCGCCGAGGTTGATGCGGACGCGCGAGGTCCGTTCGACCGGGCCGTCGGCGGCCGGCGGGGTCACGGGAGGTGCGGGCGTGTCCTCCGCGGCGGCCGGCCGGGGCGGCTCCGGCGGGGGTGTCGCGGGGCGCGGGCGCGAGGAGAAGTTGGTCTTGATCCGGCTGGTGCGCGGTCCCGACGGCTTCGCGGCATCCGTCGCCGAAGCGGGCGAGGCCGTCTTGGCCGTGCCCGGGCGCCGGTGCTGGAGGGCGCACACCTTCGGGTCGGACAGCGTCTTGAGGAACGTCGCGATCCGTGGACGGCTGTGCGGGGCCCGGGCGGTCATGGCGCGCAGCAGGCCGAGCATCTCGTTCGACAGCCGGGTGTCCAGGTCGAGGAGCTCGCCCGCGCTGACGGCATCGGCAGGTGAGCCGTACCGCCCGTCGTGGTGCGGCAGTTCGCCCGTCAGGTACAGGTGCGTCATCAGCCCGAGTGCGAAGACGTCCACCGCACAGGTCAGTTGATCGGGGCCGACCGAGCCGTCGCGCTGCATGTACCGGCGCCATTCCGGCGCTCCGTACACCGAGTCGCCCGCGATGTCGTCGGGCTCCGGCGGGTTTCCGGAGACGTAGGAGTCGTCGAAGTCGATCAGCTTCGCCGTGTGGAAGGTGGCGTCGGGCCGCTTCTGCACCAGTACGTTCAGCGGCTTGAGGTCGCCATGCACGATGTCGATGTCGTGCAACTGCTGCAGGCTGTTGCCGAGGGTCTTGAGCAGCACCAGCTTGTGGCGGGGCTCCAGGGCCTGCGGCTTCTCCAGGCTGGAGGTGTCGATCCGCTCGGTGACCTTGTAGTAGGTGCTGCCCTCGTGGAAGAAGTCGGTGGCCAGGACCAGGTTGCCCCCGCCGCGTGCGTCCGGGCGCAGCCGGTTCATGATCGTGCGGTGCCGCTCCTCGAACTCCCGGGCCAGCTGCCGCCGGATCCGTACGCTCGCCGAGTCGGCCGCGTCGTCGCGGGGGCGCTTGGGCTCCAGGAACCGCTTGATGAAGTACTGGTGGCCGTCCTTCTCGGCGAAGGCCCATATGCATTTGCCGCCGTTGGCGTTCGTGGGCTCGCTGACGATGCGGTAGCCCCCGATGACATCGCCCTGCTTCACATGCGCTCCTCGGGTGCCGGGGGCAGATGGGTCTCGTAGTCGGCGCGGTAGGAGTGCCAGGTCTGGTCCTGCCAGGCGCGTACACGGGCCGGCAGGTCCGCGGGATCCTCCGGCGCCGGCACCGGGCCGGGTCCCGACTCGCCCCGTACGGGAGAGGAAAGGTCCAGGCCCTGCGGACGGTTGCGGAGGTAGCGATCGGTCAGCGTCTGCAGTCGGTCCGCGAACCGGTCCCGCAGCTGCTGGAAGCCGCCGTAGCCGAGGGCCACGATCGCGAGCGAGGCGTCGTCCGCCGTGTAGGACTGCACCTCTCGGCGGATCAGGTCGGCCCACTCTTCGGCGGTGCCTGCCCCGGCCAGGGTGCGCAGCAGCAGCACTTCGAAGTCGGCGGGGGTGTGCACATAGCCGAAGAACCCGTCCGTCGCGACCACCAGAACACAGGGCAGCGAATACGTCAGCTGCTGGCTGTCGATCTCGAAGTCCCGGTCCGAGCACACCAGGTTGGTCATCGGCGGGTCCGTGCGCAGCAGTTCCAGGGCGTCGCTCTCCCGGGTGTGGTCGCGGGTGAGCACCCGCAGCCCGGACCCGGGGCGCAGCACGTACGCGCGAGAGTCGCCGGCCCACAGCGGCCTCAGCTCCAGTTGTGGCCGGCCCTGGGGATGGGTCACGCGGTAGTGCACGGCGGCCAGGGTGGTGGGCAGTTGGCGGCGCATGGTGCCGCTGATCTTGCTGCGGCGCTGTGGGGCGCGCTCCTGGAAGAACTGGAGGTAGTCGTGCAGGGTCTCCGGCGCGGCCGGCTCGCCGTCCACCACGTCGTGGAACCAGACGTCCGTGGCCAGCCGTGCCACCCGCGCGCCGACCCAGGCACCGGTGCGGTACTCCCCGTCGGACGCCTGCCACGCCGGTGCCGCCCCGGCGCCGCCCGAGCCGTCGAAGACCGCGAGCACGCCCTGCTGGCTCTGCGTGTGGAACGCGACGAACGGCTCCGCGTCCTCGCCGCGGCCCGGGACCTGCTCGCTCCACACGGACATCGCCAGCAGACCCAAACGGTCGTCGTCGACGCACCAGATCCGCTGGGGTACCGGTCGGTCCGCGGGGGCGCCGTCCAGTGCGGACCGCGCACTGTCGGGTGGGGCGGCAAGCGCCGGGGACACCGCGTCCGGAGACGGGGGTTGCGGCCCGCGCGAAGGCACGGGGGGCCAATCCGGATGTGGCTGCGGCGTGTACGGCGGCCGTGTGCCGGTCGGTAGCGGGGACTGGGCCGAGTGGTCGTAGTGGGTCATCGTCGCTCCCCCTTGCCGTCGGACGCGTCCGGGCGGCGCTGCTTGGCGGTTCCGCGGACGCGGCTCACCCTCGGCGCGGTGTCGTCGCTGCGACGGTCGGTGCGTCCGCCGCTGTCCCGGTCCGTGCCGCCGTCGCCGCGACGGTCGCCGGTGGCGCGGTCGGAACGGTGGTCGTCGCCTGTCCTCCCGGCGCCTTCGCTCTCCGTGTCGGCCGTCGGCTCCCGCCAGGGCCGTGTCCTGCCGCTGTCCTCGGCGCGGCCGCCCGGGGTGTCCGCGCGGCGTTCCGTCGACCGGTCGTCCGCACCTCCGCCGAAGGGTCCCGGCAACGGTTCGTCAGCGGGTGGTCCGGCAGGTGGTCCGGCGGGCGCGGAGCCGGAGCGCCGGCCGCCGGAACCGGACAGCCGCGAACGGGGCGTACCCCCATCGCCGCGCGGCCGCGCGCGGTCCGTGCCGAAGTCCGAACCGTCGTCGTACCGCTCCCGCAGGACCTCGCCCTTGAGCGGTTCGGGTTCCCGGTCCCGCAGGTCCCGGTCGTCGCCGTCGCCGCCGGGTTCCAGGGCTCGCGCGAGGGTGCCGCTCAGGCGCCCGCGCCGGGTGGCTGTCTCGAACAGGCCGTCACCGTCCCTGAGCACCTCGTCCAGGACGGCCCGCTCCAGCTCCGCCTGTTCGAAGGGCTCCCGGTCGGCGTCGCCGCGCTCCAGGACCATGCGCATCACCTCGCGCCGGACCTCCCGCTTCTCCGCCTCGCCCTTCTCGATCCAGGCCAGGGCGGCGCGCGGGCCCTCCTTCTCCATGATCCCGGCGATCAGACCGTCGACGCCCTCCTCGCGGATCATGTCCAGGTGCCGCTTGCGGCGCATGCCCTCCAGCCGTGTCTCGCGTACGACGTCCCGGAACTCCCGCCCGCTGGCGGCGATCTCGTCCTCGTCGACGAGGAGTTCGATCTGCAGGTTGCGCAGCCGGATCGCGTCGTCGCCGCTGAACCCGGCCAGCGCGGCGTTCAGCGCCATCTCGGCCTGGTGGAACTCGGCGATGTCGTAGTCCCGGGCGACCGAGCGCATCGTCTTGCGCAGAAAGCCGTAGAGCGCGCCGCTCATGTCACGGATCCCGCGGGCGACCACCTCGGCGGGGTCGGCGACCCGGCACACGAGGTCCACCCGGCTGCGGAAGGAGAACGTGGGATCGCGGCTGAGCAGCGGGATGTCCAGGATCAGCCGGTGCTCCGCCATGTCGACCGTGAACACACTGAGGTAGGCCCCGAACCGTGACGAGGGTATTTCCTCGCCGCTGCGGACCGTCAGCGACGGACCGCTGTCCCGGACGAGAACCAGGGCCCGGCCGGGAGCCGGTGGCCGCAACGGGTTCACCAGCCGCCACTTGGGGACGTCGTCGATGCTCAGGACCGGGTCGTAGGTCTGCTCCTCCATGTCTCCCCCTCTCTTTTCAGTGCTGTTGCGAATGCGGGTGGTACGAGGCCGCTCACCTGGACCTGGAGCGGTCGAGCGTGCGCAGCAGGCGGGCGGCTCCCGCCGAAGGCCGCTCGCGGTCGCGGGCCCACTTGTCCAGCCACCACGTCAGCCGCTCGCGGTGCCGGCCGGGCCGGCGGGACACGGACAGCAGCAGTGCCTCGACGGCGTCCAGGGAACCGGAGGACTTGACCGCGAAGTCGTCGATCCACTTGTGCAGCGCGTCCAGGGCGGCGTCCTGCACCGGGCGCCGGGCCAGGGCACGCGCCCACAGCTCCGCCAGCCGCTCACGGTGGCGCGGCAGCTCGGTCAGGAGAACAGGCACGCCCGGCACACGGGCGTGTCCGCTGCCGCCGACGTCGAGGACCGGTTCCTCGTACGGCTGGGAGACGGCGAACACGAACGCCGACAGCGACTTGACGACCATGGGGGACAGGTCCTGCGGCTCGGACCACTCCAGATAGGCGTCCAGCACCGCGGAGGTCTGCCCCTGGTGGATGAGGTGGACGCCGCCCCATGCCACGGACGGCAGGGTGCCCCAGTCGTCCTCCCGGTCCAGCGCACTGCGCAACACGGCCACGGCCCGCCCGGGCGCCGTACGGCCGAGCAGCCCGCCGACCGCGTTGGCCGCCGTCCCCGCCAGCCGGCGCTGGTAGGCGGAGGCGTCGCCGCGCGCCCACTGGTGCAGCACTTCCCACACCGCCTCCGCCGTCTCCGGGCGGCTTCCCGCCACACTGAGCGCGGTGGCGGCGGCCTGCCGCAACGGCCAGGACGTACTGCCCGCCCACGTCGTCAGGAACCGGTGCACCGCATGGTGCGGATCGGCAAGCGCCAGCACGCCCGCCGCGACCGCGGCCCGGGCACGCACGTCCAGGTCACGATGGCTCAGCAGCTGACGAAGCCAGTCGAGGACGGCGTCACGGCGGCCGTCGAGCAGATTCCAGGCGTAGGCGAGGATGACCTGGCCCAGCAGCGCGTTGCGGAACCGGACCCGCGGGGCCCCGAAACCGCCCGCCGCGGGCAGGTCCAGCCGGATCCACTGCTGCTCGTGTCCGAGCCGGTCCCCGAACCTCACATCGGGTGGGGCGGGTTCGGGTTCGCTGAGGGCCGCCCGCAGCTTCATCGCGGCGTCCGCGACGGTGAGGTAGCCGCACTCCTCGAGCACGGCAGCGGCCAGCGCGAACGCCACGGCGTCCGGGGCGCCGTACTGGTTGAACCAGGCGCGCACCTGCTCACTGGGGTCCCGCAGCTGGGCCACGGCGGCGGCCACATCGGCATCGGCGCGGATCACGGAGGCCAGCCGGGCAGCGTTGCGGGCCGAGGGCTGCTCGCGCAGGGCGGTGGTGGCGCCGGTGCGCTCGAGCAGCGAGTGGAGGTCGGCGGAGGCGTCCGCGCCGCCGCTGTGACCGAGGACCCGGCGTTCGACGACGGCCAGCGGGTCCACGGGAGTGAGCGCGTGCCGGGCCACCTGGTCGCCTCCCGGGCCGCCCGCGAGGACCTCCAGGTCGTGCCCGCCGGTCAGGACCAGGAAACAGCCGGTGGCGCGCAGCGTGGCGACCACCGCGGCCCACTGTGCCGTCCCGTGGGAGTGCCCGCTGAGGAAGGCGGAGGCGAACTTCTCGACGACGGCGGACCCGTCGTCGAGCGCTGCCAGGTACCCCGAGTGCTTCACCGGCGGGTCCCAGCTCACCTCCAGCACGGCGGCGGGGGTCAGCAGCCGGTGGCAGCCCGCCCCGCCGCCGTCCATGGCCAGGGCCTCCCCGAGCAGGTTCACCGCCGCGGCTTCCCTGCCGCTTCCGGGCGCACCGGTGAGCACGAGCACCCGTCGCTCGCACAGGGCGTCCAGCGCCTCGCCGTAGGCCTCGGGCACGACGAACAGTTCGGTGTGGTCGGCGATGTCGGCCGCGTCCATGGCCAGCACGGACACTCCGCCCGGCCGCGGCCCGCCGGCACGGGCGCCGCCGGCGTGGAAGCCCCCGCCGAAGCTCACGTCCGCGTTGAAGAGAGCGAGCGTGCCGATGCGGGTACCGGAGGCGTCGGCGCTCAGCCGGCGGGCGATCTCGTCGGCGATGGCCCCGGCACGCAGCGCTTCGGACCGCTCGGCGTCGTCCCGCCCGTACCCCTCGGCCAGCGAAAGCAGCGCGTCCTTCTCGCTGACCGGCCCGTCGTGCACCTCGGCATCCGTCCGAGGTGCCTCGGTGCCGGGGGTCTCGACGTCCTTCTTCGGCTCCGCCGCGTCCTCGTCGACGGCGGCCCGCTTGGTGTCTTCCTTGTTCTTGCCTCGTGGCGGATCGTCTCTGCGGTCCCCCGTACCGGCTGCGGGCCGGGCACTCTCGGGGGCGCTGTCCTCGCTCATGTTCTGGTCTTTTCGGCCTTCGGATCAGCAGTGGTGTCGGTGCACGGAACGTGCCCGCGCGTGCGGATCGGGACGCGGGGAAGGCGGACGTGCCGACGTCGGACCGGACGGTCCCGGCCGACACGGCCTCACGACGTCGGTGGTGCTACGACGTCGTCCAGTTCCCCTGGATTTCGACCTTGCCGTTGAACACCTGGGCGTTCTTGATCAGCCCCGCACTGATCTGCGGACCGGACCGGCCCTGCGCGGCGACGGCCTCGTCGACCAGCTTGCGGATCTCCGCCTCGAAATCCGAGTCGAGCATCATGTGCCCGGCGAGCTGGCGCTGAAGGTCCTGTTGAGCGTTCTCGTCGTCGGGGGAGCCGGTCACCTGCTCCAAGGCCTGCTCCGCTGCCGCGTTGCCACGGAACCGTGCGCGGATCCGCTCCACCAGCCGGGCACCTCCGGCCCAGCCCGAGCGGCCGGCCTCCTGCCCCGCACTCTCCAACGCTCCCTTGACCACGAGCGCCACACCTGCCGCTGCGACGGCCGTCACTGGATCCATGCCGTTCCCCCGAAGTCCTGCCTGAACAGGGGAGAAACTGTAGGGCGGCGTCCGTCGGACCCGGAGTGCTTCTTCTCACTATGGCTGGAATGCGCCGCTTCCTGATCGGGATGCGGCCAGGATTGCTCGGTTCCGTTCCGCTTCCTGACCAACCGGTGCCCCAGGGTGTCGTCGGGCAGTCGGCCCGGCGACACAGGTGCAGTCGGGCGCGGGACGATAACGGGAGTAACTGACCGTGCTGTCAGACCCGGCCGTTAGTCTCGGGGATCATGAGACTGCTGCACACTTCCGACTGGCATCTCGGCAGGGCGTTCCACCGGGTCAACATGCTCGGTGCCCAGGCCGGGTTCATCGGGCACCTCGTCGCGACCGTGCGCGAGCGCGGCGTCGACGCCGTGGTCGTGTCGGGAGACGTGTACGACCGGGCGGTGCCGCCGCTCGCCGCGGTCGAGCTGTTCGACGACGCCCTGCACCGGCTCGCCGACCTCGGCGTGCCGACGGTGATGATCTCCGGGAACCACGACTCGGCACGTCGGCTCGGTGTGGGAGCGGGGCTGATCGGCCGCGCGGGTATCCATCTGCGGACCGAGCCGTCGGCGTGCGGCACGCCGGTCGTACTTCGGGACGACTCCGGAGACGTCGCCTTCTACGGTCTGCCCTATCTCGAACCCGCCCTGGTGAAGGACGAGTTCGGCGTCGAGAAGCCCGGGCACGAGGCCGTGCTCGCCGCCGCCATGGACCGCGTGCGCGCCGACCTCGCCACGCGCCCGCGTGGCACCCGGTCGGTCGTCCTGGCGCACGCCTTCGTCACGGGCGGCCAGGCCAGCGACAGCGAGCGGGACATCACGATCGGCGGGGTGGCCGCGGTGCCCGCCGGGGTCTTCGACGGTGTCGACTACGCGGCGCTCGGCCATCTGCACGGCTGCCAGACCATCACCGAGCGTGTCCGCTACTCGGGCTCGCCGCTGCCGTACTCCTTCTCCGAAGCCGACCACCGCAAGAGCATGTGGCTCGTCGACCTGGACGCCGAGGGCGCGGTCACGGCCGAGCGCGTCGACTGCCCGGTGCCCCGCGCGCTGGCCCGGATCCGGGGCACGCTGGAGGAACTGCTCGCCGATCCCGGGCTCACCCGGCACGAGGAGGCGTGGATCGAGGCGACGCTCACGGACGCGGTGCGCCCGGCGGACCCCATGGCCCGCCTCGCCGAACGCTTCCCGCACACACTCAGCCTCGCCTTCGCCCCCGAGCGGGCGCCGGAGGATCCCGACGTGTCGTATGCGCAGCGGCTCGCCGGCCGCAGCGATCAGGAGATCGCGGAGGACTTCGTGGCGCATGTGCGCGGGGCCGGTCCCGACGCGCACGAGCAGGGCGTGCTGCGGGACGCCTTCGATGCCGTACGGGCGGACGAGACCGTGCGGGAGGTGGCGCGGTGAGGCTGCATCGCCTCGACATGACGGCGTTCGGACCGTTCGGCGGCTCCCAGACCGTCGACTTCGACACGCTGTCCCTGTCCGGCCTCTTCCTTCTGCACGGACCGACCGGCGCCGGCAAGACCTCCGTCCTGGACGCCGTCTGCTACGCGCTCTACGGCTCCGTGCCCGGCGCCCGGCAGAGCGGCCAGGGCATGACCCTGCGCAGCGACCACGCCGAGGCCGGCACCCGCACCGAGGTCCGCCTCGAACTGACCATTGCCGGACGCCGGTTGGAGGTCACACGTCAGCCGCCCTGGGAGCGCGCCAAGAAGCGCGGTTCGGGAACCACGCTCGACAAGGCGCAGAGCTGGCTGCGCGAGTACGACGCGCAGCCCGGCTCCTGGAAGGACCTCAGCCGCTCGCACCAGGAGATCGGCGAGGAGATCACCCAGCTGCTCGGCATGAGCCGCGAGCAGTTCTGCCAGGTCGTGCTGCTGCCGCAGGGCGACTTCGCGCGCTTCCTGCGCGCCGACGCCGAGGCCCGCGGCAAGCTGCTGGGGCGTCTCTTCGACACCCATCGCTTCGCCGAGGTCGAGAAGCGTCTCGCCGAGCGCCGCAGGGGCGCCGAGGCGCAGGTGCGGGAGGGCGACGCCGCGCTGCTGGCCGATGCGCACCGCATGCAGCAGGCGGCGGGCGACGCGATGCGGTTGCCCGAACTCGCACCGGGTGAGCCGGGCCTCGCCGAGGCCATCCTCGGCGCCGCTGCCGTCGCCCGCAGCACCGCCCGCGAGCAGCTCACCATCGCCCACTGCGGCCTCTTGGCCGCCGAGTCCGCCCAGGCGGCCGCCGAGCGTGCGCTGGCCGACGTACGCGAAGTGGCCCGCCTGCAGCGGCGGTTCGCCGAGGCGCGGGAGCGGGCTGGGCTGCTGGAGGAGCGGGCCGACGCCCACCGTCAGGCACAGGCGCGCATGGAGCGCGGCCGCAAGGCCGAGGTCGTGGCACCCGCTCTGGAGCTGCGGGAGGCGGCCGACGCCGAGCACCGGCAGGCGGCCACGGCACAGGTACGCGCGCGTGAGCTGCTGCGGGATGCGTTCGCAGACGTCGCTGATTCCCCGGCGCAGGGCGCTTTCGCCGATGCCGGTGCGGTGGGGCTCGCCACCGCCGCGCGCCGGGTCGCCGAGGAGCTGGGCGGGCTCGAATCGGCCCGTCGCGGCGAGCGGCGGCTGGCCGAACTCGTGGACGAGCGCGCCCAGTTGGACCGTCAGGAGCGCGCCGACGACGATGTCCGGCTGGAGGCGGAGGCCTGGCTCGGCGAGTGGGAGGAGACCCGCGTCGCGCTCCAGACGCGCATCGAGTCCGCGCAGGACGCCGCGAACCGCGCCGACCAGCTGGCCGAGCGGCGCGAGCCCGCGCGGCAGCGGCTCGCCGCCGCTCGGATGCGCGACCAGCTGGCCGCCGACACGGACACGGCGGCCCGACAGACGACCGAGGCCCAGGACCAGGCGCTCAAGGCCAGGGCACACTGGCTGGACATCAAGGAACAGCGCCTGAACGGCATCGCCGCCGAGCTCGCCGCGCAGCTTCAGGACGGCGAACCCTGCGCGGTCTGCGGAGCCGTCGACCACCCCGCACCCGCCCGCAAGGACGTCGGCCACGTCGACAGGGCGGCGGAGGAGCGCGCACAGGCCGCCTACCAGCAGGCGGAGGAGCGGCACGCCGAGGCCGAACGCCGCCTGGGCGTCGTACGGGAAGCCCTGGCCGCGGCCACCGCCGAGGCCGGTGACATGCCGACAAGTCGACTCGCCGAGGCGGCCGAGGAGTTGGAGCGGCTGTACACCCAGGCCCGCCGGGACGCCTCCGGGCTGCACTCCGCCCACGAGGAGCTGCGCCGGGCCGAGGCGGAACACGACCAACGCACCGCGGCCCATCAGCAGGCGGAGGTCCGGGCCGCCGCGCGGGTCGGCCATCGCGAGCGGCTGGACCGGGAGAAGGCCACCCTGGAAGCGGAGTTGGCGGAGGCGCGCGGCGCCGCCGGGAGTGTGGCCGCGCGGGCCAGGCAGCTGGAGCGGCAGGCCGCGCTGCTCACCGAGGCCGCCGACACCTCACGTGCCGCGGAGGACACCGCCCAGCGGCTCAAGACCGCCGACGCCCGCCTCGCCGACGCCGCCTTCCGCGCGGGCTTCGACACCCCGCAGGCCGCGGCCGCCGCGCTCCTCGACGACGCCGCCCACCGCGACCTGCAACGACGCCTGGACGCCTGGCAGTCCGAGGAGGCCGCCGTCCGCGCCGTCCTCGCCGAGGCCGACACGGCCACCGCCGCCCAGCAGCCGCCCGCCGACCTCATGAGCGCCGAGCACGCCGCCTCAGCCGCCGCCCGGCGGACCCGTGACGCCGCCTCCACGCGCGACGCGGCCGCCCGCCGCTGCACCGAACTCGACCGGCTGTCCGCGCGCGTGGCCACCGCCGTACGCCAACTCGCCCCGCTGCGCACGGAGTACGACCGCGTGGCCCGCCTCGCCGGGCTCACCTCGGGCACCTCGGCGGACAACGAACGCAAGATGCGCCTGGAGTCGTACGTGCTGGCGGCCCGTCTGGAACAGGTCGCCGCCGCCGCGACCGCACGGCTGCGGCGCATGTCCTCCGGCCGCTACACCCTGGTCCACTCCGACGACCGCACCGGCCGTGGCCGCAGCGGCCTCGGGCTGCACGTCGTCGACGCCTGGACCGGCCGCGAGCGTGACACGGCGACTCTGTCCGGCGGCGAGACGTTCTTCGCCTCACTCGCCCTCGCCCTCGGCCTAGCGGACGTCGTCACCGACGAGGCCGGCGGTGTCCGCCTCGACACCCTCTTCATCGACGAGGGCTTCGGCAGCCTCGACGACCAGACCCTCGACGAGGTCCTCGACGTCCTCGACTCACTGCGCGAGCGCGACCGCAGCGTCGGGATCGTCAGCCATGTCCCCGATCTGCGGCGGCGGATCCATGCGCAGCTGGAGGTGGTGAAGGGGAGATCGGGGTCGGTGCTGCGGCAGCGAGGTGCTTGAGTCCCGTAGCTGCCGGCAACCACAGGAGTTCGGTGAGGCCGGTACGACCTGTCGAGGCATCGGTGACCTCAGTGACCGAGCGGACGGCGAGGCAACGGTGAGGAGTACACGACGCTCGTCGTCACCGAGCCCAACGTGCCGATCCTTCCCGACACCTTCTCCAGGTGCCGCATCGAGCGGGCCGTGACCTTGATGACGAAGCAGTCGTCGCCCGTGACGTGGTGGGCCTCCAGGATCTCGGGCGTGGCGGCGACCAGGTCGTGGAAGGGCTTGTAGTTCCCGTTCGGGTAGCGCAGGCGCACGAAGGCCAGGATCGACAGGCCGAGCCGCTCCGGGTCCACCACGGCGGCGTAGCCCTGGATGACGCCCGCCTCTTCCAGCCGCCGCACCCGCTCCGTGACCGCGCTCGCGGACATGGACACGGCACGGGCCAGCTCGGCGAAGCTGGCGCGGCCCTCGCGCTGGAGGACATCGAGGATGCGCCAGTCAGTGGCGTCCGGGGAATACGTGGTCATGAGCGAGAAATAGCAGGGGAATCACCGGCAGATCAAGAGGAGAGCCGGGGATTGCCCCTTCAGGAAGTGGATCATGGGTCATAGGTTGATGGGCATGACGAACCCTGCCGCCATCGCCACCATGACCGTTCCTGCGACCGCCACCACCATCCCTGCCACCGCCACCGCCACCGCCACCAGCGCCCATCCCGTCCTGCGCGTCGCGCCCGCCACGCCCGTCGAGGCCGCCGCCCACTTCCGTGCGAGCCTTGCCTTCCACACCGACGTGTCCGACGTCGCCGCCGGGCTCTCGGCCGACGGCAACCCAGGATTCGTCGTCGTGGACTCCCGTTCCACCGAGTCGTGGGACCAGGGCCACATCCCGGGCGCGATCCACCTGCCCACCGCCCTCATCCCCGAGCAGGCCGAGCAGCTCCTCGACAGGTCCGTGCCCGTGGTGACGTACTGCTGGGGCCCCGGCTGCAACGGGGCGACCCGCGCCGCCCTCGCCCTCGCCGAACTCGGCTACCGGGTCAAGGAAATGCTCGGCGGCTTCGAGTACTGGGCGCGAGAGGGCTTCGAGTACGAGACCTGGCAGGGGCGCGAACGCCGTACCCCCGACCCGCTCACGGCCCCGGTCGACGCGGACAATTGTGGCTGCTGAGGCCCCTGTTGGACCGGTGAGCTTGTGGGCCCGCTGTGCGTGTAGGTTCTGCTGCCATGGTGAGATACGCGGATCCGGGCACGGTGGAGTGGATCGAGTCGGGCGGCGGCCCCCTGATAGCCGTACCGGAGACGGTACTGCCGTTCTGGGCGGGCGCCGACGGCGACGAGACGGCCTCGGACTACGACCGGGCCTGCGAGGTCGACGGGTTCGTCGGACTGCTGCCCGTGGGAGACAGCGCGGCGCTGGTCTTCGGTGACGAGCCCGCGTCGACCTCCTATTTGCCCGACCACGCCACCTTCGTACGGTGGTGCGCGGCCGACTCCGAGGCGGAACTGCTCGCCCGGGTCCCGGACGCGCTCGCCACCGCGGACTGGGGACGCGAGGTGCGCTGGAAGGTGCCGGGGACGGTGGTGCTGTTCGACTCGGCCTGGCCGGGACGGGACACCGAGCGCACCGAGCATCTGCGGGTGGCCCTGGAGCCCGGGGCGTACGCGGTCCGCGCCGCCCAGGTGCAGCCCGGCCCCGAGACCTGGGTGGGACTCGTCCAGCTGCGCCGGCTGCCGAACTGACCCGCGGGGCGCCGCACGGGGCCGTGCGAACAGCCGTCACACACGACCACCCCGAATAACCGGGTGCGCCGGAGGCGGCCGTTCATCATCATGATCTGCCATGCCGCCATTCCCGCACCCCGCCCCACAAGACCTGCTCCGCGACCCGCTGCCCCTGCGTGGCCGGACCGCTCTGGTCACGGGGGCCAGCAGACGCGCCGGCATCGGACATGCCGTGGCCCGGCGGCTCGCCGCGTACGGCGCGAGTGTCTATCTGCACCACCATGTGCCGCACGACGCCGCCATGCCCTGGGGAGCCGACCGGCCCGAGGAGGTCGCGGCCTCCGTGCGGGAGGCGCTCGGCGATCCCGCCGCCCAGGTCCTCGCCGGTCCGGGCGACCTCTCCGACCCGGCCGCGCCCGCCGAACTGATCGCCACGGCCGCCTCGGCCCTCGGCGGACGGCTCGACATCCTGATCGCCAACCACGCGGTCAGCGGCTTCGACGGCACCCTCGACGAGATCGACGCCGGGATGCTCGACACGCACTGGGCCGTGGACACCCGCTCGGTGCTGCTGCTCGTCCAGGCCCACGCCCGGCTCAGGCCGGCCGGTCCCGGCGGGCGCGTGGTGATGATGACCTCGGGGCAGGACATCGCCGGCGGCATGCCCGGAGAGATCGCCTACGCCCTCCAGAAGGGCGCCCTCGCCTCGATCACCCGCTCCCTGTCGACCACGCTCGTCGAACAGGGCATCACCGTGAACACCGTCAACCCCGGGCCCGTCGACACGGACTACCTGACCGGCGAGGAGTACGAGGCCGTGGCGGCCCGCTTCCCCGCCGGCCGGTGGGGCATGCCCGACGACCCGGCCCGCCTCATCGCCTGGCTGGCGACGGACGAGGCGGGCTGGATCACCGGTCAGGTCATCGACTCCGAGGGCGGATTCCGGCGCTGATCACAGGGCCGGATCGAAAGGCGCTGATCAGAGGGCCGACAGTTCGTCCACCAGGTCGTCCAGACCCAGCGAACCCTGCGACAGGGCCGCCATGTGCCACGCCTTCAGGTCGAAGGCGTCGCCGTGCCGCTCGCGTGCCTTCTCCCGGCCCTGCAGCCACGCCCGCTCGCCGAGCTTGTAGCCGATGGCCTGGCCCGGAATCGTCAGATACCGGGTCAGCTCGCTCTCCACGAAGTCCGCCGGACGGCTGCTGTGCGAACCGAAGAACTCCTGCGCCAGCTCGGGAGTCCAGCGCTCGCCCGGATGGAACGGGGAGTCGGCCGGGATCTCGAGCTCCAGGTGCATGCCGATGTCGACGATGACCCGGGCGGCCCGCATCATCTGCGCGTCGAGGTAGCCGAGCCGGTGCTCCGGGTCGGTGAGGAAGCCGAGCTCGTCCATCAGCCGCTCCGCGTACAGCGCCCAGCCCTCGGCGTTGGCGCTGACCCCGCCGATGGTGGCCTGGTAGCGGGAGAGGTTCCCGGCGACGTACGTCCACTGGGCGAGCTGGAGGTGATGGCCCGGCACGCCCTCGTGGTACCAGGTCGAGACCAGGTCGTAGACCGGGAAACGGGTCTGGCCCATCGTCGGCAGCCAGGTGCGGCCCGGACGGGAGAAGTCCTCCGACGGAGCCGTGTAGTACGGGGCCGCCGCGCCGCCGGGCGGGGCGATGCGGGACTCCACCTTCCGTACCGGCTCGGCGAGTTCGAAGTGGGTGCCGTCCAGCTTCTCGATGGCCTCGTCCATCAGGCTCTGCAGCCAGTCGCGGACCTCGTCGACGCCCTCGATGTGCTTGCCGTGCTCGTCGAGGTGCGCCAGCGCCACCCACGGGGTCGCGGCGCCCGGGAGGATCTTCTCGGCCTCCTTCTTCATCTCGCCGAGCAGCCGGTGGTACTCGGACCAGCCGTACGCGTACGCCTCGTCGAGGTCCAGGTCGATGCCGTTGAAGTAGCGCGCCCAGCGGGCGTAGCGCTCGCGGCCCACCGTGTTCGACGCGCCCTCGATCGCCGGCGCGTACACGTCGCGCATCCAGTCCCGCAGCTCCATCACGGCGGCCGTCCCCGCGCGGGCTGCCTCGTCCAGCTCGGCGCGCAGCGCCTCCGGACCGGCCGAGACGAAGTCCTCGAACCAGCCGCGTCCCTCGCCGGTGTCGGACCACTCGGTGAGCTGCTCGACGAAGGTGGCGGTCGGGCGCGGCGCCGCGTACAGCTTGCGCTCCAGGCCGAGCGCGAGTGACTCGCGGTAGCCCGCATACGCGGCAGGCACCGCCCGCAGCCGCTCGGCGATCGCCGCCCAGTCCTCGTCGGTCTCGGTCGGCGTGACGGTGAAGATCTCCCGAACCGAGTGTGCGGGCGTGGCCATGTTGCCGACCGAGCGCAGACCCTCCTCGGTGTCGTGCACGGCCAGTTCCGCGGTCAGGCGCTCGCGCAGCAGGCGCGCGCACCGGCGCTCGATGTCACTGTCCGCGCCGGGCCGGGCTTCGGCCTCGTCGAGCCGGGCGAGCGTGGCCCGCTGGAGCTGCGCGAGCGCCTCCTGGCCCGCGGGAGAGAGATCGGGGAGCTTGCTCGAACTCTCCTTCACGCCGAGATACGTACCGGTGACCGGGTCGAGGGCGATGAGCTCGTCGACGTACGCGTCGGCGACCTCACGGGGAAGCGGGCTGTTGGTCTCAGACATGCGGTCCATCCTCATACGGCGACCGCTGCCGCGTCAGCCCGGTTTCTCCGGCCCTTGTCCCAAGTCAGCCCGATTTCGCTGAGGGCGTGTTTCCCGGTGTGTCGGGTGGCAGCAGCGGCCCGCAGTGCCACTCCTGGAAGATCAGCCGTGTCTCCACGCGCGCGACTTCCCGCTGGGACGTGAACTCGTCCAGCACCAGCCGCTGAAGATCGGCCATGTCCGAGACCGCGACATGCACCAGATAGTCGTCCGGACCGGTGAGGTGGAAGACGGTCAGCGACTCCGGCAGCGCCCGGATCCGCTCCACGAACGGCCCCACCAGCTCCCGCCGATGCGGCCTGACCTGCACCGACAGCAGCGCCTGAAGACCTCGGCCCAGCTTTGCCGGGTCCAGCCTGAGCTGATGGCCGAGAATCACGCCCGAGCGGCGCAGCCGCGTCACCCGGTCAAGACACGTCGACGGCGCGACCCCGACCTGCGTGGCGAGGTCGCGATAGGTGGTCCGGGCGTCGTTCTGCAACAGCCGCAGCAGCTGCAGATCGACCGGATCCAGTACGACAGATTCGGCCATTGGCCGAACGTAACACGGGATTCGCACACCTGATCCCGGTCACTGTTCACTCTTCCGGCCATGGACCCAGCGAGCAGGGAGGCGCAGAACCGCATGACCGGGTACGACGACGCACGCACCGCACCGAGAGCACTCGCCACCGAGGCCGTGCACGCCGGCCGTGACGATCTGGCCCGGCAGGGCCTGCACGCCCCGCCGATCGACCTGTCGACCACCTACCCCTCCTACGACAGCCGCGGCGAGGCCGCCCGCATCGATGCCTTCGCCACCACCGGCGCCGAGCCGGACGGCCCGCCCGTCTACGGCCGCCTGGGCAATCCGACGGTCGCCCGCTTCGAGACCGCCCTGGCCCGTCTGGAGGGCACGCAGTCCGCGGTCGCCTTCGCCAGCGGGATGGCGGCACTGAGCGCGGTCCTGCTGGTACGGGCCTCGATGGGCCTGCGCCATGTCGTCGCCGTACGCCCGCTGTACGGGTGCAGCGACCATCTGCTCACCGCCGGGCTGCTGGGATCGGAAGTGACCTGGACCGACCCGGCCGGCATCGCGGAGGCGCTGCGCCCGGACACCGGCCTGGTCATGGTCGAGTCCCCGGCGAATCCCACGCTCGCCGAGGTGGATCTGCGGGCGCTGGCCCACGCATGCGGCTCGGTTCCCCTGCTCGCGGACAACACCTTCGCCACACCCGTGCTCCAGCGCCCCGTCGAACAGGGCGCCAGGCTGGTGCTGCACAGCGCCACCAAGTACCTCGGCGGGCACGGGGACGTGATGGCGGGCGTGGTGGCCTGCGACGAGGAGTTCGCGGGACGGCTGCGGCAGATACGGTTCGCCACGGGCGGCGTCCTGCATCCGCTGGCCGGCTATCTGCTGCTGCGGGGCCTTTCGACCCTCCCCGTCCGGGTGCGGGCGGCCTCGGCGAGCGCCGCCGAACTGGCCCGCCGCCTCGCCGCCGACCCGCGTGTGGCCCGCGTCCACTACCCGCGCATCGGCGGCGCCATGATCGCCTTCGAGGTGCAGGGCGACCCGCACGAGGTCATTGCCGGCGTCCGCCTGATCACCCCCGCCGTCAGCCTCGGCAGCGTCGACACGCTCATCCAGCACCCGGCGTCCATCAGCCACCGCATCGTGGACGCCGACGACCGGCGAGGAGCCGGGGTCAGCGACCAGTTGCTGCGGATGTCGGTGGGGCTGGAGGACGTGGACGACCTGTGGGGCGACCTGGATCAGGCACTGGAGGCGCGGCAGCGCACCTCCAGGGGCGCGGGGCTGGATCGATATGCGGCTCCGCCGCGGGGCGCGGCCGGCCACCACGCACCCGCGGTGGCCGGCCGATAACCCCTACGGCGCCTCGGCCCTCCCCGGCTCACTCGCGCTCGACACCCGTCCGGTAATCCCCACGGCGCTCTCGGCCTCCAGCGGAGCACCGAGCCGGGCCGTGATCACCAGGGTCCCCTCCTCGATCTGATAGTCGAGGGGGAGCCCCAGGGCGCGCATCGCGGCGACCATCCCGGTGTTGGAGGACTGCGTCACGGCGTACACGCTCTCGCAGCGCGCCTCGACCGCCATCGCCACCAGCCGGCGCAGCAACTCGCCGCCGATGCCGCGCCGCTGCCACGCGTCCTCGACGAGCAGCGCGACCTCGGTCTCGTCCCCGTCCCACAGCAGATGGCCGAGGCCGACGATGCGCCCCGAGGCCGTCTGCACGGCCAGCGTCCGCCCGAATCGGGGGCTCAGCAGGTGCTTCAGGTAGCGGTCCGCGTCACCGACAGGACCGTGGTACCGCATGCCCAGCGTCCGCGGCGAGCACCGCTCGTGCATCTCCTTCGCGGCCTCCAGGTCACCGTTGTGCGCGCGGCGCACGGTGATGTCGTTGCCCTGGGGCAGCGTCAGCACGT
Organism: Streptomyces sp. NBC_01092; assembly: GCF_045039535.1. Classification (NCBI taxonomy): domain Bacteria; kingdom Bacillati; phylum Actinomycetota; class Actinomycetes; order Kitasatosporales; family Streptomycetaceae; genus Streptomyces; species Streptomyces sp. NBC_01092. The sequence continues at coordinate 1,823,350 of NZ_CP108659.1, read as the reverse complement.
CCTGGCTGCGCGGCACGCGCGGGCCGAGCCGGGCGTCCAGTTCCACCAGGGCCCGCGCCCGCGCGAACTCGGTCGGCGTGAACGGCAGATACGGCCGCTCCACGGTGATCACTCCACCTTCCGGTGCCCGCAGCCGCATCACGGTGTCCTCCAGAACCCCTTCCACCGGCACCGGTTCGGGTCCCCGACCGCCCACGGCGGGCACCGCGGGCAGCGACCGGATCGTGCACCGTCCCAGCAACTGCCGCAGCGCCAGCGGCAGTTCCGCCGCGTCCAGGGCGGTACGGGTGGCCAGGCCCAGGACCCGGGTCGGCGCGTCCACCAGGTCATGGGCGTCGGCCCGCTCGATCCAGGTGCCGGAGCCGCCGGCCACCGAGACCGCCCTGCTGATCTCGGCCGCCGCGATCCCGCCGGGCGCGCGCAGCAGGAACTCGTCCACCGTGCCGTCGGCCAGCGGATGCGTCTGCAGGCTCAGAATGTCGACCCGCAGCTCCGCGAGCGCCGCGCACAACGCGGCCAGCGAACCCGGTTCGTCCTTCACCGTCGTCCGCATCCGCCACAGCGCACCCTCCCCGGACACCGTCGCCGCCGTGTCGCGCGGCTGGTCCGACCGCCCGGCCGACTCCTCGGAGCGCGGCGGGGCGCCGGTATCACTGGTCGGCGGTGCGTGACCGTGGCGGCGTGCCCACCATGTGTGGAACCCGGCGGTGGCGACCAGCGCGGCCGCCGAAACCAGCAGCAGCGTCGGTCCGTCGGGTCCGTGACCGATCAGGTTCGCCACGCCGTCGGCCACCGTCACCGCCGTGAAGAGCGCGGCGAGTTCGATGACGTCGCGCCGCCAGTGGTGTACGGGACGCCCGTGCTTCGCACGCCTCACATCAGACATTTCTCGAGTCATGCACCCACTGTGAAGGAACGGTGTTGCGTGATCACGAACGTATTGTGACCGGGCGGTAAAGAGCCGCTATGTCGCAATTGTGACTTATTCAACCGTGTCAGGCGGCCACACCCTCCGCCAGCGCGCTGTGCAGTCGCCGGGCCTGCGCCACGAGCCGCGACGAGCCACGGCGCTCCGCCGTTGGCGCCAGGTGCGGCAGCTCCTCGCGTGCCCCCGTTCGCTCCGCGCACTCGGCAGCGACGGCCAGGAGATCCGCCAGCCCCCGCGCCGGAGCGACCGCCCCGTCGCTCGCCAGGTCCGCGAGCAGGATCGGCAGCGTGCGCCGGAGCACTCCCCACACCGTGGCGTTCGCCCCCGTGGCCGCCGCCGTCCGCACCGACTCCACCAGCCGCGACGGCTTCACGGCACCGCACTGCACCAACTGCCCCAGATCCGCGCCGAGTCGGTCCGCGTCGAGCTGCCCCTGCGCCGCCAGCACCAGCAGGGCGTCCACGGCGGCGAGCCGGTCCTCCGGATGCCGTGCGCCCAGCCCGTACGCCACGCACAGGTGCACGGCCTCGCCCGCCTCGCCGCCCGCCTCGGCCAACAGGGGGAGTATCGCCGCTTCGCCGCGTGAGTCTTCGACGGCGACCGCCGAGAGATCGCTCAGCATTCTGACCGCCACCAGCTCGCGCTCTTCGGGCAGCAGGGCGAGCCAGTGCGGCTCCATGCCGTCGTTCCAGTGGTAGCAGTGCCAGCGGTCCCGGAAGAAGCTGACGGACTGTCCCAACAGGCGCAGGCCGGGCGGGAAGTCACCCTGTAGCTCGGCGATCTCCCCGGATTCGACGAATATGCGCTTCCCCGAAGTCCGGCGTCGGGACACCGGCGCGGCCCAACCGCCGCTGAGCAGCCACTGCGCCAGACGCCTGCCCTCCGTCGTGCCGAGCGTCGCCGCACGCTCGGCGGCCGCCTCGGCCGGCCCACGCTCCTCGCGCCGCACCCGCAGCAGCGCCTGCGCGAAGTCGGCCGCCGACACCCGCGCCCCGAGGCGCCCGTACTCGGCCAGACGCGCCACCAGTTCGTCCGGCTCCAGCAGTCCCGTGCCCCAGGTGGGCGTAGACAGCAGGAACGGCAGGGGCTCGGTACGGATCCGGTACGCCACCTCCCGGAGGCGGACCTCGAAGGCCCGGCTGAGCGGGCTGTGGGCGCACTCGCCGCTGACGGTGCCGTGCTGGACGGCGTGGTGGAGCCTGGCGGTGCGCACCTTGCCCAGCAGCGTCGCCAGCAGGAGCTCAAGTCCGTGCGCCGGGTTGGTCAGGGCGTGGTGCCCGGTGAAGTAGTCGTCCCCGCTCGACCCGTGCCGCGGCTCGGGCTGCGCCCACCAGCGCTGTGCGACGACGGGTTCCAGCGCCTCCAGCAGCGCGTCCCGGTCGCCGTACGCATGACGCACGAGTCCGTCCAGGGCCCGCTCGAACGCCGCGACGTCACCGCCGGCCACGAGCAACGCGCCGACCTCCTCGGCGAGTTCCGCCGCCGACTCGGGCGCAGGCGCCACACGCACCGGCTCCGGTGCGGGCGGCAGGACCTCCTCGTAGGTCACCGGCTGCGACGGCACGGGGGAGGCGCCCAGGCTCTCGGCCGCCCGCTTGCGAAGCGTCGGAATCAACTGGTCCGCGGCCACGGCGAGTTCCTCCCGCACCTCGGCCGCGCCCGGCTTGCCCACATGCCGCTCCACCAGCTTGAGCGCCCGCTCCTGCACCTCCGCGTCCTCGTGCCCGAAGGCCTGGGCGACCGCGGGCAGCAGCTCCTCGGTGGTGGACGGGTCGCGGGCGATGACCTTGCCGAGCAGGACCAGCTGGGCGCGCACGAGCTTCTTCTCGGTGCGGAACAGGACCGCGCCCGACATCTCGACCAGCTGGCGCGCGGCCACCTCACCGTGCAGGGCCAGCGAGGCCAGCACCGACTGCGCGTGCGCGGCCACGACGGACACGGCGTCGGCGGCCAGCGCGAGCCAGTCCGCGGTGCGCTCGCGCTGCTCCTGACGGGTGAGGTCGAACGCCTGCAGCATCCGTAGGAACACCCGGTGGTCGGCGGCCGGACCGCCCCCGCAGCAGCCGGGCCAGGCACGCGTCGACCGTCGCCTTCCGGTCCAGGACGCCGTCGACGGTGAGCTGGGCGATCGACTCGTTCCAGCTGTTCGGTCCCTCGACGGCGGTCCAGGCCAGACGGCTGCCGATGTCGTCCGTCTCGAAGAGCGCCGCCACCAGCCGAGCCAGGTGCGGGTCCCTGCGCAGCCGGGCCAGGATGGTGTCGCCGCGCTGCCAGACATGGCCGATGTGCTCCACCCAGCCGTGGACATAGGCCTCCGTCGTCGGCACCGGGCAGCCGGAGAGCCGGACCAGACCCGCCGTCAGCTCGTACGGCACCCGCGCGGAAGGCGGACGCTCGGCGATCCGGTGTGCCACATCGCCGAGCCAGGCGGGGGCTCGGTCGCCCAGGACGTCTAGCAGCACGCCGGGCGACGCCGGCCACCAGCGCATGTCGGAGGCGGCGAGCCAACTCGCCACCGCGGCCGCACCGGTCTGGCAGGCAGCCCCCGCCGCATGCAGCGCGGGATAGGCGCGGCGGGCCTCGGGGGTCCACTGGTCCGCCCTCAGCTCCTTGCGCAACTGCCTCAACTCGGGGAAGAGCGCGCGTCGTTCGGCGTCCGTCATGCCGTCCAGGAGGCTCACCACCTCGGCCGTCCGTCCCTCCCGCACCGCGTCCATCAGTGATGTCATCGCGCATCCCCCTCGACTCGTGCCATGTCCCGCTCAGCCGCGGCGACGCCCTGCCGCCCCCGCCGCACCATGCGTACCGCCAGCGCGTGCTTGCACGGCCCGCGCCCGCCCCGGTACTTCGCCCACCACAGACAGCTGCAGCTGAGCACCCCCGCCTCGTCGCGCACCCGGTGCACATGCCCGTCCTCGGCCGTCACCGTCCCCAAGGCGCCGTCCAGCGCGACCGCGCCCGCCGCCACCAGCGCCCGCGCCGAACGCAGGCGAGGGTTGTGGCGCTCCACCCGCTCGGCGTCGTAGGGCAGCTCCCGGTGGAAGTAGGCCGCCTCCGCCGTGTCGTATCCGACCCGCCCCGATGTGCCGAGGCGGACGAGGGCCGCCCGGACGCGGTCGGGTGTGAGGCCCGAGGCCGCGGCCAGGTCGGCGACGTCGACGCGGGGCTCCCACGCCAGGAGCACCGCGATCAGCTCCGCGTCCTGTGCGGCCTCGTCGGTAGCGAGCGCGTCGAGGACGCCGCCCTCACCCGAGAAGCCGCGCGAGGCGTCGGGCGACAGCGTCAGGGTCAGCCGCATGCCGGGCAGGACCACCTCCCAGGCACTCGCCGTGCCGGGCGCACCGCCGGTGACCGCCGGGCCGTACACCCGCAGGGCCGTGGCATGCCGCAGCACCCGCTGGAGCGCGACCAGCCGCTCCGGACCCGGCAGGCACACCGCGCCGGGCACCGCGCGCGTGGTCGGCCGCAGTCCGCTCCCCGACGGCACCACCCACCGCGGGCCGCCCGAGGCGCCGCGCGCCCCACCCCGCGGCAGCGCCCGCAGGAACCGCACCGCCTCGGCGGCCGGCAGCTCGGCCCGCAGGTCGAAGCCGGCCGCTATCACCTGCGCCTCCGCGAAGCCCCGCAGCCAGCGGTCCGGGAGCGGCACCTTCTTCTCCACGACCGGCCCGTCCAGCGTGGTCACCGCCAACTCCTCGGGGCCCACCCGCAGATGGAGCGGATCGTCCGAGCCGATCCTGGACAGGGCCTCGCGCAGCGGGTTGTTGACGTCGACGTTCGTCGTGCCGTGCCCCACCTCGCCGCCGTCCAGACCCGGCTCCAGCACGTCCAGGCGGGCGTACACCCCGCAGCAGCCGGAGAAGGACTCGAAGCGCAGCCGGTCGCCGTTGCCCGTCACCACCGGGTCGAGCGAGGCCGGCCGCTGCCGCTGGTAGTACCGGGCGGCCGCCACGTCGGCCACCGCGAGCAGAGCGGCCGAGGCCACCTGAGGGGTCGTCAGGAAGCCTGCGAAGAACTGCGGATGGTCCTTCACTCCCGAGGGTGTCGCACCCCGGGAAGTCTCCAGCCCCAGCAGCTGTCCGCCTGCTGCGGACTCCAGCACGGAGGGTCGCCGATAAGCCACGGCCTGCATAGATCGCGTCATGGAAAAACCGTAGAGGCGGCCACTGACAATCCACCCTGACCTGCGAAAACGCCCCGGCGGGGGGCGAGTTGGCGCAGACCCACGCCGCGACGTGTGAGTGCCGCGCACCAGGGGATGACTCAGGTACGCGGCACTGTCACGAGCGTACGGGATCTACTGGCCGACGCGTCCCGGCTGGAGCACCTGGGTGAACAGCACCGTGCCGTCCTGCTCGCGCAGCCGCACCGTCAGCTCACCGCTGTGGCCGTCGATGTCGACCTCGCCGAAGAACTGGTAGCCGCCGGCGGGGGAGACGTTCGCGGTGGTCGGCGCCTTCACGAACACCCGCTCCGGACCGAAGGTTTCGTCGAGCGTGTTGGCCGGGAAGGCACCCGCGTTGAGCGGGCCCGACACGAACTCCCAGAACGGCTCGAAGTCGGAGAAGGCAGCCCGCGCCGGCTGGTAGTGCTGGGCGGAGGTGTAGTGGACGTCGGCCGTCAGCCACACCGTGCCGGTGATCCGCCGGTGCTTGATGAACCGCAGCAGCTCGGCGATCTGGAGTTCACGGCCGAGCGGGTTGCCCGGGTCGCCCTGGGCGACGGCCTCGATGTTCGGCTTGCCGTCGCCGGTGTCCGGCACGACCAGGCCCAGCGGCATGTCCGAGGCGATCACCTTCCACACCGCCCGGGAGCGGGACAGCTCGCCCTTGAGCCACTTGAGCTGCTCCGCGCCGAGGATGCCCTGTGCGTCGGTGGTCTGGTTGTCCGTGGAGTTGGCGTTGCGGTAGGTGCGCATGTCCAGGACGAACACGTCCAGCAGCGGCCCGTAGTGGACCGTGCGGTACACCCTGCCCTCCGGGCGGCGCAGCGTCGAGATGGGGAAGTACTCCGAGAACGCCTGGCGGGCCCGCCCGGCCAGGACGTCGACGCTCTTCTCGGTGTAGCGGGTGTCGCCGAGGATCTCGCCGGGGTACCAGTTGTTGGTCACCTCGTGGTCGTCCCACTGGATGATGGAGGGGACCTGGGCGTTGAACCGCTTGAGGTTGTCGTCGAGCAGGTTGTACCGGAAGTTGCCGCGGAACTCCGCCAGGGTCTCGGCGACCTTGGACTTCTCCTCGGTGGTGATGTTCCGCCAGGTGCTGCCGTCGGGCAGCGCGACGGACGACGTGATCGGCCCGTCGGCGTAGATGTTGTCGCCGCTGCACAGGAAGAAGTCCGGGTCCAGCGCGCCCATCGCGTTGTAGATGGTGTAGCCGCCGAATTCGGGGTTGATGCCCCAGCCCTGCCCGGCCAGGTCGCCGGACCAGACGAACCGGATGCCGTCACGCCGCCGCGCGGAGGCGGTACGGAAGGTGCCGGTGACCGGCTCGCCCGTGCGGCGCGGGTCGTCCGGGTCGGCGAGCAGCACGCGGTAGTGGATCTGCTCGCCGGACGGCAGGCCGCGCAGCCGGGTCGTGCCGGTGAAGTCCGTGTCCGCGCCGAGCAGCGGGCCGCGCCATCTGCGGGGGTTACGGAACGACTCGGTCGCGGACGTCTCGACGATCATCCTGGCGGGCCGGTCGGAGCGCACCCACACCAGCCCCGAGTCGCCGGTCACGTCGCCCGTCTGCACGCCCCAGCCCGCCCTGGGACGCCCCGACAGGGCGAACGCCGGCGCAGAGCCGAGTGCCGTGGGCAGGGTCAGGGCCGCCGACGCGGCGAGCGAGCCGCGCAGGACGCTGCGGCGACCCGGGAACGGACGGTGTGACATGGGGGCCTCCAGTGGCGGGATCCGGCCAGTGTGCAGAGCCACAACTACTGGTGCGCCGCAGCGCACACGGAAACCACAAGTGAACAACTGACCGCATACGCAAGGGAACACGTACGTCACACGCAAAACACGACGGGCGCGCGGGCGATCCTGCTCATCGCCGACCCATCGCCGCCGCACGGGCCATCAGCCGTACGCCGTCCCGGATCCGCGCGGGCGACAGTTGGGCGTATCCCAGCACCAGCCGCACGCCCGGCTCCCTGACATGGTCGGCACGCGCGTGTGCATAGTCCGTGAGCGGCCGCACCGCCACACCGGCCGCACCCACGCGCGCGAGGAACCGTTCCTGATGCCCGTACGACTCCGGCAACGCGGCGATCACGTGCAGGCCTGCCGCGATCCCGGTCACCTGCGCGCCCGGGAAGTGCTCCTCCAGCGCGGCGACGAGGGTGTCGCGACGCTCCCGGTACGCGCGCTGGCAGCGCCGCAGCTGACGGTCGTAGTCGCCGCGCTCCACGAACCGGGCGAACAGCGCCTGGTCCAGGGTGGGATGACCGAGGTCCATGGTCCGCTTGCGCTCGACGACGTCCTCGGCCAGCGCCTCCGGTACGAGCAGCCAGCCGAGCCGCAGTCCCGGCGCGAGCGACTTGCTGACCGACCCCGCGTACGCGACGCGCTCCGGATCGAGTCCCTGGAGCGCGCCCACGGGAGCGCGGTCGTACCGGAAGTCTCCGTCGTAGTCGTCCTCCAGGACGAACCCGTCGACGGACCGTGCCCAGTCGAGCAGTTCGGCACGGCGATCGGCGGAGTAGGCGATGCCGGTGGGGAACTGATGGGCCGGCGTCGTGACGACGGAACGCACGCCCGACTCCCGCAGCGGGCCGATGACGAGCCCCTCGTCGTCCATGGGCACGGGCACGGTGGTCACGCCGGCGGCCGCGTACAGCGAGTCGTGCTGCGGACTCCCCGGGTTCTCGACGCCGACCTCGCGCATCCCGCGCGCGTGCAACACGAAGCCGAGCACCGTCGTCGCCTGCGACACCCCGGAGACGATCACGATCCGCTCGGGGTCCGCGACCACGCCCCGGCGGCGCGCCAGCAGTTCGGCGAGCGCCGTGCGCAGCCGGGGCAGCCCGCGCGGGTCGGGATAGCCGAGCTCCTGGTGCGGCAGCTCGGCCAGCACCCCGCGCTGCGCAGCCGCCCACGCGGCGCGCGGGAACAGCGACACGTCCGGCGTCCCGGGGACGAAGTCGGCCCGCGCGCCGGTGGAGCGTGGCGCGAGGTCACGCGCGCGTGGCCGGGCGGCCCGTACGGCATCGCCCACCCATGTCCCGGCGCCCCGGCCGCTGCGCAGATAGCCCTCCGCCGTCAACTGCTCGTACGCTTCGGTGATCAGCCCGCGCGACACCCCCAGGTCGGCGGCCAGATCCCGGCTCGACGGCAGCCGCGTCCCCGGCACCAGCCGCCCCGACCGCACGGCCTCCCGCAGCGCCTCCTGGAGGGCACGTCCACGCGCGCGTGCGGGCGCCGACGCGGCCGGCAGCAACAGCTCCCAGGCGGGGGACCCGTCGCGCGGGTCCGGATTGGTCTGCGATGACGTCATGAATGTGGACCTTAATCCGGACCGCCGCGCTTCCTAGCGTCGCTGCCATGAACGCCAACTCCACGCGCGGCGCCCTGCTCGCCGCGTTCGCCTGTGTCCTCGTCGGAGGGTCCTTCACCGCCAACAGCCTGCTCGGCGACTACCCGTACGCGGGCGGCCAGTTCCTCCGCTACGCCCTGGCGTGCCTGCTGCTCCTGCCGCTCGCCGGGCCGGGTGCCGGGGCCCGGCTCCGCGCGCTCACGCCCCGCCAGTGGGCCCGCCTCGCGCTGCTCGCGGCCCTCGGCATGGTCGGCTTCAACCTCGCCGTCATCGCCGCCGAACGCACCGCCGAACCGGCCGTCCCCGGCGTTTTCGTCGGGTGCGCGCCCGTCGTCGTGGCCGTCCTCGTGCCGCTCCTGGAGGGGCGCAGGCCCCAACGCGTCGTCCTGAGCGGCGCGTTGCTCGTCGTGGCCGGTGCCTGCGCGGTCCAGGGCTGGGGGCGCACGGACGGCACCGGCATCGCCTTCTCGGTGTGCGCGCTGGTGGGCGAGGTGGCGTTCGCCGTGCTCGCCGTGCCCGTCCTGCGGCCGCTCGGCCCGCGTCTGCTGTCCGCCACCGTGTGCGGCGTCGCGGCCGTCGAGTCGGCGGCGGCCGGGGTGATGCTCGACGGCGCCGCCTGGCTGCGCCGACCGGACGCCACCGAGACCGCGGCCCTGCTGTGGCAGGCGGCGATCGTCACCGTCGTCGGCTTCGTGTGCTGGTACATGGGCATGCAGCGGATCGGCGCCGAACGGGCCACGCTGTTCTCCGGACTCATCCCCGTCGCCGCCGCCTGCACCGCCCCGCTCGTCGGAACCGGCTCCTACGGCGTACCGCAGGCCGTGGGCAGCGCGCTGGTCGGCGCCGGAGTCGTCCTGGGATGCCGTACGCGCCCGTCGCCCCCGCGATACGAGGGGTTGCCCGCGTTGGCGCGTAAACAGGTATGAAAGCCCGCAGGGAAGGAGCCGGCTGAAGCCCGCCCCTCGCATCGCACGCGCATTCCTGGAGCCTCGTGGACGCCAAGAACCGATTCGAGACGAAGACCACCTTCGCATTGTCCCGAATGGAATGGCTGGCCTTTCTGATCGTTTCCCTCGTGCTCGCTTTTCAGCACCTTTCGGAAATCCGCTGGGGCGTCTTCGTGGCGCTCTTCGCGGTGATCGACGTCATCGGATACATTCCCGGCGCGATTGCCTACCGGTGCAGCCCGGGCAAGCGCATCGCACGCGGCTACTACGTGGCCTACAACGTCATGCACAGCCTGGTCACGGCAGGTGCCATCGCCGGGGCGTGGGTCCTGTTCGCCGGGCCGGAATGGGCCCTGCTCGCCCTGCCCATCCACCTCCTGGGGGACCGAGCCCTGTTCGGGAATTCGTTCAAACCCTTCGGTGTCGCCTTCGAACCGGAAACACATCCCGCCTATCGACGGTTCGATCAACAATACCGGACCGAATTCGCCGAAGAGGCCCGGCGTCAGGAGGAGGGCTCACATGTCGTCCGTGCTTGACACCCTCACCGAACACAGCGACAACCCCAGTTCCTTTCTCGCCCTGAACAGCGGGAACGAATACTTCCGCGACGAGCCGGTCGACGGCGTGTGCGCCTATCGCCGCGCCGGACGCCATGTCCTGCAATTCGGCGGCCCGTTCACCGCCCCCGAACACCGGGCGCGGCTGCTGGACTCCTTCGTCACCCACGCGGGACGACGCCTGGTCGCCGTGCAACTCCAGCGCGAGGACGCCGAGCTGTACGCCGGTCAGGGCTTCACGGTCAACCAGATCGGGGCGTCGTACGCCGTCGACCTGGCCCGTTTCACCCTGCGCGGCTCACGGTTCGTGCGGCTGCGGAACAAGATCTCGCGGGCCCGGCGCGCGGGTCTGGAAGTGGCCGAGGTCCACCCCGGCGACGACGGCGCCGAACTGGACCGGGTCGACGAGCCCTGGCTCCGCGAAAAGGGCCGGCACGTCAAGGAGCTGCAGTTCCTCGTCGGCCAGCGGACCGGGCCGCTGCAACGCCACCGCCGGCTCTTCGTCGGGCGCGTCGACGGCGAAGCGGTCGGCTACATCAACTACTCGCCCGTCTACGGCAGCCGCCCCGGCTGGCTGCACGACCTCAGCCGGCGCAGGCCCGACGCGCCGCCCGGAGTGATGGAGGCACTCAACGCCACCGTCATGGAACGTCTCGTGGCCGACGACGCCGCCTGGCTGCACTTCGGCTTCACCCCGTTCACCGGACTCGACGAGGAACACGAAGTACCCGGCCACAGCCGGATGTTCGCCCGGTTCGCCCGACTGCTCGCCGAGCGCGGCAAGGCGATCTACCCCGCCGCCTCCCAGCTCGAATACAAGGAGAAGTGGGCCCCGCACGTGGTCCTTCCGGAGTACATCGCCTTCCTGGGCAGGCCGCGCATCCCCGCAGTGTGGCAACTGCTGCGCGCCACCAACGCCGTCTGACGCCACTCGGCCCACCGGCGCACGGCCACGCCACCAGGCCGCCCTCCCGCGCCGCCGTATGCCTGATGACCACCCCCCACCCCGGAGGACCGCATCCGCATGAGATTCCTCGAGCGCGAACGCACCACCCTGGCCAAGCTGCTGCCGGACCTGGACCCGGCCCTGCGCGAGACACCGCTCATGGAGCTGGAGCGACGGGACAGCCCCGGCATCCGGTTCTTCCGGGACAGCGGCGGGCCGGGGCTGCTGGTCCCCGAGGCCCATCAGGGCCGGGGAGCCACGGCGTTGGACGCGGTGCGGGTGCAGCGGGCCATCGGCAGCCGCTCGCCGTCGCTGGCCGTGGCGACCACCATGCATCATTTCTCCATGGCCACACTCGTCGGCCTGGGCGACCGGGGCACAGGACTGGAGTGGCTGCTGATCGAAGGTGTGGCGGCCGACAACCGCCTCATCGCCTCCGGCTTCGCCGAGGGACGCCGCGGCGCCGGCATCCTCGAACCGACGATGACCGCCAAGGTCACCGAGGACGGCGTACACATCAGCGGCGTCAAACGGCCGTGCAGCCTGGCCCGCTCCATGGACGTGCTGACCGCCAGTGTCCTCGTGCCCCGCGAGGACGGACAGGGGGACGAGCTCGCGGTCGCTCTGGTGCCCGCCGAGAGCGAAGGCGTCAGTGTCAGTAGCTTCTGGTCCAGCGCCTTCCTGGCCGGCGCCGAGAGCGACCAGGTCACCCTCACCGACGTCGTCGTACCGCCGGAGCTGCTGCTGCGTACCGCGGCCACCGCCCAAGGGGGGATCGACGAGCTCCAGACGGCCGGGCTGATCTGGTTCCAGCTGCTGATGACGGGCAGCTACCTCGGCGCCGCCTCCGCCCTGGTCGAACGGGTGTTGCTCAACGACCGGATCCCCGAGCACGAGCGCGTACGGCTCTTCGTGGAGACCGAGGCCGCGGCGGCCTGCGCCGAGGGCCTCGCCCGCCGCGTCGACGACGGAGACCACGGCGAGTCCGCGCTCGCCCAGGCGCTGTACGTCCGCTACGGCGTCCAGGACGTCATCGCCCGGGTCGCCCCGCGCGCGGTCGAACTGCTCGGCGGGCTCAGCTTCATGACGTCCGACGAGGTCGGCCATCTCGCGGCCTGCGCCAACGGACTGTCCCTGCACCCGCCGTCCCGGGCCAGGATGACCGGCCCTTTCGCCGACTACCTGGCCGACCGGCCGCTCGCGATCGCCTGACCGGCGCCCGCACCCACCGCCCCGCGCGGGCCGAGACCTGTTGAGGGAGCACACCCAATGCCGCGACACCTCCCGCGTCCCACCGCCCCACCCGCCCCGAGGACCAGCGCACGCGACCGCCCGACCCTGCTGCTCACCGGAGGGACCGGCGTCCTCGGGCGGGCCCTGGTCGACGAGTTGGCGGCCGACTTCGACCTGCTCTGCCTGCGCCGTAACCGCCCCCTGGGCGACCCGCGGGTGCGCGAGCTGCGGGGCGACCTCCTCGCCCCCCGCCTCGGCCTGAGCGCGCTCGCCTGGCACGAGCTCGCCCTCGAAGTGGACGTCGTCCTGCACTCCGCCGCCGAGACCAACTGGCGCATGCCGCCCGCCGACATCGAGCGGACGAACATCCTCGGCACTCAGGCCGTGCTCGACCTGGCCGCCCGCGCCGACGCGCCCCTGTACCTGGTGAGCACCGCGTTCGTGGCCAGCGCCCCGAGCGAGGAGGACGCGCGGCGCTTCCCGGGGGCCGCCGCCTATCTGGCCTCCAAGACCAGGGCCGAACAACTGGTGCGCGAGGCCGACCTGCCCGGCGCGATCGTGCGCCCGTCCGTCGTGATGGGCGACTCCACGACCGGCCGGATCGCCGGCCAGCAGGGCCTGACCAAGACGCTCGGCTCGATGGTCCTGGGACAGGTGCCGGTGCTGCCCGGCGCGCCCGAGGCCCGCGTCGACATGGTCCCGCAGGACTACGTCACCCGGGCCGTCGGCGACCTCGTCCGCGGCGGGGTGAGCAGCGGCGAGTTCTGGCTCACTGCCGGCCAGGACGCGCCCCGGTTGCGCGAGATCGCGGACACCTGCGCGGAGTTCGCCGTACGCCGCGGCCTGCCCGCACCGCACCGGCCCCGGCTCATCCCCGTCGAGGCGGTGCACCGGCTGCTGCTGCCCATGCTGGAGGGCACCGCACTGCCCCAGGCCACCCGCCGCAGGTTCCAGCACTACGCCGAGCTCCTGCTGGTCTTCCAGCGCGAGCTCCCTTTCGACACCTCGCTCGGCCGCCCGCACTGCGGCACCCGCCTCAGCCACGCCGACATCCGGGCCGCGCTCGTACGCAACCTGGAGAGCTGGGCCGACGACCACCCGGCCCTCCTCGCCCGCCACCGCACCGCCCGTGCGACCCCGACCGAGGTGGCCTCATGACGATCTCCCCGGACACGACGGCCGCACCCGCACAGGACGTCACAGCCGAGTCCACCACCCTCGACCTGTACCTGCGCCACATCGGCTCCGGCCGAGCCGTCATGGGCCGGGTGCTCGGCGGCATGTCCGAGGTGCGCTCCGAAGGCCCCTGGATCCACACCGACGACGGCCGCAGGCTCCTCGACTTCGGCGGCTACGGCGTCTTCATCCTCGGCCACCGGCACCCGGCCGTCGTCGAGGCGGTGCACCGGCAGATCGACGTCCACCCGCTGGCGAGCCGGGTCTTCCTGGAGCCGGTCGCCGCGCGCGCCGCTCAGGCGCTGGCCGCCCACACCCCGCCCGGTCTGGACTACGTCCACTTCGTCAACTCCGGTGCCGAGGCCACGGAAGCCGCCCTGAAGCTGGCCCGCGCGCACGGCCGCAACGCGATCGTCACGACCCGCAAGGGCTTCCACGGCAAGACGCTCGGCGCCCTCAGCGTCACCGCCAACGCCACCTACCAGACGCCCTTCCAGCCGCTGCTGCCCGACACCACCCAGGTCGCCTACGGTGACGCCGGCGATCTCAAGCAGGCGCTGGCCGCCCGGCGCGACCGGGCGTGCGTCATCCTCGAACCGGTGCAGGGCGAGGGCGGCGTCCACATCCCGGAGCCCGGCTATCTCACCGAAGTCGCGGCCCTGTGCCGGGAGTTCGGCGCGCTCCTCGTCGTCGACGAGATCCAGACCGGGATGGGCCGGCTGGGCACCTGGTGGGGTGTGGACGCCGAGGGGATCCGCCCGGACATGCTGCTGGCCGGCAAGGGGCTCAGCGGCGGCGTCGTACCGGTCGCCGCGATGGTCGCGACGGCCGAGGCGTACGCCCCCTTCAGCCGTGACCCCTATCTGCACACCTCCACCTTCGGCGCCTCCCCGATCGCCTGCGCCGCCGCCCTCGCCGCCGTCGAGACCATGGAGCGCGAGGACACCGTGGCCCGCGCGGCGCGCCTCGGCGCGCGCATCCTGGCCGGCGTGCGGGCCACCTGTGAGCCGTACCGGGAGATCCTCGTCCAGGACGTGCGCGGACGCGGGCTGTTGATCGGCATCGAGTTCACCGAGGACCGGGCGGTCGGCGAACTCCTGCTGGAACTCATCGCACGCGGCGTCCTCGTCAACCACTCCCTCAACTCCACCCGCGTGCTGCGCCTGACTCCGCCCGCCGCCGTGGAGGACGACGCGCTCGATCTGTTCTTCACCAGCTTCGCCGAGGCACTGCACACGACAGCCGCCCGTATGGCCGAGTGAGCCGCGGCCCGGCAACTCGTCGTACCGGAACCGGAACCAACCCCGGAAAGGAACCGAACGACCCATGCGTCATGTGGTCCTGCACGCGATCGCCCACGGCTCGCAACCGGCCGCCGTCTACCACCGCATCACCGACTTCCGCCGCTATCCCGAACTCACCGACACCGTGCGCGAGGTCCGCGTGGACACGCTGGCCGACGGTTCGGTGGTGTCGGACTGGACCGTCTCCTTCCGCGACGGGCTGATGCGCTGGCGGGAACGCGACACGCTCGCGCCGGACACACTCACGCTCACCTTCGAGCAGCTCAGCGGCGACTTCCAGACCTTCGAGGGGAGTTGGCGCTGCGAACCGCGCGACGAGGGCACACTCGTCGTGTTCACCGCCGCCTTCGACCTCGGCATCCCGACCCTCTCGGAGATCCTCGACCCCGTCGCCGAGTCCACCCTGCGGACGAACATCGCCCGCATCCTGGCGGGCCTGGTGGGCGCGGAGGTGATCGATGAGTGCGCCGTCACCACTCACGGCTGACCCCTCCCCGTACGACGACCCCCTGCACGACGAACCCGGCCCCGGCGCCGCCCGCTGTCTCGGCCTCTACGCCAAACTCGCCGCCGGCGTCAGCGTCGTGACGGCTCGGGGCGAGGACGGGCCGCTCGGGATGACGGTCTCCGCCGTGACCTCGCTGTCGGCGCGGCCGCCGCTGCTCCTGGCCTGCCTGCGCGACGGCTCCCGCACCCTCGCCGCCGTCCGGTCCCACGGCGCCTTCGCGGTGCACCTGCTGCGCGAGGAACAGCACGCCCTCGCAGGCCGGTTCGCGAACCCGACGACACCCGCCGACCAGCGCTTCGCCGGCACGGACACCCGGCAGGTCCTCGGCGTCCCGGTGATCGCGGGCGCGCTGGCCTGGTCGGTGTGCCTGGTGAAGGACGTACGCCGCTACGGCGACCACCACCTCGTCGTCGGACAGGTCGCCGCCGTGCACGTGGGCGGCGGGCGCCCGCTGCTGTGGCACGACCGCCGGTTCAGGACTCTCTGCGCACTCGTGCCGGAGGGCGCCGAATGACGCCGTCAGCACACGGAACCCCGGCCTGGGACCTACCGGACCTGCCCGCCCAGCCCCCGCTGCACGGCACCGTCACGGCGGACGTGGCGGTGGTCGGGGCCGGTCTGGCCGGCCTCGCCTGCGCCTACCACCTGGCCGAACGCACCCCGGGCCGCGACATCGCGGTGATCGACGCCGAGGGCCCCGCCGCCGGGGCCAGCGGCCGGGGCACGGGGCTGCTGGGCCCACGAGCCGGGCCCGCGATCGACCGCGCCGTACGCCGGCACGGGCCCTGGGCCGCACGCCGGATGCATCTGGCGAGCGTACGGGCGGTGCAGGAGGTCCTCGACCTGTGCGGGCGGCTGGACGTGCCGTGCGCAGTGCGGCCCGGCGCGCAGATCATGGCGACCCGCGCACCGGCCGGCCTGGCGTCGCTCGACCGGCAGGCCCGCGCCTACCGAGCGCTGGGCCTGGACGTGCCGGAGCTGTCCGGCGCCCAGGTACGCGCGCGCGTGGGCGTCCCGTACACCGCGGGGCTGCTGCACCGCACCGCCGCCACCCTCGACCCGGCCGCCCTCACCAGTGCCCTCGCCCGTGCCTGCGCCGCCAAAGGCGTGCGGTTCCACGGGCGCAGCCCGCTGCTGGCCGTGCGCGCGGGGGAGCGGGGCGGCTGCGAGCTGCTCTTCCCGCACGGCCGGCTCCGCGCCCGGCAGGCGGTACTGGCCGTCAACTCCGCCGCCCGGTCCCTCGCCCTGCCGGTCGGCACGATCCTGCCGCTGGAGGTGTACGCCGTCGCCACCGCGCCCGTGAGCGACGCGGCGTACGAGGCGCTGGGCGGGCACGAGGGGTACGCCGTCGTCGACGCCCTGCCGATGGCCCCGTACTTCCGGCCGCTGCCCGACGGCGGGCTGGTGGCCGGCGGCGGCACGGTCACCCTGCCCGCCGGCCTCGGCGGCCCTCGGTTGCGCGCCGCGCGCGAGCGCGCCTGGGCGTGGCTGGGCCGCTGGGTGCGGTCCCTGCACCCCGAGCTGGCCCACCTGCCGGTCACCCACCGATGGTCGGGCCGCGTCGGCATGACCGGCGACGGGCTGCCGGTGGTCGGCCCCGTCCACGGCCTGCCCGACGTCTGGTACATCGGCGGCTGCTGCGGCCACGGCCTGGCGATGTCCGTGGCCCACGGCGCACACGTCGCCGCGGCCCTCTCGGGCGAGCCGGAACCCACGGACCCGTTGCCCTGGCACCGCCGCGCCGCCCCGCGCATGCCGGTGAGCGGACCCGCCCGCCCCCTGCTGCGGACCTACCTCGACGCCCTCGGCCGGGCCACGCGGCGCACCTGCTGATCCTCACAGCCCTGTTCTCCCCACACGGAGGTCGTTCCATGACCCGACGTTCCCTCGGCAGTGGCGGCTGCCTGCCGCCGACGCTCCGGATGGGCACCGCCGACGTCGCCTACCACCTGGCCATGCGCGGCAGGCCGCTGCCGGTCGGCTTCGTGTTCACGTTCGGCGGCCGGGCGCCGACCCTGGACGCCGTACGCGCGCGCGTGGCCGAACGCGCCCACCGCATCCCGGCGTTGCGCTACCGCATCGACCGGGACCGCCCGGCGTTCCGGCGCGTCGACGGGATCGCCGTGGAACATCACGTGCACGAGGTGTGGCTGCCCGAGGACGCCGTCGAGGCGGAGGCGGCGCGGATGATGCTGACCCGGCCCATGAACACGGGTGAACGGCCGCCCTGGGACGTGTGGCTGGTCCACGGGCCCACGGGGGGCCACAGCCTGTGCTACCGGAGCGACCACACCATCCAGGACGGCGTCGGCGCGGCCCACACCGTCCGGGACCTCCTCGACGACCACCCCCAGGGCGGCCCCGCGGCCCACCACCCCGGCAGGCCGACCGGCCGCGGCCTGGCCGACGCCCTCGCGGACGCCGTGGGCGGCTTCGGCGCGCCCACCGCCAAACCGGCCTTCGACGGCGCGAGCAGCGGCCGCACCACGCTGTGCCGGGTGCACACCCCGCTGGCCAGGCTGCGCGCCATCGCCCGCGCACACGGCGGCACCGTCAACGACGTCTACCTCGCCGCCCTCTCCCACGCCGTCCACACCTGGCACATGAAGGCGACCGGAGCGCCGCATCCGCCGCTGCCCGTAGCGGTCCCCATGTCGATGCGGGAGCCCGGCGAGGAATGCGCCCCCGGCAACCGGATGGTCACCGCCCGGCTCCTGCTGCCCTGCGACGAGCCGTCACCGCGCCTCGCCCTCGCCCGGGTCGCGGCGGCCACCGCCCGCTGGCGCGCCACCCGGCGCCGCGACGCCGTCCGTATGCTCCTCGCGGCAACGCCACGGGCCCTCGGCGCGCGCGTCGGCACCCGGATGGTCAACGGTGACGTCGTCTCCGGACCGGCCAGCAGCGTGAACTTCGGTGCCGCGCTCGTCCACCGGGGGGCCGCGTCCGACAGCGCCGCGGTCTTCACCGGCCTGGCGGCCGGGATCCGCTGTCTGACGACGCTGACGAGCCAGCACGACACCTCCTGCCTCACGATCGTGCACGACGCAACGCTGGCCACCGCCGACGAACTCCCGGACCTGTGGCTGGCCGCGCTGCTGGAACTGGAGCGGGCATAGCGCGCCGTACGGCGGTAAAGGGAGGAGCCCCGGGCAGGACCGCCCGGGGCTCCTCCCTTTGCCGGTCACTTCTTCAGTGTGCCGGTCGTCAGGAACGCGCACGTGGCAGCGCCCTCGGGGAGCAGCGGCAGAAGGGGGGAGAGCCGCTGGATGACGTACGGCAGCGTGAAGAGATCGGCGACGCCGGCCTTCCAACCCTGCTCCGCCCACCAGCCTTCCGGGTCGGCGAGCTGCCAGTGCCAGGCGATGCCGATGGTGGACAGAGCCTCCAGGAAGGGCGCGACGAACGCCGTCGAGACAGCCTCGGCGTTCACGCACTCGGCGCCGAACGTGCTGCCGGGCGCGGAGAGTTCCGTCATCGTGCCGACGATGGACGCCACGGTATCGGGCTGGAGGAAGTACAGGGGCGTCTCGGCCAGCCACGCGGTGGGCCGGCGCGGATCGAAGCCCGCCGCGAGCAGGTCCTCGGCCCAGGATCCGGTTGGATCGACGCCGACGGTGCTGCGCCGGCCACAGGTGGGGTGCGTCCCCTCCAGCACACGGTCCTTGAACTCCAGCACGGCGGGGGCCTCGACCTCGAAGACGTGCACACCGGCCGGCCAGTGCAGCCGGAAGGCGCGGGTGTCGAGACCGGCACCGAGCAGCACCACCTGACGGCAGCCGGACCGGGACGCCGTCAGAAGGTGCTCGTCGAAGAATCGCGTGCGCACCACCGCCCAGTCGGGCAGCAGCCGTTGCATCGGGCCGTCGCCGGGCGGCGCGCCGCCGAACCGGGCCGCGTGCAGGAAGTCCGCGGCCCAGGGATCGAGCACGTACGGCGTGTCCCGGCCGCACTCGGCGGCGTGCGCGGCGGCCGTCCACAGCGCGACGCGCGGGAGGCCGTACGACGGTGAGGCGCCCTCGGCAAGGGTGTCGTCCGGCGCCGAGCCGGGCTGTGGGTGTGTGGTCTCGGGCAAGGAGAACCTCCGTATGGTCAGTGGGTTCGGTGGGTTTGGTGGGCCCGTAGGTCAGCGGGAGCGGCGGCGGGCGACCAGGTACGCCAGTGCGCCCAGGGCGACGAGGCCGCCGGAGGGGCGCGTCGGGCGCTGGCCGCCCATCGCGGCGGTGGTACGCGGCTCGTGGACCTGCAAGGCGAACTGTCGGTTCGCGATGTCGCCGAGCACACCGCGCAGCTGCTCCGGGCTGGTGACCGCGGCGAGCAGCAACTCCATGGAATTGCGGGCGAACTGGTGCCGCCCGAGGAACTCGCGGCCCAGCGAGAACAGGATTTTCGGCACCTCGCCCTGGAACACCTCCGGCAGCGTGATCTCGGGGGCGAGGCAGCGCACAGAGCCGTCGAGGTTGGCGAAGGACTTGCCGAGCAGCGAGACCGCCGGCGGTGAGCCGATGCCCCGCTTGGTCGCCTTCGCGAGGACGGTCGTGAGGGACACCCCGAAGTTCATGTCCTCCAGCGACAGATGGGAGACCTTCGGCACGAAGGCGGCCATGTCGGCGGCGAACGCGGGCATGTTGGACCACGACGTCACCCGGCCCATCTCGGCCCAGTGGTGCGCGAGCCCGGCGCCGTCGTTCTGCGCCAACGTCATGAACAGCGGCAGCAGTTGCAGACTGGTACGGCGGTCCAGGCGGCCGACCATGCCCCAGTCGATCAGCGTCGCGGGCCCGCCCGGCACCGCGAAGACGTTGCCCGCGTGGGGGTCGGCGTGGAAGACGCGGTGCACGAAGTACCCGTGGTACATGAAGCGCAGCAGATCCCTGCCGATCTCGATGCGCTCGTCGTCGGTGAAGTGGGCGCGGTCGATGTGCCGCACCGACTTTCCCGGGGCCAGCGACTGGACGAGGACCCGGGGGCTCGCGTGCAGCACCCTGGGCACCTCCAGCGTGCGGAAGGGCCGTACGAACTGCCGGGCCTCGTCCATGTTGCGGGCCTCGCCGGTGAAGTCCAGCTCCGGCTCCATCGCGTCGAAGACGGAGCCGAGCATCGCCTCGATGTCGATGACCTCGTTGAAGCGGGGTGCGGCCCGGGCCACGATCCGGGAGGCCCGGCGCATCAGCGCCATGTCCGCGAGCACGCCCTCGCGGATGCCGGGGCGCTGGATCTTGACCACGGCCGGCCGGCCGCCGGGCAGCGTCACCCGGTACACCTGGGCGAGGGAGGCGGCGCCGAGCGGGGCGCTGGTGTCGATGTCGTCGAACCGCCGCTTCCAGTCGGGGCCGAGATCGCCGGCCAACACGGCTTCGAAGGCCGGGAACGGCTGGACGTCCACTTCGTCGTGCAGGTTCTGGAGCTCGTCCCGGATCGACTGCGGCACCATGTCGGGGCGGGTGGACAGAATCTGCCCGAGCTTCACATAGAAGGGACCGAGACTCTCCAGGGCGTGCCGCACGGCCTTGGCCCGGCGTTCCTCGGCTCCGGCGGAGCCCGCGCCGCCCTCCGCCAGCCCCTCCTGCCCCCGTCTCGTACGTCTGCGCAGCCGCGTGGCCTGCCCGACCTCGTCGACGACGAGGTTCCCCAGGACCTTGACCACCAGCCGCAACCGATCCCCGACGACAGACGCCATCGTGAGTGATCTCCTCAGGTAGAGCGGGTCGCCAGGACCGGTCCGGTGACCGGCCCAGCGGGATGTACGTGCCGAGCCGGTCACCGCGAGCCCGAGACCCGCGAGCCGGTGACCGCGAGTCGTTCGAGCCCGTTCGCCGTCAGGCCGAGGAGGCCTTGCCTGCCTTGCCGGCCGGGGGCTGCAACGCCTGGATGAGCTTCGGGATCAGTTCGAGGAGCTGGGCGAGCTGGGCGGGGAGCGCGAGCACGTCGCCCACGCCCTGGGCGGCGTGTCCGACACCCCCCGCCAACTGGCCCATTCCTCCGGCCAGTTGACCGAGCCCGCCGAGCGCGGCCAAGGGGTTGGCGGCGCCCCCGGCACCGGTGAGCGCGGCGAGGGGGCCCGCGGCCCCGGCCGCGCCGGCCGCCCCGGCGAGCGCGGCCAGCGGGTTGGCCGCCCCCGCGGCGCCCGCCGCTCCGGTGAGCGCGGCGAGCGGATTGACGGCCCCGCCCCCTCCCGCCGCCCCAGTCAGCGCGGCCAGCGGATTGCCCGCCGCGCCCGCGAGCGCCCCCAGCGGATTCGCGGCGCCCGCGAGCAGCGCGGCCGGGTTGGCGGCGCCGGCCAGGGCCGCCAGGGTGCTCGCGGGCAGCCCGGCCAGGGCCGCGACCTGACCGGCGGCGGACGACGACTTCTCGGGCCGGTTGAGAATCTCGTCGAACGCCTCCTTTCCGCTGTCGGCCATATTGCCCATGAAGTCCTTGAGGATGTCCTGCATGTTCTTGTCGGACATGAGCGAGTTTCCCTTCGGTTGGTTATCCCGTGGCATCTTCCATGGCCTTCACACAGGCCGTTCTGAGGCGTGCCCGCCCTCTGGTGAAAGCGGCCTCGGCTGCCTTGAGGGAGATGTTGTGCATACGGGCGAATTCCGCCGTGGAAATTCCCTTGGACCGGGCGATTATTACTTCCTGCTCACGCCCCCGCAGCTGCTGGACCTGGTCGAGCAGCCATTTGCCGAACTCCTCGTCGCAGACGTCCTCCTCGGTCGTCCCGGGGTCGTCCAGGAAGGCCGTCCGCTGTAAGAGACGTCTGCGTCGTTCCAGGTCACGATAGAAATCCGTGCACAAGCGCAGCGCCACCGAGGTGAGGAAGGCCCCCAGCCGGCTGCCGTCCAGGGCGGAGTGCGCGGCCGCCCGGGTCAGCGTCTCCTGCACGCAGTCCTCGGCGTCCTGATGGCTCGGGAGTCGTCGTCGGACCAGCCGCATGAGGCGGTCCCGGTGCTGGGATATGTCATCCCAGGAGCATTGGGCGGGCGAAGGGCAGGTGGAATTTCGCGCCATATGGAATGCAGCCCGTTGTCTCTCGATCGAGCAGGGGGAATGGTGGCCCAATTCAGATTTGTGGGCCCCAATTTTTTCCTACCCGAGCTGCCGGGACGGCAAACCGGAAATCTGTCCTGTGAAATGCGCAGGAATGATTTTCCGGGCGCATACCGCTCTTATTTTCGGGCGCGAATCTCCCGGCGCGTCCAGTCGCGGTTCCAGTTGACCCACATGTCCCGCACGGTCTGCTGCACCAGGGAGGAGCCGCGCCGCACGTCGGTGGTGAGGGCCTGGACCGCCTCCTTGCCCACGAGCCGCGCGCCCCCCGTGAAGTACATGCCCCGGACGTGCTGGGGCGAGCGGAACCTGCCCCACAGCAGGATCCTCATCAGCGGAAACAGGGTGAACACCCCGGACGGGCAGCGGTCCTCGGGGTCGAGGGTGCCCCACACGTCCGGGCACAGCCCGCTCTCGCGCAGCAGGTCGAAGATGCGCGTCGCTGCCTGTTCCTTCGTCAGTTCCCCTGCGCCATAGGCGAGTACGGCATCCCGGGCCTGCTCGAAGAGCTGCCCGACCCAGGGATTGTCGACCCCCTGAAGCCCTCGATAGGGCGCTGTCTCCAGCGCGTCGAAAACGGCAGGATCACCCGTCTTCTCGAATGCCACCGCCACCTGGTTCTGTGCGTTCGTGCCATACAGCGTCGTGATGGTCCACACCCGGTTCCACGCGTTCCACAACTCGAAGTCGTCGAACGACAGATAGCTGCACGAGACCAGGTCGTCGTAGAACCGGAACATCCGCTTGATCCACTGCTCCAGATACGCGAACCGGGCGGTGTCGAAATCGTCCTCGCGCACCGCGGCGATGAGCCGGTGGCTGAGCGCGTTGAGCGCCATCACCGTGACCGCAAGACCGCTGGAGAAGAGCGGGTCGATGAAATCGCTCGCGTGCGGCAGCAGACACCACCGGTCGCCGACCACCGTTTGCGACGAGAACTGCGTGCGGTCGGTCGACACATACGGCCGCACGGCCCGCGCCCCCTCGAACTGCCGCGCCACGCTGGGGAACCGCCCCACATGGCGCCAGAACTCGTCCTCCGCGGACACCCCTTCGGGACGCGGATGGCGGTCCAGATCGAGATTGACGCCCACACTGCACAACTCGCTCGTGCTGGTGCTGTGGTTGTCGAACGGGATGACCCAGAACCAGCCGCCCTCGAAGAGATGGTGCAGTGTCCCCTGGCTGAACGGGCTGGGCATCCCGTGTTGTTCACGTGGCGGCGCCACGGAGTCGAAGGGCCGCACGTTCACCATGTGCGTGAAGATCGTGCGCGAGCGCGTACGGTACGGCGGCTCCTGACGCAGCCCGAGTCGCTCGGGCAGGAGCGCGCGCATGCCGCCGGCGTCGACGACGTACGACGCCTGGAAGGTGCCCTTCTCCCGGGTGACCAGGGTGGCTCCGTTTTCGTCGAACTTCACGTCGTCCACGACGGTGTGGGTGTGGGCGGTCACGCCGTAGGAGACGGCGACATGGAACAGGTACGCGTCGACGTCCTGGCGCAGATAGTGCGAGTCGGGTCCGAGAGGCGGCCCCCAGGTGGGGTACTGGGTGCACTCCTCGGCGCGGGTGGGCTCTCCCTCGCGATGGTAGATGAAGCTGAAGTTGCGCTTGACGCCGCAGTTCGACGACACATGACGGCGCACGGCCCCGTTGGTCGCGAGGTGCTCGAGCTCGGGGACGTCGTAGCGGCGGGCCAGGACCCGCAGGCCGAAGGTGGTCTCGGGGACGGTGGACTCTCCGATGGCGAACCTGGGGTGACCGCTTCCCTCCAGAAGCAGCACCCGCACGCCGTGGCGGGCGAGGATCGCCGCCAGCATCGTCCCGCCGATGCCGCCTCCGACGATGGCGACATCGAACACACGCTGGTCGTCTTGCACGTCTTCGTCCTTTCGCGACGGGAAATGCGTTGTGCGTAGCCGGAGTTCGGGCGGTCCTCAGACGGCCGCCGGGCCCGGCAGTGCCCGGCGCAGCCCGCAGGCGGCGACCCGGGCGGAGAACGACAGGGCGAACCAGGGAGTGGGCGCGAGCGCCGCCAACCGCCGCCGCTCGCCCGGCAGTTGGCGGCCGCCGCGTCCGGTGACGTCCAGCCAGGCCCCGAAGTGCAGCAGCCGCTCCTCCGGCCCGGCGCGGCGCGCGGGCCGGGGCCGCATGTGCTCGCGCACCGCCCGGGTCAGCGCCGCGCGCCGCGCGTCGTCCACGCCGTGCCCGGCCAGGAAGCGGTCGAGCAACGCGGCCGAACGGCCCGGGAATCCGCCCCGCAGCGGCGCGCCACCCCGGGTCAGCCCGGTGTCGTGGAACGCCGTGGCGACGAACAGCCCCGCCCGGTCGTAGTGGATCCCGCGGGCCTGCGCGAAGGCGTCGGCCAGCAGGAACGTACGCAAGGAGTGCAGGGCTGTGCGCGGCGGCACGAGCCGGTGCAGTTCGCGCAGGGCCGCCGCCACCAGCCGATCCCCGAGCAGCCCCTCGACGGACGGCTCGGCGAGCAGCGGACGCCATGCCTTGGGCGCCGTACGACGTGGACCGCCCTCGTCCGCACCGGGGCGCGGTACGTCGTGCGGCCCTGCGGAAAGGTCGTGCGGCTTCGCGGACATGACGAACTCCTCTCGCATATGCGATGTGTCGGTTGCGCCTGTCTCTTCTCTTTACGCCCGGATCCGGCATCCCCCTGCCCCTGTCCGGCCACCGCCCGGACCTTGGCCG
Organism: Streptomyces sp. NBC_01092; assembly: GCF_045039535.1. NCBI lineage: Bacteria > Bacillati > Actinomycetota > Actinomycetes > Kitasatosporales > Streptomycetaceae > Streptomyces > Streptomyces sp. NBC_01092. Next base: position 1,798,499 of record NZ_CP108659.1, on the reverse strand, counting down.
ATCTTCGCCCTCGCAGCGTCGAACGCGGATACGGCCGGGCGCGAACCCGGCGAACCCGGGCAGGGATGAACGCACTGACCAGCCGCCGCCGTGCTCGACAAGGAGCCGCCCGTGAAGGCCAGTTCGTCCACGACCACGGAACCGACAGCCACCCTTCCCCCGCGCCGCATGCTCTTGGGCTACGGCGCCTTCGTCGCGATACCCGTTGGCCTGACGGCGCTGATCCTCGCCTCGGTCGGCTACGCGGGCCCCACCGGGCACGCGCCCGCCGACTCCGGCGCCGTGCCCCTGTACCGGATCCTCGGCGCGCTGGCCCTGGTGACCGCCTGCGCCGCAGCGGGCGGTGCACTGGCCCGGCGGATCGGACAGCCGCGCGTGGTCGGGGAGATCGCCGCCGCGCTGCTGCTCGGCCCCTCGGTGTTCGGCGCGCTCTTGCCAGACGCCCAGCGCTGGCTGCTGCCCCCCGAGGTGTTCCCGTTCCTCAACACGCTGGGGCAACTCGGCGTGACCCTCTTCATGTTCACCGTGGGACGCGAACTGTCGTTGACCGTGCTGCGTCGTGACGGCCTGTCCGCCTCGACACTTATCGGCCATTCCGGCATCGCCATCCCCTTTCTGACCGGCGTGCTCGTCGCCCTGGCCCTCCCGAACTCCTACCGCCCCGCCGGCGTGGGCACCGTGCCCTTCGTGCTCTTCCTGGGACTGAGCCTGAGCGTCACGGCCGTACCCGTACTGGCCCGGCTGCTCTCCGACGAGGGGAAGCTCAACACCCGGATCGGCACGCTCGCCATGGCGTCGGCGAGCGTCGCCGACGTCACGGCCTGGTGCCTGCTGGCGCTCGTCCTGGCGATCGCGAGCGGTGGCTCCCTGACGGCGGCGGCCGTCACGGTCGGCTGGGTCGTCCTGTTCGGCCTCGTCGTGTGGTGCGTGCTGCGCCCGCTCCTCGTGCGCCTGCTCGCCGCGAAGCGCCCCGACGGCCCGATGGCCGCGGCCCGCACGGCGTCCATCGTCCTCGTGACCGTCCTGCTGTGCGCGCTCGCCACCGAACAGATCGGCGTGCACGCGCTGTTCGGGGCGGTCGCCGCCGGCCTCGCCATGCCGCGCACGGAGGCGGTGGAGCAGATCGCCTGGCGGGTGGAGGGGCTCACCAGCTGGATGCTGCTGCCGTCGTTCTTCATGGCCGTGGGTCTCAGCACCCACCTCGGCGCGGTGCACGGGGCGACCGGCTGGCTCATCTGCCTGGCCGTCCTGGCCGCCGCCGCGGCGGCCAAGTTCGTCGCCACGGTCGTGCCCGCCCGCCTGCTGCGCTTCTCCTGGCGGGAGTCGGCGCAGCTCGGCGCGATGATGAACTGCCGTGGCCTGACCGAACTCATCATCCTCAACACCGGACTCGCGGCCGGACTGCTGTCGTCGGCCCTGTTCGCCATGCTGGTGGTCATGGCGCTCGCCACCACCGCCATGACGGGCCCCCTGCTCCGGCTCATGGACGACTGACCCGGCGCGGGACGAGGGCATCGCGCGCCGGGCGTGCTCTTCGTGTCCCCTTTCGGGGGAGTTGCCGGATGCGGGGACCGGGCAGCCAGACACGGTGATCACCGTGTTGAACATCCATGAACGCGCGCTCCCCGCATCCCGGAAGGCGGTCGGCGCCCTGATCGACGGCCTGGGAGCCGTGGATGACCGGCTGTGGCCGCCCGGCTGGCCGCCGGTGCGCTTCGACGGGCCGCTGGCCGTCGGGGCGTGCGGCGGTCACGGCCCGGTGCGCTATGTGGTGAGCCACTACGTGCCGGGCCACTGGGTGCGCTTCCGGTTCACCGGCCCGCGCGGATTCGACGGCTTCCACGAGTTCAGCGTCGAGGCCCTCGACGCGGAACGGACCGTCCTGCGCAACATCCTCGTCCTGCGCCCGCGCGGAGTGCGCTGGCTGGGCTGGCTGCTGTTCTTCCGGCCCCTGCACGACGCGGCCTTCCGGCACAGCCTGGACTGCGCCGAGCACGCGCTCACCGGACGGGTGGCGTGCCCGGTGAAGTGGGGTTGGTACGTCAGGCTGTTGCGCGCCGCGACCGCCCGCCTGGCGCCCCGGCCGGCGGACCGGTCCGGATCAGGGGTGGCCGGGCCGGGGCCGTAACACCGGGCGAACGCAGGCCACGCGGACGAAGGGCAGACCGTCGTGAGTTTCCCGCAACCGAAGATCCCCGGCTTCAACACGGACGACGTCACCACCGACCTCACCGAGGCACCGCATCGGGCGGCCGGGCTCGGACAGGCCGCCTTCGCCGCAGTCGCCGCCAGCGCCGACGTGGAGGCGGGGCAGGACGACTGGGAGCTGCCCCTGACCGAGGAACATCCACGCCCGGTGGTGCTCGTGCACGGCACGTTCGGCAACCGCGGCTACACCTGGACCGAGGCCGCCCCACTGCTGCGGCGCAGCGGCCACCGGGTCTTCCGCCTCGACTACGGCCGGCACCTGCACCCCGTGCTCTTCGGGCTCGGCGACATCAAGGACTCCGCCCGGCAGTTGGCCGAGTTCGTCGATGAGGTCCTGCGGCGAACCGGCGCCCGGCAGGTGGACCTCGTCGGCTTCTCGCAGGGCGGCATGATGCCGCGCTACTACCTCAACGCCCTCGGCGGCGCCCCCAAGGTGCACAGCTTCGTCGGCATCGCCCCCAGCAACCACGGCATCACCGCCGAGGGCCTGATGAAACTCGCGCGCCAGATCCCGGGCGCCACGGAGCTGGTCGAGCAGGGCGCCGTCGGCACCGTCGTCCCGGCCTGGCCCCAGCTCCAGCACGACCATCCCTTCCAGCGCGAACTCGCCGGCCTGGGCGAGACGGCGCAGGACGTCCGGCACACGGTGATCGCGACCCGGTACGACGACGTGGTCACGCCGTACACCTCCTGCGCGCTCGCGGAGACCGAGGGCCGCCACGTCAGGAACGTCGTCCTTCAGGACCTCGACCCCGACGACCACACCGCGCACGTCGCCATGCCCTACAACCCGACCGTCCTGAAGGTGGTCCTCGAAGCGCTGGCCGGCTGATCCCGCGCCGCGCTCAGCGGCTGCCGTCCAGCAACACCCGGGCGACCAGCGCCGGGTCGTCGCTCATCGGCACATGACCGCAGCCGGGCAGCCGCACCAGCCGGGCCCGGGGGATGATCCGCTTCGCCCGGATCCCCTGCCGGGGCACCAGGAGCCGGTCCTTGTTGCCCCACGCCACCGTGACCGGAATCCCCGTCACATCGTCGGCGAACTGCACTTCCCGGCCCGACCGGAGGGTCTCGAAGAAGCCCTCCATCCGGGCCAGCCCGACCGTCTCGGCGACCACGGACTCGGGCGAACGGCGGCCGGGGCGGGCGTAGATGGAGCTCGTCAGGGCGGCGCGGCCGGCCGCAGAGCGCGACAGCCACTCCACGAGGGGCAGCGGCATGCGCTCGGCGGTCCGCCGCATCCCCGTGAGCACGGTGAAGGCGTACTGCCGCTCCAGCTGCGACCAGAAGCCGGCCGGGGACAGAGCGGTGACGGAGCGCGCGAGCCCCGCCCGGCCGAGGTCCAGGGCCAGCAGTCCCCCCAGCGAATTGCCCGCGACATGCGGCCGCTCCAGCTCCAGGGCCTCGCACAGCGCTCCGAGCACGACGCTCATCGACGCCAGGTCGTGCCCCAGCCCCTCCGGCAGCCCCGGGGACTCGCCGCACCCCGGCAGGTCCACGGCTATGACATCGCGCTCGCCCTCCAGGACGGGTATCACCGGGTCCCACACCTGACGGTGGTGGCCGATGCCGTGCAGCAGGACCAGTGGTTCGCCGGTGCCCACGCGCGCGTAGGAGACGGTCATGCTCTTCGGGCCGTGCGGAGTGGGGACTTTGAAGGAGACGGTGGCGGACATGCTGCTCCTCGCGGGGGCTCACGGGCTTTCGTCGGGTAGACAGCCTGTCAGCAATTGCTACCGACGGGTAGACCTTGGCGGTGTGCCCTGTGCGCCGCATCGATTCCGCCTGGACAGGGGCGGACGGGTGGGCTGGGATGGTGCGGTGACCACCGACACTCAGACCGACGTCTTCGAAGAGCACCGCCCCGTCCTCCTGGGCGTCGCCTACCGCATGCTCGGCCGCGTCGCCGACGCGGAGGACGTCGTACAGGAGGCCTGGCTGCGCTGGTCGGGCGCCGACCGGTCCGAGGTGCGCGAGCCGCGCGCCTATCTGGTGCGCGTCACCACCCGCCTCGCCATCGACCGGCTCCGCCAGGTCAAGGCGCGGGGCGAGACGTATACCGGCCCCTGGCTGCCCGAGCCGTACGTCACCGACTTCGGGGACACCGTCCCCGACACCGCGGAGCGCGCCGTCCTCGCCGACTCCGTCTCGCTCGCCGTCCTCGTCGTCCTGGAGTCGCTGTCACCCCTGGAGCGCGCGGTGTTCGTGCTCAGAGAGGCTTTCGGCTACCCGTACGGCGAGATCGCCGTCATGCTCGACCGCGGCGAGGCGGCGGTACGGCAACTGGCCGGACGGGCCCGCAAGCACGTCGACGAGCGGCGCCCGCGCTACGAGGTCGACCCCACCCAGCGACGCGATCTCACCGAACGGTTCCTGGCCGCGGCCGCGGAGGGCGACCTGGAGGGGCTCATGTCGCTGCTGGCCCCGGATGTCCGGCTGGTCGGCGACAGCGGCGGCAAGGCGAAGGCCCCGCTGCGGGTCCTGGAGACGGCCGACCACGTGGGCCGCTTCCTCGTGGGCGCCGCGCGCAAGGGTGTCGAAGACCTGTCCTGGCGGTTCCTGGAGATCAACGGCGGCATCGCGGTGCTGGCCCTGTCCGGCGGCAAGCCCGACTCCGTCTTCCAACTCGACGTGCTGGACGGCCGCATCCAGGCCGTCTACATCATCCGCAACCCCGACAAGCTGCGGTCGCTGGCCACCGCCTAGACCACACCACCGGGCCCGCCCGGCGAAGCCCCCGTCGATGCGACGGGGGTTTTGCCTGCATGTAACAAATGCCGTTCTGTACGAACGTGCCGTGAACGTTCCCGGGCGCCACGCGCGCGCGTGGCCATGGGATGCAGGATTGGTATTGACCAAGGGTGAGGGCCGCCCTATGGTCGCAGATAAGTGCAACAACCTTTAATAAACAAGGGCGCTAAAACGCCGCCGGGCCACGGCGATTGCGGAGGACAGGGTGGGGACCACGCAACTGGAATCGGTGCCGGAACCGAAGTACTGGCATCTGAGGACCGTGCTCAGCGAGGCACTGGACTCGGAGTTCTCCGTGGGCGAGATCCTGCCCAACGAGCGAGACCTGGCAGCCCGCTTCGGCGTCGCCAGGGCCACGCTGCGCCAGGCTCTCGAACAGCTTGAACTGGAAGGCAGGCTCCAGCGCCGCCGCGGTGTCGGTACGACCGTCGCGCCGCCGCGCGTGGGCGTAGCCGTCGGCACCGAGCAGCACGCCTGGCCGGGTGCGGCCGGCGACGTCTGGCAGGCCACCGACTGCGCACTGCTCGTACCGCCCGCCTCGGTGGCCGACGCCCTGGACAGCGGCCGGGACGAGCCCGTGCACACCGTGCGCCGCTCGCGCGTGACGCACGGCCAGCCCGTCGCCGCCGAGCTGCTGCACATCCCGCAGTCGTCGGTGCCCGACCTCTCCGGCATCGACGCCCCGTCCGGTGCCGCACGCGCGCGTGCCGTGCTGCGCGAGCTGCACCGCCTGGAGCTGGAGGGTCAGGAGAAGGCCGTCGAGCTGGGCTCTGCGCGGGCGGACGACGCCAAGGCGCTGGACCGCCTCCCCGGGGCGCCCGTCCTCGTCGTGACCACCCGCTACCTGGCCGAGGGCCGCACCGCCGCGCTCTCCGTCGCCACCTACCGCGCGGACACCTGCAGGCTGACCTTCGGTGACTCCGGTGGAGTGGAGATCCACGAGGACCCGGAGCGCCGGGCGTCCTGACCGCCGCAGCGACCGACATACACCTCGCGCCCCGGATCTCCTCCGGGGCGCGTCGCGTTCCTCGGCACGGACCGCACATGTCACGGCGGGCGTACGGTGCTGGACCGGTGCCTGATCCGGCGTGCGAACCGCGCTGGGCCGATGCCTGACGCGGAGTGCCAAGGGCGCTGACCGACGCCCGGCCCGGTGTCGGTCAGCGCCGCCCGGTCACCGTGCCCTCCACCGCGAACAGCTGCTCCTCGACATGGTCGAGGGCGAGCCGCAGCGCGCCCGTCGCCACGGCCGCCTCGCCGAGGAGGGACAGGGCGACGTTCGGCGGGCGCAGGCAGTAGCGGGCGAGTTCGTCCCGCAGCGGCTCCAGTACGCCGTCCAGTCCGGCCGCCCAGCCGCCGACGACGACCAGCTCCGGGTCGAGGGCGAGGACGAGCGCGGCCACGTCGTGGACGAGGCGCTGGATGAAGCGGTCGACCGCCGCTCGGGCTCCCTGGTCGCCCTCGCGGGCCTGGGCGAAGACCTTGGCGACGGCGTGCTCGTCGAGGGGGCGCAGCGGTTCGTCCGTCGTCGACAGCAGGGTCTCCGGGGTCGCCTCACGGCCCAGCAGATGCAGCGCGCCGATCTCGCCGGCCGCCCCGCCGAAGCCGCGGTGCAACTGCCCGCCGATCAGCGAGCCGGCGCCCGGGCTCAGCCCGGCCAGCACGAACACCACGTCGTCGGACTCGGTCGCGGCACCCTTCCAGTGCTCGGCGACCGCCGCCGCGTTGGCGTCGTTCTCCACCAGGACCGGGCACTTGAAGGACCGGCTCAGCCGCTCGCCGAGCCGCAGCCCGGTCCACTCCGGCAGCGCGGCGCCCAGTCGCACGGTGCCGTCCGCCTCCACGATGCCCGGCGTAGCGACCCCCACGGCCCGCAGCGAGCCGCGTGCGACCCCGGCCCGGCGCAGCAGTTCCGCCACCGCCGTGCGCACCCGCTCCAGCCGCTCGTCCGCCGCAGCAGCCTCGTCGACGTCCTTGGTGATCGAACCGAGGATCCGGCCGTCAAGGTCGGCCAGCAGCGCGGCGACCCGATGCGCGCCGACGTCCACGCCCAGGAGATGCCCCGCCTCCGCCCGGAACCGGAACCGCCGCGCGGGCCGGCCCTGACGCCGCACGACGCTCTCGTCCGCCGCCTTCTCGACGACGTACCCCGCCTCGATGAGCCCCTCGACGACGCCCTCGACGGTCGGCCGGGACAGGCCGGTCACCCGGGTGATCTCCGTCAGCGTGGCGGCGTCCGTGGCACGCAGCGCGTGCAGCACCACCGCGGAGTTGATCCTTCGCAGCAGCGAGGGATCCCCGCCCGTCAGCTGCCCCAAAGGTCCGTCCTCCCAGCTCGTGCGCATGTTGGGCGGATGTTACTCGCCGGGACGGACCCCGGCGAGTGGCGGGCACCGATGACCTGCCCCGGCTTCCGACGACGTGCCACCCGCCCGGCGGCGACGTGACCTCCGCCCGCCCTCGGCGAGTCGGGGTCAGCCCGGCGCCACGAACCCCGACTCGTACGCCGTGATCACCGCCTGGGTGCGGTCCCGCGCCCCCAGCTTCGCCAGGACGGCACTCACATGCGACTTCACCGTCTCCGTCCCGACCACCAGCCGGGCGGCGATCTCCGCGTTCGACAGCCCGCGCGCCATCAGCCGCAGCACCTCGGCCTCCCGCTCGGTCAGCCGGGCCCGATCGAGGAGTGCGCGCGCCGCACGGTTTCCTCCGTCGTCGCCGTACTGCGCGGCGAGTTGCCGTACGGAGGCGGGGAACAGCAGCGACTCGCCCTCGGCGATCAGCCGCACCGCATGCACGATCTCGGCCGGCCGGGCCCGCTTCAGCAGGAAGCCGTCGGCGCCGGCCCGCAGCGCCTCGTATACGTACTCGTCGTTCTCGAAGGTCGTGACGACGAGGATCTTCGGGGGCTCGTCGATCGTCCTCAGTACCGCGCGCGTGGCCTCGATCCCGTCCAGCAGCGGCATCCGTACGTCCATCGCCACCACGTCGGGCCGCAGCTGCCGCACCAGCGGAATCACCGCCGCCCCGTCGGCCGCCTCTCCGACGACCTCGATGTCGGGCTGCGCCTCCAACACGGCCCGCAGACCCGCGCGTACGAGGGGTTCGTCGTCGACGAGGAGAACGGTGACCGGCATCCGGCCAGCCTAGATCAACTCAACGGAAGCTCCACATGTACCTGCCAGTCACCTTCGGTGGGACCGGTCCGCGCGTGTCCGCCCAGCAGGGCGGCGCGCTCACGTATGCCGCGCAGGCCGCTGCCTCTGCCGGGCCCGGGTATGTCGGCGGTGAGCGCGTTGCGGATGTCGAGGGTGAGGGTGCCGTCCGCGACGGCGATGTGCACCCGGGCCGGGACGGAGCCCGCGTGCCGCAGCACATTCGTCAGCGACTCCTGGAGGATGCGGTAGCCCTCCCGGGAGACCGGCCCCGGGACGGTGTCCAACGGGCCCGTCATGTCAGCGTCGACCTTGGCGCCGGAGGCCCGCGCGGACTCCAGCAGGCGGTCGGCGTCCGTGAGCGTCGGCCGGCTGCTGACCGGCCGCTCGGATTCGCGCAGGATGCCGAGGACCCGCTCCAGGTCTTCCAAGGCCGCCCTGCCGGTCTCCTCGATGGCACTCAGCGCCCGGTCGGTGAAGGCCGGATCACCGGCCGCGCGGGCCGCGCCCGCCTGCACGACCGCCACGGTCAGGGCATGGCCGATGGAGTCATGCAGCTCGCGGGCGATACGCGTGCGCTCCAGGAGTTGCTCGGTGCGCTCCTCCAGGGCGGCGAGGCGCTCGGCGGGGGAGGGGCCGAGCAGGCGCAGGGCGAGCGCGGTGATGAGGTGGCCCGGGGCGAGCACCGTCACCGCCAGTGCGACCAGCACCAAGGGCACCAGCAGCACCTGCCACCAGGGGTGACCGGCGGGGAGGAGTGGCCCGGCCTCCTCGACGTCACGGGCGAACGGCGCCGACAGCAAGTCCACCATGGCGAAGAGCAGTTGGGCGGTGAGGGTCGCGGTCACACAGCCGATCAGCAGCCGTGCCTCCAGCCACACGACGACCCGTCCCCGGTCGCCCCAGGACGCGGACGGTGCCACGACGATGTCGGTGCTGCCCCGGTCGGGCCGGTGACCGGTCAGCAGCAGGCGTGCCTGGAGCCCCTCCGCGGTCCGCATCGCGGGCACCAGGCCGGCCGGGGCGAGCGCCGCGGCGGCCACCAACCAGATCCACCAGTCTTCCCGGATGAACAGCCACAAGCTCGGCCACACGATGCCGATCGACAGATGCAGCCATCGTGTGTACGTCACCGCCCGACCGAACGGGCGCAGCAAGCGGACCATTTCGTCATCGTGCCAGCCGCCACTGACAACGGGCCTCCCCCGCACGGGGGAGACGATCTCCACCGGCGGGGGAGGGCCCGGACCACCCTCGACGGCCAGGCTGATGCCATGACCAGCATCGAAGTCCAGGCCCTCACCAAGGAGTACGGCAACCGGCGCGCCGTGGACGACCTCACCTGCACCGTCCTGCCCGGCCGGGTCACCGGCTTCCTCGGCCCCAACGGCGCCGGAAAGTCCACCACCATGCGGCTCGTGCTCGGCCTCGACCGGCCGACCGCCGGCACCGCCACGATCGGCGGCCGCGCCTACGCGACCCTGCGAGAACCCCTGCGCCATGTGGGCGCGTTGCTCGACGCGCAGGCGGCGCACGGCTCCCGTACCGGCCGTGACCATCTGCGCGTCCTGGCGGCGAGCAACCGCATCCCGAACCGCCGGGTCGACGAGGTGCTGGAGGAGACGGGGCTGGTGTCGGTGGCCCGGCGCCGGGTGAAGACGTACTCCCTGGGGATGCGCCAGCGGCTCGGTATCGCGGCGGCGCTCCTCGGCGATCCCGAGGTCGTCCTGCTCGACGAGCCGTCCAACGGCCTCGACCCGGAAGGCATCATCTGGATCCGCGGGCTGCTGCGCCGTCTTGCGGGGGAGGGGCGCACGGTCCTGGTCTCCAGTCACCTCATGAACGAGACCGCGTCCTTCGCCGACCACCTGGTGGTCCTCGGCCGGGGACGCCTGCTGGCCGACACCCCGATGCGGGAGTTCATCCACGCGCGTGTGGAACCCCGCGTCCGGATCCGCACCGCGGACGCCACCGCCCTCACAGCGGCGCTCGCCCGGCACGGGCACGAAGCCGTCCAGCACGAGGACGGGCACTGGACGGTGCGCCACGCGCGCGTGGACGACATCGGCCGGCTCGTCTCGCAGGCGGGCGTCCCCATCCTCGAACTCGCGGCGGAGGAAGGCACGTTGGAACAGGCCTACCTCGATCTGACGGCCACCGAGGCCGAGTTCACCGCACAGCCCCAGGAGGCCTGACCCATGGCATTCGCGCCCGCACTCCATTCGGAGTGGCTCAAGATCCGCACGCTCCGCTCGCTGCCGGGCGCGCTGCTGGCGCTGTTCGCCGTGACCACCGCGTTCTCCGCGCTGGCCGGCGCGGACGGAGGCTCCGACCCCGACTTCGACCCGCTCTTCACCGTGCTGTCCGGGGTCCTGCCGGGCCAGATCGCCGCCGTCTCCTTCGGCGCGATGGCGGTTTCTTCGGAGTACCACGGGGGTGCGCTCCGGCTGACGCTCGCCGCCGTGCCGCGGCGCGGGCCGTGGTTCGCCGCCAAGGTGACGGCCATCGCCGTGCCGGCCCTGCTCGTCGGCCTGGTCACCGCCCTCACGGCACTCGTCGTGGGACGCGCGGGACTCGGCACGGCGGCGAGCGGGCTCACCGCGGCGCAGCAGGTGCGTGGCGTCCTGGGCTGCGGTGTCTACCTCATGCTCATGGCCCTGTTCGCGGCGGGCCTCACCGCCGTGCTCCGCAGCTCGGTGGCCACACTCTCCCTCCTGATCCCGCTCATCCTCGTGGTCTCCTTCGTCATCGGCGACGCCGCGGGCACCGTGGCCGACTTCTTCCCCGACAAGGCCGGCCAGATCGCCCTGCACCAGACGTACGACGGCACCCTCGGCCCGTGGTCGGGCCTGACGGTGACCGCGCTGTGGACCGCGACGGCGCTGCTGGCGGGGGCTTGGAGCGTGCGACGCCGGGACGCCTGACGGCACGCCAAATGTCAGTGCCTCCGGGTTTACTGGACCACATGAACATCGCGCGGCACATCGCCCTCATCGACGAGTTGTGCCTCCGCCCGTTCGGGGCGGAGCACAGCCCGTGGGAGGCCGGAGAGGGCGGACCCGGGTATCACGTCGTGGTGTTAGAGAGGAGCCACGGCGACCGTGCGACCCGGGCTGCGACGGTGGAGCAGTTCGAGAAGTACCGCGACGCCCTCTACGACCCGCTCGCCGCCCGCTGGGGAGACAGCCCTCCGTGGAACGGGCAGACGACTTTGCTGCGCACCGAACACGAGGACATACCCGCGCCCTGGGCCTCCCTCAGCGCACGCGTCCGCGTGGCCTACGTCTGGGAAGCAGTGGGCACGGGCCGCTGGGTCGCGGTGGCCGTCGCCGACCGTGACGAGACGGACGACGTGAAACTCATCGCCATGTCCACGGAGACGGCCCCACCGTGACCTCTCAATCCCCGGCCGCCGCCACCCGCAACCGCCCGTACTCCTGCGCCATCGTCGTCGCCGTCCAATGCGCGTTCAGCCCGCTCGGGTTCGGCAGTACCCACAGCCGCGTGTCCCCGATGGTCCGTTCCTGCGGACCGACCTGGGCCTTGGGGGCGTCGAAGGCCGCCCGATAGGCGGTGACCCCCACGACGGCCAGCCAACGCGGCCGCAGTCGCGTCACCTTCGTCGCGAGAAGCCGCCCGCCCTCCCGGTACTCCTGCGCGCTCAGCTCGTCGGCCCGTGCGGTCGCCCGCGCGACGACGTTCGTGATGCCGAGCCCGTACGACAGCAACTCGCCCTGTTCCGACGGCTTCAAGAGCCTCGGGGTGAAGCCGGACAGATGCAGGACCGGCCAGAAGCGGTTGCCGGGGCGGGCGAAGTGATGGCCGGTCGCCGCCGTCATCAGGCCGGGGTTGATGCCGCAGAACAGCACGTGGAGACCGTCCGCGACGACGTCCGGGACGAGACGGTCGCGGGCGGCCTCCAGCTGCTCCGGCGTGAAGCGCGTCATGCTCGCAGGCGCGTCAGAGGATGGCCCCGGGGGTGTAACCGGCAGCCTCCGGGCGCTGCTTCACGATCTCCTCGACACGGCCGACGACGACGCCGACCTGGTCGGCCGCGGCGCCCGTGAAGGACAGCTTGTCGGCCATCAGCGCGTCCAGCCCGGCGCGGTCGAGCGGGATGCGCTCGTCGGCGGCCAACTTGTCGAGCAGTTCGTTGCGCTCGGCGCCCTGCTCGCGCATCGCCAGCGCCGAGGCGACGGCGTTCTCCTTGATCGCCTCGTGCGCGACCTCACGACCGACGCCCGCGCGCACCGCGCCCATCAGCACCTTGGTGGTGGCGAGGAAGGGAAGGTAGCGGTCCAGCTCACGGGCCACGACCGCCGGGAACGCCCCGAACTCGTCCAGCACCGTCAGGAACGTCTCCAGCAGGCCGTCCAGCGCGAAGAACGCGTCCGGCAGCGCGACCCGGCGCACCACCGAGCAGGACACGTCGCCCTCGTTCCACTGGTCGCCCGCCAGTTCGCCGGTCATCGAGGCGTAGCCGCGCAGGATGACCATGAGGCCGTTGACGCGTTCGCAGGAGCGCGTGTTCATCTTGTGCGGCATCGCGGAGGAGCCGACCTGGCCCGGCTTGAAGCCCTCGGTCACCAGCTCGTGCCCGGCCATCAGCCGGATCGTCTTGGCCAGCGAGGACGGCGCCGCCGCCAGCTGCACCAGCGCGGTGACGACCTCGTAGTCCAGCGAGCGCGGGTAGACCTGGCCGACCGAGGTGAACGCCTGCGAGAAGCCCAGGTGCGTGGCGATCCGTTGCTCCAGTTCCGCCAGCTTCGCCGCGTCGCCGCCGAGCAGGTCGAGCATGTCCTGGGCGGTGCCGACCGGTCCCTTGATGCCGCGCAGCGGGTAGCGGGCAAGGAGCTCCTCGACCCGGCCGTACGCGACGAGCAGCTCGTCGGCGCCCGTAGCGAACCGCTTGCCGAGCGTCGTGGCCTGCGCGGCGACGTTGTGCGAGCGGCCGGCCATGACCAGCTCGCCGTACTCACCTGCCAGCTTGCCCAGACGCGCCAGCACGGCCACCGTGCGGTCGCGCATCAGCTCCAGGGAGAGCCGGATCTGGAGCTGCTCGACGTTCTCCGTGAGGTCGCGGGACGTCATGCCCTTGTGTACGTGCTCGTGCCCGGCGAGGTCGTTGAACTCCTCGATCCGCGCCTTCACGTCGTGGCGCGTGACCTTCTCGCGCTCGGCGATGGAGGCCAGGTCGACGGTGTCCAGGACGCGCTCGTAGTCGGCGAGCGCCTCGTCCGGCACCTCGATGCCGAGGTCCTTCTGGGCGCGCAGTACGGCGAGCCAGAGCCGGCGCTCCAGCTTCACCTTCTGCTCGGGGGACCAGAGCGTGGCGAGCTCGGTGGAGGCGTAGCGTCCGGCGAGGACGTTCGGGATGCGGGGCTTGGCGGGCGCAGAAGTCACGTGTACGGAGTTTACCCGGCGCCCTGGGGCCCCCGGTCGGCCGTGCCCTGCGGAGCAACCCAGGTCAGAGGTGCCGTCCGCGCCGTCCTGCCGCCGCTGCGCGAGACGGACGTCTTCGGCGGGCGATCGGGTGAATTCCCCGGCTGTCGACGCGTCCCGGTTTCCTCGGGCCTCCACATTTCGTTCATAGTCTGCAAGTCGTGGCGAGTGTGAACGCCCGGCATCACAACTCCTGCGACGATCTCGCCAATCCCGGCAATCGACAACATCACGTCAATGACCGACGTCGGCTTCCCCATTCCGCATGAGAGAAAGAAAACGAGAATGCGACAGGCTCTGACCAGGGGATTGATCGTGGCCGCCGCCGCGACGAGCGCCCTGTCCCTGTACGGCACATGCGCGTCCGCGGCCCCGCGCGTGCAGGGGACCATGGTGAACTCCGCCGCCGCGCTGCCGGGCCACAAGGACCCTTGGGACTCGGACGGGCTGGACGAGAAACTCGGCAAGGTGCACGAACAAATCGGCGAGGCGAATGAGGAAGTCGAGGGGGTGAAGGACAAGCTCGACAACCTGAATCTGCCGGGGAGCACTTCCGACGAGAACACCTCGGGACATGGCAACTCCGGCTACGGCACCGACGCGCCGAGCTCCCAGGGCTACGGCTATGAGAAGCCGAAGGACCACGGCTATGGCTACGGCTCCGAGAAGCCGAAGGACCATGGCTATGGCTACGGCTCCGAGAAGCCCAGTGACCACGGTTATGGCTACGGCTCCGAGAAGCCGCGTGACCACGGCTACGGCAGCGACAAGCCCAGCGACCACGGCTACGGGTACGGCTCCGAGAAGCCGACCGACCACGGCTACGGCTCCGAGAAGCCCAGCGACCACGGTTATGGCTACGGCTCCGAGAAGCCCAGTGACCATGGCTACGGGTACGGCTCGGAGAAGCCGAGCGACGACGGTTATAGCTACGGCTCGGAGAAGCCGAGCGACGACGGTTATGGCTACGGCTCCGAGAAGCCGAGTGACCATGGCTATGGCTACGGCTCCGAGAAGCCCAGCGACCACGGCTACGGATCCGAAGAGCCCGACGACCACGGCTACGGGCACGACGACGACTGCGGCTATGGCCATGGCTACGGCTGCGACTCGCACACTCCCACGCCGACCAAGCCGCCGGGGAAGCCGGACCACCCCCACATGCCCGAGACCGGCGTCGGTGCCGAGGGCATCATCGGCGGCATTGCCGCCAGTGGGGCGCTGCTCGTCGCCGGAACCGTGCTGTACCGGCGAAGCCGGGCCGCGTCCCGTCGGTAGCGCACAGGGTCCGGGGGCGGCCCGTTGAGGTGGCGTAGGTCCAGGATCGAGCGGACCTACGCTGCCGGCCCCTCGTACGGCAGCAGCTCGGGACGCTTCGCCGGCAGCCCGTCTCCGGAGGAGCGTCCCGTCAGCCGCCGGCCGATCCACGGCAGCAGGTGCTGACGCGCGAACCGCGCGTCAGTGACCCGCCGGGTGACCCAGCCCGGCGGCGCCGCGGCCGGCATCGGCGTGCGCCACTCGGTGTCCTCGGGGTCGTGGCCGAGCCCCTGCCACACCGCCTCGGCGACCCGGCGATGGCCCTCGGCCGTCAGATGCAGTCGGTCCACGTCCCACAGGCGAGGGTCGCTGAGCGAGGGCGCGCCGTACAGGTCGACGACGACCGCGCCGTGTCGCTCGGCCAGCTCGTCGACGCACGTGAACAGCTCTTCCATGCGCGGCCGGAACCGCTCCAGGACCGGGCCCTGGCGCCCGGGGCTGCGCATCAGGACCAGTTGTCGGCACGCAGGGGCGAGCTTCTCCACGGCCTCCTCGAGCAGGCCGCGCACCCGCCCCATGTCGCACTTGGGCCGCAGGGTGTCGTTGAGCCCGCCGACGAGGGTGATCACATCGGCGCCCATCGCGGCCGCCACGTCGACCTGCTCCTCGACGATCTGCCCGATCAGCTTCCCGCGCACCGCGAGGTTGGCGTACCGGAAGTCGGGCGCGCGGGCGGCCATCCGCCCGGCGAGGAGGTCGGCCCAGCCCCGGTAGGAGCCGTCGGGGAGGAGGTCCGACATGCCCTCGGTGAAGGAGTCGCCGACCGCGACAAGGCTGCTGTAGGTGGGGTTCGTCTCCATGGCGACAGAAATGGTATCCCGGCTCCATACCCGTCGGTCGGTCGGGCATGGAGCCGGGCACGCCACCCACTCGGCCCGGCTGTCAGACCCGCCGGCCGAACAGCTTGCGCAGCACGTCCTCCATGGTCACCAGCCCGGACAGGAGCCCGTCGCTGCCCAGCACGGCCGCCACATGCGTACGGCTGCCCCGCATCGCGGTGAGCACGTCGTCCAGCGGTGTGCTCTCCCGCACGCGGGCGATGGGCCGCATGTCGGCCACCTCGAACGGCACGTCCTGCTCGATGGCGTCCAGGGCGTCCTTCACATGGAGATAGCCGACGATGCGGCGACCGTCGTCGACGACCGGGAAGCGGGAGAAGCCCGACTCGGCCGACAGCCGCTCCAGCTCCTCCGGCGTGACGCCCACGCGCGCGTAGACGACGCGTTCCAGCGGGAGCACCACGTCACGCACCGGCCGACGGCCCAGTTCCAGGGCGTCGTGCAGCCGCTCCCGCGCGCGGTCGTCGATGAGGCCGGCCTCGCCGGAGTCCCGCACGAGCCGTGCCAGTTCGGCGTCCGAGAAGGTCGCCGTGACCTCGTCCTTGGTCTCGACGCGCAGCAGCTTCAGCAGCGCGTTGGCGAAGGCGTTGATCGTGAAGATCACCGGACGCAGCGCCCGGGACAGCGTGACCAGCGGCGGACCGAGCACCAGGGCGCTGCGCACCGGCTCGGCCAGCGCGATGTTCTTGGGCACCATCTCGCCGAGCAGCATGTGCAGATAGGTGGCCAGCACCAGGGCGATCGCGAAGGAGATCGCGCGCCCGGCGCCCTCCGGCACACCCACCGCGTGGAACACCGGCTCCAGCAGATGCTCGATCGCCGGTTCGGCGACCACACCGAGGACCAGCGTGCACAGGGTGATGCCGAGCTGCGCGGCCGCCATCAGCGCGGACACGTGCTGCAGACCCCACAGCACGCTCTTGGCGCGCCGGTCGCCCTGCTCGGCGTACGGCTCGATCTGCGAGCGGCGCACCGAGATCAGCGCGAACTCGGCGCCCACGAAGAAGGCGTTGACGACCAGCGTCAGAAAGCCGATGAACAGCTGTACGGCGGTCATCGCCCGTCCTCCTTCTCGCTGTCGGCGGCGTCGTGGAGCGGCGCGTGCAGCAGCACCCGCGCGGCCCTGCGGCCGGCGGCGTCCACGACGTCGAGCCGCCAGCCGGCGACCTCGACCCGGTCACCCTCGGCCGGTATGCGGCCCAGCTCGTTCGCGACGAGACCGGCCAGCGTCTCGTACGGCCCCTCGGGTGCCCTGAGCCCCACGCGCGCGAGCTGATCCACTCGCGCGAAACCGTCGGCCGAGAACAGCGCCCGGCCCTCGTCGTCGCTGCCCGCGGGCGCCAGGTCGGGCGTTTCGTGCGGGTCGTGCTCGTCGCGGACCTCGCCGACGACCTCCTCGACGATGTCCTCCAGCGTGGCCACACCGGCCGTACCGCCGTACTCGTCGATGACCACGGCCATGGTGCGCTTGCCGGACAGCCGGTCGAGGAGGCGGTCGACGGTGAGCGTCTCGGGGACGAGGAGCGGCTCGCGCATCAGCTCCGAGACGGGGACGCGGGGCCGACGCTCGGCGGGCACCGCCAGGACGTCCTTGATGTGCGCGGTGCCCACGACCGAGTCGAGGCCGCCGCGGTAGACGGGGAACCGGGACAGGCCGGTCGCCCGGGTCGCGTTCGCCACGTCCTCGCAGGTCGCCTGGGCATCCAGGGCGACGACCTGGACGCGCGGGGTCATGACGTTCTCCGCGGTCAGGTCGGCGAGGTTCAGGGTCCGTACGAAGAGCTCGGCGGTGTCCGCCTCCAGGGCGCCCTCGCGGGCGGAGTGCCGGGCGAGCGCGGCCAGCTCCTGGGGGCCGCGGGCGGCCGCCAGCTCCTCGGTGGGCTCCACGCCGAAGCGGCGCACGATGCGGTTCGCCGTGTTGTTCAGATGCGAGATGAAGGGGCGGAAGACCGCGCTGAACCAGCGCTGGGCGTTGCCGACCCGCTTGGCCACGGCCAGCGGCGAAGAGATCGCCCAGTTCTTGGGCACCAGCTCGCCGACCACCATGAGGACGATCGTCGACAGGGCCGTACCGATCACCAGGGCGATCGTGCTCGCCGCCGAGCGGGAGATGCCGAGCGACTCCAGCGGGCCCGCGATGAGCGCGGCGATCGACGGTTCGGCGAGCATGCCGACGACCAGGTTGGTGACTGTGATGCCGAGCTGTGCGCCGGAGAGCTGGAACGTCAGATTCCGTACGGCCTTCAGGGCGCCGGCGGCACCCCGCTCGCCGCGCTCCACGGCCCGCTCCAGCTCGCCCCGCTCGACGGTGGTCAGCGAGAACTCGGCCGCGACGAAGGCACCGCAGGCGAGCGACAGCAGGATCGCCACCAGAAGGAGGAGCACTTCGGTCATCGGGTCACCTCCGTCCCATGGTCGGACAGGGTGGGGAGGATCGCTCGATGTCTGCTACTGGGAGGCTCGCCCATGGGCGGACGCTCACACCTTTCATTGGAGGACCGAAGCGGTCCACCCAATAGTAAAGGATCGGCAAAGCGGTCAGTCGGTGAGGGGCTTCACCCATCGTCGCCAGTGTTCCTCGGGTGTGTACCCGGCCGCGCGCCAGGCATGATGCGCGGTCTCGTTGCGCCGCAGCACCATCGCGTCGCCCCGGCGCCCGCCGAGCCGTACGAACCGCTCCTCGGCCGCGGCGAGCAGCGCCGCGCCGATGCCCCGGCGCCGGCGCTCGGGGTGCACCGCCAGCCGGTACAGATGGCAGCGCCAGCCGTCGAAGCCCGCGATCACCGTGCCGACCAGCTCGCCGTCCGACTCGGCCAGGATCAACGACTCTGGATCGCGGGCGACCAGCCGCTCCACGCCGGCCCGGTCGTCGCTGATGCTGGTGCCCTCGGCGGCCGTCTTCCAGAAGGCCAGCACGGCATCGAGGTCGTCGGCCGTCGCGGCCCGTATCCGCAGATCAGTCATGCCGTGATCCCATCACGGGCGGCGCGGCGGGACGCCGAATTCCACCATCCGGACGGCTACTTGCCGCGCAACTCCTCGATCACCGGCGCGAACGCCTCCATGTACGGCTCCAGGACGGTCAGATACGAGAATCCGTACCGCTCACGCTGGGCCAGCACCTGGGCGGTGATCTGGTCCAGGGTGCCGATCAGGAGGATGGGCAGGGCCAGGGCCTGTTCGGGGGTCACCTCCGGCACCCGGTCGAGAAGGGGCTGGAGCACTGCCTCGCGGTCCTCCGTCACCGCCACCATCTGCAGGAGCAGGTTCAGCTCCGCCGGCTGCGCACGGTCCGCCGCGAACTTCCGGTACCGGGCCACCCGCTCGTCGAGCCGCTCGGCCGTGACGGGGATCAGCCGGCCGGTCGTGCTCCGCGGGTCCGGGTACGCGCCTCCGAACGCCGCGATGTCGGCGTGCTCGGCGGTCAGCCGCAGGACCCGGTCGCCGTTGCCGCCGACCAGCAACGGCACCCGGGGCTTCTGTGCCGGCTGCGGCAGGTACGACTCGGACCCCAGCAGTCGCCGAAGCTCCTCGACGGTGCGCCGCAGATGGTCCACACGCTCGCCGGGAGTGCCGAAGGGCAGACCCGCCGAGTCGTGCTCCGCCTGTACATACCCCGCGCCCAGCCCGAGTTCGAGGCGCCCGCCCGTCAGCGCGTCGGTGGTCGCGACCTCCCGGGCGAGCAGCGCAGGGTTCCACAGGCCCGCGTTGAGCACGAACGTGCCCAGGCGCGCCCGCTCGGTCGCCTCGGCCGCGGCGACCAGGGCCGGGAACGGCGCGGGCATGCCGAGGTGGTCGGGGACCAGGAGCACGTCGTAGCCGAGCTCCTCGGCCCGGCGGCACTTGGCCCGCCACTCGTCGGCCGGGGCGGGGGTCATCAGGTTGACGCCGAAGCGGAACGGCCGCGGGCTCACCGGCTGCGACGCGAACTCTGGTTGCGACATGAACTCTCCTCACCTGCACGGGACTTGAGCGCCTGCCGCGATTTCATCACTCGTGCGCGATGGCCGCCAGCACATTCATGCGCGATGCACGCAACGCCGGCAGCAGCGCCGCCACCACGCCCACGACGGCCGAGCCGATCATCACCGCGACGATCGTGCTCCACGGGATCGCCAGTGCCGTCATGCCCTGGAGGGCGAGCACCTGCTGGGTGCACACCCCCCACACCAGCCCGAGCGCGAGACCCAGGACCGCGCCGAACACGGCGATCACCACCGACTCCAGCCGGATCATCCGGCGCAGCTGCCGCCGGGCCAGCCCGATGGCCCTCAGCAGCCCGATCTCCCGGGTGCGCTCCACCACCGACAGGGCGAGGGTGTTGACGACGCCGAGCACCGCGATGATGATCGCGAGCCCGAGCAGGGCGTACACGAGGTAGAGCAGCACGGCGATCTGGTCGTGCACCAGGTCCTTGTAGTCGGCGATGTCGCGGACCTGCACCTGCGGGTACGCATCGAGCGTCTTCTCCAGGGCGGCCCGCAGGTCGTCCGCGCTCGTGCCGGACGCGGCGTTGACGTACACCGCCGCGTCCTGCCCGCCCGGCGCGTACTTCTGGAGTGTGGCCAGGCCGAAGTAGATGCCGCCCTGGCTGCCGAACCCGTCGGCGGACTCCTGGTCGGTGAGCGCGCCCACCGTCAGCTCGGCCGTGCGGCCGCCCTGGAACTCGACGGGAACGGTGCTGCCGATGCGGACGCCGTGGTCCTCGGCGAAGTCCTTGTCCATGGCGAGGCGTCCGTCCGCGAGCGCGGCCGCGGAGTCGCCTTGGGCGTAGGTGATGTTGGCGACCTTGTCGAGCTGCGGTTCGTAGGCCGCGGCGGTCGTCTTCACCCGGTCGCCGTCCGGGAGGCGTACGGCGATCGTCGTGAACTGCGAGCGTACGACGAGCCCGACGCCCTCGGTGTCGCGGATTCGCTCGGTGACCTCCCGTGGGAAGGGCACGAAGTTGCCGTTCTGCACCACGAAGTCGGCGCCCAGTGTCTTGTCGATCTGCTCGTCGAACGACTTCGTCATGGAGGCGCTCGCCACCGACATCCCGCCGACCAGCGCGAGGCCCACCATGAGGGCGGCCGCGGTGGCCCCGGTGCGGCGGGGATTGCGCAGGGCGTTGCGCTGGCTCATCCGGCCGATCGAGCCGAACAGCGCGGGGAAGGCGCCGCCGAGGACCCGGATCACCGGCCGGACCAGCAGTGGTCCCGCGATCACCGTCGCGATGAGGGTCAGCAGGACGCCGAGGCCCAGCAGGGACGCCGCCGACGACGTCTTCGACGCCACGGTGCAGCCCACCAGCGCCGCCGCCCCGGCCGCCCCGACCACCGAGCCCACCACCGCGCGCAGCCGCAGCGGCCGCCCGATCTCGGCGATCTCGGCGTCCGCGAGGGCCGCCATCGGCGAGACGCCCGCCGCGCGCCGGGCCGGCAGGTAGGCCGCCACGAAGGTGACGCCCAGGCCGACGACGTACGCGGTCACCGGCGTGCCCCAGCCGATGACCATCTCGTCCGTCCTGATGTTCATGCCCAGCAGACCCATCAGCTCGATGAGTCCGGCGGCCAGCCCGATGCCGGCCGCGAGGCCCGCCGTCGAGCCGACCAGGCCGAGCAGCAGCGCCTCGGTGAGCACCGAGCGCCGCACCTGGCGCCGGTCCGCGCCGAGCGCCCGCAGCAGGCCCAGCTCGCGGGTGCGCTGGGCGATCAGCATGGAGAAGGTGTTGACGATCAGGAACACGCCGACGAGGACCGCGACCCCGGCGAAGCCGAGCATGACGTACTTGATGATGTCGAGGAATCCGCCCAGCTGCTCGACGTCCGACTCGGCCTGCTCATCGGCGGTGCGCAGCTCGTAGGCGCCGCTGTCGCCGCCGAGCGCGTCGGCCACGCGCCGCTTGAGCTCCGGGTCGCTGACGCCGTCGGCCGCGTCGAGCGAGATGCTGGTGGCCGCCTTCGGGTCGCCCAGCAGCCTCGTCTGCGCGGCCGGGGTGTCGAAGAAGACCAGTGCGGCGCCCGGGTTGGTGGTCGTGAAGGTGACGATGCCGACGACCTCGACCGGGAAGGAGCCCTGCTGCCCGATCACCGTCAGCCGGTCGCCGATCCGCACGTCCTTGTCGTCGGCGGTGTCCGCGTCGATCATCACCTGCCCGTCGCCCTTCGGCGCGTGGCCGGAGGTGAGCTCCACGGGGCTGCGCTCGGTCGGGTTCCACGCGGTGGCGATCGTGGGGGCGCCCGTGGTCGGGCCCACCGACTCACGGTCCTTGTCGGCGACGGTGATGCCCTCCACGTCCACGTCCGCGCGTGCTGTCGCGACTCCGTTGACCTGGGCGAGGCGGTCGGCGAGGGAGGCCGGCAGGGTCAGTGTCTGTCCCGAGGGGATCGTCTCGTCGAGGGTCTCCTTCGGGGTGACGGTGACGTCGGCGGCGGTCGAGGCGAACAGCCGGTCGAAGGTGCGGCTGACGGTGTCCGAGAAGATCAGGCTGCCCGCGACGAACGCCACGGAGAGGATCACCGCGAGGGCGGACAGCAGCAGCCGTCCCTTGTGGGCGAGGAAGCTCCTGAGCGTCGCCTTCAGCACTGGGTCAGCTCTCCTCGGACGACGCGGACGCGCCGCCGCCGGCGAAGAGGCGCAGCCTTTCCAGCACGGCCTCGGCCGTCGGCCGCTCCATCTCGTCCACGATCCGTCCGTCGCCCAGGAACAGCACCAGGTCGGAGTGGGCCGCGGCGCCCGGGTCGTGGGTGACCATGACGACGGTCTGCCCCAGCTGGTCGACGGCCTCGCGCAGGAAGCCGAGCACTTCGAGGCCGGCCCGCGAGTCGAGGTTGCCGGTCGGCTCGTCCGCGAAGATCAGCTCCGGCCGGGAGGCGAGCGCGCGGGCGCAGGCGACGCGCTGCTGCTGGCCGCCGGAGAGCTGGGACGGCCGGTGCTTCAGCCGGTCTCGCAGCCCCAGCGTGTCAATGACCTGGTCGAGCCACTTCTCGTCGGGCTTCTTGCCCGCGATGTCCATGGGCAGGGTGATGTTCTCGGCCGCGTTCAGGGTCGGGATGAGGTTGAACGACTGGAACATGAACCCGATCCGGTCCCGCCGCAGCCGGGTCAGCTCGCGGTCCTTCAGCCCGGTGATCTCGGTGTCGCCGAGCCACACCTGCCCCGCCGAGACGTTGTCGAGGCCCGCCAGACAGTGCATCAGCGTGGACTTCCCCGAGCCCGACGGCCCCATGACCGCCGTGAAGCGGCCGCGCGCGATGTCCACGTCCACCGAGTCGAGGGCCAGCACCGTCGTCTCGCCCGAGCCGTAGGCCTTGGTCAGACCGCGGGCGCGGGCCGCGATCCCGTCCGCCGGGGCGGGGCCGGGGACGTACTGGGCAGCTGCTGCGGACAAGACCGCCTCCTGGCGTCGTGACAGACGTGACGACTCTCGTTCCGTCGAGCGTAATGTGATCCACCACACACCGGGTATCCCCCCGAGGTCCCGGTCGCTCTCCGCCCCAGGTCGGGCCCCTGGCATCGGTGTAAGGGGCACCCTCCGACTTCGGGGCGACGCCCTTGCGGGTGCTACTTCGTGACGACACCCTTGCGGGTGCTAGCACTACCGCGCTAGCTTCGAGGTATGGCGAAGACCCAGCTGAACGTGAGAGTGGACGAGGGCACGGCCCGCGCCGCCCGCGAGCGTGCCCTGGCCCGCGGCATGAGCGTCAACCGCTACATCGAGGAACTGGTCCAGCAGGACACCGGGGAGGTCGGCCACACCTTCGTGGAGGCCGCCGCCGATTTCATGAAGCAGTACGAGTCGGTGTTCGTCGAGGAGTTCGGCGCCGACCGTGAGGGCACGCGCGAAGGTCGCCACTGATCCGTTGAGCGAACTGAACATCGACCTTGCCTGGCTGCTCATGCTCGCCGAGAAGAGGACGCCGGGGGACCCCCAGGTCACCGACTGGGGAGCCCTCGTCGCCGCTGTCGCACGCCATGAGGCCCGGATATTCGACGTCCCCGTATACGACAGCCCGCACGCCCGAGCGGCCTCCCTGCTCCAACTGCTGCTCCACGTCCCCGCGTTGGAGCGCTCCAACGCCATGTTCGCCTCGGCCGTCGCCTACGCCTACCTCGTCGCCAGCGGCCTCAAGGTGGTCACCTCGGCCGAGCAGGTGCGCGACCTGGCCCGGCTGGTGAAGAGCGGTGAGGCCACCGTGCACGACATCGCGCAGGAACTGCGCCAATGGAGCCTGTGACTACTCGCTGACCGGCGGCCGCCACGCCGTGCCCAGCACGCAGTACGACGACGGGAGCGTCGGCCCCTGTTCCGGCATCATCACCCGCCGGACGGGGCCGAGTTCGAACCCGGCCTCGCGCAGCGCGGCGAGCGGATCGCGCGAGACATGGCAGCCGCCGCTCACCAGCGGCCACACCGTCCGGTCCAGCGCCCGCTGCGTGAGGAGCATCGCGCGCCCGCCGCCCCTGCCGTGCTCGAAGAACCGCACGACACCGCCGGGCCTGAGCACCCGCCGTACCTCACCGAGGGCCCGCGGCACGTCCCGCACGCTGCACATCACCAGCGAGAGCACGACCGCGTCGAAGGCCTCGCTCTTGACCGGCAGCGCCTCCGCGGCGCCCGGCACCACGTCAACGGGAACATCGGCGCGCAGGGCGGCGTCCACCGCCATCGTGCGCAGCAGACGCTCCGGTTCGATGGCGACGACCTCCGAGACCGAGCTCGGATAGTGGGCGAAGTTCAGACCGTTGCCGGCGCCGATCTCGATCACCCGGCCGGACAGCCCGGCCAGCATCCGGTCGCGGATGTCGGCCATGCCCATCCGGGTCTCGGCGTTGACGCTGATCCGGGCGTAGAAACGGGCGAACAGCGGATGGTGCACGGCATCCCGTGACACCTTGCCGGAACCGGCGGACCGCAGGGCCATGGGGACCTCCCGGGCAGGACGGGACTCACCCTGATTGTCCCCCTTACCGGGTCCGCGCACCCCCGCTGTTCGCTGTGGCTGTCGTCCGGGCGGGCCCGGCCTCAGCCGATGAAGGCCCGGACCTGCTCGTACACGCCCTGGTCGTTGTTCATGTCGGTGTGCGAGACGCAGCCGACCTCGACGTTCGTCGCGCCGCTCAGGACCGCCGTGGTGTCGGGCGTGAGCGCGTCGTCGCAGTTCGACCAGTAGCTGGCGTACGACACGCTGCCCGGGGTCTCGTCGCCGGAGTTCAGCGAGGTCAGGAACGAGCTGCCGGTGTTCATCTCCGCGCAGGAGGTGTACAGCCACGCGCACCACGAGGCGGTGGACGTGCCGTGGTTCACGCCGGCCGTGGAGACGAAGTCGTCCACGTACGACGTCCCGCCGAGGTTCTTGAGGTAGTAGCGGGCGCTCAGCGTGCCCATCGAGTGGACGACCAGGTCGACCTTCGAGGCGCCGGTCCGGGCGAGCACGTTTCTGATCTCGGTCGCGAGCTGCTGGGCGGTGGTGGCGTTCGACTGGGCCCAGTCGTACGACCAGGCGTCCAGCTCACCGGAGGAGTAGCCGTCCGCCTCGAAGTAGCCGGCCCAGTCGTCCCAGCTGCTCGACGAGCTGCTCAGGCCGTGCACGAAGACGACGGGGTTGTGGGTGGCGGCGTTCGCGGGTGTGGGGGAGAGGGACAGTGCCAGAAGGAGCGAGGTCGCCAGGGCCGTCAGACCCGTGGCGATGCGACGCGTGGAGCGCTGCATGATGCCTCCTGAAACGTGTGGGGTTGTCAGGAGTGTCGAGCCGGGTCTACGCGCGCCGCATCGGTGAAATCGCCGGTCTTTACGATTCAAGTAACCCGCCAGTAACGTCATTTGTGTGGTGACTCCGGTGAACCCCCCACCTCTTGACCGCACTTCGCCACCGCAGCGCACGGACGCGTGGCGGCAGCTGGCCGCCACCCTCCCCGAGGGCGTCCGCGTGCGCGTGCTGCGTGCCGTGTGCGGCGATCCGCGCGCCGCCGCCGAGCTGGTCCCGCGCCTCACCGACCGCCAGGCGACGGGCGTCGACCCGCTTCCCACCGCGCCGGCCGAACTGGCCCCGGTGCTGCTGCGTGAACGCCGCGCGGAGATACAGGCGTTGCCGGACAACACCCGCCTCCTGCTGCTCCTCGCCGCGGCCGACCAGTACCCGGTCCCCACCGACGCCTTCCTGCGTGCCGTCGTGGCGGCCCACCTCGACACGCGGTGCCTGGACGCCGCCGAAGCGGCCGGGCTCGCGCACTCCGGCGCGGGCGGGGTGGCGTTCCGCGACCCGTGGACGCGGATCGCGGCCTACGAGACGGGGACCCCGGCCGACCGCCGCGACATCCATCGGCTGCTGGCCCGCGTGCTGCGCGGCGCCGGCGAGACGCCGTCGCGCTCCTGGCACCGGGGCGCGGGCGCGCTCGGCCCCAGCGGGCGGCTCGCCGCGGAACTCGGCGCCGCCGCGGGCAGGGCGGCCGACGCCGGCCGGCTGTCGGTGGCGCGGGCCCTGACGGAACGGGCCGCCGCCCTGTGCCCCGACCCCGGCGAGCAGGGCCGTCTGGTGGCCCGTGCCGCCGCGTACGCCTGGCGATCGGGCGACGGCGACCGCGCACGCAGGCTGGCGGCGACGGCTCCGGACGACGAGCTGAGCGGGGTGCTGGCCCTGCGGGCGGGGAACGCGACGGAGGCGTTCGACGCGCTGTTGACGGGGGTGGCTTCTGCCGCTTCTGGCTTGCAGTCGGGGGATGCCTCCGCCGCCTCCTTCACCCCCGCCCCCACCGCATCAACCTCCATCGCTTCGCCCACCCCCGCCACCCACCTCCTCGCCCGTGCCACGGAGGCCGCCATCTACACCGGAGATGTCCGCCGCCTGCGCGATGCCGCCCGGGTCGCCGATCGGCTGGGTGTCGCGGCGCCCGGCACGTTGGGTGGGCTGGTGGCCGCGTTCGACGGGCGGTACGCGGACGCTCGCGACCTGCTGAAGTCGGCGGCCGGGCGGTGCGGTCCCGGCGGTGACCCCACCGTCCTGATCCACGCCGCGATCGCCGCCCTGCTGCTCGGCGACCACACCCGCGCGGCCACCGCGACCGTACGCGCGGCCGCCTCCGCCCGGGCGCGGGGCACGCCCGTGGCCGTGCCGCAGGCGATGGAGTTCCGCGCGTACGCCGACTTCTGGACCGGACGCCCCCGGGCCGGCGAGGCCGCCGCGACGGACGCGCTGTGGCAGGCCCACGCCACGGGCCAGGACAACGGCGCCTGCCATCTCCAGGCCGCCCTCGCCATGTTCGCGGCGCTCACCGCGGACACCGAGGTCTGCCGCGAGCGCGCCGCGACGGCACGGTCGTACGCCCTCGCCCGTGGCTTGGGCCTGCCCGCCGCCCTCGCACAGTGGGCGCTCGCCTTCCTCGATCTGAGCAGCGGCCGTTTCGCCGCCGCGGCCGCCCGGCTGCGCGCCCTCGCCGGATTCGGCCCCGGGCACGGTCATCGGGCGATCCGCCATCTGGCCACCCCGCACTACGTGGAGGCAGCCGTCCGCACCGGCGACACCCGGGTCGCGCGCGTGGCGCACGCCGACTACCACCGCTGGGCCGCCGCCGTACGCAGCCCGGACGACCTGGCCCTCAGCGCCCGCTGCCGGGCCCTGCTCGCCCCCGGCGCCGAGGCCGTGGACCACTACCGCACGGCGCTCGACCTGCACTCCCACGGCACCCGCGACTTCGAACGCGCCCGCACGGAGCTGCTGTTCGGCAGCGCGCTGCGCCGACTGCGCCACCGTACGGAGGCACGCGACCGTCTGCACAGCGCCCTGGAGGCGTTCGACTCCTTCGGTGCCCCGCACTGCGCGACCCAGGCCCGCACCGAGCTGCGCGCCCTGGGCACCCCGGCCGCCCCTGCGCGGACCGCCCCCGACACACCGACCGCCCGCCTCACGGCCCAGCAGCTCCTGGTCGCCCGTATGGCGGCCGAGGGCGCCACCAACCGTGAGATCGCCGTCCGCCTGGCCCTCAGCCCGCGCACGATCGACCACCACCTGCGAGGCGTCTTCACCCGCCTGGGCATCCGCTCCCGCATCGAACTGGTGCGGCTCATCGCCGAGAGCGATGCGAGCGACGCCAGTGCGGCCCCCTAGACCTGGGAGAACTCACGGGCGAACCCGGCGACATTGCGCGGGCAGGCCCAGATCTCCCGTGTCGTCCGGCTCTCGAACCGGTTGTCCGACTCCTCGGCGGCGTCCCCTTCCGGACGGGCCAGCATCTCCAGCACGTGCAGAAGGTTGTCCAGCTCGTCGTCTTCCGGCATCTCGTCGCACGGATGCTCCTCATGCGCACAGTCCGCCTGCCCGAGAGCACGCTCGACTGCGGCCATCGCCTTCAGCACGCGGGCCTCGGCCGCCGCGTCCGGGTCGGCGTGGATCACGTACGGGCCGATGAGTACCAGCCCGAAGGTCCACAGCGCCGTGTCCGGTCCGTCGGCCGCCACGCTCGCCTCCAGGTTTCGCGCACACGCCAGGACCGTCCCCCGGGCGTCGCCGAGGGAGTAGCCCTGCCGGATCTCGTCCCACTCCGCGATCAGGGCGTCCCACTCGGCGGGCGTCGTGGGCGTCGCCGGCGGGGGAGGTGCCTCGTCGTCGTTCAAGTCTTCTGCAGCGTCCGCGTTGACCATGATCCTGAGCATGGCACGCGGGTCCGACACTCCGGCCTCAGGGCGTCTCCCGTCCCCGAAACCCCTCCGCGTCCCATGTCCCGAACAACCGCGGTGCCAGCCAACCCGGCGCCGCCGTACGGAAGTCGGCGGGCGTCAGCGCCCCCGCCCCCGCAGGCACCGCACCCAGCAGCGGCGCCCCCGCCACCTCCGGCAGATCCGCGACATTGCAACGCGACGCCAGATCCGGTGCCTCGGGCCAGCTACCGATCACCACCCCGAGCAAGTCCAGCTGACGGCGGCGCAGTTCACGTGCCGTCAGCTCCGTCGTGTTCAGCGTGCCCAGGCCCGCCGACGCCACCACCAGGACCGGCGCCGCCATCAGCTCGGCCGCGTCCGCCAGCGTGCCGCCCGCCTCGTCGAAGCGGACGAGCAGACCGCCCGCCCCCTCCACCAGCACCAGGTCGTGCTCGGTGGCCAGCTTGGCGGCGGCCTCGGCGATCTCGTGCGGGCGGACCGGCGTCCGGCCGGCCCGGCGCGCGGCCGTCGCCGGGGCCAACGGGTCGGGATAGCGCGCGAGTTCGGCCGTCGTCACCGCACCCGCGAGCCGCGCGACCTCCTGCGCGTCACCGCTCTCGTCGGGCCGTACGCCCGTCTGCGCGGCCTTCAGTACGGCCACCGACCGGCCCGCGCCCCGCGCCGCCGCCGCGACGGCGGCCGTCGTGACGGTCTTGCCGACCTCCGTGCCCGTGCCAGTGATCACCAGTACCGGCATGTCAGCCCTCCCGCGCCGCCGCGCACACCGCGCCGGCGATCCGCGCGACGTCCGCGTCGCCCGTGACGTACGGCGGCATCGTGTAGACGAGGTCGCGGAACGGCCGCAGCCACACGCCCTCACGCACGGCGGCCGCCGTCGCCGCCCGCATGTCCACCTCGTGGTCCAGCTGGACGACCCCGATGGCACCGAGGACGCGCACGTCCTTCACGCCCGGAATGTCCGTCGCGGGCGCCAGCCCCTCCCGCAGCCCCGACTCGATCCGCTTGACCTCGGCCAGCCAGTCCTGCCCGAGCAGCAGCTCGATCGAGGCGCAGGCGACCGCGGCCGCCAGCGGATTGCCCATGAAGGTCGGACCGTGCGCCAGCACCGGCACCTCGCCCCGCGAGATCCCGTCGGCCACGCGGGAGGTGCACAGCGTCGCGGCCATCGTCATATAGCCGCCGGTCAGCGCCTTGCCCAGGCACATCACGTCCGGTGTCACCGCAGCGTGCTCCGCCGCGAACAGCGCGCCCGTGCGCCCGAAACCGGTCGCGATCTCGTCGCACACCAGCAGCACGTCGTGCGCGTCGCACGCCT
The DNA here is from genome assembly GCF_045039535.1 of Streptomyces sp. NBC_01092. Classification (NCBI taxonomy): domain Bacteria; kingdom Bacillati; phylum Actinomycetota; class Actinomycetes; order Kitasatosporales; family Streptomycetaceae; genus Streptomyces; species Streptomyces sp. NBC_01092. The sequence continues at coordinate 1,768,838 of NZ_CP108659.1, read as the reverse complement.
CGCGCAGCACCCGCAGATACGCGGGGGAGTGGAACCGCATCCCGCCCGCGCCCTGCACGACCGGCTCGACGATCACCGCCGCCAGTTCGTCGGCATGCCGCCCGATCAGCGACCGCAGCTGATCGGCGTACGACTCCTCGTACTCGGCCGGCGGCGGGTCCGCGAACACCTGGCGCTGGAGCACCCCGGTCCACAGCTCGTGCATCCCGCCCTCGGGGTCGCACACCGACATCGGCTGCCAGGTGTCGCCGTGGTAGCCGCCGCGCCAGGTCAGCAGCCGCTGCTTGCCCGGACGGCCCAGCGAACGCCAGTACTGCAGGCACATCTTGACCGCGACCTCGACCGACACCGACCCGGAGTCGGCGAGGAACACATGCTCCAGGCCGTCGGGTGACATGTCGACAAGGAGCTTCGCCAGGCGTACGGCGGGCTCGTGCGTGAGCCCGCCGAACATCACATGGCTCATCCGCGTCAGCTGCTCGCGCGCGGCCTCGTTGAGCACCGGGTGGTTGTAGCCGTGGATCGCCGACCACCAGGACGACATGCCGTCGACCAGTTCGCCCGAGCCGTCGGCGAGCCTCAGCCGCACGCCGCTCGCCGACTCCACGACGAGCGGTTCGACCCGGCCGGGCATCGGGCCGTACGGATGCCACACATGCCGCCGGTCGAGTTCCAGCAGCTCCGGCACGGTCGGGCCGGGCGCGGGGCGCGGCTCAGGCATTGGGCGCGAGGTCCGTTCCGGCGCCCCGGCGGCGTACGGCGACCAGGTCGGTGCGCGCCTCGCCGGCCGGGACGGCGGCAGCGGCCGTACCGCACACACCGGCACCCTCGTGCGACCCGCACCCGGCTCCCTCGTGGGAACCGCAACCCGCGCCCGCGTGGGAACCACAGCCCGCGCTCTCGTGCGACCCGCACCCACCCGCGGCCGTCTCCGTCCGGTGCTCCGGCAGCGTCACCTGGTCGGTGCCCTCCACCTCGAAGCCGGCGTCGGCGATCATCTCCAGGTCGGCCTTGCCCGCCTGGCCCTCGGTGGTCAGGTAGTCGCCGAGGAAGATCGAGTTGGCCAGGTGCAGGGCGAGCGGCTGCATCGTGCGCAGGTGGACCTCGCGGCCACCGGCGATGCGGACCTCGACGTCCGGGCACACGAACCGCACCATCGCCAGGATCCGCAGGCAGCGCTGCGGGGTGAGGTTCCACTCCTTGCCCAGCGGGGTGCCCTCGACCGGGATCAGGAAGTTCACGGGCACCGAGTCCGGGTCCAGCTCGCGCAGCGAGTACACGACGTCGACCAGGTCCTCGTCGCTCTCGCCCATGCCCGCGATGAGACCGGAGCAGGCGGACAGCCCGGCCGCGTGCGCCTTCTGCACGGTGTCGACGCGGTCGGCGTACGTGTGCGTCGTCGTGATGTCGGCGTAGGTGCCCTCGGAGGTGTTGAGGTTGTGGTTGTAGGCGTCCGCGCCCGCGTCGCGCAGCCGCTCCGCCTGTCCGTCGGACAGCAGGCCGAGGCAGGCGCACACCTCGACGCCCTCGTTCTGGTCCTTGATCGTCTTGATGGTCTCGGAGACCCGGGCCACGTCACGGTCGGTCGGGCCGCGCCCGGACGCCACCAGGCACACCCGCTTGGCGCCACCCGCCAATCCGGCGGCCGCCGCCTTGGAGGCCTCGTCCGGCTTGAGCCAGGTGTACTTCAGGATGCCGGTGGTGGAGCCGAGGCGCTGCGAACAGTACGAGCAGTCCTCGGGGCACAGGCCCGACTTCAGGTTGACGAGATAGTTGAGTTTCACCCGTCGGCCGAACCACTGCCGGCGTACCTTGCCGGCCGCGGCCACCACATCGAGCAGGTCGTCGTCGGAAGTGGCGAGGACGGCCAAGGCTTCCTCGCGGGTCGGCAGCTCGCGCCGAAGCCCCTTGTCCACCAGCGTGTTCAGCAGGTCCATGGGAGCTGATCCTGACGTACGGAGGCCGTCCGAGCCAAGGTGAGTTTGCACAACCCTGTCACTTCGATGTGTGGGTATTGCCACACCGTGGGCGGCGGGTCGTGCGGCTAGTGTCTGTGCACTGCCTACAAAAGCCCGGAGGAGCCATGGCGTTCGGCTGGATCGACGAGCAGGCGGAGCTGCGCCGCCGCGCCGGACTCCTGCGGACGCTGCGCCCCCGCCCGGCCGACTCACCGCTCCTCGATCTCGCGAGCAACGACTACCTGGGCCTGGCCCGCCACCCCGAGGTCACCGAGGGCGCGGCGCGGGCCGCGCGGACCTGGGGCGGCGGCGCGACCGGCTCCCGGCTCGTCACGGGCACCACGCAGCTGCATGCCGAGCTGGAGCGCGAGCTGGCCGACTTCTGCGGCTTCGAGGCGGCGCTGGTCCTGTCGTCCGGCTACGCGGCCAACCTCGCCGCGGTCACGGCCCTCGCGCCGCACGGCTCGCTGATCGTGTCGGACGCCGGCAACCACGCCTCGCTGATCGACGGCTGCCGGCTGGCCCGCGGCACGACACAGGTCGTCGCGCACTCCGATCCGGAGGCGGTGCGCAAGGCGCTGCACACGCACGAGGGCACGGCGGTCGTCGTGTCCGACACGGTCTTCTCGGTCGACGGCGACGCGGCCCCGCTGGCCGAGTACGCCGAGGCGTGCAGAGAGCGCGGCGCGGGACTGCTGGTCGACGACGCCCACGGCCTGGGCGTACTGGGCGACGGCGGCCGCGGCGCCCCGCACGCGGCGGGGCTCGCGGGCGCCGACGACGTCGTCGTCACGGTCACGCTGTCCAAGTCGCTCGGCAGCCAGGGCGGCGCCGTCCTCGGCCCCGCCCGGGTGATCGAGCACTTGGTCAACACCGCCCGGACGTTCATCTTCGACACGGGTCTCGCCCCCGCGCCGGCGGGCGCGGCCCTGGCGGCGCTGGGGTTGCTGCGCCGCGAACCGGAGCGGGCGGCGCGGGCGCATGCGGTGGCACGCGAACTCCACGCCCGCCTGACCGCCGCGGGTCTGGAGGCGGTACGTCCGGACGCCGCGGTCGTCTCCGTGCGCGCCCCGTCCCCGGAGGGGGCCGTGCAGTGGGCGGCCGAGTGCCGTGCGGCGGGCCTCGCCGTGGGTTGTTTCCGTCCTCCCTCCGTCCCCGACGGCATCTCACGGCTGAGGCTGACCGCCCGTGCGGACCTCTCCGAGGGCGAGATCGAGCGCGCTGTACGAGTGATCGGCGAGACACGACCATGAGTCGGCGTGACACGGCCCTGTCCGCACATCGGATGGAACTGATCAGAACCGATCAGAGTTGATCGGAGCGGTCAGGGCCGGCGGGACTGGAACGCGGCCGTGAAACCCGCCCAGCTCTCGGGGGAGAAGAGCAGCGCGGGGCCGGCCGGATCCTTGGAGTCGCGTACGGCGAACAGCCCGGTCCAGGGACCGGAGTGCGGCTGTGCCGTCTCGACGCAGTTGTTCGCCCCGGTGCTGTAGCTGCTGCGCAGCCAGCGTGCACCTGGCAGTTCGGTACTCGACGTGATGTTCCGAGGCGGTGCTGTCATGGTGCCTCCTTACGCGCCGCCACCTAACGCGGCGATGTAATCCAACGATTCCTCGGGCGAAAGGGCGTGGATCCGAAGGGCGTTGAAGGCCTCCGTGTAGGCCTGGAGGTCTTCTTTCCGTTCGAGATAGAGGCTACTCGTCAAGTGGTCGAGAACAACCACATCCAGATCAGAAGTGCTCGAAAATGAGAAGATAACGAAAGGGCCGGTGATGCCGACATGCTCGCCGGCCTTGAACGGCAGCACCTGAAGGCGGACCTGGGGCAGTCGCGCCGCCTCCATCAGCCGGTTCAGCTGCCCCGCCATCACCTCGGGCCCGCCGATCTCCCGCCGCAGCACCGCCTCGTCCAGTACCGCGCTCAGCCTCAGCGGCGGATCCCCCCGCAGCACGTCCTGCCTGGCCAGACGTACCGCGACCAGCGCGTCGAGGCGTTCGTCGGCGTCCGGGTCGAGCCCGCCCACCGCGACCCGGGTCACCGCCCGGGCGTACTCGGGCGTCTGGAGCAGCCCGGGCACCACGGACGTCTCCAACGTACGCATCGCGCTCGCCTGGGACTCCAGGCTGATGAAGTCCCGGTACGTCGGCGGCAGCACTCCGCGGTACGCGTGCCACCAGTGATGGCGGCCGCCACTCTCGTCGGAGCCCGCCAATACCAGCAGTAACTCCCGCAGTTGGGCATCCTCTACGCCGTAGACGTCGAGCAGTAACCGCACATCGGCCGGTTTCACCCCGCTGGCGCCGGTTTCGATCCGGCTCACCTTGGACTGGTGCCAGCCCGCCAGCCGGGCCGCCTCACCGCTGGTGAGCCCCGCCCCGGTGCGCAACGCGCGCAGTTCCGCGCCCAGTTTCCGGCGGCGCACCGCGGGACCGTGCTGCATGGGCTACTCCTTACTCCAACCGAGCCACCCAAATACGCTCTGCCGTCGCAGAGTTCACCGCATCGAGCGACAGATATATGCATATCTTGGTGGATCGGCACTCTGACGGGCCTGGTAATGGCAGTCTGGCGACGAAGCACCAGTCCGGGACCGTACTCGAACCATCCGCCCCGTGTCGGACTGCGCTCCCGTTGGGAAAGGGACGACGTCGCCATGGCAGATCATCTGGAAGCATCCGTCACTCTGCCGAGCGATCCCGCTTCGGTCTGCGCGGCCCGGGCCTATGTGCTCACCACCCTCGCCGAGTGGGGACTGCCGCCCGACACGGAAATCGCCGACACCATCCGCCTGATCGTCTCCGAACTCACCACCAACGCCGTACAGCACACCCTGGGCCAGTCACCCACCTTCACGGTGGACCTCGTGCTCGACCGTGACGAACACCTGCGCATCGGCGTCACCGACAGCCACCCCCGCTTCCCCAAACGCCTCCCGGCCGCCGTGCAGCAGGACAATGGACGCGGGATGGTCATCATCCGCTGGCTGACCGCGGAGTGCGGCGGCAAGCTGAGAGTGCGCCCGACCCGCGAGGGCGGCAAGACCGTCTCCATCGAACTGCCGTGGACCGTGCCTGCCGCTCCGGTCGCCGCCGCCGCCCCGCAGGAGCCGTAGCCCCTCAGGCCTGCTGCGGCTGTCCCGACGAGCGGCCGAAGGTGCCGCGCAGCAGGGCCCGGAAGGCGTCCGCGGCGGGAGCCGCCTCGTCGACGCGATGGGCGACCGAGACCGTACGGCGCAACTGCCCGCCTTCCAGCGCGCGCACCCCGACCGGTGTGACCGACGTGCGCGCCACCATCTCCGGTACGACCGCGACCCCCAGCCCCGCACTGGCCAGCGCGCACACCAGGAGATAGCCAGGCGTCGGCACCAGCACTGACGGCGTGGCCCCCGCCCTGGCCAGCGCCGCCTCCACACCCCGCCGGGCCGGAGCGTCCGGCGCCATGCTGATCAGGGGCTGCCCGGCGAGCTCGGCCAGCGGCAGCCGTGCGGCGCCGCTCGTGAGGACGTGGCCCGGAGCAGACACCAGGACGAGCTCCTCGACGAGGATCGCCTCGATGCCGACGGAGGCGGGCAGCGCGGTCGGTTCCCCCGGCTCGTAGGTGTGGGTCAGCGCCAGGTCGACCTCGCCCGCCGCCACCGCGGCGACCCCGGCCGACGGCTCGTAGTCGGCGACCGTCAGCTCCACGTCCGGATGCGCCCGGCGGAACGCGCTGAGGGCCGGCGGCAGCAGATGGATGCCGGCCGTCTGGAAGGTGCCGAGCCGCAGCGTGCCGCCGGACAGGCCGGTCAGCAGGGCCAGCTCGTGCCGGGCCCGGTCGAGCTCGTCGAGCACCCGCCGCGCCCGGGCCACCAGCAGCTCGCCCGCACCCGTGAGCCGCGCCCCGCGGTGGTGCCGTACCAGCAGGGCCGTGCCCGCCTCGCGCTCCAGCTTGGCCAGCTGCTGGGAGAGCGCGGGCGTGGTGTAGCCGAGCCGCTCGGCGGCCCGGGTGATCGAACCCGCCTCAGCGACCGCCACCAGGGCGGCGAGCCGGATCGGGTCGAACATGCGGGCCCCTGTCTGTCTGAACCTCAGCCTTAAGCAATGCTTTATGGCTTCCCAGGATATTCGACATACCTGCTGAAGGCTTCCGCGCGGCACGCTGGGTGGCATGGACGCTCAGCTCATCGCCTTCACCGGGGTCTCCGCCGGCCTCGTCGCCATACCCGGGGCCGACTTCACCGTCGTCGTACGCAACGCCCTCGTCTCGCGCCGGGCCGGCTCCGCCTGCGCGCTCGGGATCGGGGCGGGGCTGCTGGTGCATGTGACGCTGGCGGTGGTGGGCGTCGCCGCGGTCCTGGCCGCCGTACCGGCGCTGTTCGGCGCGCTCCAAGTGGTGGGCGGCGTCTACGTGTTGTACCTGGGCATCCAGACGCTGCGGCAGCGGCACACCGAAGTGGTGGACACGCGGGAGGAGTCCACCGCGCGGCCGCTGCGGCAGGGCTTCGTGACCAACGCCCTCAACCCGAAGGCGTCCCTCACGTTCCTCAGCGTGCTGCCTCAGTTCGTGCCCGCGGGCTCTCCCGCGATGCCCAGGACGCTGCTGCTCGCCCTGATCGTGCTGGCGATCGCGCTGGTGTGGTTCCAGGTGGTCGCCCTGCTGGTGGACCGGCTCGGCAGGTGGCTGCGCCGGCCGCGGGCCGCTCGTGCGGTCACGCTCGCCACCGGCGCGGCGCTGACGGCCTTCGGCGCGGCTCTCCTCGCGGGGCCGCTGATGGCCGTCTGAGGCCCCGGGAACGGTGACGGCGGGTCAGGCCGCCGCCACCGCCCCCGGGAAGGTCACTTGACCCGGCCGTACCAGACGCTCCTCGTCCAGATCTTCTGGAGCTTCACGACGTCCCCGGTCTTCGGGGAGTGCCAGAGCTTTCCCTTCCCGGCGTAGATGCCGACGTGGTAGACGTACGACCCCGAGTGGAAGAACACCAGGTCCCCGGCCTTGCGGTTCTTGGCGGAGATGTGGCGCGTCTTGTTGTACTGCTGGGCCGCCGTGCGGGGCAGCTTCTTGCCCGCCTTCTTGTACGAGTACAGCGTGAGCCCGGAGCAGTCGAACCGGTTCGGCCCCGTGGCGCCCCACCTGTACGGGGAGCCCTTCTTCGAGGCCGCGATCTGAAGTGCCTTCGACGCCGGCGTGGCGGCCTCCGCCTCCGAGGCGAGGCCGGGCGCCACGATCGAGCCGCCCACAGCGGCGAGGGTCATGGCCGAGGCCGTACCGGCGCGGACCATGAGCGACGGGACACGATTGAGCGCAGTCATGCGCAACCCTTCGTCAGCCGCCTGTGAAGGATGACCTGTCGGATTCGGGCTGGCGAAGTTGCCCGGCCGCGTTGCCGCGGCTTCACCCCAAGGGTTGCTCGGATCGAACGAACGTCCGCTCCGGCGACCCGTCTTGCTCGGGTCCTCCACTCCTGCCGATCCACTCCGTCGACCGGTCATCCGGGAGGCGGCAGGACTCGGCGTCCGCCCGGACCGCCCCGCCGCTGCGGCGGGGGCTTGTCGTCAGTCAGGGATCTTGACGCACGAATGAACGAAATACCCAACGGAATCGGGGGTTTGTGGTGTTACTCACCACTCACCCGTTCGGGTGGGTACCGCCGTGTTCGAGGGGGTGTCCAGGGGGTCGAGGAGTCCCGGACCAGGGATGGAGTGCCTGATTCCGCCTGGGGGTCATGTCCGTTGCGCAACCCTGACGGGCGTACAAAAGTAGAACTGGCTACGCCGAACGGGGGTACGCCGTTTGGTCCGTTTCGGCTCAGCTCCGGACGCCTCGTCAGTGGGTCGGGGCGTCCGGAATCCGGGTCGTACGCGTCGTCAACTGTCGGAGCGCGGGGGCACCGTGACACGAGCCGTGCGGCGCTCTCCGTCCAGCACGCGCAACGCACGCGCCAGCGTGTGAGCGTGCAGCTCCGTCTCGCCCCGCTGGTGCATCAGCGCCAGCGCGTCCCGTAGCTCGGCCGCTCTGCTCACGAGCGCCTGCGCGGCACGCAGTCCTCGATAGGTATCGCCTTCCTGCGCCGGGTTGATCCGGCCGAGCAGGTCCACCACGTCGAGATAACGGTCGATCAACTCGCCCTCCGCACGGGTCAGTGCGGGCAGCGGAGGCAACTCGGGTGGAAGCACCGGCCGGTCACCGTCCCGTCGGCGGAGCGAGCGTGGCCTTGCGGCTCGGGACGATCCGGTCCACCAGCCCGTATTCCAGCGCCTCTTGGGCGTTCAGGATCTTGTCCCGCTCGATGTCGGCGGCCACTTGCTCGCGAGCGCGCCCGGTGTGCCGGGCGAGCATCTCCTCCAGGCGGGTGCGAACCCGCGTCAGTTCGTCCGCCTGGATCGCCAGATCGCTCGCCTGCCCCTCGACCGGCTCGGGCAGCGCCGGCTGATGGATCACCACCCGGGCCCCCGGCAGCGCGAACCGCTTGCCCGGGGTGCCCGCCGCCAGCAGCACGGCGCCGGCCGAGGCAGCCTGGCCCAGGCAGATCGTCTCCACGTCACAGGCGACGAACTGCATCGTGTCGTAGATCGCCGACATCGCACTGAACGAGCCGCCGGGCGAATTGATGTACAGCGAGATGTCCTGGTCGGGGTCCTTGTGCTCCAGGTACATGAACTGGGCCATCACGTCGTTCGCCGACGTGTCGTCGATCGGCGTGCCGAGAAAGACGATCCGCTCCTCCATCAGCTTCGAGTACGGATCCTGCGTCCTGACGCCTGAACTCGTGCGTTCGGTGAACTCGGGCAGTACGTAGCGGGCGGACGGTCGGGTCATGGCTCGCGCCTCCCTTGCCGGGGTGCCTGGAAAAAATGTACAGGACGTACATGACGTAATGTGGGGAGCATGGCCTACGAGATTCCGGTGACGCAAGCCAGGGCTGAGCTCGCCGACCTCATCAACCGCGTGGTGTACGGCGGTGAGCGCGTCCTCGTGACGCGCCACGGAAAGCCCCTCGTCGCCCTTGTCTCCGCCGCTGACCTGGAGCGACTCGACGCCCTCGACGCCCCCGTCGAGGACCAGGTGATCAGCGCGGTGGCCGGCGTCCGCGAGGTCGCGTCCGCTCCCCGCGAACGGCAGCGCTTCGGCATCACCGCGGAGCACCGGGGCTCGAACCCCTCCTAGCACCGGCTTCGGATACGACAAGACCGTGCACCCCCGTCCGCTACAGCGGGGGTGCACGGTCGGTTCGGTGTGCCCGGACGGTCAGCCGACGGTGGCAAGCTCCCGGTCGGTCGCGGGCTCGGTGCTCGTCCCGCGTGCCTTGAGCGCAGCCCCCAGCAGTACGGCGCCGAGGCCCAGCGCCGCCCACCAGGCCAGCGTCAGCGCCGGGCCGGTGGCCGCCGCGCCGTCGAAGAAGGACACCGAGCGCAGCAGGGTCGTGCCTGCGCCAGGCGGCAGCCACTGGCCGATCGCGCCGGCCGGCTCCGGCAGCATCTGAGGTGCCGAGGCCGCCCCGGAGAAGGGGTTGCCGATCAGCATGATCGTGGCCGCCATGATGCCGACACCGGCGGTGCCGACGAGGGCGGCGAGCCCCGCGACGGCCGCGCTCACGGCCAGTGTCGTCAGCCCGAGCACGCCGGCCTCCGCCCACCAGTCGCCGGAGAGCACCCCCAGCCAGCTGTGCGCGATCGACGCCGCGACCAGGCCGATCAGAGCGGCGACGCCGACCAGGGCTCCCACCGCGCGGATGCCGCGCAGCCCGAGCAGCGTCACCGCCGCACCCGCCGCCATGCCGGCCAGCGCGAGCGGCAGGACGCTGGAGTTCAGGGCCGCGCCACGCGGGTCGTTCGCGGGGGCGGGCACCACGTCGACGGTCTTGACCTGGGTGCCCTCGGCAGCGGCCTGTTGCCCCACCGCCTGCTGGAGCAACTGGGCGACGGCCGGGCTCGCCGCCGACGCGGTCAGCAGCTCCGGGCCCTGGGGCGTCACGACGACCGCGCCGTATACGGTCCGGTCCTCGATGGCGTCCCGGGCGGCGGCCTCGTCGGCGTAGCGGTGGATGTCGAAGGCGCCCTCGTGCCGGCTCAGTTGTTGCTCCACCTGGGCCGCGGCGGCGGTCGGCCCGGCCACGCCGAGCGGCAGATCGCGCGGGGCGGTGCGGGCGGCAGGCCAGGCGAACGCCCACAGGGCGAGGGCGGCGAGGAGGGGGACGAGGACGACGACCGCGATCAGGCGCCGGGGTGCGGTGTTCCCGGGCGGTGTAGCGGAGGGGGCGGACATGGAGTCTCCAAAGCTCTAAAAAGAAGGATCGTTCGTTTTACTGTGCTCCCCACCGTGCGGCGGATGGCGCTCCTTGTCAAGAAGGAATGTTCGTTTTACTTTGGGACCATGGCCCGCGTATCCCAGGAACACCTAGACGCCCGCCGCCGGCAGATCCTCAACGGCGCCGCGCGCCTCTTCGCGCGCAACGGCTTTCACGCCACGTCCATGCAGGACGTGCTGAAGGAGGTCGATCTCTCGGCCGGGGCCGTGTACCGCTACTTCAGCGGGAAGGACGAGCTGATCGCCGCGATCGTCAAGGACGTGCTCGGCGAGATCCGCGCCTCCTTCGAGGACGTCGTCCGGCAGAGTCCGCCCCCGCCGCCGGACCGTCTGGTGGGAGCGGTCCTGGGCCGGACGCTCAACGTGTACTCGTCCCTCAGTGAGGAGGGGGAATCGGTCCTGCCGCCGCTGATCATGCAGGTCTGGGCGGAGACCGTGCGGAACGAGGAGCTGGCCGCCGTCCTGGCCGAGGTGTACACGACCTTGCGGGAGGCCTGGGGGCGGGCCGTCGAGGCGTATCAGGACGCCGGGATGATGTCGCCGGACATCCCCGCGGACCATGTGGCGCGCACCATGATCGCCACCGTGCAGGGGTTCATCGCCCAGCAGGCCCTGTTCGGAGGGGCCCCGGTCGAGGTCCTCCAGGACGGTCTGCGGGCCCTGATGAGCATGGGCGACGACCGCGCCGTAACCGATGGGTCACAGCTTGGTTAACTTGCCTGAAACGCGGTCCAACTAGCGTGCCGATCCATGCCACCAGGGACATTGCCCCGTGGCCAGCGGCAACCGGGCCCCGCACGGTCCGGAGCGAGGACTGTGAGGTGGGACGTGCAACTGACCCCGCACGAGCAAGAGCGGCTGCTCATCCACGTGGCGGCGGACGTCGCCGAGAAGCGCCGGGCCCGCGGGCTGAAGCTCAACCACCCCGAGGCGGTCGCGCTCATCACCTCGCACATCCTCGAAGGCGCCCGTGACGGCCGTACGGTCGCCGAGCTCATGTCCTCCGGACGCAAGCTGCTCACCCGCGACGACGTCATGGACGGCATCCCCGAGATGATCCACGACGTCCAGGTCGAGGCGACCTTCCCGGACGGCACGAAGCTCGTCACCGTCCACGACCCGATCGTGTGAAGGAGGCCTCGATGATTCCCGGAGAGATCCTGCTCGCCGACGGCCCGATTGCGTACAACCAGGGCCGTGAGGTCACCCGGCTGACCGTCCTCAACGCCGCCGACCGGCCCGTCCAGGTCGGCTCCCACTACCACTTCGCCGAGGCCAACCCCGGTCTGGACTTCGACCGTGACGCCGCCCGCGGCAAGCGGCTCAACGTCGCCGCCGGCACCGCCGTGCGCTTCGAGCCCGGCATCCCCGTCGACGTCGAACTCGTCCCGCTCACCGGCGCGCGTGTCGTGCCCGGACTGCGCGGGGAGACCGGAGGTGCCCTCGATGCCTGAGCTCTCCCGTGCCGCGTACGCCGACCTGTTCGGCCCGACGACCGGTGACCGTATCCGGCTCGCCGACACCGACCTGCTGGTCGAGATCGAGGAGGACCGTTCCGGCGGGCCCGGACTCGCCGGGGACGAGGCCGTGTTCGGCGGTGGCAAGGTCATCCGCGAGTCCATGGGACAGTCCCGGGCCACGCGCGCCGAAGGCACCCCGGACACCGTCATCACCGGCGTCGTGATCATCGACCACTGGGGCATCGTCAAGGCCGACGTCGGCATCCGTGACGGCCGGATCACGGGCATCGGCAAGGCGGGCAACCCCGACACCATGGACGCGGTGCACCCGGACCTCGTCATCGGCCCCGAGACCGAGATCATCGCGGGCAACGGGCGGATCCTCACCGCCGGCGCCATCGACGCGCACGTCCACTTCATCTGCCCCCAGATCGCCGACGAGGCGCTCGCCTCGGGCATCACCACGCTGGTCGGCGGCGGCACCGGACCCGCCGAGGGCTCCAAGGCGACCACCGTGACGCCCGGCCCCTGGCATCTGGCCCGGATGCTGGAGGCGATGGAGGGCCACCCCGTCAACTTCGGCCTGCTGGGCAAGGGCAACACCGTCTCCCACGAGGCGATGCTGTCCCAGATCCGCGGCGGCGCGCTCGGCCTCAAGCTGCACGAGGACTGGGGCACCACCCCGGCCGCCATCGACGCCTCGCTGACCGTCGCCGACCAGACCGGCATCCAGATCGCCATCCACACGGACACGCTGAACGAGGCCGGCTTCGTCGGTGACACGCTGGCCGCCATCGCCGGACGCGGCATCCACGCCTACCACGCCGAGGGCGCGGGCGGCGGGCACGCGCCGGACATCATGAGCGTCGTCTCCGAGCCGCACGTGCTGCCCAGCTCGACCAACCCGACCCGGCCGTTCACCGTCAACACCGCCGAGGAACACCTCGACATGCTGATGGTGTGCCACCACCTCAACGCGGCGGTGCCCGAGGACCTCGCCTTCGCCGAGTCGCGGATCCGGCCGTCGACGATCGGCGCCGAGGACATACTCCACGACCTCGGCGCGATCTCGATCATCTCGTCGGACTCGCAGGCCATGGGGCGCGTCGGCGAGGTCGTCATGCGGACCTGGCAGACCGCCCATGTGATGAAGCGGCGGCGCGGTGCGCTGCCGGGGGACGGGCGGGCCGACAACCGGCGGGTACGGCGGTATGTCGCCAAGTACACGATCAACCCCGCACTCGCGCAGGGCCTCGGCCGGGAGATCGGCTCCGTGGAGCGCGGCAAGCTCGCCGACCTGGTGCTGTGGGAGCCGGCGTTCTTCGGGGTCAAGCCGCAACTCGTCATCAAGGGCGGGCAGATCGCCTACGCGCAGATGGGCGACGCCAACGCGTCCATCCCGACGCCGCAGCCGATCCTGCCCCGGCCGATGTTCGGCGCCATCGGGCGGGCGCCTGCCTCGAACTCGGTCAACTTCGTCGCCCCGCTCGCGATCGAGGACGGGCTGCCGGAGCGGCTCCAGCTCGGCAAGCGGTTCGTGGCGATCGAGTCGACGCGCGGGGTCACCAAGGCCGACATGTTGGAGAACGACGCGCGGCCCGACGTGCGGATCGATCCCGACAGCTTCGCCGTGCACATCGACGGGGAGCTGGTGGAAGCCACTCCTGCCGCCGAACTGCCCATGGCCCAGCGGTACTTCCTGTTCTGAAAGCTGGGTTCCCATGTCACGGGCAGCACTTCTCGTCCTTGCCGACGGCCGCTTTCCCGCCGGAGGGCACGCGCACTCCGGCGGGGCGGAGGCGGCCGTCAAGGCGGGGCGGATCTCCGGGGCCGCGAGCCTGGAGGACTTCTGCCGGGGGCGGTTGCATACGGCGGGGCTGGTCGCGGCCTCGCTCGCCGCGGCGGCCGCGGTCGGGGTCGATGCCGGAGCGTTGGACGAGGCGGCTGACGCCCGTACGCCGTCGCCAGCGTTGCGGGTGGCCGCGCGCAAGTTGGGACGGCAGTTGATGAGGGCCGCTCGGGCCACGTGGCCGTCCGGTGAGCTGGATGAGCTGGCTCGGCGGTTTCCCAAGGGGGCGCATCAGCCGGTTGTGCTGGGGGTCGTCGCTCGGGCTGCGGGGTTGGGGGCCGTGGAGGCGGCCTACTGCGCGGCTTACGAGAGTGTGAGTGGGCCGGCGAGTGCGGCGGTGCGGTTGCTGAGTCTTGATCCGTTCGACGCCACGGGGGTGCTGGCGCGGTTGGCGCCGGAGTTGGACCGGGTGGTGGATCGGGCGGTGGAGGGGGCTCGGCGTGTCGTCGGGGGTGGGGTCGACGAGTTGCCTGCGGGGTCCGGGCCGTTGCTGGAGATCGGGGCGGAGGTGCATGCGGCTTGGGCCGTGCGGTTGTTTGCGTCCTGAGGGATTTTCGCCCCCGCCGCCCCTACCCATTCCCATCCCCAGGGGCTCCGCCCCTTCGACCCCAGCCAGGGGGCTCCGCCCCCTGGACCCCGCTCCTCAAACTCCCCCAAGCTCGTCGAGCAGGGGGGACCCCCAGAGGGGCTGGAATACCGCATCATTAGGAGCCGACCATGCACCTCGACCACTCCCACGACGGCCCCTCCGCCCTCAGTGCCGACGCTCGCCGTGCCGATGGGTCCCGGCGTGCGCTGCGTATCGGGCTCGGGGGGCCCGTCGGGTCCGGGAAGACCGCCACCGTTGCCGCGCTGTGCCGGGCGCTGCGTGCGAAGTTGTCTCTCGCCGTCGTCACCAACGACATCTACACGCGTGAGGACGCCGAGTTCCTGCTGCGGGAGGCCGTGTTGCCGCCTGAGCGGATCACCGCCGTGGAGACGGGGGCGTGTCCGCACACCGCGATCCGGGACGACATCTCCGCGAACCTGGAAGCCGTCGAGGACCTGGAGGACGAGGTCGGGCCGCTCGACCTCATCCTCGTCGAGTCCGGCGGGGACAACCTCACCGCCACCTTCTCCAAGGGGCTCGTCGACGCGCAGATCTTCGTGATCGACGTGGCCGGGGGTGACGACATTCCGCGCAAGGGCGGGCCGGGGGTGACCACCGCCGACCTGCTCGTCGTCAACAAGACCGACCTCGCGCCGTACGTCGGCTCCGACCTGGCGCGCATGGCGGCCGACGCCAAGGCGCAGCGGGCCGAACTGCCCGTCGTCTTCCAGTCGTTGCGGAGCGAGCCCGGGGTTGCCGACGTCGCCGCGTGGGTGCGGGAGCGGCTCGTGGCGTGGACGGCATGACGACCACGGTCGGTGGGGTGCGGGCGCACGCGCGGATCGGCGCCCGGGACGACGGGCGGGGCGGTACGTCGCTGCCCGTGCTCGACGGCGACGGGCCGCTGGCGCTGCGCCGGACCCGGGGCAGCGCAGACGAGGCGCGGGTCGTGCTCGTCGGTGCGATGAGCGGGCCGCTCGGCGGTGACCACTTCACCGTCGAGGCGGACGTGGCCGACGGCGCCCGGCTGCGTGTCGGGTCGGCGGCCGCCACGATCGCGCTGCCGGGACAGAGCAAGGGCGAGGCCCGCTACGACGTACGGCTGTCCGTGGCGGACGGGGGTGAACTGCACTGGCTGCCCGAGCAGTTGATCTCGGCGCGGGGGAGCGATCTGCAGGTCACGACCCACGTCGACGTGGGTGCGGCGGGGCGGCTCGTGCTGCGTGAGGAGCAGGTTCTCGGGCGGGTGGGGGAGCAGCCCGGGCGACTCGCGAGCCGGATCCGCTTGCGGGTCGCGGGGCGCGTGGTGCTGGACCAGGAGCTGGCCTACGGGCCCGGTGCGCCGGGTGGCTGGGACGGGCCCGCCGGGCTCGGCGGGTTTCGGGCCGTCGGGCAACTCGTCGTCGTACGCCCCGAGTTCGGTCACGCTCCGGTGGCGGCCCGGGTGCTGGGGGAGAACTCCGCTGTGCTGCCCCTCGCCGGGCCCGCCGTCCTGGTGAGCGCGGTGGCGGCGGACGCGCTGCGCCTGCGCCGGCTGCTCGACGAGGCGCTCGACCTCCTCGGCTGAGCGCCGGCGTCGCGGTCCGCCCACGTCAACTGATGGGCAGCCTGGGGAACTTGCGCTGCTTGTCCACCTTGGCCGCCTTGGCTGCCTCGGCCTCCTCGGCCTTGACGACAGCGGCGTACTGGTCGACGTACTCCTGCTCGGACAGCGTCAGGATCGCGTACATGATCTCGTCGGTGATGGCGCGCAGGATCGCCTTCTCGTTCTCCATGCCGGCGTAGCGGGAGAAGTCGAGGGGCTTGCCGAAGCGGATCTTCACCGGGTGGAGGTTGGGGATGACCTTGCCGGGCGGCTGGGCCTCGAACGTGCCGATCATCGCGCAGGGGATGACCGGGACCTCGGCCTTGAGTGCCATCACGGCGACACCGACCTTGCCCTTGTAGAGGCGGCCGTCGTGCGAGCGGGTGCCCTCGGGGTAGATGCCGAGGAGTTCGTCCTTGCTCAGCACTCCGAGCCCCTCGCGGATCGCGGCCTGGCCCGCCTCCTTGCCGGTGCGGTCGACCGGGATCTGGCCGGCGCTGCGGAAGAACGCCGCGGTGAGGCGGCCCCTGATGCCCGGGCCGGTGAAGTACTCCTTCTTGGCCAGGAAGGTGATACGCCGCTTGAGGATGGCCGGCATCAGGAAGTGGTCGGAGAACGAGAGGTGGTTGCCGGCGACGATGGCCGCGCCCGTGGCCGGTACGTGCTCAAGACCTTCGATCCGGGGCCGGAAGACCAGTCTCAGCAGCGGTCCCAGCAACACGTATTTGAGGACGTAGTAGAACAAAGGGGCGCTCCTCACTCGGGGGAATCAGCTCGGGCCGCCGCGTTCTGGCAGGTCAACCAGCGTGCCGTGGGGCTGCCAGTGTAGGCGCAGGGGTGAGCCGCCGGAACCGGGCCGGGCCGGACCTGTTCCGGCTCATGCCGACCCTCCTGACTGGGTGTCAGGCAGATGGTTGGCGGCGTCGTTTGCGGGTGGGGAGAACCGCCTGACCAGCCTGGTGTCCGGAACGGGTGCCCGGCAAGCCGATGGCCGGGTTTGGCGTGATCACGATCGCCGGGTGGCAGGTGACCCGTCCTTGCCGGGTGCCGTCGCCTCTGCCGGCCCGTCACAGACGGACGATGATCAGCGCCGTGTCGTCGGTCGCGCCGCCCGGCGGCAGCAGCTCCAGCAGGACGGCGTCGGCGAGGTTCTCCGGGTCGTCGGTGCGATGGCGGACGAGGGAGTCGGCGAGGCGGGCCAGTCCGGTGTCGATGTCCTCGCGACGGCGTTCGACCAGGCCGTCCGTGTACAGAGCGAGGGTGGCGCCGTCGGTGTAGGCGGTGACCGCCTGCGGTCTCGGGACCGGATCGGGGCGTGCGTCCAGCGGCGGGTCCGTGGCCTGGTCGAGGAACTCCACCCGGCCGTCGGGATGGACCAGGGCGGGCGGCGGATGGCCCGCGCTGCTGTAGGTGACGGTGCGGGCGTCGAAGTCGATGAACGTCGTGACCGCGGTGGCCGATTCGGCGCCGTCGACGACATGGGCGTAGCGGCCCAGGACGTCCAGCGCCTGGGCGGGGCCGTCGGCGACTCGGGAGGCGGCGCTGAGCGCGCTGCGCAGCTGGCCCATCACGCCGGCCGCTTCCAGGCCGTGCCCGACCACGTCGCCCACGGAGACGCCGATGCGGTTGCCGCCGACCAGGTCGACGAGGTCGTACCAGTCACCGCACACGTTCAGCGCGCCGAGCGCGGGCCGGTAGCGCACGGCGGCCCGGCGGGTGCGCACCTGCCGGCGCGGCGGCAGCATCGCCTCCTGCAGGGTGAGGGCCACCTGGCGCTCGCGGGCGTGGGACTGCCGCAGCCGTTCGTTGACCTCCTGGAGCTCCCGGGCCCGCGTGTACAGCTCGGCCTCCAGGACCCGCGCCCGGCTGTTGCCGGCCGTGGCGCCGCGCAGGCGGATGAGTTCGGTGACCTCCTCCACCCGGTGCACCAAGAGCGCCACCTTCCCGTCGGGGCCGAGGATCGGCGCGTTGACCGGGCTCCAGTAGCGCTCCTCCCACTCGCCGGGGCGCATCGGATCCTCGACGTCGTAGCGCTGCAGCGCCATGGCGTCGCGCTCGCCGGTGGCCACCACGCGCAGCAGCGACGCCTGGAGGTTGCGCATACCGGTGGCGGTGTCGTCGGTGGGGTTGTCGGGGAAGACGTCGAAGAGGTACCGGCCCACCAGCTCCGCGCGGGTGCGGCCCGACAGGCGCTGGAAGTCCGCGTTGGCATCGACGTAGACCAGCTCCGGGGTCAGCAGCGCCACCATCCCGGGCAGGCCTTGGAAGATCGCCTTGTAGTCGACCGCCGTCTCTTTCATGGCTCCCGCCTCACCACCGGGATCTGACCCGTTTTCCACGCCGTGCGGCGTATCTCTCGATGTGCTACAGCTGTGCCTATTCGTCAGGTTGGAGCGAGGGATCCGTGAGGGGCTGCTCGGCCCAGATGATCTTCCCCTCGGGGACGAAGCGGGTGCCCCAGCGCTGGGTGAACTGGGACACCAGCAGCAGCCCGCGGCCGCCCTCGTCCGTGGTGCGCGGATGGCGCAGGTGCGGGGCGGTCGCGCCGCCGTCGAAGACCTCGCAGACCAGCGCGCGCTCCCTGATCAGGCGCACCCGGATGGGACCGGCGGCGTACCGGATCGCGTTGGTGACCAGCTCGCTGACCACCAGTTCCGTCGTGAACGCCAGCTCGTCCAGGCCCCACTCCGCCAGCATCCGGGCGGCCGTCTTACGGGCGTCGGCGACGGCCGCCGGGTCCGCGGGCAGGTCCCAGTCGGCGACCTGCTCGGTGCCGAGCACCCGGGTGCGGGCCATCAGCAGGGCCACGTCGTCGTACGGGCGGGCCGGCACCAGGGCGTCCACCACGGCCCGGCACTGCACGTCGAGCGTGTCCGTAGGCCGCTCCAGAGCCCGCCGCAACCGGTCCCGGTCGGTGTCCACGGACCAGTCGTCCTCGCCCCGCGCCAGCAGCCCGTCGGTGTGCAGGGCGAGCGTGCTCCCGGGCGCCAGGGCCAGCTCGACCGCCTCGAACGGGGGGCCGCCCACCCCGAGCGGCGCTCCCTGCGGAAGATCCACGAACGAGACCTCGCCGTCGGGCAGCACGACAGCGGGCGCCGGATGCCCCGCGGCCGCCATGGTGCACTGCCCGTCGACCGGGTCGTAGACGACGTACAGGCATCCCGACCCCACCGACTGGGCGATCGCGTCCTCCTCCGTGCCCGACTCGACGCCCTCCTCGCGGGCCGACCGCGCGACCAGGTCGTCGAGGTGGGCGAGCACCTCCTCGGGCGGCAGATCCAGCGCGGCGAGGGTCCGTACGGCGGTCCGCAGCCGTCCCATCGCCGCGGCGGCGTCGATGCCGTGCCCGGGCACCTCGCCCACCACCAGCGCGACGCGCCCGCCGGACAGCGTGATCAGGTCGTACCAGTCGCCGCCGAGGCCGGTCAGCTCGTCGGCCGGGCGGTAGCAGGCGGCGACCTCCACCGCGTCCTGCTCGGGCAGCCGGTGCGGGAGCAGGCTGCGCTGCAGGACCAGCGCGGCGTCGCGCTCGCGGGTGTAGCGGCGGGCGTTGTCGACGCAGACGGCCGCGCGTGAGACCAGGTCCTCGGCCAGGGTCAGGTCGTCCTCGTCGAAGGCGTCCTGGCGGCGGTGCCGGAAGAAGGTGGTGACGCCGAGAATGACACCCCGCGCGCGGATCGGCACGATCATCACGCTGTGCAGCCCCAGCTCCAGGAAGGTCGCCGCCCGGCCGCCGGATATCCCGGTGGCCCAGTCCTTGGCGAGCGGGTCGAGACGCGCCTCACGCCAGGGCAGGCCCGTCGTCAGCACCCGGATCGGCGGGGATCCGGCGACATAGGAGGCCACGTCACCGACGGCGAAGGTCGCCTCCGGCGCGTTCTCGTGCACCGACTGCTGCCCTGCGCGGCGCAGCGGTACGTCGGTCGGGTCGACCGGCGGCCCGGCGCTGAGCTCGGCGCCCGCCAGCACCGGTTCCAGCAGGTCCACGGAGACGAAGTCGGCGAACGTCGGGACCACCACGTCGGACAGCTCCTGCGCGGTCTGCATGATGTCCAGGCTGCGGCCGATGTGCTCGCCGGCCCGGTCGAGCAGGTCGAGGCGCTGCCGGGCGCGATGCCGCTCGCTGACGTCGACGACGGTGTAGTAGACGCCCATCGGGTGGCCGTGTTCGTCCTCGAGCCGGGTGAACGACATCATGTGCGCCGTCTCCCGGTGCGGCGCGGACCGCACCAGACCCACGTGCTCGTAGCCCACCACCGGCTCACCGGTCTCCAGGACATGACGCATCTGCGCCTCGATCGACCGGGAGTTCAGACCCGGTTGCACGTCCGCCAGCCGCCTCCCCAGCCGCGTCCTCGCCGGGCCGCCGCCGAACTGCTCCAGGGCGGCGTTCGACCACACGTACCGCAGATCCGTGTCCACGATCGCTATCCCGACGGGGGACCCGCTGACCATCTGCTCCAGTACGGGCCGGCTCATCGCCCAGCCCGGGGCGTCGGCCATCTCGGACAGCAGCACCAGCCAGCGTGACGGCCCGGGCGCCTCCTGGGCCGAGGTGACCCGCACCATGACCCTGACCTGCTCACCGCCCCTGCGCGCCGCCGTCAGCAGTCCCGACCAGCCGCCGTCCCTGCGGCACCGCCGCCCGAGATCGGGCACCCGCAAGGCGTCCTCGGGCGCCAACAGGTTCCCGGCCTTCCCGCCCACCACCTCGGCGGCGGAGTACTTCAGCAGCCGCTGCGCATCCCTGGTCCAGCCGGTCACCCGCCCCTGCGCGTCGAGCAGCAGAGCCGCGGCGTCCGCCACGTCGAACCACTGCCGGGCAACGCCCTGCTCCTCGTAAGTGCCCACGGCCGACCTCTCTGTCGCTGAGAGCGGTCTACCACCTCTTGTCCCCATCTTCACCCTTCCGCTCACACCTGCCTCTTTGTGGAGGGCCGCGCGTGTGCGGGGCAGGGGTGAGCGGGGCGCTCGCACCGGACGCCGACAGCCCGGCCCCCACGCGCGCGGGGAACCGGGCTGCCGGGCGTCGGGCTCTTACCCCAGGACCTTCTCCAGCGCCCCCAGCGCCTCCGTCAGCTCCTCTGCAGTGATCGTCAGCGGGGGAGCGAGACGGATCGTGGAGCCGTGGGTGTCCTTCACCAGGACTCCCTCGCGCATCAGGCGCTCGCTGATCTCGCGGCCCGTGCCGACCGCCGGGTCGACGTCGACGCCCGCCCACAGACCCCGCGCGCGGAAGCCGACGACGCCCTTGCCGAGCAGCGCCGACAGACCGCCGCGCAGGACCACGCCCAGCTCGGCGGCCCGGCGCTGGAACTCGCCCGTCTCCAGCAGCTCGACCACCGCCATGCCGACCGCGGCGGCCAGCGGATTGCCGCCGAACGTCGAGCCGTGCTCGCCCGGCCGCAGCACGCCGAGCACCTCCCGGCGGCCCACCACCGCCGACACCGGCACGATGCCGCCGCCCAGCGCCTTGCCGAGCAGCAGCAGGTCCGGCACCACCGACTCGTGCTCGACGGCGAGCGTCCGGCCCGTGCGGCCGAGGCCCGACTGGATCTCGTCCGCGATGAACAGGCAGCCCTTGCGGCTGGTCAGCTCGCGCACCCCGGCCAGATAGCCCTGGTCCGGGATGAGCACGCCCGCCTCGCCCTGGATGGGCTCAAGCAGCACCGCCGCCGTCGTGTCGTCGACGGCCGCCTCCAGCGCCGCCAGGTCGTTGTACGGCACGATCCGGAAGCCCGGCGTGAAGGGACCGAAGCCCTGCCGCGCGGTCTCGTCCGTGGAGAAGGACACGATCGTCGTCGTACGGCCGTGGAAGTTGTCCGCGGCCACCACGATCGTCGCCTGATCGGCCGGGACGCCCTTCACCTCGTACGCCCACTTGCGGGCCACCTTGATGCCGCTCTCCACGGCCTCGGCGCCCGTGTTCATCGGCAGCACCATGTCCAGGCCCGTCAACGCGGCGAGCCGCTCGGCGAACCCGGCCAGCTTGTCGTTGTGGAAGGCGCGGGAGGTCAGCGTCAGCCGGTCGAGCTGCGCGTGCGCCGCCTCGATCAGCGTCGGGTGGCGGTGGCCGAAGTTCAGGGCCGAGTAGCCGGCCAGCATGTCGAGGTAGCGGCGGCCCTCCACGTCCTCCACCCAGGTGCCCTCGGCACGGGAGATGACCACCGGCAGCGGGTGGTAGTTGTGCGCCAGGACGGGTTCCTCGGCGCGGATCAGATCGGCGGAGAGACGGGTCTGCGCGGGCGCTGTCATGAGCGGATCTCCTGGGTGCAGCACTTGATGCCGCCGCCGGCCTTGCGGAACTCCGACAGGTCGACGGGGACGGGGACATAGCCGCGCTCGTCCAGCCGGGCGGCGAGGGCCTCGGCCTGGGGCGCGATGAAGACATGACGGCCGTCGGAGACGGAGTTCAGGCCGAAGGCCGCCGCGTCGTCGCGGGTCGCGTGCACCGCGTCCGGATACAGCCGCGCGAGCACCTCACGGCTGCCCGCTGAGAACGCCTCCGGGTAGTAGGCGATGTTGTCGTCGTCGAGCACGAACAGCGCCGTGTCCAGGTGGTAGAAGTACGGGTCCACCAGCGTCAGGCTGATCACCGGGTGACCGAAGAACTCCTGCACCTCACGGTGCGCCTCACGCGTGGTGCGAAAGCCGGTGCCGGCGAGCACATAGCGGCCCGTCCACACCAGGTCGCCCTCGCCCTCGCACACGGACTCGGGCCGGTACACGTCGAAGCCCGCCGTCTTGAACCACGTCTCGTAGTGCGTGGACTCGGGGCGGCGCTCGGGCGCGTGGAAGAGGGAGCCGAAGACACGGCCGCCGACGACGACCGCGGAGTTCGCGGCGAACACCATGTCGGGGAGACCGGCGACCGGCTCCAGCGTGTCGACCGCGTGGCCATGGGTGCGGTAGGCGCGGATCAGCGACTGCCACTGCTCCCGGGCCAGGTCGACGTCGACCTGGACGTCGGGCTGCATCCAGGGGTTGATCGCGTACTGCACGGCGAAGTGTCTGGGTTCGCAGACCAGGAAGCGCCGCCGGCGCGGCACACGGGTTTCGGGCACAGAGGGGTTCCTCCGCTTCCTACGGTGTCGATAAGGATTGATTCAAAGGTAGGAAGCGACGCCCACGAGCGACAAGAAACAAGAATTGCGTGTCCACGCAGGAACGCTGCGTCTTTGGCCGCGCAGACGCACGACTGATGCGTCACCACCCCCAGGACCCGGAGTCCTCCTCCTGAATGGCCTGGGTGGCACCCGCCTCCGGACTCTCCGGGATCAGATGGGACAGCACCATCACGCTGATCGTCTTCCGGATGAACGGCTCGACGCGAATGCGCTCCAGCACCTCCTCGAAGTGCTCCACGTCCCGCGCCCGCACATGCAGCAGCGCGTCCGCGCCCCCGGTCACCGTCATCGCCGCGGTGATCTCCGGATGGTTGCGGACCACCTCCGCCAGCCGCCGCGGCGGCGCCGCGCCCTCGCAGTACACCTCGACGTACGCCTCCGTACGCCAGCCCAGCGCGTACGGCTTGACCGTGGCCGTGAACCCGGTGATCACGCCCGTCTCGCGCAGCCGGTCCACGCGCCGCTTCACCGCCGTGGCCGACAGTCCGACGCTCGTGCCGATCTCGGCGAAACTCGTCCTGGCGTTCGCCATCAGAGCCGTGATGATCTTCCGGTCGAGGTCGTCGAAGGGGGCCGCGCCGCTGTTCATGAGGGCACTGTAAGCGGCACGGCACCCAGCGCAGACGTCAACGCAGAGCACATGTCCAGGCGTGCCCATTGCTCTTACACTCCCGTTCATGCTGCGCGCCCTGGCTGTCGACGACGAACGCCCCTCGCTGGAGGAGCTGCTCTACCTCCTGAACGCCGACCCGCGCGTCGGCAGCGCGGAGGGCGCCGGCGACGCGACCGAGGCGCTGCGCCGCATCAACCGCGCCCTGGAGTCGGGACCTCACGGCCCGGAGTCGATCGACGTCGTCTTCCTCGACATCAACATGCCCGGCCTGGACGGCCTGGACCTCGCCCGGCTGCTCACCGGCCTCGCCAAGCCGCCGCTCGTCGTGTTCGTCACCGCCCACGAGGACTTCGCCGTCCAGGCCTTCGACCTCAAGGCCGTCGACTACGTCCTCAAGCCCGTGCGCAAGGAGCGCCTCGCGGAAGCCGTCCGCCGCGCCGCCGAGCTCCGCGACGCCGGCCCCCGAATACCCGTGAGCGAACCCGACCCCGACCACATCCCGGTCGAGCTGGGCGGCGTGACCCGCTTCGTCTCCGTCGAGGACATCACCCACGTCGAGGCCCAGGGCGACTACGCCCGCCTGCACACCGACAAGGGCAGCCACCTCGTCCGCATCCCCCTGTCGACCCTGGAGGAGCGCTGGCGCTCCCGCGGCTTCGTCCGCATCCACCGCCGCCATCTCGTCGCCCTGCGCCACATCGGCGAACTCCGCCTGGACGCGGGCACCGTCAGCGTCATGGTCGGCGCCGAGGAACTCCAGGTCAGCCGCCGCCACGCACGCGAGCTGCGCGATCTGCTGATGAGGAGGCCGTAGCCGTGCCGAACCAGGACCCCACCGAGCGCCGTGTCGTCGTCACCGGCCCGCCGCGCCGCAGCCGCCCCGCCTCCGGCTACTACCGCCCCCGCACCGAGATCGACGAGCAGACGACCCTCGGCCACACCTACGTACGGTCGCTGATGCGCACCCAGCTCCGCGCCGGCCTGGCCGTGCTCGCGGTCCTCGGCCTGCTCATCGGCCCCCTGCCGCTGCTGTTCGCCGCCATGCCGGACGCCCGCGGCCTGGAATGGCTGGTCCTCGGCTTCTGCCTCTACGCCCCCCTGGTCCTCCTCGCCCGCTGGTATGTGCGGCGCGCCGAACGCAACGAGCGGGACTTCGTCCGTCTCGTCGAAGACCGCTGAGCCCGAGGAACCGATGCGACCGTGAACTACAGCTACGCCGTCCCCGCCGTCGCCCTCGTCGTCCTCGCGACCGTCCTCGTCGGCGCCTTCGGCCTGCGCATATCCCGCACCACCTCCGACTTCTACGTCGCCTCCCGCACCGTCGGTCCCCGCCTCAACGCGGCCGCGATCAGCGGCGAGTACCTCTCCGCCGCCTCCTTCCTCGGCATCGCCGGCCTGGTCCTCGTGCAGGGTCCCGACATGCTCTGGTACCCGGTCGGCTACACCGCCGGATATCTCGTCCTGCTGCTGTTCGTCGCGGCCCCGCTGCGCCGCTCCGGCGCCTACACCCTCCCCGACTTCGCCGAGGCCCGCCTGTCCTCCCAGGCCGTGCGACGACTGGCGGGCGCGTTCGTCGTCGGCACCGGCTGGCTGTATCTGCTGCCCCAACTCCAGGGCGCCGGACTGACGCTCACCGTCCTGACGGGCGCCCCCGACTCGCTCGGCGGACTGATCGTGGCGGTCGTCGTGGTCGCCATCGTCGCCGCGGGCGGCATGCGCTCCATCACCTTCGTGCAGGCCTTCCAGTACTGGCTCAAGCTGACCGCCCTGCTCGTCCCCGCCCTCTTCCTGATCCTCGCCTGGCAGGGCGACGGCGCCCCCCGCCGGGCCTTCGACGAACCGGCGACCTTCCGCGAACAGAGCGTCGTGCGCGTCGACGACAGCATCAAGCTGAAGCTCGACCGGCCGCTCGCCGTCACCGCGACCGGCGCCATCGACGGCCGCAGCCACGAGGACGACAAGCTCGAACTCCCCGCCGGCACCCATCACATCGAGGCCGGCACCCGTCTGACCTTCGCCAAGGGCGCCGAGGTCCCCGAACGTGACCGCAGCGCGAGCGGCGGCCTGTCCCCCTCGCAGGCCGAAAGCCGCGGCGAGCGCCCGCTGTACGCCACGTACGGACTGATCCTCGCCACCTTCCTCGGCACCATGGGCCTGCCGCACGTCGTCGTCCGCTTCTACACCAGCCCGCACGGCGTCGCCGCCCGCCGCACCACGGTCGCCGTGCTCGGCCTGATCGGCGCCTTCTACCTGCTGCCCCCGATCTACGGCGCCCTCGGCCGCCTGTACGCCCCCGAACTCACCCTCACCGGCGACGCCGACGCGGCCGCACTCCTGCTGCCCGACCGCATGATCGGCGGCCTCGGCGGCGACCTGCTCGGCGCGCTGGTCGCCGGCGGCGCCTTCGCCGCGTTCCTGTCCACGGCATCGGGCCTGACCATGGCCGTCGCGGGCGTGCTCACCCAGGACGTCCTCCCGTCCCGCGGCGTCCGGCACTTCCGGCTCGGCACCGTCCTCGCCATGGCCGTCCCGCTCGCCGCGAGCGCCCTGGTCGGCGGACTGCCGGTGGCCGACGCGGTGGGCCTCGCCTTCGCCGTGTCGGCGTCCTCCTTCTGCCCGCTGCTCGTCCTCGGCATCTGGTGGCACCGGCTCACCCCGCCCGGCGCCGCCGCCGGGATGCTGGTGGGCGGCGGCTCCGCGCTGCTCGCCGTCGCGGCGACGATGGCCGGCTTCCCGGGCTCCGGCGCCCTGCACGCGCTGCTCGCCTGGCCCGCGCTCTGGTCGGTGCCGCTGGCCTTCCTCACCATGATCGTGGTGTCCCTGGCCACCCCGAGCCGGGTGCCGCCCGGAACAGCGGCGATCCTGGCCCGGTTCCATCTGCCGGAGGAACTGCGGACGGAGGCGAAGGCATGAGGCGTCACATCGCCGGACGGCGTGAGGCGGTGCCGGCATGAGCGGATTCCTCGCCGGCCTGTGCGTGGCGATCCTGCCGCTGCTCGCCGCCGGCTTCTGGCTCGGCCGGCGCACCGCCCGCCCCCAGAACCTCGGCGACCTCGGCACCCCCGTCGAGCACGCCACCTTCGAGACCCTGCACACCGCCTCCCTCGCCGCGCCCCCGCTGCGCGCCGGACTCACCGAGGAGACCGCCCGCAAGTCCGCCCGCCGGCTGCGCTCGCTCCTCGGCACCGACGCGCTGTGCCTGACGGACGAGAAGGACGTCCTCGTCTGGGACGGGGTGGGCGGCCATCACCGTACGGAGATCATGCAACTCCTCGCAGGCCCCCTGGAGTCGGGCCGCGGCGAGGCCTTCCCGCTCACCTGCGGCGCCCCCGACTGCCCGGTGCGCTGGGCCGTCGTCGCCCCGCTCACCGTCGACGACCGTGTCCACGGCGCCCTCGTCGCCTGCGCGCCCCGCGAGTCGGCGGTACTGGTGCGGGCGGCCGGCGAGGTGGCCCGCTGGGTCTCCGTGCAGCTGGAGCTGGCCGACCTCGACCGGTCCCGCACCCGGCTGATCGAGGCGGAGATCAAGGCACTGCGGGCCCAGATCTCCCCGCACTTCATCTTCAACTCGCTCGCGGTGATAGCCAGCTTCGTGCGCACCGACCCCGAGCGCGCCCGCGAACTGCTCCTGGAGTTCGCCGACTTCACCCGCTACTCCTTCCGCAGGCACGGCGACTTCACCACCCTCGCCGACGAACTCCACGCCATCGACCACTACTTGGCGCTGGTGCGGGCCCGCTTCGGTGACCGTCTCTCGGTGACCCTCCAGATCGCCCCCGAGGTGCTGCCGGTCGCCCTGCCCTTCCTGTGCCTGCAGCCGCTCGTCGAGAACGCGGTCAAGCACGGCCTGGAGGGCAAGGCCGACAAGTGCCAGATCCAGATCACCGCACAGGACGCGGGCGCCGAGGCCCTCGTCGTCATCGAGGACGACGGCGCCGGAATGGACCCCGTCCTGCTGCGCCGCATCCTCGCGGGCGAGGACAGCCCGTCGGGCGGCATCGGACTGTCGAACGTCGACGACCGGCTCCGCCAGGTCTACGGCGACAACTACGGCCTCGTCATCGAGACCGCCCCGGGCGCGGGCATGAAGGTGACCGCCCGGCTGCCGAAGTACCAGCCGGGCGTGCACTCCGCCGGGCGACTCACCCGGGAGTGAGGCTCAGCTGCCGCGACTGGCCACCATCCCCAGCGTGATCAGACCCAGCACCACCCACCCGAACCACAGCCAGCCATTGCTCCCGAGCGCCACCGTGTAGGCCGTCACCACGACGAGGCCGCCCAGGGTGAGCACTCCCATTGCCTTCGTAGAACCGTCCGTAGAACCGGGCATCGCAACACCCTCCTAGGGTTCGTCCCCCTCCATGGTGCCCCCGTTCTGCTTCCGGACGGTGCACACGACGAAATGGGTGCCGTTCTTCCAGGCCCCCTCGCTCGTCCAGGAGCCCGCCGTGTACACGGAAGGATCGAATCCGTAGTCGCGCGGCGGCACCTGACGGGCACACGCGGCGTCGGACTCGGTGCGCGCCTCGCTCATCGTGACGTCGGCGCCCAACCGGGTGAACCCGAGCACCTGCTCGTCGTGCCGCCCCGCGCAGGACACCAGACGGGCGTCCCGGTGGGAGCGCACGTCCAGACAGTCCCGCCGCTGCATGGTCGCCGTGTCCGCGAAGGCCACCCCCGGCCTGCGATGCTCGCCCAAGGGCCCGTACACCGGTCCGTGCGCGCCCAGCACCAGACAGGCCGTACGCCGCCCGGCCGCCTCGAACCCCTCCTCGGTCGGTACGACGGCGAAGCTGCGGACGTCCGCGAGCCGCCCGCGAAGCTCCTCGGTCCGCTCCTCGCACGCCGCGGGCCCGTCCTGCCGCGCCTCGGCGGCGGACGCGGACGCGACGAACGCGACCACCTGCCCGTCGGGAGCCTTCTGTCCGCAACTGGCGTCCAGACTCAGCCGCGGCGTGCCCTTGAAGGCGGCTGTGCCGGACCAGTCGGCGAGCACACAGTCCCCGTCCTCCAGCGGATCACCGAGTCCTACGGCGCTGCCGTACGGCCGCTGCGTCCCGCCGGTGTCCGACTGCCGGGACATGGCGTACCAGACGCCGGTGCCCGCGAGTGCCAGCCCGAGCAGGCCGGCGAGGACCGCGTGGAGGACGCGGGGGCGGGTCCGCTGCCCTTCCCCCGGCCCGGAACCGAAGCCCACCGGTCCACCGGGAGGCGGGGGCAGCGAACCGGAGGGCGGTCCGCTCGCCGGGCCCGGGCCCGGTGGCGGTACGTCCGGGCGTCCGGACGGGGGACTGAAGCCGTGGGCGCCGCCCGGCCGACCGGACACGGGCAGCGAGCCGAACCCCGCCACGTCGGGCACGGGTCCCGGAGGCGGCGCACCACCCCAGTGCGGCTGCGAACCGACGTCGGTCTGCGTCCGTGCGTACGCGTCGGCCTCCGGAGTCACGATCCGTGACAGTGCCGCCTCCGCCTGCGCGGCCGGCATCCGCCGCGCCGGGTCCTTCTCCAGCAGCGCCCACAGGACGGGACCCAGCGCCCCGGCCCGCCCGGCCGCCCGGGGCTCCTCCATGACCACCGCGGTCAGCTCCGCCAGATGCGACTCTCGGTCGAAGGGACCCCGGCCCTCGACGCCGTGGTACAGCGTGCAGCCCAGCGAGAACAGATCGGTGGCCGGCGTGGGCGCCCCGCCCGTGACCCGCTCCGGCGCCAGATAGCCCGACGTGCCCACGAGCACCGACGCCAGCGTGTACCGCGTCTCACCGGTGTCCGGCTGCACCGAGATGCCGTAGTCGGTGAGCAGCACCCGTCCGTACGGCGCCCCGGTGCGGTCCGGCGCCAGCAGGATGTTCGCCGGTTTCACGTCCCGGTGCATGACGCCCCGCTCGTGCCCCGCGGTCAGCGCGTCCAGCACGGCGAGCCCGATGCGGGCGCACTCGGCGGGCGCCAGCGGGCCGCGCCGGGCGACCAGGTCGCGCAGGTTGACGGCGCCCTCCACGTACTCCATGACGATCCACGGCAGCCCGTCGTGCTCCAGCACGTCGTGCACGGTCACCACATGTGGATGCCCGCGCAGCCCCGCCGCGTGCCGGGCCTCGGCACGGGCACGGGCCACCCGCGCCTCGCGCTCGTTGGCCTCGGCCGGGTCCCGGAACACGATCTCCTTGAGCGCGACCTCGCAGGCGAGTCTCTGGTCGTGGGCGAGCCAGACATGGCCCATGCCACCGCTGCCGAGCCGGTTCAGCAGCAGATAGCGGCCGGCGATGACCCGGCCCACTCCCGACGTCGGTGATCCTGAAGGCATCCGGTGACTCCCGGTTCTGCGGGTGCGCGGTTGCTAGGCGGGGGCGGTTGCGGTGGAGGGGCCGTCAGTCCCCGGCGTGCCGGTGGCGGGCCCGCTGCTCGCGGGCGGCGGCGCGCTGCTGGTGACCGGGGCGCTCGTCGGGGGCGCGCTGGTGGTCTGCGGTGGTGAGCTGGACGGGGACGGGGGAGGGGACGCGGGAGGGGGCGCTGAGCTCGTCGTGGGGGACGTCGTCGACGGGGGCGGCGGTGAGCTGGGCGGCTTGGCGCTGGTGGGACCGGAACTGGTGGGGCCGGAACTGGTAGGGCCGGCGCTGCTTGGGCCAGGGCTGCTGGGGCCGGAGCTGCCCGGCCCGGGGCCCCCGGATCCGGAGGACGAGGTCGGTGGAGTCGGGCCGGACGGCGACGAGGCCGTGGGCGACGTCGGCGTCGTGGCCGACGGATCCCGCGTCGTCGGGGACGACCCCGAGCCCGGGGGAGCGGGCGTCGTCCCGTCGGACGGCGACCCACCGGAACTCCCCCCGGCCACGCTCAACGTCACGTACTCCCCGAACCGCAACTCGCTCCCGGCCGGCGGATCCGACGCCGTCACCCGGGCGTCGTCCGGCGGCAGCCCGCCGCCGGCGAAGGCGACCGCCAGCCCGTTGTCGGCCAGCCGCCGGCTCGCCTGCCCGAACGTCGCCCCGGCGAGGTTCGGCACCGCATGCCGCTCGCGTGTGTCGAAGGCGGTGTCGTCCTCGCCGGTGGTGCCGACGGGACGGGTGATGCCCCGGTCCGGTTCATGGACGTCGACGAGGGCGAGCCGCTCCACTTTCCGCGTCGCGGGCCGCACGGCCACCACGGAGGACTTGTCGTAGCCCTTCCACTCGTCGTTGCGGTCGTCGAACTCGACCTTTATCCGGGTCGTGTCACCCTCGAAGGGCCGCAGTGGATTTCCGCACGAACACTTCACCGCGGGAAGACCCTGCTGGTCGACGAGAATCGCGATTCCCGTCTGGAGCAGCGCGTTGAAGGGGGTGGCTTTTCCCTTTTTGTAGTCGTGGTTCTTCACGAGAGTGTCGTGGCGCAGGAGAACCGGTGTGAGGCGATCGAGATATCCCGGAATCCCGTCCGTGGTAATGGAGAGCGCGGCTGCCCACGCCTGTGCCTTGCGGTCATTGGCGGGATCGGTGAGGAACTCCTTGAGCCGTGCGACATCACAGACCGTCGGCTGCTTGGACCCCCCGTACAGCCCCGGAGTGTCCCCCTGTTGAAGACCGCCGTGCGCCGTCTGCGCCGTGACCTGCGCGTCGTCCCGTCCGAGCCCCTGGTTCTCCTCGAAGAAGGGCGCCAGCGAGGGAACTCCCGCGGCGACGGCCTTCACCAGGAACATCGGTGTGTCCCGATCGCACGCACTGAGCGCCAGAACGAGGACCAACAGGACGGCGATCCTCCGAATCACCGATTTCCCGGACCTGTGTACGAAAACACGAAACGCCATTACCGCTCCCCCCGGCGGTTCCCCCGACGCGCTTCATGCTACTGAAAGGCGAAGCCTTTCGGTGTCCTCAGTTCCCGCGTGCGTTCAATGAGGCCAAATAGGCGTTGTACGCCTCGAGTTCCTTGTCGCCGTCGCGGTCCGCGGCCCGGTCCTTGCGCTTGGCCTGCCGCTGCTCGGAGCCGTACCACTGGAACAGCAGCGCGATCAGCACCAGCACGGACGGAATCTCACTGAACGCCCAGGCGATACCGCCGGCCGCGTTCTGGTCGGAGAGGGCGTCGATACCGAGCGAGGCGGGCGGGTTCTTGAACGTCTCGACCATGGGCTGCGACGCCATCATCAACGCGATGCCGAAGAACGCGTGGAACGGCATACCGGCGAACAGCTCCAGCATCCGCATCAGATACCCGGGCCGATGCGGACCGGGATCCACGCCGATGATCGGCCAGAAGAACACCACGCCCACGGCGAGGAAGTGCACCATCATCGCGATGTGCCCCGTCTTGGAGCCCATCAGGAAGTCGAAGAGAGGCGTGAAGTACAGCGCGTAAAGGCTGGCGATGAACAGCGGAATGGTGAACGCCGGATGCGTGATGATCCGCATGTACCAGCTGTGCAGCAGGGCCAGCAGCAATTCCCGCGGCCCCTTGCGCCCCCGCCCGGCCGGCGGCAGCGCGCGCAGTGCCAGCGTGGCGGGCGCCCCCAGCAGAATCAGGATCGGCGACAGCATGCTGATCACCATGTGCTGCACCATGTGCACGCTGAACATGACCATTCCGTAGTCATTCAGCCCGGTACACATGACGAGCATCACGCTCAGCACGCCCACGACATAAGAGACGGTGCGCCCCACAGGCCACTTGTCCCCGCGCCGCCGCAGCCGAATGACGCCCCACGCATAAAGCGCGAGTCCCGCAAGACAGGCGACGAGAAAGAACGGGTCCGCGGACCAGGAAAGGCCCCGCCCCAGCGTGAACGGCGGCAGATCCATCATCATGCCGTGCCCGCTGTGCTCCATCCGTCGGCTCCTGTTTCGTGGGGGTTGTGCAAGTCTGTCCGCCCCAGATTAGAACTACCCCCGGCCACCTTTGTGACCGGGGGTAGGACAGCTGACCCAGGGGCGCGGGGAACTGCGCGACAAGCCACGAAGCACCCGCACCTGGCAACGAGACAGAACCTCCTACGGCGAGGCCCCTACAGCACGCACTCCGCCTCGTCGTACCGATCCGCCGGAACCGTCTTCAGCGTCTCCACGGCCTCCGCCAGCGGCACCATCACGATGTCCGTCCCCTGGAGAGCCGTCATATGACCGAACTCCCCACGGTGCACGGCCTCCACCGCATGCCACCCGAACCGCGTGGCCAGCACCCGGTCGTACGCGGTAGGCGTCCCACCGCGCTGCACGTGCCCGAGAATCACCGGCCGCGCTTCCTTGCCGAGCCGCTCCTCCAGCTCGATCGACAGCTGACGGGCGATCCCGGCGAACCGCTCGTGCCCGTAGATGTCCTTGCCGCCCTCGTCGAACGCCATGGAACCGGGCCGCGGCTTGGCGCCCTCGGCGGCGACGACGATCGCGAAGCGCTTGCCCGCCTCGAACCGCTGCCCGACGACGCGGGTCAACTCCTCGATGTCGAAGGGCCGTTCCGGTACGACGACGGCGTGCGCGCCGGCCGCCATGCCCGAGTGCAGCGCGATCCAGCCGGTGTGCCGGCCCATGACCTCGACCACCAGGACACGCTGGTGGGACTCGGCGGTGGTCTTGAGCCGGTCCAGGGCCTCGGTCGCCACGGTCACCGCCGTGTCGAAGCCGAAGGTGACGTCGGTGACAGCGATGTCGTTGTCGATGGTCTTCGGCACACCCACCACGGGCAGGCCACTGTCCGACATCAGCCGGGCCGCCTTGAGTGTGCCCTCACCGCCGATCGGGATGATCGCGTCGAGGCCGAGCTCCTCGACATGGCCCTTGGCCCGCTCCACACCGTCCCGCAGATGGGAGGGCTGGACCCGGGAGGAGCCGAGGATCGTGCCGCCGCGGGCGAGGATGCCGCCCACCGCGTCGAGGTCGAGCTTGAGGTAGTCGCACTCCAGGAGGCCCTTCCAGCCGTCCCGGAAGCCGATGACCTCGTCGCCGTGGTCGACGACGGCGCGGTGCACGACGGACCGGATGACGGCGTTCAGGCCGGGGCAGTCGCCGCCGGACGTGAGGACACCAATGCGCATAGCCCGAAAAACCTTCTCCACGTGGGCCGGGACCGGACCACGCTGTCCGGCTCGAATCCCCGCCACCCTAGCGGCACAGGGGGGCGGGGCCGAACCATGCGTCCGCCTGCTGGACGACCCCGCTCACCTGTGCGGACGCACCGTCAGACGGGCTGGTGACGGCAGACTGGAAACCAGGTGTACGGGCGTCAGGCGGGCTGCTGCGCGGACGTGATGCGCTCGTTGCGCAGCGCCTCGTACCAGCGGTCGTCGGTCGGCGGCAGCGCGTTCACGTCGAGCGCCAGCTTCAGCAGCAGGTCGGCGATCTGCGGGTTGCGCGCGAGCACCGGGCCGTGCATGTACGTACCGAAGACGGTTTCGTTGTACGCGCCCTCCGTGCCGTCACCCGTGCCGTTGCCGTTGCCGAGGCGGACCTGGGCGAAGGGGCGGGCGGTCGGGCCGAGGTGGGTGACGCCCTGGTGGTTCTCGAAGCCGGTCAGCGGCGGCAGTCCGAGGCGCGGGTCGATGTCGGCGAGCACGTCACCGACGCACCGTTCGCCCTCGCCGCGCACGGACACCACGTCGATCAGCCCGAGACCGGGCTCGCGCTGACCGAGGTCGTTGATGAACTCGTGCCCGAGGATCTGGTACCCGGCACAGACCGAGAACACGATGGCGCCGTTCTCCACGGCCCGCTGCAGACCGCCGTCCCGTCGCAGCCGCTCGGCCGCGAGCCGCTGCGGGCGGTCCTCGCCGCCGCCGATCAGGTAGATGTCGCCGGAGGTCGGGATCGGCTGGTCGCTGCGGACGTCGAGGCGGGCCACGTCGAGGCCGCGCTGCCGGGCCCGGCGCTCCACGACGAGGACGTTGCCCTGGTCGCCGTAGGTGCTGAGCAGGTCGGGGTAGATCCAGACGACCCGCAGACTGTTGTCGCTCATGAAGTCACTGTCCTTGTGAGTACGTCGGGGCACGTCAGTTGCCGACGCGGCGGCGCAGGTCCTGGAACGCGGTGTAGTTGGCGATGACCTCGATCCGGCCCGGCGGGCTCGCCTGCACGGCCTGGTCGAGGTTGTCGCAGACCTGGAACTGCTGGTTCGCGACCTCCAGCCGCACCGCGAGGTCGAGCTTGCGGTCACCGATGACACAGATCGGGTGCCCGGACAGCCGCGTGTAGTCGACGTCCCACAGCCACGAGGTGTCGGTGCCGTCGGCGCCACGGGCGTTGACGGAAAGGATCACCGGGGTCGGCGGCGGATCGATCAGGGAGAACGTCTCCAGCCAGCCGGCCGGGTTCTTGGCCAGCAGCAGCCGCAGATCCCGCCCCTCGAACTGCACGACGTCATAGCGCCCGGCCACGGCCTGCACCTGGTACATGCGCTCCAGGGCGACCTGCGGCGGCACCCCGAACACGGCGGCGACGGCCGCCGAGGAGGTGGCGTTGGCCTGGTTGGCGCGCCCGGGCAACTGCAGATGAATGGGCCAGGCGGAGCCGTGCGGATCGAGGACATGGTCCCCGGACAGCGCCCAGCTCGGCGTCGGCCGCCGGAATCCGCACTCACCGCAGAACCAGTCGTCGCCCGGACGCTGCATCACGCCACCGCACGACGGGCACGACCAGGCGTCGTCCTTCCACATCTGCCCGGCGGCCACCCAGATCACGTTGGGCGACGACGAGGCGGCCCACACGACCAGCGGGTCGTCCGCGTTGGCCACGATCACGGCCTTCGAACCCGCCAGCCCCTCGCGCCAGTTCTCCGCGAGCATGCGGGTCTCGGCGGCCCGGTCCAGCTGGTCGCGCGAGAGGTTGAGCAGCGCGATGCACTTCGGGTCGGTGTCCCGGGCGACCCCGGCGAGGTACTTCTCGTCGACCTCGATGACGCCATAGCGCGCCTCAGAGCCGCCGGCCAGCGCCGAGGTGATGCCCGCGGGCATGTTGGCGCCGAGGGCGTTGGAGACGACCGGCCCGGCGGCCCGCAGGGCCTCCGCGATCAGCCGGGTCGTCGTGGTCTTGCCGTTCGTCGCCGAGACCAGGACGACGTCCAGGTTCTGGGCGAGCCGGGCGAGGAGGTCGGGGTCGAGTTTGAGCGCCACCCGGCCGCCGATCACCGAACCGCTGCCGCGCCCTGCGGCGCGTGATGCCGCCGCGACCGCCTTGCCCGCGGTCACGGCGATCTTGGCCCGCGGCGTGAGCGGGTCCGAGTTGCCTGCCATCAGTTCTCGATCCTCCTTGCGTACGCGCCGTGCCTGAAGCCCTACGGCAACGTGGTGGTGGTCAGCCTATCGAGATCCATTCGCACTCCCGAATCGCCGTACCCTTGCCGCCATGCGCAACGTCTCCATTCCGGGCACTCATGGACGTGTCCGGCCCCTCACTCTGCTCGGAAACCCGGTACTCCACGCACCCTGCGAGCAGGTCACCGACTTCGGTCCGGAACTGGCGACGCTCGTGGACGACTTGTTCGCGACGATGTACGCCGCGCAGGGCGTGGGCCTCGCCGCCAACCAGGTGGGGGAGTCGCTGCGGGTCTTCGTGTTCGACTGCCCCGACGACGAGGAGGTCCGGCACCTCGGCCATGTGGTGAACCCCCGCTTGGTGGAGACGGACGGGATCGTGCTCCGCGGCCCGGAGGGCTGCCTGTCCCTGCCGGGCCTGGAGGCGGGGACGGAGCGCTACGACCACGCGGTGGTCGAGGGCTTCACGATGGCGGGGGAGCCGGTCACGATCCACGGCACGGGTTTCTTCGCCCGCTGCCTCCAGCACGAGTGCGACCACTTGGACGGCGGCGTGTACGCGGACCGTGTAACGGGCTGGCGCCACAGACGCCTGATGCGCCAGGTGACCCGAGCCTCCTGGCACCGGCCGGAGTGACCCAGGGGTCAGAACCCCGGACCCCCGATCTTGTCGCCCGCCGCCGCGAGGCGACCCCACAACAGGTCGGCCAGACTCCGCACCAACTCGGCGCGCGAACACGGCCGTTCCCCCAGCCACCAGTCCCCGGCCGCATGCATCATGCCGACGATGCCGTGCCCCCACACCCGGGCCAGCTGCTGACCACCGGGGCCGAGATCCAACCGCTCCTCGATCACCGTGGCCAGCTCCTCGCCCATCCTGCGGAGCAACGGCACGGAATGCTTGCCGACGTCGAACCCTTGGTCCGCCGTCTGCCCGCCCTCCGCCGGATGCATCAGGAACCGGTACACCTGAGGGCGGGCCTCGATCGCCGCGAGATACGTGTCCAACGTGGCCTCGACCCGCTCACGCCGGTCCGCGGGGGCATCCAACGCCGCCCTGAGCGAGTCCAGCAGAGCGTCGGTGTGCCGCGTGGCCAACGCCGCGTAAAGTCCGCCCTTGTCGCCGAAGTGCCGGTACAGAATCGGCTTCGTAATGCCCGCTTCCGCCGCGATGGCGTTCATCGAGGCCTGTGGTCCGTCGCGCAGCACCACCCGGTCCGCGGCCTCCAGCAGCTCGCGCCGACGGCGGTCGGCGGATCGTTGCTGATCGGTCCGCTGTGTGGTGTCCATTCGCTCTCCCCACCCGTGCTCTATCGATGACGCCTGCGCAAAGTAACACTCACCATGCTCCCTCCATCGAATGGGCTGTCGATGAGTCATCGGGAGTTGACTTTATCTACTAGCGAGTAACAAACTAGGGTTACCGCTAGTAACACGCACACGTACCGCCGCTGGAGGGGACATGGCCGAGTTCACCATGGAGCTCAACGACGAACAGAAGGAGGTCCGGGACTGGCTGCACGGCTTCGCCGCCGATGTGATCCGCCCCGCGGCCGCCGAATGGGACGAGCGTGAGGAGACTCCCTGGCCGGTCATCCAGGAGGCCGCCAAGGTCGGCATCTACTCACTCGACTTCTACGCCCAGCAGTACTTCGACCAGACCGGCCTCGGCATCCCCATGGCGATGGAGGAGCTGTTCTGGGGCGACGCGGGCATCGCCCTGTCGATCGTCGGCACCGGTCTCGCCGCCGTCGGCGTCCTCGCCAACGGCACCGAGGAGCAGATCGGTACGTGGGTGCCGCAGATGTACGGCGACGCCAATGACGTCAAGCTCGCCGCGTTCTGCTCCTCCGAGCCCGACGCCGGGTCCGACGTGGCCTCGATGCGCACGCGTGCCGTCTACGACGAGGCCAAGGACGAGTGGGTGATCAACGGCACGAAGACCTGGGCGACCAATGGCGGCATCGCCAACGTCCACGTGGTCGTCGCGGTCGTCGACCCGGATCTCGGCTCCAAGGGCCACGCGTCCTTCATCATCCCGCCGAGCACGCCGGGCCTGTCCCAGGGCCAGAAGTTCAAGAAGCACGGCATCCGCGCCTCGCACACCGCCGAGGTCGTCCTGGACCACGTGCGCGTGCCGGGCTCCTGCCTGCTGGGCGGCAAGCAGAAGCTGGACGAGCGGCTGGCGCGGGCCCGCGAGCGGGCCAAGGCGGGCGGCGGCGAGCGGGTGAAGAACGCGGCGATGGCCACGTTCGAGGCTTCGCGGCCGGCCGTTGGCGCGATGGCCGTCGGTACGGCCCGTGCCGCGTACGAAGTCGCCCTGGACTACGCGATGACGCGTGAGCAGTTCGGGCGGCCGATCATCGACAACCAGGGTGTGGCGTTCCAGCTGGCCGAGATGGCGACGCAGGTCGACGCGGCACGGCTGCTGGTGTGGCGGGCCTCCTGGATGGCGGTCAACGGCAAGCCGTTCAAGGCCGCCGAGGGGTCGATGTCGAAGCTGTTCGCGAGCGAGACGGCGAAGAAGGTCACGGCTCAGGCGATACAGATCCTGGGCGGCAACGGCTACACGCGGGAGTACCCCGTGGAGCGGATGCACCGGGACAGCGCGATCTACACGATCTTCGAGGGGACGAGCGAGATCCAGCGGCTGGTGATCGCCCGTACGTTGTCGGGTATGCCCATTCGGTAGCGCCGTGGGGGCTTCTGCGCGACGCGGTCCGCGGGTGGTCGGTGGCTGGTCGCGCAGTTCCCCGCGCCCCTTACGGGGCGCTGTCGTACCCGAATCGATGGAGGAACCTGATGACGGACCATCCCCTCGTACCGCTCATCGCCCGTGGCGAGGCCGACCGCACCACCACCCTCGCCGCCCTCGCCCTCGAACAGGGCTGGGTGATCCCCGCCGACCGCCTCGCCTTCCTCCATCTGGCCCAACGGGCGGCCACCGGCGCCCCCGAATCCGCCGCCTTCTTCACCCTGCTGGCCGAGGGCGAGGTGCTGGCGGGGGAGCGACTGGGTGCCTTCGCGAAGGCATGTGATGTGGACGAGGCCCGCAGCCGGGAGTACAAGCCCCTGCCCGGCTGCCAGGCCTACCCCGCATACGTGGCCTGGCTTGCCCTCAATGCGTCACCCGCGGAGGCCGTGCTCGCGCTCACGGCCAACTTCGCGGCCTGGGGCGGCTATTGCGCGACGATCGCCGAGGCGCTGCGCAGCCACTACGGCTTCACGGACGAGGCCTGTGCATTCTTCGACTTCTTCGCGGAGCCTTCCGCAGAGCTGGAGCAGGCGGCGACGGCCGCGATCCAGGAGGGGCGGGATGCCTGCCAGGTCGACGAGGCACGCGCACAGGACTACACCCGCTTGCTCCAGACCTACGAGGACCAGTTCTGGTCGACGCTGCGTGGTTCAGCCCCCTAGGGCGTACTCCCACTGCTGTGCGCGATGCACGCCACATCAATACGATCCGCAAGCTTCGCCAGCTCGATGGTCAACGCGGCCACCGTGTCCTCATCGAGCCCGTCCTCCCCGGCCTCGACAAGGTGCAGCCACCGACCACCCACCGTACGCAGCAGCTTGCTCACATCGGCGGCAGCCACCTGCAAGGTCCCGCGGTCATCGACGATCAGCGGCAGAGTAACTTCGCGGTTCACACCCGGGATCGTAACCGCGCGGCGCTCACGCACCCTGCCAAACCGTAGTGATGTTGCAGAACTCGCGGATTCCGTGCCCCGACAGCTCACGGCCGAATCCGGACCGCTTCACTCCGCCGAACGGGAACGCCGGATGCGACGCCGTCATCCCGTTGACATACACGCTTCCGGCCTCCAGGTCGTGTACGAACCGGTCGACCTCGGCCTCGTCGCGCGTCCATACGTTCGAACTCAGTCCGAAGGGTGAGTCGTTGGCGATCAGTACCGCCTCGTCCAGATCGGCCGCCCGGTACAGCGTGGCGACCGGGCCGAACGCCTCCTCCCGGTGGATCCGCATCTCGCGGGTGATGCCGGAGAGGACCGTGGGCGGGTAGTACCAGCCGGGCAGCTCGGGCCGCCGCAGCCGGTGGCCGCCGCACAGGGCCGTCGCGCCGCTGCGGGTGGCATCGTCGACCAGTTCCTCCAGGTCCGCCCGGCCCTGCTCGCTCGACAGCGGGCCGACCTCCGTCTCCTCCTGCATCGGGTCGCCGACCACCAGCGCCTTCATGCCCTCGACGAAGCGTTCGGCGAAGGCGTCGTAGA
Organism: Streptomyces sp. NBC_01092; assembly: GCF_045039535.1. Classification (NCBI taxonomy): domain Bacteria; kingdom Bacillati; phylum Actinomycetota; class Actinomycetes; order Kitasatosporales; family Streptomycetaceae; genus Streptomyces; species Streptomyces sp. NBC_01092. Next base: position 1,728,934 of record NZ_CP108659.1, on the reverse strand, counting down.
CGTCCGCGTGCACGATGAACCGTTTGGCGGCGATGCACGACTGCCCGTTGTTCTGCACCCGCGCGGTCACCGCGATCCGCGCGGCGCGGTCGATGTCGGCCGACGGCATGACGACGTACGGGTCGCTGCCGCCCAGTTCCAGCACCGTCTTCTTGATCATCTCCCCGGCGGTGGAGGCGACCGCCCGGCCCGCGGGCTCGCTGCCGGTCAGGGTCGCCGCCCTGACACGTTCGTCGCGCAGGACCTCGTCGACCTGCCCGGCGCCGATCAGCAGCGTCTGGAAGCAGCCCTCGGTGTAGCCCGCACGGTGGAACAGGTCCTCGATGTAGAGGGCGGTCTGGGGGACGTTCGAGGCGTGCTTCAGCAGGCCGACATTGCCCGACATCAGAGCGGGCGCCGCGAAGCGCATCACCTGCCAGAGCGGGAAGTTCCACGGCATGACCGCGAGGACCGGCCCGAGCGGGCGGTAGCGCACCCGTACGCGCGAGGCACCCGAATCCTTCACGTCGGAGTCGGCCGGCTCCTCGTCGGCGAGCAGCCCCTCGGCGCGTTCGGCGTACCAGCGCATCGCCTTGGCGCACTTGGCGGCCTCCGCCCGGGCCTGCTTGATGGGCTTGCCCATCTCGGTGGTCATCACCCGGGCGATGTCCTCCTGATCGCCGTCCAGGAGGTTCGCGGCCTGGATCAGCAGACGCCCGCGGTCGACGAAGCTCGTCGTCCGGTAGGTGCGGAAGGTGGCCTCGGCGAGCTGGAGCCTGCGCTCGATCTCCTCGGTGCCCATGGCCTCGTACGTCTTGAGCGTCTCGCCGTTCGCAGGGTTGACCGTCGCGATGGGCATGACCGACCTCCTGGAAGCGGACTGATGCTTCGAGATTCCCGCGCGGCGGTGGGTACCGCAACGCGTGCACGGCTGCTCAGGCCGAGTGCTCCGCCAGCCGGTCGAGAAACGCGGCCTGGGCCGTGACGATGACCTCGCGCGCCCGGTCGACGGCCAGCCAGCGCACCCGGTCCAGTTCCGGGAACTCCTGGGTGCGGCCCGAGCGCGGCGGCCACTCCATCCGGAAGGTGCCGGGGACGACCGTCGCCGGGTCGAGGTCGGCCTCGATCGCCCACACCGTGACGATCTTGCCGCCCGACTGCTTGACCTCGCCGAGCGGTACGGCCTCCCCGTCGGGCGCAGGCAGCCCCAGCTCCTCCTGGAACTCGCGGCGAGCGGCGTCCCAGGCGGTCTCGTCGGGTTCGTACTCGCCCTTGGGGACCGTCCACGCCCCGGCGTCGCGCTTGGCGAAGAACGGGCCGCCCATATGGCCGAGCAACACTTCCAGGCCGTCATCGGTGTGGCGGAAGAGCAGCAGGCCCGCGCTCCGCTTCTCGCGCTTCTCGGCAGCCGGCGTCACGGCTTCACCTCCGGGTGGGCGGCGAGCAGGGTCCCGACCGTGTCGGCCTCCTCCGGCCGCTTGTCCTCGCGGTAGCGGACCACGCGGGCGAAGCGCAGGGTTACGCCGGCCGGGTAACGGGCGGAGCGCTGCAGGCCGTCGTAGGCGACCTCGACGACCAGCTCGGGGCGTACCGTCACCACCCAGTCGCCGCTCTCCACGGCGAGCTCCTGGAGGCGCTCGGTCTGCCAGGTCAGCATCGCGTCCGTCATGCCCTTGAACGTCTTGCCGAGCATCGCGAAACCGCCGTCCGCCGTGCGCGCCCCGAGGTGCAGGTTGGACAGCTTGCCGGTCCGGCGGCCGTGGCCCCATTCGGCGGCCAGCACCACCAGGTCGAGGGTGTGGACGGGCTTGACCTTCAGCCAGGCAGCGCCGCGCCGGCCCGCGCTGTAGGGGGCGTCGAGGGCCTTGACGACCACGCCCTCGTGGCCGCGCTCCAGGGTCTCGGCGAGGAAGGCCTCCGCCCGCGGGAGGTCCTCGGGGCCGGACACCAGCGCGCGGCGCACCCGCATCGGCTCGGGGACCAGCCGGGCCAGCTCCGCGTGGCGTTCGGTGAACGGCAGGTCGAGCAGGTCTCGGCCGTCGACGGACAGGGCGTCGAAGAAGACCGGTGAGACGGGGACCTCCTTGGCCGCCGTCGCCACGTCCGCGCGGGAGCCGACGCGGCCCGCCGTCTCCTGGAACGAGCGGGGGCGGCCCGCGGCGTCGAAGGCGATGACCTCGCCGTCCAGGATGAAGCGCTCCCCTCTCAATTCCAGGGCCGCGGCAGTCAGTTCGGGCAGTCGGTCGGTGATGTCGTCGAGGGTGCGGGTGTACAGCCGTACCGTGTCGCCCTCGCGGTGGACCTGGACGCGGATGCCGTCCAGCTTCTCCTCGACCGCGCACGCGCCCAGCTTGTCGACCGCCTCGGACACCGAGGTGGCGGTGTGCGCCAGCATCGGCAGGACCGGGCGGCCCACGGTGAGCCGGAAGCGGGCCAGGGACTCCGGTCCGTCCGCGAGGAGCGCCCGGGCGACGTCCTGGAGGGAGCCCGCGAGCATCACCGCCCGCCGTACGTCCGCCGGCGGCGCCCCGGTCGCCTGGGCCAGGCCCTCCACCGCCACGGCGTCCAGCGCGCCCTGCCTGACCTCGCCGGTGATCAGCCCGAACAGGAAGCGCTGCTCGTCCTCGGTGGCCGCACCCATCAACTCGCCCACCAGGCGCGCCCGTTCGGCTTGTGAGCCGGTTCCGGACACCTTGCCGAGTTCGGTGAGACGGGCGTCCACCTCGCGCACGGTGAGGGTCGGCTCGGCGGCCGGCGGGACCGGCCGGCTCAGCGCCTTCCAGCCGATGCCGAGCCGGCCCTGGGGCAGGCGGCCCGCCAGATACGGGATGACGATCGGGGCGTCGTCCGCCTCGGCGTCCCGGAAGAGCTCCGCCAGCAGAGCGATCTTCCGGGAGCGCGCCGAGGTCGCGGCGACCTCCTGGGACACCTGGGCCAGCCGGGTCAGCAGCATGCAGCCATCGTGCGACGCGCTCCGCTGGTTTACACCCCGATAGACGGGTCGTGTTTCGTCTGCGGCGCCGTTGTGGCTGGTCGCGCCCACGCGGCGGAGCCGCACGTCGATACAGCCACGCGCCCCTAGGGGGTTGCGTCGAGGTCCGCCATGAGCAGCTCTCCGTTGATGAAGGCCCCTGCGCGGTAGCCGCCTGCCGCCGCGTTGATGACCTGTTCGGAGAAGCCCATTGCGTTGCCGACCGCCCAGACGCCCGGCACGGACGTGAGGCCCGTCGGGTCGACCACCGGGTACGCCCCGAAGGGGGTCTCCTGGAGGTCGGCGCCGAGTTTCTCCAGCAGGCCGGTCTGCGGTACCGCGCGTGGTGCGACGAACAGCGCCTCGCGTGCGTGCAGCGTCCCGTCCGCCAGGCGTACGCCCGTGAGGCGGTCGTCCTCGATCACCAGGCCGGCCACCCCACCCGGGACGACCTTCACGCCGGCCGCCGCCAGCCTGCGCAGGTCGTCGTCGGAGAGGTCCGACTCGGCGACCTCGTGCAGGAAGAAGGTCACGTCCTTCGACCACTGCGACACCATGAGCGCCTGGTGCACGCTCAGCGCGGTGGTCGCCAGCACGCCGAAGGCCTGGTCGCGGACCTCCCAGCCGTGGCAGTACGGGCAGTGCAGCACATCCCTGCCGAAGCGCTCGGCGACGCCGGGGACCTCCGGCAGCTCGTCCTTGAGGCCGGTGGCGATGACGAGCCGCCGGGCGTGCACGTGCCGTCCACTCGCCAGCGCGACGGCGAAGTCCGTACCCCGCGAGACGTCCACCGCGCGGTCCCTGACCAGCTCGACGCCGTAGCGCGCGATCTCCTCCCGTCCGACGGCCAGCAACTCGCCGGGCGGCATGCCGTCCCGGGACAGATAGCCCTGCATATGGGCGGCGGGCGCGTTGCGCGGCTCGCCGGCGTCCACGACCAGTGTGCGGCGTCGGGCGCGGCCCAGGACGAGGGCGGCGGACAGGCCGGCAGGGCCGCCTCCGATGACGATCACTTCGTACGAGCCGGTGTTCTTCTCGGTCATGGTGACCACCTCCACCGCGACGGTCGCGCGGCCGCTACCGCATTGACAAATGTGTTTGCCGAAACTGCAATGGTCTTCATGAGTGACGACGACATGGACTCCGTGCTCGCGGAGGTCGGTCCGCGGCTGCGGCGGATCCGCAAGGAGCGGGGTGCGACGCTGGCCGGTCTGTCCGAGGCGACCGGCATCTCGGTGAGCACGCTCTCCAGGCTCGAGTCGGGGCTGCGCAAGCCCAGTCTCGAACTGCTGCTGCCGATCGCGCGAGCGCACGAGGTGGCGCTGGACGAACTGGTGGCCGCGCCCGCGGTGCGCGATCCCCGGGTACGGTCTGAGCCGATCAGGCGGCACGGGCGTACGTACTGGCCGCTGACCCGGCAGCCCGGTGGTCTGCAGGCCTTCAAGGTCCTGGTGCCGCAGGAGAGTGTCGAGCCGGAGCCGCGGACCCATGAGGGCTATGAGTGGCTGTATGTGATGGCGGGGAGGCTGAGGATGGTCCTCGGCGATCACGACATCGTGCTGACCGCGGGGGAGGCCGTCGAGTTCGACACGCGGGTTCCGCACTGGTTCGGCTCGACGGGGGAGGGGCCGGTGGAATTCCTCAGTCTGTTCGGGCCGCAGGGGGAGCGTATGCATGTGCGGGCGCGACCCAAGCAGTCGTGACGCATCTGACTGTTCCCTGATCGGCAAGCGACCGCTTAGTATGCGAAGCGACCCCGGTCAGACGAAGCAGTCCCCCGTGGAGGCCCCGCATGCAGGCATGGCAAGTGCACGAGAACGGCGAGCCGGGCGAGGTGATGCGCCTGGAGGACGTCGAGACGCCCACGCCCGGTGACGGCCAGGTCCTGCTGAGGGTGCGCGCCGCGAACATCAACTTCCCGGACGCGCTGATGTGCCGGGGGCACTACCAGGTCCGGCCGCCGCTGCCGTTCACGCCGGGCGTGGAGATCTGCGGCGAGACCGAGGACGGGCGCCGTGTCCTCGCCAACCCCGCGCTGCCGTACGGCGGCTTCGCCGAGTACGCCGTCGCGGACGCCGCCGCTCTCCTGCCCGCGCCCGAGGCGCTGGACGACGCCGAGGCCGCCGCCCTGCACATCGGCTACCAGACCGGCTGGTTCGGGCTGCACCGCCGGGCCGGTCTTGAAGCCGGGGAGACGCTGCTGGTCCACGCTGCCGCAGGAGGGGTCGGCAGCGCGGCCGTGCAGCTCGGCAAGGCGGCCGGGGCGCGGGTCATCGGTGTCGTGGGCGGCGCCGACAAGGCGGCCGTGGCCAGGGACCTGGGCTGCGACGTCGTCATCGACCGGCGCGCCGAGGACGTGATCGGGGCCGTGAAGGAGGCCACCGGCGGCCGGGGCGCCGACGTCATCTACGACCCCGTCGGCGGTGAGGCCTACACCCAGTCCGCCAAGGTCGTCGCCTTCGAGGGCCGGATCGTGGTCGTCGGCTTTGCGAGCGGCAGCATTCCCAGCCCGGCGCTCAACCACGCCCTGGTGAAGAACTACTCGATCCTGGGCCTGCACTGGGGCCTGTACAACACCAAGAACCCGAAGCTGATCATGCACTGCCACGAGCAGCTCACCGAGCTGGCCGCCCGGGGCGCCATCAAGCCGCTGGTGAGCGAGCGCGTCCCGCTGGGCGGGGCGGCGGCCGCCGTGCAGCGGGTGGCCGACGGCGTCACCACCGGCCGTATCGCCGTGGTCCCGTCGCTGGAGAACGGAGCCACCGTATGACGATCGACGCAGCCGAACTCCGGCGCCGCACAGGCGAGTTGCTGGCCGCCCACCCGCCGGCCGGCACCGACCGCCTGGACTTCCTGCGCGCCCGCTTCGACGCCGGCCTCGCGTGGGTGCACTACCCCGAGGGCCTCGGCGGACTCGGCGTGCCGCGCTCGCTCCAGGCCGTCGTCGACGCCGAACTGGAGGCCGCGGGCGCCCCCGACAACGAGCCGCGGCGCATCGGCATCGGCCTGGGCATGGCCGCGCCGACGATCCTCAAGTACGGCACCGAGGAGCAGAAGCAGCGCTTTCTGCGGCCCCTGTGGACCGGCGAGGAGGTCTGGTGCCAGCTCTTCAGCGAGCCCGGCGCCGGATCCGACCTCGCGGCGCTCGGCACGCGGGCGGTCAGGGAGGGCGACGCATGGGTCGTCAACGGGCAGAAGGTGTGGACGTCCAGCGCCCACATCGCCCGCTGGGCCATCCTCATCGCCCGCACCGACCCGGACGTGCCCAAGCACGCCGGCATCACCTACTTCCTGTGCGACATGACCGACCCCGGCGTCGAGGTGCGGCCGCTGCGCCAGATCACCGGTGAGGCCGAGTTCAACGAGGTGTTCCTGACCGACGTCCGCATCCCGGACTCGCGTCGCCTCGGCGAGATCGGCGACGGCTGGAAGGTCGCGCAGACCACGCTCAACAACGAGCGCGTCGCCATCGGCGGCATGCGGCTGCCCCGCGAAGGCGGCATGATCGGCCCGGTCGCGAAGACCTGGCGCGAGCGCCCCGAGCTGCGCACCCACGATCTGCACCAGCGGCTGCTGAAGCTGTGGGTGGAGTCCGAGGTCTCCCGTCTCACCGCCGAGCGGCTGCGCCAGCAGCTCGTCGCCGGCCAGCCGGGACCCGAGGGCGCCGGCATGAAGCTCGCCTTCGCCCGGCTCAACCAGGAGATCAGCGGCCTGGAGGTCGAACTGCGCGGCGAGGAGGGCCTGTTGTACGACGACTGGACCATGCGCCGCCCGGAGCTCGTGGACTTCACCGGCCGCGACGCCGGATACCGCTACCTGCGCTCCAAGGGCAACAGCATCGAGGGCGGGACCAGCGAGGTCCTGCTGAACATCGTCGCCGAGCGCGTCCTGGGCCTGCCCGCCGAGCCGCGCACCGACAAGGACGTCGCATGGAAGGACCTGGCCCGATGAGCGACTTGTTGTACACGGAGGAGGAAGAGGCGCTGCGGGCCGCCGTACGGGACCTGCTCACCGACCACTGCGACGCGCCCGGAGTCATCGCGCGCACCGAGTCGGACACCCCGCACGACCTGGAGGCGTGGAAGGCGCTCGCCGACGGCATGGGCCTGGCCGGGCTCCTGGTCCCGGAGGGCAAGGGCGGCCAGGGCGCCACACACCGCGAAGTCGCCGTGGTGCTGGAGGAGTTGGGCCGCGCGGTCGCTCCCGTGCCCTACCTGACGAGTGCCGTGGTCGCCACGGAGGCGCTGTTGGCCTGCGAGGCCGAAGAGGGCCTGTTGTCCGAGCTGGCGTCCGGGCGGCGCATCGGCGCGCTCGCCGTCGCGCTGAACGTCCCTCCCGGCGGCGCCTACAAGGTCGTACGGCATCAGGACGGCGCCCTGCACGGGGAGTTGACCGGCATCGCGGACGCGGTCGTCGCCGATGTGCTGCTCGTGCCCGCGGACGACGGCGGGCTGTACGCGGTGGACGCCGACGCCGTGACCGTCACCGCGCAGGCGTCCCTGGACCTGACGCGGCCCGTCGCGAAGGTCGCCCTGGACGGTGCGCCCGGCCGGCTGCTGGGGGATGCCGAGCCCGCCGTGCGACGCGCCCTGCGTGCCGGCGCCGGACTGCTCGCCTCCGAGCAATTCGGGCTCGCCGAATGGACGTTGACCGAGACGGTCCGCTATCTGAAGGAACGCAAGCAGTTCAACCGGCCCGTCGGCGGCTTCCAGGCGCTCAAGCACCGGCTCGCCCAGCTCTGGCTGGAGGTCGTCAACCTGCGCGCTGCCGCCCGGGGCGCCGCCGACGCGCTCGCGACCGGCGAGGACGTCGAGGTGGCGGTCGCGGTCGCCCAGGCCTACGCGGCGCAGGTCGCCGTGCACGCCGCCGAGGAGGCCGTCCAGCTGCACGGCGGTCTCGGGATGACCTGGGAGCACCCGGCGCATCTGTATCTGAAGCGGGCCAAGGCCGATTCGATCGCCTACGGCACCGCGGGCGCACACCGCGAGGCACTGGCCGAACTCGTCGACCTCGCCGCTCCCTGACGTACACCTGAGCGAAGCCCGCGAAAAGCCCGCCCCACCTGGGGCGGGCTTTTTCGTGTGCGCTGCACGGAGGAAGTGAACGAGGGACGGCGGTCCAGCCAACTCCCCGCCCAGGCACTGCTGTTCGGGCCGTTCGGAATCGCATACTCGCAGCGGTTCCATCCGGCCCTATCAGGGAGGCAGAGCATGGCCCTCACCACCCGTCGCAGAGCCCTCACCACCCTCGGCGCCGCCCTCGCGGGCGCGGTCGCCCTGCCCGCCACCCAGGCGCTGGCAGGCCAGAGCAAGCACGGCAAGCGCCCGTTGTGGCGGGCGCACGCGCACAACGACTACGAGCACCCGCGTCCGCTCCTCGACGCCCTCGACCACCGCTTCGGCAGCCTCGAAGCCGACATCTACCTGGTCGGCGACCAGCTCCTGGTCGCCCACGACCCCGAGGACCTCGACCCCCGCCGCACCCTGGAGTCGCTCTACCTCGACCCGCTGGCCGCACGCGTGAAGGCCCACCACGGTTCGGTCTACCGCGGCTACCGCAAGCCGATCCAGCTGCTCATCGACATCAAGACCGAGGGCTCCTCGACGTACCTCGAACTCGACAAGCACCTGGGGCGCTACAAGCACCTGTTCACGACGTACGCCCACGGCCGGGTGCACGCGGGCCCGGTGACCGCCGTGATCTCCGGCGACCGTGCCGCCCGTGCGCCGATGGAGGCCCAGAAGGTCCGCCGCGCCTTCTACGACGGCCGCCTCGCCGACCTCGGCACCTCCGCGCCCGCCTCCTTCGTCCCGCTGATCAGCGACAACTGGACGCTCAACTTCACCTGGCTCGGCGTGGGCGCCTTCCCGGACGCCGAGCGGCAGAAGCTGCGGACCATCGTCCAGGCGGCGCACTCCCGTGGACAGAAGGTGCGGTTCTGGGCCACCCCGGACGTGGCGGGCCCCGCGCGGGACGCCCTGTGGGGCGAGCTGCTCGCCGCCGACGTCGACTTCCTCAACACCGATGATCTCGCCGGTCTGGAGGCGTTCCTCGACGCCCACCGGACGGTCTAGCCGCGCCTGGCGGATACACCACTCGTTCGGAGTACAGGTCAGCCGCCCGGACGAACCCTCCGCTACGCCACACTTGCGGCCGAACGCCCTGAACCGGGCAAGGCGGCGTGGCGGAGGAGCTAGACGATGGCCATTTCCATCTCTGTGGTGTTGCTGCTGTTCGTCCTGGCGGTGATCTTCGTACGCAACGGCGGGCTGAAGATCACCCACGCGCTGGTGTGTCTGCTGCTCGGCTTCTACCTGGCCAGCACGAGCATGGCGCCCACCATCAGCAGCGGTCTGACGGCCACGGCGGACATCGTGAGCAGCCTCAGACCGTGACCGTCAGGGGGTCGAGAAGACTCCGATGCCGTTGGGCACGGCGCGCTCCCTGCCGTCGGACGGGTGGTTGCGCACGGACACCGTTGCCGCTCCCGGCTCCCGCGCGACCAGCGTCGAGGAGCCGCCGCCGTCCAGGCTGAAGGCGTCGACCGAACCCAGGTCCCGCATCACGGAGGCGACCTCCGCGATGGTCAGGCCGGTGCGGTATTCGGGCGCGCCGTCCAACGCGAGCAGCACCAGGCGCCGGCCGCGGTCCGCGATGCCCACGGCGGTCCGCACCGCCGAGGCCCTGTTGTCCAGGCCGGGAAGCGGCTGCCCGTCGTCGAGGACCGGGTAGCCGCCGAGGGCGAAGCGGTACGGGATCCGGGACGACGACGCCACCAGCCGCTGCCGCACCGTCACCGGCTCGCCCGCGAAGAACTTCCGCAGCTGCTGCGCGCCCGCCTCCCGGCCCACCAGGACGGTGGTGCCCGCGGCGATCGGGCCACTGCCGGGGGTGTCGGCGCTCGACACGACCTTCCCGCCCCGGACCGTCACCTCATAGGTGTCCGTGCTGCACGGAGCCGCCCGGTCCGTGTCCGTGCCGCAGGTCGCGCGCACCCGGGAGACGCTGCCCCACTTGGAGGTGAACGCGCCGATGGTGCCCACCGGCAGCGCGTACTGGTTGAGCCCGCCGAGCGGAAGGCGGCCCTCGGGCGTGCGGATCGAGCCGTCGAGGCTCAGGTCGTCCAGCCGGGCCCGGCGGTCCACGCCCACGCCGAACACGTCCTCGGTGCTCGTGCCGGGCGGCAGCGCGGGGCCGAAGCGCTGGCCGTTCGGGACCGCCGCCTTCAGCGCCCGGCTGCGCGCGATCACCGGTCCCACGCTCGCGCCGGTCGCCTCGACGCCGGGGTGCTGGGTCTCGCTGATGTTGAAGAAGTCGCCGTTCACGCCGGCCACCGCGCCCTGTGCGGTGGCCTGCTGGGAGACGGTGGCCCGCGCCGCCGCCGCTCCCGGGTACAGAAGATCGAGACGTACGCGCGGATCGCGCAGGTCGACGGTGAGCACATGGGCGTGTGCCGTGCCCTTCGCCGCCGCGATGTCGAACTCGTCGTAGGTGACACCCGGCGCGATCGGAGTGCCCTGCGCGGCGCCGGCCGGTGCCGCCCCCGACAGGGCCGCACCGGCCAGCGCGCCGAGTGCCGTGAGCAGCGTGAGGGCCGCTCTCGCTGACGCGAATCGTTTCTGACGGAGCGTCACGATTTCCCCCTGAGGTCTCGTCAAATGTCCCAGGACTCGGGGGAAGTGCACCAGACGGCGATGACCAAAGGGGTTTCTAGGTGCCGACGACGCGAGAACGGGTGAGGAAACGCACCCCCTCGGGTGCCTCCAGAGAGAAGCCGCTGCCCCGGCCCTCGACCACGTCGACGATCAGCCGGGTGTGGCTCCACGCCTCGTACTGACTGCGCGACATCCAGAACGTCACGGGCTCCGTCACCCCCTCGACATACAGCTCCGCGAGCAGGATGTCCGAGTTGCCCGTGCGGAACTCGCCCTCCGGGTAGCACATCGGCGCGCTCCCGTCGCAGCAGCCGCCGGACTGGTGGAACATCAGCGGGCCGTGCGTCGCGCGCAGACGGCGCAACAGGTCGGCGGCCGCGGGGGTGAGTTCGACGCGCGGGGTCTCCTCATACATGGCAGCAAGGGCAGCACGAGGAACGTTGCGAGAGGGTTGCAGCCCTGCGACCACCCCTCTCACCACCCGTTCTGACTAACCTGCACGGGTGACCATCGAGTTGACGCTGCTGACGTCCGTCTCCCACCGGGGAAGGGAGATCACCGCGCCCAGGCTGCGCGGCCTGCTCGCGCTGCTGGCCGGGGAGCCGCGGGCGGGATGCGGCACGGGACGGCTGGTGGCCGGGCTGTGGCCGGACGAGCAGCCGGAGAACCCGACGAAGGCCCTGCAGATCCTGGTCTCCCGGGCCAGGTCCCTGCTGGGCGGCGAGACCATCGCGAGCACCCCCACCGGCTATCGCATCGCCCTGCGCGAGGACCAGGTCGACGCCTGGGCCGTCCAGCTGCACGTCACCGAGAGCATCGAGAAGGCGCGGGCCGGCGACCACCACGGCGCGGTCGCCGAGGCCGAGGCGGGGCTCGCCCTGTGGGACGCCGGGGAATCGGGGGAGGGCCACCTCGACGACCCCGTGGCGGCGCTGCGCCTCGAACTCGCCGCCGCACACCGCACGTTGACCCGGCTCCGGGCGCTCTCGCTGGCCCGCTCCGGGCGGCGGGAGGATGCGGTGGGGCCGCTCGGCGAGCTGGTGGCCGCCCACCCGCTGGACGAGGAGCCGCTGCTTGAGCTGATGCGCTGTCAGGCGGCCACGGCCGGTGCGGCCGCCGCGCTGGCGGCGTACGACACCTACCGGCGCCGCCTGCGGGACGAACTCGGCACGGACCCCGGCCCCGCCCTCCAGGAACTGCACCAGGAACTGCTGCGCGGGCAGGCGCCCGCCGTGCGGCGCGGGGTGCCGCACGAGCCGAACCCGCTGCTCGGGCGGGAGGCCGACATCGCCGCCGTCACCCGGCTGATCCACAGCTCCCGGGTCACCTCGATCGTCGGGCCCGGCGGGCTCGGCAAGACGCGCCTCGCCGGCGCCGTCGCACGGGAGGCCGAGCACCGGGTCGTGCACCTGGTGCCGCTCGCCGGGGTCGGCCGGGACGCCGACGTGGCCGCCGAGGTCGCCTCCGCGCTCGGCGCCGGGGAGAGCCCGCGCGGCGCGGCGGGCAACGCCGGGCCGCTCGCCGGCATCGTCGGCGCCCTCGGCCCCGGGCCGGCGCTGCTCGTCCTGGACAACTGCGAGCACGTCGTCCCCGGCGTCGCCGACCTGGTGCGGGCGCTGGTGTCCATGACCAGGAACGTCAGCGTCCTCACCACCAGCCGCGCCCCGCTCGGACTGTCCTCCGAGGCCGTCCACCCGCTGCCCGAGCTGGACCCGCGCACCACCGTCGAGCTGTTCGAGCAGCGCGCCCGTGCCGCCCGCCCCGACGTCGAACTGCCCGCCGACGCCGTGGCCGACCTGTGCCGCCGGCTCGACGGGCTGCCGCTCGCGACCGAGCTCGCCGCCGCCCGGGTGCGCGTGATGTCGGTCGCCGAGATCACGCGCCGCCTTCAGGACCGGTTCGCCCTGCTGCGCGGCGGACCGCGGGACGCGCCACGCAGGCACCGCACCCTGCACGCCGTCGTCGACTGGAGCTGGAACCTGCTCGAACCCGAGGGCCGAGCGGCCCTGCGCGCGCTGTCGGTCTTTCCCGGCGGCTTCACGGCCGAGGCCGCCGAGCACCTCGTCGCCGGTCGGGAAGCCCCGGACGCGCTGGACGTACCGGATGTTCTCGATGTGCCGGACGTTCTGGATGTGCTGGAAGACCTCGTCGACCAGTCCCTGATCAAGGTCACCGACACCGCGAACGGCACCCGCTTCCGGATGCTGGAGACCGTACGGGAGTTCGCCGCCGCGCATCGGGAGCAGGCCGGGGAGCAGGGCGTCGTCGCGGACCGGTTCATCGGGTGGGCGCGGGAGTTCGGGGTCACCCACCACGACACGCCGTTCGGACCCGACCCGGTCGCGTCCTGGCAGCTGATCCGCGCCGAGCAGGACAACCTGGTCCAGGCGCTGCGGCTCGCGCTCGCCCGCGACGACGCCGACACGGTCGCCGCCGTGGCCGCCGTACTGTGCGCCCTGTGGACCACCGAGGCCAACTACGCCCGGCTGATGGTCCTGGCCGACGACACCGCCCCGCTGCTCGCCCGCCACCGGCCCGCCCCCGCCTGCGTCGAGCCGACCCGCACGGCCCTCGCCCTGATGACCGCCACCCTCTTCCTCGGTCTCGGAGCCGGTGCCATGCGCCCGCTGGCCGGCCTGCGCCGACTGCCTGCCGCGCCACCCGACAGCCTGGTGCGGGCCGCGTCGACGGTGCTGTGCGCGCTGCCGGAGGTGCTCGCGTCCGGTGACCGCGCGACCCTGGAGGCGCTCTGCGACAGCGATGCGCCCCTGCTCGCGGGCATCGCCAACTGCGTGGCGAGCTACGTGTGGGAGGGCGAGCACGACCCGGACCGGGCCCTCGACGCCGCCCGCCGGATGCTCGACGCCTTCGCGGACCGGGACATTCCGCTGCTGCGGTACTGGCCGCAGTCCCGGATCGGTGAGCTGTGCCTGCGCATGGAGCGCGGCGCCGAGGCGATCGGCCCCATGACGAGCGCGATGCGGGAGCTGGAACGCTTCGGCGAGGGGCAGGACCCGGTCGGACTGAGCTGGGGGCTGATGCTCGCCCACCTCCAGACCGGCGACCTCGACGCGGCCGAGCACTGGCTGGAACACGCCCTGAAGCACCAGGCCGAGGGCATGACACCGGACGCCTTCGCCCCCGACCTGGGCGCCCGCGCCGAGATCGCGCTCGCCAGGGGCGACACCGAGACCGGCCTCGGCCTGTGGCGCCGGGCGATCGCACGGATGGAACGGGGAGCGAGCCCCGTCGTCGGAGGCGAACCCCTGCTGGAGGGCTGGCGGTTGGAGCTGCAGGCCGTCGCCGTCACGGCCCACGCCCGGCACGGCCGCACCGACCTCGTGGCGCCCCTCGCCGCGACGCTCCCCGAGCGTCTGACGACCCTGCTGACCCGGTCCCCGACCGCCGCGCACCCCACGACGGCGGACCTCCCCGTCCAGGGTGCGCTGCTGCTCGCGCTCGGCACCGCCGGCCTCGCGAACGGGGATCCCGCTCACGGAGTGCGGCTGATCGCGCTGGCCGAGCGCTTCCGGTGGCTGCGCAACTTCCAGCCGACGATGTCCTCCGTCCGCGCCCGGGAGGACGCCGAGAACGCCGATCGGGCGGCCTACGCGGACGCGGTGTCCGAGTACGCCACCCTGGACCCGGGCGCTCTGCGCGAGGCCGCGTTCGGGCTGCTGCGGGAGCGGACCGGCTGAGTGACGTCCCGGCTCTCGGCAGGCACGGTCAGAGCCGCACAGGCAGGCTCAGCAGGTGGAAGCCGTCGCCGGGCCAGTGCCCGAACGCGACGTCGGCCCGGTCCACCGCCAGGGCCGGCGCCGTCCGTCGCACGAACAGCTCGTCGAACACGACGCCCGTCACGACCCGGCCCAGCGCCGCGCCGATGCAGTAGTGCGGGCCGTGCCCGAAGGCGAGATGACCGTCCCCGCGCCCGAACTCCCGGGTGATGTCGAGCCGTTCGGGCGTCTCGAACGCGGCCGGGTCGTGGTTGGCGCCGAACAGCGCGACCGTCACGGCCTCGCCCTTCTTCAGCGGTGAACCGGCGAACTCGAAGTCCTCGGTGGCGTACAGGGTGGCGCCGATGCGCACCAGCGTGACGTACCGCAGGAGTTCGGGCACCGCGCGGGCGAGCAGGTCCGGCTCGTCGTGCAGCCGCTGAAGCTGCTCGGGGTGGTCGAGCAGGGCGAGCACGCCGTGGGCGAGGAACAGGGCGGGCGGGGTGATGCCGGTGTTGATGAGCAGGAAGAAGACGGTGACGATCTCGTCGTCGCTCATCCCTCCGTCGGCCAGCAGCGCCGAGACCAGGTCGTCGGTGGGCTCGGCGCGACGGCGGGCCACCAGGCCCTTGCTGTACTCCACGATGCCGGCCAGCCCCTCGGCGATCCGGCTGCCGTCGCCGTACGCGAAGTCCCGGATCCACTCGCAAACCCGGTCCTGGTCGGCGGCGTCGACGCCGACCAGCTCACAGATCACGGCCGTGCTCAGCTGGTAGGCGAAGTCGCCCAGCAGATCGGTCTGTTCACGACCGGCGAGGCCGGCGATGAGCTCACGCGCGGTCTTCTCCACGAAGGGGCGCAGCGCGGACACGCGGCGGGCGGTGAAGGCACGGGTGAGGGGGCCCCGGCGCCGGGTGTGCTCGTCGCCGTCGAACAGCGCCAGATGCCCGGACAGGTACGGGAGGTACTCCTCCGGGAAGCCCTCGAAGGCATGGGCCAGCAGCTCGGCCTGCGGGTCCGGCATCTCGGAGCCGCCGGGGACGGCGGACCGGTCCCGGATCAGGCGCGGCTCGGTCAGTGCGGCCCGCGCGTCCTCGTAGCGGGTGACCAGCCGTACAGGGGTGTCCAGACCCGGCAGGACCGCGTGCCCGAGGTCGGTGCGTGAGCGCAGGTCGGCGTAGCCGCGAACGGGGTCCTCGACGAGCTCGGGGGTCAGGTGGAGGGGGGTGGCGTTCATGGCGTGTGCCTCTCTGGCTCCGGGAGTTCGTGTCACCAGGAGCGTGCGGGAGGCCGCCTTCGGCGCGGTTTCAGGACGGTTTCAGAGGGGGCGGCCGACTGGAACCGCCCCCTGGAACGCTACTGGCGTCGGTTGCCGCCCACGGTGACGAAGCCCGTGGCCCGTGCGCCGGTGAGGTTGTCGTAGACGACGTCACCGGTGGACTTCTGCCAGATCCGGATACGGAAGGTGTCCGGGGCGTCGGTCGCGGTGACCCGGAAGCCGTACCCACCGGTGCCGTTCACCTTGCCGGTGCCCTGGTAGACGGCCCGGGATCCGCTGACCACGAGCCAGTCGGAGCCGGTGGAGCGGAACTTCAACCCGGCCCGGCCGAAGTCGAGTTCGGCCTTTCCGGTGGGGACCGTGGCCCCCTTCGCATAGGTGGCGGCGAAGGAGAACGCGGCCATGCCGGTCAGGTCCGGCCCGGCCGGGTAGGCGCCGGCCGGGGAGGCGATGACGCCGGTGCCGAGCGCCGGGCCCGCCGCGCGGTCGTAGACGACCAGCTCGGGGAGGGTGGTGCTGTCCGAGGCGCCGTCGTCGTCCTTGACCGTGACCACCGGGCGGTGGATCCCGGCCCCGGTGTAGGTGTGCCCGGCCCGGCAGGTGGTGCCGCTCACCGTGCCGTCCGTCGGCGCGGTGCCGTCCTTCCAGTCGACCCGGCAGGTCTGGGTGTCGCCGCTGCCGGGGTCGGTGAACTCGGCCGTGACCACCACGCGCTTGCCGACCGAGACCGGGGACGCGGGCCCGGTCGCGGAGGTGATCGCCGGAGCCGCGTTGGCAACCTCGACGGTGGCTGAGTCACTGCCGCGGCCCCCGGACAGGGTGACCGTGTAGGTGCCGTCGTCCGTGCAGGTCAGGGTGGTCCTTGCCGCCCCGGCGTCGGCGAAGGAGCAGGGTGCGCCCTCCTCGACGGCCCACTGGGGGCTCCCCGCACCGGACAGGGTGCCGTTCAGCGCGATCCGGTCGCCTTCGCGGCCTTCGGAGTCCGGCCCGGCGTGGACGACGGTGACCGGATCGATGCTCGTGAGGGTGGGCACGACCTTCTCGATGAGCCCGTCGGAGTCGAACTCCAGCTTGTCGACGGTCGTTTCGCGGTGGGTGCCGTCGCCGCCGGGGAGCGCGAACCGGTGGTAGGCGATGTACCAGTCGTCGGTGTTCGGGACATGGACCACCGAGTGGTGGCCGGGGCCCTTGATGCCGAGCGAGAGGTCCTTCTCCAGGATCACGCCGTGCTTGGTCCACGGGCCGGTCGGTGAGGGACCGGTGGCGTAGGCGACGCGGTAGTTCTCGTCGCGGGTGTCGTTCTCCGACCACATGAAGTAGTAGGTGCCGTCACGCTTGATGACGAAGGTGCCCTCGTTGTAGCCGCTGGGGGTGATGTCCTCGACCTTGGAGGTGTCGATGGACGTCATGTCGGCGTTCAGGGGCGCGACGTAGGCGTGGCCGTTGCCCCAGTAGAGATACGACTGTCCGTCGTCGTCCGTGAACACCGCCGGGTCGATCATCTGGCCGCGAAAGTCGCCGGCCTTGAGCAGCGGCCTGCCCAGCGCGTCCTTGAACGGGCCGGTCGGCGAGTCGGACACCGCGACGCCGATGTTGGCGTCGGCACAGAAGTAGAAGTAGTACTTCCCGTCCTTCTCGGCGATCGTCGGGGCCCAGGCCCTGCTGTCCGCCCAGGAGACGTCCGGGCCCAGGTCGAGGATGACGCCGTGGTCCGTCCAGTGGACGAGATCGGTGGAGGAGTACGCCTTGAACTGCGTGCCGCTCCAGCCCTCGAAGCCGTCGGTCGTCGGGTACAGGTAGAAGGTGTCGCCGAAGCGGACGATGTTCGGGTCGGCGTTCAGCCCCGGCAGCACCGGGCTCTTCATGACCAGCGCCGAGACCGTCCAGGTCCGCTTCGCTCCGTCGGAGCCCGTCACCTCGTACGTCACCGGCTCGCTGAAGTCCTGCACGCTGCCGGAGGCCGGGGTGATCGCCGCGCCGTGAGCGAGGGTGAACTCCGGGGCGAGGGCGGTGAGATCGGTGCCCTCCGTCATCGGCAGCGTGATCCGGCTGCCCGCGTTGTCGACGAGCGCGTCGACCTTCAGCGCCGGGTGCGTTGCCCTGGCGATGCCCGCGGTGTTGCCGCTGAGCTCCATGATCTCGGCGGCGGTGAGGGCCCGGTCGTAGACGCGGAAGTCATCGACCTCGCCGCCGAAGTACGGGTCGGCGGCGTACAGGGACCTGCCGATGTAGCCGCCGTAGTCCTTGTTCGCGTCGTACAGCTCGGACGGCTTGACGGCGGTGGTCGTACGGGCCGCCTCGATGCCGTCGACGTAGAGGACCATGGCCCCGGTCGAGCCGTCGAGGGTGACGGTGACGTGCCGCCACTCGCCGGGCGTCAGCTGCGAGCCGGCCGTCAGCTTCGACTCCGCCGACCAACTCGCCTTCGTGATCGCGGAGTACAGGCTGGAGCCGCCGTTGGAGGGGGTCGCGAACAGGTACTTGTCGCTGTCGGGCCCGAGCCCGAACAGCCACTGGAAGCTGCTGCCGCCCTTCCACTTGGCGTACGTCGAGACGGTCACGCTGTCGGCGTTCTTCAGCACACCGTTCGGGATCTTCACGTACGGGGACGACGCGGAGTCGCCGGACATCCTGAACGAGCCGCCCTCCACACCGGTGCCGAAGTCGGGCGTACGGACGTAGGTGCCGTGGTGGCCGTGCCCGCTGGAGTCGCGGGCGATGCTGCCGCCCGTCTCGTCGAAGTCGTAGTGCAGGAGCAGGTCGGAGGGGACGTCCGGGCCGTCCTGCGACACGGTGACCTCGGCCCGGACCGGCAGCGCGGCGCCGTCGGGCAGGCTGCCGGTCATGGTGAAGGTGCCGGCCTGCGCGTACTGCGACTCCGGGACGTCCTCCCAGGTCACGGCGACCGGACGCGTCACGCCGTCGGCGTACGTGGCGATCACGGTGGCCGGCAGGACGGGGGTCTGCCCGATGCCGGTCTTCACCGAGACGTCCTCGACGCCCTCCACCAGCTGGTCCGGCTGGTAGGCGCGCAGCAGGCGGTCGTACTCGGCCTGGGTGACCGGGAGCACCGTGCCGTGGCGGGGCTTGGCCGGGAGGTCGTAGCCGGTGGACGGGGTCCAGGTGCCGGAGGCGAGGTCGGTCGTCTCGAAGGGGAGGTAGCCGCGGCCGCCGAACTCGTCCAGGAACGCGTACCACTTGTCCTCGGTGTTCGACTTGAACACCAACGGTCCCTCGGCCGCGTTCATCGCACCCTTGCCGATGCCTTCGGCGACGGCGTCCCAGGACGGGTCGAGGAGCGCGTCGCTCTTCTCCTCGAAGATGAACTTGCTGTTGGGGGTGGACGAGGAGTTGTTGCGCTCGTCCTTGGAGAGGCGGAAGTACGTGCCGTCGTGCTGGATCACCGTGGAGTCGATGACCGAGTAGCCGCGGTCGATCCAGACCTTGGGCTCGCTGAAGGTGTGGAAGTCGCGGGTCGTCGCGTACATCATGCGGTTGTACGTGTCGCCGGAGTGCGCCTCGTTGTCGTACAGCTTCGATGCCCAGAAGACGACGTACTGGCCGAGCTTCGCGTCGTAGAACGCTTCCGGGGCCCAGGTGTTGCCCGCGCTGTCGGGCGAGATCTTCACCAGCCGCTGGTCCGTCCAGTGGACGAGGTCGGTGGACTCCCACACCATGATGGACCGGCTGCCGGTGCGCTGGGCGGCGTCCCAGTCGCCGTTGCCGTAGATCCTGAGGTCGGTGGCGATCTGGTAGAACTTGTCGCCCTCCGGGGAGCGGATGATGAACGGGTCGCGCAGGCCCTTCTCGCCGAGCGTGGAGGTCAGGACCGGCTTGCCGTCGTTCAACTCCCGCCAGCGCAGCGGGTCGTTGCCCTTGCTGAGGGCGGCGTAGAGCTGCTCGCCGTCGGCGGTGCCCTCACCGGTGAAGTAGCTGAACATGTAGCCCTTGAGGGCCTCGGTCCTCGGCAGTTCGGGCACCTTGGCGGTGAAGGCGCGCGTCGTGCTCGCCGTGCCCTTGGAGACGGTGGCGGTCAGTTCGACGGTGGTCGCGCCGTCGCCGTGCGCGGGGCGGTGGACGAGGCCGTCGGAGCTGACGACGTCCGGCTTCGCGGAGGACCAGGTGACGTCGGTGCCGTACGCGCCGGTCGCGGGGAGCGTGAGGTTGCCGCGGACGTCGTCCAGGTTGTGCACGGTGAGATCCTGGGCGGCCTGTTCGGTCGCCGTTCGGTCGTCGAAGTCCGGGAGCACCGTGACGTCGAAGGTCAAGGCGTCGGTCACGGTGCCCTTCTTCATGGTCGCTGTGAGCGTGGCGTGGGCGGCTGGTTCACCGGCGGCGGGGCGGGTCACCTTGCCGGAGTCGGAGACCACCGCGGGGTTGCCGGCGGCCCAGCTGATCGCGGAGCCGCCGGCCGTGCCGGTCCTCGGCAGGTCCAGGTCGGCGACGACCGCGCCGGTGTCGCCGAGGCTCAGCGCGGCCTTGTCGTCGGCGACGCCCTGCGTGGCGACGGGGAGGGCGAGTTGCTCGACCTCGGAGGCGACGAGCGCGCGGTCGTAGACCCGGAAGTCGCGGATGCGGCCCTTGAAGAACTTGTCGCCGGAGTAGACGGACTTGCCGATGTGGTTGGCGGTGGTCGTGCCGGACCCGATGGAGCCGGGGGTGATCGTGACGGCCGAGTTGCGCCCGACCTCGACGCCGTCCTCGTAGAGCACGCCCGTCGTGCCGGTCTGGGTGTAGGTGAGGTGCTTCCAGACCGAGCGGGTCAGGTTGTGGGAGTCGGCGGGCCTGGTGGTCTGCTCGGTCGACCAGTTGCCGTTCGCGATGGACGTCCGCAGGGCGTTTCCGGTGGCGAAGAGGTAGCCGTTGCCGTTGCTGCCGCTGGAGTTGCCGAAGCCGTAGATGAAGTACGGCGTGGTCTGGGCGGAGTCGACCATCACGTCCAGCGAGACGGAGATCGAGTCCATGCCCTTCATCACGTCGTTCGGCACCCTGAGGTAGGTGTCGGAGCCGTTGAAGGCGAGCCCCTGCCCGGCGCCCGACCAGTCGGCGGTGCCGCTCACGGTCGTGTCGCGGCCGTGGCCCGAGGCGTCGGGGACGGTGCTGCCGGAGGCGGCGTCGAGTTTGTACCAGAGGGCGAGACCGTCGGTGATCTCGGCCGCGGCGGCCTGCGCGGGCAGGGCGGGTGCGGCCAGTCCCAGCAAGAGCGATGCTGCGGTCAGTCCGGCGAGTCGGCCCGCCAGACGTCTCGCCCGGACACGGACGCGTGCGATGTACGGCATGTCGATTCCCTGCTGAGGCATGGCGGGGCCTCGGCCATGGGCACCCTGCCGTTTCGGCTGTGTGACGTCGTGTTGCGAGAGTGTCAAACGGGGTGTGGCACAGCGTCAAGGGTTTTCGAACGATGTCCGACAGGTCGAACGAAGAGGGTCGGGTCCGTCAACTCCCTTGTCCGTCACGGGCTCTCGCGGTCGCGCCTGGACCGGCGGGCCTCAGTCAGCACGGGGAGCAGGGGCAGCAGTGAGAGCACGACGACCAGGGCCACCAGCGGCAGCAGATAGTCGTCGATGCCGGGGACGGACGCCCCCAGCGTGTACCCGACCAGCACCAGGCTCTGTGACCAGAGCAGACCGCCCACGATCTGCCAGACGGTGAAGGTCCGCCAGGGCACGCCGAGCGCGCCGGCCGCCGGGTGCAGCACGGTGCGCACCATCGGGATGAAACGGCCGATCACCAGGGCCTTTCCGTAGCCGTAGCGAGCCAGCAGTTTCTCCGCGCGGGTCGCTGCCTCCCGCACGCGTCGTTTCGAGGTGCGGGCCAGCAGCGCCCGCCCGCCGTGTCTGCCCAGCAGGAACCCGACCTGGCCTCCCACCACCGCGCCGACGGCCGCGCACAGCAGCACCTGCCACAGCACCAGCCGTGCCGCCTGGTCGGCGGTCGCCGCGCACAGTACGCCCGCCGGGAAGAGCAGGGTGTCGCCGGGCAGGAAGAAGCCGACCACGAGCAGGCCCGACTCCGCGAAGATCACCACCAGGACACCGAGGGCG
The DNA here is from genome assembly GCF_045039535.1 of Streptomyces sp. NBC_01092. Classification (NCBI taxonomy): domain Bacteria; kingdom Bacillati; phylum Actinomycetota; class Actinomycetes; order Kitasatosporales; family Streptomycetaceae; genus Streptomyces; species Streptomyces sp. NBC_01092. Next base: position 1,707,290 of record NZ_CP108659.1, on the reverse strand, counting down.
CCGAAGGTCGCCAGCACCGAGTCGGTGTCCATCGGGTTGACGGCGATCACCGCCCTCACCTCCCGGCCGTCCTCGTCCCGCGCCCTCCCCTCCAGCATCCCGTGCGGGGGGCGCGGGCGCCTGTCCCGTCGGGCGCGGTGACGCGGAGGGTGGGTGGGGGGAGGAAGAGCCGGCCGTCAGCGCCCCGTACGCGCTCAGGCCCGCCCGTGCGCCTCCTGCGAGCGTCTGGACAGTGCGTCGATGACCACCGCGGCGAACAGCACCCCGCCCGTGATCATGAACTGGACCGCGGCCGGCGTGTCCGTGAGGGCCATGCCCGAGGCGATCGACTGGATCACCAGCATGCCGAGCACCGCCGACCACGTGGAACCGCGTCCGCCGAACAGGCTCGTGCCGCCGATGACGGCTGCCGCGATGGCGTTGAGCAGGAGCACGCCCGTGCCCGAACTCTGGCTCACCGAGGTGATGCGCGACGCGAGGAACAGGCCGCCGACCGCCGCCATGGTGCCCGAGACCGCGAGCACCGCGGTCTGCACCCGCGTCACGTGGAGGCCGGCGCGCCTGGCCGCCTCGACGCCGCCGCCGAGGGCGTAGACCTGCCGGCCGTAGTGGGTGCGCCGCAGCACGATGTCGAGCCCGGCCACCACCACGAGGAAGATCAGGAGGGCGAGCGGCAGACCCTGGAACCGGTTGAGCAGATAGGCGCTGACGAACGCGATCACCGCGAGCCCGCCGGCGCGCACCCCGATGACCTGGAGCGAGCGGTGCCGCATGCCGGCGGCCATCCGGCGTCGCCGGTCCCTGTACGACACGAGGAAGACAAGGCCCGCGGCGAGCGCCGCAAGTCCGTAGGCGACCGCGTCATCGGTGAAGTAGTAGCTGGTCAGCTTGGCGACGAGGCCGTTCTCGTCGAGGTTGATGGTGCCGCTGCTGCCCAGGATGTAGAGCATGAGCCCGTTCCAGGTGAGCAGCCCCGCGAGCGTGACCACGAACGCCGGCACCCGGGTCCTGGCGAACGAATAGCCCTGCACGGTGCCCGCCGCCGTGCCGGCCAGCACCCCGACGATCAGCGCGAGCCATTCGGGCACCCCGTTGTTCACGTTCAGCACCGCGAACACGGCCGCCGCGAGCCCGCTGATCGAGCCGACCGACAGGTCCAGTTCGCCGAGCAGCAGCACGAAGACGATGCCGACCGCGATCAGTCCCGTACCCACGATGTCGACGCTGAGATTGGACAGGTTGCGGGGCGAGAGGAAGTTGTCGTTGAGGGACTGGAAGGTGATCCAGACGACGGCAAGGACGAGGACGACGGGGAGTGAGCCCACTTCACCGGCCCTCAGCTTGCGCCGGGCGAAGGCGACCCACCTCTCCACGGCCCGGCCGGCGGCCGACCCGGGGGGAGCCTTGCTGTCGCTGCCGGGCGCGGCGGGCTCGACGGGTTCCGTCTGTGGGTCGGCCGCCATGTCGCGCGTCCCTTTCACCACGCCGCCTCCTGGTGGGCCGGTCGGCGGGGCGTGCTCTCCGTCGCCCCGGTGATGGAGGAGATGATCTGTTCCTGGGAGGCGGTGCCCACGTCGAAGTAGCCGTTGTTACGGCCGAGCCGCAGTACGGCTGCCCGGTCCGCGAGGGCCTTGACGTCGCCCATGTTGTGGCTGATCAGCAGGACGCCCACGCCCCGGTCCCGCAGCTCGTCGACCAGGTCCAGGACCTCCGTGGTCTGCCGCAGCCCCAGTGCCGCGGTCGGCTCGTCCAGCAGCAGCAGGCGCGGTCCGCCCAGCAGCGAGCGGGCGATCGCGACCGTCTGGCGCTGACCGCTGGACAGCGACACGACCGGGGCACGCAGCTCGGGGACGCCCCTCGTCAGGCTGTCCAGCAGCTGGAACGTGCGGCGCTCCATCTCCATCTCGTCGAGGAAGCCGAACCTGCGGACCTCGCGTCCGAGGAACAGATTGCCGACGACGTCGAGGTTCCCGCACAGCGCGAGGTCCTGGTACACAGTGGCGATGCCGAGGTCCTGGGCGTCACCCGGGCGCCTGATCTGGACGGGGCGGCCCTCCCACTCGATGACGCCCCGGTCCGCGGGCGCCACGCCGGAGATCACCTTGATCAGGGTGGACTTGCCGGCTCCGTTGTCGCCCAGCAGCGCGAGGACCTGGCCGGCGTGGATCTCCAGTTCGATGTCCATCAGGACCTCGACGGCGCCGTAGCGCTTGCACACGCCGTGCAGCGCCAGCAAGGGGGCAGGCACGCGGAACCATCTCCTTCCCGTGGCCCGGACGCGGCCGGGCCGGAGGTCAGGTCAGCCCGGCCGTTCTGCAGGCGGCGCCGAGATCGGGGGTACAGATCTCCCGGATCGTGTACACGCCTTCCTTCACCAAGGTGTCCTCGATGTTGTCGACGGTCACGGACACGGGGGTGAGCATGACCGCCGGAACCGTCTTGCCCTCGCTCGTGCGCACCTCCTGCTTGGCCACCCGGTCGAGGTTCTCACCGCGGGCCGCGGCCACGGCCATGGCGGCGCCGGCGGCGGCCTCGGGCAGGAAGGGCTTGTAGACGGTCATGTACTGCTCGCCGGCGACGATGCGGCGCACGGCGCCGAGTTCGGCGTCCTGCCCCGTGACCGGGGGCAGCGGGTTCACCTTGTTCGCCTTGAGGGAGGAGATGCTGCCGGCGGCGAGGCCGTCGTTGGCGGCGTAGACCCCCTGGATGTTGTCGGCGCCGAGGGCGGCGATGGCGCCGGACATGTTCAGGTTGGCGGCCTCGGTCCGCCACTGGAGCGTGTCGTACGCCTTGCCGATCTTCACCTGGCCGTCCAGGACGGACAACGCGCCCTCCTTGAACAGCACCGCGTTGGCGTCGCTGGGATCGCCGTTCATCATGACGATCTGGCCGCCGGGCACGTGGTCGCCCATGGCCTTCAGCAGTGCCTGGCCCTGGAGCCTGCCGACCTCCTGGCCGTCGAAGGAGACGTGGCCCGCGATCGGGCCCTCGGAGAAGCGGTCGTAGGCGATGACGGGGATGCCCGCCTCGTCCGCCTTGCGGACCGAGGCGCCGAGCGATCGGGAGTCCACCGCCACGAGCATGATGGCGTCCACCCCCTCGGCGATCATCGAGTTCATCTGCTGCTGTTGCATCGCCACATCGCCCTTGGCGTTGCCGTGCTCGATCGTGCATGTGCGGCACAGCTCATGGATGTTCTTCTCCAGCAGCTGCCTGTCCTGGGTCTCCCAGCGGGCCGTGGTCGCGTCCGGCAGGAGCACGCCGATCTTGGGCCCGGTCTCCGTCTCGGAGGCGCTCCCGCCGTCCGACCCGCAGGCGGCGAGGGAGACGGCCGTGGAGATCGCGATCAGGGAGAGGGCCGCGTTGCGTAGGGAGGCCTTCATGCGGGGGATCTCTCTGGCGAGCATGGCGACACCTGGCCTTCTCACATGCCGACCACTCGGTCAGTCTGACACCGGCCGGTGCGATCGGCGAGCGCAGCCAGAGCACCTCACGGGGCGGCGGGCGCGGTGCCGCCACGGGCGGCGCGCGAGCAGATATGTCCAGCTCATCCATATATGCGATTCTTGTCTTCGGGTGCCCGAATGCGCTGGGAGTCGGGGTGCCCCGATCTCCTTCGGCACCTCCGGCACGGACGGGAGGAAGGTTGCGGACATGCCTCATGACGGCCGTGCCCGGACCGGATATCCGGTGCCGGAGGCATCCGAGGCCGGCACCGCAGACACCGGCTCACCGCCTACGGCGCCGCAGGCCGCCACGACTGATCGGGCCCTGACGTTCGCGGGAGCGGCGCTCACCGCGCTCTACACTCCCGCTGCCGGGGGCGACGAGCTCCAACTGCTCGAAACGGCCGGCGGCGTCACCTCCGAGTACCGGCTGCCGCAGCTGCTGCCCCTGTCGGGCGCCTCGGCCGCCGCACACGCCGTCCGCACCGACCGGCCGCTGTGGCTGAACGCCGCGGCCCTCGCCGCCTACCCCGACGGCGCGCCCACGCCGCCGCGGGCGCGGACGGCGTCGCTCGGCGCGCTGCCGCTGGACCCGGAAGGCGCGCGACTGGGCTGCCTCGTCGTCGTGGGAGCCTCCGCGGACGGCTTCGACGACGGGCAACAGCGCTTCCTGGAGCGGTACGCCGGCGCGGTCGCCTGCGTGCTGCGCGACGCGAAGGGCCGGTCCGCGGGCGGGTCCCTGCTGAGCCGTGCCCTGCGCGGCCTGCGGGTCGGCTCGTTCGTCCTGGTCCCCGACACCGGCGTCATCGAGGCGGACGGGGCACTCCTCGAACTGGTCGGCATCACACCGGACGACTTCGACGGCAAGGTCGACACCCTGCTGTCGCACGCCCTCCCCGAGGACATGCCCGCCCTGATGTCCGTCCTGGAGCCGAACCTGCACCCGGTGCGCCGACGCGAGCTGGAATTCCGCGTCCGGCGCCCCGCCGGCGAGGTGATCTGGCTCAGCCTGAGCTGCCGGGTGCTCGCGGGCGCGGCCGACGAGCCGGGGCAACTGCTGGGCGTGGTGACGGCGACGCAGGTCAGGAGCCGCGGCGCCGACGACGTGTCCCGGATCCAGTGGCTCACCGCGGCCCTCGACGACGCGGCGACGGTCGGCGACGTCGGGCGGGTCGCGCTCGCCGCGCTGCGCGAACCCCTGGGCGCCGACCGGGTGGCGCTCGCCGACGTACGCGACGAACGGCTGATGGTCACCCTGCTCGACCCGCCGGAGCAGGACGCCTGGCCGGAGCTGTGGCGCGCCCAGTGGCGCTCGGAGTGGCCCGACGCACCGGTCAGCGCCCTGCCGACCCTGCGGCTGGCCCTGCGGGACGGCCGGATGGATCTGTGGCCCGCCGGCACCGCCCTCGAACCGGGACTCGAAGGCGTCGGTCCCGGAGGCCTGGCCGTCCTGCCGCTCCCGGCCAAGGGCAGGGTCGCCGGTGTGTGCCTGGTCGGCTGGGACCGTCCGCACGAGTTCATCCCCGAGGAGCGGTCCCTGCTGACCGCCACCGCGGCACTGGTCGGGCAGGCCCTCAAAAGGGCGCACGCCCATGACGCCGAGCAGGAACTGGCGACGATGCTCCAGCGCAGTCTGCTGCCCCGCCGGCTGCCCGAACTGCCCGGCGGCACGGCCGTCGCCCGCTATCTGCCCGCCCGCCGCGGCCTCCAGGTGGGCGGCGACTGGTACGACGTCATCGCGCTGTCCGAGGACCGGGTCGCGCTGGTCATCGGCGATGTGCAGGGACACAGCGCCGGAGCAGCGACGATCATGGGGCAGATGCGCACCGCGGTCAGGGCGTACGCGGTGGAGGGCCACCCGCCCGACGTGGTCGTGTCGCACGCCAACCGCCTCCTCGTCGGCATGGAGACCGACCTCTTCGCCACCTGCTGCTACGTCGAACTGGACATGGAGGAGGGCACCACCCTCTTCGTCCGTGCAGGGCACCTCTCGCCGCTGCTGCGCCATCCCGACGGCACCACCGAGGAGGTGCTGGTCGAGGGCGGGCCCCCGCTGGGCGTTCTCGCCGAGGCCGAGTTCCCTCTGACCTCGGTCGCGCTGAGCCCCGGCACGGTGCTCGCCATGGTCACCGACGGCCTGGTCGAGGCGGCCGATCTGCCCCTGGACGCCGGCATGGAACGCACCCGCGTCGCGCTCGCCGCGGCCGATCCCGAGGACCCGGCGAAGATGGCCGACGCGCTGCTCGGTGACGGCGGCCGGCGCGAGGACGACGTGGCGCTGCTGCTGCTGCGCTACGACGGCATGAAGACCAAGCCGATCAGGGCCGGCTGGGTGGTGTGGCGGCTGCCCGACGCCGTCATGCACGCCCGCCGCTTCACGGCGCGCACCCTGCGCCGCTGGCACGTCCAGGAAGCCGCCGACGCGGTACTGCTCGTCGTGTCCGAACTCGTCACCAACGCCCTGGTGCACACCCAGGGATCGGTCCGCCTCGATCTGGTGCTGCGCGGGAACCGGGTCCGGGTCAGCGTGAGCGACTCCTCGCCGCGCGCGCCCGCGAAGCCCGTGATCGTGGACTGGGAGTCGACCGGCGGCCGGGGCCTGCTGCTGGTCGAAGCGGTGTCGGACGCCAGCGGCACCGTCCCGGTGGCCGGCGGGAAGCAGGTGTGGAGCGAGATCACGGTGCCGGAGGACGAAACCGGTAACCGCGCACGTGAGGCTGTGAACGGAGGAGAGCTGCGATGAGGGCACACACGCTGCACACCGCCGTCGCGGCACTCGTCGCCGGACTGCTCACGGTGCCCCTGGCCGGCTGCGGCGCAGACGGCGAGGCGGACACGGAGAGCTTCTCGGTGGGCCTGCTGCTCCCGAACACCGTGACGCCCCGCTGGGAGCACTCCGACAAGCCGCTGATCGAGAAGCGGCTCAAGGAGCTGTGCGCCGGCTGCACCATGGTGTATGCCAACGCCGAGAACGACGCGGCGAGACAGCGGCAGCAGATGATCTCCATGATCACCAAGGGTGCGAAGGTCCTGATCCTCGACCCCGCCGACAGCAAGGCGCTGCGCTCCTCGATCATGGAGGCGGACCGGGCGGGCGTCCCGGTCATCGCCTACGACCGGCTCGCCGAGGGCCCGATCTCCGGCTTCGTCAGTTTCGACGGTGCGAAGGTCGGCCAACTGCAGGGCAAGGCGCTCCTGAAGGCCATGGCGCAGCGGGGGGACGGCTCGAACGTCGTGATGATGAACGGCGACCCGAGCAGCGCCAACGCGGAGTGGTTCCGCAGGGGAGCGATGTCCGTCCTCGCGGGCGGGGCGAAGATCGCCAGGTCGTACGAGACCACCGGCTGGAGTCCGGAGAACGCTCACGCGAACATGTCGGCCGCGATCTCCGCGCTGGGAGCGGACCGCATCAACGGCGTCCTGGCGGCCAACGACGCCATCGCCGCGGGGGTCATCTCGGCCTTCAAGAAGGCGGGCGTCAAGCGGCTCCCGCCGATCACCGGCCAGGACGCCGACCTCGAGGCCGTGCGGCGCCTCGTCAAGGGCGAGCAGTACATGACGGTGTACAAACCGTTCGAGAAGGAGGCCGCCGCGGCCGCCGCCATGGCAGTCGCCCTGGGGCGGGGCGAGGACGTCCGCGACGTCTCGACGACGCAGACCGACAGCCCCACGCACAAGGACATCCCGTCCATCCTGCTCACGCCGACACTGGTGACGGCCGGCGACATCGAGAAGACCGTCATCCACGACGGCGTGTTCACCGTCCAGCAGATCTGTCCCCCGGGACTGCGCTCCGGCTGCGGACGGGTCGGCCTCATCGGATGAGTCGGCCTCATCGGATGACGGGACGGCTGGTCGGCGCGCCGCCCCGGGCGCAGCATGGGAGGGGAACGAGCAACGGAGGTCGGCCATGAAGACCGGAGCATCGGACTACGACCGCTGGCTGTACTCTCACACCCCCTCGCAGGCCGAGGGTGAACGCGACGAGACCAATGAGCGATCGGCCGTGGAGCGCCACCCGGACGTCCCCAGGACCGAGCCGTCCCAGGCCGAGGGCGAGCGGACGGACGACAACAGCCCCGCGTGACCGGCGCCCCGGCTCAGCGCAGGGACCGCACGAACACGTCCCCGATCAGGTTCGTGTCGTCGGGCACCAGGCCGGGGTAGTACGAGTCGAAAACGGCCGTCGACTCGTCCGCGCTCAGCGCAGCCCGCCCCACCGTGACGGGCGCGCCGTCCTGCCCCGGGGAGAGCGACTCCTCCTGGCCGGTCTGCGTGTCGCGCAGGACCAGCCCCAGCGTCCGGCGGTCCGCGTCCGCCGTGTTGAGCAGCACCTTCGCGCCGTTGACTGACAGGTCGGACACCTGGGTGAGATCGGTGGGGGAGCGGCCGTCGTAACGCTGGAGCGTGCGCCCCCGCAGATCACGGACGAAGCCGTTCCAGCCGTTGTTCGGATCGTCGCCGGGGACCAGATTGCCGGCCGTCGAGTTGAACCCGACCTTGGAGCCGTCGGCGCTCAGCACCGGACCGATCGCCGACCTGTCGGCCGGCGCGCCGTCATGGGTGGCGTCCGCCTGCACGGTCCGGCCGGTCACCCGGTCGTACATCAGGATGTCGCCCTGGTCGTCGTCGGCCGGCCCCGAATAGCCCTCCAGATAGGCGACCTTGCGGCCGTCGGCGCTCATCGAGATCTGCTGGCACTGATGGAACTTCTTCGAACCGTCCGAGGGCCGGCTGACCCGCCACACCTGCCCCGTGCGGCGGTCCAGGAGCATCACCCGGCAGGCGAAGGCCCCGTGCTCGTCGACGGCGGGCCGGGCGACGAAGGCGACGTACCGCCCGTTGGCGCTGATCGGGGCGATGCCGTACGACACGTGGTAGTCCTCGGCGAGCGCGGGTGCAAGGCGTTCGATCCGTCCGGTGCGCAGGTCCATCACGTGGACGGAGGACGTGGCGGTCGCGGCCGAGTACGAGGTGAAGGTCAGGTGGCGCCCGGACTCGGACAGCTGCGGAGTCGACGTCGTCCCGCCCGGCACCACCACCCGTGTCAGCGGGGCGTCGGGAGCCGTCCGGTAGTAGACGCTGTACGACACGTCGGTGCCGGGGGCCAGATTCGTCGCCCCCGAGGCGAAGGCGACGACCCGCCCGTCCGCGCTGACCACCGGCTCCACCGAGTGGCCGTTGCCGCCCGTCCCGTCGGGAGCCACGCTGATCCGCTCGGTGCGCGGGACCTGCTCGTCGCCGACCGCACCCGTGGGTCCGGACAGTGAGGTGAGTGCGGCGGTCACGGCGGCGGTCACGGCGATGCGTAAGTGAGGTCTCACAGAGGGCTCCCCTTCGGTTTCCGTCCCGTCCCGGGACGACGTCAGTCGGGATGAAAGCGCGGCGGCCGCGAAGGGTCAATGCGCAAAGCCGCTTCCACGACGGAGCTTTCAGTGGAGCCCGCCGTGGATCTTTCCGCGCCGATCAGCCATACTCTGAACGTGTTCAAAAAAGAGGGGGAGCGCATCATGCGTGACACGAACGCGGCAGCCCAGGACGACACACCGGCCACCGCCCTGGGGCCGACCGCCCTCGTCCTCGGGGTCTTCTCCACCTTCGGGGTCTTCGCCTTCTTCCCGTTCGCGTGGATCGTCTTCTTCCCGATCGCGTGGATCGCAGGGCCTCTTGCCGTGACCTTCGGGGTGGCGGGCATCCACTACGCCCGTCAGGGCGTCGGCCGGATGTGGACCGCCACGCTCGGCACGGCCCTGGGGGCGGCTGGAATGATCGGCATGGTCAGTCTCTTCGGCGGGCTCGCCGCCTAGGGCAGGTCACGAAGGCCTCGTGCGCTTCTCTTGCGGTCGCATCAGGTGCAGGTCCTTACCCCATGAGTCCAGCACCGCCCCGTGCCCGGCCCGCCGGGCCGCTGCTTCGACCTGGGCGAAGAGGCGGCGCTGTGTGGGCACGTCGCCCGTACCCGAGATGTGGTCCGCGGCGACGAGCAGGTGCCCGGTGTCCCAGCCGGGCAGCGGGAACCGGGCGAGTTCCCACTCCAGGTACTTGTTGTAGGGGCGCGGGCGACGGTCCAGCGCGAAGAGCAACTCCAGCAGGAACCGGATGCTGTCGGCGGCGTCGAGGCGGGCCGCGAGCGCCTGTCCGTCGCGGTCGTTCTTGACCGAGCGGTAGAGGGAGTTGGCGTAGGCATCGAGCCACCCGCCCGCCTCCCGGAAGGCTTCGCCGACGTCGAGTCGTGCCTTGTCGGCCAGGATCCGGGTGATGACTCCGTCCAGCCGGTCGAGCACGATCCGGGCCCGGGCGAGGGCGTACCGCTCGAAGCCGGGCATTCCGGCGGCGCGGAGGTTCGTCGAGGGAGACGATGACGAGGTCGAGTTCTGGGGTGCGGTGCCCTGCGAACCGGGTGATGCCCGTCGTCGCACCGTCGGCGAGGACGACGTACAGGTCGTGGTCGGAGTGCTCGGTGGCCATGCCCTCGTGGGCCCGGGAGCCCTTGAGGACAAGGCCGACGACAGCTGCGTCGGCGGCGGCGAGTTCGACGAACGCGTCGTAGGAGAGGGGTTCCTGAGCAGTCACTGCGTGATCTCCGGTGATGTGGTGACGTGGTGACGGGGATGCCGACCGGGCGGCCCGACTCATCGGGTCGCTCGCACCGTCTGCGGCGGCGCATGGCCGTCGCCCGGAAGATCAACGCACGTGCGGACTCTATCGGCGGGCCCGCTGAGCGGTCCGGCTCTTATCGCCGACGACGCTCACTGCGCCGGAACCTGCTTGCCCGAGGGCCTGTTCAGCGCCGCCGGGCCCATGCCGGCGTCCAGATCGCGCCGTTCGGGGGATCGTGGTGCACGGAAGTGAGGTACTCGCGGAGTGTGGTGAGCGCCGGGTGCGGATTGTCGGCGTGCCAGAGCAGTGAGTGCGGGTAGACCGGGGTCGGGTCGCGCAGGGGGATCAGACGCATGTCGTAGCCGGCGGGCCAGACGAGGGGTGTCTGGGTGCCGAGGAAGGTCGCCAGTGTCGAGGACGCCGCGATCGTGTCGATGAGCGCCTCCACCCCGAAGTTGGGGCCGGTCGCCTCGATGGTCAGCCCGAAGTCGGCGGCCATCGCCTCGTAGTACGCGGTCCACTCCGTGCCGGGGACGTTGCCCGGCATCCAGATGCGGTGGCCGGCCAGCTGGGCGGGGGCGACGGCGGCGGCCCCGGCGAACACGTGGGTGGGCCCGGTGAACAGGTGCAGTGGCTCGTCGTGGACCGGGCTGATCTCGATGCCGTCGGGGATCCGCTGCCCGGGCATGGTGACGGCCCGGAAGGTGGCGTCGATGATGCCGTCCCGGACGGCGGAGATGGCTTCCTCCGCGCCGGGCAGCGTCACGACGTCGAGGGCGATCCCGGGATGCGCGCGGTGGAATTCCCGCAGCACCCCGGCCAGCGACGCCCGCCGTCCCACCACGTCGACACGCAGGGCACGGCTGCCGGGCCGCACGGACTCCCTCGCCCGCTCCTCGGCCTGGAGCAGGGACCGGGCATGGGACAGGAACGCCTGTCCGTCGATGGTGAGCTCGGCACCCCGCGGGGTGCGGGTCAGCAACCGCACCCCGAGCTCCCGCTCCAGCGCCGCGACCCGTTTGGACACGGCCTGCTGGGTGAGGGCCAGATCCACGGCGGCCATCTGGAACTGGCCGGCTTCGGCGACGGCGACGAAGGTTCGTACGGCGTTGAGGTCCACATCGGCCAACGTATCTGTACAACGCCACGTTGTGATGCAGCGGCTCGTCGGTTGTCTGATGTGCCTGGTCACCTAATCAGGGACGGGAGGTGTGACGCAGTGATGTCCCGTGCTGATCAACGCTGCGTTGTGCATCGGGCGGTCCCGCCCAGGCCTCGGCGGCCCTAGAACCCGTCCACCCCGAGCTCGGTGATGCCCGCGTACAGCCGGCTCCACATCTCGCCGCTGGGTGTCTCGCGGTCGAACAGGCCCGGGGCCAGGTCGTCCATCTCCTCCAGGAACAGTTCCCCCACCGCGTCCTGGCCGCCCTCCACCGGATAGGGCTGCCAACAGGCGTTGCTGTAGCGGTAGACGGCCTCCAGGATGCGCGTGAAGACGTCGAGGTCCGGGGCGAGCGGCACCAGCGCCTTGCCCCTGGCGCCCACGCGGGTCCAGATGTGCACGGACCCGTCGTGGCGGTGCAGATACAGCTCGCCGTACTCGAACGCGCCGAAGCCGATCAGGTCCGACGCGGACACGCCGCCGGGCAGGCCGTCCTCGGACAGGTCACCGTCGGCCGGGGGCCGCATGGCACCGGCCGGCCGGGCCTCGTACTCGGCCCCATGGCACACCCACCACGTGGGCAGGCCGATGCCCGACAAGTGCCGCCTGCTTCCCGGGTGTTCGAGGCCCGCGGGGAGATCGCCCCCGGGTATGCGCACCACGTACCGCTCTCCGAAGGCGTCGTCCACCCGGGCCGGGGTGAGCGGGCCCGTCGGCCGCCGCGGCTCCGGTTCGGCATCCGGCAGAGCCTCCTCGGACGAGTCGTAGTCGATCCCCTCGCCCCGAGGCCAGTCCCGCAGCACGTCGGAGTCGGTCTCGATCATCGCTATGCCATGCGTGTCCTGGACGAGATACCTGGTCCTGCCGCCCTCGACGGCGACCGCGGCCGCGCTCCCCCAGCTCGCCGGAGCGGTCAGATCCCAGTCGTCCAGGTCGGGCGCGTCAATCGTCTCCCGCGACAACACCGCTTCGGGCAGGGCCCCTTCGCCCCGGACCGTGACTCTCCGGCCGGTCTCCGCGTCGAGCCACAACGGTCCGCGCCAGTCGACGACCTCGACGAGCTCCCGGCCCTCGTACAGGCGTCGGTGCACCTGGTGGTAGTCGCCGTTCAGGCTCGGGTGGGCCACGAACCAGTTGACCGGGCGCCACCACGCCCACACGGTCCGCCATGGCATCCCCGGCTCGGCCTTCGCGATCCGCTCGGCGTACTCCTCGTGGCCGGTCGCCTTCGCCGCGAAGTGCAGCCACGCGGCGAATTCGGCGGGCGTCACCGCCGCGTCGCCGAACATCGCCTCGGCCTGGAGGAAGACCTCGCGCCCCACGCCGCCGGCGGCGGCAATGCCGGTGCGCACCGCCGCACGGTCGGCGGCCAACAGGCGTGCGGGGTCGGCCGGTACGTCGTCAAGCTCCTCGATCATGCCGACATCCTGTCACCCGCCACTGACATCGCCCCTCGGTCCCCGAGTGGCGTGCGGAGCCCCCGCGCCGCGCCTTCGATGTCTCACCACTGACCTCCACCGACCTCCTCAATACATCGGAGGAGTCAAGGATTTGGACGAGGTTCGCTGACATGGGTGCGGAGGTCATGGCTGCTCCACGACCCAACGCGCCCCATTCCTGGTGCTGTTGAGGTCATTGACAGGTGCATCAAGCCTGCTAGGTTCCGCGATACACCCGATGTATCGAGGATTCGTCAGGTCTGGAGGACGCATGACCTCACAGCCGGAGAGACGTTCGCAGGTGGCCCGCCGAGTCGTACTCGGCACCGCGTTGGGCGGCGCGGCAGCGGCGGCCCTGCCCGGAACGGCCCACGCGGAAGAGCCCTTGAAACCGGGCAGGCGCCCCTGGCGACTGCGCGACACCATGACCACCGACAGCGCCTGGTCGAGCTTCCTGCGCGGCCAGGATCTGCTGTGGACCAAGCTGCCCACCCGCTGGTACGAGGGGCCGTTCCTCGGTGACGGGCTGCTCGGCAGCATGATCTACCAGGAACCGGGCGCCAACCGGATCCGTTTCACCGTCCAACACGGCCGGGTCCAGGACCACCGGCCCGCGTTCGGCAGCGGCTGGGGCACCTGCCGGCTGCCCGTCGGACACCTCACCCTCGATCCGGTCGGCACCATCACCGCCGTGAACTGGCGGCTGAGCCTGTGGGACGCCGAACTCACCGGCACCGTCACCACCACCGCCGGCACGCTCACCCTTGCCGCCCTCATCCACGACCAGGTCCTGGCCTTGCGCGCGAAGGCCGACGGCGGCGAACGGGTCGTCTGGACCTTCCACCCCGAGGAGGCCATCAGCCCGCGCAAGATCAGCGAGGCGCCGCCCGCCGGCTACACCCCCAACCCGCCCTGGACCACGCGGACCGCCCCCGACGGCACCGAGCAGGTCCTCCAGCCCCTCACCGGCGGCGGCCAGACCGCCACCGCATACCGCCATGACGGCGACGACCTGCTGGTCGGCGCCGGACACAGCTTCCCCTCCGACACCGCCGCCGAGGCCGACTCACTGCGCCACCTGCGGCGCGCGGCGTCGTACGGCAGCCTGCGGCGACGGCACATCCGCTGGTGGCACGACTTCTACCGCAAGAGCTTCATCTCGTTCCCCGACCAGCGGCTCCAGAGCTTCCACTGGATCCAGCTCTACAAGGTCGCCTCCGCCAGCCGCGCGAACGGCCCCGTCATGGCAACCGCCGGCCCCTGGCTGGAACCCACGCCCTGGCCCGCGGTCTGGTGGAACCTCAACCTCCAGCTGGAGTACTGGCTCATCCACGGATCCAACCACCTGGAACTCGACGCGCTCGCCACCACCCTGCGCCAGAACCAGGAACAGCTCATCGCCAACGTGCCCGCCGCCTACCGCGCCGACAGCTCCGGAGTCGGCCGCAGCTCCGACATGTTCGCCAACCGGGGCGTGCCCGAGATAGGCACCGGTGGCGAGGCCGGCAACCTCACCTGGGCGCTGCACAACGCCTGGCTGTCCTACCGCCACTCCATGGACAAGTCCCTGCTGCGCGACACGATCTACCCGGTGCTGCGCAGGGCGATCAACTACTACCTGCACTTCCTCACCCCGGGCAGCGACGGCAAGCTGCACCTGCCGAGCACCCTCTCGCCCGAGTACCCCGTCGTGCCCCCGCGGGACACCAACTACGACCTCGCCCTGATCCGCTGGGGCTGCCGGACGCTCATCGAGTCGGCCGAAATCCTCGGCATCGACGACGAGTTGATCCCGCGCTGGCGGGAGGTGCCGGCCAGGCTCACCCCGTACCCGGTCGACGACAACGGCTTCATGATCGGCGCCGACACCCCGTACGCCCAGTCCCACCGGCACTACTCGCACCTGCTCATGGTCTACCCGCTGTACCTCGTCAACTGGGACCAGCCCGACAGCCGCGACCTCATCACGAAGTCGGTGGTCCACTGGCACGCCCTGACCGGCGCCCACCGCGGCTACAGCTACACCGGCGCCGCCTCGATGTACGCGATGACCGGCGACGGCGACACCGCCCTCTCCTCTCTGCGGAAGTTCTTCGACCCCACCACCCGCTACCCCTGCCAGGCCAACACCCACTACACCGAGGCCGGTCCGGTCATCGAGACGCCGCTGTCCGCCTCGCAGTCGCTGCACGACATGTTCTGCCAGAGTTGGGGCGGCGTGATCCGCGTCTTCCCGGCCGTCCCCACCGACTGGGCGGACGTGACCCTGCACGACTTCCGCACCCAGGGCGCCTTCCTGGTCAGCGCCGTCCGCAAGGCCGGGACCACGAGGTTCATCCGGATCAGGAGCCTGGCGGGCGAACCGCTCCACCTGCGCCACGGCCTCACCGGCACCCTCACCGTGCTCCTCGACGACGGCACCCCCGCCCGCACCCGCGACCTGGGCGACGGCACCCTCGCCATCGACCTGCCCAAGGGCCGCGAGGTCCTCGTCCACTCCGGCTCCCGCCCCGACCTCGTCATCGCGCCCGTCGCCGTCGGCGAACCGGGCCCCGCCTGGGGACTGCCGTAACCACTGTCGGACCGCACGCACCACAAGGAGGGTTCACATGGCGGTTCCCCTCAGGGCCGCGGTCGCCGCGCTCTGCGCCGGGCTGGTGGCCACACTTCTCACGACCGGGCCCGCACGGGCCGACCAACGCGAGCACATCTGGACGGTGTCCGGCCCCGGCCGCGGCGCCGCGCACGAACCACGAGCGCGGATAGCCCTGGACGCCTCGACCGGCACGGTAAGCCTGGCGGTGACCCGAGACGGCCGTACGGTCGTCGAACCGTCGCCCGTCGGCATCGTCACCGAACAGGCCGACCTCTCCAAGGACTTGCGCTTCCTGCACCGCAGGGACCGGCTCGTCGACGAGAGATACCGGGCGAAGTCCGGGAAACGGCTGGACCGCCGGGTCCGGATGAACGAGACGCGCCTGTCCTTCGCCACTTCCACGGGCGCCCGGCTCGACCTCGTCGTCCGCGCCAGTGCCGACGGCGTCGCCTACCGCTACGTCCTGCCGGGCGGATACGGAGACGTGCTCGGCGAGACGTCCGCGTTCAACCTGCCGCCGGGCGCCGCCGCATGGCTCGGCACCTACCGGGTCGACAACGAGGGCCAGTTCGTGCGGTACACCGCCGCCACGGCACCCACCGGCGAGTACTCGGACCAGGCGCTGTTCGAGACCGACGGCGGCTACACCCTGCTCGCCGAGTCCGACCTGAGTGGCGGCTACTCCGGTGCCCGGCTCGCCCACGACCAGGGCACCGGCACCTACCGCATCAAGCTCGCCGACGACCGGATCGACACCGACGGCCCCCTCGCCACCCCCTGGCGGGCGATGGTCACCGGCGACCTCGCCACCGTCACCCGGTCCACCTTCACCGACGACCTGGCCCCCGCCTCCAAGGTCCCCGACGCCTCCTGGATCAGGCCCGGCACCGTGCTGTGGACCTGGCTCGCCGGCGGCCGCCCGGCAGGCCAGAGCCTCACGGCGCAGAAGGCCTACGTCGACTACGCGGCCGAGCGGAACTGGCCGTACGAGGCCGTCGACGCGGGCTGGTACTTCAAGAGCGACGCGTGGGACACCACCGATCCCGACTGGCAGACCAACAGCTGGATGCCCGAACTCGTCGAGTACGGACGATCCAAGGGCGTCGGCATCATCGTCTGGATCCACCAGCGCGACCTCGACACTCCCGAGGAACGCGCGAGTTGGCTGCCCACTCTGGAGCGGTGGGGCGTCAAGGGAGTCAAGATCGACTTCATGAACTCCGAGGCGCAGCCCATGCTCCGGTGGTACGACAGCATCCTCGCGGAGACGGCCGCCCACCACCTCCTGGTGGACTTCCACGGCTCCACGATCCCCAAGGGCATCCAGCGCACCTGGCCGCAGGTCATGACCCTGGAGGGCGTCGCCGGAGAGGAGAAGCGCACCAATACCGCCGCCCATCTGACCACCCTGCCCTTCACCCGCAACGTCATCGGCTCCATGGACTTCACCCCCGGCGCCTTCCAGCGCGTCGGGCTGCGCCCCAACTCGGACGCGGCCGAGGTCGGGCTCACCGTCGCCTACGAATCGGGCCTGCAGATGTTCGCCGGCACGCCCGAGTCGTACGACGAACGGCCGCTCGCCCGCGCCTACTTCGACCAGGTCCCGGCGGCCTGGGACGACACCCGGCTGCTCGACGGGCGGCCCGGTGAGGAAGCCGTGCTCGCCCGGCGCAGCGGGGACCGCTGGTTCATCGGCGGCGTGTACGCCGGAGCCGCACGAACCGCCGAGGTACCGCTGACCATCGGACCGGGGCGGTGGCTGGTCGAGACGATCGAGGACGGCGTCGACGGGCTCGTGCGGGAGCGGAGGGTGCTGCGGGGCGGTGACACCCTCGGGGTGGACATCGTCGCGAACGGCGGCTTCGCCGCGATCGCCTGCGCGTGGCGTCCGGGAATCACCACCTGTCACCGCTGACCGCGACCGCGGCCGCACTCGCCGTACTCGCGACATTCACTGCGTTCACACTTATGAACAATGCACATGTGGGTGTACAGCGTCGAGTCTCCCGTGCAAGGCTCGGTCAACTCCGTTATCCCGTTGACCAGTTGGAGGGACGAGCATGAGTGTTTCCCGGCGTACTGTGCTGGCCACGGCTGCCGGTGCCGCGGCGATGGGTGTCGCCTCGGCACCGGACGCGGCCGCGGACGTGACCGCCGGCAGGGCACCGGCCCCGACCCTGCTCAAGCTGCGCGCGGCGGCCGACTACGCCGTCGACAAGCTCCACGCGGTCGCACCGACCGTGACCGCCTTCCCGGTGGGCACGAAGTTCGAGAAGTGGACCTACTCGCAGAACGGCGACTGGGTCGGCGGTTTCTGGCCCGGCACCCTGTGGATGGCCTGGCTGCACAGCGGGGACGACTCCTTCCGCGCCGGGGCGCTCGTCTCGGCGCAGAAGCTGGCCCCTCGCCAGTACGACACCGGTACGCACGACCTCGGATTCCTCTTCTACCCGTCGTGGGTCACCGCCTGGCGGCTGACGGGTGACGACGCCTGGCGGACGGGTGCCCTGCGGGCGGCCGACTCCCTGATCCAGCGGTACAACCCGCGCGGACGCTTCATCAGGGCGTGGGGCGCCCTGAACGACGAGAGAAACGCCGGCCGGGTCATCATCGACACGATGATGAACCTCGACCTGCTGGCCTTCGCGAGCAGCCAGACCGGCGACGCGAAGTACCTGGACATCGCCGTGGCGCACGCCAGGACCGCCCAGCGGGTCTTCCTGCGCCCGGACGGGTCGACCCCGCATGTGTACGACTTCGACCCGGCGAGCGGCGCCCCGATCGGCCCGGGCACCGTGCAGGGGTACAGCTCCACCTCGTGCTGGTCGCGCGGACAGGCGTGGGGGCTGTACGGGTTCACCACCATGTACCGGCGCACCGGGAACGCCGATTTCCTCGCCACGGCTCGCAAGCTCGCGGACTTCGCGGTGGGGGCGCTGACCCCGGACCACGTCCCCGTGTGGGACTACGGCGCTCCGCAACAGCCGTACGACATCAAGGACGCGTCGGCCGGCGCGATCATGGCGTGCGGCCTGCTCGACCTGGCCGCGGCCACCGGCCGGCAGTCCTACCGCGAGGTGGCCCTGCGGCTGCTCACCGCGCTGGCCGAGACCTGTCTGACGAGGAACTCGGCCCGCGCGGACGCGGTCGTCGCCCGGTGCACGCGCAACCGGCCGAGCGAGGACGGCGTCGAGATCTCCCTGCCGTATGCCGACTACTACCTGCTGGAGGGCATCCTGCGCGTGCTCCGGCCGCAGGACGTGGACCGGGCGATCGACCTGTCCACGGTCTGATCGCCCGGACGCCACTGGTCAGCCCGCGATCGAGTCCAGCTGTTCCGCCGCCGGGCGCAGGACCCACAGGTCACCGCCCGGCGGCTCTTCCAGCAGTGGTACGGCCCGCCCCGCCTGCGTGTCTCCGGCGTCGGCGGCCGCGTGGACGACGTCGGTCGCCGCGTAGCGCCGGAATTCCAGCTCCGGATGCGGCCAGGCGGCGGCGCCCGTCGCGGCGGGCAGCAGATAGTCCACCGCCTTGAACAGGCTCTGCCCGTCCGGCCCTTCGTAGGCCCACAGGTTCACGCCGACATTCCGGCCGATGGCCGCGAGCCGGGTGTAGGCGACCAGATCGAACGTCGAGTAGTGCCAGCTCCTGGTCCGGGTCAGCTCCTGGGGCTGGCTTCCGTCGGACGCGATCTGCGGCGCGATGCGCTTGTGCCGGGCATCCAGGACCGTGCGGCGGGCCAGGTCCCGGTCGCCGGTCGCGTAGGCGAGGGCGGCGAGCTGCATGTCGTAGAAGGTGCCGTGGTTGTTGGTGGCGGCTGCCTCCTGCTTGCCGAAGTCGCTGTTCTTGAGCCAGTCGCGGAAATCGGTGTTCCACTTGGCCATGGAGGTACGGTCCTTCGCCGTCCAGCCCGGGGCGCCGGTCTCCAGCAGGGCGAGCGCGTCGAGGACGCTGGTGTACGACTGCGAGAAGTCGATGATGCCGATGGCGCGGCCGTCGTACTTGCATGGGATGAACTGGGCGTGGTTCAGGTTCGGGTTCATCCTCGTGGCCGGATCGAGGAACCAGGTGCGTAGCACCTGCCCGGCCTTCTCGGCGTACCGCTTGTCGCCGGTGTAGTACCAGGCGAGGGAGAGGTCGTAGGCGGAGTCGAAGGTCTTCTCGACGTCCTGGCGGTCGGTGCCGGAGTCGACCTCGGGGTTGCGCTCGCCGTCGCGTTGCACATACGGGCAGCCCCAGGGGTTGTCCGCGGTCGGGGCCTTGGTGGGCCACCAGTAGGGGGCCTGACTGAGGTAGTCGTGGACGTCGCCGCCGGGGGCCGGCCGGGGTTTGTCGACGACGGTCCACGGCCCCTGGTTCAGCCATTTGTCGGCGCGGGTCTTCAACGCCCCTACCGCTTGCCGGAGTTGGGCGTCGCCGCGATCGAGGCGGATCTTCGTCTGCTGGAGCCGGGCACCGTCCAGGACGGCGGTGTGCGGGACGCGAGGCGGGTCCGGCGCCTGCGTCCGGGCCGTGGCGGCGGGGACGGCGCCCGCCGTGAACGCGGCCAGGGCCACCAGCAGGACGACCGGTCGGGGTTGTGCACTCATGTCCGTCCTCCCATGTCGAGATCTTCATGTATATGAACGGCGTTCAGATGAGCGTGCGAGCTGGTCGCGAGCATGGCATGGCCGTGGGGAGGGGGAAAGGGGTGTGCGCGGGTTTGTTGGTACGGACCTTCAGCTGCGATCGTCGCCACTCACCGGTGCGTTGGCTGCCGCCGCGAAAGGGTCGCTTCGGTCAGCCCGCTGAACATCGGCAGGGACGCCGACCAGCGTCCCCAGCTCACCGACCGGCCAGGATCGAGTTCAGGCCGAACTCGAAGCGCTCGTCGAAGGATTCGGAGGCGAGGTGGCCGAGGACCCGGTGCAGGGCGGGGTGAGCCGTCGAGGAGACCGCGTCCGCCAGGCGGTCGACCGAGGGCTGCTGCGCGGCCGCCTGTTCCTCCTGGGCGAGGCCGAGGGTGAAGTAGATCAGCGTCCACGTGGTCCAGGCGGCCTCACGCTCGGACAGGTCGCCCTCCAGTAGCGCCGCGACAAGGGTTTCCGCAAGGCGCAGGGTGTGCGGTTCGGCGGCGTAGGTGCCGACGACGAGCGCGGCGCCGTCGCGGTGCGCCAGCAGGGCGCGGCGGTAGCGGCGGACCACTTCGCGGGCGCGCGGGCCGGGTGAGTCCGGAAGGCCGTCGAGCGGGATCTCGCCGACGACCGCGTCCGCCATCAGCTCCAGCATCCTGGCCTTCGTCTTCACGTGCCACAGCACGGTGTTCATCCGTACGCCGAGCCGGTCGGCGACCGCCCGCGTGGACAGCGCGTCCAGGCCCTTCTCGTCGAGCAGTTCCAGTGCCGCGCGGATCACGGTGGCCGGTTCGAGACGGTCGGCCGTTTGCCTCTTGGTCATTGACCTAGTTTACTGCGGGCAGGAGCTCTTGGTCACTGACCAAGGCTGCGGGCCAGGACTGTGAGGAGTGGGAAGTTGGAGGCGTTCATGGAAGACAGGCACGTCGTCATCGCCGGAGGAGGCCCCGTCGGGCTGTGGCTCGCCGCAGAGCTGCGGCTGGGCGGGATCTCCGTCACCGTCGTCGAGGAGCGCACGGAGATCGACGAGCGCTCCAAGGCGCTCACCATCCACCCCCGCACCATCGAGGTCCTGGCCTCACGCGGGATCCACGGGCCGTTCCTGGCCGAGGGCCTGACGATCCCCTTCGGCCACTTCGCCATGCTCGACGACCGGCTCGACTTCCGGGGCCTGGACACCCCGTTCCCGTACACCCTCTTCCTGCCGCAGGCCCGCACCGAGGAACTGCTGCAGGAGCACGCGCTCCGCCTCGGCGCCACGATCGTGCGCGGGCAGCGGGTCACCGGGTTCACCGAGACCGGGCGGTCGGTGACCGTTCAGGTGACGGGTCCGGAGGGGACGTACGAGATCGAGGGGGCGTACCTCGTCGGCTGCGACGGCGTCGGCAGTACCGTGCGCACCGCCGCCGGTATCGACTTCCCCGGCACACCCTCGACCGTCCTCGGCTGGCTCGGCGACGTCACCCTCGACAACCCGCCGCGCAATGCCTTCAGTTCCTTCACGCACCACGGCGGTGTGATGGTCGCGCCGCTGCCCGGCGGGCGGTTCCGAGTCGTCGGGGTCAGCCCCGACAGTGTCACCACGGAGTGGCCCGGTGACCTCACGCTGGACGAGCTGCGTCGCAAGACCGTCGCCATCGCGGGCGACGACCTCGGCATGCGCGACCCGTCGTGGCTCTCCCGCTTCGGCAACGCCACCCGCCTCGCCGCCGAGTACCGGCGCGGCCGCGTGCTGCTCGCCGGAGACGCCGCCCACCAGCACTTTCCCACCGGGGGAGTCGGCATGAACGTCGGCATCCAGGACGCGCACAACCTCGGCTGGAAGCTGGCCGCGACGTTGAACGGGCGGGCCCCGGAGGGCCTGTTGGACACCTACCACGCCGAACGGCATCCGGTCGGCGCCCAGTTGATCGAGCACAGCCGCGCCCAGACCGCCCTGATGTCCACCTTCACGCCTGAGGGCCTCGACCTGCGAGCCGTGCTCAGCGGCATGATCGCCGCCCAGCCGGCGTTCAACCGCGCGCTCGCCGAACGGCTCACCGCACTCGCCGTCCGCTATCCCGCCCCGGACCCGGCGGCCCACCCGCTCACCGGCACCCGCGCCCCCGACCTCGCCTTCACCGGCACGGACAAGGGCCTGTTCGCCCTGCTCCGCACCGACGCCCACCTCCTGCTGGACCTCTCGGCCGACGGCGCCCTCGGCGACCGCACCTCGCCGGGCCTCGCCCTCCACACTGGACCACTCGACCACCCCCCAGCCGCCTGGAATGAGGTGCGCGCCGCCCTGATCCGTCCCGACGGCCATGTCGCCTGGGCAGGCGCCGACCGGGACGACGCGCTGCTGACCGCGAGCGCGGAACGGGCCGTCGCCGCTGCCGTGGCGCAAGGTCCCCGAGGGGCCCTGTCACGCCCGTGAACTCCCCGTCGATGACGGCCCGCGAACTCACCGTCTCGGTACGGACCTTCCACCGGGTGTTCGAGGCGACCGTCGCCGGATACATTCGCGGCAGCCGGCTGGAAGGGGCCCGGCTCGAATTCCTCGTCCGGGCCTTCAAGAGCCGGTACGGCCATACACCCGCCGAGTTCGCCCGCCCCGGTGTCGAAGCGGGATCCGGACAATCACGCTTTCGGGAGGGTTAAGGGATCCTCACCTCCTGGTGGCCGTGCGGTGAGGGGTTCATGATGGGCGCATGACGTTGGCCGCGCGAGCCTTCGCGCAATTGGCGACCTGGCCCGACCTCACCGAGGTCGAACCGAGCTGCGGAACCGGCCGGGCACTGGCCGCAGCCCACGGCGAGATCGCCCACTTCCATTCCGACCGGAACCTCGACCTCTGCCTCACGGCGCGGGTCATCCGGCGGTTCGAGGAGCACCTCGGGGCCGCGACCGCGGTCCGAATGGTCCCCGGCTCGCACTGGGTGACGCTGCGCCTGGAGGTGGTGGCCGACTTCGACCTCCTGATGACCTTGGTGAGCCTGGCTCTGCGCGCTCATCAGTCATGGCCGCAGCCCGATCACGAGCCCCTGGCCCGATGCAATGACCAACGCGTCGCGGTGGTCGCACGCCAGAGTCTCGGCGAGGGCTCACCGACCTGGCGGGGCTGATTCGGTCCTCGTCACCGCTGCCAGCCGTCCGGCCCGCTGCCGCGCCACTCGATCAGCCCGGACTGGCGCACCCAGTCGTCGTCGACGTCGTCCAAGCCCGCCAGGCGCAGGAACTCGACCACGTCGAGCAGCCCGTACGCCATGCCCAGGAACCGGTCGTCGACGCGGACCCGTCGCCCACCGTCCTCGGCGAGGGGGTATACGACGATCGGATGCGCGCTGGCCATGGGACCAGGGTGCGGCCGACGACGGGCGGGCGCATGCGGAGCGCCGCGCCGACACGGCCGCGGCCGTCACCCTGACAATTGTCAGGAGCGCAGGCAGCGGCCCTCTTTCTAGGGTTCGGGTTGTCTTCCCGGCCCCGGCTGCACCTCGGGGCACCCTCCACAGACAGGAAGAGACGCATTCATGCGCCCGCTCCGCTCCACGCTCGCGACGGCCGCCGCCTTGTGTGCGGTCGCCACCGGCGTCGTACTCACCCAGCCCGCGCAGCCCGCACAGGCTTCGGCTGCCGACTGCGAGGGCGGCGCACGCGGCTTCCGCGACCACCCCGACAACGCCGAGGGTGACACCGACAAGCCGCGCAGCTTCAACCTCGGCAACGCCCGTTTCACGCTCGAAAAGGGCGCCTACGTCGGCCAGCAGATCGCCTTCGGCAAGATCAGCGGCGAGACCCGGCCCGGCGACAACGTCTGGATGGACTGGCGTGCGGACGGCTGGGACCACGATCACGCCGTGTCGCCCTGGCTTCAGTGCGGGCCCTTCACCGTCCGCTCGGCCGGACAGAGCCTGACCACGCCGTTCCGGCGCACCAGCACCGACCCGCAGTACCAGTTCCGGGTCTGCGGCTCGCTGATCTCCGACGGCCGGGTCCACTGCTCCGACTGGTGGTAGACCCCGCGTTCCCCGCGTTCCCTGCCCGCTCCGACCGCGCACCCGCGAAAGGCATCACCATGCGCAGACCTCAACCTCGCGCCGATCAACTCGATCCACCTCAGGGAATACCGGCTCGGGGAATACCGGCTCAGGGAATACTGGTGAGGCGCCGTCTTCTCGCTGTCGCCGCCGCACTGCTGCTGGTCGGCGGCGTGGCAGGGTCCGCCGCCGCCGACACCCCGGCCGCGCGTCCGTCGAAGGCCGCCGCGTCCGTCCAAGTGCCCGACGGCGTCACCGCCTCGGCCGCCGTCTTCGACCGGCAGACCGGCACCTTCACCGAGCAGCTCAACACGAGCGCCCGCTTCCGGTCCGCCTCCGTCGTCAAACTGCTGCTGGCGCTGGACTTCCTGTGGAACCGGGGCCCCGACTACGCCGTGCCCGCCGCCGACCGGGCCCTGTTGGAGCCGATGCTGCGCAGCAGCAACGACGACGCGGCCTCCCACTACTGGGAGGTGAACGGCGGGTCGGCGATCATCACCCGTATGGCCGGCCGTCTCGGCCTGAGCGACACGACTCCACCGCCCGCCGGCTACGAGGGCTACTGGGGCTATACCTCGCTCTCCGCCCGCGACACGGTGAAGATCTACCGCTACCTCCTGGACTCGGCGCCGGGCCCGGTACGCGACTTCGTCATGGGTAACCTGCGCCAGTCCACGCGCTGCGCCTCGGACCACTTCGATCAGCACTTCGGCGTCGCCGGGGCGTTCGAGAAGCCGTGGGCGGTGAAGCAGGGCTGGTCGGGCTCGTACGAGGAGGGCACGTGCGGCTCGACGGGCGCGGCGAGCGCGTCGCGTTCCGCGGCTCTGGCTCTGGCTCCGGCTTCGGCTCCGGCTCTGGCTCCGGCCGCCGCGGCGGACGTGGACCTGACCCGGCCCGCACTGCACAGCACCGGGACGGTGGGCGCCGGTGACCGGTTCGTCGTCGCCGTCTTCACGCTGCATCCCGTCGGTACGTCGTACGGGAAGGCGTACACGGACATCGGCCGGCTGACCCGCTCGCTGAACGTTCCGGGGGCGGCACGGCCCGCGGGGTGGTGGTACGGCACGTGGAGCAACCATGTGAACGTCCGCCCCGATGCCTCCACGGGGAAAGCGCCGATCACCCAACTCCCGGCGGGTGTCGAGGTGTTGGTGGGATGCCAGGCGAGGGGGCAGAAGGTCGAGGTGCCGCCGTACTCCAACGACTGGTGGGCCTATCTGCCTCAGTACGGCGGCTGGATCTCCAACATCTACATCAGCTCGCCCGACAACCGGCTGCCGGATGTGAAGGACTGCTGAACGCCGGGCCGGTGACCGCCTGCGAGCCGCTTCCTCACCGCTCGTAGGCGGCGAGGTAGCGGAGCACCTTGTCGACGTGCGGCTTGACGCGCTGGGGGACTCCGCGCTCCTCGATGACGGTGCGATCGCTCGTGCGCCAGCCGGCCGCGATCAGCGCGGGGAGGTCCTCGGCGGGCAGGTGGGCCTTTTTGAACTGCTGGTCGAGCCAGCACACGTACAGGCTCATCGTGGAGATCGCGTCCGCCGGCGACCGGTAGTCCTTGTCCCCGTCGCCGTCACCGTCCACCGCCCAGGCCCGGAACACCGACGGCGTCCACATGGCGATGCCGTACTCCTCGGCCTCCGGGCGGGCCGCGTTCGGGTCGAACCCGCTCTCCGCCTTCACCATCGCGGCGAGGAACACGGGGGTGACCTCTTCGTCGGTGCAGCGCCGGGCGGCGTTGACGAGGACGGGGCGCAGGTCCTCGGGTACGTCGGAGTCCTCCGGGATCTCTCCCGGGGCCGCGATGGGCGTGGCGGTGATGGTGGCGGTGGCGGGAGTGTCGCGCCCCGAGTCGTCACCGCCGTCGCCGCCCCCGAGCAGCGCGAACCCGATGGCGGCGGCGGCCGCGACCCCGAGGAACGACAACGCGGCGATCGGCAGCGGCCGGCGTCGGCCACGCGTGCCGGAGAGCTCTTCGATCCGGGTCACGAGGCTCGCGGCGCTGTGGGGGAGCCGCGTCGCGTGGTCCGGTGCCAGGCAGTCCCCGATGATCCGGCGCCAGCCCTCGTCGAGCCCGGCGTCGAGTCGCAGCGGCGTGGTGCCGCGGGCGTAGGCCTGGGCGGCGAGCGAGCGGGCGCGAGCGGTGGCGCCGGGGAACGGGTGGAGGCCACCGGTGAGCACCTGGTGGGCGAGGACGCCGAAGGCCCAGATGTCGGCGGTCGGCCGCACCACCGTCCCGTCCGCTCCGGTGCGCTGGGACCACCACTCGGGCGGCAGGTGGTCGAGGGTGCCGAGCGGCGGCAAGTGGGCGTGGGTGCCGTCGAGTTCGGTGGCGAGACCGAAGTCGGCGAGCCAGACCTCGCCGTCCGTGCCGAGCAGCACATTGGCGGGTTTGAGGTCGCCGTGCACCCAGCCGGCGCCGTGCATATGGGCCAGCCCGGCGGCGACACCGCGCAGGATCCGCACGGCTTCCGGTACCGGCCTGCCGGTCTCGGCCGAGTCCAGCGTCTGGTGCAGACTGGCCTCGGCGCGGTCCATGACGAGCGCGATCGCGCCGTCCAGCGCGGGCAGGTCCGGAGCGTCGACGGTGCACACGGCGCGGGTCCGGACGAGGTGCGGATGGTCCGCCTCGGCGCTGAACCGCACCTCGCGCGCGACGAGTTCGCCGAGTGCGGCACGCTGGCCGGGTGCCAGGGCGCCGGTCGGCAGCACCTTAACCGCCGCGGTCGCGCCGTCGGCGACCGAGCGGGCCTCGTACACGGTGCCCCACCCGCCGGACCCGATGACCGCACCCAACTCCCAGCCCTCGACGCGGAAACCCGCGGGCAGGCGCGGTGTTCCGAGGGCGCCCTCCTCGGCGCCTGACGAGGTCACGCGCCGGTCCCCTCACGGACGGTCCCCCGGGACGCGGTCCCCTGGGAAACGCTTCCCTGGGAAACGGTCCCTTGCGTCAGGGTCCGCTTGCGGGACGGCAGCAGGGCGAGATGCTCCTCCCGCACCAGGCCGAAGCGCAGGGCGAGGGAGGCGAGCCGGGTGCGTTTGGCGCCGGTACGGCCGTTGCCGTCGGCTCCCGGCTCCTCGCCGAGGTCCAGGCGCAGCTTCGCGAAGGCCAGGTAGTCGATGTGGTAGTTCACGGCTGAGCGGGTCAGATCACGGCAGCTCTCCAGCGGACGCAGCCGCTCCGCGATGTCCCCGGCACCGGGCAACGCGCTGTCCGACAGGTCGCGCAGCCGCGGCTCGCACAGCGCCACCAGAACCAGGAAGTACTTGGCCGTCACGTCGAGCGCGTAGGGATGCACGGTCTGCTCCCCAGCACCGGGCGCGGACCGCTCGTCCAGATAGGCGTGCTGCGGGGCGAACACCTTGAAGTCGGCGGTCCCGTTCAGCGCGGGCAGGACGACCCGGGAGAACTCGAACGGCACCGGCGCTCCGAGCCGCCCGGGCGCGACGGTGATGTACTCGCCGGCACCCTCCAGGTTCTCCACCACATACGCGGTGTCACGACTGAAGTTCGACAGCCGCCAGTAGTCCTCGGCCGCCTCGAGCCGCCCCGCACGCCGGGAGATCCCGGGGTCGGGCAGGACGATGGCGACACCGCCTCCGCCGGGCAGCCCGCGCCCGAAGTCGGCCACGTCGCCCGGTCCCATGTGCAGCAGTTCGGGCTTGCCCGCGCCGACGTCGTCCGGCCGCGCCGGACCGGGCGGCTGGACAATGATCGTTTCCATGCCGGCTCTCCCCCGATGTGGTCGCCAGAATTCTACGGGCGGTTCCGGTGCCCGCCTGCCCGGCGCATGCTGCGTGGTGCCTGGTACGTGGTGTGTGTGGTGCGTGGATCGGTGCCAGTGCTTCCTTGGATGGCGGATGGTCAGTCCGCCCCGGTCGCTACGACACCGAGAGCATCACCGGTCACAGGAGCCGCCGCAACCACTTGTGCCGGTTCTGTGACCCTGGAACCATCCCTGCCCTGTTGACCTGCGGCTTTGTGAGTGCCTGGGATGCCGTGGCAGGCCCTTGCGCCGCGGTACCGGGCGTTCCGGCCGCCCCGGACGAGCGTCCGGGTGGTCCATCGGGCTGTGGTCGAGGCCGTACATCACCCACCGCGCTCGCGCCCACCGGCCGTGCGATCGACTGAGCCCTCAGTGACTGTACGACACGCAACTCATGGGGGCCACGCGGTGAAGAGCGACGACATTCCGCCGAAGCCTGACGCGGTTTGGCTGGAAGAACGGTTCGGCGAAGGCTCGCTATGGCGACCGGACGAGGCCGCTCTGCCGGCCGAGCTCACCCACACCGAATCGAGGGAGTTCCTGCTCACGGTCGGCTTTCCCGTCGTCCACCTGGACCACGTAGGGATCGATACGAGGCACCTGCGGGACGAGGACGGGTGGGAACCCTTCGATGCCGACGAACTCTACGGGAGGCGCTATCCCGACGACGACTCACCGCCCAAGGACTTCTGCTTCACCATCGCCACTTGGTACGACCAGCACCTGATGCTCGACGCGGCGGACGGCGACCTCACACACTACGACCTCAACGGCTGGGACCACGGTGCCGGATGGCAGGGATACGCCGCCGGTTCTCTCCCCGAGCTGGCGCTACTCCTCGGGCTGATCGCCGAGTCGCGCAACGCGCTGGAATCGGACGACGCCGCCGCACGTGCGGCCGCCGTCACCGATCTCCGTGAGTGCATGACGATTGCGGATTGGTACGTGGATGACTCCAAGTTCTGGGACAAGATCTTCGAGCATCTGGGCTGAGGACGCGGCGGAATTCGATGCCGACGGGGCGGAACTCGATGCCTGCGTGTGTCCCTCGGCTGTCCCTGGGCCGATCAGCTCCGGCCGGAGGGATCCGGGTGAGAGGTCACGACCTTGCGGGCGTAGGTGGCCAGTTGGGCCCGTAGCCGCTCGCGCGATACGCCATCCTGGCCGGCCAGGCGCTCGACGAGGTCGGCCCGGATGGCGGCGAGCAGGGCGTGGGCGGTGAAGTCGGGGTCCGTCAGTCCGGGGATCTGCTCCAGCACGGACCGGAGCAGGCCGTGCCAGAGTCCGTAGTGCTCCGCCTGGTACGGGCTGGTACTC
Organism: Streptomyces sp. NBC_01092; assembly: GCF_045039535.1. Taxonomy (NCBI): domain Bacteria; kingdom Bacillati; phylum Actinomycetota; class Actinomycetes; order Kitasatosporales; family Streptomycetaceae; genus Streptomyces; species Streptomyces sp. NBC_01092. The sequence continues at coordinate 1,678,331 of NZ_CP108659.1, read as the reverse complement.
CCGCTCTCCTCCAAGGCCAGCACGAGGCGGCGGTTGTCGAGCTTGAAGCACAGGAGGGTGTCGAGCAGAGCGGGCACTCGCTCCTGCGGCGCGGTGGTGGGCCCGAGGGGCGGCGGGCCCACTTCCACGGCCTCGCGGACCGGCTCGAGCCGGTCCGCGTACAGCGCGCGGAGCAGCCCGGCGCGGTCGCCGAAGGCACGGAAGACGGTCCCCTTGCCGACCCCCGCCGCGGCCGCGATGTCGGCCATGGTGAGGTCTTCCGGGCTCTCGGAGCCGGCGAAAAGGCCGTCGGCGGCCTCCAGAACGGCCTGCCGGTTGCGGGCGGCGTCCTTGCGGGCTCTGCGCTCGGGCTCGGGCACGCGGTCTCTCCCATTCCACCGATTGAAAAACGGACCCCGAGTCCGTATCGTTGAAATCGAAGCGGACCCAGGGTCCGCATTCTACGAGACGGAGGATACCCATGTCCGTACCCGTATCGCTCCCTGCCGCGGATCTGTACCGCTACAGCCTGCGACTCCTGCTCGACAAGGACATCCCCAGCTGGATCGGCCTGTGGGCCGAGGACGGGGTCATGGAGTTCCCGTTCGCACCTCCCGGCTGGCCCGCACGGCTGGAGGGGAGGGAGGCGATCGCCGACTACATGCGCCCGTACCCCGACCACATCGACCTCCACGACTTCCCCGAGGCCGACCTGAGGATCCACCGGACCTCCGACCCGCAGACCATCGTGGTCGAGATGCGCGGCATCGGCAGGCAGGTGGAGACCGACCGCCCCTTCGACATGCGGTACATCGCCGTCGTCACCGTCGAGGAGGGCCGTTTCACCTCCTACCGTGACTACTGGAACCCGCTCGCCGTCCTCGAACCCGGCATCGACTTCACCGGGAGCAGCCGATGACGTCCACCGGCGCAACCTCTGTCATCGGCACCGCGCTCGTGATTGGTGCGACCGGGACGACCGGCAGCCGCACCGCCGCCCATCTGGCGGCCGCCGGTCACGCGGTCAAGGCGGCCAGCCGCAAGGCCTCGCCTGTGGCCGGAGCCGACCCCGTCCGCTTCGACTGGTACGGCCCCGACACCCACGCCGCAGCCCTCGACGGCGTCGACCGCGTCTACGTGATCCCACCCGTCGGCGACCCCGACCCCGCGGCGGTCGTCCTGCCCTTCCTGCGCCGGGCCCGGGCCGCCGGCGTGGGGCGCGCCGTGCTGCTCAGCGCCTCCGCCATCCCGGAGGGCGGGCCGGCCGTGGGGCTGGTGCACCAGGCACTGCCGGGCATCTTCGACGAGTGGGCGGTGCTGCGGCCGTCCTGGTTCATGCAGAACTTCACCGGCGAACACGTGCACGCCGCAGGCATCCGGACCGACGGCATCATCCGCACGGCCACCGGGAACGGCCGCGTCGGCTTCGTCGACGCCGAGGACATCGCAGCCGTGGCTGCCCATGCCCTGACCGACGTCCACGCCCCCAACACCGATCTCGTGCTCACGGGACCCGAGGCCCTCAGCTACGACGACATCGCCACGGTCATCACCGAGGCCACCGGCCGACCGGTGACCCACCGACCGCTGTCCTACGAGGAGATGCGCGACCGACTGGCCGCGCTGATGCCCGAAGAATTCGCCGCGATGCTGGCGGACATGGACCGGGCCATCGCCCAGGGAGCGGAGGACCGGGTCACCGACTCCGTCCAGCGCGTCACCGGACGGCCGGCGGGGAGCTTCCGGGGCTTTGTGGAGCGGGAGTTGTGCTAGTCCAGCCCGGCATCTGAGGGGTCGAGAGGTCGCCGTTGGGTGCCGATCCGCCCGCGATGCTCGGGCGGGCCCAGGCCGAATGCTCGCTGCGGCGTACGCATCACTCACCGGGCCGGCTTGCACTCCTCGGCGTAGTGGGCCAGCCCTTCCGCCATGCCCTGCATGAACTTCTGCAGGAAGCGCGGCATGACCCAGCCCAATAGCCGGCTCGTCTCGTACGTGCCGTACCAGTGGATGACCGTGCCGGAGCTCGCTGTCGGCTGCAGCTCGATGCGCGCGTGATAGTTGTGCATCGACGAATTGAATGCGTCTTTGTAGGCCAAGAGGCGTTGCTCGACCTTCTCCGTCAGCCGCTCTCCGGTCACGGTGCGTCCCGTCCGGAACGCCCGGACGGCACCGACACCGTCGTCGCCGCCGGGGTCGAGGTCGACCGACCGTGCCGTGTCCAGACTGTCCACCTTGGACCACAGCGGCCAACTTGAGGCGTCGACCAGCAGCTTCCAGACGACTTCCGGCGAGGCAGTGGTGGCCACTGTGACGTCGTATTCGTGCATGGTGAAGGGCTCCTGTGAGTGGAGGGGGGTGGCGTCCCCGGCCAAGAGGACGCGGTCGACGGGGAATTGACCGGCGTACTGGAATGCCACTGTGGCGCCGAGGTCGTGCCCGATGACACGGGCGTCACCCACCCCGAGCCGATCGGCGATCAGCGTGTGCACGTACCGTGCCAGGGTGGCATTGGCGTAGCCGGTCGGTGAGCCGGTGCTGTCACCCAGTCCGGGAAGGTCGACGGCGTAGACGGTGTGGTGCCTGGCGAGTTCCGGCATGATCGGCCACCAGCCGTACCAGGTCTGTGGCCGGCCATGTATTCCCGTCCTGGCGATGGTGGTCAGCGACCGGTCGCGCCGTCGATGAGTTCGCGGAGGATGTCCGCGTGGCCCGCGTGCCGGCCGGTCTCCTCGATCATGTGGGTGAGTGCCCAACGGGTGCTGGGAGCGGGGCGGTCCGGCTGCGGTCGGGGAACCGGCGCGCCGAGATCGGGGCACCCGTCGAGAACGTCGTCCGCGCGCTTGACCGCGTCCCGATAGCGAGCGACGACATCGGCCACGCTGTCCGCCGGTGCGGCTTGGAATGTCGCCTGCCAGTCGGTGATGTCGTCCCCGAGGAACATCGCGCGCTCCACGAAAGTCAGGTGGTTGAGCAGGCCGAGCAGGTTCGTGCCTGACGGCACTGCCGCTGTTCGCACCTGCGGTTCGCCGGCGCCCTCGACCTTCGCAGCGATCGAGGTCCGGAGGTAGTTGAGGAACCCGCGCAGGACCTCGGTCTCGCTGCTTCCGGTCCGGGGCGGCGGGGTGTCGCGGCGGCGCTTGCGGCGCGTGGTGCTGGGCACCGTGGTCTCCCTTCAGGTCGATACCCGCGGCGACTTACCGCGGGCTCGGGGTTGCAGGTGCCGGGATCCTGGTGCTCATCAAGGCTCCCTGCGTCGGTATGCACAGAGTCTTGCCAGGCACCCCACGACCTGGCACGAAATCTTGCGGTTTCGGCAAGGTGGCCTGATGGAACGCAAGACGGACGACGAAGTGCTCGGCGCGGTGGGGCCGCGCCTTCGTGCGCTGCGTCGTGCGCGCGGCATCACCCTCGCCGACCTCGCGGCGACGACTGGCGTGTCGGAGAGCACTCTGTCCCGGCTGGAGAGCGGGCAGCGTCGGCCGAGCCTGGAATTGCTGCTGCCGCTGGCCCGTACCTATGACGTCCCGTTGGACGACCTCGTGGGCGCCCCGCGCCATGGCGACCCCCGGATACACCTCAAGCCGATTCTGCGGTTCGGGATGACGTTCGTGCCCCTGTCCCGGCGACCGGGCGGGGTGCACGCGTTCAAGATGACCTTCCCGGCCCGCCGGAACCACTCGAACCGACCCCGCAGACACACGAAGGCTTCGAATGGCTCTACGTGCTGGGCGGACGCCTGCGGCTCGTGATCGGCGAGCGCGACCTGACGCTGCCGCCGGGTGAGGCAGCCGAGTTCGACACGTCCTTGCCCCACTGGCTGGGCAGCGCCGACGGCGGCGTGGTTGAGCTTCTCATCCTGTTCGGCCTGCAAGGGGTGCGAGCGCACGTACGCACCGACCCTCATCGATCGCCGCAGGCGGGGAGTCGGCGGTGAGATCAGCGGGCGCCGCGAAGGGCGCCTGACGGGCACAGGTAGTCGGAACCGTCTTCTGGCGTCCACGTGGTCCAAGTCGGGAGCGTTTGGCCTGGTCAGGGACTTATGGTTCAGGAGAGTCCACGCTGTTGGTGACGCCCGCGCGACAGGTGTGATCGATGTGGACCCCCGTCGGCTTGATCCGGCGAGGGTCTCTGCGTACCGGGACTGGCGCGGTTGCGCGGTGGTCGACGGGGTTTACTCTGCCCCGGTTACAGTTCTGGGCTGAGAAAATGGGCGGCTGTCGAGAACCCTGAGCGCGTGCCATCGAAGTTGAGCGGTATGCGGGTCAGCGCCCCCGCAACAGGAGGTGGAGCACTGCCGCCACGGCGACACCGACGACGAGGGCGAAGCCGAACGGCGGGTGCTCGAAGGCGAAGAACGGGCCGGTCCCGGGCCGCGCCACACCGGAGAACGGAGACACGCAGTGAGTTCCGGCGGGATCACATGGATAGCCGACGGGGACATCTCCTGGCTCGGCTACTACATCAAGCTGGCCCGGGGTCTGACCGGCGAACAGCTCGCCGCCCGCCTCGCCGCTCCCGGCGGCCCCGTACCGGTCCAGGCCACCACCGGGCCGCAGGCCGAAGCGCTCATCGACGGACTCGACGCGGAGCGCGGCGACGCCGACAGCATCGCCGTCCGCTACGGCGACCACGCCGGCCTGGGCTTCGCCATTGCCTACGGCTACTGGCCGTCCGTCCTCGGGCCCGCGCACCACGACGGGACATCCCGAGACGGGGTCCACGTCTTCGAGCTTTACTACGAGAAGCAGAACCCGAAGGTCCCGCCACCCGCATTCGCCTACTTCCAGGATGACCAGTATGTGTGCGGCTTCGATATGTACATGCACACCTGGTCGCAGGAGATCACCGGCCCCGGCGCCGACCTCATCCGCGCTGACATCGTCGCGGCCGGAATCCCGGAGGAGGGGGAGAGGGACACGGCGCACCGTGCCTCGCTCGCCGTTCTGGAGCAGCGCTTCGAACTGGCGCTGCCGCGTGATCTGATCCTCGACGCGTCACTGCCCACTGCGCTCGTCAGAGGGCAGCAGCCGCGATGAGCCGTCCCCGTGATCGCAGGCGGCACCCCAGCGCTCCAGTTGGTTCGGGGTGGGTGCGCGCCCACTAGACGTCTTGATGTTCGGGTTACCGTGTCGGGTTGCCTGGAGTGCAACGCTGCCTCCAGGCAACCGACTTCACGCTCTAGAAGAACCCAAGCTTCTTCGGACCGTATGAAACAAGAAGGTTCTTGGTCTGCTGGTAGTGCTCCAGCATCATCTTGTGCGTCTCACGGCCGATGCCCGATCCCTTGTAGCCGCCGAACGCCGCGTGTGCCGGGTACGCGTGGTAGCAGTTCGTCCACACGCGGCCCGCCTGGATCGCGCGGCCCGCGCGGTACGCGGTGTTGATGTCCCGCGTCCACACGCCCGCCCCGAGGCCGTACAGCGTGTCGTTGGCGATCTTGATGGCGTCGTCGAAGTCGTCGAAGGACGTCACCGAGACGACCGGCCCGAAGATCTCCTCCTGGAAGATCCGCATGCGGTTGTCGCCCTCGAAGATGGTCGGCTGGACGTAGTAGCCGCCCTTCAACTCGCCGTCGTGCTCAATGCGTTCGCCACCCGTGAGAATCCGGGCGCCTTCCTGCCGGCCGATGTCGAGGTAGGAGAGGATCTTCTCCAACTGGTCGTTGGAGGCCTGGGCGCCGATCATCGTGTCCGTGTCGAGCGGGTGGCCGGTCTTGATCTGCTCGGTCCGGGCAGTCGCCGCCTCCATGAACTCGGCGTAGTGGCCCCGCTGGACCAGCGCCCGGGATGGGCACGTGCACACTTCGCCCTGGTTGAGCGCGAACATCGTGAACCCCTCGAGCGCCTTGTCCCGGAAGTCGTCGTTCGCCGCCCAGACGTCGTCGAAGAAGATGTTCGGGGACTTGCCGCCGAGTTCGAGGGTGACCGGGGTGATGTTCTCGGAGGCGTACTGCATGATCAGCCGGCCGGTCGTCGTCTCACCGGTGAACGCCACTTTGGCCACCCGGGGGCTGGATGCCAGCGGCTTGCCCGCCTCCACACCGAAGCCGTTCACGATGTTGAGCACGCCTGGCGGAAGCAGATCGGCGACCAGACTCAGCCAGTAGTGGATGGACGCCGGGGTCTGCTCGGCCGGCTTGAGCACGACCGCGTTGCCCGCCGCCAGCGCCGGAGCGAGTTTCCACGTCGCCATGAGGATCGGGAAGTTCCACGGGATGATCTGCGCGACCACGCCCAACGGCTCATGGAAGTGGTACGCCACCGTGTCGTCGTCGAGCTCGCCGAGTGACCCCTCCTGCGCCCTGATCGCGCCCGCGAAGTAGCGGAAGTGGTCGATGGCCAGCGGAATGTCCGCCGCCAGCGTCTCCCGTACCGGCTTGCCGTTCTCCCAGCTCTCGGCGACGGCCAGCTTCTCCAGGTTCGCCTCCATCCGGTCGGCGATCTTCAGCAGGACGTCGCCGCGCTCGGTCACTGACGTCCGGCCCCACGCCGGGGCGGCCGCGTGCGCCGCGTCCAACGCCCGCTCCACGTCCTCCGCCGTGCCCCGCGCGATCTCGGTGAACGGCTGCCCATTCACCGGCGTCGGGTTCTCGAAGTACTGCCCCCGGATCGGCGGCACGTACTCACCGCCGATGAAGTGGTCGTAGCGCGCCTGGTAGGAGACGATCGCACCCTCGGTGCCGGGCGCCGCGTAACGGGTCATACTGCTCTGCCTCCCGAAAAAGCGCTGCCCGCCGTTGGGCAGCTCTCCGCGCGAGGCTAGGAACGGCGAGGTTGCAAGTACGTTGCGTGCGCCGGGGGTTCCATGAGTGCCGGTGGATCGGTCAGCGTATCGGGCGGCGCTCCCAGGCGGGCGGTGCCGTGAGTTCGGACTCCAGCGCGGCCAGCCGCGACCGCACCGCCGACGTCGGACGCACGACAGCGAGCGCCCGCCATATGTCGAGGTCGTCCTCGCCCCACGGGGCGTGCGCCCAGTCGGCCAACAGGTCGGGGTCGCGGCGGGCGATCAGCGCCGTGCGCAGGCCGTCGGCGAGCAGCCGCCTGAGTCGCACCACCGCGGGTGCCTGGGAGCCGGGCAGCAGCGGCCCCGCGTACATCGCAGCCGCGGCCGTGATCGCGCCCGTCTCCAGGCGGCGCTCGACGACCGACACATCCGACTCGACCGGAACCGTGAGCCGGTACGGCCGCGAGGCGAGCAGGCCGGGCCCGAGTATCCGGCGCAGCCGAGCCAGTTCCGCCCGCAGGGTCACGGGCGTGACCGACTCGTCCTCATACAACGCGCACAGCAACTCGTCACCCGTCAGCCCCTCCGGGTGGCGGGCCAGGAGTACCAGGATCTCGCTGTGCCGGCGACTGAGCCGGACGCGGCGGCCACCGACGCGCAGCGTCGCCTCGTCGCGGCCCAGCGCCGACAGCTCTGGTCTGTCCGCGGCGGGCAACTGCGGAGCGAGCAGCGCCAGATGGGACTCCGCGGCACGCGCCACCGCCTGCACGAACCCCAGACTGTGCGGATGCGCGAGCCCGTCACCGCCGGTGATGTCCACCGCGCCGAGCACCCGCCCGGTCCGCGGATCGTGCACCGGCGCCGCCGCACAGGTCCAGGGCTGCACCTGGCGGATGAAGTGCTCGGCCGCGAACACCTGCACTGGCCGGTCCACGGCGACCGCCGTACCCGGCGCGTTCGTCCCGACCGCGCTCTCCGCCCACCGCGCACCCGGCACGAAGTTCATGTGCCCTGCCCTGCGCCGGGTCGTCGCATCGCCCTCCACCCACAGCAGCCTGCCGTGCTCGTCGCACACCGCGAGCAGATGCTCCCCGTCGGCGGCGAACGTGCCCAGCAGCTCCCGGAACAGCGGCATCACCCGTGCCAGCGGATGCTCCGCGCGATAGGCGCCGAGATCGCCGTCCGCGAGTTCCACGCACGCCGTGCCGTCCGGACCGACACCGGCCCGAGCGGAGCGCCGCCACGAGTCGGCCACCACGGCACGCACCGGCTTCGGCACGGTGCCCACCTCGGTGAACGTCTCATGCGCGCGGCGCAGCGCGCGTACGCGCTCGGCAGGGTCGGCCCCCGGTTCGAGAGCCACCCACGGATCGGTCAACTCGCCTCCCCGGAAAGCAATGCGGCTGGGGACATCGTCACTCCGGGTACGCGCGCGGACAACCTTTTCGACGAGGGGCACCCGAACGACGGGCGCATGGGCGCAGATGTGCGAGCCCTCAGGCGGCGTTGACCAGGCGTATGTAGCGCGTCCAGTCCCAGTGCGGACCGGGATCGGTGTGGTCGGTGCCGGGCACCTCGTGGTGCCCGATGATGTGCTCCCGGTCCTTGGGTATGCCGTACCTGGCGCAGATCACCGCCGTGAGGCGGGCGGACGTCTCGTACAGGACGTCGGTGAAGTACTCGGGCTGGTCGACCCAGCCCTCGTGCTCGATGCCGATGCTGCGCATGTTGTGGTCCCAGTCCCCGGCGTGCCAGGCGATGTCGGCCTCGCGAACGCACTGGGTGGTGTGCCCGTCGGCCGACCGGACGACGTAGTGGGCGGACACCTGCTTCTTGGGGTTTTCGAAGACGAACAGGGTCTTGGGGTAGCCGGTCTGTGTCACGTGGATGATCACGCGATCGACGGGATGGGACGTAGGACGGTTCGCCACCGTGTAGTTGGCGGTGCTCGCCGGCTGCCACTCGGCGAGCGGGTAGTCCGGCCCCGGGACATGGGCTCCGGCCCGCCATTCGGGGAGCAGGGCGTACGGGACGGCGGCGAGGGCGGTGCCTTGCAGGATCCGCCGTCGGGTGAGGCGTGGTGTTGCGCGTTCCAAGAGGGGATTGCCTTTCAGCGTTGGGTGATTGATCGTCGGGCCGGACGCCGGACGCCGGACGCCGGACGCCGGACGCCGGACGCCGGACGCCGGACGCCGGACGCCGGCGCTCAGCGCAGCGTTGCTGCCGTCTCCCGCAGCCGCGCGTGCACACCGCGGTGAGTCTCGCCCGCCGGCAGCCACTGTTTGCGGATCTTGGCCACGCACGTGTAGTTGGTGTCGCACACGTTGGCCAGCGGTGACTCGACGGCCTGGGTCGCGAACTGGTACGCGTCCAGCTCACTGAACCCGTAGTCGCGCACGAGCCACTGCACCAGGTCGAGCTGGGATATCCGGAACGCGTCCTCCAACGGCCGTGCCGAGCCCGTCGAGATGATGTGCGTGTCCGACTCGATGCGCGGCCACGGTGTGGCGAGTCCCTTGAGCAGCTCGACGATCACCACGGTGTTCATCGCGCACTCGACCGCGACCCCACAGGTCTCGCCCTCTCCCTGCCGGGCGTGCCCGTCGCCGAGGCTGAGCAGCGCGCCCTCGACGTTCACCCCGAGGTAGCAGGTGACGCCCGCCCGCATCTCCGGCGTGTCCATGTTCCCGCCGTGTGCGTCGGGCACAAGCGCCGAGCGCACCTCCAGATTGGCGGGAGCCACCCCGACGGTGCCGTGCATCGGGTCCATGGGCAGCTCGGCCTCGATGTCACTGTCGTGGGCCCGGAACAACGCCGTACGTCGGTCCCGGTCGAGCTGCCAGATCCAGACGGTCTCCGGCAGGGGCGGCTGGAGCGTGGCCGTGGTGTGCGTCGAGGTGAGTGCGCCGAACAACGGAACCGTGGTCGACGCCGCCCAGTCCCGGGCCGGTTCGATCGACACGAAGTGCACTGCGACCGTGTCACCGGGCTCCGCGCCCTCGATGTGGAAGGGCCCCGTCTGCGGGTTGAGGTACGGGAACTCGCACACCTCGGACACCAGGTCCTTCTCCGACCGCACCCGTCCGGCGAAGCAGTCCTCGGTGTACAGGTCGAGGACCGTGCCGGGCGCGATGCGCGCCACGGGCGGTGCGCCGCCGAACGTCCAGGCGTACTCGCCGGGTTCGGGTCGCACCGTCAGGATCCGGGGGTCGCTCATGGCTGCACTGCTCCGTTCTGCGGAAGGCCGGTGGGGGAGGGGTCGTCGAGATGGACACGGGCGGTCTCGGCTATGCGCCCGGGATGGCGCCGCATCAGCACGACCAGCACCACGACCCCGGTCACCATCCACACCCCGACCACCGACCCCGCGTACGACACGGGCGCGGTCAGCTCGGAGACGAAGTCGAAGACGGGCAGCCCCGCCGCGGTGAGTAGCGCGGGCACGAACGCGATGATGCCCAGGAGGGGCAGAAGCAGATGCCGCACGGGCTTGAGCGCCTCACGCCTGCGGCGCAGGAAGTAACCGGCACAGGCGAGGTTCACCATGATGTACACGCCGATCACGACCGTGACGATGACCGTGGCCAGCAGCAGGAACGCCGTGACGGGATCGTAGGCGAACCCCAGCCCCAGCGCGGCTCCGACCGCGACGACGCCCTGCACGGCGATACCGGCGACGGGCGAGCGGTACTTGGGGTGCAGTATCGCCAGGAAGCGGGGCAGGACGCGGATGCGGGCGAGGGCGAACGCGGTCCGGGTGAAGACGTTGGCACACGCGTTGGCGTTGGCGATGGCCGAGTTCACCACGGCCAGGAACACCAGCACCCAGAACACTCCGAACGACGCCCGGGCCACACCCTCCCAGGAGGCGGCACCGGACGCGCCGAACTCCTCGAAGCGGTCCGGGCCGTAGTACACGCTCATGGCGTAGGTGGTGAGCACGTAGAACAGGCCGATGGCGAGGGCCGAGCCCAGCACCGCGCGGTGCATCGTGCGGCGTGGGTCCCGCGTCTCCTCGGCCAGCGGGGCCGCGGCCTCGAACCCGGCGAACGCGAGCACCGTGTAGACCGACCCGGCGAACACGCCGCTGACGCCCCCATAGCCCTCGGCGGTGTGCGACGTCCCGAACACCGACAGCGTGTTGTCCCCGCCCGCCTTGCCGATCAGCCAGATGGCGAACACCAGCAGGACGAGCACCTCGAAGACACCGAGGACCGTGCCGAACCGCGCCGAGGCACGCACCCCCAAATACCCGGAGACAGCTATGACCGCGGCACCCGCGAGCGCCCACGGCCACCACAGGTCCGCCGGATAGGAGGACCACTCCTGATGCAGCGTGCCCGCCGTGGTGAAGCCCAGTTGCAGCAGGAGCAGAGCCGGGATCAACGCCTCGACGAACACATAGCCCCAGCCCACGAGGAAGCCGATGGCGGGATGCAGCCCCTGTGCCACGTACGTGGACACCGAGCCCGCGGCCGGCAGCTCCCGCGCCAGCTCGGCGACACACGACGCCGTGAACAGGCAGGCCACCAATGCGATCAGCACCGACAGCGGCAGGCTCCCGCCCGCGAACGCCGCGCCCGACGGAATGGACGCCGCGACTGCCGCGGCCGGCGCCATCGCCGTGATGCTCTGGAACAGGACCTCGCGCAATCCGATCGCGTCGCGCCGCAACCCCGTGGCTCCGAGCTCCGCAGTTTCCCCCGACATGTGAATCCCCCTCATTCACGCCGATGCGCCACGCGTCGTCGGGACCCGACGGCTGCGCCTCGCGTGAATCACGGTACGGCGCTGGCGGGTTGGGCAGAAGAGCACGCCGGGTTTCCGTGGACAGCCGCGGTCTTGTGGATAACTCCCTCACTCACACGAGTGAACTCGCCCTGGAGCAAGGCCTGTTCGAGTCCTGAGAGCAGGCCCGTCCGAGGCCTGGATCAAGCCCTCCCGACGCCTGCGATCAGCCCCGCTCCGCCACCACCACCGGATCGTCCAGCACCCCGCGCACCACGGAGTGCGCAGCCCCCAGCAACGGCCCCTCGGGCCCCAGCCGAGACACCGACACCGGGCACGCCGGCCCCGCGGTGCGCCGGTCGAGCTCGGCCTCCAGCGACGGCAGCAACCAGGGCGCGAGCCCGGCCAGCGCGCCGCCCAGCACCACGCTCTCGGGGTCCAGCAGATTGACCGCGCCCGTCAGCGCGATACCGAGCGCCGTTCCCGCGTCCCGCAGAGCGCGCCGTACGTCCTCGTCGCCCTCCGCGGCACGCCTGGCCAGCAGCCCGACGCGGTCCTCACCGGGCTCCAGCCCCGCCGCCCGCAGCACTGCCTCCTCGCCGGCGTACTGCTCCAGACATCCGCGCCCCCCGCACGGGCACTCGGGGCCGTACGGCTCGACGGGCACATGGCCCAACTCGCCCGCGAAACCACGCGTTCCACGCAGCAGCATCCCGTCCACCACGACCGCGGCACCGATGCCGATCTCCGCCGACACGTGCAGGAAGTCACGCGGGGTGCCGTCACCGAGCCAGAGTTCGGCGAGGCCGCCGAAGTCGGCCTCGTTGCCCACGGTCAGCGGGAAGTCCGTCCGGAGCAGGTCGGCCAGGTCCGTGTCGCGCCAGTCGAGGTTGGGGGCGCGCACGACCGTACGGGCGTCGCGCGCCACGAGACCCGGCACGGCGACCGCCAGGCCGGCGGGCCAGAGCCCCTCGCGCTCGGCCTCGGCGACGACCCGGCGCACCAGCTCGTCGAGTTCCTCGACCACCGGTTCGGGGTCCCGGCCTCGGTTCGCGCCGTGCCGTACGGCCCTGGACCGCACCTCGCCACGCAGATCGACCGCGCACACGGCGAGATGGTCGACGCCGATCTCCGCGCCTATCCCGGCCGGACCGCGCCCGCTGACGGCGAGCGCCGACCCGGGGCGGCCCACCCGGCCGGGCCGCTCGGGACCGAGTTCCTCCAGCAGCCCCGAGCGGATCAGCTCGTCGACGAGAGTGGACACCGCCGCACGCGTCAGCCCGATACGGGAGGCGACGGCGGCCCGGGAGAGCGGACCCTCGGCGCTGACGGTGTGCATCACCAGGGCGAGATTGCGGCGGCGCATGCCCTGCTGCGTGTTGGGCAGCGCGCGCCCGGCGCCTGTCGGGTGGGCCTCGTGCAGCGGTGCGGTCATGCCTCCGTCAGTCCTCAGTGAGCTTCGGTGGCCCGCGCCAGTAGCGGGGCCGCGTCGGAGAGTACCCCGCTGATCCTGGCCAGCGTCTCCTCGTCCCGCTCCACGGCGTCCAGGACCGGCCCGCGCGCGGTGTTCCAGCGCCGGGCCACCGCGGCCGGATCCTCGCCGGTCAGCAGGCCCGCGGCCTGGGCGGCCGCGCCGAGCGCGACCAGTTCCTTGGCCTCGGGGACCTGCACCGGGCGCCCCGACAGCCGTCGTACGGTCTGCTGCCAGGCGGTGCCCCGGGCGCCGCCGCCGATCAGCAGCAGCGGGGCGGATCGATCCGCGTCGTCGTCCAGGACCAGGTCCAGGGCGCCGAGCAGCGCGTGCACGGCACCGTCGTAGGCGGCTTGGAGGAGCTGGCCTGCGGTGGTGTCGTGGCGCAGGCCGTGCAGGATGCCGGAGGCGTTCGGCAGGTTCGGCGTGCGCTCGCCGTCCAGGTAGGGCAGGAGTGTGAGGGCGGTGGTGGGTTCCACGGCCTCGCGGTCGAGGCCCAGCAGGGTCGCGAGACGGTCGACGGCCAGGGTGCAGTTCAGGGTGCAGGCCAGCGGCAGCCAGTCGCCGTGCGCGTCGGCGAAGCCCGCCACGGTGCCGGTCGGGTCGGCAGGGCGCCGCTCGGACACGGCGTACACCGTGCCGGACGTACCCAGGCTCAGCACGGGCGTGCCCGGCCGCAGGCCGAGGCCCAGCGCGGCGGCGGCGTTGTCCCCGGTGCCGGGCGCGACCAGGGTGCCCTTGGAGAACGGCAGGTCGTGGCTGTCACGGACGGTGCCCGCGATCTCACCGGGCCGGACCACGCGGGGCAGCATCGCCGGGTCGAGCCCCACGTGCGCGAGGATCTCCTCGTCGTACGACTCCGTCCCGGACGCCCACCAGCCCGTGCCGGAGACGTCGCCGCGGTCGGTGGTGCCCTGTCCCGTGAGGCGTTCGGTCAGGTAGTCGTGGGGGAGGCGTACGGCCTGGGTGGCGCGGACGGACTCGGGCTCGTTCTCGGCGAGCCAGGCCCACTTCGTGACCGTGAAGGATGCGGCCGGAACCGAGCCCGTGCGCTCGGCCCAGAACTTCGCGCCGCCCAGCTCCTCGGTCAGCCGGCGGGCCTGCGGGGCCGAGCGCACGTCGTTCCAGAGCAGCGCCGGACGTACCGGCTCGCCCCGGCCGTCCAGCGTGACCAGGCCGTGCTGCTGCCCGCCGATCGACACCGCGGCGGCCTCGTGAGCGGCGTCGCCGCACTGGCGCAGCGCCTCGCACAGGGCTTCCCACCACTGGCGCGGGTCGCTCTCGCGGCCGGCCCCTGAGGACACCGTGTGCGCTGCCTGGCCGCTCGCGACGACCTGCCCGGTCGAGGCGTCGACGACCAGCGCCTTCGTGGACTGCGTGGACGTGTCCACGCCGACGACGAGCGGACCCTCGGCTGCTGACATCGGGCTCTCCCTTTTCCGCGGCTCTGCGGGTCGAAGCGATCAGGCGACAAGGACGTGGGTGACTACGTGGGTGACGAAGACATCGGGTGACAAAGACATCTTGTCTCTTCCCAGGGATGCGAGCGCATACTAATTTGTAAACGGCCATGACGAAATAGTCGTACGCACCAAGGAGCCGCGGCATGAGCTACCAGCCCACCCCCGAAGACAGGTTCACCTTCGGCCTGTGGACCGTCGGCTGGCAGGGACGGGACCCCTTCGGCGACGCCACCCGCCGTGCCCTCGACCCGGTCGAGACGGTGCAGCGCCTGGCCGAGCTCGGCGCCCACGGCGTCACCTTCCACGACGACGACCTGATTCCCTTCGGGTCCTCCGACACCGAGCGCGAGGGGCACATCAAGCGCTTCCGCGAGGCGCTCGACGCGACCGGCATGGCCGTTCCGATGGCCACCACCAACCTCTTCACGCACCCCGTCTTCAAGGACGGCGCGTTCGCGGCCAACGACCGCGACGTGCGCCGTTACGCCCTGCGCAAGACGATCCGCAACATCGACCTGGCCGCCGAGCTGGGTGCCAGGACGTACGTCGCCTGGGGCGGCCGCGAGGGCGCGGAGTCCGGAGCCGCCAAGGACGTGCGCGCGGCTCTCGACCGCATGAAGGAGGCCTTCGACCTCCTCGGCGAGTACGTCATCTCCCAGGGCTACGACCTGCGCTTCGCGATCGAGCCCAAGCCGAACGAGCCGCGCGGCGACATCCTGCTCCCCACGGTCGGCCACGCGCTGGCGTTCATCGAGCGCCTGGAGCGCCCCGAGCTGTACGGCGTCAACCCCGAGGTCGGCCACGAGCAGATGGCCGGACTCAACTTCCCGCACGGCATCGCGCAGGCGCTGTGGGCGGGCAAGCTCTTCCACATCGACCTCAACGGCCAGTCCGGTATCAAGTACGACCAGGACCTGCGCTTCGGCGCCGGCGACCTGCGTGCCGCCTTCTGGCTGGTCGACCTCCTGGAGAGCGCCGGCTACGCCGGGCCGCGCCACTTCGACTTCAAGCCGCCGCGGACCGAGGACCTCGACGGGGTGTGGGCGTCGGCCGCGGGCTGCATGCGCAACTACCTCATCCTGAAGGAGCGTTCGGCCGCCTTCCGCGCAGACCCGGAGGTCCAGGAGTCCCTGCGTGCCTCGCGGCTGAACGAACTGGCTCAGCCGACGGCCGCCGACGGCCTCAAGACGCTGCTCGCCGACCGCACGGCCTTCGAGGAGTTCGACGTCGAGGCGGTCGCCGCGCGCGGGATGGCCTTCGAGCGTCTCGACCAGCTGGCCATGGACCACCTTCTGGGTGCCCGCGGCTGAGACCACGCGCGCGTGCCCGACCGCGTGTGACCGCAGGTCGACAGACCCGGTCACACGCGGAACGGCTCGATGATCGCTCTGGGCGCGGAATGTTCCGGAATCATGCAATCCATGGCTTGAACCCGTATTAACTCCAACGTGGGGGTCGCGCCCCGACCCGGACGCGGCGACTCTGGACGGTATGGCCATGCCGCCCGTACCTCCTCAGCCGCCAGGACCGCCGGGTGACACGCCGCCTCCGGGCGGCGGTTTCGGACCGCCTCCCGAGGGCTTCGGCCCAGGGCAGGGGGCGGGAGGGAGCCATGGGACCACAGAGGGCCATGGGTCCACAGGCGGTTTCGGGGCGACCGGGGGTTATGGGACCCCGGGAGGCTACGGACCCCCTCCGGGCGACAACGACCCGCCCTCGTACGGCGGTTGGCCCCCTCCGGAGCAGCCGGACGGAGGCGGCGGACCGGGCCGACGGCGCAATCCCCTCCTCATCCTGCTCGCCGCGATCGTGGTCGTCGGAGCCGTCGTGGCCGTGGTTCTGACGTTCTCGGGCAGCGACGACTCGCCCGACGAGAACCCGCCCGCACAGAGCAGCACGAGCGGTTCACCCAGGCCGTCCTTCAGTATCCCGACCGAGCTGCCCAGCAAGCTGCCGAGCGAACTTCCGACGTCCCTGCCGTCGGGCTTCCCCACCGAACTGCCGAGCGGCCTTCCGAGCGACCTGGAGTCGCTGCTCCCGTCACTGGCGGACGAACTGCCCTAGGGCATGCAGCGGGGAGCGGCACGCGCGCGTACCGCTCCCCGGCGGCCACGCACACGTGCCGCTGCGAACCAGGTGCCCTGATCGGCCGTCAGATGCCGTGCGGCAGCCGCACGTAGACCACGGACGTCTCGATACCGCTGTCGACGAGCCGGCCCTGGGCGTCGAACGCGTCCGCGCCGTCCGTCATCCCGAAGTCGTTGTCGTTGATCAGGGCCAGCGTGTCGCGGTCCACGCGCGCGACGCCCTCGATCTTCCCGGGCACACCGGCGACCTTGCCCAGGTCGACGACCAGCCGCTTGGACAGCACCGGCACGCCCGACGCCGCAGGGTCGTCGAGCTGTTCCAGCGACGGGGACGTCGTGGCGTCGTCCCAGCGGCTGCCGAGGATGTTCGCCGCACGGTCCAGACGCACGAGCTGGAGCCGCGCGGCCTTGTCGGTGCGCTCCTCGACCAGCAGCCGGTTCCCGCCCACGGCCACGACCGACGAGATCTTCAGCTCGGAGGTGTCGTCCTCGCTCGGGTCCACCACGTTCACCGGGTCGAAGCGGTACGCGTACTCCGCGGTGACCGCCTTCTTCTTCGGCGAGAAGCGCAGAAGCCGCGTGGTGCGCGACGCCTCGCCGGCATCCTTGTCCGGCAGGGAGAGCGGGCTCTGCACGGCGATCACCAGGTCGCCGCAGGGCAGTTGGGCGAGCCCCTCGAAGCCGCGGTTGATCTTCCGGTTCAGCAGGACGGAGGGCAGCGCCTCCACGACCCGGTAGTCCGCGCCGGTAAGGCCGAGGCCCTCGGGCACATAGCGCGTGAGGACCTTCCCGCGCGCGGACACGTGCACGAGGGAGGGCCCGTACTCGTCGACGAGCCAGAAACTCCCGTCGGCGGCCCGCACGATGCCCTCGGTGTCCAGCGCGTTGGGGTTGTACGTCAGAGGAGTCCGCGCGTCATACGTGTACGGCGCCTCGTCGCGCCCCTTCTGGTTCGACAGCCCGGTGACGGGCTTGCCGGACGCGGTCGTGATCGGGATCGCGTCGAGCACCTTCACGGTGTCTCCCGTCACCCGGATCTTCACGATCGCCGGGTCGAAGCCCGGCACGGGGAAGGTACGGCGCTTCGTGCCGTCCACCTTGATCTGGCCGTTCGGACCGCGGTCGGTGACCGTCCAGAACTCGCCCTTGCGGCCGGCAGGGTAGATGTCGCTGCCTATGCCGCCCAGGTCGACGCCCCGGTCGTTGTCCACGCTGCCGGGCAGCAACGCGTTACTGAACGCGCCGAGCGGGATGTCGCCGAGCGTGGCCGTACGCACGACGTGCGCGTCGACCTGCCCGTCCCCGGCGCCGATGGCGGGCCCGGCGGCCACGAGCGCCGCGATCACGGCGAGGGGGACGCCCCCGGCGACGAAACGGTGGGCGCGGCGCCGGCCTGTGGCGTGCGGGGACATTCGGGCCTCCTGAGGACCAAGTTCGCTGACAGCGGCCAGATTTGGAGCCCGCGAGGAACGCCATGCGACCGCAGGGTGAACGCGGAACGACGGGCGCTCGTCGAGCCGAAGTGGCCGTCAGCGAACTGGCCCGGCAGACACGCCCGTTCGCCCGGCGCCACTTGGCGGGATGACAGCCGACGCTTCGGTCTGCCCCTCAACCGGGCCTGCCCCACCACTGGCGATCACCCCTCCTGCCCCACCACAGGCCGTCCTACGGCTGCTCCTCGTCCGCGTACCGCACCGCGGCCAACGCCGTCGCCGGATCCTGCGTCGGACCTCCCGCGGGCATCCAGCGGCCCCGTTCCTTGCGGTACGGCCACCAGCGTCCGTCCCGGCCGAGGCGCAGCTGACCGGGCGCACCCACGACTGTCCACCGGTTGCCCTTCGCCCGCAGAGCCGGCCGTTCCTCCTCGTCCCAGGCCGACTCCAGGGCGGCACGCGCGCGTGCGAGCGATTCGCCCTCCACGGTCCACTCCTCGTCGAGCACGGACAGTGCGGCGACACCGCCGAGGTGCCAGGCGCGTACGCCCGCCGTCAGCCCCTCCCGGCCGCGCCCCGAACCGTCGGCCAGCCGCTCGGCCACGCCCGCGTGGGGGGAGCCGGCGGCAAGGCGGACCGCGTCCTGACCGAGCCGCAACTCCGTTTCGGTGAAGTGCTGTTCCGGATCTGCCCGCAGCGCTTCCGCGAGCAGACGGTGTGCCTCCGCCGCGGTGCGGGCAGCCAGGAACTCCAGCGCGGCCGGGTCGACGCCGGGTTCGGGAGGGGTCTCGGTGTCCAGGGACGGCGGTACTCCCGGCTCGGCGGGCAGTTCCGGGAGCGCGGGCAGCGGAGGCAGGATGCCGCCCGTCGCATACGCCTCCGCGGCGTCCACGCCGTCCGGCTCGAACCGTTCGGACGGTGCGGGTCGGCTGGGGACGGGGGCGGCGCTGCGGGCCTGGAGGTCGTCCAGGAGGGCGCGTTCGCTCCGTCCGCGCATCAGCAGCAGGATGAAGGGATCCTGGTCCAGCAGGCGTGCCACCTGGTAGCAGAGGGCCGCCGTGTGCCCGCAGTGGTCCCAGGCGCCGCAGCCGCACTCCGGCTCCAGATCGCCCATGCCCGGCAGCAGTTCGATACCCGTGGCGGCCGCGTCCTCCACCAGGTGCGGCGGCATCTCGCGGTCCAGCAGCGCGGCCACGTGCCCGGCCCGCTCCACCGCCGTGTCCAGGAACCGGTCCCACTGGTCCGCGGTCAGCTCCTCCAGCAGCACGTCGGCCCGGTGAGCCGTACGGTCGCGCCCCTGCACCACGGCCGTGATGCGCCCCGGGCGTACCGACACCGCACCGACCGCTCCGGCGCGCGCGAGCCTGCGGCCCGCCTTGAGCTGCCCGGAATCCAGCGCCGTCTCCTCAAGCGCCCTGAGCCAGGCCTGACCCCACCACGTCTGCGCGAACCCCCTTCCGTGCGCGGGCGCCAGCGCCGCGAACGTCCGCTCGAAGTCACCGTCGTACCGAGTCATCGCGCGCCCCCTCGCAGTTCCACCAGATCGGCCAGCTCCGCGTCCGTCAGCTCCGTGAGCCCCGCCTCGCCCGCGCCGAGCACCGCGTCGGCGAGCTCCCGTTTGCGGTTCAGCATGTCGGCGATGCGGTCCTCGATCGTTCCCTCGGCGATCAGCCGGTGCACCTGCACGGGCCGGGTCTGGCCGATGCGGTACGCGCGGTCGGTGGCCTGCGCCTCGACGGCGGGGTTCCACCAGCGGTCGTAGTGCACGACGTGTTCCGCGCGGGTGAGGTTCAGGCCGGTGCCCGCAGCCTTCAACGACAGCAGGAAGACGGGCACTTCACCACTCTGGAAGCGCTCCACCAGGGCCTCGCGCTCGGCGACGGGCGTGCCGCCGTGCAGGAACTGCGAGGGCACACCGCGAGCGGCCAGATGCTGTTCGACGATGCGTCCCATCTGCACGTACTGCGTGAAGATCAACACGCTCGCGTCCTCGGCGAGGATGGTGTCGAGTAGTTCGTCCAGCAGTTCCAGCTTCCCCGAGCGCCCGTTGATCCTCGGTCGCTCCTCCTTCAGGTACTGCGCCGGGTGGTTGCAGATCTGCTTCAGGCCCGTCAGGAGCTTCACGACCAGGCCGCGTCGCGCCATGCTGTCCGCTTCGGAGATCGCCGCCAGAGTCTCGCGGACCACGGCCTCGTACAGGCCCGCCTGTTCAGCGGTGAGGGACACGGCACGATCGGTCTCCGTCTTCGGCGGGAGCTCCGGCGCGATGCCCGGGTCCGACTTGCGTCGGCGCAGCAGGAACGGGCGTACGAGCCGGGTGAGCCGTTCCGCGGCGGCCGGGTCCTGCCCACCCTCGACGGCCTGGGCGTAGCGCGTGCGGAACGTGCCGAGACGGCCGAGCAGGCCCGGGGTCGTCCAGTCGAGGATCGCCCACAGTTCGGACAGGTTGTTCTCCACCGGGGTGCCGGTGAGCGCCACACGCGCGTGTGCGCCGATCGAACGCAGCTCCCGCGCGGTCGCCGAGTAGGGGTTCTTCACATGCTGGGCCTCGTCCGCCACGACCATGCCCCACGGCACTGCCGCCAGCCGGCGCGCGTCCAGGCGCATCGTGCCGTACGTGGTGAGCACGAACTCCCCGTCCGCCACCGAGTCCAGGTCGCGCCGCGCCCCGTGGAAGCGGCGCACGCGCGTGCCGGGCGCGAACTTCTCGATCTCCCGCTGCCAGTTGCCCATCAGGGACGTCGGACACACCACCAGCGTCGGACCGGCGCAGGAGGCGTCGGACTGCCGGTGAAGATGCAGCGCGATCAGCGTGATCGTCTTGCCGAGTCCCATGTCGTCGGCCAGGCAGCAGCCCAGGCCCAGGGATGTCATCCGGGCCAGCCAGCTCAGGCCCCGACGCTGGTAGTCCCGCAGTGTGGCCGCGAGCTCGGCCGGCTGGCCCACCGGCTCCTGCGCCTCGGGGTCGGCCAGGCGCTCGCGCAGTGCCGCCAGCCAGCCCGTGGGCCGGACTTCGACCTGGCGGCCGTCCACCTCGGTGGAGCCCGTCAGAGCGGCGCTCAGCGCGTCGACGGGCGTCACCTTGCGGTCCTGCTGCGCGCGGGCGCGGCGCACCTCCTGAGGGTCGACGAGGACCCACTGACCGCGCAGCCGCACCACCGGGCGATTCGCCTCCGCCAAGCGGTCCAGCTCCTCACGCGTGAGCCGCTGGTCGCCCAGCGCGAACCACCAGTTGAACGCGAGCAGAGCGTCGGCGGACAGGAAGGACGGCGTGTCGGACGAGAGCCTGCCTGGCGCGGACTCGTCGTCCGGCGGACCGATCACCGCGCGGGCGGTCAGTTCGCGCGCGAGCTGCTTCGGCCAGTGCACGTCCACGCCGGCACCGGCGAGGGTCCGAGCGCCCTCCCCCAAGAGGTCGGTCACCTCCTCGTCGGCGAGGTCCACGGCGTCCGGTACGGCAGCCGACAGCAGCGGCGTGAGCGGAGCCCAGGCCCGCGCGGCGCGACGCAGCGCCAGCAGGGCGTCCATCCGCGTGCGTGGGCCGAAGGCATCGGATCCCGCCCACACGTCGGCGGCGTCCGCGACCAGCGTCGGGTCACTCACGCTGTGCACCTGGAGCACCGCCCGGAACGACAGTGCGGCGTCGTCCTGTACCGCCTCGGCGAGACCGGGGACCTCTAGCCGCAGGGAGAGCCGTACGCCCGCGTCGTGGCCCGCGGCGACATCGGCGGCCCACGCGCGCAGCGCGGGCGCGTGCTGCGGCTCCTGTGCCGCGTAAGCGGGCCCTCCTGTCACAAGCGTGGCAGCGGGGGAGCGGGGAAGAGTGTCGGCGACCGCGTCCAGGAATGCCCGTACCAGCCGCTCCGGATCCGCCAGCCTCAGCGGCTCCACGCCGTCCAGCGGCACCGCGTGCGCTTCGGGCGGCATGGCCGCGGCGAGGGCGCGGACGCGTTCCACGTCCTCCGGGCGCAGGGGACCGGCGCGCCAGGCGTCGTGGTCGTCCGACGACAGCCCAGGCAACAATAGTCCGCGTGCGACGAGTTGCAGGGCCAGCACGGTGGCGGAGCCCCAGAAGACGCCCGCTCGGTGCGCCTCGGTGGCGGTACGCGCACGCGTGAGCGCGGGCAGGGCGGCACGCAGCGGGAGCAGAACCGCCGGCACGCTCACCAGTTCCACACCGTCCTCGCCGGGCAGGACGACGTCCAGAGCTTCGACGGATCCGGACGCGACGAGCGGAACGGCGCCGCCGTCAGCTCGCCAGAACGCGACCCGGCCGGTGCGCGCAGGATCGCCGGGTACGAAGACCGCGCAGCACCGGGCCAGTTCGGAGATCTCGGACGGTGTCGCCTCGGGAAGCCTCGGCACAGCTCTGCAGCGCTCCTCAAATTTGACTACTCTGTTTGGAGTGGCCGAGAGTACAGCATTCGACGGTCCACCCGGCGCGGCGATCCTGTGACCTGGGTCACTCTCGATGGGTGTGGGTATCCCTCCTGTGCGGAGTCCGGGGCGCTGGCCTAGCGTCGACCGCATCTCGGCCGTCCACGGACCTCCGCGACCAGTAAGGGCCGCACCTCAGGGTCGTCTCAGGGTCGCGGTCCGGAACCGCAGGGGGCGCGGGTCCGTTTTGAGGACAGAGAGCGGCAGTGGCCGCGAAGGAGGCGACGCACATGTCGAAGAACGCGAAGATCGCCGCGGGAGGTGTGGCAGCCGGCCTCATCCTGCTGATCTGGCTGCCCTGGTGGGCCGCGCTCCTGATAGTCCTGGGAGTCCCGGCCGCCGCGTACCTCACGCTCGACCCGTCCCAGCGGCGCAGGCTGCGCCGTGCCACGCGCAAGGAGATCGGTCGCTGACGATCACCCGGCCGCCGGTGCGACAGGGGCGGACAGCGGGCAGGAATTGAGCGCATCGCCGCTCGCGGGTCGGTCGACGGTACGGCCCGCGGGCGGTCGGGCGCCTCGCTCCACCCAGGAGACCAGGGTGTCGAACGCCGACCGGTAACAGGGCAGGATCGGCCGGAGCCGGTCCGGATAGGTGTCGTACAGCCCGTCGACGTGCGTGCCGCCCGCGATCGTGTAGTAGCGGTGGAGCGGGCCCCGCCCGCTCGCGTCGATCATGCGCGCGTACACGTCGGAGTCGGCTGCCTTCGGCAGCAGCGCGTCCAGATCACCGTGCAACGTGATCAGCGGGCGGCCGATACGCCCGGTCAGAGCGACCCGGGCCACGGCACGGTGGACGGACGCGGGGCGCGATGCGTAGTCGTACGTGGCATCGGCCGGACACGGCGACAGGATCTGCGCCGGGGTGGTTCCGACGGTCGGACCGGGACAGCCGTTGTCATACGCCGGGTCGAACTCGGCGCGGTAGATCTTCTGGGTGACTCCCCAGTAGGCCTGCTCGTGGTACGGCCACAGAAACTCCGAGCCCCGCGCGAAGCCCACCGCGTACAGGTCCTTGTCCCGGGCGGAGCCGAGCATGCGCGCCACTGCCGTGGGCAGGGAGGTGAGCAGGTTGGGGCCGTCCGTGGTCCACAAAGCGCCCTCCCAGTCCACCCCGCCGTCGTAGAGCTCGGGATGGTTCTCCAGCTGCCAGCGCGTCAGATAGCCGCCGTTGGAGATGCCGGTCATGTAGGTACGACGGGGGGTGTGCCCGTAGCGCTGGGCCACCGCCCTACGGGCGGCGCGGGTGAGCTGGGTGGTCCGCGCGTTCCACTCGGCGACCGCGTCACCGGGCCGTTTGCCGTCCCGGTAGAAGTCGGCGCCGCTGTTGCCCTTGTCGGTCGCGGCGTAGGCGTAGCCCAGCGCGAGCACCTGGTCGGAGATCGCCGTGTCCGTGGCGTACTGCTTGCGGGTGCCAGGGGCCCCGGTGACGACCAGCCCGCCGTTCCAGCGGTCCGGCAGCCGGATCACGAACTGCGCGTCGTGACGCCACCCGTGTGTGGCGTTGAACCGAGAGGAGTCGGGGAAGTAGCCGTCGATCTGGATCCCCGGAACGCCGGTCGGGGTTCGGGTGCCCAGCGCCGTCAGCCCGGCCTGGTCGGCCATGTCCGTGTAGGGCGTACCGGCGAGCGCGGTCGTCGTCAGATCCAGGAGACAGGCACTCTGCTGGAAGGCCGCGCCCGGCACGCGTACGCGGTCCTGGCGGGCGCAGTGCTGATCGCCAACTGTCGTGGCCCTTGCGGGAGCCGGCCCGCTCATGGCAGCGGCCAGCAGCGTGGCGGCGACGAACGGAACAGCCCGGGACAGGCGCATGAGGGCCTCCTGGCAGCAGGGAGACGGGGCATCGGAGAGAGCGGAACCGCGAGAGCTGCCTCATGGTGCGTGTCCGGTTCCGTGCCAGCCATGGGCTGGGCCCACATGGATCGCTGCCGTGGGGTGGGGGCTCGGGACAGGGGTGCTGGAGCTGGAGGGGCTCATGGTCTCGCCGCGGCGAGCCTGGATGGCCCGGTGGCCCGATGGCCCTGGGCTGATTCACCTGTGAACCCGTGCACCGGCGCTCGGCGGTCCGGGTTCCGTCTGCGCCTGTATCGCTGCCGCCGGTCCTGGGGCCCTCAAGGCGTGGGGCAGGCGGCGCCGACGCGCCCCCCCCCGCGTCGGCTCAGATCGGTCGTACGGCCATCTTGTCGAGCGCTTCCAGCAGCCCCGGCAGCTCCGGTCCGCGGCCCACGGGCAGGACCTCGCCGGGTTCGTCGTCCAGGAGCACGAAGGCGATGTCGTCGGTCCTGGCGACGAGCGACCAGCCGGGACCGTCCGCGCGCAGGGTCCGGGCGTCGCCGGGCGCGAAGGAGGACCGGACACGGCCGAGGGGCGGTGGGGAGTCGACGTACGCGCGTGCCTCCGCGAGGACTCGCCGGATGCCGCTGTGGCCGGCCTGGGCCTCGGCCTTCTCGCCTGTCTCGACCTTCTCCGGGTCCGCGGCCTGCTCGGCTGGGCCCGTGCCCTCGCTCCCCTCCGCGTCCGCGGACGCGGAGGAATCCGAATCCGGCGAGCTGCCCACCGTCGACGTACCGCTTGGTGTCGACGCACTGCCCGCCGTCGCGAACTCGGTGTCGTCGAGCTGCTCCCGCCAGGTCGCCCACTGCAGGGCGATCTCGTCGGCGCCCAGACGTCGCTGAGCCGGGCCCCACACGCTTGTGTCCGGCGGGGTCAGCGGCGGACCGTCCGCGATGTCCGGGGCGGGATCGTGGGGCGCCGGCACATTGGGCGCGGCGACGGCGACCGCCAGCGGCCACCCGGGCAGGCCGGCCACGACCGTACGTTCGTCGGGTGACAGGTCGTACTCCATGCCGCAGTCCCACGACGCGATGGCGACGGCGACCAGGGAGACGTCGTCGATGACGACGGTCCATCGGGCGCCGTCGCCGTCCTGGCCGAGGACCAGGCCGTAGCCGTCGGCGAGCGGCGCGAGGCCGAGCGCCGCGCAGGCCTCCGGATAGTCGTCGCCCAGCACGCTCGGAAACTTCGCCGGCGTCAGCAACACCGCCGTGAGCACGTAGAGCGCATCGTCCGCGGCGGCGACGGCCTCCTCGTCCGTCCCGGCCATCCCAGCCTCCCCATCGGTTCGTCCATCGGCGCGCACCCTAGTGCGACCGGAAGCAGCTTGTCACGACTCCCAGGGATACCCGGAGCTGCAGTTTTCCGGCCGGACGGGGCGAAACGACCACGATTTCGCCAACGCAGTCAGGCTGCCGGGAGTCCGAGGAGGGACCGGGCCACCGTCTGCGGCGACTCGTCGCGCTCCCGGGCGAGCGCGATGACGGCGCGGCACGCGAGCTCATTCACCCCGAACGACAGGGCCTCCGGGGACACCCAGCCTGCCGCCTCGTCGATCTGATCCTGGTCGTCCTCCGCGCAGGCCGACACATAGACGGCGGCGGCCTCGAACAGGTTGTGCCTCTGCGTGTCCCGGCCGGTGTCCGCCTCCGCGCGAAAGGCATCGAGGAATCTCACCCACGACTTGCGCACCCTGCCCCACATGCTGACCACCTTCCCCCTCTGTGTGGTGCCATGGTTGATCGTTCATCTGGTGCTATTCAACGTAGAGTTGGAGTCCCGGCGGCAGAAGAGGGACGACGCGGTGAAGGGCTCTCTGCGGCCCGAAGACTTCACGCGGGCGTTCGCCCTGACGGTCCCTCCAAGCCCGTGCGCCCCCTCGCACCTCTGTTGCCCATTCAGCGCCCGAGCCGTCAGGCCTCCCGTACAGCCAGCGCCAGGAAGCGGTCGTCCTCGTCGACGTACGACGTCATGCGCCACCCGGAACCGGCGAGCAGCGGCCGGAGGTTGGGCTCGGCGCGCAGGTCGGCGGGCGTGATCCGGCGGCCCTGGCGGGCCGCGAGCGCAGCCCTGCCGATCGGATGGAACAGCGCGAGCGTGCCGCCGGGACGCACCACGCGGGCCAGCTCCCGCAGGTTCTCCGCAGGATGGGGCAGATGCGCGATGAGCCCGGCCGCGAACACGGAGTCGAGAGACTCCGACCGCAACGGCAGCGCGGCCACGTCGACGAGCAGCAGCTGTCCGTCCGCGTCGCGTCCGGCCCGTATGGCGGCCTCCAGCATCGCCGGGGTCAGATCGGCCCCCAGGACCAGTCCCGAGGGCCCCACGGCGCCCCGCAGCGACGGCAGGGCGCGCCCGGTGCCACAGCCCGCGTCGAGCACGCGAGCCCCCTCGCGCAGTCCGAGCTCGGCGACCGCGGCCGCGTAGGCGGGCCCGTCGTCGGGGAACCGGCTGTCCCAGTCGGCGGCACGGGCGGTGAAGAACTCCTGCACATGTGTGTGGTCGTCGCTCATGCTCCGCATGATCCCTCACCGGCACGGATGACACCGCTGTGCACACGTTCGAGCGTGACGCGGTCGTTCCGGTGCATCTCCACGTCATATTCCAACAGCTTTCGAAATGCGCCCCCTGCGTGCGCCCCTGCCCCGGCTAGCGTCCCGGGGTCATGGGACACCTGGACCACGCCGCTCTCGGCTGGCTGACCCCCGTGCTGTCGTACGCGATGGCCTGCACCGGCGCCGCGCTCGGACTGCGCTGCACGGTCCGCGCGCTCGGTGCCACCGGCCGATCGCGCCGCAACTGGCTCGTCACCGCCGCCACGGCGATCGGCACCGGCATCTGGACCATGCACTTCGTGGCCATGCTGGGCTTCAGCGTCAGTGGCACCGACATCCGCTACGACGTGCCGCTCACCATCCTGAGCCTGCTCGTCGCCATGCTCGTCGTCTGCGCAGGCGTCTTCGCGGTCGGTTACAGCCGTGACCGGACCCGCGCGCTCTTCCTGGGCGGGCTCACCACCGGGCTCGGCGTCGCGAGCATGCACTACCTGGGCATGGCCGCCGTACGACTGCATGGGGACGTCACCTACGACCCCCTCCTCGTCGGGCTGTCCGTACTGATCGCCGTAGTCGCTGCGACGGCGGCCCTGTGGGCGGCGCTCAACATTAAGTCGCCCGTCGCCGTCACCATCGCCTCGCTGATCATGGGCGCGGCGGTCAGCAGCATGCACTACACCGGCATGTTCGCGGTCGCCGTCGACGTCACGCCTTCCGACGAGGTCCTGCCCGGGGCCACGGCGATGCAGTTCATCTTCCCCCTCGCCGTCGGCCTCGGGTCCTACCTCTTCCTGACCTCCGCCTTCGTCGCGCTGTCACCCACGACGGGGGAGCGCGAGGCGTCCACCGCGGCCCAGAGATCGGCCGAGAGTGTCGCCGGTTAGCGACGGCACGGGACCGGCGAGGGCCCGGGAAGCACGCCCCCGAACCACTTCCGAGCGAGGAGGCCATGCGTACACCCCGTAGGACCACAGCATCCGGCGCCGAGACGCCGTCCCCGCCACCGGTACGCGGCCGCCGCGCCCATGCCGGACCACCGGCCTATGAAGGGCCTGAGCAGCCGCCGGACGGGCCACCGGACGACCCGTCCACGGCGGCCACGCGCGCGCAGCACTGGCACATACGGCCGCGCACAGTCCGCGCCAAGATCATCTGTCTGCTGATGGTGCCCGTCGTCTCGCTGCTCGCCCTGTGGGCCTACGCCACTGTCACCACCGCCCAGGACGTCGCCGGGCTGCGCCAGTTGCAGCTGGTCGACTCCGAGATCAGGGAACCCGTCGCCGTCGCTGTGGCCGCCCTCCAGGCCGAACGGGCGGCCGCCGTGCGGTACGCCACCGACCCGTCGGACGGGCGGCGCGACGATTTGAGGGAGCGGGCCCGGGACACGGACAGGGCGGTATCGCGGCTGAGGCTCGGGGACCGTGACACGGTCGCCGACAGCGGGGGGTTCCCCGCCGGGGTGGCCGGCCGACTTGAGGCCTTCGTCGGCGGCGCGGAGCAGTTGAGCACCGTCCGCAGTGCCGCGCTCGAACGCCGATCGGGCTGGAACGAGGTCTACGGCCGGTACACCACGACCATCGCGACCGCGTTCCAGGTCGACGGCGCGCTCACCGGCATCCAGGACGCCGAACTCGGCTCCGACGCGCGCGTGCTGCTCGAATTCGCCCGCGCGGGTGAGGCGTTGGCCCGCGAGGACGTGGTGTTGGACAGCGCACGCCTTGCCGGACGCCTCGACGGAGAGCGGCTGCGGCTGTTCACCGGCGCCGTCGACACCCGCCGTACGCTCACCGAGTCCGCCGTCGCCGACCTGCGCGGCCCGGAACGCGCGGCCTGGCAGAGCCTCGCCGCCGGCGGCGACTACGCGACCGTTGCGGCCGTCGAGGACAGGGTCCTCGGCGCGGCGCCCGGCGCGGGTGCCATCGACACGGCGACGGATGCCGCCTGGAACACGGCACACGCACGCGTACAGGGCGGAATGCGGGCCATCGAGCAGGACGCAGGGCGCGATGTCGCGGAGCGCGCCGACCCCTTCGCCCGCGGCCTGCTCACCCCGGCCGGTGCCGCGGTCCTCCTCGGCCTGGTCGCCGTCGCCGCCTCGCTCGTGATCTCCGTACGCATCGGCCGCGGCCTCGTCGTCGAGCTGGTGAGCCTGCGCAACAGCGCCCTGGAGATCGCCCGGCGCAAACTTCCCGAAGCCATGCGGAAGCTGCGCGCCGGTGAGGAGATCGACATCCGCGCAGAGGCTCCGCCCGGACCACCCGCCGAGGACGAGGCCGGTCAGGTCGGCGAGGCTCTCGGCACCGTCCACCGGGCCGCCCTCAGGGCCGCCGTGGAGCGCGCCGAGCTCGCCAGCGGCATCTCCGGGGTCTTCGTCAACCTCGCGCGCCGCAGCCAGGTGCTCGTGCACCGTCAACTCAGCCTGCTGGACAGCATGGAACGGCGCTCCGACGACCCGAACGAACTGAGCGACCTGTTCCGGCTCGACCACCTCACCACCCGCATGCGACGGCACGCGGAGAGCCTGATCATCCTCTCCGGGGCGGCGCCCGGACGGGCCTGGCGGATGCCGGTCTCCCTGACCGACGTGGTGCGCGCGGCCGTCTCCGAAGTCGAGGACTACGCGCGCGTGGAGGTACGTCAGCTCCCCGAGGCCTCCATCATCGGCGCGGCCGTCGCAGACCTCACCCACCTGCTGGCCGAACTCGTCGAGAACGCCGCCCAGTTCTCGCCTCCCCACACGCGCGTGCGCATCACCGGCGAGCCCGTCGGCAACGGATACGCCGTCGAGGTCGAGGACCGTGGGCTGGGGATGGGCAAGGAGACCCTGGCGGAGGCCAACCGGCGCATCGAACAGTCCGAGGCACTCGACCTGTTCGACAGCGACCGACTGGGCCTCTTCGTGGTCAGCAGGCTCGCGGCCCGGCACGGCATCAAGGTGCACCTGCGCACCTCGCCCTACGGCGGCACGACCGCGGTCGTCCTGCTGCCCACCGCCCTGCTGCACAGCGCTTCGGCGGAACGTTCCCCCGCCGCGACGGCGGACGCCCAGCGGCCGGCGGAACACGAGTACGCGCGCGTGACCGCACCCGACCGGCAGCAGGAGCCCGTCCAGGCGGCCGCCGACCGGCCGGCGCTGGTTGCTCCCGCGACGGTCGCGCCGGCCGCCGCGGAGACCAGGAACCACACCGCACCCCCCGGAGTCACCACCTTGAGACTGCACCGCCCACCGCACGACTCCGAAGCCTCCGACGACCTCCCGCGCCGCGTACGCCAGGCGAGCCTCGCGCCCCAACTGCGGGAGGGACGCCCCGAGGAACACGCGGGGTCGACCGCGATGCACGAAGACGACCGGCGCACCCCCGAAGTCGTCAGGGACCGCATGACGGCCTACCGCGACGGCTGGGCGCGCGGCGGTGGCAGGCAGCCCGGTCGCGGCGGCGACCCCGAATCCGCACCGCACGGCGACAGCACCGAAGGAGACCCCGCATGATCCAGGATCCGAGCATGAGAGCCGCCCAGCGCTCCGGCGAACTCGACTGGCTACTGGACGACTTGGTGGTGCGCGTGAGCGAGGTGCGGCACGCCGTCGTGCTGTCCAACGACGGACTCGCCGTCGGCGCGTCCACCGGTCTGCGCCGCGAGGACGCCGAACATCTCGCCGCGGTCGCCTCCGGCTTCCACAGCCTGGCCAAGGGCACGGGCCGGCACTTCGGCGCCGGCGGCGTCCGCCAGACCATGGTGGAAATGGACGACGCCTTCCTGTTCGTCGCGGCCGCGGGCGACGGCTCCTGCATCGCCGTGCTCAGCGCCGTGACCGCCGACATCGGACTCGTGGCGTACGAGATGGCGCGGCTGGTCAAGCGGGTCGGTGAGCATCTCTGCACGCCGACGCGGGCCGCCGCGCGACCGCCTGCCTCGCGATGAGCCGGAAGGGCGGTCCGCGCACATGACCGACGACACGAAGGACGCCCCGCACGAGCAGGGCAGCCAGTGGTACGACGGCGAGGCCGGGCCCCTGGTCCGCCCGTACGCGGTGACGGGCGGACGTACCAAGTCGGGCCCCTCCGGGGTGCGTTTCGACCTGATCGCCCTCGTCACGCTGGCCGGCACCGCACGGGGCACCGACGACGACACCGCCCTCGGGCCGGAGCACCGGGCCCTCATCGAGCTGTGCCGGCCCGAGACGCAGTCGGTCGCGGAACTCGCCGCGGGCGCAGATCTCCCCGTGGGCGTGGTCAGGGTGCTCCTCGGCGACCTCCTGGAGCGGGGCCACGTCACCGTCAGCCGTCCGATACCGCCCGCGCAGCTGCCTGACGAACGGATTCTGCGCGAGGTGATCGAAGGACTGCGAGCGCTGTAGATGCGGTCAATAAGCGATCCAACCCACGAAGGGCAGCGCCAGTTGCCATGATGCTGACTTCGCACGGCGACATGCCGACTGCGCACAGCGACGTCCACCGATGCCAGTACACCCGAGAGAAGTGATCCATGGTCTCCGAGCACTCCGACGCCTCCGACGGCGACACGTCGGCCCTGGCGCTCAAGATACTTGTCGCCGGTGGGTTCGGCGTGGGCAAGACCACCCTGGTGGGCGCGGTCAGCGAGATCAGACCGCTGCGCACCGAGGAAATGCTCAGCGAGGCCGGACAACTGGTGGACGACACCGGCGGTGTGGCCCAGAAGGTCACCACGACCGTCGCCATGGACTTCGGACGCATCACCATCCGGTCAGGCCTGTCGCTGTACCTGTTCGGCACCCCGGGGCAGGACCGCTTCTGGTTCCTGTGGGACGAGCTGTCGCAGGGAGCCCTGGGCGCGGTGGTCCTCGCGGACACCCGGCGCCTGGAGGACTGCTTCCCCGCCGTGGACTACTTCGAGCACCGGCACATCCCGTTCGTCGTGGCCGTCAACTGCTTCGCGGGCGCCCGGACGTACGGAGCCGGGGACGTCTCACGCGCCCTCGACCTCGACGGCGGAACGCCGGTCGTGCTCTGCGACGCCCGGGATCGTGACTCGGGGAAGGAGGTGCTGATCCGACTCGTGGAGTACGCCGGGCGGATGCACACCGCCCGGCTGCTCAACTCCGTCGGCTGACCGGATTCGACCGTGCCCTCGTCGGGGGTCGACCGGCCGTCGGACCGCTGCTAGTCGGCGACGTCCTGCTCGGCGAGCACCTTGTCGATCGTGACGCGGATGAGGAGTTCACCGGAGACGCCGTTGCGGGCGCCGAACTCCTCCGCGCGCTCCTCACCCATGTAACGCGCGCCGATGCGACCGGCCCAGCGCCTCAGCTCCTCAAGATCCTCCGAGACCCGGGCACGGCCCTGGATCACCACGAAGGAGTACGGCGGCCGGTCGTCGTCCACACACAGCGCCACCCGGCCGTCCCGCACCAGATTGCGCCCCTTCACGCTCGAACTGCCGGTGTTGAACACCAACTCGTCCCCGTCGAGCACGAACCAGATCGGCGTCACATGCGGACTCCCGTCGGCCCGCACGGTCGACAGCTTTCCGGTGCGCGTGCCGTGCGAGACGAACGCCCGCCATTCCTCATCGGTCATCTTCTTCGCCATGCCCCCATCCTCCTTGCCCGAGGGACGGATCGTCAGGAAGGGTGGCGAAGAGTTCCTCCGGTGCAGGGGGAGACATCTACACGGGGAGACCGGACCATGGCTCAGAACCAGGGGCTCGACTGGCTGCTGGACGATCTGACAAAACGCGTCGACCACGTGCGACACGCGCTGGTGCTGTCGAACGACGGTCTCGTGACCGGTGCGAGCACGGGCCTGCGGCGTGAGGACGCCGAGCACCTCGCCGCCGTCTCGTCAGGGCTGCACAGCCTGGCCAAGGGATCGGGACGGCACTTTGGCGCGGGCAGAGTGCGTCAGACGATGGTGGAGTTCGACGACGCCGTGCTGTTCGTCACCGCGGCGGGCACCGGCAGCTGTCTGTGCGTGCTCAGCGCCGCGGAGGCCGACATCGGCCAGATCGCCTACGAGATGACCCTGCTCGTCAACCGGGTCGGCGAGCACCTCGACGTCGACGCCCGACAGCCCGAACGGGCACCACTCACAGACCTCTGACCTGCTGTTTCGCCTTCCCCCGCGAAGTTATCCACAGGCTCGCCACGAGAATCGGCGGAGCGGCTACGGTTTTGTCACGGCGAGCGCACGGAGCGTGAGCCACTGACTCCACGGGGGAGATCGACCATGTCGGGCGACACCATCACGAACACGCACCGCTCCGCCTGCACGCCGAGTCGCGCGGCCCGGGAACTGGGGCTGAAGCGAGGGGAGTTGGAGCTCGCCATCCATCTCGGGCTCATCCGGACGGTGCCGGACGAGGGAGGTGGGGGCCGACGCGTCCCACGGTCCGAGATCGACCGGGTGGGTTCGGGGGACGGCTTCCCCGGCTCCCTGCTGGACCGTGTCCACGTCGTCGGCACGACAGAGGGCGCGGACGTCATGGACGTGCCCGCCGGCAGGTTCACGCGTCTCGCCCGCCTGGGTCTGGTGGTGCCGGTGAAGTGGTATCTGAACCGTTATCGGGCCGTGGTCTGGCTGTATCTGGCCGAGGAGTTGAAGCGGTTCGCCGCTGAAGAGAACCACGCCTCGCTGCTGAACGACCGTCGTATGCCCGAAGGACTGCGCGGCATGCTGGACTCGGGCGTGGACCTGCGTCCGCGCAACTGGCGCGGGCGCCACCGCGGATTCCTGCTGCGCCAGGCCGAGGACCCGTGGGAGAGCGCAGGCGCGCTGGCCGCCTTCCTCGATCCCGTCCAGATCGCGGAGATCGTCCCGGACCCCTATGAACGCTCCCACCTGAACCGCTTCCGGCCGGGGCCACCGGCATCCGGCGCCCCGGGGTCGCCCTCCTCCCTCATCGCCGAGAGGATCATGACGGCGGACGACCCGGACGAGATCAGCCTGCTACGTGCCGACCTGACGGCGGTCCTGGCGGAAGCTCGGGACATGCGGCCCGCGCCCCGTCCAACGGCCGAGCGGGCCCCCGCGCCGGCACACCCCCGGCACATCGGGCCGCCCCGCCCGCAGGAGCCGCAGCCGCCACGCGGCCTGCTGAGCTGGCTCCGGCGCACAACTCCTCGGACTACAGCGCCCTGAACAGTCCCTCCTGGACGACGGACACGAGCAGGCGTCCCTCCAGGTCGTAGATCCGCCCACGGGCGAGGCCGCGTCCGCCGGTAGCGATCGGCGACTCCTGGTCGTACAGGAACCACTCGTCCGCGCGGAACGGCCGGTGGAACCACATGGCGTGGTCCAGCGACGCGATGTCGAAACTCCGCGGGCCCCACAGGGGTTCGACGGGGATCCGGACGGCGTCCAGGAGGGTCATGTCGCTGGCGTAGGTCAGCGCGCAGGTGTGCACGACCGGGTCGTCGCCCAGCGGCCCGACCGCGCGCATCCACACCGCACTGCGCGGCTCGGCGTCCTTGACCTCGGCTTCGGTCCAGCGCAGCCGGTCGACATAGCGGATGTCGAAGGGCTGACGCCGGGCCATCCGCTCCAACTGCTCCGGCAGCGTGCCCAGATGCTCCCGGATCTCGTCGGTGACCGTGGGCAGCGACTCCGGGTCCGGGACCTTCCGGGCCGGCGGCAGCTGGTGCTCGAAGCTCCCTTGCTCAGGCTTGTGAAAGGAGGCGGTGAGATTGAAGATCGTGCGGCCCTGCTGCACGGCGGTGACCCGGCGGGTCGTGAACGACCTGCCGTCCCGCACCCGTTCGACCTGGTACACGATCGGCACACCCGGCCGTCCCGGGCGCAGGAAGTACGCGTGCAGCGAGTGCACGGGACGATCGCCTTCCGTGGTGCGCGCGGCGGCGACCAGCGCCTGGCCGGCCACCTGGCCGCCGAAGACCCGCTGCAGGGACTCCTGCGGGCTGCGGCCCCGGAAGATGTTGACCTCGATCTGCTCCAGGTCGAGCAGGTCGACGAGCCTCTCGGCCGGGTTGGACGTCATGGGTGGGATTCTCCTGTGCTCACAGCTGGCCTACGTCGGTGACCTGAACCACGGCGCGGCCCTCCGCGTCCGAGGCGGCGAGGTCGACCTCCGCGCTGATGCCCCAGTCATGGTCGTCGTTCGGGTCGTCGAAGATCTGCCGGACCCGCCACAGACGATTCGCCGGCTCCTCCTCAATGACCAGGAGCTTCGGGCCGCGGGCGTCGGGTCCGGTGCCGAGATCGTCGTACTCGTCCCAGTACTTGTCCATCGCCTCGCCCCACGCGTCGGCGTCCCAGCCGGCGTCGGCGTCCATCTCGCCCAGCTCCTCCACCTGGTCGAGGGCGGCGAGCTCGACACGGCGGAACATGGCGTTGCGGACGAGGACGCGGAAAGCGCGGGCGTTGTTGGTGACCGGCTTGACCTCGTCGGCCTTCTCCTGGGCCTCCTCGGCGGTCATCTCCTCCGGGTTGGCGAGCTGCTCCCACTCGTCGAGCAGGCTGGAGTCGACCTGGCGGACCATCTCGCCGAGCCACTCGATCAGGTCCTGGAGGTCCTCGGACTTGAGGTCGTCGGGGATGTTGTGGTCGAGGGTCTTGTAGGCGCTGGCGAGGTAGCGCAGCACGATGCCCTCGGTGCGGGCCAGCTCGTAGAAGGACACCAACTCGGTGAAGGACATCGCCCGTTCGTACATGTCCCGGATGACGGACTTCGGCGACAGCGGGTGGTCACCGACCCACGGGTGGCTCTTGCGGTACGTGTCGTACGCGTGGAAGAGCAGCTCCTCCAGGGGCTTGGGGTAGGTGATGTCCTGGAGGCGCTCCATGCGCTCCTCGTACTCGACGCCGTCCGCCTTCATCGCGGCGACGGCCTCGCCCTTCGCCTTGTTCAGCTGAGCGACGAGGATCTGCCGCGGATCGTCCAGCGTGGACTCGACGACGGACACCATGTCGAGGGCGTAGGACGGCGACTCCGGGTCGAGCAGCTCGAACGCGGCCAGCGCGAACGTGGACAGCGGCTGGTTCAGCGCGAAGTCCTGCTGAAGGTCGACGGTGAGGCGGGCGATGCGGCCCGTGGCGTCCGGCTCGTCCAGCTTCTCGACGATGCCGCCGTCCAGCAGCGAGCGGTAGATCGCGATCGCGCGCCGGATGTGCCGCAGCTGCTGCTTGCGCGGCTCGTGGTTGTCCTCCAGCAGATGCCGCATCGCCTCGAAGGCGTTGCCGGGCCGGGCGATCACCGACAGCAGCATGGTGTGCGTGACGCGGAAACGGGACGTCAGCGGCTCCGGTTCGGAGGCGATGAGCTTCTCGAAGGTGTTCTCCGTCCACCCCACGAAGCCCTCGGGCGCCTTCTTGCGGACCACCTTGCGGCGCTTCTTCGGGTCGTCGCCGGCCTTGGCGAGCGCCTTCTCGTTCTCGATGACGTGCTCGGGAGCCTGCGCCACCACGAAGCCCGCCGTATCGAAGCCCGCCCGCCCGGCGCGGCCGGCGATCTGGTGGAACTCACGGGCGCGCAGCGTGCGGACGCGGCTGCCGTCGTACTTGGTCAGGGCCGTGAACAGCACCGTGCGGATGGGCACGTTGACGCCGACGCCGAGCGTGTCGGTGC
Organism: Streptomyces sp. NBC_01092; assembly: GCF_045039535.1. Classification (NCBI taxonomy): domain Bacteria; kingdom Bacillati; phylum Actinomycetota; class Actinomycetes; order Kitasatosporales; family Streptomycetaceae; genus Streptomyces; species Streptomyces sp. NBC_01092. The sequence goes on along the minus strand of NZ_CP108659.1, from coordinate 1,642,059 downwards.
CGCAGATGACCTTCAGCAGACCGGCCTGCGCGAGCTTCTCCACGAGGCGCCGGTACTTCGGCAGCATGCCGGCGTGATGGACACCGATGCCATGCCGGACGTAACGGGAGAGGTTGCGGCCGAACTTGGTGGTGAAGCGGAAGTTGCCGATCAGCTCGGCGATCTGGTCCTTCTCCTCGCGCGAGCACATGTTGATGCTCATCAGCGCCTGCGCGCGCTCCACGGCCTGCGCCTGCGTGAAGTGCACGATGTAGACCGGCGCCTGCCTGGTGTCCAGCAGCTCCGTCAGAGTCTCGGTGAGCGGGGTGAGCTTGTACTCGTAGGACAGCGGCACGGGCCGGGTCGCCGAGCGAACCACCGACGTCGGGCGGCCGGTGCGCCGCGTGAGGTCCTCCTCGAACATCGAGACGTCGCCGAGCGTGGCCGACATGAGGATGAACTGCGCCTGCGGGAGCTCCAGGATCGGGATCTGCCAGGCCCAGCCCCGGTCGCCCTCGGCGTAGAAGTGGAACTCGTCCATGACGACCTGGCCGACATCCGCGCCCTTGCCGTCGCGCAGCGCGATCGACGCGAGCACCTCGGCGGTGCAGCAGATGACGGGCGCGTCGGCGTTGACGGACGCGTCGCCGGTGAGCATGCCGACGTTCTCGGTGCCGAAGATCTTGCACAACTCGAAGAACTTCTCCGACACCAGCGCCTTGATCGGAGCGGTGTAGAAGGTGACCTCGTCCCGGGCCAGCGCCGCGAAGTGGGCGCCCGCCGCGATCATGCTCTTGCCGGAGCCGGTGGGCGTCGACACGATCACGTTCGCACCGGAGACCACCTCGATCAGCGCCTCCTCCTGGTGGGGATAGAGGGTGAGGCCGCGCTCCTGGGCCCACGACTCGAAGGCTTCGTACAGGGCGTCGGGGTCGGCAGTCGGCGGCAGCTGATCGATGAGGGTCACCCACCCATCTTGCCTGCCCTCCTCCCTCATCGGGGAATCGGCTGCGAGGCCGAAGATCGCGAACGCTACGCTGTGTCGCCGACGACACGTCAGCGCACCCGGTCAACTGGACAGCGGCACACGAGGAATGGGGCGGGAAACGGCCATGATGGGACCAGCACACTCACTGTCGGGCGCCGCAGCCTGGCTCGGGGTCGGAGCGGCCGCCGCGGCGGCCGGGCACGGAATGCCCTGGCCCGTGCTGCTCGCCGGGGCGCTGATCTGCGCCGGAGCCGCACTCGCCCCGGACCTCGACCACAAGGCGGCCACGATCTCGCGGGCCTTCGGTCCGCTGTCGCGCTGGCTGTGCGAGATCGTCGACAAGCTGTCGTACGCCGTCTACAAGGCCACGAAGAAGCAGGGCGATCCGCGTCGCTCCGGTGGTCATCGCACGCTCACGCACACCTGGCTGTGGGCGGTCCTGATCGGAGCGGGTGCCTCCGCCCTGGCGATCACCGGCGGCCGCTGGGCGGTGCTGGCGATCCTCTTCGCGCACATGGTGCTGGCCATCGAAGGCCTGCTGTGGCGGGCGACCCGGGGCTCCAGCGCCGATGTCCTGGTCTGGCTGCTGGCGGCGACCAGCGCGTGGATCCTCGCAGGCGTGCTGGACAAGCCGGGCAACGGTTCGGACTGGCTGTTCACGGCGCCCGGCCAGGAGTACCTGTGGCTGGGGCTGCCCATCGTCCTGGGCGCGCTGGTGCACGACATCGGGGACGCGCTGACGGTGTCCGGCTGCCCGATCCTGTGGCCGATCCCGGTGGGCCGCAAGCGCTGGTACCCGCTCGGGCCGCCGAAGGCCATACGGTTCCGGGCCGGCAGCTGGGTCGAGCTCAAGGTGCTGATGCCGGTGTTCATGGTGCTCGGCGGCTTGGGCTGTGCGGCTGCGCTCAACGTGATCTGAGCGGGCGGCGGCCGGCCCGGCACCGCTGCGGTGCACCGCCTGCGGGACCGGGTGGCCGCACACCATCGATCCACGGTGTGCTCACCCGTGCAACACCATCGACCCTCGGTGTGCTCACCCGTGTCCCGGCCGGATCATCCGCCTTCTCCCGTTCCACCGCCGTAGCGCCGCTCGAAGGCGGCGACGCGGCCCTCGGTGTCCACCGTTCGGGCCTTGCCGGTGTAGAAGGGATGGCTCTCCGAGGAGATCTCCACGTCCACGACCGGGTAGGTCTCGCCGTCGTCCCACTCGATGGTCTGCTCGCTCGTCGCGGTGGACCGGGTCAGGAAGGCGTAGCCTGCGGCGCGGTCGCGGAAGACGACCGGGTGGTAGTCGGGCTGCTTGTCCTGCTGCATGCGAACTCCTCTGGTAGCGGCATCGGCGAGGCCGACGGTGTGGGGGCCGCGGATGAGGCCGTTGGCGTGGCGACTGCGGCTGCGGGGACTGCCGGACGGAGCGTGCGGGCGTCGGTCGCACGGGGGCCTTGGGCGTCAGGCCTACAGGGAGTCCTCGTCGACGATGTGCATAGCGGCTTCCTCGGCCGACGCCGCCGCGCCGTCGATGCCCACGTCCGTCGCGACGAGCGCGCTCTCCTCGTCCTCGTGGGCGCCTTCGTCGGGTGCCACGAGGCGGCCCGAGCGCAGGGAGCCGACCTCGTTGTCGAGGAGTTCCCCATCGGTGCCCTCGGCGTCGCCCATGCCGTCGCCGTCCGGCGTGGCAAGGTCCGGTATCTCCTCGGCGAGCCGTTGGTCCAGGGTCTCGCCCTGTCGGCGCTCGGCGGCCGTGACACCGTCGTGCTCCACCGCCCACGGTCGGTCCGGAGGGGACCAACCCCGGTCCAGGGGGTCGTCGACGCCGTCGTCCTCCAGGGTGTCCTCCGCGTCCAGCAGCCCCGTGTCCTCACGCTGATCGGAAGCGTCGGGCTGGTAGACGTCGTCACCCCATCCCTCGGCGCTGTTCACGGGTACCTCCAGGTGATGCGGACGGGCCCGAACCCACCGCGGCGAGCGACGGGCCGTCGCGGCGCGGAGCACAGGCCGCACCCGGCGCGAACCACGAGGTTCCCGGGTGCTCCCCGAACCGGTGCCTCTATCCAGCCTTCCACCCCTTTTCGCCCCGGCGCAACGGCACGGGCAGGGGCGAGCACTCCGGATGCACCGGGGCCGGTTCCGTGCCGTCGCGCCGGGCGGAGGCGGCGGGGCCTGACTCGGCATGCCGACTATGGACGTCCCGTCCCCGCTGCGGTCGGTCCTGCCCCCGGCCGCGGTCGGTCCTGCCCCCGGTCACGCCGAGTGGCGCCGCCGGTCACTGCCAGGTTTCCCCACCTCGGCCGACGGGCCTCCCGCATGGTGAGCCAAGGCAACCGTCATGGCCGGCCAAGGCGGCCGTCGTGGACGGAGGGCCTGCTCCCTCCCATCCCCGGGCTCCGGCCGCTCGGCGGCGCCCCACGCCCGCACCTGACCGCACACCGAGGTCAGGAAACCTGGCTGACCTGGAAAGCGAGGGTCACGACGAGGGCGGGGGAGAAGGGCAAGCCACCCGGGTCGCCCGACCGCGCTCGCCCCACCGGTACTCCCCCGGACCACCAGCCGCCCCCGCCGCTCCCCCCCCCACTCACCCGTGCCACGACCGCCACAGCGCCGCATACGCCCCGTCCGCCCCGACGAGTTCCTCATGGCTGCCCAGTTCGCTGATCCGGCCGTTTTCCACGACGGCGATGACGTCCGCGTCGTGAGCGGTGTGGAGGCGGTGGGCGATGGCGACGACCGTGCGGCCGTCGAGGACGCGGGCCAGGGAGCGCTCCAGGTGGCGGGCGGCGCGCGGGTCGAGGAGGGACGTCGCCTCATCCAGGACCAGCGTGTGCGGGTCGGCCAGCACCAGGCGGGCCAGGGCGATCTGCTGAGCCTGGGCCGGAGTGAGCGCGAAGCCGCCCGAGCCGACCTCGGTGTCGAGGCCGTCGTCGAGGGCACGTGCCCACGCATCGGCGTCGACCGCGCCCAGTGCCGCCCACAGCTCGGCGTCGGTCGCGTCCGTGCGGGCCAGGAGCAGGTTGTCGCGCAGGGAGCCCACGAACACGTGGTGCTCCTGGTTGACCAGGGCCACATGGGAGCGGACCCGCTCGGCGGTCATCCGGGACAGTTCGGCCCCGCCGAGGGTGATCCGGCCGTCCCGGGGTGCGTAGATGCCGGCGAGCAGGCGACCCAGCGTGGACTTGCCGGCGCCCGAGGGGCCGACCAGGGCCAGCCGGGTGCCGGGCGCGACCTCCAGGGAGACCTTGCGCAGCACGTCCACGCCCTCCAGGTAGCCGAAGTGCACCCGGTCGGCGTGCACGTCTCGGCCGTCGGGCGCGAGCTCGGTGTCCCCGATGTCCGGCTCGATGTCCCGGACGCCGACCAGGCGGGCCAGCGACACCTGGGCCACCTGGAGCTCGTCGTACCAGCGCAGGATCAGTCCCACCGGGTCGACCAGCATCTGCGCGATCAGCGCACCGGTCGTCAGCTGACCGACCCCGATCCAGCCCTGGAGGACGAAGACACCGCCGATCATCAGGACGGACGCGAGGACGGTCACATGGGTGACGTTGACGATCGGGAAGAGCACCGACCGCAGCCAGAGGGTGTACCGCTCCCACGCGGTCCACTGCTTGACCCGCAGCTCCGAGAGTTCGACCCGGCGCCCGCCCAGGCGGTGCGCCTCGACGGTGTGCCCGGCGTCCACGGTCTCGGCGAGTGCGGCGGCCACGGCGGCGTACCCGGCGGCCTCCGAGCGGTAGGCGGCCGGTGCCCGCTTGAAGTACCAGCGGCAGCCGATCACCAGCAGCGGCACGGCGAGCAGCACGGCGGCCGCGAGCGGCGGCGCGGTCACGATCAGTCCGCCGAGCAGCAGGGCCGCCCACACCACGCCGATCGCCAGCTGGGGCACCGCCTCGCGCATCGCGTTGGCCAGCCGGTCGATGTCCGTCGTGATCCGGGAGAGCAGGTCGCCCGTCCCGGCGCGTTCCAGGACGCCGGGCGGCAGCCCGACCGACCGGACGAGGAAGTCCTCGCGCAGATCGGCCAGCATCCGCTCGCCGAGCATCGCCCCGCGCAGCCGTACCTGCCGTACGAACACGGCCTGGATGACGAGCGCGACCGCGAACAGCCCGAGGGTGAGCTCCAGATGGAGTTCGCGCTCGGGGACTTTGTCCGACACCCGTTCCACCAGAGCGCCCAGCAGCCAGGGCCCCGCCATCGAGGCCACCACGGCGACCGTGTTGACGGCGATGAGGAGCAGGAGGGCGTGGCGGTGCCGTCGGAACAGCTCCGCCACATAGGCGCGTACGGTCGCGGGAGCGCCGACCGGCAGGGTGTTCGCCGTCGTCGGGGCCGCCGGGTCGTACTCCGGTGGCGCAACGCCGATCATGCCGACTCCTCGATCTCTTCCAGTTCCTTCAGTACGTCGTCGAGCGCGGACCCCTTGGCCGGTCCGTCCTTGTGGGTTGTCTTCTCACCCGGAGCCTCACGCAAAGCCTCACCGAGAGCCTCGCTGCGGGCCGCCTCCTCCTCGGTCTCCCGGGTCACCACGGCCCGGTACCGGGGTTCGGCGTGCACCAGCTCGCGGTGCACGCCGACCGCCGCGACCTCGCCCTCGTGGACGAGGACCACCCGGTCGGCGAGGTCCAGGAGCAGGGGAGACGAGGTGAACACCACCGTCGTGCGCCCGGCCCGCAGGTTCCGCATGCCCTGCGCGATCCGTGCCTCCGTGTGCGAGTCGACGGCCGAGGTCGGCTCGTCCAGGACGAGCACACCCGGGTCCGTGATCAGCGACCGGGCGAGTGCCAGGCGCTGGCGCTGGCCCCCGGACAGGGACCGGCCGCGCTCGGTGATCCGCGCGTCCATCGGGTCCTCGGCGTCGAGCGACCCCTGGACCAGTGCGGCCAGGACGTCCTCGCACTGCGCGGCTGCCAGCGCCTCCTCGGCGCCGATGTCGCCCGACCTGGGCACGTCGAGCAGTTCGCGCAGCGTGCCGGAGAGCAGCACCGGATCCTTGTCCTGCACGAGGACGGCCGTACGGGCGCGGTCGAGCGGCAGCTCGTCGAGCGGGACGCCGCCCAGCAGTACCGAGGTGCCCTCCTCGGAGGGGTGTCCGCCCAGCCGTTCGGCCAGCCGCCCCGCCGCGTCCGGGTCGCCGCACACCACGGCGGTGAGCCGGCCCGCGGGCGCGAGGAGCCCGGTGGCCGGGTCGTACAGATCCCCGGTTGGTACCTGCGCCCCGTCGCGGGATCCGCCGGTGTCGGTGGCCCGCTCCAGTGCCAGCACGCGGGCGGCGCGCCGGGCCGAGGGCCGCGAGAAGGAATAGGCCATGGCGATCTCTTCGAAGTGCCGCAGCGGATAGGTGAGGATCATGATCGAGCTGTAGACGGCGACCAGTTCACCGATGCTCACCCGGCCGTCGCGGGCCAGGTGGACGCCGTACCAGACCACCGCGATCAGCAGCAGCCCCGGCATCAGCACCTGGATCGCCGAGATCAGGGACCACATCCGGGCGCTGCGCACGGCCGCGTGGCGTACCTCCTGGGAGGCGCGGCGGTAGCGGGCGAGGAAGAGTTCCTCGCCGCCGATGCCACGCAGGACGCGCAGGCCGGCGACGGTGTCGGAGGCCAGCTCCGTGGCGCGGCCGGCCTTCTCGCGCTGGAGGTCGGCCCGCCGGGTCGCGCGGGGCAGCAGCGGCAGCACGGCGACGGCGAGTACGGGCAGGCCCACGGCGACGACCGTCCCGAGAGCGGGCTGGTAGAAGACGAGGCCGACGCAGACCACCACGATGGTGACGGCCGCTGCGGTGAACCGTGACCAGGCCTCGACGAACCAGCCGATCTTCTCGACGTCACCCGTGGAGACGGCCACCACCTCACCGGCCGCGACGCGCCGGGTCAGGGCCGAGCCCAGCTGCGCGGTCTTGCGGGCCAGCACCTGCTGGACGCGGGCGGCGGCCGTGATCCAGTTGGTGACGGCGGTGCGGTGCAGGAAGGTCTCGCCGATCGCGTTGCCGGCGCAGCACAGGGCCAGGAGCCCGCCCGCGAGGGCGAGTCGCGTGCCCGAACGGTCGATGACGGCCTGCACGGCGACGCCGACGCAGAACGGGAGCGCGGAGACGGACAGGAAGTGCAGGAGTCCCCAGGCCAGGGCCTTGAGCTGGCCGCCCAGTTGGTTCCTGAAGAGCCACCACAGGAATCGGGGACCCGAGCGTGCGTCCGGCACACCTGGGTCGGGGTACGGAAGGTCTTGAATCTGCATGACGTCCCAGTGGCTCGTGTCAGTGGGGGGAGGGATGGGGGTCGGTCGACGGACGCCTGCGCGGAACGGAACGGGAAGCGCACGGCGGCAGCAAACCGTGACAGGTTCGCGTCGCGGCGTGGCAGGACGCAAACGGTTTTCCATGAGGCCGCTCAGTTCCGGCCCCCGCGCCGAACGCGGTGCGACCATGGACCGATGCGGAGCGGCGGAGCATGGCGCGCGACGGTCGCGACGGCGGCCCTCGGATCCCTGCTGGCGATCGCGACCCTGACCGCGTGCGACGGCGCGCGGGACGGAGCGCGCGACGGCACCGGTGCGGAGGCCGGCAAGGCCGCGCCGGGGCGCTCGGCCGCCGCCGATCCGACGCGCATCCCGGGCGTGGGCGACCGCTGGCAGCGACGCATCCCCGCCGACTCGCGCCAGGTTCTGGCGGTCTACGGCGACGCCAAGGACTCCCCGGACGCCACCGCCGTGCTCTACACGAAGCACGGCACCACCTGGGAGCGCGTCCGCTCCTGGCCCGCGCACAACGGCAAGAGGGGCTGGACCACCGACCACCACGAGGGCGACAACCGCAGTCCCGTCGGCGTGTTCACGCTCAGCGACGCGGGCGGCGTACGGAAGAACCCCGGGGCCGGACTGCCGTACACGCGGTCGGCCGCCCTCGCGGCGCCGCGCTGGTGGGCGAAGTCGTACTGGCACGACTTCGACTACGTCATCGCCATCGACTACAACCGCGTCAAGGGCACGCCGCCCAACGACCCCACCCGCCCCGAGGGATACGACAAGGGCGGCAGCATCTGGCTGCACATGGACCACGGCAGCGGTACGTCGGCCTGCGTGAGTCTGTCCGAATCGGCGATGGAGCATCTGCTGCGCACGCTCGATCCGGACCGGCACCCGGTGGTGGTGATGGGGGACAGGGCCGACCTGAAAGCCTCGCACTGACGCGGAAGGCCGCATTGCGTCGGATGCACGACTCCCCGTAGAACACCGCCCATGAAGAGACGGATAGGCATGTCCATGCTCGCAGGTGGCGTCGCGGGGGTCACCCTCCTGGCGGGCACCCTCCTCGGAGCGGGTCCGGCCCCTGCGGCCCAACTCACCGACATCCCCTCAGAGTTCGGCACCGACTGGCACGACCCCATCACCGCCGCCCCGCCCGTCACCAAGCCCTTCGGCACGTCCTGCCAGGTCACCGTCGCCGAGGCGCAGTTCCGCGACTTCACGCCGTTCAAGGGCACCTACACACCGCCCGACGGCTGCGGCGACCGCTGGAGCAAGGTCGTGCTGCGGATGGACGGCAAGGTCAAGGGCCGTCAGTACGACCGGCTCGGCCATCTGCAGATCGGCGGGGTCGAGATCTTCCGCACGTCGACCCCGGAGCCGTCGCCCGACGGCATCGAGTGGTCAGTGGAGAAGGACGTCACGCGCTACAGCGACACCCTGCGCCGCGGTCAGGACGTCGAGATGCTCATCGGGAACGTCGTCGACGACACCTACACCGGAGTCATCGACGTCAAGGTCACGTTGACGTTCTACACCGGCCGCCCCGACGCCACGACGGAGCGCCCCAACGCCACGACAGAGCGCCCCGACGCCACTCCGGACCACGCCGACGCCACTCCGGACCACGCCGACGCCACTCCGGGCCACGCCGACGCCACTCCGGGCGGCCCCGACGCCGCCAATGGCGGCCCCGCCACCCCCGACCGCGTCCTCACCCTCCACGACGGCACGCTCACCACCCCGCGCAACAGCGAACGCGTGGTCGCCGAGGTGTACGCCACCGGATCCGGCGGAGGCTGCGAGGAGTTCTGGTACCTGTCGGCGCCCGACCCGGCGCCCTACTCCTGCAAGGCGGCCGGCGGACCCTACCGCGAGGTGCAGATCAAGGTCGACGGCCAACTCGCCGGAATCGCCGCGCCGTTCCCGCACGTCTGGACGGGCGGCTGGTCCAACCCCTTCCTCTGGTACGTCACTCCGGGGCCGCGCGCCTTCGACGTCAAGCCGATCGAATACGACCTGACGCCGTTCGCCGGGCTCCTCAACGACGGCCGCCCGCATCGCGTCGACGTCTCCGTCGTCGGCGTCCCCGAGGGGCAGAGCGGCTGGAGCGCACCCGTGAACGTCCTCGTCTGGCAGGACGCGAAGCGCGCGCACGTCACCGGGAAGCTCACCACGCACCAGGCCGGCGACCTCGCCAACTCCTCGACCTACACGCCCGGTTCGGAGCACCGGGTGGACACCGAGGGCGGTCACCGGCTGACCGTCGCCGGGTACGTCGACACCTCGCACGGCCGGGTGGTGACCACCGTGCGCCGCTCGCTCACCAACGGATCCGTGCACCGCTGGACCGACGGCGAGAACCTGGACGCCCTCGACGCGACCTGGACGGACGACCAGTCGGTCACCGTCGACGGACGCGGACCCGCCCGCACGAGCCGCACCCAGCGGACGTACACGATGGACGGCTCGATCACGATCGGCGCGGGCGACCGACTGCGCACCGTTCTGACGCTCGGTGACCGTGCCGCCCGGGTGACGACCCAGGACGGGCGACGGATCGCGTGGTCGCGGCTCGACGACACCGTGGAGGGCGACGCCTCATGGACGCTGAACGTGCCGCGTGACCAGCGGCACGCGGTCGGTACGACGAGCGAGCGCTACCGGTCGTACGGCTCAAGCGGTTGCTATGACCGCGCTCTGACCAGCGTTCAGGGAGTGCTCACCGAGGATCGAAGCCGCTGCTGAGGCGCGTTGTGTGCGACGCGTCACGCGGGGCGTGATTTACACGGAAGCAACACGGCGGTCTTGTGCGGGATCAACGTCACCCGCAGAGTGATCGGACGGAATGCGCTTTCCGTATGGCAGAAGTCCCGGCCGTCCCAGGGGGCTTCTGTGTGCCGTCGTCCCCAAAGGAGTGCCCGTGCCGCCGTCCGTACCGTCCCTGCCGCGACGCGTCGCACGCATGCTGCGTACCTCTCTCTTCGCGCAGGTCGCCTGCGCGCTCGTGCTCGGAATCGTCGTCGGGAAGCTGTGGCCCGGGTTCGCCTCGGATCTCCAGCCTCTCGGCGACGGTTTCATCCGGCTCATCAAGACGATCATCTCGCCGCTCGTGTTCTGTGTGGTCGTCGTCGGCATCGCCAAGGCCGGTGATCTGAAGGCGTTCGGGCGCATCGGGCTGAAGGCCCTGATCTGGTTCGAGGTCGCCAGCACGCTCGCGCTGGTCATCGGCCTCCTCGCCGCCAACGTGGTCCAGCCCGGGGCCGGGATGCACGTCGACCCCTCCACGCTCGACGCCTCGGCCGTCGACGCGAAGACGGGTGGCGGACATCTGCCCTCGACGACCGAGTTCGCGCTGGAGGCGATCCCGACCTCCTTCATCGGTGCCTTCGCGGAGAACTCCCTGCTCCAAGTGCTCGTCCTGGCCTGCCTGGTGGGTGCGGCGCTGCTGCACCTCGGCCACACCAAAGTGCCGCAGGTGCTGCCCGCCATCGAGCAGGCCCAGGAGATCATCTTCGCGATCGTCGGCTTCGTGATGCGGCTGGCTCCGATCGCTGTGTTCGGTGCGATGGCCGTCCTGATCGGCAATTACGGGCTCGGAGTGATCGAGACGTACGGCAAGCTGATCGTCCTGTGCTACCTGGCCGCCGCGCTGTTCATCGCGCTCCTCGCGCTCGCCCTGAAGGCGGTCACCGGGCTCAGCCTGTGGAAGTTCCTGCGCTACATCCGTGAGGAGATGCTGCTCGCGCTCGGCACCGCGTCCACCGAGTCGGTCCTGCCGCGGGTGATGCAGAAGCTGCGCAAGGCGGGGGCGCGTGACGACGCCGTGGGCCTGGTGCTGCCGACGGGCTACTCCTTCAACCTCGACGGCGCCTCGCTCTACCTGTCCATCGGCACGCTGTTCATCGCCCAGGCCGTGGGGGTGGACCTGAGCCTCGGTCAGCAGATCACCGTGGTCCTGGTGCTGATGCTGACCAGCAAGGGCATGGCGGGCATCCCCGGCTCGGCGTTCCTCGCCCTGTCCGCGACCGCGTCCTCGCTGGGCGCCATCCCGGCCGGCGCCGTCGCCCTGCTGCTCGGCGTGGACCGCATCATGGACTCGATGCGCGTCGTCACCAACCTGCTCGGCAACTGCGTCGCGGTCTTCGCGGTCGCCCGCTGGGAGGGCGCGCTGGACAGGGAGCGGGCGAAGAAGGTCCTGGACGGGGAGATCGTGGTCGACCTGGAGGACGACGAACCGGCCGAGGGCGGGAGCGTGCGGTCGGAGCAGTCGGAGCAGTCGGAGCGGTCGGAGCGGTCGGAGAAGGCGCAGCTCAAGAAGGAAACGGCCGCCGAAGCCGGCTGACGTCCGGCACGACCAGGGCCGCGGCCACCCCTCCAGCAACACGGAGCGGTGGCCGCGGCCCTTTGTGCTCGCTCAGCACCCCCGCGCGCCGCCCCCGTCGATCAACGTGTCCAGCAGCTCCCCCAGCACCGACCGCTGCTCGTCCGTCAACGGCGCCAGGATCTCCTGCGCCGCCGACCGTCGCGCACCGTGCAGCTCCCGCAGGGCCTCGTGCCCGTCCTCGGTGAGCTCGATCCGGATCACCCGCCGGTTCGTCGGATCCGGCGCCCGCCGTACCTTCCCGCTCGCCTCCAGCCCGTCGACCAGCGTCGTCACCGCGCGCGGGACCACCTCCAGGCGCTCGGCGAGGTCGGCCATCCGTGGCGGCGAGTCGTAGTGCGCGAGCGTGCGCAGGAGGCGCGACTGGGCCGGGGTGACGCCGAGGCCGCACTCCTGCAGATGCCGTTTCTGGATCCGGTGCACCCGGCGGGTGAAGCGCAGCAGCTGCTCGGCGAGCGGGCCGTCGGGATCGGAGGTGGTCATGCGGGAACAATATCAGGACCATGTGCATTGTGAGCATAGGTAACAATGAGCTAAGCTCCGTCAGTCCTCGTCATCACACCTCCGTAGGAGCCCATGCACCCCGACAGCGAACCCACCCTGACGCCACCCGCCGCGAAGGACGCGCAGCAGGAACAGCCCCGGCAGGTGCGCCGCATCCTCACACTCTTCCGTCCCTACCGCGGCCGCCTCGCCGTGGTCGGCCTCCTGGTCGGCGCCTCGTCGCTGGTCGGCGTCGCCACGCCGTTCCTGCTCAAGGCGATCCTCGACGTCGCGATCCCCGAGGGCCGCACCGGCCTGCTCAGCCTGCTCGCGCTCGGCATGATCCTCAGCGCCGTCCTGAGCAGCGTCTTCGGCGTGCTTCAGACCCTGATCTCCACCACCGTCGGCCAGCGCGTCATGCACGACCTGCGCACCGCGGTCTACGGCCGCCTCCAGCGCATGTCGCTCGCCTTCTTCACCCGGACCCGCACCGGCGAGGTCCAGTCCCGCATCGCCAACGACATCGGCGGCATGCAGGCCACCGTCACCTCCACCGCGACGTCCCTGGTCTCCAACGTGACCAGCGTGGTCGCCACGATCGTCGCGATGATCGCCCTCGACTGGCGGCTGACCGTCGTCTCGCTGCTCCTGCTGCCGGTCTTCGTCTGGATCAGCCGCCGCGTCGGCAACGAACGCAAGAAGATCACCACCGAGCGCCAGAAGCAGATGGCCGCGATGGCCGCCACCGTCACCGAGTCGCTCTCGGTCAGCGGCATCCTGCTCGGCCGCACGATGGGCCGCTCCGACTCGCTGACCAAGGCGTTCGCCGACGAGTCCGAGCAGCTCGTCGACCTCGAGGTGCGGTCGAACATGGCCGGCCGCTGGCGCATGGCCGTCATCACCATGGTCATGGCCGCCATGCCCGCCTTCATCTACTGGACCGCCGGCGTGGTCCTCGTGGCCGGCGGCCCGCAGGCCTCGATCGGCACGATCGTCGCGTTCGTCTCGCTCCAGCAGGGCCTGTTCCGCCCGGCGGTCAGCCTGCTGTCCACCGGTGTGCAGATCCAAGCCTCGCTCGCGCTCTTCCAGCGCATCTTCGAGTACCTCGACCTGCCCATCGACATCACCGAGCGGGACAACCCCATCCGCCTGGACCAGGTCTTGGGCGAGGTCCGCTTCGAGAACGTCGAGTTCCGCTACGACGGCAAGAGCGGCCCGATCCTCGACGGCATCGACGTCACCGTCCCGGCCGGCGGCAGCCTCGCGGTCGTCGGTCCGACCGGCGCCGGGAAGTCGACGCTCGGCCATCTCGTGCCGCGGCTGTACGACGTGACGGACGGCCGGGTCACCCTCGACGGGGTGGACGTGCGCGACCTCGACTTCGACACCCTCGCCCGCGCGGTCGGCGTCGTCTCGCAGGAGACGTACCTCTTCCACGCCTCGGTCGCGGACAACCTGCGCTTCGCCAAGCCGGACGCCACCGAGGACGAGCTGCACGCGGCGGCCAAGGCCGCCCAGATCCACGACCACATCGCGTCCCTGCCCGACGGCTACGACACTGTCGTCGGCGAGCGCGGCCACCGCTTCTCCGGCGGTGAGAAGCAGCGACTGGCCATCGCCCGCACCATCCTGCGCGACCCGCCGGTCCTCATCCTCGACGAGGCGACAAGCGCCCTGGACACCCGCACCGAGCAGGCCGTCCAGGAGGCCATCGACGCCCTGTCCGCCAACCGCACCACCGTCACCATCGCGCACCGGCTGTCCACCATTCGGGGCGCCGACCAGATCGTGGTGCTCGACGCGGGGCACGTGGCCGAACGGGGCACGCACGAGGAGCTGTTGGAGCGGGAGGGGCGCTATGCGGCGCTGGTCCGCCGCGACGCCCAACTGGAGCCGACGGGGTGACGATATGCCGGGTTTGTGACCATGTGCGGGTTACCGTTCCCGCATGTACTTCAACACTCCGCCACGGAGCACGATTCGACTGACGCGCCGGGGGCGTATGGCTCTCATCGCCGCCGGCGCCGTCGTGGCAGGCACCGCCGTGGCGGTGCCGCTGCTGGTCATGGGCGAGGAGGAGGCGGCGCGGCCCACCTCGCTGGTGATCCCGGAGGGCTGGCGGGCGAGCCAGGTCTACGCCGCCGTCGACAAGGCCCTCGCCCTGCCGTCCGGTACCACGAAGAAGTCCCTCGGCAAGCTCGATCTCAAGCTGCCGAACGACGCCGACGGCAACCCGGAGGGCTACCTCTTCCCGGCGACGTATCCCCTCGAACGGAACGGGAAGAAGGCGACGTCGGATTCGCTGCTGTCGGCCATGGTCGACACCGCCAACAAGAAGTTCGGCGGCGCCCCGATCGCCGCCGGGGCGCAGCGCAACGCCATGAATGTCTATCAGGCGGTCACGATCGCGAGCATCGTCCAGGCGGAGGCCGCCACCAAGGCGGACATGAGCAAGGTGGCGCGGGTCATCTTCAACCGCCTCGAACGCGGCATGCCGCTCCAGATGGACTCCACCATCAACTACGCCCTCAAGCGCTCCACGCTCAGGACGACCGAGGCGGACACCCGGATCGAGAGCCCGTACAACTCGTACCAGCGCATGGGCCTGCCGCCCACGCCGATCGACAACCCGGGCGACGACGCGATGCGCGCCGCGATCGGTCCGTCCGCCGGCGACTGGCTGTACTTCGTCACGGTCAGGCCGGGCGACACCCGCTTCACGGCCGACTACACGGAACACCAGCGCAACGTCGCCGAGTTCAACGCCCACCGGAAGGCGAGCCCGAAGGCGACCGGGTGAGCCGACGGGACGTCACACGGATCCTGGTCCGGCCGGCTGCCGCGTCACGCGGCCACCGGTTCCTCGGCCAGCAGCCGCCTGATGTCCCGTACGGCCGCGCGGCCGGCCCGGTTGGCGCCGATCGTGCTGGCGGAGGGGCCGTAGCCGACCAGGTGGACGCGAGGGTCGGCGATCGCGCGCGTCCCTTCCACCCGGATGCCGCCGCCCTGCTCGCGCAGGTGCAGCGGGGCCAGATGATCGATGGCGGCGCGGAAGCCGGTCGCCCACAGGATGATGTCGGCGTCCACCCGCTGCCCGTCGTTCCACTCCACGCCGTCCGGGGTGATCCGGTCGAACATGGGGCGGCGGTCCAGGACACCGTCCGCCAGCCCCTGCCGGACGGCGTCGTTCAGCGGCAGCCCCGTGACTGAGACCACACTCTTCGGCGGCAGGCCCTGGCGGACCCGCTCCTCCACGAGCGCGACGGCCGCCCGGCCCACGTCCTCGGTGAAGGGGCCCTCGCGGAACACCGGCGGGCGCCGCGTGACCCAGGTGGTGGCCGCCGCGAACGGGGCGATCTCCAGCAGATGCTGGGTGCCGGAGGCGCCGCCGCCCACGACGACGACCCGCTGACCCGCGAACTCTCGCGGCCCGGGGTACTGCGCCGTGTGCAACTGCCGGCCCCGGAAAGTCTCCTGGCCGGGGTAGCGCGGCACGAACGGCCGGTCCCAGGTGCCGGTCGCGTTGATCAGGGCCCGCGTGGCCCAGGTCCCCGCCGAGCTCTCGACGAGCAGCCGCCCGTCCGGGCCCTCGCGCACGGCACGCACCTCGACGGGCCGCCGCACCCGCAGGTCGAAGGTCCGCTCGTAGGTGTCGAAGTACTCCGCGATCACCTCCGACGACGGCCGCCCGGGGTCGGCGTCGGTCAGCTCCATCCCGGGCAGCGAGTGCATCCCGTGCACCTTGCCGTACGTCAGCGACGGCCACCGGAACTGCCAGGCGCCGCCCGGACCGGGGGAGTGGTCGAGGACGACGAAGTCACGGCCCGGCTCGAAACCGGTGCGCCGCAGGTGGTAGGCGCTGGACAGGCCCGCCTGTCCAGCGCCTATGACGACTACGTCGACCGCCTCGACCGCCTCAGCATTGTTCACGCTTCTACCAACCACCTCGGGGGCACGGATCTTCCCCCCCGAGCCCGTCCCTGTCGGCACCCCTCCCGCGCCGACAGGGACAGTCCGCCCGGTGACGTCTACGAGGTGCGGGCCCGCGTGGTCGACGGCGGCAGGTCGCCGTTGTACCGCGTGTCCACGAAGTCGCCGAAGTCCACCTTCTTCGGGATGAGCTTCAGCTCGGTGAAGGTGTCGGCGATCTCCTGCTCGGAGGCGATGAGCGGCTTGTCCACCGCGACCGAGACCCGGGTGGCGTTGGTGCGCTTCACCGAGGCGAGCGCGACCTCGTAGGGCAGCCCGGTGTCCTTCGCCCAGACCTTGGCCCACTCCTCCTGGTGGTCGTACACCCACGTCGTGGCCCGCCGCAGCCGCTCCAGGTAGTCCTTGACGGCGGCGGCCTTCTTCTTGTCCTCAAGTGCGGAGGGCGCCGCCACCTGGAAGGTCAGCCCGTTGGTGACCCCGTCGCCGGTCGTCAGGATCCGGCCCTGCTTGGACAGCAGCACCTGCGAGGTGTACGGGTCCCACACGGCCCACGCGTCGACCTTGCCGGCGGTGAACGCGGCCAGTGCGTCGGCCGGTTGCAGATACTTGACCTCTACGTCGCCCAGGCTCAGCCCGGCCGCCTTGAGGGACGCGACGAGCTGGTAGTTGGCGGAGGATCCCTGCGCCACGGCGATCGACTTCCCCTTGAGCTGCTCGGGCCTCGTCAGCTTCGAGTCGTTCGGTACGAGGATCGCGTCGCCCTTGGACGTGCCCTTGAACGCGGCCACCGCGGTGATCTTCGAGCCCGCGCCCGCCGCGAAGACCGGCGGTGTGTTGCCGACGCCGCCGATGTCGACGGCCCCCGCGTTGACGGCCTCCAGCAGCGGCGGACCGGAGGTGAAGGTGGACCATTTGATCTTGTAGTCGAGGTTCTTGAGCTCTCCGGCGGCGCGCAGGATGGCCTCCGAACCGCCCTTCTGGTCACCGACGTTGAGCGTGAGGGAGCCCTGGCCGTCGATCCCTGTCGAGGTCTCGGCCGCCGAGTTCCCGCCGCAGGCGGTGAGCAGGAGCGAGAAGGGCAGGAGAAGCGCGGCGGGGACGAGGCGTCGTCGCATGGTGGTTCCGTTCTGGGGGAGGGTGATCAGGCGGCTTCGGCGGCGGTGTCGACGCCGAGGCGCTCCAGGAGTCCGGCGCGCAGTGCGGCGAACCGGGGGTCGGCGATGTCGCGCGGGCGATCGAGGTCGATGCGCTGTTCGTGCGCGATCACCCCGTCGTCCATCACGAGGACACGGTCGGCGAGGAGTACGGCCTCCTCGACGTCGTGCGTGACGAGCAGGACCGCGCAGCCGCGCCGCTGCCACAACTCGCCCACCAGACGCTGCGCCTTGATGCGGGTAAGTGCGTCGAGCGCGCCGAACGGCTCGTCGAGCAGCAGCAGATCGGGCTCGCGGACCAACGCCCGTGCGAGCGAGGCACGTTGGGCCTCGCCGCCGGAGAGCGTCTTGGGCCAGGCGTCCCTACGGTGGTCGAGACCGACCTCCTTCAGCGCCCGCTCGGCGACCGCGCGGCCGGGCTTGCCGGGCAGGCCCAGCAAGACATTGCGCCACACCTTCTTCCACGGCATCAGCCGCGGCGACTGGAAGGCGACGGCCTTGCGGCGCGGCACCAGGACGGTGCCCTCGATGTCGCGGTCGAGACCGGCGAGGATGCGCAGCAGGGTGGACTTGCCGCAGCCGCTGCGGCCGAGCAGGGCGACGAACTCGCCCGGACGCACGTCGAGTTGGAGCCGGTCGATGACGGCACGCCCGTCGAAGGAGCGGGTGAGTCCGGCCACGTGCACGGCCTGCGTGCCCGCCGCGGTCAGGTCGGCCTGCGTGGCCTCGGGGCTCACCGGCCGGTGAACGTCGGTCGCCATTGCAGCAGCAGCCTTTCGAGGGTACGGACGATGAAGTCGGCGAGCAGGCCGAGAAAGGCGTAGACGATCAGACAGACCACGATCACGTCGGTCCGCAGGAAGTCGCGTGCCTGCACCATCAGGAACCCGATGCCGGAGTCGGCGTTGACCTGCTCGGCGAAGACGAGGGCCAGCCAGGCGATGCCGAGTGAGTAGCGCAGGCCGGTCAGGGCGCCCGGCAGCGCGCCGGGCAGTACGACGTGCCGCACGAGCCCCCACCGGGACAGCCCGAGGGACTCCCCGGCCTCGATCAACTGGGCGTCCACGCCACGGATGCCGGCGTAGACGTTGAGGTAGAGCGGGAACGTCACGCCGAGCGTGATGATGGCGGTCTTGGGTGCCTCGCCGATCCCGAACCAGATGATGAACAGCGGGATCAGCCCGACGAAGGGCACGGTCCGCAGCATCTGCACCGGCGCGTCCACGATGTCCTCGCCGATCCGGAACAGGCCCGAGACCAGGGCGAGTCCGGTCCCGACGAGGGTGCCGAGCGCCAGACCGGCGGCGACGCGCTGAAGGGACGTCCCCATGGCCGAGGGCAGCGAGCCGTCGGCGATCATGTCGCCCGCGACCTGGGCGATACGGCCGGGCGAGGCGAGGACGTCGGAGGTCAACAAACCGGTGACGCTGAGCAGTTGCCACAGGATCAGCAGCAGGACGGGACCGGTGGTGCGGCGCAGCCAGCGGGGGACGCGAGTGCGGCGGGAGGAGGTCGGGACGATGGGTTCGAGGTCGGGCGAGGCGACCTTCGGGCTGTCGCTGCCGGGTATTTCGGAAATATCCGGCTCAAGAGAGCCGGGTGGGGCATGGCTGATGCTCATGAGTGCTCCACGGGGGAGAGCGGCCGGTGAGGAGAGGTGAGCGAGCACCGCCGCGCCGGATGCCGGTCAGAGCATCAGACGCGCGGGCGCGAGGAAAGCGGAGGAAAGAGGGGGAGAGCTGGGGAAGTGAGAGAGAAGGGCGTCAGCGGCCGCGGCGACACGCGGCGGAGGCCACCCGCAGCAGGTCGATGTGACCGCGCGTGGTGAGCAGGGCTGAACGCAACATGCCGCTGAAAGTAGCCAGATGGCGCGGCGGTGGTCAATGGCGTCTCGCGAAGTGGACCTTGCGTATCACGGCTCGACCCTCACCCGGCGGTCTCCTCGCCCGCGAACCCCGTCGCGTCGGCGAGGATGGAGGGCATGTCAGACGCCTTCACCACCCGACTTCTGAACGTCACCTCCGGCTCCTCGGAGAGGGTCGTGGACCTCACCCGCGACTGCGAGGCCTTCCTGCGGGAGGCGGCGGCGGGCCGCGACGGTCTGCTGAACATCTTCGTGCCGCACGCGACGGCCGGTGTCGCGATCATCGAGACGGGCGCCGGCAGCGACGACGACCTCCTGGCCACCCTGCATACCCTCCTGCCCGCCGACGACCGCTGGCAGCACCGTCACGGCAGCCCCGGCCACGGCCGCGACCACGTCCTCCCGGCGCTCGTCCCGCCCCACGCGACGCTGCCGGTGCTCGGCGGGCGGCTCGAGCTCGGGACCTGGCAGTCGGTGTGCCTCGTCGACACGAACACGAGTAACACGGAGCGTCGGGTCCGGCTGAGCTTCCTCAGTTAGGAGCTCTGTCAGCAGCCTCTTGGTCGGCTGGCTGCATGCAGCGACCGGGAAGCCCGGAAGGAGCGTTTCGGCATCGAGCAGAGCAGCGGACTCATAATCCGTCGGCCGTGGGTTCGAGTCCCACCCGCCCCACCAGTGGTTATCCATGCAGAAACGTTCTGAGCTGCGGAAACGTGGTTGGAAGGGGGGTTTCGCATGTGGCGGCTGCCCGGAATCGGTGTGGCGAAAGGGTGACTTCGTGTGTTCCCCCGAACCCTGGACCTTTGTGACCTGGGCTTTTGGGGTGGGATCAGTGGTGGACGGTCCCACGGCTGGTGAGTGATTCACCGGGCAGCCGTCGTTCAGGTAGGGGCTGCCGGCAACTCAAAGTAGGTTTAGGCGCCCCACGGCCACGGCCTGGCTGGGACCATCCGCGCAGGCGCGGGGAGCAGGAGTGCTGCGCCATTGCATGTGAACGGGCACTGGAACCATCCCCGCGGGTGCGGGGAGCAGCGGCCGGGGTTTCAGCGGGCTTGCGGGGACTGGGGACCACATCCCCGCGAGCGCAGGGAGCAGGAACTATGTCCTACGCCCGGAAGTTGGGGGCGGGGGCCATCCCCGCGAGCGCGGGGAGTAGCCGGTGAACCTGTGCACGGGCCGGGCCACTTCGGGACCGCTGTCGTCGAGCCCGACGAAGCCCAGGTCGGCGATGGCGCCGAGGCCGGCCGCCCGCAGCTTGGCGGTGAGCTGGTCGTGGCGGCAGGCGGTGATCTCCGAGGTGCGTCCGGGCCGGGCCGCCGAGACCCAGAGCAGTCGGCCGCGGCCGTCGGTGAGCGCGATGACGAGCAGGCCATGGCATTTGCTCTTGCCGGAGTAGTTCTTCCGGTTCTCTTTGCCGGTGCGCCGCCGGGTGCGGATCAGCGTGCCGTCCAACAGCACCACCCCGCCATCCTTGTGGGCGATCTTTTTGAGGGCGCGGTCCAGGCGCGGGGCGCGGGCGGCCAGCAGGCCGACGACTTCCCGCACCCACCGGATCACGGTGGGGCGGTGTATCCCGTTGCCGCCGGCCAGGTCGCCCGGCCGCTGGTCACAGCGCAGTACCGCGAGCACGATGGCGGCGATCTTCCCCGAGGGCAGGGCCCGCCACCGTGATCTGATCTTCTTGCAGTGGCCGCGTATCAGATCGGCGAGCCAGTTCAGGGTGGCACTCGACAGCGGCAGGCGGGCAGTGCAGACAAGGCCGTCAGGGCCCTCGACGGGATGGTTGTTTTTCTTCGCACCAAACTCAACTGCCGCCGGAGGACTGCGAGTTACGCCCCGTCGGCGCCCGCCTCCCTACGCCTGCGCGCGTGCGGTGAACCTGCCGTCGGGACGCTTGTGCAGCCAGCCGCGGTCGGCGAGCTTGGTCATCTTCGCCCGCAGCGGCTCCAGCTTGCCGCGCACCGAGGCGTTCAGGCCCAGCCGCTCGCCGACCGCCCTGACCTGCACCGGGCCGTCGGCCTCCCGCACGATCGCCAGGATCTTGCGGTAGTCGCCGGGCAGCGCGCCCTCATCGGCCGCGTCGCTGCGGTCCGGGATGAGCAGGAGTGCTCGCCCGTCACTCGCACCCCGCTCGGCGAGCTCTCGACGCTCCCCGCACCGCAGACGACCGCCGCAGGCACACGTCGACCGGACCGGCGTCAGTGAGTGCCACCGGCCCCGCCGCGGGCGCGGGTCGGGCACCGAGCCGAACCAGAGGCTCAGGTGAGCGACCTGGTCGGGGTCCGTAATGATCACCAAGCCCGTGCCCGCACCGCTACCTGACCCTCAGCCAAAGACCCGTACAACCACGGGACTTGAAGCCGCTTGGTTTCTGCCTGTGAACGTTTTTGCCCGCGGATTTTGCGAGAAGTATTGACGTCATTCATGGGATGTCTAGCATTCTTCCGATCGATACATCGACCATTGTTCGGCATATCGGACACCAGGGTCGTACCACACCGGCACCCGGACAGCCTCTGACGGGGCAAACCGGAGTCGCTTGCTCAAGGATGACGAGGTCCTTATGCGCAGACATAGTTTCAGCCTCAGACGCCCGTCCGCGGTGCTGGCCGCCGTGGTTGCGGCCCTGGCCGCGTTGGCGGCGCTGCTCGTCGCCGGCCCGGCTCAGGCGGCCACCACCAGCGACGTGCGCGGTGTTGATTCCGGCCGGTGTCTCGATGTGGCGGGCTTCAGCCAGACCGACGGTGCGAACGTGCACATCTGGGACTGCCACGGTGGAATCAACCAGCAGTGGACGTCGACGGACAGCAACCAGCTGACCGTGTACGGCAACAAGTGCCTGGATGTCCGGGGCGGCGCCACCACGTCCGGGACCCCGGTGCAGATCTGGACGTGCAACGGCAGTGACAACCAGCAGTGGCGGGTGAACCCCGACGGCACGATCGTCGGCGTGCGGTCCGGGCTGTGCCTGGAGGTCTCGGGCCGGGGTAAGGCCAACGGCACGGGGGGTGCAGCTCTGGTCGTGCCACGGCGGCACCAACCAGAAGTGGACCGGCCTGTCCGGGACGGGCAACGCGTGTGCTCTTCCGTCGACCTACCGGTGGACCTCGACCGGCCCGCTGGCGCAGCCGAAGGCGGGGTGGTCCTCGCTCAAGGACTTCACCAGCGTCGTCCACAACGGCAAGCACGTCGTCTATGCCACGACGCACGACACCGTCGCCGGTGAGGATGGGCGCTGGGGATTGACGACCTTCAGCCCCTTCACGAACTGGTCCGACATGGCCACCGCCACCCAGAACACGATTCCCTTCGATGGCATCGCGCCGACGCTGTTCTACTTCGCCCCGAAGAACCTCTGGGTGCTCGCCTACAACGGGGGTTGGCCATACAGCTTCTCCTACCGCACCTCGAGCGACCCCACCAACCCCAACGGCTGGTCCGCGCAGCAGGAGCTGTGGACGGGCACCCTCCCGAAGGGGGGCCCCTCGACGTGACCCTCATCGGCGACGACACGAACATGTACATGTTCTTCGCCAACGACAAGGGCGACATCTACCGGTCCAGCATGCCCATCGGCAACTTCCCGGGCACCTTCGGTTCGGTCACGACGGTCATGAGCGACACCGAGGACAAGCTGTTCGAGGCGCCGGAGGTGTACAAGGTCCAGGGTCAGAACCAGTACCTCATGATCGTCGAGGCCCAGAATTACACAGGGTATGGTCGCTACTTCCGCTCGTTCACGGCCACCAGCCTCGACGGCCCCTGGACACCGCAGGCCGACACCGTGACCAACCCCTTCGCCGGCAGTGCCAACAGCGGCGCGACGGCCTGGACCAGGGACGTCAGCCACGGCGACGTGGTTCGCACCAACCCCGACCAGACCAAGACCATTGACCCTTGCAATCTGCAGTTCCTCTACCAGGGGCGCGACCCCAGCACCGACGGCGGGGACTACGGCCTCCTGCCGTACCGGCCGGGGGTACTGACACTGCAGCGCTAGCCGGTGGCGTGACGCAGGTCCTGGTGTTCCTGACGTTCGCGGGCAACGACGTACGCCGAACCGGGTGAGCGTCACAGCGAGCGATCAGGAACAACGGGTGGAGTTGGAGCGGCGGGCTCGGTGCAAGGCCGAGCCCGCCCGTGCACGCGGAGAACCCGGATGGTGGCGGCCTCGTCCTGGTCGACCACGAGACGCGGAACGTCTCAAGCCTGGTGAGTCGGTCGGTTTCAAGGTTTGTTGAGTGGGCCGGAGTCGCCGGCGTCCGAGGATCACCGAACGACGACTGCGGTGGGCGAGCCGCCAACCACCCGCTGATCGCCCGGTGTTGACGCCCCTCCCACCCCCTCCTATATTCCCGTTCGGCAGTCAGAACTTTGTCTGATATCTCGAACTTCGCTCTCGGTCCCCCACACGTGAGGAAGCTGATCTCGAATGTCCTGGCTCCAACACCCCCACAGCCGCCGGAGAGTCATGGCGGCCACCGTCGGCCTGGTCGCGGGCGCCACGCTGCCGGCGATGGGCGCGACGCGCGCGGCGGCGGCCACGACGGCCCAGCAGGAGCAGTTCACCAACCCGGTGATCTGGCAGGACTTCGCCGACCTCGAGGTCATCCGCGTCGGCGACACGTACTACTACACCGGCTCGACCATGCACTTCTCGCCGGGCGCGCCCGTCCTGCGCTCCTACGACCTGGTCAACTGGGAGTTCATCGGCCACTCCGTGCCGGTCCTCGACTTCGGCGACGCGTACGACCTCAACGGCGGACGGGCGTACGTCCAGGGCATCTATGCGTCCTCGATGCGCCACCGCCCCAGCGACGGGACCTTCTACTGGGTGGGCCAGATCGGCGGGCAGCGGTCGTACGTATACAGAGCCACCAACGCGGCGGGCCCCTGGACCCGGCACGCTGAGATCGGCACCAATTACTACGACGCGGGGCTGCTCTTCGACGACGACGGCACCCCGTACGTGGCGTACGGCGCCAACGAGATCCGCGTCGCGCAGCTCTCCCCGGACATGCGCACCGAGGTCAGGTCCGAGCACGTGCTCACCAAGCCCGACGCGATCCACTACATGGAGGGCTCCCGCTTCTACAAGATCAACGGGAACCACTACATCTTCGTCACCCGCCCGGCCAACGGCCAGTACATCTGGAAGTCCACCTCAGGACCCTTCGGCCCGTACGAGATGCGGGAGGTGCTGTTGGACCTGCCCGGCCCGATCCCCGGCGGCGGCATACCGCATCAGGGCTCGCTGGTCGACACCCCCAACGGCGACTGGTACTACATGGGCTTCATCGACGCCTATCCCGGCGGCCGCGTCCCCGCCCTGGCCCCGGTCAGCTGGAACGCCGAGGGTTGGCCCGAGCTCCAGACCGTCGACGGCGCGTGGGGCGAGACATACCCCTACCCGGTCACCCCGCACCCGCTCCCGCCGCTGACCGGCGCCGACACCTTCGAGGGGACGGCGCTGGCGCCGTACTGGGAGTGGAACCACAACCCCGACACCGCCGCGTTCACCGTCGACAACGGGCTCACCCTCAGGACCGCCACTGTCACCGACGACCTCTACAACGCCCGTAACACCCTTACCCGCCGCATCCAGGGCCCCGCCTCCACCGCGACCGTCGTGCTCGACTGCTCCGGGATGGCGGACGGCGACCGGGCCGGGCTGGCGATGCTGCGGGACTCCTCCGCCTGGATCGGCGTCACGCGGCAGGACGGCGTCAGCAGGCTGGTGATGTTCGACGGCCTGACCATGGACGCCAACTGGAACACCAGCGGCACCGGCACCGAGCAGGCCGGCGCCGACCTCCCCGCGTCCGGCAGCCGCGTCTGGCTGCGCGCCGCCGCCGACATCAGCCCGGGGCCGGGCCGCCAGGCGACGTTCTCCTACAGCACCGACGGCACTACCTTCACCCCGCTCGGCCCGGCCTTCACCATGAACGAGAGGCCTCATTTCTTCATGGGCTACCGCTTCGCCGTCTTCAACCACGCCACCCAGGCCCTCGGCGGCGAAGTGCTGGTGGAACGCTTCGAGTTGAGCACGCCCTGACCATCCGATGCAGTCCGGCCCTCAGCTGAACGGCGCGGTGCGCACGATGCGCTGCACGGCCATCGCGTCGTGCCGGAACTGCGCCTCGCGCAACTCGTCCAGCGGCAGCCGCGCGGCGCGCTCCTCCAGGGCCGATCGGCGCCAGGCCCCGGACAGTGGGCGAGTACTTCGCGGTCGAACAGCCCCTGCTCAAACCGCTACCCGACGAGCCGTTCGAGACCGGCCGCTGGTCGAGCCCGCGGGTGGACCGCTACGGACAAGTCAGCGTCCGCACCAACCGCTACTCGGTCCCGGTGCGGCTGATCGGACAGCAGGTGCGGGTTCTGCTGCACGCCTCCGAAGTGGTCATCTACGACGGCCGCATCGAAGCCGCCCGGCACGAGCGCCTGGTCGCCAAGGGCGGTGTCTGCCTGAACTCGTCCACTACCTGGAGGCCCTGCTCCGCAAGCCGGGCGCTCTGCCCTGAGCCACCGCGCTGGACCAGGCCGCGCGCCGCCGGCCGCTTCACGCCGGTGCACGACGCCTGGTGGGAGGCGGTACGCAAAGCGCACGGCGACGCCGAGGGCACGCGCACGCTGATCGAGGTCCTGCTGCTGCACCGGCACACGACCCACGAACACGTGGTGGCCGGCATCGGCGCTGCCCTGCAGGTCGGCGCCCTGACCGCGCACGCGGTCGCGCTGGAAGCCCGCAAGGCCGCCGACGCCGACCACCCGCCTGCCCACAGCAGCGGTCGGACAATCCAGAGCCCTCACCGGTGACCTCGCTGACCGCCCGCCTGCCCGCCTGCCCGCCTGCCCGCCGACACCCGGCCGCTGCCGTCGCTGGCCGCCTACGACGCGCTGCTACGACACCGGCCCGCCACCGACCCTCCCAAGGGAGAAGTGCCGTGACCGCTCAATGCCACCGGGGCCTGACCGAACAGGCCGCCGACGCCGCCATCGACAGTGCCTGCCGGATGCTGCGGCTGCCCACGATCCGGGCCCAGTTTCCCGACGTCGCCGCTGCTGCCGCCCGCGAGCAGATGACCTACCGCGGCTTCCTCGCGGAGCTGCTGATCGCCGAGTGCGACGACCGGGCCCGCCGACGCTCCGAGCGCCGCATCAAGGCGGCCGGCTTCCCCGCCAGAAGTCGCTTCGGGACTTCGACTTCGACGCCAACCCCAACATCGACCCGGCCGCCATCCACACTCTCGCCTCCTGCGAATGGATCAAGAAGGGTGAGCCGCTCTGCCTGATCGGCGACTCCGGCACCGGCAAGTCGCACCTGCTGATCGCGCTGGGCACCGAGGCCGCCATGGCCGGCTTCAGGGTCCGCTACGTGCTGGCCGCCAAGCTCGTCAACGAACTCGTCGAGGCCGCAGACGAACGGCAACTGACCAAGACCATCGCCCGTTACGGGCGCGTCGACCTCCTAGCGATCGACATACTCGGCTACATGGAACTGGACCGCCGCGGCGCTGAACTGCTGTTCCAGGTGTTAACCGAGCGGGAGGAAAAGGCGTCCGTGGCCATAGCTTCGAACGAGTCGTTCGGAGGCTGGACGAAGACCTTCACCGATCCCCGGCTCTGCGCAGCGATCGTTGACCGGCTCACTTTCGGCGGCAACATCATCGAGACCGGAACCGACTCCTACCGGCTCGCGCATGCCAAGACCCAACAGGGCAGCGGCTGACCGATCACCAACTGGTCCTACTTCAGCGGGAAAGAGGCCCGCTGTCGCCAACGCGTCCCGTCGTGGACCAGCAAGTCGACCGCCGAGACCTGCGCGACGATGGGAAGAGCGGTGAGCAAGTCGGCCTCGGCCTTCTCCACGAGAGCCTCGTCCTGGCCCTGGGCGACGGTCAGATGCGGGACAACGTCGTCGAACTGTCCTCCGAACGGCGGGTTTTCCGGCCATCGCTCCGCGACCGCCTCGGTGAGACGCCTGAAGTGGGTGTCTGGTTCGGGGGCGAGATACAGCACCCGGGGAACCGGCCGCAGTGGTCGAACCGGGCCTCGAATGCCCCATGCCGACCGAGCACCTCGCCGATCGCGGCGCAGGCCCCTTGATCGATCCGGCTCGCATCGAGGAACGGGAAGAGCACGGTGACATGGGCCGGAACTCCGGCACGGGCCGAGGGGTCGAGCCGGTCACGCCATGCACGCACCGCAGGCTCCGCCTCTGGGATCCTCACGATCAGCCCCGACTGCCCTGCCTGGAACACATGCCAGTCGTCGTCCTCCATCGCAACTGTCTATCAGCGGGGCACAACCGCGAGCGACCCGATTATCACCGCCATTCCAAGCAGGACCGGCACCACCCAAGCACACAGGTGGGGCCAAATCACAGTGACAGATCATGCCCAAGAGATCGCCAAGTGGGGCCAAACCCCGCTGTCGAACGGGGCCGACCCACATTGTCGAAGCCAGGGCCCCGAGAGCAGGTTGCTGTGCTCGACTTCGGCGCCGTGGCGGCTGGTCAGCGAGATGCTGTGGAGTTCGTCGACCAGGATGAGGCCGGTGCGGGTGTCGGTGCAGACGCCGACGGCGGCCTCGATGGGGTCGGTGATGTTGGAACTGCGCCGGACGGGAGGCCGAGGAATCGGGCGAACTCCGCGTCGGCCATGTGTGCCGTCGCGATGGGCGGGACGGTGATGTGGACGACCGGAATGCGATCGCGATGTGCGGGTGGCGGGCCCGGTCGACGAGTTCGTGGGCCCGTCCGAGCTGGGTGATGGCGATGGTCTTGCCGTAATGCGCTGGCACCCTTCGCGGGGGCTGGCCTGGCGACCGGGCTCGGCGGGTACCCGGTGCTCTTCGTCCTGCTCTGGCACCTCGGTTGCGGCGTCTGCGCTGGCTGCGATGTCGGGCAGGTACCGGTGGTCTCCCGCGGAGGTCAATCAGCCGAAGCGATGATCAGCGTGGGGGCTGACTTGTCTGCTCCGCACCTGCCGAGGTCACCCGACGTCGTGAGTGGTCTGGAAGGCGATTCATTCGTCGGCTCCGCGCCCGCACAGGCTTTCAAGAGTGGGGAGCCTTCGTCAGTGGCAGCGGCGGCCGTAGCGCCCCATTCGCTACGGAACGTAATCGCATCGGCGGGGTGTACTTGTTGGCCATAGGCCGCGACGGCTGGCCGCAGAGCAAAGAGCGTTCCAGCAGTGCTGGGGCAGACGCGGGAGTCCTCGGGGGCCTTCCGATCCCGTAGTGGCGGTAAGGGAGTGGTGTGGCGAACGACTAACGGCATCCGATCGAGCCGGATCGAGGAGGACGCAGCCGAATGAAAACGAGCAGATATGTCCGTTTCTCCGGCAACATTGCAGGTGAGACGCGTCACCAAATAGGTTCGACCCCCACCACACGACCCCCTGACCGGCCAACCCAGGCGGCGATGGGGGATCGACTTGCTAGTGGGTAGTGAACCACCAGGTTGAGAACGATGTGCCCAGCATGAACAGTGCCGTTATGAAGCGTGCAGGGAACTTGCCGCATGTGATCGTCACTTCCCCGATGTGGATCACGATGTACGGACGTGGCTGTTCTGCGGGTTTCTCGGGGTATTCGGACATGCGAACTAGACCCTTCCTGGGCGCACTTGAGCATGCGTCAGCGACCGTGCCGACTGTGGTGGTGCTGGGACAACTTCAGCACACGCGCGGGTTGTCTCGCTACGTGCTTCCCTGACTACGCGGAAGTTCCGGCCCCAGGCCCTGCACATGTTCGGCACGTGCGCCAGTCTCTGCGTCCGAGCCGCATCCTGCCGGTTGGGTGCACGCACCCTGCACGCGGCCCCGGCGGGGGGCGAATGTTGGCAGACCAAGGCGCGGTGTGTGAAGCGAGGGGCACTGACAAGTGATGAAGCTGTCATCGTCGGCGGGTCGGTCCCTGTGCAGGCTGCAGAGCGCTTGCGGGTGAGCGGCCCGTATGGTGACGGATTCTCGGACTGAGAATGTGTCACTCCGTTCATCGAGCGTTTATCGCCTCCCGCATACCTAGCTCGCGTGCTCCGCCCCGAGTTACGCCGAATGGGGGGTGCTTATGCTCCGGGTCGTGGAAAACCACTCCGTCCCCCGCGCGGCTCCCTTCTTTGATCTGGGCAAGACGGTCATCGCCAGGTCGAGCGTGCTCACGTTCAGCAATTCCTTCTACCAAGGCGGCAACCCCAGGCCGGGCGGGCGGCCGGCTGGGTCCGTGAGTCGACTCACGCTGACGCATCACGGAGAGGCATCGCGGTGGTGCATCGCGATGGCGCTTCGCGGTGTCGCATCTGATGGAGTCAGTTGCGTCAGTGCCTCACGGAGCCGTGACCAGGCGTTCAAGGCCCAACCTGGCATGTCAGGTGCGTACGCAGGTGCGTACGCAACTCGGCTGGGTGCGCCCGCGCCTGCGCGCGTACTCGATCAGCGTCCGCACCCTGGCGAACCCTGGCGAATAGTCGCGTGCAACCTCCGGCCGGAAGGCCGGACTGGAACTCGCCATTCGGCGTAAGGCGGGGCGCGTGGGTTTGCCTGAAGCGGCCCTCGGGTTGGCGTTGAGACTGGATTTCCACCCAAGACACGAGGGCGGCCGCGAGTGACCGCCCTTCAGATGACCGCCCTTCAAATAGCGGCTGTGACAGCTCCCTTCCGGGTGCCGAGCGGCTCTGATCGGCGGGGAGGCGGAGAGAAGGCGCACGGAGGGAAGCGAGGGTCGCACGCTCAGGGAGTGCTGTGAGCCTTCTGCGATCAGGACCGCCAAAAGGTGCGTCAGGCTGCGCTCTCGACGCGAGGCGGCGTCAGAACATGTTCTGTCCGAGTGGGGGAGGTGCGGCCCCTTGGCTTGGCATTCCAGTGATCGACGGTCCAGGCTCCCGTTCAGCTGGCGGGCCATCCGTGCCAAGGTCCTGCAGCGTGACGGTTACCTGTGCGTGGCCATCCTCCGGGACACAGGCCTCCGCTGTACTGCGATGGCCACGGACGTGGGCCGCATCGTCTCGGGTGACGATCACTCGATGGCTAACCTTCCGGCCATGTGTTCCGGGCGTCACGCCCGCAAGAGCAGTGCGGAGGGATCAGCGGCCAGGGGTCGATGGGTCCCCCGGAAGCGTCCGGATGACCCCTAGCCCGACCTGGCGTGATGAGGTTAGCGGCCATAGATGGCCCACGTGCCCAGTCCTGACGTGATCGCGGTGGCGATAGCTGTGATGAGGCGAGTCGGGAGTTCCAGCATTGAGGCCGGTCGTTGCTGTCGCTGAGTGCTTCGGCCGGCATGCCCTGGTGGCCGATTCGGGTGGGGGCACCCCCTTCGGATCGGCCGGGACATCGAAACGTGATAGCGGCTCCGGCTGTGCACGGGCTCCAAGGTTTATCAGGGCAACGCGTGGTTACGTCGAGTTCCCCTGACCGGGCGAAACGCCCCCCGGCCATGGAGGGCACGGACCTGGACTACGGCAGCCACGACATCACGGTGACCGTGGGCTGGGGCCTGGACGAACCGGCCGTTGTCAACGCCCTGAAGGTGTTCCTGGAGGCAGACCCGGCGGTCCGCGTCCGACGGCCCGGCGGTCGTGAAGGCGTCACGCAAGGTAGCGGCCGAGTGCAACCCCGGGGCGTAAGGCCCCGGGCCGCATGGTGGTCAATGGGCCCCGTTCGTCAGACACTTGGCTTGTGTGCTGGGCCCATTTGTGTTCGTGTTGGCCGCAGTTGTACCCGCGCGGGTTTCACTTTGTGCTGGGTTGCTCCATTATCAACGACCGAAACGACCACAACGGAGTCCACGATGACGTTCGGAGCGGACGGCCCCAGGATGCTTGCGGCCATCGCAACCGCCTGGGAAGTGCTCCAGGAGGGCCACCCGGAGTGCCGGACGGGTACGTGACCGTGGACCTTTGCCGGGTGCGCGGATGGTCGGAGACCAGTAACCGGGGAATGCGCCCCAACAAGCACTTCCGGGAGGCGGCCCGGGAGCTGGGGATGGAGGGGCCGGAGGGCCAGCCTCCCCACTCCACCAGGGGTTCCTCCCCAGTGCCGCTCACGAAGGTGGCCGTGAAGGGATACGGCCCGCTCCTTACGCCCTGGGCAAGGATCTGGACGGGGTGGTGGTCGGCGTGGAGTTGGAGTCCGCCCAGGTCAAGGGCAGGTCCGGGACCCAGATCACCCTCCAATGCTCGGGTACGAACCGCCACGCACGTTCCGGATTGGCCCGCGCATCGCATCCCTGGGGGGTGCCGGTGTGAGGTTTGCGGTGCGGAGTTCACAGAGAAGGGACCACCCAGCGGGGCCCGGCCGGTACGGTGGCCCCGCTCCATCGAGACAAGGGGAGAACACGGTGGCCAAGGCGGCTAGGTGGGAGATCACGGCGGAGGGCATCCGTCAGGAGATCCGGGCGGGGACGTACGCCGGGGGCGTGGGCCTGGACGTGGCGGAGCTGGCGGGGAAGTACGTGACCACGAAGAACACGGTGTCCCGTGCCTTGGCCTCACTGGTGGATGACGGGTTGGTGACGCCCGCCGGGGACGGGTGGAGCGTGGCGGCGGGCCTGTTCTCGGCCGGATCGGCCGACATGGAGAGTTCAGCCGGTGGTGACGCTGCGGAGCCGGAATTCGCGGTGGTCGTCCAGGAGACGGGGGAGGAGCTGGAGGCCCCCTTGGCCGCCAAAGCGGAGGCCAAGGCCCAGGGAGCTGGCCAGGAGCTGGAGGTACACGCACCCCAGGTTCTGGCGGGACGGATCGTCACGGAGCATGTGGACCCCAACGCGGAGCGTGCCCTGAAGCGGGAGGCCGTGGCTCAGGCGTACGCGGAGGCCAAGGACCTGGGCCGGGCGTGGCTGGAGGCGGAGGGCCGGGCGACGGAGGCCAAGAAATCCGTGGCCGCCAAGCTGATGGATCTACGCGGAATGTTCACGTACAAGGGTGACCCCGACTGGAACGGCCAGTCCCCGGAGTACCAGGCCCTGGCCAAGCTGCTGTATCAGGACATCGGCGCGGACGCGTCGGCCCAGCGGGCCATCCTCCACCATGTGGAGGACCGCAAGCGGGCCGTGATCCCGCCGGCCCAGTGGGACAAGTTCGGGGTGGTGGCCCTGACGCGCGGAGAGCGGGCGGGCCTGGAGAAGAGGGCGGCCAAGGCCCTCACGACGGTGGCCGACACGGCTGAGGCCACGGCCGGGGAGGCCCGCAAGGGCAGGGCCACCGGCCATCAGTTGGTCACGCTCATGTCCTGCATCGACGCCGGTATGGCCGTGTTCTCCACGACTTCCCTCCGGGTCATGTCCAAGTCGGAGCGCCGGAAGTTTGCGGACCAGGCCCGGGAGGCCCGGGACCGCGCGGACGCTCTCCTGAAGGAGCTGGACGACCTGGAGGCCTAGTACTGGAACGGTGCATGCTGTGACTGATGGCCAGGTCAGGGGATGCGTCCGCTTCGTTTGTAGTGACTGGTGCGGGCCTGGTGTTGTCGTCGTCGGCGCCAGGTCGACCAGTGCAGGATGTGCTCGACAGGCCTGGGTCGGTGGTCGGTGAGACGGGTGATCAGCCGTCGTATCGCCGAGACTGAGGTGGATGAGCTGGGAGGATCCGTTTCTGCTTTCCCGGCATCCAGCTCTCGGGCCCGCAAGACGGTCAGGAGTGGATGGCGGTGAACGTTGTTCGGGGGCAATCACTTGCTACAGAACGTAATCGCGGACCGTTGGTGTATTTGAGCGCCGCAGGCTGCGAAGCCTCATCGCGGAGCAAGGGCCTTCCGGCAGAGCCGGAGGTGGTCGCGGGCTTGTGCCCTGGGGCTTCCAGCTCTGCTGGGCGTGTGGCGAACGCCTAACGGCCCCCGATGGAGCAGGATGCAGCGGGATGGATATGTCCGTTCCGTCGGTGAAATCGCAGGTGAGACGCGTCACCAATTTAGGTTCGAGTCCCACCCGCCCCACTGTGCAGGCTTCTGACCTGCAGAAACGCATCATCGTGAGCGTGGATTCAGGACTTTGGCCCAACGGATTGAATCCGCTGCTCACGAGTTCGGCAGCGGCTCCGCAGACGGGAGTTGGCGCTCCGTCGACCTGTGCGCATGCTCCGATCCATGTCTAGTGCGAGCCTCGGCAGCCGGCCTGTCCGACGGGGGGCTCGGGATTCGGGACGCAGGCAGGACGCAAGGTTCCGGGAAAGGCCCGTGGAGGTTCCGGCGCTCGGGTCTGAGACGCGTGCGGCACGGGCGTGTGGAAGCGGCATGCCACCGCCGGCGCCGGGGTTCGACGCCGCCGGCATCGGAGGTTTGATCGTTGCCGCACCGGCGTGCAGCGGCGGCCGATGTGGGCGCTGCGCTGGGAACTGCCCGTTCTGGAAACGGCCCAGACGGAGCGCCGGAAGCGGACGTCGGGAAGCATCGGGAAATGAGCCCCGCGCCGGAGGGACCCGGCTTTTGCGTTCGTGGTGCCCGTCTCGCCCCGCGGATGGGGTCGGCTCCCTTCTCGGCGATCATGATCGCGGCGATGTTCGTGTCGTCTGAGACGATCGTGGATATGACGGTCGCGTCCACCACCCGCAGGCCCTCAATGCCGTCCACGGTCAGGTCCGGGCAACCACGGGGTCGGAGCCCATGCCCATGGCGCAGCTGCCGGCAGGGTGGAAACTCGGCGCGGCGGCCTGCGCGAGGAAGGTGCTGCGGGCAACGTTCAGCGGGGAAGCGCATTCAGCGGCGGTCAGGCGGATCGGGAACCCTCGCCAGGAACGCCCTGCCTCGTCTCCCTTAGTGATCCTCCGCGTACAGTGCGTTACTTGCGCCGGGATTCCTACCCGATGGGGGTTGCAGCGCATGCGGTACGGGCGTTCCCTGGAAGTATCCAGTGGTGAAACATGAGCGCCTGGGGCTACGACACGGACCGAGGGGCTCCGCCTCGTTGCGTGTTCTCCCGGCAAGGGCCTCGGCCAGAGCGGTTCGTCGTCGTCACCCAGCGTTCGACGCGGAGGTGATCCACGTGAAAGCCGTCGTCTATGAGAAGCCCTTCAGCGTCACCGTCAGGGACGTCGACGATCCGCAGATCCAACACCCGAACGACGTGCTGGTACGCGTCACATCGACCGCCATCTGCGGATCGGACCTGCACATGTACGAGGGCCGCACGGCCGCCGAGTCGGGCATCGTCTTCGGACACGAGAACATGGGCATCGTCGAGGAAACCGGCGCCGGTGTGACTTCACTGTCCAAGGGTGACCGCGTTGTCATGCCATTCAACGTCGCCTGCGGATTCTGCAAGAACTGCCTCGCCGGAAAGACCGGCTTCTGCTTGACGGTCAATCCGGGCTTCGCCGGCGGAGCCTACGGCTACGTGGCCATGGGCCCGTACAAGGGTGGGCAGGCAGAGCTGCTGCGGGTGCCCTTCGCCGATTTCAACTGCCTGAAGCTGCCGCCGGGCAACGAGTTCGAGACCGATTTCGTGCTGCTCGCCGACATCTTCCCGACCGGCTACCACGGATGCGAGCTCGCCCAGGTGACCCCCGGAGAGAGCGTGGCCGTCTTCGGTGCCGGCCCGGTCGGGCTGATGGCCGCGTATTCCGCGCTGCTGCGCGGTGCGTCGAAGGTGTTCTCCGTGGACCGGGTGCCCGAGCGGCTCGCCAAGGCCGAGGAGATCGGAGCCATTCCGATCGATTTCACCCAGGGCGACCCGGCCGAGCGGATCAAGGAACAGACCGGAGGCGAGGGAACGGACAAGGGCGTCGACGCCGTCGGCTACCAGGCCCAGGCGCACGACGCGAGCCACGAGGAACCCGCCGTCGTCCTCAACACACTCGTCGAGACGGTGCGGCCGACGGGCATGCTGGGCGTACCGGGCCTGTACGTGCCGTCCGACCCGGGCGGACCCGACGAGAACGCCAAGCACGGTCAGCTGTTGGTCTCCATCGGCAGGATGTTCGAGAAGGGCCAGCGGATGGGCACTGGTCAGTGCAACGTCAAGCAGTACAACCGCCAGCTGCGTGACCTGATCATCGCGGGGCGCGCCAAGCCCAGCTTCGTGGTCTCCCACGAACTGTCACTGGACGAGGCGCCGCTCGCGTACGAGAAGTTCGACCAGCGGATCGAGGGCTACACCAAGGTCGTACTGCATCCCGGTCACGCGCTCGCGGCGTAAGAGCGGGAAGGAAGCGACAGGTGTCCGGCCGCCGTCAGGCCGGACACCGAGTGCGCACCCGCCTTGCGGTGGGTGCGCACAGGTACCCGCCTCACGCGCCTCGCGTACGCGGCTGCGGTCAACTACGCCCTCGCAGACCCTTGGACCGTGTGGGCAAAGAGGCAGTCATGGCTGAGCAACCGATCAACCCGACGGATGCACACGGGTCGGCGGGCGTCCCTCCGCCCGCATCGGATCTGACCTCGTCAGGCCCCAAGAAGTCCAGCGTCGGAATTCACGGCATCACCGAATCAGCGCGGTATTCCATGGCCGAAATGGGGCCGAAGCGGAGTCTGCAGACGCTGCTGACCGTGAACCAAGTCGGCGGCTTCGACTGTCCGAGCTGCGCATGGGGCGAACCCGATCCCGACCACCGGAAGATCGCGGAGTTCTGCGAGAACGGCGCCAAGGCCGTCGCCTGGGAAGCCACGCGCAAACGCGTCGACGCGGCATTCTTCGCCGAGCACTCCGTCGCTGCCCTGCGGGAGCGGGACGGTCACTGGCTGGAGTCGCAGGGCCGGCTGGCCCAGCCGATGCATCTCGCCCCCGGCGCGACCCACTATGCGCCCATCCCGTGGGAGGGCGCGCTCGCGCTCACCGCCGATCGCCTGCGCGGCCTCACCGATCCGAGCCGTGCCGTCTTTTACACCAGCGGCCGGACGAGCAACGAGGCCGCCTTCCTCTACCAGTTGCTGGCGCGCAGGCTCGGCACGAACAATCTGCCGGACTGCTCGAACATGTGCCACGAGTCGAGCGGCGCGGCCCTGAGCGAGACCATCGGCGTCGGAAAAGGCCTCATCACGTTCTCCGACATCACCGATCACGCAGACTTGATCATCGTCGTGGGCCAGAACCCCGGCACCTGCCACCCCCGTATGCTCACCGCGCTCGAACAGGCCAAGCGGCGCGGTGCCCGCATCATCGCCGCCAACCCGCTCCCCGAGGCCGGTTTCGGCCGCTTCCACAACCCGCAGACCGCGCGCGGCCTGGTCGGCCCGGGTACGAAGCTGGCCGACCGCTACCTTCCGGTGCGTATCAACGGTGATCTGGCCCTGTTCTCAGGTCTGAACCGTGCCTTGATCGATCGGGAGGACTCCCAGCCGGGCTCCGCCCTCGATCATGACTTCATCGACCGGTACTGCGACGGCTACGAGGCAGCGGCGGCGGCATGGCGTGCCCTGGACTGGTCGCGGATCGAGACGATGGCCGGTCTGTCCCGCCGCAGAATCGAGGACTGCGCGGCCGACGTGCTCGCCGCCGACAGCGTCATCGTCTGCTGGGCGATGGGGCTGACCCAGCACCGCAACGCGGTGGCCACCATCCGCGAGATCGTCAACTTCCTTCTGCTGCGCGGCAACATCGGACGCCCCGGTGCCGGGCCCGCCCCGATCCGCGGACACAGCAACGTCCAGGGCGACCGCACCATGGGCATCTGGGAGAAGATGCCGGACACGTTCCTGGACAGGCTCCGCGACGAGTTCGGGTTCGAGCCGCCCAGCGCCCCCGGCCTGGACACCGTCGACTCGATCAAGGCCATGCGCGACGGCAAGGTCGACGTGTTCATCGGCCTTGGCGGCAACTTCGCCTCGGCCACGCCCGACACGGAGGTCACCGAGGCCGCACTGGCCAACTGCGTCCTCACCGTCCATGTCGCGACCAAACTGAACCGGTCCCATCTGTGCCACGGCACCGAGGCACTTCTCCTGCCCTGCCTCGGCCGAACCGAGCGCGACCAGCAGGCCTCCGGCGAGCAGTTCGTCACGGTCGAAGACACGATGGCCATGGTGCACGCCTCGCGCGGACGGCTCCTTCCCGGATCACCGCACCTGCGCAGCGAGGTCGCGATCATCGCCGACCTCGGGCACGCGCTCTTCGGCGACGACCTCGGCTGGCGCATCATGCGCGACGACTACGCCGTGATCCGCCGCCACATCGAGCATGTGGTCCCCGGATTCCATGCCTTCGAGCAACGCGTCCGGCAGTCCGGCGGCTTCATGCTCCCCCGGGCACCGCGCGACTCCCGCACCTTCCCCACGCTGACTGGCAAGGCGCGCTTCACCGTCAACCCACCGACCGCGCCCGAAGTCCCGCCGGGGCACTTGCTGCTGACGACGGTACGGTCGCACGACCAGTTCAACACCACCGTCTACGGCCTCGACGACCGGTACCGCGGCATCAAGGGCGGACGGCGGGTCGTCTTCGTCAACCGGGACGACCTCCGTGACCTCCACCTGCACGACGGCGACCTGGTCGATCTGGTCAGCGTCTACCCTGACGGTGAACGCCGGACCCCCGGCTTCCGCGCCGTCCGCTATCCGACGCCGCGCGGCTGCGCCGCCGCCTACTACCCGGAGACGAATGTGCTGGTCGCACTGGACTCCACGGCCGAGACCAGCAACACTCCCACGACCAAATCCATCGTGATCCGCATCGAACCCTCCAACGGGACAGCTGACCTTTCGGTTTGACGGACAGGTCGCGCGCCCGCGGCACACTCGAGAGAACGCCCGCCGGATGTCGCGCTTCGAGGCCCTCCGGTACCGGAGGGCCAGGATCGATGCGAGCAGGAGCAGCGCCGCGCCCATGGACGCTGGCCGCCGACTCGCTGCGATTACGACAGGTATCCAGTGTGCCTGTTGGCCGTCAGAGCTGACACGACCGGCTTGGCGAACCGGACCCTTCTCGCTCTGCGACGGATTCGGGACGCGTTCGGGACGCAACGATAGGAACAGACTGACAAAGGCGAAGAATTGCCGGGATGGCGCGTGCCCGG
The DNA here is from genome assembly GCF_045039535.1 of Streptomyces sp. NBC_01092. Classification (NCBI taxonomy): domain Bacteria; kingdom Bacillati; phylum Actinomycetota; class Actinomycetes; order Kitasatosporales; family Streptomycetaceae; genus Streptomyces; species Streptomyces sp. NBC_01092. Next base: position 1,604,103 of record NZ_CP108659.1, on the reverse strand, counting down.
CCGGAGCTTTCCCACGGGGGTGCCAGCGCGGGTGGCGAGGGTGGTCAGGGTGGTGGCGATGCGCAGAGGGACGGTCTTGAAGACGCTGTCGGACAGGCGCTGTTCGAGGTCGGCGAGGCGGTGGCCGAGGATCTCGGTAAATCGGGCGGCGATGCGCGGGACGGACAGCAGGAACTTGTGCACGTCGCCGCGGCTCATCACGCACGGTGACGTCGTCGAGGGCCTCGGCGAAGTTGCCGTACATGCGCTGGCCCAGCAGGGCCATCTCACCGAAGATCGTGGCGATCTCCTGGTTGGACCGGCCCCGCGTCACGAGCCGACTCCTCGGTGGCCTGCCGCTTCGCCCCCGCCCTGCTGTCGACCGCCCCCGGGCCGGCGACCGCGGTCGCCCTCAGCCCGCGCGAGATCGACATCCGGGCGCTGCCGCGGTCCTGCCGTGGAACAGTAGAAGAGCAGAGACACGGGCCGTGTGGCGCCTGTGGAGGTGCCGGCCGGGTGAAGGAGGACACGATGAGTCATCCTGTGCTGGCGGGTGTCGATGGGTCCGAAGGCAGTTCGGCGGCAGCCGACTGGGCAGCGCTGGAGGCCGCGTCGCGTGGCGTTCCGCTGCGCCTGGTTCATGCCTCACCATCGCTTCCGGGCACTGCCGTGCCGGGCCCGGCCGTGGACAGGCTGCATGACATGGGTGTGCGGATGCTCCAGCGGGGGCGCCGACCTCGGCGAGCGCTACCCGGGCGTCGAGGTGCGGGGCGAGCAGGTTGATGGCGCCCCGGCCGCGGCTCTCCTCGCCGCGGCCCACGATGCCGGGCTCCTCGTCGTCGGCACCCGGGGGACAGGCGGCTTCCCCGGTCTCGCGGTCGGATCGGTGGCCCTGCGGATGGCGGCGGCAGCCCTTTGTCCTGTCGTGTTGGTCCCCCAACGGCCGGGCACGTTCAAAGACGGGATGCACGCGGCAGGTGGCGCTGCCCAGGTCGTGGTGGGGTTCGACGCGCATCACCCGGTCAGTGAGGCGGCGAACTTCGCGTTCTCGGCGGCCGAGGCACGCGGACAACGACTGCGGGTGGTCCAGGCATGGGCATTTCCTGCCGAGGCCGTATCTCCGCAGACGCTGGCCGTCAGCGCGGAGGACCGTGCCACCTGGGAGGATCAGGAGGTCTTGAAGCTCTCCGACGCGCTGCGCGCGTGGCAGGAGAAATACCCCCGCGTGGTGGTCCGCACCGATGTCGTGTTGCTCCATCCCGCCGAAGCGCTCTTGAACACCTCCCAGGATGCGGCCCTGCTCGTCGTGGGCCGGCGCACCGATCCGCAGGCGGCCGAGGGGCGACTGGGCCCGGTCACGCACGCCGTTGTGCACCACGCGCGCTGCCCTGTGGCGGTCGTGCCGCATGTCGGATGACGGCCGACCAAGAGGCCGCTGGCGCAATGGCAGTTTGCGGGGGGTCGGCAGATCCTGGCAGCGATTTGGCGAGTGCCGGGGGCCAGTCAGCCGAAGAACACCTCGAACTCGTCGTACAGCGAGGGGTCGACCATCTTGGTTTTCGCTGCGGCGTCGGCGAGGAGGAGACGGACGATCCGGGTGCCCTGAAGGGCGACCATGACGCCGAAGTCGCCGTCCTTGACCGCGTCGATGGCGTGCAGTCCGAAGCGCGTGGCCAGCCACCGGTCGAATGCGCTCGGGGTGCCGCCGCGTTGGACGTGGCCCAGGACGGTGGTGCGGGCGTCCTTGCCGGTGCGTTCCGAGATCTCCTGGGCCAGCCATTCGCCGATGCCGGACAGTCGTACATGGCCGAACTCGTCCAGCGTCTGGTCCTTCAAGATCATCTGTCCTTCTTTGGGGACTGCCCCTTCGGCGACAACGACGATCGGCGCGTAGTTGATCTTGAATCTGCTCTGCACCTGCTCACAGACGTGATCGATGTCGAACGCTCGCTCCGGGATGAGGATCACGTTGGCGCCGCCGGCGATGCCGGCGTGCAGGGCGATCCATCCGGAGTGCCGCCCCATCACCTCCACCACCAGGGTGCGCATGTGCGACTCGGCGGTGGTGTGGAGGCGGTCGATGGCCTCCGTCGCGATGCCCACGGCGGTGTCGAAGCCGAAGGTGTAGTCCGTGCCGGACACGTCGTTGTCGATGGTCTTCGGCACGCCGACCAGATGAATCCCCTGTCGGCTCAGCTCGGTGGCCACACCGAGCGTGTCCTCGCCGCCGATCACGACGAGCGCGTCCACGTCGTGCGCGGCGAGGGTGTCCCGCACGCGCAGCACCCCGTCCTCGTGCTTGAAGGGATTGGTACGGGAGGAGCCGAGGATGGTCCCGCCGCGGGGAAGGATCCCCCGCACTCTGGGGATGTCCAGTGGTATGACACGACCCTGGAGCAAGCCGAGCCAGCCGTCCCGCACACCGACGAAGTCGAAGGCATATTCCTGCACGCCTTTGCGGACGACGCTGCGGATCACTGCGTTGAGGCCGGGACAGTCACCGCCGCCGGTCAGTACTCCGACCTTCATGGGCTTCCTCCCATCCGCTGGTCACCCCGCCTGATCGCGGCCTTCTCGGCGATCGGATACCGCTGTCGGGGTACATGGATCGCCTCGTTCCAGCCTCCCTCCGTTCGATCCGCAGTGGCTACTCGACGGGTGCAGGAGCCCACACCCTGGGTAGAGCAGGACGGACCCGCCCGCGGCCAGCGCATGGCGTCCGGCAGTCGCTCGGCACGTGTGTGGTCAGCGGGATCGCTGGGATGTCGCGACTTTCGGTGTGATGAGCCTTCCGGTGTCCATGGGTCACGAAAGGGGACCGGACAGCGGTCGGCGCTGCCTCACCCATGTCTCGTCGGCGGTGACGGCGATGAAGGTTCGATCCGGGCTGGGAGCGCCCAGGGGATTGAGTCGTGCACCGGCGAGTGCCGTTGATCATGCTGCGCCGGCCCAGCCGTACACCGCGGGTACGTGCGCGAAGTCGCTCAGGAGGCCCTGAGGCGTTCCGGGGAGGGGTTGGCGGGGCTGTTGGTATGTGCGCCGGTCAGATCGCCATCACGGCATCGCAGTCGGGGCAGACCACGGATGCGTACTCCGTGGGGTACCACGGCCCCCGACGGTGCTCGGAGGGTATGCAGCGGTCGGTCTCCATGGCGAACGTGTCCTTGCCGCAGAGGGTTCGTGGTCCGGTCGTGGTGGGCGCTCCCGGAGCGGTGGGTGCCGCGTGCACCCTGCGGACGGGCAGTTCTTCGTCCCCCGGTGAACCGGGGGAGGAGTGTGTGGCCACCGGCTTGTCGAGCTCGTACACGACGACGATGTCGCTCATGTCTCTACCGTAGGCCGCGGAGCCGATCCGCCCGCGACCTCGTACAGAGTGGCTGTGATCGGCTGTCGCGCCTGGCCAGTGAGCAGCGGCTACTCTCGCGTGTCCACCGGGTCGAGCCTGGCCACCTCGAACTCCACCTTGATTTCGTCGGCCAGCCGCAGCGCGCCCAGGAACGCGGTGTAGGGCTTGATTCCCCAGGCGGACTGCGTGACGGTCGCCCAGCCGTGCAACAGCCCGTCGCCGTTGCCCTTCCCGTGCACCGTCACTGGGTGGGTCCGGCCCTTGATGGTGAGCTCCCCGGTGATCTCGAAGGACTGCGGGGTTCCCGTGATGCGGGTGGAACGGAAGGCGATCGTGGGGTGCACTGCGGTGTGCAGCAGGGCCTTGTCCGCCAGCGTCCGTTTGATCTCGGCCCGGTCGGCGTCGGTGAGGGGCTTCAGACCGCCGGATCCTTCCCGGACCTCCAGCGAGCCCGTCTCGACCGTCACACTCACCGACGATCCGTCGGGCTCACCGACGTTTACCACCGCCTCCCCGGACCATTGCGTGGCCTCGATGGTGAGGTCGTGTCCCGCCCGGCGGCCCAGCCCGGCGCGGCCGGTCCTGATCAGGAGGCGGCCGGCCGTCGGGCCGAGCCGGTATGTTCCGTCTGTCAGCGTCACAGCGCCGAGGGTAGGGGCGGACGCGGCACGGGCCGTTGACGCGATCCAGACGGCGTGTCCCCTCATGGCGCGTTGTGGCGGAGCCAGAAACCCGGACCGTGGGCGCTGCCCGGTGCCGACGTACCGCGAGGCCTCGCGGGCGGGGCAGCGGGCCCGCCCACCTGTCCCTGCCGATCGGTCTCGCCCACCCGCCTTGGGCGGGTGGTCGAACCCCACACCGTCGGCCAGTCGACCACGGGCTCGGACCGCGGCAGCACCCCAACGTGGTGGTGACGCCCGGGAGGTTTTGCGGTTGCCCGAGTGTGGCCGCGGTCTCGCGAGGCGCTCCGCGGTGGTGGCAAGGCGGCCGCACACGAGCCCGACGCGGCATCCGGCCGAGTCTGAGGCCCTGATGCCGGCCCGGATGGACCAACACGATGACGCGCGTGTCGAGATCGCGCGAGCCGCAATGCTCACACGCAACGAGGCCGAACGAAACCTCTTCCTCACGCACGCAAACGACCCCACCCGCCGGCCGGAACAGACGCGCGCTCGTGCTGCGCAGAGCCGAGACGGCGCGATGATGAGCCTCCAGTACCGGTTCCCGCCCCGCAATCACCACTGAGCCCGTCGATCTCTGCGTTCACCGCCCCTTGCAGCACCAGAAAGGCGGGCCTGGGGGAGTCGGCGCAACGCACTCCACCCCGCCATCAGGGAATGCACCGCCGCGGTCGTCCCCACGGCCGCCGCCGTCTGAAGCGACCAACTGGGCGACCGCACTCCGTGTGAGAAGTTCGCCGTCGCCGAACTCCTCGACCACCTGGGTGGAACCCTGGTCTCGTCCGCACGTGCCGCCCGTAAGGAACCGCAGGCGGAGGGGGCGACGCCCTGTCGATGTCGCCCACTGCCGTCGCCGAGGCCGCTGAGCTGGCCGCGACGGCCTGGGCCGACCCCGCGGCCTACGAGGGCACCACCGAGTTCGGTCCGGGAGAGATGCCGGCCGCCTTCGCGGCGACAATCATCCTGGAGGAACTCGCCCTGCGCGGCTGGGACCTGGCCCGCGCCACCGGCCAGACCTTCCCCGTCAGCGAGGAGACCGCTGAGGTCGCCCTCGGCGTGCTGGAGCAGATCGCCGACCAGGCCCCGGCCAACGGCAGCTTCGGCTCGCCCGCACCCGTCGCTCCGACGCGCCCGCCTCCCGCCGCGCGCTCACGCCCATCTCTGTCCCTACAGGTGCGTGGCCTACGGCTGGCACGCGCGAACCGCACCTCCTGGTCACAGATGGTGTGCGCAAAAGTGTCCGGCGTAAAGACCGCCGATCAGCCGCGTCCGTCAGGGAAGTCAGCCAGATGAACCCCGCCGGAAGAGGACCACACCGGCCACGCCGATGTCCTTAAGGTGACGAATCGCGGCGCCACGACGGACCACTTCGAGGCGTCGACGTCCATAGCTGCAGCCGTAGTCCGTTCCTGTTGCCGGCCCAGGCGTTGGCAGCCTGGGTACGATCGGTGTTGCCCTAACGGAGTTTCGTGGACACGAACACGAGTAACACGGAGCGTCGGGTCCGGCTGAGCTTCCTCAGTTAGGAGTTCTGGTGAGACTCGGCCGCAGGCCGCGCCAGGAGAGGGCTAAGGTCGATCCAGCCGAAGCGGGCTGCCTGATCGTTCTGCGGGCCGGTCTATCGACGTGGCCGCGCCGTCACAAGTCAGGCCGATGCTCGCGGACCCGGGGCGTCGGACCTGACGATTAGCTCAGCTTGACGCGGAGTGTCTCGACGCCCTCCGGGATCTCGTCGTCCTCCCCGAGGACGTACAGGAACTCGTCATAGTCCCCGGCATAGCCCTGCTTCACCGCCCAGTGCGCGGCTTCCCACGGGAGATCCTCCCAGTCGATCGGCGAGTCAGGGTCTTCGATCTCGACACCAGGGACGTCTTCGCCCTCGAAGGCAACTACGAGGATGACGACCTTCGGCAGGGCAGCGTCGTGCTCGGCGATGCTGGTCACGCTGGGCTCCTCCATGGCGCGATGCGGGCAACGGCGCGGTTGTAGTACTCGACGACGACGCCGCCGTCTGCGACGAACCGGAGCGTCTCGAACCGAGTGGACCCAGACCAGCCGCCGCATGGGGCGGTCAGGACAGGTCGACGTGCCACAGACGAGCTGGCGTATCCCGGTCCCGCATAGTCGCCAGCAGCAGCGTGCCGTCGGATAGCGCCACCATGTCGACGGTGCAGTGGTACCCGCCGCCGTGGCCGAGGGTGGCGTGCAGGACGCCGGTGTCGGCATCCCAGATCCGAGTCTCCTCACCACGCGTGGCGGCGACGATCACCCGCCCGTCCGGCACGGATGCCAAGGCCACGTCCCCTTTGGCACCGTCGGATGCGGGCAGGGTGCGCACCATGTGGCCGGTGTGGCCGTCCCAGAGGCGCACGGCCGCGTCAGCAATGGCGGCGACTCGCAATGACCCGTCCGGCAGGGCCGCTGCTGCGACCGACGGCGCGACCAAGCCGAGTCCGTCGCGTGTGACGGGCAGGGTGTGTTCCTTCGTGCCCGTCGTTGCGTTCCAGATGTGCACGGTGGTCGCCTCGCTGTCGTCGCTGGCTGCGGCGAGGTGTACTTCGCCGGCGGGCGACACGGCCGTGGCAACGGACGAAACCAGGTCAACGCCCGCCGTCCCGACCGGGAAGACATGCTCTGCCGCCCCGGTCTCCGCGTCCCAGACCCGCACGGTCGCATCATCGCTTCCGGTGACCAGCCACGGTGCCCGGCCCGATGGGCTTGCCCAGGCTACCGAGTTGACCGCGCGTCCATGCCCGGTCATTGTCCGCAGCGCGGTGCCCGTCTTCGCGCCCCAGATCGAGGCGAGGCCGTCCTTCCCACCGGTGGCCAGGAGGACGGCTCCACCTGTGAGCACCGTCAATGCCACCGACAACACCCACTCGCTGTGCCCGAGCACGCTGCGCACGATCTCTCCGTCGTGGGTGTTCCACACGTGGGCGGTGCCGTCGTCGCCGCCCGAGGCGAGCACCCGCCGCCCGTCCGCCAGTGCGGTCAGCGCCACGGCGTTGGCCCGTAGTCCTTCGTTCACTTTGTTCCAGGCGGCCGGGGTGACGTCCTGCACCCGCACCTCACTGTCATGCGACACTGCGCCTCGCCTTCCTCGGCCACCAGGAGGCCAAGATTATGGCGTGCCACAGCGCTGTGGGCAGGCGGATTGAGGCGTGCCCGGGGGGTTTTGCGGATCACGCGCGCCGGGGGGAGCGGCCGGTACCACTCCAAGGGACACGACCAGCCGGAACCCGCTCGTGTCGACCACGAACATGAACTCGCCGAGCTCGACGAGCAGGGCCACCGGCCCCTGCGAACCGTGGCCATCGACGAGCCCGGAGCCGGGCTGTAGCAGCAATCGGCCCTGCGGAGCCCCGATGCCGTGCAGTCGAAGGCGGTTGGGAGTCAGCTTCAATGACTCCCAACCGCCTGTCTCAGCTCACTGGTCGGCTCCTCGTCGGCATCCGCCTTCTGGGCTGCGAGCACGTCGGCGACGCTGTACCGGTGAGACCCGTACTCGGCGCCGACCGGCGAGACCATCGACGCGGTCAGCTTGATGCCCCTGGGCAGCTGCGGACACTGCTCAAGTTCGGAAAAGCTGGCTAGTGTTGGCGGTCAACTGGTTGACAAGCGGGGGTGGACAGTTGGACGTGAGGATCGCCGTTGTAGGTGGCGACGGGGAGGACCTGTCGTCACTGTATGAGTGGCTGACTGGCGAGGATGAGCTGCGCGGACTGGTTCGGGTGGGACGGCGGCCGATCGGGGAGACCGAACTGGGTTCGGCCGTCGAACTGCTAACGGTGGCCCTGGGCGCTGGGGGTGCGGGCTCGGTGCTGAGCGCGTCGCTCATCACCTGGTTGAAGACCCGTCGGACGTCGGCGAAGATCACTGTCGAAACCGCTGACCGCTCGATCTCCCTGGAGATCGACACAGTCAGCGACGCCATGCCGCTGCTGGAGCAGGTACTTCGAGCCGGCGACGACAATGACACCCCCGCTATCTGAGCCTGGCCCGCCGCCCGGATCACACGCGGTGCTGATCGGAGTCCCGAAGTACGAACACCCGGAATTCCCGCCGATCCCGGCAGCGCTCAACAGCCTGCAGGCCGTGCGCGACCTCCTGCTCGACAGCACTCTGTGCGGCTGGAAGGACCACCAGGTCACCGTGATCGACGATGTCTCGTCAGCCGAGAAACTCATCGTGCAGGTCGCCAACCTTGTCAAAGGGGTCACCGGCAACTTGCTTCTCTACCTTGTCGGCCACGGAATGCTTTCAACGTCCGGCGAACTGTGCCTGGTGATGCCCCGGACACAGCCGGAGTATCCGAAATACACAGGCCTGGTTTGGAGGAACCTGGCCGAGGTCCTGCTACTCAGCCCCGCGAAGGCGCGGATCACCATCATGGACTGCTGCTTCGCCGGCCAGGCCATCGAAGCCCTCGGTACTGGCGACGCGCAGGTACTGGCCGATCTCACACAAGTCAACGGCTCCTACACCCTCACCGCCACCACCCGCAACCGCACTGCGCACGTCGTACCCCTGGGGGAGCAGACGACCAAGCCCACTTCATTCACAGAACATCTCTGTGACGTTGTCCGCTCGGGCATCCCCGGAAGGTCACCGCATCTGACCCTCAACGACATCTACCCCGTGCTGCGCACCAGACTTCAGGCCAAGGGTTTACCTCTCCCTAACCAACGAGGCACCGACACCGCCGGCCACGTCGTCTTCGCCCGCAATATGGCCGCCTCACCAGCACCAGTCGAGCCGACGATCAGCGGAAACTCGGTGATTCTCGACGAGACGGAGAACCCGTTCGAAGAACGCGTGAGTCGCCTGGTCACGGCGTGGGCGGCCCGTGACCGAGGTCAGGACTGGCTGGTGACCGGACGCGCCTTCTTCGCGCTGTACCTGTGGTGGTGGCACGACAACAAGAGACTTGCTGGCGCTCTTACTCAGGCGTACGTGGAGCACTCGTACGAGTTCATCGGAGGCGAGGCCGGCTGGGTGGCCTTGCTCAGCCAGCGAGCGCGCTGCGCCTGCCACAACGAGACCTGGCACGTGGAGAACATCTCCATCTGCCTCAACTGCCTGCGTTACCAGTGCTATCAGGCCCCCCGAGAGTGCGGTGGCTGCGGCGGCCACATCGTCGGGTAAGCGCCATGGACCAGGCGGGTAGGACCCGGTCCCGCAGGTCACCCGCCTGCCGTGCGTCATCGGAGACCTGGCCTCGACGTCGACACTGCCAGTGACCTGGACGCAGGCCAAGAACCACGCCTCGCCGCTTGCCACAGCCGATCGTTCGACGCGCGATCGCACGGCCTTCCTTGTGAACTCCCGTAATTCATTGCAGAGTTCAGGACCACGAGGAAGGCCGCCTCCATACCCTGTGGCTACTCCAAAGAGTGACCACACGACCGAGCCCGAGGTTAAGGAACAAGCTGACGGCCCGCCCCGGCCACATCCGCCGCGAAGTGTGGGCCGCCCTCCGGCTGGGCCTGCAGCGGGGTGATGCCCGGCCGAAGAGTCCCCCTGACGCGCCTGTCGTCAAACGAACGATTGACGACAGGCGGGACAGGCGTCCGATGAACCCGGACATTCCGGGGCGTTGAGGCGGCGCGAATCCAATGAGGACCGAAGGTGACTGCTGACAGGGTTTGATGACAGACAGGCTCGGTTCCGCCTACATGAACGGGTGCCCAAATGGCCAACCTGGTCTACAAGCGGGTGCCGACCGACCAGCAGTCGGCCGACCGACAGAACCTCGTCCTTGCCGAGGCCGGGATCGAGAACCGGGTGATGTTCGAGGAGGAGGCCAGCACCTCCAGCCGCTTCAGCGCCCGAAGTTCAGCGAGCTGCTGAAGTACGCGCGGCCAGGCGACACCGTGCACATCTCCGAGATGTTCCGCCTCGTGCGCGGCACCCAGCACATCCTCGATGTCCTCGACGTCCTGCACCAGGGCCGCCTCGCCCTGCGCATCCACGACGGCGCGTTCTCCGCGATTGACCTCACCGCCCGTCACCCCCGCACCGGAGAACTGCTGTCCACCGTGAAGTTCATGGTGCAGACCCTCACCGCCGCAGGGGAACTCCAGCGCGAGCTGACCTGCGACGGCCTGCGGGCCGCCGAGGCAAAGGGCAACCAGGGCGGCCGCCGCACGGCCATCAAGGCCGAGAAGACCGACGCCGTGCGCACGGCGTACCTGAGCGGCCGGTCCATCGCCGCCCTGGCCCGTGAGTACAACGTCAGCCGGGGCGCCATCCGTACGGCCGTCACCGACCCCATGCCCGAGCACACCACCGCCGGCTACGAGGGCACCCCGGCTCCGGAGCTGGCGGTCACCCTCGACATGCCGGGCACGATCGCCGACTTCCTTCGCGCGGCCGAGCTGGAGCCTGCCGAGCAGGCCGCGCTCGATCAGGGCGTGACTGCACGGCGCGGCCAGGGCTACGCGCTGCGCGTCCGCGCCGTGCCCTCGGTCCACCGCCAACTCCTCGCTCGCTGCCAGCCCCTCCCCGGCGATCCCGGCACAGCGTAAGGCCCGTCGCGAGTACGCAAACCGCGTCAGCACCCTCGGCAGCGGCAGCGGAAGGGAGCGGGGAGTAACCGCAGGTCAGGGGCTACTCCGTTGCCTATTCGGCGAGTACTACTGGGACCCCTCGAAAGACCGGCAACGCGCCCGGGCCGACCTCACCAAGAGGCCGCCCGGGCCGGGCGGCCTTCTGTCCACTACTCTTGAAGAGTTCTTCAATTCGATAGTTGCCTTGCTGGGCAGGTCTTGGGGGAGGTGGTCCTTGGTGGGCGGTTTCGCCGAGGCTGCACGGGAGCGGGTGCGCGAGGCGCGCGCCGCGGTCAGCGCGGCCCTGGAGGCCGAAGACGCCTACGAGGTCGCCGTGGCCCGGGACGAGCTGGACGACGCGCTGCGCGTGGCACGACGGCATGGGATCGACCTTGGCGCGTGCCTCGATGTTGAAGCGGACGAGAGGTGATCGGGATGCCGGTGCCGCTGTACGAGGCGAAGGCGGAGTTCTTCCGGATGCTCGGGCACCCGGTACGCATACGTGTGCTGGAACTGCTGCAGGACGGGCCGAAGCCGGTGCGCGAGCTGCTTGCGGCCATCGATGTCGAGCCGTCGAACCTGTCCCAGCAGCTGGCGGTGCTGCGGCGCTCCGGGATCGTGACTGCGACGCGGACTGGGTCGACGGTGGTGTACGAGCTGGCGGGCGGCGATGTGGCGGAGTTGCTGGCCGCTGCCCGGCGGATCCTGTCCGTGCTGCTGGCGGGGCGCCAGGACTTGCTCGCCGAGTTGCGCGGAACGGAGCCTGCCCTGTGACGGGCGGCGCCCACCGGTTCCGGATGCCGTGGCATCGGGGCAGGCCCGCCGTTGCCGTCGAGCACGTACGACCGCCTGCACGGCGGCACGTCACCTCGGTGCGGGTGGGGCCCAATGCAGTGCGGGAGGCGCGGGAAGCGGCGGCCGGGCACTTTGCCGAGACGGGCATCGCCCCCGGGTCCGCCTTCGCGGACGCGGTGTTGCTCGTGGTGAGCGAGCTGGTCACCAACGTGCTGCGGCATGCCCCGCACTCGCCGATGACGGACGTGGGGATAACCGTCGCCGGTGACCAGTTGGTCGTCAGCGTCGCGGATGCCGAGCCGCGTCTTCCGGATCTCAGGCTTGAGGGCATGGGCGCCGGGCTGCGGATGGTGGCCGAACTGGCCGCTGACTACGACGGGGAGCTGAGCGCCGAGCCGGCCGTCGAGCACGACGGCAAGGTCGTCCTCGTCCGGTTCGAGATCCCCTTGTAGGCATGCACGACAGATTGAGTGACGGGAGTTGACACGGTGAGCGACGCCAGAGACGGCAAGCAGCGGAATCGCAAGGCCAAGAACAAAGACAGCGAGTGGCAGATCGAACGCGGTGTCGCGATCCGGGCCGGTTTCTACATCTTCGGCACGCATCTGTTCGCCGGGTTCGTGTGGCTGCTCTTCTACCTGGGCGAGCACGCCAACAAGTAGCGGAGCTCTTCCGGAAGGGCCGATCGGCCCTGGCTTCGGCCCGTTCGAGCTGTTGCAGCCTTGAGGGCCCGGAAGATCATGCAGAGGGTGACGCGGGCGGGAGGGCGTTTGCCCATACATGGCCATCCACGCCCGCATTCCTGGAACGGGCGACTGCCCTGTACTTGATTGAAGACCTCTTCCATTGGCTGGTTGCCGGGCTGCGCATGTGCAGAGAGAGGGCAATCGGAAGTGATCGCTGTTGCAGGACACCCCGATCTTTCAGACCAGATGAGCCAGGATTGCCCATTGTGCACTGATGATCAGGTATGGCCTGGTCGCCTGCGCTCCGAAGTTCCGCGCTCGACGGGTGGTGGACGCTGTTCCCTGCGAGCATGAGTGCGGGGAGAGCGACGACCGGATGGCGAAGTCCGCGAGGCAGGGCATGGCGGGACGGAGGCTCAGGGCGATGGCACAGGATCTGCAGGGCCGGACGGCCGTGGTGACCGGGGCCAGCAAGGGCATCGGGCTCGCGGTAACGCAGGCGCTCGCCGGAGCGGGGGCGCAGGTGGTCGCGGCGGCACGGTCGTCCTCGCCCGATCTGGACGCGCTGGTGAAGACCGGGAACGCGCGCTGGGTCCCGCTCGACCTCACCGAGCCGGGCAGCGCCGACAGCCTCGTCGCCGCGACAGGACCGCGGATCGATGTGCTGGTCAACAACGTTGGTTCGGCGCCTGCCCGGCCCGGCGGCTTCCTCTCCGTCTCCGACGCGCAGTGGCGGCAGACCTTCGAGCTCAACCTCTTCGCCGCGGTCGCGGTCACCCGCGCGGTGCTGCCCGTGATGCTGGAGGCCGGAGCGGGGTCGATCGTGAACATCGGGTCGGTCAACGCGGAGCTGCCGGACCCGGCGGTGGTGGACTACAGCGCCGCAAAAGCGGCGCTGGTCAACTTCTCCAAGGCGCTGTCGAAGGAGTTCGGTCCGCGCGGGGTACGGGTCAACAGTGTCAGCCCCGGCCCGGTGGAGACGGACCTGTGGCTGGGCGACGGTGGTATGGCCGAGACGCTGTCCGCAGCGACGGACCGGCAGCCGGCGGAGGTGCAAGCGCAGGCAGCGCAGGCGAGCGTCAGCGGGCGCTTTTCCCGCGCCTCGGAGATCGCGGACCTGGTCGTGTTCCTGGCGGGCGACCGCGCCACGAACATCCTCGGCAGCAACATCCGTATCGACGGCGGCCTCGTGCAGACCTGGTGAGGAGATGGCAGGTGAGCGAGAGCATGCGCGCGGCGACAGACGCGGCGGACCCGAGCGGCTCCTCTACGAGAGGGCACCGAAACCCGTGCCCGCGCCCAGTGAGGTGCTGGTCGCCGTTCGGGCGGCCTCGATCACGTCGGGCGAGCTGGACTGGGACGCGACCTGGACCGACGCCTTCGACGACAGCGGCAGCCTCCGGCTGCCGATCGTGCCGTCCAAGGAGGTGTCGGGAGGCGTGGCCGAACTCGGCGCCGACGTGGGCGAGTTCACCGTGGGCGATGAGGTCTACGGGCTGATCCCGTTTCTCCGCGATGGGACCGCAGCCGCGTACACCGCCGTCCCCGCGGCAGTGCTGGCTGCCAAGCCGTCCTCGATCGACCACGAGCATGCCGCGGCACTGCCGCTCGCCGGGCTGACCGCGTAGCAGGGCCTGATCGACCAGGGGAAGCTGGTGGCGGGCCGGACCGTGTTGGTGCACGGCGGGGCAGGAGGCGTCGGCTCCTTCGTGGTGCAGCTCGCCGCTGCTCTGGGCGCGAGGGTGATCGCCACCGCCTCGGCGGGGGACGCCGATTTCGTCCGCGGGCTCGGCGCGGAGCAGGTGGTCGACTACACCGCCCGCCGCTTCGAGGACGAGGTCGAGGGGGTCGACGTAGTCTTCGACACCGTCGGCGGCGACACCCAGGTGCGCTCCTGGACGGTCCTGCGCCCCGGCGGCGTCCTGGTCAGCGTCGTCTCCCCGCCCACGCCCCCGGAGGGGGCCCGCGCGCGAGGCGCCTTCTTCGTTGTCGATCCCGACCGCTTGGGCCTCGACGGCCTCACCGCCCTGGTCGAAGCAGGACGCCTGCAACCCCCAGGTGGACCGTGTCATGCCGCTGCAGGAAGCGCCGCAGGCCTACGCGGCCCTGGAACACACGGGCACCGTCGCGGCAAGATCGTACTGATGGTCTCCTGAGCCGGTCCGCTCCCCACGATTCCCACGGGTTCGCGGCCATCGGACGCGGACGCGGCGACGAGATGAGAACGGGAACAACTACTCCATCCAGGAGGAGGGACCGCCATGGCCCCAACCGGGCGCCCCGTCGTCTTCATCCACGGCCTCTGGCTGTATAGCACCTCCTGGACACCCTGGGTGGAGCTCTTCACCCAGCGGGGCTACCAACCCATGGCGCCGGGCTGGCCGGGAGTCGTCGACACCGTGGAAGCCGCTCGCGCCGACCCCGACAGCATCGCCGACCACGGGATCGACGTCGTCGCGGCGCACTACGCACAGATCATCGATGAGCTGCCGCAGCCGCCGATCCTCGTAGGGCACTCCTTCGGCGGCATGATTGCCGAGAAGCTGCTCGGCCAGAACCGTGCAGCGGCCGCCGTCGCCATCGACGCAGCCCAGATCAAGGGAGTCCTGCCGCTCCCGCTCTCCGCCCTGCGCGTGACGTTCCCCGTCTTCAGAAACCCCGCCAACAAGCACCGCGCAGTCTCCCCGACCGCGGATCAGTTCCGGTTCGCGTTCGGCAACGCCGTGGACGAAGACGAATCCCAGGACCTGTACGAACGCTGGACGATCCCCCCTGGCAAACCGCTGTTCGAGGCATCCGTGTCCAACTTCAGCCCGCACTCACCGGCGAAGGTCGACACCGACAACGCGGACCGCGGCCCCTCCTGCTCATCACGGGCGGCAAGGATCACACCGTTCCCGAGGCCATCACGAAGTCGACCCTCAAGCAATACCGTGGCTCCACCGCGATCACCGACCTCACGGAATTCCCCGACCGCGGTCACTCGCTCACCATCGACAGCGGATGGCGCGAGGTTGCCGACGCCAGTCTCGCCTGGCTGGCCAGCCACGACCTGTAAGCCTCACGCGTGGCGCATGACGCATCCGAATCCGCTCACGATGTCTCCCTGTCGTCAGGCATGCGGGCGACGCGCGCGGTGGGGACGCCGATCAGGAAGAGGTGCAAGGCTGGAGCGACAGACTCGGCGCGCCGATCCACCCGGTCCTGCACGACTTGGAACCACCGCGGACAGGTGCCCTCGACGGCCGGCTTCAGGATCTTGGAGTGCTTCGGGCAGAACCGGGAGATGCCATCCTCGAACACCATCTCCCCGTCGTCCTTCACCAGCTCCTTCGTCGCCAGCCGCTGCGCCGGCGACATCTCCTCCATCTTTTACGTGGTACCAGGGCGGCGACGTCGGCTACATCGAGTACCGAGCCACCAGTACTGAGCGCGGAACCAGCCTGCCTATCCCTCATCGACCTCCTGGTCGGCGGCTTCGTTGGCGCGGTTGATCTCGGTCATGTGCTCCTCCGCCCAGGTCCGCAGCCCCGCAAGCGCGGCTTCCAGAGACAGCCCGAGTCCGGTGAGGCGGTAGAAGACCCGCGGCGGCACGGTCGGTTCCACCCGGCGCGACACCAGCCCGTCGCGGGTCAGGCTTCGCAGCGTCACGGACAGCATCTTCTGCGAGACACCGGGCATCCGGCGTCTCAGCTCCGCGAAGCGCACCTCGTCCGGTGCGGCACCCGCGAGCGCCTTGACGGCCATGGACGTCCACTTCGTACCTATGCGGTCCAGCAACTGCCGCGTCGGGCACCGGGGATCGAACAGATCGCCGCGCACCCCGCGATCGGCGGTCCGGGCTCCTTGGGTGGTCACCTGTGGCTCACCACCTTCCCTGAAAGTGCCGCCTAGGCAGCGGTCGGACAGTTACCTATCGTTCTGTGGTCACCAATGGTAACCAGTCGGAGGGGCCGTCATGCCCGCCACCACCGCACACCAACTGCGCCGCATCGCGACGAACGGGGTCCAACTCAACGTCGCAATCGCCGGGGACGGACCTGCGGTTCTCCTGCTGCACGGCTTCCCGCACACCTGGCAACTCTGGAGCGGCATCATGGGCCGACTGGCCGGGCAGTATCGGGTCATCGCCCCGGACCTGCGAGGCTTCGGTGCCAGTACACGAGCCGTCGAGGGTTACGACGCAGGCACCCTCGCCGCCGACGCCGAAGGGCTACTCGACGCACTCGGCGAGCCCTCGGCAGCAGTGGTGGGCATCGACGCGGGCACCGCCCCCGCCGTCCTGCTCGCGCTGCGCCGCCCCGGCCTCGTCCGGCGCCTGGTCGTGATGGAGGCACTGCTCGGCCGCCTGCCCGGAGCGGAACACGTCATCGCGGGCGGCGCCCCGTGGTGGTTCGGCTTCCACGCCGTCCCCGGCCTCGCCGAGACCGTCCTGGCGGGCAACGAGGCCCCGTACATCGACTGGTTCCTCGACTCGGGGACGCTCGGGCGAGGAGTACGCGACGACATCCGTGCGGCCTTCGTCCACGCGTTCACCGGGAGCGAGGCCCTGCGCTGCGCGTTCTCCTATTACCGGGCCCTGCCCACCAGCGCGCAGCAGATACAGGACGCCGTCGCGACGGCTCGGCTGACGATGCCCACCATGGCCGTCGGCTCTCACCCCGTCGGCACCGGGCTCGAACGCCAACTCCGTCCCAACGCCGATGACCTGGTCGGACACCATCTCCAGGACTGCGGCCACATCATCCCCCTGGACCGCCCCGACGCGTTGTTCGCGCTCCTTGCTCCCTTCCTCTCCGCCGATCTGCCAAAGTGACCGGAGCGGGGCCGAAGGATCACGGTCGGCGGTTCGGGCGTTCGTCCCAGCGGTGAGTTGTCCAGGACCGCCGGATCAGGCTGCGCACGGTGATGATTGTGTCGGCGAGGTCGAAGAAGGCATCAATGACAGTGACGCGACGCTCGTAGCACCGGGCGAGACGGTGAAGGGCGTTCTGCCATGCGTGAGTGCGTTCGACGTGCCAACGCCGACCGGCCTGAATGGGCGCCTTCTCCCCCTTGTGCGCGATGCGTCCGTGCAGGCCGCGTTCGCTGAGCAGAGCGCGGGTGGTGTCCGAGTCGTAGCCGGCGTCCAAATGCACGGTGATGGTGTCGGGCAATGGGCCGAGGCCCTCCAGACGGTCCAGAGTCGGGGCGAGCAGCGGAGAGTCGTGGCGGTTTGCACCAGCCAGGACACGGCCCAGCGGAATGCCGTATCCATCCGTCATACCCGAGCGCTTCAGTCCCTGTTTGCCGCGGTCGACCGGTGAGCGTCCGGCGGCCTCCCCGCCTCCAGGTGCCTTGGTGATCGCTCCGTCGACGGCGATCTGGTCGAGGACGAGGCCGACGATCCGGTCGTAGGACTCCAGTGCGAGCTGCTTGAGCCGGGCGAAAGCGCCCAGTCGTATCCACTCATCGCGGCGGCTGCGGATTGTGGTGGCCGAGCAGATCGTGTCGGCGATCGCCTCGTAAGAACAGCAGAAGCGCAGCGGTTGCAGCATCTTGTCGAAGATGATGCGGTCGCTGATGCGCCGGCGGTGGCAGCCGAGCGGATGGTCTGGGTGGTACGCCGGCCGCTCGGGCAGCAACGCCGCGAATTGGTTCCAGAGTGGTTCAGTCAGCCATGATGGCAGCGCGGGCACAGGTCCCCCAGTGATCACAGAGCGTCGCAACTCCATGATCGCTGTGACCTGTGCCTGTTCCGCAGCCGACGTCCTCCAGCGTGCCTATCCGCGCAACCTCTTGGTCGAGTGCGGTTCTGCGGGACTGAGACCGCCATCCGGTTGTGGAACCGCCTGGTCGTGGAACCGCCTGGTCGTGGAGTCGTCGGAACACGCACGCCTGAGGATCGAACGCATACAGGAACGCTGCCGGCCGAGCAGGCCGCCATCTGGGCCATCGCACGGACGTACGGTGGCGAGGCCCTGGGCCTAATCGGATGGGGGGACATCGACCTCGACGACGGCAGTGCCGAGATCGTCCATTGGGTTCCGTCCGAAGCGCGCGGTGGCGGTGTCGTGGTCGCGGCGACAAGGCGCGTCAGCCGGTGGGCCCTAGATGACCTGGGCCTGCACCGTCTCCGGCTGTGCCACTCAACCGCGAACCCGGCGTCCGTCCGCGTGGCGGAGAAGGCCAGCTGCTTCCTTCGAAGGCACGATGCGCGGTGCGCTGCTGCACGAGGACGGGTGGCACGACGAGCACCTGCACGCCTTGGTACAGGGAGACATCTGAGGCCGTCAGAGGTCGTTGCCCGCGTAGGAGAGGTTGAAGCTCTTGTTGGTCAGCGGGAAGTCCGGGACGATCGTGTCCGCCAGCGCCACGGGCAGGGCGGGCCAGTTGAAGAAGGACGGGTCGACCGGTTTGACGCGGGCCAGCGTCCCGTCGAGGGCGAGCTCGATGCGGGTGGCAATGGTTCCGCGCCAGCCCTCCACGAGGCCCACACCGGTGCGGGGGCCCATACCGGGCTCGGGTGAGGGCGCCAGCACCGCCCTAGGGGCCGACAGCCCCTCGGCGAACTGCTCGATCAGGGCGAGGGAGGTGTCGATCTCCTCCGCACGGACCAGGAAGCGAGCCAGGACGTCGCCGCTGTCGTGGACGGGCACGGCGAGGCCGGTGTCGTCGTACGGCGTGAAGGGGTGGGCGACGCGGGCGTCGGCGGCCAGGCCGCTGGCGCGGGCGACGTAGCCGAGGCAGCCGATGCTCCGGGCAGCATCGGTGCGGAGGATTGCGGTGCCGGTGAACCGGTCGTGGACGGTGGAGTGGCCCAGGGCGAGGCCGGTGATCTCGCGGATGTCCCCGCCGATCGCCTTCAGCCGGGCCGGATCGGGCAGTGCGCGCAGGGCCGCGCCGCCGGGGACCACGCCGCCGCGCAGCAGTCGATGGCCGGTGATCTCCCGGTTGAGGCGCAGGAGTTGCTCGCGGACGCGCTGAGCGTGGGCGTTGAGGATGCCGTGGCCGACGTCGTTGCAGAGCATGCCGAGGTCGGCGACGTGGTTGTGGATCCGCTCCAGCTCCAGGAGCATCGCGCGGGCACGCTGCGCCTCGGCCGGAACCTCGGTGCCGGTGGCCTCCTCCACGGCCAGGCAGTACGCGAGGGCGTGACCGACGGCCGTGTCGCCGCTGATGCGTTCGGCGAGCGGGAGCCCGGCCGCGGTCGAGCGCCCCTCGAAGAGCTTTTCCACGCCCTTGTGGACGAACCAGAGGCGTGCCTTGAGCTTGAGGATGGTCTCGCCGACGACGGAGAAGCGGAAGTGGCCGGGCTCGATCAGGCCGGTGTGGACCGGGCCGACAGGGATCTCGTAGACGCCGTCTCTTTCCACTTCCAGGAAGGGGTAGGGGCCTTCCTGTTCGCCGAAGGCAGGTGGTGGTCCGGCGTCGGGCCGCATGGGGTACCAGCCGCGCGGCCAGTGGAAGTGCCGTACGAGACGGCGGGGCAGCGGGTGATCGAGGGGGACAATGCCGAACAGGTCGCGCATCTCCCGCTCGAACCGGCCTGCGGGGAAGGACAGATGGGCGAGGCTCGGAACCTCGGGCCGGTCGGTGTCGAGGCGTACGTGCAGTTCGGTGCGGGTGTCGGGCGCCCCGGTCACGAACAGGTACACCACGCGCATCCCATGCTCGTCGTGGTGCGCGGCGACCAGCGCGAGACGGTGGCCGTCCGCCAGCAACGTCTCGGCCTTGCCCGGCAGTTCGGTGGCGTTGATGTCGTGGGCGGTGCGCATCGCTTCAGTGGCCTCCGATCGCCCGGGCGGCGGCGTGCAGCAGGTCGGTGAGCGGTCCGGTGGCCACGCCCAATGCGGCGCAGGCGGCCAGCCCGAGGGCAAGCGGCCACACAGCGGATGAACTCTTCTCAGCCGGCTCGCCGGGCCCCAGCAGCATCCGGGCGGTGCGGGCGGCCAGCGCGGCGAAGGCCACCAGGACGAGCAGCAGTGCCACCGCCGTGGCCCAGCCCAGGCCGGCGCCGGCCGCGAAACCGGCGCGGGCGATGCCGAGTTCGGAGGCGAAGAGGCTGAAGGGCGGGAAGGCCAGCAGTGCCACGACCGCGAGCCCGAACGCCCCTGCCGGCGCGGGAGCCCGGGCCAGCAGTTCGCGCACCCGTCCGATCCGCGCCGTGCCGGTGATCTGCAGGATCCGGCCTTAGGCGCAGAAGGCGACGGACTTGGCGAGACCGTGCCCGGCGATGTGCAGCAGGCCGGCGGACAGGGCCAGCGGGCTGCCGATCGCCGCGGCCAGCGCGATCAGGCTCATGTGTTCCATGGACGAGTAGGCGAGCATCCGCTTGTAGTCGCGCTGGGCGAGCAGCAGCCCGGCCGCCAGCGCGAGGGTGAGCAGGGCGATCCCGGCCAGCAGGACCCGGGTGAAACCGACCCCGAGGGCCGCGTCCGCGATGACCCGGTAGTGCAGGATCGCGGCGAAGGCGACCGACAACAGCACCCCGGACATCAGCGCGGAGACCGGCGCGGGGGCCTGGCTGTGCGCGTCGGGCAGCCAGGCGTGCAGCGGGATCAGGCCGGCCTTGGCGCCGAAGCCGAGGATCACGAGGGTGATGCCGAGCCGGGTGACCGCCGGGTCGAGGCGGTCGGCGTGGGTGACGAGGGTGGGCCAGTCCAGTGCCCACGCCTCGGCGATGCCCGCCTGCCGGGCCGCGTAGTAGATCAGCACCGTGCCGAGGAAGGCGAGCGCGATCCCTGCCGAGCAGATCACCACGTACTTCCAGGCCGCCTCCACCGACGTGCGGGTGTGGCGGTGGCCGACGAGGAACGCGGTGACGATGGTGGTGGCCTCGATGGCCACCCACAGCACGCCGAGGTTCGCGGTCACCACCGCCAGGCACATGGCGGCCAGGAACGCCTGCACGAGGATGTGGTAGCGCCACGCAGTCTGGGCGGTGGCCCGTCCCGCGGCCAGTTCGCCTGCCAGGTACGAGGGTGTGGAGCCGCAAGCGATCAGCGCGACCGCGCCGACCACCAGCAGCATCCACGCGGTCAGCGCGTCCGCGCGCAGGAGCCCGGAGTACGCCGTCCGTGGGCCGTCGTCGAGGACGGCCGACGCGAGCAGAGCGCCGCAGGCAAGGATCACGACGGGCGAGACGAGAGCCGCCCAGTTCGACGGATACCGCTTCGGGCCCTGCCCAGAGGTTTCCGCCCAGTGCAGCCACACCCGCCGTACCACCCGCCGCCTCAACACCCGCCGTCAGGACTCCAACGACCGGAACACGCAGCTGGTACGGCAGTCCGAGACCGGCCAGCGCGCCCGCGCCGCCCAGCCCGGTGGCCGTCGCGAGGGCGGCCGGAATCGCACTCACCGTCCGGTCACTCTCCGCAGGGCCGCCACGATCTCCTCCGGCTCCGGGGGGCACCCGGGCACGGCCAGATCCACGTCTACGACATCGGCGACGGCGCCCTCGACGCCGTAACCGCCCGCGAACTCGCCGCAGTTGATCGCGCAGTCTCCGACCGCGACCACCAGCCGCGGTTCCGGCATCGCCGCCACCGTGCGCCGCAGCGGCTCCGCCATGTTCCGCGTCACCGGCCCGGTCACCAGCGCCACGTCCGCATGCCGGGGCGAGGCCACCAGCCGGGCACCGTACCGCTCTGCGTCGTACACCGGGTTGAAGGCCGCCGCGATCTCGATCTCACAGCCGTTGCAGGAGCCGGCGTCCACGCACCGCACCTGCACGGACCCACCGAACTCGCGTGCCTTCTGCGGGACATCGCCCGCTGGGCGCGGCGGCGCGGGTTCGGCCACCCTCCCGGTGGTGCGGATCTTGCGCAACAGGCCCATGAACCCTCCCCGTGACGGTGAGGACTGTTCGCAGGTGACCAACAGGCCATCCTGTGAGTGGAGTTACGGCATTTTCCCGATGCTTTGCTCTACTTTGTGCTTACGCAGGCTTCAGGTGAAGGCGGCCGCCTCCCGCCGCCGGAGAGTGCTGTCCATCTCCCAGGAGACGGCCGCCGATCGAGGGCCGTCGCTACGACGGCGGCTTCGCCTCCCCCTGTGCGGCCTGCAGGTCGGCGAGCAGCTCTGCCTGTCCGGCGAGCACGCCGGACAGGATCGTCCGTGCCACCCGGAGGAGCTCCGCGACGTGCGGGCTGGTCAGCGAGTAGTAGACGGTCGAGCCCTCCTTGCGGGTCACGACCAGGTTCGCCCTGCGCAGTACGGCGAGCTGCTGGGACAGGTGGGCGGGCTCGATACCGACCTCGGGCAGCATCTCGGCGACCGCGTGCTCGCGCTCGCTGAGCAACTCCAGGACCCGGATGCGTGCCGGGTGGCCGAGGGTCTTGAAGAACTCGGCCTTCAGTTGGTACAGCGGCGTACTCATCGTGTCGTCGCCTCCCCGACACAACAGCACGGCCCCACCGGCCGGGCCTCGGCGCATCGCATCCACCCACTCGTCACATACATGCGGCCCATCCTCGCCTGCGGCGCCGGCGGCGCTGAACCCGAGTACGAGGAATCGAACCGGCGAACCCAGCGGTGATGACCTCAGGAATTGCTAACATTAGCAATTCCTGAGGTCCTGTGAGGAGGATTGCGTGAGGATCACCCCGCTGCGCGGCACCGGCGTCACCTGGCTCAAGTGCCCCGCCTGCCGCCTCAAATGCCGCCCCACTGCCGTCGGGGCGAACGGCAGATGCCCGCGCTGCGGCCACGACAGCCTGCTGAAGCTGTCCTTTGGCGGCCGTGCCGTACAGCCCGTCCCGGAGACCGGTCAGGGCTGAGGCACAAGAGGGGGGTGGCTGATGGGGGACTGGCCCACGCAGTCCGGCAACGGGGTCCGCTTCGAGTGGGGGCCCGCCGATGGGGGTCCCCCCGCTCGAGCGAAGCCGAGAGTGGGGGAGGACCGTCTGGTCAGGGAGGCGGTCTGTCTGGTCGTGGTCGACGTGCTGTCGTTCACCACGGCGGTGAGCGTCGCCGTCGGGAAGGGCACGCGGGTCCTTCCCTTCCGGTGGCCGCATCAGTACCCCACTGGCGCCGAGCGGGCCGGTATCGAGAAGGCCGCCGCGGCCTATGCCCGCCAGTCCGGCGCGCAGATGGCTGTCCACCGGGCCGACGTCACACCCGCCACGCCATGGTCGCTCTCGCCAGCGCACCTGCGTCAGGCGCCCTACGTGGCCCGCCTGGTTCTGCCCTCCCCCAACGGCGCCGCCATCTGCGCCGCGGCGCCACGCGATGTGCGCCTGGTCGCCGCCTGCCTTCGCAATGTCACCGCCGTCGGCGGCTGGCTCACCGCCCACGGTTACGGCACCCCCGAGCATCCCGTTGCCGTGATCGCAGCGGGCGAGCGGTGGCCGGACGGGAGCCTGCGCCCGGCGTTGGAGGACCTGCTCGGCGCGGGCGCCCTCGTCTCCGAGCTGAACGCCCAGAGCGCGGGCCCGCTCTCCCCGGAGGCAGCCGCCGCGAAGGCGGCCTACGAAGGCACCGCCGACGTCGCTCACGCGGTCGCCGCCGGCTCTTCCGGCCGTCAGTTGGCCGCGATGGGTTTCGTCGAGGACATGGCGATTGCCGCCGAGGAGGACACCTGCGCGGTCGTGCCCGTACGGGACGGCGACGGCGCCTTCGCCGCCGGATGATCGTGGGGTTGCCTCTCCCATGGACCCCATGGACCCCATGGACCCCATGGACCCCATGGACCCCATGGACCCCACGGATCGTGCACGATGCCCTATGGCGTGCTCATGGGACGCTGTCGTCGTAGCCGATTCACGCACAGAAAGCCGACCCTCTTGCCCGCCACACCCCCTGCCAGCGCGAATCCGGCCTTCAGCATCCGCATCCACGTCCCCGCACAAGCCCGTGCCGCTGTGGATGCGATCGCCGCGGACGCGCCGGGCGCCGTCAGCACTCAGACCTGTCCGCCGGATATCACGGGCGCGCACCGGGTGCTGCTGGACGCCGACAGCGGCTCGACACTGTCATGGCTCACCGGCACTCTGCGGGACCGCCTGGGCGCCGACCTCCTCCTGTGCGAGGACCTGGTATTCGCCGCCGCCTCCACCGGCAAGCTCAGCCAGAGCATCCGGGCCTCGACAGCCAGCGACCACGACGTCGCGCTGCTGGATGCGGACGCCGACCGCCGAGTCATCAGGCACCTGGTCGACCACCCCGAACACATCAACCGGTACACCGGCCGGGCACACCGGGTAGCTCTCATGTCCGACGCGAGCGCGGTCCTGGACTTCGATCGCCTGCCCGCCTCCGCCGCCCTGCCTGCGGTGGAATCCCAGGCGGTCCACCTGCGCCGCACCACGGGCCTGGACATCCTGCCTCTGCCCGTCGCCGCCGACAGCGCCGGGGACCTGGCCGCCACCGTGCGCTTGCTCGCCCCCGGCGTCATCGCAGCCGTCTTCATCCACACCCGCCTCGACCACGTCCATGCCGCCCGGGCCGCCCTCACCGACTGCCCCGTCCTGCTGCTGGACTCCATCAACGACGGTCTTGCCATCGCCACTGCCGCCGCGGCATACACCGCGCTGCGGCTCCACGACATCGACGTGCGGCAGGCTCGTGTGGTCTGCGTGTCCCCCAACCGCGGCGGTGACCTGGGCGGCCTCCTCATCGCCAGCGGCATCGCCGACCTCACGCTCTACGATCCTCTCGCCCAGGGAATCCAGCCCCTCCACCAGCTTGCCGACCGGACGGACCTGATCGTCGACCTGTTCGGCCTGCTCGCCCCTCCTGCCGGCATACCCGTCCTCCACGCACGCCCGGAAACACCCCCGCCCTTCGCCGCGGCCACCACCGGTCCCCGGCCCCTGCATGCCCTTCCCGGTCTGCTGGCCGCCACGGTCGCCACGGGCAAACCCATAACTGCACATGCCCGCATCGCGGCCGTCCGCGCCCTCATCGAACAGACCCAACCAGGCCAGACCCTGCCCCCGCTCGATCACCCCGGCCTGACCCCCGCCGTCACATCAGCCGCCGTCACCGCCCTCATGCGTGATGCGGGCGAGAACTGAGCCGCAGCACCACCCTGACCACGAGCGGCTCCAGCGGACCGCGCGAAAGCAGGCCGGGGCTGCCAGGACCGGCCGTGCCGGTCCACACCGGACAATGCGTCGGCCCCGCTCAGCGACAACAGCTTTCAGGGTGGCTAGGGGTTGTCCCGTAGCCGGTGTGGCGGTTGGTGCGTTGGACTGACATGGGTGTGGTGATCTCGGCGGATGATCCGAAGTGGATCGAGCCGTTTTCCGGGTTGACCGAGGTGCAGTTCGCCAGGCTGGTGGCGTTGGTGCGGCGCCGTGGTGGCGACGTTCAGCGGGGCCGCCCCTGGCAGCTGCCGCTGGCAGACCGCGTCCTGTTGGTGGCCACGTACTGGCGCACGAATCTCACGTTGCGGCAGGTGGCACCACTGTTCGGGATCTCGAAGTCCGCGGCCGACTGCATCCTCGACCATCTGGCACCGCTGCCGGCCATCTCACCGGCCCGCCGGCCACGCAGCGCCCTGGTGCCCACCCGGGACCGCAGCATCGCCGCGTCCAGCAAGAACTATCGGTACTCGACCAACCTCCAAGTCGTCATCGACGCCAACAGCCGCCTGGTCGTGGCCATCGGGATCCCGTTGCCCGGCAGCCGCAACCACTGCCGGGCCTTCACGGAGTCCGGCGTCGACCGGGCCTGCCGCGGAGCCCCGGTCATCGCCGACGGCGGATACCAGGGCACCGGCCTGCCTATCCGGGTGTGAGTAGTTGAGGTACAGAAAGTGCCGCTGAGATTGATCTTGGCCGGCTAGCACACCGTCCGGTGGCACTGCTGGGGATCGGCGATACCCGCCGGGCGGGCATCTCAGGTGACCACGGTCCCGGCCGTGCCGGTGGAGTTTCTGACTGACGAGCAGGCCGAGGCGTACGGGACGTTCACCGCGGTGCCCACGCGTCCGGAGCTGGAGCGGTTCTTCTTCCTCGACGATGACGACCGCGATCTGATCGCGCTGAGGCGTACGGACACGCATCGGCTCGGAATGGCGGTGCAGATCTGCACGGTCCGCTTCATCGGTCGGTTCCTGGCTGATGATCCGCTGGCGGTGCTGTGGGAGGTCGTGGAGTACCTGGCCGGGCAGCTCGGCATCGAGGACGTCTCGTGCGTGAAGCGGTATCCGGAGCGCCGCAGAACGCCGTACGAGCACGCGGAGGAGATCCAGGATCGGTTCAAGTACCGCGACTTCACCGATCCGAGATGGGGTCGGGAGTTCCGCGGCTTTCTGTACGGGCGGGCGTGGACGCACGCCGAGGGGCCGGTGGCCCTCTTCAACCACGCGGTGACGTGGCTGCGGAAGAACCGGGTACTGCTGCCGGGCGTCTCGGTGCTGGCCCGACAGGTTTCGGAGGCGCGTACGGCGGCCGAGCGGCGCCTGTACGAGGCGGTGACGCGGGCGACGCACCGGGCTGATCGCGCGCTCGCGCCGGCGCTGGCGGAGTTGCTGGTGGTGCCGGAGGGCAAGCGGGTCTCGGAGTTGGAGCGGCTGCGTACGCCGCCGGTGAAGACGACGGGCACGGCGATGGTGCGGGCCATGGAGCGGGTGGAGGAGATCTCCGCGTGCGCGTTGGGGCGGGTGAATCTGTCGCGGGTGCCGGTGAATCGGCTGTCCGCGCCGGCCCGGTACGGGCAGCTGAGCAAGGCGCAGACGATCGAGCGGGCGCCCGAGCCGCGGCGTACCCCGCTGTTGACGGCGGTGGTGCGCCAGTTGGAGGAGCAGGCGGTCGACGATGCCCTGGACTTGTTCGCGTTGCTGATGGCGAACCGGCTGATCAGCCCGGCCCGGTGGGCATCGGAGCGGGATCGCCTCGCGATGCTGCCGCAGCTGGAGAGGGCGGCCCGCATTTTGGCGAAGGCGTCGAAGATTCTCACCGAGGAACTGGACCTGGTCGCCGAGCACGAGGCGGACCTGGACGTCGCGGCGCTGTGGGCGGCGGTCGAGGAAGCAGTGCCGCGTACGGCGGTGGCCGGGGCGGTCACGACCGTCGAGGCCCTGGTGCCGGAGGACGACGGGTCGGCCCAGGCGGCGATGCGCGAGAAGCTGGCCCTGCGCTACAACACCGTGCGCCCGTTCCTTTCGCTGCTGGGCGAGTCGGACGCGCTGGGCGCCGCCCCGGCCGGTCGGCGCATCCTGAAGGCGGTGCGCCGCCTGCCTGCGCTCTCGCGCCGGAGGGTCAAGGACCGGCCTCTGCTGCCCCGCGAGGTCGACGCCGAGCTGGTACCGGCGATGTGGAAGCGGGCGGTGTTCTCCAACGCCAAGCTGCCGCAGGGCGCGGTCGACCGGGGTGCGTACGTGGTGTGCGTGCTGGCGCAGCTGCACCGCGCGTTGAACCGGCGCGATGTTCGCCGCCCCGTCGAATCGGTGGGCGGACCGCGCGCCCGGCTGCTGGACGGGTCTCGGTGGGAGGCGATGCGCGCGGACGTCCTCGCGGGCCTGTCCCTGACCGAGGACGCTAGCGGGCACCTGGCTCAGCTCACGCGGGGGCTGGATGCGGCGTGGCGGCAGATGGCCGACCGCATGGAGGAGGCCGGCGACGAGGCGAAGGCGGAGGTCGTCGTCCCCGAGGGCGGCTGACGCGCCAAGTTGTCGGTGGACAAGCTCGGCGCGGTGGGCGAGCCGGAGTCGCTGACCTGGCTGAAGACCACCACGGAGGCGATGCTTCCCCGCATCGACCTGCCGGACCTCTTGTTCGAAGTGCACTCCTGGACCGGGTTCCTCGACTCCTTCGGCCACGTCTCCGACCGGCGCACCCGCATGGAAGACCTGCTCGTCTCCCTGGTCGCGCTGCTGGTCTCGCAGAGCTGCAACATCGGCCTGACCCCGGTCATCGAACCGGAGAGCAAGGCACTGACCCGCTCGCGGCTGTCCCACGTCGACCAGAACTACGTGCGCGCCGACACCATCGCCGCGGCGAACGCCGCGCTCATCACCGCCCAGTCCGCGATCGAGCTGGCCCAGGTGCGGGGCGGCGGGCTGCACGCCTCCGTCGACGGCCTGCGCTTCGTCGTCCCGGTCAAGAGCATCAACACCGGGCCCTCGCCCAAGTACTACGGGTACAAACGGGGCGTGACCTGGCTCAACGCCGTCAACGACCAGGTCGTGGGCATCGGCTCGATGGTCGTACGCGGCACCCCGCGCGACAGCCTCTACACGCTGGACACCCTGCTGAACGTCGACGGCGGGGTGAAGCCGGAGATGGTCGCGACCGACAACGCCTCGTACTCCGACATGGCCTTCGGCCTGTACAAGATGCTCGGCTTCCGCTTCGCCCCGCGCTTCCGTGACCTGGCCGACCAGCGGTTCTGGCTGGCCGACCTGCCCGACGGCGAGGGCCCGGCTGCCGGGTACGGGCCGCTGGAGGCCGTGGCCTGCAACAAGGTCAACCTGAAGCGGATCGAAACGCACTGGCCGGACATGCTCCGCGTCGCGGGGTCGCTCATCACGAACCAGGTCCGGGCCTACGACCTGTTGCGGATGTTCGGCCGCGAGGGCCACCCCACCCCGCTGGGCGCCGCGTTCGCCGAGTACGGACGGATCGACAAGACCATGCACCTGCTCGCGGTGGTCGACCCGGTCGACGACACCTACCGGCGGCTGATGAACCGGCAGCTCACCGTGCAGGAGTCCCGCCACCGGCTCGCCCGCGCGATCTGCCACGGCGGCCGGGGCCAGATCCGCCAGGCGTACCGAGAGGGCCAGGAGGACCAGCTCGCCGCCCTCGGCCTGGTCCTCAACGCCGTGGTGCTGTGGAACACCCGCTACCTGGACGCCGCCGTCGTCCAGCTCCGCGCCGACGGCCACGACATCAAGGACGAGGACGTCGCACGGCTCTCCCCGCTCAAGGACCGGCACATCAACTTCCTGGGCCGCTACCCGCTCAACATCAAGGCCAGCGGCCCCGGCCAGGGCTTGCGTCCCTTCCGGGACCCGGACGCACCTGAAGACACCGATGACGGGGACTGACGGGCCGCACCGGCCGGGCCGCTTTCGGGCAGTCCCGGGCGTGTGACACAGGGACCGCAGCACTCAGTGCAGCCTAGTCGTCGAGCATGTCGGTGTTGTACTGGTCGTGCCTGATCCGGAAGGCTTTCAATTCTTCGCGGCGGCGCTGTGAATACTCCGCCAGCTTCTCGAAGTACTCCTCCCTGGGAGCTCCCGGTGTGAAGAGCAGCAGAAACGACACCGGGCCGTCGCTGTCGTTCTGGAAGGCGTGGAGCCCGCCGGGCGGTACGTAGAGGAAGTCTCCCTCGCCTCCTGTGACCCAGCGTTCGCCGTTGTAGAGCCGGAGCTCGCCGGACAGGACGTAGAAGGACTCGGAGATCGTACGGTGGAAGTGTTCCGTGGCGCCCATGGCCGTCGGCTCCATGTCGATCTTGTACAGGCCGAACTCGCCCTTGGTGCTCTCCTGCTTGGCCACGTAGCTGATGTTGGTGCCGCCCGAGCCGGTGTCGGGCTGCGGGGGTGCAGGTCGGAACAGTGCGCTGACCTGGCCCCTTTCGCCGAGGTAGCGGGGCTCTGGGTAGGACATGGCGACTTCCTAGTTCGTGAGTAGGTGGTTCCAGGCAGCCCTTTGAAGGATTGGTGGACTGACTGGTCTGGGTAGGTTTCACAGCGGCGGGGGCTCGGCGAAGTGCGTGTCCTTCGCGTCGGGCGCGAACGGCGCGAGCTTCGGCAGCTCCTCGTGGAACTCGTAGTCGGTGGCGAGGATCGCGGACAGCGGCGCTATGGCTGCGTTTGCCTTGCTGCCCTCGGCTATGTGTGCGCCGGCAGACGCTCGCGCGCCTCGGGCCTACGGACCAGGACGATGCGCAGCGGGGACTGGTTGAAGGCGGTTCGGCCGTACTTGACCAGGTCATAGATGGCCCGCATCTGCTCGTCCATGACTGGATCGTCGCTGAATGTGTCCGCGGTATGGGCTTCGCGGAAGAGGAGGTCCTGGGCAGCAAGATGCTCCCCAACCGCAAGAAGCGTGGTTCACGCGGCGGGTCGACCGCCGAAGTTCGACCGCGTGGGCTAAAGAGACAGATTGGACCCATGCTTCTGGCCACTGCTGCGGCCAGAAGCGGCAGGAGAGGTACGGCAGCCCGACAGATGAATGGGGGAGCCAGGCCGACTCCGACCTATGGCTTCACGTCGAGACGCACGAGCGCGCCGATCTCCACCAACTGGTCGGGTAGTGCCAGGTCAGAGACACCCATGACCGTGCTGGTGGGCCGGTGCTCCCCGAAGTACTCGGCGTGAGGGCGTGCCGTCGTGTCGAAGTTCTCCCGCAGGTTCCTCACCAGCACCGTGCTCTCCACGATTTGGCTGCGCTCGGCCCCGAAGTGCTTCAGCACCAGGTCCAGATTGGCCAGCGTGGTTGACCTGGAGCTCGAAGTCGCCGGCACCAACGAAGTTGCCGTCACGGTCATGGGACACCTGCCCAGACACGTACACCGCGTCACCGACCTGGATTGCCTGGCTATATCCGTAGAGCGACTCCCACGGCATACCAAAACCGAAATTCTTCGCCTGAACAGGCATGACTCACTCCCTGGTGAGACGACGCATGGCGCTGCCAGTTACGGACAGTCCTCTTGCGAGGAAGAAGTTATGCCGTTGCGCACCGAGGAAGGCCTGGGACATGCCGCACACCAGGGCCGGGGCTTTAAGGCGGGCGGCATGCAGCACCCCACTGAGCCGACCCCGATCGAATCGACCACGCACCGCACTGCGGAGCCGGTCCGCCGGAGGCTGCACGCCCCTTCAGCAAACCTTCGTTTTCTGAAGATCCCTCCCGACGTGTCAATGCCCGAAGTCGCATGCACGGATGAGCTGGGGGTTCGTCGTCAAGTGCAGGGGACTGTGGACTCTCCGGAGGCCTCGAAGCCGCCTGCATTACGGGCGATGTGGCCGTAGTCGTGTGCGCGACGACGGAGTTCCTACATGTTGTCGCCGTCGGAGCCATCCTGGAGATCCCGCAGAGTCGCCAGCATCTCCTCGTCCGACTGCCGGCGGGACCCGCCATTGGCCCGCGCGGTCGCCTTGGTCAGCCCGTCCACTGAGCGCGAGATGCCTCCCAGGGCCTCTTCCAGAGGCTTGGTCGGGCTCTCGCCCATCAGCACCCCCTGAAGGACCTCCAGGTCCACCCGATACGTCAGCGTCTCCACCGGCCCAGCCGGACCCGCCGCGTCGACAGTGAAGTCGAACTGCATCGGCAGCCCGGACGACTCACGCCGGTAGTAGACGTCGAAGGCGAACACCAGACGCCGTCCCGGCGGCAACACCGGGACGGTGCGCGCCACGGCCCGCTGCAGTCGTCCGGTGAGGTTGTCATGGCTGGACACGAGATCCGGGGTGACCCGGATCCGCAAGTCCCGAGCCATGGTCGGCCCCGTGTTCTCGATGCTGAGCACCAGCAACGGGGAGCCCGGCCGGTCAGGGCCGATGTCCACGACCACGTACGGTTCGCTCTGCTCCCGGTGCACCTGTTCAGCAAGCGCCAATTGTTCGCGGTGGACGCGCTCGGCTTGCTGAGTCTGCTGCCTGGCGATACTCAGCTGCTCCTCGGCAGCCTGGGCTTGGCGGTCGGCGTGCTTTGCGGAGTCGGATGCGGTCCTGGCCTGCCAGAACGCGATGCCTGCCGCCACCAGAGCCACACCACCGGACCCGACGGAGATCCAGTCGCCGGCATCCATTACTACTCCCTACGCGCGCATGTGCCATCTGGATCATTCCAGAAGTCGGTGGGAGCGACGACGGTCGTGTGAGTGTCCCGTACTCGCATGCACGGATGAGCTGGGCGCTCATCGCCGAGTGCAGGGAAGCGCGGACTCTTCGGACACCCCGAAGTCAATGGCACTACGGTTGATTTGGCCGTAGTCGTGTGCGCGACGGAGGGCTTGCGGATGGCAGGTGGAGCGGTGGTCGAGCGTGGGGTGCTGACCGCGCAGGACGAGGTGTGGGATGCCGCGCTGCGGCAAGCCGAAGTGATCGGGCCACTCGCTGAGAAGAGCACGGTGGGGCTGGCGGATGCGGACGAGGCCGCAGCGATGCTGCGAATATCCCGGCGCCAGGTGTACGTGCTGGTCGGACGGTGGCGAGCAGGCGAGGGGGTGGTGTCGGACCTGTTGCCGGGCCGCTCCAGCGGCGGACGCGGTGGCGGGCGGCTGCCCGACGAGGCCGAGGCGATCCTTCAGGAAGTGCTGCGCACCCGGTACCTGACGCGGCAGCGCCGGACCGTGGCGGCCGTCCACCGGGAGATTGCGCGCCGCTGCCGGGTCCGCGGTCTGCGGGTTCCGTCGCGGGGGACGGTGTTGCGCCGGATCGCGCGGCTGGACGCGGTGTCCTCGGTCGCAGCGCGGGAGGGAAACGAGGCGGCTCGTCGGCTGCGGTCGGCCGGGGGTGTGCCGCCCGCGGTCACCGAGCTGTTGGAGCAGGTCCAGATCGATCACACGCCAGTGGATGTGATCGTGGTCGACGAACAGCACCGGCTTCCGATCGGCCGACCGTATTTGACGGTGGCGATCGATGTAATCAGCCGGTGTGTGGTGGGTCTGGTGGTGACGCTGGAGGCGCCGTCGGCGACCTCGGTCGGGCTGTGCCTGGCGCATGCGGCCACCGATAAGCGGCCCTGGCTGGAGCGGCTGGGGGTGGAGGCGACCTGGCCGATGAGCGGCAAGCCGGGCGAGCTGTAGGTGGACAGTTTCGCCACAACGTCCCCACACGCCCGCTGTGCCGGGAATGATGCACTCCTCAACAGCAGCATCCTTGGGGGGACCATGAGCCAGACCACCACGCCGCCACCCATGCCCGAGCACAAGCCGCAGCAGCCGCCGACGAGGCCCCGCACAGTCCTCCTCGCCGTCGCGGCAGCCGTAAGCGCCGCTGCCATCGCGGCAACCATCACGGCCAGCGTCGCCGCCGGCGGGGACGGTGAAGCCGTACCCGCGCCCACCGTCACTGTCACGGTCACCACCACGCCGGCCCCCGAAGCGGACGCTGCAGAAGCTGAAGAGGAAGCGGGAACCGCGGTCGCCGCCGACTTCAAAGTGGGCGACGAAGCCAGCAACGCCGGAGCAACCGTAAAGATCACCAAGGTAGTGGAGGGCGACAGCATCACCCTCGCCGGCGCCACCAAGAAGGCAGGCGCCGGCGCCAAATACATCACCCTCAAGACCGTCGTCACCAACGACGGCACGAGCAGCATGGACCTCACCTGCTCACTGCCGATCGTCAACGCCCTCATCGACGACCAGGCCCGCCGCTTCGACACGATCGACGACCTCTACGACGTCGCAGGCAACCCCGAATGCAACGCCCAACTCCAGCCCGGCTTCAAAGACGAGATGCAGTTCGTCTACCGCGTGCCGGACGATGCCACGATCGCCCTGTGGGAGTTCTCCGAATACAACCTGGAGACCGAGACCGTCCCCACCCTCATCGATCTCACCTGACCGGCGGCGGGAGATCCGTGAACTCGTCCGACCGTAAAGCCATGGCGCTCAGTTGGCTCGTCATCGCTGTCCCCGTAGCAGTGTTCGCGGCGTTGTCAGCTGGCACGCCGCAGCAACCCGACTACGAAACCCCAGTCGACTACGACAGCACTCCGACCGAGTACGTAGACGAGTGGACGCCGGAGCCGGCACCGGAAGAGCCGATCGCGCCGCACCCCGGGCCCGAGCGAGACTGCGGCGACGGCACCCGCGGTACCTTCGCCGAATGCTGGCAGCGACTGCAACAGGAAGCACTCGCCGAGGCATCAAGGTCCGCTACGGCCCAACCGCCGGCACCCAGCGACTGGCCCACCTTTGCTATCCCGGCCACACCATCGCTTGCCCCGCCAGCAGTCACCGTCTGCACGGACGGCAGCCTCTCCAACTCCACCGGACGAGGCACCTGCTCCTGGCACGGCGGCATCGCACAGAAGCAGCGTCCGGTTCTGAGGCTGGAAGCCGTCGCCGGGGGTCAGGTCGACTTCGTCGACGCACTGCTGGGCGAGCAGACACGCAACGACCTGTCCTGGCACATCTCCGACCACTACCCACTCTGGGTGGAGTTCGCGATCCCAGCGAGCTGATCCAAGCGCACCACGACGGCCTTCGCGCAGCAGCTGGCCGACGACGTCCTCCAGGAGCTGGAAATCCCGACCCCAAGCATGTCCTCGCTCTCTTGCACCCGTGCGCCAACGAACCTCAGGTCGTCTTCGACCACATCGACCGGTACAGCGGGAACTCGGGACTCGGTGGCCACGGTCAGGCTGGCAACGGCTTGGGTCAGGGGCAGGGGCTCCGCCGCGTGGGCGGTGGCGGGGACGGTGGCGGGGGCGGCTCCCACATCCCCGCCCAAGCGTTCGATCTGGGTGAGCTCGGGCACTCACCGCCCGGCGGGCACCGCTTCCACATTGGTGCGCAGGGTCCGCTCCTCTGCGTCGGCCAGCCAGAAGAACACTGGCGGTAGGCCGAGCTCGATCACTGCCAGTGCGACCTGGAACCACTGCGGCCAGCCGTGCACGGCGAGTGAGAGCAGTCGCCCCACACCGCCCAGCAGGAAGACGCCGGCCAGCCACCGCACCGCCCGCGCCGGGATCGGACGCTGTCGTGCGGCCCAAAGCCAGGCCAGCCCGTAGCCGACGAAAATGGCTCCCATGAACCGGCCCCAGCTGTCGACCGTCGTACCGGCGGAACCGGCGCCGGGGATCGCCGCGTTGCCGAGTGCTACGTGGAGCAGGCCGATCGCCGCACAGGTCCAGCCCATCAGCTGTGCAAGTAAGCGCAGAGCCCTGGCCATGATCCCTCCAAGTCATCCCGACGGAGCTTAGTAGACATGCGTCTACTACAGTGAAGGCGCTAGTAGACTCATGTCAACTAACCTTCGTTTATGCCTCCCCGCCGACGACTCACGCCCGCCGACCGCCGCGCCCAACTCCTCGCCGTCGGCGCACGGCTCTTCGCCGCACACCCCTACGCCGATGTGCTGATGGAGGAAGTCGCCGAACAGGCCGGTGTCTCCCGGGCCCTGCTCTACCGTCACTTCCCCAGCAAGCACGCCCTCTTCGCAGCCGTTTACCAGCAGGCGGCGGACCAACTGCTCGCCGAGACACGGCTCCACCCCGCCGACTCCCTGGTGGAGCAGCTCATCCAGGGCATGGATGTCCATCTCGACTACTTCGTGGCCAACCGCCACGCCGTCCTCGCCGCGAACCGGGTCCTCGCAGGCGACCCGGTGATCCAGACGATCATGACGAACGAGCTGGACGCGCTCCGTGCCCGACTGCTTGCCGTACTCCCACTCGCGGACGAGAGCACCCGTGAGGCCGTGTCCGATGTCCTGAAGAGCTGGCTGGTCTTCGTCCAGGTCCTCTGCGTCGACTGGCTCACCCACGAGACCTGTACCCGCACCCAGCTGCGCGACGTCTGCATCGGCGCGATTCTCGGCGCCCTCCGGCCGCTGCTCGCCGAAGACCCCGCCCCCGACTGGCCGCCACAGGAGTCCCGCGCGGCTGCCCAGGCTCGAACATCTGGATGGGGAAGCTGACGCTTCCGGTGGGGAATTGCGTGGCGTTCCACAGCGACCACGACGGGGGAGCCGGACGGACCATCGGCACACTCAGCTCAGGACGACTCCGCTTCAGTGAATTGCAGCGCGGCATCCCCGGCGTGTCCCAGCGGATGCTCACCTTGAAGCTCCGCGGCCCTCTCGCGCCGTGCATGCCGAGGTCCCCCCGCGCGTGGAGTACAACCTCACCGCCATGGGACGCACCCTGATCGAGCCGGCTGTGGCCTTGGCGACGTGGGCCATCACCCACCAACCAGAGACCGCCGCAGCCCGCCAAGCCTTCGACGAACAACAGGAATGAACGGACTTGCCGGAGCGCTGGAGGGCACCCCCGGAACACATGCGTGCCATGGACAGTCCGGCTCGCTTCAGCCAACCAAGACCTTGCACCTGATATGTGAAACAGGCACCAAGCGCCGACACCGGTAGATGCTTCACCGTCAGGCCGCGGGCGGCTGACTGGACGAGGCGGCTTGGTCGGCGGGCTGGTCCAGCTGCTGCCGGCGGCGTTGATCGTTGCGGTTCGATGCGTTGGGTGAACAGCATCAGCGCCTCAACTCCCCGGCGTCGCCGAACTCTTGAATGCTGCGCCGGAAGGACTGCCGCGCCTCACGGGGGCCTCTATGCCGTTGATCAGGGGAAACCGGGCTGCCTTGAGCCCGGGCGCCGGGCATGTCAGCGAATCGCTGTTCTGCGCCGATATCGCTTGACGGGGCACACTCGACGGAATCGGAAAGGCGCGACCTTCGACGGCCCAGCTGCTTCGCATGCGGCTCCGTGGGGCCGCTGCGGACCAGGAGCCCCGCGCCCCGAGCGCCCAGCCCCCGACCACGCCGCCTTGCCGTCGGCCCCTAGCCTCGATGTTTCATGACGGTCCGCCGACGGAGTCGGTGGACCGTTTTCGCGTGCTGGGCTGAGGGTGGGCAGGGCGGCAGC
The DNA here is from genome assembly GCF_045039535.1 of Streptomyces sp. NBC_01092. Classification (NCBI taxonomy): domain Bacteria; kingdom Bacillati; phylum Actinomycetota; class Actinomycetes; order Kitasatosporales; family Streptomycetaceae; genus Streptomyces; species Streptomyces sp. NBC_01092. Next base: position 1,567,582 of record NZ_CP108659.1, on the reverse strand, counting down.
CCGAGTGTCGCCTCGGGTGGGCGCCGGGTTCCACTGCTCCGGGTCAGGTGGTGCTGTCGGCGGGGTCGTGGGTCTGCTGGTCAGCCGGGGTTCGGAAGTTGGACGAGCCGGTCGAGGGCGGCAGTGATGTGACTGGGCCAGGGCCAGTGTCGGGCGAGGCGAAGGATGCGCCGGGCGGCCGGTGGTGACGAGTTGTCCGGCCGCGGCGAACAGGCGAAGCCGCAGGCGGCGCGGTTCCCAGAGGCGGGCCTCGCCGGGTGGCCTGGGCGGCCCGGATCCGGTCCTCCGCCCGGGCCCGCAGCCGGTGACGGAGCTCGAGCTCGGCGATCGGCCGGCCGGTGGTGTTGGTAGCGAAGCTTGGATCCGCATGCCGTCCGCGTCTGTGATCCTCAACTGGGCGCCGGGGTGGGGTCGTTCTTTGCGGACGATCAGCCGTATGCCGCTGGGCCAGCCGTCCAGCAGCTTGCCGGTGAGCTCGGCAACCCAGGCCCCGTCGCGTATCTGGCCGTCGGCCTCGGCGGCCGGCGTCCAGGCCGGGCCGGGGATCTTGAGCACGTGCCGGTGGATCGGCTCGGTGATCACCATGCCGACAGAGCAGGACAGCCATCGGCCTCGCTTCGCGAGCCAGGCGACGAAGTCGTGGGTGCCGCCGGCGGAGTCGGTGCGAATCAGCGTCCGCCGTCCGCGTCGGTACTTCTTCGGCAGCTGGGCCAGGGCCAGTTGGGTGGTGGTGATGTGGTCGGCGGCCGTGTCCGAGCCCGCGTTCCCCGGTCGCAGAAGGGCGGCGACCGGCTCTCCGGTTCCGCCAGGGCCGTGGTCGACGAAGGCGGTCAGGGGGTGATGGCCGTAGGCCTTCTTCCAGGTCGCGGCTGCGTCCTGTTTGTCGGAGTGCGCGATGACGAGGACCCCGTCGAGGTCGACCGTGACCTGTCGAGCAGCGTCCGGGGCCTTGGTGCCCGCCAACAGCCAGACTCGGTTGCGGACTTCGGCCCGCGCGGACCGGATGGCCTGCAGCGCCCTTTCGCCGGAGCCGGCGAGGGTGTCGATCAGGCGGGAGACCGTCGGGTCGGAAGCCACCGGCCCGAAGAGGGCCAGCTCGCACCGCAGCATCGCGACGTCCGCGAGACAGTCCCCGCCCAGCGCGACCGCCAGCGCGAGGTCCAGGGGGATCTTTCCGGGATCGTGGACGGTCCGCGGCTTTCGCCAGGGCGTCAGTGCCGCGGATACCGCCTGGTCAAGGCCGGTCTTGCAGACTGTGTCCAGCAGCAGGACCGCACCGGCCTGCGAGACCACCTGCCGACCATCTCCCAGGACACGGACACGCGGGTACGACGAGATAGGCTCTCTCACTCTCACCTGGAAAGTGCTCTTTCCCTTGCAGCCAACAGGACTCTCAGCAAGTCCCATCGTTGCAGGTCAAGGGCACTTTCCGTGATTCTGATCAACTCCTGGAAAGCTCACCTCGTGAAAGCGCGAGGCTAGATCCCGGCGGAGGAAGCACGCGAAGCCCATCATGGGCTTCGGTGCGTCCTGCTCGGCCTGGCGGATCCACTCCAGCAGCAGGTATCCGCGCTGATGCCGGACCAGATCGGCGAAGGCGCGGGCGAGGTCGCAGGCTCGGGTGATGTCCGGGCAGGCAAGCCGGACTTGTAACAGCCGCTCGTTCTGGCTGTCGGTGAGCGTCTCGCGAGGCCGCATGATCCACGAGGTGATCTTGCGAGGGCTCGGAATTTCGGCGCGGACCGGTTCGGCGGTGCCCGCGCGGAGGGCGGCGAGGTGTTTGCGGACGACCTGGCGGCTGCCGCAGTAGCCGCGGGCCTGGATCTCCAGGAACAGGCGTGTGCCGCTGACCTGGCCTTGGGCTTCGGTGAAGCGGGCGTTGAGGTATGCCTTGAACGGCTCCAGGACGCCGTTGGGGCGGCGGTCGCGGGCGGAGGCCAGCAGTTCGTCGAGGTCGGTGTCGCGGAAGCGGCGCACGGTCTTGCGGTCGAGGTTCAGACGGCGGGCGATGGCGCTGATCGTCCAGCGTTTCTCCAGCAGGCGGTGGATGTCCTCGTAGCGGTGGCGGGTGCGTTCGATGATCTGGGTGCGGGGCAGTTCTGCGGGCGGTAACAGCATCGGGGGCGGCTCCGGCACCTCGGTTCCCTTATCCTCCTCGGCGCGTTTGCGCAGGCAGTCGCGGTGCTGGTGGCAGGTCTTCTCCACCGCGGCGGACAGGTTCTGCAACAGGTGCCAGCGATCAGCGACTTCCAGGGCATGAGGGGCGGCCTCCTTGACCGCCTTGGTGTAGGCGCTGGCCCGGTCCCGGCAGATGATCTCGGCGCCGGGATGCTCGGTGAGCCAGGCCGCGAACGTCTCCGAGGTGCGGTCGGGCAGCACATCGACGACCCAGCCGGCCTCGACGTCGACCAGCACGGTGCCGTAGGTGCAGCCCTTGCGGAAGGCGAACTCGTCGACCCCCAGCACCCGCGGCGCTCGGTCCGGCACCGTCGGTGCCGTCAATAGCCTGAGCAGCCGGGTCCGGCCCGCGGCCAGCCGCAGGTGGCGGCACAACCGTGCGGCCGGACGGCCGCCGAGCTCGAGCGCGATCGACCGCAGCCAGCTGTCAGCCCGGTGCTGGAGCGGCGGTGCCGCTCGGACAGTCCCGGCACCTGCTCGACGAGCGTCTTGCGGGAACAGCTCTTCCGGTCACAGAAGTACCGGCGGACCCGCAGCCGGACTATGACCCGCCGTGAGCCCAAGGGCCTTTCATCCAGGGCGCGTTGGTACGTGCTGTGTGTGCGCCTCGCCTGTTTCCGGCAGTCCGGGCACCGGCCCGGGTGAGCGGCGGGTCACCGCCTCCACCACAAGGACGTCGGTGGAGTCGCTGACGCGTTCCACTCGCACATCGATCCCGGGAAACAGCACAGCCTCGACCGTCTTGCTCGCCATGGCAGGAAACACTCTGCCGAAACGATCCCTCGTTCCCCTCGCTACGCCGCGGAGTTCAAGAGCGAGGCTCTGCACCGGGGTTGTGACCAGCACGGCATCCGTTTGCGCTACCGGCCGCCGGGATTACCGCACTTCGGCGGGATCGTCGAGCGGCTGATCGGCACGATGATGCAGATGGTCCACGAGCTGCCGGGCACCACCTTCTCCAACACCGCAGAACGCGGCACCTACGACAGCGACAACAAGGCCGTACTGACCCTGCGGGAGCTTGAGCGCTGGCTGGCGTTGGCAGCGGCCTGCTACCACGGCCAGGTGCACGAGGCGCTGGGCCGCACCCCGGCGGGAGTCTGGGCGGAGAGGGCCGCGGCGGCCCCGCCGGCGATGGTCACCCATGAGGCCGCCTTCTTGTTGGACTTCCTGCCGGTGATCCGCCGGACCTTGTCGCGGTCCGGGTTCGTGATCGACCACGTGCACTACTACAGCGACGCGCTGAAACCGTGGATCGCCCGCCGCGACCGTCTCGGCCGGTTCGTCCTGCGCCGCGATCCGCGCGACATCAGCCGGATCTGGGTCCTGGACCCGGACGGCACCGACTACGTGGAAGTGCCCTCCCGGACGCTGTCCAGGCCGCCGATCAGCGCGTGGGAGAACAAGGCCGCCGTCGCCCGGCTGTGCGAGCTGGGCCGCGCCGAGGTGGACGAGAGGCTATCGTCGCGCCGGCGGGACGGACAGCCCGCTCGCCTGGGAATTCGCGCCGGTCGAGAGCTGGGAGAAGGCCCCTGATCCGGGGCAGGTGGCGAAGCGGGTGATCGAGGGCTTCACCCAGCGTCGGCTTCCTGATGGTGCCGCCTGGCTCACGAGCACCGTAGCTCACTGGGCCTACGGATCAGCGGCGGGCGCGGTCTACGCCATCGTGGCCGGATCACTGCCCAGGCCCTCTCCCGTGTACGGCGTGCCTTTCGGTGCCGCAGTGTTCGCCGGCGACTACGTCACCTTGCCGATCGCAGGGCTCTACAAGCCGATCTGGCAGTACGACCCCAAGATCGTGGCCTGGGATTTCGGCGCGCACGTCGCCTACGGCACCGGCACCGCAATGACCTTCTGGCTGCTCAGCCGACTCGGCATCGGGGCCGTCGGCCAGAGACAGTAAGCTGCCTGCCCGCCACGGCCGATGCCCTGCTCGCCACGGCCGATGCCCTGCTCGCCACGGCTCCCTGCTGATGGGTGTGGGGTTGCTTCTGGACCGGCGACCAGGCTCGTGAGCCCACGATCACGTCTGTCGGCGCGGAGCTCCGGAGGTGTTCGGCCAGGCCGGCCCGCCGAGCGCGTGGCCCGCATCGCCGCCCAAGCCCCCTGGCCGTCGACTCCCTCCGAAAGCTGCCCCGGCGTGGTCCGGGCCGCCGCAACCGGATTCCCGGGCGCGGCTCGCGTCCGGCCGTGCGAGTCTCGTCATGTCGGCATCTTGCACGAGCGCAGGAGGCGTCAGTCATGGACATGAAACTCGAGGTCGTGGTGCTGCCGGTGTCCGACGTCGACCGGGCCAAGGGCTTTTACACGCGGTTGGGCTGGAGGCTGGACGCGGACATCGCCCCGGACGAGAACTTCCGGGTGGTGCAGGTGACGCCGCCGGGCTCGCCGGCGTCGGTCATCTTCGGCACCTCCGTCACGTCCCAGACGCCGGGCTCGGCTCAGGGCCTGCAGCTGATCGTGGACGACATCAACGCCGCATACGATGAGCTGAAGCGGCTCGGCGCCGAGCCCAGCGAGGTGTTCCACGACGTCGGCGGCGTCTTCCACCATGCCGGGACAGACGGCCGGGTGCCAGGGCCGGATCCCCAGCGCACGAGCTATGGCTCGTTCCTGTCCTTCGGCGACCCTGACGGCAATGGCTGGCTCCTACAGGAGGTCACCACGCGACTCCCGGGACGCCTCGATCCCGCGAACACGACGTTCGCCTCCACAGAGGACCTGGCGAGCGCACTGCGCCGCGCCGCGGCCGCGCACGGGGAGCACGAGGCACGCATCGGTGCGGAGGACCCGAACTGGCCGGACTGGTACGCCCAGTACATGGTGCGTGAGCGGGCCGGGACCGAACTGCCGTCGTGACCGCATCGTCTTTCGCCAGGTGACTTACCGAGGTGCTCCTGAAGCACGGCGCGCACGTCGCCTGCACGGATTGGCTCGACGAGCAGCTGGCGATGGATCCCGACGGCTTCGTGTTGACCGGACAGGACGTCGCCCTCCCTGCGGGCCATCGCATGCGCTGCCCTTTGAAACCAGCGTGCCGGCGTGTTCTGCGTCGGTGACGCGCGTAGCGGAAGCGTGAAACGAGTCGCCGCTGCGGTCGGTGAAGGTTCCGCAGCAGTGCGGCTCATCTTCGATCGACGCAGACGCGATGGAGCCGAAGTCCTGTGCCAGCCGCCGTGGGGCCGTATCGGTGACTGTTCGGTACAGCTGCCGCATTTCCACGATGCCCACCCGGCTTCGCGGCCAGTCGCGGGTAAATCAGTTCGCTTGCGGCGACGCGCACCTTTCTTCACTCCGCGGGAACGCCCCTGGTCCCGGACACGATCACACAGGTGCGGGCCCCAGGAACCTGCCGATGCGCGGTGCCGGGCAGAGGTGCATTCTGAAAGATGGAGCGTTTCGGTCACTGAGCCTGCCAAGTAGGCCCTACGAGGCCAAGGCCCTGCACCTCCGCAGGGCCGGGTGTGCGAACCAGCATCGGCGAAGCGAGCCAGGCACCCCGCTGGATGCGTACCAAGGCCGCTGACAGACAACAGTCATCTCGAACCAGGGAGTGGGTCATGCCATCCCTACACTTCCACGTGAACTCCTCGATGAGCCCGGACGAGGTGATGGGCGTACTGACAAACTTCAGCCCCTCCCGCATCGAGGAGTGGCCCTCCATCGACGCCGAGCACTTCCAGGTTCACGAGCGGGGCGATACCTGGGCAGAGGTGACCGAGGGCAACGACAAGTCCTGGGAGCGCGCACGCTACGAATGGGACCCCCCGACGAACACGGTCACCGTCACCACTCGCGACTCGGTGCCCTTCGGCTCGGGGGGCTGGCAGTTTCAGATGACTCCCACAGATAACGGAACCCGCGTCGACGTCAGACTCGAACGGCACCCCACCTCGTTCAAGTCAAAGATGATGTCCTCGATCATTCCCTTCGCCGGGCCGGTGTTCCGCAAGTCCTTCAAAGAACCCCTGCACACCACGTAATCGCACAGGACAGCGACGCCAAGTACGAGAAGAGCGGCGATGAGTACTTCGGCAATGCGTACACGGTTACGGCCCGCCATCGGCCATAGCCGGTGGAGGACGATGTCGGTGGCGCCTCCGGCGGATGCGGGCGTGGCGTCCAAGTGGGCGGCGAGGGCGGCGAGACAACTGTGGGTTTGGTCGGGGCGATAACGGCCGGGACGGGTGGGGTGCTGGTGCGTGGCAGCGGGGATGTACAGGGCGAGGAGATGGTCCCGGACCGCAGCTGCTCGGAACCAGATCAATTGTGACGAGACAACCAGCACGACCCTCCCCACCTTCAGCACCCGAGCAGGCGGGGACCCCGCGCACTGCGCGGCGCAGTCCGGTGTTGCTCGTCCTGAACCCGATGAGTCGGCCACCATTACCCGCCGGCCTGACCTCCGGTCGGCCATCCCGTAGTACGCCACTCGTGGCGCCCCTCCGCCTGTTCCCCGTGCCCCGCGCGGTGCGCCGCGAGCGCGGCTGCCAGGTCGGCATGGACTGGGATGGGCGGGCAGTCCCCGGCGGGGACGAGGGACCCGTCCGCGGGGATGGCGGCCAGCTCAAGGCTGCGGCCGGCCTCCGCGAGACGGTGTGCGGCCTCTGTAATCGCCAGCTGTCCCTCGGCCGACCAGCTGCGCAGCTCCGTCAGGTCGACGACGACCGGTCCGGTGCCGCGGGCCAGGGCCCAGCCGATCGCGCCACTGAAGCGGTGGACGGCGTCCGGGCCGAGGTATCCGGCGACGGAGAGGATGCCGAGGTTCTCCTCGACGGTGTAGCGCCAGTCGATCGTCATGGGGCTGAACTTCCTTGTGCGGGTGGCCGGTCGGGGGCTGCGGTCCGGTCAGAGGGGGAGGGTGATCCATATGCTCTTGCCCCAGCCGTCGGCGTCCGCGCGGACGACCGCGGTGCCGCCGATGCCGAGGACGAGCTCCATGACGGTGCCGAGCCCGCCCGCACCGCTGGCGGTGACCGAGCCGTGCAGCGGAGGCTGGTAGGGGTGGCGGTCGTGTACGGCGAAGGCGAGGCAGTCCCTGCTCGCCGCGTAGATCACCGTTACCTTCGGAGAGGTGACGGCGGCGTGCCGGACGCTGTTGGTGGCCAGTTCGCTCAGGATCAGCAGCGCCGGGTCCACCGTGGGGTGGCGCAGCCCGATCCCCCACTCGACCCACGCCTGCTCGGCGGTCTCGCGAGCGAGGCGGACGGCTGACGGCTCGTTGGGCAGGGTCAGGACATGGCGGTGGGGCAGGGCCTGCAGCTGTGTGGACATCAGCTCTCCGGCCGGGCCAGCCGGAAGCCGGTGACCGTCTTGGGGTGTATGCGCAGAATTGTGTCGTGCGGGCCGTGGGTCCAGCCGGTCAGGGTGCGTCGGCAGTGGGCGGCCTCGTCCGGGTCGGTGATCACTTCGGCGGGGCCGGAGGCGGTGACGGTCCAGCCGGTGCCGGTCGCCGCCTGGATCTCGTCCACGTGGTACGCCGCCGTCGCCGGGACCGCCGCCGCCTGCACGGGGGTGCGGACCAGCAGTCGGCCGTACCAGAGGACGTGCCGGGCGGGCCGCACGATGGTCAGCTCCCGTTGCGTGTACACCAGCCGACCCAGGCTGCTGTCCCCCAGCAGCCACAGGGCCTCCGCACCGGAGACCTCGACCATGCGCGGGACGGTTGGGGGTGTGCTCATGAGCGGGCTTCCTCACTGGAGGTCGTGGTCCTGGGGGCGGGGATCGCGGGCATGACTCCGGCCCACTCCAGGTAGTCCCTGGCGCCGCGGATCGCCTCGGGCGTGGTGGCGTACTCGCGGCCCTCCCGGCTCAGCAGCTCCAGAGCGCCCACGGAGTCCAGGACCTGGCGCTGGCCGGGCCGGATCCCGGACGCCAGCACGACGATGCCGCGCCGGTTGAGCTTCTCCACCGCGTCCTTGAGGACCAGGGCTCCGGTGGCGTCGATCGTCGAGACCCGCGACATGCGCAGGATGACGACCCACACGTCGGCGACCTGGGTCAGCTCCAGCAGAAAGCGGTGGGCTGCGGCGAAGAAGAGCGGTCCGTCGATGCGGTAGGCGACGATGTGCTCGGCGAGCAGCGCGTGTTCCTCGGCGCTGTGGTCGCCCCGGTCGAGCGGCACCTGATCGAGGCGGGCCTGCTTGGCGACGGCGCGCAGCGCGAGCGCGCCCGCGACGGCCAGGCCGATGATGACGGCGTACACGAGGTCCAGCGCCAGGGTGGCGACGGCGGTCAGGGCGAGGATGAGCGCGTCGGAGCGGGTGGCCTTCGCCATGGCTTTCAGTGAGCCGACCTCGACCATGCGGATCGCGGTGGCCAGCAGGACGCCCGCCAGTGCGGCGAGAGGGATCTTGGAGACGAGCGGCGCCGCGGCGAAGACGATCACGGCGAGGATCGCGGCATGGGTGAGGGCCGCGAGGCGTGAGCTCGCGCCGGTGCGGACGTTGACGGCTGTGCGCGCGATGGCGCCGGTCGCCGGCACTCCGCCGAACAGGGGCGCGGCGATGTTGGCCAGCCCTTGGCCGAACAGCTCGCGGTCCGGGTCGTGCTTCTGGCCGACCGTCATGCCGTCGGCGACGGAAGCCGACAGCAGCGACTCCAGCGCGGCCAGCGCGGCGACCGCCACTGCGGGGGCGAGCAGGGTGCTCAGCGAGCCGAGTTCGAGGAAGGACAACGAAGGCGCGGGCAGCCCGGAGGGCAGCTCACCGATCGGCGTCGCCGCGTCCAGCCCGGCTGCCTGGGCCACGACGCTGGCGGCGATCACCGCCACGATCGAGAACGGCACGGTCGGCCGCAGGCGGGCACCCACCAGCATGACCGCGGCCACCGCGACCGCGAAGCCGACCGCCGTCCAGTTCGGGGTGTGCACGAACTCCTCGATCGCCCGCCAGGTGACGACGAGCACCCGTTCGCCCTCCGGCTTGGGCACACCGAGGGCGTTCGGGACCTGCTGCAGCCCGATCACGCAGGCGATGCCGAGCGTGAAGCCCTCCACGACCGGCGCGGGTACGTACTGCATGTACTTCCCGGCCCGCAGCGCGGCGAGGCCGACGAGCATCGCGCCGGCCATCAGACCGACCGTGAGGACCCCGCCCGGGCCGTACTGGCCGACGATCGGGACGAGGACGACTGTCATGGCGCCGGTCGGGCCCGACACCTGCAGGTTCGAACCGCCGAAAAGTGCGGCCACCGCGCCCGCGACCACAGCAGTCGCCAGGCCCGCCGCCGCCCCCAGCCCGGAGGAGACCCCGAAACCGAGTGCGAGGGGCAGTGCCACGATCGCCACGGTCAACCCGGCCAGCAGGTCCCGTCGGGGCTCCCGCCCCATTTCCGTCAGATCGGCGCGAGCAGGCAGCAGCGAGGCGATCCGGGACCAGGCCCGGCTGATCTGCGAGATCATCGCGCGCCGACCTCGGCTTCCCGCAGCTCGGCCAGCAGCTCGCCCTGCCCCGCCAGCATCTCGGTCAGGATCCGACGCGCGGCCCTCATCAGATCGGCCACGTCTCCGCCGGCCAGCTCGTAGACGACAGTCGAGCCCTCCCGTGTCGAGGTGACGATCCCGGATCGCCGAAGCACCGCCAGCTGCTGGGACAGGCCGGAGGGCTCCACCTCGATCGCAGCGAGCAGCTCCCGTACCGGGTGCGGCCCCTCCTGGAGCAGCTCCAGCACCCGTATCCGTACGGGATGCCCGAGCATCCGGAAGAACTCGGCCTTGGCCTGGTACAGCGGAACGGACACGACCCCTCGGCTTCCCCTGCGAGCCCCACCGGGGCAGACGCGAACGGCTGTGCCCGCGGCTACCTGCGGGCACAGCCAACACAGCATCTAACCAATTGCGAACTTTTGCAATTCAGCATCAGGTTGCTGTCCTGATTTTTCCGCCATCTAGGAGGAGGGCGGGATCAGGCTTTCTTGACCACGCTGGATTTGAGCTGCATCGCCCCGAAGCCGTCGATCTTGCAGTCGATGTCGTGGCCGTCGACTCCGTCGACGAGGCGGATGCCACGCACCTTGGTGCCGGCCTTGATCCCGGACGGGCTGCCCTTGACCTTGAGCGCCTTGACAACGACCACGGAGTCACCGTCCTGCAGCACGTTGCCGACGGAGTCCTTGACGACTCGCTCGCCCGTCGCGTCCCCGCCCTCGACACGGCTGTCGGCGGGAACCCATTCGTGGCCGCACTCCGGGCACACCACCAAGGCGTTCATCTCGTAGGTGTACTCACAGGAGCACTTCGGACAGGGAGGAGGATTCTCGATCACCCTGTCAGGGTATCCGGCTCTGCCTCTCGGCCGGTTTGCCGCCGTCGGCAGGCTCCCGCACCACGCCCGTGTCGTCCTCACCGAGGGCGCTGGCCTGCGGCTGACCCAGGCCACTGATGGCCACGGCATCGTCCCGCTGATCCAGGCGGACTGATCCCTGCCTCCTCGGACGGGCTCCGGAATCGGGCCGAGGTGCTTGATGACGCGCTCACGCAGCAGGAGGTACTCCTCCCAGCGACGGGGAAGAGGGCCCGGCGGGCGCTCGACGAGGGCGGGCAGCCGTGACGGTCTTTCCCCGCTGGAACGTTCGACGGTGCTTGCGCCCGCTTCCGGCACATGTGATGGGCCCCTGCAATCGGATGACGATCTGCAGCAGGTCGCGTAGGTGGTTCAGGCAGGTTCGCGTGTGCGCCTGGGACCGTCCTGCTCGGCTGAGGCCGGGACGGCGACCCCGCCTGGCCTCGGCTCCGCCGCCCCGTTCGTCGTCAGCGCGACGGCGGCCGGTGGTGCGGCGGGGTCACAGCGGGCCCGGGTCGCGGGCGCGCAGGCTGAGGCGGCTGAGGATGGGGGAGATGCGGTTCTTGCCCTTGCCCTCGCTAATGCTCACACGCAACGAGGCCGAACGAAACCTCTTCCTCACGCACGCCAACGACCCGTCAGGCGTTCAGGACGCTTGTCCGTGGTTCGACGTACCGGGTGAAGAACTTTCGACGGGCCAGGTTGACGTCTCCTGAACCGTCCCGGAGCCGCGCGGCTACGCTGAGTGTTGTGACAGAGGGTGGCGGACACCAACAGGGCTAACCAGGAGTGTCACGTGCGGCTGTCGTTTCTCGCGTAGGGGCCGGGCCCCGCTTGGGTAGGTCGCGGTGGGTCGCCTGTTCGCGCGAGCGGGAAGCCTTCAGCACGGGTAGTGTCGTTTCGTGCGTAGATGCGTACTTTGTGTGACGCCAGCCGCTCCCTGAGCACGGCGGTGTCACGTGTGCGAGAGGACCGGCGAGCTGCCGTCCTACATACCGGCCGTCCGAAGGCGACCGCAGCGATCACGACCGCGGGACAAGACTCGGCTTCTCGCCTGTGCCCTTCTGCGCAGTCCTGCATTTCTCACTTCAGTCCCAGCCCATCACCCCGGCCAAGGGGTAGCTCTCCTGGAGGAAAGCCATGTCGCATCACGGCAATCGCCCCGACGGCAACCGGCGGGCGAAGCAGCCAGGCAAGGCATCGGGCATGCCTGTGCCGGGGACTTCCGGCACGTCCGCCGGGCCTACGACCAGAAGGGCGGGCGAGATGCCGGTCCCGGGTATGCAGACAGCGGCCGGGAGCCCTGCGGCAGGGCAGATGCCGAAGCCCGGCATGCAGTCGGCGGCGGCAACCGGCGGGTCCGAGATGCCGATGCCGGGGATGCACGCCAAGTCCGCCGGCGGCGCGATGCCCATGCCTGCGGGCGGCATGACCGGCAGGTCGGAACCGACGGGACAAGCGCCCCAGGGCAGCAAGCCTCCGCAAGGCGGCGAGCCCCCGCCGCTCACGAACGGCGGTACCCCCACTGTGTCCCGCTTCGGCGGGCCCGGGGGCACCCTGCCGAGCGGTCCGTCGTACGAGCCGGGCGTCGTCGAGGTGGAGTTCCGTGAGGGCGTCACCCCGGACATCACCCAGCCCCCGGACGGCTCGGCTCCCGAGGTCCGTAGCGTCGCCGAAGGACCACTCGACGAGTTCAACCGCATCCTGGTGGACAACAACCTCGTCACAGCGGAATCGACGTTCCTGATCACACCGCAGGAAGCCACCTCCGTGCAGGCGCGCGCGGCCTCGAAGGGCTTCGATACTCCCAACCTGGCGCGGTTCGTCACGTTGCACTTCGCCGACGGCGCGGACACGGTCGCGATCGCGTCGCGCCTCGACGCGCTTCCCGAGGTGGAGCGGGCGATCGCCGTCCCCGTGGCTCTGCCGCCGACGGTCATGGCGGAACGTCCCGGAGGCGCGACGGTGCTCGCGCCGTCGGCTCCCCTGGCGGAACCGCTGGTCGGTACGGGCGGGACCGTGGTGGTAGACACCGCCACCGGCCTGGAGAACCAGTGGTACATCTTCCGCTGTGGCGTGAACCAGGCGTGGGGCATGTCCACCGGCCGCGACGTGGTGGTCGCCGATGTCGACTGGGGCTACCGGACCTCGCACAACGACCTCGCCGGGCGCATCAGCAAGACGTACAACGCCTTCGACGGCACCACCGACGTCACGAGCGGTGATGTCTCCCACGGCACCGCCGTCATGGGGTTGGCCGGTGCCACGGTCAACCATCTCGGCATGGCGGGCGTCGCGTACGACTCCACGCTCTGGGCGGTGCGGTCGGATTCGGGGACAGGTCAGCCACTCGGCGGAGACGCCTGGGCCCGGGGCATCGACTGGGTGCGTACCACCGACAGCGGCGGCAGGCGCAAGGTCGTGATCCTCGAAGTCCAGACCGGGGCGTACGGGAACATCGAGTACGTGCCGTCGGTCAACGCGGCCATCAAGACGGCGATCGCCGCGGGAGTGGTCGTCTGTGTGGCGGCGGGCAACGGAGACCGGGACGCCGGCATCGGCGACGACGGGAGGCCGATCCCGGAGACGGGTTCCATCCTGGTCGGCGCGACGGCCTACGACGCCACGGTCAACAAGCGTGCGTGGTTCAGCAACTACGGCCCCCGGATCGTCGTGTGCGCACCCGGCGACGACTCGCACGACGTGACCTGCGACAGCAGCTCCGACACCGCGTACCGCAACCCCTTCGGCGGCACCTCCGGTGCGACTCCGAAGGTCGCCGGTACCGTCGCGCTGATGCTGGCCGCGAACCCCGGTCTCAGCCACGCCGAAGTGCGCCAGATGCTCAACGCCACAGGGACCGCGGTCACTCCGGACCCCGGCAAGGACATCGGCACGTTCCTCAACGCCGGTGCAGCCGTACGGGAGGCCTCCGAGCAGGCGGCCGGACGCATGGAGATCTTCGCGCGTGGTGGCGACCAGGCGCTGTGGCATATGTGGCAGACCGCGCCGAACAACGGCTGGTCCGGGTGGGAGTCTCTGGGCGGCTGGATCGACATGCTGAGCTACGGCCGCAACGCCGACGGCAGGTTGGAGGTCTTCGCTCGTGGCGCCGACCAGGCCGTGTGGCACATGTGGCAGACCGCGCCGAACAACGGCTGGTCCGGCTGGGCATCGCTCGGCGGCTGGATCGACAACCTCAAGATCGGTCAGAACAACGACGGCCGAATGGAGATCTTCGCTCGCGGAGCCGATGGCGCGGTGTGGCACATGTGGCAGATCGCCCCCAACGGCACCTGGTCGAGCTGGGAGTCGCTCGGCGGCTGGGTCGACGATCTGGACATCGGCCGTAACGCCGACGGCCGGTTGGAGGTCTTCGCCCGTGGCGGGGACCAGGCGCTGTGGCACAAGTGGCAGACCACACCGGGCGGAGGCTGGTCCGGGTGGGAGTCCCTGGGCGGCTGGATCGACCGTCTCGCGACGGCCAGCAATGCCGACGGCCGGTTGGAGGTCTTCGCTCGTGGCGCCGACCAGGCTGTGTGGCACATGTGGCAGACCGCGCCGAACAACGGCTGGTCGGGCTGGGAGTCCCTGGGCGGCTGGATCGACATGCTGGCTCTCGGCCGCAATGCCGACGGCCGGTTGGAGGTCTTCGCTCGTGGCGCCGACCAGGCTGTGTGGCACATGTGGCAGACCGCGCCGAACAACGGCTGGTCGGGCTGGGAGTCCCTCGGCGGCTGGATCGACGATCTGGACATCAGTAAGAACGCCGACGGCCGGTTGGAGGTCTTCGCCCGTGGAGCCGATGGCGCCGTGTGGCACATGTGGCAGACCGCGCCGAACAACGGCTGGTCGGGCTGGGAGTCCCTCGGTGGCTGGATCGACCGGCTCGCCGTGGCCCAGAACGCGCCCTGAGCGCCACTACTGATTGACCGATCTGAGTGGCCACTCCTGTGTCCCCCAGGGCGACGCGCCCTGGGGGACACAGGAGTGGGATCGGCGAGACGGGCGGGAGTACGGTCAGGTTGTCCTTACGGAGGTTGGCGGACACCAACCGGGACAACCCCGACCGGAAGGTGCGGTTGAGCTTCCTGGGGTGAGCCGGGGCGTGGACGGACCGGGCAGGTGCGGCGCAGACGGCGAATGGGCGCGCACTCAACTGACGGACGGGCCCGGTGACTTGAGGCCGGCCAGGGTGCTCCCGTGACATGGGCCGGGCACCGGCCCGGCCGTCACGGCCGTACCCGGCCTCCCGCCGCGCACTGCCGCACCAGCTGCGCACCCTCGACCGGCAGCTCGGCCGGCGCGGTCCGGTCGGGTGCGGCGGGCGCACAGTGTCCCTGGAGGCGGGACAGTTCGCTCGCGCAGCGCTGAAGGGCCACTTCCAGGACCTCCGGCATGTTCAGGGTGCCGGTGCCGTCCGGCGGGACGAGCCAGCGCAGCGCACCCCAGCGGCAGTGCGGGGCGGGCGCGGCGATCCACGTCCGCGCGCCGAGCAGGCGCACCCCGGTGCCGATCCACACGGTCTGCGGCTCCGGGGGCAGCAGGAAGCCCACGTGACGGCGCCGGGCGTCCAGCAGGCAGGGGCCGGGGTCCAGCAGCATCAGTTCGTCCAAGAGGTCGGCGACCCGCAGTCCCAGTTGCTCCGGCACGATCAGCACGTCCCAGAACCGTCCGGCCTCCAGCAGCGCCACCCCCGTGCTGCCGTTCTGCCATTCCTCTTTGCAGGCGCCCGGGTCCTCCGACGCCGCGGCCAGCCACTCCATCGACCTCGTCCACTCCGTGAGTGCCATAAAGAGCCTCCCTGTGGTGCGCTGACGCCCGGTTGATGCCTTAGTGCACCGGGTGGCGGGTGCTACGGCCATACGGCGGGAGCTCAATTCCCCGTATGGGGCGAGCGCCCGCGCGTCAAACAGGCAGGTAGCAGGGCGTGCGCCCCCTCACTGACGGAGTACGCCGGAGCCGGTGGAGGGCGCCCGGAACGCCCGGCGCCGCCCGTGCCCGCCGGGTCACCACCCGTACGCTGTCCGTGCTCGCGCCCCACGCGGCGACCCCACTGGGTCGTGCCGGGGGCCGGGCAATCTGTGCGTTGCCTGTGAAGTTTTGTCACCGTTTTAGGGTGTTTGGTGTGGTGCGCTGGTTCCAGTCGTTTCATAGACCGCCGCGGGTGGGGCGCGTCGCTCCCGCCGGTGTGCCGGAGCAGGACCTCGTCGTGCCGTCCCGGCTCGCCGTGCTGCGCACCGCACTGGCCAGGATCGGCACCACCCTGGACGAGGGCCTCACCTGCGCGGAGCTGACCCGAGAGGCGGTCCGGCAGGTCGGCGGCGCGGCGGCGGTGCTGCGCGTCGGCGGCGAGGCCGTGGCGCAGTACGAGGCCGTCGACGGCGATGCCGGGCTGCTGCCCGGCGTCCCCTGGGCCATGGCCGCGGCGCGGGAGGTGATCGCGCTGGGAGAGGCCGCGTCCCCGATCCCCTTCGCCGCGGTCGGCGGTGCCCGACCCGCGCTCTGCGTTCCCCTCACCACCGACGGCCACCCCTATGGCGGCCTGGTCTGTGCCCGCGGCCGCGATGCCTTCACCGCGGCGGAGGCGGAGCTCCTCGGCCTCCTCGCCGAACGAGCCGCCTCCCACATCCGGCACGCCCGCGAGCACGAGCGGGTCAGCGGCATCGTCGGCGACCTCCAGCGCGCCCTGCTCGCCGAGCCGGGCCGTCCGCACCCGAACCTGGACGTCGCCATCCGCTACATCCCCGTCGGGCAGAGCGCCCTGGTCGGCGGCGACTGGTGCGAGACCGTCCGACTGCACTTCGGGCGGACGCTGCTCGTCGTCGGCGACGTCATGGGGCACGGCCTGGAGGCCGCCGTGGACATGACCGCGTACCGCTCCTCGCTGCGCTACATCGCCTCCGCCGACCTCCCTCCGCACCGGGTGCTGCGCCAGCTCGACGACAGTGCGTCCGCGGACCCGGACCGCCGGCCGGCCACCTGTCTGATCGCGCGCGTCGACCCCAACCGCGGCCAGGTCACCCTGGCCAGCGCCGGCCACCTGCCCCCGGCCGTGATCGACGGGCAGGGCCGCACCTCACTGCTGCCGGTGCCGGTCGGCCCGCCCCTGGGCACGGGCCTCGGCGGCTATGAGCCGGCCACCTACCAGCTGGACCCGTCGCAGACGCTGGTGCTGTTCACCGACGGCCTCGTCGAGCACCGGGGCGAGGACATCGACGACTCCCTGGACCGGCTGGCCGGCGTCGGCTTCGGGGCCGCCAGGGGGGTCGAGCAGGTCATCGACACCGTCCTCGCCCGCCTCGACGCCAAGCACGCCGAGGACGACGTCGCCGTACTCGCCGCGCAGCTGCACGAGCGCGTGCTGCGCGGCGACGGTGAGGGTCCCTGAGTGGGCTCGCCGGCGGCATCACCGGTCGTCGCGGTCGTGCGCACCCGAGACGTAGGGGTCGTGCCGTCGTCCCGGCGACTTGGCCGGCCGCGCCGCCGGTGGCAGGCTCGCCTCCCGCAGTGCGTCGCACCACGGGCAGTCGGCGGTGTCCTCGCTGTCGTTCCCGTCCAAGCGGGTTGCTCCTGTCTCGGTCGAGGGCCAGCGGGGTGCGTCGGGCACGCATGACTCCATCCGGGTTATGTCCTCACTCGACTGGGTGGTGGTGGAGGCGTCCGGCGTACCACCGGCGCACGCCTCGGCGTTGCTCCGGCATGGACAGCACTGAATCGGCGCGGCGCGTCCTCGGCGGCGATGGCGCACCCGTGTCGTACGTCGTACCGGTCACCGGCGTCCGGAGCCAGCCGTCGATCTACGCGGCCCTGGTTGCGGAGTGGCGTGCCAAAGGGCGCACCGTGCCGGGGCGCCGCGACACGTTGTGGGACCTCCTCGTCGCCGCCGACGGCCAAGGGCGTGCCATCACCTCCTGGGCCGTCGGCCGGTGCACCGGCCTGACCCCGGCCGTCGCCACCGAACCGGCGGACGAGCGGCGCGCCCACGCCGAGGAGCGGCCCGCCCAAGGGGACGAGGGACTCGCCCAGGAGGACGAGCAGCCCGCCCATGGAGCCGAGCGCGTCCCGGCGATCGTCGTCCCCCGGGGCCTTCCCGGGCCGTTGTTCGTGTGGGAGGGCAGTGGGAGCGGCGGCCGCGTCGGCGTGGCCGACCCGCTCACCGCCGACTGACGCCCGCCGGGACGGCGAGCGCGCCGCCGGCCTCGCGCAGCGCGAGGCGCACGACGTCGGGGTCGTACAGGGCGCCGGTCCCGTCGGGTGGCAGCAGCCACTCCATCCGCCAGCCGCTGGAGCGGTAGGGCGGCGGCACGGCGACCCACGATCCCCGGCGGGCATGGCGGACGCCCGGCCATGCCCATCCGGTGGCCGGAGCGGGCGGAATGAAGAAGCCGACCCTGCGCGCCCCGCAGTTCATCAGAACCGGGCCGGATGCCGGCGGCTTCGTACGTCTCAGCAGATCCAGGGTGCTCAGGCCGAGGCGCTCGGGGACACTGAGTACGTCCCACACCCGGCCGGCCTCCAGCAGTACCGCGTCCGCGCCCTGGTCCCACTGCCGCTTGCACGACCGCGGATCCGTCGCGGCCGCCGCGAGCCACTCGACGGCCTGCTTACCCATGGCGCGCTGCATGTCCCACTCCCCGAAATCTCGGCTCCACCCCAGTTGGGGGCCCCTCATGCTGGTGGATATTTCTAGGTGCGGGAAGGGGTGGCGTGGCCTGGCGTTTGCAGGTGATCCGTACGACTTTCGCAGTGCTGTTCGGTTGCGGCGAACGTCTGCCCTCCCCGTGCTCGGGTGTCTGCGTGTAGCTGACGGGACAACCGTTTAGGGCGATTTACGGTGTCTTGATGCGACTCGTGCCGAGATGGGCCTTGCTTTCGTCGGCCAGTGCGCCGGTCGTGCTGATCGGCGGGTGGACGGTCGCGGCGCGGCTGCAAGGGCCCGGCTACGACCCCGTCACGCAGACGATCAGCGTCCTGGCGGCCTACGGCGCCGCGGGATTCTGGGTGATGACCGTGGCGTTCACCGCACTGGGCGTCTGCCATCTGTTCACCGCGCTGGGCCTGCGGGCGGCCGCGCTCCCGGGGCGTGTGGCGCTGGCCGCCGGGGGAGTGACGGCCTGTGTGGTGGCGCTGATCCCGCCCCCGAGCAGCGGAGGGTCCCTGCGCCACGGCGCGGCCGCCACGGTCGGCTTCGCGCTCCTCGCCCTGTGGCCGGTGCTGGCCGCGGTTCGCCGGGGCAGCCCACCCTGGGGGCTCCGGCTCGTACCCTCCGTCGCGGCCACCCTGCTGATGCTGGTCAGCGCCGCCTGGTTCCTGGTCGAGATGCACTACGACGGCGCCGTCGGCGTCGCCGAACGCTTTGTGACGTCCGTTCAGGCCCTGTGGCCCTTCGTGGTCGTCGCCACCTGCCTGCGCCGGCGTCGCGACGACGGGACCCGCCCACTGACCGAAATGGCGGACTAGGTCCGGGAACTCCCTGCCCCGCGAGCCCGACTCCTGTAGCGGTACGTACCTCAGGAGGCCGGTGATGAAAGAACCCCAGCAGTCCTCTCGCGGGGCGGGCGCGGTGCTGCGCGCACTCGCGCCACCGCCCGCACTCTGCGGGTTCCTGCTGCTGCTCGCCCTGATCTTCACGGCGTCGTACGCCGTCGGAGCCGCCTCCGGGCCCGTCGCGCCCGGCATGCACGGCCCCGGAACGAGCGGCGACGGCGGCGGCACGGACACGGGCGACACCGGGGGCACCGGAGACATGGGGGACATGGACATGCGGCACGGGAGCGGCAGCTGATGGCCACCGAACCGGCACCCCCGATGACCACCACGGACCTGACCGTCGGCGGGATGACCTGCGCGGCCTGTGTGCGGCGGGTGGAGAAGAAGCTCGCGAAACTGGACGGCGTGACCGCGACGGTCAATCTCGCCACCGGGCGCGCCCGGGTGAGCCATCCACCCGAAGTCCGTCCCGAGGAGCTCGTCGCGACCGTCGAACAGGCCGGATACACGGCCGCCCTGCCCGAGCCGCCGAAGAGGCCGGAGCGCCGCGACGATGGGGCGAGCGGGGGCGGACGGGAGTCCGAGGACGGCCGGTCGGAGCGGGACCGGCTGCTGGTCACGGCGCTGCTCGCGCTGCCGGTGCTCGTGCTGTCGATGGTGCCCGCCTGGCAGTTCCGCAACTGGCAGTGGCTCTGCTTCGTGCTGGCCGCGCCGGTCGCCATTTGGAGTTCCTGGCCCTTTCACGTGCGGGCGGTGCGCGGGCTGCGCCACTCGACGGCGACGATGGACACACTGGTCTCCCTCGGCGTCGTGGCGTCCTTCTCCTGGTCGGCGTACGCCCTCTTCCTCGGCGGTGCGGGCGCACCCGGGATGCGCATGCCGTTCAGCCTGCTGCCCTCCGCCCCGGACGGCGTGGCGCACGTCTACCTGGAAGCGGCCGTCGGCGTCCCGCTGTTCGTGCTGGCCGGCCGGTTCCTGGAGGCGCGGGCACGCCACGGCACCGGGGCGGCGCTGCGCTCACTCGCCCGGCTCGCGGCCAACGAGGTGTCGGTACGGGAGGACGGCGTCGAACGCCTCGTCGCCATCGAGGAGTTGACGGTCGGGCAGATCTTCGTCGTACGGCCCGGCGAGCGGGTCGCCACCGACGGTGAGGTGGCTGAGGGCAACTCCGCCGTGGACCTGTCGCTGGTCACCGGGGAGAGCGACCCCGTCGAGGTCGGGCCCGGCACCGCGGTGGTGGGCGGCGCCGTCAACGAGGGCGGGATGCTTCTGGTGCGGGCCACGGCCGTGGGCGCGGACACCCAACTGGCCCGGATCGCACGGCTGGTGACGGATGCCCAGGCCGGCAAGGCGCGGGCGCAGCGGCTGGCCGACGCCGTGGCCGGGGTGTTCGTGCCCGCGGTGCTGGCGCTGGCCGTCACCGTGCTCGGGTTCTGGCTGGGGGCGGGGGCCGATCCGCAGGCGGCGATCACCGCCTGCGTGGCCGTCCTGGTCGTGGCGTGCCCCTGCGCGCTGGGCCTGGCGACCCCGACCGCGCTGATGGCGGCCACCGGACGCGGCGCGCAACTAGGCGTCCTGGTCCGGGGCCCGCAGGCCCTCGAGGGCCTCCAGCACATCGACACCGTCGTCCTCGACAAGACCGGCACCCTCACCTCCGGGCACATGACCGTCACCCGCGTCACGGCCGTCCCCGGCGGGCTCGGCAAGGACGCCGTGCTGCGGCTGGCCGGTGCCGTGGAACAGGGCTCGGAACATCCGCTGGGACGCGCGATCGTCGCGTATGCCCGCAGGACCCTGCCCGAGCGCGAGGCGTTGCCCGAGGTGCGGGACTTCCGCGCGCGGGCGGGCCGGGGCGTGCGCGGCGACGTCGAGGGGCGACTGGTCGAAGTCCTCGCACCGGACGACGAGTTGCCGACGGCGCTGGCGGACGCCCTCCCGGCGGCGGAGGCGGCCGCGCACACTCCCGTCGTCGTCCGCGTCGACGGCGCCGCGCAGGCGCTGATCGAGATCGGGGACGTCGTACGCCCCGGCAGCTACCGGGCCGTCGACCGGCTGCGGCGCCTCGGCGTGCACCCGGTGCTCGCCACCGGCGACCACGACGCACCGGCCCGCGCCGTCGCCTCCGCCCTCGGCATCGAGGAGGTGCACGCGCGCCGCACACCCGAGGACAAGGCAGACCTCGTACGGGAGTTGAGGGCACAGGGCCGCCGGGTCGCGGTCGTCGGCGACGGCGTCAACGACGCGGCCGCGCTGGCCGGCGCCGACCTCGGCATCGCCATGGGCACCGGCACGGACGTGGCGATCGGCGCCGCGGACGTGACCCTGGTGCGCGGGGACATCGAGGCACTCGGGGACGCGGTCCGGCTCGCCCGGCGCGCCCTGGGCACGATCCGCGCCAACCTGCTGTGGGCCTTCGGCTACAACCTGGTGACCGTGCCGCTCGCCATGGTCGGCCTGCTCAACCCCATGGTCGCCGCGGTGGCCATGTCGGCGAGCTCCCTGCTCGTGGTGGGCAACAGCCTGCGGCTGCGGGCCTGGCAGCCGGCACCCGCCCGCGGCCGTGAGCACGCCGGAGTCCAGGGACGGACGCCCGCCACCACCGCCGGAGGTCGAACCCGATGACCCTTCCCACAGCCGAGCGAGCGGCAGGCCCCCTGTCCTGGCGCCCGACCCGCCGTCGGATCGCCGACAGCCTGCTCGCCGCGCTCGCGCCGATCGCCGCCTGCGGCGTCGCGCTGGGCGGCCTGACCACCTGGGTCGGCTCCGGCAACGCGGGCAGCCCGGCGCGGATCGCGGTCGCCGAAGGGCGGGTCTTCCTGCCGTACGGCGACGCCCAAGACACCGCCGCGTTCTTCCGGATCATCAACTCCGGGGGTGCGGACGACCGGCTGCTGAAGGTGACGTCGCCCGAGGTCCAGGGCGAGGCGACACTCAGCCGCCACCGCATGATGAGCGGCAACGCGGCGTCCGCGCGGACGGTGGACTCGGCGCGCGTCCCGGCCGGCGGCGGCCTCGCCATGTCCCCGTACGGACTGGACGTGACCCTGCGGGCCGATCCGGCCTGGCAGGCGGGCACCTATGTGCCGTTCACCCTCCACTTCGAGCGTGGCGGGCGGATCGAGGTACAGGCGGTGGTGGTCCGCCCCGGCGAGGGGTGAGTGAGGCCGGCCTCACATCTCCACTTGTCGGTCGACGTGTGCGCCGGGTTCCCTCCGGCCGATGTGTCCTGTATCACTCTTCTGGGCTTGAGTGCGGTAAGGGGGTGTTGTGCGTACCCACCCGTGACGAGTGGGCCCAGGATGCGAGGATGAGGGCCGTCATGACTGCTGGGTGGGGTGTGCGCACGATACGGGCCGCGATGTTCGCGTCCGTCTGTGTGCTGCTCGCCGCCCTCGGCCACGTCCTCATGTCGGGGCAGACGGTGCCCTGGTGGACGCTCGCGGCCGGTGCCGTCCTGACGGGCGGCGCGGGCTGGTGCCTGGCGGGCCGGGAGCGCGGACTGCCCCTGGTCGTGTCCGTCGTGGTCGCCGCCCAGGGTGGGCTGCACACAGCGTTCGAGTTCGCCCAGTCCTCCACCGCCACTGCCACCGCACATGACATGAGCTCCCTGGCCTCGCACGCAGGCTCCATGGATCCCATGTCCGTGGACGCCATGAGTTCCGTGAGTTCCATGGGTTCCGTGGATTCCATGTCCATGGGGCACATGGGTATGGAGCACATGGACATGGGTCACCACATGGGTGGCACATCCTCGCTCGGCATGTTCGCCGCCCACACCCTCGCCGCGCTGCTGTGCGGCCTGTGGCTGGGCCACGGTGAGCGTGCCGCGTTCCGCATCCTGCGGGCCGTCGCCGGATGGCTGGCCGCCCCGCTGCGGCTGTCGCTCGCCCTGCCCGCACCGCCGCACCGTCCACGGCTCAGCCCGCGGCGCGGTCGCTCCGACCGGGCGCCGCGGCTGCTTCCCCTCGTCCACACGATC
Organism: Streptomyces sp. NBC_01092; assembly: GCF_045039535.1. Lineage (NCBI taxonomy): Bacteria > Bacillati > Actinomycetota > Actinomycetes > Kitasatosporales > Streptomycetaceae > Streptomyces > Streptomyces sp. NBC_01092. The sequence goes on along the minus strand of NZ_CP108659.1, from coordinate 1,544,650 downwards.
ACCTCTCGGGGGCCTCCGGCCGGGATCGCTGTCATCTGAGACAGCCGGTTCCCCGAGGCGTACGGACACGGACGCCGACTCGTCGACAGCCGTGAAGGCGTCGAGCCGTCGAGTCGTCGACGCCGACCGTGCCTCGGGCCTCGGCCGTACCTGCCGTACGGCCGTGTCCCTTGCTTCCCCGGAACTCCCCGGCACGGCGTGCCCGTACGTCTCACGCAGCCATGCCGGCGCCGATCCCGTCGGCGCCCGCCTGCGTGCCGGAGTCCGGACTACCTGAGAAGGAACCAGGTGATCACTCCTGCCCTGCCCTCCTCACGCGCGACCCGCGTGAGGCACACGAAGGCGGACAACAGCTCCACGACCGCCTCCCGCGACGAGTCGACGACCGCGTGGGCGCTGGCGGCCGGCGGCGGTGACCCGGACGCGACCGACCGTTTCGTCCGCGCGCTGCACCGTGACGTCGTGCGCTACGTGGCGCATCTGTCCGCCGATCCGCAGGCCGCCGACGACCTCGCGCAGGACACGTTCCTGCGGGCGCTCGGCAGCCTGCACCGGTTCGAGGGCCGCTCCTCGGCGCGGGCCTGGCTGCTGTCCATCGCGCGGCGCGCGGTGATCGACAGTCACCGCTATGCGGCCGCCCGGCCGCGGCTGTACGACACCGACGACTGGACGCTGATGGCGGAACGCGCCCAGCCGACCGGCCTGCCCGGCTTCGACGACGGCATTGCGCTGCTCGACCTGCTGGAAGCGCTGCCCGACGAGCGCCGCGAGGCGTTCGTCCTGACCCAGATGGTGGGCCTGCCGTACGCGGAGGCGGCCGAGATGAGCGACTGCCCCGTCGGGACGGTCCGCTCGCGCGTGGCCCGCGCCCGCGCGGCCCTCGTCGAGCAGCTGGCGGAGGCCGAGACCGAGGTCGCGGACGATGCCATGGCCGAACCGGCCGTCGTGGCGGCCTGACCCGGAACCCGGTGTCGGTTCCCCCTGCCGGGAACTGACACCGGGTTCGCCCCGACTACTGGATCGGGCGGCGGATGTCCGCCCGTGCGTCCAGTGGATCCAGGGGAGTTTTCGATGCGTTCTCGTGTGGGGCGGGCCATGACGGCCGCGGTGCTCGGCGGCCTGCTGGCGTCAGGCTGCGGCAGCGGGAACAGCGACAGCGACAACGCGAGCCCCGCCGCCGGCAAGGGGGACTCCGCCGGCTACCCGGTCACCGTCACCGACTGCACCGGCGCCGGGACCACCTTCACCTCGGCCCCGAAGAACATCGTCACCAGCAACGCCTCCAGCCTGGAACTGCTGTTGCGGCTGGGTGCCGGGGACAGGGTCGTCGGCACCGGCTTCCCGCCCGGCAAGGGCACCCTCCCGGGCGAACTCGACGCGCAGGCACAGCAGGTGAAGGTGCTCGGCGACACCGTGATCCCCAAGGAGAAACTCCTCGGCTCCGGCGCCGACCTGTACATCGACACCTTCGCCTCGATGAACATGGGCGGCGGGATGGGGGACGCGCCGACCGAGGAGGAGTTCAAGGCGGCCGGCATCAAGCACACGTTCCTGAAGTCCACGGCGTGCGCCGCCATGAGCAAGAGCCCGGTCACCGACCTGTCCGCCGTCGAGGACGACATCACCTCCCTCGGCGCGGTCACGGGCACGAGCGCGAAGGCGAAGGAACTGGTCGACGGCATGAAGCAGAAGGTGGACGCCGTCCGCAAGGCCGTCGGCGCCGCGCCCGAGAGAGAGCGGCCCACGTACTTCTTCTTCGACTACGACGCCGGCACCAAGCAGCCCATGGCCGTCTGCAACCGCCAGCTCGCCCACGCGGTCATCACGCTCGCCGGGGCCCGCAACGCGTTCGCCGACTGCGACGGCGACTACAAGCAGGTGGGCTGGGAGGACGTGATCGCGAAGAACCCGGACTGGATCCAGCTCGGCGTACGCAACCGGGGCAGTGAGGCCGCGAACAACAAGGCGTTCGACGAGGCGCAGAAGTGGCTGGAGTCGAACTCCGCCACCAAGGGCCTGAACGCCGTCAAGGAGGGCCACTTCCTGCGTATCGGCTCCGAGCGGACCACCATCGCCGGGGTCGAGAACGCCGACACCGTCGAGGAGATCGCGAAGACGCTCTACCCGGGCAAGGTCGGCTGACCGTGACGTCCTTGCTGTCGCGGCGCGAGACGGTTGCGGAGGCACGCACGGCGCGCGTCGGGTTGCTGGCGTCGGTACTGGGCGTCGTGCTCCTGGCCGCGCTGACGGCCGCCGTGGCCTGGGGCTCGACGTCCGTCCCGCCCGCAGAGGTGTGGAGCGTGGTGTGGCGCCGGCTGTCCGGCGAGGTGGCGCGTCCCGGCACGAACGACCTGATCGTCTGGCAACTCCGCGTCCCGCGCGCCCTGTTGGCGGCCCTCGTCGGCGCCGGGCTCGGTCTCGTCGGTACGGCGGTGCAGGCGCTGGTGCGCAACCCGCTGGCCGACCCGTACCTCCTGGGCATCTCCAACGGTGCCTCCCTCGGCGCGGTCGCCGCGATCGTGCTCGGGGTCGGGGCCGGTGGCGCGCTGGGGCTCGGGCTGTCCGGGGCGGCCTTCGCCGGAGCCCTGGCCACCTTCGCGCTCGTGTGGGCCGTGGCCCGCAGGGGCGGTGGGTTCGCGCCGCTGCGGCTGGTGCTGGCCGGGGTGGCGATCGGACAGTTCCTCTCCGGGTTCACCAGCTATCTCGTGCTCCAGGCCGGCGACGAGCAGCAGACCCATAGCGTGCTGTTCTGGCTCATGGGCAGCCTCAGCGGCGCGAACTGGGATCTGCTGGCCGTCCCGGCGGTCGCGGTACCGGCCGGGTGGCTGTGCCTCCAGGCGCGTGCCCGGGGCCTGAACGCCCTCCTGATGGGCGACGAGACCGCGGCCGGGCTCGGCATCGACGTCACCCGGCTGCGACGCGAACTGTTCACGGTGACCAGCGTGCTCACCGGTGTCCTGGTGGCCGTCTCGGGCGCGATCGCGTTCGTCGCGCTGATGGTGCCGCACGTCTGCCGCCTGGTCGTCGGCGGGGACCACCGCCGCCTGCTGCCCGTCTCGGCACTGTTCGGGGCGCTGCTCCTGGTCGTGGTCGACATCGTCTGCCGTACGGCCATGGACACGCAGGAACTGCCGGTCGGCGTCGTCACCTCGCTGATCGGTGCACCGGCCATGCTCTATCTGCTGGACCGGCGCCTGGGGAGCGGCAGTTGAGGAACTCGGGGAGCGCAACTTGAGGATCGACATCGAGGACCTGCACGTCGCGTACGGCGGCCGCACGGTCGTCTCCGGCGCCCGACTCATCGCGGCGGAGGGCGAGATCACCGGCCTCGTCGGGCCGAACGGCAGCGGCAAGTCCACACTCCTGCGCACCGTCTACCGGCATCTGAAGCCGGCCGCCGGCCGGGTCCTGCTGTCCGGCACCGACCTGCGCCGACTGAGCCCCGTCGAGGCGGCCCGCCATGTCGCGGCGCTTCCGCAGGAGCGGGGCGACGACTTCGAGCTGACCGTCCGCGAGGTCGTCGCCATGGGCCGTACGCCCTACAAGCGGGCCTTCGCCGGGGAGGACGGCACCGACCGGGACGTCGTCGCCCGCGCCCTCGCGGACGTCGGCATGGAGCGGCACACCGGGCGCCGGTTCACGAACCTGTCCGGCGGGGAGCGCCAACGCGTCCTGCTGGCCCGCGCCTTCGCCCAGCAGCCGGACGTCCTGGTCCTGGACGAGCCCACCAACCACCTCGACATCCGCCACCAGGTCGAACTGCTCGCCCTGCTCCGGGCGGGACGCCGGACGACCCTGGTGTCGCTGCACGACCTCAACGCCGCCGCCTCCGTCTGCGACCGGCTGCACGTCCTGCACGACGGCCAGGTGGTCGCCTCCGGTTCGCCCCGCGAGGTGCTGCGACCGGCACTGCTGGCCGAGGTGTTCGGCGTACGGGCGACCGTCGTGGACCATCCGCTGACCGGCGACCCGCTGATCGCCTTCGATCATCGGGCCCCGGCGGACGGGCCGGACGGCACGGGCGTCCCCAAGTCGGCCCCGAGCGCTGTCTCGGGGGCTGGTCCCGGGCGGTCACATCGGTGAGCGCCCACGATCGCGAAGGGTTATGAACTATGAGCGACATCGAAGGCATTGCCGGCCTGGACCCGGTGGCCACCTTCTGCGGCGACTGCGACTGCGGCTGCCCGCAACTCTTCGTCGACCCCGGCGCCCCGGCCGAGCGCCGGGTGGTCCTCACGGACGACTTCGGGCAACGGGTGCAGATGAGCGCGGACCAGTTCTCGTCGCTGGTCACGGAGGCCAAGTCCGGCAAGCTGGACGGCATCGCCACGGCCTGACTCCGCAATTCATCATATTTCCGGCCACGCTCGGGAACTCGGCCCCGGGCGCTCCCGACCTCTGGAACGAGGCTGTTGACGGCAGTCGATCGTGAGGGGGAGGGGCGCGAGGGTGAAGGACCGCTGGGTTCTCGTGGCCGTGGCGGGCGCGCTGTCGTTCGTGGCCATGCTCGACATGAACATCGTCAACGTGGCGCTGGCCGACATCTCCGCCGGCCTGCACGTCTCGGCCACGACGGCACAGTGGGCGGCACTGGCCTACCAACTCCCGGTCGTCGCCCTGCTGTTGCCGGTCGGCCGGTGGCTGGACGGCATGGGCACCCGGCCCGCGCTGCTGGCGGCGACCGCCGGCTTCGCGCTGTTCGGTGCTCTTGCCGCACTGGCCCCCTGGGCGGCCTGGCTGATCGTGGCCCGGACCGGACAGGGCATGTGCGCGGCGGTGCTGTTCGTGCTGATGCCGGTGCTGGTGATCCGCGCCGTACGGCCCGCCGCCCGCGGCCGGGCGATGAGCGTGCCCGCGACGCTCGGCCCGCTCGGCGCGATGACCGGCCCGGCGGTGGGCGGGCTGCTGCTCGACCACCTGGGCTGGCGCTGGGTCTTCCTGGTCAAGATCCCGTTCTGTCTGCTGGCCCTCGCCCTGGCCTGGAAGGCGATGCCCGAGGACGGAGCGTGGCGCGCACCGGATCGGCGGTTCCTGGCTGACACGCTGTTCGTGGGCGGGGGACTGGCCATGCTGCTGCTCGCCCTCACGCTGGGATCCGGGCGACCGCCGTGGGTGCTGCTCGCGCTCGCCGCGCCGCTGCCGCTGTGGTGCTGGCTGCGCGGGCCCGGCGGACGTCCGGTGACCGGAGTCCTGCGGGCGGCGGGGCTGTTCCGGGCGCATGGCGCGGTCCTCGCGCTGGCCGCCGGGTTCGCCGCGATGCACTACGTGGTCGCCCTGCACCTCCAGCGGGACGAGGGAGTCAGCGCCACCGCGACCGGGCTGACCGTGCTCGCCTTCCCGCTCGGCATGGGGCTGGCCGGACCGCTCGGAGGCCGACTCGCGGACCGGTACGGCTTCCGGCCCGTCGCGGTCACCGGCGCCGCCCTCACCGCCGCCGGCCTCCTCCTGCTGATCCCGCTCGGCGACGACTGGTCGCCGCCCGACGTGGCCTGGCGGCTGGCGCTGGCCGGCCTCGGCATGGGCCTGAGCGGCGGCCCGACACAGGCCCTCGTCATGGGCGCCGCCCCGCCGGAGCGGACCGCCACCGTCGGCTCCACGGTGCAGGTCGCCCGCAGCCTCGGCTTCACCATCGGCCCCGCCCTGGCCACCGCTGCCTGGGCCCTGGCCGGTTCCGGCGACGGCGCGCGGGCCGGGCTGACGCTCGCCGCACTGGCCGCCTGCCTGGCCGTACCCCTGCTCGCGCTGTCCGGCCGGCCGGCCGCCGCCGTGCCCGAGCCGACCAACGACCCCGTCTCGACCTGATCCAGGAGTTCCCATGTGTGGAATCACCGGCTGGGCGTCCTTCCACCGCGACGCCCGCACCCAGGCCCCGGTCATCGAGGCCATGACCGCCGAGCTCTCCCCGCGCGGCCCCGACGCCGGGGGCGTGTGGCTGGGCGAGCACGCCGCGATCGGCCACCGCCGCCTGTCCGTCATCGACCTCGAAGGCGGCGCCCAGCCGATGACCGACCGGCCGAACGAGCCGACGGCCGTGCTGAGTTACAGCGGCGAGGTCTACAACCACCACGCACTGCGAGCCGAACTCCGAGGCCGCGGGCACGCCTTCCGCACCCGCAGCGACACCGAGGTCGTGCTGCGCGCCTACGCCGAGTGGGGCGAGGCGGTCGCCGACCACCTGGACGGCATGTTCGCGTTCGCCGTCTGGGACGAGCGCGCCCAGCGGCTGCTCCTCGTCCGCGACCGGCTCGGCGTCAAGCCGCTGTACTGGGCGGCCGTCGACGGCGGGCTCGCCTTCGCCTCCGAGCCCAAGGCGCTCTTCCGGCACCCCGGGATACGGCCCCGGGTCGACGCGGACGGACTCCGGGAGGCGTACAGCCTGCTGTTCAACACCGGGCCGACCGTATGGTCCGGCGTACGGGAGGTGGAGCCGGGCGGCCTGCTCGTCCTGGACCGGGACGGCATCCGCGAACGCCGCTACTGGCAACTGGAGGCCGGCGCGCACACCGATGACCGGGACGCGACCGTCGCACGCGTCCACGATCTGGTGAGCGACGCCGCCCGCGGCCGGCTCGAAGCCGACGTCCCCCTGTGCAGTCTTCTGTCCGGCGGCATCGACTCCACCGTCCTGACCGCCCTGCTCGCCGACGAACTCCGGCTGCGTGAGGGCCCGGACGCCCGGATCCGCTCCTACGCCGTCGACTACAGCGACCAGGCCGAGCAGTTCACGGGTGACGTCCTGCGCACCGGCCACGACACCCCGTACGCCATCGAGGCGGGCGCGTACATCGGCACCGACCACAGCACGGTCGTACTGGACCCGCGCGCCCTGCTCGACCTCGAACACCGCAAGGCCGTCGTCGTGGCCCGCGACTCGCCGATCGGCGTCGGCGACATGGATACCTCTCTCTACCTCCTGTTCGGGGAGATACGGAAGCACTCCACCGTCGCCCTGTCCGGCGAAGCCGCCGACGAGGTCTTCGGCGGCTACCCCTGGTTCCACCACCCCAAGGCACTCGCGGCCTCGACCTTCCCCTGGCTGCTCGTCACCGGCGACGAGGCCGCCATGCCGCTCAACCCCGAACTCGACCTGCGCATCGCCGAGTTCCGCGACGACACCTACCGCACCGCCCTGGCCGCCGTGCCCCACCTCGACGGCGAGAGTCCGGTCGAGCACCGGCAACGCGAGATGCAGCACCTGTCCCTGACCCGCTGGCTGCGCCAACTCCTGCACCGCAAGGACCGGTTGAGCATGGCGCAGGGACTGGAGGTCCGCGTCCCGTACTGCGACCACCGGCTCGTCCAGTACGCCTTCGACGCGCCTTGGGCGCTGAAGAGCTTCGACGGCCGGGAGAAGAGCTTGCTGCGCGCCGCGGGAGCGGGACTGGCCCCCGAGTCGGTGCTGCACCGACCCAAGAACCACTACCCGGCCACCCACCACCCCGACTACAACCGCGGCCTGCAGAACCTCGCCCGTGACGCCCTGTCCGACGAGCGGGTCCGGGGGCTGGCCGACGAGACCCGGATCAAGCCCTGCCTCGACACCCCGCCCGAGCGCCTGGAGTGGGGCCACCGCCTCCGCCTCGAACGCGTCGTCGACCTCGCCCTGTGGCTGGACCACCACCAGCCCGAACTCGCCCTCTGAGGAGCGCCACCACCCATGACCACCCAGGAGCAGCAGCCACTCACCGACCCGGTGCCGCTGATGGGCTGCCCGTACAAGGCCGACCCCTATCCGCTGTACGAGCGGATGCGCGAGGCCGGGCCGGTCCACCAGGTCCTCTTCCCCAGCGGGGTACAGGCGTGGCTCGTCACCGGATACGACGCCGCCCACGAAGCGCTGAACGACGACCGGCTCGGCAAGAACCACGACCGGGGCAACGACCGCTGGCGGGCCCGCGCCTCGATCATGCCCGAGCCCCAGCACTCCCGCCTCCAGGTCCATCTCCTCCACCAGGACCCGCCGAAGCACACGCACATGCGGCGCTTCGTCACGGACGCCTTCACGCCGCGCCGCGTCGAGAGACTGACGCCCCGCTTCCAGGAGCTGGCCGACGCCCTCGTCGACGCCCTTCCGGACACCGGTCCCGCCGACCTCGTCGCCGGATTCGCCGCCCGCTTCCCCTTCCAGGTCCTCGCCGAAGTCATCGGACTGCCGCAGCAGTTGGCGGCACGCTTCGACCGCGACTGGGGCAAGGTCGTCCAGCCGGTCGGGCCCACGGACCCGGGGCGGCCCGCCTACGAAGCCCGACTGCACGGCCTGCAGAGCTATATCGCCGAGGTGGTCGCCCACAAGCGCGAGCACGGGGACGGCGATCTGCTCGGCCGTCTGGTCGAGGCCCGCGACCGGGGCGAACTCTCCCAGGAAGAGCTGGACTCGATGATCTTCCAGCTGCTGGTCGCGGGCCAGGAACCGGTCACGAACCAGATCACCACGGCCCTGATCGCCCTGCTGCGCCACCCCGAGCAGCTCGCCCGGCTGCGCGACGACCCGGGCCTCATGCCTCGCGCGGTCGAGGAACTCCTGCGCCACGACAGCGCCTTCGAGCTCACCACCTGGCGCTTCTTCGACCAGGACAGCGACCTGCACGGCACCGAGATCCCGGCCGGGGACTCCGTGATCGTCTCCCTGTGCGCCGCGAACCGCGACCCACGCCGCTTCCCCGACCCGGACGCCCTAGATCTCGACCGCAGCCCCAACCCCCACCTCGCCTTCGGCCACGGCATCCACTTCTGCCCCGGCGCCGCCCTCGCCCGCGCCGAACTCCGCATCGCCCTCGGCACCCTGCTGACGCGGCTCCCCGGACTGCACCTCGCCATCAGGGACGAGGACATCGCATGGATCCCGGCCGTCCTGGGCCGCGGCACGAACCACCTGCCCGTCGGCTACGACCGACGGCTGTGACCGAAGGCAGCCACCTGACCCACCCACTTCACCGGCAGCGCCCGGCCCCCGGCCGAGGCGCCATGCCGCCCTGCCCGCACGCCTCCCTGGAGGAGCGACATGCTGCTGACCACCGCACCGGACACCCTCCCCGAGACGACCGCCACCCGGATCCTGAACCTGCTCCTGCCGCACCACCGCACCACCGACCAGGACCGCGCCCCGGCCGAGGCCTTCCCGTGTCAGCTCCGCCGGATCGCCGACTTCGTCCGTGAGGACGCCCCCGTCGTCCTCACCCTGCCCGGCTTCCCCTGCAAGTCCCCCAACCCGGCCAAGACCCTGGGCCACCTGCCCGACATGGGAGAACGCCTCTCCCTCGCCTTCCTCGACACACTGTGCACGCAGATCGAGAGGATCCACCCGCCCGGCGCCCGCGTCGTCGTCTGCTCCGACGGCCATGTCTTCGGCGATCTGATCCGCGTCCCCGACCACCACATCGACGCCTACGCCGACGAACTGCGCGCGCTCATCAGGGAGTCGGACCTGAGCCACCTGTCCGTCTTCGACCTGCGCGACGTCCTCGGCGACCTCCCCCACGACACCAAGCGCGCCCACGTCCACGACCGCTACGCCCCCACCCTGGACGCCCTGCGCACCGAGGTCCGCACCGACGCCCCCACCCTCGCGCTGTACCGGGGCATCACCCGCTTCCTCGTCGAGGACACGGCCGGCTTCAGCGGCACCCGCTCCGCCCTCCAACGCGAGTGCCGCAGCCGGGCGTACGGCGTCATCCAGCGCAGCCGGGCCTGGGGCGAGCTGATCGCCGAGCACCATCCACGCGCCGTACGCCTGTCGATACACCCCCAGCCGGCCGGTGCCCCCAAGTTCGGCATCCGGCTCCTCGACGCCCCCGACGCCTGGACCACCCCCTGGCACTCCGCCGCCCTGCGCGAGCCCGACGGCACCTGGACGCTCATGCCCCGCGCCGGCGCGCAGCGACTGGGCCGCCTGGTCCACCGGGACGGCAGACCGAGCCACTTCGAACGCCCAGGCACCGACGATCACCGCTCGGAGGCCACCTCCCGCAGATACGCGCCGAGCCGCTCGACGGCCGACGGGTTGCGGGGGCTCTCGACCAGGTCGACGTAGTCCAGGACGAAGATCCGCTTGTGCTTGACGGCGGAGACGTTGCGCAGCGGCCCGTAGGAGAGCAGAAACTTCCGCTTCTGCTCGGCGCTCACATCGCCGTAGTCGCAGATCACGATGACGTCCGGGTCCCGCTCCACGACGCTCTCCCAGCCCACGGTGGTCCAGGAGTCCTCGACGTCGTGCATGACGTTGGTCCCGCCGGCCTCGGTGATGATCTGCTCGGGGGCGGCGTAGCGGCCGGACGTGAAGGGCTGGTCCTGCCCGCTGTCGTACAGGAACACCTTCGGCCGGTCCGCACCCTTGGGGGCCCGGTCGTGCACCTCGGCGATCCGCTTCCTGAAGTCGGCGATCAGCGCGGCCGCCCGCTGCTCGACGCCGAACAGCTTCCCGAGGTTGGTGAGGTCGGTGTACAGGGCCTGAAGGGGCGGCATGATGCCGCGCGCGTTCTCCGTACGGCCGTTGCGGCAGGACTCGGTGAGGACGTACGAGGGGATGCCGAGCTTCTTCAGCGCCTCGGGCGTGAAGCCGCCCTCCTCACGGAAGCCGTAGTTCCAGCCGGCGAAGACCAGGTCGGCGCGGGCGTCGAGGACGTTCTCCCTGGTGAGCTGGTCCTTCGACAGCCACTTCACCTTCTCGTAGCCGTCCTTCCACGGCACACCCGCCAGATCGCCCTTGTCGTCGGGCATCGCGAACCCGGCCATGCGGTCCTCCAGACCGAGCGCGAACATCAGCTCGGTGATGCCGACGTCGTTGGTGACCACGCGTTCGGGGACCTTGTCGAAGGTGACCTTGCGGCCGCAGTTGGTGAGGGTGACCGCGGAGGACTTGGCCTCCGCCGCCTTCTCCACCGTGGCTCCACAGCCGGTCGCGGTGACGGTCGCGGCGAGGCAGAGGGCGGTGGCTATGAGCTTGCGCATGTGGGTCCTTGGGGGAGGAGGTCGAACAGGAGCTGGACCGCGCCGGTCTCCGGATGCCGTACCGGATGGGCGCGGACCCCGAACACGTCGGCGAGCAGCGTGGGCTGGAGGACGTCGTGCGGCGGGCCCGAGGCGACGATCCGGCCGCCGGCGACGACGTACAGGACGTCGCAGTGCGCGGCGGCCAGGTTGAGGTCGTGCAGGGCGGCCAGCACGGTCAGTCCGCTGGAGCGCACCAGGGACAGCACGTCCAACTGGTGGGCGATGTCGAGGTGGTTGGTGGGCTCGTCCAGGACGAGCACCCTCGGCTGCTGGGCCAGCGCCCGCGCGATGAGCACGCGCTGCTTCTCGCCGCCGGACAGGGCGAGGAAGCCCCGCTCGGCGAGATGGGCTGCGCCGGTGCGCTCCATGGCGGCGGCGCAGATCTCCCGGTCGGAGGCGGCCGTACGGCCCGTGTGCGGCAGCCGTCCCATGGCCACGACCTCGGCGACGGTGAAGTCGAACTCGGCCGATGACTCCTGCGGCAGCGCGGCCAGCACCCGGGCCGCCGCCCTGGGCGCCATCGCGTGCACGTCGTCTCCGTCGAGCCGCACCACGCCCCCGGCCGGCCGCAGCGCCCGGTACGCACAGCGCAGCAGCGTGGACTTGCCGCTGCCGTTGGGGCCGACGAGCCCGACGAACGCCCCGCTGTCCACGGCGAGTCGGATGTCGTCGACCAGCCGCGCGCCGGCCGCCTCGACCGTGACTCCCTCGATGTCGAGCCGCATGCTCACCGGCCTCCGAACGCATAGCCGCCGCGCCGCATCAGCAGCACGAACGCGGGCACCCCGACGACGGCCGTGATCACGCCGACGGGCAGTTCGGCGGGCGCGAGGAGGAGCCGGGACAGTAGGTCCGCCCACACCAGCAGTACCGCCCCGGCGAGCGGTGCCACGGCCAGCACCCGGCGGTGATCGGCGCCCACCAGCATCCGTACGACATGCGGCACCATCAGCCCGACGAACCCGATGGCCCCGCTGACCGCCACCACCGTTCCGGTCACGGCGGCGGTGACCAGGAACAACTCCCTGCGCAGCCGCGCCGGTTGGACGCCCAGCGCCGCGGACGTCTCGTCCCCCATGGCGAGCGCGTTGAGCGTCTCGGCCCGCAGCCGCAGCCAGGCCCACCCGGCCGCCACGGTCACCGCGGCCAGCGGCACCTGCGCCCAGGTCGCGCCGCCCAGACTGCCCAGCAGCCACATCATCGCCGACCGGGCCGCCTCACCGCGGGCCGCGCCGAACACCATGACGGTGGTGACGGCCTCGAAGCCGTACGCCAAAGCCGTCCCGGTCAGGATCAGCCGCAGTGGGGTGAGCCCGTGCGGCGACCGGGCCACGGCATACACCAGCGCCGTGGCCGCGAGCGCCGAACCGAAGGCGGACAGCGACAGCGCCCAGACCCCCAGCCCCCCGAACACGCCCAGCAGGATCACGGCGTTGGCGCCCACCGCGGCGCCCGAGGAGATGCCCAGCACGAAAGGATCGGCGAGCGCGTTGCGCACCATCGCCTGCACCGCCACCCCGACCGCCGCGAGCCCGGCCCCGACGACCGCGCCGAGCACGACGCGCGGCAGCCGGATCTCCCAGACGATCGTGTACGCGGCAACGTCCTGGGCGTCGATGCTCCCGCCGGTCAGCCCGGCCCCGAGCAGCCGCAGGACATCCGCCCATCCGATCCCGGCCGCCCCGAGCCCCACGCCGCACACCAGCGACACGAGCAGCAGCAGGGTCAGCCCCAGGACGAGTGGCAGCACGGGGAGGCGTGACGTACGGGATATCGGTGTCCGTGTCGGACTTCGGTGCACGGGCGGGCGGTCCTTCGCCTGGGGGCCGCCTGTGAACGTGGAGCAGGAGACAGCCCGTACGACCGTGCCGGTCGCGCGGTCCCCTCTCGCAGTCCGCGGCGAGCAGTCAACGGGTCGCACCAACCACGGGCGATCGGGCTCGCGCGCCGGACCACGGGGGTCCGTCGCACACACCGTTGCGGGTCAGCGCCGGATTCTCACCGGACTTCCCCCGGGGAAGGCCCGGGGAGCGTAACAGACAGGGTTGCGGGGCAGGTGGGACAGGGGCGGCGGCGTCGGCGTTGTCAGTGGGGCGTGTTATCCAGGTGGGGAGGGGATCCGGGAGGTGGCGCGATGCTGATCGACACGACCGCTCCACTGGCCCGTGCCGCGGTGGAGGCGATCAGGACCGGCGACGTGACGGCGTTGCAGGACCTGCTCACCGCGCATCCGGGGCTGGCCACGGCGCGGGTGGGCACTATGAAGACCGCGCGGCCTCTGCTGCACATCGTCACCGACTGGCCGGGGCACCTGCCCGACGGTCCCCGGACGGTGACCGCGCTGGTCGCCGCGGGCGCGGACGTGAACGCCCGGTTCACCGGCGCGCACCGCGAGAGCGCGCTGCACTGGGCGGCCAGCTGCGACGACGTGCCCGTGCTGGACGCCCTGCTCGACCTGGGCGCGGACATCGATGCCGACGGCGGCGTCATCGGCGACGGCACGCCACTGGCGGACGCGGTGGCCTTCGGGCAGTGGAAGTGCGCCCGGCGCCTGGTGGAGCGGGGCGCACGCATGACCCTGTGGCAGGTCGCCGCCCTCGGCGAAGCCGACCGGGTCGCCGCCTTCTTCACCTCCGAGTCCGGCCACCCTGCCGCCGAGGACGTCTCCGCGGCGCTGTGGTGCGCCTGCCACGGCGGGCAGCAGCGGACGGCTGATTACCTACTGCGACGCGGCGGTGACATCAACTGGATCGGCTACGACCGGCTGACCGCACTGGACGCCGCCCACCGCGAGGGCCACGACACCCTGGTCACCTGGCTGCGCGAGCAGGGGGCGAAGTCCGCCGGGGAGTTGGTCTGACGCCGTGCGGGGACCGCGCATCCGACGTGCGGGCGCCCAGCAAGGGGTGAAGACTGGGAGACGGCGGGGCCGCTGTGTCCTGCCGACATCGACACGTTGCTACATCGACACGAGGTGCGAACGGATCCGCGCACCACGCCCCCGCAGCCCGCCCGGACGTCAGGCGCCCTCATCCGTGCGCGGCTCGCCGTCCTCATACAGAGGGAGCCGGCCATGGGCGGCATCAACGGAACAGCACTGGAAGGCCTGCGCGAGGGGCTGCGGGGACCCGTCATCACCCCGCGCGACCCGGGCTACGACGAGGCCCGCGCGATCTACAACGCCGGGATCGACCGGCGCCCGGCGGCCATCGCGCAGTGCGTGGACGTCGCGGACGTGCGCAGCGTGATCTCCGTCGCCAGGGACACCGGAGCCACGCTCGCGGTGCGCGGCGGCGGCCACAGCGGACCCGGGCTGTGCATGGTCGACGACGCGCTCGTCCTCGACCTGTCGACCATGCGCGGGGTGCGCGTGGACCCGGGCACGATGACCGCGCAGGTGGCCGGCGGAGCGCAGCTGGGCGACCTGGACCACGCGGCCGACACCTTCGGTCTGGGCGTGCCGGCCGGCATCATCTCGATGACCGGCGTGGGCGGGCTCACCCTCGGCGGCGGCCATGGTCATCTGACCCGCAAGTACGGGCTGACCATCGACAGCCTGGTGTCCGCCGACGTCGTCCTGGCCGACGGAACGTTCGTCATCGCCTCCGAGGACGAGCACCCCGACCTGTTCTGGGCGCTGCGGGGCGGCGGCGGGAACTTCGGCGTCGTCACCTCCTTCACCTTCCGGCTGCACCCGGTGGGCACGGTCGGCGTCGCGGTGACGGTGTGGCCGGTCGACCGCACCCCGGAAGTGCTGCGCTGGTACCGGGAGTTCCTGCCCGCCGCGCCGCAGGACCTCAACGGCTTCTTCACCCTGCTCACCATCCCGCCCGGACCGCCGTTCCCCGAGCCGATCCACGGGCAGAAGATGTGCGGCGTCGTCTGGTGCTACACCGGCGACCTGGCGGGCGACGGCCTGGAGCAGGCGCTGACCCCGGTGAACGAACCGGCGCCCCCCACCTTCCACTTCACCACGCCCATGCCCTACCCCGCCCTGCAGGGCATGTTCGACGAGCTGATCCCGAAGGGCTACCAGTGGTACTGGCGCGGCGACTTCTTCGACGAGATCTCCGACGCCTCGATCGACGTACACCACAAGTACGGCGAGAACCTCCCCACCGAACTGTCCCTGATGCACCTGTATCCCGTGGACGCCGAGGCCCACCGGGTCGGCGCCGACGACACCGCCTGGGCGTACCGGGACGCCAAGTGGTCCGGAGTGATCGCCGGGGTCGACCCGGACCCCGCCAACGCCGAGCTGATCCGGCAGTGGTGCGTCGACTACTGGAGCGATCTGCACCCGCACTCCATGGGCGGCTCCTACATCAACTTCATCGGCGAAGGAGAGGGCACGGACCGCGTCCGGGCCACCTACCGCGGCCACTACGACCGGCTGGCCGCGACCAAGCACACCTACGACCCGGACAACTTCTTCCACGCCAACCAGAACATCCCGCCGGCCGCCGGCTGACGTCCGTCGCCCCCTTCGCGCACCCGTGAGCAGCGCCTGGGGTAGTGTCCCCAGGGGTTGTTCGGCTACTGACCGGTAGTGCGCCGGTGCGGGGCGTGTCGGAGGGCGGCAGGACGATGGAGTCCCAGGTGGGCGAAGGCGAATCCGTGGACGTCGACGGCAGCCGCCTGGAGGAGTTGACGCCCGAACCGCTGCTGACCCGCGACTACGAGACCCGCCCCTCGCTCGTCTACGAGCGGCTCAGGCAGCAGCACGGACCCGTCGCCCCGGTCGACCTGCTGGGCGTTCCCGCGTGGCTGGTCCTCGGCTACCGGGAGGCCCTCCGGGTGCTCCAGGACGACGAGGGCTGGCCGAAGGGGCTGGAGAACTGGCGGGCCCGCACCGACGGCGAGGTGCCCGCCGACTGGCCGCTCGGGCCGTCCCTGGAGGTCAACCACGTCCTGATCCAGGGCGGCCCCGGATACGGCTCGCTGCGCACGGCCTGGGACGCGGCGCTCAAGCCGTTCCAGGACCCCGGCAACCCGCAGGCCAAGCGGCTGAAGGCGGCCGTCACCGCCTACGCCGACGAACTGATCACCCTGGTCGGACAAGGCGGCGGCACCGGCGTCGCGGACCTGTCCGCACAGTTCTCCCGGCCGCTGCCCCTGATGGTGGCGAGCCACCTCCTCGGCTTCCCGGGATCGCAGGGTGACGACGCCCTGATGGACATGTGGCGGGTCCTGGACGCGGGACCGGACGCCGAGCCCGCCCTCGACCGGCTGCTGGCGACACTCGCCGAACTGGCGGCCGTGAAGCTGGAGAAGCCCGGCGACGACTTCCCCTCCCACCTGCTGGCCGCGCATCCCGGCCTCTCGCTCGACGAGCTGGCCCGTGAGCTGTTCATGCTGCTCGGCATGACCTCCGACCACGTCGGCATCCTCATGTCCAACACCGTCGTCGAGGTCATCTCCGGCGAGGGTGACGGCGGCGGCGTCCGCGCCAGCCTGTCCGCCGGGATGATCCGCGAGACCATGAACCGGGTCGTCCTGCGCAAGCCGCCCCTGGTGAACTTCGTCCCGCGCTTCGCCGCCAGGGACACCCCGCTCGGCAGCTACACGATCCGGGCGGGCGACCCGGTGTGGGTGTCCTCCGCCGCCGCGCACGCCGACCCCCTCTTCGCCGACCATGTCGCGGCCGGCAGCACGATCAGCACCCGGGCACATCTGTCCTGGGGCGCGGGCCCCCGCCAGTGCCCGGCCCGCGAGCTCGCGTCCACCGTCGCGGCGGTCGGCGTGGGCCGGCTCTTCGAGCGGTTCTCCCATCTGGAGCTCGCCCTTCCCGCCGACCAACTCCCGTGGCGCTCCTCGCCGTTCATGCGTGGCCTGCGCTCACTGCCCGTGCGGTACGAACTCGCCCCGGTGCCGGAGCGGGCGGGGGCGTTCCCGCCGCCGGCGGTCCCGAGGCCGGAGCCGGAGAGCGTCGAGCCGGTGCTGCTGGACCAGTCCGCCCGGCAGCGCTCGTCGCTGTGGCGCTATCTCACGGACCTGCTCCGCGGCGGTCGCTGACCTGGGCATGCCCAGGGACCGGGCCCGGCTCCGTGATCGACTGGAGGCCGGTACGGCACCGGCGTACCGTCGAATGGTGGCGGGAACCAGCCACCTAACCACCGCCACGGCGCGATGCCATGAGCAATCCCGAGCAGACACCCGAAGCGCAGGCCACCCCGCAGAAGACGGAGCACGGCAACGGCCGCGGCAGCGGTATGGCGCTGTTCGTCATCGCCTCCTGCCAGCTGATGGTGGTGCTCGACATCACCATCGTGAACATCGCCCTGCCGGACATCCAGAGCTCGCTCGACTTCTCCACGACGAGCCTGTCCTGGGTGGTCAACGCCTACACGCTTACCTTCGGCGGACTGCTGCTGCTCGGCGGCAGGATGGGCGACATCCTCGGCAGACGGCGGGTGTTCATCTTCGGTGTGCTGCTCTTCGTCCTCGCCTCGTTGCTCGGCGGACTCTCCCAGAACTCCTGGCAACTCCTCGCCGCCCGCGCCCTGCAAGGCGTCGGTGGCGCCATCGCGTCCCCGACCTCCCTCGCGCTGATCAGCACGACCTTCCGCGAAGGGCCCGAACGCAACCGGGCGTTCGGTGTCTTCGCCGCGGTCTCCGCTGGCGGCGGCGCGATCGGGCTGCTGATGGGCGGCATCCTGGTCGAGTGGTTGAACTGGCGCTGGGTGCTGTTCGTCAACGTGCCCATCGGGCTGCTGATCGTGCTCGCCACCCCGCGCTGGATCCGGGAGTCCGAGCGCCACCCCGGGCACTTCGACATAGCGGGCGCGCTGACCTCCACCATCGGCATGGTGCTGCTGGTGTACGGGTTCATCCGGGCGGCGCAGGACGGGTGGCGAGACCCGTTCACGCTGGCCGCGTTCGGCGCGGCCGTCGTCTTCCTGCTGTTGTTCGTCCTGGTCGAGCAGCGCTCCAAGCAGCCGATCACACCGCTGCACATGTTCGCGGACCGCAACCGGGCGGGCACGTACGGCATGATGCTCAGCCTGGCCGCCGCGATCTTCGGCATGTTCTTCTTCCTCACGCTCTTCGTGCAGGACGTGCTCAACTTCAGCCCGCTGCAGGCCGGCCTGGCCTTCCTGCCGGTGAGCGCGGTCATCGCGGTGGGCGCGGGGATCGCCTCGCAGCTCCTGCCCAAGTACGGGCCCAAGCCGTTCATGGTGACGGGCGCGATCCTGGCCGCCGCGGGCCTGTCCTGGCTGACCCTCACCGATGTCCACTCCACCTACCTGGGCAGCATCCTGGGCCCGATGCTCGTCTTCAGTCTGGGTATGGGCATGGAGTTCGTGTCCCTGACCCTGATGGCGCTGTCCAACGTGACCAACCGCGAGACCGGCGCCGCCTCGGGGCTGCTCAACGCCACCCAGCAGGTCGGCGGTTCCCTCGGGCTGTCCATCCTGGTCACCACGTTCGGTACGGCCAGCAGCAACGAGGCCGACAAACAGATCCCCGCCTTCCTGTCCCAGGCGACCCCGGTGGAACGGCTGCGCTTCGAACGCACCGGTCAGCTTCCGTCGCAGTACGCCGACGAGATCCTCACCTCGGGAGTCTCCTCCGCCTTCATCGTGGCCGCGATCTTCACGGGCATCGCCGCGGTGATCGCCCTGCTCGTCATCCAGGTTCGCCCCTCGGACCTGGAGCGGCTCCAGGGCGGCGGGATGCCGACGCCCTGAGATTCGGGCTGGACGTCTGTCGTTGGCGCATCCGTCACTCGGTGCTCTTACTGTGCGCGCCATGAGAAGAATTTCGATCATGGTCAGTGCCGCGGTGCTGACCGCCGGCCTCGCGGCCCCCGCGGTGGCCCACCCCGGCGGACACACCTTCGGCCGGGCCACGCTGACCGGCTTCGCGTCGCTGCCGGCCGAGACATTCGTGCCGGGCAGCGAGCCGTCCGGCGCCGCCATCGGCGCAGGCCCCTTCAACGGGATCGCGGCGCCCTTCGCGCACCAGCCGGTGCAGGGCTTCAGCGGTGTCGTGAACCGGCGTGACGGCACCTTCGACGTGCTGTCCGACAACGGCTACGGCAACAAGGCCAACAGCGCCGACTTCCTGCTCCGCGTCCACCGCATCAAGCCGGACACGCGCACCGGGAAGGTCGCGGTGCTCGGCGGGTTCAACCTGAGCGACCCCTACCACCACGTGCCGTTCGCGCTGACGCGGGCCGACCGGGTGCTCACCGGCGCCGACTTCGACGTCGAGTCGATCCAGCGGATGCCCGACGGAACGTACTGGATCGGCGACGAGTTCGGCCCCTGGCTGCTGCACTTCTCCGCCAAGGGCCGCCTGCTGCAGGCCCCGATCGCGCTCGACGGCGTGCAGGCCCCGGAGAACCCGTACCTGAACGGCGCTCAGCCGACAATAGCGAGCAGCAAGGGCTTCGAGGGCCTGGTCCGTTCCGTGGACGGCCGTCACCTCTACCCGCTCCTCGAAGGCACGGTGAACGGCGACACCCCCGGTGATCTGCGGTTCAGCGAGTTCGATGTGCGCAAGGGCACGTACACCGGGACGCGGTTCGTCTACCGCCTGGAGTCGACGGCGAACGCCATCGGCGACGCCATCGCCGTCGACCGGCACCGGTTCCTGGTCATCGAGCGCGACGGCGGACAGGGCGACACGGCCAAGTTCAAGCGCATCTACCTCGCCGACACCCGGGACCGCGACGGCGACGGCCTGATGGACAAGACCCTGGTCGCCGACCTGCTGGACATCGCCAACCCCAAGGGGCTCGGCGGCTTCGGGGAGACGTTCCGCTTCCCGTTCCAGACGATCGAGGACGTGAACCTCGTCGACGACCGCACCCTCGCGGTCCTGAACGACAACAACTTCCCGTTCTCCTCGGGCCGTACGGCCGGCAAGGCCGACGACAACGAGTTCATCACCATCCGGCTCTCGGCCCCGCTGCACGCGGACAAGCGCGCGTTCCGCTGACGGGTGTGACGCGGCCGGCCGGTCGAGGGGGTGACCGGGTCCGGCCGCGGGACGCTCGACCAGGGCGTGCCGCAGGGGCCGGTCCTATGATCGGCCCGTGGACACAGCCGACCGCGATGCCCAGCGCCTGCCCATCGCCCAGTGGAGTGCCGCGGAGCGGCTCAGGAAACTGGCGTACAGCCTGTACCTGGAACACCAACCGGACATCGGCTGGGGAGAGTTCGCCAGGTACGGCGCCATGCCGGGGTCCCAGGTCCTGGCTGTGACTCTCGATCTCAAAGACGGCCGTGAGATGTTGTGCAGCCTGGTGGTCGGGATGTCTCCGGAGGCGTTCTCCGTCGAGTCGGACATCGGCGTCGACGATCCGGAGGCCGACAACGGCTTCCGCTACCTGCTGGAGATCCCTGAGTCCCTCGCCCACTCGCTCGACGAGTTCATCCCGCTGATCAACCGTCAGCTGGATCAACTCGCCGAAGCAGCACCGCGGTTGCTGCGGGAACTGCGATCGGACACGTCGATGGGATGAGCTTTCAGGCCTATGCGTTCCCTGTGAAGGGTGTGACGACGTTCACGCCGATGTGGCGGAAAGTGATGAATTCCTTACGCAAGCCGCGCGTAAGTGACGGTAATTCGCACACGCTTCACAGGAGGTTTAAAGTGCAACCATTCACCCTCAAGTACGCCCATCCCAAAGGGATTTCGCAGGCGCTGACGCCGTATCACTTCGACCCGGCCCGGCAGCTGAACATGCTGGCCGACGGCCGCCCCGCCGTCAGTGATCCGGACCTGCTGCTCGCGGCCGGCACGACGACGTCCACCGCCGGGTCCGCGACCCACTTCGACGACTGACGAACGCGCCGCGCATGACGGTTCTGATCCTGACGTCCGAGGAGGACGTGACCGCGGACATGGTGGTGGCCAGGCTGCATTCCACGGGGACGCCCGTGATGCGGCTGGACCCCGCCGATCTGCCGGGCAAGGCGGTGCTGTCCGCCGACTACGCCCACGGCGACTTCGACGGCCATCTGTCGGTCAACGGACATGTGCTCAGCATGAGCGGCCTGCGCTCCATCTGGGTGCGCAGACCCGGCGAGCCGGCCGCACACGCGGCCGACCCCTCGCCGTGGCTGACGGCCGAGACCCGGCAGGCGCTGTACGGGATGCTCCACTCCGCCGCCGCACGGTGGATGAACCACCCGCGCAACGCCGACCAGGCCCGGCTGAAGCCCTGGCAGTTGAGGGTCGCCCACCTCAGTGGCTTCGCCGTGCCGCCGACGGTTTTCACCACGGCACCCCGGCTGGCCCGGGAGTTCACCGAGGCGTACCGGGACGTCGTGGTGAAGTCCGCCTCGGGGCCGCCGCCCGGAGACCCCGCGCTGGCGCTGCCCACCACCCTGATCGGCCCCGACGCGGACTTCACCGCCGTCGCGGCCGGGCCCGCGCTGCTCCAGCGGTACGTACCGAAGCGCGCCGACATCCGGCTGACCTCCGTCGGCCCCCGGATGTTCGCCGCCCGCAAGACGGCCGAACCCGGCCAGGTCGACGGGCGGTACGGCGAAACCGGGCACGCCTGGCAGCCGGTCCCGGTCCCCGAACGCATCGGCAAGTCGGTGCACGAGTACGTCAGTCTGGCCGGACTGGCGTACGCCGCCTTCGACTTCGCCGAGGACATGGACGGCATCTGGTGGTTCCTGGAGTGCAACCAGGGCGGCCAGTTCGGCTTCGTCGAGCTGGAGACCGGACAGCCGATCGCGGAGGAGGTCGCCCTGTGGCTGGCACAGACACGACGCCGTGAGGGACAGGCCCTGCCTGGACTACGTTGATGAGCACCGGTCGGCCTGCGCCCGCGAGCCCGCTCCGGGCCATGGGCGCAGGGACCGGGCGGACAGCGCAGCACGGGAGGACACGCGATGACCACGCGGCGGACGATCGCGCCGGAAGAGCTCGACACGCTGAACCTGGCCGATCCCCGGATGCACGCCGAGAGCGACCTGTCGGCCGTGTGGCGCCACTTGAGGGAGCATGCGCCGGTCCACTGGAATGCGGCGACCGGCACGACCCCGGGCTTCTGGGTGGTGACCCGGCACGCCGACGTCACCTCCGTCTACCGCGACAGCGCCCGCTTCACCTCCGAGGGCGGCAACGTCCTGGAGACCCTGCTCGCCGGCGGCGACACCGCGACCGGGCGCATGCTCGCCATCACCGACGGGGAGAAGCACGCGGGGCTGCGCCGCGTGCTGATGTCGGCGTTCTCGCCGCGGGCGCTGGCGCCGATCGTGCAGAGCGTGCGGCGCACGGTGACACGGCTGCTGGGCGACGCCCTGGAGAGGGGCACGTGCGACTTCGCCGCCGACGTGGCGGCCGGGATACCTCTGGGCGCCATCTGTGACCTGCTGGGTGTGCCCGACCGTGACCGGGCCTATGTGCTGAGCCTGACGTCCTCGGCGCTGGGTTCGCACGACGCCGACAGCACGGCGGCCGACGCGTGGATCGCCAGGAACGAGATCCTGCTCTACTTCGCGGGCCTCGCCCGCGACCGGCGCGACAGCGGCCACTCGGACGTCATCGCGCTGCTGGCCGGAGCTGAGGTGAACGGGCTGCCCCTGGACGACGACGAGATCATGCTCAACTGCTACAGCCTGATCCTCGGCGGCGACGAGACGGCCCGCCTGTCCATGGTCGGTGCCGCACTCGCCCTGCTGGAGCACCCCGACCAGTGGCAGGCCCTGAAGCGCGGTGACGCCGCCATCGACACGGCCGTCGAGGAGATCCTGCGCTGGACCACCCCCGCCCTGCACTCGGGGCGCACCGCGACGACCGACACCGAGGTCGGTGGCCGGCCGGTCAAGGAGGGGGAGATCGTGACGGTCTGGAACGCCTCCGCCAACCGCGACGAGCGAGTCTTCGAGGCCCCGGCCGAACTGCGGCTGCATCGCACCCCCAACAAGCACGTCACCTTCGCCTACGGCCCCCACTTCTGCCTCGGCGCCTACCTGGCCCGCGCGGAGATCGCGGCGGTACTCGCCGGGCTGCGCGACCTCGTCGCGGAGATGGAGCAGACGGGCCCTGCGAAGCCCGTCTACTCCAACTTCCTCAGCGGCCTCGGTGCGCTGCCGCTCTCGCTGAAGCCGGCCTGAACTCC
Organism: Streptomyces sp. NBC_01092; assembly: GCF_045039535.1. Taxonomy (NCBI): domain Bacteria; kingdom Bacillati; phylum Actinomycetota; class Actinomycetes; order Kitasatosporales; family Streptomycetaceae; genus Streptomyces; species Streptomyces sp. NBC_01092. The sequence continues at coordinate 1,521,573 of NZ_CP108659.1, read as the reverse complement.
TTTATCGCGCAAGCTCCTTGCGCATACGGTCCAGCATGAACGCCGAGGACTCCTTCGCCCGCTCCTCCCAGGCGAAGACACAGGCCGTGGCGACGCCGTCGAAGTTCAGCTCGCGCAGAGTGCCGAAGAAGGCGTCCCAGTCGACCTCGCCCTGCCCGATGTCCAGGTGCTGGTGGATACGGGCCGGGGTGCCGGGCGGGTTGAGGATGTAGCGCAGGCCGGACGAACCCTTGTGGTTGAAGGAGTCCGCGATGTGCACGTGCTGGAGCTTGTCACCGGCGTGGCGCATCATCGCCGCGATGTCCGCCTTCGGGTCGGCGCCCGAGAGGTGGAAGGAGTGCGGGGCGCAGTAGAGGTAGTTCACCCACGGCTTGTTGATCGCGCGGACCAGGTCGACCGCGGGGGTGTTCTCCTCGCAGAAGTCGTCCGGATGGGCCTCCAGGTTGAGCGCGATGCCCTCGCGCTCGAACACCGGGAGCAGTTCCTCCAGCGAGCGCCAGAAGGCGGCCTCGCTCTCGGCGGCGCGCTCCGGGCGCCCGTTGAACTCGCTGTTCATCAGCTGACAGCCGAGTTCGGAGGTGATCTCGATCATCCGCTTCCAGTAGCGGACGGCCGCCTGCCGCTCCGTCTCGTCCGGCGAGGACCACTTGTACAGCGGCAGCACGGAGGACAGCCGGACGCCGTGCGTGCGCAGGGAGTTCCTCAGCTCGGCGATCCGCTCGTCGTCGGCCCGAGGGTGCAGGAAGAACGGCATGAAGTCGGCGCGGGGCGACAACTCGATGTACTCGTAGCCGAGTTCGGCGACCGTGCGCACCATCGCGTCGATGGGCAGCGCACGGAACATGTAAGGGTCGAGGGCGATCTTCACGCGGCACCTCCGTAGAAGGCGGGGCGGGGCTTGAGGTCGGTGGCGACGACGCGGCCCGACTCCAGGGCCTCGACCGTCGCCGCGGTGATGACGGTGGCGGCATAGCCGTCCCACGCCGAGGGCCCGGTGGGCGCGTCGCCGGCGGCGACGCCGGCGATCCACTCGCGGAACTCGGTGTCGAAGGCCTCCCGGAAGCGGCCCACCCAGTCCGTGAGCACCTCGGTGCTGTGCTGAGCGGCGGTGCGCACCCCGACCGCGGCCGGGTCGGGGAGGCGGACGAGGCCCTCCTCGCCGACGGCCTCGCACTGGATGTCGTAGCCGTACCGGCAGTTGACGAAGACCTCCAGGTCGATGCGGACGCCCTTGGCGGTCTCGAAGAGCATGATCTGCGGGTCCTTCAGGTGCGCGAACCGCTTGCTCGTGGCGCGCGGGGTGATCACCTGGGTGGAGACGATCTCGTCGTCCAGCAGCCAGCGCAGCACGTCGACCTCGTGCACCGCCGTGTCCAGGGCGGCCATCGCGGAGGTGTACGACTCCGGCACGTTCGGATTGCGATGGGCACAGTGCACGATGAGCGGCTCGCCGATCCGGCCGGCCTCGATGACCTGCTTCATCTGCCGGTACCCGGCGTCGTACCGGCGCATGAAACCGACCTGCACCAGACGCCGGCCATGGGCCGTCTCGGCCTCGACGATCCGCAGACAGTCCTCGGCGGTGGTCGCGAGCGGCTTCTCGCAGAACACCGGCTTCCTGGCGGCGACGGCGTTCAGCACGTGCTCGGCGTGGGTCGGGCCCCAGGACGTCACGAGGACGGCGTCGACGTCGTCCGCCGCGATCACGGCGGCGCCGTCGGGCAGCACCCGGGCGCCGACCGGGGCCGCCGCGTCCTCAGCACGGGCGGCGTCGATGTCGGTGACCGCGGTGACGCGGGCGCCGGTGACGGTGTCGGTCAGCCGCCGGATGTGCTCCTTGCCGATCCAGCCGGCGCCGATGACGCCTACTCGCACAGTCATGGGTGAGGGTCCTTTCTGCGATCCCCGGCCGCGACGGACCCGGGGACAGGGGGTGTTCAGGAGAAGCGCGCCCGGAGTTCGGCTTCGAGGGTCTCCAGCGAACGGCCCTTCGTCTCGGGGACGTAGAGCTTCACGAAGGTGAGCGAGAAGATGCCCGCCACCACGAACAGGAAGAAGGTGTGGGAGATCCCGATGCCGGAGACCAGCGACGGGAAGACCAGCCCGATCACGAAGTTCGTCAGCCACAGCACCACCGCCGCGACTCCCATACCGAAGCCGCGCATCCGCATCGGGAAGATCTCCGACAGCATCAGCCAGGTCACCGGCGAGATCGCGCCCTGCTGGAAGGCGAGGAAGGTGACGGTCATGGCGAGCACGGCGTAGGCACGCCCGTCACCGGCCGGCAGCACCAGCGAGAACACGCCGATCAGCAACAGGGCGACGGTGGTGCCGACCTGACCGACCATCAGCATGGGGCGTCGGTTCACCCGGCCGAGCAGCCAGATGCCGACGAAGGTGGCCAGCACCGAGATCACGCCGTTGGCGATGTTGGCGGTCAGCGCGCTGTCGGAGGCGAAGCCGGCGTCGGTGAGGATCTGGGTGCCGTAGTACATGATCGTGTTCACGCCGGTGATCTGCTGCACGATCGCGATGCCGAAGCCGATGAGCATCAGCTTGCGGATCCACGGGGTGGCCTTCATGTCCTGCCAGCCGCCGAGCCGTTCCTGGTCCTCCTTGACGGCGAGCGCGGACACCTCGGCGAGCTCGGCCTCGGCGCGCTGCTGGGAGCGCACCTGCTTGAGCACCTCCAGGGCCTCGCCGAAGCGGGTCCGGGAGGCGAGCCAACGCGGGCTCTCCGGCATGACCAGCATGCCGAACCACAGCACCACGGCCGGGATCGTGGCGATGACCAGCATCCAGCGCCACACCCCGCCGGACTCGCCGCCCACCCGGGCGATGATCGCGTTGGACGTGAACGCCAGCAACTGGCCGCTGACGATCATCAGTTCGTTACGGGTGACCAGCGCCCCGCGCCGCTCCGCGGGGGAGACCTCCGCGAGGTACACGGGCACGGTCACCGAGGCGCCGCCCACCGCGAGGCCGAGCACGAACCGGGCGACGACCATGACGGCGGTCGTCGGCGCCAGCGTGCAGCCGAGTGCGCCGACGAAGAACAGCATCGCGAGGGCGAGGATCGTACGGCGCCGCCCGCGCGCATCCGACAACCGCCCGCCGACGACGGCACCGAGGGCCGCGCCCAGCAGCAGCGAACTGGTGACCATGCCCTCGGTGACCGCGGTCAGACCGAGGTCGTCGGTCATGTACGGCAGGGCGCCGTTGATGACGCCGGTGTCGTAGCCGAAGAGCAGTCCGCCGAAGGTGGCGATGAGGGTGATGAGCCGCAGTCGGCGCGACACCTCCGGTGGGGCGTCGTCCGTGACCGAGGGCGGGCTCTTCGTCGTGTCGTCCCTGACGTCCATGGGCCCTCTCCTCACTGGTCGTCGAGCGTCTTGAGGGCCGGACGTCGCGTCCCGGTCAGGCCGCAGCCCGCCAGGTGCTCACGCGTGCTCACGGCGATGGGCATCGGCACCTCGGGCGCGCACGGGTACAGGTCCTGCTCGACGATCACGAACAACTCGGCGTCCAGCCGGGCCAGTTCGGCCACCACGTCGACGGGCCGCGGCACACCGGCGGGCGGCGACACGCACACACCGCGCTTGACGGCCTCGCCGAACGACAGGTCCTGCGCGGCGACCTGGCGGAGGATCTCCGGGTCCATCTGCTTGATGTGCACGTACCCGACGCGCTCGCCGTAGCGCCGGATCAGGTCGACGTTGTCGCCGCCGCCGTAGGCGACGTGGCCGGTGTCCAGGCACAGGTTGGTCCAGCGGGAGTCGGACTCGTTCAGCAGCCGCTCGATCTCCGGCTGGGTCTGGATGTGGCTGTCCGCGTGCGGGTGGATCACCAGGCGCACGTCGTACTCGTCGAGCAGCAGCCTGCCGAGCCGGTCGGCGGCCTTGCCGAAGCCCGCCCACTGCTCGGCGGTCAGCTCCGGGGACTCGGTGAACGCGCCGGTCTTCTCGTCCCGGTACATCGGCGGGATGAAGACCAGGTGGTGGGCGCCCGCCGCGGCGGTCAGCTCGGCGACCCGCCGGACGTGGGCCAGCATCTCGTCCCAGTCCTCGGGCCGGTGCAGCGCGCCGAAGGCGGTGCCGCCGCAGACCTTGAGGCCGCGTGCGTCGAGCTCCTCCTTGAGCCGGCGCGGGTCGGTGGGGAGGTAGCCGTACGGCCCGAGCTCCAGCCACTCGTACCCCGCCGCGGCGAGCTCGTCGAGGAAGCGGGTGTACGGGACCTGCTGGTCGTCCTCGGGGAACCAGACGCCCCACGAGTCGGGGGCCGAGCCCAGGCACAGGTTGCCCGCGATGGTGCGGAGCGAGGTTGGCGCCGTTGCCATGACAAGTCCTTCGGGGAGGGGACGGACGTCAGCGGACGTAACCGCGAATGTGATTCTGTCGCGCTCTACTAGCGCGCTCTAGTTCGAGTACGATGACCCTGGTCCAAATGTCATGTCAATAGCTTGTTGCCGGAAGATTTCGCGACCTCGTTAAGGTGAACGGCGTCGAAGGGTGGGTTCACAGGTGGATGTGTCAGGCCGTCAGCGGCCCACGATGGCGGACGTCGCCGAGAAGGCCGGCGTCTCCCGGGCGCTCGTCTCGATCGTCTTCCGGGATCTGCCGGGCGCCGGTCGCGAGACCCGCGAGCGGGTCCTGCGCGTCGCCGACGAGATCGGCTACCGCCCGGACAACGCGGCCCGGCTGCTCGCCCGTGGCCGCAGCCGCACGCTCGGCGTGATGTTCATCGTCCACCAGACCTTCCACACCGACCTGATCGCGGGCATCTACCCGGAGGCCGAGCGGCTCGGCTACGACGTCCTGCTCTCCGGGACCACCCCCGGCCGCGGCGAGTCCAAGGCGATCGAGGCGCTGCTCGGTCACCGCTGCGAGGGGCTGATCCTGCTCGCCCCCGACGCCGAGCCGGGTTACCTCGACGCGCTCGGACGCCGTGCGGCGACCGTCTCGGTCGCCCGTCGCGCGCCCGGCGCCCACGTGGACTTCGTGCACAGCGCCGAAGGCAAGGGTGTGCGCCAGGCCATGGACCATCTCGTGGAGCTGGGCCACCGCCGGATCGTGCACATCGACGGCGGGCGCGGCCCCGGCTCGGCCGAGCGGCGGCGCGCCTACCGGGCGGCGATGCGCCGGCACGGACTGACGGACGAGCGGCGGGTGATCCCCGGCACCCACACCGAGGAGTCGGGCATCGAGACGGGCCGTCTGCTGCTGGCGGAGCGCGACCAGGGGCTGCCCCTGCCCACGGCGGTCCTCGCGGGCAACGACCGGTGTGCCATGGGCCTGCTGATGACCCTGACGCGGGCCGGTGTCGAGGTCCCGCGCGACCTGTCCGTGGTCGGGTACGACGACAGCCACCTCTCCCACCTGATGCCGATCGGCCTGACCACCGTCCGCCAGGACGCCGTCCTCATGGCCGAGCACGCTGTGCGCTTCGCAGTGGAGCGGCTGGAGGACCCGGAACTCCAGCCGCGCGAGGCCGTGTTGGACCCCAAGCTCGTCGTCCGGGGCACGAGCGGGCCGGCCCCGCAGGAGCCGGCCCGCTGACAAAGCAGCGGCGAGGCCGGCCGCGCCCCGTCGCGGTCACGGCCGGCCTCGCCTGTCCCTGTACGCGCCTAGCGCGTGCCCTTCGCGGCGAACTCGGCGACCGCGTCGACGTTTTCCTTGGTGATGAAGGCCGGCCCGGTCAGCACGGGAGCGGTGCCGCCCCCGCTGAAGTTGCCGTTGGTCCGGTACAACCACAGCGAGTCGACCGCCAGGTAGCCCTGGAGGTAGGGCTGCTGGTCGACGGCGAACTCGACCTTGCCGTCCTGGACTGCCGTCACCAGCTCCTTGTTGAGGTCGAAGGTCGCGACCTTGGCCGTGCTGCCCGCGTCGGACACCGACTGCACGGCGGTCAGCGCGAACGGGGCGCCGAGCGTGACCACCTGGTCGATGGAGGAGTCCTGTTGGAGCTTGGCGGTGATCGTCGACTTCACGGACGGCATGTCGGTGCCGTTGACGTAGAGGATGTCCGTCTTGCCCTTGAACCCCTTCTTCAGACCGGCGCACCGGGCTTCCAGAGCGACGTGGCCCTGCTCCTGGATGACGCAGACGGCGTGCTTGGCGCCGGTTTCGCCCAGCCGCTCGCCGAATGCCGCACCGGCGATGTTCTCGTCCTGCCCGAAGTACTCGAGCATGCCGAGGTCCTTCCAGTTGTCCAGGCCGGCGTTGAAGCCGACGACCGGGATGCCGGCTGCCGCGGCCTTGCCGATGACGGCCTTCATCGCGCTCGGCTTGGCCGCGGTGAGGGCGATGCCGTCGACCTTCTGGTCGATGGCGTTCTGCACCAGGTTGGCCTGGTTGCCGGCGCTCGGGTCGCTGGAGTAGACGAGCTTGACGTTGTCCTTGGCGGCGGCGGCCTCGGCGCCCTTGCGGATCAGGTCCCAGAAAGTGTCACCGGGCGCCGCGTGCGTGATCATGGCCACGGTCATCCGGGGAGTCGTGGCCTTGCCCGCCGAGGCGTCCGTGACGCCCTCCTCGGACTGCTTCCCGCCGGAGCCACTGGAGCATCCGGCGGCGAACAGGGCGGCGGCCAACGTGGCGGCCGTCAGGCCGGCGGCTCGGTGGTGTCTGCGCATGTCCCATGCACCTCGCTGTGCTGATCGGGGCGGGTTCTCAGGTGGGGGGAGGTTCACGGGTACCGCCCGCTGGATAACGGCTGGAGCGCTCCACTAGCGCGCTCTAGTGGCAGGTACTATGCGGCGGCCCGCAGATGATGTCAATGGGTATGTCAGGACGTATCGACAAAGCCGAGGTGGGGTGGCGGTGCGTCAGCCGTCGCGGTGGGCGCGGCGCACTGTCCCGGGGGCACGACACAGGACCGCCCCGCCTCGGAGGAGACGGGGCGGCGGTGACGCGGTGGTGACCGTCGAGCGACGCGGTGGCCGGCCGGTCGTCGGCTCAGGCGGGCCGTATCACGCTGTGGATCGCCGCTTCTCCGGCGTAGTGGATGGACTCCTCGCGGATGAGTGCCCCGGGTCCCGGGGCGTGGATCATCATGCCGTTCCCGGAGTAGATCCCGACGTGCCCGGCGTGGAAGAGGACCAGGTCACCGGGGTCGACATAGGTGAGGGCGATGCCCTGCCCCGCCGTCGCCTGCTCCGGGGCCGTGCGCGGGAGGGTGATGCCGGCGGCCTTCCAGGCGGCCTGGGTGAGGCCGGGACCGTCGAACGCGTCCGGCCCGGTCGTGCCCCAGACACAGGGCTTGCCCAACTGCGCACGGGCGAACTCCAGGGCCCGCAGGGCGCGCGTGTCCTGTGACCCCGTCGCCGTGAGGGCGGTGCTGTCGGCGAACGCCGGGGGCGCGGCGGTGGTGGTGCCGAGGATCGGGTCCGTGGCGGGGATCGCGAAGGCGTCCGTTTCCAGGGCCGTTGCGGAGGTCGGCCAGGCCATCGCGCCGGGCGGGACCGTGGTGAGGTCGGCGGCCGACTGCGCTTGCAGGGCCTGCCACTGGTCGTCGGCCGAGGGCAGTGCCTGTGGCTGGGCCGGCGTGGCACTCCAGGTGTCGGCGGCGGGCAGGGCGGCGACGGCCGTCGGCGGAGCGCTCTGTCCCATGGCGTACACGGACAGCAGCTCGTGGGCCCGGTCGAGCTTGCGCCGGTTCTGCTCCTTGGTCGTCCGCAGGCCCGACCGCTGCTGCGGATCGGCCGCCGGTGCGACGGCCGGAGCGGCCTGGAAACCGGGAGCGGTCGAGGCGGGCAGGGCGGGGGCGGCCGGGAGGACCTGGGTGGCCTGGACATCCCCCTGCGGGACCGCGGGCGCGGCCGGCAGCGCGGCGACGGGGCCGGCGGTCAGCTCGGCAACAGCAGCCCTCCCGGCGCCCGGAGCGGACGTCAACTCGGCGGAGGGGCCGGCGGTCAGCTCCAGCGGCGCCCGACCGGACGGCTCCCGCGCCGGGGCGAGATCCTGCGTCGCACGCGCGGGCCTGCGCGCTGCGGGACGGTCCGGCGTTCTGTCGCGCGGCAGCACGGCCGGCACGGTCGGACCGCGCTTTGCGCGCGCTACGTCGAACCACTGCTGGGTGACGCTGTCGAGCGCGGGGTCGTCCCGCCCGATGTCGCTCGCCCGGGTCCCGGCGGCAGATGCGGGTCCGGCGCCCTCCGGCCGGGCGTCGCGCTTGCGTGGTCCCGTCGACGAGGCGCGGGTGGCGTTGAAGGTTCCCGAGTCGGTCTCGGCCCGGTCGTAGAGGGAGGAGACCCGGCGGCTGACTTCCTCGCGGCTGGGTGCCTCGTCAGCGGACAAGGGGGCGGCGCCCGCCGTCTGGCCGAGCAGCGCCACCGAGGTGAGAGCCGCCGACGCGAGTGCGGAGTTGCGCATGCCGGGCAGGCTCAGGGCCCCCGGTCGCGCGGTGCCTTCCGGCGCCATGGGCGACGTGCTCCTTCCGTACTCCGCCTACCGAGTTAGCGGTGGGGGTACCCCCAGGCCGTTCAGGCTCTGGGGGAGGGTTCGGGCGATGGATTGCGGAAGGTTTGCCCTACGACCCTTGCCCCGCAGGGCAGTTGGCCGATTCACCCCAAGTTCGGTTGGGTCCCCGGCTCCAGTGAACCCCTGCGGGCGCACCGGACTCGGCGGAGGCCGCGCGTCCCGGCGGGGTTCGCCGGAGTTCGTCGTGCGGCCTGATCCGTAACCTAGCCAACTTGTGCGCCTCCCGTGAAGGTTGAGGCGTTAAATGTCCGATACGTTTCTGTGACCTTCGACGCTTACGGGGGAGCGGCGGCCGGGTCACTTCGCGGTGCGCCTGCGCCGCCACGCTTCGTAGTGATCCAGGACCGTCTGCTCGATCGGGCGGTAGGTGATGCCCAGTTCGCTCACGCTCCGGCTGTTGTCCACCCGGAACCGGATGCCGAGGTGTTTGCGGACGTAATCCTGCGTCAGGCCGAAGGCCGGGCCCAGGATCCGTACCGGCCAGTGCGGGAGCGCGGTGCGCGGGAGGCGGAGGTCACGGGGATACCGGGTCCGCAGGATGCGGGACATCTCGTGGAACGACGTCATGGTCTCGGCGGCCACGATGTAACGGCCCTTCGCGTCCGGGTTCTCGGCCGCCGCGATGTGCGCGTCGGCCACGTCGCGCACGTCCGCCGTGGCGAAGCTGAAGTCCGGGGCGCCGTAGAAGAAGTAGCCCTTGAACAGCTCCTCAAGCAGGAACAGGCTGCCGGACTCGGAGGCGGGTGTCAGGGACGGGCCCAGGATGAGGCCGGGGTTGACCGACACCAGGCGCCAGCGGCCCTGGGCGGCCTCGGCTTCCCGGGCGGCGCGCTCCGCGACCGTCTTGGCGTAGTGGTACGGGTTGTGCTCCACCGTGCTGGTGGTGTTGAAGTACCGCTCCGAGAGCACCGCGCCGTCCATCGTCAGGACGTCCGCGTAGTCACCGAAGATCGTGCCCACGGTGGAGGTGAGGACCACCCTGTCCACGGTGGGTGTCCGTTCGACGGCCGCCAGCACATTGCGCGTGCCGAGCAGTGCCGGGTCGACCATCTCCCGGCGGCCGTCCTTGATCTTCTCCGGCATACGGAACGGCGACGCCACATGGAACACCGTCCGGCAGCCGGTCATCGCCTCGTCGAAGGCGCCCTCGGACAGCAGGTCGGCCTCGAACAGGGACAGTCGGCCGGGATGCGCCTCCTGCATCTCCCGCAGCGGCCGCACCTTGGCGGTGGCGGCCGTACCGCGCACGGTGGCGTGGACCCGGTGGCCGCGCTCCAGGAGCCGCCGTACCAGATGACTCCCGACGAACCCACTCCCGCCGGTCACCAACACGGCTGCCGAACCGTCAGAACCCACGCCCTCACCCCTCACGTCGTGCGGTCGGGGGTCACCTTATGGCGCACGGCGGCTGGTTCGCTGGTGCAGTACCGAGCCCGCCTCACGGGCCCTTGTCAGCGGCGGCCGTCAGGCTGTGGGGCATGGCTGAGCGGGCGGCAGCAGGAACTGCGCGACGCGTCGGACTACTGGGACGAGTCCTTCATCTGAGGTGCGTTCACCGTGCCGGGCGCCGGCGGCGACTGGACGCTCGTCCTGGACTTCGACGGTGGCGTGGGGCTGGTCTCCGTGATGCGTGAGGTCGGCTTCGACCTGTCCGAGGAAGAGGACGACACCGGCGCGGGCGTCGACACCAAGGCGGCGGTCCTCGCTCTTGCCGAGAGGCTGACCGGTGTTCGGGTCACGGAGGAGCTGCTCCGGGAAGCCGAGTACCAGCTGGGGCACGTGCCGGACGAGCCCGCCGAGGAGTGGACCGGCGTCGTCATCGACATCACCGACGCCCACGGGGAACGCTTCTACAAGGAAGTCTCCCGCGAGGAGGTCGAGAACGGCATGGCGCGCGCCCGCGCCGAGGCCGAGGCGCCGATCGTCGTCCCCGGGCCCGAGTCACCCACTCCCTGACCCTCTCGCAGCAGGTGTGGAGGAAACCGGATCGCGTCACCCCCGGAAAACCAGCCACAGAGGATTGTGTACGACTCGCGTAGATCGCACGTGCGTGCGACCAGTTGAACGACCCGGGTGAGGGGTTCCACGGTGGCTCCGGGTGGCTCGGGGCCGGCCCGGCACCGTGCCGTGACACCCGCTGTGCAGAATCCGTGAACCACCTGGCCGAGGCGCGCAGGCGACATGTGTGGATGCCGGGAGGGCGCCTTCACCAAACCCCCTTCTGGGGTGGCCTGAAGGCGCCTTGCTCGGTCAACTTCGAACACAGCAAGGTGGATCGAGCACTTGAGCATCAGGAGTCACAAGCGCGTCGCTTGGCTCGGACGGCCGACAAGTCCGGGGTACTGACGGGGGAACTGATGCGGTGCGCACGGCCGCCGCCAACGACTGGGCGGGGGCTGTTCGTGCACGCGTCCGGCACTTCTCCCTGTGCCGTCTCTTGGTGCCTTCGTCCCGGTGCCCGAGACAGGGATAAGGAGGGGGAATGCCGATGAGCGCGCTGAGCGCCGCCAAGCCGACGTATCCCGGCGTCTACGTCGAAGAGCTTCCCAGCAGTACCCGTACGATCTCGACCCTGACCACGTCCGTGACCGCCTTCGTGGGCCACACCCGACGCGGTCCGCTCAACGAGCCGGTACGCGTCACCAGCTTCGCGGAGTTCGAGCGCCGCTTCGGCGGCCTGAGCGCACAGAGCGCCGTCGGCTACGCGGTCCACCAGTTCTTCGGCAACGGCGGCACCATCGCGGTGATCGTCCGCGTCGCCAAGGCCGGCAGCGGCAAGGCCGCATGCGTCACCCTCAAGTCCACCGAGGGCCACAGCGAGGGCCCGGTCCTCGAGGTGCACGCCAAGGAACCCGGCGTCTGGGGCAACGGCCTGCGCGTCGCCGTCGACCACGACACGCCGTGCCCCGACGAAACCTTCAACCTCCGGGTCTACGACGCCAAGGGCGACGCCCGCGAGAGCTTCACCGGCCTGTCCATGGACCCCGCCAACGGGCGCTACGCGCAGACCGTGATCAACGCGGGTTCGAAGCTGATCCGCGTCGAGGTCGTCGGCGAGGGCCGCCCCGACCCGTCCGGCACCGTCTCCAAGCCGTTCGGCGACGAACTGCCGAACCTGGAAGTCGACCTGACCGTCAAGATCGGCGAGGTGGAGCGCGAGTTCAAGCTCTACGACCCCGACTGCGACGGCGAAGCCCCGTGCAGCGTCGCCGAGTTGGCGCTGCTCCTGGAGCGAAAGCTGCGCGCTCTGCCCGACGCGCCCGGCAAGCACGCCTTCGCCGGCGCAGAGGTCACCGCCTTCGGCCGCCGTATCCAGGTCGTCGCCGGCTCCACCGACCCCGAGGACGTCGTCCGCTTCCTCGGCGAGTGCGCCAACGACCTGGGCCTTGAGGCCTCCGTCAACCCGCCGGTCTTCCCGCTGGAGGGCGGCGAGGACGGCGAGGCGCCCGGTCCGCGTGACCTCATCGGCTCCGAGGCCGACAAGACGGGCATCCAGGCGCTGCGCGGCGTCGCCGACGTCAACCTGCTGGCGCTGCCCGAGCTCGCTGCGTACGAGAAGACCGAGGACGCGCTCACGGTCATCTCGGCCGCCCAGCGGCTGTGCGCCGAGCGGCGGATCTTCCTGCTGGTCGACTCGCCGAGCACCTGGGTCAGCGTCGACACCGCACGCGCCGGGCTCGCCGCCTTCGACGCGGTGCGCGGCAACCATGCGGGCCTGTACTTCCCGCACCTGCAGCTCACCGACCCGCTCACGGGCCGGCTGCGCTCCTTCCCGCCGTCCGGCGCCATCGCCGGCGTCATCGCGCGCACCGACTCCGAGCGCGGCGTGTGGAAGGCGCCCGCCGGCACCGAGGCGCGGCTCGCGGGCGTGCACTCGCTCACCGTCAACCTGACGGACCGCGAGACCGGCCTGCTCAACCCGCTCGGCGTCAACTGCCTGCGCACCTTCCCGGTCACCGGCCCGGTCGTCTGGGGCGCGCGCACGCTGGAGGGCTCCGACGCGCTCGACAGCGAGTGGAAGTACGTGCCGGTGCGCCGGCTCGCGCTGCACGTCGAGGAGAGCCTCCAGCGGGGCCTGCAGTGGGTGGTGTTCGAGCCCAACGACGAGAACCTGTGGCAGCAGATCCGGCTCGCCGCCTCCTCGTACCTGCACACCCTCTTCCGTCAGGGCGCCTTCAAGGGCGGCACCCCGCGCGAGGCGTACTTCGTCAAGTGCGACAGCGACACGACGACCGCCGAGGACATCGAGAACGGCATCGTCAACGTCCTCGTCGGCATCGCACCGGTCCGGCCGGCGGAGTTCGTGATCGTCAAAATCCAGCAGACGTCCGGGCAGTTCGCGCTCTAGGCGCGGGGAATCGTGGAGAACTGAAGGAATCCGATGGCTGAGTTCACGGTCAACGCGCATCGCTTCGACCCCTACAAGAACTTCAAGTTCCTGGTCCTGTGGGACGGTCGCACGGTTGCGGGCATCAGCAAGATCAGTCCACTGAAGCGGACGACGGAAGTCGTCAAGCACCGGCACGGAGGCGACCCGTCGTCGCCCCGCAAGTCGCCGGGCCGCTCCGAGTTCGAGGGCATCACCCTGGAGCGCGGGGTCACCCACGACCCCGAGTTCGACCGCTGGGCCAACAAGGTCTGGCAGGTCGGCGCGGGCCTCGGCTCCGAGGTGTCCCTCGCCGACTTCCGCAAGGACATCGTCATCCAGGTCCTCAACGAAGCCGGCCAGGTCGCCGTCTCGCACAAGCTGTACCGGACCTGGCCGAGCGAGTACCAGGTCCTCGGCGAGCTGGACGCCAACGCCAACGCGGTGGCCATCCAGTCGCTGAAGCTCGAGTGCGAGGGCTGGGAGCGGGACTACGAGGTGCCCGAGCCGGAGGAGCCGTCCTTCCTCAACCCGGCTTGAGCAGCGGGTAGTTAAAGGGGGGACGAGATGGGGATCACCGGGGCGGCCGAACTGCTGGCCACCTGGGAGGCGGGCCTCGCCGAGGCGCCGACGGGGCGCGCCCTGCTGCTGCACCGCACGGCGCGCCCGGACGTCGACACAGCGACCCTGCCGGTGCTGCCGGTGGGGGAGCGCGAGGCCGACCTGTTCGCGCTGCGCCGCGCCCTGTTCGGGGAGCGGATGCAGGTGCGGCTGGCCTGCACGGCGTGCGGCGAGGACATGGAGTTCGACCTGGACGCCGGGGAGTTCGCCCGGTCGCTGGGCGGGCCCAATGTCGAGCGCGAGCCGTTGCTGCGGGTCGAACAGGAGGGCTGGGACGTGGAGTTCCGGCTGCCCGGGGTCGCCGATCTGACGGCGGCGGCCCGGGCGGCGGACCCGCGGGCCGCCCTGCTCGCCCGGTGCCTGGTCTCGGCAGCGCGTGACGGCGTGGCCGTGGCCGCCGGTGATCTGCCCGTCCCGGTCCAGCGCCGGATCGCCGAGGCCGTCGAGGCGGCCGACCCGGGGGCCGACGTGACGCTCAACGTCGCCTGCCCCGACTGCGGCGAGGCCACCCGGGCCGAGCTGGACATCGCCTCCTACCTGTGGACCGAACTGGACGCCTGGGCCCGGGACCTGCTGCTCGATGTCCATCTGCTCGCCACGTCGTACGGCTGGGGCGAGCCGGAGATCCTGGCGCTCAGCCCGCTGCGGCGCCGCTACTACCTGGAGCTGTGTGCGGATGTCTGACGCCGACGGGGCGCCGGTGCCCGACTTCCTCGACCTGCTGATCGCCCGGCACACCCCGGCCGCCGCCGGTCCGCGCCCGGGCGTGACGCGGGTACGTCCCCGGCTGCCCGGCCCGTTCGAGCGGGTCGAGGCGGTACGGAGCAACGCACCGGAACCGGACGACGGCTCCGACCTGCTGTGGCCCGCCACCGCGCCGTCCGCCGCACGGCCGGGGGAGGCGCCGCGCCAGGCGACGCCCGCGCTCCGGCCGCTCGTGGAACGGGAGCGGACGGTCGTACGCACCGAACACACCCCGGCCGACCCGGCGCCGCGGCCCGCAACCAGGGCCCTGCCCGAGACGCCGCTGCTGCGCCCCGTCGCGGCGGTCACGCCCGGCCCACGGCCGGCACCGGACGCCGTGCAGCGTGCGACGGGACGCGGGCGCCCCGAACGGGGCGCCCCCCAGAGCGCGGCGTCCGTACCCACCCCCCCGGGTACGGACGCCGCCACCCCCGCCGCCGTGTCGAACCCCCTGCGGCCCAGCGCCGCGGACACGGCGGCGGCACGCGACGCCGTACGGCAGGCCGCCGCCCGGCGCCCCGCGCGGGCGCCCGAGCAGGTGGTGCAGGTGCAGATCGGGCGGCTGGAGGTGACGGCGGGAGGGGCGCCGCCCGGCGGGTCACGGCAGCGGACACCGTCGAAGGGGCGGCCGGGAACGACCTTGAGCCTCGCCGAGTACCTGGCGCGAGGGCGGGAGTGACATGACAGCCCCGATGAGAGAACGAACCGAGGAACCGACGCCATGAGCAACGCACTCGCCATCGCCCATGTCACCCAGGCCCTCGCCCTGCTGCTCGCGTCCAACGTGGGCCCGGAGTTCGACGAGGCCGTGAAGGTGGAGCCGCACAAGCCGCCGACGGAGCCGCCGGACCACCCCACCCTCAACGTGTTCCTGTACCAGGTCACGCCCAACACCTCGATGCGTAACAACGACCTGCCCACCCGGGCGTCCGACGGCACGCTGGTGAAGCGGCCGGCCGCCGCGCTGGACCTGCACTTCCTCATCAGCGCGTACGGCGACGAGACGACCCTGGTCGGGCAGCGGCTGATCGGCTCCGTGGTGCGGACCCTGCACGAGATACCGGTTCTGCCGAAGGACGTCATCGAGGAGACCGGCGCGCTCCCGCACCTGGCGGACAGCGACCTCGCGGAGGCGACGCAGCGGGTGCGGTTCACGCCGACGGTGATGGACATCGACGAGACGTCGAAGCTGTGGGGGATGCTCCACCAGACGCCGTACGCGCTGTCCGTGGTCTACCAGGCCACCCTGATCCTCATCGACGGCCGCGAGAAGCCGGTGCCGGGCAAGCCGGTGGAGCGGCCCGAGGTACGGGTGCTGCCGTTCGGGGCGCCGGGTGCGCCGGTCCCTCCGGGGGCCGAGATGCCGTCAACTGACGGGGATTCGGCGGCTGTTGAGACGACGGGCGCTGTTGGAACGGCGGGCGCCGTCGAGAAGGCGACGGCTGAAGACCCCGGGCCGGCGAGTGGTGCTGCCAAGAAGACCGCGAAGGCCCCGGCCAAGACCGTCGCCAAGGCTCCATCACGGGCCCGCAGGACCGCCGGGAGTCCCGGATCCAGGGGAAGCAAGTCGGCACCGCCGGAGCCACGGAAGGGCACGGAGGGCTGAGACGGCATGGGAACGACGGGGGCAGGTGAGGGCATGGGGACGAACGAGCCGGGCACGGCGGGTACTTCGAGCACCGCGGGCGGACACGACGTCGGCGCGACGCTGATCGAGGAGATCCGGCGCGTCCTGTCCCTGATCGACGCCCACGCCACCGGCGCCGGACAGGGAACGGAGCCGGAGTCCACCGGTTCGACGAGCCCGGCACCCCTGGCCGCCCCGGGCACCGCCCCCCTCGACGCCCTCGTCGCCTGCTTCGGCCTCACCACCTTCGAACGCGACCTGATCCTCCTCGCCGCCGCCGACGAGCTGGACCCGACGACCGCGGCCCGCTGCGCCGCCGCCTGCGGTGACCCCCAGCGGGCGTACCCGACGTTCTCGCTCGCCCTGGCCGCCCTCGCCGAACCGCACTGGAGCGCGCTCACGCCGGTCGCGCCGCTACGGCGCTGGCGGATCGCGGAGCTGGACGACGAGTCCCGGCTGACGACCTCCCGCCTCCGCCTGGACGAGCGGATCCTGCACTTCCTGCTGGGCTCGCCCTACCTGGACGCCCGGCTGCACGGCCGCCTGCGCCGCACCTCGGTGCCCGAGCAACTGCCGCCGTCGTACGACCTGGCCGCGAGCCGGGTCGCCGAGGGCTGGACGACTGGGGCGAGCCCCGACGCGCCGCTGCTCGTCGAGGTGACCGGCGGTGACCTGCGCAGCCGTGCCGACATCGCCGCCGCGGGGGCCGCCCGCTCCGGGCTCGGGGTGTACTCGATGGGCGCCGAGGACATCCCGACCGACCCTGCCGAACGCGACCGGCTCGCCCGGCTCTGGCAGCGCGAGGCGATCCTGCTGCCCGCCGCGCTGCTCGTCGAGGTCGGCGACCTGGACCGCGACCAGCGGGCGGCGACCGAGGCGTTCCTGGCCGGAGCGGCCGTACCCGTCGTCGTGTCGAGTGAGGACCCGCTGCGCTCGGACCGCCCGCACGGCGCACGCGTCGCCGTGCCGCGCCTCGACGAGGAGGAGCAGGTCGAGCTGTGGGGCCAGGCGATGCATCCGATCGCCGACCTGGACGAGGTCGAACTGCGGTCCCTGGTCGCCCAGTTCCAGCTGCCGCCGCACGTGATCCGGTCCGCCGCGGCGACCGTACGGCGCCGGCTGCCCTACGAGGACCTCGACGCCGCGCAGCTCGCCTGGCGGGCTGGCCTGGAGGAGGCCCGGATCGGCATGGACGAGCTGGGCCGCCGGATCGAACCGGAGGCGGCCTGGGGCGACCTGGTCCTCCACGACCGTCAGACGAACGTCCTGCGCGAGATCGTCGCCCATGTGCGCCAACGCGCCACGGTCCACCAGGAGTGGGGCTTCGCCGGCACCCTGCGCCGCGGCCTCGGCGTCACGGCCCTCTTCGCGGGCGGCTCCGGCACCGGCAAGACGCTGGCCGCGGAGGTCATGGCGAAGGAACTCGGCCTCGACCTGTTCATCGTCGACCTCTCCCAGGTCGTCAGCAAGTACATCGGCGAGACCGAGAAGAACCTCCGCCGGGTCTTCGACGCCGCCGAACGCGGCGGCGCGCTGCTGCTGTTCGACGAGGCCGACGCGCTGTTCGGCAAGCGCAGCGAGGTCAAGGACAGCCACGACCGGTACGCCAACCTGGAGGTCAGCTACCTCCTGATGCGGATGGAGGCCTACCGCGGCCTCGCCATCCTCACCACCAACATGAAGAAGGCCCTCGACACCGCCTTCCTGCGCCGCATCCGCTTCGTCGTCGACTTCCCCTTCCCGGCCGAGCACGAACGCGCCGAGATCTGGCGGCGGGTGCTGCCCTCGCGGGCCCCGGTCAAGGACATCGACACGGACCTGCTCGCCCAACTCACCGTCGCGGGCGGCTCGATCCGCAACATCGCGCTGTCCGGGGCGTTCCTCGCGGCGGAGGAGGGCGACCGCCTGCAGATGCGGCACATGCTGGCGGCGGCCCGCACCGAGTACCAGAAGCTGGAGCGTTCCCTGACTCCGGGGGAGGTGCGGGGATGGGTGTGAACGGCGAGACCGGCGGCGAGCGCCGGCCGCGCGAGATCCGGGTGGAGATCGGCGAACTCGCCCTCCATGGCTTCCGCGTGGACCCGGACCGTGTCTCGGCCGCCTTCGAGCACGAGCTGACCCGCCTGATCAGCGAACACGGCGTGCCGCTGGCGACCGACGGAGCCCTGAGCGCCGACACCCTCGCGGGCCTCCCCCCGCTGCCCGCCGGCCTCTCCGCCCGCCGCCTGGGCCAGGAGCTGGCCCGCGCGGTGCACGAGGGGCTCAGCGGCCACGGGGAGGTGACGCGATGAGTTCCCAGACCCAGGACGGGCACGCCGAGCAGGCCGCCGAACAGCGCCGCCGCAAGCGCAAGGAGCGGGCCGCCAAGTCCCGTACGCCTGAGCCGAAGGACATCGTCAGCGGCGCCGGTCAGCCGCTCGACCCCGGCGTACGACGAGAACTGGAGGAGCGGCTCGGCCACGACCTCAGCCGCGTCCGCCTGCACACGGGCCGCGACGCCGGGCAGCTGACGGACCTCCTCGGCGCCGACGCGGTCGCGGTCGGCCAGGACGTCTTCTTCGCCGAGGGCGCCTTCAAGCCCGGCACCGACGAGGGCCGCCGCCTCCTCTCCCACGAACTCCTCCACACCGTCCAGAACCCGCACGGCCTCGGCACGCTGCGCGCGGGGCGGGAGCTGGGGGCGGTGAGTCTGCCGCAGCAGGCGATCGAGCGGGAGGCGGAGTCGGCGGCGCAGGATCTCGTACGGGATCCGGAGGCCCGGCCGGAGACGGCGGACGTCGAGCAGGACCAGGCGACTCCTGGGTGGCTGCGGTACGCCACCGTCGATGCCGATCGGAGCCGGGCCGAGGCCATGGACCCGGCGACCCTCGTCGACCGGGTCGCCAACTCCGTCGTACGTTCCCTGCGCGGCGACCCCGAGGACTTGTCCCACCGCACACGCAAGCAACTCGCCCGGCTTCCCGAGGTGTTGCTCGACGGCGTCCTCGTCCGCCTGGAGAACCGGCTGCTCGCGCCCGAGCACGACCGGGTGCTCGACCTCGTCGACGAGGTCGAGGCATACGAGGACCACGCCGAGGCCCTCGAACGCCACGCGCACGACGCTCCCCAGATCGAGCCGGACGTGGCGGAGGAGGTGCGCACCGAGCGCGAGAACGAGCGGCGGGACGCGGAAGAGCGCAAGGCGGAGGAACAGCGCCCGAAGACCGCGCCCGGGCCGGAGAAGGAGCAGATCGACGACGAGGGTGCGGCCGGTAGCACCCCGCAGAACGGTGGTACGCCGGAACACGGGACGACTCCGCAGGGTGGCGGTGCGCCACGGGAGTCGGAGCCGGCGTCCGGTGCGGGATCAGCCGGTGCGTCCGGGGCTTCCCGGACAGGCGGCGGGCAGGGGGCGTCGGCCGCGCCCGCGACCCGGAAGGACCAGTCCTCTGCCTCCTCGGCATCCGGGGGGAAGTCGGAGGGCGGGCAGCGCGGCGGTCAGCAGGGCGGCGAGAAGAAGTCCCAGGACGCGGCGGGGGGCAAGGAGAAGGCCGGCAAGGAGGCCACCGAGCAGGAGCAGACGCCCGCCGCGACCAAGGAGGAGTCCGCGGCGAAGAACCGGCCGGGCGCGGCCGAGGCGAGGGTGGCGGGCCAGCAGCTCAAGCCGCAGGACAAGCGGGGCCAGGAGAAGCCCAAGGGCTCACCGGCCATCTCCGGCAAGGACACCCAGTCGGCGGGCAGGATCAGCACGCTGGAAGGGAAGCGCAATCAGGACGTCGAGGGGCTGGAGGAGGAGACCGAGGAGGACACCGACGGCTCCGGGAGCGAGTCGGAGGTCGAGGTCGGCGGTGAGGAGCCGAGCGCCTGGGACATCAAGCTTCAGCCCGAGGACTTCCTGCCGAAGCAGGACCTCGACGTGTCCGGCGTACCGACGGCGGACACGTTGGATCCGTCCGCCACCCCGTCCGTCCCGTCCTTCCCCGCTCCGCCGCCGACCAGGGCCGAAGAGGTGCAGGCGCAGCGGGACGCGGAGGACGCCGAGGACGAGGCCGCGGAGGCCGAGCCCGAGGAGGAGGACCTCGCCGAGGAGTCGGGGTCGTCGGCACCGGAGACCGAGGGCGGGCCGGCGAACGACGGCGGGGTCGGTGGCCTCGCTCTGGAGCAGGCCGCGGCGCCGCCGGTGGCGAGCACGGCGACCCGGGACCCCAAGGCGGGGGACGACCCGAAGGTGGGGGCGGTCGCCGCGCAGACGACCGTGCAGGAGGCCCCGGGCAGGACGGACGGGAAGTCCGAGGGCGGCAGTGAGGCCACGGAGTCGGCGGCCAAGGAGGAGAAGGGCACTGCGGCCGGCGGTGACAAGGCCGCGGCAGCGCCGGAGAAGGAGTCGCAGCAGGCCACCGGCGGCAGGTCCGCGCAGTCCGAGGCCGGAGGCAAAGAGGGCGCGAAGGAGTCGGGGGGCGGTTCCGGTTCGGAGGCCGCCGGCGCTCAGACCACTCAGGCGGCGCAGGACACGGCAGGGGCCGCGGGAGGCGGGTCCGGCTCAGGCGGCCCGAGCATGCCCGGCGGGACGTCCGCCGGTGCCACAACCGGTGCCGAGGGTGCATCGGAGACAGCCCCGTCGGGCGGTACGCCCCAGGAAAGCGCGCCGGAGCCCAGTGCTCGTACGGAGGCCCCGGCCGCGGCACCCAGGTCGGCGCCCGCCGCTCAGGAGTCGGCACCGGCACCGGCATCCGTGCCGCAAGCCGCCGCGAAGGCAGCCCCCGAGGCGAAGAGCGCACCGGAGACCGCACCCGCGCCCAAGGCGGCACCGTCGGGGGGATCCTCGGGTGCCGGCGGCGGTGGTGGTGGCGGCGGGGCGGCCGCCCCGGCTCGCGGAAAGGGCAAGAAGGACTCCGGCCCGGCCCCGAACCTCTCTGGCGTCGCCCCTGAGGCCGGCCTGTCCACAGCTTCTAAACTCAAGCCGCACAAGGCACTTCAGGCCATGGGCGGCGTGGGTGGCGCGGTGGACCGTACGGTCGGTGACGAGCACAAGACGCTCGCCGCGGCACCGCCCTCCATGCAGCGTCCGGCAGGCGCTCCGCAGACGCTGGAGGGCAAGCCGAAGACGGACGCTCCGGCCGCGTACTCGCAGGATCCGGCCGCGCAGGCGCAGGCGCCGGACCAGGAGAACGCCGAGGTCACCGGCGCGAAGGAGCCCGAGGGCCAGATCGAGGCCGAGAAGGCCGAGGAGCCCGGCGGCTGGGACACCTTCAAGATGGCCCTTGGCTTCATCGGCGGCAAGATCGTGAACGGGGTCGCGAGCCTCTTCGGCGCCGACGAACCCGTGGTGGATCCGCAGGAGCTGGCCGCGAAGTTCGCCGGTCTGCCGACGAAGGACGACGCGCTCAAGCAGGCACAGGCCGGCAACGCGCCGGGCGTCGAGATGCAGGGCGGAGCCGAGCAGGCGTCCGGCGAGCAGGGCGGCCACGTCGACGCCAAGGGCCAGGAGACCATAGGGACGGCTCAGGACGACGCCGGTCGCGGGATGGGCGAGGACCAGGTCTATCCCAACGCTCCCAAGGAGCAGATGTCCGCGAAGGTGCCGGGGCGTGGTGGCGGTGGGGAAGGTGTCGCCGTCGAGGGCGGGGGCGCAACCGGAGCCGTACCGCCGGAGGCCGCCTCCGAGGTGGCCGAGCATGAGCGTGGCCCGCAGTTCCAGGCCGCGTTCAGCGACGGTCAGAAGGGCGTGTCGGAGGGCCGTCAGGCCAAGGACCGTGACTTCCGCGACTCGCAGGCGAAGCACAAGCGGCAGGTCGATGCCGAGATCGCGGCCAACACCGAGACGCAGGCGGGCGAGCGCGAGAAGGCGATGGCCGACGTCACCGCCCAGCGCGAAGGCTGGCGCACGGAGCAGGACAAGGAGCTCAAGAGCCTCGGCGACAAGAAGTCCGACCGGCAGGAGAAGGTCCGCCAGGACGTCAAGGACGAGGAAAAGAAGACAGACGACAAGGTCGATACCGAGAAGGAGGGCAGCGACAAGAAGGTCAAGGACAAGGCCGACAACGCAGAGAAGGACGCGGACCGGCAGAAGAACAACGCTGCCCAGGACTCGGGCAATTGGCTCTCGAAGGCCTTTGATTGGATCAAACAAAAGGTCATCGAGATCAAGAACGCGATCGTCAGGGTCATCCGCGAGGCGCGTGACGCGGTCATCACCTTCATCCGCGACTTCAAGAAGAACGTCGAGGGATGGATCAACGCGGCTCGCAAGGGCATCATCGACGCGATCAAGAACCTGATCAAGGATCTGATCGAGTTCGCGATCTCGATGGTGCGGGCGGTCATCGATCTGGCCAAGCGCATCCGGAACCTGATCACCTCGCTGATCAATGCGGCGATCGCACTCGTCAACAGGCTCGCCACAGCGCTGAAGCAGGCCATCAGCGATCTGCTGGACTCCATCGGTAAGCTGCTGAGCAGCATCCTGGAGATCCTGAAGAAGGCCCTCCTGGACGTCATCAAGGCCGTCGTGGACGCGGTGAAGGCGGTCCTGGACTTCGCCGCCGGACTGCTGAACGCCCTCGGCGACTTCATGCTCATCGCGGTCGACTTCCTGTCCGACCCGGGTGGTTGGCTGAGCGGTGCCAAGAACTCCGCGGTGGACGGCGCGAAGAACCACCTGTTCCGCGAGGTCAAGGCGGCCGTCAAGGCATGGTTCCAGTCGAAGATCGAGGAGATCATCGGCGTCCCGAAGGCCATTCTCGACAAGCTGATCAAGGGCGGCATCACCCTCGAGCAGATCGTCAAGGAGACCTGGGACGCCATCGTCCCCCAACTCCCCTTCATCATCGGCGAGATCGTCATCACCAAGGTCATCGCCAAACTGATCCCGGGCGCCGGCTGGGTCATGGCCGTCATCGACGCCATCCGCACGGCCATCGGTGCGCTCGGCGAGATCCTGCGCGCGATGGGGGCGGTCCTCGACTGGCTCAAGGCCGTCCGCAGCGGCGGCGCGGGCATCCTGTTCGCGAAGGCGGTGGCGGCGGGCATCGTGGCGCTGCTGGAGCTGGCGTATGAGGCGCTGCTGAGCGGAATCGGCAAGTACGTCGCGAAGGTGGGGCGGCGCTTCAAGGGCATCGCCGAGAGGCTGGGCCGAGGCAAGGACGGCAAGGGCGACGGCAAAAAGCCCGCTGCCGGAGGCGCCGACGACAAGGGCGGCAAGCAGGGCGACAGAACGCCCGCGGACAGCAAGCCGGAAACCGGGGCGCCGACGGTGCGTCCTACGTCGGTCCTCCCCAAGCCGGGCAAGGGCCCGGGCTCGGCCGCAAGGCCGGAGGCGAAGCCCGTCCCGAACAAGCCGACGACGAAGGCGCCGGGCAAGGACACGACTCCGGACAAGCCCAGGGACACGACGAAGCCCAAGGACACGGACAAGCCGGGACAGCCGAACAAGAGCGGGGAAGCCGACAAGCCGGGCCGGCCGAAGGACAAGGACGGCGACAAGCAGGGCACCCGCCCGACGCTGCCTCCGAAGCCCAAGCCACAGGTTGACTCCAATCCAAAGCCTGACCCAGACGTGAAGCCAAAGGACGCTGACGGCAAGTCACCGGGCAAGCCGAAGGGCAGCGACGGCAAGGACGGGGACGGCAAGCCCAAGGCCGACAAGCCGAAGAACGAGAACGACGGCACGAAGAAGCCTAGGGAAGACGGCAAGGACCCGACGAAGCCCAAGGGCAAGGACGGCAAGGACACACCCGGAAAGTCCAAGGACGACAAGGACACACCGGGTAAGTCCAAGGACGACAAGGACAGTCCGACCAACCCCCGCCATTCCAAGCCTCCCAACAAGGGCCCCGCCAAAACGAAGCCCCGGCCCGACAAGGCCGGACCAGGTAGGCCCAAGCCCAAGGTCGAGAAGGACAAGCAGAAGCAGAAGGAGGGCTCCCAGGACGACCTCGGCAAGAGGCTCGCCATCATCACCGCGCGCATACGCGCCAAGCTGCTTCCGCTGCTCGACGAAGACGGCATGTGGGAATCGAGCTTCGACCCGCTGCTCCCCGCAATGAAGAGTTGGTACGGACTCACCAGCCTGCGAGCCCTTGGCGACCCGGATGTGAACGTCGTGGCCACGCTCAACCCTTCGTCCGTACCCGTGCGGGCCAAGCGCTGGCGTGACCCGCAGCTGCTGCAGCCGAGGATCGCACTGAAGCAGCTACGCGAGGACGGGCTGCCCAAGCCGGATCTGCCGGCCTTCAATGGCAACCAGGCGAGCTCCATGGATGCGCGGTTCCTCAGCCGCTCCGTGCGGAACACAGGATCGGTGCCCGGTCCCCACAGCAACCCACCCGGTTGGGCTTACGTCACGTCGAAGGGACTTTCCAAGGATTCTGCCTGGGTGCGCATGCATCTTCTCCCGGAGAAGATCGGGGGAATGGCATCCAACAACAACTTGGTTCCGGCGCCTGGATATTCAGTGAACACGCCAATGAACAACGAACTCGAGAAGTTTGCATACAATGACATCGCGGGCAAGGGGGACATGATCTGGTACAGGTCCGTTGTCTCTTTCCATCCCCTGCAGAAAGATGAGCCAGGGCCCACGGGGGAGGTCCTCAGGGGATTCCCCCAACAGATCACCTCCAGCTACGGCGAATACGACCACATCAAGGGAACCGGAAAGCACCGGGGCGACTGGAAACCGCACACCACAGCCAAGAAGACCAAGTCCATAGGGAACATACGGCTGCCTTCCCCGGACGAGCACACGCGACTCCTCATCAACTCCGCACGGGCCAAGACCCTTTTCAACCACCTCGGCGGAGACGCGGACATGGACCGCCCCTGGGGGCAGATCGCCCGCTATATCGCCGGCCTGGGCACGAGCGGCGAGAACAGAACCACTACGAGGTACGGCCGCGAGGTACCGGACGGCCATCCGCACTACTACTCGGTTTCCGATGTGCAACGGTATCTGGACACCAGAAGGGCAAGCATGTCGGACGAGGTGCGGCGGTTGATCAACCCTGCTCTGGCAAAACTCAGGAAGCTCGCCGGAGCAGGGAAGATTGACTGGAAGAACTAGCCAGGGAGGAAGAGATGCCAAGCGCATTCCAGTTGCGTGCCCGTGAGGCGTTCGAGCAGGTGAGGTCCACGGCTGAGTTCACCGTGGAAAGCTTCGAGATCGAAAGCGAGGGGGAGCGTCCACTCACGGAAGATGATGCGAAGCTGATTCGCCGTTACATGGGGCCCGCCGCTGTCGATGAGGTGAGGGACCATCTGCTCGACGTGGAGCAGATCCAGCTTTCCTGGCGCACCGCCGACTTCCGCGTATACGGAGAGTTCGCTCTCAAGGATCTCAGGACCTGCCTGTCGGGACGCTACATGCCCTACACGGACGAGCGGCTGACACCGGAAGAGCAGTTGGTGATGGATGAGATCAAGACCCTTGAGGAAGCACCGGGTTCTGGTCGTCTCACGGCACTGCGGGTCCACATGGACATGTCTCCGTGCCAGGAGATCTGGTTCTACGACATGAACCAACAACGGTTTGTGCTGCTTGATCTTGACTACTCGTCATACGTGGACAACCTGCTCATCACGAAAGGCATCCCTGGCTGGCAGTATCTCTACTCCGACGCGCGATTGGCCGACGAAGAATTCCGTCAGCTCGCCCGTCAGTTGCAGATCTCCCTGGATGCGCTTGAAGAAGTCTTCCCTGACCACGACTACACGGACCTGCGGGCCCGACTCGAGGAACGTCTGTGACCCGCTACGCCGACATCCCCAAACCCATCCGCTCCGGAATAGTCGTAGTCAACCCCGACACCGGCACCCCCCAGCGGATCATCGTCCTGCAATTCAACCCGGACACCCTGGAGCGCAGCGTCGCCCCCCAGTCCGCCGGCGACAGCGGCGACGCAGGGGGCGGTGGCACCGGGAGTGGGGACCGTAACGAGGCTCTCCGCCTCAAGGGCCCCGCCCAGGAGACCTGGAAGTTCACCGCCGAGATCGACGCCACCGATCAGTTCGAGATCGCCGCGCCCGACGGGATCCACCCGCAGCTCGCCACGCTCGAAATGCTGGTGCAGCCGACCACCGCCCAGCTCCGCGCAGCGATGAAGCTCTCCCAGAAGGGGGCCATCGAGATCAGTCCGATCGAGATGCCGCTCACCCTCTTCACCTGGGGGAGCAAGCGCGTGATGCCCGTCCGGCTCACCGAGCTCTCCGTCAACGAGTCCGCCTTCGACGTCAATCTCAATCCGATCCGGGCCTCCCTCAGCATCGGCATGAAGATCCTCACCGTCAGTGATCTGCCGGCCGGTCACCGCGGCGCCGACCTCTACATGGCGCACCTCGCCCAGAAGGAGCGGCTCGCCGCGGCCGCGCGCGGTGGCAGCCTCGGTTCGTTCGGGCTCGGCGGCGGCATCGGAACCAACGCCGTGATCGGAAGGGGCTGAGGAGCACACCATGGCCAACACAGAGCCCTACGAGAACGCCCTGGACGCCATACCCGGCGCCCACCCCTACCCCCGCACCAGCCGCTACCACGACGCCGAGATCGGGATCCACCGGCAGCCGGACGGCACCGAAGTGCGGTACACCAAGCGGCGGTTGCTGCCTCCTCTCGACCAGAGCCAGGACACCGACGACACCCTGCCCCACACCGTCGCCGCCGGCGAGCGCCCCGACCTCCTCGCGCAGCGGTACTTCGGCGACCCCTCCCAGTGGTGGCAGATCGCCGACGCCAACCCCGTACTCGATCCACGCGAGTTGACCGACGAGGCCGGGCGCGTCATCGACATCCCGCTCGCCGGCGGCTTCCCGGGCGGCAGGGGAGAGCGGCGTGTTTGATCTGCCCGTGGGGCAGGGCCCCGTCCACATCACGCTCCTCATGGGGCCCAAGCTCGCCCGGCCCGTCCCGGCCGAGGTGACCGAGGCCCTGCTGTCCGCCCAGATCACCGCCACCGCGGGGGAGCGCAGTGGGTTTCAGCTCGCCTTCGACCTCACCAAGAACGGGATCATCAGCCGTCGGCTGCTGCCCGAGGGGTTCTTCGATCCGAAGACCCGGCTTGTCGTCACCGTCAGCGTGAAGGGCACCTCGGACGTCCTCTTCGACGGGCTCGTCGTCCGGCACGAGGTCGGCGCCAGCAACCAGCCCGGGCACTCCACCCTCACCGTCACCGGCGAGGACCTCACCCTCCTCATGGACCTCGAGGAGCGTACCGACCGGTACCCGAACCTCCCGCCCTCCGAGCGCGTCCTCGCCATCCTGCGCCGCTACTCCGATTACGGCATCCGCCCCGACGTCTACACCGAGAAGGTCGCCCAACCCCCGCACCAGGACCTCCGCGTGCACTACCAGACGGGCACCGACCTCCAGTACGTCACCGAGCTCGCGCGGGCCAACGGCTACACCTTCTATCTGGAGCCCGGGCCCAACCCCGGTCAGTCCTCCGCCCGTTGGGGACCCGAGGTCCGCCTCGGCATCCGTCAGCACGCCCTCAACGTCAACATGGACGCCAACTCCACCGTGGACCAGCTGACGTTCGCGTACGACGGCACCGCGCGCGAGGAACCGCAGGCCCGCTGGCAGAACCCCGAGACCCGGCAGTCGGACCTGCTCCCGCAGCCGTCCATCAGCCCACTGCGCCCGCCCCTGGGCAAGCGGCCCACCCCGGCCCTCAAGCGCAGGACGCTCTCCGGCACCGCCAAGCACCAGCGCGAACAGGCCGAGGCCGAACTCCTCGCCCGCGCCGCCGTGTCCGCCGACGTCGTCTCGGGCTCCGGCTCACTCGACGTCATCCGGCACGGCTACATCCTGCAGCCGCGCCAGCTCGTCGGCGTACGCGGCTCGGGACGGGCGTACGACGGCGACTACTTCGTCAAGTCCGTGACGCACAACCTGCGTCCGGGCTCGTACCAGCAGAACTTCACCCTCTCCCGGGAGGGCCTGGAAGCGCGCAGCGACTACGTCCGGCCGTAACACACACCCGCTCACGACCCACCTACCAGGAGCACCTCCACCATGGCGGCACCCAGCAATCGCTACCTCGGCAAGTTCCGCGGCCGGGTCGTCAGCAACGACGACCCGCTGCGCATCGGCCGTGTCACCGTCGAGGTGCCGGACGTCCTCGGCGACGAGCCGTCCACCTGGGCGCTGCCCTGCCTGCCGTTCACCGGGCCGGAGTCGGGGCAGTTCGTGGTGCCGCCGCCGGGCGCGGGCGTGTGGGTGGAGTTCGAGCAAGGGGATCCCAGCTTCCCCGTGTGGACCGGGTGCTGGTACGGGGCGGCCGACGAACTGCCGCCCGACGCGCGGCGCGAGTTGCAGGCCAACTCGCCGAACAAGCCCGTCGTCGTGCAGACGCCGCAGGCACACAAGCTCGTCATGAACGACACGCCCGGTGCCGAGCAGGGGATTCTGCTCCAGGCCCAGGGCGGCGCGTACATCCGTATCACCAAGGAAGCCGTGGTCATCTCGACCGGCGCGGGCGCCGAGGTCCTGCTGCGCGGCAACGAAGTGACCATCAACGAGGGCCAGCTCACTGTGCTCTCGAAGCGATGACATCGACGAAGAAAGACGGGGGAGCACGAACCATGTCCGGGAGTCTGCTCGACGCCGGCGCCGTGATCGGCTGTCCGCACGGCGGCCGCGTCGCGCCCGCCACCACACCCTCCGGCGGCGTACGCCTCGCGGGCGCCGCCGTCGCCACGGCCGCACACAGCTACGTCGTCACCGGCTGCCCGCACACCGTGAACGGCGTGCCCTCGCCGTGCGTGTCGGTCCGCTGGACCGCCGACGGCACCGGCGTCACCGTCGACGGCCGGCCCGTGCTGCTCGACACGTCCGCGGCCCAGTGCTTCAGCGCGGCCTTCGTGCCGCAGGGACCACCCGTCGTCCAGGCCGCGCAGCGAAAGGTCACCATCCGATGAGCCGCCACACCGCCGGGCGCCCCCGCAGCGACCTCGCGTTCCCCTTCCGCGCCGACCGCCGGGGCCGCACCGCGCACGCCACCCGTGGCGAGCACGTCCACGACCTGATCGAGCAGCTGTTGTTCACCAGCCCCGGCGAGCGCGTGATGCGTCCCGACTTCGGCTGCGGGCTCCTCGACCTGGTCTTCGCCCCGACCAGCCCGGAACTCGTCAGCACCCTCGAACTCTCCGTCCACGCCTCGCTCCAGCGCTGGCTCGGCGACCTCATCGACGTGGAGGCCCTCGACGTGATCAGCGAGGACAACGTCGTCCGTGTCTATCTGTCGTACGTCGTGCGCGCCGACGGTGCCCGGCGCGACGACGTCTTCGAAGGGAGGGCCGCGGCATGACCGGGACGACCACCACCCCCTCCCGCCGGGGCAAGGTCCGCGCCGCCCAGCTTGGCGGCGTCGACGCCGTCGAGGTCAGCGACGACGGGCTGCTCCTCACCGTCACCTTCCTCGGCAAGGCCCCGCACGGCCTCGGCCCCGAGAACGTCCGCATCGACGGGGGCCGCCGCATCACCGGCATCACCGCCCTGGACGTCAGCGTGGAGCGCGAGGAGGACCCCGAGCTCGACGACCGGCTCTACGTCACCCTCGACCAGGCCGGCGACACCTCCCGCTACCGGCTCTCCCTCGTCGAGACGGACCCGTACGGACGGCCCGGGACGGAGCCGTACCGCGGCTTCGACCAGCGCTACCACAGCGCGAGCTTCGTCTTCCGGCCTGACTGCCCAACCCCCTTCGATTGCAAGGAAGATGAGCCGGAAGCGCCGGAATTCCCGGCCGCGCCCGTCATCGACTACACCGCCCGCGACTACGACACCATCCGCAAGCTGCTGCTGGACCGGCTCGCGCTCACCACGCCCGACTGGGTCGAACGCAACCCCGCCGACCTGGGCGTGACCCTCGTCGAGCTGCTCGCCCACACCGGCGACCAGATCAGCTACCAGCAGGACGCGGTCGCCACCGAGGCCTACCTCGACACCGCGCGGCGGCGCGTCTCCGTACGCCGGCACGTGCGGCTCATCGACTACGCGATGCACGACGGCTGCACGGCCCGCGCGTACGTCGCCGTCGAGTCCGCGGGCGACCACACGCTCGCCCCGGGCACCTACCGCTTCGCCTCCGTCGACATCCGCACCCTCGACCCGCACGACCGCCCGGAGCCCGGCACGGTCATCGACGAGGCCGATCTCGGCGACCTCGACGAGCGCGGCTCGGTGGAGGTCTTCGAACCCGTCGTCACCGCCGACCCGTTGGAGCTGCGCGTCGCGCACAACGCGATCCGGCTGTGGACCTGGGGCGGCGAGGTCTGCACCCTGGCGAAGGGCGCCACCTCGGCCACCCTGCGCGACGAGTGGGAGGACCCGGAGACCTGCCGGGACCGCCGACTCGACCTGAAGCCCGGCGACCTGCTCGTCCTGGAAGAGGTCAAGGGCCCGCGCACCGGCACGCCCGGCGACGCGGACCCGAGCCACCGGCAGGCCGTCCGGCTGACCTCCGTCACCCCGGCCCTGGACCGGATCGAGGACCAGCCGGTCCTGGAGGTCACCTGGGCCGCCGAGGACGCCCTGCGCTTCCCGCTCTGCCTCACCACACGCGGCGGTCGCGACTGCCTGCCCGTCGAGGACGTGACCCTCGCCCGCGGCAACGTCGTCCTGGTCGACCACGGCCGTACGCTCCACGGGCTCCCCGAGACGTTCACCGTCCCGCAGGTACCCGCCGAGGTCGCCCCCTGCGACCCGCCCGCCTTCGGCTGCTACGACCGCGAGGAGGGCAACGCCCCCGCCCGGCTCATCAACTCCCTCACGGACGAGGCGGAATCCGGCGACGCGCTGGCCCCCGACGACATCCGCGAGCTCTTCGAGGTCGTCGGCGAATCAGCCACCAACCGTGCCGGACTCGGCCTGGAACGCGCCGGCCAGCGCCACGAGCGCGTCGTGCCCGGCACGTCCTACGCCCAGGCCGCCGCCCTGCGCACCCTGCTCGCCCAGTCCGTCTACCCGGGCATCCAGCCCCGCTTCCGCCCCATCCTAGGGCGCACGCCGGTCACGCAGGCGGTGCCGTTCCCTGAGCAGGCCACCGTCGCCGCCGGACAGGCCGCGCGGATCGGCGCGATTCCGGGACGGGTGCGGCAGCGGCTCGTCGAGCTGTGGCGCAGCGCCCGCGACCGCGACGGCCTCGCGGACGGCGAGATCGCCGAACTCGCGGTCATCTACGGTCTGCGGATCCTGGAGCGCATCGAGCTGCGCCGCCATCCCGTCCGTGCCCTGCGCGAACTCCTGTTCCGCAGCGACCAGTTGCTCGACGCCAAGCTGCGCCGGATCGAGGTCCTCACGGCCCGCGCCCGCGCGGGCACCGTCCTGGACGGGCACATCGCCTGGGAGATCGCCCACAGCTGGGGCCCGTCGTACGCGGCCGGGCTGCACCCCGACGAGCTGGTGCTGCGCGGTTCCGCGACCGCCGCGCTCGGCCAGGACCCGCGCCGCGCCCTGCCCGCCGTACGCCTGCACGCGGGCGACGACGAGACCTGGGAGCCGCGCCGCGACCTGCTCGACAGCGGCCCGCGTGACCGGCACTTCGTCGGCGAGCTGGAGGACGACGGCCGTCTCGCCCTGCGCTTCGGCGACGGACGCCACGGCGTCAGGCCCACGCCGGGATCACGGCTCGCCGCGCACTACCGCCTCGGCGGCGGCACGGCCGGCAACGTCGGCGCGGAGGCCATCAACCACCTCGTCGTCCAGTCCGACTGCGAGACACCGCCCGCCGCCGTCGTACGCAACCCGCTGCCCGCCGTCGGCGGCTCGGAACCCGAACCCGTCGAGCAGGTACGCCAGTTGGCCCCGCTCGACCTGCGCCGCACGCGCCTGCGCGCGGTCACCGCCGAGGACTACGCGGCCCTCGCCGGTGCCCTGCCCGGCGTCCAGCGGGCGGCGGCTGAGCTGCGCTGGACCGGCAGCGTCCAGGAAGCGCACATCGCCGTCGACGCGTACGGCACCGGCGCCCCGTCGGCCGAGCTGCTCGCCTCCGTCGCCCAGGCCCTGGAGCCGTACCGGCGCATCGGCCACGACCTCGTCGTCGACGCCGCGCGCCTGGTCCCGCTGGACATCGCGCTGACCGTGTGCGCCAAGCCCGGCCATCAGCACGGGCAGATCCTGGCCGAGCTGTACCGCGTGCTCGGCAGCGGTGTGCGGGGCTTCTTCCACCCGGACGCGCTGACCTTCGGCGAGCCGGTGCGGCTCAGCCGTCTGGTCGCCGTCGCCGCGGCCGTGCCCGGTGTGGAGAGCGTCCAGGTCACCCGGCTGCGAAGGCTGTTCGAGCCGGACCGAGGAGAGAGGGAGGACGGCGTGCTGCGGCTCGGCCCGCTGGAGATCGCCACCTGCGACAACGACCCGGACCGGCCGGAGAACGGCCGGCTGGCGATATCCCTGGGAGGTGCCCGATGACCGGCGTCCCGACGACCGAGGGCACGTTCCCCGACGAGTGCGGCTGCGGCGGCGCCTGCCGCGGCGGCCACGACGAACGCCTCGCCCCGGCCCCCGTGCACAACCCGCCCGGCCGCACGGCCCTGGACTACCGCGTCGGCGAGTACGGCTCCTTCCGGGCGGCCCTGCTCGACCGGCTCGCCTCACCGGCGTACCCGGCGCTCCAAGGCCTCACCGTGCGCACCCCGGACGACCCGGCGATCGGCCTCCTCGACGCCACCGCCGTCCTCGGCGATCTGCTCACGTTCCACTCCGAGCGCATCGCCGACGAGGCCTACATCCGTACGGCCAACGAGCACCGCTCCCTGGTCCTGCTCGGCCGCCTCGTCGGCCACCGCCCGCGCCCCGGCGTCGCCGCCGCCACGCACCTGGCGTACACCCTGGAGCGCGACCCGCGCGCCGAGGCGCTGCCGGTGCTGATCCCGCGCGGCGCCCGCAGCCACAGCGTGCCGGCCTCGGCCGACGAGCAGTCCCTGACCTTCGAGACCAGCCGTGACCTGACGGCCCGCTGGGACTGGAACGAGCTGAAGGTGCGTCGCCGGCGCCCCTCCCTCGTCACGCCCGAGGACCTGGAGCGGCGCTCGGAGATCTTCGTCGAGGGCACGGCGAACTCGCTCCAGACCGGCGACCAGTTGCTCTTCGTCTTCGGTGAACAGGCGGGTGGCGAGCGCAAGTTGCTGCCGGTCGCGAAGACGCGGGTCGACCGGGAGGACGAGATCACGGCGATCTCCCTGCCGAAGTCTGCTCCACCGACGCTGAAGGAGCTCGTCGACGAGGTGCGCCGCTGGACGGCCGCGCCGGCCGCTCCGGGCGAGCCCGGCGATGAGCCGCCCACGCCCGAGGTGCCCAACCCGCGGCCGGTCAGTCGGCTGATCGAGGACTTCGAGGACCAGGTTCTCGCGCCGCTGCGGGGGGATCTGGACGGCATCAAGAGTCCCGAGCGGCTTGCGGCCCGCCTTGCCGAGCCGGTCGCCCGTCTCGGCGAGGCCCAGGTGCTGGCTGAGCCGTATGAGGACGTCGCGGCTTGGTTCGAGCAGTTGGAGGCGGTGCTGGCCGAACTGGCGGAACGCGCCTTGGAGTTGGCACCGGCGCAATCGGTAGAGCCAGGTAGTCGGTCGTCTGCGGCGCCGTTGGGGCTGGTCGCGCCCCGCGGCGGAGCCGCAGATCGATACAGCCCCGCGCCCCTTGGGGATGATTCGCGCACCGCGGCTCTCACAGCTCTCGGTGCTGTGCTCCCCGCCCTGCGTGCCTCGAACCCTGCCCCGCGCGGCGGCACCGGGTCCCAGCGCCCCGGCACCGACACGGCCCGCCTGCTCTCGGCCCTCAACCCCGGCCTCGGTAGCCTCTACCCGGCCTGGCGCAAAGCGGCGTCCGCTGCCCCGCAGCTTCTCCGCGAGCTGCTCGCCATGAGGGTCACCGCCGCCCCCTTCGGCTCCACCGCCCCGCTCAAGCCGGTCCAGGACGACCGCGGCCGCGTCATCCGCACCGCCGACTGGCCGCTCACGGGCGCCGTGCTGGCGAGCATGCGGGTCGTGTACGACACGTCGGGCCGGACCCCGGTCCGCGCCGAGTTCCAGTACGTCGAGGGCAGCAGCTCCGACCAGCGCGCCGAGAACCTGCCCGTCGCCCAGCCGGTCGGGTTCCCGCTCGGCACGGGCCGGGTCGAGCTGTCGGTGCGCTCCGGCCAGGACCGCGACCTCAACTGGCTCAACCGCCGGCCCGCCGACTCCCAGGAGCCCGGCGTCACGGCGCGCCTGCACTCGGGCCTGCCCGAGCGCACGCTCTTCGTGTCCCGGCCGGACGACGAGGGCCTGGTCCATGTCGGCGTCCACAACGGCACATCGGAACAGATCGCCCTGCGGCCGAACACGAGCGAGCAGTTCACCCACGGCGAGTACGAGGTCGGCGTCAAGTACACGGTGGGTACGACCGAGCCCAACATCGAAGTCGTCATCGCCAGCAAGCCCGAGCCCCTCAACCGCCGTATCCTCCAGCTGGACACGGTCCACACCGGCATCACGGTCGGCAGCTGGGTCGCCGTTCAGCGTCCCGCCAAGGGCGCCGAGAAGGGCATCCCCGGCGACGCCAAGCTCGCGTTCGTCACCAGCCAGGTCGTCGCGGCGCGTACGGCGGCGTACAGCAACTACGGCATCACCGGACGGGGCACCGAACTCACCCTGGCCGACCCGTGGTTGGACGAGTTCGACGTCCTGCTCTCGCACATCCGCGACACCACCGTCCACGCCGCCGGCGAACCGCTCCGGCTCGCCGACGAACCGCTCGGCGAGGACATCCACGGCAACGAGATCGAACTCGCCGAGCTGTACGACGGGTTGCGGCCCGGCCGCACGCTCATGGTCAGCGGCGAGCGCAGCGACATCCCGGGGACGGCGGGTGTGAAGGCCACCGAGGTCGTCGTCATCGCCGCCGCCGACCCGGCCGTCGACCCGCAACTGCCCGGCGATCACGTCCACACCCGCCTGACCCTGACGGCCGACCTCGCGCATCGCTACCGCCGCGAGAGCGTCAGGATCCTCGGCAATGTCGTCGAGGCCACCCACGGCGAGAGCCGCGAGGAGGCCATCGGCAGCGGTGACTCGGACCGCGTGAACCAGACCTTCGCGCTCTGGCAGTCCCCGCTCACCTGGCTCGCCGACGACAACCCCCTCGGCGCCACACCGGTCCTGGAGATCCGGGTCGACGGCATCCAGTGGCACGAGGTGGACAGCCTCGCCGGACGCGGCCCCGGCGAGCGGGTCTACATCACGGGCTCCACCGCCGACGGCCGTACGACGGTGACCTTCGGCGACGGCATCAACGGCGCCCGGCTGCCCTCCGGCCACGAGAACATTCGCGCCCGCTACCGCTTCGGCACCGGCAAGGCCGCCAACGTCGCCGCCGACCGCGTCACCCAGCCCCTCACCCGGCCGCTCGGCGTCACGCAGGTGACCAACCCGCGCCCGGCGAAGGGCGGCGCGGACGCGGACGGCCCCGGCCTGACCCGCCGTACGATCCCCCTTGCCGTCTCGGCGCTGGACCGCCTGGTCTCCGAGTCCGACTACGAGGACTTCGCCCGCTCCCGCGCCGGCATCGGCCGGGCCGCCGCGCGTGAACTCTTCGACGGGCGCCGCCGCGTGCTGCACGTGACGGTCGCGGGCACCGACGACGTGCCGATCGACGACGACTCCGACACGCTCAGGGCCCTGCGTGGTGCGCTCACCGAGTACGGGGACCTGAACCTCCCGGTGCGGGTGGACGTGCGCGAGCTGGTCCTGCTGCTCATCGCCGCCAAGGTGAAGGTCGCCCCCGACCACGCCTGGGAGTTCGTGGAGCCGCGGCTGCGCCAGGCGCTGCTCGGCCGACTCGGCTACGAGGGAAGGGAGTTGGGCAGGCCCACCCGCCTCTCCGACGTCCTCGCCACGGCCCACTCCGTGCCCGGCGTCGACTACGTCGACGTGGACGTCTTCACCGGCGTCCCCGCGTCCGCCACGGCCGAGGAACTCACCGGGATCCTCACCGACCCCGGGCCGTCCAGGGCGTCGGTCCCGGCGCACCCGGCGACGTACGACGAGAAGATCCACACGGTCCGCGCCGCGAACGGCGAGACGCTGTCGGAGATCTGCGCCAAGTACGGCGTCCCGCTCGCCGAACTCCTGCGCCTGAACCCCGACATCACCGACACCCGGCGCCTGGCGAAGGGCCGTTCGGTGTTCGTCTTCCGCGGTATCCGCCCGGCCCAGCTCGCGATGCTGTCGCCCAAGGCCGCGGACACCCTGATTCTGACGGAGGTCAAGTGATGTCCCCGGACGTCAAGTTGGAGACGCCTACCGCGTCCAGGGAACCGGACGGGCTCGCCGCGCTGCTGCCCCGCTGGCACCTGCTGCGCGACGCCGAGGAGGGCGAACCGCTGCGCGCGCTGCTCGCGGTGATCGCCGAGCAGCTCGACCGGGTCCGCGACGGCGTCGAGCAGGGCTACGAGGACCTGTTCGTGGAGACGGCCGCCCCCTGGGTGCTGCCGTACCTCGGCGATCTGGTCGGCTACCGCACCCTGCCCGGCTACGAGCGGGTCCTGACGACCGGCCTGCACGAGGGGGGCCGCGCCGCTCTCGCCGAGGCCGTCGCCCCGCGCGCCGACGTGGCCGCCACCGTGGCGGGCCGCCGCCGCAAGGGCACCCTCCACCTCCTGGAGGAACTCTCCGACCAGGTCACCGGCTGGCCCGCGCGCGCCGTCGAGCTGTCCCGGCAGGTCTCCCACACCCAGCCCGTGAAGCTGTACGGCGACACGGGCGCCCACCGGGGCGGACGCGGCCGGCTCGTCGACCTGCGCGACAACTCCGCCCTCGACCTCGCGGGCGGCCCCTTCGGCGCGACGGCCCGCACGGTCGACGTCCGGCGCGCCAACTCCCGGCACCGGCAGGGTGGTTGGACCCCGGCGGGCGTCGCCCTCTTCGTCTGGCGGCTGAAGGCGCACTCGCTCACGCAGTCCCCGGCTTACTGCATCGACCGCGCCCGCAACCTCTACACCTTCTCGATCCTCGGCAACGACACCCCGCTGGTCACCAAGCCGTTCCCGGAGCCGTCGCCCACGCACATCGCGACCATCGACAACGTCCCGGCGTTCGTCACCCGCCGCCAGCTCCACGACCGGCTCGCCGACTACTACGGTCCCGGCAAGAGCCTCGTCATCCGGCGTGACGGCGAGGACCAGCCCGTACCGCCGTCCGACATCGTGGTCGCCGACCTGTCCGACTGGCGTTACCGGCCCAAGCGCGGCCAGGTCGCCGTGGACCCGGAGCTCGGGCGGATCGCGTTCGGCTCGCGGTCGGCGCCCCGGCAGGGTGTGTGGGTGGACTACCACCACGCGTTCGCGGCGGACATGGGCGGCGGTGAGTACGACCGCCCCGACCGCGAGCCCCTCCCCCAAGCTCTCGACTCCGCTCGAGCAGGGGGGACCCCCATCGAGGCGGCGGTCTACCGGGTCGGCCCCGGGCAGCCGTACCGCCAGATCATGGACGCCTACCGGGCCTGGCAGCACGACCGCAGGGCCGAGCGGACCGGCCCCGACGGCATCATCGAGATCACGCACAGCGGCGCCTACCAGGAGCAGCTGGACTTCGACCTCGACCCCGGCGACCGCCTGGAGGTCCGGGCCGCCGAGGGCACCCGGCCGGTGATCCGCCTGCTCGACTGGTACAGCAACCGTCCCGACGCCCTCAACATCCGTGCCGTGTCGGAGGACTGCGCCCCGCACGAGCGTCCGCGCATCGTCCTGGACGGTCTGCTGGTCGCCGGACGCGGCATCAACGTCACCGGCCCCATGGGGGCGGTCGTCGTACGGCACTCCACGCTCGTGCCCGGCTGGTCGCTGGAGCCCGAGTGCGACCCGCACTCGCCCGAGGAACCCAGCATCGTCCTGGAGCGCACCACCGCGTGCGTCCAGATCGAGCACAGCATCCTCGGCACCATCGAGGTCATCGGCGACGAGGTGAGCGAGGACCCCCTCGACATCCATCTGCGCGACAGCGTCCTCGACGCCACCGGCCATGGTCGCGAGGCCCTGTCCGCACCGGACTGCCGTCACGCCCACGCGGTGCTCCACCTGCATCGCACCACCGTGATCGGCGAGATCTTCACCCACGCCGTGCAGATCGCCGAGAACTCGATCCTCACCGGACGGCTCCATGTGGCCCGGCGCGGCATCGGCTGCCTCAGGTACTCGTATGTGCCGCCCGGCTCGCGCACCCCGCGCCGGTTCCGCTGCCAGCCCGATCTGAACGCGGGCGCACGGCCGTTGTTCACGTCGCTGCGGTACGGGACGCCCTGGTACGGCCTGTTGGCGGACAGGTGCGCCGAGGAGATCCGGCGCGGCTCGGACGACGGCGCCGAGATGGGCGCCTTCCACGACCTGTACCGGCCGCAGCGCGAGGACGGCCTCAGGGCACGGCTCGCGGAGTACACCCCGGCGGGCACGGACGCCGGCATCTTCTTCGTCACGTGAGCGCCGCCGCCGTAAGCCCTACCCGCACTTTCCTGAACCAGGGGGACCCCCTTCATGCACGCTGATCTCTCCCGCCTCACGTTCCGCCCGCAGCGGCGCTACTCGGCGGTCATCGCTCAGCAGGGCCGCGTCCAGCTCGACGCCGACATCAACGAGCAGACCGCGATCCAGCTGCACCAGGCCCGCACCCTCGCCGCCGACCTCATCGGCCGGCACGGCGGGCCGCGTGACGCCGCGGGCTTCAAGGTCGACTACGTGGGCGGCAAGCACGACATCGACTCGCTGCACATCCACGGCGGCCGCTACTACGTCGACGGCATCCTGCTGGACGCCACCCGCCCGGCGCCCGGCGTGCCGGTCCCGGACGAGGACGCCGAGGAGCAGGAGGTCGCTGCGCTGCCCGAGTACTGGACCTACTGGGACCAGCCCGACGGCTTCCGCGACCAGGAGAAGCCCGGCGACCGGCTGCCCTCGCCCGCCCAGACGCCCTTCGTGGTCTACCTGAACGTGTGGGAGCGCGCCGTCTCCGCGGCCGAGGACCCGGCGCTGCGCGAGGTCGCCCTCGGCGCCGCGATGCCGGACACCGCGGCCCGGGTGAAGGTCGTCTGGCAGGTGCTGCCGCTGTCGCTGGCCGCGCTGGACATCGAGGAGACCGACCCGTCGAAGGAGGTCGTGCGGGCCGCCTTCGACAAGTGGGCGCAGAAGCAGGCCACGCCCACCGCGCGCCTGGCCGCCCGCAGCGAGCGGCCCGACCACGCCGACGAGGACCCCTGCCTGGTCAAGCCGGACGCCCGCTACCGCGGCCAGGAGAACCAGCTGTACCGCGTCGAGGTGCACGCGGGCGGCGAGGCCAAGGATGCCACCTTCAAGTGGTCCCGGGAGAACGGCTCGGTGGTCTTCCCGGTCGACGAACTCGACGGCACCTGGGTGCAGTTGGCCTCCCTCGGCCACGACGACAAGCTTGACCTGGACGTCGGCGACCACGTCGAGCTCGTCGACACCGCGTACGCCTCCCGCCTCGAACCCCTGCCCCTGCTGCGGGTCGAGGAGCTGGACCTGCC
This sequence comes from Streptomyces sp. NBC_01092, assembly GCF_045039535.1. Taxonomy (NCBI): domain Bacteria; kingdom Bacillati; phylum Actinomycetota; class Actinomycetes; order Kitasatosporales; family Streptomycetaceae; genus Streptomyces; species Streptomyces sp. NBC_01092. Next base: position 1,482,265 of record NZ_CP108659.1, on the reverse strand, counting down.
GGGTCGCCGCGTCCGCCTCAGCGCCGAGCCCGACCAGTCCGTCGGACGGCTGCCCCACCTCAACCCGTTCCTGCGCCGCTGGGACCACCACGAGGGGCCGAAGCGCAAGGGCCGTACGACCGCCCTGAAGGGCGGTGCGGTTCCTGTCGCGGAGGGGGAGTGGCTGCCGCTGGAGGACGGCGTCGAGGTGTACTTCGCCAAGGGCGCCGGCTACCGCACCGGCGACCACTGGATCATCCCCGCCCGCACCGCCACCGGCAGTGTCGAGTGGCCCACGGACGCCGCCCGGCGCCCGCTGCTCCAGGCGCCCGCCGGCATCGTCCGCTCCTTCGCGCCGCTGGCCCTGGTCAAGGGCGAGGGCGGCACCGTCGACCTGCGCCTCGCGTTCACCCCGCTGGCCAGCAGCATCCCGGCCGCGGACGAGGCGACGCTCGCGGCGGAGGAACAGGCGCGCCGCGAGGAGCAGTTGGCGGAGGACCCGTCCCGCGGGAGGTCGCAGACCACGGCGGATGCGGAGGCGGCGGCGGAAGGAGACGAGTGATGGCCAAGCCCCTGAGCGCATCCAAGCTGGTGGAGATCCTCCGCGCGGAGGGCCTCACGGTCCACGAGGTCCGCAGCTGGCGCACCCACAACCGCAACAGCAAGGGCGCCTGGGGCCCGGTGAACGGCGTGATGATCCATCACACCGTCACCAAGGGCACCGAGGCGTCGGTGAACATCTGTTACAACGGCTACTCCGGCCTGCCCGGCCCGCTCTGCCACGGCGTGATCGACAAGCAGGGCCACATCCACCTCGTCGGCAACGGCCGCGCCAACCACGCCGGTCTCGGCGACAGCGACGTCCTGCGCGCCGTGATCAACGAGTCCAGGCTGCCGCACGACAACGAGGCCGACACCGACGGCAACGCCCGCTTCTACGGCTTCGAGTGCATCAACCTCGGCGACGGCAGGGACCCCTGGCCCGAGGCGCAGAAGGAGGCCATCGAGAAGGTCTCCGCCGCGATCTGCCGGCACCACGGCTGGAGCGAGCGCTCGGTGATCGGGCACAAGGAGTGGCAGCCGGGCAAGCAGGACCCGCGCGGCTTCACCATGGACGGCATGCGGGGACGCATCGCGCAGCGGCTGGGGGGCGGGGGAGGAGGAGGGACCCCCGAGCCGGACCCGAAGCCCGCGCCCAAGCCGAAGCTGGAGCCCTTCCCGGGCAGCGGCTTCTTCCACATCGGCCAGAAGTCGCCGATCATCACCGCGATGGGCCGCCGCCTGGTCGCCGAGGGATGCGGCCGCTACGAGGACGGCCCCAGCCCCGAGTGGACCGAGGCCGACCGCCGCTCCTACGCGGCCTGGCAGCACAAGCTCGGCTTCAAGGGCAAGGACGCGGACGGCGTCCCCGGCAAGGTCAGCTGGGACAAGCTGAAGGTGCCCAACGTGTGACGGTCCGCGACCGGCAGTGAGACGGCCCAGGTACCCCGCGGGGGTGTCCTGGGCCGTTCTCGCGCGTTCGAAGGGTCTTGCTCCCCTGGCGGAAACACGTCACACTGGATACCGAACGAATGGTCGGTTGGGAAGCGGGAGCGATGACGACCTCACACTCCGCCGAGGCGCCCCCTGAAGGGCCGCTGCAGGAGCACTTCGACGCGACGATCTCGCGCGACCAGCGAATCGAGCCGCGGGACTGGATGCCGGAGGGCTACCGCAAGACGCTGATCCGGCAGATCGCGCAGCACGCCCACTCGGAGATCATCGGCATGCAGCCCGAGGGCGAGTGGATCAGCCGCGCCCCGTCGTTGCGCCGCAAGGCCATCCTGTTCGCCAAGGTTCAGGACGAGGCCGGGCACGGGCTGTACCTGTACTCGGCGGCGGAGACCCTGGGCGCCGACCGCGCCGACCTCACCGACCGGCTGATCGAGGGCCGCCAGAAGTACTCGTCGATCTTCAACTACCCGACCATGAGCTTCGCCGACGTCGGCGTGATCGGCTGGTTCGTGGACGGCGCCGCGATCTGCAACCAGGTGCCGCTGTGCCGCAGCTCGTACGGGCCGTACGCGCGCGCGATGGTGCGGATCTGCAAGGAGGAGTCGTTCCACCAGCGGCAGGGCTACGAGCTGCTGATGACGATGATGCGCGGCACCGACGCCCAGCGGGAGATGGTGCAGGACGCCGTGAACCGCTGGTGGTGGCCGTCGCTGATGATGTTCGGCCCGCCCGACGACGCCTCGCCCAACTCCGCGCAGTCGATGGCCTGGAAGATCAAGCGGCACAGCAACGACGAGCTGCGCCGGCGCTTCGTCGACATGACCGTCCCGCAGGCCGAGAAGCTCGGCGTCACCCTGCCCGACCCGGAACTGCGCTGGAACGCCGAGCTCGGTCACCACGACTTCGGCACCCCCGACTGGGACGAGCTGATGCGGGTCATCAAGGGCGACGGGCCGTGCAACGCCCAGCGGATGGAGCGGCGCAGGAGCGCCCACGAAGAGGGCGCCTGGGTGCGGGAGGCGGCCACCGCCCACGCGGCCAAGCAGGCCGCCCGCCAGGAGAAGGGAGCGGCTGTATGAGCGCCGAGAAGCAGGACTGGCCGCTGTACGAGGTGTTCGTACGGGGCAAGCGCGGGCTCAACCACGTCCACGTGGGCTCGCTGCACGCTGCGGACGACCGGATGGCGCTCACCCACGCGCGCGACCTGTACACGCGCCGCAACGAGGGCGTGTCGATCTGGGTGGTGCGCTCCGAGCACATCGCCGCCTCCACACGCGACGAGAAGGACCCGTTCTTCGCGCCCAGCGCCGACAAGGTCTACCGCCACCCGACGTTCTACGACATCCCCGACGACGTCCCGCACATCTGAAGGAGAGGGCATGAGTGACGACCACGTCTACATGACCCTCGCCGAGGGACACGAGGACGACACCCGCTGGGCCTACGGCACCGGCTTCGAGGACCCCCTGCACGGCGTCGACACCACCGTGCCCGAGGGCGTCGACACCGGCGAACTGGCCGCCGTGTGCGTCGCGTTGGCCGACGACGCGCTGGTCTCTGCCCAGCGTCTGGGCGAGTGGGTCACCCGCGCCCCCGAGCTGGAGGAGGAGGTGGCACTGGCCAACATCGGCCTCGACCTCCTCGGCCAGGCCCGCCTGCTCTACTCCCGCGCCGGCCAGGCCGACGGCACCGGCCGCGACGAGGACGCCTACGCCTACTTCCGCGACGCCGGCGACTTCCGCAACGTACGCCTGGCCGAACTGCCCTGCGGCGACTTCGCGTTCTCGATCGTGCGGCTGCTGGTGCTGTCCAGCTGGCGCCTCGCCCACTTCGAGCGGCTGGCCTCCCACCCGGACCCCGTGCTCTCGGCGATCGCCGCGAAGGGCGTCAAGGAACTGAGCTACCACCGGCAGTACGCCGCCGAGTGGGCCGTACGCCTGGGCGACGGCACGGACGAGTCGCACCGCCGGATGCGCCGGGCCCAGGAGCAAGTGGCCCCCTACATCGGCGAGTTGTTCACGGCGTACGACGTGCGCGACGAGGTGGTCGCGGACATCCGCCAGGTCACCGCGGCGGCCGGACTGCCCATGCCGGTGTACCGCCCGCTGCCCGGATCCGGCCGCGACGGCGAGCACACCGACCATCTCGCCCCGCTCCTTGCCGAGTTGCAGGGCGTGGCCCGCGCCCACCCGGAGGCGACATGGTGACGACCCTGCTCGACGCCCGGCGCGCCCGGCACGTCGCCGCGCAGGTGCCGGACCCCGAGCTGCCCATGCTCACCCTGGCCGACCTGGGCGTCCTGCGCGACGTCGAGCTGACCGAGGACGGCACGGTCGTCGCGAGCCTCACCCCGACCTACTCGGGCTGCCCGGCCATGGCCGAGATGCGGGCGGACGTGGCGGGGCGGCTGCGTGACGCCGGGTACGCACGCGTAGAGATCCGTACGGTCCTCGACCCGCCGTGGACGAGCGACTGGATCACCGCGGCCGGCCGTCGCAAGCTTGCCGAGCACGGCATCGCCCCGCCCGGCCCCGCACCGCGCGGCGGCCCCGTCGCGCTCGTGCTGTCCCCCACCCGGCAGGCGGTGGCCTGCCCGCGCTGCGGGTCGGCGGACACCGAGGAGACCTCCCGCTTCGCCGCCACCTCGTGCAAGGCGCTGTGGCGCTGCCGCGCCTGCCGTGAGCCGTTCGAGTACGTCAAGGAGATCTGAATGGAAGGCGTCACCGAAGCAGGGACGGCCGCCGCGCTGCGCCCGCGCACCCGCCGCCGTCCGGCCTTCCACCGCCTGCGCGTGGCCGCCATCCAGCCCCTGTGCGCGGACGCGGTCGCCGTCGGCTTCGACATCCCGGCGGAGCTGGCCGAGGAGTTCGCGTTCGAGCCCGGTCAGTCGCTGACGCTGCGGCGCGAGATCGACGGGCGCGACGAGCGGCGCTCGTACTCGATCTGCTCGCCGGTCGGGTCGAGCCCGCGCATCGGCGTACGGGTCGTGCCGGGCGGCCTCTTCTCGTCCTGGCTCGTGGGCGACGTGCGCCCCGGCGACACCGTCGAGGTGATGGCCCCCACCGGCGCCTTCACCCCCGACCTGACCACGCCCGGCCACCATGTGCTGATCGCGGCGGGTTCCGGCATCACACCCATGATGTCCATCGCCGAGTCCGTCCTCGCCGCCGACTCTCGCTCGACCGTCACTCTCTTCTACGGCAACCGTCGCAGCGACACCGTGATGTTCGCCGACGATCTCGCCGACCTGAAGGACCTCTACCCGACCCGGTTCCAGCTCGCCCACGTGCTGTCGCGCGAACCCCGCGAGGCCGAGGTGCTCTCCGGCCGGATCGACGCCGAGCGGCTCTCGGCGCTCGTGGACGCGCTGGTCGACGTGACGAGCGCCGACCACTGGTGGCTGTGCGGCCCGCACGGCATGGTCCGGGACGCACAGGGGGTGCTCGCGGGCCTCGGCGTCCCGGACGAGCGGGTGCACCAGGAGCTGTTCTTCGCCGACGACGAGCCGGTTCGGGAGGTGCACCACGAGGAGGCCGGCCCGCAGGGACCCGTCAGCCAGGTCACTATCACCCTCGACGGCCGCTCCACCTCCGCCGCCCTGCCGCGGGAGCGCTCCATCCTCGACGGCGCCCAACGCACCCGCCCCGACCTGCCGTTCGCCTGCAAGGGCGGCGTCTGCGGCACCTGCCGGGCCTTGGTCACCGACGGAAAGGCGGACATGCGGCGCAACTTCGCACTGGAGCCGGCCGAGGTCGACGCCGGCTACGTGCTGACCTGCCAGTCGTACCCGGTGTCCGAGACGCTGACGGTCGACTACGACAGCTGAGCCGACGGGAAGAGTTGAGTGGCGAGGAAAGCGAAAGGACTATTTCAGAAGGATTTGAGAAGGAAGTCCCTTCATGGCCTCGCCACGGCCGACTCTAACAGTCACTCCGGGATCAGGTCGCGCAGATTTTCGGGTACGACGATCCGCGACCCGGGGTGCAGCCCGTCCGGCCGCTGAAGGCCGATGTAGGTGACCGGACCCTCCGGGACCGTCCTGCCGTCCCACAGGGTCGTCGTCGTGGCGTCCATCAGGCCCGTCAGGTAGCGCACCGTCAACTGCTTGCGCTCCACGATGCCGCGCAGCAGCGTCGCCACCGACACCCGGTTGCCCTCCACCCGGTTGGCTGCAGGCGTTCCCCGCAGATACAGGTGCAGCCACTTGGCACGCCACCGGCCGTCGGGACCGCGCTGGAACGCCAGCGGCAGCGCGACCCGGCCCGGCCCGCGGAGATCCGACTTCATGCGCACGGTACGCGGCTCGAACGGACGGCCCTGCTGCTCCGTGTCCCGCAGCATGAACCCGAAGAACGACTCGGCGACCTCCTCGAAGCCCTCCCCGGCGAAGATGTTGACCTGCGGGACGATGAACTCCCCGCGCACGGCGCCGAGGCGCAGGTTGATGAACTCCGAGGCGCCGTCGGGCGCTTCGGTGATGTCACCGGAGTGCTCGCCCTCGAGGTCCGTGAGGTTGGTGTACGCCAGCCAGCAGACCGTCGCGTAGTCGGCGTCCAGCATCAGCGCCGACAGGTCGTAGTCGGTGCGGTGGCCGGCCTCCTTCCAGTACACGAAGAAGCGCAGCAGCTCACCCTCCACGGGCGACACCGAGCCGCGGGGCAGCACGCCGAGCCCTGCCGCGGAGGCCCTGCCGCTGAGCGGCAGCGCGACCTCCAGGGCGTCCGGGTCGATCAGCAGATGGCCCGGGTCCGGCAGCCGGCGTCGCAGTTCCTCGTCGAGTACGGCGATCAGGCGCTCCCGCTCGGGCGGCAGCACCGGCGGACGCTCGTCCGCGGTGACCCAGGCCCGGCCGAGCCGGTTCACGAACACGCGGGTCTCGCCCGTGTCCTGCGCGCGGTTGGCCATGTGCTCGCGGACGGACAGCAGGACCCGTCCGGAGACATCGGCCACGACCTCCTCGACTGCGGTGACCACCGCGTCCCGCTCCTCCTGGTCGAGCGCCATGCGCAACAGCCGGTCCAGCGCGCGGAACAGCTTGCCCGGCGCGGACCTCAGCAACTTCACCGCGCCGATGACGTCGTGCATGCCGAGCAGCTCCTCGACCCGGCTGTCGAAGGAAGGCGCCCGCTTCTCCCCGCGCGCGACCGCGAACACGTCCGCGGCGTGCGGCCACTGCGGGTACTCGTGCGGGTGCAGCCGCTCGCCCAGCCGCTTGAAGTCCTCGCGGTGCGCATGGACGTCCGCGAGCTTGGCGGGCGCCGCGGCGACCACCGAGTCCAGGCCCGCCAGCAGGGCGCGGCGCACCGGCCGGGACAGTCCCCGAAATCGCGTGGCCTGCGCGAGCGTCACATCGCCGTCCGACACCGCGCATGCCAGCCGCAGCACATCGGTGACCGTGTCCAGCAGCAGCACCGAACCGGTCCGAATCCGGGCCCGGTTGACCACGGCACGGTTCTCCCGGACCGGGATCGCCCCGGGCTGCGGCCCCTCCGCGCAGGCCTCGGCGAGCACGCCGAGATCACGCAGGGCGTCCTCGCCCAGCGGCGTGCTGCTGCCCGCCAACGCCAGGTACAGGGCGCCGACTTCGGAGTCCGCGTCATCGCCGAGATGCAGGACCGTCATCCGGTCGCCGGCCGCGGCGATCAGTTCCTCGTGGTGGCCGAGCATTTCGGCGTACGTGTGCTGGTAGCGGCCGTACGACGGCAGCGTGAGCAGATCGACGACACCCGTGCTCAGCTGCTCCAGGACGCGCCCGCGTGCCCCGTCGTCGGCGAGTGCCTCGGCGATGCAGCGCATCCAGAAGTCCATGGTGTCCGGCACGTTGGCCGGGAAGTCGACGAAGTAGACGTTGTGCGCCACATGGTCGCCGACCATCTCGCGCACCGTGCCCAGCGTCCGCACCGCGGTGTCGACGACCGCGCCCTCGGACAGCCCCGACAGCCGCTCCAGCAGCTCGGCCGAGAGCTTGAAGCCCACGGACATGAGCGCGGCGTCGAACTGCCGCGCCGCGACGGCGCCTTCGCCGGCGAGGCCGGTGGGGCGCGGGATGCGACGGGTGTGCCGGATGACCAGGGGTTCGAGACGGTGGACCATGCCGGGATGATCCCAGACCCGTACGAGCGTTCGCATGCGGGTTTTTTGCGGCCGAATCCGCCGATCCTGCCTCGCACACGCGCCAGAAGTGCGGGAATTCGGTGGGTATTGTTCCCGGTTCGGCCGGGCATCGTTAGGTGGCGGGGTCCGAGGGTGAGAGGGGAACCATGCCGTCATCCAAGCCGTCGTCCATACGGTCGGCCGGTGCACTGCCGCAGCCGGTGCTGAGTCAGCCGGCGCCCGTAGCGGTGTTCCTGGTGGTCACGATCGAATCCGGAGGCGAGAGCGCCGTACGCGACCTGATGGCCGGGCTCGCGGGACTGGTCCGAGCCGTCGGCTTCCCCAGCCCGGACGGAGGCCTGTGCTGCGTGGCCGGTGTGGGATCCTCGGCCTGGGACCGGCTGTTCGAGGGTCCGCGTCCCCAACAGCTGCATCCCTTCGAGGAGTTGGAGGGCCCCCGGCATCGCGCCGTGGCCACCCCGGGCGATCTGCTCTTCCACATCCGCGCCGCCCGCACGGATCTGTGCTTCGCCCTGTCCGCCGAGATCATGAAGCGGCTGCGCGGGGCGGTCACCGTCCAGGACGAGGTCCAGGCCTTCGCCTACTTCGACTCCCGCAACCTGCTCGGCTTCGTCGACGGCACCGAGAACCCGGTCGGTCAGGCGGCGGGCGAGGCGGCGATCGTCGGCGACGAGGACCCCGCGTTCGAGGCTGGCAGCTACGCGCTCGTGCAGAAGTACGTGCACGACGTCGACGCCTGGGAGGCCCTGGCCGTCGAGGCCCAGGAGAAGGTGATAGGGCGCTCCAAGCTGACCAACATCGAACTCGATGTGCCCGGCTCCCACATTGACGTGAACACGGTCACCGGCCCCGATGGGGAGGACCTGGAGATACTCCGGGGCGCCATGCCATTCGGCAGGCCCGGCCACGGCGAGTTCGGCACGTACTTCATCGCGTACGCGCGGACCCCCGAGATCCCGGAGACCATGCTCCGCAAGATGTTCCTCGGCGGCCCCGAATCCGGCCCCGACCCGATCCTCGACTACTCCCAGGCCGTCACCGGAACCCTGTTCTTCGTGCCCTCGGCCACCTTCCTGGAGTCGATCCCGGAAGGGGAGTGCAGGGACTGACCGAGCCGGACGGGGTCAGGACTGCCGCGCGTCGCGCTCGGCGTCGCGCTTCTTGATCCGGGCCGTCTCCTTGCGGACGTCGGCCTGAGTGGCTCGCTCCTTGGCCAGCCACTCGGGCTGCTCCTGCTTGAGCGCCTCGATCTGCTCGGTGGTCAGGGGCTCGGTGACCCCGCCGCGGGCCAGGCCCGCGATGGAGACGCCGAGCTTCTGCGCCACGACCGGGCGGGGGTGCGGTCCGTCGCGCCGCAGGTCGCTCAGCCACTGCGGCGGGTCGGCCTGGAGCGCGTTCAGTTCCGCGCGTGTGACGACCCCCTCGCGGAACTCGGCGGGGGTGGCTTCGAGGTACACGCCCAGCTTCTTCGCCGCGGTGGCGGGCTTCATGGTCTGGGTGTTTTGGTGCGACGTCATGGTCCCAAGGGTATCGAGTGGGTGAACGCCCGCCGACCACGCCCGGTAACCTGGCCAGGTGACAGGCTCGGAAGCACCCCCGCCCTCCCCCCAGGCAGCGCCGTCGTTCCGGCTCGCCTACGTCCCCGGAGTGACCCCCGCGAAGTGGGTGCGGATCTGGAACGAGCGCTTCCCCGACGTGCCCCTCACCCTCCACTCCGTGACCGCCGCCGAGGCGCCCGACCTGCTCCGGGACGGCGACGCGGACGCCGGTTTCGTACGGCTGCCGGTCGACCGTACGTTCTTCAGCGCGATCCCCCTCTACACCGAGACCACGGTCGTCGTCGCCCCCAAGGACCATGTGATCGCGGCGGTCGACGAGGTGAGCGCCGAGGACCTGGCCGACGAGGTCGTCCTCCACCCCCTCGACGACGTCCTCGACTGGGAGCGACCGCCGGGGGAGCCCGCCTTCGAGCGCCCCGCGACCACGGAGGACGCCGTCGAGCTCGTCGCGGCGAACGTCGGCCTGCTCGTCGTACCCCAGTCCCTGGCCCGCCTCCACCACCGCAAGGACCTCACCTACCGGCCGCTCGTGGACGCCCCCCAGTCGGGCATCGCCCTGTGCTGGCCGCAGGAGGCGACCACCGACCTGGTCGAGGACTTCATCGGCGTCGTCCGCGGCCGCACGGTCAACAGCACCCGGGGCCGTACGACGTCCCAGACCCCGGCCGCCCAGGACCAGCCGAAGCGGGGGCGTCCGGAGAGCGGCGGCGCCCCGCGTCGCCAGCCCGGGACCGGCCGCGGCCGGCACGGGGGCACCACCGGCGGCAAGGGTTCCAAGGGCACCAAGGGCTCCAAGGGCTCCAAGGGGGGCAAGCCGCGCCGCAGGTCCTAGCGGACTTACTTCGGCGGCAGCCTCGCCGCGAAGGCACGCCCCTCGTCGATCCACGCCCCTCGTCGATCCACGCCCCGAGCACCTCGTCCTGCGCGGATCCGCTGGGCGAGGTGCTCGTCGTATGCCATGGCGCGGGGACGCGGCCGGCGGTTCAGGGGGCGTACGTGGCCCGCTCCGCCGTACGGACGACCGTCTGCCCGTCTGCCTGGCTCAGCAGACCCGCGCTCACCCAGGCGCTCACGGTGAACCGCACCCGCGAGACCAGCGCGCCCTTGCCCGCGAAGGGCGCCCCGGCCCAGATCTCGTCCAGGAGTGTGGTGCCGTCGGACTTCGCGGGGTTGGCGACGCCGGAGTCGGAGTTGCCGAGGATCACCCGGGGCTCGGAACGCCGGAAGTAGGCGTGGGTCGGGTCCTCGGTGCCCTCGAAGAACGGGGCGAACTCGGTGCCGTCGAGGATGAAGTGGAGCGGCTTGCCGGAGACCGGGGTGAGTGAGGGCAGCAGATCGCCGGAGAGACCGGCGTTGCGGTACAGGCCGAACCGGAGGTGGCTCGTGGAGGAGTTGCGGCCGACGAGGTTGACCGGACCGTGGAAGAGGGTCTGCAGCGAGGGATCGTCGAGCGCCTTCTCCACCCGGAGCCGGAACGGCATGGAGATCCGTACCGTGTCGCCGCCGCGCCATGTCCGTGACACCGTGAAGTAGCTCCCCGGCGTCGGAGTGCCGCTCACCGCACTGCCGTTGACCGTCACCCGGAACCCGGCGGTCGCCCAGGACGGCACCCGCAGCCGCAGGGCGAAGGCCGCGCCGGCGCCACCGATGGTGAGCGTGGTGCCCTGCTCACGGGGGAAGGACGTGGTCTGAGTGATCGTCACACCCTTTTCGGCCCAGGTCAGTTGGGACGGGCTGTACAGATTGACGTACAGCGCGCTGCCGTCGGCGGCCTTGAAGTACACCGAGTCCTGGTACTTGGTGGCGCTCTCCATGCCGGTGCCCTCGCAGCAGGTCGTGCCCTGCTTGGGCGTGTAGTCGCGCACATGGCCGGGCGTCAGCCCGATGAAGTACGTGACGAGCGGCTTCTCGGCGTCGGCCTTGTCCTGCTTGGAGCCGAGGACCTGGTTGTAGAGGGCCCGCTCGTAGTAGTCCATGTACTTCGGCTGCTGCTCGTGGAAGAACAGGGTCCGGCTCAGCTTCAGCATGTTGTACGCGCAGCACGTCTCGGCGGTGGTGTCGCTGAGCGTGCCCGCGATCACGTCGCGCGCCTTCCAGAACTCGGCGGTGCTGGTGCCGCCGATGCCGTACATGCGGTGCGGCACGACCATGCCCCAGAAGTTCCGTGCCGCGTCGAGGTAGCGGGCCTCCCCGGTCGCGTCGTACAGCCGCAGGTACCCGGTGAAGATCGGTATGTGCTGGTTGGCGTGCAGCCCGTCGAGGATGTCGGTGTTCGCGGCGCAGTTGTCGATGAGCCGGTCCAGGTCGAACAGCCGGGCCAGCGCGAGGTGTTCGGCCTTGCCGGTGATCGAGTGCAGGTCGCAGACGGCCTCGACGATGCCGCCGAACTCGCCGCTGGAGAACAGGCCCCACATGCGCTGCAGGGTGGCCTCGGGCAGCTGGGACAGCCGCGCGTGCATCCAGTCGCACATGCCGGACGCGAGGTCGAGGGCCCGAGCGTCCCCAGTGGCGAGGTAGGCGTCCAGGACACCCCTGAGGATCTTGTGCGCGGTGTAGTACGGCGCCCACACCTTGGTGTAGTCGCTGGTGGTCCTCGACTCCAGGTCGATGAACTGCGTCTCCGGATACGCGGCCAGGAAACCGGGGTGGCTGGGCCCGCCCCAGGTGCGGCGCAGGGTGGCGGTGAGCCCGCGTCCGGAGGCATCGGCGAATGTCCCGCCGGAGGTCTCGTCAAAGGCGTACGAGGCCAGGTTGCCGCGCCCGGCGGAGGCGTCGGCGGCACGAGCGCCCTGCAACTGCGTGATCTCGGCGGCGCTCAGGGCCCGCGACCAGACGTTGAACTCGTCGTAGGCGCCCGCGAAGACGGGGTCGGTGGCGAAGTTGGAGCGGCCGAGCCAGTTGTTGGTGAGGGTGCCGAGGGCGGCCGGGGTGAGGGTCATCGCCGTGTTCCGGGCGACGGAGGTGCCGTTGACGTACAGCGTCCCGGTGCCGCCCGCGATCGTGACCGCGAGGTGGCTCCATTGGTTCAGCGGCAGCGCGGCGGTGCCGTCGAGGCCCTGCTCACCGCCCGGCCCGCCGGTCGTGACGGCGAAGCGCGGCACCCCGCCGGAGTTGCGGGCGGCCAGGTACATGTACCGGGTGTTGTCGTTGCCGAAGTCGAAGACGCGCGCCCAGTTGCCGTCGTGGGCGGGCCTCACCCAGGCGGACAGGGTGATCGCCGAGGCGCCCCCGAGGACTGCGGCGGGGAGATCGACGTACTGGTAGGACCCCCGGACATTCTCCGCGGCCGTACCGAACCTCCCGCCGACGCTCAGCACCGCCGGGTCCTTGCGCAGCGCCGCGCGTACCTCGGTCAGCGCCCCGATCATGGTGCCGATCCTGTCGACGAACACCTGCTCGCCGGTGCCGGCGTAGGCCTGCGACAGCATGGTCAGGAAGTGCCCGGTGTAGTGCCCGCGCAGATTGCCGTTCGCCTCGCCGTCCAGCCCCTCCCACCCGCCGGGCGCGACGGCGCCGCCCGTGGCGAGCCCGGCGTTGGCGCGGAACACCTGGAGCAGCCGGTTGACGTCGTAGCCCCGGGCGTGATCGAGCATCAACTGCCGCTTGTCGGCGAGGAGTCCGGGCCGCAGGACCACGTCGTCCAGGGCGAAGGGCTGCACGGACCAGGCGGACGGAACGGCGGTCACGGCCTGCGCCTCCTGAACGGCGGCCGCTGCCCTGCCGGTTGCCGTGTGGCTGATCGCGGGGGCCGCCGCGGCGAGCGCGGCGGCCTGGAGAAGGGATCTTCTGGAGAGGGGCGGTGCCATGGGTGCTCCTCCACGCGGGTCGCCTTGTTCGTAATCACGAACAATGTACGGATGGTCGACCAGACGCTATGCGTGAGGTGAGGAGGCGTCAACGGTGCTGACGGGATTGGCACTCGGGTGATCCGGCGGATGTGGATTGGACGGTCCGGCGGCTGTCTATGGGTTGTGGGTCAGGGCGAAGTCCAGCGCCGCGCTCACGTTCACCAGCCCCGCCCCGGTGGCCTCGTCCGGGCCGCGGCGGGCCGGGATGCCGAAGGCGTTCTTGCCGGTGGTGACGTCGGTGGCGGTCCTGGCCAATGCTTCGGCCACCTGGCGCGGCGTGAGTCCCGGGCGGGCCTCCAGGAGCAGCGCCGCCGCTCCCGCGATCTGGGGCGCGGCCGCCGACGAGCCGGAGAACAGTGCCCAGCCGTCGTCGTGGGTCGTCCCGTCGCCCTCGTCGCTCTCCGCGACGTCGATCGAGCAGCCGGGCGGTATCGGGAGCATCAGATACTGGGCCAGGGGCGCCAGGCCGACCAGCCCGGAGACCGTGGGGACGACGACGCCGTCGAACCAGGGGCTGGCGTAGCCGCTCGTGTAGTCCGACGCCCGCAACTTGCCCTGCGGATCGGAGAAGGCCCCGCCGACCGACAGCACCCCGGGCACCTGCGGCTCGATCGAGAAATGCCCGTTGCCCGACGCGAAGACGACGACGATGCCCTGCTCCACCGCGTCCAGGATCTCCAGCGCCCACACCCGGTGGGTCTCCGGCAGGGGTCCCTCCTCGGGGAAGCCGACCCGCCCGCCCCAGGAGTTCGTCAGTACCCGCGGCTCTTCGGCCTTCGCCCGGACGAAGGCCGCCATGGCGGCGGTGAGCCTGCCGTTCCGGTCGCTGCCGCGGTACGGCAGCAGACGCGCGCCGGGTGCCACGGCGAAGATGTTCGCCGACTCGCCCGTGCCGTGCCCCACCGGGTCCTCGTCGGGGCTCGTCCCCGGGGCGAGCGCCACGGTCGGGGTGATGTCGTAGCCGTGCGTCGTGAAGTGGGCGTGCGGCGCCTGTCCTGTGTCGACCATGGCGACCCGCACTCCGCGTCCGACGTGCCCCCGCTCGTGCGCGGGCGTGGCGCCCAGGAGTCGGGCCACGTCGTCCGGAAGCGTGAGATGGAACTTCGCGACCAGCGGAGGCCGCGCCGTCGCCGGAACGAGCCGCATCGGTATGCGCGGTTCCTCCAGCGCGACGGCCTCGATGCTCGCCTCTCCCGGCGCGGCACCGATGCCGAGGGCACTCGGCTGACGGTCGCCGACGATGTCGAGATGCGTCACGGAACGCTGCCGGCCCATCTCGACCCGCTGCTGAACCTCGTAGCTCACGATCCTGCCGGTGGTCAGCTGCTCGAACGCCGCCGGCGTGCCGGCCACGGTGAATCCGAGCATGCTCTCGGCCGTCACGGTCAGACCGGCCTGCCGCGCATGCTCCTCGGCCCGCTCCCTGACGTCCCTCTCGGCGTGGAAAGGCCGGGCCGACAAGGGACTCGCCGCCTCGGTCATCGATACCCCGCCCCGCGACCGCGCCGACACATAGCCGTAGACGGTGTCCGGAACGTTCTGCTCGTATGTCGGCGTCTTCGCAGCCATCGGTCCCTCCGGGAAGTGGCGCCCGGACGCACGGTCACGGCAGCCGGTCACGCACGCCGAGCGTGGGAGTCGGCAGGACGGTGACGGACCTCGCGGTGGAATCGAGTCCCGGGGGAACGGGCAGCGTCCTCGGCCGCGAACGGTCCTCGACGGGCGCCCCGAACGCCTCCGCGAACTGCCGGCCCGAACCGGTGATGAGCGTTCCGGCGGCCATGGGCACCACGTCGATGCCGTAGCGGGAACACCACGCGACCAGATCGCGCACAGACGCTTCGGCCCGCAGCTCCACCAAGGCCTCGACGAACTCCACCTCGGGCGCGTCACCTTGCCCTGAAGTCACTTGTCTCTCCTGTGAGCGCGCCTACGCTCACCATCGTCCCACCGCTTGCCAATGGTCGCAAAAGGTGTTAATTGGCAGCTCAGTTGGGCGGAACGGGTCGCGCGGCTCAGTCGGAGGCCGTCGACCTCACGAGCCAGTCGTATGCCGCCCGCGCCGTGAACTCCGACTGCCCGCCCCGCAGCAACAGCCCGGCCGTCGCGAACTCCGGGGCGTCCGCCTGGGCGGCCACGTAGGGAACCGCGATGCACCGCATGCCGGCCGCGTCCGCGGCGGCGGCGCCCGGGGCGGCGTCCTCGACGACCACACACCGGGCCGGGGGTGTGCCGAGCCGGCGGGCCGCCTCCAGGAAGACGTCGGGGGCCGGCTTGCCGTGGTCGACCTCGTCGGCCGAGAGGACGGTGCGCAGGTGGGCGTCGAGGCCCGTCCCGGTCAGGATCGCCGTGATGGCCTGGTGCGAGGAACCCGAGGCCACGGCCATCGGCACGCCCTCGGTCGACAACAGCTCCACGAACTTGCGCATCTCGGGGTACGCGCGCGTGGCCGTGCGGGCGAGTTCCAGATAGCGGCGGTTCTTGGCGGCGAGCAGTTCCTCGACGGAGGCGTCGAGGCCGTACTCCCGCTTCCAGAGCGTGACCGTCTCCAGCGTGCTGATGCCGACATAGCGCTCGTGGTCCGCCCAGGTGAAGTCGGGCACGCCGTGCTCGGCCAGGGTCTGGCGGCCCGCCTCGTAGTAGTTGGGCTCGCTGTCCACGAGTGTTCCGTCGAGATCGAAGATGACCGAAATGCCGCTGAGTCCGCTCATGGGCCCAGGATGTCAAAGGTCATTTCCGTGCTGCCGCCCGCCCGATCGACTCCACGAGCGGCAGCAGCCGGTATGTGACCCGCTCGCGCAGGGCCACCTCGGAGCGGGTGCGGACCACGCCGGGCAGGCTGATCAGCTTCTGGATCACGTCCTCCAGGTGGGCGTTGTCGCGGGCCACCACCCGGGTCAGCAGGTCCCCGCCGCCCGTGATCGAGAAGGCCTCGACGATCTCCGGGACGGCGGCGAGCGCGTCGCCCACGTCGTCGAGATGGCCCTGGGTCACCTCGATGTGCACGAACGCGAGCACCGGATGGCCGAGGGCGGCGGGCGACAGCGTCGGCCCGGTGCCGGTGATCACACCGTCCCGCTCCAGCCGGTCGAGCCGGGCCTGGAGCGTGCCGCGCGCGACGCCGAGGATGCGGGCGTACTCACGCACGCTGGTGCGGGGCTGTTCCAGCAGAAGCCGCAGGATGCGGGTGTCGAGCTCGTCCACGGCCATGGTGTCGCGGCCTCTCTGCGCGTGTGGTCCGTTGGCTCGCTGATGGACGAGCCGGGACCGATATGCCTGTACCAATGGCCCACCATATCGGGCGTCACTTGAGCCAGTCTGCACGTTGATGCTGCAATGGACCCGGTCGATGGCGCTGCGGGTTCCCGCGGCGCCTTTTTCATGCCGGTGGCGAAGGGGCGTAAACAGTGCTGAAGAGGGTGTTCGTGGCGCCGGACCCGGGGCGGGCGCGGCTGCGCTCCGCCACGCGGGCCGTCCTCGGCATCGGGCTCGCGGTCGTCGTCTGCGCGCTGGCCGGAACCTCCCTCGTCGGCGCGGTCACCGGCGGGCTCGCCGCACTGCTCGCCCTGTTCACCGTCACCGACACCACGGTCCGCGGGCAGGCGGTCACCACCGCGCTGCTGCCGCTCGTCGGCCTGCCCGTGCTCGCGGCGGCGGCCGAGCTGCACGACCACCCCGTCGCCCGCGACTTCACCTTCCTCGCCGTCGTCGGCGCCGGCGTGTACGCCCGCCGCTGGGGGCCGCGCGGGCACAGCCTCGGCGTGTTCGCGTTCATGACCTTCTTCGTGGCGCAGTTCCTGCACGCCACCCCGGGACAGCTGCCCGAGCTCTACGCCGCCGTACTGCTGTCCCTGCTGACCGCGGCCGCGGTGCGGTTCGGGCTGTGGTGCTACGAGCGCCGGATGCCCCCGGCGCCCGTACCCGCACCGCCGGGCGGCGGCGGACTGGCCCGCGTGACCACGCGCCAGGCGATCCAGGCGACCGCGGGCGCGGGCTTCGCCCTCGTCGTGGGGCAGCTGGTGTCCGGGCAGCGCTGGTACTGGGCCGTCGGCGCCACCTGGTGGATCTTCGTCAACACCACCTCGCGCGGCGAGACCCTGGTCCGCGGCTTCCGCCGGGTCCTCGGCACGGTGATCGGCATCGGCCTCGGTCTGCTCGTCGCCGTCCCGCTGCAGGGGGCGGCGGTCCCGACGGCCGTGCTCCTCGCCGTGTGCGTCTTCGGCATCTTCTACACGGCCGCCGTCTCCTACACCTGGATGATGCTCAGCGTCACCCTGCTCGCCGAGCTCCTCTACGGCCTCCTCGGCGTCCTCGAACCCGCCCTGCTGGCGCTGCGACTCGCCGAGACCGGCGTCGGGGCGATCGGCGCCGTGCTGGCCGTGCTGTTCGTCCTGCCCGTCACCACGCACGCCATCACCGACGCCTGGATCCAGCGCGCCCTGCGCTGCGTCCACGCCGCCACCGCCGAGGCCGCCGCACGCCTCGCGGGCGACGAGAGTGCCGACCCGGGCTCGCGGGTGGCCGAGCTGGAGCGGCTGCTCGGCCGGGTACGGCTGTCGGTCGCCCCACTCGTGCACCCGCTGAACCCGATGCCGGCCCGCAAGCGGCGCGCCCGCCGGGTGCTGGACCTGCTCGACGACTGCGCCCGGGAGATCCGGGGCCTGGCCGCAGTGGCCGGCGACCCCGTGGCCTCGCACGACGCCCGCCTGGCCGCCGCGTGCTGGCGCGTCGAGGCCGCCGTCGAGGCCCTGACCGGCGGCGCGGACGTCACCGCCCCCACCGCGCAGCCCACGGCCGCCGACCCCGCGCTGGCCCATCTGCACGGCCTGGAGCGCGCCCTCGTCGAACTCGCCCAGCCCCTGCGGACGCCGTCGGGTTCACCGCTCGTCGGCGCCTGAGACCAGGCGGCCGGAGCCACGCCGAGCACGGCCGTGTCGCTTCATCGGCCACCGAGAGGGTGGATCAGGGCATCTCGCGGGTAACCCCGCATCCGTCGGACCCACCAGCCCGCGAGCCGCGCGGGAGCGGCCCGCGGGCGGGTCCCGCCGGGGAAACGCGAGGTGAGGCTCGTGCGGAGCGTGACACGAGGCCCCCTACGGAGAGTGACGCGCGGCGAGGGCGGAGAGTGACGCGAACTCGCCGACGATCAGGCGACCTTGGTCTAGACCGATGATGATCCGCTGCTACCGTCAGCCCGGACGGCACCCGACCGGAAGGGGACAGCGGTGGCAGACGTCGGCAGGCGGGGGAGACGGGCCTACATCGGATCGTTCACGGCAGCCGGAGGTCATGGCATCACGACGGCGGCCGTGGCCGCGGACAACGGCGCGCTGACCGTCCTCAGCGGTGTGCGCGATGTGCCCGACCCCGCGTACCTGGCCCTGTCGCCCGCCGGCGACACGCTCTACGCGGTCAGCGAGACCGCCGAGGGCGCGGTGGTCGCGTACCGCGTGAACGGCGGCAAGCCCGAGCTCGTCGGCTCGCCGGTCCCGGTGGGCGGCAGCGGGCCCACGCACCTCAGCGTGTTCGCCGGCCACGTCCTGACCGCGAACTACGGCTCCGGCAGCGTCACCGCCGTGCCCGTCCGCTCGGACGGCACCCTCGCGGATGCCCCGCCCGCCGTCCTCCGGCACACCGGCTCGGGCCCCCACACACCACGCCAGCAGGGCCCGCATGCCCACCAGGTGCTGAGCGACCCGAGCGGCCGCTGGGCCGTCAGCGTCGATCTCGGCACCGACTCGGTCCGGGTGTGCACCCTGACCGAGGGCACGCTCGACGTGTACCGGGAGATCGCCCTGCGCCCCGGCTCGGGCCCCCGCCATCTGGCCTTCCATCCGCACGGCCGGTACGCGTACGTCGTCAACGAACTCACCCCCACGGTCACCGTCTGCCACTGGGACGCCGACGACGGCACGCTCAAGCCGCTCACGGAGACGCCGGTGCTGCCGGGCGCCCCGGCCGGCGACGCCTATCCGTCGGGGATCGTCGCCTCGCCCGACGGGCGCTTCGTGTGGACCGCCACCCGCGGCGAGGACGTGCTGTCCACGTTCGCCGTCGAGGACGAGGAACTGCGGCTGGTCGGGACGGTGCCCTGCGCCGGCCACTGGCCACGCGCGCTGGCAGAGGCGGACGGGTTCCTGTACGTGGCGAACGAGCGCTCCGGAGACGTGTCCTGGTTCGCCCTGGACCCCGACCGGGGACTCCCGCGGTACGAGGGCTCCATCGAGGTGCCCGCGGCGTCCTGCGTGGTCTTCGGACCCGGCCCCGACCCGGCCGCCTGACCGGATGCCGAAGGGCCCGCTCCCCGGCTGGGGAGCGGGCCCTTCGGCGTTACGGCTGTGACGTGGGCGTCAGCGGACCGGCGTGCCCTGCGGCTGCGGCGGGGCGATGCCCAGCGCCGTCGTGTACTTCGACAGGGCGAGCTTGCCGATCGCCGGGTACGCGCCGAGCGCCTCGGCGGCGGAGCAGCCCGCCTCGTGCGCGGCCTCCGCGATCAGGCTCGGGTCGATCTCCGGCCCTATCAGGTACGGCGCCAGCGCCAGCTGCTGCGAGCCCGAGGACCGCAGCTGCTCGGCGACGGCCGTGATCGAGCCCTCCTGGTCCAGAGCCGCCGCCATCACCGGCACGGCCAGGCGCGCGGCGAGCAGCATGCCGGTGATCCCGGCCGCCTGCACGGCCTCCTCGCCGCCCACGGACGCCAGGATGATGCCGTCCGCGGCCGTGGCCACGGTGAACAGACGGGCGCGGTCGGCGCGGGCCAGACCGGCCTCCGACAGGCGCACGTGCAGTGCCTCGGCGAGCAGCGGGTGCGGGCCGAGCACATCCGTCAGGTCGGCCGCGACACGGCTGTCCATCACGGCCTGGCGGATGACGCGCAGCAGCGCGCCGTCCGGGCCGGCGAGCAGCGGCACGACGACGGCGACGGGGCCTTCCGGCTCCTTGGCCTCCACACCAGCAGCGATCGCCTGCTCATAGCGGGCGGTGCGCTCCTCGGCCGCGTGCACGAGCACCGACTGGAGCGTGGGGAACTCCCCGTCGTCGCCGTCGACGTACCCGATCCGGGCGTCGAGACCCGGGAGCTCGGAGCGGGCGATGCTCACGACCTCCTCGGCGAGACCGCGGGTGGCGGCGCTCGGCGTGCCCGGCACCGCGAGGACGAGTGAGGGCGCACCCTCGGGAGCCGCCAGGGGCTCGGGTCGGCGGTGCCGCCCGGGCTGACGAGGTCGCGGCATTCGTACTGGCAGGCCGGACGCGGGCCCAGTGGGGGAGCTCATGGCGACGCATGTTACTGGCTTCTTGGGCTCCCCTGTTCGGGGAGGGTGCAGGTGAGCGGTATCCGTCCGCTTTTGTCTGATTGAGTTACCTACGGTGTGGAAGTGGGCGGCGTAGTGGGATCAGTCCCCCTTGTCGGTCACCACGCAGAGCATCGCCTCGTCACTCGGCAGAGCCAGCTCGCCCGTCGCCAGGTCGGTCGCGATACGCACCGCGCCCTGCAACGGATCCCCGCCGGCCGGCACCCGCCGCGCGTGCGGCAGACGCTTCGACAACTCCTCTTCCAAAGGTACGACAAGAGGCGCGCCCATGTTCAACAGGCCACCGGTGACGGCGACTTGGGGGTCACCGGTGGTGGGGCAGACGGCGGCCGCCGAGTCCGCCATGTGCCGTGCGGCTGCCCGCAGGATGTCCGCGGCGACGGGGTCGCCGGCGGCGCAGGCGGCTACCTCGGGAGCGAAGGAGGCGAGGACGGCGGGGCGGTCCGGGCGTGGGTAGAGCCTGCCGGGCAACCCCCGCACCGGGCCGAACACTTCCTGGGCGCGAGCCAGCAACTCCGTCGATCCGTCGGGCCGTCCGTCGTGTGCGCGCAGCGCCGCCTCCAGCCCGGCACGTCCGATCCAGGCACCGCCGCCGCAGTCGCCGAGAAGATGCCCCCAGCCGTCCGCACGACGCCAGTGCGTCAGGTCGGTGCCGATCGCGATCAGCCCCGTGCCCGCCGCCACGACCGCACCCGGCCGCGGACCGAGGGCGCCCACATACGCGGTGACGGCATCGGCGACCAGGGCGACCCGCCGGACGCCGAACTCGCGCTCCAACGCGCCCGGCAGTTCGGCACGCAGCCCCTCTCCCAGGCTGGCGAACCCGGCCGCCCCGACGGCGACCGCACGCGGTACGGCGCCCCCCGCCTCGGCCAGCGCCCCTCGCACCATGGGCACGAGCTGCTCCATGAAGTGCCCGGCATCGATGCCCCGCTCCCCGGTCCGCACCGGCTCGCGGGACTCCCGACACACCGGAACACCACGGCCGACGACGCCGACGACGACCCGCATGCCGGAGCCGCCGGAGTCCACCGCGATGAAACCGGCGGGGCCGGTCACGGCAGGCGCCAGTCCACCGGCTGGCCTCCTTGGCCGATCAGGAGGTCGTTGGCGCGGCTGAACGGGCGGGAGCCGAAGAAGCCGCGGTCGGCGGACATGGGGGAGGGGTGGGCGGACTCCACCGAGGGGAGGTTGCCGAGGAGCGGGCGGAGGTTGCGGGCGTCGCGGCCCCACAGGACGGAGACCAGCGGCTTGCCGCGTGCGGCGAGTGCGCGAATGGCCTGCTCGGTGACCTCTTCCCAGCCCTGACCGCGATGGGCGCCGGGCTTGCGCGGAGCCGTGGTGAGCGCCCTGTTGAGCAGCAGCACGCCCTGCTGGGTCCAGTGCGTCAGATCGCCGTTGGACGGCTGCGCCAGCCCCAGGTCGGTGTTCAGCTCCCGGTAGATGTTGATGAGGCTGCCGGGCAGCGGACGCACCTCGGGCGCCACCGAGAAGGAAAGCCCCACGGCATGGCCCGGGGTCGGGTACGGGTCCTGTCCGACGATCAGGACCCGCACCTCGTCGAAGGGCTGTTGAAAGGCCCGTAGGACATTCGGTCCGGCCGGCAGATAGGTGCGTCCCGCGGCGATCTCCGCGCGCAGGAAGTCGCCCATCGCGGCGATCCGATCGGCAACGGGTTCCAGAGCTTTCGCCCAGCCCGCTTCGACGATTTCATGCAAGGGTCGTGGTGCCACGGGCGTCACCCTACTGCCGTACGGGCAGCGGTGATCAACCAGTGGCCAAGGCCCGCCCCTAAGCCCTGATGGCTCATGCGACCACCGCGGCCCTGACGCACAGCACGTCCGGCAGGTGCGACGCCAACTGCTGCCAGCTGTCGCCGTCGTCGGCCGACCCGAACACCTCGCCGTTGCGATTGCCGAAGTACACGCCCGCCGGGTCCGCGTCGTCCGTGCACATCGCGTCGCGCAGCACCGTGCCGTAGTGGTCCCCCGCAGGCAGCCCCGTCGACAGTGGCTCCCAGCTCTTGCCCGCGTCCGCCGTACGGAAGACGCGACAGCGGCGGTCGGCCGGGACGCGGTCGGAGTCGGCGTTGATCGGGAAGACATACGCCGTCTCGCCACGGTGCGGGTGGGCGGCCGCCGCGAAGCCGAACGTGGACGGCAGGCCCTCGCCGATGTCGGTCCAGTGCGCGCCCGCGTCGTCGCTGCGGTACACGCCCCAGTGGTTCTGGAGATACAGCCGGTCGGCGTCGGCCGAGTCCTGCGCGATCTTGTGCACGCACTGGCCGAACTCCGGGTTCGGATCCGGCAGGAACACCGCGGAGACACCCGAGTTGGACGGCGCCCAGCTAGCGCCCCCGTCGGCCGTCCTGAACACTCCGGCGGTCGAGACGGCGACCGTCACGGCCTTCGGGTCGCGCTTGTCGGTGATCACCGTGTGCAGGCCCTCACCGCCGCCGCCCGGCACCCACTTGGACCGGGTCGGGTGCTCCCACAGCGGGCGGACGAGGTCGAAGGTCTCGCCGCGGTCCGCCGAGCGGTACAGCGCAGCCGGTTCCGTGCCCGCGTACACCACGTCCGGCTCCGCGGCCGCCGGGTGCAGCTGCCACACCCGCTCCAGGGAGGCTTCCGTGTCCTTGGGGAACTTGACGGCCGGCTGGGCCGGTTCGGTCCAGGTGCGGCCCAGGTCGTCGGAGTGGAACACCGACGGGCCCCAGTGCGCGCTGTCGCCGCCGGCCAGCAGCCGCGGGCGCTCGCCCCGGGTGTCGATGGCGACCGAGTACACGGCCTGGGCGTTGAAGTAGGGACTCTCGTCGAACTCCCAGGTGCCACCTCGCCTGCGCCCGATGAACAGGCCCTTACGGGTCCCCACGGCGAGCAATACCTCGGTCATGCCGATCACCTCCGCGACGCCTTTGTCTCAGACACCGGCCAGTCTGCACCCCGGCACTGACAGTCACCTCTGCAAACGAAGACTTCGCAGGTCAGGGCGGCGATGATAGCTCGCCGCCACGCGCCGCGGGCCCCTTTCACGAAGACGCCGTCCGGGCCGCGTGACCCGTGCCACCGTCGACTCCCGCAGGTGCCGTGAGCATCCGCCCGCCGTCTCCCGTATGGGAGGGAGGTCGGTACGGATGCTCGTGCGCTCATGAGGAGGAAGCCTTCGATGGCGTTCCGTGGTCCGCAGGTGTGGCTGTGGCGTTGGCGGCGCAATCCGCTCAAGCGCCGGGCCGACGCGGTGGAGGCCTGGGTGCTGCTCGCCGCCTGGGTGCTCACCGTCCTCGCCGGAGTGCTCGCGGGTCTGACGACGGCCCGTACGGTGGAGCAGGGCATGGCCAGGGAGCGCGTCGAATGGCGGCCCGTGGTGGCCCTGCTGACCGAACAGGCGCCGGGCACGGCCGAGTCGCGCTCCAGTACGTCCAGCAGCGACCAGGTCTGGGCGAAGGTGCGCTGGAGCGCCCGGGACGGTTCTTCGCACACCGGCCAGGCCCGGGTCCACCCCGGCAGCGGTGTCGGCACACCGGTCACCGTCTGGACCGATCCCCAGGGCCGCCTGGTGACCAGGCCCGCCACGCCCTCCGAGGCGCGCACCCGGGCCACCCTGGTCGGCGGCATCGCGGGCGTCTGCGCCGCGTGCGTCCCCTTCGTCGCGGGCCGGGCTCTCCGCAGCCGCCTGGAGAGCCGCCGCATCGACCAATGGGGCCATGAATGGGCGCGGTTCGGTCCGTTGTGGGGTGGGCGGACCAGGGGGTGATGGCTGAGCACGGGTTTCCTCGCCCCGCCGCCCCTACCCGGCCCATCCTCTGGGGCTCCGCCCCAGACCCCGCTCCTCAAACGCCGGAGGGGCTGGATTTTCAGCCCGTCCGGGGGTCCCCCTGCTCGAAGAGCTTGCCCGGCAGCGCCCGCCCCGGGGATCTCACCCCTGACCCGGCAGCGCCCGCTCCAGAATCCCGTCCACGTCGGCCGTGTCGGGCAGCGTTCCGAACGCGTGCCCCCATTCGCCGGCGAGCCGGGTCGCGCAGAACGCGTCGGCGACCGCCGCGGGGGCGTGCCGGACCAGCAGGGAGGCCTGGAGGGTCAGGGCCATCTGCTCGACCAGGCGGCGGGCACCCGCCTCGGAGCCCGTGGCCAGCATGTCCTTCAGACGGACGACGGCCGCGTCCAGCCGGGCGTCCGCCCCGCGCGCCGTGGCCAGTTCGGCGAAGAGGGCCTCGGCGGTGCCCTGCTCCTTGCCCAACGCCCGCAGGACGTCGAGGGCGTTGACGTTCCCCGAGCCCTCCCAGATCGACAGCAGGGGAGCCTCGCGGTAGTGGCGGGGCATGCCCGAATCCTCGACGTAGCCGTTGCCGCCCAGGCACTCCAGGGCCTCCGCCGTGAAGGCCGGGCCCCGCTTGGTGACCCAGTACTTGCCGACGGCCGTCGCGATCCGGCGGAACGCCGTCTCGGTCCCGTCCGTGTCGGCCCCGCGCACCACCCGGTCTGCCGCGCCGGCCAGCCGTAGCGTGAGGGTCGTCGCCGCCTCGGACTCCAGGGCCAGGTCGGCGAGGACGTTGCGCATCAGGGGCTGGTCGATCAGCCGGGCGCCGAAGGCGCTGCGGTGGCGGACATGGTGCCCCGCCTCGACGAGCGTCTTGCGCATCAGCACCGCCGACGACATCACGCAGTCGAGGCGGGTGCAGTTGACCATCTCGATGATCGTCTTCACACCGCGTCCCTCGAGCCCGACCAGCCAGGCGACGGTCCCGTCGAACTCCGGCTCGGAGGAGGCGTTGGAGCGGTTGCCCAGCTTGTCCTTCAGACGCTGGATGCGGAAGGTGTTGCGGCTGCCGTCGGGCAGGACGCGCGGTACGAGGAAGCAGGACAGTCCGCCGGGAGCCTGGGCCAGCACCAGGAAGACGTCGCACATGGGCGCCGACGTGAACCACTTGTGCCCGCGCAGCGTGTACACGCCGGGCTCGGCGGTCGGCCAGGCCCTGGTCGTGTTCGTACGGACATCCGACCCGCCCTGCTTCTCGGTCATCCCCATGCCCGCGAGCAGACCCCGCTTCTCGGTCGGCACGCGCAGCCCGGGGTCGTACTCCCGGCTGGTCAGCAGGGGTTCGTAGACCTTCGCGAGCTCGGGCTGCCGGCGCAGCACGGGAACCGCCGCGTACGTCATCGACGTCGGACAGCCGTGCCCGGCCTCGGTGTGCCCCCACACCAGTCCGCCCGCGGTCCGGGCGACATGCGCGCCGGGCCGCTCGTCCGCCCAGGGCGCCGCAGCGAGGCCCTCGCCGACGGCGACCCGCATCAGGTGATGCCAGCTCGGATGGAACTCGACCTCGTCGACGCGATGGCCGTACCGGTCGTGCGTACGCAACTCCGGCTCGTGCCGGTTGGCCAGCTCACCCCACTCCTGCGCCTCCGCGCTCCCGGCCCGCAGGCCGAGCCGCCGGATGTCCTCCTCGGCCCATCCGGCACCCTCCCGGCGCAGCCCTTCGATCAGGGCCGTGTCCTCCGACGCGTCGTACGGCGTCAGGGGAGGGGGCTGGTTGGTGACGTCGTGCGTGGCGTACTGCCCGGACTGCTCCTGCGCGGCTATCGAGACCATGCCGCCAGTGTTGCACCATAGCTACGGTTGCAACAATCCTGTAATACGCAGAGTTTCCACGTAAGGTACCTGGCCATGCCGAACAACGCGTCACCGCAGGCCGACGAGGTGGAGCTGCGCCCGCTGTCCGCCCGGTCGGTCGTGCTCAGCCTGCTGCTGGGACTGCATCCGCCCGAGCTGCCGGTGAAGGACCTGGTGAACAGCGTGGAGCCGTTCGGGATCGCGGGGTCCACCCTGCGGGCCGCGCTCAGCCGGATGGTGGCGGCCGGCGATCTGCGCCGCGCGGACACGGTGTACGGCCTCAGCGACCGGCTGCTGGCACGCCAGCGACGTCAGGACGACGCCGTCCACCCCGGGACCCGGCAGTGGGCCGGCGACTGGGAGATGGTCGTGGTCACGGCCACGGGTCGGGGCGCCGCCGAACGTGCGGAACTGCGCACCGAGCTGACCCGCCTGCGGCTCGCCGAACTGCGCGAGGGCGTCTGGCTGCGACCGGCCAACCTGCTCCGCCCCCTGCCGGCCGGCCTCGACCAGGTGGCCCAGCACTACACGGCCCGCCCCGACCGCCCCGCACAGGAGCTCACCGTGAGCCTGTGGCCGCTGGACGCCTGGGCCGGCACGGGGCACGCCCTGCTCGCCCATGTCGCCCGTGCGCGACGGCCGTCCGACCGCTTCACCGCCTTCGCGGCCGTCGTGCGGCACCTGCTCGCCGACCCGGTGCTGCCCCCCGAACTCCTGCCCGCCGACTGGCCGGGCACGCGACTGCGCGCCGCGTACGACGACTACCGGCGGGAGTTGGCGCAGGACGTACGCGCGCGTGAGGCGAGGGAGCCGGTCGAGGGGCCCACGCGCGCGTGACGGACGGGAAGCCGCGGCCGGTACGCGCACGTGCCGTGCCCGCCCGGAGTAACGCGACGGCCGCCCGAAGCGCCGTGCGGGGATGCTTCGGACGGCCGCCTTCACCGTGGGGGGACTACCTGCCGATCGGGGCTACCTGTAGGTGATGTCCGAGGTGGAGTACAGGCAGTTCGTGCTGTCCGGCCCCGTCCCGACAGCCGTGTTGTTGTTGTATTTCTGGCACGGGACGACCTTGCGGCTCGCGTCGTTGAGGATCGTGATGCCGCGCAGCGTCGCCACGTCGCCCCGGTTGACGTTGATGCCGACGAGACGGGCCGTGGACCCCGTGCCGGTCACCTCGATGTTGCTGAGGTTGACCTTGCGCGTGTACTGCGTGGAGCAGTCGCCGCACGAGCGGTACAGCGTCTTGAACTCGCTGACCGCGAAGTTGGAGATGTTCAGCGTGCCGGGCCCGTTGTGCTGGAAGACCTTGTCGGCCGCCTTCTTCGCGCCGCCGCCGGTCACGGTGTAGGTGGAGCCGCCGCGGAAGGTGGCGGCGTCCTCGCCGACGTCCTCCCACCACACGTTCTGCAGGGTGCAGTTGCCCTCGCAGTGGATGCCGTCGGCGCCGGGCGCGCCGATGATGACGTTCTTCAGGGTCGCGCCGGCCGCGAGCTCGAAGATCGGGTCCTGGCCCTCCTCCTGCCCGTCGCCGGCCAGGTCGCCGCTGCCGTAGTAGCGGACCATGCCGCCGTCGCGGACGCCGGACACCTGGATGGTCGAGCTCACGGGCTGGCTGCCGGCGGCCGTCGGCCAGGTGGCGGCGCTCGCCGGCGGTGCCCCGAGTGTCGTGATCATGACAGACGAGATTCCGAGTGCGGCCAGACCGCCGGTCAGCGCGCGCCGGCGGGCGCGGGGCTTTGCTGGTGAAGTCATGTCCCGATGCCTTCTTCCGGTGGTGGGGTGGTCAGATCTTTCCGGCGCCCGCGCCGCCCGTCACCGAGGCGACGACGCTGGACGCGGACTCCGCGGTGTAGCTGTAGGGCGGCGTGGTGAAGGTGCCGGCCTGGGAGATCTCGGTCGCGGCCCCGCCGAGATCGTTGCCGCGCAGATTGGCGTAACCGTCCACGTCGCTGCTGCGGTTCGTGGTGACGGCGATCTTGGTGTCGCGGAAGACGTTGTTCTCCACGAGCATCTGGGCGCCCATGCGCGAGTGGCAGGCGGTGTCGGCGCCGGTCACGTAGTTGTTGTAGAAGTGCCCGGTGCCGAAGCGCAGGCTGGGGATGCGCGAGTAGACGTTGCTGAACAGGTTGTGGTGGTACGTCACCTTCAGATGCCCGGTGTCCTCGCTCGCGTTGTTGTCGCTGTGTCCGACGAGCGAGCCCTTGAAGTGGTCCTTGAAGGTGTTCCAGGACACCGTGACGTCGTCCGAGCCGTGATTGATGTCCAGCAGACCGTCGTAGTAGTCCTTGTCGTGATCGCGGTCGGCCGAGAAGGAGTTGTGGTCGATCCACACCTTCGTCGACGCCTGGACCGTGATGCCGTCGGACGGTGCCACCGGCTTGCTGATGTTCAGGTTGCGCACGACGACGTTGGTGACGTTCTTCAGCCGGAGTCCGCCGCCGGTGATCCCGGACGACGAACCCACGCCCAGCACCGTCGTGTTGGAGCCGACGTCGACCTGACCGCTCAGCGGGATCAGGCCGTTGACCCGGACCACCTTGGCCGAGCCGCCCGTCACCGCCGCCTTGAAGGCGTCCACGGTGGAGACGGTGACCGCCGAGGAGCTGCCGCCGCCGGTCGTCCCCGCACCGAATCCGACCGGCGTGGTCTCGGCCGCCCCGGCGGGCTGCGGCAGGGCGAGGGCGGCCGCGGTGGCGAGGGCGGCCACGGCTGCCGTCACCAGTGCGGTTCTTTGCGGGCGTGCACGTGGGGGGAGAGTTCGCATGCGGGTGCGTCCCTTCGGGAGGAGCGACTCGATCATGTACATGAACGATGTGCGTCATGGAGAACGCCGCGCGCGGGCAGGGTGGCCATGTGGGGGTGCTGCCGAGCGGCTCGGTCACACTGCTGAACGGAACGTATGGGGTAAGCGCTTTCTGGTCAACGCTTTGCGCGGAAGAATTCAGTCAGTCCTGGTGGGGAGCAAGGGCTCTCTGGATGCCGGTGTGGGAGCGCTTCCGTGATGGGTGTGTCGATGCCCTCGCATGCTCGTCGCCGCCCCCTCGGCCGCCGCCCGCACCGAGGCTGCCGACGTCGTCCCCAGCGTGACGCTGACCCAGGACACCGACTTCGGCGCCAACCCCGGCAACCTGCGGATGTACCTCTACGTCCCGGACCGCCTGCGCCCAGGGCGCGGTCACCCGCACCGCGCAGCAGTGGGGCGACATCGCCCGCGCCGCCCACCCCGGCTACCTGGGCCCCCGGCCCCGCATGCAGCTGTGGCACGGCACCGAGGGCGACGTCCTGCGCTACCCCAACTTCGGAGAGATGATCAAGCAGTGGACGAATGTCCAGGGGGTGAGCCGGACCCCGGCCGCCACGGACACACCCCAGTCCGGCTGGACCCGCACCCGCTACGGCGGCACCGGCGACCGTGCCCCTCAACCCCAGCCGGGCGCCTGCAAGGTGACCGCCACCACCAACGCCTCCTGCGGCGCGAGGCTCGCGCCGGGTGCCTTCACGCTCAATGGAACGTTCTGCACGGCTGGTTGATCGAGCCGCCCGGCATCCGGTGACCAGGGGTGACCCGACTCGTCGCGAACGATCAGCGGCCGTACGACGAGTCAGGTCCCCCCACCTGCGAGTCGGCGATCAGACGGACCGGTGGTACTGGTCCGGCACATGCGCGTCCCCGCCCAGCTCCCGAGCAGCGTGCCGGGCCCACGAGGGGTTGCGCAGGAGTTCGCGGCCGAGGAGGACGGCGTCCGCCTCGCTGTTCGCGACGATCTTCTCGGCCTGTTCGGCGTCGGTGATCAGGCCCACGGCGGCGACCGGCAGCGAGGTCTCCGCCTTCACGCGCGCCGCGAACGGCACCTGGTAGCCGGGGCCGACCGGGATGCGGGCGCCGGAGGCGTTGCCGCCGGTCGAGACGTCCAGCAGGTCGATGCCGTGGGCCTTCAGATCGGCGGCGAAGCGGACGGTGTCGTCGGCGGTCCAGCCGCCCTCCTCCAGCCAGTCCGTCGCCGAGATGCGGAAGAACAGCGGCTTGTCGTCCGGCCACACCGCGCGCACGGCGTCCACGACCTGGAGGGCGAAACGGGTGCGGTTCTCGTACGAGCCGCCGTACTCGTCGGTGCGGTGGTTGGAGTGCGGGGAGAGGAACTCGTTGATCAGATAGCCGTGGGCGCCGTGGATCTCGGCGATCTCGAACCCGGCGGCGAGGGCGCGGCGCGCGGCGTCCGCGAACTGGCCCACGACCTCCTGGATCTCGGCGACCGTCAGCTCGGTCGGCACCGGGTGCCCGTCGGCGAACGGGATCGCGCTCGGCGCCACCGGCTGCCAGCCGTAGGAGTCCGGCCAGACCGGCGCACCGCCGTTCCAGGGCTGGTCGGTCGACGCCTTGCGGCCGGCGTGAGCCAGCTGGATCGCCGGCACGGTGCCCTGCGACACCAGGAAGCGCGTGATCCGGCGGAACGCCTCGACCTGGGTGTCGTTCCAGATGCCCAGGTCCCACGGGGAGATCCGGCCCTCGGGGCTGACGCCGGTGGCCTCGACGATGATCAGCCCCGTGCCGCCGGCCGCGCGGGCCGCGTAGTGCGCGAAGTGCCAGTCGTTGGGGGCGCCTATGTCGGGGCCCTGCGGTGCGGCCGAGTACTGGCACATCGGGGGCATCCACACCCGGTTCGGGATCGTCAGATCGCGCAGGGCGTAGGGCTGGAAGAGCGCGCTCACGGCGGACTCCATTCGTCGCGGGGACCAGTCGTCGACTCGTACGATAGGCATCGTAGTACGGGAGGTGTCAAACTACGAGAGATCTCGTACAATGGAGGAACCGTCGGCGAGGGTGAGCCGACCCGGGACACCCGACGAAGTGGAGCCGCCGTGACCAGCCCCGCTGTCAGCAGCCGAGACCTCCCGCACCCGGCGCGCGAGGAGATCCGTCTC
The DNA here is from genome assembly GCF_045039535.1 of Streptomyces sp. NBC_01092. Lineage (NCBI taxonomy): Bacteria > Bacillati > Actinomycetota > Actinomycetes > Kitasatosporales > Streptomycetaceae > Streptomyces > Streptomyces sp. NBC_01092. The sequence continues at coordinate 1,451,425 of NZ_CP108659.1, read as the reverse complement.
GAAGGTGTGCTGCACGCGCTGTCCGACCCGCTGCGGCTGCACATCGTGCGAGAGCTCGCCACCGTCGGCGACGAGCTCTCCTGTTCGCACTTCGACCTGCCGGTCACCAAGTCCACCACCACGCACCACTTCCGCGTGCTGCGCGAGAGCGGGGTGATCCGGCAGATCTACCGGGGCACGGCCAAGATGAACGGCGTGCGCAGGGACGACCTAGACGACCTCTTCCCGGGACTCCTGGACGCCCTTCTCGACGCCGCCGCCCGGCAGGCCGTCCGTCTCGGCGGTGCCTGAACCGGCCCTCGCGGGCAGGTGGTTGAAGAGCAGGTTCAGCGCGATCGCCGTGAGGCAGCCGGCGCTGATGCCGCTGTTCATCACCGTCTGGAACCAGTCGGGGAACTTCTCGTAGATCGTCGGCACACCGACCGGCAGCATGCCCATGGCCACCGAGACGGCCACCACCGTCAGGTTGTGGTTGCCCCTGAAGTCCACCCCGGCCAGGGTCCGCAGGCCGCTCGCGGCGACCGTCCCGAACATCACCAGGCCCGCACCGCCCAGCACCGGCGCCGGTATCGCCGCCACCACCGCGCCCAGCTTGGGCAGCAGCCCGAGCAGGACGAGGATGCCGCCCGCAGTCGCCACCACCCAGCGGCTGCGCACACGGGTCATGCCGACCAGGCCCACGTTCTGCGCGTACGCCGTGTACGGGAAGGTGTTGAAGACGCCGCCCAGCACCGTCGACAGGCCGTCGGCGCGCAGGCCGTCCGCCAGGGAGCGCGGCTCGACCTTGCGGTCGGTCATCTCGCCGACCGCGATCAGGTCACCCGTCGTCTCGGTCATCGTCACCAGCGCCACCACCAGCATCGACGCGATCGCCGAGAACTCGAAGGTCGGCGCCCCGAAGTGGAACGGCGTGCTGATCCCGAGCCAGTCGGCCTCGCCGACCCCGCCGAAGTCGGTGAAACCGAACGGCACGGCCACCGCGAGTCCGACCACGATGCCGATCAGTACGGCGATCCGGCTGAGGAACGCGGGTGCGAACCGCTGCACACCGAGCACCACCGCGAGGACGAAGCCGGCCAGCGCGAGGTTCTTCGGCTCCCCGAAGTCCGCCGAACCGGCGCCGCCCGCGGCCCAGTTGCCCGCGACCGGCAGCAGGGACAGGCCGATGATCAGGATCACCGTGCCGGTCACGAGAGGCGGGAAGAAGCGCAGCAGCCTGCCGAAGACCGGGGCCAGCAGCATGATCGCCAGTCCCGCGACGATCACCGAGCCGTAGATCGCGGGGAGCCCGCCGCCCGTCGTGCCGATGAGCACCATCGGGGACACGGCGGCGAACGTGCAGCCCTGCATGATCGGCAGCCGTACGCCGAAGCGCCAGAAGCCGATGCACTGGATCAGCGTCGCGATGCCGCAGACCAGCAGGTCGGCGGTGATCAGATACGCCAGGTCGGCGGGCGGGAGTTTCATCGCGCCGCCGACGATGAGGGGGACGGCCACCGCGCCCGCGTACATCGCGAGGACGTGCTGGAGGCCGAATGCGGCCAACTGGCGTTTGGGCGGAACCTCGTCGACCGGGTGCACGGGTGCGGTTTCGTTCATGTGCGAGACCGTAGGCTCCTTGAACAGAATGTTGATTTCGAGGGTGTTGCCGCTTCGTATCCTGCTCCGGGGCCCATTCGTCCCCGCGCCCCTACAGGGCGTCGCCGTGCGCGGCGCTCATCAGGGACCGCCAGTCGGGGAGCTTCACCACACCCCTGCCCAGTGACGCGCCCAGCTCCGCCTCCGCACGTTCGATCGCGCACCAACCCGTCCACCCGACCGGCTCGACCCCCTCGGCACGCAGCGCTGTCAGCGGATCCTCGGGCAGTTCTCGTCGTACGAGCGCGGAGGCGTCCTCCAGAAGTGATGTCACCGTCTCCTTCGCACACGGCCGGTTGGTGCCGATGACTCCGGTCGGCCCCCGCTTGATCCACCCGGCGACGTATTCGCCCGGCGCGACGGCACCCTCGCGCAGCACACGCCCGGCGAGATGCGGCACCGTGCCGGTCGCCGTGTCGAAGGGGAGCCCCTCCAGCGGGACTCCGCGGTAGCCCACCGAACGCAGCACCAACTGGGCCTCGATGTCCTCGTAGTGGCCGGTCCCCGTCACCCCGCCCTGCCCGTCGGGCGCCGTCCGCTCGAAGCGCACCGCGCCCACGCGTCCCGCGTCGGCGAGGAGTTCGACGGGGCGCAGGAAGAAGCGCAGGCCGATGCGGTGGTGGGCCTCCCGCGGCGGGGCCTCGGTCCAGCCGCGCAGCACCTCCACGTTGCGGCGCTGCGGCGCGGGCAGCCCGGAGGGGTCGGCGTAGGCCGGATCCAGCGCCAACTCCTGTGGATCCACGACCACTTCCGTGTCCGGCAGGGTGCTCAGCTCCCGCAGCTCCTTGGTGGTGAAGCGGGCCTGCGACGGGCCGCGTCGGCCCACCATGGCGACGTCGGTGACGCGGCTCGCGGCGAGGGCGGTGAGCGCGCCCTGGGGCATGTCCGTCGGGCTCAGTTCGGCGGTGCCCCGGGCCAGCATCCGGGCGACGTCCACCGCGACGTTCCCGACGCCGATGACCACCGCCGAGCGCGCGCCGGCCACGAAGCCGTCGTCACGGGCGTCCGGGTGGGCGCTGTACCAGGACACGAACTCCGTTGCCGACCAGCTGCCCGGCAGGTCCTCGCCGGGAATCCCGAGGTGCCGGTCGGTGGCGGCGCCGACGCAGTACACCACCGCGTGATACAGCTCGCGCAGCCGTGCGGCCGGCACCGCGCCCGGGCCGATCCGGACGCCGCCGAGGAACCGCACCCGCTCGTGCTCCAGGACCGTGCGCAGGTTGTTCTGGAGGGACTTGATCTTCTCGTGGTCCGGCGCCACCCCGTAGCGCACCAGGCCGTACGGGCACGGCAACCGGTCCAGGACGTCGACGACCACGTCCGGGTCCAGCTGTACGAGGCTCTGGGCGGTGTAGCACCCGCTCGGCCCGGAGCCGACGACGGCGACACGAAGCACGGCGGAACTCCTTGTCCGGGGATCGTCAGGAGTCGCTCTCGACTCCAGCATCGCACCGCGGCCGCTCCGCTGACAGGGTGCAGTGCGCCGTACGGGACGCGTGTTCGTTCGTATGGAATGTGATCATGCGGTTACGTTGCGTGTGTGCTGGAAGCATCCTTTCTTAATCTGTCCGCTCGCCCCGCGACAGACGGCGCCGTGTCGGTGTGGCCCGCGTGGAAAGTGCGGGACGGTGGCGGCGCCACTGTGTGGTTCGGGGTCCGGCTGGAGTTCCGTGACGGCGCCCGGGTCGACGCCCTGGCCGTGCTGTCCAAGGGGAGCGTCTCCATCGAGGACGTACGGGCCGAGCCGGCGCTCTCCCTCGACGACCTGGCGGCGCTGGCCGACTGGATCGAGGCCCCGCTCTCCGAGGCGTGCGGGATCGGGACCGGACGGGACGGCGGGGACGTCGAGGACGGCGCGGATGCCGAGGGCGGCGGGGGCGCCGAGGCGGGCCGGGCCCGGTCGGTCTGGCCGCGCGGCATCGAGGGGCAGCGGCTCGTCGCGCAGAAGTACCGCGCGGCGCAGGAGGCGGGCGTCGACCCGGTGCTCGCGGTGATGAGCGCGACGGGGCACAGCCGTCGCAGGTCGCTCCGGCTCATCGGTCAGGCGCGCGACGCGGGCTTCCTGACCCCGCGCCGCGCCCGCCGCTGACCTCGGTCTCGGCAGCGGACCCGCCGAGGCCGTCAGAGCATGTCCCGCATCCGGGTGATCTCGCTCGTCTGCTGAGCGATCACCTCGTCCGCCATCTCCTCGATCCGGATGTTGTTGCCCTGTCCCTTCACGTCCGTGGCCATGGTGATCGCCCCGTCGTGATGGGTGATCATCAAGGTGAGGAAGAGCTGGTCGAACGCCTTCCCCCGCGCCGCGCGCAACTTCTCCAGCTGTGCCTCGGTCGCCATGCCCGGCATCGTCGCGTGCTCGTGGCCGTCGCTGCGCTCGGCCTTGCCGTGAGTCCTGAGCCAGCCCTTCATGGCGGCGATCTCCGGTCCCTGCGCGGCGGCGATCCGCTCGGCGAGCTTGTCGAGTTTCGCCGACTCGGCGCGGTCCGGGGCGAGTTCGGTCATCTCCAGGGCCTGGGTGTGGTGCGCGATCATCATGCGCGCGAAGGAGACGTCCGCCAGGTTGGGGGAGTCGTCCTCGGCGCGCCCGCGTGCGGCCTCCTCGGCGGACAGCATCCGGTTCGACTCGCCGGGCTTGCCCGGCACGATCACCGAAGGCCCGCTCCGCGCGGGCGACTTGGCGTCGGAGTCGTCGGAGTCGTCGCAGCCGGCGAGCGCGAGCACGGCCACGGCGGTCAGCGCGACCACGGCGGCCAGGGTGGTGGATGCCTTCGGTCCGGTCGGTCCGGTCGGTTCGGTCGTGACGCGGGACGCGCGGCGTCCTCGCGTCTTCGTTACATCTTCATTGCCCCCTGTTGATATGTGCATGACCGAGACGATACTCGTGCGTGCGTGAACCGCTCCAGTGCGAACGGCACAAGGGAGGAAACAGTGATCCTGTTCAGCATTCCCCGAACACGACGCAGACGCCTGGGAGTTGCCACCGCCGCTGCCGGGCTCCTGGCCGCACTGCTCACGGCGCAGCCTGCTGCCGCGACCCCCGATCCGGGGGACGGCCCCGTCGCGGAGCAGGAGGTCTCCGAGAGCACCCGGGCCGAGGTGCGCAGGTCCCTGGCGGACGGCGAGATACCCGGCCAGAACGAGATCGTCCACTCCGACAACATCAAGCACCTGGCCTTCGTCCCCAAGGACGCGCTCCAGGGCACCAATTCGGACATCGCCTTCCAGGGCCGCTATGCCTTCGCGGGCAACTACGACGGCTTCCGCATCTTCGACATCAGCGACCCGACCGCGCCGAGGACGGTCGCACAGGTCCTGTGCCCCGGCTCGCAGAACGACATATCCGTCTCCGGTGACCTGCTGTTCCTGTCCACCGACTCCTCGCGCAGCGACAGCAGTTGCAACAGCACCACCCAGCCCGTGACCGAGAAGTCCTCGTGGGAGGGCATGAAGGTCTTCGACATCAGCGACAAGACGAACCCGAAGTACGTCGCCGCCGTCGAGACCGCCTGCGGCTCGCACACCCACACGCTGGTGCCCGAGCGCCGCAACGTCTACGTCTACGTCTCCTCGTACTCGCCGGACGCCACCTACCCGGACTGCCGGCCGCCGCACGACGGCATCTCCGTGATCAAGGTGCCGCGCCAGGCGCCCGAGAAGGCGGCGGTGGTGAACTTCCCGGTGCTCTTCCCCGGTGAGGGCCCGGACGGCGGCGGCAACCCCGGCCCGCCCGGCGGCGTCCGCAAGACCACCGGCTGCCACGACATCACGGTGCTGCCCTCGAAGGACCTGGCCGCCGGCGCCTGCATGGGCGACGGCATCCTGCTGTCCATCGAGGACCCGGAGCATCCGAAGGTCATCGACCAGGTCCGGGACGACGTGAACTTCGCGTTCTGGCATTCGGCGACCTTCAACCAGAAGGCGAACAAGGTCGTCTTCACCGACGAACTGGGCGGCGGCGGCGCGGCCACCTGCAACGCGCAGATCGGCCCGGACCGCGGCGCCGACGGCATCTACGACATCGTCGGCAAGGGCGACAAGCGCAAGCTGGTCTTCCGCAGCTACTTCAAGATCCCCCGCCACCAGGCCGACACCGAGAACTGCGTCGCCCACAACGGCTCGCTGATCCCGGTCAAGGGCAGGGACATCATGGTCCAGGCCTGGTACCAGGGCGGCGTCTCCGTCTGGGACTTCACCGACTCGGACCGGCCGAAGGAGATCGCCTACTTCGACCGGGGTCCGCTCACCACGGACACCATCAAGTCGGGCGGCTCCTGGTCGGCGTACTACTACAACGGCTACATCTACTCGAACGAGTACGCGAGGGGCTTCGACGTCCTGAAGCTCAACGACCGGCGCACAGCCCCGGCCGGCCGGGTCCACCTGCGCGAACTCAACGTCCAGACACAGCCGGACTACTTCGACTGACCGGACTACTTCGACTGACCGGACGGATCCGGCTGACCGGACCGATCCGACTGACCGTCCGCGCAGTCCGGTGCGGAGCCGGTCGCGAAGAACCGCGACAGATCCGAGTCGCACGTCCCGCCGGGCACGGCCTCCGTGTCCGGCGGGACGCCCTGCTCCCAGTCGAGCCGGTAGCGCTTGAACAACTCGGCCCGCAGCACCGGCACCGGCATCGGCGCCCCGGGCACCAGCGCCGCGTAGACCGCGCCCATGAGCAGGGCGCGCAGCATCGGATAGTCGGTGTCGGCGTCCGCGGAGCCGTGCCGTACGCAGGTGTCCCGCAGCAGTTCCGCCAGCCGCCGCTGCTCAGGGCACTGCACGAAGCCCTCCGCCTGGAGGATCCCGGCCATGTGCTGGCGCATCAGCACGGGCCGGTCCCGGGCCAGGCCCAGGATCGCGTCGATGGCCCGGGCCATCCGCTCCCGGCCGTCCTCGGTACGCGGTTCGCGCTCCAGCGCCTCCTCCAGCGTGCCGTGCATCAGCCGGTGCACGGCGGACTGCACCAGCTGGCGCTTGCCGGGGAAGTAGTACGACACCAGTCCGCGCGCCGAGCCCGCCCGGTCCGCGATGTCACCGAGCGTGGTGGCCTCGAAGCCCCGCTCGCCCACCAGCTCGACCGCCGCCTGCAAAAGCCGCTCCCGGGAACGCCGCCGCAACTCTTCATTGACCGAGGCGCTGCGCGGGGACATGCTGTAACTCCTGCGTTGACTGGCTGCCAGCCAACTATACTCAGGGCTTCCGGCCCGGCCTCGATACGGCCTGGCCGGGGTTGCCGTCTGCCCCGGGCGACACGGGGGATCGTCCGGGGCGGACCCGACCCCCCGGGATGGTCGCCGGAGGCTACTTGTCAGGCCGATTGGTTCGGCCGGTCGCTCCGCTGCGGGCCGATGCCGTTGATCCGCGCTCCGGCGCTCACCAGCTCCAGATCCAGCACCGGCCGCAGCCCGTCGGGGCGCTGGGCCGCCGGCAGATGATCCACGAAGTGCACCGCACAGCCCAGGGCCGCCGCACCGCCGTCGGCCCGGCGGTCGTCGCCGACCATGACGACATCACGCGGATCGGCGTCGAGCGCCGCGCAGGCCGTCCTGAACAGGCGGGGGTCGGGCTTCTGGACGCCGTGCTCGTACGACAGCACGTAGGTGTCCACGTACGGATCGAGGCCGTGCTCCCGGAACACCGGGCGGATGTCCCAGCCGATGTTGCTGACCACGCCCACACCGATGCCGCGCTCCCGCAGCGTCCCCAGCACCTCTGCGGTGTCCGGATACGGCACCCAGGCGGCCGGTGCCATGTGGCGGTCGTACAGCATGTCGTGCAACCGGTCGTCGGGGAGCGGCACGTGCCGGGAGAGCCCGGTGTAGGCCGCCCGGTGCAGTTCCGCGCTCTTGTCCCGCACTCCCCAGACGCTCGCGACGTCCTCGGGCAGCCAGGAGGGACCGCTCCCGCCCGGCAATGCCCCCATCGCCTCCAACGCCTGCGCCGCCTCGGCCAACTCGGCCTCGGCGAGCTCCACTCGGGCCTCGGCGAGCACTCCGCTCAGCCAGGACTCGGTGGACTCGACACGGAAGAGGGTTCCGGAGAAATCGAACAAAACTGCCGTCATGGGTGGATCCTACGGGGCGGTGTTCCGCCGCGCGGGAAGATCGCCGTCATCGGCGCCGGGGTGTGCTCGCCCCCGTCGGCACGTCTCTCACCTCGGTTGCCGCGCCCTTGTCCCCGCCCTGCCAGTGGTCGTGCACCCGCACCGCCAGCACCACGACCAGCGCGCCCAGCAGCCAGCCGCCGACGACATCCGTGGTCCAGTGGACGCCCAGCCAGATCCGGGTGATCCCGACGCCGGCCACGGAGATCACGGCCAGCGCGACAGCCGTACGCCACAGGGTGCGTTCGGCGCCGTGGCGGTGCAGCAGCCACAGCAGCAGACCGCAGACCACCGTGGCCGTCATGGCGTGGCCGGAGGGGTAGGCGGCGTAGTGGGCGGAGTCGACCGGGTCGGTCCAGACCGGGCGGGGGCGGTCGAGCAGGGCCTTGAGGGACTGCTGGACACATGTGGCGAGCAGACATGTGGTCACCAGCCATATGGCCGTCCAGCGCGCGGCTCTGCGCCACACCAGCCAGAGCGCGACCGCGAAGGTGAGGATCCGCATCGTCCATGGATCCCAGACCCAGTCCGTCAGGATGCGGAACGTGTGCGTGACGCCGGTTTCGTCGACCGCCCAGCGGTGCGTGGTGTCCGCGATGGCGTCGTCCACGGTCATCAGCGGGTACCAGCGCACGGCGACCAGCGCGAGCAGTAGCACCGAGCCCAGCGCCAGTGCGCCGGCCCAGCGGGAGGTGGCGCGCTCGGCCGGTGGGCGGGGCGGGGACTCGACGGACTGGGTGTGCATACTGCGATCCTCGCCGACCGATGGGGCGAGAGGCCAATGCCGGGGGTGGGTTTGCGACGCCCGCCACAGGAGCAGCGGGTTGTGGGCCGGAGCAACATCGACCGGACGGGTACCGGGTACCCGGCGGTGGATCTGGCTATTCGGGCGTGCACGAACGCGGAGTTCGGCCTGCGCCACCGGCGCAGGGCTCGCGCGTGCCCCCCGGCATCAGCGTTCCGACGCCCCACAGCCCGCCGCGCGCCAGCCTTGTCAGAGGGTGAGCAGCATCGCCACCATCGCGATCCCCATCGACAGCCGGCAGGCCCGCGCCAGTTCCGGGCGGTCGCCCCAGCCGACGCCCCCGCCGGCGGTGGCGGCAACCGGAACCAGCCGGACGCCGGAGAGCAGTACGTATCCCGTGAAGTACACGAGCAGCGCGCCCGTCAGGAGCGGGATGCCCGAACCGCCGTGGCTGCCCTGATGGCCGGGCGAGACGGCCATCGTGATCGCCATGTAGACCATGGCCGAGGCTCCCACCAGGTGGTGCAGATGGTGCCCGCCCGCCCGCGCGGACCACAGGGCGTGCAGGGCGGCCGTGCCGAATACGGCCGCGAAGACGGGCCAGGCCCACGACGGCGGTGTGAACACCGCGGCGGGCACCGCCATCGCGGCCATGCCGAACCCCATCAGCGCCTCGCCGCCCGCGGCGCGGCGCTGCTCCTCGACGTGGCTGCGCATCCGCAGCAGGCAGTAGACCCCGGTCGCCGCACACAGCGCGACCAGCAGCCAGCCGGGCGAAGCCGGTCCGTGCACGCGCACCTCCCCGCTCGACGGTCTCGGACAGTCCGTCGATGCCCAGGCCGCGCGGCGCGCACGCGAGCGCAAGGGTGTACACGGGGAGCATTCGACGGAGCGCGGCAGGTCACCCCGTACGTTTTACAAGTAAAACACTTGCTAAGGTGATGGTATGAGCAGTCGCCTCCCGCTCGCCGGAGTGCTGCGCCTCGGCCGGCCCTCCGACATCTGGTTCAAGCCCGCCCTGAGCGCGGTCGCCGCCGTCGCCCCGCCCAACCTCGCCCTCCTCGCGCTGGGCCGCCTGGACCTGGCCATGTACACCATGGCCGGATCCCTTTGCGCGCTCTACGCACACAACCGCCCCTACGCCGCCCGGGCCCGCGCCCTGGCGTGGGTCGTGCTGGGCATGCTCGGCGGTCTCGCCGCCGCCCTGCTCGCCGCCTCCCTCACCCGCAATGCCGTCGTGCTGGTCGCCGTCGGCGCGGTGCTGGCCGCCGTGCAGAAGGTGCTGTGCGACGCGACCCGCATCGGCCCGCCGGGCAACGTCGTCCTCACCTTCATCAGCTCCGCCGCCCTGTTCACCCCACAGACCCTCGACCGGATCCCGGGCCACCTCGCGCCGGCCGCCGCGGCCGGCGCCTGGGCATGGCTCGTCGGCATGGCCCCCGGCCTGCTGCGCCCGCACGGCCCCGAACGCCGGGCCACCGCGCGAGCCTTGAACGCGGCCGCCGCACGCGCCGAGGGGCAGGATTGCGCCGACGCCCATGCCGCCGCCGTCCTCGCCGTGCACGCCGCCCGGCAGGCGCTGCTCTGCGCGGCCGGCACCTCCGACACGCACCGCGCCCTTGAACGCCTCGTAGTCCGCGCCGAGGTCGCCCTCGCCGCACCCGCCGACGCCGACCCCGCGCCGCTGCGCATCTGGGCCCGGCAGGTGCGCGGCAACCGGCCGGTGCCCGAGGTCGCCGACCTCACCGGCATCGACACTGAACTCGCCGCGCAGCCAGGCCCGTTGTGGCGCCGCCTGCGCCCCCTGGCCCCCCTCGCCCTACGCACCGCCCTCGGGTGCGCCCTGGCCGGATACGCCTCCCTGGCCCTCGGCATCGGCCGCCCCTACTGGGCCCTGGTCACCGCCGCGTCCCTCTACCAGGCGAACCTCGCCCTCACCTGGGGCCGCGGCGTCCAGCGCGTCGTCGGCAACCTGCTCGGCGTCCTCCTCTTCGTCGCGCTGGTGCCCCTCGCCCACACCGGTGAGGTCGCGCTGGTCCTGTGCTGCCTCGCCCTCAACTTCGGCGCCGAGGCACTCATGGGCCGCAACTACTGGCTCGGCAGCGTCTGCGTGACGCCGATGGCGCTGTTGATCACCGAGTTCGCCGGGTTCCAGGACCCCGGCCGGCTGGTCACCGAACGGGTCGTGGACACCCTGGTCGGCGCGCTCGTCGGGCTCGCCGCCGCCGTGGCCGTACCGCACCGGGCGCGGGTCGTGCGTGCCGAGCGCGCGGGACCACGTACGCTCGCCGCTACGGGTCGCAGCCGAGAGCCGCGCCCGGACCAGCGCACGGGCGACACGACGGAGGGCGTACGGCCATGACGGCGACGAGCGGCGGGCCGACCGGGACGAGACGGGACACGGTGGCCGCGGTGGTCCGGCAGTGGCAGAGCGTCCACCCCGACCTCGACACCGCGCCGATGGAGATCATCGGCCGGATCAACCGCTGCGCCGCTCTCCTCCAGCAGGCCGAGGACGCCCCGCTGCGCCGCGCGGGCCTCAGCCGTCCCGAGTTCGACCTGCTCGGCGCGCTGCGCCGCACCGGCCACGAGCTGACGCCCAGCGAACTCGCCCGCGAGACGTTCTCCTCGGGCGCCGCCGTCACCAAGCGCCTCAAGCAGCTCACCGAGCGGGGCCTGGTCGAGCGCCGCGGCGACACCCGCGACCGGCGCGTCGCCCACCTCCGCCTCACGGACGCGGGACGGGACCTCGTCGACGGCGTCCTGCCGGAGCAGCTCGCCTACGAGACGTCCGTACTGTCCGAGCTCGCCCCCGACGGGCGCAGCGAACTCGCCTCCCTGCTGGGCGAGTTGCTCGGCCGGCTGGAAGGGCGCCTGGGCGCGCTGCGCGCCTGACCCGGCCTGAGGCCGTCAGGTCTCGTCGGGTGACCGGTACACGCCGAACACCGCACCCTGTGGATCCCGCAGTACCCCGATGCGCCGCCCGTTGGCCATCGAGGCGGGCTCCATGAGCACTGTGCCGCCCGACTGCGCCGCGACCGTGGCCGCGGTGTCCGCGTCCGCGACGGCGAAGTAAGGCAGCCAGTGCGCGGGCACCTCGTGCGGGAACTTGTCGTCCATCTTCACCATGCCGCCGAAGTCGGCGCCGGCGATGCCCCACTGCGTGTAGTGCTCCGAGGCGTTGACGGTCCAGCCGAACACCGTCGTGTAGAACTCGACGGCCCGCTCGGGCGCCCGGGTCATCAGCTCCACCCAGCCCAGCGAGCCAGGCGCGTTGAGGATCCCCGCGCCCGGGAACGACCGCGCCTGCCACAGCTGGAACACCGCTCCCGTGGGGTCCACGGCCACCGCGAAGCGGCCCACGTCGAGCACGTCCATCGGGCCGACCAGCACCGTGCCGCCGGCCTGCCTCACCTGCTCGGCGACGGCGTCGGCGTCCTGCACCGCGAACGACACGTTCCACGCCACCGGCTGCCCCTCCTGGTACAGCGGGGTCAGCGCGGCCACCGCCGCGTCCCCGAGATGCGCGACCGTGTAGCCGCCCGCCTCCTGACGCGGATCGGTCTCGGCGCGCCAGCCGAACAGCCCCTCGTAGAACCGTTTGGCCCCGGCCATGTCACTGGTGCCGAGCTCCGTCCAGCAGGGCCCGCCGTTCACCGGCTTGTCGAGCTTCATGGCGTTCCTCCCGCAAAGGAATTCCCTCCCCACAAGGGCCCCCTCCAGCACGCTATGCCCGGCCCACGACCCGGGCCAACCGGCGCGAAACCCCTGGAGCCCGGCGCCGCCGCCGACCTACCCTCGACCCCGTACCGCACCGCGTGGCGGCCTCCAGCCCGACATCCCGATCCGGAGGTCCCGTATGCCCGCGCTCGAGGTGCGCCCCTTGCGTCGCGCCGACCGCGACCAGCTCACCGAACTGATCAACCTGCATGTCGCCGCCGTCGTCCCCGGCGTCTCCGTCTCCGTGAACACCGTGCTCAGCGCCCTGGAGCGGCAGCCGGAGGAGTTCGTCACCGACCCCTGGGTGAGCCGGCGCGTGACCCTCGTCGCCGAGCAGCGCGACCACGTCGTGGCCGCCGCGCATCTGCTGCGCTACCGGGCGGACGACGGGGTGGGCGCGACCTACCGGGACATCGGCGAGATCGACTGGTTCGTCTTCCGCCCGCCCGCCTCCTTCTGGCCGGACTCCGCCGAGGCCGCCGACCTGCTGATGACCGCCTGTCTGGCACAGCTGGCCCGCTGGGGCGTACGCGCCCGGCACGCGAGCGGCGAACTCCCCGCCCCGGCCGTCCACGGCCTGCCCCGCACCTGGCCCCACATCCGAGCCCTCTACGAACGCGCGGGCTTCCGGCACATCGGCGACACCGAGGTCATCCTGATCGCGCGGGTGGCCGACCTGCCGCCGTACGAGCCGGGCCGGGGCGTCACCGTCGACCGCACGCTGGGGGAGTGCGGCACCCGCTTCACGGCGTACGCCGACGGCCGCGCTCTTGGCCACATCGAGGTCGACACGACCCTGTCCCGGCCGGAACGTCACACCCGGGGCGTCGGCCTCGCCGACATCGGCAACCTGCACGTCGACCCGTCGGCGCACGCCGAGGGACTGCAACACCGGCTGCTCGGCGAGGCCGCCGAGTGGCTGCGGCTGTGCGGCGCGGACCGGCTCCTGGCCTACGAGTCGGCGGACGCCACCGCCCCGATCGACCGCCTGACCTCGGCCGGCTTCCGGGAACTGACCCGCACCGACCGGGGCTGGGAACACCGGCCCTAGATCCCCGGGCGAGACCGCAGCGGATGGTCCGCCGGAATCTCCACCAGCACGATCGGCACCCCGTCCGGGTCGGCGATCCACATCTCGATCAGTCCCCAGGGCTCCTTCACCGGCGGCCGCACGATCCCGACGCCCTTCGCCACCAGCTCCTCGTGCGCGGCGCCGGCGTCCTCGACCTGCATCCACAGCCGCACGGCCGCGGACGCCGGCGCCTCGGCACGCCCCGAGACCTCCAGGAAGCCCCCGCCGAGGAAGTAGACGGTGCCGCGCTCGGGCCCGGTCCCGAACTCGCGGTAGACGGCGAGGCCCAGTTGCTCGCCGTAGAAGATGCGGGACCGTTCGGGATCGGTGGGGCGCAGCAGGGTCCTGCCGCTCAGTACGTGCACCATGCAGCCGGAGCGTAGCGGCGCGTTAGGCTCAGCGGTGCCCGAGCCGCGCCCGAGATGGGGAGAACCGCACCATGGACACCGCCGCGCCCGACGCCTCCGCCGGACTCGTCTTCCGTGATGCCACCGACGCCGACGTGGACACGCTGGTCGCGCTGATCGAGTCCGCGTATCGCGGGGACTCCAGCCGGACCGGGTGGACCACCGAGGCGGACATCCTCGAAGGGCAGCGCACCGACCCGGAGGGTGTGCTGGAGGTCATCAAGTCGTCCGACAGCCGGCTGCTCACGGTCGAGCAGGACGGGCAGGTCGTCGCCTGCTGCCAGCTCGAACACCGCGGCGACCACGCCTACTTCGGAATGTTCGCGGTCAGCCCGGCACTCCAGGGCGCCGGCCTCGGCAAGGTGATCATCGCGCAGGCGGAGCAGCTGGCCCGCGAGACCTGGGGCGCGACCGAGATGCACATGACGGTGATCTCCGTACGCAACGACCTCATCGCCTGGTACGAGCGGCGCGGCTACCGCCGTACGGGCCGGATGACTCCGTTCCCGTACGGCGACGACCGCTTCGGCATCCCACAGCGCGCCGACCTTCAGTTCGAGCTTCTGGTCAAGGAGCTCGGCTGATCGCCCCGGTGGGGCAACGCCCCTTCACCCGGCGGAGCGCTCACGCCGTGAAGCGGCCGGTGCGTTTGATCTCCGGATAGTCCGTGGTCGCGCCGTCCAGTCCCAGGGCCCGTACGAGACGCAGGTGGTCCTGGGTGTTCACCACCCAGCCGATGATCCTCAGATCCGCCTTGCGGGCGCGCTCCACGACCTCCAGGGTGAGCCGGCGGATGTTCAGACAGACCGTGGCCGCGCCCGCCTCGACGGCCCGGTCCACGATGTCCGTGCCGTAGCGGCTGGCGATCAGCGCGGTGCGTACCCCGGGCACGAGGCGGGCGATCTCGGCGACGGCGTCGTCGTGGAACGAGGACACCTCGACCCGGGGGGCCAGGTCCCGGTCGTTCATCACCTCCGCGAGCGCCCGGGCCGCGGCCACGTCCTTGATCTCGGCCTGGAGCGGTGTCCGCACGGCGTCCAGGACCTCTTCGAAGACCGGCACGCGCTCACCGCGGCCCGCGTCCAGGGCGCGCAGTTCGGAGAGGGTCTTGTCGGCGATCGGGCCGGTTCCGTCGGTCGTGCGGTCCACATCGGTGTCGTGCATGACGACGAGGGCGCCGTCCTTGCTGAGGTGGAGATCCAGTTCGATCACATCGAGGCCGGCCTGCTGGGCGGCGACGAAGGAACGGAGGGTGTTCTCGGGTTCGACACCCATGACTCCGCGGTGACCGATGGTAAGGAAGTTCAAGGTTCAACTCGCTTCCGTCGACGGCGGCGGGGGGAGCGCACGCGAACCGGAGCGGATTGTTCGCGTGGCCGAGCCGCAGCCTAGTGGCCAGTGCGCGTGATGAACCCCACGTGTACGCAGGGTTTGCGGGGATGGACATGTCGTGCCTGGATCGCACCCTTGTGGGTGGTCACCCTGGCGTGGGCGAGTCCCCCGGGGGATTGACCGGATGTCGCCGGTCGGCTCCGCGTATGCCCACTGGATGCCTGTGTATTCGCCATCCCGACGTCCAACAGGAAAAAGTTCGGTGACCTTGGGGGTGCGCAGGATATTTTCCCGGACCTCCTCTTGCTGGGAGAAACCTCGTGCGCATACGGTGTCCATACGCGAGGTTCTCCCGTGGAGGATGGGACATGACGGAAATTCTTGTGCAGGCGGCTTCGGAGGAGCAGGTTCCTCCCATGACCAGGGTGGTTGAGCACCCGGCCTGGCCGGTGCTCAAGGGTGCCGTGGAGCTGATCCGGCCATGGCAGTCCAAGGACGGGTCGATCGACTTCGAGGCCGAGGGCGCGCCCGCACGGGCCGACGCCGAGGCGGCCGTACGGCGTGTCGTGGTGGCCGTCGAGGAGCTGTCGCCGCTGCTGCCGCACGACGCGGCCTACCACGCGGCCCTCGTGAAGGACCTCGGCCGCTGGGCCGAGGGCGGCTTCGAGGTGCCCGACTTCCTCGACTCGCTGCTGGCCTTCCAGCCCGCCGCGGGCCGCGCGGACGGCCTGCAGCACCTGGTCGTCTTCCCGATGTACACGCAGAACGGCAACCCCGACCGCAACCTCGAAGCGGTCGTGCTGCGCATGGTCTGGCCGGACTGGCTGGCCGAGCTGGAGCGCACCCGCTACGACAACCCGCTGTTCTGCGGCATCAAGTTCGAGGACTTCACAGCCGGCTACGACACCAACTCCGCCGTCCTCTTCCCGGAGACGATCGCCGTGCGCCAGGCGCCGGAGCGCTTCAGCTGGGGCGGCATCTTCTGCGACCGCGAGGCCGCCCGCTTCCGCCGCGTCACCGACGCCGCCGTCGACATACTGGGCCTGGACCTGCCCGAGGACATCGCCGCGATGGTCCACGACCAGAAGCGCTGCGAAGAGGCGTTCGTCCTGTGGGACATGGTCCACGACCGCACCCACAGCCACGGCGACCTGCCGTTCGACCCGTTCATGATCAAGCAGCGCCAGCCGTTCTGGATGTACGGCCTGGAGGAGCTGCGCTGTGACCTCACCGCCTTCAAGGAGGCCGTGAAGCTCCAGGCCGACGGCGTCCCGCAGGCCCGTGACGTGCAGTACGCCGTGCTGTTCGACCGCATGTTCCGCTTCCCGGTCACCGGTGAGCGCGTGCGCAACTACGACGGCCTCGGCGGACAGCTGCTCTTCGCCTACCTGCACAAGCACGACGTGGTGCGCTGGACCGACAACAAGCTGCACATCGACTGGGACCGCGCCCCGCAGGTCACCAACCAGCTGTGCGCCGACATCGAGCAGCTCTACCGCGACGGCATCGACCGCCCGAAGCTCGTCCACTGGTTCGCCGGCTACGAGCTCGTCTCCACCTACCTCGCTCCGCACCCGGGATCGCGCTGGGCCAAGGGCCCGGACGCCCTGGACCTGACCCAGCCGCCGCGCAAGCTCGTCGATGACGTGCTTCCGGACGAGTTTCCGCTGAGCATGTTCTATGAGGCCCTCTCCAAGAAGCTGAAGAACGTGATCGCCTCCACTAGGGGCATCACGGCGGAGAGCGCCGAGCGAGTCGCCGCGTGAGCGACCGCACCATGAATACTGCTCAGGAGGCGAAGAAGATGGCGGGGAACGGAGCTCTCAACGGTGCGGTGATCGCGGTGGCGGGCGCGGGCGGGCCCGCGGGCCGTGCGGCGCTGCTCCGGCTGGCCGAGGCGGGCGCGACCGTGGTCGGCGCGGACAATGATCCCGAGCGACTCGCGGAAGCCGTGGACGCGGCGCGCTACGCCTCCGGCGGCGCGACCGTCACCGGCGAGCCCGTCGACCTGCTCGACCTGCAGTCCACCCGCGACTGGGCCGACCACATCGAGAAGGACTTCGGCCGTATCGACGGCCTGGTCCACCTCGTCGGCGGCTGGCGCGGCAGCGAGACCTTCATCAAGACGAGCCTCGACGACTGGGACTTCCTGGAGCTGCTGCTCATCCGCACCGTGCAGCACACCTCACTCGCCTTCTACGAGGCCCTCCAGCGCAGCGACCGCGGACGGTACGTGCTGATCAGCGCCGCCGGCGCGACGAACCCGACCGCGGGCAACGCCTCGTACGCCGCCGCCAAGGCCGCCGCCGAGGCGTGGACGCTCGCTCTGGCCGACGCCTTCCGCAAGGCCGGGGGCGCCGAGGACCTGACGTCCGCGGCTGCCATCCTGGTGGTGAAGGCGCTGGTGCACGACGCGATGCGCGCCGACCGCCCCAACGCGAAGTTCGCGGGCTTCACGGACGTCAAGGACCTGGCCGATGCCGTCGTCGGCGTCTGGGACAAGCCCGCCGCCGATGTGAACGGAAACCGCCTGTGGCTGACCGAGAAGCCGTGAACCCACCGAAGACCGACGCCCGTCGCCACCACGACCCGGACGTCCGCGGCTTCGCCAGTGACAACTACGCCGGCGCCCACCCGGAGGTGCTGGCCGCCCTTGCCCTGGCCAACGGCGGGCACCAGGTCGCGTACGGCGAGGACGACTACACCGAGAACCTCCAGCGGATCGTGCGCAGCCACTTCGGCGCCACCGCCGAGGCGTTCCCGGTGTTCAACGGCACCGGCGCCAACGTCGTCGCGCTCCAGGCGGTCACCGACCGCTGGGGCGCGGTGATCTGCGCCGAGAGCGCGCACATCCACGTCGACGAGGGCGGCGCCCCGGAGCGGATGGGCGGCCTGAAGCTGCTCACCGTGCCCACGCCGGACGGCAAGCTCACCCCTGAGCTGATCGACCAGCAGGCGTACGGCTGGGAGGACGAGCACCGGGCGATGCCCCAGGTCGTCTCGATCACCCAGAGCACCGAACTGGGCACCCTCTACACGCCGGACGAGATCCGCGCGATCTGCGACCACGCCCACGCGCACGGCATGAAGGTGCACCTGGACGGTTCCCGGATAGCCAACGCCGCCGCCTCGCTGAACGTGCCCATGCGGACGTTCACCAACGCGGTCGGCGTCGACATCCTCTCCCTCGGCGGCACGAAGAACGGCGCTCTGTTCGGTGAGGCGGTCGTCGTCCTCAACCAGGACGCCGTCAGCCACATGAAGCACCTGCGCAAGCTGTCCATGCAGCTCGCCTCCAAGATGCGCTTCGTGTCGGTGCAGTTGGAGGCCCTGCTCGCCAAGGACCTGTGGCTGCGCAACGCCCGGCACGCCAACGAGATGGCCCAGCGCCTCGCCGAGGGCGTCCGTGCCGTCCACGGCGTGGAGATCCTCTACCCGGTGCAGGCCAACGGCGTCTTCGCCAAGCTGCCGCACGACGTGAGCGAGCGCCTCCAGAAGAGGTTCCGCTTCTACTTCTGGGACGAGGCGGCAGGTGTCGTGCGCTGGATGTGCGCGTTCGACACGACCGAGGACGACGTGGACGCGTTCGTGGCGGCGCTGAAGGAGGAGATGGCGCGCTAGGGCCTGTCCGGCGGATCATGCCGGCGTCGCGGGGGCTGGCACGCCCATCTGCCGCGTTGTCGTCGGTTGCCGACGCTCCGCGTCGACGCCCTCCTCCGCCTTGCAGCTGGACGCACCAGCCCCCGCTCACCTGGGCTGATGAGATGCCGTTCCTTGCAGCCGGCCTGATCCGCCGGACAGGCCCTAGGCCATCCCCTCCTCGGCGGTCGCCGGCGCGGGTTCAGCCGTTGACGACGATCTGCGCGGTGTTGTTGCGCAGGTTCGGGTCGAACTTCCTGATCTCCAGCTCGGGCATGTCGTTGATGGTGCGGACGGTCGCCCGTGCGCCGCTCACCACCCGCTCGATCTGCAGTGGGATCTCGAAGGTGTGCGACGCCCCCTCGTGGAGCCAGATGGGCGTCGAGCAGAAGTAGTAGGTCGCGGGGCCCGGTTCATCCGGGTCCGACGACCAGCAGTTGTCCATGTCGAGGACCGCGGTGCCCTCCGGCGCCTGGAACCGTACGACGGCGACCGGCGCGCCGGCGCCCAGCGACGCCACCCACGCCGGGCCCCGGTTGTGGACGGTGACACGGGCGGTCACGGTGTCCCCGACGGCCCCGCGCACCTTGCTGCCGGTGAGCTGCAGGTCGGCGGTGTTCCTGGCATCGAGGATGACGGTCCGGTAGTTGTCCGACAGATCGAGGTCGTCCGTCCCGGTGGCGGTCCGCTGCGTCGCCACGGGCCGCAGGTTCAGCTCGGGGCCCGTTCCCGGGGTCCACGTCTCTTCGCCGCGGGCCTCTTCCAGCGCCTCGTCCGAGTACGGCAGGACGGAGTGGTCGAACCGCTCGTACAGCGCCTTGTGCCCGACACGCAGCGCGGTCGTCAGCGCGTACTGCCCGCCCGGGGCCACCGCCTCGTCGAGCACGCACAGCGCGGACGTCCCGGTGGCGTGCTCCCGGTACTCGCAGTTGGAGTGCCGCTCCTTGAGGCGCAGCCCGTACGACGCGTTCAGCCACAGCAGCGTCCGGTCCACGGCGCGGTTGCCGCTGTTACCGACCGTCGCGCGCACCGCGGTGCTCGTGCCGGGCCTGAGGTCCCGCTGGTACTCGGCCTGGCTGAGCCCGAGATCCGGGCCGTCGCCCAGGGTGACCTGGGTCTGCGCCGGGAACGACGTCAGCTCACCCGCGGCCGCCGTGTAGCGCACATACCCGGACGCGGCGAGATCGGCGTCCGGGAGCGCGCTCAGGCCGAGTTCAGCGGCGGCCACGCTGTCCGTCCCGGTCGGCATCCCCGCGAAGTCGCAGACCGCCTTGACCGCCGACTCGGGCACGCAGTTGGCGGGCCATGACACCCGTGCGAAGGAGGCGATCTCGGTCGCGTCCACGGTCAGCCGGCCCGCCGTCACCTCGTTCTCGGTGTTGTCGTGGGTGACCTGAACCGCGATGGTGCGTTCGTGCGCGCTGCCGTCCGAGCCGGGTCCGGGCAGTACCGTCTCCGACGGCACGCTGACCCACAACTGGTCCGACACGGCGTGAACGGGCCCGGCCCCCACCGCGGCCAGCGCACAGCCGGCGAGCGCGACTCCCAACAGGCGATGCTTCATGGATTCCCCCCGGTCGACGATCTGTCGGTGACCGAGACCTGCGGAGCGGGGGAGGGGTTGTAGCCGGGCGTGGGGTTGCGGCGATGTTCGGCCGTACTTCCGATGACGGAAGCACACGACAGTGAATGTATAACTATGCGTTGATTCGCAAATCGATTGACTGGCGGATCGGTCGCCGCCTACGCTCTGCTGCCATGCAGATGATCCAGGAAACCGCAGATCTCTCGACCTACCTGGCCGCCGACGAAGTGATCGACCATCACCACCCGGTCGTTCGAGAGACGGCTGCCAGGCTCGTCGAGAGGGTGTCGGACTCGTATGAATATGCACGGGTGGCGTTCGAGTTCGTGCGTGACACCATCCCGCATTCGCAGGACTCCGGTGATCTCCGGGTCACCTGGCGCGCCTCGGACGTCCTGGAACAGGGCACCGGTATCTGCTACGCCAAGGCCCACGCGCTCGCCGCGCTGCTGCGGGCCGAGGACATCCCGACCGCGCTCTGCTATCAGCAGTTCGACGTGGTGCACGGCCTGGTCGCCGTGCGCTTCAACGGCGCCTGGCACCGGCAGGATCCGCGGGGCAACAAGCCGGGCGTCGATGCGCAGTACTCGCTCGACGGTGAACGGTTGGCCTTCGCGCCCGACCTGGAGTTCAATGAGCTGGACTATCCGGTCCTGTATGCTGCACCTCATCCGGTGGTGCTCGATGCCCTCAAGGCGGCCCCCGACCGGCCTCACCTGTGGCGGACACTCCCCACCGCACTCTGATCCCCGGGAGAAGGCGGACGATGACCCTCACGCTGACCGTGTCCGACGAGGTGCGCGCGCTCGCGCCCGGCTTCACGCACATCGCCATCGAGGCGCACGGGCTGGTCAACGGCCCGAGCACGGACGGGAGTTCCGCGCTCCTCGACGACGCGGCAAGGCGTCTCGCCGTACGCCTGGATGGACGCGCACCGCACGAGGACCCGCACATGGCGGCCTGGCGGGAGGCGTACACGGCGTTCGGATCGAAGCCCTCACGCACCCGCAACTCCGCGGAGGCGCTGGCCAAGCGGGCCCTGTCGGAGTCGGGGCTGCCCCGGATCAACCTGCTCGTGGACGTCTACAACGCCATCAGCGTCGCCCATCTCATCCCCGTGGGCGGCGAGGACGTCGACCGCATCGAGGGCGGCATGCACTTGGTGCGCGCCACCGGCGAGGAGGACTTCGTCACCGTCGCCGGCGGTGAGGAGCTCGTCGAGCACCCGGACGCGGGCGAGGTCGTGTGGCGCGACGAGGCGGGCGTGACCTGCCGCCGCTGGAACTGGCGCCAGGGCCCGCGCACCCGCCTCACCGAGGAGACGGTGTCCGGCATCTTCCTGCTGGAGAGCATGACGCCGATGCCCGTGGCCGACGTCGAGAACGCGGCGACCGAACTCGCGGGCCTGCTGGAGAAGTTCAGCCCGGGAGCACGGATCGAGGTCCGGCCGCCGGCTTCCTGAACCGGCCGGGCGTCAGTGCGCCTCGGCCGCGCGCACCTGCTCCGGCGTGGGGGCCGTGCCGCCCAGGTGGGCCGGCATCCACCAGGTGTCGGTCGCGTCCTTGGGGCGGACGGGGTAGGCGCGCTGGGCGGCCTCCAGGAGTTCCTGGACGCGCTCGCGCAGCTGGCGGGTGATCGCGCCGGCGTACTTGTCCTTGGAGGCCTCGATGGCTTCGCCGACCCGGATGGTGATGGGGGTGTGGCTGCGCTTGAAGTTGCGCGGGTGGCCCTTGGTCCACAGGCGCTGGGTGCCCCACACGGCCATCGGGATCAGCGGGACGCCCGCCTCCTGGGCCAGCCGGGCGGCGCCCGACTTGAAGCTCTTCAGCGTGAACGACTGCGAGATCGTGGCCTCGGGGAAGACGCCGACGATCTCGCCGGACCGCAGCGAGTCCAGCGCGTGGGCGAATGCCGCCTCACCCTGCTTGCGGTCCACCGGGATGTGCTTCATGCCGCGCATCAGCGGACCGGAGATCTTGTGCCGGAACACCGACTCCTTCGCCATGAAGCGCACGAGGCGCTTCTGCGGGAGGGCCGCCAGGCCGTCGAAGACGAAGTCCAGATAGCTGATGTGGTTGCTCACCAGCACAGCGCCGCCCGAGCGCGGAATGTTCTCCGATCCCTTGCAGTCGATCTTGAGGTCCCACGCCTTGAACAGTGTCTGGGCGAGACCGACGACGGGACGGTAGACAAGCTCTGCCATGGACGGGGTGGACCCTTCCTTCTCTGCCTGGGAAGGAGGCTCCCAGTGGGAAAGTTACGCAGCCGTAGGTTTACGGCTTGCGCAGATCGTGCCCCAAGAACGTCCGACGGCCAAGCCCAAGTGCCGGGGAAGGGCGAGATCCTCGTCACGTCGCCCCTTGATCCACCTCGGACTTTGGCTCCGCCTTTACCCGGCGCGCACCGTCAGCCTCCTCAGGAGCAGGTACCCCTCGCACCCCAGGCAGTAGCCGAACGCGGCGTTCAGGAAGGCGGCCGCGAGCGCGGCCCCGGTGGCGGCGAGTCCGAGCCAGGCCGGACCGAGCGTGAACCCGACCAGTCCGACGCCGGCGAAGAGCAGCCCCACCGCCTGCGCGAACCGCGGCGGCTCAGGCGCCTCGAACGCGGTCGGCGGCCCGATCCGGGGACGGACGGCCCTGCGGAAGAGCCAGCCGTACGGCGAACGGCCCACCCCGCCCGCCGCGCCCAGCGCGAACGCCAGCGTCTGCCAGGCCAGCAGCCAGGCGCTGCCGGTGACCAGAACGACCGCCAGCACCACGGTCGTCACGACCGCCCCGAAGCGCGGCCCCCTCACATCGATGTCCATGAATCAAGCATTCCGCATGGGAAAGGCTTGCAGGAGCTGGGAATCTTTGCAGTCTCGTGAACGCTTGAGCAGGGTGATGACCGGACTTGTGGTGTGCGTGGCGGTGCTCGCGGCGGCGAGCGTCTACGGAGTGCTGCATCAGCGGCGGAGCGGGAGAGTACGGGTGCGCGGGCGCGACGACGGAAAGCGGCTCGGGGCGGCCGAGTTGGGCGGCGAACTGGGCGAGCGCGCCACCCTCGTGCAGTTCTCCAGCGCCTTCTGCGCACCCTGCCGGGCCACCCGGCGCGTGCTCGGCGAGGTCGCCGGGATGATCCCGGGCGTGACCCACATCGAACTCGACGCCGAGGACCACCTCGACCTCGTACGCCGGCTCGACATCCTCAAGACCCCGACCGTGCTGGTCCTCGACGCCGACGGGAACGTGGTGCGGCGGGCCACCGGCCAGCCCCGCAAGGCGGACGTCATCGCCGCCCTGGGGGAGGCGGTCTGAGGGGGTATGACACCGAGGGTGAGTCATCTCCCACATCCCGGAACGTACTTGACTGTGCGCACCACCTATCGTCAGCCTGACCGTATGCCTGAGGAACTCCTTCTCTTCCGACGGGCCCACGTCGATCTGGCCCGCACCGCGAGCGCGTGCTGTCCGAGCCGTTGAACGGCCCCGGATCCGCCCGCCTCCCCGCGCAGAAGGACAACTTCATGACGGCCATCTCCGGCCTCGGCACCTCTCGGCTCGCCTCACCCGACCTGCTCCGCTCCGTCTTCCGGCGGCACGCCGCCGGAGTGGCCGTGATCACCGCCCGCGGCGAGACGGGCCCGGTCGGCTTCACCGCCACCTCCCTCACCTCCGTCTCCGCCGAGCCCCCGATGCTCTCCTTCGGCATCGGCACCGGTGCCTCCAGCTGGCCGGCGGTGTCCGCGACGGACCACGTCGGCGTCCACATACTCGGCGAGCACCAGCAGGACCTGGCCGCCACCTTCGCCCGCAGCGGCGCCGACCGCTTCGGCCCGGCCACGTCCTGGCGCGAGGGCCCCGAAGGCGTGCCCGTCCTCGACGACGTCCCGGCCTGGATGGTGTGCCGGGTCGTCGCGCGCGTGCCGGCCGGCGATCACCGCATCGTGCTGGCCGAGGTCGTCCTCGGCGACCCCACCGGTCCAGGGCGTCCGCTGGTGTACCACCAGGGCCGGTTCAACGGGCTGCGTGACTGACCTCACCGCACCGATGTGACCGAACAGGCCGTCCGCGGTTCTGCGAAGCCGTCGGTTTCCGATTACGCTGCGTTGCAAAGGTCACAGTTCAAAGCGCTTGCTTAGCGGGAACGAACTGGGTGTACTGACGAGTAATATTTCGCTCGGAGCGCGGGTCGCCCCGATCGGGATCGGCCGCTTGGGGCGCCTATGCTGCCTGCAAGTAGGCAGCACAGAAATGTCGACGCAGTAGGAGAGCCGGCGTGAGCTTGAGGATCGTTGTCACTGTGAAGTACGTGCCCGACGCCACTGGCGACCGGCACTTCGCCGATGACCTGACCGTCGACCGGGACGACGTGGACGGTCTGCTCTCCGAGCTCGACGAGTACGCGGTCGAGCAGGCGCTGCAGATCTCCGAGAACTCCGACGACGACGTCGAGATCACCGTCCTGACGGTGGGCCCCGAGGACGCCAAGGACGCGCTGCGCAAGGCGCTTTCCATGGGCGCCGACAAGGCGATCCACGTCGAGGACGACGACCTGCACGGCACCGACGCCCTCGGCACCTCGCTGGTGCTGGCCAAGGCCGTCGAGAAGGCCGGCTACGACCTGGTGATCTCCGGCATGGCGTCCACCGACGGCACCATGGGTGTCGTCCCGGCCCTGCTGGCCGAGCGTCTGGGTGTCCCGCAGGTCACCCTGCTGTCCGAGGTCTCCGTCGAGGACGGCACGGTCAAGGGCCGCCGGGACGGCGACGCCGCCTCCGAGCAGCTGGAGGCCTCCCTGCCGGCCGTCGTGTCGGTCACCGACCAGTCGGGCGAGGCGCGTTACCCGTCCTTCAAGGGCATCATGGCCGCCAAGAAGAAGCCGGTTCAGGCCTGGGACCTGTCGGACCTGGAGATCGACGCCGAGGAGGTCGGTCTCGAGGGTGCCTACACCGTCGTGGACGCCGCGGCCGAGCGTCCGGCCCGCACCGCCGGCACGATCGTCAAGGACGAGGGCGAGGGCGGCAAGCAGCTCGCCGAGTACCTCGCGAGCCAGAAGTTCATCTAAGGGCCCGTCGGCCCTCTGAGGCTCAACAGCCCTTCCGCCCCTCAGACTTCGCAATCCGCAGGAGAGCATTCCCATGGCTGAAGTTCTCGTCTACGTCGACCACGTGGACGGCGCCGTCCGCAAGCCCACCCTGGAGCTGCTGACGCTGGCCCGCCGCGTCGGCGAGCCCGTCGCCGTCGCGCTGGGCAACGGCGCCGCCGACACCGCCGCCACCCTCGCCGAGCACGGCGCGGTCAAGGTCCTCACCCACGAGGCCGCCGAGTACGCCGACTACCTGGTCGTCCCGAAGGTCGACGCCCTCCAGGCCGCCGTCGAGGCCGTCTCCCCGGCCGCCGTGCTGGTGCCGTCCTCCGCCGAGGGCAAGGAGATCGCCGCGCGTCTGGCGCTGCGCATCGGCTCTGGCATCATCACCGACGCCATCGACCTGGAGGCCGGCGCCGAGGGCCCGGTGGCCACCCAGTCGGTGTTCGCCGCGTCCTTCACGACCAAGTCCCGTGTCGCCAAGGGCACCCCGGTCATCACGGTCAAGCCGAACAGCGCCGCCGTGGAGGCCGCCCCGGCCGCCGGTGCGGTCGAGGCCCTCGCCGTCACCTTCTCCGCCCAGGCCACCGGCACCAAGGTGACCGCGCGCACGCCGCGTGAGTCGACCGGGCGTCCGGAGCTGACCGAGGCCGCGATCGTGGTCTCCGGTGGCCGTGGCGTCAACGGCGCGGAGAACTTCGCGATCATCGAGGCGCTGGCCGACTCCCTCGGCGCGGCCGTCGGTGCCTCGCGTGCCGCGGTGGACGCCGGCTGGTACCCGCACACCAACCAGGTCGGCCAGACCGGCAAGTCGGTCTCGCCGCAGCTGTACATCGCCTCCGGCATCTCCGGCGCGATCCAGCACCGTGCCGGTATGCAGACCTCGAAGACGATCGTGGCGATCAACAAGGACGCCGAGGCCCCGATCTTCGAGCTGGTCGACTACGGCGTCGTCGGCGACCTCTTCGACGTCGTCCCGGCCCTGACCGAGGAGATCAAGACCCGCAAGGGCTGATCCCGAACAGGCGCATCGAGGCCCCCGTGACCGTCGCGACGGTCACGGGGGCCTCGTGTCGTCACAGGCTCAGGGACGCCTGCACGGGCAGATGGTCGCTCGGGAACTGGCCGTCGACGGCGAAGGTGTTGATCGACGCCCGGTGCGCGGTGACACCGGGCGTGGTGAGGATCCAGTCGATGCGGTCGCCGTTCGGCGTCAGCGGCTTGTAGCCGTGGAAGGTCGCGTACAGCGCGCTGCGCTCGCGCGCGGTGTCCCAGGTGTCGAGGAGACCGGCGCCGAGCAGTGTGTCGTAGACCGTGTTCTTGTGGGCGGCGACGTTGAAGTCCCCGGTCACCACGACCGGCAGTGAGCGGTCGAACCCGGCGATCCGCTGCGCGATGAGCGTGGCGCTGCGTTCGCGCGCGTACTGGCTCACATGGTCGAAGTGGGTGTTGAGGGCGTAGAACTCCCGTCCGCCGTCGGTCAGATCGCGGAAGCGGACCCAGGTGACCATGCGGGCGAAGGCGGCGCCCCAGGTGTTGGAGCCGATGACGTCCGGGGTGTCGGAGAGCCAGAAGTGGTCGTACTCGGTCGGGCGCAGTCGGTGGGAGTCGTAGAAGATCGCCATGGATTCGTCGCGACTGCCGTGCAGCCGGCCGGTGCCCACCCAGTCGTAGCGCGGGCCGAGGTCGGCATCGATGTCCAGCAGCTGCGAGAAGATCCCCTCCTGGGTGCCGATGACATGGGGGGCCTCGCGGCGCAGCAGCTCGTGCATCACCGGTCTGCGCACGGTCCAGCTGTTGGGTTCCGTCGTGCTCGCGAAGCGCAGGTTGAAGGACATGACCTTCAGGTGCCGGCGGGGTGGGCGCTCACCCGCCGATGCGGTGGACGTGGGCAGTGCTGTACTGGAGAGGGGCGCGGTGACCGCTGCGGCCAGTGCGGCTTTCAGGCCCAGACGGCGCGTGACTCGGCTGTGGTTCGGCACTTCGGGCTCCTTGGTGGGAACGGCCGGACGAGTCGTGCGGGGCGTGCGTATGGAAGTGTGATACCGCGTCCTGAGATGGGCGTGAACATGGCGAGATGGAGGAGTGACTCCCCGTGGACATGGTGTTGACCATCCGGAAGGTCCCCGGATAACTTCATTCTACGGATTGTTGATTCCGTAGAGCGGAAAACAGGAGGGTGTGGGAATGGGTCAGGGCCAGCAGGAGAATGTGGCAACGAGCCTCGCGGGCGCCGTCAGCGAGGGGATCAGCGCCTCCCTCGCACCGGTCGACGCCGAGCTGGAGCGCCGCTACCCCGGAGACCCCGGCACCCGTCAGCCCGTCCACACCGTGTACGTCCCCGGTGACGTCTTCGCCGCCGACACCATCCGCTCCTGGGGCGACCAGGCCCTCACGGCCCTCGACGAACACGCCCCCGACGCCGCCTCCTTCGCCGGCGTACTCGGTCTGTCCGACGAGCTCGCCGAGCCGGTGTACTCCCGGGTGCGCGCCAAGCTGGAGCGCGAGCCCATCGAGGACCTGCGCGTGGACTTCGAGGACGGCTACCAGGGCAAGGACGAGGACCAGGACGCCGCCCGCGCGGCACGGCTGATCGCCGAGGCGTACGAGAACGGCACTGCGGCCCCGTACATGGGCATCCGCATGAAGTGCATGGAGGCGCCGGTCCGGGACCGCGGCATCCGCACCCTCGACATCTTTCTCACCGGCCTGATGGAGGCCGGCGGCCTGCCCGACGGACTCGTCCTCACCCTGCCTAAGGTGACCTACCCCGAGCAGGTCACCGCCATGGTGCGGCTCCTGGAGGAGTTCGAGAAGGCGCGCGGGCTCGAGCCCGGCCGGATCGGCTTCGAGATCCAGATCGAGACCAGCCAGTCCATCCTCGCCACCGACGGCACCGCCACCGTCGCCCGGATGATCCAGGCCGCCGAGGGCCGCGCCACGGGCCTGCACTACGGCACCTTCGACTACAGCGCCTGCCTCGGCGTCTCCGCCGCCTACCAGGCCAGCGACCACCCGGCCGCCGACCACGCGAAGGCGATCATGCAGGTCGCGGCGGCCGGCACCGGCGTACGGGTCTCCGACGGCTCGACGAACGTCCTGCCCGTCGGCCCGACCGAGAAGGTCCACGACGCCTGGCGACTGCACTACGGCCTCACGCGCCGCGCCCTGGCCCGTGCCTACTACCAGGGCTGGGACATGCACCCCGGCCACATCCCGACCCGGTACGCGGCCGTCTTCGCCTTCTATCGTGAAGGTTTCGAGCAGGCTGCGGCCCGCCTCGCCCGCTATGCCAACCGGGCCGGTGGCGACGTCATGGACGAGCCCGCAACCGCAAAGGCCCTCGGCGGCTATCTGCTGCGCGGCCTGGACTGCGGCGCCCTCGACATCGCCGAGGTCGCCCGGCTGACCGGTCTGACCCGTGCCGATCTGGAAGGATTTGCGGCACCCCGACGCGGTGACCTGACGGTCTCCGCCAAGTAGCGGGCCGGTCACAGCAGCCTCCATCGACTGGAGTTGTCACCCTGGCCCCGTAGTCTGTACGGACGCAATGACGGGCCACAGGAACGGGGCAGCGGTGTCATCGGGGGAGAACGGACAGTCTGACGAGACCGGCCGGCTGCTGGCGGGGCGCTACCGTGTCGTGGCCCAACTGGGCCGCGGCGGCATGGGCGTGGTCTGGCGGGCCGTCGACGAGGTCCTCGGCCGCGAGGTCGCCGTCAAGGAACTGCGCACCTACTCGGACGCCGACGGGCCCGAACTGGCGGATCTGCGGCTGCGAATGCAACGCGAGGCCAGAGCGGCCGCCCGGGTCCGGCATCCGGGAGTCGTGGCCATCCATGACGTCACCGAGGTCGACGGACGCCCGCTCATCGTCATGGAACTGGTCGACGGCCCCTCTCTGGAAGCCGTGTTGCGCGAGCGCGGCACGCTCGACGCGCGGGAAGCGGCCGGGATCGGCGCCAAGGTCATGGACGCGCTGGCCGCCGCCCACCGCGCCGGCGTCCTGCACCGTGACGTCAAGCCCGGAAACATCCTGCTGGAGAGCTCCGGCCGGGTCGTACTCACCGACTTCGGCATCGCCACGATGGAGGACCCGGGCGACGGCTCGGCCACCCATCTGACCCGCACCGGCCATCTGGTCGGCTCCCTGGACTACTTGGCCCCCGAGCGCGCCCAGGGCGCCGAACCGGGCGCCTCCTCGGACGTCTGGGCCCTGGGTGCCACGCTGTACGCGGCGGTGGAGGGATCCGCTCCGTTCCGCCGTACGTCGACCTTCTCCACCCTCACCGCGATCGTCACCGAGCCGCTGCCGGAGCCCGGTAACGCGGGCCCGCTCGGCCCCGTCCTCCAGCAGCTGATGGACAAGCGGCCCGAGTCCCGGCCCGAGGCCGACGCGGCACGCGCACTCCTGCAGGCGGTCGCGGACTCCGGCGGCACCGACGCGCCTACGACGGCGCTGCGGGGCCCGGCGGACCCCGGGCCCGGCGAGAAGGAGCGCAGTGTCCCGTCGGTGCCGCCCGGCTTCGGGCCCACGGCCGCGGCGGGTGCCGCCGGCCAGGCGCACGGCGGGGACACACCCGGGCAGGGCGTGCCCGCCTCCAACCTTCCCGGGGCACCGGTCTTCGGGGCACCCGGACAAGGCGCGCAGGGCCCCGCGACTCCCGGCCAGAGCTTCGGCGCCGTCGGTCACTCCGGCGGCCCGGCCGCACCGGGACCCGGCGCCCCCGGGCAGCCGCCCATGTCGCCGTACGTCGCCGTGCCGGGGCCGTCCGCCCAGCACCAGCCGGGCTTCGGCAGCCCCACCCCGCCGCACGACGCGGATGCCACAGACCCGATGGTCACCTCCTCCCGTGCGCCCTCCCGGCGCAAGGGCCGCGCCCTGCTCGCTGCCGTGGCCGTCACCGTCGTCCTCGCGGCGGCCGGCGTCACCGTCGCCCTGGTGAACAACAAGGGTGACGCCAAGGCCGAGGCAGGGGGCGAGTCGTCCGTCGTCGCGCAGGACGGCACGTCCGCGCGGGCGAGCGGCAGCCCCGACGCGGACCGTTCGGGCGACTCCGGCCTGACCGAGAAGGACGACGACAAGGAATCGCCCGGCGCGACCAAGTCCCCGAGCCGATCGGCCGGCAGCGAGCCCTCGGACCGGCCCACCACCTCGGCCCCCACCAAGACCTCGGGCGGGGGCGGCAGCAACGGGGGTACCACGGGCGGCGGTTCCGGCGACGGCGGTACCACCGGCGGTGGAGGTACGACCGGCGGCGGGGGCACCACAGGCGGGGGAGGCGGCACCACACCGACCCCGTCCTGCACTTCCATCGGCGGCGGCAAGTACAACTGCAAGGTCTGGAAGCAGGCCAAGTCGTACACCGCCTCGGGGAGCGAGGTCGGCGTCCTCAACGCGGGCACCAACTACTTCTACTGCCAGCAGAACCTGGGCCGCCGTGAGACGTACGGCGAGTGGACCAACGTCTGGTGGGCCAAGACGGACGACGACAGCGGCAATGCCAACGTCTTCATCAGCGACGTCTACATCGAGGGCGGCAACAACGACGAGCCGGTGCCCGGGCTGCCGGTCTGCTGACGTCAGCTCCCCCTGACCCGCAGACGGGCCTCCAGCCCGGAGGCCGTCACCAGCTTCTCCTGCGCGAACACCAGCGTGCCCCGCGCGCACAGCCCGGCGTCGGCCCGTGCCCGTGCGCAGAACTCCTCCGGGGTGGCACCGAAGAGCTTCCTCAACCGGGGCGAGCCCGTGAGGAGTTCGGTGAGCAGGGCGCGCTGGCCGGGGTGGGTGCGCGGCGCACCGGTGCCGTCGTGAAGAACGCCATGACGGTTGACGTACGCGAAGGCGCCCGGGAGCGCGGTGCCGTCCGCCAGTTCGACCCGCACGTCGGGCTCCGGCAGCCAGGCCCGGCCGTAGTGTCCGTCCGGCAGCGGCACCCCCTCGCTGGCGTCGATCACCGCGAGCTGCTCGTCGTCGAGCCAGAGGAGGAACAACTCCCGTACGTGTCCCGGGGCGTGGAAGGGGGACGCCGACACATAGCCCATCTGGCTCACGTGTGCGGAGACACCCACGTCGAGGCCCGTCACCCGTGCCTTCACCAGGGGCAGGGGGGAGACGATGCCGAACTCGTCCATCTTGTGCCGCAGTTGGCCGGGGCAGGCGTTGGAGCCGACGGCGAGGACGGGCACGCGGTCGTCGTACAGCAGGCGGTCCAGGGGCAGCAGCCGGTCCCCGACGAGGAGCCCGGAGTCCGACGGCCAGGCGCCCGGGTAGAGCAGGGGATGATCGCGCGGCGCGTCCGCCAGGCCGAGCGTCTTCAGTCTGCGGTCGTCGTCCACGGGCCGATCGGTCCTCTCCGTCCTACGGCGACACGGTCGTCCGGCGGCTCAGCCCTCCGGCCGCAGCTCGCCCGAACCTCGGGTGATCAGCCGCGTCGGCAGCTCGATGCGCTCCGGTGTGACCAGGGTGCCGTCCAACTGGCGGAAGAGCCGCTCGGCGGCGGTGCGGCCGAGGGCCGCGGCGTCCTGGGCGACGACGGTGACGCCCGGCTGGAGCAGGTCGGCGAGTTCGATGTCGTCGAAGCCGACCAGGGCGACCGGGCGGGGCTGCTCGGCGAGGACCCGGATCACGGTGACCGTCACACGGTTGTTGCCCGTGAAGATCGCGGTGACGGGGGACGGGCCGGTGAGCATCTCCTCGGCCGCGCGGCGCACCCGCACCGGATCGGTGACGCCCAGGGACATCCAGGAGCCCTCCACCGGTATACCCGCGTCCTCCATGGCGGCCCGGTAACCGCGCAGCCGCTCGGCGGCCGTGTGGATGCGGGGCATGTCGCCGATGAAGCCGATCCGGCGGTGGCCGTGGGCGATGAGGTGGGCGACGCCGTCGCGGGCGCCTCCCTGGTTGTCGGCCAGGACGCAGTCGGCGTCGATCTTCCCCGCCGGACGGTCGACGAACACCGTGGCGACGCCCGCCTTGAGCTCGGGTTCCAGATAACGGTGGTCGTCACCGGCCGGAATGATCACCAGCCCGTCCACCCGCCGCGCGCACAGCGCCAGCGCCAGCTCCTGCTCGCGGTCCGGGTCCTCGGCGCTGGAACCGTTGATGAGCAGCGCGCCGTGCGCCCGCGCGACCTCCTCGACCGCGCGGCTCAGCGGGCCGTAGAAGGGGTCCGCGAGATCCTCCAGGACCAGACCGATGCTCGCCGTACGGCCCTTGCGCAGCACCCGCGCACTGTCGTTGCGGCGAAAGCCCAGCGCGTCGATGGCCTCCTGGACGCGACGCTCGGTCTCCGGGGTGACCCCGGGTTCCCCGTTGACCACGCGCGAGACCGTCTTCAGGCCGACTCCGGCACGCGCGGCAACGTCCTTCATGGTGGGACGGTTGCCGTAGCGGTTCTCGGGAGCGCGGTCGGATCGGCGGATGGTCTCGGGCACGATGCGGTGTCCTGTCCTGTCGGCGTCCACGGGGATGCGTCGTCCATGGGTTTGTATGAGGATGTGGCGTCGAGCATAGAGCCTGGACAACGTTGTCAGATCCAGGAGACACTGTCCACCGCAATCTCCGGCCTGCGTCCCCACCGCCAGACCGGCTCGCCCAGTTCCCGTGGTTGACGGGGTTTCCGAATGGTTGACGGGGAGAACTGACACTGATGCACACCGACCTCGTGGCTGCGCTCGACATCGGCGGCACCAAGATCGCCGGAGCGCTGGTGGACGGCCACGGCACGATCGTGGCCCGCGCCCAGCGCGCGACGCCGGCGCGGGAGGACGGCGAGACGGTGATGCGAGCCGTCGAGGAGGTCGTCGGCGAGCTCACCGTATCGCCGCTGTGGGGGCACGCCACGGCCCTCGGTATCGGCAGCGCGGGCCCGGTGGACGCCTCGGCGGGCACCGTGAGCCCGGTGAACGTGCCCGGCTGGCGCGACTATCCGCTGGTCCGGCGGGTCCGGGAGGCGGCCGGCGGCCTGCCCGTCGAGCTGATCGGCGACGGGGTCGCCATCACGGCGGCCGAGCACTGGCAGGGCGCCGCACGCGGCCATGACAACGCGCTCTGCATGGTCGTCTCCACGGGCGTCGGCGGCGGTCTGGTGCTGAACGGCCGGCTGCACCCCGGCCCCACCGGCAACGCGGGCCACATCGGCCACATCAGCGTCGATCTGGACGGCGATCTGTGCCCGTGCGGTTCGCGCGGCTGTGTGGAGCGCATCGCGAGCGGTCCGAACATCGCCAGGCGGGCGATCGAGAACGGCTGGAGTCCCGGTCCGGACGGCGACACGTCCGCCGCCGCGGTGGCCGCCGCCGCGCAGGACGGCGATCCGGTCGCCGTGGCCTCCTTCGAGCGGGCGGCGCAGGCCCTGGCCGCCGGGATCGCGGCCACCGCGACTCTCGTCGAGATCGACATCGCGGTGATCGGCGGGGGAGTGGGCAAGGCGGGCGACGTTCTCTTCAACCCGCTCCGCAAGGCGCTGAGCGACTACGCCACCCTGTCCTTCGTCCAGCGCCTGACGATCGTGCCGGCCCAGATGGGCACGGACGCGGGCCTGGTGGGCGCCGCCGCGGCCGCCCTCGCACGGAAGGCGGACACGACGGCGGCGGGGGTGTGAGGTCCGACTGGGGCAGGAACGTTCAGTCGCAAGGATCGAGGGGTGAGCGGGCCGACCGCTGCGCACTCACCCCGCCTCCCAGGCTTCAGCAGCTCATGGCGGGCGTCGCCCACGGTGTTCATCGACCGTCCGGCGGGGAAGATCGACGCCGACTGCGTCCTGGCCGACAACCACCGCGGCGCCCGCGACGGCGTCGCCCACGGCCACCGCCGGATCGGCTTCATCGGCCGCCGGGACCGAGGGGTGAGCGGGCCGACCGCTGCGCACTCACCCCGCCTCCCCGGCTTCAGCAGCTCAAGCGTGCCTCCGCCCAGTCCCCGTGGTCGGACGTGATGCCGTCGCCGCCGTCGGTGGCGACCAGCCGGACGACCTGGGCGCCGCTCACGTCGGCCGTGATCGGCTGGGCCGGCATCGCGTTGGTGAGGACTCCGGTCGAGGCCGCCTTGGTGCCGTCCGCCCAGATCTCGAAGGCGACGGTGCCGTCCGAGCCTTCCTCGTCGTCGACTCCGACCTGCGCGGTCACCGTCTCGCAGGCGCCGCCCGCGTAGTACTCGACGGCGCTCTCGGCGTGGACGCCGAGCCCCGTGCCGAACACCGCGGCGCCGATGGTGATCGGGTTGCCGTCGCCGGCGCCGCTCTCGCCGTTGCTCGTGTTGCGTTCGACGGGGCCCCATCCGTTGGTGGCCGACAGCCAGGAAAGGTCACCGAGTCCGGACGTCCCCGAGGGTGGTGGCGCCACCACGGTCGCGGTCAACGGCAGCGCGCTGTCGACGCGGACACCGGTCGGTGAGCGGTAACTCGCCCTGAGGGTGAGGCCGTACGACCCGGTCGGCGCTCCCTTCGGTGGTGTGAGCGACCACTTGGTGCGCAGGGAGCGGCCCGTCGGGAGCGTAGGCGAGGTGGTCGGGGACGTCGCCTTCACGGACCAGCCCTCAGGGCCGGTCAGGGTGACGGACACGTGCTTGGCCGGCGTACGCCCGAGGTCGGTGACCGTCGACGTGAGGCCGGCCGCCTTTCCTGCCTCGACCAGCGGGCTGCCCTCCAGGCCGAGTTCGACGGCGGGCGGGTGCTGGGCCCACGTGCCGTCGGGGGAGACGCGCAGGAGGACCGTGCCGTGCGCGGGGACGGTCGCGGAGATCGTGCCCGCGGTGTTGTAGCTGCGGTGCTGCCACAGGTCGCGCATCGTGTAGGCGTCGGCGGCGGGCAGGCCGACCGCCGCGGCGCTGGTGCCGATGCGCTGGGCGGTGCCGGACTCGTTGAAGAGCGCCACCGCGCGGCTGCCGTCCCGCATCTCCTTGGCGACGACCCAGCGTCCGCCCTGGGAGGAGATGACGGTGCCCTGCTTGCCCAGCGGGTCCTGGTCGACGGCGATGACCTCGCGGTTGCCCAGGATCTCGAAGGTCTCCGCGGAGGCCGAGCGCAGGTCGGAGCCGATGAGCAGCGGTGCCGCCATGATCGACCACATCGAGAAGTGCGAGCGGTACTCGGTGTCCGTCATGCCGCCGTTGCCGACCTCCAGCATGTCGGGGTCGTTCCAGCGGCCGGGGCCTGCGTGCGGCGCGAGCGGCAGGTTCTGCTTGAGGATCGACAGCATCGAGCCCCAGTTGTCGCTGATGTCACCGGTCGTGCGCCACAGATGGCCGACGTCGGCAGCCCATTCCCAGGGCTTGTTCTCGCCCCATTCGCAGATGCTGTAGACGATCGGGCGGCCGGTCGCCCTGAGTGCGTCGCGCATGGTCGTGTAGCGCTGCTTGGCGTCCACGCCCTGGTTGTTGCAGTTGTCGTACTTGAGGTAGTCCACGCCCCAGTCCGCGAACTGCTGGGCGTCGCTGTACTCATGGCCGAGGGAGCCGGGGAATCCGGCGTCGTTGCACGTCTTCGTGCCCGCGCTGGTGTAGATGCCGAGCTTCAGGCCCTTGGCGTGGACGTAGTCCGCGACGGCCTTGATCCCGCCCGGGAAGCGGACCGGGTCGGGCACGAGCTTGCCGCCGGCGTCCCTGGTGGGCAGCGCCCAGCAGTCGTCGAGGTTGACGTACTCGTATCCGGCGTCCTTGAGGCCCCTCTCGACGAAGATGTCCGCGATCCCCTTGACCATGGACTCGTTGAACTCCGCCCGGCAGTGGGTGGAGTTCCAGTTGTTGAAGCCCATGGGCGGGGTGAGCGCGAGGCCGTCGTCCACGGCGGGTGCGACGGGTGCCGCGGTGGCCGCGGGGACGGCGAGTCCGGTGGCACACAGCAGCCCGGCCGCGAGCGCTCCGACCAGCCTTCTTCGGGTTGTGCGGGTGTGAAGGTGACGCATCGTCACGTTCCTCCGAACCTGCGAAGCGGGATGACGGCATGTACGCGTCATAGTTCGCTCACGGTAGAACCTGTCGGAGTGTGTTGGAAAGTGGTCTGTACCTGAAGCTGTGTTCCGGCGCATTCCCGCGAGGCATTTTTGAACATGTTCAACAGTCTGCGCTAGGCTCGTTCCATACCCGAGGGGGAGCCGATGAAGATAGTGATTCCCGGAGGAACCGGGCAGGTGGGCGCGATCCTGAACCGTGCGCTGAGCGCGGCCGGCCACGAGGTCGTCGTCCTCACCAGGCGGCCCACGCGAGAGCGCGAGGTCGAGTGGGACGGCAAGAACCTGGGGCCGTGGGCCGAGGAGATCGACGGCAGCGACGTCGTGATCAACCTGGCCGGGCGCAGTGTCAGCTGCCGCTACACCCCGGCGAATTTGCAGGCCATGATGGATTCGCGGGTGCACTCCACCGAGATCGTGGGGGAGGCGATCGCGAACGCCGAGCGGCCTCCCGGGGTCTGGCTCCAGATGAGCACGGCGACCATCTATGCCCACCGCTTCGACGCCCCCAACGACGAGGCGACCGGCGTGATCGGCGGCAGTGAGCCCGAGGTGCCGGACTACTGGTCCTACAGCGTGGACATCGCCAGGGCCTGGGAGCGGGCGCAGGAGGTGGCCGACACTCCGCACACCCGCAAGGTCGCGCTGCGTTCCGCGATGGTGATGAGCCCTGATCGGGGCGGCGTGTTCGACGTCCTGCTACGGCTGGCGAGGCTGGGCCTCGGCGGCCCCGTGGCGGGCGGCGGACAGTACGTCTCCTGGATCCACGAACGGGACTTCGTGCGCGCGGTCGAGTTCCTGGTCGAGCGGGACGATCTCGTCGGGCCGGTGAACCTCGCCGCTCCCGAGCCGCTGCCCCAGCGGGCCTTCATGCGGGCCCTGCGCTCCGCCTGGGGCGTCCCCGTGGGCCTGCCCGCGACCAAGTGGATGGCCGAGCTCGGCGCCTTCGCGCTGCGCTCGGACACCGAGCTCCTGCTGAAGAGCCGGCGGGTCGTCCCCGGCCGGCTGGTCGCCGAGGGGTTCGACTTCGCCTTCGCCCGCTGGCCGGAAGCGGCCGACGATCTCGTACGGCGGCGCCGCGGCGATCGGGAGCGGCCCGGGGCCGAGGCGGCTGCGTTGTCCGGTTCGTCCGGAGGCGGGGCGTGACTCCGGGGCCGTTTCGTAGTTGAACCGGCCATGAAGAAGCGCAGCATGCTCGCCATCGCCTCCCTGGCCACCGGATTCGTCGTCGCGGCGGTCACTCCGTCCCACTCGGTCGAGAACCCCGGCACCTCCGGTACCGGGTCTCCTTCAGCCGGGCTGCCCGGCACCACCGGTGGTCAGATCAAGGCCGCCGGCCTGGACATGACCGGCAAGAAGCTCGGCGGCCTCGGCACCACCGGTACGACCAAGCTCGCCGGGGTCAACGTGGACCAGGCGCTGGACACCTTCGGCAAGGCGATCAACCGCGAGACGGACCGGGCCGTGAACGACGCCCCGCACTCGAAGCCCGGCAAGAAAGGCTGACGAGCCCACCGAGTCGACCGCACGGCGCCGCTGCCCCGCACCGAGGGGCTCCGGCGCCGTTGTCCTGCGCTCTCTACGAGAGCTGGTTTCCGTGGCAGGGTGGAGCGGGCAAGCCACAGGGGGCCAACAGAAGAGGGGGAAACGTGATCGTCTGGATCAACGGCGCTTTCGGTGCGGGGAAGACCACCACCGCACGGGAACTGATCGAGCTGATCCCGAACAGCACGCTCTTCGACCCCGAGGTCATCGGCGGAGCGCTCACCCACCTGCTTCCGCCCAAACACCTCACCGAGGTCGGTGACTTCCAGGATCTGCCGATCTGGCGCCGTCTCGTGATCGACACGGCTGCAGCACTGCACGCCGAGCTCGACGGGACCCTCGTGATCCCCATGACGCTGCTGCGCCAGGAGTACCGCGACGAGATCTTCGGCGGCCTCGCCGCCCGCCGCATCACCGTCCAGCATGTGCTTCTCGCCCCGGCGGAAACGATCCTGCGGGAGCGCATAGCCGGTCGGGAGATACCGCCGGACCTGCCCGACGGCGAAATACGGATCCGACAGTGGTCGTACGACCACATAGAGCCGTATCGCGCCGCACTCGCCTCCTGGCTCACCGCCGACGCCCACCCCGTCGACAACAGCGGACTGACGCCGTACGAGACGGCCGTCCGCATCGCCGAGGCGGTCGGTGACGGTACGGTGCCCGTCTGCGACATCGTGCAGACGCCCGAGCCCACCGCGGAGACCCTCGCCGCGGGCGTCCTCCTCTTCGACGAGCAGGGCCGGGTGCTGCTCGTCGATCCCACGTACAAGGCCGGCTGGGAGTTCCCCGGCGGCGTCGTCGAGCGCGGCGAGGCACCCGCGCGCGCGGGCATGCGTGAGGTCGCCGAGGAGACGGGCATACGGCTGGAGGACGTACCGCGTCTCCTCGTCGTCGACTGGGAGCGGCCCTCACCGCCCGGCTACGGAGGTCTGCGGCTGCTCTTCGACGGCGGTCAGCTCGACTCCGAGGAGGCCGAACGCCTCCTGCTGCCCGGCCCCGAGTTGCGCGACTGGCGCTTCGTCACCGAGGAGGAGGCCGCCGATCTGCTGCCGCCGGTGCGTTATGAGCGGCTGCGGTGGGCTTTGCGGGCGCGGGAACGTGGGGCGGCGCACTACCTGGAGGCGGGCATTCCGGCGCCCTGAAGCTGGTCGTGCGGATACGGGGTCAGCCTGCTCTCGTTCTGGAGCCGCCGGGCGAAGTCCCCCATGACAGCGGCGAGCGGCGCGTTGCGCTCGATGATGTCCGCGGCGGCCCGCGGGATCCCCCGGGCCGGCTCGCCGTCGGCGCAGGCACGCACGAAGGCCTCGCGGCCGTCCCGGTCATGGCCGTACAGGGCGGTCGCGAGCCAGTTCACGTAGTGGAAGGCCGTGTAGACGCGGTCGTAGTCCCGGTGCCGCTCGAAGAAGCCCCGCTCCTGCGCGGTGAGCGGGAAGCGGGCGGAGAGGGCGAGTCCGTAGTCGGCGAGGTAGAGCCGGTGCCCGTCGGTGAGGA
Organism: Streptomyces sp. NBC_01092; assembly: GCF_045039535.1. Classification (NCBI taxonomy): domain Bacteria; kingdom Bacillati; phylum Actinomycetota; class Actinomycetes; order Kitasatosporales; family Streptomycetaceae; genus Streptomyces; species Streptomyces sp. NBC_01092. Next base: position 1,412,125 of record NZ_CP108659.1, on the reverse strand, counting down.
AGTTCTGGAAGTGGGCGTCGAAGTGCAGCAGGCGCACCTCGCGCAGGAAGTCGGTGACAGCCGTGAGCTCCTTCTCCACGAAGGCGCACGCGGCGTCGGCGTCGTCCGTCCGCACCCGGGCGTCCAGCCAGTCGTGCAGCGTGTGCGGGACGTATTCAAGGAAGAGCGTCAGGCTCGCGGACGCCGTCCGCAGCTGCTCGAGGCGCTCGCGCACCGGCGGGCCGCCGCCCCAGTAGGCGACGGCCCGCTCCACGTCGGCCAGCTCGCCGTACAAGGGCTGCGGCGGCTGCGGCAGGACCCGCCAGTGGTGGGTCAACGGGAAGCCCGGGAACCGGCCGGAGACGACCCAGTTGGTCGTCATGGTGTGCACCGCGAGCTCGCGCCAGGCACCGAACCCCGGACTGCCGATGCCGTAGTGGAAGTAGGTCGGCAGGCCGAGGAGGTTCGCCGTGGAGCGGACGTTCTCCGGCCGCAGTTCGACGTCGGTGAGCGGGACCCGCTTCACGAACACCCGTCTGCCGTCCACCTCGACCAGCGCCGAACGCCCTCCGATCCCGGTGCCGAGCGCAGTGCCGGCCTCCACGAGGCCCGCGAGCTCGTTGTCGCAGAGCAGCGCGAGCGAGGTGGCGATGTCGGTGTGGGCGGCGAGGCGTTCGGTGCGGGTCATGCACCCATCGTCAGGGCGACGTCCCTCAACTCGCCGCGAAATTGCGCAGGAACAGCGCCTCGGCGACCGACATCCGCTCCAGCTCCTGCGGCGACACGCTCTCGTTCACGGCGTGGATCTGCGCCTCCGGCTCGCTCAGGCCGATCAGGAGGATCTCCGCGTTCGGGTAGAGCGCGGCGAGGGTGTTGCACAGCGGGATCGAGCCGCCCTGGCCGGCGTACTGCATCTCCTGGCCGGGGTAGGCCACCGCCATCGCGTCCGTCATGGCCTGGTACGCCGGGCTGCTCGTGTCGGCGCGGAACGGCTGGCCCTGGCCGACCTGCTCGATGCGCACCCGGGCACCCCACGGCGTGTGGTTCTCCAGGTGGGCCTGGAGCAGCTTGGTCGCGTCGGCCGCGTCCACGCCCGGCGGCACCCGCAGGTTGAGCAGGGCACGCGCGCTCGCCTGCACCGACGGGGTGGCGCCGACGACCGGCGGGCAGTCGATGCCGAGGACCGTGACGGCCGGGCGCGCCCAGATGCGGTCGGCGACCGTGCCGGAGCCGAGCAGCTCGACGCCGTCGAGGACCTTGGCGTCCTTGCGGAACTGCGCCTCCTCGTACTGGAGCCCCTCCCAGGACGACTCGCCGGTCAGCCCGTCCACCGTCGTCGAACCGTCCTCGGCGCGCAGCGAGTCCAGTACGCGGATCAGCGCGCCGAGCGCGTCCGGCGCGGCCCCGCCGAACTGGCCGGAGTGCAGGTTGCCTTCGAGCGTGTCGATCTGCACGCGCACCGAGGTCATGCCCCGCAGGGTGGTCGTGACCGTCGGCAGCCCGACGCGGAAGTTGCCCGCGTCGCCGATCACGATGGTGTCGGCCGCCAGCAGGTCGGGGTGTTCCTCGGCGTACCGCTCCAGACCGCCCGTGCCCATCTCCTCCGAGCCCTCGGCGATCACCTTCACGTGCACCGGTACGCCGCCGTTCGCCTTGAGCGCGCGCAGCGCCAGCAGGTGCATGATCAGGCCGCCCTTGCAGTCGGCGGCGCCGCGCCCGTACCAGCGGCCGTCGCGCTCGGTCAGCTCGAACGGCGGGGTGGTCCAAGCGGCCTCGTCCAGCGGGGGCTGCACGTCGTAGTGGGCGTACAGCAGGACCGTCTTCGCGCCCTCGGGTCCGGGCAGGTGGCCGTACACCGACTGCGTGCCGTCAGGGGTGTCCAGCAGGGCCACGTCCTCGAAGCCCTCCCCGCGCAGCGCGTCGGCGACCCAGCGGGCGGCGCCTTCGCTCTCGCTGCGCGGGAACTGGTCGAAGTCCGCCACCGACTTGAACGCCACCAGCTCGCTGAGTTCCGCCCGTGCCTTCGGCATCAACGAGGCGACGGTCTCGGCGACCGGATTCGACGACATGGGCACGCTCCTTGTGGGTGCGACGTTGTACCTGTGAGTGCTGTGATCCTCCCACAGCAGCCTGCGACGATGCCCGCCGTAGGATGCGGGGGACAGCAGGCGTAGGCGGCTTGATCGGGAGCAGTAGACCATCGTGAGCAGCGAGAACTCTTCGGCGGACGACGTGCGGCAGGTGTGGGACGTCGTCGTGGTGGGCGCGGGACCCGCGGGGGCCTCGGCCGCGTATGCGGCGGCGGTCGCCGGGCGACGCGTGCTGATCCTGGAGAAATCCGAGCTGCCCCGCTACAAGACATGCGGCGGCGGCATCATCGGCCCCTCGCGCGACTCGCTCCCGCCCGGCTTCGAGCTGCCTTTCCGGGACCGGGTGCACGCGGTGACGTTCTCGAACAACGGCCGCTTCACCCGCACCCGCCGCTCCAAGCAGATGCTGTTCGGGCTGATCAACCGGCCCGAGTTCGACCAGCAACTCGTCGAGCACGCACAGAAGGCGGGCGCCGAGCTGCGTACGGGCGTCACCGTCCAGCGCGTCGAGCAGCACGGCTCGGCGGTGCCGGACCGGCGCTCCGTCGCGATCGTCCTGCAGGGCGGCGAGACGCTGCTCGCGCGGGCCGTGGTCGGCGCGGACGGCAGTGCGAGCCGGATAGGGGCCCATGTCGGGGTGAAGCTCGACCAGGTGGATCTCGGTCTGGAGGCGGAGATCCCGGTGCCGGAGACGGTCGCCGAGGACTGGAAGGGGCGGGTCCTCATCGACTGGGGGCCGATTCCCGGCAGTTACGGCTGGGTGTTCCCCAAGGGGGACACGCTCACGGTCGGGGTGATCTCGGCACGCGGCGAAGGGGCCGCCACCAAGCGGTACTTGGAGGAGTTCATCGGGCGGCTCGGCCTCGCCGGCTTCGAACCGAGCATCTCCTCCGGGCACCTGACCCGCTGCCGCGCCGACGACTCGCCGCTGTCGCGCGGGCGTGTGCTGGTGTGCGGTGACGCGGCCGGTCTGCTGGAGCCGTGGACACGCGAGGGCATTTCGTTCGCGCTGCGGTCGGGGCGGCTCGCGGGGGAGTGGGCGGTGCGGATCGCCGAGGCGCACGATGCCGTGGACACCCGGCGCCAGGCCCTGAACTACGCCTTCGCGATCAAGGCGGGCCTCGGCGTCGAGATGAGCGTCGGCAAGCGGCTGCTGACGGTGTTCGAGCGTCGTCCGGGGCTCTTCCACGCGGGGCTGACCGGTGTGCGGCCGGCCTGGAAGGCGTTCATGGACATCACTCGCGGCTCGTCGTCGCTGGGCGAGATGGTCCGCAGCCACCCCATGGCCCAGCGCGCCCTCACCGCCATGGACCGCCGCCAGGCTCCGGCCGCCGACGAAGCGACTTCTTGACGGTTACCCGGGTCACTTCTGGACGCTGAGCCGGAAGACCGGGTGGTCCTGGGCGGCCGCGATGATCTCCTCGTCGGAGGACTTCGCGGTGACGCCCTGGAAGTACTGGTTGACCTCCCAGCCCCACTTCTCCAGGTAGGTCCGCAGGATCGGGAGCTTCTCCGCGTCGGGAAGCTCCACCGCGGAGAACTCCCGGACCTTGCGCCCGACGCGCAGCTCCCCGCCCCCGGCGGCGCGCATGTTGCGCACCCACTGGGAGTGGCCGCGGGCCGAGACGAGGTACTGCGTGGCGTCGTAGGTGTGCGGGTTGACCGGGATGCGCTGCATCCGGCCGCTCTTGCGCCCGCGTACGGACATCTCCGCGGTGCCCGCGATGCTGAGCCCGTGCCGGGCCATCCAGCCGATGACGTTGTTGAGGCGGACGGTCAGCGGGCTGCCCTTGAGGTAGTACGGCGACGACATGGTGACCCCCGGAGAGTGTGTTTGGGAGAGCAGTGCTCTCGCTTGAGAGCAGTGTGCACGAGAGCGTCGATCCAAAGCAAGAGCAGTGCTCTCGATTGTGTGCACTGCTCCGTTTTCATGGGAGACTGCCTCACATGAGCAGCACCGCACAGGGCGCACGTGCCCGCGCCAGGATGGAAGTCACCGCGGCCATCAAGGACGAGGCCCGCAGACAGCTTGCGGCAGAAGGCGCCGCCAAGCTCTCGCTGCGCGCCGTGGCCCGCGAACTCGGCATGGTCTCCTCCGCGCTCTACCGCTACTTCCCCAGCCGGGACGACCTGCTGACCGCTCTCATCATCGACGCCTACGACTCCCTCGGCGAGAGCGCGGAAGTGGCTCACGCCGAGGCCGCGGACGCCGGGCCCGTTCAGCGCTGGACGGCGGTGGCGGAGGCCGTACGCGCGTGGGGGCTGCGGCATCCGCACGAGTACGCCCTGATCTACGGCTCGCCCGTGCCGGGCTACACCGCCCCCGACACCACCGTCCCACCCGCCTCCCGCGTCGGCCTCCTCTTCATCGGCATCGTCCGTGACGCCCACCAAGGCTCCGGCCTCAGTGAGCTGCCGCCTCTTTCCGGCGAACTGCGCCCCGAGGCCGAGCGCATGGCGGCCGACCTGGCCCCCGACCTTCCCCCGGCGACGGTCGTGGCGCTCGCCGGAGCCTGGGCGCAGCTCTTCGGGCTGGTCGGGTTCGAGCTGTTCGGGCAGTTCCACCGGGTCGTGGAGGACCGGGAGCCGTTCTTCCGGCATGCGGTGACCCGGCTCGCGCAGGGCGTGGGCCTGGAGTGAGCCGGCTCGGGGGACGTACTTCGCCGGGAGTAGGCGTGATCACCACGCGCGGGTGACGCCGCCCGGCGGCCATCGCGTCTAGCGTGGCGGGCATGGACGAGCAGCAGGCACGCCCCGGCGGCGGTCCGCCGATGTGGTGGCGGCACGGGCCGCCGTGGTGGAACCGCGGGGAGGACGGCGAGGAGCGCGCCCCTCGCTGGCCCTGGCGCTCGACCCTGCTGATCACGGCCTTCGTGATGGCCGGCTCGACCTTCGCGGCCCAGGGCCAGCAGGACCGGGAGGATCTCGACCCCTTCGCCCGCGTCCTGCTGTTCGTGGCCGCTGGGCTGCTGCTGTGGCGCAAGCGCTACCCGGTGGCCGTCGCGTTCGGCACGGCCGCGGCCGCCATGCTCTACCTCGGTGCCGGCTACCCCTACGGACCGGTTTTCCTGGCTGTCGCCGTGGCCTGCTTCAACGCCATCATCACCGGCCATCGCAAGGCCGCCTGGGCGGCGGTCGGAGTGCTCTGGGTCGGCCACGTCCTGGTCGCCCACTGGCTGTATCAGTGGCTGCCGCCATCCGGTGACTCGGCCGCCCCCTGGGGACAGGAAGGCGTGATCGCCGCCTGGGTCGCGGCGATCGTGGCGGTGTCGGAGCTGGCCAGGACGCGTCGCGAACAGTGGGTGAAGGAACGGGCCGAGCGGGCGCAGGCGGCCCGGCGGCGTGCCGACGAGGAGCGGCTGCGGATCGCCCGCGAGCTGCACGACGTCCTCGCGCACAGCATCTCCGTGATCAACGTCCAGGCGGGCGTCGGCCTCGCGCTGCTCGACACCGACCCCGAGCAGGCGCGCACGGCACTCACCACCATCAAGGCTCAGAGCAAGGAGGCGCTCGGCGAGGTACGCCAGGTCCTCGACACCCTGCGCACCCCCGGCGACGCCCCCCGCGCACCGGCCCCCGGCCTCGACCGGCTGCCCGAACTGGTGGAGCAGGCGGCGAGCGCGGGCCTCACCGTCGAGGTCGAGGGCGAGCCGCCCCGCCTGGCACCCGGCACGGACCTCGCCGCCTTCCGGATCGTCCAGGAGGCCCTCACCAACGTCGTACGCCACTCGGAATCGCGGCACGCGCGCGTGCACCTCGATCACGACGACGGGACGACACTACGGTTGCGTATCGACGACGACGGTCCGGCGACCGGCACCGACGCGGGCGGCAGCGGCAACGGATTGGCCGGAATGCGGGAGCGGGCGGCCGCGCTCGGTGGCACGATCGAGGCGGGCCCGCGCGGCGACGGCGGCTTCCGGGTGCTTGCCGCACTGCCGTTGAAGGCATCCGCCGAGACCAAGGAGAACCGGTGATCCGCGTACTGCTCGCCGACGACCAGTCACTGGTGCGGGCCGGCTTCCGGGCGCTGCTCGACGCACAGCCCGACATCGAGGTGGCCGGCGAGGCGGCCGACGGCGAGCAGGCGCTGCGCAAGGTGCGCGAACTGCGGCCCGACGTCGTCCTGATGGACATCCGCATGCCGCTCCTCGACGGACTCGCCGCGACCCGCCGGATCACCGACGACGATGCCCTGACGGGCGTGAAGGTGGTCATGCTGACCACCTTCGAACTCGACGAGTACGTCTTCGAGGCCATCCGCTCGGGAGCCTCCGGCTTCCTGGTCAAGGACACCGAACCGGACGAACTCCTGCGTGCCGTAAGGGCCGTGGTCGAGGGTGACGCGCTGCTGTCGCCCGGGGTGACCCGGCGGCTGATCGCCGAGTTCGCCGCCCGTTCCAAGGAGCCCGCGGCGGGCGACGCCCTCGCCGAACTCACCGAGCGCGAGCGGGAGGTGATGGCGCTGGTCGGCATCGGCCTGTCCAACGAGGAGATCGCCCGCCGCCTGGTGGTCAGCCCGCTCACTGCGAAGACCCACGTCAGCCGCACGATGGTGAAGCTCGGCGCCCGCGACCGGGCCCAACTCGTGGTGCTGGCCTACGAGTCGGGATTGGTGCGGCCCGGCTGGTTGGGCTGAGCCGTCTCGTCCGCGCCGGCCTCGCGCCGCTGGAAGCGGACCAGCACGGCGGCGACCCGGGCGACGAACAGCACGGCGGCCGCGCTCGCGCCCGCTGACACGAGTGTGCCGCGCACCCCGGCCGACAGATCGAACGCGTACGCCGGTCCCACCACGGCCCCGAACACCAGGGCCGCGGCGAAGGCCGCACTGAACAGCGCGTATCCGATCTCGACGGTGATCGCGTCCCGCTCGGCCTGACTGCGCCGTCCCCCATACATGCTCATACAGGGAGTTTCACAGGCGTGTGCCCGGCGGAGCAAGACGGCTCCGCCGGGCACGCGGTGGGGAGGCCGCCCCCTAGGGCCTGTCCGGCGGATCAGGCCGGCGTCGCGGGGCCTGGCACGCCCTTCCCCAGAGGGGGGACCCCCAGCGGCGTTGTCGTCGGTTGCCGACTCCCCTACTCTCGGCTCCGCTCGAGCGGGGGGACCCCCATCGCGTCGACGCCCTCCTCCGCCTTGCAGCTGGACGCACCAGGCCCCGCTCACCTGCGTTGACGAGACACCGTTCCTTGCAGCCGGCCTGATCCGCCGGACAGGCCCTAGTCGCGCACGGCGACGCGCTCGGCCTCCAGGGTGGTGGACTTGGCGACCACGACGCTCCGCTGCTCGCGACGCGAGCGCAGGCCGGTCAGGGCGATCAGCAGCCCCGCGACCGCGATGACGGTGATCACGACCAGGGCGGGCAGATAGCTGTCCAGCACGGCCTGCGGGGACGCGGGCTCCTCGGGCGCGTTCGCGGTCAGGACCGCCGTCACGACCGCCAGGAACAGCGCGCCGCCCACCTGCACCGAGGTGTTCAGCAGGCCCGAGACCATGCCCTGCTCGTGCTCGTCGACGCCGTTGGTGGCCTGGACGTTGAGCGAGGGGAAGGTCAGCGCGAAGGCCGAGCCGACCAGCAGCATGGTGGGGAGGATCACCACCGCGTAGACCGGGTCGAGGTCGATGCGCAGGAACAGGATGTAGCCCGCGACCATCAGCGCGAAGCCGATCGCGATCAGCCGGGGCGTGCCGAACCGGTCGATGACGGCACCGACCTTCGTCGCCGACAGTGCCACGAGCGCCCCCGCCGGCAGGAAGGCCAGCGCGGTGTGCAGCGCCGACCAGCCGAGCAACTGCTGCATGTACAGCGTGACCAGGAACTGGAAGCCGATATAGCTGCCGACGAACGTCAACGCGCCCAGCTGCGCCCGCACCTGCGCTCCGGAGCGCAGCACACCCAGCCGGATCAGCGGGCTCGGGCTGCGCCGCTCGACGAGGACGAAGGCCGTGAGCATGACGGCGACGGCGATGAAGGACAGGACCGTGCGGGCCGAGCCCCAGCCCGCCTCGGGCGCCTCGACGACGGTGAACACGAGCAGCAGCATGGAGGCGGTGCCGAGGATGGCGCCGGGGATGTCGTAGCCGCCGTCCGCCTTCTCGCGCTCGCTGCGCGGCAGCAGCTTCAGGCCGACGGCCAGGGCGATCAACGCGATCGGGGCGGGCAGCAGCATGGTCAGGCGCCAACTCGCCTCGGTGAGCAGGCCGGAGAAGACGAGCCCCATCGAGTAGCCGGTGGCGCCGCAGGTGGTGTAGATCGCGAGTGCACGGTTGCGTACGGGGCCCTCGGCGAACGTCGTGGTGATGATGGACAGGCCGGCCGGTGCCGTGAAGGCCGCGGCCAGGCCCTTGATGAAGCGGCTGGCGATGAGCAGCGGGCCCGAGTCGACGAGTCCGCCGAGCAGCGAGGCGAGCGCGAACACGGCCAGGGCCACCAGGAACACCTGGCGCCGGCCCAGCAGGTCGGCGGTGCGTCCGCCGAGGAGGAGCAGGCCGCCGTAGCCCAGGATGTAGCCGCTGACGATCCATTGCAGGGTTGAGGTGGACAGGCCCAGGTCGGCGCCGATGGACGGCAGGGCGACACCCACCATCGACACGTCCAGCGCGTCCAGGAACATCGCGGCGCACAGCACCAGCAGGGTGCCCCACAGTCGCGGGGTCCAGCGAACCGCCGAGGCCGCGGTCGCGGGGGAGTTGAGCGGAGAGGTCATGCCGAGGACACTACATGCGCATGCATGAGATGCAAGTGCATTTAATGTGGATGCAATGATCCCCGAATTCTGTTACGGTGCGCCCATGGCGGCGAAGAAGGCCGAGCAGGCGCTCGTGGACCAGTGGCGGGACATCCTGGCGCTGCACGCGCGCACCCAGTGCGAACTCGACCGGGAACTGCACCAACACGGCCTGTGCGCCAGTGACTTCGAGGTCCTGGACGTCCTGGCCGACGGCCCGGCGCGAGGCGGCTCGGACGGCGGTTCGTCGTACCGCGTGCAGGAGATCTCCGAGCGGGTGCACCTCAGCCAGAGCGCGCTGTCCCGGCTGATCGCCCGGCTGGAGAAGGACGGCCTCGTCGAGCGTTGCATGTGCCCGGAGGACCGGCGGGGCGTACGCGTGGCCCTCACGGCGAAGGGCCGCACGCTGCACGGCGAGGTGCTGCCGGTGCAGCGCGCGGTGCTGACGAGGATGCTGGCGGTCGCGCGGACGCCGCTCAACTGACGGGCGTGCGGGCCGGGTTCAGCTCCAGGTGATAGCCGAGTTCGCCCGCCACAGCTCGGCGATCGAGGCGTCGCCGGTCACGTGCGGGAAGGGCAGCCGGTTCCAGAGCGACAGATACAGGCGGTCGGCCGGCCCGGAGATCTCGCAGTCCGCGCGAGCGCTCTCGCCCCGCTCGGTCGCGGGCGGCTCCTGCGACAGCCGTACGGTCCACACGGCGTCGTCCGTGTCCGTCGCCCGCACCCGCAGCACCCGCGGTTCGGCGCTGCGGACGCGGCTCCTGGACCTTGCGTGGAAGCCGCGCAGCAACTCGTCGACGCCGTCCGCCGCGAAGCCGGGGTCGATCTCGTCCGGCGTGCCTGCGCGGGCGGTTTGCGCGTCGAAGCGGTGCACGGTCGTCTCGTGCGCCTGCCTGCGTGCCCAGAACTCCAGCGGCGACGGGGCGGGCAGGAAGTGCCAGCACTGCAGGTCGGCCGGAGCGCCCGCGAGCGTGTCGACCAGGTGGCGGTGGCCCTCCCGGAACCAGGCGAACAGCTCCGCCCCGTCGAGGTCGGGCAGGCCGCCGTCCGGTTGGTAGGAGGTGTGTCCCTCGGCCACGAACGCCGCCGCCCAGCGATGCACCATCCCCGTGTGCCGCACCAGGTCCCGCACCTGCCACTGCGGACAGGTCGGCACCTTGGCCTCGGCCCCGGCCTCCTCGGCGGCCGCGGCCAGCAGCAGTCCTTCACGGTCCAGGGTTCGAACGAAGTCGGCTGTCTCCATGGGGGTGAGTGTGCCGGATCGAGCGCGGTCACGGCGCGACGTAAGGGTTTCGTCATCACGCTCGGTGTACACGGCCCGGCCCGTGTCGCGTTGGATGGTGTGGCGACGGGACAACTCTCAGGAGGCGGGACGGGTATGAGGCGCGTACGGCAGGTGTTCAGCGGGCCGCTGGGCATCGGAGTGCTGGTGCTGGTGGTCGTCGCGGGCGGCTTCGGGCTGTACTGGTTCCAGCCGTGGAAGCTGTGGCAGGACAAGACCGTGGAGGAGGCCCTGCCCGGCACGGTGCGGACGTCCGTCCCGCCCGCCAAGGCATCCCCCTCGGCCGGCGCGACCCCTCCCGCGCCCGGACCGGTGACACTGGCCGGCGGTGAGCTGATCAGCCATGAGCACGCGACGTCGGGCACGGTGAAACTCGTCCGGCTGGCCGACGGCTCCCACGTCGTACGCTTGGAGAACCTCGACACCAGCAACGGGCCGGACCTGCGGGTGTGGCTGACGGACGCTCCGGTGAAGGAGGGAGTGGGCGGCTGGCGCGTCTTCGACGACGGCGCGTATGTCAGCCTCGGCAGCCTGAAGGGCAACAAGGGCAGCCAGAACTATGTCGTGCCGCAGGACGCCGACCTGTCGCGCTACAGCAGCGTCAGCATCTGGTGCGACCGGTTCGACGTGTCCTTCGGGGCGGCGGAACTCGCCAAGGTCTGAGGGTGCTCAGGCCGAAGTGGGGAACAGACAGAACTCGTTGCCCTCGGGGTCGGCCAGGACCCAGTGGTCCTCGTGCCGGGTTCGGACGGTTGCGCCGAGTGCGGTGAGCCGGCCCAGCTCGGTCTCGGCGTGCCGCGAGACCAGGTCCAGGTGCAGGCGGTTCTTGCCGCGCTTGGGCTCCGGGACGAGCTGACACCACAGGCGAGGGCCGCCGTCGGCGGGTTCCACGAGCACGGTGGGGTCGTCCTCCGGACCGGCGATCCCACGAGCTCGCAGTCGGGCGAGCTCGGCGTCGTCGTACGGGGCGACGGCGTAACCGTCGAGGGCGGCGGCCCAGAAACGAGCGGTGGCGGCCGGACGGGCACAGTCGATGACGATGTCGTGGAGTCGCGCCATCCGGCCATCATCCGCGGCGAGGGCGGGACGGACAATGCGCCGCCCCGCGGGCGGCGTGCCCGCCAGGGTCAGTTCGGCGTCGCCCGCCGTGTCGCGACCCCGATGAGCGTGGCGATCGCCGCCAGTACGGCGACGCTGGTCAGGGCCACCGGCAGGGACAGCCAGTCCGCCATGAAGCCGATGGCGGGCGGGCCGAGGAGCATGCCGCCGTATCCGAAGGTGGACGCCATGGCGACACCGCCCGGGCCCGCGAGGGTGCCCGCGCGTTCGACGGCCACCGGGAACAGGTTGGCCAGGCCGAGTCCCGTCACCGCGAAGCCGAGCAGCGCCGCCCACAGGGAGGGCGCGAGCGAGCCGAGCAGCATCCCGGCCGCCGCGGTGGCGCCGCCCGCGACGACGGTACGGCCGTGACCGAGCCGTTCGAGGAGGGCCGTACCGCTGAGCCGGCCGATGGTCATGGCCAGCGCGAAACAGGAGTAGCCGACGGCGGCGACGCCGGGCGAGGCGTCGAGGTCCTGTTCCAGGTGCAGGGCGCCCCAGTCGGCCATGGCACCCTCGCCGTAGGCCGTGCACAGGGCGATCAGGCCGAAGACGAACACCAGGCCACGGGTTCTGCCGTGCAGGCGGCGCGGGCTCCGGTCGCCCTCGCGCGTGGGGTCGGCGGCCGGGGTCGGTGGCTCATGGCGCAGCAGCGTGCGGCCCGCCACCGCCGTGACCAGCAGCCCGATGACGGCGAGGCCCAGCAGATGCCGGGTGGGGGAGAGGGACGCGGCGACCAGTGCGCCGAGGCCCGCGCCGACCATGCCGCCCAGGCTGAAGGCCGCGTGGAAGCTGGGCATGATGGGCCGGCGCAGTGCGGTGACCAGGACCACGGCCGCGCTGTTGAAGGCGACGTTGATGCCGCCGTAGGCCGCGCCGAAGATCAGCAGGACGGCGCCGAGGGCCAGGACCGAGTGCGTCAGCGGGGGCAGGGCCACGCTGAGCGAGAGCAGGACCGCGCAGACCACGGTGACCTGATGGCTGCCGTAGCGGCGGCAGAGGCGGCCGGTCAGCGTCATGGTGAGGACGGCGCCGGCGGAGACGCCGAGCAGGGCCAGGCCCAGGTCGCTCGCGGAGGCGCCGGTCTGCTGCTTGATGGCGGGGATACGGACGACCCAGCCGGCGAAGAGGAAGCCGTCCAGGGCGAAGAAGGCGGTGAGGGCCATACGCAGACGGGTGAGATCGCTGCTGGTGCCCGGCACGACGTTGTGGATCCGGGTTTTGTTTATTGGCGGCACAAAGTCAGGCTAGGCGGGTGCGGGGCGAACGACAAGGGGACCTTCGGCGGCGGGCCGGTGCGCCGCCCGCTCGCCCGGTGGCCGGGAACGCCTCCGTCCCCTGACTGTCCCGGTGCCGTCCGAAGTGCCACTCTTGGGACAAGAGGTATCCGCCGAGGGAACTCGGGAGGGCACGATGGGACGTGACGTGCCGGCCCTGGTGTTCACGCGGGAGGATCGCCGCCGGTACCGGCAGAAGATGCACACCTGCCTCGACGTGCTGGCGCAGATGCTGCGCGAGTCGACCTTCGAGAGCGAGCGGCCCAAGGTCGGGCTGGAGATCGAGCTCAATCTCGTGGACGACGACGGGCGGCCCGCGATGCGCAACACCGACGTCCTGCGGGCCATCGCCGATCCCGCCTGGTCGAGCGAGCTGGGCCGTTTCAACCTGGAGATCAACATCCCGCCGCGTGAGCTGACGACGGGCGGCCCCGGGGCGTGGGAGCTGGCCATCCGCGACGCGCTCAACCACGCCGAGGAGCGCGCCTCCGCCGTGGGGGCGCACCTGATCATGATCGGCATCCTGCCGACGCTGGGGGAGACCGACGTCGGCGAGTCCGCCCTGTCCGGCGACCCCCGCTACCGGCTGCTCAACGAGCAGATCTTCGCGGCGCGGGGCGAGGACCTGCGGATCACGGTGGACGGCGTGGAGCGCCTGTCGACGTACGCCGACACCATCACCCCGGAGGCGGCCTGCACCAGCACCCAGTACCACCTCCAGGTCTCGCCGCGGGAGTTCGCCGACTACTGGAACGCGGCCCAGGCGGTCGCCGGCGTACAGATCGCCCTCGCGGCGAACTCGCCGTACCTGTTCGGCAAGGAGCTGTGGCGCGAGACCCGCATCCCCCTCTTCGAGCAGGCCACGGACACCCGTCCGGTGGAGATCAAGGCCCAGGGCGTACGGCCCCGGGTGTGGTTCGGGGAGCGCTGGATCACCAGCGTCTTCGACCTCTTCGAGGAGAACGTGCGCTACTTCCCGGCCTTGTTGCCGCTGTGCGACGACGAGGACCCGCAGGAGGCGCACGACCGCGGGAGCGCACCGCAGCTGGGCGAACTGACCCTGCACAACGGCACGATCTACCGCTGGAACCGCCCCGTCTACGCCGTCACCGACAGCGGACCCCATCTGCGCATCGAGAACCGGGTCCTGCCCGCCGGCCCCACCGTGGCCGACACCATCGCCAACGGCGCCTTCTACTACGGCCTCACCCGCGCCCTGGTCGACGACGACCGGCCGGTCTGGACGCGGATGTCCTTCTCGGTCGCCGAGGAGAACCTCCACACGGCCGCCCGCGACGGGATCGACGCCCGCATGTACTGGCCCGGCATGGGCGAAGTCCCGGTCACGGAACTGGTGTTGCGGCGCCTGCTGCCCCAGGCCCACCGGGGCCTGGAACTGGCCGGCATGGACGCGGCCTGGCGCGAGCCCCTGCTCGGCATCATCGAGCAGCGCTGCGTCTCCGCCCGCAACGGCGCCCTGTGGCAGGCGGAGGCGGTCCACCACCTGGAGAAGGCCGGCGCCGACCGGGGCGAGGCACTGCGGCGGATGACCCGGACGTACATGGAGTACATGCATCTGAACGCCGCTGCGCACACTTGGCCGGTGGACTGATCGGAGCCGGAGCCGGAGCCGGGGCCGCGCCGGAGGCGTGGTCGGTTGCCGGAGTTGCGGTCGGGGCCAGGGCTGTTGCCTGCCCTGGGCCGTGACTCGGAGTCGAGGTCGGAGTGGGAGCCGCGAGCCGGGGCGTGGGCCGGGTTACCGGGCGCCGGTGCACCGCCATTCCTCGGCGGCCGTCAGTGGTACGGGGGCGGGCGGCTGCGTCGAAGTCGTCAGTTCGATGCGGCGGCCCTCGGTCGCGGAGCGCAGGAGTGCGGTCATCGTCTCCAGCACGTGCAGGGCGAGTTCGCCGTTCGCGCGGGGTGCCCGGCGCCTGTCGGCGGCGACGAAGTCGAGCAGACCGACGCCCCGGGCGCCGTCGACGTAGCCCGCCGAGGGCGGCAGCGTGCGCCACCGGGTGTCGCCGAGTGCGAAGAGCCGGACCTCGCCGTCGAAGCGGTTCGGATCGGGCACGGCGAGTGTGCCGCTCTCGCCGTGCACCTCGATGGGCGCGGCGGTCGTGGCCACGCCGTCGAAGCTCGTCGTGATCGTCGTCAGCGTCCCGCCGACGTGCTCCAGCACCCCGCTGACGTGCGTGTCGACCTCGACCGGAATCCGCTCGCCCGCACGTGGACCGGAGCCGATGACGCGCTCGCCGCGCAGCCGGCCGGCCGCTCCGGTCACGGCACGCACCGGCCCCAGCAGATGGACCAGGGACGCGAGATAGTACGGCCCCATGTCCAGCAGCGGGCCGCCCCCGGCGGTGTAGTAGAAGTCCGGGTGCGGATGCCAGCGCTCGTGCCCCGGCGTCACCATCACCGCCGACGCGAACTGGGGACGTCCGATGCTGCCCGCGGCCACGGCCGCCCGCGCCGTCTGGATGCCGGTGCCCAGGACGGTGTCGGGTGCGCAGCCCACGGCGACGCCCGCCTTGGCCGCTGCCTCCAACACGGTCTGTGCGTCGGCGAGTTCGGCCGTCAGTGGCTTCTCTCCGTAGACGTTCTTCCCATGGCGGATCGCGCCCAGCGCGATCTCGGCGTGCGCCGCGGGGACGGTGAGGTTCAGCACCGTGTCCACGCCCGGGCTGCTCAGCAACTCCTCGACGCTCATGGCCTCGACGCCGGGCACCTCCGCCGCGACCGCCGCCGAACGGGACGCGTCGAGGTCGGCGACCGCCGTGACGCGGACCGCGGGGTGGCCGACCAGGGTGTCCAGGTAGGCGCGGGAGATGACGCCGAGTCCTACGACGCCGACGCGGTGCGCGTCGCCCACAGCATGCCCCTCTCGATGACGGTGCGGACGGCGGGGTGTTCCAGTACGTCGAGGCTGTGCCCCGGCGTCGTCACCAGGACGCGTCCGGCGCCCCACCGGCGGGTCCAGACCGCGGGCGAGGTGACCGGGCGGTGCCAGGGCTGCCAGGGCCGGGTGGGATGGGTCGTGGTGGCCAGCACGTCGATCAGGTCGTCGTGGAGCACCCAGTACTGCTCGGTGTGCAGCTCGAAGTCGTCGATGCCGGCGGTGACGGGGTGTTCGCGGCCGAGCCCGGTGATGTGCACCGCGTGCGGCAGGTAGTTGTCCTCCTGACCGCCCCGGCGCTCGCAGGGCTCCTTGCCCGGGTGGGTCGCGAACTGCCCGCCCACCAGATGGAGATAGTCGGAGGAGGCCCGGAACGAGTCCGCGATCCCGCCGTGCCAGCCGGTGAATCCGGTACCGGCCACGACCGCCGCGCTCAGCCCCGCCACCTGCTCGGCGCTGATCTGCGACATCGTCACGCACTGCACGACGAGATCGGTGCCCGCCATCGCGGCGGCGTCGGCGTAGACGTCGGTGGACTCCTCGATCCTGACGGCGTATCCGTGGTCGCGCAGGAAGGGCAGGAACAGCTCCGTCGCCCGGACCGGCTGATGCCCCTCCCACCCGCCTCGGACCACCAGGGCGTTCTTCCGCGTCATCTCGTCCCTTCACGGGGCGGGGCGTGACAGCCCCGTCGCCAACAGCTCCCTCACTATGTGCCGACCGCTCACGCAGGCGAAAGGCCGACGGGACGACGCGAAAGTTTCGCCCCGGGCCGGCCTTCGAAGGCCCCGCCTACTGCGGTGGGTTGCCGTGCTTGCGGTAGGGCAGATCGGCGTGCTTCGTGCGCAGCATGGCCAGGGTGCGCACGAGGGTCTCGCGGGTCTCGGCGGGGTCGATGACGTCGTCGACAAGGCCGCGTTCGGCCGCGTAGTACGGGTGGATCAGCTCGGCGGCGTACTCCTTGACCAGCGCCGCCCGGACGGCCTCGGGATCGTCGGCCTCGGCGATCTGCCGACGGAAGACGACGTCGGCCGCGGCCTGTGCGCCCATCACGGCGATCTCGTTGGTCGGCCACGCGTAGGTCACGTCGGAGCCGATGGACCCGGAGTCCATCACGATGTACGCCCCGCCGTAGGCCTTGCGCAGGACGACCGAGACACGCGGCACGGTGGCGTTGCAGTACGCGTACAGCAACTTCGCGCCGTGCCGGACGATGCCGCCGTGCTCCTGGTCGACGCCGGGCAGGAACCCGGGGACGTCCACCAGCGTGACCAACGGGATGTTGAACGCGTCGCACATCTGGACGAAGCGGGCCGCCTTCTCGCTGGCCCGGGTGTCCAACACCCCGGCGAGCCGGGCGGGTTGGTTGGCGACGACGCCGACGACCTGGCCGTCCAGGCGGGCCAGGCCCACGACGACATTGGTGGCCCAGCGCTCGTGCACCTCGAAGAACTCGCCGTCGTCGACCAGTTCCTCGATCACCGCGTGCATGTCGTAGGCGCGGTTGCCGTCGGCGGGGACCAGGTCGAGCAGCGCTGTGCCGGGCCGGTCGGGAGGGTCGGTGGGCCGCACCTCAGGAGGCTGCTCCCGGTTGTTGGAGGGGAGCATCGACAGCAAGTACCGCACCTCCTCCAGGCACGTCTCCTCGTCGTCGTACGCGAAGTGGCACACGCCGCTCGTCCCGGCGTGCACGTCCGCTCCGCCCAGCCCGTCGTGGCCGATCTCCTCGCCGGTGACGGCCTTGACCACGTCCGGGCCGGTGACGAACACCTGGGAGGTGTCCCGCACCATGAACACGAAGTCCGTCAGGGCGGGGCTGTAGGCGGCGCCGCCCGCGCACGGGCCCAGCATCACGCTGATCTGCGGGATCACGCCGGACGCCCGGGTGTTGCGCAGAAAGATGCCGCCGTAGCCGGCGAGCGCGGTGACGCCTTCCTGGATGCGGGCGCCGGCACCGTCGTTGAGTGAGACGAGCGGGGCTCCGGCGGCCAGCGCCATGTCCATCAGCTTGTGGATCTTCTGCGCGTGGGCCTCGCCGAGGGCGCCGCCGAAGATGCGGAAGTCATGGGCGTAGACGAAGACGGTACGGCCGTGGACGGTGCCCCAGCCGGTGACCACGCCGTCGGTGTGCGGGCGTTTGTTCTCCAGCCCGAACCCCCGCGCCCGGTGCCGCCGCAGTTGCTCCGTCTCGTGGAACGTCCCTGCGTCCAGCAGCAGTTCTATCCGTTCACGTGCCGTCAGCTTCCCCTTGGCGTGCTGGGCCGCGGTCGCCCGCTCGCTCGGTCCGCGCCGCACCCGCTCGCGCAACTCGTGTAATTCCGCGGTCCGGCCGCGGGAGTCTGCGTGCATGTGGTTCCCCCGTCCGCGGATGCCAACGGGCGGCCCGTCCGGCGCTGGTCCGTGCATCCGCTCCCATCGACCCTAACCCGCCGTCAAAGTTTGCACATCCCTTGACTGGGAATGTAACTCTGTGCGAGCGTGGAATCGCAGCAGATCGCCATGCCCCTGGGGAAGGACGCACATGTCGGACCACGGCCGCACGGACCCGGTTCTCGACTGCCCGGCCGATGAGACACCGGACGGCGAGGAACTCATCACCGCGGCGATGCGGTGGCACTTCAGCCCGGAGACCGGATCACCGTTCTGGCTCGAGCGGGCCGGGAAGCTCGACTTCGACCCGCTGACGGACGTCAAGGGCTTCGCCGACCTGAAGCTGTTCCCCAACATCGTCAACGAACTGCGTGACGTGCGCGTGGAGGAACTGATCCCGCGCGGCCTCACGCTGCCGGACGACCTGTACGGCGTCTACGAGAGCGGCGGCACCACCGGCGCGCCCAAGCGCGTTATCTGCACGCCCGACTGGATGGACCGCTGGCTCGCCTTCAGCCAGCGCCACCTCGACGCCCGCGGGTGTCCGCGCGGCGTCAACTGGCTGGCCCTGATGCCCGACGGCCCGCACATCTTCGGCGCCGCGCTGCGCGAGGGCGCCCGGCGCAGCGGAGGCATCCTCTTCACGGTCGACATGGACCCGCGCTGGGTGAAGAAGGCCATCGCCGAGGGCCGCGCCGAGGACGCCGCACGCTACGCCGACCATCTCGTCACGCAGGCCGGGTTCCTGCTGGAGACCCAGGACGTCGGCGTACTGATCACGACCCCGCCGCTGCTCCAGCGGCTCGCGCAGGACGACCGGCTGGTCGCGCTGATCAACGAGAAGGTTCGTCACATCCAGTGGGGCGGCGCCCACATGGACGCCGACACCCGCCACCTGTTCCGCACCGAGGTCTTCCCGGGCATCCAGCTCCAGGGCGCCTACGGCAGCACGATGATCCTCGGCGGCTCCCTGGAGCGCATCGAGCCGACGGGCGAGGACAGGTGCGTCTTCGACCCCTTCGCGCCGTACATCACCTTCTCCGTCATCGACCCCGAGACCGGCGCGAACGTGCCGTACGGCGAGCGCGGCCAGGTCGTCATGAACCACGTCAGCAAGGCCATGCTGCTGCCCAACAACCTCGAACGCGACACCGCCGTGCGCATCCGGCCGCCCGAGGGGCAGATGGGCGACTCGGTCGCCGACGTCAGCCCGGTGGCCACCTTCGACGACCAGGCCGTCATCGAAGGGGTCTACTGATGCCCCGACAGGCCGCCGCGGCCACGGCACCGGGCGACCGGGACGCGGGGGAGCGGCTCGTCCAGCTCGACGCGTTCGGCGCGAACGGCCCCTACCGTGCCCGCAATCGCCTGACGGTGCCCGATGTCACCGGCGAGCCGCTCGCCGAACTGAGCATCGTGCCACCGCTGTTCGTGCAGCGCGCCCTCGCCGCACTGCGGTCGGCCGATCCGCTGCCGCCCGGCGAGCGGGCCGCCGCACTGGAGCGGGCCGGCCGGCTGTTCGCCTCCGGCACCGTCGGCGGCATGGACCCCGACACCTACCGCCAGCTGGTCAGCCGCTGTTCCGGACTCCCGATCCCGGTGGTCCGGGCCGCGACCGGGATCGTCGCGGACGCGGCGGCACAGGCCGCCACCACGGTCCTGCAGGCCCGGCCCCAGGCCGCGGTCGGCGACTGGAGGGATCCCTCGACCCGGGCCGGCGGCGCGGTGTGGACGCGGCGCGGGAACGTCTTCGCCGTGCACGCCGCCGGCAACCATCCCGGGGTGCACGCCCTGTGGCTGGAGGCCCTCGCCCTCGGCTACCGCATTGTCGTACGGCCCTCGCGGCGCGAGCCGTTCACACCGCACCGGCTGGTCGCCGCGCTGCGCGAGGCGGGCTTCGGCGCCGATCACGTGGCGCTGACCCCCACCGACCACACCGTCGCCGACACCGTCATCAACGGCGCGGACCTCGCCCTCGTGTACGGCGGCGACGACGTGGTGCGCAAGTACGCCGGACACAACACGGTGCTGCCCCAAGGGCCCGGCCGGGCGAAGATCCTGGTCACCGGCGCGGACTGGCGAGCCCACCTGGACATGATCGTCGACTCGGTCGCCGACGAGGGCGGCACCGCCTGCGTCAACGCCACCGCCGTACTCGTCGAGGGCGGGCCCGCAGAGGCGGCCGCCGTCGCCGACGCGCTCGCCGCCCGGCTGGCGGCCATCCCGAGCCTGCCGCCGCAGGACCCGAAGGCCGTCCTGCCCGTCCAGCCCCTGGCCGCGGCGCGGGCACTTGAGGCGTACCTGCTGCGCAGCGCCGGCGGGGCCACGGCGCACCTGGGCGGTGACGGCATCGTCGACGAGCTCGGCGACGGCAGCGCCGTACTGCGCCCGGCGGTGTTCCGGCTCGACCGCGCCGACGCCCCGCAGACCGGCGTCGAACTGGGCTTCCCCTGCGTATGGGTGGCGCCCTGGACCCGCGCCGACGGCGTGGCACCACTGCGCGACTCCCTCGTCGTGACCGCGATCACCGACGACGAGCGGCTCCTGGAGCAACTGGTCGACGAGCCGACCATCAGCAACGTCCACGTCGGCGACCACCCGACGTACTGGATGCGACCGGGCCTGCCGCACGACCGGTACCTCGCGGAATTCCTCATGCGGACCAAGACCGTCATCCGGGACTGACCCGACCGACAGCGCACACCAGGGGGCGACATGGCACTGAACCACGACTTCATCGGCCGCACCCACGGGCCGAGCGAGGTCTACGAAGTCAGCCGGGAGAAGATCCGCGACTACGCGATCGCCACCGGCGACACCCATCCGGTCTACCTCGACCCCGAGGCGGCACGGGCGCTCGGCCACCCGGACGTCATCGCGCCGCCCTCCTTCGCCGTCATGCTCTTCTTCCGCTTCGGCGGCTGGCCGCTGTACGACCCCGAGTTCGGCAAGCGGAAGGAACCGGTGTGCGTGCACCGGGCCCAACGGGTCGAGCACCAAAGGCCGATCAGGCCGGGCGACCGGCTCGTGCAGACCACGACCGTCGACGACATGAGCGTGATGGGCGAACACGAGCAGTGGGTGATGACCCATCGGATCAGCACGGTGGACGGCGAGCACGTGTGCACCGTGGTCAACACGATCCTCTCCCGCGGCACCGCGGCCCTGCCCCGGGACGGCGCCGAGGCACCCGCCCCGGTGCTCCAGGCCCAGGAGGTGTGACGTGGCAGCCAAGGTCGCCCATGACGACGTCGAGGTCGGCACCGAGATACCCGCCCAGGACATCACCGTGCGGCGGATCGACCTGCTCCGCTACTGCGGGGCCTGCTCGGACTTCACCGCCACCCACTGGAACGAACGGATCGCCAAGTCCGTCGGTCTGCCCGACGTCATCGTCCACGGCACCTACACCATCGCCGCCGCCGTACGCGTCGTCACCGACTGGGTGGGCGACCCCTCGGCCCTGATCGAGTACAGCGTGCGCCGCTTCACCCGGCCGGTCGCCGTGCCCGACGACGACGCCGGCGCGACCATGCGGATCACCGGGGTCGTCGAGCGGAAGCTGGACGACCGCCGGGCCGTGATCCGGCTGCGCGCCCGCTTCGAGGGGCTGGAGGTGATGTCCGGGGCGCGAGCCGTCGTACGGCTCGCCTGAGCCCGCACCGCGCACCGCCGGACGCCCGGCCGGTGCCGCGTCAGACAGGGGGCCGCCCGACACGGCGGCTGATGCGACAGAAGGAGCACAGACATGACCAGCACCGACATCACCGCGGAGCGGGAGAACCAGATCAAGGAGCTCGTGGCGGACATCCTCGAACTCGAACCCGACGAGATGACCCGCACCAGCCGCTTCAAGGAGGACCACGAGGCCGACTCCCTGCTCGCCATCGAGATCCTCGCCTCCCTGGAGAAGACGTTCAAGATCACCATCGCCCAGCAGGAACTCGCCCGCATGGTGAACCTGGAGAGCGTGTACGAGGTGGTGGCCGAGGCCGCCGCGGCCCGGCGGTAGGCGGCGGCGTGTCACCGACCATGACACCGCGGCGCGTCGTCGTCACCGGCCTCGGCGCCGTGACCAGCATCGGGATCGGAGCCGAGGAGTTCCTCACCGGGCTGCGCGCCGGACGCAGCGGGGCCGGGCCCATCACCTCCTTCGACGCGAGCGGCTTCGACCACTCCCGGGCGTGCGAGATCACCGAGTTCGACGCCGCCCGCTTCGTCACCCGGCTGCCGCTGCGCGAGTACGGCAGGGCGAGCCACTTCGCCGCCGCTGCCGCCCGGATGGCCGTGGCGGACGCGGCCCTCCCCATCGATGACCTGCGCGCCGTGCGCTCGCTGGTCTCCGTGGGCACCACCGACGGCGAGTCCCGCGACCTCGACGGGCTGACCCGGCAGGAAGTGGAACTCGGCCCTGAGCGCATGGACCCGGTCGTGGCCCGCCGGGTCCCGGCCGGCCGGCTGTCGGTGGCCGCCGCCCGGGAACTCGGGCTGGTCGACGTCGAGGCCGTGACCCTGCCGACCGCCTGCGCGGCCGGCAACTACGCCATCGGCTACGGCTACGACGCGGTGCGCACCGGCGAGTTCGAGTTCGCGCTGTGCGGCGGAGCGGACGCCGTCTGCCTCAAGACATTCGCCGGCTTCTACCGCCTGGGCACCATCGCCCCCGAGCGCTGCCAGCCCTTCGACCGCGACCGCAAGGGCATCCTCACCGGCGAGGGCGCCGGGATGATGCTGCTGGAGAGCCTGGACTCGGCCCTCGCGCGGGGCGCGCGCATCCACGCCGAGGTGCTGGGCTACGGCCTGAACTGCGACGCCGACCATCCCGTGGCGCCCAACGAGGACAGCTTCGCCCGCTGTGTGCGCCTGGCCCACGACAACGCCGGCGTCACCGCCGACGACGTCGACCTGATCTCCGCGCACGGCACCGGCACCAAGGCCAACGACGTCAGCGAGGCCCGTGCGATCCGTCAGGTCTTCGGCGGCACACCGCCCCGCATGGTCTCCATCAAGTCGATGATCGGCCACACCATGGGCGCGGCCAGCGCCCTCGCCGCGATCGCCTGCACGCTCGCCCTGCGCGAGGGCTTCATCCCGCCGACGATCAACCATGTGGAGACCGACCCGGAATGCGACATCGACTGCGTGCCCAACCGGGCGATCGACGCCGACCTGAAGGTGGTGCAGAACAACGCGCTGGCCTTCGGCGGCAACAACGCCGTCCTGATCCTGGGCCGTTACGAGCACGACGGCGTCCTGGACGCCCGCCTGGAGGAAAGGGGAGCGGCATGAACGGCCGTACGCCGCACGGGGGTTGCCGATGAGCACCGTGGGACCGGTCATCTCCGCCTGGTCGGCGGCGTCCGCCTTCGGCGTCGGACGGGAGACGTTCAGTGCCGGCGTACGGTCGAAGCGGCAGGCCGTCACCACGCTGGACCCCGAGCGATGGGCCGCGCCCACCGACCGGGCCTGCCTCGTACCCGGCGGGGAGCCGCGCGAGTTGCTGGGCCGCAAGGGCACCCGGTCGATGGACCGGGTCACCGGGCTCGCCGTCGCCGCCGTGGGCCGGCTGCTCGACGACGGCCACGGCGCGCGCATCCCGGGGCTCGACGAGGACACCGGCCTCGTCCTCGGCACCTCGAACGGCAGCGTGGGCAGCATCATGAGCTTCACGCGGGACTCGCTGACCGAGGACCGGCCCTATCTGGTCGACCCTGCCCGCTTCCCCAACACCGTCATGAACTGCGCAGCGGGACAGTCGGCGATCCGGCACGGACTGCGCGGGCCCAACGTCACCATTGCCGGGGGCCGGGCCTCCGCCCTGCTCGCACTCAACCACGCCCGGCGGCTGCAGCGCTGTGGCCACGCGCGCACCGTCGTGTGCGGCGCGGCCGAGGAGTTCTCCGCCGAACGCGCCTGGCTGGACTGGCACGCCCACGCCGACCGCGCACTCGCCGAGCCCGACCAGGCGCCGCTGACCGGTGAGGGGTGCGCGGTGCTCCTGCTCGAAGCGGGCGGCGACGCCGGCACCGGCTCCGGCCGGACGCCTCTCGCCGAGGTGGCGGCCGTCGAGATCGCCCTGCCCGCAGACGAGAAGGACGCCGGACCCGTACTCGCCGACTGTGTACGCCGCGCCCTGCGGCGCACCGGCCTGACGGCGGCCGACCTGTGGGCCATCGCCCCCGCGGACACGCCCGGACCGTACGCGGACCGGGAACGCACCGCGCTCGCCGAGGTGCTGGGCGACCACGACCCTCTCCGCCTGTCCTGCACCGGCCTGCTCGGCGACACGGGCGCCGCGTCCGCCGCCTTCCAGATCGCCGCCCTCCTGGCGAGTGCCGAGGGCGATCCGACGGCGACCGGACGGCCGGCACTGGTCACCACCGCCGACCCCGACGGCGTGGTCGGCTGTGCCGTGCTGCGCCTCGCCTGAACCGCCTGCCGACCGACACCGTTCACGAGAGGATCACCCATGGACCACGACCGGCGGCCCGTCGCGCTGGTGACCGGCGGCTCCCGCGGCATCGGCCGCGCCGTCGTACGCCAACTCGCCGGGGACGGACACGACGTGGCCTTCTGCTACCGATCCCGCTCCGACGCGGCCCGGGAGGTGGAGAAGGAGGCCGAGGAGCTCGGCGCCCGGGTCCTGTCCCGTCAGGTCGACGTGACCGACCCGGACGACGTCAGGGCCCTGGTCCGGGACGTCGAGGAGGAGTTGGGGCCCGTCGAGGTGCTCGTCACGTCGGCCGGCGTCACCCGGGACAACCCGTTGGTGACCATGACCGACGAGGACTGGCGACAGGTCCTGCGGATCAATCTGGACGGCACCTTCACCGCCTGCCACGCGGTGATCATGGGCATGATGAAGCGGCGGCGCGGGGTCGTCGTCACCCTGTCCTCGGTCTCGGGCGTCTACGGCAATCCCCGCCAGACCAACTACTCCGCCTCCAAGGCCGGGATCATCGGCTTCACCCGCGCGCTCGCGAAGGAGGTGGGCGGCTTCGGCGTCCGGGCGAACGCCGTCGCGCCCGGCTTCATCGAAACCGACATGACGGCGGTGCTGCGCGAGCGCGAACACCAACGGGCCGTCGACAGCGTGCCGTTGGGCCGGTTCGGCACGGTGGAGGAGGTGGCGGGGCTGGTCGGGTTCCTGGCGTCGGACCGGGCGTCGTACATCACCGGAGCCGTGGTGCAGGTGGACGGCGGGATCACGATCTAGCGACCGACCGACGGCATCCATCCGCGTCCGACTGCCCCGACTGCGTCCGAGGAGGTCGCCATGGCGCCCGCACCGCGTCGTCCCCGTATCTACTTCTCCTTCCGCAGCCCGTACTCCTGGCTGGCCTTCCACGACCTCACCACCCGACGTCCGCATGTCGTGGACGCCCTGGAGTGGCGGCCGTTCTGGGAGCCCGACGCGCACAGCGAGCGGCTGCTCGCCGAGGCCGGCGGGCGCTTCCCCTATACGCCGATGTCACGCGAGAAGCACCTGTACATGCTCGGGGACGTGCGCCGCCTGGCCGCCCGGCGCGGACTCACGGTGACCTGGCCGCAGGACGTCGAGCCCTGGTGGGAGGCGTCCCACCTCGCCTATGTGGTGGCGGCGGCCGAGGGGCGGGGCCTCGCGTTCATCGACCGCGTCTACCGCGCCCGTTGGCAGGAGAACCTCGACATCTCCGACCGCGCGACCATCGGCCGACTCGCCGCCGACGTCGGAGTCGACCCGGCCGCCGCGGAGAAGGCCTCCGACGACGACCACGTCCGCGCCGAGGGCGTCCGGGCACTCCTCGACATCCACCGCGACGACGTCTTCGGCGTCCCGTTCTTCATCCACCGCCGCCAGAAGTTCTGGGGCATCGACCGGCTCGCGGACTTCCTGGAGGTACTGGGGGAGTTGGGGGAGGAGCCGGCACCGATCCCCGCTACGCCGCCGACCGCACCGGTCCCGGCCGTCGACGCACACTCGAGCGACCACGGCCATGCGGGCGGCTGCGGCTGACGCCGAACGTGGCGCCGGGCGCTTGGCATGTGGGGTGGGTGGGCCGATGGTGCCGGTGAGCAGGCGAGGCCAGGTGGTCTGACGACGTCGGCCGGTCGGCCAACTCGGCCGACCGGCCGGCCGCGGCCCTGCTGAGCCGACTGATCACCCGACCGGCGCGCCTACGCCCTGCTCACCCGACGGGCTCATAGGCCGACCGCCGAGCCCCCCATCACCCCACCACCAACCCCGGACAAACCCGCACCACCGCGATCCCCCGATCACTGCGCCCCAACCGGAACCGCACCTTGTCGTGCAGCACCGTGCCCGACGCGGCCTTGCCGTCGACCTGGGGCTCGCCGGGGAACAGTGTGAACGTCCAGCCGCCTCCGACCTCGCAGTCCGGCAGCTCGCTCCCGGACTGAAGGACCCGTGCGCCCCAGATCTGGCGCACCATCAGGTCCCGGGTGTCGACGCCGTCCACCGTGAAGGTCCCGGCGTCCGCGGCCGTGATGTCGTCGTAGCTGCCGAAGTGCAGCCCGGCCGGGCCGGTGACGGTGGCGACCGGCGTCCAGTCGGTGCCCGGCGGCACCGCCAGCCGGCCCGCCGGGAGGGCGCGGTCGACCACATCGACCGCGCCCTTGCCGGTCTTCCCGGTCTGGTCGGCGCGCATCGCCGGATCGACCGCGCCCCGGGTGTCGAGCTTGTCGGGGTCGGGCACCAGCAGGATGCCGAAGACAGCCTCGTCGGCGAACCGGGAGTCCTTGAAGTGCGCTCGCAGTGCCTCCACGGCGCGCTCCGCACGATCCCAACGTGAGGCGTCGACGGTGCGCTTGAGATACGCGGCCGTCGGGAGGGGAAGCCCGGCCCGCCGGACGCCCTCGCGTACGGAGCCGCAGGTGTTCCATCCCGATTCGGCCAACAGCTTGAGCTGCTCGCTGGCAAACAATGCCACCTCCGGTCGGCATGTCGCGGGTGCGGTGGCCGCGTGCGCGGCCGGGATCAGGCCCGCGACCCAAGCTAGCCGATGCGATCGCCGAGCGAGCGGGCCACGGGAGCTTCGGATCCTGGTGTGTCGGCGGCGGCCAGGGGCAGCGCCCGCAGCGTGGCCTCCGCCTTGACCAGCATCTCGTCGTACTCGGCGAGCGGCTGCGAGTCGAGCACGATCGCCCCGCCCGCCCCGACACTCAGCTTCTCGCGCCACCGTACGGCCGTACGGATCACGATGTTGAGATCCGCCGTGCCGGAGTAGCCGAGGAAGCCGAGAGCGCCCGAGTAGATGCCGCGGGCCTGGTCCTCCAGAGAGTCGATGATCTCCATGGTGCGCAGCTTGGGCGCGCCGGTCATCGACCCGCCGGGGAAGCACGCCTTGACGCAGTCGACGGCGCTAGCGCCCGGACGCAGGGTGCCGCGCACGGTGGACACCAGCTGGTGCACGGTCGTGTACGACTCGGTCGCCATGAAGGCCGGCACATGCACGCTGCCGACCTGGCATATCCGGCCGAGGTCGTTGCGCAGCAGGTCGACGATCATCAGGTTCTCGGCGCGGGTCTTCGGGTCGCTCGGCAGGGACGCGCGCAGGGCCTCGTCGAGCGCGGGGTCCGGGTTGCGGCGGGTCGTCCCCTTGATCGGCTTGCTCTCCACCGTCCGTTCGCGGTCGATGCGCAGGAACCGCTCGGGCGAGGAGCAGAAGACGGAGAGTTCGCCCAGCCGCAGCAGCGCCCCGTACGGCGCCGGGTTCAGCCTGCGCAGCCTGCGGTAGTAGGCCAGATCGTCGGCCGGGGCGGGCAGATGCAGGCTGTTGGTGAGGCAGATCTCGTAGCTCTCGCCGGCGTGCAACTGGCGCTGGGAGGCGGTGATGTCGGACAGGTACTGCTCGCGGGGCCGGGCCAGCCATCGGGTGACGTCCGGCTCGGCCGCGTTCGGGACGGGCCTCGCCGCCACGGCGTCCGGGAGGGTACGCAGCATCGCGGCCGTGCGGTCCAGCCACTCCTCGGTGACCGCGGCGTCCGCCGGCTCGGCGAGGCCGACCAGATAGGTACGCCCCTCCAGGTGGTCGACGGCCAGGAAGCGGTGCGCCCGCAGCCACATCGCGTCCGGCGCCGGGGCACGGTGGGCGTTGTCGGCGCCGGTGTCGGCCTTCAACTCGTAGCCGAAGTAGCCGACATAGCCGCCGGAGAGGTCGAACGGCAGCTCCTCGGTGCCGGTGACCCGGCGGCGGAGCCGGGTGTCCAGGACGTCGAAGATGGTGCCGTGCTCCAGATAAGGGATGGCGCCGGAGGGTTCGACGATCACGGACGCGTCGCCGACCCGGTAGGTGAGCACCTCGCCGCCCGGCCCGTCTGCGTCGCCCATGAAGGAGAAGCGGGACAGGCCGGGCTCCACATGGGCGCTGTCGAGCCAGAACGCCCGGCTGCTGCCGCCGTGCAGGGCGGTGAACGCCGACTCCGCGTCCACGGCCCGCTCCAGGCACCGCACATGGGCGCGCAGGTCGGGTACCGGGGAGGGGCCCGTGGCCGCGGTCGCGGGCGGCCGGACCGGGCCGGCGGTGCGCGGCGGCGGCAATCGCCGTCCGGGGTGGGCCGCGAGCGCCAGTCGCCGGAAGTTCGCCATCAGCTCGGCGCCGTACTCGGTGGAGATCGACTCGGGGTGGAACTGCACGCCCCACCGCGGCAGTTCACGATGGCGCAGCCCCATGATGACGCCGTCCTCGGCCCGCGCCGTCACCTCCAGCTGCGGCGGCAGGGGCTCGGCGACGCACAGCGAGTGGTAGCGCACGGCGGTGAAGCGGTCGGGCAGACCGGCGAAGATGTCACTGCCGTCGTGCTCGACGGTCGTGAGGTGGCCGTGGCGCGGCTCGGGCGCGCCGACCACCCGCGCGCCGGCCAGCAGCCCGATGCCCTGGTGCCCGAGGCAGACCCCGAGGACGGGCAGGCCGGTGTGCTCCAGCAGGGCACGCGAATGCCCGAAGTCCCGTTGTCCCGCAGGATGCCCGGGGCCCGGTGAGATCACCGCCGCGTCGAACGCGTCGACGTCCAGCCGACTCCAGGCCGGGTCGTCGTTGGGCACGACGGTCGGCTCATGGCCGTAGGTCTCGGCCAACAGCTGGAAGAGGTTGTAGGTGTAGGAGTCGTAGTTGTCGATCAGCAGTGTGCGCATGGCCCCTTCAGAGGGTCGTAAGCGGTCGCCGGTGGTGGGTGCGGGTGCCGCCGACGGTCGGACTCGGGTCAGGGCGGGGACGGCTCGTCAGCCGACGGAGACGGTCGACCAGTCGAAGGGCAGCTCGTCGAGGACGTCCATCTCGCGGCACAGCCGGTGCAGCCCGCTGAAGTCCTGCAGCAGCCGCTTGCGCGCCGCCGACGCGGCCATGTCCTGGAGCATCTGCCGGCCGCCCGGCACGTTCGTCAGCTCGATGATTCGGTGCCAGGTCGTGTAGTCGTTCGCCGCGAAGGCCTCCATGCCGTCGGCGAGCGCCGCGAGGAACAACCGCCGGTGCTCGGCGGACAGGTGGGCGTAGGCGGCCATGGCGACCTCGGCGGCGATCGAGGAGTGGCAGTACTCGTCGCGGTTGTGGAGGTCGGCGGTGACGCGGTTGATCGGCTGGACCTCCGCGTCGTCCGCGACGAGGTCGAGATAGGCGTTGATGGAGATCTCGGCGACGGTGGTGTAGGCGAGCTGGTCCAGTTCGCGCAGGGCCGGCGTCGCCGCGGCGGCCAGGCGCTCCTCGTGGCGGCGGGCCTTGTGGCCGAGCGGCAGCGCGGCGTCGGGCATGGCCCAGCCGCGCCGACGGCGGGTCACCGCACTGGCGTTGAGGTGCATCAGGGTGTGGTACTGCTCGTCCACCATCGCCTGCGTCACGGCCACCGTCATGGACTCGCCGAGCCCGGTGTCGAACGCGTCGGCCGCCATCAGGGCGAACCCGGGATTGACCACCCGCTGCTCGATGTCCTGGACGTTCTTGTTGAACGCGATCCAGCCCCAGGCGTGCAGCCTCGCCTTCGTCTCGTCGTCCAGCGCGAGATAGGTCGGGTGGTCGCGGAACGGCAGCAGGCTGTCGGGGCAGTCGGGCCGGTCCGGCTCGAACAGGTCGTCCAGGTCCGGCTCCTGGCGTTTGACCGCCGCGCGCCGATGCCAATTGCCCGACAAACGGCTGATCACGGCGTTCTCGACGGGGTGCGTCGGGTCGTGGGCCGGTAACCCGGGAGGCGCGCCGCCCCGGCTCCCGGGGGCCCCTGTCCGTTCGTCTGAAGAATCAATACTCATGCATACATTGTATGGGTCTATACTCTGGATGGAAGCCCCCTCGGCTCGATGAGCCGCTCCGCAGGACTCGATGACGAACCGTCGGACGGATGACCTCGCATGTGGC
Organism: Streptomyces sp. NBC_01092; assembly: GCF_045039535.1. NCBI lineage: Bacteria > Bacillati > Actinomycetota > Actinomycetes > Kitasatosporales > Streptomycetaceae > Streptomyces > Streptomyces sp. NBC_01092. Next base: position 1,382,064 of record NZ_CP108659.1, on the reverse strand, counting down.
TGACGCAGATCCTGGACCGCAACCGCCGTTGGCGCGCCGGACGCACCGCCCTGGTGGACGAGCGGCGCGCCGTGACATGGAGCGAGCTGGCCGAGCGGGTGCACACCCTCGCCGGCGGGCTGCTCGCACAGGGCCTGGGACCGGGTGACCGGGTCCTGCTCCCGGCCCCGGAGCGGATCGAGGTGTTCGAGGCGTACTTCGCCCTGGCCCGGATCGGCGCCGTGGCCGTACCCGTCGACTCCCTCGGCCCCGCGCAGGAGACGGCCGCCGTCGCCCGGCGGACCGGCGCGGTGGCCGTCCTCACGGACCTCGCGAACCACACCTGGGCGGCCGACCTCGGCCTACCGGTCGCTCTGGACCTCGCAGGCTCCCACAGCGACCTGTCCGACCTGCCGCCGTACCAAGGCCCTTGGCCACAGGTACGCCCCGACGACCCCGTCGCCGTCATGCACACCTCGGCGACCACCGGCCGAGCCCGCGCGGTGGTCTGGGACCACCGGAGCCTGATGCAGGTCTGTCTCGCCTGGCTCGCGGCGGCCGGTCCGGTCGAGGAGGCGACCTTCGTCAACTGCGCACCGTTGTTCCACGGCAGCGTCGCCATGTCGTTCACGTACATGGCGGGCGGCGCCCGCATCGTCCTGCCACCCGCATCCGCCCCGCACCGCACGCTGGAGGCGGTGACCCGGCATCGGGCCACGCACCTGTGGCTCGACCCGGAAACCCTCCGGCACCTTCTCCACGCGGCTCGCACACGCCCCCACGACACCGGCAGTCTCCGGGAGATCGTCTACGGCGGCGCCCCGCTGCCCTGGGAGGTCTACCGCGACGCCGCCCGCACCTTCGGCTGCGCCTTCCGGCAGGCGTACGGCGCCGCCGAGGCCGGCGGTCACTTCGCCATGCTCGCCCCGCACGAGCACCCGGACCCGCGGACGCCGCCCGACCGGCACCCCGCGCTCGGTGCGGGCCGGCCCCTGCCCGGCGTCGACGTGCGGATCCGCCGACCGGACGGCACCGAGGCGGACCCGGGGGAGAACGGCGAGATCTGTGTGCGCAGCGACAGCCTGATGCGCGGTTACTGGGCAGACCCCCGGGCCACCGCCGAGGCCACCCGCGGTGGCTGGCTGCACACCGGAGACCTCGGCCGGGCGGACGCGGCCGGCTATCTCACGCTCGTCGGCCGGCAGACCGACGTGATCACCACCGGTGGGCGTGACGTGCACCCGGCGGAGATCGAGCGGGTGCTGCTCTCGCACGCCGGAGTCGCCGACACCGCTGTGGTGGGCCGGCCCGACCCGGCGCACGGCGAGGTGCCGATCGCCTATGTGGTGCCCGCCCCGGCGGCCCGCCCCAGCCCCGACGAACTCACCCGGCTGATCGCGGCGGAACTGGCCGGCCATCACCGGCCCGCCCTGATCACGTTCCTGGACACCCTGCCGCGCAACCGCTCCGGCAAGATCCTCAAGACGATCCTCCGGGACATGGCGGACGGACGCCCCTGACATGGCGACCACCGTGCGACAGGGAGGACGCGAACCGATGCAGGTGATGGCGTGGTGGTGACGATGTCCTCGCTCCAGAGCCGAGCCCCGTGGCATCCGGCGCGCTGGCGCGGGCTGCCGGCCGGGCAACCGCCCGGCTGGCCGCACGACGACCGCCTGCGGCAGGCGCACGGCCAACTCGCCGCGCGCGCCGCCCTGGTGAGCGCCGAGGAGGTGCTGGCGCTACGGCGCCGGCTCGCCGAAGTGGCCTACGGCCGGGGGATGGTGATCCAGATGGGCGACTGCGCCGAGCCGTTCGCCCCGGCGACCCCGGCGGGCATCGGCCGGACCCTGGCGCTGTTCCGGGACGTCTCCCGGATCGTCGAGGACGGGCTCGCGCTGCCCGTGCTCACCGTGGGCCGGATCGCCGGGCAGTTCGCCAAGCCCCGTTCGTCACAGACGGAGGAGGTCGACGGCGTCCGGATGCCCGCGTTCCGGGGTTTCCTGGTCAACGACATGGCACCGGACGCGACCGCCCGCCGCCCCGATCCACGCCGGATGCTCTGGGGATACGAACACGCCGCCCGCACCCTGTTCCTGCTGCGCCGCGCCGCCGACGAGGGGCTGCCCATGCGCGGGCACTGGGGCGACGGCCTGCCCGCGCTGTGGACCAGCCACGAGTCCCTCGTCCTGGACTACGAGGAGCCCCTGACCAGATGGGACACCGAGGCACAGGCCTGGGTCCTGACCTCGACCCACCTGCCCTGGACGGGCGAGCGGACCCGCCACCCCGACGGCGCCCATGTGCGCTTCCTCGCCGGGCTGTTGAACCCGGTCGGCTGCAAGGTGGGCCCCGGGATGACGCCCGGTGAGGTCGTGCGGCTGGCCGCGACGCTCGACCCCGACCGCCGGCCCGGCCGTCTGGTCCTGATCTCCCGGATGGGCGCGGACCGGATCGAGGACCGCCTGACGCCGCTGGTGGAGGCCGTCCATGCGGCGGGCCATGCGGCCGTGTGGCTGTGCGACCCGATGCACGGCAACACCGTCCGGGCCGCGACCGGCCACAAGACCCGGCATCTGCGGGCGGTGCTCGCCGAGACCGAGGCGTTCGTACGGGCCGTGTGCCGCGGCGGCGGCCGGCCCGGCGGCCTGCACCTGGAGAGCACCGCCGAGTCCGTCACCGAATGCGTCGGGGGTCGTTGCGGAATCTCCGAAAACGATCTGCCGCGCGCCTACCGCACCGCTTGCGACCCCAGGCTGAATGCCGATCAGACCATGGAAACCGTGGAGCGTTTCACTGAACAGTTGGCGCGAATCTGACTTCGCGCCTGCGCGCATTGCTTCGCCCTCACTCACCCTTCCTTCACTCGATCGTCACTTCCCGTGCAAGTGCCAAGTCGGCCTGCACCAAGTCGTCCACTCCCGGGCTGAATCGTCCGGGGGAGTGCGGTGGGATGGAGTACGCTTGTGCGGGGATCGCTGCTGTCAATTGATTCCAGGAGGACGGCAGTTGGTCCATAACGGGGATGATGGGGGCGTGCATGGCCGTACGAAACCCGGTCAATCAAGATTCGATCGAGCCTCGTGACGCAAGTCACCGGATGCGACCACCGGACACCGAGGCCAACGACAGTGAAACGACAGAGACCCGCCGGATATTAGCCCGCGCCGGGGTGCGGTCCGGTCAACGAATTCTGGATATCGGCGCGTTGCTGCGTCAACGGGGTATGACGGATCTGGAATCCAAGGAGTTCCAGGTCGTCGGAGTACGGGAGGCCGCCGGTACGGCGGCGCGGCCGCACCCGGTGCCGGTCGCCCCCGATCTCGATTTCACCGTGGCGCACCTGGACGAACTCGACCTGCCCGTCGCGTCCTTCGATGTCGTCGTGGCGCTCGACTTCTGGCCCTCCACCCCGCTCGCGGTCGCCGCCCGGGGCTGGCGGCGTGTCCTCGGGTCCGAAGGCGGGATCGTGATCGTCACCGGGACCGACCTGCCCGGTGGCCATCGGGCGTCACGTCAGTGGACGAGCGCGCTCACGGCGGCAGGCTTCACGGTCGAAGCGGTGGCGAAGGCGCCGGCCGACTCCGGTCACTACGCGGCACTGGCGAGCGCGGTCCGGCTCGGCGGCGCCGGGCTGCGCGCGGCGCTCGGGCCCGGAACGGCCGAATCGTATGTGGCGCACGTCCAGCGGTTGCACGGCAGTACGCGGCACGAGTCCGCCGAATGCTTCGAGATCGTGGCCCGGAGTACGGATTTTCGGCCACACCCATAGGTCCGGGTCTCCATGGTGGTCCGGTGGCGAGTGGATGTGGTCCTGTGCAATGATTGCGCGTACCTTTACGAGTACATTAGGTAGTTGTACCGTTGTTGGTTGCCGCGAGCTGCTCCTCCGGCGTCAGGAGGGTAGTAGCGATGAGTCAGAGCGCATCGGAACGACAGGCCACCCAGATGGAGCAGGGTGCCTGGAACAAGCTCGTCGCCTTCCACACCCAGGTGTCCGAGCTGGTCGAGAAGGCCCTCCAGGACAGGTTCGGGCTGTCGCTGAGCGAATACACCGCGCTGGAGGCGCTCGCCCAGGTCTCCGGGAGCGGTCGTCCCGGACTGCGGATGCAGGCGCTGGCCGAGGCGGTCGGCATGAACCAGAGCTCGGTGAGTCGCCTGGTCACCCGTCTGGAGCGGCAGGATCTCGTCGAGCGTATTCACTACGAGAAGGACAGACGCGGCGTATTCACGGCCATCACCGCATCCGGTCGCGAGACCCTGGACGCCGCAATTCCGGCCTATCTCCAGACCCTCGCCGCAGCCTTCGACCGGGCGAACGCCGATCCGGACCTGCGGGAATTGGTCAAGCGCATCGGCATTTGACCTGCCGTTTAAGCACGGCCGAATTCAGGCACCTCCGCTGCGGAGCTTCTGCGCCCTTGTCGCTCGACCACTAGTATTTCCAACCGACGTGAATGAGCCGTCGGCACCGGCGTGCCCACGGCCACCTGCACACTTCTCTACGGGAGTTGGTCGCATGACCACGGCAGAAATCGTCGAGCGGTACTACGACGCCTGGATCAACCGTGCCGGAGACATGAGCGAGGTTCCCCTCGCGGACGACTTCGTCTTCGTCGGTCCGGTGGGCAACTTCGATTCCGCAGACGGCTTCCGCGCGATGGCCGGGCAATTCGGCCCGGCCGCCACCGATTTCACCGTTCGCCACCGATTCGTCGACGGGGACACGGCCTGCGCCTTCGTTTCCTGGAACCTCACCGCTGTCCCCGGCACCATGACGGCCGCCGAACTGCTCGAAGTCCGTGACGGCGTACTCGTCCGCGCCGAGGTGATCTACGACGCGGAGGAACTCCGCAAGGCCGCGGCGACGGGCCGCGTCTGACCGCGGTCGTCGGATGCCGGATACCGGGGGCCGATAGGGAACAGATCCAGCCTGGCCGCCCTCGGTGTCCAGAGGAACGGCCGAGAAACGACGGCGCGGGGCCCGTAACCGGGCCCCGCGCCGTACGTTTGCCACCAGTGGTCCCTCCCTTTCGATCCGCCAACTCCGCGCACTGGGAGCTCACTTGGACACCGAAGACGCCTCCGGCGCCCTCACACTCGGCCCGCTCTCCCGCCGCAGATTCCTTCAGGCCACCGCCACCGCCGCGGCGCTCACCACCGGCGGCCCGCAGGCCGCGGCCGCCGACTCCGGTACGACCACCCTCTCCTTCACCGCCGCCACGGGCGGCTCCGCCACCCTCGCCCCCTCCGGTGACCGGCTCGTCGCCGAGGTCCAGAACGTGCTCTGGTCCATCCCGAGGCAGGGCGGCACCGCCGTACCGCTCACCTCGCCCGGCCTCGAACCCACCCGCCCGCAGTTCTCACCCGACGGCAGCCGGCTCGTCGTCTGCGCCTACCACGGCGGGGGCTTCCACCTCTGGACGCTGCGGCCGGACGGCTCCGGCCTGCGCAGGCTCACCGACGGGCCGTGGGACGACCGGGGCCCGGCATGGTCGCCGGACGGCACCCGGATCGCGTTCGCCTCCGAGCGCGGCGGCGACACCGTGACCGGCGCCCCGTACCGCGTCTGGATCGTGGACCTGAGCACCGGCGAGCTGACACAGCTGACCGGACGCCCCGGCCAGGAGGGCCCCGGGCAGGACGGCCGCTGGGAGGACTTCGACCCGGCGTGGTCGCCCGACGGCGAGCGCGTCCTCTTCGTGCGGGCAGGCGTCACCGCCACCGGCACACTGCGCGCGACCACCGTCGCATCGGTCGCCTCCGACGGCTCGGGACCGGTCACCATCGAGCACACCGACGACTCCGGCGCCCAGCTCATGACCCCCGCCGTCTCGGCGGCGGGGCGGCTCGCGTACCTGCGCACCACCGGCTCGCCCGCGGCCTCCTGCACACTCGTCGTGGACGGCACGCCCGTGCCCGTGGCGGGCGACCTCCTGCCCGCGCCGCCCCGCTGGACGCAGGGCGAGCGGCTGCTGCTCACGGTCGACGGACACTTCCGCCTGGTCGACCCGGACGCGCCGGGCGGCGGTGAGGAGATCCCGTTCACCGCCACACTGGACGTGCCCCGGCCCCGCTACCGCGGCAAGGCCTACGACTTCGAGCCCGCCGGCACCCGTCCCGTCCGCGCGCTGCACCTGCCCTCCCTGTCACCGGACGGCCGGCGCGTCGCCTTCGCCGCGCTCAACGCGCTGTGGACCACCGGGACCACGGGCGGCCACGCGCCCCGCAAAGTGCTGCAAGTCCCGTCCACCCGCTATGTGCTGGCGCCGGTCTGGACGCCCGACGGCACGGCGCTGGTGTACGCCGACGACCGCGACGGACTGTTCGCCGTACGGCGCCGCGACCTCGGCTCCGGCGAGGAGACCGTGCTCGCCGAGGGCGGCCGGGTCTTCCCCGCGCTCTCGCCCGACGGGACGCGGCTGGCGTGCCTGGACATGTCCGGCAACCTCGTGGTGCGTGACCTGCCCGACGGCGCCGAACGGGTCGTCGCCGCACCGCTCGCCGCGGCCGGACTGCCCGGCCGGCCCAGCTGGTCGCCCGACGGCCGGTATGTGACGCTCTGCGACCGCAACCGCATCAACCAGCGCTTCCGGGAGGGCTACAACCTCATCCGCGTCGTCGACACCACCACCGGGACCGCAGCCCTGCACGCGCTCGCCCCGCACACCTCGCTGTCCGACCGCTACGACTCCGGCCCCGTCTGGTCCCCGGACGGCCGCTGGATGGCCGTGGTCGCGGAGTCGGCGCTGTGGCTGCTGCCGGTCCGCGCCGACGGCACCCCGGACGGCGAGCCACGCCGGCTCACCACCGAACCCGCCGACCACCCGTCCTGGTCCGCCGACGCCCGCACCCTGCTCTACCTCTGCGCGGGCCGCCTGCGCCTCATCGACATCCGCGACGGCAGGACCCGTACCGTCCGCGTCCCGCTGGACTACCGCCGACCGCGCCCGGCGGACACGGTCGTGCACGCGGGCCGATTCTGGGACGGCACCGGCGCGCAGGTCCGCGAGGACCTCGACCTGGTGATCCGCGACGGCCGGGTCGCGGAGGTGACCCCGCACCGCGCGGGTCACCCCGCCGAACGCCGCGTCGACGCGAGCGAGCGCACCGTGATCCCGGGCCTGTGGGACGCGCACACCCACCCCTGGCAGACCACCTACGGCGGCCGGCAGACCGCGCTCCAGCTCGCCTACGGCATCACGACGGCCGTCTCGCTGGGCGGCTTCGCCTACGAGCAGGCCCGCATCCGGGAGGCCGTCGTGGCCGGCGTCCTCGCCGGGCCCCGGCTGCTGGCCACCGGCGAGCTGCTCGACGGGGCGCGCGTCGCCTACAGCATGGGCCGCGCCCACCGCACCCGTGCGGGCCTGCGCCGCTCGCTCGCGCGTGGCCAGGCGCTGGACTGGGACTTCGTGAAGACCTACGTCCGTGCCCCGGGCTGGGTGATGAAGGAGGCCGCGGACTTCGGGCACGAGCGGCTCGGCGTGCGCAGCGGCAGCCATCTGTGCAGCCCGGGTGTCCAGCTGGGGCAGGACCTGACCACTCATTTGCAGGCCACCCAGCGGCTGGAGTTCGGGCACGCCACCTCCGCGACCGGGCGCTCGTACCAGGATGTGAAGGAGATCTACACCGCCGCCGACTTCCACCTCGTGGCGACCCCGTTCACGGCGCTGGCCCTCCTCGGCGCCGACCCCGCGCTCGCGGACGACCCGCGCGTCACCGCGCTCATGCCGCCGTGGGACACCGCGCTCGTCCGCGAGCAGGCCGGGCAACCGCCCACCGACGCCCAACTGGCCACCCTGGGACGGGAGATGGATGTCTACCGGGGGATCCTCGCCGACGGCGGGCTGGTCGCGCTCGGCACGGACCAGCCGATCGTCCCGGTCGGACTGCATCTGCATCTCGCCCTGCGCGCCCTCCATCGCGCCGGCCTCTCACCGGCCGAGGCGCTGCGCACCGCGACCCTGCTGCCCGCGCGGGTCTTCGGCGCCGACGCCGACCTCGGCACGCTGGAGGAGGGCAAACTGGCCGATCTCACGGTCGTGGACGGCGACCCGTTCACCGACTTCGCCACGCTGATCCGTACGGCGGCGGTCCTGCGGGGCGGCGTCCTGTTCGAGCAGTCGGACCTGGTGGACGCCTTCGACCCGGCCACCGGGCGACGCGCGCAGGAGAAGTGGCTGGAGGTGAGCCGCCGTATGCGCCGCGAGGGGTGCTGTGACCTCTGACGGGGCACGGCTCACACACACTTCGAGAGACATCTGCGCAGGAGTATCACTCAGGCTGCACACAGCCTCTCGAAAGCCTCGTTAGCGTTCTGGCCGTTCGATCCCGAGTGCGAACGTGACCAGGCCGCGGCCGACCAGGGCCGATGGCGCAGTCAAGCCAGAAAGACCGTAGATGGACTACTGCTCCTCGTGCCGTCGGCATCTCAACGGGGCTCTCGTGTGCCCCGGGTGCGGCGCCTACGCCCCGGACATCGCTCCCTCCGCGGCAGGGGGTCCCGCCTTGTCGACCGCGCCGGGTGCGGCGACGTCCTGGGAGAACCCTGCGGTCGACACCTGGTACGACGGTTACTTCCGTGACGAGACGCCGCCGTCGGCCGAGCCGGACGAGACGGCACCGGCCGGCGACGTGGAAGGCGTCGAAGGCGTGCCCGCAGCCCCGCAGGGCCGGGCCGCGCGGCGTCGGCAGCGGGCCCGCTGGAAGAAGAACCAGCGCCGGGCCGTGGTCGCGACCGCCGTCGCCCTGGTCGGCGGCGGTCTGACCGTCGCGTCGATGGACCGGGGTTCCGGCGACAAGGCCCAGGCGGCCACCGCGCCGGAACGGCCGAACGTGGGGCTCCCGGAGCAGCAGAGGACGGAGCTCACCCGCCCGGCGTCCACCCCGTCGGACACCGGCACGACCCCGGGCACGGACACGCCGTCCTCACATCCGTCGCCGACGAACGCCGCTCGCGAATCCGTCACCACCTCGCGCACCACACGTCAGTTCACCCGACCGGACGCCGCCTCCACCCCGCGTCCCACCGCGACCACGGTCCCGCAGACGCAGACCGTCACCCAGCCCTCCGGCGGGACCGGCTCCGGCAGCGGTGGCGGCGAGGCGGCCGAGCAGCAGACGCCGGCCCCGGCCCCGACGGACGGCGCGGACTCCGGAGCGACCCCCGCGCCGGCGAACCCGGCACCGCAGGAGACCACGCCGGCGCAGCTCTGCGTGCTCAACCTCCTCTGCCTGGGCTGACACACACCGCTCCCCGGACTGACACGCCGGGGAACCGCCCCGATCGCCGCGGCACACCCCTCCTGAGATCACCGTCACGCTCCCGCATCGCCACACGAACTCGTGGATGCGGTCATGCTGGAAGAAGCCGGACACCGTCCCCGACGGAAGTCCGGCACCGGCAGAGCAGGACGTCGCACTCAGGAAGGAACCCTCCATGGTCGAGCAGGACGAGCGCTTCGACGTCGTGGTCCTCGGCGCCGGCCCCGGCGGTTATGTCGCCGCCATCCGAGCCGCCCAGCTGGGCAAGCGGGTGGCGGTCGTGGAGGAGAAGTACTGGGGCGGCGTCTGTCTGAACGTGGGCTGCATCCCCAGCAAGGCCCTGCTGCGCAACGCCGAACTGGCGCACATCTTCACCCGCGAGGCGAAGACCTTCGGCATCCAGGTGGACGGACAGGTCACCTTCGACTACGGCGAGGCCTTCCGCCGCAGCCGCAAGGTCGCCGACGGCCGGGTCAAGGGCGTCCACTACCTGATGAAGAAAAACAAGATCACCGAGATCGACGGCCGCGGCACCTTCCTCGACCCGCACACCCTCCAGGTGGCCGGCTACGACGGCAACACCCGCACCATCGGCTTCGACAACTGCATCATCGCCACCGGCGCCGCGCCCAAGCTGCTCCCCGGCACCCGGCGCAGCGCGCGCGTGGTGACCTTCGAGGAGCAGATCCTGGCCGAGGAGCTGCCGCGCTCGATCGTCATCGCGGGCGCCGGCGCCATCGGCGTCGAGTTCGCATACGTCCTTCACAACTACGGTGTGAAGGTCACCATCGTCGAGTTCCTGGACCGCATGGCCCCGCTGGAGGACGTCGAGGTCTCCGCCGAACTCGCCAAGCAGTACCGCCGGCTGGGCATCGACGTGCTGACCTCGACGCGGGTCGACACGGTCGACGAGTCCGGCGAGATGGTGCGCGTCACGGTCACCGTCAAGGACGGCACCCAGCAGGTCCTGGAGGCCGACAAGGTACTCCAGGCGATCGGCTTCCAGCCGAACATCGAGGGCTATGGCCTGGACAAGACCGGCGTGACCGTCACCGAACGCGGCGCGATCGACATCGACGGCCGCTGCCGTACCTCCGTCCCGCACATCTACGCCATCGGCGATGTCACGGCGAAGCTGATGCTCGCGCACGCCGCCGAGGCGATGGGCATCGTCGCCGCCGAGACCATTGCGGACGCCGAGACGATGGAGCTGGACTATGTGATGATCCCGCGGGCCACCTACTGCCAGCCGCAGATCGCCAGCTTCGGCTGGACCGAGGCGCAGGCCCGCGAGCGTGGCTTCGACGTGAAGGTGGCGAAGTTCCCGTTCACGGCGAACGGCAAGTCGCACGGCCTCGGTGACGCGACCGGCTTCGTGAAGCTGATCAGCGACGCGAAGTACGGCGAACTCCTCGGCGGCCACCTCATCGGCCCGGACGTCACCGAGCTGCTGCCCGAGCTGACCCTGGCCCAGCAGTGGGACCTCACCGTGCACGAGGTCGCCCGCAACGTCCACGCCCACCCCACGCTCGGAGAGGCGGTCAAGGAGGCGGTGCACGGCCTCGCGGGTCACATGATCAACTTCTGACGCCGCAGCCGCAGCCCGGAGCTCAGCCGGCCGGCCACCAACGGGCCGCCGACCAGGCCAGTGCGTAACTCAGGCCGTTGACCGCCCAGTGCAGCACCATCGGTGTCAGCAGGCTGCCCGAGCGGCGGCGCAACTCGCACAGGACCACCCCGGCGACGGCCGTGGCGGCGACCGCCACGGCCACGGTCGGTGCCACGCCCGCCGGGCCGTCACCGAAGGCCGAGCCCAGCGCGGCGTTGGAGCGGTTGATGCCCTGCGAGGGCATCAGGTGCCACAGGCCGAACAGCAGCGACGACACGCCGGTGGCCCACGCCGTGCCGTGCCGGCGCCGGATCATGGCCCACAGCACGCCTCGGAAGGCGGTCTCCTCCAGCAGCACGGTCCCGAAGGGCACCCGCACCAGCGCTCCGAACAGCATCCGCCCCAGGGACAGATCCACCGCCCTCGAGTCCTGGAACGCCTCCCGCCCGGCCGGAACGGCGAGGAGGACCACCATGACCATCAGGACGACGCCCACCAGCCCCGGAGCCCACCGCAGCCCCCGGCGCAGCGCCGCCCTGTCGAGCCCCAGCTCGGCCAGGGTGAGGCCGTCCCAGCGGGCGATCAGCAGCAGGGCGGCCGTCGCGCTGACACAGACGACCAGGTACATGGCGGGGCTCCGCGCGAGCCAGTTGTTCAGCAGGTTCGCGGCGGCGAGCACGGCGACAGCACATACGATCCGCATCCGGGTTCCAGCATCCCCCGGCGCGACCGTGCCGGCGGCCCTGCCCGCGCCCGTCCGGGGGCGTGTCGGCCCGTTCCGCGGTGTTCAGCCCAGCTTTCGGCAGTACAGCGCGTCGGGCGTCCGCGACGACCCCACCCGGCCGGTGTAGGCGATCCCGGCCGTGTATTCGTCGTCCGCGCACTGGCCCTTGTAGCGGCCGTACGCGAAGTCGCCGCCCTTCGCGCCCTGCCCCCGGTTGTCGCCCCGGTCGAACCAGACCGTACGGCCGCTCGTGCCGAGCCTCCCGGCCGGGGCGGCCGCGCACAGGGCGGCGGAGACGGCGGCGCCGCGCACGCTGTACCCGATGAGGAACTGCCCGTCGGCGCACTGGAGTTTGGTGTACCCGGACGCCCAGTCGCCGCGGACATGGCGCTCGTCGAAGACCACCTCGTGTCCGCCGGCCGGATCCCACAGGGCACCCGCGGTCACGTCCGAGCACAGGCCCCGGTTGCCGGTGTGGCCGAGGCCGAGCAGCCGCTGTCCGTCGGGGCAGACGGCCTTGCGGGCACCGGAGTCCCAGTCGGGCAGGGCGCGCATCCGCCGTGACTGGACGAAGTCGCCGTGGTCGGGGCTGAGCATGGACCACTCCGCGACCGGCGCCACCGGCCCCGTGCGGCCGTCGGCCTGGACGAGCCTGGTCCAGGCGGCGGCCCGCCAGTCGTCACCGTCGTACAGGCCCATCCGCCGGCCCTGGGCGTCCCAGTGCAGCAGCGCCCAGCCGTTGCCCTTGCGGTCCTCGTGCCAGCCGACGAGCGGCCAGTAGGCGAAGTCGGCGTCGGTGCGGATCAGTTGGTCCACGAAGTTCTCGAACCAGGCCCGCTGCTTCTGACCGGTCTCGTCGCGGCCCCCGACGCCGAACTCGCTGATCCACACGGGGGCGGTGAAGTGCTGGTCCTGTTCGGCGGTGACGAAGAAGGCCTGCCGGTTCAGGACGGAGATCAGCTCGGTGGGACTCAGGTCGCGGTAGCGGGGGTCGCTGGTCTCGCCCGTGCCGGTGGCGCCGGTGTGGTGGGGGCCCGTGTAGTCGTAGAAGTGGGCCGAGTACACGAGCTTGCCGGAGTCGACGAGCGTGTGCGACAGGTGGCGGGCCGGCTCCAGGGTGGGGCGCTCGTGCGGGAGGCCGTCGACGGGTATGCCCGTCCAGTTGATGCCCTCGACGACGATCAGCAGGTTCGGGTTGGCCTCCGTCAGGATGCGGTCGCCGACGCGCTGCGAGGCGGCGAACCAGTCGTGGTCGTCGCCCAGGCCCCAGTTGGGGTCGTCCCAGACCGTGCGGCGCACCTCGTTGTACAGGTCGGCGCCGACGACGCGCGGGTTGTCCCGGTAGCGGCGGGCCATGAACAGCCAGTCGTCCTCCCAGGTGGCGGCGGACTGGCCGGCGTTCCAGCGTTCGTTGCCGTCCACTCCGCAGCACCAACGGGTGGTGTTCGTGTGGTTGTTGAGGATCACCGCGAGCCCGGCCGCCGTCAGCTCGCGCACCACCGCGTCGTACACCTGAAGCGGCGTCTTTCCGCGCAGTGAGGGATTGGCGGCGACCGAGTCGTCCGTGACGGGGCGGGTGTCGTGGACCATCTCGTTGGAGAAGGGCAGCCGGACGCTGTTGATCCCGATCTCCCGGAAGCCCGCGATGATCTCGGCCGTCGGGGCGCGGTCCAGGCCGAGCGGCATCCGGCCGGAGTTCTCGCCGGCGTGGTGGGACGCGTCGTCCTCGGAGTCGCCGGAACCGTTCCAAGTCCCGCTGGCGCCGTGCCAGTTGCCCGAGCGCAGCTTGAAGCGGTCGCCGTCGGCGTCGACGATCCAGCGGCCACGGGTGCTGAGCGGCGGCGTCCAGTCCTCGGCGGCGGTGGTGACAGCGGTCGGCGGTTCGGCGGCGGGCTGCGGCTCGGCCGCGGCCTGCGGGATGGACGACAGGGGGACCAGGAGAAGTACGGCGGCGAGTGTGGCTCTCACCAAGGATCCGCGCACGGTCACCATCCCCGCCGTGTTGTCATGGCTGCGTCATCCGACGCGGGCTCCTGCACGGTAGCGCACGAACGGCCGGTCAGGCAGGGGGATGTTCGAGCGGACGAACGCACTCCCCGCGCAGCCGCCCGGTCACCGTGACGGCCCCACCTGTGGCGCCCCCGCACGCCGGTGCGCATCCTCGGAGGTACCGCGTTCCCAGGGAGGCAGGATTCCCATGCCGGCCAAGAACCTCACCGTGAACCGCGCCGCCCTCGGCCATCGCCTCGCCTACGCCCTGCGCCACCCCGACCGCGTGCCCCGCCATCTGGCCCGCTTCGCCCGCGACCTGTGGCTGCGCCGCCGCCACCCGGACCACGTCTCCTACTACCGCGCCGTGATGCGCTCCGACACCCGGGCCGACCCGGACGCGGCCGTCGGCAGCCACAGCCGGGAGCGGTGGCTGGCGCTCGGGCAGATGCAGTTCGACTACCTCCTCGGCCACGGACTCAAGCCCGAGCACCGGATGCTGGAGATCGGCTGCGGCAACCTGCGGGGCGGCTGGCGGTTCATCCGCCACCTGGAGCCCGGTCACTACTACGGCATCGACATCTCGCCCGACATCCTCTTCGCCGCCCAGGACACCGTCGTGGAGATGGGCCTCCAGGGGCGGCTCCCGACGCTGTCTCCGGTGCGCGACCTGACGCTGCGGTTCCTGCCCGAGGCCCACTTCGACGTGGTGCACGCGCACAGCGTCTTCTCGCACTCACCCCTGCCGGTCATCGAGGAGTGCCTGGCCCATGTCGGGCGGGTGCTGGCGCCCACCGGCTGGTTCGACTTCACCTTCGACCGCACCGAGGGCAAGGAGCACCAGGTCCTGCGGGAGGACTTCTACTACCGCACCGAGACCCTCGTGGCGCTGGCCGAGAGGTATGGGCTGCGGGCCCGCTTCATGACGGACTGGGAGGCGCTCCCGCACGGCCAGTCCAAGATCCGGGTCACCCACCCGGTGTGAACCGACTCCCCGTCAACAGTTCATTTGTTTCCGGCCAGTAGGTCATTTGTCCCGGACTCTTGACTCGTCATGCGGGAGTGGCCATCCTCGTCGCACGTATTGCGAGGTCATGACAATCCGGCCGTCATGCCCGGCGCCCGCGCTCGCGGGCCCAGGACAGCCGGACGCGTCGACCGCGCCATCCCGCCGACCGAGGGACATGGGCTGTGACCAGTGCCGGACGCCCGTACCGCAGACGCAAGAACGTGACCGTCGTGTCGCTCCTCCTCCTCGTGCTGTCCATCGCGCTGGGCCCCACGCCGAGCTCGGCGGCCGGCACCGACTGGTGGAACCCGACCGCACGACCCGCGCCGGACTCCCAGATCAACGTCACCGGGGAGCCCTTCACCGGCACCAACGCCAAGGGAGAGGTGCGCGGTTTCGTCGACGCGCACGACCACATCCTCTCGAACGAGGCCTTCGGCGGGCGGCTCATCTGCGGAAGGGCGTTCTCCGACGCCGGAGTCGCCGACGCCCTCAAGGACTGCCCCGAGCACTACCCCGACGGCTCCCTCGCGATCTTCGACTTCATCACCAACGGCGGTGACGGCAAGCACGACCCGAACGGCTGGCCCACCTTCAAGGACTGGCCCGCGCACGACTCACTGACCCACCAGCAGAACTACTACGCCTGGGTGGAGCGGGCCTGGCGCGGCGGCCAGCGCGTGCTGGTCAACGACCTCGTCACCAACGGCGTCATCTGCTCGGTGTACTTCTTCAAGGACCGCAGCTGCGACGAGATGACGTCCATCCGGCTCCAGGCCAAGCTGTCGTACGACATGCAGGCCTTCGTCGACAAGATGTACGGCGGCACCGGCAAGGGCTGGTTCCGGATCGTCACCGACAGCGCGCAGGCCCGCCAGGTCATCGAGCAGGGCAAGCTGGCGGTCATCCTCGGCGTCGAGACCTCCGAACCCTTCGGCTGCAAGCAGATCCTCGACATCGCGCAATGCAGCAAGGCGGACATCGACAAGGGCCTCGACGAACTGCACTCGCTGGGCGTGCGCAGCATGTTCCTGTGCCACAAGTTCGACAACGCCCTGTGCGGCGTCCGCTTCGACTCGGGCGGCCTCGGAACGGCCATCAACGTGGGCCAGTTCCTGTCGACCGGCACCTTCTGGAAGACCGAGACCTGCAAGGGCCCGCAGCACGACAACCCGATCGGCAACGCCACCGCGGCAGAGGCCGAGAAGGAACTCCCGGCGGGGGTGGATGTTCCCTCGTACAGCGCGGACGCCCAGTGCAACGTCAGAGGGCTCACCGACCTCGGCGAGTACGCCGTACGGGGCATGATGAACCGCGGGATGATGCTGGAGATCGACCACATGAGCGTCAAGGCCACCGGCCGGGTGCTCGACATCTTCGAGTCCGCGTCCTACCCCGGCGTCCTCTCCTCGCACAGCTGGATGGACATGGACTGGACCGAGCGGGTCTACGGCCTCGGCGGCTTCATCGCCCAGTACATGCACGGCTCCGAGGGCTTCATCTCCGAGGCCAAGCGCACCGAGGCCCTGCGTGACAAGTACGGCGTGGGCTACGGCTACGGCACCGACATGAACGGCGTCGGCGGCTGGCCGGGACCGCGCGGAGCGGACGCGCCGAACAAGGTGACGTACCCCTTCAAGAGCGTCGACGGCGGCTCGGTCATCGACCGGCAGACCACCGGCGAGCGCACCTGGGACCTGAACACCGACGGCGCCGCCCACTACGGCCTCGTCCCCGACTGGATCGAGGACATCCGCCGCGTCGGCGGCCAGGACGTGGTCGACGACCTCTTCAGGGGCGCCGAGTCCTACCTCGACACCTGGGCGGCCTCGGAGAACCACGAGGCCGGGGTCAACCTCGCACGCGGTGCGACCACGTCGGCCAGCTCCTCGGAGTGGAGCCTGTTCACCAGCTACCAGCCGGGGCGGGCCGTCGACGGCGACGGCGGCACCCGCTGGGCGAGCGACTGGAACGACGACCAGTGGTTCCAGGTCGACCTCGGCTCCACCCGCGTGGTCAAACGGGTGACCCTCGACTGGGAGCGCGCGTACGGTAAGGCCTACCGCATCGAGCTCTCCACGGACGGCGTGAACTGGCGGACCGCCTGGTCCACGACCACCGGCGACGGCGGCCTGGACACGGCCAGGTTCACCGGCACACCGGCGAGGTACGTACGCGTCCACGGCGAGGATCGCGGCACCGACTGGGGCTACTCCCTCTACGAGGTCGGCGTCCACAGCAGCTGACATCACGAGAGGTACTCCATGGCACGGTTGCCGTCCGCCGAGCGGCGGCGACAGCTCACCGAAGCGGCGATCAGGGCGATGGCCCGGGACGGCGTCCCCAGGACGACCACCCGGTCCATCGCCGCCGAGGCGGGCGTCTCACTGAGCGTCTTCCACTACTGCTTCGACTCCAAGCAGGAGCTGATCGAGTCCGTCATCACCACCATCACCGGGCACTACGTGACGCTGGTGAAGGAGGCCCTACGGCCCCGGGCCACCCTGGAGGAGACCGTCCGGGCGGGCTTCGAGGCGTACTGGGACCATGTCCGGGCCCACCCGGACGAGCACATGCTCACCTACGAGCTGGCGCAGTACGCCCTGCGCCAGCCCGGGTTCGAACACCTGGCGCGACGGCAGTACGAGCTGTACGCCGAGACGTACGCCGACCTCATCGACCAGCTGGGGCAGTCCATGGGCCTGCGCCTGCGCGTCCCCGCCCCCGTACTGGCCCGCTATCTGGCCGCCATGACCGACGGACTGACCCTGAACTATCTGGTGCTGGGCGACGAGGCCGCCTGGAAAGAGATCCTCGACACCGTGACCTCGCACGTCACGGGGCTGGTGAGCGAGACCTGAGAGGGCTCACGCCCGGGCGGCGACCCGCTCCCGGTCCGGTGCCGACTCCTCCCGCCGGAACAGCCACGGCATCTGCGGCTCGACCACCCAGCGCAGGGCCCGCCGTACGGGCGGCGTGCACAGCAGCGTCACGATCGCGCCGGCCACGAGGGTGACGACGATCGCGCCCGGCGGGCGATGGATCCAGGCGGGGTCGTACCAGCCCCCGTACTTGGCGCCCTGCGCGACGAAGCCGTGCAGCAGATAGCCGTACAGCGTGCCCGTGCCCAGCACGGTGCACCACATCCGCCGCCCGGGCACCCAGGAGAGGAAGCAGGCCACCAGCACCAGCGAGCAGACGAACAGGACCGGCGTCATCACGACCCCGTACCACGGGGGCGCGCCCAGCTCCTGAGCGCTGTCACGGTGGTAGAACCAGCCTCCGGTCATCCGCGGCACCGCCCAGTACGCCACCGCGAACGCACCGGCGAACACCGGCACCGCAGCGATCCGCACCGCCCGGCGCCGGACCAGCCGGAAGTGCTCGGGCTTCAGGGACAGCCCCAGCACGAAGTACGGCAGGAACTGCAGGGCACGCTGGAGATCGAGGTCGTTGCCGATGGTCGGCGAGAGCGTGGCCAGCATCGCCACGCCGAGCGCGAGTGGCAGCGGCAGGCGCACCCGCTGCCACAGCGGCGTGGTCAGCCGCCACAGGAACAGCGCCACCAGGAACCACGTCAGATACAGCGGGTCCAGCAGGCTGATCGGCCGGTCCGGCTCCTGGTCCGTCCACCGGGTGAAGAGGGTGTACGCCGTCTCGAACCCGACATATGGCACGATCAGGCCGGTGACCAGGCGTTTCAGCCGCTCCGGGCGGCCGTCGAAACCTCGGGAGAAGTAGCCCGAGATGATGATGAACGCCGGCATGTGGAAGGCGTACACCAGCATGTACGCGGCGGAGACGGCCCGGCTGCCGTCCCGCAGCGGTTCCCACGCATGGCCCACGGCCACCAGCACGATCGCCGCGTACTTGGCGTTGTCGAAGAACGCGTCCCGCTGCTGCGAAGGCGCAGGTGACGGCGGTGCGGGGTGACCACGGGCGAGGGCTGTGACGGCGTGCTGGGACATCCCACGCGTCTCACCACTTCGCCGCGGCGTAAACCTCGAACCTCATCGGGTGAACACGGCCGCCCGAACGGCGTGGCGTGTCGACATAGGGCCGTCAGGGTGTGGCCGTAACCCGTGTGATCGCTTCGAATGGTGCGGCCGCAGGACATGACTGACGGTGGATCACGTCAAGGTCTGGCTCCAGTGGTGATGAAGCGTCAGCCGCCCAGGCCATGACGGAAGGATCTACCTATGCGCTCTGTTCGCATGCTGCTCGCCACCGCGACGGCCACGGCCGCGCTGGCGATCGCACCGGCCGCCTACGCAGTCACCGTGGGTGACTGGGACCCCGAGGAGAGCTCCCACAGCAAGGAGCAGGACAAGTCCGAGGAGCACGGAAAGTCCGAGGGCCACGGGAAGTCCGAAGAGCACGGAAAGTCCGAAGAGCACGGAAAGTCCGAGGACCACGACAAGTCGTACGGCAAGGAGCACGAGGAGGAGGACAGCCACGACGGACCTCGTGGCGGGATCCACACGGGTGGCGGAGCGCTGGCCGCCGTGAACAACGACGACGACTGGGGCGGTGCCAAGGACCCGAAGCACGACCCGGACAGCTACCGCAGCAAGGACGGCGGCTCCGAGAAGGGCTGGGGCGGCGAGGAGGACCACGGGAAGGACTCGTGGAAGGGCGACGAGGAGGACTCGTGGGGCGGTGACCACGACGAGGAGTCCTGGCGCTCCGGGCACGACAAGCCGCACGGCGGAATGCACACGGGCGGCGGCGGCCTCGCCTCGTCGGGTGTGACCGCCGGTGGGGTGGCCGCGCTGGCGGTCGCCGGCGCCGGTATCTACGTGGTGCGCCGCAAGAAGGCCTCCGGAACCACGGCCTGACCATGCCCGATGACATAGCCGCTGTGGCCGCCGCACGTGCGCCGCGCGTCGCGGCGGCCCCGTCGGTCCCTGTGACCGGTGTGTTCCTCTGATGTGTCCCTCTGATGTGCTCGTCGCCGTGCCCGAGTGAGGTGGAGTCCGATGCCCGCCGGCTGTCCCTCTTCCCCCGACACCGATCCGGCCCCGGCCGGCACCGCTTCCGCCACCTCGCGGCGGATAAGACGGGTGGCCATGGCGACGTTCTGGAGCGCGATCGCCCTGATGGTCCTGGCGATCACCCTGAGCGGCGGCGAGGACGCGGGCTCCGGCGTGCCGGACGCCCCCTCGGCGGTCGAACGGCATGCTCTCGGGGAGGGCGAGTCGCACGCCCGCGCCGCGGACGGACAGCTCTCGCCCGACGCACGGCCCGTCGGCAAGCATCTGCCCCGGGCCCGGCCGCTACGGCTGCTCATCCCCAAGATCTCGGTGAACGCGCCCTTCACCGACCTCGCCATCGGCCGGGCCGGCCGGCTCGAACCCCCGCCGGCCGACAACACCAACCTCGTCGGCTGGTACGCCAAGGGGACTTCCCCCGGTGAGCCGGGCACGTCGATCATCGCCGGGCACGTGGACACGGCCACGTCCGCCGCGGTGTTCGCCAACCTCGGCGGGCTGGCGAAGGGGGACCGTTTCCAGGTCGTGCGGTCCGACGGACGCAGCGCGTCCTTCGCGGTCGACAGCGTGGAGACGTTCGACAAGGACACCTTCCCCAGCGACCGTGTGTACGGCGACACACCCCGTGCCCAGGTCCGCCTCATCACCTGCGCCGGCGCCTACGACCGCGAGGTCAAGGACTACACCGCCAACCTGGTGGTCTTCGCCCACCTCGTGTGAGCCCCGGGCCACGCCTCAGCACTGCGGGATCCGGGACTTCCAGGTGTTCGGGCCGCCGGTGTCGAGGTACCAGTCGTTGACGTACCCGTCCCCGATGCCGTTGTCGACGCGCATCCAGTAGCGGTAGCCGTGCCCGTCCGCGTCCGGGTCGCCGGTGGTCCAGCAGATCAGGCCGAGTTCGTCCCCGTTGTGGTACTGGCCGAAGACGGGGGACTTCGGGGCGCTGTAGCGCGGCGCGGTCCGTACGGCCAGGTGGGACCCGGCGTCGATGCCGGTGACGTACGCGCACTGGGTGCGGTCGCCCGAGATGCTGCAGGTGTGGATCGCGGCGCCGGCCGGGCCCGCGCCGGTGAGGACGGCGGACGCCGCGGCGGTGAGCACGGCACCCGTCAGGGTGAGGGTGCGCAGGCGCCGCCCGGGCCGCCCCCGCAGTTCGGTCCGGGCGGGCTGCTTCGACGGTGTCATGAGGGCTCCTTCTGCCGGTTCGCCGGGATCAGCGGCACTGCGGGATCTGGGACTTCCAGGTGGCCGGGCCGCCGGTGTCGAGGTACCAGTCGTTGACGTAGCCCCAGGACCTGGGCGTGGAGACGAGCATCCAGTAGCGGTAGCCGTGACCGTCGGCGTCCGGGTCGCCGGTGGTCCAGCAGGACAGCTCCAGCCACTGCCCGTTGCCGTAGCGGGCCACCTCGCCCGCGCCGTAGCGCGGTTCGGTGCGCATCACCAGGGCCGAGCCCGGGTCGATGCCGATCACCTGGGCGCAGCGCGACGGGTCGCCCGGTCCCGCGCCGGGGCACGGGCGCGGGGCGGCCTGGGCGGGCGTGGCGGTGAACAGCCCGGCTCCGGCGAGCAGGACGGCGGCCGCCCCCGCGACGGCCGCCGACCTGCGCCGGGACGAGAGCAGGCGTGATGTGGGCAGGCGTGATGTGGGCATCGGTTCCTCCGTTCGATCGTGTCGATCGTCGATGCCCCCCGACCATGGCATCGAACGGAGCCACGGACAGCCTGTGATGTCTCAGGGTGGGATGTCTCAGGGTGGCGCGGGCAGGGCCGCCGAGGGCTCTGTCCCGGATCGCGGCACTCCGCGCTGACCTCGTGTCTTAGAGTGACTGGGACCATTTTTCCGGTGACTGGACCTGTGAGGTAGTGGCGAACCATGCCGACCGAGACGTTTGAGTTTCAGGTAGAGGCCCGTCAGTTGCTCCAACTGATGATCCACTCGGTGTACTCGAACAAGGATGTCTTCCTGCGCGAGCTCGTCTCCAACGCATCCGACGCGCTCGACAAACTGCGCCTGGAGAAGCTGCGGGACGACGCGCTCGACGCCGATGTGTCCGACCTGCACATCGAGATCGACATCGACAAGGAGGGCCGGACCCTCACGGTCCGGGACAACGGCATCGGGATGTCGTACGACGAGGTCGGCCGGCTCATCGGCACCATCGCCAACTCCGGCACGGCCACCTTCCTTCAGGAGCTGCGGGAGGCCAAGGACGAGGGCGGGGCCGAGGGGCTCATCGGCCAGTTCGGGGTGGGCTTCTACTCCGGCTTCATGGCGGCGGACGAGATGACGCTGGTGACCCGGCGCGCCGGCGAGGCCCAGGGCACCCGCTGGACCTCGCGCGGCGAGGCCACGTACACGCTGGAGAGCGTCGACGACGTGCCGCAGGGCACCTCGGTCACCCTCCACCTCAAGCCCGCCGACCCCGAGAACCAGCTCCACGACTACACCTCCCCCTGGAAGATCAGGGAGATCGTCAAAAAGTACTCGGACTTCATCACCTGGCCGATCCGGATGGACCAGGAGGCGGGCGAGACCGACGGCGACGGCGCCGACGCGCCCGAGCCCGAGACGCTGAACTCCATGAAGGCCCTGTGGGCGCGCTCGCGCGAGGAGGTGTCCGACGACGAGTACCACGAGCTGTACAAGCACATCAGCCACGACTGGCGCGAGCCGCTGGAGACGATCCGGCTGCAGGCGGAGGGCACCTTCGAGTACCAGTCCCTGCTCTTCATCCCCTCGCACGCCCCGCACGACCTGTTCACGCGGGAGTACAAGCGCGGCGTCCAGCTCTATGTGAAGCGCGTCTTCATCATGGACGACTGCGAGGAACTGCTCCCGCCGTACCTGCGCTTCGTCAAGGGCGTCGTCGACGCGGCCGACCTCTCGCTCAACGTCTCCCGCGAGATCCTCCAGCAGGACCGGCACATCCGGATGATGCAGCGCCGGCTGACCAAGAAGGTGCTGTCCACGGTCAAGGAGATGATGACCAAGGACGCGGAGCGCTATGCCACGTTCTGGCGGGAGTTCGGCACGGCCCTCAAGGAGGGTCTGGTCACCGACTCCGAGAACAGCGAGGCCATCCTCGCCGTCGCCTCCTTCGCGACCACGCACTCCGACGACGAGCCGACCACGCTCGCGCAGTACGTCGAGCGCATGAAGGAGGGCCAGGACGACGTCTTCTACATCACCGGCGAGTCCCGGCAGAGCATCGAGAACTCCCCGCACATGGAGGCGTTCCGGGACAAGGGCATCGAGGTCCTGCTGCTCACCGACGCCGTCGACGAGGTGTGGGTCGACACCGTGGGCGAGTACCAGGGCAAGAAGCTGCGGTCCGTCGCCAAGGGCGAGATCGACCTCGACACCGAGGGCGACGAGAAGGCCGACGGCGAACGGGCGAAGCAGGCCGAGGAGTACGCCGGACTGCTCGGCTGGATGGGGGAGCAGCTGGACGGGGACATCAAGGAGGTGCGCCTGTCGACGCGGCTCACCGTCTCCCCGGCCTGCGTCGTCTCGGACGCGCACGACCTGACCCCGGCCCTGGAGAACATGTACCGGGCGATGGGCCAGGAGGTGCCCCGCACCAAGCGGATCCTGGAGCTCAACCCCGACCACCTGCTGGTCAAGGGGCTGAACCAGGCGTACAAGGAGCGCGAGGACCGCTCGGGGCTCGTCGAGTCCGCCGAGCTGCTGCACACGCTGGCGGTGCTCGCCGAGGGCGGCCAGCCCAAGGACCCCGCGCGGTTCGTGAAGCTGGTGGCGGACCGTCTGGAGCGCACCCTGTAGCAGGCGCTGTGAGCCATGTGGACGTGTGCGCGGGTCATTGTCAGTGGCCCGCGCTACGTTTCCTTGCAGTCGGCCCCCGGCCCTACTCCTGGAGGATTCATGGCCTCGCGTCTCAACCCCTACATCACTTTCGCCGGTGACGCCCGTCAGGCGCTGGAGTTCTACAAGGAGGTCTTCGGCGGCACCCTGAACATGAACACCTACGCCGAGTTCGGCCAGAAGGACACCCCCATGGCCGACAACATCATGCACGGCATGCTCGAGACACCGAGCGACTTCACGCTGATGGCCGCCGACACCCCGACGGGCGACCACAAGCCCGGCAACAACATGTCCGTGAGCCTGAGCGGTGACGACGAGGCCGAACTGCGTGGCTACTGGGAGAAGCTGTCGGCCGGCGCCCACGTGACCGTGCCGCTGGACAAGCAGATGTGGGGCGACGTCTTCGGCATGTGTACGGACCGCTTCGGCATCACCTGGATGGTCAACATCGCCGGAGAGGGCCGCTGAGCGGGCCTTGAGCCGCTACTTCGGCAGCCATGCGCTCAGGGCCTGGACCAGGCGGTCGAGCGCGGGCTCCTCGGCGGACAGGTCCGTCCTGACGGTGCGTCCGCCGAAGCGCAGCGTGTACTGGAACAGGTCCGCGGCTTCCATGTTCATCGTGAGGTCGGAGACGTCGTCCAGCGCCGGGTCGCCGAGCAGCGTGCGCAACTCGGTGAACTGCGCCGGGCTCGTGCGGCGCACCGCGCGTTCGCCCTTGTCGGTGGTGTGCACGCTGCCGTCGCCCCGCAGCGTCACCTCCTGGTGCACGCCCGCGAAGCCGCCGGTGACCTCCATGGTCACCAGCAGCTGATCCGGTCCGGTGACGGGGACCGGCGACGGACCGGGGGACCCGGAGGGGGACGTCGCGGGAGTCACCGACGCGGACGCCGACGCGGGCGCCGAGGGAGATGTGGCGGTGGGAGTGCCGGCCGCCACGTCCGTCGCCTCGGCCCCGGCCGCGCCCTGCTCGGAAGCACAGCCGGCCAGTCCCAGCAGCCCGGCCACCATCACAACCGCCATCCGCCTACCGAACACAACAACCCCATCCGTGGATCGTGTCGACTGGAGTGTCCCTATCACGGAACGGGGTGTTCCGGGCCGGGCCGGCACCCGCGCGCCGGGCAGCGGTGATTTTCGGCCCACCTGTTGACGTACCGCCCAGCAGCGCAGGTACGGGGCGTAAACCACCGGATGCCGGGAAAGGAGCTATACGGCAAACCGCGGGGAGTGGTCGTCAGCGCCCGGAGTGTCGGGCCCGAAGCGCTGGGGAGGGCCGGGCATGGGCGGGCAGCCCTTGTATCTCGAACCGCGGCTGGAATCACGGCTGCGTTCCTTGCTGGACTCCCCGGAGCTGCTGCACACCCTCACCGACGCCCTCGGGTCGCCGCTGAACGTGCTCGTCCCCGACCAACTCGCCGACAATCTCCGGCGGTTCCGCTCGGTGTACGGCACCCACCACCTCTCCGGCCAGGTGTACCTCGCCCACAAGGCGAACCGGTCCAGCGCCCTGCTGCGCAGGCTCGCCGCCACGGACGCCGGCGTGGACGTCGCCTCACTGGGGGAGTTGCAGCACGCCCTGGGCGCCGGCCTCACCCCCGACCGGATCACGGCGACCGGACCGAAGAACCCGGAGTTCCTGTGGCTGGCGGCCCGCACCTCGGTCACCGTCAGCCTCGACACGCGAGGCGAACTGGAACAACTCGCCACGCTGGTGCGCAAACACGCCCTGCCCCGGGCCTCTGTCCTGCTCCGCCTGTCGGGCTTCGAGGCGTCCGGCGTACGGGTGCTGACCCGGCGCAGCCGGTTCGGCACCGCCGCGGGGGAGACGGCCCCGCTGCTGGAGGCCGTCGAGCGGCACGGCGATGTGCTCGACCTGGTCGGTGTGGCGTACCACCTCGACACGACGAGCGTGACCGAGAAGGCGTTGGCGCTGGAGGGCTGCCTGCGGGTGCTGGAAGAGTGCCGGAGTCGCGGGCTCAGGCCCCGGGCCGTGGACATCGGCGGCGGATTCGGCGTGAACTACCTTGCCGACGGCGACCAGTGGGAGCGGTACACCACCGCACTGACCGAGGCCGTCCTGGGCATCCGCCCGCCCCTGACCTACGGCGGCCACGGCTACGGGCTGCGCACCGAAGCGGGCACCCTGCGCGGCACGCTCGGCCTCTACCCCGCCCACCGACCGGTCGCCGCGGCCGGCTACCTCGACGAACTGCTCTCCCAGCCGGCCGCCTCCCTCGGCGGCCGCCCCCTGGCCGCGCTGCTCCTGGAACACCTCTACGACCTGCACACCGAACCCGGCCGGGCGCTGCTCGACCAGTGCGGAGTGACTCTGACGAAGGTGCTGGAGGTGCGCGACCAGGAGGTGGGCGGCCCCCTTCACCTACGGCTGGCGGCGAAGGCCGACGACGTGGCGCTGGAGGACCACGGGGTGCTGATGGACCCCGTCGTCGTCCCACGGGACCCGGCGACCACCGACGCCCATGCCGGGGCCGAGCCGGTCGCCGCGCACCTCTTCGGCAGCCTGTGCCTGGAGTCCGACCTGATCACCCGCCGCACGGTCTTCCTGCCCCGCCGCCCCGCCCCCGGCGACCTGCTGGCCTTCGCCAACACCGCCGGCTACTGCATGGACTTCCACACCACCCGTGCCCAGCACCAGCCCGCCGCACGCAAGGTCGCCGCCTGGCAGGAGGGCGGCACATGGCGCTGGTGCCTGGACGACCAGTACTGGCCGACCACACCCGTGGGGGGAGCTCAGTGAGGTACGACAGCATCACCGACGCCATCGGCAACACACCGCTGGTGCGCATCGATCCGGCCGTGCACGGCCTCAGGCACATCGACCTGTACGCCAAGCTGGAGCTGCTCAACCCCTTCGGGTCGGTGAAGGACCGGGCCGCCTGGAACATGGCACGACCGCATCTGACCGCCGCCGCGTCCGAGAAGGGCGGCCAGGTCGTGGAGCTGTCGAGCGGCAACACCGCCAAGGCCCTGGCCGTCCTTGCGGGCATGCACGGCCTGACCTTCAGAAGCGTCACCAACCGGATGCGGATCCCGGAGATCAAGGACCTGCTCCTGCTGCTGGGCGCGGAGATCGAAGAACTGCCGGGCCAGAGCGAGTGCCTGGACCCGACCGCCACCGACGATCCGCTCACCCAGTTCCACCGCGCGCTCTCCGAGCCCGGCGGCACCTTCCTGCACACCGACCAGTACTTCAACCCACGCAACACCGAAGCCCACTTCACCGGCACCGGACCGGAGATCGTCAAGGACCTCGACGGCCGGGCGCCGGACTGGTTCATCGCCTGCGTGGGCACCGCCGGCTCGTCCACCGGCGTCGCCCGCGCCCTGCGCGAACACGACCCCGCCGTACGGGTCGTCGGCCTGGTCGCCGCCAAGTCCGACTTCGTGCCCGGCATCCGCACCATCGACGAGGCGCACGAGGTGGGCCTGTTCGACCCCGGCACCTACGACACGATCGAGTCGGTCGGCGCCGACGAGGCGATCGAGGGCATGCTGACCCTCAACCGCCGCTGCGGCATCCTGGCCGGACCCACCGGGGGCGCCGCCTACTTCGGCGCCACACGCCAACTCAAAGCCATCGACGACGAACTGACGGAGCGGCAGTCGGCCGTCTTCATCGTCTGCGACCGCGTCGAGAGTTATCTCAGCTACGTCCGCCACCGGCGCCCCGACCTCTTCGGCCGCCCGCGCCGCGGCAACTCCCCGGCCGACCTGACGGACGCCGAGGTCCGCACGGCACCGGCCGTCGGCGTCGCCGACGCCCGGGCGTGGATCGCCACTGGGGACCCGCTGGTCGTGGACCTGCGCGGGCCGCACGCCTTCGCCGCCCTGCACATCGACGGTTCGGTCAACATCGTCGACGAGCTCTTCGAGGAACTCCTGCACGGCGGGCTGCCGTTCAGCCGCAACCGCCCGGTCCTGCTGGCCTGCCCGGTCGGCGAGAAGTCCGCCCGCTACGCCGCCCTGCTGACCCGGATGGGGCACCCGGACGTGCGCAGCCTGACCGGCGGCATCATCGCCTGGCGCGACGCGGGCGCACCCCTGGTACGGGACTGACCCATGACCATATCCAGGACGGACAGTCAACTCCCCGCCAGTGTCGACGAGTTGGGGGAGTGGCAGCAAGCCCTGCGCGCCCAGTTCCCGATCATCACCGCACACCCGGAACTGGCCTATCTGGACAGCGCGGCCACCGCCCAGAAACCGCAGGCCGTGCTGGACGCCGTCCACACCTACCTCACCACGACCAACGCCAACGCCGGACGCGGCACCTACCCCTGGGCGAACCGGACCACCGCCCTGGTCGAGGAGGCCCGCGGCCGGGTCAAGCGGTTCCTCGACGACCCGGCACCGCAGCGCTCGGTCGTGCACTTCACGAGCGGGACCACCGAAGGCCTGCGCACCGTCGCCCGCGACTGGCTGCCCCGGCTGCTCACCGACGGGGACGAGATCGTCGTCCCGGTGGCCGACCACGAGGCCAACATCGCGCCCTGGCTTCAGACCCAGCGGGAACTGGCCGGGCAGGGCGTGCACATCCGCGTGCGGCCGATGCCGTACCAGCGCACGTCCGGCGACTACGACCACACCGAGCTCGCCGAACTGGCCGGACCGCGCACCCGCTTCGTCGCCGTCAGCCACATCCACCACGTGTACGGCGGCGACATGAACGTCCAACGGATCCGCCGCGCGGTCGGCCCGGACGCGGTGATCTGCCTGGACGCCGCCCAGAGCGTCGGTCATGGGCCGGTGTCGGTGGCCGGTCTCGACGTCGACTTCGTCGTCTTCTCCGGGCACAAGGCCATGGCCCTGCCCGGCACGGGAGCCGTCTGGGCCCGCCAGGCCCGTGGACCCGAGTTCGCGCCGGCCGGCTGGGCGGGCACCCCCAACACCGTCGGCATCGCCTCCCTGACCGCCGCCCTGGACTGGCTGGACGCGGCGGGCACCGACCGCATCGAGCGCTGGACGGTCGCCCTCGCGGCCCGGCTCACCGAGGGCCTGCGTCACCTCGACGCCTACGAGATCCTCGGCTGCCAGGCCAGCCTCGCCGCCGATTCGCCCGTGCAGCGGCGCCGGGGCATCGTCACCCTGCGCCACCGCGCCATCGACTCCTCCGACCTCGGCTTCATCCTCTTCAGCCACGGCTTCATGGTCCGCTGCGACCAGCACTGTCAGGGCGGCGCGGGGGAGCGCACCGGCTCGGTGCGGGTGAGCCTGCACGTCCACAACACCGTCGAGGAGGTGGACCGGCTGCTGACCGTCCTTGCCACCCTCGGGTGACGCACCGCCGTCCGGCGGAATGGGAACCGTTTCCACCTGTAGTGTCGCGCCGGAAGGGTGAGTCGGTGCGAGACGACGAGGTGGCACGACCGGATGGGGCTGAGTCTGGCGACGGCGGAACGATGGGTGCGGCGCTGGGAACTCCAGCAGCAGCGGTACGCCGTGGACCGTGAGGAGCGCTTCACAGTGATCGCCGACGTCGTCGAGCAGGCCGTCGCGGGCCACCCGGCCAGGCCCCTCGTCGTCGACCTCGGCTGCGGCCCCGGCTCGCTGGCGGCCCGGCTGGCGCGGCGGCTGCCGTACGCCGACATCGTGGGCGTGGACATGGACCCGTTGCTCCTCGAACTGGCCCGCACCCACCACGTGGACGCGGCCCGCTACGTCGACGCGATGATCGGCGAGGAGGGCTGGACGCACGCCCTGGGCCTCGACCGCCCGCTGGACGCGGCCGTGTCGACGACGGCACTGCACTACCTCGGCCCCGACGCCCTGCTCCGCACCTACCGGCAGCTCGCGGCCCTGCTGCAGCCCGGCGGCGTCCTCGTCAACGGCGACCACTTCCCGCACGACGACACCGCGCTCACCGCCCTCGCCGGATGTGTCGGCCGCCGCCACGCCGAGCGCCGGCGCGCCCTGGCGCACGAGGACTGGGAGTCCTGGTGGACGGCCGTCGCGGCCGACCCCGAGCTGGCCGACCTGCTCGCCGAGCGCCGGAGCAGACAGCCGTCCACCGGGGCCGGCTGCGCGGCGCACCTGTCGCTGTCCGCCCATGAACGGCTGCTGCGGCGAGCGGGGTTCAGGCATGCCGGCCCGGTCTGGCAGTACGGCGACAGTCACGTCGTCGTCGCGATCCGCTGACCGGGGCGGCGGCCCCTGGTCACCAAGCGCTGCTAAAGGATTCATCAGGCACCTTGACAGCGTGCGTACTGTTTCGCGACGTTTGAGCCTCGCCACAAAGTTCGACATGGGGGGACACAGTGGCGTCGCGCCGAAAGGCGCGTATTGGGGGGCATTTGGGGGGAGCGGTCGCCATGCGATCCACGAGCGCCATCACGATTCACAGACCCGAGGAGCTGAGCGAGTCGCTACGCCGGGCGTGGCACCGGGCGATGGAGGAATCGCCCGACTACGCCAACCCTTTCCTGGCACCGGAGTTCGCGCTCGGGGTCGGCAGGCACCGCAAAGGGGTGCACGTGGCGGTCCTGCACGAGGGCGGCGAGGCCGTCGGCTTCTTCCCGTACGAGCGCAACGCGTACGGCGTCGGCCGGGCCATAGGCCTGGGCCTTTCCGACTGCCAGGCCCTGGTGCACCGGCCCGGAGTCACCTGGGACACCCGTGAACTGCTGAAGGTGTGCGGGCTGTCCGTCTTCGAGTTCGATCACCTCGTCGAGGAACAGCAGCCGTTCGGCCCGTACGTCACGGGCACGTTCGCCTCTCCCGTCCTCGATCTGAAACCCGGCGAGGGCGGCTATCCCGAGTGGCTGCGCGCCACCTACCCGGGGCTGGCCAAGACGACGCTGAAGAAGGAACGCCGCCTGGGCCGCGACAAGGGCGAGGTGCGGTTCGTGTACGACGAACGCGACCCGCGCGTGCTGCGCACCCTCATGCGGTGGAAGTCCGCCCAGTACCGCAGAACCGGGCGGATGGACCGGTTCTCCAGACCCTGGATAGTCGACCTCGTCGACCACCTCTTCCAGGTCCGCGAAGAGCACTTCACCGGCATCCTGTCCGTGGTGTACGCCGGGGACCGGCCGGTCGCCGCGCACTTCGGGCCACGGTCACGCTCGGTGTTCGCGGCCTGGTTCACGGCGTACGACCCCGAGTTCGGCTACTACTCGCCCGGGCTGATGATGCACCTGCGGCTGGCTCAGGCCGCGGGCCGGGGCGGCGTGACGCTCATGGACATGGGGCGCGGGGAGAAGGAGTACAAGGACTGGCTCAAGACGCGTGAGCTGCGGGTGGCGGAAGGGTTCGCGGTGCGTCCGCACCCGGTGGCGACGGCCCACCGGATGTGGCGCAGACCGGTGCGCGGTCTGCGCAACACCGTCCTGGCCCACCCCCGGCTGCGCGAGCCCGCCGACCGGCTGCTGAAGACCGTCGGCACGCTGCGCACCTCCGGCCCGGCCCACCCGCCGGGCGCGGGAGCCCGCGCCCGCTGAACGCGAACCCGCTCTCGTCACGCGTACACGCCGGCGCTGTCCCGGCCCGGCGGTCCCAGGCCCCTCGCGGTCCGACATTCCCCGCACGGCGGCCTCGTACGACGTTCCGAAGCGCACACCGCCCGCTCCGGGCGACCCTTCGTCGGACCCTTCCACGGAAGAGGTGACCATGCCGTACGGATCGCGGCTCGCCGCGATGATGACACGGCGCATCGGACGCGAATGCGTCTACACGCCCTCGGCCCGACTGGCCCTCTACCTGGCGCTGCGGCGCTGGTGCCGGCCGGGCGGACGGGTGCTGATGTCCCCGGTGAACGACGACGTGATCCTCTTCGTCGTCCTCGCCGCAGGACTGCGCCCGGTCCAAGCCCCCGTGTCCCGGTGGGACGGCAACATCGACCCGGCCGCCGTACCGGAGTCCACCTGGCGCGACATCGACGCCGTCCTGACCACCAACCTGTACGGCCTGCCGGACCGGGTCGTCGAACTGCGGCGCCGCTGCGACCAGTTGGGGATCCCCCTCATCGAGGACGCGGCGCACGCGATCGGCACACACGTGGACGGGCAGCCGATCGGCACCTTCGGGACGGCCGCCGCGTTCAGCCTGTCCAAGCACGTCGCCGGGATGGCAGGAGGCTTCCTCGCCGTCGAGGACGCCCGCGCCCGACGCGAGCTGGAGCTGCTGCGCGACGACCTGCTCACCCCGCGTCGGCTGCGCGACGACCTGGCCACCACGCTGCGCCCGCTGGCGCGCTCCGCCGTACGCACCCTCCACCTGGTGCGGCCCGCCTGGCGCACGATGCAGCGCCTCGGACTGCTGGAACGCGACGACTTCCGCATGGCTCTGCACGCGCCCCGCCTCGCCGGCAGCGCCCGCCACGCGCCCAGCCTGACCGCGTACGAGCCCTGGGTGCGGGTCGACCTGCACGGCTTCCGCTCCCGCCACGGGGCCCTGGTCCGCGGGCAGCTGGAGCTGCGGATGGCGCTGCTCGACGGTGACCTGGCCCGGCGCAGGGCCGGCGTCTCGCTGCTGTCCGGCACCACCTGGGCCAGCCCGGCACTGCGCGACGGGCCCACGCACGAGGGCCCGCCCTCCCTGTTCCGGGTCCCGCTGCTCGTCCACGACCGCGACGCCCTCGTGGATCGCCTGGTCGACCACGGCGTGGTCGCGGGCTACATCTACGACCCGCCGCTCGACGACTACGCGGGCGCCGAGTTCGTCGAACCGTCCCCGGCCCCCGCGGCCGCCCGCTGGTTCGCCTCCCACACCCTGCCGGCCGACCCCCTGCTGGCCCGCAGGATCATCAACGCGCTGACCAAGGAACACGCGACCCCGGCACACCCGCCGATGTCGGCCCGGATACCCGAACCCGACCCCGACCCGACGACCACTCCGCCCACGCCCCTGGGCCAGTAGCGCGGCGACACGGTCGGCCCGGCCGGGCTCGTCCGGCCGGGCCTCCCGTGCCTACCCTGGAGGCGTGGCACGGTCCAACGACGAGGTCGCCGCACTGCTGCAGGAGTACGCGGATCTGATCTCCATCACCGGAGGAGACGCGTTCAAGGTACGTGTCTACGAGAAGGCCGCCCGGGCGATCGGCGGTCACCACGCCGATGTGTCCACGCTCGACGTCAAGGGCCTGAAAGAGATCCCCAACGTCGGCAAGTCGATCGCCGAGAAGGTCGTCGAATACTTCTCCACCGGCAGCGTGTCCGCCGTCGAGGAACTGCGCGCGAAGATCCCCGCCGGTGTCCGGCAGCTCACCGCGATCCCCACGCTCGGCCCGAAGAAGGCCCTCGTCCTCTACGAGGAGCTGGGCATCTCCACCACCGAGGAACTCGCGGACGCCATCCACGCGGAGCGGCTGCGCGACCTGAAGGGCTTCGGGCCGAAGACGGAGGAGAACATCCTGCACGGCATCGGCCTGCTGCAGTCCTCCGCCGACCGGGTCCTCATCGATGTCGCGATGAGCCTCGCCGAGGACATCGTCGCCGAGATGTCGCGGGTGAAGGGCTGCGAGCGGTGCTCCTACGCCGGATCCCTGCGCCGCGTCCGCGAGACGATCGGCGACATCGACATCCTCGTCGCGGCGATGAAGGCCGCGCCCGTCATGCGGGCCTTCACCGAACTGCCGTACGTCGCCGAGGTCATTGCGCACGGGGAGAAGAAGACGTCGATCCGCACCGACAAAGGACTCCAGGTCGACCTGCGTGTCGTACCACCGGACTCCTGGGGCGCGGCCATGCAGTACTTCACCGGTTCCAAGGCGCACAACATCCGCACCCGGGAGATGGCCGTCCACAAGAAGCTCAAGCTCTCCGAGTACGGGCTCTTCGACACCGAGACCGGGGAGAAGATCGTCTCCGAGACCGAGGAGGACGTCTACGCCCGCCTCGGCCTGCCGTGGATCGCACCCACCCTGCGCGAGGACCGCGGCGAGATCGAGGCCGGGCTGCGCGGCGAGCTGCCCGACCTGATCCAGGAGCAGGACATCCGCGGCGATCTGCACACCCACACCGACCTCACCGACGGGCTCGCCCCGCTGGAGGAGATGGTCGCCGCGGCCGCCGAGCGCGGCTACGCCTATTACGCGGTCACCGACCACGGCCCCGACATGGCCATGCAGCGGATGACCGACGAACGGATCCTCGCCCAGCGCGAACGTGTCCGCGAGCTCGACCGGGAGTACGGCAAAGGCGGCAGGCGCGGCGGCATGCGGGTGCTGCACGGCGCGGAGCTGAACATCGGCCCCGACGGCGAGGTGGACTGGCCGGGGGAGTTCCTCGCCGGCTTCGACCTGTGCGTGGCCTCGGTGCACTCGCACTTCAACCAGGGGCGCGAGGCGCTGACCCGGCGGATCGTCAAGGCCTGCGAGAACCCGCACGTCCACATCATCGGCCACCCCACCACCCGCCTCATCGGCAAGCGCCCCGCCATCGACGTCGACCTCGACGCGGTCTTCGCGGCCTGTGCGCGCACCGGCACCGCCCTGGAGATCAACTCCCACCCGGACCGGCTCGACCTGCGCGATGAGGACATCCTGCGGGCCAAGCGGCACGGCGTGAAGTTCGCCGTCGACAGCGACGCCCACGCCGTGATCCACCTGGCCAACCTGCGCTACGGCGTGGGCACGGCGCAGCGTGGCTGGCTCACCAAGGACGACGTGATCAACACCTGGCCGCTGACCCGGCTGCGGCGCTTCCTCACCAAGGGGTGAGGCCGGCCGGGGCTACACGAACGGCGTGCCCGGGTCGAGTCCGGACAGGACCCGGCCGTAGATCTCCAGGTTGGTGGCGGGGTTCACGAACGAGTGCAGACACAGCGCCCCCGCGTCGCGCACGGTCCGCTGGATCGGCGTGTCCCGGTGCAGGGACGACGCCCCGGAGGCCGAGCCGAGCAGATCGACGGCCTCCTTGCACAGCCGTGCCACATAGCCGCTCTGCGCCCTGATCCGCGTCCGCTCCTCGGGCGTGTACGGCTCGCCGGACTCCGCCCGCGTCTCGATCAGCGAGACGAAATCGGCGGTCAGCAGCTCGGCGCAGGAGATCTTCATGGCCGCCTCGGCCGACTGGAGATGGGTGACCGTGGCCTCGTGCTGGCGCTGGTGGAAGGTGTAGGTGATGCCCCGCCGGTGGCTGCGCCCGGTGAACTCCGTGAGCGCGGAGCGGGCCAGTCCGAGCGCGGGGGGCGCCGTCCAGGCGCAGAACAGCAGCAGCACCGGCATCCGGTAGAACGGGTCGTCGGCGTTGGACTTCGACGGGAACTCGCCCGCCAGCAGC
Source organism: Streptomyces sp. NBC_01092 (assembly GCF_045039535.1). Lineage (NCBI taxonomy): Bacteria > Bacillati > Actinomycetota > Actinomycetes > Kitasatosporales > Streptomycetaceae > Streptomyces > Streptomyces sp. NBC_01092. The sequence goes on along the minus strand of NZ_CP108659.1, from coordinate 1,347,436 downwards.
GGCCCGACCGGCAGGACGCGGTGCGCGGGGACGAACACGTCCCGTGCGGCGACGCTGTTGCTGCCGGTGCCCGCCAGCCCCGTGACGTACCAGTCGTCGAGAATCTCCAGCTCGGCCATGGGCACGGCCGTCCACAGCAGCTCGGGCGGCCCCTCCCCGGACTCCGACTCCACCCGGACCGTCAGCAGATGCCAGTCGGCGTCATGGCAGCCGGTGGCGAAGCCGGAGGTGCCGTTGACGACATAGCCGCCGTTCGAGCGGACCGCCGTCGCGTCCGGGACGAGCGTGCCACCGACCCTGACGTCCGGGCCGGTGAAGATCTCGTCCTGCGCCTCGTCGGGGAAGAGGGCCGCGATGAAGGAGCAGCCGGCCTGGATCACCGTCTTGAACGCGGTCGAGCCGCATCCCTCGGCGATCTCGGCCACCGCGTCGACCTGGGTGCGCAGCCGGCTCTGGTAGCCGCCGTACCGCCGGGGGACGTTCATCCGGTGGATCCCGGCGTCCCCCAGCGCCTCCGCGACCTCGGGCACGACCCGTCGCTGTTGCTCGGCCCCGGGCGCATGCTCGCGGACGAGTGGCCGCAGCGCCCGTACGCGTGTGACGAGATCGGTGTCGGTACCAACTGCTGCCATGGGTGGCCTCCCGGGCACGACGAGTCATCACCGTGACGCGGATGCCGCACGCTGTCAACGCCCCCTGGTTGAAGGTGAGTTGATGCCGGACGCGACCCTCGGCGCTCGTCGATCTTCGTCCGTTTGAGCGAGGGGCGAAGGGGGGAGCGTGCGGAACGTGGGCCGAGCCGAACGGGTCGGGCTTTGCTCATGTCGCCGCAGAGGGGTTGTCCTTACATTCCGTCCCTGCCTAGGGTCGCCCTCGAAGTGCAAGCGCTTTCTGAGCGGGCTGTCCGCCGTCCGAGGAGAACTGCATGTCCCCAAGCCCCGCCCGCCGCCGCGTCGCCGTCATCGGCACCGGCGCCATCGTCAGCGGCAGTCACCTCCCCGCGTTGAGACACCACGCGGACCGGGTGGAGCTCGTCGCCGCCGTCGATGTGGACCAGGCCCGGCTGGACGCCTTCCGGCAGCTCGCGGGCGAGGACGTCGCCGGGTACACCTCGACGGGCGAGATGCTGGACGCCGTACGCCCCGACCTGGTCCTGATCGGCACCCCGCCGTCGCTGCACCGGGAGCAGACGATCGCCGCGCTCAAAGCGGGCGCCTGGGTGCTGTGCGAGAAGCCGCTGTGTCTGTCGCTCGCCGAGTACGACGACATCGCGGCGGCCGAGGAGGCGTCGGGCGCGTACGCGTCGGTGGTCTTCCAGCACCGCTACGGCTCGGGCGCCGTCCACGCCCGGGAGCTGATCGCGAGCGGTGAGCTGGGCACCCCGCTGGTCGCGCACTGCCAGACGACCTGGCACCGCGACGCCGCGTACTACGCGGTGCCGTGGCGCGGGCGCTGGGCCACCGAGGGCGGCGGGCCGACGATGGGGCACGGCATCCACCAGTTCGACCTGCTGCTGCACCTGCTCGGCCCGTGGACGGAGATACGGGCCATGGCCGCGCGCCTGGTCCACGACACCGAGAGCGAGGACGTCTCGACGGCCCTCGTGCGCTTCGAGAACGGCGCCCTCGCCACCGTCGTCAACAGCGTCCTGTCCCCGCACGAGGTCAGCCGCATCCGCGTGGACTGCGCCGACGCGACGGTCGAGCTCACCCACCTGTACGGCCACCGCAACGACGACTGGGTCTACACCCCCGCCCCGCACGTCCCCTCCGAGCGTGCCACCGCCTGGCGCACTCCGGCGGCGGACGTGCCCAGCTCGCACACGGCACAGCTCGGCGGCCTCCTGGACGCCTACGACAACGGTGTCCGGCCGCCCGGCAGCGGTCCGGGGGCGCGGGCCACCCTCGACTTCGCGGCCGCCCTCTACAAGGCCGCGTTCACGGGACAGCCGGTGCACGCGGGCGAGATCGCGCCCGGCGACCCCTTCTACCCGGCCATGCACGGAGACCACCCCCACTGGGCCCCCAAGGAGCGCGCATGAGCATCCGCGTCACCCACGCGCACGGCGACCACATCGCGGTCACGGCAGCGAACGGCACCGAGATCCTTCGCTACGTCTACCGCCCCGACCCGGAGGCCTTCGAGTCCCGCAAGCCCTACGCCCACCCGGTGCGCACCCTCGCCGGGCACACCGTGACCGGGTACCGGCCCAGCGACCACCGCTGGCACAAGGGCCTGCAGATGACGGCGAGTCATCTGTCGGGGCAGAATTTCTGGGGCGGCAACTGCTATGTGCACGGCCAGGGCTATCTCGCCCTGCCCGAGCGGGTCGGCTCCATGCGGCACGACGGTTTCCCCGAGTTCACGGTCGACGACAACCGGCTCGTCCTCACCGAGGAGCTCACCTGGGTCGAGAACGGCGGAGCGCAGTGGGCGCGTGAAGCGCGCGGGCTGACCGTCCACTCGGTGGACGAGGAGGCCGGAGCCTGGGCCCTGGACTGGTCGATCCGCCTCACCAACCTTCGCGACGAGGTCCTGCGGTTCGGTTCTCCGACCACCGAGGGCCGCGAGATGGCGGGCTACACCGGCCTTCAGTGGCGCGGCCCCCGCGACTTCACCGGCGGCACCGCCTTCGGACCCGACCTCGACGGGGGAGCGGGCGCCGACGCCGGCAAGCTGATGGGCACGCAGAGCCCGTGGCTCGCCTACACCACCGAGCACGACGACATCGACGGGCACTCCACGCTCGTCTTCGCGCACGCGCCGGAGAACCTCGACGAGAAGTCCGCGATCCACGAGTCGCACTGGTTCGTGCGCTCCGAGCCGATCCCGACGGTGGCCTTCTCCTGGGCGTTCTTCGAGGAGTTCGAGCTGCCGCCGGGCGAGTCCTTCGGCTACCGCTACCGGGTCGTGTTCGCCGACGGGGCCTGGGACCGGGAGCGGGTGTCCTCCCACCTGGAGGCAATGCCGTGGTGAAGCCGAACCTGCCGTACCCGCTGCCCGGCGCCGTCGGCCTGTCCCACCTCAGCGCCTACGACTGGGAGGCCGCCGACGGCGTGTGCGGCGGCAGCCCGCATCTGCATCTGGTGTGCACCGAGGCGTACGTCGTCACCGGCGGCCGGGGCGCCGTACAGACGCTGAGCCCCGACGGCTACCGGGACATGCCGCTGGAGCCGGGCTCCGTCGCCTGGTTCACGCCGGGGACCGTGCACCGTATGGTCCAGGGCGGCGATCTGCGCATCACCGTGCTGATGCAGAACAGCGGTCTGCCCGAGGCCGGGGACGCCGTCTTCACCTTCCCGCCCGAGGTGCTCGCGGATCCGGAGCGGTACGCGGTCGCCTCCGCACTCCCGCCCGGCACGGGCCCGGAGACCGCCGCGGCCGCCCGGCGCCGCAGGGACCTCGCCGTCGAGGGCTACCTCGCCCTGCGCGAGGCACTCGTCGCCGGGGACAACGGCTCCTACGTCGAGTTCCAGCGGTCCGCCGCCCGGCTCGTGCGCGCCAAGGTGCCCAACTGGCGGGAGCTGTGGCGGGCCGGCGCGCTCGCCACGGCCCAGCGCACGGGCGCCCAGCTCGACGCGCTGGAGGCGGGGGAGCCGGCCTACCTCGGCGACGCGACCGCGCACGAGGCCGGGCCCACCCGGCTCGGCGGGTTCGGGATGTGCGGTCGCCGCGACGAGTACAACCTGCCGGGGATCACGCTGCCGTACCAAGGCGAGTAGCAGGCTCAGGGGGGCCGGAGGGGGGCCGACGGAAAGACCGAGGAGAGGAGAGGTGACCTCGGCATGCCCGGACACAGGACAAAGAGGTTCTGCGCTTCGGCCGCCGCACTCGCGCTCTGCGCGATGCCGGCGGGCTGCTCAGGATCCGGAGAGTCGGTCGGCGGCGGCAAGGTCGTGCTGCGCTACACGTGGTGGGGCAACCCCGACCGCGCGGAGCGCACCGAGCAAGCCCTCGCCCTGTTCGAGAAACAGCACCCGGACATCCAGGTGCAGACGTCGTTCTCGGCCTACGACGCCTACAAGCAGAAGCTCGCCACCCAGGCCGCGGGCGGCGACGCCCCCGACGTCATGCAGCTCGACTACCGGCAGATCGACCAGTACGCCTCCGGCGGCGTCCTGCTCGACCTCGGCGAGCAGAAGGCCGTACTGCGTACCGACGAGATCGACGCCGGACTGCTCGCCACCGGCCGGCTGGCAGGCACGCAGTACGCGATCCCGCAAGGACGCGGCACCGAGACCGTCGCGTACGACGTCAAGGCGTGGAGAGCGTCCGGCGTGCCGCTCCCGGACAGCGGCTGGACCTGGAGCCAGTGGGCCGACACCATGCGCGCGCTGGCCGAGAAGACCGGCAAGCCCGGCGCCACCGACCCCGGCCAGAGCGAGGACTGCTTCGAGGTCTGGCTGCGCGGCCAGGGCAAGTCCCTCTACACGAAGAACGGCGGGCTCGGCTTCACCGCCGACGACCTGACGCGCTGGTGGACCTTCACCGACGAACTGCGGCGCGAGGGCGTCGTCTCGCCCGCCGAGCAGACCACCCAGCTCGACGGCTCCGTCGAGAACACCCCGCTCGGGCGCGGCGAGGCCACGGCCGACGCCAACTGGGACGCCCCGGCGAGCGGTTACCTCGCTCTCATACCCAGCGGTGTCGCGCTCGCGCCGATGCCGTCCGGCGAGGACGGCACCCCCGGTCAGTACTTCAAGCCGTCCATGTTCCTCGGCGTCGGCGCCAACACGAGCCACGCCAAGGAGGCGGCGCAGCTCGTCGATTTCCTCATCAACGACGAGCAGGCGGCGAAGGTCCTCGGCGCCACTCGCGGCATCCCCGTCAACGACTCCGTCCGTAAGGAGATCGAGCCGCAGCTCAAGGACTTCGACAAGACGATCGCCGGCTACCAGACCTCCCTGGAGGGCACGCTCAAGGCCCCGCCGCAGGCCCCTCCCTCGGGCGACAACGCCCTCCAGACCACCTTCCAGCGCGACTACGACCAGGTGTCGTACGAGCGCATGTCGCCCCGCGAGGCGGCCGAGAACTACGTCACCGAGGCGAAGGCGGAGCTGAGGTCATGACCACCACCACGATCCCCACACGCGCGCGGCGCGCCACCGCCGCCAAGCGCCGGCCCAGGCGCGAACGCCAGGGCCCCGCCTGGGTGTTCCTGTCCCCGTGGGTGCTCGGCGCGGCCGTGCTGACCCTGCTGCCGATGGCCGTGTCGCTGTACCTGTCCTTCACCGACTACGACCTGTTCAACCCGCCGCGCTGGGTGGGCCTGCGCAACTACGTCCAGATGTTCACCGAGGACCCGCGCTACTGGCGTTCGGTGCTGACGACTCTGACGTACGTCGTCATCGCCGTGCCGCTGCAACTCGCGCTCGCCCTCGTCGTCGCCCTGGCGCTGAAGTCCATGAAGCGCGGCAAGGGTTTCTACCGGTCGGCGTTCTACGCCCCCTCGCTCCTCGGCGCGTCGATGTCCATCGCGCTCGTCTGGCGGGCGATCTTCAACGACGGCGGCACCGTGGACAACCTGTTCGGCACCGGCGGCTGGGTCAACAGGCCCGGCTGGGCGCTGCTCGCCGTGGCGCTGCTGACGGTGTGGCAGTTCGGGGCGCCGATGGTCATCTTCCTCGCCGGTCTCCAGCAGATCCCGAGCGAGCTGTACGAGGCGGCGGCCGTCGACGGGGCCGGGAAATGGCGGCAGTTCCTGTCCGTCACCGTGCCCATGCTGTCCCCGGTCCTGTTCTTCAACCTCGTGCTGCAGACCATCCAGGCCTTCCAGGTCTTCACGCCCGCCTTCGCGATCGGCGCCGGCAAGGGCGGACCCGCCGACTCGACCCTCGTCTACACCCTCTACCTCTACGACCGCGGCTTCGTCGCCTCCCACATGGGCTACGCCTCCGCCATGGCCTGGGTGCTGCTGATCGTGATCGGCGCCGTCACGACGGTGCTGTTCCGTACCTCGCGCTCCTGGGTCTTCTACACCTCCGAGGGGGACCGATGACCTCAACTGCCCTTGCCCGTAAGCCAGTTCGCTGGGGCCGGATCGCCCTGCACCTGGGCTGTCCGGCCGCCCTGCTCGTGATGCTCTATCCGCTGGCCTGGCTGCTGGCCACCTCGCTCAAGCCGGCCGACGAGGTCATCGCGAGCCTGAACCTCCTGCCCGGTCACCTGGAGTGGTCGAACTACTCCACGGCCCTGGACGGCGTGAACGACGTGTCGATCTGGCGGCTGCTGTCCAACTCGCTGCTGATCGCGGGCGGCGCGGTCCTCGGCAATGTCATCAGCTGCTCGCTCGCCGCCTACGCCTTCGCGCGGCTGCGCTTCCGCTTGCGCGGGCCGCTGTTCGCGTTCATGATCGCCACGATCATGCTGCCGCACCACGCGGTGCTGATCCCGCAGTACATCATCTTCAACCAGCTCGGCCTGGTGAACACCTACTGGCCACTGATCCTGCCGAAGTTCCTGGCGACGGAAGCCTTCTTCGTGTTCCTCATCGTGCAGTTCATGCGTGGTCTGCCCCGCGAACTGGAGGAGGCGGCCCGGATCGACGGCTGCGGCCCGTTCCGCAGCTTCTTCCTGGTGGTGCTGCCGCTGACCCGTCCGGCGCTGATCACCACGGCGATCTTCACGTTCATCTGGACGTGGAACGACTTCTTCACCCAGCTCATCTATCTCTTCGACCCGGACAAGTTCACGCTCACGCTCGCCCTGCGGTCGTTCGTGGACGCCTCCAGCACCTCGGCGTTCGGCCCGATGTTCGCGCTGTCCGTGATCGCGCTGCTGCCGATCGTGCTCTTCTTCCTCGCCTTCCAGCGCTTTCTGGTGGAGGGCATGGCCAGCTCCGGACTGAAGGGATGAGCGGGATGCCGGCACGTGAGGCGGGCGAGGTGTTCGGCCCGCGGATGACTCTGTTCGCCGATGTGCTCAGCGTCGGCCTGGCCACGGCCGTGGCCTGTCTGCCCGTGCTGACCGCCCCGGCCGCCCTGTCGACGGCATGTGCGGTGCTGCGGGGCGCGAGGCAGGACCAACCGGCCACCGCCGGGCGGTACTTCGCGTTGCTACGGCGACGGCTGCGGACCGGCGACCTGGCGGCGGGCGCCCTCGCGCTGACGGGTGTCCTGCTGCTGGTCGCCGATCTGGCGCTGGCCCGGGCGGGGTTGCCGGGCGGGGCGGCGTTCGCGGTGATCGCCGCCGGCATCGGGGCGGGTGGCGTGGTGGCCGGCCTGCGGGCCTGCGCCCGCCCCGAGTCGCTCACCGACTGGCGGACCGCGCTGCGGGAGGCCGCCCGGGACTGCGTGCGGGACGCGGGCGGCAGCGGCCTGGTGCTGCTCGCGGTGGCGACCGCCGCCCTGTGCGCCTGGATGCTGATGCCGCTGGCCTTCCTCGCCCCGGGGCCGCTTGCGCTGGCGGTGACTGCCGTGGACCTACGGAGGGAGGATGCGGTCGGGGGCCCGCCGGGTCGGCGCGAGGCCGGTCGCGCCGACGTCGAATTCATCCCCTGATCTCCTCGCATGTCCAAGAGTTAATGGGCAATTGAGTCGCATGCGGTGTGAAAGAGCCGTTCAGGTGTCAATCATCTTGTCATGAACCTGCGGCCCGACGGACGGGTCGCAGCCTCATGGAGGTGTGGAATGCACCGCAGACTCGCCACCGGTCTTGCCGCCTCAGCCCTCTCCCTCGCAGCCGTCCTCGCCACCGCCTCGGCCGCCGACGCCGCTCCCGCCGACAAGCCCCAGGTTCTGTCCGGCTGGACCCAGACCAGCGCGTCCAGCTACAACGCCTGGGTCGCCGCCCGCAACAACCAGTCCGCCTGGTCCGCGTACGGGTTCGACTGGTCGACGGACTACTGCTCCTCCTCGCCCGACAACCCCTTCGGCTTCCCCTTCGCCACGTCCTGCGCCCGCCACGACTTCGGTTACCGCAACTACAAGGCGATCGGCGCCTTCGACGCCAACAAGTCGCGTGTGGACAGCGCCTTTTACGAGGACCTCAAGCGCGTGTGCGCCAGCTACAGTGGTGCGTCGAAGACCGCCTGCAACAGCACAGCCTGGACCTACTACCAGGCCGTGAAGGCCTTCGGCTGACGAACGAAACAAAGAGGGCGCCGCTGGTGCGGCGCCCTCTTCTCCTCGCTGGGAGTCGTCAGTCCGCTGCCCGGAACGAGCGCAGCCGCAGGGAGTTGCCGACCACGAACACCGAGGAGAAGGCCATGGCTGCCCCGGCGATCATCGGGTTGAGCAGGCCGGCCGCGGCGAGCGGCAGCGCGGCGACGTTGTAGGCGAAGGCCCAGAACAGGTTCGAGCGTATGGTGCCGAGCGTCCTGCGGGCGAGCCGGATCGCGTCCGCCGCGACGCGCAGGTCGCCCCGCACCAGAGTGAGGTCGCCGGCCTCGATGGCGGCGTCCGTGCCGGTGCCCATCGCCAGCCCCAGGTCGGCCTGGGCGAGGGCGGCCGCGTCGTTGACGCCATCACCGACCATCGCGACCGAACGGCCCTCGTCCTGAAGGCGCTTGACGACATCGGCCTTGTCCTGCGGCAGCACCTCGGCGATCACCTGCTCGGGCGCGATGCCGACTTCGTGGGCGACGGCCTGCGCGACGGCCCGGTTGTCGCCGGTCAGCAGGATCGGGGTGAGGCCGAGGGCGCGCAGGCGCCGGATCGCCTCCGGGCTGGTCTCCTTCACCGCGTCGGCGACCTCCAGCACGGCACGCGCCTCGCCGTCCCAGGCGACCGCGATGGCGCTGCGACCGGCCGCCTCGGCCTCGGACTTGGCCTGCCGCAGGTCATCCGGCAGTTCCATGGCCCAGCCCGCGAGCAGCCGGTCCCGCCCCACGAGCACGGCGTGCCCCTCGACCATGCCCTGCACCCCGAGACCGGGCACGTTCGCGAAGTCCTCGGGCGTGGGCAGAGAACCCAGCTTCTGCAGTGCTCCGTCGGCCACGGCGCGGGCGATCGGGTGCTCGGACGCGTGCTCCAACGCGCCCGCGAGGCGCAGGACTTCGGCCTCGTCGGTGTTGTCGGAGGTGTGGACGGCCAGCAGGGTCATCCGGCCGGTGGTCACGGTGCCGGTCTTGTCCAGGACGATCGTGTCGACCTTGCGCGTGGACTCCAGCACTTCCGGGCCCTTGATCAGGATCCCGAGCTGCGCGCCCCGCCCGGTGCCCACCATCAGCGCGGTCGGCGTGGCCAGCCCCAGCGCGCACGGGCAGGCGATGATCAGTACGGCGACTGCGGCGGTGAAGGACGCGGCCGCTCCGGCGCCGTTGCCGAGCCAGAAGCCGAGGGTGCCGAGCGCCAGGGCGATCACGATCGGCACGAACACGGCGGAGATCCGGTCCGCGAGCCGCTGCGCCGACGCCTTGCCGTTCTGCGCGTCCTCCACCAGCCGTGCCATCCGGGCGAGTTGGGTGTCGGCGCCCACGCGCGTGGCCTCGACGACGAGACGGCCGCCCGCGTTGATCGTCGCGCCGGTGACCGGGTCGCCCTGCGCGACCTCGACCGGGACGGACTCGCCGGTCAGCATCGAGGCGTCCACCGCGGACGAGCCCTCGACGACGGTCCCGTCGGTGGCGATCTTCTCGCCGGGACGGACGAGGAAACGGTCGCCGACCGTCAACTCCGAGACGGGGACGGTCCGTTCGCCACCGCCCGTGTCCAGGACGGTGACGTCCTTGGCGCCGAGCTCCAGCAGCGCCTTCAGCGCCGCGCCGGCCTTGCGCTTGCTGCGGGCCTCGAAGTAGCGCCCGGCCAGGATGAAGGCGGTGACACCGGCGGCCGCCTCCAGATAGATGTTCCCGGAGCCGTCACCGCGCGAAATGGTCAGCTCGAAGGGGTGCGTCATGCCCGGCTCGCCCGCCGTGCCGAGGAACAGCGCCCACAGGGACCACAGGAACGCGGCCGACGTGCCCACCGAGATCAGCGTGTCCATGGTGGCCGCGCCGTGCCGCAGATTGGTGAACGCCGCCTTGTGGAAGGGCCACGCGGCATACGTCACGACGGGCGCCGCCAGCGTGAGCGACAGCCACTGCCAGTACTCGAACTGCAGGGCCGGGATCATGGCCATCGCGACGACCGGCACCGAGAGCGTCACCGCGGTGATCAACCGCTCCCTCAGCGAGCGCAGTTCGTCGTGCCCGTCCGCGCTCCCGGCCTCGTCGCGCACGGGCGGCGCGGGCTCCTGCGCGGTGTACCCGGTCGCCTCGACGGTGGCGATCAGGTCCCGCACGCAGACGTCACCGCCGTAGCTGACCTTGGCCTTCTCGGTGGCGTAGTTGACCGTGGCCGTCACGCCGTCCATGCGGTTGAGCTTCTTCTCGACGCGCGCCGCGCACGAGGCGCAGGTCATGCCGCCGATGGCGAGCTCTACCTCGGTCGTGGGATCGGACGCGGTGGTGGTCATCGCTGCTCCTCGTGCGGGGTGCTCACGGAGCCCGGTGCGGCCGGGCCCCGCGGTCGGGGTGCGGGTCAGGCCGTGCGGCCGGTCAGCTCGTAGCCGGCGTCGTCGACCACCTCGCCCAGCAGGGCGTCGTCCGGCTCGGTGGCGCTGGTGACGGTGACCTGCCCGGCCGCGAGATCGACGTGGACCCCGGTGACGCCGTCCAGCTCGCCGATGACCTTGGTGAGCGTGGCCTTGCAGTGGGCGCAGCTCATACCGGAGACGGCGTAGGTGGTGGTGGACATGGGTTCCTCCTGGGATGCGAGGTCTCGGTCGACCGTAATACGGGGTGGGGGTATCCTTGCCGGTGTCCATGTATACCCCTAGGGGGTAGGCAATGCAAGCTCTGATTCGGGTTGACTTGGTACCCCCCAGGGGTATGGTGAGGTGCATCGAAGGACCGTATCCAAGGATCAGACCCGCAGGAGACCGCCATGCATGCCGGACTGAGGATCACAGCGTTCGCCGCCGCACTGGCCGCGACCTTCGGCACCGCCTACGGCGTGGGCAAAGGTGTCGACCCCGTCGTGGCGGACCCCGCTCCCGCCCGCCACGAGAGCCACGGCGAGGCGTCGCCGGATCCGGCGGGAGGCGAGGACCACGGAGGGCACGAGACGATGCCGGACGGCGGGCTCCAGATCTCGGAGGGCGGCTACACCCTCGACCTGAGGACCACGACCGTCGCCGCCGGGAAGCGTTCCGACCTGAGCTTCGCCATCCGCGACAGCGCGGGCCGCGCGGTCACCGCCTACCGGCGCGAACACGACAAGGAACTGCACCTCATCGTGGCCTCACGCGACCTGGCCACCTACCGCCATGTGCACCCCACCCGCGCCGCCGACGGCACCTGGAGCATCCCCGTCGAACTGCCCCGCGCGGGCGGATACCGCGTCTTCGCCGACTTCACCCCGGCGAAGAAGGGTGCCGAGAACCTCACCCTCGGCGCTGACCTCGCCGCCTCGGGCACCTACGAGCCGCGGCAACCGCCCGTCCCGAACGCCACCGCGAAGGTCGACGGCTACGAGGTCCGTCTGGACGGCGCCCTGCGCCCGGGCAAGGAGGGCGAGCTCAAGCTGAAGGTCTCCCGGGGCGGCAGCCCGGTGACCGACCTCCAGCCCTACCTCGGCGCCTACGGCCACCTCGTCGCCCTGCGCTCCGGCGACCTCGCCTACCTCCACGTCCACCCGGGCGGCGAACCTGGCGACGGCAGGACGAAGCCCGGCCCGGAGATCTCGTTCACGGCCACGGCACCGAGCAGCGGCACCTACCGGCTGTTCCTCGACTTCAAGCACCAGGGGCAGGTGCACACCGCGGAGTTGACGGTCCGGGCGGGCACGGCAGCGGCCGGCTCACCGGCCCCCTCGCACGAGGACGGGGCCGAGGAGCACGGGCACTGACGGGCTCAGATCCGCCCGGCCCGCCGCTGCCTGCGCAGCAGCAACCCCAGATAGACCCCGCCGACCACCGCGGTGACCACGCCGACCGGCAGCTGGGCCGTCTCGTGGATGCGCCCAGAGGCGAAGTCCGCGCTCACCACGAGCAGGGCGCCGGTGCAGGTGGCGGCCAGGAGGCCCGGGCCGGGGGTCCGGGTGAGGCGGCGGGCCAGCTGCGGGGCGATGAGCGCGACGAACGGGATCGGGCCGGCGGCCGCGGTCGCCACCGCGCAGGCCGCCGTGGCGAGCACCAGCACCTGCAGCCGCGTCCGCTGGACCGGCACGCCGAGCCCGCCCGCCACGTCGTCGCCCATCTCCAGGATCCTCAGCCGGCTCGCGGCGAGCCCCACCAGGGGCAGCACGACCAGCAGGCCGAGGGCGGCCGGGCGTGCGTCCGCCCAACTCCGGCCGTTCAGGCTGCCGTTGAGCCACACCATGGCCTGCGCGGCCTGGGTGAAGCGGGCCTTGGCGAGGAGATAGGCGTTCACGCCCTGCAGCAGCGCGCTCACCCCGATGCCGACCAGCACCAGCCGATAGCCGTGGACGCCCTGCCGCCACGCCAGCAGATACACGAGGACGGCCGTCGCGAGGCCGCCGCCCACCGCCCCGAGGGCGATCTGCCCGCCGGTTCCGCCGACGAGCAGGACGACCAGCAGACCCCCGGTGGCCGAGCCGTAGGTGAAGCCGACGATGTCGGGGCTGCCCAGCGGATTGCGGGTCAGACTCTGGAAGAGGGCACCGCTCAGCCCGAGCGCCGCGCCGACCAGGATGCCGGTCAGCAGACGCGGCAGCCTGAGGTCGTTGACGACGAAGTCGGTGCGCGGGCTGCCGTTGCCGAGCAGCGTGCGGACCACGTCCGCCGGGGAGATCGTGTACTCGCCGGTGCCGAGCGTGAGGACGCCGACCGCGGCGGTGGCGGCCAGCACCAGCACGCAGACCGTCACCGCGCGTACGTCCACGCGGAGCGAGAGACCGTGCGAGCGGCTGCGTACGACATGGGTACGGGCGCGTGGCGGGGCCTGCGTCGTCATGCCGACACCGCCTTTCGGTAGCGGACCAGCGCGATGAACACCGGGGCGCCGACCACCGCGGTGACCACCCCCGCGTCCAGCTCGTCCGGGCGTACGGCGACCCGGCCGAGGACGTCCGCGCACAGCAGCAGGGCCGGCGCCAGCAGCATCGACAGCGGCAGCGTCCAGCGCTGGTCGGCCCCGGCGATCAGGCGGGCGATGTGCGGCACCGCGAGACCGACGAAGACCAGCGGTCCCACGGCCGAGGTCGCGGCCCCGCACAGCAGCGTCACGGCCACCAGGCCGACCAAGCGCGTCCGGTCCACATGCGCGCCCAGCGCCCGCGCGCCGTCGTCACCCAGCGCGAGCGCGTTGAGCGGCCGGACCAGCGCCAACGCCATCACCAGGCCCACCACCACGAACGGCGTGATCGTCGTCAGCGTCTCGCTGTCGGCCCGCGCGAGTGAGCCCACGCTCCAGAACCGCAGCTGGTCCAGGGCCTGCGCGTCGAGCAGCATCAGCGTCTGGCCGATGCCGGTGAACACCGCGGCGATCACCGCACCGCCGAGCGCGAGCCGCTCCGGAGTGGCGCCGCCGCGCCCTCCCGAGGCGAGCGAGTACACCAGCAGCCCCGCCACCACCGCCCCCGCCATGGCGAACCACACCGACGCCCACAGGCTCGTGATGCCGAGCGCGGTGATGGACAGCACGACTCCGGTGGCGGCGCCCGCGTTGATGCCGAGCAGCCCCGGATCGGCCAGCGGGTTGCGGGTGAGCGCCTGGATCAGCGCACCCGCGACGCCGAGCGCCGCACCGGCCGCGATGCCCGCGAGGGTGCGCGGCACGCGGACGTCCCAGATCACCGACGCCGCGGTCGAGCCGTCGTCATGGAGCAGCGCGTCGAACACGACGGACGGCGACAGCGCGCGCGAGCCGACCGCGAGGCTCAGCACGGCCGCGACGACCAGCAGGACCAGGGCACCGAACACGGCCAGGGTGCGAGTCGAGTCGCGGCGCCTGCGCGGTTGCTTGTCCGTCCGTACAACAGGGGCCGTCCTGGCCTCAGTCGCCACCGATGCCCTCCGCGCGGAGACGTTCGGCGATCAGCCGGCCGAGCGCCTTCTTGTCGATCTTGCCCACCGAGGTCCGGGGGAAGACCTCGATGGTCTCCACCCGGTCGGGGAGCTTGTACGCGGCGACCCCTCGTTCGGTGAGGAACACCGCCAACTCCCTTTGTCCCGGGGCCTGTCCGCGCGGGACGAGGTAGGCGCAGGTGCGCTCGCCCATCGTCGCGTCGGGCATGCCGACCACGGCCGCGTCGTGCACGCCGGGGTGGGCGAGGATGTGGTTCTCCAGCTCCTCGGCGGAGATCTTGTCGCCGCCGCGGTTGATCTGGTCCTTGGCCCGGCCCTCGACCACCAGATGACCCGAGGGCAGGATCCGCACCAGGTCGCCGGTGCGGTAGTAGCCGTCGGTGGTGAAGGCGCGGGAGTTGTGCTCGGCGGCGCGGTAGTAGCCGCGCAGGGTGTAGGGGCCGCGGGTGAGCAACTCGCCGCGCTCGCCGGGCGGTACGTCACGGTCGTCCTCGTCGACCACGCGGACCTCGTCGGCGGGGGACAGCGGGCGGCCCTGGGTGCCGATCACCAGCTCGGGCGGATCGTCGAGCCGGGTGTAGTTGAGCAGTCCCTCGGCCATCCCGAACACCTGCTGGAGTGTGCAGCCGAGGGCCGGTTCGACCCGGGCGGCGGGCTCGGCGCCCAGCTTGGAGCCGCCGACCTGGAGCAGGGCGAGGGAGGACACGTCGGCCTCCTCCCACTCCACCGCGTCCAGCCAGAGCAGCGCGATCGGCGGGACCACGGCGGTGGCGGTGACCCTCTCCCGCTCGATCAGCGCGAAGGCGTCCTCGGGGCTCGGCGTGGGAGCGAGCACGACGGTGCCGCCCGCCATCAGCGTGCCCAGCAGTCCGGGGCAGGCCAGCGCGAAGTTGTGCGCGGTCGGCAGCACCACCAGATAGACGGTGTCGCGGTCGAAACCGCAGACCTCGGCGCTCGCGCGGACGTTGTACGTGTAGTCGTCGTGGGTGCGCGGGATCAGCTTCGGCTTGCCGGTCGTGCCGCCCGACAGCAGCAGTACGGCGACGTCGCCCGGGTCGGGCTCGGGCAGTGCGGCCGGTTCGGCGTCGAGGTCGGCGAGCGCGGTGAACTCCGCGGCGTCGCCCGCCACCAGCACGTGCTCGACGCCGGGCACGGCCTTGCGCAGGGATCGGGCGAGCGTGCGATGGTCGAAGCCGTCGTGCAGGTCGGGGATCGCGTACGCCGTGGCGCCGGACACCTCGGCGACATGCACGATCTCGCTCTCGCGATGCGCGGGCAGGGTGAGCACCGGTATCGCGCCCGCCCTCAGCAGGGCGAAGAAGAGCACCACGAACGCGTCGGTGTTGGGCAGTTGGACGACCACGCGGTCGCCGTCCCCGATGCCGAGCCGCACCAGACCGGCCGCCAAGCGGTCGGCACGCAGTTCCAGTTCGGCGTATGTCCAGCGGTCTCCGTCGGCGTCCACGAGCGCGGTCCGCTGCGGTGTGCGTTCGGCGCTCTCGCTCAGCAGCCGGTCGAGCGGCCGCCCCTCCCAGTAGCCCTGCGCGCGGTACTTCTCGGCCAACGGGTCCGGCCAGGCCACCCAACCGTCGAGCATGCTCAACTCCCGCCTGCTATTTAGGAAAGGCTTGCCTAATGAGTCACCGCGGTCAAGCCTGGCGGTGTGATCTGGACGGCACCGCGCTGCGGAGGCTAGGGTCGTTGTAAATTAGGTTAGGTTAACCTAACTCCAGGGAGGTAGGTCCTTGCTGCGTTATCGGAGCGCGGAGACGGAACTGCCGGGAGACCCCGTCCAGTTGGCGGCGAAACTGGCGGAGTCGGGCTTGTTCGACCAGTACGTGATCTATGAACAGAACGGCGACGTCTGGTTCGCCGGAGGGGCGCTCGGCGAGATCCTGGTCGGCCGCTCCGAGATCCGCCGGCGATGGTTCGACGAGGAGACGGTGGCCCCGATCGGGTCGCATCCCCTGCGCCAAGTCCACGAGGAACTCGACCGGATGGCGGTCGAAGGCTGGAACGCCTACGGCTGGATGGCCTTCGAGTTCTCCCACCTCCACGCCGGCCGCCCCGACCGGGCCGGCGACGACGACGTGCTCCATCTTGTCGTCCCGCACACCGAAGTGAGGCTCGGTCGGAAGAGTGCGGTCGTGCGCAGCGCCGACGAGGAGACGTTGACGACGCTGCTCCAGTTATTCGAGCGCGCCGACGCGCGGCCAGCCGCCGTACCCCGGCCCATCGAGGTGTCCGACACCGAGGGCCGTTACCCCGATCTGGTGGCCCAGGCCATCGAGGAGATACGGACCACCGATCTCCAGAAGGTCATCCTCTCCCGGTCCGTGGACGTGCCCTTCCCGGTCGACCTCGTCGCCACGTACGTCCACGGCCGCTCGCACAACACCCCGGCCCGCTCCTTCCTGTTGAGCCTCGGCGGACGCCGGGTCGCCGGATTCAGCCCCGAGACCGTCGCCGAGGTCAGCGCCGACGGCGAGGTCGTGACCATGCCTCTCGCCGGCACCCGCGCCCGCGGCCTGGGCGAGCAGGAGGACGAGCGGCTGCGCGTCGAACTCCTCGCCGACCCCAAGGAGATCTCCGAACACGTGCTGTCGGTCAAACTTGCCGAGGAAGAGATGGCCACCGTCTGCCGGCCGGGCACGGTCTCGGTGCGGGACCTGCTCAGCGTCCGCCGGCGCGGCAGTGTGCAGCACCTCGGCTCCAGCGTGCACGGCCTGCTGGCCGAGTCCGCCACCGCCTGGGACGTCCTGCGCGCGGTGTTCCCCGCGGTGACCGCCTCCGGCATCCCCAAGACCGCGGCCTACGACTGCATCGCCCGTCTCGAGAAGGAGCCGCGCGGCGTCTACAGCGGGGCGGTGCTCCGGGCCGGCGGTGACGGCTCCCTCGACGCGGCGCTCGTGCTGCGCAGCATCTTCGAGGAGGACGGGCGCACCTGGCTGCGGGCCGGCGCCGGCATACTCGCCGGGTCGACGCCGGCCCGGGAACTGGAGGAGACCTGCGAGAAACTGCGCAGCGTCGCCCCCTATGTCGTCCCGGCACAGGGTCAGGGGCGCGCGTGAAGCTGGGTGAAGTCGTCGTGGACGTGGCGCCGTTGCGCTCCAGCAGAGACTTCAGGCTGGTGTTCGCCACCCAGGCGATCTCCATGGTGGGTACCCACCTCACCTCGGTGGCCGCGAGCCTGCAGATCTACACGCTGACCGGATCGTCGGTCCAAGTCGGGCTGATGAGCCTGGTGCTGGGCCTGGCACTGCTGGTCGGTCTGGTCACCGGCGGACTGATCGCCGACCGGGTCGACCGGCGCCGGGTCATGCTGGTCACCCGGGCCGTGACCGCGCTGGTGATCGCCGGGCTCGCGGTGAACGCGGCGCTGCCCGACCCGCAGGTGTGGTTCGTCTTCGTGGCGGCCGTACTGGCGGGCTTCACCGCCGGGTTGGGCGGCCCGGCTCTCATGGCCGCCACCCCCGCCCTGGTGACCCCCGGCCAGTTGGCCGCCGCCGGCGCGCTGACCACGCTCACCGCCCAACTGGGCGGCATGATCGGCCCGTCCCTCGCGGGCGTGATCGCGGCCGGGCCCGGCATCGCCTGGTGCTTCGGGATCGACGCGGCCATATACGTCGTGGGACTCGCCCTGCTCGCACCGCTGCCGAAGCTTCCCCCCGAGGGGTCGGCCGAGGCCCAGCATCCGCTGAAGGCGATGGGGGAGGGGCTGCGCTTCCTGCGCGGCAACCAGGTCGTCGCCGGGCTGCTGCTGATCGACGTGTGCGCGGTGGTCTTCGCGATGCCGTACGCGCTGTTCCCCGAACTCGGCACCGAGCACTTCGGCGGCGGCCCGTCCACCGTCGGACTGCTCTACACCGCCCCCGCCGTCGGCTCCTTCTTCGGCGCGCTGACCAGCGGCTGGACCGGCCGGGTGCACCACACCGGGCGGGCCCTGATCGGCGCGGTGGCGGTGTGGGGTGTGGCGATCACCTGCTTCGGCCTCAGTACCGACCTGTGGTTCGCGCTGTTCTTCCTGGGCCTGGCCGGACTCGGCGACACCGCGTCGGAGATCCTGCGCCGGGCCCTGCTCCAGCACTACACGCCGGACCGGCTCCAGGGCCGGGTCGGCAGCCTGTGGCTCGCGCAGGCCACCGCCGGGCCGTCCGTCGGCAACGTCGAGGCGGGCCTGGTCGCCAGGGCGCTCGGCTCGACGAGTGGTGCCGTGGTGCTCGGCGGCGTGATCTGTCTGGCGGGTGTGGGCGTGCTGGCCCTGGCCATGCCGGGGCTGCGAAAGGCCACGCTCAGCCGGCCTCCGGACGCCGACGGGGACGACCGGGCGGCGCCCGCGAAGGCGTCCCCGGCGGCCGACTGACCGAGCCTCGAGGCGACAGGGCGGAGAACCATGCCGAGCGCGCGGATCAACGGGATCCGGCTCCACTACGAGGACGTCGGCGACGGCGAGCCGGTGGTCCTGGTGATGGGCCAGGGCGCCGGGGGCCGGGCCTGGCATCTCCATCAGGTGCCGGCGCTGGTCGAGGCCGGACACCGGGTCGTCACCTTCGACAACCGGGGTATTCCGCCCACGGACGAGTGCCCGGAGGGCTTCACCGTCGACGACCTGGTGGCCGACACGGCGGGCCTGGCCGAGCACCTCGGTCTCGCGCGTGGCCGTTTCGTCGGCGTCTCGATGGGCGCGTACGTCGTCCAGGAGCTGATGCTGGCCCGGCCCGGACTCGTGCGGCAGGGCGTGCTGCTGGCCACCCGGGGCCGTACGGACGTCCTGCGTGCGGCGATGGCCCGGGCCGAACGCGCCCTGTACGACAGCGGATCGGAGCTGCCGGCCGCCTACGGCGCCTGGATCCGCGCGCTGGAGAACCTGTCACCGGCCACCCTGGACGACGAGCGGCAGATTCAGGACTGGCTGGAGCTCTTCGAGTTCTCACCGCGGCTGGGCGGGCCCGGAGTGCGGGCCCAGTTGGACCTGGAGGTCCCCGAGGGCCGGCTGGCGGCCTACCGGGCGATCGACGTGCCCTGCCTGGTCGTCGGCTTCGCGGACGACGTCGTCCTGCCGCCGCGCCTCGGGCGCGAGGTCGCCGACGCCATCCCCGGCGCCGTCTACCAGGAGATCAAGGGCTGCGGCCACTACGGCTATCTGGAGCGACCGGACGAACTGAACCGGCTGCTCCTGGAGTTCTTCCACGACCGTTCTTCCCCACCCGGCCTTGTTGATTTAGGTTAGCCTCACCTAAGTAGTCTCCTCAGGGGGTCATGGTGCACCGCACCTTGCTGAACGGCAAGATCCACCGAGCCACCGTCACCCAGGCAGATCTGCACTACGTGGGATCCCTGACGATCGATCAGGACCTCATGGAGGCCGCCGACATCGTCGAGGGCGAGGCGGTCCAGGTCGTCGACATCGACAACGGCGCCCGACTGACCACCTACGCCATCACCGGCGCACGCGGCAGCGGCGTCATCGGGATCAACGGCGCCGCCGCCCATCTCGTCCACCCCGGTCACCTGGTGATCATCATGTCCTTCGCCGCGCTCGACGAATCCGAGCGCGCCACCCATCGGCCCCGGGTCGTCCACGTCGACAAGGCCAACCGGATCGTCGCGCTCGGCGCCGACCCCGCCGAACCGGTGCCCGGCGCGGACGACCAGTTCTCCGGCACCTTCACCGACCGTGCGCCACGTCCGTCCCGCGAGCAGGAGAGGAACTGAGCCATGGCCAACCCCTTCGACGACGACAGCGGCGTCTTCCGTGTCCTGGTCAACGACGAGGGCCAGCACTCCCTGTGGCCGGACTTCGCGCCCGTACCCGAGGGCTGGTCGACCGTGCACGGGCCCGCCGACCGGGCCGCCTGCCTGGAATACGTCGAGCGGCACTGGACGGACATGCGCCCGCGCAGCCTGGCCGAGGCCATGCGCCGGGCCGAGGGCTGATGGCCGGCCGCCCGGCCGTGGAGGACGTCCTCCCCCTGTCGCCCATGCAGGAGGGGATGGTCTTCCACGCCCTGTACGACGAGCAGGGCCACGACGTCTACACCGGCCAGATGGCCCTGCGCCTCGAAGGACCGGTGGACGAGCTGTTCATGAGCGCGGCGGTGGCGAAGCTGCTCGCCCGCCACGCCAACCTGAGGGCCGCGTTCCGCACCCGGCGCTCCGGACGCCCGGTCCAGGTGATCGCGAGCGCGGTCCGGACCCCCTGGCAGGTCACGGACCTGTCCTCCCTGCCACCGGAGGAACGCGAGCCGGCCTTCGAACGGCTGCTGGCCGAGGATCGTGCCGAACGGTTCGACCTGGCCCGGCCACCGCTGGTGCGCTTCCGCCTGGTCACCTTCGACGCGCTGAGTCACCGCCTGGTGATCTCCTCCCACCACCTGCTCTGGGACGGCTGGTCCGCCCCCGTCCTCGTACGGGAGCTGTTCCAGCTGTACGCCCCGGGCGGCGACCTCGGCACCCTGCCCCGCGTCCGCCCCTACCGCGACTACCTCGCCTGGCTGGCCCGACAGGACCGCGCCGCGGCCGAACGGTCATGGCAGGCCGCCCTGACAGGACTTGACGAACCGTCACTCATCGCACCCGAAGCCCGGGACCTCCCGGCCGAGGACCCCGCCCGGCTGGCGTGGGAACTCTCCGAGCGGGACACCGAGGCGCTCACCGCCACCGCCCGCGCCCACGGTCTGACGGTCAGCACCGTGCTCCAGGGACTGTGGGCCGTCCTCCTGGGCCGGCTGACCGGCCGCACAGACGTCGTCCTCGGCGCCACCGTCTCCGGTCGCGACGCCGACGTCCCCGGCATCGAGTCCATGGTCGGCCTGTTCATCAACACCCTGCCGGTACGCGTACGGCTGCGCCCCGCCGAGCCGCTCGCCGACCTGCTCACCCGGCTCCAGTCCGAGCAGTCCGCGCTCCTCGACCACCGCCACCTCGGCCTCGCCGACATCCAGCGCGCCACCGGGCACACCGCCCTCTTCGACACGCTGCTGGTCTTCGAGAGCTACCCCATCGACCACGAGGGCATCACCCGAGCGCTCGGCACCGACGGCCTGCGCATGACCGGAGTCTCGGTCCACGACGCCACCCACTACCCGCTGACACTCACCGCTCTGCCGGGCCCCCGAATGACGTTGACGCTCGGCCACCGGACCGCAGTGGTGGACGGTCCGGCGGCGACCCGAGTCGCATCCCAACTCGACGCCCTGTTAAGGGATTTCATCGAGCACCCCGCAACCCCCGTGGCACGACTCAGCCCTCCTCCGGAGCCCGAGCCCCACCCACCGAACGGCCAACCGCTCCCGCATCCGACGGTCCGTGAACTGTTCGAGGACCAGGCGACCCGCACCCCCGACGCGCCCGCCGTCCTCCACGGCGACGACACCCCCCTCACCTTCGCCGAACTCGACGCCCGGGCCGACCGGTTGGCAGCGGCTCTTCTCGCGCGCGGCGCCGGCCCGGAGTCCGTGGTCGGCGTGGCCCTGCCCCGCAGCCCGGCCCTGGTCACCGCACTCCTCGCGGTACTGAAGGCCTCAGCCGCCTGTATGCCGATCGACCCCGGCTACCCACCCGACCGCATCGCGCTGATGCTCGACGACGCCCGACCCCGGCTGGTCATCTGCGACGCGCCGACGGCCCAACAGCTCGGCATCGAACGGGAGTTGGTGTGCCCCCCGGACGCGGAGGCCACCGTACGCCGCCGACCGCCGCTGTCGCCCGAGCACCCCGCCTACCTCATCTTCACCTCGGGCTCCACCGGCCGCCCCAAGGGCGTGATCGGAACCCAGCGGGCCCTCGCCAACAGGCTCGCCTGGGGCAGGGAGCTGGGGGCCGACTCCGCCGGCGTCCGCGTCTCCAAAAGCCCCTTGAGCTTCATCGACGGCCTGACAGAACTGCTGGGCGCCCTCGTCGCGGGCGAGGCCGTCGCACTCGCCGACGACGAGTCCACCGGCGACCCGACGGCCCTCGCCGCACTGGCCGACCGCCACCGGGCCACCCTCCTCACAGCGGTCCCCAGCCTGTACACCACCCTCGTCGAATCCGCCCCGCCCGGCGCCTTCTCCTCCGTCCGCACCTGGATCTCCAGCGGCGAAACGCTCCCCGGCGAACTGGCCGAGGCCATCACCCGGCGCTGGCCGGACGCACGGCTCATCAACCTCTACGGCTGCTCCGAGGCGGCCGGCGACAGCCTGATCCACGTCCACGAGCGCGGCGAGGGCGCGGTGCCCCTCGGCCGGCCCATCGCTCACACCCGCGTCCACGTCCTCGACCCGTTCCTGCGACCGTCCCCCGTCGGCGCCGTCGGCGAGCTGTACCTGTCCGGAGCGGGCCTGGCCCGCGGCTACCTCAACGAACCCGGCCGCACCGCGGAACGCTTCGTCGCCGACCCCTTCGGCCCACCGGGCAGCCGCCTCTACCGCACCGGCGACCTGGCACGGCTGCGGCCCGACGGCACCGTGGAATTCCTCGGCCGGGCCGACGACCAGGTGAAGATCAGGGGCTTCAGGATCGAACCCGGTGAGATCGAGGCGGCGCTCCGCGCACTGCCGGAGGTCGGCAGGGCCGCGGTCGTGGCCAGGGAGGACGGCTCGGCGCCACGACGCCTGGTGGCCTACGTCGTGGCAGCCCCCGGCGCCACCCTCGAACCCCTCGCCCTGCGCCGCGCCCTCGCCGAGCGGCTCCCCGGTCATCTCGTCCCGTCCGCACTGGTGGTACTGGACGAACTGCCCCTCACCCCCAGCGGCAAGCTCGACCGACGCGCCCTGCCCGCGCCCGACTTCACGGAGACGTCCGCCTTCGAACCGCCGCGCACCGAACCGGAGAAGGTGCTGTGCGGGCTGTTCGCCGAGGTGCTCGGGCTGGAACGGATCGGCGTCCACGACGACTTCTTCGAACGCGGCGGCGACAGCATCGTCTCGGTCCGACTGGCCGACCGCGCCCGCAGAGCGGGACTCGCGCTGTCCCCCCGGGACGTCTTCGCCCACCGCACCCCGGCCGGGCTCGCCCGCGCCCTGCCCGACGACACCGCATCCGCACCCTCGGCGTTCACTCCGACAGGCGCACCACTGGTGTCCCTCAGCCAGTCGCAGCTCGACAACGTCAAGGCGAGGTGGAGGACTCGATGAGCAAGGCACCCGGGGACGACGGCTCCCTGGTCGAGGACGTGCTGCCGCTCTCCCCGCTCCAGCAGGGCCTGCTGTTCCACGCCCTGTTCGACGAGGGCGCCCAGGACGTCTACACCATGCAGTCCCTGGTGGAGATCGAGGGCCCGCTGCGCCCCGCCCTGCTGCGCACGGCCGCCGAGGAACTCTTCGCCCGGCACGCCAACCTGCGCAGTGCCTTCCTGCACGAGGACCTTGACGAACCGGTGCAGGTGGTGCTCAAGCAGGTGCCGGTGAACTGGGCCGAGGGGGAGGGCGAGGCGGCCCGGCTGATCGCCGAGGACGCCGTCGCCCGCTTCGACCTCACCGACCCGCCGCTGCTGCGCCTGACGCTCGTGCGCCGTGCCACCGACCGCTGGCTGCTGATCCTCACCAACCACCACCTCCTGCTGGACGGTTGGTCCATCCCGCTCCTCGTCCGCGAACTCCTCCAGCTCTACGCAGCCCAGCTCGCCCCCGGCGCCACGGCCCCGCTGCCCGCCGTACGGCCGTACCGGGACTTTCTCGCCTGGCTCGCCTCCCGCGACCGGGAGGCCTCCGCCGACGCGTGGCGCGAGGCGCTGGCCGGGGCGGCACCGACGGTCCTGGCACCGAGGTCCGCCGGGCTGGTCCCGGTGCCGCCCGAGCTGCACACACTGCGGCTGACCGAGGAACTGACCGGCCGGGTGCAGGAGTTCGCGAGGAGCCGGGGCGTCACGGTCAACACGGTCGTGCAGGGACTGTGGGCGCTGCTGCTGGCGCGGCTGACCGGCCGGGACGACGTGGTCTTCGGCGCGACGGTGGCGGGACGGCCCGCCGAACTCCCCGGTGTGGAGTCCATGATCGGCCTCTTCATCAACACGGTGCCGGTCCGGGTGACGGTCCCGCCGGGGGAGCGGGCGGGTGCCTTCCTGCGCCGACTGCAGGACGAGCAGGCCCGGCTGATGGACCATCAGCACCTGGGTCTGACGGAGATCCAGCGCCTCGCCGGCGCGGGCGACCTCTTCGACACCCTGCTCGTCTTCGAGAACTACCCGATCGACGAGGCGGCGGTGGCCGAGGCCGAGGCGTCCGCGGGCCTGCGGATCGTCGAGGTCAAGGGCTCGGGTGCCACCCACTATCCACTGACGCTGGCCGTGCTCGCCGAGCAACGACTGGGCGTGGTCTTCGAGTTCCGCCCCGACTGCTACGAGCGCCCCGCGGTGGAGGAGCTGGCCGGGCGCTTCGAGCGCCTGGTACTGGCCGTACTGGCAGACCCGGACACCCCCTTGGCCGCGTTGGACGTCCTCGCCCCGCAGGAGCGGACCGCGCTGCTGGCCGGCGGGGTCGGGGAGCGGCTGCCGGTGCGGTACCGCACGATGCCGGAGGCGTTCGAAGCACAGGTGGCGCGTACGCCGGACGCGGTGGCGGTGGTGGGGGAGGGACAGAGCCTGACCTTTGCGAAGTTGAACAGTGCGGCCAATCAACTAGCCCGAGTCCTGGTCGAGTTGGGTGCGGGACCCGAGCGGACAGTGGCTTTCGCATTGCCCCCGACGCCGGACACCGTGACGACTCTGCTGGCGATCCAGAAGGCGGGCGCGGCCTATCTGCCACTGGATCCGGCATGGCCGGACGAGCGGATCGCGGGGATGCTGGCGGATGCAAGCCCGGTGGCTCTTATCACCACGCTGGCTACGACGCCCTTGGAACTGCGCGACCAGCCCCCCACAACCCGCAGCCGCCCCCCGGTCTTCCCACCCACCCCCCGCGTACTCCTCGACACCCCGGAGACCCGTCACCGCCTCGCGAAAACGACCACCGCCGACCTCACCGACGCCGACCGCCGAACCCCCCTGCTCCCCGAACACCCTGCCTACGTCATCTACACCTCCGGCTCAACCGGCCGCCCCAAGGCCGTCGTCATCCCCCAACGAGCCATCGTCAACCTCTTCACCGCCCACAACGCCGCCCTCCACGAACCGGCATCGCAAGCGGCCGCAGGCAAGCCGCTGAGGATCGGCCACGCCTGGCCCATCGCCTTCGACGCGTCCTGGCAACCCATGCTGTGGATGTTCGCCGGACACGAGCTGCACATGGTGCCCGAGGACGTCCGCCGGGACCCCGCCGCCCTGCGGGACTTCCTCACCCGGCACGGCATCGAGTTCATCGAGCTGTCCCCGTCCCTGCTCGGCGAGCTGGTCGCCCAGGGCGGCGACTGGCAGGCCCGGTTGAAGGTGATCGGCGTCGGCGGCGAGGCCGTACCGCCGGACCTGTGGCGCACCCTGCGCGACACCGACGGGCTCGCCGCGCACAACCTCTACGGCCCGACAGAAGCCACCGTCGACTCCGCGGACTGCGACCTCGCCCTCAGCGAGCGCCCCGCGATCGGCCGGCCCGTGGCGGGCGGCACCCTGTACATCCTGGACGGGCACCTCAACCCGGTACCCGCCGGCGTCGACGGCGAGCTGTACGTCGCGGGCGCCGGCCTCGCCCGGGGCTATCTCGGCCGGCCGTCCGCCACAGCGGCCCGCTTCGTCGCGGACCCCTTCTCGGACGACCCCGGCGCCCGCATGTACCGCACGGGCGACATCGCCCGCTGGACCGCCGACGGCCTGGCCGAGTGCCTCGGCCGGGTCGACGACCAGGTCAAGATCAGGGGCTATCGGATCGAACCCGGCGAGATCGAGGCGGTGCTGCTGGAGCATGCGCTCGTCGAGCGGGCGGCGGTCGTCGTCCGCGAGGACACGCCCGGCGTACGACGTCTCGTCGCCTACGTCATCCTCTGCGCGCCCCCGGCCGAGGAGACGGCGGAGCTGCTGCGCCGGGCCGCGGCCGCCGTGCTGCCCGACTACATGGTGCCGTCGGCCTTCGTCCCCGTGGACGGATTCCCGCTCACCCTCAACGGCAAGCTCGACACCGCCGCGCTCCCGGCGCCGTCACGCTCCGCGGGCCCGGCCGCGCAGCCGCCCCGCAACCCGGTCGAGGAGAAGCTCGCCGCGCTCTTCGCCGAGGTGCTCGGGCTGGACACGGTCGGCGTGCACGACAGCTTCTTCACGCTCGGCGGCGACAGCATCCTCTCCATGCGGCTGGTCAGCCAGGCGCGGGCGGCCGGGCTGGCGATCTCGCCGCGTGACGTGTTCGAGCGGCCCACGATCGCCGAACTGGCCGAACTGGCCGAACGGGCGGACACCGCCGTACACCGGGCGGCCGACGCCGACGCGGGAACGGGCGCGATACCCCTCACCCCCATCCTGACCTGGCTCACCGAGCAGGGCGGCCCCTTCCGCGCCCTCAGCCAGGCCCGCTTCCTGCGCACCCCGCCGGGCATGGACCTCGACGGACTGCACCGCACGGTCCAGGCGGTCTTGGACCGGCACGACCTTCTGCGGTCCACTTTCGCCCGGGCCGAGGACGGGTCCTGGCGCTTCGAGGCCGCGCCCGTGGGCTCGGCCCGCGCCGTCGACTGCGTACGGCGCATCGACGCCGAGCGGCTGGACCACACGGCGGTCGGCACGCTGGTGCCGGAGTCGATGGACGAGCTGGTGGCCGAGCTGGACCCGGCCGCCGGGGCGATGGCGCGGTTCCTGTGGTTCGACCCGGGCAGCGGTCGCGAGGGGCGACTGCTGGTCGTGCTGCACCACCTGGTGACCGACGCGGCGTCCTGGGGTGTCCTGGTCGCCGACCTGGCCGCCGCCTGGGAAGGCAGGGACCTGTCGCCCGTGGGCACCTCCTTCCGCGCATGGGCACAGGCGCTTCGGGATCTGACGCCGGGCCGGGCGGGCGAACTCGCCTTCTGGAAGGGAATGTTGGACCGAGCGGAGCAGCCCCTGGGAGTCGGCCCGCTGGATCCCGCCCGGGACACCAGGGCCACGATCCGCAGGCACTGGACCACGCTGGGCCCGGACATCACCGCACCCCTGACCGCCGCGTCCGTCCAGGAGGTGCTGCTGACCGCGCTGGCACTCGCCGTACCGGACTGGCGAAGCGCACCCGATGCCGCCGCGTCACCCGACCCCTCCGTACTGATCGCCTTGGAGGGCCACGGCCGCGAGGAGCACCTCCTCCCCGGCGCTGACCTGTCCAGCACCCTCGGCTGGTTCACCACCGTCTTCCCGGTCCGGCTGGACCCCGGTGCCACGGACCACGTACGCCGGATCCGCGACCAGCTGGCCGCCCTGCCCGACAAGGGAATCGGCTACGGCCTGCTCCGTCACCTCGCCCCGGACACGGCCGCGCGGCTCTCCCCACTCCCGGAACCGCAGATCCAGTTCAACTACCTGGGCCGGATGACGACGGGCGAGCGCCGCGAGAGCGCCGTGTTCACCAGCGCGCCCGAGACCGGTGCCATGGGCAGTGGCGCCGACCCCGACATGCCCGCGCCCTACGCCCTCGTCGTCGACGCAGTGATCACAGGGACGGAGCTCTCGGTGTGCTGGCAGTGGCCGCAGCGGCTCTTCACCGAGCCGGAGATCCATCGGCTGGCCGAGCTCTGGACCATGTCCCTGGAACGGCTCCTGAAAGGCGATGACCAGTGACGGAGACCCCCACCGCCGACCTCGCCGCACGCCGCCGCGAACTCCTGCGCCGCAGGCTGGAGAGTGCAGGGCTGGCCGCCAGCCTTGCCCGCTCCGAGCTGGTTCCGCCGCGCCCCGCGGACACGGCACGGCTGCCGCTGTCGTACGCCCAGTCCCGCATGTGGCTGCTCCAGCAGCTCGACCCGGCGAGCCCCGCCTACAACGTCTGCCTGGCCATCCGTCTGCGCGGCCCTCTCGACCCGGCCGCCCTGCGCACCGCCTTACAGGGCCTGACCGACCGGCACGAGATTCTGCGCACTCGCTACCCGGCCACCGCCGACGGCACCCCGGAGCAGATCGTCGACGCAGGGGCGCAGGTGGAGTTCGCCACCGCCGACCTGAGCGGGCCGGTGGAGGAGCAGCGGGACAGCCGGGCGGCGGAGCTCGCCCGTGCCGCCTCGGCGACCCCCTTCGACCTCGCCGCCGACCACCCGATCCGCACCCTGCTGATCCGGCGCGCGGAGCAGGACCACACGCTCGTCCTGACCGTTCATCACATCGCCTGGGACGGCGGGACGTTCAACGCCCTGTCCCGAGATCTGACCGCCCTCTACCGCGCGGCGGCCACCGGCGAGCCCTCCGGCCTCGAACAACTTCCCCTCCAGTACGGCGACTTCGCGCACTGGCAGCGCACCACCTGGACGGACGAGCGGCTGGCCGAACACCTCGACCACTGGCGCTCCACCCTCGTCCCACCGCCCCACCCTCTCGCCCTGCCCACGGACGCGCCACGTACCGCCCGCCCCACCGCGGCCGGCGACCGCCGCTTCCACACCTTCGCCCCCGACGTCACCGAGCGCCTCACCGCCTTCGCGCGGGGCGCCGGCGTCACCCCCTTCATGGTCCTGCTCGCGGGACTGGCGGCCCTGCTGCACCGCACCACCGGCGCCACCGACGTCCCCATCGGCTCGGCCGTCATGAACCGCGACCTGCCCGGCCTGGAGAAGCTGATCGGCAACTTCGGCAACACCCTCGCCCTGCGCGCCGACCTCGCGGGCGACCCCGGATTCGCCGAACTCGTCGAGCGGGTACGGCAGTTGTGCACCGACGGTTACGCCCATCAGGACATGCCGTTCGACCGGCTGGTGGAGGTGCTGAAGCCGGAGCGGCAGCCGGGGCGCTCCGTCTACTTCGACGTCATGCTCCTCTTCCTCACCCAGGGACTCGAAGGGCCGCAGTTCCCCGGGGTGGGCGCCGAATGGGAGACCGTCCACAACGACACCACCCAGTTCGACCTGAGCCTGGAGGCGTTCCTGACGGGCGGCCGGCTGCGGATCGAGGCCACCTACAGCAGCGGCCTGTTCACCCCGGACACAGTCGACCGACTGCTCCAGCACCTGGAGACACTCCTCGCCGCGGCCCTCAGCGACCCCGAACTCGCCCTGTCCCGCCTGCCGTTGATGACCGGCGCCGAGGAACACCGGGTCCTGGAGGAGTGGAACGCCACCGCCCACCCCGTCCCGGTCACCCACCTCACCGACCTGCTCGCACGGCAGGCCGCACGCACCCCCGACGCACCTGCCCTCCTCGCCGACGACGGCACGCCCGCCCTCGACTACGCCGGTCTGCACGCCCACGCCAACCGCCTCGCCCGGCTCCTGATCTCCCGCGGCGTGGGCCCGGAGCGCCTGGTGGGCGTCGCACTGGACCGCGGCACCGACCTCGTCGTGGCGCTGCTCGCCGTACTCAAGGCGGGCGCCGCCTACGTCCCGCTCGACACCGGATACCCCGCCGACCGGCTGGCGTTCCTGGTCGAGGACACCGCGCCCACCCTGGTACTGACCTCCGCACAGGCCGCCGGGAACCTGCCCGACCGGGCGCCCCTGCTGCTGCTCGACGCCCTGCCGGGCGACGACTTCGACACCGCGGAACTCACCGACGCCGACCGGCTCCAGCCCCTGCGCCCCGAGCACCCCGCCTATGTCATCCACACCTCCGGCTCCACCGGCCGCCCCAAGGGAGCCGTCGTCCCGCACGCCGCGATCGTCAACCGGCTGCTGTGGATGCAGGAGACGTACGCACTCGGTCCCGAGGACCGTGTGCTGCAGAAGACGCCGGCCGGCTTCGACGTGTCCGTCTGGGAGTTCTTCTGGCCGCTGATCACCGGGGCCGCGCTGGTCCTCGCCCGGCCCGGCGGCCACCGCGACCCCGCCTGCCTCGCCGAGCTGATCCATGACCGGCGGGTCACGACCGCGCACTTCGTCCCGTCGATGCTGCGGGTCTTCCTCGACGACCCGGCCGCCGAGCGGGCACGCGGCGTCCTGCGCCGGCTCGTGTGCAGCGGCGAGGCCCTGCCCACCGAACTCGCCGAGCGCTGCGCCGAGTCGCTCCCCGGCACCGAACTGCACAACCTGTACGGGCCCACCGAGGCTGCCGTGGACGTCACCGCCTGGCCCTGCGCCGAGGGGACGAGGTCCGCCGCCGGTTCCGTGCCGATCGGACGCCCGGTGTGGAACACCCGCACCCTCGTCCTGGACGCGTCGCTGCGCCCCGTGCCGCCGGGCGTCCCCGGAGAGCTCTACCTGGGCGGCACCCAGCTGGCCCGGGGCTACCTCCGCCGCCCCGGCCTGACCGCCGACCGCTTCGTCGCCGACCCCTACGGCCCGCCCGGCGCCCGCCTCTACCGCACCGGGGACCTGGTGCGCTGGAGCGCGCAGGGGGCACTGGAGTTTCTCGGCCGGTCCGACGACCAGGTGAAGATCCGCGGCTTCCGTGTCGAGCCGGGCGAGACCGAGGCCGCCTTGGCCGCGCTCCCCGGAGTGTCCCAGGCGGCGGTGACGGTACGTCAGGATCAACCGGGCGAGCCGAGGCTGGTCGCCTACGCCGTCCCGCAGCCCGGGGCCTCGCTGGAGCCGTTGCGGGTCAGGCACGACCTCAAGGCGACGCTCCCCGAGCACCTGCTCCCCGCAGTGGTCGTGGTCCTCGACGACCTGCCGCTGACCCCCAACGGCAAACTCGACCGCGCGGCCCTGCCCGCCCCCGACTTCTCCGACCTCACCACCGCCACCGCGCCCCGCACCGAGGCGGAGGCCACCCTGTGCGCCCTGTTCGCCGGCCTGCTCGGGCTGCCCTCCGTCGGCATCCACGACGAGTTCTTCGCCCTCGGCGGCCACTCCGTCCTCGCCACGCGCCTGGTCGCCCGGATCCGGGCCGAACTGGGGGCTCTCGTCCCGCTGCGAGCGGTCTTCGACACCCCGACCGTGGCCGGACTCGCCCCGCTCCTCGGCACCGCCGCCGCCGAGCGCCGCCCCGCGCTGCTGCCGGGCCGCCGCCCCGACCCGGTGCCGCTGTCCGCCGCGCAGGCCAGGCTCTGGTTCCTGTACCGGCTGGAGGGGCCGAGTCCGACGTACAACATCCACACCGCCCTACGTCTCACGGGACGGCTCGACGCCGACGCGCTGCGGGCCGCGCTCGGTGATGTCGTGGCCCGGCACGAGGCGCTGCGCACGGTCTTCCCGGACGACGACGGCACGCCCCACCAGCGGATCCTCCCCGACCCGGCCGTGCCCTTCGCCGTCGTGCCGACCCGCGCCGACGCACTCGACGGGCTGCTGCGCGAGGCCGCCGCCCACTCCTTCGCGCTGGACACCGAGATCCCCGTACGGGCCACGCTGTACGCCCTCGGCCCGGACGAGCACGTCCTGTTCCTCCTCGTCCATCACATCGCGACCGACGGCTGGTCCGCGGAGCCGCTGCTGCGGGACCTGGAGACGGCCTACGCGGCAAGGCGGCACGGCATCCGCCCCGCATGGCCGCCGCTCGCGGTGCAGTACGCCGACTACACACTCTGGCAACGGCAGTTGCTCGCGGACGGGCAGCACGTGACCGACGCCGAACTCGACTACTGGACAAGGAAGTTGGAAGGGGTCCCGGAGGAACTCCAGCTGCCCGTCGACCGGCCGCGCCCGGCCGTCGCCGGATACCGGGCCGGTGCCGTGGACTTCGCGATCGGCGCCGAGGTGCACGGGACGCTGAGGCACCTCGCGGCGGACGCAGGCGGCACCGTCTTCATGGCGCTCCAGGCCGCCCTCGCCGTCCTGCTCGGTCGCATGGGCGCCGGGGACGACATCCTCCTCGGCACACCGGTCGCCGGACGGGGCGACCCGGCCCTCGACGACCTCGTGGGCCTCTTCGTCAACACCCTCGTGCTGCGCACCGACGTGTCCGGCGACCCGACGTTCCGCACGCTGCTCGCCCGGGTGCGCGAGACCGACGTGGACGCCTACGCCCACCAGGAGCTGCCCTTCGAGCGGCTGGTGGACGCGCTCGCCCCGGCCCGCTCGATGGGACGCCATCCGCTGTTCCAGGTGATGCTCGCCCATCAGCAAGCCCCGGCGGAAACACGGGACTTCGCCGGGCTGACGCTCGACGAACTGCGCGTCGACCACTACACGGCGAAGACCGACCTCGCCTTCCACGTCTTCGAGCGGCCGGACGGGGGCGGTGTCACCGGCTCGCTCGTGTACAGCCGCGACCTGTACGACCACGACACCGCCCAGGACATGGTGGAGCGGTTCGTGCGGCTGGTGGGCGAACTGGCCCGGCGCCCGGACGTACCGGTCGCCCTCACCGACCTGCTCACCCCGCGTGAGCGCGCCCTGATGCTGGGGGAGTGGAACGACACCGCCCACCCGATGCCCGCCACCACCCTGACCGCCCTGGTCGAGGAACAGGTCGCGAAGACTCCCCGGCTCACCGCCGTGGAGTACGGCATCGAGGGCGGCACACAACTGACGTACGGCGAGCTGAACGCGCGCGCCAACGCCCTTGCCCAGGAACTGCGTTCACTCGGGGTCGGGCCCGAGCGCCTCGTCGGTATCCATCTGGAACGCTCGGTGGAGATGGTCGTGGGACTGCTCGCCGTGCTGAAGGCGGGCGGGGCCTTCGTGCCGCTGGAGCCGTCCTGGCCGGCCCGCCGGATCGCCGAGGTGTCCCGGAGCGCGGCGCTGACGGCGGTGCTGGGGAAGCCGGGGCACGGCAGGGGCCTCGGGGACGACGCCCCACCCTTCGTGCCGGTGCGCCTGGACGGCCCGGAGCAGGAGGAAAACCCGGCCGTGCCCGTCGATCCGGAGGGCCTCGCCTACGTCATCCACACCTCCGGCTCCACCGGCGTCCCCAAGGGCGCCATGATCCGCCACCGCGCCATCGCGCACCGGCTGCTGTGGCAGCGCGCTCTGCTCGGCTTCGGAACCGACGACGCGGCCCTGTTCAAGGCGCCGCTCGGCTTCGACATCTCCATCAACGAGATCTTCCTGCCGCTGGTGAACGGCGGACGTGTCGTCATCGCCGAGCCCGGCGGCGAACGCGACGTCGACTACCTCCTCGACACCGTCGAACGCCACCGGGTCACCTTCACCTACCTCGTCTCCTCGATGCTCGACCTGCTCCTGGAGCTCGACGGCTTCGCCGGGCGCGCCCGCTCACTGAGGCACGTGTGGTGCGGCGGCGAGGTGCTCACCCCGGAGCTGTTCGCCCGCTTCCGCGCCGCGAGCCCCGCGGTGATGTACCACGGGTACGGCCCGGCCGAGGCCACCATCGGCGTCAGCCACGTCGTCTACCGCACCGGCGCCCTCCGCAGCGCCGTCTCCATCGGGCGGCCCAACGGCAACACCCGGCTGTACGTTCTGGACGACCGGCTCCAGCCGGTGCCGGTCGGGGTGCCCGGCGAGCTGTACGCCGGTGGCGTCTACCTCGGCCGCGGCTATGTGAACGACCCCCGCCGCACCGCCGACCACTGGGTGGCCGACCCGTTCGGCCCGCCCGGCGAGCGGCTCTACCGCACCGGTGATCTGGTGCGATGGCAGCGGGACGGCACCCTGGAGTTCCTCGGCCGGGCCGACAACCAGGTGAAGATCCGTGGCATGCGCGTCGAGCTGGAGGAGATCGAGGCGATCCTCGAACAGCACCCGGGCGTCCGGCGCGGGGTCGTGGTGATCCGCGAGGACGCCCCCGGCGTCAAGCAGCTCGCCGGGTACTACCTGGCCGCCGGCGGCCCCGGCGACCTGCACACCTGGCTGCGGGAGCGGCTGCCCGAACACATGGTGCCGCGCACCCTCACCGCCCTCGACGCCTTCCCGCTGCTGCCCTCCGGCAAGGTCGACCGCGGCTCCCTGCCCGCGCCCGGGGCCACGACCTCCGGCGCACCGACCCGCGAGCCCGCGGATGAACGCGAGCGCCGGCTCTGCGAGTTGTTCGCCTCCGTTCTCGGACGGAGCCACGTCGGCGTCGACGACAACTTCTTCGAGCTCGGCGGCGACAGCATCGTCTCCATCCGCCTGGTGACCCTGGCCCGCAAGGCCGGCATCGCGCTCAGCCCCCGGCACGTCTTCCAGACACCGACCCCGGCCGGGCTGGCCGCCTCCGCCGAACGCACCGACACCGGTCCCGTCGACGACCCGATCGGCGAGGCGGCACCGACCCCGGTCATGCACTGGGCGGCGGGCCCCGACGGTTCCCACGACGGGCTCGCCCAGGCGGTCCTGCTCGTGACCCCGCCGGATCTCACCTACGACGCCGCCGTCGACGTACTCCAAGCCGTGCTGGACCGCCACGACATGCTCCGGGCCCGGATGACGGACAAGCTGGTGATCCCCGCCGAAGGGGCGCTGCGCGCGGGCGATCTGCTGAGCCGGGTGCGGGACGCGGCGCTCGACGATCAGCTGGCCGCCGCCGTGGACCGGCTCGACCCGGCCGCCGGGCGCATGCTCCAGGCCGTCTGGTTCGCCGACTCGGGCCGGCTGCTCCTCGTGGCCCATCACCTGGTCGTCGACGGTGTGTCCTGGCGGGTCCTCAGCTCCGCCCTGGCCGAGGCGTGGCAGTCGGGTGGGGCCCTCCCGCGCGGCGGCACCTCCTTCCGGACCTGGAGCAGGCTTCTCGGCGAGGAGGCCCGCAAGCCCGACCGGGTGGCCGAACTGGCTAGGTGGAAGCGGGAGTTGGAGGGGGCGCGCCCCCTGCTGGAGCGTGACCTCGGCAGTACGGCGAGCGTGCGCGAACACACCCTCGTCCTCCCGGACGACGTCACCGTGCCCCTGCTGACAGCCGTCCCCGCCGCCTATCACGCCGCCGCCCCCGACGTCCTGCTCACCGCCCTCGCCCTCGCCGTCGCGGCCTGGCGGGAGCGGCGGGGCGACGTGGCCGCCGGCCCACTGCTCGTCGGCCTGGAGGGCCACGGACGCGAGGAGCACATCGCCGAGGGCGTCGATCTGTCGGCCACCGTGGGCTGGTTCACGACCTTCCACCCGGTCGGCATCGACCCCGGCCCGCTGGACATCGACGAGGCGCTGTCCGGCGGGCCCGCCGCGGGCACGGCCCTCAAACGGGTCAAGGAGCAGCTGCGCGCCGTACCGGACCACGGACTCGGCTACGGCCTCCTGCGCCACCTCAACCCCGACACCGCGCCCGCCCTGGAGAAACTTCCGCAACCGCAGATCCTCTTCAACTACCTGGGACGATTCGCCGCGTCCGGCTCGGCCGACGAACCCTGGGAGCTGGCTCCGGAGGCCCCCATGCTGCGGGTGCCGTCACCGCGGAGCGGCTTCGGCCTGGAGATCAACGCCGTCGCCGTCGAGGAGGCGGGCGACGTCCGGCTGCATGTATCCGCCTCCTGGCCGGACACGTTCCTGACCGAGTCCGAGGCGGGAGACCTGCTCCGGCTCTGGGAGCGCGCCCTGCACGGCCTCGCCCGGCACGCCGCCCACTCCCCGGCAGGCGGCCTCACCCCGTCGGACCTCCCCCTGGTCGAACTGACCCAGGAGGACATCGACGACTTCGGACACGACCTCGACGACTTCTGAGCCACCACGGACGACTTCGGAGGAACCGGTGACGCAGCACCCCCCGACCGCGGACGAGCTGCTCCGTTCGGTCACCGACACCATCGGCTCGGATGCACCGCCGAGCGACGACGACAGCCTGATCGCCTGGGGCCTGGACTCGATCACCCTGATGAAGATCGCGGGCGGCTGGCGCAAGCAGGGCATCCGGATCAGCTTCGCCGAGCTGGCCAAGGAACCGACCCTGCGCGCCTGGCGGACCCTGCTGGAGGCCCACGTCCCGGCGGTCCGGCCCGCGGGGGGCACCCCGGGCGCGGCACCCGCCCGGCCCGAGCCCCGCGAGCCCTTCCCGCTGGCCGTGATGCAGCACGCGTACTGGATCGGCCGCGGCGACGAGACCACGCTCGGCTCCGTCGCCGCCCACCTCTACGTCGAGTTCGACGGCGCAGGCGTCGACCCCGACCGGCTCGACGAGGCCGTACGCGCCCTCGCCGCCCGCCATGGAATGCTCCGCGCCCGCTTCACCGACGACGGCCGCCAGCAGATCCTGCCCGACCTCACAGGCCCCGCGACGACCGTCCACGACCTGCGCGCGTCGGATGGCCGGACCGTGGCGGACCGGCTGGAGGAGGTCCGGCACGCCGCCTCGCACGCGCGCCTGGACATCGCCGCCGGCGAGGTCCTCTCCGTGCAGCTCTCCCTCCTGCCGGACGGCACGAGCCGGCTGCACGTGGACGTCGACATGCTCGCCGCCGACGCCCTGAGCTACCGGGTGCTCCTCTCCGACCTCGCGGGGCTCTACGAGAACCCCGGCACCGCGCTGCCCCCGATCCGCACCAGCTATCCCGAGTACCTCGAAGAGCGCGCGGACGTACGGCGGCTGAGCCGGGAGCAGGCGCGGGAGTGGTGGCAGCGGCGCATCCCCGAACTGCCGAGCGCCCCCGAACTCCCGCTCGTGCCCGAGGCGGAGCGCACGGACCCGACACGGGTGACCCGCCGGCACCACTGGCTGCCGCCTCAGGAGAAGCGGCGTCTGACCGCCCGCGCCCACCAGCACGGGCTGACCCCCGCGATGGCGGTGGCGACCGCCTTCTCGGAGGTCCTGGCCGCCTGGAGCGGACAGCCGCGGTTCCTGCTCAACGTGCCGATGTTCGACCGCAGGGGCTCCCATCCCGACGTCGACCTGCTCGTCGGCGACTTCACCAGCTCGGTGCTGCTCGACGTCGACCTGGCCGAGTCGGGCTCGTTCACCGAGCACGCACGGCGCCTCCAGGACCGTATGCACACCGACGCGGCGCAGTCCGACTACTCCGGCGTCGAGGTGCTGCGCGACCTCTCCCGGTACAACGGCGAACAGGTTCTCGCGCCCGTCGTGTTCACCAGCGCCCTCAACCTCGGCGAGCTCTTCGACGCGAGCGTACGGCAGTCCTTCGGGAAGCCGGTGTGGATCATCTCGCAGGGGCCGCAGGTGCTGCTCGACGCCCAGGTCACCGAGGTCGACGGCGGTCTGCTGGTCAACTGGGACGTGCGGGAGGACGCCTTCCCGGCCGGCATGGTCGACGCGATGTTCGAAGCCTTCCACGGCCTCGTCACCCGCCTCGGCACCGACCGCGCGGTCTGGGAGCAGCCGGTGCCCGCCCTGTTGCCGGCCGAGCAGACGGCACTGCGCGCGAAGGTCAACGCCACCGAGGGCCCACGCAGTCACCGGCTGCTCCACCAAGGCCTCTTCGAGCGGGCCGGCGCGCAGCCGGACGCCCCGGCCCTGCTGTGGGGCACCGAAGGCGCCCTGTCCTACGGCGAGTTGGCCGACCGGGCGCTGCGGACCGCCGCCGCACTGGGGGAGCGGGGCGTGCGCCCCGGCGACACGGTCGCGGTCAGTCTGCCCAGGGGGGCCGACCAGATCACCGCCGTCCTGGGCGTGCTGGCCGCGGGCGCCGCCTACGTGCCGATCGGCGTCGAGCAGCCGGCCGCCCGCCGCGACCGTATCCGCGCCACCGCGGGGTTCCGCGTCACGCTGACCGACGGACGTCCGGTCGAGGGCCTGGACACCTTGCCGGTCGCTGAGGCGGTAGGCGCCGCCCCGCTGCCGGAGCCGGTCGCGGTGGACGAGGAGCAGCCCGCCTACGTGCTGTTCACCTCGGGATCCACCGGTGAACCCAAG
This sequence comes from Streptomyces sp. NBC_01092, assembly GCF_045039535.1. Taxonomy (NCBI): domain Bacteria; kingdom Bacillati; phylum Actinomycetota; class Actinomycetes; order Kitasatosporales; family Streptomycetaceae; genus Streptomyces; species Streptomyces sp. NBC_01092. Next base: position 1,309,851 of record NZ_CP108659.1, on the reverse strand, counting down.
GGCGTCGACGTGCCGCACCGGGCGGCCATGAACACCATCGACGATCTCAACGACCGCTTCGGCGTGGGCCCTTCGGACCGCTGTCTCGCCCTGTCCGCCCTGGACTTCGACCTGTCCGTCTACGACGTCTTCGGGCTGCTGAGCGCGGGCGGCGCGGTCGTGCTCGTGGCGGACGGCGACCGGCGCGAGGCGAGCGAATGGGCAGACCTGGTGCGCACCCACCGGGTCACGCTCCTCAACTGCGTGCCGCCGCTGCTCGACATGCTGCTGCTGGCCACCGCGCCCGGCGAACTCGCCGGACTCCGGGCGGTGTTGCTCGGCGGGGACTGGGTCGGCACCGACCTGCCGGGGCGGCTCGCCGAGCGGGCGCCCGGCTGCCGGTTCACCGGTCTGGGCGGTACGACGGAGACCGCGATCCACTCCACCGTCTGCGAGGTGACGCAGGCTCAGGTCCCGGCGCACTGGAGGTCGGTGCCGTACGGGACCCCGCTGCGGGGCGTCCGCTGCCGGGTCGTTGACGCCCACGGGCGGGACTGTCCGGACTGGGTGCCGGGGGAGCTGTGGATCGGCGGGGACGGGGTGGCGCTCGGCTACCGTGCCGATCCCTCGCGCACGGCGGAGAAGTTCACCGAGGCGGACGGGCTGCGCTGGTACCGCACCGGGGACCTCGCACGGTACTGGCCCGACGGCACCCTGGAGTTCCTCGGACGCCGGGACCACCAGGTCAAGGTGCGCGGCTTCCGGATCGAGCTGGGCGAGGTGGAGGCGGCGCTCGCCGCGCACCCCGCCGTACGACGTGCCGTCGCCGGGCTGACCCGGGGGCAGGGCGTGCAGTTGGCCGCCGCGGTCGCCGCCGACGCCGCGACGGCCGAGGACGCGCTGCGGGAATGGGCGCGCTCCGTGCTGCCGCCGCACATGGTCCCGGCCCGGATCGCCGTGGCCGGGGAACTGCCGCTCACCTCCAACGGCAAGCTCGACCGCCGTGCCGTACAGGAGCTGTGGCGGGTGGCGGAGGCGGAACGGCACCGGGCACCCGGCACCGCCCTGGAGACCGTCGTGGCGGGCGTCTGGCAGGACGTCCTCGGCGTCGAACGCGTCGGCCTCGACGACGGCTTCTTCGCCCTCGGCGGCGACTCGGTCCTCGCCACCGTCATCGTCGGCCGGCTGCGCGAGACGCTGGACACCTCCGAGGTGACCGTGCGCTCCCTGTTCGCGACCCTCACGGCCGGCGGCATGGCCAAGCGGCTCTCGGCCGAGGAGCGGACGCCCGGACGGCTCGAACAGGTCGCCGCGATCCATCTGGAGATCGAGGGCATGTCGGCGGACGAGATCGACTCCGCACTGCGCGACACATGAGAAGGAGGGGTGGGGTGCCGCACGGCACCCCACCCCTCCTCCGATGCCCCCCTCGGGCCGTCAGTCGAGCTTCTTGAAGCCGGGCTCCAGGTTGTTCAGCGCCCACGGGATGCCCAGCGCCGACGGGCTGCGCAGCTGGCTGATGGTCGCGACGTCCGTCACGACGTACTTGCCGTCCTTCACCGCGGACATGTTCTTCACCAGGTCACTGGCCTCGAAGGCCTTCTTCAGGTCCGGCGTGGTGAACGCGATGATCGCGAGATCGGCGTCGAGCTTGTCCAGTTGCTCGAAGGACAGCTCACCGGTCGGGCTGCCGTTGACCGTCTTGATGTTCTTCACCGACGGCGTCAGGCTCATCCCGACCTGGCTCATCAGCTTGGCGGCGAAGTCCTCCTCGGAGGCGATGGTGAAGATCTTCGCCGGGGTGTTGCCGATGGACAGGCTGTAGGTCTTGCCCTGAAGCTTCGGATGCTTCGTCTTCACGGCGGCGATGCTGTCCTCGGTCTCCTTGATGACCTGCTCGCCCTGTTCCTTCTTGCCGACGGCCTGGGCAACCACCTGCACGTGCTCCTGCCAGGTCTGCTGCCCCCAGGCCGTCTCGTACCCGACGGTCGGCGCCACCGCGGCGAGCTTCTTGTAGTCCTTGTCCAGGGTGAAGTCGGAGGTGGCGAGGATCAGGTCGGGCTGGAGGGAGGCGACCTTCTCGTAGTCGACGGCGGTGAGCGTGTCGAGCAGCTCGGTCTTCTCGGTGTCGATCCTGTCCTTGAGCCAGGGGTAGACACCGTCCGAGCTGAGGGCGTCCTTCGAGATGGCGACCGGTGTGACGCCGAGCGCGTACAGCGCGTCGATGTCGTCCGTGCCGCCGTTGCCGATCACCACGATCCGTTCCGGCGCCTTGGCGATCTTCGTGGTGGCGAACTTGTGCTTGATCGACACCGGGAAGGCGGACGAGGTGTCCGCCTTCGCGTCGCCCGAGGCGTCGGAGGAGGTGTTGGAGTCGTCCTTGACGGAGCCGCAGGCTGCCAGCGCGGCGGCCAGGGTGACGGTGAGAAGGGTGCTGAGAAGCTTTCTCGACATGCGCGCCAGTAAAGCAAGGTAAGCCTTGCCTTAGCAACGCGTATCGGACAACTTCTTTGTTTTTGGCGGTAGTTGACCTTGCCCGATCACGGTTGAGCGGTGAGATAGCCCCCCATGGTGCGGAAGTAGTCGGTCGCCGCGTACTCCGTTCCGTCGTCGGTGCGCAGCCGCTTGAGGATCAGCCCCGGGTGCCGGCCCGTATGGGCGTCGGCGCCCGCGACGATGACGATGCCGTCGCCCTCGCGGATGAAGATGCGGCCGGGAGTGCCGCCGTAGCGGCCCTCGGAGACGGCGGCCGAGACGACCCTGATCCGCTGTCCGCGATGGAAGGTGTAGGCGTTGGGATACGGGTCCGACTGCGCCCGTACGAGGCGCTCCAGACGCTCCGCCGGCCAGTTCCAGTCGATGCGGCTGTCCTGCGCCGAGCGCTTGTGGAAGAAGCTCGCGCGGCTGCGGTCCTGCGGCTGCCAGTGGGTGGCGTCCTTGCCGGACGCGATGAGGTCGAGGGACTCGCGCACGATGGGGGCGATGAGGTCGACGGTGCGGTGGAACAGGTCCGTCGCGGTGTCGGCCGGACCGACGCCCACCGAGCGCTGCACCAGGATGTCCCCGGCGTCCAGTTCGGCGTTCATGCGGTGCGCGGTGACGCCGACGCGCTCCTCGCCGTTGATGAGCGCCCAGATGATGGGGGAGAAGCCCGCGTAGGACGGCAGCAGCGAGTCGTGGACGTTGAGCGTGCCGTGCGGCGGCAGGTCGAAGAGCTCCGGCGGCAGCCAGGTGCGCCAGTTGTTGGCGACCAGGATGTCGGGCCGGGCATCGCGCAGGGCGGCGAGGAGTTCGGGGTCGTCGGGGCGGTTGCGCAGGAGTACGGGGACGTCGTTCTTCTCGGCGAGTTCGGCGACGGAGTCGTCCCAGATCTTCTCGTAGGCGTGGTCGCTCTTGGGGTGGGTGACCACCAGGACGACCTCGTGGTCGGAGTCCAGCAGGGCCTGGAGTGTGCGGTGGCCCCAGGTCTGGTAGCCGAACATGGCGACGCGCATGCGGTTCTCCCCTTCGGCGGGCTCCATTGCAAGGTAAGGCTAACCTTATCTAACATGTGGCTGCCTGAGGGAGGCGATGCCACGGTGAAGTCACCGCTCACGGGATCGGACACCACCCACGACGTCCTCGGAATCGGATTCGGGCCGTCAAATCTCGCACTGGCCATAGCGATTGACGAACACAACGCAGGCCTTCCGGCCGACCGTCGGATCAACGCCCTGTTCCTGGAACGCCAGCCACGTTTCGGCTGGCACCGGGGCATGCTCATCGACGACGCCACCATGCAGGTGTCGTTCCTCAAGGACCTTGTCACGCTGCGCGATCCGGCCAGCGACTTCAGCTTCCTGTGCTTCCTGCGCGAACGCGGACGGCTGATCGACTTCCTGAACCAGAAGACACTCTTCCCGCTCCGCGTCGAGTTCCACGAGTACTTCGAGTGGGCCGCCGAGCGAGTGCGCCACCTCGTGGCCTACGAACACCACGTGACCGCCATCGACCCCGTACGCGACGACACGGGCGCGGTGACGCACTTCGACGTCGTCTGCCGTGACCCCGAGCGCCCCGGGCGCACCCTCACCCACCGGGCCCGCGACCTCAGCGTGGCGGTCGGTCTGGAACCCCACGTGCCGCCCGGCGTCGAACTCTCCGAACGCGTCTGGCACAACAGCCAGTTACTTCCCAGCGTCACCGAACTCGCCGCCTCCGGTGCCCCGGTGCGCCGCGCGGTCGTCCTCGGCGCGGGGCAGAGCGCCGCCGAGACCGTCGACTATCTGCACCGCTCCTTCCCGCAGGCCGAGGTCTGCGCGGTGTTCGCCAAGTACGGCTACACCCCGGCCGACGACAGCCCGTTCGCCAACCGCATCTTCGACCCGGAGGCGGTGGACGTGTACTTCGGCGCGCCCTCCGAGGTGAAACAGTCCCTGTTCGACTACCACCGCTCCACCAACTACTCCGTCGTCGACATGGAGTTGATCGAATCCCTGTACGCCACCGCCTACCAGGAGAAGGTCGCCGGCCGGGAGCGGCTGCGCTTCCTCAACGTCTCCCGCATCCGCGACGTACGACAGCGCGGCGACGGCGTACTCGACGTCTCGGTGGAGTTCCTGCCGACCGGTCGGGAGCAGGTCCTGGAGGCCGATGTGCTGGTGCACGCCACCGGATACCGGCCCCGCGACCTCACCGCCCTGCTCGGCGAGGCGGCGAAGGTCTGTCTGCGGGACGACGGTGACGCCATCCGTGTCTCACGCGACCACCGGGTGCAGACGGCGCCCGACGTCACCGCGGGGATCTATCTCCAGGGCGGCACCGAGCACACCCACGGACTCACCTCGACCCTGCTGTCGACCACCGCGATCCGCGCGGGAGAGATCCACCGCTCCCTGCTGGACCGTCGCACGGCATCCGTCTGAACCCCTCAGACCGCTGCCGCCGCGGGCACGGCGGGGTCGAAGACCGCCACCACCCGGTCCGTGGACGTCACCGCCCCGCACGTGTCCGCCACCCACTCCAGCGCGAACCCATGGCTCCCGGCCGACGCGTCGGCGATGGCGTCCGCGACGACGAAGGGCTCCAGGTCCTGCACCCAGGCGTCCGCGGCCGTCATCAGCACCCCGACCCGGGCGAACAGCCCCGCTATCACGACCTGGTCGCGCCGCAGGTCGCGCAGCCGGCTGTCCAGCCGGGTCCGGGCGAACGCGCTGTGCTTGCGGGCGGTGAGCACGCAGTCCCCGGTGCGCGGCTCGACCTGCTCCGCGAACGCCTCGCCGTCCCGGTCGGCCGGCCCGCCCGGCCGCCGTACGTACAGGGCGGGTCCGCGCTCACCGGCGGGCACCGAGTGGACGACGGGCACGCCCGCGGCATGCGCGGAGTCCACCAACCGGGCGGTGTTCGCGAGGAGTTCGGTGGCCGGGGCGCCCTCCTGCGCCAGGACCCGCACGAAGCGCCTTTGTAAGTTCAGGACCACGAGCGCCGCACGGCCGGGATCGAGGGTCCACCCGGTGGTGTCGTCGGGCAGCATGGCGGGGGTCGGCATGACGTACGGGAAGATCGAGCCAGTCGTCATCTCGGGTTGCCCTTCGGTGAGTTGGGGAACCCTTCTTAGGTTAGCCTCACCTAAGTTCGATGTCTTGTCGATGACACCGGTGAACGCGCCTCATCCCAGGGCACGGTCCAGGTTGAACGCGGCACTGATCAGCGCGAGATGGGTGAACGCCTGCGGGAAGTTGCCCTGTTGCTCGCCCGTGTGGCCGATCTCCTCGGCGTACAGGCCCAGATGGTTGGCGTACGTCAGCATCTTCTCGAAGGCCAGCTGCGCCTCGTCGACCCGGCCGGCCCGGACCATGGCCTCGACGTACCAGAACGAGCAGATCGAGAACGTGCCCTCGTCGCCGCGCAGTCCGTCGGGGCTGGCCGCCGGGTCGTAGCGGTAGACCAGCGAGTCCGACACCAGGTCCTGGGTGAGGGCGTCCAGCGTGGACAGCCACTTGGGGTCGGTCGGCGCGATGAACTTGGTCAGCGGCATCATCAGCACCGACGCGTCGAGCACGTCGCTGTCCTCGTGCTGGACGAACGCCTGGCGCGTCTCGGACCAGCCGCGCTTCATGATCCGCCGGTAGATCGTGTCCCGCGTCGCCTGCCAGCGCGGCAGATCGGCCGGCAGACCGCGCCGGTTGGCCGTGCGGATGGCCCGCTCGATCGCCACCCAGCACATCAGCCGTGAGTACAGGAACTTCTTGCCGCCGCCGCGGGTCTCCCAGATGCCCTCGTCGGGCTGGTCCCAGTGCTCGCACACCCACTCCACCAGTGCGCACACGTCGTCCCACTGGTCGCTGGAGATGGGCTTGGCCCACTTGTCGTAGAGGTAGATCGAGTCGATCAGCGCGCCGTAGATGTCGAGCTGGAGCTGGTCGGAAGCGGCGTTGCCGACGCGCACCGGGGCGGAGCCGAGGTAGCCCTCCAGATGGTCGAGTTCGCGCTCGGGCAGATCGGTGCGGCCGTCGATGCCGTACATGATCTGCAACGGACCGGTGGGCGAGCCGTCGCCCCGGCTGACGTGGTCGGTCAGGAACTTCATGAAGGCCTCGGCCTCGGTCGTGAAGCCCAGCCGCAGCATCGCGTACACGCAGAAGGCCGCATCGCGCACCCACATGTACCGGTAGTCCCAGTTGCGTTCGCCGCCCAGCTGCTCGGGCAGGCTCGTCGTCGGCGCGGCGACGATGGCGCCGGTGGGTGCGTAGGTGAGCAGCTTCAGGGTCAGGGCGGAGCGGTGCACCATCTCCCGCCAGCGGCCCCGGTACTTGGAGGCGGACAGCCACTTGCGCCAGTAGTCGACCGTGCTGTGCAGCTGCCTCTCGGCCTCGGACCGCGCACAGCGGCGCAGGTTCACCGCACCGCCGACCTGGTCCAGCGCGAACACCGCCGAATCGCCCTCGGAGATCTTGAAGTCGGCGTACACGTCCGGCCCGTCGATCTCCAGCGGTACGGTCGACGTCAGTGCGAGCGACAGCGGGTCGGCCTCGAAGACCGCGACCTCGCCCTGCATGCGGACGGTGTGCCGCCGGGTGCCGTATTCGAAGCGCGGCGCGACCCGCGCGCGGAACGGGATCGAGCCGCGTACGCACACCACACGCCGGATCAGCCGATGCCGCTCGACCTCGGCCGGGTTGCCGTCCATCGGCATGAAGTCCTGGATCTCGCCGACACCGTCCTCGGTGAAGAACCTGGTGATCAGGACGTTCGTGTCGGGGAAATAGAACTGCTTGGTCCGGGCCGGCACCGTGGCCGCCAGCTCGAAGCAGCCGCCCCGCTCGGCGTCCAGGATCGCCGCGAAGACGCTGGGCGCGTCGAAGGAGGGGCAGCAGTACCAGTCGATGGTGCCGTCGATGCCCACCAGAGCCACGCTGCGCAGGTCGCCGATCAGGCCGTGGTCGGCGATCGGCACATAGCGTGACGCGGCCGGTGTGCCCGTCTCGATCGGAGTAGTGCTCATCGCAGCCTCCCTGGCCCGCCATGCGCCTCGGTCCCAGGGTAGGTGGAATCGGCCGTGGGAGGGTCGGGGTGGTGCCCGGTTCCTGTGGTTCGGGGGCTCAGACCGCGATGACCCGCACGCCCGCCTCCTCGAAGCGCCGCAGCGTCTCCGGTTCGGCCGCCGTGTCCGTGACCAGTGTGTCCACGGCGTCGGCCGCGCAGATCCGGGCGAACGCGCGCCGGCCCAGCTTGCTGGAGTCCGCCGCGACGATCACCCGAGCGGCGCGCTCGCACAGCAGCCGGTTGATCGCCGCCTCCGCCTCGTCGTGCGCGGCCGCGCCGTGCGCGGCGTCGAAGGCGACCACGCCGAGGACCGCCACGTCGATCGTGATCTGGGCCAGCACCGCGTCCGCGAGCGGCCCGATGAGCTCGTACGACTGGGGGCGGGCGACCCCGCCGGTGACCACGATCTTGAACTGAGGGCGCACGGCGAGCTCATTGGCGATGTTGAGCGCGTTCGTGACGACGGTCAGCGCGGGCGAGCCCGACGTCAGGTCGCTGCGCACGGCCAGGGCGCGCGCCACCTCGGTGGTCGTCGTGCCGCCGGTCAGACCGACCGCCTCGCCGGGCGCGATGAGGTCGGCCACCGCCTTGGCGACGCGCTGCTTCTCCGAGGCGTGCCGGGCCGTCTTGTAACGCAGCGGCAGTTCGTACGACACTCCGTGCACGACCGCGCCGCCCCGCGTGCGCACGAGCATCTGCTGTTCCGCCAACTGGTCGAAGTCACGGCGGATCGTGGCGGACGACACCTCCAGCTCGGCGGCCGCCTGCTCGACGTCCAGCCGGCCCCGCTCGACGAGCAGCTCCAGCAGCGCCTTCCAGCGGGCGTCGCGCGACATCCGCCCTCCATTCCTCGGCATTCCTCGACCTGGCGGTGACCTTAGCGCACTCCCCTTCCACCCAAGTGCTTGATTTTGCTCGAAAGTTCGCTATATCTTGCAGAAAAAAGCATGAAGGTTCATGGAAGCCCGGAGGATGGCGCATGACGCATGTCGAGGACGAGCTCAACAGCCAGCCGGAGTGCTGGACGCGCGCCGGGGCCGAGGCAGCCGGCCACCGCCGGGCACTGCCTGCGGCGGGGGAGCGGGTCGCGGTCGTCGGCTGCGGGACGTCGTACTTCATGGCGCAGGCGTTCGCCGCCCTGCGCGAGGGCTCGGACCAGGGAGAGACCGACGCCTTCGCCGCGTCGGAGTTCCCGCACGGGCGCACGTACGACCGTGTCCTCGCCCTCACCCGATCCGGCACCACCACCGAGGTCCTCGACCTGCTGGCGCGGCTGAAGGGGCGCACGCCCACCACGGCGATCACCGCCGACCCGGACACGCCCGTCATGGCGGCCGCCGACGACGTCGTCGTCCTCGACTACGCGGACGAACGGTCCGTCGTGCAGACCCGCTTCGCGACCACCGCCCTCACCCTGCTGCGCGCCCACCTCGGCCTGCACACGGACGCCGCGGTGGCCGACGCACGCACGGCGCTCGCCGGCGCTCTGCCCGAGGGGCTCGTGGAGTGCGGGCAGTTCACCTTCCTCGGCCGCGGCTGGACCGTGGGGCTGGCGAACGAGGCCGGGCTGAAGATGCGCGAGGCGTCGCTGTCCTGGACCGAGGCCTACCCGGCCATGGAGTACCGGCACGGTCCGATCAGCATCACCACCGGCGGCACCGCGACCTGGATGTTCGGCGAGGCGCCCGAGGGGCTGGCGGAACAGGTGCGCGCCACCGGCGCACTGTGGATCGAGGGCCGCCTCGACCCCCTCGCCGAACTGGTCCGCGCCCAGCGGCTCGCCGTCGCCGTCGCCGCGGCCCGCGGCCTCGACCCGGACCAGCCCCGCCACCTCACCCGGTCGGTGATCCTCGCGCCCTGACGCGTCCGCCCCGCGCACCGAGACAGCAACAGGAGAAAGGACAGGCCGTGCCCCTCGCGACCACCGGCGAGCTCATCACCCGTGCCGCCGCAGCCCGTTCAGCCGTCGCCGCGTTCAACGTCATCACCCTGGAGCACATCGAGGCCGTCATCGCCGGTGCGGAGTCGGTGAGTTCGCCCGTCGTCCTCCAAGTCAGCGAGAACGCCGTCAAGTTCCGCTACGGACGCCTGCTGCCGCTCGCCCGCGCGGCCGTCGCCGCCGCCGAACGCGCCGCCGTGCCCGTCGCGCTGCACCTCGACCACGTCCAGAGCGACGACCTGCTGCGCCAGGCGCCGGACGCCGGGTTCAGCTCCGTGATGTACGACGCGGCCCGGCTGCCGTACCTGGAGAACCTCGCCGCCACCAAGGCGGCCGTCGACTGGGCGCACGCCCAAGGCCTGTGGATCGAGGCCGAGTTGGGGCGCCTGGGTGGCAAGAGCGGCGAGCCGCCCCTGGACGCCCACGCCCCGGGTGCCCGCACCGACCCCACCGAGGCCCACGCCTTCGTCACCGACTCCGGCGTCGACGCCCTCGCCGTCGCGATCGGCAGCTCGCACGCCATGACGACCCGCACCGCCGCCCTCGACCACGACCTCCTCAAGCGCCTCGCCGCCGCCCTGGACGTCCCTCTCGTCCTGCACGGCTCCTCCGGCGTCCCCGACGGCGAACTGACCGCGGCGGTCGCGGGCGGTATCGCCAAGGTCAACGTCGGCACGGCCCTCAACATCGCCATGACCAGCGCGATCCGCGACTTCCTCGCCGCCCACCCCGAGGCGGTCGACTCGCGCAAGTACCTGAGCGTGGGCCGGGAGGCGATGGTGCGGGCGGTGGCCGACATCATCGGGGTGCTGGGAGCTCGCTGACCCGGCGGCCGACGCGGGCCATGACGGCTAGCGCTTCACGGCCCGCAGCACCACGAACTTCGGGTCCCCGGCGACCAGTTCACTGTTCCCGAACAGCCGCCGCAGCTTCACGTGGTACCCGAGGTGCCGGTTGCCGATCACCCACAGCTCGCCGCCCGGCCGCAGCGCGCGCTTGGCGCCCGTGAACATCCGCCAGGCCGTCGAGTCGGTCGTCGCCTGGTGCGAGTGGAACGGCGGGTTGTTGAGCACCAGGTCGACACTCCCGGCCGGCACGCCCGCCATCCCGTCCCCGACCCGGAACTCGGCGTGCCCCGGCACCCCGTTCGCCCGGAACGTCGCCTCGGCGGAGGCCACGGCCTGGAACGACTCGTCCACGAACAGCACCTCGGCCTCGGGGTTCGCCAGCGCCACCGCCGTACCGACGATGCCGTTGCCGCACCCGAGGTCCACCACCCGCCGGGCGCCCTTGCCGTCCGGCAGATGCCCCAGGAAGAACCGCGTCCCGATGTCGAGCCGGTCGGCGCAGAACACGCCCGCGTGATTGACGACCGTGCTGTGCGAGACCGCGCCGATGCCGTCGGGAAGCGTGTAGGTGTACGGCCACGGGTTGACGGGCGGCTCCGACGCCGGCTCGGGCGTGCAGAAGATCAGCCGGGCCTTCTTCTGCGCGAGCGAGGTGCGGGTCGGGCCGAGCACCCGCTCGAACAGCTGGAGCGTCGAGGTGTGGATCTCCTTCACCATGCCCGTGCCGACCACCACCGTGCCCTCGTGCACCGCGGGCGCCAGCCGGGTCAGCTGGTCCTCCAGCAGCGCGAGGCTCTTGGGCACCCGCACCAGCAGGACGTCGACCCGGTCCGGCGGCGGGTCCTGCGTGGTGAGCAGCCGGACGGTGCCGGGCTCGACGCCGTGCCGGGCGAGGTTGGCGCGGGTCGCCTCCTGCGTCAGGTACGAGTCCGTGATCTGTGTCGGCCGGTGCCCGGCGAGGGCCGTGACCAGGGCGCCCCAGCGGTCGCCGACCACCACGACATCGCCGGACAGCGAGATCTCCTGCTCCGCCAGGTGCCGCAGCAGGTACTCGTCGGAGGCGTCCCAGGCGCGCAGCCTGTCGCGCGGGTCCTCGGGGAATCGGGTCAGCGCGAGTTCGCCCCACGGCGTCGTCATACGGTCGTTCATCGTGCGTCAAGGCTAGCCGAGCCGCAGCTCACGACCGGTGGGGGAGGATGGGAGGCATGGACGCCGAGCTGTTCCCCCGGGAGCGTACGGAGGTCGCGCCGGGCGCGGTGCATGTGCCCGACTGGCTGGACGGGCGAGCCCAGCGCGAGCTGCTGGAGGCCTGCCGCACATGGGCCGGCCCACCGGCGGGCCTGCGCACGGTCCGCACCCCCGGCGGGGGCACGATGACCGCCCGGCAGGTCTGCCTCGGCTGGCACTGGTACCCGTACGCCTACGCCCGCACGGTCGTCGACGGCGACGGCACCCCGGTGAAACCGTTCCCCGAGTGGCTCGGCGAGCTGGGCCGCCGCGCCGTCCGCGACACCTTGGGGGAGCAGGAGGCGGCGTACGACATCGCACTGATCAACTTCTACGACGCCGACGCCCGCATGGGCATGCACCGCGACAGCGACGAGAAGTCGCCCGCGCCGGTCGTGTCCCTGAGCCTCGGCGACACCTGTGTCTTCCGCTTCGGCAACACCGACACCCGGACCCGGCCCTACACGGACGTGGAACTGCGCAGCGGTGACCTGTTCGTGTTCGGCGGCTCCTCCCGGCTCGCCTACCACGGTGTGCCGAAGGTGCACCCGGGCACCGCGCCGCCGGAGTTGGGACTGACCGGGCGGCTGAACGTCACGCTCAGGGTGAGCGGGCTGTAGGCCGCCGAATTCGCGGATCATGGGAGACTCGCCCTCATGAGCGGCAAGGCGGACCCCCGGCCGGCGGGGGAAGGGACCACCTCGAGGACGCGCTTGGACCGGGGGCGCGGTGCGCTCGGGCCCGCGTTGGAGCTCGTGCACACCGGACGCGCGCCCACGCGGGCCGTCCTCACCGCCGAGCTCGGGGTGACCCGGGCCACGGCCGGCGCGGTCGCGGCCGAGCTGGAGGCGCTCGGGCTGATCCGGGTCGACGCCCGGCCCGGCGCGGCGGCCGGTTCGCAGGGGCGGCCCTCGCACCGGCTGTCGGTCGCCGAGGACGGGCCCGTCGTCCTCGCCGCGCAGGTCCACGCCGACGGGTTCCGGGCGGCGCTGGTCGGCCTCGGCGGCCGTATCGTCGCCACCGCGCCCGGCTGCGAGACCGTGGACGCCGACCCGGCCAAGGTGCTCGGCTCGGTCGTCGAAGCGGGCGCCGACCTGCTGCACACGACCGGACGGCGCTGCGTCGGCGCCGGACTCGCCGTCCCGTCCGCCGTCGCCGAGCCGGACGGTCTCGCGCTGAACCCCCTGCACCTGGCGTGGCCCGTGGGTGCTCCGGTGCGCCGCATCTTCACGGAGTGCGTGCGCGAGACCGGGATCACCGGACCGGCGTTCACCGGCAACGACGTCAACCTCGCCGCGCTCGCCGAGCACCGGCACGGCGCGGGGCGCGGCGCCCGGGACCTGCTGTGCGTGGCCACCGGGCACCGGGGCGTCGGCGGGGCACTCGTGCTGGACGGCCGTCTGCACACCGGCAGTTCGGGCCTGGCCCTGGAGGTCGGCCACCTCACGGTGAACCCCGAGGGCAGACCCTGCCACTGCGGCAGCCGCGGCTGTCTGGACGTCGAGGCCGACCCGCTCGCCTTCCTCACGGCGGCGGGGCGGGAGCCGGGACCCGAGGTCTCCTTGCTCCAGCAGGCCAACGACCTGATCCGCAACCACTACGACGACCTGACGGTCCGCACCGCGACCGAGGCCCTCATCGACCGCCTCGGGCTGGGCCTCGCGGGCCTGGTCAACATCCTCAACCCGGACCGCATCATCCTCGGCGGCCTGCACCGCACCCTCCTGGACGCCGACCCCGAACGCCTGCGCGCCGTCGTCGCCGACCGCAGCCTGTGGGGCCAGAGCGGCGGCGTCCCGATCCTCGCGTGCACCCTCGACCACAACAGCCTGGTCGGCGCGGCCGAGTTGGCCTGGCAGCCGGTCCTGGACGATCCGCTGGGGGCGCTGACCTAGCGGGTTTCCGTGACCCGCCACTCGCGGACCAGCGGACCCGTGACACGGGCGGTCCACAGCGCGGGCCCGGCCAGCTCCGGCAGCGAGCAGTCGGAGTATCCGGTCACCACCACGACGTCGCCTCGCACGGTCAGCTCGGTGAACGTGTTGCGATAGTCCGGGAAGGCCGCGAAGAACCCCCGCCAGGCGTCCAGACACGCCCGCTTCCCGCGCACGGTGCCGCCGTCGGAGTCGACGAACGTGTGGTCGTCCGACATCAACGACGCCAGGCCGTCGAGGTCCCGGTCGTTGATCGCGGCGTTGAAGCGGTGGACGACGTCGGTGGGATCCATTACGCCATTCCTTCCCGGCCCGCACCCCTGCTCCGACCCTACAGACGCCCACCCGGACCCGCTCCTGCACGAGCTCGCCGAGTAGGCTCGTGACATGCGGATCTCCGTTTCCTCGGACATGGACAAACCGGTGGCGCGCGCGCTCGTCACCCAACTGCGCGAGCGGGGCCACGAGGTGGTGACGTACGGCGCGCTCAGCCCCGGCGCCGACCCGCAGTGGGCCGCCTGCTCCGAGGCGGCCGCCCGCGAGGTCGCCGCCGGTACGGCGGACCAGGCGATCGTGTGCTGCTGGACCGGCACGGGCGCCTCGATCGCCGCGAACAAGGTGCCGGGCGTACGGGCCGCCCTGTGCACGGACGCCTACACGGCCAACGGTGCCCGCCGCTGGAACGACGCCAATGTGCTCGCCCTCGGCCTGCGGCTGACGTCCGAGCCGCTGCTCAAGGAGATCCTCGACGCCTGGTTCGCGGCGGAGGCCAGCGCGGACGCCGAGGACCGGGAGAACGTGGCGCGCGTCGACCGACTGGACCTCGGCCGGGCCTAGGGCAATGCTTCCCGGCCGTCAGACCACCCGCGCCTACGGCACCCCGAGGTCTTCGTACAGCCGGTGACGCTGGTCGGGGCCGAGGGCGCTCGACACCGCGGGCGCATCAGTGCCACTCGGCGGCGAAGGCCCGGCCGGGGTTGTCGGTGAGGACGCGCTCCGCCAGCTCCTCGCCCAGCGCGAGCGCCAGCCGTGGCCGCACCCGGCGCAGCAGATACGGCATTCCGGGACCGCCGTCGACCGACCGCGCCCCGGCGGTGACGGTGTCCCCACCCAGCAGCAGCCGGTGCCCGAACCCGGCCTCGGCCAGCGCCCCTACCGCGTCCGGCATGCGCCAGTCGGTGGCGTGATGAGCGCGCGAGGGCCCGTCGAAGGCGAGCCAGCAGCCCGACTCGGCGGCCTGGCGGTGGACCGCGAGATCGGGGGAGCGGTTGAGATGGCCGAGGATCACCCGGTGCGGCGGGACGCCCAACTCGCCGCACAGCAGGTCCAGTACGTCGAGCGCGCCGGTCCCCATCTCCAGGTGCGCGGCGACGGGCGCGTCCGTCGCGTGGTGGGCCTCGGCCGCGGCGGTCATCGTCCAGCGGGCGTGCGCGTCGAGGCCGTGGAAGCCGCCGGCGACCTTGATGATCCCGGCGCGGACTCCCGAAGTCCCGATACCCACGGTCAGTTCGGAGACGAAGACCTCGGCGAGCTTCCCGCGAAGTTCGTCGAGCAACCTCGGGGAGTAGTGCGCCGCTTGATGCAGTCCCGTCGCACAGACCAGATGCACCCCGGCGGCCCGGGACAGCGAGGGCAGGTCGGCCGCCCTGCGCCCCATGCCGTACGGAGTCCACTGCACGACGGCCGAACCGCCCGCCGCGCGGAACGCCTCCAGCTCGGCCCGCGCGGCGGAAGCGTCGTTGAGCTCCTGGCCGGGCAGTTGCGGGCTGCACAGGAAGAGGTGGTCGTGCGCGTCGCACACGCCGAGTTCCCCGGGCCGCACGTCCCCGAGGACCGTACGGACCGCACTCACCACTGTCGGCCCCGCGGCAGCGCGCCCCGGCCGGGCCCCGACAGATGCAGCACCTGGTACACGACGCCCTCGGCCTGGGGTGTGTCCTGCTCCCAGAGCGAGAAGTGGACGACCTCCCACGCGTGCGTGTCGACGACGGCGGCCGCCAGCACGGCGCCGTCCTGCGCCGCCAGCCGCACCGTCTCGTCCACGGACTGGGCCATGAACGCGGCCAACTCCACACCGTCCGGCACCGGTTGACGCCGACGCACGGCCGACGTGGCGGGGGAGCCCGCGGCGCCGCCCTCCTCGTATGCGAGCCCGGTCCACTGCCGCACCCGCGGCCGCCCGAAGTCGTTCACGGGTCCCTGGAAGGCGCCTCCCCACAGGAAGGCGTTCATGCCCTCCATGGTGTTCCAGAGGTAGAAGGGTCCGTACTGGTTGACGGGCGACCCCTGTACGCCGTGCTCGCGCAGCAGATACGTCTTGACGCCGAGCCCGTCCCAGTCGTCCAGCAGATGCCCGACGCGGGCGACACGGGAGCGGATGATGCCCATGTCGTAGTCGGCGGGCAGGGTGAACTCGTACTGCATGGCGTGCATGCCACGTCCCTTCTCGGGCCTGAACGCCGTCAAGTGGTGGGGGCGTCGTCCCGTGGCGCGAGCAATGAGAGCAGTCCGCGCACGCCCGCGTCGAAGGCGGCGGGTGAACCGGACGCGCGGGCGAGGACGTAGCCGCCCTGGACGGTCGCGACGATCGTCGCCGCGATCGACTCGGCGTCGAGCCCGGCCGCGAACAGGCCCTGCTCCTTGCCCTCCTCGACGATCCCGGCGAGCCGCTCCCGCAGCCAGTCCAGCGTCTCGTCGACGGGCGCCCGCAGCTCGTCGCTGGCGATCACGTCCGGGTCCATCGTCAGCCGCCCGACCGGACAGCCGCGCAGCACATCGCGCTCCCGCCGCAGGTACGCCTCGATGCGTTCGTACGGTGTGCCCGGCCTGTCGAGTACTCCCGCGGCGGTAGCCCGCATCTCCTCGGCGGTCCGCCGGATCGCGGCCAGTGCGAGATCGGGCTTGCCCTTGAAGTGGTGGTACATGCTGCCCTGCCCGGCCCCCGCGCGCTCCAGGATGGCCTTGGGGCTGGTGCCCACATAACCGCGCTCCCACAGCAGCTCGCGGGTGGACTCGATCAGCCGGTCCGAGGTGCTCATGTCCTCACTGTACATACTAGTAGTTACAGAAGTCGAGCCGGGTTCCGAGCCCGCACGAGCGCCTCCGGAGCAGCCGAACCGGCCCGCCGTACTCCCCGTGAGGTACACACACTGCCGCTGGCCGTACGACGACCCGGACCCCCTGCCGGAGCGAGTCTCGAGACATCACCGAACGACCCGACCGAACCGACTCGGGAGATGACTCGAGATGCAGACCCTGGCACATTTCGCAGACGGCGGCCCCGGCCCGTGGATCCTCCTCTTCCCGCTGATCTGGGCGGCCGTCGTGATCGGCGGCATCACGCTGCTGCGCCGCACGGTGTGGCGCGGACGCCGTGGCCCCTGGCGGGCACCCGCCGCCGACGACAACTCGCCCATCACCGTGCTCGGCCACCGCTTCGCCTCCGGCGAGATCGACGAGGACGAGTACTGGCGCCGGCTGTCCGTCCTGGACGAGCAGTTCGGCCCCAAGGGCAAGGGCGGTGCGGCATGACGACCACGACGGCCATGACGATCACACCGACGGCCGCCCGCGTCGTCGACGCCGTGAAGGTGTACGGCAGCGGCGACACCAGCGTGAGGGCCCTGGACGGGGTGAGCGTCGACTTCCCGGTCGGCCGCTTCACCGCGATCATGGGGCCCTCGGGCTCCGGCAAGTCCACGCTGATGCACTGCGCGGCCGGCCTCGACACGCTCACCTCGGGCACTGCCCACATCGGCGACACCGAGCTGAGCAGCCTCGACGACCGCCGCCTCACCCTCCTGCGCCGGGACCGCGTGGGCTTCGTCTTCCAGTCGTTCAACCTGGTGCCGACGCTGACCGTCGCCGAGAACATCACGCTGCCGCTCGACCTCGCGGGCGGCAAGGGCGACCGGGAGTGGGTCGACGCACTGATCGACGTCGTCGGACTGCGCGACCGGCTCCACCACCGCCCCTCCGAACTCTCCGGCGGCCAGCAGCAACGAGTCGCCGTCGCCCGGGCCTTCGCCGGCCGGCCGGACGTCGTCTTCGCCGACGAGCCGACCGGCAACCTCGACTCCCGCTCCGGCGGGGAGGTCCTCGGCCTGCTCGGCCGCACGGTGCGCCAGACCGCCCGCACGGTCGTCATGGTCACCCACGACCCGGTGGCCGCCGCCCACGCCGACGAGGTGGTGTTCCTCGCCGACGGGCGCCTGGTCGACCGCATGGAGTCCCCGACCGCCGACAAGGTCCTGGACCGCATGAAAGCCTTCGAGGTGCCGTCATGAACGCGTCCGTCCGCCTGAGCGCGACCTCCCTGCGTGCCCACAAGCGACGCTTCGCCGGGACGTTCCTCGCGGTGTTCCTCGGCGTGGCCTTCCTCGCCGGGACCCTCGTCATGGGTGACACCCTGCGCGCCAGCTTCGACACCATGTTCGGCAACGCGACCGGCGGCACCGACGCCGTCGTCCGCAGCGCCGATGCCATCACCACGCCCGGCGAGAGCGAGGGCGTGCGCGAACCGGTCGACAGCGACCTCGTGAGCACCATCGAGAAGGTCCCCGGCGTCGCGGCCGCTGCGCCCAACATCCAGGGCGCAGGCCAACTCGTCGGCAAGAACGGCGACCCCATCGGCGGCCAGGGCCCGCCCACCCTCGCCGGCAACTGGATCACCGACCCGGAGCTCAACGCCTACCAGCTCGCCGAAGGCCACGCCCCCCGCAGTTCAGGCGAGGTCGTCATCGACCGCGGCACCGCCGAGCGCGGCGACCTCAGCATCGGCGACACCACGACCCTGCGTACACCGGACCCGGTCAAGGTGACCGTCGTCGGCCTCGCGACCTTCGGCGGCGAGGACGGCATGGCCCAGGTGACCTTCACCGGCATGACCCGGGCCGACGCCGAGAAGTACCTCACGGCCAAGCCGGGCGAGGCGACGAGCATCCAGGTGCGGGCCGGACCCGGGGTCAGCCAGCAGGAGCTGGTCGACGCGCTCACTCCCGTGCTCCCCAAGGGAGTCGAGGCCATCACCGGCCAGGAGTCGGCCCAGGAGAACACCGACATGATCTCCAGCCAGTTCCTGACCGTCTTCACCACCTTCCTGCTGGTGTTCTCCGGCGTCGCCCTGCTGGTCGCGACCTTCTCCATCCACAACACCTTCGCGATCGTCGTCGCCCAACGCACCCGCGAGAACGCCCTGTTGCGGGCCCTGGGCGCCTCACGCCGCCAGGTCACCGCGTCGACCCTCGTCGAGGCGAGTGCCGTGGCCGTCACCGCGTCGGCGGCCGGACTCGCGGGCGGCGTCGGCATCGCCGCCGGGCTCCAGGCGCTGTTCCCGGCGATCGGATTCCCCTTCCCCGAGGGCGACTTGGTGATCAGCGCCCTCTCCATGGCGCTGCCGCTCGCGGTCGGCATCGTGGTCTGCCTCGGCTCCGCCCTGCTGCCCGCCGTACGCGCCGGGCGCACCGCACCACTGGCCGCCCTGCGCGAGACGGCCGTCGACACCTCCGGCGCCTCCCGGCTGAGGGCCGTCACCGGCCTGGGGCTCATCGCCCTCGCGGTCGGCATCACGCTCATGGGCGTCCTGGTGTCCCCGTCGATCTGGCTGGCGGGTACCGGCGCTGTCCTCGCCCTGGTCGCCTTCGTGGTCCTCGGCCCGGTCGCCTCCACGACGGCCGTACGGTTCCTCGGCGGCCCGCTGGACCGGCTGCGCGGCGTCACCGGCGGCCTCGCCCGGCGCAACGCCCTGCGCAGCCCGAAGCGTACGGCCGCCACCGCGAGCGCCCTGATGATCGGCGTGGCCGTGGTGTCCCTGTTCACGGTGTTCGGCGCCTCGCTGAAGGCGACCATGGACCAGACCGTGTCCCGCTCCTTCGCGGGCGACGTGGCCGTCAGCACCCCGTCGTTCGGCGCGGGCGGCAGTGGCCTGAGCCCGCGGCTCGCCGACGCGGTCCAGCGGCTGCCCGAGGTGGACACGGCCGTCGGCCTCGGCCGCGGAGTCGCCGAAGTCGACGGCGAGGGACGCGCGCTGACGGTCACCGACCCGGTCGCCCTGGAGCGCACCTTCGACCTCGGCACCGTCCACGGCTCCCTGCGCGGTCTCGGCACCGACGGCATAGCCATCACCGAGAAGGAAGCCGACAAGCAGCACCTCACGACCGGTGACAAGGCCCGCCTCACCTTCACCGACGGCCGTACGCAGACGTTCACGGTCCGCGCGCTCTACGGCCAGTCCGAACTCGCCGGGGACTACGTCATCACCCGCGACGCCTGGGCACCGCACCGCACCCAGGACGCCGACACGCTGGTCGCGGTCTCCTTCAAGGACGGCGTCGGCACGGACACCGGCAAGGCGGCGGTCGAGAAGGTCGCGGCCCAGTACGGCAACCCCGACGTGCAGACCCGCGACGAGTACGCGCAGTCCTCGGCCGGCGGCATCGACATGATGCTCACCCTCGTCTACGCGCTGCTCGCCCTCGCGGTGCTCATCGCGCTGCTGGGTATCGCCAACACCCTGACGCTGGCGATCCACGAGCGCACCCGCGAACTGGGCCTGCTGCGGGCCGTGGGCCAGACCCGGTCCCAGCTGCGTGCCATGGTCCGCTGGGAGTCGGTCCTGGTCGCGGCCTTCGGCACGGTCGGCGGTCTCGCCCTCGGCGCCTTCCTCGGCTGGGTCCTGGTCGAGGCCTCCGACGGCGCGAGCGACAGCGCCTTCGCCTTCGCGATGCCACCCCTGCAACTCGCGGTGGTGGCCCTGGTCGGCCTCATGGCGGGAGCCCTGGCGGGCCTGCGCCCGGCGCGTCGCGCGGCACGCCTGGACGTACTGCGGGCCATCGCCACGGAGTGACTCGCGCAGAGTGGGCCGCAGGCCTCGGGGCCGGCGGCCCGCCGACGGTCATCGGCGCGTGCCCACCGACCGAAGCCCCCTCACCGCCCGGTCAGCCGACAACGGCCGACCGGGCGGGAGCGTGTTCGGGCCTGCTGAGGTCGACGCGCCGGCCGACCTCGGCGAACCGCCGCGCGGGCTGCTCCACCGGCACGGTCGTCTTGCGCTGCGGCGGCTGCGCCGCCCCGGCCCGCACACCCGCCACGGGCGCGGGCAGCGTGAACCACACGACCTTGCCCGACTCGTCCGGGCGCACACCCCAGCTCTCGCTGACCGCGGCCACCATCGCCAGCCCGCGCCCACAAGTGGCGAGCGCGTCGGTGCCCTCGGCGTCCGCCACGACCGGCAGACGGGGATCGGAGTCGCGCACCGAGACCGTGAGCCGGTCGAGCAGCAGCTCGATCTCCACGGTGCACGTCTTGTCGGGCCGGGCGTGCTGGTGGACGTTGGTCAACAGCTCGGTCACACCGAGCGCGGCGCGGTCGATCAAGGGATCCAGATGCCAGTAGCGCAATTGCGCTGAGACGATTCTGCGGACCTGGCCGATCCGCGACGGCAGGGCTTGGAGCTCCACCGTGCAGTGCCTGCTTGGGTAGCTGATCACGGCTGCGACTCCCCGACTGAAGAGGTCCGGAAGAACACGGAGTACGGATCCAGCAGGGTGCTTGAAGGAAACGGCCGCCTGCTGTAGTGGCCGGCGGGCTGGTTCGCAGCGTTGTCGCCGGTAAACCCAGAGTGACGTGAGACCAGCGTGACGCAGGGGGTGCCGTACCGCAACTCGCGGTGACTCAGCCCTTACGCCCCGCGGCCTTCCGTACGGCCTCGATGAACCGGCGCGCCGCGGGTGGACCGGGTTCCCCCGGTGCGGGATCGTGCTCGCCCAGCGTCAGGGAGTAACGGTTGCCGTTGAGGTCCGCGAGCGCCCGGTCGTCCGGGGCGAACCAGGGCTTGGACGCCCGTACCGCCTGCACCGGCGCGCTGTCGATCTCGCTGCCGTAGCTGGTGAGCAGTTGCAGCCTGCCGTCGCTTATCCGCACCTGTCCGGCCCGGGTCAGGGAGCGCAGCCGCTTCCCGATCCGCACGCCCGTGGCCCTGAACTCCGGCTCAGCCATGCCCCGCCCCTTAGCGCGTGTCGGTGTGCCGGTCCGTCCTGCGTGGGCCGTGGCCGGCTCTGGTCGTGATCCAGTGTGCCCCCCGTCCGGGATCGCTGTCCCGTCCGGTGCAGTCTGCCCGCGTACCGCGTCGAGCACCAGTACGCGTGTCACCCCTGGCCGGGGTGCTCGGAGCACTCGCACGAATGCGCCCCCGAGGGTCCGGTGAGCCATCGGTCCAGGGATGTCTTTGAGGCTCTCAAAGGTGTGTTTATGCAGGTGAGAAGCGTGCGGAAGATGTTTATGCTCGAAGCGACGGCAGCGCGATTCGCCCCTGCCGCACAGCCCGAGGAGCACCGCCGTGAGCACCGTCCAACAGACCCCGTCCGGCGTGACCCTCGACGTCGACCACAGCGACGCGGGCTACCGCGTCTGGCTGAAAGAAGCCGTGCGCAAGGTGCAGGCCGACGCCAACCGTTCGGCCGACACGCACCTGTTGCGCTTCCCGCTGCCGGAGCAGTGGGGCATCGACCTGTACCTCAAGGACGAGTCGACCCACCCGACGGGAAGCCTCAAACACCGGCTCGCCCGTTCGCTGTTCCTCTACGGCCTGTGCAATGGCTGGATCCGGCCGGACCGCCCGGTGATCGAGGCGTCCAGCGGCTCGACGGCCGTCTCCGAGGCGTACTTCGCGAAGCTGATCGGCGTGCCCTTCATCGCGGTCATGCCGCGCACGACAAGCGCCGAGAAGTGCCGCCTCATCGAGTTCCACGGCGGACAGTGCCACTTCGTGGACGACTCGCGGAAGATGTACGAGGAGTCTGCCCGCCTCGCGGTGGAGACCGGCGGCCACTACATGGACCAGTTCACCTACGCCGAACGGGCCACGGACTGGCGCGGCAACAACAACATCGCCGAGTCCATCTTCCGCCAGCTGAAGCTGGAACGGTTCCCCGAGCCCGCGTGGATCGTCGCCACCGCCGGCACCGGCGGCACCTCCGCGACCCTCGCCCGGTACGTCCACTACATGCAGTACGACACCCGCATCTGTGTCGCCGACCCGGAGAACTCCTGCTTCTTCGAGGGGTGGACCACCGGCGATCCGGACGTCACCTGCGACTGCGGCTCCCGCATCGAGGGCATCGGCCGTCCCCGCATGGAACCCAGCTTCGTACCCGGCGCCGTCGACCGGATGATGAAGGTGCCGGACGCGGCGAGCGTGGCCGCCGTGCGCGCCCTGGAGCAGGCCATCGGGCGCAAGGCGGGCGGCTCCACCGGCACCGGGCTGTGGAGCTCGCTGAAGATCGTCGCCGAGATGGTGGCCGAGGGACGACGCGGGAGCGTGGTGACGCTGCTGTGCGACCCGGGCGACCGCTACCTCGACAAGTACTACTCCGACGCCTGGCTGACCGAGCAGGGCTTGGACATCGCGCCGTACTCGACGGCCATCGAGCAGCTACTGCAGACGGGCGTCTGGCCCGAGTGACCGAAGCCTGAGTGGCAACGCCCTGAGGGGCGCGGGGCCGTATGGATTTGCGGCTCCGCCGCGCGGGCGCCACCAGCCACGACGGACCCGCAGACGACCGACCGTCAGTCGCGGCCCGCCAGGCGGAGCGTCACGTCAGCCGCCGGTCCAGCGCCCCCACCGCGCCCCGGAACGTCCGCCCGAGACCGGCCTTCGCGAGACCGCACGCGAACCGGAAGGGTGCCGTGCCGTCCACGGCGAACGTCCACTGCACACGCGTGCCGGTCCCCGCCGGGGCCAGCCGCCACTCCTCGACCATGGCCCGCGCCCCCGGCGCGTTGGTGAGGTCGACGCGATAGGCGTACACGTCGGGGCTCTTCGCCGCGAGTATCGTCTCCTCGAAGCGTGTGCCGCCCTTGAGACGCACCTCGCGCCGGGCTCCGTCGTCCAGCGGGCGGGCCAGCGTCACCGCCGCGAACCACTCGGGCCAGCCCGGCACATCCTCGGCGAGCGCGTGGAACACCGTCTCGGGGGGAGCGGATATCTCCCGTGCGAAGACGTGCCGTACGGGCGCGGTCCCGACGAAGTCGAGCCCCACCTCACGCAGCAGATGAGCCATGGACGAGAACCCCCTGTGGGCGAGGCTGCACCGGGCAGCGCCACCCTAGCTGGCACCCCGTCAGATGTCTGCACCCTCATCGGGCTCACCGGCCACCATCAGCCGCCGCAGATGCTCCGAGATCTCCGAGCGCGCCTCGGACTCCAGCCCGGCGTCCGTCACCAGGGTGTCGACCTGCTCCAGCGCCGCGAACGAACTCAGGCCCACCACACCCCACTTGGTGTGGTCGGCGATCACCACGACCCGCCGCGCCGACTGCACCAGGCGCCGGTTGGTCTCGGCCTCCGCGAGGTTCGGCGTGGACAGGCCGGCCTCGATCGATATCCCGTGCACACCGAGGAACAGCACGTCGAAGTGGAGCGCCGCGATCGCCTGGTCGGCCACCGGGCCCACCAGCGAGTCGGACGGCGTGCGCACCCCGCCGGTCAGCACGACCGTGGCCGCGCCCTGCCGGGGGCCCGTCGTGCGCTGCGCGGCGTGGAAGACGTCGGCCACCCGCACCGAGTTGGTGACCACGGTGAGGTCGGGAACGTCGACCAGCTGGTGCGCCAGCGCGAACGTCGTCGTACCGCCCGACAGCGCGATCGCGCTGCCCGGCGCCACCAACTCGGCCGCCGCCCGCGCGATGTCCTCCTTGGCTGTCAGCTCCAGACCCGACTTGGCCTCGAAGCCCGGCTCGTGCGTGCTCGCCTCGACCACCGGTACCGCGCCGCCGTGCACCTTCTCCAGCACACCCTGCCGGGCGAGCGCGTCGAGATCGCGGCGCACCGTCATGTCCGACACGCCGAGCTTGCGGGTCAGCTCGTTGACGCGGACCCCGCCGCGGCGCCGTACCTCGTCCAGGATCAGGGCGCGCCGCTGCTCCGCGAGGAGGTTCTGATTCTCGCTCACGTACGCTCCGGTCCTTTCGCCGCTGCCGTCAGACATCCCTGCGCACCCCCTCCGACAAGGACATTCTCGCCCCTTCCGGTGCGCGGGACGACCCATCCTCGCACGGAGGGGTACAGGTCGCGCCACTGGCCGTCACGACGCGCGCATGTCACTTCGGCATCTGCTGTTCCCCTGTACTTCACACGGAACGGGGAGATTCCGTGACGAGAGGTGTGAGGGACCGTCCCGACGGAGATCCTTGTGCCCGCACGGACAGAAGCCGACGGCTCGTCACGGGGGAAGTGCGAACAGTGGAACGTGCGCCGGAACGCGCCGCCGACAACAGGGCGGACGCCACGACGAAGGAGCCCGCGGACCAGGGCACGAGCGCCGAGAGCGCCGGAGCCGCCCTGGAACTCCTGGTCCACGGAGTCGGCGGCACCACGCCGCAGGAGATGCTCGACGATCCGCGCACCGTGCGGATCACCGGCGACGACACGGCCGCCGTCTTCCGGCGCGCCGACGACGTCGACGCCGAGGACCGACCCGACGACCGCCAGGGACAACCCGTCCCCGAGGCCTACGTCTGGTGCAACCTCACCTCGGGCAACAGCGCACGCGCCCTGTGGCTGTTGCTGCTGCCCTTCATGGTGGTCAACCTCGCCCACTGGATGCGCCCCACCACCCGGGACCGCGACCGGACGGTGCGCCTGTACGGCCTGCTCGTACGGCTCGCGGGGCTGACGCTGACGGTGCTGCTCGTCGCGGCCGCCTGCGAGGTCGCCCTCGACCTCGCGGCCTGGCAGTGCGCGGGCACGCGCGCGTGCGCAGAGCAGCACAGCTGGCTGGGCTTCCTGTCCCCGACCGTCTCGGACGACGGCTGGTGGAGCCACCCCGGCCGCAGGCTCGCCCTCGCCGCCCTGGTGCCCGCCGCGCTGACCGGCCTGCTGTGGTACCTCTCCCGCCGCACCTGGAGCGCGTACGAGTCCCAGCAGCCGATGACCCGCGCGCCCGAGCCCGACGAGGAGTCCGGCAGCACCTCTCTGGGCCGCCCCGGCTTCTGGTACGGCCGTCGCCTGGTCGCCCGGCTGCGCGCCGCGCACACCGCCGCCGGTCTGCTGACGGTCGCCGCGGCGGTCGCCTCTGCGGCGGCCCGCTTCGACCGCGGGTCCGGCGGCCCCACGCTGCTCGACACGCTCGGCTGGGCCCTGGACGCGGCGCTCGTCGCCTGCGCGGCCGTGGTGGTCTGGGTGGTCTGCCGCCGGGGCCGCAGCGAGAACCGCCTCGACCAGGAACTCGACGAGCATCTCGTACGACGGCTGCCGCTCGCCGCCCTCGTCCTGCTGGCGCTCGCCCTGGTGTACGCCGGATGGGACCGGCCGGGCTGGACGTCGGCCGGCCGCCTCCCGGGCGATCCCACCTTCGGCGCGATCGCCTTCTTCCAAGGCCTGCTCGTCATCATCCTCGCCGTCGTCGCCCACCTACTGCACCGCGCACAGCCCGACCCGCGCGCCGCGATGCGCGGCCTCGGCGGACCGGCCGTGGTGATGCTGGCCTGCGCCCTCGGCGGAGTGATGTCCGGCGGCGTCGCCCAGCGGGTCGCCGACTGGCTGGACGGCACCGGCGCGTCCATCGTCGGCCCGCCGGTCCTGCTGACCTGGCAGGCGTCCGTGATCCCGCCGCTGCTGGTCCTTCTTCTGCTGCTGTGCGGCTGGCTGGCATGGCGGGCCTGGCGGCTGCGCCGCACCGAGCTCGGCAAGGTGGAGGTCGACTACGTCGGAGAGCCCCGGGACACGGCCCGTACCCGCCGCATCGCGACCACGCGCGCGATGGCGACGCTCACCGACCGCGCCCCCCTCGTCGTCGCCGTCACGTCGACGGCGACCCTGCTCCTCGGGGCCGGAGCCCTGGTCGGCGCTCTCACCACCGACGAGACACCGAGCGACGCCGCCGACGGGACGTACGCCTTCGTGCACGGCGCCGCCCAGACCGCGCAGGCACTGGGCTCCTGGCTGATCGGCGTCGGCTTCATACTGTTCGTCACCTGGGGCAGGCGCGCCTACAAGGACGCCTCGGCGCGGCGCACCATCGGCATCCTGTGGGACGTCGGCACCTTCTGGCCCCGCGCCGCGCACCCCTTCGCGCCGCCCTGTTACGCCGAACGCGCGGTGCCCGACCTCACCTGGCGGATGGCGACCTGGACCCGCGCCGGGGAAGGCCGCCGTCTCGTCATCTCCGGACACTCCCAGGGCAGCGTCCTCGCGGCAGCGGCGGCCTGGCAGCTGACGCCGACCGACCGCAAGCGGGTCGCGCTGCTGACGTACGGCTCCCCGCTGGAGCGCCTGTACGGCCGCTGGTTCCCGGCGCACTTCGGCCCGGCCGCGCTCACCTCACTGCACGGCGAGGTCGACTGCTGGCGCAACCTGTACCGGCTCACCGACCCCATCGGCGGCCCGGTGCGGCTGCCCGGCGACCCCGCGGTGGATTGCGAGGCCCTCAAGGACCCGCTGGCGTACGGCCGTACACCCGAACACCCCCTGCCGGCGCCCATCCTCGGCCACGGCGAATACCAGGCCGACCCGGTCTTCGCGGAGGAACGGGAGCGGCTGCTGGCCCGGCTGAGGCCCGAGGGCCAGGACGCCGGGGTGCCGACGCAGCGGCCCGAGTCCCCGCCCGAGAACTGATCCGGGCGACTCAGCAGGGGCCGACCGAGGTCAGAGCAGCTCCGGCAGGTCCTCCGTGAAGAGCAGCGTCAGGTCGTCCGTGCTGGGCTCCGCCAGCTGGGCGACCCGGCTCGCGTGCCGTTCCACCATCGCCTCGAAGGTCTGGCGCGCCGTGCGGCCGTTGCCGAACGCCGGGCCCTTGGGGAGCGCCGTGAAGTACTTCAGCAGCGCGTCGGCCACGTCCGGACCGAGCCGGTACTCGTGCTCCTCGGCCTGCTGCTCCACGATCCGCAGCAGCTCCTCGGGGCCGTAGTCGCTGAAGGTGATGGTGCGTGAGAAACGGGACGCCACACCGGGGTTGACCGACAGGAAGCGCTCCATCTCGGCCGTGTACCCCGCGACGATCACCACGACCGCGTCCCGATGGTCCTCCATCAGCTTCACCAGGGTGTCGATGGCCTCCTTGCCGAAGTCCCGGCCCGAGTCCTCCGGCGACAGCGCGTACGCCTCGTCGATGAACAGCACACCGCCGCGTGCCTTGTCGAAGGCCTCCTGGGTGCGGATCGCGGTGGAGCCGATGTGCTCGCCGACCAGGTCGACACGGGACACCTCGACCAGGTGGCCCTTCTCCAGGACGCCCAGGGACGCGAGGATCTCGCCGTACAGCCGGGCGACCGTGGTCTTGCCGGTGCCGGGGGAACCGGTGAAGACCAGATGGCGCTTGACGGACGCCGCCTTGAGACCGGCCTGCTGACGGCGCCGGCCCACCTCGATCATGTCGGTGAGCGCGCGCACCTCGCGCTTGACGCTGTCCAGGCCCACCAGCGCGTCCAGTTCACCGAGGACGGCCTTGGAGGTCCGCGACGCCTTCTCGGCCTCGGCGGCGGCGATCAGCGGCTCCTGCTCGGTGGTGCGCTGGCCGGGGATGGCGCCGAGGAGGCCGGGGGACTGGTGCGCCGTCTGCACGGCGGGTTCCGGCGCCGAGGGCGGCTGCCTGAGGCCCGCGCTCTCGTCGCTGGTGCAGTCCTCCACGTCCGGGCCCGCCCCGGAGGCCGCGTCCGGGCCGCTGTCCGCGAACTCGTAACCGCCGCGCGCACACCGCTCCGTACGGCACTTGCGCAGCGTCGTACGGCAGCCGTCGATCACATGGAAGCCGTAGCCGGCGCTGCCCCGCACCCGGCAGTTCAGGAAGGTGCCACGGCCGCCCGCCGAGACATAGAACCCGGCCTCCGCGGGGGAGTCGACCGTGCAGCGCTCGATGGTGGGGTCGGCGCCCTTGGTGACGATCACGCCGGTCTGTGTGCCGTCCACGGTGCAGTTGTTGAGGGTGCCGCCGCTGCCGTGGTCCCGGAACCAGGCGCCCGTCGCCGCGTCCCGGATCCGGCAGTCGTCGAGCTGCGCGGTCGCGCCGTCGCTCACCGACACGGCCGTGTTGCGCACCTGCGACAGGTCACTGTCGACGACGTCCACTCGGGAGCCGCGGTCGAGGACGAACAGCGCGTCCGGCACGTCGTGCACCCGGCAGGAGTCCAGTACGGCGGTGGCGCCGTCGCTGACCCACACCGCCGGGTAGTCGCCGGTGCTGTCGAAGATCTCGCACTGATTGGCGTCCACGCGCGTGCCCGGATCCCACACCGACAGGCCGTTGCGCCCGAACTGACGCACCGTCGTGCGGGTCAGGGTGAGGACCGAGCGGGAGCGCAGGTCGACCGCGTTCTCCGGGATGTCGTGGATACGGCAGTCGGCCAGCGTCAGCACCGCGTCCGTGTCGAGCGTGACACCGTCGGCCGTGGTGCGGTGCACATCGCAGTCGGTGAGGTGGGCGGTGGCCCGGCCGGTGATCTGGACGCCGGAGCCCCGGACCTCGTAGACCTCGCAACCGACCGCTTCCAGCGCGGAGTTCTCACCGGTCGCCGTCAGCCCGGAACCCGAGGCGTGATGCACCCTGCAGCGCTCCAGGCGGGGGTGCCCGCCGCCGCGCACGGCGATGCCGGCCTGCCCGGCCGAGACGACCTCGCACTCCTCGAACACGCCGCCCCCGCCGTCGAGTACGGCGATGCCGATGCCCGCGGGGTTGTCGACGGTGCAGCGCCGCACGGTCGGCCGCGCGCCGCCGCGCACCTCGATGCCGGCCGCGGACCGCGTGACGATCCGGACATCCGCCAGCTCCGGGGCGCCCTCCTCGACCAGCAGCGCGGGCGCCGCCGCGTCCTGGCCCTCCACATGCAGGTCCTGGACCACGGCCGAGGCACGCACCGTCAGCGGCACACCGTCCACGGGTGCGATCCGCACCGAGCCGGGGGAGCCCTCGGGGCCGCGCAGGGTCACCGCCCGCTGGACGACGAGGTTCTCCCGGTAGGTGCCGGGCGCGACGGTGAGGACGTCGCCGTCGGCCGCGGCCTCCAGGGCGGCGGCGAGCGATGCGTACTCACCCGTGCGGCGCCGCCACCGCGAGGTGCCGGTGTGCGTCACCTGGACCGTGCCCTGTGCCATGGCGTTGATGTGCCCCCACCTCGTAGTACGCGGGTTCTGCTGCCGAAGACCTCGGCCGGACCACCGTAGCGTGCGCGCGGGCGGTGGGTTGACCAGAGCCAGAAGGCCGTCAACTGCCGGCGTCGGTCCGGCCCCAGTCCGGACCCGCTCTGTCCCATGCCTGGTCCCAACGGGCGTACCGGCGACGGACCATGCGCCAGACGACCAGCCGTCTGCCGCCCTCGACGAGGCCGGCCGTCAGCAGGGCCGCGCCGAATCCGGCGAGCACGGCGTGCGTCGCCGCCGTCGCGGAGTCCAGCGGGCGGGCCACGGTGTGGCCCCGCTGATCCGTCCACATCGGGAAGCGGTCGCCCGGCCGCGGGCTGTCGAGGCTCGCCATCACCCGGCCCTGGTGCGCGGTGCCGTCCGGTGCGGTCCAGTCGGCCACGACCCGGGTGCGCATCTCCCGCCCGGTGGCCGCCTCGGGGTCCACCTCCAGCGAGGTGCCCTCCACCTTGCGGACCACCGTCGCCGTCACCATGTGGCGGGACGCGCGCTGTTCGCTCACGGACTCCTGCAGGGCGTCCTGGGCCAGGCCGCCGACCAGAGCGCCGATCAGGGGTGTCACGGCCAGGATCAGCAGCAGCGCCGCGAGAGCGATCCAGGCTTCGGCCAGATCGGTCGCACGGCGCAGCGGATTGTGCCGCCAGCGCCAGAGTCCGCTGATCGCCCGCATCGCCCGGCCACCCCCTTCCCGCTCCGTGATAGCCCGTGGCGGAGCCGTTCACCCGCGGGCCCCGCCGAAGAGAGAGCGAAATCACCCGCTTCCGGGGCCCTTCATGAACGTCTTCCGGGGCCTTTCATGAACTTCTCACGAAGGGCCCAACGCACGGGCCCCCGGCCGGGGTTCCCGTCCGACCGACGCCCGCGGGATGCCTCTCAGCCGAGAATCGTGACCGGATCGCCGACCCGGATCGTGCCGCGGTGCAGGGGCACCAGGTTCTGGCCGAACACCAGCTTGCCGTCCAGGCGGCGGTGTCGGGCCAGGGTGAGCAGGGGTTCCCTGCCGCGCTCGGCGGTGGCCTGGTCGGTCGTGGTCACCACGCACCGCCCGCACTTCTTGGGCACCCGGAAGGTGACCTCGCCGATGGCGACGCGCGACCAGTCGTCCTCGGCCCAGGCTTCGGTGCCCGACACGACGACGTTCGGCCGGAAGCGGTTCATGGACAGCGGGCCCTCGTGCGCGTGATCACCCTGTGCGATCAGGGAATTGAGGGCGTCGAGGGAGGCGGTCGTGGTGAGCAGCAGAGGGTAGCCGTCGGCGAAGCTGACGGTCTCGCCCGGCAGGGCGTACTCCGGATCGACGGGCCGGCACGTGCCGGGGTCGGGCATGTGGACCAGGCGCACGTCGGCGCCGAGATAGGTGCTGCACCACGCGTGCGCGGCGTCGTCGTCGGCGAGGACCGCCTCGACCTTGTCGCGGAAGATCTCCACCGGCACGGTGCCGACGGTGCTCGGCACGGGCACGGTCAGCGGGTCCATGCCGGGTGCGGTCAGCCGAACGCCGCCGGGCAGCAGCTCGGCGGCGGCCAGCGCCAGACGTGGTTGCTGGCGCTGTGTCACGACCTTTCCCCCGGCGTCGATCAGCATCCAGCGTCGGTCACCGGCCGGCCCCCAGGGCTCCACGACGGCTTCCGGGTGCGCTGCGCCCCGGAACGCCTTGACCGGATGAACGTGAATCGACTGCAACTGTGCATACCCCATGAGGCCATCGTGCCAGGTGGCGCCGACAGCCCCGGGGGAACGGGTCAGTAGCCGCGGTACTGCTGGTTGTTGTACGGGTCCTGGTAGGGCGCCGCGGCGGGACGGGGAGCCGCGGGGCGCATGGCCTCGTAGCCCATGCCGCCAGGGGCCACCGGCCGAGGCTGCTGGGCCTGCGGACCCGGGTAGCCGCGCGGGGGCGCCTGCTGCGGGATGTAGGCCGCGGGCGCCTGCTGCAGCGGAGCGGGCTGCTGGGCCTGCGGATAGCCGTAGGAGGGCTGGGAAGGTGCCGCCGGGAGGGCGGGCAGTGCCGACGGCAGGGCGGGCAGGTGGCTGCCCGGCATGTCGTACGCAGCGGGGACCCGGATCGGGGCGATCTGCGGGGTGCCCCGCTCGGCGACGAGCCTGTCGTAGATCGGGGTGTCCGGGAAGGAGGCGGAGTAGTAGCCGCCGCCATAGGTGGAGCGGGGGGAGGTCATGGCACATAAGGTAAGCCCACGATGTGCTGGTTGGGGAGACCGATAAGAGGGTTGTTTTATGTGTCCGCAGTGACGCTGGATCCCCAATGCGAGCGAACTTGGCAAAAAGGGACGCCAATCAGCGTTCTGATCGTGTAAATGCCGAGTTCCGAGCGGGTTACCGCAGGTTGACCACGGGTGTTTCCGTGCCCCTCGTGGGAGTTCGATGTCGCGGAGAATAGGTTGACCCTGTACAAGAACCCAATGAGCGACAGGGGCATCCCTGGCGCGGAGAGCCGTTGAGTGGGGGCGGACATGTCAATGCCGAAGGGATCGAATGCTCCGGTGCCGACGACGGCACTGCGGGTCGAATTGGGCTGGGGCTCCGGACCGGGCGTGCCCGACGCGGACGCCTCGGCGCTGTTGCTCGTCGGCGGAAAGGTCCGCTCCGACGCCGACTTCGTCTTCTACAACCAGCCCGAGCACTCCTCCGGCGCCGTCCGGCACGAGGGCAAGCGGGACGCCGGCGGCCGGGTGACCGACAGCCTGCTCGTCGACCTCGCGCGCGTGGAGCCCGCCATCGAGACCGTGATCCTCGCCGCCTCCTCGGACGGCGGATCGTTCGGCCAGGTGCCGGACCTCTACATCGAGGTCAAGGACGCGGCCCAGGGCACGGTCATCGCACGCTTCGACAGCACGGGCGCCGGCGTCGAAACCGCTTTCGTCCTCGGTGAGTTCTACCGCCGCCAGGGCGCCTGGAAGTTCCGTGCCGTCGGCCAGGGCTATGGCACCGGCCTGGCGGGCCTGGCCACCGACTACGGCATCACGGTCGACGAACCCCAGCAGGCGGCGCCCGCCGCGGCCCCACAGGCCGCCCCCTCGACGACCCCGCCGCCTCCCATGGCCCCACCGGCGACCATGCAGCCGCCCGCCATGCCGCCGGTCCCCCCGCCCGCGCCCCAGGCGCCGCCGGTCAGCCTGAGCAAGGTCACGCTCACCAAGGCGGCCCCCTCGGTCTCGCTGACCAAGCAGGGCGGCACCTCGGGCGCCATGCGCGTGAACCTCAACTGGGAGGTGCGCAAGCAGTTCTCGGGCTGGGCGAGCAAGCTGGGCCGCCCGGTCGCCATGCACAATGACCTCGACCTCGACCTGTGCGCCCTGTACGAGCTGATGGACGGCAGCAAGGGAGTCATCCAGTCCCTCGGCAACGCCTACGGCGCCCTGCACCAGCCGCCGTACATCCACCTCGACGGCGACGACCGCACCGGTGCCGTGTCCAGCGGCGAGAACCTCACCGTCAACCTCGACCAGCAGCGGGCCTTCCGGCGCATCCTGATCTTCGTGACGATCTACCAGGGTGCTCGCTCCTTCGCCGACCTGCACGCGACGGTCACCCTCACACCGCAGCACGGCGCCCCGATCGACTTCTCGCTCGACGAGTGCACGGTCCCCTCGACGGTGTGCGCGCTCGCCCTGATCACCAACACCGGCAACGACCTGGTCGTCCAGCGCGAGGCCCGCTACCTCGTGCCCGAGCGCGGTGTCAGCCCGCAGCGCACGGTCGACTACGCCTACGGCTGGGGCATGAACTGGACGCCCGGCCGCAAGTAGGTCAGGCCTCGTCGGTCAGCGCGTCCGGACGCGAGTAGGTGCGGCCCTTCCAGGCCGCACCCCGCCCCCGGTAATGCTGCACCGCGGAATCGACCGTCATCAGGAGATAGAGGAACGCGGTGAACGGCAGCAGGGGAGCGAGCCACAGCGGCAGGCGGTAGTAGCGGAGCATCGGGACATACGTGCCCGTCATCACCAGCCACGCGAGACCGCCGCCGACCGCCGTCGCCGTATCCTCACCCGCCAGGCCCGTCACCAGGGCCATCGGCGGCACCAGATACACCAGCGCGAGCCCCGCGACCGTCCCGGCCAGCACCACCGGGTTGTGCCGGAGCTGCGCGTACGCGCTGCGCGAGACCATCCGCCACAGGTCGCGCAGGCGCGGATACGGGCGCACGCTGTCCACCCGCTCGGCCAGCCCCAGCCAGATGTGCCCGCCGCCGCGCTTGACGGCGCGCGCGAGCGCCACGTCGTCGATGACGGCGTCTCGGATCGCGTCCGGGATCCGCGCCCGCTCGGCGGTCTCGGCCCGCAGCAGGATGCAGCCCCCTGCGGCGGCTGCCGTCCGCGACCCCTTCCTGCCGATCCGGCGGAACGGATACAGCTGCGCGAAGAAGTAGACGAACGCCGGCACGACCAGACGTTCCCAAAGGCTCTCCACCCGCAGCCGCGCCATCTGCGAGACGACGTCGAAACCGCCGCTGCCCGCGGCCGAGACAAGCTCGCGCAGGCTGTCGGGCGCATGCGCGATGTCGGCGTCCGTCAGCAGCAGGTACTCGGGGGCACGCGCGCGTGCCAGTCCGATGCCGTGCCGCACCGCCCAGAGCTTGCCCGTCCAGCCGGCGGGCGGCTCGCCGGGGGAGTCCACTGTCAGCGGCAGCCCGCCGTGGCGCCGTGCGAGCTCGCGAGCCAGCTCCCCGGTGCCGTCCGAACTGCCGTCGTCGATCAGGAAGATCTCTGCCTGCCCGGGGTAGTCCTGGGCGAGCAGCGACGGCAGGCTCAGCGCAAGCACCGCCGCCTCGTCGCGGGCCGGTACGACGACGCAGACCGAGGGCCACTCCTGCGGCGAGCTCCGCTGCGGGAGCCTGACGTCCGTGCGCCAGAAGAAGCCCTGGCACAGGAGCAGCCACAGCCAGGCGGCGAGTGATCCGGCGGCGGTCCACGCGAAGGCGCTCACCCGCGCAGTCTGCCCCACCGAGGCCGCCCGCAAGGGCCCATCGTCTATCGTGGCCGGGTGAAGATCGCGCTGATGGACTCCGGAATCGGCTTGCTGGCGGCCACGGCCGCGGTACGGCGGCTGCGACCCGACGCAGATCTCGTGCTCTCACTCGACCCCGACGGAATGCCCTGGGGCCCCAGGACTCCCGAAGACCTCACGCGCCGCGCCGCGGCCGTCGCCGACGCCGCCGCAGCGCACCGGCCCGACGCCCTGATCGTCGGCTGCAACACCGCGACCGTGCACGCGCTGCCCACCCTGCGGGCGCGCCTCGAACCCGCGATACCGGTCATCGGCACGGTCCCGGCGATCAAGCCGGCCGCGGCCGGCGGCGGCCCCGTCGCGATCTGGGCCACCCCCGCCACCACCGGCAGCCCCTACCAGCGCGGACTGATCCGGGACTTCGCCGGCGGCGTGACCGTCACCGAAGTGCCGTGCTTCGGGCTGGCGGAAGCGGTCGAGCACGCGGACGAACCGTCGATCGAGGCCACCGTCGCAGCGGCCGCCGCCCTGACCCCCGAGGACGTGACGACCGTGGTCCTGGGCTGTACGCACTACGAACTCGTCGCCGACCGCATCCGCACCGCCGTCCAGCGCCCCGGATTCCCGCCGCTCGTCCTGCACGGCTCCGCCGGGGCCGTCGCCGCACAGGCGCTGCGCCGAATCGGCGAGCAGCCCGCCCCCGCGGCGTCGGCGACGGGCACCCTGACCGTGCTGCTGAGCGGCCGCGAGGGCAAGCTCCCCGAGCCCGCTCTGGCCTATGCGGAAGGGCGTCTGTTCCAGGCGGTCAGCCCCGCGCAGTGACCGACGGTCGCCACCGGTGGGCATGGACCGGCCGGTGATGAACCCGCGGTCGTGGTCGGCGGTCACCATCCGGCTGTCATGAAACGGACGCCTTCGGTCCGCCGTGGCCCGGTCGGCGCAGTCACCCTGCGCGACGCGGTACCAGCGCAGCGAATCCTGAGTAACCTCATAGCCATGAGGGACCACCCCCACGGCAGGAAGCCGCATCCCGATGTGTGGACCGGGCGGGCGACCAACCGGGTCCAGTGGCTGCTGGCGCTCGCCGGTGCCGCCTGCATGGCGCTCGGCATCGAGCTGGCGGTCGACTCGCCGTTGACGGGCGGCGGCGCCCCCCTGGTCATGGCTGTAGTGGGCTGCATCGCGGCCGGGCTGCTGGTCCTCTTCGGCACTCTCGCGTTCGTGCACGTCGCCCTGAAGGTCGACCAGGAGTGCCTTGAGGTGCGCTGCGGCCACATCGGTGTGCCGCGCCGCCGTATCCCCTTGTCCGAGGTCGTGGGTGCCGAGTTCCTCCCGCTCGTCACTCCGCGCCACTGGGGTGGCTGGGGCTACAGGTGGCGGCCCGACAAGGGCACCGCGGTCGTCGTACGCCGTGGTGAGGGCCTGGTGCTGCGGCTGTGGGACGGCCACACGTTCACCGTCACCGTGGACGACGCGGAGGTGGCCGTGCGGGTCATCACGGAGCGGCTGCGGACTCGAGCGGCCGACACGGCGCTCTGACGCTGTTCGCCACTGAGGGTGGCTGTTGGACCCATGTGTGTGGCCAACACTGTCGTGTGTCGGGTTATGGGGCTGTCCGGTCGCCACGCGCGCGTACGTCGTTCTCGCTGTGTGTCGACTCAAGGGTGATCGGGCGTGCCGTGGCCAGCCCCGCCAGCAGGCCGGCACCCACGGACACCGTGGTGAAGCTGAGGGCGTTGCCGACCGCGGCGATGGCCGCCAGTGCGGTCAGGGCCGCGCCCGCGGTGAGCGCGACAGGGGTCGGACGAGCGGTGCGCCACAGCGCGAACAGCATCCAGCAGAAGGCCGCCGCGAGCAGCAGCAGGCCGACGACTCCCTGCTCGGCCGCCTGCTGCAAGGGCGCCGAGTGCGGCTTGCCGTCGGACAGCAGCGTCCCGGTCGCCGTCTCACTGAGCTCCCCGAAGCGACCCGGGCCCACGCCCAGGGCGAGGTCCTCGCGCGCCAGGTGCAGCGCGTCGTGCCAGAGCTGGATCCGGTGCCGGGTCAGCTGACCCTCCAGCCAGGCGAGCAGTCCGCCGGGCACCGCGTTCCCGGCGACAGCCCAGGTCAGGCCGGTGGCGGAGGCCGCCGCCAGGGCCAGTCCGGCTATGCCCACCCCACGATGGCGGAGATGGCCGGCCGCGAGCGAGCACAGCACGACGGCGGAACAGGTGACGAAGCCGCTGGTCGAGCCCAGGACCGCCGCGGTCACGGTGATTCCGGCGGCGAGCACGCGCAGGCCCAGACGCACGAGCGGTGCCGAGGCGGACCAGGCGGCGCAGCAGGCGGCGCCGGTGGCGAGGGTCAGTACGGCGGCAGTGGCTCCGGCGTGACCCAGCGGGGCGACGAGCTGAGGGCCCGGGGACAGATGCGGAACCGTCAGCGTCAGACCCACTCCGGCCAGGGCCGCGGCGCAGGGTACGGCGACCGGCAGCAGTGCGCCGCCGATCCGTCCCGCGGCATAGCCGGCGGCCACGGCGAGGATCGCGAGCAGCACACCTTCGGGGCGGCCGTCGTGCACGGCGGCCGAGATCAGCGACCAGGCGGCGCATGCCCCCAGCACCACGACGCCCGCCGCGTCAGAAACGTTTCGTCTGGCTCCGTCCTCTTCCGGACGTGCCGAGGACGTCATCCCCGCGAAACCCACCCCGCCCCCCGAAACCGGTCCCCCGACCTGTGACGCAACCTCGGCCGCCCGGACCTGACCGCGATACGACTGAGGTTCGGGGCATACCGTAACGGCTTATGGCCGGTTTGTGGACGTGTCGTGCAGGAACGATGCCTCGCCCGAGTGCTTGGGACTGCGATGCCGCGCCCGACCCGAGTGCCTGGGACTGCGATGCCTCGCCCACCGACCTCGCTGTCCCTGCCAAGGTCAACCGCCGTACACTCCCCGAGTGACCGTCACCGCAACCTCCGTGGACGAGTCGGACCAGGTTGAGCCGCAGATCGCGCCCACCTCGCGCGCGGCACGGCTCGTGCGTCTGGTTCCGGCCCTCGCCGCGGCGCTCTCCGGAGTGCTGCTCTACGTCAGCTTCCCACCGCGCACCCTGTGGTGGCTGTCCCTGCCGGCCTTCGCGATCTTCGGCTGGGTGCTGCGTGGCCGCAGCTGGAAGGCGGGACTCGGCCTCGGCTATCTCTTCGGCCTCGGCTTCCTGCTGCCGCTGCTGGTGTGGACCGGCGTGGAGGTGGGCCCCGGCCCCTGGCTCGCACTCGTCGTGATCGAGGCGGTCTTCGTCGCGCTGGTGGGCGCGGGAGTGGCCGCGGTGTCGAAGCTGCCGGGCTGGCCGGTGTGGGCCGCGGCGCTGTGGATCGCCGGAGAGGCGGCACGCGCGCGTGCGCCGTTCAACGGCTTCCCCTGGGGCAAGATCGCGTTTGGCCAGGCCGACGGTGTCTTCCTCCCGCTGGCCGCCTTGGGTGGCACTCCGGTGCTCGGCTTCGCGGTCGTCCTGTGCGGCTTCGGTCTGTACGAGCTCGTACGCCTGGCCGTGGAACGACGGCGCACGCGGGCCGTCCAGCGGTCCGCCGCAGCCGTGGCCCTGCTGAGCGTGGCGGTACCCGTGGTGGGCGCCGTGGCCGCACGGCCGCTGGTCAGCGACAAGGCCGAGGACGGCACCGCGACCGTCGCCGTCATCCAGGGCAACGTGCCGCGTGCGGGGCTGGACTTCAACTCCCAGCGACGGGCCGTACTGGACTACCACGCGCGGGAGACCGAGCGCCTGGCCGCCGAGGTCAAGGCGGGGAAGGTCGCCCGGCCCGACTTCGTGCTGTGGCCCGAGAACTCTTCCGACATCGACCCCTTCGCCAACGCCGACGCCCGCGCCGTCATCGACAAGGCCGCCAAGGCGATCGGTGCTCCCATCTCGGTGGGCGGCGTCGTCGAGCGGGACGGCAGGCTGCTGAACGAGCAGATCCTGTGGGACCCCGACAAGGGCCCTGTCGACACCTACGACAAGCGGCAGATCCAGCCGTTCGGCGAGTACCTGCCGCTGCGCTCGCTCGTCGGGGCGATCAACGAGAACTGGACCTCGATGGTCCGCAAGGACTTCAGCCGCGGCAGCGAGCCGGGCGTGTTCACCATGGACGGCACCAAGGTCGGTCTCGTCACCTGCTACGAGGCGGCCTTCGACTGGGCCGTGCGCTCCGAGGTCGTCGACGGCGCGCAGATGATCTCCGTGCCGAGCAACAACGCCACCTTCGACCGCAGCGAGATGACCTACCAGCAGCTCGCCATGTCCCGGGTCCGCGCCGTCGAGCACAGCCGGACCGTCACGGTTCCGGTGACCAGCGGCGTCAGCGCGATCATCATGCCGGACGGCGAGATCACCCAGAGGACCGGCATGTTCGAGGCGGACTCGCTCGTCCAGAAGGTCCCGCTGCGCTCC
Organism: Streptomyces sp. NBC_01092; assembly: GCF_045039535.1. Classification (NCBI taxonomy): domain Bacteria; kingdom Bacillati; phylum Actinomycetota; class Actinomycetes; order Kitasatosporales; family Streptomycetaceae; genus Streptomyces; species Streptomyces sp. NBC_01092. The sequence continues at coordinate 1,270,885 of NZ_CP108659.1, read as the reverse complement.
TCCGAGACGCCGGCCACGCGCCTCGGCATCCTGCCGGAGATCGCACTCGTGCTGGTCGCCGCGGGCGGTCTCGGCTGGGCGATCGGCGCCGGGATCCGCGCGCGGCGCGCCGGTGACGTGTAGCTGTACGCCGGTCACACGCCCCCGGAACCCGCCGGGGGCGCTGCCACCGGCCCGTTAGGGTCGGGGACATGGCTACTCCTGACTTCATTCGTACGATCCGGGCCTCCGCCGGTCAGCAACTGCTGTGGCTTCCCGGGATCAGCGCCGTCGTCTTCGACGACGAGGGGCGGGTCCTGCTGGGGCAGCGTGCGGACAACCACAAGTGGACCGTGATCACCGGCATTCCCGACCCGGGCGAGCAGCCCGCGGCCTGCGCCGTGCGGGAGGTCTACGAGGAGACGGGTGTCCGGTGCGTCCCCGAACGGGTCGTACTCGTCAGGTCCACCAGAGAAGTCACCTATCCCAACGGTGACCAGTGCCAGTTCATGGACATCACCCTCCGCTGCCGGGCCGTCGGCGGCGAGGCGCGGGTGAACGACGACGAATCGGTTCAGGTGGGCTGGTACGACGTGGACGCGCTGCCCCAGATGGACGACGGCCAGCTGTTTCGGATCAAGCAGGCGCTGGCTGATGAACCCACGTGGTTCGAGCCTATGACCTCAGACTGAAGTATGGGTTGTGACCATATGTGGTCTGGCGTGGGTGCTGCCTAGGGTCGAGCCATGACCCCGCCCAGCATCCTCCCGGCTCAAGGCTCGTCCTTGCCTTCCTCGCTCGACCTCGGCGGCCGCACCGCGCTTGTCACCGGAGCCGCCGGCGGCATCGGACGCGCCTGTGCGCTACGGCTCGCGGCCGCAGGGGCCAAGGTGAGAGCGGTCGACCGGGACGCCACGGGCCTGGAGGAACTCGCCGAAGGCGCCCGAGGGCTCGCGGGCGCTGTCGAACCGCACGTCCTCGACCTCACCGACCTGGACGCCGCCGAACTCGCCGCCTCCGGGACTGACGTCCTCGTCAACAACGCCGGGCTGCAACTGGTACGGCCCATCGAGGAGTTCCCGCCCGACGTCTTCCACACGGTGCTCACCGTGATGCTGGAGGCGCCGTTCCGGCTCATCCGTGGTGCCCTGCCCCATATGTACGGGCAGGGCTGGGGCCGGATCGTCAATGTGTCCTCCGTACATGGGCTGCGTGCCTCGGCCTTCAAGTCGGCCTATGTGGCCGCCAAACATGGTCTGGAAGGACTCTCCAAGACCGCCGCCCTGGAGGGCGCACCCCATGGCGTCACCTCCAACTGTGTGAACCCCGCCTATGTGCGCACCCCACTGGTCGAGAAGCAGCTCGCCGACCAGGCCCGGGCGCACGGCATTCCCACGGAGCGCGTGCTGTCCGAGGTGCTGTTGCAGGACAGCGCGGTCAAGCGGCTGATCGAACCGGAGGAGGTCGCCGAGGCCGTGGCGTACCTGTGCAGCCCGCAGGCCTCCTTCGTCACCGGTACCTCCCTGGTACTCGACGGTGGCTGGACCGCGCACTGACCGGCCGGGGCCGGCGGAGAATCGAGTTATCCACAGGGCTGACGGGGTGGCGGTGCGATGAGCAATCCTGTCGGCATGTCCCGCGATCACGTGCACCCAGCCGAGCGCTCACCAGGCGCTGCCGGAGCGCCCCTGAGCAGCGCCGAGACGCCGTTCCTCGAGCTGCTGGCCAGGGGCGCGTCCGCCGATGCCTACGAGCAGCCGGTGCTGCTCGCCCGCGCCGAGGGCAGATCCACCGAATGGATCGTCGCCCTCGAGCAGGCCAAGCTGCTCGCCCTGCGGGTCCGCTCCGAGCTGGAGGGACGGCGCAGGCGCGAAGCCGAGCTCTCCGCCCTGTTCGAGACGGCCCACGACCTGGCCGGCCTGCGGGACCTGGACGCCGTACTCCAGGCGATCGTGCAGCGCGCCCGGTCCCTGCTCGGCACGGACGTCGCCTATCTCAGCCTGAACGACCCGGCCAGGGGCGACACCTATATGCGGGTGACCGAGGGCTCGGTCGCGGCCCGCTTCCAGCAGCTGCGGCTCGGCATGGGGGAGGGCCTCGGCGGACTCGTCGCGCAGACCGCCCGCCCCTACGTCACCGACGACTACTTCAAGGACGGCCGCTTCCAGCACACCCTCACCATCGACGCCGGAGTGCGTGACGAAGGGCTGGTCGCCATCCTCGGCGTGCCGCTGATGCTGGGCCACCATGTCATCGGGGTCCTCTTCGCGGCGGACCGGCGCGCCCGGGTCTTCGAGCGGGAGCAGATCGCGCTGCTCGGCTCCTTCGCCGCCCTCGCCGCTGCCGCCCTCGACACCGCGAACCTGCTCAGCGAGACCCGCTCGGCGCTCGCCGATCTGGAACGGGCCAACGAGATCATCCGCGACCGCAGCGGAGTCATCGAACGGGCCTCCGACGTGCACGACCGGCTCGCCCAACTCGTCCTGCACGGCGGCGGGGTGCACGACGTGGCCGCCGCCGTCTCCCAAGTCCTCGACGGTGCAGTCGAGTTCGCGGCGGCCATCGACGCACCGGCCAAGGCCCTGGAGGCCTCCCGCGCCGAAGGCCACGCGGTACGGCACGGCGACGACTGGATCGCCGCCGTGGTCGCGGGCGGCGAACTCCTCGGTGCACTGGTGCTGCGCGGCCACCCCGGCCTCGACCCCGTGGACCAACGCACTCTGGAGCGGGCCGCCACGGTCACCTCCCTGCTCCTCCTCGCCCGACGCTCCGCGGCCGACGCCGAACAGCGCGTCCGGGGCGAGCTGTTGGACGACCTGCTCGACGCCCGCGACCGCGACCCGCGGCTGCTGCGCGAGCGTGCGGCGCGGCTGTACGCCGACCTCGACGCCACCCATGTCGTCCTCGCCGCCCGCCTGGACGCCGTAGCGGCCGACGCCGATCAGGAGGCGGCCGCCCGCAGACGCCTGTGGTCCGCCGCGTCCCACCTCGCCGCGACCCGGCAGGGTCTGGCAGTGGCCCGTGACGGCGGCACCGTGCTGCTCCTGCCCCTCGAGACAGGGGAGACGGCCACGGCCGTGGCCCGCCGCGCCGCCCGGCACCTCGGAACAGCCGTCCAAGAGGCGGTCACCGTCGGCGCCTCCGCTCCGGTCGAGGAGTTGGCCGCACACCCCGACGCCGTAGCCGCCGCCTATGAGGAGAGCAGACGCTGCCTGGACGCGCTGCGGCTGCTCGGCCGCTCCGGGGACGGCGCAGCCGCCGAGGACTTCGGGTTCCTCGGGCTGCTGCTGGCGGGGGACCGGGACATCGCGGGCTTCGTCGACCGTACGATCGGCCAGGTCGTCGCATACGACGAACGGCGCGGCACCGACCTGCTGCACACCCTCGACGCGTACTTCGCCTGCGGGATGAGCCCGGCCCGGACCAAGGACGAGCTGCACGTCCATGTGAACACGGTCGCGCAGCGCCTGGAGCGCGTCGGCCACCTCCTCGGCGCCGACTGGCAGAGCCCCGCGCGTGTCCTGGAGATCCAACTGGCCCTGCGCCTGCACAAGTTGTCGGCACAGACGCAGCGCTGACCCCCGCACGCGTGGGCGTGCGGGGGCCGCCGGCAGGGGATGGCCCTTCGGGCCGGTCCTCAGACGGTGTGCGCGTCCGCCGCACGAGCCGCCGCGGGCTCCGCGCCCGCCGAGGCTTCGACGTCGGCCAGATCCCGGTGACGGGTCTCCTTCGCCAGGCCGACCGCAACCAGCGTCAGGACGGCCGCGGAGATGACGTACAGGGCGATCGGGGTGGAGCTGCCGTAAGCGTCCAGCAACGCGGTGGCGATCAGCGGTGCCGGCGCACCTGCCGCGACCGAGGCGAACTGGGCGCCGATCGAAGCACCGGAGTAGCGCATCCGGGTCGCGAACATCTCGGAGAAGAAGGCGGCCTGGGGCGCATACATGGCGCCGTGCAACACCAGGCCCACGGTCACGGCGAGGAGCAGGTTGCCGAAGCCTCCCGTGTCGATGAGCGAGAAGAACGGGAACATCCACAGCCCGATTCCGGCCGCGCCCAGCAGATAGACGGGACGGCGGCCGATCCGGTCCGACAGCGCGCCCCAGCCCGGGATGACCGCGAAGTGCACGGCCGAGGCGATGAGAACCGCGTTGAGCGCCGTCTGCTTGGAGAGGCCGGCGGATGTGGTGGCGTAGACGAGGATGAACGCCGTGATGACGTAGTAACTGATGTTCTCCGCCATACGCGCGCCCATGGCCACCAGCACGTCACGCCAGTGGTGCCGTAGTACGGAGACCAGCGGCAGCTTCTCGGCGTCCGCCGTGTCCGTGTGCGCGACCTTGCGTGCCTCCGCCTGCGCCAGCGCCTCCTTGAAGACAGGCGATTCATCGACAGACAGACGAATCCACAAACCGACGATCACCAGCACACCGGAGAGCAGGAACGGGATCCGCCAGCCCCAACTGCCGAAGGCACTGTCCGACAGCACGGCCGTCAGCAGGGACAGCACACCGGTCGCGAGCAACTGACCCGCGGGCGCACCGGTCTGCGGCCACGAGGCCCAGAACCCACGCCGTCGCGCGTCCCCGTGCTCCGAAACCAGCAGCACGGCTCCGCCCCACTCACCACCGAGCGCGAATCCCTGAACGAGCCGCAACACGGTCAGCAGCACCGGCGCCGTGGACCCGATGGTCGCGTGCGTCGGCAACAGCCCGATCGCGAAGGTCGCCCCACCCATCAGAAGCAGGCTCAGCACCAACAGCTTCTTGCGCCCGAGCCGGTCCCCGTAGTGCCCGAAGACCAGCGCGCCCAGAGGTCGCGCGGCGAATCCGACGGCGTAGGTCAGGAACGACAGCAGGGTGCCGACGAGGGGGTCGGAGTCCGGAAAGAACAGCTTGTTGAAGACGAGGGCGGCGGCGGATCCGTAGAGGAAGAAGTCGTACCACTCGATGGTGGTGCCGATGAGACTGGCTGCGACGATGCGCTTGAGGTTGCCGGGTGGTGGGGGAGCGGTGGTTCCGGAGGCCATGTGCGCCACTTCCTCGTGTGCGGTGGGGACGGGTAGGTATCGGCACACGGTAGAAAGGCGCAGGTCAGACGCACATGTGGTGAGCCAACATAGTTCTGGTGCTGGCTATGCGTGCGGGCGCCATGTCTCCTTGCGAAGCGGTGGTTCAGGGGCCCGCGAAACGCATCTCCGTCGGCACCGCTCACGGTCCTCGGCCGTCCAGCCCCGCAGGGCCGGCCGCACGTACGTCGCGCGGGCTTGCACCGAATTCACGGCGGCAGGCCTTGTTGAAGGCCTGGAGATCGGCGATGCCCACGGCCGCGGCGATGGCGGTGATGGACAGGGTGGAGGACAACAGGAGATGGCGGGCGCGTTGAAGGCGTCGGTGCCGGATGTACGACACGACGGTGAGGCCGGTTTCGCCACGGAACACACGCGTCAGGTGTGTGTGGGAGATTCCGACGGCGCGTGCGACGTCCGGTACGGACAGCGGGCCGGCCAGGTGTTCCTCGACGTAGGCCTGTGCGGCGGCCACAAAGGGGTGGCGGCGCCCGGCTCCAACGCCCCTCGGCAACTCGGCGATGCGCCACAGAGCGGTCCAGACCTCGGCCGTGGCTCGCGGGGGAGAATTCGGCGTCGCCATCACGGCGCCGCGGAGCAGATCGGCCAGGCGTGTGCTCTCGGCCGCGGCGTCCTGCATCACGGGTACCCACCGCGCGGTGCCGCCGTCGTGCAGCCGCAGGTGGACGTAGAAATGCTCCGACCTGCCCCGGTAGTGAAAGTGCACCTCCGTGTTCGGCGGCACCAGGCTGACGTGGCCGGGGCGTATGGGGTGGACCGACTGCCCGAGGGACAGTGCACCCTCGTAGTTGTAGAGGTGCAGCTGCCACAGGTCGGGCAGCCGGAAGACGTCGTGGGCGCTGGAGACGCCGTGCACCCCGATGCCGGCATTGACCACGGTGGGCGCCTCGTCGAGCCGTACGGCTGCGTGTTTCACGAGGATGGAAAATTACCAGCACTGGATGAATTCAGCCCACGACCGATCGAGACTCGGCACGTACGTTCGTCGCATGTCAACCAGTAAGCAACTCCTGACATCGGTTCAGGTGGCGCGCTTCGCCGCGCAGGGATTCCTGCGCCTGGACGGGGTGGTGCCGCAGGAGATCAATGAACGGGCCATCACGACCTTGACCGAGGGCCTGCCGGGTGTGGCCTACGGCACTCCGCTGGGCGGGGCGTTCGCGCAGGACACCTTCGTCCACGAGCTGCTCACCCTGCCGGTCGTCGCAGGCGCTGTCGAGAGCATGGTCGGCCCCGAGCCGACCGTCGACCACCATGCGGTTCATGTGCGCGAGCCGCACGAGGGACAGGCGCAACCGCTCCATGGCGACGCCATCATCGACGTGCGGCCGGATGCGTTCGACATCCAGCTCATGTACTACCCGCACGAGGTGACCGCCGAGATGGGCGGCACCCTCAGTGTGCCCGGAAGCCATCTGCGCAGGATCAACGAGACGGATGTCGGCCGCGTCCAGAACCTCAGGGGGCAGACCCGTCTGACCTGCCCTGCAGGCACTGTCGTTCTCGTGCACCACGGCATCTGGCACGGTGGCCGACGCAACGACACCGCGGGCCGTCGCTACATGTACAAAATCCGCCTCAACCCGACCGTGCCGCAAGTACGCCTGTGGGACGTCTCCGACCTGCACGACCCCGCGGTGACCGCGGAACTCAACACGTACCTCCCCTGGTACGAGCAGGCCACGGCCCGACTGGAGATCTACAACCGGGTCCTGCTGTGGCGGGCCCTGACTGGTGACGACTCGTTCGACGTCGAGTACTGGGTCACGCGCGTCAGCAACCGGCCGACCCTGGGGAGTCACGCATGAGGCAGCAGGTTCTGGTTCTTTACCTCGCTACGTCGGCACTGGACTCCGACGTCGTGGGCTGGTCCCGATACGACGGGACCGGCCGGACCCGCCCGACGACCGGTGACAGCGACGAGCCGCCCTATCCCACAGGGCTTGCCGCGCTGCACGACGGGTGGCGCCTGTTCCAGGCCTCCCAGCTGCTGCCTCCTCAGGCCGGTCACGAGTACGACGTCTCCTTCCTCAAACACGAGTTCTTCTTCGAGAAGGTGGAGGACGACTCTCGATGACATCCACATTTCCGTGGTGGCGTCGCGGGAGGCGAACGGCCGTGCTCGCCGCGGTGACCGGCCTCATGGCAACGCTCCTGACGGCCTTGGGTCCCGCCGGGACGGCTCAGGCGGCCACGGTGGATACGAACGCGTCATACGTGCTGGTCAATCGGGGCAGTGGCAAGGTGCTGGATGTGGCGGGTGTCAGCACCGCCGACGGGGCGGGCCTCACGCAGTGGACCCGCACCGACCATGCCAATCAGCGGTTCCAGTTCGTGGACTCGGGCGGTGGTTATTACCGGTTGAAGGCGCAGCACTCCGGCAAGGTGCTGGACGTCCTCAATTACTCCACGGCCGACCATGCGGACATCGTGCAGTGGGGCGACGCCAACGGCACCAATCAGCAGTTCCGGCTGGAGGATTCGTCGGATGGTTATGTCCGGCTGATCAACCGCAACAGCGGTAAGGCGGTCGAGGTGGAGAACGCCTCCACCGCGGACGGCGGCACGGTCGTGCAGTTCACCGACTGGGGTGGCGCCAACCAGCGGTGGCAACTGGTCCGCGCGACGGGAGTGCCGGCGCAGGTGCACACCGCGGGGCGGGTCAAGGAGAACGGAAACACGGTGGAGTACAGCTGGCCCGGCGTGTACTTCGAGGGCCGTGTCAGCGGCACCGGCGTGGGCATCGTGATCGACGACTCGGCCGCCGACTACGACGTCCAGATCGACGGATCGACCGTTGCCACGCTCGTCACGCCCGGCACTACCACGCACTGGATCAACGGCCTGTCCAACAGCACGCACACCGTCCGGCTCGTCAAGCGCAACGACACCCCTGGGGACACCAGCACATTCGGAGGCTTCGTCGCCGCGCCCGGAGGTGCGGTACTGAGCAAACCGGCAGCCCGCAACCGCCAGATCGAGTTCATAGGCGATTCCCTCACGGTGGGCTACGGCAACCTCTCGACTCAGACTGGGGGAGGGCCTGCGCGCACCAGATCGTCTTGCCGTTGGTGGTGTGCCGGGTGCCCCACCCTTGGGTGAGCTGGGCGACGAGCAACAGGCCCCGGCCGCCCTCGTCGAAGGCGCGGGCCCGGCGCAGGTGCGGAGCGGTGTTACTGGCGTCGGAGACCTCGCAGATCAGGGAGGTATCGCGAATCAGCCGCAGCTTGATCGGCGGCTCGCCGTATCTGATGGCGTTGGTGACCAGTTCGCTGACGACCAGCTCGGTGACGAAGGCCGCCTCCTCCAGGCCCCAGGCGTCCACCTGGTCGACGGCGAACTTCCTGGCCTGCGGCACCTGCGCGGGGTCGGGCTCTACGTCCCAGTCGGCGACGTGATGGCGAGCCAGCGCGTGCGTGCGAGCGAGGAGCAGGGCGGCGTCGTCGGTGCGGCGATCGGGGAGCATCGCGTCGATCACCGTGTCGCACAGGGCCTCCAGTGAGACGGCCGGGTGGTTCAGGACCCGCTGCAGTTCGGCGATCCCCTCATCGACGTCGCGCTCACGGCTTTCCAGCAGTCCGTCGGTGAAGAGGGCGAGCAGGCTGCCCTCGGGCAGTTCGAGCTCGGTGGACTCGAAAGGCAGCCCGCCGATGCCGAGCGGAGGTCCCGGCTGGGCGGCTACCGAGGTCCTGGTGCCGTCCGGGGAGACGATCAGCGGCAGCGGATGGCCGGCGCTCGCCAGCGTGAACCGGCGGGAGACTGGGTCGTAGACGGTGTAGAGGCAGGTGGCCCCGGACTCGCCGGCCGGCTGGAAGTGGCCGCCGGGCTGGAGGTCGCCGGCGAGGTGGAGGACCAGGTCGTCCAGGTGGGTCAGCAGCTCGTCCGGCGGCAGGTCCACGTCGGCGAGGGTGCGGACCGCCGTCCGTAGCCGGCCCATGCTGGCCGAGGCGTGCAGGCCGTGACCGACGACATCGCCGACGACCAGGGCGACCCGGGCGCCGGACAGCGGAATAACGTCGAACCAGTCACCGCCCACTTCCGCACCGGCCCCGCCGGGCAGGTAGCGGGATGCCACTTCGACCGCCTCATGGTCCGGCAACCCCTGCGGCAGCAGGCTGCGTTGCAGGGTCAGCGCGGTCGTGCGCTCGCGCGAGTACCGGCGGGCGTTGTCGATGGCGACGGCTGCCTTGGCGGTCAGCTCCTCGGCGAGGATCAGGTCGTCGGCGGTGAAGGCCTCGGGCCGGTCGAGACGGGAGAAGGCGACGACCCCGAGCAGCGCGCCGCGCGCCCGGAGCGGCACGGTGATCCGGCCGGTCAGCCCATCCGCGGCGATGGACTCGTCGATCAACGGGTTGCCCGGTGGCCAGTGGGCCGGGTCGGCGGCGAGCCCGGGCCCGAAGGCCCACTCGCCGCCCTGGCCGGGTTCAGCGGCGAGCTCAACCGTGGACCTGCCGGTGGCCATGCAGCGGGCGGCGACGGAACCGGGAGTGTGGCTGACCGGCGTCGTGGGCCCGGGAGCCAGGTCGGTGTCCTCTGTCGCGCTGTGCTGGGCGGCACGGCTGAGCACCATGGTCTCGCCGGAGGTGAACGCGGCCACGGAGGGCGGTTCCTCTCCGCGCAGCACCTCGTCGAAGAGGTCCACGGTGACGAGGTCGGTGAATCCCGGCACCGGGGTCGTGGCCAGTTCCTGGGCGGTGCCGATCACATCGAGTGTCCGGCCGATGCCGCCGCTGGCCTCGTTGAGGATGAGCAGGCGTTGCCGAGCCCAGTACTCGGCACTCATGTCGAATCCCCAGTTGGCGACCGCGCGGACCCTGCCCTCGGCATCCCGGACGGGCCAGATACTGGTGGCCCAGGCGTTGGCGTAGTTACTGCCGAGCGGGCGGAAGACGGTGATGAGGCGCGCGGGTTTGCCCGTCCTCGCCACTTCGGAGAGCTGGTCGGTGTAGGGCTTGTCGTCCCTTTCGGGAAACAGCGAGCGGTCGAATTCGGGAAGCACCTCGCGGTACTTCCTACCGAGCACTTGCTCCTCGGAGTGCGCGATCACCCGGCCCGAGGAGGCGTTGATCCACAGGAACCGCAGCTCTGGGTCGTAGACGCCCAGAGCGAAGGGGGACTGCTCGAAGGCCCGGTCGGCGATCACCGGGCGGCTTCCCCAGCGCTGGATGGTCATCGCATGACCCAGTGCCCGCCCGTCGGGGCCGAACAGCGGATGAGCCGCCACCACGGCGTCCACCGTGGAACCGTCCCGGTGGCGGAGGGGGATGAACCCCGTGTGTTCGGGGCCGGCGCCGTAGCCCACGGGGAAGCCGGGTGGCGGGGGATCGACCAGCAGGTCGGTCACGGGGCGGCCGACGGTGTCCTCCGTCGTCCAGCCCAGCAGTAGTCGGCCCCCCTCGCTCCAGCCGCTCACCATGCCGTCCGGGTCCACCACGGCAACGGCAGCGGGCGCGTCCTGCTTGTCGGCCATCTCCACCGCCACGCCTCCGTCCGGACAGCCCTGAGCGCCAGGGCTGGATTCCAGCGGCCGCTTCAAGCCTAGATCCGCCCCTGCTCCACGGCGCCCCGGCCGGTGCGTTCGGGACCGCCGGGGTGCCGGAGCGACCGGGGTCGGCGCTGCTCGGGGCGCTCTTCTCGCCGAGGGTGAGCCGCGACAGAACTGTGCGGCGTATGCGGCGGACACATGGGATCCCTGAGATGCAGGGGTGAATACTATCGAAGCGCTTCGATGACGTTTCACTACGTGCCAGAAACCAGGGAGAGTGTCAAGAGCTCGACCTCGTTGCATCAAGCAGTGCATACGGATAGCCCTCTACAGCGCCCCAGAGGAATCTTGGGAACGACCCTTGTGCGCCCATGGGCGTTCACTTAACCTCACAGCAACATCGAAGCGCTTCGACTGTGATGCACGCCGCAGTAGTGGGATGTCTGCTATCCGCTCAGCCAGTTCCAGTCACGACACCGCAGCCGACGGCCCCCGCCGGGTGTCCAGGTGCGCCATGAAGGGTTGACGCAATGACGCCGAACGCCGCCAACATCTCCTCAGGACCAAGCCGGAGAAGCTTCCTCGCCTCCACGGCGGTCGCCAGCGTGGCGGTGGCAGGTGGGATGCCGCTGCTCACTGCCTGCGGCGGGTCGGACAACGAGTCCCGCGAGGGCGCCACCTCGGGCAAGGCCGCCGACAAGCTGCTGCCGACATACGTCGCCAGCACGGTCGCCAAGCCGGATCTTCCGTCGAAGAACGGTTCGTCGGCCGGCTACACCGGCAAGGTCTCCCTCGCGGCCCTCGCCACCTCGGTCCCGGACCAGCTGGGCACCGGCGCTCCCGTCAAGATCATGTCCCCTCTCTGGGGCACCCCGCCGAAGCCCGGGTGCGCGTACTACAAGGCGGTCGACGCTGCGGCGGGCACCAAGGTCACCTGGCAGAACCAGGACGGCAACACCTACGGCCAGAAGCTCGGCGCCGTCCTGGCCTCCAGCTCCATACCCGACATGGTGGTCGTGCCCAACTGGGAACTGGTCGGCAAGATCGCGAACGCGGTCACCGCGAAGTTCATGGACCTCGGCCCCTACCTGGCGGGCGACAAGGTCAAGAAGTACCCGAACCTGGCCGCGATACCGTCCGACGCTTGGCGCATGGGCATCTTCGGTGGCGCGCTGCGCGGCATTCCGATGCCTTCCGCTCCCGCGAGCTTCATCGTGCCCTACTACCGCAAGGACATCATCGACAAGAAGGGGTACTCCGTACCCAAGTCGGCCGAGGAGTTCCTCAGTTGGGCCAAGGACGCCACCAGCGCCAAGGCCAAGGTGTACGCCTGCGGTGACATGTCCTGGGTCTCGGGGAGCATCTTCGGCGCCTGTCCCGGGTGGAACATCGATGACGACGGCAAGCTGAGGTACGGCATCGAGCGGCCCGAATACCTCGAAGCCCTGGAGTGGACCCGCAAGCTCTTCGACGCCGGCGTGGTCCACCCGGACGACAGGGCGCGCTCCGGCGACGCGGGCCAGCGCTTCACGGCCGGACAGATCCTGGTCTTCAACAGCGACGCCTCCGCCTGGTACCAGAAGACCGCCGAACAGGCCCAGGCCAACCCGGACTTCCAGATGGACGCCATGGACATCTTCGGCGCCGACGGCGGCAACCCGACGCTGTACGCGTCCTCGCCCGCCACCATCTGGTCGATGATCCGCAAGGGAGCCTCGAAGGAGACCGTGGAGAACGCGCTGGCCGCGGCCGACTTCGCGGCAGCGCCCTACGGCACCAAGGAGCGGATGCTCGTCGACTACGGCGTCGAGGGCACCCACTTCACGGTCAAGGACGGCGTCCCGGTCAAGACCGACCAGGGCAACTCCGAGGTGATCAACGCCTGGACGATGCTGGCGGCCCCGGCTCCCTACTTCGCCCACCCCGACTTCCCCGACGTCGCTCGCAAGCAGGTCGAGTGGCAGCAGCGGATGGGGGCCTTCATGAAGAAGACGTCCACCTACGGCATGAAAATCGTCGAGCCGACCCGCTACGCCAACCTCGCCAGCCAGCACGAGCAACTGCAGATCGACTACGTGCGGGGCAACAAGAAGCTGTCCGACGTCCAGGACGCCATCTCTACCTGGAGGTCCTCCGGCGGCGACAAGCTGCGCGACTGGTACAAGGAACTCCTCGACAAGAACGGCAGCGGCAACTGATGGCTCTCACGGCCGGGAGCAGGCCGGACGGGACTCGTCCCCCCGCGGCCGTCGAGGAGCCGACGGTCGCGGTCGCCGCGGGGGCGAAGGTGCGGGCGCCGCGCAGGAAGAGCAAGGCCGGCAAGGCTCCCTGGCGGATCCGGCTGCGCCGCGACCGCGCACTCATCCTGATGACCCTGCCCGTCATCCTCCTGCTCCTGCTCTTCAACTACGTCCCGCTGCTCGGCAACGTCGTCGCCTTCCAGGAGTACGACCCGTACGTCTCCAGCAACGGCATCACGGCGATCTTCCACAGCCCGTGGGTGGGTGTGGAGCAGTTCTCGCGGATGCTCGACGACCCGCTGTTCTGGAGCGCCACGAAGAACACCCTCGTCCTGTTCATGCTCCAACTGGTGCTGTTCTTCCCGGTCCCCATCGCCCTCGCGCTGGTCATCAACAGTGTGATCCGGCCCCGGGTGCGGGCCGTTGCGCAGGCGATCATGTATCTGCCGCACTTCTTCTCCTGGGTCCTCGTCGTCACCGTCTTCCAGCAGATCCTCGGCGGCGCGGGCATCATCGCTCAGACCCTGGAGGAACATGGATGGAGCGGCTTCGACCTGATGACCGACGCAGACCTCTTCAAGTACCTGGTCACCGCGCAGGCCGTGTGGAAGGACGCCGGCTGGGGGATCATCGTCTTCCTGGCGGCCCTGTCCGCTGTCAGCACCGACCTGTACGAGGCCGCCGCCATGGACGGCGCGGGGCGCTGGCGACGCATGTGGCACGTGACGCTGCCCGCGCTGCGTCCGGTGATCGCGCTGCTGCTGGTCCTGCGGGTGGGCGACGCGCTGAGCGTCGGATTCGAGCAGTACCTGCTCCAGCGGGACGCGGTCGGCGCGGGGGCCAGCGAGGTCCTCGACACATACGTGTGGAACATGGGTATCCAGAACGGCGACTTCAGTTACGCGGCCGCGGTCGGTCTGGCCAAGGGACTCATCGGAGTCTGTCTCGTCCTGGGCGCGAACAAGTTCGCGCACCTGCTGGGCGAGCAGGGGGTGTACAAGAAGTGAGCCTCAACACGCAGCTCATCCGCAGCCTCAAGGCTCCCGCCCGCCCTGTGTGGGAGGAGCCGCCGAGCAAGGCAGGGCTCACCGCCAAGAGCGGCTTCCTCCTGCTCTGCTGCCTGGGTGTGCTCGGTCCGCTGTGGATCGTGATCGTCACCAGCCTCTCTCCCAAACCCGTGATCGACCGGGTCGGCGGCCTCGTCGTGATCCCCCAGGGCATCACCTTCGTCAACTACACCGAACTGCTCGGCGGCGGTCAGGTCAGCCGGGCGATCATGGTCTCGGTCGGTGTCACGCTCTTCGGCACGCTCTTCTCGATGACGGTGTCGGTGCTGGCGGCCTACGGCCTGTCGCGGCCGGGAAGTCTGGGCCACCGGTTCTTCCTGATGACCATGATGGCGACGATGTTCTTCGGGGCCGGGCTCATTCCGACGTACCTGCTCGTGCAGTCGCTGGGCCTCACGGACACCTATCTGTCGCTGATCCTGCCGAGCGCGGTCAGCGTCTTCAACATCCTCGTCCTGCGGGCCTTCTTCATGGGTATCTCCCCCGAACTCACCGAGTCCGCCCGCATAGACGGGGCCAGCGACCTGCGGATTCTGCTGACCATCATCATGCCGCTGTCGCGCGCCGTGCTGGCCGTCATCTCGCTGTTCTACGCGGTCGGCTACTGGAGTGCCTGGTTCAACGCCTCCATCTATCTCACCGACCAGGAGATGATGCCGCTGCAGAACGTGCTCATCCAACTGGTCCAGAAGAACACCGAGGCACCGACCGGCCTTCAGCAGGCGGTCCGCACCGGCCAACTCTCCTCCCTGGGACTGCAGATGGCCGTCATGGTCCTCGCGCTGATCCCCGTCGCGGTTGCCTCCCCCTTCGTCCAGCGGCACTTCAAGAAGGGCATGCTCACCGGGGCCATCAAGGGCTGAGACCCCGCTCCGAGGACCTGGGAGCCAGCAGGAAGCGCACAGATCTCACGGTGCAGTCCGGCGCCAACGAGGACGGGCGTGGATGCGGTGAACGGCTGCTGGTCGAGCCACGGAACTCGCGCGAGTTCGGCCGGGTCCCCCTCGCCACCAACGCACGCGGCGTGCAGTACCGGAGCCGGTCTGATGCCCGGCCTGAACGACGCCACCCGTGGCCGCCTCCTCTTCGGCGGCGACTACACCTGGGCCCGCTGGAGCCAACAGCCCGGCAGTCGCCCCCCACCGGCTGGATCTCTAACAACCCCCACATTTCCCCCCACCCGTGGAAGGGACACCATGGTCAACAGCAGAATAGGAAAGATCACCATGGCGGTGCTGGCGCCCGCGATGGCTCTCGGTGCCACCGTCGGCCTCGCCTCCGCCCCCGCCTCGGCCGCCGTCTGGAACTCCTGCGACCAGTGGGCCGGCACCAATCTGAACGGCTACACGCTCTACAACAACATCTGGGGCTCCGGTGCGGGCGGCCAGTGCATCTGGGCCAACTCCGGGACCGGATGGGGCGTCTGGGCCGACCACCCCAACACCGGCGGCATCAAGTCCTACCCCAACTCAACGAAGACCATCAACAAGACGATCGACTCCCTCGGCTGGCTGGCCAGCGACTACAACGTCAGTGTCCCGTCCACCGGCGCGTACAACACGTCGTACGACATCTGGGACAACGACCACCAGTACGAGATCATGCTCTGGGTCAACTACAACGGAGCCGTCGGGCCGATCGGCGCCTATGAGGGCAACGTCACCCTCGGCGGCCACAACTGGAACGTGTACAAGGGCACCAACGGGTCGAACCAGGTGTTCTCGTTCCTGCGGACGTCCGACTCCAACTCCGGCAACGTGGACATCAAGCCGATCCTCAACTGGATCGCCTACGCCAAGGGCTGGATGCCCGGCAACGAGGTCATCGGCGACGTGCAGTTCGGTTACGAGATCACCTCTTCGTCCGGCGGACTCAACTTCAACACCAACAACCTGACCGTCAGCGGCGGCTGACCAGACATCAGGGCCGAGGTCGGTCCGCGTCCTTCTGCAGGCGCGGTCGACCTCGGCCCGCAGCGCGTTGTAGTCCGCGAAGGCGGCTTCGAGGTCGACGCAGCTCAGGTCGCAGTTCGGGCTCCATGACACGGCCGGCATGACCATCGACGACACGGTCGGCCGGCCTCCCCGATCCGTCCTCTCAGTGGCACAACTCTCCGAAGCAGAGCGGGAACAGGGGCCTGTCGGTCAGGATTCCTTGACAGGCGTACCGGTGACTGAGTCTGCGGACTTCGTGACCTTGTACTTCACCTTGGCGCCGCTGTGGAAGTGGAAGGTCAGCGTCGCCGTATCGCCGTCACGCAGTGACTTGAGGAATTCGGTGGTCAGGATGATCGTGCCGTTCGGGTAGTCCGGCCTGAAGGCCTTGTTGAACTCCTGGTACGGAGTCCAGCTGGTCGGGCCGGCGTTGGTGCCGTCGGCGTACGTGGCCTCCATGGTCGCCAGCTCGTCTCCCTGGTACTTCGTGGGAAGGGTGAACTTCTCGGCGGTGCCTGTGGCGTTCGACAGCACCGGTGTGTCGTAGGTGACCACGTCGATCTGCCAGGGCAGACCCTTGGAGAACCGGGCCTGGAGCGTCGTGTTGACCCCGTAGTCGCGATCGCCGGTCAGCCGGGTCAGGGCCGGTGCCGTGAGGGTGAGCCGACTCTCGAAGACGGTGTAGTCCCGGCCCTCGGCCAGCTTGGTGTCGCCGTGCCACAGACCCCGGAACTTGGTGCCGTTCCGGTTCAGCGTGAGCGACTGGGCCGTGATCCGGCTCGACTTCGCCACGAAGACCTTGTCGAAGGAGGCGGTTCCCGAGCGGGTGGTCCAGCTCGACTTGATCCAGGCGAAGAGGGCGGGGTCGCGCCACTTCAGGGACTCTCGGTTCAGGTAGGCGAAGCCGGGGTCCCACAGGGCGGTGGTGACACCGGCGACGCGTGCCGCGTGTCCGACGTGCTCGTAGTACTTCAGTGCCTCGCCCCGCTCGATGCGGGAGGGGTGGTTGTCGTCGGGGTAGGCGAGCAGGCCGT
Source organism: Streptomyces sp. NBC_01092 (assembly GCF_045039535.1). Taxonomy (NCBI): domain Bacteria; kingdom Bacillati; phylum Actinomycetota; class Actinomycetes; order Kitasatosporales; family Streptomycetaceae; genus Streptomyces; species Streptomyces sp. NBC_01092. Next base: position 1,254,057 of record NZ_CP108659.1, on the reverse strand, counting down.
ACTCGCCGAGGTAGACGGGGATGCCCTTGGCGACGAAGGTGTGGTGCATGCGGGCGAAGGCGTCGTCCGCGTCGTTGCGGGCGTCGTCGCCGTACCGGGTGCCGCCGGCGATGTTCACGCTGAACGGGTAATAGCTGTAGTAGTGCACGGTGGCGACCAGGTTCCTGTCGCGCAGCCCGCTGATCGTGGTGTACAGGTCGTCCATGAGGTCCTGGGAGGGGGTGCCGCCTTGGGTCGTCAGGACGAGCAGACGGCTCTTGTTCCCGCCGCCCGAAGCGCGGACGATCTTGTGGAACGAGGTGTTCAGTTCGTTCATGAACTCAGTCTTCTGCGCAGCCGTGGCGTCGGCGAAGCCCGGTTCGTTGACGCTTTCGAAGAGCAGGTTGCGCGGCACGTTCCGGAACGCCGCGGAGATCTGGGTCCACAGGGCGTCGTAGCGGGCGCGCACGTTGTCGTGGTCCGTGGAGATCCTCTCGATCCACTGCCATGAGTCGTGGTGGACGTTGAGCACGACGTAGAGGTTCTCGGCGAGCGCCCAGTCCACCACCTGCTTGACCCGGCTCATGTACGCGTCGTCGACGGTGTAGGGCGCGGTGGTCGACTGGTGTGCGCTCCAGGTCACCGGGATGCGGACGCTGCGGAAGCCCTGCACCCGGACGGTTTGGAACAGCTCTCTGGTGGCCTTGGGGTTGCCCCAGGACGTCTCGTCCGGAATCGCGTCCAGGGTGTTGCCCAGGTTCCAGCTGGGCTGCATCGCGGCGACGGCGTCCATGGCGGGGGCCGGAACTCTGGCCGTGGAGCCCGTCTGCTGTCCCGTGCCGCCCGGCGCGGCGATCGCGGTGCTGCCGGACAGTCCCAGGATGACGAGCAGCGCCATCAGCAGGCCGGCCAGGCTTCCGGGGCCGCGTCTGCGGGGGCGCGCGGATTGCCGTATGTCCTTCACGTGTCATGCCTTTCGGTCGGTCGTGCTTTTCGGCCGACGGTTCGGGCTGGTTCCATGTCGAACCAGTCGAAGTGGACGGCGCCTGCCGTGGCGTACATGCCGATGACCCGGCCGGTGAAGCCGCCGGCCACCTCCGTCGACAGGTAGCGGCCGTCGAGGGTCGCGAGCTCGGTGAGTGTTCCGTCCGGGGCTTCGATGCCCAGAGAGACGACGTCGGGTCCGGTACAGGGACCGAGCGGTGATGGCGGGTCGGTGACGGTGACGGCAAGGACCACAGGCCGGGCGGGCACGGACTGGGCGGCCACGACCGTGCGCAGGGAGCCGACACGCGCGATCACCCGCACCTCCGTGCCGGAGGCCTCGATCGCGTAGTGGTGCTGCTCGTCGAGCCGTACGGCGAGGCCGCCACGCCCCTGCCCCGCGTCGACCAGAGTGCGCGCCCGGCAGGAGAAGTGCCGCTGACGTCGGCCCGTGAACACCACGTCGGGCTCGTCCAGGGAGTCGCCCCGCGCGCGGAGCGTCAGCCATCCGGGGCGTTCCTTGGTGGTGCAGAGCTCGGCGGGGCGGTCCCGCACGGAGATCCAGGCCGGCCCGAGTTCGCTGAGCTCGAAGTCGTCGCGCCCTTCCTCGACGGGTCCGGGGGTGAGCGGCCAGGGGAGCGCGGAGAGGTCCAAGGCGACCTCGCCGACGACCGGCCAGTCGTCCTCCCAGGTCACGGGCGCGAGGAAGGTCTCCCGGCCGAGCACGTGCCAGCCGGGGGTGCCGCCGCGCGGGCGTACGCCGAGGAAGACCATCCACCATGAGCCGTCGGGGCCTTGGACCAGGTCCGCGTGCCCGGTGTTCTGGACAGGGTGGTCGGTGCCGCGGTGGGTGAGGATCGGGTTGGCCGGGTGCGGCTCGAACGGGCCGGTCGGCGTACGGCCGCGGGCGATAGACACGCCGTGGCCGCGCTCGGTGCCGCCCTCGGCGATGAGCAGGTACCAGTAGTCGCCGATCCGGTACAGGTGCGGCGCCTCCGGAGCCTTCGCGCCGGGGCCGCCGGACCAGAGTTTGTGCGGTGTGCCGAGCGTCTGTCCGGTGGACGGGTCGATACGGACCTGCGACACCCCGGCGACGGTGCACCAGCATGTGCCGTCCTCGTCCCAGGCCAGGTCGGGATCGATGCCGGGCACGCCCGGCGCCCAGATGGGATCCGACCACGGTCCGGCGGGGTCGGTGGCCGTGACGATCAGGTTGCCGCCGCCCTCGCTGCAGTTGGTGACGATCAGCCAGAAGCGTCCGTCGTGGTGGCGCAGGGTGGGGGCGTAGATCCCGCCGGAGGACGCCATGGAGGCCGGCAGACGCAACTGCTCCGGCCGGTCCAGGACGTTGCCGATCTGCCGCCAGTGCACCAGGTCACGGCTGTGGAAGAGGGGTACGCCGGGGAAGTACTCGAAGCTGGAGCAGGCGAGGTAGCAGTCGTCTCCGACGCGGCAGATGCTCGGGTCGGGGTGGAACCCGGGGAGTACGGGGTTGGTGGCGCGGGCGGGCGGGTTCTGAGCGGGCACCCTCGGTCGTCCTTTCGTCGGGTGGGCGGCAGGGTCGGCGCTCAGGGAGCGTCCGGTTCCGTGCGGGTGATGCGGAGCAGCGCCGCGGACGGCGCGGTGGGCAGGGTCACGGTGAGGTCGGCGGTGTCCGGGTTCCAGACGGCAACTGCCTGACCTGCGGCGGAGTACAGCACCTCGGCACGGGCCGCGCCGCCCGCCCGCTCCGGCAGCCGGAGGGTGGTGGCGGCCTCGCCGCCCGGGCGGCGCCAGACGGTGAGGTAGGTGGTGGCGGGGGTGTGCAGGGCGAGCGCGATCCAGGGGTCGTCCCAGCCGGGGAGGCCGAGTGGCCAGGAGGGCACGGCTTGCGGCAGGTCGGCGCGGATGGCCTTGTACACCGACACCGCCTCGTGGACCAGGGCGCGGGCCTCGGGCCTCAACTCCAGCAGGCGGCCGGAGAGATGGACGCGGCCGAGGAGGGCGCTCGCCATGGTGAAGGCGACCTCGTCGAGGGAGTCCTCCGGCTGCGGATAGGCCCACACGGCACCCTGCTCGGGGGTGACGGCGGTCGGCGCGGAGGCTGCGATGGGCGCGTAGCGGTGCAGGTTCTGCTGGTCGCTGGTGGACTGCAGTTGCAGCCGCGACAGCAGGGCGTGGTCCCAGCGCATGCCCCCCGAGGCGCAGTTCTCCACCGCCAGGTGCGGATGGCGGTCCAGGATGCCGTCGAGCCAGTCCAGGTGGGCGCGGTTGTGGCCGAGCAGGCCGGCGCCCGGACTCTCGCCGGGGTGGGCGCTGGTTCCGGAGCCGGGGTCGATGTTGTGGTCGAGCTTGAGGTAGCCGACGCCCCACTCGCCGGCCAGGCGGTCCACGACCTGGTCCAGATGGGCGCGGGCGGCCGGGTGGCGCAGGTCCAGGTGGTGCCGGCCGGACTCCGTGACGCGGACGCCGTCGCGGCGGAAGAACGCCTCGTCGGGCAGGGACTTGGCCATGGGGCTGTGTACGCCGATCACCTCCGGCTCCAGCCACAGGCCGGGCACCATGCCGCGCTCCCGGATGCGGTCCAGCACCTCGTGGATGCCCTTCTCCCCGGGGAAGCGTGAGGCGGCCGGCTCCCAGGCGCCGACGGTGGTCCACCAGCCCTCACCGCCGTCGTCGTACCAGCCCGCGTCGATGACGAAGTACTCGGCGCCGGCCTCGGCCGCCGCGTCGATCAGCGGCAGCAGCTTTGCGGTGGTGGGGTCTCCCATCAGGCAGTTCATGTAGTCGTTGAAGATGACGGGCAGACCCCGGTGGTCGGGATGCGGGCGACGCTGGACGCGTCGGTAGCGGGTCAGTGCGGCGAACGCGGCGTCGGGGCCGCCGTCGGCACTGAAGGACAGGGCCACGGGTACGGTGCGGAAGACGGCGCCGGGTTCCAGCGGCTGCCGCCAGCCGTGGTGGGAGTCGGTCGGCCCGAACAGTGCCAGGTAGGCCGCCTTGTCGCGTTCGGCGCACTCCCAGCGCCAGCCCCCGCCGTTGTGCTCGATCTGCCACACCCAGGTGCGGCCGGTGCGCCGGTCCGTCAGGCCGCCCATGGGCAGGCGCCCGCAACTGGACCAGGTGCCCTGTCCGTTCAGAACGAAGCCGGCTTTGCCGTGCCCGTAGCTCACGCGTCCGCTGAGGGGCGGTGTGGTCAGGCGCATCGGCTGTCGCTGCCAGCGGCATTCGGCGAGCCAGTCGTTCTCCGCCCACAGCAGGTCGGCGGCGTCCATGTCCGCCGGGTCCGGCGTGGTGAGGCACCCCATTGCGAACGAGCTGACCGACTCCAGGTGGAGCGTGGCCTGCCCTTCGTTGCGCAGGGTCACCTCGCTGCGGAGCACGGGTATGCCGTCCGGCGACCGGTAGGTCACCTCCGCGACCAGACCGGTGTCCGGGTCGCGGAGTTGGACGGTCAGGGTGTGCCAGTCACCGTCGCGGGCCGCGCGGTGGGTCCCGTGGCGCAGCCGCCCGCCGATCGCCGTCTGGACCAGGCGGCTGCCCGACCAGTCGCGCCCATGCCCCGTGGCCGTCACCTCCACCAGAGGCAGGGACCCACGGGGGCCGTTGCCCGCCTCGCCGGGCAGTCCGAGGTGTGTCAGACGGGCGCTGCCGTCGTCGTCGAGGGCGAACTCGAGGTGCAGGGCCTCGTGACCCCAGCGGAAGCTCCGCTGTTCCTTCTCCATGGTGGCCTCTCCAGGTCACTGGCCGCGCAGCACCGCGCAACCGCCGGGCGGCACGAGGTGGGCCGCCCCGCCGGTGAGCAGGTCATGGGCGGGGTCCGGCAGGGGCACGGCGTCCTCGGTGTGGTTGATCAGGACGTGCCAGCGACGGCCGTCGGCCGCGCGCCGGGTGACGGCTTCGACACCGGCCGGCAGGTCCGGCAGCTCCGGCTCGACGCCGGCTTCCTTCAGGAGCCGTCCGACCAGGGCGCCGTAGTCGACGTCGTCCAGGCGCGTGGAGAGATACCAGCCCTGTCCGCTGCCGAAGCGGTGCCGGGTGAGTGCCGGACTGTCCGCGAGCATGCCGTGGGTGTAGGCGGCGAGCGCTTCGGCGCCTTCGGTCCGCAGGGACTCGCTCCAGACGCTGCCGTGTGAGCCGTCCGACAGAGAGATCCGCTGGTCCGTCCGCAGCGGCCGGTGCTCCTCGACACGGATGCCGAGCGCCTCGCGCAGCGGTGCGGCCGGGTAGCCGCCGAGCCGGGCGTGCATGCGGTCGTCGACGTAGCCGGTGGCGTGCTGGACGAGGAGCGTCCCCCCGCCCTCGATGTAACGGCGCAGGTTCTCCGCACCCCTGTCGGACAGCAGGAACAGGGAGGGGGCGATGACCAGCCGGTAGCGACTCAACTCGTGCTCGGGGTGGGCGAAGTCGACCGTGACGCCCGCGTCCCACAGCGCGCGGTGCGCCTCGGCGAGCGGCGCGTGATAGTCGAGGCGGGAGGAGGGCAGGCCGTCCGCCTCCAGTGCCCACATGGCGTCCGGGTCGTCGAGCACGGCCACCTGCGCGGTCACCGTCGATCCCGCCAGCTCCCCGAGCGCGGCGACCGCCTCCCCGGTCTGCGTGACCTCGCGGAAGATACGGCTGTCAGGGCCCGCGTGCGGGAGCATCGCCGAGTGCCAGGTCTCTGCGCCGGCCCGGGACTGCCGCCACTGGAAGAACAAGGCGCCCTCCGAACCACGCGCGATGTGGCCGAGGCTGTGGCGCAGTACGTCACCCGGCTCCTTGCCGATCACCTGATCGCCGTCGTAGACCGTGCTGGTGCCCTGTTCCATCAGCAGCCACGGACGGCCGCCGGCCAGGGAGCGCGAGCGGTCGGCGTAGTAGGCCACATGTGCGGCGCCGTCGAGGCCGTTCGCGTCCGGGTACTGGTCGGAGCTGACGACGTCGAGTTCGCGGGCGAACGCCCACAGGTCGAGCCGCAGGTCGTAGGGCAGCATCAGGTTCGTCGTCACCGGGCGGTCGCTGTGCTCGCGGATCGCGTCGCGCTGCTCGCAGTAGGCGGCGATGATCTCGTCGGCCCAGAAGCGGTGGAAGTCCACTGTCTGGCCGGGGTTCTTGTGGTACTGCGTCGCGCGGGGCGGCAGCACCTGTTCCCAGGAGGTGTAGCGCTGGCTCCAGAAGGCCGTTCCCCACGCCTCGTTGAGGGCGTCCAGCGAGCCGTGCCGGGTGCGCAGCCACACGCGGAACGCGGCCGCCGCATGGTCGCACCAGCAGAGCGTGCCGTACTCGTTGTGCACGTGCCACAGCGCGAGGGCGGGGTGGTCGCCGTACCGTTCGGCCAGCGCGGAGGCGATCCGGCGGGCCGCGCTGCGATACGCGGGCGAGGCGAGGCAGTAGGTGTCGCGGCTGCCGTGCACGAGACGGGTGCCGTCGGCCCTGACCGCCAGCGCCTCGGGGTGGGCGAGGGTGAACCAGGGCGGCGGGGAGGCAGTCGGGGTGGCGAGGTCGACGGCCACGCCGCCTGCGTGCAGGCGTTCGATGTGGGCGTCGAGCCAGGAGAAGTCGTAGCGTCCTTGATCCGGTTCGAGCAGTGCCCAGGAGAAGACTCCGAGGGTGGCCAGGTTGACCCTCGCCCGGCGCATGAGTTCGTCGTCCTCCTTCCAGGCCGGCTCGTCCCACTGCTCGGGGTTGTAGTCGCCGCCGAAGGCGAGGCCGCCCAGGCGGTCGGTGATGCTGCGTGCTGTCATGACGGTTCCTCGGGTTTGGAGCGTCGTCGGGTGTCCTGACGTGTCGTCAGCGTCCATGGGCCAAGGGCCCGTTCGTCCGTCGGTTGCTCACCGGGCGTCCATGGGGATCACGCCGTCGGCCGGGGTGCCCCGGCGGCGACACTTCGCCCTCCCGAAGCCCTTGCGGTTCAACTCGTGCGTCATGGAGACGCCCTCTCCCACGGGAGTATCGAAGTATCGAAGCGCTTCACCTTGAAGGGGAAGTTAACGGACTTGTTTCGTGCGAAACAAGAGCCCAGACGCGAGAAATGTTTCTCCACCTGGTCCATTGACAGCCTGTCAGCGGCAATGACAGCGTCGATGCGCTTCGACAACGACGGAGGAACCTGCCCGATGAAGTTCACGGACGGCTACTGGCTGATGCGTCCGGGCTGCACAGCCCGCTACGCCACCGAGATCGCCGACGCTCGTGTCGACGACCACCGGATGACCCTGTACGCGCCCGTGGAACACGTCAGCCGACGCGGGCAGACCCTCAACAGCCCGCTGCTGACGGTGGAGTGCTGGTCCCCGGCCGAGGGGGTCATCGGCGTGCGGACCACCCACCACGCCGGATCGGCGCGCCGGGGACCGGAGTTCGCGTTGCGCGGCGCCGGTGCGGACGTCGGCAAGATGCGCCGGGACGGAGCGGTGCTGGAGCTGTCCTCCGGCGAACTGACGCTGCGGGTGGACACGGAGCAGCCGTGGCGGCTGGAGTTCATCGCCGGCGGACGGGTGCTGACCTCCGCCGGCGAGCGCGGCACCGGCTTCGTCACCGACGCTGATGACCGACACCACATGGTCAACCAACTGGCCCTGGGAGTCGGCGAGTTGGTCTACGGACTGGGGGAGCGGTTCACCCCGTTCATCAAGAACGGGCAAGTGGTGGACATCTGGCAGGCCGACGGCGGCACCAGCAGTGAACAGGCATACAAGAACATCCCCTTCCATCTGACCAACCGGGGATACGGCGTCTTCGTGAACCACCCCGGCAAGGTCGGCTACGAGGTCGGCTCGGAGGCCGTCGGGCAGGTCCAGTTCAGTGTCGAGGACCAGTCGCTGGAGTACTTCGTCGTGTACGGGCCGACCCCGAAGCAGATCCTGGAGCGCTACACCGCGCTCACCGGCCGCCCGGCCCTGCCGCCTGCCTGGGCACTGGGCCTGTGGCTGACCACGTCGTTCACGACCGAGTACGACGAGGACACCGTCCAGGGCTTCATCGACGGAATGGCCGAGCGTGGCATCCCGCTGAGCGTCTTCCACTTCGACTGCTTCTGGATGCGCGCCTACCAGTGGTGCGACTTCGCGTGGGACGCCGAGACCTTCCCCGACCCGGCGGGCATGCTCGCCCGGCTGAAGGACCGGGGACTGCGGATCTCAGCCTGGATCAACCCGTACATCGCCCAGAAGTCCGAGCTGTTCGAGGAGGGCATGCGCGAGGGTCATCTCGTACGCCGCCGGGACGGCAGTGTGTGGCAGTGGGACCTGTGGCAACCGGGCATGGCCCTGGTCGACTTCACCAACCCGGCCGCCCGTGACTGGTACACCGGCAAGCTGCGCACCCTGCTCGCCCAGGGAGTGGACTGCTTCAAGACAGACTTCGGCGAACGCATTCCCACCGACGTCGTCTGGCACGACGGCTCCGACCCGGAGCGGATGCACAACTACTACTCCCACCTCTACAACCAGGCCGTCTTCGACCTGCTGCGCGAGGAGCGCGGCGAGGGCGAGGCGATGCTGTTCGCCCGCTCGGCCACCGCGGGCGGCCAGCAGTACCCGGTGCACTGGGGCGGCGACTGCGACTCCCACTTCGGCGCCATGGCCGAGTCCCTGCGCGGCGGACTCTCCCTCGGCCTGTCCGGCTTCGGTTTCTGGAGCCACGACATCGGCGGTTTCGAGGGCACCCCGACATCGGCCGTGTTCAAGCGCTGGGTGCAGTTCGGGCTGCTCTCCTCGCACAGCCGCCTGCACGGCAGCAAGTCGTACCGGGTGCCGTGGGACTACGGCGAGGAAGCCGTCGAGGTCACCCGCGAGTTCACCCTCCTCAAACACCGCCTCGCCCCCTACCTCCAGCGCGCCGCCCAGCAGGCCCACACCAGCGGCGTCCCGGTGATGCGGGCCATGCTCCTGGAGTTCCCCGACGACCCCACCGCGGCCTTGCTCGACCGGCAGTACATGCTCGGGGACGACCTCCTCGTCGCGCCCGTGTTCACCGACGACGGCACGGTCGAGTACTACGTGCCCGAGGGCACGTGGACCAACATCCTGACCGGCGCCCAGCTCACCGGCCCCCGCTGGGTACGCGAGCAGCACGGCTTCCATACCCTGCCGCTGCTCGCCCGCCCCGACTCCGTCATTCCCTTCGCCGCCGACGACCGGCGTCCGGTCTCGGCGTGGGTCGACGGCGTCGAACTGAGGGTGCACGCCTTTGCGGACGGCGCCCGGCGCACGGTCGTGATCCCGCGCACGGACGGTCCCGGGGAGACCGCCCGTTTCGACGTACACCGCGAGGGAGACCACCTCCGCGTGACGACCGACAGCCCGCACCCATGGCGACTGCGGATCGGTGGCCCCGAGGGCACCGTGCACAGCATCACCGCGGGGCGGGCGACAACCGAGTGGCGCTACGAGGAGTGAGCCCGTCTCCCGGCGGTCCCGTGGGAGGGGTGTGCGGGCGCAGGGCGGGTCAGTGCCGGGCGAACTGAACCCCGGTCGGTTGTACGACGTTCGGCCGCAGGGCGATCCCGGTGATGGTCAGGCGTTCTCCGTAGATGTCCGTGACTCTGATCGAGCTGCCGCAGCCGCTGCCGTCGGCGGAGATGAAGTAGTTGTATTCCGTGCGGGGCAACTGCCGCCAGCCGCCGCCGGTCCGCACCTCCAGACGCGCGACCGGGTTGCGGTGCCCGATCGCCTGGATGCCGCACCAATAGGGGTTGGACCCGGTCTTGTACCTGACGGACATCGTCTCGGAGGTGCTGGGGCTCAGCAGCTGCCAGGTGATCGGGATCCGGCCGACCTTGAGGTCGGCGAGCTTGGCGAAGGCCTCTTGGCTGAGGTCGAGTTGCCCGGGTGCGCAGGGCAGGGGGCATTCGTTGGTGATCCGCACCGTGATCGACTTGCCATTGGCCGCGCGGACGAGCACGTATGCACCGCACGCGTTGGACGTCTCGTAGTCGGTGGTGTTCATGGCCGCGATCATGAGGTCGGGACTCGGGCCGAACAGGCAGGCGCCGTCTCCGTCCTTGGCCTCGTAGGCGGTGGCGACTCCTGTGTAGGTGGTGCCGGGCCGAATCCGTCCTGCCGACGAAGCCGTGGTGGGCGCCGTTCGCGGGGACCGTGGGGTGCCGGTGGCCGACGGTCGCGCCGACGCGGTGGTCGCGGTGGCCGTCGGACTCGGGGTGCCGGTCGCACTCGGCGTCCCCGAAGCGGTCGGGGTGCCCGTCTCGGCCGGGGTGGCGGCCCTGACCTGGGTGGTGGCAACGGGTGTGGCCGACGCAGGATCTGCATCCGTCCTGCGGTCCGGGAGCACCCCCATGACCAGGTAGGCGAGCGCGCTCGCGGCGGTCAGTGCCAACGTGGTGCCCAGTATGAGCCGGCGTCTGTGCCTGCGCTGCCGCGCGGCCTGCCTTGCTGTCTGCATACCTGTCCGTTCGGAAGATCGAGCCGATGGTGCACTGCTCAGTGGCCGCAGGAAGCGAAAAGGTTGCCGACGATTTCTGGTGACGGCGAGCACCTTGCCGCTGCGCCGATTGACCAGCCGGACGAAGCCGTTGAGCAGGGCGACGGTGATGTCCGTGCGCCGGCCGGCGGTCAGGGAGACCTTTCTGGCGTGGGCGCCGAGGGAGGAGGGTGTGACGGTGGCCGTGGTGCTCACGGAGTCCATGCCGTGGCGGCTGATCAGGGTGACGTCCTGGTTGAGGCGGCGGTGACGGACAACGTGGCGGTCCGCGCGTTCAGGTCCCAGTCGAAGCTATGGATATGGATCCGGCCGCGGGCGCTGACCCCGGTGATCGTGCCCTTCGGCAGCTGGTCGGGCAGTGCGGGGAGGACTTCCAACACCCCGGGCCGGCTGTAGATCAGGGCCTCGGCCAGCACGCCGGGGATGGCGTCGCGTGGGCGACCTCGCAGGGCGGCGCCCAGGCGGCGCTCTGCGAGGCACACGGGAGCACCCTGCCCGCCGCCGCGATCGCCTTCCCGCACACGCATCCCAGTATCATCAACGTCACCCTCGGCATGCGGACTCCGGATCAGGTCGGACGTGCTCGTGGGGCACTGTGGGGGAGGGACGTGCGGTGTTGCTGACGGACAAGGCCATCGAGCAGATCCGTGAGCTGATCCGGACCGGTGCCCTGCCTCCGGGCTCGAAGCTCCCACCGGAGGCGGACCTGGCCGCGCAGCTGGGTCTGTCCCGCAACCTCGCCCGCGAAGCGGTCAAGGCACTGGCCGTGGCGCGAGTCCTGGAGGTCAGGCGCGGCGACGGCACGTATGTGACCAGCCTCCAGCCGAGCCTGCTGCTGGAGGGACTCGGCGGTGCGGTGGAGCTGCTGCAGGGCGACTCGGTCGCCCTGCGGGACCTCATGGAGGTACGGCGGCTCCTCGAACCGATGGCCACGGCACTTGCCGCCACGCGGATCTCTGATGAGCAGCTGGCCGAGGTGAAGCGGCACCTGGACGCCATGCGTGAGGCCCGCGACGACGTCGAACGGCTCAACTCCCACGACGCCGCCTTCCACCGCGCCGTCGTCTCGGCCACGGGCAACGAGACCCTCCTCACCCTCCTGGAAGGGATCTCCGGCCGGACCCTGCGCGCCCGCATCTGGCGCGGTCTGGTCGACGACAAGGCCGCGGGCCGCACCCTGGCCGAGCACGAGGCGATCTTCAACGCCCTGTCCACCCGTGACGCCACCCTCAGCCAGGCCGCGGCACTGCTGCACGTGAACAACACCGAGGAGTGGCTGAGGGAGCACCTGCGCTCGGGCGAACCCCTCCCCTTCGGGACGACAGCAGGGAAGTGACGGGCGTACGTCTGGTCAGACGAACTGCGCCGCGACGGCTGCCCCCTCGCGTACGAAGACGGGTATGCGCTCCAGCGGGGCGCCGGCGTCGAGTGTCGTACCGCCCTCCACCACGCTTCCGGTGACCGGGTCGAGCCAGCGCGCACCGGACGGCAGATACACCCGGCGGGTCCGCGCGCCCGCCTCGTACACGGGCGCCACCAGCACATCGGGACCGAGCAGGAACTGGTCGTCCACGTCCCAGGCGCGCTCGTCGGCGGGGAAGTCGAAGAACAGCGGGCGCATCGGCGGGGCGCCGGTGCGGTGGGCATCCTCCGACAGCTCCCTCAGGTACGGGCGCAGCCGCTCGCGCAACTGCAGGTGCTCCCGGAGGATGCCGTACGCCTCCTCGCCGTAGGACCAGACCTCGTTCGGCCCGCCGCTCATGTCCGCGGAGAACGTGGGGTGGTTGGGCTCACGGTCGCCGTGCAGGCGCATGACGGGGCTGAAGGTGCCGTACTGGAACCACCGGATCAGCACCTCGCGATAGGCGGGGTCGTCAGGGTTGCCGCCGCCGAAGCCGCCGATGTCGGTGTTCCACCAGGGGATGCCGCTCATCGCGACGTTCAGCCCCGCCCTGATCTGGCGCGACAGGGAGTCGAAGGTGGTGGGTATGTCGCCGGACCACAGCGCGGAGCCGTACTTCTGGCTGCCGGCCCACGCGGACCGGACCAGGGACAGCGGCCGGTCGTCGCCCGCCTTGGCCAGACCCTCGGCGACGGCACGGGTGTGCAGCACGGGGTAGAGGTGCGCGGCCTCGGAGGCCGGCCCGGCGGCGTAGACGGCGCGCTCGGCGGCCTCCCGGCTCAGGTCGGGCTCGCAGGCGTCCAGCCAGAAGCAACTCACGCCCAGCGCATAGTAGTTGTCGTGCAGTCGCCGCCACAGTGCGGCGCGTGCTCCGGGGTGGGTGGCGTCGTAGTACGCCATCGGGCGCATCGGCTCCTCGGTACTGCGCGACGGCCAGGGGAAGGTGAGGAGGCCGCCGTCCGTGTCCCGCACGAGGTGTCCGGAGGCGCGCAACTCGTCGAAAGTGTCACTGCCGGGTTCGACGGTCGGCCACACCGAGACCGCGAGTCGCACCCCGAGTTCGGCCAGTTCCTTGACCATGGCGGCGGGGTCGGGCCACTCGCTCTCCTCGAAACGCCAGTCGCCCATGTGCGGCCAGTGGAAGAAGTCGCAGACGATCACGGACAGCGGCAGTCCGCGCTCCTTGTACTCCCGTGCCACCGCGAGGAGTTCGTCCTGGGTGCGGTAGCGCAGCTTCGACTGCCAGAAGCCGGACGCCCACTCGGGCAAGAGGGGCGGGCGTCCGGTGACCTGGGTGTACGCGTCGATGATCTGGGCCGGGGTGTCGCCCGCGGTGACCCAGTAGTCGACGCGCCCGCCGCCGTCGGCGGTCCACCGGGTGGTGTCGGTGCCCAGTTCCACACGGCCGGTGGCGGGGTTGTTCCACAGCAGTCCGTAGCCGCGCGAGGAGTGCAGGAAGGGGATGGCGGCCACGGTGTTGCCCTGGACGAGGTCGATCACACAGCCCTTCTGGTCCAGGAGCCCGTGCAGATGCTGTCCGAGGCCGTGCAGCCGCTCACCGGCGTACCCCTCGAAGTGCTGTTCCGTACGGCCGCCCGCCGCGTGGACGCGGGGACCGTCGTGGTGGTGGTACGGGGTCTTGTCGGCGAGCAGTTCACGGCCCGAGTCGGCGTGCAGGAACGTCAGCCGGCCGTGCGCCGAGGCCTCGACGGCGAGGCGGCCGTTGACCAGGTGAGCGGACCGGCCGTCCCGTACGGACAGTTCGGCGTGCGGGGAGGGGGAGGAACTCTCCAACGCGCCGGGGGCGTCGGGATCGATGGCCCCGGCCGAGGCCCGGACCCGGACGCCGTGGAGTCCCCAGGGTTCGATGCGGAGGATCTCTTCGGCGGTGTGCCGTTCCAGACCGCCCGCGCGGATGCTGTAAGGCAAGGTAGTTCCTCTCTGCTACTCAAGAGGGGCGGGGGCGGGGTTGCGCAGCCACCCCGCGCTGTCCGCGGCCTGGATGCCGCGGTGGAAGGCGGTGGCCATCTTCTGGTAGTCCGAGTCGTTGGGATGCAGGGTGTCGGCCAGGTCGGCCGTGGTCAGGCTGCTCATGTCCACGCATGCGACATGCTTGCCCGCGGCCTGTGCGTCGTTCACGATCTGCGGGATGGCCTGGTTGTAGGCGGCACGGTACTGCTCCTCCGAGCCGCTGGTGGACACGACCAGGGAGGCCACGAGGACGGTTGCGTCGGGGGCGGCGGCTGTGACCTGGTCGACCAGCGATCTCAGCCGGGCGGCGGTGGAGACCTGGTAGCTCTCGTTGAGGTCGTTGGTACCGATGTGCAGCGTCACGACGTTGGGGCGGTAGCGGGTCAGTGAGGCGTCGGTGAGTGCGGCGATCTGGTGGATCTTGTATCCGGAGTGGCCTTCGTTGTCGGGGTCTGACATCGAACCGCCCCGCAACGTGCCGACGAAGTCCAGCGGATGACCGTCCGCCGCGAGCTTGTCCCACAACGGGCCCCGGTAGCCGTTGCCCGTACTGCTTCCCACGCCCCAGGTGATCGAGTCGCCCAACGGCATGACCCGCAAAGGCGTGTTGGGAGCGGCGGAGGCAGGGGCCACGCCTGCGGCCGTCGCGCCGAACACGGCAGCGACAAGCGTGATCAGAGGTAAGACCCAAGGCTTTCTCATGCAGCGTCCTCTTCTGCGAGTGATGGGGTGAATCAGCGCGGCTGTTCGCCGTTCGCGTCAGCAGAGTGCTGGGGCAGCCGCCACACCGCTGCCGGCAAGACGATCTTGCCGGAGGAGGGGTACGCCGCGGGGACCGAGCCGTCACGCGGCCACGACCCCCGCCCGGCGTCGTCACAGCGCGAGGATCTGCCAGTCCTGGTTGGAGCCGCCGGTGGCGGGCCACTGGATGACCGAAGCGCCGTCCGCGGTGGCGGCGTCCTTGACGTCGGCGCACCACCCGTTGCGGACGTTGACGAGCTGGTGGTAGCCGCTGGTCCGGGAGGGCACCAGCTTCCACGACTGGTTGTCGCCGCCGTCGGCGGTCCACTGGTTCAGTCCGTCGCCCTGGGCGGAGCCGCCCGGGCCCTGAAGGACCTTGCCGCTGCGGACGTTGGACAGCCGGTAGGAGCCGTCGGCGTTGGGCAGCAGCGTCCACTGCTGGTTGGTACCCCCGCCCCACGGCCACTGGATGGCGGCGCCCCCGTCGGCGGTCGAGGCGCCGCTGACGTCCAGCACCTTGCCGCTCTTGCGGTTCACCAGCCGGACGCTGCCGACGTCCGCGCTGAAGGGCCGGTCGTAGACCTCCAGGCTGCGGATCGACGCCCAGACACCCGACGGCAGCCCGGTGACCGTCACCCGCACATACCGTGCCTGAGCGCGGAAGACCGAGACCTGCACCTGACCGGTGCCGGTGGTGGCGGTGAGGTCCGCCAGGGTGGTCCAGTCGGCGTTGTCGGTGGAACACTCCATCCGGTAGCGGTAGTTCGTGGCCGGGGACTCCCAGGCGATACGGGTTCCGGTCAGCGACCTCACCGACCCCAGGTCCACCTTCAGCCACTGCCCCGTGGCGCCGTTACTGGCGCACCAGCGGGTGGCGGTGGAGCCGTCGACGGCCTTGGCCGCGGTGTTGCCCTTGGAGGTCTCCTCGCTGCCGGCGGTGGCCGTCTTGCCGAGGGCGATGTCGGCCGGCTGCACGGAGCGGTCCAGCGTGACCCCGACGACGCTGTCCTCGGGGATACGGGTGCGGTTGATGCCGGTGATCGTCACCTTGCCGTCCGAGTCGACGGTGTACGGCAGCTCGGTACCCGTGGCGACCTCGAAGACGCGGGTGACCTTGGCGTCCGAGGTGGACGGGGTGGTGAAGGAGGTGCCGCTGTAGCCGGGCAGCAGGTGGACGTAGAAGGTGTCCCCCTTGCACGTGTAGCCGTACTGGCCGTCCACCGGTTCCCACGGGCCGCCGCGTGTGCCGTAGACGGCCTGGCCGCAGGTGGACAGGAAGGAGCCGACCCTGCGCACCGCTGCCGCCTGGTCGGCGGGGACCATGCCGGTGCGGTCGGGGCCGACGTTGAGGAGGACGGTCATGTTGCGCACCCAGGAGTTGACCAGGATGTTCATGATGTTGCCGAAGCTCATCACGGGCGCGCCCGACGTGTAACCCCAGGCGCCGCCGATGGTGAAGCACTTCTCCGCCAGCCTGCCGGTGCGCATCGCGCCGCTCGGCACGGAACCGCCTTCCTCGCTGGTGAAATCGCCGATCCAGCCGGAGCGCAGAGTGGTGACGATGTCGGGCTGGTGCTTGCGCGCCAGGCCGGTCAGCCCCAACGGCTTGCCCGTCGCGGAGTCGGTCTCGCTGTAGGCGGAGTCCACCGGCCACTCGTTGGCGGGGTCGCGGAACTTGCCGGGCTCCCAGAAGAAGGCGGCGTCCGCGTCGGTACCCTGCTGGCCGAGCCAGCCGCCGTCCCACCACAGGTCGTCGATCTTGCCGTACTGGGTGACCAGTTCCTTGACCTGCTGGTACACCTCGTTCTTCATGATCCGCGCGTTCTCCTTGTGCGCGGGATCGGTGACGTAACCCCACTTGTTCGGGAGGCAGTTGGTGCCGCGGACGTCGTAGTAGCCGGGGTAGCGCCAGCTCAACGGCGAGTAGTACAGACCCACCCGTAACCCGGCCTCGCGCACGGCGGTGACGTACTGGCTGATGAAGTCGCGCTGCAGGGGCGCCTGCCCGCTGTGCCAGGCGTTCGGGTGCGTGGACGGCCACAGCGCGAACCCGTCGTGGTGGCGGGCCGTGAGCACCGTGTACTTGGCGCCCATGTCCTTGGCCAGTTGCGCCCAGTCGGCAGGGTTGTACGCGGTGGCGGTGAACTGCTCGCCGGTGGCGTCAGTGACGTACTTCCGGTAGTTCTCCGGCGTGACGGCGGAGTTCTCCATGTACCACTCGCCCCTGGCAGGGCCTGAGTAGACCCCCCAGTGGATGAACATGCCGAGCTTGGCGTCCTGCAGCCACTTGATCTTCTCGTCCGACTGCTGCTCGATGCCCAGGTCCGGCTGGGGGACTCGCAGCGGGAGGAGCGGCAGCGGCTGTGGGGAGGAGGCGGCGTGGGCGGGGGTCGCCAGCGTCGGCGAGACGGCTGCGGCAACCGTCGCGGCGGCCATGCCGGTCAGCACTCTGCGGCGACTGATCGGTTCGGGCACGGTTCCCTCCTGACTGTTCACAGAACAGCACGGACAGGGTGCTGGTTCAGGTTCAAAGCGAGCGGGTCGAGGGGCGTCCCGGTGTTGGACCCCATGCGGCGACGCAACTGGAACATTGGATGTATTAGCGGGTACGGCACGGGTTGATGTCCAGAGATCAGACGCAACTGCCAGACGCAACAGGGCTTTTACGTCATCACTCGCCGGAGCGTCGACCTCATGACATGGGATGTATCTACCGTGCGGTAGCTATTGACGAGGGCATGCCCGGTACCTACTGTCCTGCGACGGATCCGAACAGATTTCAACAACAACAAGCCTGTCGCTCGGAGCGGAGTACCGATGCTCAGACGTGCGTTCCCTCCTCTTCTCGCCCTTGTCCTGGGTGTGTTCGCGCTGCTTGTCTCCGGCGCGCCGGCCCTGGCGGCCCCGGTGACCGTGACCAGCGGGACGCAGTTCACCGACACCGCCGGAGCCGTGGTGCACGCCCATGGCGGCGGGGTGATCAAGGTGGGCGCGTACTACTACTGGTTCGGCGAGAACCGCAACGCCGA
Organism: Streptomyces sp. NBC_01092; assembly: GCF_045039535.1. Taxonomy (NCBI): domain Bacteria; kingdom Bacillati; phylum Actinomycetota; class Actinomycetes; order Kitasatosporales; family Streptomycetaceae; genus Streptomyces; species Streptomyces sp. NBC_01092. The sequence continues at coordinate 1,236,549 of NZ_CP108659.1, read as the reverse complement.
CAACACCTTCAAGGCCGTCTCCGCCTACCGCTCCACCGACCTGAAGACCTGGGAGTTCAGACGCAACGTGCTGACCCAGGCCGGCGACCCCGAGCCGGCGGTCGCCAACATCGAGCGGCCGAAGGTCATTTACAACAGCACGACCGGCAAGTTCGTGATGTGGATGCACAAGGAGAACGGCAGGGACTACAACGAGTCCCGTTCCGCGGTCGCCGTCTCCGACACGGTCGACGGCGACTACGCCTGGCGGGGCAGCTTCCGGCCGCCGTCCGGTACGACGTCCCGGGACATGACCCAGTTCAAGGACGACGACGGAACGGCGTACCAGGTCACTTCCGCGGCCGGCAACGCCGATCTGCACATCTACAAGCTCACCGCCGACTACACCGGCTACGACAGCTTGATCGCCAACCACTGGCCGGGCAACTACCGCGAGTCACCCGCGCTGTTCAAGCGCGACGGCGTCTACTTCATGCTCACGTCCGGCACCAGCGGCTGGAACCCCAACCAGCAGAAGTACGCCACCGCCACCAGCCTGGCCGGCCCCTGGACCGCCATGACCGACATCGGCGACGCCACCGCCTACGGCTCCCAGACGGCGTTCGTGCTGCCCGTGCAGGGAACCTCGGGCACCTCCTACCTCTACCTGGGCGACCGCTGGGGCAACTCCATGGGCGGCACCGTCAACGACTCGCAGTACGTCTGGCTGCCGCTGACCTTCCCGACCAGGACCACCATGAACATGCCGTGGTACCCGCAGGTCGCCATCGACACCGCGGCCGGCACGGTCACCGGTGTCGGCGGCGGCCCTCACTGCAACCTGGTGGCCCGGCACAGCGGCAAGTGCCTCGACATCACCGACAACTCGGCCGCCGACAGCGCGATCGCGCTGCAGAACACCTGCAACGGCGGCCTCAACCAGCAGTGGCGGCTGCAGGACGCGGGCGACGGCTACGTCCGGGTGCTCGCCCAGCACAGCGGCAAGTGCCTGGACGTCGAATGGGGCTCCACCGCCGACGGCGCGTTCGTGAACCAGTACCACTGCACGACGGGCACCAACCAGCAGTGGCGCTTCGATGACCAGGGAGGCGGCTACTACCGCCTGGTGGCCCGGCACAGCGGCAAGTGCCTGGACGTCGCGGACGCCTCGACGGCCAACGGTGCCCGCCTCATCCAGTGGCCCTGCGGTACCGGCGCCAACCAGCAGTTCCAGCGGCCCGCGGTGTGAGACGGGCGGCAATGCCGACCAACGATTCCCGCAGCAGCGCGCCCCGGCCCCGCCCGGGGCGCCCCCCCACAGCGGCGAGGCAGCCGCACTCAGTGAAGGAGACACAGATGACGGGCATGCGTACGGCATGCAAGGTCCCGTGGTGGCGTCGCGGGAGGCGAACGGCCGTGCTCGCCGCGGTGACCGCCCTGATGGCAACGCTCCTGACGGCCTTGGGTCCCGCCGGGACGGCTCAGGCGGCCACGGTGGATACGAACGCGTCATACGTGCTGGTCAATCGGGGCAGTGGCAAGGTGCTGGATGTGGCGGGTGTCAGCACCGCCGACGGGGCGGGCCTCACGCAGTGGACCCGCACCGACCATGCCAATCAGCGGTTCCAGTTCGTCGATTCTGGCGGTGGTTATTACCGGTTGAAGGCGCAGCACTCCGGCAAGGTGCTGGACGTCCTCAATTACTCCACGGCCGACCATGCGGACATCGTGCAGTGGGGCGACGCCAACGGCACCAATCAGCAGTTCCGGCTGGAGGATTCGTCGGATGGTTATGTCCGGCTGATCAACCGCAACAGCGGTAAGGCGGTCGAGGTGGAGAACGCCTCCACCGCGGACGGCGGCAAGGTCGTTCAGTTCACCGACTGGGGCGGGGCCAACCAGCAGTGGCAACTGGTCCGCGTCGGGAGCGCGGGCGGCGCACTGCCGTCGACGTTCCGGTGGTCCTCAAGCGGCGTTCTGGCCGGCCCGAAGCCGAACGCGCAGCACAACGCCGTGGCCATCAAGGACTTCTCGGTGATCCGCCACAACGGCCAGTGGGTGGTCTACGCCTCGGCCGTGGGCCCGAACTTCGGTTACGGGCTTGAGCAGTTCAGCTTCAGTGACTGGTCGCAGGCCGCGTCGACACCACACTCGTATCTGGACGAGTCGCCGATGGGACCGGGCTATCGAGCCGCGCCCCAGGTGTTCTACTTCGCGCCGCAGAACCTGTGGTACATGGTCTACCAGACCCCCGCGCCCACCTACTCCACCAGCACCAACCCCGCCGATCCGAAGTCGTGGTCCGCGCCGCGCACCTTCATCGCCCAGGAGCCGCCGATCGTCACGGAGAACAAGGGCAACGGCACCTGGATCGACTTCTGGGTCATCTGCGACACGGCAAACTGCCACCTGTTCTTCAGCGACGACAACGGCCACATCTACCGCGCCGAGACCAGCCTGGCGAACTTCCCGAACGGCTTCGGGAACACGCAGATAGTGATGTCGGACACCAAGAACAACCTGTTCGAGGCGACCAACGTGTACAAGGTCGCCAACAGCAACCAGTACTTGCTCATTCAGGAGGCCATCGGCAACTCCACAGGCCGGCGCTACTTCCGTTCCTTCACCTCGACCAGCCTCACCGGCGGCTGGACCCCCCTCGCCCACACGTGGGACGAACCCTTCGCCGGTCGCAGCAACGTCACCTTCCCGGGCGGCGCCTGGACCCAGGACATCAGCCACGGCGAGATGGTCCGCGCCGGCAACGACCAGTCCCTCACGATCGATCCCTGCCGTATGCAGTACGTCTACCAAGGACTGGATCCCAACGCCGGCGGTGACTACAACTCGCTGCCCTGGCGGATGGGCCTGCTCACCCAGACCAACTCGCCCTGCTGACAGCCCGAACCGTCATCGAGTATCCACGTCACCCCGCCGGGCGGCCTGCCCGGCGGGGTGACGTGCTGTTTGCGCATCCCGCCGCCCGCGGGCGCCCTCAGGCCATGGCCAGGACGGCCGAGATCAGAGCCCGCAGGCAGACCCTTTCGGCTTCCTCGTCCGGCAGTGAGAGGTGCTGCATCGTCAGCCCGTCGAAGCCCGCGAGGAAGAACCTCGCGATCGTCTCGGCGGGCTGGGCGAGCTGGTGGCCGGTGCGTTCGGCCGCCTCGCTGATCAGCTTCGCCGTCACGGCCGAGATGCCGCGGTGGTGGCCTTGCAGAGCCTCCTGGAGATGGGGTGTGCGCAGGGCGAACATGGACAGTTCCGTGAGGAGCTGGTACGACGCCGGCTGTTCGAGCACGGTGCGCCACAGGGCCTCGGCGAGCGTGCCGATCGTGTCCTCGAAGCCCGCGTCCGTGGGCGCCGCCTGCTCCACCTGGGTGACCAGGTCCTGGGTGAGCTGCTCCATGACGGCCCGGTACAGATCTTCCTTCGTGCCGAAGGTGTAGTGCACGGTCGCCTGGGCCACGCCGAGCTCGGCTGCAATGGCGCGGGTGCTGCCTGCGGCGACGCCCTCCCTGGTCATGAGGTCGATGGCGGCCTTGATCAGTTGGGGGCGGCGCTCCGCCGCGGATACGTGAGCCATGACGGCATCTTATGCGACTCAGTCCGTCGAACAGGTCGCCCGACAAGGTCCGATTCACGGCCCTGAATGGGCCGGGACGTTTCAAGGCCTCCGAAGGTTCCGTCAATCGACCGTGTCGTCCGACACGATCGATCGACATTGTCGAGTGACAATGTCGTCTGTATGGTTCTGGCCAGCGACCGCCTGCGCCGAACGAAAGGCAAGCTCATGACCCACGAGACCCTGCGCGGAACCGAGCCGATCCCTCAGCGTCCGGCTCTGCCCCTGGTCGGCCACGCCTTCGACATCCCCAGTGGCGCAGACGGCCTGCTCTACGTGATGAAGGAGGCCAAGGAACTGGGGCCGTTGTTCAAGCTCCGCATCTTCGGCACCGAGATCAACTTCGCCTCCGGCCTCGACCTGGTCACCGAGCTGGCGGACGAAAGCCGGTTCCGCAAGAACGTGCACTCGGACCTCGTGATCCTCCGCGAGATCGGCGGCGACGGGCTCTTCACCGCCTTCAATGACGAGCCCAACTGGCGCAAGGCGCACGACATCCTGATGCCGGCGTTCTCCCTCGGCGCCATGCGCGGCTACCACGCGACGATGCTCAAGGTGGCCCGGGAGCTCATCGGGAAGTGGGACCGGGCAGCCGGGACGGAGTCCGTGGACGTGGCCGGCGACATGACGCGGCTGACGTTCGACACGATCGGCCTGTGCGGATTCGGCTACGACTTCGATTCCTTCGGCCGCGAGGAGCCGCACCCCTTCGTCACCGCGCTGTCGCGGGCGCTCGGCTTCGCCCAGGCCACGGGGGAGTCCATCCCGGGCGCGGACCTGTTCAAGTGGAAGCAGGCCGAGCAGTTCCGCGCCGACGTGACCCTGATGAAGGACCTGGTGGACGACGTGATCCGAGAGCGTCGTGCCTCCGGGGACCCGAGCACCGACGACCTGCTCGGGCGCATGCTGCACACCTCCGACGCGGTGACGGGGGAGCCTCTGGACGACGTCAACATCCGCTACCAGGCGATCACGTTCCTCATCGCCGGGCACGAGACCACCAGTGGCGCCCTGTCCTTCGCCCTCTACTACCTGACCAAGCACCCCGAGGTCCTCGCCCGCGCCCAGGCCGAGGTCGACGCGCTGTGGGGCGACTCGGACGCTCCCGAGCCGGACTACGGGGACATCGGCAAGCTGACGTACATCCGCCAGGTGCTCAACGAGGGCCTGCGGTTGTGGCCGACGGCCCCCGCCTACGCCGTGGAGCCGCTGGAGGACACCGTCATCGGCGGGAAGTACGCCGTGCGCAAGGGCGAGTCGATCCAGGTGCTCATCCCGCGGTTGCATCGGGACCCCGCCTGGGGCGAGAACGTCGAGCTGTTCGACCCCGACCGGTTCCTGCCCGAGCGGGAGGAGGAGCGGCCGGTCCATCTGTTCAAGCCGTTCGGCAGCGGCGAACGCGCCTGCATCGGCCGCCAGTTCGCGCTGCACGAGGCAACGCTGGTCCTCGCGCTGGCGATCCACCGCTACCGCCTGATCGACCACGCCAACTACCAGTTGAAGATCAAGCAGTCGCTCACCCTCAAGCCCGACGAGTTCACGCTGAACCTGGCCCGGCGCACCGGCGGGGAGCGCCGCCTGCCCACCGCCGCGGCCGTCGCCGCAAGCAGCGCTCGCGCCGGCCAGGACCGGCCCTTGGTCCGGCGCGCCACCGGAACCGCGCTGACCCTCCTGCACGGCTCCAACCTGGGCACCTGCGCGGGTATCGCCCGCGACCTGGCGGCGGACGGCGACGAGCGCGGCTTCGCCCCGTCCGTCGCTCCCCTCAACGACGCGGTGGGCAAGCTCTCCGCAGGTGACGGACCGGTGGTGATCGTGGCCGCCTCCTACAACGGCAGGCCCACCGACGACGCAGCGGAGTTCGTCACCTGGCTGGACGGCCTGGAGCCCGGCTCGCTCGACGGCCTCCAGTACGCGGTACTCGGCGTCGGCGACCGCAACTGGGCCGCCACCTACCAGCGCATCCCCACCCTCATCGACGAGCGGCTCACCGCCGCGGGCGCCACCTCACTGCTGGAGCGCGGCGCCGCGGACGCCGCCGGCGACTTCGCCGGCTCGGTGGACCGGTGGACCGGCGACCTGTGGACCGCCCTGCTGGAGCGGTACGGAGCCGCCGCAGCGCAGGAGACCGAGCCGGCCGCCGACCAGGAGACGGGACTGTACGAGCTTCAGGACGCGACCGACTCGGTCATCGGCGGACTCGCCGCACGACACGGCGTCCAGCCCATGGAGGTAATCGACGCGTACGAACTGGTCGACATGGACAACGGGTTGGGCCGCTCCAAGCGATTCCTCAGGCTGCGGCTGCCCGAGGGTGTCACCTACCGCACCGGCGACCACCTGGCCGTGCTCCCGAGCAACCCGGACGCCCTCGTGCGGCGGGTGGCCGACCGCTTCCGTCTCGACCTGGACGGCACCGTGCGCCTGCGCGCCCGTCGCCGCAGCCGGGGCGCCCTGCCCATCGACCGGCCGCTGACCCTGCGCCGCCTGCTGACCGACTTCGTGGAACTGCAGGATGCCGCCACCCAGGAACAGGTCGCCGTGCTCGCCGAACACACCGCCTGCCCGCCCGAGAAGCGGCCCCTGACCGAACTCGCGGCGGCGGCCCCGGAGGCCTTCCGCGAGCAGGTGACCGCCGCCGGACACAGCGTCCTGGACCTGCTGGAGCGCTACCGCGCCTGCGAACTGCCCTTCGAACGCTTCCTGGAACTGCTGCCCGTCCTGCGCCCGCGCCACTACTCGATCTCCTCGTCCGCCGAAGCGGCACCCGGCGAGGTCGACCTGATGGTGTCGCTGCTCGCCGCGCCCCACCGCACCGGCGAGGGCACGTTCCACGGCATCGCCTCGCACTACCTCCAGACCGTGAGGGCCGGCGACACCGTCCAGGCCAGGGTGCTGCCCTGCAGCGAAGATTTCCGTCTGCCGCAGGACGAGTCGGTGCCGGTGATCCTGGTCAGCGCGGGCACCGGTCTGGCGCCCTTCCGCGGCGCGGTGCTCGACCGCCACCACACCCGGTCGACCGGAACGCTGCTGTGCTACTTCGGCTGCGACCACCCCGACGTCGACTACCTCCACCGTACGGAATTCGAGACGGCCGAGGCAGCCGGAGCGGTCAGCATGCGGCCCACCTTCTCCTGCGCGCCCGAGGACGGTGCCCGCTTCGTCCAGGACCGCATTGCGAAGGAGAGCGACGAGGTCTGGGCCGTGCTGGAGGCCGGCGGACGCGTCTACATCTGTGGAGACGGCCGTCGCATGGCCCCGGCGGTGCGGGAGGCGTTCCAGGAGATCTACCGCGACCGCACGGGCGCGGGCGGTGCCGAGGCCACCGCTTGGCTGGCGGCTCTGACCGAGTCCGGCCACTACGTGGAAGACGTCTGGGCCGGCTGACCACCGCAGACGTCCATCGAACCGAACCTGACTCGTGAGGCTCTCATGCTTGTTGCACACTCGGCGCCGCGTCGAGGAACGGCGGTAGTCCCCAACTCCTTGCACAGGAGCGCCCGGTGAACGCGCGAAGTGCCTCCGCCCTGACCTTCGGTGTGGCTGTGGCGCTCATTGCCGGAGTCACCCTCGGCAACGGTGGGGCGAACGTGATGCCCGTCTTCGTCGACGACTTCGCGACCCGCTTCGGACTCTCGGACTCCGGCGCCGGGATCGTGGCCGCGAGCCAACTGATGGCGACGGCGGTGGTGACGCTGCTGCTGGCCAAGCGGGCCGCGCGGCCGGGCCGGGTGCGGATGACCCGCCTCGGTCTGGCCGTCTCGGGAGCCGGCTTCCTCGGAGCGGCAGCGGCCATCGACCCGGTGACCCTGGTCCTGGCCAACCTGGTCCTCGGCGCGGGGCTCGGCGCGGTCTACGCGGCGGCCACGGCGGCGCTCGCCGCCACCGACGACGCCGACAAGGCGTCCGCGGTCACCATCTCCGGCACGGTCGGTGTCACGGCACTGCTGATCATGGGTGTCCCCGCGGCCAACCACGACCTCGGGGAGGGCACCGGGTTCCTGCTCATGGCGTTGTGCTGCCTCGCCGCCTGGCCGCTGGTACGCCGGCTCCCGGACGGTCCCGCCACAGCGGACCCCGGGTCCGCCGGCGGGGGAGAGGCGACCGCGACCAAGCCGTCCGTGGTTCTGCTCCTCGGGACTGCGCTCCTGTGGACCGTCACTCAGGGCGCGTGGTCGTACGCCTCGGTCCTGGGCCGTCAGCACACCGGGATGTCCCACTCGGCTGTGTCGGCCGTCCTCGCCGTCTCCAGTGTCGTGGCGCTCGCGGGCGCGGCGGTGGGCCCGGTGGCGGCGCGGCGCTTCGGGCGGATGCGGTCGATGGCCGTCTTTGTCACGGCACAGGCCCTCGCGATGGCGGTTCTGGTCCTCACGCACGACCCCGTGCTCTTCACCGTCGTGGCCGTCCTCTGGCAGGCCTGCCAACTGGCCGTCCTGGTGCAGATGCTCGCCGCCGCGGCGCTCATCGACCCGACCGGACGCCTGGTCGCCTCCCTCAGCGGGGCGGGCGCCCTGGGCACCGGCATCGGACCCTTGGCCGTCGGAGCCGTCCTCGACGCCGCCGGGGCCGACGTACTCGGCATCGTCCTGGCGCTCGGCACCATCGTCGCCTCGCTGCCCCTGCTCCGGATGACGGTGGCCGGCACGGCGGCATCGCCCGAGAAGGGGCTCGCGCCCTCCTCCACCGAGACCGGGTGAGCACTTCAGTCGGGTCGTCCGACACCGCCGAGGGCGTGGCCGGGCATCAGCGGCCCCCAGCTGGCCGCTGCGGTCCCCTCTGTGGCCGCAGGGGTCAGTTCCCGCTGGTCGCCCGGTGCATAGGTTCCCGGCAAACAACATCTGAGACATCCCAGAAAGGAGGCGGACTGGTGAGTGAGAACCAGTACGACACCTGTGTGATCGGTGCGGGACCCGCGGGACTGGCGGTCGCGCGGGCGCTGGCCGAGCGCGACCTGCCGTACACGCACATCGAGCGCCACACGGGACCGGGCGGGCTGTGGGACATCGACAACCCGGGCAGCCCGATGTACGAGTCGGCCCACTTCATCTCCAGCAAGAGCCTCTCCGGCTTCGGCGGCTTCCCGATGCCGGACCACTTCGCCGACTACCCGCCGCACCGGCAGATCCTGTCCTACCTGACATCGTTCGCCGAGGCATACGGACTGCGGGACCGGGTCGAGTTCGGCACCGCGGTCCGCAGCGTGGACAAGAGCCCGGACGGCACCTGGACGGTCACCCGGGCCGATGGCCGGTCCGGCACACACCGGCAGGTCGTCGTGTGTACGGGGGCGCAATGGCACCCCAACGTCCCCAATCTGCCCGGCGACTTCACCGGCGAGGTCCGCCACACGGTCACCTACCGCAGCAGCGGTGAACTGCGGGGCAAGCGGGTGCTGGTGGTGGGTGCGGGCAACTCCGGGCTGGACATCGCCTGCGATGCGGCGCGGTCCGCCGACCACGCCGCGATCAGCATGCGTCGCGGTTACTGGTTCATACCCAAGCACCTGTTCGGCCGGCCGGTGGACACCATCGCCGCGGGCGGACCCCACCTGCCGATGTGGCTGGAGCAGAAGCTGTTCGGCGGCCTTCTGCGGCTCCTCAACGGCGACCCGCGCAGGCTCGGTCTGCAAAAGCCCGACCACAAGCTGTTCGAGACCCACCCTGCCCTCAACTCGCTGCTGATCCACCACCTCCAGCACGGCGACATCACGGCCAGGCCCGGCATCGCCCGCACCGAGGGCAGGACGGTGCACTTCACCGACGGCACCAGCGACGAATTCGATCTGATCCTGCTGGCCACGGGATACGTCCACAAAGTCCCCGTCGCGCAGAAGTACTTCGGCGACGAGCAACACCCCGACCTCTACCTGTCCTCGTTCTCCCGCGAGCACGAGGGCCTGTTCGGCGTCGGCTTCGTGGAGACCAACTCCGGTGCCTACCAGCTCTTCGACAGCCAGGCCCAGTTGATCGCCTCCTTCATCCGGGACGGGAAGGCCGGGCTACCGACCGCCGAGCGGTTCACCCGCATGATCCGCGGCGACCGGCCGGACCTGTCCGGCGGACTGAAGTTCGTCGACTCGCCACGCCACACCGGCTACGTCCACAGCGACGCCTTCGTGAAGTACCTCGGCAAGGTCGCCGAAGGGATGGGCTGGCGTACCGCGGGCCTGCCGCCTCGGGCGACGTCCGCGCGACAGGAAGCGGTGGCGTCATGACGTACGACTTCCGTGACAAGGTCATCCTGGTGACCGGCGGTGCCGGAGGCATCGGCAGCGCCCTGTGCCACCGCTTCGCCGCGGGCGGTGCCCGTCTCGTCGTGGTCGACGTCGACGAGGTGCGGGCCGAGCGGACCGCTGCCGAGCTGCCGGCGAGCGGGCACGCCGGGCTCGGCTGCGACCTGCTGGACCGCACCGGGGTGGAGCGGATGCTCGACGGCGTCGCGGCCACCCACGGCCGTATCGACGTCCTGGTGAACAACGTGGGCATGACCAGCTCCGAACGGTTCGACGTGCGCAGCGTCGAGAGCATCGAGCGGGAGATCGAGCTCAACCTGATCTCTCCGCTGGTCACGACACGGCTCGCCATCCCGCTGCTGCGGGCCTCCGGCGACCCCCGGGTGATCACGACCGTGTCCCTCGGCGGGATCTTCCCGCTGGGCGAGACCCCCCTCTACACCGCCTCGAAGTTCGGGCTGCGGGGCGCGATGCTCGCGATCGGGCTGGATCTGCGGGGCAAGGGTATCGAGGCCGGTTCGGTGCTGCCGTCGGCGACCGACACGCGGATGCTCCGTCAGGAGGCCGTCGAGGGCGGGAACTCCATGCAGTTCCAGGACGCTCCGCAGCAGCCGTCCGATGTCGTCAGAGCGGCTGTGAGCCTGCTGGACAAACCCCGCCTGGAGGCCTACGTCAGGCCCGGCGAGTCCCGGCTGGTGCGGTTCGCGATGCTGGCGCCGAATCTGCTGCCCCGGCTCTTCCCGCTGTTCCGCAAGCGCGGTGAGCGAGGCATGGCCCGCTATCTGGAGGACCTGCGCCGCAGGGGACTGGCCCGCCAGGTCGGCGGCCGGTGGGAACTGGTGGAGGAAGCATGAGCGGAACGAACATCGCGGACATCGGGGAGACGCTCGACGTCGTCAATCCCGCGACGGGTGAGCTGATCACGACCGTAGCGGCGGCGAGCGAGCAGGACGTGGCGCTGGCCGCCGAACGGGCGCACACGGTCTTCGAGAGCGGCGTCTGGGCCGGCCGGTCCCCACGGGAGCGGGCTGCCGTACTGCTGCGCCTCGCCGGCCTCATGGAGCGCGACGCCGAGGTCCTCGCCCGGCTGGACTGCGAGGACGCGGGCAAGCCGATCACGGAATGCCGTACCGGCGACGTGCCCGGGGCGATCGAGTCGATGCGCTGGTTCGCGGAGGCGGCCGACAAGGTCTTCGGCCGCGTGGCCCCCACCGGTCACGAGAGCCTGGGACTGGTGAGCCGGGAACCGGTCGGGGTGGCCGCCGCGATCCTGCCCTGGAACTACCCGCTGGCGATGGCCGCCTGGAAGGTCGGGCCCGCGCTCGCCGCGGGCAACTCCCTGCTGCTCAAGCCCGCCGAGGCCACCCCGCGCTCCACCCTGCACCTGGCCGCTCTGGCGGCCGAGGCAGGCCTGCCGGACGGCGTGCTCACCGTGCTGCCCGGCCACGGCACCGTCACCGGTACGGCGCTCGCCCGCAATCCCCTCGTGCGCGCACTGTCGTTCACCGGATCCACCGCCACCGGACGCCGCATCCTGGCCGGCGCGGCGGAGACCAACTTCAAGCGGGTCTCCTTGGAGATGGGCGGCAAGAGCCCCCAGGTTCTGATGCCGGACGCGCTCGCATACGGCGACGAACTGATCGACCACATGATCGAGGCCGCGTTCCTGACCATGGGGCAGAACTGCACCGCCGGCTCCCGCGTCCTGGTCCACCACAGCATCGCCGAGGAGGTGTTGGTCCGGTTCACCCGGGCCGCGAGGAGCCTCACCATCGGCGATCCCGCCGACGCACGCACCCAGGTGGGGCCGCTCATCAGCCGTGCTGCCTTCGACCGGGTCGCGGCGGCGGTGGACGCGGCCCGGTCCGCCGGAGCCCACATCCACACCGGCGGGCTGCCGCACGGTCTGCCGCCGCGCGGCGCCTACTACCCGCCCACCGTGATCAGCCGGGCCCCGGCGGGCAGCCACGTGCTCACCAAGGAACTGTTCGGTCCTGTCGTCACCGTCCAGGACTTCACCTCGGAGGACGAGGCGATGAGGTTGGCGAACGCCACGGAATACGGGCTCGCCGCCTCGGTCTGGACGCGCGACCTCGACGCCGCGCTCCGGCTCGCGCGGGGCATCGAAGCCGGGGTGGTCTCCGTCAACGCGTACAGCGAAGGCGACATCACCACCCCCTTCGGCGGGTGGAAGCAGTCGGGGTTCGGTGGCGCGGAGAAGTCCACCGACGCCTTCGCGCAGTGGACCAGGGAGAAGACCATCTGGATCCGCACGCGGTGACCCGGTGACCTGGTGATGCGGGGGGGGGGGGACTCCCGTCACTGCTCCGCGGCGTTCTCGCGCAGCCGGGCCGGGCTCACCCCGTGCCAGCGGTGCACCGCACGCCGCAGCGCTCGCACGTCGGAGAAACCCGCCTGCCGGGCGATGTCCCGCAGGGTCAGCCCGGAGCGGCGCAACAGCTGCTCGACCCGCTCGCGGCGCACCCCGTCGACGACCGCCTCGTACGTCGTGCCGCACTCGGCCAGGCGACGGCGCAACGTGCGCTCACTGGAAGCGTGCCGTCGGACCTGCTCGACGAAGGACGGAACGTCGGGCAGGCTCTGTGCGATCGAGATCTCCAGTACCTCCAGCAGATCCTGCTGATCCCGCCTCGACGCCACCTGCTCCGCCAGCAGCTCCACGACGGCGGTGTAGGTGACCCGGTCGCGGCCCGGCATCGGCCGCGCGGCCCATGCCGTGGGGAACACCAAGCGGTTCCCCGCGGCGTCGAACCGTACCGGGCACCGGAACAGCTCGGTGAAGGGACCGCTGTCGCGTGGGGCGGGAAAGGCGAACTCGACGCTCTGCGGCGCGAACTCCTCCCCGGAACTCAGCCGAGTGAGGGCGACGACGCTGGCGAACGCCTCCTCCGCCAGGAAGACCGCGACCGCCGGGTCGAGGGCGGGATCGGGTAGTACGGCCCGCAGTACGTAGCCGGCTTCCTCCTGCCCTGCCGACCAGACCACCATCGCCCCGGACAGGTTCTGGAAGCGCACGCCCGTCTCAATGGCCTCCCGCAGAGTCTCCGCTGCCATCTGGGCGAACCCCAGCAGGCCCCAGGAGGTCAAGTGCTGCGCGGCACCGACCCGCAGGCCCAGGTGAGCGTCACCGGTGAGCTCCAGCGCACGCCGGATGACGGCACTGCCCTGGCGGTAGGAGACCCGCAGCGCTGCCGAGCGCATCATCGGCTCGTCCAGCCCGACCCGTCTCAGTTCGGGCCGGAGGTCGACTCCGTACCCGTCGGTGACCGGCGTGAGACAGCGCAGAATGTTGGGCGGGATGGTCGCCGAGGTGCTGCGGCTGGTTCCGGGCGACTGCGCCGGGGCGGGGCTCTCGGACATGGCGTTCCTCGTGACCGGGCTTTGCTGGCTGCGCACAGAGTAGAGGGGTCCTGTCCGAGGCCACCCGCCCGGGAACCTCCCCGGGCGGGCACCGCCCTCGACTCAGGACGTCGTACCGGTCACCGTGCCACCCGACTTGGTCACGTGATACGTCACCGTCGCACCGCTCCAGAAGTGGAAAGTGAGCTTCACACGCGCGGTGTCCTTCACCGCGTCGAGGAAGGCGGGAGTAAGGCGGATCTCCTTCTTGGCATAGTCCGGCGCGAAGGCGGTGTTGAACTGCTGGAGCGGAGTCCAAGTGGTCGGACCGGCGTTTCCGCCGTCGGCGTACTCGGCCTTCATCGTCGCCAGCAGGTCACCCCGGAACTGCGTGGGAATGCGGAACGAACCGGCCGTCCCGGTCGTGCTCGACTGCGCCGGGGCGGCGTGAGAGATCACCTGGATCCGCCAGGGCACGCCATGGGAGAACTCGGCCTGGAGCGTCGCGTGGACCCCGTAGGAACGGTCGCCGACGAGCCGGGTGAGCGCGGCCGCCTTCAGGGTCAACCGGTTGCCGGAGAGGGTGTAGTCCCTGCCGCTGACCAGCTTGGTGGCGCCCTGCTTGAGAGCCTTGAAGGCGGCTCCGTTCAGGTTCAGTGTGAGCGTACGGTCCTTGACGGGACCGGACTTCGGTACGAAGACGTTGTCCGAGGAGGCGGTTGCCGACCGCGTGGTCCAGCTCGACTTGATCTGGCGGAAGAGCCCCGCGTCCTTCCACTGGAGTTTGCCGCGGTCGTAGAAGGAGCCGTTGTCCCACAGCACGGTGGTGACCTTGTTGCTCCGGGCGGCGTGGCCGAGCGCCTCGAAGTACTTCAGCATCTCGCCGCGTTCCACGGCGCCGGGACCGTGGTCGTAGCCGAGCAGGCCGTATTCGCCGAGGACGACGGGGATGCCCCGGGCGACGAAGGTGTCGCGCATCCGCTTGAACGTCTTGTCCAGGTCTCCCTGGGCCTGCGCGTCGAAGCGGGTGGAGCCGGCGACGTTCACGCTGAACGGGAAGTAGCCGTAGTAGTGCACGGTGGCGATCAGCCGGGGGTCGTGCAGCGACTTGATCGTGGTGGCCAGGTTGTCCATCAGCCGCTGGTCGGGGGTGCAGACCTCGGTGGGCAGCATGAGCAGGCGCTTGGTGTTGTTGCCTCCCGACGCGCGCACGACCTTGTGGAAGGACCTGTTCAGCTCGTTGAGCAGCTCGGCCTGGCGAGCGTTGTCGGCGTTGTCGAACTTGGGCTCGTTGATGCTCTCGAAGACCAGCTTGGCGGACTCGTTCCGGAACGCCGTGGCGAGCTGCTTCCAGGTCGTGTTGAAGCGGGCCAGCACCTGGTCGTGGTCGGTGGACATCTTGCCGGTCCACTGCCATGAGTCGTGATGGATGTCGAGGACGACGTAGAAGCCCTCATCGATCGCCCAGTCGACGACCTGCCTGACCCTGCTCAAGTACGCCGGATCGATGGTATAGTTCGGCGCGGCTCCCTGGTGGTCGCTCCAAGTCACCGGGATGCGGATGCTGTTGAAGCCCTGGGCGCGGATCTTGTCCAGGAGGGCCTTGGTGGTGCGGGGCTGGCCCCACGACGTCTCGTCGGGGATGGCGTCCAGGGTGTTGCCCAGGTTCCATCCCGGCTGCATCGCGGCCACGGCCGCCATCGCGCTGTCGGGAACCGGGGCTGTCGCCGCGGACGCCTCGGGCTTGGCGTCGTCGCCGAACGCCCCGAAGACCGTGCCGTAGGCGATGACGCCCGCGGCGATCAACGCCAGCGGTGTACCCACTGCGAGCCGAAGCCGGCGTCGGCGGTGCTGTGGGGCCTGCTGCTTGTTCATTGCTCATCCGTTCTGGAAGATCGAGCCGGTGTCGCCCCTTAGTGGCCGCCGCTGGGCGGGAGGTTGCCGTCATTCACAGCCAATCCACGGAAACGGCCGCCGCCCTCTTGAGAGGGACCGGCTGCTCACCTCACACCTCAGGTCCTAGTACTGCAACGGTGTTTGTGCTGATTGCTGGGCAGGTTCATGGACTGTGTCCGCGTCGCTTGTAGTGGCTGATGCGGGCTTGGTGTTGGCGTCGTCGACGCCAGTGTGACCAGTGCAGGATGTGGTCGACAGTGACGGGCCGGCGGTCGGTGAGGCGGGTGATCAGTCGTCTGATCTCGGCAAGGCTGAGATGGATGAGCTGGGAGGATCCGTTTCTGCTTTGTCGGTGTCCAGCTCGCGGGCTCGCAGGATGGTCAAGCAGGCGTGGGCGGCCATGGCCAGGGTCATGTGGCGGTGCCAGCCGGGATAGCGGCGGACCTGGTAGTCGTCCAGGCCGCATTCCTGCTTCGCGCTCTGGAAGCATTCCTCGATGGCCCACCTGCTGCCCGCGATGCGGATCAGGTCGTCGAGGGTGGTCTCGGTGGGGCAGTAGGCGATGTAGTAGGAGACCTCCCCAGGCCGACTGACGCTGCGGCGGGCGATGACCCAGTGGCGGCGATCGGGCCGGTGCCAGGGCCGCACCTCGACGCGAGCCCAGTCGTAGATCCGCAGGCCGTGAGCCCCGGTGCCGCAGGAACGGCGCTTCCACTTCTGCCGCGGCAGGCCGTTGAACAGGTCGTGGACGGGGTGGTCGATCGCCCAGCGGGTCACGACGGTGTCGTGCCGGGTGGTGGCCATGACGTGGAAGACATCGGCCTGCTCCAGCTCGAAGCGCCAGCCCTTGGAAAAGCCGTAGGCGGCATCCGCAGTCACCCACCGAAACGGGATCCGGTCCGCGATCGCGCGACGGACCATCGCCTTCGCCATGGCCACCTTCGTCTCGAAGGCGACGTCGTCACCGATGCCGGCCCGGCGGCACCGCTCGCGGTCCTCCATCCAGGACGTGGGCAGATACAGCCGTCGGTCGATCAGTGTCCGTCCACGTGGGGTCGCATAGGCGAGGAACACGCCAATCTGGCAGTTCTCCGTCCGCCCGGCGGTTCCGGAGTACTGCCGCTGCACCCCGGCCGACCGCGTGCCTTTCTTCAGGAAGCCCGTGTCGTCCACGATCAGGACGGCCTCATGGTCACCGAGGTGCTCGACGACGTAGTCACGCACGTCATCAAGGACCTCGGCGGCGTCCCACTCGATCCGGTTCAGCATCCGGTGGATGCGGTCCGGGCCTGAATGGCCGGCCTGCTCGGCTAGCGTCCAGCCGTTCTTCCGCCCCAACGGAGCGATCAGCCCGCGCATATAGGCCAGCGCCGACTCCCTCGGCTCCGACCTGCTGAACCGGTGCACGAACCGCTCGTGCAGAGCGGTCAGTTCACCGGCCCACAACCTGACATCAGCAAGGTCCCCACCCATAACCACACCAACGACCAACCTGGCCAGCAGTCACGACAAGCACCGTTGCAGTACTAGTGCTGGGTTCCTCAAACGGCGTACGCATATCGGCGCCGTAGTCGGCGGGTTGGCGGTGCGGGCCTGCCCCAGACCCAGGGCTGGGCTCGGGTGTTGAGCTGGGCTGTTGCGAGACGGGTGGCTTGCTCGATCTCGGGTGGTCCTGCGAAGGACTGCCCGGCGAGGGCGGCCTTGCGGAAGATGCGCCACCAGCCTTCCTGAAGGTTGAGCCAGCAGGCGCCGACGGGGATGAAGACGTGCCGGATTCTGGGGTGGTCCACCAGCCAAGTCCGGGTGGACAGGCTGTTGTGTGAGGACAGGTTGTCGGTAACGACGTAGATGTCCCCAGCGGGATTGGCTGCCTCGACCTTCTGAAGAAACTGCTGGTAGAAGGCACTGTTGCGAGAGGAAGCGGTCATGGTGATTTCCTGTCCGTCCCGCACTCGCAGCGCACCGTAGACCCAGGTCTTCTCCGGTCCGCGGCTGTAGTCGACTTCGGACTTGATGCGGTGGCCGTCCGGCGACCAGCCCGGCGCCGGCGGGAACGTGCGGGGGATCACCGGTCCGAGCTCGTCGGCGCAGACGACCGTCGCGCCGCCGGGCGGGCGGGTGTAGAGCTCGATGATCCTTGTCCTTTTCCCTCGAAGTCTGCGTCCCTCGAGCGGGTCCAGGACCGGGTGCGGCGCCAGCGCACCCTCTCGGCCAGCAGGATCCGACGGACCTGGCTGCGGCCGATCTCGATGCCCCGCCGCTGGGCCTCCGCGGCCAGTGCGTCAAGGGTCCACTCCGGCGGCCCGGACTCGTCCTCTGCGGCCAGTTCGCCGCCTGCCTGCACGGTCAGCCGGCCCGGCGCCGGCTGTCTGACCAAGCCGATGATCATCGAGCGTTCCGCCTCGGTGATCCGCCGTTTGCGGCCCTGACCGCCCATATCCTCCAGTCCGTCCAGGCCAGAGCGGTTGAAGCGGTGCAACCAGCGGCGGACCGTCTTGGGGTTGCACCTCAACTCTTCCGCGATGGCCGGCACCCGCTGTCCGGACCAGCTCAGCTCGACCATGCGCGCCCGCACCACCAGATCGCGCGGCGCTTTGCGGGCTCGCGACAGTCGAAGCACGAGCCGTTGCTCGTTCTCGTCACGGCTCGGCCGTGCCCGTAACACCACCGTCCAGCACCCGCTCCCGAGCAACCGAACAGCCCCGCCACCAGGACATATACCCAGCAAAAGAGGAACCCAGCACTAGCCCTGACCGAATGAGTTGTCGTAGCACTCGATGGTGGTGCCGATGAGGCTGGCTGCGACGATGCGCTTGAGGTTGCCAGGTGGTGGGGGAGCGGTGGTTCCGGAGGCCATGTGCGCCACTTCCTCGTGTGCGGTGGGGACGGGTAGGAATCGGCACACGGTAGAAAGGCGCAGGCCAGGCGCACATGTGGTGGGCCAACATAGTTCTGGGTCTGGTCATGCGTGCGGGCTCCGTGCCTCGTCGTGAAGAGGTGGTTCAGAGGCCCGCAGAGGGTGGACGCGACCGCTGTCCGAGAGGCGCCTCACCCCTCCCGTGCTGACTTGGTGCTGACTACGCAGCGTTGCAGCCGGAGCGCGGCCGATTACTCGATACGCGGGCCAAGCACCCGCTCCAGCGAGGGACGGATCTGGATGAGTTGGCCTTGAAGCCTGTTCGCGGCGCGGGCGACGGCCGATAGCACTGCACCGATCGAGACGGGCTGGTCGACGAGCACAAGCATGATCCCGTGCCTGGCCTTGAGCTTGCCGAAGTCCAGACCGAGGAAGGTCGGCCAGTTGGTCTGTCCGGATGCGGCAAGCCCTTCCTCGCTGGACGAAGGTTGCGTGATGCCACGTCAGCTGGCTGGTCTCGGTGCCTTGCGCGGCGTCGTTTGCCCTGTAGGCAGCGAGGCGGTGGTGGGGTTCCCACTTTGGTCGGTGTGGTCGCGGCAGTAGCAACCCTGCTCTTGTGCTGAGGACTACGAAGTAAGAGAAACCCGCCGTCTCAACTCCCGCTCGCGGAGCACTGGTCGTCAGGGGATCCGCCAGCGCTGTGCGGCGGTCTGATTGCAGTCGTGGATCTCCAGCTGTGTTCCTGCCTGCACGGTGGCGCCAGGGTCGTCCAGGCACTTGTTCGACTGGGGATTGAGGAGGGAGCCGTCGGGCTGCGGCAACCAGACCTGTGCGGCGTTGTTGCTGCTGCAGGAGAACAGCTGGACCGGCGTGCCATTGGCCATGCCGCCGCCCGAGACGTCGACACACTTGCCCTGGATCTTGAGGCGGTGGTCGCTGGTCACGGTCACCTTCTGGGCGATGGTGCCGTTGCAGGGGTAGATGGTGATCGGAGATCCGTCAGCGGTGGATGCCCAGTGGTTGTCGAGGCAGAGGTCGGCCGCGACGCCGGAGACCATCTCCCCGGTCCGATCCGCGCCGTTGACCGTGGACGTGCCGCTCAGCGGAAGACTGCTGTCACCGGAAGGGGGCGGCGTCCGAGTTTGGACCGGGCGACTGCTGCGGGGCGGGGAAGCGGTCTTCGAGGGTGTGGGCGAGAGACCGGGTGCGGAGGCGGGCGCTGCGGTGCGCGAGTCGTTTCCCGCGTGGGACAGGACCAGGAAGCCTCCTGCAGCCGCCGCTATCACGGCCCCTGCCGCGAGGCCGGCTCCCAGCGGGTTCAGCGTGAACTTCGGAAGGTGGACCGAGGCATGCCCGGCCCCGCCGGCTGCTGTGCCGACCTCTGCCAGCCGGGAGGCGAGGTAGGCGGGGGCCGCCCACAACAGCAGCGCGCCGGGCAGGACGAGCCGCAGGCGCTCGTTGAGGTCGGTCAGTTCCATCATGGCGCGGCGGCAGCCGGCGCATCCGTCGAGGTGTCGGGTCAGGTCCTTGTTGGGTCGTCGGCCGGGGCGGCGTACGGCGGTCGCGAGAAGACGGCTGTAGTGCCGGCACTCTGGCCTGCCCGCGGACTCCACGGACTCGATGTGTGCCGTGAGGTAGGCCTCGCGCAGGCCCTCGCGGGCACGGGCGGCCAGCGAGCCGACGCCACTGGGGCTGATACCGAGGAGCGCGCCGACCCGCTCGGCCGACTCGCCCTCGACGACCGTGTGCCACAACACCGCCTGCCAGCGTTCCGGCAGGGAGCGAAAGCCGCGCACGAGCAAGGCATCGTCCTCCTGGCGCAGGACACGCTCCTCGCCACTCTCCTCGGCGGGGCCGGACTCCAGCCAGGGTTCGAAGTCCGGTGAAAGGTCGGTGCGGCGGGCGGTGACCGCCCAGTCGGCGGCGGTACGGCGGACCACCGACAGGAGGTACGGGCGCCACGCGTACTCGGGACCGCGGCCGGCCTGTACCGCCTGCAGGGTGCGAGCGAAAGCTTCGGACGCCAGGTCCTCGGCGGTGTGTCCATCGCGGCAGCAGGTCCGCGCGTAGGCGAGGACGGCCGTGTGGTGCCGGCGGTAGAGCTCCTCGAAGGCATCGGCCGCACTGTCGCTGTGCCGTCCTGACGCCCGGATGGCGCGGGTCAGTTCTGCGTCGGATGCCGGCATGGTTCGTCCCCCGGAAGCGCGTCGGTCGTGGTGCGGGAGACAGTGTGGTGCCTGTTGGGAGTGTTGGGAAGCAAATAGCTGTAAGTATATGTAAATAGCTGTAGATAGCGCGATTCCGGCGAGGGCCCGCTCAGTGGCCTAGCCCGAAGGCCGCGTCGAAGGAGGCGGATCGTGGACTGATGTCGTACGCCTTGAGATGGGCGGCGTCTTCCCAATCGACAGAAACAGGACCGTCGTATCGGATGAAGCGGAGCATGCTGAAGACGTCCTCCCAGCGCACGTCGCCGTGGCTCGCGGAGACGCAGCCCCAGCCACGTCGTGGGTCGCCCCAGGGCAGGCGTCCGGTGCGGCCGTCGAGGCGTTTGCGGGCGTCCTTGCTGTCGACGTGGTAGATGCGGTCACGGAAGTCGTAGAGGAAGCCTGCCGGGTCGAAGTCCTGCCAGACGAGGTGTGACGGGGCGAAGTTGAGGCCGAAACCGGGACGGTGGTCGACGGCGTGCAGGGCGTGGTCGGTGGTCCAGTAGTCGTAGGCGATCTCGCTGGGGTGCACCTCGTGGGCGAAGCGGACGCCTTCTGCCTCGAAGACGTCAAGTATGGGATTCCAGCGGTCGGCGAAGTCCTGGTGGCCGCGCTCGATCGTGGCTTCGGTGGCGGGCGGGAACATGGCGACCATGTGCCAGATGGCCGAGCCGGTGAAGCCGATCACCGTGTCGGCGCCGAAGGCGGCGGCCGCGCGTGCCGTGTCCTTCATCCTGGCGGCCGCGCGCTGCCGGACTCCCTCGGCGTCACCGTCGCCCCAGATCCGGGGCGGGAGAATCGCCTGGTGGCGCTCGTTGATGCCCGCGTCGCAGACGGCCTGGCCGACCAGATGGCTGGAGACGGCCCAGCATTTCAGGCCGTACTTCTCCAGGAGCCTGCGACGGGAGTCCGGATAGGCCGGGTCGGAGAGGGCCTTGTCCACGTCGAAGTGGTCACCCCAGCAGGCGATTTCCAGGCCGTCGAACCCGGCATCCTGGGCGATCCTGCAGACCTGCTCCAGGGGGAGGTCCGCCCATTGGCCGGTGAAGAGGGTGAAACGGTGGCTCATGATGCACGTCCTTCTCCGTCTGTGGCAGGGGAGACAGGGGTGTAGACGCTCTCCTTGGACGCGCTCTCCTCGACGGCGGCGAGCACCCGCTGCACTTGGAGCCCGTCGGCGAAGGAGGGGGAGGGCCGGGTGCCGTCGGCGACGGCCTGAACAAGGTCACGGGCCTGGTGGGCGAACGTGTGCTCATAGCCGAGTCCGTGGCCAGGGGGCCACCAGGCAGCCAGGTAGGGGTGGTCGGGTTCGGTCACCAGGATGCGGCGGAAGCCGGCTTCGGCGCCGGGTTCCGTGCCGTCGTAGAAGTGGAGCTCGTTGAGGCGCTCCAGGTCGAAGAAGAGTGAGCCGTGCTCGCCGTTGACCTCGAGCCGTAGTGCGTTCTTGCGGCCGTGGGCGAAGCGGCTGGCCTCGAAGGAGGCCAGTGCGCCGCACGGGAAGCGGCCGGTGAACAGGGCGGCGTCGTCGACGGTGACTTGGCCGCGGTCGACTCCTGTGGAGGTGGTGAGTCCCGCTGACGCGCCCGCCGGGACGGGGCGTTCGGGGACGAAGGTCGTCGTGAGCGCGGTGACGCCGGCCAGCGGCTCGCCCGCCAGGAACTGGGCGAGGTCGATGATGTGGGATCCCAGATCACCCAGGGCGCCGGAGCCGGCTGTCTCGCGCCTCAGCCGCCAGGTGAGGGGGAAGTCGGGGTCTACCAGCCAGTCCTGGAGATAAGTGAGGCGGATGTGCCGGAGCGTGCCGAGCCTGCCGGCCCCGATCATGGCCTGGGCCAGGGAGAGAGCGGGGGTGCGCCGGTAGTTGAATCCGACCATGGCGATCCGGCCCGGGTTGCGTGCCGCCGCGGCGACCATGGCCTCGGCTTCCGCGACCGTATTGGCCAGCGGTTTCTCACACAGCACGTGCTTGCCGGCGTCGAGCGCGGCGATGGCGATCTCCGCATGGCTTTCGCCCGGGGTGCAGATGTCGACGAGATCGATGTCGTCGCGTCTGATCAGATCCCGCCAGTCGGTCTCGGCGGACGCCCAGCCCAGCTTGTCCGCGGCAGCGCGCGCCGCCTGCCGGTTTCGGCCGCACACCGCGGTCAGATGTGGCTCGAACGGCAGGTCGAAGACGCGGCCGGCCGTGCGCCAGCCCTGCGAGTGGACGGCACCCATGAAGGCGTAGCCGACCATGCCGATCCCGAGCCGCGGCTTGCGGGCGACGATGGATTCCCTATGCACGAGCTCTCCTTGACGCGGTCGGGGCGGGCGCGGTGCGGCGCACCGGCCCCGACCCGCGGCGACGATGGGTGTGAGTCCTCGGAGCGATCCAGTGCGGTGGCAGGCAACGTTTGCCCGTGAGGGAGCGGCGTCCGGTGCCTGTCACGGCACTAGTTGAAGCCGGTCGGCAGGTAACGGTCGACGTTCTCCTTGTCGACGACTGCCGAGTAGAGGGTGACGGAAGAGGGAATCTCGAACTCGGCCATGCCGCCGATCCCCTTGCCCTGCCCGAGCGCCCGCGCCAGGTCGACGGCCGAGGCGGCCATGGTCGGCGGGTAGAGGACGGTCGCCTTCAGGACGCCGCTGTCGGCCTTGATCGCCTGGAAGGCGGAGAGCGCTCCCGCGCCGCCGACCATGAAGAAGTCGTCCCGCCCGACCTGCTCGACGGCGCGCAGCGCACCGACGCCCTGGTCGTCGTCGTGGTTCCACAGCGCGTCGAATTGCTTGTTGGCCTGGAGCAGCGCCGCCATCTTGGACTGTCCGGACTCGACGGTGAACTCGGCGGCCTGGCGGGCGACCTTCTTGATGTTCGGGTAGTTCTTCAGGGCGTCGTCGAAGCCCTTGGTGCGCTGCTTGGTCAGCTCCAGGCTGTCGAGCCCGGCGAGTTCGATGACACGGGCGTTCTGCTTGCCCTTGAGCTTCTCGCCGATGTAGTGGCCGGCGTTGAGGCCCATGCCGTAGTTGTCGCCTCCGATCCAACAGCGGTATGCCTGAGGGGAGTTGAAGATCCGGTCCAGGTTGACGACCGGTATGCCGGCGCGCATCGCCTTGAGTCCGACCTGGGTGAGTGCCTTGCCGTCGGCGGGCAGGATCACCAGGACGTCGACCTTCTTGTTGATGAGGGTCTCGACCTGGCCGATCTGAGTGGCGGTGTCGTTCGAGCCCTCGGTGATCTCCAGCGCGACGTCCTTGTACTTCTTGGCGCGGTCGCGGGCGTTGACGTTGATGGCGTTGAGCCAGCCGTGGTCGGCCTGGGGGCCCGCGAAGCCGATGGTGACGTGCTTGCCGGCCTTGTCGTCGGCGACGGGGGCCTGTTCGGCCGAGCCGCCGTTGGAGTTGCCGGCATCGTTGGAGGTGCATGCGGTGAGCAGCGCGCCGGCCGACACGGCCGCGGTACCGAAGAGCAGTCCTCGGCGGGTGGTGTTCACGTGCTGTGCCATGTCTGTGTCTCCTTGGCGTGGCGCTCTACTCGTGGGCAGTGCGGCGCTGAACGAGGACGGCGGCGACGATGATCGCGCCCTTGGCGATCTGCTGGGTCGCGCTCTGGAGGTTGTTGAGCGCGAAGATGTTGGTGATGGTGGTGAAGATCAGGACGCCGAGGACGGAGCCGGTGATGGTGCCGCGGCCGCCGCTGAGCAGGGTGCCGCCGATGATGGCTGCGGCGATGGCGTCGAGTTCGTAGAGGTTGCCGTTGGTGTTCTGGCCGGAGCCGGACAGGATGATCAGCAGGAAGGCGGCGATGCCGCAGCACAGCCCGGACAGCAGGTAGAGGTAGAGCCGCTGGCGGCGCACGTCGATGCCGGCGAGCCGGGCGGCTTCGGGGTTGCCGCCGATGGCGACGGTGCGCCGTCCGAACGTCGTACGGTTCAGCAGCAGCCAGCCGATGACGACGACCACCGCGAAGACGATCACGAGGGGCGGCACGCCAAGGACGTACGCGTCCTTGTTGCCCAGATCGAGGATGCCGCCGATGGTCACGATCTGGGTGCGCCCGTCGGTGATCTGCAGGGCGAGACCACGGGCCGAGGCGAACATGGCGAGGGTGGCGATGAACGGGACCATCCTGCCGTAGGCGATCAGCACGCCGTTGACCAGACCGCAGCCCAGACCCACCACGACCGCTGTGAACAGAACCCCGGTGAATCCGAAGTCCTGCGTGGCGACCGTGGTCGCCCACACCGAGGCCAGCGCCACGATCGCGCCCACCGACAAGTCGATCCCACCGCTGATGATCACAAAGGTCATGCCGACCGTGACCACGCCGATCACCGACGCCTGGGTGAGCACCAGTTGGAGGTTGCTCACGGCGAGGAACTCGTCCGGCTTGGTGGCTCCGCCGACGAGCACGAGGATCGCGAGCACGCCGAGCAGCGACAGAGTACGCACATCGAGCCGGAGGCCGAGCGCGGGCCGACGCGGCGGCGGCGCCAGGGGAGCGGGCTTCTCGGCCGCGGGTGCGGCCGCGGACTGCGTCATGATGCGGGGTTCCCTTCGAGTACGAGGTCGAGTACGCGGTGTTCGTCCAGTTCGCGGGCGGGGGCGGTGTGCACGACGCGGCCCTCGCGGAGCACGAGAACGCGGTCGGCGAGGCCGAGGACCTCAGGGATCTCGCTGGAGACCATGAGGACGGCCAGGCCCTCGTCGGCCAGGCGCCGGATCACGGCGTACAACTCGGCGCGGGCTCCGATGTCGACGCCGCGGGTGGGTTCGTCCAGGAGCAGGACGCGGCAACCCCGGAGCAGCCAACGCGCCAGGACGGCCTTTTGCTGGTTGCCGCCGGAGAGGTTCTTGACCTGGGTGTCCGGGTTGTCCGGGCGAAGCGCGAGGTCACGGGTGACCTGTTGCGCGGCGGTACGCTCCGCGGCTCGGTGTAGCCAGCCGAGGCGAGAGAATCTGCCGAGGGTGGACACGGAGACGTTGCGGGTGACGGACTCCAGCATCAGCAGCGCCTGCGCCTTGCGCTCCTCGGGAGCCAGACCGAGGCCGGCGCGAACGGCGGCGCGGACGTTACCGGGCCGGATCTCCTCGCCGTCCACGAACACCCGGCCGGCAGTCGGCCTGCGGGCGCCGTACACGGTCTCCAGGATCTCGGAGCGGCCGGATCCCACCAGGCCGGCCAAGCCGACGATCTCCCCCGGGCGGAGCTGGAAGTCGACCGCCTCGAACTCCCCCTGGCGGCACAGTGCTTCGACCGCAAGTACGGGCGGCACCTCGGAAGTGACGGGCAGGGCAGCGCCTGTGGGGAAGACGTGTTCCACGGTGCGGCCCGTCATGAGTGCGACGATGTCGCGGGTGGGGGTGGACCGGGCCGGCAGACCGTCGGCCACGGAACGGCCGTCCTTCAGGACGGTCACGCGGTCGCCGATCTGGCGGATCTCCTCCAGACGGTGCGAGATGTAGACCACGGCGACGCCGTCGGCCGTGAGGGTGTCGACGATGCGGAAGAGGTTGCGGACCTCGTCCGGGTCCAGGGCCGCCGACGGCTCGTCCATCACGATCAGACGTGCGTCATGGGACAGGGCGCGGGCCATCGAGACGATCTGCTGCTGTGCGGCGGACAGTTCACCGACCAGGGCCGCCGGGTTGATCTCCGAGTGGCCGAGCCTGTCCAGCAGGGAAGCGGCGCCGTGGCGGGCGGCACGGGTACGGACGACGAATCCGGCACGCGTCGGTTCGTGACCGAGGCTGATGTTCTCGGCCACGGAGAGGTGCTCGACGAGGTCGAGCTCCTGGTAGATGGTCGCGATGCCGAGACGCATGGCGGCGATCGGGGACTTGAGCCGGGCGGGTGCCCCTCGCCAGACGATCTCGCCGTCGTCGGGTTGATGGGCACCGGCCAGGACCTTTATGAGGGTGGACTTGCCCGCACCGTTCTGTCCGAGGAGACAGTGCACCTCGCCCTCGTTGACCGTGAGGTCGACGCCGTCGAGAGCACGGACGCCCGGGAAGGACTTGGTGATCCCGGTCATCCTGAGCAGCGGAGCCGGGGTGTCGGCTGGTGTGGTGGGACGGGGTGTTGGCGGCATGCGAGGGTTCCTCGGTTCAGTGGAGGCATACGGTTCATGGCGCTGCGTGTCCTGCGTGTCCTGCGCGTCCTGCGCGGATGAGGTGGGCGTGGTGAGTGATACGTCCCATGCGGAGGCCGCCCGGGCATGCGGATGCGGCAGCATGCGCTGACGGCGCTGTTCGCCGTTCATGGTGTGTGGGGCGTCGAGGGGGAGAGGGAGTCGTCCGGCGCCTCGCGAGCACACCGGTCACCGTGAAGTGGGCGTGGAGAGGCGATGGTTCAGGCGCCCCACCGTCGGCGGGGGCTTGGACGGTGGGGCGGGTTCGTTGGGATCAGGCCGGGGAGAAGACGCGGTCGGTGATCAGACGGGCTGCGCCGATGACCCCGGCCTGAGAGCCGAGTTCGCTGAGGACGATGGGGAGGTTGCGGGTCGCGAGAGGCAGCGACCTGCGGTAGACCTGCGTGCGGATGGCAGCGAGAAGGCTGTGTCCGAGGCCGGTCACCCCGCCGCCGACGACGACCAGACCGGGGTTGAAGAACGACACCAGGCCGGCGATGACTTGTCCGACCAGGCCACCGCCCTCCCGGATGAGATCAATGGCGAGGACGTCACCGGCCGCAGCCGCTGCGGCGACGTCGGCTGCGGTGAGCGTGCCCGAAGCGGCCAGCCGGTCGGCCAGTTCACCTGCGTGCCCGGACTCAACCGCGGCGAGCGCGTTCCGGGCGAGCGCGGCCCCGCTGAAGTGGGCTTCCAGGCAGCCTCTGTTGCCACAGGTGCATGGATGGCCATGGGGATCGACCTGGATGTGGCCGATGTCGCCGGCGCTCCCGGTGACGCCGCGGTGCACCTCACCGCCGACGACGATGCCGCACCCGATGCCCGTGCCGATCTTCACGCAGAGGAAGTCACCGACGCTCCTGGCGACTCCCACATGCTGTTCTCCCAGAGCCATCAGGTTCACGTCGTTGTCGACCATGACGGGGCAGCCGAGGTCCTGGCTGAGTGCCTCCCGGATGGGGAAGCTGTCCCAGCCGGGCATGATCGGCGGGGCCACCGGGACGCCTTCAGGGAAACGCACCGGTCCGGGAATTCCCACCCCGGCGCCGTCGAAGCCCTCGGCGAGACCGGCCGCCTTCAGCTTTCCGGCCATGTCCAGGACCTGTTCGAAGACAGCAACAGGGCCTTCCCGTACGTCGATCGGCTGACTGAGGTGGCCGAGGACCTCCAACTCGGCGTTGGTGACGGCGACATCGACTGAGGTCGCGCCGATGTCGATACCCAGGAAACGGAGTTCGGGAGCGAGCCGGACGTTGTGCGACCGGCGGCCGCCCCGCGAAGCAGCGAGTCCGTCGTTCACCACGAGCCCGATCTCCGTGAGCCGGTCCACTTCGACGGCGAGTTTGGACCGGGACAGATTCACCAACTCACCCAACTGCGCACGGGAGTTGGGGCCTTCATCACGCAACAACCTGAGTATGCGCGCCTGATGTGAGTTGGCCGGCCGTGCCGTCATGCGCCTCACGTCGCCCCTCCCGCCGCTGTCCGGCCTTCGGTGTCTTCCGCGGTGGAACGTAGCAGCGATTGGCGCTTCAGGGGAAGAAGTTGAGATGCAATCACGCAGACTTCTTCCTTTGAGAGGACAAAGGTTCGGCGATGCGTCGCCACGTGGTGGCCACTGCCAAGACGTCGCCGAGCTGCAGAGATCGGCCCGTCGTGAAGTGCCCGGATAACGAGTAGGTAACGCGGCGGGACGGTCGCACGCCTGCCCGTTCATTAAAAGCAACGACGTCTCAGGGGGTTCGTGCGCACCAAGTGAAGGGCCGCTTTGGTGGTGAGCCGGCACGCGACTCCCCGCCACCCAGCTCCGCTGGAACAGCCTGGTACGGCCAGGGCCGGCGGGGCATTCGAGCATGCCCAAAGCAGTTTGTCCTGGCACTGGAAAAAGTTTGCTCTGCTTCTGCGCAAGCTCTTTTGAGACAGGAAAAAGAGGGCTACGTTCCCGACGAACTCACTCGCCCGTGCCGTGCCGCGCACCCCGTGGGCGCCGACTTCCACCCCTGACACGGAGGACGACCGTGCATCGAGAACGCCTGCCACTCACTCCCCGCCGCAAAGGCACAGCCCTGCTCGTCGGGCTGCTCCTCGCGGTGGGCACGCCCACCGCGGCCGCTGCCCACGCGGGCCACGAAGGCCACGAGAGCAATGCGGCCGAAGCCGCCGCCGATCCGGCCTTCGCTCAAATCCCCCTGGCCAAGGGGCCGGATCAGGTCGGCGAGCCCATCTCACTGGCCGTGCTGCCGAACCGCAGCGTCCTGCACACCTCGCGCGACGGCACTCTGTTCCTCACCGATCAGGCGGGCTCCACCAGCATCGCCGGAAAGATCCCCGTCTATTCGCACGACGAGGAGGGACTCCAAGGTGTCGGCGTGGACCCGGACTTCACGAACAACCGGGCGGTCTACCTCTACTACGCGCCCAAGCTCGACACCCCCGCCGGCGACGCCCCGAGCTCCGGAAGCGCCGACGACTTCGCGAAGTTCGACGGCGTCAACCGCCTCTCCCGTTTCGTCCTGAACGACGACGGCACCCTCGACCTGGCCAGCGAGAAGAAGGTCCTCGACGTGTCGGCCAGCCGCGGCCTCTGCTGCCACGTTGGCGGTGACATCGACTTCGACAAGGAGGGCAACCTCTACTTGTCGACCGGCGACGACACCAACCCCTTCGCCTCCGACGGCTACACCCCCATCGACGACAGTCAGAACCGCAACCCGGCCTTCGACGCCCGCCGATCGTCCGGCAACACCAACGACCTGCGCGGCAAGATCCTGCGCATCAAGGTCGCCGCCGACGGCTCATACACCGTCCCCGACGGCAACCTCTTCCCCGAGGGCACCGAGAAGACCCGGCCCGAGATCTACGCCATGGGCTTCCGCAACCCCTTCCGGATGAGCGTCGACAAGAAGACCGGCGTGGTCTACGTAGGCGACTACGGCCCCGATGCCGGTGCGGCCAACCCGAATCGCGGTCCTGCCGGGCAGGTCGAGTTCAACCGGATCACGCAGCCGGGCAACTTCGGCTGGCCGTACTGCACCGGCAAGAACGACGCCTACGCCGACTACGACTTCGCCACCGGCACGTCGGGCGCGAAGTTCGACTGCAACGCCCCCAAGAACGACACCCGGTTCAACACCGGCCTCGCCGACCTGCCGCCCGCGCAGCCGGCCTGGATCCCGTACGACGGCGGTTCCGTTCCCGAGTTCGGCTCCG
Organism: Streptomyces sp. NBC_01092; assembly: GCF_045039535.1. Classification (NCBI taxonomy): domain Bacteria; kingdom Bacillati; phylum Actinomycetota; class Actinomycetes; order Kitasatosporales; family Streptomycetaceae; genus Streptomyces; species Streptomyces sp. NBC_01092. Next base: position 1,207,082 of record NZ_CP108659.1, on the reverse strand, counting down.
GCGGCTCCGAGTCGCCCATGGCGGGTCCCGTCTACCGCTACGACGAGAACTCCACCTCCTCGGTGAGGTTCCCCGAGGAGTACGACGGGAACTTCTTCGCGGGCGAGTACGGGCGCCGCTGGATCAAGCGGATCGAGCAGGGCGATGACGGCACCGTCCAGAAGATCAATGACTTCCCGTGGACCGGTACCCAGGTCATGGACATGGCCTTCGGCCCGGACGGCGCGCTGTACGTCCTGGACTACGGCACCGGAAGCTTCGGCGGTGACGCCAACTCCGCGCTCTACCGCATCGAGTACGCGAAGGACGGCCTCACCCCGATCGCCGAGGTGAGCGCCGACCATACCGACGGGGCTGCCCCGCTGAAGGTCTCCTTCACGGGTAAGGCGCGCGACGGTGACAGCCAGAACCTCACCTACGCCTGGGACTTCGGGGACGGCACCAAGGGCGAGGGGCTCAACCCCAGCCACACGTACGAGAGGACCGGCACCTACCAGGCCACCTTCACCGCCACGGACCCCGAGGGACACGTGGGCAGCGCGAACGTGCGCGTCGTCGTGGGCAACACCAAGCCGACGGTGGAGATCATCACGCCCGCCAACGGCACCTTGTACGAGTTCGGCGATCCGGTCCCCTTCAAGGTCAAGGTGACCGACCCCGAGGAGCCGGACATCGACTGCTCCAAGGTCACCGTCCGCTTCAGCCTCGGACACGACAGCCACGCCCACGAGCTGAGCAGGGTCCAGGGCTGCGAGGGCACCCTGACTCCGCCCAAGGACGGCGAACACGACCATGACGCCAACATCTTCGGCATCGTGGGCGCCGAGTACACCGACAACGGCGCGGGCGGCCAGATGCCCCTGACCGGCAGGAGCCAGGTCATCCTCCAGCCGCACCACCGCCAGGCCGAGCACTTCACCACGCAGAGCGGCAACCTGAAGCTGTATGACAAGGCCACGGCCCACGGCGGCAGGACCGTCGGTGACATCCGCGACGGCGACTGGATCTCCTTCGACCCGTATCGGCTCACGGGAGCGGCCAAGCTCAAGGCCCGGGTCTCATCGGGCGGCGCCGGCGGCACGCTGGAGCTGCACACCGGCTCCCCGACCGGTCCGCTGCACGGCTCGATCGAGGTGAAGCCGACCGGTGGCTGGGAGACCTTCGCGGATGTGGAGACGGCGCTGAAGAACGTGCCCGACCAGACCACCAAGATCTACCTGGTCTTCAAGGGCGGCAGCGGAGCCCTCTTCGACGTCGACGACTTCGAGTTCACGACAGACGGGTCCGGCGGCGCGCACACCGGTGAGGTGAAGGGCGTGAACGGCAAGTGCATGGACGTGGCGGGAGGCAGGGACGACGACGAGACCCAGGTCCAGTTGTACGGCTGCAACACCACGGCCGCGCAGCGGTGGACGCTTCCCGGGGACGGCACGATCCGGGCGCTGGGCAAGTGCCTCGATGTCCAGGGGGCCGGCACCGACGACGACACGAAGATCCAGCTCCACCACTGCAACGACACCGTCGCTCAGCAGTGGGAGCCGCAGAGCGACGGCACCGTCCGTAATCCGCACTCGGGCAAGTGCCTGGACGCCGAAGGCGATACCTGGGGCGACGAAACCCACATCCACCTGTGGACCTGCCACGCCAAGGCCAACCAGCAGTGGACCCTGCCGTCATGAGCATCGCTCCTGACCTGTAGTCCACGGACCTCACCAAGCGCCTTCGCGGCTTGGCGGTTCACGCACCAGAAACGGGCCCGTGCCGGGGTTGCGACTCACGCCCCCGGCACGGGCCGTCAACCTGGTCCAAAGGCGCGGCGGTCGAATGCTTACCGATGCTCAAGGTGCCCGACTAGCTCTTGACCAAGTACGACTGCTTCTCGATCAGCTTTGCGTCCTTGAAGCAGAAGCGGAAGACGGGTTCCTTGTCCGGGTCGTCCGCCGTCTCTGTCGACATCAGGGTGAGGCACGTGGCGTCCTTCGGCTTTGCGGGCCCCTTGTCGTCCAGGCCCTCGGTCAGGAACGACTTGCCGTCCGGCAGTTTGTCCCGCACGGCCGTCTCGGCGTCGCCGACCTTCATCGAGTTGTAGACCGACGGTTCGATCATGGCTTCGTCGGCCTCGTCCATCAGCAGGTAGACCCCCACGGCAACCAACGCCCCGAGTATCAACACTGCGAGGCCGCACCCGATCGCAATGCCCTTCGTCTTGCTGCCCATAGCGTTGTCGAACTCCCTCTGCCTCTGCGGCGGACCGGACCAGTCGATGACCACTCCACCGTCGCCGGGCAGTGCCCCTCCGCTCTGCTCCCGAAAATAGTTCCCCGCATCGACGAAGGACTCCACGGTCCGCCCTGCGCCCGACCGTCCCATCCCCCCGCTGTCCGCCGTGTCCAGCCCCTGAGGCCCGTACGGCAGTACACCCGCGACCCGGAAACCGCCGCCGGCCGGCCCGGCGTGCACCAAGCCACCGACCAGCCGGGCCCGTTCATCCAGCCCGGTCAGCCCCTGCCCGCCGCTCACCATAGGACGCCGCCCGCCACCGGGCAGCGTCACCGGCACCGGACCATTGGCCACTTCGACCACCAGCGAGTCCGGCTCGTACCGCAGCTCCACGGAGATCGAGGCGCCCGGCGCGTGCTTCATGGCATTGGTCAACGCCTCCTGGGCGATCCTGTACGCCGCGTGGTCCGCAGCGGGGGCAAGCGGCCGCACCTCGCCCGAGCGCCGCAGCTCCACGTCGGTCCCCGCGCCCCGGGACGCCTCCACCAGGCCATCGATCCCCGCCACACCGCGGGACGCGGGCTCCGCGTCGCTCTCGCGCTCCTGCGCCTGCGTACCGTCGCGCAGGATGCCGACGGCCTCGCGCAGCTCGTGCATCGCGGCCACGGACGCCTCGCGCAGCACCCCGACCGCCTCCCGCTGCCGGTCCGTCAGCTCCTGGTCCACTTCCAGCGCGCCCGTGTGCACGGCGATCAGCGCCAGCTGGTGGCCGAGGCTGTCGTGCATGTCCTGGGCTATGCGCTGGCGCTCACGTATGCGCGCATGGGACGCGATCATCTCCCGCTCGCGCAGCAGCTGGGCGTTGTGCTCGTGCAGCGCGTACAGGAGCGTGCGGCGCTGGGCGCGGTAGCGACTGGCGAGGCCGGGCACGACCACCGTCGCCAGGAAATTGAGCGAGGCGAACAGCAGCGCCGTCAGCGCGGACAGCCCGGGCATCTCCTGCTTCACGGACAGCGCCGCATAGAGGACGAACGAAGCCGCGAACGCCGACAGCGCCCGCCGCCGCGACTCGATCCTCGCGCCCGCCGACCAGCCCGCAACTGCCAGCAGGATGAAGAATTGGCCGAACAGAGCGGCGACCGCACCGGCGAGAACCAGCACGCTCGCTGGAAACACCCGCCGTAGCAGAGACAACACGGGGGCGGCACCGGCCACTGCCACGGCGGTCATCCGCTCCGCACCGCCGTCCGACAGACTCACGGCAGCCGCCGCCAGCAGGGCCATGACGAGCGCCAGGACCACCTCGCCGACGATCCGCCGCCGAGACCACATGCCCGGCACGACCAGGCGTTTGAACACGGCGCGGGCCCTCGTCGTCGCTTTCACGGGGCAACGGTAGGTGCCACCTCCCGCGTGCACGGCATCCGTTCGTCCCGCCCGCGTGCGACGAAAGTCGCACCGCGTCGCCTCGTCGCTCCGCATGTTCGAGAGGCTCACATGGTGCACCCACGTCCCCATGTCCCCACGTCCCTGCGACCCGTGCGCACCAGGGGCACACCCCACGCCTTCGCCATTCGTCTTTGCCGGGAACGACCAAAGCTGACTGTGCGGCGCATCGGCCGACGGGCATCGTCGGTGCGGACGCAGGCGACAGGCTGGGGGCCGCGACGGAGGCACAGCAAAGGGCGCGACCCTTCGGGGGGGGGAGATTCATGAGCCACCAGGAACGCACCTACGACGACGTCTGGGCACGTCGACCCAGACGAACTGGGAAGCGGACCAGCCACACCACCTACCGGGGGCCGAGCCTCATCCGCGGCAGCCGCGGGTCGGGATTCCCGGACCGTCGGCGCTGGGAGGCGCTCGCCGCGCCCGTGCCCCCGGCCCCAGCCGCACATGGCTGCCCCGCGGCCGGGGAGAGCTGAGATGCCGGAGCCGCTGAATCACCTCGTTGCGTGGGTGGCGTGGGGCGGTGGCCTGCTGTCCGTCATCGTGGCCATCACCGGCTTCGCACGCATGAGAATCAGCAGGCGCTTCGGGGACCACCTCGACCGCCCAGCTCACGCACCCCGCATCACCGAACTCACCCCCGAACAAGAATCCATCCTTCAGGCGATCCGCGACGATTGGATCCAACACGGCCTGTCCACCCGACCGGCCGACCGTCCAGCGGCCGAAGCCGCCGTGCGGCTGGCGTACGAGACGGCCGGGCTGGAGCCCCCAAAGATCTTCGTGTGGCTCGACAGCCCGCTGGCCGGGTGCGTCGGATCGTGGATGCTGGCCCAGATCGAGACTCAGATCGAGGCGCAGGCCGAGGCCCAGGCCGAGGAGCAGCTCAAGGCGCAGGACCAGGACTGGGCGCATGTATGGGCGCATGCCCGGGCGCTGGCCTGGGCCCGCCTCGATCTGGTCCGGGACGAGATCCGCGACCAGGTCGAGTCCCAAGTCGAGGAGCAGCTCAAGGCCCACGTCAGGTCCCAGGTCAGGTTCCAGGCCATGCCCCAGGTCAGCCCGCCCTCGGACTGGTACGAGGCCGAGAAACAGGTCTTGGACCAGGTCGGTTCCCGAATCGAGAAACAGGTCCTGGACCAAGCCAGGTCCCAGATCCGAGCCCAGGCCAAGTCCCAGATCCGGGCCCAGGTCAGGTCCCACGTCCGGCCCCAGGTCGAGCGCCAGGTCAACTTCCATGTCGGCTCCCACGTCAGATTGCAGGTCGAGGACCAGATCAGGTCCCACGTCGAGGAGCACGTCTGGTCCTACTTCTGGCCCCTGGTCACCAGCGTCCGGCCCCAGGTCGACAGGGCAATCACCGGACAGCGTTACGCCGCCACGTTCGCCTACCACGACGCGTTCGCAAGCATGGGCGCGACCGGAATCGAACCAGTCACCGGCCTCATGGACGTGGCCCGCAACGCAGGCTGGTGGTGGGCTATGCCGCACACCGCCGTCCTCACGGAACGCCCCACCATCCTCCACCGTGACCGCGATGGCCGCCTCCACCACGAAACCGGACCAGCACTCGCCTACCCCGACGGCTTCTCCATCCACGCCTGGCACGGAACCCGCGTTCCCGCCGACCTGGTCGAATCCGGCTGGGACACCCAGCGGATCCTCACCGAACCCAACGCCGAGATCCGCCGCTGCGCCATCGAACGCGTCGGCTGGGACCAGTTCATCGCAGACGCCGGCCTCACCCAGATCGGCGAATCCGTCCCCGATCCCGGCAACCCCGGACACACTCTCGCCCTGTACGACGCCCCTGAAGCCCTCTACGACGAACCGGTGCGGGTGCTGCTGTGCACCAACGGCAGCGTCGAACGCGACGGAACGCGCCGCAAGTTCGGCCTGACCGTGCCCGCCGGCATCGACGATCCGATCCATGCGGCCGCCTGGACGTTCGGCTGGCCCGTGGCTGCCTACCGTGACCTGGAGGTCCGGCGGTAGCGCCCAACGACAACTCGCCACTGCGCCCCGGAAGTTGCGACAACCCGACACGAGAAACGGAACACCGCCATGATCCTGCGAGATGCCACCACACGCTTCGACGTCGAAGTCCTCGACCACCTTGACCACGACGCCGCACTCCCCGTCGTCACCCGCGCCGCCTGCCAGGGCGATGTGTCCGTCCTCCGCGTCACCACTGCGGGCGCCACCACCGTCGTTCCGGAAGCCGGAGTCGCGGTCGTGCGCGGTGAGAACGGTGGCAACACGCACTCCCTGCACGGGGATGGTCCGATCATGTGGGACCAGGCCGCACCGTCCGACACAGGCCTGACGCTGGGAACCCTCACCGTTCCGGAGGGTTCGACTGCGGTGTTGCTGCATCCGGAGCACGGCGGCCTTGCGATTGTTCCAGGGACATACCAAGTGGGTCGGCAGCGTGAAATGGCTGACATCGCACGAATAGTGCAGGACTGATTGAGTGTGGCGAGCATGGGCAGGGACGGGGCCGGTTCAGCCGCGCGAGGTGGTGTCCCTGACCCAGGGCAGCGCCAACCGTTCCAGCAACACCAAAGCGAAGTAGAGCAGGATGCTCATCAAACCGATCAGGATGATCGCGGCCCAGGCGGTGGCGGTGTCGCCGACCCCACCCGCCTGCACGATCAGATAGCCCAGCCCGCTCTCACCGGCCTGGAACTCGCCGATGACCGCGCCGATCGCGGCGAGAGGCATGGCCACCTTCAGCCCGACGAAGATCTGCGGCAGTGCGGCGGGCAACCGTACCTTCCGGAACGCCTGCCAGCGAGAGGCGTCCAGTGAGCGCGCCAACTCGGCCAGGTCGGCCGGGGTCGACGTGAGGCCGGTTGCGGTGGACAGCACGATCGGGAAGAAGCAGAGCAGGAAGACCATGGTCAGGACCGGCTTCTGCCCCCAACCGAGGGCTCCCACCAACAGTGGCCCGAGCGCGATCTTCGGAACCGCGTTGACGGCGACCAGCAGCGGCGTGAACATTCGCTCCAGTACCCGCGAGCCCGCCAGTGACAGTCCGATCAGAACACCGCAGCCACTGGAGAGAACGAACCCGACGACCGTCTCCACGGTGGTGTCGCCGGCATGTTTCAGGAACCGGACCGGGGCGGCGGCGAACGCCGAGAGCACGGCACCTGGCGGAGGCAGCACAGCCGGGTGGATCACCTCCAGCACCGAGGTGAGAAGCCACCACACGCCGAGCGCGACCAGAAGCCCGGCCAAGGGCAGCAGCACGACGCCGATGCCCGTCCTGCGCCGTGAACCGACTCGCGGCACGGGCACCGGAACCGGCTCCGGGCCCGCCGCCGAGGCCTGCTGCGGCTTCGAGAGTTCGGTCATCCCATCCTTCTCCCAGCGCGGCCCTTCTCCAGCGCGGCGCGATCAGGCTTTCGGCACCAGATCGAAGTCGATGATCTGCGCAGGGGTCATTCCCTGCCGCAGCGCGCCCGCTCGCTCCAGGATTGCGATGCTCCTCGCGACCCGCGCGGAGTCCAGCGTCCCGAGTGCCGTGCCGGAACCGCCCGGCGTGACGTACTCGGCCATCAACTCCAACTCGGCGGCCGCGGCGGTCGGGTTCGTGGCGTCCACATTCCGCTCAAGGATCTCGGCGGCCTCCTTCGAGTGGGCGAGGCTGTACTCCAAGCCCTTGAGCAGCGCATTGGTGAACCGCTTCACCATCTCGGGATCCTGCTCGGCGATCATCTTCGACGTGATCAGCACGTTTCCATAGAGGTCGGGCATCACGTCGCTGTACGGCAGCAGGACGGCCTTCTTCTTGGTCACCGCCTCGATGGTCGGCTTACCGACCACGAACTGGCCGATGCCGTCCACCGAACCGCCGGCGAGCGTGCCCATCAGGGTCTGTGCCTCGCCATTGACCCAGGTCACCTTGTCGGCGTCCACGCCGGCCAGTCGGGCGTAGGTCGGGAAGAGGTTGCGTACGACAGAGCCGGGCGTGTCGGCGAGCCGTTTGCCCTTGAGGTCCTTCGGAGTGGCGATGCCGTTGCCCTCGGTGGTGGCGATCGCGGCCATGGTGCGCTGCTGGATGGCGGCCACCGCGACGAAGTCCTTCGCCTGACCGCTGCCCATGTGTAGCAGACCTCCCGTCAGGTCGATCGGGCCGAACTGCGCCTGGCCACTCACGACGGCCGGAATCACGCCGCCGGTGCCCTGGCCCGGCTTGATCTCCACGTCGAAGCCGGCGTCTTCGAAGAACCCCTTGTCCTTCGCGACCCAGGCGTACGCGTCCCGGCCGAAGTTGCCGAACGAGGTCAGGTAGGTCACCTTCTTCAGTGCCTTGCCGTCTTCACCGGCACCTGTGTCGGAATCCGAGCCGCCACATCCCGCCACCAGCGCCAGCGCGGCGGTCAGGGCTACGGCGGCGACCGTACGGGCGAACCTGATCGTGCGCACAGTGTTGTCCTTTCCGACCGCCGACCGCGCCGGCGGAGGGGCGTCGAGACAGACGAGACAGTCCGGCGTGACAGAACCGCCGCGGGCATGACACTTGGTGCGGGCAACAGCGTACGAGGGATGGGTAGTTGTGGGCCAGGTGTGGGGCGTTGGGGGCATGCGGCGACAGGACGACAGGTACCGTCCAGCGGCCTGCTGCGGGTAGCCTGACTGGGCGTTGCGAACCGGCCGGCATTGCGATCGCCAGTGGATGGGGAGACCGCCGGATGATCAGACTCACCGGTGTGTCCCGGAGCTTCACCAGCCGGTCCGGTTCGACAGTGGCGCTCCAGGACATCGGCCTTCACATCGCCGAGGGTGAGTTCGTGGCGGTGGTGGGCCGGTCCGGGTGCGGCAAGTCCACACTGCTCCGACTGATCGCCGGGCTACTGCCGGTCACCGAGGGCGAGATCACCATCGGCGGCGAGCGAGTCAGCGGAGCCCGGCGGGATGTCGCCATGCTGTTCCAGCGACCGGCACTACTGCCTTGGCGGTCCGTCCTCGACAACGTCCTGCTGCCCGTGGAGATCTTCGGCTGGAACAAGGCCGAGTACCGCGACCGCGCGAAGCGGTTGCTGGAGACGGCCGGGCTGAGCGGTTTCGAGAAGCACCGGCCGCACGAGCTCTCCGGCGGTATGCAGCAACGTGTCGCACTGTGCCGGTCGTTGATGGGCGAGCCCCGGGTACTGCTCATGGACGAACCGTTCTCCGCACTCGACGCGCTGACCCGCGCGGACCTCGCGGTGGAGCTGCAGCGCATCCACATCGAAAACTCGTCAACAGTCGTCTTCGTCACGCACTCGACAGACGAGGCCGTGCTGCTCGCCGACCGGGTGGTGGTGCTCAGCCCGCGCCCGGGCCGGATCCTCAAGATCGTCGACGTCGCCATTCCTCGGCCGAGGACGCTGGGCCGAACCGAGCACCTGGGCGAAGTGGCGCGGTGCACCGCCGATCTGCACGAGCTGCTGATGGAACGGGACACATCCACGTCGGCCGAAACGGAGGGGCGATGAGCCTGCGGATCTGTGTCTTCACCGAGCCGCACCGCGGCGCCGACTACGAGGATCAGCTGCGCTTCGCCCGACTCGTCGAAGCCGGCGGGTTCGAGGGCTTCTTCCGGGCCGATCACTTCCAGGCGATGGGCGCCGATCCCGGGCTGCCAGGCCCTACCGACGCGTGGCTCACGCTGGGCGCGCTCGCCCGGGAGACCTCCCGGATCCGGCTGGGCACCTTGGTCACCTCGGCCACCTTCCGGCTGCCGGGCCCGCTTGCCGTGATGGTGGCGCAGGTCGACCGGATGAGCGGGGGGCGCGTCGAGCTGGGCCTCGGCGCAGGATGGTTCGCACGGGAACACACCTCGTACGGCATCCCGTTCCCACCCGCACCGGAGCGCTTCGATCGACTGGAGGAACAGCTGGCGGTGATCACCGGCCTGTGGCGGACACCGGTCGGCGAGAGCTTCAGCTATCGCGGCGACCACTACCAGCTGCTCGACGCTCCTGCCCTGCCGAAGCCCGTGCAGGTGCCGGCGCCGCCGATCATCGTCGGGGGCCGCGGCCCCAAGCGCACCCCGGAGCTGGCCGCTCGGTATGCCGACGAATTCAACATGCCCTTCAAGTCGGTGGCGGAGACTGCCCGGGCGTACCGGCGGGTTGCCGAGGCGTGCGACCGGACCGGACGAGCCGACGCCGGTCGGCCACCGCTGGTGCTCTCGGCCGGGGTCGTGGTCGCCATCGGCCGCACCGACGGGGAGGCGCAACGGCGGGCCGCCCCGCTGCACGTCAAGAGCGCGCTGCCGCCGGAGGATCCGGTGGTCGGATCCCCGGCCCAACTCGTGGAGAGGCTCGGTGAGTTCTCCGCGATCGGCGCAAGCCGTATCCATCTGCGACTGATCGACTTCCATGACCTCGACCATGTGGAACTCATCGCCGGTGAGGTGCTCCCGCAGCTGTAGAGCGTGGAGGCCGACGCACGCTGTGGCGCCGGAAGAGGCAGACGTCAGCTACGTCTTGGCCGTGCCCCGCCCAGGCGCGGTGGCCTGACGGGCTCCGGAATTGTCGTGGATCGGCGTTGCAAGGTGACGCTCAACCCCACCGCACGTGAGTAACCGGTGAAGAAATCAGCACAGATAATCCTGGACCGTTCCTTGGTGATTCAACCAGCCTTCAGTGCTGCACATTTGCGCTCGGGTTGCTTCGAATGTGCGTGAATCCCGTGGAGGTCGACCATTCGTCGGACGTCGGGGTCACATCCAGATATTGATCTGCTCGCGACAAGTCGGCACTCTCCTGAGCACGCAGCGCTGCAGTTCGAACGCAAATCCCCCCACTTCACGAGGAGACCCCTCTTGACGGCGCATCACAAACGCTCAGGCAAGGCCAAGATCGTCACCGCGATCGCGGCCGTCGCAACCGTCGTCGGCACCGGCCTTTACATATCCCCCATCGCTCAGGCAGGGCAGCCCGCGGAGGGCACCGTCTACGGTCTGAACGCCGAAGGAGCCGTGGCCGGAAGCTACATCGTCCTGCTGGACCAGAAGGCGTCCACGCCCGAGAAGCGCGATCTGGCCGCCGAGTACGGTGGCAAGCTCAGCCGTACCTACGGCTCGGCGGTCAACGGCTTCTCCGCCGGCAGCCTGACCGAGACGGAGGCCAAGCGCCTCGCGGCCGACCCCGCGGTGTCCAAGGTGGTCCAGAACAAGAAGTTCCACATCAATGCCACCCAGGACAACCCGCCGTCCTGGGGCCTGGACCGCGTCGACCAGACGGACACGGCCGGCGACGGCAAGTACACCTACCCGGACAAGGCCGGGGAGGGAGTGACCGCGTACGTCATCGACACCGGCGTACGCATCAGCCACAAGGACTTCGAGGGCCGCGCCACCTCCGGGTTCGACGCCGTCGACAACGACGACACGGCCGACGACGGCAACGGCCACGGCACCCACGTGGCCGGAACCATCGCCGGCGCCTCCCACGGGGTGGCCAAGAAGGCCAAGATCGTCGCGGTCCGCGTGCTCGACGACAACGGCTCGGGCACCACCGAGCAGGTCGTCGCCGGTATCGACTGGGTGACCCAGAACCACCAGGGGCCCTCGGTGGCCAACATGAGCCTCGGTGGCGGCGCGGACCCCGCTCTCGACGAGGCGGTCAAGAAGGCCATCGCCTCGGGCGTCACCTTCGCGGTCGCCGCCGGAAACGAGTCGGCGGACGCGGGGCAGGGTTCACCGGCCCGGGTCCCCGAGGCCATCACGGTCGCGTCCAGCACCAAGGACGACGCCCAGTCGGACTTCTCCAACTTCGGCTCGATCGTGGACCTGTACGCGCCGGGCTCGGACATCACCTCCGACTGGAACGACAGCGACGAGGGGACCAAGACGATCTCCGGCACCTCCATGGCCGCCCCCCACGTCACTGGAGCCGCCGCCGTCTACCTGGCCGGCCACCCGGACGCCACTCCCGATCAGGTCGCCACCGCGCTCACCGGCGCGGCAACCGGCGACAAGATCACCAACCCGAGCAGCGGAACGCCCAACAAGCTGCTGAAGGTGACCGAGTAGACCCACACAGGACACTGGGCCCGGCGGTGCCGCCAGCGCTTGCGCAGCGGCACCGCCGGGCCGCGTCGTGCCAAGGGGGGTGGTGCCCTGAGCGACAAAGGGGCGACGCGCACGGTGTGTTCAGGGCGTACCCAGGAGGCGATCCAGCGATGGCGCCAGTACCGGGGCAAGCGCTTCGGCGTACGCCTCTGACAGGTGGCTGTCGTCGCGGTAGACGGCTGTGTCGGCGACGACTACGGGGCACAGGCCGGTGCGGGGGGCGCAGAGCCAAGGGGTGGGGTCGATGACCGTGGTGGCCGTCGTGGATGCGGCGCTGCGGATGGCTTCGCCGCGGGACGCGTCGCGGATCGCGTCCGGCAAGTGGTGTGCGCAGGTGCGTAGTTGCAGGGAGTTCATGGCCGCGCAGTCGATCGGGTCCCCCTTGGGCCATGGAGTGTCGAGCAGGGCGGTGACCCGGGCGCCGGAGGTGGCCAGGGCGCGGAAGGTGTTCTCGAAGCCGGTGGTCCACTGGTGGAGGGAGTCGGCGGCAGGGCGGGCAGGGTCGCCGGCGTCCGAGGAGGAGACGACGACCAGGTCGGGGCGCAGGGTCTTGATCCTTGCCTGGGCATTGGAGCGCCAGGTGTCGCAGGCGGTGTACGGCTTGTGATTGCTGACGATGGTCACGTCGGCGACCTTGCAGGAGGCCTTCGTCAGCGAGACCAGCTTCCAGCCGCGTGCGCTCGAGAGCCGTTGCAGGGCCGGGAACCACTGGGCCGCGTGGGAGTCGCCGAAGAGGACGACCGTACGGGACGACGTCCGGTCGCCGTAGACGCAGGGCCGGGTGCGGGTGGCGGCGTAGTCGACGTGGCAGCCGTCCCGGTAGACCGCCGAGAGTGAGGACTTCACCTTCGGCAGGGGCGGGGCGAGGTTGCTCGGCAGGGCGGTGGGGGACGACGCCAGGAGCGCGGTGAGACGTTCCTGCGGGTCCGGCGCGTCGGAGAGAGCCTGCGCCAGCGCGGGCGCCGGGGCGCCCACCTCGATCGTCGGCGGCACTGCCGACGCCGTCAGAGACAGCGCCGAGACGGCCGCGGACAGCGCGGCCCCGAGGGCCAGGGCACGGCGGGGGCTCCTGCGGAAGGCCCGATGGAAGCGGACCGGGTTCTCGACGAGTCGCAGGGTCAGCCACGCCAGTCCGAGCGCCGCCGCGGACAGCCCGAGCGCGAGCGGCAGTCCGGCGGTGCCGTCGGCGCGGCCCAGTGCCGCAGGGGCTATGACCAGCAGCGGCCAGTGCCACAGGTACCAGCCGTACGAGAGTCCGCCGAGCCACACCAGCGGTCGCCGCCCCAGCAGCCACCCCGCGCCGTGCGGGCTGGGCGCGCAGCCGCCGGCCAGGACGAGTGCGGTACCGGCGACCGGCAGGAGGGCGGGGTAGCCGGGGAAGGGCGTCTCGTCGTCGTACCAGACCGCCGCCAGCGTGACGCAGGCCAGACCGAGCCAGGTCAGCGTGGCCGCGAGGGCGGCGGGCAGCCGCACCAGCCGGCCGGTGGCCAGCGCCAGGAGCGCACCGGCGCCCAGTTCCCAGGCTCGGGTGAGCGAGCCGAAGTACGCCCAGGGCGCCGAGGAGTTCGTCACGAAAACGCCGGCCGCGAACGACCCCAGGCACAGTGCCCCGAGCGGCACCGCGACCAGCCGGCGCCGACCGCGGGCGACCCGCCAGGTGAGCAGCAGGAGCAGCGGCCACACCAGGTAGAACTGCTCCTCCACGGCGAGCGACCAGAAGTGCTGGAACGGCGAAGGCGGGCTGTTCTGGGCCAGATAGTCCGTACCGGCCGCCGCCAGCCGGAAGTTGACCGCGTACACCGCGCCCGCGAGCGCGTCGCCCGCGTACTCGGCGAGCCGCGCCTTCGACAGGAACAGCCACGCGCCGCCCAGCGTGACGGCGATGACCAGGGACGACGCGGGAAGCAGCCGCAGTGCCCGGCGGGCGTAGAAGGAACGGACCGACAACCGGCCGGTGGTGGCGAGTTCGCGCACCAGCAGCGACGTGATGAGGAAGCCGGAGATCACGAAGAAGACGTCGACACCGATGTAACCGCCGCTGACCTGGGACACCCCGGCGTGGGAGAGCACCACCAGCCCGACGGCCACTGCGCGTAGCCCCTGGATGTCGAGCCGCAGGGCGTGGCGTCGGGGCGGTGCGGATGGTAGGCCGCTCGCCGGGGCGGTACGTATCTCGGCGGACGTGATGCTCGGCATCGGGGGGTGCTCCTCGGGGCGACTGACATTGCTTCGGCCATCAAGATCTGTCCGGCCGCCCCACAGGGTTCCGCTGTTATCGCCCCAACTTGGCCTCACCGCGAGGGTTCAGCCGCACGAAACCATCGGTTCACCTCCAATCGGCTGGTCGTAGGCGCGGCCGGGCGGTGTGGGCGAGATCCACAGCGGTTGTCCGGCCACCGTGTACGACATCACCGGGCCGCGCGCGTGCGGCTACGGAGAACTGGCCACGGTCCTCGCCGACGCGACCGGACAACGGGCCCGGCACGTCAACACGCCCCCGGGACTCGGCCTTCGGCGTAAACCCGGCTCTGGTCGCAACGGAAGCCGGGCGGCGCACTCCCGTGAGGGAGAGGTTGCCTCCGCACGCCGAATACGTACAGCACTCGATCGAATACCTTAAGTGACATCGGCGGGCCCGCACCACGCGCGGGTCGCTCTATGGAGGGGATCTCAACATGATTCGACGACGCATGGCCGTGGCCCTGGGGGCGCTGGCGGCCGCCGCGACTTTGGCAGTTGCGGTGCCGGGATCGGCGTACGCGGCGGAAGGCGTCCTGGTCATCAACGGCGCTTCATACGAGGATCCGAGCGGCTGCTACGCCGTCGATTGGTACCCGACCTCGGTGGGCAACCACACCGACGCCATCGCCGAGGTCCACTCCGGACCGGACTGCACCGGCCAGGTCGAGTGGCTGGTCTACCCGGGCGAGACGTACCACACGGAAACGGCCCAGAGCGTCTTCATCCTCTAGCCGGTCGCTCCAGTCGGTTGTCGCCCCCGCTCCTGGGTGTCGCGGAGCAGGGGGCGCAACCGGCGGCGGGCTTCCTCCTGCCGCTCGCGGAAGATCCGCCGCCGGGTGGTGGTCGTTACGCCGGGTCGATACGGAAGACGCTGCCGCCGATGGCGAGCACGTACAGTTCGCCTTTGCCGCCCTGCGCGAAGGAGACGACCTCGCCGCCGTTGACTCCGAGATCGTTCGTGCCGGTCACCTTGCCGTTCTCCAACTGCAGTGAGCGGATGGTGCCGTCGCAGAAGTCGCTGTACACGTACTGACCCTTGAGGGCCGCAATCGCCTTGCCTCGGTAGACGAAGCCGCCGGTCACCGAGCAGCCGAAGTTCGTGCGGTCGTACTCGTGGATCGGCGGCACGTGGTTCGCGGGTTCCGTGCCGCCACGGAAGGGATGGGTGCCCTCCATCTGGGACCAGCCGTAGTTCTCTCCGCCTTTGCTGCCGGCCGCGGCCCAGTCGATCTCCTCCCAGTCGTTCTGGCCGACGTCACCGATGAGCAGGTCGCCCGTGCCCGCGTCGAAGGAGAACCGCCACGGGTTGCGCAGCCCGTACGCCCAGATCTCGTCCCTCGCGTTCGGGACGTCCACGAACGGGTTGTCCGGCGGGATCGCGTACGGCTTGCCGCCCCGCGGGTCGATCCGCAGGAGCTTGCCGAGCAGCGTGTCGAGGTTCTGTCCGTTGCCGTGCGGGTCGCCGCCCGAGCCCCCGTCGCCGAGCGCGATGTAGAGGTAGCCGTCGGGGCCGATCTTGATGTCGCCGCCGTTGTGGTTCGAATAGGGCTGTGTCTGGGTGATGACCGTACGCCGGGTGTGCGGCTGGATCCTGCCGTGCCGTACGGCGAACTCGTCCACGGTGCTGGTGCCTTCGAGGTTCGTGAACGAGATGTAGAAGTGCGCGAACTTCTTGTCGAACGCGATGCCCAGCAGCCCGCGTTCGCCGTCGGTCGTGGTCTCGGCGGATATGTCGAGGACGGGCTTGCCGAGCCCCTTGCTGTCCAGGGTCCTTACGGTGCCCGGGCGTTCGGCGATCCAGAGCTTGCCTCCGGGACCGGCGGCGCCGGCCGTCGGATTCTGGGCCGTGGCCACGTTCTTGAGAGTGACCTGCGCCGCCTGCCGTGGGGCGGCGGGCTCGTCGGCCGACGCCGTGGTGAGGGCGAGGGAAGCGACTAGACAGATGGTGCCGATGATCGCCGAGCTTCTGGTGCGGACTCTCACCGAGATCCTCCTAGAGGCGGTGAATCGGCAGGTCGCGCGGCTGCTGGGGTTTGTCGTGGGGTGCTACTCGCATCAGTACGCAACCTGGTGGGGGTGGGGAGAGAGAACGGTGTGCTACTGGCTGGCTACGGATGAGGATACTGGGACTGCGGTGCTTGGTATAGACCAGTTTTGGCAGGAGCCGCGATGCACTGGTACATGAGGCAGAGCCGCGTGCCCCGAGGCGCACGGCCCAGCCACCCCGGCCGCTGGATTCCGAGGTGGCCGCTGCGGTCACCGACTCACGACGGGGCGACTGCCGGGCCCGCGTTGTGAGGGTTCAGGAAGTTGGCCTCCTGCGGCACGTGCGGCGAGAGGTCGGTGCGGGGGTCGGCAGGGCGGGGAACGAAGACCGGGACCTCCGACTGGTAGAAGATGTCGATGTCGGCCTCCTCACCGCTGACGATCAGGGTGTCCCACGCCCCGCTCTCCTGAAGCGTGCGCAGCGTCTGAGGGGCGAGTGTGGCCAGGTGGGCGCGCAGGACCTTGTCGGTGGGCATGCCCGGGAGGCGGGACGACAGGCGCTCGCGGATGGCGATCATGCGGTCGAGCAGCAGGTCGAGGTCGGAGCGGCGCGCCGCGGAGCCGTCGTCCGGCTCCATGCTGCGGGCGACGATGTCCTTGATGGCGCGGGTGACCCCCTCGTCGTCCGTGGCCACCATCGCGTTCCAGGCCCGGGACTTGTGCCGGTACTGAAGCATCGACATCGCCGCCTCGTGCCGGATGAAGTCGGCGTCGCGCAGCGGCCGGCCCTGCCAGACGCGGCTGAGCGAGCGGGCGAGTGAAGTGGCCGACGCCAGACCGCTGTTGAGGCCGCGGCCGGGCCAGAAGTGAATCGCGTTCGCCGCGTCGCCCAGCAGGAAGCCGAACGTTCCCGGGGTCTTCGCGGTGGGCCGGCTGAGCTGGGCCGTGAAGCGCGGGCGCTGCACCATGTCCAGCCGGAACGAGGTGACCGCCGACAGGTCCTCCTCGGGCACCCCGAACATCTTCAGCCCCTCCAGGATCCGCTTCCACAGCGGCGAACCCTGAAGCAGGGCCGGCAGGAACAGGGTTCCGTGCGTGGGGCACGTGAACTCGTTGTGCTCGCCCCGGGCCATGACACAGGGGCGGGCGGCGATGCACTCCTCGAAGACCTTGCGGACCGGATCGATGCCGATCACGTCCTCGGCCTCCTCGCGGGTGAGCCGCATGTTCAAAAAGCCCTCGCCGCGCAGCGAGTTGAGCAGGAAACGGTTCTGCGACACGGTGAGCAGGACGCTCATCGGGTCCGGCAGCGTCGACTTCACCCGCAGCCCCAGCACGATGTCCCGCAGGTGCTCGCCGTCGAGGGAGTAGATCGAGGCGTCGGCCGCGCCGAAGCGGTCGGCGAAGTGTTCGCGGGTGCGGGAGCGCCCGCCCTCGGCGATGACGAGGACGTGCTCCTGGGCGAGCCGGTTCTCCTGCTCCTCCACGTCGAAGCGCTTGGGGACCAGCCTGATGGCCTCACGCTTGTTGGCCAGTTCCAGCAACTGGTCCTCGACGTAGGCGATGCGGATGTTGCGCGGCGGACGGCCGTCCACGGAGTCCGGTCCGACGGGCCACATCTCCGAGAAGTCACTTGTGTTGTCGAACAGCGCCGAGCGGACCTCCTCGGACAGCGCCAGGTACTGCCGGCTCTGCACGGTCACGACCTGCTGGCGCCGTACGTTGCCGTGGCTCTGGTCCTTCCAGACGATCGTGGAGCCTTCCTTGCGCCACCGGGCGTCGTACACGGTGATCTGTGTACGACCGCGCAGTTGCTCCTCCAGCGCCAGGGCGAAGGCGAGGCCGACCGGACCGCCGCCGGTGACCGTCACGCGCAGGGTGCCGGGGTCGACGGTCGGGTCGAGGCGCGGAGAGTTGAGCAGGGAGAGGTCCATGACCGTCTCCATCGCTTCCTGCGCTTCGTAGAGGAAGGTCTCGTCGCCGATCCGTATGCAGTCGTTGGGGCGCAGCACGTGCCGCGTGATGCGTTCGTCGTTGACGTATGTGCCGTTGCGGCTGTCCCGGTCGTACAGGACGAACCCGGCGTCCTCCGTGACGATCTCGGCGTGCAGGCGGGAGGCGTTGGCGCTCACGAGCACGATGTCGTTGTCGCCCTTACGCCCCAGGGTCAGCGGTGCACCTTCCAGAACCACACTCTGACCGGTGAAGGGGCCTGTACGTCCCACGATGATCGACGGCACCTGCGTACTCCTTGGGAAAGGCACTCGAAAACGACGACGGAACTGATGACGGAAACGATGACGGAAACGAAGACCGGCCGCATTGCGCGGCCGGTCCCGTGTGCGGGTGAACTCCCCCCGGACATACACGTAAGTATGCCCCGCCGTGGTTCAACCGATCTTGGGTCACTGAGCGGCAGCGGCCGGTATCCGGCCATCCTCTACTCGCACGTCACCGAGAAGGGCACCGTGTTCGAGGTCGTCCCCTGGGGGCCCTTGACCTCCACGCCGATCTCGCTGGTGAAGGTTCCGGCCTTGGAGTACGCCGTCAGCCGCACGACGTCCCGGCCCGTACGGTTCCCGCCGCTCGGGAAGGAGAGGGAGCGCCACTCGCGATCGACCACCGAACCGTCCTTGGAAACCCACCGGTAGGTGATCCTGGCCGGTGCCTCGTCCACGGCGAACGTTGCCGTGAAGGTGGGGGCCTGGTCGGCCGGCGGCGAACACTGACCGACGTAGGTCGTGTTCTCGCCCGTCACCGTCGCACGGATCTGCTGTGAGGTGGAGTCGGCCTTGTCGTTCCCTCCCTCGTCATCGCCGCGATTGACCAGCGCATAGCTCAGCCCTGCGATGAGCACGGCACACGCCACCGCGCCGGCGATCAAGGCCGCGGTGCGTCGGCGGCGCGGGACTTCGGCGGGCTGCGGCTCGAAGGGGATGGGCGGGCCGAAGGCGCCGGGTGGAGCGGTGGCGGTAGGCGGTGCTGCAGCGACGGGCGGTGCGGCGGCCGTGGGTTGGTGCCTCGCAGTCGCGGTGGGCGTGGATTGAGCGGGCTGAGTGGACTGAACCCCGGCAGTCGGTGTCTCACCAACCGTGGGGGAGTCCCCGGCAGTCGGCGCGTCACCGACCGTGGGAGTGTCACCGACCGCGAGAGTTCCGCCGGCCGTAGGGACCTCCGAGGCGCCGGCGGTGGGGCCTTCCAGGGCCGTGCTCGTGGGCGCTTCCTCGGCAGTTGCCGGGGGCGTCGCGGCCGTACCGCCCGCCGCGATCACCCGCAGCTCCCGCTCGGCCTGCTCGGCGGGCATGCGCTCGGCGGGCTCCTTGCGCAGAAGCCCCTCGATGACCGGGGTGAGCGGGCCGCACCGGCGCGGCGTCGGGGGTTCCTCGTCGACTATCGCGCGCAGGGTGCTGAGCGGGGTGTCCTGACGGAACGGAGAGAGGCCCTCCACGGCCGCGTAGAGCAGAACGCCGAGCGACCACAGGTCGGACTCGGGACCCGGAGTGCGGCCGAGGGCCCGCTCGGGCGGGAGGTACTCGGGGGAGCCCACGACCTCGCCGGTCATGGTCAGCGAGGAGTCGCCCTCGACCATGGCGATGCCGAAGTCGGTGAGCACGACGCTGCCGTCGTCGCCGAGGAGCACGTTGGCGGGCTTCACATCGCGGTGCAGCACCCCCTCGCCGTGGGCGGCGCGCAGGGCCGACAGGACCTCGGCGCCGATCTGCGCTGCCCGCTTCGGGGTCAGCGGTCCGTCGGCGCGCAGCAGGTCTCCGAGCGAGCGGCCCCGCACGAGTTCCATGACGATCCAGGGGCGGCCGTCGTCGGCGGCCACGTCGTAGACGGTCACCACGTTGCGGTTCGGGATGCGGGCGGCGGCCCAGGCCTCGCGCTCCAGCCGGGTGTACATCCGCTCGATGTGCGCGGCGGACAGTCCGGCGGGGGCACGCACCTCCTTGACGGCGACCTCGCGGTGCAGCGTCTCGTCGCGCGCCCGCCACACCGTCCCCATACCGCCCTCGCCGAGGCGCGACAGCAGCAGGTAGCGGCCCGCGATCCTCCGCTCCTGGTCCGGTGGCACCTGTACGGCCTCCTTGTCGTGCATCCGGACGGCTCTCCCTCTCCTCGTGCGGCGGCCGGGGCGATTGCCGATGTCGCCCCCGTGCAGCAGCCTCGTTTCCCCGTATACAGCGCCTGACAGCGCGCCCACCACCCCGCGGGCGGTGTCCCGCGTCGCGGCCGGCGATCACCGATCCGGCGCGGACACATGATGTCGCACGCGCCAGACCGGTCGTCATGACCCCCGCCGCTTCCCAGGCCTACCAGGAGCAGCATTGTGCTACACGCGCACGCCGGTTCGAATGGTTCGCCTCATCGGGAAGAGTCTCGACCGGTCGGCGAACAGTCGCCGCAAGGCGGCGCGCGGACCTGGTCGCCCACGTCATCCCATCGGGTGAAGGCTGCTCGATTTTGATTGAGCTGAGTAGTTGTGTGCGCTCCACTGTCCCTGCCTGGCGCTGTCAAGCGGCGCTTGGTGCTGTCGAAGCGGGGAACGTGGGGACGTTCCCGACGCCTGCCGCCACGAGCACTCTTCCGCCTCCCGGCTGTCGCTGACCACGACGGGCGGTGGAGCCGATGACCCACCGAAGCGCGAGTTCGCCCCGACCGACCTGCCGGGCGCACGCTCGCGCTGACACTCCAGGCCGGGCGCTCTGCCATGCGCTGACCATCGCGGCCGCGCCGCGCACATGTTGAGGGGGACAACAGGCATGACCGGACTCACCAACTCGACCCGGGCGATCCTCAAAGCGACCTACACCCAACCCGTCCCGTCCGCCGTGCCTGCCGAGCCCGGTGTGCGCACCGGGCCGGGATCGGCGATGTCCGTGTTCGCGAAGCTGAACTTCATGAGATCCCTGCGCCTGACCCGGCCGGAGATCGAGGCCATGGCGCAGCGGCTGCCGGGCGAACACGCCGAACTCTCCGAGGCGTTGGAGACCATCGCGCCATCGCTGGTCGACCGGGGCCCGGCAGCCGTCGCGAGCACCGCCCGGCTGTACGGGGGTATCGATCCCCGGACGCTGGCAGCCCTCGGCCGAGTCGTCGCGGACCTGCGCGAGCCGAAAAGTACGGCGGCCGATCCGGCGGCGGACAGCCGGGCCACCGATGCCGGGCCCCCAAGCACGGCCCCGGCTCCGTTCGCTACCGAACAGCCCGACGCATCTGACGTCGGCCTTCTGGTCGACCGGTTCATCGAGGAGGCCGGCATCCAACCGGTCGGCTGGCTGCATCTCGAGCGGATCGAAATGCAGCCGGTGGGCCTCGAACGTGGCGAACTCGTCTCGACCATCCCCATGGCTCCGGGCGAGACCGCCCGAGTGAGCCACAAGGAGTGGTCGACGCAGAGCGAGGAACTGTCCAGGATCGTCACGGACGAGCTGGAGACGTACGCCGAGAAGGGCGTGGCCGAGAAGACGGACGTGGCCATGTCCACCGCCAACGAGTCGAAGCGCGACACCAACCTCAACTTCGGGGTCACGGCCAGCGGGAGCTACGGCACGGTGTCGGTCACGAGCACCCTGAACTACGGCGTGTCCACCTCCGACCACGAGTCGCGTCAGGCAAGCACCAAGCACGCCACGGAGATCACCTCCAAGGCGTCCTCCCGCTCGCGCAAGGAGCACAAGGTCTCCTTCCGGACCGAGACACGCCGCGGCGAGGAGGACGAGGCGGCCCGCGTGATCACCAACAACACCACCCGGGTGATGCGCATCGACTACTACCGGATCATGCGCAAGTGGCGCGTGGACCTCATGCGTTACGGCCTGCGCATGACGTACGACCTGGTCGTGCCCGACCCGGGTGGCGCGCTGCGTCGTCAGCTGATGGAACTCGCCGAGATCGACAAGACCCTCGCCACCCCCTACGAGTTCCCCTTCGGCATCGACCAGATCGCCCGCCACAACTGGATGTCGCTCGCGGCACGCTACGGGGCACCGGTCACGGCGCCGCCGGCGGAAAACCTCAATCCGCCCGACTACACCTACGAGTTCCCCTCCATCATCGAAGAGGGGGACGCCGTGAAAACCCGGTACCAGTCCTGGCAGATCGACCTGCCGGAAGGCTACGAACTCGTCCCGACCCTCTTCGAGGTCAACTACTACGGATGGCGGCCCGCCGAACTGGCCCGCTTCGACGTGCTCGGCGACGAGGCCCCGCAGGTGACGGCGACCCCCGTCGGAGAGGAGCTCAAGGGGCGCTACCAGTCCGCGCTGGCGCACCTGAACGGCAAGGCCGGCCACATCTCGATCCAGTACACCCACCGCAACGTCAGCTGGGCCGGTTTCAGGCTCGCCGCCACCCTGCGGCTGTCGACACACGCATACGGCGCCTGGCAGCTCGACACCTGGCAGAAGCTGCGGGAGGCCGCCGAGCAGCAGTACTACACACTCCAGCAGCGGCTGCGGGACCGCCGCGAGCAACTCCTGGCGGAACTGAACCGGGACGACACCCTCACACTGCGCCGTGCCGAGCGCGAGGAGCTGATGAAGCGGTCCCTGCAGTGGCTCTTCGGCAGCGACTTCGACACGGCACCCGACGAGATCGACGCGGTGCTCGCGGCACTGGGCACCAACGGCACGCCGACCTGGACCGACGACATCGATCCGTCCGCCCTTCCCATCGGCGCTGATGTGTGGCTGAAGATCAGGAAGTTCGGCGAGTTCGTCAAGTTCCTGCACCAGGCCGTCGAGTGGGAGAACGTTCTCTACTTCCTCTACCCGTACTTCTGGGGGTCGGAGAAGCTCGCCGAGGTCAAGCGGCTGTTGTGGCACCCCGACCCGCTGCGCCGCGAGTTCCTGCGGGCCGGCGCGGCACGTGTGGTCCTGCCCATCCGTCCGGGATTCGAGCGAGCCTTCTCCCGGCTGATGTCCACCGGCCGCCTGGACGGCGACGGATCGCCGGATCCCGAGGACCCGCCGTACATGAGCATCGCCCAGGAGATCGAGGCCTACGCGCGGACCAACTATCCCGGGATCCCGCCGGCGAATCCCGACATCGCCGCCCGGGCCCGGCCGCTGCTGACGGTGAACCAGCAGCGCGCGTGGCGCGAGATCGGCCTCATCGTCGACGCCCTGGAGAAGTACGCCGAGAAGGCGAAGCAGCAGGACGACCCGACGTGGCGCGGAGCGCCGATCGAACCGGAGTACTACCCGACCACCAGGCAGGGGCTGCGGGTGCTGCTCGACTCCCGTCCGAACCTCACCGTCACCGACCCCTGGGGCAAGCCGTACCTCTACCAGAACCCCGGGCGGACCGCGCCGTTCGTGGTCTCCAGCCAGGGAGCGGACACGTCGGCGGGCGGCACCGACGAAGGGCGGGACATCTCCACCGACGCGGAGGGAAATCTCGTCGGGACCTGGTTCGAGTACACCCCCTGCAGCGGCCTCGACATCGAGGTCGGTTCCGACTTCGGCGACAACGGATAGCGGGACAGCCATGGCGGACATCCAACTGCTCGGCAGCTACTGCTCGTTGCCGACCCGGAAGGTCGGGGCCGACGGCAAGGGCGGCATCGATCGGGTGCGCATGGATCTGGAGGCGCGTACGGCGGAGTGGTACATGGTGGAGTGCTTCACCAGGTACTTCAAGCAGCGTTACCCGGACTCCGAGGTGATCAGCGAGATCAGCTACCTGGACACGAAGCGGTTCCGTGGCGCGATGGCGATCCTCGTCAAGTGGATGCAGGCGGAGTACCGCAATGTGCTCAGTCGCAAGGCGCTGAAGAAGAACATCACGTCGCAGCGGGCCGGTGGGCGGCTGCGCTCGGACATGCTCGGTGTCCGGATCGAGGGGTCGACCATGATCCTCGAACTGGTCGAGGTGACCACGGTCGGTGAGGCCGCCGACGCCGAGGTCGAGGACGTCCAGCACAAGATCGACACCCTGAACCGGTACGTCGTCGGCGAGGCACTGAAGGAAATGCTCGCCGTCCAGCGCAGTGGGCTGGTCGGCATCGGTGCCCCCACACAGATCGACGTACGCCGCTCGACCTGGCGACCGTACTGGAACGAGCTGTACTACCCGCTCGTCCCGACCCAGCCCGCCACCGGCGCTCCCGGGGGCGTCAAGTTCGAGTGGATCTGCTACAAGCCCACGTTCCGTCCGGACGGCATCGGCAAGGACGGCCTGGTGCTGTACGAGATCCACTCGACGCCGCTGCCCCAGGGTGTCCCCGTCGAAGTGCTGAGGAGAGTCGCCCGGAGGCTGCGCGAACTGGAGAACCAGCACCAGCTCGTGCTGCTGCCCGCGATGCAGCAGTACTGGGACGACAACGCCGCCGACCGCAGGGAACTGCAGAAGTGGCTCGCCATCGGGCTGGGCGCGGCCCTGATCGTCACGCTCGTGGTGCTGACCTGGCCCGCTGCGGTACCCCTCGCCGTGGGTGCCGCGGAGGCGACGGAAGCGGCGGGAGCGGCCGCGGCGGTGGCGGACGTGGCGGGAACCGCGGGTGCGGCGGCCGACGCGCCGCAGCTGGCCAGTGCGGTCCGCTATGCCGACGGGGCGTCGAAGGTCGCCCAATTCATCGAGAAGGCGCAAATGGCCCTGCGGCCCGCGCTGGCTGCCGGGGTCGCGGGGGGTGTTGCCGGGGTCGTGGGGAATCGCTGATCCGGTGATGCCGGGCCGGGGTTTGGCGCGGGGTCCCGTCGGCCGGTCGTGAGCGGAGTGCGTGGGCGTGGCTTCACCGGGCGACATGTCGTCGACGAGACCCGGCTGATCGCCGCCGCGCTCAAGTCGGCGTTGACGGCTCGGCTGCCTCCGCGTCCGGCGACGTGTCCGCGTCGGCCGGTGTCGGGTCGGGCTGCCGGTCGGTGTCGGGCAGGGCCTGTTCGGCCCAGATCACCTTGCCCTGCGGGGTGTACCGGGTGCCCCAGCGCTCGGCCATCTGGGACACCAGGAACAGGCCCCGGCCTCCCTCGTCCGTCGTCGCGGCGTACCGCAGATGCGGCGAGGTGCTGCTGCAGTCGGCCACCTCGCAGATCAGCGTCCGGTCGCGGATCAGCCGCACATGGATCGGCCCGGCGCCGTAGCGGATGGCGTTGGTGATCAGCTCGCTCAGGATGAGCTCCATGGTGAAGCCGAACTCCGACAGGTCCCACTCTTCGAGCTTCTCGGACACGGCGTCGCGCATCCCCGCGACGGCGGCCGGCTCCGGTGGTACGTCCCAGTCGGCGATCCGGTCGCGCGGCAGTTCCCGCGTGCGGGCGACGAGCAGGGCGACGTCGTCCTTGGGACGCTCGGGTAGCACGCTCTCCAGCACGTCCTTGCAGGTCTCCTCGGGCGACCGGCCGGGGTGTCCCGACAGCGCGTCGCGCAGCAGCTCCATGCCCACGTCCAGGTCGCGCTTGCGGTCCTCGATGAGGCCGTCCGTGTACAGGACGAGCTGGGTTCCCTCGTCGAGGCGCAGCTCCGCCGTCTGGAACGGCATGCCGCCGAGCCCCAGGGGCGGACCGGCCGGCACGTCCGGGAAGGTGACGGTTCCGTCGGGCTGGACCAGCGCGGGCGCCAGATGCCCCGCACGCGCCATGACGTAGCTGCGCGTCACGGGGTCGTAGATCCCGTACAGGCAGGTGGCGCCCACGACGCCCGCCGCGCTCTCCGCCGCCTCGTTCTGATCGATGCCCCCGACCAGGTCGTCCAGATGGCTGAGCAGCTCGTCGGGGGGCAGATCGAGGGCCGAGAAGTTGTGCACCGCGGTCCGCAGCCGTCCCATCGTGGCGGCGGCGTGGAGGCCGTGGCCGACCACATCGCCGACGACCAGTGCCACCCGGCTCCCCGGCAGGGGAATCACGTCGAACCAGTCTCCGCCCACGCCCGACTGGGCCGGGAGATAGCGGTAGGCGATGTCGAGGGCGTTCTGCTCGGGCATGGCCTGTGGCAGCAGGCTGCGCTGGAGGGTGACCGCCAGGGCGTGCTCGCGGGTATAGCGGCGGGCATTGTCGATGCTGATCGCGGCACGGGCCACCAGCTCCTCCGCCAGCGACAGGTCCTCCTCGTTGAAGCGATCATGCTGCTGCGCACGCCAGAAATTGGCCATGCCCAGCACGACGCCGCGGGCCTGGATGGGGGCGGTGATCAGGGAATGGATTCCGTAGTCGATGATCGCCTTGGCGCGCCCCGGGTCCTGTACGCGCCAGCCCGTGGCGGTCGGCAGATCGCTCACCAACTGGGAGCGGCCGCTGCCGTAGCCGCGCGCCTGGGGCGTGGCCGGCTGATAGGCGAACAGCCGGCCCAGTTCGGTGAGCGGATGGTCGTCCTGGATGCCGGACACGGCCGCGCGTCGCATGTCCGTCGCCGTGGGGGCAGGCTCCTCGCCCTGCAGGACGGCGTCGGCCAGGTCCACGGTGACGAAGTCCGCGAAGCGCGGAATGGCCACCCGCGCCAGCTCGTCGGCGGTGCGCAGCACGTCCAGGGTGGTACCGATGCGCAGTCCCGCGTCGTACAACAGCCTGAGCCGCTCCCGTGCCACCTCCGCCCTGCCGGTCACCGCCTGCAGCTCGGTGGAGTCGCGCAGCGTCACCACCATGCCCTTGGGGCCTCCCGCGCGGTCCGTGGGCCGCTGGTTGACCGCGAGCAGCCGCTCTCCCGCGAGGTACACCTCGTCGGTGGCCTCGCGCCCGGAGGCGAGCAGCGCCCTCGTCTCGGGATCGAGGCCCGGCAGCTCCGTGACCAGCCGTCCCTCGACGTCCGGGGGCAGCTCCAGCAGTCGTCTGGCCTCGTCGTTCGCCAGCATCAGCCGCCCGTCGGCGGCCACGATCAGCACACCTTCCCGCACGGAGTGGAGCACCGTGTCGTGGTGCTCGTACATCAGGGTCATCTCGTCCGGGCCCAGGCTGTGCGTCTGCCGTTGCAGCCGCCTGCCCACCAGTGCCGTCACACCGGTGGACAACACGAGTGCTCCGGCCCCGGCGCCCAGGATGATCGGGAGCTGCCGGGCCAGCTGGCTCTCGACGTTCTTGACCTTCATCCCGGCCGAGACGAGGGCCACCACCTTGCTGTCGGCGTCCTCGATCGGGACCGTGGCCTGCACCTCGCGACCGAGCGGGCCGTTGACGTTCTCCACATAGACCTTCCCCGCCAGCGACGGCCCGATCTCGCCCACGAAGCGCTTTCCGATGCGGTCCGGCAGGGGGTGCGTGTACCGGATGCCCTTGGTGTCCATGACCACGATGAAGTCGACACCGGCGGCTCGGCGTGCCGCCTCGGTGAGCGGCTGGAGGATCTTGCTCGGATCAGGGGTCTGCAATGCCGCCAGGACGCCCGGCGCGTGCGCGAAGGTCTGCGCCACGGCCGTCGAGCGGCGCCTGGCCTCGGCGCTGTTGTCCCGCTCCGACTGCAGGATGAGAGCGAAGACGCCGCAGGCCACGAGCAGCACTACGAGAGCCACCTGGAAAACCAGCACCTGCCCGGCTACGCTCCGCGTGCTTCTGCTGATCAGGCGCCTGACCGATAGACGTGGAAAACGGGCGAAACGATTCGCCATGCGACCTTTTTAACATCGGTGATCCCAAGTGGCCAGGGGCCCGCCCGATCCTTGCCCGGCCGACCTCGGGCGTCCGGGGGGCCGTACGCCGCATGGCCCCAGCCCCTGCGGGCATGGTCATCCGCCGCGGATTCTCGCGGGCGGCGCATCGTTTTCCCGCGCCGGATGCCCGCTCCGGCCGACATGATGCAGTGCCCGTTTAGGTCGATATGATGCATTTTGTGATCATGTCTGCACGGCTGTGGCGCCGTCGCCCCGCCTACAGCGGTCGATGGGAAGCTGCCCGGCTGTCACCCGTGGTCCTGACCGTCCTCATCGCCGGCCTCGCGTTCTCCACACCCAGGGAGATCGCGGTCAGCCGCCTGCTGCCGGCCGCCCCCGCCCTTGCCGGCGCGATGTGGTCCGTACTCCCCACGATGCTGCTCGGGGCGTTCTGCCTGGCGCTGATGATCGTCCTCAGCTTCTTCTACACCGATCTGGGGACGCAGTACACGGCGGCCGCGATCATCGCGGTCACCTTGGCGGCCGCCTACGGCAGTCATGTCCGACTGCAGCGAGAGGAGATCCTCTTCCAGGTCCGGCTCGTCGCCGACGCGGCCCAGAAGGTGCTGCTGCGCCCGCTGCCCCGCCGCATCGAGGACGTCGAGATCGAGTCGCTGTATCTGGCCGCCCAGGAGCAGGCCCGGATCGGCGGCGACTTCTTCGAGGCGATCGGTACGCCGCACGGGGTCCGGCTGCTCATAGGCGACGTACGGGGCAAGGGCCTGTCCGCGGTGGGGGCCGCCTCGGCGGTGATCAGTTGCTTCAGGGAGGCCGCGTACGACGAGCCCGACCTGCAGGGCATCGTCCACCGCCTGGAGACCGCCGTCACGCGCCACAGCGCCGCGTTTCCCGCCCAGGACCAGCCCGAGCACTTTGCCACCGCTCTCCTCGCCGAGATCCCGCACGGCGGCGGCCGCATACGACTGCTCAACTGCGGGCACCCCCCGCCGCTGATCGCGCACCGCGGGAAGATCCGGGTCCTGGAGCCCACCGTCCCCTCCCCGCCCCTGAACCTCGCGGCGCTCATCGGTGACCGCTACTGGGTCGACGACGTCGCCCTCGCCCCCGGTGACCAGGTGCTGCTCTACACGGACGGCGTATCGGAGGCCCGGGACCACGGCGGCCAGTTCTTCCCGCTGGCGGACTGGATGCGGCGGCAGGACCCGGAGCCGCCCCGCGAACTGCTCGACCAGCTGCACCTGGATCTGCTCCAGCACAGCGGCGGAAGGCTCGACGACGACATCGCGGCCCTCGCGCTGAGGTGCTCCGCCGCGCAGGACCGGGGAGCCGTCGGCCTGGAGGGCTGAGTCTTCGCGGCCGCGCGCCTCGGATCACCTGGCGTGCTGCTCGTACCAGCCCTTGAGGAGGGTCGTGTCGAGGGTGGGCGCAAGAGGTCTGCTCTGCCCCTCTCCCCGGTCGGTGCCCGGCTGGAACCTGGTGTCGGGAATTCGCGCCGGATCACCGACAGGGCGCCTCCCGAGTCTTGTAGCCGGACATGGCTCGCTCATAGGATGCGAATGAGAGCTCGTTGAATCGTTTCATTCCTGGAATGCACAGTGAGCAAGGGAGTGGATATGCCCGGACATTGGGACCGCAGGACCTTTCTTCGCGCCACCGCGGGAACGGTGGGCGCCGGAATTTCCGTCGCCTCCGCCGCGACTCCCGCATCGGGGGTGCCGACCGGCGGGTCGCAGGGCTCCGGGGGAGGCGGAACCGACGGCCTTCGCGTCACGCGCACGACCGTGGAGTACGCCGAGAACGTCCTCGGAACCGATGTGGCTCACCCCCGGCTCGCCTGGGAGTTGGCGTCCCCGGGGCAGGGTGCACGGCAGAGCGCCTACCGCATACAGGTCACCACCGGTGGGACAGGGTGGGGCGGATCGCCGGTGTGGGACTCGGGCAAGGTGATGTCCGCGAACAGCGTCGGCGTGGCCTATGGCGGACCGGCCCTGGAGCCGCGCACTCGGTACGCCTGGCGGGTCAGGGTGTGGGACGGGCGGGGTGAGGCGTCGGCCTGGAGTGCACCCCGTTGGTGGGAGACAACGTTGTCGCCGGAGGAGTGGGGCGCCAGTTGGATCGGTGTGGACACCCCCACGCCCCTCGACTTCACCGGCGCGTCGTGGATCTGGGCAACCGGAGCGAGCCTGGAGAACGCCCCCGTGGGCACCAGATGGTTCCGGTCCCACTTCGACGTGCCGCAGGACGCCGAGGTGGTGAAGGCGACCGTCGTGGCCACCGCGGACGACGACTTCGCCCTGTACCTCAACGGCCACCCGTCAGTGCAGGCCCCGCAGCAGCAGGACGGCTGGAGAAGCGGCCGGACCGCCGACGTGACGCGGGAAGTGCGGGAGGCCGCGGCCGCCGGCACGGGCGTCGTCCTCGCCGCCGCGGCCACCAACCGCGCCGGCGCCTCGGTCAACCCCGCGGGGCTGCTGGTCCGCCTTCGGGTGGAGACGTCGACGGGGCGGACGTACGAACTCCTCAGCGGCGCCGGATGGCGCGCGACGGAGACGGAGCAACAGGGCTGGCAGGAACCGGAGTTCGACGACTCGGCGTGGCCCCCGGCGGTGGTGCTCGCCCCCTACGGCCAAGGCCCCTGGGGCACCGGAGTGAGTGTCGCCATGCCGGAGCAGCCGGCCCCGCTCCTGCGCAGGGAGTTCGACATACCGGGCCGGATCAGCCGGGCCAGGCTCTACATCAGCGGCCTGGCCTACTACGAGGCGCAGATCAACGGCCGGCGTGTGGGACGCCAGGTGCTCGACCCCGGATTCACCGACTACGACGAGACCGTGCTGTACACCGTCCACGACGTCACGGAACTCCTGCGCCGTGGCGGCAACGCGATCGGGGTGAGCCTGGGCCGTGGCTTCTTCGGCATGACCACCCCGAACGTCTGGAACTGGCACCGGCCGCCATGGCACTCGGAGCCGCGCCTCATCGCCCGCCTGGAGGTCGAGCACCCCGACGGCTCCCGCACCGCACTCGTGACCGACGACCAGTGGCGGATCACCGAGGGACCCACGCTCTCCAACTCCCTCTACGCCGGGGAGACATACGACGCCCGGCGCGAACCGGGCCCGTGGACCACGCCCGGCTTCGACGACTCCGCCTGGCGTCCGGCCGAGGTGCAGGGCGCGCCGAAGGGACGCCTGCGGGCGCAGCCGCACGACGGAATCGAGATCATCGACTCCTTCCACCCCGAGAGGATCACCCGACTCGCCCCCGAGGTGCACCTGGTGGACATGGGCCGGACCATGTCCGGCTGGGCCCGGATCACGGTCGGGAACCTCCCCGCGGGCACCCGCCTCCAGCTCACCTACGGCGAGAAACTGAAGCCCGACGGAAGCGTGTCGGCCGAGACGTCGCACGTGCCCGGCCGCTTCCAGCGCGACGAGTACATCTGCGCCGGCCGTGCGGAGGAGAGCTGGGAGCCCTCCTTCTCCTACAAGGGCTTCCGGTACGTCCAGATCAGCGGCCTTCCCGAGACGCCCGACGCCCGCCAGATCCTCGGCCGGCTCGTGCACACCCCGCTGGACCAGGTCAGCTCCTTCGCCTGCTCGGAGCCCTTCTACGAGTGGCTCGACCAGGCCATGCGGCGGACCGTCCTGAACAACATGCACGGCATTCCGACCGACACCCCGATGTACGAGAAGAACGGCTGGACCGGCGACGCCCAGCTCGGCACACCCGTGATGACCTACGCGTTCGCCATGCACCGCATGCTCTCCAAGTGGCTGGGCGACCTCGCCGACAGCCAGACGCAGGACGGTCAGCTGCCCGTGATCGTGCCGAGCGGCGGCTGGGGATACGGCGAGCTCGGGCCCTCGCCCGAGTGGACGACCGTGTACCCCTTCCTCATCCGGGAGTTCTACCGGGTGTACGGCGATGAGCGGGCGGCACGCGAGCACTGGACGACGCTGACCCGCTACCTGGACTGGGAGTTGTCCCGGCTGCGCGACGGCCTCGCCGTCACGGCACTCGGCGACTACCTCGCCCCCGGCTACGGCGGCAACCCCCCGGAGGACACGCGGCTGACCGCGACCGCCTACCTCCATCGGGCGCTGCTGGCGACCGCCGAGATGGGCGAGGTGCTGCACGCCGACGACGTGGCGACGCGCTACCGGGAGGCCGCCGAGAAGCTCAAAGCAGCCCTCAACGCGGAGTTCCTGGGCGCGGACGGCTACTACCGGACGGCCAAGGACCCCGACTACCGGCAGACCTCCAACGCGATTCCGCTCGCCTTCGGTCTGGTGCCGGACAGCGCCCGCACGTCGGTCTTCGACAGCCTGGTACGGGACGTCGAACGCCGCGGACACCACCTCAACACGGGTGCGCTGGGCACCAGTGTGCTGTTGCGGGTGCTGTGCGCGCAGGGACGGCCGGACCTGGCCCACGCGGTCGCGACCCAGCGCACCTACCCCGGTTGGGGCTACTGGCACGACAACGGCGCGGACACCATGTGGGAGATGTGGCCGCTCGACTCCCGCTCTCGCGACCACTACTTCCAGGGCACCGTGGCCCAGTGGCTCTACGAGAACGTGGCAGGACTGCGCCCGGGCGACGCCGGCTACGCGACGTTCTCCGTGCGGCCCGACGCCCGGACCGGCGTGGACTGGGCCCGGACGGCGATCCGCACCGTCCGGGGAACCGCGGGCGTCTCCTGGGCACAGACGGATGCCGGCTTCACGATGGAAGTGCGGGTGCCGGTGGGTGCGGTCGCGGAGGTCCATGTCCCCACGGCCGCCCGGGACGAGGTGACGGCACCTGACGGTGCCCGGCATCTGCGTACCGAGCCCGGGTTCGCCATCTACCAGGTGGCGCACGGGACTTGGCGCTTCACGAGCTGACGGCAGGGCGCTTCGGCTTGAGCCGGTGCTGCGGTTCGTAAGCGCGGGGGAGTGGTGCTGGTCCGGCCCGCGAGGTCGGCCGGCCACTCCTCGAAGTCGATCGGGAGTGAAGCGGCCCGGATGGTGTGGTGCCGGGCCGCCCGATCGCCGCCCTGGCAGGATGGCGGCATGGAACGTGTGCTTGGAATCGGTGGATACTTCCTGCGCGCTGCCGACCCGGCGGCCCTGAGCGCGTGGTATCGCGATTGCCTGGGCTTGGACGCCGACGAGCACGGCTTGTGGCAGCAGGCAGCCGGGCTGACGGTGTTCGCGACGTTCGAGTCCGAGACGGACTACTTCGGGTCCCGCGCCCAGCAAACGATGCTCAACTTCCGGGTCCGCGACCTGGACGCGATGCTCGCGCAGCTGCGCGCCAAGGGAGCGGACGTGGACGAGGAAACACAGGACATGGAGGGTGTCGGCCGATTCGGCTGGGTCACCGATCCCGAGGGCCATCGCGTCGAGCTGTGGCAGCCGGCCTGAACGACCGGCTCCGGTACTCGCCGCCCACGCCCGGTCTGCTATCCCGGTGAACTTTCCTCCCCGCGGAGCGGGGTGGTGCCTTGCCGCCGGCGAGCGGGACAACCGGAAGGAGCCGTCAGCGATGATCGAGTGGGCGTTAATCACCACGGGAGCGAGGCCCGTGCCCCGCCCAGCGGCCACCCCTCTCGTGCGGGCAGCGGCATTCGGCGGAGCGCTGCTGCTCGTGGCGCTCCTCAATACCCTCGTGGGAATCGACCGGCCCGAACTTGCCCTGCCGGCGCTGTCCTGCTGGCCGCTCTGCTGGGCCTGTTCGCACGCTTCACAGCCGCCCCCGGCACGGCCCTCCTGTGCTGGCTGATCCTCAACGCCTTCGCCGTTCCGCCCGTGGGCACGCTCACCTGGGCCGGATCCCGCGACGCGTTCTGGCTCACCTGTCTGTACATAGCGGCACTAGTCGGGACGGTAGGCGCCCGGCTGGCCCACGCGCGAGCCGCCTACCGGCGCGTCACCCTGGCAGAGCCGGACGATGCACCCATGGACCCCTGACCGACTCCGCACCTCACGCTGCTCGGCTACGCGTTCCTCCAGCTGCCGGTAGGTCAGCCCCGAGCGAGCCTTGAGCCGGCGCAGCGCCGCGACGAACTCAGCCGCGTCTCTGGTCTGTTGAGGCCGCGGCTCCCCCGTGATCCCCATACCGGCATCGTTGCGTGCGGCGCTCCGTCCCGACAACGTCGATTCTCGCCACGAAAGAGGCTGGTCACTCGAGGAAGTCGGCGATGAGCACGGCGAATTCGGCCGGTGCGGTCAGGCGGACACCGAGATCTTCGGCCTTGGCCCGCTTGGATCCGGCGCCCTCTCCGGCGACGACCAGAGTGGTCTTCTTGGAGACGCTGGAGGAGGAGCGGCCGCCCGCCCGTTCGATGAGCTCGTTCATCTGGTTGCGGCTGAGCTTCTCCAACGCTCCGGTCATCGCGCCCGTCACGACCACGGTCATTCCCGCCAGCGGCCCCGCGGCAGGCTCCGCACCTTCAGCAGGGTGGCCGGCGCCGACCTCTGCGGGCGTGGGCGGGGTGGCGCCGGGCTCGGTCATGTTCACTCCGGCCGCGGCGAGTTTGTCGATGAGCGGGGCAAGGTCGGCGAGTTCCGCGACGATGGACGGGGCCTTCTCGGATCCGATGCCGTCGACCTGCTGCATCGATTCGGCGTCGGCGGCGCGGATGGCGTCCATGGTGGCGAAGTGGCGGGCGATGCGGCGGGACATGGACCGGCCGGTGCCCCGCACGCCGAGCGCGCACAGCACACGTGACAGGGGCCGGGTCCTGGCGGTGGCGAGTGCGGCGAGGAGGTTGTCGGTGCTGGTCTCGCCCATCCGTTCCAGTCCGAGGAGCTGCTCGCGGGTGAGGGTGAACAGGTCGGCGAGGTCGCAGACCAGGCCGGCGTCGACGAGCTGGACGACGCGGGTGTGACCGAGGCCCTCGATGTCGAGCTGGTCGCGTCCGACGGCGTAGGAGAGGGAGGCCACCAGGTGGCAGTTGCGCCCGTTTTCGCAGCGCCAGCGCTGCTCGCTGGTGTCGATGCCGGAGCCGCACCGCGGACATGCCTCAGGGAAGGCGATGGACTGTTCGTCACCGGTGCGTAGGTGCGCGACCGGGGCTTCGATGCGGGGGATGACGTCGCCGGCGCGGTGCACCATGACGTGGTCGCCCAGACGCAGGTCGCGGCGGGTGATGTCGGCCGGGTTGTGCAGGGTGGCGTAGGTGATGGTGGAGCCGTCTATCTCGACCGGTTCCAGGACCGCGCGCGGGGCGATGATGCCGGTGCGGCCCACGTTCCACTCGACCTCGAGCAGCCGGGTGATCTTCTCGACGGCGGGCAGCTTGTAGGCGATCGCCCAGCGCGGGGCGCGGGTCCCGGAGCCGGCCGACTGCTGATCCTGGGCCAGGTCGGCCTTGATGACGATCCCGTCGATGCCGAACGGCAACTCGGCACGCAGCGCCGCGATCTCCTGCACCCGGGCCAGCACCTGCTCGGCGCTGTCGGCGGTGATGCCGGGCGCGGTGGTGGTGGCGGTGGTGCTCACCCCGAACGCGGCGGTCTGCGCCATCAGGTCGCTGTGGGCGAGCTCGCCCAGCCGAATCGCCAGTGCCTCCTCGGTGTCGGGGAGGGGGAGCAGGCCGTAGCCGAAGAACGTCATCGGCACGGTGTACTCGCGGTCCTTGGCACGCAGGGTGCCCGCCGCGGCGTTGCGCGGATTGGCGAACGGCTGCCCGCCGTGCGCGGTGCGCACCTCATTGGCGTGCTCGAACTGAGCGGTCGTCATAAGGACTTCGCCGCGCACCTCGACGGTGACCGGCTCGGCCAGCAGCTCGGGCAGGCCCTCGATGGTGCCGATCGCGTGCGAGACGTCCTCCCCGGCCGTCCCGTCTCCGCGGGTGATCAGTTGTCTCAGCCGGCCGGCGGTGTAGCGGGCGGCTATCGCGAGCCCGTCGAGTTTCGGCTCGACACTGAACCGGGCCACGTCATGGCCGATGCGCCGGGCCAGAGAAGCGGTCCAGGCGGTGAACTCCTCGGGCGAGAACACATTGTCCAGGCTCAGCATCGCCACCGTGTGCGGGACATCCCCCTCAACAGCGCCGCCGGCCACCTTCCCCGTCGGCGAATCGGGCAGCACTTCATCGGGGTGATCGTGCTCCCAGTCCGCGATGCCGCGCACCAGCCGGTCGTAGGTCTCGTCGTCCAGAGGCGACGTGCCGCCCGCATAGTAGGCGGCCGCAGCCTTCACCGCGTCCTCGACCGCACGTGCGTAGGCGGCGGCATCCATGATCTCTGCAACTGCTGTCGTCATGCAGTTCATCCTGCCTGCCACCACTGACAACGGCCCCGAAGCAAGCGGGCCGCTCCGGGCGTCCTCGGACGCGACGCTACTTAGGAAGGCGCCTGGAAGTGGTCGACGAGCCGTTGCTGGATCTCCTGAAGTGCCCTGCTCGTCAGTTTGAGGCTGGACAAACGAGAGGCTGCCGCATGAGCGTAGGCAGCGTTCTGCTCTGCATCTGTCCACAGCGCCGCGGCGAAGAGATATCCGCTCAGGGCGTCCACGGCCGAATCCTCAGCGGCTGCATGGCCGGTGGGGAGGAGACAGCGGTCGAAGGGCACGGTGTCGCCGGCCATCGCATTGGCCACCACGGACGGGTGCCAGGCGTGGGCGTTGTTCAGCGTTTCATGGGTGTCGAACCGTACGGTCACCATGTCTCCGGCCCGAATCGCCAGGTCGTAGCGCCCCTCAGTATCGGTAAAGGTGTGTTCGACGAGAACCAGGTCACGGTAGACGCTGACTTTGATCATGGGGATGGGTTGCTTCGTGGTGATGGCTCTTACCTGGCCGTGCATGAATGTCTCCTCCCTCTGTGTCCATAGGAGCGCCTCTTCACCTTCGTGGAGAGGTGGGCTCACACGACGCTGACCGGCGCCTGCAGCCCTTCCGCGGAGTCTGTTCGGACGGGGATGGCCCGAGTGCTGAGGAGGTCGCCGGATTCCACGGTTCCGCTTCCTGAGCGGTCGATGTGGATACGGAGCCCGTAGGTGACGGCGGGGTCGAGTTCGGGCACGTCCACACTGAAGGGCACACGGCCTCCCGGCGTCAGCGGGACGTCCGTCTGGACCTGTGCCCCGACCACGATGGACGGCGCGTCGGCCAGGGAAACGTCGCGGACCTCCACCAGGACGGACGCTGCCGTTCCGGTCGGTGTGTCGGGTGGCAGGGCCACCAGACCGCTTACGGTGCCCGTCACCGCACCTCACCCAGCAGAGCCCCTGCCGCCCCTGCCGCCCCTGCCACCGCGGCCGGTGTGGGCTCACGTCCGTCGAGATGAGCCAGGAGCGCGGCGACCTCCGCCGTGATCGGCAGCCCGGTCCGTTCCTCCACGAACAACCACTGACCCGCCGGGTTCACTTCCAGGAACAGGTACTCCCCGTTGGAACGCCGACGCAGATCGATGGCCCCGTACACCAGCCCCAGGGCGCGCATGAAACGGAGCAGGCAATCGGTGATCGCCGAAGGGAGAGTCACCGGTCGTACCTGAGCTTCGTGAACCACCATGCGCATATCCACCGGATAGTTGGTCTGCGAGGCATCGATCTCGGCGGCGAAGACACGGTCGCCCACGATGGTCACCCGCAGATCGGTCCCCGGCACGTACTCCTGAAAGATGACAGGCGCGTAGCGCACGGCGTCCAGGGCCGCCAGGTCCTCCGTGCGGACGAGCCGGGTCTCCCGCCATGCGCCGGCGGAGGCGATGAAGGCCTTGTAGACGGTACGGCCGACGCCTGTCTCCTGGATGAAACGCCGGGCCCGCCCCGCATCGTTGGTGACCAGGGTGCGAGGCAGGGTGAGCCCCAGGCGGCGTGCCACCTCCCACTGGTAGGGCTTGTGGTGGGCGATCCCGTCCAGCGCCGGCGGATTGACCCAGGTGCAGTTGAGTGAGTGGAACAGGCCGTGCAAAGCCTGGCCGGTCTCGCTGATCGCGAAGCTCTGGTCCCGGAGCGTGCCCAGGCCTTCGTCGACGGTGAAGGGGCGCACGCGCCGCCACCAAGCGGCACGGCACCCGTCGAGCCGGGCGTGGGCCGTCGGCGTTCGGACCGTGTAGACCGGTTCCCCGGCCCGGGCGTAGTCGAGAGTGATCTCGGCGCGGGCGGGGAAGTCGGCGAGGTCGAGACGGACCACCTCACGCCCGTCCGCCTCCAATCGGCGCACTACCGCGCGGGCGTGGTCCTCGTCGTGCGAGACGACCAGGATCATCGAGGCTGCCCGGCGCCGACCAGGGACTGGGCGCCTGCCTGAGCCAGAAGGAGGTTGTAGCTCGCCTGCACCGCGGACAGGCCCTGCTGCAGAGACGCCATCATCTGGCCCAACTGGCGTACCTGCTCGGCCATTCCATCCGGCTGGCCCGTCATCATCGGTGACTGGTGGGGTGTGGCCAGCACGAACGGACTGGTCAACGCCGGCGGGCTCATGATGTCCAGCCCGGGAATCTTGTGCGGCCCGTCGCCCACGGGGTCCTTCGCCGCCTCCTTGAAGGTGGTGTCGACGACGGGATCCTTGGCCACTTCCTTGAACGTGGACTGCGCGGCCGGGTACATCATGTGGACTCCGTCGACGTCACCCTGCGACAGGCCCGTGCGCTGGCCCATCGTCACCCCGGGCGGGAGTGACTCGCGGGGAATGATGGTCGGCTGGTTCGGGTCGATCGCGAAGGCCGTCGCCGGGTAGTGCATGATCGAGCCGAAGTCGTACGGTCCCAGGTCGTCGCCGTCCGCGATCTGCTGAAGGAAGTTGTGCTGCATGTCCGGTTCGATGTTCGCGAACACGATCGTGACGTGCTGATCCCGGTCCTCGCGGCTCTGTTCGTGCCACAGCCCCACCGTGTGGCCGATCTCGTGGATGGCGTTGCCGGTGGAGCAGTTGGGGCCCAGCGTGATGCTCTGTTGGCCGCCGCGTCGACCCACGTGCGAGGAACATCCCTTGCCCGGCACGAAGCGCACGAAGTCCGGGAACTGGGCGGCGTTGGCGGCGGTCCGTTCGACGAACCGGATGCGGGTGCGTGAATGCCAGTGCGCGATGGCGTCCGTGACACGTTCCCGCTTGGCCAGGGCGGGATCGATCTCGAACGGCACCGTCGCGTTCGGCCAGCGTCGCTGCTGCCCCTGCTCGGACGGCACGATTCCGATGGACGCGAGCACCGGCCCGCTGTCGGACTGTGCTCCCAGTTCCTCCACCGTTCCGAGCACGATGTCGCCTTCGAACATCGCCAGGCCCTCCACCTCGGCGTAGCGCAGGGCCTTGGAACGAAACGTCGTACCGCCCACCAGCGCGGTTCCCGCGATGGGCCCTGACCGAAGCTCGCCGCTGCCCTCACCCTTGCGGGAGGCCGTGGATTTGCGGGCTGCCTGCTTTCTGGCAGGGGTCGTCTTCTTGGCCGCGGCTTTGCTCCGGGCGGGGGCCTTCCTTGTGCGGCGGGAGGAGTCCGACGGGTCGGCGTTCATGAATCACCTTCACTGCAGCGGGGAGGGAAGCCTCGGGACAAAGGCTTCGCTGCCAGCCAGCCTCTCCGCGTCGCGCGGCACCTCGCTCGCTCAGCGCGCCCAAGCGGGTGACCACCGCGGGTGACACATGCTCAGCTCTGATGTGCCTGCGCCAAAGCGGTGAGGACGCGTCGAGTCTTGTTCTCGGAATGTTCGGAGAGGTTCACTCCGCTCGCCAGCATCGCGTCCTTCAGTTTTTGCTGCTTGCGCTCGGCCCGCGCCGTGAGGTCCTCGGGAGCGTCCCCATCCTTGGGCTTCACCCGGATCGACGCCTCCAGGAATTCAAGACCGGCGACCGACCACGCCTCCAAGTCCACGTCCAGATCGTCGAGTTGGACGTCGTCGAACTTCGTCGACAGGATCGGCCCCAGTGCGACCAGCCCGTCGAGTCGGACAGCGGGAGCGCAGGCGTGCAGGAACTGGCCCTGCACCTCGTCGATCGCCGAGGCGGGATCGCCCCCCGGCTCCACCGCGCCCGACAGCGTCTGCGACTGGTGATCGTGCACCAGGGACGCGGCCAGCACACGGTTTGTCCCCGACCAGTCCGCCTCGATCTTGTACGTGAACGGCTCCGCCTCGAAGGGAGCGGCGAACCGGCCGACCAACTGCTCCCGGTTGCACGGACGCAACTTGACCGTCAGGTCGCCCGGACCGCTCCCCACCCTGAACCGTACGATCACGCCGCCGACCAGGAGCGGTACCTGCCCCTCGGCGACGCCCTCCCGGTCCTCGGCGAACCAGATGCGACGCGTCGTCTTCGCACCGCCCGACGCGTCCAGGGCCGACAGTGCCGCCGCAACGTCACCCTCGATGTTGACCTTGATCTCGACCGGCAAGAGGTCCATCGCTTCGCTCCCGCACGCTTTTGGACGTTGTCGCGTACTAGTTCGGGATCCCAGGTGCGCATGCATCCAGATCAAGCCAGCTCAATCCAGGCTATCCGCACCGTCCTCGGGTCGCAGTCCGAAGGCAGGCGGCCCGAGGACGGTGCGGGGAGGTGGGCCGTTATCGGTCTGCCGTCCTTCCGGATACCCCCCAACTCCGTCCGGGATGGTGCCGTTCGCCTCGCGAGATGCCCAGTCGCCCCATAGAGTCGCGTTGCCGCCACGAAAGGACGGGCGGCGCGGCTCTTCGCGTGCGTACGAAGCGCTCCGCCCATGGCCCGGCGAGCCTGCTGTCATGCGGCCCCAGCGGTCCGGCGGACGTCTCGCTCAGGAGTCGCGGGCACGCTGCGGCTCAAGCGATTGAGGAGTCCTCATGTCAGGACAGTTTGAAGCGACAGTCGAGGTGGATCGACCTGTCGAGGCGGTGTTCGAGTACCTCGCCGACGGGCGCAACGATCCGCAGTTCAGCCCCCGCGTACTCAAGATCGAGCGCGTTCCCGAGACCCCGACCGCCGTGGGAACGATCTTCCGCAGCACTGTTAAGGATGCCGGGATGAAGACGTCCAGGGAGTTCCGCGTCACCGACCTCGAAGCCCCGGTGAAGCTTCGGTGGGCCGAGGTGTCGAAGAACACCGTTACGGCCAGTGAAGGCGGCTACGACCTGGAGCGGCTCGGCGAGGGCAGGACTCGAGTCCGTATCTACAACGTTCTGGAAGGCCACGGCATCGGCAAGCTCCTCGTCGGCCTGGCGCTCGGTGCCGCCCGCAAGGACGCCGACAACTTCGGCGCTCGGATCAAGGCCGCAGCTGAAGCGGCGATCGTCTCGAACTGACCGCATCTCTGACGAGCCGGCCAGGCAGGGCGTCCACCGCCGGATAGCCGGATAGCCGGATAGCCGGATAGCCGGATTGCCGATAGCGGGATAGCCAGGAGGCCGGGTCACGGTGCCATGACCCGGCCACCTCGGAGCCGGACTTGCGACTGAAGCACGTGGGTCACTGCTGGTCGGGCCACGTCAGGTTGTCCACCAGCATTCCCAGGGCCGACTTCGGCACGCCTCCGCTCGTCCCGCTGTCGGCCTGCCTCCAGGTTGAGCTTGTGTCCGTGGAGTTTGAGCCTTTGGTGTCGTTGACACCCTGAAAGATGCCGAAGTCAATGGGCCCGTCGTCCGCTGAGGCGGGGAGCGCGGCGGCCAGGAGGGCTGCTCCGGCGAGTGCGGCGGCAGTGATGATCTTCATGCCCGGCTCAACGAGGCGAGCGGCATCAGGATCTTCTGTCCCGTCCTTTTGGGGGAACGGCGTGGCAGTCAGGACAGTCGGGGCCGTATCCGCGAATCCCTGTCCTCAGGAGGGCCGCGACACGCGCTCGATCGCCACCATGGCGGCATCGTCACCCAGATGTCCGCCGACGTGCCGCAGCAGGTCCTTGCACAGGTGGGCGAGGAGAGCATCGGGACCATGGCCGGCCCTGCCCGCCACCCGTTCGGCGAGCGGATAGAACGTGCCCTCGCCGTTACGGGCCTCGATGACACCGTCCGTGTAGAGAAGGACGATGTCGCCGTGTTCGAAGGCGAACGCTTCCTCGGTGAGCTCGGTTTCCACGAACTCGGTGAGACCGAGGGGCGGCGCCGGGTGGCGGACTTCGAGGGGCCTGACCTGGTCGCGATGCAGGAGCAGCGGCGGGGGGTGCCCGCAGTTGATCAGGTGCAGGACCGGCTCGTCGTCCGGGATGTCCAGCGCGGCGGCGGTGATGAACGCCTCGCCGCGATCCTCGGCCGTGGCGTCGAGGGCCGCCGGGTCGTCCAGGTTCGAGGAGACGGTTCCCTCTAGAAAGGCCATGAGCGCCGGCAGATCTGCCTGTCTGTGGGCCGCACCCCGGAAAGCGCCGAGCAGCAGGGCGGCATCCCCGACCGCTTCCAGGCCCTTGCCCCTGACGTCGCCGATGACGATCCGGATTCCGTGCTCCGTACGAGCGGCGGCATACAGATCGCCGCCGATCTGCGCCTCGGATTCGGCGGCCAGGTACACCGACGCGATGCGCAGCGAGCCGACCCGCTGGGGAAGCGGCTTGAGCACCACTTCTTGCGCAGCAGTCGCCACCGACCGCAGCTGCATCAGTTCCCTTTCATGGTGTTCCCGCCGGGCGGCGAACGTGGTCGCGAACGCCGACATCAGGATCAGCGTGATCAGCTGAAAGGAGTGGTTCAGGTCCACGAGGCTGGTGCGCACCACCGCCACCACGGACTGGGCCGTAACGGCGAGCACGCCGACGCCGGCGGTCGTCCAGGGGCCGGCGAACGACGCGGTGACGGCGGGCGCGGCTACCAGGAACGGCCCGAGGTGGACGCTGGCCGGAGCCAGGATGTCGACCACCGTGACGATCACAATCATCAGGATCGAGACCGCCAGCAGCGGGTGACGTGGCTCCTGTGACCAACGGTGATCTTTGAGCCCTCTCGGAACCATACGTTCTGGATACACCCCATCGGGCCCCGGCGCCCGCACGGACGCCAACGCCCGCCTCACAGGGTGCGCTGCCGGTCCCCTGCAAAGGCATGCGGAGGCATGCGGTATGGCGTATTCCCGTCGTTCCCTGTTTGTCGAGGACATGCCAGTCTTGCGGCATCTGTCCACGGCCGCTCATGGATCCCGCCGCGACGAAGCGGCGGGAGGCGGCCGCGGGCGACAGGGGGAAACACATGCTGCGCAGAACGAGAACCGCGATCGGACTGGCTGTGACCGCGCTGGTCGTCGCACTCTCGGCCCCGGCCGTGCAGGCGGACACGAGTGCCACGGCGGCGCGGACGTCCGATCGCACCGGGGCGGACGACGCCGTCTACGTGATCCAGCCGCGCTCGGACGGCACGACATACACCGCGATCTACGAACCCGCTCCGGGCGTCACGGCCGACGAGCTGCGCAGCAGCCTGCGTCGCCAGGGCGTCCGCGGCGTGCAGGACGCGAACAGCTCCCTCGACGTCGGCATCGCCGGCTGCGCACCCGTCGTCGGCACCGCGTCCGCCTGGTGCGGCCACAAGTGGGCCTACGGACCGTTCAACGACCCGCAGGTGTACTTCCTCGACCACACCGGCGACTCGTGGCCCGTCACCGACGCCCGGGTCGACTGGTACCAGGCCCCCGGCATCGACGCCTACTACCGCTGGCACACCGCAGGATGCCCCGGCGGTGGCCGGCACTGCGTGCACGTGTACAGCGGCAGCTACGGGACCGACTGGTACGGCGTGACCGAGGCGTCCAGCTCGGGTGGCTACTTCGTCGACGGCAGCGTCACGGTGAAGCTCAACGACCAGGTCACCCCGAACACCTACGCGGCGCGGCGCAGCGTCGCCTGCCACGAGATGGGCCACGCCCTCGGCCTCGACCACAACGGATCCACCAACAGCTGCCTGTCCGTACCGGAGTTCCCGCAGCACCCGTCGTCGGACGACTTCGCCGTACTGAACCAGCTGTACCCGAAGCCCGGCACCTGACCGGCACCCGCCTCCGCCCCGGGTCTCA
Organism: Streptomyces sp. NBC_01092; assembly: GCF_045039535.1. Classification (NCBI taxonomy): domain Bacteria; kingdom Bacillati; phylum Actinomycetota; class Actinomycetes; order Kitasatosporales; family Streptomycetaceae; genus Streptomyces; species Streptomyces sp. NBC_01092. The sequence goes on along the minus strand of NZ_CP108659.1, from coordinate 1,163,688 downwards.
CGATTCCGGGGCCGTGGCCGTTGCCTCGGATTCGCCGAGTTGGCCCATCAGCGTCTCCATGTCCGAGGCGATCCACTCTTCGGCCAGCCGGCCGTCGGCGACGCGGTAGAGCTCGATGCTGGAGTACTCGACCTGTCGGCCGGTGGCCGGGATGCCCCGGAACTCGCCCTCGTGCGTGCCTCGCATGGTGAGCCGGACCGCGACCCGGTCACCCGACGCGAAGATGTCGTCGATACGGGCCTGGAAGTCGGGGAACGCCGTTCGCAGGTAGTCCGTGTTCTGCCGCCACGCGTCTCGGCCCCGCATCTGGAACGGCATTCCCGCGATGTTGATCGCGAAGTCCTCCGTCATGAGCTCGGTGCACCTGTCGATGTCGTGCCGGTTGAGGGCGGCGAAGGCGTCGCGCACGAGATCGAGGGCGGGCTGGTCGAGTCGGTGCTGTTCGGAAGTGTTCACGGTGCTCCCTCGCAAGGTGGGTGCCGCATCGGCCGTAGCGCCGGCTGCGCGCACGACCAGCAGAAACCGTGACGTCGCGACAAGGTCAACAGCAGATCGATCATGCTCGTCGGCCGAGTGGCGTCCTGCTCCTACGCCGGCTGCGTCGCGATCTGGATCAGATTGCCGCAGGTGTCGTCGAAGACGGCCGTGGTGACGGGCCCCATCTCCAGGGGCTCCTGGGTGAAGCGGACGCCGTGGGCGCGCAGGCGCTCGTACTCCGCATGGACGTCCTGGACGGCGAACTGGGCGAGCGGGATGCCGTCCTGGACGAGCGTGTCGCGGTAGGTCTTGGCGACCGGGTGACCGACGGGCTCCAGGAGGAGTTCGGTGCCGCCGGGCTCTTCGGGGGAGACGACGGTGAGCCAGCGGTCCTTCTCTCCCACCGGGACGTCGTGCTTCTTCACGAAGCCGAGAATCTCGGTGTAGAAGTGCAGGGCCTTGGCCTGGTCGTCGACGAAGACGCTGGTCAGATGGATCTTCATGGGGTGCTCTTCTCCGGTTCGGGTGTGTCGGGCACGTGCCATCGCTCGGTGATCTGCCGCAGTGGCGCCGTGTTCAGGTCGTGGAACTTGTAGCGGCCCTCCCGCCTGGTCTCGACGAGCCCTGCGGCCTCCAGCACCGCGAGGTGCTGGGAGACTCCCTGGCGGGAGATGGCCAGCTGATGCTTCATGGCCAGTCGCGAGCAGATCTCGAACAGTGTCTGTCCGGATTTCTCCGTCAGCTCGTCGAGGATGGTGCGGCGGGTGGGGTCGGCCAAGGCTTTGAAAAGGTCGTCGGCCACGACCCCAGCATAGGCAAGTGGACGCTTGCCTATCAAGTCGAGGTGCGGCGACAGCCGGCCTTGGGCGCCTCACCGATAGCCTGCGTCACCATGAAGCGCGCCTGGATCCTGCCTCTGCTGCTCGTGCTCGGCGGCTCAGCCGCGGCGACCGGGCTGATCCTCCGCGGGAGCCCCGGAACGGCCGCCGCACTCCTGCTGGTGTTCCTGCTGCTCGCAGGCGCCAATTCACCGCTGATCTTCCCGAGCTCGATCGATGCGCAGGAGGCACAACGCCGCAGCGTGGCCGACGGCCGACCGATCGTCTTCTGGCGCCCGGGCTGCACGTACTGCCTGCGACTCCGCATCCGGCTGGGCCGTAGTGCCCGTCAGGCGTACTGGGTCGACATATGGCGTGACCCGGCGGGCGCCGAGGCGGTGAGGGCGGCCAACGACGGCAACGAAACCGTGCCGACCGTCATCGTGGCGGGGCAGCCGCACACGAACCCCGATCCTGCGTGGGTGCGCGAGCAACTCTTCCCTTCCGCGTGATCAGGAGCGGCGTCCCGGCTCCTCGTCCTCCCGCGCCGTCCCACCGCAATCCACACCGCCTGGCCCACCAGGGTGAGGGGTTCGTTCGCGGGGAGTTGTGAATCGTCGTCCGGGTGGAGGATCGCCGGTTCAAGTCCCTTGTGCGGGACGGGAAAGAGGGCGCGAACCGGCATGCCTTCGCGCAGCAGCGGCCTTGACAGGCGTGTCGCATTGCCCGATGCGCACGCCGAGCAGCAACGAGACGGCCGTCCACTCCGGAATCGCCCAGCTGATGGAACCCCCGTCTCCCTCCTTGACCGCCGCCCGGTGCTCCACGATGCTGTGTTGCGGCACATGAGATGAGTGCCGTAATGAGCAACATGATTCCGAGTCTCGATCAGCCGAGGAGTGGCCATGACGCACCAGGTCCGTGCTGTCGTCGCGCGGGGCAAGGGCGCCCCCGTCAGCCTGGAGACGATCGTCGTGCCGGACCCCGGCCCGGGTGAGGTGCTGGTGAAGGTCGAGGCCTGCGGGGTCTGCCACACCGACCTGCACTATCGCGAGGGCGGCATCAACGACGACTTCCCGTTCCTGCTCGGGCACGAGGCCGCGGGCGTCGTGGAGTCGGTGGGGGAGGGCGTCACCGACGTCGCCCCCGGGGACTTCGTCATCCTCAACTGGCGTGCGGTGTGCGGACAGTGTCGGGCCTGTCTGCGCGGGCGTCCGTGGTACTGCTTCAGCACCCACAACGCCAAGCAGAAGATGACGCTGACCGACGGTACCGAGCTGTCGCCGGCGCTCGGCATCGGCGCGTTCGCGGAGAAGACGCTGGTCGCGGCCGGACAGTGCACGAAGGTCGACCGGACCGCGTCGGCGGCCGCGGCCGGGCTGCTGGGGTGCGGCGTGATGGCGGGCATCGGCGCGGCCATCAACACCGGCAAGGTCGGCCGGGGCGACTCGGTCGCCGTCATCGGCTGCGGCGGTGTCGGGGCCGCGGCGATCGCCGGATCGAGCCTCGCGGGCGCGGCGAAGGTCATCGCGGTCGACATCGACGACCGCAAGCTGGACACCGCCAGGAAGCTGGGCGCGACCCACACCGTCAACTCCAAGGACACCGACGCGGTCGAGGCGATCCGCGAGCTGACCGGCGGTTTCGGCGCCGACGTCGTGATCGAGGCGGTCGGCCGCCCGGAGACGTACAAGCAGGCCTTCTACGCCCGCGACCTCGCCGGCACCGTCGTCCTCGTCGGGGTGCCCACCCCGGAGATGAAGCTGGAGCTGCCGCTGCTGGACGTCTTCGGACGGGGCGGCGCGCTGAAGTCCTCCTGGTACGGCGACTGCCTGCCCTCCCGGGACTTCCCGATGCTCATCGACCTCTACCTCCAGGGCCGCCTGGACCTCGACGCATTCGTCACCGAGACCATCGCCCTGGACGAGGTCGAGAAGGCCTTCGAGCGGATGCACCACGGCGACGTGCTGCGCTCGGTGGTGCTCCTCTGATGGCCGGCGCCCGGATCGAACACCTCGTCACCTCGGGGACGTTCACACTCGACGGCGGCACCTGGGACGTCGACAACAACGTGTGGATCGTCGGCGACGACCACGAGGTCATCGTCATCGACGCCGCCCACGACGCCGACGCCATCGCCGAGGCCGTCGGCGACCGCGCCCTGCGGGCCATCGTGTGCACCCACGCCCACAACGACCACATCGACGCCGCGCCCGAACTCGCCGCGCGCACGGGCGCCCCGATCCTGCTCCACCCGGACGACCTGCCGCTGTGGAAGCAGACCCACCCCGACAAGGCACCGGACGCCGAGCTCACGGACGGCCAACTCCTCACGGTGGCCGGCGTCGACCTGACCGTGCTGCACACCCCCGGCCACGCCCCGGGGGCGGTCTGCCTGTACGCCCCGCGCCTGGGGGCGCTCTTCAGCGGCGACACGCTGTTCCACGGCGGGCCGGGCGCGACGGGCAGGTCGTACAGCCACTTCCCGACCATCGTCGAGTCGATCAGCAGCCGGCTGCTGACCCTGCCGGAGGAGACCGTAGTGCACACCGGACACGGGGAGACGACCACCGTCGGGGCCGAGGCCCCGCACCTGCCGGAGTGGATCGACCGCGGCTTCTGACCCTCCCGACCAGGGCTTCGTCGGGCGCCCGTTCCGCCTGTTCCCGCAGGTGGGCCGGGCGCTTCGGGCTGCCCGCGGGCCGGTCGGCCGGCCGGTGCGAACGAGGCGTTTTGACGCCTTGACAACGCTTCTGAGCGGCCCTCAAACTGGCGTTGCGCTTACCGCAATCCGTTTCGCTATACGCACCCGAGGTGTCATGATGATTCCCGCGTGCCGTCTCGCGGATCTCCCGCGAGGTGAGGCCCACCGGCTCGACATCGATCCGCCGGTCTCGGTGTTCCACACCGACGATGGTGAGTTCTTCGCCATCGACGACACCTGCACCCACCAGGACGCCTCGCTCGCCGACGGCTGGCTGGAGGGCTGCGAGGTGGAATGCCCGCTGCATGCTTCGAAGTTCGACCTGAGGACCGGTGCGGTCGACGCCCCGCCGGCGAAGCTTCCGGTCCGGACCCACGAGGTCGTGGTCGAGGACGGCATGATCTACGTCCTGCTGTCCACGGACGCGCCGAACCTGCCGCCGTGCATCGCGGCGCGGCTCGCCGCAGGTCCCGCGTGAGGACCGTCGCCGTGGTCGGCGCCTCGCTCGCCGGCCTCTCGGCGGCCCGCTCGCTGCGCAAGCAGGGCTACGACGGGCGGCTGGTCGTCATCGGGGACGAGCTCCACCGCCCCTACGACCGGCCCCCGCTGTCCAAGGAGTTCCTGGCCGGCACCCTCGGCGAGGCGGAACTCGCCCTGGAGACGGACGACGAGGACCTGGCGGCCGAGTGGCTGCTCGGCACCCGTGCGGTCGGGCTCGACCCGGCGCACCGTGCGGTCCGGCTCGCCGACGGACGGGAGGTGCGCACCGACGGCGTCGTCATCGCGACCGGCGCCGCGGCCCGCACCCTCCCCGGCTCCGAAGGGCTGGCCGGAGTGCACACCCTGCGCACCCTGGACGACGCCCGCGCGCTGCGGGACGAACTGGCCCGCGGCGGACGGCTGGTGGTGATCGGCGGCGGCTTCATCGGAGCCGAGGTCGCCTCCACCGCCCGTGCCCTCGGGCTGGAGGTGACCGTCGTCGAGGCGGCACCGACACCGCTGGCCGGCCCCCTCGGCGAGACCATGGGCGCCGTCGTCTCCGCTCTGCACGCGGACCACGGCGTACGGCTGCTGTGCGGCGTGGGCGTCAAGGGGCTGAGCGGCGACGAGCGCGGCGAGAGGGGGGTCCGCCCGGGCGGAGTCTCGGGTCGGGTCGACGCCGTCCTGCTCGAGGACGGCCGCACGATCCCCGCCGACATCGTCGTCGTCGGGGTGGGCGCGCGCCCGTGCGTCGAGTGGCTCGAAGGGTCCGGCGTCGCCCTCGACAACGGCGTCAAGTGCGGCGCGGACGGACGCACCGGCCTGGCCGGCGTGGTCGCGGTCGGCGACTGCGCCAACTGGTACGACCCGCGCGCGGGGCTGCACCGCCGCATCGAGCACTGGACCGGCGCACGCGAGCGTCCCGACGCCGCGGTCGCCACACTGCTGGCGGGCGGCGCGGTGGAGCCGGGCGTGCCCCGGCCGCCGTACTTCTGGTCCGACCAGTACGGCGTGAAGATCCAGTTCGCCGGTCACGCGGCCGGCGCCGACAGCGTCACCATCGAGGACGGCACCCCGGACGAGCGCAATGTCCTGGCCGTCTACCGGCGGGCCGGTACCCCGGTCGCCGTGCTCGGGATGAACCAGCCGCGGCTGTTCACGCGCCTGCGCAAGCAGCTCGCCGCCACCGCGTCTTGACACCGCCCCGGCGGCATCCCATGCTGCGTTTCACATGACACGCAGTGTTGCTCCATACACAACGCCTGTTGCTCCATACACAACGCCGTCCGGAGTCGCTCTTCCCGGCTTGTGAATGCCCCCTCCACGACGTTCTCCCGAGGAGTGCACCGTGACCTCGACCGGCCTGCCGGACAGCCTGATCGCCACTCTCCCCGGCCCCTCCTACACGGACCCGGGGATCTTCGCCCAGGAGCAGGAGCGCATATTCGAGACCATGTGGTTCTGCGTCGCGCGCGCCTCGGACCTGGCGAAGCCCGGCGCCTTCCGCACCGTCGACGTGGGCCGCGAGAGCATCCTCGTCACCCGGGCGAGGGACAACGCCGTCCGCGCGTACTTCAATGTGTGCCGGCACCGCGGAGCCAGGCTCTGCACCGAGGAGTCCGGCGAGGTCAAGCGGGCCTTCCAATGCCCGTACCACGCCTGGACGTACGACCTGAACGGCAAGCTCGTCGCCGCCCCCAACCTCACCAAGATGCCCGACGTCGGACGCACCGAGTACGGCCTGGTGAGCGTGGCCGTGCGGGAGTGGCTCGGCTATGTCTGGGTGTGCCTCGCGGAGAACCCGCCCTCCTTCGAGGAGGAGGTCATGGGCGAGATCGTCGCCCGCCTCGGCGATGTCGAGTCCATCGACCACTACGACATCGACAGCCTCTCCGTCGGCAAACGGATCGTGTACGACGTCAGGGCGAACTGGAAGCTCATCATCGAGAACTTCATGGAGTGCTACCACTGCGCCACGATCCACCCCGAACTCACCGAGGTGCTCCCGGAGTTCGCGGACGGTTACGCCGCCCAGTACTACGTGGGACACGGCGCCGAGTTCGGCGAGGAGGTCAAGGGCTTCACCGTCGACGGCTCCGAGGGCCTGGACCGCATTCCCGGGGTCGGTGAGGACCAGGACCGCCGCTACTACGCGATCACCGTCAGGCCCCAGGTGTTCATCAACCTCGTCCCCGACCATGTGATCTTCCACCGGATGTTCCCGGTGTCCGTGGACCGCACGATCGTGGAGTGCGACTGGCTGTACCTTCCGCACGTCGTCGCGAGCGGCAAGGACGTCAGCCGGTCGGTGGAACTCTTCGACCGGGTCAACCGCCAGGACTTCGAGGCGTGCGAACGGACCCAGCCCGGTATGGGTTCCCGCATGTACGCCAAGGGCGGCGTGCTGGTGCCCAGCGAGCACCACATCGGTGCCTTCCACGACTGGGTGAACGAGCGCCTGGGCGCCCCCCTGCCGTAGTCCGGCGGATCAGCCCAGGTATCCCATCCGGTGGCTGATCTCCTGGGCGCCGTTGACCAGCACCGGAGAGAGCTCGTGCATGCGCTCCTCGGTGAGCCGGTAGGCGGGACCGGAGGCGCTGAGGGCGGCGATGACGTCGCCGTCCCGGTTGCGGACCGGCGCGGCCATCGCGTGCAGGCCGATCTCCAGTTCCTCCAGGGTGATGGAGTAGTTGCGTTCGCGCGTCTCGGCGAGGTTCTTCTCGAGCTTCGTCTTCGCGGTGATGGTGCGCGCCGTGACCTTCTTCATTCCGGCCTCGGTCAGCAGCGCCGCGCGCTCCTTGGCGGGCAGGTACGCCAGCAGGATCTTGCCGCTCGACGTGGCGTGCAGGGGGGTCAGCTGGCCGACCCAGTTGTGCGCGGTGATGGCTCCCGGACCGCGCACCTGGTACAGGTTGATCGCGAACTGCTCCTGCATGACAGCGATGTTCACCGTCTCGCCGAGCTCCTCGGCGAGGCGCTCGCAGACCGGGCGGCCCTGCTGGGTGATGTCGATACGGCCGGTGACCGCGCCGGCCAGGCGGACGATGCCGAACCCGAGCCGGTACTTGCCCCGCTCGCCGGCCTGCTCCACGAGACCACGCGCTTCCAGGGCGCCGAGCAGCCGGAAGGCGGTGGACTTGTGGACGTCGATCTCGGCCGCGACCTCGCTCACGCCCGCTTCGCCACGCTGGGCGAGGATCTCCATCACACTGATCGCCCGGTCCACCGACTGGACCCCGCCAGCCTGTGAATTCGACGTTTCTGTGTCATGACTGTAGTTGCTCACAGTGAAACTATACGCGTAGTAAACAACATGGCCGCAAGTAATCGCGTCGCAACAGAGACCCTAGAAGTTGCGTTGTTCGCAACCTGGTGCGTATAGCGGGACCGGGTCTACCATGCGTCGCGTATCGAAGACGCGAGCGAGACGAGGCACCATGGCTTCCCTGCAGTACGACTTCGTCATCGTCGGTGGCGGTTCGGCCGGCAGCGCACTGGCGAACAGACTCTCGGCGGACCCCGCGAACCGGGTGCTGGTCCTGGAGGCGGGCCGGTCGGACTACCCGTGGGACGTCTTCATCCACATGCCCGCGGCGCTGACCTACCCCATCGGCAGCCGCTTCTACGACTGGAAGTACGAGTCCGAGCCCGAGCCCCACATGGGCGGCCGGCGCGTCTACCACGCCCGCGGCAAGGTACTCGGCGGCTCCAGCAGCATCAACGGCATGATCTTCCAGCGCGGCAACCCCATGGACTACGAGCGCTGGGCGGCCGACCCGGGCATGGAGACCTGGGACTACGCGCACTGTCTGCCGTACTTCCGGCGGATGGAGAACTGCCTCGCCGCCGACCCCGACGACGAGTTCCGCGGCCACGACGGCCCCCTCGTGCTCGAACGCGGTCCGGCCACCAACCCCCTCTTCGGCGCCTTCCTCAAGGCCACCGAGGAAGCGGGCTACGCCCCCACCGACGACGTCAACGGCTACCGGCAGGAGGGCTTCGCCAAGTTCGACCGCAACGTCCACCGCGGACGCCGGCTGTCGGCCTCGAAGGCGTACCTCAAGCCCGCGATGAAGCGGCCCAACCTCACCGTGAAGACCCGCGCCCTCGTCACCCGCGTCCTGTTCGAGGGCAAGCGGGCCGTGGGCGTGGAGTACCGGCGCGGCCGGGGCGCGCCCCAGCAGGTCCGCGCGAAGGAGGTCATCCTGTGCGGCGGCGCCATCAACTCCCCGCAACTCCTCCAGCTCTCCGGCGTGGGCAACGCGGCCGAACTGAGCGCCCTCGGCGTCGACGTCGTCCACGACCTGCCGGGCGTCGGCGAGAACATGCAGGACCACCTGGAGGTCTACGTCCAGTACGCCTGCAAGCAGCCCGTCTCCATGCAGCCGTACATGGCGAAGTGGCGCGCCCCCTTCATCGGGCTCCAGTGGCTCTTCCGTACCGGCCCCGCCGCCACCAACCACTTCGAGGCCGGTGGCTTCGCCCGCAGCAACGACGACGTCGACTACCCCAACCTGATGTTCCACTTCCTGCCCGTCGCGGTCCGCTACGACGGCTCCTCGCCCGCCGGCGGCCACGGCTACCAGGTGCACGTCGGGCCCATGTACTCCGATGCCATCGGCTCGGTGAAGATCAAGAGCAAGGACCCGCGCGAACACCCGGCGCTGCGCTTCAACTACCTCTCCACCGAGCAGGACCGCCGCGAATGGGTCGAGGCGGTCCGGGTGGCCCGCAACCTCCTCAACCAGCCCGCGCTCGCCCCCTACAACGGCGGTGAGGTCTCGCCCGGCCCGAAGGTGGACAGCGACGAGGAGATCCTCGACTGGGTCGCCAAGGAGGGCGAGACCGCCCTGCACCCGTCCTGCACCTGCAAGATGGGCACCGACGAGATGGCCGTCGTCGACCCCGCCAGCCTGCGGGTGCACGGCCTTGAGGGCCTGCGCGTCGTGGACGCCTCCGTCATGCCCTACGTCACCAACGGCAACATCTACGCACCGGTGATGATGATCGCCGAGAAGGCCGCCGACCTCATCCTCGGCAAGGATCCGCTCGCGCCGTCGAAGGCCGTGTACTACCGCCACCCCGACGCCCAGAAGCAGGCGGAGCGGTAATTGGCCGCCGCAGGACTCGCGGCGCTGCTGAACAGCGTCCGCTACGAGGTGCTGCCCGCGAAGGCGACCGAGGACAAGGTCCTCGCCCATGTGCCGCGCGACGTCGTCGTCACCGTGACGGCGTCGCCGGTCAAGGGCCTGGAACCGACCCTCGACCTCGCCGTCCGGCTCGCCATGCACGGCTACCGGGTCGTCCCGCATGTGCCGGCGCGGCTGCTGCGCGACGACCTGCACCTGAAGGAGGTCGCGGGCCGGCTCCGCGAGGCGGGCGTGGACGACGTCTTCGTCCCGGCCGGCGACGCCGACCCGCCCGCCGGGGGCTACGACGGGGCGCTGCCGGTGCTGCGCAGGCTGAGCGAGCTGGGCGGTCCCTTCGCCCGCGTCGGCGTCACCGGCTACCCGGAGAGTCATCCCCTCATCCACGACGACGTCACCGTCCAGGCCATGTGGGACAAGCGCGAGCACGCCACGTACATCGTGAGCAACCTCTGCTTCGACCCGAGGGTGCTGGGGGAGTGGATCGGCCGGATACGGCGCCGGGACATCGCCCTGCCCCTGTATGTGGGGGTGGCCGGGCCGGTGCAGCGGGCGAAGCTGCTGGCGATGGCGACGAAGATCGGGGTGGGGGAGTCGACGCGCTTCCTGACGAAGCACCCCTCCTGGTTCCTGCGGTTCGCGACGCCCGGCGGGTATGCACCCGAGAGGCTCCTGACGCGCGCCGAGGCGGCACTGACCATCCCTTCGGCGCGAGTCGCGGGCCTGCACCTGTTCACCTTCAACCAGATCGCCGAGACGGAACGCTGGCGCCGCGCCCTGCTGGACCGCCTCGGCGACTGAACCAGGAGAGGCATGGCAGCCGACACCGACTGGCACCTGACCCGAACCTTCACCAGCGCATCCGGTGACGTCCGCTGGGACCGGCTCGGCCGGCCCGGCGGGCCACCCGTCGTCCTGCTGCACGGCACCCCCTTCTCCTCGTACGTCTGGCGTGCCGTCGCCCGTGCGCTCGCCCGCGAGCACGAGGTGTACGTCTGGGACATGCCCGGCTACGGGACCTCGGAGAAGGCCGCCGGGCAGGACGTGTCCCTGGCCGCGCAGGGCCGCGTCTTCGGCGAGCTGCTGGGCCACTGGGGCCTCGCGGAGCCGCTCGTGGTCGCCCATGACTTCGGCGGCGCCGTCGCCCTGCGGGCCCATCTGCTGCACGACGCCCGCTGAGCGCTCCGCTGCGAGGCCGCTGTGTGCCGTCAGTCGCCTGCGGATTCGTTGTGGCTGGTCGCGCAGTTCCCCGCGCCCCTTCAGGGCGCGCTGCCGAACTGCAGTCGACTTCCCCAGGTCTGCTCAGCGGGTCCTCGACCGGTTTCTCGAGCCGTGGCTGGATCGCCCAGGCGGACCAGCGCCACACCGACGAGATCCAGGACCGCTACACCGGGATCGGCGTCCCCACGCTCGTCTGCTGGGGTGAGGACGACACCTGGATCCCGGTGGCGAAGGGGCACGAGCCGGCCGCTCTCGTCCCGGGTGCCCGGTTCGAACCCATCGCCGGCGCGGGGCACCTCGTCCAGGAGGACGCCCCCGCGGAGCTCACGGCCGCGCTGATCGCCTTCCTCCAGCGGGAGCGCTGACGCGGCCGTATACGACGGGGGCGGGACCGGAAACCCGGCCCCGCCCTCCTGCAGCGTCGCTCAGCGGAAGACCACCGTGCGGTTGCCGTCCACCATCACGCGGCTCTCGCTGTGCCACTTCACCGCGTGCGCGAGCACCTGGGCCTCCACGTCCCGGCCGACCGTGACCAGCTCACCGGGGTCGAGGGAGTGGTCCACCCGGACCACGTCCTGCTCGATGATCTGCCCCTCGTCCAGGTCCGGCGTCACATAGTGCGCGGTCGCGCCGACCAGCTTCACGCCGCGCGTGTAGGCCTGGTCGTACGGACGCGCGCCCTTGAAGCTCGGCAGGAAGGAGTGGTGGATGTTGATGGCGCGGCCGTCCAGCTGCTTGCACAGGTCGTCGGAGAGGATCTGCATGTAGCGGGCCAGCACCACCAGGTCGACGTCCAGTTCCTGCACCAGCTCCAGCAGCCGTGCCTCGGCCTCGGGCTTGGTGTCCCTGGTGACCGGGACATGGTGGAAGGCGATGCCGTACGTCTCGGCGAGCCCCTCGAAGTCCCGGTGATTGGAGACGATCGCCGGGATCTCGATGTTGAGGGCGCCGGTGCGCCGGCGAAAGAGCAGGTCGTTCAGGCAGTGGCCGAACCTGGACACCATGATCAGGGTCCGGGTCGGGGTCGAGGCGTCGCTCAGGGTCCAGGTGATGCCGTAGGCCTGGGCGACGGGGCCGAACCGGTAACGCAGATTTTCCAGCTCGACGTTCGGGTCGGAAACGTCGAAGTGAACCCGCATGAAGAAGCGGCCCTGAAGCCGGTCGTCGAACTGCTGGCTCTCCAGGATGTTGCCGGAGTTCCTGACGAGGAAGCCGCTCACGGCGTGGACCAGTCCGGCGCTGTCGGGGCAGGAGAGGGTCAGGACGTACTCACGGCCAGGTTGCGGTCGAGGGGACATGGGCGGCCTCCGTCAGTGCGTATTGCACAACATGGTGAGCGATACGCAACATGGTCGGCTCGACACCGCGTTCGGTCAAGGGTGGGGCGGGTAGGGTTCGCCTGGCCGAATCGTCATCCGTCAACCCCTTGACGTCGGTCTGGACATTCGCCAGGGTGTTCCACCACAAGCAATCGGGTGCATGATGCGCAACGAATTTCTGTTGAAAGGCTCGGCGCGTGGCAGACCTGTACGTGGATGGCGAATGGCGGGATCCGGTGGCAGGCGGTCACCGGGAGATCCGATGTCCCGCTGACGGCACGCTCGCGGCGACCGTCTCCGAAGCGACCCGCCCCGACACCGAGGCCGCGATCGCCGCCGCCCGCCGCGCCTTCGACGCGGGGCACTGGCCGAACACCCCGGAACGGGAGCGTGGCGCGCTGCTGCTGCGCACGGCCGACATTCTCGAACGCGACGCCAAGGACTTCGCCCGCGCCGAGTCCCTGGACACCGGCAAGCGGCTGGTGGAGAGCGAGTACGACATCGCCGACGTCGTCTCCTGCCTCCGGCACTACGGCGGACTCGGCGGCACCGACGCGGGCCGCGTGATCGACACCGGCCGTGGCGACGCCGTAAGCCGTGTCGTGTACGAGCCGGTCGGCGTGTGCGGACTGATCACCCCCTGGAACTACCCGCTGCTGCAGGCCAGTTGGAAGGTCGCCCCGGCGCTCCTGGCCGGCAACACGATCGTGCTCAAGCCCAGCGAGCTCACCCCCTCCACCTCCGTCCTGCTGATGCGGGCGCTGGAGGAGGCCGGACTCCCGGCCGGCGTCGCCAATCTCGTCCTGGGCGCGGGGCCCGAAGCGGGCGCGCCCCTGTCCGAGGACCCCCGCGTCGACATGGTCTCCTTCACCGGCGGCCTGGACACCGGCAGGCGCATCATGGCCACCGCCGCCGCGACCGTGAAGAAGGTCGCCCTGGAGCTCGGCGGCAAGAACCCCAACGTGGTCTTCGCCGACGCCGACTTCGAGACCGCCGTGGACTTCGCCCTCACGGCCGTCTTCCTGCACTCGGGACAGGTCTGCTCGGCCGGCGCCCGGCTCATCGTCGAGGACTCGCTCCACGACGCCTTCGTCGACGAGGTGGTGCGGCGGGCTCGCCAGATCCGGCTCGGCGGCCCCTTCGACCCGGACGCCGAGACCGGTGCGCTGATCTCCGCGCAGCACCTGGAGAAGGTCGAGGCGTACGTCGCCTCCGGCCTCGCCCAGGGCGCCGTACTGCGCTGCGGCGGCGCGCGCCCCGACGACCCGGCGCTGGGAGGCGGCCACTACTACCTGCCCACCGTCCTCGACGAGTGCCGGCAGGACATGCGGGTGGTGCACGAGGAGTCCTTCGGGCCCGTGCTCACCGTGGAGCGCTTCACCGACGAGGACGACGCCGTACGTATCGCCAACGACACCGAGTACGGACTCGCCGGAGCCGTGTGGACCCAGGACGCCGGCAAGGCCCAGCGGGTCGCCCGGCGGATGCGCCACGGCACGGTGTGGATCAACGACTACCACCCCTATGTGCCGCAGGCGGAATGGGGTGGCTTCGGGCACTCGGGTGTGGGCCGGGAACTGGGACCGACCGGCCTGAACGAGTACCGAGAGCCCAAACACATCTGGCAGAACATCCAACCCCGGCCGCAGCACTGGTTCCGCGGCTGAACGCCGAAAGAAGGTCGAACGTGACCACACAGACCGAGGTGCCGCAGCGGCGCGGCACGCCCCAGGACTCGGGCTCCACCCCGGTCATATCCGTGCGCAGGCTGTGGAAGGTGTTCGGGCCGAAGGCCGACCAGGTGCCGGAATCCGAGGAGTTGTGCGGCCTCACCCGTCGCGAGCTCATGGACCGCACCGGCTGTACCGCCGCCGTACGCGACGTGCACTTCGACGTCTCGCCCGGCGAGGTCTTCGTCGTCATGGGCCTGTCGGGCTCCGGCAAGTCCACCCTGGTGCGCTGTCTGACCCGGCTGATCGAACCCACCGCCGGCGAGGTCGTCTTCGAGGGCGAGGACATCCGCAAGGCCGACGCGGGGCGCCTGCGCGACCTGCGGCGCCGCAAGTTCTCCATGGTCTTCCAGCACTTCGGTCTGCTGCCCCACCGCCGCGTCGTCGAGAACGTGGCGTTCGGTCTGGAGATCCGGGGCATGGGCAGGGCCGAGCGCGTCAAGCGGGCCCAGGAGGTCGTCGAACTGGTCGGCCTCGCGGGCTACGAGAACTCCTACCCGGACCAGCTCTCCGGCGGCATGCAGCAACGCGTCGGCCTGGCCCGGGCGTTGGCCGGCGACCCCGACGTGCTCTTCTTCGACGAGCCGTTCTCGGCGCTCGACCCGCTGATCCGCCGTGACATGCAGAACGAGGTCATCCGACTGCACCACGAGGTCGGCAAGACGATGGTGTTCATCACCCACGACCTCTCCGAGGCCCTCAAGCTGGGCGACCGCATCCTCATCATGCGCGACGGCAAGACGGTCCAGTGCGGCACCGGCGACGAACTCGTCGGCGCCCCGGCCGACGACTACGTCCGCGAGTTCGTCAAGGACGTCCAGCGCGCCGATGTGCTGACCCTACGCTGGATCATGCGCCCGCCGGCGGACGGCGACGCCCTGGACGGCCCCGAGCTGGGCCCGGACGTCGTGGTACGGGAAGCCACCCGGGCCGTGCTGGCCGCCGACAAGCCGGTCAAGGTCGTCGAGAACGGCAAGCTGCTCGGCATCGTCGGCGACGAGGAGATCCTCGCCGTGGTCGCCGGGACGGAAGGCGACGCGTGATGACCGTCGCCGTCGAGAAACCCGAGAAGACCGCGGGCGTCGAGCAACCCGCCCCCGCCAAGGGCGCGTTCAAGATCTCCCGGTCCATGGTCGTGGCCGCGATACTCGTCGTCTGGCTCGTGCTGTTCGCCGTCCTGCGCGGAAAGCAGACCCTGTCCCTGGCCGCGGCCGACCTCACCGATCTGCACCGGTGGTTCAACGACGTCAACGACTCGATCGGCGCGGACCGCAACTCCAACCCGCTCTTCCTGTACTTCTTCAACGAGATCCGGCTCGTCATCGACTCCCTGGTCACCTTCGTCCAGGAGCTGATCTCCCAGCCGGGCGCCGACCGCCCCGTCCCGCAGATCGGCTGGCTCGGTGTCGTCGGCATCGCCGGCTATGTCTCCTGGGCCGTGGGCAACTGGCGGGTCGCGCTGCTGGCGGTGGCGGGCTTCACCTTCCTGGGCCTGCAGGGCCTGTGGCAGGAGAGCATGGACACCCTCGCGCTCACCGTCTCCGCCGTGTTCGTGGCGCTGCTCTTCGCGATCCCGCTGGGCGTCTGGGCGGGGCTGTCCGACCGGTTCAACCGGATCATGACGCCCTTCCTGGACTTCATGCAGACGATGCCGACCTTCGTCTACCTGGCCCCGCTGACCCTGTTCTTCCTGATCGGCCCGGCCTCCGCCACCATCGCCACGCTCATCTACGCGGCGCCGCCCGCGATCCGTATCACCGCGCACGCCATCCGCTCCGTGCCGACGACCACGGTCGAAGCGGCCGACTCGCTGGGCGCCACCCGACGGCAGACCCTGATGAAGGTGCTGCTGCCGATGTCCAAGCGGACCGTGGTCATGGGCGTCAACCAGACCATCATGGCCGCCCTGGCCATGGTGACCATCGCCGCCCTGATCGACGCGCCCGGCCTCGGCAAGACCGTCGTGCAGGCCCTGCAGTCGCTCGACGTCGGCACCGCCTTCAACGCGGGCCTCGCGATCGTCGTCATGGCCATCGTCCTGGACCGCGTCACCACCGCGGCGAGCGTCCGCGAGGAGGCGGCCCGGCGCTCGAAGAACCGCTTCCAGACCTGGCGCCGCCCGCTCCTCGGGGCGGGCGCGGCGCTCACGGTGGTCCTGATCTACCTCTCCCACACCTATCTGTGGGCGGCGGAGTTCCCCGGCGAGGGAGGCATCGGCAGCGCCATCTCCAGCGGCGCCGACAGCGTGACCACCTGGGCACAGGACAACCTGTCCGGTCTCACCAACGCCATCCGCGACGCCATCACCAACGGTCTGCTCAACCCCTTCCAGACACTGCTCACGGACTCCCCGTGGTGGCTCGTCGGCGCGGCCCTGATCGCGCTCGCCGTCGTCCTCGGCGGCTGGCGCGCCGGCATCACCACGGCGGTGTGCGTGGGCCTGCTGGTCGCCACCGGCGTCTGGTCCGACAGCATGACGACCCTTGCGTCGACCGTCGTCGCCAC
Organism: Streptomyces sp. NBC_01092; assembly: GCF_045039535.1. Classification (NCBI taxonomy): domain Bacteria; kingdom Bacillati; phylum Actinomycetota; class Actinomycetes; order Kitasatosporales; family Streptomycetaceae; genus Streptomyces; species Streptomyces sp. NBC_01092. The sequence continues at coordinate 1,147,287 of NZ_CP108659.1, read as the reverse complement.
GGTGCTCGTGATGCTGCTCGGCATCGGCTTCGGCGTGTGGATGGGACGCAGCGCCCTCGTCGACCGGCTGCTCAGGCCCACCCTGGACGCGGCCCAGGTCATGCCGCCGTTCGTCTATCTCGTGCCGTTCCTCGCACTGTTCGGCGCGACCCGCTTCACAGCGATCGTCGCCGCCGTCGTCTACGCGGCCCCCGTCGCCATGAAGATCATCGCGGACGGGGTCCGGAACGTGCCCGCCACCACCGTGGAGGCGGCCACCTCGGCCGGGTGCAACACCTGGCAGATCATCACCAAGGTCCAGCTGCCGATGGCGCGCAGCGCCCTGACGCTCGCGACCAACCAGGGCCTGATCTACGTCCTCGCGATGGTCGTGGTGGGCGGCCTGGTGGGGGCGGGTGCCCTCGGCTACGACGTCGTGGCCGGCTTCTCGCAGGGCCAGCTGTACGGGAAGGGGCTCGCCGCGGGGCTCGCCATCGTCCTTCTCGGCGTCATGTTCGACCGGATCACTCAGGCAGCGGCTCGCCGCACCAGCACATAAGGAGCACCACACCATGGCAAGACACTGGCGGGCCGGGGCGGCCGGAATAGCGGTCCTCGGCCTCACCCTCACCGCATGCGGCGGCGCGAAGGTCGGCGACGACTCCGCGGGCTCCGGCGGCTCGGGCGACTCCGGCAAGTGCGGCACCTTCAACCTCGCGGTCAACCCGTGGGTGGGCTACGAGGCCAACGCGGCGGTCGTCGCCTACGTCGCGGAACACGACCTCGGCTGCAAGGTCACCCAGAAGGACCTGAAGGAAGAGATCGCCTGGCAGGGATTCGGGACCGGCGAGGTCGACGCGGTCATCGAGAACTGGGGCCACGACGACCTGAAGAAGAAGTACATCACCGACCAGAAGACGGCCGTCGAGGCCGGCGCGACCGGCAACAAGGGGCTCATCGGCTGGTACGTGCCGCCGTGGCTGGCCAAGGAGCACCCCGACATCACCGACTGGAACAACCTCGACAAGTACGCGGCCGAGTTCAAGACCTCCGAGTCCGGCGGCAAGGGCCAGCTCCTCGACGGCGACCCGTCGTTCGTCACCAACGACGAGGCGCTGGTGAAGAACCTGAAGCTGGACTACAAGGTGGTGTACGCGGGCAGTGAGACCGCGCTCATCCAGGCCTTCCGCAAGGCGGAGAAGAACAAGGAATGGGTGATCGGCTACTTCTACGAGCCGCAGTGGTTCATGTCCGAGGTACCGCTCGTCAAGGTCAAGCTGCCCGAGTACAAGGAGGGTTGCGACGCCGACACGGAGAAGGTGAACTGCGACTACCCCGTGTACGAGCTGGACAAGATCGTCAGCGCGAAGTTCGCCAAGTCGGGCAGCCCCGCCTATGACCTGGTGAAGAACTTCACCTGGACCAACGACGACCAGAACGTCGTGGCGAAGTACATCGCCGTGGACAAGATGGCCCCCGAGGCGGCGGCCAAGAAGTGGGTCGAGGCCAACCGCGACAAGGTGGACGCCTGGATCAAGTAGGCCCTACACGGATGCCCGGTGGGCGGTGCGCACGGGACGCGCACCGCCCACCGGGCATTGTCGTTTCCGGGCGCGTTTCCCGAGGTCGCGGACCCCTTGACACCCACCTGCACGCCAGGCACATTGAGTTGCGCAACCTGAATCACGTTGCGTACAAAGCAACTGAACCGGAGGTGCGGCGATGGCGGGACCCCGAGTGGTCATCATCGGAGCGGGAGTTGTCGGTGCGGCCCTCGCGGACGAGATCTCCGCGCGAGGCTGGACCGAGGTGACCGTGGTCGACCAGGGCCCGCTCCCCGCCACCGGGGGCTCCAGCTCGCACGCCCCGGGCCTGGTCTTCCAGACGAACTCCTCGAAGACCATGACCGAACTGGCCCGCTACACCGTCGAGAAGTTCTGCTCCCTCGAAGTCGACGGCAAGCCCTGCTTCCTCCAGGTCGGCGGCCTCGAAGTGGCCACCAGCCCCGAGCGCCTCACGGAACTGCACCGCCGCCACGGCTGGATCACCGCCTGGGGCATCGAGTCCCGTCTGCTGACCCCCGACGAGTGCGTCGAGCAGCACCCGCTGGTCAACCGCGACCGGGTCCTCGGCGGCCTCCTGGTCCCCACCGACGGCCTCGCCAAGGCGGTCCTCGCCGTCGAGGCCCAGATCCGCCGGGCCACCGAGCGAGGCGTGCGCTTCCTCGCCCGGCACGAGGTCCTCGACGTGCTGAAGGCCGACGGCGAGGTGACCGGCGTCCTGACCGACCAGGGCGAGATCCCCGCCGACATCGTCGTGTGCTGCGCCGGCATCTGGGGCCCGAAGATCGCCCGCATGGCCGGCATGAACCTCCCGCTCACCCCGCTCGCCCACCAGCTCGCCTGGACCGGCCCCGTCCCGGCGCTCGCCGGTCAGACGCAGGAGGCGGTCCGCCCGATCCTGCGCCACCAGGACGCCGACCTCTACTACCGCGACCGCTTCGACGGCATCGGCATCGGCTACTACGGCCACCGCCCGATGCCGATCACGGCCGACGACATCCTCTCCGTCGACGAGGCCGACGACATGCCGTCCGTCCTGAAGTTCACCGAGGAGGACTTCGAGCCGGCCTGGACCGAGACCCAGTCCCTCCTCCCCGCGACGCGCGAGGCGAAGGTCGAAGAGGGCATCAACGGCCTGTTCTCCTTCACCACCGACAACTTCCCGCTGCTCGGCGAGTCGCCGGACGTCAAGGGCTTCTGGGTCGCCGAGGCCGTCTGGGTCACCCACTCCGCGGGCGTGGGCCGGGCCATGGCCGAATGGCTGGTCGACGGCCACTGCTCGTCCTTCGACCTGCACGAGTGCGACGTCAACCGCTTCGAGCCGCACCAGCTGTCCCCGGAGTACGTCCTGGCCCGCGACTGCCAGAACTTCGTGGAGGTCTACGACATCCTTCACCCCCTCCAGCCCTCCGGTGACCCGCGCCCGATCCGCACCAGCCCCTTCCACCGTCGCCAGCAGGAGCACGGCGCGTTCTTCCTGGAGGCGAACGGCTGGGAACGCCCGCAGTGGTACGAGGCCAACGCCCCCCTCGTCGAAGGCCGGAGCATCCCCACCCCCAACGACTGGGCCGCGCAGTACTGGACGCCCATCGTCGGCGCCGAGGCGCAGGCCACCCGAGAGACGGTCGCCATGTACGACATGACGGCCCTCAAGCGCCTGGAGGTCAGCGGCCCCGGGTCGGCGCAGTTCCTGGAGCGCCTGTGCACCGGCAAGGTCGCCAAGTCCGTCGGCTCGGTCACGTACACCCTGCTCCTCGACCACGACGGCGGCATCCGCAGCGACGTCACCGTCGCGCGCCTCGGCCGTGATCTCTTCCAGGTCGGCGCCAACGGCAACCTCGACCTCGACTGGTTCACCCGCCACCTCCCGGCCGACGGCACGGTCCAGGTCCGTGACATCACCCCGGGCACCTGCTGCATAGGCCTGTGGGGCCCGCTGGCCCGCAAGGTCCTGCAGCCCCTCACCGACGAGGACTTCTCGGGCGACGGCCTGAAGTACTTCCGTGCCAAGCGCGCCCACATCGGCAGCGTCCCGGTGACGGCGATGCGGCTGTCGTACGTCGGCGAACTCGGCTGGGAGCTCTACACCACCGCCGACCAGGGCCTGAAACTGTGGGACACCCTGTGGCAGGCGGCCCAGCCGCTCGGCGGCGTCATCGCAGGCCGCGGAGCCTTCAACAGCCTGCGCCTGGAGAAGGGTTACCGCTCCTTCGGAACCGACATGACCTACGAGCACGACCCCTACGAGGCCGGCGTCGGCTTCGCCGTCAAGGCCGACAAGGACGACTTCATCGGCAAGGCGGCGCTGGAGCGCCGTAGGTCCGACGTGCGGCGCAAACTGACCTGCCTCACCATCGACGACCCCTGGTCGGTCGTCATGGGCAAGGAGCCGGTGTACGACGGCGACCGCGCGGTCGGCTACGTCACCAGCGCCGCCTACGGCTACACCATCGGCAAGGGCATCGCCTACGCATGGCTCCCGGCCGAGCTCACCACCCCCGGCCGGGCCGTGCACATCGGCTACTTCGACCGGCGCGTCGAAGCGGTCGTCACCGAGGAGCCCCTGTTCGACCCCACCATGTCCCGCCTCCGTGGCTGACACCCAGCGTCGCCTCCCAGGGAAGGAACACCGAAGGTGAACGCACAGCTACTCGACGGCAAGGCGACCGCCGCTGCCATCCGCCGCGAACTCGCCGAGCGCGTCGCCAAGTTGACCGCCACGGGCGGCCCGCCGCCGGGCCTCGGCACCGTCCTGGTCGGTGACGACCCCGGCAGCCACGCCTACGTCACCGGCAAGCACCGCGACTGCGCCCAGGTCGGCATCGCCTCCCTCCGCAGGGACCTGCCCGCCGACGCCTCGCAGCAGCAGGTCGAGGAGACCATCGACGAGCTCAACGCCGACCCGGACTGCACCGGTTACATCGTCCAGCTCCCGCTCCCGCGCCACCTGGACGCGGGCGCCGTCCTGGAACGCATGGACCCGGCGAAGGACGCCGACGGCCTGCACCCCGTCAACCTCGGCCGGCTCGTCCTGGGCGTCGAGGCCCCGCTGCCGTGCACCCCGCGCGGCATCGTCGAACTGCTCCGCCGCCACGACGTACCGCTCGCCGGAGCACGGGTATGCGTGATCGGCCGGGGCATCACGGTCGGACGCCCGATCGGTCTCCTCCTGACCCGCCGCTCCGAGAACGCCACCGTCACCCTGTGCCACACCGGCACGAAGGGCCTGGCCTGGCACACACGCGAGGCGGACATCGTCGTCGCGGCCGCCGGCTCGCCCGGACTGATCACCAAGGACATGCTGCGCCCCGGCGCGGCGGTCCTCGATGTCGGCATCACCCGCACCGACAACGGGCTGGCCGGCGACATACACCCGGAGGCCGCCGCGGTCGCCGGATGGCATGCGCCGATGCCGGGCGGCGTGGGCCCCATGACCCGCGCCATGTTGCTGGCCAACGTCGTCGAGGCCGCCGAGAGGAACGCGAGCACCGTATGAACCTGTCCCTGCCCAAGGGCGGAGCCGTCCGATGAGCCCCCGCACCCCCGGCGCCGACCTCCCCGAACACCCCGACTGGCTGTGGCGCACCCCCGAGCCGAAGCGGTCGTACGACGTGGTGATCGTCGGCGGCGGCGGACACGGCCTGGCCACCGCCCACTATCTGGCGAGGAACCACGGCATCACCAATGTCGCCGTGCTGGAGAAGGGCTGGCTCGCGGGCGGCAACATGGCCCGCAACACCACGATCATCCGCTCCAACTACCTCTGGGACGAGAGCGCCGGCATCTACGAGCATGCGCTGAAGCTGTGGGAGGGACTGTCGGACGAACTCGACTACCCGATCCTGTTCTCCCAGCGAGGCGTGCTGAACCTGGCCCACAGCCTCCAGGACGTCCGTGACAGCGTGCGCCGCGTGGAGGCGAACCGCCTCAACGGCGTGGACGCCGAGTGGCTCGACGCGGACGGCGTGAAGGAAGTCTGCCCGATCGTCAACACCTCCCCGGACGTGCGCTACCCGGTCCTGGGCGCTACCTACCAGCCCCGCGCCGGCATCGCCAAGCACGACCACGTGGCCTGGGGCCTCGCCCGCTCAGCCGACGCCGCCGGCATCGACATCATCCAGAACTGCGAGGTCACGGGCCTGGACCTGGCCGGCGGCCGGGTGGTCGGCGTCCGGACGAACCTGGGCCCCATCGCGGCGGGCAAGGTGGCCCTGTGCTCGGCCGGCCACACCTCGGTCCTCGCCGCCATGGCCGGCATCGAACTCCCCCTCCAGAGCCACCCCTTGCAGGCCCTGGTCTCGGAGCTCCTGGAGCCGGTCCACCCCACGGTCGTCATGTCCAACGCCGTCCACGTGTACGTCAGCCAGGCGCACAAGGGCGAACTGGTCATGGGCGCGGGCATCGACGCGTACAACTCCTACACCCAGCGCGGCGCCTTCCACATCATCGAGGAGCAGATGTCGGCGGCGCTCGAACTGTTCCCCGTCTTCGCTCGTGCCCACGTCCTGCGCACCTGGGGCGGCATCGTCGACGTCAGCCCGGACGCCTCACCGATCATCGGCCTCAGCCCGGTCGACAACCTCTACCTCAACTGCGGCTGGGGAACGGGCGGCTTCAAGGCCACCCCGGGCGTCGGCTGGGTCTACGCCCACACCATCGCCAACGACACCCCGCACGGCCTGAACGCCCCCTTCTCGCTCGACCGTTTCACCACCGGCGCGCTCGTCGACGAGCACGGCGCGGCCGCGGTGGCCCACTAGGACCACTGGACGCTTTGGGAGCCGATCCATGCTGCTCATCCCCTGCCCGTGGTGCGGGCCCCGCGACGAGGCCGAGTTCCACTACGGCGGCCAGGCCCACGTGCCGTACCCGCAGGACCCGGCGTCCCTCACCGACAAGGAGTGGGCCCGATACCTCTTCTTCCGCGACAACCCCAAGGGCCCCTTCGCGGAACGCTGGACCCACGCGGCGGGCTGCCGCCGCTGGTTCAACGCGGTACGGGACACGTCCACGAACGAGATCCTGACGGTGTACCGATCAGGCGAGGAACGCCCGCTGTCAGCCCGTCCGGCGTTTGAGGACGAGGCCGTTCAGGCCGAAGGGGGGTCTGGGGGCGCAGCCCCCAGCGGGGTGGAAGGGGCAGAGCCTCTTCAGGATGGGAAGGGTAGGGGCGGCGGGGGCGAGACACGCCGGCACCCCACCCGCGGCAGGATCGACCGCGACACCCCCCTCACCTTCACCTTCGACGGCACCGAATACCAGGGCTACCGAGGCGACACCCTCGCCTCCGCCCTCCTCGCCAACGGCGTTATCCAGGCAGGCACCAGCATCAAACTCGGCCGCCCCCGAGGCATCTTCTCCGCCGGCCCCGAAGAACCCAACGCGGTCGTCCAGATCGAGGCACCCTTCCCCGAGCCGATGCTCCCCGCGACGACGGTCGAGCTGTACGACGGCCTGGCCGCAAGCAGCCTCCCCGGCCAGGGCCGCCTGGCCACGATCCCCGACCCGGCCCGCTACGACGCCGTACACGCCCACTGCGACCTGCTCGTCGTAGGCGCGGGCCCCGCAGGCCTCGCCGCCGCAGCCGCGGCAGCGACAAGCGGCGCCCGGGTCATCCTGGCCGACGACCGACCGGAGCCCGGCGGCAGCCTCCTCGGAACCGGCGAACACCTCGACTGGGTGGCGGACGTCGCCGGACGACTCGCCACCGCCCCCGAGGTACGCGTACTGCCCCGCACCACCGTCTTCGGCCACTACGACGACAACCACCTCCTCGCCGTCGAACGCCGCACCAACCACCTCGGCGCCGCCGCCCCCGCCGACGTCGCCCGCGAACGCGTCTGGCGCATCCGCGCCCGACGGGTCGTCCTCGCCACCGGCGCCCACGAACGCTCACTCGCCTTCGCGGACAACGACCGCCCCGGGGTGATGCTGGCCGCCTCGGCCCGTGCGTACGTCAACCGCCACGGCGTCCTGCCCGGCCGCCACGCGGTCGTCTTCACCACCAACGACAGCGCCTACGCCGCGGCCCTGGACCTCACCGCGGCCGGACTGGCCGTCACGGCCGTCGTCGACACCCGTCCCGAACCGGGGGAGTGGGCCGAGCGCGCGCGGGCGGCCGGCATCGAGGTGCTGGCCGGGCACGCAGTCATCGGCACCCAGGGCGAGGCACGCGTCACCGCCGTGACCGTCGCCCCCTACGGAGAGTCCGTGGGGCGGCGGGAGTTCGCCGCCGACCTGCTGCTGGTCTCCGGCGGCTGGAACCCGGTGGCGCACCTGTTCAGTCAATCCGGCGGAAAGCTGCGCCACGACGAGGCGCTGGGCTCCTTCGTCCCCGACAGCGGCCGCCAGGCGGTCGAGGTCGCGGGCGCCGCGAGCGGCGTATTCGACCTGGCCACGGCCCTGGCGCAGGGCGCGGCGGCAGGCGCCCGTGCCGTCGAGGCCGAGGGTTACCCGCCCGAGACACCCCGCCTCCCGGCGCCGGCCGCACCACCGCGGCCTACGCCGCCCATGCACGTGTACGTCGTCCCGGGTGACGCGGACGCCCCGCGCTTCGTCGACCTCCAACGCGACGTCACCGTCGACGACCTGACCCGCGCGACCGGCGCAGGCCTGCGCTCCGTCGAGCACACCAAGCGCTACACCACCGCCGGCACGGCCAACGACCAGGGCAAGACCTCCGGCGTCCTGGCCAGTGGCATCGTCGCCGAGCTGCTCGGCGTGGACATCTCGGAACTCGGCACGACCACGTTCCGCCCGCCCTACACGCCGGTCTCCTTCGCCGCCCTCGCAGGCCGCGACCGCGGAGCCCTCAGCGACCCGGTCCGTACGACCGCCCTCCACGCGTGGCATGTCGCGCACGGCGCCCTGTTCGAGAACGTCGGCCAGTGGAAGCGCCCCTGGTACTACCCGCAGGACGGCGAGGACATGGAGGCCGCCGTACTGCGTGAGTGCCGGGCGACCCGCGAGAGCGTGGGCTTCATGGACGCCTCCACCCTCGGCAAGATCGACGTACAGGGCCCGGACGCGGCCGCCTTCCTCGACCGGCTCTACACCAACATGATGAGCACCCTGAAGGTCGGCATGATCCGCTACGGCGTCATGTGCCGCCCGGACGGCATGGTCTTCGACGACGGCACGGTCATCCGCGTCGCCCAGGACCGCTTCCTCGTCACCACGACGACGGGCAACGCGGCCGCAGTACTGGACTGGATGGAGGAGTGGCACCAGACGGAGTGGCCCGAGCTGAAGGTCCACTGCACGTCGGTGACCGAGCAGTGGGCCACGATCGCCCTGGTCGGCCCGAAGTCCCGCGAGGTACTCGGCACGCTCGCACCCCAACTGACCGTGGCCAACGACGACTTCCCGTTCATGGCCTGGCGCGAGGCGACCGTCGCCGGCATCGCGGCCCGGGTCTGCCGGATCAGCTTCTCCGGTGAACTCGCCTACGAGATCAACGTGTCACCGTGGCAGGCTCTCGCCCTGTGGGAGGCGGTGCACGAGGCGGGTGCCCCGTACGGCATCACGCCGTACGGCACCGAGACCATGCACGTCCTGCGGGCCGAGAAGGGCTACCCGATCATCGGCCAGGACACCGACGGCACCGTCACCCCCCAGGACCTCGGCATGAGCTGGGTGGTGTCGAAGAAGAAGCCCGACTTCATCGGCAAGCGCTCCCACGCCCGCGCCGACACCACCCGCCCCGACCGCAAGCACCTGGTCGGCCTCCTCCCCGACGACCCGGGCACCTTCCTCCCGGAGGGCACGCATCTGATCGCCGAGGGCGTGCTGCCGATCCCGCCCGTCCCGATGCTCGGCCACGTCACCTCCAGCTATCGCAGCGCGGCGCTCGGCCGGACGTTCGCGCTCGCCCTGATCAAGGGCGGCCGGGACCGCATGGGCGAGCGGCTGTACGCCCCCGTGGGCGACCAACTGGTCCCCGTGACCGTCGCAAGCCCCGTCCTCTACGACCCCGAGGGAGCCCGCCGCGATGGCTGACAACGCCCCGACCGTCCCGCTCCGCAGCCCCTTGTCGCCGGTCGCGGATCGCCTTGCCGCCGCGACCCGTAGCTCCCGGGGCGCGATCCGGCTGGCCGAACTCCCCTTCCTCACCCAGCTCAATGTGCGCCTCGACGCCAAGGGACCCGCGGCGGAAGCCGTCGGCCTGGCGCTGGACCTCCAGCTGCCCCTCCAGCCGAACACCGTCGTCCGCACCGGGGACTTGACCGCGCTGTGGCTCGGCCCGGACGAATGGCTCCTGGTGGGGCCGCCGGGCGGCGAACGGGACCTGGAGAGCCGGATCCGGGAGGCGGCGGGGGACGAGCCGGTCTCGGTCACCGACGTCTCCGCACAACGCACCACGCTGCTGGTGACCGGCCCCCGCGCCCACGATCTGCTGGCCCACGGCTGTTCCCTGGACCTGCATCCGCGGTCCTTCGGCTCCGGGCACTGCGCTCAGACGACACTGGGCCGCACTCAGGTCGTCCTGGTCGCCCGGGACGAACCCAGGGCCGGATTCTGGGTGCTGGTGCGTGCGTCGTTCGCCGGCTATCTGGCGGACTGGCTGCTCGACGCGGCGACGGAGTACGTCTGAGCGTCATGTGAGGTGAGGTTCAGTGCGCTCGGCACGTCAGTCCGTGAACCCGTCGCGCACGTTGTCGAAGACCGGACGGTACGTGTCCCACCGGGCGTCCGGTGCCGACAGATAGATGTCGTACTCCCGGCCGCCCGCGGTGCCGTAGCCGAGGTCGATGGCCCGGAAGCCGCGGGCGCGGCCCTGGAAGGTGAACTCCCACACCGCGGCCGGCTTGTCCCTGAACGTGGTCTTCTGCAGGCGCAGCCTGCGGTACGTGGGGTAGTTGGCCTTGGTGTTGGCCTCGATGTCCTTGAAGTGCTCGACGGGGTGCGAGCCGGCCGGGTCCACCATGCCGATGGTCAGGCCGACCAGGCCGGTCGGGTCGGTGTAGGTGACCTCGTCGGTCGCGCGCTTCCTCAGCTTCCAGCCGTCCGGCACGGGGAACGAGACGCCGAGCCGCTGGTCGCGGACCAGGTGGTAGCCGTCGGGGACGGGGGAGGGCGAGGCGGACCGGGTCGGCGTCGAGATCGCGGCGTCACCGTCGCCTTGGTGCGCCGTGACGTAGAGCGTGCCGGCCGCGGTGAACGCCGCCAAGGTGACCGCGACGGCCACCAGAGCGCGGCGCCCGCGCTTCCGGCCCCGGCGGCCGCCCTTCCCGGGCGCGGGTTGGGGCGGCGCCGCGACCGGCCTGCCCTCGGGACGGTCATCCGCCACGGCGACCGGCCGCGTGGTCGTCGAGCCGCCGGACCGGGCGGCGTGCAGGGCCCGCTCCGTCTGCTCCGCCGTGGGCCGGTCCTCGGGGTCCTTCGCCAGCAGGATCTCGACCAGCGGCTCCAGCGGACCGGCCCGGCGCATCGGCTCCAGCGGGTCGACGGCGATGGCGTACGCGGTCTCCATGGCCGTGTCCCGGCGGTAGGGCGGGCGCCCTTCGAGCGCCTGGTAGAGCGTCGCGCCGAGCGACCACAGATCGGAGGACGGGCCGGGTTTGCGTCCGCGGATGCGCTCCGGGGCCATGAAGTCGATGGAGCCGACCATCTCCCCGGTCTGCGTGAGCGTCGACGCACCGGCGGTCTGCGCGATACCGAAGTCGGTGAGGACCACCCGGCCGCCGGCGCCGAGCAGGACGTTGCCCGGCTTGATGTCGCGGTGCAGGACTCCGGCGGCGTGCGCGGCCCGCACAGCCGCGATCATGCCCAGGCCGATACGGGCCGTCTCCCCGGGCGGCAGGGTGCGGCCGTGCTTGAGGACGTCGCCGAGGGTCGGCGCGGGCACGTACTCCATGACGATGCAGGGCCGCCCGTCGTCCTCGACGACGTCATGCACCACGACCACGTTCGGGTGGACCACCCGGGCGGCGCTGCGTGCCTCGCGGCGCGTGCGCTCGTAGAGCGTGGCGACCTCCGCGTCGGACAGGTGCGGCTGCGGGTGGAGCCGCTTGAGCGCGACCCGGCGGGCGAGCACCTCGTCCTCGGCCAGCCACACCGTGCCCATACCGCCGCTGCCGACGCGCTCGACAAGCCGGTATCGCCCGGCGACCAGCCGTCCCTCGTCCGCCACAGCCCTGTCCTCCGCCTGCTCTGCCCCCTTCGTCACACTTCGCCCTGCACAGTAGCCGACGTCCCTGAGAGGTCCGCAGGGCTGCCGTCAGCCCGTCCGCGCCGGGATGCGGAGGCTCACCTCGTAGCCGCCGTCGGCCGTGGGACCGGACTCGAACGTGCCGCCCAGGAGCTCGGCGCGCTCCCTCAGGCCGACCAGGCCCTGCTGGGAACCGGGCAGCGGCAGCGAGGGGCGGGCCGGCGGTGTGTTGGTGATGGTCACGCCGAAGGCGTCGCCGTCGCCGGCGTGCCACAGCCTGACGACCGCGGTGGCGCCGGGGGCGTGCTTGCGGACGTTGGTGAGGGCCTCCTGGACGGTTCGGTAGACGGCGCGCTGCGCGGTGGAACTGACGTCGGGAGGCAGGTCACCCGTCAGCTCCGCTTCGATGCCGCTGGTCGTGACCAGCTTGTGCAGGTCGGCGAGGGTCGGCTGAGGGGTGAGCTCGGTGGCCCGGCCGCCGGAGGCCCGCAGCAGCGTGACCATGTGCCGCAGTTCGTCGAGGGTGTCGACGCTGAGGGAGCGGATGGTGCGGGCGCCCTCCTTGAAGTCCGGGTCCTTCGCGGCGACTTGGAGGGCACCGGCCTGTACGGCGATCAGGCTGACCTGGTGGGAGACGACGTCGTGCATCTCGCGCGCGAGCTGGGCCCGTTCGCGGGCGAGGACGGCCTGCGAGTGCAGCAGCCGCTCGTGCTCACGCGCATCCTCGATCTCGACGAGCCGCCGGGCCAGGTCCCGGCGGGCCTGCACGAGCTGGCCCAGCAGGACGGGGGCCGCGGCCGTGGCCAGCGTGTAGAAGAAGTAGACCAGGGTCCAGGTGCGGTCGTGCGCGGTGAGGTCGTTCAGCGGCCAGGGCGCGGCGGAGGCGACCGCGAACAGCACGGCGCAGACGCCGAGCAGACGCCGGTCGCGGGACCGTTCGGCCAGGGTGAACAGGGCCGCGAACGGGGCGAACACGATGTCCAGCATGAGGCTGGCCGGGAGGGTCAGCAGGAACACCGGCAACGGGAAGCGCCGCCGCACCACGAGCGCGACACAGGCCAGCGCGGCCATCGCCACGGCGAGACGGCTCGCGTCGTCCAGGCTGACCAGGACGTCCACGACGGCGACCGCGACGACCACCAGGTCGATCACCGGATCGGGGATCCGCGCCCACCACGCCCTGGCCGCGGTCATCGCCCTGACCCCGGGCGGCGCTGCCCCTCGTCGTCGAGCAGTCCGGCCCGCTGCGCGAGCAGCGCCGCCTGCACCCTGCCCCCGACCCGCAGCTTGGTGAGGATCGCGCTGACGTGGTCCTTGACGGTGCCCGCGCTGAGGTGGATGCGGGCGCCGATGTCGGCGTTGGACAGTCCCTCCGCGATCAGCACGAGCACCTCGCGCTCGCGGTCGGTGAGCCTGCCGACGCGCGCGGTCTCCTCGTCGTCGACGGCCGCGGCCCCCGGGTGGCTCTGCCAGACGGCGCGGGACGCCTTAGGCGACATCACGACCCCGCCCGCGGCCAGGGTGCGCACGAGCTGGGCGAGCTGGTCGGGCTCGGTGTCCTTGAGCAGGAAGCCGGCCGCGCCTGAGCGCAGCGCGGTGAGGATGTACTCGTCGGCGTCGAAGGTCGTCAGCATGGCTACCACCGGCGGCTCCGCGAGGGCGCGCAGCTGCCCCAGCACGGTCAGCCCGTCCACGTCCGGCATCCGGATGTCCAGCAGCACGACGTCGGGACCCTCCCGCCGTACGGTGTCGACCGCCTCGGCGCCGGCCGTGGTCGCGACGACCTCGATGTCGTCGGCCGCGCTCAGGATCAGCTCGAAGCCGGAGCGCACCAGCGCCTCGTCGTCCACCACCATGACCCGGATCACGTGCGCTCCGCCTCGTCGTCGTTGTGCGTACGTCTCAGGCCGCACGTCGGTGTTGATTGTCACCGCTTCGACGGTAGAGCGGGAAACGCCTGGTGAGGCGGGCCGACGGGACACTCCCGCCACCCGGGGGGTGGGTTCCCGCCGTACGGGGGAGCGCGGTGACCGGCCGACGGGGTCGTTCCGGAAGAGCGAGGGATGGTCCCCACGAGCGCGTACCGGGTCTCCTGGGAGACCGGCCTTTGTCGCCGCCCGCACCCCCACTCCCGAGGAAGGCTCTCATGTCCATGTCCCCCGCCCTGCGACGAGTCGCGGTACAGCCGAACGTGTTGTTCGGAGGTGTGTACGGCGCCGTACTGGCCAGCTCGATGGTCGCCGCGCTCACGCAGTACGGGGAGACGGCACGTCAGGAGCGGCTCCATGACGCCCGGTGGCTGCTGATCACGGCCGTCGCCTCGGCCTTGGCGCACGCATACGCGCACCTCATCGCCCGGCGCGGCGACGCCGCCCGTCGCGGTGTGCGCGGCGCACTGCGGGCACTGGCCGGCGAATGGCCGCTCGTGGTGGCCACCCTGCCCACGCTGGTGATCCTGCTCGGCGCGGGCTGGGGCTGGTGGCGCTCCGCCGGCATCGAGTACGTGGCCTTCGGCTTCAACATCGCCCTCCTCTTCGCCTGGGGCCTGTCCACCGCCCGCGCCCGCGGCCGGACCTGGCGCGCGGCGGTGGCGATCGGCTGTGCGGACGCTCTGCTGGGCGTGGTCGTCGTGGTCGCGGGCGCCCTGATCAAGTAGCGCGCGACGCACCCGGCCGGGCCGAGTCCGTGTCCGGCGGGGGCGCGACGCCATCGGCCGGGTCTCCGTCCGGCAGGGGATCGACCCGCCGGGTGGCGGGGGAGGACCGGACGGTCGCCGGATACTGCGGGCCCGGGGCTGGTCGCCAGCGTGGAGGCATGACCCAGAACGCAGACGAGTCCGCGCTCGCGGCGCCGACCGTGCCCCGCCCCGGGACGGCCCGGACCACACCCGCCAGGCCCGCGCAGAGCCCACCGTCCTCGACCGGCCGCCTCATCGGCGTGGACCTGGCGCGCGGGCTCGCGGTCTTCGGCATGTACGCGGCCCACGTCGGCCCCGACCCGTCCCAGGGCGGATTCACCGGGCACGTCATGGAGCTGGCGCACGGCCGCGCCTCCGCGCTCTTCGCCTTCCTCGCCGGCTTCTCGATCATGCTGATGACCGGCCGCCGTATCCCGAAGACGGGCCGCGCGGGCCGCCAGGCGGTCGCCAAGGTGGTGATCCGGGCACTCGTCCTGCTGGCGCTCGGCACCGCGCTGACCATGACCGGCACCTCGGTCGAGGTGATCCTCGCCTTCTACGGCCTGTACTTCCTGCTGGTCCTGCCGCTGCACCGGCTCGGCGCCCGCACGCTGGCGATCATCGCCGCCGCCGGTGCCCTGGTGCTGCCACAGATCCTGTACGTCGTCCAGCACGCGCTGCCCGCGGACGGCGCCGACGGCATCTGGGCCTGGCCCGCGGACGCCGACGGCATCGTCTCGCTGCTGTTCACGGGCAGCTACCCGGCCCTGACCTGGATCCCCTTCGTCATCGCCGGCATGGCCGTGGCCCGGCTGGACCTCGCCGCCACCGCCGTCCGCGTACGCCTCGCGCTCACCGGTGTCTGTCTCGCCGTACTCGGTTACGCCGGCTCCTGGCTGGCCCTTCATCTGGTCCCCGGCGCCATGTCGCGGCTGAGCGAGGTCAGTTGGGGCGGTGGCGGCACGGTCTCGTCCGCCTGGTGGTCCGACACCTGGGGTTACCCCGACGGCAGCACCCCGGCCGGGCTCCTGGTCGCCTCGCCGCACAGCGAGACGACCCTGTCGATCGTGGCCAACACCGGGGTCGCCATCGCGGTCCTGGTCGGCTGCCTCGCCGCCGTGGACGCCTTCCCCCGCTTCCACCGCCTCGCCCGCCCGGTGATCGCGGTCGGCTCGATGTCCCTGACCGCCTACGTCCTCCACATAGCCGCCATCCGTTTCCTCGGCATCGAGGAACTGCCCGGACCCGCCCTCCATGTGCTGCTCGGCTTCATCGTGGCCATGACCGTGTTCGCCGCCCTCTGGTCACGCCGCTTCCGCCGCGGCCCCCTGGAATGGCTGCTCGGAAAGGCCACCCAGCCCGCCGAACTGATCCGATGACCCACCGACCGGCCATTCCGATGGCCATCGGTCGAGAACATTCGCTGGACCGACCGCACACGGCCGTCGGACCCTGATCCTGTGTCCGACAACTCTTCCCCCCTTCCCGCACCGCCATGGATCGTGCGCACCGCCGCCCGCACATGGCGGTGCGCACCGGCACCGACCGAGGTCCGGGCCTTCCACGCCGCACTGCCCGGCCACTCACCCACGCCACTGATCGAACTACCCCAACTGGCAACGGAGTTGAGGGTAGGCCGGGTCTTCGTCAAGGACGAGTCGTGCCGTCTGGGGCTGCCCGCGTTCAAGGTGCTGGGCGCGTCCTGGGCGATCCACCGCGTCCTCGCCGAGCATGCCGAACACGCCGAGGGCGCTGAAGAGCCCGGCCCCGTCACCCTGGTGGCCGCCACCGACGGGAACCACGGCCGGGCCCTGGCCCGCGTCGCACGCCTGCTCGGGCAGCGCGCCCACATCTTCGTCCCGCAGGGCGTGCACCCGGCGGCGGTGTCCGCCATTGCCGCCGAACAGGCGCAGGTCACCGAGGTACCCGGTGCTTACGACGAGGCCGTACGCCGCGCCGCCGAGGCGGCCGACGCGCCGCACACCGTCCTGGTCCAGGACACCGCCTGGCCCGGCTACGAGCGGATCCCCGGCTGGATCGTCGAGGGCTACGCCACCCTCTGCGCCGAGATCGACGAGCAACTGGCGGCTCACGGGATCGCCGGGGGCCCCGACCTCGTCGCCTTGCCGGTGGGCGTGGGGTCGCTGGCCCAGGCCGTCGTAACCCACTACCGCAGCCGCCCCCGCGGGCGGGCTCCCGCGCTGCTGTCGGTGGAACCGGAGAGCGCGGCCTGCGTCCTGCACAGCCTCGCCCTCGGCGAACCTGCGGAGCCGCCACGCTCGCCGGCACACGGGCGGTCCTCACCGGCACGGGATGCGCGAGGCGCCGTACGGCACTGGGACTCGACGCGACCTCGGTGGTCGTACTGCTCAGCACCGAGGGCACGGCAGCCAACCCGCACTCCACTTCTGTTGCCTGAGCCCCGGGCCGAACCGGGGAGGCCTCTCGCGTCAGCCCCCGAGCACGGGCAGCGCGAGTCCGCAGCGGACGGGGTGTGCGTGAGCGGGGTCGAGGGCGTTGCTGACGAGTTGCGCCGCGTTGGTGTCGTACGCCAGCGACAGGTGGTCGGAAACGTCCTGCTTGCAGATCTGCTGGATCAGGATGTTCCGCACGGTGGCGCCCGGTCCCGCGGTCAGGAAGGTGTTCTGGTACGGGGTGGCGAACGCGTCGTACCGTGTGGCGATGACGGTGTAGCGGACGCCTGGCTGGGTGTCGCCGTCCCGGTCGAGCGTCCTGTTCATCTCGGAGCCGACCATCTGGTCCGACCAGGCCTGCCCGACGAGGGCGGACACGGCGGGGTTGAGACCGAGCCGGGTCGTCAGCGTGCCGATGCCGGAGATGTTCCCGCCGTGGTTGGACGGAGCGAGGGCGACGAGGCTGCGCACCTTGTTCCGATCGGGGTGCTTGGGGTTCGTGCCGCCCTCGAACCGCAGATACCAGCGGGGCGTGGGACCGCCGCCCTGGGAGTGTCCGACGAGGTCGACCTGGCGGGCGCCGGTGGCCTTCAGGACGCGATCGACGTAGCGGGCGACCTGCCGGGCCGAGTCCGGGATGGGACCGGTGGCCTGGAACGGACTGCCGGGCGGCCCACCGTAGTTGGGGGCGAAGACGCAGTATCCCTGCTGCTTCAGCCAGGGCGACATCATGCCCCAGTTGTTGAACGCGTTCGCCGCGGACCCGTGCAGCAGCACGACCGGGCGGGGGTGCCTGCGCGTGGGACGGCAACTCCAGTCATTGGCCCCGGACGGAGGCGCTTGCGGGTGGAGGAGCCCTCCGGCCACCGCGGTCGCGACGTCGAGGAACCGGCTGAGCGGCCGCGGCGGCGTCGGGTCCTCGGATGCTGCCGCCGCACCCTGGGGTCCGGCGGTCAGCGACAGGGCGAGGCCCGCGCAGACCGCGGCCCACCTGGCGCGCCGCCGGTTCCACCGGCTCCGGGAAACAATCCGATTCGACATCGGGCCACTCCTCATCTCATCGCCGGCCGGGCGCCGACGCGAAGATGATCGAGGAGCGGATCCACACAGACCTCAACAGCCGCTCGCGGCACCTCATATGGAGCAGGCCGCTTTCATCCGTCCAGCCGAGGAATATCAAAGGCCATTCGCCGGGGGCTCCTCGCGAGCGCGGTGCCCGGCCGGCCGTCCCTCCGCCTCAGTCGGTCGGTGCCCCGAGCCACAGCGCACGGATCTCCGGAGCCTCCCGCCCCTCGATGCCCTGCGCGAACAAGGTCAGTCCCGGCCAGCCCGGCGGTACCCAGAGCGCGTCGGGATCCCCGCCCGAGAAGGCGGGCCGGTCGCCGGCCCAGACGCGTCCCACGCACTCCCCGCCGGCCCACCCGGTCACCCGGACCTGCGTGGCCTCCAGCCGGATCAGGTAACCCTCCGGGGACGGCGGCAGGTCGACGTCGAGCCACGCCTCCTCACCCGGTTTCAGCGCCAACGGCAGCCGCACCTCCTCCGTGCGCCCCGGACGGGCCGCGAACCGGGTCAGCAGCTCGTCGTTCTGCGCCGCGCACGACCAGTCCCGCACGGCCTCCGACGCGAGCAGCTCGGCGCGCAGGCCGGGGCCGCTGGGATGGTGCGGCAGGGTGACCGAGACCTGATGGGCGCCGGCGGGCAGCAGCACCCAGGGGTTCTCGGCGTGGACGGTCTCCGCTTCGCCGTCGTCCACGCGCACTCGCAGCGGCTCGACGACACCGCGCAGATGCAGCGCCGACGGGGTGGGGGAGTGGAGCGTACGGGTGTAGGTGACCGGCTCCGCGACGCGTGTGCTGCTCCAGCCGCCGAGCACCCGGATGGGTGCGGGGTCCGCGGCCCAGTGCCCGTGCACGGTCCACAGGGCCGACACATCCGTCGTCCCCCGTACCTTCCACAGGGTGCCGAGGCCGCGCAGCGCGCCGATGCGCAGGGCGGGCAGACGGGCGTCGTCGAAGTTGGCGTGGCCCCAGATCTCCACCACGGCCTCGACCGCGACGCTGCCCGTCACGTCCCTGACGTCGATACGCCGGGCCGCACCGAAGCCGGCGATCGGCGGGTGCGTCCGGCCCGCGACGGACAGGTCGACGATGTCCGCCGCGCCGGTGAGCAGCAGCTCGTCGACGTCGGTCAGATCCGTGGCGGTCCGGTAGGTGCCCCGTCCCCGGTACACCCCGAGCGACTCCAGCGTCGGCGGCAGCGCGTGCCGGCCGGCCGGCGCCTCCGGGGCGGCGGCGCATCGCCGCCGCACCTCGCGTACGGCGGTCGGCGCGGACTTGGCGGGCCGGTTCGGTGCGTCGGTCACATGCACCGTGCCGTCGGCGTCGACCGACCGGAGCCGTGCGGCCCGCGCCGACGGCAGCACGACGAGCGTCACTCCCGCCACGGTCCTGCGCTCGGACACCGGGATCTCGGTCCGCGCTCCGTTCAGTACGACAGTGACCGGCACGTCGGACGAGAACACCAGCACCCCGTCCGCCGCCGCGACGAGATCCGCGGACGCGAGCGACAGGATGGCGTCGACGCCCCAGGGCCGCAGGGGTACGTCCACCGCCATCAGGGGGCACGATCCCGGCGCGACCGCGACGGGCACGCCCTCGACGACCGCCGTGCCCGGCTCCGTTCCGAGATGCGGTACGGCCACCAGCCGGCCGCCCTCGGGAAGGTTCAGCGCCGACGGCTCGGAGCTGGTCGGGAAGTCGGCGTCCAGGTCCGTGAACGTCGTTGTCGCCAGGGCGAGTTGGTCCCCCCAGGTCTCGACGACCGCCGCCAGCACCTGCGCCTCGGCGAACTCCGGCCGCTGCGCGCCGGTCGACGTGACGTATCCGCCGAAGTCGTAGCCGTGGCTCATGAAGTTGCCCGGCCGGCCCCAGTTGCCGCTGGACGGCGTGTACCCGAAGTTCCAGCCGGAGGACTGGAGATACGGCGCGATCAGCTTGGCGCCGCTCGCCAACAGCCGCCGCAGCGTACGGTGGCGCCGGTTCGTCTCGGTGATCAGCAGCGGCACCCCGCGCTCGGCGACCAGGGCGGCGTAGCGGCGCACCTCGGCCTCGATGTCGGGGGAGTCGTCGTCCGGGTAGAAGTTGCAGGCCGGTACGACACCGTCCACGTCGCCGGTTGCGCCCGTGAGGTCGCCCTGGCCCGAGCAGGCGATCAGCGGGACCGTGATGCCGTGCCCGAGGGTCGCCTCACGCAGGGCGCTCACATAGCCCGCGCGGTCCGCGCAGTCGAAGAAGTCCAGCTCGTTCTCCAACTGCACCATGATGACCGGGCCGCCCGCCGGGTACTGCCGCTCGGCCAAGATTTCCTGGGGATGGCCGGGAACTCATCGGGGTCCGCGGCCGACTTGTGTGAAGAGGCGGCTCTGTCCGCGCTCGACCGCTGTCACCACGTCGTCGCTACAAGGGAGTCGTACGTGTCCCGCTCCACTCTGATCCGCAGTCTGCGCCGAACCGGCGTACTCACCTCGGTCGCCCTCGCGCTGGCCGTCGCCACCGCGGGGCCGGCGGCGGCTCATGCGGAGGTGGAGGCCGAGGGCGCGCGGGCCCTCGACCAGAACGTCGAGCTGACCTTCTCCGCCGAGTCGGAGTCGGCCTCGGCCGGGATCAGCAAGCTGGAGGTGATCCTTCCCGAGGGGATCGTCCCGCAGGACATCACCTACGAAAAAGGGCCCAAGAGCTGGAAGTTCGCCCCCACCGACCGGGGCTACACGGTGTCCGGGCCGAAGCTGGCCGTGGGTGAGGACGTCGAGTACGTCGTGACCGTGCGGCAGTTGCCGGACGCCAAGGAGGTGCCCTTCAAGACCCTCCAGACCTACAGCGACGGCAAGGTCGACCGCTGGATCGAGCTGGAGGAGGAGGCCGAGGGGGACGGCCACGGACACGGCCACCCCGCACCCCACCTGGCCCTGAAGGCGGCCGCGCCCGGCGCCGAGTCGGTGAGCCCGACCCCCACGCAGGAACCGACGACGGCTGCCCCGTCGTCGGCCCCCGCCTCGGACAAGCCCGCCGCCCAGGGTTCGTCCGCCGAGCCGGCGGCGGCCGAGGCGAAGGACGACGACGGCATGTCGATCGCTGTGCCCGTGGGCATCGCTGCCGCGGTGCTGGTGCTCGGCGGCGGTGCGTGGTGGCTGACGAAGCGCCGGGGCGGGGCCGCCTGAGGACGCCGGTCCGGGCGTGTCGCTGAGGGGGGATCAGCGACACGCCCGCCCCGGTGCAGCGCCGTTCACCGACGCGGCGTCACAGAACCGTGAGCAGTGCGCTGCCGGCGGCCCTGCCGTCCCGCAGGGGTCTGAGGGCCAGACGTATCAGGGCGAGTGCGTTGTCGTCGCCGGCGATGCGGTTGGCGCTGAGCCCGGCGCAGGATTGGCACTGGTGGATGAGCAGCCATTCACCGTCCGGCCGTACGGTCAGGCTCAGTGCCTCCATGCGGCCATGGCAGTCCGCGGCCCGGTCGCCGGGAACTCTCCGGTCGACATGCAGGCTGACCAGGCAGTTCGGACAATGGTTGCGGTGCGCGGTGCCGGGCGCGACATGGGGCACGTCCAGTCGGCAGCCCACGCACCGGAAGTCATTGCCCCGGTGACCGCCGCTCGCGTGCAGCACGTCCTTGGTCCGCTGGGGTCGGCGGCGCCGATTGCGGCCACCTGTCTGTGTGCGGCGTGGCACGGCTCGTTCTCCTTTCCGTCCGCGGCGTTCAGAGGGTGCCGAACGCTTCGAGGGGGAAGGGAGGTTGGGCCAGTGGCCGTACGGCCATGCGCATCAGGATGAGCTGGTTGTCGTCCGCGCACACCGGGTTCGAGGTGAGCTCGCCGCAGCCGATGCAGCGGTGGATCAGCATCCAGTCACCGGTGCGCAGCACCGCGATGGCGATGGGGTTCATCCGCGCGTCGCACTCGGACCGACCGCCGTCGATCTGGTCGGCGACGTGCCGTGAATGCAGGCAGGACGGGCAGTGGTTGCGGCGGCTGCCGTCGGCGGCCAGGGCCGACACGGTCAGCCCGCACCACATGCAGGAGAAGGTGCCGGTGCTGAGGACGTGGTCGGTGGGGTTGCGCTGGTGATCGAGGTTGTCGCTGGACACCCGGATGCTCCTTGCTGAGAAGTCTGCGATGACAGCAAGAGCAGGCCGAGCGGCCTCGGGAAGCCCTGACAGCGGTCAGGGGCGGCTACGCGATGCGTCGAGGCGCGCTCGGCGCGGGCCGGGTCATAAACACCCCTTCCAGGGCAAGGTGGAACAAAGTCGATGGGCTGAGCTCGGTCAAGCTAGCACCCGTGTGCGGGGCGGCGTCCACTCGTTTTCTCGTCACCCTGGCTCGGTGGCGCTGATTTTGACAGGCCCTTGACAAATTTGACGGCCCCGCGCAGCATGCAAGACGTCTGCGGAAGCCTGCAATTCCCTTTGTTCAAGGCGTAATTTATCCGCACAGCGCATCGAACCCGCACGGACACACCCCGGCAAGCGCGGCCGGCGCGCGCCTTGCCTGACACCCGCATCGTCAGGAAGGACAACCCCCCATGCTTCGGCGCCCTCGCGCGGGGCTGAGAACGCTCACCGCGCTCGCGCTCCTCATGGCCGCGGCCGTCACCACGGCACCCACGGCAGGCCCGGCCTCCGCGGCCCCGGCGGACCTCCCGCCCATCGACTACCAGCAGGTCCAACTCGCCACCGGCGCGGCCGAGTTGGGCGAACCGATGTCCCTGGCCGTACTGCCCGACCGCTCGGTCCTGCACACCGCGCGCGACGGCACGATCCGCCTCACCGACGCCGCCGGCAACACCAAACAGGCCGGCAAGCTCGACGTCTACACACACGACGAGGAGGGCCTCCAGGGCATCGCCGTGGACCCCTCCTTCACCGCCAACCGATACGTCTACGTCTACTACTCCCCGAAGCTGAGCACCCCGGCCGGCGACGCCCCCGTCACCGGCACCGCCGCCGACTTCGAGCCCTGGAAAGGGCACCTCAACCTGTCGCGGTTCACGCTGCGCAGCGACGGCACCCTGGACCCGGCGAGCGAGAAGGTCGTCCTGGAGGTGCCCAACGACCGCGGCCAGTGCTGCCATGTGGGCGGCGACATGGACTTCGACGCGGCCGGGAACCTGTACCTGACCACCGGAGACGACACCAACCCCTTCGACTCCTCCGGCTACGCGCCGATCGACGAACGCGCCGACCGCAACCCGCAGTTCGACGCCCAGCGCAGCTCCGGCAACACCAACGACCTGCGCGGCAAGGTGCTGCGGATCAAGCCGACCGCCGACGGCGGCTACACCGTCCCCGCGGGCAACCTCTTCGCACCGGGCACGGCCGGCACCCGGCCCGAGATCTACGCCATGGGCTTCCGCAACCCGTTCCGCATGTCCGTGGACCGCCCCACCGGCACCGTCTACCTCGGCGACTACGGCCCCGACGCCGGCGGCACCGACCCGAACCGCGGACCGGGCGGCCAGGTCGAGTTCGACCGCGTCACCGCGCCCGGCAACTACGGCTGGCCGTACTGCACGGGCACCAACACCACGGGCGAGACGTACAACGAGTACACCTTCCCCGGCGGCCCCTCCGGAGCGAAGTACGACTGCGCCGGCGGCGCCGCCAACAACTCCTTCCGCAACACCGGCCAGGCCAAGCTGCCCCCGGCCAAGCCGAGCTGGATCAAGTACGGCCTGGACGGCTCACCGCCCGAGTTCGGCGGCGGCTCGGAGTCGCCGATGGGCGGCGAGGTCTACCGGTACGACCCCAACTCCCCGTCCACGGTGAAGTTCCCGCAGTCCCTCGACGGCCGCTTCTTCGCCGCCGAGTACGGACGCCAGTGGATCAAGGCCGTCGAGGTCAGGAGCGACGGCTCCTACGGCACGATCGAGGACGTCCCCTGGGACGGCACCCAGGTGATGGACACCGACTTCGGCCCCGACGGCGCGCTGTACGTCCTGGACTACGGCACCGGCGGCAACAACCAGGCCCTGTACCGCATCGAGTACATCGCGGGCAGCAACCGCAACCCCGTCGCCCAGGCGTCCGCCGACCGCACATCCGGAGCCCTGCCGCTCACGGTGCGGTTCTCCTCCCAGGGCAGCTCCGACCCCGAGGGCGGGACGCTGACCTACACCTGGAACTTCGGCGACGGCACCACATCCACGCAGGCCGACCCCAGTCACACGTACACCACGGCCGGCACCTATCGCCCCACCCTCACGGTCCGCGACCCCGAGGGCCTGACCGGCACCGCGAGCCTGGTCGTCACCGCGGGCAACACCGTACCGACGGTGACCCTGCAACAGCCCCTGGACGGACAGCCGTTCGCCTTCGGTGACACCGTGCCGTTCAAGGTGCAGGTCAGCGATCCCGAGGACGGCACCGTCGACTGCACCAAGGTGAAGGTCACCTATCTCCTCGGCCATGGCAGCCACACCCACGCCATCACCTCCACCAACGGCTGCGAGGGCAACCTCACCGTGCCCGCCGACGGCGAACACGACAGCGCCGCCAACCTCTACGGCGTCTTCGACGCCGAATACACCGACGCAGGCGGCCTGACCACGCACTCCGTGCGCACCCTGCAACCGCGCCACCGGCAGGGCGAGCACTTCGGCGCCCAGTCCGGCATCGAAATCGCGAACCACGCCAGCGCCGAAGGCGGCAGGACGGTCGGGTTCACCGACGACGGCGACTGGATCTCGTACAAGCCGTATGTCCTCGCGGGCGCAACGAAGTTCACCGCCCGGGTGGCCTCCGGCGGAGTGGGCGGCACCCTCCAGGTGCGCGCCGGATCCGCCACCGGCACACTGCTCGGCACCGCGACCGTGCCGGTGACCGGCGGCTGGGAGTCGTACACCGACGTGTCCGCCAACCTCTCCGGCGCGCCCGCCGGCACCACCGAGCTGTTCCTGGTGTTCCGCGGCCCGACCGGGCAGGGCAACCTCTTCGACGTCGACGCCTTCACCCTCGGCTCCGGCACCACCACGACCACACCGTGGGAGGCGGAGTCGTACAGCTCCGCCTCCGGCGTCCAGTCCGCGGCGCACGGCTCGGCCAGTGGCGGACTGACGCTGGGCTACATCGACAACGGCGACTGGGCGGGCTACGCCTCCGTCTCCACCGCCGGCGCGACCTCCGCCTCCGCCCGGGTCTCCTCCGCCGGCGCCGGCGGTACCCTCCAGTTCCGCTCCGGCTCGCAGACCGGGCCGCTGCTCGGCTCGGTGACCGTGCCGGTGACCGGCGACTGGGACACCTTCACCACCGTCAGCAGCACGCTCAACGGCGCCGGAACGGGCCCGCTCTTCCTCACCTTCACCGGAGGCACCGGCAGCCTCTTCGACGTCGACACCTTCACGCTCGCCTCCTCGACACGAAAGGGGCGATGACCATGACCACCCTGATGCGGCGACTGCGCCGCGGCACGACGGCACTGGCCCTGGCCGTGCTGGGCGCCCTGCTCACCCCGGCCGGGACGGCGCACGCGGCCTCCTTCGAGGTCCTCGTCTTCTCCAAGACCGCCGGGTTCCGGCACGACGCGATCCCGGCCGGCATCGACACCCTGCGCACCCTCGGCGGGCAGAACGACTTCACCGTCACCGCCACCGAGGACGCCGGCGCCTTCACGGCCGCGGGCCTCGCCGGCTACGAGGCCGTGGTGTTCCTCAACACCACGGGCGACGTCCTCAACACCGATCAGCAGAGCGCCCTGCAGTCGTACGTCGACTCCGGCGGCGGCTATGTCGGCGTGCACGCGGCCGCCGACACCGAGTACGACTGGCCGTACTACGGACAGCTCGTCGGCGCATGGTTCCAGAGCCATCCCGCGATCCGGCAGGCCACGATCCGCACCGAGGACCGCACCCACCCGGCCACCGCCCACCTCGGCGCGACCTGGACCCGCACCGACGAGTGGTACAACTACCGCGCCAACCCCCGCCCCGACGTGCACGTCCTGCAGACCCTGGACGAAAGCACCTACAACGGCGGCTCGATGGGCGCCGACCACCCCATCACCTGGTGCCACGGCCAGGGGCAGGGCCGCTCCTTCTACACCGGACTCGGCCACACCATCGAGTCCTACGCCGACCCGGCCTTCCGTTCCCTGCTGCTGGGCGGCGTGCGCTACGCCGCCGGGCAAGTTGCCGCCGACTGCTCCGCCCCGGACGGCAGCGGACAGGTCGAGGCCGAGTCGTACACCTCCGGCTCCGGAGTGCAGGCCGCCGCGCACACCCAGGCGAGCGGGGGCCAGACGCTGGGCTACATCGAGAACGGGGACTGGGCGGGCTACGCCTCCGTCCCCACCGCAGGGGCGCGGACCTTCACGGCGAAGGTGTCCTCGGCGGGAGCGGGCGGCACCATCGAGATCCGCTCGGGCTCGGCCACCGGCACCCTGCTCGGCTCCGTGGCGGTACCGGTGACCGGCGGCTGGGAAACCTTCACGACCGTCACCACGACCCTGACCGGCTCCGCCTCCGGGCCGCTCTTCCTGAGGTTCACCGGCGGCGGGGGAGCCCTGTTCGACATCGACACCTTCAGCCTCGCCGCCGAACCCACGGCCGGCGCCCTGGCCGACGACGTACACCTCTTCTACTACCCCTGGTACGGCAGTCCGGCGGTCAACGGCGGCTGGCGGCACTGGCAGCAGGGCGGCCGCACCCCGCCCGACGACATCGGCGCCGACCTCTACCCCGCGCTGGGCCCGTACGACTCGGGTGACTTCGACGGGGCCGTCGCCCCGCAGATGGAGTGGGTCGCCCGGTCCGGTGCCGGTGTGATCGTCTACAGCTGGTGGGGCCGGGGCAGCTACGAGGACGGGCTCGTGCGGGGCGTGCTCGACGCGGCGCAGGAGCGGGGCATCGAGGTGGCGTGGCACCTGGAGCCGTACGCGGGCCGCACCGGCGCCTCGACGGCCGCCGACATCGAGTACATCAACAGCACCTACGGCAGCCACCCGGCCTTCTACCGCTCGGCGGAGCACGGCGACAGAAGCGCGTTCTACGTCTTCCAGAGCCTGGACATCACCGACTGGTCGGCGCTCGACCAGGTCACCGACACCGACACCGGCATCGTCCTCGCCCAGACCACCGACACCACCAAGATCGCGCACTTCTCCGGCATGTACACCTACGACGGCATCGCGGGCGCCACGGCACCGGGCTGGAAGCAGGCCGGCGACCACGCCCGAGCCAACGGCCTGATCTGGGCCCCGTCCGTCGCCCCCGGCTACATCGACGACCGGGCCGTGCCGGGCAACTCCACGCCCACCGTGGAACGGGCGAACGGCGCGGCCTACGACCGGCAGTGGTCCAACGCCCTGGACCCGGCGATCGGCGGCTCACCGACCTGGGTGTCGGTGACCTCGTTCAACGAGTGGCACGAAGGCAGCTCCATCGAACCCGCCGACTCCACGCCACCCGCCGGCCACGGCTACCGGACCTACGACGGCGCGTACGGGCAGACGGGAGAGGCGGCACAGACGGCATACCTGGACCGCACCGCGTACTGGGTGGGCCGCTTCCAGGAGACGACGCGCGACTGAGCCTCCACGCCAACGCCGGGTCTCACCGGTGAGATGCCCGGCCGGAGCTGTCCGGCCGGGCGTCTGCCCGTCGCACGGGGAATGATGTCCCTCATGGCGAGGATCGTCGTACTGGGCGCTGCCCTCGGTGGCCTGCAGACAGCTCTGCTGCTGGTCGCGGACGGCCATCAGGTGACCGTGCTGGAACGTGACCCGGAACCGGCGCCGCCGGATCCGGAAGAGGCATGGTCGCGGTGGCAACGCCCGGGCATCCCCCAACTGCGCCTCACCCATCTCCCGCTCGCCAGTTGGCTCCAACTGGCCGAAGCGCAGCTGCCGGGGCTGGTAGAGCGGATGACGGCGGCCGGGGCAGTCCGGATGAACGTCCTGGCGCCCGAACCCGGCATGCGGGGCGGCCTGCTGCCCGCCGACGCGCGCTTCGACACGCTGGCCGCACGGAGATGTCTGCTGGAGCACGTCGCCACGCGCGCGGCTGAGGCGGCCGGTGTGCGCATCGAACGGGGTGTCGTGTGCCGAGGGTTGCGCGCCGGCTCCGATGACGGGCCGGGAGCCAAGGGGCGCGTACCGCACGTGACGGGGGTGGAGACCAGCACCGGCCCGCTGGCCGCCGACCTGGTCGTCGACTGCACCGGGCGCCGCTCACCGCTCCCCGCCTGGCTGCGGGGCATCGGCCTACCGGGCCCGGTCGAGGAAGCGGGGCGGCGCGGCTTCACGTACTACAGCCGCTACTTCCGGTCGGCCGACGGCGCCCTGCCTGCCAGTACGTTCCCCCTGATCGCCGAACACGGATCCCTCGGCCTCCTGCGCATCCCGGCCGACCACGGCACGTACTCGCTCGGCCTCATCAGCCGCAGCGACGACCACGAACTGCGCCGGCTGCTGCGCCACGAGGGCGCTTGGTGTGCCGCCGTCCGCCTCTTCCCGGGCGCGGACGCCTGGCTCGACGGCCGCCCCATCACCGACGGCGTACAGATCATGGCCGGTCTGACGGACCGCAAGCGGACCCTGTACGACGACGAACACCCCCGAGTCACCGGGGTGGTTGCCGTCGGCGACACGTGGGCGCTCACCGTGCCCACCATCGGACGCGGACTGGCGATGAGCATGCGGCACAGTCTGATGCTGCGTGACGTCCTGAGGCGCACGGGCACCGCCGACCGCGTCGAGCCGGTCACCGCGTTCGGCCGGGCGACCCGGGACGGACTCGGCGGCGTATACCGGCGAAGCACGTCCTACACCCGGCACCGCCTGGCCGAGATGGACGCGCACGCGGCCGGCCGCCGCTACCGGCACCCTGACTGGGACCGGGCGAGGGCGCTGGCGCTGCTGACGCAACGCGAGCCGGACGCGCTGCGGGCGGAGCGGGCCGCGGCCCACCTCCTGCCCGGCGCCGTAGCCGAACTGAGCGCTCCCGCCCTGGTCGAGGCGGTGGACCGGCTGATGCCCGAGCTCGAGCACCGCATGCCACCGGGACCCACGCGGGCCCACCTGCTCGAAGCCGTCGCCGCTGGGTGAACCGTCCTCGGACGGCACGGACGCCCCGCACACACCATGAGGGCTTTCTTCACGTCTTGACTTAAGTGCGCGGACGTTGCTTGGATCTCAACTCCCGCTCCATCCCGCGCTGTTGGTCCCCCACGTCAGGAGCAGCTGTGAGACGTCCCCTCACCACCTTCGCGGCCGTCGCGGTCACGACACTTTCCGCACTGGTCGGCACCGGTCAGGCCGCGCACGGCCAGGCCGTGACCGGCACCTACTCGACCGGCGGCACTCAGGCCTGGCGGCCCCTGCCGACCGTCCGGATCGGCAACGACTCCGGCGGCCCCGTCGACGCCACCGTGGTCGCCGACCCCGCCGCCACCCGGCAGAAGTACGCGGGCGTCGGCTTCTCCATCGACGAGACGAGCGTGTCCAACCTGTGGAAGCTCACCCCCGCCGAGCGGGAGAAGGCCATCCGGCTGCTCGTCGACCCCGAACGCGGCGCGGGTCTTGACCGCTTCCGGCTGACGATCGGCAGCCCCGATCTCATCGAACATCTGCCATTCTGGTCGCTGGACGACCTGCCCGCCGGTGTCACCGAGGACTTCGGGCTGAAGCACTTCTCCGTCCAGCGGGACGTCGACCTGCACATCATCGACACGATCAAGCTCATCCAGCGCTACAACCCCAAGGCCACGTTCTTCGCGTCGGCATGGAGCGCCCCGGCCTGGATGAAGACCAACAACCGGTTCACCGGCGAAGTCGCGCTCAAGCCCGGCAGCACCACCGAGCACTACCAGGTCGGCAAGCTGCGCGACGACTGCGTCGACGTGTTCGCCCGCTACTACGTCAAGTTCGTCCAGGCGTACGCCAGGCACGGCATCCGCGTCGACGCGCTGACCCTGCTGAACGAGCCGGGCATGGACGTCGTCTACCCGGCCATGGACATCAGCGTCGCCCAGCAGCAGAAGCTGGCCCTGGCCATCAA
The DNA here is from genome assembly GCF_045039535.1 of Streptomyces sp. NBC_01092. Classification (NCBI taxonomy): domain Bacteria; kingdom Bacillati; phylum Actinomycetota; class Actinomycetes; order Kitasatosporales; family Streptomycetaceae; genus Streptomyces; species Streptomyces sp. NBC_01092. The sequence goes on along the minus strand of NZ_CP108659.1, from coordinate 1,117,462 downwards.
GCGTGAACTGCGCGCCGCCCGGCTCAACATCCAGCTGTACGTGCACGACTTCAACTTCTGGGACTGGCGCGACCCCAACAGCACGGCGACCAAGAACTACCACCGCATCTTCGAGGACGCCCCGGACGGCTCGGTGACCGGCGTGCAGGTCCGCAAGGCGGCGGACGGCGTCGCCTTCCACCCCTACTGGGGAGACCCGGGCGTCATGCGTGACGCCCGCGAGGAGACCGGGAAGCCGGTGCACGTCACGGAGACGAGCGACCTGGCGCCCTCGACCGTCCTCGACGACTTCCGGCTCGACGCCAGTTCCTACATCCTGTGGGCCCAGACCACGGACCAGGACGGCGGGACCCTGCACTGGACGCCGTCCCGGGACAACAACATCGACTGGGAGCAGGTCGGCGCCACCACCAAGTGGCCGAACCGGCTGGTGAAGGTGAACACGGTCACCAAGGACTTCACCGTCCGTGACGAGCTGTACGGGCTCGGACAGTTCGCGAAGTACCTCGCGCCCGGTGACGTGCGCCTGGAGTCGAGCGCCGCGGAGAACGGGGTCAGCAACGTGGTCTACCGCTCCGGCAGAAGCGGCTATGTCGCCGTCCTCGGCAACAGCGCAGCCACCGACAGCAGGGTCCGGGTCGTGGCCGGCGGCCGGCGGTTCGTGGTGACGGTGCCGGCGGGATCCTTTGCCACCTACCGGTGGAAGGGGCAGGCCGGGCACGACGACCGAGGCTGAGGACGCCCCATGCGTCGCCGATCGCTCATGGCAGCCGGGTGGTCTCCAGCAGCTCGCGCGCCATCTCCCGCGCGGGCCCGGCGGTGTGGTCGGCGACGCGCCGGAAGGTCTCCTGTGCGGGGCGGGCCGGCCATTCCGGAGGGAGGTGCCGGGCCGGCAGCCTGGGGTCGGTGCGGATCGTCCAGAGCCATTCGCTGACCAGCCGCAGCCGGGTGCCGATCGGGTCGTCACCGGACCCGGCGTCGAGATGCGCGGTCCAGCGCTTGTCGAAGACGACGTAGCGGGCGGCGATGCTCTCCAGGTCCCAGGTGTCACGGACCATCAGCTCGATGTCGGTGGCCCCGTCCGCCTGGGCGTGGAAGACCTTCACATGGGCGGCAAGACCGAGCTCCGCGACCACATCGCCGACATCGACATGCCCGGGCGCGATCCACAGCCCGCTGTACAGCGCGCCGAACCCGGACCAGGTGAGCCGGGAGCGCAGGTCGTGGCGCTGGCGCTTCCAGGAGTCGGGCAGGGAGAAGCCGAGCAGGGTCCAGGAGCCGTCCCAGTCGTCGTTGACCGCGCCCTGCTGCCAGATACGGGTACGGCCGTCCTCCAGGACGCGCGTCGCCTGCGGGGTCAGCCCGAAGAACATCTTGCGGCCCTCGCGCCGGCGCCGCAGCAGGCCCCGGTTGACCATCCGGGTCAGGGTGGAGCGCACGGCCTGTTCGCCGACCCCGACACGGCCCAGCACGTCGATGATGCTGCCCGAGTAGACCCCCACGTCGCCCTCCTCCAGGACGTGGTTGCCGAAGAAGGCGAGCATGAGCGACTGCGGGCGCGGCTGCGGGCCCTGCGAGGTGTCCTGACCGTCCAGGATGTCGTCGTCCTCCACGCTGGCAAGGGTACGGCCGCCCGCTGGGGGCGCAGCAGGCGGCCGTACGGCTTCATCGGCCGTCGGCGGGGTGCGCGAGGTCGTACGGGCGGGGGTACGCGGTGGGGCGGTAGGGCACATAGCGGGCGGGTGTCGTCGGATCGGCTTTCGTGGCACGGGCGTTGAGGGCGGCCGGGTCGGTCCCGACCCACGTGCCCGTGTCCAGGCGGTCCTCCAGGGTGTCCAGGGCGGCGACCTGTTCGGCGGGGCTGAAGGTGCAGTGGCCGGCGTTGTCGGTGTACGCCTGCCGCAGCTGCGACGCCGAACCCGCGGCGGTGACGGCCCGCTTCAGTGCGCTCTCCGCCTGGACGGGGATGAGGGCGTCGCCCGTGGTGTGGACGGCGAGCTGCGGCTTGGTCAGCTCGCCCGTGAAGGAGCTGGTGCTCGCCATCCACGCGACGGCGTCCGGGTCGGCGCTGACGCGCGGGGCGCGGTTGAGGGTGGCGAGGTCGGCCTTCAGGGAGAGGCCGGCCTCCTTGTAGAGCTCGGTCACCTCCTTGGCGACCGAGGACTGCCCGAGCAGCTTCGCGTAGTCGACCCCGGTGTTCCAGGACATGTTGCCGCCGGCCCGGGTCTCGGCCTCCTGTCGCCAGCTGAAGGCGGGCAGCTTCACCAGGCCCTTGACGGCCTCGTACTGATTGGCCTGCTGGGCGTCCCAGTCGGTCGCGGCGGGCCGGGGCTGTGTGGGCTGGTTCCAGCCCGGGATGTTGTGCAGGGCCGCGGCCAGGGCGATCCGGGCCCGTCCGGCGGGTGTCGCCTGGGCGGTCTCGACGGCGGCTGTCAGGGTGTTCGCCGCGGCGGCGGCGGTCCGCTGGTCCGGAAGGTTCACCAGCGGAATGTCGGTGCCGGGCGCGAGGAGGGTCTTGAGGGCGAAGACCGGGTCGAGGGTGCTGTTCCAGTTGGCCACGCCGCCATGGACCAGACCGCACAGGGACAGTGAGCCGTCGATCCGCTCCGGGTGGCGCTCGGCGATGGCGGTGGTGACGAGTCCGCCGTACGACTGCCCCCAAGCGATGGTGCGGGAGGCCGTGCCGAAGCGTTCGGTGAAGGCGGTGAGGGTGGCGAGCTGGTCGGGCACCGCGTCCGTCACCGCCCAGCCGGTGGTGGCGTAGGAGGAGCCGATGAGGGCGTAACCCCGCTGGAGGAGCAGGGCCTTCGTGGCGTCGTCCGGTGCGTCCTGGGCGGGGTTGGCCGGGCCGGGGGTGTAGCCGTGGCTGAAGAGCAGGACGGTGCCGTTCCACTGGGCGGGCACGTCCATCATGTACCTGGCGCCCGAGGGGAGTTGGCCGTCCAGGTGGGTGCGCTCACCGGTGGCGGCTGCCGCCGAGGTGGGGAGAGCGGTCGCCGCGAGCAGGAGGGCTGCCGCCAACGCGGTGCGGGTGCCGGTCGTCATGCGGTGATCTCCTCCGGGCGTGGGGTGGTGGGGAGTTCGGTGGGGGCGCCGGACAGGGACGTACGGCTCGTCTCGCGTACGAACCACACGGTCAGCGCGGTGATGAGGGAGCCGCCGCACAGCAGCAGCGCGACCGGGGTGCCGTTGCCGCTTCCGGCGACCAGGCTTCCGGCGATCATGGGGGAGAAGCCGGCGCCGATGAGGGTCGCGCCCTGGTAGCCGAGGGAGGCGCCGGTGTAGCGCACCCGGGTGCCGAACATCTCGGTGAGCAGGGCGCCCAGCGGGCCGTACATCGCGGACTGGGCGATGCCGTGGCCGATGACGACGGCGAGGATCAGCGCGCCCGGCGACTTGGAGTCGATCAGCGCGAGGACCGGGAAGGCGGTGGCCGCCGAGAGGACGGCTCCGGTGAGGACGACCGGGCGCCGGCCCACGCGGTCGGAGAGCGCGGAGGCGCAGGGCAGTACGACGAGGGCGACGGCGGCGGAGACCGTGAGCGCGGTGAGCACCTGCGGGCGGGCGTAGCCGATGCCGGTGGCGTACGCGATCAGGTAACTGGTCAGCAGGGACTGGGCGGTGAAGGCGCCGATGCCCACGCAGCAGGCCAGCAGCAGGGGACGGGGCCGCCGCAGGACGTCGACGATCGGCAGCCGGGCCTCGGACCGGTCTTTCTTCACCTCGGCGAACAGCGGGCTCTCGACCACCTTCAGCCGCACGAAGAGTCCGACGCCGAGCAGCACCACGCTCAGCAGGAACGGCACGCGCCAGCCCCAGGCCGTGAACTGGTCCCTGGGCATGGCGACCACGAAGGTGACGACGAGCGAGGACAGCAGGGAGCCGAGCGGGGCGCCCATCTGCGTGAAGCTGGACCACAGTCCACGGCGCCGCTCTCCGGCGTGCTCGACGACCATCAGGGTGGCGCCGCCCCACTCACCGCCGATGGCGATGCCCTGGAGGACACGCAGGGCGATCAGCAGGACCGGCGCCCAGACGCCGACCGTGTCGTACGTCGGCAGCAGGCCGATGAGGAAGCTGGCGCCGCCCATCAGGCCCATGGTGAGCAGCAGCATCGACTTGCGGCCGAGCCGGTCGCCGAAGTGCCCGAAGACGATGCCGCCGAGCGGGCGGGCGACATAACCGGCGGCGAAGGTGCCGAACGCGGCGATGGTGCCTACGGCGGGGTCGGCACCCGGGAAGAACAGCTCGCCGAAGACGAGCGCGGCGACGGTGCCGTAGACGAGGAAGTCGTAGAACTCCACGGCCGTACCGAGCAACCCGGACAGGGCGACTCTGCGCAACTGCCGGGTTCGCTCGCGGCTCAGGGACGGGGACGGTGACGGTGACGGGGATGCGGCGGGGGACGGGGGCATCGCGGTCTCCCTTGACCGGGGGAAGGACACCGCGAAAGTAGGCTCTGTAGTGACTGCCGTCAAGAAAGTGCACAACATTGACCTGCCCGGTGCCGGGTCGACCCGGTCCGGCCCGTCACACCCCAGGTATGGGGCGGACGGTGAGGATCTGCTGTGCCTGGCCGACCGGGCCGTCGACGTCGTGCAGGACCGTGCTGGTCAGGCCCTGGCCGGACGGGCCGAAGGTGACCGAGGTGTCCAGTCCGGTCCAGGTGCCGCGCGGTTGGCGGTGCAGGTGGACGGTCAGGTCGACGTTGGGGAACATGCATGCGGTGGGCGGCTGCCGGACCGCTATGCCGTTGGCGGTGTCGACGAGGGCGAGGTACGACGCGAGAGGGCTGACCGGAACGCCGGCCACCAGCTCGAGCGGAGTGGAGATCCAGGCGGTCGTACGGCCCGGCCGGGGCGGTGCCACCGGGCGGACGTCGAGGGAGGCGATGTAGCCGCCGGGCCAGACGTCGGACATCGCCCACGGGGCGAGGGACTCCGGCGGGGTGAGACGGTCGTCGGGGCCGCCCGCGACCGCCGAGGTGTCGAGCCGGGCCAGGTACCAGGCGCGGGCCCGCACCACCGGACGGTCCGCGATCCGTACGACCGCTTCCAGGAGCTGGATGGTCCGCCCGGGACGGACGGTCTCCACCTCGATCTCGCACTCGTCGAGGGCGAGGCGGCCGAGGATGTCGTAACTGACCCGGGCCAGGACGAGCCCGTCGTCCGGCGCGCCCGCGCGATGGCGGTCGAGGGCGTGGACGACGAGCCCGCCCAGCGGACTGAAGTGCTGCTCGTCCCGGTGCCAGGCTCCGCTCGCGTGCGGTGTCGGCTTGTAGCGGCGGTCGTCGATGGCTTCGAAGTAGCTTTCGGCGGTCAACGGACGCTTCTCCCAAGGGTGTTGTTGAAGGGTGTGCAGAGGGTGTCGAGCGGTCAGAGGGCGTTGAGCAGGACGACATATACGGCCGTTCCGGCACCGACGCTCAGGATCGTGCGGCGGCCGAAGGCCAGATGGGCGCCGATGGTCACCGCGACGGCGAGCACCGCGTACCCCGCCCCGTGCCGGTCGGTCGTGATCGTGCCGCGCAGCGCGGTCACGGCGAGGACGGCGAGGATGCCGACGGGCATCCATGTCGCCAGCCGCCTCACGACGACCGATTCGCGCAGCCGCCCGAGCACGGCGAAGGGCACGGCACGCAGGGCCAGCGTGATGCCGAAGACGATGGCCAGGACCGCCACGAGATACGAGGTGCTAGGCATGCGCGGTCTCCTGGGCGGTATCGCGGGCGGTGCGGAGGTGACGGACCATGAGCAGACCGACGAACAGCAGCAGCGCGGTGAACAGGGCCATGCCCGGGGTGAGCACCAGGGCTACGGCGACGCTCCCGCCCGCGAGCAGCAGGGACGGCAGTTCCTTGCGGGAGCGGAACGCGTCCAGGGTGAGCACCGTGAAGAGGGCGCACAGCGCGAACTCCAGGCCCTTGACGGGTGCGGGCAGGACCGCGCCGAGCGCGACGCCGACCATGCCGCCGCCCACCCAGTACGCCTCGCACGCGATCTGCATGGCCAGCAGCCGGGGCGCCGAGCGCTCGTGCTCGGGCAGGGCGGCGTTGACCGCGTAGACCTCGTCGATCATCGCGTAGACGGCGTACGCCTTCGCCACCGGATGCCTGACCAGGTGCAGCGGGAAGGAGAACGCGTAGAAGACGTGCCGGAAGTTGACCACGAGCACGGTCAGCGCGACCGCGGCGAGCGGGGTGACGGTGGCCACCATGCCCACCAGCAGCAGTTCCAGGGAGCCGGCGAACGCGGCGAGGGAGAGGGCGGGGGCGAGCCACCAGGGCAGTCCGGCCTGGACGATCAGCAGACCGAGGGCGATACCGAGGGGGAAGATGCCGAGGCCGGCCGAGAAGGAGTCGCGTATGCCCCGGGATATGTGTTCCGTTCGTTCCACGGCTCCATCGTCCCGCAGAAGCCATGACATGTGGTTGCGAGTATTGCCCGGATCGGCGCCAGCTGAGCAATAATATTCGTGTGGACGCGATCGACGAAGCAATCATTGCCGAGCTGGAGCGGGACGGACGGCTGACCAACGTGGAGCTGGCCCAGCGGGTCGGGCTGACCACCGGGCCGTGTCTGCGCCGGGTCCAGCGGCTGGAGGCCGACGGTGTCATCCGCGGCTACCGCGCCGTGATCGACCCGGCGTCGGTGGGCCGCTCCTTCGAGGTCCTGATCGACCTCGGCCTCGAATCGCAGGACGCGGAGACGGTCGAGCACTTCGAGCGGACCCTGGCACAGGCCGAGGAAGTGCTGGAGCTGCGGCGGATGTTCGGCAGCCCCGACTACTTCGTGCGGGTCGCCGTCGCCGACCTGCCCGCGTACGAGGCGTTCCTCAGCGGACGGGTCATGACGATCCCCCGGATCAAGAACGTCACCTCGCACTTCACGATGAAGACCGTCAAGCCTGCCCCGTAGTGGGCTCACGGCGCCGACTCCCGCGGGCGCGTGGTGGCGAAGCGTCTGCGGTACTCGGTCGGGGTGGTGCCCAGGTGGCGGGCGAAGGCCCGGCGCAGGGTCTCGTCGCTGCCGAGCCCGCTGTGCCGGGCCGCCGAGGTCACGCTGTGCCCGTCGAGCAGGAGTTGCTGCGCTCGGTCGAGACGGACGCGCTCGACCCAGCGGGCGGGCGTGGTGTTCAGCTCGCTCTGGAACAGCCGCGTCAAGTGCCGGGTACTGACGGCGGCGGACGCGGCCATCGCGGGCAGGCTGTGGTCGGCGCCCGGATCCGCGAGCACGGACGCGGTGAGCGAGCCCAGCAGGTCGCTGCGGGCCGGCGGGGTCGCCAGAGCGGTGGAGAACTGCGATTGTCCGCCCGGGCGTTGCATGAAGACGACCAGTTCGCGGGCGGCCTCCCGGGCCACGTCCGCTCCGTGGTCGTCCTCGACCAGCGCGAGCGTCAGATCGATGCCCGCGCTGATGCCGGCGGAGGTGAGATACCGGCCGTCCCGGACGTGGAGCGCGTCCGGCTCGACCCGAACCCGGGGATGACGGCGGGCGAGCGTCTTGGCGTGCCGCCAGTGCGTGGTCGCCCTGCGGCCGTCGAGCAGACCCAGCTCGGCGAGCACGAAAGCGCCGCTGCACACGGACGCGACCCGCTCCGCACGCCCGGCGAGCAGCGCGGCCGCCGCCAGCAGGTCCGCGCCGGGGGAGCGCTCGGCGAGTGCGTCGGCCCCGGCGACCACGAGCGTGTCGACCGGCCCCACGTCGGCCGCGGTCACGGTCCGGGCCAGCGCCACGCCCGACGACGTCGTGACGTCGCCGCCGTAGGGGGAGGCCAGCACCGGTGCGTAGGGGTGGCCGAGCCGCCCCGCCTGGTGCAGCACCTCAAGGGGGCCGCCGGCGTCGAGCAGGGTCACCCCGTCGAACACCAGGAGGGCCACGCGATGGGTCATGTCCGGATCTGTGGGTCGTACGGCACGAAGGACATGGCGCCAGGATAGGCCACCGGACGACATTGAAGGAGGTCACCGACCGGGCGGACCGGTCGGGCGAGAAGAGGAAGGCCGTCATCATGGGTGAAACGATCGCGGGCGTACGGATCCCGGACAGCGCACTGGCACGGGAGGCCACCGAGCTAGTACGGGACGTCGCCGCGCCGCTGCTGTTCGACCACTCCCGGCGGGTCTTCCTGTTCGGGTCGCTGCGTGGCCTGGAGGCGGGGCTGCAGTTCGACCCCGAACTGCTCTACGTGGGCGCGATGTTCCACGACCTCGGCCTGACCGAGCGCTACCGGCGCACCGACCAGCGGTTCGAGATCGACGGCGCCGACGAGGCCCGCCGATTCCTGCACGCCCACGGCGTCACCGGCGAGCCGGCCGACCGGGTCTGGACGGCCGTCGCCCTGCACACCACACCGGAAATCCCCCTGCACATGGCACCCGAGGTCGCGCTGGTCACCCGCGGTGTGGAACTGGACGTCCTCGGCATCGGCTACCAGGCCGTCTCCGACGGGCAGCGTGCCGCCGTCGTCGCGGCCCACCCGCGCCCGGACTTCAAGAACCGCATCCTCGCCGCGTTCACCGAGGGCATCCAGGACCGCCCCGAGACGACCTTCGGCAACGTCAAGGCGGACGTGCTGGCCCACTTCGTGCCCGGGTTCGTACCGGGTGACTTCGTGGAGGCCATCAAGAACTCCGGCTGGCCCGAGTAGCAGGTCCGGCGCGGGGTCGCCGACGGGGCTGCGTGTCCACGCGAAAGAACCGTGCGCCGACGCGAAAGACGCCGCGGCCGGGTCTTGGCAGAGTCGTCCTCGCGTCGAACCACGCCGGTTCGACGCACGGCGCGAGTACGCCTCACACCACACCCGGCCGCCCCTTTCGAGGGCCGGTACGGGCGAGCACCGAAGGATCCGCATGACCTCGACCCCGCAGGTACAGACCGTCCGTGGCCCCGTGGCGGCAAGCGACCTCGGCACCGTCCTGATGCACGAGCACGTCTTCGTCCTCAGCGAGGAGTTCCGGCAGAGCCTGCCCGGGACCTGGGACGAGCGGGAGCGCGTCGGGGACGCCGTGACGCGGCTGAAAGCCCTCGCCGCGACCGGCGTCACCACCATCGTCGACCCCACGGTCATCGGGCTCGGCCGTGACGTCGCCCGCGTCGCCGCGGTGAACGAGCAGGTCGACCTCAACATCGTCGCGGCCACCGGCATCTACACACTGGCCGACGTCCCCGACTACTTCCGCTACCACGGCCCGGGCACCCTGCTCGGCGGCCCCGAGGGCATGACCGAGTTGTTCGTCCGTGAACTCACCGAAGGTATTGCCGACACCGGCATCAGGGCCGCGTTCCTCAAGTGCGCCATCGAGGACGAACTCACCCCGGGCGTGGAGCGAGTGATGCGCGCCGTCGCCCAGGCACATCTGCGGACGGGCGCCCCGATCACCGTGCACACCAGCGCGAGTGCCCGCACCGGACTCGTCGCGCAGGACGTCCTGCGCAGCGAGGGCGTGGACCTCGGCGCGGTCGTCATCGGCCACAGCGGCGACACCGTCGACCTCGACTACCTGCACCGGATCGTCGACAACGGCTCGTACGCCGGCATGGACCGGTTCGGCCTCGATGTCCTGCTGCCCACCGACCAGCGCGTGGCGACCGTGGCCGCGCTCGCGCGCGAGGGGTACGCGGAACGGATGGTCCTGTCCCACGACGCGTCCTGCCACATCGACTGGTTCCCGCCCGGCGTACGCGAGCAGATCGCGCCGAACTGGCACCACACGCATCTGCACGACGAGGTCCTCCCGGCGCTGCGCGCCGCGGGCGTGACGGAGGAACAGCTCACCACCATGCTCGTCGACAACCCGCGCCGGTACTTCACGCCCTCCGACGGCTAGCGTGCGGCCGGGCCTCGCGAGGTGTCATGCCGAACTCCGCCCGGAACGCGGTCGCGAACGACGCGTGACTGCCGAAACCGCAGGAGTGGGCGATCTCCGCGATGGAATACGCCGCCCAGCCCGCGCCGGCCAGGCGGGCCCGGGCGACGTTCAGCCGTTCGCGGCGGATGAGGTCACGTGCCGTGGTCCCGGCGGCCTGCAGCACCTGCTGCACATGGCGCACGGACCAGCCGAGCGCCCGCGCGACGGAGGCGACGTCCAGGTCCGCGTCGCAGGCGTGCCGGCGTACATGTCGGCGGACAGCGGCCTCGACCGTGGCCCGCTGCCCCGAGGGCACCGTGTCGCCGCCGCCCTCCGCGGCCAGACACACCAGGTCCAGCAGCCGGTCACAGGCGATGTCGAAGGCCGGCTCGGTCAGTTGCTCACGCTCCTCGTGCAGCGTGGCCGTCAACTGCCGTACGACTCGGCCCAGTCCACGTGTTCCGTCCAGCAACTGCGGCCCGGCGGCGGCGACCCGGCTGCGCACGGCGACGTCCTCGCCGGACATCATGAACGCGACGGACAGGAAGCCGGCGTCGTGCGCGAACGTCATCGGGCGGTCCACGTCGCACAGCACCATCTGCCCGGGCCGGATCCCGGTGGCCGACGGCCCCTGCTCCACCCGCGCGGTACCGGCGAGCGGCACGAGGAGTTCGTACGCTCCCCGGGGATCGGACCGGATGTGCCGGGCGTCCCGCTCGACCACCTCCCGGCCGCCCGAGCACAGGGCGAGGCCGTAGGCATGGGACCGCTGCCACTCCAGGCGCCCGGTCCACGGGGCGTCACGGTCCGGCACACTGATCCGGCCCGCGCCGTGCAGGCCGGTGAACGCCTCGTCCCAGGCGCCCGCCGAGGAGAAGGTGAGGGACTGGCTCCAGGAGTACATGGCTCATCCCGGTAGGGGAACGGACGTATGGATCGTGCGCATCGCGAAGACCCCGGCCCACCGGCAGCGGGGGAGCCTGCGGCGGGCCGGGGTCGGTCAAGGGCCGTGCGATGAGGTCGCGGGTCAGGCGGCCGTGGCCCGCTTGATCAGGTCGACGACCGCGTCGGGCTGCGACACGTAGACGGAGTGGCTGCCCGATGTCTCCACGACCGTGGCACCCGCACGCTGGGCCATCGACCGCTGGGCCGGCGGCGGGATCATGCGGTCGTCGGCGGCGACCAGGTACCAGCTCGGCCTGGTCCGCCACGCGGGTTCGGTGACGGCGCCCTGGAGGGCCTCGACGCCCCACGGGACCTGGGAGTCGGCCATGAACCGCGCCTGTGCCGCGGGCAGGTCGGCGGCGAAGGAGGCGTGGAAGTGTTCGCGGTCGAGGAAGAGGTAGCCGTCCTTCGGCGGCAGGATCGGCGGCACCGGAGCACCCGGCGGCGGGTCCGCGATCAGGGAGTTCACGGACTCGTCCTTGTCCGGCGCGAAGGCCGCGATGTAGACGAGGGCGGAGACCTTGGGGTCGCGGCCCGCTTCGGTGATCACGACTCCGCCATAGGAGTGGCCCACCAGGACGACCGGCCCGTCCTGCTCGGCGACCACCTGGAGCGTCGCGGCGACGTCCCCGGCGAGGGACTGGGTGGGGTTCTGCACGACGCTGACGTGGTAGCCCGCGTCCACGAGCCGCTCATGGACACCCTGCCAGCCCGATCCGTCCACGAAGCCACCGTGGACGAGCACCACGTTGCGCAAGGCGATGTCGGTTGCCATGCCCGGCCTCCGTTCTCTGCTGTCTGCCGTGGGTCCGGAATTCCCGGTTGCCCTCACCCTAAGAAGACCCTGTTCGTGCCGCTTCGGCCAGATGACCTAATGCCCCGGGACCTGCGGTGACCGGGCGGCCGGTGTGACGCACGGGCAGCGCTCGGACCCGGAAACGTGACACAGGACACTCCTCAGATTTCGAACTTTCCTTCTCTCCACCCGTCATGTCCGTGTTCCTGCCCCACCACCATGGGAGGCTCCATGGCAACTCTCATCGGACGATCAGCGGAGCTCGCGATCGTCGACCGGATCTTCGGCACGGCAGTCGCGCGGGGCGCGGCGCTGCTGCTGACCGGAGAGCCCGGCGTGGGCAAGAGCGCGCTGCTGGACGCCGCAGCGTCGCGCGCGGCCGACAGGGGAATGAGGGTGCTGCGGGTCACCGGCTCGCAGTTCGAGGAGAGCGTCAGCTTCGCGGCGCTGAACCAGATACTCCAGCCGCTGGCCGACGGGATCCCCGCGCTGCCCGCACGGCAGGCCGACATACTCCAGGCCGTGCGCGGGCTGACCGAAGGACAGCCCACCGAATTACTCGCCATCGCCAACGCCGTGCACGTCCTGCTCACCCATGCCGCCGGCGAGAGCGGGCCGCTCGCCCTGATCATCGACGACGTGGCCTGGCTGGACCGGCCCAGCGCAGCCGTGCTGGGCACCATCGCCCGCTACGTCAGCACCGTCTCCCTCGCCCTGCTGGCGGCGTCCCGGACCGGCGACGAGTCGTTCCTGAGCAGCACCGGCATCCGCCTCCACGAGGTGCAGCCGCTGGACGACGCCGCGGCCGAGGAGCTCGTGGCCGAGCGGTTCCCCGCCATGGCGGCCAGGGTCCGCCGGCGCCTGGTGGCCGAGGCCGGGGGAAACCCCCTGGCGCTGCTGGAGCTGCCCGTCGCGCTCAACGACGCCCAGCACACGGAGTGCGGAAGCCTGCCGTCGGTGCTGCCGCTGACCGAACGCCTCAAGCGGGTCTTCACCGCCCGGGTCGGCGCCCTCCCGGACACCACCCGGAGCCTGCTCCTGCTCGCGGTCCTGGACGGCTCGGGCGAACTGCACCTCCCGCAGCGGGCCATGGGCGGCCTCGACGTCCTGGCCGAGCTGTCGCCCGCCGAGCGGGCCGGCCTCGTGCGGGTCGACAGCCTCACGGGTCGTCTGGTCTTCCGGCACCCGCTGACCCGGTCCGCCGTCATGGAACTGTCGACCGCCGCCGAACGCCGCTGGGGCCATCTGGCGCTCGCCTCGCACCTGCCCCACGGATCCGAACGCCGGGCCCGGCACCTCGCGAGCGCCACCATCGGCCCCGACGACGAAGTCGCCGCCCTCCTGCACGAGGTGGCCTACCGCACCCTGCACCGCGGCGACGCCGTCGGCGCCATCACCACCCTGCTGCGCGCCTCGGAACTGAGCAGCACCGGTGCGGCCAAGGGCCGCAGGCTGGCCGAGGCCGCCTGCCTGGGCGCCAACATCACCGGCGATCTGCGCAACGTACGCGCGCTGCTGGACAACGCCGGACGCGCCGACCCGGCCGGCACCGACTCCCTCGCGGCCGCCACCGCCGCGGCGAGCCAACTCCTCAACGGCGAGGGCGACGTGGACACCGCGCACCGGCTCCTCGTCAGCGCCATCGACAACCACGCCCTCGCCGACGAGGTGGACGACAACATCCTCCGCGAAGCGCTGAACACCCTGCTCCTGGTGTGCTTCTTCAGCGGCCGGCCGGAGCTGTGGAGCTCCTTCGACAACGTCGTGCGGCTCCGCCGGCCACGCTCCTCGGGCCGGCTGCTCCCGGTGGTCCTGGGTGCCTTCGGCGATCCGGCGTACTCGGCGCTGTCCGTGCTCGACCGGCTCGACGAACTCATCTCCGAACTGCACCAGGAGTCCGACCCCGTACGGATCTTCGGGACCGCCCTCTCGGCCGCCTACGTCGACCGCTTGGCGGGCTGCCGCAGCGCGCTGCGGCGCGTCGTCGACGACGGCCGCGACGGAGGGGCCATCGCGCTGGCGATCCAGGCGCAGTTCCTCCTGGCCAACGACGCCTATGCCGGCGGGCAGTGGGACGACCTCATGGAGATCACCGACGAGGGCCTCGGGTGGTGCGCGACCTACAACTACCGGCTGTCGGCGTGCTCGGGCCGCTTCCTGCGCGGGCTGGTGGCCTCCGCACGCGGCGAGCGCAGCACCGCGCGCGAGATCGCCGACCGCCTCGTCTCCTGGGGAAATCCCCGGGGACTGGGCGCACTTCGCGTCTACTCCTCCCACATCCGGGCCCTGTCGGCGCTCGGCGCCGCGGACTTCGACGCCGCCCACCGGCTCCTGAGGGCCATCGTCACACCGGGCGAGGTACAGCCGCACACGCCCCATCACCTCTGGCTCCTGCTGGACTTCACCGAGGCCGCGGCACACACCGACCACCACGACGAGGCCGCCGCGCACATCGCCGCGGTCCGCAAGACCGACATCCCGTTCGTCTCACCGCGCCTGGCCATGCTCACCGACGCGGCCGAGGCGATGGCCGCGGCGGACTTCATCGACCACGACCGGTTCGAGGCCGCCATCGCCACACCCGACGCCGAGCGCTGGCCGTTCGACTGGGCCCGCATCTGCCTGGCCTACGGCGAGAGGCTGCGCCGGGCCAAGGGGGGCTCCGCGGCCCGCCCGCACCTGGAGGCCGCGCTCAGTACCTTCGAACGCCTCGGGGCCGCGCCCTGGAGTGCCCGGGCGGCGAACGAACTGCGGGCCAGCGGGATCCCCGTGCACCACACCGCACCCGGCCACGACCGCCGATCACTGCTGACCCCGCAGGAACGGCAGGCCGCGCAACTGGCCGCCACGGGACTGACCAACAAGCAGATCGCCGCGCAGCTCTACCTCTCGCCCCGCACCGTGGCCGCCCATCTGCGGGGCGTCTTCCGGAAGTTGAACGTCACCTCGAGGGCCGGCCTGCGCGACGCGCTGACCGGCCCGAATCCGTGACGCTCAGTTCCCGGCAACGGGAAGGGAACGGGCACAGAAGCGAACAGCCCGCCTCACGAGAGGCGGGCTGTCGCGAACGGGGGGGCGATCAGCGGGTGCCGCGGTCCGCTCTCTCGATGATCTTGGTGACCGCACCGGGGTGGCTGATCATGACGGAGTGGGAGGCACCCGAAACCTCCGCAGTGCCGCGGGCGTTGGCGCGCTTGTACTCGAAGCGCTGGAGCGCCGGCGGGATGGCGTTGTCCGACGCCGCAACCAGACCCCAGGAGGGGATGTCGTGCCAGGCCGCGTCCTTGGTGACGTCGGTCAGGGACGAGGCGCTGAACGGCCGCTGCGCCGCCTGCATCACGTTGGTGACCGACACCGGTAGGTCCCCGGCGAACGCACCGCGGAACTTGTCGGCCTTGAGGTACAGGTCAGTCCCCGTGCTGCCGTCGGGGTTCGGGAACGGCACCGGGTCGACGGCGTCCGGGATCTTGCTGCCGGGGAACTTCTCGAGGAGCTCGCCGACCTGCTCGCCCTTGTCGGGCACGAACGCGGCTATGTAGACGAGGGCCTTGACGTTGGGGTTGCCGGCCGCGGCGTTGGTGATGACCGCTCCGCCGTAGGAGTGCCCGGCGAGGATGATCGGACCCTCGACGGACTTCAGCACACTGGCCAGGTAGGGCGCGTCGGTGGGCAGTCCACGCAGCGGGTTGGCGGGCGCGACGACCGGATAGCCGTCCTTCTGCAACCGTCTGATCACGTCGTTCCAGCTCGCGGACGCGTCGGCGAAGCCACCGTGCACGAGCACGACGGTCGGCTTGGCGCCGTCCGTCGGGGTGGACGCCGGCGTCGCCTCGGCCGTCGTCGCCAGGAGGGCCGCGGCGAGTGCGCTCGCGGCGGTCGCGGCGACGATTCCGTTTCTCATGACCTTCTTGTTCATGTTCTGTGCCTCTCTGCCTTCGTCGCGGTCACGCCTGGTGGGCGGCGGCGGCCTGCTTGATCAGCTCGGCCACGGCCTCGGGCCGGGAGACGTAGAAGGCGTGGCTTCCGGCGGACTCGCTCACCGTGGCGCCGGCCCGCTCGGCCATCGCGCGCTGCGCGGCCGGAGGGATCATGCGGTCGTCGGTGGCGACGAGGTACCAGCTGGGCTTGGCACGCCAAGCGGCCTCGGTGACGGTCCCGCCCAGCGCGTCCACACCCCAGGGGACCTGCGAGTCGGCCATGAACTGGGCGTCCTCGGCCGGGAGATCACCCGCGAACGAGGCGGCGAACTTCTCCCGGTCCAGGAGCAGGAAGCCGTCCTGGGGCGGCAGGATCGGCGGCACGGGCGCGCCGGGAACCGGGTCGGCGATGAGGGTGGCGACGGACTCGTCCTTGTCCGGGGCGAAGGCCGCGACGTAGACGAGCGCGGCCACCTTGTCGTGCCCGCCGGCCTCGGTGATGACGGCCCCGCCGTAGGAGTGGCCGATCAGCACGGCCGGACCGTCCTGCGCGTCGAGGACCCGGTGGGTGACCGTCACGTCGTCCTGCAGCGAGAGGGTCGGGTTCTGCACGATGCTGACGTTGAAGCCGTCGCGGGTGAGGAGGCGGTGCACCGGCTGCCAGCCGGATCCGTCGACGAATCCGCCATGCACGAGAACGATGTTCCTGACAGTACTCAAGTCACTGCTCCTTGATGGCCGAAAGTACTCTGACCAGCAACAAGCTAGGTCGCGCCGTTTGCTGTGGCTTCGACCAAATGACCTAGTTCCCCGCGGAGTTCGTGACGCCGCTCATCCTCGTCCGATGTGGCGCAGCAGGGCGGTCACCGCGGGGTGTGTGTCCCCGCGCGGGTGGACGACCCCCATCATCCACGTCGGTGCGCGCGCCGCGAAGGGACGTACGGGGAGTTCGGGGAAGCGGGCGGCGAGCGACGGCGGCATGATGCACACGCCGAGGCCGTGCCGGACCAGGTCGGCCGCGGCCAGGAGGTCGTTCACCTCGAAGGCGACGGTGCGATCGAGGGAGGCTGCGCGAAACGCCTTGTCGACCGCGTGCCGGACCGCCCAGCCGGGGGAGAAGTCCACCAGCGGCAGCTGCGCGGCCTCGGCCAGGGTGACCGGACCCTCGGGCGGCAGCAGATCCGTCGTCGGGGCGGTCACCAGGACCATCTCCTCCCGTGACAGCAGCCGGGTCGCCAGACCGCGCGGCGACGGGGGGTCCAGGGCGGCCACCGCCAGGTCGAGGGTTCCGTCGCGCACGGCCCGCGGGATGTCCTCGGCCGGCGCCTGCCGCAGTCGGAGCACCACGCCCGGGTGCTCCGCGTGGAACGCGGCGAGAGCCGTCGGCAGGCCGGCGTACAGGCCCTGCATCACGCCGATCGTGATCTCCCCGCGCAGCTCGCCCCGGGCGAGATCGACCGCGGTCCTGGCCTCTTGGGCGGCGCGCAGGGTGGCGCGGGCGGCGGGCAGGAAGGCCTGCCCCGCGGGGGTCAGGGACACCCGGTGCGTGGTGCGCTGGAACAGCGCGGCGCCCAACTCCCGCTCCAGGGCACGGACCGTGCCGGAGACCGCGGACTGCACGACGTGCAGCCGCCTGGCCGCGGCACTGAACCCGCCCTCCTCGGCGACCGCGACGACGACCTCCATCTGACGCAGATCCATGGCCCTCACTCCGGCTCCGCCGTCGGCTATCTCTCACATAGATAACCATCATCTTCGATCATCTCCACCGGATGGGAAACAGTGACCCCGCGCATGCGTTGGAACCGACATGTCCACCTCTGCGGATGGGAGCACTCCGATGTCGCTGATCACAGCCGTCGACCCGCATACGCGCACGCAGGCCACCCACCGGTACGGCGCCGGGTTCTGGACGGTCGCCGCGGTGTTCGTGACGGCCATGGCGTTCTCCACCGTCCCCACGCCGCTGTACCCGCTGTACCAGGCGCACGACGGGTTCTCCACGTTCACGGTCACCGTCGTCTTCGCCGTCTACGCCGTCGGCGTGCTGACCAGCCTGCTGCTCGCCGGGCATGTCTCGGACTGGCTGGGCCGCAAGAAGGTCATGACGGCGGCGCTGGTCCTGGAACTGATCGCCGCCGCGCTGTTCCTGTCCGAGCCGTCGCTGCCGGTACTGATCCTCGCCCGGCTCGTCACCGGTCTCGGTGTCGGGATGCTGACGGCCACCGCCACCGCGTATCTGCACGAACTGCACACCGCCCACCGCCCCGGCGCCTCCACGCGACGCTTCGAGATCGTGTCGACCGTCGCCAACATCGGCGGCCTCGGCATCGGCCCCATAGCCGCCGGGCTGCTCGCCCAGTACCTGACCGCACCGCTCCTGCTGCCGTACGCCGTCTTCGTCGTCCTGCTGCTGATCGGCGTGGCCGCCGTCGCACTGACCCCCGAGACCGTCCGGGCGCCCGAGGTGCGGCCGGCCTACCGTCCGCAACGGGTCGGCGCCACCCGTGGGGAGCGCGGATATCTCACGGCCGGCGCCGCCGGATTCACGTCCATGGCCGTGTTCGGGCTGTTCACCTCCGTGGTCCCCGGCTTCGTCGGCGGCACCCTGCACCACCCCTCCCGCGCGCTGGCCGGACTGGTCGTGTTCGCCGTGTTCGGCGCCGCCGCGGTGGCCCAGACGGTCACCGGCCGGCTGGGCGCCCGCACGCGCTGGTACCTCGGACTGCTCGCCCAGGCAGTCGGTATGGCCATCCTCGCCATCGGCGTGCGCCTGGCCAGCCTGCCCGTGTTCCTGCTGGCGGGGATCGTCGCCGGAGTCGGCGCCGGGGTCCTGTTCAAGTCCGCCGTCGGACAGGTGGCCGGCGCCGCCGCACCGGCCCAGCGCGGCGAAGCCCTCGCCGGACTGTTCCTCGTCTCCTACCTGGGCCTGGCCCTGCTGCCCGTTGGCCTCGGCGTAGCCAGCCGTGCGATGAGCCTGACCGACGCGACGACATGGTTCACGGTCGTCGTCCTCGCGCTGCTCGCCGCGGTCGCCGTACGGACCCGCCGGGACGGCGCGAAGGCACGCTGATCGCCGGTCACCAGGGCGGGTGTGTGGCCGTGAGCCGTATGGACGTACTGCGGCGGACCACGGGCACCGCGCGGTTACATGAGTCGGGTACGCACGGATCCGTCTCGTGAGGCGAGGAAGCCATGAGCCAGGCGCAGGAGACCCCGGGAACCGTTACGTACGACGTGATCGTGCTGGGCGCCGGCCCGGTCGGCCAGAACGTCGCCGACCGCGCCCGCGCCGCCGGTCTGTCGGTGGCCGTCGTGGAACGCGAACTCGTCGGCGGTGAATGCTCCTACTGGGCCTGCGTCCCCAGCAAGGCACTGCTGCGGCCGGTGATCGCGGTCGCCGACGCCCGCCGCGTGGACGGCGCCCGGCAGGCCGTCACCGGCCGGATCGACACCGACCGTGTCTTCGCCCGCCGCGACCGCTACGTCAGCGACTGGGACGACAGCGGCCAGGCCCTGTGGGTCAAGTCCATCGGCGCCGACCTCTTCCGCGGCCACGGCCGGATCGACGGCCCCCGCCGGGTCACGGTCACCCGCGACGACGGTGCGCGCCAGACCCTCGCCGCCCGGCACGCGGTCGCCGTCGCCACCGGCAGCGACCCCGTGCTGCCCGACCTCCCGGGCATCGAGGAGGCCCGGCCCTGGACGAACCGGCACGGCACCGACTCCAGCACCGTGCCCGGCCGGCTCGCCGTGGTCGGCGGTGGCGGGGTCGGCGTGGAGATGGCCACCCTGTGGCAGGGCCTGGGCTCCCGGGTCACCCTGCTCGCGCGCCGCCGACTCATTCCGCGCATGGAGCCCTTCGCCGGCGAACTGGTCGCCCAGGGGCTCAGCGACGCGGGCGCCGACGTACGCATCGGCGTGCAGGTGACCGCGCTGCGCCGCCCCGACCCGAAGGGCCCGGTCACCGTCACCCTCGACGACGGAGGCGAGTTGGAGGTCGACGAGGTCATGCTCGCCACGGGCCGCGCCCCGCGCACCGGCGACATCGGTCTGGACACGGTCGGGCTCACCCCGGGCTCCTGGCTGGACGTCGACACCACCTGCCTCGTCCAGGGCGTCGAGGGAGGGTGGCTCTACGGCCTCGGCGACGTCAACCACCGCGCGCTGCTCACCCACCAGGGCAAGTACCAGGGCCGTACCGCGGGCGACGCCATCGCGGCCCGCGCCGCCGGCCGGCCCCTGGACGACGGTCCGTGGGGCGACCACGCCACCACCGCCGACCAGTACGCCGTGCCCCAGGTGTTCTTCACCGACCCCGAGGCGGCCGCAGTGGGCCTGACCGCCGAGCAGGCCGAGCGTGCCGGTCACCGCATCCAGACCGTCGACCTCGACTTCAGCGCCGCCCAGGGCGCCAACCTCCACGCCGACGACTACCCGGGCCACGCCCGCCTGGTCGTCGACCTCGACCGGGACATCCTGCTCGGCGTCACCTTCGTCGGCCCGGGCGTCAGCGACCTCCTGCACTCCGCCACCGTCGCGGTCGTCGGCGAGATTCCGCTCAAACGCCTGCGGCACGCCATCGCCCCCTTCCCCACCGTCAGCGAGATCTGGCTCTTCCTCCTCGCCGCGTACCAGGACAACCGGGACTGACCGAGGGGGAGTACGAGTGCGGGCATTCGGCCTATACCCGTACGTTCCGCTGAACTCTGCCGTCCTGATGTGACGTTGCCCATTGCGCGGCAGGGCGCGCCTCGTGAGGCTCTCGGGGAACAAGCGTCCGAAGAAAATTCCGAGGAACTGTTATCCGCGGCCCACCGAGCGATCTCCCAGGTATCGGACAGCATCGCCCGGCGTCGAGGACAGGGAAGTTTTTGATGAGTACAGAGCGCACGAGGGAACTCGCGGCACTGGTGAGCGCCGCCCGCAGCGGTGACCCGGAGGCTCAGGACGCCCTGGTCAGTGCGTACCTCCCGTTGGTCTACAACGTTGTGGGGAGGGCTCTGAACGGCTCCGTCGACGTCGACGACGTGGTCCAGGAGACGATGCTCCGCGCCCTCGACTCGCTCGGCGGACTGCGCACCCCCGAGAGCTTCCGCTCCTGGCTGGTGGCCATCGCGATGAACCAGGTCCGGGCGCACTGGCACGACCGGCAGTCCGCCCCGGGCGGCGTCGAGGAGGCCGAGGACCTCGCGGATCCGGGTGCCGACTTCGTGGACCTGACGATGGTGCAGCTCCAGCTGTCCGGCCAGCGCCAGGAGACGGCACGCGCCACCCGCTGGCTGGAGCCCGACGACCGGGGGCTGCTGTCGCTGTGGTGGCTGGAGTGCGCCGGCGAGCTGACCCGGGCCGAGGTCGCCGCGGCCCTGGAGCTGTCCCCGCAGCACGCGGCGGTACGGGTGCAGCGGATGAAGGCGCAGCTGGAGGCGGCCCGGGTGGTGGTACGGGCGCTCGACGCGCGGCCGCGCTGCGCGGAGCTGCACGCTGTGCTCGGGTCCTGGGACGGCCGGCCCTCGGCCCTGTGGCGCAAGCGAATAGCCAGGCATGCCCGGGATTGCATGCATTGTTCCGGTCTGTGGAGCGGGTTGATGCCGGCCGAAGGGCTGCTGGCCGGCCTCGCGTTGGTGGTCGCCACGCCCGCGCTGCTGGAGAGGGTGCTTGCCGCTTCCGGCGGGATGGCCCCGGTCGGCTCGGCCTCGGCCGTGAACGCGTCATCGGGGCACGCCGGATCGGGCGGGGGAGCGGGGCACCGCGCCTCGGGTGGCCGGACCGTGTCCCGTGGCGAGGCCCGCCGACGTCGCCGTATCAAGCGCCGGGCCGTCGGAGGCGCCGTCGTGGCGGCCTGCGTCGCGGGTGGCGGATTCTGGTACTTCGACTCCGACCCCGGCACCGGAACCGGAACCGAGGAGCCGACCGCCGCGCGCACCGCCGGAGCCCCCGTGGCCGACCTGTCGGAGCGCCCCCTGGAGACCTCCCCGTCGCCCTCCAAGTCCCCGTCGCCGTCCGCCTCGCCGTCGAAGAAGGCAACCCCCTCCACAACCCCCAAACCGACCAAGAAGGCCACGCCGACGCCCCGGCCGACCCCACAGCCGACGCGGACCGCGTCCAGCACGCCCCAGCCACAGTCGGCCCCCACCGACAAGGTCGGGCAGGTCGTCGCGCTGGTGAACAAGGAGCGGGCGAACGCCGGCTGTGGTCCGCTCGCCGAGGACTCCCTGCTGAACAAGGCCGCGCAGGGCCACTCCGCGGACATGGACGCCCGCGACTTCTTCGACCACACCAACCCGGACGGCGCCGACCCCGGCCAGCGCATCACCGCGGCCGGCTACCGCTGGTCCACGTACGGCGAGAACATAGCGATGGGCCAGCAGACCCCGGCGGCCGTGATGGAATCCTGGATGAACAGCCCCGGCCACCGCGCCAACATCCTCAACTGCTCGTTCAAGGACATCGGCGTCGGCATCCACGACGGCGCGGGCGGCCCCTGGTGGACGCAGGCCTTCGGCGCCAAGCTCTGAGCCGCGAAACGGATCGCACCCGTCACAGCATGAGGTGCTTGACCTGCGTGTAGTCGAGCAGACCGGTGAGGGAGAGGTCACTGCCGTACCCGGAGTGGCGTACGCCGCCGTGCGGCATCTCCGACACCGTCGTGCCATGGGTGTTGACCCAGACGATGCCGGTCCGCAGCGCCCGGCCGGCCCGCATGGCGCGGTCGTGGTCCCGGGTCCAGACGCTCGCGGCGAGGCCCTGGGGTACGTCGTTGGCCAGCCGGATGGCCTCGGACTCG
Source organism: Streptomyces sp. NBC_01092 (assembly GCF_045039535.1). NCBI lineage: Bacteria > Bacillati > Actinomycetota > Actinomycetes > Kitasatosporales > Streptomycetaceae > Streptomyces > Streptomyces sp. NBC_01092. The sequence goes on along the minus strand of NZ_CP108659.1, from coordinate 1,095,167 downwards.
TCGGTGAACGGCTGGACGGTGACGACCGGGCCGAACACCTCTCCCTGCACGATCTCGTCCTCCTGCCGCACCCCGGCGACCAGTGTGGCCTGGTGGAAGTAGCCGGGCCGGTCCAGCGCCGCGCCACCCGTGACGACCTCGGCGTGCCCCGGTAGCCGCTCCAACAGGCCGGTCACGGAGGCGAGTTGGGCGGAATTCGCCAGCGGGCCGAACGCGGCGTGCGCGTCGTCCGGCGCTCCGGGGCGCTGCCCGGCCGCCCGGTCCGCGAAGAGGGCGAGGAAGCGGTCGTGGATCCGCCGGTCCACCAGGATCCTGGTCGCCGCCGTGCAGTCCTGCCCCGCGTTGTAGAAGGACAGCGACGACAACTGCTCGACCGCGTCGTCGAGATCGGCGTCCGCGTGGACCAACACCGGAGCGTTGCCGCCGAGTTCGAGGTGCAGCCGCTTGAGGTCGGCGGCCGCCGCCGCGGCGATCTCCTTTCCGGCGCGGACACTCCCGGTGACGGCCACCAGCCGCACGAGCGGATGGGCGACGAGGGCACGCCCCGTCTCACGGTCGCCGCACACCACGTTCAGCACACCGGGCGGCAGGTGCTCGGCGGCCAGCCGGGCCAGCAGCACCGCCGACGACGGCGTCGTGTCGGACGGCTTCAGGACCACGGTGTTGCCGGCCGCGAGCGCCGGGGCGACCTTCCATACGGCCATCATCAGCGGGTAGTTCCACGGCGTGATCTGGGCACACACACCGACCGGCTCGCGCCGCAGTACGGAGGTACGGCCCGGCGTGTACTCGGCGGCCGCCGCGCCCGGCAGGTTCCGGGCGGCACCGGCGAAGTACCGCAACACGTCCACGATCGCCGGCAGTTCGTCCGCGAGGAACAGGGCGCGGGGCTTGCCCGTGTCGGTGACTTCGGCGCGGGCCACCGCCTCGGCCTGCCGCTCCAGGGCGTCGGCGATGCGCAACAGCGCCGACTGCCGTTCGGCCGGAGTCGTCGACGACCAGGCAGGGAAGGCCTCTTCGGCCGCCCGGCAGGCCGCGTCCACGTCTTCGGGGCCGCAGAGCGGAGCCGTGCCGTGGGGGAGTCCGGTGGCGGGGTCGATCAACGCCAGGGTGGCACCGGACGCGGCCGGAACCTCCTTGCCGCCGATGTGGTTGAGCCGGTCGTTGCCGGTCAGGGCCCGGTTCGGCCCGTCGGTGTCAGCCACGGTGCAGCGCCTCCTCGGCGGCGGCGCGGCCGGTGCGGACGGCGCCCTCCATGTATCCGGCGACCCACTGGTCGGAGCCGCAGACGTAGAACGGCGGTTCATGCGTGCCGTGCAGCGGGCCGACGGCCATGACCTCACCCGGCGGCCACTGGGTGACGTACCCCTGCGTCCACGGGTCGCTGCCCCACAGCCGCAGATGGCAGGCGCTCGGCCGCAGTGCCTCGTCGCCGAACATGCCGGCCATCTCGGCGAGCAGCTCGGGGGTGCGCAGCCGGGGCGGGGTGCCGAGCAGGACGCCGTACCGCTCGGGCGGGATCAGCGCCGACAGGACGCCCTCGTTCTGCGGCCAGGTGCTGCCCAGCACTCCCTCCGCCTCGGACAGGCCGTTCAGATCGGCGTCCCGCCAGAACGGACGGTCGTAGACGGCGGCGAACTTCGCGGCCGTGGCGTGGCGTTGCCGGTGCAGCGAGGCGAGCCGTGCCTCGCTCACACCGCTGACGGCGACATCCCGCAGCGGGCCGACCGGCAGGGCGCTCACCACGGCGCCGGCGGTGAGGGCCTCGCCGGAGACCAGACGCACGGCGCACCGGCCGGGGCGGACGTCCAGCGCTGCGACGGGCGAGCCGAGCCGGATCCGCGGACCCAGCTCGCGGCCCAGGACCTCGGCGAGCGTCGCCGAGCCCTCCGCGAGCCGCAGCCCCTCCCAGTCGTCGTAGTCGTAGTCGCCCGTGCCCGAACCGGGGACCGCAGCGCTCTTGCGCAGCGCGGCCAGCAGGGAGATCCGCTCGTACGAGCCGCCCGCCAGGGCGAGTTGGCCGATGTCCCACAGGCGTACGACGGCCGGGGTGGCCTGACGCGAGCGCAGCCAGTCGGCCACCGAGAGGCGGTCCAGGGCGGTGGCGTCCGGATGGGACCAGGGGTCGTCGGGGTCGACGGTGGCGGTGAGGGCGGTGAACTCGGCACTCAGGCGCTCGTGCAGGGCCGGGTCACCGGGGCCGAACCAGTGCGGTGGATTGCCGGCCGAGCGCCCCTCCGGGGTGGCGCGGGTGATGCGGCCGGGTTCGTCGACATAGCTGGGGATCAGGTCGAGGTCGAGTTCCTTGGCGAGTTGGAGATAGGCGGTGTGCCCGCGGCCGACGACCTCACCGCCCAGCTGGACGGTTCGGCCGTCGGGTGTGCGGGTCTGCTCGACCCGGCCGCCGACGCGGTCCCGGGCCTCCAGGACCAGCACGTCGGTGCCGGCGGCGGCCAGGTCCCGGGCGGCGGCGAGCCCGGCGAGACCGGCGCCGAGCACGATCACGTCGTGATGCATGGGTTTCGCTTTCGTCAGGGGTGGGTCAGGCCAGGACCAGGCAGTGCTCGGGCCGCCACCCGAACTCCACCGTCTCGCCGCCGCTCCAGCGGTCCTCCATGCGGGCGCGGGCCGTGTTCTGCTCCAGCACCGACAGCGTGACGCCCGGGGCGAGTTCGATCAGATACGTCGTGGTCGGGCCGCTGTAGACGGTCTCGCGGATCACCCCGCTCTGCATCGACATGCCCGGCTCGAAGTCCGACAGCCAGATCTTCTCGGGGCGCACGGACACGCTGACGGCGGTGCCGTCCGCGATACCGGAACGCGCGCCGACGGCCAGGGCGGGCCCTTTCTCCAGCGTCACCTCGCCATCCCGGTACGTGCCGGTCATCAGGTTGGAGGTGCCCATGAAGGAGGCGACGAAGCGGGTGCCGGGGTGCTCGTAGATGTCCTCCGGCGTGCCGCACTGCTCGATGTGGCCCTCGTTCATCACCGCGATCCGGTCGGACATCGTCAGCGCCTCGTCCTGGTCATGGGTGACGAAGACGAAGGTGATGCCGACCTCGCGCTGGATCTGCTTCAGCTCCACCTGCATCTGGCGGCGCAGTTTCAGATCGAGGGCGGCCAGCGGTTCGTCGAGCAGCAGCACGGCCGGGCGGTTGACCAGCGCACGGGCCAGGGCGACGCGCTGGCGCTGGCCACCCGAGAGGGTACGGGGCCCCCGGTCGGCGAGACCCGCGAGCTGGACCAGCTCCAGCATCTCGCCGACACGCCGGCGTATCTCGGCCTTGGCGACGCCCCGGCGCTTGAGGCCGAAGCCCACGTTGTCGGCGACGCTCAGATGGTCGAACAGGGCGTAGCTCTGGAAGACGGTGTTGACGTTGCGCCTGTTCGGCGGCAGGGCGGTCACGTCCTCACCGGCCAGCACCACCGCACCCTCGGTGGGATCGCTGAACCCGCCGATCATGCGCAGGGTCGTGGTCTTGCCGCAGCCCGACGGGCCCAGCAGGGAGAAGAAGTGGCCGGCCTCGATGTCGAGGTCCAGGCGGTGGACGGCGTAGGAGTCCGTGAACTGCTTGGAGACACCGTCGAGCCGGACGGCGGGGGTCGCGTCCATGGGGATCACTCTCCGGAGAGGATGTCGAGGCCGCCGCGGCGGCCGAAGAGGCGCGGGATGAACAGGGCCAGGGCGATCAGCGCGATGGATCCGGCGAGCATCAGCGTGCCGAGCGCGTTGATGGTGGGCTGCACGCCGAAGCGGATCGCCGAGTAGATCCGCACCGACAGGGGCTGCGGGTCGACGCCGGTGGTGAAGTAGGCGAGCACGAAGTCGTCGAAGACCAGCGCGAAGATCAGTACGGCGGAGGCGAGCACCGCGGGCAGCAGCGCCGGCAGGGTCACCAGCCGGACCGCCTGCCACCGCGTGGCGCCGAGATCCATCGCGGCCTCCTCCACCTCCGGGTTCAGCGCGGCGACCCGGGAGCGCAGGATGACGGTGACGTACGAGATGGAGAAGGTGATCTCGGCGAGCATCACCGTGCCGGTGGACAGGGGCACGCCCAGGCCCTTGAACAGCAGCATCGAGGCCACGCCCGTGACGATCTCCGGCGTGATCAGCGGCACCAGCATGATCAGTCCGGCCAGTGAGCCGAGCCGGGTGCGGCAGCGGACCAGACCGAGCGCCAGCGCCGCCCCGAGGAGCACCGAACCGACCATCGCCACCAGGGAGATGCGCAGGCTGGTGCCCAGGGAGGCGATCAGGACGTCGTCGTGGACGAAGGCGCGGTACCAGCGCAGGCTGAACCCGTCGAACACGGTCAGCGACTTCTGGGAGTTGAAGGAGAAGAGGGCGACGACGGCGATGGGCAGGTAGAGCAGGGCGAAGAACAGCCCGGTGATCGCGATGAGCACGCGAGGCTTGCGGTGGGCGCGTCGGCGGATGCGCGTGCGGGCGGAGGGACGGGCCGGGGCGGTGGCGGAGGGGGTGCGGACCAGGGTCATCGCAGGGCCTCCGCCTCGTCCTTGCGGGTGCGCCGCAGATAGCCGAGCATCCCGATCAGCAGGACCAGCATCAGCAGCATGGTGAGGGCCGAGCCGAGCGGCCAGTTCTGGCCCTGGAAGAACTTGTCCTGGATGAGGTTGCCGATCATGATCTGGTCCGGGCCTCCCATGAGCTGTGCGCTGACGAAGTCGCCCATCGCGGGCAGGAAGACCAGGACGAGCCCGGCCGCCGCGCCCTGCCGGGTGGCGGGCAGGGTGACGAAGAAGAAGGTGCGGACCGGGCCGCCGTACAGGTCGCGGCCGGCCTCGATGAGGGAGACGTCGAGGCGTTCCAGGGCCGCGTACAGCGGGATGATCATGAAGACGACGAAGCCGTAGACCAGTCCCGCGACCACGCCGAAGCCGCTGTTGAGGATCTTCGTGCCCGAGTCGGCCAGACCGACCGCGCGCAGGGCGCGCAGCACCGGCCCGTCGTCGGACAGGACCACCGACCAGCCGTACATCCGCACCAGGTAGTTGGCGAAGAACGGCACCACGATGGCGGCGATCAGCGCGTGCTTGTACCGGCCGCCGTGAAGGGCGATCGTGTACGCCACCGGATAGGCGATCAACAGACAGATCACGCAGGTCAGCAGGGCATAGCCGAGGGAGCGGGCCAGGACCTCGGTGTAGGCGGGGTCGGTGAGGGCGCGCACCCCGGCCAGGTCGAAGCCGAAGCGCGGGTTGCCGAGCTCGTCGGTGGTGCCGACCGCGAGGACGGCGACGAGGGCCAGCGAGGCGATCAGGAAGCCGGTCATCCACAGGGTGCCCGGCAGCATGAACCAGAGCCACATCCGGTTCCCGGAGGTGTCCCGGCGACGGGCGCGGGACGAGGGGCGCAGCAGTGCCATGTCTCAGCCCGCCTTCACATGGGTCCAGGCGGTGTCGCGGGCGTCCTCCGCCGCGCGGTCGCCGTTGCGGAAGGACACGTCGGCCTTCAAGTCGTCCTGGGTGACCAGGCACTCGGGGAAGGGCTCGACCAGGCTGGCGTAGGTCTTCTCGCTGCCCGCGACCGGCATCGGGTAGCCGATGTACTCGATGTTCTTCTTCACGTTCTCCGGCCGCAGCATGTAGTCGATGAACAGCATCGCCGTGCCGGGGTGAGGGGCGTTCCAGGGGATGGCGTAGCAGTCGGAGTTGATCGGCGTGCCCTCCTTGGGGGCCTGGAACCCGAACACGGAGGGGTCGTCGGCCTGGTAGAGCATGGCGGCCATGTCGCCGCTCCAGGCCTGCTGAATCAGCGCGTTGCCGTTGAGGAGGTTGTTGTAGCTGTCGCTGGAGAATCCACGCAGCCGCGGCCGCAGGGTGCCCAGCAGGGACGTGATCCGGTCGAGGTCGCCGGTGTTGCCGGTGCTGACGTCGAGGCCGAGCGCGAGGGCACCCATACCGAGGACCTCGTCGCGGTCGTCCAGCAGGAAGACCTTGCCCTTGGCCCGGTCGTTCCACAGGTCCCGCCAGGAATCGGTGAGCTCACCGATCTTGTCGCGCCGCCAGCCGATACCGGTCTTGTACGCGGTGAAGGGGACGGTGTGCGCGGAACCGGGGTCGTACCACGGGTCGGCGAAGTAGTCGTACGTCCCGAATATGGCCTGGGAGTGGGCGAGCCGGGAGTGGTCGATACGGCGCAGCCGGCCGCCGCGCGCCAGTCGCTGGGCCCATTTGGCCGTGGGAAAGATGATGTCGTAGCGGTTGCCCGCGTTGAGCTTGGCGACCATGCCTTCCATCGAGTCGAAGTTCGACTGGATGACCCTGACGCCGTACTCCTTCTCGAAGCCCTTGAACACGGACGGGTCGACGAAGTCGGCCCAGTTGAAGTAGACGAGATCGCCGTCGACGCGCGCCTCGACCGGGGCGAGCTGGTCGGCGTCGGGTTTCTTGGCGGGCATGAACCCGCAGCCGCTGACCGCGGCGCCAAGCAAGCCGCAGGCGCCCGCCCGCAGCATGGCGCGTCGGGTCGGCGGTGGTACCTCGGGGGACATGGAACGTCCTCTCCGTCGAGGAACGGCACAAGTCCAGGGCGGACCGGCTGGTCGGCTCACTTCAGGCCCTGATTCCGCAGTGATGACCGGTCTGGGGAGGGTGCGTGCGCAGCTCAGAAGGCCGGCGATAACGCCATCAGGTGACGTACGTCGGTACGCGAGCGCGGCGAAACAGGTGCGGCCGGGGGCGTCACCGCGTGTCCCCGTCCAGGTCGTCCCTGACCCGGCGCGCGAACCAGCCGACGCCGGCCTCGCGCTGCGACAGCGGACCCGGCTCGAAACCGGGCGTCCGCATACCGGCCTGGACACGCTCCACCAGCTCGGCGTCCTCGTCGTTGGTGACCCAGCCGATGTGGATGTTGAGCCGCCGGGCCAGCCGGGTGCGCAGGCCCTCGCCGGTCTTGGTGTAGAAGGCGCCTGGGATCGCCGCCCGGTCCTGGGCGGTGGGCAGGGCGGTCCACGCGAGCACGTGGTCAGGGTAGAAGTCGATGAGCGTGTTCGGGTAGATCACGGCGTAACGCCACACCCGCCGGTCGGCCTCGACCAGCCCCGGCATCGGCATCGCAAGCCGCTGGTAGAGCCGCTCGGTCCAGTTCGAGGAGGGCTTGTCGCGCAGCGGCGACTCGAACAGGACGTAGTTCTCCTGCACGTCCACCGTGTACGCGGCGTAGTCGAGCAGTCGCATCAGCGAGGGGTGGGCGACCGGGACGTGGTAGCCCTCCAGATAGTTGTCGACGATCACCTTCCAGTTGGCGTTCTGCTCCTCGCCGCCCGACAGGTCGTGGATACGGTGCTTGCCGACGGGCACCAGATCGGCCCCGGCGTAGTGGCCGACGGCCTCGGCCAGCCCTTTGCAGCTCTCCGCGAGCGGGGTCGCCTCCAGGTCCAGGTTGACGAAGACGAAGCCCAGGAAGGACTCCACGTTGACCGGGTGGAGACCGAGCTTCGGCTTGTCCAGGCAGGGGATCCGGCGTGCCTCGGGGGCCCCGACCAGGCTGCCGTCCAGTTTGTAGGTCCAGCCGTGGTACGGGCAGCGGATCGCCTTGCCCGACGGCTCCGGGTCGGTGACCAGGCGGGTGCCGCGATGCCGGCACACATTGAGGTGGGCGGCGAGGCCACCTTCCTCGGTGCGGACCACCAGCACCTCCCGGCCCGCTGCGGTGGCGGCCAGCCGCGCGCCGGGGCCGGGAAGGTCGGACTCGTGGCAGACGAGCTGCCAGGACTTGGCGAAGATACGGTCGGTCTCCGCCTGTGCGATGGCCGGATCCGTGTAGTAGCGGGCCGGCAGGGCCTCCCCGGGGAGCTCGGGGGGCGGCTCGGGCCGGGCAGGGGAGACGGCGTCGGCTGCCCGGGTCGTCGAGGGGTTCACGGGGGTCCTCCTCCGCGCCGCGCTTGCGGCGATGGGCGGTGAGGGATGGGCCGGGACAGGGGCAGGTACGGCTTCCGGGCCTGCCGCGATCCGGCTGACTGATTGGTTAGTCAGAGTGGGACCGCGACGCAGGCAAGTCAAGACTTGTGGGCTGACTAATTAGTTAGTTAGTCTCTGGGCAGGTAGACGGCCCCGACTTGCAGACGGATGCCCAGGCGCACTCCGCAAGCCGCGGGCCACCAGTCCGCGCCACGTCAGGTGTCCGGATCCGGACACCCACCACAGCTCCCCGCCCCCTCGCGTCACGGCACCGGAGCATCCCCGTCCCACGTCATGGGCGCGCCACCCCTGTCTCCGGTCCACCCGGCGACGGAGCGACCCCGGAGGCACGCATGAGCGCTCACCGCAGTCTCGTCTGGCTCGGCCTCACGCCGGAGCCCGAACAGGAGCTGCCCGCCGCGGTGGCCGCCCTGCGGTCCCCGGCGGCCGGCCGGCCACCGTCGGCCCTCGTCGCCGCCGAGCGCCACCGCGTCGAGCGGCTCGTCCTGCGCGGCACACAGCGCGGCTGGCTGCGCTACCTGCGCGAGGTCACCGACCTGGTCGTCCAGGCCGCCGGATCCCGGAGCGCCGACCCGGAAGCGGCCCTGCTCGCCGGCGAGGTCGTCCTCGACCACCACCGCATGCTGATCGGCCTGCCCGGGGCGGGCTACGACCGCACCGCCCCCCAACGACGGGACCTGGAGCGGGCGTTGGCGCGCCTCAGGGCCCGCCCCGAACCCGCGCTCGCCGGCCCCTCCGAGCCCTGGAGCACCATATGACCGGCGTGTTCTCCCTCCTCCCCGAAGGACGGAGGGGCCTCCTCGTCCCGTCCCCGTCCCCGTCCCCGTCCGAGGCCGGGCTGCCCGGCGGCGAGGACATCGGCGGCTACCTCGCCGGGGGCGGCTACGCACCACTGGTCGCGCCCGACCGGCTGCTCGACCGCATCGCCGCCGCGGGTCTGCGCGGCCGAGGCGGGGCCGGCTTCCCGGCCGCGGTCAAGCTCCGTGCCGTCCGGGACGCACCGGGCCCGCGTGTCGTCGTCGCCAACGGGGAGGAGGGCGAGCCGGGCTCCGTGAAGGATCGCTGGCTGCTGCGGCATCGCCCGCACGTCGTCCTCGACGGACTGCGGCTGGCCGCCGCCGTGACCGGCGCCGGACGCGGCTTCGTCTACCTCTCGGACGCCGAAGCCGAGCGGGCCGTGCGACGGGCGCTCGCCGAGAGTTCCCCCGAGCTGCGCATCGACGTGGTGCGGACGGAGCACACCTACGTCGCGGGGGAGGAGACCGCCGTCGTACGGCGCGTCAACGGCGGCCCGGCGCTGCCCACGGCGAAGCCGCCGCGCCCGTTCGAGGCCGGTGTCGGCGGCGCGCCCACGCTGGTCGCCAACGTGGAGACGCTGGCCCGAATCGCCGTGATGTACTCGCGCCCCGACGAGGCGGACGCCGTCGCGGGGACCCACCTGGTGACCCTCTCGGGCGGCGGCGAAGGCGATGCCGCGCTCGTGGAGGTGCCCGTCGGCGCGCATCTCAAGGTCCTCGCCGATGTGTGCGGGCACGGCAGGGCCGAGGCGGTGCTGCTGGGAGGCCTGTTCGGCGGGCTGTACGGCCAGGGCTGGACGGACCTGCCGCTCGACCACGACAGCCTGAACGCGGCCGGCGCGGCCCTCGGCTGCGGGGCACTGCACTTCCTGCACCCCGACGACTGCCCGGTCGCCGTCGCCGTCGAGGCCGCCGCCTATCTCGGGGCACAGAGCGCCCGGCAGTGCGGGGTGTGCCTCTCCGGCACCGGGGCGATGACCAAGGCCCTCTCCGCCGTCGCAAGCGGGGAGGCGAGCCACGACACGGTCGGCAAGCTGCACCGCTGGTCGCAACAACTGCCCGGCCGCGGGGCCTGCGCACTGCTCGACGCCGCCGCCCGCGTCGTCGTCACCCTCCTCGCCCACTTCCCCGACGCGGTCGACGCCCACTGCCGCTCCGTCTGTCCCGCCTGCGCGGGCCCGGCACCCGAGGACGGGCGCCGCTTCACCGTGACCGTGCCCTGAGCCGGATCCCGGCCCTCCTCCCACCCCAGACCTCGCCGCGCCGAAAGGACCGCACCGTGAAACTCCTGCTGGACTCCACCCGCTGCCAGGGCTACGGCCTCTGCCAGGAACCCGCACCCGAGCTGATCGACCTCGACGACTTCGGTTACGCGCTGATACGCACGACCGAAGTGCCGCCGGGCGATCAGGACGCCGCCGAGGCCGCCGTCGCCGCCTGCCCCAACTCCGCGCTGAGGCTGGTGAAGTGACATGGGACGTGACCTGTCGGCCCTGTTCGACCCCGTATCCGTCGCCGTCGTCGGAGCCAGCGACGACCCGGCCAAGTACGGCCACGCCATCGCAGCCCAGGCCATCCGGGCAAACGGCCGCCGCCCCGTCCACCTGGTCAACCGGCGCGGCGGCACGGTCCTCGGCCGCAGCGTCGCGCCCAGCCTGAGCGCGATCGGCGAATCCGTCGACCTGGCCGTGGTCTCCGTGCCCGCGGCCGGCTTCGAGGACGCCGTCGACGAGGCGCTGCGGTGCGGAGCACGGGCCATCGTCGCGATCACCGCCGGGTTCGCCGAGACCGGCGACGCGGGGCGCGCCCGCCAGGACGCCGTCGCCGAACGGGTCCGCGCCGCCGGCGCCGTGATGGTCGGGCCCAACTGCCTCGGCCTGGCGGACAACACCACCGACCTCTTCCTGGCCTCCGACACCTTCACACCCGGCGGTGTCGCGCTGCTGAGCCAGAGCGGCAACCTCGCCCTCGAACTCCAGCTCCGCTTCCGCCCGCACCGCCTCGGCTTCTCCCGCTTCGTCTCGCTCGGCAACCAGGCCGACGTCACCCTCGTCGACCTGCTCGCCGACTGCGCCCGGCACGAGGGCACCCGCGCCATCGCCGTGTACGCCGAGGACTTCGGCGACGGACGCGCCTTCGCCGAGGCGGCCGCCGACGCCGGAAAGCCCGTGGTGCTGCTCACCGCCGGACGCGGGGACGCCTCCGCGCGCAGCGCCCAGTCGCACACCGGCGCGCTGACCACCTCGGCCGACGTCGTCGCCGCCGCCTGCCGGGACGCCGGGGTGGAACTGGTCGCCACCCCGCGCGAACTCACCGTCGTCCTCGCCGCGTTGCACGGCGGACGCCGGGCGGCCGACCGCCGGGTCGCCGTGCTCACGGACGGCGGCGGGCACGGCGTCATCGCCGCCGACGCCGTCGAGGCGGCCGGGCTGACCGTGCCCGAACTGCGCGAGCCGACGCGGGAGCGGCTGCGGGACGCGCTGTGGGAACAGTCGGCCGTCGCCAACCCGGTGGACCTCGCCGGGATGGGCGAGCAGGACCCCGGCTCGTACGCGGAGACGGTCGCCGTGCTGCTGGCGGCCGAGGAGACCGACGCCGTACTGGTGACCGGCTACTTCGGCGGCTACGCGGCCGCCGAGGGCGGACTCGGCGGAGGAGGCAAGGCCCTCGCCGACGGGGAACAGGCCGCCGCACGCCTCATCGCCGACCGGCACCGCGCCACCGCCAAACCCCTGGTCGTGCAGTCGATGTACCCCGATTCGCCCAGCTGCCGCATCCTCGCCGCCGCCGGTGTCCCCGTCTTCGGAGCCACCGAGGACGCCGCCCGCGCACTGGCCGCCGCGGCACACGGCGCACCGCGCACCGGCGTGACGCCCCTGCCCCCTCCCGCGACCCCGTTGCGCGAGAGCGGCTACCCGGAGACCCGCAGAGCGCTCGAAGCGGCCGGACTCGCCTTCCCCGCCGCCCGCGAGATCCACGACGAGGCCGAACTGCGCGCCGCGACCGAGGAGTTCACCGGCCCGTACGTGCTCAAGGCCCTGCACCTGCTCCACAAGTCCGACGCCGGGGGAGTGGCCCTGGGCCTCGCCGGCCCCGACGAACTCCTCGCCGCCTTCCGCGAGATGCACGCCAGGCTCGGCGCCTCCTCCTACTCCGTGGAGGCCATGGCGGACCTCAGCGACGGCATCGAGCTGATCGTCGGCGTCAACCGGGACCCCCGCTTCGGCCCGGTCGCCATGGTGGGCCTCGGCGGAGTGCTGGCGGAGGCACTGCACGACATCGCCTTCACCCTCGCCCCCGTGCCCGCCGACCGCGCCCTGCACCTGCTGCGCGGACTGCGCACCGCCGCCCTGCTCGACGGGGTGCGCGGACGCCCGCCCGTCGACATCGACGCGGCCGCGCGCGCCATCGAGACGATCACCGCGTTCGCCGCCGCCCACCCCGAGATCGCCGAGATCGAGGTCAACCCCCTTCTCGTACGGCCCGACGGGGCCCTGGCCCTCGACTCCCGCGCCGTACTCGCCTGACCGAGCCGCACTAGCCCGACCGACCTGGAAGAGATCCCCATGGACATGCGCTACACCCCGGAGCAGGCCGACCTGAAGCGTCGCGCCGCCGAGTACGCCCGACTGCTGATGCGGTACGAGGACCAGTCCGAGCAGGCCGGCGGACCCCTGCCGCAGCAGCTCGTCACCGAACTGACCCGGGCCGCCATGGACGCCGGCGTGTACGCCATCAACATGCCCGCCGAGTGGGGCGGCGCCGGGCTCAGCCTGCTCGACCAGGTCATCGTCGAGGAGGAGTTCGGCAAGGTCACCAACTGCCTGTGGGACATCCCCTGGCGGCCCGCCAACGTGCTGGCCTACGGCGACGAGCGGCAGCGCGAGAAGTACCTGCTGCCCGTGATCCGCGCGGAGAAGTTCGACGCGTTCGCGGTGACCGAGCCGGGCGCGGGGTCCGACCCGTCCTCCGGCACCTCCACCGCCGACCGCACCGACGGCGGCTGGGTGCTCAACGGCGAGAAGTGGTTCGTCACCTGCGGCGACATCGCCGACTTCCTGCTGGTCCAGGCGGACGCGGGACCCGAGCGGCAGCCCACGCTGTTCTTCGTGGACCGGGCCGCGCCCGGCGTCGAGATGACCAGGGTCCCCCACTTCATGCACTCCGCCGTCAACGGGCACCCCGAATTCACGTTCACCGACGTCTTCGTCGCCGACGAGGACGTGCTCGGCGGCGTCGGCAACGGCTACGAGCTCACCAAGGAATGGTTCACCGACGAACGCCTGATGATCGCCGCCCGCACCGTCGGCGCGGCCGAGCGCGCCCTCCAACTCGCCCGGGACTGGGCCGTGGAGCGCGAGCAGTTCGGGGCGCCCATCGCCTCGTACCAGCTGATCCAGGGCATGCTCGCCGACTGCGCCGTCGACATCGCCGTCAACCGCGCCTACGCCCACCAGGTCGCCTGGGAGGCCGACCAGCCCGGCACCGACCGCAAGACCCTGCACGCCAAGGCCTCCACCGCCAAGCTCGCCGCCAGCGAGGCCGCCGGCCGGGTCGCCGACCGGTGCCTGCAGATCTTCGGCGGCCGGGGCTACGACCGCACCTACGCCGTCGAGCGCATGTACCGCGAGCTGCGGGTCGACCGCATCTGGGAGGGCACCTCCGAGATCCAGCGGCTGATCATCGCCAACGAGCTCATCAAGCGCGGCACGCGCGCCCTTGCCCTGCCCACGCACTGACCCGACGCCCCTTCACCAGCGAGGACTTCCATGGACTTCCGCCTCACCCCGCTCCAGGTTCAGCTCAAGGCCGACGCGCGCGCCCTCACCGACTTCATCGCCACCTACGAGACCCAGTGCGAGGAGGACAACGGCCTGCCCGCCGACGCGCACGCCAAGGTCCGGGACGCCGTCCTCGACGCCGGACTCCAGGCCGTCAACATGCCCGCCGAGTGGGGCGGCGCCGGACTCACCATCGCCGAACAGGTCACCGTTCAGGAGGAGTTGGGCCGCCTCACCGGCGCCCTGTGGGACATGGTGTGGCGCCCCGCCAACGCGCTGCGGTTCTGCACCCCCGAGCAGCGCGAGCGCTTCCTCGTCCCGGTGATCAAGGGCGAGCGCCGCGACTGCTACGCCGTCACCGAGCGCGGCGCGGGCTCGGACCCGCAGAACCTCGCCACCACCGCGACCAGGAACGACGCGGGCTGGGTGCTCAACGGCGAGAAGTGGTTCGTCACCGTCGGCGACCACGCCGACTTCATGATCGTGCTCGCGGCGGCAGGACCGGAGCGCGCACCCACGCTGTTCCTCGTCGACAAGGACACCCCCGGCATCGAGATGACGCGCGTCCCGCGCTTCATGCACACCTTCGTGTACGAGCACCCCGAGTTCACCTTCACCGATGTGCAGGTGGGCGAGGACGCCGTGCTCGGCGGCATCGGCGAGGGCTACGACATCACCCGCTCCTGGTTCACCGAGGAGCGCCTGATGATCGCCGCCCGCACCGTCGGCGCGGCCGAGCGGGCGCTGGAGCTGTCCCGGGACTGGGCCGTGGAGCGGGAGCAGTTCGGGGCGCCCATCTCGTCGTACCAGCTGATCCAGGGCATGCTCGCCGACTGCGCCGTCGACATCGCCGTCAACCGCGCCTACACCCACCAGGTCGCCTGGGAGATCGACCACTCCTCGGCCGAGGACCGCAAGACCCTGCACGCCAAGGCGGCCATCGCCAAGCTCTCGGCGAGTGAGGCCTCGGGCCGGGTCGTCGACCGGTGCCTCCAGATCCACGGCGGGCGGGGCTACGACCGCGCGTACGCCGTCGAGCGGCTCTACCGCGAGCTGCGCGTGGACCGGATCTGGGAGGGCACCTCCGAGATCCAGCGGCTGATCATCGCGAACGAGCTCATCAAGCGGGGCTCGGGGGTCCTGGACCTGCCCAGCGCCTGACCCGTACCGCCGCAGACCAGACAGAGGGAGACGGATGACCGACATCAAGCGCGTGGGAGTCGTCGGCTGCGGGCTGATGGGCGCCGGTATCGCCGAGGTCTGCGCACGGGCCGACGTGCCGGTCACGGTCGTGGAGCGCGACGCGGAGGCGGCCCGGGCCGGCCGCCTCCGCATCACCCGCTCGCTCGACCGGGCCACCGCCAACGGCAGGCTGAGCGAGGAAAGACGGGAGGCCGCCACGGCCCTGATCACCGTCGTCGATGAACTCGAAGGGCTGCACGACCACGACCTGATCATCGAGGCGGTCGCCGAGGACGAGACCCTCAAGGTCGATGTCTTCACCCGGCTCGACTCCGTGATCACCGGCGACCGCACCATCCTCGCGACCAACACCTCCTCGATCCCGGTCATCAGACTCGCCGCCGCGACGACCCGCCCCGATCGCGTCGTCGGAGTGCACTTCTTCAACCCGGTGCCGGTCCTGCGGCTCGTCGAACTCGTGCCGTCGCTGCTCACCTCGCCCGCCACCGCGGCACGGGCCGAGGAGTTCGTGACCGGCACGCTCGGCAAGGAGGTCGTCCGCACCCGGGACAAGGCCGGGTTCGTCGTCAACGCGCTGCTCGTGCCCTATCTCCTGGCCGCCATCCGCATGGTGGAGTCGGGCAGCGCGACCGTCGAGGACGTCGACCGCGGCATGGTCCTCGGCTGCGCGCACCCGCTCGGCCCACTTGCCCTGACGGACCTCATCGGCCTCGACACCACCCGGGCCATCGCCGAGTCCCTATACGCGGAGTTCCGTGAGCCCCAGTACTCGCCGCCTCCGCTGCTGTCGCGGATGGTGGAGGCCGGCCTGCTGGGGCGCAAGTCCGGCCGGGGCTTCCATGAGTACGACGAACAACCGGGGCGTGAGGTACCGGTACCGGCGAGGCGGCCGTGAGGGAAGATGGTCATGGCCTACGACCACCGAACGAGGGGAGCGGCAGGGTGTCGACCAAGGTGCGCACGGCAGACACACGCGAGCGCATCCTGACCGCGGCGTGCGAGGTCATCGCCGACATCGGTTTCGAGAAGATCCGGATGCGCATGGTCGCCGAGCGGGCCGGGGTGTCGACGGCGCTGCTGCACTACCACTTCGACACGCGCGAGAAGCTGTTCACCGAGGCGATGACGCACTCCTTCGCCAACACGGCCCTCGACGTCGAGCGTGACGCGGAGACGGTACCGACGGCGGTCGTCCTGGCCCGCATCCTGCGCAACCTGCTGCCCACCGACCCCGAGCTCCACCAGGACTGGCGGCTGTGGCAGGAGCTGTGGGTGCGGGCGCTGCGCGACGAGACCACCCGCGTCTTCGCCGTCGACCTGTACGCCCAGCTGCACGGCTGGGTGTCCGACGCGATACGGCGCGGCATCGCCTCCGGCGAGTTCACCCCGACCGACGTGGACGACCTCAGCACCCTCGTCCTGTCCCTCAGCGACGGCTACGGCATCCGCCTGATGCTGCGCGACCCGACGGTCACCCTCGACTCGGCCCTCACCTCCATCTGGCGCCACGTGTCCACCGCACTCGGCCTGCCGGCCGCTGTGCCGACGGAGTGAGCCCGTCGGGCTTGATGCCGCGCGCCTGACGGGTCAGAGGGCTGGGGCGTCCCGGTCCGGCGTCAGTGGCTGCTCGGTCCAGATGGTCTTGCTGTTGCGGCCGTAGCGCGTGCCCCAGCGCTCCGACAGCTGGGCCACCAGGAACAGGCCGCGTCCGCCCTCGTCGGTGCTGCGGGCCTGGCGCAGATGGGGCGAGGTGCTGCTGGAGTCGGAGACCTCGCAGATGAGATTGCCGTCGCGGATCAGCCGCAGCACCAGCGGGCCGCCGGCGTACCGGTAGGCGTTCGTGACCAGCTCGCTCACGATCAGCTCGGTGGTGAAGGCCAGCTCCTCCAGCCCCCACTCCGTCAGGCAGTCCGTCACCAGCGTCCGGGCCCGTCCGGCCGCGGTGGGCTCGGCCGGCAGCTCCCACGTGGCCACGTCGTCGGCCGCCAGCACCCGGGTACGGCCCAGCAGCAGGGTGACGTCGTCGGCGGGTACGTCCGGCAGCATCGCGTCCTCCACCGCCTTGCACGTGTGCTCCAGCGACCGGGACGGACCGGCCAGCACCTCACGCAGCAGGGTCAGGCCCTGGTCGATGTCGCGGCCGTCGGCCAGCAGCAGACCGTCGCTGTACAGAGCGATCAGACTGCCCTCGTCCAGTTCGAACTCGGCCGTCTCGAACGGCAGCCCGCCGAGGCCGAGCGGCGGCCCGGCGGGCACGTCGACGACCGGGTGCGTGCGGCCGTCCGGCCCCAGCACCGTCGGCGGCGGGTGGCCCGCGCGGGCCATGGCGCAGTGCCGGGAGACCGGGTCGTAGATCGCGTACAGGCAGGTCGCGCCCACGATCTGAGGGGCGCTCTCGTCCGTCTGGCGCTGTTCGGTGGCCAGCTGGTCCACCAGGTCGTCGAGCCGGGCGAGGACCTCGTCCGGGTCCAGGTCGAGGTGCGCGAGGGTCCGCACCGCGGCACGCAGCCGGCCCATGGTGGCCGAGGCGTGCATGCCGTGGCCGACCACGTCGCCGACGACGAGCGCGACACGCAGGCCCGACAACGGGATCACGTCGAACCAGTCGCCGCCGACTCCGGTGGAGGCCCGCGTCGGCAGATAGCGGTGGGCCGTGTCGACCGCCGGGTGCTCGGGCACCTCCCCCGGCAGCAGGCTGCGCTGGAGGGCCTCGGCGGCGTTGTGCTGCTGGGTGTAGCGGCGGGCGTTGTCGATGCAGACCGCGGCCCGGGCGGCGAATTCCTCCGCCAGGGTCAGATCGTCCTCCTCGAACGGCTCCGGCTGCACCGAGCGCCACAGACAGACCAGTCCGAGGACCACGCCGCGCGCGGCCAGCGGCACCACCAGCAGGGAGTGGACACCCAGCGCCATCGCCCGCGCCACCCGTTCCGGCTCGGCGGCGCTCCATGCGGACTCGCCCTCCAGCGTGCGCAGCAGCACCGGACGCCGGTCGGCCATGCACCGCGCCGGCGCAGTGTGCTCGGGGAAGGAGAACAGGTGGCCCTCCGGATGCATCACCGTCGACGCCTCGGGCTGGATGCCGCGGACCGCCATCCTGCGCAGGGGGCCCATGGCATGGGGTGCCGGCTCCTCTCCACGCGTCACGGGCTCCAGCAGATCCACCGAGAGGGCGTCGGCGAGCTGAGGAACCGCCGCGTCGGCCAGCTCACGCGCCGTGGTGGCCACGTCCAGGGTCCTGCCGATCCTGGTGCCGGCCTCGTTGAGCAGCGCGAGCCGGCGACGGGCCCGGTGACGGTCGGTGACGTCCTCCACGATCTCGGTGACGCCCAGCACCCGCCCGGACGGGTCCTGCATCCGGAAGGCCGAGATGGAGATGAACAGTTCCCGGTTCGGGTCGTGCAGCAGCCTCGCCCGCTGCTCGGCGAAGATCACGGGCCGACCCGTCTCCAGGACCGACCGGAGCTTGCCCTCCGCCAGGTCCGCGTCGGGGCCGAACAGGAACTCCGCGGCGCGCCGCCCGCGGTAAGCCTGTGGCGGCAGTCCGCCGAAGCGTGCGACCGCCTGGTTCACCCGCAGAACGCGCAGGTCCGGGCCGAGCACCACGACACCCACCGGGGACCGGGCGAAGAGGCCGTCGAGTACGGAGCGGTCGATCTCCCACTGGGTGATGTCCTGGGCGAGCGAGCCGACGAGCAGCCACTCGTCGGCGGAGTCCAGGCGGCGCACCCGCCGGGCCCTGAACCCCACGTACACGCGGCGACCCGAGCGGTGGCGCACCGGCAGCAGCCCGAACCAGCCGTGCTCGCGCAGGCACGCGGCGGTCGCCTCGGCGATCAGGGCCTCGTCCCCGTCGGAGACCAGGATCTCGAGCACCGTGCGGCCCAGCACCTCGTCGGCCTCGTACCCGAGCACCGCGGTGGCCTGCTCGCTCCAGGCGACGACCCTTCCGCGGCGGTCCAGAACGGCCGACGCGGATCGGTGGACCGAGAACGGATCGTCCGGGCTCTCGCTGAGCCACGTCGGGGATGTGTTGTGCATCGCCCACCCATCTCGCGCCGTTCGCGTCGCCCGTGGCGCGGCGTCCCCGGCGCTCCTGCCGTTCCGAGTGACTGGCTGTGCAGCGGCTGACTTTCAGTATCGGCGTTGCGGGCTCCTCGCGCCTGGTCGTCGGGGACGGCAGGGCGGCGATGCCGCCGACGGTCCGACGGGCCGGCTCACCGGGGCAGTGCCCGGGCGAGCAGCAGCGCCACGTCGTCGTCCGCCACCTCGGGCATGACGTGGGCCAGGAGGCCGTCGCAGACCTGGTCCAGCGGCTGCCCCGGATGCCGCAGCGCCCGCGCCAGACGACGCATGCCCTCGTCGAGGTCCGTGCCGCGGGTCTCGATCAGGCCGTCGGTGTAGATCACCAGGAGGCTGTGCGGGGCGAGGAACATCTCCTGGACCTCGCCGAGCTGCCCGCCCACGCCCAGGGGCGGGCCCGCGGGTCCGTCGAGGAAGGCGACCGTGCCCCGCTCGTCGGCGACCACGGGGGGCGGGTGGCCGGCCCTGGCGATCAGACAGCGGCCGTCGGCAGGATCGTGCACGGCGTACAGGCAGGTGGCCATCTCGTTGTCGCCCAGGTCCGCCACGGCGGCGTCCAGGGAGCGCAGCACCTGGCCGGGCGCCGTGTCCCGGCGGGCCAGGGTGCGTACGGCGGTGCGCAGCTGCCCCATGACCGCCGCGGCGTGGATGCCGTGCCCCATGACGTCCCCGATCACCAGCGCGGTCCGGCCGCCCGACAGGGCGATGGCGTCGAACCAGTCGCCACCCACCTCGTGGTCGCCGGCCGGCAGATAGCGCCCGGTGAGCTCCAGTCCGCTGACGTCGGGCAGGGACGGGTTCATCAGGCTGCGCTGGAGGGTGAGCGCCGCGTCGCGTTCCCGGCTGTACATGCGGGCGTTGTCGATGTTGAGCGCCGCCCGGGCGACCAGCTCGTCGATCAGCAGCGTGTCCTGGTCGTCGAAGGGCTCCCGGTCCCGGGTCCGGGTCACCACCACCGCGCCGAGCACGGTGCCCCGGGCCACCAGCGGAACCAGGCGCGCCGCACCGACGCGGGTGCGCAGGTACTCGCGCAGCCGGTCGGCGTCGGGGGTGTGGACCAGCGGGCCGATGTCGGACAGGTACAGGTTCATGGGCCGCCCCGCGCTGATCACCTGCTCGTACACCGAGCCGGGCGGGACCTGGATCGTCATGCCGACCGCGAGGTGGTCGGCCGGCGCGGCCGGATCCGTGAAGGCCGCAGCGGCCCGCCGGACCACGCCGTGCGCCGACGCGGCGGTCTCGTCGGGAGCCACCGCCTCCTCCAGCAGCTGGACGTCGGCGGAGTCCGCGAGCCGCGGCACCAGGACGCGGACCACTTCCTGCGCCGTCTGTTTCAGGTCCAGCGTGGACCCCATCTGCGTACCCGCCTCCGCCAGCAGCGCGAGGCGCCGGCGCGCCTGCTGCGCCTCCAGATGGGCGCGCTGTTCCCGCGTGACGTCGATCAGTGAGGCGATCACCCCGGCGCGCTGCCCGGGACCCCCGAGCAACGGGGCGTACGAGCAGGACCACGTCCGCTGCCGCTGCGGATCTGCTGTGGCGCTGGTGTGGCGGAAGTCCACGACCGCCTCGCCCCGGTCGAGGACCTGCCGCATCACCGACTCCAGCCCTTCGGTGCCGGGGGCGATGTCGGTCACGCGACGGCCGATGTGGTCCGCCACCGCTACGCCGTCCATCCGGGCCAGAGCCTCGTTGACCCGCAGGAACCGCAGGTCGGGGCCGAGCATGGCCAGGCCGATGGGTGACTGGGAGAAGAGGCCCTCCAGCGCCGCCAGCGCATCGCGCATCCGCTCCACCGCGGAGGTCTCCGCGGCGATGGCCAGCACACCCGTACGCCCCTGCGCGTCCGTGATCGGGCAGTGCCACATCTCCATGTCGACGTGGGTCCCGTCGCGATGCCGGACCGGCAGCCGTGCGACCACCGCCGCGCCCGTCATCACCATCCGGGCCAGCCGGTCCGCCAGCTCGTGGTTCTCCTCGGGCACGAGGACGCGTTTGGCGTCCTGCCCCACCATCTGCTCCGGCGTGTGACCGAGCAGGTCCTGCGCGGCCAGCGACCACTGCACCAGGCGCCCGTCGCCGTCGACGACCCACAGGGCGAGCGGCAGCAGATCCTCGAACACGCTCGCGTGTCCCGCCGCGGACGTCAGCCGCGCCGGCAACTCGTCGATCGCGTCGCGAGGACGCGTACCGCGGTGAATCGCGCCGGCCATGAGGGCACCTCGCTTACACCCGCCCTGACCACAGGAGGCTCAAGGACAGCGTAGGCCCGTCCGGTCCCTGAGGAACCCGCGGTGACCGTGAGCGGGCGCCCGTCGACTGGCGAGTGGCCTGGCTCACATGGCGTTATGGGGGGAGCCGCCGACACCATGGGTGTCCGTCACCGGCAGGCTGAAGGGATCAAGAATGTTCCGCAAGGTGCTGGTCGCCAACCGCGGTGAGATCGCGATTCGCGCTTTCCGCGCAGGCTACGAGCTGGGCGCGCGCACCGTCGCCGTCTTCCCGCACGAGGACCGCAACTCCCTGCACCGGCTGAAGGCCGACGAGGCCTACGAGATCGGCCAGCCGGGGCATCCGGTGCGGGCCTATCTGTCGGTCGAGGAGATCGTCCGTGCGGCGCGCCGTGCGGGAGCGGACGCCGTCTATCCGGGCTACGGATTCCTGTCCGAGAACCCCGACCTGGCCCGGGCCTGCGAAGAGGCGGGCATCACCTTCGTCGGACCGAGCGCGGACATCCTGGAGCTGACCGGGAACAAGGCCCGTGCGGTGGCCGCCGCACGCGAGGCCGGCGTGCCGGTGCTGGGGTCCTCGCAGCCGTCC
The DNA here is from genome assembly GCF_045039535.1 of Streptomyces sp. NBC_01092. NCBI lineage: Bacteria > Bacillati > Actinomycetota > Actinomycetes > Kitasatosporales > Streptomycetaceae > Streptomyces > Streptomyces sp. NBC_01092. The sequence continues at coordinate 1,073,545 of NZ_CP108659.1, read as the reverse complement.
ACCGACGTGGACGAGCTCGTCCGGGCCGCCGACGACATCGGCTTCCCCGTGTTCGTGAAGGCCGTCGCGGGTGGCGGAGGCCGCGGTATGCGCCGGGTCGAGGATCCCGCGCAGCTGCGGGAGTCCATCGAGGCGGCGTCCCGTGAGGCGGCGTCCGCGTTCGGCGACTCCACCGTCTTCCTGGAGAAGGCCGTCGTCGAACCCCGCCACATCGAGGTGCAGATCCTCGCCGACGGGCAGGGCAACGTCATCCACCTGTTCGAGCGGGACTGTTCGGTGCAGCGCCGCCACCAGAAGGTGATCGAGCTGGCGCCCGCGCCGAACCTCGACCCGGAGCTGCGCGACCGGATCTGCGCCGACGCCGTGCGCTTCGCCCGGAAGATCGGCTACCGCAACGCCGGCACCGTGGAGTTCCTGCTCGACCGCGAAGGCAACCATGTCTTCATCGAGATGAACCCGCGCATCCAGGTCGAGCACACGGTGACCGAGGAGGTCACCGACGTCGACCTGGTGCAGTCGCAGCTGCGCATCGCGGCCGGCGAGACGCTGGCCGACCTCGGCCTCGCCCAGGAGAGCATCACGCTGCGCGGCGCCGCGCTCCAGTGCCGTATCACCACCGAGGACCCTGCCAACGGCTTCCGCCCGGACACCGGCCGCATCAGCGCCTACCGTTCGCCGGGCGGCTCGGGCATCCGCCTCGACGGCGGAACCACCCACGCCGGTACGGAGATCAGCGCGCACTTCGACTCGATGCTGGTCAAACTCACCTGCCGGGGCCGGGACTTCAACGCCGCGGTGGGGCGCGCCCGGCGTGCCGTGGCCGAGTTCCGCATCCGCGGTGTGGCCACCAACATCCCCTTCCTGCAGGCGGTCCTTGACGACCCCGACTTCCGGGCCGGCCGGGTCACCACGTCGTTCATCGAGCAGCGCCCGCACCTGCTCACGGCCCGGCACTCCGCCGACCGCGGCACCAAGCTGCTCACCTACCTGGCCGACGTCACCGTGAACAAGCCGCACGGCGAACGGCCCGACCTGCTCGAACCGTTGACCAAGCTGCCCGCGCTGCCGGCCGGTGAGCCGCCCGCCGGGACCCGGCAGAAGCTCGCCGAACTCGGCCCGGAGGGCTTCGCCCGCTGGCTGCGCGCCTCGCCGACCATCGGCGTCACCGACACCACGTTCCGCGACGCCCATCAGTCGCTGCTCGCCACCCGGGTGCGCACCAAGGACATGCTCGCCGTCGCCCCCGTGGTGGCCCGCACCCTGCCCCAGCTGCTGTCCCTGGAGTGCTGGGGCGGCGCGACCTACGACGTCGCCCTGCGTTTCCTCGCCGAGGACCCGTGGGAGCGGCTCGCGGCCCTGCGGGAGGCCGCGCCGAACATCTGCCTGCAGATGCTGCTGCGCGGCCGCAACACCGTCGGCTACACGCCGTATCCCACGGAGGTGACCGACGCCTTCGTGCACGAGGCGGCGGCCACCGGCATCGACATCTTCCGCATCTTCGACGCCCTCAACGACGTCTCCCAGATGCGGCCCGCGATCGAGGCCGTACGGGAGACCGGCACAGGCGTCGCGGAGGTGGCCCTGTGCTACACCTCCGACCTGTCCAACCCGGCCGAGCGCCTGTACACCCTGGACTACTACCTGCGCCTGGCCGAGCAGATCGTGGACGCCGGCGCCCACGTGCTGGCCGTCAAGGACATGGCGGGCCTGCTGCGGGCACCGGCCGCGGCGAAGCTGGTCTCCGCGCTGCGCCGGGAGTTCGACCTGCCGGTGCATGTGCACACCCACGACACCGCGGGCGGCCAGCTCGCCACCTACCTGGCCGCGATCCAGGCCGGCGCGGACGCGGTCGACGGCGCGGTCGCGTCCATGGCGGGCACCACCTCGCAGCCGTCGCTGTCGGCGATCGTGGCCGCGACCGACCACTCCGAGCGGCCCACCGGCCTCGACCTCCAGGCCGTCGGCGATCTGGAGCCGTACTGGGAGAGCGTCCGCAAGGTCTACGCCCCCTTCGAGGCGGGCCTCGCTTCCCCGACCGGCCGTGTCTACGACCACGAGATCCCCGGCGGGCAGCTGTCCAACCTGCGCACCCAGGCGGTCGCGCTGGGCCTCGGGGACCGCTTCGAGGAGATCGAGGCGATGTACGCCGCCGCCGACCGGATGCTCGGCCGCCTGGTGAAGGTCACCCCTTCGTCGAAGGTGGTCGGCGACCTTGCCCTGCACCTCGTGGGCGCCGGTGTGTCCCCGAAGGACTTCGAGGCGGAGCCCGACCGGTTCGACATCCCCGACTCCGTCATCGGCTTCCTGCGCGGCGAGCTGGGCACCCCGCCCGGCGGCTGGCCCGAGCCGTTCCGCAGCAAGGCGCTCCAGGGCCGCGCCGAGGCCAAGCCGGTGCAGGAGCTGAACGCCGACGACCGTGAGGGCCTGTCGAAGGAGCGTCGTGCCACGCTCAACCGGCTGCTGTTCCCGGGGCCGACGCGCGAGTTCGACACGCACCGGGACACCTTCGGCGACACCAGCGTCCTGGACAGCAAGGACTTCTTCTACGGGCTGCGCCCGGGCAAGGAGTACTCCGTCGACCTCGAGCGCGGTGTGCGGCTGCTGATCGAGTTGCAGGCGGTCGGCGACGCCGACGAGCGGGGCATGCGCACCGTGATGTCCACCCTGAACGGCCAGCTGCGGCCGATCCAGGTCCGCGACCGGTCGGCGGCCTCGGACGTCCCGGTGACGGAGAAGGCCGACCGGACCAACCCCGCTCATGTGGCGGCGCCGTTCGCGGGCGTGGTGACACTGACGGTCGCCGAGGGGGGCGAGGTGGCGGCCGGTGACACGGTGGCCACCATCGAGGCGATGAAGATGGAGGCCTCGATCACCGCCGCGAAGGCGGGCACGGTGGCCAGGCTGGCCATCAACCGCATCCAGCAGGTCGAGGGCGGCGATCTCCTGGTCGAACTCGCCTGAACCGCCTGCGGTCTCGCCCCGCGCAGGGGAAGTGTCTGCGCGGGGCGGGGGCGGGCCGGCCGAGCTCGCCGCCGGGTCGGACATCAGCCGCGGTACGTCAACGCCGGGCGCACGCGCGAAGAGGCGGGCGCATGACACCGCCTGCCTCGGCTCCCGCTCAGCGCCAGCCGAAGCGGCGGTCCACCACCGCCGCGAACTCCTCCAGGGTCAGCACCTCGTCCCCGTTCTGGTCGGCGGCGTCGAACAGTGCGGAGGAGGCGTCCTCGTCGCCCAGGCCCCAGACCGGCAGATCTCCCGACGCTGCCAGCGACGGCCCCTTCGTCCGCAGGGCGATGATCACCTCCGCGCGCGTCAGGGTCCCGTTGTGGTCGAGGTCGAGTGCCTCGAACAGCTTGCGGGCCTTGTCACTCATCGTGTCACCTTCGTTCCTGTCGGCAGGCCGACCTGCCACCCCGTTACCAGACAAGAACGCCATTGCGCCCCTTCAGGTTCCCTCGCGGGCCCGGCGAGTGCGAGCGATCAGCCACATCAGATACGGCGCCCCCACCGCCGCCGTGAGCACGCCCACGGGCAGCTCGACCGGCGAGAACAGACGGCGGGCCAGCAAGTCCGCGACGACCACGACGGTGGCGCCGGTCAGAGCGGAGGACAACAGCGGGATCTGGGCGGTGCGGGTCAGCCGGTGGGCGATCTGTGGGGCGAGCAGCGCCACGAAGTCGACCGGACCGGCGGCGCCGGTGGCCACGGACGCCAGCACGACGCCGAGCGCGGTGAGCCCCAGCCGGACGGGACCGAGCCGCACCCCCAGCGCGGTCGCCGTGCTGTCGTCCAGGGACACCATGCGCTGGGCGTGCGCCGCCCACAGCAGCACCGGGACCAGCACCGCGAGGACCAGGGCGAGGGGCGCGGCCTGGTCGTAGCCCCGGCCGTTGAGCGAACCGGTCAGCCACACCTTGGCCTGCTGGGCGACCAGATAGTCGCCCTTGGTGAGGAACAGCCGGGTCAGCGAACCGAGCGCGATCGACACGCCGATCCCGACGAGGACGAAGCGCGTGGCATGCAGTCCGCCCCGCCACGCGAAGACATACACGAGCGCGGCAGCCGCGAGCCCGCCCGCGACCGAGACGTAGGGCAGCACGGTGTACGACGTGAGCCCGAACGTCATCGCGGTCACCGTCGCCGCGCCCGCCCCGTGCGTGACGCCGATGACGTCCGGACTGGCGAGGGAGTTACGGGCTACGGCCTGGATCAGCGCGCCGGAGACACCGAACGCGGCACCGACCAGCAGCCCCGTCACCAGCCGGGGCAGCCGGAGCGTGCCGACGACCAGCTCGTCCGGGCTCGGCTGCCCGAGCAGCACGTGGACGACCTCGGTCGGGGAGACGAACGACTCGCCCACGCACAGCGACACGACGGCCGTCACCGCAAGCACGGCGGCCAGCAGGACCGCCACGGCGCACGCCCGGCGGTGCAGCAGGAAGCTGCCGTCGCCGACGCGGACGACGGCGTACCCGGCCGGGCGCAGCCGCCGGACGACGGCAGGGGTCCGCTCCAGGGGCTGTGTCATGCCGGCACCGTCGCCTTCCTGCGTACCAGCGCGACCAGGAACGGCACGCCGAGCAACGCCGTCATCACCGCCACCGGAACCTCCGAGGGCGCGAAGAGGACACGGCCCAGTACGTCCGACACCAGGATCACCGAGGGTCCGAGCAGCGCTGACAGCGCCAGCACCCAACGGTGGTCGGCTCCCACCAGCGCCCGCGCGATGTGCGGGACGGCCAGCCCGACGAACGCGATCGGACCGGCCACCGCGACGGCGACCCCGGTCAGCACGGTCGCGGCGAGCGCGCCCACGGCCCGTACGAGCGCGACCCGGTGCCCCAGCCCCCGGGCCACGTCGTCGCCGAGCGCCAGGGCGTCCAGACCCCGTGCCACGACGGCCACCAGCACCAGCCCCACCAGCAGGAACGGCCAGGTCTGCGCGACGACTTCACCGTCTCGGCCGCCGATCGAGCCGACGTCCCAGAAGCGGAACTCGTCGAGGGCGCGGGCGTCGGTCGTGACGATGGCGGAGACCACGGAGGCGATGAACGCGTTCATCGCGGCCCCGGCCAGCGCCAGCTTCACCGGCGAGGCACCCCCGCGCCCGCTGCCCGCGACCGCGTAGGCGGCCACCGCGGCGAGCCCCGCGCCGGCGAACGCGAACCAGACGTATCCGCTCGGCGTGTGCACCCCGAGGAACGCGATGGCGCACACGACGCCCAGCGCGGCGCCCTGGCTGACACCGAGGACGCCGGGCTCGGCGATCGGATTGCGGGTGATGCCCTGCATGACCACCCCCGCGACCGCGAGGGCGAGGCCGACCATCACGCCGATGACCGTGCGCGGGACCCGCAGCGCGCGCACGACCTGCGCGTCGTCGCCGGTGCCGCCGCGCAGCAGGGCGTCGAACACCTCGGCCGGGGCGATCTGCCGGCTGCCGAGGGCGAGGCTGAGCAGGGCGGCGAGGAACAGCAGGAGCATGCCCGCGACCGTCCAGGCGATACGGCGCCGGGTGGCACGGGACATGCGGTTCCTCTTGCTGTTTCTCGGGTGGCGCGGCAAACAGGTGCGCGGGTGCGCTTACTTGGTGAGGTACTTCTCCAGGTCCGCGAGGACCTCGTCGGCCGCGGTGACGCCCAGGCCCAGGTACCAGGTCTCGTCCGGAACGTCGTAGGCGTGCCCGGCCTTGACCGCCTTCAGGTTCTTCCACAGCGGGTTGCCCTGCGCCCGGGACTTGTCGGTGGCCTTCGCGTCGCCGTACACGCCGGTGAAGATGTAGTCCGCGTCGGCCTGGTCGATGTTCTCGGCGCTGACCTCGGCGGCCAGGTCCTCGATGTCCTGGTTCTTGGGGCGCGGGATGCCGGCGTCCTTGAGGATGGTGCCGATGAACGAGGCGTTCGCGTAGAGCCGGATCACCCCGTCGGGCAGGTAACGCACCATCGACACGGTCGGCTTCTTCGCGCCGAGCTTCGCGTCGAGCTCCTTGACCTTCGCGTCGTACGCGGTCAGCTTCGCCTTCGCCTCGGCCGTCCTGTCCAGGGCCGCGGCGTTCAGGAGGTAGTTCTCCTTCCAGGTGAAGCCGGGGCGGATGGAGAAGACGGTGGGTGCGATCTTCGACAGCTCGTCGTACTTGTCCGCGGCGCGCAGCTGGCTGCCGAGGATCAGGTCCGGCTTGAGACCGGCGATCGCCTCCAGGTTGAGGTTGTTGATCGTGCCGACGTTCGCCGGCTCGCCCGCGTCCTTCTTAAGGTAGGAGGGCAGCTCGGGGGAGCCCTCGGTCGGGGCGAGGCCGACCGGCTTGATGCCGAGCGAGACGACGTTGTCGAGCTCGCCGACGTCCAGGACCACGACCCGCTTCGGCTGGGACTCGATGACTGTCTCGCCCATGGCGTGCTCGATGGTGCGCGGCCACTGGCCCGGCCCCGCGTCGGTGCCCATCTCGGCGGTCTTCTTCGCGGCGGACGCGAAGTCCTTGCCGCCCTTGGCGACGTCCTTCTTGTCGCCGGCGCCGGCCGCGGAACCCGCGTTGTCCGAGCCGCCGTTGGAGCCGCCGCAGGCCGCGAGGGACAGTGCCGCGGCGACGGCGAGAGCGATGGCGGCCGGGCCGCGACGCCGGTGAAGCATGACAGGGCTCCCTCTTGGTGCACATGGGTCGGCTGTTAGGCCAGCCTCACCTTATCCGGACCTTTCATGTGCCCTACACGTGAGCCTGTGTGGTTCCTGTCACGGCCCTGCGGTGCCATGTGCACATCGGTGCGTCGGGCCACCGAACAGGACGGGGCAGGGCTGGGATGCTGTCAGGGCGAACACCGTCCTTTCGAGGAGGCGCCATGTCCGAGCCGTCCGTTCTTGCCGCGCTGGTCTCCGGATTGCGTGGCGGATCGATCGAAGTCGTCGACCTGACATCGCCCTTGTCGTCGTCGACCCCGGTGATCCAACTGCCGCCCCAGTTCGGCCAGACGGCCGTCTTCGAGCTGGAGGAGATCAGCCGGTACGACGACCGGGGCCCCGCCTGGTACTGGAACAACTTCCGCAGCGGCGAGCACACCGGCACCCACTTCGACGCCCCGAACCACTGGGTCACCGGCAAGGACCTCGCCGACGTCGCCTCGGTGCCGGCCGGCCGTCTGATCGCACCCGCGGTCGTGCTGGACTTCACCGCCGAAGCCGCGAAGAACCCCGACTTCCTGGTCGAGATCGACCACGTGAAGGAATGGGAGGCCGAGAACGGCCCCTTGCCCGAAGGCGGTTGGCTGCTGGTGCGCACCGGCTGGGACGCACGCTCGCACTCCCAAGAGGCGTTCCTCAACGCCGACGACACCGGCCCGCACACCCCCGGCCTGTCGCCGCAGTGCGCCCGCTGGGTCGCCGAGGAGTCGCCGGTCATCGGCCTCGGCGTCGAGACGGTGGGCACGGACGCCGGCGCCGCGCACTCCTTCGACCCGGCCTTTCCCTGCCACTCCTCCCTCATGGGCAGTGACAAGTACGGCCTGACGCAGTTGCAGAACCTCGCCGCGCTGCCCACGACCGGCTCCGTCGTCATCGCGGGACCGCTGCCCATCGTCAACGGCTCCGGCGCCCCCGCGCGCGTGCTCGCCCTGGTGGAGCGCCGGTGAACGTCGCGGAAGCGGTCGGCCGGGCGCTGTGCGCGGCCGGGGTCGGTCAGGTCTTCGGAGTCGTCGGATCGGGCAACTTCCACGTCACGAACGCCATGGTCGCGGCGGGGGCGCGGTTCGTCGCCGCACGCCATGAGGGCGGCGCGGCGACGATGGCGGACGCGTACGCGCGGACCAGCGGCGAGGTCGCGGCGGTGAGCGTCCACCAGGGGCCCGGCCTGACGAACGCCATGACCGGCATCACGGAGGCCGCGAAGAGCCGTACGCCCCTCGTCGTGCTGGCGGCCGAGGTGACCGAGCCCCGGTCCAACTTCCATGTCGACCAAGAGGCGTTGGCGCGGGCGGTCGGAGCCGCCACGGTCCGGGTGACGTCGGCGCAGGAAGCCGTCGAGCAGACCTGCGCGGCGGTCCGGCTCGCCGTCCGGGAGCGGCGTACCGTCCTGCTCAACCTCCCTCTGCCGGTACAGGCGTCGGAGGTCCCGGACGGGGCCCTGGCACAGGCGGCGCCACCGACGCCGCGGCCCTTGGTGGAGCCGGACGCGGCCGACGTGACGGCTCTCGCCGAGCTGCTCGGTCGCTCCCGGCGCCCGGTCTTCGTGGCGGGTCGGGGAGCGCGGGAACCCGGCGGCCGGGAGGCCCTCACGGCCCTCGCCGAGCGCTACGGCGCGCTGCTCGCGACCTCGGCCGTGGCCCGCGCGCTCTTCCACGGCGACCCGTGGAACCTGGACGTCTCCGGAGGCTTCGCCTCGCCCCTGGCCGTCGAACTGATCCAGGGCGCGGACCTGATCGTCGGCTGGGGCTGCGCGCTCAACATGTGGACGATGCGGCACGGCCGGCTCATCGGCGCCGACGCCACCGTCGTACAGATCGACGACGACCCGTCGGCACTCGGCGCGCACCGGCCGGTCCACCTCGGTGTCACCGGCGACGTCCGCCGCACCGCGCGCCGGGTGTTCGAGGAGGGCGGCGAAGCACGGGAGGGCTATCGGACGCCGGAGGTCCGAGCGGCCCTCTCGGCGCGACTGCGCTGGCATGACGTGCCGTACGAGGACACGAGCTCGCGCGAGCGGATCGACCCGAGGACGCTCAGCATCGCGCTCGACGAGATCCTGCCCGCCGAGCGGGTGGTCGGCGTGGACTCGGGCAACTTCATGGGCTACCCGACGATGTATCTGTCGGTGCCGGACGAGAAGGGCTTCTGCTTCACGCAGGCCTTCCAGTCGATCGGGCTGGGGCTGGCGACCACCATCGGCGCGGCGCTGGCCCAGCCGGACCGGCTGCCCGTGGGCGCCCTGGGGGACGGCGGCGCGTTGATGAGCGCCGTCGAACTCGACACCGTGCGCCGGCTCGGGCTGCCCATGGTGGTCGTCGTGTACGACGACGAGGCCTACGGCGCCGAGGTGCACCACTTCGGCCCCGCCGGGCACCCTCTCGACACCGTGCGCTTCCCGCCGACGGACATCGCCGCCGTGGGGCGGGGCTACGGCTTCGAGGCCGTGACCGTGCGGACGCGCGCCGACCTGAAGGCCGTGGCGGGCTGGGTCGCCGGGCCGCGCACCGCGCCCTTGCTGATCGACGCCAAAGTGGTCGCCGACCACGGGGCGTGGTGGCTGGAGGAGGCGTTCCGGGGCCACTGAGCCGATGAGAACGCGACGACCGCCCGGCGCGCGCTCGTGCGGCACCGGGCGGTCGGGCAGTGGCGGTCGGGCGGGATCAGACCGCCGGGGCCGGGTAGGTCGGGTACTCCACCCCGGAGACGTGCTGGACGACACGGATGACCTGGCAGGAGTAGCCGAACTCGTTGTCGTACCAGAGGTAGAGGATGGCGTTGTCGCCCTCCACCTTCAGCGCGCCCGCGTCCACGATCGAGGCGTGGCGGGAGCCGATGAAGTCGCTGGAGACCGCGTCGGGCGCCGTGATGAAGTCGATCTGGCGGCGCAGCGGCGAGGTCAGCGACACGTCGCGCAGGTAGTCGAGGACCTCCTCCCGGCTCGTCTCGCGCTTGAGCTGGAGGTTGAGGATCGCGATCGACACGTCCGGGACCGGGACACGGATGGAGCTGCCGGTGATCCGGGCCTTCAGGTCGGGCAGCGCCTTGGCGACGGCCGAGGCGGCGCCGGTCTCGGTGATGACCATGTTCAGCGGCGCGCTGCGGCCACGACGCTCGGACTTGTGGTAGTTGTCCAGCAGGTTCTGGTCGTTCGTGAACGAGTGGACGGTCTCCACGTGACCACGCTGCACACCGAACTCGTCCTCCATCGCCTTCAGCGGCGGGACTATGGCGTTGGTGGTGCAGGAGGCGCAGGACAGGACCTGCTCGTCCGGCTTGATCGTGTCGTGGTTGACGCCGTGCACGATGTTGGGGACGTCGCCCTTGCCCGGCGCGGTCAGCACGACCTTGTCGATGCCGGGGCGCAGGTGCTGGGACAGGCCCTCGCGGTCGCGCCACTTGCCGGTGTTGTCGATCAGGATCGCGTTCTTGATGCCGTATGCGGTGTAGTCGATCTCGGAGGGGTCGTTCGCGTAGATCACCTTGATCGCGTTGCCGTTGGCGATGATCGTGCTGTTCGCCTCGTCGACCGTGATCGTGCCCTGGAACTGGCCGTGGATGGAGTCGCGGCGCAGCAGGGAGGCGCGCTTGACGATGTCCTGGTCGCCGCCGCCGCGCACGACCATGGCGCGCAGCCGCAGACCGTTGCCCGAGCCGGACTTCTCGATCAGCAGACGGGCCACGAGCCGGCCGATACGGCCGAAGCCGTACAGGACGACGTCCCGTCCCTCGCCGCGCTCGATCTTGTTGGCGCCGGTGGCACCGGCGACGGCCTCGGCGGTGAACGCCTCCACGGTCAGACCGCGGTCGTCGGCCTTGTACGTCGAGGCCAGCATGCCGAGGTCGATCTGCGACGGGCCGAGGTCCAGTGCGGCGAGGGCCTGCAGGAACGGCAGCGTCTCGGTGACCGAGAGCTCCTCGCCCGCGATCTGCCGGGCGAACCGGTGGGTCTTCAGGATGCTGACCACCGACTTGTTCACCAAGGAGCGGCTGTGGAGAAGGACGGTCACGTCCCGCTCCCGGTGCAGCTTCCCAATGATCGGGATCATCGACTCCGCGATTTCCTCGCGGTTCTTCCAGTTGGTGAACGAGTCGTCGTTGACAGTCACGGGGCCTATCTTTCGAGCTAGGTGGCGCTCATATGCTAACCGCAGGTGTCGACGAGCTTGCAGAGGGGGGTCTGTGTGAGTGGAGAGTGTGCCGATTCACTCGCATTTGCCCCTTTAGTGCGGGCGATATCGTGTTGACCTGGAGGGAGGAGTGAGCGGGTGGAGCTGGAGCTACGGCATCTGCGCGTGCTGTGTGCCATCGCGGACGCGGGGAGCGTGGGCCGAGCTGCGACCGAGCTCGGTTACTCGCAGCCCGCGATGAGCACCCAACTCCGGCGCATCGAGCGGTACTTCGGCGAGTCGATCTTCGAGCGCGGCCCGACGGGCGTGCGGTTGACCCCGTACGGGTTCGAGGTCGTCGCCCAGGCACGCGACGTCCTCACCCGGGCCGACGCGATCGGACGCCGCCCGGCCGCCGGTGGCGTGCCCGAGCGCCGGTCCCTGCGGGTGGCCGCGACCAACTCACCGATGCTGGCCGGCATGGTGTCGGGCGTGCGCTCACGGTTGCCGGACGTCTCGCTCGCGGTGAGCAGCGTGTACGCCTCGTCCCGGATCGTCGAGCTGCTGGAGGAGGGCGTGGTGGACGCGGCCATCGCCGCCGACTATCCCGGCAGGGAGCTGGAGCACTCGGACGCGGTGGCCCATCGCGGCATCGTCACCGAGCCGACGTTCGTGGCCCTGCCGTCCCGGCATCCGCTCGCCCAGCGCACGCAGGTCGCCCTCGCCGACCTGGCCGGGGAGGACTGGTTCCTGACGCCGGACGACGGGGCCGGATGGCCGGGCGTCTTCTACACGGCCTGCACGGCGGCCGGCTTCACACCCGAGGCCGTGCACGAATTCCTCGGCGACCAGCAGCAGTTGCAGGGGATGATCGCCGACGGGCTCGGCGTGGCCGTCGTGCAGCCGACGATGCGGCCGGTCCCGCACGTGGTCGTCAAGCCGCTCGTCGGCACGCCGCTGTGGTGCCGCTATGTGCTGGCCTGGCGGCGTGCGGCGGTCGCCGACGACGTGGCCGAAGCGCTGCTGCAGTCCGCCACCGCCGCCCACCGCCAACTCGTCGGCCAGTCCCCGCACTTGAGGGCCTGGGCCGCGCGCACGTGGAGCCCGGCCGGGGGATAGGCGGCAACTCGGGGTCCCGGTACGCGTGTTATGGCGACCCGGTGCCATGTGCTATGTCACACGGCATTGTTGGTGTGCGGTGGCGTTGAGACAGTGCCACACACGCCTCAGCACCCCACATCGAGGCGCATCCATCCGTGGAGGAATCCAGATGCGCTACCGCTTCGTGCTGCGCAGACGCATGGCCACAGCCTTCGCAGCCTGCGTCACCGTCAGCGCCCTACTGTCGACGCCGGCCCTCGCGGCATCCGCGCCCCGCGCCGACGCCGCCCCGGCCCCATCCCGGGTCACGACACAGCCGCCGCCACCGACCGGCCGTACCGTCGACGCCGCTTCCCGTCCCGCCGTACAGGACCGGCCGCTGAACCGGACCCAGCTGCCGCCCCTGACGCCGACGCGCGTCCCGACCCGGCCGAGCCCGGAGCCGGGACTGAAGGCGGCACCCTGCACTCCCGGCGACTTCGGCGGCAGGACCGGCGCCGCACTGGTCGCGTTCGTCAAGGCCTCGACCACGGACTGCGTCAACACCCTGTTCGGGGTCACCGGAGCCGACGCGCGCGCCGTGTTCCGCGAGTCCCAGATGGTCACGATCGCCGAGGCGTTCACCAGCGCGGCCGGGACCTACAACGGCGACAACGCCTCCCGCGTGTGGCAGCTCGTCCTGTTCCTGCGGGCCGGCTACTACGTGCAGTTCAACCACCCGGACGACGTCGGCCCCTACGGCACCGTCCTCGACCGCAATACCACCCGCGGCCTGGACGCCTTCTTCGCCCGCCCGCACTCCGGGGACGTCACCGACGCGAACGGCAAAGTGCTGGGCGAGGTCGTCATCCTCACCGACAGCGCCGACCGGCAGGCCCGCTATCTGCCGGTCTACCAGCGCATACTGAAGGGCTACGACAGGTCTTACGACGCCATCTACAGCATGCTGGCGGCCGTCAACTCCGTGTACACCCCGCTCTGGCGCGGCAACTGGAACGCCGACTACGTCAGGGCGGTCACCGCCGACCAGTCCGTCGTCCGCACCCTGCACGCCTTCGCGCTCGACCACCTCGACCTGCTCGGCACCGACCGCGCGTATCTCACCTCCAACGCCGGTATGAACGTGGCCCGTTACGTCGAGCACCCGGCACTGCGCAAGACGGTGCGCCCCCTGGCCAAGCACCTGCTGGACACGACCCGCATCACCGGCCCCACCGCCGGTCTGTGGGTGGCGGTGGCGACCCAGGCCGACTCCTACGACGGTGCCAACTGCACCTACTACAGCGTCTGCGACCTGGCCGGCCAACTGACCCGCGCGGCCCTGCCGGTCACCCACGACTGCAACGCCGACCGCACGATCCGGGCCCAGTCCCTCACCTCGTCCGACCTGGACGCGGCGTGCGCCAGCGTGCTGCGCCAGGACGCGTACGTCCACGACCTCGTCCGCGACGCCGGACCCATCCCGGGCCAGTACCTGTCGACCCTCGACCTCTTCGTCTTCGCCAGCAGCGAGGACTACCGGACCTACGCCGGAGCGATCTTCGGCATCAGCACGGACAACGGCGGCATGACCCTGATCGGCGACCCGGCCGACCCCGCGAACGAGCCGTTCGCGGTCATGTACCAGAAGAGCCAGGACACCGGGCACGCCGCCCGCATCTGGAACCTCAACCACGAGTACACCCACTACCTCGACGCCCGCCTCAACATGAAGGGCGACTTCGCCCAGCAGACCTCGGTACCGGACGTGTGGTGGATCGAGGGACTGGCCGAGTACGTCTCCTACGGCTACCGCGGCATCACCTACGACCAGGCGGTCACGGAGGCGGGCCGGCACACCTACCGGCTGAGCACCCTCTTCCAGAACACGTACACCAACAGCGACGTCACGCGGACCTACCCGTGGGGCTACCTCGCGGTCCGCTACATGTTCGAGAAGCATCCGGACGACGTCCAGCGCATGCTCGCCCGCTTCCGCGTCGGCGACTACCCCGGCGGCCATGCCGTCTACGCCACCGGCATCGGCACCCGCTACGACGCCGACTTCGACCAGTGGCTGACGGAGTGCGCGGCCGGCGCGTGCGCGGCGACGGCGAGGTGACACCGATGCCGTGATTCCTGGCCGTGCCGGCCTTCACAGGTGAGGCAGTTGTGGGCGTTGCGTGTCGAAGCGCCGCCAGGAACTTCCGGAACGCGTGCGGGCCGTGCACAGTCAGGATCCGCCGGGCACGGCCCGCACGTCACGTCGCCGGGAGGTCAGCCGATGGGAACGCACCACCGCTCGGAGGGGGCGGGGCGCCTGGGCGCCGTGTCCGCCGCGGGCCCCGAAGGCGTCAGCCGACGCCGATTCCTCGGTTATGTGGTCGCCGGGTCGACGCTGACCGTCGCGGCACCCCTCGGTGAGACGGTCCTCGCGCCGACCGAGGCGGCTGCGGCGGTCCCCTCCGTGCCCGGCCCGGCCGAGATCTACGACCTCAACGACCTGCTCACCCACGCCGCGCTGCCCACGGCGAACCTGATCACGATCCGGCTCGACACCGACGGCACGGCCTCCTTCGCCCTGCCGCGGGCCGAGGTCGGCCAGGGCATCACCACCTCCAGCGCCATGCTCATCGCCGAGGAGCTGGACCTCCCGCTGGAGAAGATCCACGTCACCCTCGCCGACGCACGACCGGAGCTCCTGTTCAACCAGCTCACCGGCGGCTCGAACACCACCGTCTCCACCTACACCCCGATCCGCGTCGCCGCCGCCGTGGCCCGCGGCCGTCTGCTGCGGGCCGCCGCACTCGAACTGGGAGAGGCCCTCGGCACCCTGACCGCGAAGGCGGGGGTCATCACCTCGACCGTGACCGGCAGGAGCATCGGGTACGGCGAACTCACCGAGAAGGCCGCGTCGCTGGCCACCGGACAGGTCGCCGTGACCCTGAAGGAGCCCGCCGACTTCAAGGTGATCGGCACCGCCCGACGGCGCATCGACGCGCTGGAAGCGGTCACGGGCCGCAAGAAGTTCGCGATGGACGTCCACGTGCCGGACGCGCTGCCGACGATGGTGTGCCGACCGCCGACCATCAACGGCACCGTCCGCTCGGTGGCGAACCTGGACGCCGTGCGGGCCATGCCCGGCATCACCGACGTGGTCCGCGTCCCGACCGGTGTCGCCGTGCGCGGCCGTACCTTCGGGCAGTGCATCGACGCGGTGCGCGCGCTCCAGGTCGACTGGGGCCCCGGCACCGCCGACGATGCCTCCGACGACACCATCCGCGCGAAGCTGCGCAAGGCCGAACTCCCGCTGCCGGGACTCGACTTGCTGACCAAGTCGGTCGACGCCCGGTTCACCTTCCACTTCGCCAGCAACAGCGCGCTGGAGACCAACTGCGCCGTCGCCGACGTCACCGAGGACTCGGCCGAGATCTGGGCGAGCCTGAAGGCACCGATCGTCGCCCAGGAGGAGATCGCGCGGGGGCTCGGACTCCCGGTGAGCGCGGTCAAGGTCCATGTGACGGAGGGCGGCGGCTCCTTCGGACGCAAGCTGTTCCACGACGCCGCCGGCGAGGCCGCCGAGGTCTCGCGGGCGATGGGCAAGCCGGTCAAGCTGATGTGGCACCGCACCGACGACTTCCGGCAGGGCCGGACCCACCCCATGTCCACCTCACGGGTGCGCGCCACCTACGCGCTCGGCCAGGTACTGACCTACGACCAGCGCCACACCTCCGTGGCCACCGACTTCGGCCACGGCGTCGGCGAGATCATCACCGCCGGGGCCAGCCGCCTGCCCGTCGGCGACCTCACCTTCTCCGAGACGATCTTCACGCTCACCCAGCAGACCCCCTACCACTTCGGGCTCGTCACCCAGCTGCTCAGCGAGACCGACAAGGGCTTCAACACCGGCTCCATGCGCAACATCTACTCGCCCAACGTGCGCTGCGCGCAGGAGCTGGTGGTGGACGAGCTGGCGAAGCGCATGGGCAAGGACCCCTACCGGCTGCGCCGCTCCTTCCTCAAGGACGAGCGGGCCCGGGCCGTCCTCGACAAGGTCGCCGAGGCGGGGGAATGGGGGCGCGCCATGCCGGCCGGGACGGCGCAGGGCATCGCGCTCCACCCCGAGTACCACGCGTACGTCGCGGTCCTCGCCGAGATCGACTGCCGCCCGCAGACCACCGGACGCGAGATCCCGGACGCGTACACCGGACCGCGCGTCACCAAGGTCGTCTGTGCCGTGGACGTGGGTCTCGCGGTCAACCCCCGCGGCCTTCAGGCCCAGATGATGGGCGGCATCATGGACGGCATCGCGATCACCCTGAGCTCCGGACTGCACCTCGCCGACGGGCACTTCCTGGAGGGCAGTTGGGACAACTACTTCTACACCCGCCAGTGGAACACCCCGCCGGAGCTGGAGATCATCGTGATGCCGCCGACCACCGACTCGCCCGGCGGCGCCGGAGAGTTGGCCGTCGCGGGCGCGATGGCGGCCGTGGCCTGCGCCTACGGGCGTGCGACGGGCACGATGCCGACGACCTTCCCCCTCAACCACGAGGAACCGCTCGGCTTCGAACCGCTGCCCACCACCCCGCCGATCCCCGCGTCCCCCACCGACGGCCTGAGCCGCGCCTTCTAGGAGCTCCCGTGCCCGAACACACCTTCATCCTCAACGGCGAGTCCGTGACCGTGGACATCGAGGACGACGTACGGCTGCTGTGGGTGCTGCGGGACGTCCTGGGCGTCACCGGACCGAAGTACGGCTGCGGGCTCGGCGTCTGCCAGGCCTGCACGAGCCACATCAACGGCAAGGCGTTCAACCCCTGTTCGGTGCCCGTGAAGGACCTGCGACCCACCGACGAGGTCACCACCATCGAGGGCCTGCCCGCCACGGTCGGCAGCGAACTGCACCCGATGCAGGAGGCCTGGCTGGAGTACGACGTCGCCCAGTGCGGCTACTGCCAGCCCGGCCAGATCATGACCGCCGTCGCCAAGGTCCGCCAGGCCCGCCAGGAGGGCCGCGAGATCAGCGAGGCCGACCTCGACGAGATCCGCAACGTCTGTCGCTGCGGGACGTACCACCGCATCCGGGAGGCCATCGTGGCGGGCGCGAAGAAGTACTGAACGTGCCCCGTGGCCGTGCGGCCACGGGGCACGCGCGGTCAGCAGGTGGGGCGCTGTGCGTGAGCCGGATCCAAGGCGTTGAGCACGAGCCGTGTAGCCAGGTCGTTGTAGCTGATGCCGACGTGGTCGACGAACTCGGCGTGGCACACCTCCTGAAGCTTGACGTTGGTGACGCCCGGGGCCGGGTCCAGATAGGCCGAGGTGTACGGGGTGACGACCTCGTCGTACCAGGTGGTGATCACCGTGTAGGTGATGCCCGGGTCGGTCTCGGCGCCGGCGTTCAGGTCCCGGAGGAAGTCCGAGCCGATGAGCTGCTGACTGCACGCGGTGCAGCCCGAGCCGAGCACCGCGGTGCCGCCGGGGATCGCCAGGGCGAGGAGGCCGAGGCCCGAGAACGTGGTGCCGTGGTTGCACGGGGTGAGGGCGACCAGCTTGTCGACCGACGCCGCGCCCCCGAGGTTCTTGATGTCGACGACGAGCTGGCGGAGCTGCACCTGCTCCGGAGCGCCCCCATTGGGCAATTGCTCGGCCGACGGGTGCTGGGCGTCTTCGCGGACCCGCCCCGGGGACGGGCCGTCCGGCTCGCCGAGACCCTGGACGCCCTGTTGATGTCCTGGGGCCGTACGGCTCCCGAGGTCGCCCAGGCGCTGGGCATCCATCCGCAGACGGCACGCAAACGCCTGCGCCAGCTGGAGGCCCTGTTCGGCGACCGGCTCGGCGACCCGCGGTTCCGGTTCGAGGCGCTGCTGGCGCTGCGCACCCACGCGCTGCGGGCGGACGCTGGGTGAGGCGCCGGAGTCACCCGTCGCGGGTTGTCTCCAGCAGGTGGTCGCGGACCAGGGCGACATGGGGGTTGCTGGAGGATCCCGGGCGCTGGACCAGGAAGCCGGTGTTGATGGGCGGATCGTCCGGGTCGTGCAGCAGGACGAGCGCGCCCGAGGACAGTTCGGCCGAGCACAGGTAGCGGGGGAGCACGCTGAATCCCGTTCCGCCCGCCACCGCGGCCTTGACCGCGTTCAGGTCCGGCATGGTGACCGCCGGTTGGCGGGTCAGACGCCGGCCGAAGACATGACGCCAGTAGCGGCGCACGATCGGCACGTCCTCGGCGTAGGCGACCAGCGGTACACCGTGCAGCGCGGCCGGCCCGTCGGCCGCGAGCCGCGCCGGACCGCCGATGCGCTCCGCCCAGGCGGGAGCCGTGACCAGCACGAACTCCTCGTCCACCAGCGGCACCGAGGCCAGGGCCCGGCCGCGTGGCCGGTAGGTCGACAGCACCAGCTCGTAGCGGCCGGCCCGCAGCTCCTCCAGGAGCGGTTCGGTCAGGCCCGGGGTGATGCGCAGCCGTACGCCCTTGTCGACCAGCGGCGCGAGGGTCGGCATGACACGGTGGGTCAGCAGCTCGGCCGGACCGGCCAGGTGCACCGGTTCCGCCGGGTGCATGTCGGCCGACCCGCCCGCCCCCGTGACGGTGGCGAGGGCGTCCAGGGGCTCGACGATCCGGGCGGCGAGCTCGTCCGCGTAGGGAGCCGGGGCCACACCGCGCGCCAGGCGCTGGAACAGCTCCCGGTCCAGCTGCCGCTCCAGCGTGCGGATCTGCGTGGTGACCGTCGGCTGGGACAGGCCCAGCAGCCGGGCCGCGGCGGTGAAGGAGCCGGTGCGGTACACGGCGAGGAACGTGCGCAACAGGTTCAGGTCCACCGGCGCCGCGCCCCCGAGCTGGGCCTCCTCCACCTCCTCATTGGAATCCCTATGTCTCATATGGACGAGCCTATTGGATTCCAATGGCAGATCTTGCGTACGGTCGGGGTATCGACGTCCTGACGATCCGCGCGCACGGCGTCGGGACCTCCTGGACCCCCTCTCGAAAGAGCCCCCCGCATGTCGAAGATCCTTTTCGTGATGACCGGCGCCGACCACTGGACGCTGGCCGACGGCACCAAGCACCCCACCGGCTTCTGGGCCGAGGAGGCCGCCGCCCCGTACGAGGCGTTCAAGGCCGCCGGTCACGAGATCGTCGTGGCCACGCCGGGTGGTGTCGTACCGCCCGTCGACCAGGGCAGCCTCGCGGCCGCGGCCAACGGCGGTCAGGAGAACGCCGACCGGATCGCCGCCGTGCTCGACGCGATGACGGAGCTGCGGGAGCCGGTCCGGCTGGAGGACGTGCACCTCGACGACTACGCCGCCGTGTTCTACCCCGGCGGTCACGGCCCGATGGAGGACCTGGCGGTCCACGCCGGCTCCGGCAGGCTGCTGACCCTCGCCCTGAACTCCGGCAAGCCGCTCGGTGTCGTCTGCCACGCCCCCGCCGCAATGCTCGCCGCCACCGGGGCCGACGGCACGAACACGTTCGCCGGTTACCGCGTGGCCGCGTTCACCAACGCCGAGGAGACCCTGGCGGGCCTCGCCGACCGGGCCAAGTGGCTGCTCCAGGACCGGCTCACCGAGGCGGGCGTGCAGGTCCAGGTGGGCGAGCCGTGGGTCCCGAACGTGGTCGTCGACCGCAACCTGGTCACCGGCCAGAACCCCGCCTCCGCCGCCCCGCTCGCCGCCGAACTGCTGAAGAAGCTGGGCTGAAGCAGCTCGCCGTCCGCCCGCGTACCCGGGCCACGGCCGAGGACGCCCCGTGCGCGACACGCGCACGAGGCGTCCTCGCGGTTGCTGAGCGGCCTGCTGGACACCGCCGACGTCGAGCGGCGATGAAGGCGAGGCCGATACGTCTACCTACTGAAGGAACGAGCTGCCGGCGTCACCGAAGCCCTGCCCCTCCTGCATGTCCTGGGTCCCTTCACTGTCCTGGGTCCCTTCACCGCCGAAAGCGGTGCCGGGCTGCTCGTCGAACGAGGGCCCCTGCCAGGCCGGGGCTCCTTGGCTTCCGGCGCCGACGCTGCTCTGGTCGTCGACATCCGCGTGGGCAGCGGCAGCGCCGCCCAGGACGAACAGAGTTCCGAGAGCGGCGGCAGTAAATGCCGTGCGAATACGCATGCGTACTCCTGTGAGGTGGGTGCTGTTGTCTGATGAAGATCACCCTCGGAAGGCAACGCGTACACCAAGAGCCACTCGGATGAGTGACTGCGGCATGGCAACCAGCGCGACGGACACCCGCAGACGGTGTTCCGCGGCGGGATGAGCGGTGCGACGATGCCGGGATGATCACCTCTCCGGACCCACTCGACGGCAGACCCCCGGGCCGGGGGCTCCGCATGGAGACCCACGGCCTCGACGTGATCGCCGACACCGAGCGCAAAGGCACGCCCCGCACGCTGTTCTGGCCCTGGTTCGGCGCCAACGTGTCGATCCTGGGCCTGAGTTACGGTGCCTTCGCGCTCGGCTTCGGCATCTCCTTCTGGCAGGCGCTGGCCGCAGGGGTCGTCGGCATCGTCTTCTCCTTCCTGCTGTGCGGGTTCGTCGCCGTGGCCGGAAAGCGCGGATCCGCGCCCACGATGGTGCTCGGCCGCGCCGCATACGGCGTGCGCGGCAACCGCCTGCCGTCGGTGATCTCCTGGGTCCTCACCGTCGGCTGGGAGACCGTGCTCTGCGCCCTCGCCACCCTGGCCACCGCGACCGTCTTCGCCCGGCTCGGCTGGGGCGGCGGCACCGGGACGAAGGTGGTCGCCCTCGTGCTGGTCGGGGCGCTGACCGTCGTCGTCGGCGTCATGGGCTTCGACCTGATCATGCGGCTGCAGACCGTGATCACCGTGGTCACAGGCGTGCTGACGATCGTCTACGTCGTCCTCGTCGCCGACCACATCCACTGGTCCGCCGTCAGTGCCGTACCGGCAGGGTCCGCCCAGGCGTTCATCGGTGCGCTGGTCTTCATGATGACCGGCTTCGGCCTCGGCTGGGTCAACGCGGCCGCAGACTACTCCCGCTATCTGCCGCGCAGCGCGTCGAGCCGAGGCGTGATCGGCTGGACCACCTTCGGCGCGTCCCTGGCCCCGCTGCTCCTGCTGCTGGTCGGCCTGCTGCTGGCCGGCTCCTCCGCCACTCTCAACGAAGCCGTGGCCGCCGACCCGATCGGCGCGCTGACGACGCTCCTGCCGACCTGGTTCCTGGTCCCGTTCGTGATCGTCGCCGTCCTGGGCCTGGTCGGTGGCGCGGTCCTCGACATCTACTCGTCCGGCCTGGCCCTGCTCTCGGCGGGGCTGCGCGTGCCGCGCTACGTGGCCGCGCTGTTCGACGGAGTGCTGATGATCGTCGGCGCGATCTACATCGTTTTCGTCGCCGACGACTTCCTCGGCCCGTTCATGGGCTTCCTCACCACGCTCGGCGTCCCCATCGCCGCCTGGTGCGGCATCATGCTCGCCGACCTGGCCCTGCGCCGCCGCGACTACGACGAGCCCGACCTCTACCGCCCCACCGGCCGCTACGGCGACGTACCGCTCACCCCGCTGCTCCTGACGCTCACTGCCACCGCCCTCGGCTGGGGCCTGGTCACCAACTCGACGGCGAGCTGGCTCGAATGGCAGGGCTATCTGCTGGGCCCCCTGGGCCTCGGCGGCAGGTCGGGTGACTGGGCCTACGCCAACCTCGGCGTCCTCGCGGCCCTCGCACTCGGCTTCCTCGGCGCATGGGCGCTGCGGCGCGGGCACGTCCGCGAACAGGAGGCGCTCGCACTGAGCCCGGCGGCGGACGAAGCGGCGACCC
Organism: Streptomyces sp. NBC_01092; assembly: GCF_045039535.1. Classification (NCBI taxonomy): domain Bacteria; kingdom Bacillati; phylum Actinomycetota; class Actinomycetes; order Kitasatosporales; family Streptomycetaceae; genus Streptomyces; species Streptomyces sp. NBC_01092. The sequence goes on along the minus strand of NZ_CP108659.1, from coordinate 1,051,922 downwards.
CGTGACGACGAGTCGCCCGCACCTGCTGGCCCTCCTCGGCGGAGGCTTCTCCACGGACGCAGACGGGCTACTGGATGCTGGGGCATGCGCGCACCCCCCGGCCCAGGGTGTGTTTCCTGCCGACCGCCAGCGGCGACGCCCCCGCGTACGTCGAGAGATTCCTCGCCGCGTTCAGCGACCGCCCGGACTGCGAACCCTCCGTCCTGCCCCTGTTCGACAGGAAGCTCGACGACGACGCGCTGCGCGCCTTCGTGCTCGCTCAGGACGTGATCTACGTGGGTGGCGGCAACACAGCCAACCTCCTCGCGGTGTGGCGCGTACACGGCGTGGACCGACTGCTGCGCGAGACCTACGACCACGGAACCCTCATGTGCGGCATCAGCGCGGGCGCCAACTGCTGGGCGGAAGGCTCGCACACCGACTCCTTCGGCCCGCTCACCCACCTCGCGGACGGCCTCGGCCTGCTGCCGGGTTCGGTGTGCCCGCACTACGACAGTGAACCCGGACGCCGCCGTTCCTACAGGTCGGCCGTGGCGCAGGGAGCGCTGCCCGCCGGATGGGCCCTCGACGACGGCACCGGCGCCCTCTTCACGGACGGCCGGCTCACGGAGGCCGTGTCCCGGTCGCCGGGCGCGTCCGTGTACCGGGTGGTGCGGGACGGGACCGGTGAAGCCGACGAACGGGCGCTGCCGTGGCGGGACCTGTCCTGACCCGTCCCGGCTCGCCCCGTCACGGCTCCGAGGTCTCCGACTCCAGCGAGGTGCGGGTCGCGCTGCCGTAGACGCCCGACTCGTCGCCGAGGATGACTCGGGTGAGCTGGTACGTGCCCACCGCGCTCTCGACCCGGCGGTCGTAGTCGCCGTCGACGTCTGCGGCGTAGAGACCGATCTGGCGCAGGCGCAACTGGAGTTCGGTGACTTCCGGTCCCTGGTCGCCGAGGCCCAGGACCGGGGGCCGCCCCTGCGCGTCGCTCGGCTCGGGGGCGGCGGTGGCAGTGGCGCTCGGGCTGGACGGGGCCGAGGTGGGGGAGGCGGAGCTCGGCGCGGGGGAGGTGTCGCCAGGGGGCGTACCGGGGGAGGGCGTCGAGGTGCGTGACGGCGATGCGGCGGGTACGGCGGCGGACCGGCCTTCCGGGGATGTGCCGTCCTCCACGGTGCCGTCCGGGACGGGTGCGCGGACGTCGTCGGACACCGACCCGTCCCGCGTGGGGCTCTCGTACGTGAACAGTCCGCCCAGGAAAGCGCCTGTCAGTACGACGGCCAGAGTCACTCCCGCCCCGGTGACGACAAGGGTGCGGTGCCTGCGCCGGGAGCCCCCGTGGGCGTCCGTGTCGGGGACGTCTGTCTCGCCAGGTGTCTCTTGTGCGGAGGGCGGCTGCGGTTGCGTGGGTATGGGGTCCGTGTCGGTCAAGTCCCCTTGTTCCCGCGGCACTTCGTCCCCGGAGCGGTCTGCCTCTGTGTCCTCGCCGAGCTCCACGAACGGTCGTATCCGCACCGGATCGAAGTCCTCCGCGGCCGCCCGCTCCGCCGCGCGCGCGTCGCGGCGGGCGTCGGAGGCCCGGCGGGCGCACGAGCAGGCGGGGGTGGCGTCGGATGCCCGGGGTGTCCCGCACTCCGGGCAGACGGGGCCGTTCGGTTCGCTCACGTAGGGGTCCCTCTCCATGCAGGATCCAGAGTCTAGGCATAAGTTGAACACTCAATCTCCATGGCCCCAGAGGTTGACGGAGCAGGCGCTTCAGGGCTGTCCGAAACCGGTCGCACCGGCCCGGGTACGTCCCTCACGCCGACCGACGTGGCGGCGTCCCCGTGGTGGGCCGGCCGAGGTGGGCGGTGAACCAGTCGCGGGCCAGTTCCGCGACCGTCGTGAGAGTGCCGGGCTCCTCGAAGAGATGGGTGGCGCCCGGGACCACGGCGATCCGGTGCTCGCAGTGCATCCGGTCCGCGGCCAGGCGGTTGAGGCTGAGCACCTGTGTGTCACGGCTGCCGACGATGAGCAGGGTCGGCGCCCGCAGCCGCGCCAGCGCCGCCGGCGTGGCCAGGTCGGGGCGGCCGCCGCGCGAGACGACCGAGCGGACGTCGGAGCCGGACAGCGCGGCCGCCTCCAGCGCGGCGGCGGCCCCGGTGCTGGCCCCGAAGTAGGCGACGGGCAGGCCGGTTTCCTCGCGCAGCCATACCGACGCGGCATGCAGACGCCGGGCGAGCAGCAGGATGTCGAAGACGTTGTGCCGGTCGTGCGCCTCGCCGTCGGTGAGCAGGTCGAGCAGCAGTGTGGCCAGCCCCGCCCGGTTGAGGGCGGTGGCGACGTACTGGTTGCGGGGGCTGAGCCGGCTGCTGCCACTGCCGTGCGCGAACGCCACTGCCGCCGCGGCCCCGTCCGGCACGACCAGCCGGGCACCCACCCGCGCTCCCGCCGCCGGGATCAGCACCTCACGGTCCGACGGCGACGCCGACTTGGATCCCGCGGCCGCGGCGAGCAGCGAGGTGACCTCGGCGTCCGGCACCTGACCGAAGTCCCGGTACCAGGCACCCACCGAGCCGAGGATCCGGTGCGTCTGCGGGCAGACGACGTCGTCGGCCACCTGCCGCAGCCGGGCCACGCTGTGCGCCGGTCCGACGGGCACGGCGAGCACGACCCGGGCCGCGCCCTGACCTCGCACGACCCGGCAAGCGGCCTCGGCCGTGGCACCGGTGGCGAGCCCGTCGTCCACCACGAGCGCGGTGCGCCCGGCCACCGGCAGCGCCTCCCGCCCCTGCCGGTAGCCCCGCACCCGCCGCTCCAGCTCGGCACGCTCGGCCGCCTCCACGGCCCCCCGCTCGGCCGAGGTCAGCCCGGCCTCGCCGATCACATCCCGGTTGAGGACACGCACCCCGTGCTCGCCGATCGCCCCGAACCCCCACTCCGGCTGGTCGGGCACACCCAGCTTCCGCACCACCAGCACATCCAGCGGGGCGTCGAGCCGCCGGGCCACCTCCGCCGCCACGGGCACCCCGCCGCGCGGCAGGCCCAGCACCACCACATCCTGACCGCGCAGCTCCTCAAGCCCCTCGGCCAGCAGCCGCCCGGCCGTCCTGCGGTCGTCGTAACGCATACGTGCCTCCCGTGCCCACGAGGACGGGAGCTGTCCCTTCTCTTCAGGCTACGACTGTTCGCGGGAGGCTTCGGCACTTGGCGATTTCGGGTCGGTACCCCCGAGGCGGTTGCCATGTTCAATCACTCGTAGCGCGTCACGCATCACGGCACGAACGGACGTCCCCACACGTCAGGAGGCATCGTGATCGCCGCTCCCGAGCCCCGACCGACCGAACGCGACATCGTCGAACGCGCCGTGAACCTGCGGCCCGTGCTGATCGAACGACAGCCGGAGACGGAACGGCTGACGCACTACCCCAAGGACACCCACGACGACTTCCTGCGGGCCGGCTTCTACCGGATGCTCCAGCCACGCCGCTACGGCGGCTACGAGTTCGGCCTGCCCGTCTTCTACCGCGTGGTCACCGAGATCGCCCGCGGCTGCCCCTCCACCGGCTGGGCCCTGTCCCTCACCGCCGCCCACGTCCTGCAGGTGGCGAGCGTCTTCGAGGAGAGGGCACAGGACGAGATCTTCGGCGCCGACGGCGACTTCCGCGCCGCGTCCACGGTCGCGCCCATCGGCGTCGCCCGGCCCGACGGCGACGACCACGTCGTCCTCGACGGCACCTGGCCGTACTCCTCGGGCGCCCCCTACTCCACCCACTACGTCGGCCAGACCCTGCGCGCCCCCACCCGCCCCGGCGGCCCGCCCGAACCACCGGTGCTGTTCGTCGCCCCGCGCTCGGTGTGGACGGTGCTCGACGACTGGCACGGCGTCCTCGGCCTGCGCGGCAGCGGCTCCCACAGATCCACATGGAGCAGGCCCGCATCCCGGCCCACCTCACCCGTGAGGCGAGCCTGCTTGACCTGCCCGTCGAGGGCGGCAGCGTCGGCTCCGCGCTGCACGGCAACCCCATGTACGCGGGGCGCGCACCGAGCTTCTTCCACGGCGAGCTGGCCGCCATCATGATCGGCACCGCGTACGCCGCCGCCGACGAGTATGCCCGCGTGATCGCCGCGCGCCCCCTCATCCTCGAACCCGGCCGCACCCGCGCGGAACTCCACGACTACCAGCGGCATCTCGGCGAGGCGCTCGGCGTGATCCACACGGCCGAGGCGGCGCTGCTGCGCACCGCCGAGGAGTGGATGGAGACCTGCCACCGCAACGCCACCGGCGGCGCCCCCTTCACCCCCGCCGACGACAACCGCCTGGCGCTGATGTTCCTGAACGCCGGCCGCATGACCTGGGACGTTCTCCAGGGCACCCTGTTCCGCACGGCCGGTTCCCGGCACGCCCGCGACGGCGAGCGGATGCAGCGCTACTTCCGGGACGCGGCGACGTACTGGACCCACGTGGGCCCCAGCATGGCCGAACCCCTCTCCCGCCGGGTCGGCCGCGATCGCCTCGGGCTCCCGTCCGATGACATTCCGTTGATCCCCTGACCTGCGGACAACGGATGCCCTGACCTGTGGAGAGCCATAGGAATGCTCCCGTCCGGATCGGGTACGCGAGCAGGGCCGCGCCGGGGCCGAGTACCCCGCGACCATGCCCCGGGCGGACCGCAATACCGTCGCTGACAGGGGATCTGCCATGGACACACCCGCGAACGACTACACCGCCACACCGGCCCGGCGGGCGCTGGACGCGCTGGCCGACAACACGGAGGACAGGGCGGCGCTGGACACGCTCGCGAGCAGCGACGTCCTCGTCCCCGTGCCCGACGACGTGGGCGATCAGGACGCCACCGACCCTGCCGCCGTGGCGCTGCCGGTCATCGAGCGGCCGGGCGGCGAGCCGGTCGTCCCCGTCTTCACCTCCGAGCCCGCGATGGCCGAGCTGCTGCCCTACATCTCCCGCTACCGCCTGGTGCCGCTGGGCGCACTGGCCTCCCAGTGGCCGACCGAGGACCTGGCCCTGACCATAGACGCCGGCTCCGCACACCCCCTGACCCTGACATCGGAGGGCGTACGGACGCTGCTGGCGCGACCGTAGCGCGACAGAGCGACCCGCCGAGGGGATGAGCGGCCGCAGCCAGGCCGCTCATCCCCTTCGCGCTGTCCGTCCCTCTCCGAGGACGGCCGCTGCGGTCATGGACCGCCTCGCGGACAATGGGAAAGGTCGGCCGGAACTGCTCCCCGCCGCAGGGTGGTTCGGCCGTACGGAGAGGGAAGATCCCACCGGGAGGGCCGACGCGAAGGGTGGGGGGTCGTCTTGAGGGTCGTCCTGCTGGGCACCGCAGCCGGAGGCGGTTTCCCCCGCTGGAACTGCGCCTGCGTGCGCTGCGACGCCGCCCGCGACGGCAAGCTGCCCGCCCGCGGCCCGGAGTGCGCGGCCGTCACCGGCAACTCCCGCGACTGGTGGCTGATCAACGCCTCGCCGGACATCCGCGCCCAGCTGGGCGGCGCCGCCGCCCTGTGGCCCGGCCCCCGGCACACCCCGGTGCGGGGCGTGCTGCTGACCGACGCCGAGGCCGACCATGTGGCTGGCCTGGCCGTCCTGCGCGACGCCGCCGGACTGAAGACGTACGCCGCCCCGCCGGTGCTGGCCGCGCTGGCCCCGGCGCGGGCGGGCCTGGACCGCCACGCCCCGTGGGAGTGGGCGGACAGCCTCACGGAGGGCGGGTTCGTGCTGGCCGGAGGGCTTGTCGTCACGGCACATCCCGTTCCGGGGAAGGCACCGGCGTACGTGCCGGGCAGGAGCATGGACCGCCGCTGGGTGACGGTGTACCGCGTCGAGGACCTGGCCACCGGACGCGTCCTTGTCTACGCACCCCGCGTGCGGGCCTGGTCCCGGCTGCTGGACGACCTGGTCGCCGCGGCGGACTGCGTCGTTCTGGACGGCACGCACTTCGCGGCCGACGAGTCGACGGACGCCGGACGGCACCTGCCCGTCTGCGGACCGGCCGGCAGCCTCACCGCCCTGGCCCGCCACTCGCACGCCCGCCGGATCTACACCCACCTAGCCGACACGAACCCCCTGCTGGATCCGGCCTCGGCGGCTCGCGCCCAGGTGGCGGAGGCGGGCGTGGAGGTCCTGCCGGACGGGGTGGAGTTCGCGCTGTAGGCGGCCCTGACGGCACCGCCCTCAGGGGCGCGGGGAACTGCGCGACAAGCCACGACGGCGTCGCAGTCGAACGGCGACCCGCCGCGGCCCTGCCGTCAATCGCTGAGCATGCGCGCGAGCGCACCCCGCTGCAACGGCAGGACCTCGGCGTGCAGGTCACGGCCCTTGCGGGTCAAGGTGACATACACGCCGCGCCGGTCCTCCACACAGACGGAACGCTCCAGCAGCCCGTCCTTCTCCAGCCGGCCGATGAGCCGGGACAGCGCGCTCTGGCTGAGATGGACCCGTCCGACGAGGTTCTGCACCCGGCACTGCTCGCCCTCCTTGGGCGTCGCCGACGCGAGGATGTCGAGCACCTCGAAGTCGCTCGCGCCCAAACCGTGCGGGTGCAGTACGCGGTCGATCTCGCACATCGTGCGCGCGTGCACGGACAGGATGTCCCGCCACCGTTCCTCGAGCCCCGGGTCGGCCGTCTTCACTGCCATACCGGCACCGTAGCACCGATTCGGCCAATTGTTGTACGTGCAACTAACGCGCGCAACAGAGGCGTCACCGACGGGGCAGGCCCTCAGCCGGTCGGGTCCTGGAGCAGCCCGACGAGATTGCCGTCCGCGTCCTTGACGGAGGCGATCAGCCTGCCGCCGCCGACGTCGTGGACGTCCTGGAGCGACTCGGCACCCGCTGCCAGCAGGGCCGCGTGGGACGCCCTGATGTCGGTCACGTGCCAGTAGGGGACCGGGCCGGTCAGGCCCTTGGAGTGGCCGTTGGGGTCCAGGCCGATGTCCTGCCCGGCGTCCTTGAAGCCGACGTAGTACGGCTCGTCCGCATAGGGCTCCGTCTCCAGCAGGGCGCTGAACAGGGCCTTCGCCCGGGCGAGGTCCTTGACGGGGTAGATGATCGTGCTGACTCCGGCGGTCATGACGTCCTCCTTGGTGAACCGGGGGCCGGCGGTTTCGCCGGTGGTTTCACGCTAGGACGGGGGAGCGGCTCATGACTTCTCGAATCCTGACCGTTCGCGAGCCGAGGGCGCACCGCCGGCCGGATCGCCGCGCCCCCGTGGCCCGCTCCTGCCCTCAAGTCGTCACGTCGACTGCCGTTTCACCAGCTCCGTCGGCAGGATCACCGCTGCCGGGTCCTCACCGCCGATCTGGGCGAGCAGCAGCCGCACCATCTCGGCGCTGATCCTGTCGTAGGGCTGGTGGATCGTCGTCAGGGCGGGAGTGGCCTCCGTCGCCGCGGCGGAGTCGTCGAAGCCGCCGACGGAGACGTCCTCGGGCACCCGGCGCCCCGCCCGGCTCAGCGCCGCCAGGGCACCCTGTGCCATCAGGTCGGATGCCACGAACAGGGCGTCCATGTCCGGCGCCTGCGCCAGCAGTCGCTCGGCGCCCGCCTCGCCGCTGGCCCGGCTGTAGTCGCCGGAGACGATCAGCCGCTCGTCGATCTCGACGCCCGCCTCCGTGAGCACCTCTTTGTAGCCGGCGAGGCGGTCGACACCGCCCGGGGTGTCCAGCGGGCCGCTCACCACGCCGATCCGGCGCCGGCCCAGCGACAGCAGGTGGCGCACCATGTCGCGGGCGCCGTCCCGGTCGTCCGCCGCCACGTAACTCACCTTGGAGCCGGGCCCCATGGGCTTGCCGCACTGGACGAGGGGCACGCCCGCCTCGCGCAGCTCCTCGGCGACCCGGTCACCGGAGTGACTGGACACCAGCAGCACCCCGTCGACATGACCGGCGGTGATGTAGCGCGTGATGCGCCGCCGCTCGTCCTTCGTGCCCGCCAGCATCAGCAGCAGCGGGATGTCGTGCGCGGCGAGGGCCTGGGTGCAGCCGCTCAGCAGGACGTTGAAGTTGGGGTCCTCGAAGAACCTCTCCTGCGGCTCGGTCAGCAGAAAGCCGATCGAGTCCGAACGCCCCGTGATCAGCGAGCGGGCATGCCGGTTGACGACGTAACCGGTCTTGCGGATCGCCGCGTTGACCGCCTCTTGGGCGGTGGGGCTGACGTAGTGCCCGCCGTTGAGCACCCGCGAGACGGTGCCCCGTGAGACTCCGGCCTCGCGCGCCACGTCGTGGATCGTCGGCGGCTTGCGTCGGCCCCCCGTGTTGCTCATGGTCATGACTTTACGGCCCCGGAGAGCAGATCCAGACTCCAGAACCGCTGGATGACCAGGAAGAGCGCCACCAGCGGAATCACCGCGAGGAACGCGCCGGTGATCACCAGTGTGTACAGCGCCGGGGTGTTGGCGCCCTGTTCGAGGAGCGTGTACAGGCCGAGCGTGATCGGGAACCGCTCGTCGTCGCTGAGCATGATGTACGGCAGCAGGAAGTTGTTCCAGATCGCCACGAACTGGAACAGGAACACCGTCACCATGCCGGGCACCATCATGGGCAGTGCGATCCGGGTGAAGATCCGCCACTCGCTCGCCCCGTCCATCCGCCCGGCCTCGACCACATCGGCCGGGACGGCGGCGGTCGCGTAGATCCGCGAGAGGTAGACGCCGTACGGCGACAGGAGCTGCGGCAGCAGCACGGACAGGTACGAGTCCGTCAGATCGGCCTTCGCCAGCAGCAGGTACTGCGGGATGGCGAGGATGACCGGCGGCATCAGTACGCCCGCCAGCAGGACGTTGAAGAGCGTCTCGCGGCCCGGGAAGCGGTAGATCGCCAGCGCGTAGCCGCTGAACGCCGAGACGACCGTCGACATCAGGGCGCCGAGACCGGCGTACAGGGCGGAGTTGCCCATCCACTGCCAGTAGACGCCGTCGCGATAGGCGCTGAGGTCCGCGACGTTGTCCGCGAAGCCGGTGCCCGGCAGGAAGGTGAACGTGGAGAACAGCTCGCTGCCGGACTTCGTCGCCGCGATCACCACCCAGGCGACCGGCAGCAGGCAGTAGAGCGCGCCGAGCAGCAGCGTGACTGTCGGGATCAGGGCGATCCGGCGGCGCAGCGGCGGGCGGTTCTGAACGGTCCCGGGCCTGCTGCCCGTCGCCGTCTCGGCCTTGCTCACGGCAAGAGAACTCATGAGGCGGCTCCTTGACTGGCGTCCCGCTTGTTCCGACGGTTCGCGGCCCGCAGGAAGCCGAAGGACAGCAGCAGCGTGGCCAGGGCGATGATCGTCGCCTGGGCGGCCGCCGCGTAGATGTCGCCCTTGCCGAAGGCGTCCTGGTACACCTTCATCAGCGGACTCCACGTCGTGGACACGGAGTTGGTGAGCGGCTTCAGGGTGGTCGGCTCGTTGAACACCTGGAGCGTGGCGATGATCGAGAAGAAGAAGGTCAGCACCAGGGAGGGTGCCACCATCGGGATCTTGATCCTGAGCGCGATCTGCAGCGGCGTGGCACCGTCCAGCTTGGCCGCCTCGTACACCTCGGCCGGGATGGCCTTGAGCGAGGTGTAGATGACGATCATGTTGAAGCCGGTGCCGCCCCAGACCGCGATGTTGGAGAGAGCGAGATACAGCGGACCGCCGTCGAGCAGGTCCGGCTGCGGCAGGCCCAGCTTCTCCAGCACGAAGTAGAACGGGCTGACGTCCGGCAGGTACAGAAAGCCCCACAACAGCGCGGCCACGACACCGGGGATGGCGTACGGCAAGAAGATCGCGAGCCGCGTGACCGGCGCCAGCCGCACCTTCTCGGAGTCCAGCATCAGCGCGAACAGCAGGGCGAGGCCCAGCATCACCGGCACCACGATGCAGCCGTAGCCGAGCACACGCAGCGCGCCGTCGACCAGTTCGCTGTCGGTGAGGGCGTCGGTGTAGTTCTCCAGGCCCGCCCAGACCTCCTTGCGGGCGCCGGCGCCGAGGCCGAGCCCGGAGACCTGCACCTTGCGCAAGCTGAGCCAGAGCGCGTAGCCGATGGGCAGCGCGAAGAAGAGCAGGAAGAGGATCGTCGCAGGGAGGAGGAAGAAATAGGGGGCGCTTCGCGCTCGTTTGAGGGTGGTGGTGGGAGACGGGAGGGCGTACGGGGCCCCCTTCACCCCGTACGCCTTCCGGCTTGTGCTGGTCACTCGGAGACCTCGAAGCCCTGCTTCTCGAGGTCGGCGACCGTGTCGTCCTGCATGGTGTCCAGTGCGGCGACGAAGTCCGACTTGTCCTTGGCGGCCTTGCCGAAGGCGTCCTTGAAGGTCGTGTAGGCGACGTTCACGTTCGGGCCCCAGGCGGACGGGGCGGTGGTCTTCGCGATCTCGGCGGCCTCGGTGTAGAAGTCCGACTGGTTCGAGAAGTAGTCCGGCGGGGTGGCGAAGGCGCCGCTGGTCTGGGCGTTCGTGGCGGCCGGGTAGATGCCGCTCTCCTTGGCCAGGGCCTGGAGGGCGTCGCCGTCGGTGTTCAGCCAGGCGGCGAACTTCGCGGCGGCGGCCTTGTGTTCGGAGTCCGTGGTGACGGCGGTGGAGGACCCGCCCCAGCTGCCGGTGACGTTCTCCGACGGCGACCACTGGGGGAGCGGGGCCATGGCCCACTTCCCCTTGGTGTCGGGCGCGGCCGTGGTCAGCGTGCCCGGGGCCCACACGGCGGAGACCCAGGCGATCTGCTTGCCGGTGTTGAGCGCCTTGTTCCAGGCCGGGGTGTACATCGGCTGGTTGTCGACGGCGCCCTCCTTGACGAGGTCGCCCCAGAACCCGGCGACCTTCTGCGAGGCCGCGTCGTTGATGCCGACCTGCCACTTGTCGCCGGAGGTCGTCCACCACTTCGCGCCGGCCTGCTGGGCGAGGCCCGCGAAGAGACCGGAGTCGTTGGCGGAGAAGGTGGTCAGGTCGGTGTCCGGGGCCTTCTTCTTCAGCGCGCGGGCCGTCTCGGCGAACTGCTCCCAGGTGGTCGGGACCGTCAGGCCGTACTTCTTGAACAGGTCCTCGCGGTAGTAGAACATCATCGGCCCGATGTCCTGCGGGACCGCGTAGACCGCGTCCGTGCCCAGCGTGGTCTGCTGCCAGACACCGTCGGCGAACTTGCCCTTCGCGTCGCCCACTTCACCGGCTATGTCCGCGACGGCGTCATTGCTGACCAGCGTCGGCAGCGCCTGGTACTCGGCCTGGACCAGGTCGGGGGCCTTGCCCGCCTTGTGCGCGGTGAGGATCTTGGTGACCAGTGTGTCGCCGGACGCCTGCTTCTTCACCGTGACCGTGATCCGGTCCTTCTTGCCCGGACCCTTGTTCCACAGGTCGACGACCTTGTCCATGCCGGGCGTCCAGGTCCAGTACGTCAGCGAGACCGGCCCCGACGGGTCGTCGCTCGCGTCTTCGGTGCCGCAAGCGGCGAGGGCGGTGGCGCAAAGAGCCACGGCGATGGTGGATGCCACGAGGCGAACGCGCTTCGTGTTGGGCATGGATCTCTCCCCTGACCTGGGTCCCCGCCCGCTGCGAGGACCTGCCACGCTTCTGTGAGCGTTCACAGTAGAGAAACATCCCGGACACTTGTCAATGGTTGTTGCTGTGCGGTTATGTTGGGCTCGCACCGCCGATCGTGTGTGTGAACGTTCCCAAATGATCAACAAAACGGGAGAGATCCATGCCGGAGACCAACCCCAGGGGCCTCACCCGGCTCGCCTTCGGTGGGGACTACAACCCCGAGCAGTGGCCGGAAAGCGTCTGGCAGGAGGACGTCCGGCTGATGGGGGAGGCCGGCGTCACGATGGTGAGCGTCGGGATCTTCTCCTGGGCCCTGTTGGAGCCCTCACCGGGCGTGTACGACTTCGGCTGGCTGGACCGCGTGCTGGACCTGCTGCACGAGCACGGCATCCGCGTCGACCTGGGCACCCCCACCGTCTGCCCGCCGGTCTGGTTCTACCGCGCCCACCCCGAGGCCCTGCCCGTCACGGCCGAGGGCGTGCGCCACGAGTTCGGCTCGCGCGCAGCGATCTGTCACAGCAACGCCGACTACCGCACGGCCGCCGCGGCCATCACCACCAAGCTCGCCGAACGTTACGGCGACCACCCGGTGCTGGCCATGTGGCACGTGCACAACGAGTACGGCGTCCCCGTCTCCGCCTGCTACTGCGACTCGTGCGCCGCGCACTTCCGGCGCTGGCTGGCGTCGACGTACGGGACCGTCGAGTCCGTCAACGAGGCCTGGGGCACGGCCTTCTGGGGCCAGCGCTACTCGGACTTCGAGGAGATCAACCCCCCGCGTCTGACGCCGACGGCCGTCAACCCGGCCCAGGCGCTGGACTACAAGCGCTTCGCCGACGCCACCATGCGCGAGAACTTCCGTAGGGAGCGGGACATCCTGCACCGCCTGGCGCCCGGCCTCCCGGTCACGACCAACTTCATGACCGCCCTCAGCCAGTGCGACTCCGTCGACTACTGGGCCTGGGGCCGCGAGGTCGACATCGTCACCAACGACCACTATCTGATCACCGACGGCCGCCGCACCCACGTCAACCTCGCCATGGCCGCCGACCTCACCCGCTCGGTGGCCGGGGGAGCACCCTGGATCCTCCTGGAGCACTCCACCTCGGGCGTCAACTGGCAGCCCCGCAACCCCGCCAAGGCCCCCGGCCAGATGGCCCGCAACTCCCTCGGCCATGTGGCGCGCGGCTCCGAGGGCGCCATGTTCTTCCAGTGGCGCCAGTCCCGGCGCGGCGCCGAGAAGTTCCACTCGGCGATGGTCCCGCACGGCGGCACCGACACACGCGTGTGGCGCGAGGTCGTCGAACTCGGCGCCGCCCTCGACTCGTTGAACCCCGTGCGCGGCACCCGCACCCGGGCCGACGTGGCGATGCTGTGGGACTGGCACTCCTGGTGGGCGCAGAACCTCGACTGGCGCCCGAGCGAGGACCACGACCCGCGCGAACGCGCCGACGCCTTCTACGAGGTGCTCTACGACCGCCACCTCACCGTCGACTTCGCCCACCCGGAAGCCGACTTGTCGAGGTATCCCCTTGTCGTCGTGCCGGCCCTGTATCTGATGACCGAGGCGGCCGGGAACAACCTCAGGGAGTACGTCGAGCACGGCGGCACCCTCGTCGTGTCGTACTTCTCCGGCATCGTCGACGAGCACGACGCCGTGCACGAGGGCGCCTGCCCCGGACCGCTGCGGGACGTCCTCGGCCTCACGGTCGAGGAGTTCTCGCCGCTGCTCCAGGACCAGTTGGTGCGGATCACCGGCCCCGACGGTTCCGAGCTCAGCGGCGACGTGTGGACCGAGTTCGTCGTCCCGCGCGGCGCCGAGACCGTCTGGACCTACGCCGACGGCCTGACCGCCGGCCACCCCGCCGTCACCCGGCACAGCCTCGGCGAGGGCACCGCCTGGTACGTCTCCACCCGCCTCGGCGCCGAGGGCCTGGACGCGCTGCTCGGCTGGGCGATCGAGGACGCGCAGGTCGCACCGCGTGTCGACCTGCCCCGGGACGTCGAAGTGGTGCACCGCGTCGGCGAGTCGGGCAGCTATCTGTTCGTGATCAACCACACCGCGTCGGACGCCAAGGTGCCCCTGGAGGCGCCCGGCACCGAGCTGCTGACCGGTGAACGCGCCGCGGGCCGCCTGGCGGTCCCCGCGGGAGCCGTCCGGGTCGTACGACTCGACGGCTGAGCCGACTCCCCTCCGCCCGCGCGTGCCACGAGCCGTGGGCGGAGGGGCTCCTCACCGCAGTGGTTCCCCATCACCGCGGCGGCGAGGAACCTCCATCCCCATTCGTCGAAGGGACGACGGACGAAGATGTTCCATCCCAGACGCACCCTCCGAGTCCTGCTGATACCGCTCGCCGCCGGACTCGCCCTCACCGCCCTGCCCGCGCAGACCGCCTCGGCGGCGAGCACGATCACCAACGGCGGCTTCGAGTCCGACGGAACCGGCACCGCGACGCCGGCCGGCTGGTCGACCTACTCGGCGGCCGGTCAGAACTCCGCCTCCTTCGCCGAGGCCGGTGGCCACGGCGGGAGTTACCGCCTGACGCACTGGTCGTCGTCGGCGTACAAGGTGGAGACCTACCAGTACCTGTCCGGACTGACCAACGGGAACTACAAACTCACCGCCTGGGTCCGCTCCGGCGGTGGCCAGAACTCTGCGTACATAGCGCTGAAGAACTGCGGCGGTGCCGAGCAGCGCACCGACCTCCCCGTCTCGGCGAGCGGCTGGATCCGCATCGTCGTGCCGGTCAGCGTGACCACCAACCAGTGCACGATCAGCGTCAACAGCGACGCGAACGCGGGCAACTGGATCAACGTCGACGACCTGACCTTCGCCTCGGGCACGGGCGGCACGTCGATCCACGGCGCCGACATCTCCTCCCTCGCCAAGAGCGAGGCCAAGGGCGGCCTCTACAAGTCGAGTTCCGGCGCGACCGGCGACGCGGTCACCCTCCTGAAGAACGCCGGCATGAACTACGCCCGCCTGAAGGTCTGGGTCAACCCGGCCGACGGCTACAACAACAAGGCGCGCGTCCTCGCCACGGCCAAGCGCGTCAAGGCCGCCGGCATGAAGCTGCTGGTCGACTTCCACTACTCGGACACCTGGGCCGACCCGGGCGCCCAGAGCAAGCCGGCCGCGTGGTCCGGGCACTCCTACAGCCAGCTGAAGACCGACGTGTACAACCACACGTACGACGTGCTCAACGCCCTCAAGGCGCAGGGCACCACCGCCGACATGGTCCAGGTCGGCAACGAGATCAACGGCGGCATGCTGTGGTCCGAGGGCTCCACCGACAACTGGTCGCAGCTCGCCGGCCTGCTCAACTCCGGCTACGACGCGGTCAAGGCGGTGAGCTCGTCCACCACCGTCGCGCTGCACCTGGCCAAGGGCGGCGATCTGTCCGGCACCCGCTGGTGGTTCGACAACGCGGTCGCCGGCGGGGTGAAGTTCGACGTGATCGGCCTGTCGTACTACGGCTACTGGCACGGCTCGCTGTACGACTTCCAGACGACCCTCGACGACGCGGCCTTCCGCTACGGCAAGCCGGTCTACGTCGCTGAGACGGCCTACCCGTTCCGCCTGGACAGCGAGGACTCGCACGAGAACATCATCGACACCACCGCTGAACTCGTCGCCGGCTACCCCGCCACGGTCGCCGGGCAGACCCGGTGGATGAACGACGTGACGAGCATCGTGGAGGCCGTCCCGGGCGGCCGTGGCCTCGGCGTCTTCTACTGGGAGGCGACCTGGACCGCCGTCACCGGCAACGGCTGGGACCCGACCGACGCCTCCTCCGGCAACGGCTGGGAGAACCAGGCCCTGTTCGGCTACGACGACAGGGCCTTGTCGTCGACGGCATGGTTCAGCCACCGTTGAGTGAGTGACGAAAGGGCCCGGTCGCACCCTCGCGGCCGGGCCCCGGCGCCTCCTCCGCGAACAGCCCTGTGTCGTACGGCCGTTCGGTACCGGACAACGGTCGAAGAGTCGCGGACACGGCGGCTTTCCCTGCGGGACAGTGGGAGCACGTGTGACGACGCGGCCCGACGGAGGGAGACGAGATGCTGAGGACTCCCGCCGGCCGGCGGCGCCTGGAGATCCTGGAATGGCTCAAGGATCCGGTCGCGCACTTCCCGGACGGGTGCCACGCGGACCCGGTCGAGGACGGTGTCACCGCGGACGCCGTCGCCGCCAAGCTCGGCGTGTCACCCGAGGTGGCCGAGACCCACCTCGGCCTCCTCGTGAACATTGGCGTGCTGCGCACCAAGCTGATCCGGCAGCACGTGTACTACCGGCGGGACGAGATGCGGATCGCCGAGGTGGCGCGCATGTTCGAGAAGGGCTGGTAGCAGCGCCGCAAGGGGCGCGGGGAACTGTGCGACCAGCCACGGCATACCCGCAGCCGAACGACGGCCTACCCCGGCCCTCCCAGCAAAGCGCCATGCTCCCGCACCGCGATCCGCGCCAGCTTCGTCAGCATCATGCCGTTGCGGATCGCGACGACGTAGTCGACGGGCATGCCGTGCATCCGCGTGCCAGGGCCCCGCAGCGGGTGCCAGTCGATGACGAAGAGAGTGTGCTCGCCCCAGGGGATCAGCTTCATGGCGATACGGGCAGCACCGAAGGGCTCAGCCTTCGCCTCGAGTTCCAGACGGTGCCGCGGTTCGCTGATGCGGACGATGACGGTGTCGTCGAGGGTCAGGCGGCCCATACCGACCCGGACGCGCAACCGGGCACCCACATCCGGCCAGTCGGGATCCACGGCGAGGACCTGCTGGGTTCCGGTGACCCACTCCCCGTAACGACTGCCGTCGGACAGCAGGCTCCAGACCTCGGAGGGCGAGCTCAGGATCAGACGGCGATTGCGGGCCACACTCACCACGCTCCTTCTCCTCGGCCGCTCAGCAGGCTCTTCGACCGTAGCCGCGCGGTGCGTCACGGGCATGCCGAGCGGTGGGGGCCGGTCCCCGAAATGCCCTCTCCGGGCGCCCGGAGTTACCCTGTTGACCGGCCGCGACCCCGTGGGCGGCGCGGCGGTGGGGCCCGCCGTACCCGAACCGCGGCAGTGCCGCCGCCAACGGTCCCTACTTGCAACCGCGAGGCCCGCATGCCCGGGGCCGCCCAGGCGAGTAGGAGACGTACGTCCATGACAACCCCGGAAACCGAGAGCCTGCGCGCTCCCGCCGGCACTGCGCGGCAGCCGGCCTGGCGGGCGCAAGGACCGGTCGTCGCGGTGGTCGCTCTCGGCGGGGCCATCGGTGCCACGGCCCGATATGCGGCCTCCCTGTGGTGGCCGGCCCAGCCGGGCGGCTTCCCATGGGCGACCTTCTGGACCAATGTCGTCGGCTGCGCCGTGATCGGCGTGTTCATGGTGGTCATCACCGACGTATGGGCCGCCCACAGACTCGTCCGCCCCTTCTTCGGCACCGGCGTCCTCGGCGGCTTCACCACCTTCTCCACCTACGCCGTCGACATCCAGAAGCTGGTGGACGACGGCCATCCCCGCACGGCGCTGGCCTACCTCGCCGCCACCCTGATCGCGGCACTGACGGCGGTCTGGCTCGCGACGGCGGCCACCCGTCACGTCCTGAAGTGGAGGCAGCGATGACCGGGCTGACCGGCAAGGCCCTGCGCCTGACCGTGTTCGTCGGCGAGCACGACACCTGGCACCACAAGCCGCTGTACTCCGAGATCGTCCACCGCGCCCACGCGGCCGGCCTCGCGGGCGCCAGCGTCTTCCGCGGTATCGAGGGCTTCGGCGCCTCCTCGCTGATCCACACCTCGCGCCTGCTGTCCCTCAGCGAGGACCTGCCGGTCGCGATCGTGATCGTCGACACCGAGGAGCGCGTACGAGCCTTCCTGCCACACCTCGACGAACTCGTCACGGAGGGACTCGTCACCCTCGACGACTGCGACGTCATCCGGTACACCGGCCGCGACGACACTCCGGGCGAATCGGACAGAGAAGGTAAGAAGTCGCCGTGAACTGGCTTCTGGTCGTCGCGGGCGCCCTGGTCGGCGCGCCCCTGCGCTATCTCACCGACCGCGCGGTGCAGTCCCGGCACGACTCCGTGTTCCCCTGGGGCACCTTCCTCGTCAATGTCACCGGCTGCCTGATCCTCGGCCTGCTCACCGGCGCGGCGGCCTCGGGTGCCGCGAGTTCCCACCTCCAGCTGCTGCTCGGCACCGGGCTGTGCGGCGCCCTGACCACCTACTCGACCTTCTCCTACGAGACCCTGCGGCTGACCGGGACGGGTGCCGGGCTCTACGCCGTGGGCAACGTCGTCGGGAGCGTGAGCGTCGGCCTCGGCGCGGCCTTCCTCGGCGTGTCGGTGGCCGAGGCGGTGTGGTCGTAGGCCGCCACGGCCGCGGCGATGGCGCCGGAGCCACACCCGCACCTGGTAGGACAGTGCGCACCAGCTGTCCCGCCGACCCCCGGAACTGGATCACATGAGCGCCATCAGCGTCGGTCAGGCCGTCGTCCTCGGAGCCGTCGAGGGGGTGACCGAGTTCCTGCCCGTCTCCTCGACCGGCCATCTGAAGATCGTCGAGGGTTTGATGGGCATCCCTGTCGACGACGACGCGGTCGTCGGGTTCTCGGCCGTCATCCAGGTCGGCGCGATCGCCGCCGTGCTCGTGTACTTCTTCAAGGACATCGTGCGGATCGTCTCCGCGTGGCTGCGCGGGCTGCGGGACAAGGAGGAGCGGTACCACCACGACTACCAGTTCGCCTGGTGGGTGATCTTCGCGACGATCCCGATCGTGGTCGTGGGCCTGGCCGCCAAGCCGCTCATCCAGGGGCCGCTCGC
Organism: Streptomyces sp. NBC_01092; assembly: GCF_045039535.1. NCBI lineage: Bacteria > Bacillati > Actinomycetota > Actinomycetes > Kitasatosporales > Streptomycetaceae > Streptomyces > Streptomyces sp. NBC_01092. Next base: position 1,033,646 of record NZ_CP108659.1, on the reverse strand, counting down.
CTCGCTTTGGGTGGTCGCGGGCTCGCTGATCGTGGGCAGCGGGGTGATGTGGGCGGCGGACCGGATGGGCCGGCACAAGCGAGGGGAGGACGACACCTCCTTCAAGGACGCCATGCTCGTCGGCAGCTCCCAGATCCTCGCCCTGCTCTTCCCAGGCTTCTCGCGCTCGGGCGCCACGATGTCCACGGCGCTGATGCTGGACCTCGACCGGGTCGCCGCCACCCGTCTGTCGTTCTTCCTCGGCATCCCGGCCCTGACCGGCGCCGGCATCTACGAACTCAAGGACGCCCTCGGCACGGGCACGGCAGCGCTGCCGCTGGTTGTCGGCACCGCCGTCTCCTTCGCCGTCGCCTACGCCTCCATCGCCTGGCTGCTCAGGTTCGTCGCCAAGCACTCCTTCAACGCCTTCGTGATCTACCGGATCGTCGTCGGAGTGCTGCTGTTCGGGCTGCTGGGCGCGGGGGTCATCAACAGCTGACCCGGTCCGGGTGCGGCGTCGGCAGCGGGCCGTCCGGCGCCACACCCGGTGAATCTTTCCTTAAGGGTCTCTTGACACCACCCTCCGCTCACCCGGAGTATCACTCTCGTGAACCTGTCAGACAGCCGGACAGCCAGTCAGCCTCCGCGACGCGTCAGCGCCATGGAGGCGGTGTTGGCGCACCTGCGCAGCGCCATCGAGCGCGGCGAGTACGCCGTGGGCGACAAGCTCCCCTCCGAGGCGGAGCTGTGCCGCACCCTGGAGATCAGCAGGCCCGTCCTGCGCGAGGCCCTGCGGGCCCTGCAGACGATGGGCCTGACCGTCTCCAAGACCGGCAAGGGCACCTTCGTCGTCGCCAACGCCGTCGAGGACCCCACCTTCGGTGACTACTCGGCCAGCGACCTGCTGGAGGTGCGCCGGCACGTCGAGATCCCGGTCGCCGGGTACGCGGCGCTGCGCCGCACCCCGGAGAACCTCGACCACCTGGCTCATCTGCTGGACCGCATGGAGCGGGAGACGGACACCACCGCGTGGGTCGCGATGGACACCCTCTTCCATCTGGCCGTGGCCGAGGCCGCCCAGAACCCGGTCTTCCGCCGGGTCATCGAGGAGATCCGCGACGCACTGGCGCGTCAGTCGGCCTTCCTCAACGAGCTGGGCGGCCGCCGCGAGCAGTCCAACCGCGAGCACCGGGCGATCGTCGAGGCGCTGATCGACGGTTCCGAACTCGACGCGACCGACGCCATGGCGCACCACCTCGACCGCGTCGAGACGACCCTCACCGACATCGTGCGCCCCCCGCGCACGGACAGCACCACGGAAGGCGGACCCGAGGCGTGAGTGAGCAGTCCCTGCACGAAGGCGTGCAGAAACGTTCCAGCCATGTCGACGCCGGGGACGAGGGGTACAGCAAGTCCCTGAAGTCCCGGCACGTCAACATGATCGCCATCGGCGGGGCCATCGGCACCGGCCTGTTCCTCGGCGCCGGCGGCCGACTCGCCGACGCCGGCCCGTCCCTGTTCATCGCCTACGCGGTCTGCGGCGTCTTCGCCTTCCTCGTCGTGCGGGCCCTCGGCGAACTCGTCCTCTACCGCCCGTCCTCCGGCGCCTTCGTGTCGTACGCCCGGGAGTTCATGGGAGAGAAGGGCGCGTACACCGCGGGCTGGATGTACTTCCTGAACTGGGCCACCACCGGCATCGCCGACATCACCGCGGTGGCCACGTACACGCACTACTGGGGCATGTTCTCCGACATCCCGCAGTGGGTGATCGCGCTCATAGCGCTCGCCGTCGTCCTCACCGTGAACCTGATCTCGGTGAAGATCTTCGGCGAGCTGGAGTTCTGGTTCGCGATCGTCAAGGTCGGCGCGCTCGTCGTCTTCATGCTCATCGGCATCTTCCTGCTGGTCACCCAGCAGCCCGTGGACGGCCACACCCCCGGCCCGTCCCTGATCACCGACAACGGCGGCCTCTTCCCCAACGGCCTGCTGCCCATGCTGCTGATCGTCCAGGGCGTCGTCTTCGCCTACGCCTCCGTCGAGCTGGTCGGCGTCGCCGCCGGTGAGACCGAGAACCCCGAGAAGATCATGCCGAAGGCGATCAACTCGATCATGTGGCGCGTCGGCCTCTTCTACGTCGGCTCCGTCCTCCTTCTCTCGATGCTGCTGCCCTGGTCGTCGTACAAGGCGGGCGAAAGCCCCTTCGTCACCGTGCTGTCCAACGTCGGCATCCCGGCAGCGGGCGGCGTCATGAACCTGGTCGTGATGACCGCGGCCATGTCCTCGCTCAATTCCGGCCTGTACTCCACCGGCCGCATCCTGCGCTCCATGGCGATGTCCGGCTCCGCCCCGAAGTTCACCTCGGTGATGAGCCGCAGCCAGGTCCCGTACGGCGGCATCCTGCTGACCAGCGGTATCTGTGTCCTGGGCGTCGGACTCAACTTCGTCGTCCCGGCCGATGCGTTCGAGATCGTGCTGAACTTCGCCGCGATCGGCATCCTCGCCACCTGGGGCATGATCATGATCTGTCACCTGCTCTTCTGGCAGAAGACCCAGAAGGGCGAACTCGACCGGCCCGGCTACCGACTGCCGGGCTCCCCCTGGACCGAACTCGTGACGCTGGCCTTCCTCGCCTCCGTCCTGGTCCTCATGTACGCCGACGGAGGCGCCGGCCGCACCACCGTGCTGTGCCTGCCGCTGATCGCCGGAGTGCTGGTCGCGGGCTGGTACGGCATCCGAAGCCGTGTGGCGCGCACCTCCGTCAAGGCCGACACGTGAGACCCGTGTCGGTCGACGACCCCTCATCGACCCACGAAAACAGGCAGTGATGTACAGCAGTTCCATAGCGGACGCACCCCTTGTCCGCGAACCTCTCCACGCCCCCGTCGCCCACCTCATACGCGGCGGAATGATCGAAGGCATCCACTACGGCTCCGTCGTCGTCCTCGGCGGCGACGGGGACGTCCGGTTCCAGCTCGGTGACATCGAGGCCGCCTTCTACCCGCGCTCGGCGCTCAAGCCGGTCCAGGCCGTCGCCATGGCCCGGGCCGGGCTCCCGCTCGACGGTGAGCTGCTCTCGCTCACCGCGGCGAGCCACTCCGGCGAGGAACGCCATCTCGCCGGAACCCGGCGCATCCTCGAACTCGCCGGGCTCACCGAGGACCATCTGCGCAACGTCCCGGACATGCCGTACGACCCGGTCGTCCGGGACACCTGGGTACGGGCGGGCCGCCTGCCTTCCCGGCTCGCCCAGAACTGCTCGGGCAAGCACGCGGCCATGCTCTACACCTGCCGGCTCAACGGCTGGTCCCTGGAGGACTACCTCGACCCCGGGCACCCCCTTCAGCAGGCGATCGCCGAGATCGTGGAGGACCTCACGGGGCAGCGGATCGCGCGGGTGACCGTCGACGGGTGCGGGGCTCCTTTGTTCTCCGTGTCTCTGCACGGCCTTGCGCGCGCCGCCGCCCGGATCACCACCGCGGTGCCAGGCACGCCCGAGGCGCGGGTCGCCGACGCGATGCGGGAGCACGCCGAGATGGCCTCCGGCTCCGGGCGGGATGTGGCCGCGCTGATGCGGGCCGTGCCCGGGCTGCTCGCCAAGGACGGGTTCGAGGGCGTGCAGGTCGCTGCGCTGCCGGACGGTCGGGCCATCGCCGTGAAGATCGCCGACGGGGCGAATCGGGCGCGGGTGCCGGTGGCTGCCGCCGCTCTTGCCTGGGCCGGGGTCGATCCGGAGTTGCTCACCGAGTTCCGAGGAGAGGCGCTTCTCGGGGGCGGTCAAGCGGTCGGGTGCGTGCGGCCTGTTCGTTCGCTGGAGCCGGTCGTGGTTTCGGCCTGCGCCTAAGGATGTGCCGGGACTTCTCGTACGGCGGCTGCGAGCCGGATGTGGCTGGTCGCGCAGTTCCCCGCGCCCCTGACGGGGCGCTGACCCTCACCCTCTCAGAAAGAAGAACCGTTCCCTCATGAACGCCGTCACCCGCAGCGAGCACGATCTGCTCGGCGACCGTGATGTCCCCGCCGACGCCTACTGGGGTGTCCACACCCTGCGTGCCACCGAGAACTTCGCCATCACCGGCACGCCCATCTCCGCCTACCCGCACCTCATCGACGCCCTCGCCGCCGTCAAGGAGGCCGCCGCCCTCGCCAACGAGGAGCTCGGGCTGCTGGACCCGAAGAAGGCCGCCGCGATCGTCGCCGCCTGCCGGGAGATCCGGTCCGGCGAGCTGCACGACCAGTTCGTCGTCGACGTCATCCAGGGCGGCGCCGGCACCTCGACCAACATGAACGCCAACGAGGTCGTCGCCAACCGGGCGTTGGAGCTGCTGGGCCACGACAAGGGGCAGTACCGGTACCTGCACCCCAACGAGGACGTCAACCTCGGTCAGTCGACCAACGACGTCTACCCGACCGCCGTCAAGATCGCGACCGTCTTCGCCGTGCGCGGGCTGCTCAAGGCGATGGCTGTGCTCCAGGACGCGTTCGCCCGCAAGGCCGTCGAGTTCCGCGACGTGCTCAAGATGGGCCGTACGCAGCTTCAGGACGCGGTGCCGATGACGCTCGGGCAGGAGTTCTCCGCCTACGCCGTCATGATCGACGAGGACCGGTCCCGGCTCGCCGAGGCCGTCGAGCTGATCCACGAGATCAACCTGGGCGCCACCGCCATCGGCACCGGCCTCAACGCCCCGGCCGGATACGCCGAGTCGGCCCGCCGCCACCTCGCCGAGATCACCGGGCTGCCGCTGGTGACCGCCGCCAACCTGGTCGAAGCGACCCAGGACTGCGGCGCGTTCGTCCAGATGTCCGGCGTGCTGAAGCGCATCGCCGTGAAGCTGTCCAAGAGCTGCAACGACCTGCGCCTGCTGTCGTCCGGGCCGCGCGCCGGCCTCGGCGAGATCAACCTGCCGCCCGTGCAGGCCGGTTCGTCGATCATGCCCGGCAAGGTCAACCCGGTGATCCCCGAGGTCGTCAACCAGGTCGCCTTCGAGGTGATCGGCAACGACGTCGCCATCACCATGGCCGCCGAAGCCGGACAGCTCCAGCTCAACGCCTTCGAGCCGATCATCCTGCACTCCCTCTCGGAGAGCATCACGCACCTGCGCAACGCCTGCGTGACCCTCGCCGAGCGCTGCGTGGTCGGCATCACCGCCAACACCGAGGCCTTGCGCCGTTCCGTGGAGAACTCCATCGGCCTGGTCACCGCCCTCAACCCGCACATCGGGTACACGGCCGCGACCGACATCGCCAAGGAAGCCCTCGTCAGCGGCCGGGGTGTGGCCGAACTCGTCCTGGAGAAGGGCCTGTTGCCGGCCGAGACGCTGGCCGACCTGCTGCGCCCGGAGGTCGTCGCGGGCAGCGGCCAGGCCCTGGCCTGACCAGCGCAAACCCCACCTCGGATGCGCGAAGGGACCGGCCGGGAGGCACAATGGTGATCATGGCAGCGTCGACGTCACTGACCTTCCAGCCGATCCTGGAGCGCATCGCGGAGGAGATCGAGCGGACCCCCGGCCGAGGCCGGCCCGCCGACTACATCCCGGCGCTCGCGGCCTGCGACCCCCGCAGCTTCGGCATGGCCGTCGCCGAACTCGACGGCACGGTGTACGGCGTGGGGGACTGGCGCGAGCCGTTCTCCACGCAGTCCATCACCAAGGTCTTCACCCTCGCGCTCGACCTGGCCCGCGAGGGCGACGAACTCTGGGAGCACGTGGGCCGCGAGCCCTCCGGCAACCCCTTCAACTCCCTGATCCAGCTGGAGTACGAGAACGGCATTCCGCGCAACCCGTTCATCAACGCGGGCGCCCTCGTCGTCACCGACCGCCTCCAGACCCGTACCGGCGACGCGGCGGGGGAGTTGCGCTCCTTCCTCCGCACGGAGAGCGGCAACCCGACCCTGGACTTCGACCAGGACGTCGCCGCCTCCGAGACGGCGAACGGCGACCGGAACGCCGCACTCGCCCACTTCATGGCGTCCTACGGCAACATCGACAACCCCGTGCCGGCCCTGCTCGACCAGTACTTCCGCCAGTGCTCCGTCAAGGCGTCCTGCGCCGACCTCGCCCTGGCCACCACCTTCCTCGCCCGGCACGGCGTCCGGGCCGACGGCACCCGCCTGCTCACCCTCAGCCAGGCCAAACAGATCAACGCGGTCATGCTGACCTGCGGCACGTACGACGCGGCGGGCGACTTCGCGTATCGGGTGGGTCTGCCCGGCAAGAGCGGCGTGGGTGGCGGAATCATCGCGGTGGTGCCGGGCCGATGCACGTTGTGTGTGTGGAGCCCGGGTTTGGACGAACGGGGCAATTCGGTTGCAGGGGTGGCGGCCTTGGACAGATTCACAACTCTGACGGGCCTGTCAGTGTTCTAGGACGGGTGGGCGAAGCGCGCCCCTCAGGGGCGCGGGGCTGTGTCGATTTGCGGCTCCGCCGCGTGGGCGCGATCAGCCACAACGCTCCCGCAGCCTGCAATCCACCGCACCAGGCAGACGCGTTGCAGCCTTCAACCAACGCCCACAATCGATCACCGGCCGGTCATACTTCGGCTTCCCCCCGGAGAGAACCGCGTCAACTACTGGCCACCCGGCGTTGACACGCTGAGCGAGTGTTGGCCATGGCTTTCCCCGTCGATCTCCGCCGCTGCCAGATACTCGGTCTGGCCGGTACCGCCTTTCTCGCCCTGGGCGGTGAGACGTCCGGCGCGCTGCCGGTTCGGGAACTCCTGGCCCCGAGCTCGGCGCACGCCGCCCTCGGCCTGGTCGGCGTGTACTTCGGTGTCGTCCTGCTGATAGCGGCATGGCTGCTGCTCGGCCGGCTCGTGCGCAGCGCCGACCCGCCGACCCCGCGCGCCCTGCTGCTGGTCCTGGCCGTCTGGGCCACCCCGCTGCTGATCGCGCCGCCGCTGTTCAGCCGGGACGTGTACAGCTACCTGGCGCAAGGGGCCATGGTCGACGCGCACCTCGACGTGTACGCGTACGGCCCCTCCCGCCTCGGCGGCCCGCTCGCGGACGAGGTCGCCCCGCTGTGGCGGCACACGGCGGCCCCCTACGGCCCGGTGTTCCTCGGCGTCGCCTCCGTGCTGTCCGGTGTGACCCGGGGCGAACTGCCCGCGGGGCTCATCGGCATGAGGCTGATAGCGCTGCTCGGAGTGGGGTTGATGGCGGCCGCGCTGCCGCGCCTGGCCCGGCACAGCGGAGCCGACCCGGCGGCCGCGCTGTGGCTGGGTGCGCTGAACCCGCTCGTACTGCTGCACCTGGTCGCGGGCGCCCACAACGACGCCATCATGCTGGGCCTGCTCGGCGCGGGTCTGGTCGCGGCGCTCGGCCGGTGGCCCATCCTGGGGGCCGTGCTCGTGACGCTGGCGGCCCTCGTCAAGGCGCCCGCCGCGCTCGGCCTCGTCGCCGTCGTACTGCTCCAGATGCGGTCCGGCCACCGCCCGGTGAAGGCCGTCCTGAGCACGGCGGCCGCGTCCGCCGCCACCACGGTCGCCGCCACGGCCGTGGCGGGCACGGGATACGGGTGGATCGGCGCCCTCGACACACCGGTCTCCTCGCAGAACTGGGCGCTCACCAGTCTGCTCGGCCGGGCCACCGAATCGATGCTGGAGCAGGCCGGCAGCGGTCTGGCACCGCTGGCCGTGCCGGTGTGGCACACCTTCGGCCTGATCCTCACCGGGGTCCTCGTGCTCCTCATATGGTGGCGCTGGCGTCCGCGCCCCGTGTACGCGCTCGGCCTGAGCCTGGCGGCCGTGGCCGCCTTCGGCCCGGCGATCCGCCCCTGGTACGCGCTGTGGGGCCTGTTCCTCATAGCGGCCGCGGCGCCCAGCACCTCGGTACGGCACCGCGTGGCGGCCCTCACCGGAGTGCTCGCGCTCGCGGTGCTGCCCAGCGGCAGCGCCGCGGACGTCGGCCAGCTCGTGCTGGCGATCTCGGGCGGCGCGCTCGCGGTGGTCGTTCTGTGGCAGGCACATCTGGCCGCGCAGGCCCCGGCGTTGGAGCGCACCGCATGAAGCTGCCCCGCACCGATCGCGGCCGGCTCGCGCTCGTACTCGTGCTCGCCGCCGCCGTGATCGTCTTCACCGCGACCGTGCCGCTGCTGCGTGACTGGTTCGACCTGCGTGTCTACTACGGCACCATCGACAGCTGGATCCACCACGACGGCCGTATCTACGACTACCGGGTGCCCGGCACGACGTACGGCTTCACCTACCCGCCGTTCGCCGCGGTCGTGATGCTGCCCATGGCCCTCATGGATCTGCACGTCGCCATCGCGGTGGCGCTGCTGCTCAACCTGGCGGCGCTGGCCTTCGCGCTGCGTGTGCTGGCCGGGCGGGCCTGGCGGCGCTACGGCTGGTACGGCTGTGCGCTGGCCGTCTGCGGGCTGGCCCTGTTCGAACCGCTGCGGGACACCTTCAGCTTCGGCCAGGTGAACATCCTGCTGCTGGCCCTCGTGCTCCTCGACTGCTGGTTGCTGGCGACGGGCAGGGAGCGCTGGGCGGGTGTGGGCATCGGCCTCGCGGCCGCGATCAAGCTGACGCCGGCCGCGTTCATCGGTCTGCTGCTGGTGGCCCGGCGCTGGCGCGCCGCCGCCGTGGCGACGGCCGTCGCAGCCGCGGCGACGGCGCTGGCGGCCTGGATCACGCCCGGCGCGTCCCGCTTCTACTGGACGCATGCCATGTGGGACACCACCCGGGTGGGCCGCCTCGACTATGTCTCCAACCAGTCCCTGCAAGGCATCCTGGCCCGGCTGGACGTGTCGAGCCGCGCCGTCTGGGCGGTCGTGGTGCTGGTCGTCCTGGGCGTCTGGGTGGCGCGCACCCGCCGGGCGGTCGTGGCGGGGGACTGGACGGCGGCGTTCGCCCTCACCGGGCTGACCGCCTGCCTGGTCAGCCCGATCACCTGGGTCCACCACCTGGTGTGGCTGCTGCCGTCGTTCGCCGTCCTCGTCCGCGCCGGGCACCGGCGGGTCGCCGCCGCCCTGTACGCGGCGCTGTGCACCAGCGTGGTGTGGCTGTGGTTCGACGACGCGTCCGGTGTCGACGGCTTCCTCGGCAGCAACACCTACGCGTGGATCACCCTCGGCCTGCTGCTGTGGCTGCCGGTCGGTCAGCTCGGCGCCGACCGCTCCACCCTGCCGCGCGTCACGAGCGACACGGCGCCGGCCCCCACCCCGGCGGCGCCCACGATCGCGCAGGCCTCCGCCCAGCCCGGCTCGCCCTCGGGCGCCACCGCCGCCACCACGGGCACCGTGCTGGGCCCCGGCCTCGGTCTGGCCCGCAAGCCGTCGAGCGACCCGACCGGCTCGACCCGCCCGGCCGCGCCGAACCCCCAGTCGAGCAGTTCGCCCGCCTCCTCGTAGACGGCGTGCCCGCCGCCCGACCGGGGGTTCAGCACCGTCACGACGAGGGTGCGACCGCCCCGGCGGGCGGCGGCCACGAGGGTGTTGCCGGCCTCGCTGGTGTAGCCGTTCTTGATGCCGATCAGGCCCGGGTACGGGTCGACGCCGTCCGCGCCGGTCAGCAGCCGGTTGGTGTTGCGGATCGGGTAGGCCCAGCCGCCTTTGCCGGGGAACGTCGCCTCGGCCGTGCCGCAGTACCGCGCGAACTCCGCGTTGCGCAGCCCCGCGCGGCCGAACACCGCCAGGTCGTACGCCGAGGACACCTGGCCGGGTGTGTCGTACCCGTCGGGCGACACCACCCGCGTGTCGAGGGCGCCCAGTGCACGCGCCTTGGCCTGCATCCGGGCGGCCGTGGCACGCCAGCCGCCGTTCAGCGAGGCCAGCACCCGCACGGCGTCATTGCCCGAGCTGAGGAACACCCCGCGCCACAGATCGGCGATCCGGTACGTACGTCCCTCGGCGACACCGACCAGACTGCTGCCGGCCCCGATCCCGGCCAGCTCCTGCGCGCGCACGGTGTGCGGGACGCCGGCGGGCATGGTCGGCAGCAGTGTGAGGGCGAACAGCGTCTTCAGGGTGCTGGCGGGCGGCAGCCTGCGGTGCGCGTCGTACGCGGCGAGCACCTCGCCGGAGTCGGCGTCGGCCACCAGCCACGACAGCGCGGAGACACGGGGGAGCAGCGGCGCCCCGGAGTGGGGACGCATCTGAGTGCCGGACCGGTACAGCAGCGCGGGTCGTGGGGGCGCCGCCGCTCGGGGCGCGCCGGGCGTGTCGGGGTCGTGCCCGTCGCGGGCGACCGCGGTGGCGGGCGCGAGCGCCAGCAGTCCGGTCGCGCAGAGCGCGCAGGTGGCCACGAGAGCCCGGGAAGTAAATCCGATCTTCATACTGCCAACGTAGGAACGGAGCCGCCTCAGACCGTGCTGCCCGGGCCGGTCGGGCCGCGCGGGCACCCGGACGGGCGATACTCCGGACGGGTCACTCGCCGGGCAGCGTCGGCTGGATCCGCCGAAGGAACGTGGCGTTGTCGGGCGTCTCGCGCATGCGCTCCAGGAGCGTCTCCAGGTTGGTCTGGCCGTCCCGGGTCTGCAGCGCCCGGCGCAAGCCGCGTACCGTCGTCAACTCGGCCTGGGGCAGCAGGAGTTCCTCGCGGCGGGTGCCGGAGGGGTTGATGTCGACGGCCGGGAAGACACGGCGGGAGGCCAGATCCCGGTTCAGCCGCAGCTCCATGTTGCCGGTGCTCTTGAGCTCCTCGAAGTAGAAGTCGTCGGCACGGGAGCCGGTCTCCACCAGGGCCGTGGCGAGGATGGTGAGCGAACCGCCCTCCTCAGCCAGGCGCGCGGCGCCGAAGAACCGCTTGGGCCCCTGCAGCGCGGCCGCGTCGACGCCGCCGCTCAGCGTGCGGCCACCGGACCCGGCCGCGTTGTTGTGGGCCCGGCACAGCCGGGTCAGGGAGTCGAGCAGGATGACGACGTCCTCACCCGCCTCGACGAGCCGCTTGGCCCGCTCGATGACGAGCTCGGCCAGCGCGATGTGCTGCTTGGGCGCCCGGTCGAAGGTCGAGGCGTACACCTCGCCCCGCACTGAGCGCCGCATGTCGGTGACTTCCTCGGGGCGCTCGTCGAGGAGCACCACCATCAGCCGGCACTCGGGGTGATTGCCGGCGACGGCGGCAGCGATCTGCTGGAGGAGGACCGTCTTGCCGGTCTTGGGCGGGGCCACGATCAGACCGCGCTGGCCCTTGCCCACGGGGGCGATCAGGTCGGCGACCCGGCCGGTCAGACCGGATGCCGGGTGCTCCAGGCGGATCCGCTCACGCGGGTGAAGCGGCGTCAGGTCGCCGAAGCGGCGGCGGTTCTTGTCGGGGATGCGCCCGTTCACACGGGCGACGTCGGTGAGGGTGCGTCCCTCGCCGCGTACGGCGTCGACCAGGTCGCCCTTGCGCAGGCCGTAGCGGCGGATCAGCGCGGGGGAGACCGGAAGGTCGGTGGGGGAGGGGTGCAGGTGCTCGGCGCGCAGGTGCCCCTTGCCGTTCGCGTCGATGTCGAGCACGCCCGTGACGGCACGGACCGGGGGCTGCTGTTGTACTGGGGGGTTTTCGAGAGTGGTGGTCATGGTGGTGGGTCCTTTCAAGGACGGAAGGCATGAGACATGCGAAGGAAGGGATGAGCCGCGGACTACGGGAAGGCGGACAGAGCGCCTTCGGGCGGCGGAAACAGCACGTCGAAAGCAGCGGAACGCTGGTCACGAGGTGGTGATGAGAAGCCGGTACACCGACCGGCGAACTGAGCGAGAAACTGGCACCGGCGCCCTGAACCGGGCGTACACAGGTGCTAACGGGACGGTACCACGGTGCTTCAGCGCGTGGCGAGCAGTCCGTAGAGAAGCGGGATGCGCGGCTCGGGAAGCCGCCACCAGCCGGAAGGCGTGCGCTCCATCCGCGGCCAGCGCTGCCAGGGCAGCTCGTCGCTCTCCGTGAGGCGCCGGATGGTCAGTCCCACGTCCGTCAACGCGCCCAGGACCTCTCCTATTCCGTGCATCCACTCATAGCTGTCGGTGGCGCCCGTCACGGCCGGGCCGTCCGTGTAGGTGTGCGTCGCGTCCCGGCGCACGGCACCGTCGCCGCCCAGGTAGTCGTGGCGCAGGAGCAGCTCCGGCCCCTCGCCCGGGCCCGGCTTGGGGCCGAGGGAGTTGAGCAGCGGATGGAACTCCGCGATGTACAACCGCCCACCCGGACGCAGGAGTCGGGACACCACACCCGCCCAGCGGTCCAGGTCGGGCAGATAGCACAGCGCGCCCTTGCCGGTGTAGACGACGTCGAACTGCCGCCCGTCCAGGGCCGCTACGGCGTCGTACACGTTCGCCTGTACGTACGTGACGTCCAGCCCCGCCTGCTGGGCGATGCCCTGCGCGGCGGCCACCGACGCCGCGGAGAAGTCCAGGCCGACGACCCGTGCCCCGCGCTGCGCGAAGGCGATCGTCTCGGTGCCGAGGTGGCACTGGAGGTGGAGCACGTCATGGCCGGCCAGCTCACCGAGGTCGTCCCACTCGAAGGAGGCGAACCAGCGGGCGGGGTCGAGGTCCTGCTCGATGCCGTAGAACCGGCTGGCGACGTGGACGGGGGTGCGGGCGTCCCAGTTCGCCTGGTTGGCCGACATCATCCGCGCGTGCTCGTCGGTGGTCATGAGGACATCCAACCGTGCCCGGCCGGCGCCGGGTGGCAGAAATACCGGTACGGGGACGCCCCGGACGTCGATTCGGGACGGCCCCGCTCGCCGGTCGGTCCTCACACGGACCGGGCCTGCGCCTCCTTCTCGATCTGCTCGAACTGCGCGCCCATCGCCTCGGCCAGCGCGTGCGCGCCCGACAGCGGCCGGACCATGACCATGAAGTCGTCGATCAGTCCCTCCTCGTTCACCCGGAGGAAGTCGCAGCCGGTGATCTCCCGGTCGCCGACCCGCGCGGTGAAGACCAGCGCGTGATCACGGCCGTTCGGGTCGTTGATCTCCCGCACATAGCGGAAGTCCTCGAAGACCCGCACGACACCGCGCAGGATCGCCGCCGTGATCGCCTTGCCGGCGTACGGCTTGAACACGACCGGGCTGGTGAAGACGACGTCCTGCGCCAGCAGGGTCTCCATGGCATCGGCGTCGCCCGCCTCGACGGCCTCGCGGAACGCGCGCATCGGATCACCTCATAGTCAATTAGTTGAGTAGGTGCGGATGAGAATAGTCACCTACTGTTACGGTGTCCACATGTCCCTCAAGTACGCCGTCCTGGCCGCCCTTCTGGAGGGCGAGGCCTCGGGCTACGAGCTGTCCAAGGTCTTCGACATCTCGTTCGCCAACTTCTGGCCCGCGACCCCGCAGCAGCTCTACCGGGAGCTGGAACGCCTCGCGCAGGACGGCCTCGTCGAGGCCCGCTTCGTACAGCAGGAACGACGGCCCAACAAGCGGATGTTCACGCTCACCGAGGCCGGACGGGAGGACCTGCGGACCTTCGCCGCAGAGCCGCCCCGGAGGCCCACCGCCATCCGCGACGAACTCCTGATCAAGCTCCAGGCGATGGAGGACCCCGAGACCACCCGCGCCATGATCGAGGAGCGCATGACGTGGGCGCGCGGCAAGCTCGGCCGCTACGAGCGCGTCCGGGCGCGCATGCTCGACGGCCGGACCGAGGAGGAGTATCTGCGTGAGTCCGACCGGGTCGGGCCGTATCTGACGCTGCTGGCCGGGATCTCCTTCGAGGAGCAGATCCTGAGCTGGTGCGAGCGGGTCCTCGTCGTCCTGAAGCAGCGCGTGGCGCAGGGGTGACGCGGATGTTCAGCCCCGAAGGCCCCTCCCTGCGCGAACTCGCCGTCCAGGCCCTGTCGTCGGTCGAGCGCGGATACGACCTGCTCGCCCCGAAGTTCGACCACACGCCGTTCCGTACGCCTGACTCGGTGCTCGACGCCGTCACGTCGTCGCTCGTGCGGAGCGGCCCGTACGACGACGGTCTCGACCTGTGCTGCGGGACGGGCGCCGGCGTGGAGGTGCTGGCCGACGTGTGCCGACGCAGCGTCGTCGGCGTCGATTTCAGTGGCGGCATGCTGGAGGTCGCGCGGCGGCGGGTGGGGGCCGGGGAGCGACGTGCCGGGGAGTCGGATGCGGGGGAGCCGTCTGTCGGCTGGGTCCGTGCGGACGCGCGTGCCCTGCCTTTCGCCTCCGCCTTCGACCTGGTGGTGAGCTTCGGGGCGTTCGGGCACTTCCTGCCCCGCGAGCTGCCGGGTCTGTTCGCGCAGGTCCACTCCGTCCTGCGGCCCGGCGGCCGCTTCGCCTTCCCGGTGGTGGCCCCGCCCCGTCCCGTGTCGGTCGCCTACTGGATGCTGCTGGGCTTCGACGCGGTCATGCGGGTGCGCAACGCCGTGTGGCGGCCGCGGTTCGTCATGTACTACCGGGCCTTCCGGCTCGGGGAGGTGCGCCGCGAGCTGGCCCGCGCCGGGTTCGAGGTGGAGCTGCGGCCCCTGCCCGAGTTCGGGCGGCGGGGTGACGGGAGCCCGCGGGTGCGGATGGTCGTGGCGCGACGGCCGGACCAGGCGGGTTGACGGGCACATCCTGCGGGTTCCCGGGCCCCGGGACTGCCACGAGCTCGAGCGAACGGTCGAACTGGCGCCGTTCGCCCGGCAGTCCCGGGTGGTGAGCCCTCAGCCCGCCGCCGGCAGCGTGAACTCGTAGACCAAGGCGTCCTGTTGGGCGTCCACGACGAGGTCCGTGATCTCCAGGGGGCGGGCGTACTGGTCGTGGACCCACCGGGTGACACACACCGCTGACGCGCCCGGGAGCCGGGTGATGGCATCGCGGTGGTGCAGCGAGAGGCCCGCCCTGCGCATCCAGTCGTAGGCGCGGCGCAGTTGGGCCGAACCGGCGCTGTCCGTGCGGTCGCGGTAGCGGGCCAGCTCCGCCACCTCGGCGAGCGCCACCGCCGAGAACGACGTCACGGCTGTGCGCCGGCCACGTCCGTCGGCGTCCGCGGACTCGTAGCGGTGCACCAGGGTCCGGCAGCGCGGGGCGAGCCCCAGGGCCTCGGCGTGCTCGGGTGAGGGGGTTTCCCAGGCGACCGTGGCGCGGTCCGCGGCGCCCGGACCCGTGGACCGGGCGCCGACCGGGAAGGTGAGCGAGGTCGCGGTCTCGACCGGCAGGCCGGGCAGCGTGGCATGGCTGCCCCGCCGGTCGGTGGCGACGAGGCCGCTGCGGCGCAGCACCTCCAGTGCCTGTCGAACGGTCTCCCTGCTGACCTCGAAGTGCTCCGCCAACTGCCGTTCTCCCGGCAGTCGTTCGCCGGGCGGGACCGTCCCGTCGCGCAGCTCGCCGAGCAGTTGGGTGGCGATCCGCCAGTACAGCGGATGTTCCTCGGCGAGCGGGCGCTCGTGCGGGGTGGTGCGGGCCATGCCGCGCCTCCTGTTGGTGACATGTTGTAGCCGTGCGGGCTCCTTGCGTCACCAGATCTAAGCAGTGGTCTAAACCACCAGGGAAGGGCGGCCTCTCACTTCGGCCGAAACCGCCCGCGCCGACGGGTCGTCACAGGGCGCTGTACACGGCGTCGATCAGCGCCATCTTCCGCGGGTCGTCCGCTATATGAGGCCCCATCCGGTTCATCGTATAGCCCAGCGACACCCCGGCCTCCGGGTCCGCCAGGCCGCACGAGCCGCCGAAGCCGTCATGTCCGAAAGCCCGCGGGTTGGGGCCGTACGAGCCGTTCGGCCCGCTCAGCCACAGGCCGAGGCCGATCTCGGTGTCGTTCGCGAACCCGGCGCCGAGCACAAGATCACGGCAGCCGCCCTGCCCCTCGCGCACCCGCTCGGCCGCCTCTGGGGACAGGACACGGTGGCCGTCGTACGACCCTCGCCCGGCGAAGATCCCGTACAGCGCCGCGACCGCCCGCGCGGTCCCGTGCCCGTTCGCGGCGGGGATCTCGGCGGCCCGCCACTCGGGCGAGTTGGCCTGTGCCGCCCCCAGGATCGGGTTGGTCAGCGCGGCCAGGGCGACGGGCGCCAACTGGCTGAAGATCGCCGCCTGTTCACTGGTCCGCTCGATCGCCGGCTGCATCAGCTCGGCCACCCGCCCCGCCTCCTTGCCCGGCA
The DNA here is from genome assembly GCF_045039535.1 of Streptomyces sp. NBC_01092. Classification (NCBI taxonomy): domain Bacteria; kingdom Bacillati; phylum Actinomycetota; class Actinomycetes; order Kitasatosporales; family Streptomycetaceae; genus Streptomyces; species Streptomyces sp. NBC_01092. The sequence continues at coordinate 1,017,668 of NZ_CP108659.1, read as the reverse complement.
ACCCGATCGCGAAGTCGATGCCGAGCGGCCCCGTCACCTCCCGCTCCAGGAACGCCCCCGGGAGCAGCCCCGACGCCCGCCGTACGACCTCCCCGACCAGGAAGCCGTACGTGAACGCGTGATACCCGGACCACGTCCCCGGCGCCCACCAGGGCTCCATCGCCGCGAGCCGCTGAGTCGTCAGCTCCCAGTCGCAGAGCTGCTCGAACGAGTGCGGCTCCCGCAACCCGGCCAGACCGGCGCGGTGCGACAGGAGATGCCGTACGAGGATCTGCTCCTTGCCTGCGGCGGCGAACTCCGGCCAGTACGTGGCCACCGGCGCGTCGAGGTCGAGCAGGCCCCGGTCGGCGAGGATGTGTGCGCACAGTGCCGTCGGGCCCTTGGACGTCGACCACACGTTGACCAGCGTGTCGCGCTCCCAGGGCCGGCTGCGCGCCGGGTCGGCCCATCCGCCCCACAGGTCCACGACCGTCCGGCCGTCGATCGTGACGCAGACCGCGGCGCCCAGCTCTTCACGCTCCCGGAAGTTCGCCTCGAACGCCGTCCGCACCGCCGCGAACCGCGGATCGCACTGCCCCTGCACCCCTGCCTCGTGCTGTGCCATCGGTCCACCCCTTGTCGTCCGCCGGAAGCCCGGGCCATGACACCGCGCCGCGGGCTCCCCGAACGTACCGACTGGTCGGACTGGACGGAAGGAGTGCGGACGGCCGAAGTCACCCGAGGAACAGCGTGTCCTCCGGTTCCCGGTGCCCCTCGACCGTGTGCCAGTAGTCGCGGGTCTCCACCGCCAGTCCCGCGGCGTCGAAACGCGCGAGGACACAGCCGGCGAGCGTGATCGGCGCGCCCTCCTCCTCGGCGAGCACCCGGAACTCGGCCACGGCCACGCCGCCCGCGCCGACGACCGGGGCGGAGAACCGCACGTCGGTCACCCGCTCGGCCGCGAACGACCAGCGCAGATACTCGGCCAGTTCGGCGCGCCCCCGGTGCGGCTCGCGAAACGGCATCGAGCGGTGGACGCAGCTCTCGGCGTACAGCTCCAGCAGCGCGTCCACGTCGTGCTCGGCCCAGGCCCGCCGCCAGACGCGGACGAACCGCTGCGCGGCCTCACGTGTCTCCATGGGGAACCCTCAGGCGTGCGTGCGCAGCCAGTCCAGCTTGGCCGCCTGGTGGAACGGGCCGCCGCCCTCGTGGTCGTTGAAGTCGTACACCTCGATGGCCTTCTCGTCGTGGGCCCAGGCGTTGAAGGCCGCGAAGACGGTGGACGGCGGGCAGGTCTGGTCCTCCAGGGCCGCCGAGAAGAGAGCGGGTGCCCGGCCACGGGCCGCGAAGTGGACGCCGTCGAAGTAGGACAGGGTGCGCAGGGCGTCCTCGGTGCGCCCCCGGTGCGTCTTGAGGTAGAGGCCGATCTCGCGGTACGGGTGACGGTCCGTGAGAGTCGCCGCGCGCGGGAAGTCGCACAGGAACGGCACGTCCGGGGCGATCGCCGTCAGGTCGGGGACCAGGCCGCCGACCGCGATCGTGATGCCGCCGCCCTGGCTCGCGCCCAGCGCGACCGTGCGGGAGGCGTCGGTGAGGGGATGCGAGCGGGCGGCCTCGACGGCACGGACCGCGTCCGTGAGCACCCGGCGGTAGTAGTAGTTCTCGGGCGCTTCGATGCCCCGCGTCATGTACCCGGGGTACGCCGGCGCGGCTCCCACCGGGTCCGGTGTCCCGCCGCCACCGCCCCACGCGCTGCCCTGGCCGCGCGTGTCCATCACGAAGTGCGCCCGGCCCGTGGAGGCCCACAGCAGGTCCTCGTGGGGCAGGCCGCGCCCGCCGCCGTAGCCGATGAACTCCACGACCAGCGGCAGCGGCTCGGTGGCCCCGGCCGGCAGACGCAGCCAGCCCTTCACCGGGTGTCCGCCGAACCCGGCGAACGTCACGTCGAACACCCGCACCGTGGACAGCCCCGCGTCGACCGGCTCGAAACGGGCGTCCAGGTCGTGCTCGCGCGCTTCCGAGAGGGTCTTGGACCAGAACGAGTCGAAGTCCTCGGGTTCGACGGACTCGCTGCGGTACTCACGCAGTTCGTCGAGCGGAAGGTCGAACAGTGCCATGACGGACCGCCTTTGCGAAGAGTGACTGCGGATGATCACACCGTACGTGGGTGATCGGAGGACTCGCCAGAACTTCGCCGTGCCGTGTGCCTACGATGGCGCCATGACGTCTGCCGTCGATCCTCCCGTCAAGGTCGCGGACCTGCTGGTCAGGGATGCAGCACTGCTCGTCGTGGACGGAGGGCGGGAGATCCCGGGCGGCTGGCTGGCCGTCACCGATGGTCGGGTGACCGATGTCGGCCCCGCCGGGAGCGAGCCCGACGCCCGCACGACCGTCTCGGCGGCCGGACGGCTCGTGACCCCGGGCCTGATCAACACGCACCATCACATCTACCAGAACCTCACCCGCTCCTACGCGCCCGCCGTGAACGGCTCGCTGTTCGACTGGCTCACCACGCTCTACCCGCTCTGGGCGCGTCTCGACGAGGAGGCCGCGTACGTGTCGGCGTACGTCGGCATGGCCGAACTGCTCATGGGCGGCTGCACCACGTCCGCCGACCACCTCTACGTCCATCCCCGCCCGCACCTGGTCGACGCCGAGATCCGCGCCGCCCGCGACATCGGCTTCCGCTTCCACGCCACCCGCGGCTCCATGACCCGCTCGGTCGACGACGGAGGGCTGCCGCCGAGGAGCGTCACGCAGACGGAGGACGAGGTCCTCGCCGACAGCGAGCGGCTGATCAGGGCGCACCACGACCCCGAGCCGGGCGCGCTGGTACGGGTCGCGCTCGCGCCCTGCTCGCCCTTCTCGGTCACCAAGTCCCTGATGACCGCGACCGCCGAACTCGCCGAGCGGCACGACGTACGACTGCACACACACCTCGCCGAGGACCACGACGAGGACGTCTACTGTCTCGAGACCTACGGCTGCCGTCCCGTCGAGTACTTCGAGCAGACGGGGTGGATGAGCGACCGCAGCTGGGTCGCGCACTGCATCTACCCGACCGGCGACGAGCTGCGCCGTCTCGCCGCCGCGGGCGTCGGCGTGGCGCACTGCCCCAGCTCCAACATGCTCATCGGCGGCGGCACCGCGCGCGTGACCGAGATGCGCGAACTGGGTCTGCCCGTCGGCATCGGCTGCGACGGCTCCGCCTCCACGGACCACGCCTCCCTCTGGATGGAGACCCGGGCGGCACTGCTCCTTGGCCGCTACCGGGGCGGCCCCGGCGCGATGACTGCCCGCGATGCCCTCGACATCGCCACCCGAGGCTCGGCACGCTGCCTGGGCCGGGACGACGAACTCGGCCATCTGCGCCCCGGCGCCTGCGCCGACCTGGTCGTCTGGGACCAGCACGAGGTCGCCCTGGCCGGCGCCTTGAGCGACCCGGTGGAGGCCTGGCTGCGATGCGGGCCCGCCCGGGCCTGGACGACCGTGGTGGGCGGCCGGATCCTGGTCGACCGTGGCGAGCCGCGGCTGCCGGGGTTGGCGGACGCGTTGCGGGTGCATGGCGGGGTGGCACGGGAGATGCAAGGGGACCGATAGCGAGAGGCTGCGGGGCGGACGGCAGTCGAGGCGTGAGGGGTGCGCGGCGCCGAGGAACCGACGGGGTGACACGGGGGCGGGGCAACCGGTCGGCACGGGACATGGCACCCGGGTGCCGCCAGGCAGGGCGAAGGGCGCCGCGGGTCGCGGGTCAGGTCGGACGGCAGTCAAGGGCGGCACCCACGGGACGCCGCAAACTCATCCGCCTCAGTACCGGACGCCGCAACCTCATCCGGCTCCGCACCGGACCGCCGATCAGCCGAAGCGCTCTATCCGGATACGTCCCACCGGCTGGCCCGCCGCCACGAGCAGCCGCGAGGCATGCTCGGCGAATCCGTTCGAGCCGCACACATAGGCCTCCCACCCACCAGGAGGCTGCTCGGCCAGGAGGGGCGCCACATGTGCGGCGGCCATACGTCCCACGGCCACACCCTGCGGTGCCCTTCGCGTGAACACCGGCGTCGTCTCCACGCCGTACTCCCGCGCGTAGATCAGCTCCTCGGGGCTGCGCGCCGACACCAGCAGCCGCAGCGGCACGTCCAGTCCCCGTGCCCGGTGGTGCCGCACCATCGACATCAGCGGGACGACGCCGGACCCGGCACCGACCAGCAGCGCCGGCCGGTCCCCGGGCCAGGCGAAGAAGCCGCTGAGCGGGCCGCGCACCTCGACCGTGTCACCGGGCTCGGCCACGGTGTGGAACCAGCCCGAGACCTCACCGCCGTCCACATGGTCGAGGGTGAGCTCGATGTGCCCGGAATCGTCGGGCGCGGACGCGATCGAGTAGTGGCGCCCGGCCACATAGCCGTCCTCGGCGGTGAGCCGCAGCATCAGGTGCTGGCCGGGCAGATGGCCCGCCCAGTCGGGCACCGCGAGCCGGAAGGTCGCGGCACGCGGGGTCTCACGGCGGATCTCGGTGATCGTGGCCGTCTGCCACAGCGCCGCGGCCTGCTCGCTGACGGCGATCCGCCCGGGCACGGCGAACCGGGTCTGCGGCGTGAACGTTTCGGCTGCCTCAGTCACCGGAGTACCGCTGTTCCTCCCACGGGTTGCCGCGGGCGTGGTAGCCGCTCTGCTCCCAGAACCCCGGCTCGTCATGGTCGAGGATGCGCAGACCCGCGATCCACTTCGCGCTCTTCCAGAAGTACAGGTGCGGCACCAGCAGCCGCGCCGGACCACCGTGCTCCGGAGCGAGCGGCCGCCCCTCGTACTCCCAGGCGATCCAGGCCCGCCCACCGGTCACGTCGGCCAGCGGAAGGTTGGTGGTGTAGCCGGTGTGCGAATAGGCGACGACATGTGTGGCCGACTCATGGGGCCGGACCACACCGAGGAAGGAGTCCAGCGACACGCCTCCGAACCGCACACCGAACTTCGACCAGCTCGTCACGCAGTGAATGTCGCCCTCGAACACCGAGGACGGCAGCGCGTGCGCCTCGTCCCAGCTCCAGCTGTGCGGCTCCTCGACCAGCCCGTCGACGCGGAACGACCACTCGGCCGGCGTCAGCTCGGGGGTGACCTCGGCGGACAGGACGGGCCAGTCGTCGCCCGCGTCGTACTGGCCGGGCGGCAGCGCGTCGTTCCGGACGCGTGCGCGCCCGGTGAAGCCTCGGGTGACGTTCATGCGGGTGGTGCCTCCAGGCCGTCGTGGGCGACGGCCCGCGGGTCGAGCTTGATCGGTACGTGCTCCGTACAACCGTACGCGCTCCGGCGGGGCCGTCCCACGGAGGGCCGGGAACTGCCTGACGGCGACCGTGATCGTTGAGGTAATGTGGCCGTCCGGCCGGGACAGCCCCGGCCCTTGCAGAGACCCGGGAGGTGAGACCCATTACCGCTGTGTCAGGTCGGGTGCTCTCACCTCGGATCGGCGCGGATCACCGCCGGTAGGCGGCCGCGAGAGCACCCTTCGGCTTCCGAAAGGCTCTCGGCTTCCATGCCCCCTCTGTCTCCTTCCTCTCCCGCTTCCCCCTTGCCACTCCCGTACGACGCCGTCGTGGGCGCGCTCCGCGCCGCAGGCTGTGTCTTCGCCGAGGACGAGGCCCGGCTGATCCTGGCCGCCGCCCGCACCCCGGACGAGCTGGCCGCCATGGTGGACCGGCGTGTCACGGGCCTGCCCCTCGAACTCGTCCTCGGCTGGGCCGAGTTCCGCGGCCTGCGCATAGCCGTCGAACCCGGTGTCTTCGTGCCCCGCCGCCGTACCGAGTTCCTGGTCGAGCAGGCCCTCGCCACCGCACCCGACGCGTCCGTCGTCGTGGACCTGTGCTGCGGCTCGGGCGCGGTCGGCGCCGCCCTCGCCGACGCACTCGGCACCCGCGGCCGGATCGAACTGCACGCCGCCGACATCGACCCGGCGGCCGTACGCTGTGCCCGCCGCAACGTCGCCGCCTACGGCGGTCAGGTGCACACGGGCGACTTGTTCGAGGCGCTCCCTGACAGCCTGGTCGGACGGGTCGGCATCCTCGCGGCGAACGTGCCGTACGTACCCACCGACGAAGTCGGTCTCCTCCCCGCGGAGGCCCGCGATCACGAGCCTCGTGCAGCCCTCGACGGAGGCCCGGACGGCCTGGACGTCCTGCGCCGGGTGGCCGCCGAGGCGCCCCGCTGGCTGGCCCCCGGCGGCTGTCTGCTGATCGAGACGAGCGAACGGCAGGCGCCGACGGCCCTGGATGCCTTCATCGGCAGCGGGCTGTCGGCGCGCCTGGTCGTCTCCGAGGAGCTGTACGCGAATGTCGTGATCGGCCGCAACTGAGCCCGCCGAAAGGCGGGGCCGCAGGGCCGGGTCAGGTCGTGGCGCCGCTGTGCGACTGACCCTCCGAGGGGCCGGAACCGGGCCGGTCCCAGTGACGAGGTCCGGGGAACTTGCCCCGCCCGTCACCCGGCCCTGCGTCCCGGTCCTTGCCCTTCTCCCTCTTCCACTCCTCCCAGTTGCCCGCGAGAACACGCGAGGCCGTCCTGGTGTCGTCGTCGGACCGCGTGCCGACGAGGAAGATGTCGTCGCCCTTCTTGAGGTCACCGGTGCCGGAGCCCTTGTCCCCGTCGTGCCGCACGGTGGTGTCCGAGCCGACGGTCCACGTCCACTCGGCGCCGTCCTCGCTCTTCACCGTGACCTGGTCGCCGTCGACCTTCTCGACGGTGCCGCGCTGCCAGATCCGTACGACCCACTCATCGCTGTCGGGGTCCTTGACCGTCGACTCGCCGTGCACGCCGGCTGGGCCGAGGCCGAACCACCGGCCGGGCCCGTGCCGTTCGCCTGGCGTGCCCGGTGACGGCGATGCCGGCCCGGACGCGGCAGGCGAGGGCCCGTCCCCGGAGCCCGAGGAGGTCGCGGCGTAGGCGACCGTACCGCCGAGGGCCAGCGCGGCGACCGTGGCCGCCGCAGTCACCGCCCTGGCACGGCCGGACCGCCGCTGCCACAGCCCGCGCAGCGCCGCCCCGCGTGGCTGCTCCCGCCCCGGGCCGCCCGGTCCCGTCAGGACCTCGAAGTCGGTGCCGGCCGGTTCGCCGCCGACCTGGTGTTCGTGATCCGGATCGTGTGTCACCGCTCGCTCCTCTCGGTCACGCCACCCGGCATCCCCATGCCATGCCTTGCTGTGATTGTGGGGTGCGAACCATAAGGAACCGGTAATCAGTTCCTGTGAATCCGTTCCTGTGAAAGGGGCGTCTGCTTCTGAGCGTGCGGTCGGAGTTCGGCCGTACTGGCCGATTCACGAGTACTTTCCGATTCACCTAAACCTGCTCCGAAATGGGTCCGTATAAGCGCTGCTTTGGGAAGTCGAAAGCTTCCATACGGGGCCAAAACGAGACCTCTGTACGGCAATTGAACGGGCATCGGGCCGTTGGTCCTCGCCGCACGTCCGAACACTGTCCGCGGCTCCGCCACTGGTCGCGCCATGGGTCCGAGCGTTCGGGCGAGGCGCGCTCGCTCCGCTCGGGGTCGCAGGTTTCGGCCCGGGACGCACCGAGCGGTGCCCTGCGCACCTTGTGAGGGGCGGTTGCTGCCTGCACGATCGGCGTCGCTCGAACGAAAGTCCACTCCGGAGCGATCGACCAGAGGAGACCCCTGTGACGACCGACCGCATCAGCCTCAGCCCCGAGGCCGCCCGGCAGCTAGCGACCACGACGAAGACGACACCGCAGATGCGTGGTGTCACACCGCGCTATCTGCTGCGGGCTCTTCCCTGGGTCGATGTGGAATCAGGTGTCTACCGCGTCAACCGGCGCCGCACCTACGTCCTCGGCGACGACCGCATCAGCACCCACGCCGACGGCGAAGGTTCGCGCGTCATTCCCGGCGACTTACGCGAGATCTCGTATCTCCGTGACACCGATGACGCGCTGCTCGGCCAACTCGCCGATGCCTTCACGGAGATGAGCTTCGAGCCCGGTCAGGTGCTGGTGCGCGAGGGCGACACCGCCGAGCACCTCTGGGTGATCGTCCGGGGTCGCGCCGAGAAGCGGACCACCGGACGGTACGGCGACGAAGCCCTGATCCAGGTCATCGGCGACGGGCAGTACTTCGACCTGGCGGCGTGGACCAAGGGTGAGCCCATGCCGTACGCCGTGAAGGCGGTCACGCCGGGCGTCGCCCTGCGCGCCGAGCGTTCGGCGCTCGCCGGGCTCATGGACCGCGACGAAGCTCTGCGCGGGGCTGTGGATTCGTACGCGGCGGGCGGCATGCCCACACCCGGCGCCGAGGCGCCGATCGACCTGAGCGGCGGCCATGTGGGGGAGGTCGACCTGCCGAGCACCTACGTGGACTACGAGGACGCGCCGCGTGAGTACCACATGACGCTCGCGCAGACCCGGATGATGGTGCACTCCCGCGTCGCCGACCTCTACAACGGGCCGATGGACCAGACGCGTACGCAGGCCAATCTGACCGTCCAGGCCCTGCGCGAGCGGCAGGAGAACCTGATGCTCAACCACCCCGAGTTCGGGCTCCTCCACAACGTGCCGGCCGGCCAGCGCGTGCAGGCGCGCACCGGTGCGCCCACCCCCGACGACCTGGACGAACTCCTCGCGAAGGTGTGGAAGCAGCCCGCCTACTTCCTCGCGCACCCTCGGGCGATCGCGGCGTTCGGGCGCGAATGTACGCGGCGGGGAGTGCCCCCGGTGACGGACAGCCGGTTCGGCAGCCCCCTGCTGACCTGGCGCGGTGTGCCGCTCCTTCCCTCCGACAAGGTGCCCTGCCCGAACGGCTCCGGCGACGCCGCGGGGACCACCGAGATCCTGCTGATGCGGACCGGCGAGGCGGAGCAGGGCGTGGTGGGGCTGCGTCCCGCGGCGGTGCCGGACGAGGTCGAACCGGGCCTGTCCATGCGGAACATGGGCATGGACCCCAAGGGCATCACGTCGTACCTGATGACGGCCTACTTCAACACCGCAGTGCTGGTGGACGACGCCATCGCCGTCCTCCAGAACGTCGAGGTGTCCAAGTACCATGACTACTCCTGACGTCACGGCGCGGCCGGACGCATCGGCGGACCCGGCCTCCCGGTTGCGTCAACCGGGCGGTTTCAGCGCCGAGTTGGTGCGACAGGACTTCCCGATCCTGCACCGCACCGTCAACGGCCGTCCCCTCGTCTGGCTCGACAACGCGGCCACGACCCAGAAGCCGCGTCAGGTCATCGAGGCGCTCGCCGCGTACTACGGCGCCGCCAACTCCAACATCCACCGCGGCGCCCACACCATGGCGCGGGAGGCCACCGAGGCGTACGAGGCGGGCAGGGCGGCCGTCGCCGACTTCCTCGGCGCCGCGGGCCCGGACGACATCGTCTTCGTGCGCGGCACCACGGAGGCCATCAACCTCGTCGCCCAGAGCTGGGGCCGGGGCAACCTCGGGCCCGGGGACGACGTCCTGGTGCCGGTCCTGGAGCACCACTCGGACATCGTGCCCTGGCAGATGATCGCCAAGCAGACCGGCGCGCGGCTCGTGCCGATCCCCCTCACGAAGGACGGGGAGATCGACCAGGACGCGTACCGCGACCTGCTGTCCTCGCGGACCCAACTCGTCGCGATCAGCCATGCGTCGAACGTCCTCGGCACCGTCCCGCCGGTCGAGGAGATGACGGCACTCGCGCACCGCTACAACGCCAAGGTGCTGGTGGACGGCGCCCAGGCTGTGGCCCATTTCCCCGTGGACGTACAGGACCTGGACGCGGACTTCTACGCGTTCTCGGGCCACAAGCTGTTCGCGCCGACGGGCATCGGCGCCCTGTACGTGAAGCCGGATCTCCTCGCGGGGATGGCACCGTGGCAGGGCGGCGGCAACATGATTGAATCCGTGGCCTTCGGGGAGACCACCTTCGCGCCGGTCCCGCACCGGATGGAGGCCGGCACCGGCCACATCGGCGGAGTCGTCGGACTGCTCGCCGCCCTGAACTGGCTGACGTCCCTCGACCGCGAGGCTGTCGCGGTCTACGAGGGGGACCTCATGGCGTATGCGCACGAGGCGCTCGCCACCGTTCCCGGGCTCGAGTTGATCGGCTCGGCGCCCGATCGGATCGCGGTGCTCACCTTCACGCTCGCCGGGCAGGACCCGGCCGCCGTCGCGGCCTGGCTCGACCGTGACGGGATCGCCGTCCGTGCCGGTCATCACTGTGCCCAACCGGCTCTCGCCCACTACGGACTGGAGTCGGCGGCCCGCGCCTCGCTCGCGCTCTACAACACCTACGGGGAGGTGGACCAGCTCGTCGCATCGCTGCGCAGACTGCAAGAGGCAGGCTGACGACGGGAGCCGGAGCTGATGCGCGGGGCTGTGTGGCCGGAGACGGTCGCACAGCCCCGCACTCGGAAGGTCGGGGTCGACGGCCGACGAACTGATCGTTCGGCCCGGTCAACCCGTGGGCAGCACACGCGCGATGAGCAGCGCCACGTCGTCGGAGTTGTCGGGCTGGTGCAGGGTGCGCAGGAGCAGGTCGCAGCACTCCTCCAGCGGGCGGTCGGGGTCGTCGAGGAGCTCCAGGAGGGCGTCGAGGCGCTCGTCGAGGGGATGCTGGCGGGTCTCGACGAGCCCGTCGGTGTAGAACACCAGCTGGTCGCCCGGTTCGAGGTCCACGGTCGTCGTCGAGAAGGCGACGCCGCCGACGCCCAGCGGCGCTCCCGTGGGCAGTTCGAGGAGCTCCGGAGCATGGCCGTGGCGGACCCGCACGGGCGGCAGGTGCCCGGCGTTGGCGATCCTGCACTGCCGCAGCCGCGGGTCGTGGACGGCGTAGACGCAGGTGGCGATGGAGTGGTCGAGGCCCTCGGTGATCTTGTCGAGGTGCTCCAGGAGCCGCGTCGGTTCCAGGTCCAGGGAGGCCAGCGTGTGCGTCGCGGTGCGCAGCCGGCCCATGGTCGTGGCGGCGTCGATGCCGCTGCCCATCACGTCACCGACGACGAGGGCGGTCTTGCCGTCCTCCAGGGGGATCACGTCGAACCAGTCGCCGCCGACCTCGGCGATGGCGCCCGCCGGCTGATAGCGGGAGGCGACCTCCAGGCCGCCGGTCACCGCGGGATGGCTGGGCAGCAGGCTGCGCTGAAGGGTCAGCGCGATGTCGCGGGCGTTCTGGTACCAGCGGGCGTTGTCGATCTGCACGGCCGCGCGGGCCGCCAGTTCCCGGGCGAGCAGCAGGTCGTCCTCGCTGAACGGCAGCGGGTTGCGGGTGCGCTTGAGATCGAGGGCGCCGAGCACCTCGCCCCGCGCGATCAGCGGCACCGCCAGATAGGAGTGCACGCCCGCGCGGCCCAGCTGCACCGCGGCCTCGGGGGAGCGGGCGATGCGTGGCAGGTCCTGCTCCTCGACATGGGCGACCATGACGGGACTGCCGGTCCGTACGCACTCGGTGACGAGGCGGTCCGGGCCGTAGCGGGCGACCTCGCCGGGCGGGTCGGCGGCGTCGAGCGCCACCGTGGCGTGGTCGGCCTGGACGGCCAGGGCGCGGATCACCGCCGGCTCGGCGGGGCCGAGGCTGCTGCGTCTGCCCACCACCACGGCCTCGAGCAGGTCGACGGCCGCGACGTCGGCGAGCTCCGGCACGGCCACCTCGGCCAGCTCGCGCGCCGTGCGGTCCAGGTCCAGCGTGGTGCCGATCCGCGCGGAGGCGTCGGCGATGAGCGCCAGCCGCCGGCGTGCCGTCTCGGCCGCCAGAGCGGCCTCGTGCTGCATGGTGATGTCCACGGCCATCCCCGCGACGCCGAGCACCGTCCCGGCCGTGTCCTCCAGCCGGTACAGCGAGACGGACCAGAAGTGCTCCCGGTCGGGATCCGCCGGGGTCCGGCCCACGATGCGCTGGTTGACCCGCGGATTCCCCGTCTGCAGCACGTCCAGCAGCGCCCCCTCGATCGCGTCGGCGTCGACATCGGGCAGCAGCTCACGCGGTGTGTGGCCGATGTGGTCCTCGGCGGGGATGCCGTTGAGCAGTGCCAGCGCCTCGTTGACCGAGACGTACCGCAGCTCGGTGTCCAGGACGGCGAGCCCGACCGGAGCCTGGGCGATCGTGCGCGTGGACAGGGCGACGTCCCGCTCCAGCCGGCGGACGGTCGTCTGGTCGGCGCACAGGCCCAGCGCGTAGATGTCCCCCTGGTCGTCCAGCAGCCGCATGTTGCGGAACTCCACCAGGCGCGTGCCGCCGTCCTTGCGCCGTATCGGGAACGCACCGGCCCAGCCCTCACCGGTCTTCATGACGTCGGCGAACAGCTTGACGACCAGGTCCACGTGCTGTTCGTGAACCATGATCCGGGCAGCGTACTGGCCCAGCGCCTCCTGCGCCGAGTAGCCGAACAACTCCTCGGCCTGCGGGCTCCACAGGACGATGCGCCCCTCGATGTCCAGCACCACCGAGGCCACCCCGAGCACGTCGAGCAGCCCGCTCGGGCCCATGGGCCCGCGCACCGGCTCGCCGCCCTCGGCGCCGGGAAATTCGGCTGGAGACATCCCACGCACCGCCTTCGCCGCTCCTTGCGGCACGCCGTTCCCCCGTGCCGACTCCCCTTGTTCTATCGCGTTCAACCGTCTCCGGGCCCCCTCGGTCGCTCACCTCCACCATCCCTCAACACGACGGCGAACGTCCGATGAAGTCAGCACCGGGGCACGCGACTGTGGCCGATCAGACAGCGGGCGTTCTTTCTTTGGTCTGTACATGACCACATCGTCCGGCCAGACTGTCCGCCGACACACCCCCACCCCCCTGAGGAGTCGCTCCCATGGCCCTGCGTGCCCGGCAACGTTGTCATGCCGCTCTCACCGGCCTCGTCGCCCTCGCCTCCGCAGCCGTGCTGTCCTCCGCGGCGCCCGCGCAGGCCGCCGACACCTGGACGGAGGTGGGTTCCGACCGCGCCGACCCGCTGACCGAGAGCCAGGGTCTGACCTCCGTCGAGGTCCCGGCGAACAGCCCCAACCGCTACACCGGCATCGGCACCATCCCCGTCTCGGTCTCCAGCCGCGGCTGGAACCACGTGGGCGACCCCGACGCCTCCTACAACGGCTACTACGTCGAGCCGTACCAGGCGGACTCGGGCACCGCGAAGATGTTCCGGGTGCAGGCGCCGAACGGGACATGGTCGGAATACGTGCACACGCTGGGCTCGGGCGAGGCGCTGAACAACTCGTTCGCCGCGATCTCTCCGGGCGGCCAGTGGATGGTCTCGGGCGAGTGGGGCACCATGACCCGCCTGCTGGTCCACCCCACCCCCGGCGTCAACCCGAGCACCTCGCCCTCGGCGAACCTCCCCTGGACCTCCAGCATCCGGCTCGACCACGCCGTACGTGACGTGCAGGGCTGCGACTTCCTGAGCGCCACGACCCTGCTGTGCTCCTCCGACGACCCGGCGGGCACCCTCTTCGGCATGACCAAGCCGCTGCTCCAGATCGACCTCTCCGCCGAGCCCGGCAGCTCCGACGTGACCGGCCATGTCACGGCCCTGCGCCAGCTCCCGCTGCGCAGCTCCTGCTCGGGCGGGTTCGAGACGGAGGGCATCGACTACGACCGCCGTACCGGCACTCTGCGCGTGATCGTGATCTCGCCGGGCTTCTGCGTGCTGACCGACAGCAAGACGTACAAGTTCACGCGCGGCTGAGGGCTCGGACGGGCGGGCTCCGCCGGTAGTGCTCCGGCGCGGGTGGTGCTTTTCTTGGGTTGGGGTCCGGTTCCGCGGGATACCCGTGGCACCGCGGCGCGGCCACGAGAGGAGCGGTCACGATGCGACGTGAACGACTGCACGAGGAGCCCGTCTCCGTCGAGATCAGCGGATGCAGCAAGGAAGACGCCCGGATCGTGTTCGACGCGCTGAACACGTGCTTCGAGTCCGACCGGGCCCCCGAGGACGTGCCGCAGCAGCTCCATGAGACGCGCCCGATGGTGTGGCTCGGCACGTTCGAGGTGACGGACGCCCGGGAGTGCCCGGCGCCGGCCCGGCTCTCGGCATCCGTCGAGGCCGACGCGCAGGGCGGCTACTGGGCCATCGAACGGCTGCGTACGACCCTGGACTCCCTGTTCACGGTGTATGACCTCACCTCGGCGTCGGGTGACCAGGAGCGGGAGATGCACGTGGTGCTGAAGAGCCGCCCCGGCCTCGCGTGAGCGGGTCCGGCGTGACCGAGTCCGGCAAGGGCGAGCTCGGTCATGACGGGCCCAGCAGGGCGAGCAGGGCGCGCCGGTAGGCGGCGTGGACGGCGGGCAGGTCCTCGAGACAGGCCCGCTCGTCCACGCCGTGCAGCCCCGCGTACCGCACCCCGAAGCCCGCTGTGGCCGGGATGCCCTCGCCCGCGAGCAGGTTGCCGATGTTCGAGGGGCCCGCGGTCCTGGGCCGGACGGTCAGCCCCTCCCGCACCGCGGCGTCCAGGAGCGCCGCCGCGGGCTGCTGCCCCTCGGTCAGCCGATACGGCGGCCAGGACGCCACCGCATTGATCGAGGTCGGCCGTGGCGGGGGCACTTCGGCGTCCAGCTCGCCCACCGCCTCGCGCACCAGCCGTTCGGCGGCGCGGGCGTCGAAGCCGGGAGTGGTGCGGATGTCGACGCCCAGCTCGCACAGGTCGGGCACGACCGAGAAGCCCTGGCCGCCGTGGCAGGACGTCACCGTCAGCTTCGGCGGCAGCGGGAACTCACCCTCGGCGCCCGGAAGCTCGGCCTCCTCCAGCAGTCGTACGAGACGCGCCGCGCGCGAGACCGCACCCGGCGTCGTGCGGCGGGACCCCGAGTGGCCCGAGGCCGCGTGCACGGCGATCGTGGCGCGCCACAGGCCGCGCCCGCCCACCACGACCTCGTCGAGCCCCGGGTAGCCGATCATCACGCCGGACGGACGGACCGCCGCAGGATCCGCCAGGTAGGCGCGGGCACCGCCGAAGCCGCCCGTGTGCTCGTCGACGTCGAGCAGCACCGCGAGCCCGCCGTGGAGGTCGGGGGCCCGGCCGTGCAGTTCGGCCGCGATGGCGCAGAACAGCGCCGCGGCGAGCTTGGAGTCCGCGGCGCCCCTGCCGCGCAGCCAGCCGTCGACGACGTCTCCGCAGTCCGGCGGGAACGACCAGGCGGCCTCGTCCCCGTACGGCGCGGTGTCGACGCAGGCGTCCAGCGCCCACCAGGGGCCGGGCCGGCCGCCCGCGACCTCGATCAGCAGACCGACGGTGGCGCCCCGGTCGCCGTGGAGGCGGCGATACGGCAGCCCACGCCGGGCGACCCAGTCCTCCAGGACGCCGAGGACGGGGCGGTAGTCGTCGATCCCGGCGCGGCTGGGGCGGCGGATCAGTCGCTGGGCGAGATCGATCACGTCGGCGTGTGCGGTCATGGGGCCACTGTGCCCGAAGGCGGCCGGTGCCCGGGGGCGGGTGTCCGGTGGGCGGTGCCCCGGGGGCGGCCCGAATCAGTGGCCGGTCTCAGTGGCCGGTGTCACCCTCCCCCGGTTGTGCAACTAGTTGCATAAACGTCCCGCGGTCCTCTACAACTACGTCAAGCACGACACCGCGCACGGAGGGGCCCGATGAGCCGTTACCCGCACCTGCTGAGCCCGCTGGACCTCGGCTTCACCACGCTGCCCAACCGCGTCCTCATGGGCTCCATGCACGTGGGCCTGGAGGAGGCCGAGCGCGGCTTCGAGCGTATGGCGGCCTTCTACGCCGAGCGGGCCCGCGGGGGAGTGGGCCTCATCGTCACCGGCGGCATCGCCCCCAACGACGAGGGACGGCCCTACGAGGGCGGCGCCAAGCTCACCACCGAGGCGGAGGCCGAGCAGCACCGGGTCATCACCGAGGCCGTGCACCGCGAGGGCGGCCGGATCGCGATGCAGATCCTGCACTTCGGCCGGTACGCCTACCACCAGGACCTCGTCGCCCCGAGCCCGCTCCAGGCGCCGATCAGCCCCTTCCCGCCGCGCGAGCTCACCGACGCCGACGTCGAGCGGACCATCGACGACTACGCCCGAGCCGCCCGCCTCGCCCGGCAGGCCGGCTACGACGGCGTCGAGATCATGGGCTCCGAGGGCTACCTCATCAACGAGTTCATCGCCACGCAGACCAACCACCGCAGTGACCGCTGGGGCGGCTCGTACGAGAACCGCATGCGCTTCCCGGTCGAGATCGTGCGCCGGGTGCGTGAGGCCGTCGGCGAGGACTTCATCATCGTCTACCGGCTGTCCATGCTGGACCTCGTCCCGGGCGGCTCCACGCTGGACGAGGTGGTCACGCTGGCGAAGGCCGTCGAGGCCGCCGGGGCGACGATCATCAACACCGGCATCGGCTGGCACGAGGCGCGCATCCCGACCATCGCCACCTCGGTGCCGCGCGGCGCCTACACCTGGGTCACCAAGCGGCTGATGGGCGAGGTGTCGGTCCCGCTCGTCACCACCAACCGCATCAACACCCCCGAGCTGGCCGAGGAGTTGCTGGCCGACGGCCGCGCGGACATGGTGTCGATGGCCCGCCCGATGCTCGCCGACCCCGACTTCGTCGCCAAGGCCGCCGCCGGCAAGCCGGAGGCCATCAACACCTGCATCGGCTGCAACCAGGCCTGCCTCGACCACACCTTCAGCGGCAAGATCACGTCCTGCCTGGTCAACCCGCGCGCCTGCCACGAGACCGAGCTGACGCTGTCCCCGACCCGGCGGCGCTTGCGCGTCGCGGTCGTGGGCGCCGGACCCGCCGGTCTGGCCTGCGCCGTCAGCGCGGCCGAACGCGGCCACGACGTCACGCTCTTCGACGCCGCGAACGAGATCGGCGGCCAGCTCAACGTCGCCCGCAAGGTCCCCGGCAAGCAGGAGTTCGACGAGACGCTGCGCTACTTCCGCCACCAACTCGACTGGCACGCCGTCGACGTACGCCT
The DNA here is from genome assembly GCF_045039535.1 of Streptomyces sp. NBC_01092. Lineage (NCBI taxonomy): Bacteria > Bacillati > Actinomycetota > Actinomycetes > Kitasatosporales > Streptomycetaceae > Streptomyces > Streptomyces sp. NBC_01092. The sequence goes on along the minus strand of NZ_CP108659.1, from coordinate 1,000,806 downwards.
GAACACCTGGGTTTCGGCCGAGGACCTCGCCGCGTACGACGAGGTCGTGGTCGCCACCGGCGTCAGCCCGCGCACCCCGGACATCCCCGGCATCGACCACCCGAGCGTCGTGGGCTACCTCGACGTCCTGCGCGACGAGGTCCCCGTCGGCCGGCGCGTCGCCGTCCTCGGCGCGGGCGGCATCGGCTTCGACGTCGCCGAGTTCCTCACCGACGGCGGCGACAAGGCGAGCGAGGACCCCGAGACGTACTTCCGGCACTGGGGCGTCGACATGGACTACACGGGCCCCGGCGGCCTCGCCGCCCCCGAGCGCCCCGCCCCGCCGCGCACCGTCTACCTGCTCCAGCGCAAGACCACCAAGGTCGGGGCCGGGCTCGGCAAGACCACCGGCTGGATCCACCGCACCGAGCTCAAGCAGCGGGGCGTCACCATGGTCCCGGGTGTGCGCTACGACCGTATCGACGACGCCGGACTGCATGTCACCGCCGGCGAGGAGAGCACGGTGCTCCCGGTCGACACCATCGTGCTGTGCACCGGCCAGGAGCCGCGTCGCGACCTGTACGAGGCGCTGGTCGCCGCCGGGCACAGCGCGCACCTCATCGGCGGTGCCGACGTGGCCGCCGAACTGGACGCCAAGCGGGCCATCAAGCAGGGCACCGAGCTGGCGGCGAGCCTGTAGGGCAAGTGACAGCGGTCGTGGGACGGCCGCTTCACGTCCTTAGGATGACGCCATGTCACTCCCGCACGCGATCCTCACCGCCCTGCTCGAAAAGCCGTCGTCGGGGCTGGAGCTGACCCGCCGGTTCGACAAGTCGATCGGCTACTTCTGGTCGGCGACGCATCAGCAGATCTATCGCGAGCTGGGAAAACTGGAGGCCGAGGGGTTCATCCGGACGCTGCCGGCGGAGCAGCCGGCCCGCGGGCAGAAGAAGAGCTACGACGTCCTGCCGGCGGGCCGCGCCGAACTGGCCCGCTGGACCTCGGCCTCCCAGGACCCGCGGCCCCACCGCGACACGCTGCTGCTGCGGATGCGTGCCGCGGCCGTCGTCGGGACCGAGGGCATCGAAGCCGATCTGCGCCGCCATCTCGCCCTGCACCAACGGCAGTTGGCCGAGTACGAGGAGATCGAGCAGCGCGACTTCCCGCCCGGCAAGGACAGCTCGCAGGACCGGCTGCGACACCTGGTGCTGCGCGCGGGCCTCGATCTGGAGACCTTTTGGATCCAGTGGCTCACCCACGCCCTGGACGAGTTCGCCGACCTGCCGGGAGGCGAGAAGGCCTGAGCCGAGGGGGGCCGCTGAGCTCGGGAGCCGCTGAACCTGCCGGTCTCGCGTTCACCGGGTCAGAGCCGGTACGGCTTCGCCTTGCGGCGCAGGTACCAAACGGTGGCCGCTGCACCCGTGCCCACCAGGAGGCCGCCGCCCACCAATGTCAGGGTGCCGTAGTCCGTGGAGCCGCCGCCCATGCCGCCCATCACCCCGCGCGACGGCGAGGCCGTGGCCGAGATCGTGGGCCTGGCGCTGGGCGAGACGATGACCGACTGGGTGCCGGCTGTCGTGCCGTCGGAGCAGATGACGATGACGGTGTAGGTGCCGGCGTTCACATTCGACCAGGCCGCCGACTGCAGCGCGCTCGTCCCGGAGAGGGAGACCTGGCGGCCCTGTGAGAAGTTCGCCTGCCGGCTGTTGAGCAGCGAGGCGGTGCCCCAGCTGCCGTTGACGTTCGTGCAGGTGCTGGTCGTGACGGAGACCGTGGACCCCGTGGTGCTCACGGAGATCCCCGAGACCGCGTCGGCGGCGGCGGCCACGAAGAGGGAAAGTGCGGAGGCGGCTGCCACGGTCAGGCCCGAGCGGAGGAAGAGCGATGAGTTGCGCATGGGTATGCCCTCCGGCGGCACGGTCGGCGGTACGTCGGTTGCGCCGCCGAGGGTCGGGAACGCCCGTGCTGCCTCAGGGGCAGCCAACGCGCCCCGGGGGCCCGCCGCATGCGGGCGTCCCCCGGATAGGTGACGCACTGCTGCATCCGGGGGACGGCGGACCGGATGTCAGCCCCGCCCGCCGGTCGTCACCGTCAGCTCCGCCGAGAAGCCGCCCCAGGTGCCGTCCGGCAGTCTGCCCCGCAGTCGCACCCGGTGGCGCACACCCTCTTCCGGGCCGAGGTAGAAGCTGTACGTGGCCCGCTCGCTCGGCGCCTTCCCGCCGTACACCAGCGAGGTGGCCGCACGGCCGTCGAGGTGGATCTGGTACTCCGTGACGACTCCGTCGGTGCGTGGCGGCACCCAGCTCAGGTCGAGGTAGTACGCCCCGTCCGCGCGATGGGTCGTCGCCTTGAACCCGGTCGGCGCGGTGCCGCGCCCGTCGTCGGTGCCGGGCGTGGTGATGCGGACGGCCGCGGTCGCCGGTGAGAGGTTGTCTGCGGCGTCCCGGGCCCGGACGGTGAAGGCGTAGCGGGTGCCCGGCCTGAGTCCGGTGACCACGGTCGCCGTCTGGTTCCCGCCCACACTGTGGATCTTCGTGTCGCCCTGGTAGATGTCGTACGACACCACGTCCCGGTCGTCCGTCGCCTGCGACCACGACAGCTGGACCGCCCGGCTGCCGACCGCACGACCACTGCCCTTCCCCGGGCGCGTCGGTGCCGACCGGTCGGCGGCCACGGCCTTGGGGGTCGTCGCGCGGACCACCTTGCTCGGCGGTCCGAGACGCCCGTCCGTGTCACGTGCCCGCACGCTGAACGCATAGGTGGTGGACGGCTTGAGCATGGTGACATCCACCATGTGCGCGGAACCCGGCACTTCCTTGACCTTCGTAGGGCCGCGATACACCTCGTAGACCTGGATGCCGGGATCCGCGGAGACCGCGTTCCACATGACGTGAACGCTGGTCGCGCTGCCGGCGTCGGCCGTGACACCTGTGGGCGCCCCGGGCGGTCGGCCGCCGCCCTCCCCGTCCGTCCCGCCCCATGTGCAGGAGGAGAGCAGCGCGAGCGCCGCACAGACGGCGGATATGAGTACGAGAACGCGTCGCACGACTCTGCCTCCCGGGGGCGGCCTCGCGGCAATGGTTCGGACCAATATGACGTGGCTGACGCGATCACATCAAGAGGGCGGTCGTCGGTGACCCGGTCCGTCGTGGGTGACCCACCGGTCGTTGGTGACCTGCCCGACGGATTACGTATGCTGAAGTACCTCGCGGCCGAACTCTCCCTGAGGGATGGGGAGTTCGTGCCGCCCCGGCGCGGGCCGCTGTCGTCGCTGATCCGGTGCCGGACGCAGGTGGCCGGGGGTGCTCGGGACCCCATCGCGGGCTCGGGTCCCCGGCCCCTGGCGGAGAGTTCGGGAACCGACGTCGTGTCGCCGAGGTGTGCGCCGTACGGACCCCTCTGGTGGCAGCATCATCGAAACGCCATCACATTGGGCTGTGTGTTCGGCAGTGCCCGATGCGCGTGTCAATGTCCCCGGCGAGAGGGTTCCCCATCGTGCGACTCCAGTCGCTGACCCTGGCCGCGGCAGGCGCCGCACTGCTCGCCCCGACGACACCGCCCCCCGATCCGCCCGACCCGCAAGGCGGTCCCGACGTGCAGGCCGAGGCCGGTGTCGGCGCCGCCGACCTGCTGGCAAAGGTGCGTGACTGCACCGCCGTTTCCCAGGGGCACTACCGCAGTGACAGCGGCGCGCCCGCGACGATCCCGGTCTGCGGGACGGGCGACGCCGTGTTCTGGAAGGCCGACATGGACATCGACTGCGACGGACAGTCCACCGGCCACTGCAACAGCAGTACCGATCCGTACTTCTCCGATACGACGGCCTTTCAGCAGTCGGACGGCCGCTACCTCAGCGCCGAACACCTGCCGTACATCGTCGTGCCCACCCCGGGCGGCATCTGGGACTACCGCGCCCACGGCATCCGGGGCGGATCCGTCGCGGCCGTCGTGTACAGGAACCGGGTGCAGTACGCGGTCGTCGGCGACGTCGGCCCGCGCGACATCATCGGCGAGGCTTCCTACGCCACCGCCAAGGCCCTCGGCATCCCGCCCGATCCACGAAGCGGCGGCGCGGCCTCCGGCGTCACCTACATCGTCTTCAAGGACTCGCGGGTGACGCCGATCGAGGACGCGGCGGCCGCCGTCGCGGCCGGGGAACGGCTGGCGAAGGAGTTCGTGGGCGGTCCGTGAGGGCGCTCGCCCACGCTGTTCGCAGCGGCGTCAGACCGCCGCCCAGCCGTCGTCCACCGGCAGGATCGCGCCGTTGATGTTGCGGGCCGCGTCCGAGGCGAGGAACACGATCGCGGCGGCCTGCTCCTCGGGCTGCGCCAGCCGGCCGAGGTTGACGAAGTGCGGTGCGAGCGCCGCCGGTCCGTGCGCGTCCTGCGCCGCGTCCACCACGATGCCGGTCTGAGTGCCGCCGGGCGCTATCGCGTTCGCGCGGATGCCCTGCTTGCGGTACATCACCGCCAGGGACTTCGTCAGTCCCACCACGCCGTGCTTCGACGCCGTGTACGCCGCGCCCGCCGCGCTGCCCCGCAGGCCGGCCTCGGACGCCGTGTTGACGACGGCACCTCTGCCCGCCCGGAGCATGTGCGGCAGCACCGCGCGGGTGAGCAGGAACGGGGCGGTGAGATTGACCCGGATGACCCGCTCCCACTCGGCGTCGGTGACGTCCGCGAGCGCCGACATGCGGTCCATGATCCCGGCGTTGTTGACCAGCACGTCCACCCCGCCGAAGCGCTCGACGGCGGTCTCGACGACCTGGTCGACGACGGCCTGCTCGCTCAGGTCGCCGACCACCGCGACCGCGCTGCCGCCCGCCTGCTCGATCTCCTTGACGACCTCCCGGGCACCCTCGGCGTTCAGGTCCGCCGCCACCACCCGGGCACCCTCCTTGGCGAAGGCCAGCGCGGCCGCGCGTCCGATGCCCGAGCCCGCTCCGGTGACGATGACGCTGCGCCCGTCCAGTCCGCCGCTCATGAGGTTCTCCCATCCGTGAGTCCGTAGGGCGGTGTCGAACGCGCCCGGGGCCTCACCCTACGACTTAATGTCTCTGAGTGACATAAAGTCTTCGGGGAGAATTCCGGGAGAGCGATCGACGCCGGCCGGAGGGACACCATGACCGCAGCCCGTGGACACACGAGCCGCTCGACGAGCCGACCCACGGGACGGCCGCCCCTTACGGAGGAGCGCAAGGCCGAGATCCGGCTGGAGATCGCGCGGGCCGCGGTGGACCTGTTCGTCACCCAGGGCGTGGCGGCGACGACGGGCGAGCAGATCGGGGCGGCGGTCGGCGTCTCCGCACGGACCGTGTGGCGCTACTTCCCGAGCAAGGAGAGCTGCGTGAGTCCGCTGTTCTCGGCGGGGATCGACCTGATCGCCGACTGTCTGCGGCGCCGGCGTCCCGAACAGCCCCTCGCCGAACTCCTCGACCGGGAGTTCGCGGACGAGCGCCACGCACTGGCCGGCCCCGACCGCGCGACCGTCGGCGCGTTGGTACGGCTGACCCGAACCGAGCCCGGCCTGCGCGCGATCTGGCTCCAGACCTACGACGAGGCCGAGCCGGCGTTCGCCCGCGCCCTCGCCGACCGCGCCGGCCTGCCCGCCGACGACCTGCGTCCGACGATCCAGGCGGCGATCTTCAACGCGGCCCTGCGCGCCGCGGTCGAGCACTACGCCTGGCACACCGCCGACACAGCCCCCGACCGGGAGACCGCACAGGCCGAACTGGCGGAGACGCTGCGGCTGGCACTCGGCGTTGCGGCGGAAGGCATCGAGTAGGGGAGGGATGCGGGTGGGCCCGGCCGCGGGCTCACGAGGTCTGCCCGGCCCGGGCGAAGAAGTCGAGCAGCTCCTCCATCGTGGGGTCGTCAGGGGCATCGGCCTCGGCTTCGCCGGCCGCGGTACCGCGAGCGAACATCGCTTGCTCGTACGCGGTGACGGCGCCCTCGATGTCGTCGGTGTGCGCGGCGAGGGCCTCACCGAGTTCGGCGCCGTCCAGCATGGCCAGGTTGGCGCCCTCGCCGTTCGGCGGGATGAGGTGGGCGGCGTCGCCGACCAGGGTCACCCCCGGCACCCGATCCCACCGGTGCCCGACCGGCAGTGTGTAGAGGGGGCGCAGGACCGGTGCGGTGTCACTGTCGGTGATCAGGGCGCTGAGTTCCGGGGCCCAGCCGTCGAACTCCGCGGCGATCCGCGTGACTGCCGCGGCGGGATCGGTGAAGTCGATGGAGGCGAACCAGTCCTGCGGCTTGGAGAGCATCACGTAGGCGTGGAGAGTCTCGCCCCTCTCACGGTGAGCGGCGATCAGCCTCCCGCCCGGGTCGAGTGCGTACATCGCCCCGCCACCGACCGCCTTCGCGCTGGCGGGGTGCTGCGTGTCGGCGTCGAACAGGTACGTCTCGACGCACGACTGACCGCTGTACTCGGGCACAGCGCCGGAGAGCAGCGGACGGACCCGTGACCACGCGCCGTCCGCGCCGACCAGCAGGCTCGTGACGACAGTGCCGCTGTCGGCGAGGGTCACCTCGTGACGGCCGTGGCCGAGGCCGCGAACACCGGTGACCTTGTGGCCCCACCGGACGGTGCCGTCCGGGAGCGAGTCGAGCAGCAGCTGCCGCAGTTCGCCGCGCTGCACCTCGGGGCGCCCGCCCGTGCCGTCGTCGGGCTGGTCGAGCCGGACGTTGCCCTCCTGGTCAAGGATCCGCATCGCCTGACGGCCCTCCAGAATGATGCCGCGGAACTCGTCCATCAGGCCGGCCGCCTGCACGGCCAGCTGGCCGTTGTAGTCGTGGATGTCGAGCAGGCCGCCCTGCGGGCGCGCCGTCGGTGAGGCGTCCGCCTCGTAGACGGTCGCCGCGATGCCGTGCAGGTGCAGGACGCGGGCGAGCGTGAGGCCGCCGAGCCCGGCCCCGATGATCGTGACGTCAGTGGTCATGCCGATTCCTTGTCTGTCGAACGCCCGCCGGATGGGCTCCAGCGGGCTTGACAGCAAGACTCCGGACCCCCGCCGACAAGCCACCGACATCGAACCGACAGCCCTGACAGATGACCGACACCATGGCTCTGCCGACGTCGGCAGGGCGGTCATCGGCAGCCGCGGCGCTCGCCTGCCGATGACCGCCCTGCTCCCGCCGCGGCCCGCCTCACACCTTCCGGTACGTGTACGCCTCCGCGGCCGCCGCCTCCACCGCCGCCAGGTCGGCTCCGGCCGTCGCCGTGACGACCGCGGCCACCGCGCCCTCGACGAACGGGGCGTCCACCAGGCGGGTGTTGTCGGGGAGTTCGTCGCCCTCGGCGAGCAGCGCCTTCACCGTGAGGACCGCACTGCCCAGGTCGGTGAGGACCGCGACCCCGGCGCCGCGGTCCACGGAGGCGGCCGCTGCGGCGATCAGTTCGGCGCTGGTGCCCAGCTCGCCGCCCTCGGTGCCGCCCGCCGGGGCCACCGGAACGGCAGTTCCGCCACCCGCCAGGCCCCGTGCCAGCTCGGCCACCGAGGCGGCGACCTGCGCGCTGTGCGAGACCAGCACGATCCCGACGAGCCCCTCGCCCGCCTTGTTGTCACCCATGGTCGCGTCACTCACCGGCGGCCTCCGCCAGTCCCGCGATCAGCAGTGCCGAGGACGTGGCACCGGGGTCCTGGTGCCCGATGCTGCGCTCCCCGAGATAGCTCGCCCGCCCCTTGCGGGCCTGCAACGGCGTCGTCGCCAGGGCGCCCTCCTCGGCGGCGGCCCGCGCCGCGATGAAGCCGTCGCCGAGCGCGTCCACGGCCGGCACGAGCGCGTCGATCATGGTCTTGTCTCCCGGCGCCGCGCCACCGAGCGTCATGACCGCGTCCACGCCCGCCCGCAGCGCCTGGGCGAACTCGTCCTCGCTCACCTCACCGGCGTCCCCGAGGGCCTTGCCGGTCCGGCGCAACAGCGTTCCGTACAGCGGCCCCGACGCCCCACCGACCGTCGAGATGAGCTGCCGGCCGGCGAGCGTCAGGACCGCGCCGGGCGTCTGCGGGGCCTCCTTCTCCAGCGCCGCCGCGACGGCGGTGAACCCGCGCTGGAGATTGCTGCCGTGGTCGGCGTCCCCGATGGGCGAGTCGAGAGCGGTGAGCCGTTCCGCCTCACGGTCCACGGACACGGAGGTGGCCGTCATCCAACGGCGGAAGAATGCGGCGTCCAGCACTGGATCTCCTTGCGTGACAGGTGTGTGGTGACGGTCCGGCCCCGGTTCGTCCGGCTCCGGTTCACATTCCCCACCGCAGTCCCGGCGTCTTCACCGGCGCGTTCCACAGCCGCAGCATCTCCTGGTCGACCTGGCACAGGGTGACCGAGGCGCCCGCCATGTCGAGCGAGGTGACGTAGTTGCCGACGAGGGTGTGGGCGACGGACACACCGCGTTGGGCGAGCACCCGCTGGACCTCGGCGTTGAAGCCGTACAGCTCCAACAGCGGTGTCGCGCCCATGCCGTTGACGAGGACGAGGACGGGGTTGCGCGGGGTCATGTCGTCCAGGATGGCGCCCACCGCGAACTCGGCGATCTCGCCCGACGTCATCATCGCCCGCCGCTCCCGGCCGGGCTCGCCGTGGATGCCGATGCCCAACTCCAGCTCGCCCGGCGGCAGATCGAAGGTGGGGCTGCCCTTGGCGGGTGTGGTGCAGGCGCTGAGGGCGACGCCGAAGCTGCGGGAGTTCTCGTTGACCTGCCGGCCGACCGCCTCCACCCGCTCCAGCGGCTGTCCCTCGTCCGCGGCGGCGCCGGCGATCTTCTCGACGAACAGCGTGGCGCCCGTGCCGCGCCGCCCGGCCGTGTAGAGGCTGTCGGTGACCGCGACGTCGTCGTTGACGAGCACCTTCGCGACCTGGATGCCCTCGTCCTCGGCGAGCTCGGCGGCCATGTCGAAGTTGAGGACGTCGCCCGTGTAGTTCTTGACGATGAACAGCACACCGGCCCCGCTGTCCACGGCGGCCGCGGCCCGCAGCATCTGGTCGGGCACCGGCGAGGTGAAGACCTCGCCCGGACACGCGGCCGACAGCATCCCTTGACCCACGAAACCGCCGTGCAGCGGCTCGTGCCCCGACCCGCCACCGGAGACGAGGCCGACCTTCCCCTCCACGGGGGCGTCCCGCCGTACGATCACCCGGTTGTCCACGTCGACGACCAGCTCGGGATGAGCGGCAGCCATCCCGCGCAGCGCGTCCGCGACCACGGTCTCCGCGACGTTGATCAGCATCTTCATGGGATACCTCCCAGTGAGGTTAGCAGATGGGCTAATGAACTGCGTTTTTGCAGCTCAGGATGGGTGAGGTCAGTTGTTGATCTTGGCGGTCCAAGGCGGTCGGAAGCGGATTCTGGCGGTACTGATGCTGACCTGATGTTGACTTTGATGACGGGTCGTCAGTTTCCGGGGGTGATCGGTAGTGGGTCGGTGAGATGGCCCCTGTTGGCAGTATCGACCTTGCGGATGCGAAGGGCACGCGCCGTCGGATACTCGTGGGCGTGCCCGGTGCTCTCGTAGCCCCAGGAGTGGCTGTGTATTCCACGCACGAGCATCAGGGGGGAGTTCGTTTTGCAGGGCGGGGCTAACGCCGTTCATGCCTGCCGTGGCCGCTGGCGGAGCGGAGTCGTCCGACGGAGACTGAATGAGAGCCAGAAGGTTCTTGGTCTGCTGGTGGTACACGGCGCTGTGGCCTCTGACCTGCACCGGTGATGCGTACGGGGGAGGGCCGGTCGTCGATTGGCCCGTGCCTGGTCCGGATCTTGTTGGGCATGCGGCGGTACACGGCCACGCAGGGGCCGGGGCTTCGCGCCGAAGAAGCTGGCCGCCGTGCGGTTGCCCGAGGACATGGACGGTGTGCCTCGCCTGTACGGCGCCGTCCTCCTCATCCCGGACAACGAAGACGGGGAAGGCGATGCGGCGCATTCGGCAGTGCGGCTTCGGATTATGCATGGGCGGCTCGCTTGCGCGGAGCTGGAGCACACCGAGCTCTGCACTTGAGCCCATACCCGGCATTGCGCGTGACCTTGCACCCCGCCACCCGGCGATGCGGGTTCTTCGGCGCCCGTCACGCGGTCCTGGAAACGCCAGATGGCGCCTCGGTCTCGCCGGCCCACAGACGAACTCCGTTGGGCAGCGCCGCCCCTCCTGGATGGAGCATGACGCAAATGACGGAGGAGAACTGGCAAGGCTGTGGGGTTCGGGATCGCTTCAGCGTGGATGCGGGACGTTCCAGCACGTGGGCCGGACTGGCGATTGCATACCCGAGCAGCAGGAGGGTGATCTCCATGCCCGGTCTCCGTCCGCGCGCTCGGCCGGCGCCGCCTTCAGCTTGGCGATCCGTCCGGGGCCAGCTCGTCGAAGAGCTTGACGAGGGGCGTGGCGCGGTCTGCGCCGGTAGCCCACGCCTGGTCGATCAGGGAGGAGATGAGGGGCAGGGGTAAGGAGCCGCTTCGTTGTGATCCGGTCGGGGGGGCGGACCGGGTCGCCGGGTCGCCCCGTCGCAGCAGCAGGGTCAGGCCCGGTAGCCGAGGACGGCCATCATCCCGGCTTCGCCGTGGTAGGCGTTGTGGCAGTGCAGCATCCACTGCCCGGGGTTGTCGGCGTCGAAGAGGACGGACACCGTCTTCTTCGGCAGCACGATCGCGGTGTCCTTGCGCGGGCCTTCGGTGCCCAGTTGGTAGGTGTGGCCGTGCAGGTGCATCGGGTGCCACATCGTGGTGGTGTTGACGAAGTCCAGCCGGACTCGTTGGCCCGTTTCGACGAGGATCGGACGGGCGTCCGGATCACGCATGTCGAACTGCTCGCCGTTGATGGCCCAGTTGTAGCGGTGCATGCCGCCGGTCAGTTCGATGCGGTGGACCCGGTCGGCCTTCTTCGGCGTCAGCCGGACGTCATCGGTCGCCCGCAGCTGTGCGGCGGTGGGGATCTCCCCGTCCAGCTCCTTCGGCCGCACGCCCGTGCTCGGGGCAGCGCCGGAACCGGTGCGGACCAGGGCCATGCCCGTGGTGTTCTTGCCCTCGGCCAGCGCGACGAGCGGGAAGACGCCGTCGCCGAGGGTGACCAGGACGTCGTACCGCTCACCCATGCCGATCAGCAGGGCGTCCACCTGCCGATGCTCGACGGGGAACCCGTCGGTGTGGGTGATGGTCAGCCGGTGGCCGCCGAGCGCCACACGGTACGCCGTGTCACCGCCGGCGTTGATGATGCGCAGCCGGATCCGCTTGCCGGGCGTTCCCCGGTAGACGTCGGGGTCGGCGGCGACCCGTCCATTGACCAGGTGGTACGGGTACTTCACGTCTCCGGCGTCGCCGCCGAGCAGGTCGCTAGTGGCGCCCATCAGCCTGAACCTCATGGACATGCTGTCGGACGAGGGTGAAGCGGACGAGGACGACGAGCTGCCGTCCATGGCGCCCATGCCATGCCCGCCCATGCCCTGGCGCAGTTCATCGAAGACTTCGTCGGGCGTGCCGGTGACCCCGTCGACCCAGTCGTCCAGGACCACGACCCACTCGTCGTCGTACGACAGCGGCTCCTGGGGATCCTCGACGATCAGCGGCGCGTACAGGCCCCGGTCGAGCTGGACGCCCACGTGGGGATGGAAGAAGTACGTTCCGGGAGCGTCGGCGATGAAGCGGTAGGTGAAGTTGGAACCCGCCCGTACGACGTTCTGAGTGACCGGGGGCGCGCCGTCCATGTCGTTGCGCAGGGCGATGCCGTGCCAGTGGAGGGAGGTGGAGGTCCTGCCCGGCAGCTGGTTGGAGAGTTCGGCGGCCAGGGTGTCGCCCGTGGACACCCGGATCTCCTTGCCCGGGGTCCGTCCGCTGAACGCCCAGCTCCGGGCCGTGACACGGCCGCCGAGGTCGAGCACGGCGGGCGCGGCGGTCAGGGTCACATTGCGCACCGTGCCGGTGCCGGCGCGCCTCTTATCGGTGGCCGCCACCGCCGAGCCGGAGGGGCTGACCAGGGAGGGCGTGTCGCCGCTGCCGGGGCCGTTGGTGCAGGCGGCGAGCGCGCCCGCGCCCACGGCGCCGAGGCCGGCCAGCAGGACGGAGCGGCGGTTGATGGTGTTCAAGGCGTGACTCTCTTCTCGATGTGTCTGACGGGGTCGCCTGCGCGACGGCCGTCCGCGTGCGGGCACGCGGGCGACAGCCGTGGGCGCGACCTACAGCAGGAAGCGAGAGAGGACTGAAAGGTCGGGCGGCGCGCGGTTCGTCGTTCCGGGCACCTCACGGCCGATGACCGGTCCGAGTGCCGCACCCCTGTCGTAGTAGGGGCGGAGAGCGGTTGGTGGCGCCAGGTTCACCGTGTCGACGCCGACGGCAGAGCAGTGCTGTGTGGCCATGATCGAGCAGGCGCCCTCGCCGCCGTCGGGGGTCGGGGCCTCGGGCGCCGAGACGTGCATCGCCGCAGCCACCGGCATGCCCGTGGCCGTCGTATCGCCCGTGTGCGGTGTCTGACCCCTGTGCGGCATGGCGCTCGTGGTGGACGAGCCGAAGGCCGGTGCCTGTGCCGCTGCCCCGGCCGCCGTCTCGTGGTGCACGAGCAACGTGAGTGCTGCGAACAGCGCGATGACGACGACACGCGTCCAGCGGCCGGCGCCGCCGTGTGCGCTGACCCGCCGGGCTCGGCGTGCCGTCATCGTTTCCGTGCCTTTCCGCTGTTGTACCCCGCGCCCACTGTACCCCCGGGGGGTAGCAATCCGGGGCGACTCGGGTTCAGGGCTCATCATGCCGGTGAGGGGTGTGCCGGAGCTCCACCGCCGAGGTTTCGTATCGATCCGGGTCGGCGTCGTGGGCGGCCGCGCAGTGGGCGGAGCAGAAGTGCAGGGTGCCGTGGGCGGTGTCCCGGTGTTCCGGTGTGGTGGCAGGGTCGACCTGCATGCCGCAGACCGGGTCGGTCACCGAGGGGGCGTGTGAATCCGTGTCGTCGGCGGCCGTCTCCGTCAACGGTCGTACGGCCTTCGGCGCCACGGCGTCCGACAGTGGCTCGGGGTGCCAGCGACGCAGCCGGGAGGCGTTGGTGACCACTGACAGGGAGGACAGGGCCATGGCCGCGGCGGCGATGATCGGGCTGAGGCGGATGCCCCACAGCGGGTAGAGGGCGCCGGCTGCGATAGGGATGCCGACGGCGTTGTAGACCAGCGCGAGGAACAGGTTCTGCTTGATGTTGCGCATGGTCGCCCGCGACAGCCGGATCGCGGTGACGACGCCGGACAGTGAGCCGGAGATGAGCGTGATGTCGGCGGCTTCGATCGCGACATCCGTGCCGGTGCCGATCGCGAGGCCAACGTCGGCCTGGGCCAGGGCGGGCGCGTCGTTGATACCGTCGCCGACCATGCCGACGGTGCGGCCCTCGTTCTGAAGGCGGCGGATCTCGTCGGCCTTGTGCTCCGGCAGAACCTCGGCCAGCACCCGCTGTACGCCGACCTGTTCGGCGATCGCGGCGGCGGTGCGGGCGTTGTCGCCGGTGAGGATGACCGTGCCGATGCCGTGGTGGTGCAGGGCGGCGATGGCCTGGACCGAGTCGTCCTTGACGGTGTCGGCCACGGCGAGCACGCCGGCCGGCTGCCCGTCGACGGCGGCGAGGACGGGCGTCTTGCCCTCGGCTGAGAACTCCTCGGCCTGCCCGCGCAGGTGAGCGGTCTCGATACCGATGTCGGCGAGCAGCCGGGCCGTGCCCGCGATGACGGCCTTGCCGTTCACGGTGGCCTGGATGCCCTTGCCGGTGACGGATTCGAAGGCCGACGCGGCGGGCGCGGTGACGCCGCGTTCATGCGCGTCGGCGACGATCGCGGTGGCCAGCGGATGCTCGCTGTCGGCCTCTGCGGCGGCCACCAGCGCAAGCAGTTCGTCCTCGGTGAGGCCGTCGGCGGGACGTACGTCGGTGAGAACTGGCTTGCCCGCGGTGACCGTGCCGGTCTTGTCCAGGACGACGGTGTCGAGCTTGTGGGCGGTTTCCAGGGCTTCGGCGGAACGGATCAGGATGCCCGCCTGCGCGCCCTGCCGGTGCCGACCATCACCGACAGCGGGGTGGCCAGGCCCAGTGCGCAGGGACAGGCGATGATCAGAACGGCGACCGCGGAGACCAGCGCCAGCGTCAGGGCAGGTGAGGGGCCGACCGTGTACCAGAGGGCGAAGGCCGCGATGGCGATCGCGATGACGGCGGGTACGAAGTACGCCGAGATCGCGTCGGCCAGCCGCTGGATCGGCGCCTTGGACGCCTGGGCACGCTGCACGAGCCGGACGATCTGCGCGAGCATCGTGTCGGAGCCGATCTTGGCAGCCCGCACGCGCAGGCTGCCCGTGGTGTTGACGGTGGACCCGATGACGGTGTGCCCGGCGTTCTTGGTCAGGGGCATCGGCTCCCCGGTGACCATCGACTCGTCGACCGACGACGACCCGGAGAGCACCTCGGCGTCGACGGGGATCTTCTCGCCGGGCCGGATGACGATCTCGTCGCCCACCACGACCTCGTCGACGGGGACCTCGGTCTAGCTGCCGTCCCTGATGACCCGGGCGGCACGGGGCTGGAGCCCGAGGAGCGTCCGGATGGCCTCGCCGGTGCCGGCCTTGGCGCGTGCCTCCAGCAGCCGCCCGAGCAGGATGAGGGTGAGGATGACGCCGACGGCCACGAAGTAGACCTCGCGGACGTCCTCCGGCAACAGCCGGGGCGCCAGCGTGACCAGCAGGCTGTAACCGTAGGCCGCCGAAGTACCCAACGCGATCAGGGAGTTCATGTCGGCGCCGCGGTGCCGCAGGGTGAGCCAGCCGATGCGGCGAATGGGCCACCCCGCGTAGCACATCACTGGAGTGATCAGGGCCAGCTGCACCCAGTGGTTCAGCATCCAACCCGGGACCCAGCCGGCGCCGAAGAGCTCGTCGACCATCACCGCGAACAGCACGGGCAGCGTGATTGCCGCGCCGACGCGACCCGGCGGCCGAGGTCCCCGATCTCCGCGCGCCGCTCGGCGACCTCCGCCGCCTCGGCGTCGGCAGCGGACGTACGGTCGTCCGGTGCCGTGTCGTCCGCGGCGGCGAGTGCCTCGCCGCCGCTGGAGCCCTCGCCCGGGTCGACCACGAGCGTGCCGTGGATCATGTTCATTCCGCAGGCGAACCCGAACGATCCCGCCCGCTCGGGCCGCAGCCGCACAGTGGAGCGCTGGTACCCGGGCAGTCCGGCGCTGACGCGCAGGTCGGGGAGGACGACTCGGTTGGTGCATTCGCCGCCCTCCTGTCGGTCGAAGACCAGCTCCAGCGGCACCCCTTGCCGCACCCGGATCACGTCAGGGATGTAGCCGCCCCGCACAGTCACCTCCACCCGCTGCACCCCGCCCTCGATCAGGGCGGTACGCACGTGGCGCGGACCGAAGAAGAACCAGCCCAACGCGACAACGAGGACGGCGACCAGGGCCACCACGACAATGTCGGCGGTATCCATGGCAGACCTTCTCTCTGCGGCTGCTTCTCAGACTCCTCCCGGATACCCCCACAGGGTAAAGGTCCAATGGCCCAGGTGTTTTGGCCTCATCGGCCCATGACGCGCTGCCGGGCGGGGGTGACGGTGAAGGTGAGGAACCGGGAAGACGCAGGCGCCAGGCCCCGTCTCCCGCAGCCGTGCGAGGAAGCGGGTGACCGTGATGTTCTGGTACGACCATGATCCCAGTGGATGGGGCTGGTTCACCATGTCGGTCGGCATGATCCTCTTCTGGGCGGTGATCATCACCTTCGGTGTGCTGCTCTTCCGGGCCCTGTCCCGGCCGGGTGACATGAAGACGGCGCTCGGACCCGTGCCGCCGCGCCCCACCGCCGAGCAACTCCTCGCCGAACGCTTCGCTCGCGGCGAGATCGACGAGGACGAGTACCACCGCCGCCTGACCGTCCTGAGCGGACGCGCCGACGACGGCCCCCGGCTCCGCAAGAGCTGACCGCCGCTCGGCGCCGCGGCATCCAGGCCATCGGCGTGACCGCCGTGCTCGTCTGGCACATCCATGCCGCCGGAACTCCCGTGCTCGGACTTCACCGAGGACCGCGCAGTCTACCGGGAGGCGACCACCATGATCACGCTGCCCATAGCCAGAGCGGGACCTCAAGGCACGCCATTCTCCCCGTGGCTGGACCGCGCAGCGCCAGCAGGTCGGCCTCGGAGCCGGAGGCGGTGAACACGATCTCCTCGGCACCGGGCGCCGATCAGGGCGGCAACCTGCGCGCGTGCCTCGGCCAGCGCCAGCCGGGGCTCGGTGCTGTAGGGATGGCTGCTGGAGGGGGCGCCGAGAGAAGTCCGTCAGACGCGGCAGCATCGCCTCGGCCACCCGGGGATCGACGGGGGTGGTGGCGTTGTAGCCGACGTAGACCGGCCCGCCGACAAGCCCCGGATGCAGGGGCGCGAGGCTGCCGGTCATGCCAGATCCCCGGCGTCGACGGGCAGGTCGGCCAGTCGCCACTCCAGCATCCCGTCGTTCAGGCGGATCGCCCGGCGGCCTCGATCGGTCAGCAGCCGCACCGCGTCGTAGGCGAGCACGCAGTACTCGCCACGGCAGTACACGACGATCTCCGTCTCCTCGGGCAACTCGTCGATCCGGTCGGCCAGTTCCTCGACCGGGATCGACACCGCACCCGGGATGTGCCCGGCCTGGTACTCCTCCACCGGCCGCACGTCCAGCACCACCACGGCCCCGGCCGCCACGCGGACGCGCAACTCCTCGTGGGTGACCTCCGCCGCACCGTCGTCACCGAGGTAGGCGTCCCGCGCCGCGGGTACGGCCGCCTGATGGGCCTCGGCGACCTTGCGCAGCAGCGCGAACAACTGGGCGACGTCGTCCCCGGCGAGCCGGTAGTGGATGCGCACGCCCTCACGGCGGGTGGCGACGAACCCGGCCTGCTTGAGGGTCTGCAGATGCGCCGAGGCCGTCGTCAGGTTCAGCCCCGCCGCCTTGGCCAGGGCGTCGACCGTGCGCTCGCCCTGGGCCAGCAGATCGAGCAGTTCCAGGCGCTTTCCGCTGGCCAGCGCCTTGCCGCTGGCCGCGAACGCGTCGTACAGCTGCGCCTTCGTACCGGCCGTGGTGTTTCCCGTCATGACATCCTCCATGAATCCATGGAATATTGTAAGTGACGGTGAGGGTCGTGACCACACTCCCTCTCGCATCCAACCCTGGAGGACCCGATGGGCTTCGCCGACGACCACCTGATACCGCTGGTCGACGCCGGGCTGGGCAACAGCGCCTACCTCGTCGACCTCGGCGACGGCCGCGCCCTGGCGGTGGACGCGAGCCGCGACCTGCGCGCTTTGCGGGAGGTTGCCGAGCGGCGCGGGCTGACCGTCGCCTTCGCCGCCGACACCCACCTGCACGCCGACTTCCTCACCGGCGCGCTCCAGCTCGCCGCCGACGACGGCGCCACCATCCTGGCCTCTGCCGCCGGACACCGCGCCTTCCCTCACTCCGCGCTCGCCGACGGCGACGAGACCGACCTGGGCGGGCTGACCGTGCGGGCAATGGCCACCCCCGGTCACACCGACGAACACCTGTCCTTCCTCCTCCTGGACGGCACCCGGGAGCTGGGAGTTTTCACTGGTGGGTCGCTGATCGTCGGTTCGGCCGCCCGCACCGACCTGCTCGGCGCCGACCGTGCGGAGGTGCTGGCCCGTGCCCAGTACCGCTCCCTGCGGCGGCTGGCCGAACTCCCGGATACGACCGCGGTGTGGCCCACGCACGGCGCCGGATCCTTCTGCTCCGCCCCGCCCGGCGCCGAACGCACCACGACCATCGGCGCCCAGAAACGGGCAAACGCCCTGCTCGCCGCGCCGGACGAGGACACCTTCGTCCGCGAACTGCTGCGCAGCCTCGGCTCGTACCCTGCCTACTTCGACCGCCTGGCCGAGACCAACCGGCGCGGCCCCGCAGTACTCACCGCCGCACCTTCGATTCCCGCGCTGTCCGGAGCGGCCGTACGCAGCCTGCTCGGCCAGGATGCGCAGATCGTCGACGTGCGGCCGTTGCCGGACTTCGCCGCCGGCCACGTCCCCGGCGCTGTTTCGATCCCTCTGCGCGACCAGTTCGCCACCTGGCTCGGCTGGCTGCTGCCCGACGACACCCCGCTCGTCTTCGTCATCGCATCCCGCCAGGACCTTGCTGAACTCACTTGGCAGGCCCTGAAGATCGGATACGGGCGGCTGGCCGGCCACCTGACCATGGACGCCTGGACGAGCGACGGCGGAGAGCAGGAGACCGTCGAACTGCTCACTGCCGACCACATCGGCGACCGCCCTGTCCTCGACGTCCGCCAGCAGTCCGAGCGCGACGCCGGGCACATCCCCGACGCGGTCGGAATCGAACTCGGCGAACTGGCCGCCCATGCCGACGATGCCCCTTCGGGTGCTGTGGTGCACTGCGGGCACGGTGAGCGCGCGATGACCGCCGCGAGCCTCCTGCAACGCGCAGGCCACCATGGCCTCGCCGTCCTCACCGGTGGACCGGACGACTGGGCCAAGGCCACCGGCAGCACGCTGCGGGAGGGCGCGTGACCTCCCCCAACTTCTCGGCTCCGCTCGAACAGGGGGGACCTCCATCTGCCACCCCCGGCGGCATACGGCTCGGACTGCGCGCCAACCTCGCCCAGTTCACCCTGCTCGTTGCGGTCAACGCCCTGGTCGGCGGAATGCTCGGACAGGAACGCACCGTCCTGCCCCTGCTCGCCGACGACGTCTTCCACCTGTCGGCCTACACCGCCGCGCTCACCTACATCCTGGCCTTCGGCGCCACCAAGGCCATCACCAACTTCTTCGCAGGCACTTGGTCGGACCGATACGGCCGCAAGCCGGTGCTGATCGCCGGCTGGCTGATCGCCCTGCCCGTGCCCGCCATGCTGGCCTGGGGCCCGACCTGGGCCTGGATCATCGCCGCCAACGTCCTGCTCGGCATGAACCAGGGTCTGACCTGGTCCACCACCGTCATCATGAAGATCGACTTGGTCGGCCCGCAGCGCCGTGGCCTGGCCATGGGCTTCAACGAGGCCGCCGGTTACGGCGCGGTCGCCGCCACCGCCATGGCCACCGGCGCCATCGCCGAACATGCCGGGCTGCGGCCGGAGCCGTTCCTCCTCGGGGCCGCCTACGTCGTCCTGGCCCTGAGCCTGTCCACCCTCGCCGTCCGCGAGACCCGCGAGCACGCCCGCGCCGAGGCCGCACAACACCCCCAACAACCAGGATCAGAAGCCGAGTTGACCACCGGCCAGATCGCCCGCCTCACCAGCCTGAGCGACAAGGCCCTGTCCGCCGCCAGCCAGGCCGGCATGGTCAACAACCTCAACGACGCCCTCGCCTGGGGCATCTTCCCCCTGCTCTTCGCCGCCCACGGCCTCTCCATCGCCCAGATCGGCGTCCTCGCCGCCCTCTACCCCGCCGTGTGGGGCGCGGGCCAGATGCTCACCGGTTGGTGGTCCGACCACATCGGACGCAAACACCTCATCACCGCGGGCATGCTGCTGCAGGCCGTCGCCATCACCCTCGTCGCCGCAGGAACCACCTTCTCCGTCTGGGCAGTCGCCCAGGTGCTGCTCGGCATCGGCACTGCGCTGGTCTACCCAACCCTCCTCGCTGTCGTAGGAGACGTCGCTCACCCCGCCTGGCGCGCCCGCGCAGTCGGCGTCTACCGGCTGTGGCGCGACGGCGGCTTCGCCGTCGGCGCCCTGGTCGCAGGCGTCCTAGCCGACGCCTACAGCCTCACCACCGCCATCTGGGCCGTCGCCGCCCTCACCGCCGCCTCTGGCCTGGTCGTCGCGGTCCGCATGTACGAAACCCACCCGCGTCCCGCTCCGGTGGGCAACTGAGACCACACACGTCGAAGGGCCCCACCGCGAACGGTGGGGCCCTTCGGCATCGTGCCCCGATAGGCACTGGCGGAGGATACGAGATTCGAACTCGTGAGGGTATGCCCCAGTACGCTTTCCATAGGTTCACCTGGGGGTTCGGGGGCGATCAGGAGGGTCCTGACCCGCAGGGGAGTGGGGCTGAGGTCGAAGTACGCGGTGAGGGTGTCGAGGATGAGTCGGCCCTGGTTTGGCGGTCACGGGTGAGGACGGGGTAGACCAGCAGGTCGGCGGCGCGCAGCACGGGTCGCCGAGGCCGAGGCGCTCGGTCGGCTGGAGGGCGTTGAGGGCTGCTTCGTAGGACTGGACGACGCCGCCAGGGCCGGGCTGGCGCCCTGGTCTCTGCCGAGCGATCGTCATGTGTGCGGCTTCCCGCGACAGCCCGGGAGGCTGCTGTACGACCTCCGCTGCGGGACCGGGCGTCGAGTTTGACGAAGGCGGACCGTGGAGGCGCGGCGCTGCCGCGGGGTGGGGGTTGGTCGTCCAGGTGGCAGCCCTGTGAATCCCGGCGTCAGGCGGGCCGCGCTCCTGGGGGCCTGCGAGTGGCCCTTCCCTGACCGCCGGACGCTCTCGGTCCTGAGCCAGGGGTGAGCGGGTGACGCTGGGGCGGAGCCCAGTCAGTGGGATGTCGGAGCGGTGACCCAGAACGACTGCTTGGTGTGCGTGCGCCCGTTGAGCAAGAGCTCCAGCTCGTGGCGGCCGGGACGGATCGTGCGCGTTGTCATCCCTGGGCGGAGCAGGTGTCGCTTGGTGAGCGTGGCCTGCTCTCGCTTTGCCAGCGAGAGTCGCTTGAGCTTGTAGACCTTGCGGCCGGTCAGCCTGCCCTCGGTGTTCGGGTAGTGAAGGACGTAATCGGCGATCACCGCGGTGTCCTGATCGGCGCGGATCGTGAAGGAGAACTCGAACTCTGAGCCGAGCTCGACCCGGTCGGGGAAGCTGAGCTTCGAGACCGTGACGGCCGGTTCCCGGGGGATGCCCAGCAGTTCCAGTGCGCGAGGGCTGCCCTGCTTGATCAGGGATCGTGTGGCGTGACGGACGACGTAGTCCATCTCCTTGGCACCTTGTCGGCAGGCCCTTCTCCACCGCTGGAGCGTTTCAACGGCCAGGTCGGGGTCCAGTTTCGAGATGTCGTTGACGTGGTTGGCCACCGAGCGGGTCACAAATCGCGTGGTGTCCACGTACAGGCTGTCGAGGAGCGGCACCGCGTAGTCCGCCGGAGTGCCGAGCGTGGTCGCCCAGGGGAGTCTGGGCCGGGTCCCCTCGCTGCACAGACGGCGAACGTGGTAGTGCTCGTCGGCCGTCCACTGGGCGAGGGTCATCAGGGTCTCGTCCGGGAAGGCGTTGATGAAGGACCTCACGGCGAACTCGGCGGAGAACCTGGTGGTGAGCTCGCGGAGTGAGGCGAGGGAGAACACGAGGTCTTCCCGCGTACAGCCGTGGCGCGTGACGAACTCGGAGTGCGGGGCGTAGATGAAGTCTCCGAAGTCGCCGTCCAGCAGCTGTGGGTTACAGGGGGCGGGCAGGGAACGCAGCATGATGTTCACCGCCCGCCGGTAGTCGACCGGCAGGTGGATCTCCAGGCAGCCGGTGATCCACGCGATGCGCTGCTTGAGTTCGAGCTCCGGGAGCCGTGACATCACCCGACTCTCGAACGCGCCGGAGTCGAACGCCCGGTGTGCGCAGCTGAGCTGCGTGGCTATCGTGGCGACCTTGTCCCGGTTGAAGAGCCGGTCCTTGAGCTGAGAGCGCTGGCGGACCATCACTCGTAGCTCTTGAGGACCTTGAACACGCGGGCCGTGCCGTCGTCATCCATGATCGAGAAGAACGCGGTGCAAGCGTCGCTGTTCTGCTCTGCCTCCATGACGCGTTCCATCGCCTCCTGCTCCCTAAAGAACACGAGGCCGGCGTAGCCGCCGCCCGCGGCTCGGACCAGGATCCGCCGGTGGATCCCGTCCTGGCTCTGCACGACCGAGCTCTCGAACGCGTCTGACGTCGTGAGCAGCGTTTCCTCGGTCACATCGGGCTTGAGCGTGAACGGTGCCAGTGCGATGTACATGATGCGCGTCTCCCTTCGCCGACATCGACGCTACTGGCATACCTGACACTCACTGACATATTTTGTACCGGTGGAGGACGCAGACAGCTCGCGAAGCCGGGCCGGTCGGCTGGAAGCGCTGAAGGGCCTGCTGGCCGAGCGGGACTACACCACCGCCGCGGAACTGGCGGGCGAACTCGGTGTGAGCGTGAGGACGGTCCACCGGGATCTGGCTTTCCTGCGCGATCTCGGGATGCCCGTGGACAGCGACCGGGGCCGGGGCGGAGGGCTGCGCCTGGAGCACGGTTGGTCGCTCGGCCGTGTGCACCTCAGCGAGACCGAGGCCATCGGGCTGCTGCTGAGCCTGACGATCGCGGAGAAGGTCGGCTCTCCGCTGCTGCTGGACGACGGACGCTCGATCGCCCGCAAGATCGCCGCATCGTTCGCCCCGGCGCAGGCCCGACGGATCCTGGCCATCCGCAAGCGGATCCTCGTGGGCGCGAGCGCCTCCGCCCTCGTTCTGTCCTCCTACACCGCGCCGAGTGCGGACGTCGCCAAGCCCTTGCTCGACGCCTTCGCCAACCGCCAGGTCGCAGTCATCAGCTACGAGGACCAGCATGCCCGGGTCACTGAGCGGGAGATCGAGCTTCAGTACCTCTACTACAACGTCCCTGTCTGGTACGCGCTCGCCTGGGACCGTCTGCGCGACGACGTCCGCTCCTTCAGGATCGACCGCATCAAGACGATCCGGCTTCTCCCGGAGACCTTCCCACTCCGGCGCGACGAGAGCTTCCTCGCAGCCGGGGAGCCGAACGCCAGGGCGCTCTGGACACAACGCCGTGAGCCGCACCTAGGGTGCTTGGGACCTCTCAACGACGAGAAGGGCGTAGCCGAGGACGCCGTCGGAAACGGCGGTGCGAGCCGCACTCAGGACGGCCGGGGCCGCGTCCAGGTCCAGGCCGGCAGCGGCGAGTCTGCCCGCGGCGGTCAGCCGGAGCAGGTTCAGCCGCGCCTCGATCTGGTCGATCATGCGCAGCATCGCCTCGTCGTGGCGCCCGGTGCGGACCGTACGCAGCCCTGCGGCTGCCAGGATCCCTGCGTACTCGGCCAGCGGCCGAGCGTCGGCGATGCAGGCGATCCGCGCGGCGAGAGTGGTGAGTTCGGACGGCAGCCGGTCGAGGGCAGTCGTGACGTCGGTGATGCCGACCCGGCCGCCGGGTTTCAGGACCCGGGCGAACTCGGCCGCGGCCTTCGCCTTGTCAGGGAAGGTACACAGGGCGCACTCACACACCACCGCGTCGAATGTGCCGTCCGGGTAAGGCAGTTGTTCGGCGTCACCGGTGGTGAAGGCGACCTGCTCGGTGAGACCGGTGGCAGCGGCGGCGCCTTGGGCAAGGGCGGTGTTGGCCGGGGAGTAGTCCACGCCGTCCACCCGTACGCCGTAGGCGTCGGCGAGGAGCAGGGCGGTGGTGCCGCGGCCGGAGGCGACGTCCAACACCCGGCTCTGCGGGGTCAGGCTGAGCGCGTCGGCGAGGCGGCGGGTGAGGGTGGTGCCGCCGGGGTGGTAGGAGTCGCCGAGGAGCAGGGCGACCACGTCGGAGGAGTACGCCGCCGCGCAGCACGCCTTGAGGTCGTCGTCGGCCATCATGAACTCCCTTCGGCGCGCGCGGTTTTCGAACCGTAGGGGGTGTCGGTGAGGCGGTTGGCGAGGGGCAGGGCGTTGGGGGCGACGTCGGCGACGGGGACGCCGGACATCGATGCGCGGACCTGTTCGCGGTAGCCGACGGAGTTGTACGCGCAGAAGGGGATGAGCCGTCCGTCCGGGGTGATCTCCTCGACGCAGCACTTCATCAGTTGCTTGACGTTGAGGGTGTAAGGGTCCTGGAAGTCCTGTACGACGATCATGAACGCCTTGTCATTCAGGTCCTTCACCGCTTGGGGCAGATCGATACCGCACGCGTCCGCGCAGTCGAGGGCCTCTGCGGCGGCCCGCAGCTGCTCCTCGGTCGTGGCCGTGCCCATGAACGCGGACGCCGACCAGAGCTTCTCCAGGGCCTCGCGGATCCCGGCGTCGGGCAGGACGCGGTTGGTGACGTAGTCGAGGTGGTCCTCCACGTTCAGCAGGCGCGGGATGGGGACGACGGTGCGGTTGCCGGGTTCCCCGTCCACCAGGAGGTAGGTGACGGAGCGGCAGGTGGGGAAGCAGCAGGGCACGGGGAAGAAATCGCCCTTGACGAACCACTGCGGGCGCTGGGCGTTGATGAGCCGGATGACGTCGGGGTTGGTGAGCCGCTGGAGCGGATCGAACTCCACATGCCGCCCCGAGTGCGTGACCGGCTGGAACGCCACCGAGCGCACGGCCGGGTGGTCGATGCCGTACTCGATGATGTCGCCCAACTCGTGCTCGTTCAGGCCGCGTTCGACGGCGGCGACCAGCGTCACGGTCAGTCCGGCCTCGGCGCAGTTGCCCAGCGCCCGCTGCTTGAGCGTGCGCAGGTCCTGGCCGCGGATCGCCAGGTGGGTGCGCTCGTCGAAGCCGTCGAACTGCAGGTAGACGTTCACCGACCGGCCGGGCGTCCGGTTGCGCCTGCCCAGTTCGGCGACGAAGCGGTGATCGGTGGCCAGGCGGATGCCGTTGGTGTTGAGGGTGACGTTCCTGATCGGGAGGGCCTGGGCCAGGTCGATGAAGTCGAGGATGTGCTTGTGGATGGTGGGCTCTCCGCCGGAGAACATCACCACCTCCGCCTCGCCCTCGGAGGCCACGAAGGTGTCGAGCATGGTCGCGCACTGTTCGTGGGTGATGGAGTAGCCGTCCGGTTGGTGGCCGGAGTCGGTGAAGCAGATCGGGCAGTCCAGGTTGCAGCCGGTGTTGACCTCGATGATGCCCAGGCAGGCATGCTGCTTGTGCTCCGGGCACAGCCCGCAGTCACTCGGGCAGCCGTCCCTCACCTCGGTCTGGAACGTGAGCGGGATGGTGCCCGGTTTGTTGAACCGGGCCGAGGACAGGTACTCCTCGGCGTCGCCGTAGACCAGGGCTTCGAACTCGCCGTGCTCGCGGCAGCGTTTCCGCAGGTAGACCTTGCTGTCGCGGATGTTGACCTGGGCGTCGACGGAGGTCTTGCACAGGGGGCAGATCGACTTGGTGAACTCCACGAACACCTCGTCCCGGCCCACCTTGCGGCGGGGCGCCGGCGCCTGGGTCATCGAAGAACTCCTTTCCCATGGGGGCGGTGGTATCCGGTCAGCGGATGGGACGGCCCCGATCGTCCTCTTCACGGTGGGGCGGGGGCGGACCCGGCATGTTCGGGCAGCAGTCCTCCGGCCCGGCACCGTTGCGGCGTCGAACCCGGTACCGCAGGGCATACGTGGTAGCGGCAAGGAGTACGACCGCGCCCATGGTGATCAGCCATGGGTTCGATAGCGCGCCATCGTCGGCGCCGAGCGCTCCTCCGGCCACGAGTAGCGGGCCCGCGCAGCACACCACCATGGCCAGCGCCGCCCCGATGACCGCGGCGGCCCCGCCGAGCCCGGAGCGTTCACGGGATGCGGACATCACGCCCCACTTCCACTCCATCGGCTGGTTCCCGGTGCAGGAGCGTGTGGGCGGCACGCAGCAGCAGTCCGGCGTAGAGCAGGGCCAGAGCGTCCTGGACCAGCACGAACCAGCCGAGCCGCTGGGTGAGGTAGTTCCCGAAACAGCCGCAGTTGACCACCGTCAGCCCGCGTACGAATGCCTGCACGGCCAGCGCGCCCCACACCAGCGAAACGCCCGTGTACACCCACACCGGCGCGATTGCTGTCGACCTGGGCCGGGCCAGGAACCACACCCCGCATACCAATTCGCTGACGATCAGCAACACAGCCAGCACGGTCGCGGCGGCACCCTGCACCACGCCGTACGCGCCGAGGATGGCCGGCATCTCGCCCAGGGAGGCGAGCTGACCGATCCCCATCGCCGTGTAGATCGCGCCCAGCACGAGCCGTAGCACCATGCCCACGACGCTACGGCCATGCAGCGGCCGGGAACTTGTAGGCGCGCTCACCGAGCCTGCCGGGAGTCAGCGGCGTCCGGTCTCCCGGCCTCGGCCTTGATTGAGGGCAACGGACTGGACGGCCCCCTCGATCCGCAACTAATGGTTGCGCATTTGCGGCGTCCGTCGTACGCTGACATGCAACCAAAGGTTGCGAAAGGGTTCGAGTATGGAGTACGGCAGCATCGAGCGCGACATCCACGTCGACGCATCACCCGAGGTCGTCTTCGAGGTCATCAGCAGGCCGGAGCACATGCGGGAGTGGTGGCCGGACGACGCCCGGTTCGAGCCCGTGGAGGGGACGCCGGGTGAGTTGTTCTGGCGTGACGAGGTGACCGGCGAGACCATGACCGTCGCGCTCACCGTCGTAGAGGTCGATCCGCCGTCGCGGTTCTCGTTCCGGTGGTGCTACACCGACGACGAAAAACGCGGCGGGGACTCGTTGCTGGTCACCTTCGACCTGGAGCCGACGCGGCAGGGGACCCGGGTGCGGATGACCGAGACCGGGTTCCGCGAGATGGGCTGGGAGATCGCCGTCCTGGAGGAGCAGTACCGCGAGCACGCGAGCGCCTGGGACCACTACATCCCCCGGCTGCGCACGTACATCGCACGGCTGGTGTCCACGCCATGAGCACGCCCGTCGACGACGAGTTGTGGTCGGCGATCGGCGACCCCACCCGGCGCACGCTGATCGACCTCCTCCTCGCGTCCGGCCCCGGTACGGCCACCTCACTCAGCGCGGACCTTCCGCTCACGCGGCAGGCCGTGTCGAAACATCTCGCCGTCCTCGACCGGGTCGGGCTGGTCCGCGCCGAGCCGGCCGGCCGCGAGCGGCGCTACCGCGTCGACGAGGCGCAGCTCGCCCGCGCGGCCGCGCAGCTGGCCGCGGTCGGCGCCACCTGGGACGCCCGACTGCGCCGTATCAAGCGCATCGCGGAGGCGATCGAACGCAGCCGCACCAACACCGAAGGAGCATGAAAATGGTCGACATCCTGCATCGGATCGGCGCCGTCGCACCCCTGGACGACGTCTACCGGGCCATCGCAACGCCCGAGGGCATCGCCGGCTGGTGGACGACCGACACCACCGGCAAGAGCGAGGTCGGCGGTCAGCTGGCGTTCCGGTTCGGCGACGCCGGCGGCTTCGACATGCAGATTCTGGAGCTCGACCCTGCCGGCCGGGTGCGGTGGCGCGTCACGGACGGACCGGCGGAGTGGATCGGGACCGAGATCGACTGGAGCCTCAGCCGGCACGACGAGTACACGATCGTGCTGTTCAAGCACGACGGCTGGCGCGAGCCGGTCGAGTTCATGCACCACTGCAGCACGAAGTGGGCGATCTTCCTGATGAGCCTCAAGGAGTTCGCGGAGACCGGACACGGCAGGCCGGCGCCCGACGATGTCCGGATCAGCGACTGGCACTAGCGGCGGGAGCGGAGCGCTCGGCGCCACACCATGACGCCAACGCCCGGACCCATCGTCGTGTCCTCACTCGCTACCTGCACCGTCGCGTCGTGATCGGAAACGACGCCACGGTCACCGGTGCGCTGATCGGTGAGCGCGCTCGCGTTCCCCACCGGCCTGGCCGCTTACGGTGAGTGCGGCACACATCAGGTACGAGGAAGGACCACCGGCCGTGTCCGTACCCGTATGCGAGCTCACCGACAGCCGCGAGGCGACCGACGCTTTGCTGGAGGTGCTGCGGGGCGGCCGGTGGAGGCCGGGCGCCGTCGGGCGTTTCCTGTATCTGGCCGCTCATCGGTCGATGCGACAGGCGGCCCGGCATCCGGATGCGCTTGTGCAGGCCGTCGTCCTGCACGGATTGCTGTTCATGTCCGCCCGAGGCCCCGGAGCCAAGAGGTGGGTGGTCATCAGTTGGTCTCTCACCGTCCTGCATCTGGGCCTGCTGGAGGACCGCGGCCGGCTCACCGGGGCTGATGTGATCACCCTGCTGCGGGGCAATCTCCCCGCCACCACCCTCGGGCGGAGCCGCTGGTCGGGCCTGCTGGCCATCGCCCTCGACCTGGCCGACGGCCGCCTGGCCCGCCGCCAGGTCACCGTGTCCCCGTTCGGCGATTACGCCGATTCCCTCGCCGACGCCGCGTTCTGGATCTGGCTCGTCCTGCGGTACGAACCCAGCCGTACGGTGCGAGCCGCGGCGCTCGCGGCATGGCTGGTGCCCGTGGTTGCGGTCACCGCCGTCGGTATGCGTCGCGGCAGCATGCCCGACAGGCCCCGGCCGGCGTTGTTGCGTCCGGCCGCCGCGATGCAGGTCGTCGTCGCCGTGCGGCACGCCCTGCGCCGCTGACCCGGCACTTGCTACTTCCCTCGGCCGGTCCAACCCCGGCTCGCCGCCGACCCGGGGGCGCCGGGGAGCCGGACGGCGCGCGGCGCGCGGTGGCCGCACCGGAGACTTCAGGGTGTCTCGTGCTCGGAGTGCCGCCGTGACCGGGGCGCGGCACGGACCCGCCGCGCGGACAGCCAGCCCGTGCCGGCGACCAGATACGGCACCAGATAGTTGACCGCGAGACGTGCCCACGTGGCGGCCACGGCCTCGCCGGAGATGATCAACGTCCCCTGGTTCACTGCCGAGAGGACTGTACCGACCAGGCAGGCGTGGCGGGCGCGGCGGTACGAGCGGTGTATCCGCGCAGCAACAGCCCGATCGCCTCCCGGGGCCGGGTCCATGTGACCGGGCGGCCTGCTGCCCGGATCGAAGCACTGTCATCTCCTGCCCCCGCATTCTCGACGCCCCGGCCATGGCAGGCGCGGCACTCGGATGCCGCCCCGGATCCTGCTGCGCGCGGGCCCCGCCAACGATCACGGCCATGCTGGAGGCGACACAGCACCGGCCGAAGCCGGAGCCCGGGGCACGAGGGGGCGAGGCGATGACGATCGATGTGATGGTGCGGCGGGTGGTTCCGCTGCCGCCCGAGCGGGTGGCCGGTTACACCATGGACTGGCGCCACGACGCCTGGGGGCACCTCCCATGCCCGTTCAGGGCTATGGGGGAGGACGCAGGGCATCCGTACGGCGGAGCTGACACGGCAAGCGGACGACGGCGGGTTCGGGACGGGCGCCGAGGTCACCCGCACCGCTCGTTTCCTCGGCCGCCGCATCGACTACGTCCTGCGCGTGGCCGCGTACGAGCCCCCGCAGTTGCTGGACATGGTCTCCGTGGCCGCTCCCATGGCGATGCATGTCACGTACTCCTTCGAGCCGCACCCGCGCGGTACTCTCGCCGCCATCCGCGTCCGGGGCGGACCCGGCGGCCTCCTCCGCCTGGCCGCACCCCTGGTCACCCGCCAGGTCCGCACCTCCCTCACCAAGGATCTGCGCGACCTCGGCCGCTGGGGAGAGAACCTTGATTCACGGAGACCAGCGCCATGGCCGCAACGGAACCGGGAACTGTAAGTGCGCTCACCGAACGGGCATCGCTACACAGGCGCGGCTGTCGGCCCCATCCAGCGGGTCGGCCGCCCGATGACCCGGCGGGTCACGCGAGCGCCGCGCGCCGCTCCGCCTCATGCTTGACCGCCGCCAGCTTGGCCGCGACCGTCGCCTCCCAGCGCGGCGCGACCACGCCGCCCCACCACTGGCCGGCTGCCCACAGGTCGGTACCCAGCTCGCCGGTGTACGTCAGCCGGGTGCCCGGCCCGTGCTCGCTGAGCTCGAACGACTCGGTGACCGCCGGGACAGGTCCGCGCACCAGGCGAAAGTCGACCCGCATCGGGCGGGTGAACCTCACGGTCTCCACGGTTGTGGCCGTCAGTCGCCCGCCCGCGACGGGAGTGCGGTGCGCGGCGAGCACCATGTCGCTGCCCTGCTCCAGCACGCTCACCTTCTCCCGCATCGCCCGGGTCGTCCGCCCCAGATAGGGTTGGGCGATCACCTGGAAGACGGTTTCGCGGGGCGCCACGATGTCGACGGTCTGCGGTCCCAGGGGACGGGTTCGCCGTCCCACTCCGAGATCGAGCGGCAGGGCGCCGCAGACCAGCCCCAGATATCCCGCTGCCGCACCGCCCGCCACTGCCCCCACGACCATCAGTCTGCCGACCCACGTCATGCCCGTACCCTTCCCGCTCGGTCTGCTCGTCCCTCTCACCGCGAGGCTCTCGTCCCTCTCACCGCGAGGCTATGGCGGCCGTCGCCGCGCAACGGTGAGGGCGCTCACCTTCAACGAGCGCCCCTGACGCCTACGGTGGGCCGCAAGCCGATCACTTCCCGTTGAGAGAGGACTTCACGTGCGTGCCGTCCGCGTCGCGGGCCTGCGGCACACGGACCCGGAAGGCCGGGCCCTGCATCTCTCGGTGAGCGCCGCCGTGCTTCAACCTCCGCATCGCGATGGCCCACTTCGGCTGGGCCCCGGTCACCCGCCTCCTGCCCCGCCCTGGAGAAGCGGACCTGCTCGCATCCGTCCGCCCGACGGGGCCCGCCCCCGACCGTCCCCGTGGAGGCGGCATCGATCTGTACGGTGCGGTCTGACGCAGGCGCAGCAGCCGCTTCCCGTTCTCCGACCGGCCGATCCCGCCGTATCTGCGCGTCGAACTCGCCGCTGCGGCGGACGCGGAGGGCGCATGGGTCCGCTTCCCCGAGCACGCCGAAACGGCACGTCTGCTCGCGCTCACGATGGAGGGCGAGCAGCGCAACCGCTTCCACGCCGACCGCGGCACCGAGAGCTGCCTTTGGGTGCGCGAGGATCCGTACGCCGAGGCCGACACCGGCCCCCCGGGAGCGGCACTCGGCCGGCAGGACGCCCGGGAACGGCTCCCCATGCGCGACTTCACCGGGCAACGCCATGCCGACAAGCCTCTCGCCCGCCCCTACGAGGCAACCCCCGTCATCGCCCTGCTGACCACAGAGCACGACTGCCGCACCGACTGGTTGCGGGCCGGACAGGCCATGGAGTGTGTCCTCTTGGTCGCCACAGCCCAACGGGCTGCGCGCCTCGCTCCTGTGCCAGGCGATGGAGTGGCCCGACCTTCGCGAGTCCGTGACCTCCGGGTCCGATCACGCGCACGTGCTCGTCCGTCTCGGCTACGGCCCCGAGGGCCCTGCCACTCCGCGGCGGGCGGCGCGTACGGTGCTCGCGGCCGGGCGCGTGAGCGGGTAGCCGGTCGGGGTGCGTCAGTCTGCCGTGACGGTCACGACCTCCGCGGCGAGGGACGGGGGCAAGCCGGGGCGGATCTCGAACACGCCCGCCAGACCGGCGAGGCGCAATACGTGCCGGAAGCGCGCACTGTGGGCGACCAGTCGCAGTCGGCCCTGCCCGGCCAGGACGCGGTTGCGGGCCCGGCACAGGACGCCGAGCCCACTGCAGTCGATGAAGGACACGGCACGCAGATCGAGCACCAGATCGGGGCACGTGCCGGCCGTCAGCGCGCCCAGCCGCGCCGCCAGGGCCGGCGCCGCGAGGAGGTCGATCTCGCCGCGTAGCTCCACGACGGTCGTACCAGCGACTTCGCGCACCGAGAGAGGTGGCGTGGACCTGGTGTGGTTCTTGGACATGGTCACAGCGAATCCCGTGCAGCGGGGCGGGCGGAAGGGCCGGTCGGCCCCGCTTGACCGGTATCGCGGGGCTGACCGGACCCTACGGCGTGCAGCGGCCCGTCCGGCGGGCGATCGGGGTCGACCGGCCCAAGGCCACGCGCCCCGGCGCGGGACAAGCTGGATCTACGGGGCAATACGGGCAACCGTGTTCTCGGCCGAGCCCCGGAGCCGCTGCCCGGCGACAACCGGTGAGGGCCCCGGGGGGGGCAACTGGTGGGAAGGATCGTCATGAAGGGCTTCGTCTTCCATGGTCCCGGACACTTCTCCTGGGAGGACGTCCCGGACCCCGGTCTCAAGGACCCCACCGACGTGATCGTGCGCGTCGACGCCGTCCCCATCTGCGGCACCGACCTGCACATCCTCAAGGGCGACGTACCCGAGGTGCGTCCCGGCACGGTGCTCGGGCACGAGGCGGTCGGCGAGGTGGTGGAGACCGGCGCCGACGTGCGCACCGTACGGCCGGGGGACCGGGTCCTGGTCTCCTGCATCACCGCCTGCGGCCGCTGCTCCTATTGTCGCAAGGCCATGCACGGCCATTGCCGGGGAGGCGGAGGCTGGATCCTCGGTCACCTGATCGACGGCACCCAGGCCGAGTACGTGCGCGTGCCGCACGCCGACCTCCGTGCACGTTCGAAACCAAGGACGCCGTCCTGCTGGCCGACATCTTCCCGACCGCCTACGAAGTGGGCGTGCTCAACGGGCAGGTACGGCCTGGCGACACCGTCGCAGTGGTCGGTGCCGGCCCGATCGGGCTCGCCGCGATCGCCACGGCCCGGCAGTTCGGTGCCGATGCCGTGGCCGACGCCCGCGAGGCCCCCGAGCAGCTGATCGCCGACCTCACCGACGGGCTGGGCGCCTACGTGGCCGTCGGCGTGCCCGAGAGCTTCGAGATGTGCACGCGCATGGTCCGGCCCGGCGGCCACGTCGCCAATGTCGGCGTACACGGCAAGCCCGTAACCCTTCACCTTGAGGACCTGTGGATCAAGAACGTGACCAGCACCACCGGCCTCGTGGGCACCCACTCCACCCCCACCCTGCTGCGCATGGCGGCCGCCGGCCGGCTACCCACCGCGCCACTGGTCACTCACACCTTGCCGCTCGACCACATGGAAGAGGTGTACGACGTCTTCGGCGGGTCGCCGACATCGGCGCCCTCAAGGTCGTCGTCGCCGGGGAGCAGCCCGACGTGGTCGCCGTCCGGGCGGACTGACGAGAAGAAGTGGCGAGCCATGACCGAACAGGTCCCGTCGAGGGCGACCGGTTCGGCGCCCGTGGGTGACCTCGGACGTCGTCTCGCCCGGCGACACACAGAACTCGGCCGCTCCCTGGAGGAGACCGCCACCCGGGCGGGCGTGGCCCCGAGTCATCTTCAGTACCTGGAAGAGCATCCGGCCGCCGCGCCGGGTCCAGGCACGTTCCAGATACTGGCGGAGATCCTGCACACCACCGCCAGGAAGCCCACCGGAGACTTCGGAGTGCCGCCCGGTGCCGCAATCCGGGCGTCCCGCAGCCCCCAGCATCACCGACCAGTCCACGCCGGAGTGCCGTGCTCTGCTGTCGACCCATGGCGTCGGACGCATCGCTGGGCCCACCGTCACCGGGCCGGTCATCGGTCCCGTCAACTGCAGCGTCGTGGGCGATGCCATCGTGTTCCGGACCGCATCCGGCACGACACCATCGCAGGCGGCCGGCTGCCAGGTCGCCTTCGAGGTCGACCGCATCGACGAGGCATTCGCCCAGGGCTGAGCGTGCTCGTGCAGGGGTACGCGCGGACCGTGACGGACCCCGATGAGGCGCGTCGGCTCGACGAAGCGGCATGCGGCACGCCCTGGGCGGGTGGGCGGCACGACCAGTGGGTGCGCATTGATCCCGTTGCTATCACCGGGCGGCGGATCACGGCGCGAAAAGGGCTGTTGTCCGGTATGTCCGGGACTGATGGCCCTCGCCCGCAGCCTTCGTACGGCGAACGATGGACTTCTCAGCGCACCGCTGCATCAGGCGAAAGACGGACTGATCATGTACCGCAACGACGGATTCCGCGAACTCGAACGGCAGGAGTGCCTGCGTCTGCTGGCGAAGGTGCCCGTAGGCCGGATCGTGCACACACGCCAGGCCCTGCCCGCGGTACTGCCCGTCAACTTCTGCCTGGACGCCGACGGCGCTGTGCTGTTGCGCACCGCGGCCACGTCCGAACTGGTGCGCGCGATCGACGGGGCGGTGGTCGCCTTTGAGGCCGACGAGGTCGACGCGGCCACACACTCAGGCTGGAGCGTCGTCGTCACCGGCACCGCCACAGTGGTCACGGATCCGGACGAGCATGAGCGCTTGGCCCGCACTGGTCCGCGCTCCTGGGCACCCTCGCCCCGCGAGGTCTTCGTCCGCATCGACCCCGAGCTGGTGACCGGTCGCGAACTGGTCGGTGGACGCAGCATCTACGGGCTGGACCTCTCCTCCTGACGGGGCTACGACCCCTCGCATTCGTCTGCTGCGGGGCCGAACGGCCTGTGGCGGGGGCCGTGCGGCGTGTCGCCGGGTTCGTGTGGCCCCTGCTCGCGACGTCGTGGAAGCACGAGCATCGGCAGCACGGAGCAGAAAGGAGAGGGAGATGACTCGCCACCATGTGGTCGTTGGAGTGGACGGTTCTCTGAACGCCGTACGAGCTCTCGACCGGGCCTCCTCCGAGGCCGCACGCCGCGGCGCCGAACTGCGCGTCGTGTACGCGGTGCCCGACCAGGACGAGGCCGGACCCGTCCTCGCGTCGGCGGCCGCGCGCGTCGGGGAACGTCACCCCCGCCTGCCGGTGGTGACCAGGGCCCTCACAGGCAGTGCCGTGGAGGCGCTCGTGCGGGAGAGTGGCGGGGCGCAACTCACCGTTGTCGGCACCCGGGGTCACAGCGGAGTCGCCGGGCTGCTGGCCGGCTCGGTGAGCCTGCGGCTGGCCGCGCACGCGCACGGTCCCCTGCTCGTCGTACGCGGCGACCACCGGTGCGATGACAGGCGCGAGGTCCTGCTGGGCCTGGAGGGCGACTCCGACGTCGACGCGGCCTCCTACGCCTTCCACGAGGCGGAGCGGCGAGGCGTCCGGCTGCGGGTCCTGCACTCGACCCACCGGTACGTCACCCCCGAACTGCCCTCGCTGATCCCCGCGACGAGTCCCGGGCAACGACAGCTCGTCCAGGACGACCGGGCCGAGGAGGCCGTACCTCGCTTCAGCCTGGCCCGGCTGCGGGAGGAACACCCGGAAGTCGACGTCGAGACCCTCACGGTGCGCACCGGACCGGGGCACGCCCTGGTGGACGCCACGCGTGAGTCCGCCGTGGTCGTCATCGGCGCACACCGACGGGTGAGCGGGCTCGGACCGCAGCTCGGCCCGGTCGCGCACAGCCTGCTGCATCGCTCCCACTGCCCGGTGGCGCTGGTACCGACGACCGGCTGAGCGGCGAACACGCGGTCGCTCCGGTGCCACCGGCTCCTCAGGCACCTCCACGTCCGTCAGGATGGCCGTCGCAGAGGCCGATCGGCTGCTCTCAGGGACTTGGGTCCCTCCTGCCGCGGAGGTTGGGACACGAGTGTGGGGTCACACACCGAAGGAGGCCCCTCATGTCCCGTACCGTCACCGTCGGCCTTGACGGCTCCACGGAGAGCCTCACCGCTGCCGACTGGGCAGTCCGCGAGGCACGCCTGCGGGCGGTGCCGTTGCGTGTCGTGCACGCCGGGGAACAACAGCTGCATGCCTACGAGCCGTTCGCGGCGGAGGCCGTGCCGTTGGCCGGCGAAGACCGATCCGCCCGCATGCTGCACGAGGCCGAGTCGTCCTTGACGTACCGTCACCCCGGTCCGCGGATCACCGCCGAGCAGCTCGCCGGACAGCCCGCGACCGTGCTGTCGGCGGCCGCGCGAGAGGCCGAGGTTCTGGTGCTGGGGTCGAGAGTGCTCGGGCACGCCGCCGGACGTCTCTTCGGCTCCGTGGCACTGGCCGTGGTGGGCAGGGCCGAGGGCCCCGTCGTCCTCGTCCGCGCCGGAGCCGGTGTCGCGGACGAACACCGGGCGGGCACCGGCGGGAGTGCCTGCGCGGGCACCTCGTACCGCGACGTCGTACTCGGCCTGCACTTGCGGGAGCATCCCGACGGGGGGGTTCTCGAGTTCGCCTTCGACGCGGCCGGCGGCGCGCCACCAGGCTGCGGGTCGTGCACGGCTGGAACGCGGCACCGTCTCCGTGGGCGGGGGAGACGGACCAGTCGGTGGAGGCGGAGGGGAGCTTGACCGAGACATTGCATCCGTGGCGGGAGAAGTTCCTCGGCGTCGAGGTGACTGAGGAGGCCGTCGTCGGCAGGCCGGGCGCCCATCTGGCGGATGCCTCCCGAAACGCCTCGCTGGTCCTCCTCGGGCGCAGGCGCCGGCAGGCGTTGGTCGGACCGCACATCGGCCCCGTGACGCACGAGGTGCTCCATCGCGCGACCGCACCGGTCGTTGTGGTGCCGCACGACTGATCGGGGGCGACGGATCACGCCTCGGCGGGCTCGAGCCGGACTCCGGTGACCAGGTCGGGGCGAATCCGGACCGCATAGTCCATGGCCTGTCCCACCCAGGGATGCAGCAAGTCCTGGTAGCGGGCCAGATCGCGGGCGTCGGTCACGATGTGGGCGTAGCCGGTGACCACCACGCTCCAGCCGAGGTGCGTGTGAGGGTCGATGGCGTCGGCCTCGTACGCCACGACCATCCCCGGCGCGCCCGCCTCCCGGGCCCGTGACGTCAGGGCCGCTCCCACATGGTGCGGATCACGATGTCACCGTCCTCCAGGACGTGGTTGACAGGGCGGATCGACGGCAGGGCGTGCTGGGTGAACACGATCCCGACTTCTCTGAGGGAATGAGGCTGTAGTGGTGGTGCGGACCTCGGGTTTGTGCAGCTCAGCCACTGGTGATTGAACTCTAACTAGTGCAACAGCTGTGGTGCTAGCGCTGGCTGGAGTGTCGCTGGTGGCAACCGAGTGATCTGCCAGCGCTCTGCCGCAGTTGGCTTCCGAAGCTGTGTGGAATCCCCTTGCCGATGACCTGCGGACAGCGTCTCCCAGCACCCCCGAGAAGGTAACGCGGATGGTGCCACCGGCGCCTCGGTAGCCCTTATCGGCCCAGCACTCCACGCCGCGAGGGCCGGGGGTTCTCCGTACCCCGCGAGCGTGAGCGCGTAGCCGGCTCGGGGTGTACTCGGCCCGGCCCGTGACGGCGCCACGACCGCGGAACTCACCGAAACCGGAGAACTGGCACGGGTCGCCTGACCCCGGCCCTAGACCGAGCGTCCAAGGTCGGTCACGCGAAACACGGCCGCGCGGAGACCATCACGCGGAGGAGCGGGGGTGGTTCTGGTCGCGCCAGGAGCGAGGCGAGATTCCGTAGGCCTGTTTGAACACCTTGCTGAAGTGGGTCGGGTCCACGAAGCCCCAACGTCGTCCTATCGCTGCGATGGTCCGCAGCCGCCCGTTCGGGCCGGCCAACTCTTGCCTGCATTCGGCCAGGCGGCGTGTGCGGATCCAGTCTCCGAGGCTGATGCCTGACCGGGACAGCACAGCGTAGAGGTGACGTACGGAGATGTCGTGTGCGGCGGCTATCCGTGCCGCCGACAGGTCGGGATCGGCCAGGTGTTCCCGGGTGTATTGAGTGATCCGCAGGCTGAGTGTCGCCTCCAACGGTGCTCTGGCCAGGCTGGAGTTGCCGTGCTGGGACGTCAGGACGGCGCGGAGCAGTTCGATGCTGGGTTCCACGACGGTGTCGGCGTGCGGGCCCTGGTGTATTTCGTCGCTGACGGCCAGTTGGGAGAAGTAGGTGAAGGCGAGGCGCGCGATGGGGTTGTCGGGTCCCAGGGGGATCGCGGCGATGTCTCGTAGCAACCGCTCGGGGAGTGCGAGTGCCGCGCGGGGGAAACGGAAGAAGTGGCCGTCGACTCCCTCGTCATAGAGAAGTGTGTAGGGGGCGGTCGATTCGTAGACGGCGAAGTCTCCCGGCCTCAGCAGGCACTGGCGATCGTTCTGCACCACGAGGCTGGTGCCCGTCGTCTGAAGATTGAGGAAGACGACCGGCTCCTTGTCCTCCCGGGCCAGCCGCTCCGTCCGACGGATGGTGGCCGCGGTCGCCCGCGCCGAAAAGATCCTGAGGGGCCCAAGGGCGCCGAGCCCTATGCGGGCGGAGATGTCCTCAGCCGGAGGACGGTGATCTATTTCGACCGTCGCCATGGATTCCCACAGCGCGTGCCGGAGCACTTCCTCCCGGTCCTGCGGCGCCATGAACGCGGTGTCCAGAACCGGGCTCATGACGCAGACCTTCGTCTGCATCGGTCAGAAAGACGGCCTGACAATACCTGGGCCCGTTCCCCCACAAGCAACCCCTCAACACGGACAGTTCTCGACATCAGCTTGGCGGGATTGTCTCTCGCTGCGCAACGGCTTCGCCGGTCACACACAGGGCCCTCACCTGATGCGGCGTCAACTTGAGGCGATGCACTACTGACAAATTTCCCTGCACGGATGACAAAGTCCGAAGCCCACGGCGACCCTAAGGTCCATGGGTGAGGCCAGAGAGGCTAGAGAACGGGGAGTCACATGTTTCGCACCACTGGCGTGTTGGTCGCCGCGGCGCTTGGCGCGTCGATCGTCCTGACCCCGACGCCGGCATCCGCAGGAATTGCATGGGACTGCTACGGCACCCAAGTCAAGCGCTGCGCGGCCGTCTGGTGGGACAATACCAACGATAACATCCAAGCGCGGGCGAAGATCACCGACGTCGCCGGTGGCGGCAGCTACCAGGTCAAGGTCACCAACGTGAGGCTTGTGCGCACCGACGGCAGCGGTGGCTATGTGACACTGCGTCACGCGGCAGACGCCGACGGCTGGCATGACACCGAGGACAAGGCCGGCACCACCTCCGTCGACTCGTGTAACTATCCACGGCAGACTTACAGCGTGGTGGCGACTTTCAGTTGGAGGGGTGCAGGCTCCGGGGAGAAGACCTGGCATCCCGACAGCGGGTTGATCCCTTACTGTGAGTAACCCACCGAACGCGTCCGTCCCACACTGACCGGTGCGGGGCGGACGTGTTTCCCTCAGTGCATTCGCAAAGCACTCCGCGACCATCCCGATCGGGACTCCCGTTCGACGCGCATCCCTCAAGATCGGAAAGACAAGAGCCACTTACGTGCCTGACGCCTCGAAGGCACCTGAGATAGCCACCACTGCCCTCGCCGCATTCGGGCAGCATGATGGGACCGGTCCGCGGCAGCGGGGTGCCTGTGCGCCGAGGATTCCGCACCTTCTCAGCGGGCCTGGTTCAATGCCCGGGTCAGTTCCCGGTTAGCCGCCCGCGCGGCATCGAGTTCCTCGGTCCGCTCATCGAGCTGGCCCCTCATGTCGGTCAGGTCTTGTTCGAGCAACGTGATGCGGCGTTGAAGTTGGTCGATGCCTGCGGATGCGCCAAGGCCG
Source organism: Streptomyces sp. NBC_01092 (assembly GCF_045039535.1). Lineage (NCBI taxonomy): Bacteria > Bacillati > Actinomycetota > Actinomycetes > Kitasatosporales > Streptomycetaceae > Streptomyces > Streptomyces sp. NBC_01092. The sequence continues at coordinate 961,887 of NZ_CP108659.1, read as the reverse complement.
GCTTCCTTCCAGGCGGTTTCACCGAGGCTCTCGGATAGACGCTTCTCCAACTCCCGGACCCGGACTGTCAGCCGCCGGTTCCGCTCCAGCGCGTTGGTCAGGTCTGCCCGCAGCGAGGCTCGGCTGACGGCCGCGATCCGGCCTTCTTCTGGTGGGGCTGCTGCGGCGGCGTGGACGCGTTCGATGAGGTCGCGGTGCCGGTAGAGGTAGGTGCGGTCCACTCGTGCGGCGCGAGCCAGTCCGGAGACCGTGATGTCCTGGTCGCTTCAACCTGTCCCGGGCTGACCGACAGACCCGCAGCATCGCCACGACTTCCTCGTCACTGGCCCGGTCCACTTCTGCCTCCGGCTCCTGCAGCCGGTGACGGGCCCGCAACCGATACCGCATCCCACCGCTCTCGCCCCGTGCCTCCACCGGCAGGTCACGGTCATCCCCCAGCTCGTAGAGCTGCTCAAGGGCCCAGGCCGGCGCGACCTTGTTGACCACCGCGTGAAGCAGGAACATTCGTACCGCGGTCAGCACCTTGTTGATTCGCGCATCCCCGCGGACCGGCGTTCCCGGCCCCGGGACCACGGCCTGGCGCCGGCCACCGTTGCCCGGCGCCCACCGCAGCCACACCATGAACAACCCCATGTCCCGGGCCGCTGTCGACCAGTCCCGCCCTGTACCCGCGCACCAGCGCAGGAACAAGGTCACCGCCTCGGCGTAGGCCTTCGTTGTTGTCTCTGCCCGGCCCCGGGCCAGGCGTATCTCCCTCAGGAAGCGGTCCGCCTCTTGGGCGACCTCCAGCCCGTCGTCCACCACGGTCCGGTACCGGGTCCCCGACGGCATCGAGACGAGAAATGTTTCGTACGTTCGTTCCCATGCTCCGTGTGTCGATCGCAACGATCCACTACAAGAGCCACACCCCCGAATAACCGTCGTAATACACCAAACGACAGCAAGAGATGCAATGTCACACCATGGCCACCAAAACCCCAGAGAACCGGCCGAAGGATACGCTGCCCAGGAGCCGCAGCGCTTCGGCGCTGTCGAGGTCGATGCTCCGGCGCGGTCCTGGGGCGACCGGCAGGGTGTTGTCGCGGGCCATGGTGGGTTTCCGTAGCTCTTCGTCTCTCACTGGTTGATGTCTCCGACGGGCTCACCTGGTCCGTCACGCGGCTCGCGACCGTGATGGCCGCTGGTCGGGTGAGGCGACTGCATGTGTGGGTTGCTGTTCGATCAGATCATTCGAACCGCGGCGGCTCCGCGGACGCTAGGGCCGTTCGGCCCTCGTCGGTGGCCGGGCGTCCGGTTGGAGGGGCGCGTGGGGACCGACGCCAAGTGGGGGCGGCTCCGGGGAAGACCAGCGCTGTCGCCGGTTCCGGTCCGCACGACGGTGCGGGCTCCGCGTGGACAGGGGATTGGCCTCGCGCGGGATCGAGCCTGCGCGGCATTTGGTCCTCCCGCATGCCCCACTCGATCGGCGCCGTGCGGGACTGGGCCCGACCTGGCTACGCGTCCTGCCTGTTCTGTCCGGCCTACTCGTCGCCCGAAATCTCCTGAGTGTTCTGCCCCTCCATGCCACGGCAGCGGTGTCGCCGACCTGCGCTTCGCCGCGCCCCGGTGTGCCGCACAGTCGGCCCGGCCGCGGAGGCGGTCCGCGAGTTCGTGGGCTGTCGCCTCGCGGGCGTGCACGAGCACCAGGGCGTTGCCCACCCGTATCTCAGCCGCCGCGGACCATGGCTGCTCGACGTGCCGCGCCGCGGCTCGGGTGACCCGCACCTCGCCGTCGACGCCCGGCAGCCCTGCCCGGTCGAGGGCGGCCTCGACCGTCGTCCGGACGTGGACGAGCGCTTTCTCGCCCACATCGCCCGCCACCCGCACGCCTGCCCGTCATGTGACCTGCTCCCTCTGATCCCCGATCAGGGGGCTCCACCTTCCTGCGCGGACCGGCTCGGCCCAGGGCCGTCCGGCCCCTCGGCCCGGCCCGTGGGACCTGTTCGTCTGTCGGCATCCTGCACGGCAGAGCCGGATTGAGGGCCGACCGGCCCGGGCCCGAAGACGAGGAAGCGAGAAGGATCTCCGTAGTTACGGGTACTCGACGCGCACGCGGATCACAGGACGAGGAGCATCCGATGACGGACGGCGGACAGCCCGGCACCGACGGCCCGATCCGGGTATTCCTGCTGGACGACCACGAGGTGGTACGTCGAGGAGTGCACGACCTGCTGAACGACGAGCCGGACATCACCGTGATACGCGAGGCCGGCACTGTGGCACAGGCCCTGGTACGGGTGCCCGCGCTGCGCCCCCAGGTCGCCGTGCTCGACGTGCGCCTGCCCGACGGCGACGGCGTGACCGTGTGCCGGGAACTGCGCTCGCGGATGCCGGAGCTGGCCTGCCTGATGGTCACCTCGTTCGACGACGAGGAGGCCCTGCTGGACTCGATCATGGCCGGTGCCTCGGGATACGTGCTGAAGCAGATCCAGGGCTCGGACCTGGTGTCGGCCGTGCGGACCGTGGCCCGGGGCCAGTCCCTGCTCGACCCGAGTGCCACCACCAGGCTGATGGACCGGCTGCGCCACGGGCAGGAGAAGGAGGAGGAGCCGGACGCCCTGCCCGGTCTCACGGACCGGGAGCGGGAGATCCTGGCCCTGATCGGCGAAGGGCTGACCAATCGGCAGATCGGTCAGCGCCTCTTCCTCGCGGAGAAGACCGTCAAGAACCACATCTCCCGTCTGCTGGCCAAGCTGGGCGTCGAACGGCGCATCCAGGCGGCGGTCATCGCCGCCCAGGCCCAGGACCGGCTGAAGCAACAGGGCCACTGAAGGCCGCTCCGCCGACGACGGAGGTGGGGCCGGACGTCCCGTACCTCAGCCCCGTGCGGCCCCTCCCGCACTGGATCCGCAGACCGCAGGCTGGCAGTGCACTGGACACCACCGGACCCCGATCGGGAGGACGACGGCCATGAGCGTGCCCGTGGGCATCAACGGATTCGGCCGGATCGGCCGCAACTACCTGCGCTGCGTCCTGGAGCGCGCGGAGACCGCCGCCGGAACCCCGCTGGAGGTCGTGGCGGTCAACGACATCACCTCGCCGGCCGCACTGGCGCACCTGCTGACGTACGACTCGACGTACGGTCGCATCGACCGCACGGTCGAGTACGACGACGACTCGATCACCGTGGACGGGCGCCGCATCGCCGTGACCGCCGAACGCGACCCGGCCGCGCTGGCCTGGGGCGATCTCGGCATCGACATCGTCATCGAGTCGACCGGCCGCTTCCGTAGCCGGGAACAGGCGGGTCGGCACCTGAAGGCGGGCGCTCGCAAGGTGCTGCTCTCCGTGCCGGGCAAGGACGTCGACGCCACCGTGGTGATGGGCGTCAACGAGGGAACGTACGACCCGCAGAGCGACCACGTCGTCTCGAACGCCTCCTGCACCACCAACTGCGTGGCTCCCATGGTGAAGGTCCTCGACGCGCACTTCGGCATCGTCAAGGGATTGATGACCACCATCCACGGCTACACCAACGACCAGGTGGTTCTGGACGGCCCGCACAAGGACCTGCGTCGCGGCCGCAGCGCCGCCGTCAACATCATCCCTACCTCCACCGGAGCCGCCCGGGCTGTCGGTCTGGTCCTGCCGGAGCTGGCCGGCACCCTGGACGGAATCGCCGTACGCGTGCCCGTGGAGGACGGCTCGCTGACCGACCTGAGCGTGCTCCTCGACCGGCCGGTCACCGCGGAAGAGATCAACGCTGCGTTCCGCGAGGCCGCCGACGGGCCGCTCAAGGGCGTACTGCGGGTGTCCGATGCCCCGATCGTCTCCCGCGACATCGTGGGCGACCCCGCCTCCTGCGTCCTGGACGCGCCCCTGACCCAGGCGCACGGCGACCTGGTCAAGGTCTTCGGCTGGTACGACAACGAGTGGGGCTATACCAACCGGCTGCTGGACCTCACCGAGTACGTCGCTGCCCGGCTGCCGCGTGGCTAACCGGTTTCCGACCCGGCCGCCATGGCTGATCCCGTACTGTCCTCCGCCACCGACCGTTACCGTGGCCCTTGACCGCAACGGTCGGCTGTGGGCGTGTCGACGGGATGTGGAGGATCACCGGTGGATAGCCAGGAGCAGCCCGGGCAGGCCCGCGTACGGCTGCCACAGCTGAAGCTGGACGAACTGCTCGAGGAGTTGCAGGCCCGCCTCGACGCGGCCCGCGGCACGCGTGACCGGGTGCACAGCCTCCTTGAGGCAGTGCTCTCGGTCGGCCGGGAGCTGGATCTCGAACAGGCGCTGCACAGCATCGTGGAGGCCGCGGCCGTGCTTGTTGACGCGCAGTATGCCGCGCTCGGTGTGATCGGCTCCGACGGCAAGCGGCTGTCCGCCTTCCACACCGTCGGGGTCGACGAGGAGCAGATCGCCGGCATCGGCCACTATCCGGAGGGCCACGGCATCCTGGGCGAGCTGATCCGCCACCCCGAGCCGCTGCGGTTGACGAAGATCTCCGAGCACGCCGCCTCGTACGGCTTCCCGGCGCACCACCCGCCGATGAACACCTTCCTCGGCGTTCCGATCCGGGTGCGCGACCAGGTCTTCGGCAATCTGTACCTGACCGAGAAGCGGGGCGGGGCGGAGTTCGACGAGGATGACGAGTCGGTCCTGTCGACCTTGGCCGTGGCGGCGGGCGTCGCCATCGACAACGCCCGCCTGTACGAGGAGTCCCGGTTGCGGGAACGCTGGTTGCAGGCCAACGCGGAACTCACCCAGAGCCTGATGTCCGGTAGCGAGCGTGGCCAGGCCCTCGGCATGATCGCCGAACGTGCCATGGAGATCACCGGGGCGGCGCTCGCCGTGGTCGCGATGCCTCTGGAGGACACCGAAGCACTGAGGGTGGAACTGGCCGTCGGGCAGAGCGCCGAGGCCCATCGCGGGCTCGTGCTGCCCATGAACGAGAGCCTGATCGGCCAGGCCTTCTCCGCGGCCACTCCCGTCACCAGCCCGGACGTCACCCGCGATGAGCCCGTGCCGTCCGCCTCGCCCCGATTCGACGGGCTCGGGGCCGCCGTGGCCGTGCCCATCGGGGCGGGCGACGGGGTACGCGGCGTCGTGCTGCTGGTGCGCGAGGCGGGGCGCACGGTGTTCTCCGAGAAGGAGATCGAGCCACTCCTGGGCTTCGCCGCGCAGGCCGCGATCGCCATGGAGCTGGCCGAGCGCCGCGAGGACGCGGAGCAGATCGCCCTGCTGCAGGACCGCGACCGGATCGCCCGGGACCTGCATGACCTCGCGATCCAGCGGCTGTTCGCGACGGGTATGACGTTGCAGAGTACCGGCCGCTTCATCGAGCACAAGGAGGCCTCGGACCGCGTGGCACGGGCGGTGGACGATCTGGACGAGACCATCAAGATCATCCGCTCGACGATCTTCGGCCTGCGCGCCCGCGACGGCGACTCCCGGACCGGGCTGCGGGCCAGGGTGGTCCGGGTGGCCGGTGAGGCCGCCCCCGTGCTGGGTTTCGCGCCCAGCGTGCGCATGGAGGGCCTGGTGGACACCGACGTGCCTCGGGAGATCGCCGACCATGTGGTGGCCGTGCTCTCCGAAGCCCTGACCAACTGCGGGCGGCACGCCTGCGCCGGCCGTGCCGACGTCGCGCTGGAGACCGACGGCCGCCAGATGCGGCTGACGGTGTCCGACGACGGCGTGGGCATCCCGGCCGAGGGGCGCCGCAGCGGCCTGGCCAACTTGGCCGAGCGGGCTCAGCAGTTGGGCGGTGAGCTGGAGGTGATCACTCCCGAGGGCGGCGGCAGCACACTGGTGTGGCGGGTGCCGCTGGCGGCGGAAGAGCAGTAGGCGGCACAAGGCGCATGGGTCCGTTGGACCTCTCTTGCGGGCCCTTCAGTTCGGTCCGGCAGGGTGCGCGGTGCCAGGCTGAAACCCGACTCACGAGGCACATCGGCGGTGGGAAGGCATTGTGCGGCCTCCCCGGAAGGGCAGGGCGGGCCGCCTTGCCCGCGTCAGACCGACGGCGGTTGTGCTGGGGAGGCGCGGTCCCTCATTGCTGGCGTGTGGGTCGAGGGTGACACCGGGGCCGTGCGGCGGGCGATCCAGGTGACGCACACGAGCAAGGTCGTCGGCTCAGCAAGAAGTCGGTGACCTGGCCAAGCTGCTCACCGACCACGGCGTCGACGTCAGCTATGCCGTCCATCCGGTCGCCGGTCGTATGCCGGGGCACATGAACGTGCTGCCGGCCGAGGCGAACGTGTCGTTCACCCAGCTGAAGGCGATGGACGACGTCAACCCGCGGTTTGCGCAGGCCGACATCGCCCTCTTCATCGGCGCGAACGACATGACCAATCCGATCGCGCGCCGTCCCGGCAACGCGATCTCGGGCATGGCGATCCTCGACGTCGACAAGGCGAAGAGCGTCGTCGTCATCAAACGCTTGATGGCGGCACCGTCGCAGCAGAGCCCGGACCACACGGCGGGACACGCATGACCATCCGCCTGCTCAGGGCGGCAGAACCGGGCTCGCCGACTGCGGCCGACGCTTGCCCGGAGCTGGACGTTGCCTCGCAGGCAAATACCCCCAGGGGTATTTGACGGAGCTCGCGCAGCCGCCGTACTCTCGCCGTATGGAAACCCCCGGGGGTATTTTAGGAGGGAATGAGATGGCCCGTGAAGCAAGGCAGGAGACGTTCGCTGCGGCCTGGGCCGACGGCGACCTGGTCGTTGACGTACGAGAGTCCGACGAGTACGCGGCCGGCCATGTGCCGGGCGCGCGGCCGATGCCCTTGCGCACCGTCCCGGCCGGCCGTGGCGAGCTGCCCACCGACCGTCCGGTGTACGTGATCTGCGCCAGCGGCAACCGCAGCAGGGCCGCCGCCGACTGGATGACCTCCCGCGGGATCGACGCCTGGTCCGTGGCCGGCGGCACCCTCGCCTGGGCCGGCAGCGGCCGGCCGGTGGCTGTCGGGCGCGACGAGCACGCGGCCTGACCGTGATCCCGCACCCCCGTCGACACCCGCACTCGGGTCAGCTGGAGAGGAGTTCCACCTTGGCCGCCACCCCCTCATATGCCGACGAGTCGATTTCCGGCCGTCATCGCGTCGCCGTCATCGGCGGCGGCAGTGCTGGCATCAGCGTCGCCGCCCGGCTGCGCCGGGCCGGCGTCACCGACATCACCCTCGTCGAACCGTCCGACACACACTGGTACCAGCCGCTGTGGACCCTGGTCGGCGGCGGCCAGGCGCCTCTGCGTGGCTCCCGCCGTCCGGAGTGGTCCGTCATACCCGACGGCGTGCGCTGGATCCGCCGGCGCGCCCTCGCCGTCGACCCCGACGCCCGCACGGTCACCCTCGCGGGCGGCGACGAACTCACCTACGAATACCTGGTGCTGGCCCCCGGCCTCCAACTCGACTGGGACGGCGTGCCCGGCCTCGCCGACGCGGTGGGCCAGGACCGGGTGAGCAGCAACTACGCGCCCGAGTACGCCCCGCGTACCTGGGAGCTCATCAAGGACATGCGCTCGGGTACCGCCGTCTTCACACACCCGGCCACCCCGCTGAAGATCGCGTACCTGGCCGCCGACCACTGGCGCAGGCTGAAGGTCCTGGACCGGATCCGCGTCATCCTGGTGATCCCCGATCCCGTCCTGTTCAAGGTGCCCGCCTGGTCGCGGGTCCTGGAGAAGGTGGCGGACCGGTACGGCATCGAGGTACGGCTGCGGTCCGAGATGACCGCCGTCGACGGCGACCGCCGCGAGATCACTGTCACCGATCACGCGAGCGGCTCGAAGGAGACGCTCGGCTACGACTTCCTGCACGCTGTGCCGCCGCAGAGCGCGCCCGACTGGATCAAGGCGGGTCCGCTCGCCGACCCGGCCAGCCCTCAGGGCTTCGTCGCCGCGGACAAGCACACCCTCCAACACCCGCTCCACGACAACGTGTTCGCGCTCGGCGACGTGGCGAACCTGCCCACGTCCAAGACCGGCGCCGCCGTACGCAAACAGGCGCCGGTCGTGGCCGCCAACCTGCTCGACGTGATGAACGGCCGGGCCCCGTCGCGCCGCTACGACGGCTACACCTCCTGCCCGCTGGTGACGGCCCGCGACCGGATGCTGCTCGCCGAGTTCGACTACGACCTGCGGCCCGCGCCCACGTTCCCGCTGATCAACACCTTCAGGGAGCGCCGGGACATGTGGGTGTTCAAGCGGTACGTCCTGCCGCCCGTGTACTGGCACGGCATGCTCACCGGCCGCCTCTGACCGGTCGGCCCGGGGTGTCCCCCGACCCGGGCCGACCACTCCCGCCCTCCAGCAGGGGCGGAGCAGACTTTCTTATATACCCCCCGGGGTATTAAACCCGGTCTTCCGACACGGAGGTCACCCGACCATGTTCTTCGCCCAGTACTACCTCGACTGCCTGTCCCAGGCGTCGTACATGATCGCCGACGAGACGACCGGCAAGGCCGTCGTCGTCGACCCGCGCCGCGACGTCTCCGAATACCTCACCGACGCCGAGGCGCATGGCTTCACCATCGAGGCCGTCCTCAACACCCACTTCCACGCCGACTTCCTCGCCGGCCACCTGGAGCTGGCCGACCGCACCGGCGCCTGGATCGGCTACGGACATCGCGCCGAGGCCGAGTACCCCATCCGCAAGCTGACGGACGGCGAACGGATCAGCCTCGGCGACGTCACGCTGCAGATCCTCGAAACCCCCGGCCACACCCCGGAGTCGATCAGCATCCTGGTCCACGAGCACGCCGACGACACCGTCCCCTACGGCGTCCTCACGGGCGACGCCCTCTTCATCGGCGACGTCGGCCGGCCCGACCTGCTCGCCTCGATCGGCGTCACCGCCGACGAACTCGGCCGGATGCTCTACGACAGCGTCCAGCACAAGCTGATGGCACTGCCCGACGCCGTCCGGGTCTTCCCCGCGCACGGCGCCGGGTCCGCCTGCGGCAAGAACCTCTCCACCCAGCGGCAGTCCACCATCGGGCAGCAGCGCGCCACCAACTACGCCTGTCGGCCCATGAGCGAGGAGGCGTTCGTCGAGTTGGTGACCGCGGGGCAGCCTTCCGCACCCGCCTACTTCGTCTACGACGCCATCCTCAACCGCAAGGAGCATGGCCTGTTCGACCCGGCCGCCCCGCCCCGGCCGCTGTCCGTGGCGGAGTTCATGGACCGACGCGCGGCCGGAGCGGTCGTGGTCGACGCCCGTTCCCCGCAGGACTTCGCCGCCGGACACCTGCGCGGCTCGGTCAACGTGCCCGCCGACGGACGCTTCGCCGAACAGGCAGGGATGGTCGTCGCTGCGGAACAGGACGTCGTCGTGATCGCGCCCCAGGACCGCGAGGAGGAGATCGTCACCCGGCTGGCCCGGATCGGCTTCGACAAGGTCGGCGGCTATCTGCGCGAGCCCGAGGGTGCCTTCCCCGCCCTGGCCGACCAGATGGAGCAGGCCAGCCGTCTGACCGCAGACGAACTGCGCCGCTTGCTGGACGGCGACGACGCGCCGCTGGTCCTCGACGTGCGCAACGCCGCCGAGCGCGAAGAGGGCTTCATCGAGGGCTCGTCGCACATCCCGCTGGCCGAACTGGCCCGCCGTGCGCAGGAGATTCCGGCCGGCCGCCCCCTGGTCGTCCACTGCGCCGGCGGCCACCGCTCCTCCATCGCCGCCAGCCTGCTCCGCCACCAGGGCCGCACCGACGTCTCCGACCTGCTCGGCGGCTACGGCGCCTGGCTCGCCCGGCCCGCGCACGCCGACGCGTGAAGCCGGACGGGTGGCCGCCGGGAGAACCGGCGGCCACCTGAGCCGCTCGCCATCAGGCCCTTGTCCCCAGCCGTCCAACCCCCTGTCCCGGCCGTCCAAACGGCAGCAAGGAATCCTCATGACCAACCAGGCCAGCGCCCCTCGACTCGACCCCACCGCCCTGCGCGACCTGCACCTCGCTGGAGACGGCCCCCGGCTGCTGGACGTGCGCACGCCAGGCGAGTTCCGCACGGCGCACATCCCCGGCTCCTACAACGTCCCCCTTGACACCCTGCGCGAACACCGCGCCGAACTGCTGCACCACCTCGACGAGGACGTCGTCCTCATCTGTCGCTCCGGCGCCCGCGCCACCCAGGCCGAACAGGCCCTCGCGGAGGCCGGACTGCCCAACCTGCGCGTCCTCGACGGCGGCATCCTGGCCTGGGAGAGTACCGGCGGCCCGCTCACCCGTGGCCCCGACCGCTGGGACCTGGAGCGCCAGGTACGCCTGGTCGCCGGAACCATCGTGCTGATCACCGGCGTCGCGGGCCTGTTCCTGCCCGGACTGCACCTGATCGGCACAGCCGTCGGGGCCGGGCTGACCGTCGCCGCGCTCACCAACACCTGCGCCATGGGCATGCTGCTGTCGAAGCTGCCCTACAACGGCGGTCCCCGCACCGACATCGACACGGTCGTCGCGGCCCTCAAAGGCACGTCATGATCGCCCTGATCGTTGCCGCGTCGCTGCTCATCGGCGTCGCCCTCGGCGTGCTGGGCGGCGGCGGGTCGATTCTGACCGTGCCGATCCTGGTCTACCTGGCCGGGATGGAGACCAAGGAGGCCATCGCCACCTCGCTGTTCGTCGTCGGCGTCACCAGCGCCGCCGGGGTCGTCTCGCACGCTCGCGCCGGACGTGTCCGGTGGCGCACCGGACTGCTGTTCGGGCTGGCCGGCATGACCGGCGCCTACGTGGGAGGGCGGCTTGCCGCGTTCGTCCCCGGCACCGTTCTGCTCGTCGCGTTCGCCCTCATGATGATCGCCACCGCCGTCGCCATGATCCGCGGCCGCCGAGGGGAGCCGAAGCGGATCCACCACGAACTCCCCGTGTTCCACGTCCTGTTGGACGGCGTCGTCGTGGGCCTGGTCACCGGCCTGGTGGGCGCGGGCGGAGGTTTCCTGGTCGTCCCCGCGCTCGCACTGCTCGGCGGGCTGCCCGTGGCCGTCGCCGTCGGCACCTCGCTGCTGGTCATCGCCATGAAGTCCTTCGCCGGGCTGGCCGGTTACCTGGCCAGTGTCCACATCGACTGGGGGCTCGCGGCCCTCGTCACGGCGACCGCCGTCGCCGGTAGCCTGATCGGCGGCCGCCTCGCCGGACGCATCCCGCAGGACGCGCTGCGCAAGTCCTTCGGCTGGTTCGTCGCCGTCATGGGAGTCTTCGTCCTCGGTCAGCAGACCGGCCCCGGCCTGCGCCACACCCTGCTGACCAGCCCCTGGACCGGGGCGGCCGCGGTCACCGTCACCGGGATCCTGCTCGGCTGGTACCTGTCCCGCCGCCGCAGGCCCGGCATGCCCCCCGTGCTCAGCAAGCCGGGCCATGGGAGTCATCCAGGAGCCCCGAGATATGGGAACAATCCGGGCGTCGCGGACGCTTTCACTAATACCCCGTTGGGTATATGGCACCGAGGACGTGCCGCCCGAAGGGGAGGGAGCCGAGGGCCTGTCCCCCGAGGAGGGTGTGAGACCGATGGTGACGGTGCAAGAAGGGCGGTCGCACATGACCGGCGACGCGCCTTTGGTGACGACTTGCGGCCGCCGGATCGCCGTGAGGTGCCTGAGGATCGCGTCAACGGACCGGCCGATCAGCCGAGTCGCCCTGGACGTGGGCCGGGACCAGGGCGGTGAGCCGGGAGTCTGGGCGGCACTGACCCCGGACGAGGCACGCGATCTCGCGCGCCGCCTCCTCGCCCACGCTGCGCTCGCGGAGCGCGGCCCCGGGAACGCCGCCAGCTGATGGCTCGGGCCGCTCAGTCGTGGATGCCGGTGTGCGGTTCAGCCCGGACGGTCGGCTCACGCTCCCCGGACCGGCACGACGCAGGCTCGGCGAGAACGTGCTCGCGGACCGGCTCGCCGCTCCCGGGAGCTGCTCTTCCCGCGCCCCGACCGCACGGAGGGCGGCCCCGCCGGGCAGCTGTCCGACTTCGAGGACATGCGTTGGTTCCCGGTGACGCCGGTCTGTCTGGAGCGAACCCGGCCCGGTGTCGACGCATCGGGCGTTACAATACCCATAGGGGTATTTATCCGGGAGTGACTGTGGAACTCGAACTCGAAGGCGCGGACCTCAAGGCCGTGCTGAACCGGCTGCGCCGGGCGCAAGGACAGATCTCCGGTGTGATCCGGATGATCGAGGAGGGCCGTGACTGTGAGGAGGTCGTCACACAACTCGCCGCCGCCTCACGTGCGCTGGACCGGGCAGGTTTCGCGATCATCGCCACGGGTCTTGAGCAGTGTGTGACCGACATCGAGTCCGGGCGGAAGAACGGCGAGGACACCGCGCAGATGCGCTCCCGCCTGGAGAAGCTGTTTCTGTCACTGGCCTGACAGCAGTGCGACACCCGCCCCCGCGCGAACCGACCAGGAAGACCCCGCTATGCGCTACGACCGCACCGTGCACCTCGACACCGACTTCGCCACCGCCGTCGACCGGGTACGCGACGCCCTCTCCGCCCAGGGCTTCGGCATCCTGACCGAGATCGACGTCACGGCCACGCTCAAGGCCAAGCTCGATCACGACATGGAGGACTACGTCATCCTCGGCGCCTGCAACCCGCCGCTCGCCCACCGGGCCCTGGAGACCGACCGCTCCATCGGCCTCCTGCTGCCCTGCAACGTGGTCGTCCGCGCCGACGGGGAGCGAACCGCCGTACAGGTCCTGGACCCGAACACGATGGTCGCCCTCACCGAGCTCGATGCCCTGCGCCCGGTCGCCGAGGAGGCCACCCGCCGCCTGGACGCCGCCCTCGCGTCGCTGACGGCGAACGGCTGACCGGACCGTCACTCCTCCGGACGGTGTCCATTGCCCCGGACAGGTACTCCGCCACACACAGCCCGCATTGCAGTGGTCCAGGTCGATCGCGAACCCCCTTGCCCGGCCCCAGCTTGATGATCGCGTTGTCCGGGCAGACGCCGTAGCAGTTGTCTCACTCGAAGCAGTTCCCGCAGGACATGCAGCTTCGGGCCTCGAACAGGGCGTTGGACTCGTCGAGCCCCCGCACCGCCTCGTCGAACGTCGAGACGCGGCGGGCCAGTTCGAACGGGGGCTGCTGCGACGCGGGCGTGTTCGAGTAGTACCAGGTGTCGGGTCGCTCGAAGTCCGCCGGCCCTGGCCCCCGGCTCGTGCGAAGTGGCGCGCAGATAGGCGTCGATGTGCCGCGCCGCCTTCTTCCCGTGCCCCACTGCCACCGTCACCTGTGCTCCGCGGGCACCATGTCACCCCGGCGAGGATGCCCTGATGCCCCGTCATCAGACCCTCGGCGACCTGGATCGTGCCGTGGTCCACCGTCAGCTCCGGCACGCCCTTCAGCAGCGTCAGATCGGAGTCCTGCCCCAGCACCAGCACCACCGTGTCGGCGTCCAACTCCTCCAACTCGCCCGTCGGCTGCGGGAACCCCGCCTCGTCGAGCCGCATCGGCTCGATGGCGAGGCGGCCGCCGTCGGCATGCTGGACGTCGTCGACGCGGGGGCCGCATTCCAGCGTGATTCCCATCGACAGGATGCGGTCGATCTCCGCGTCCAGTACCTCCCGGGGCAGTCGGTAGCGCGGGATGCCGTAGCGCACCATGCCGAACGGGGGTTCCTGTGCCTCACGGATCGTCACCTCATGACCGAGGAGCCGGAGATGGTACGCCGCCGACAGCCCGGCCGGGCCGGAGCCTACGACCAGCACCTGCTTGCCGGACGAGACCGAAGGCGCCTGCACCGTCCCACCCCGCCTGATCGCCTCGTCCCCCAGGAAGCGCTCGACCGCGTTGATGCCCACGGCGTTGTCGACCTGTACGCGGTTGCAGGCGGTCTCGCACGGGTGGTAGCAGACATGGCCCATGACGGCCGGCAGCGGGTTGTCCCGCATCAACTGTCGCCAGGCGGACTCGTTAGTCGCCGCTCTCCGCGTGGAAGAGCCACTGCTGGATGTGTTCACCGGCCGGGCAGGCCTGGTTGCACGGCGGCAGCCGGTGGACGTACTCGGGACGCTCGGTGCGCCAGGCGCCGGCCCGGTTGGCCGGACTGGAGCTCACGTCCAGGGTGATCGCGAACGGTTTCTCCTTCACGGCGCGGCCTCCTGTGCCTGCTCGTGTGCCCGCTCCTGGGCCAGCAGCCCGAAGCGGGCGATGTTGCGGTCGGCAGTCCGCTGGATGCGGGCGATGACGTCAGTGCGCGGCTCCGGCTCGAAGTGGTGCGCGTACCGCTTCTGCGGGCGGAGATACTCCTCCACCGGAACCCGCCGACGGATCGGCGTCACGTCGGTGACCTCGCCATACTCGGCCTCGAACACGGGGAACAGGCAGCTCTGTTCGGCCAGCCGCGCGATGCGCACCGTGTCGCGGGATCTCGTGCGCCATAGCGATCAGCGAGCAGGCTCGTGCCCTGCCCGAAGGAGGCGCCGGGTGCCTCGCCGACCGCCTGGGTGGTCGCCGTGCGCGCGGCCGGGGGAGTGGCTCCGCAGCGCTGAACGGCGGTATTCATGCACGCCTCGTTGTCGTAGCAGACGTACAGGACGTCGTCGTCGCGCTCGAACATGCCCGAGAGACAGGGCCGGCCCGATGTCGACCGAGTCGCCGTCCCCGCCCTGCCCGACCACGCGGACGTCCGTGCATCCCTTGGTGCGCAGCGCGGCGGCGACTCCGGCGGCGACTGCGGGTGCGTTGCCGAACAGGGAGTGCAGCCACGGCAGTTGCCAGGAGGTCCCCGGGTACGGCGTGGAGAACACCTCTAGGCGGCCCGTCGCGTTGACCGCGATCACCTTGCCGCCGGCCGCCCGCTGTGCCGCGTCGAGGACGTTGCGGGCGCCGAGCGCCTCGCCGCCGCCCTGGCAGGCGCGATGGCCGGAAGTGAGCGCGTTGGCCCGGTCCGGATCGGCCTGGTCGGTCTGCAATTCCGGGGCGAGCAGCCGGTTGCCGGAATCACGGGCAACCTCCTTCCAGACAGGTCCTCCTCCCGTCGTACCGCTACGACGGGCCGTGCCTCAGGGGCCGACGGTCACAAGCCGGGAATACGGGCCCCTCCCGGTCCGACCCCTGCCGACCGAACCGGGAGGGATGTTTTCACTCGTGCGGCACGATCGCGACGGGGCAGCGGACGTGGTGCATCACCGCGTGCGCGACGGGACCGGTGTGTGCTCCGATCCTGGTCGGGCGGATCTTGCGGCCGACGGCCAGCATGCCGGCGTCCCGCGCGGCGTGCAGCAGGTGTTGTGTCGGACGGCCCTCCTTGACCAGCTCGGTGACCTCCACGCCGGGGTACTTCTCCCGCCACGGTCCGAGCACGGCCTCCAGCGCCTGCTCGGCGGCTGCCCCCACGTCCCTGCGCGCCTTCGCCTCCAGCGCATGGGGCACATACGGCAGCTGCCAGGTGTGTACAACCCGCAGTGGAGCGGCACGCAGCGTCGCGCTCTCGAAGGCGTACGCGAGCAGCTCCTTGCACGAGTGCGCCGGGTCCACGCCGACGACGACGGCGCGGTACGGGCTGTGCGCCGATGGCTGGCCCTGCGCGTCCGGCTCATGATCGGCCTCACGGGTCTGGTCGGCCCGCACGAGCACGACGGGCCGTGCTACATGGGCCACCGTCGCCAGCGCCACCGAGCCGGCCATGAACCCGCCGAAGCCGCTGAAAGCCCGGCTGCCCAGGACCAGCAGCTCGGCCTCGTCGCCCGCTGCCACCAGGGCGTCGGCCGCGGGACGGGAGATCTGCTCGACACTCAGATAGACCTGCGGATAGCGTTCGTTGATCCGGTCCATGGCACTGCGCAGGATCCGCCGCGCCCAGGAGCGCGGAGCCTCCAGCTCGGGCGACTCCGACTCGTCGGGCGATGTGCCGCCCTCCCAGGCGTGCACCAGCCGCAAAGGCAGGCCACGCCTGAGTGCCTCCCTGGCCGCCCAGTCGGCGGCTGCGAGGCTCTCTCGGGAACCGTCCAGTCCCACCACGACGGGGCGAAGCACAGTCATCATCTCCCCAGTTCTCGTCGGTGCCCGCGCGCCGGTGCGCGGGCTCCTGCACTACCAGGATCCCCGCGCGACCGGCGGCCCCGGCAGGGGCCAATGCGGCCTGGCCCGGGGCCGAAGGGCCCTTTGGCGCCGCTCAGTGCGGTGCGACGGCAGGGGCGCGGTGTCTGACCGCCCGGCGCACGCCCGTGGCGGTGACGACCAGGGTGGCGGCCGCCACGACGGCGAGCAGCACCAGTCCCAGCGCGTACAAGCCGAGGGTGCCCTGGAGCAAGCCCATCACCAGCGGCGGCACGAAGCCGCCCAGCCCGCCCGCAGCCCCGACGACTCGGGTGACCGAGCCGGTCCGCTCGGGCGGCGCCAGTAGTGCCACGAAGGCGAACGTCGCCCCGCTGCCTGCGCCCAGCGCGGCCGTCATGGCCAGGCAGGCCGGAGTGCCCACCGGTGCGAGGGACGGGGGGAAGGACTGCACCAGGGCACTCGCGACGCATGATGACCGTGACCACGCCCCGGCTGACCAGTGCCGTCGGTCGTCGACGGCGAGGGCGTGCTGAACGGCATCGTCAGCCGGTCCCGACCTGCTCAAGGGCCGCGAGTTGCTGGGACCACGTCGCCGCCCCGATCTCGACCTGGATCCTCTCGACGACGGCTGGGCCGTACGACCGTCCGGAGCAGCCGGCACCGCGTGACGAGCTCACCGTGCGGCAAAGGGCCGACCGGGTCTCCCAGAGGGCCGTTCGGCCCAGGCGCACCCTGCGCTGGGGCGTGACGATGGAAGTGGGAAGAAGGGAGGGTGACATGAGCGGCATGATCGAGCGGCTGCCCGGCTGGCCGACTCTTCCCGACCTGTTCGGCTGGGTCGAGGGCGGGTTCCCCGCGGCGCACACCGTTCCGGGGACCCACGGCATCCGCGTCGAGGAGCGCCTGACTGAGGGGACGTACGTGCTACGGGCCGAGCTCCCGGGCATCGACCCCGCGAAGGACGTCGAGATCACCATCACGGAAGGTCTGCTCACCCTGCGAGCCGAGCGCACCGAAGAGACCAAGGAGAAGCACCACTCGGAGTTCCGCTACGGCACGTTCACCCGTTCCGTCCGGCTGCCGGCCGGAGCCAAGGGGGACGAGGCGACCGCGGAATACAAGGACGGAGTCCTGACCATCAAGGTTCCGGTCCCGGAGGAGAAGACGGGCACCAGGACCATCCCCGTGCGGCACGTCTGAGCGCTGTTGCGCGCTGAGGCCGCACCGCGTGTGCGTGGCCGGTTGATCACGGCCACGCACACGCGTCTGCCCGCGACGCAACCGCCGCCCTGTGCTCCGCCCACCGGAGCTTGAACCGCAAGCACGGGTTACGTGAGATGCGGCTCCAGCTCGATGTCGATCGCCGGCGGCTGGCGCAGCGTGTTGTGGATCGTGCAGTGCGACGCGACCGCGAGGAGGGCCGCATGGCGCTGCGCGGACAGAGCGGACGGCGGGGTGAGGATCACGCGGACGGACGCGACGCGTGCCGGGCGGTCGATGGCCATGGTGAACTCCGCGCGCACCTGCAACCCGGTGTGGTGCAGCCCGTGGCGCCGGAGATAGCGGCCCGCGTAAAAGGCCACGCAGGTGGCGAGGGAGGCCGCGAACAGTTCGGTGGGTGTGGGCGCGGTGTCCTTCCCACCCGCCTCCGTGGGCTGGTCGACCAAGAGCTGGTGACCACGCACGTCGACGGCGTACGCATCCCCGTCCAGGTGGGTGACCTCGAGAACATGGGCCACGGCGTTCTCCGGTCGCGATGTCGTCTCCGGCACTGTGCTCGTCATGGCCGCGCCTCTCTCGTGGACATCGGTTTCTCCGGTTTCCAGTGGAACGCGGACGACACGGCTCGCACAGGGGCCGAGGGGAGCAGTGGCCGGGGCCGTTCGGCCCCTATGGACGACCGCCGACGCTGAGTGACCTGGTGTCCCGGACGCAGGTGCTGTCCCCTTCATGGAGATACCCCCTAGGGTATCTAGGTCGGGGTCACCGGCCTCGCACCCCACCTCATTTCCCGCACGAGAGTCAGGAGTCCGTCGAGCTGAGCCGCGAGAGCGGGCCTGCCGTCATCGTCTCCGAGTCCGGCATGGCCACCGGGGGGACGCGTCCTGCACCACCTGCGGCGGCTGTTTCGCGGCTCAGGGAACGCGTGTCCGCGGCCTCGTCGACGGGGCGAAGGCGGCCAAGTAGTTCGGCGAGTACGTTCCCGTCCGCGCCGAGGTCGCCGACGTACCGCACTTCTCGGCACACGCCGACGCCGGACAGATCGTCGAGTGGCTCCGCGGGGCACCCGCCCCGCATGCCACCTATCCGGTGCGCGGGGAGCCCGACGCGGCTGAGGCGCTGCGCGATCGCTTGGACCGGACGCTGGGCTGAACCGCGGTCGTCCCGCGCTCCGGGGAGCGGGTCCTCGTCCGCTGAGCGACCGCGCCCGGTCCAGGCTCAGTACGGAAGGGGCCGCGCGGAGGGAGTGCCCAGATCCGGGGGCCGCGGCTGCCGCGGTGTCCCGGGGCACTTGGCCGCCTGTCGACGCATAGAGCCCGCGAAGCCGTGGCATGGCGGCACTCGGCGGCAGGGGTGAGGCTGGAAGGACAGAACGGACGGCGGCGCGGAGATCTCCTGGAGGTGCCATGACTGGTGCGGACGGGCGTCGGCCGATCGTGGTGGGTGTCGACCCCGATCCTTCGAAGCGGCTGGCGCTGGCCTGGGCCGCCGACGAAGCGGGTCGCCGTGGCCTGCCGTTGCGGCTCGTCCACGCCCAGGGCATGCCGACCCGGGGATACCGGTCGGGCGAGCCACGGCCGTCCTGGGAGGAGTGGAACCGGGCGCTGCACGGCGTGGGCGACCAAGTACTCGAGGAGGCGGTTGCCTTCGTCGAGTCGCGGCAGCCGACGGTGGAGGTGTCGACGCTGCTGGCGGAGGGTGAGCCGGCGTGGGTCCTGCGCGAGGAGGCGCGGACCGCCTCCCTGGTCGTGGTGGGCTCCTGGCACCTGAGCAGGCGGCGTGAGATGTTCTCCGCTACCTCGGTGGCGCTCCCGCTCACTGCCCACGCTCCCTGCCCGGTCGCCGTCGTACCGGAGCCGGAGCACGTTGCTCAGAAGCCTCCGTACTTCGTGGTCGGCGTCGACGGCAGTGAGCATTCGGCCGCAGCGGTGGACATGGCCTTCGAGGAGGCGGCCCTGCGCGGAGCGCTCCTGCGGGCCCTGTACGTGTGGCATCCGCCGCTCCTAGGTGTGCTGGACGAGGACGCCGCAGAGCAGGAGTGCCGCCGTGTGCTGTCCGAGACGGTCGCGGGCCGCACCGCGAAATACCCGGACGTGGAACTGCACCATGAAGTCGTCCGCGGGCACCCGGTGCAGATCCTGACGGGCGCCTCGGAACATGCCCTGGGCCTGGTCGTGGGAACCCGGGGGCACGGAGGATTCACGGGCATGCTGCTGGGCTCGGTGAGCCAGGGAGTACTGCACCACGCTCACTGCACCGTCATCACGGTGCCGGTGTGAGGGGGCTAACGGCCCGGACCTTTGCCCCGGACGGCCCTGTTGGCTTCGTCCGGCCCGTCACACGATGAGCAGGCGCCGCCGATCGAGGGCGGCGAACCGGCGAAACCTCCGCCGAACTCCCTGGAGACCGTGATGGCAGCCTCGTCCAAGGCCCTCCGCGCAACCCGGCCGGTTCCATCGGTGACTTGGATCTCGTCACCGCACGGGATCGGATGATGCGCACCGGTACGGACCCGCTGGTACCGGGCGGAGCGGGGGGCGAGGCGGTCGGCGCCGCGTCCGCTTCGAGCCCGCGTCCCGCCGTACGACAGCTCGCTGCCGACGAGGTCTTCGCCGCGCTGGACACGTCACGGCGTGGCCTGTCGGCAGCGCAGGCACGCGCCAGGCTGGCGCGGTACGGGGCCAACGAACTGCCCCCTGCGGGGCGCCGCGCCGTGTGGCGGCAGCTGGGGGCGCAGTTCACCGACCTCTTCGCGGTCGTCCTGATCGTCGCTTCGGGGATCACCTTCCTGGCGTACGGGCTGGAAGAGCCGCGTGACATCGGCACGTTCCAGCTGGCGGTGGCGATCCTGGGCGTCGTCGTGCTGAACGCCGCCATCGGCTTCGCCCAGGAGTACTCGGCCGAGCGGACGGCCCAGGCGCTGGAGGCGATGGTGCCCCACACCTGCCGGGTGCTGCGCGGCGGCGAGCGGCTGGAGGTTCCTGCCCGGGAGCTGGTGCCGGGCGACGTGGTCGTGCTGGAGGCCGGGGACGCGGTGTCGGCGGACTGCCGGGTGGTGGAGGCGCACGAGCTGGCCGTGAACAACGCGCCGCTCACCGGGGAGAGCAATGCCGTGGGCCGCACGGCCGACCCGGTGGCTGCCGGGCCGCCGTTGGAGGCCCGTAACTGCGTGTTCATGGGAACCGACGTCGTCGCCGGGTCGGGGCGGGCGGTGGTCTTTGCGTCAGGTGCGAAAACCGAGTTCGGGCGGATCTACCGGCTGGCCGCGGCGGCTCCCCGGCAGAAGACCCCGCTACAGCTCCAGGTGGCCTCCATGGCCCGGCGGGTGGCGGGGGCGGCCCTGGCGATCGGCGCCTTGATGTTCGCCGTACGACTGCCCACCGGGGAGTCTTCGGTGACCTCGTTCGTGTTCGCCCTGGGGGTGATGGTGGCGCTCGTACCGGAAGGGCTGCCCGCCACCCTCTCGGTGTCGCTGGCGATCGGGGTACGGCGGATGGCGCGCCGGCACGCCTTGATCAAGCAGCTGCTGGCGGTGGAGGCGCTCGGGTCGACCACCGTGGTGTGCACGGACAAGACCGGGACGCTCACCCAGGCGGAGATGACCGTCACGCGGGTGTGGGCGGGGGGTGTGCCGCACCCGGTGAGCGGTGTGGGGTACGCCCCGAGCGGCGAGGTCGCCGATGCGGCTCCGGTGCGTGACCTGCTGCGCGTGGCGGCCCTGTGCTGCAACGCCCGGCTGATTCCACCCGAAGGCCCCGGGGGCCGGGAGCACTGGCGGGTGCTCGGTGACACCACCGAGGGGGCGCTGCTCGTCGCCGCGGCAAAGACGGGCCTCGATCTGGACGCGGAGGAGGCGGAGGCCCCGCGGGTGACGGAGTTCCCATTCGACTCGGACCGCAAGCTGATGACCACGGTGCACAAGACCGGCGCGGGCTACCAGGCTTATGTCAAGGGAGCACCGGGGGAGCTGATTGCGCGGTGTACTGACGTGGAGTGGGAGGGCCGGCGCGGTCCCTTGATCGAGGCGGACCACGCGGCAGTCGTGGCGGCGAGTGACGCGCTGGCGTCCCAGGGGCTGCGGGTGCTGGCCGTCGCATGGCGGGAGCTGGACGGGTCACGCCCAGCGCAGCACGAGGCCGAGTCCGGACTCACCCTGCTGGGACTGGTCGGCATGCTGGACCCGCCGCGTCCCGAGGTCACCGACGCGGTCGCCGCCTGCCGCCGGGCCGGCATCCGGATCGTCATGGTCACCGGCGACCACCCGCTGACCGGGGAGGCCGTGGCCCGCCGGGTCGGGATCGTCCGGGGACCGGATCCGGTCGTGGTGACGGGCGCCCGGCTCGACGCGATGGACGACGAGGCGCTCGACGCACTGCTCGCCGAACCGTCCGAGCTGCTGCTGTGCCGGGTCAGCCCCGAGCACAAGATGCGTGTGGTCACCGCCTTCCAGCGGCGGGGCGAGGTGGTGGCGGTCACCGGGGACGGCGCGAACGACGCCCCTGCGCTCAAGCACGCCGACATCGGTGTGGCGATGGGAGTGTCGGGCACCGACGTCGCCCGGGAGGCGGCCTCGATGGTGCTGCTGGACGACTCGTTCGCGTCCATCGCGGCGGCGGTGCGGCTCGGCCGGGCGGTCTACCAGAACATCCGCAAATTTCTCGTCTACCTCTTCAGCCACAACATCGGGGAGCTGGTCCCGATCCTGGTGGCGACGTTCGCCGGGTTCCCGCTGGTGCCCATCAGCGCGGTACAGATCCTGGCGATCGACTTGGGGTCCGATGTGCTGCCCGCCCTGGCCCTGGGCGCGGAACCGCCGGAGCCCGACGTGATGGACCGCCCGCCGCGCTCCCGCCGGGAACGCCTGTTCTCGGCCGCCGTCGTGGGGCGGATCCTGTTCCTCGGTGGCATCCAGGCGGTCTGCGTGAGCGCCGTGTTCTTCTGGCACATCGGCTCCTCGGGCATCCCGTTCGACGACTTCACCGAGGACACCCTCGCCTACCAGGAGGCGATCACGATGGTCCAGGCCGGGATCGTGCTCAGCCAGTTCTTCAATGCGCTCGCCGTGCGCACCGACCGCCAGAGCATCCTGAAAGTGGGACTGCTGTCCAATCCCGCCCTGCTGACGGCGGGCGGCTTCGGCATCGCTCTCATGGCCGCAATCAGCTATCTCCCGCCGCTGCAAGCCGTCTTCAACACCGCCCCGCTCGACGCCGCCGACTGGGCGGTCCTCGCCGGGCTCGGCACCCTGCCCCTGATCGCGGACGAGGCCCGCAAGGCGTGGCTGCGTCGCAGCACCCACCGCCGGAAAGGAGCCCCACGGTGAAGGTGATCGTCGTCGGCTGCGGACGGGTGGGCTCCACGCTCGCCGGTCTGCTCGCCGCGGAAGGGCACGACGTGCGGGTCGTCGACAGGCGTCCCAAGGCGGCCGGGCGGCTGCCCGAAAGCCCCCGTATCCGCTTCCACGAGGGCAACGGCTACAGCCGAGCCGTGCTCCAGGCCGCCGGGATCGAGCACGCGGACGCTTTCGTCGCCGTCACCTCCGGGGACAACAGCAACATCGTCAGCGCGCGCACGGCGAAGGAGACCTACCGGGTACCGATCGTCCTCGCCCGCATCTACGATCCCCGGCGCGCCGACATCTACCGCGACCTCGGCATCCCCACCATCGCCAGCGTCCGCTGGACCGTGCACCAGATCCACCAGATGCTGCTGCACCGCCATCTGAGCCCCGAACTCAGCTTCGGCAACGGAGAGACGCTACTCGTCCGTTCCGAGGTCCCCGACTACCGCATCGGGCGGCGGCTGACCGAGTTCGACGTCGACGGCGAGATCCGCGTTGTCGAGGTCACCCGCGGGGGCCGTTCCCTGATCCCCGCGCACAGCACGCCCGCGCAGGCGGGCGACCTGGTCACCTTCGCCGTCGCCGCCACCGCGCTGGGCAGGCTGCGCGGCTTTCTCGACAAGGAGCTGGGGACGTGAACGTGCTCATCGCCGGAGCGGGACGCCTCGGCACCCAGATCGCCCAGGTGCTCTCCGCGGCCCGCAACGAGGTCACACTGATCGACATCGACGACGACCGCGTGGCCGAACTGGAGGGCCGCATCGCCGTGCGGCTGGTCGCCGGGGACGCCTGCGAACCGGCCCTCCTGGAAGACGCCGGTGCGCTGACCGCCGACCTCGTGATCGCCACCACGGGGGACGACGAGGACAACCTCGTCATCAGCCTTCTCGCTAAACGGCAGTTCTCGGTGCCTCGCGTGGCCGCCCGGGTCAACGACGCCGACAACGCCTGGCTGTTCGACGGGCGCTGGGGCGTCGACGTCGCCGTTCCCGCCGCCACGCCGCTGATCTCCCTCATCGAGGAGGCCACCGGCGCCACCGACACGGTCGCCCTGCTGCGGCTGAGCAAGGCCGGCGTCGACGTCATCGAAACGGCCATCACACCGCAGTCCAGGGCGGTCGGCCGTGCCCTGGGAGACGTCCGACTCCCCGAAGGGACGGTCGTCGCCACCATCGTCCGCGACGGACAGCCCACGGTGCCGGATCCGTCGATCCTGCTTCGGCCCGGCGACGAACTCCTCCTCGTCTCGCACTCCGCGACGGAGGAGGAGATCCACGCGGCGTTCCAGTAATGCGCCCCCGGATGTGGAGCACCGCGGAACCCGGAACAGTCATGGCCCGGCCGCCGCCCCGCCGCCCTCGGCCTTCCTCGCGGCCCAGCGCCGGCGGACGCTGTCCTCATGCTCGGCCTGCTCCAGGGCCAGGTCGGCCCGGTCGAGCGCCTCCCGCAGGTGGGGGATCCAGTGGCGCCGCAGGGCACGGACCCGGTGCCGGGTGCTGATGACCTCCGCGCCCAGCAGCTCGGCGGCGGCGTGCGCGGCCCCGTACTCCGCGGCGGCGCGCAGGGCACGGCCGTAGGCCGCCTCGGCGTGCACGAGGGCCGTGTTGGTGGGAGCGGCGGCGGTGGGCGGCCGGGCGGGCACGGACGTGGCGACGGCAGCCGGGTGGCGTACCCCCATGGAGGTGGCCCAGTGCACCGTGATCTCGGCGGGACCGATGCCCGCGGCGGCCGAGTCGAGGGCTCGTTCCCCGCTCAGCAGCAGTCCCCGCAGCAGCCATGTCTCGGCCTCTGGCAGCAGGTCCCGCCAGGCACTGGCGGCTGCTTTCTCCGCGTGCACCAGCCGCTCGTGCTCGGAGCGGAGGATGCGCAGCTTCTGCTCCAGCAGGTTGGCTCCGCGCTCGGCGACTTCGAGGCTGTGCCGCAGCCGCAGGCGTCCCGCACGACCGGGCGGCGTACGGCGTGCGCCGGTCATGGGGACACCCCCTCATCGAGATCGCCGGGATCGGCGAGGTCCCTCGCCCCGTGGGCGTCGAGGAGCCGCGCGGGGAGCATGGAGAGCTGGCTGCGGGGCAGGGTGAGCAGGGCCCGCCAGCCGCGTTCCAGCGAGGTGTCGAGGTCGCGTGGTTCGTCGGCGCGCTGGTCGGCGAAATCCCGCAGGAACGCTTCCTCGAAGGCCAGGTAGCGGCGGTCGGTGGGGCTCAACGCCGCCTGGCCGACCAGGTCGGCGAGGTCGCGGACCTGCCGGGCGCGGGCCAGCGCGGCCAGCAGTTGGGCCGCGACGTCGAGGTGATCGTCACGGGTACGGCCGGGGCCTGCGCCCTTGCGCATCAGCCGGGACAGCGAGGACAGGGCGTCCAGCGGCGGGTACACGCCGCGTGCGTGCGTCTCCGGCGAGAGCACGATCTGGCCCTCGGTGATGTAGCCGGTCAGATCCGGTACGGGGTGGGTGATGTCGCCCGCGGGCATGGTCAGCACCGGCAGCACGGTGACCGAGCCCGGGCGGCCCCGGATGCGTCCGCAGCGTTCGTACAGGGAGGCCAGGTCGCTGTACAGGTAGCCGGGGTAGGCGCGGCGGGCGGGAATCTCTCCGCGGGCGGCGGAGACCTCGCGCAGGGCTTCGGCGTACGTGGTCATGTCGGTCATCACCACGAGGACGTGCCGTCCCTCGGTGTAGGCGAGGTGCTCGGCGACGGTGAGCGCGATGCGCGGGGTGAGGATCCGCTCGATCACCGGGTCGTCGGCCGTGTTCAGCAGCAGCACGAGCTCCCCGGCCGCGGACCGCTCCTCCAGGGCGTCGCGTACGAAGGAGGCGTCGGCGTGGGTCAGTCCCATGCCCGCGAAGACGACGCTGAACGCCTCTCCCGCCACGGTGGCCTGGGCGGCGATCTGGGCGGCCAGTTCCAGGTGCGGCAGCCCGGCCACGGAGAACACCGGCAGTTTCTGTCCGCGTACCAGGGTGGTCAGGGCGTCGACGGCACCGACGCCGGTGAGCACCGGCTCGGACGGCGGCTCGCGCCGCACCGGGTTGATGGGGGTGCCGCCCACCTCGGCCTTGTGGGAGCCGAGAACGGGCGGGCCGTCGTCGAGGGGCGC
Organism: Streptomyces sp. NBC_01092; assembly: GCF_045039535.1. NCBI lineage: Bacteria > Bacillati > Actinomycetota > Actinomycetes > Kitasatosporales > Streptomycetaceae > Streptomyces > Streptomyces sp. NBC_01092. The sequence continues at coordinate 936,262 of NZ_CP108659.1, read as the reverse complement.
GCCCCGGCCGTTGCAGACCCGGCCGAGCCAGTCCGTCCCGACGGGGACCCGCAGGGGGCTGCCCGAGAAGGCCGCGCGGACGCCTTCCGGGTCCATGCCCGCGGTGCCCTCCAGGACCTGGACCACCGCCAGGTCGCGGTCGGCATCGAGGACGACGCCGTGGCGCCGTTCGCCTGAGGCGAGGGTGATGCGTGCGTACTCGTCCCAGCCGATCCCGGCCACGCCTTCGATGATCGCGAGTGGCCCTCGCAGTTGCCGCACCTTCGTGTACTCGATCTCGTCGGGCGGGCTCATGGCCGCATCTCTCCCAGCCTGGCGAGCATCGCGTCCCGCCGCGCCGCCACCCCGGCGGCGTCGTGCGGGCCGGTGTCCTCCCGGGCCCGGAGCAGCGGACCGAAGTCGACCTCCTCGACCGAGGCCGCCGGGATGCCGGAGTCCACCAGTTCACGGCAGCGGTCGGCGACCGCGAGGACGGCGTCGGCCAGTGCGGCCGTCTTCTCCGCGCCGCAGTACGCGTCTCGCTCCGACAGCGCGCTCTGCTGCAGCACACCCTCGCGGACCAGCCTGCCCGCCAGCACGCTGATGCGCTCGCGCGCCGGAAGGGCGGCGATGCCGATCAGATCCACCAGATCGGCCAGCCGGTCGGCCTCCGCCAGCACCGCTCCCACCCGTTCGCGGCGCCGGGCCCACGCCGGATCGCCGGCCGTCCGGTGCTCTGCGGTGAGGACCGGTACGTCCCGGGAGAAGGACCCGGCCCAGGAGACCGCAGGATAGTGGCGGGCGTAGGCGAGGTCGCGGTCGAGGGTCCACAGGCAGCGGACGAATCGTTCGGTGTGCGCGGTCACCGGTTCCGTCATGTCCCCGCCGGGCGGGGACACCGCGCCGATCACGGTCACCGAGCCCCGGTCGCCGCCGAGGGTGGTCACTGCGGCGGCCCGTTCGTAAAAGGCCGCGATGGCGGACGCCAAGCCGGCCGGGTAGCCCTCCTCGGCGGGCAGCGCGCCGGTGCGGGAGGCGAATTCGCGCAGCGCCTCCGCCCGCCGGGAGGTCGAGTCGGCGATGACGACGACGTCCAGGCCCATGTCGCGGAAGTACTCGGCGACCGTCACCCCCGTGTGGACGCTGGCCTCACGCGCCATCATCGGCATGTTGGAGGTGTTGGCGATCGTCACGGTGCGGTCTGCGAGGCGTCCGCCCGTGCGCGGGTCCTGGAGTTCCGCAAGCTCGGTGATGACGTCGGCCATCTCGTTGCCGCGCTCCCCGCAGCCGACGTACACGATGACGTCCGCGTCGCACCACTTTGCGATCTGTTGCAGCAGCATCGTCTTGCCGGTGCCGAAGCCACCGGGCACCGCAACCGTGCTGCCCCGGGCCACGGGGAAGAGCAGGTCGATCACCCGCTGGCCGGTGTCGAGGGCCTCGTAGCTGCCGACGCGCTCCCGCACCGGGCGCGGCCGGCGCACCGGCCAGAGGGCGCCGACGGCCACCTCCGTGCCGTTCACCACGGCGACCGTCGCGTCACTCGGACGGTCCCCGGCGACGGCGATCTCCTCGACCGTGCCCCCACAGCCGGGCGGCACGAGGACCTTCACCGGCACCGGCACCGGCCCCGCGTCGCGGAGCTCGCCGAGCGCCTGTCCCTCGGCCACCTGATCGCCCCGCGCCGCCAAGGGGGAGAAGGACCAGGTGCGTTCCTCCGCCGCGTCCCGCTGCGCGCCGGGCAGCAGCCAGTCGCCGGCCCCGGACAGGGGGCGCAGCAGGCCGTCGAAGATTCCGCCGAGCAGCTCAGGGCCGAGCCACACCGACAGCGGACGGCCCTGAGGCAGCGCCGTCTGTCCCGGAGCGAGCCCGCCCGTGTACTCGTACGCCTGGACGGTGACCACGTCACCGCTGATGGCCACGACCTCGCCGGGCAGCCCCGCCGGGCCGAGCGAGACCACGTCGTACATCGCGATGCCGCCCGTGTACTCCATCTCGACCAGCGGCCCGGTGACACGCAGGATCCGCGAGACCGGCTGCCGGGCAGCAGCCCGCTGGTATGTCCCAGCGGCCTGCCTCACGGCTCCCACAGGCTTCGCACCTCCGCTCCCATCCGCTCCAGCGCGCGGTCGGCCAGCGCGGTCAGCGAGAGGTCGACCCGCCTCCCCGGCGCGTGGCCCACCACACCTCCGTCGGCGTGCTCGCTCACCTCGGCGCCGGGCCCCAGAAGGACACGCGCCCGGCGTTCCAGCCGCTCCCGCAAGGACGTGTAGTCACTCGTCCCGCGCAGCTCCCGGACCCGTTCTGCGGCCGCACGGCGCAGCTCCTCGTACGACTCCCGGCGAGCGGCGAGCGTGCCGGACCTGGCCTCACGGCGCGCCCTGACGCGGAGGTCGCGGGCGGAGTCCGCGCCGTCGGCCTCGCCCTGTCGCCGGGCCTCGTCGAGGATCGACCGGGCTTCGGCACGGGCCTGGCCGAGCAGGGTGTCGGCCTCCCGCTCGGCGCGGGCCAGGACCGCTTCCGCGTCGGAATGAGCCGCCCGCAGCAGCTCCACCCGGACCGGGTGGAGGGCGTCTGCCGTCTGGTCGGGTGCCGGGGTCGTCATGGCGGCATCACGGCGATCAGCAGGCGGCGGGCCCGAGGGGCCGCGAAGTCGGGCTCCAGGGCTTCGGCCGCGGCGGGAGTGAGGATGACCAGGTCGATGCCGTCCGGCAGGCTCTGCCAGGCCCGGCGTACGGCGTCGGGGTCGTCGGCCAGGAGGACGACGGCTCCGGCCAGGGCCAGGCCGATCACGCGGGCTCGTTCTCCGAGGGCGGCGACATGACCCATGGTCACGCCTTCCCGATCAGGATCACGGCGACGACCAGACCGTAGATGGCGATGCCTTCGGCCAGGCCGACGATCACCATGGCCCGGCCGAAGAGTTCCGGCCGTTCGCTGAGCGCCGCGAGGGCGGCCGCGCCGGTGTAGGCCACGGCGATGCCTGCGCCGATCGTCGCCCCGGCCACCGCGATTGCCGCGCCGATCAGGGCGGCGGATCCGGAGCCGGAGTCCTGTGCCTGGGTGGTCGCCGCCTGCGCGGATCCTCCGCCGAGCGCCAGGGTCAGCACCAAGGTGGCGACCACCAGGAGCACGGCGTCGGAAGCGACCATCCACCACAGGGCCGTTCTGCGGTCCGAACGCCGCAACACGAGGCGTACCGCCACGAATCCCGCCGCGATGACGGGCAGCGCCAAGAACCAGGTGATCACGATCACTCCTCCCCTGCTGGGGCGTACGAGATGGCTGCTTCCCCGGCCGGCGGCGGCCCGGCGTCGGCGACCGGGCCCGTGAGGTGCTCCACAGGCAGATGCCAGGGCCGGAAAGGGCGGCCCTCGCCTTCGAAGAGCCGGGAGAACAGTTCGTAGAACTCCAGGCGCAGCGCCTGAACACCCGCCACCAGCGCCTCCAGCGCGAAGGCCAGGGCATTGCCGAGCAGGAAGACGAGCACCGCAGCGACGACGCCCACCGGCCCCCGCCCCGCCAGCGCTGTCGTGCCGTCCCAGACGATCGCGCCCAGCGCCGCATGCGTCAGGCCGAAGGCCGCGAGCCGCGCGAAGGACACGACGTTGGAGCCGATCCTCACCACCGCGTCGAACAGCTGGATACCGGTCTGCACGGCACCGGCCGGACCACCCGCCGTGGTCGCGAACAGCCCCACCCCGGCCAGTGCCAGCCCGACGGCCGCGATCACAGCCCCCACGACCCCGTACACCGCCTGGCCGAGCCATACGTACCCGGCGACGACCGCGAGACCGAGATAGAGCGTCGCCCCGGCGATCCCGGTCGTCGCATACAGGGCCGCCGCCGGTCCGCGCTCCCGCCACCGGTTCACGATTCCCGCGGCGTAGGCGAGGGCGAGCAGCACGGCTCCGAGCCCGACAGCCGCGGCCAGCAACCGCATGGGCTCCTCCAGCGGTTCCAGCCACAGCACCGGCAGCCCCCCGGTCGGGCCGAAGAACTCGCCGTACGCCACCCCGGCCAGGGTGGCGGCCAGCCCGGCGCCGGCGACGAAGGGCCACAGCGGGCGCAGTGCCGCGGCTCGGCGCGGTCGGCCTGCGCGCAGCAGGAGCGCGATGGCGACCAGCAGCAGCCCGTGTCCGGCATCGCCGAACATCAGGCCGAACATCACGACGTACACGATCCCGGCCGCCATGGTGGGATCGAGATCGGCGTAGGGCACCGTTCCGTATGTGCTGACCAGAGGCGTGAAGGAGCGGCGTACGGTCCTCGCCGCGTATGCCGGGGGAGCGGCGTCGGCTCCTGTCAGCAAGGTCGGCGGATCGACGCCACGGGGGGCCCGCAGTGGCACCAGCGCGCCCCCGGCACCGGCGATACGGGCCGCCATGGGGCCCACCTCGGTCTCGGGGCACCAGCCGGCCAGTGCCGCGACCGTTCCGTGCCGGATCGCGCTGCCGAGGCGCTCCTCCAACTGCGCCTCGCCCGCCAGCAGGTCCGTCCGGCCCGCGCGCTCCAGGGCATCCAGGTCGGGTGGGGCCTCGCTGAGAACAGGTTGCGCCGACTCGGTTCGCAGACCCTGGAGCCGCGTCGCCGCGGACGGGCGGACATCCGGCCCGGCGTCCCCGACCAGGTCGATGTCCACGCAGCCCGCCTCGGCGATCCGCACCAGGCTCTCCCGCAGCGCCTTCTCGGGGACCACGACTGCCACCCTGCGCATACGGACCGGGACCGCTGCCTCAGCCCGGAGCATCGAGCACCTCCGTCGGCCAGTCCCCGGGGCCGCCGCCCCGGGCGGCCAGTTCCAGCGCGCCGCGGGTCCGCCACGCGTCGGCGGACAGCAGTGCCACGGCCCCCACCACCGGCTGCGGACCGAAACCGGACCGGCGCAGCAGTTCATGGCCGTCCCGCTCGACCGCGTCCCACCACCGTGCCTCCGCCCGCCACAAGCCCGCCGCCTCGTCGACGTCGTCCAGCACCCACCTCGCGGTGACCGGCAGCGACTGCCGGAAGTCGGCGTACGACCCCGCGCCCAACGCTCGGGCGCCGAGCAGGCGGGCCACCCGACGGACCGAGACCTCCGGCATCCTGCGGCCGACGACGAACACCTCGCGGCCGAACAGCAGGGCGAGCCGCGCCGCCGCCCAGCGCGCCGCGTCGGGAACGGCGGCGGCCAGCCGTACGGCGGCGGAGACCCGCATGGCGGTGGCGACCGCGGCCGGGGAGTCGCCCCCGGGGTCGCCCCAGGTGGAGGCCGCCAGAGCGGTGCGCAGCTCCGGCGGCGTACGGGTGCGGGCGAGCCGCGTCCAGGCCGTCGCCAGTCCGCCCAGACGGTAGGGCGGGGTAGGGAGCCGTTCCGCGTCCGGCTGTCGCGGGTCGGCCCCAAGAGCTCTCAGATGGTGCTCGGTGTTGGAGATCTCGAATCCGGCGGCGAGTGCCCGGATGACGTCCGCGCCGGTGGCCGGTTGCCAGCCCGCGAGGACCCGGAGATGCCACAGCAGTGTCGCCGAGACCGCCCGCTGGGCCTCGTCCGGCGTGGTGCCCGGGGAGACATCGTGCCGGTACGGCGTGGCCGCCAAGTAGCGCAGGGCGTCATCGAGGGTGCGGGACGCGGCTACTTCCGTGACGCCCTCGGCGCCCAGACACCTGGTCCGCAGAGCCCGTGCCCGGGTCACGCCCGCCACCCATCCGGCGCCCATCAGGGACCTCCCTCCGTCGGCCTCTCCGGGCCTGGAGTCGGTTGATCCGCCGGTGCGAGTGGGGGCCCCTCCTCTGCGGAGAGGTCCTCCACCACCAGCGCGAGCACACGATCGGTGAGCGCGGGTGTCCGGTTCCTGGCACGGTCGCGGACGGCGGCTGCCTCGCGTTCTGCCTCGGCGAGCAGCGCCGCCGCGTCGGCCTCGGCCGTACGCTCCACCTGCTCGGCGGCGCGTGCCCGCACCCGGCCGGCCTCCTCCCGCGCCTCGGCGACGATCTCCTCCGCTTGCTGTTCGGCTTCCCGTCGGCGCGCCGCGGCGGAGGCCTCGGCCCGCTCGTGGACGGACCGGGCTTCCGCCTCCACTTGTTCGAGCAGGGCCAAGGGCGGTGCGAGCTCCGCACGGAGTTCGGCCGAGCGGTCCGCGGGGACACCACTTGGTGCGGCACGGCCGGGCGATGCCGCCGGCCGGAACCTCGTAAGAAAGTCCCGGAAACCCGTCACGAGCTCTCCTCCAGGTGGCCGCAGGCCCCGCTTCCCAGTCTCCTTGGTAGGCGATGGCATGTCGCGCCGCGCTGGGCCAGTCGTCCCTGATCGGGGCCGTTCGGCCCGGAGGCTGCACCAGTGGATCGATGCGAGACTGACCGCATAGGGGGACGGCGTCCACGGGAGGCAGCCGTGAGCGACTTCGAGCAGAACTCCGCGCAGAAGGAAGCCCGCCGCTCCACGCCGGGCCGCCCCTGGACGCCTCAGGAGGAGCCTCGCCAGGACGCGTTGGGCCGCTACCTTGCGGCAGTCGCCGCTGCCGCGTCGGCGAGGAGTGCCGAGGAGCCGGAGCGTGCTCCCGGTACCCGGCCGCGCACCCCTGACGTACCCGAGCCGCCCGCCGGAGGACCGCCCGTACTCCGGGTGCGGGACGTCATGCAGGTGCCGGCTGCCTGCGTCCCCGGCGACATGCCGTTTCGGGACGTGGCCCACACTCTCGCCCGCGAGCAGGTGAGCGCCGTACCGGTGGTCGATGCCGACGACCACGTGATCGGTGTCGTGTCGGAGTCGGATCTGCTGGCCAAGGCCGCCGTCACGGCGGAACCGCGTCGGCACGGACCTGTCGGCAGGCTGTGGCAGCACCACCTGTACGAGAAGGGCCACGGGGACACGGCGGCCACTTTGATGACCTTCCCGCCGGTCACCGTCCACCCGGCGGAGCCAGTGGCGGATGCCGCGTGGACCGCCGCCCACGCACGGTTGAAGCGGCTGCCCGTGACCGACTATCGCGGCAGGCTTGTCGGCGTGGTGAGCCGGCGCGACCTCCTGTGGGCGCTGATCCGTGACGATGCCGAGATCCGGGCCGAGGTCGAGTCGTTGGCCGGTCAGCACCTGCTGGATCCGCGCGCTGTCGAGGTGAGCGTGGAGAACGGCGTGGTGACGATGAGGGGGAGACTGGACAAGGCTCCTGTCCCCGAACTGCTCGCGTCGGTACGGGACATCGACGACGTGGTCGGTGTCGTCGACGACACCGAGGCGGTCTGAGCTGTGACCGTCCACGGGGTGCACCTCACGGCGTGTGGGCGACTAGAAAGTCGGTGCTGCCCGACAGCGTGGTGAGCCGGGGTGCGTCCTCGTCCTCGATGCGAACGCCGGACCTTTCGCTCAGGACCTCGACAAAGCTCAGGAAGTCCAGCGAGTCCATCTCCAGCGCGTCGCGGAAGGCGTCGTCGGGACCCAGAGCGGCGACGTCATCGCCGGGGACGACGGCGGAGAGCGACTCCCTGACCATGGCCAGTGCATCGGTTCGGTTCATGTTCACAGCTGCTCCGGGGTCTGCAGGAGGCGGGTGACCGCCGTGAGGTAGCGGGCACCGACGGCGCCGTCCGTCGCTCGGTGGTCGGCAGAGAGGGTCGCCGTGACCACGGGCCGCACGCCCAGCAGGCCGTCGACGGCGCATGCCCGGTCGACCACCCGCCCGAAGCCGACCAGGGCCACTTGGGGCGGGTAGATCACGCCGAAGACGGTCTCCACGCACTGATCGCCGAGGTTGGTGACCGTGATCGTGGCGTCGGACACCTCGGAGCCGCGCAGCCTGCCCGTGCGGGCCCGGGTGACCAGGTCTTTGAGGGCGGTCATCAGCTGCGGGAGCGCCAAGGTGTCGGCGTGGTGCAGCGCCGGGGCGACGAGCCCTCCGCCGCGCAGGGACACGGCCACGCCGAGGTGGACGCCCTCGCCTGCGGTGAAGTGGTCATCGGTCCAGAAGCCGTTGAGTTCGGGTACTTCCCGGGCCGCCAGGGCGGCCGCCTTGAGCAGCAGGGCCGCGGGGAGCAGCCGTTCACCGACGGGGCTGCGCCGGTTGTGGTCGTGCAGCCAGTCCATGGCGGGGGCCATGTCCACGGTCGTGGAGAGGTAGTAGTGGGGGATGTCCCGGTTGGCGCGGGTCATGAGGGCGGCGATCGCCTGACGCATGGCCGCCGTCCGCGCTTCGGACGGACGTGCGGAACGTTCCGGGGTGAGGCCTACATGAGTGGGCGGGACCGGGGCCGCCGGGCCGGGGGCTGCCCGGCGCACGTCCGCGGCACGGACGGCCGACTCCTTGCCCGTGCCCGTCACCGTGGTCAGGTCGACGCCCAGTTCGGCCGCGAGTCGCCGGGCGAGGGGGGTGGCGCGCACGCGCGGTGGCAGCGGAGTGGCCCGGACGGCCGCAGCTTCCTCGACATCGGTTCGGGTCACGCGTCCTCCGGGGCCGGAGCCGTGCAGCGTCTCCAGATCGACACCGCTGTGCTCCGCGAGATGCCGGACCAAGGGGCCGGCCTCGATGTGGCCGGGCTGCTGGGCGGCGGACGGCACCGCCACCGGGATCGCCGGGACCGGGACCGGAGTAGGTTCGGGCGGCGGGGACGGGGGCTCGTGCTCGGGGGGCTTGCCCTTCTTCGGTGCGTGCGGGACCGGTCGTCGCTCCTTCGCCTTGCGGGGTTTCTCCGGTTTCCTTGGCTTTTCCGTCGGCGGCTCTATCAGCGCGAGCGGCGTCCCCACCGGAACCGTAGTGCCGGGCTCGACGAGCACCTCCGTCACGGTCCCGGTTTCGAAGCACTCCACCTCGATGGTCGACTTGGCGGTTTCGACGACTGCGACGGGATCGCCCTTGTGCACGAGGTCACCGGGTCCCACCAGCCATTCCAGGAGCATGCCCTCGTCCATGTCGGCACCGAGGGACGGCATGGTGAACTCACCCATGGTCAGTCCACCGCCCGGTGGACCGCCGCGACGATGTCGCCGGTCTGTGGCAGGGCTGCCTCCTCCAGTCGCCGTGCGTACGGCATGGGCACCTCCGCGCTGCACACCCGCTCGACGGGTGCGTCCAGTTCGTAGAACGACCCTTCCGCGATGCGGGCGGACACCTCGGCGGCGAGGCTCCCCGTCCGCCAAGCCTCGTCGATGACCACCGCGCGGTGGGTCCGGACCACGGAAGCCGTGATGGCCGCGTCGTCGAGGGGGCGCAGCGTACGCAGGTCGATGACCTCGGCACTGATGCCCTCGGCGGCCAGCTCGTCCGCCGCCGCAAGCGCCTTGGGCAGCGAACCGCTGTACGTGATCAGGGAGATGTCGGTGCCGGGCCTGCGGATCGCGGCGTGGTCCAGGTCCACCGGCGCGGTGGGCGGGAGGAGTTCCCCGGAGACGTTGTAGAGACTTCCGTGCTCGAAGATCAGTACGGGGTCGGGGTCGGCGAGCGCAGGGGCCAGCATGTGGCGCGCGTCCTCGAGGGTGGCGGGGCTAAGGACGCGGATGCCGGGGATGTGCGCGTACCAGCCTTCCAGGCTGTGCGAGTGCTGGGCGCCGAGTTGCCGTCCGGCGCCCGTGGTCATACGGATGACCAGCGGTACGGGCAACTGGCCGCCCGACATGTGCAGCAGGGTGGCGGCGTTGTTGAGGATCTGGTCGAGGGCGAGCAGGCTGAAGTTGACCGTCATGATCTCGACGACGGGCCGCAGTCCGGCCAGGGCCGCGCCGATGCCGGCGCCCACGAACGCGGACTCCGACAGCGGGGTGTCGCGAACGCGCTCGGGGCCGAACTCCTCCAGCAGGCCGAGGCTGACGCCGAAGCAGCCGCCGTACCGGCCCACGTCCTCGCCCATGAGAAAGACACGGTCGTCCGAGCGCAGTGCCTCGCGCAGGGCATCGCGCATTGCCTCGCGGTAGCTCGTCTTCGCCTCTACCGTCCCATCGGCACCCATGGTCAACTCACCGCCTCCGACGAGGAACTGGTGACGTGCCGGAGAAGGTGCTCGACAGGCTCCTCGGGTGCCTGTTCGGCGGCTTCGACTGCGTGGTCGATGTCGTCGGTGATCCGCTGCTCGATCCGGGCGAGTTCCTTGTCATCCAGCTCACCGTCCTCGCGCATGCGGTCCATGAGCAGGCTGATCGGGTCACGGGATTTCCACTGCTCGATCTCTCCCTTCTCGCGGTACCGGTCCGGGTCGTACATCGAGTGGGCGCGGAAGCGGTAGGTGCGCAGCTCCAGGAAGTGCGGTCCGGTGCCGGCCCGGATGCCCTCGACGGCCCGTCGGACGGCCTGCTCGACGGCCTCGACGTCCATGCCGTCCACGGCCCAGGCGACCATGCCGTAGGAGGCGGCGCGCATGGCCAGGTCGGTTTGTGCCTCGTGCCGTTCGAGGGCCGTCCCCATGGCGTAGAGGTTGTTCTCGCAGACGAGCAGCAGGGGCAGCTTCCACAGGGCCGCCAGGTTGGCGGTCTCGTGGAATTCGCCTTCGGCGAAGGCTCCGTCGCCGAAGAAACAGCAGGTGACGTGGGACTGTTCGCGCATTCTGTCGGCGAGTGCGAGGCCGGCGGCCAGGGGGAGTCCGCCGGCGACGATGGCGTTGCCGCCGTAGAAGCGTCGGCTCGCGTCGAACAGGTGCATGGATCCGCCCCGGCCTCCGCTGCACCCCGTCGTCCTGCCGTACATCTCGGCCATGACGGCCTCGGCCGTGATCCCGCGGGCCAGGGCGTGGCCGTGTTCCCGGTACGTGGAGACGACCGCGTCGTCGGGGGTCAGTACCTCGTTCACGCCGACGGCGACGGCCTCCTCGCCGATGTACAGGTGGACGAAGCCTCGGATCTTCGCGGCGCTGTACAGCTCGACGCACCGCTCCTCGAAGCGTCGGATACGCAGCATCGCCGTCAGCAGGTCCGTCCGGTGCCCGGCACCCGGCGGGCCGACCGGCCCGGTGCTCGCTTTGTGCTTACTCGTCTTGGCCGTCGCGGCCTTCTTGCCGGACTTCTCAGGCGCCGGGTCCTTCCGCGTACGGGTGGGGCGGGCCACGCTCATGTGGATCCCTCCAAGGTCGACAAGTCGCCGGTGGGCAGGCCGAGTTCACGCGCACGCAGCAAACGGCGCATCACCTTCCCGCTACGGGTCTTCGGCAGGTTCTGGTCGAACGCGATCTCCCGGGGCGCGACGGCGGGGCCCAGCTTGCGGCGGCCGAAGGCCAGCAGCTCCCGCTCCAGCTCCGGGGTCGGCTCGACACCGGGGCGCAGCGACACGAACGCCTTGACGACGTTCCCGGCGACCCGATCCGGCCGCCCGATCACCCCGGCCTCAGCCACTGCCGAGTGCTCCATCAGCGCGCTCTCCACCTCGAACGGGCCGATCAGATGCCCCGCCGACTTGATGACGTCGTCGGCCCGTCCCACGAACCAGTACCAGCCGTCCGCGTCCCGGCGGACCAGGTCTCCGGTCAGATACCAGCCGTCCGCGAACGCGGCGTCGTAGCGCTCCTTGTCGTGCAGATAGCCGCGGAACATCGACGGCCAGCCCGGCTGCAGCGCCAACTCGCCCTCGACGTCAGGGCTTTCCACCTCCGTGACCCGGCCATCGGTGACCCGTGCCCGCCCGTCCTCGCCCTGCTCCAGCACGGTCGCCTCGACGCCGGGCAGCGGCCGCCCCATCGAGCCGGGCCGGATCTCGCAGGCCACGAAGTTCGCGATCATGATGCAACCGGTCTCCGTCTGCCACCAGTTGTCGTGCACCGGCAGTCCCAGGACGTCCCGGCCCCACACGACGGCCTCCGGGTTGAGGGGTTCACCGACGGAGGCGATGAAGCGCAGCGCCGACAGGTCGTAGGAGCGCGGCAGGTCGTACGGGCCCTGGCGGGGCGTGGCGCGCATGAGCATCCGCAGGGCCGTGGGCGCGGTGTACCAGACGGTGACCCGCTGCTCGCCGAGGATCCGGTACCAGCGCCGGGCGTCGTAGTCGCCCTCGTCGACGACCACCGTCACACCGTGGACCAGGGGCGCGATGATTCCGTACGACATGCCGGTGACCCAGCCGGGGTCGGCGGTGCACCAGTACACGTCCTCGGGGTGCAGGTCGAGCGCGTATGCGGCTGTGGCGTAGTGCGCGACCACGGCCTCGTGGACATGGACCGCGCCTTTGGGAGTGCCGGTGGTCCCGCTGGTGAAGTGCAGCAGGGCCATGTCGTCGGGCGACGTCGGCGGGATGGCGAAGGTGTCCGGGGCACCGGACATCAGGTCGTCGAAGGATGCGGTGCCCGGCAGGTCCTCAGCGCCGGGTCCGACGATCAGGACGTGCTTCAGACCGGGGAGCGATGCCCGGCGTTCGGCGACCTTGCGCCGGTAGAGGGCCGCGGTGGTGACCAGGACCTGCGCATCGCCGAGACGCAGCCGCTGCTCCACCGGGTCGGGTCCGAAAGCGGAGAAGAGCGGGCAGAGGACGCTGGTGTTCTTCAGCGTGCCCAGCACCGCGGTGTACAACTCGGGGCAGCGGCCGAGCAGGGTGAACACCCCATCCCCGTGGCCGACACCGAGTGACCGCAGGACGTTCGCGAAGCGGGCGGTACGGCGGGCCAGTTCCGGGTAGGTGACCGTCGAGACGGAGTCGTCCCGGGCGACACACCGCAGCGCGACCTTGTCCGCGTGGTCCGAGGCCGCGTGCCGGTCGACGGCCTCGTGGGCCATGTTCAGCCCGCCGTCGGGCAGCCCCGTCAGGGCCGTGCGGGCCTGCACCCAGGTGAATTCGGAGCGAGCCCGGTCGTAGTCGGCGAGACGGGGCGGAACGACCTGTGCGGTGTCTTTGCGGATCGTTTCCCAGGCCATGGGCGTTCCTCCCGGCACTGCCCCCGATCTCCAGAGTCGTCGAGCCCGGCCCCAGCTGCACTTCGGCCACAGGAGACGACCCGACGGGACGGCGCGCGGCGCACAGCCGACGTGTATGGGGCCGAGGGCCGCCCGCTTCTTGTGGGCCCGAATTGCACGGTGCGCGGTATCGCTCCGTTTCGCCGTGCCTCCTTGTGGCCCTCGGCTCACTTCCATGGCACCGCCGTCGGCCGGCGAGTGGTAGGGCCGAACGGGCCGGGACAAGGGACTGGACGGCCTTGTTCGGACTCTGCCGACCGGCCTTCACTCAGGATGCAGTACGACTTTGAGGGCGCCCGAGGTGGTGCTCTGCGCGGCCAATTCGTAGGCGTCCTCCATCCGATCGAAGCCGAAGGTGTGGGTGACCAGCCGGGAGATGGGCAGGTGCCCGAATCGCACCAGCTCCAGCAGCCACGGCGTGGAGGACGTGTCCACCTGGCCGGTGCTGATCGTCACGTTCTTGCGCCACAAGGACTCGAGATGCAGAGTGACCGGTTTGCCGTGGGTGCCGATGTTGGCGATGTGTCCTCCGGCGCGGACGGCGCGGGTGCACAGGACGAAGCCGTCCGGTTCCCCCGACGCCTCGATGACCACGTCGGCGCCCGGTCCATCGGACAGGTCGGCGATCATGGTTCCCGGAGGTTCGGCGGCATCGGCACCCATCCGGGCCGCGGCTTCCAGCCGGGCGGCGGACAGGTCCGTCACGATGATCCGGCGGGGCGAGTAGAGCCGTGCGAGGATCACCACGGCGAGACCGACGGGCCCTGCGCCCACCACGACGACGGTGTCTCCCGGGCCCACGTGTCCGTTCCGCACTCCGACCTCATAGGCGGTGGGAAGGAGCTCGGAGAGCAGGACCGCGTCATGGAGCGGGAGCGCGGAGGGCCGTCGGCGGGTGGAGTAGTCGGCGAAGGGCACCCGCACGAGCTCGGCCTGGGTCCCGCTGATCTGGTTGCCGAGGATCCACCCGCCGCCCCCGCTGCACTGACCGAGCTTGGTGTCACGACACGCCGGACAGTGGCCGCAGGACGATACCGACGACACGATCACCTGACTCCCGGGGCTCAGGTCGTGGACGTCTCGGCCCACCTCCACGACCTCGCCGACTGCCTCGTGACCGAGGACCGTCCCCGGCTTCACCTCGTGCAGGTCTCCGCGCAGGATGTGCAGATCGGTGCCGCAGATGGTGGTGGCGACGACCCGCACGACCGCATCGGTCGGTTCCTCGATCGCCGGATCCGTGACCGTGTCCCAGGAGATCTGTCCGGGGCCGTGGTAGACGAGGGCTCGCATGGGCACCCACTCTCTGGCTCCTCGGCCGACTCTCTCCACCGTCGCTCCGGAAGGACGCCTGGGCAACCTGGGCCATCTGGGCGTTGGACTCCGCAGGATCGTTGACTCCATGGCCTGGTGTTCATGAGCCCGGTGTTCAGGGCTGGACGGGTGGAGATGCGGCTGCGCCGATCAATGCCAGCCAGCTGCTCACCCCGGTTGCGTCGGCGGTCCCGCATCGGAAGCCGACGTGCCCGTCCGGACGGACGGCCACGAGACCGCGGCCGGGGCTGTTCGTGAGGCGGAAGACAGTGACGTGGGGACCGGCCGCCGTGTCCGGCAGCGGGTCGGCGTCGCGCTGCAGCAGGAGGTGCACACCCGGGCGGGCCAGCAGTTCGTGCAGCCGTTGGGGAGGCCCTCCGATGCTGACGGTCGCGTCCGGGAGGCGGTCTCCGGGGCGAGGAGCACCACGCAGGCGCGGTGTTCCCTCCACCGACAGAGGGCTGCGCCGGTAGTTGACCCGCAGCTGGGAGACGAGACGGATGCCCTCGGCGACAAGCCGTCGCCGGTCCAGGAGGGCGGGTATGGCCGGGGCTGCGCGCGGAGCGGCAACCGCCCTCAGCCATGAGGGGATCCGGCCGGTCGATGCCTCTGCCCAGAACGCCGTGTGAGTGAGGATCACCCGTCGGTGCGCAGCCGGCCTGCGCTCCTTGTCGTAGGAGTCGAGCAGCACTTCGGTACCGAGGCCGTCCGCGGACTCATCCCAGGAGTGGCCTGCCGCGAATCCAAGCTTCCAGCCGAGGTTCGCCGCGTCCTGGATGCCGGCGTTCATGCCCTGGCCGGTGGCCGGTGAGTAGTTGTGGGCCGCGTCTCCCGCGAGGAAGAGCCGCCCACGGCGGAACCGCTGAGCGAGGCTGCACTGCAGCGGCACCCGTGCGGACCACGCGAGACGCTCGATGCGTGCCTGCAGCCCCGCCTCGTTCAGGAGGCGCTGGAGCTCGGCTCTCGGGACGGCGGGTCCGGGTTGGCCGAAGTTCCGCCCGGCCCCGCCGGCAGACGCCCGCGTGGCCAGCAGCCGCCAGGTGGCCTGCTCTCCGAGCGGGAAGAGGAACAACAGTCCTTGGCGTCCCGCGAACACCTGGGCACCGGAAGGGCTGGAGACGCCGCTGAGGTCGAGGTCGGCGAGGACCACCTCTTCGGTATAGGGCCTGCCGTGCCAACCGATGTCGGCACAGGCCCGCACGGTACTGGCCGGGCCGTCGCAGCCGACGACGAAGGGGCAGCGGATCTCCTCGATGCCGCGCCGCGAGCGCAGCACGGCCCGCGCGCTGTGCCCGTCGTCGTGGGCAGTGATCAGTTCGGTGCCTCGTTCCACCGTCACCCCGCGGTCGGCGAGCGCCTGCGTCAGCACCCTTTCGACGTCCATCTGCCGCACGAGTGACAGATGGGGGAACGCCGTGTCGGGCAGCGCGAGGTCCGCGAGCGTCGTTTCGACGACGCGGGAGCCGAGATGAAGGTCGGCTGTCGGGGCGGTGTCCGCCGACTCCAGCACGGCGTCCGTGACACCGAGCGGGCGCAGGACTTCCAGGGTGCGGGGGTGCAGAATGAGCGCGCGGGAGGGCCGGAACGGCTCGGGCCGCCGCTCGACCACCCGGATGCATGCTCCTTGGTCATGGGCCTGGAGCGCCAGCGTGAGGCCGGTCGTACCGGCCCCGACGACGAGGACGTCCACCGCTGTCGTCACGTCCCGGCCTGTATGCGCCACCATGCTTCGGCGTCGTGCGAAGCAGGGCCCTCGATCAGCCCTGGGTCTGCGATCACGTCGTCTCGGTGCAGTCCGGGCAGAACGGCGTAGCGGATCGAACCCGACACGCTGACCAGGGCCAGAACCCGCCACAGCGACCGCGCGTAGTGTTCGGCTCGCTCCGGGCCGTCCCACTCGTACACGCCGCGGTATCGACCGTGCTCGTCGTGGGCCAGCCACAGCTTCGAGGTGAAACCGGGGAAGCCGACGAACAGCGGGGTGTTCAGCAGGCTCTCCCTGCGGAACAGCGCGTGCGCGGGCCCGCGGACCAGGCGCAGCCGGAAGGTGACCACCAGCGTGCAGGGGTCCTCCGCCAAGCCGCTGCCGAGGCGTGTTTCCCGGTAAACCCGGGCGGAGGTGTCGTCGGCGAAGCGGAGTCGCATCCCCAGCCGTTCCTTCGACAGGTGGACCTGGTGCCGCGCGAGCAGCGCGAAGCTGGCGAGAATGCATGCGGCCACGGCCCGCCATGCCTCGCCAGGGGCGAGCGGTGTCTGTTCACCCGTGGTGGCGCCCATGGTGGCCTCCTCCCGAAGGGCCGAAACGGGCGTACGACGCCCAGTTCTGCCGCCCCGGCCAGACCGGCCGGATTCCCCCTTCTACAACCCACCGTGCGGGAATGCGCCACGTCCCGCGAACCGTGGCGGCTTCCCGCTCATCTAGTCCGGCTCCATGTAGGGGCGGCGGAAAACCGGGGCCTGGCCGGTGCCCCACGGGCGTACGGCTGCCAGTGCCTGCGCGACCGCGGACTCCAACGGGCCACTGGTGTCGACCGCGACGGCCTCGGGCCACGGCTGTTCCCTGGCGGCCATGGTGGTGGCAATGTCGAGGTCGGCGTCGGACGCTCCGGGGGCACGGGCGCTCAGGCGGGCCGCTGACACCTCGCCCGGTACGTGGCAGTGCAGGGCCACCAGGTCGGCACTGGTGCGTTCGGCCACGTGCAGAGCCGCCTCCCGCTGTGCCGTGTCGGACCAGGTGGCGTCCAGGACGACGGATTCGCCGGAGGACAGCAGGGTGGAGGCGTGGTCGAGGAGGGTGGCGTAGGTCCTGGACGTCCACTCGGGGGTGTACAGGCCCTCGCCGTAGCCGGCCGCTGCGGACTGCTCGGCGGGGATGCCCGCCGTTTCCTTGCGGAGGCGGTCGCTGCTGAGCAGTGTGACCCCCAGCCGGTCGGCCAGAGCTCCGGAGAGGGTGGACTTCCCACTGCCCGGCAGCCCGCCGACGAGCGTCAGGCCGACGGCGGAGGTGCGCAGGTGACGCAGCGCCGTCGAGACCAGCCGCCGCGCCGCTGCCTCAGCGCCGGGCGCGCCTTGGCGGGCCTGGATCAGGGAGACCTTGGCGCGGACGAAGGCACGGTAGGCGACGTAGTGGTGCCACAGGGAGGGGGGCGCGGGGTCGCCGGAGTACTCGCTGTACTGGGCGAGAAAGTACGCCGCGGCCTCCGGGGCCCCGAGCTGCTCCAGGTCCATGGCCAGGAAGGCTGCGTCGTCGAGGCCGTCGACGTAGCGGAGGTGGTCGTCGAACTCCAGGCAGTCCAGGACACGGGGACCGTTGTCGAGACAGAAGATGTCCTCGGCGAGCAGGTCACCGTGGCCGTCGACCACCCGCCCCTGCTCGATACGGGAGTCGAACAACCGCTCGCGGCCGGCGAGATAGCAGCGCACCAGCCGCTCGACCTCCGCCACCCCCTCGGGCACGAAGCCGTCGTCGGCCAATGTCCGGACCTGCGCGAAGCTGGCCTCCCAGCGCGATGACAGCGCGTCCCGCGTGCCTTGCTCGTCCACGTCGCGGCCGCGGGGCGCCTCGGCGTGCCATGCGGCGAGGTGCCGGGCGACGGCCCGCAGGACGTCGTCGACGGAGGCCCCGTCACGCACCAGGCGGGAGAGGCGGCGGTCCGCCGGCATGCGACGCATCACCACGAGTGGTTCGGCCTCATCCGCGTCGGGGCTGCGGATCTCGCCCAGGCCCAGGTAGACGTCGGGGGCGAAGCGGCGGTTGAGAGCGACTTCGCGTTCGCACGCGGCCCGGCGAGCCGCCACCGTCGTGTAGTCCAGGAACCCCAGGTCCAACGGCTTCTTGAGCTTGTAGGCGCGGTCGCCGGCGAAGAACACGATCGCCGTGTGGGTCTCGCGTACCTCCGCGCGTGGCAGCGGCTCGCCGTCGTGATCGGCACTGGACCGGAGCACGGACGCGTCGGCCTGCCACACCGACCCCACCGATGTCCTGCCGAGGCCAGGATCAGCCATGGGGAACGACGGCGACGGGGCAGCGCCCGTGGTGAATGGCGGCCTGGGCCACGGGACCCAGGTGGGCTGCCATGCCGCGACGGTGTTCACGTCGCCCGACGACCAGCAGCGCTGCACCTTCGGCGGCCTGTACGACGGCCTTGGCAGGGCTTGCGAGACGAATGCTTTCGACCACGTCCACCTGTGGGTACTTTTCGCTCCAGGGGCGAAGCGCCGCGCTCAACTGCGCCTCCGCGTCCCGCGTCATCTCTTCGGTGACGTCGTGGTCCACCCCCCAGGGCACACGAGCGTGGAGCGGCACGCTTCGGCCGTGGACGGCCAGGAGAGGAACGTCCCTGGCCGCAGCACTGTGGAAGGCGAAGTCGAGCAGGTCCTCGGAGGACCCGTGCAGTTTCAGGGCCACGACCACGCGGCTCACGGGTGCTGGGGCCGGCCCCTCTTCCTCGGCTCCGGCGCGGACCAACACCACCGGCCGTTCGGCCCGCCCCACGACGGCCATGCTGATGTCACCCAGGAAGTAACTCTCGACGAGCTCCAGCCCCCGCGAACCGAGCACGATCATCTCCGACTCCGACGCCGCCTGGAGCAGGGCGTTCTGCGCGTCGTCGGCGACCAGGCTCTCGACGACCGTCAGGCCGGGGTGGCGTGCTTGGAGCTCAGCTCGCGCGGTGTGGACGAGACGCTTCGCCCAGTAGTTCTGATCGACTTCCGAGGGGACGTCGGTCGGTTCCGGCGCCAGCAGTGGCCAGGCGTGCAGCAGACGCAGGGTGAGCCCCCGCTTCGCGGCCTCGTCGGCGGCCCAGCGGGCAGCGGCAAGACTCTCGGGTGAGCCGTCGAGGCCCACGGTGAGGACGGGTTGCATGGCAGCTGCCTCCGTCTCGTAGGAAGCTGGAAATGACGGTTGATGAGTCTCATTGCCGGACTGCGCAGGTGTTGCCGACATGCCGAGCGTGGTGCGTTTCCTCATTCGAGGAGTACCCCATTCCCCTCTGCGGCGCATGTGGACCTATGGGTGAGGGGACCGGCGGCGTGGGGTCTGGCACGAGAGGAGACAGGGGCGGTGACGATTCCCCTGGTGGTCGGCGTCGACGGCTCCGAGGCGAGCCTGGAGGCGGTGGACTGGGCCGCCGACGAGGCGGTCCGGCACGCGGTGCCACTGCACCTTCTGCATGCGGCGGCGCGGGATCACGAGGTGTCCGACGTGATCGGCCATGCCTTGCAACGTGCCACGGAGAGGGTTCCCGCGGTGCGGCTGTCGAGTGAGGTGGTGCACGAGGACGCGGCCTCCGCGCTGATCGACAAGGGGCGCAACGCCTTCGCTCTGGTCGTTGGGTCCAGGGGGCTCGGAGACCTCGCCGGGATGCTCCTGGGCTCAGTCAGTCTGGCCGTGGCGGCACGAGCGGACTGCCCGGTGGTCGTGGTGCGTGGTGCGGCGGAGCACCGGGGTGCCCAGTTCGGGAGTGTCGTCGTCGGTGTCGAGGAGGGGGAGGGCAGCGGCACGGCCGTGCAGTTCGCGGTCCGTGAGGCCCGTGCCCGGCAATGTCAGCTGGTCGCTGTGCACGCTTGGAGCGCACAGTACGGTGCTCTCACCTCACCTCAAGCCCCCTCGTGGTACGCCCTGGAGGCCCATCGCCGCCCGCCGGCACAGGTGCTCGACGACGCCCTGCGCGACCCGGCGGAGCGTTACCGCGGCACCTCGGTGAGCCGGCGGGTGGTCGAGGGACCGGCACGCCGGGCACTGTTGGAGGCCGCGTCGGAGGCGGACCTGCTGATCGTCGGCGCCCGTAGACGACAGGGGCACCTGGGCCTGCAACTAGGCCTGACCAATCACGCGGTACTGCATCACGCGCCGTGTCCCATCGCGATCGTTCCCCAGATGTGACCGCGTGCAACGGGAGACGGACCAATTCGACGGTCGGCGCCCGCTGGGCCGGAAGTCGGCCCCACAGGGACCTTCGGCCCTGTGACCGGAGGCCGCTGCCGTCGGATGGTGGGACGAAGCGGGGGAACGGACCAGCAAGTTGCTGGAGGCCGACTCATGAGCGCAGAAGATTCGCCGTACGCGTCCGGCCCGCACCCGTCGCGCCAGGAGCACACGTCAAAGGAGGCGAACCCTCTGCGACGTACATCCGACAGATTCGAGTCCTGGTTCCGCGGCTTCCTGATACTGGCGCTCGTCGTCGGCCTGCCGGTGGCCGCGCTCAGCACGGGGCTGATGGCGTACGACTCGTCGATGCGCACCGTGCAAGCCCAGTCGGCAGAACGGCAGCAGGTCACCGCCCGGCTGACGTCGGACGGCAAGGGCGTCACCGCAAGCGGGAAGCAACAGGTGCGGGTCCGCTGGACTGACGACAACGGCACGGTACGGACGGCGACCACCCTCGTGAAGTCGGGAACGCCCAAGGGCGCCACCGTGCGGGTGTGGGTGGACAGGGACGGAACCATCACCGGTCCGCCGAACAGCGAGCTCAACGCCAGGACCACTGCCTGGTTCGTGGGTGGTTTGGCGGCGCTCGGCGTGGCCGGCGGGTTCTTCGCGGCGGGGGCAGGCATGCACCACCTGCTGGACCGGAGAAGGTACGCGCAGTGGGAGGCGGAGTGGGATCTGGTGGAGCCCCTGTGGTCCGCGCGCTTCCGCCGGTGACGGGCCGGAGACCGGACGTGAGCCGAGGAGGCGAAGCTGATGTCCGATGCGACGACGACCGATCTGTACGAAGTGACGATGGCCATGTCCTATCTGCGGGAGGGGATGACCGGCCCGGCGACGTTCAGCCTCTTCGTCCGCGACCTTCCTCCTGAGCGCGGCTTCCTGGTCGCCGCGGGACTTGAGTCGGCCCTGGACTACTTGTCCGGCTTCCGCGTCGGCCCTGAGGACGTCGACGCCTTCGCTTCCGCGCTGCACCGGCCGCGGCGGGATCTGGAGCCCCTGCTGGGGCTGGAGTTCACCGGCCGCGTGCGGGCGGTGCCGGAGGGGCGGATCGTGCTCGCGGGAGAGCCCCTGCTGGAGGTCACCGCGCCGCTTCCGCAGGCGCAGTTGGCCGAGACGTATGTCCTCAACCAGCTCAGCCATCAGACGGCGATCGCCTCGAAGGCCGCGCGATGCGTGCTCGCGGCGGCGGGGCGTCCGGTCGTGGACTTCTCCCTGCGGCGCACCCACGGGACGCAGTCCGGGTTCCAGGCCGCCCGTCTCGGGGCAATGGTCGGCTTCGCCGGGACCAGCAACGTGGCCGCGGCAACGGCTGTCGGCATACCTGCCGTGGGCACGATGGCGCACTCCTTCGTGGAGGCGTTCGCCTCGGAGGAAGAGGCGTTCCGTGCTTTCGCACGGTCCCATCCCGGCCCGTTGACCTTCCTGGTGGACACCTACGACACCGTGGACGGCGTCCGTGTCGCGGCGCGCGTCCTGAAAGACCTCGACCGCGGGCCCGGCTCCGCCGTACGGCTGGACAGTGGCGACCTCGGAGCCCTGGCGGTCCGGGCCCGCTCCGTCCTCGACGACGCGGGCCTGCCGGACGTACGGATCATCGCGAGCGGCGGTCTCGACGAGTGCGCCGTGGACGACCTGGTCCGCTCCGGAGCCCCGATCGACACGTACGCCGTCGGCACCCGCGTCGGGGTCTCGGCCGACGCACCCTATCTGGACTCCGCGTACAAGCTGGTGGAGTACGACGGACGCCCGGTGATGAAGCTTTCGTCGGCGAAAGTGACGGCACCGGGCCGCAAGCAGGTGTTCCGCCGTGCCGGCTGCGCCGACGTGATCGGTCTCGCCGACGAGCAACCACCCGACGACGGCAGTCCGTTGCTGGAGACGGTGATGCGGAACGGGCAGCGCACCGGCGCCAGGTCCGCGCTCGACGAGTGCCGGGAGAGATTCGCCGCGGACCTCGGCGAGCTGCCCTCGGCGGCCCGTCGGATCCGAGCGCCGGTCGCGCCTCGCGCGACGGCCTCCGAGCACCTGAACGCACTCACCGTCCGAGTCCGCAGGCGTATCGAGGAGCAGATGCAGGCCGTCTCCACACGGAGCAAGGTCTCGGAACGAACCGCATCCGGATCACATCGGTCCGAACCGAGGTGAGGAGGAAAGCGATGCCGCATACGGTGGAATGGAAGGTCCGCCTCCATCTTTTCGAGGACGACGAGGGAATGACGAAGGCACGGGTGGTAGTGAACACCGGCACCACGGCCCTCACCGGCCACGGAGCTGCGCACTGTCATCCTGCGGACATGAACGTGCCGGAGATCGGCGACGAACTGGCGGCAGGCAGGGCCATGCACGACCTCGCCCAGCAGCTGGTGAATGCCGCCGAGCGCGACATCGAAGGCGTGGGCGCACCCCGACCGAGCACTCGTCAGGTCGCCGGATGGCCCTTGTGACCGACGGCGGCGCGGCCGACGCGCACGACCTCCGGTATCCGGTGCCGGACCAGGAGGCCGGGCGATTTTCAGCAGGCCTCTGCTGTGTCGTGCGGGGGCTCAGCTGCCGGTGGGGGATCGCCGGGTGTCGTCCGTCCGGAAGGTGATGTGCTCGGCGACCGAGACCACGCCGTCGACGCTCCGGCACAGCCGCTCGATGACGGGGATCAGGCTCCTGACCTCGACGGAGCCACCGAGGTCGACCCGCCCGTCGCGCACCTCGACGGTCACTTCCGAGGGCGCAAGCTCCATGGTGTGCCACAGCACGTCCGTGGTGATCTCGTCGCGGATGGCGTCGTCCCGGCGCAGGAAGATCCGCAGCAGGTCACCGCGGCTGACGATGCCCAGGAGGCGGTCCGCCTCGTCCACCACGGGCAGCCGCTTGACGTGCTGGGCCTCCATCATCCGGGCGGCCTCGACCACGCTCCACTCCGGGCGCGCGCACACCGCGGGAGCTGACATCAGTTCCTCGGCGTGGGAACCCTCGGCCTTGGCGCGTTCCCATGCCTCCAGGTGAGGAACCGGGACGCGACCGGACGGGTCGGCCTGGTCGGCGCTCTTGCGCAGCAGGTCGGCTTCGGACACCACACCGATGGGGTGGTCCAGATCGTCCACCACGGGTACGGCGGTGACGTCGTTCTCCGTCAGCAGCCTGACGATCTCCTTGAACGGCATGTCACGCCGCGCCCGGACGACGTCTCGAGTCATGAGCTCCGCGACCGTTCGGTGGTGCATGTCGGCTCTCCTTCCGGGACGTGACAGCCAGTCGCACGGCCCATCCTGCGTGCGGAAAGGGGGTCTGTCGGCCCATGCGGCGGTGTGTCGTACGTGGCAGGTTGGATACAGCACCATTCTGAGGAGAGGGCGGCGATCATGCGAGCTCATCTCGGCGACCATCTCGTCATCGAAAGCCCGGCAACCGGCGTCACCAGGCGCGACGGCGAGATCGTCGGACTACACCATGGGGATGGAACACCCCCCTACGATGTGCGCTGGTCGGACACGGACGAAGTGACGCTCGTGTTCCCCGGACCCGACGCACACATCCGTCAAGTCGAACACGGTGATGCGGGGGCCGCGCCGGAGGCCGCCCCGCCGACCAGGACACCCAACCCCGGAGACATCGGCCGGCGTGTGGCCGTCGAACGCCACAGGCAGAGGCTCAGCCGAGGGGAAATGGCCCGTCGCGCCCGGATGTCGCCGGACTATCTCGCGTACCTGGAGGAACAACCCGCCGACCCGACCGTGGCGACTCTCATCAGGCTGGCCGACGCCCTGGGCACCACCGTCGCCGACCTGCGCGGGGGTGGCATCGATCTGCCCCCCGGTCAAGGCTATGCGCTGCTGCACCCTCAGCTGCGGGACCTCAGCCCGGAGGAATGCCGCACCCTGCTGTCCACGCATGGCGTGGGGCGCATTGCGGTGTCGGCGGCCGACGGACGCCCGGCGGTCGTGCCGGTCAACTACGAGGTCGTCGATGACGCGATCCTCTTCCGGACCGCGCCGGGCTCGGCGCCCGCGGCAGCCGCGGGGAAGGAGGTCGCCTTCGAGGTCGACCATGTGAACGACGCCCTGAGCCAGGGCTGGAGCGTGCTCGCCGTCGGCCCCGCGCGCGTCGTCACGGAGCCCGACGCGGTGCGCAGGCTCACTCAGGACGCCCACACCACGCCGTGGCCGGGCGGTGCACGCGAGATGTGGGTGTCGATCCGGCCCACGAGCCTCACAGGCCGGCGCATCACTCCTGCCGACCAGTGAGGGGCCCCGGGACGCGGCCCGCCCTACGTGCACCCGTCACCGAGCGAAGAGTGATCGACTGATCCCGTCCCGGGTGCCGCCGACTCGCGAGAGGAGGATCCGGTGAGCGAACAAGCACTGACCGACGAACGCGTGACGGCCCTGGTCCACGACGCTGCCGCCGCCCCGTCGATGCATAACGCACAGCCCTGGTACTTCCGCTACGTCCGGCACAGCCGCACGTTCGAGTTGCGCGCCGACTTCGAGCGCGCCATGCCGCACTCCGACCCCCGAACCCGCGGCCTGCACCTCGGCTGCGGCGCCGCCCTGCTGAACCTGAGGGTCGCCGCGGCCCACGAGGGCTGGTATCCGCAGACCCGGCTGCTGCACGAGCCGGCCGACCCGGCGCTCCTCGCGAGTGTGCGGCTGAGCGGGCCCGGAAGCGGGGAGACCGGAAGCGGGGTGAGCGGTCTGGGCGCGCTGTATCCGGCGATTCACGAGCGGCACAGCAGCCGCTTCCCCTTCGAGGAGACGGAGATCCCCGATGCCGTACGAAGGGCGCTCAGCGAGGCCGCTCGCCTTGAGGGAGCCGTACTGACGTTTCCCACCTCATGGCATCTGCAGGAGGTGCTGGACATGGTCCGGGAAGCCGAGGCGCGCAACCTCAGCGACCGTGGCACCGACCAGGATCTGGCCGAATGGACCCGTATTGACGCCCCGTCAGTCAACATGACCGACGACGGAGTCCCGGACTACGCCTTCGGGCCGCGCATGCGTGGGGGCAAGGCTCCCATGCGCGACTTCGCGGGCCCGCGACAGGTGGCGGGACGGGGCGCGGCGGACTTCGAGCGGAACCCTCAACTGGCCCTGGTCAGCACGATCCACGACCGCCCGGAGGACTGGTTGCGCGCCGGCCAGGCCATGGAACGCGTCCTGTTGCTGGCCACCCTGGAGGGTGTGTCCAGCTCCTTCGCCACCCAGCCCGTCGAATGGACGGACCTGCGCTGGCCGCTGCGCGACCCGGTGTCCGGGACGGGCTACACGCAGATGCTGCTGCGCCTGGGATACGGCCCCAAAGGCCCTCGCACACCGCGCCGCCCGGTGTCGGAGGTACTCGACATCCGGCCTTGACGCGCCAGGGACCGCAACAGGTCGGCGTCCGTGACCGGCAACCGCTCACTGAGTTCCCTCGGGCCTGTCCGGGTCGGCTGACGGACCGGTGAGATGGGGCTCGACGTCCACGACGCCTTCCACGGCGCGCGCGAGGCGTACGGCCACCGAGATGAGCGACGTGTCGTGGATGTGCCCGCGAAGGGTGACGACCCCCTCATGGACGTTCACGTGGAGGGCGTGGCTGAGGGCCGGGAAGAGGTAGGACACCACGGTGCGGCGGACCTCTTCCTCGATGTCCTCGTCCGATCGCAGGAAGACCTTCAGCAGATCGGCGCGGCTGACGATGCCCTGGAGCATGCCGATGTCGTCGACCACGGGCAGCCGCTTGACGCGCCGGACGGCCATGATCCTTGCCGCTTGGGCCAGGGTGGCGTCGGGGTGGACGGTGATCGCGGGGGTGCTCATGAGCTCCTCCGCCGTCACTGCCCCGGCCTTGGCGAGATCGGACAGCCGTCGGCGTTGCTCGAAGCGGCTCGGGTCGCTGTCTCGGAACTCCTCCTTGGGCAGCAGGTCGGCCTCGGAGACGACTCCGATGACGCGTCCTTCTCCCTCCAGCACCGGCATGGCACTGACCTTCCACTGCTCCATGGTCCGGACGATTTCCTTGAAGGGGGCGTCGCGTCCGACGGCCACGACCGTCTGCGTCATCACATCGCTCACGATGTGCGGGGTCTCAGGCACTTCGGACCTCCTGGTCCTGCCTCGTCAGGGCACTTCGCCGGCGCCGCGGGGCGCGTAGAGGTCGAGCAGCCGCACCCTGGCGGACCTGAGCCGCCCTGCGATCACTCCGGCGACATAGGTCCACAGGGCTTGCTTCAGCTCGGGGTCGTTCTCGCACAACTCAAGGACCGCGGCCGCGTCGAACTCGTAGGCACGTACCGGGCTGGCGGCCTGGGCCCCCAGGTGCCAGCGATGGGGCGGGACCAGCCAGGACCAGCCCAGCAGTGCTCCGGGCGCCGAGGGTCTCGACGACCGCCGCGCGGCGGCCGGGCACGTGGACGTCGAGTGCGACGGTGCGCGTATGGATGATCCAGAAGCGGTCGGCTTTGCCCCCCTCGTTGAAAATACGCTCGTCGATCGCGAACGACACTTCATGAGCCAGCGACATGAGCCGCTCCTGATGCTCCTTGGTCAGGGCGCCGAGAACACCGGACCTGGCAATCACAGTCGCCTACCCTCACCATCACCTCGAAGCGGAGGCGGGCTCATATCAGGCCGATGAGGCGGCCGTGGTGACGATGCGAATAGCGGCACTCCGCCCCGCTCTCTCACCTGACTCCACAATCGTCGCAAATCGACACAGTGCAACCTGGGTCCAGGCCCCCTGGCGAGAGCCGGTCCACGTGTCGCGATGGCCCCAGGGGGGTGCGACGGTATTGACAGGGGGTTTCCGGCAGTGGCCCGGCAGGAAGGTGGTGGTGACCATGGAACTCCCTCTGGTTGTGGGTGTCGACGGATCGGATTCCAGCCTGCAGGCCGTGGACTGGGCGGTGGACGAGGCGGCGCGCCTCGGGCTGTCTCTGCGGCTCGTCTATGCGTCCTTGTGGGAGCGGTACGAGGGAACCCGCCCCTCCTTCAGTGCCGGCCGTCCGGCCGAAGAGGTCATGGCCGAGCACATCGCCGCGTCCTGCGCGGAACGCGCCGGACTGCGCAACCCAGAGGTCAAGGTGTCGAGCGAAGTCCTGCCGAGCGACGCCGTGTCCGCGCTGCTGCACGCGGCTCATGAATCCTCTGCTTTGGTCACGGGTTCTCGCGGACGTGGCGAGATCGCCGGGTCGCTGCTGGGATCGGTCAGCCTCACGGTGGCTGCCCGTGCCGTGTGCCCGGTCATTGTGGTCCGCGGCGGGGAGCGGAACCGGCAGGGCTCCGTCGGCCGGGTGGTGGTAGGCGTCGGTGACTCCACGGACGGCTCGGCCGCTGTGCGGTTCGCCTTCCGCGAGGCCGAGGCGCGCGGCTGCGCCCTCACTGCCGTACGGGCCTGGCGCCGCCCTGCCCATGAGCACGCGGACCATCCCCTGACCGCGGGCGATACCGCCGGTTCCGACGAGGAACCCGCCTCAGCTCTCCTCACAGACGCCCTGCGCGACGCTGTACGGAATCACCCGCAGGTCGATGTGCATCGCCAAGTCGTCGAAGGCCCCGCGCACAAGGTCCTCCTGGACGCCTCGGTCGAGGCCGACCTGGTGGTCGTCGGTGCGCTGAGGCGGCACGGCCGCTTCGGTCTGCAACTCGGCAGGGCCGCCCACGTCCTGCTGCATCACTCGCAGTGCCCGGTGGCCGTCGTTCCGCAGCGGGCCTGAACCGGCGTTGGGCGACGGATGTCGGAGTGGACGTGGCAGTACGAGGGCTACGACCCCGCTGCCGAGCGGCTGCGTGAATCACTCGGCACGCTCGGCAACGGCTACTTCGCCACGCGCGGCGCGGCGCCCGAGTGCCGGGCGGGCCTGGTGCACTACCCGGGAACCTACGCGGCCGGGTGCTACAACCGCCTGGAGTCGACCGTGGCGGGACGGCGGGTGGAGAACGAGGACCTGGTCAACCTCCCCAACTGGCTGCTGCTGCGGTTCCGTCTCCGTACCGCTGAGGGAGCCTGGCGCCCGTGGTTCTCCCCGGACACGCACGCCCTCCTGGACTACCGGGTCACCCTGGACCTGCGCCGTGCCACCCTCACCCGCGCGTTCCGTCACCGGGACGACGAGGTGGGCGTGCTCGACGTTGCACAGGTCCGCCTGGTGCACGTGGGGGATCCTCATCTCGCCGCACTGCGGACGGTTTTCACGGCCGAGGACTGGTCGGGAGAGATCGAGATCGAGTCCTGTCTCGACGGCGAGGTGATCAATGGCAATGTGCACCGATACCGCGCCCTCAACGGCAGACATGTGACCCGTGTGCGGACGGGGACGCAAGAGCCCGACACGGTCTGGTTGAGCTGCCACACCAGTCGTTCGGACATCAGTGTGGCCATGGCCGCCCGGACGCTACTCGCGGACGGGTCTGCGGCCTCGTCGGGGTTTCGCGCGGCCCGCCGCCGTGCCGTCCACCGCTTGGTGGTCCCGATCGCTCCCGGCCGTCCGGCCGCTGTCGAGAAGACCGTGGCGCTGCACACCTCACGCGACACGGCGATCAGCGACCCGCTCGAAGCAGCACTCGACCGCGTTTCCACGGCTTCGGATTTCTCGTCCCTGCTGGACTCCCACTTCGCCGGGTGGGAGCGGTTGTGGCGGCGAGCGGAGATCCAGGTACCCGGCCAGGCCGGCCGTGTCCTGCGCCTCCACCTCTTCCACGTCCTGCAGACGTTGTCCCCGCACACCACGGATCTGGACGTGGGCGTGCCGGCCCGAGGACTGCACGGTGAGGCGTACCGGGGGCATGTCTTCTGGGACGAGCTGTTCGTCCTGCCCTACCTCAACCTGCACTTCCCGGAGGTCTCCCGGGCCCTCCTGAACTACCGGTACCGACGCCTCCCGCGAGCATGCCGGGCGGCCGCCGCGATCGGCCGGGCCGGGGCGATGTACCCCTGGCAGAGCGGCAGCGACGGCCGCGAAGAGACCCAGGAGTGGCATCTCAACCCCCGATCGGGGCGCTGGCTTCCGGACCACTCCCGGCTCCAGCACCACGTGGGCTCGGCGATCGCCTACAACGTGTGGCAGTACTGCGAGGCAACCGGCGACACCGAGTTCCTGCACACCAAGGGCGCGGAGATGCTGCTGCAGATCGCCCGCTTCTGGGCGGACCTTGCCGTCTTCGACCCCGACATGGGCCGCTACCGCATCCGCGGCGTCGTCGGCCCCGACGAATACCACGACAGTTACCCGGGCGCCGACCGGCCGGGACTGGACGACAACGCGTACACCAACGTCACCGCCGTATGGGTCCTCACCCGCGCCCTGGACCTCCTGCGGCGCCTTCCCGCCTGGCGGCGGGAGGAACTATTCGATCGCGTCCGGCTGGACGGCGATGAACTACGGAAGTGGGAGGAGATCTCCCGGCGATTGCTGGTGCCGTTTCACCAGGGCGTCATCAGCCAGTTCGAGGGCTACGACGACCTCGCCGAGCTGGACTGGGACGCCTACCGGGCGCGCTACGACAGCATCCGGCGGCTGGACCGGATCCTGGAGGCCGAGGGAGACACGGTCAACCGCTACAAGGCGTCCAAGCAGGCCGACGTCCTCATGCTCGGCTACCTGTTCTCGCCCGCCGAGCTGGGGGACCTGTTCCGCCGCCTGGGGTACGACCTGGACGACGAGCTCTGGCGCAGGACCGTCGACTACTACCTTCAGCGCACCAGCCACGGCTCCACGCTCAGCGGGCTCGTCCACGGCCTGGTCCTCGCCAGGGCCAGGCGCGCCGAGGCGTGGCAGTACGTCCAGGAGGCCCTGGAGGCGGACATCGCCGACATCCAGGGCGGCACGACCGGCGAAGGCATCCATCTCGGGGCCATGGCCGGGACCCTCGACCTGGTCCAGCGCGGTCTGACGGGACTGCAGACACGCGAGGACGCGCTGTGGCTGGACCCGGTGCCTCTTCCGGCGCTCTCCGAGTACGGGTTCTCGCTGCGCTACCGCGGCCACTGGGGTGTCGGGGTACGGCGCCGGAGAGGACAGCTTGAGATCGTCGTACCCGACTCGGAGGAGTCACCGATCCGCGTGGTGCTGGCCGACCGGGCCGTGAGCGTCGCGCCCGGAGAGACCTGCACGCTCGAACTGCCGGCGAGTTGACCCCTAGGAGACGTGGATGAAGTGGTTGGTCTCGTTGGCCGGCGCCGGGCTCGTCATGGTCACCTTGCGGGACCTGTTCCACACACTCTGGCACCCCACCCGACACGGCGGCCTGAGCCGCCTCGTCATGACGGCCCTGTGGCGGCTGGCCCGGCGCTTTCGCTCGCGTGGGCGTGTGGTCGGGCTCGTCGGGCCACTCGCCATGGTGACGGTCGTGGGCATGTGGGCCGCCATCGTTATCCTCGGCTGGGCGATCGTCTACTGGCCCCATATGCCCGGGGCGTTCACCTTCTCACCCGGTTCCGAGGCGGCGCAGGAGCCGGCGTGGCTCGACTCCCTGTACCTCTCGCTCGTCACGGTAGCCACGTTGGGGCTTGGGGACATCGCGCCCGCCGAGGGCTGGCTTCGCCTGGTCTCACCGTTGGAGGCCCTCGTCGGCTTCGCCCTCCTGACAGCTACCGTCTCCTGGGTTCTGGAGATCTACCCGGCGCTGACCCGCAGGAGGGTCCTGGCGATCCGGCTGGCGCTGCTGCGCGACTCAGACCCGGCGACGCCGCAGATTGACTGCACGGCGGGGGCGCTGCTGCTGGACAGCTTGGCCACCGAAGTCGTACGCGTCCGTATTGACTTCACCCAGTACGCCGAGGCGTACTACTTCCACGACGGGGAGGACCACTCGTCGCTGGCGGCCACGGTTGGCTACGCAGCCGACCTCGCCCAGCGCGGACAGGCAGCAGGGCGGCCGGAGGTAAGACTGGCCGGTGACCTGCTGGACGGTGCACTGCAGGACCTCGCCGCCATCCTTGACCAGCGCTTCCTCCATACGGGAGGAACGCCGACGCAAGTCTTCGCCGCGTACGCCGCCGATCACGGCCGCAACCATGCCGAGACCTGAGTAGCGGCTGATGGCGCTGTGCCGGTCGCCGGAGCCCGTCTCGGGTCGGACCGGGCGGCGCCGGACTGCAAGCCGCCATGCCTGGAGGAGATCCCGTCCGTCGCCGCTCGGTGACCTGGCCGCCTGTGCCCCGGCATGCGCGCAGGACGCGAGCAATCGAACACTGGTCCGGAGGAGTGCCAGCCGTGGCCCACCGGGCTCCATGGGCTCTCCCCGCGTGGACAACGGCGCTCGACGGAGATGACCATGACGTCTTGCCGGGCGATCATGCGTGCAGGTGCCACCTGCATCCAGGAAAACGAGACCGTCGACCCCCAGTGCGCATCGGCGTGATCGGCCAGGCGGACTGCGCACGTCATCTGCCCGAAGACCAGGTGGGCCAATTCGTGGAGGTCATCTGCCCGACCCCCCTGACCGACCTCACCGGCCGGCGGCCTGTGGCCTTGTGACCGGTGGTGTCATGCCGAGTCGGCCGCGGCTGATGCCGCCCTTGTGGATCTTCGTCGAGATATCGGTTCAGGAGGTCATGATGGGACGTCTCAACGAGCGGGTGGCGATCGTCACCGGTGGAGCGAGAGGAATCGGCGCCGCTGTGGCACGCCTGTTCGCGGCTGAGGGCGCTGGGGTGGTGGTCGCCGATGTCCTCGACGCCGAAGGGGAGAACCTGGCGGCGGAACTCGGCGGCCCGGCCCGTTATGCGCACCTGGACGTCAGCAGCGAGGATGGCTGGCAGAGCGTGGTGGCGCAGGTCGAGCGGGAACTCGGCCCGGTCTCGGTGCTGGTCAACAACGCCGGGATCCTCGAGTGGGGGGACCATCGAGGAACAGAGCCTCGAATCCTTCCGGCGGGCCATCGACGTCAACCTTCAGGGTGCTTGGCTGGGCATGCGCACGGCGGCCCCGTCAATTCGCCGGGCCGGCGGAGGCGTGATCGTGAACATTTCCTCGATCGCCGGCATCACCGGGTATGCCGGCATCGGATCGTATGTGGCCAGCAAGTGGGGACTGCGCGGCCTGACCAAGGCCGCGGCGCTGGAACTGGCCCCGGACGGGGTCCGTGTCTGCTCGGTCCACCCCGGTGCGGTGCGCACCGCGATGACGGCCGACTTCGATGACTCCTTCACTGACGGACAGCCCCTCCCACGGTTCGGTGAGCCTGAGGAGGTCGCCCGTATGGTGCTCTTCATCGTCACCGACGCCACCTTCTCGACGGGCGTGGAGTTCGTCCTCGGCGGTGTCACCGCGGGTCCGCCGACCGCCCTGACACCCGGCCAGTGACTCGGCCGGGGTGGCCTGGAACGGCGGACAGGCCCGCCTCACCGCCGAGGCCGCCGTGGAGGGGATGCGTCGTAGACGCAGGGTCTTGTGCATGGGCTCGGCTACGCCGTCGGGCGGGGTGCCCGGTCAGGCGATGGTGACGCTGTCATCGAGGTAGACGTCCTGGACGGCGTGGAGGAGTTCGATGCCCTCGTTGGTGGGCCGTTGGAATGCTTTGCGCCCGGTGATGAGCCCGGTGCCGCCGGCCCGCTTGTTGATCACCGCTGTGCGTACGGCCTGTGCGAGGTCGCCCGTGCCCGCCGATGCGCCGCCGCTGTTGATGAGTCCGACCCGGCCCAGGTAGCAGTTGGCGACCTGCCAGCGGGTGAGGTCGATCGGGTGGTCGGTGGTGAGCCTGTCGTACAGGAGAGGGTCGGTCTTTCCGAAGTCCAGTGCCTGGTAGCCGCCGTTGTTCTCCGGCTGCTTCTGCTTGACGATGTCGGCCTCGATGGTCACGCCGAGGTGGTTGGCCTGGCCGGTGAGGTCGGCCGACACCGCGTAGTCCACGCCGTCCTTCCTGAACGCCGGGTTGCGCAGGTAGCACCACAGCACGGCGAACATGCCCAGTTCATGGGCGCGTGCGAAGACCTCGCTGGCTTCGCGCAACTGGCGGTCCGACTGCTCCGAGCCGAAGTAGACCGTGGCGCCGACGCCGGCCGCGCCGAGGTCGAAGCACTGCTCGACGTTGCCGAACATGATCTGGTCGTAGTGGTTCGGGTAGGTCAGCAGCTCGTTGTGGTTGAGCTTCACGATGAAGGGGATCTTGTGCGCGTAGCGCCGCGAGACGGCCCCGAGCACGCCCAGGGTGCTGGCGACCGCGTTGCAGCCGCCCTCGACGGCGAGTTCGACGATGTTCTTGGGGTCGAGGTAGCGGGGATTCGCTGCGAACGCCGACGCCGCGGAGTGCTCGATGCCCTGGTCGACCGGCAGGATCGACACGTACCCCGTGCCGGCCAGACGGCCGTGGTCGAACAGGGACTGCAGGTTGCGCAATACCCGGGGCGAGCGGTCGGTTGCGGCAACGACCCGGTCGACGAAGTCATGACCCGGCAGTACCAGGTCTTCCTTCGGAATCCCCTGGGCGGTATGAGCCAGCAGGTCCTTGGCCTCGTCGCCCAGCAAGCCTTGGATGTCGGTCATCGGCTCGCCTCTCCGGTCATTCGGAATCGACGGTTGCACCTCCAGGCTCCCGCACCCGCCAGGCTCATGTAAGTCCGTACACGCCGTTTGGGCGCCTTGCTCCAGGTGTCAGGGCCGCATCTTCTCGAACGCGGGCCCCGTGGTCGGCCCGACGACGACCCCGCCCGGCGCGCGCCTGCTGCGAGGTGCCGACTCTGCGTGAGCGGTCTGGTGAATCCAGCTGTGATCGGGCCACCAGGACCTTCCGGGACCTCACATCCGATGCGGGCGCCGCACCCGTCCTGCCGTGGAACAGTGGAAGAGAGGTGACACGGGCCGTGCGGCGGTCGCGGAGGTGCAGGCCGGTCGAAGGAGGACACGATGAGTCACCCTGTGCTGGCGGGTATCGACGGGTCCGAACGCAGTTCGGCGGCGGCCGACTGGGCGGCGTGGGAGGCCGCGTCGCGTGGGGTTCCACTGCGCCTGGTACATGCCTCTCCACCGCTTCCGGGCACTGTCCTGCCGGGCCCGGCGTTGGACAGGCTGCACCACATGGGTGCGCGGACGCTCCAGCGGGTGGTCACCGACCTCCGCGACCGCTACCCGGATGTCGAGGTGCGGGGCGAGCAGACCGATGAAGCCCCGGCCGCTGCTCTCCTCGCCGCCGCCCGCGATGCCGGGCTCCTCGTCGTCGGCACACGGGGTACGGGCGGGTTCGACGGTCTCGCGGTCGGATCGGTGGCCCTGCGGGTGGCGGCGGCAGCCCCTTGTCCTGTGGTGTTGGTGCCTCAACAGCCAGGCACCCTCGGGGAAGGGAAGCATGCGGCACACGGCGCCGCCCAGATCGTTGTGGGGTTCGACGGGCATCACCCGGTCGGTGAGGTGGCGGACTTCGCGTTCTCGGTGGCTGAGGCGCGCGGAGCACGTCTTCGGGTGGTCCAGGCATGGGCGTTTCCTGCTGAGGCTGTATCTCCGACGACGCTGGTGGTGACCGAGGAGGACCGTGCCACCTGGGAGGATCAGGAGGTCTTGCAGCTCTCCGATGCGCTGCGCGCGTGGCGGGAGAAGTATCCCAGTGTGACGGTCCGCACCGATGTCGTGCTGCTCCATCCCGCGGAAGCGCTCTTGAACACGTCCCGGGGTGCGGCCCTGCTCGTGGTGGGCCGCCGCACCGATCCGCAGGCGGCCGAAGGCCGACTGGGCCCGGTCACGCACGCCGTACTGCACCACGCCCGCTGCCCGGTGGCGGTCGTACCCCACGCCGGATGACGACCGGCCAGAAGCCTGACTGGTGGCGGTGGTGGGACTTGTCGCGGAGCGGCTGGTCCCACGGCGATTCGGCGAGCGCCGGGGCGGGTCAGCCGAAGAACACCTCGAACTCGTCGTACAGCGACGGGTCGACCAGCTTGGTCTGCGCTGTGGCATCGGCGAGGGGCAGGCGGACGATCCGGGTGCCCTGCAAGGCGACCATGACGCCGAAGTCACCGTCCTTGACCGCGTCGATGGCGTGCAGCCCGAAGCGTGTGGCCAGCCACCGGTCGAAGGAGCTCGGAGTGCCGCCGCGCTGGACGTGACCCAGGACCGTGGTACGGGCGTCCTTGCCGGTGCGCTCCGAGATCTCCCGGGCCAGCCATTCGCCGATGCCGGACAGCCGGACATGGCCGAACTCGTCCAGCGACTGGTCCTTGAGGATCATCTGACCCTCTTTGGGGACGGCCCCTTCGGCGACCACGACGATCGGTGCATAGTTGATCTTGAATCGGCTCTTCACCTGCTCACAGACCTGATCGATGTCGAACGGCCGCTCAGGGATGAGAATCACGTTGCCGCCACCGGCGATGCCGGCGTGCAGGGCGATCCACCCGGAGTGCCGCCCCATCACCTCCACCACCAGGGTGCGCATGTGCGATTCGGCAGTGGTGTGGAGGCGGTCGATGGCCTCGGTCGCGATACCGACCGCGGTGTCGAAGCCGAAGGTGTAGTCGGTGCCGGAGACGTCGTTGTCGATGGTCTTCGGGACGCCGACCAGGTGGATTCCCTGCCGGCTCAGCTCGGTGGCCACACCGAGCGTGTCCTCGCCGCCGATCACGACGAGCGCGTCCATGTCGTGCGCGGCAAGGGTGTCCTGCACGCGTCGCAGCCCGTCCTCGTGTTTGAACGGGTTGGTGCGGGAGGAGCCGAGGATGGTCCCGCCGCGGGGGAGGATCCCCCGCACGGTGGAGATGTCCAGCGGCCTGACATCACCCTGGAGCAGACCGAGCCAGCCGTCCCGGACGCCGGCGAAGTCAAAGGAGTATTCCTGGACGCCCTTGCGGACGACGCTGCGGATCACGGCGTTGAGGCCGGGGCAGTCACCGCCGCCGGTCAGCACTCCGACCTTCATGGGCTCTCTCCCATCCGCTGATCGCCCCGCCCGGTCCCGGGCCTTCTCGGCGATCGCGACCGCTGTCGGGGCACATGGATCGCCTGCTTCTCCTTCATCAAGCCTCCCTCCGTTCGATCCGCAGTGGCCACTCGACCGGCGCAGGATCCAGGCGGCTCGCTCGTGGGGGTTCTGTCCGGCCTTCGGGCCGGTCTGGAGCCCGCCGGACAAGTGCGGTCCGCGTCGGAGGAGCGACCTGTGCGACCGGTCCTGGGACAACCCCGTTTCGAGGCCGCGCAGCGAACATTCGTCAGGTCCGAGAGCTGCGGGGCGCCGGTCGACCGCGCGACGGCGAAGAGGCCCGGATGGAAGGACCGGTGTCGAGCTTCGCGGGCGCCCATGCCGTGCGGGAGCCCGCCTGCCGGGTAGCGCAGGACGGATCGGCCCTCGGCCAGCGCGTCCTGCACTGCATGGCTGGCCCGCGGTTCGTGACGGTGCACCGGGAACCAAGGCCGCGGCGCTGGAACTGGCCCCGGACCGGATCCGTATCTGTTGGGGGTCCGGCCTGCGGACGGCCAACTGGCTCACCTCCGGCCGGCTCTTCTGTTGGCGTCCCCGGTGCAAGGGCCTCTCCAGCCCTCCGTTCGGGCCGCATGGCTCATGTGCCGCCGGTCATATCGGAGTTGGCTGGAAGCACGGGGGAATGGCACCGACCTGAGGGGGAGAGGACCGTGGGCACGAGTCTCACGCCGGAGTTCTGGGAGCGGTTCGCGCTCCTGCTGTTCGCGGCGACGGGAGTGGCCTTCGCCCTCGCCGCGCTCTTCGACTCGCTCGCGCTGCGCAGGCAGAACCGCCGCGCGCACCGGCCGCCGATCAAGTCGGTCAAGCCGACACGGGCCCCGCACCGGCCCGGGACCGGGGACCACCGCCCGTCCGTCCATGTGTGAGGCGTGCGTCCGTCCACACCTCGGAGCAGTACACCGGCACAGCACAGAGCACCACACCGATCGGCCGGGAAACCTGCCGGGAAACCTGCGGACGGTCTCGTCATGGCCCCGCCCCCCCACGGCGGGAGTCGTCACGCACGAAGCAGCTCCGCCGCGATCCCGGCCGCCCAGCCATCGATGGCCGCCCAGTCGCGAAAGTCGCCGTACCGGCCGCCCAGCAGCCGGAACCTGATCCGTCCGCCGAGCGGCAGCTGGGAGGCCCGGATGACGCCGGAGAAGAGCTCATGGCTCCGGTAGGACAGACCGGCCGGCAGGCTCCGGACGATCACCGGAGCCTGCATCGGCCCCAGCCTCTTCCATGGCCCCCGCAGCGCCCCTGGCATTCCCACGCTGTAGATCCACACAGGGCGGGACGCCAGCAGGTCGAGGTTCTCGCGTACGAACTTCCGGGCAGGGGCGAGCCAGGTCTGATTGTGCACGGCGCTGCCGAGGACGAACGCGCCGTACGCGTCGGCGTCGTCGACGGCCTCCAGGGGGCGCACGTCGGCTTTCAGCCCGGCTCGGCCCAGGCCGACGGCCAGCCGCTCGGCTACCCCACGGGTGGAGCCGTGTGCAGTCGCGTATCCCACCAGGACATCCATGACGTTCACCTCTGCCTGGATTGATCTGCTCGGGGGCATGGGTGTCGGCACGCCTTGGCCGCGCGCGCCGCCCGGCTATGCGGCTCCGCTGCGGACGACGGCCGATGTTCCGGCACGCAACGGGGTCGGCTGCCGGTCGGGGGCGGGCACCGTCACCACGGGGACCGTGGCGTGCCGCAGGCACTCGCGGCCCACCGTGCCGATGGCCGGCAGCTCCCACCGACCATGGGCCGTGCGCCCCAGGGCCAGCAGCAGGGCGCCGCGCGTATGCCGCAGCAGTACCCTCGCGGGTGCCCCCTCCTCGACAACGGCCCGCAGGTCGGTGTCGATGTGTGGACCGAATGCCGCTCGAACGGTCGAGGCAAGCAACTCGGCGGCCCGCTGGCGCTGATCCGCGGCCGTGGGTCGGCCCGCCGTCGGCGCATAGGGCGCGAACCCGGCCGCGGTGACCGGTTCCAGGCGTGCACGGCGAGGACCGACGTGCCGAGGGCTCGTGCCTGCTCCGCAGCCCACCGCAGCGCGGCCACGGAGGCCTCGGAGCCGTCGACGCCCACCACGATTCCACCTGCGTGTTCGGTCATGGTTGCCTCCCTGGACGGCCTCTGCTTCCACGGTGCCCCGTACCGGGCGGGCGGTGCGTGGGCCGAGGGTCTCCGGGGCCGTGCCGAACGGTCCCTTCCTGATACCGGCTCAGTACAGCGAACCCGGCCGGCTCATCCCCACCGCGGCGATGACTCCCGTGTCGAGCAGCACGCCCAGCGACAGCCAGTGGTTGACCACAGGGTCTTCAGCACCAGCCCGACGGAGGCCGCGAGGACCGCCGCGGCGGCCCAGCCCCCGCTCTGTGCCGCGGTGGCCGCACCGGCTATGACGTAGAGCATCGCGGTGATCGAGGCGAGTGCGACGGCCGCCCTGTTCTCCCCCCTGTCTCGGCTTCTCCCGACCATGGGCACCCCCATCCGGTGCCTGGGACAGTCCCGCCGAGGCGAGTGCTCAGGAGTGCCGAGGGTGGAACGGCTGCTCGGTGCTGGCGTGCGGCAGCCAGACGGTCCGATGGACGAGGCCGTGCGTAAACAGGAAGATCGACACCAGCGCGGTGATCACGGCAGTGACTCCGGTTCGCCGCCGCCCTGGTCGAGCCGGAACGGCGGGTACACGTCGGTGAGGAGGGCCGCGTAGGCGGCCACTCTCAGTGCCCACCGGTTGAGGCCGAGGACGAGGTCGAAGATGCCGCGCGGGTAGTGCGCGGTGGCGGCCAGCGCGATGCCGGCGAACAGGGTGAGCAGCCCGATGAGCCCGCCCGAGAACCAGACCACCCGCGCCCCGCCCATGAAGAACGCCAGGACCAGGTAGTGGGGGATGGCCAGCAGCCACCACTTCACCAGGACGAGGCCCCGGGACAGCTGGTCGGGGTACGCCACGTCCCAGTGAGTCGGGTAGTCGGGGACGTCGGCGAGCGTGAACGGCGGGTAGCGGTCGGTGCCGAGAGCGCCGTACGCGTAGTACGCCACGCGCCAACTCCAGCGCAGCACGCCCACGTTGAAGTCGAACAGCGCACGCGGGTAGCGGCCGTTGATC
Source organism: Streptomyces sp. NBC_01092 (assembly GCF_045039535.1). Lineage (NCBI taxonomy): Bacteria > Bacillati > Actinomycetota > Actinomycetes > Kitasatosporales > Streptomycetaceae > Streptomyces > Streptomyces sp. NBC_01092. The sequence goes on along the minus strand of NZ_CP108659.1, from coordinate 897,233 downwards.
AGGACGGCGAAGAACGCCACCACGCTCACCCCGACGAACGCCAACCACAAGAAGACGAGGACGACGTAGTGGGGCAGCGCGAGCAGCCACTTCACCAGCCACAGCCAGCGCGACAGTGGCCGGTCGAGTGCCGCGGTCAACCGGGCGGGGTGGACAGGGCGCAGTACTTCGGTGGCCATGATCGATCCCTTCGTGCGAGGTGGAGATCACGAGCGGTAGCGCCGGTGGTCGTCGTGGTCGCCGATGAGGTGCTTCTCCATGACGACCTTTCGTTCACCGGGACGCCGGACCATGCCCGACGCAGCCATGAAGATGACGAGACCGACCGCGCCGATCAGGATGAGAGGAACCATCACTGCCTCCTCGGGTATGCCCGGACCCGAGAGCCGGGTCCGACGGTCGCGGACTCCGGTCATGACGAGCCTCCAGGCTCATCTCCAGCTTCCCAGGCCTCGCACGACCGTCTCAGGGGCTGCTCGGGCAGGTGGCAGGGCCGATCGGCCCCTGCGGCTTCCCATGCCGGCGTGTGACGGTGGAGTGGGGCCGGCGTCGCGCCGCGTTGTTGGCCCGACGAAAGGCGGTGGGCGTGATGGAGCTGCCCCTGGTCGTGGGTGTCGACGGATCGGAGCCGAGCCTCCGGGCAGTCGACTGGGCCGTGGACGAGGCGGCGCGGCACGGTCTGGCGCTGCGCATGGTGTACGCCTCCCTGTGGGAGCGCTACGAAGGCGGCGCGCTGTCCGTCGGCCCCGAGCGCCAGTCCGAGCAGGCGATGGCGGACACCGTCGTCGCCACCGCGGCGGAGCGCGCCCGCCGACGCGACCCCGACGTGAAGGTCACCGTCGACGTCGTCCCCGGCGAGGCGGTGGACGTGCTCCTGAGCGAAGCCCACCACGCGTTCGCCGTGGTGACGGGATCACGGGGCCGCGGCGAGTTCACCGGTCTGCTCCTCGGCTCGGTCGCCCTGACCGTGGCGGCCCGCGCCCACGGAACGGTCATCGTGGTCCGTGGCGACAAGGCCGGTCTGGCCGGCACCCACGAGCGGATCCTGCTCGGCGTGGCCGACCCCACGATCGCCGGTGAGGCGGTGCGGTTCGCCTTCCGCGAGGCCGAGGCACGCGGGTGCACACTCGATGCCGTACGGGCCTGGCGTGCTCCCGCGCACCAGAGGGCCGACCGCTCTCTGATCGCCGGAGAAGCCGCCCACTACGCGAAGGAACAGGCGTCCGCCCTGCTCGACGCCGTGCTCCACGACCCGATGGCGGACCACCCTGGGGTCTGGATCCGCCGCGACACGGTGGAGGGCCCGGCCCGCCGGGTGCTCCTGAGGCGATCGGCGGCGGCGGACCTCGTCGTCATCGGAGCGCGGCGCCGATCCGGCCACTTCGGGCTCCAACTGGGCCGAGTAGGGCACACGTTGCTGCACCACGCCGCCAGTCCCGTAGCCGTCGTACCGCAACCGGAGTGACCGTGGAGCGCCCGCTGACCCCGACTACGCCTCTCAACGCACTTGCCCCGGTGGTACGGGACATCCGGGCCGTCGTCTTCGACACCGACGGAGTGATCACCGACTCGGCCCGGGTGCACGCGGCCGCCTGGAAGACGGCCTTCGACGCCTTCCTGCGCGCGCACCCGCCCGCCGACCCCGAGCAGCGGCGCCCGTTCGACGTACGGGACGACTACCTGCGGTTCGTGGACGGCAAGTCCCGCCTCGACGGGGCCGCCTCCTTCCTAGCCTCGCGCGACATCGAGGCGACCGACGAGACGGTGCGGAACGTCGCCGCCGACAAGGAACGGCTGTTCACCGAGCGGCTGCGTGAGCATGGCGTGGACGCGTATCCGGGAACGGTGCGGCTGGTGCGTGCGCTGCGCCTGGCGGGGGTACCCGTCGCCGCGGCTTCGGCGTCCCGCCACGCCGGGGAACTGCTCACCCGGGCCGGAGTGGTGGACCTCTTCGACGTTCTTGTGGACGGAGGCGAGGCCGCCCGGCTGGGTTTGCCGGGCAAGCCCCGACCCGCCCTCTTCCTCACGGCGGTCGACCGGCTCGGCGTCCCCGCCGACCGCGCCGCCGTCGTGGAGGACGCCCTGGCCGGTGTCGAGGCCGGGCGGCTCGGCGGGTTCGCCCTCGTCGTCGGCGTGGACCGGGCCGCCGCCGAGGACTCCGGGGAGAGGCTGCGGCGGCACGGCGCCGACATCGTCGTACGGGATCTTTCGGAACTGTTGGCGTGAGGAGCGTGGGAGTGACGGCCTGGACCTGGGAGTACGAGGGCTACGAGCCCGCGAACCAGCGCCTGAGGGAATCCCTGTGCACCCTGGGCAACGGCTACTTCGCCACCCGGGGCGCGCTCCCGGAGTGCGCGGCCGACGAGATCCACTACCCGGGCACCTACGTCGCGGGCATCTACAACCGGCTCACCTCGGACGTTTCGGGCCGCCGGGTCGAGAACGAGGACATGGTCAACGTCCCGAACTGGCTGCCACTGCGTTTCCGCCTGAGTGACGGGCACTGGCTCGCCCCCGACACCGCGCCGATGCTCACGCACCACCTGGACCTGCGCCTGGCCTCGGGCATGCTCGAACGGCGCACCCGCTACGACCTCGGCGACGGACGGGTGTTGTCGGTGCGTCAGCAGCGGATCGTCCACATGGCAGATCCGCATCTGGCCGCGCTGCGCACCGAGTTCACGGCTGAGGGCTTCTCCGGTGAACTCGAGGTGGAGGCGTCACTGGACGGCGGCGTCACCAACGCCGGCGTGCCGCGCTACCGCGACCTGGACGGCCGGCACCTCACCCACGTGCACGTGGGCATCGCCGCCCCGCAAACCGTGTGGCTGCGCTGCCGCACCCGCACCTCGGACATCCGAATCGGCATGGCCGCCCGGCTGACCGCCGACGCGCCCGTCATGATCCGCAATAGGAGCCCTCGCACCACCCAGCACACGCGCCTGCACCTCACCGCAGGCCGCACCGTCACCGTCGACAAGACAGTCGCCCTGCACACCTCCCGCGACCCGGCGATCAGCGACCCGCTGTACGCCGCCGTCGACCGGGTGGGCCGGGCTCCCGGCTTCGACGACCTGCTCGAGACCCACCTCACGGCCTGGGACCAGCTCTGGCGCCGGGCGGACCTCGATGTCGCCGGCGAGTCGGGCCGCATCCTGCGGCTGCACCTCTTCCACGTCCTGCAGACCCTGTCCCCGCACACCGCCGACCTCGACGTCGGCGTGCCCGCCCGGGGACTGCACGGCGAGGCCTACCGCGGCCATGTCTTCTGGGATGAACTGTTCCTGCTGCCCTACTTCAACCTGCACTTCCCCGAAGTCTCCCGCGCCCTGCTCCGCTACCGCCACCGAAGGCTCGAACAGGCCCGCACGGCCGCCTTGGCCGTGGGCCGCCGGGGTGCGATGTACCCCTGGCAGAGCGGCAGCGACGGGCGAGAGGAGACCCAGCAACTGCATCTCAACCCCCGCTCGGGGCGCTGGCTGCCCGACCATTCCCATCTCCAGTACCACGTCGGTTCCGCGATCGCGTACAACGTGTGGCAGTACAGCGAGGCGAGCGGCGACCTGGAGTTCCTGCACACCAAGGGTGCCGAGATGCTGTTGCAGATCGCCCGCTTCTGGGCGGACTCCGCCGTCTACGACGAGAGTCTCGGCCGGCACCGCATCAAGGGTGTGGTAGGCCCCGACGAGTACCACGACGCCTATCCCGACGCGACCACGCCCGGCCTCGACGACAACGCGTACACCAACGTGACGGCCGCCTGGGTGCTCAGCCGCACCCTGGAGCTGCTGGACGTGCTGCCGGAGCCCCGCCGCCGCGAACTCGTCGAGCGCACGGGACTCGACGGAGGCGAGATCGAACAGTGGGAGGACGTCTCCCGCACCCTTCACGTCCCCTTCCACGACGGCGTCATCAGCCAGTTCGCCGGCTACGGCGAACTCGCCGAGCTCCCCTGGGAGGAGTACCGGCAGCGCTATGGCGACATCCGCCGCCTGGACCGGATCCTGGAGGCGGAGGGCGACACCGTCAACCGCTATCAGGCCTCCAAACAGGCCGACGTCCTGATGCTCGGATACCTCTTCTCGCCGACCGAACTGGCGGGCCTGTTCGACCGGTTGGGCCTCCGACTGGACGACGGGACCTGGCGCCGCACCGTCGACTACTACCTGCAGCGCACCAGCCACGGCTCCACCCTCAGTGGCCTGGTCCACGGCTGGGTCCTGGCCCGCACCAGGCGCGCCGAGGCGTGGAAGTTCTGCCAGGAGGCCCTCCAGGGCGACATCGCTGACGTGCAGGGCGGCACCACCGGCGAGGGCATCCACCTGGGCGCCATGGCCGGCACCCTCGACCTCGTCCAGCGTGGGCTGACCGGCCTGGAGACCCGGGGCGGCGCCCTGTGGCTCGACCCCGTGCCGCTGCCCGAACTGTCCTCGTACGGGTTCGCGCTGCGCTACCAGGGCCACTGGGGCGTACGGCTGCAACTGGAGCGCGGGAAGCTGGAGATCGCGGTCCCGACATCCGACGCGTCCCCGATCGACGTCCGCTTGCCGGACCGCGCGGTGAGGGTCGAACCTGGGGGGACGGCCCGGCTGGAGCTCCCGGACCGACCCGACCGCATCCTGCCCCACACGCAGGAGTAACTGCAGGCCCCCGGCCATGCCACCGCCCGAGCTGCAGCCGACTGAACACTGACCGTTGGTGACCCCCGCGACGGACCTCCTGTTCCCGCAGCAAGGCCCAGCCAAAGCGGTTCCCCCCGCCGGCAGCACCTTCGAACTCACGCCCCGTCCCGACCGAGTCGGGACGGGGCGTGAGCACGGCCGACCGGACCTTGCGCTCCTGGCCCGTCCGGCCGCCGGGCGGGCTCCATTCCGACAGCGACCCGGCAGCTGGGCGGGCCGGACACGAAAGACGGCTCGGCGGCCGTCAGGCGGGCCGGATGCCGGAGATCAGCTGCGTCGCGAGGTCGGACTGGACCATCAGCTGTGTCCGGTGGAGGCGATTCGCGGCGTCCTGCCACGTGAGTGTGACGCGAGTCCAGCAGTGCCCCATCCCGCTGTCGTTGTAGACCACCTTCCAGGAGATCGGCACGCCCTCGGCGCGCAGCACGCCGTCCTTGTGATGGGTGGCCTCCCAGCGGGCGAGGACACTGCGTAGCTTCGCGGTCAGATAGTGGCCGCGCAGCGAGTCGGCCAGCCGGTTGCGGCCGGAGTCGTACAGGACGTCGATGTAAGCGCCGTAGAAGTCGGCGACCCGGTCGACCGTGTTTGCCGGGCTCCCGCTGCGGGCCGGAGCGGTGACCGTGGTGACGGTGGCCGGGTTGTCCGCCCGGACGTCGCTCGCGACCGCCGGCACCGACGCGCCCAGAGCCGCCACCGTGCCGACGACCGTGACACGGCGGAGCGTGCGTGACGTTGCCATGCCCTGCCCCTCTCATGACGGAGGAACCGAACTGTCTCTCAACTCCAGTACATCGCACCGCAGTTGAACGGCGTGGGGGCCAACCGGCCCGATGTCAGGGCCGATCGGCGATGCGACCGTGCCTCACGCCCCGGGGTCGGTCGTCAGCCGGTGGTGCAGGGCCAGGGACGCCAGCGCGATGAGGACGGTGGCGGAGGCGGCCAGGATCGTGAGGTCGCGCAGGATCGCGGGCAGGGCCCCGCCCTGGGACAGCAGCGTCGTCCACGCGTTCCCGAAATCGCCGCGTGGGCCGCCCTGTTGCTGCGCCTGGAGGCCGTAGTCGAAGCTGTCCAGAACCTTGACCGGCTCGGCGGCCTCGCCGTGCAGCGGCTCGGTGAACCCCTTCGGCACGACGATCTGGCTCGTCGTGCTCCACACTGCGGATGCCGACGTGCAGTTCGTGGGCCAGGTCGAGCAGTTCCGGGAGCAGGCTGCGGACGGACCTGACGACCAGCTCGACCACGTCGCCGTTGTTCCCGGTGCGGGGCACGCCCTCGACCCGGGCCAAGCGGCGGCTCGCCTCCGCGTAGGCTGTGAGGCCGCCGACGGCGACCAGCCGCATGCACCACAGCACCGAGCCGGACCCCGTCCAGCACGCCAGCAAGCGCCGTAGCGTCGGCGAGCACGTTCTGCCGGGCTTCGGAGTCCCCACCGGTTCGTTCGTCTGGCGTCACCTCAGGGCGCGAGGGAGAAGTAGTTCTCTTCTTCCTGCGTGAAGTGCAGCCGCAGCACCGTGTGCAGCCCGTACAGGCAGGCGCGCAGGTCGTCGAGCTGCTCCGGGGCCAGGGCCCCGTCGGGGCCGGCCAGAGCGAGGTGGGTTTCGACGCGGCGGGCGAGGCGGTAGATCTCGACATGGGCGCGGCTCATCGTGGCAGTCGCCTCGGGACCGCCGAGCGTGGGGGCGAGGGCAGGGTAGAGCTGGTGCTCCTCGGCGTACTCATGCGGCAGCAGGCGCTCGGTGAGCAGACGGTGGACGTCCCGCACGGCTGTGACGGCCTCCGGCCCGGGGCTGTCCGAGAGGCGGTCGGCAGCGGAGCGCACGGCCTCCAGGACATCCTGGAGATCGTCGTGCTCGGCCGCGAACCGGTGGATGAGCGCCTCGGTGGAGGGCTGGAGCGCCGGCCGAGCCGCGCGGTCGTCGCCCAACGCGCGCAGGGCGTTGAGGATCACCACGACGTCGATGCCCTCCTGCAGTAGGGCGCCGACGGCGGGCGGGAGCAGACCGAAGGCGGCCGCGGCCATCGCGGCCAGGGACAGCAGCATGCCGCCGAGCGCGCTCTGCACGGCGATGCGCCGGGACCGTACGGCGATGGCGACGGCGTCGGCCAGTCGGTCCACCCGGTCGGTGGTCAGCACGATGTCGGCGGCCTCGGAGGACGCCGTGGAGCCGCGGGCTCCCATCGCCACGCCGACGTCGGCGGCGGCCAGGGCGGGAGCGTCGTTCACGCCGTCGCCCACCATCACGGTGACCGCACGTTCTCGTTCGGCGCGCACCGCGGCGACCTTGTCCGCGGGGGAGAGGCCGGCCCGCACGTCGTCCAGGCCGAGGACGGCGCCGACCTCGCGGGCGGGTTCCGCACGGTCGCCGGTGAGCATCACGAGCCGTTCGATGCCGGCGGCGCGCAGCTGGCGCAGGGTGCGCGGCGCGTCATGGCGCAGCGGATCGGACAGCAGGACGGCCCCGACCGGGCGGCCTTCGACGGTGAGCCAGGCGACGGCCGCCCCGTCCAGGACGGCGCGGTTGTCCACCGAGCGGGCCCAGGCGGGTTTCTCCGCACCGTCGTCGAGGTGGCCGACGGCCATCCGGCGTCCGGCGACGGTGCCGACGGCGCCGCGGCCGGGTTCCTCGGTCATGTCCGAGGGCACGGTCAGGCGCAGGCCCCGTTCGCGGGCCGCCTCGACAAGGGCCCGGGCCAGCACGTGCGGCGAGTACTGGTCGAGTGAGGCGGCCAGTCGCAGTACCTGCGACGATTGCCAGCCGTGGGCGGCGACCACGTCGACGACGTGGGGACGCCCGCCGGTGAGGGTGCCGGTCTTGTCCAGCAACAGGGTGCGCGCCCGGCCGAGGTTCTCCAGCGCACCGCCGTCCCGGACCACCACCCCGCGGCGTGAGGCGCGCGACAGACCGGAGACCACGGCCACGGGCGCCGCCAGCAGCAGCGGGCACGGCGTGGCGACCACCAGGACCGCCACCGCCCGCACGGCGGAACCCGTGACCAGCCACGCCAGGCCCGCGACGGCGACGGCGAGCGGCAGGAACCAGGCCGCGTAACGGTCGGCCAGCCGCACCACGGGCGCCGACTCGGCCCCGGCCTGCCGGGCCAGCCGCACGATCCCGGCGTAGGTGCTGTCCCGTTCGGTCGCGGACGCGCGCAGCTCGAACGCACCGCCCGCGTTGACCGCACCGCTGCGCACCGAACGGCCCGGGGCGTGATGCACGGCCAACGGCTCTCCGGTGAGGACCGACTCGTCGAGTACGGCGGTGTCGCCGACCACGGTCCCGTCGACGGGGACGACCTCGCCGGGCCCCACCACGAGCAGATCCCCGACGGCGACCTCGGCCGACGACACCACGTGCACCTCGCTGCCGGTGCGGCGCCGGGCGGTGCGGGGCGCGTGCTCCAGCAGGGCGCGCAGATCATGGGAGGCCCGCTTCCGGGCGGCCGCCTCCAGGGCGCGGCCGGTGGCCAGCATCAGGGCGATCAGGGAACCGGCCAGATACTCGCCCACGGCGAGCGTGCCGCCCAGGGCAAGGACCGCGATCAGGTCCACGCCCGCGTGACCGCGCCGCAGCGCGCCGAGTACCCAGCCCACCGCGGGTCCGATGGCGACGACCGTGCCCACGGCCCAGCACAGGTTGGCGAGATCGCGGGCACCCGCCCACCAGAAGATGCCGCCGACCGTCAGGGCGACAGTGGTGCCGGCCAGCAGGAGCGACTCCAGCGGTGGCATACGGGAGAGGGCCGACAGCACCCGCTGCAACGGCTTTCGGGGAAGAAAGTGGTCCATGAAGGTCCTCGCCCCGGTGATCGTGGTTGGTCGATTCAGTCGTGCGGAATGACGGCGACCGGGCAGGGCACGTGATGCAGCGCCGCGTGGGCGACGGGGCCGAGCTTCCACGTGAGATGCGACGGGTGGCGCCTGCGCCCGACGACGGTGAGGGAGCCGCGCGCCGAGGCCGTCAGCAGCACCTGCGTGGCGGGGCCCGTGGCGACGTGCTTGGTAACGGGGACGTCGGGGAACTTCTCCCGCCACGGTGCCAGGACCTCGGCCAGCCGCACGCGCTCCTCGGCCTCGACGTCTTCGTCCCGGAAGGGGGCGAGGGAGGACAGCGGCAGTGCCCGTACCGCCCGCACGCGCCTGCCGCGCGGCGCGGCCATGGCGAAGGCGTACTCCAGCAGCGGGTCGGCAGCGGCGCCGGACTCCGCCAGCCCGACGACGACCTCGTCGCGGTCCGCCGCCGCGGGGTGGTCCCAGCCCGCCTCGACGGCGGGGTCGCCCGCCCGGACTGCGATGGTCGGGCAGGGCGCCAGGCCCAGCACGTGCAGGCTGATGGAACCGAGCAGGAAGCTCGCCACGGAGCCGTGCCCGCGCGAGCCGAGCACCAGCATCGACGCGCTCGCACCGCGCTCCAGAAGGGCCTGCGAGGCAGGGACGGAGACGAGTTCAGCGGTCAGGTTCAGCTCTCCGTCACGGTGCAGCAGTTCAGCCGCGGTCCGCTGCAGAACGTCCCGGCCGTAGCGTTCCTTCGTGTGCGCCTCCTGCCGGATGGGCACGTCCAGCGGCTGCGTGGTCCACGAGTGGAGCAACACGATGGGCAGATGCCGGTCCGCCGCTTCGCGAGCGGCCCACCAAGCGGCCGTCACGCTCGCGGGCGAACCGTCGAGTCCGACGACGACAGGTCCGGTCATGACGCACCTCCGGTGTTGGCGCGGCACCGGATGCCGACGTGCCGCGCGTGTACTCCCTCCCCTCCAGAGTCGGCGCGCGGCGCCCGCCTGGCGAGGGCCGGATGGGCTCCCCAACAGGGTCCGTACGGCCCTGTGCGGGATCCGGACGAGGGGCGAGGCTGGGAAAGAGCAGCGAGGAGAGCTCGCACGGCCGAGGCCGCCGGAATCGGGGCCCGGCTGCACGGCGCTGCCCTCTTCGCGTCATGAGGAGCCCGGCGGGGACCCGCCGGGGAGGGGCGTACGGCTTTCGGGGGGGCTTGCCCTGAGAAAGCCGAACGGCACCCGCGGATCCTGCCCGGAAAGGGGAGAGCGATGAACGGCCCGGTTGTCGTAGGGGTGGACGGCTCACCGTCGAGTCTGACGGCCGTGGAGGTCGCGGCGCGCGAGGCCGGTCTGCGGGGGGTGGGGCTGCGGCTGGTGCATGCCTTCGGCTGGCCGGCCGCGCTCGTGCCGCCCGGACGGCCCTGGGAGCCGAGCGGCGCCGGATTGCGCGAGCTGATCGACGGCACGCTCACCAAGGCCGAGCGGCGCGCCCACGAGGCCGCGCCCGGGATCGAGGTCATGCGCGAGGTCGTCGTCGGCGAACCCGTGATGGTGCTGGAGATCGAGTCGCGCACCGCGTCCCTTACGGTGGTCGGCAGCCGGGGCCTGAACCGGTTCGGCGCCCTGCTGCTCGGCTCCACCGCAGGTCATCTGTCCTCCCACGCCGCCTGCCCGGTGCTGGTGGTGCGCGGTCGGCCGAGCCAGGACGGGCCGGTCCTCCTCGCCGTGGACGGATCACCCGCGGCCCGGGGAGCCGTCGAGTTCGCCTTCGCCCAGGCCTCCCTGCACGGCACCGACCTGATAGCGCTGCACGCCTGGAACCCCCAGGGCGAGCGCGCCTACGACGGCCCGTCCGACCCGCCCTTCGTGACATACGACGAGGACCGGCTGCGCGACGAGGAGCAGCGCTTGCTCGCCGAGGCGTTGGGCGGGCTGGGGGAGAAGTACCCCGATGTCACCGTGCACCGCAGGCTGGCGCGCGGCCGGATCCGCCACACCCTCATCGAGGCGAGCGCCGACGCCGGACTCGTCGTGGTCGGCGCGCGCGGCCGGGGCGGCTTCACCGGGCTGCTCCTCGGCTCGGTCAGCCAGGCCCTGCTGCACCACGCGCACTGCCCGGTCGCCGTCGTCCGCACGGGTGAGGAGTGACCGTGGACGGGCGAATGGCGGCAGAGGTCTCTTCCGGGCCCGTCGCTGGGGCGGACGTCCACCAGCTCGCACCCGCGCAGGTGGCGGCCGGCCTCGGTGTCGACCCGGCGACCGGCCTGAGCACGCGGGAGGCCGACGAACGCGCGACGGCCTCCGGGCCGAACCGGCTGGCCGAACCGGAACGCCGACCCGAGTGGCTCAAGTTCCTGGACCAGTTCCGCAACTGGCTGATCGGCATCCTGCTGATCGCCGCCGTGGTGGCCGGAGCCATCGGCGACATCAAGGACGCCCTGGTGATCACCGTCGTCCTCCAGATCAACGCCGTACTCGGCTACCTCCAGGAGCGCCGCGCCGAGCGCAGCCTGGAGGCGCTGCGCCGGATGCTCGTGCCGACCGCCCGCGTCCGCCGCGACGGTGCGGAACGGGTGGTCGAGGCGCACACCCTCGTACCCGGCGACGTGGTCCTGCTGGAGGCCGGAGACCGGGTCCCCGCCGACGGGCGGCTCACCGTCGCGGAGTCGGTGGAGGTCGCCGAGGCGGCCCTCACCGGCGAGTCCCAGCCGGTCGCCAAGAGCACCGCGGCCGTCGAGGCCACCGCGACCGGACCGGTGCCGCTCGCCGAGCGCTCCAGCATGCTGTTCATGAACACCGCCGTGACCCGGGGCCGCGCCGAAATGATCGTCACGGCCACCGGCATGCGCACCGAGCTCGGTGCGATCGCCGAGGCGCTGCGCACCGGCGCCGAACCGGCCAGCCCGCTCCAGATCCAGCTGGACAGCCTCGGCCGCCGCCTCGCACTGATCAGCGGCATCGCGGTGGTCGTCTACGCGCTGGTCTCCCTGCTCCGCGGCGAGGGACTCGCGGACATCGCCGTGCGGGCCGTGGCCCTCGCTGTCGCCGCGATCCCCGAAGGGCTGCCCGCGGTCCTGGCCCTGACCCTCGCGCTCGGCGTGCACCGCATGGCCCAACGCGGCGCCATCGTCAAACGCCTGGCCTCGGTGGAGTCCCTCGGCTCGGCGACGGTCGTCTGCAGTGACAAGACCGGCACGCTGACGCTCAACGAGATGACGGTACGGGCGCTTTGGACCGCCGGAAGGCTCTATGAAGTGACCGGCGAGGGCTACGGCACCCAGGGCGCCGTTCGCGGCAGCGAGGCACGCGCCGACCAACTTCTCTACGCCGTACTCCCGTTCGCCCTCTGCAACGACGCACACCTGACCGGCGACGGCTTCGTCGGCGACCCCACGGAGGCCGCGCTCGTCGTCCTGGCCGCGAAGGCAGGTATCGACGCCGACGGGCTGCGGGCCGAGTTGCCGCGCACCGGCGAGCTGCCCTTCGACGCGGCCACCAAGTACATGGCCACCTTCCACGCCGAACCCGACGGCCGCACCCGCGTCCACGTCAAGGGCGCGGTGGACGTCCTGCTGGGCCTGTGCACCGGCGTACGGACCGACGAGGGCGTGCGCGACCTCGACGACGGGCGGCGCGGCGAGATGGAGGCCGTGACCGCACAACTGGGCGGTTCGGGGCTGCGCGTCCTCGGCGCTGCCACGGCCCTGGTCGACGGCACGCCGGACCCCTCCGCGCTCCCCGGGCTCACCCTCGTCGCCGTCGCGGGGATCGCCGACCCGCCACGCCTCCAGGCACGGGACGCGATGGCACTGTGCCGCTCGGCGGGCGTCGCGGTGAAGATGATCACCGGCGACCATGCCGACACCGCCACGGCGATCGCACGCGAGCTCGACATCGACGACGACGTGGTGACCGGCGCCGAGCTGGACCGGATGACGGAGGATGTACTCGCCGCGCGCATCGACGACATCGGCGTGTTCGCACGGGTCGCCCCGGAGCACAAGGTGCTGATCGTGCGGGCCCTGTCGAAACGCGGCCACATCGTCGCCATGACCGGCGACGGCGTGAACGACGCGGCGGCGCTGCGGGCCGCGCACATCGGCGTGGCGATGGGGCGCACCGGCACGGACGTGGCCAAGGAGGCCGCCGACGTAGTGCTCACCGACGACGACTTCTCCACCATCGTGCGGGCCGTGCGCGAGGGACGGGCGATCTACGACAACATCGTCAAGTTCGTCCGCTTCCAGCTGGCCACCAATGTGGGTGCCATCCTGGCCCTGCTGGGCGCCTCCCTGGCGGGCCTGCCCGCCCCGCTGACCGCGGCGCAGCTCCTGTGGGTCAACATCATCATGGACGGCCCGCCCGCCATGGCGCTGGCCGTAGATCCGGCTAGCGACGACGTGATGCGCCGCCCGCCGCGGCCACCCGCGGAGCGAATCCTGGACGCCCGTCGGCTGCTGGGGATCTCCCGGGCCGGCGCGGTCATGGCCCTGGGCACTGTGGTCCTGCTGGCCCTGGCCCGGGAACAGGTCGACACGGACACCGCGCTGACCATGGCGTTCACCACGTTCGTCCTGTTCCAGCTGTTCAACTCCCTCAATGCCCGCGCCGACGACGGCCCCCTGCTCGGTCGCCACCAGTTCCGCAACCGCACCCTGTGGCTGTGCCTGGCCGGTGTTCTGGCGGTGCAGATCGTTGCGGTCCATCTGCCATGGGCACGCACGGTGTTCGGCACGGTGCCGCTCGACGCGGGCCAGTGGGCGCTGTGCCTTGGCACGGCATCCACGGTGCTGCTCGTGGAGTTGGGCGTGCGCGGAGTGCGGTGGCTCGCTCGGACGGTTCGCTCAGCTCAGAACCGGCAGCACACCGCTCTCCAGGGCCTGTGACGCCGGACGCCGCGGTGACGGCGGGCCCTCGGGGCCGTAGCCCAGGCGGATCACCATCTGCGCGTGCGCCCGCACGTCATCGGACGGCGCGGACACCAGCCGCTCGCGCAGGTCGGGCCACTCCAGCGCCTGGTGCAGCAGCGACGCCCGTACGTCGTGAACGGTGGCCACCAGAAGGACGCGTTGCAGGGCCTGCCCGGCGCGCAGCCAGTCCGCGCGCCGGTCGTGCGCGGTGGTCAGCACCACGAGGCGCGGCCGGGCCTCGAAGGGGCGGGCGGCCAGGTCGGCCGCGTGGCGGTGGGCGCCGAAGTCCCGCATCGGGATGTGCTCGCGGTAGTCCTGCGGCCCGACGGCCGCCGGCGGCACCCCGAGACCCGTGTGGTCCGGCTCCCGGACCCAGCGACGGCTCTCAGCTGCCCGTTCCCGGTCGGCCCTGGTGCGCTGCTCGCCCTCCCGCGTCAGCCGCAGCAGCTGGTCGGCCGCGGCAGGCTCGGGCCGGACGAGCACGGCACCCTCCGTGTGGGCCGCCTCGGCGAGCTCTGCCAGCACCGCGCCGGGCAGTGGGCGGTCGGAGAAGGGCAGTCGGCTGCTGTGCCGGCGCCACAGGGCGTCGTAGAGCCGCGGGGCCGCCGAGAATCGGGCGGGACCGCCCAGGCGTACGGTGGCCAGCAGGCCGGGCTCGTCGGGCCGGGGGAGTAGGCGGGTGACCGGCTCCCGAGCGAAGTGCGCCACCGCGATCCGCAGGTTGAGCAGTGCACAGCCGACGGAGACGTGCAGGGCGCGCCCCGTCGGGTCGGTGTGCCGCAGGCCGCGCTCGGCAGCCGCCCGGACTTCCAGCGTGCCCGTGTCCGGGTCGAACCGGAACCGCCAGGGCTGGGTGTTGTGGAGGGAGGGCGCGGCCGCGGACGCCGAGACCAGCGTCGCGAGGGTCGGGCCGTCGGGGACCGCTGTGGGCATGGGGACTCCTCCCCGTCCCGGGCCGGATGGGGGCCGGGACGGCTCGATGACCCCCACCACGGTGGCCTGCCTGGGGCAGGGCCGGGGATGGGCCGTACGGCCCGATGGTGTGCCGGAGGGCCCAACGTGGTTGTCAGGATCAACCGAAGGATCAGCGGTTCCGTTTGTCGCGGCGGACGGCCGACGGCATGTCGAGCGGCGACGCTTCGGGGCGCGTAACCGGGAGCTACAGGGTGCCGCCGTTCTGCGCGGGTGCCGCTCCAGCGGCGCGACTGCCGGTTGGCCACGCAGGCTGGAGGGACGTCAGCACCCCGGACGCTCACCCGTCGACTCGGGCTGCTCCAGATGCGCGGCGAGCACCGCGGCCTGCACGCGCCGCTGGACGCCCAGCTTGGCCAGCAGCCGGGAGATGTGGTTCTTGCGGTCTCTCCGACAGGTACAGTCGCTTGCCGATCTCGCGGTTGGTGAGGCCGTCGCCGATCAGCGCGAGGATCTCCCGCTCGCGCGGCGACAACCCCGCGAGCACCGGCGACTCGGCGGGTGCCTCGGCTGGTTCCGCGCGCAGGGAGCGCCTCAGCCGCGCTGTCGTCGCGGGGTCGAGCATCGACTGCCCGGAGGCGACCGTACGCACCGCCGACACCAGGTCCGAGCCTCTGATCTGCTTGAGCACATAACCGGAGGCTCCGGCCATGATCGCGTCGAGCAGGGCGTCCTCGTCGTCGAACGAGGTCAGCATCAGCACGGCCAGCTCCGGCACGGACGCCCTGGTGTGTGACGGACTGCGGGCCGTCCGTGATGACGATCACCACGTACCCGGGCCGAAGGCACCAGGGCCGACCGGCCCCAGTCGTACCTGCGGCGCGCTGTGACCGACCGCTTCGGGGCGGTCCGATCAGAGGGCAGATCGATCCTCGGGCCGCTGAAGTGCCCCGCCCGTCAGGTCGAACTCCACGTCCACGACTCCCTCCACAGCCCGCACCAGCCGGGCCGCCACCGGCACCAGCGAGGTGTCCTTGACCTGGCCGCCCAGCCGTACGACCCCGTCCCGGACCTCGACCCGCACAGTCGATGCCGGCGCCGTGAAGAGGTAGTCCACGACCTCCCGCCGGACCTCCTCCGCGATCTCCTCGTCGCCCCGCAGGAACACCTTGAGCAGATCGGCCCGGCTGACGATGCCCTCCAGCCGCCCCGACGCGTTCACGACCGGCAGGCGCTTGACCTTGGCCCGTGCCATGGTCCTTGCGGCCTGCGCGAGCGTCGTGTCGGAGGTGACGGTGAGGGCCGGGGAGGTCATCAGCTCGCCCGCCGTGACCGAACCGGCCTTCTCCAGGTCGGACAGTCGGCGTAGCTGGGTGTAGCGGTCGGGGTCGCTGTCGCGGAACTCCTCCTTGGGCAGCAGGTCGGCCTCGGAGACGACTCCGAGGACCCGCCCCCCGCCGTCGACCACAGGCAGGGCGCTGACGTTGCGGTCCTGCATGGTCAGCACGATGTCCTTGAAGGCGGCGTCGCGGCCGACGGCGGCGACGTCACGGGTCATCACGTCACACACGATGTGCGGGGATCCGGGCACGATGACTCCTCTGACTCCTCGATCGGGTGGGTACGCGCGGTGCCGGGCTCGGGGTCAGCTCGGGCTCCCGCTGCCGTGTGGGCCGTATAGGTCCAGCAGCCGGACACGGGCCGCCTGCAGCCGGTGGGCGACGACCTCGCCGACCCACCGGGCGATGCTCCGGCCGAACTCGGGGTCGCCCTGGCACATCGCGCGTACGGCGGTGGCGTCGAATTCGTACGCCCGCAGCGGCGAGGACGCCTCCGCGCCCAGGTGCCAGACGTGCGGCGGGTACAGCCAGGACCAGCCGAGGAGTTCGTTGTGGCCGAGCGACTCGATGACGGCGGCACGGCGGCCGGGCACGCGCATGTCGAGGTCGACCGTGCCGGTCCGGATGATCCAGAACCGGTCGGCGTGTCCACCCTCCTCGAAGAGCCGGGCGCCTTGCGGGAACGACACCTCCCGGGCGATCCGCAGCAGCCGTTCCCGGTGCTCGACAGGCAGCGCCCGCGGCATGCTCATCGTTGCTGGTGCGTTCATGGGGTGCCTCCAAGGCGGGCGTATGGAGCTACCACCTCCAGTGTGAGCACGCGCGACCGCAGGAACCATGGGCCACCCGGCCCCCAGGACCGGGGCCACCCGGCGGCCTGCGGGAGCCCTTCAGCACCCTGTGCGGCTGGGCCGTCCGCCGTTCGATGAGGGAGAGGGAGAGCCACTCGGCGCGGACTCGACGCCGAGGCGAGGGGAGAGGCGGAAACCATGCGGATCGTCGTCGCCCTCGGCGGCAACGCCCTACTGCACCGCGGTGAGCGCCCCGACGCGGACGTCCAGCGGACCAACATCGTCCGCGTCGCCACCGCGATCGCCGCCCTCGCCCACGACCACGAACTCGTCGTCACACACGGCAAGGCACCGCAGCTCGACCTCCTCGCCGCCCAGAGCACGGCGGACGCGGCCCTCACCGCCCCCTACCCCCTGGATCTGCTCGGCGCCCAGACCCAGGGCATGATCGGCACCCTCCTCATGCGCACCCTGCACGACGTGCTGCCGGGACGCAGGGTCGTCACGCTCGTCACGCACACCCGGGTACGCGTCGACGACCCCGCCTTCGAACACCCCACAGAGCTGGTCGGACCCCTCTACCCCGAGAAGCCGGCCCGGTTCCTGGTGACGAAGTACGGCTGGCACATGGCCGAGCACCGGCACGGTTGGCGGCGCGTGGTCCCCGCGCCCTCGCCCGAGCGGATCCTGGAGGCCGATGCCGTCCGGGTGCTGCTGGAGACGGGGGCTGTGGTGGTGTGTGCCGGCGGGGGAGGCGTCCCCGTCGTTGCCGACCAGGCCACCGGCGCGCTGCGCGGAGTCGACGCTGTCGTCGACAAGGACCTTGCCGCCGCCCGGCTGGCCGAGGACGTGAAGGCCGACTTCCTGCTGGTCCTCACCAATGTTCCGAACATCTACGCCGACTACGGCACCCCCGACGAGCGGCCCGTCCTGGATGTCACGCCCACCGAGCTGCGCGGCGCCCACTACCCGGAGGAGTCGATGGGGCCCAAGGCCGAGGCCGCCGCCCGGTTCGTCGAGAACACCGGCCGGCTGGCCGCCATCGGCGCCCTGGACGCGGCGTACGAGATCGTGCACGGCCGCTCCGGAACGCTCGTGCGGCCCGATCTGCTGATCGCCTGACACTCGGTCAGCGCTCCCGACACCACGTCCGGTACGCCGCCACGGCCCTCGGTAACGTCGGGTAGATCCGCCCCCTGCCCACCGAGTCCGCGAGCCCGTACGCCTCCAGATCGTCCAGGAGATCCTGTTTCACTCCCGCCAGGGCGAAGACGATCTCGCGACGGGTCAGTTCGTCGACCGCGTCCAGGGCGGTGATGTCCACCTCCACGTTCGCCTCGGTGTTGAGGACGAACCAGCGGACGGGGCCGGTCTGTTCGTCGACGGCGGCCAGGGCACGGCGGTGGAAGTCCTCGGCGATGGCGAAGAACAGCGGGGAGCCGTAGCGGTAGACGAGTAGCCCGGGGACGGCGCGCGCCTGCGGATATTCGTCCACGTCGTGCATGCCCACCACGCCGGGGACCAGTCCCTCGACGGCGTCGTGCGGCCGGGCCACCCGGCTCAGCAGCTCGGCCACGGACAGCCCGACGGCGACCAGGACGCCGTAGAGCAGATCCAGGGCGAGCACGCCGACCAGGCAGCCGACCGCCAGCAGCAGTTCCCGCCGCCGGAAGGCAGCCAGCCGGGCGAAGCCCGCGAGGTCCATCATGCGCACCGCCGCGTACACGACGAGGGCGCCAAGTACCGCAGACGGCGTGCGGGCCAGCAGCGGGCTGAGGAACAGCGGTCGGCGACGACGCCCAGGCGCAGCAGCCGAGCCGCCAGGCACAGCAGGCCGACCGTCACCGAGAGGGTGGCGGCGAGGGTGGCGTAACGGTCGGCGTCCGCGGCGGCCAGCGGGGCGACCATGGTGGCCGTCATCAGCGCGGTCGTCGACTCGGGGCCGACCGACAGCAGCCGGGACGAGCCCAACACCGCGCCGAGCGCGGGCAGGATCGCCCACAGTCCGGAGACCGGCGGCAGCCCGGCCACGCCCGCGTACGACATCACCTGCGGCACGAGATACGCGGCCACGGTCACACCGGCGAGCAGATCGCCGCGCAGCCAGGAGCGGCGGTAGCCGGTGAGGACAAAGACCCCGGGGGCCAGTCGGTGGATCACGGGCATCGGGCGGTACCAACACGAGGCGTGCCCGCCCGAGCCGTGGGACATGGGGTTCCTTTCGCCGGCTGTTTCCAGGATCCGTCGCGACCGCCCGACCGGTGGTCCGGCGTCAAGGTTCGGTGGCCCGACAGGACCCGAGGAAGGGGCCGTTCAGCCCCACGGACGCCGACTTTCGGCACCAGGCCACGGCATGCCCGCGCGACGAGAGTGGACGCCGTCAACAGCGAATCCGTCCCGAGGGGGATGAAGATCATGGCAGTTCGCGATCAACCGCACCGGCACCTGGGATTCCGTCTACCGACCTTGCGCAGGACCCGGACGGCCGAGGCGGCGGCCGACACGACCGCGACGAGCGCTTATGTCTTCGCCGGGCTGCGGCTGCTGACCGGGTTCATCTTCCTGTGGGCGTTCCTGGACAAGACCTTCGGGTTCGGTTACGCCACCCAGTCGGGCAACGGCTGGATCGACGGCGGTTCGCCCACCAAGGGCTTCCTGAGCGGCGTGGCGGCGGGTCCGATGGAGTCGACCCTCCACGACTGGGCCGGGGACGCCTGGGCGGACTGGCTGTTCATGCTCGGCCTGCTCGGCATCGGTGTGGCGCTGATCGTGGGCATCGGGCTGCGGCTGGCCGCCATCGCGGGCACGTTGATGATGGCGCTGATGTGGATCGCCGAGTGGCCGCCGGCCAAGCACCTGTCCGACGGCTCGCCGAGCATGTCGACCAACCCGTTCGCCGAGTACCACGTCGTGTACGCCGTCGTTCTGATCGCGCTCGCGGCCGTGGGGGCCGGCGCGGTCTGGGGACTCGGCAGGGCGTGGGCGCGGCTGCCGATCGTCAGCCGCAACCCCTGGCTGAGGTGAACCCAGGGGCCGTTGGGCCGGTTGGCCCCGACCGGGGACCAGCGGCCCCTGACGCAGCAACTCCTCAAGTCCGACGCTGGTAACAGATTTTCGATCAGGAGGCAGAACCATGGTCCGCACCGTTGTCGCAGGTCTCGACGGCTCGTCCGAGAGCCGGGCCGCGTCCGAGTGGGCGGCCCGCGAGGCGAAGCTGCGCGGCCTGCCGTTGAAGATCGTCCATGTCTGGGAGCCCGTCCCGGAACCCATGGCCCAGGCCCCGCTGCTCGGCGCCGAGACCCAGCAGCACTGGAGCGAGCGCATTCCGCGCGAGGCCGCCGAGGGGATCCGGTTGCGGCACCCCGGCGTAGAGGTGACCACCGAGCAGTTGGTCGGCGGATCGGCCGACACCCTGGTCAAGGCCGCCGCGGACGCGGAACTGCTGGTCCTCGGCTCGCGTGGGCTCAGCGGACTCGGCGGGTTCATGGTCGGCTCCGTCGGACTCTCCGTCGTGGCGCACCTCGAGCGGCCCGTCGTCCTGGTCCGTGCCGGTGAGCACGCCGCAGACGAACACGATCCGGACCCGGCGGGCATCCCATCGGCCGTCACGCCCTACCGGCCCGTCCTCCTGGGCCTCGACGCGGCGAACCTCGATGATTCGGTGATCGAGTTCGCCTTCGAGGAGGCCGCCCGCCGCGAGACCGGCCTGCGGGCGATCCACGGCTGGAACCTGCCCCCGTACTACGTCTACGGCCTTGCCGCCGATCTCCGGCTGCACGACGAGATCGCCCGGCAGCAGGCCGCCGTTCTGGCGGAAGCCCTGCGGCCCTGGCGTCAGAAGTACCCGAGCGTCGAGGTCACCGAGGAGACGCCGTCCGGCAGCCCCGGCGCCCGGCTGGTGGATGCCTCCCTCAAGGCTTCCTTGGTCGTCGTCGGGCGCCGCATCCGCCGCCGTCCGCTCGGCGCCCACATCGGCCCCGTCACTCATGCAGTCCTGCACCACGCCGCGGCCCCCGTCGCTGTCGTCGCCCACAACTGACCACTGTCCCTGAGGAGTTGACCCTATGAAGGCAGCGGTCGTACGAGCCTTCGGCGAGCCCCTGGTCATCGAGGACCGCCCCGATCCCGAGCCCGGACCCGGTCAGGTCCGCGTCCGGGTCGAGGCCTCCGGGCTGTGCCACACCGACATCCACGCCGCCCACGGCGACTGGCCCGTCAAGCCCAGCCCGCCGTTCGTGCCCGGCCACGAGGGGGTCGGCCTCGTCGAGAAGCTCGGCGACGGTGTGACCCACCTCAGCGTCGGTCAGCGGGTCGCCGTGCCGTGGCTCGGGAAGGCCTGCGGGCGGTGCGAGCATTGTCTGTCCGGCTGGGAGACACTGTGCGAGCAGCAGATCAACACCGGCTACGGCTGCGACGGCGGTTACGCCGAGAAGATGCTGGCCTGGGCAGACTTCGCCCAGCCGGTGCCGAAGGGCGTCACCGCCGTCGACGCCGCCCCGCTGACCTGCGCCGGCGTCACCACGTACAAGGCGCTCAAGGTCGCCGATGTGAAGCCCACGCAGCTCGTCGCGATCTCCGGCGTCGGCGGGCTCGGTCACCTGGCCGTGCAGTACGCCAAGATCGCCGGGGCCACCGTCGCGGCCATCGACGTCACCGACGAGAAGCTCGAACTCGCCGCGGAACTCGGCGCCGATCTGACCATCGACGCCCGCAAGCACGACGTCGGCGAGGTCCTCAAGCGGTACGGAGGCGCCCATGCGGCCATCGCCCTCGCCGTGAACGAGGACGCGTTCGCCGCCGTCAACTCCGGGTTGCGGCGCGGCGGCAAGCTCGTGATGGTCGCCCTCCCGGCGCACGGCACCATCCAGGTCCCGATCTTCGACACCGTCCTGAACGGCACCTCGGTGATCGGCTCCATCGTCGGCACCCGGCAGGACCTCACCGAGGTCTTCCAGCTCCACGCTTCCGGACGCACCCGGGTCATCTGCGAGACCCGTCCGCTGGCCTCCGTCAACCAGTCCATCGAGGACGTGCTCCGCGGCCAGGTCAAGGCCCGCATCGTCTTCGACCTCGGCGCGGGGCGGTGACGGCGATGGACCTGCCTCTGGTCGTCGGAGTCGACGGCTCCGAGCCCAGCCTGCGCGCCACGGACTGGGCGTCCGACGAGGCCGTGCTGCGTGGGGTCCCACTCCATGTCGTGTACGCCTGCCTGTGGGAGCGCTACGAGGGCGCCTCACTCGCAAGGGACCTCGGCGATCCCAGCGCACAGGTGATGCCCCAGGAGGTCGTCGCGAGCGCCGCTCGGCGGGCACACGCTCGGCACCCTGAGCTGAACGTGACCTCCGACGTGGTGTTCGAGGAACCCGAGTACGCCCTGGTGCGCGAGAGTCGGAACGCCTCCGCGCTGGTCGTGGGCAACCGCGGCCGCAGCGGCATCGCCGAGGTGCTGCTCGGTTCCGTCAGCCTCACTGTGGCCGCGCACGCCCACTGCCCGGTGATCGTGCTGCGCGGCAACCACGACAACCAGGCCACGCCCCCGGTCCACGGACGTGTCGTGGTGGGCGTGGGCGAGGATGCCGAGGCCTCGGCGGCCGTGCGCTTCGCCTATGAGGAGGCCCGGCGCCGCGGGGTTCCCCTGGACGCCGTACGGGCCTGGCGGTGCCCCGCGCACGAGACCACCGATCATCCCCTGCTGGCCGACGCACCGGCCCGGCTGCACGAGCAGCACGCCGTGGAGACCCTCGCCGGCGCTCTGCGGGACGCCCCGCCGGACCTGGAGCTGCACCGCCGTACCGTCGAGGGCCACGCCCGCCGCGTGCTGGTGGACGCCTCGCACGGCGCCGACCTCCTGATCGTCGGCGCCAAGCGCCGCCCCGGCCACCTCGGGCTCCAGCTCGGCCGCGTCGCCCACGCGGCACTGCACCACTCCGCCTGCCCGGTCGCCGTCGTACCGCAGCCGGTGTGAGCGCCGTGCCCGGCAAGGAACAAAGGAACGGATGGTGCTCCTCCTTGGTGCACAGGCCCATGACGTGCTCGATGTACCGGGGGGTAGTACCACTGGGTGGGCTCGCGCTCGCTCGGATTGGGCAGGGCCGCGATCTGTGCCACTCTCGGGGTGAGGTGTTCGGTGACCCGCTCGACGGTGCCTGCCCCTGCCTGCCGCGTACCCGCCCCTCGAAGATGACGATCGACGTAGGCGCCCGCCCCGCTCCCGCGCTTTCGCCGACTCCATCTGCACGCACGCAGCAGTTCCTTCTCGTACGTCTTGCGCGGCAGTTTCCTGGCCTTGTTGCCTGCCACACCGCCTCCCACCGCCCGTCGACCGCGTACTCGATGAACTACGGAGTCACCCATGCCCGAGCTCGAGCACAAGGACAGCACCGTACTGACCGACGACGAACTGCGAACCCTGGACGCCCACTGGCGGGCCGCCAACTACCTGACCGCCGGACAGATCTACCTTCTGGCCAACCCGCTGCTGCGTGAGCCGCTGCGGGCAGAGCACATCAAGCCCCGGCTGCTCGGCCACTGGGGCACCTCGCCGGGCCTGAACCTCGTGTACACCCACCTCAACCGGGTGATCAGGGCGCGCGGGCTCGACGCGCTGTGCGTGTGGGGTCCCGGGCACGGCGGCCCGTCAGTGCTCGCCAACTCCTGGCTGGAGGGGTCGTACGGCGAGACCTATCCGGACGTCGGTCGGGACGCGGCCGGCATGGGACTGCTGTTCCGGCAGTTCTCCTTCCCCGGAGGCGTGCCCAGCCACGTGGCGCCCGAGACGCCGGGATCCATCCATGAGGGCGGTGAGCTCGGCTACTCCCTCTCGCACGCGTACGGCGCCGCCTTCGACAACCCGGACCTGCTCGTCGCCTGTGTGATCGGCGACGGGGAGGCGGAGACCGGGCCACTGGCCGCCTCCTGGCACTCCAACAAGTTCCTCGACCCGGTGCACGACGGCGCCGTCCTGCCGATCCTGCACCTCAACGGCTACAAGATCGCCAACCCGGCCGTGCTGGCCCGTCTGCCCGAGCAGGAACTCGACGCTCTGCTGCGCGGCTACGGTCACGAACCCATCCACGTCACCGGCGACGACCCGGCCGCCGTCCACCGAGCCATGGCCCGCGCCCTCGACGACGCGCTCGATCGCATCGCGCTGCTCCAGCGCACCGCCCGTGAAGAGGGCGTCGGCGAGCGGGCCCACTGGCCCGTGATCGTGCTGCGCACGCCGAAGGGCTGGACCGGCCCCGCCGAGGTCGACGGTCTGCCGGTGGAGGGAACCTGGCGGGCCCACCAGGTCCCGCTGGCCGGAGTCCGCGAAAACCCCGAGCACTTGCGGCAGTTGGAGGCATGGCTGCGCTCGTACCGTCCCGAGGAGCTGTTCGACGCCGACGGCCGGCCCGTCGCCGATGTCCTCGACTGTGTCCCCGACGGTTCCCGCCGCCTGGGCGCCACCGCGTACGCCAACGGCGGGCTCCTCGTCCGCGATCTGCCCATCGGCTCCCTGGACTCCTTCGCCGTACCGGTCGACAAGCCCGGCACGACCCTGCACGAACCGACCCGGGTCCTCGGAGACCTGCTGCGACAGGTCATGCAGGACACCCGCACGCGCCGGGACTTCCGGGTCGTCGGCCCTGACGAGACCGCGTCCAACCGGCTCCAGGCGCTCTACGACGCCAGCGGCAAGGCGTGGCAGGCGGAAACCCTGCCCGTCGACGAACACCTCGACCGGCACGGCCGCGTGCTGGAGATCCTCTCCGAACACACCTGTCAGGGCTGGCTGGAGGGCTATCTCCTCACCGGACGGCACGGACTGTTCTCCTGCTACGAGGCCTTCGTCCACATCGTCGACTCCATGGTCAACCAGCACATCAAGTGGCTCAGGACGTCGAGGCGGTTGCCCTGGCGGGCCCCCATCGCCTCCCTCAACTACCTGCTGACCTCGCACGTCTGGCGGCAGGACCACAACGGCTTCTCCCACCAGGACCCCGGCTTCGTCGACCACGTCCTCAACAAGAGCCCCGAAGTCGTCCGGGTCTATCTTCCGCCCGACGCCAACACCCTGCTGTCCGTCGCCGACCACGCCCTGCGCAGCCGCGACTACGTCAATGTGATCGTCGCCGGCAAACAGCCCTGCTTCGACTGGCTGTCCATGGACGCCGCCCGCGCCCACTGCGCGCGCGGCGCCGGCATCTGGGACTGGGCCGGCACGGAGAACGGCGGCGAACCGGACGTGGTGCTCACCTGCGCCGGGGACGTGCCCACGCAGGAGGTCCTGGCCGCAGCCCAACTGCTCCGCCGCCATCTGCCCGAACTCGCCGTCCGCGTGGTCAACGTCGTCGACATGACCCGGCTCATGCCGCGCGAGGAACACCCGCACGGCATGACCGACTTCGAGTACGACGGCTTGTTCACCGCCGACAAGCCGGTGATCTTCGCCTACCACGGCTACCCGTGGCTGATCCACCGCCTCGCCTACCGCCGCACCGGCCACAAGAACCTGCACGTGCGCGGCTACAAGGAGTCCGGCACCACGACCACACCCTTCGACATGGTCGTCCGCAACGACCTCGACCGTTTCCGCCTGGTCATGGACGTCATCGACCGCGTCCCGGGCCTCGCCGTGCGCGCCGCCGCCGTACGCCAGGAGATGGCCGACGCCCGCACCCGCCACCACGCCTGGATCCGCGAGCACGGCACGGACCTGCCGGAGATCGCCGACTGGACCTGGAACGTCTGACCAGGCCCTCGCCGGGTGGGCCCGGAGCACCTGACAACGGCCCTCCTTTGAGGGCCGACCGGCCCACCCGCACCGCCCGGACAGCCCATGGGGCCGCCGCTCCGTTCGTTGGACCCTCAAAGTGCCGGGGAAACACCGAGGAACACCGAGGGGAACCGCGATGACGGACGACACGCTCAGCCGGCCCACGGTCCACGCCCTGCTCGCGGACGGCACCACTGTGTGCATCCGTCCCGTGCGGCGGGACGACCACGACCAGGTGCAGGGGCTGTACGAGGAGATGTCCCCGGAGACCCTGCGGCTGCGGTTCTTCGCCGCGAGCCGCCGCTCAGCCGAGATGGCCGCCGAGCGGGCCTGCGCCGAGCAGCACCCCGGATACCGGTCGCTGCTGGCCGAGACGGGCGGCCGGGTGATCGGCCTCGCCGAGTACGACAGCGGCGGGACCGGGGACACCGCGGAGATCTCCATCGCAGTCGCCGACGGGCTGCACCACCGGGGCGTCGGCACCCTCCTGATCGAGCACCTCGTCTCCGCCGCCCACGCCGAAGGCATCACCGGCTTCACGGCGGACGCGCTCAGCGAGAACCACGAGGTGCTGAAGCTCTTCGCCGACCTCGGCCTGCGCACCGCCCGCCGTTTCGAGGGCCCCGAGGTGCGCTGCACCATCGCCCTCGACCAGGGCGACACCTATCTGACGGCCGTGGAGGAACGCGGCCGCGCGGCCGACGTCGCCAGCCTCGAACCATTGCTGCGGCCGCGGACGGTCGCCGTTGTCGGCGCCGGACGCAAGCCAGGCTCGGTGGGCCGGGCGATCCTGCACCAGCTCCACGCGGGCGGCTACACAGGCCGTCTGTTCGCGGTCAACCCCGCCGCGAGCTCGATCCTCGGGGTGCCGTGCCATCCGTCGGTCAGTGCCCTGCCCAGGACCCCCGACCTCGCGGTGCTCGCCGTACCGGCCGCCGCGATCCCGGCCCTCGCCGAGGAGTGCGGGAAGGCGGGCGTACGGGCAATCCTCGTGGTCACCGCCGGGCTGGACGCGGATCAGGCCCGGGCCCTGCTGGTGGCCTGCCGTTCGCACGACATGCGCCTCGTAGGTCCCAACTGCCTGGGCATCTCCAACACCGACCCGAAGCTGCGCCTGGACGCCACCTTTGCCGCCGGCCACCCGCGCCCCGGCACCGCGGGCGTCGCCGTGCAGTCCGGCGGAGTCGGCATCGCCCTGCTCGATGGCATGTCCCGCCTGGGCATCGGTGTCTCCTCCTTCGTCTCCCTCGGTGACAAGTACGACGTCAGTGGCAACGACATGCTCCAGTGGTGGGAGAGCGACGACCGTACCGACCTCGCCCTGCTGCATCTGGAGTCCTTCGGCAGCCCGCGCGCGTTCTCCCGTACGGCCCGACGGGTGACCCGCCGCATGCCGGTCCTGACAGTCGACGCGGGCCGCACCGACGCGGGCCGCCGCGCTGCCGCCTCGCACACGGCGGCGGCCGCCACCCGCACCATGACCCGCGGCGCCCTGTTCACCCAGGCCGGCATCACCGCGACCCGCTCGGTCGGCGAACTCCTCGAAGCCGCCGCCCTGATGCACTCCCAGCCCCTGCCCGCCGGACCCCGCGTCGCCATTGTCACCAACGCGGGCGGAGCCGGCGTCCTCGCGGCCGATGCCTGCGCCGAGGCCGGGCTTGAGCTTCCGGCGCCCGGCCCCGAGCTGATCGATGACGTGCTCGACGCGCTGCCCGACGGCGCCGCCGTCGGCAACCCCGTCGATGCCACCGCCGCCGTCACGGAGGAGCAGCTCAGCGACTGCGTGGACCGGATCATGCGGAACGGCGCCGTCGACGCCGTCCTCGTGGCCCTCGTCCCCACGGCGGTCGCGGCGGCGACCGGCGACGACCTGGTCCGGGCACTCACCCACGCCGTCCCGGGACGGCGCCCCAGGGCGATCGTCGTGGTACGCCTCGAACAGGGCCTGCCCGTCGAACTGCTCCCCGCCGCCGAAGGCGGCACCGTGCCCTCCTACTCCGAACCTCAGGCGGCGGCCCGGGCGTTGGCCCACGCGGCCCGCCGCGCCGCCTGGCTGGCCCGGCCCGCGGGGAGGGTCCCCGACCTCGACGGCATCGAGACGCAGCGCGCCCACGACGTCGTCAAGGCCTACTTCGACCGGCACCCCGACGGCGGCTGGCTCGACCCGCGCGACTGCGCCGAACTCCTCGGCTGCTACGGCATTCCCCAGCTGGCCTGGGCCTGGGCAGACACCGAGGACGACGCCGTCCTCGCCGCCGACCGGCTGCGCGGCGCCGACGGCCGTGTCGTGATGAAGGGGCACTGGCCGGGCCTGGTGCACAAGACCGCCCAGCACGCTGTCCACCTCGACCTCCGGGGAGACCACCAAGTCCGCGCCGCCTTCCATGACTTGGAGACACGGTTCGCCGGCCTGCTGGAGGGCGTGGTGATCCAGCCGCTCGCCGACCGCGGCACCGAGCTGTTCGCCGGCGTCGTCCAGGACCAGGTCTTCGGCCCTCTCGTCCTGTTCGGGCTCGGCGGCACCGCGACCGAGGTCCTCGCCGACCACGCCGCACGGCTCGCCCCGCTCACCGACCACGACGTCCACGACCTGATCACGGCCCCGCGCTGCGCCCCGCTCCTGCTCGGTGCGAACGGTTCCCGACCGGTCGACCTCAAGGGCCTCGAAAACCTGCTGCTGCGGCTGTCCCGCATGGCGAGTGACCTGCCGCAGCTGGCCGAGGCCGATTTCAACCCCGTTCTCGCGTCACCGGGCGCAGTCACCGTGCTCGACGCGCGCGTACGCCTGTTGCCGCGCAGGCCCCAGGATCCTTATCTGCGCCGGCTCCGCTGAGGAGGGACAATCATGAAGCACAACAAGGTCGGCTCCGTGATGACCACGGAGGTCGTCCGCGCCGAGTACGGCACCCCGTTCAAGGAAGTGGCCAGGCTGCTCGGCGACCACCGCATCAGCGGGCTGCCCGTGGTCGACGACGACGAGAAGGTCATCGGCGTCATCTCCGAGACGGACCTACTGGTCCGGCAGGCGGAGACGCCCGACCCGTACGAGCCGAAGAAGCGCTTCCGCTTCGACCGGCTGACCCGCGCCGGCCGGACGCGGGCCGCGAAGGCCCGGGCCGGCACCGCCGGCCGGCTGATGAGCGAGCCGCCCGTCACGGTCCACGCCGACGACACCATCGTCGAGGCCGCTCGGACCATGGCGCAGCACCGCATCGAACGGCTGCCCGTGCTTGACGAGGAGCACCGGCTCGTAGGCATCGTCACCCGCCGCGACTTGCTCCAGGTCTTCCTGCGGTCGGACGCGGACATCCGCGCCGAGGTCGTGGACGAGGTGCTGGTACGGGCCCTGTGGCTGCCGCCGCGCGGCATCGCCGTCTCCGTGACCGAGGGCGTGGTCACGCTCATGGGCCAGATGGAGCGCAAGAGTGAGACGCAGATCGCCGTCTCCATGACCCGTCAGATCGACGGCGTGGTCGCGGTCGTCGACAAGCTCGGCCACCGGCTGGACGACTCGCACGTCCGGCCCGACGAGCAGGCGCTGCACGGCATAGCCGACGACTGGCTGCGCAAGCTGTGAAGTGGTGAAAGGAGGCAGAGCACCATGACCACCAAGGTGCTGGTCGCCTACGGGACGACCAACGGATCGACCGCGCAGATCGCTGAGGCGGTTGCCGGGGTACTGCGCAAGGAGGGCCTCACCGCGGAGGCTCTGCCCGCCGGCTCCGTCGCACGCGTGGAGCCGTACGACGCCGTCGTGGTCGGCGGCGGGCTGTACGCCGGACGCTGGCACAAGGACGCCCGCCGGTTCCTCCGTCGGCACCGCCGGGATTTGGCAGAACGCCCGCTGTGGTTGTTCAGCAGCGGTCCGCTCGACCCCTCGGCCGCCGAGCGGGACATCCCGCCGGTGCCTGGTCTGAAGCGGGCCATGACCCGGTTCGACGTGAACGGGCACGTCACCTTCGGTGGCTGCCTGCAGGAGGGCGCCAAGGGGTGGGTCGCCCGGATGATCGTCAAGAACGGAAAGGGCGGCGACTTCCGGGACTTCGCCCAGATCGAGGACTGGGCGCGGACGGTTGCCGACGAGTTGGTCACCAAGGGCTAGCAAGCTCCGCGGGGCAGGAACGTTCCCGAAGGGTGCAGCACAATGTCCGCCCGGTTTTCGGCCGGGGCCTTCGTCTTGTCGCGGTATCAGTTGGCGTGATTGGACGTGATTGGAGCTCGGTGAACAGAGATTGGCTCAGCGCTGTGCCGGGACGCCGAGGTCGTCGAGGAGGCCGCGGACGCGGCGCTCGATTTCGTCGCGGATGGGGCGGACGTCGTCGACGTTCTTGCCCGCGGGGTCGTCCAGGGTCCAGTCGAGGTAGCGCTTGCCGGGGAAGACCGGACAAGCGTCGCCGCAGCCCATGGTGACGACGACGTCGGCGGCGCGGACGATCTCGTCGGTCCAGGGCTTGGCGAACTCGCGGGAGATGTCGATCCCGCGCTCACTCATCGCATCGATAGCTGACGCGTTGATCTCGTCTCCGGGCTCGGAGCCGCCCGACCAGGCCACGGCACCCTCACCGGCCAGGTGCTGGAAGAAGCCCATGGCCATCTGGCTGCGGCCGGCGTTGTGGACGCAGAGGAAGAGCACGATGGGCTTGCCGTCGGTGTGGTGACCTTCGACTTTCGCCAGGGCGTGCAGGCGCTGGCGGGCGAAGCGTTCAGCCAGGAGCGGGAGGAAGTTGGGGATGGTGCTGCGGCCGGCGAACTGGTCGTAGCTGGAGCTCAGGAAGCGTTCGATGGTCTCCTGGCCGAAGGCGCCGTCGAACTGGCGGAGCAGGTGGGTGGCGGCGGTGCGCAGGGCGAGTTGCTGGTCGATGCTCGTGTTGCGGTGCGGGAAGGACGCGGTCTCAGTCATCGCTGCCTCCAGGAAGGCGGACGGCGGGCGCCAGTCGGTCGACCCGGTCGGCGAGATCACTCAGGGCGTCGGCGAAGGCGTCGTCGGTGCCGGTGCGGGTGGGGTCGGGGACCGACCAGTGCAGACGGTCGGGGAGCCGGGGGCCGAGCTGTTCGTGAGCGTTGTCGCAGACGGCGACCACGAGGTCGTCCGGGCGCAGCGTCTCGTCGATGTGGGCGGTGCGAGCGGGAGCCAGGGAGAGGCCGTGTTTGCGTGCGGCCGTGACGGCGCGGGGGTGGATGCGTCGCGCGGGGTCGGTTCCCGCGGAGGCGGTCGGGACAGTGCTGTGGCGCTTCCAGAGGGCGGCGGCGAGGTGGGAGCGGGCGGAGTTGTGGGTGCAGACGAACACAACGCGGGGTGCCGTCCGCAGGGGCGTGGGCATCGTGTCGGCCAGGTCCTGCACACGTAGGTGCAGGTAGGTACGGCGTCGGTCTCCTTCGGAGCGGGACCGCTCGACCAGGCCGACCTGTTCGAGCAGCTTGAGGTGGTGGGCCAGGAGGTTGCTGGTCAGGCCCAGCTCCTGGCCGAGTTCGCTGGGTGAGGCATCGCCCAGCAGCAGCCGGTCGATAATCGCCAAGCGCGCGGGTTCCCCCAGTGCCGCGTGCCGTTGTGCTCGCGCCACCACCGATGAAGACCACTCAGCATTCATTGACTCAATTTTGGTTGAGCTAATCCAGGCTGTCAATGGTCCTGCGGGAGCCGTGGGCGTTGGACCGTGTCGGGAGGAGGGGGCCTCAGAAGACGCCCAGCATCCGGCGCTGGACGTCGAGGTGGTGCTCGTTCATCCACGCCTGGGCCGCGACCTGGACGGCGTCCCAGGGGGAGCCCAGGGGCGGGGTGTAGGAGAGGTCGAGTTCGCTGATGCCGTCGACATTCATGCCGTGGAAGAGGGCGGTGGCGTAGGTGTCCACGCGCTTGGAGATCTCTGCGCCGCGTCGTCCGACGAGCTGGGCGCCGAGCAGGAGGCCGCTTCCGGTGTCGCCGGTGACGTGGATGGAGATCGGGGTGGCGCCGGGGTAGTACGCCTTGTGGTCGTCGGGGCGGCTCGCGGTGGTCGCCGGGCTCCAGCCCCGCCCGGCGTCCACGGCTTCTTGGTCGCGCAGCCCGGTGCGGGCGGCGACGAGGTCGAAGACCTTGACCACCTGGGTGCCGAGGCTGCCGGCGAACCAGCGGTGGCCGCCGAGGGCGTTCTCGCCCGCGATCCGGCCCTGCTTGTGGGCGGTCGTGCCCAGGGGCAGCCAGGTCTTGCCGAGCAGGCGGTGGTGCGTGACGGCGCAGTCTCCGGCCGCGTACACGTCGGGCAGGGAGGTGCGCAGGTACTCGTCGACGTCGATCGCACCCTTCACACCGAGCCGGGCTCCGGCAGTGGCGGCGAGGCCGGTGTCGGGGCGTACGCCGACGACTACCAGGGCGAGGTCGGTGCCGCAGGTAAACGTCCTGCCGTCGGGTCCGGTGGCCCGGATGCGAAGGAGGTCGCCGCCAGGGTCGCGGGTGATCGCGGAGACCTGGTTGCCGGTTATGACTTCGACGCCGTGGGAGGTGAGTTCGTCGTGGACGAGGGCGCCGAGGCCAGGGTCGACGGTGGGCAGGACTTCGGGCAGGGCTTCGATCTGGGTGACGTTGAGTCCGCGGGTGGTGAGGGCCTCGGCCATCTCCAGGCCGATGTAGCCGGCGCCGATGACGACGGCTGACTTCGGGCGGCGCGCGGCGAGGGTCTGCATGATCCCGAAGGTGTCGCCCATGCTGTGCAGCATGTGGACGCCGTGCTGCGGGCCGAGTGCGTCCGGGCCGGTGAGGCCCTCGATGGGCGGCCGGACGCTGATCGCGCCGGTGCCCACGATCAGTGCGTCGTACGGCAGTTCCTCAGTGCGACCGCCGGCGTCGTGCACGGTCAGCCGTTTGCCGGTCACGTCGATTCCGGTGGCACGGGTGTCAGTGCGTACCTGCATGCCGGTGGCTTTCAGGTCCGCCAGCGTGCGGTGAGCCAGCTCGCTCCAGTGGCCGACCTCGCCGGATACGTAGTACGGGATGCCGCAGATGGAGAAGTTCGGGTAGGCGTCGGCCACAACCACGGTGACTTCGCTGTCGGGATCCAGCTCGCGGGCGCGCAGGGTCGCGCTGATGCCGGCGTCGCTGCCGCCGATGGCGACGATGCGCTTGCTGGCCACCGGGAAACCTCCGTCGAAGATCGGAGAAAGGGTGCTCGGTGGGGGCGCTGCGGGTGCACCCACCGGCGTCGCGTGTCAGGCGAGGTGG
Organism: Streptomyces sp. NBC_01092; assembly: GCF_045039535.1. Taxonomy (NCBI): domain Bacteria; kingdom Bacillati; phylum Actinomycetota; class Actinomycetes; order Kitasatosporales; family Streptomycetaceae; genus Streptomyces; species Streptomyces sp. NBC_01092. The sequence continues at coordinate 864,874 of NZ_CP108659.1, read as the reverse complement.
TCGGCGAGTTCGCGTTCGAGGGCGGCTTTCGGCTTGGCGCCGACGATGGTCTGCACGACCTCGCCGCCCTGGTAGAGGTGCAGCGTCGGGATGGACATCACGCCGTACCGGGCGGCGATGGCCGGGTTCTCGTCGGTGTTGAGCTTGACGATCTCGATCTTGTCGCCGTGCTCGGCGGCGATCGCCTCCAGCGAGGGGGCGAGCTGGCGGCAGGGGCCGCACCAGGCGGCCCAGAAGTCGACCAGGACCGGCTTGTCGCTGGCCAGGACGTCCTGCTCGAAGGAGTCGTCGGTGACGTTCTTGAGAGACATGGTCTTCCTCCGGGGCGTCAGAAGGCCGCTACGGCCGGTTCGCCTGCGGTGTCGGCGTCGCTCAGGGCAGCGAGGTACCGCTCGGCGTCCAGAGCCGCCGCACAGCCGGAGCCCGCCGCGGTGATCGCCTGCCGGTAGGTGTGGTCGACGACATCGCCCGCGCCGAAGACACCGGGGATGTTCGTGCGTGTGGAGGGAGAGGCGACCTTGACGTAGCCCTCGTCGTCCAGGTCCAGCTGGCCGGTGACCAGATCGGTACGCGGGTCGTGGCCGATGGCGACGAACAGCCCGGTGGAAGGGAGTTCGGAGGTCTCGCCGGTGACGGTGTCGCGCAGGGTGAGCCCGGCGAGTTTGCCGCCCTTCTCGTGGATCTCGGCGACCTCGCGGTTCCAGGCGAAGGAGATCTTCGGGTTGGCGAAGGCGCGGTCCTGCATGGTCTTGGAGGCCCGCAGTGTGTCGCGGCGGTGGACGATGGTCACGGAGCGGGCGAAGCGGGAGAGGAAGGTGGCTTCCTCCATCGCCGTGTCGCCGCCGCCGACCACCACGATGTCGTGCTCACGGAAGAAGAAGCCGTCGCAGGTCGCGCAGTACGACACGCCCCGGCCGGAGAGCGCGTCCTCGCCGGGCAGGTTCAGCTTGCGGTGCTGCGAGCCGGTCGCCACGATGACGGTCTTCGCCCGGTGGACCGTCCCCGCCGAGTCCGTGAGGGTCTTGACCGTGCCGGTGAGGCCGACCTCGACGACGTCGTCAGGGACGAGCTCGGCGCCGAAGCGCTCAGCCTGGGCCCGCATGTTCTCCATCAGCTCCGGGCCCATGATGCCGTCGCGGAAGCCGGGGAAGTTCTCCACCTCGGTCGTCTGCACCAGCGCGCCGCCGGCCGCGACCGCACCCTCGAAGACCAGCGGCTTCAACGAGGCGCGTGCGGTGTAGAGAGCGGCGGTGTACCCGGCGGGACCGGAGCCGATGACAATGACGTTGCGTATGCCCGTACTCGTGCCGGTGCTCGCGCTCATACCTGGGGCTCCGGCGCGATTTCCTTGATCAGACCCTCGACCAGCACCTTGATCTCGTCCCGGATCGGACGCACGGCGTCGACGCCCTGGCCCGCCGGGTCCTCCAGATGCCAGTCCAGGTACCGCTTGCCGGGGAAGACGGGGCAGGTGTCGCCGCAGCCCATCGTGATGCAGACGTCCGACTCCTTGACCGCGTCCACGGTGAGCATCTTCGGGACCTCGGCGGAGATGTCGATGCCGACCTCGGCCATGGCCTCGACGGCAGCTGGGTTGACGTTGGTGCCCGGGTTGGAGCCGGCGGAGCGGACCTCGACGCGGTCCCCGGCCAGGTGAGTCAGCCACGCGGCGGCCATCTGGGAACGGCCGGCGTTGTGGACACAGACGAACAGCACGGAGGGCTTGTCGGACATCGGAGGTTCTCTCTTGTCTCACGACGGCATCAGGCGCGAATGACATCAGCACCCGGTGGTGTCAGCCACCACTGATGTGACAGTATCAGCCCATGATGACGTCAGTCGACACTGATCTGATCCGGGTTCTGGCCGACCCGCTCAGGCTCCAGATCGTGACCCTGCTCGCCAAAGAGACGCTGTGCACCACTCACCTCGTGGAGGAGACCGGTGCCCGGCAGACCAACCTCTCCAACCACCTCAGAGTGCTGCGCGAGGCCGGGGTCGTCGAGACAGAGCCGTGCGGCCGGTTCACCTACTACCGGCTCAAGCCCGACGTCATCGCCCAACTCGCCGGCCAGTTCGCCGACCTGGCCGAGTCCGCTCGCACCGCCGCCGAGAACAAGAGGGCCTGCCCATGACCCCCGCCGAAGCCGCCTCGACCGCGGAGTCCGCCACAGCCACTCCCGTGTCCGAGTCTGTCGAGCCTGCCCCGGGTGCCACTCCGCCGCGCACCCCGCTGGTCGCGCGGGCCTCCGCCGAACTCATAGGCACCGCCGTGCTGGTGGCGGTCGTGGTCGGCTCCGGCATCCAGGCCACCGAACTGACAAAGGATGTCGGCGTACAGCTGCTGGCCAACTCCACGGCCACGGTCTTCGGCCTCGGCATCCTGATCCTTCTGCTCGGCCCGGTCTCCGGCGCGCACTTCAACCCGGTCGTCACACTGGCCGAGTGGTGGACCGCCCGCCGCGGCGGCCCCGGGGTCACACCACGCGAGGTGGCCGTCTATGTGCCCGCGCAGATCGTGGGCGCGATCGCGGGCGCCATCCTGGCGGATGCGATGTTCGGCGAGCCCCTCGTGAAGTGGTCCACCCACGACCGCTCGGCGGGTCACCTGCTGCTCGGTGAAGTCGTCGCGACTGCCGGCCTGATCCTGCTGATCTTCGGCCTGGCCCGCGCCAACCGCCTCCAGTTCGCTCCCGTAGCCGTCGCCTCCTACATCGGAGCCGCGTACTGGTTCACCTCGTCGACGTCGTTCGCCAACCCGGCGGTGACCATCGGCCGTGCGTTCACCGACACCTTCGCGGGCATCGCGCCCGGCTCGGTCCTGGGCTTCATCGGCATGCAAATCGTCGGCGCTGTCGTGGGACTGGCCCTGGTGGCGCTGATCTTCATGCCTGGCCGGGCCGCCTCCGAGCGCCCCGCCACATGACACAGACGACACAAGCGGTAGTAGTCGGCGGCGGCCAGGCTGGGCTCGCCGCCGGCTACCACCTGCGCCGCCTCGGCGTGGACTTCGTCATCCTCGACGCTCAGATCCAGGCGGGCGGCGCCTGGCAGCACGCATGGGACTCGCTGCACTTGTTCTCCCCAGCTGCCTACTCCTCTTTGCCCGGCCGCCTCATGCCCATACAGACCGGGGAGACGTACCCGGACGCTCGCCACGTGGTCGGCTACCTCACCGACTACGAGCGCTGCTACAACCTTCCCGTGCACCGCCCCGTACGCGTCGAGGGTGTCCACCGCGACGGCAGGCTCCTGTGCGTAGAGACCAACGCGGGCACCTGGCGTGCCGAGGCCGTTGTCAGCGCCACAGGCACTTGGTGGCGCCCCTTCGTGCCCGCCGTTCCTGGCCGCTCGGACTTCCGCGGACGGCAACTGCACACCGTCGAATACCGCAGCCCGCGCGACTTCGCCGGGCAGCGCGTCATCGTGGTTGGCGGCGGCAACTCCGGTGCCCAGATCGCCGCTGACCTGGTGTACGACACCGAGCTGACGTGGGTCACCCAACGCCCGCCCCGTTTCCTTGCCGACGACATCGACGGGCGTGCCCTGTTCGACGCGGCCACCGCCCGCCGCCGCGCGCTCGACGAGGGCCGCCCCGACACCGGGGGCGTCGCGTCCCTCGGCGACATCGTCGCTGTACCGCCCGTACGCGACGCCCGTGACGCCGGACTGCTCAAGGCATCGCCCATGTTCGTGCGCATCGAGCGCGAGGGCGTCGTCTGGGCCGACGGCACACGAACACCGGCCGACGCGGTCATCTGGTGCACTGGCTCTCGTCCGGCCCTCTCGCACCTGGCACCCATGGGGCTACGCGGCCCACGCGGTCACATCGCCACTGTGGGAACTCGGTCCGTGGAAGAACCGCGCCTTCACCTGCTCGGCTACGGCGACTGGACCGGTCCCGCCTCCGCCACCCTCATTGGTGTTGGGCGCCCCGCTCGCGAAGCAGCCCGAGAGATCAGCGCGCTTGTTTCCGCGCGGACTGGTCTCCGGCACTTCGGCTCCTCTCACGTCGCTCCATCGCTAAATGCCCTGCGTCCCGCGGTCACGCATGCCCCGTAGGACTTGCCTTGCAAGTGGAGGCATCATGACCGCCCTCAAAGGGCATGTTGGCGACGTACGACCTGAACAGATCGCCGTAACCAGCTCGCGTCGGGTTCAGGCAGTCACGGCAGTTTGTGCGCCGCTACATAGCCGAGCACGACTGGGTAACCGTCTACCAACTGCCCTCCTACGCGCCCGACCTCAACCCGGTCGAAGGAATCTGGTCCGTCCTGCGGCGTACCACCTGGCCAATCGGGCCTTCAGCGACCCCGAGGACCTCTTCGCCACCGTCCGGCAGGGTCTGCGACAGCTCCAATACCGCAGTGACGTGCTCGACGGCTGCCTCGCTGGCACCGGACTCATCCCTGCCCCACCATGACGACCACGCATTTAAGGTAGTAATCAGAACAGTCATGCCGGACCCGGAAGCCGGGCCCCTTTGCGGCCACCAAGAGGGTAATGGTGGGAGTGGCTGGGGGATCGCTGAGCACGGGCTGGCCCGGACCAGATGCTGCCGTTGGTGTCTACGGTCCGATCGACCGGCAGGACCTCGGGGCCGCACGCGGTGTCCATGGAGACCGACCCTTCCTCTGCGACCACCTCCGGGTAGTCATGATCGGGTGCACGGCAGCGTGGCGAAGAAATGGACACTGTTTCCTGGTATGTCATGAGTGGATGATCGAGCCGTCTGCCGCCGCACAACTCCGCCGGATCGCACGTCGACGGGCCGCCAGGGATCATCGACGGCAACGGAGCCGTTCGATCGGGCCGGCCCGCCACAGTGGGATCAGCCGACTGACGTGGGTGGCACTCGCGGCGTCCATGCTGCCGGGACTGGCTGCGCTCGTCGCCCTGCTGTTCACGTGGATGTCGGTCGGGCAGACCAACGAAGATCTGCAGATCTCCGAGCAGGGGCAGATCACCACCCGGTTCAACGCTGCGATCACCAACCTGGGATCAGCATCGTTGGATGTGCGCCTAGGAGGCGTCTACGCCTTGCAACGCATCATGCAGGACTCCTCTCGAGATCAGCGCACTGTCGTCTCAGTGTTGTCCGCGTTCGTACGCCAGCACGCTCCCGTTCCGGTCAGTGGCTTCAAGCCGGCAGAGGAGTACAGACCCCCTACCGACGTGGCGGCTGTCGTTTCCGTGCTGGGCAACCGGTCCGCCGACCGGGAGGTGACCCAGGACGGGAAGCCGCTGTACCGAGCTGATCTGAGCGGTGTCGATCTGCGCGGTCTGGAGCGCGAAGTGGGGCTCACAGAAGGCGGCATGCCCAGACGCAGCAACTTCCGCTTCGCGTTTTTCACTGGCGCGGACCTCCGAGATGCAGGCCTCGAGAATTTCGACCTCTCAGGCGCGTCCCTCGACAACGCGAACATGTCCGGCGTGAAGCTGCCAGATGCGGACCTGCGGCACGCATTTCTCGGGGGCGCCAATTTGACCAACGCGCGCTTGGGCGCGGCCGACATGACAGGCGCGGACCTCGGCGGAGCGAACCTTCAAAACGCGCACTTGAGCAGGGCCAAGGAAACCAATGAAACCAGTGAGGCCGACTCGAGCGCCAACTTGACCCGCGCGTCCCTGATCGGCGCGGACCTGCGCACCGCGGACCTGCGCGCCGTGATTCTGATCGACGCGGACTTGACTGACGCGGACCTGGCAGGCGCCGACCTGCGCGGCGCCGACCTGACCCAGGCAGACCTGAGTAACGCAGACTTGACCGGGGCAAAGCTGTCGGGCGCGATCCTTGAGGGCGCGCGCGGAGTGCCTTCTCACACCCGTGGCGGCTCGCTGTGATCCTCCGGCCGCCGCGCGGGGACTGTCCGGTACCCGACGATCCGCGGCTGTCGGTGGAGCGGGGTGATCGCCGCGACGGACGTGGCCGTGCATGGACAACCACATCTGGCTGAGCTCGCACGACATCACGAATTCAAGCTCAGTAACTGCGTGACACGACCACGCGCGGTGACTCACGTCCACGCAGGTCAGCGCACCGGCTCCAACCTCGCCTCAAACGCGATGAGGTAGCTACGGCTTGGGGCTTTCCCTCGTCAATACCCCTCGTCAGCCAAGGTGAGCTGCCGACAGTGGAAGTCGAAGTGCTGGGTCGGGTAGCGGTAGAGGTCGGCGATGGTCATGACCTCGCGGAAGAACGGGTCCCAGCGGGTGGGGTAGTGCATGGCGAGCGCGAAGTCGGCCTCCCGCTCGGTGTCGAGGCGGCGCTGAAGAGAAGTCGTCACGCGGTCGAACACAGTTCCCATGCGGCGGCACCCGAAGACCCTTGCCCCGCCGAGCGGCCCCAGGTAGTTGACGACGTCGAAGGGCTTGGTTCCAGCGTTGAGAAGTCCGGCGAAGGCCCGGCTGATGCCACGCGGCAGATGTCCGAAGATCCGCAGCAGGAGCAGTAGCGGCCGGATCAGGATGTAGCCGAAGAGCATGTGGAACAGGAGCTGTTCGTTGGTCCACCGAGTGCCGTCGGTTGGCCGGCGCAGTTCGTCTTCGGTGGCGTTGTCGAGGAGTCGGTGAAGCGTTGTCTGGGCCCGCTCCAGCTCCTCGTGGATTGCCTGACGATCCACCGACGCGTTACTCATCGAACTCACCAGCCCCGCGGTCCGTCCAGTCGGCTTAGCCCAGACTGCCGAGCATTTGTCCCATCGCGGCGACTACCGACGGCTCCACCCGGTAGTACACCCACGTGCCGCGCCGCTCGGAGGTGAGCAGGCCGGCCTCCTTGAGCTTCTTCAGGTGGTGGGAGACGGTCGGCTGCGAGACGCCGACGTCAGAGATGTCGCACACGCACGCCTCGCCGGCCTCGTGCGAGGCCACAGCGGAGAACAGCCGCAGCCGCACCGGGTCACCCAGTGCCTTGAACATCCTCGCCGTCTTCTCGGCTTCATCGGCGGTCAGCGGCCGTTCGGTGAGCGGTGGGCAGCACGGTGCCACGGCCTCGGGGACCTCGGGCTCCAGCAGCGGCAGCACCCGCGTATTCGACATGCATCTATGTTGACATATGTCGAACCAGGGAGCGAGGGGCTGTAGCGGTATCGCATCTCGAGGTCATCGATTATCGTCGATTATCGATGAGAGATTCTCTGGAGCGTTCCGAGGCCGAGCAGTACGCCGGCTGGTTCAAGGCGCTGGCCGACGCCACGCGCATTCAGATCGTGACGCTGCTGGCGCGCAGCGGTGAGCCGCTCGCCGTCGGACAGATCGTCGAGGCCGTGGGTGTGGGGCAGTCGACGGTCTCGCACCACCTCAAGGCGCTGGCGGAGGTGGGCTTCGTGCTGGTGGAGCGGGAGGGCGCGTTCAGCTGGTACCGGCTGAACGAGGAGTGCGTCGACGCCTTTCCCTCGGCTGCCGATGTCGTCATGGGGCGCCCTGCGCCGACTCGAAACGGAAGCGGTGTGACGCGCGGACGCTGGCGCAGCGACCCATGAGTACCGGCGTCGGACAGGTGGAGCGGGCGCCGATGCGTTCCGGGGCGGTCTATGCCCTGCTGCTGGGGCTGGGTGCGCTGGACGCGGCCGGGTACAGCCTGATTGCGCCGGTGCTTCCCGGCCTGGCTGCGCAGACCGGGGCCAGTGCCACGACGCTGGGGATGCTGGTCGCGATGTTCCCGCTGGGGATGGTCGCGGGTTTCGCACTGGGCGGGGCCGCCATCCGGCGCAGCAGCCCGGCACGACTGCTGCTGGGGGGATTGTCGCTGGTCGCAGTCGGCAGCCTTGGCTTCATCTTCAGCACGGATATGGCCGTCTTCGCCGTCTCCCGTCTGGTGATGGGCATGGGCTCCGGGTGTCTGTGGCTGGGGATCACCTTCGCCACCCTGGCCGCCTGGCCCGGCCAGGAGTACCTGTGCATGAGCCGCATCTACGCCGCCTACTCCGCAGGCGGACTTCTGGGTCCGCTGCTCGGGACGATCCAAGGGGTGCGCGGCCCCTTTGCCGCCTACCTCACCCTCGTCCTCCTCGCGATCGTGCCGGTCCTAACGCTGCGACTTCCTGCAACGGCCGGCGCGTTCGCCCCCGACCGGCGAGCTCTGCACTCACCCGGATTCCGGGCATCCGCCGTCGCTATCGCCTTCGCCGTGCTGGCGCTCGGCACGCTCGAAGGGGTGCTGCCGCTCCACTTCGGGACCAAGCTGGGCCAGACCCAGATCGGGGTGCTGTACGCCGCAACGTCCGTCGTGGTGGCGGTGGCCGGAGCGGTGGCGGCCCGGTGGCAGCCGCGGACGATGCTGCTGGCCTCCACCATGCTGGTGGCCACCGGCTTCGCACTCGCCGGTGCCAGTACGGCCGTACTCGCGTGGATCGTGGCACTCGCCATCGCGGGGATCGGCATCGGCCTGGCCAACACCGGAGCGACCGGCCTCCTCCTCGACGCCGTGCCAGCACAGCGCATCGTGACGGCCATGGTGCTGTGGTCCCAGATCGGCATCCTGGGCTACTTGGCCGCTCCCGTGATCGGCGGCTCCGTAGCCGATGCTTTCGGCTATGGCGCAGTCGCCGCCGTCGTCGCGCTGACGGCCATGGGCGTGGCCGCGATGCTCGCCCGGCGTAAACGGTCATGAGCTGCCAGCTCCGCCTCGCGGCTTCTGCCCTGAGGGCGCCGTCGGGTTCAGTCAGCTGTTCCCGGTCCCGGTCCTGCTTCACCGAAGTGAGCGAGGTGGGCTGCGACGTGTCGTGCTGTCCGGACGGCGTCCCGGCCCACTCCCCGCAGGGAGTTCGAAGACAGGCTGCGCTGCCACTCAAGGCCGACGTAGACCAGCCCCGGGTGGGTGAGCGAAATGCCCTCGCGGTGGCGGGGGTGCCCGTAGGCGTCGAGGGCTCCGAGCGGGGCGAGGTAGCCCAGATGACCTTGGTTTCGCTGATGCCGGTGAACAGCGGGCGCCGATCCGGTCGCGCGGCTGCGACCGCGGCCCGGTAGCGGCCGTCGTCGATGACCAGCTGGGTCGGCGGGGTGCGCAGGAACCGGCCGATGGGCAGCGTGTCGAGGCCCGTGCGGGCCAGCCACCAATGCAGATCGCGCCCCAGCGTGCGCTGGCGAGCGAACCGCACCGCATGCCGCGCCGCCAGCGTCACATGGGCCCGCCCGGCGACCTCGGCGGCGATCTGCGCCGCGGAGTTCCCGGCACCGACGACCATGACGCGCTCCACCGTGAACGGCTCGGGCGAGCGGTAGTCAGCAGCGTGCAGCACAGCACCGGCGTAGCCCTCCAGACTCGGAAGGTCAGGGCGGTGGGGACGCCCGAAGGTGCCGGTTGCCGCGACCACCGCACGGGCCTCCAGCTGGCTGCCATCCTCCAGGCTCAGCCCGAACGCGCCATCGCCGTAGCTGACTTCGAGCACGCGCGTCCGGGTGCGGATGTCGGCGTCCAGCCGGTCGGCGTATCGCAGCAGGTATGCGATCACCTCGTCCCGGTGCGGGTAGCGATCCAGGTTCCCGTCGAAGGGCATCCCGGGCAGCGAGCTGTACCGGGCCGGAGAGAAGAACGTGAGGCTGTCGTAGTAGCGCGGCCAAGATCCCGCAGGCCGGTCGGACGCCTCCAGGGCCACCGGTGTCAGCCCGTGTCGGCGCAGGGCATGCGCTGCGGCCAGTCCGGACTGGCCGCTCCCGATCACCGCTACGTCCACCCGTTCCATGCTGACCCCCAGATTCGACGAATGTCTATGTTGACGCTTATCGATACAGGTGCCATGCTGGGCAGCGCGAGACATCGACAGGTATCGAAACAAAGGGGAACCTCGTGGCTGCGCTCATTAACAACGTGCTCACCACCAACCAGCTGCCCGTCGTGGTCATCGGCGCCGGCCCCATCGGCCTTGCCGCCGCCGCCCACCTCGTCGAGCGCGGCATCGAACCCCTGGTCCTCGAAGCCGGCCCCGCCGCGGGCAGCGCCGTACGCGACTGGTCGCACGTCCGGCTGTTCTCACCCTGGGGCGAGGTCGTCGACCCGGCCGCCGAGAAGCTCCTCGCCCCGACCGGCTGGGTCCGCCCCGACACCTCCGCCTACCCGACCGGCGGCGACTGGGCCGAGCGCTACCTGCAGCCCCTCGCCGATGTCCTCGAAGACAAGGTCCGCTACGGCACGACGGTCACCGGCGTGGCCCGCGCCGGCCGCGACCGCATCGTCGACTCCGGCCGCGACGAGCAGCCCTTCACCGTGCACCTCCAGTCCGCCGATGGCCACGAGGAGCGGATCACCGCCCGCGCTGTCATCGACGCCTCCGGCACCTGGTCAGTCCCAAGCCCGATGGGAGCCGACGGCCTGCCCGCCCTCGGCGAGAAGACCGCCTCCGACCGCATCGCCTACCGTGTCCCCGACCTCAACGACGCAGCCGTACGGGCCCGGTACGCGGGCAAGCGGACCGCTGTCATCGGCTCAGGGGCCTCCGCCTTCACCGCCCTCGCCCTCCTCGCCGACCTCGCGAAGGAGAACGACGGCACGCACGCGGTATGGATCCTGCGGCGCGGAATCAGCGACAACACCTACGGCGGCGGCGAGGCCGACCAGCTTCCCGCGCGCGGCGCCCTGGGCCTGCGCGCCAAGGCCGCCGTCGAGGCCGGCCACGCGAGCGCCGTCACCGGGTTCCGTGCACAGGCTGTGAAACGCGACGGCGACCAGCTCGCCCTCGTCGCCGAGGACGGCCGCCGCCTCGACCCGGTCGACGAGATCATCGTCCTCACCGGCTTCCGCCCCGACCTGACCTTCCTCTCCGAACTCCGCCTCGGCCTCGACGAACGCCTCCAGGCCCCGACCGCCCTCGCCCCGCTCATCGACCCGAACGTCCACTCCTGCGGCACCGTCTACCCGCACGGCGTCAACGAACTCTCCCACCCCGAACAGGGCGTCTACCTGGTCGGCATGAAGTCCTACGGCCGTGCCCCCACGTTCCTCGCCATGACCGGCTACGAGCAGGTCCGCTCCATCACCGCCGCGATCGCAGGCGACCAGGAGGCTGCCGAGCGCGTCGAACTCACCCTCCCGGAAACGGGCGTGTGCGGCGGGGCGGGCCTCTTCGACGAGCCGGAGAACGCCGAGCAGTCCGGCGGCGGATGCTGCGCCGCCCCCACCACCCTCCAGATCGGCAGCGGCGCCCCGGCCACCTCCGGCGGCTGCTGAACACCTCACCCACCCAAGAAGGTTCGCCATGACATCCCGCGTACAGCTCGCCCTCCGCGTCCCCGACCTCGCAGCATCCGTGGCCTTCTACACGAAGCTCTTCGGCACCGAGCCCGCCAAACTCCGCGACGGCTACGCCAACTTCGCCATCACCGAGCCCCCGCTCAAGCTCGTCCTCATCGAAGGCACCGCGGGCGAGGCGACCCGCATGGACCACCTCGGAGTCGAGGTCGAAAGCACCGAGGCCGTCCACGCCGCGACCACCCGGCTGGGCGAGGTCGGCCTGGCTACCAACGTGGAGAACGACACCACCTGCTGCTACGCCCTCCAGGACAAGGTCTGGGTCCACGGTCCCGGCCAGGAACCCTGGGAGGTGTACGTCGTCAAGGCCGACGCCGACTCGCTGGCCAAGCAGCAGGGCAGCACCTGCTGCGCCGGCCCTGCCGAGGCCGGCACCGTCTCGAAGGAACCGGCCGTCGCAGGCGGCTGCTGCTGATCCGCCGACGACCAACCTCCACACCGGCGAGGCCACGACCGGAACGGGAGACCGGTCACGGCCTCGCGCCGCCCTGCCCGCCCTGTGCGGCACTCAGATCACCAGCTGGGGAATTGTCTACTACGCCTTTCCTGTCCTTAACGCCCGCATCACGGCCGCCACCGGCTGCTCGACGACCGCCACCTCCGCCGCCTCCTCCGGCGCCCTCCTGGTCTCCGCCCTCACCGGCATCCCCGTCGGCCGCATCCTCGAGCGCCGAGGCCCCGCACGATGATGACCACTGGCTCCAGCCTTGGCGTCGTCGCCGTGCTGGCCATCGCCTACGCGCCCAACCTCGCTGCCCCACCGCAGCATGGCTGCTAGCCGGCGTGGCCACGGCCGCCACCTCTCTCAGCAGATCCTCGGCAGCTGCTCCCCGAGCGGTAGCTCCACGATCCGCCGGGCGCCCACCAGCGTGCGTAGCGTCACCCGCCCCGCCGGCCCGTCCGGCAGCACCTCGCCGATCCGTACGGCTCCTGCGCCCTCGCCCACCGACCGCATCACGCTCAGCGCGGCCTCAGCCGCGTCGGCGGCAACGAAGGCGACGAGACAGCCCTCGTTGGCGACGATCAGCGGGTCCAGCCCGAGCAGATCGCAGGCCGAGGCAACCGGCTCGGGCACCGGCACCGCGCTCTCCTCGATCTCGACGGCGACCGACGAGTCACGGGCGATCTCGTTGAGGGAGGCGGCGAGTCCGCCACGCGTCGGGTCGCGCAGGACGTGGACGTCGGCGCCGAGCGGCACCAGGGTGCGCACCAGGCGGTGCAGCGGCCGGGTGTCGGAGGCGATGTCGCCCTCGAAGCCGAGGTTTTCACGGGTGCTCAGCACGGTCGTGCCGTGCAGCCCGATCGGCCCGGACAGCACAACCGCGTCGCCGGGGCGGGCCAGCGCGGCGGACGGATGCAGCGAGCCGTGCCGCTGTCCGATGCCGGTGGTGTTGATGAACAGTCTGTCGGCGGCACCGCGTCCCACGACCTTGGTGTCCCCGGTGACCACCGGCACGCCTGCGTCCTGAGCCGCTTTCCCCAACGAGGCCATGACCGCCCGGAGTTCGGTCAGCGGCAGCCCTTCTTCGATGATGAGGGAGACGGACAGCGCGACCGGCCACGCGCCCCGCATGGCGAGGTCGTTGATCGTGCCGTGGACAGCGAGGGACCCGATGTCGCCGCCGGGGAAGAACAGCGGGCTGACGACGAAACTGTCGGTGCTGATCACCAGTTCCCGGTAGCCGGGCAGCAGCGCCGCGTCCTCCATGGGACCCGAGTCGCCGTCGAGGGCGGGCAGGATCAGCCTGTCGAGGAGTTCCGAAGTGAGGCGTCCACCGGCACCGTGGCCCAGCAGGACGACCTCGCCCTCATCGTGGGGCGTGGGGCATTGGAGGGTCATGCCGTTCCCCTCACAGGCGTGCGTCCGGCCGCGTGGAAGGCGGCACAGGTGCCCTCGGACGACACCATCGGCGCGCCGAGGGGATGGCGGGGCGTGCAGCGGGTGCCGTACGCGGCGCAGTCGGTGGGCAGCTTGGCCCCGGTGAGGATGGCGCCGGCGATGCACTCGGCGTCCTCGACGGGACATAGGCCGCCCACGTCGAAGCGCCGGGCGGCATCGAAGTGCCGGTATTTCTCCGCCAGTTCCAGCCCGCTGTCGGGCAGCGCTCCGATGCCCCGCCAGGCCCGGTCGGTGATCCGGAACACCTCACGCACCGCGTCCTGCGCCTCGATGTTGCCGGAGCGCCGAACGGCCCGTACGTACTGGTTCTCCACGTCGTGCCGACCCGCCTCCAGCTGCCGTACGGCCATGAGGATGCCCTCCAGCAGGTCCAGCGGCTCGAACCCGGTCACCACGATCGGCACTCGGTACTTCGTGGCGATCGGCTCGTACTCCCGCCAGCCCATCACCGCACACACGTGCCCCGCCGCCAGGAAGGCCTGCACCTCGCAGTCCGGGTCCTCCAGCAGCGCGGTCATCGCGGGCGGCACGAGGACGTGGCTGACGAGCATCGAGAAGTTCGTCAGCCCGAGGCGGGCCGCGTGCAGCACGGCCGTCGCATTGGCGGGAGCGGTCGTCTCGAAGCCGACCGCGAGGAAGACGACCTCCCTCTCGGGGTGTTCGGCGGCCAGGCGTACGGCGTCCATCGGGGCGTAGACCACGCGGACGTCCGCTCCGCGGGCCCGCAGCGACAGCAGGTCGGTGTCCGTGCCGGGCACCCGCAGCATGTCGCCGAAACTGGTGAGGATCACGCCGGGCCGGGCCGCGACGGCCATGGCCCTGTCCAGGGTCTCCAGCGGGGTCACACAGACCGGGCAACCCGGACCGTGGATCATCCGCATCCCGGCCGGCAGCAGTTCGTCGATGCCCTGGCGGACCAGGGTGTGGGTCTGTCCGCCGCACACCTCCATGATCCGCCAGGGGCGCGTGGCGGTCTGCCGCAGCTCGTCCAGCAGACGCCGGGCGAGGACGGGATCGCGGTACTCGTCGAGGTACTTCATCGTTCGTGCCGGCCCTTCATCGGTGGGTCAGATCCAGCTGGACGTCGACGACTCCCTCGACCGCCCGCACGGCGCGGGCCACCACGGGCACGAGCCCGCGCTCGGGCATCGAACCGCTCAGCGTGACCACGCCCTCGGTGACCGAGACACCCAGCGTGGTGGTGATCGGAAGAAGGCCCAGCACGCTGCCGCGGATCTCGTCGGCGATCTCCGCGTCGGACCTCAGGAACACCTTCAGTAGATCGCTGCGGCTGACGACGCCCTGGAGCATGCCGACGCCGTCCACGACGGGGAGCCGCTTGACATGCCGACGGGCCATGATGCGCGCCGCCTCTGCCAGCGAGGCGTCCGCGTGTACGGTCACCGCCGGGGTGCTCATCAGCTCTCCGGCGGTCAGCGCACCCGCCTTGAGCCGCTCCCCGATGTCGCTCCCGATCTCGTTGCCGTTACGGAGCTCCTCCTTGGGCAGAAGATCAGCCTCGGAGACCACGCCGACGACCCGCCCCTCACCGGCCAGCACCGGCAGCGCACTGACCTTCCACTGGTCGAGCAATTCGACGATCTCCTTGAAGGGCGCCTCGCTGCCGACGGCGACGACGGTGTGGGTCATCACATCGCTCACGGTGTACGGAGATTCGGACATTGCAGCCTCCTGCCATAGCTCCTCAGGTACGGACGACCGTCAGGTCGAGGAAGTGGGTGGAGCAGGAGATGCACGGGTCGTGATTGCGGATCGCCCGCTCGCACAGGGCCGTCAACTCGGAGTCGTCCGGGTCGCCCTCGCCGATCGCCCGCTGGGTCAGCCGCCGCAGGTCGTCCTCGATCGCGCCCTGGTTCTGCGCGGTGGGCGGCACCAGCAGCGCGCTGGTGACGATGCCGTCGGCGTCGAGTTCGTAGCGGTGGTAGAGCACCCCGCGGGGCGCCTCCGTGGCCCCGTGTCCGACCCCGGCGACCGGGGGCACCTCGGTGTACGGACGCACGGGCGGCTCGTACGCCTCGATGATCCGCAGCGCCTCGCCGACGGCGTACACCGTCTCCACCGCCCGGACCAGGATCGACCGGAAGGGATTGCGGCACACAGCCCCCTCGCGCGGATCGCCGAGCCCGGCCTCCACGGCCGCCTGCAGCGCCACCGGCGACAGCCGCGCCCCGCTGATCGCGAACCGGGCGAGGGAGCCGGTGAGATGGAGCCGCCCGTCGAGCCGCGAATGCAGTGCCGTGGAGTGCGGCAGGTGTGTCTCGGTGACGTGCTCGGTGAAGTCCCGTACGGGGAAGGTGCCTGTGGTCCCGTCGGATCGCAGGACGGTCGGTGTCCCGCTCGAGATGGCGTACGTGTCCGGCTCGGCCAGGGCCAGCAGATCGGCCTCGACCCTGGAATCCGGGAACTCAAAGCCCGCAACCCAGCGCACGGTGTCCCACGCATCGCCGAAGGCCTGCTTCAACTCCTCCGCGACCGGCCGGAGTTCGTCGTGCGTGGGTGCTCGGTAGAAGCCGCCGAGACGGACGTTCACGGGATGCACGGCCCGACCGCCGAGCAACTCCATCAGGGAGTTTCCGGCCTTCTTCAGCCTGAGCCCTCGCTCGACCTCGGCCCGGTGCGTGCGGGCCAGCTCGATCGCGCTCGCGCGGCCCAGGAAGTCTGGCGCGTGCAGCAGGTAGATGTGCAGCGCCTGGCTCTCGATCCACTCGCCGCAGTACAGCAGCCGGCGCAGATCACGGATCACCGGATCGACGGTGACCCCGCACGCGTCCTCGATCGCCGCGCAGGCACTCATCTGGTACGCCACCGGGCAGATCCCGCACACCCGGGCCGTGATGTCCGGCGGCTCGGTGTACGAACGGCCGCGCAGGAACGCCTCGAAGAAGCGCGGCGGCTCATAGATCTCCAGCCGCGCCTCGGTGACCGTGCGGTCGTGGACGTGCAGGCGCAGCGCGCCCTCGCCCTCGACCCGGGACAGCGAGCCGACGTGCAGCAGTCGGGAACCGCGGTGCGTCACTTGGCCGACTCCTTCTCGATCTCCTCGAACGCGGCGGCGTTGAAGGTGTGCAGGAACCGCTCCGCCGCGTCGTCGTCGAGACCGTCGCGGCGCAGCAGCGGGATCAGCGCGGGCAGGTTCACCGACCCGGACGGGCCGAAGCAGCCGAAGCAGCCGCGGCCGTACGCCGGGCACAGGGCTCCGCACCCGGCATGAGTGACCGGTCCGAGACAGGGCGTGCCGTGAGCGACGATGACGCAGACGGTGCCGCGCCGCTTGCACTCGAAGCACACGCTGTGGTCCGGGACGTCCGGCTTGCGGTCGGCGAGGAACGCGGTGATCACCTCGATGAGCTGACGCCGGTCGATCGGGCAGCCGCGCAGCTCGAAGTCGACGTCCACATGCGCCGACACGGGCGTGGAGGTGGCGAGGGTCTCGACGTACTCCGGATGCGCGTACACCACGCGCCGGTACTCGTCGACGTCCGCGAAGTTCCTGAGTGCCTGAATACCCCCGGCGGTCGCGCACGCCCCGATGGTCACCAGATGGCGCGAGGCCGCCCGGATCGTGCGGACCCGCTCGGCGTCGTCGGCCGTGGTGACGGAGCCCTCGACGAGGGACAGGTCGTACGGTCCGGGCGCCACCGCACTGGACGCCTCCAGGAAGTGGGCGATGTCCACCTCGCCCGCCAGCGCCAGGAGTTCGTCCTCGCAGTCCAGCAGGGTGAGCTGGCAGCCGTCACAGGAGGCCAGCTTGAACACCGCAAGTGTGGGTGCCATCTCACAACTCCCTTACTGACAGCAGAGGTTCCGCGCGCTCCCAGTCCACGACGGGGCCCACCTGGCACAACAGCAGGGGGCCGAGCTGGCAGTGCCCGCAGTGCCCTGTCGCACAGCGCATGTTCCGCTCCAGCGAGACGCGGATACGGTCGCGGGGGACACCACGCTGGGCGAGTTCGCGGGCGGCGGCCCGGATCATCGGTTCCGGCCCGCACACGAACGCCCAGGTGCTGCCCGGCTCGAAGTGCGCACGCCCCAGCAGCTGGGTGACCACGCCGACGTCGCCGCGCCAGTCCGGGTCGGGCCGGTCGACCGTCACTCCGGTGAACGCCGTGGGCCAGCTCTCGATCTCCTGCCGGGCGATCACGTCGCCCGGCGTGCGCGCCCCGACCAGGACGTTGACACGGCGATACACCTCCGGTTCGGCCAGCGCGCTCAGGATCAGCGGCCGCAGCGGGGCGAGACCGATGCCGCCGGCCACGACCAGCACGTCAGTGCCGCGCGCCCGCTCCAGTTCCCAGCTGTTGCCGTATGGGCCACGCAGGCCGACGACATCGCCGACCCGCACCGAGCACAGCCCGTCGGAGACCGCGCCCACCGAACGGATCGTGTGCGCCAGGCCGCCCGTGGCTTGCACGGAACTCACCGAGACGGGGATCTCACCGCGGCCGAAGGAGTGCACCATCGCGAACTGCCCCGGAGCGAAGTCCTCCAGCGTCGCGCCGACCGGTTCCAGGCGCAGCGTGACCGTGTCCGCGGTCTCCGGGCGGCGGGTGACCACGCGATGGGGCACCGGTACGGCGGTCATCGCGGATCCTTCCTCTCGTGGATCCCGTACAGGTCGAGCAGCCGGGCGCGGGCCGCGTTGAGCCGGTGTGCCAGCACCCGGCCGACCCAGTGCTCGACGGCACGCCCGAACTCGGGGTCGTTCAGGCACATGAGCCGGACGGCGACGGCGTCGAACTCGTAGGCGCGCAGCGGGGTCAAGGTCTCGGCGCCCAGCTGCCAGACGTACGGCTCGTACAGCCAGGACCAGCCGACGAGGTCGCCGACACCCAGTGTCTCGATGACCGGCGGCCGGCGGCCGGGCACATGCATGTCGAGGGCGGCCGTGCCGTCCCGGATGATCCAGAAGCGGTGGGCGTGTCCGCCCTCCTCGAACAGGCGGGTGCCCTGCGGGAAGCTCACCTCACGGCTGACGCGCAGCAGCGGTTCGCGGTGCTCGACGGGCAGAGCGTGGTTCATGCGCAGGGCGATCGAGGGAGGCATCAGTCCGTCTCCGTTCCGGGAGCCGTGTTTTCGGCGTGCTCGGCGTGCTCGGCGCGTTCGGCGTCCAGGGCGGCGACTTCCTCCGTGATGTCGATACCGGCCGGGCACCAGGTGATGCAGCGCCCGCAGCCGACACACCCGGTCGTGTCGAACTGGTCGTGCCAGGTGGAGAGCTTGTGTGTGAGCCACTGCCGGTAGCGGCCCCGGCCGGAGGCGCGGACCGGGCCGCCGTGCAGATACGAGAAGTCCAGGTCGAAACAGGAGTCCCAGCGCTGCCAGCGCTCGGTGTGGTCACCGGTGAGGTCGGTGACCTCCTCGGTGGTGGTGCAGAAGCAGGTCGGGCAGACCATGGTGCAGTTGCCGCAGGTCAGACACCGGGCGGCCACGTCGTCCCAGCGCTCGGCATCCAGGCTCGCGCCCATCAGGGCACGCAGGTCGACCGGCGGCAGTGCGCGGCCCATGCGGTCGCGTGCGGCGTCCACGGCGGTACGGGCGGTGGCCTCGGTGTCCGGGTCGGCAGCGCGATGGGGCAGCTGCTCCAGCAACTCGGCGCCCACCTCGCTGCCGACGCGCACGAGGAAGCGGTGCCCGTCCGTGTCCACGACCTCGGTCAGCGCCAGGTCGTACCCGGGGTCGGCCGCGGGGCCGCCGCCGGTGGACACGCAGAAGCAGGTTGCCCCGGGTTCGGTGCATTCGGCGGCGATCAGGAACGCCCCGGAACGCCGCTTCCCGTACCCGGTGTCCTCGTACCGCCCGCCGGTCAGCACCTTGTCCTGGATCGCGATGGCCCGCAGGTCACAGGGGCGGACGCCGAGGAAGGCGTACGACGGCGGGTCCGGCTCGTGCGGGGTGAAATGGACGTCCCCGTCCGGCGTCCGGTCGGCGCTCCACAGCTGCTCCCGCGAGGGGTGCAGGTAGGACTTCCACGACTGCGGCCCCGCGCTGTGTGCGAAGGCGGCCCCGTCCTCGCGGTGGACCAGTCGATAGCGTCCGGCGTCCAGTTCGACCCCCCAGCCGTAGGGCAACGCGTCGGCCGAGGTCAGCTCGGCCAGCACGATCGCACCGTCCCGCACGGTCGGCCCGACGACGGTCCGTCCTTCTGCCACCAGTGCCGCGACCAGGGCGTTCAGACCGTCCCGGTCAAGCACTGCGGGGGCTGCGGCGGCGGTCATGGCGGTCCTCCTTGTCCGGGCGGCTCCGTGCTCCTCCACCGTCAGGTTGCGACCGCGAGGGGTGCCTGCGGCAGGGGCTGACCGGCCCTCTTGACGGGCCGACCGGGCCCCCGGGCGGGAAGTCGCACGGGGAAGGCCGAGCCGATGTCCAGGATGGGCTCATTCTGGACGGGGCGCCCGGCGCCTCGCCGAGCGGATGCCAGGCCCGGGCACCATGCCTCATCGTTCCCTGCCCGGCGGTTCTCGGAGAGAGCGGACTGACTGACGGTCAGGGCAGCGGCTCACCCAGCTCACCCTCGACCGCGCCCGCCATCGCCCGCAGCACCGCGAGCGTCCGTTGTGCCTCCGCCTCGTCGACCTGGGTGATCGCGAAGCCGACGTGCACGATGACGTACGACCCGATGTCCGCCTCGGGCGTGCAGCTCAGGCAGACCTCGCGCCGGATTCCGCCGAAGTCGACGGACGCCATGCGAAGTCCGGCGTCGTCGTGGATCTCCAGGACCCGGCCGGGGATGCCCAGACACATGTGCCTTCACTCCTCCTCGGCCAGACGTGCGGCGGCGACCGCCGCCTGGCCGTAGCTGATGCCGCCGTCCCCGACCGGTACCTGACCGCCGACGAGCACTCGCAGCCCCTGCGCGTGCAGCCGGCGCTTCGCCTCGGTCAGCAGCCGCCGGTTGACGAAGCAGCCGCCGCCCAGGCACACCGTGCGCGGCGCACCCTCGGCAACGGCCCGCGAGACGAGTTCGGCGGTGACGATCGCGAGCGTCAGATGGAAGGCCGCCGCCAGTTGTGCCACCGGCTCCCCGTCCAGCTGCCGCCGCAGCAGATCGGCCAGGCTCGGCGTCGGGTCGTACACCCACAGACCCTGCGACCGTACGACCCGATGGGCGAGCGGTACGGCATGATCGTCGCCGGCCGTCGCTTCGAGCAGGACGGCCGCCTCACCCTCGTAACTCACCTGGTCGGCGAGGCCGAGCAGTGCGGCCACCGTGTCGAAGAGCCGTCCGGCGCTCGAGGCCCGCGGGCAGTTGACGTCCCGCGCGATCATGGCGCGCACCGCCGCAGCCTCGGCCGGGTCGAGCCGGTCGGTGAAGGGCCGGGTGAGCCAGGGGTACGGGCGCGGCGAGCCCAGCGCCTCACTGCCCAGCAGCTGGCCGAGGGCCGTGCGGGAGGGATGGCGCACCGCCGCGTCGCCGCCGGGCAGGGGCGCCGTGGCGAACCGGCCCACGCGGCGGTAGCCGCTCAGACTGGCGACGAGGATCTCGCCGCCCCACAGTGTGCCGTCGTCGCCCAGCCCCAGCCCGTCGTAGGCGACGCCGAGGAACGGTCCCCGCACCCCGTGCTCGGCCGCGCAGGCGGCCACGTGCGCGTGGTGGTGCTGCACCGGGATCCGGCGCAGCGGTTGAGCCTCGGCCCACTGAGTGGACAGGTAGCCAGGGTGCAGATCGTGGGCGAGGAGCGCCGGTTCGATGCCAGTGAGCTCCTTGAGGTGCTCGTACGACGCAAGGAACGCGTCGTAGGCCGGCAGATCGGCCAGGTCCCCGGTGTGCGGTCCAATATGGGCCCGTCCGTCGGCGGCCAGCGTGAAGGTGTGCTTGAGCTGGGCGCCGACGCCGGCCACCGGCTCCCGTACGGGAAGCGGCAGCGGGGCGGGGGCCAGCCCGCGCGCCCGGCGGACCGTGATCCGGGTCCGTCCGCTGAACTGCACCACGGAGTCGTCGTACCGCGACCGGATCGGCCGATTGTGCGTGAGGAAGCCGTCCGCCACGGCGGCCAGGGCGCTCCGGGCTTCGTGGTCGTCGATGGCGATCGGCTCGTCGCTGAGATTGCCGCTGGTGACCACGAGCGGCCGGGCCAGCTCGTCCAGGAGGAGGTGGTGCAGGCCGGTGGTGGGCAGGAACAGGCCGACCCGGGTCAGGCCGGGGTGGACTTCGGGAGCGAGTGGAGCCGTTCGCCCTCGCCACCGACGCCTGCCGAGCAGCACAACGGGCCGCTCCGCCGAGGTCAGGGCCTGGCGCTCACCGGCGCCGATCTGCGCCAGCCGCGCGGCCGTCTCGATGTCCTGGACCATCACGGCGAACGGTTTCGCCGGACGCCGTTTGCGGCGCCGCAGCTCCGCCACGACCGCCGGATCGCCCGCATCGCACACCAACTGGTAGCCGCCCAGCCCCTTCAGCGCGACGATCCCGCCCTCGTCGACCGTCTTCACCGCCGCCCGCAGCGCCTCCTCGCCGCGCAGCTCCTCCCAGGCCAACCGTGGCCCGCAGACGGGGCAGCCGACGGGCTCCGCGTGGAAGCGCCGGTCGCCCGGGTCGGCGTACTCGGCGGCGCACGCGGGGCACAGCGGGAAGCGGCGCATGGTCGTGCGGATCCGGTCGTACGGCAGGTCTTCGATGATCGTGGCTCGCGGGCCGCAGTCCGTGCAGTTGATGAACGGATAGCGGTAGCGGTGGTCGCGGGGGGCGCGCAGCTCGCTCAGGCAGGCATCGCAGATTGCTGCGTCGGGCGGGATCTCGCGGGATGCCGTGTCCGAGTCATCGGGGGCGCTGTGCCGTACCTGGAAGCCGGTGTCGTACGGAGACTGCCGCGTGCCGCCGGTCAGCTGGACGCTGCGCACCCGGGCGAGGGCTGGTGCGTCGCTGCGCAGACGCGCGGCGAACTCCTCGATGGCCCGCGTCGGTCCGGCGACCTCTCCCTCCACGTGCCCGTTGACGTTGGCCACCCAGCCGTCCAGACCGAGCGCGGCCGCGGTGCGATACACGAAGGGTCTGAAACCGACGCCCTGGACGATGCCCTCAACGTGGAAGCGACGCATGGTCATGCCGGCCTCCCGGCTGCGGCGTCCCCAGGGCGTGCGATCTCGTCCTCGATGGCCGCCACCAGCGGTTCCACGGCGTCCGCGACGGCGGGGGAGAGGCCGCTGCCCATGTCGCTCTCGGCGCCTTCCACCGCGTACACCACCAGGTGCTCCGGCAGACGGCCCAGCACCCGGGCCAGTTCGACGGCCTCGCCGAGTCCCAGCCCGTGCGAGCTGGTGGTCGGCGGGTGGGCAGGGAGCCCGGCGTCGAGTTCCAGGCGGTGCACTCTGCCGGGGGTGCCGGGGTGGGCATGGGCCGCGTCGACGACCACGGCCAGCCAGGCGCCCTCCCACAGGCTGATCAGCCGTCCCGGCTCGCCGTCGCAGGTCGCAAGGTCGGTGTCCGGCGGCAACGGTCGGTCCTCGGCCCGCTCGCGCAGTCGGGCGAGTACGGTCCAGCCCACGCCGTCGTCGCGCCGGAACTCGTTCCCGACGCCGATCACAGCGATCCGACCGAGGTTCCTCATGCCCCCCACGATGGTCCCTGATCGCCTGGTCCGCATGGGCCGAACGACCCAAGCCGATGGGCCGACCGGGGCGGACCGATACAGCGACGACACGGGTCACGCGGGCACGACGGCGACCGGGCACTTGGCATGTCGCAGCAGAGCGAGCGCGGTGTCGCCCGAACGGCGTCCGGCCACCACCAGGCCGGAGTTCCCGGCGGCGTGAGCGAGCGCCCTCTCCGGAGTGAGCAGTACGACGTCCTCCAGGACGTCGACCTCCGGATACTTGCCGCGCCACGGCCGCAGCGCGTCCGACAACCGCTGCACCTCGTCGTCCTCCCAGGTGGCGCGGTCCTCCTCCAACACGGGGAAGGGCGATTCGGCTGCCTGGGCCGGCAGCGTCCAGGCATGCACCGCGTGCAGCCGCGCGCCGCGCAGCCGGGCCGCTTCGAAGGCGAGGCCGGCAGCGCCGCCCGCCGGATTGCGGGCGTCGATCCCCAGCGTCACGGCGTCGGCACGGCCCGGCGGACCGTCACCGGCGAGCGTGCCCGGCACCAGGACCACCGGGCGGGTGCACTCCGCGGCCAGGGCGGAGGCGGTCGAGCCCACCACGATCCCGGCCTGACAGCCCTCGCCGCGCACCCCGAGGACGAGCAGCTCCGCTTCCTCGGCCAGCGCGCGCAAGGCGATCACGGGCGCCCCGGTCAGGTTCATGCTGCGGGCCGTCAGCGCCGGGTGCCGGCGGGTGAGTTCGGCCGCCACGCGGTCCGCTACCGTCGCCGGGTGGTACGGCCACCGCTCGGCCGGATCCGGACCGTCCGGCGACGCCACATGGACCACCCGCAGGGGCAGCCCACGCAACAGCGCCTCGCGCGCGGCCCAGTCGGCGGCGGCACGGCTGCGTGCCGACCGGTCGACGCCAGCGATGATCACTTGCTCCATGATGTGCCGCCTTCCGCCCAAGGGGAACTCGGCCCTGGGCAAGCCCAGCATCGCCGAGCGGCCCGCCCGTACGCAGGGGCCGAACGGTCCCGGATCGGAGCCCTGGCGGCCCATACCCGCCGGTAAGCCGTGGGAGGACGCTGGCACCGAGGAGCAGACCGACCACAGGAGGTGCGCGCCATGCTTCCGCCCATCATGGTTGGAGTCGACGGATCCGCCGAGAGTCTTGCCGCCGCCGAGTGGGCCGCCCGCGAGGCGGTGCGCCGCGACCGGCCGCTGCGTCTGGTGCACGCCTGGAACCGGCACCCCCGCGAGGGCGCCGGCGAACCGGCGACGGCGGCCCAGCGCTATCTGGCCCGGCGGGCGCTGCGCCAGGCGGAGGACCGCATCCGTCGCACCTGCCCAGGCGTCAAACTCGACGACGAGCAGGTCGAAGGACCCGCGACCGCCGCCCTTGTGCACGCCGCCGAACAGGCCGACCTGCTTGTGCTGGGCTCTCGCGGCCTCAGCGGTTTCACCGGGTTCCTGGTCGGGTCGGTCGCCCTTGGCGTGGTGGCACGGGCCGGCCGGCCGGTCGTCCTCGTCCAGGCGGGCGAGGAGGCGTCGGACGAGCACCTTCCGGCCGACGACGGCAGCCCCTCCACCCGCACCGGCTACCGGGACGTCGTCCTGGGCATCGACCTCGGCGACCCCTGCGACGAGGTGATCGAGTTCGCTTTCGAGGTGGCCCGGCTGCGCGGCGCGCGCCTGCACGTCGTGCACGCCTGGCAGGCACCGTCCCCGTCAGGGCTCGGCCCCGGCGACATCGGCCTGGTGAGCGGCCCGGAACAGGCCGACGAGTGGCTCGGCTTCCTCACCGCCGTTATGAAGGTGTGGAGGGACAAATACCCCGAGGTCGAGGTGGTGGAGACCGTGACCGAGGGCCGCGCCCAGTCCGAGCTGGTCCGGGCCGCCACCGGGGCGAGCCTCCTCGTGGTCGGCCGCCGGGTGACCGAACGCCCGACGGGCGCCCGCACCGGACCTGTCACCCACACCGTGATCCATCACGTCGGCTGCCCCGTGGCCGTCGTCCCCCACGAGTGAGAGGCCGAGGCCTGATGAGCGTGCCCACCAAGTACGTATACGAATTCGCCGAAGGCAGCCGTGACATGGCCGCACTCCTCGGCGGCAAGGGAGCCGGCCTCGCCGAGATGACCCGGCTCGGCCTGCCCGTACCGCCGGGCTTCACCGTCACCACCGAGGCCTGCAAGGTCTACCTCGCCACGGGCGAGGAACCGGACGAGTTCGGCGTCGAGGCGGCCCACTCGCTGGCCGCCCTGGAGCGGGCCATGGGCCGCACCCTCGGCGCGCCCGACGACCCCCTGCTGGTGTCCGTGCGCTCCGGCGCCCGCTTCTCCATGCCCGGCATGATGGAGACCATCCTCGACATCGGCCTCAACGACCGGTCCGTCACCGGGCTCGCCAAGACCTCCGGGCAGGAGCGCTTCGCCTGGGATTCCTACCGGCGGCTCATCCAGATGTTCGGCCGTACCGTGATGGGTGTCGAAGGAGAGCTGTTCGAGCAGGCCATCGCCGCCCTCCCCCAGTCTCGGCTTCGCTCGACCGGGGGGACCCCCATGGCCCAGCGCGCGGTCGCCACCGACCACGACCTCGACACCGCCGAACTCATCAAGCTCACCGAGGAGTTCAAGGACATCATTCGCAAGGAGACCGGCGAGGAGTTCCCGCAGGACCCCGCCGACCAGCTCGCCCGCGCCATCCGCGCGGTCTTCGACTCCTGGAACGGCGAACGCGCGCGCATCTACCGCCACCGCGAGCACATTCCCGAGGACCTCGGTACCGCCGTCAACGTCCAGGCGATGGTCTTCGGCAACCTCGGCACCGACTCCGGCACCGGCGTCGCCTTCACCCGCGACCCCGCCACCGGCGAGAGCGGCATGTACGGCGACTACCTGCCCGACGCTCAGGGCGAGGACGTCGTCGCGGGAGTCCGCGACGCGCTGCCGCTGAGCGAACTCAAGATCCTCGCCCCGGGTACGTACATCGAACTCGGCGACCATCTGCGCACCCTGGAGGCCCACTACCGCGACCTGTGCGACGTCGAGTTCACCGTCGAGCGCGGCAAACTGTGGATCCTCCAGACTCGCGTCGGTAAGCGCACCGCCGAGGCCGCCTTCCGCATCGCCCACGACCTCGGTGACGACGGCACGATCAGCACCGACGAGGCCCTGATGCGGGTCGACGGCGCCGCACTGACCCGGCTGATGTTCCCCCGTTTCGACACCACCCCGGCCGACGTCCCCCTCGCCCACGGCGTGCCCGCCTCGCCCGGCGCGGCGGTCGGCGTCGCCGTCTTCGACTCCGCGGAGGCCGTACGGCGCGCCGCGGGCGGCGAGCACACGGTCCTGGTCCGCAGGGAGACCACCCCCGACGACCTGCCCGGCATGATCGCCGCAGAGGCGGTCCTGACCAGCCGGGGCGGCAAGACCAGCCACGCCGCAGTCGTCGCCCGCGGCATGGGCAAGGTATGCGTGTGCGGCGCCGAGGCCCTCACCGTCGACCCGGTCGCCCGCCGTTTCACCACGGAGTCCGGCGTCGTCGTGCACGAGGGCGACACCCTCTCCGTCGACGGCACCGCCGGTACCGTCCACCTCGGCGCGCTCCCGCTCACCGCGTCCGACGTCGGCCGCGCCCTGGAGGCCGGCACCGGTACCGGACAGCTCACGCAGGCCGTTCTGGGCGCGCTGGCCCATGCCGACTCCGTGCGCGGCCTGGAGGTACGGGCCAACGCAGACACGCCCGAGGACGCCGCCCGGGCCCGCGCCCTCGGCGCCCAGGGCATCGGCCTGTGCCGCACCGAGCACATGTTCCTCGGTGAGCGCAGGGCTCTCGTCGAGGCGATGATCCTGGCCAGCGACGACACCGCGCGCGAGGCGGCCCTCGCCAACCTGCTGCCGCTGCAACGCGAGGACTTCACCGGCATCTTGAAGGCGATGGACGGGCTGCCCGTGACGATCCGGCTGCTGGACCCGCCGCTGCACGAGTTCCTGCCGGACCGCACGGAGCTCGCCGTCCGCCTCGCCTCCGCGGTGCACCCTGACCCGCACGACCGCGAACTCCTCCAGGCCGTCGAGCGCATGCACGAGCAGAACCCGATGCTCGGTCTGCGCGGTGTGCGACTGGGCCTCGCCGTGCCCGGTCTGATGGCGATGCAGGTACGGGCCGTCGCCGAAGCCGTCATCGACCGCCTCGGCGCCGGCGGCCGACCGCACGCCGAGATCATGATCCCGCTCGTCGGCACGGTCGAGGAACTGCGCCTGGCCCGCGCCGAGACGGAACGCGTCCTCGCCGAGGTCGCGGCCGAGACCGGCACGACCCTCGACTGCCCGATCGGCACGATGATCGAGCTGCCGCGCGCCGCCCTCACCGCCGGACGCATCGCCGAGGCCGCCGACTTCTTCTCCTTCGGAACCAACGACCTCACCCAGACCACGTGGGGCCTGTCCCGCGACGACGCCGAGGCCTCCTTCTTCCCGCTCTACCTGGAGAAGGGAGTCTTCGCAGTGTCGCCCTTCGACTCGATCGACGAGGAAGGCGTCGGACGGCTCGTGGAGCTGGCCGTCGAGGCCGGACGCGCCGTCAACCCCCGCCTGGAAACCGGCGTGTGCGGTGAGCACGGCGGCGACCCGGACTCCATCCACTTCTTCCACAGCGTGGGCCTGGACTACGTCTCCTGCTCGCCGTTCCGCATTCCGGCGGCCCGACTGGAGGCGGGCCGGGCGGCCGTCGCCGACCGCACCGGGACCAGCGACACCAGGTGAGGCCCGTGGGTGAGTGCCCCGGCAGCGGCGCATTGCGGTGGACAGCAGGACCGAGTCGGCGCGTGCGAGACCGGCCCGGCCGCGCCGGAGACCACGTGGGGGCGTTGCTGGGCTGGGCCACGACCAACAACAAGGTGATCGGCAACCTCTTCCTGACTCATGCTGGGAGTTTGCTGACCAACGGGCCCACAGCATGGTCCTGACCTGCGGCCGCACCAAAACTACGAGACGTTGATCAGCATCAGTCGGTGGCAGTCGGTGGTGGTCTTGGGCGGGTCCTGCCGGTACTGATGCCGACTTCATGCTGACTGTGGTGACAGATCGTCAATAGTCTCCAGTGAGGCTGTCGAGCCCGGCTGCTTCACGGGCGGCGGCCTTGCGTGGCCAGCCGGCGGGCGGTCGACCCGGTGCGGTTCACGGGGCAGGGCCTCGCGGACGGTGTGTCGGCGAAGCGCCGCCAAGGAGGCGGGGCATGGCGACCGCCATGGTCTCCGCGCTCGCCGCCGCCCGGGCTGGTGCCGGGCGGGAGACGCATTGCAGGAGTTGGTCGCGGTGGAGCAGATTGTTACAAATCTCCGTAAAGTACTATTTGTACATTTCGTTACGGATGTACGTCATCCCGCCTGCGGGATGGGAGCAAGGCGGGCCTTGAGCAGGCAGAACTCGTTGCCCTCGGGATCGGCGAGGACGTGCCACTGCTCCTCCCCGGTCTGGCCGATGTCGGCCCGGCGCGCACCGAGCTTCAGCAGGCGTTCGAGCTCGGCGTCCTGATCGCGGTCGGTGGGGTTGACGTCGATGTGCAGCCGGGACTTCCCGGGCTCCGGCTCGTCCCTGACGCTGAGGAAGATCGTCGGCTGCGCGCCGCCGAACCCTTCGCGCGGCCCGATCTCGACGCTTCCGTCGTCCTCGCGATCGAGCACCACGAAGTCCAGGACCTCGCACCAGAACCGTGCCAGCACCTCGGCGTCGCGGCAACCGAGTACGAGCTCACTGATACGGCAAGCCATTGACGAAACCTACTCTCGGCGTGCGGACACTCTCGCGAAACGTACCGGGCCGCGCGAGCAGTGGCGAATGATTTCAAGCCCTCGTTCGGCTGGTCCGACGAGCGAGGGTGGAGAAATCAACCCCGTTGCACGAAACGGCATTTCATGGCCTGGTCCACAGGCCCGTACGGTCGGATTCATGGAGTGGAATTTTCAGACGGCCGAAGAACTCGCGGCTGCCTTGCGTGCCGGTGACGTCACCTCGGCGGAGCTGACCGACGAGGCCATCGCGCGTATCGAGCGGCACGACAAGGCGATCAACGCTATCTGTGTGCCGGACTTCGACCGTGCGCGGGCCGCCGCGCGCGATGCCGATCAGGCGCGCGCCCGCGGCGAGGACCGGCCCCTGCTCGGCATTCCGGTGACGGTCAAGGAGTCCTACGACATCGCCGGACTGCCCACGACCTGGGGCATGCCGCCGCACCGGGACCACGTGCCTGCCGAGGACGCGGTGCAGGTGTCGCGGCTCAGGTCCGCGGGCGCGGTGGTGCTGGGAAAGACCAATGTGCCCCTGGGGCTGCAGGATGTGCAGAGCTTCAACGAGATATACGGCACCACCAATAACCCGTGGGATCACGCTCGCACGCCGGGCGGATCCTCCGGCGGATCAGCGGCGGCCCTGGCGTCCGGATTCGGCGCGTTGTCCATCGGCTCCGACATCGGCGGTTCGCTGCGCACCCCCGCACACTTCTGCGGTGTCTACGCGCACAAGCCGACCCTCGGGCTGGCGGCGAGCCGCGGTATGGTCCCGCCGCCCGCGCCGGCACTGCCGGCCGAGTCCGACCTCGCCGTCGTCGGTCCGATGGCGCGCAGTGCCCGCGACCTCACCCTGCTGCTCGACGTGATGGCAGGACCGGACCCGCTGACGCTCGGTGTGGCGCACGACTTGACGCTGCCGCCCGCGCGCCACGAGCGGCTCGGCGACTTCCGGGTCCTGGTCCTCGACGAGCATCCGCTGATTCCGACCGGGTCCGCTGTGCGGGCGGGCGTGAACCGGGTGGCCGACGCGTTGGCCGACGGCGGCGCCCGTGTCGAACGGCACAGTCCGCTGTTGCCCGATCTGACCGAAGCCGCCGTGCTCTACACGCAGTTGCTGTTCTCGGGCACCGCTGCCCGTTTGCCGGTCGAAGCGTATGAGGAGGTGCGGATCCTCGCCGCCGGGCTGAGTGCGGACGATCGGAGTCTCGATGCGACGCGCCTGCGCGGCATGGTGTTCAGCCACCGCGACTGGGTCGAGGCGAACGGCCGCCGCGAGCTCCATCGCCACGGCTGGCGGCAGCTCTTCGCCGAGTTCGACGCCGTGGTGTGTCCCATCACCCCCACTGCCGCGTTCCCGCACGACCACAACCCCGATCTGATGGGGCGTCGTCTCGACATCGACGGTGTCGAGTACCCGTACCTCGACCAGCTCGTCTGGGCCGGTCTGGCGACCATGCCCGGCCTGCCCGCCACAGCAGTACCGGCGGGCCGGTCCGCCGAGGGTCTGCCGGTGGGAGTGCAGCTCATCGGCCCGATGTTCGAGGACCGCACCCCGCTGGGGCTGGCCGAGCTGCTCGAGCAGGAGATAGGAGGCTTCCAGGCACCGAAGTAGGGCGTACTGCCGGGGTGTCCGTCGAGGACGAGGGGCGGCCGCAGCCCCCGACGGCTGCGGCCGGGCCACCCCGGTCGGCCACTCGGGTCGCGTCCGGTGGTGTCACCGCCACCGGCCCGACCGGCTCCGCGCCCTCAGGGGATCGACGGGCCTCGGTACTCACTCATCGCGTCGACGAGCCAGCGCGCCAGATAGTCGGCGAACGAGGACCTCGGGAACAGCCGGTAGGTCGGCTCGTCGTCGACCTGCCACAGCAGCACCGCGACGGGTCCCACCGTGGTCGACATCGCCCGGCCGGGACCGAAGGAGCGGGGATGCAGGTCCAGCGGGCAGCCCTTCTCCAGCACTTGCCGGGCGGCCGGGCCGCTCAGTTCCAGCGTGGTGCGGTTCGCCGAGACGTCCACCACCGAGCCCGGGTCCGCTCCGAGCGCCTCCCGCAACTCGGCGGTCACAGCTCTCTCTTCGGCGTCCAGGGACAGCACGAGCCATTCGTCGGGGCCGAGCCACACGACCGTGTGGGGGCCGGATACGGCGGTGTGGCCGCACTGCTGGGGGAGGGGCGCCCCCAGCGTCTTCCCGATGCGCTCGGCTGCTTCGGTGGTCGGGTCGACCCGCACGTTCACCATGGTGACGAACGGCCACTCGGTCAGCGTGACCCCGCGGGCGCCGGTGACGGCCGCGGCGCGCATCCGCTCCTCCAGATGCGCAACGGGGCTGGTGCGCAGCGCCACCGGGCCGGACTCGGTCGACTCAGCCATCTCGCTTGGTCCCTTCGGGGTCGTACAGGACGAAGTCGGTCACCTCGACGGGCACCAGCTCCTCGCCCACCGGGGCGAGCAGGGTCTCGCCGATCCTTGCCCGCCCGTCGGCGACAAGGGCGAGGGCGAACGGGCGGCCGAGGGCCTGGCTGTGGTAGCTGGAGGTGACATGGCCGAGCATCGGCACGGGCACGGTCTCCAAGGCGACGTCCGGCGCGACCAGTTGGGTGCCCTCGGGCAGCCGGGTCGTGCGGTCGCTCGGCAGCAGTCCGACCAGTTGCTTGCGGTCGGTTCGGGCGGTGTCGGCGCGGGAGTGGGACCGCTTGCCGATGAAGTCCTTCTGCTTCGAGACCACCCAGGACATGCCCGCGTCCTGCGGAGTGACGGTCCCGTCCGTGTCCTGGCCCACGATGATGTAGCCCTTCTCGGCCCGCAGGACGTGCATGGTCTCGGTGCCGTACGGGGTGATGTCGTACGGTCGGCCGATCGCGTACACCTCCTCCCAGACCGCGAGCCCGTACCACGCCGAGACGTTGATCTCGTAGGCCAGTTCACCGGAGAAGGAGATCCGGCAGATGCGGGCCGGGATGCCGGAGGCCAGCGTGGTCTCGCGGAAGGCCATGAACGGGAAGGCCTCGTTGGACAGGTCGACGTCGGGCGCGAGATGGGCGACGACCTCGCGGGACTGCGGACCGACGACGGCGATCGTCGCCCACTGCTCGGTCACCGACGTGCAGTGGACGTCGAGTTCGGGCCACTCCGTCTGCAGCCACTCCTCCAGCCAGTCCAGGACCCCGGCGGCGCCGCCGGTCGTGGTGGTCATGAAGTAGCGGTCGTCGTCGAGGCGCAGGGTCACACCGTCGTCGAAGATCATCCCGTCGGGCTTGCACATCACGCCGTAACGGGCCATGCCGGGCTTCAGCTTCTTGAACGCGTTCGTGTAGACACGGTTGAGGAACTCGCCGGCGTCCACGCCCCGGATCTCGATCTTGCCGAGGGTGGAGGCGTCCATGAACGCCACCCCCTCCCGGGCCGCCCGGCACTCGCGGGCCACGGCCGTGTCCATGTCCTCACCGGGACCGGGGTAGTAGCGCGGCCGCTTCCACTGCCCGACGTCCTCGAAGACCGCTCCTTGAGCGACATGCCAGCTGTGGACGGAGGTGGTCCGCTCCGGGTCGAACAGCTCGCCGCGCTCACGGCCGGCCAGCGCGGCGAACGCGATCGGCGTGTACGGCGCCCGGTAGGCCGTGGTGCCGATCTCTCCCAGTGAACCGCCGAGGGCCTCGGCGATCACCCCGATGGCGTTGACGCCGGACGTCTTGCCCTGGTCGTTCGCCGTGCCGAGCGAGGTGTAGCGCTTGACGTGCTCGACGCCGCGCATACCGGCCCCGGTGGACCGCCACACGTCGGCGACGGTGACGTCACGCTGGAGGTCGACGAAGTGGGAGTCCCAGGAGCCGGGTTCGCCGTCGAGGCCGGGGACCAGCCACAGCGCGCGCACCGGGCCCGAGCCTCGGGTCTCGCTCGACGGCGGCACGGGAACCGGGAACCCGGCCTCCGTCGCGGCCAGCGCACCGGCCCGCGCCCCTTCGGCAACGCAGCCGTCGAAGTCGTACGTCCCATGCGCCGCACCCACGACCTGCTGGTCCCGTACGGAGCCGTCGGGGACGAACGCGACCAGATCCTCGTCCCAGCGCAACTGCCCCTGACGCTGGCTGTGCAGATGCACCACCGGGCTCCACCCGCCCGAGACGGCGAGCAGATCACAGTCGAACGACCGTGACTCGCCGCTGAGTCGACCTCCGTCGTCCAGGGCACGGACGGTGACACCGCTGACCCGGCCGTCGCCCGCGGCGCAGGCCACCGCACTGCCCGTCAGCACCCGCACCCCGGTCGCCACGGCGACTTCGGCTGCCCGCTGCGACAGCTCGGGGCGCGCGTCCACGACGGCCGCGATGTCGATCCCGGCGGCGTGGAGATCGGCGACCGTGTCGTACGCACTGTCGTTGTTCGTGCTCACCACGGCCCGCGATCCCGCAGCCACGGCGTACCGGTTGAGATAGGTGCGCACGGCCCCGGCGAGCATCACCCCGGGCAGGTCGTTGCCGGCGAACACCAGCGGACGCTCGTGCGCGCCGGTCGCCAGGACCACCTGCCGGGCCCGGATGTGCCACAGCCGCTGGCGGGAGACACCTTCGGGGGCGTCGGCTCCGAGGTGGTCGGTGCGCCGTTGGAGGGCCAGTACGTAGTTGTCGTCGTACGACCCGAAGGCCGTGGTGCGTTGCAGGACTACGACGTCGGGGGCGGCGTCGAGTGCCGCGCGGACGTCGGCGACCCACTTGAGATCGGCCCCTGTACCGGAGAGCAGCGAACCGCCCGGCTCGGGCTGGTCGTCGACGAGGATCACGCGGGCGCCGGAGCCGGCGGCAGCGGCGGCGGCCGCGAGCCCGGCCGGTCCGGCGCCGACGACCAGGACGTCGGTGTGGGCGTACTTCTTGTCGTAGGCGGCGGGGTCGGGAGTCGGGTCGAGCCGGCCCATCCCGGACAGCGTCCTGGCGGACAGGCCCTCGTACAGCTCCACGGCCGTCGCGGGCAGCATGCCCTCCGAGCACGAACCGTCGACCTGCAACAGGGCGTTGGGCTCCTCGACACCTGCGGCGACGATGCCGCGCGGGCGGCCGCGGTAGAGCGACGGCGCGACCTCGACGAGCCCGTTCGCGAGCATCGCCGAGGCGACGGTGTCCCCTGGGTGCCCGGTCAACTCCCGCCCGTCGACGGTGAACCGCAGCACGCGGTCACGGTCGATACGGCCCCCCTGCCGCCGCCGGAATCGCTGGTCGGTCATCGGTTGCCACCTCCGGCCTGGGGCAGTTCGGGTCGGGGCTCGTCGAGCCGATAGGCGGCGAGCACCTCGTAGGTCACGGTGTCGCGCAGGACGTTGAACCAGCGGCGGCAGCCGATGCTGTGCATCCACCGCTCGGCGAAGGGACCCTTGGGGTTGTCGCGGTAGAAGACGTACTCGGCCCACTGCTCGTCCGTGAGGTCGGCGGGCGTCTCGGGGTAGGGGACGTGGGCCTGTCCGCCGTAGTGGTACTCGGTCTCGTCACGGGGGCCGCACCATGGGCAGCTGATCAGCAGCACGGTGTCCTTCTCTCAACAAGCTTCAGTGGGCCACGGCTGCTGCGCCGTGCTCGTCGATCAAGGCGCCCGTCGCGAAACGTTCGAGGGCGAAGGGGGCGTTCAGCGGATGCGGCTCACCCGTGGCGATGGTGTGCGCGAAGGTCCAGCCGGCCGCCGGGGTGGCCTTGAAACCGCCGGTTCCCCAGCCGCAGTTGACGTAGAGGTTCTCGACGGGCGTGGTGCCGATGATCGGGGACGCGTCCGGGCTGACGTCGACGATGCCGCCCCAGGTGCGCAGCACATGGGCACGGGCGAAGACGGGGAACAGTTCGACGGCGGCGGCCATCTGCTGTTCGATCACGTGGAAGGAGCCGCGCTGCCCGTAGCCGTTGTAGGAGTCGACGCCCGCGCCCATCACCAACTCGCCCTTGTGTGCCTGGGACACATAGACGTGCACGTGATTCGACATGACGACCGTCGGATGCACCGGCTCGTGCAGCTCGGAAACCAGCGCCTGGAGCGGATGCGACTGCACCGGCAGCCGTACTCCCGCCCGCTCGGCCAGCACGCTGCTGTGCCCGGCGGACGCGAGCCCGACGCGCCCGGCGAGGATCCGGCCCCGGTTGGTCTCGACGCCCACGACCCGGTTGCCGTCCTTGAGGAAACCGGTGACCTCGCAGCCCTGGATCAGGTCCACGCCCAGCTCGTCGGCGCGCCGGGCCAGAGCCCAGGCGACGTGGTCGTGCTTGGCGATGCCGGCGCGCGGCTGGAAGGTGCCGCCGAGGACCGGATAACGGGTGCGGGAGGAGACGTTCAGGATGGGGCAGACCTTGGCGACCTCGTCCGGTTCGAGCCATTCGGCGTCAACTCCGTTGAGGCGGTTGGCGTTGACGCGGCGCACGCCCTCGCGGACGTCCTGGAGGGTATGAGCGAGGTTGAGGACACCGCGCTGGCTGAACAGGAAGTCGTAGTCCAGCTCCTCCGGCAGCCCCTCCCACAGCTTGAGCGCGTACTCGTAGATCGCGGCGCTCTCGTCCCACAGGTAGTTCGAGCGGATGATCGTGGTGTTGCGGGCCATGTTGCCGCCGGCCAGCCAGCCCTTCTCCAGGACGGCGACGTTGGTGATGCCGTGGTTCTTGGCGAGGTAGTAGGCGGTCGCCAGGCCGTGGCCGCCCGCGCCGACGATGACGACGTCGTACGAGGAGCGCGGCTCGGGGTTGCGCCACAGGAAGTCCGGGTGCTCCGGCAGCGGCTCGGTGGTCATGCCGCGTCTCCGATCAGGTGCGGGTAGAGCGGGAACGCGGCGGCGAGCTTCTCCACCCGTGCGCGCAGTTCGTCGTCGGGCCGCTCGCCCTTCAGGGCCTCGGCGATGATGTCGGCGACCTCCCGGAACTCCGCCTCGCCGAAGCCGCGGGTGGCGAGGGCCGGGGTGCCGATCCGCAGGCCGGAGGAGACCATCGGCGGGCGGGGGTCGAACGGCACCGCGTTGCGGTTGACGGTGATGCCGATGCGGTGCAGCCGGTCCTCGGCCTGCTGACCGTCCAACGAGGAGTTCCGCAGGTCGACCAGGACCAGGTGGACCTCGGTGCCGCCGGTCAGCACGGTGATCCCGGCCTCGGCGACATCGTCGGCCAGCAGCCGGCCGGCGAGGATACGGGCGCCGTCCAGGGTGCGCTGCTGGCGCTCCCTGAACTCCTCGCCCGCCGCCACCTTGAAGGCCACCGCCTTCGCCGCGATGACATGCTCCAGCGGGCCGCCCTGCTGGCCCGGGAACACCGCCGAGTTGATCTTCTTGGCCAGGCCGGCCCGGCTCAGGATCACGCCGCCACGCGGGCCGCCGAGGGTCTTGTGGGTCGTGGTCGTGACGACGTCGGCGTACGGCACCGGGTTCGGGTGCAGGCCCGCGGCCACCAGCCCGGCGAAGTGCGCCATGTCCACCATCAGATACGCGCCCGCCGCGTCGGCGATCCGCCGGAACGCGGCGAAGTCCAGCCGCCGGGGGTAGGCCGACCAACCGGCGACGATCAGCTTCGGCCGGTGGGCCAGGGCGAGCTGCTCGACCTCGTCCATGTCGATGCGCAGGTCCGACTCGCGCACGTGGTACGGCACGACGTTGTAGAGCTTGCCGGAGTAGTTGATGCGCATGCCGTGGGTCAGATGACCGCCGTGCGCCAGGTCGAGGCCGAGGATCGTGTCGCCGGGGTCGAGCAGCGCGAACATCGCGGCCGCGTTGGCCTGGGCGCCCGAGTGCGGCTGCACGTTCGCGGCCTCGGCGCCGAACAGCTCCTTCACCCGGGCGATGGCCAACTGCTCGATGACATCGACGTGTTCGCAGCCGCCGTAGTAGCGGCGGCCCGGGTAGCCCTCGGCGTACTTGTTGGTCAGGACCGAGCCCTGGGCCTCCATGACGGCGGCCGGGGCGAAGTTCTCCGAGGCGATCATCTCGAGCGTGGACTGCTGCCGGTGCAGTTCGGCGGCGACCGCGGTCGCGACGTCCGGGTCGAGTTCGCCGAGCGGGAGAGACAGGGAAGAGGTGGACGTGGTGATCGACGGGTTCGCTGCCATCTGTGCACCATCCTGGGAGCCAACTAAAGAGCAACTGATGAGCTTCTGATATATCAGACTGTGCGGTACGGTATGGGAGCTCGCCGGACAGGTCAAGGGGGCCTCATGCAGAACGTGGCGACCGAGCCCAGAGGTGAGGAACTGTCCCTCGCCGAGCGGGCCTACCGCGCCATCCGCGACCGGCTCGTCATGCTCGAGATCCGTCCGGGCGCGCCGATCAACGAGGACCAGCTGGGGCAGTCCCTCGGTGTCGGACGGACGCCGGTGCGCGAGGCGCTCAAACGGCTCCAGTACGAGCGGCTCATCACGACCTACCCCCGACGCGGCACCTTCGCCACCGACGTCAACATCACCGACCTGGCCCACATCTCCGAGGTGCGCCTGGAACTGGAACCCCTGGCCGCCGCCCAGGCCGCACGCCGCGCCACGGCCACGGACCGGGCGTCCCTGACGCTCCTGCGGCGGGAGCTGGAGAGCGTGCGTCCCCGAGGGCGCGACGCCCGCGAGCTGATGCACCTGGACCTCCAGGTCCACCGCGCCATCTACGCCGCCACGCACAATCCGTACCTGGAGGACACCCTCGTCCGCCACGACAACCTGGCGACCCGTATCTGGTGCCTGTTCGTCGACCGGCTGTCCGACATGGCCGGCCACGTCGAGGAGCACGGACCGTTGGTAGAGGCGATCGTCGCGGGTGACGCCGATCGGGCGGCGCAGCTCGCCCGCAGCCACGTCGAAGGCTTCGAGCGGGCCATTCGCGAAGCCATCTGAGACGCCGGCCGAGCCGGGTCTCGGCTCGCCGGGAAGTCAGTGCGCGATGCCTCGCGGCCCCCGGGGCGCATGCGGGCACGGGCTTCACACTCCGGTGACCGACGTTGAGCTGATCTGCCTGCCCTCAACTCCGCGACGTCACCATGCTCAGCGAGTTGGCGGCGACGATAGCGCCGATGCTCGCCCACTCCGGTGCGCCCAGGCCCTGGCCCAGGCCGACCCAGCCGACCAGGGCCGCGAGGACCGGGTTGACGCTCATGAACAGGCCGAACGCGCGGGGCGGGACATGCCGGAGGGTGAACAGGTCCGCGAGATACGGCACGGCCGAGGACAGGACCCCGGCGGCGATCGCGCAGGCGACGGCGCCGGCCGTGGGCGGGTGCCGTACCGCGACGGCGATGCCGATGGGCAGGAACATCACGGCCGAGATGCCCGCCGCGGCCGCCGCACCCTGCGCTCCGGGGACACGTCGGCCGACGGTGCGGTTGAGCAGGATGTACGACGCCCAGCAGGCGGCCGCCAACAGGCCCAGGCCCATGCCGACGTAGTCGGCCGAGGGCTGCGGACGCATCAGCGTGACGACACCGGCCGCGGCGATCATCGCGCAGCACACGTCCACGCGGCGGCGCGAGGTCGCCAGGGCGATGGTGAGCGGGCCGAGGAACTCCAGAGTCACCGCCAGGCCCAGCCCGACGCGGTCGATCGCCGAGTAAAGGGAGAGGTTCATGGTGCCGAACACCAGGGCCAGCAGCAGCACCGGCCACCACTGAGCCCACGTGAACGAACGCAGCCGCGGCCTGCCGACGGCGATCAGGACGAGGGCGGCGACGTACTGGCGCACGGCGACGACACCGGCCGGGCCCAGGACGGGGAAGGCGAGGGAGCCGATCGCGGCGCCGGTCTGGTTGGACAGACCACTGCCGATCATCGTGGCCACGCCGGCCGGCCGTCCGCCGGTCCGCCCGGAGGGCTCCAGCGGGGTCAGGGGCGTCGGCGCGGGAGCTGGTCGGGTGCGCATACGCCGATCGTGCGACCGCTCGATCCTTGCGCAAAATGCGTTCAGTCGACCATCTATACGCTTGAGTCATGGATGTGGAGCTGAAGCAGTTGCGCTGTCTCGTCGCGATCGTCGACGAGGGCACCTTCACCGACGCCGCCATCGCCCTCGGCGTCTCCCAGGCCGCCGTCTCCCGTTCGCTGGCCTCGCTAGAGCGGGCCCTGGGCGTCCGGCTGCTGCGGCGGACCTCCCGCGAGGTGACCCCGACCGGGACCGGGCTGCGCGTCCTGGCGCACGCCCGCCGGGTGCTCGGCGAGGTGGACGACCTGGTCCGGGAGGCGACCTCGGGGCACGCCCGGCTGCGGATGGGCTACGCCTGGGCCGCGCTCGGCCGGCACACCCCGGCCTTCCAGCGCCGCTGGGTCGCGGCCCACCCCGGGACCGACCTTCAGCTCGTGCGCGTCAACTCGTCCACCGCGGGGCTCGCCGAGGGAGCCTGCGACCTGTCGGTCGTGCGCCGGGCCGTGGACGACCGGCGGTTCGACTCCGCCATCGTGGGACTGGAGCGGCGGCTGTGCGCGGTCGCCGCCGACGACCCGCTGGCCCGGCGTCGCTCGGTCCGGCTGGCCGACCTCAGCGGACGTACGCTCGTCGTCGACCGGCGTACCGGCACCACGACCACCGACCTGTGGCCGCCCGACTCACGTCCGGCGATCGAGGAGACACACGACGTCGACGACTGGCTCACGGTGATCTCCACCGGCCGCTGCGTCGGCATGACGGCCGAGGCCACCGCCCACCAGTACCCGCGCCCCGGCGTCGTCTACCGGCCCGTCCGGGACGCCGAACCCATCGCCGTACGGCTGGCCTGGTGGCGTGAGGACCCGCACCCCGCAGCACAGGCGGCGATAGAGCTGCTTACAGCGCTGTACCGGGGTGACTGACACGACGGCAGGGGGGCGGGAAGGGCCCTATCCACTTCTCGCGGATCCTGATTGCGCGGTGCACGGCTGTCAGCCGCTTCTCCGCGTCGGTCTGGGTCCTTCCCGTCCCCTCCAGCACACCACGGCCGCAGCGGGTGCGCCAGGCCCGTTCGCCGAGTAAGGGGTCACGAAGGTGACAATACGGGCGGGACGGGTACCCATGAGCGGATCCCGCCGGTCGCGGGCGAACCGTCGAGTGGAGGTGGGGAGGCCGTGCGCCTCGCGATCCATGGTGCCGACCCGGCCGGAAATCCCCCGGATGCCGTAGAAGCGCGACGGCGCCCCGCGCGCCGCCCGCGCCCCGTCCCGCCCCAGCGGGCGTGACCCCATGCGGCGGCCCTCCAACCCCGGCCGGTCCGGGAACACCGCCGAGCCGGCCGGGAACGCCTCCGGCCGGTCCGGGGACACCGTCGACGCGGTCGGGAACACCTCCGGCCGGTCCGGGGACACCGTCGACGCGGTCGGGAACACCTCCGGCCGGTCCGGGGACACCGTCGACGCGGCCGGGAACACCTCCGGCCCGTCCGGGAACGCCTCCGACCGATCCAGAGACGTCCCCGACCGATCCAGGGACGTCCCCGACCCGTCCGCAGCCCCGCTCGCCCCCGCCCTGCGGGATGTACGCGCCGTCGTCTTCGACACCGACGGCGTGATCACCGACTCGGCCAAGGTGCACGCCGCCGCCTGGAAGGTCGCCTTCGACGACTTCCTGCGCGCCCATCCGCCCGCGGACCCCGACCAGCGCCGCCCCTTCGACGTGCGCGACGACTATCTGCGCCACGTCGACGGCAAGTCCCGCCTCGACGGAGCCGCCGCCTTCCTCGCCGCGCGCGGCATCGAGCCGTCGGACGAGACGGTTCGGTCCGTCGCCGAGGACAAGGAGCGCCTGTTCACCGCGAGGCTGCGCGAACAGGGCGTCGACGCCTACCCGGGGACCGTACGGCTGGTGAAGGCGCTGCGGGCGGCAGGAGTGCCCCGTGCCGCCGCCTCCGCCTCCCGGCACGCCGGCGAGCTGCTCAGCCGGGCCGGGGTGCTCGATCTGTTCGACGCCCTCGTGGACGGCGGCGAGGCGGCCCGGCTGGGCCTCGCGGGCAAGCCGGAGCCGGACCTGTTCCTGGAGACCGTGCGGCGCCTGGGCGTGACCGCCGACCGAGCGGCCGTAGTCGAGGACGCCTTGGCGGGTGTGGAGGCCGGCCGGCGCGGCGGATTCGCCCTGGTGGTCGGCGTGGACCGGGCCGCCGGTGCGGACACCGGGGCGCGGCTGCTGCGGCACGGCGCCGACATCGTCGTACGCGACCTCGCAGAGCTCTGCGCGGGAGGGGAGCCGAAGTGACGGACCCGGGCAGGGAGACGGACGCGACCAATCTCGGTTCGGAAGCCGAAGTGGACGAAGTGGACGGCTGGAGCTGGGAGTACGAGGGCTACACGCCCGCCGACGAACGGCTGCGCGAGTCGCTGTGCACGCTCGGCAACGGCTACTTCGCCACCCGGGGAGCGCTCCCCGAATGCGCCGCCGACGACATCCACTATCCGGGGACCTATGTGGCCGGCATCTACAACCGGCTCACCTCCAATGTTGGGGGCCTCCAGGTGGAGAACGAGGACATGGTCAACGTCCCCAACTGGCTGTCCCTGCGCTTCCGCCTCCCAGGGGCGCACTGGATCGACCCCGACACCTCGACCGTGCTCGAACACCGGCAGATGCTGCACCTGTCCGTAGGGCTGCTGGAGCGCCGTACACGCTACGACCTGGGCGGCGACCGTGTGCTGACGGTACGCCAGTTGCGCATGGCGCATATGGCCGACCCACATCTGGCCGCCCTGCGCACCGAGTTCACGTCCGAGGGATTCTCCTGCCGGCTGGAGGTGGAGGCGGCCCTGGACGGCGGTGTCACCAACTCCGGCGTGCCGCGCTACCGGGACCTCGACGGCCGTCATCTGACCCACATCCACACGGGCACCTCCGCCCCGGACACGGTCTGGCTGCGCTGCCGCACCCGCACCTCCGACGTCGGGATCGGCCTAGCGGCCCGGCTCACCGCTGACGAACCGTCCGCGATCCGCCACGAACTGCCGTATGTCGTCCAGCAGTTGACGATCGACCTGGCCCCCGGCCGCACGGTCACCGTCGACAAGACCGTCGCGCTGCACACCTCCCGCGACCCGGCGATCGGTGACCCGCTGCACGCCGCCGTCGACCGGGTGGGCCGCTCCCCGGGCTTCGACGCGCTCGCCGAGACGCATCGTGCGGCCTGGGACCAGCTCTGGCGCCGCGCCGAACTCGACGTACCCGGCGAGTCGGGCCGCATCCTGCGGCTGCACCTCTTCCACGTCCTCCAGACCCTCTCCCCGCACACCGCCGACCTCGACGTCGGCGTCCCCGCCCGGGGACTGCACGGCGAGGCCTACCGCGGCCATGTCTTCTGGGACGAACTGTTCGTGCTGCCCTACCTCAACCTGCACTTCCCGGAGGTCTCCCGCGCCCTGCTCCGCTACCGTCACCGCCGCCTCGAACAGGCCCGCACCACCGCAGCGGCGGCCGGCCGCCGGGGTGCGATGTACCCCTGGCAGAGCGGCAGCGACGGGCGCGAGGAGACCCAGCAGCTCCATCTCAACCCGCGCTCGGGACGCTGGCTGCCGGACCACTCCCATCTCCAGCACCATGTCGGGTCGGCGATCGCCTACAACGTGTGGCAGTACTGCGAGGCGAGCGGCGACATGGAGTTCCGGCACACCAAGGGCGCCGAAATGCTGTTGCAGATCGCCCGCTTCTGGGGCGACAAGGCCGTCTACGACGACAGCCTGGGCCGTTACCGCATCAAGGGCGTCGTCGGACCCGACGAGTACCACGAGGCATACCCCGACGCCGAGCAGCCCGGCCTCGACGACAACGCCTACACCAACGTCACCGCGGCCTGGGTGCTCGCCCGCACCCTGGAGTTGCTGGACACCCTGCCCGAGCCCCGCCGCCGTGAACTCGCCGAACGCACCGGCCTGGACAGCGGTGAACTCGAACTCTGGGAGGACGTCTCGCACACGCTGCACGTCCCTTTCCACGACGATGTCATCAGCCAGTTCGCGGGCTACGGCGAGTTGTCCGAACTCGACTGGCACGGCTACCGCGGCCGCTACGGCGACATCCGCCGGCTGGACCGGATCCTGGAGGCGGAGGGCGACACCGTCAACCGCTACAAGGCCTCCAAACAGGCCGACGTCCTGATGCTCGGCTACCTCTTCTCACCGGCCGAACTGCGGGACCTGCTCGCCCGGTTGGGCCACCGGCTGGACGAGGACATGTGGCGGCGCACCGTCGACTACTACATGCACCGCACCAGCCACGGCTCCACCCTCAGCGGCCTGGTCCACGGCTGGGTGCTGGCCAGGTGCCGGCGCAGCGAGGCGTGGACGTTCGTCCAGGAGGCCCTCCAGGGCGACATCGCCGACGTCCAGGGCGGCACCACCGGCGAGGGCATCCACCTGGGTGCCATGGCCGGCACTCTGGACCTCGTCCAGCGCGGGCTGACCGGCCTGGAAACCCGGGACGGCGCGCTGTGGCTCGACCCCGTGCCCCTGCCCGAGCTGTCCACGTACGGGTTCGCGCTGCGCTACCAGGAGAACTGGGGCGTCCGGCTGCGTCTGGAGCGGGGACTGCTGGAGATCGAGGTCCCGTCCTCCGACGCCTCACCGATCGACGTACGCCTCCCGGACCGCGAGGTGTCCCTCCAGCCGGGGGAGAAGGGACGGCTGGTCCTGCCGGACTGACCGGCTCGTGCCGGTCCGCTGCCGTCCTGTCCCGTCCGGTGCGCAATGGGGCGGGCGGGGGGAGGCTGGGAGGACAGCGGTCGCCGGCCCGGCACCGGGCACCGGGCACCGGTGGTGAGTGGGCCGCCCAGGCGCGGAGCAGTCGTACGGTGCCCGCCGAGTCCGGCCCGCGCAGACGGTCCCGCGCCCGCGGATCCTGCCCGGGGACCGGGGATCCGGCCCGGGGACCGGGGATCCGGCCCGGGGACCGGAAAGGGGAACTCGATGATGGGCCCGGTTGTCGTAGGGGTGGACGGTTCGCCGTCGAGCTTGGCGGCCGTGGAGGTCGCGGCGCGCGAGGCCGGGCTGCGCGGCGTCGGGCTGCGGCTGGTGCACGCCTTCGGCTGGCCGGCCGCGGGCATACCGCACGGCGGGCGGCCCTGGGAGCCCAGCGGCGCCGGGATGCGCGAGCTGATCGACGGCACGCTCACCAAGGCGGAGCGGCGGGCGCACGAAACGGGACCCGGCGTCGAGATCATGCGCGAGGTCGTCGTCGGGGAACCGGTGACGGTGCTGGAGATCGAGTCGCGCACCGCGTCCCTCGCCGTGGTCGGCAGCCGGGGCCTGAGCCGGTTCGGCGCGCTGCTGCTCGGCTCCACCGCCGGTCACCTGGCCGCCCATGCCGCCTGCCCGGTGCTGGTGGTGCGTAGCAGGCCCAACCCGGCCGGGCCCGTTCTCCTCGCCGTGGACGGCTCGCCCGCGGCGCGCGGCGCCGTCGAATATGCCTTCGCGCACGCCTCCCTGCACGGCGTGCGGCTACAGGCGCTGCATGCCTGGAGCACCCGGACCGAGCGCTCCTACGGCGCTCCCGCCGACCCGCCCTTCGTGACGTACGACGAGGACCGGCTGCAGGACGAGGAGGAGCGCGTGCTCACCGAGGCGCTGGGCGGGCTGCGCGACCGGTATCCCGATGTCGCCGTGGACCGCAGGCTGGTGCGCGGCCGGGTGCGGCACTCCCTCATCGAGGCCAGTGCCGACGCCGGGCTCGTGGTGGTCGGCGCGCGCGGGCGGGGCGGTTTCGCCGGGCTGCTGCTCGGCTCGGTCAGTCAGGCGGTGCTGCACCACGCCG
This sequence comes from Streptomyces sp. NBC_01092, assembly GCF_045039535.1. Lineage (NCBI taxonomy): Bacteria > Bacillati > Actinomycetota > Actinomycetes > Kitasatosporales > Streptomycetaceae > Streptomyces > Streptomyces sp. NBC_01092. The sequence goes on along the minus strand of NZ_CP108659.1, from coordinate 820,720 downwards.
AGTGCCCGGTCGCCGTGGTCCGCACCGAGGGGACTTGAGTCTCAGATGTTCGCCGCGTGGTCGGGGACGTAGGTCTGGAGCTCGCGGGGCGGTCGCCGGTAGCCGGTCGACTCCGGGCGTTCGGGCAGCTCAAGGACCGGTGGGGGCACGTCCTGGTATGGCACGGAGCCCAGCAGGTGGGCGATCATGTTGAGCCGCGCCCGACGCTTGTCGTCGCTCTCGACCACGTACCAGGGCGCCTCGGTGACGTCGGTGTGCACCAGCATCTCGTCCTTGGCCCGCGAGTAGTCCTCCCAATGGGTGATGGACTCCAGGTCCATCGGGGACAGCTTCCACCGGCGCAGCGGATCCTCCAGCCGGCGCCGGAAGCGCTCCTGCTGCTCCTCGTCGCTCACCGAGAACCAGTACTTGCGCAGCAGGATCCCGTCCTCCACGAGCATCCGCTCGAAGATGGGGCACTGCCGCAGGAAGAGCTGGTACTCCTCCTTGGTGCAAAAGCCCATGACGCGCTCGACGCCCGCCCGGTTGTACCAGCTCCGGTCGAACAGCACGATCTCCCCGGCGGCCGGCAGATGCTCGACGTACCGCTGGAAGTACCACTGTGTGCGCTCGCGCTCGGTCGGCTTGGGCAGAGCCGCGATCCGGGCGACGCGCGGGTTGAGGTGTTCCGTGGCGCGTTTGATGGTGCCGCCCTTGCCCGCCGCGTCCCGCCCTTCGAAGATCACGACCAACCGGGCGCCCGACGCGCGCACCCACTCCTGAAGCCTCACCAACTCCGTCTGGAGGCGCAGCAGTTCCTTCTCGTACCTCTTGCGGGGCAGCTTCTCCGCCTTGTCGCCGCTCATGTCGCCTCCCGCAGCCGCGCTCGAACACCGGAACAGCACCGAACAGCACCGTACTGACCACTGACGAGTGGTGCACCCCGGACGTCCGCTCGCGACCCGGGCGTGGGCCTACGACGGACGGGCGGGCAGGATGGGCTCATGGACGGTGCCGATCCACACATCCACGTCGACCGGCGAGTGACCCGTGACGACGCCCGTGTGCGCAATCTGCTGGCCGGCACGTTCGGTCTGGTCGGTGATCTGCCCGAGCGGGTCACCACCGGCTGCGGGCTGCGGGTCCCGTACGCGATGACCTCGGCACGGCCGGAGAGCGTCACCTGCCTGGCCTGCCGTGAGCACGGCCGTGACCAGCACATCCGCTCCGCCGAGCAGATCGAGCGGCTGGGCGCGATGCCGGGGGCCGCGATCACCGGGGCGGAGGCGGGCCGGGTGGCGGAGCATCACCGGGACCTCGCGCGGAGGTTCGCCGACGGCGGATGAGGTCGCGTCCAGCCGGAACCCCGGGAAACCCGGGGTTTGGCCCCACCCGCTGCGGCTACCCGGCCCGTGTGACCACGACGACATCCCAGCAACAACTCGTCCAGTTCCTGGAGGACCGCTTCACGTGTGCCCAGGCCTGCACCGACTGCGCCCGGGCCTGTGCCCTGCGCGCGAGCCTGGTGGATCCGGACGCGACCAGGGAGCAGGAACTCGTGCGGCGCAAGGGCATCATGTGCGCCGAGGTCTGTGACGCGACCTGCCATGTGCTGTCCGAGCAGAACCTCCTCGACGAGGCCGCGATCCGCGCCCAGCTGGAGTGGTGCCGGTCGGTGTGCATCGAGTGCGCGCACGCCTTCGAGGCGCTGCCCGGCGGGGAGGCGACGGCCGAGGCGTGCCGGGAGTGCGCGCGGGCTTGCACCGACTTCATGGGGACTCTCACGTGACCGACTTCATGGGGACCCCTGCCTGACCGTTCCCAATTTCTGGAACACGTTCTACGGTGTGCGCCGTCAGGACCGCTCTTGGGGAGCCTGGAGGCGCCGTGCATCTCGAATACACGCCCGAGCAGCAGCGGCTGCGCAGCGAACTGCGCGACTATTTCGCCGAACTGGTGCCGGACCTCGCACAGACCCGCTTCACCGACCCGGCAGCCCAAAAGCGCCACTACCGCCGTACGATCCGCCGGCTCGGCACGGACGGCTGGCTCGGCGTGGGCTGGCCCAAGGAGTACGGCGGTCGCGGCCTGACCACCATCGAACAGTTCATCTTCTTCGACGAGGCGGCCCAGGCGGGCGTACCGCTGCCCCTCATGGCGCTCAACACCGTCGGCCCGACGATCATGCAGTACGGCACGGACGAACAGAAGTCGTCCTTCCTGCCGAAGATCCTCTCCGGCGAGATCGACTTCGCGATCGGCTACAGCGAGCCCGAGGCGGGCACCGACCTGGCGTCCCTGAAGACGCGGGCGGTACGGGACGGAGACGACTACGTCGTCAACGGCCAGAAGATCTGGACCACCAACGGCGACACGGCCGACTGGGTCTGGCTGGCCGTCCGCACCGACCCGGACGCCCCGCCCCACAAGGGCATCACCATGCTCCTCGTCCCCACCACCGACCCCGGCTATTCCTGCACCCTCATCAACACCCTCGCCTCGCACGACACCACCGCCAGCTACTACGAGAACATCCGCGTCCCCGTCTCCCGCCGCGTCGGCGCCGAGAACCAGGGCTGGCGCCTGATCACCAACCAGCTCAACCACGAGCGCGTCACCCTCGCCGCCCACGGCACCATGGCGATCCGCGCGCTGCACGACGTCCAGCGCTGGGCCATGGAGACCAAGCTCGCCGACGGCCGCCGGGTCATCGACCTGCCCTGGGTGCGCCGCCGCCTCGCCCAGACCCACACCAGGCTCGACGCGCTCAAGCTCCTCAACTGGCGGATGGTGAGCGCCGTCCAGGACGGCACGCTCACTCCGCAGGACGCCTCCGCCGTCAAGGTCTACGGTTCCGAGGCGCGCCGCGACGCCTACGCCTGGCTGATGGAGATCGTCGCCGCACCGGGGGCGCTGAAGGAGGGCTCGGCGGGCGCCGTCCTGCACGGTGAGCTGGAGCGCGGCTACCGCTCGGCCGTGATCTTCACCTTCGGCGGCGGCAACAACGAGATCCAGCGGGAGATCATCTCGTGGATCGGTCTGGGGATGCCGCGGGTACGGCGTTAGCCTGCGGGCATGGGCGATCCCGGGCTGTTCACACCGAACTCGGTGACCTGGCAGATACACGGCGACCCGATCATGTGGGTCGCCGGAATCCGCGCGCTCTATCTCCAGGCCCTGCACCCGCGCGCCGTACGCGGCGTCATGCAGAACTCCGACTTCCGCCGCGACGCCTGGGGCCGGCTGCTGCGCACGGCCAACTTCGTCGGGACGATCACGTACGGCACCACCGAGGCCGCCGAGAAGGCCGGCGCCCGCGTGCGGAGGATCCACAGCCTGCTGGGCGCGACCGATCCGGACACGGGGGAGCGCTACGGCGTCGGCGAACCCGAACTGCTGCTGTGGGTGCACTGCGCCGAGATCGACTCCTACCTCCAGGTCGCGCGGCGTTCGGGCCTCCCCCTCACCGACGCACAGGCCGACCGGTACATATCCGAACAGCAGGTCAGCGCCCGCCTGGTGGGCCTCGACCCCGACGCCGTACCGGCGAACCGGGCCGAGATGGCGGCGTACTTCGAGAAGGTGCGCCCCGAGCTTGCTTGCGGACCCGAGGCTCGCGCCGTGGACGACTTTCTGCTCCGCCCGCCGACGCACACCCTCCTCGTCCCGGCGCGCGAGGTGCTGTGGCGGCGCGTGGCGCAGCTGGCGTACGCCGCCCTGCCGCCATACGCCCACGAGCTGTACGGCAGACCCGCCCCGAAACCCGCCACCGTCACCCGTCAGTTGCGTGCCACAGGCACCCTGCTGCGCTGCGTTCCCGCACGTCTGCGCTGGCAACTCCCGCCCAAACACATCCTGCGCGCCATGGCACGACTCGGTCCCGGCTCGCGCCCGGCACCGTACAAACTCGGACGATAGCTCGCCATACTGGACGAGCCGGGGAGGGCGGGGCGGACCATCACGGGGGGCGAGCGCGGGAGATGGGGGACAACAGGCTGATCCAGGGCCGTTACCGGCTGCTCGATCTGATCGGGCGCGGCGGTATGGGCGAGGTGTGGCGTGCGCGCGACGAGTCGCTGGGCCGGCACGTCGCCGTGAAGTGCCTCAAGCCGATGGGACCCCACCACGACCACTCCTTCACCCGTGTCCTGCGGGAGCGGTTTCGCCGCGAGGCCCGGGTGGCCGCGGCCCTCCAGCACCGCGGTGTCACCGTCGTCCACGACTTCGGCGAGTCCGACGGCATCCTGTTCCTGGTCATGGAGCTGCTGGAGGGCCGCAACCTCAGCCAGCTCCTGGAGGACAACAAGCACCATCCGCTGCCTGTCCCGGACGTCGTCGAGATCGCCGAGCAGGTCGCCGCCGCCCTCGGCTACACCCACCAGCAGGGCATCGTGCACCGCGACCTGAAGCCGGCGAACATCATGCGGCTCGCCGACGGCACGGTGAAGATCTGCGACTTCGGCATAGCGCGCCTCGCCCACGACATCGGCTTCACCTCCCGGCTGACCGGCACCGGCATCGCGATGGGCACCCCGCACTACATGTCGCCGGAGCAGATCGGCGGGGAGGCGGTGGACCAGCGCAGCGACCTGTACTCGCTGGGGTGCGTGCTGTACGAGATCGCCACCGGGGTACCGCCGTTCGACCTCGACGACCCCTGGGCGATCCTCGTCGGCCACCGCGACACCCCGCCCCGGCCGCCGCGCAGTCACCGCGCCGAGCTGCCCGAGTACTTCGAGAAGGTCATCCTCGACCTGCTGGCCAAGCGCCCCGAGGAACGCCCGCACGACGGACGCGAGTTGGGCCGCCGGATCGGTCTGGGCCGTACGACACCCGCGTACGTGCCGACCGTGGTGACCCCGCAGCCGGCCCTCAGGCCCCCGGAGCCCCCGGCCCGCGAGCCCCGCCTGCCGTCCTGGACCCGCGGCATGACCACCGGCCACAAGGCCACCGGCGCCGGACTGCGCACCACACCCCCCGACGCCGGGGCCGGACTCACCGGCGAGTGGATCCCGCGGCCCACCACCGGCCGGCCCGAGGAGACCGCCGTACCCGAGGCGCCGTCCGCCCCGTCCGCGGCGACGCTCACCGCGCTCGCCGGACGGCACAACGCCGGGCTGAGCCTCGGCCGGCTGGGCCGCTGGGCCGAGGCGGGCGAGGTGCACCGGGCCGTCGCCGCCGAACGCGAGCACCTCCTCGGACCCGACCACCCCGACACCCTCGCCAGCCGCTACGAGGTGGCGTTCACCCTCAGCCGTACCGGCCGCGCCGCCGACGCCCTGCGCGAGTACAAGCACGTCGCCCGCGCCCGCAGCCTCTCCCTCGGCCCGGACCACCCCGACACGCTCGCCGCCCGGCAGGAAATGGCGTATGTGCTCGGTCAGTTGGGCCGCCACTTCGACGCGCATCAGGTCTACACGTCCGTGCTTCTCGCCCGCGAGCGCAGCATGGGCGCCGAGCACCCCGACACCCTGCGCTGCCGCCACAACCTCGCCTTCAACCTCAGCAGGCTCGGCCGCCTGGAGGACTCGTACCGCATGGCCGACGAGGTCGCCGCCGCCCGCTCCCGCATCCTCGGCCCGCACCACCCCGACACCCTGGTCACGCGTTACGAAGTCGCCTACGCGCTCGGGCAGTTGGGGCGCTGGGGGGAGGCCCTGCAGACCTACGGCGAGGTCGCCGACGCCCGCGCCCAGGCGCTCGGACCCGACCACCCCGACACCCTCGCCGCCCGCTACGAGGTCGGCATCAGCCTCGGCCGCCTCGGACGCAGCGCGGAGGCACTCCGGCTCTACCAGGACCTCGTCGACAACCGCACCCGCGCCCACGGCCCCGCCCACCCCGAGACCCTGCGCGCCCGCCACGGCCTCGGCGTCAACCTCGGCCGCCTCGGGCGCTGGGAGGAGGCCCTCGCCGAGTCCCGCGACGTGTGCGCGATCCGTGAGCGGGTGCTGGGCCCCGACCACCCGGACACCCTGGTCAGCCGTCGCGAGGTCGCCGTGGGTCTCGGCTGGCTGGGCCGCTGGCCGGACGCGCTCACCGAGTACCGCAGGGTGGCCACCGCCCGCGAACGCGTCCTCGGCGCCGCCCACCCCGACACCCTCGCCAGCCGCAACGACGAGGCCCACTGCCTCCAACAACTCGGCCGCGGCGCGGAGGCGGTCGAGCTGTACCGGAGAGTGGCGGTGCTGCGCCAGCAGCGGGCGACGGGCGGACAGTGATCCCGGCCCTCGCGGCTCACGGGGTCGAACTCCAACTGCCGTAATCCGCCCCCTTGTTGTGATTTTGGACGGCGGTCACACTGCGTCTGGCAACGCTCCGACCGAGCCGGAGGGCGCCATGTACAACGCCGCCACGCTTGCTGTCTCACTCATCGCCCTGGTGCTGTCGGGGATCGCCACCCTCCGACAGACGCGGCACGCGCGCTCCACGAGCGACATGACCATGGTGCTCGAAGTAGCCATGCGCAACATCCGCGACAAGGAGTTCCAGAGCGACCAGCGATACGTCCTGACGCAGCTCGTCAGAGACCACCCGGCGGACGGCGGAATGGACGCGCTGCCCGAACCGGCCCGATCCATGACGCGCAACGTCGCCTTCACCTACGAGTACATCTCCATCCTGTACGCGCTCGGAATCGTGGACTCCCGTGTCGCCCTGGGCATCTTCCACTTCCGCGTCAACCAGGTGTGGGAAACCCTCGAACCGTACATCCGAGCGGAACGAGTGGCCCGGCGGGCGCCGTGCTGTCCGTTCTTCGAGAGCCTCTACCTGCAGGCCCGCAGCAAGCCCGCCGAGGAGATCCTGCGGTCCCTGGGGCTGCGCAGCGTGCGTGGATTCAGTCCGGACCCCTGAGCCGGCGTGCCCGCCGAGGGCCGCGTACCTCTGGCCGACCTAGATCAACGCGTGTTACGAAGAACCATGCCTGCACACGAGGGAACCACGGGACACGGTACGTACGACGTCGTCATCGTCGGCGGAGGTCACAACGGGCTGGTCGCCGCCGCCTATCTGGCCCGGGCCGGGCGGTCCGTGCTGGTGCTGGAGCGGCTGGACCACACCGGCGGGGCCGCCGTGTCCACGCGGCCATTTGCCGGGGTCGACGCACGGCTCTCCCGGTACTCGTACCTGGTCAGTCTGCTGCCCGACAAGATCGTGCGGGACCTCGGCCTGACCTTCCGGGTCAGTACGCGCGACGTCTCCTCGTACACGCCCGTGGAGCGGGACGGACGGCCGACCGGGCTCCTGGTGGGTGGCGGTGAGAGCCGCACCCGGGAGGCCTTCGCCCGGCTCACCGGCGGCGAGCGTGAGTACGAGGCCTGGCAGCGCTTCTACGGCATGACCGGCGAGGTCGCCCAGCGGGTGTTCCCCACGCTCACCGAGCCCCTGCCGAGCCGTGAGGAGCTGCGCCGCCGGGTGGCTGACGAGGACGCCTGGCGCATCCTGTTCGAGGAGCCCATCGGCGACGCGGTCGAGGAGCGCTTTGAGGACGACCTGGTGCGGGGCGTGGTCCTGACGGACGCCCTGATCGGCACCTTCGCCGACGCCCACGACGCGTCGCTGAAGCAGAACCGCTGCTTCCTCTACCACGTGATCGGCGGCGGCACCGGCGCCTGGGACGTCCCCGTCGGCGGCATGGGCGCACTCACCGACGCCCTGGCCGCCGCGGCACGCGAGGCGGGTGCGGTCATCGTCACCGGGCACGAGGCGGTACGGATCGACACGGACGGCCGCACGGCGGAGGTCACCTACCGCACGGACGACGGCGAGGGCGTCGTCGCCGCCCGGCACGTCCTGGTGAACGCCTCCCCTCAGGCACTGGCCACCCTCACCCAGGACACGCCCCCGACCCCCGCCGAGGGCGCCCAGCTCAAGGTGAACATGCTGCTCAAGCGCCTGCCCCGGCTGCGCGACAGCTCCGTCGACCCCCGCGAGGCGTTCGCCGGCACCTTCCACATCGCCGAGGGCTACGACCAGCTGGCCACCGCCCATGCCCAGGCCGCCGCCGGTCAGCTCCCCGCCGCCCCGCCGTCCGAGATCTACTGCCACTCGCTGACCGACCCGACGATCCTCGGCCCCGCCCTCGTGGAACAGGGCTACCAGACCCTCACCCTGTTCGGCCTGCACACACCGGCCCGGCTGTTCGAGCGCGACAACGACGCCGTCCGCGAGGACCTGCTGAAGTCCACCCTCGCCCAGCTCGACGCCCACCTCGCCGAACCGCTCGCCGACTGCCTGGCGACCGACGAGGACGGGCGCCCGTGCATCGAGGCGAAGACCCCGCTGGACCTGGAACGCGACCTGCGCCTGCCCGGCGGAAACATCTTCCACCGGGAGCTCTCCTGGCCGTACGCCCAGGAGGGCGCCGGCCGCTGGGGCGTGGAGACCCGGCACGCGAACGTGCTGCTGTGCGGGGCGGGCGCGGTGCGTGGGGGAGGGGTGAGCGGAGTGCCGGGGCACAACGCGGCGATGGCGGTGCTGGAGGGTTCCGACCAGGCCCCGCCCCAAAGTGGGGTCTAGGCGCGCACGCCCCCGTCCACCTGGAGGATCACACCGTTGACATAGGACGCGCGGTCGCTCAGGAGCCATGCGGCGGCCTGGGCGATCTCCTCCGGGTCGGCGGCGCGGCCCAGCGGATTCTGCGCGGTGAGCCGGTCGATGATGCCGGGGGACTGGCGCTCCCACTCGTCGACCATCTCGGTGAGAGTCAGGCTGGGCGCGATGGCGTTGACGCGGATGCCCTCGCGGCCGTACGTGACGGCGGCCGACGCGGTCAGGCTGTTGACCGCCCGCTTCATCGCGCCGTACACGGGCAGCTCGGGGTTGGCCGCGAGGCTGCCGACGCTGGAGTTGTTGACGATCGCGCCGCGCCCCGCGGTGGCCCGGATGGCGGCGATCTCGGCCTTCATGGCCAGCCACGGCCCCCTGAGATTGACCGCACTGACCCGGTCGAACTCGGCGTCCGACAGCTGGTCCAGCGTGCCGGGCGGCTGGATGGTCGCGCCGTTGTTGAAGGCGACGTCCAGCCGGCCGTACAGGTCCACGACCCGGTCGACGGCGGCCCGGACGCTGTCGGCGTCGGCCAGGTCGCACAGCACGTGCTCCGCGGTGCCGCCGGCCGCCCGGATCTCTTCCGTGACCGCCTTCAGCTCCGACTCGGTGCGAGCCGCCAGGACCACCCGGGCGCCCTCACGGGCGAACAACCGAGCGGCGGCGGCGCCGATGCCACGGCCGGCACCGGTGACGAATCCGACCTTGCCGTCGAGCAGGCCGGTCGGGGGAATCGGTGTGTTCTCGTTCATGCCGTCGAGCCTGCGACCGACCGCAGGGCCTATCCAGGCACCGGCGGTACCTGGCTGGCCACCCGACCGCACGCGCACACTGGAGACGTGGACCGACGACAAATGGCGGACTTCCTGCGCCACAGGCGCGAGCGCGTCACCCCCGCCGACGTGGGGCTCCCGGCGGGGCCGCGCCGCCGGACACCCGGGCTGCGCCGCGAGGAGGTGGCGCACCTGGCGTACATCTCGACCGAGTACTACACGAGGCTGGAGCAGGCCCGCGCCCCGCACCCGTCCCGCGAGGTCCTGGCGCAGCTCGCCCGCGCCCTGCGCCTGTCGGAAGCCGAGCGAGCCCACCTCCACCACCTCGCCGGGGCGCCGCCCGGACCACCGCCGGGACCCTCGCGCGAGGTCCGCCAGAGCATCGTCGACCTGCTGCACCGCCTGCCGAACGCCGCGGCGACCGTGATCTCGGCGACCTTCGAGGTCATCGCCTGGAACGACCTCGCCGCCGCCCTCATGGAGGACTTCTCCGCCCTGCCCCGCCGCGAGCGCAACCTCGTCCGGCGCGCCTTCCTCGGCCCGCAACCGGACGGCCGGCGGCTCTACGGCGTCTCTGACGTGGCCGAGTTCGCCCGGAACTCCACGCAGCAGCTGCGCGCCGCCACGGCCCGCTACCCGGACGACCCGGAACTGACGGAACTGGTCCGCGAACTCCTCGACGGCAGCGAGGAGTTCGCCGAGCTCTGGGCCACCCACGAGGTGACCGCCGCACCCACCCTGCGCAAGACCTTCGACCACCCTGTCGTCGGCCCCATCACCGTCAACTGCGACGTCCTCGACATCACCGACCGCGACCAGCGGGTCGTCATCTACACCGCCACCCCCGGTTCGCCGTCAGAGGAGGCGCTACGGCTGCTGTCCGTGATCGGCACGCAGCGCCTGGACGTGCCGGGCTGAGCCGTCAGTTCGCGGTGGCGGTCCAGCCGCTCGCCGTGATCCGGGCCGCGTCCGCCGGTCGGGCCTCGTCGAAGAGGACGGTGTCCGTGGCCTCGACACGCAGGCCGTCGACGTACGCGCCACGTCCCACGTACAGCCGGTCGGTGGCGTACCGCCAGCGCAGGAGCAGCTGTCGGTGTGCGGGCAGGCCCGCCGTGAGCCGGTGCCATACGCGGCCGGACCAGCCGGTGGCCACGCCGGTCGGGTGGGTCTGCGGCTGCTCGCCGTGGCGGGTCGTCGTGAAGGGGACCGGCTGCCAGGTGGCGCCCCCGTCGGTCGTCGACTCCAGCGCGAGGACGTCCGACTGGGGCTCGGTGTCCCACCACAGGGCGCAGCACAGCCGGCCGTCGCCGGACGACGTGTCGAGCGCGGGGAGCGCGAGGGTCGCGCTCGTGGAGGTCGCCATTCCCGAGAACCATGCCCTACGACCGTGCCGTGGGCGGACCGCCACCGCGCGGGCCATGTCGTTGGCCGTCGCGACCCGTGGAGCCGAGCCGGAGCGCCAACTGCGCACCGGGTGGACCGAGTTGCCGAGGACGACGAGGAAGGAGTCGGTCGTCGGGTCGAGCACCAGTGAGGTGCCGGTGAAACCGGTGTGCCCTGCGGTGCGCGGGGTGGCCATCGCGCCCATGTACCAGTGCTGGTAGAGCTCGAATCCGAGGCCGTGCTCGTCGCCGGGGAAGGCGGTGTTGAAGTCGGTGAACATCAGCTCCACCGAATCCGGCTCCAGGATGCGGCAGCGGCCGTAGGCGCCGCCGTTGAGCAGGGTCCGGCCGAGGACCGCAAGGTCCCAGGCATTCGAGAACACGCCCGCGTGGCCCGCGACCCCGCCGAGACTGAAGGCGTTCTCGTCGTGCACCTCGCCCCACACGAGCCCGCGGTCCAGACCGGACCAGGGCAGGCGGGCGTCCTCGGTGGCCGCGATCACCGGCTTCCAGGCGGCGGGCGGGTTGTAGCGGGTGCGGCGCATGCCGAGCGGGCCGGTGATCTCCTCGTGCAGGAGGGTGTCGAGCGCACGGCCCGTGATCTTCTCCAGGACCAGCTGGAGGGAGATCAGGTTGAGGTCCGAGTAGAGGTACTTGGTGCCGGGCGGGTTGAGCGGCGCCTCGTTCCAGATGAGCTGGAGCTTCTCCTCGTACGTCGGCGCGGCGTACAGCGGGATCCAGGCCCGGAACCCCGAGGTGTGGGTGAGGAGCTGACGGATCGTGATGTCCAGCTTGCCGGCGCGGCCGAAGTCCGGGAGGTAGGAGGCGACCGTCGCCTCCAGGCCGAGCGCACCGCGTTCGATCTGCTGCACGGCGAGGATCGAGGTGAACAGCTTGGAGACCGAGGCCAGATCGAAGACGGTGTCCCGCGCCATGGGGAGCTGCTGCTCGGGCGGGAACTCGACGCCGGTGTCGGTCTTCTCGTCGTACGCCTGATAGCGCAGAGCCATCCCGATGGGCTCGTGCAGCGCCACGGTGCCGCCACGGCCGGCGAGCAGCACGGCACCCGCGTACCAGGGGTGCTTGGGTGAGGGGCCCAGGAACGCCTCGGCGTCGGTGACGAGTTGGCGCAGGTGGTCGGGGAGGAGGCCGGCGCGCTCGGGGGAGCCGTGCCGCAGCGTGGTGGCGCGGCCCGAGGGGGAGGCGGCCGCAGGTCCGACGGGGAAGGGCGCGATGGCCAGGGCACCGCCCAGGGCCAGAGCCGTCCTGCCCAGCTGACGTCGAGTCGGTCTGCTTGTGCCGTCGGTCATCGAGGTTCCTCCCGCCGCTCCGCCTGAAAGTATCTTTCGGGACCGCCGTGCGTGGTGAAACTTTCGTGTCAGGCGCGAGCTGTGTCAACGGGGCGTTCGACGGAGAGATCTGACGGAGCATCAGAAAAGGCCTTCCGTCGTCCGGAGGACTGCGGCATCCTGCGCCCATGCAGACGGAGCTGAGCAAGAAACTGGGAGTCGAGCACGCCATTTTCGGCTTCACGCCGTTCCCCGCCGTCGCCGCGGCCATCAGCCGGGCCGGCGGTTTCGGAGTGCTCGGCGCGGTCCGCTACACGGCCCCGGACGACCTCAAACGCGACCTCGACTGGGTCGAGGCGCATATCGACGGCCGGCCCTACGGCCTGGACGTCGTCATGCCCGCGAAGAAGGTGGAAGGCGTCAGCGAGGCCGACGTCGAGGCGATGATCCCGGACGGGCACCGGCAGTTCATCAGGGACACCCTTGCCAAGTACGCCGTCCCCGAACTGGCCGCGGGGGAGGTCTCCGGCTGGCGTATCACCGGATGGATGGAGCAGGTCGCCCGTACCCAGCTCGACGTCGCCTTCGACTACCCGATCAAGCTGCTCGCCAACGCTCTGGGCTCACCACCGGCGGACGTCGTGGAGCGCGCCCACGACCGGGGCGTGCTCGTCGCCGCGCTCGCGGGCAGCGCCCGGCACGCCCGCAAACACCAGGAGGCGGGCATCGACATCGTCGTCGCCCAGGGCTACGAGGCCGGCGGCCACACCGGTGAGATCGCCTCCATGGTGCTCACCCCGGAGGTCGTCGACGCGGTCGACCCGCTGCCCGTACTCGCGGCAGGGGGCATCGGAAGCGGACAACAGGTGGCCGCCGCACTCAGCCTCGGCGCCCAAGGTGTGTGGCTGGGCTCCATGTGGCTCACCACCACAGAAGCGGATCTGCACTCGTCCGCCCTGACCGCCAAGCTGCTCGCCGCCGGCTCCGGGGACACCGTCCGCTCCCGCGCCCTGACCGGGAAGCCCGCACGCCAGCTGCGCACCGAGTGGACCGACGCCTGGGACGACCCGGACGGGCCCGGCACCCTCCCCATGCCCCTGCAGGGACTGCTCGTCGCCGAGGCCGTCTCCCGGATCCAGAAGTACGAGGTCGAGCCCCTGCTCGGCACACCCGTCGGACAGATCGTCGGCCGGATGAACAGCGAACGCAGTGTCCAGGCCGTCTTCGACGACCTCACCCGCGGCTTCGAGCGAGCAGTCGACCGCATCAACCGCATCGCCGGAAGGAGCGGCCAGTGACCAGCACGTCCGCGGCACACGCCGTCAGTACCCCGCCCGTCGGCTTCTGGGCCCAGGCCACCGCCGACCCCGACCGCACGGTCCTCGTCGCCCCCGACGGCGAGCGGTGGACCGCCGGTCGCCTGCACGCCGCCACCAACCGCCTCGTCCACGGCCTGCGCGCGGCCGGCCTCAGGCGCGGCGACGCCTTCGCGGTCGTCCTCCCCAACGGCGTCGAGTTCTTCACCGCGTATCTGGCAGCCTCCCAGGCCGGCTTCTACCTGGTCCCCGTCAACCATCACTTCGTCGGCCCCGAGATCGCCTGGATCGTCGCCGACTCCGGCGCCAAGGTGCTCATCACCCACGAGCGCTTCGCCGGCCCGGTCCGCCGAGCCGCCGACGAGGCCGGACTCCCGTCCACCCAGCGATACGCGGTCGGCGAGGTCGAGGGCTTCAGGCCCTACGCCGAACTCCTCGACGGACAGCCGGATTCGGCACCCGAGGACCGCACGCTCGGCTGGGTCATGAACTACACCTCCGGCACCACCGGCCGCCCCCGCGGCATCCGCCGCCCGCTTCCCGGCAAGCCGCCCGAGGAGGCCTATCTGGGCGGGTTCCTCGGCATCTTCGGCATCAAGCCGTTCGACGACAACGTGCACCTCGTCTGCTCGCCGCTCTACCACACCGCCGTGCTCCAGTTCGCGGGCGCGTCCCTCCACATAGGGCACCGGCTGGTCCTGATGGACAAGTGGACGCCCGAGGAGATGCTGCGTGTCGTCGACACCCACAAGTGCACACACACCCATATGGTCCCGACACAGTTCCACCGTCTGCTCGCCCTCCCGGAGGGGATACGGACCCGCTACGACGTCTCCTCCATGCGGCACGCCATCCACGGCGCCGCACCGTGTCCGGACCATGTGAAGCGGGCGATGCTCGACTGGTGGGGTCCCTGTGTGGAGGAGTACTACGCCGCCAGTGAGGGCGGTGGCGCCTTCGCGACCGCCGAGGACTGGCTGAAGAAGCCCGGCACGGTCGGCAAGCCCTGGCCGATCAGCGAACTCGCGATCTTCGACGACGACGGCAACCGGTTGCCGCCCGGCGAACTCGGCACCGTCTACCTCAAGATGAACACCGGTGGCTTCGCCTACCACAAGGACGAGACCAAGACGAGGAAGAACCGCATCGGCGACTTCTTCACCGTCGGCGACCTCGGCTACCTCGACGAGGACGGCTATCTCTTCCTGCGCGACCGCAAGATCGACATGATCATCTCCGGTGGGGTCAACATCTACCCGGCCGAGATCGAGTCGGTCCTCCTGGCCCACCCGGCCGTCGCCGACGCCGCCGCCTTCGGCATCCCGCACGACGACTGGGGCGAGGAGGTCAAGGCCGTCGTCGAACCGGCCCCGGGCCACGAGCCGGGCCCCGCCCTCGCCGCCACGATCCTCGACCACTGCGCCGGGCAACTCGCCGGCTACAAGCGGCCCAAGAGCGTCGACTTCATCACCGAGATGCCGCGCGACCCCAACGGCAAGCTGTACAAGCGGCGGCTGCGGGATCCGTACTGGGAGGGGCGCACGCGGCCGGTGTGACCGGAACCGCAGGGCGTTCGTGGCTCATGTCCGAGGGCGCGGGAAGGTCTCCAAGGCCTGGGCGAGGCCCGTCGCGTCGGTGCCGATCTTGCGATAGACGCAGGACAGCAGTTGCCGTACGCCCTGCTCGGTGAGGCGCAGTTCCTTCGCGATCACCGCCTCCGGATGGCCCTGGACCGTCAGTTCGGCCGTTTGCCGTTCCTGGGCGGTGAGGGTGTCCGTCTGCGCGTAGCGCAGCGGCAGCGGTCGCAGCCCGGCCGCCGAGAGCTCTTGCCTGGCCCGGGCGGCGAGGGCCTCGGCACCACAGTGAACGGCGGCTTCCAGCCCCTGGTAGAGCCGATCGGCGGCCTCCTGCACCTGTCCGTTGCGGGACAGCGCGGCGCCGTGCCCTACGAGTGCACGCGCCAACTCGTACGACGCGGGTGAGCGCTCCAGGTGTTCGACGGCCTCGGCGTGCAGATCGAGCGCGGCCGGACGGCCGGTCACCTCTGCCTCGATGTGCAGCGCCTGGCCGATCGCGGAAGCCGCACCGAAGTCCCGCGCCCGCTTCACGGCGTCCTGGGCGTGGCGGACCGCCCGGTCGGGGGCGGTGCGGGCGAGAGCGGAGGCCAGGTCCAGCTGCCACGGGCACCAGGCCGGGTTGCGCCAGTTCCGTGCCTCCAGCCAGTCCCCTACGGCGGACA
Source organism: Streptomyces sp. NBC_01092 (assembly GCF_045039535.1). NCBI lineage: Bacteria > Bacillati > Actinomycetota > Actinomycetes > Kitasatosporales > Streptomycetaceae > Streptomyces > Streptomyces sp. NBC_01092. Next base: position 805,192 of record NZ_CP108659.1, on the reverse strand, counting down.
ACAGCCGTGCCGCCTCGGGGTATCGCTCCTCGGCCAGGAGCAGCTCGGCGTACACCGTGCGGGGATCGGGGAAGATGACGGCGTTCGGGACCACATCGCCGTAGTGGTGGGCGTCGGCAAGCCGACGCGCGTCGACGGTCCGCCCGCGGGCCAGCAGGATCTGGATGAGGATGCCGATGGCGAACCACTGGGCGGGTACCGCGCCTTCGACGCGCTCGGCGGTGCGCAGCCCGGCCCGAACGAGCTCCTCCGCCTCGGAGAGGCAGCCGCGACGGTAGCGGATGTAGCCGGAGAGGGTCTGGCCCTGCGCCAGGTGGCCGCCGCTCCAGCCCTTGTGCTCGCATTCGGCCATACCCTTGCTGAACAGTTCTTCCGCCCGCCACGGCTGGTCGCAGTACATGAACAACAGGGCGACCGCGACGGGCACTTCGAAGCCGCGGTTCTCATCGGTCCAGCTCATCCCCCCGCGCAGCGCCTCCTCAGCATGCCCGAGGGCGGTTCGCCGGGGTTCGCCGCGTACCAGGGCGTCCCACGCCCGCAGGCCCAGGATGTAGCGCTCCTCCAGGCCGCGGCCGGTCAGCTTGCCGGCCAGCCGTGCCAGCCGGCGCGAGCGGGCGGACGAGTCGGGCTCGTCGGCGCGGAACGCGCTCCATACGAAGTGATCGGCCTGCATGCGCAGTTTGATGCGCGGATTGGGGGTCCGCCGTGCCTCGTCGGCGGCCACGGCCGCGGCCTCGGTCAGCCGATCGGTGTTGGCCAGCGCCTGGGCCAGCTTGTACACGATGGAGGCGCGGAGTTCGGGGTCCATCTCGGGCTCTGTCAGCGCCTCCTGGAGGTGGCTGACCGTGGCTGTGGGCTCGATCAGGAAGGTCGAGCAGGCGAGTTCGTGAAGGAGTGCCGCGCGGTCCTCCGCGGGAGGCGGTTCTCGCAGCGCTCGGGTCAACACGCGACGCGCGGCCTCCGGGGCCCCGGCGCGGAGATACTCACGCGCGGCGGCGCGCAGGACGGAGACCGCTTCGGGCCGACCGTCGCAGGGCACTTCCAGCAGGTGTCGGGCGGCGGCCGTGGGGCCGAACCCTGCCGCCTGTGCCGCTTCGGCGGCCGCGTTGTGCATGCCCACCCGCAGGCCCGAGGGGATGTCGTGGTAGATCGTCGTGGCGATCGACGGATGGATGAACTCCAGCCTGCGCCCGGGCCCGTCGCTGTCCGCGAGGATGCGGGAGGCGCGCAGCTTCCGGGCCGCCTCGGTGGCCTCCTCGCTGCCGACCACCGCGATGCCGGTGGCGAGCTCGGCGGAGAAGGACCCACCCAGTACGGCGGCGGCCCACGCGAAGCGGACGGTGCTCGGGCCGAGCCGGTGGAGGCGCTCGAGAAGGCCGGGGCCCTTGACCGCCGCGGCGAGGTCCCCGATCACGGGCAGTTCGTCCTGGGTGCCCTTCATCTGCCGTTCGCGGAGCCTGATGGCCAGTTCGACGGTCTCGAACGGGCTGCCGCCGGTGAGTGTCCAGCACTCGCCGCAGAACACGTCCTCGGCTTCCTCACCCACTTCGTTCCTGACGATGCGCGCCACACCGTCCTTGCCGAGCGGAGACAGCGCGTGAGGGCGCTCTTCGTGGCGCTCGACGAGCGTGCGGAAAGAGGTCGCGTCGGGCGGGAGTTCGGCGGGTCGATAGGCGACGACCATCAAGAGCGGGAGGTCCGCGACCCGGGGCGCGAAGGAGGCGAGCCAGTCGAGGGATTCGGCGTCGGCCCAGTGCAGGTCGTCGAGGAGCAGAACGACAGGCGCGTTCATCACCGTGAGGCGCGTCATGACCCAGTCGAGACCGTCGCGCACTCCGGTCGGGTCCGGCACCTGAGTGCCGGCCGTCGCCTCGAGGCCGAGCGCGGCGCCGACGATCCCGTACCAGCTGCCCAGGAAGGTCCGACGTTCTGTTTCGCTCATCGTGGCCAGGGTGGGCTGCATGGCCTGGCGGACGACGCGGAACGCCAGGCCCTGCTCCTTCTCGCCGCCCTTGCCCGAGATCACCGTGAGTCCGAGTGCGGCGGCGCGCGCCCGCGCCGCCGCGATGAGTGTGGTCTTGCCCAGCCCGGCCGCACCGGTGAAGGCGAGCAACCCGCCGCGCGGCGCCCGGGGCACGCCGTCGACGGCGTCACGGAGGTCCGACAACGCGGCGTCGATTGCCTGGAGTTCCCGGTCGCGTTCCAGCAGAGGCCGGTGTTCGGTGGTCGGTTGCCGCAGCCCATGGGCCATATGGTCCACCGCTTCCTGTCGTTGCTCCCGGCGGGACGGGGGCGAGCGTACGCCCTCATGGGCGCCCCTTGGACGGGTTGGAACAGGAGGTCGACAGGGAAGGGTGAACTTTCCCGCAGCAGGCGTTCAAGTCTCGGCCCGTTGGGTAAAATGTCCTGCTCCCCGCTTGGGCCCCTCTGCTGTGGGCGCGTGATCCGGCAGAGGCTCAGGGCACGGCGGATGCGGCCATCGTGTCCGCGTACCGCGGCACGGTACGCGACCAGAAGTAGCATCCGGGGATCCAGCCGCCCATGCCCTCCACATAGCCGACGCCGCTTGGGCTCAACTCCGGCCTGATCTCGGCGTAGAGCTCCTCGAACTCGCTGATCGTGCTGTTGATGCGTCGGATGGCCAGTATGACGGCCTCCGGCAGGGAGCACTGGTGTGTGCGCTGGTAGTCAAGGGCCAGATTGATCATGCCGCCTGCCCGCTGCTCCTTCACGGCGGAGAACAGGTCGGCTGTCCACACCGCCGCGTCCACCGACAGCCGCCCCAGACGCCGGACGGCAGGATGCCGGAGCTCCTCCGGGGCCAGCTCGTACGGCTGCGCGGCCTCGCACAGCGGGTGGAACGGCTCGATTCCCGCGATGAGGGAACGTATGGACCGGCACAGCCCGCTCCCCAGAGGGGCGGAGTGGGTCTGGGCCACCGCTTCGTACAGCAGACCGTGCACGTACTCACGGCTGTTCCAGGCCCATCGTGCGGCCTGAGCGGGTGTGCACCGCTCCTGGACCTGCCGGTGGAGATCGGCCAGGGCGGCCCCGAGCGGGGTGTCGGGCGGTTGGCCGTCCCGCAGGATCCTGACGCTCTCGGACAGCATGGGCAGCAGCCGGCCGGGCCGTTGCAGGCCGACGCCTTCCGCCTGGTCGTCGAAGATGAACTGGTAGGCAATTTGATTGGCCATGATCTGGAGGAGGCCGCAGTCCACGGTCGGGCTGTTGTGGGCCGCGAGTTCGGCGGGGCGGGTATAGGAGATCATGGCCGCTACTGTCGGCTCATCGGTAAGACCCCATGTACTCAGCCAATTCTCGACGCCGGCTGCGGCTTCAGAAGCGTGGGGATTGCTCCGGAACGGGAAGGGCATGTAGAGGTTCGCGTCGATCAGCTGCCGCAGATTGGGGGCGGGAATTCCGCGCGGTGCGGCGACCGCGATTTCCTCATGCGTCGTGGACACCGTTGCCACCTGCCGTTCGGGAGTCGTGGACGACGGGGATCACCCTTGCCCGGGGTGCGGAAGAGGGCGCCCGAGGCGGTGTACCCATTGGCCGTGGTGTTCGCGGTTCGCAGACCATCACCAGATCCCTCGGCCCCAAGGACGCCGCGGGGCTCAGCCGCTCGACGTGTCCGGGCAGATGCCGCAGCCGCCAGTGGCGGGCGATGAACGCCACGGCCACCGTGGCTTCGGCCATGGCGAACGTCTCGCCGATGCAATTCCGGGTGCCCGCGGCGAACGGGATCATCGCTCCGGGCGGGACGGTGACGGCTTGCTCCGGCCGCCAGCGGTCGGGGAGGAAGCGGTCGGGGTCGGGGAACGAGGCGGGGTCGTGGTGCAGGAGATATGGGCTGTACAGGACGGTTGCGCCCCGCGGGAGGCGGTGCCCGGCGAGATCCGTCTCCTTCGTGGTGACCCGGGTGAAGAGCCAGCCCGGCGGGCGGTGACGAAGGGTCTCGGTGATGACGCGCTGCGTGTGGACGAGCCGCGGCAACTCGTCGCGGCCGGGCGGCCGCCCTTCGGCGAGCACGGTGTCGACCTCGCCGTGCAGGCGGCGTTCGTCCTCTGGATGCCGGGCCAGGAGATCGAAGGCGGACGCGAGGCACAGGGAGGTGGTCTCGGCTCCGGCGAATATCAGCGTGAGCACCTGGCTGCGCACTTCCTGTTCGGTGATCGCCGCCCCTTCGCCGTCGCTCCGCGCGGCCGACAGCAGGACCTCCAGCAGGTCGTCCCGGTCACTCGAGGCAGTGCCTCGTCGGCGCTCGGCTATGGCCGCGTCGACGATCTCGCGCAGGCGGGCGGAAGCGTGCCGGAAACGCCGGTTCGCGGGCGTGGGAACCCGGAACAGGGCCTCGACCGGCACCACCGTCCGCAGGAACAGGCCGCGGACGATGGTGACGAGGCAACTGTGCACCTCGGCGGCCGTCGCGGCGTCCAGCGAGTCGGAGAACAGGACGCGGCCGATCACCCGCGCCGACAGCGTCAGCATGGCCGCGCTGACGTCGACCTCCTGCCCCGCCCGCCACTCGCGGCACACCGACTCCACTTCCTCGCCCATCAGTTCCGTCTGGTCGGCTACGCGAGCCTTGCGGAAGCCGGGTTGGAGAAGCCTGCGTTGCCGCCGGTGGGCCTGATGACCGCAGGTGCCGATGCCGTCACCCAAGAGCGTCCGCAACCTGTCGTAGAGCGGGCCCCCTTTGTCGAAGGTGCGCGCGTCCATGAGTACTTGATGGACCAGCTCCGGGTGGCACACCACCCAGGCGCGCAGGGGGCCCAGGCGCACTTCGACCAGATCCCCGTGAGCGGGTAAGGATTTCAGAAAATCCAGCGGTCGCCGAAACAAAGCGATACCGTGGGCTACGGTGGGGAATATGCCTGGCGCAACCCCCACCCTCCAGGTGTGTCCTGATTCAGGCACGACATGACTCATGGGAAACCCCTGTCTCAATCACCACGTGGAACTCGGTAAATGCTCCACCGAGTTGGCGCTCGAGTCATGTCCTGCCCAGTTCAACCAGCTGTCGCTTTCGCGAATCCTTTCTGCACGGGGGCGCACAGGAGCACAGAGAAGCAAAGAGCAATTCGCCCGGGTGGTTCTTGTGGGGACGAAAAGTGGTCCCGCCCGTGGGAAGGGGCGGGACCACATCTCTGTTACCTGTGTTCGCTCACCGACACCACACTCAACACGGGTGACGCCAGGACGTCCTTCTCGCAGAACCGCGCGGTCACCCACTTCTCACCGGAGAACAACCGGGTCTGGTCGCTGAAGTGGGGCGAGTTCGGGTTCGACGACTGCGAGTACGTCAGCAGCGTGCGGGCCACCGGGCAGCGGCTGCCGTCCCAGCCCACCGCCTGGATGTGACTGGAGCCGGTCGTCACCTCCGTGTAGCCGCCCCGCGCCTGATCCCACACCGGCTCGATCTTGTTCCACACACCCATGCTCTCCGTGCCGCCGTGCACGGGGATGCGCTGACCGTTCCGTACGACGACCTGGTGCTCCCCGAGGCGGGAGTCGAGCGCGATGCCCGCCGCCCGCAGCTCGGCGACGGCGTCCGCGAGGGCCGTGGCGAAGCCGGGAGCACCGGTGTTGAGCGTGTTCGGGGTGCGCACCGGGTCCGCCGCCGAGAACGGCACCTTCCACCGCTGGGCCGCCGGCACCTTCGCGGACAGCTTCCGCCAGAACCGGTCGAAGAGCAGGGCGCCCCGACTGGAGGTGTCCATCGTCCGGTCCCATGCCGCGAGCACCGAACAGGCCTGCGTGACGTCAACGGCCTTGCCGTCACTGCCCGTTGCCGTACCGCCCGGCAGCGCGGCACACGCCTTCGCCGTGTCGGCCACGGCCAGGTCGGCCGCGGGCACCCGGTTCCCGAACTGCTGACGCTCCAGGTCCCGGACCGTCAGACCGCCCCGCTGCGCCATCGCCGCCACGTCCTCGATCGCACCGCGGGTGCGCAGGGAGCGCTGCGTGCCGATGTTGCCGAAGACCCGCTCGTACCCGGTCAACGGACGGTCGGCGTTGGCGAGCCACGCGCTGTCGTTGGAGTTCTCCACGTACGGCGCGTCCTTCAGCGTCGGCATCCGCGCGGGCCCGAACGTCCCACGCTGGACGGCGTCCGGGTCGCTGCCGAGCGCGCAGTCACCGCGGGAGCCGTCGAGGACCGCGAGACCCCCCGCCGGGTAGGTGGCCCTGCCCAGGTCCGTGGAACACCGCGCCGCGAGGTCGTCGGTGATCCGCGGCAGTACCTGCGACTGGGAGTACAGGGAGTGCCCCGAGGAGTCCGCGGCGATCGTGTTCACCCACGGCAGGCCCTGATGCCGGGCGAGCGACGCGAGGACGTCGGCCGTGCCGCGCGCCTTGCCGAAGCCCAGCGAGGTGTCGGCGAACCGCATGTTGGCCGCGTTGGGGTCGTTGAACGCGAACGCCGTCGTAGCCGTCCAGGGCAACGGGAGCTCGCCCCCGGCGTCGGCCGCGACAGGGCCGTACCGGGTCCACCACTGGGTGCGGGTCACCGGTGCGCCGCCCTTGACCGCGACGGTGACCGTCCGCTTCTTCATCCGCTCCGGCTTGCCGTCCACCAGGTACACGGTCGGATCGGCAGGGTCCAGTTTCAGCTGGTGCAGATTGAACGGAACCCCGGTCGACACGGTGTGGCTCCACGCCACATGGGAGTTGTATCCGATGGCGAGCGTCGGCGACCCGAGCAGCGCCGCGCCGGCGACGTTCAGCTCGCCGGGAATCGTCTGCTGCGCCTGCCAGAAGCGGCGTCCGCCGTGCCACGGATAGTGCGGGTTGCCCAGCAGCAGCCCGCGCCCGTTCGCCGTGGTGTCGCCCCGGAAGGCGACCGCGTTGGACCCCATGGCCGTATCCGCGGTCCGCTCGCGCACGGCCCGGACCAGGGCCTCGGCGTCCGGGGCCGCACCGCCGCCGCGGGCGCCGGATCCGGTGGGCGGCCGGGCCGAGGTGATCTCGTCCACGGCGCCGCCCTGCCCGCCGAGCACGGCGATGGCGTAGAAGCGGGCGGCCACGTCCAGGGTGCTGACCGGCCGCACCCAGGTGGCTCCCCGGCATGCCGGGTCGTTGATCCGGTTCTGCTTCAGCCAGGCGTTGTACCCGGCCGCGAAGCCCCGCATCAGGTCCTTGACCTGACGGCTGGGCCCGCGCGGTGCCGGTTCGGCGAGCAGCTTCTCCACGGTGCCGGTCTGGCGTACGCCGCGGAAGTACAGGTCGCCGGCGAGGTTGCCGGTCGCCGAGGACAGCGCGGAGTCGGTCGCCCCGTCCGTGCCGAAGAAGCGGGAACGCTCGCCGCGCACGGTCACGAACCCGTCCGCCAGCGTGCACACCTGGTCGGCGGCCTGCGCCCAACCGGTGCCGAAGCCGAGCGACTTGTAGTCCTTGCCGACGATGTGCGGGATGCCGTACTCGGTGTAGCGGATCACGGCGGACATGCCGCCGTGCGAGGGATGTTGCTGACGACTGTGCCCTTCGGCCGCGGCAGCCGGTAATGCTGCCGTGGCGGTGAGCAGGGCGGCCGCCGCGGCGGCCAGTCGTCTCGGGCGGGTGGTGCGCATCTGTGCCTCCCAACGTCGTTGAGGGAAGGAGCGGTTGAGCGTACCCACTGGTCTGTCCGTGCTCCCAGGTGCTTGACCTGCCCGGGTGTCGGACCCAGGATCATGAGTCATGACGCAGGGACAGGGCAGCACGGTTGACGGGGTGCTGCGGCGCAGTGCGCGGCGCACTCCGGCACGGACCGCGGTGGAGTACGGCGACCGCTCATGGACGTACGAGGAACTTGACGAGGCGGTCTCCCGCGCGGCGGGCGTCCTGCTCGACCAGGGCCTCACCCGAGGCGACCGGGTCGGCGCCTACGGCCACAACTCGGACGCCTATCTGATCGCCTTCCTGGCCTGCGCCCGCGCGGGCCTCGTCCATGTCCCGGTCAACCAGAACCTGACCGGCGACGACCTCGCCTACATCGTCGGCCAGTCCGGGAGCTCCCTGGTACTCGCCGACCCGGGCCTCGCCGGCCGACTGTCCGCGGACGTCCGTACGCTGCCCCTGCGCGACGCCGACGACTCGCTCCTGGCACGCCTCGCGACGGCGACCGCGTACGACGGCCCCGAGCCGCGCGCCGAGGACCTGGTCCAGCTGCTCTACACATCCGGTACGACGGCCCTCCCCAAGGGCGCGATGATGACGCACCGCGCCCTGGTCCACGAGTACCTCAGCGCCATCACCGCCCTCGACCTCAGCGCGGGCGACCGCCCCGCGCACTCCCTGCCGCTCTACCACTCGGCGCAGATGCACGTGTTCCTGCTGCCGTACCTCGCGGTCGGCGCCACGAACATCGTCCTCGACGCCCCCGACGGCGACCGGCTCTTCGACCTGATCGAAGCGGGCCGCGTGGACAGCCTGTTCGCCCCGCCGACCGTGTGGATCGGCCTGGCCAACCGCCCCGACTTCGCCGAGCGCGACCTCAGCGGGCTGCGCAAGGCGTACTACGGCGCGTCGATCATGCCCGTGCCCGTCCTGGAGCGACTGCGCGAACGGCTCCCGGAGCTCGGCTTCTACAACTGCTTCGGGCAGAGCGAGATCGGCCCCCTCGCCACTGTCCTCGCGCCGGACGAGCACAAGGGACGCATGGACTCCTGCGGACGGCCCGTCCTGTTCGTCGACGCGCGCGTGGTCGACGAGGACGGCGAGGGCGTCCCCGACGGCACCCCCGGCGAGATCGTCTATCGCTCCCCGCAGCTGTGCGAGGGCTACTGGGACAAGCCCGAAGAGACCGCCGAGGCCTTCCGCGACGGCTGGTTCCGCTCCGGCGACCTCGCCGTGCGGGACGCGCACGGCTACTTCACCATCGTCGACCGGGTGAAGGACGTCATCAACTCCGGTGGCGTACTGGTCGCCTCACGGCAGGTCGAGGACGCGCTGTACACCCACGAGGGCGTCGCCGAGGTCGCCGTGATCGGCCTGCCCGACGACCGGTGGATCGAGGCCGTCACGGCGGTCGTCGTGTCACGCGGCGAGGTGAGCGAGGCGGAGCTCATCGACCACGCGCGCGACAGGCTCGCCCACTTCAAGGCGCCGAAGCGGGTGGTGTTCGTGGACGAGCTTCCGCGCAACGCGAGCGGGAAGATCCTCAAACGGGAGCTGCGCGACCGGTTCGCCGGTGACGCCACCCGCTGAGCGCCGGCGGCTAACGCGGACGCAGATCCTCGATCCGGCGGATCTTGCCCACGGAGCGTGCCAGGGACTCCGGTTCGACGATCTCCACGGCCACCGACACCCCGATGCCGTCCTTCACGGCCGCCGCGATGGCCTGCGCGGCGGCGTCCCGGGTCTCGGGGGACGCGTCGGGGCGGGCCTCCGCCCGCACGGTGAGCGCGTCGAGACGGCCCTCCCGGGTGAGCCGCAGCTGGAAGTGGGGCGCCACGCCCGGTGTGCGGAGCACGATCTCCTCGACCTGTGTGGGGAAGAGATTGACTCCGCGCAGGATGACCATGTCGTCACTGCGCCCGGTGACCTTCTCCATCCGCCGGAACACCCGGGCGCTCCCCGGAAGCAGCCGCGTCAGGTCCCGCGTGCGGTACCGGATGACGGGCATGGCCTCCTTGGTGAGCGAGGTGAAGACCAGCTCGCCCTCCTCGCCGTCGGGCAGCAGCTCGCCGGTGATCGGGTCGACGATCTCGGGGTAGAAGTGGTCCTCCCACACATGGAGCCCGTCCTTGGTCTCCACACACTCCTGCGCGACCCCAGGCCCGATCACCTCGGAGAGCCCGTATATGTCGACGGCGTCGATCGCGAACCGCTCCTCGATCTCGCGACGCATCTCCTCGGTCCAGGGCTCGGCGCCGAAGATCCCCACGCGCAGGGACGTGCCGCGCGGATCGACACCCTGCCGCTCGAACTCGTCGAGCAGGGTGAGCATGTACGACGGCGTCACCATGATGATGTCGGGCCGCAGATCCTGGATCAGCTGGACCTGACGGGCGGTCATCCCGCCGGACGCGGGGATGACCGTACAGCCCAGCCGTTCGGCCCCGTAGTGCGCGCCGAGACCACCGGTGAACAACCCATAGCCGTACGCCACATGCACCTTGTCCCCGGGGCGTCCGCCCGCCGCCCGGATGGAGCGGGCCACCATGTCGGCCCACAGGGAAAGGTCGGCTTCGGTGTAGCCGACGACCGTGGGGCGTCCGGTGGTGCCGCTGGAGGCATGGATGCGGCGGATACGGTCCTGGGGCACGGCGAACATCCCGTACGGGTAGTTCTCGCGCAGGTCGGCCTTGGTCGTGAACGGGAAGCGGGCCAGGTCGGCGAGCGAGCGGCAGTCCTCGGGCCGTACGCCGGCCTTGTCGAAGGACTCCCGGTAGAAGGGCACGTTGTCGTACGCGTGCCGCAGCGATCTCTGCAACCGCTCCAGCTGCAACGCCCGCAGCGCGGCCGGGGCGAGTCGTTCCCCGGAGTCCAGTTCCGTCGCGTCCGCCATGAGGTGCTCTCCCTCGCCAACCGCATCAATCCGGACGACCGATCATTCGGTCTGCGTGCTCGGGATCAGTAATTCAGGCCACGAATGATCAGGCAAGAGGGTGGGGCGCACTTTCTCCGCGTGTGGCCGTCCAGGCCGTGCCCGCGACGCCCGTCGGGCTGGGGCAGGCCCGTTGCACCGCGAGCCGCCGGCGACCAAGATCGACGGCATGCCGACCTTCAGCGCCTCCGACGGGACCCTGATCGCCTACCACCTGCGAGGCGAGGGCGAACCGCTGCTCGTCGTACCCGGCGGGCCGATGCGTGCCTCCGCCTACCTGGGTGACCTGGGCGGACTGGCCGCGCACCGGCAGCTGGTGCTGCTCGACCTGCGCGGCACCGGGGATTCCGCGGCGCCGGAGGACCCGGCCACCTATCGCTGCGACCACATGGTCGATGACGTGGAGGTATTGCGCGACCACATAGGGCTGGCGCATATGGATGTGCTCGGGCACTCGGCGGGTGGAAGCCTGGCCATGCTGTACGCCGCCCGGTATCCGGAGCGGGTGGCGAGGCTCGCACTGGTCACCGCGACGCCCTGGGCGCTGGGCATGCCCGCCACCGCCGAGGACCGGCTGGCCGCTGCCGGATCGCGTGAGGACGAGGCGTGGTTCGCGCAGGCGTACCCGGCATTCGAGGCATGGCTGGCCGGGGAGGGTGACTTCGACCCTGTGTTCGCGCCCTTCTTCTACGGGCGTTGGGACGACGCGGCCAAGGCACACGACGCGCGCGCCGACGATGAGACCAACGACGAAGCCGCCGGCATCTACGGCTCCGACGGCGCCTACGACCCGCCCAGGACCCGATCCGAACTGGCCCGTTTCACCGCCCCGGTTCTCGTCCTCGCCGGTGAACTCGACGGTGGCCCCCGCCCCGAACTCGCCCGCCGCACCGCCGAGATATTCCCCAACGCCGAGTACGCCGTGCAGCCCGGCGCCGGGCACTACCCGTGGCTCGACGACGCGGATTGGTTCGTACGGCGGGTCGTCGCGTTCCTGGACGGGAGTGGCTGAAGGGCGGGCCGAGTTCGGCCCGCACGCACCCCGGTAGGTAAAGTTTCGTCAAAGAGTGCTGGAAGAGGCACGTGAATGAGGGGGGACAGCTATGGGCGCTCCTCGCCTGAGCAGTACGCCACTGCCCGGCATCGGAGTCCGCTACGACCTCACGACACGCGAACAACGCCGTCTGTCCGTGGTCGCCCACCGGGACGGATCACGCACGTTGAGCGCGTACCGCAAGGACGATCCGGACGCGTGCGCGCTGTCGGCGCGGCTCAGTTCCGCCGAAGCGGCCACGCTGATCGACGCGTTGATGCCCGCGCACCACAGTCCGAGCCTGCTGTCCACCACGGAGCTGGGTCTCGTCGCCGAGCGCGTCGAGTTGTCCGCCACGTCGCACTGGAACGGACGGCTGCTGGGCGAGACCCGGATGCGGACCGAGACGGGCGTATCCATCGTGGCCGTACTGCGCCGCGCCGAGGCGATCCCCTCGCCGGCGCCGGACTTCCGCCTGGCGGGCGGCGACATCCTGATCGTGATCGGCACCCGCGAGGGTGTGGACGCGGCCGCCGAGATACTCGGGCGGGAGTGAGCCGCGATGCATTCCTCCGCGGTTTTCCTCATCGAGTTCGGCGCGATCATCCTCGGCCTGGGCCTGCTGGGCAGGTTCGCCGGGCGATTCCAGTTCTCGCCCATACCTCTCTACCTGCTGGCCGGGCTCGCCTTCGGCGAGGGCGGGCTGCTTCCGCTGGGCACCAGCGAGGAGTTCGTCGCGATCGGCGCAGAGATCGGTGTGATCCTGCTGCTGCTCATGCTCGGCCTGGAGTACACGGCCAGCGACCTGGTCTCCAACCTCAAGACGCAGTATCCGGCGGGTCTTGTCGACGCCGCGCTGAACGCCCTGCCCGGTGCCGTCATGGCGCTGCTGCTGGGCTGGGGCCCGGTCGCCGCGGTCGTCCTGGCCGGCGTCACCTGGATCTCGTCGTCCGGCGTCATCGCGAAGGTCCTGGGCGACCTCGGCAGGCTCGGCAATCGCGAGACCCCGGTCGTCCTGAGCATCCTGGTCCTGGAAGACCTCTCCATGGCGGTCTACCTGCCGATCGTCACCGCCCTGCTGGCCGGGGCCGGTCTGGCGGCGGGGAGTGTCACCCTGGCCATCGCGCTCGGCGTCGCCGGACTCGTCCTGCTGCTCGCGGTGCGCTACGGCCGGCACATCTCCCGCTTCGTCTCCAGCGACGATCCCGAGAAGCTGTTGCTCGTCGTGCTCGGTCTCACCCTGGTCGTGGCCGGACTCGCCCAGCAGCTCCAGGTGTCGGCAGCCGTCGGCGCGTTCCTGGTCGGCATAGCGCTGTCCGGGGAAGTGGCGGAGGGCGCGCACAACCTGCTCGCCCCGCTGCGGGATCTGTTCGCCGCCGTGTTCTTCGTCTTCTTCGGCCTGCACACGGACCCCGCGAGCATCGCGCCGGTGCTGCTGCCCGCGCTCGCGCTGGCCCTCGTCACCGCGCTCACGAAGATCGCCACCGGGTACTGGGCGGCCAAGCGCGCCGGAGTCTCGGTCAAGGGCCGCTGGCGCGCGGGCGGAACCCTCGTGGCACGCGGCGAGTTCTCCATCGTCATCGCCGGCCTCGCCGTCACCTCCGGCATCGAGCCCTCGCTGGGCCCGCTGGCCACGGCCTACGTGCTGATCCTGGTGATCGTCGGGCCGCTCACCGCGCGCTACACCGAGCCGGTGGCCATGCGGCTGACGCGGTGGCGCGCGGGTCGGGGTGCGTCGACGGGGCCGGCTGTCGCCGAGGGCGGCGCGGGGGCCGAGGGCGAGACGCGGGGCGTGGAGGGCGAGGCTTCGGCCGAGTCGGCGGCGGACGCGCCGTACGAGTCGGTGGACGGCCGGGACGTGCTCGGCCGGTCCTGAGAGAGGCTGACCAGGTCCCCTGTTATTGGCGGGAGTTGCTACGGCCGGGAGTTGTCGTTCTCCCGGCCGTACGTCCGTCTCCCGGTCGTGCGCCTGTCTCCTGGCCCGTACGCCCGAAGCGACCCTAAGAACAGCGGGCGCTCGTCAGCGGTTGAGCCGACGCCGGTACACGACGAAACCGGCGGTCAGCGCGAGTGCGCCGACTGCCAGGCCGGCGCCCAGAGCCACCTCGAAGTCCGCCGGACCCGTGCCACCGCCCATGCCGCCTCTGACCCCCTGTGTGGGGAGCACCGTGCTTGTCACCGTGCTCGTGGGGAACACCGTACGTACGGGGAGCGGTGCGACGGTCGCCTCGCGGTGGGGCAGGACCTCGCAGGCGATGCTGTCGTCCGCACCTTGGTCCTCGTCCAGGCGATTGGGGTCGCTCAGGTCCCGGTTGAACTCCGCCTGCGCGTCCTCCTGAAAGGCGAAGTCGCGGCAGTCCAGGTCGCCACGGGCGTGCGCCACCTGGGCCACCGGGCCGGCGGTCACGAGAACGGTGATCGCGGTCGTGCATATCGCGCGGGTACGTCTCTTCACGGGCGCTCCCTCTTGGTCCAGCGGTCTCGACGACCGTCATTGCGACCGTAGGTACGCCGCCCGCGCACCGGCGCGTGATGCTAGGCCGTTCGAGCGTCCGTTTCGGGATCCTCGAACGGCCCGGCCGCCCCTCCGCTCACTCCCCGCGCGGCCCGTACGCCGTCATGAAACGGTCCCGGAAGCGGTCCATGCCCCAGGTGGGGGCGTTCTCGGCGGGCTTGAGGCCGTCCGTCCAGTGCCAGTCGGCGATCCTGTCGAGGACCTTCGGGTCGCGGGCGACGATCGTGACGGGGACGTCCTTGCTGGCGCTGCCGGCGGTGACGGTGGGGACGGGCTGATGATCGCCGAGGAAGACCAGGACCGTGTCGTCGGTGCCGTAGCGCTCGACCCATTCGGTGAGGCTGCGGAGCGAGTACTCGATGGCACGGCGGTACTCGGTGCGGACGCGCTCCGGGTCCTTCCAGACCTCCTTGGGGTCGGTGCCCTCCTTCTTGATCTGATGGAAGACCGAGCCGTCACCGAGGTCGTCCCAGTCGGTCATGCGGGCGATGGGGGACCAGGGGTTGTGGCTGGAGGCCAGGATGATCTCCGCCATGATCGGGTCGCGGCCCTTCTTGCCGTGCTCCAGACGCTGGAACGCCTCCAGGCTGAACTGGTCGGGCACGGGCGTCCAGCTGAAGTACGGGCCGTGGTAGCCGAGGTGCTCGGAGTCGTAGATGTGGTCGAGCGCGAAGAACTTGCCCTCCGGCCAGGCCCGCCGCACCCCCGGCACGACACCGACCGTCCGCCACGCGCCGGTCTTCCTGAAGTAGCTGCCGAGCGTCGCCCGGTCGCTGGTGGTCAGACTCCGGTACCGCTGCTGGTTCTTGATCCAGAGGCCGGAGAGGAAAGTGGAGTGGGCCAGCCAACTGCCCGCCCCTGTCACCGGCGACTTCAGCCACGCGCTGCGCGACTGGAATCCGGCCGCCTTGAGGTTGCTCGTCCCTTCCTTGAGCGCCGCGTCGATCTGCGGCGCCATCGCCGGGTCGTCGATCGCGACGCGGCCGTAGCTCTCGATGAACGTGAACAGCACGTCCTTGCCGCGCAGCCCCGTCAGCAACTGGTCGGGCGGCGTCTTCGCGAACGCGTCCACGGCCGCCTGCTTCTCGAAGACCCGCCCGTCCTTGAGGCCGGCCTGCACCTGCTCGATACGGTTGTTGAGCAGGTCGGCGTTGCCCTTGGTGGCCAGCGGGACCCCGGCGACCTGGATGCCCAGGGTCATGCAGGTGATCCACGCGGTGCCGAGGATCAGTGTCGTGCGGGTGGCGACGGCACGATGGCCGACCATGAGGTTCGTCACCCGCACCATCGCGAGCGTCATCAGCACGAGCACCGCGATGACCAGGACGAACACCCCGACGACCGCCAGCACCTGTCCGCTACGGCCGAACGACTCCCGTACGAATTCCGCCGCGTCGTCCAGCAGGATCCAGTCCAGGACCAGGTCGAAGGGGCGCGCCAGTACCGAGTAGAAGCCCATGTCGACGAACTTCAGGACGGTGAGCACCCCGAGCAGCGCACCGGAGACCAGTGACATCAGCCGCCTGGAGCGCGGCGGCACCGCCAGCAGCAGCCCTGCCAGCAGGATCCCCTCGGCGGGGAGGCGGAAGAACGCCTCGGGGCCGAGCCGTTCGAGACGGTTGGGCACCAGGAGCGCGAAGAGCAGCAGCGCGCCGGCCAGGACGGTTGTCCCCACGGTCACACCGCGTGCCGTACGGGGGTAGCGGCGCCGCCAGCCGAACCAGCCGGGGGAGGAGGCCGCTCCGGCATCGTCTGCCGCCTCAGCCGCTCCCACTGATTCCGCTACCCGTTCCCTCTCCCCGGTCGCGGCGACATCGTCATCCGAATCCGACCCGCCCTCAGCGGTGTTCAGCGGCTGACGAGAGCGAGTGAAGAGCGACACCCGGCGGTCCTTCCGTGCGGTCTTGCGATGGCATGGCAAACAGCGGTCCATGACCGAGCCTGCCACCATCAGTACGTCCGCACGTCACCTGGGGTTCAACCAGAGCTGCCCGGGATTCACCCGTCCGCCGACACCGCCACCTCCCGGGCCCAGCGGTAGTCCGCCTTGCCGCTGGGCGAGCGCCGGATCGAGTCCGTGATCACCAACTGGCGGGGGATCTTGTAACCCGCGAGGTGGGAGCGGCAGTGCGTCTGGATGTCGGCCAAGGTCGGCTGCACCGTCCCCGTGCGCAACTGGACCACCGCCGCCACGTGATGTCCCCACTTCGCGTCCGGCACCCCGGCCACCAGTGCGTCGTACACGTCGGGGTGGGACTTGAGTGCCTGCTCGACCTCCTCGGGGTACACCTTCTCGCCCCCGGTATTGATGCACTGCGAGCCGCGTCCGAGCACGGTGACGACGCCGTCCTGGTCGACCGTGGCCATGTCGCCGAGCAGCACCCACCGGCGGCCGTCCTTCTCGAAGAAGGTCTCGGCGGTCTTGCGCGCGTCGTTGTAGTAGCCGAGCGGCACATGGCCGCATTGGGCGACCCGGCCCACCTCGCCCACGGCGACCGGCTCGTAGGTGGCCGGATCGACCACCTGCGTACGGGAGTTGACGCGGATGCGGAACCCGCGCTCGGGCCCGGAGTCCTCGGTCGCCGTACCGTTGAAGCCGGATTCCGAGGAGCCGAAGTTGTTCAGCAGCATCACGTTCGGGACCAGGTCCTGGAACTGCCGGCGCACCGTGTCCGACATGATCGCCCCGGAGGACGACACGCTGAACATCGACGAGCAGTCCGTGCCCTTCATGGGGCCGTTCAGCGCGTCGACCAGGGGCCGCAGCATCGCGTCGCCGACCAGGGACACGCTGGTGACCTTCTCCTTCTCGATCGTGCGCAGGACCTCCTCGGGCGCGAACTTGCGGTGGATCACGATGCGTTGGCCGAAGTTGAAGCCGATGAAGGCGGTCAGCGTGGACGTCCCGTGCATCAGCGGGGCTGTGGGGAAGAAGGTGATGCCGTCGCCGCCCGCCGCGACGCGTTCGGCGAGTTCCTCCGGCTTCTGTACCGGCTCACCGGTCGGCGCGCCGCCGCCGAGACCGGAGAAGAACAGGTCCTCCTGGCGCCACATCACGCCCTTGGGCATTCCGGTGGTGCCGCCGGTGTAGATGATGAACTGGTCATCACCCGACCGCGCCGGGAACCCCCGATCGGGCGATCCCGCGGCCTCGGCGTCCGCGAACGTCACGGCCGGCAAGGCCGGCGCGTCTGCCGCACCCGGCGCCACGCTGCCGACCCGCACCAGATGCCGCAGCCCGTCCACCCGTGGCAGCGCCGCCGCCACCCGCTCCGTGAACTCCGCCTCGAAGACCAGGGCCACCAGATCGGCGTCCCGGTACAGGTACACCAACTCCTCTTCCACGTACCGGTAGTTGACGTTGACCGGGACGATCCGAGCCTTCAGGCAGGCCAGCACCGTCTGGAGGTACTCGATGCCGTTGTAGAGGTGCAGCCCGAGATGCTCGCCGGGACGTATCCCGCTGTCGAGCAGATGGTGACCGATCCGGTTCGCCGCCGCGTCCAGCTCGGCGTACGTCAGGCGGCGCTCAGCACCCGTGCCCGGATGGTCGATGTACACCAGTGCCTCGCGGTCGGGGACCGCGTCGACGACCGACTCGAACAGGTCGGCAAGGTTGTACTCCACCGTTCCTCCCGCCCTCGCACTCCACCGGCTGCCGGTCATCAGAGCAAAGGGCGGCACAACTGTGAAGGGTTCGCGCACAAGAAATCTGACTACCTGTCAGAAAACCCTTGAAGTGCCCCGGCGCCTCCTGCAACCTGTTCTCGTTCTTTCAGAGGGGAGATGGGCGATGGGTGGGACGGAACACCTCACCGTGCGACGCGAAGGCGCCACACTGGTGCTCACGCTCAATCGGCCGGAGGCCAAGAACGCGCTCTCGTTGGCCATGCTCGTCGGCCTGTACGACGGCTGGCTCGAGGCCGACGCGGACGACACGATCCGCTCGGTCGTGTTCACGGGCGCGGGCGACTCGTTCTGCGCGGGCATGGACCTCAAGGCCCTGGCAGGCAACGGCATGGAGGGGGAGCGCCACCGCGACCGGCTCAAGGCCGACCCCGATCTGCACTGGAAGGCGATGCTGCGCCACCACCGCCCCCGCAAACCGGTGATCGCCGCCGTCGAGGGGTACTGCGTCGCCGGCGGCACCGAGATGCTCCAGGGCACCGACATCCGCGTCGCGGGCGAGTCGGCGACCTTCGGGCTCTTCGAAGTGAAGCGCGGCCTGTTCCCGATCGGTGGCTCCACGGTCCGTCTGCAACGGCAGATCCCGCGCACCCACGCCCTGGAGATGCTGCTCACCGGACGCCCGTACAGCGCCCGCGAGGCCGCCGACATCGGCCTGATCGGGCATGTCGTCCCGGACGGCACGGCCCTGGACAAGGCCCTGGAGATCGCCGAACAGGTCAATGCCTGCGGCCCGCTGGCCGTCGAGGCCGTCAAGGCGGCCGTCTACGACACCGCCGAGATGACCGAGACCGACGGCCTCGCCGCCGAACTCAAGCGAGGCTGGCCGATCTTCGACACCGCCGACGCCAAGGAAGGCGCCCGTGCCTTCGCGGAGAAGCGGTCACCCGTGTACAAGCGCGCGTAGCGCTGCGCCGGCCGAGGCCGGTTCAGCAGCTGCGGGCCGTTCGTGGCTGGTCGCGCCCACGCGGCGGAGCCGCAAATTGATACAGCCCCGCGCCCCCGTTTGGGGCACGCCTTCACCGCCGGCCTCCCAAGGAGGTAGTCCCGATGCCCGAAGTCCTCAAAGCCCCCCTCGTCGTCGAGTTCCCCTTCACCCGCTCCCTCGGCCCCGTCCAGAGCGCCTTCCTCACCGGGCTGCGCGAACGTGTCGTGCTCGGGGTACGCACCGGCGACGGCCGCACGCTCGTCCCACCCGTCGAGTACGACCCCGTCACCGCCGAGGAGCTTCGCGACCTGGTCGAGGTCGCCCCCTCGGGCACGGTCACCACCTGGGCCTGGAACCACGCCCCCCGCCGCGACCAGCCTCTCGACACGCCCTTCGCCTGGGTCCTGGTCCGCCTCGACGGCGCCGACACCGCCCTCCTGCACGCCCTCGACGCCCCCGGCCCCGACGCCGTGCACACCGGCATGCGGGTCCGCGTCCGCTGGGCCGAGGAACGCAGCGGCGCCATCACCGACATCGCCTGCTTCGAGCCGTACGACGGTGACCCGGCCGAACCGGAGGGCCACACCGGCGAGTTCGAGGACCCGGTCACCGGCATCGTCGCCCACGCCCGGCTCGACTACACCTACTCACCCGGCCGCGCCCAGTCCGCCTACATCAACGCCCTGGCCGAGAACCGCAACGTCGGCGAGCGCTGCCCGTCCTGCCACAAGGTGTACGTCCCGCCCAGGGGTGCGTGCCCCACATGTGGGCTCGCCACATCGGAACAGGTCGAGGTGGGGCCCCGCGGCACAGTCACCACGTTCTGCATCGTCAACATCAAGGCGAAGAACCTCGACATCGAAGTGCCGTACGTCTACGCCCACATAGCCCTCGACGGCGCCGGACTCGCCCTGCACGCCCGGATCGGCGGCATCCCCTACGACGAGGTGCGCATGGGCCTGCGGGTCGAACCCGTGTGGACCGAGGGCGCCCGCTTCCCCGACCACTACCGGCCCACGGGGGAGCCCGACGCGGACTACGACACCTACAGGGAGCTGCTGTGAACCGCGAGATCGCCGTCGTCGCCTTCGCGCAGACCGACCACCGGCGCACCAGCGAGGAGCTCTCCGAGGTGGAGATGCTCATGCCCGTCCTGCACGAGGTACTGGCGCGCACCGGCCTGAAGACCGCCGACATCGGCTTCACCTGCTCCGGCTCCAGCGACTACCTCGCCGGCCGCGCCTTCTCCTTCACCCTCGCCCTCGACGGCGTCGGCGCCTGGCCGCCGATCTCCGAGTCACACGTCGAGATGGATGGGGCCTGGGCGCTGTACGAGGCCTGGACCAAGCTGCTCACCGGCGACGCCGACACCGCGCTCGTCTACTCCTACGGCAAGTCCTCACCGGGCCCCCTGCGCGACGTCCTCACCCGCCAGCTCGACCCGTACTACGTCGCCCCCCTCTGGCCCGACTCCGTGGCCCTCGCCGCCCTCCAGGCCCAGGCCCTCATCGACGCCGGCGACACCGACGAACCCGCCCTCGCCGCCGTCGCAGCCCGCAGCCGAGCGGACGCCACCGCCAACTCCCATGCCCAGCTGAGGGGTTCGGTGCCCCAGGGCGACTACGTCGTACGACCGCTGCGTACCGGCGACTGCCCGCCCATCGGCGACGGAGCCGCCGCCGTGATCCTCGCGGCGGGGGAGCGGGCCCGTGAGCTGTGCGAACGGCCCGCCTGGATCCGCGGCCTCGACCACCGCATCGAGGCCCACGGCCTGGGCGTGCGCGACCTGACCGACTCGCCCTCGACCCGCCTCGCCGCGGAGAAGGCCGGCGCTTTCGAACGGCCCGTCGACACCGCCGAGTTGCACGCGCCCTTCACCGCGCAGGAGGTCGTCCTGCGCAAGGCGCTGGGGCTCGACGACGGTGTGCACGTCAACCCGTCCGGCGGGGCGCTCGCCGCCAACCCCGTCATGGCCGCCGGGCTCATCCGCATCGGCGAGGCCGCCGCCCGCATCCACCGGGGCGAGTCCGACCGGGCGCTCGCGCACGCCACGTCCGGCCCCTGTCTGCAACAGAACCTGGTCGCCGTACTCGAAGGGGATCCGCGATGAGCAAGGAGCCCGTGGCCGTCGTAGGCATCGGCCAGACCAAGCACGTCGCCGCGCGCCGGGACGTGTCGATCGCCGGGCTCGTCCGGGAGGCGGCGCACCGAGCCCTCCTGGACGCCGAGCTGACCTGGGCGGACATCGACGCCGTGGTCATCGGCAAGGCGCCCGACTTCTTCGAGGGCGTGATGATGCCGGAGCTGTATCTCGCCGACGCGCTCGGCGCGGTGGGCAAGCCCATGCTCCGGGTGCACACGGCCGGCTCGGTCGGCGGGTCCACGGCCCTCGTCGCCGCGGGCCTGGTCGCCGCTCGCGTCCACGGCACCGTGCTGACGCTCGCCTTCGAGAAGCAGTCCGAGTCCAACGCCATGTGGGGACTGTCCCTGCCGATCCCCTTCCAGCAGCCGCTGCTGGCCGGGGCGGGCGGGTTCTTCGCGCCGCACGTACGCGCCTACATGCGGCGCAGCGGAGCGCCCGACACGGTCGGCTCGCTGGTGGCGTACAAGGACCGGCGCAACGCGCTGAAGAACCCGTACGCGCATCTGCACGAGCGCGACATCACCCTGGAGAAGGTCCAGGCCTCGCCCATGCTGTGGGACCCGATCCGCTACTCGGAGACCTGCCCCTCCTCCGACGGCGCCTGCGCCATGATCCTCACCGACCGGGCAGGAGCCGCCCGGGCGCCCCGCCGACCAGCCTGGATGCTGGGCGGTGCCATGCGCAGCGAACCCACCCTCTTCGCCGGCAAGGACGCGGTGTCGCCGCAGGCCGGCAAGGACTGCGCCGCCGACGTGTACCGGCAGGCGGGGATTGCCGACCCGCGCCGGGACATCGACGCCGTGGAGATGTACGTGCCGTTCTCCTGGTACGAGCCCATGTGGCTGGAGAACCTCGGCTTCGCCGCCGAGGGCGAGGGCTGGAAGCTCACCGAGGCCGGGGTGACCGAGCTGGACGGCGATCTTCCCGTCAACATGTCGGGCGGCGTCCTGTCCACCAACCCGATCGGGGCCTCCGGCATGATCCGCTTCGCGGAGGCGGCTCTCCAGGTGCGCGGCCAGGCCGGGGAACACCAGGTGGAGGGGGCCCGCAGGGCGCTCGGGCACGCCTACGGTGGCGGCTCGCAGTTCTTCTCGATGTGGCTCGTGGGCTCCGAGTCTCCGGACGCCTGAGCGCACTCCCCGGACGGCGTGGGAGAGGACTGCGCAAAGGTCCCCCTCACGTGGCCTGTTGACACTCGGAACCGATCGCTAGGCTGGCCCGCGGACGACGCGAATCGGGAGGAGCACGGACGTGGCCGAGAGCACCACCATCCAGCAGCAGCCGCTCACGGGCTGGGACAAGCCGGAGCTGGACCTCAGCAGCGCCGACTGGCACTCGAGCAGCCGTGGACTGGGGGATGTCCAGATCGCCTTTGTCGAGGGGTTCATCGCGATGCGCAACAGCGGCAGCCCGGACAGCCCTTCCCTGATCTTCACGCCTGCCGAGTGGGGCGCGTTCGTGTCGGGTGCGCGCGAGGGCGAGTTCGACCTGACCTGACGGAGCGGACGACGGTGGGCCGGCGGGCGGTGGCGCCGCGCGCCGGACCGCCCTGCTGAGCGCGGCGGCGCCGCGGGACGATCCGTGCTCGATCGGGGGTGAACGAATGCCCTCACGTCACGGAACAGGTCCGGCCACGTACCATGGCGACATGTCGTTCCTCCGCCGCCGCAGCGCCACGCCCGCCGGGCCCGACTTCGACGTACTGGCCATGGACCCGGGCGACTGGCCGGGCAATCTGGGTGCGGGACTGCTGCCCGCCCCCGACGGCAGCTGCCAGGGCGTCTTCCTGCGCTACGACCTCTTCGGCGGCCGCGGCCCGGCGATGATCATCGGCAATCTGCCCGAGGGCTCCCCGGCCCGCGAGGTGGCGGAGGGCGAGATCCCGTTCGAGGTCGCCCAGCTGCTGCTGGCCCTGGAGAACGACGAGGACGTCACCGTCGTCGGCAGCGAGGACGTGCCCGTGATGCAGGGCGACAACCTCCTCATCGTGCGGCGCCTCAAGCTCTCCGAGAGCCGGATCTCCTGCGTGCAGTTCGACCGCAGCGACAATGTCCTGGTCACCATCGCCGCCTGGGACCGCCCCATCACCGACGACCTGTACGCGCTGCTGAAGCCGCTGCCCGCGGAGCTCTTCCAGCAGGGCTGAATCGTCACCTCACCCTGTCCCTGACCCTCACCGGGCGGGCCGTCGGCCGGACAGGCCTCTGCTGGTGTTGTCATGACCCTTGCCGCTGAGTCATCGGATCTCTAGCGTCAGGGGTCATGTCGTATGAGCCGCATGGGATCACCCGAAGGACCACCTTGAAGGCAGCGGCGGTAGGGGCCGGAGGGCTCACCCTGGGGGCCGGGGGCACGGAGGCTACCGCCGCCGATTCCTCCGATGTGTCGCACACGCCGTCCGTGCTCTGGTACGCGGCACCGGCCGCCGACTGGGAGCGCGAGGCACTGCCCATCGGCAACGGTGCACTCGGTGCCATGGTGTTCGGCACCCTCGCCTCCGAACGCCTCCAGTTCAACGAGAAGACCCTTTGGACCGGCGGCCCCGGCTCCGTCCAGGGCTACGACCACGGCAACTGGCGCGCACCCCGCCCCGGCGCGATCACCGCCGTACAGGACGACCTGGACACCCGGACCACCCTCGACCCCGAGTCGGTGGCCGACCGGCTCGGCCAGCCGAGGATCGGCTACGGCGCCCACCAGACCTTCGGCGACCTCCACCTCGACCTGCCCGGCGCACCGACGACGCCCCCGCAGGACTACCGCCGTCGGCTCGACCTCGACAACGCCGTCGCCTCCGTCACCTACACCCACCAAGGCGTCCGCCACCAAAGGGACTTCTTCGCCTCCCACCCCGACGGTGTGATCGTGGGACGGCTCACCGCCGACCGGCCCGGCAGCGTCACCTTCACTCTGCGCCACACCTCGCCCCGCGCCGACTTCACCGCCACCGCCGCCGACGGGACCCTGACCGTGCGCGGCGCCCTCGCCGACAACGGGCTGCGCTTCGAGGCACAGGTCCGGGTGCACGCCGAGGGCGGCGCCGTGACCTCCGGGGCCGACGGGACGATCGCCGTGACCGGGGCCGACAGCGCCTGGTTCGTCCTGGCCGCCGGCACGGACTACGCGGACACCTACCCCGACTACCGCGGCCGGGACCCGCACGCCGCCGTCAGCCGTGCCGTAGGGCGCGCGGGCGAGCGCTACCAGAGCCTGCTCGACCGGCACGTCCGCGATTACCGGGCCCTGTTCGGCCGGGTCGGCCTCGACATCGGCCAGTCGCTCCCCGCGGACGTCCCCACGGACCGGCTGCTGTCCTCGTACACCGGCGCCGCGAGCGCGGCGGACCGCGCCCTGGAGGCCCTCTACTTCCAGTACGGCCGCTACCTGCTCATCGCCTCCTCACGACCCGGCTCCCTGCCCGCCAACCTCCAGGGCGTCTGGAACAACAGCACCACGCCCCCGTGGTCCGCCGACTACCACGTCAACATCAACCTCCAGATGAACTACTGGCCCGCCGAGGCCGCCAACCTGGCCGAGACGACGGCGCCCTACGACCGCTTCGTCGAAGCCCTGCGCGCCCCCGGACGCCGTACCGCCCAGGAGATGTTCGGCTCACGGGGCTGGGTCGTGCACAACGAGACCAACCCGTACGGCTTCACCGGCGTGCACGACTGGGCGACCGCGTTCTGGTTCCCCGAGGCGGCGGCCTGGCTCACCCAGCAGCTGTACGAGCACTACAGATTCGGCGGCTCCACCGACTACCTGCGCACCACCGCGTACCCGGTGATGAAGGAGGCCGCCGAGTTCTGGCTCGACAACCTGCGCACCGACCCGCGCGACGGAACCCTCGTCGTCACCCCCGCCTACTCGCCCGAGCACGGGGACTTCACCGCCGGTGCGGCCATGTCGCAGCAGATCGTCCACGACCTGTTCACCAGCACCCTCGAAGCCGCCCGGACCCTGGGCGACGCGCCCGACTTCCGGCGCCGGATCGAGGACGCGCTGAACCGGCTCGACCCCGGCCTGCGCATCGGCTCCTGGGGCCAACTCCAGGAGTGGAAGGAGGACTTGGACGACCCCACCGACACCCATCGGCATGTCTCGCACCTGTTCGCCCTCCACCCCGGACGCCAGATCGAGCCCGGCAGCGCATGGGCGCGGGCCGCCGAGGTCTCCCTGAGGGCACGCGGGGACGGCGGCACCGGCTGGTCCAAGGCCTGGAAGATCAACTTCTGGGCCCGGCTGCGCGACGGCGACCACGCCCACACCATGCTCGGCGAACAGCTGAAGTCCTCCACCCTGCCCAACCTCTGGGACACCCACCCGCCGTTCCAGATCGACGGCAACTTCGGCGCCACCTCCGGCATCGTGGAGATGCTCCTGCAGAGCCAGCACGACGCCATCGAGGTGCTCCCCGCCCTGCCCGCCGCCTGGCCGGCCGGCTCGGTGCGCGGCCTGCGCGCCCGCGGCGGTGCCACCCTCGACATCGAGTGGGCGGACGGCAGGGCGACCCGCATCGCCCTGAACGCGTCACGGACCCGCGAACTCACCATCCACAGCGACCTGTTCGAGGCCGGACAGCACACGTTCAAGGCAGTGGCCGGGCGACGGTACAGCTGGGAGAAGGAGGACTGATCCGCTACGACCCCGAGGCCACGACGTTCACGTCCGCCGCCCGCACGAACGCCACCCGGTGACCGAACTGGATCTCGTAGTAAAGGTCCTTGCCGACCACGACCCGGTGTGACCCCTCGTCGAAGTCCACCGCGTAGTAGTACTCGCCCGGCACCTGGCCACCCACCGCGTACCGCTGCCCGGCGGGCAAGGTGTACGGCAGCGGTGACACGGCCTGCGCGGGCACGTCCGCCGGATAGGCGTCGGACTCGGGATAGGCGCGCCCGTACACCGGGACGCTCTCCAGGCCGTCCTTCGGGGTCACCACATCACCGGACGCGTGCACGGCGGTCGGACTCTGCTGCGGGTTCCTGAACCACGCCTTCTGGCCCAGATACCAGATCGCCGTCCAGTCACCGTCCTGTCCGGCGACCGCGTACTGCTGCCCGGTCGACACCCGCGAGGACAGGTCGTTCACGCCCTTGGTCGGCTCCGAACCCAGCCCGACGTCCTTGATCAGGGGATACGACTCGCCGGGCCCGGAGTACAGGCGCACCGCGCTCGAACCGTGGTCCGCGCAGGTCTGACCGGCGGAGACACAGCCCGTGTACTCGGGCCGGTTGGTGGCGTAGTCGGGGCGGATCGTCACCAGGCCGCCGTTCGGGCCGGCGGAGGGCTCGATGGGGCGGCCGAGCAGCTCGAAGTAGTGGCGCCAGTCCCAGTACGGGCCCGGGTCCGTGTGCATGCCCCGGACCGTCGACGCGGTCGGGCCCGGCACGGTGTCGTGGCCGAGGATGTGCTGCCGGTCCAGCGGGATGTCGTACTCCTTCGCGAGATACGCCACCAGGCGCGCCGAGGACCGGTACATCGCCTCCGTGTACCAGGCGTCCGGCCGCGCCAGGAAGCCCTCGTGCTCCAGACCGATCGACTTCGAGTTGATGTACCAGTTGCCCGCGTGCCAGGCCACATCCTTGGCCTTCACATGCTGGGCGATGTGGCCGTCCGTGGAGCGCAGTGTGTATTGCCACGACACATAGGTGGGGTCCTGCACCATGGTGAGGACACCCTCCCAGGCGCCCTCCGTGTCGTGGATGACGATGTAGTCGATGTCCTGTGCGGCCGGCCGGTCACCCAGGTCGTGGTTGCCGTAGTCGCCGTCCCCGAACTCCTCGTGCGGGGCCGGGATCCACTCGCAGGACACCGTGGGCGGGCACTCGGTCTCGCCGGCCTCGGGCGTGCGCAGCCCCGCCCGCCGCAGCTGCCCGGTGTCGGGGGACAGGCCCGGCTGCGCGGCCAGGGCCACCAGCTGGCCCGCGTCGGTCTGGCGTTCCTGGCCGGTGCGCAGCACGGCGTAGACGTCGTTCGCGTAGGCCGCGGCCGTCGCGGTGTCATCCGCACCGGAGAAGCGGGCCACCGCGCCGTACCAGTCCGCCGGATCCGAGCTCATCGGTGCGCCGAGCTCCTTCTGCGCGGCGGCGAGCAGTGCGGCGCCGCCGGCCACGTTGGCGGCCGGATCCGTACGCAGCCGCGCCCGGCTCATTCCGGTCAGTTCGGCCGCCTTGGGCAGCGTCCTGAGCCGGGCCGGGATCCCGGAGGTCTTCGGCGGTTTCACCTTCGGGTGCAGAGCCGCACGGGCGCCGTCTCCCCGCGCGTCCTCCGAGCCGTCGCCGTGGTGCGACGCGGACTCGGCGAGCGCGGTACTGGCGTCGGTGAGGTGCATCGGGCCGTACCCGCCGGTCACGCTGGGCGCCCCGGCGTGCGTGTCCCAGCGGGACTGGAGGTAGGAGACGCCGAGCAGGACGCTCGGCGGCACGTGATACCGGGCGGCGGCGGAGGTGAAGGCCGACTGGAGGCCGTGATCCGAGCCGCGGGCGTCGGACGGGGCCGCGCCGAGCAAGGGGAACAGCAGTGTCGCGGCGGCCATGGCGGTGACGGATCCTCGCAATGCAGCCTCCTGGGACGGTCGGGCGCGATGAGCCGTGCGGGGCCGGGCCTGGGTCCGTGGTACCGGCTGTCCGACGATCCGTCAATCATGCCAAGGGCCGGGTGAATTCCCTTGTCAAGCCCGATTCCCGGGAGTTTCGTGCCGAGCGCCTCCTGGCCTGCGGGGCGTCAGTGGCGTACGCCAATGGCGGAGCGCAGGAATGGCCGGGCACACGAAAGCCCGCGGTACGGCACTGTCTCCAGTGCGTACCGCGGACCACCGTCCCCGTCAGCGAGTGCCGACCGCCGCACGTACGGCCCGGCGGGCCAACTGGCAGTCGTCGTGCAGCCGCCGTAGCAGCAGCCGCTGTTCCTCGCCGGACGGCGCAGCACCCGGGTGGGCCACTCCCGATGCCGCCGGGGTCGAGTCGTGCATCGAACGCTGCACGGCCGTCTCATAAGTACGGATCTCGCGGGTCAGCACGAGCATCAGGTTCACCAGGAACGCGTCCCGGGAAGCCGGGCCCGCCGTCTGGGCGATCTGGCTGATCTGCCGCCGGGCCACCGGTGCGTCCCCGAGCACCGACCACAGCGTCGCCAGGTCGTAGCCCGGCAGATACCAGCCCGCGTGCTCCCAGTCCACCAGCACTGGACCGGCCGGTGAGAGCAGGATGTTCGAGAGCAACGCGTCGCCGTGGCAGAACTGGCCCATGCCCTGGCGGCCCGCGGTCGCCGCGATGCCGTGCAGCAGCTTCTGCAGATCGCCCATGTCCCGGTCGGTGAGCAACCCCAGCTCGTGATACCGGGAGATCCGGGCCGCGTAGTCCAGCGGGGCGTCGAACGTGCCCGCCGGCGGCCGCCACGCGTTGAGCCGGCAGATCGCGCCGAGTGCCGCCCTGATGTCCGCACGCGGCGGCACCTCTATCGGGTGCCGCTGCAGTGCCGCCACCCGGCCCGGCATCCGCTCGATGACGAGTGTGCAGTTGTCCGGATCCGCCGCGATCAGTCTCGGCACGCGCACCGGAGGGCGGTGCCGGACGAACGAGCGGTATGCCGCTATCTCGTGCCTGATGCGCTCGGCCCAGGCCGGCGACTGGTCCAGTAAACACTTGGCGACGGCCGTGCTGCGCCCGGTCGTGCCGACCAGGAGTACGGACCGCCCGCTGCGGCGCAGCACCTGGACCGGCGCGAACTCCGGGCAGATCCGGTGCACCGACGCGAGCGCGGTACGCAACTGGGTGCCCTGGGGGCCGGACAAGTCGAGTCTCCCGCTGAGCGGTTGGGTGCCGAGCCCCGCGGCGCGCGGCGGTCGGCCCGCGCCGAGCACGGGGGCGGCCGCCGGCCGCGCCGGGGCGAGGTAGGGGCCGCCGCCCGCCGGGCGGGCATGCAGCGACCGGGGCGGGGCGGACACGGAGGACGATGCTGCGTACATGGGAGATACAGATCCCTTCGTGTGCCTGCGACGTCATTGCGCTACCCGGCCCGGTCCCTCGGGTGCACCCTGGGGAGTGCGGCCCGTTGTTCAAAAGGCGACCGGGTCGGGGTGGCGCGTTCCTACCTGACACCCGATGCCCAGTGGCACACCATCTGGCGCACCCTGGCGAACCCTGGCGAATAGTCCCGAGGCAACTCTCACCGGGCTACTGTCAACTCAGCCGAGAACCTGGGGGCTTGACGTGAGCGGAGAACCCAACACCCGCCTGGCGGACCTGTTCGGCCTGGCCGGCTGGTCCAAGGGCGAACTCGCGAGGTTGGTCAACCGGCAGGCGGCGGCCATGGGCCACCCCCAGCTGTCGACCGACACCTCGCGGGTGCGGCGGTGGATCGACATGGGAGAGATCCCGCGCGATCCCGTGCCGCGGGTGCTGGCAGCCCTGTTCACCGAGCGTCTCGGCCGTGTCGTGACCATCGAGGACCTCGGTCTGGTCCGGCACGGGCGTGGTGGGAAACGGCAGGACGCCGGGAATGTGGAGCATCCCGACGGTGTGCCGTGGGCGCCCGAACGGACCGCCGCGGTCCTCACCGAATTCACGGGAATGGACCTCATGCTCAACCGACGCGGCTTGGTGGGCGCGGGTGCCGCGCTCGCCGCGGGATCCGCACTCAGCAGCGCCATGCACGACTGGCTGCAATCCGACCCGGCCCTCAAGGCCGACGCCCCCCAGTTCGACGACCCCCTGCACGCCGACCCCGCCGGGTTCGACCGCTATGAGGCCGCCCCCATCGGGTCGCAGGAGATCGAGGAACTGGAGCGCTCGGTGGAGGTGTTCCGGGCCTGGGACGCGGCCCGCGGCGGCGGGCTGCAACGCAAGGCAGTCGTGGGGCAGCTCAACGAGGTGGGCGGCATGCTCGCCTACCGACACCCCGAACATCTCCAGCGGCGCCTGTGGGGCGTCGCCGCCAACCTCGCCGTCCTCGCGGGCTGGATGTCGCACGACGTCGGCCTGGAGCCCACGGCACAGAAGTACTTCGTCATCGCCGCCCACGCAGCCCGAGAGGGCGGCGACCGGCCCCGCGCCGGAGAGGCGCTCTCGCGAGCGGCTCGCCAGATGGTGCACCTCGGCCGGCCCGACGACGCACTCGACCTCATGAAACTCGCCCAGTCCGGCTCCGGTGACGAGGTGCTGCCGCGCACCAGGGCCATGTTCCACACCATCGAGGCCTGGGCCCAGGCGTCGATGGGCAAGGGCCAGGCCATGCGCCGCACCCTCGGTCAGGCGGAGGACCTCTTCGTCTCCGACCGCAGTGACGTGCCACCGCCGAGCTGGATGCAGACCTTCAAGGACGAGGATCTGTACGGCATGCAGGCCCTGGCCTACCGCACGCTGGCCGAGTACGAGCCGGGTGCGGCCGCGCACGCCCAGCACTACGCGGAGAAGGCCCTGGCCCTGCGGATCGACGGCCGGGAGCGCTCGAAGATCTTCGACCATCTGTCCATGGCGTCCGCCTGCTTCATCGCGGACGACCCCGAACAGGCCGACCGCTACGCACGGCTGGCCCTGATGTCGATGGGTTCGAACTCGTCCGGCCGTACCTGGGACCGGCTCCGGCAGATGTACCGGCTCACCGCCGAGTACTCCGGCTACCCGAAGATCCACGAACTGCGGGAGGAGATCCGGTTGGCGCTGCCCAGGGCGAAGAGGCCGGGCGGCGACAGCGCACGAGCATGACAGCGCACAGCCATAGGGGGACTGTGCCGCTGACCGGTTCGCCAAGGCTCCGGGGCAGCGCCCTCGGGAGCGTCACCTTCTAGTACATGACCCTGGCCACGAGCACGCAGGCGTCGTCCGCGCGCTCACTCTCACCGAACTCGTCGACGACCAGCCGTAAACAGTCCTGCGCCGTGCCTGCCTCGCCGAGGCGGGGGCCCAGGTCGAGGAGGAGGTTCACGGAGTCCGCCGCGCTGTGCCCCGGCACCAGTCCGTCGGTGTGCAGCATCAGCAGGTCGCCCACCTCCAGTGTCTCCTCGGCCTGTGCGTAGACGGCGCCCGAGGTGGCGCCCAGCAGGACACCGCCCGGCGCGTTCAGCCTGCGCCCCGTCCCGTCGCGGAACAGCAACGGGGCGGGGTGCCCGGCTTGCGCCCAGGTCAGGGTGCGGGTGTCAGGGCGGTAGCGGCAGCAGACGGCGCTGCCGAGGGCCGGCTGGACGGTGGCGTCGAGCAGTTGGTTGAGCCAGGACATGAGCTGCCCCGGCTGGGTGCCGGCCATCGCCATGCCGCGTACGGCGCCCAGCAGGGCCGCCATGCCGGATGCCACGGCCACGCCGTGGCCGGTGAGGTCGCCGACGCTCAACAGCGTCTCGCCGTCGGCCAGTTCGAGCGCGTCGTACCAGTCGCCGCCGATCAGCGCGGTCGTCGACGACCGAAGACATCGGGCCGCGAGGTCCAGCGTTTCGGGGCCCTGGTGCGGGAGCCGCAGGGAGCCGCGCCACGGCGGCAGCACAGCCTCCTGCAGCTCGACCGCGAGCCGGTGCTCGGTGTGCGCCCGGTGGCGCTGGAGCGAGTCACGGGTCTCGCTCACGGCGCTTTGGCTTCGGCGCAGTTCGCTGACGTCCCGCAGCACGGCCCACATCGAGGCGGTGCTGCCGTCAGAGTCGAGCACGGGCTCGCCCATCATGTGCACGGTCCGGGCCTCGCCGTCGGGACGCACGATCCGGAACTCCCCGTCGATGGGCTTGGCGTCGACCAGGCAGTCGGTGACCATCGACGTCAGCTTGCGCCGGTCCTCGTCGAGCACGACGGACGGCAGCTCGTCGAGGGTGAGCGGCGCGGCGCCGGGGTCGCGGCCCAGGATCTGATAGAGCTCGCCGGACCAACTGGCCTCGTCCGTCAGGAGGTTCCACTCCGCGCTGCCGACCCGGCTGAGCAGTGAGTCGGGTGAGGGAGAGGGCGGCGCGGCCGAGACGGTCGGCGACACCGGGGATGGGCCGTCGCGCAGCTGGCCCAAGTGCTCGTCGAGGTCCTTGAGCTGGTGCAGCGCGAGGTCGTACAGCGCTCGCTGCCACCGCTCCCGCGGGTCCGATTCGTCGCTCTGCGTGTCCCGCCGCACGGCGTCGACGTCGCCCTTGAGGCGTCGCGCCTGCGATATGAGGGCGTCGACCGAGCCGCGCCCTGGCGGCTGAGCGGCGGGGTGGTCCGCAGAGAGATGGGGCGGCATGACGCACTCCGATGCGGGGACGGTACGACCAAGGATGACGGAAGGACCGTTACGACTGTTGCACAGCCTGCGACGCCCCGTAAGGGATTTGGCAACACCCGATTCGGTGGTGCGTCCGGCATATGCCAGAGTCTCCTCGGAGGGCTGGTGTGGTGCGAACGGCGTACGTCGCCGGAGGGGTCAAGTCGTAGGTGACGTACGGGTTTTGATGGGCTGAGGGGGCGATCCTACGGCCCTCATGCGCATGTTCGACGGCCGGATGTTCTAGGGGTGGGGCGGCGCTAGCCGCCGGGTGGTCGGTCCCACGTGCCGGGAGTGACGCAGCTCACAAAATTGACGCGCGTTCCGGTGTAATGCAAACGGGGACTGCGGAGTCGTAAAAGCACAGCGGCAAAACCGTCCGACCGCCGACCGCAGGGGAGACCGCCCATGGACATCGCCCTCGAGCAGCCCGCCCGCGCCCGCCTCATCACCGGCGAGGAGCGCGAGGTCCCCGTGCCCGCCAAGCTGCGGTACGCCTCCACGGACCCGCTGGCGGTGTACATCGACTTCCCGGGCGAGGTCTCCCTCGACGGCCAGGGCGCCACCTGGACCTTCGCACGCACCCTGCTGGAGGCGGGGCTGCGCGGGCCCGCGGGGGACGGGGACGTGCACATCTGGCCGAGCGGCGACGAGCGGACGGTCGTGGAACTGCACTCGCCGTACGGCATGGCACTGCTCCAGTTCGACACCGGCGCCCTGCACCGCTTCCTGCTGCGGACCTACGCGGTGGTCGCGGCCGGTGAGGAGGATCTGGAGGCGGTCGTGGAGCGCGGTCTGAGCGCGCTCTTCGACGGAGTGTGAGGAGGCGGGCGGACCGCCACGCCTCCTCGGCACCCCGGCGTCAGTAGCGCAGCACCCCCGCGATCCCGCTCGCGTCACTCAGTGTGCCGTCCGGTACGAAGCGGACCTCGGCGCCGGTCTCCAGGCACTGCTCGACGATCTCGTCCACGATGTCCTCGCGGGCGTCGAGATCGCCGCTCACGGCCGGGATCAGATGGTCGCCGCCCTCGCCGCGCACCGTCACCCGGTAGTTCTCCTCGACGGCCAGCAGCCGTACGCGGCCCTCGCGGGCGCTGCGCCAGACCTCGTCGACGCCGGCCGCGAACGCCTTGCGGCCCTGGGCGGTTTCGAGCTCGTGCATGACGTCGCCGGCGCTCTTGCGGGCCTCGGCGGTGATCCGCGGCTGGATCGCCTGCCACACCGCCTCTCGCGTGCCGTGCGCGAGCCCGCCGTGCGGGATGTGCACCGCGATCTTCGTACTCCCGCCGATCTCGGTCAGCAGGGACAGTGCCGCCTGCTCGCCGGTGACGTAGAGCGGTCGCGGATCGCGCCGCAGGATCGTGCTCATGGCCGAGTCGGCGTCCTTGAGGAAGTGGCGGGTGTCCTCGTCGCGGAACTTGCTCGGAGTGTCGCCGATCTGTTCACGGCGTTCGGCGTCGAAGTTCTCGACGGGCCGGGTCAGTGGGAAGCCGGCGAGGTGGGCCTCGGTGATGCGGTCGAGGCTGCCGTTCCACAGGGTGACGCGGTCGGCGGAGATCGACAGTACCCAGTACGGGCGCTCGGCGGCCTGCGCGGAGACCAGGTTGCGGGTCAGGAAGGTGTCCGAGAGCACCACGCGCTCGGGCACCGTGCGGGCGAGCGACCACACCTGGTGCTCACCAGGTGCGGCGAAGATCACCAGGCCGTCCTCGGCGTAGGTGAGATCGACCTCGGCGAGTGCCTGGTCGAGCTGTCGCTCGACGTCCGCCCTTCGCTCGCGGGTGACCGAGGGATCGGTCTCCAGCTGCTTCTTGGCCTCGGCCACGACATTGCGCAGCCGGACCTGGTCCTGGGCCCGATAGGGCTCTCGGCGATGCGTCGGCGTCAGCACGGACACGGCCGGATACGGGCGCGGGCGCCGCAGCTCGGTGAGGGTTGTGGGACTGAGTGCGTGCTCCATAACAGCACGATAGGGCGGATTCACCGATCGGGCATTAGGGGCAATACGATCACCCCGCCCCGGGTCTACTCGCTGTCGTCGTCCGGCCCGCAGGAGCTGCCGTCGGCAGGCAGCGTGCCGTACAGCAGGAAGCTGTCGACCTTGCTGTGCACGCACTTGGAGGATCCGTAACCGGTGTGCCCGCCGCCCTTGTTGTCGAGGACCACGGCCGACGAACCGAGGCGCTTCGCCGTCTCCACGGTCCAGCGGTACGGCGTCGCCGGGTCGCCGCGGGTGCCCACGAGGAGCATCTTCGGGGTGTCCACGTCCTTCACGTCGTCGCGTATGAAGTCCGTGCCCCTGGGGCGGCCGTAGCACATCAGCACCCCGCTGAGCCGGTACGGGCCGAAGACGGGCGACGCCCGGTAGTACTCGGCGCGCAGCCGGTCGAGGTTGTCGACGATCCGCCGGCCGGTGGGCCGGTCCGGGTCGTCCGCGCAGTTGATCGCCATCAGCGCCGCGGGCATGTTGTCGAGGGGGACGTCCTCCTCGTCCACCAGGCCGCCGCCGTCGGGATCGTCGGTCTCCTCGCGGCCGGCCGGCGCGGCCCCGCCGGCCGCGAAGGTCTCGATGGCGTGCGTGTCGCCGTCCTCGACCAGCGAGGCCAGGGCACGCTCCAGGGAGGGCCACAACTCCTCGCTGTAGAGGGCCTGTCCCATGGCTCCGACCAGGTCCTGCCCGGTGAACGGCTCGCCGAATGCGGACGGCACCGGGTCCTCGTCCATCGACTCGACGAGGCGTACGACCTGCTTGCGGGCCTCGCGCGCGTCCTGGCCGAACGGGCAGGCGATGTCCTTCACGCACCAGTTGATGAACTCGTCCAGCGCCTTCTGCTGTCCCTGCGCACCCGCCACGCCCTGTTCGGTCAGCGGCTCGGTCAGCGTGTCCACGCCGTCGAGCACCATCCGGCCGACCTTGTCGGGGAACTGCGCCGCGTACACCGCGCCCAGCCGCGTTCCGTACGAGAAGCCCAGGTAGTTGAGCTTGTCGTCGCCGAGGGCATCGCGCATCACGTCCATGTCGCGGGAGGCGTTGACCGTACCTATGTGGGGGAGCACCGGCCCGGAGTGGCGGGCACACGCCCGTGCCGCCTTCTGCAACTGGGTCAGGACGGCCTGCGGGTCGCGGTCGAGGTCCGTGCCGTCCTCCGGCAACTCGATGTCCTCCTCGCCGTCCCCGCAGCTGACCGGAGAGGACCTGCCGACGCCGCGCGGATCGAACGTCACGATGTCGTAGTTGTCCGTCAGCTCCATGAACTCCTTGCCGCCGGCCGCGAACTGGGGGACGCCGGAGCCGCCCGGCCCGCCGAAGTTGAGCAGCACCGAACCCCGCTTCTCGCCCGTGGCCCGGTAGCGGGCGAGCGCCAGATCCAGCGTCCCCGCGTGAGGGTGGGCGTAGTCGAGCGGAACGGTCACCTTCCCGCACTGGAGATCCTTCGGCAGTCCCTCACCCGGGCACTTCGACCAGGTGACCTTCTGCCCGTAGAAGCGGGTCAGACCGGGCTCGGGGTCGTCCGTGCCGGCCGACAGACCCGTGGCGAGCAGGGCGAGAGCGACCGCGCCGGTGACCGCGCAGCGTCGCAGCATGGGCCGCGTTGACAGCTTGGCCAGCATGAATGCCTCCAGGACGCCCGTCGCGGACCGGGAAACGGCGTCCTCGATCACGATAAGCGGGCCCCGGAAGGCACGCCTCCCGGCGAGCGGGACGGCCCGGGCAGCCGTACAGTGCACCCCTTGCGTTCCTATCGGGCGTTTTTGCCACTAGTTCGACAAACGTGCCACTCGATGGGGTGAAAGGCCGATAAGCCATAACTCTCATGGTTCGCCTGCGTTTTATCCGATGCGGGCGAGTGCCCGTGACCAATTCTGGAAGGCAGGGAACCTATGAGACGGGTTACCCGAAACGGTGTGATCGCCTTCGCCGCCTCGGGCGCGATGGCTGTGACGGTGCCGGCGTACGCCGATTCCGCGGCGGACGGTGCCGCGGCCGACTCGCCGGGGCTGCTCGCCGGCAACACCATCCAGGTCCCGGTGCACGTCCCGGTGAACGTGTGCGGGAACACCGTGAACGTGGTGGGGCTGCTCAATCCCGCCGTGGGCAACAAGTGCACCAACAAGGACGAGCACAAGGCGGGGGCGCCGTCGCACGGCGGAGCCTCGGCCAAGGGAAGCGGAAAGGATTCGCCCGGTGTCGTGTCCGGCAACGTCGTGGAGCTGCCGGTTCACGTCCCCGTGAACGTCAGCGGCAACAGCGTGAACGTCGTCGGCGTCGGCAACGCGGCGGTGGGCAACGAGTCGGAGAACGTCTCCGGCGGGCCCCGCACCAGGCCGGCTCCGAAGCCGTCCACCCCCAGGGCGCGTCCGCCCCGGTCGGTGCCGCCCGCGCACGTGCCGCACGCGCCCGAGGTGATCCTCGCCCACACCGGAGCGGACCGGACCGCCCCGACCCTGGCGGGCGCCACGGCTCTCGTCCTCGGCGGGGCCGTCCTGTACCGCCGCTTCCGCCCGAAGGCGGTGCGCTGACCCGCGCCTCGATGCGGTACGGCAGGCCCCACCCGGTGAGCGAGCGGTGGGGCCTTTGTCGTACCAGGTGAGGGGGGCCTTGCGAGGGGGGCCTTGCTCCGCGAGGCCGAGTGGACATCCGTCCGGCCGGTCCCCCTCGGGGTGCTTCAACGGCTTGATCATGCCGTGACGCCCTCCCGGCCGATCCGCGAGGATGCTGCGTGCGCGGTCGATCACCGCGCGTACGGAAATCCCCCACGGAACGGAGCGCATCCATGGCCTCTCCGGCCCCCGAAGACCTCGTGATCACCCAGGCCGGCCTCGACGACTGGCCGGTCGTCCACGGCTGGGCCGTCGACGAGGGCTGGAACCCGGGAGTCTCGGACCGTGCGGCCTTCTTCGCCCAGGACCCGGAGGGCTTCTTCATCGGCCGGATCGACGGCGAGCCCGTCTCCGCGATCTCCGTCGTCAATTACGGCTCCGACTACGCCTTCCTCGGCTGGTACCTGGTCCGCCCCGATGTGCGGGGCCGCGGCTACGGCCTCACCACCTGGAAGACGGCGCTGGCGCACGCGGAGAACCGCACGGTGGGCCTCGACGGCGTCGTCGCCCAGCAGGACAACTATCGCCGCTCCGGCTTCGAGTTCGCCCACCGCACGTTCCGGTACACCGGGACCGCGCCCGCCGGAGAGGCCCCGGCCGACGTGCGGGCGGTACGGCCCGAGGACGTCGAGGACGTCGCCGCCTATGACCGCACCTGCACGCCGGCCGACCGCCCCCGCTTCCTCGCGCACTGGCTCACCGGCCCCGGACACCACGCCGTCGTCCGCCGCGCCGGCGACCGCGTCACCGGCTACGGAGTGATCCGCCCCGGCCAGGACTGCCCGCGCATCGGCCCGCTCTTCGCGGACACCGCCGAGGACGCGCGAGCCGTGTTCGCCGCCCTGACCGCCGAGGCGGCCGGCGGCCAGGTCGCCATCGATGTGCCGGAGACCAACCCGGCGGGCGTCGCCCTCGCCGAGGAGGCCGGTTTCACGTCCTCCTTCGAGACGGCCCGGATGTACACCGGTGCGGTGCGGCCGTACGCCCAGGAGCGCGTCTTCGGCGTCACCTCGCTGGAACTCGGCTGACGCTCCTGAGGAAGGACCCCGGAACGCCGGCGCCCGGGCCGTACGGCACGCGCAACGCGTGGCCGTCAGCCCGTGCGCCGGTGGAACCGGAAGTGCAGCGCGCGGACGTCCTGCGTCAGTTCCGGCACCGGGCCCTCCACGGTCACGCCCGGCGCGACCTCCTGGATGGACAGTGGCCGTACCGGCGAGGCGGGCACTCCCAACTCGCCCAGCCATCCCCCGAGTTGCTCCGACGAGGCGACGTACACGATGCGTCCCAGGCCCACCCACGCGTGCGCGGCCGCGCACATCGGGCAGTGCTCGCCGGAGGTGTACACCGTCGCGGCCGCGCGCTCCTCGGGCGTCATGTGGGCGGCGGACCAGCGTGCCAGCTCGAACTCGGGGTGCCGGGTGCGGTCACCCGAGGCCACCCGGTTGTGGTCCTCGGCGAGCACCTTTCCGTCCGCTCCCACCAGCACCGAGCCGAACGGCTCGTCCCCGGCCTCCAGCGCCTCGGCCACGAGCGCGACGCAGCGACGCAGATGCGGCAGTTCGGTGTCCTTCACGACCATGACTCACGGCCCTCCCAACGGCGCGACTTCTCCCTGCGTACCCCATGGTCGCCGACCCGCGGCCGGAAGGTGACGTGGGACGCCCGAGCCGTAAAGGTCTTGCCCCGGCCGCGGCGCGGTGCTGGAGTGAGTCCATGGATCATGCCGCGGTGCTCTCCCTCTTCGACCGGGACATGCGTGAAGGCGCGCGGCCGGACGGTCCCGAATCCCGGATCGAGCGGGTGGGCGGCGTCGTCCGCCAGGTGTCGTCCGCGCACGGCTGGAACGGCGTCGTCTGGTCCGACCTGGACGCGGCGAGCGCCGACAGGGCGATAGCCGAACAGATCGCCCACTTCTCCGGGCTCGGCCGCGAGTTCGAGTGGAAGCTCTACGGCCACGACCTCCCGGTGGACCTCGGACAGCGGCTCAGGGCCGCGGGCTTCACGGCCCAGCCCGAGGAGACCCTGATGATCGGCGAGGTCGCGGGCCTGAACCTGGACGCCGAGCCGCCGGAAGGCATCCGCGTCCTCCCCGTGACCGACCCGGCCGGCGTCGACCTCGTCGCCCAGGTGCACGAGAAGGCCTTCGGCACCGACAGCTCCCGCCTGCGGCACCAGCTGCTCGCCCAGCTCGCGGCCGGCACGGACACGGTGGTCGCGGTCGTCGCCCTGGCCGGCGAGACCCCGGTGAGCGCGGCCCGGATGGAGCTGGTGCCGGGGACGCGGTTCGCCGGGCTGTGGG
This sequence comes from Streptomyces sp. NBC_01092, assembly GCF_045039535.1. Taxonomy (NCBI): domain Bacteria; kingdom Bacillati; phylum Actinomycetota; class Actinomycetes; order Kitasatosporales; family Streptomycetaceae; genus Streptomyces; species Streptomyces sp. NBC_01092. The sequence continues at coordinate 766,240 of NZ_CP108659.1, read as the reverse complement.
GCGGCGGGACCGTCGAGGGCTGGCGGGGCCGGGGCATCTACCGGGCGCTGGTCGCCCACCGCGCCCGTGCCGCCGTGGACCGCGGGTACCGGTATCTCCAGGTCGACGCCATGAGCGCCAGCCGACCCATCCTGGAACGGCTGGGCTTCGAGCCGCTGACCACGACGACGCCGTACGTGTACACGCCGTAGGTCGTCTGGTGCGGGGATCGGCGGCATCGCCCCTCGGGTGCTGCTGAGGGACCTGGCCGCGAGGCGGGGCGCCGGGGCCCTGGCGTGAAGCGGACGCGCGGCGCTCGTGTGAAGCGGGGCGCCGTGGAACTCGGATGACCGTGGCGGCGCCCCGCTCATGTCCTTGGGTGCGGCGTCAGCGGCGTGCCTTCGACCGGTCCAGCGCCGCGACGCCCAGCGCGGCGAGGCCGATCTGGATGAGCCACTCGACCCAGTCCACCCCGTCGGTGTCGGCCACGTCGAGGCCGGCCACGATCGCCGAGCCGAACAGCGCGGCCACGATGCCGACGAGGATCGTCCACAGGGACAGTCCGTTCCGCTTCAGTCGGCGGCCGGTGCCGGATCGGGCGTCGCCGCGGGCACGTCCGCGCCCCACCCGGTGGCGGCCACCACCTCCGTGGCGATGTCGATCACCGTGCGGCCGTCGGTCACCACCCGTACGTCGTCCGCCGGGGCGTGTTCGTCCAGGAGTCGCGCCTTGCGTCGGCTGCCCCTCACCTCGTGCTCCAGCTCGGAGCCCAGCTCCCGCCCGGTCAGCCGCCGTTCGGCCGTCTCGTCGGTCGCGGTCAGCAGAACCCGGACGAGCCGTACGTCGTCCCCCATGGCGCGGCGGAACATGGGCGCGGCCATGTCGAGCACGCTCGCGGTGTTCGTGTAGACGAGCCGCCGGTAGCCGAGCTCGGCGTAGTTCGCCCACACGGCGGCCAGGTTCCGCGCCGTGGTGCCGGCCCGGCGGGGGTCGTCCGGTGGCGCCGGATGGACGGCCCCCATGAAGTCGCCGTCGATCACCGCGTGCGCGACCTGCGCGGTCCGCAGCAGGGCCGACACCTCCCAGCCGACCGTCGTCTTGCCGACCCCGGCCCGTCCCCCGATGAGCAGTGCCTCCGCGTGGTCCATGCGGGCAGCGTGCCCGGGTGGGGGCATGCTTGGCCATTGGTTTTGTGGCGTGCTGATCGACGGAGGTGCTGATGGCGGAGCGGGTGCTCGGCGGCGGAGCCGTCAACGAGGTCGTGCGGGTCGGGACGACGGTGCGGCGCACACCGTCCGAACGGTCGGGGTATGTGCGGGAGCTGCTCGCGCTCTTCGAGTCCCGGGGGTGGGAAGGGGCCCCGCGGTACATCGGGACGGACGAGCGGGGGCGGGAGGTCTTCGGCTACCTGGAGGGGCGGGCGGCCGTCACTCCCCGGGAGCGGGCTGCGGCGTGCACGGACGCGGCGCTCGTGCGGGTGGCCCAACTCGTCCGCGCCGTCCATGACATGACGCACGGAACCCCGTCGGCCGGCGACCGGGACGTCGTGTGCCACAACGATCTCGCCCCGAAGAACACCGTCTACGCGGTGGAGGGCGCCGACTGGTGGCCGACGGCCTTCGTCGACTGGGACCTCGCCGCACCCGGTGAGCGCGTGCACGATCTCGCGCACGTGTGCTGGCAGTACCTGGATCTGGGCCCGGGCGTCACCGACGTGCCCGAGGCGGCCCGGCGGATCGCGCTCGTCCGCGAGGCGTACGGTCCGTGCGCCGGCGGCGAGGAGATCGTCGACGTGATCCTGTGGTGGCAGGACCGCTGCCTGCGGGGCATCGAGGCGGGCGCGGCGCGCGATGAGCCGGCCATGGTGGGGCTGCGGGAGCGCGGGGCCGCGGCCGAGGTGCGCGACGCCTATGCGTGGACGGCCGAACACCGGCGTGCACTGGGGGCGTTGCTGCTCTGACGCCGGGCAGGTCGACCCGGGTTCATCAGGCTTCGTCGACCCAGGACGCCAGTTTTCCGTCCGGGTGGAGCGCGACGTGCAGCCCGTTGTTCTCGCCGTAGGCGGCACGGCCGTCGGCCACGAGTGTGTCGAGCCGCTTGCCGTCGGCGAAGACGTCGGCCTCGTAGTGATCGGCCGTGAGCCGGAAGATCTTCGCCGTCGTCGAGCCGTCCACCAGCGTCGCGGTGCCGATCAGGACCCGTTCGGCGGCCGGCTTCGGCTCTGCCCGCTCGACCCAGGAGGAGACCTGGCCGTTCGGCCGGAGCGTGACGTGCAGCCCGTTGTGCTGGGCGTTCGTGGGCATGCCCTGGGTGTACAGGGTCCCGTACTTGGCGTCCTTGGCCCAGATCTCCGCCTCGTAGCGGTTCTCGCCGGTCTTGTAGACCTTCGCCCGGCTGACCTGGTCCGCGAGCTTCACCGTCTTCACGTACACGCGCTTGGCTTTGGCGTGCTGGGCCAGGGGCGGGACGTTCGCGGTGGTGTGGGCGGGGGCGGCGAAGGCGCCGGCGGCCGAGACGCCCAGCGCGGTGGTGACACCGGCGGCAATCAGGGCGGTGCGCAGGGTGCGAGGGGCACGCATCAGTGAGTCGTTCCTTCGGTGGGGGTTCGTTCCGACCTCCTCGAAGCTACGGACCGTCCATCAAGGGTTCCCGTACGTCGTGTAACAGTCATTCGGCGTATATAGCTCAGAACGGATAAAACGCCTCGATTGACATGCAGGTGATTGCCTGCATAACGTTGAGTGTGCGATCAGAGAGCGAACCCGCGATGGACAAGGTCTTCAAGGCGCTGGCCGACGACACGCGCAGACGGCTCCTGGACCGGCTGCACGAGGACAACGGGCAGACGCTGGGTGAGCTGTGCGCGCGCATCGACATGAAGCGTCAGTCGGTGACCCAGCACCTGGGTGTCCTGGAGGCCGCCCACCTGGTCAGCACGGTGTGGCGGGGGCGGGAGAAGCTGCACTACCTCAATCCGGTCCCGCTCCACGAGATCCAGGAGCGGTGGATCGACAAGTTCGAGAGCCCGCGCCTGCGCGTGCTGGGGGCAGTGAAACGACGAGCCGAGGAAGCCATGACCGACAAGCCCACATTCGTCTACGTCACCTACATCGAGAGCACGCCCGAGAAGGTCTGGGACGCCCTCACCGACGCCGACCTGACCGCCGCCTACTGGGGCCACAGCAACGTCTCCGACTGGCGGCCCGGTTCCCGCTGGGAACACGTCCGCACGGACGGTTCGGGCGTCGCCGACGTCGTCGGCACCGTCGTGGAGAGCGAGCGCCCGACCCGGCTGGTCACCACCTGGGCGGCGCCGGACGACGAGGGGCAGGAGGACAAGTACTCCAGGGTCACCTTCGACATCCGGCAGCACGCCGAGATCGTCCGGCTGACCGTGACCCACGAGGACCTGGCGGACGAGAGCGAGCGTGCCGACGCGGCCTCCGGCTGGTCGGCGGTGCTGTCCAACCTCAAGTCGCTGCTGGAGACCGGGCATGTGCTGCCGCAGGAGCCGTGGCTCGTGCCCGCCCACTGACTCGGGCCGCCGCGGTGCGTGCGACCGCGAGAAGGCCGGTCCGCGGGTGCGGACCGGCCCTCGTGTCCTGCTCTCCCGTGTGTCGCTACGGCGTCGGAGCGCTCCTCGCCGCCGTACCGGCGCACATCAGGCCCAGGAGTACGGCCAGCGCGCCGATGATGATGTTGTTCACGACGACACCGGCGTCCGGGCTGTCCCCGACCACCCAAGGCGCGATGATCATCCAGACGCCGATCGCGCAGAACGCCCAGCTGAGGCCGTACATGCGTTCCGGAGCCCGGGTGAATCCGAGGGCCAGCAGGCCGATCGCGATCCCCACGATCAGGTTGTGGGTCACGAGCGCGGGCTGGCTCGACGTGTAGTGGAGTATCCAGGGGGATACGGCGCAGTACAGACCGAGCAGGAACACCGGCCCGTCCAAGAGCGTCACATCACGACCGCCGAGCATGCGGGCGTAGCGCTCCCGCATCTCGGATACATCGGGGTGACTGGTTATGTCACCTCTGGTGGGCGAGACGTTGGCCATGACTCGTCTCCTTTGACTCGCAGGCCTGACCGCGTCTGGTGCGGTGTGCGGTAAGCGCCGCCTCGATCCATTCTGCGCTTATTTTTTCCTTATGTGTAGAGGTGGGAGGTGTGCGGGGCGGGTGGCAGCCGGTTCTCACCGCCCGCGGGCCTGCTTGAAGCGGGCAAGCCCGTCCGACAGGTCGACGATCGGGTCCGGGTAGCCGAGCGCGGCGCGCTCGTCGTCCGGCAGCCGCCAGGGCTCGTGCACCGCGCGCCCCTCGATTCCCGCCAACTCCGGCACCCAGCGCCGGACATAGCCGCCGTCGGGGTCGTGGCGCCTGGCCTGGGTCACCGGGTTCAGCACACGGTTGGGCCGGGTGTCGGTGCCGGTCCCGGCCACCCACTGCCAGTTGAGCTGGTTGTTGGCGACATCGCCGTCGACCAGCAGGTCCAGGAAGTGCCGGGCGCCGACCCGCCAGTCGACGTAGAGGGTCTTGGCGAGGAAACTCGCCGTCAGCAGGCGTCCGCGGTTGTGCATCCAGCCCTCGTGCCGCAGCTGGCGCATCGCGGCGTCGATGACCGGATAGCCGGTGCGGCCCTCCTTCCAGGCCGCGATGTCGCCGCGCGCCTCCCGCTCGGACCGCCAACGGTCGTGCCGGGTCCGGTAGTCGACGGTGGCCGCGTCCGGGCGGGAGGCGAGGACCTGCCGGTGGAAGTCGCGCCAGGCGAGCTGCCGTACGAAGGCCTCGGCACCCGGGCCACCGGCCCGGCGCGCGCGATGGACGAGTTCGACGGGGGAGAGGGTGCCGAAGTGCAGGTGCGGGGAGAGACGGGACGTGGCGTCGCCGGCGAGGTCGTCGTGGCGCTCCCCGTAGGAGGACACCCCGCCGCGCAACCAGGCGGTGAGCCGCTTGCGGCCCTCCTGCTCGCCTCCGCCGGCGAGCCCCTCCGACAGGTCCGGCACATCGGCACGGGAGGGCAGCGGCTCGGACCCGACGCCGTCGGGGACCCGCACCGTGCGCGGCGCCGCGAGCGCGTCCCGCAGCGGCTCCTGGGACCAGCGGCGGAAGTACGGCGTGAAGACGGCAAAGTGCTCCGAGCCGGCCGGCGTCACCGCGCCCGGGGCCACGGCGGTGGTCACGCTGTCGTGCACGTGCAGCCGCACCCCTTCCGCCTCCAGCGCACGACGCAGCCGCTGCTCGCGCCGCTGGGCGTGGGCGCTGACGTCGGACGCCATGTGCACCTCGTCGGCGTCCGCCTCGGCGACCACCTTGCCCACCTCGTCCACGAGGTCGCCCGCGCGAACGACCAGCCGGCCGCCCCGCTCGCGCAGACCGGCGTCCAGATCGTGCAGACAGTCGGCGAGGAAGGCCAGCCGGTTGGGTACCGCGAACCCTGCCTCGTCCACGGCACGGTCCCGCACGAACAGCGGGACCGTCCGTTCGGCGCCGTCCAGGGCCGCTCTCAGCGGTGGGTGGTCGTGCAGGCGCAGATCGGACGTGAACAGGACGACCGAGATGCTCATGTCAGGTACTCCAGGGAGTCGGGGATGTGGTCTGCTTCCCGGCCGGCGCCGACGCGGCCGTACTCCCGGACACCAGCAGGGTGGCCGACGTCCGTCGGAGCAGGCGCGAAGTCGTGAACATGTTCACGACGATGGCGGGCAGGCGATGACTACGAGGCAAGTCCGTGACCTGTGAGCCGAAGTCCGAATCTGGAGGTGCCTGCCGCTATGGGCGCGAGGGTGTTGGAGCGGTTTCCCGCGGGAGCTCCGCGCGGATCGTGGCCGGCCGAGGAATACGCGGCCGCGCGCCGCGCCCAGGGTGAGCCGGCGACCGTCGTGATGGACCTGAAGTCGGACACCTTCCTCGTCGTGGTCCCGACGCGCGACGAGGACTGAGCGGGCGTGACCACGCCGGGCGGAGGTCAGGGCCGCCCGGCGCGATGTCTCACGCCGGTCCGGCCGGGGCGGCGTCCGCCACCAGCACCTCCAGATGGGCCCCGCGCGACTCAGCCGTCTGGCCCTGCACCAGCAGGAACAGGGCTTCGCGCGCCAGGCGTTGCGCCGTGCCGGTCAGCGACAGTGACCGCCCGCCGCCGGCCACCACCCCGGCGGTCGTGGCCGTACGCATCAGCTCGGCCGCCCGGATGCGCAGCGCCAGGCGCTCCGCCATGCGCTCGCTCGTCAGGGGAAGGTCGGCCAATGCGTAGGCCCTGCCGCGGATCTCCTCCAAGCGGGTGCGCAGGGGTTGCGCGGTCGCCTCGTCCAGGGGGGCGAGCGCCGCTTCCGTGATGCCGAAGACCGCAGGGGAGGTGTCGACCGTCTTCGCGCGGTCCGTGACGGCCCACTCCTCGTACGGCATGTGCAGCGCGACGGCGTCCTGAGGCAGCCACAGTCCGTCCAGCTCCAGCGACACCGTGCGGGACGCGGTGAGCGCCGCGAGACGCATCGGCTCCGAGGCGCGTAGCCCCGGCTGCTCCCGGGCCTCGGTGAACGCGAACACCACCTCGCCGCCCTTGGTGACACCGGCGAGCAGCATCACGTCGTTCAGACCCCAGCCGGTGTACCAGGGCACCGTCCCGTCGAACCGCCACCCCCCGCGCTCACCGGTGACACGCACCGGCGTGCGCGGATACGACCGCAGATGCGCGTACGCCACCCCCGACAGCAGTTCGCCGCGTGCCAGCGGACCCAGCAGCCGTTCCCGTACCGGGCCCTCGCCGCGGGCCAGCGTCGCGACCGGCGTGTGGTGCTGCGTCTGCACGAACCACGTCGAGCAACACGCCCCGGCCAGGATCTCCCCCGTGCGCCGGGCCACCGCCGCGGGGGCCGCCCATCCGCCGTACGCCTGCGGTGCGCCCACGCCCAGCAGCCCCGAGCGCCTGATCGCGTCGATGTGGCTCTTGGGCACGCCCTCCTGATCGACGCGTTCGGCCAGCGGGGCGAGCACATCATGGGCGAGGCGGTGGGCGCGGGCGACGAGGGGGTGGTCCTTGGTGGTCATGGACGAAATTCTTCCGGGGACCTCGTGCGGGGTGTCGATTCCGGGGCGTGTCGTTCGTGTAGGAGGTGAGAGCACGCGACGAAGCCCGAGGAGGCCGTCATGAAGTACTACCTGCTCAATGTGATGCAGCCGGTGGGGGAGCGCCCGGCCCCGGAGGTCCTCGCCGGGATCGGGAAGAACCTCGACGCCCTGAACCGGGAGCTGCGCGAGGCGGGCGCCTGGGTGTTCGCCGGGGGACTGCACGGCCCGGAGTCCTCCACCGTGCTGCGGCCCCGCGACGGCGACGTCCTGGTCACCGACGGCCCGTACGCCGAGGGCAAGGAGATGCTCGGCGGCATCAGCCTCATCAAGGCGCCCGACCTGGACGCGGCCCTGGAGTGGGGCCGCAAGCTGGCTCTGGCGACGACCCTGCCGATCGAGGTGCGGCCGTTCATGGGCGAAGCCGAGGATTCATGACGCTCCCGGACGTCGAGGCCGTCTTCCGCGCGGAGTACGGGCGCGCGGTCGCCGTCCTCGTCCGCTTCCTCGGCGACATCGACCTCGCCGAGGAGGCGGTGCAGGACGCGTTCACCACGGCCCTGCGGCGCTGGCCGGAGACCGGCGTCCCGCCGAGCCCGGCCGGCTGGATCATCACCACCGCCCGCAACCGTGCCGTCGACCGGCTGCGCCGCGAGGCCGGCCGGGACGCACGCCACGCCCAGGCGGCCCTGGTGCACGCCGCCGACGCACCACGCGAGGAGGGCCCCGTGCACGACGAACGGCTCCGGCTCGTCTTCACCTGCTGCCACCCCGCCCTCGCCGTCCAGGCCCGGGTCGCCCTGACCCTGCGCCTGCTCGGCGGACTCACCACCGCACAGATCGCGCGAGCCTTCCTGGTGCCCGAACCGACCATGGCCCAGCGCCTGGTCAGGGCCAAGGCGAAGATCCGCAACGCCGGGATCCCCTACCGAGTGCCGCGCGACGCCGACCTGCCGGACCGGCTCACCGGGGTGCTGGCCGTCGTCTACCTGATCTTCAACCAGGGCTACGACGGTGAGGCGGACCTGTGCACGGAGGCCGTACGGCTCGGCCGGCTCCTCGCCGAACTCATGCCTGACGAGCCCGAGGTCACCGGGCTGCTCGCGCTGATGCTCCTCGTCGAGTCCCGCAGACGCGCCCGGCAGGACGAACACGGCGCACTCGTACCGCTGCCGGAACAGGACCGCGCCCGCTGGGACCCCGCGCTGATCGCCGAGGGACAGGCGCTCGTCCGGCGGTGCCTGCGCCGGGACAGGCCGGGACCGTACCAACTCCAGGCCGCGATCCAGGCCGTGCACAGCGACGCACCGGCTCCGCAGGCCACGGACTGGGGCCAGATCCGGCAGCTCTACGACCACCTCATGGCCCTCGCCCCCAACCCGGTCGTGGCCCTCAACAGGGCGGTCGCCGTGGCCGAGACCGAAGGCCCAGCCCCGGCCCTCGACCTCGTGGACGCGCTGGACCTCGACGGGTACCACGTCCTCCACGCCGTCCGTGCCGATCTGCTGCGCCGCCTCGGCCGCGACACCGAGGCTGAGCAGGCGTACGAACGCGCCATCGAGCTGTCGCAGAACCCGGCCGAGCGCGCGTACCTGGAGCGTCGGCGTCAGGAACTCGCCGGCGGGTGAACGCCGCGGCCGGGCGTGGTGGCGAGAGTGACCGGGCGTGGTGGCGAGAGTGGCTCCGTTGTCCGGGAAGCCGCAGGTCAGCGCCCTGGTGAAGGGTACTCAGGTGGCGCAATGATGCAGTAACACCATGGAGACGGCACCGTCGGTATGGTCACCGCATGCCAGCCGAACGAACCCGCGAGCACACCGCGCCGCTCGCCGCCGCACGCCGCCGACGGCTGCGTGCGGACCGGGCGCGCCAGCTCGCGGACCTGCTGCGGCACCTGGTCCTCACCGGAGGATTCCCCAGCGGCGCGCTGCCCCACGAGGACGCGCTCGCCGCCGACTACCAGGTCTCGCGCAACACCGTCCGGCACGCCCTGGACCTGCTGCGCGCCGAAAAGCTCGTAGAGCGGCTGCCCGGCGTCGGCACCGTCGTCGTCGCCGAGAAGTACCCGCACGGCCTCGACCGGCTGATGGGACTCGCGGAAACCCTGCGGGAACACGGCCGGGTCAGCAACGAGGTACGCACCATGGGGCCCGTCCCGGCGCCCGCACCCGTGGCCGAGCGACTGCGGCTGCCCACCGGCACCGACGTCCTCTACGTCGAGCGGCTCCGCCGGCTCAACGGGCTTCCGCTCTCCCTCGACCTCACCTATCTGCCCCTGGACATCGGCGGCGAGCTCATCGGCGCCGACCTGGAGAACACCGACGTCTTCCGGCTGCTGGAGCAGATCACCGGGCAGCCGCTCGGGCACGCGGAGATCACCCTGGAGGCCGTCAACGCCGACGCGCACTCCGCCACCGTGCTCCAGGCGCCGCGCGGCGCCGCCGTGCTGATGCTGGAGCGCCTCACCCACCTGTGCGACGGCAGGCCCGTGGACCTGGAGTTCATCCGGTTCCGCGGGGACCGGATCGCGATGAGCGGGCTGCTGCGCCGCTCCCTCTGAAGACGCGCCATCCACGAAGCGGTTCCTTCACCCCTCGCAGTACCTCACTGGAGACAGCCATGCCCTTGGTGCCCCAGCGGGCCGACGTGCCCGTGACCGTCGACGAGTCGAAGTGCATCGACGGCTGCACGCTCTGTGTCGACATGTGTCCGCTGGACTCGTTGGCGATCAACCCCGACAGCGGCAAGGCGTACATGCACGTCGACGAGTGCTGGTACTGCGGCCCCTGCGCCGCCCGCTGCCCCACCGGGGCCGTCACGGTCAACATGCCCTACCTGCTGCGGTGAAAGGCCCTCTCGCGATGAAACGCACCACTCCTGCCGCACTGCTCGCGGCAGCCCTGGTCAGCACTCTCGTCACCGGCTGCGGCGGCGACGCGTCGGCCGGCGACGCCACCCACGTCACCGTCACCGTCGGATACCAGTCCAAGACCATCAACACCGTCACCGCCGGCACCCTGCTGCGCTCCCTCGGCTACTTCGAACGCGAACTCAACGCCCAGGGCAAGCGCGACGGCATCACCTACAAGGTCGAGTGGCAGGACTACGCCACGGGCGCGCCCATCACCGCGCAGATGACCGCGGGGAAGATCGACATCGGATCCATGGGCGACTTCCCGCTGCTCCTCAACGCCGCCCGCGGCAAACAGCTGAACCGCCCCACCCGCCTGGTGTCGGTGACCGGCTACAACCTGCGCGGCGCCCTCAACACCGTGGTGACGGCGCCCCAGTCGAAACTCGGCTCGCTGAAGGATCTCAAGGGCAAAACCGTGTCCACCAGCATCGGATCGGCGGCCGACGGGACCCTCGTACGGGCGCTCCAGCAGGCCGGCCTGGACCCGAACGAGGACATCCGCAAGCTCAACCAGCAGCCGTCGGTGGGCGCTTCGGCGCTCCAGGCGGGCAGCGCCGACGCCCTCTCGCAGTTCGTGGCCTGGCCCGGACTGCTCGCCTTCCAGGGCAGGGCGAAGGCCCTGTACGACGGCGGCGAGCTGAACCTGCCGACCTTCCACGGAGTGACGGTCCGTCAGGACTTCGCCGAGCAGCGGCCCAAGGTGCTCGACGCCTTCCTCACCGCGCAGATCGAGGCCACGCGGTACCTGAACGAACACCCCGTGCAGGCCGCCGAGAAGGTCGCCGACGCCACCGGCCTGCCGCCCGAGGTGGTCTACCTCTACAACGGCAGCGGCGGCATCGCCACCTTCGACCCGGCCGTCAAGCCCGAGCTGGTCGCCGCGCTGAAGAAGGACGTTCCGGTGCTGCGGTCGGCGAAACTCGTGGGTGACGTCGACGTGGACGCTTTCGTCGACGACGGCCCGCTGAAGCGGGTGTACGGCGCCGAGTACGCCGAGCACCTCGCCGCCGCGCCCGAGCCCTCGCGCGACGAGGTCTGGCTCAAGGGCGAGGACCGCACCCGGGCCTTCGACTCGCCCGCCGCGCTGCTGGAGTTCGTCGCCGGGCACAAGGAGCAGGTACGGGCCGCCTACGTCCCGGACGCCACCACCGGCACCCGCTGGTACGCCGACAAGGCGGTCTGGGTGCGCGACGGCGAGGAACTGAGCCCCTTCGTCACTGCCTCCGCCGCCGGCGCGTACACCCAGGCCCACCCCGGCGCCCGTACCGTGTCCTACGCCGCCGCCCTGGAGCAGGCGTCATGACCGCGCTGACCGCCCCGCCGGGGAAGGCGTCGCCGCAGCCGGTGCCGCCGCGGCGCACCCACTGGCTGCGGCCCGTCGTACGCGTCCTGTCGCTGCTTGCGGCACTCGGACTGTGGCAGCTGCTCACCACGCTCGACGTCCAACTGTGGCTGCGGTTCGACCAGTTCCCGTCCGTCACCGACGTGGCCCGCGAGTTCGGGGAGCGGCTCGGCGACGGGGCGTACTGGCAGGACGTGACCGACAGCCTGCGCCGGATCGTCACCGGGTTCCTGCTCGCGGCGGTGCTCGGCGTCGCGGCGGGCGTGGCCGTCGGCCGTTCCCGCTGGGCCGCGGACCTGATCGGGCCGGTCCTGGAGGTGCTGCGGCCCGTCCCGGCCATCGCCCTGGTACCGGTGGCGATCCTGCTGTTCCCCAGCAACGAGCAGGGCATCGTCTTCATCACCTTCACCGCCGCGTTCTTCCCGGTGCTGGTCGCCACCCGGCACGCGGTGCGCGCGCTCGCGCCGGTGTGGGAGGAGGCGGTGCTCACCATGGGCGGCGGACGCGGACGGGTGCTCGCCTCCGTGGTGCTGCCCGGCGCGCTGCCGGGGATCTTCGGCGGGCTGTCGGTCGGGATCGGCGTCTCGTGGATCTGCGTGATCTCCGCGGAGATGATCTCCGGCGAGTACGGGATCGGCTACCGCACCTGGCAGGACTACACGGTCATCGACTACCCGGGCGTCTTCACCGGCATCGTCAGCATCGGCCTGCTGGGCTGGCTGACGTCCACCCTGGTGGAGGTCCTGGGACGCAGGCTCACGCACTGGCTGCCGCGGCGCGAGGGGAGTGCCACGTCATGAGCACGGAAACGGACCTCGCGACCACCGCCTCGCGGACCGACCGGCCGCCCTCCGGCGCACGGCTCGGCGTCACCGGGGCGCAGCTCGGCCGCCCGGGCGCCGCCGTCCTGCACGGACTGGACCTCGAAGCCGCCCCCGGCGAGATCCTGACCGTCGTCGGCCCGTCCGGGTGCGGCAAGTCGACGCTGCTGCGGACCCTGGCCGGGCTGCTGCCCGCGCTCGCCGGACACGTCACCCAGGACGGGCGGCCCATCACGGGCCCCGGCGCCGACCGGGCGCTGATCTTCCAGGAGGACGCCCTGCTGCCGTGGCGCACGGCCCGCGCCAACGTCGAACTGCCCCTGGCCATCCGGGGAATCGGCCGCACCGAACGCAGGGCCCGGGCGCAGGAGTGGCTGGACCGGGTCGGACTGGCCGGTCTGGAAGGGCAGTTGCCGCACCGGCTCTCCGGCGGACAACGCCAGCGCGTCCAGCTCGCGCGCGCTCGCCGGGCAGCCGCGCGCGGTCCTCATGGACGAACCGTTCGGTGCACTGGACGCCCAGACCCGGGCCGGCATGCAGCAGTTGCTGGTGGAAGCCCTGCACGGGACCGGCGCCACCGTCGTCTTCGTCACCCATGACGTGGACGAGGCCCTCTTCCTCGGCGACCGGGTGACGCTGCTCGGAGCGGGCGGCCTCACCGGGGTCCGGCCGGTGCCACGGCCTCGCGACCGCGGAGCTCGCGACGACCCCGCGACCGTGGCGCTGCGCCGCGACATCCTCGACTCCCTCGGTTCCCCGACGCCTTGAGCCTGCCCGGACTCGCACGTCCCCCGCGAGCCCCTCGGCCCCGCACGTCGTCCTGAAAGGCACCCCGCCATGACGCCCGCCCCCCTGACGCAGATCCCCGCCCTCGACTCCGCCGAGGAGCTGAGCTGCGACGTCCTCGTGATCGGCGGCGGCACCGCCGGCACCATGGCCGCGCTGACCGCCGCCGGGCGCGGTGCGTCCGTGCTGCTGCTGGAGAAGGCGCACGTGCGGCACTCCGGAGCGCTGGCCATGGGCATGGACGGCGTCAACAACGCCGTCATTCCCGGCCGCGCCGAACCCGACGACTACGTCGCCGAGATCACCCGTGCCAACGACGGCATCGTCGATCAGTCGACGGTCCGTCAGACGGCTGTGCGGGGTTTCGAGATGGTGCAGCGGCTGGAGTCGTACGGGGTCAAGTTCGAGAAGGACGAGCACGGCGAGTACGCGGTCCGCCAGGTGCACCGCTCGGGCTCGTACGTGCTGCCCATGCCCGAGGGCAAGGACGTCAAGAAGGTCCTCTACCGACAGCTGCGCAGGCGGGAGGTGCGCGAGAAGGTCCGGATCGAGAACCGGCTGATGCCGGTGCGGGTTCTGACCGCCGACGGCCGTGCGGTCGGCGCCGCCGCCTTCAACACCCGCACCGGCGCCTTCGTGACCGTACGGGCGGGCGCCGTGATCCTCGCGACCGGCGCCTGCGGCCGGCTCGGGCTGCCCGCGAGCGGCTATCTGTACGGCACGTACGAGAACCCGACCAACGCGGGCGACGGCTACGCGATGGCGTACCACGCGGGCGCCGAGCTCACCGGCATCGAGTGCTTCCAGATCAACCCGCTCATCAAGGACTACAACGGCCCGGCCTGCGCGTACGTCGCCAACCCGTTCGGCGGCTACCAGGTCAACCGGCACGGGCAGCGGTTCGTCGACTCCGACTACTGGTCCGGGCAGATGATGGCGGAGTTCGCCGCCGAGGTCGCCTCCGACCGCGGCCCGGTCTATCTCAAGCTCAGCCATCTGCCCGAGGAGTCGGTCTCGGCCCTGGAGTCCATCCTGCACTCCACCGAGCGTCCCACCCGCGGCACCTTCCACTCCGGACGCGGCCACGACTACCGCACCCACGACGTGGAGATGCACATCTCCGAGATCGGCCTGTGCGGCGGCCACTCCGCCTCCGGGGTGCGGGTCGACGACCACGCCCGTACGACCGTGCCGCGCCTGTACGCGGCGGGCGACCTGGCCTGCGTGCCGCACAACTACATGATCGGGGCGTTCGTCTTCGGTGACCTCGCGGGCGAGGACGCGGCACAGTACACCGCGTACGAGGGCGAGTTGCCGCGCGACCAGCTGGCCGAGGCCCACGAGCTGATCTACCGGCCGCTGCGCAACCCCACCGGTCCGCCCCAGCCGCAGGTCGAGTACAAGCTGCGCCGCTTCGTCAACGACTACGTCGCTCCGCCCAAGAGCGGCGCCCGGCTCTCGCTCGCGCTGGAGCACTTCGAGCGGATGCGGGACGAGATCGCGGACATGGGAGCGGGCACGCCGCACGAGCTGATGCGCTGCGCCGAGGTCACGTTCATCCGCGACTGCGCGGAGATGGCGGCCCGTTCCTCCCTCGCCCGCACCGAGTCCCGCTGGGGCCTCTACCACGAGCGCCTCGACCACCCGCTGCGGGACGACACGGCCTGGCTGCACCATCTCGACCTGCGCAAGGGCGCGTCTGGGGCCATGGAGTTCACGGCCCGCCCCGTCGACCCGTACCTCGTCCCCGTACCCGAGTTCACCCCCACCGGCGGCCCGTCCCGGGACCTGGGGGAGGTGCACCCCCTGCCGACGGCGACGGCGGGACGCGCGGAAGTGGCCCCGGCGGCGACCACCGGGCAACCGGGCGAGGCCGCCCCGGCCACCGGTACGACCCATCGCGCCTCGGAGACCTCCCGGGAACGGCTCCTCGAACTCGTCGCGCTCACCGAGGAGGAACCCGACCTCCAGGCCCTGGAGCCCTACCTGAAGGACCCGGACCCCGCCGTACGACTCGGCGCCGTGTCGGCACTGACGGAGACGGCACCTCCGGGCGCGGGCCCCGCGCTGGCCCACGCCCTGCGCGACGGCGACGGGCAAGTGCGTGCCGCGGCCGCCGACTCCCTGCGTGAGCTGGCCGAAGTCCTGCCCGCGGAGCCGGAGTTGCGCGCCCCGCTGCTGTCCGCCCTGACCGCCGCGGACCCGACGGCACGCGCCGCGGCCCTGGACGTGCTGCGTGCCCTGCGCCTGGGGGACGCGGCACTGTTCGCCGGGCACCTGGCCGCCCCGGACATCGACGTACGCCTGGCCGCCGTGCGCGCCCTGGTCTCGGTGGACGCGGTCGAGGCACTGTCCGAGGCGTCCGGTGACCCGGCGCGAGAAGTACGGGTCGCCGTGGCACGCGGGTTCGCGGCCCTGGCCCCGCGCATCGTGGGGGCGCTGCCGTCCGCTCTGGACGGCCTGATCCACGACCCCGACGCCCTGGTCCGTGCCGCGTCCCTGGAAGCCCTGGGTGTCCTCGGAGTCCCGGACGCACTCCTCGTCACCGTGACCGAGGCACTCACCGACCCGGCCTGGCAGGTCCGCGCGGGTGCCGCGAAGGCCTTCGGCGGGGCGGCGGCGCAGAACGGCGTTCCCGCCCTCGCCGGACTGCTGCGCGACACCGACGCCGATGTGCGCAAGGCCGCGGTGCTCGGACTCCTGCGGCACCGCGCGCACGACGACGCCCGTACGGCGCTGGCCACCGCGGTCGACGACCCCGACGCCGATGTCCGCGCGTACGCGGGGCGGGCGGCGCGCTGATCCGGCACCTCCTCGACTACCGGACGAATCGGGCACGTTGGTTGGTCTATACCTTGTCTGGTCTACACCCTTGACTGGTACAGACCAAAGCGGTTGAGTGTGTGACCACACCCCCCACCACGGCCGCCCCCACGCCGTGACCGACACCGTCGGTGCGTGCGCACAAGGGTGCTGATGTCCCCAGCCCTTGTAGGGGTGCGGCCGTGCTCCGCAAAGGAGTTGATCCTGTGTCGAGGCGCCGTATAGCCGCACTTGTCTCCGCACTCGCCCTGGGCAGCGCCGCACTGGTGCTCCAGCCGGCCCCGAGCGCGTCCGCCGCCGGGTTCGTCGTCAGCGAGGCCCAGTTCAACCAGATGTTCCCGAACCGGAATCCCTTCTACACGTACAGCGGCCTCACCGACGCGCTGAGCGCCTACCCCGGCTTCGCGAACACCGGCAGCGACACCGTGAAGAAGCAGGAGGCCGCGGCCTTCCTCGCCAACGTCAACCACGAGACCGGCGGACTCGTCCACATCGTCGAGCAGAACACCGCCAACTACCCCCACTACTGCGACCGCAGCCAGCCCTACGGCTGCCCCGCGGGCCAGGACGCCTACTACGGCCGCGGCCCCATCCAGCTCAGCTGGAACTTCAATTACAAGGCCGCCGGCGACGCCCTCGGCATCGACCTGCTGGGCAACCCCTGGCGGGTGCAGAACGAGTCGGCCGTCGCCTGGAAGACCGGCCTGTGGTACTGGAACACCCAGACCGGCCCCGGCACCATGACCCCCCACAACGCCATGGTGAACCAGGCCGGCTTCGGCCAGACGATCCGCTCCATCAACGGCTCGCTGGAGTGCGACGGCAAGAACCCGGCCCAGGTGCAGAGCCGCGTCGACGCCTACAACCGGTTCACCTCGGTCCTCGGCGTCTCCCCGGGCGGCAACCTCTACTGCTGACGCCCCCGCGTGCCCGGGGCGTGTGCGAGACTCCGCCGATGACCTCGGAAACGATCACCGCGGACGCCGCGGGCACCTGGGAACTCGGCGACCTGCCCGTGCGCCGCGTCGGCCTCGGCGCGATGCGGCTCACGGGCAGCGCCGCCTTCCACCACGGGACGCCGAGCGACCGTGAGCGCTCGATCGCCGTACTGCGCAAGGCGATCGAGCTCGGCGTCACCCACATCGACACGGCGGCCTTCTACTTCTCCGCCACCCGCTCCGCCAACGAACTGATCAACACCGCGCTGGCGCCGTACCCCGACGACCTGGTCATCGCCACCAAGGTGGGCCCCTTCCGCGGCTACGACGGGGAGTGGGGCACCTCCGCCCGCCCCGACCAACTGCGCGGCCACGTCGAGGAGAACCTGCGCCAGCTCGGCCGCGACCACCTGGACGTCGTCTATCTGCGCCGGATGCGGCAGGACTCCATCGCCGAGCACTTCGGGGCGCTGGCCGAACTGCGCCAGGCCGGTCTGATCCGGCACCTCGGCATCTCGGCCGTGGAGCCACGGCATCTCGCCGAGGCGCAGGCCATCGCGCCCGTGGTGTGCGTACAGAACCGGTACGCGCTCGACCGGCCCGACTCCGAGGCCGACGAACTGCTGCGCCTGTGCGGCGAGCAGGGCATCGCCTTCGTGCCGTTCTATGCGGTCGCCGGGGACGCGGGGGAAGGGGGCGCGACCGCCGCCCACGACGACGAGGTGCGCGCCGTGGCGCGGGCGCACGGCGTGAGCCCCGCCCAGGTGCGCATCGCCTGGACCCTGCACCAGGGCCCGCACGTGCTCGCCATCCCCGGCACCGGCAACCCCGGCCACCTGATCGAGAACGTGGCCGCGGGAGCCGTACGCCTGACCGGCGACGAGCCGGCCCGGCTCAACGCGGCCCGGGAACAGGCCGGTTGAGCCGGACCGCCGGCATCACTCAGCCCGTGTACCCGGTCACCGGGTAGTGGTCGGACAGGTTCGTGTACGTGTAGTCGGTGCCCCAGCTCGTCACCGTCCAGGGCGCGCTCTGCTCCTTGACGACGTCGTTCTTCCACACCGTGGGACGGGCGTGGCCCGCGCGGTGCAGGACGTAGTCCAGGTCCTCTCGCGGGTCGTCGGGGTAGCGGTCGCGGGCTATGGAGTTGTCCTGCGTGTCGAAGGAGTACGGGTGCCCGGTGCGCGCGTCGGCCCCCACCAGCCCGGCGTCGGCGAGCATCGAGGCGTACTCGGGCGTGCGCGAGTCGACGTTCAGGTCACCGGCGAGCAGCACCTGCTCGTATCCCGGGATGTTCTTGGCGTCCAGGAACGCGTCGATCGTCTTGAACTGCCGGCTGCGCATGGCGGCCGCCTCGCCCGCATCGCAGCCCGGGTCCGTCGACTGGGCGTGCGTGCCGACGACGTGCACCTTGGTGCCGTTCACGTTCAGCACGACGTAGGCGAAGCCCTTGTTGGACCACCAGTCCGCGCCGCACGCGTCCTTGTAGACCCACTGCTCCTTGCGCACGATCGGCCACTTGCTGAGGATCGTGACCCCGCCGTCCTCCGGCGTCGTCGCCGAGTACGCCCCACCGGTGGCGTCCCAGCCGCTCTTGGCGCGCCCGACGACCGGGGTCTGGTACGGGTACCGGCCGGCGAGCGAGCTCTTCAGCGCGTCCGAGGAAGAGTTGTCGAACGCCTCCTGGAGGACGACCACGTCGTTGCCCTGCACGAACGGCGCCTTGGCGATCTCGGTGGCCCGGTGGTCCTGGCCCCAGTTCGGGTACAGAGCCTTGCTGAACAGGAAGACGTTGTACGTCAGCACCTTGAGCGGCGGCGTCTGCTCGGCGGCGGACGCGGTGGGCGCCGAGCCCACGAGACCGGCGGTGGCGAGCGAGAGCGCTAGCACGGCCGAGCCCTGTGCACGGCGGTGTGCGAGGAGCGTCACTGGATCTCCCTGTGATCGAAGGGGGTTGAGGGGCGCCGCACATCAAACCATCAGGGATTACTCTCAGGTAACACTCGTGCGGGAATTGGATGGCGCGGGGACGTACGCAATGGAAGTTGTTCAGACAAGCCACGTTCCGCTTCGCATCAGATGCCGCCCAGGCAGCTCGTGCACCTCATGCCATGCCTGCACCGCCACGGGACGTACCTGGTAGTAGGAGTACGCCGCGGAGTCCGCGCGTGGATCCCAGCCCGTCTTCGCGCGGAACGCCTCGGCGGCCGCGACCGGCACCTCGTCGTCGGTGTGGACGTCCACCTCGCCGTCGATGAGGACGACGTCACGCGTGTCCCCGAAGGTCAGCCGGGTCAGGCGGCCGGCGCGCAGATTGCGGCCCGTGGGGTTGCCCGGACGCGTGGCCATCCAGAGCGCCTCGCCGTCCCAGACGAACCACAGCGCGACCAGACAGGGCACCCCGTCACTGTCCGCCGAGGCCACCCAGACGTCCGTCTCCCGTTCCAGCCGGTCCAGCACGTCCCGCTTGCGACGCTCCGGGCTGCGCGGCTCATCCATGATCGTCATGCCCGGAAACGCTAGTCGTCGGCCGCCTTTCGCACCTCGGGCGAGAGGCGTAGGGCGAAGGTCCCGGGTATGACTGGCGCCGACTAGGTTTTACGTATAACCTCTCCCGTCAATCGAACCTCCCGGAAGGCCCCGATGAGACGCATCGCCCTGGTCACCCTCGTCGTCGACGACTACGACGAGGCGATCCGCTTCTACACCGAAGCCCTCGGCTTCCGGCTCGCCGAGGACGCCCCGCGCCCGGACGGCTCCCGCTGGGTCGTCGTTCAGCCCGGCGACCAGGGCACCGCACTGCTGCTGGCCCGCGCCAAGGGGGACGAGCAGGGTGCCCGGGTCGGCGACCAGACCGGCGGGCGCGTCGGGTTCTTCCTGCACACCGACGACTTCGCCCGCGACCACGCCCGGATGCTCGCCGCCGGCGTGACCTTCCTGGAGGAGCCCCGGCATGAGCCGTACGGCTCGGTCGCCGTCTTCCAGGACCTGTACGGCAACCGCTGGGACCTGCTCCAGCCCGCGGACTGAACGCTCCCTTCGCCGCTTCGAACCGCCCCGCTCAAAGAGAGACCGCACCATGAATGCTACGCGCGTAGACACAGACGTGATCCGCCGCCTCCCCAAGGCCGTCCTGCACGACCACCTCGACGGCGGCCTGCGCCCCGCGACCCTGGTGGAGCTCGCGGCCGAGGTCGGCCACACCCTGCCGACCACCGACCCCGACGAGCTCGCCGCCTGGTACTTCGAGGCCGCGAACTCCGGAGACCTGGTCCGCTACATCGCCACCTTCGAGCACACCCTCGCCGTGATGCAGACCCGCGAGGGCCTGCTGCGCACCGCCGAGGAGTACGTGCTCGACCTGGCCGCGGACGGGGTCGTCTACGGCGAGGTGCGCTACGCCCCGGAGCTGAACACCAACGGCGAGCTGACCATGGCCGAGGTCGTCGAGACCGTACAGGAGGGCCTCGCCGCCGGTATGGCGAAGGCCGCGGCCGCCGGCACTCCGGTGCGCGTCGGCACCCTGCTGTGCGGGATGCGGATGTTCGACCGGGTGCGCGAGGCGGCGGACCTCGCCGTGGCCTTCCGGGACGCGGGTGTGGTGGGCTTCGACATCGCCGGCGCCGAGGCCGGCTTCCCGGCCGCCGACCACCTCGACGCCTTCGAGCACCTGCGTCGCGAGAGCGTGCCCTTCACCATCCACGCCGGTGAGGCCGACGGCCTGTCCAGCATCCACCAGTCGCTCCAGATCTGCGGCGCCCAGCGCATCGGTCACGGCGTGCGCATCACCGACGACATCGTGGACGGCAAGCTCGGCCGCCTGGCGGGCTGGGTCCGCGACCGCCGTATCGCCCTGGAGATGTGCCCGACGTCCAACCTCCAGACCGGCGCCGCCACCTCCATATCCGGGCACCCGATCACCGCGCTGAAGGACCTCGGCTTCCGGGTCACCCTCAACACCGACAACCGTCTGGTGTCGGGGACGACGATGACCCGGGAGATGTCGCTGCTGGTCGAGGAGGCCGGCTGGACGGTGGAGGACCTGCGCACGGTCACGGTGAACGCCCTGAAGAGCGCCTTCATCCCGTTCGACGAGCGCAAGGCCCTCATCGAGGACGTCGTTCTGC
The DNA here is from genome assembly GCF_045039535.1 of Streptomyces sp. NBC_01092. Lineage (NCBI taxonomy): Bacteria > Bacillati > Actinomycetota > Actinomycetes > Kitasatosporales > Streptomycetaceae > Streptomyces > Streptomyces sp. NBC_01092. The sequence goes on along the minus strand of NZ_CP108659.1, from coordinate 745,448 downwards.
CGGGCTACGCGGCCGCGCTCTGAGACGGCCCGCGGGGCTACAGGTTCGGTAGCAGCCCCCGCACATAGGCGGCCTGTCCGACGTGCTGGAGATCGTCGGACAGGACGCTGACCAGCCGTACGCCCAGGGTCACCGGTGGATCCCAGCGTTCGTCCACGATCCGCTCCAGGTCCTTGGCGGCGACCTCGCGCAGGGCCCCGAGGGTCTGGGTGTGCACGGCGTCGTAGTAGCGGGTCAGCAGGTCGCCGGAGTCGACCCGGACCTTGGCGACCTTCGCCGGGGTGTGGCCGTAGCCCGTGTCGTGGCGGGGCAGATCGAGGCCGAAGGTCTTCTGGTAGTCCTGCGTCAGCCACACCTGGTCGAGGTCGAAGGCGTCGGCGAGGTGATCGTCCTGGACCCGGGTGAGATGCCAGATCAGCCAGGCGACGGAGTTGGCGTCGGGGGAGGGGCGGGCGCTGAGCTCGTCCGGGCCTAGGCCCTCGACGGCGGCGTGGACTTCTTCCTGGATGCGGTTGTACCCGTCGATGAGGATGTCCTTCGCATGCATGGCTCCACCATCGCGCAAAGCCGTCCCGCACGCGCCCCTTCAGCCGTCCGTCACGCGCCTTCCGTTTCCAGCAGCGCCATCAGGGCCCGGGCCGCCGGGCTCGTGGCCTGCGCGGGCGGCAGCAGGGCGACCGTCTCGTAGACGGTCTCGCCCGTGCCCTTCACCGGCAGGGCGGTCAGGGACGGCCGCTTGTGCCGGAAGTGGCGCGGTACGACGGCGATGCCGAGGTCCTCGTCCACCAGGTCCAGCAGGCTGTGCACGTCGTTGACCTCCAGGGACACGGTCCGCCGTACGCCCGCGGCGGCGAACACCGCGTCGGTGGCGCGGCGCGGCCCCCAGTCCGGATGGAAGTCGACGAAGACCTCCCCGCCCAGATCCCCCGGAGTGACCGCGGCCCCGGCGACGGCGAGGCGGTGGCTCGGGTGGCACAGGACGGTCATGGGCTCGCTGGTCAGCGGTACGACACGCAACTGGTCGGTGTCCTCCTGCGCCGTCCGCACCGCGAAGGCCAGATCCAGGCGTCCGGCCGCGACCTCCTCCGCCAGCGCGCCCGAGCCCGCCTGCCGCAGACAGATCTCCACGTCCGGATGCTCCCGCCGGAAGGCCGCGAGCAGCCCCGCCACATGCACCCCGGCGATGCACTGCTCGGACCCGAGCGCCAGCATCCCGCGCAGCACGCCCTGCACCGCGGCGACCGCCTCGTGGGCGGCCCGCACCTGCGCCAGGATCCGCTCCGCCTCGCACAGCAGGGCGCGGCCGGCCGGAGTGAGCGTCACCCGCCGGGTCGTGCGCACGAACAGCGGGGTCTGCAACTCCCGCTCCAGAGCCCGGATCGACGCCGACAGGCCGGACTGGGACACCAGCAGTCGCTCGGCCGCCCGGGTGAAGTGCTGGTCCTCGGCGACCGCCACGAAGTGCTGGAGATGGCGCAGTTCCATGATTGAGCAGCCTAGCCGCTGAATCCCATCTGATTTACCTGTTGGACCACTGCCCGCAGGTCGCGACAGCATGGACGGCGACTGGATTACCGGCTCTTCGGAGCCGTCCTTCGTGTGCCAACCCCTCTGGAGTCGCGTTGTACACCGCACACACCGACCGCTACGCGGACATGCCCTACCGGCGCACCGGACGCAGCGGCCTCAAGCTCCCCGCGCTGTCCCTCGGACTGTGGCACAACTTCGGTCCGGACCGCCCGGTCGAGACCCAGCGGGCCATCCTGCGCCGCGCCTTCGACCTCGGCGTCACTCACTTCGACCTGGCCAACAACTACGGCCCGCCGCCCGGCGCCGCCGAGTCGGCGTTCGGCGAGGCGCTGAAGGCGGACTTCGCGCCGTACCGCGACGAGATGATCATCTCCACCAAGGCCGGCTATCTGATGTGGCCCGGCCCGTACGGCGAGTGGGGCTCGCGCAAGTACGTGCTGTCCTCGCTCGACCAGAGCCTGAAGCGGATGGGCCTGGACTACGTCGACATCTTCTACTCGCACCGCCCCGACCCGGAGACTCCGCTGGAGGAGACGATGGGCGCCCTGCACTCGGCGGTGCAGCAGGGCAAGGCGCTGTACGCCGGCGTCTCCAACTACTCGCCCGAGCAGACCCGCGAGGCCGCCCGCATCCTGGGTGAGCTGGGCACCCCGCTGCTCATCCACCAGCCCGCCTACTCGATGCTGAACCGCCGCCCCGAGGAGGAGGGACTCCTCGACGCCCTGGACGAGCTCCAGGTCGGCTCGATCGTCTACTCCCCGCTGGCGCAGGGCCAGCTGACCTCCCGCTACCTCGACGGCATCCCGAAGGACTCGCGGGCCGCGAGCGGCAGCCCGTTTCTGAACGTCGACGCGATCACCGACGACCTGATCGGCAAGCTGCGCGCCCTCGACGAGATCGCCAAGTCCCGCAGCCAGACCCTGGCCCAGCTGGCTCTCGCCTGGGTCCTGCGCGGCGGCCGGGTGACCTCGGCGCTCGTCGGTGCGAGCAGCCCGCAGCAGATCGAGGACAGTGTCGCGGCCATCCGCAACCTGGACTTCGACGCCGACGAGCTGGCCCGCATCGAGGCGATTCTCAAGCCGTAAGGCGCTCGCTGACCTCCCAGAGGCGGGCCGCCGCCTCTGGGTCCACGGCGTAGGACAGCACGCCCGGCGTCTCCGCTCCGGCGCGCCACCCGGCCTCGTCGGTGTCGGCCACCAGGGGGCTGACGTCGCAGTTCTCGCAGTAGACCCCGCCCAGTGCGGCCAGCTGCGGGCTGGTGGCGCACCAGACGCTGGAGGCGGCTCCCTGCTCCACCGTCTTCAGCTGGCGGGACGGGTCCCGTACGGGCCGCCCCTGCTCGTCGAGGACACCGGCCGCCCGGACGACCTCCGCGGAGACGTGCTTGGCGAGGCCGGTCTCGATGATCGTGCCGGGGTGCACGGAGAAGGCTCGCACCCCCTGGGGCCGCCCGCGCCGGTCCAGTTCCACGGCGAAGAGCGCGTTGGCCGTCTTGGACTGGCCGTAGGCGACGAAGGGCTCGTAGGGCCGGTGCTCGAAGTGCAGGTCGTCGAAGTCGACGTTGCCGAAGCGGATGCCCCGCGAGGACACGGCCACGACCCGCGCCCCGTCGGCCGCGACCAGCGCGGGCCACAGCCGGGCGACCAGCTGGAAGTGCCCCAGATGGTTGGTGGCGAACTGCGCCTCGTACCCGCGCGCGTCCCGCGTCAGCGGGGTCGCCATGATCCCGGCGCTGTTGACCAGGATGTGCAGCGGACGCCCGGAGGCCAGGAACTTCTCCGCGAAGGCGTCGATCGACGCCGGGTCCAGCAGGTCCAGGTACTCGACCTCGGCCCCGGGCACGTCCGTCAGCGCGGCCCGTGCCCGCTCCAGGTCCCGCGCCGGTACGACGACCTCGGCGCCGGCCGAGCGCAGCACCCGGGCCGTCTCCAGGCCGATGCCGGAATAACCGCCGGTGACGATCGCGACCTTGCCGGTCAGGTCGACCCCCTTGATCACCTCCTCGGCGGTGGACGCGGCGCCGAAGCCGGAGGGCAGGGGGTGCTGTGCGGTGGTCATGGTGCGTATCTCCTCAACGTGAGCCGACCAGACCACCGTAAGGACGCGGTTCCGTACGATGAATACTTGAGAATCCGCATTACTTGCGTGATAGTTCGAGCATGACCGCAGATCCGCTGTCCGAGGCCCTCGCCGTCGCCGATGCCCGCAGCGTGCTCTCCGGTGGCTTCACCGCCGGCGGCACCTGGGCGATCCGGCTGCGCGGGCGCGACAAGCTGAAGGTGGTGGCCGTGGTGCGGGGCAGCTGTCTGCTGGTCCGCGAGGAAGGCGGCGAGCCGTTGAAGCTGTCCGAGGGGGACGTGGTGGTCTCCGACGGGCGCCGGCCGTATGTCCTGTGCAGTGAGCTCGGCGTCGAACCGCTGGACTCCGCCGACGTCACCGTGGACCCCGTCACCCGGACGGCGCGGCTCGGTGCCGGCACGGACGAGGACGTCGTCTGCGTCTCCGGGCACATCGACCTGAGCCGGGACAGCGGCGAACTGCTGCGCCGGGCACTGCCGGAGCTGATCCACGTACGGTCCGACGCGGCCGAGGCCTCGGCGCTGCGCTGGCTGATCGGGCAGTTGGCCGAGGAGGTGAAGACACGCCGGGCCGGGGTCGACTTCGCCTCCGACCACCTGGCCCAGCTGATGTTCGTACAGGTGCTGCGGGTCTGCCTCGTCGAGTCGGAGGGGCTGCCGCCGGGCTGGCTGCGCGCCCTGGCCGACGAACGACTCGCCCCTGCCCTGCGCCTGATGCACGGCGATCCGAGCCACCCGTGGCAGCTGGAGGAGCTCGCCCGGGCGGCCGCGATGTCCCGGACCACCTTCGCCGTACGGTTCAAGGAGGCGGCCGGGGTGCCGCCCCTGACGTATCTGCTGAACTGGCGCATGAGCCTGGCCGCCCGCGCCCTCAGGCAGGACACGGCCCCGGTCGCGGCGCTCGCCCGTTCCGTCGGCTACACCTCCGAAAGTGCCTTCAGCAACGCCTTCAAGCGGGCGGTCGGCGTCGCGCCCCGGCGCTACCGGGAAGCCGCTAGGAGCTGATCCGCTCCTCCAGGCGGACGGTGACCGTGTCGCCCTCCGTCTTGCCGATGGCCTTGCGGATGTCGGCCTTCACCGGCAGCTTGTGCGTGCCGTCGCCCAGGGCCATGAACGAACTGCGGAAGGGGTGTCCGTCGATCGTGCCGCGGACCTTGATGAGCCCGCGGGTGCCGAAGAAGTCGACGCTCCTCGGCCAGACGAGATAGGTCCAGCCGCCCTCGTTCGGACTCTTGCGCAGGACGGCCGTGAACTCCTCGTCCAGCTTGGCGGTCGTGGTCATGGTGGTTCCTCCGCTCGCGGTGGTCGTGTGGTGAAGACCGCCGCGAGCGCGGAAACTCATCGCGGACCTCACGCCCCGGCCGGAAGCCGGTCCAGGAAGCCGAGCACGGCCGTGATCCGCCCCTCGGTATCCAGCGTGATCACATCGGACCCGGCCACCGGCGCCGAGCCGGCGGCTTCGTTCACGAGCTCCCAGGAGAAGCGGGCCGTGTCGTGGTGGCCCTCGACGGAGCTGTTGAGCCGGAAGACGAAGCCGGGGAATTTCGCGTGCGCCGCCGAGATGACGGCCACGATCCCCTCGTGTCCGCGGACCTCGGCGAGAGGGTCGGTGTATCCGCCCTGCGGGCTCCACGCCGTGGCGACCGCCCGGGCCAGGGCGTCGGGCTCGCGGGTGTTCCAGGCCGCGAAGTAGAGGGCGACGGCGTGTCCGTAACGGTCGGTGTGCGCGGGCATGGCGGATCAGCCTCCACGAGGTCGTCGATGCTGCTCAGGAACCGGATCCCGGTCTCGGTGACCCGGTACCGCCACGATGCCCGCCCGTGCCGGAAAGCTCGATTACGCCCGAGGTAATGCCCCGCCGGTGAGGCCGACTTGACGTGTACCCGCCGCATTTCGGCCAACGAATGCTGTGAATATGCCAGGAGAGTGGCCGGAAAGTCGTGGTGACAGTGTTTCAGTAGTGAACATACTCAACTACGTGGGCGCTTCACATGGGGCGACGGCGCCCTTACGCACCGCTCACGAGCCGCACGGAAAGCGAGGTCCGCCGAGAGGCGAACACGGCACCACGGGGGAGGCTTGCGTGCACGACGAGTTCCTTTGCCATGTCACCGCCTACGGCGTCTGCGGCGGGCGGCGCATCGGGGTACCCCTGGGAACCTACCGGGCACCCACCCTGGCGCTGGCCCTGTGGTGGCTGCGCGACCGGGCGTCCTGGATGGCCGAGCGATTAGACCCGCGACCGGAGGCGGAGCACTTCCCACCCAGTGCGCTCGTCCCGGTCGCCGACACCGTGCCCGACGTCCCCGCCGTACTGCGCAAGTGGTGTGGCGACGTCGGACAACAGGAGCTGGTCGCCGACGAGTTGGCGGCCGGACGCCTGGTCCGGATCGCCGTGAGCGACGAAACCACCGAGTACGAACTGCTCGCCGAGTCGGTGGACGCACTGCGCATGCAGCGCACCCTCCCGGCGCTCTTCGTACCCGTCGGCTGACCCCCGTGGCGAAGCGATCCCCGCCCTTCCGAGCCCCTGGCGCAGGCAGGTGCAGGCAGGCGCATACAGGGGCAGATCGATAGAATCCTGGCATGGCGGAGCGTTCGTACGCACCGACTGCCCCCGTACTCGTCCTGGAGACCGACTCGGGCTCGACCGTGATGACCCCGGGCCGCGACTACCGCGTCGGACGCGACCCGCTCAGCGACATCGTCATCGACGACTCCCGCGTCTCCTGGCACCACGCCGTGCTGCGACCCGAGGCCGGCCACTGGACGCTCGCGGACGACAACAGCACCAACGGCACCTACACCGACGGTCACCGCGTCCAGGAGTGGGACGTCGGCCCCGGCACCGTCATCCGCTTCGGCAACCCCGCGGACGGCCCCCGCGCGATCCTGCTGGACCGCACCACCCCGACCCGCGCGCCGGAACGCCCCTCGGCCGTCTCCATGCCCGGACGCACGGGCACCTTCCGGCAGCCCACCAACGTCCGCCCGCTGCCCACCCGCACCGTCCGCATCGGCCGAGCCGCCGACAACGACCTGGTGATCGACGACCTCGTCGTCTCCCGCCACCACGCCGAGCTGCGCGCCCTGCCCGACGGCAGCTACGAGATCGCCGACCTGGGCAGCCACAACCGCACCTACCTCAACGGAGCCCCGGTCACCGGCGCCCCGATCGCCCCCGGCGACATCGTCGGCATCGGCCACTCCGCGTTCTGCCTGGTCGGGGACCAGCTCCAGGAGTACGTCGACACCGGCGAGATCTCCCTGGAGGTGCAGGACCTCGCCGTCACCGTCGACCGGGGCACCAAGACCCTGCTCGATCACGTCTCCTTCCCGGTGGGGGAGAAGTGCCTGCTCGCCGTCGTCGGTCCGAGCGGCGCCGGCAAGTCCACGCTCCTCAACGCCCTGACCGGACAGCGCCCCGCCGACCACGGCACCGTGCTCTACGACGGCCGCGACCTCTACCGCGACTATGCCGAGCTGCGTCAGCGCATCGGCCTGGTCCCGCAGGACGACATCCTGCACGCCCAACTCACCGTCCGCAGCGCCCTGTCCTACGCCGCCGAGCTGCGCTTCCCCCAGGACACCGCCAAGGCCGAACGCCGGGCCCGGGTCGACGAGGTCATCCACGAGCTGGGCCTGGAGCAGCGCGCCGGGCAGCCCGTGCACAGCCTGTCGGGCGGGCAGCGCAAACGCGTCAGCGTCGCCCTGGAGCTGCTGACCAAGCCCTCGCTCCTGTTCCTCGACGAACCGACCTCCGGGCTCGACCCCGGCATGGACCGCTCGGTGATGCACATGCTGCGCGGCCTCGCCGACGACGGCCGCACGGTCATCGTCGTCACCCACAGTGTGCTCAGCCTCGACGTCTGCGACCGCCTCCTCGTCCTCGCGCCCGGCGGACGCATCGCCTACTACGGACCGCCCGAGGAGGCACTGCCCTACTTCGGCTTCGAGCACTGGCCGGAGGCCTTCGAGGCGTTCGAGCACGACCAGGACCGGGACTGGGCGGGCGACTACCGGACCTCGCTCTTCCAGCAGCAGTACATCGCCGACGCGACCGCACAGCCCCGGCAGTCCCGCACCGACCCGGTCGTCGTCAGCCGGCCGCCCCGGCCGCGCGGTCGCTCCGCCCAGCTCGGCACCCTGATCCGCCGCTACGCCTCCGCACTCGGCGCCGACCGCACCTTCCTGGCCATCATGATCGCCCTGCCGTTCGTGATGGGCGCGATGGCCCGCGCCCTGGCGGGCAGCAGGCTGACCCAGGAGACGGCGATGAACGCGCTGCTGATCCTGTGCGTCGGCGGCGTCCTGACCGGCGCGGCGAACGCGGTGCGCGAACTCGTCAAGGAGCGCGTCATCTACCGGCGCGAGCGCGCGGTCGGCCTGTCCAGATCGGCGTACCTGCTGTCCAAGGTGGTGGTCCTGGGCACGATCACCGTGCTCCAGGCCGTCGTACTGACCCTGGTCGCCCTGCTCGGCGTCGACCTCAACGCCCCGGGCGGCGAAGGCGTGTTGATGCCGCCCCTGGTCGAAATCACCGTCGCCGTCGCACTGCTGGCCTTCACCGCGATGATGCTCGGTCTCGTCGTCTCCGCGCTGGTGCGCAAGGAGGAGGTGACGATGCCGCTGCTCGTACTGCTCGCCATCGTCCAGGTCGTCTTCTGCGGCGCCCTGCTCAAGCTGCACGGCGTCCCCGGCCTGGAGCAGCTGTCCTGGCTGGTGCCCTCGCGATGGGCCCTCGGCGCGATGGCCGGCACCGTCGGGCTGGCCCGGATCGTGCCCGGCGACCTGACCGGCGATCCGCTGTTCAGGCACTCGGCCGGGGTGTGGCTGTTCAACGTGGCCATGCTGGTCGTGCTCTCCTTCATCTTCGGCTTCGTCGTCTCCCGGCTGCTGCGCCGGCGCGAACCCGTCGTGATGCGGAAGTAGGCCCGCGCGATGACTTCCCCCGGCTTCCGGCCCACCCACGTCGTCCCCGGTCACGGCATGCCCGCCTGGGAGGCACCCGACCCCGCCCGGCCCACCGTGCCCCTCGACGCCTACCTGCCGGTCCAGCTCGTCGAGCGGCGCGGCGACTGGGGGCACATCCTGTGCGCCAACGGCTGGTCGGCCTGGGTCGACGGCCGGTTCCTGGTCGCCGTACCCCAGGACCCGCCCACCGCCGACGGCCCGCTCGCCCGTACCGCCGACCCGCGCCCGCTGCTCGCCCGGGCCGAGCGGGCACTGTCCGGTTACCGGTCCGCGGTGGAGGACCTGGCGGCCGGCGGCCTGGACGGCGAGTCCTTCCGCGGCCGCACGCGCGGCGTACGGGTCGGGGTCGTCGTCGACGGGGAGTCCGTGTGGCTGTACGACACCGAGCACGGGCGATGGCTGTTCGCGGACGGCACGCGGCTGAGCACCTACGCGACGGACGACGCGCCCCGCGCCGAAGCGGAACCCGGCCAGGCCCCGACCCAGGTCGTGACGCCCGATGGCCCGTGACACGAGCCTGTTCTCCGGCCGCCCCTCCGAGCTGATCGGCCGCCAGGTCGCCGGCTACCGCATCGAGCGCGAGATCGGCCGGGGCGGCATGGCCGTGGTCTACCGCGCACGGGACCTGCGCCTGGAACGCACCGTCGCGCTGAAGCTCCTCGCCCCCGAACTCGCCCGCAACGACACCTTCCGCCGCCGCTTCACCCATGAGTCCCGGGCCGCCGCCGCGATCGACCACCCGCACATCGTGCCCGTCTTCGAGGCGGGCGAGACGGACGGCGTCCTGTACATCGCCATGCGCTACGTCGCCGGCAGCGACCTGCGCCATCTCCTGGACCGCCAGGGCCCGTTGCCGCCCGGGACGGTCCTGCGCATCGCCGCCCAGGTCGCCTCCGCCCTCGACGCCGCGCACGAGCACAGCCTCGTCCACCGGGACGTGAAGCCCGGCAACATCCTCGTCGCACGCGGCACCGACAGCGACCACCCCGAGCACGTCTACCTCACCGACTTCGGCCTGACCAAGAAGTCGCTGTCCCTGACCGGCTTCACCACCGTCGGCCAGTTCGTCGGCACCCTCGACTACGTGGCCCCCGAGCAGATCTCCGGCAAGCCGGTCGACGCGCGCTGCGACGTGTACGGCCTCGCCTGCGTGGTCTACGAATGCCTGGCGGGCCGTCCGCCGTTTCGCCGAGACAACGACATGGCCCTGCTGTGGGCCCACCAGTACGACGAGCCACCGCCCCTGACCGAGGCCCGCCCCGACCTCGCCCCGCCCGTCGACGCCGTCTTCGTTTCGGCGCTGGCCAAGAGCCCGGACGACCGTCAGGACTCGTGCCTCGCCTTTGTCGCCGACCTGCGCGCGGCTGTGGCCGGTGGCACCGGGGCGGGGCATGCTCCGACGGAGGTGGACCTCAGGGTCGTGGGAGTGGGAGAGGAGCCGGCGGACGCGGAACGGTCGAATGGGCCGGGGGCCGCGGGAGCGTCGAGGGGGGCCGCCGTCGCGGGGCCGCCGAAGGAGTCGGCGAAGGAGTCGGCGAAGTACGAGCCGAAGCCGCCGCCTCGCTGGGCGGAGCCGGTCTTCCGGCGCTGAACGCCGAGCCGGGCCTGAAGCCGAGACCGCCGGCCGGTCGGCACGCGGGGGACGGCGGCCCGTTCAGCCTTCGCCCCCTGCCTGGACCCCGCCCCTGTGCCGGACCCGCCGCGCCAGCAGCCCGCCGAGGAACCCGGCCACCAGCCCCCACAGCAGCGCCAGTCCGAGGGCCGTCCACACCTCGGGCCGTAGGAACAGCTCGCCGGCCAGGTCCCCGCCCAGGTCGCCGATGCCCAGCACCGACAGGCCGTAGTGCGCGGAGATCCGGCCGACGAGGCAGATCATCAGCACCGTGAGGGCCAGCGCGACCGCCATGTGCACGGCGTGCTGCCAGGCCCGCATCCGGGCCGGCGAACGCCGTGCCATCACGAACGCGGCCGCCAGCAACAGCACCGCGTCCACGGCGACCAGCCACCACACCCGCCCGTCGTGCTCGGCCAGCGTGCCCAGGTTCAGCTCGGCGACCTCCTTGCCGCGCAGCACCTCGTCCAGCACATGCGGCATGGGCAGCCCGAACGGCCCGTCCACCCGGCCGTTCCAGGTCGCGCCGAGCCCGATCGTCAGGGCGAGCCACACCAGGTTCGGCATCCCGAGCAGGATCACCGCCAACGTCTCGGCCGCGTGCCCGCGCGTCGCCGCGACGACCAGGCCGATCACCACGCCCAGCCCGACATACGCGAGCAACAGCAGCACCATGGCGTACGCGGCCGGCCGCACCGACTCCTGGAAGCGCAGCAGCCGCCCCGGCAGCGGGGCCCCGCGCGAGACCAACAGGGCCAGCACCAGCACGCCCGCCAGCCAGAGCAGCCCGAAGAACACCGTCGCCGGGACGTCGGTGGTGAAGCCGACCTCGGGCGAGATGCCGAACAGGTCACCGAGGTCGCCGAGCTCCTCCTGCCCGAGGTCGCTCAGGGAGAGGGAGAAGGTCTGCCGGGCGGAGAAGGCCAGCGCCAGCAGCGCGGCCAGCCACAGCACGGCGATCCGCACGGCCCATCCCGCCAGCTCCCCGGCGCCCGCGACCGCCCGGTGCCGCAGCGGCCACAGGAAACCGGCGGCGAGCACGAGTGCGCCGGTGAGCGTGACGGACAACGGGATCACGGTCAGACCGGCATCGGACTCGGCCAGCCCGCCGGCGTTCCCCGACAGCTCGACCGTGCCGCCGACCGCTGTGACCATCGTCGCCGCGACGACCCGCGGGAAGGCGTTGTCGGGGAGTTCCCCGGCCCCGGCCGCCCACAGCCCCAGCGCCGCGACCACCCCCATCGCGACCAGCCCGGCCAGCACCACGGCGAGAGCCTGCACCCAGCCATGGGCGGCCACGGCCGGACGGGAGGAGGTCGCCGCACTCACCCTGCCCACGCTAAGCAGCGCCCGTTCGGTGCGCCCGCCGGGAGGGCCGTACGCGTCGGCTTGCGGGTGGCGCGGGATCGGCCCACAGAATGGGAGCGTTGCGAAATGCCATAGAAGGTGGCAAATCCGGTGAACTGGAAGAAGGCTTCGTGAGCGTCGAACCTCCGTCGTCCGACCGGCCCACAGGACCGCCGTCGGGTCCCCTGTCCGGCCCCTCCCAGCCGCCGTCCGGTCCGCCCTCGCAGCCCCCGTCCGGCGGCGGAGCGCCCGCGCCGGGCGGCGGCCCCGAACCCCACCGCCCGTGGTGGCGGTCGGCGCCCCGCATCGCGGCGCTCACCGCCGTGGTCGTGGCCGCGGTGATCGCCGCCGTCGTCCTCTCCCGCGGCGGCGGCTCGGACGGCGGCACCGGACAGAGCGGAGAGGTCTTCCTGCAGGCCGCGGACAAGGCGGGCCCCGACCCCTTCACCGAGTCCACCGCGACGGACAGCTCGGCCCCGCCCGTCACCCCACCCCCGCCCACCGAGCCGACGCCGTCGAACGAGGTACGCGGAGTCGACGGCGGAGCGCCGGGCCTGTACGGCGGGACCCGCAAGGTCTCCAGTTGCGACGTGGAGAAGCAGATCGACCACCTCCGGGCCGCCCCGGAGAAGAACAGGGCGTTCGCGTCGGTCGCCCGCGTCGACGCCGCCGACGTCCCCGCCTATCTGCGCTCGCTCACCCCCGTCCAGCTCCGCCTGGACACCCGCGTCACCAACCACGGCTACGTCGACGGCGCCGCCACCAGCTACCAGGCCGTCCTCCAGGCGGGCACCGCGGTCCTCGTCGACGACCGCGGGGAGCCCCGGGTGCGCTGCGCCTGCGGCAACCCCCTGACCCCGCCGGTCGCCCAGCAGGGCACGCCCAGGCGAACCGGCGACTCGTGGCCGTCGTACCGCTCCTCGAACGTCGTCGTGATCACCCCCGCACAGACGATCATCAACGTCTTCGTCCTCTTCGACGCCGACGGCGACGAGTGGGTCGCCCGACTCCGGGGCGACGACGGCGACAAGGACCGCAAGACGGACCGCCCGGCCAAGCCCACCCCGTCGGCGAGCGTGACGACGCCCACGTCACCGACGCCCCCGACGACCCCGCAGACGTCGACGCCGGAGACGTCCACCCCCGGGACGGACACGACGGAGCCCCCGACGACCGAGCCCGAGTCGCCCGACACCTCCGCCCCGCAGCCGCCCCCGGACGAGGACACGACCACCACCTCGCAGTCGGCGCCCACCTCGGCCGCACCACAGTCCCCGCCGCTGTGACGTACGGCGCCACCTGCACGGTGACTGCACGGCGCAGCTCTGGGTAACAGGACTGGTGCAGCAGCATCCGGCCGATGCCGGCTTCCGAGAGAGAAACGCATGATCGAGCACGTGGACGGGGCAGTGATACCTACTGGTTTCGACGTGCCCGTGGAACCGCTGAGACGGGCGGCGCACTACAGCGGTGAACCGGGATGCATCGCCGAGGCACGGTCCTTCGCCGCGCTGTTCCTCGGCAGGCTCAGGACCGAGTGGTGCGCCACGATCGGCGAGCCCGCCGAGGACAAGGTGCTCCTGGTGGTCAGCGAGCTGGTCACCAACGCCGATCGGCACAGCAACGGCCCGTACATCCTGGACCTGGAGGGCACGGACGACGCGCTGACGATCTGCGTGTACGACAGCAGCTCGGCCCTGCCCCGCCGTTACCCCAAGGACCCCGAGCGGGTCGGCCGGCACGGCCTGGAGATAGTGCACGCGCTCGCCGCTGAGGTCGCCGTCGAGCGGGTGCCGGTCGGCAAGCGGGTGCGGGCGGTGCTGCGCCTGGCCGACGAGTGAGGGGCGGCCGGAAATCCGGTGGCGGTCCCCCTGCCGACCGCCCATGCTCGCCCGTATGACCGATGTCACGAAGCCGGAAGAGGCGCTGCCCCGACGCAGCTTCGGATGGTGGGACATGTGGGTCGCCCCCGACGACGATCCCCGCAGTGACGGCGGCTACGTCGGCGAACTCGCGACCCTCGTCGGATATCTGAGCGACCAGCGGCTGACGTTCGAGATGAAGTGCGCCGATCTGGCCGCCGAGGACATGGCCCGCCGCTCGGTCCCCCCGTCCGACCTCTCCCTGCTCGGGCTGGTGCGTCATCTCGCCGGCGTCGAACAGGTCTGGTTCCGCCGCGTCATGGCCGGGCAGGACGTCCCCCGCCACTACCGCACCGAGGGCGACCCGAACGGAGAGTTCACCGGCGCCGTACCCGACCCCGCGGTCGTCGCCGAGGCCTGGGCGACCTGGCGCTCGGAAGTCGCCTTCGCGGAACGCTTCGTGGCCGAGGCCCCGAGCCTCGACGTCATCGGCAACGGCGGCGACGAGCCGATCGCCCTGCGCGAACTGCTGGTCCACATGATCGAGGAGTACGCCCGGCACAACGGCCACGCCGACTTCCTGCGGGAGCGGATCGACGGCCGCGTGGGGCAGTAGCCGCGATTTCCCCCAGGGCGGAACGCCGATCCCTTCCCCTGACGCCCGAGGTTCCTAGGCTGGGAAGGTGACCGAACAAGCGCCGAACGAAGCCCGCGTCATTCCCCTGCGCCCGCCGGCCGCCCGCCCGCCCGCGGCCCACCCGTCGGCCGCGCGCCCGGGAACGACCCGCCCCCCGTCCGACCGCCGGGCCACCGCCGCGCCGGCGACCGCGCCGAGCCCCCCGCGCCCCGCCGCCGTACCGCAGGCCCCCGCGCCCAGGGAACCCCTGTGGCGGGACCTCGTCGGTGACGTCCTGCGCCGTGAGCGCCTCGCTCAGGAGCGGACGCTCAAGGACGTGGCCGACGCCGCCCGGATCTCCATGCCGTATCTGTCGGAGGTGGAGCGCGGCCGCAAGGAGGCCTCCTCGGAGGTTCTCGCGGCCGCGGCCCACGCCCTGGGGCTCGGCCTCGGCGACCTGCTGTCGCTGGCGCAGGGCGAGCTCGTCCGGGTCACCGGCCGCCGGGTCCCGGGCGGCAGCCGCGCCAGGACGGGTTCGTCGTACGACGGGCTGTGCCTGGCGGCATGACGGATGTGCCGGCGCCTCAGACCCGCACGAGGCGCCGGCTCACCACCTCGTCGGCCAGCCCGTATGCGACGGCCTCCGGCGCGGTGAAGACCTTGTCGCGGTCCATGTCCGCCCGCAGGGTCGAGATGTCGTGCCGGGTGTGCCGCGCCAGCACCTCCTCGACCTGCGAGCGGATCCGGACCATCTCCTTGGCCTGGAGGGCGAGGTCGGACACCATGCCCCGGCTGCCCCCGGTGGCGGGCTGCCCGAGCAGCACGCGCGCGTGCTCCAGCACGAACCGTCGCCCCGGATCCCCGCCGGCCAGCAGCACGGCGGCCGTGGACGCGGCCTGCCCCACGCAGAACGTGGAGATCGGCGCCTGCACATACGTCATCGTGTCGTAGATCGCCATGAGCGAAGTGAACGAGCCGCCGGGGGAGTTGATGTAGATCGCGATCTCGTTCTCCGGCGCCGACGACTCCAGATGCAGCAGCTGTGCGATCACGACATTGGCGACGCCGTCGTCGATCTCGGTGCCGAGGAAGATGATCCGCTCCGACAGCAGCCGGCTGAAGACGTCGGAGGAACGCTCGCCGTGCGCGGTCCGCTCGACGACGTACGGAATCGTGTAGTTGCCCATGTCACAGCCCCATCCGTCGCTTCGAGGCGGCCGGGCGGACGTCCGCGAGGGACTCCACGACCCGGTCCACCAAGCCGTACTCCGTGGCCTGCTCGGCCGTGAACCAGCGGTCGCGGTCACCGTCCCGGGAGATGGTCTCCGGGGTCTGGCCGGTGTGCTCGGCGGTGATCCGCTCGATGGTCTGCTTGGTGAAGTCCAGGTTCTCCGCCTGGATCTCGATGTCCGCGGTCGTGCCGCCGATCCCGGCGGACGGCTGGTGCATCATGATCCGCGCGTTCGGCAGTGTGTACCGCTTGCCCGCGGTGCCGACGCTGAGCAGGAACTGGCCCATGCTGGCCGCGAATCCCATGGCGAGCGTGGAGACGTCGTTCGGGATGAGCCGCATCGTGTCGTAGATGGCGAGGCCCGCGTGCACCGACCCGCCCGGACTGTTGATGTACAGGCTGATGTCGGTGCGCGGGTCCTCCGCCGACAGCAGGAGCAGCTGCGCGCAGATCCGGTTCGCGGAGGCCTCGGTGACCTCCGTGCCGAGGAACACGATGCGCTGTCCGAGCAGTTGGGCGGCGAGATGGTCGTCGAACCGGGTCGGCGGGGCGTCGCCCTCCTCGGCACGGGGCGCGAGCGTCGAGAGTGGAGTCATCGGTTCTCCTCGTGGTGGGGATGCCGTCGACTCCACTGTTGACCTCGGACGACGCCGCTGGCCGGATTCTCTGCCCTCGGCAGATCAGCTGACGGCAGAGCCCTCCCGCAGCTGACGGAAGAACGCCCGCACGTCTCCCACGATGAGATCGGGCTCCTCCATCGCCGCGAAGTGCCCGCCCCGGTCGAACTCCGTCCAGCGCACCAGGTTCTCGGTGCGCTCCGCCTTGTGCCGGAGCGGGATCTGCGGTTCGGCGGGGAAGAGGGCGAGCGCGGTCGGGGCGGAGGACGGCTCGGAGGGCTTCGCCACCCGGCCCCGCGCGTGGGCACGCTCGTAGTAGATGCGGGCGGACGAACCGGCGGTCCCGGTCAGCCAGTACAGCATCACGTTGGTGAGCATCCGGTCCCGGTCGATCGCCTCCTCCGGCAGTTCCTTGGAGTCCGTCCACTCCCTGAACTTCTCGACGATCCAGGCGAGTTGACCCACCGGTGAGTCGGAGAGCCCGTACGCCAGGGTCTGCGGCCGGGTGGCCTGCTGGTGGTAGTAGCCGATCCCGTCCCGCGACCAGGCCGCCCACCGGCGCCACGAGGTGAGCGCCCGCTCCCGCTCCTCGGGGCTCAGCGCGTCGAGTTCCTGCGGGGTCGGCTCGGTGGCCGCCTGCGCGCCCGGCAGCAGATTGAGATGGACGCCGATGACGCGCTCGGAATGGGCCCGGCCCAGCTCACGGGAGATCGCCGCGCCCCAGTCGCCGCCCTGCGCGCCGAACCGCTCGTAGCCGAGCCGGCGCATCAACTCAGCCCACGCGTCGGCGACCCGGCCCGCCTCCCAGCCGGGCTCGGTCGTCGGCCCCGACAGCCCGAACCCCGGGATGCTGGGCACCACGACATGGAAGGCGTCCGCCGGATCGCCCCCGTGCGCGGCCGGATCGGCCAGCGGGCCCACCACGTCGAGGAACTCCACGATCGACCCCGGCCAACCGTGCGTGATGATCAGCGGCGTGGCGTCCGGCTCGGGCGAGCGGACGTGGGCGAAGTGCACGTTCGCCCCGTCGATCGTGGTCATGAACTGCGGCCACTCGTTCAGCCGGGCCTCAGCCGCACGCCAGTCGTAGGTGTGCCGCCAATGCCGTACGAGGTCGCGCAGATAGTCGGTCGGCACGCCGTACGCCCATCCCGCACCCGGGATCTCGTCGGGCCAGCGGGTGCGGTCGAGGCGGTCGTGGAGGTCGTCGAGGTCGCTCTGCGGGATGTCGAGGCGGAAGGGCCGGACGCTGTCCATGGGCGAAGACGTCATGCCGGGATGCTAGTTCGTGTGGGTGTATCGGCCACCTGGATTTGTCGACCCTCCGGCCGATGAGTTTCGCGGCGCGGACCGGTCGACACACATGACAGCGGATCCACGCTCCAGGAGGTACTCATGGCAACCGACGGTTTCACCACGTGTCTCTGGTTCGACGGCCAGGCCGAGGAGGCCGCCCACTTCTACGTCTCGATCTTCAAGAACTCCAGCGTCGGCAAGGTGGCGCGCTACCCCGAGGGAGCGATGCAGCCCGCCGGCAGCGTGATGACCGTCGAGTTCACGGCCAACGGCCACAAGTTCCTCGGTCTCAACGGCGGCCCCCAGTTCAAGTTCACCGAGGCGACCTCCTTCATGATCTTCTGCGAGAACCAGGAGGAGATCGACCACTACTGGGCCAAGCTCACCGAGAACGGCGGCGAGCCCGGCCCCTGCGGCTGGCTCAAGGACAGGTTCGGCCTGTCCTGGCAGGTCGTCCCGGACCGTCTCGACGCGATGGTCACCGACCCGGACCCGGTGAAGGCGGCCCGCGTGACCAAGGCGTTCATGGCGATGCAGAAGTTCGACATCGCCGCCCTGGAGAAGGCCTACGCCGGCGAGTGAGACCCGCCCTACCGGCTCTCGCGGATCACCCGTGTGATCTCCCGGGCGATCCGCAGGATCCCGGGTGAGCGGACCGGGCACGGCTTCGGGGTCGAGGTCGTGGGCGCCAGACAGAAGTGCAGGTAGTCGTCATCCCGGTGCAGGGCTGTCCGGCCGCGGCCCGGCTGGGTGCAGTACGCGTCGTGTGCGCGCTCGTACGCCGTGCACGGCAGGTACTGGACCCAGGAGTGGCGGGCCCCGGCCGCGCTCACCGTCCCGCCCGCGTCGGCGAGCAGACCGCCTGAGGCACCGGCACGCAGCTCGTACAGCGAGTTCACGAGCCTGACCCGCTCCGGCGTGATCGGGTCAGGACCCTGGAGCACCCAGACGATCCGCGTCTCGCCGGCCGCGGCGATCTGCTCGGTGAGCCTTTTCGCGTCCGCCTCGTACCGCTCGGCGTACCTGGTCCGGGAGGCGTCGTACGTGATCCCGTCCATGCACGGCGTGTAACCCCAGGCGTTCCCCCAGAACTGCAGCACCACGAAGTCCGGCCGCAGCCGGCGCACCAGGGCGGCCGCCTTGTCCGCGTCCGGGACGAGGGATCGCTTGCCCGTGCCCTCCAGGTAGTCGCAGAGGGTGGTGCCCGAGTAGGGGGCGCTCGTGTACGTCGCCCGCAGCTCGCGGCGCAGCTCCTGGCCGAGCACCCGCTGCGCCTCCATCGCGAGCGAGTCGCCCAGATACAGCACGGTGGGCGGTTTCGCCGGGTCGGTGCTCGGTGAGGCCGAGGCCGGCGCCCGCTGTTGGGTGGTCACCGACGCCCTCGGCACCGCCGGAGGCGGCGCGGTCTCCGGCTCCGACGCCGGATCCCCGCACGCGCCGAGCAGCACGGCGGCCAGCAGCGGCCCCACGATCCACGGCTTGCGCATACGGCGACTCCCGCCCCGGACACCGAAAACGGCTCCCCAGGCAAGCACGGCCCGGCGCAAGGGGGAAGACACCCGTCGGCCACGAAATGCCCGTGGCCGACGCCTGCCCGATGGACTGTCAGACGCGGTCCGCCGCGATCAGCAGATACTGGAAGCTGCCGTTTCGGTACGCGTTCAGGAACGTGTCCTCGATCCCGGTCACCAGGTGATCGGCCTCGCGGCGCAACTCCCAGTAGGGGATGGTCGCCGCCGTCAGGTCCTGCACATGGACCGGGACGAGGCGGTTGCGGGCCAACGCGCGGAAGTACGCCGAGCGTGGATGGATGTCGCAGATGTAGTGGGCGTTGATGAGGGAGACCTCGCGCGAGGCGCGCCCGTAGGTGTCGTTGTAGCAGCCGGTGATCACCACGTAGCGGCCGCCGCGGCGCAGCAGCCGGGCGTGCTCGGCGAACAGCAGGTCGAGCTCGACGTACATGGTGGACTCGTTGTTCCAGGAGGCCGCGTACGCCCCGGTGGACAGCCCCGTGTCCAGCATGTTGCGGTGGTGGTAGCGCACCCGGTCGTCGATGCCCCGCTTGCGGGCCTGCGCGTTCGCGAACTCGGCCTGCTTCTCGGAGATGGTGACGCCGTCGGCGTGGCAGCCGTAGCGCAGATTGGCCACGACACTGCCGCCGCCGCGCCCGCAGCCGGCGTCGAAGACGCGGTCGGCGGGGGACAGGGGGCCCAGGCGCACGGCGAGGAGTTCGGCCTGGGCGTGCTCCAGCCGGTGCAGTTCGGTGGTGATGCGCTCCTTGCGCAGCCCGGGATCGGGTTCGTCGAGCACGGAGCGGTCGGCGTCCCCGATGCCGTAGTGGTGGTGGTACAGGTCGTCGAGCTTTCCGAGTTCGAGGTTGACCGGGTTCTCCTCGGCGTTCCAGTAGTCCGCGACGCGGGTCTGGTACGTGGACTGGGTCGGCACCGATGCTGCCTTGGTGTCGGCTTCGGGGGCGATGGTCAACGGGGACTCCTCGCGTTGGTGCGTGTGACGTTCTGTCATTCGATCGCGCTCTACCAGTAGTTGGGCAGGTGGTATCGGTGGGTGTTGGTGGAGTGCCACTCGTGGTTCCCGGCGACCCAGTCGGACAGGCCCCGGGCGTAGCGCTCGACGAGCGGTGAAGTAGCGGCGAGCAGGGCCGACTCCTCCTCGAACGCCTCCATGATCTGGTTGTGGATCTCGACCGCCTTCAGATAGGCGGCCTTGAGACCGCAGCGCTCGTTGGCGGCGATGACCTGCGGCAGGTTCAGATGGGTGGGGTCGCTGGCCAGTTCCTTGGTGAAGGAGTACAGGTCGTTGACGATCGTGGTGGCATTGCACGCGAGCGCGGTGACGCGCTGGATCTCGGGGCGGGCGTACACCGCCTCGGGCAGTTCGTAGCCGTCGATGGCGTCGACGATCGACAGACAGGGACGGAAGTTGTTGAACTGCCGCATCACCAGGTACTCCCACACATGGGGGACGTACCGCGTCTCGCTCCAGGCCGCCTCGGCCAGGTAGCCCAGATGCAGCCGGGCGAGGTCGTGCACGAGCCGGTCGGTCTGGCTCGGCGTGGCGAGGGCCGCGTAGTCCTTGAGTGCCCAGTTGTACGAGCGCAGCGGACCGTCGCCCTGCATGCCGTGCGCCCACTGCTCCTGGAACTGAGGGGTGGCATGGAACGGATCCAGAGCCGACTGGGCCATGATCAGCCGCCCGCCGAGTCCGCTGCGTGACGCGCCCCTGCCCTCGTCCTCCTCGCAGTAGCAGTTGTCGACGATGTTCTCGGCCAGCAGCAGCTTCCCGGCCGCCGTCAGCCGCTCCAGGTCGGCGCCGGCCGGATGCTGAAGCACCACGGCCCGGCCGAACTGGAAGCCGGAGAAGTCCCCCGACCAGGCCGCCGGGAACAGGTCGAGACGGCGGGCCCAGTCCTCCAGCCTGCGGTCGACCTCGTCGACCTTCTCCGGGTCGGCGGGGCCCACCTGCCGGTAGCGCAGCCCCGGGATCGCGCCGCCGCGCCGGGCCCGGATGGTCCGGGCGAGGTTGGGCGGCCCGGGCAGGGGCGGCCAGGAGGCGGTCGTACTCATCGGGTTCTCCGGGCGGTCACTCAGGGGTCCGGCCGATCTGGGCGTTCTCGAGGATCCCGACCGCGTCGGGGACGAGGATCGCCATCGAGTAGTAGGCGGTGACGAGGTAGCGGATGATCGAGTTGGCGTCGATGCCCATGAACCGCACGTTCAGCCCCGGTTGGTGCTCCTCGGGGATCCCGGTCTGGTACAGCCCGATGGCTCCTTGGTCGCCCTCGCCGGTGCGCAGCGCGATGATGCTGCTGGTGTGCTGCGGGCTGACCGGGATCTTGTTGCACGGGAAGATCGGGACACCGCGCCAGGCGGGGATCTCGTGCCCGTCGACATTCGTCGTACCGGGCACCAGGCCGCGCCGGTTGCACTGCCGGAAGAAGGCCGCGATCGCCTTCGGGTGGGCGATGAACAGCTTGGTCTTGCGGCGCATCGACAGCAGCTCGTCCATGTCGTCCGGGGTCGGCGGCCCGGTGAAGGTGCTGATGCGCTGCCCGTAGTCGGCGCTGTGCAGCAGGCCGAAGTCCCGGTTGTTGACCAGCTCCCACTCCTGGCGCTCGCGGATCTCCTCGATGGTCAGCCGCAGTTGCTGCTCGGTCTGGTTCATCGGGTTGTTGAAGAGGTCGGCGACCCTGGTGTGCACCCTCAGCACGGTCTGGGTGAGGGACAACTCGTACTCGCGGGGCGCGAGATCGTAGTCGACGAAGCCACCACCGATGGTCGGCTCGCCGACATGGCCCGCCTGCACCGGGACGTCGGCCTCGCCCTTGCGGTTTATGGGCAGCTGCTGGCGCTCGGCGTATGCCGACAGGTGCTCGGCGAGGGACGGTGCCCGCTCGGTGAACTCCTGGACCACCGTCCAGGGCAGCACCATCAGCACGCCGGAGGTCTCGGCGCGCACCGAGCTCAGCCAGAGCGGGTCGGGCTGGCCGATGGCCTCGTCGCCGATCTGGTCGCCGTCGGTGACGACGCCGAGGATCTCCTCCTCGCCGTACTTGCCCTCGGCGAAGCGGGTGAAGCGGCCGTGCACGACGAGGTAGGCCTCCTGGACCGGCTGCCCGGCCTCGACGAGCACCTGGCCGGCCCGGACCTCGCGCACCCGGAACCGGGTCGCGACCTCCTTCAGGACGTCCATGTCGGTGTATCCCCGCAGGACCGGCAGTTCGGTGAGCGTCTGGGGGATGACCTTGATGTCGTCGGCGCCGTTCTGCTCGAACTGCACCCGGCCGCGGCCGACGCGCAGTTGCAGACGCCGGTTGACGCGGTAGGTGCCGCCCTTGACGTCCACCCACGGCAGCATCTTCAGCAGCCACCGCGAGGAGATGGCCTGCATCTGGGGTTCGGACTTGGTGGTGGTCGCGAGCTGGCGCGCGGCCTCGGTGCTGAGACTGGTGAGCGGTCCGTCGGGGGCGGGGTCGTCGGCGGCGGGTCCGGTGACGCTCTCGGGTACGGACACAAATCCCTCCCTGGAGGGTGATCAGGGGTGAGCGGAGTGGTCGATGACGACGGCAGCCTCTCGGCGCGAAGACGGCGGCCTGGTGGCACTGGTGGGCCGTACGCGTCGCATGGACAAGACAAACAGCGTGGGTGGTTTGCCCGGTACGGCGTGAAGGGGGCGGTTTCACCACCTGGGTTGCGCAAACGCTCCCTCGAAGCTGAGGGCGCACGGGCAGGTCACTTCACGCCGGTCGCGCTCGCCCGGCGGGGCGGGTACGGGGGAGCGCGGGCACCGGCTCGCCCGTACCCCGCGGGCGCCGGGGGCGCCGGGGGCGCCGGGGGCGCCGGGGGCGCCGGGGGCGCACAAGGCTCAGGACAGGTCGTTCACGAGCACGGCCGCCCCGTCGAACCGGCCCGCCTTGAGGTCCCGGAGCGCTTCGTCCGCCCGCGACAGCGGATACGTGTGCGTCGTGGCGTGCACGGAGTGCTCGGCGGCGAGCGCCAGGAACTCACGGCCGTCCTCGCGCGTGTTGGAGGTGACGCTGCGCACCTGCTTCTCGTAGAACAGCTCGCTCTCGTACGTCAGCACCGGGATGTCGCTGAGGTGGATGCCCGCGATCGCGAGCGTCCCGCCCCGGTCGAGGGCCCGCAGCGCGACCGGGACCAGCTCACCGGCGGGCGCGAACAGGATCGCGCTGTCCAGCGGCTCCGGCGGCATCGCGTAGGCGTCCCGCGCCGAGGCGGCGCCCAGGTCGAGCGCCAGTTTCCGGGCGTCGGCGCCGCGCGTGAGGACGTGCACGGTGGCGCCCTCGGCCATCGCCACCTGCGCGCACAGATGAGCGCTGCCCCCGAAGCCGTACAGCCCGAGCCGTCCGCCCCGAGGCAGGGCCGAGCGGCGCAGCGCGCGATGGCCGATGATCCCGGCGCACAGCAGCGGCGCGAGCGGCACATCGTCGAGGGCGCCGGGCAGCCGGTAGGCGAACGCGGCCGGCACGGTCGTGTACTCGGCGTATCCCCCGTCGGCGTCCCAGCCCGTGTACGAGGAGGCCGGGCACAGGTTCTCCGACCCGCGCACGCAGTAGCCGCACGTGCCGTCGGTCCGCCGCAGCCAGGCCACGCCCACCCGTTCCCCGACGTCGAAGCCGCTCACCGCGGCCCCGAACCCCGCCACCGTCCCGACGACCTCGTGCCCGGGCGTCACGCCGGCCCGGTGCACCGGCAGATCGCCCTCGGCGACATGCAGATCGGTGCGGCACACCCCGCACGCGCGCACCCGCACCAGCAGCTCGTCGGCCCCCGGCACCGGAACCGGCTTGTCGACCAGTCGCAGCGGCCCCGCCTCGACCGGCCCCGGATCGACCACCGACCACGCGCGCATCGTCCCGTCCGCCATACCGAGTCCCGTCCGTCGACCGGCCGCCGTCCCACCCAGTCTGGAACGGAACCGGGCATTCGGCGCGCGCCCCGACCGCCCGATGACTAGCGTAAGAATCCGGACAACTCACCGATCCGGGAGAGGGCCGCACCATGGCCGCGAAACCTGAAGGAACCCCGATCTGGGCCGACGCGATGTTCAGTGACATCGAGGGGGCCAAGAACTTCTACGGCGACGTGCTCGGCTGGACGTTCGGCGAGCAGTCGTCGGAGTACGGCAACTACACCCAGGCCTACGCGAACGACAAGGCCGCCGCCGCGGTCGTCCCGCCCATGCCGGGCCAGGAGGGGCAGTCGGCGTGGTGCCTCTACCTCGCCACCTCCGACGTCAACGCCACCGCAGCCAAGATCCGGGACAACGGTGGCGAGATCCTGATGGAGCCGATGGCGGTCGGCGAGTTCGGCAGCATGTGCCTGGCCCGCGAGCCCAGCGGTGCCGTCTTCGGCCTCTGGCAGGCCGGTACCCACGAAGGCTTCGAGGCGCCGGTGGAGGAGCCGGGCGCCTACTGCTGGGGCGAGGTCTTCACGCGCGAGCGGGAGAAGCCCGACACGTTCTTCCCGGCGGTCTTCGGATACGGCGCGCAGCAGATGGAGGACGAAGCCGTCGACTTCCGGATCTACTCGATCGGCGACGACATGGTCCTCGGCCGGATGCGGATGACGGACGAGTTCCCGCCCGAGGTCCCCTCCTACATCAACGTCTACTTCACGGTCGAGAACTGCGACGACGCGGTGGCCCGGGCCACCAAGCAGGGCGCCGTCCTGCGCTTCGGCCCGATGACCTCGCCGTTCGGCCGGTTCGCCGCGCTCAGCGACCCGCAGGGCGCCAACTTCTCGGTGATCGACGTCACCACGACCGAGGGCGAGATGCCACCGACGACCGTCGTCTCGTGATCGATGGCCGACCACGACTGATCGGCGACCGCACCTGCGACCGGGCGGCCCGCCGGCCCATGGCATGATCGGGCACATGCTTGAACGTGTTGTGGCCGCGTGCGACGGGGCTTCCAAGGGAAATCCCGGGCCGGCGGGCTGGGCCTGGGTCGTCGCCGACGAGACTCAGACCCCGGTCCGCTGGGAGGCGGGACCGCTCGGCAAGGCCACCAACAACGTCGCGGAACTGACCGCACTGGAACGGCTCCTCACGGCGATCGACCCCGGCGTACCGCTGGAGATCCGCATGGACTCGCAGTACGCCATGAAGGCCGTCACCACGTGGCTGCCCGGCTGGAAGCGCAACGGCTGGAAGACGGCCGCCGGCAAGCCCGTCGCCAACCAGGACCTGGTCGTGCGCATCGACGAACTGCTCGACGGCCGCAAGGTCGAGTTCCGCTACGTCCCCGCCCACCAGGTCGACGGCGACCCGCTGAACGACTTCGCCGACCGCGCCGCGAGCCAGGCCGCCATGGTCCAGGAGTCAGCGAGCAGCGAGCTCGGCTCACCGGAGCCGCCGCCCTCCCCGGACACCCCGAAGGCCAAGGCGCCGGGCCGCAAGGCCGCTGCCTCCCGGAAGAACGGAAGCTCCGCGCGCACCATCAAGGCCAAGTTCCCCGGCCGGTGCCTGTGCGGCCGCAGTTATGCGGCGGGCGAGCCGATCGCCAAGAACGCCCAGGGCTGGGGCCACCCGGAGTGCCGCACCGCCGAGGCCTGAGCACCGGGCCCGGCGAGGCTCAGGCCGCGTCGAAGGTGTAGTGCGCGGTGTGGTCCAGCAGGTCGGCGGGGCGCACGTCGTTCCACGGCTTCATCGTGTCGCCCAGGTCGATCACGTTCGGCGTCCCGGCGGCCGGCAGATAGGTGGAGCCGGGGTGGCGCCGCTGCCAGTCCGCCCACAGCTTGTCGATGTAGGCGTGGTGCAGCCAGAACACCGGGTCGTTGGGCGACGCACCGGTCGCCATCTGCCCGCCGACCCACACATGCACCCGGTTGTGCAGATTGACGCCGCGCCAGCCTTCGAGGTGGTTGCGGAAGCCGTCCGACCCACTGTTCCAGGGCGCCATGTCGTACGTCGGCATGGCGAGCACGGAATCCACCTCGGCCGGGGTCGGCAACTCCCGCACGCCGGTGCCGAGCGAGCGGCGCAGGAACGTACGGCCGTCGACGCGCACGTTGATCGGCCAGTTGCCGGCCGACGCCGCGAACGGCCCGTCCGTCACCTGTCCGTCGCGGCTGCGCCCGGTGCCGCCCAGGAAGTCGGGCGCCCACAGCGAGGACCGTATCGAGCGGTCAGTGCTCCAGTCCCAGTACGGCAGCGCGACCGAGGCGTCCACCTCCTGCAACGCGCGCTCGAATTCGAGCAGGAATCTGCGGTGCCAGGGCAGGAACGACGGTGAGCGGTGGCCGGTGCGCTCACCGTTGTCGGTGTCGCCGACGATGAAGGCGTTGTGGGTCGTGACGAACGCGTCGTAGCGGCCGCTGCGCTTCAACTCCAGGAGGGCGGCGACGAATCGGCGCTTCTCGTCGGCGGTCAGGCTGGCCTGGTTCTTGCGGACGGTCATGGTCGCTGGTGCTCCAAAGTGCGGGTAGGGCGGTTCAGTTGGCGGGGAAGGGCAGCAGTGCGGCGCCCTGGAGTTCGTCCACTGCGGCGCGGGCGACGGCCCGCGGGGTGGGCACCGGGTCGTAGTGGCTGACGACGCTGATCCAGCTGCCGTCGGCGTTGCGCATCACATGGAGCTCGATGTCGTCGACGAACACGGCGTAACCGCCGCCGTGATGCTGGTGGGCGCCGCCCGCGGCCGGCCGGCCCTGTATCAGGCGGCCCTTGTAGACCTCGTCGAAGGACGCCGGGGCGTGCTGGTCGTGGCCAGAGTGGCCTGTGTGCTCAGAGCGCTCCGGATGCTCCGGGTGTCCCGCGTGCTGCGGGTGTCTCGGGTCCTCCGAGGCGGACGCGGTCAGGGCGGTGACCGTCGTGACGCCGGCGGCGGTGGCGAGGGCGGCCGCGGCGGTGAGCGCACGGCGACGACTGAGTTCCGGCATGCGGACCTCCTGGGTGGGTTCGATGGTTGGTTCGGTTGCTGACTCCGCATATGCCTATCGGGCTTGACCACAGCGGGAGAAATCGGTCGACAGCTGTTGGCTTCGATCCGGACAAGTGGCCACATGTCGTGCAGGGTTGAACGAAGATGATCTTGTCGCGATGGGTGCCGATACGTACCCGGAATGGGGAATTCCTTCCCCTGGGCGTCATGTTCCCGCCGGTCCTTCGCGGGCCGGGGCGGCGTCAGTGGTGTGTCTCACCCGCTGAAACTGGCGCGATCCGGAGTGCCGCGGGACGGCGCCCGACTCCTGCTACCCTGCGGTCCGAAATGACCGGATTGGCAATATCTGGGGGCATGTGTGAAGGTCGCCTGCGTCGGCGGCGGGCCTGCCGGCCTGTATCTCTCGATCCTGCTGAAGCTGCGGGACCCGTCCCACGACATCACCGTCCACGAACGCAACCCGGAGGGCATCACCTACGGCTGGGGCGTCACGTACTGGCGCGGGCTGCTCGACAAACTGCACGCCCACGACCCCGTGACGGCACGCGCCATCGAGGCGAGCTCGGTCCGCTGGAGCGCGGGCGTGGCCCACGTACGGGACCTGACGACCCGTCGGCCCGGCGACGAGGGGCACGGCATCGGCCGCCACCGGCTGCTGGAGATCCTCGCCGAGCGCGCCCGCTCGCTGGGCGTACGTCTGGAGTTCGGGCACGCCATCGCCCCGGACGACCTGCCCACGGCCGACCTGGTCGTCGCGGGCGACGGCGTGCACAGCACCCTGCGCACCCGCCATGCCGACCACTTCGGCACGCGGGTCGAGACCGGCCGCAACCGCTACATCTGGCTGGGCACCAGCAAGGCCTTCGACGCCTTCACCTTTGCCTTCGCCGAGACCGACCACGGCTGGATCTGGTGCTACGGCTACGGCTTCGGACCCGACGCCGGCACCTGCGTCGTCGAGTGCGCCCCAGAGACCTGGACGGGCCTCGGCCTCGACACCGTGCCCGACGCCGACGGACCGGCCCTGCTGGAGAAGCTCTTCGCCGGGGCCCTCGACGGCCACCCCCTCATCGGCCGCCCGTCCGCCGACGGCAGCACGCAGTGGCTGAACTTCCGCACCCTCACCAACCGCACCTGGCACCGCGGCAACCTCGTCCTGATCGGCGACGCCGCCCATACCACCCACTACTCCATCGGTGCCGGTACGACCCTCGCCCTGGAGGACGCCATCGCTCTCGCGGACGCCCTCCATGAACGGCCCGCCCTCCCGGATGCCCTCGCCCACTACGAACGGGAGCGCCGACAGGCCCTGTTGTCCCTCCAGAGCGCCGCCCGCCACAGCGCCCTGTGGTACGAGAACCTGCCCCGCTACATCCACCTGCCCCCGCAGCAGATGTTCGCCCTGCTCGGCCAGCGCCACTCACCCCTGCTGCCCTACGTGCCACCCCAGCTGTACTACCGGATCGACAGGGCCGCCGGGCAACTTCAGACGCTGCGCCGCCTCAAGCGCTGGCTCGGCCCGAAGGTCGCGCGCACCGTGCACGCGAGGGCGTCCCGTAAGTAGCCCCGCCTCACCGGAACAACCGGTCGAGGAAGGCGTTGCCGAACACCCCGTGCGGATCGAGCCGGTCCAAGGTCCCGGAGGCCTCGCCCCACACGTCCTGTCCGAAGGCACCGGGCACGACCGCGCCGAGCACCTCGCCGTCGCTCCAGGCGGCGTCCTTCGTGTAGGCCCAGCCCTTCGACCACTCGACGCGGGTCATGGCGTACTCACCGTCGAAGGTACGCAGCAGGAACCGCTCGATCTGGCTCAGGAACGCCTCCGCGTACGGCGTCCCCGGCAGGGTCAGGATGTTGAGCCACACGGCCGTGTCCCACTCGGGACGCTCGCCGCGCGGCCGGAGCGCCGACAGCAGCGGGGCCCGCGCCCCGTCGACGCCCGCGTCCGCCGGATCGTCCAGGCCGGTCACCCGGATCTCCACCGAACCGTTGACCGGGAACCGGCCCCGGCCGGCATACGCCGCGAGCCGCTCCCGGTAGAAGGCCGTGAACTCGGCGACGACACGCTGCACTTGGTCCCGGCCGGTGAGCACCGCGTATCCGTTCGTGGCGATCCTCAGGGTCGTCGGCCTCAGATACAGCAGCGTGTTCTTGGACGGCCCCCAGATGTCCGCCGACAGGGTGGTCACGAGCCCGAGGGCCGCCACGTCGTACTGCGCGTTGCCGAGCACCGGCGCCAGGTACCAGGCCCCGTCCGACACGATGCGTCCCACGAGGTCCGCCACCGGGGTCGGCACGCTGTCGGAGAACGGGTAGTTGTACGGCGCCGTCACGTGCCGCGAGGCCGGCGGCCTGGTGGGGGAGACGCTCCACAACTTCAGCCACGGGTGCTCGGTGAAGGCGAACCAGATCGCCTCGACCCGTCCGGCCCGGTCCAGGAAGCTCTCCAGGGAGCGTCCCGCGGTGCCGGGCGCGGCGAAGAGCTCGCGGGCCGGGATGTCCGTACGGCTGACACACCGCAGATTGGTGTTCGCGCCGACCCGCAGCACCACTTCGGTGACCAGGGAGCGGCCGAGATGGGTGAGCAGCGCGGCGCAGTCCGCCTCGGCGCGATCGTAGGTCCGCAGCGCATAGGCGCCACTGTCCTCGTCCCAGACGACGGCCGTCAGCGACAGTACGAGATTGCTCAGCGAGCGGTAGGTGTGGCCGGGCAGTCGCTGCTCGCCCCGCGCCGGTACGGCGGTGCCGTGCGCGTCGATGGCCAGGGCTCCGCCGAGGGTGAGGTTGCCGGGTGCGGGCGCGGCGGTGACGCCGAGGCCGTGTTCCTCCAGGTAGGTGAGCAGGGACTCCAGGGTGCTGCCGGTGCCGGCGCGCACCGAGGTCGCGGACTCCAGGGACAGGCCGGTGAGATGAGAGGCGGTGTCGACGAGGAGGACCGGCGCGTCCGACGCCGTGCCCGGCGTGATCGTCAGCGGCGACCAACCGTGCGAGGCACCCCGGGCGCGGACCCTCCAGCCGTGCCGCCAGGCCCAGTTGACGACGGCGACCACCTGGTCCGGGCCGGTCGGCGCGCAGGCCCACAGCCCGTCGGCGGTGATCTCGCCGACCCAGTTGCGGTACGCCGAGCGGTGCAGCGCCACTTCGAGCGGGAAGTCCGGCAACTCCTGTGCCGCGACGGCCGGATCGGCCGGGAGGAGGGTCGGTACGGCGGCCAGGGCGGCGGCGGTGCGCAGGAAGCCCCTGCGGGTGAAGTCGTCGATCACGGGCCCAAGCTAGGATCGCCCCCCACAGCAACCGCTTGCGCGCCGAGCCGATTCACTCGTGTGAGTGAACGATTCACAGGGAGCGTGGGCGGAGGGGCCCGCTCCGCCCACGCGGTCGGCGAATGGCACACTGACGCCATGGACGAGCGTGTAATCGGTAGGTCGGGTCAGCGGGCATCCGTCGTCGGTCTCGGTACGTGGCAGCTGGGCGCCGACTGGGGAGACGTGGACGACAAGGAAGCCCTTGCGGTTCTGGACGCGGCGGTCGAGTCGGGGGTGACCTTCTTCGACACGGCCGACGTCTACGGCGACGGGCGCAGCGAGCAGACCATCGCCGCCTTCCTGCGCGACAGGCCGGAGCTCGACGTCTTCGTGGCGACCAAGATGGGCCGCCGCGTCGACCAGATCCCTGAGAACTACGTCCTCGACAACTTCCGCGCCTGGAACGACCGTTCGCGCCGTAACCTCGGCGTGGACCGCATCGACCTGGTCCAGCTGCACTGCCCGCCGACGCCGGTCTACTCGACGGACGAGGTGTTCGACGCCCTGGACACCCTCGTCGAGGAGGAGTGCATCGCCCAGTACGGCGTCAGCGTGGAGACCTGCGCCGAGGCGCTGACTGCCATCGCCCGGCCGGGCGTGGCCAGTGTGCAGATCATCCTCAACGCGTTTCGCATGAAGCCGCTGCTGGAGGTGCTGCCCGCGGCCGAGGAGGCGGGCGTCGGCATCATCGCGCGCGTCCCGCTGGCCTCCGGTCTGCTGTCCGGCAAGTACACCAAGGACACCGTCTTCCCGGCGAACGACCACCGCACCTATAACCGGCACGGCGAGTCCTTCGACCAGGGCGAGACCTTCTCCGGCGTCGACTACGCCTCCGGTGTGGAGGCCGCCGTCGAGTTCGCCGCCCTCGCCCCGGAGGGCTTCACGCCGGCCCAGCTGGCGCTGCGCTGGATCATCCAGCAGCCGGGTGTGACCACCGTGATCCCGGGCGCCCGCTCGCCCGAGCAGGCCCGCGCCAACGCGGACGCCGCCGCGCTGCCGGAGCTGTCCGACGAGACGCTCGCCGCGATCCAGGACCTCTACGCCCGACGGATCAAGGAACAGGTGGAAAACCGCTGGTAGACGCGGTACGGCTCCGGGGGAGGCGGCGAGCCCGCCGCTCCCGGACCCGCACCGTTTGAGGGTTTCGCGCCGTGGTTACCCGGACCGCATGATGGACCAGGAAAAGCGGACAGGACGCGACGAGACGGAGGAGGAGCGGGCCGACCGCAGGTGGCTCGAACTCATCCAGGAGGTCCGGGTGGCCCAGACGGGTGTCCAGATCCTGTTCGGCTTCCTGCTCACCGTCGTCTTCACCACCAAGTACGACACCCTCGGCGACACGGAACAGACCATCTACATCGTGACGGTCGTCCTGGGCGCCACCGCCACCGGCGCCCTGATCGGTCCTGTGTCCCTGCACCGCATGGTGTCGGGGCAGCGCATCAAACCGCAGGCCGTGGAGTGGGCCTCCCGGTTGACCTCCGTCGGCCTGGTCCTGCTGCTGGCCACGATGGCGTCCGCGCTGCTGCTGATCCTGCGGGTCGCCATGGATGACGACTTCGTGCCCTGGCTGGTCGCGGGCGTGGTCGCCTGGTACGTGGTGTGTTGGTTCGTACTGCCTCTGTGGACACGCCGCCGCTACACAGAGTGAGCGGCGGCGCGTCGGTGGAGTGAGCGCGGCTACTCCTGTCGCGCCGCGCCATCCCGAGTGCCGCGCAGAGCCGCGATGGCCGTGGCGATGGCCTCCTGGAGCTCCTCCAACTGCTGGACCATGTCGTCCTCGACGAACTCCTGCACATCGTCGAAGGTCAGCTCCTCGAAGACCTTCGTCGCCCGCTGCAGGCTGCTGTAGAACTTCGTCCGCCGCTCCTGCACCCGCAGCTCGGGGTCGGCCTCGACGGCCTCGACGACGAGGGACTTCATGGCGCCGTAGGCCTCGGTGGCCCACTCACCGGTGTCCTCGTCCTCCTCCAGCTCGTCGATGAGCGACAGATGCCGTTCGGCCTCCTGGCGCAGGTCCACGGGCGCGTCGACGGTCTGCCCGGCCGGCGTCTTGATCTGGCCGGACTCGGCGATCTGGCGGACGTAGTCGAGCCGGTCGGCCGACCGGCTTTCGGTGGCGACGGCCTTCTTCAGGTCGTCGGTGCGTACGACGTCCCGCGCCAACTCGGCCTGCAGGTCCGGGTCTTCGCGGACCCGGTCGAGCAGCGCCTGGCGGGCCGCGCGGGCGGTGGAGGGGTCGGCGAGGATGGCCGCGCGCAGCGCGGTGGGGTTCTCGGCGACCTCCAGGGCCTTCGTCGGGCGGATGCCCTCGGCCTCGGCCGCTTCCGTGATGGCGGTGCCGCGCTCGGAGGTGGCGCTGTTGCGGGAGACGTAGTAGCTGAGCCACACGTCCGAGTCCGGCAGCTCCACCTCCTGGCCCGGCGCGAGGGCCTCGAACTGCGGGACGAGACCGTCGTCGGCGGCCCGGTCCCAGGCCTTGTAGTAGCGCATGACGCGCTCGGGGGAGCACCCGGCGAGTTCGGCGAACTCCTTCGCGGACACCTTCGGTGTCTCGTCGGCGCCCTGACCGCCGGGCCGCACGCTGCGGGCCACCATCAGGCCGAAGGCCCACCCGCCGGTCCGCGCGTAGACCCCGAACTCACGTGCGTCGCGCGCGACGAGGTCGGACAGCGGGGCCTGGGGTGCGGAGGACGTCTCGGGTGGGACGAACGCCAGTGTCACGGATGACTCTCCTGTACAAGCTGCTGGGACGGCAAAAGTGCCGACCGGCAGCTTATGGCACCCGTGCGGGACGCCCGCGCGGTGCAGCATCTCGCGGTGCACAGCCACGGGCGGGCCAGCCCTCGCCTCCCCCGGACAGGCACGCTGAAAACGGGACGGACGGGGCGGGTGTGGGGGCGAGGTTCGAGGAGGTCCCTGTCCACGCCGGAGTGTCGGGGGAGGATGCACGTATGTCTGCCCGTGCGCTGCCTTCGAGCACCCCCGCCGCCCAGGGCGTCGACGCCGCCGGTGTCCTCGCCTTCCTCGACGCACTCGACGCCACCCCCACGATCGAGCCGCACAGCCTGATGATCCTGCGGCACGGCCATCTGGTCGCCTCCGGCTGGTGGGCGCCGTACACCGCCGAACGCCCGCAGTTGCTCTACTCGATCAGCAAGAGCTTCACCGCGACCGCCGCCGGGATCGCCGCCGCCGAGGGGCTGATACGGCTCGACGACCCGGTGATCTCGTACTTCCCCGAGTTCGAGGCCGACATCACCGATCCGCGCAGCCGCGCGATGCTCGTGCGGCACGTGGCGTCCATGGCCAGCGGGCACGAGGCGGACACCGTCTTCGAGGCGCGGGAACGCGACCGCGAGGACCTCGTGCGCGGCTTCCTCCTGGTGCCCCCGCCCCGTGACCCGGGCACGGTCTTCGCGTACAACCAGCCCGCCACCTTCACGCTCTCCGCCATCGTGCAGCGCACGAGCGGCCAGTCGCTGACCGAGTACCTGCGGCCGCGCCTGCTGGATCCGCTCGGCATCGGAGAGGTCGCGTGGCTGCGCGACCGCAGCGGCCGGGAGCTCGGCTTCAGCGGACTGCACGCCACCACCGACGCGATCGCCCGGCTCGGCCAGCTGTATCTGCGCGGCGGTGTCTGGGAGGGCGAGCGGCTGCTGCCCGAGTGGTGGGTGGACGAGGCCACGCGCACTCAGATCCCGAACGCCGGCGCGATGCCCGGGGACGACTGGCAGCGGGGCTACGGCTTCAAGTTCTGGATGTCCCGGCACGGCTATCGCGGTGACGGCGCGTTCGGTCAGTTCTGCATCGTGCTGCCCGAACACGACGCCGTCATCGCGACGACGGCGGACACCTGGGACATGCAGACCCTCCTGAACCTGGTCTGGGAGCATCTGCTGCCCGCGTTCGGGCCCGCGCCCCGCACGGGCGGCGAGGCGGCGGACACGGCCCTGGCGGAGCGGCTGGCCGGCCTGGCGCTGCCGGCCGCCGCCGGTGAGCCCGCGCCGCCCGAGGGTGCCGAGGCCTGGTCCGCCGCCGCGTTCACGCCGGACGGCGGGGTCTGCGGGCCGCTGCCCAAGCTGACGGCGATCGACCTCACGCCCGGCGCGGACGGCTGGACCCTGACGCTCACCGAGGACGGCCACCCGCTTCAGGTGCGGCTCGGTCAGGCCGGATGGACCGTCACCGAGGAGCCGGTGCCCACCGCCGTCAGCGGCGGCTGGACCGACGCCGGCACCCTCGTCGTGGACGTCGCCTTCCTGGAGACCCCGCACCATCTGGACGTGACCTGCTCGCTCAAAGACCGGACGTTCACGGCCCGTTGGCGCACGGACCCGCTGCACGGGCTGCCGCTGCGGGCGATGCACACACCCCGAGCGTCGGCCTGATCAGTCCCCGGGAACCCGGAAGGTCCGCAGGAAGACGTCCAGCGCCTCCTGGTTCTCGGGGTCGTTCCAGTCGTCCTCCGGGGTGATCCAGCGCAGCGAGTAGCCACGTTGGTCATCGATGACGAAGCCGCGGCCGAAGGTACGCAGGCGGGTGCCGTCCTTCCCTGAGACCCACTCCATGTCGGCGGCCTCGTAGCCCTGGTACGTGGTCGCCTCGATATCGCCGATCCGCTGGAAACCGCCGCCCGCCTCCAGTTGGGGCTGGACGTCGTCGCGCCAGACGGCGACGGGATCCGGTCCCAGCACCTCGCTGTAGGTGACCGCCAGCCCGCGCTCATCGCCGTCGCCGCTGAAGAGGACGCGGTACGCCACGTCCGAGGCGCGCTTGGTGGCCAGCGGCTGCCAGCCCTCCGGTAGGGCGACCGAGAAGCCGTCCGGTGACTTGTACGTCCGGAATCCGTCGGGCAGGACCGGGGCCGACGGGGAAGCGGTGGGGGACCCCGACCCCGACCCCGTTCCAGACCCCGCCCCCGCCCCTGTCCCCGTCTCTGGCTCCTCCTGAGTGGGGGACGTGCTGGGCGTGCCCGTGGGGGACTGGGAGGTCGGCGCGCCGGCGGAGGCGGACGGGCCGGGCGTCGTACCCGCCGCCGAGGAGTCCGTGTCGTCCTGCCTGGCGTTGGTCACCACGAGGACGGCCGCCGCCACGGTGACCACGGCCAGCGCGGTGCCGACGACCATGGCGCGTCTGCCCCAGGTCGGTGCGACGGCGCATCGACCGCGCATCCGGGGGCGCCCCGCCGCCGGGCCGCCCGCCTCGGGATCCTCGTTGAGGACGCGGTCGAACGCCTCGCGGACCACCGGTCTGCTCAGCCGCTCCCGGGAGTCCTTGCGCAACAGGCCCTGCACGGCCTGGGTGAGCGGCCCGGCACGCACCGGGGCGCGCAGCGGGAGCCGGTCGACTCCCTTCAACGTGGCCTCGGGCCGGTCCCGTTCGCGATACGGCGGGCGTCCCTCGACCATCGTGTACAGGATCGCGCCCAGCGCCCACAGATCGGACGCCGGCCCGATCCGCTCGTCGCGGGCCTGCTCCGGCGACGCGTACGACGGAGCGGCGACACGGGGTGCGAGGGTCGCGCCGGCCAGGCCGAAGCCGGTGACCACCACGGACCCGTCGGCGCCCACGAACACCTGGCCCGGGCTCAGCTCGCCGTGTGTGATGCCCGCGACATGCGCGGCCTCCAGCACATCGAGCAGTTCGAGGCCGATGCGCGCGGCCCGCACATAGTTGAACGTGCCCTGCTGGGCGAGGAGTTCCCCGAGCGGTGTGCCGTCGATCCACTCGGTGACGATCCACAGGCTGCCGGACTCCTCGACGACGTCCAGCACGGCTGCCACCCGGCCCGGGCGCAGCAGCCCTATCCGCTCCGAGGTGCGCAGGATGCGCGAGGTGGCCCGGCGCCGGTCGTCCGGGCTCGGGTCGTCCGGAAGCCCGATCTGGGTGAGGAGGCACTGACGTTCGGTCTCCAGGTCCTCGCCGTAGTATCCGACGCGGTTCGTCTCGCGCTGGACGACATCGACGAGCCGGTACCTCCCGGCGACCAACTCGGCTGTGGAGACGCGCGCCTTGACCATGGCCATCCCTCGCTGAACCCCTGGCTCTCATTTCTCACAGGAAGTACGGGAGGCATCACCGGAAGCGTTCAACGAAAACCCCAACTAAAGGGCGCTTCTTTTCATTTGCTTTCTTACGCATGAGTAAGCTGGCGAAAAGGCCGGGGAATTGGTCGCGAATGCTTCAGCGAAGGCCGAAATCCGTCGCCCAGCGCTGCATGTCCGAGGTCGTCGCGTTGCCTCCGCACACGACCAGCCCGAGCCGGGCGCCCGCCCCGACCCGCTCCAGCACACGGCGCGCCGCCGGCAGCAGACTGCCGGCGGCCGGCTCGGTCCACACCTTGGCGTGCTCGGCGAGGTCGAGCACGCCCCGCACCGCCTCCCGGTCCGGGACCACGAGCACCTCGTCGACCAGGGCCGACACATGGTCGTACGTCAGCTGCGACACGGCCGGCGCGCTGAGCGTCGACACGATCGACGACAGCGCCACCGGCACCGGCCCGCCCGCCGCCAGCGCCTGTGACATGGCCTCGGCGCCCTCGGTCTCCACACCCCAGATCCGCAACGCAGGCCGGCGGGCCCGCAGCGCGACCGCGACACCGGCGATGAGCCCACCGCCCCCGACACTGACGATCACGTCCGTGAGTTCACCGGCGTCACGCGCCAGCTCCAGCCCGACGGTGCCCTGCCCGGCGATCACCAGGGGGTCGTCGAAGGGATGCACGAGGGTCAGCCCCTCGTCCCGCAGCCGGGTGACCAGCGAGAACGCCCCGTCCATGTCGTCCGTCAGCCGCACCGACGCCCCGGCGTCCTCGGCGATCCGCACGGCGTGCGCGGGCGCCGAACGCGGCATGACCACCGTGGCCTTCACGTCGAGGACGGCGGCGGTCATCGCCAGGGCGATGCCGTGGTTGCCGCCGCTCACCGCGACGACCCCGGCGGCGCGCTGGTCGTCGGTCAGCGACAGCAGCTTCGCCGTCGCCCCGCGGGCCTTGAACGACCCGGTGCGCTGGAGGAGTTCGAGCTTGGCCGTGACCGGGACACCGAGCAGGTCCGACAGGCCGGGGCTGGGTACGGTCGGGGTGTGTACGACGTGTCCGGCGATGAGGTCGGCCGCGGCTTCGACATCCGAGATCCCGATCAAGGCAGTCACCCTTCCGGCGCGGGGCGTGGATCCGCGCCGTTCGGCACCCTGGCCCGACGGACGCCGCCGGTCAACCCGGTTTCGCCGGCGGCGGCACGGCGCTGCCGAAGGCCACCGCCGAACGAGTGGACCGCGCTCTCACAGGTCGCGCCGCACGAGGAAGCCGAGCAGCGAGCGCAGCTCCTCGGCGGGCCCCGCCTCCATCGGTACGTCCGCCAGGGCCACCTCCACGGCGGCGACATGACGCCGTGCCTCCGCGAGCGCGGCCGAGCGGCCGCCCGCCTCCTCGATGAGCGTGGCCACTTCGCCGGGATCGGCGTCCGATTCCAGCATCGCGGCGAGTCGACCGGCGAGGGGCGAGTCGAGTGCGACCAGCACGGGATACGTCTTCTTGCGCTCCCGCAGATCACCGTGGACCGGTTTGCCGGTGACGGCGGGGTCGCCCCAGATGCCGAGCAGATCGTCCACGACCTGGAAGGCGATGCCCAGATGCCGGCCCGCGCGGTCGAGGGCGGCGACGGTCGCGGGCGGCGCGCCGCCGAGCAGGGCGCCCAGCGCGGCCGCGCAGCCCAGCAGGGCGCCCGTCTTGCGCTCGGCCATCGTCCGGTACTCGTCCGGCCGCACCCGCTCCGGACCCGTCCAGGGACGCGTGGCGAACAGCAGGTCGTCCGCCTGCCCGCGCACCAGGTCCTGCAACGCCTCGGACAGCAGCCGTATCGCCCGGGACCCCGCAGGTGCCGCCGCGAGTGTCTCGACGGCCAGCGCGAACAGCGCGTCCCCCGCGAGGACGGCGGGTCCCGTGCCGTACGCCTTCCACACGGTGGGGCGGCGCCGCCGTGCCTCGTCGCCGTCCATGATGTCGTCGTGCAGCAGGGAGAAGGCGTGCACCAGCTCCACCGCGACCGCCCCGGGCACCGCGACCCGACCGGGAGCGCCGGCCGCCTCCGCCCCGAGCACCGCCAGCGCCTGCCGTACGCCCTTGCCGCCGGAGGAGGCGGCCGGCGCGCCGCCCACCTCGCACCAGCCGAAGGAGTACGCGGCCATCTCGCCGACCCATGGATGCGTTCGGTCCACTGCCTCCCTGAGCGCCGGGCGCACCAAGGTCCGGCAGCGGTCGAGGACTTGCCCGGCGTCCACCGGTGTGCGGACCGGCGTGGCGCGCCGACCGGTGTCGGCCGGGGCCCGGAGTGCCGAAGAGAAGGCCGTCATCGTGCGCCCACCGCCTCGGCGCCCGCCATCGCGTCCTCACCGACGCCGAACTCCTGCTGCGCCCGAGCCACCATCTCCCGCGCGTGCCGCAGCCCGATCCGCTCCAGCACCACGGCCAGCTCGGCGAGTTCGGCGGCGGTCTCGGTGCGATCGCGCCCCAGCTGGGCCCGCGACTTCGCCAGCCCCAGCCGGGACAGCGCCTGACCGCGTGGCTCGCTCATTGCGCGGAACTCCGACAGCGCCAGCTCGTACAGCTCCCGCGCCTCGGCGTAACGCCCGGCCCGGTAGAGGACGTTGCCGCGCATCTTGTGGTTGTAGGCCAGCGCGCTGGACAGCTTCATCGTGCGGCACGTGGTCTCCGCCTCGGACAGCAGGGCCAGCGCCCTCTCCACGTCGCCGTCGCGCACGGAGACGACATCGGCGAGCCCGCGCAGCGCCCAGGCATGGCCACGCCGGTCCTCGGCGCGCGCGGCGATCTCGCCGGCCTCCTCGAACAGGGCGTACGCGGTGTCGTACGAGCCGGTCTGGCGGTGGATCTGCGCGATGCCCTCCAGCGCCCACACGGTGTGCCGGGCCTCACCGCGCCGCCGGGCCTCGGCCAGCAGCTGCTCGTGCAGCCGGTGGACGGCGTCGTAGTCGCCCTGGATGCGGCCGGTCTCCGCCAGCCCGGCCAGCGAGTAACCGCGTACGACGATGTCGCCGCCCCTCTCGCCGAGGTCGGCCGCGAGCTGAAGCAGCCGCCGGGCCAGCGGGAACGCGCCGCGCTGGCGGGCCAGCGTGCCGCCGCTCCACATCGCCCAGGCCATCGCCCCCGTGTCGCCGGCTTCCCGGGCGGCGCGGTAGCTCGCCTTCCAGGCCCGGTCGGCGTCCCCGATCTGCCCCAGCCGGCGGTGCGCCTCGGCGACCGCGAGCCCGGAGCGCGCCGCCTCACCGTGCTCGCCGGACCGCTCGGCCGCTCTCAACTGCTCGGTGCCGGCGGCCAGGACGTCGGTGAGCGACGAGTTCACGGACAAAGTGGTCAGGGCGCCCTGGTACTCCGGGGCGAATGCCTTGCCGTACATCGATGCCTTTCGATCGATATACACGCCGTCTATACTCTCTGTGTATACATGGTGCGTATACGTGATGGGTATACATGGCGTGTATAGAGCGTTGAGAACCGGCCCTGGCCAAACGATCGGCCAGGGCTTCACCTGTTGTCGATCAAGACGTCGGCAGGGCGGAGTGGGTTGCTCGTGAGGCGCAGATCACCTCGCGGGGGCGTTCAGTGCTGCTGCGGCTTCTGGGGTGTCGCCTCGCTCGGCCGTACGACGACATATCCCTGACCTTGCAGCATCAGCTGCACGGCTTCCCCGGAACCGCCGCGCAGCATCGAACCGAGGGACTGCGAGCGATGCAGCGAGGTCTGCAGTCCGGCGGTCCAGCCGACCACCGCGTCCGTGTCGACGTACACCGGGTACTGCTGCGAGACCGGGATGACCAGCGGATTGCCGTCGCAGATCAGGCCCAGCCTGCCCTGGCCCGTGAAGACGCTGTTGAACAGACCGCCGCCGGTGATGCCCGCACCCTTCACCGTCGCTATCCGGTACGACAACGAGGCGTCGAAACACAGCACGTTGCGGCCGTTGACCGTGAACTCGTCGCCGGGGCCGACGTCGACGACGAAGCAGTTCTGCGCCTCGTGCGCGAACCAGGCCTCGCCCTGCCCGCGCACCGCCATCAGCGGCAGCCCCTCACCGGTCACGGCCCGCTTGAGCATGCCGCCCACGCCCTGGCCCTTGCGCTCGAACTGGAGGTTGCCGCGGTAGGCGACCATCGCGCCCTGGCGGGCGTGCATCTCGCCGTTCACCGCGTACTTGATGCATTTGGCGTTCTCGATCGTCATGCCCGGCGCCGTGGCCGGCTGGACCATGTGCTCGCTGGAAAACAGGTCACCCTTCATACGGGCATCGTGTCCCGGACGGTGCCCTTCCGCCTAGATCGCGGCGTGTCGTCGCCCCGACCCGTCAGGCGCCGAAGAGCTGTGTCCAGTACGTGCCCGCCGGGCCGCCGCCCGCGAAGCCGATGCCTATGTGGGTGAAGTCCCGCTTGAGGATGTTGGCGCGATGGCCCGGACTGTTCATCCACCCCTCCACGACCTCGGCGGGAGAGCGCTGACCGCACGCGATGTTCTCACCGATCGTGCGCATGCGGGAGCCCGCGGCGGCAGCCCGGTCCCAGGGCTGGGTGCCCTCGGGCGAGGTGTGGGAGTAGAAGGCGCGGGCTGCCATGTCGGCGCTGTAGGCCTGCGCGGCGGTGGTCAGCGCGGCATCGACGGCCAGGGGGTGCAGCCCGGCCCGGGCCCGCTCCCGGTTGGTCAGGTCGACGACCTCGGTCGCGGTGCGGGGCAGGCCGCCCGGCGAGAGCGGCCTGGCCCACAGCGCCGTCCAGTACGTGTCGCCCGAGCGGCCACCCGTGACGTGCGCTAGGGCGGCATGCGTGAAGGCGGCGTCGTGCAGGGTGCGGCGAGGGCCTTCGGAGCGCAGGCAGTAGGCGACGAACTCGGCGGGGGTACGGGGACCGGAGACCAGCTGCTCGCCGATGGTCAGATACGCGTACCCGGCGGCGGTGATGCGCTGGTACACGGAGACGCCGTCCGGGCCCTCCACCCCGAGCCGTCCCGCCGAAGCCATGGCGGCGGCGTGAGCGTGGGCGGCGGAGGCGAGCCGGGCATCAAGAGTGACGGGCGGCGAACCGGCGCCAGCGCGCGCGGAGTTGACCAGCCCCAGGAAGCCGTCGGGATCGGGGGAGGGCGTGCGCGGCACGGCCAGGTCGACCAGGGTGTGCATCGTGGGCCGTGCGGCGGGCATGGCGGCCGGGGCGGGTGTCTGCATGGCCGCCGTCGGCGTCGCGTCCTCGATGACGTCCACCCCGAAGTCGCGCGCGAGCCCCGCCAGCCCGTCCGCGTACCCCTGCCCCAGAGCCCGCACCTTCCAGGCGCCGCCCCGCCGGTACAGCTCCGCGAGCAGCAGCACCGTCTCCTGTTGTGGCCGCGGCGGGGCGAACCGGGCGATCGGGCGGCCGCCGGAGTCGGTGATGTGGAGCGCGGGGGCGGGCAGTCGGCCCAGGGGAGTGCCGGTCTCGGCGGGGCTGACGACCACCGTGACCCGGGTCGCCCCGGGGCGCAGGCGCGGCGGGTCGACGGTCAGCGTGTCGCCGTGCAGCCGGGCGCCCGGAGCCGACGGCTGGTTGTAGAACACGAAGTCCGCGTCGCCGCGCACCTTGCCGCTGTCGTCGGTGATGAGCGCGGACACGTCGAAGGGGCCGGGTACGCGGACGGTCACGCTGCCGCCCGGGAGGGGCAGATTGCCCCCGGGGACCAACTCGCTCATCGGGCCGTCCTGGTGGGTGGTTCGAGATCCGGTGGGGATGTCCGCACAACGCACACCGGATCCCGAGGGTTCCCACCCGAGGTGCGGCCTCAGTTCGCGTCAGGGTCCAGCGGGTTCCCCGGCGCGCCGACCCCGTGCCGTTCGACCGGCGTGGCGGCGCTGCGCGACTTCTTCGTCTGCTTGCCGCAGAACGCGGACTCCAGCGTGCCCAGCATGGCGGTGTGCACCGAGCCGTTGTTGGAGGCGTTGGCGAGCGCCGCGAGGCTGCGCTTGCCGTCCTTGGAGGCGAAGGCGTAGGAGTAGTAGCCCTGTACGGCGCCCGTGTGGCCGTAGACGGAGACCCCGCACGACAGATCGCGCCGCCGCAGCCCGAGCCCGTACCGCTGGTTCGTCCCCGACGGTACCCACCGCTGCATCTGGGCCAGCTGGGCGCGGGAGGTCAGCCGCCCGCCGAGCAGCGCCGACAGGAAGGTGTTGAGGTCCCGTGTGGTGGAGATGACCGCGCCCGCGCTCTGCGCCCAGGACACCGTCTGTTCGGTGGCGTCGACGAGCGCCGCGCCGGCGGTGTCCGGGGTGAGATAGCCGCGGGCGTGCCGGCCGGGGACCTTGGTACCGGGGTGCACGTAGAAGGTGTCGCCCAGCTTCAGCGGCTCGAAGATCCGGTTGCGGTACTCGGTCCGTACGGCATGCCCGGTCAGCTTCTCGATGAGCATCCCGGCGACCACGAAGTTGGTGTTGGAGTACGAGTACGCGCCGCCCGGCTTGGTGGTCCGCGGCCGGCTCAAGGAGCGGTTCACCAACTGCCGGTAGGTGAAGACCTTCTTGCGGACCGCCTCGAAGCCGGGAACCGTCCGCGCGAACATGTCGTTGGAGTAGTCGTGCAGGCCGCTGCGGTGGCTGAGCACGTGGCGGACCGTGATGCGGTCGTCGGGCAGCAGCCCCGGCAGATAGCGGTTGACCGGGGCGTCGAGCGCGAGCTTCTTCTCGTCGGCGAGTTGCAGCAGGACCACGGCCGAGAAGATCTTGGTGACGCTGCCGATGCGGAACCGGTCGGCGTTGCTGAGCGCCCGTCCGGTCTTCCGGTTGGCGACGCCCGCGGCCGCCCAGCGGACCGAGCCGCGGTCGTCGAGGCGTGCCATCGCACCGGGTGCGCCCTGCCGCCTCGCCGTGCGCAGGACGTTCCACAGGCCCTTCATATCCGCGGCGGGCGGCGCGGCCGCCGCGGCGTCGGCCTTGGTGTCGGCGGGTTCCAGGGGTGCGGCATACGCGGGCACCGCGAGGAGCGACCCAAGGGCCACCGCCACCGCCGTGCCTCTGACCAGCGCTGTTGAGATCTTCGAGACCATCCGGATTCCTCCCGTTCGTCGATGTGCTGCAGACGCGATAACGATCACCGCCGTCCGGGGCAACCTTCTCGCATCCCGTCACATCGCCACAGACGACGCACAGTTGGACAGACACCGATCACTGGGTGGGAGTCCTTCAGCGGCACTTCGGGGAATCCTGCTTCTTTTATTGACGGCGGAAAATAAGGGCTCTAGGTTCCGGGCATGTCCTCGATCCACCGCGCCGAGTCGTTCCCGGCGAACACGCCGGCCGCCTCGCAGATCTTCACCACCGTCCTCAGTCATGGGCCGCTCACCCGTCTGGAGGTGGCCCGGCGGGCGGGACTGTCCCCGGCCGCCGTCACCAAGGCGGTACGGCCCCTGA
Organism: Streptomyces sp. NBC_01092; assembly: GCF_045039535.1. Classification (NCBI taxonomy): domain Bacteria; kingdom Bacillati; phylum Actinomycetota; class Actinomycetes; order Kitasatosporales; family Streptomycetaceae; genus Streptomyces; species Streptomyces sp. NBC_01092. The sequence goes on along the minus strand of NZ_CP108659.1, from coordinate 702,123 downwards.
TCGAGGCCGGCTATCTGGTGGAGGACGTGGACGCGGACGCCCGCCCCACGCTCGGCCGGCCCGCCAACCCGGTACGGGTCGACGGAGGACGGGCGCTGTTCATCGGCGTCAAAGTGACCGGCGACGAGATCATCGGCGTGCTCACCGACCTGTGCTGCCGTATCCGCGTCGCCCGCCACGCCCCGCTCGCCGACCTCGAACCCAAGGGCGTGCTGGCCTCGGTCGCCGAGCTGGCGGGCGAACTGCTCACGGAAGCCAGCGACTTGGGCGTCCCGGTCCTCGGGCTCGGCATCGCCGTCTCCGGAGACGTGGACCGCGGCGCGGGCGTCGTCCGCTACTCGCCGTTCCTGGAGTGGCGGGACGTCCCCCTCGCCGAACTCGCCGCCGCGACCACCGGACTGCCGGTCACCGTCGACAACGACGTACGCGCTCTCACCGTCGCCGAGCAGTGGTTCGGCGCCGGCGTGGGACTGTCCGACTTCGCCGTGGTGACCGTCGGCGCCGGCATCGGCTGCGGCCTCGTGGTGCACGGCCGGGTCGTCGCCGGGGCGCACGGCGTGGCCGGAGAGATCGGGCACGTGACCGTCGACCCGGCAGGCCCGCCCTGCCACTGCGGCAACCGCGGCTGTGTGGAGGCCATCGCGGGGGACGCGGCGATCGTCCGCCGCATCCGCGAGACCACCGGCGTCGAGGTCGCCGACACCGCCGAGGCGGCGGCGCTGGCCCACCGGGGGAACGCCGGAGCCCGCGAGGCCTACGCCCGCGCCGGCGAGGCGATCGGCCGGGGCATCGCCACCGTGGCCAACTTGCTCGGACCCGAGCGGGTGATCATCTCCGGCGAGGGACTCGCCGCCTACGACCTGTTCGCCGAACAGATCCGCGACGCCCTCGCCGCGGCCGCGTTCGGCTCCGCCGCCCAGTGCGACGTACAGACCCGCCCACTGCCCTTCGAGGAGTGGGCGCGCGGGGCCGCGGCCACCGCGATCCAGTCCTTCATCCGAGCCGACGACCAGCGCCAGAGCCGCTGAACCAACCCAGGGAGGCCCGACCCATGAGGTCATCCTCGTACTCCGTCATGCCCGCACGCGCCCTGAGAGCCGTGGTGGTCCTGGCCCTCACCGCCGGTGTCACCGCCGCCGTCCCCGCCGCACAGGCCGAGACCACCACGCCCTCGGCCGCCCCGACCACCACCGCGGTGGCCGCCAAGCCCTACATGGGCTGGACCAGCTGGACCATGCAGTCGTCGAAGTACCCGGGCCTCAACCCGAAGGGCGACTACAGCTATCTCTCCGAGGCGAACGTCACCAAGCAGACCGACGCCATGGCCGCCAAGCTGAAGAAGTACGGCTACGAGTACGTCAACATAGACGCCGGCTGGTGGATGGACTGGTCCTGGAAGTCGCAGTTCGACGAGTACGGCCGGCAGAAGGCCGACCCGGTGCGCTTCCCGAGCGGCATGAAGGCCGTCGCCGACCGCATCCACTCCAAGGGCCTCAAGGCCGGCATCTACCTCCCGGTCGGCCTGGAGAAGGGCGCGTACAACGACGGCAAGAACCCGATCTGGAACGCCGACGGCTGTACGACCGGCGACATCGTCTACGACGACCTGCGCACCACCAACGGCTGGGACAGCGCCTACAAGATCGACTTCTCGAACCCCTGCGCGCAGAAGTACATCGACTCCCAGGCGCAGATGTTCGCCGACTGGGGCTACGACTTCCTGAAGCTCGACGGCGTCGGCCCCGGCTCGTTCAAGAGCGGCGACAACTACAACAACGTCGCCGACGTCGCCGCCTGGCAGAAGGCCATCGACACCGCCGGCCGCCCGATCCACCTGGAGCTGTCCTGGTCCCTCGACTACGGGCACGTTGAGGACTGGAAGAAGTACTCCAACGGCTGGCGCATCGACACCGACGTCGAGTGCTACTGCAACACCCTGGTCACCTGGGAGAACTCGGTCGACGACCGCTGGGACGACGCCCCCGCGTGGACCGACCACGCCGGCCCCGGCGGCTGGAACGACCTCGACTCCCTGAACGTCGGCAACGGCGAGATGGACGGCCTCACCAAGGCCGAGCGGCAGAGCTACGCCACCCTGTGGGCCATCGCCAAGTCCCCGCTGTTCACCGGCGACGACCTCACCAAGCTCGACTCCTACGGCCTTTCGCTGCTCACCAACCGCGAGGTCATCGCGATCAACCAGAGCAGCGCCCCACCCGCCGAGCCCGTCACCGCCTCCGACCCGCAGCAGGTGTGGGCCGCGAAGAACCCCGACGGCACCTACACCGTGGCCCTGTTCAACCTCTCCGACGCACCCGCCTCGGTGACCGCGAACTGGCAGACCCTCGGCTTCAAGGGCAAGGCCTCCGTGCGCGACGTGTGGAACAAGGAGAGCCTCGGCACCGCCACCGACAAGATCACCCAGGCGCTCCCCGCGCACGGCTCCCGCCTGTTCACCGTCACCCCGCGCGGCACCGACCTCGCCTGGACCGCCCATGAGGCGGAGGCGGGCACCCTGAGCGGCAACGCCTCCGTCGCGGACTGCTCCGCCTGCTCCGACGGCCACAAGGTCGGCAACCTCTACACCGGTGGCAAGGTCACCGTGAACGACGTCGTGGTGGCCAAGGCCGGCACCTACCAGATCAAGGTGGCCTACGTCAGCGGTGACTCCCGTTCGATCCTCGTCTCGGCCAACGGAGGCGGCGCCACCTCGCACAAGATGCCGGCCACCGGCAACTGGGGGACCGTCAACAGCGTCTACGTGCCGGTGCAGCTCAAGGCCGGGGCCAACACCGTCACCTTCGACAGCGGCACCGGCTACGCGCCGGACATCGACCGGATCGACGTACCCAAGTCTCTCTGATCCCCCTCCGCCGGGGCCCGGCCGTGCGCCGGGCCCCGGCCCGGACGACCCCGGAGCCGCACATGGACACCAGCCCGAACGAGCCGAGCAGAAGATCCGTCCTCTCCCTGGCCACCACCGCGGGCCTCACCGCCGCCCTCGGTACGCTGCCCGCCTTCACCGCCACCGCCGCGCCCGCCCGCCCCGCTGAAGTCCCGCTTCCCGCCGACTTGGCCCGCCACCAGCTGTGGTGGCAGGCCCCCGGCGACGAGGGCTCGCTGATCGAACAGGGCCTGCCCGTCGGCAACGGCCGCATAGGAGCCCTCGCGAGCAACGACCCCGGCCGCGAACTGCTGCTGATCACGGACGCCACCATGTGGACCGGCGGCCTCAACGACACCCTCGACCAGGACGGCCAGTTCCCCTACGGCCGCTCCGACTTCGGCTCGTTCACCCTGCTGGCCAAGCTCACCGTCGACATCCCCGACCACGACCTCGGCGGCGTCAACGGCTACCGCCGCACCCTCGACCTCGCCCAGGGCCTGGTCACCAGCTCCTACGTCCGCTCCGGCGTCACCTACCGGCGCGAGATGTACGCCAGCCACCCCGACGACGTCATCGTCCTGCGCTTCACCCAGAGCGGCGGCGGCCGCTACACCGGCACCCTCACCCTCACCGGCACCCACGGCGAGCACCCCACCGCCGCCGAGTCCTTCGGCGCGACCCTCCCCAACGGCCTGCGCTACGGCGCCGCCGTCAAGGCCCGCGGCACCGGCGGCAAGGTCACCGTCGACGGCACCCGCATCGACTTCACCGGCTGCAAGGACCTCACCGTCGTGGTCACCGCCGGTACCAACTACGCGCCCGACGCCGACTCCGGCTTCCGCGACCCCTCACTCGACCCCGAGCGACTCGCCCGTACGAAGGTCCGTGCCGCCGTCGCGGAGTCGGCCGACGCCCTGCGCCGCACTCATGTCGCCGACTACCGCGCCCTGTACGGACGACTCGGCCTCTCCCTCGGCACGTCCTCGGCCGAGCAGCGCGAACTGGACACCTGGGAGCGCCTGCACGCCCGCAGCCGCGATCCCGAGCCCGATCCCGAACTGGAGGCGGCCTACCTCCAGTTCGGCCGCTACCTGATGATCTGCGGCTCACGCGGCAGCCTGCCCCTGGGCCTCCAGGGCCTGTGGCTGGACGGCAACGACCCGGACTGGATGGGCGATTACCACACCGACATCAACATCCAGATGAACTACTGGATGGCCGACCGCACGGGCCTGTCCCCGTGCTTCGACGCCTTCACCGACTACTGCGTCGACCAGCTCCCGTCCTGGAACGACCTCACCCGCCGCCTGTACAACGACCCGCGCAACCGCTACCGCAACTCCAGCGGCAAGAACGCCGGCTGGGCCGTCGCCTTCTCCACCAACCCCTACGGTGGGAGCGGCTGGTGGTGGCATCCGGCGGGCAACGCCTGGCTGTGCACCACCCTGTGGGAACACTACGAGTACACCGGGTCGCGCGAGTACCTGGCGAAGATCTACCCGCTGCTCAAGGGCGCGTGCGAGTTCTGGGAGGCGCGACTGCTCACCATCACCCTCCCCGGCACCTCGAAGGAGGTGCTCGTCGACGACAGCGACTGGTCCCCGGAACACGGCCCGCAGGACGCCAAGGGCATCACCTATGCTCAGGAAGTCGTGTGGATGCTGTTCGGGAACTACTGCACCGCGGCCGCCGAACTCCGGCGGGACACCGACTTCGCGGATACGATCGCCTCACTGCGCAGAAAGCTGTACCTGCCGCAGGTCAGCCCGACCACCGGCTGGCTGGAGGAGTGGATGTCGCCGGACAACCTGGGTGAGACCACGCACCGCCACCTGTCCCCGCTGATCAACCTGTTCCCGGGCGACCGCATCCGCCCCGACGGCTCCACCCCGGCCGACCTCGTCGCCGGCGCCACCGCCCTGCTCACCGCACGCGGCATGGAGAGCTTCGGCTGGGCCAACGCCTGGCGCAGCCTGTGCTGGGCCCGCCTCAAGGACGCGGACAAGGCCTACCAGCTCATCGTCAACAATCTCCGCCCCTCCACCGACGGCAGCAACGGCACGGCCTTCAACCTCTTCGACATCTACGAGGTGGAACGCGGCCGGGGCATCTTCCAGATCGACGCCAACTTCGGCACCCCCGCCGCCATGGTGGAGATGCTGCTGTACTCCCGGCCCGGACACGTCGAACTCCTCCCGGCCCTTCCCGACGCCTGGGCCGCCTCGGGCTTCGTCGAGGGCGTCCCCGTACGCGGCGGTTTCGAGGTCGACCTGCACTGGCGGGACGGCAGACCGACCGAGGCGCGGATCCGCAGCGTCGGGGGCCGCACCACGACGGTCGCCTACGGCGAAGTGTCCCGCACGGTCTCGCTGCGGCCCGGCGCGTCCGTCACGCTGAAAGACCTCGCCCGGTGAGGGCCGCGCTTCCGCTGGCCGCCGTCCTGCTGACGGTCGTCGCCTGCCAGTCCGCGCCCGCCGAGGCGACCGGCGGCCCGAGCGGCGTCGTCACCTGGGCGGCGAGCGCCGACCGGATGGGCGACGGCGTCGCCGGCCGCAGCTACCGGCTCGTCGTGCACACCAGCGTCGGCGGCACCGGAGTGCGGGTCCGGCTCTCCAACGCCTTCGGCGACCGGCCGATCACCTTCGACAGCGCCTACGCGGGCCTCCAGAAGCAGGGCGCCGAACTGCGGCCGGGCAGCAACCGGCGCCTGGCCTTCGGCGGCAAGCCCACCGTCACCGTGCCGGCCGGCGCCACCGTGTGGAGCGACCCGCTGCCCGGGAAGCTGCCCGCCGCGTCCAACCTCGTCGTCAGCGTGCACAGCCCGGACGCGGCCGGCCCGGCGAGCGGTCACTGGATGGCCATGCAGACGTCGTACGCCACCCAGGGCGACCACACCGCCGAGGACAGCGGCACTCCCTGGACCATCCCGACCGGCTCCTGGTTCTATCTCGACGCCGTCTCCGTGCACGCCCCCAAGGGCACCGCAGCGGTGGCCGCCCTCGGCGACTCCATCACCGACGGCTGGCAGTCCACCTCCGACCTGAACCGCCGCTGGCCCGACTACCTCGCCCGCCGTCTGCAACGCACCGACACCGCGGTCAAGGGCGTCGCCAACGAGGGCATCTCCGGGAACAAGCTCCTCGCGGACGGCGCCGGCCAGAGCTCCCTGAACCGGCTGGAGCGGGACGTGCTGTCCCAGCCGGGCGTGCGGACCGTCTTCCTCTTCCAGGGCGTGAACGACATCAAGGCCCACAGCGGCGTCACGGCCGACGACCTGATCGAGGGCTTCCGCGAGATCGTCGACCGGGCGCACGCGGCCGGCAAGTGCGTCGTCGGCGCGACCGTGGCCCCCTTCAAGGGCTGGCACGAATGGGACGCGGCCGGCGAGGCCGTACGCCAGGAGGTCAACACCTTCATCCGCACCAGCGGTGAGTTCGACGCCGTCACCGACTTCGACCGCATCCTGCGCAGCCCCTACGACCAGGAGAGGATGCTCCCCGCCCTCGACGGCGGCGACCACATACACCCCAACGACAAGGGCATGCAGGCGATGGCCGACGCCGTCGACCTGACCGCCCTCGACTGCGACATCACCGGGTGAGGTGCGCGACGGCCGATCAGCCCACCGTCTCCTCGCGGCTGATCAGGCCCTCGCGATAGGCGATCGCCACCGCTTCCGTACGGCTCGCGGCGCCCAGCTTGGCGAGGATGTTGGAGACATGGACGCTCGCCGTCTTGCCGGAGATGTACAGCTCCTCGCCGATCTGCCGGTTGCTGCGGCCGAGGGTGAGGAGACGCAGGACGTCCTGCTCGCGGGCCGTGAGCGCGGAGGCGCGGTCGGCGGGGGCCTGCGCCAGGCGGCCCCGGCGGATCAGGGCATCCAGTTGCTCCAGCAGAGGAGTCGCGCCGAGCCGGGCCGCCGTCGCCCGGGTGGCCCGGGCCTCGGTGGCCGCCGCCTCGCGGTCGTCCGCCGCCAGCAGGGCCTCGGCGTACCGCAGTCGGCACCGGGCTCGCTCGTACTCGTCGCCATGGTCGAACGCGGCCACCGCCTGCGCCCACGCCTGCGCGTCCGGCCCGCTGACGGCCCGTGTCCACTCCGCCTCCGCGCGGGCCAGCCACGCCATGCCCTCCGGGCCCTGCGGCACGCGGTCCTCGCCCCGTACGGCCACCGTCCGCGCCTGCTCCACCAGCTCGGTCGCCTTGTCCGCCCAATGGCGTGCGCCCGCCTCGTCACCGGTCAGGCGCAGTGCGGCGGCCCGGTCCGCGACCGCGGACAGCGCGAGGGCGGCCAGCCGGACCGTGACGTCGGGCAGCCTCCCCACGTCGTCGGTGAGGGCCGCGACGGTCGTCCGCATCCGCTCCACCGCCCCCTCCGCGTCACCGTCCATTGCGGCGGCGTCGGTGAGCGCGATGCCCGCGACGAGCGTGCCCATCCAGTCGAACGGTCCCGCCAGCAGGGCACGGGCCCGCCCGACGGCCTGGACGTCGCCGCGCGCGAGCGCGACGTACAGCGCCGGACCGGCCGCGAATCCGCCCGTGTCGGGCAGCACCTCGGCGTCGGTCGCCGCGAAGCTCACGCACTCGTCCCAGCGCCCCAGCGTGTACAGCACCAACACGCGCAGATACCGCATCTCCAGCGGATACGGCGACGACAGCAGCCCCGCACGCCGGGCGCGATCGAGGCCCTCCGTCAGCCAGGGCAGACACTCCTCCAGATCACCCGACTCGAAGCAGCCGACGGCGAGGTTGAACAGGGCACGCATCTCCACCGTCGTGTTCCCCGCACTCCTCGCCAACTCCCGGGCCTCACGCAGCCGCTCCCGCCCCTGCGGGGTGCCCCGGCCGCCGCCCTCGAGCGCGGCCAGCGAGATCAGCAGGTCCGCCCGGGCGTCCGTGAGCTGGAGCTGCTCGGCGGTGGGCAGGGCCTCGTAGGCGATCCGCAGCGCGGTCTCGTCCTCCCCGACCTGGCGTGCCGCGAGGACATGCGTGGCCGCCGCCCACACCCAGGTCCGGGACGGAGGGTCGGCCGGGATGAGGGCGAGCGCCTCGCTGCTGTAGGCGTAGGCCGCCGTCAGGCTGTCCACCTCGAGCAGGTTGCCGGCGAGCGTGTAGCGGACCCGGGCGGCGAGTTCGGCGTCGCTGTCCTGGCCGACGCCCGCGAGTGCGGAGCGGGTGAGGGAGACCGCCCGGTGCGCCTCGCCCGCGTGGGCGGCCGCCGCCGACGCGCGCAGCGTCAGCGTCACCCGGTCGTTGCCCTCGCCCGAGGGCCGCGCCGACGGCTCCACCGACGACCACAGGTCCAGGGCGGTCTCCAGATGCCGTAGCTCCTCGGCCGGCGCGCCGACACCGTGGGCGTGGGCGGCGGCCTCCAGCGACGCGGCCAGCGCCTCCGCCAGGTCGTGGCTCGCGCGGTAGTGGTGGGCGCGCTCCGCCGCCGTCTCGTGCGGACGGCCGCGCCCCGCGAGCAGCCGGGCGAACGCGCCGTGCAGCCGGGCCCGTTCACCGGGCAGCAGATCGGCGTACACCGCCTCGCGGGCGAGCGCGTGCCGGAACGCGTACGTGTCGCCGTCGCCGGAGACCAGCAGCTGCCGCCCGACGGCCTCGCGCAGCGCCGACTCCAGGTCCTCCTCCGGGATCCCCACGGCACCCCGCAGCAGGTCGTGCTCGACCCGGCGTCCGGCGACCGCGGCCGTGCGCAGCACCTGCTGGGCGGTGTCGGAGAGCTGCTCGAACCGGATCAGGAGGACGTCGGCCAGCCCGCTGGGCACCCCGCCGGCCTCCGTGTCCGTGGCCGCGACGAGTTCCTCGGCGTAGAAGGCATTGCCCTCGGCCCGCTCGACGATCCGCCGCACGGTCGTGTCCGGCAGCGGCCGCTCCTGCACGGCACGCACCAGCTCTGCGACCTCGGCGTCGGCCATGGGCCGCAGCTCCAGCCGCTCGACGGCGGGCAGCCGCACCAATTCGGCCAGCAGTGGCCGCAGCGGGTGACGCCGGTGCAGATCGTCCGCACGATAGGACGCGAGCACGGCGAGCCGATGCGCCGGCGCCCCGGTCGCCGCTCGCTGCAGGATCCCTCGACTGAGCAGGAACCGCAGGAGATCCCGCGACGACTGGTCGGCCCAGTGCAGATCCTCCAGGACGAGCAGCACCGGCGCGATGTCCGACAGATCGGCCAGCAGCCCGGCGATGCCCTCGAACAGCCGCAGCCGGTCGCTCACGGCGTCCGTCCCGCCACCCAGCAGACGTCCCACGACGGGATGAGCGGCGAGGACACCCGCGAACCGCTCGTCCTCGGCGAGCACCCCGAGCACCTCGGTGAACGGCAGATACGGCAGCCCGACATCGCCGAGGTCGACACAGTGCCCGGTGAGCACGGTCATCCCGGCCGCGCCGGCCCGCCCCGCGACCTCGTCGAGCACCCGGGTCTTGCCGACCCCGGCGTCCCCGGCGACCAGCACGGCCCGGGCCTCACCGCCCCGGGCACGCTCCAGGACGTCGGAGAGCCGGGCCAGTTCGGGGTCCCGCCCGATCAACGGCGTACTGAGTGGGGTCTGCGACACGCATACATCCTGTCACTCACCACTGACAGCACCTGTGGTTTTTGCGGGCGTGGGCAACTGCGTGATCGAGCCGTCAGGCGCGCAAGGTGTTCGCCCAGTCCTCAGGCACCCGCCCCGCGGGCCCCGGCGTGGGCTGGTCCGCGGGATGACTCGCCGGAGGAGCCAACTCGGGCCCGGACTCGAACATCTCGTTCGTGCCGTAGTTCCAGTACCACGCCTCACCCGGCTCGAAGCTCTGCACCAGCGGATGCCCGGTCTCCCGGAAATGCGCCGTCGCGTGCTTCGCGGGCGAACTGTCGCAGCACCCCACGTGCCCGCACTGCGCACAGCGCCGCAGGTGGAACCACCACCCACCGGCCGCGTCGCACTCCGGACACCCACTGCCGCTCGGCGGGACGCTGGGATCGATGCCGTTGATGTCGCTCATGAAGCCTCCTCGGACGTGAACGGAAGGAGCACCTGAAAACGCGTGTCGCCCGGCTCGGACTCCACCTGGATCGTGCCGTGGTGCTTGTTGGTCACGATCCGCCAGGAGATGTCGAGGCCGAGCCCGGTGCCCTCGCCCACGGGCTTGGTCGTGAAGAAGGGGTCGAAGATCCGCCCCCGGTCCTGCGCCGGGATACCCACCCCCGTGTCACGGAACTCCACCAGCAGCCGGTCGTGATCCGGCGCCGTCCGCACGGTCAACGTGCCGTCGCCGCCCGCGCTGTTGATCGCCGAGACCGCGTTGTCGATCAGGTTCGTCCAGACCTGGTTGAGCTCCGCCGGGTAGGCCGGGATCTTCGGCAGCGTACGGTCGTAGTCCTTGACGACCTCGATCCGCTTCCCGATCTTGCCCGACAGCATCAGCAGGGTGCTGTCGAGGAGTTCATGGACGTCGGCGTTCTGGAAGGGCGCGCGGTCGAGCTGGGAGTACTGCTTGGCCGCGTCGACGAGATGCGAGATGCGGGTGGTCGAGTCGTTGATCTCGTCCATCAACAGCTCGGTCTCGACGGTGTAGTTGAGCCACCCGATCGCGCTCGGCAGGATCTCCGCGTCGACCGCCGCCACGACCTGGTCCAGCCAGTCCACGTCGAGACCGGCCTGGACGAAGGTGGGCGCGATCCGCCAGCCCTCCGGGATGCCCTGGTCGTCGAGCCAGTCGGTGACCGCGTCCTCCCGGTCGGCGGCCTCCAGCGGACTCAGCGTGGGGGCCTTGGCGACCCGCTCGGCGGTGCGCTCCTGGAGGTCGATTAGGTTGGCCATGACCTCGGGGGAGTACGAACCCTGGGCGATGATGGCCAGCTTGTGCCGCATCTTGCCCACGCGCTCGCGCAGTGTCGCGGTCGCGCGTACGGCCGCCGCGGCGGGGTTGTTGAGCTCGTGCGTGAGCCCGGCGGACAACGAGCCGAGCGCCAGGAGCCGTTCGCGTTGGTTGATGGCCGACTGCGTGCTCTTCTGACCGAAGAAGAGGCCTTCCAGCAGATGCAGGGCCATCGGGAACCACTCCTGGATCACCCCCGCGAAGGTCTCGGCGGGCAGCACGAAGAACCGCGTCGGCTCCGTCACGCGCATCGAGCTGTTGTAGACCTGCGGCACCCGGTCCCCGAGGTAGGCCTGCCAGGCGCCGGAGTACACCCCGCGCTGGGAGGTCCGGTTGACCTCCACGTCGTCGGCCCCGACCCGCCGGGACAGCACGACCGTGCCCTCGATCATCACGTAGAAGCAGGTGGCGGGATCGCCCTCGGTGTACACGGGCCCGGGCTCGAACAGCTCCACCCGCCCCTCGCTGCACAGCCGGCCGAGCTGCTCGGGGCTGAGCTTCTCGAACAGGAACAGCGACCCGATCTCCTGGGCGTTGCACGGCATCAACTGCCCGCTCATGACTGCTCCAGATAACGGTGGACGAGCATCACGGCCATGGCTCCCTCTCCGACGGCGGACGCCACGCGCTTCGCGGACTCGGAGCGAGCGTCGCCCGCCACGAACACGCCGGGCACATTGGTCTCCAGGTGGTACGGCGGCCGGTCCAGCTCCCAGCCGGCCGGCGGCCGACCGTCGGCGGTGAGGTCGGGCCCCGCGAGGATGAATCCGCGCTCGTCCCGCAGCACCGTCTCGTCCAGCCAGTCGGTCAGCGGGGCCGCGCCGATGAACACGAACATCCACTGGGCGTCGACGCTCTCGGTCCGCCCGCTGTCCGTGTCCCGCAGCGTCAGCTGCTCCAGGTGTCCGGAACCGTGCGCGGACTCGACGACCGTGCGGGGACGCACCGAGATGTTCGGGGCCTCCTCGATCTGCTGGACCAGATAGTGCGACATGGACGCCGACAGCGACGCCCCGCGCACCAGCAGGGTCACCGACTTGGCGCCCCGCGACAGATACATCGCCGCCTGCCCGGCGGAGTTGGCGCCGCCGACGATGTACACGTCCTGGCCCTGGCAGGCGGGCGCCTCCGTGAGCGCCGACCCGTAGTACAACCCGCGGCCGGTCAGGTCCGCACAACCCGGCGCCTGCAGCTGACGGTAGGACACGCCGGTCGCCAGGATCACGCTGTGCGCGGCAACCGCCGAGCCGTCGGAGAACCGTACGATCCGGGCCGCGCCGCTGACCTCCAGCCCCGTGACCTCGCGCGCGGTGAGGATTTCGGCGTCGAACTTCGCCGCCTGCCGCCGGGCCCGGTCGGTGAGCTGGGCGCCCGACACGCCGTCGGGGAAGCCGAGGTAGTTCTCGATGCGGGAGCTCTGCCCGGCCTGGCCGCCGGTCGCCGACCGCTCCACGAGCACGGTCCGCAGCCCCTCCGACGCCCCGTACACGGCCGCGCCGAGCCCGGCGGGGCCGCCGCCGATGACGACGAGGTCGTAGAAGTCGGCCGTCGGCGTCGTGGCCAGGCCCACCTTCGCGGCCAGCTCGGGTGCCTCGGGTGCCACGAGGGGCGTCCCGTCGGGCGTGACCACCAGCGGCAGCTGCTGCCCGTCGTGCCCGGCGGCGGCCAGCAGCCGCTGTCCCTCCGGCTCCTCGGCGGAGTACCAGCGGTACGGCACCTGGTTGCGGGCCAGGAACTCCCGCACCTCCGACGAGCGCGCCGACCAGCGGTGTCCGACCACCTTGGTGCTGGGCACCGGCCGGTAGTCGCTGCGCCGCCATGCCTCCAGCAGGTCGTCCAGGACCGGGTAGAGCTTCTCCTCGGGCGGATCCCACGGCTTGAGCAGGTAGTGATCAAGGTCCACGACGTTGATCGCGTCGATCGCCGCGTTCGTGTCCGCGTACGCGGTCAGCAGCACGCGGCGGGCGCCCGGGTACACGTCCAGGGCCGCTTCCAGGAACTCGATGCCGTTCATCTGCGGCATGCGGTAGTCGGCCAGGATCACCGCGACGAGGTCGCCGCGCAGCTTCAGCTCGCGCAGCGCGTCCAGCGCGGACTCGCCGGACTCCGCGCGCACGATCCGGTGCGACTCGCCGTAGCGCCGGCGCAGATCGCGGGCGACCGCCCGGGACACTCCCGGGTCGTCGTCCACGGTCAGGATGACGGTCCGCGCTGCTTCGGCGGCCTGAGTCATACGTCTCCCACCCCGGAGTTCGCTTCTCGGCGCGGCGGCGGGCGTCCTTCGGGCGCGGGTCGCCGAGCCGACTCCCGGCCATCGTATGTTCGATCCGCGCGCTTCGCTCAGGTACGCGGGGGGCGACCGCCCTCAGCCGCGACGCTGGGCGAGCACACAGAACTCGTTGCCCTCGGGATCCGCCAGCGTGACCCACGGTTCCTCGCCGGTCTGCCCGATGTCCGCGTGGCGCGCGCCGAGCGCGAGGAGGCGGGTGACCTCCGCCTCGTGATCGTCGGGCCGGAAATCGAGGTGCAGGCGGTTCTTGACGACCTTGCCCTCCGGTACCCGGCAGAAGAGCAGACCCGGCAGCCGGTCCTTCTCGGGCCTGATCTCGTACTCCTCGGCCGAGTCGTCCACCACGACCCATCCGAGCGCCTCGGCCCACCAGCGCCCGAGGGCCTCCGGATCGGCCGAGTCCACCATCACTTGCTCCCACTCCAAGGCCATGGGCGCAGCTTAGTGAAGACTGGGCACCAAGGACGTGGCCCATACACAAGGAGGCAGCCGGAATGACGCGCCCGATCACGGCAGGGGTGGACGGTACGCAGGAGAGCCTCGCCGGGCTGGCCTGGGCCGCCCGCGAGTCCGTCCGGCGGGGTCTGCCTCTGCGGGTGGTGCACGCCTGGCGGTTCCAGCCGCACGACGCGATCGACGCGGGCAGCGAGGACACCCAGACCCAGTGGGTGCGCGACGGGCTGGCCGAGGCCGCCCGGTCCGTCACCGAGCGGCATCCGGACCTTGAGGTGACCACCGACGTCGTCGAGGGCGCGCCCGCCGAAGCGCTCGCCGACGCGGCAGGAGAAGCCGAGATGCTGGTGCTCGGCTCGCGCGGCCACGGCCGGGTCGTCGGGTTTCTGCTGGGCTCCGTCGGACAGCAGGTGATCGCCGGGGCCACGCGGCCCGTCGTGCTCGTACGCGCCGGTGACCAGCCGTCCTCCGAGGTCGCCGGACACGAGATCGTCGTGGGCCAGCAGGGGGACGCCGAGGACAGCGCCGCCGTGCTGCGGTTCGCGTTCGAGACGGCCGCGGCGCGTGGGGCGACCGTGCGTGCCGTACGGGCGTGGACCCTGCCGCCGCTGTTCGCCTACAGCCCGGCGTCGATGAAGATGCTCGACGAGGCCGGGGGGCTGGAGCCGTACGAGAAGAAGGCGCTGGCCGAGGCGCTGCGGCCGTGGCGGGAGCGGTTCCCGGACGTCCATGTCGTCGAGCACGTGGAGATGGGCAGCGGCGGACAGGTGCTGCTGTCGGTCGCCGGGCGGGCCCAGCTGATGGTCGTCGGGCGCCGCACCCACAGCACGGCCGCGGGCGCCCGGATCGGCTCGGTGGCGCACGGGATGCTGCACCACGCGGACTGCCCGGTGGCTGTCGTTCCGCACGACTGAGTCAGTCGGCCGAGTCAGTCGGACGTCGTCGGCTGAAGCGTCTCGCGGGCCGTGGGCAGGATGTTCCTGATGTAGTCCTCGACCACCGTGTCCAGGCCGATGTCGTGCTGCGCCTGCTCGGACAGGTACCAGCGGTGTTCGAGCAGCTCGTGGTAGATCTCGGCCGGGTCCATGGAGCCGCGCAGCTCCAGCGGCACGGCCCGCACGGTGGGGCGGAAGACATCCCGAACCCAGCGGTGCGCGAGCACCTCGGGGCGGGCGCCATGGGGGTCCCCCCTGCTCGAACGAAGTTGAGAGCTTGGGGGAGGGTCGGCCGGGTCGTAGTCGTCCTGGGTGGCCATCCAGCTCTCCAGGTCGTTCAGCAGCCTCCGGGCCTGGTTCTCCTCGGTGTCCAGGCCCGTCAGGCGCAGCAGCTGACGCTGGTGGTGGCCGGCGTCGACGACCTTGGGCACGAAGGTGACCGTGTCGCCGTTCGTCGCGTGGTCGATCTGCATCTCGGCCACGTCGAAGCCGAGCTCGTTCAGGCGGCGTATCCGGCGCTCTATGTAGTGGTACTCGCCCGCCGGATAGACGGAGGTGCGCGTCAGCTCCTCCCACAGGCTCCGGTAGCGGCCGCAGATCTCGGTGCCGAACTCGATCGGGTCGACGGAAGGATGCAGCGCCCCGGACGCCTCCAGGTCCAGCAGCTCGCCGCTGATGTTGACCCGGGCGAGGTCCAGGTCGTAGTCGCGCTGGCCGTCGCTGAGCTGCGGGTGCAGATCGCCGGTTTCCGCGTCCACCAGGTATGCGGCGTAGGCGCCGGCGTCGCGCCGGAACAGCGTGTTGGACAGCGAGCAGTCACCCCACGCGAATCCGGCGAGGTGGAGGCGGACCAGCAGCACGGCCAGCGCGTCCATCAGCCGGTGCATGGTCGCCGGTCGCATCGTCGTCTCGAACATCGAGCGGTACGGCTGCGAGCCGCGCAGATGCCGGGTGACCAGCACCGACTCCAGCGGATCACCGGCGGCGCCGGTTCGGCCGGTGACCACGGCCAGCGGGTCGACCGCGGGGATGCCGAGTCGGTCCAGGTCGCGCAGCAGCTCGTACTCGCGCAGGGCCGGGCGCTCGGCGAGTTCCTTGACGGCGATCACCTCGTCGCCGGCCCGGGCGTAGCGCACGATGTGCCGGGAGATACCTCGCGGCAGCGGGACCAGGACGTCCTCGGGCCACTGCTCCAGCGGCACCTGCCACGGCAGCTCCAGCAGGAGGGCGGGGTGCTCCGGATTCGTCGCGCTGATCTGGAGTGCCATGGGCCGTTCGTCCTCGCCTCGCGGTGATCGTCAGCTCACCCTAGACGGCGCGCTCCCGGGCCTGAAGAGCAGCTTCCTGCACCGGGCCCCGGTGCAGCGGCCCGTGCCCGGGCAGGAGCACATCGCCCTTGAGTCCTTCGAGCACGGCCAGCGAGGCCACGGCCCGGGCCCGCTCGCGGTGGAACATGTCCGGCAGCAGCTGGGGCCCCTTGATCCGCGAGGTGGGGTGTCCGCTCACCAGGGCGTCGCCCGCGATCACCACCCCGGCGTCCGGCAGATGGTAGGCACAGTGGCCGTCGGTGTGGCCGGGCGTGTGCACCGGGACGGGACGGCCGGGCAGGTCCAGCGGGCCCGCCGACGGGAATGCCTCGGGGGAGGTGACCGGGACGTGCGCGGTGCCGCCGGAGCGGATCGCGTGCACGGCCCAGGGCAGCACACCCGGCCGCCAGCCGTTCCTCAGCACTGTCCTGACATCCACCTGGTGCAGGAACTCCCGGCGGGCGTGCGGCACTTCGGCCTCGTGGAGGTATATCGGCGTGCCGTACGTGGTGCGCAGGTACTCGGCGTTGCCCAGGTGGTCGGTGTGCGCGTGCGTGATCAGTACGGCCTTCACCGCCTCGGGCGAACTGCCCACTTCGGAAAGGGAGGCGAGGAGCTTGGCCCGGTCGCCGGGGTACCCGGTGTCGATCAGCGTGACCGCGTCCCCCTCGGTCAGGATCACCCAGTTCGTGTTGCTGCCGTGCACCAGATAGGTGCCGTCCGCCACTTGCTGCACATCTGCCCGCATGATCGTCCCGCGTGGTGAGGTCCGTGCCCGACGGACCCAGCAAAGCAGATCAACGAGGCGGTGTGACCGGCGGGTCCGGACGATCAAGAGCAGCTGTGGCCGGTGCGTCCGCCCGCATCCCGAACAGGAACCGCGTCAGCCGCGTTCTGCGCACCAGTCCCTCGTACAGCGCGAGGATCACCGCTAGCGAACCGGCCACGATCACGGTGTACTCGACCAGGATCGGCGCCGACCAGCCCACCACGCCGTAGGCGAGGGCGACCACGACCGGCTGGTGCAGCACGTACACGGGCAGGGCGGCGATCCCGAGGTACACCATGGTGCGCGAGGCCGGCCGGACCTCGCGCGGCCGGTCCAGCAGCCCGAGGATCGCCATCACCCAGCACCAGCCCGCCGCCCCGAACAGCGCCCGCGTCACCAGCGCGAACGCACCGCGCTCGGTGAACGGGTCGTCCAGCGAGACGAAGCCGGGCGCCGTCCCCGCGAACAGGACGAGGCCGGCCACGCCCACCGGCACGGCGAGCCGGCGCAGGGCACCGCGCACGCGGTCGTCGTCGGCGAGGACGTACCCGAAGAGGAAGAACACCAGGTAGGCCCAGCGGTTCCAGCCCGCGAAGCCCTCCTCCATGCCCAGGAACGCGTTGATCGCGGCGAGCAGCAGAGCGGGCAGCAGGAGCAGCGCCGGGCGTCGCTCGACCGCCTGCCCCATCCGCAGCGCCCGGGCCGCCAGCGGCGCCGCGACCGGGGCGAGGAGCAGGCTGAAGGTCAGCAGGAGTACCACGAACCACAGATGGCCCGTCTCGAAGTACTCCCCGTCGAGGACGAAGGGGAAGTCGGCGGCGTCCGGGTGGACGGTGAGGAACCGGGGCCAAAAACGCCAGTACGACTCGTCGTAGCCGGGGTCTGCCGCCCGCAGCCGCAGCCACTGGGGGAGCGGGCACAGCACGAGCGTCGCGAGGACCAGGGGAACGCCCAGGCGCAGCAGCCGCTCCCGGGTGAAGCGGCCGGCCCCGCGTCGGTGGATCGAGTACCGGGAGCCGAGCCCGGCGACGAGGAACAGCATGGGCATCGCCCACACGACCCCGAACCCGACGAACACGGTCACGACCTCGGTCGTCTGCGCGTTCTTGACGTAGAAGTCGTCGTCCGGCGAGAACACGAGCGCGGCGTGGAAGAAGACCAGGCCGAGGACGACGAACACCCGCAGCGCGTCGAGTTCGGTGCGCCGGGGAGCGGTGGCCGGGACCTGCGTCTGCGCGCTCACCCGGACCAGTGTGGGGGCGTGGCGGGGCCGCGCCCAGAGGAAGGGCTGCCTCCGGCACCGTCCGCCGGAGGCAGCCCCCGCGTACACCCGAAGCGGCCGCCTCTCCGCCTCAGTGCACGCCGTCGGGGCGGAACTGCACGCTGATGCGCGGTCCCGTGGCGCGGGTGGTCTTCGGGATCGAGTGCTCCCAGGTCCGCTGGCAGGAGCCGCCCATCACGATGAGGTCGCCGTGCCCCAGCGGACGCCGTACCGTCTCGCCGCCGCCGCGCATCGGGCGCAGCAGCAGATCCCGGGGCGCGCCCACGGAGAGGATGGCCACCATGGTGTCCTCGCGGGCGCCCCGCCCGATGCGGTCCCCGTGCCAGGCCACGCTGTCCCGGCCGTCGCGGTAGTAGCAGAGCCCCGCCGTGGTGAACGGCTCGCCCAACTCCTCGGCGTAGTGCGCGGACAGCGTGTCCCGGGCCTGAGCGAGGACGGGGTGCGGAGTTGCGTCGTCGGCGCCGTAGAAGGCGAGCAGCCGAGGTACGTCGACCACGTGGTCGTACATCGTGCGCCGCTCGGCACGCCAGGGCACCTCGGACGCCAGCTGTTCGAACAGTGCGTCCGCCCCGCTGAGCCAGCCGGGCAGCACGTCGATCCAGGCGCCGAGGGGGAGCCGCGTACGGCGGATCCCGGCGAGGGAGCCGAGCCGCAGCTCGTCGGTCTGGTCGAACAGGGAGCCCTGGAGGTGCGTGGCCATGCTTCCAGCGTACCTCGGAATCGAAAATCTGTTCCCATCGCATTCTCCTTGCGTACGGACCCTTTGGATGCATTGATGTATCGGATACATTCACGTATCGAACGGAGGTCCGGACATGGCCGTACAGGAAACGACCAAGCGCGTCACCAAGCGCCGCGTCCGCACGCGGGCCAACCTCCTCGACGCCGCGTTCGCCGTGTTCGCCGCCAAGGGGTTCGGACGGGTCTCCATCGAGGAGGTCTGCGAGACCGCCGGCTACAGCAGGGGCGCCTTCTACTCCAACTTCGACAGCCTGGACGAGCTGTTCTTCGCCCTCTACGGGCAGCGCGCGGACCTCATCGCCGAGCAGGTGGCCGGGGCGCTCGCCCTCGACGGCCCGGACCTGGACGTGCCCGCCGCCGTGGACCGGGTGGCCGAGGTGCTGCTCCTGGACCGCGACTGGCTGCTGGTGAAAACCGACTTCCTGGTGCACGCCGCCCGGGACCCGGCCGTCGCCCGGACCCTGCTGGAACACCGCGCCCGACTGCGCGGCGCGATCGCCGACCGGCTCGCCCGCGCGCGGGGCCACACCGAACTGCCCGCCGTGCTCGGCGACATCGACGGCGCCGCCCATGCCGTGGTCGCCGTGTACGACGGCGTCACCACCCAACTGCTGCTGGACCAGGACGTCGAGCACGCCCGCGCCTGGCTGAAACAACTGCTCACCGCGCTGCTCACCGCCGGCAGCGCCACCACACCATGAGGCATGAGGAAGGGACGGTCGCCATGGATGCCGACGTCATCGTCGTCGGAGCGGGACTCGCGGGCCTGGTCGCCGCGAGCGAACTGACCAGCCGGGGCCGCCGGGTCGCGCTGGTGGACCAGGAGAACGCCGCCAACCTCGGCGGGCAGGCGTTCTGGTCCTTCGGCGGGCTGTTCCTCGTGGACTCCCCGGAGCAGCGGCGCCTCGGCATCAAGGACTCCCTCGACCTGGCCTGGAACGACTGGCAGGGCAGCGCCGGCTTCGACCGGGTGGACGACGAGGACTCCTGGGCGGTGCGCTGGGCGCGCGCGTACGTCGAGTTCGCGGCCGGCGAGAAGCGGGCCTGGCTGGAGACTCACGGCATCAAGTTCCTGCCGACCGTGGGCTGGGCCGAGCGCGGTGACCTGCGTGCCGACGGCCACGGCAACTCCGTGCCCCGGTTCCACATCGCCTGGGGCACCGGCACGGGCGTCGTGGAGCCGTTCGTGCGGTACGCCAAGCAGGCCGCGCGCGACGGACTGCTCACCTTCCATTACCGGCACCAGGTCGACGAGCTGGTCATCGAGGACGGCTCCGCGCGCGGCGTGCGCGGCACGGTCCTGGCCGAGGACAACTCGCCGCGCGGTGTCGCCTCCAACCGCGACCGCATCGGCGAGTTCGAGCTCACCGCGAAGGCGGTCGTCGTCACCACCGGCGGTATCGGAGCCAACCACGACATAGTCCGCCGCCACTGGCCCGAGCGGCTCGGCACCCCGCCCACCGACATGGTCACCGGCGTCCCCGCCTACGTCGACGGCCGCATGCTCGACATCAGCGCGCAGGCGGGCGTACGACTGGTCAACCGCGACCGCATGTGGCACTACACCGAGGGCCTGCAGAACTGGGACCCGATCTGGCCCGGCCACGGCATCCGCATCCTGCCCGGCCCGTCCTCGATGTGGTTCGACGCTCTCGGCCGCCGGCTGCCCGACCCGTGCCTGCCCGGCTACGACACCCTCGGCACCCTCAAGCACCTGCGCACCGACCCCGACATCGCCGGCTACGACCACTCCTGGTTCATCCTCACCCAGAAGATCATCGAGAAGGAGTTCGCGCTCTCCGGCTCCGAGCAGAACCCCGACATCACCTCCAAGGACCGCGCCGGATTCCTGAAGGAGCGGGTGCTCGGCAAGGGCGCTCCGGGTCCGGTGGCGGCGTTCCTGCGCAACGGCGCTGACTTCGTGACCGCCCCCAATCTGGAGCAACTGGTCGAGAAGATGAACCAGTTGACGGACAAGGCACTCCTCGACGCGGCGACCGTCCGGCGCCAGATCGAGGCCCGCGACCTGCAGATCGCCAACCCGTACAGCAAGGACTCCCAGGTCCAGGGCATCCGCAACGCCCGCCGCTACATCGGCGACCGCCTCGGCCGCGTCGCCACCCCGCACCGCATCCTCGACCCGGCGGCCGGCCCCCTGATCGGCGTCAAGCTGCACATCCTGACCCGCAAGACCCTCGGCGGCATCCAGACCGACCTCGACTCGCGCGCGCTCGGGGCCGACGGCGCCCCCATCGAGGGCCTGTACGCGGCCGGCGAGGTCGCCGGCTTCGGCGGCGGAGGCGTCCACGGCTACAACGCCCTGGAGGGCACCTTCCTCGGCGGCTGTCTCTTCTCGGGCCGGACGGCGGGCCGCGCGGCGGCGCGGCAGACGGCCTGACGGTGGAGTAGGAGGGCCCGCCTCCTCACTTCTGCAGGAGGCGGGCCAGCACGGCGGCGTGACTGTGCTCGGGCGACTTGGACGCGGTCAGCAGGGTCACCTCGCCCTTGCCCGCCAACTCCCGTACGTGATCAAGGAGTTCTGCAGCCTCCGGAGCGGTGAGCTCCGCCTCGTAGCGATCGGCGAACTCCTCGTACGACCCCTCGCCCGCGTGATACCAGCGGCGCAGCTCCGTCGACGGGGTGAGCCCCTTGGGCCACTCGTCCAAGCGAGCCGCCTCCTTCGACAGACCGCGCGGCCACAGCCGGTCGACCAGGACGCGCACGCCGTCGTCGGGCTCGGGTGCGTCGTAGACGCGGCGGATGCGGACGCTCATGAGGGGGCCTTCCTCGGTGCGAGCCGACGGCTGCGCGGGGCGGCCCGTCGAACCTGACGAGTTCCTCACAAGTGTCGGTCAAGGTCGGCCTATGATCACGCACAAGCCCCGTGTCGCACTGCTGACCGCCTCCCTGCTCCTCACCGGCTGCGGCGGCGGTGCCATGGCGACGCCGGACCACAGGCCCGCCGCCCCCACGCCCACGACCGCCTCGCCCATGCCCGAGGTCGCCCTGGAGGTGGCTCCGCAGCAACTGCCCGGACTGGGACCCGAGACCTGGGCCGAAGTGCCCGACGAGGCCCGGCAGGCCGTCGTCGTGACCGGACAGGGCAGGAACTCCGCGCGCTCGACGGTCGTCCTGTACGAGCGCAGCGACATCGGCTGGGAGGCGGGCGCCCGCTGGCCCGCGCACAACGCCCTGCGCGGCTGGACGGAGCACCACCGGGCCGGCGACCTGCGCTCACCCATCGGGGTCTTCACGCTCACGGACGCCGGGGGCCTGCTCCGCGACCCCGGGACCAGGCTGCCGTACGACCACGGCGTCGGCTTCACCGCGACCGGCACCGGCTTCAAGGGCGAGTCCCTCGCGGGCTCCTTCGACTACGTCATCGCCATCAACTACAACCGCAGGCCCGGCACCACGCCCCTCGACTGGACCCGCCCGCTCGGCACCGGACGCGGCGGCGGCATATGGCTCCACGTCGACCACCGCGGACCCACGCAGGGCTGCGTCAGCATCGCGCGCGAGCACATGCGGCAGCTGCTGCTGGCGCTGGATCCCGACCGGCATCCCGTCGTCGTCATGGGCGACGCCGAGGCGCTGGCCCGCTGAGTTTCCCCCGACCGCTTAGGATCCGCCGCGTGTGCGCACATGTGCTGGTCGCCGAGGACGACGAGATGCAGGCCGAACTCATACGCCGCTCCCTGCTCGCGGAGGGCCACACCGCAACCGTGGTGCACGACGGGTCGGCCGCCCTCGACGCGGTCCGGCGGCAACGGCCCGACCTGGTCGTCCTGGACCTCATGCTCCCGGTGATCGACGGCTTCGGGGTGTGCCGGGTGCTGCGCCGGAACCCCGGAAATCCAGACATCCCGGTGCTGATGCTGACGGCCCGGTCGGCGGAGGACGACGTGCTGCTCGGCCTCGAACTCGGCGCCGACGACTACATGACCAAGCCGTACAGCCCGCGCGAGCTGATGGCCCGCATCCGTACGGTGCTGCGGCGCAGCGGGCACGCCGCCGGCCGGCGCGGGGACCCCGTGGTGCGCGCCGCCGGGATCGCCGTCGACCCCGAGCGGCACGAGGTGCGGTGCGACGGGGCGGCGGTGGAGTGCACGCCGGCCGAGTTCGAGATCCTGCTGGCGATGGTCGCCGAACCCGAACGGGTCTTCTCCCGGCGGCAGTTGCTGGAGTGCACCCGGGGCATCGACCGGGCCTCCACCGAGCGGGCCGTCGACGTGCACATCATGAACCTGCGCAAGAAGATCGAGGCCGACTCGCGGCGGCCGGTGCGGCTGCTGACGGTGTTCGGTGTCGGCTACAAGTTCAGCGGCGGCCGCGGATGACCCGGCCCGTACCGCTGCGCAAGCGCCTGCTGGTCCGGCTGCTGATCGCCTCGGCGCTGATCGCCGTGTGCTCGGTGGCGGCGACGGCCTGGCTGGCGGTGGAGACCACCACCCGGGCGCTGCGGGAGGAACAGGGGCAGGTCCTCACCGAGGACATGGACGTCCTCGCCCGGCTCAGCGGATACGCCGCGACCCACCCGGACTGGAAAGGGGTCGACGAGACGGTCCGTGAACTGTCCGCCCGCACCGGCCGCCGTATCGCCCTCACCACCACGGACCGCAGGACGATCGCCGACTCGGCCCCGGCCGGCACCTCCATGCCGCCGCGCGCCGCCGCCACCGTCGACCCCCTGCACATCGACACCTACACGGAACGTGGAGCGCAGCGCGGCGGTGTCGACCCCCGGGTCGTGGGCCCGTACCGGGTGACCGACGAGGAGCGGGCCAAGCTGGAGAAGCTCGCCGACACACGGCAGCGGTGCTTCGCCCGCAACGGCTACGAGGCCACCGTCGTGCAGACGCCCAGCGGCCGGCCGGTCGTCACCGACCACGACGGGCCCGTCGCGAGCGGGGTCGTGCCCGACGAGTGCGCCGACGGCCTGCTCAACACCCCGACACCGACCGAGAACAAGGCCCTGTCCGACCTGTCCGAGCGCGCCCGGAAGTGCCTCGACCGGCGCGGTCTGAACCCCGGTTCGCAGCCGTTCGTCACGGTCGACGTGACCGAGAAGCGGCTCGGCACCCGCTACCAACTGGGGAAGACCACGGGGACCGACGACCGTACGGCCGTGCGGGACGCGGACCGCTGCGTCGACGAGGCACGCCTCGCCCAACTCGATCCCTACGTCGCCCCCGTGGCCGAACTGTTCCTGGGCGGCGGCGACACCACCGCCGTCCGCTTCGACATGTCCCCGGCGAACAAGGCCAAGGTCGTCGGCGCTGCCGGACTCGTCCTCGCGGTCACCGTGGCCGTGACCGCCGTGGTCGCCACCCGGCTCGTCCGGCCGCTGCGGGCGCTGACGGAGGCGGCCCAGCAGCCGCCCGAGCTGCATGCGCGGGTGCCCGTCACGACCCGCGACGAGACCGGGATTCTCGCCGCGGCCTTCAACGAACTCGCCGAGCGCCGCGAGCGGCTGGAGGCCCAGCGCAAGGCCATGGTCAGCGACGTCGCCCATGAGCTGCGCACCCCGCTCACCAACATCCGCGGCTGGCTGGAAGTCACCCGCGACGGCGTCGTCGACCCCGACCCCGCCCTGCTCGCCTCGCTGCACGAGGAGGCCCTCGTCCTGCAGCGCGTCATCGACGACCTGCAGGACCTCGCCGCCGCCGACGCCGGCACGCTGCGCCTGCACCGCGAGCCCGTCCGTGCCGACGAACTCCTCGACCAGGTGACCGCCGCCCACCGCGTCGCCGCCGACGCGGCCGGCGTCACCCTGCGCACCGCGGCGGACGGCACCCCCTGGCTGGACGCCGACCCCGTCCGCATGCGGCAGGCCCTCGGCAACCTCGTCTCCAACGCCCTGCGCCACACCCCGGCCGGCGGCACCGTCACGCTCGCCGCCCGGTGCGACGCAGACGACGTCGTCCTGGACGTCACCGACACGGGGACCGGTATCGCCCCCGAGGATCTGCCGTACGTCTTCGACCGGTTCTGGCGTGCCGAGAAGTCCCGCAGCCGGCGTACCGGAGGCAGCGGGCTCGGCCTGCCGATCGTCCGGCACCTGGTGGCCGCGCACGGGGGCGCGGTCGACGCGGCGAGCGATCCAGGTGCCGGTTCCGTGTTCACGCTGCGGTTGCCGGGAGCCGCCGAGCCCGACGGCTCGGTCCCGTGACGCGTGGGTCAGCCGGTCAGCCGGTCAGCCGGCCTGCTCCCGCAGTGCTCGTCGCTCCGCCTCGCTCATGCCGCCCCATATCCCGATGAACTGGTCCATGTCGAGCGCCCAGCGCAGACACTGCTCCCGGACCGAGCAGCGCCGGCAGACGGACTTCGCCTGCTGCGTCTGCAACAGGGTCGGTCCGGACGTGCCGATCGGGTAGAAGAGGTCGGGATCCTCATGGCGGCAGGCGGCGTGGTCTCGCCAGTCGTCCATCAAAATCACCTGCGATCGTCGAACGTGCCCTCGGTGGATGCATTTACTCGTTTTCGAGTCGCCTGTCGATGCGCAAGTGAAACCCCGTTGGATCCCGGCGAATCCGGTCACTGTTCGCGCAGGCCCCACGGGGAGCCGTACTCGGTCAGCAGATCCAGGAACGGCCGGGCCGGGAAGGCCTCCGGGCCGAGCACGCCCGCGCCCGACCAGGCGCCGGAGGCGAGGAGTTCGAGGGCGACGACCGGGTTGACGGCCGTCTGCCACACCACGGCCTGAGAGCCGTACTCCTTCATGGACCACTGGTTGTCGACCACGTGGTAGAGGTACACCTCGCGCGGACTGCCGTCCTTGACGCCCCGCACCCAGGTGCCCGCACACGTCTTGCCGTGCATCCGCTCGCCCAGCGTCGCCGGGTCCGGCAGACACGCCGCCACGACGTCCCGCGGCGAGACCCGCACGGGCCCGCCGGCGCTCGGCACGGTCACCGGCTCGGTGCGGTCCAGGCCCAGCAGGTGCAGCGTCTTCAGCGTGCTGATGAACTCCTCGCCGAGGCCGTACTTGAACGTCACCCGGCGCGCGTCGACCCAGCGCGGGACCAGGAGCACCTCCTCGTGCTCCACGTTCACGCACTCCACCGGACCGATGCCCTCGGGGAAGTCGAACACCTCGGGCTCGCTGAAGGGCTCGGTGGTGAACCAGCCGCGGTCGTTCTCGTACACCACCGGCGGGTTGAGGCACTCCTCGATCGTGGTCCAGATGCTGAACGACGGCGCGAAGTCGTAGCCGTCGACGGTGAGGTTCGCGCCGTCACGGACGCCGATCTCCTCGATCTCGTCGAAGAGCTCGTCGGCCGCGTACCGGGCGAAGACGTCCGACAGACCGGGCTCCACACCCATGCCGACCAGCGCCAGCGCGCCCGCCTTCTCCCAGTCGGCCGCCTGCTCGAACTGGGCGTCGCCCAGCTTGACCCCGCACTCCTCGTACGGCCGCTCCGGATGCGGGTGCGACAGCGACATCGCCATGTCGACATACCTGGCCCCGGCCGTGCGCGCCGCCTGGAACAGCGGCATCACGAAGCGCGGGTCGGTGGCGTTGAGGAGCACGTCGCAGGCGTGCCGCTCCAGCAGCGCGGTCACCGCCGGCTGGTCGCTCGCGTCCACGCGCTCGGCCCGGAACCGGGCGTCGCCGTCGAGGGCGGCCACGGCCGCCTCGGCGCGGGCGAGGTCGTAGTCGGCGACCACCATCGCCTCGAAGAACGGACGCCTGGCCGCGATCCGGGTGATGGCGGTACCCACCCCGCCGGCACCCACGAGCAGTACACGCATGACAAGACTCCCTTGGCTGAAGGTCTACGACGTGGTGGGGCCCCGCCGGAGATACAACGCCGCGCCTTCACGTAAGGTCAATGGCGTTGGCGTAAGGATGGAGGATGCGATGCCGAAACCGGTCGTACCGGAGGAAAAGCGGCGTCGGCGTCGTCCCACCAAGCGTGGCACCGTGCTGTCGGAGCGGCTGATAGTCGACACGGCGTTGCGCATGCTGCGCGAACACGGCAGTGCCGGCCTCACCGCCCGCCGCCTCGGCCTGGCCCTGGACGCGGACCCGAGCACGCTGTACCGCTACTTCCGCGGCATGGACGAGCTGACCCTCGCCATCGGCGACGCGCTGATGGGCCAGGCACTGGAGGGCTGGACGCCGACGGGGGAGTGGCGCGAGGACCTGCGCGCCGTCGGGCTGCGCATCCACTCCGCGTATCTGGCCCATCCGCAAGCCGCCGTGCTGACCACGAGCCGGGTCACCGGCCGGGCCAACGAACTCGCCGCCGACGAGGCCGTGTTGGACATCCTGCGCAGGGCCGGATTCCCGCTGCCGGACACCGTGCGCGTCTACCACGCCTTCATCGACCAGACCCTGGCCTTCGCGGCGCTGGACGCCGCGTCGCTGACGCTGCCGAGCGACTCCCTGCGTGCTGATGAGGACATGTGGCGGTCGACGTACGCGCGGCTCCCGCGCGCCACGCATCCCCGGATCGCGGAGGCGGCGCCGCTGCTGGCCGCCCGGATGGTGAACAGCGCCTATCCGACGGCTCTGGAGATGCTGCTGGACAGCGCAGCGGCCCAACTGGAGAGGCTGGAGGACTAGCGCCCCGAAGGGGAGCGGGGCTGTGTCGATGTGCGGCTGCCGCCGCGTGGGCGCGACCAGCCACGACGGTGCCGCAGCCACATGGCGGCACAGCGTGGCACTACGCCCGGAGGGCTTCCGCCGCCGTCGCCGTCACCGCCTCCGTCACCGCGACCAGCGCCGGCGAGTCCAGCTTCCACTGCTGCCAGTACAGCGGGACGTCGAGCGGGCGGTCCGGGGCCAGCTGGACGAGGCGGCCGTCCTTCAGGAGTGGTTCCGCCTGTGCCTCGGGGATCAGGCCCCAGCCCAGGCCGGCGGTCACGGCCGACAAGAAGCCTTCCGAGGTCGGGACGTAGTGCCGTACCGCACTCGCGCCCGTACGGGTGTGCCGCAGCCTGCGGACGAAGGAGTCCTGGAGATCGTCGCTGCGGTCGAACGTCATCACCGGAGCGTGCGCGAGCGCGTCTCCCAGCGAGCCGCCGACATGCCGCTCGGCGAACTCCGGGCTCGCCGCAGCCAGATAGCGCATCCGGCCGAGAGCGCGCACCGAACAGCCCGCCACCGACTCCGGTGAGGAGGTGACGGCGGCCATCACCAGCCCCTCCCGCAGCAGCGTCGCCGTACGGCTCTCGTCCTCCCGGCGCAGCTCGAAAGAGAGCGGCGGCTCCTCGGGGACCCGGGTGAGTGCGCCCAGGAACCAGGTCGCCAGCGAGTCGGCGTTGACCGCGATGGACACCCGGGTCGCGTCCCCGGCCCCGCTCAGCCCCAGCTCGGCCCGCGCGTCGCGCTCCAGCCGGGCCAACTGGCGGGCGAACCGGACGACGACCTCGCCCGACTCGGTCGGCCGCACCGGCTTCGTACGCACCAGCAGCACCCGCCCCGTGCGCTGCTCCAGCGCCTTCACCCGCTGGCTCACGGCCGACGGCGTCACATGCAGGGCGGCGGCGGCCGCGTCGAAGGTGCCCTCGTCCACCACCGCGAGCAGCGTCCGCACCTGGTCGAGGGGAAGCTCGGTCAGCTCGGTCTTCACGAGAGCTAAGGATACGTAAGAATCTTTAGCTGTACGCCAGGAGATCGTTTCCTTAGCGTCAATGGCATGACAAACGCCTTGACCACCGCCGCCGCCGGATTCGGCACCGGCCTTTCCCTGATCGTCGCCATCGGCGCCCAGAACGCCTTCGTCCTGCGCCAGGGGATCCACCGCGACTCCGTCCTCGCGGTCGTCGGCATCTGCGCCCTGTCGGACGCGCTCCTCATCACCCTGGGCGTGGCCGGTGTCGGTGCGGTGGTCGTGGCATGGCCGGGAGTGCTCACGGCGGTCGCCTGGGTGGGCGGGGCGTTCCTGCTCTGCTACGGCGCCCTCGCCGCCCGCCGGGTCTTCCGTCCGGCCGGCGCCCTGCGAGCCGAGGGCGACGGGACGGGGTCACGGCCGCGGGCGGTGCTGACCTGCCTCGCTCTGACCTGGCTCAACCCGCACGTCTACCTCGACACCGTCTTCCTGCTCGGCACGGTCGCCGCCGACCGGGGCCCGCTGCGCTGGACGTTCGGCCTCGGGGCCGTGTTCGCCAGCCTGTGCTGGTTCGCCGCGCTCGGCTTCGGGGCGCGCCTGCTGAGCCGCCACCTCGCCAAGCCCAAGGCCTGGCGCGTGCTGGACGCTCTGGTGGCCGCGACGATGATCGTGCTCGGCGTCAGCCTGATCGCGGGCGCCTGACCTGTCCGGAAACCGGGACCGCTCATCCCGCACGCTCGCCCCTGGTGCCATAGTGATCCCTGGTTCCCGATAGATGTAACGAGCAACCAGGACGTCCGTGGACACGAGCGAGAGCAGCACCGAAAAGCAGGCGGCGGCCGACGCCGAGCCACCGATACCCGCCCGGCGCGGCTGGCGCCGCTGGGCGATGGACACCCGTCCGCTGCGCCGCCCGGCCTACCGCCGCCTGTGGTCCTCGACCATCGTCACGGCCGTCGGCAGCCAACTCACCGCGGTCGCCGTGCCGAAGCAGGTCTACGACATCACCGGCTCCTCGGCGTGGGTCGGCGCCGCGAGCCTCGCCGGACTCCTGCCTCTGGTGGTGTTCGCGCTGTGGGGCGGCGCCATCGCCGACAGCATGGACCGCCGCAAGCTGCTCCTCATCACCAACACCGGCATAGCCGTCACCTCGCTGCTGTTCTGGGTCCAGGCCGTCACCGGTCTGGAGTCGGTGGCCGTGCTGATGGTGCTGCTCGCCGTGCAGCAGGCGTTCTGGGGGATCAACGCCCCGGCCCGCAACGCCTCCATCGCCCGCCTGGTGCCGGCCGGCGAACTGCCCGCCGCGAACGCCCTCGGCTCCACCGTCATGCAGATCGGCCAGGTGATGGGCCCGCTGCTGGCGGGCGTGCTCATCCCGGTGATCGGCCTGGCCGAGCTGTACCTCATCGACGCGCTGGCCCTGTGCGTCACGCTCTGGGCGGTCCTGCGGCTGCCCGCGCTGCCGCCGCTCGCGGCCGCCGTCCAACGCCGCGCGGGCGTACGGGAGATCGCGGAGGGCTTCCGCTACATCGCCCTGCACAAGGTGCTGTTGCTGTCCTTCCTGGCCGACATCATCGCCATGGTCTTCGGCATGCCGCGCGCCCTGTTCCCCCAACTGGCGAGCCAGACCTACGGGTCGTACGGCGAAGGGCTCGCCCTCGGCCTGCTGTTCGCGGCGATCCCGATCGGCGCGGTGGCCGGCGGGCTGTTCTCCGGCACCTTCTCCCGGGCCCGCCGGCACGGCTGGATGGTGATCGGCGCGGTCGTCGCCTGGGGCGCGGCCGTCACCGGCTTCGGGCTCAGCGGCAGTCTGTGGCTCGCGGTGGTGTTCCTGGCCCTTGCCGGGGTCGCCGACATGGTGTCGATGGTCTTCCGCGGGGCGATCCTGCTGTCCGCCGCCAGCGACGAGATGCGCGGCCGGATGCAGGGCGTGTTCATCGTTGTCGTCGCGGGTGGCCCGCGCCTCGCCGACGTCCTGCACGGCACCGCGGGCTCGGCCTTCGGCGCGCGCACCGCGACCGTGGGCGGCGGCCTGCTGGTCGTCGTCCTCATGCTGGGCCTGGCCGCCGCGCTTCCCGCCCTGCGCCGCTACCGCGTCTGACGCTCAGAGCACACTGCGCCGGTGCTGCCCGTACTGCTCCATCAGCTTGCCCCGGGTCATCTCCAGCCGGTGCGCTAGGATTTCGGCGACATAGCGCACCAGGGTCATCCCGAGCAGGGTGTCCTCCTCGCACAGCCGCAGCACCGACTCCGCCTCGAACTCGTAGGCGCGCACCGGGCTGAACGCCTCGGCGCCGAAGTCCCACTGGAACGGCGGGAACAGCCACGACCAGCCGAGCAGATCGCCCGCGCCGAGGCTCGCGACGGTGACCCGCTGGACGGACGTCACCCGCTGGTCGAGGGAGACGGCGCCCGAGCGGATGACCCAGAAGCGGTCGGCCGTACCGCCCGGCTCGAAGATCCGGGCGTCCTCCGCGAAGGCGACCTCCCGGGCGAGCGACATCAGTGCCTGACGCTGCGGCGGCGGTAGGGCGGTCAGCAGTTTGAT
This sequence comes from Streptomyces sp. NBC_01092, assembly GCF_045039535.1. Taxonomy (NCBI): domain Bacteria; kingdom Bacillati; phylum Actinomycetota; class Actinomycetes; order Kitasatosporales; family Streptomycetaceae; genus Streptomyces; species Streptomyces sp. NBC_01092. Next base: position 671,488 of record NZ_CP108659.1, on the reverse strand, counting down.
CGCTTTGGTCATGACACGGGGCTCCTCGCCGAGGACTGAGGTTCCGGTGCAACCCTTGCGTCCATTTCAGCTGCTGCCGCCGCGCTGAGCACCTCGGCGGACGGCGGTTTCCGCGGAAAATCCCGGGGCGGGCCGCCGAGGGCATGAAAAAGCCCTGGCTGGACGGGGGAGGCCAGCCAGGGCCGTATGCGGTGGTGCACGGGGGACTGACTCGGTCCACCCCGTGACCACGTATGGATGAACCGTAAACCATCTCGGAGGCTTCCGCGCAACCGAGACCGGGGTACGTGACCGGTTTCACTCGGTTCCGGGTTTCAACCCTGTTCGGAGTGCCTGCCAGGGGTCAGGATCTCGTCCAGCACCATGATCACGGTCTCGTACGCCAGTGTCCGTACGGCGGCGTCGCGTGCCCCCTCGGGGTCGGTCGACCTCAACTGTTCGCTCCGCACCCGCCACGCACGCTCCTCCTGCCGGGCACTGGCCCGGGCGCGGTGCATCCGTCGCAGCAGTTCGTCTGAGTCCACGACATCGGTCATGACATCCGCCTACCCGCGTATCGCCCCGATGTGCAGTCCTTTGCCGTGCGGTCATCCGTCCGGTGCCTTCACAGGCACGCCCAGGGGACGGGCCAGGCCGGTCACGCCCTCGTCGAGGCGTTGCAGATGCCGCAGGACACGGTCGGTGACCCGGCCGTAGCGCGGGGCGCCGGGAGCGGTCGGCCCCAGGAGCGAGGCGATGCTCGGGCCGGTCTCGATCTCGTCGGTGGCGTGTTCGTCGGCGACATGCGCGCGGATCGCCTCGAGGTTGTGCTTGATGCGCCCGGCGGCCCGGCGCAGCCGGGGGTCCGCCGCGATCGAGGGGTGCGTGGGCAGCTGCTCGGCGGTCGCGGCCAGCGAGCGCGCGTGATACGCGCACGTCTCCAGCAGCGCGACGACATAGCGGGCGGTCTCCCGCCGGGCCCGCAGGGGCGTGACCGGATGGGTGAGCGGCTTCGTGGCGGCCCGCAGGTCGGCCAGAGCCTGGTCCAGGTCGCGCGCCTCGTCCAGCAGGTCGACGGGCGGCCCGCCGCTGAGCGCCTCGACGGCGCTGCGGGTGACGTCGCCGAGACGCTGGAGCACGGTGGCGAGGAGTTCGTTCGTCCGCCGGTCCGTCCCCACCGGCAGCACGAACGCGGCCGCGATCACCCCGCAGGCCGCGCCGAGCGCCGTCTCCTCGATGCGCAGCACGAGCACCGAGAGGCTGTAGGTGTGCAGCAGGGTGTAGAGCAGCCCGAGTGCCGCGGTGACGAAGAAGGACACCGCCGTGTAGGACAGCGCCGCCGAGTAGAACATCGCGAAGACGAACAGCAGCACCAGCGCGAACGCCGTCCAGGTGTGCCGCCCGACGGCGCCGGCCAGCACGATGCCGGCCAGCACGCCGAGGACGGTGCCCAGCAGCCGGCGGTAGCCCTTGACCAGGATCTCGCCCGTGGACGCGGTGTTGAGGAACACGATCCAGCAGGTCAGCACCGCCCAGTACCAGCGGTCCCGGGACAGCAGCTCACCGCCGACGATGGCCAGCGTCGACCCCACGGCGACCTGTACGGCGGCGCGCGTGGTGGGCCGGCGCAGCCCGGTCGCCTCCTCTGCCGGCGCCTCCTCCTCGGCGTCGAGCACGGCGTCCTCGGCGTCCAGTTCCTCGCGCGAGCGTGCCGTGGCAGGGCTGTCGTCCGACTCGTCCCGGACCCCGCCGAGCGCGATCCGCAGCCCGAGGACGGCACGGGCGGCCTCGCCGACGGCCCGGAACACGTCCTGCACGGCGGGCGACGCGGCCGGCAGGTTCTCCTCGTCGCGGTAGCCGAGGAGCCGGTTGCGGACGTGCGCCACCGAGGTACCGGCGGCCTGGTCGACGGGGCGCAGGACGAGCTGGCGCAACGCCTCCAGGTCCCGGCGCAGTGTCTCGGTCGCCGCGTCCCGCACCGGCTGCCGGCCGCCCGAGGGGACGGGCGCGCCCGGCAGATGCAGGGCGAGCGTGTCCACGCGCTCGGCGCCGCGAGCCCGCAGCAGCGACAGCCCCAGGCGCTCGGCGGCGATCTCGGCGTCCGCGACACGCCGTTGGACGAGGCCGGCGACCCCCTCGTCGGCGGTCCCCTCCTCCAGCCGGCCCTGGATCAGCAGAGCCGTCTCGTGCAGGCGGGCGGTGCCCTCGCGCACCTGCTCAAGGGCCCGGTCCGCGTCCTCGGGACCGGCGTCGAGCAGGTCGAGCTGGGCGGACAGCAGCTGGGCCAGCCGGGCGCGGAAGGCATCGCGCAGCCGCTGGAGCACTCCCGTCGGCGTCTCGGGCACGAGCACGAACCGCACCAGGGCGCCGCACGCGAAGGCCACGGCGACCACGCCGTACAGCTCGGGCAGATCACCGACCGTCGCGCCGACGAACAGGGACACGAAGTAGATCTGGAAGCCGATCAGCCCGAGCGCCGTGCCGCGGTCACCGAACCGGCGGCCGTAGACGGCACAGAAGATGAGCGCGACGAAGACCAGGTCGCCGGCCACGACATTGCTGTGCAGCGCCGCCGCCAGCGTCATCGACGCCAGCGCCACCGGAAGGCCCAGCGCGAGCGTGACCGCCTGCTTCCCGCGCTGCTTCTCCCGGATGGCGAACGTGGAGACCATCGCCACCAGCGCCCCCGCCACGAGGTGGGTCACGTCGGTGCCCAGCAGCGCGAGCACGGCGACCGCGAGGGCGATCGAGCCCGCCGTACGCAACCCGGCCGTCAGCCTCAGCAGGCCCGGGTCCGAGGCCGCGGCACGGTCGCGCAGCCGCGCCCGCACCGGCCCTCCCGCTGCCCTCACGCCGCCGTACTCACTCCCGCTCTCTCCTCGCTCACACCGCGCACCGCGGTCCGGCCGGCACCGTCACCTCACTCGGCCGTCCCTTCGTTCGCCTTGGCTGAGCCCTTCCCGCCGACCTGCGCCCGCAGCTGCTCCGGCGTCAGATACGCGTGGACGAACTCGAAGTCCCTCAGCTTGGCCGGGCTGCGGGACTGGAAACCGGTGCGCACGAAATCGTCCCCGGCGACCGCGTTGAGCAGCCAGTTCGTCATGACACGGGTCTTGGCGACGTTGGTGCGCAGCGCCGACCAGTGGTACCCGCGGGCCACGGCCATCGCGGGCAGGCCCTTCAGCTCCACGCCGAGGGGCTTGGAGACGGCGTCGCGGCCGCCGAGGTCGACGACCAGCCCGAGGTCCTTGTGCTTGTAGGGCCGCAGCGGCTGGTCGCGCAGGGACGCGATGACGTTGTCCGCGACGACCTTGCCCTGGCGCATCGCGTGCTGGGCGGTGGGCGGGCAGACGGCGCCCTCCTCGTCCTTGGCCACATCGGGCACCGCGGCGGCGTCGCCGAGCGCGAACACACCGTCCTGCCCGGGCAGGTTCATCTCCGCGGTGACCGCGAGCCGCCCCCGCACCGTCTCCGCGCCCAGGGTGCCGATCAGCGGACTGGCGACGACACCGGCGGTCCAGATCAGCGTGCGGGTGGGGATCACCCGGCCGTCGGTGAAGGTGACCTCCTCGGGGCCCGCCTTCGCGATGGACACCCCCAGGGAGATCTCGACGCCGCGCCCCCGCAGGATCTCCTGGGCGTCGGTGCCGAGCTTCTCGCCGAGTTCGGGCATCAGCCGCGGCGCGATGTCGATCAGATGCCACTTGATCAGGTGCGGATCGAGCCGCGGATAGCGTTTGACCGCGTTGTGGGTCAGCATCTGCAGACACGCCGCGGTCTCGGTGCCCGCGTATCCGCCGCCGACCACCACGAACTGCAGGCGCGCCGCCCGCTCGTCCGGGTCCTGGCTGGCGTCGGCCAGGTCCAGCTGCGAGATGACGTGATCGCGCAGGTAGGCGGCCTCCGCGAGCGTCTTCATGCCGTAGGCGTTGTCGGTCAGCCCCGGGATGTCGAAGGTGCGGGTGATGCTGCCGGGCGCCAGCACGATGTAGTCGTACGGCTCGTTGAGGATCTTGTCGGTGATGGTGCGGATGACGCAGACCTTCGAGGCGAGGTCCACGCCGATGGCGCCGCCCGGGATGATCCGGGTGCGGTACCTGCGGCTGCGGCGCAGGGACACGGCGATCGACTGAGGGGTGAGGACGCCGGAGGCGACCTGGGGGAGAAGCGGAAGGTAGAGCTGGTAGGAGGACGGCGTCACCAAGGTGATCTCGGCTTCGTCGGGGGAGAGTTTGCGTTCCAGCCGGCGAACGCATCCGACTCCGGCGAAGCCTGCGCCAACCACCAGGATCCTGGGTCGTGTCACGGTGATCATCCCTTCTGCGGCTCCAGGCGGTCTGCCTCGACGACGTTCGCCTGCCCCTGGATCGCGGCTTCGCACGCCTCGATCCCACCGCGCCACCGGTCGTTCCGCCAGCCGGGTGCGGCAGGCAGATGAACACGTCGTGAGCCACCTTGCCCCAACCGGCGCGGGGGCACACCGGTTCGGAAGTGAAAGACGTGTCCGCGCGATCTCTTGACGAGTCATTGGTCCGAACCTAACTTCCGTAATGCTCATCCATATAAGGGATCGCAGTTCATGTACATGAACATGTGAGGTGCGGTCCATCCCCCACATCCGACAGGAGGCAGGATGCGCCCAAGCCTGCGCACCCTCACCGTCACCACGGCGCTGTGCGCCACGTCGTTGCTCGCCGCGCCGCACGCCTTCGCCGAAGTCGAGCCCGGCGGCTGGCAGTCCGTCTCGCCCAGCTTCACCGAGCAGGAGCGGGGCTGTGGCCAGATCGACGGCCTGACGTTCCGGCTCACCTGCTCCACCGCCAGCGGCGACCAACGGGCTGAACGACGCTATGCCACCTACACCGGCGGAACGCGCCAGTTCGAGGGCTACTTCCGCATCACCGGCCTCAGCGGCACCCGGATCAGCCTCAAGCAGACCTTCCACGAGTCGGGCTCCGGCCCGTACTTCATGCTCGCCGTCGAACGCGGCGGCCGGCTGTACGCGGTGCACGGCGGCACCACCCTGTCCAACGCCGGCACGGTCGGCGCGACCGTCCGCGTCAACACGGTCCACCAGGTCGGCGACGAACACCGCACCTACATCAACGGCTCGCTCAAGCACACCTACGACAGCCCCGGCGGCAGCTTCTACGACAAGTTCGGCGCCTACCGCACCAACAGCGGCAACGGGACGGCCACCGTGGAGTGGAGCAACGTCCGCTTCTGGCGGAAGTAGCGGCCGTCGTATGCGAGGAAAGGCGCGTATCGCGGTGTCGGCAGCGCTGGTCCTGGCGCTGCCGGCCTGCTCGGCCGACACGGAACAGCCGCTGCGGGGTGCCCTCACGACACCCACCGACATCGACCTGAACTGGCAGGACGAGCGGACCGGGATCGCGGGCCACGTCCTGGAGTTCGCGACCGAGAAGGACGGCCCCTACACCGTCCTGCAGTACCTCGCACCCCAGGTGACGAGCTACCGCCACCCCGACCTCATGCCGCACACCACCTTCCACTACCGGCTGACGTCCTACCGGGGCCCCACCGCCCGGCCGCACCTCACCGACCGGCCGGACGGCATCTGCCTCACCTGGAGCGACGACTCCACGGGCGAGGACGGCTACCTCCTGGAGATCCGCAAGAAGGACGGCGAGCGCTACGACCCCGTCGCCGTCCTCGCCCCGGACACCGAGGCCACCGACTTCGTCCCCCTGCCCGACGAACGGCACGCCGCCTACCGTGTCCGCGCCTTCGTCCTCGGGGAACGCTCGAACGTCGTACGGTTCACGACGGGCGAATAGGCCGCGGCATGCCCCCTCAGCCGAAGACGTTGTCCGCGTCGTCCCAGTGCGCGAACTCCTCCGCCAGATGCTCCCGGGGAGCGCGCGAGCGAGCCTGGTACATCGCCTCGATCTGGAGCGCGTAGTGCCGCACGATCTCGTCCCGGCGCAGCTTCATCGACGGCGTCAACAGACCACGGGCCACGTCGAACGGCTCGGGCAGCACCCGGAAGACCCGGATGGACTCCGAGCGCGACACCGCGCTGTTGGCGGCCGCCACGGCCCGTGCGACCTCCTCGCGCAGCGCGTTCTCCTCGCGCGCCACCCGCATGCGGGCGTCGCTGCGCACGGCGAGGGACTCGCGCCAGTAGGCCAGGAAGTCGGGATCCAGGGTGATCAGGGCCCCGACACAGGGCCGGTTGTCGCCCACGACCACCGCCTGGTGAACCAGCGGATGCATCCTCAGACGCTGCTCCAGGAGCGCCGGGGAGACGCTCTTGCCGCTGCTCGTGATGATGATGTCCTTCTTGCGCCCCGTGATCGTCAGATAGCCGTCGGAGTCCAGCCGCCCGAGATCCCCGGTGGCCAGCCAGCCACCGTACAGCGCGGCCCGCGTCGAGGCCTCGTCGTTGACGTAGCCCTGGAACACCGAAGGCCCCCGCACCAGGATCTCCCCGTCGTCGGCGACCCGGATGTCCATGCCTGGCAGGGCCTGCCCGACCGTCCCCGACATCTCCCGGCCCTCCGGCTGCGCCGTCACCCCGCCGCAGGTCTCGGTGAGGCCGTAGGCGTCGTTCACGTAGATGCCGATGCCCTCGTAGAACAGGGAGAGTTCGCGGTTCAGGGACGAGCCGCCGGACGTCGCCCGGCACACCCGGCCGCCGAGCGCGGCCCGCAGCTTGCGGTACACCGTCCGCTCGTACAGGGCGTGTTGCAGCCGCAGATCGAACCCGGGTCCGGGCCCGCCGCCCAGCCGGTGCCGTTCCAACGCCGCGGCGAAGTCCCGGGCGGTGTCGGCGGCCCGCTCGAACAACGCGCCACGGCCCGCCTGTTGGGCCGCGCGCAGGAAGTTCTTGTAGATCTTCTCGAAGATCGACGGTACGGCGCAGAACCAGGTCGGCCGGAAGGTGCGCAGCGCCGCCGACAGCGCCGCCTCGCTCAGGTCGGGCTCGTGGCCCATCACCATGCCGCCGCGGATGCACAGAGCCTGCACCAGCAGGCCGTACACATGCGAGAAGGGCAGGAAGGCGAGGACCGACGCCTGCCGCTCGCCGGGCGGGATCACGGTGTGGCCCCAGCCCGCGAGGAGGGTGTCGCTGGGGCTCGCCAGCCCGCGGTGGCTCAGCGCGCAGCCCAGGGGGCGGCCCGTCGTGCCGGAGGTGTACATGACCGCGGCGGTGGAGTCCGGCAGCACGATGCGGCGCAGCGACTCGACCGTGGTGAACGGGACGAACTCGCCGCGCTCCACCAGGTGCGCGAGTCCTCCCGCGTCCAGCTGCCAGACGTGCCGCAGTCGCGGCAGCGATCCGCACACGGACCCGACCGTCATGACCGACTGCTCGTCCTCGACCACCACACCCACGCACTCGGCGTCCCGCAGGATCCACTCGACCTGGTCGCGCGACGACGTCGGATAGATCGGGACCACCTCGGCGCCCACCGCCCACAGCGCGTAGCTGAGCACCGTCCACTCGTACCGGGTGCGCGCCATGATCGCCACGCGGTGGCCCGGTGAGATGCCGGACGCGATCAGCCCCTTGGCCAGATCCGCGACTTCGTCGCGCAGTTCGGCGGCGGTCACCTCCTCCCAGGCCGTGGAGGAGGGGTCGGGACGGCGCGCGAGCATCGGCAGTGTGGGGTCGACGGCCGCCGTCTCGAAGACGCTGTCGGCGAGCCCGCCGCTCAGGGGCGTGACGGTGGGCGGAGCGAGGCCGTGGTCGCGCATGCACTGCTCCAGTTGTGTACCGGGTGTGACGTCACCGATGAGTACCGTTATCGGCGCTGCCCGAATCTAGCCCAGCTGCGACCGGATGGTGTCGGGAACGGAGAACTCGGGCGTCACATCCTGTACGGCTGCAGCCACACCGTCGCCAGCGGCGGCAGCGTCAGATGGATATGTCCGTCCTCCGGCTTCACGGGATCGGGGTTGGTGACATCCCCACCGCCGTAGCGTGCGGCGTCGGTGTTGAGGGTCTCCTGCCAGGCGACGACGTGGTCCGGCGCCCAGAGCCGGTAGTCGTGGCGGACGACCGGGGAGAAGTTGGAGACCGCGAGCAGCGGATCGCCGTCGGTGCCGTGGCGGAGGAAGGCGAAGACGTTGTCGTCGGCCGCGTCCCCGAGCACCCACTGGAAACCACCGGGGTCGGTGTCCCGCTCCCACAGGGCCGGGGTCGCCCGGTAGCGCGCGTTGAGCTCGGCGACCAGGTCCCGCACGCCCCGATGGTCGCCCGCCGACGCGTACCCCTCGTCGAGCAGCCACCACTCCGGCCCGTGCTCCTGCGACCACTCGGCGCCCTGGGCGAACTCCTGCCCCATGAAGAGCAGTTGCTTGCCGGGATGGGCCCACATGAAGCCCAGATACGCGCGATGGTTGGCGCGGCGCTGCCACCAGTCGCCCGGCATCTTGGAGACCAGCGCCTGCTTGCCGTGCACGACCTCGTCGTGGGAGATGGGCAGGACGTAGTTCTCGCTGTAGGCGTACACCATCGAGAACGTCATCTCGTTGTGGTGGTACTTGCGGTGCACCGGCTCCTTGGCGATGTACTCCAGCGAGTCGTGCATCCAGCCCATGTTCCACTTCAGCCCGAACCCGAGCCCGCCGCTCTCGGTCGGCCGGGTCACCCCCTCCCAGGCCGTCGACTCCTCCGCGATCGTCACGACCCCGGGGTTGCGCCGGTACACGGTCGCGTTCATCTCCTGGAGGAACGCCATCGCGTCCAGGTCCTCCCGCCCGCCGAACACGTTCGGCGACCACTGCCCGGAGTCCCGCGAGTAGTCGAGGTAGAGCATCGAGGCGACGGCGTCCACGCGCAGCCCGTCGATGTGGAACTCCTCGCACCAGTACGTGGCGTTGGCGACCAGGAAGTTGCGTACCTCGGTGCGCCCGAAGTCGAACTCGAACGTCCCCCAGTCCGGATGCTCGGCCCGCCGCGCGTCCCCGGGCTCGTACAGCGGGTCCCCGTCGAAGCGGGCCAGCGCCCAGTCGTCCTTGGGGAAGTGGGCCGGCACCCAGTCCACGATCACGCCGATGCCGGCCCGGTGCAGGGCGTCGACCAGGTACTTGAAGTCGTCGGGCGTGCCGAGCCGCGAGGTCGGCGCGTAGAAGCCGGTGACCTGATAGCCCCAGGAGCCGGCGAACGGATGCTGCGCCACCGGCATGAGCTCGACGTGCGTGAAGCCGAGGTAGTCGACGTACGCGGGCAGCTCCTCGGCGAGTTCGCGGTACGTCAGTCCTGGCCGCCAGGACGGCAGATGGACCTCGTAGACCGAGAAGGGAGCCTGGTGCACGGGCACGTCACCCCGGTGCGCCATCCACTGCTCGTCGCTCCACGCGTAGTGCGAGGCGTGCACGATCGACGCGGTGTCCGGCGGGACCTCCGAGCGGCGCGCCATCGGGTCGGCCTTGAGGAAGCGGTGGCCGTACCGGGAGGTGATCTCGAACTTGTACCGGGTCCCCTCGCCGATGTCCGGCAGGAACACCTCCCACACCCCGGACGCGCCGAGCGACCGCATCGGGAACGCCGTCCCGTCCCAGCAGGTGAAGTCCCCGGCGACCCGTACACCCTGGGCGTTCGGCGCCCACACGGTGAAGCGGGTGCCGGCCACGCCCTGATGGGTCATCGGCTCGGCACCGAGCGCCTTCCACAGCTGCTCGTGCCGTCCCTCGCGGATGAGGTGCAGGTCGAGCTCGCCGAGGGCCGGCAGGAAGCGGTACGGGTCGTGGACCTCGCGCTCGTCGGACCCGTCCTCCTCGTACGACACGAGCAGCGTGTAGCCGGGGATCGCGTCCAGCGGCAGTACGGCCGAGAACAGGCCGCCGCCCTCCGAGACCAGCGCGGTGCGCTCGCCGTCGACCACGACACTCACCGCTCGCGCGAACGGACGCAGCGCCCGCAGCGCGATCCCGCCCGGGACCGGATGCGCCCCGAGCAGCGCGTGCGGATCGTGGTGTGCGCCGGACAGCAGGCGGTCACGGTCGGCCGGGTCGAGGGACGGCGCGGCGCTGCGCCGGGCCCCTCCGGCCGACTCGGGGCGCGAGGTCTCGTGCAGGGCCATGGGGTCAGGCTCCTCTCACGGCGAGGCGTTCGATCGCCGCCATCGGTACGGGCAACCAGTCGGGTCGGTGCCGGGCCTCGTACAGCACCTCGTACACGGCGCGGTCGGTCTCATAGGCACGGAGCAACCCGTGCTTCGTGCGCGGATCCCAGCCGGCGCGGGCGGCATAGCCCGCGCAGTAGGCCTCCCGGCAGCGGCGCGCCCACTCCGGACGCCACGGCCGGCGCTGGCGGGCGGCGTAGTCGAAGGAGCGGAGCATGCCGGCGATGTCCCGCACCGGGGAGTGCACGCCGCGGCGCTCGGCGAGCGGGCGGGACGGCTCGCCCTCGAAGTCGATGACGAACCACTCCCGGCCGGACCGCAGCACCTGCCCCAGGTGCAGGTCACCGTGGATGCGCTGGGCGGGCGGCCCGGGATCGCAGGCGGCGAGGGCGCCGAAGGCGGTGCGCAGACCCGGGACGTAGGGCTGCAGGGCGGGGACGAAGTGCGCGGCGAGCTCCAGGCGTTCGGTCATCGCCGCCGCAGTGCGGCTGTTCTCGGCGTGGGCCCTGGAGGGGAAGGCCGAGGCCAGGGCCAGGTGCACCTCCGCCGTCGCCCGCCCCAGCTGACGGGCCTCCGCGGTGAAGTCGTCACCCGAGGCCAGCGCGCCCAGCGCCAGCGTCCAGCCGTCGGAGGCGCCCCGCAGGAACGGCTGGAGCACGCCGAGCGTCGCCTCCCAGGGGTGCGTCGTCCGGAACCACGCCACCGGCGCCGGCACCCGACCGCAGCCCTCCTGGGCCAGCGCGCCGGACAGCTCCAGGTCCGGATTGACGCCGGGCTGGATGCGCCGGAACAGCTTCAGGATGAACGCGTCGCCGTACACCAGCGAGGAGTTGGACTGCTCGGCGTCCAGCAGCCGCGGCACGAGCCCGGTCGGCAGCGACACCGACGGGTCCGCCTCGAAGCGCAGCGGTCCGGCGGTGCCGGGGTGCCGCAGCCGGTCCAGGAGGAGCTGGGCCGAGCGGGGGTCCTGCAGCGCGTCGAAGACCGTCAGACCGGCCAGCGGCCCTTCCTCCGCCCGGCCGATGAGTGCCTTCCCGAGACGCGGCGACAGATGCTGCCGCACACCGAGCAACAGCTGGTAGCAGTCGCCGGCCGGGGGAGCGCCGCCGGGCGAGGGCACCGCCGAGTGACCGGCGTGCACCAGCAGATGCAGACAGCCCGGGAACAGCTCCGTCATCGACAGCAGCGCGAGGTCCGTGACGGGCCGGTCCTTGCCCGCGAACCAGCGCTGCCGTGGCAGCCACTCGCGCAGGAGCCCGGCCAGGGAGGCCATGGGGCTTGCGTCGACGGTACGGGTGGGTCGGGGAGATGCGGTCTTCTGCATGGTGACGCGTCCTTTCCTCGGCACACGCTCGAAGCTCACGCTCAAAGTCGTCTGCCGATGCGGGATGCGACTCGGGTGAGCCGGAACCAGTAGAAGCCGTGGCCCCCGAGGGTCAGCAGATACGGCAGTTCGCCGATGGCCGGGAATCGCACGCCGCCGAACAGTTCGACCGGGTGGCGTCCGCTGAACTCGCGCAGGTCGAGCTCGGTGGGCTGCGCGAAGCGCGCGAAGTTGTGCACACAGAGCACCAGGTCGTCCTCGTACTCGCGCAGGAAGGCGAGGACCGCGGGGTTCGACGACTGGAGTTCGGTGTAGGAGCCGAGTCCGAACGCCGGGTTCTGCTTGCGGATCTCGATCATGCGGCGGGTCCAGTGCAGGAGCGAGGACGGCGAGGCCATCGATGCCTCGACGTTCGTCACCTGGTAGCCGTAGACCGGGTCCATGATCGTCGGCAGGCAGAGCCGTCCGGGGTCGCAGGTGGAGAAGCCGGCGTTGCGGTCCGGGGTCCACTGCATGGGGGTGCGCACGGCGTCGCGGTCGCCGAGCCAGATGTTGTCGCCCATGCCGATCTCGTCGCCGTAGTAGAGGATCGGCGAGCCGGGCAGGGACAGCAGCAGGGCGGTGAACAGCTCGATCGAGTGACGGTCGTTGTCGAGGAGCGGGGCGAGACGCCTGCGGATTCCGATGTTGGCGCGCATGCGGGGGTCCTTGGCGTATTCCGCCCACATGTAGTCGCGTTCCTCGTCGGTGACCATTTCCAGGGTCAGCTCGTCGTGGTTGCGCAGGAAGATGCCCCACTGGCAGCCGGTGGGGATGGCCGGGGTCTTGGCGAGGATTTCCGAGACGGGGTAGCGGGATTCGCGTCGTACGGCCATGAAGATGCGGGGCATGACGGGGAAGTGGAATGCCATATGGCACTCGTCGCCCCCGCGTGCGTAGTCGCCGAAGTAGTCGACGACGTCCTCCGGCCACTGGTTGGCCTCCGCCAGCAGCACCGTGTCCGGATACATGGCGTCGATCTCGCGGCGGACCCGCCTGAGGAATTCATGCGTGGCGGGAAGGTTCTCGCAGTTCGTGCCTTCGTCGGCGTACAGATACGGCACGGCATCGAGCCGGAAACCGTCGATTCCCAGGTCCAGCCAGAATCGGAGGGCGGCCAGGATCTCCTCCTGGACGGCCGGGTTCTCGTAGTTGAGGTCCGGCTGGTGGGAGAAGAAGCGGTGGAAGAAGTACTGGCCCCGGACGGGGTCGTAGGTCCAGTTGGAGGCTTCGGTGTCGACGAAGATGATGCGGGCGTCGGCGTACTGCTTGTCGTCGTCGGCCCACATGTAGTAGTCGCCGTAGGGGCCGTCGGGGTCTTTCCTCGATTCCTGGAACCACGGGTGCTGGTCGCTGGTGTGGTTCATGACGAAGTCGATGATGACCCGCATACCGCGCTGGTGGGCGGCGTCGACGAATTCGACGAAGTCGGCGAGGTCACCGAATTCGGGCAGGACGGCGGTGTAGTCGGAGACGTCGTAGCCGCCGTCGCGGAGCGGTGATTTGAAGAAGGGCGGCAGCCACAGGCAGTCGACGCCGAGCCATTGCAGGTAGTCGAGTTTGGCGGTGAGGCCCTTGAGGTCGCCGACACCGTCGCCGTTGCTGTCCTGGAAGGAGCGGACCAGGACCTCGTAGAAGACGGCGCGCTTGAACCAATCCGGGTCACGATCCTTGGCGGGCGTGTCCTCGAAGGTGTCCAGCACGGGCTCGTTGACGGTCATGACGCTCAGGACCCTCCGATCTGCGGTGGCGAAGCCTGGACGTGGAGAACGTGCGCGGGCGCCCTGCCGGGTTCGAGGCGTACGTAGTTGGTCCGGCCCCAGCGGTAGGTCTCGCCCGTCAATTCGTCGTGCACGGACAAGGAGGCGTCCCGGTCCAGGCCGAGTTGCGGCATGTCCAACGAGACCGTGGCCTCCTGGGTGTGGTGCGGATCAAGGTTGGCGACCACCAGAACCGTGTCCGGGCCTGTGCGTTTGCTGTACGCGATGACCGCGTCGTTGTCGGTGTGGTGGAAGCGGAGATTCCTGAGCCGGTGGAGGGCGGGGTGGCACCTGCGGATCGCGTTGAGACGGGTGAGCAGGGGCGCGATCGTGCGGCCGTCGCGCTCCGCCGTGCTCCAGTCGCGGGGGCGTAGTTGGTACTTCTCCGAGTGGAGGTATTCCTCGCTGCCCTTGCGCAGGGGGGTGTTCTCGCACAGTTCGTAGCCGCTGTAGATGCCCCAGGTGGGGGAGAGGGTGGCGGCGAGGACGGCGCGGACCTCGAAGGCGGGGCGGGCGCCGTTTTGGAGGTAGGCGTGCAGGATGTCGGGGGTGTTGGCGAAGAAGTTGGGCCGCATGTAGGCCGCCGCGTCGCCGGACAGCTCGGTCAGGTAGTCGGTCAGCTCCTGCTTGCCGTTGCGCCAGGTGAAGTAGGTGTAGGACTGCTGGAAGCCGGTCTGGGCCAGGGTGTGCATCATCGCCGGGCGGGTGAACGCCTCGGCCAGGAAGATCACGTCGGGGTCGGTGCGGTTGATGTCCGCGATCACCCGCTGCCAGAACACGACCGGTTTGGTGTGCGGGTTGTCGACCCGGAAGATCCGCACGCCGTGGGCCATCCAGTGCCGCAGTACCCGCAGCGTCTCGACGGTCAGGCCGTCCATGTCGGCGTCGAAGGCGATCGGGTAGATGTCCTGGTACTTCTTCGGCGGGTTCTCCGCGTAGGCGATCGTCCCGTCCGCGCGGTGGTGGAACCATTCCGGGTGCTTGTGGACCCAGGGGTGGTCGGGGGAGCACTGCAGGGCGAAGTCGAGGGCGACTTCCAGGCCCAGCTCGGCCGCCTTCGCGACGAAGCGGTCGAAGTCCTCGATCGTGCCGAGGTCGGGGTGGACGGCGTCGTGGCCGCCCTCGGGGGAGCCGATGGCCCAGGGCACGCCGACGTCGTCGGGGCCGGCGGACAGGGTGTTGTCCGGGCCCTTGCGGTAGGTGGTGCCGATGGGGTGGATCGGGGGGAGGTAGACGACGTCGAAGCCCATCGCGGCGATCGCGGGCAGCCGGCGCGCGGCCGTCTCGAAGGTCCCGTGGGGCTGTTCGGGGGTGCCTTCGGAGCGGGGGAAGAACTCGTACCAGGAGCCGTACAGGGCGCGTTCGCGCTCGACCAGGAGCGGCAGCGGGTCCGAGGCGGTCACCAGATCCCGCAACGGATACCGGCCCAGCACCGCGTCGACGTTCGCTGCGAACGCCGCCGCCAGCCGTGACACGGGCGGCAGCGAGTCGTCCCGCAGCGCCTCGGAGGCGGCCAGCACGGTCGCCCGCTCGGTCTCGTCGGGCACGCCGGCGGCCGCACGCTCGTAGAGCTCGCCGCCCTCCTCGAGGACCAGCCCGACGTCGATCCCGGCCGGAACCTTGATGCGGGCGGTGCGGCGCCAGGTGGCCACCGGATCGCTCCAGGCCTCCACATGGAACGTCCAGCGCCCCACCGCGGACGGTGTCACCTTGGCGCCCCAGCGGTCCATGCCGGGGGCCAGTTCGTGCATCGGCGTCCACGGGCCGGGGTGGCCGTCGGGATCGGTCAGCACGACGTTGGCGGCCACGGAGTCGTGGCCCTCGCGGAACACGGTGGCGGTGACCTCGAAGGTCTCGCCGACGACCGCCTTCGCCGGATGCCTGCCGCACTCCACGGCCGGCTGTACGTCCCGTACCGGGATACGGCCGATGGTCCCGGTGCCGGCACCGGCTTTGCTCTTGGTCCTGCCCATGGTTCACCTCCACCGTGCTCGGGGCCGGGCACAAGGCCCGGCCGGGGGTTCGATCTTCGCCGGAAGCCGGCTACCTGCCGGCATGGAAACGCCGCCGCCGCGATCTCGGCGGTCCTCTGCGTGCGGAGACGCTCGCCGTGCGGGGCCGTCCGTCCTGCTCCAGGAGATAGGCGGTCGGCGTGCTGCGCAGATAGCGCTCGGCGGCGTCCACGGCCTCACGGGCGCAGCGCTTTCCCATCAGCACACAGAGGGTGTAGCCGTGGTCCTCGAAGGCGTTACGCACCATGAGGTCGGCCGGGGCCGCGAGCATGGCTCGTTCCCAGGCCCGGTATCGCCGCAGTTGCCGGGCGACTTCGGCTTTGGCCGGTAGCAGCATGGCCGCCTTCACCTTCCGGGCTCGATGACACGTTTCCCGACCGTCGGGCGGAACCCGTGCGCGCACACGCACGGGTTCCGTTACGGGCATCGAGGTCTTCACACATGGTGCACGGTCGACGACGCAGCGTCCTGTTGGATCTTCAACTACCTCGGGCGTGTCCTCGTGTTGCACGAATGGCGTACCGCCCCCACCCTGAAGTGACTCAGAAGCGATCAGCGCTCACGCTCCGTGCTCGGGGCCCGTCCCGCAGGGGCGAGGAGAGCGGGAGCTCTCGCGGTGAGGAGGTAACGACGGTGAAGACCGCAGTGCCCTGCTACTACCACCTCGACGTGGAAGTCAGCCCCGAACGGGTGGGTCAGGTCAGCCGAATTCTGGCCGCCCACCTCCGGTACTGGGACCTGGAGACCCTTGTCGAGCCCGTCCGCCACAGCACGGAGATGCTGCTGCGGGCCATCGACGAGCACGCGACGGACAAGAACACCTCGGTCGAGATGTGGTGGAACGGCCAGCACCTCATCACCGCCATCGGTGACAACGACCGCGCTCTGCGCCCGGACCACGAACTGCGCGCCTGCCTCCAGCACCTCGCCGCGATGAGCGACGGCTGGGGCTGCTGCGCCACCGAGTCCGGAGCCAAGGTCATCTGGTTCTCGCAACGTGCCCGCGCCGGCGAACGTGCCCCGCTCGTCCCCGCGGCCCCCGCGCCCAGTCTGCGCGAAGCGCGCGGTGTCCCCCGCGAGGCGCCCGTCACGGCCGGCGCCGACGCGGCGGGCGCCCGGGACGGCATCCTGGAGGGCGCCCGGTGACCGCCCGCCGGCGCCGCGACGACAAGAGCCGAGGGGTGTCCGCCTGGAGCGGGCACCCCTACCCGCTGGGGGCCGCCTACGACGGCCGGGGCACCAACTTCGCCGTGTTCAGCGAGGTCGCCGAACGCGTCGAACTCGTCCTCGTCGACGACAAGGACCGGCACAGCGTGGTTCCGCTGACCGAGGTCGACGGCTTCGTGTGGCACGGCTATCTGCCCGGCGTCGGCCCGGGGCAGCGCTACGGCTACCGGGTGCACGGCCCCTGGGACCCGGGCCTCGGCCACCGGTGCAATCCGGCGAAGGTGCTGCTCGACCCGTACAGCCGGGCGGTGGACGGCCGGGTGGACAACCACGCCTCGCTCTTCGAGCGCACCCCGGGCGCCCCGTCCCCTGCGGACAGCGCCGGGCACACCATGCTCGGTGTGGTCACCGAGCCGTACTTCGACTGGGGCGACGACCGCCCGCCGAGACGGCCGTACGCCGACACCGTCATCTACGAGGCGCACGTGCGGGGCCTGACCCGCAACCACCCCGAGGTCCCGCCGGAACTGCGCGGCACCTACGCCGGCCTGGCGCACCCGGCCGTCGTCGAGCACCTCACGTCCCTCGGCGTGACGGCCGTCGAGCTGATGCCGGTGCACCAGTACGTCCAGGACGGCGTGCTGCTCGACCGCGGGCTGTCCAACTACTGGGGCTACAACACGATCGGCTTCTTCGCGCCGCACAACGCCTACGCCGCCCGCGGCACCCGAGGCCGCCAGGTCGACGAGTTCAAGGCGATGGTGAAGGCGCTGCACGCGGCCGGCCTCGAAGTGATCCTGGACGTCGTCTACAACCACACCGCCGAGGGCAACGAACGCGGCCCGACCCTGTCCTTCCGGGGCATCGACAACGCCTCGTACTACCGCCTCGTGGACGGCGACTGGGCGCACTACTACGACACCACCGGCACCGGCAACAGCCTGCTGATGCGCCACCCCTACGTGCTTCAGCTGATCATGGACTCGCTGCGCTACTGGGTCACCGAGATGCACGTCGACGGCTTCCGCTTCGACCTCGCGGCGACGCTCGCCCGGCAGTTCCACGAGGTGGACCGGCTCTCGGCGTTCTTCGACCTGATCCAGCAGGACCCGGTGATCAGCCGTGTCAAGCTGATCGCCGAGCCGTGGGACGTGGGGGAGGGCGGCTACCAGGTGGGCAACTTCCCGCCGCTGTGGTCGGAGTGGAACGGCAAGTACCGGGACGCCGTACGGGACTTCTGGCGCGCCGAGCCGGGTTCGCTCGGCGAGTTCGCCTCCCGGCTGACGGGCTCCTCCGACCTGTACGCGCACAGCAGGCGCCGACCGCGCGCCAGCGTCAACTTCGTGACCGCGCACGACGGTTTCACGCTGCGTGACCTCGTCTCGTACAACGACAAGCACAACGAGGCCAACGGCGAGGGCAACCGGGACGGCGAGAGCCACAACCGGTCCTGGAACTGCGGCGCCGAGGGCGAGACCCGTGACCCGGCCGTGCTCGCGCTGCGCGCCCGTCAGCAGCGCAACTTCCTCGCCACGCTGCTGCTGTCGCAGGGCATCCCGATGCTCTGCCACGGCGATGAACTCGGCCGCACCCAGCGCGGCAACAACAACGCCTACTGCCAGGACAACGAGGTCTCCTGGGTCGACTGGCGGCTCACCGACGACCAACGCTCCCTCGCCGACTTCACCCGCCGCGTCATCGGTCTGCGCGCCGCCCACCCCGTCCTGCGCCGGCGCCGCTTCTTCCAGGGCGAGACCCCGACCCACCCCGACCAGCCGCTGCCCGACCTGGTGTGGCTCCTGCCCGACGGCCGCGAGATGACGCAGGACGACTGGCGGCGCTCCGATGCCCACTCCGTCGCCGCCTTCCTCAACGGCGACGCCATCGCCGAGCCGGACTGGTGCGGGCAGCCGGTCGTGGACGACTCCTTCCTGTTCCTGCTCAACGCCTACTGGGAGCCGGTGGAGTTCCAGCTGCCGGACGTCTCCTACGGGGAGCGCTGGACGACGACGATCGACACGTCCGCATCACAGGGGCCGCCGGACGAGTCGGAGCACAAGGCGGGCACCGCCCTCCTCGTCGAGCGCCGCAGCCTCGTCCTGCTGTCGAGGCCCTCACGCAAACTCCCCTAGAGGGGCGCGCGGCCCAGCGGCCTTCTACCGCTCGCGCCGCGAAGTCACCGTGAACTGCGCCCCGTCCGGATCCCGCAGCACCGCCTCGTCGCTGCCCTTGGACAGCACACTGCCCCCGTTCAGCTCCGCGGCCCGCGCGCACTCCGCCACATCCGTGACCGCGAAGTGAACCTGCCAGTGCGGACGGATCGTCGGATCGGGCGCCGCCCCGAGCGCCCCCGACTCGATACGTGCCACCACGTCACCCCCGCTGCGCAGCACGACCTCGCCGCCCTCGTAGTGCACCTCGCAGCCACCGGGCCGCTCCGTGGCCCAGTCGAGGACCTCGCCGTAGAACATGGCGGCGTCGAACGCGTCGCGCGTGTGCAGGCGGATGAACGTCGGCGCGGCCCGCCGCCAGGTCTCCCAGTTGGAGATGAGCTCCCCCTCCCAGATGCCGAACGTCGCGCCATCGCGGTCCGCGAGCAGCGCAGCCCGGCCGGGCGGCAGGGAGAGCGGCCCGACGGCCGCGGTGCCGCCGCGTTCCTGCACCCGGGCGACGGCCTCGTCCGCACTGCGCACGGCGAAATACGGCGTCCAGGCCACGGCCATCTGCCACATCGAGGCGACCGCGGCGATCCCGGCCACCGGCACGTTCTGTGCCAGCGCCACGCGGAAGCGGTCCCCCAGCCTGGCCGGCCGCCAGCGCCATCCCAGCATGGCCGTGTAGAACGCCTGGGTGGCCTCCAGATCACGGCTGGTCAGGCTCACCCAGCAGGGTGCGCCGAACACGGAGTGTGTGGACACGACGTCGGCCGTGCTCCTGGAGGATCTTGCATTGTTCATGGCAGTCGCGTCCTGGTCTCGCCCTACCGGCGGCCACCGGTCTGCTCCCAGTGTCCAACCGGATCCGCTCGCGGGCCTGTCGAGTACCCCCGGCGGTGGACCGAAACGGGCGATGTCCGTCCTCGCGTTCACTGGCACCCGACCGGCGAAGCGACGACGATGGAGGCGTGGCACCGGTACCGAACGAGCCTGCCGACGAGACCGACCGGATTCTCGAACTGGAAGCGGAAGTCCACCAGCTCAAGGAGGCGGTCGTCTCGCACGCCGTCGTGGACCAGGCGATCGGCATGGTCGTCGCGCTGGGCCGGGTGGCGCCGGACGAGGGATGGGCGGTGCTGAAGGAGGTCTCCCAGCACACGAACATCAAGCTCCGCCATGTCGCGGAACTGATCCTCGTCTGGGGCAGGGACGGCCGGATGCCGCCCGAGATCCGCTTCGAGCTCGAAGAGGCCCTGGAGCGTCACGGCCCGACGCAGATCCCGGGGGCGGCACAGGAGTGAGGGCGCGGCGCCGGCTCACCCTTCGGGGGGCTCACCGGGCTTCGGCGAGCAGTTCCTCACGCAGGTGCGCGAAACAGCCGCTGAGCAGCCGGGAGACATGCATCTGTGAGATCCCGAGCTGGCACGCGATGCGGCTCTGCGTCATCCCGCCGAAGAAGCGGAGGTAGAGGATCGTCCGCTCACGCTCCGGAAGCCGTTGCAGACACGGCCCGACGGAGACACGGTCGATGACCACCTCGAACGCCGGATCCGGACCGCCGATCGCGTCCCCCAGCGCATAGCCGTCCGTCCCCGGCATCTCCGCCTCCAGCGACAGCGCGGAGAAGCACTCCAGCGCCTCCATGCCGGTGCGGACCTCGTCCTCGCTCAGGTGCGCGTGGTCCGCTATCTCGGCAACGGTGGGGGCCCGGCCCGGGGTCTGCTGCGACAGCTCCTTCGTGGAGCTGCGGACCCGGTTGCGCAGGTCCTGGACCCGGCGCGGCACGTGCAGCGTCCACATGTGGTCGCGGAAGTGCCGCTTGATCTCACCGGTGATGGTGGGCACGGCGTACGCCTCGAAGGCGTGGCCGCGGTCCGGGTCGTAGTGGTCGACGGCCTTCACCAGGCCCAGCGCGGCCACCTGGTACAGGTCCTCCAGGGACTCGCCGCGGCCCTTGAACCGGACGGCGATCCGCTCGGCCATGGGCAACCAGGCCTCAACCAGCTCGTCCTTGAGCGCCTTGCGCTGCGGCCCCTCGGGCAGTCCCACGAGTCGGGCGAACGCTTCGGCGGTGTCGGGGGCGTCGTCGTGCGGGTGCTGCTTCGTTCTGGTGGCGGCACTCATCCGTGCGCACCTCCCTCAGCAGGTGCTGACTGGACAGCATGGGAGGCGCGCACCCGGACCACAGGGAGGACACCCAGGGGCCTGGTGGGTCGGCTCCCACGGACGTGCCTCCTGTCCGAAGCACATAAACCCATATTCCCGTCCCAGAAGAACCAGAAACACATTTCGTGAATGCGACTACGCGTCACGGCGAAGTGACTGTGCGTCCGGCCGATCGGGCGGACTTGACCCTGCCTTGGTTCATTACCTCTGCTACAGAGGTAATGTCGGTGACGTGGATCAGGAGACCTTCCCCGAGGAGCTGGCGGACGCGCTCGTCGGCGTCCAGCGGCTGATCCGGCGCAGGCTGCGCCGGGAGATGCCCGCCCCGCCGCTGCGTACCGCCGAGGTGGAGCTGCTGCGGCTGGTCGCGCAGCGGCCCGGCATCAGGATCTCGGAGGCCGCCAAGGAGCTGTACCTGGCGGGCAATTCGGTGTCCACGCTGGTCAACCAGCTGGCCCGGCAGGGCTGTCTGGTGCGCGAGACGGACCCGGCCGACCGGCGCGCCGCCCGACTGCTGCCCACCCCCGCGGCCGAGGCCCGGCTCGGCGAATGGCGCAGACGGCGCGCGGATCTCGTACGGCGCCAGGTGTCCCGCCTCGACGAGGCGGACCGCGAGACGCTGCTCGCTGCGGTCCCGGCGCTGCGCAGACTGGCCGACACCCTGCGCGAGGAGGCGGAGCGCCCATGACACGACACGCCGACCAGGCCGTGGCCTGCACCGGGCTCGCCTACGCCTTCGGTGAGACCAACGCCGTGGACGGGCTCGACCTGACGGTGCGCGAGGGCGAGGTCTTCGGGCTGCTCGGTCCCAACGGCGCCGGAAAGACCACCGCGATCCGCTGCATCACCACCCTCCTGCCGGTGCCCGCCGGCATGGTCCGCGTCTTCGGGCACGACGCCGCCGACGACCGCATGGCCGTACGCCGTCTGCTCGGCTACGTCCCGCAGCAGCTGTCCGCCGACGCGTGCCTCACCGGCCGCGAGAACGTCGCCCTGTTCGCCCGCGTCTTCGACGTGCCCCGCCGCGAACGCGCCGCACGGGTCGGCCAGGCCCTGGCCGCCGTCGGCCTCGGCGACGCCGCCGACCGGCTCGCGGGCACCTACTCCGGCGGCATGGTCCGCCGCCTCGAACTTGCCCAGGCCCTGGTCAGTGCGCCCCGGCTGCTGATCCTCGACGAACCGACCATCGGCCTCGACCCGATCGCCCGCACCGGAGTGTGGGAGCACATCGGCGCCGTGCGCGCCGCCACCGGCATGACGGTCCTGGTCACCACCCACTACATGGACGAGGCCGACCAGTACTGCGACCGGGTCGGCCTGATGCACCACGGCCGCATCCGGGCCCTCGGCACCCCGGCCGAGCTCAGAGACGGGCTCGGCGCCCGCAGGCGCGCCGCGGGGGCGGCCGACACCGACCCGCTGCCCACGCTGGAGGACGTCTTCCGCGACATCGCCGGCAGCGGACTCGACGAAAATTCAGGAGACTTCCGCGATGTCCGAAGCACCCGCCGCACCGCCCGCCGCGTCGGCTGACCCGGCCCACCCCGGCGGCATCGACCTGCTGCTGCGGCCGCCCGTGCCCCGCGCCGGCTGGCGGGTGCTGCCCGCCCGCGTCGCGGCCATGTGCGCCGTCGAACTCCAGAAGCTGCGCCACGACCGCACCGAGCTGTACACCCGCGCGGTCCAGCCCGCCCTCTGGCTGCTGATCTTCGGCCAGACCTTCACCCGCATCAAGGCGATCCCCACCGACGGCATCCCCTACATCGACTACCTCGCCCCCGGCATCATCGCCCAGTCCGCGATGTTCATCGCCATCTTCTACGGCATCCAGATCATCTGGGAGCGCGACGCCGGCATCCTGAACAAGCTGCTCGTCACCCCCACCCCGCGCTCGGCCCTGATCACCGGCAAGGCGTTCGCGGCCGGGGTGAAGTCCCTGATCCAGGCCGTCGTCGTGATCGTCATCGCCGCGCTGCTCGGCGTCGCGCTGACCTGGAACCCGCTGAAGCTGCTCGGGGTCGCCGCGGTCGTCGTCCTCGGCTCCGCCTTCTTCTCCTGCCTCTCGATGACCATCGCCGGCGTCGTCCTCAGCCGCGACCGGCTGATGGGCTTCGGGCAGGCCATCACGATGCCGCTGTTCTTCGGCTCCAACGCCCTCTACCCGCTGTCCGTGATGCCGGGCTGGCTCCAGGCCGTCAGCAAGGCCAACCCGCTCAGCTACCAGGTGGACGCCCTGCGCGGCCTCCTCCTCGGCACCCCCGCCCACCTCGCGCTCGACTTCGCCGTCCTGCTCGTGGCCGCCGCGCTCGGCATCGCCGCGGCGTCCTCGCTGCTGGGCCGGCTGGCTCGCTGATCTTGGCGCGGAACGTGATGTGCGGCACGTGGGTGAAGCCTTCCGGACGGCCCCGGCGTCGATTCTTCCTGCCCACGGCTTGATCGGTGATCAAGGGTGCGAATGGGCTGGCCACAGCGCATTCTGCTCATTTGACAGTGCACTGAGCGCAAAGATAGGAAGCAGCTCTCTGGGTCGAGAGGTGGATTGTGTACGAGCCGAACGTGGTCGGGGACTGGCACGAGTACGACGAGCATGCCGGTCTGCGTGTCCGCGTCCACGGCCTGGCAGCCGCGGAGCCGCCGCGCGGACGGGACGACGCCGCCGAGGGGCTGACGTACTTCAGGCTCCGGGTCACCGTCGAGAACCGCGGCGAGCGGCACCTCGGCATCCACCTGGAGGACGGCCAGATCGACGTGCGGATCGGCGGCGACGGCGAGGCCGCGTTCATCGACTGGCGCAACTCGCAGTTCATCGAGGGCTTCGACGTCTACCCGCTGCGCCGGGCCACCGCCGTGCTGTACGCGGCCGGTCCGGAAGCGAGCCTGAGCCAGGTCGACGTGCAGATCCAGCTGCGGGTCGAGGAGGAGTGGGCGGACCGCCGGCTGTGGACCGGCGGCCTCGGCCTTCAGGAGGGTTGCGCCGGCGTCCACGCCGCCGCCCTGCGGGACGGCCTCGCGCTCCAGGTCAGCAACTTCCTGCGGGACCAGGCCGAAGAGGGCACCGCCTGACGCGCGAGCCCCTTCGGGGTCGGTCGGCTCAGTGCGGGATGCCGTCGATGATCTCGCGGGCGCCCTGACGCAGCAGCGCCACCGCGACCGACGTACCCAGCGTGGCCGGATCCAGTCGGCCGGCCCACTCGTGGGCGTTCAACCGCGTCTTGCCCTCCGGGGTGAACACACAGGCCCGCAGGGACAGCTCGCCGCCCCGGTCCACGCGCGCGTACCCCGCGATCGGGCTGTTGCAGTGCCCCTGCAGGACGTGCAGGAACATGCGCTCGGCGGTGGCCTCCCGATAGGTGTCCGGGTCGCCGAGGCCGCTCACGGCGTCGATGAGTTCGCTGTCGCCCTCCCGGCACTGCAGCGCGAGGATGCCCGCGCCGATCGGCGGCATCATCACCTCGGGGGAGAGGACCTCGCTGATCACGTCGGTCCGCCCGATGCGCTCCAGGCCGGCCACCGCCAGCAGCAGCGCGTCCGCGTCACCGGCCGCGAGCTTCTCCAGCCGCCGGTTGGCGTTGCCGCGGAACGGCACGCACTGCAGGTGCGGGTGGGTGGCCGCCAGCTGGGCGACCCGGCGCACCGAGGAGGTGCCGATGCGAGTGCCGGCCGGCAGCTCGTCCAGCGTGAGCCCGCCGGGGTGGATGAGTGCGTCCCGGATGTCGTCCCGCTTCAGGAACGCGGCGAACGTCGTCCCCGCGGGCAGCGGCCGGTCGGCCGGGATGTCCTTGACGCAGTGCACGGCGAGGTCGGCCTCGCCCGCGAGCAGCGCGGCGTCGACCTCCTTGGTGAACGCGCCCTTCCCCTCGACCTGGGACAGGTCGCCCATCCACTTGTCACCGGTCGTCTTCACGGGCACGACCTCGGTGCGCACACCCGGGTGCAGGGCCGCCAACTCGGCGCGGACGCGCTCCACTTGGGCGAGCGCCATCGGCGAGTCGCGGGAGACGATGCGGATCAGTTCAGGGACGGACATGCGGACACGATAGACCGTCACAACTCCGCATTCGTACGCCACGGCCCGATTCCCGCCCCGTCCCGCGCCCGCCCCGGCCGGGTCTGCACCACCAGCGCGGCCACCGTGAACAGCCCGCCGGCCAGGAACGTGCCCCGCACTCCCACCACGGGCAGCAGCGCGCCCCCGAGCAGCGCGCCGGCGGCGATGCCCACGTTGTAGGCGGCCGAGTTGGCCGCGAGGGCGGTCTCGGTGCGGCCCGGCGCCACCCGCAGCACCCGGCTCTGCGTCGCCATGAAGACGGTCGCGACCGAGGCGCCAAGCACCATGATCAGGGCCACGCTCGCCACCGGGACATGGCCCGTCGCCCACAGGCCGAGCAGCGCCACCGCCTGGGCCGCCACCGGCACGGTCAGCGTGGCACGCGGGAAGCGGTCGAGGAGCGGCCCGGTCACGGCGACGCCCGCCAGCGCCGCCCCGCCGAACGCGAGCAGCACCGCACTCACCGCGCCCTCGCCGAACCCGCTCACCTCGTCGAGGAACGCGACGACATAGGTGAACCCGGCGAAGGCACCGGTCACCGACAGGGCGGTCACCGCCATAACGGTGCGAAACCCGCGCCGGTCGGGGGCGGCGCCGTATGCGGCGTGACCGTCCTGCGGGCGGGACGTCGGCAACAGCGCGGCGATCGTCACCAGCGAGACGAGCGCGAGCACCCCGAGCAGGACGAAGGGCGTGCGCCAGCCGGTGTGCCCGCCCAGCCAGGTCCCGGCCGGAACGCCGGCCACCGTGGCCAGGGATCCGCCCACGGACAGCAGCCCGATGACCCGCCCCCGGCGCTCGGGCGCGAACATGCCGACCGCGACCGGCCCCATCACCGACCAGAACACCGCCTGCGCCAGCGCCGTCGCCACCCGCGCCGCCAGCAGGACCCCGTACGACACGCCGCCCAGCGCCGACACCCAGCTCGCCACGGCGAGCAGCCCCAGGATCCCCGTGAGCAGATACCGGCGCGGCACCGACCGGGTGACCTGGAGCGGGAGCGAGGCGACCGCCACCGTCAGGCCGTACCCGGTGACCAGGGCGCCCACGGCGGTGAGCGTCACCCGCAGATCGTCCGCCATGAGCGCGAGCAGCCCGACCGGCAGGTTCTCCGTGGTGTTGAAGGTGAACGCCGCCAGCATCAGCGCCGCGACAACGGCGCCGCGCCGCCACGCCTTCGGACCTGTCCCGCCCATCCGACCGCCCTTTTCCGACTGGGGTGTTGGGGGCCAGCGTGCGGGGGCGCGGTCGGTGCGCTCTACTCTTTCGGTCCGGGACGAATCACTCGGTCCGACGGATCTCCCGGCCCGATGCTTCGCCGCTCACGACGGGGGTCGCCATGCCGCTCGCACTGCGCCTCGGCAGTGACGATCTGACGCGCTGCCGGTTCGCCATCTCGCCGCTGTGCCAGACCCACGAGGCGCTGCGGATGCTCCGCCGGCCCGCCCGGCACGGCTATCACCGCGGCTGGCTGCGCCGCATGGGCCGTACGCTCGCCGGGCTCGACCTGACGCCGCTGTGGCTGTTCGTCCCGCCCGCCGGCGGCTACACCCCGGACTTCCTGGGCGCGCCCCCGGGGGAGCCGTACCCGTCGTTCGAGGACGAGCTGGCCCGTATGCGCGCCACCGACCCGGCCCTGGCGCACACGGAGATGGCGCGCTCGCTGGCCTGCACCCCGGGACTCGCCCAGTCGCGGCGGGGGCGTGCAGCGCTCGACGACCCCGCCGTCACCGTCCAGCGGCTGGCCGATCTCACCGAACGGGCCTGGCACGCGTTGCTCGCCCCGGACTGGCCGCGGCACCGTGCCGTACTGGAGGCGGACATCGCGCACCGCTCGCGCCGGGCGGCCGACGGCGGCCTCGACGCGCTGCTGACCGGCCTGCACCCGTCCGTCGACTGGGCCGACCACACCCTCACCCTGCGCCGCTACGCCGAGTTGGCGGACGCCCAACGCCCGGACGGCAGGGGCCTGCTGCTCATGCCGAGCGTCTTCGTGTGGCCGGACGTGGTCAGCGGCTTCGCCCAGCCCTGGCAGCCGACTCTCATCTATCCCGCCCGCGGCATGGGCCATCTGTACGCCGACCCGCCGCCGCGTCCACCGCGGGCGCTCGCCCGGCTGCTCGGCCACCGGCGGGCGGCCGTCCTCGCCGGGCTCACCGCGCCCTCTTCGACCACGGATCTGGCCCGCCGTCACGGTCTGGCCCCGTCGACCGTGTCGGCCCACCTGTCGACCCTGCGGGAGGCCGGGCTGCTGGAGTCCCGGCGCCGGAGCCACCATGTCCTGTACGCACGAACGCCCCTGGGCGACGCCCTCGTGGAAGGGGACGTCGGCCCAGGGGCCGGTTGACCGTGGACCGCCCGATGGATCAGGCGTTGGGGTCGAACGAGATGCCGGACGGCTTCGCCGAGGACAGGTGGGACGCGAAGTTGCCGTCCTTCAGGCCGAAGTTGGCGCTGCCCCAGTTGGCCGCGACCAGCTTGTCACGGACGCCCGAGGGGTAGCCGTTCCAGCCGACCAGCGGCGGGTACTGCCAGGTGCCCTCGTGGTTCTCCGGCGGTTCGTCGTTCGAGTTGGCCAGCCGGAAGCAGTGCGTGCTGATGCCGTCCTTGTGGTACACGATCTTGGCGTGCGTACCGTCGAAGCGCACCGAGGACGCGGCGTGGACCGTGAACGAACCGTGGTTGGACGTCGACACGTACTGCACCGCGTTGTTCTGCACCCACACCACGACGTGCTCCCAGTCGTGCCGGTGCCCGCCGATGCTGCTGCCCGCGACGGCCTGGTCCTTCTCGAAGTACAGGCCGTACAGGTAGGCGCACCAGCCGTTGTTGCACTTGTAGCGCGAGTACGCGTTGGTGTTGTCCAGGTCCGAGGCGTCACGGCAGCTGCCGTTGAGCGCGCCCGTCGGGTTGAGGCCGCCGTTGAGGGTGCCGTCGGGGCCGATGGCGGGCGTGGAGTAGCAGCCGTCCGTGTCGTAGTCGAAGGCGGGCTGGTACGTCTGCTCGGCCGCCTCGGCGTTGGCGGCCAGGGCCCCCGGCGGGGCGGCGAAGGCGATGCTGGGGAAGGCGATGACGAGCGCGGCGGCACCGGCAAGACCGGTGAGCCATCTGTTGCGGTGCGTGCGGAACGTCTGTGACGACACAGCGTCTCCTCGGGATCCGGGCGCAGCCCAACGGCTGTGGGGGGAAGGGGAGTTCAGGATCCCGGTATTCCACTTACGCGCCAAGAGTCACGGGCGTACCAATGGTGAAGGACAGCGCAACAGTTGCCGCCGAACCTGTGAGTCAGGCGTCGTCGCGAAGGTGGGCCGCCGAGTCCTGCGGCGCCAGGTCCGGCCTGAGCCGCAGCCACGACGGCTGGCGCAGCAACCCGGACCGGGTACGCACGCTGTAGCGCACCTCGCCCACCAGCCGGGGCACCACCCAGCGCGCGTTCGCCACGTGCGGCACGGGATCGAAGGGGCACACGTCCGTCGCGCCGGCCCGCAGCAGTCCGGCGAGCTCGGTCCGCTCGGCCTCGCTCCAGCCGGTGCCCACGCCGCCGACGTAGCGCAGCCGCCCGTCGGCCGCGAACTGCCCGACCAGGAGAGAGCCCGGCAGGCCCGCGATGCGTCCCTTGCCGGGCAGCCAGCCGCCGACGATCACGTCCTCGCTGTGCATGTTGCGGATCTTGATCCAGGCGCGGGAGCGCACCCCGGGTTCGTACAGGGAGTCCAGCCGCTTGCACACCAGCCCCTCAAGGCCGTGCTCGCGGGTGGCTTCCAGCGCCTCGGTGCCGTGCCCCACGACAGCGCCCGGCGTCGACCAGTACTCCCCGCTCAGGCTCAGCTCCTCCAGCCGCCCCCGTCGCCGGGAGTAGGGGACCTTGACCAGTGAGCGGCCCGCCAGGTGCATCACGTCGAACAGCACCAGATGGACGGGAGTCCGCGCGGCCATCCGGGCGGCCCGCGCGGGGGCGTGCGCCAGGCCCATGCGGGATTGCAGCAACTGGAAGTTCGCACGCCCTTGTTCGTCCAGCGCCAGGATCTCCCCGTCCAGTACGGCAGCCGTGCTGCCGAGCGCGTCACCGAGCGGCCGCAGTTCGGGGTAGGCGGCGGTGATGTCGTCCCCGGAACGGGCGCGCAGCAGCAGGGTGCCGTCCCCTTGCAGATAGACCACCGCGCGCTGGCCGTCCTGCTTGGTCTCGTACGCCCAGCGCGCGTCCTGCGCGGTGGGCGGGAGGGTGCCGGGCGTGGCGAGCATGGGAGGGATCAGCGGCAGGGTCACGGGTCAGTTCTCGACGGCCTTGCCCTCCGTCACGCACCCGGGACGTCGATTTCCCCTGATCGGCGGCCCGGACGTCACCGGTCCCCGTTCGGCGGAACGGCTCGCACCAGACCCGACTGATAGGCCATCACGACGAGTTGGGCACGGTCGCGGGCGCCCAGCTTCGTCATGGCACGGTGCACATGGGTGCGCACGGTCAGCGGGCTGACGTACAGCTTCTCGGCGATCTCCTCGTTGGAGTGGCCCTCGGCCACCCAGGCCATCACCTCCCGCTCCCGGGCGGTGAGCGCGGTCAGGTTCTCCGGGCCGGCCGACTGGGCGCTCTCGGCGGGGGAGGCCAGGAACCGGGTGATCAGGGTGCGGGTCGCGGTGGTGGAGAGCAGGGACTCACCGGCGGCCACCGTGCGGATGCCGTCGAGCAGCACGTCCGCGGTGACGTCCTTGCCGAGGAAGCCGCTCGCCCCGGCCCGCAGCGCCTGCGCCACGTACTCGTCGATCTCGAACGTGGTCAGGATCAGCACCCGCACCGCCGTGAGGTCCGGGTCGGCGCAGATCGCGGACGTCGCGGCCAGCCCGTCGGTGCCGGGCATGCGGATGTCCATCAGCACCACGTCGGGGCGGTGGGTCCGGGCGAGGTCGGTGGCCTCGGCGCCGTCGGTGGCCTCGGCGACCACCTCCATGTCCGCGCAGGAGTCGATCAGGATCCGGAAGGTGGCCCGCAGCAGGGCCTGGTCGTCGGCGAGTAGTACGCGGATCGTCATAAGAGGGGGATCTTCCGGTTCCGGGGCGGTCGGGAACAGTTTCCAGGGAACATCCCGGCATGTCGTCGTGCCGCTGCCGACAAGCCGGTACTCGGAACGCAGTACGCCCCCGTCCCGGAGCTCATCCCCGAGGGGGAGCCGAGGCGGCGCTCACCACACGCACGGCAGCTCCACCTCGATCACGGTGGGCCCCCCGACCGGACTCGACACCCGGACGGTCCCGTCGAGCGCCGCGACCCGCCGCCGCACCCCGAGCAGCCCCGACCCGCCCGACTCGTCCACCCCGCCGCGGCCCTCGTCGGCCACCGCGACCCGCAGTCCGCGCCTGGTCCGCACGAGGCGGACCGCGGCGGTGGGGGAGCCGCTGTGCTTGGCCGCGTTGGTCAGCGCCTCCGCCACCACGAAGTAGCCGGCCGCCTCCACCGCCGCGGGCGCCCTGGGGAACGCCGCGCCGTCGTCCTCCAGCCCGTCCACGTCCACGCTGACCCGCAGCCCGGACCCGGCGGCAAGCGCCCGCACGGCACCGGTCAGCCCCCGGTCGGTCAGGATCGGCGGATGGATGCCGCGCACCACGTCGCGCAGCTCGGCCAGGGCCTCCTCGGCCTGCTCCTGAGCGCCGTCCAGCAGCTTGCGCGCGGCGTCCGGATCACGGTCGTAGGCCCGCTTGGCCAGGCCGATCCGCAGGGACAGGGACACCAGCCGCGCCTGCGCCCCGTCGTGCAGGTCCCGCTCGATCCGGCGCAGCTCGGCGCCGTGCGCGGCGATCGCGTCGGCCCGGGTCGCGGTCAGCTGCTCGACCCGGGCGGCCAGCAGCGCCTGCGGCGAGGGCCTCAGCAGCGCGGTGGACCAGCGGGCCTCCAGATCCGCCAGGCGCACGATCCAGGGCAGCATCACGGCCCGCCGGCGCAGCAGCCCGCACCCCACGCCGTCCACGACCAGGCCGACCGGCCACAGCGGCAGGGCGAGCAGGACCAGCGCGCCGTAGACGTAGTAGGCGAGCATCCAGCGCAGATCGGTGAGCGTGCCGGGATCGCGCACGGCGGTGCGCAGCCGTTCGGTCAGCGGTCCGTCGATGGTCCGGTACGCCTCGGGGATCTCCCGCCCCGTCCGGGCGGCGGTCAGGCGCCGTTTGGCCCCGGCGATGCGGCGCAGGAGGATCACGGTCTCCGGCAGCAGCCAGCAGCCGACCACCGCGAGGGTGCCGACGGCGGTGATCAGCAGCACGGTGATGAAGAGGTACATCCCGAAGGCCATCGCGGCGGCGACCAGAAGATGGACCGTCGCGCGCCCGGCCTCGCGCATCGTCGCCCGCATGCCTCTCACGCCAGGCGGCCCGAGTGCAGGTACCCGGGGTGCAGGTGCAGCCCGCTCCACCATGCTCACATCCCGTTCAATCAATTGACTTAGATTGTAGGGAGGTGAAACCGCGGCGGCTCGAGGGACTGGCCGCCGACGGGTGGTGCGAAGTCCCGGTGCGGTGGTGATCATGGCAGGCAGGACGCTGCGCGAGGAGCAGGCAGGCGCGACCCGGGAGCTGCTCCTGACCGCGGCCGAGCGGCTCTTCGCCGAACACGGCGTGTACGCGGTGTCCAACCGCCAGGTCAGCGAGGCCGCCGGACAGGGCAACAACACCGCCGTCGGCTACCACTTCGGCACCAAGACCGACCTCGTCCGCGCCATCGTCCGCAGACACTCCACGCGCATCGAGGAGATCCGCGCCCGCCTGGTCGCCGACCTGACGGACCCGGACGACGTCCGCGGCTGGGTGGACTGCCTGGTCCGCCCCTCCCTCGAACACCTCGCCGCGCTCGGCAGCCCCACCTGGTACGCGCGGTTCTGCGCCCAGGTCGTCGCCGACCCGGCGCTGCACCGGATCATGGTCGAGGAGGCCCTCACCTCCCCGTCCCTCCAGGCGATCATCGACGGCCTGAACCGATGCCTGCCCGACCTCCCGGCCGAGGTCCGCGCCGAACGCGGCGAGATGGTCCGCCATCTGATCGTCCACGTGGCCGCCGAGCGCGAACGCGCCCTCGCCGAGCACACCCTCACCCCCCGGTCCACCTGGGACGACGCCGCCACGGGCATCACCGACGCCGTCGTCGGCATGTGGCTGGCACCCGTCACCCCCGGCCGCTGACGCACCGCACGAAGGAGGACGACCGTGACAGCGACCCTCGGCGGACGGGGCCGGTTATGACACCCCGGCGGACGGCGCCACCGGTGGACGACCCCACCCACGACAGACCCGCCCTCGCACGCGGTGCCGGCCAGCACGTCCTGGTCGTCGCGGGCGAACCCGACCTCGCCGAACTCCTCACGACCACACTGGAGTTGGCCGGGTACCGGATCAGCCTCAGTGGCTCCGGCGCCGAGGCCGTGGCGCGTGTCGCAGGGCGCCGCTTCGACCTGGTCGTCTTCGACACCGACGTACCGGACCGGGCGGACTTCGACCGGGAGCGCCGGCCCGAACTGCCGTACCGCCCGCCCGTCCTGCTGCTCACCGGGTGCGACTCCCTGGAGCGGCTCGTGCCCGAACTCGGCCCGGGGAGGCGGGACTACGTCACCAAGCCCTTCCGGGTGGCCGAGGTCCTCGCCAGGATCCAGGTCCTGCTGCGCGACGCCCGCCCCGGCCGGCCCCGCGGCAATCCACTGCGCTACGGCGATCTCGTCCTGGACGACACCGTGTGCCGGGCGCGACGAGGGACGCGGGCCCTCGAACTCACGCCCGCGGAGTACCGGTTGCTGCGCCAGCTCCTGGTCAACGCGCACCGGGTGCTGTCCAAGGTGCAGATCGGCCGCTACGTGTGGGGCGAGCACCGCGGCGACAACGCGATCGAGCAGCTCGTCTCCCGGTTGCGCCGCAAGGTGGACCGGGACGCCCCGGCGCTGATCCACACGCGCCGGGGCTTCGGTTACTGGCTGGGCGGGGCCCGCGAGGACTCCCCCGATTCACCTGCGACAAGCGTCGGTTGAGAGCGCCAGTGTGATCTGGGCCACGTCAGTGTCCTGTCAGGAAACTGACCGGAAGGCGTCAGACCCCTCTGTTTGCATGTGCTCATCGATGCCGACCCCCCCCACATCCGAGGTGAACCATGGCCGACACCCTCACCGGTCGCACGCCCGAGGCGGCGGACGCCGTTCCTGACTTCCCGATGCCCAGGGAGTCCCGCTGCCCCTTCGACCCGCCGCCCGCGCTGAAGGACCTTCAGGAGGAGGGGCCGCTCACCAAGGTGCGGCTGTGGGACGGCAGCGAGTCGTGGCTCGTGACCCGGTACGCCGAGCAGCGCGCCCTGCTGGGCGACCCGCGCGTCAGCGCCGACACCGACCAGCCGGGCTATCCCACCAAGGCCGGCCCCGAGGCCGGCGAGGGCAAGCTCAGCTTCATCATGATGGACGACCCCGAGCACGCCCGGCTGCGCCGGATGGTCACGGCGCCGTTCGCCGTCAAGAAGGTCGAGGCGCTGCGGCCCGCCGTGCAGCGCATCGTGGACGACCTGATCGACGACATGCTGGCCGGCCCCGCCCCGGTCGATCTGGTGGACGTGTTCGCCCTGCCGATCCCGTCGCTGGTCATCTGCGAGCTGCTGGGCGTGCCGTACGAGGAGCACGACTTCTTCCAGGAGCACACCAAGACCATGGTCCGCACGACGGCCACGCCCGAGGAGCGGGGCGCGGCGAGCCGTGAGGTCGCGGGCTACCTCGCCGGTGTCCTGGGCAAGCGGATCGCCGAGCCGCAGGACGATCTGCTGTCGGGCATCGCCGCGCGGATCACCGCAGGCGAACTCACCCACCAGCAGGCGACCGAGATGGCTCTGCTCCTGCTGATCGCCGGCCACGAGACCACCGCGAACATGATCGCGCTCGGCACCCTGGCCCTGCTCCAGCACCCCGAGCAGCTCGCCCTGCTGCGCGAGAGCGACGACCCGAAGTTCGTCGCCGGGGCTGTCGAGGAACTCCTGCGCTACCTGCACATCACCCACCTCGGCAGGCGCCGGGCGGTCACCGAGGACATCGAGATCGCGGGCCGGGTGATCAAGGCCGGCGAGGGCGTCATCATGGTCAACGAGATCGGAAACCGCGACCCCGAGGTCTTCGCCGACCCCGACCGCCTGGACATCACCCGCGACGCCCGCCGCCACGTCGCCTTCGGCTTCGGCGTCCACCAGTGCCTGGGCCAGCCCCTGGCCCGCATGGAACTCCAGGTCGTCTACGGCACCCTCTACAAGCGCATCCCGACCCTGAAGCTCGCCTGCGCACTGGAGGACGTCCGCTTCAAGACCGACGCGTTCATCTACGGCGTCCACGCACTTCCCGTGTCCTGGTGACAGCTCCTCACCACCCGCAGGAACGAACCACCCCCACGCCCCAGGAAGGGAACCCGATCATGAAGGTGGAGCTGGAAGCCGACAAGTGCGTCGCGTCCGGACAGTGCGTGCTCGCCGCGATGGACGTCTTCGACCAGGACGACGACGGCATCGCGGTCCTGCTCGACGAGCGGCCCGCGGCCGAACACCTCGACGGAGTCCGGGAAGCCGTGGCGATCTGCCCGGCCGCCGCGATCCGGCTGGTGGACCAGTGAGGCGCATCGTCGTCGTGGGTGCCTCGGCCGCCGGACTCGCGGCGGCCGAGACGCTCCGTCGCGAGGGCTACGACGGCACCCTCACCCTCGTCGGCGACGAACCGCAGGCCCCGTACGACCGCCCGCCCCTGTCCAAGCAGCTGCTGTCCGGCGAGTGGGAACCCGAGCGGCTGGACCTGCGCACCCCCGCCGACCTGGCCGGACTCGACCTCGACCTGCGCCTCGGCACACCCGCGACGGGCCTGCGACTCGCCGACGCCGAGGTGGAGTTGGCCGACGGCTCGACCGCGGCGTACGACGGCCTGATCGTCGCCACCGGGGTACGCCCGCGCCGGCTGCCCGGGGAGGGCGGGCACGTGCTGCGCACCCTGGACGACGCGGTGCGGCTGCGGGACCGGCTGGCTCCGGGCAAGCGGCTCGTCGTGGTCGGTGCCGGGTTCCTCGGGGCCGAGGCCGCCGCCGTCGCCCGGCGGCTGGGCTGCGAGGTGACGCTTCTCGAACCCGCCCCGGTCCCGCTCGCCCATGCCGTCGGCACCGAGGTCGGCGAAGTGCTCACGAGCGCCCACCTGGAACGGGGGATCGACCTGCGCTGCGGGGTCACCGTGACCGAGGTGACCGGGCACGGGGTGCGGCTGGCCGACGGTGAACTGGTCGAGGCCGACGAGGTGTTGGTCGCCGTCGGCTCCCTGCCCAACACCGACTGGCTCGACGGCAGCGGGCTCACCGTCGGCGACGGCGTCGTCTGCGACGCGTACTGCGAGGCCGCGCGCGGCGTGTACGCCGCCGGGGACGTCGCCCGCTGGTACAACCCCCTGTTCGGGACGTCGATGCGGATCGAGCACCGCACGAACGCGGCCGAGCAGGGCATGGCGGCCGCCCGCAACCTGCTCGCCGCTCCTCAGGCCCGCAAGCCCTTCGCGCCGGTGCCGTACTTCTGGTCCGACCAGTACGACATGAAGATCCAGGCCTACGGATACCTGCGCGGACACGACGAGGTGGCCGTGGTGGAGGGCGACTTGGCGGAGCGCCGATTCGTCGCCGCGTACCGCACCGGGGAACGGATCACCGGCGCGCTCGCGGTGGGCATGCCGCCGAGGGTGATCCGGCGGTGGCGGCAGGCCATCGCCACCGGTGCGAGCTGGCGCGAGGTGGTGAAGATCGACGCCATCGCAAATTAATTGAGTTACGCAATGAGATGGTAAAGTGGTCGGCATGACCCCACCACCGCTTCCCGAACTCCCCGACACGCCCGCGTCCCCGGAAGTGGTCGAGATCGAGCGCGCGCTCACCCGGATCACCTACCTGAGCACGCGGGCCCGGCAGCACGACCGGTTGATGGCCCTCGCCGGGGTGCCGCTGGACCGGGCCGCCGTGGCGCTGCTGCGTCAGGTCGCCGACTCGGAGCCGCTGCGGCCCGGGGAGCTGGCCGCCCGGCTGGGTGTGGAGGCCTCGCACGTCACGCGCACGGTGCAGCAGTTGCAGAAGTCCGGTTACGTCACCCGCGTCCCGGACCCGCAGGACCGCCGAGCCCAGCGCATCGAGCTCACCGAGGCCGGCCGGCAGGCCGTCGCCCGGGTCCGGGACGCCGGAGCCCGGGGCATGCAGCTCGCCCTGGCCGACTGGACGCCCGAGGAGCTGCGGCAGCTGTCCTCGCTCTTCCACCGCATGGTCGACGACTTCCTCGCCCACGCCATCGACGAGGACGGTGAACACCAGCCGGTGACACCGGCCGGGACCGCCTGACCGGACGCTCACGCGGAGGCCGCGCGAGGCCGCCGCCCGGATGGGTCGGGAGACGCAGCGGCCCGTCCGGGCCAGCTGCGCGCCTCCCCCCCCAGCAGCCCCTGCGGCTGCCCACCCCGACGGATCCACGCCTGGCCGCGGTGTGCGCCCTCGTCCACGCCGACCCGGCCGACACGCGCACCCTCGCCGCGCTCGGCGCCGCGACCGGGGTCGGCGAACGCACTCTCAGCCGGCTCTTCCGCCGCGAGTTCGGCATGACCTTCCCGCAGTGGCGCACCCAGTCACGCCTTTACCACGCGCTGCGTCTGCTCGCCGAGGACACACCCGTCACGACCGTCGCCCACCGCTGCGGCTGGTCCTCCGCGAGCGCCTTCATCGACGTCTTCCGCCGCTCCTTCGGATACACCCCCGGAACCCACAACCGGCGCCCGTAGCAGGGCCGATGAACCGACAGGGGCGGGTGGCAACCCGCGATCTACCCTCCGGTAGCATCCGGCGGCAGGCCATCCAAGGAGGATCCGTGCCCCGGTCCGAACGCTCGCCCCTGCTGCTCGCCGGCCTGCTGGCCGCCTCGGGCGTCGCCCACTTCGCCGTACCGCGCCAGTTCGACGCCGTCGTGCCGCGCACCCTGCCGGGCAAGCCCCGGACCTGGACGTACGCCAGTGGCGCGGCCGAGCTCGCGCTCGCGGCCGGAGTGGCGCTGCCGCGCACCCGCAAGCCCGCCGCACTGGCGGCGGCGGCCTTCTTCGTCGGCGTGTTCCCCGCCAACGTGAAGATGGCCGTCGACTGGCGCAACCGCCCCGCCCCGCAGAAGGCCATCGCCTTCGGCCGGCTGCCGCTCCAGATCCCCCTCGTGCTGTGGGCCCGAGGCATCGCGAAGAACACGGAGGGCCGGGCATGAGCGCACAGCTGAAGGTCGGCGACAAAGTCGAGGACTTCGCGCTGCCGGACGAGACCGGCACCGTCCGCAGCCTCACCGACCTGCTCGCCGAGGGACCGGTCGTGCTCTTCTTCTACCCCGCCGCCCTCAGCCCCGGCTGCACCGCGGAGGCCTGTCACTTCCGTGATCTCGCCGCCGAGTTCGCCGCCGTCGGCGCCCGGCCGGTGGGCATCAGCGGCGACGCCGTCGAACGTCAGCAGCAGTTCGCCGACCGGCACACGCTCGGCATGCCGCTGCTGTCGGATGCGGACGGGACGGTCCGGGAGCGGTTCGGGGTGACGCGCGGCTTCTCGCTGGCCCCCACCAAGCGGGCCACCTTCGTCATCGGCCAGGATCGTGTGCTCCTGGAGGTCGTGCGCAGCGAACTGCGCATGAACACCCACGCCGACCGGGCACTCGCCGCGCTGCGCAAGTGAGCGGACGCTCACGCGGGGTGGCGGCGGCCGCGAGCGCCCAGGTGGCCCAGGGACAGCCGCCCGGCGTCGCGGTTAATGCGGTGCGGCGTAGGACTCATGCTGGAGGTCATGGAGCGCGTCTGCGCCGTGGCGATCCTCGATGCCCAGGGTGTGGTGAAGGGGTGGAGTGAGGGTGCCCGGCGGCTGACCGGCCGCACCGCCGAGGAGGTCGTGGGCCGGCCCGCGCGGGACCTTCTCGCCGAGGAACCGCCGCCCGAGGCCCTGGCCGCCCTGACCGGCACCGCCGTCCTGCGCCACCGCGACGGCTCCCCGGTGCCCCTCACCCTGCGAGCGCATGCGGTGCTCGGCGAGGACGGCGCCGCCGGCGACTTCATGGTCACCGGCGAACCCCCGGGCCCCGCGGAGCCGACGCTGGGCGAGCAGGCCTTCCAGCAGGCGTCGATGTCGATGTCGGTCTTCGACACCCAGCAGCGCTATCTGCGGCTCAACGACGTCGCCTGCCAGGTGATGGGCGTCCCCGAGGACGTCCTCATCGGCCGGGACTTCCCCGAGACCGTGGAGGAGGCCCGGCACAGCCACGGCTTCCACTGGCATCTGCGCCAGGTCGCCGAGACGGGCAGACCGGTCCGCTACGGGAGCTTCACCGGAGCCCCGGCCCTGAACCGCGAGCACGCCTGGAGCATCGAGATGTGGCCGGTGCGAGGCGCCTCCGGCGACGTCGTGGGCACCGCGCTCGCCGCGTTCGACAGTTCCGACCAGTACTGGGCCCGCGAGCGGCTGGCCCTGCTGAACGAGGCGGCCGCCGCCATCGGCACGACCCTGGACGTGGTGCGCACCGCCGAGGAACTGATCGGGATCGTCGTGCCCAGGTTCGCCGACTTCGCCGGCGTGGACCTGTTCGACTGGGTCCTGGACGCGGAGGAACCCCCGGCACTCACCGGCAGCGACATCGCCCTGCGCCGGGTCGCCCACGGCTCCGGCACCGAGGGCACCCCGGAGGCGGCCATCCACCTGGGCGAGGTCGACCTCTACCCGCCCTTCTCACCGCCGGCCCGCGCGATCCTGGAGGGCCGGGTGATCCAGAGCCAGGCGGGCGAGCCCGCGTTCATGCGGTGGATCGCAGAACGCGACGCCCGGGGCCCGGCCGGCCGGCGCCACCGCGTGGGCGCGCACTCGATGATGGCGGTGCCGCTGCGGGCCCGCGGCACCACGCTCGGCGTCGCGGTGGCCGTGCGCATCAGACAGTCGGACGACTACGGCCCCGACGACGCCGTCTTCGCCGAGGAACTCGCCAGCCGGGCCGCCGTCTGCATCGACAACGCCCGCCGCTTCGCCCGGGAACGCACCACCGCGCTCGCCCTCCAGCACAACCTGCTGCCCCGGGGACTGTCCGGGCAGGCGGCCGTCGAGGTGGCCCACCGCTACCGGCCGTCCGGATCGCAGGCCGGCATCGGCGGCGACTGGTTCGACGTGATCCCGCTGTCCGGCAGCCGGGTCGCCCTCGTCGTCGGCGACGTCGTCGGACACGGCATCCCGTCGTCGGCCACCATGGGCCGCCTGTGCACGGCGGTGCGCACCCTCGCCGACGTGGACCTGCCGCCCGACGAGCTCCTCACCCACCTCGACGACCTCGTCACCCACCTCGCCGGTGACGACACCGAGGTCGCCGAACTGGGCGCCACCTGCCTGTACTCGGTCTACGACCCCGTCACCCGCCGGCTCAGCCTGGCCGCCGCCGGTCATCCGCCGCCTGCCGTCGTCCTGCCCGACGGCACCGCGCAGGTCCTCGGCATGAACGCCGGGCCGCCCCTCGGCGTCGGGGGGCTGCCCTTCGAGGCCATGGAGGTGGAGCTTCCCGAGGGCGCCCTGGTCGCCCTGTACACGGACGGTCTCATCGAGGACCGCGACCGCGACATCGACCACGCCACCGCCGAACTGTGCCGCGCGCTGACCGCGCCCGCCGAGAGCCTCGACGCGCTGTGCGACGGAGTGCTGAAGGCCGTCCTGCCGGAGGACCCCAGCGACGACGTGGCCCTCCTGCTCGCCCGCCCCCGGGCCCTGGGCGCCGACCGCATCGCGACCTGGGACGTGGCCCCGGACCCCGAGCACGTGGCGACCAGTCGGCAGGCGGCCACGGACCAGCTGACCGAGTGGGGGCTGGACGAGGCGGCCTTCGTCACCGAACTCGTCGTCAGCGAACTCGTCACCAACGCCATCCGGTACGGCGCACCGCCCATCCAGCTCCGTCTGATCCGTGACCGCACCCTCATCTGCGAGGTCTCCGACGGCAGTTCGACCTCGCCGCATCTGCGCCGGGCCCACGCCTACGACGAGGGCGGACGCGGTCTGCTGCTCGTCGCCCAGCTCACCCAGCGCTGGGGCAGCCGGCAGACCGACAGCGGCAAGACGATCTGGGCGGAACAGCCGCTGCCGCCGGTGTGATCACTCGAACGAGCAGCCCGGGTTCGGCGCGTCCTGGGAGAACGGCGCGCCGTGCGGCAGCACGTACAGCACATCGAGGATCACCGGCGTGTCGCCCTCGTTGCGGCCTATGTGCACATTGCCGGACCCGGCCGGTTCCTTGATGAAACTGCCCTTCGGATAGACGCCGTCCGAGGCGCAGGTGGAGTCGTAGTGGCTGAGGGTGCCCTGCTGGGCGAAGGCGTACAGCGGCCCGTCGTGGTAGTGCCAGCCGGTGGCCTGGCCCGGCGGAATCGTGATCTCCCTGACGATGTAGTCGGTGTCGCCGACGGTCTTCTGACTGATGATCCGGCCGGTCACGCCGGGCCCGGGTGGAGTTGCCTGGGCGGGCCCAGCGACGAGGACGGTGGCGGCGACCACGGCGCCGGTGACGGCGGTGCGGAGCGCGGGGCGCATATCAGGTGCCTCCTGAGGCGAGAGTGGCATTCGCCGTGAACATAGAGGCAGGCAGCGGTAGTTGAGGTCGGAACCACAACATCCACTGATTTCACCGGACCTCGCCGCTCAGAACTCCTCATGCACCTCGGGGTCCCCGCCGAGCCGGCGATGCGCCCGGTCGGCGACGGCGGCCATCTGCGTCGCGTCCAGGGTGAAGCCGAAGATGTCGAGGTTCTCGCGCTGACGCTCCCGGTCCGCCGACTTCGGGATGGGCAGGGCGCCCAACTGGGTGTGCCAGCGCAGGACGACCTGGCCGGGCGTCACCTTCAGGGCGTCGGCGATGCCCTTGATGGCCGGGTCGTCCAGGAGGTCGCTGCCGCGCCCCAGCGGGCTCCAGCTCTCGGTCACGATGCCCTTGCCTGCGTGAAAGGCGCGCAGCTCGTCCTGCGGGAACAGCGGGTGCAGCTCGATCTGGTTGACGGACGGCAGGACGCCGGTCTCCCGCTCCAGCCGCTCGATGTGCCCGGGCGTGAAGTTGGAGACGCCGATCGACCGGACGAGACCGTCCTCGCGGAGCTTGATCATGGCCCGCCAGGAGTCGACGTACTTGTCGACCCGGGGGAGCGGCCAGTGGATCAGGTACAGGTCGACGTAGTCGAGGTCCAGGCGGCGCCGGGACTCCTCGAAGGAGGCAAGGGTCTCCTCGTAGCCGTGGTGCCGGCCCGGGAGCTTCGTCGTCACCACCACCTCCTCGCGCGGGGCGCCGCTCGCGGCGATGCCCCGGCCGACCCCCGTCTCGTTGCGGTAGTTCGTCGCGGTGTCGACGAGGCGGTAGCCCAGATCCAGGGCGTCTGCCACCGCCTGTTCCGCCCGGGCGTCGTCCATCGGCCAGGTACCCAGGCCGATGGCGGGGATCGTCGTACCGTCGTTGAGCGTGTGCAGCGCAATGCTGATCACTGTCGGACCTTCCCTCGACTGTGCCGTACACCCAGCGTCACGGATAGGGTGAGGAATGATCAACCGGA
Source organism: Streptomyces sp. NBC_01092 (assembly GCF_045039535.1). NCBI lineage: Bacteria > Bacillati > Actinomycetota > Actinomycetes > Kitasatosporales > Streptomycetaceae > Streptomyces > Streptomyces sp. NBC_01092. Next base: position 630,154 of record NZ_CP108659.1, on the reverse strand, counting down.
CGGGTGGGGGATGAGAGCGGGCGACGGGATGGGCGGCACCGAGGAGAAGCAGGCGGCGGGATCCGGGCGTCCGACGTCACGGGATGTCGCCCGGCTCGCCGGGGTGTCGCACACGGCCGTCTCCTTCGTCTTCAACGGCCGCGCCGAGGGCAATCTCTCGCCCGCCACCCAGGAGCGGATCCGCCGCGCCGCCGCCGAGCTCGGCTACCGGCCCGACCCGGTCGCCCGCGGCCTGCGCCGCCGCCGTACGGCCGTGATCGGCCTGGTCACCGACGAGATCGCCTCCTCGCCGTTCGCGGGGCGGCTGCTGCGCGGTGCCATGGAGACGGCCTGGGACAGCGAGCACCTCGTGCTGACCATCGACTCGGGCGGCGATGCGGCCAAGGAGGACGCGGCCGTCGCCGAGCTCCTCGACCGGCGCGTGGACGGCATCATCTACGCGGCCATGTCGCTGCGCAGGGTCCGCGTCCCCGAGGGCCTGCACCGCACCCACTCCGTCCTCGCCAACTGCCTGCCCGAGGACGACTCGCTGCCCGCGGTCATCCCCGCCGAGCGGGCCGGCGGCCGTACGGCGGCCCGGCTGCTGCTGGACGCGGGGCACCGCCGGGTCGCCATGGTCGGCGGCCAGGACGACATCGCCTCCGTCGACCGCCTGCGCGGATTCCGGGACGCGCTGCGCGCCGAGGGGATCAGCGTGCCCAAGGAGTGGGTCGTCCGCACCGGCGGCGAGATCTCCGGCGGGTACGAGGGCGCGACGCGTGTCCTGGACGGTGTCCCCGCCGACCGGCGCCCCACCGGGCTCTTCTGCTACAACGACCGGGTCGCGGCGGGCGTCCTGCACGCCGCGACCCGGCTCGGCATCACCGTCCCCGACGAGCTGTCGGTGGTCGGCTACGACGATCAGGAACACATGGCCGCGTTCCTCACTCCGCCCCTGACCAGCGTCGCCCTCCCGCACCGGGAGATGGGCGACGCCGCCGCACGCCTGCTGCTCGACGCCATCGGCACGGGCCGGACGCCGCCCGCGACGGTACGGCGCCTGGCCTGTCCGGTGATCAGCCGTGCGTCGGTGGGACCAGCTCCCAGCCGGTGACCGTGGCCCCCGCACCGGTCACGAGCAGCTCTGCCACGTCGTCCGGCCGCCGGTAGACCCGCTCGGTGACCATCGCCCGATCGCCCACGAACAGCTCGAACAGCGACCCGTCGACCAGGATCCGCACCTCGTCGGCCGGCACCCGCACCACGATCGGCCCCGCTCCCTCGGAACCGCCGCGCGGCCAGTCACCCCGGTCGAGCGTCACCGTCTGCTCGTCCGGGTCCAGCAGCACCGTCAGCTCCGCACCCGAGGCGGACCGCAGCAGCCGCACGCCCGTGCGGCCGGACGCGGTCACCGTCAGGTCGTACGCCTCCGGCAGCGCGGCAGGCGGACCCGCGGCCGTCACGAACGGCTCGGCGGCCCGCAGCAGTTCGAGCTCCGGCGCCGGTACGACACGCAGGGACCCGTCGGGACGCACGTCCACCACGCGCGGCGCGGTCAGGACTCCGGCCCAGCCCACCCGGTCGACCTCGGCCTGCTCCCGTGCCTCCCAGGACCAGCCCCACATCAACGCCCGTTCGGACTCCTGGAGTACGGCGGGCGCGTAGAAGTCCCGGCCGTGGTCCAGCCGGCCTCCGGCGCGGGCCTCGAAGCGCAATCCGTCCTCGCCGCCAGCGATCAGACGTCCCGTCAGATAGCCGGTGGTGCCGGGGTTTCCGTCCCACAGCGACAGCACCAGCACCCATGTGCCGTCCGGCGTGCGCAGCATCTGCGGGCACTCCCAACCCGTCGCCCCGTCGCCGAAGGCGCGCGCGGCCACCGGGTCGTTGCCGTCGAGCAGCACCCCCGCGAACCGCCAGTCGGTCAGGTCGGCGCAGTCGTACAGCAGCACCGACGGCGTCCCGTCCGCGTGCCCGGCGCCGACCAGCGCCCACCGGCGTCCGCCGCTGCTGAACACGAAGGGGTCGCGGAACATCACCACGTCCAGACCGGCCGGCGGACCCGTCACCACCGGCGCGGGCAGGGGCCGCCAGTCGGTGAGCGTCTCGTCCTCCGGCATCAGCGCCCGCGCCAGACAGATCGAACCGAGGCCGGTGTGCTGCCGGTCGACGCCCGTGTAGACGGCCGTCGGCACACCGTCGTCGTCGACCACACAGCCCGACCAGCAGCCCGCCTCGTCGGGGCCGCCGGGTGTCGGGGTGAGCGCGATCGGATGGTGTTCCCAGTGGACCAGGTCAGGGCTGGAGACATGGCCCCAGTGGACGTTCGCGTGCACGGGGGCGTCGGGGTTGTGCTGGTAGAAGAGGTGATGGCGGCCCCGCCAGCGGAAGGGACCGTTCGGGTCGTTGATCCAGTTGGCGGGGGGACGGACCCGGAAGCGCGGGGCGCCGGGGTCCGTGCACTGAGCTGCGAGGCTCAACGGTTGACTCCTGCGGACGTGATGCCCTCGCGGAGAGGGCGCTGACCGACGACGAACACGGCGACGGCGGGGATCATGGACAGCACGACACCGGCGAGCACCACCGAGATGGAGCCGGTGCCGAGGTTGCCCTGGAGGGAGACCAGGCCCAGCGGCAACGTGTAGTTCTGGGCCGAGGTCTCCAGGATCAGCGGGCGGAAGAACTCGTTCCAGTGGTAGTTGAAGGCGAGCACGCCGACGATCGCGAGACCGGGCGCGGCCAGCGGGGCGTACACGGACCGGAAGATCCGCCAGGGGCCGCAGCCGTCCAGCATCGCCGCCTCGCCCAGGTCCTTGGGCATGCCCAGGAAGTACTGGCGCATCAGGAAGGTTCCGAACGCGGTCGGGAAGGCCGGGATGATCAGAGCGAGCAGGGTGTCGGTCAGGCTCATCGACTTCAGCACCAGGAACACCGGCACGATCGTGACCTGGAGCGGCACCATCATGGTCGCCAGCACCAGCCCGAACAGCGGCTTCTTGAACCGGAACTCCAGGCGGCCGAAGGCGTACCCGGCGAGGCCCGCGGTGATCATCTGGCCGACCGCGATCAGCGCGGTCACCAGCGTCGAGTTGAGGGCGAGCAGCCAGACGTCGATCTGGTCGAAGACCCCGCGGTACGCCTCCGCCGACGGGCTCGTCGGGATGAGGCGCGGCGGCAGGTCGAACGCCTCGGCCGGGGTGCGCAGGGACGTGGACACGGTCCAGATGACCGGCCCCAGGGTCAGCAGCGCGCACACCGCAAGGCCGGCGATCCGGGCCCATGGCGCGAGGGAGTGCCGGGTGCGGCTGAGGGAGAGTGTCGCTTGGCTCATGAGAGGGTCACCGGCTCACTGGTAGTGGACGAAACGCCGGCTGAGCCGGAACTGGAGGGCGGTGACCGCCATGATCAGCACGAACAGCAGCACACCCACCGCCGAGGCGGCGCCGAAGCGGAGCTGTTCGAACGCGCTCTCGTAGATGACCATCACGACGGTGCGGGTGGCGTCGCCGGGACCGCCGTTGGTGAGGACGTAGGGCTGCTCGAAGACCTGGAGCGCGTTGATGATGCCGACCACCGACGCCACCAGCAGGGTGGGCGACAGCAGCGGCAGGGTGATGCCGAGGTGCTTGCGCAGCCCGGTCGCGCCGTCGATCGAGGCGGCCTCGTGGATCTCCTTGGGGATGTTGTTCAGACCGCCGACGAACAGCAGGAACGAGAACCCGAACTGCTGCCAGACGTAGACCAGGACCACCGTGGCCATCGCCGCGTTCTCCGACGTCAGCCAGGGCACGGGGGCGACCCCGACCATCCCGAGCAGCCAGTTCACGACCCCGAAGTCCTGGTTGAACAGGTACTTCATCACCACCGAGATCGACGCCGCGGACAGGATCAGCGGGAAGAAGAACGCCGACCGGAACACCGACCGCAGCCACACCGGCATCCGCCCGTTCACCGCCAGGGCCAGTACCAGGGCGATCAGCAGTTGCAGCGCGACCGCGAACACCATGAACACCAGCGTGTTGCCGAAGGACACCAGCACGGTCGAATCGGTGAAGACCTCACGGTAGTTGGCGGCGCCGGCGAAGCTCGGGTCGTCGATCACGTTCCAGTGGAACAGGCTCAGCACCACCGAGCCGACGATCGGGACGACCGTGAAGACGACGATGCCGACGATCGTGGGCGCGAGGAACAGCGTGGCCAGCAGCCGGGTGCCGCGGTCGCGGGCGGAGCGCCGGGGGGCGGGGGCCGGTGACGCGGCCGGCGGCTGCGTCCGTACGGCCGGTATCTGAGTGTTCGTCATACGTCACGCTCCATGGCCTTCTCCAGATCGCCCTGCATCCGGCGCAGCGCCGACCCCACCGAGCGCCGGGAGGCCAGTGCCGTACCGGTGTGCTTGAGCAGCACCTGCTCGACCTCGGCGACCTGCGGCGGCGCGGGGATCGGCCCGGTGTCGGGGAACTTGTCGAGGGTGTCGTAGAAGACCGGCCAGTGCTCCGGGCCGGTCTCCCGGTACCGGTCCGCGGTGAGCATCGAGCGGCGTGCCGGGGTGGTCTGGTTGGTGGAGAACAGCCGCGTCAAGGTGTCCTTGCGGGCGGCGTACTTGATGAACTCCCAGGCCTCCTCCTGCCGCTTCGAGGTACGCAGCAGCGCATAGCCGGCGGCGCCGAACTGCATGCGCTGGGTGCGCCAACGCGGGAAGTACTGCACGTCGAAGGCGTCCCGCTTCATGCCGGCCAGGTGCAGACCGCCCGCCCAGAAGCCGCCCGCGGGCGTGACGCCGACCCGGCCGGTGGAGAACACGCCGATCAGGTTCTGGCCGTTGCCGCCCTCGGGCCGGGTGCACAGGCCCTCCTGGACGAGGGAGGCGAGATAGTCGTACGCCTCCTCCACGCGCGCGTCGGTGGCCTGCGGCGTCGTCCACCGGTAGCCGCCCCCGCGGCCCTCCCGCGCGGCGGCCGGATAGAAGGAGTCCCACAGCCAGGCACCGCCCGGCGCCTTGGACTCGGCGAGCAGGTTGGTGTCGTTGGCGAAGAGCCACGGCACCACGCCGCCCCACAGGCGGTTGGTCCAGAAGTACGGGGTGAACTGCGAACCGCTGGCCCGCTTCATGTCCCGCAGCAGCGCGGTGAAGTCGTCGCGGGTCCAGTCGGCGGCGGGGAGGTCCGCGCCCGCCCGCTTCAGCACCTGATGGTTGAGGTACATGTCGGCGGCGTTGAACTCGACCGGGAGCTGGTAGAGGGACCCCTCGTACATCATCGACTCCACCAGCGAGGGGTGGACGTCGGCGAAGTACTCGCGCAGCTCCTCGGCGTCCCGCTTCACCCAGTCGTCCAGCGGGACTCCGAGGCGCTGCGCGAACAACTGGACGCCCTCGGTGGCGACGTACACCAGATCGGGGGCCGTGCCCGCCGCGATCTGGGTGAGGATCTTCGCGAAGAAGTCGGACCAGTCGACGGCCTGAACGGCGTTGATCCGCAGCTTGATGTCGGGGTGGACCTGCTTGAAGCCCTCGGTGAGCGTGCGGACGGCCTCCGGTCCGTAGGCGGGGCCGAGCGTGGCGACGACGAGCGAGCCGTCGTCGCGGCCGGGGATGTCGGCTCCGGTGAGCCGGTCCCAGCTCGCGGCGGTACCGGCGAGCGCGGCGGCTCCCGCGCCGTAGGCGCCGTACCGCAACAGCGTGCGGCGGGTGGGATGCGAGTCGGTCATGCAGCGGGCCTAACTCGTGTTAGTCGGTAGTGGTGCCCCAGATGATGGGAAGCCCGGCACGGCCCTGTCAAGAGTCGTGAAACCACTTGACCTTTAACGAGTTAGGTCGCAGAGTCCTGGTCCACATGAGCCGCCGTCCCGACGCTCGCCACGTCCGACGAGAGGAACGATGTGTGATGCCCGCGATGACCAGAAGAGCCCTGCTCGCCGGCTCGGCCGCGGGGGCCTCGGCCGCGCTGTTGCCGACCGCGCCCCCAGCCGCCGCGAAGCCCCGGAAGGCAGCCGCCGCCTGCGCGAGCTACCGCGCCGAATACCACTTCACGGTCCCCGACCAGTGGAAGAACGACCCGCAGCGCCCGGTCTGGATCGACGGCGAATACCACTACTACTACCTGTACAACCCGGACTATTTGACCGGGGGAACCACAGCGGGCACGGCCTGGCGCCTGGCCACCACCACCGACCTGGTCACCTTCCGGGACCGGGGGATCGCCGTACCGAAGGACACGACCCCCAACGGCGACGTCTGGTCCGGCTCGGCGGTGATCGACACGGACAACACGGCGGGCTTCGGCGCGGGCGCGGTGATCGTCGTCGTCACCATGGCGCCCGACGAGGTGACGCAGGCGCAGTACCTGTACTACTCGACCGACGGCGGCCGCACGTTCACCCACCACGGCACCGAACCCGTGCTGCCCAACCCCGGCGTGCGGGACTTCCGCGACCCGAAGGTGATCCGCGATCAGGAGCGCGGCCGGTGGGTGATGACCCTCGCCGAGAACGACAAGGTGGGCTTCTACCACTCCACCGACCTGAAGTCCTGGACATACGTCAGCGGCTTCATCAAGGGCGGCATCGGCGTGCTGGAGTGCCCGGACCTGTTCCGCATCACCGCCGACGACGGCACCGTGAAGTGGGTGCTCGGCGTGAGCGCGAACGGCAAGGGGGCCGGGCTGCCCAACACGTACGCCTACTGGACGGGCACCTTCGACGGCACCGTCTTCACCGCCGACGCCGACGACCCGCAGTGGCTCGACCACGGCTGGGACTGGTACGCGGCCGTCACCTTCGAAAGGCACCGCGCGGACGGCTCCGTCGACCCGTCCATGCGTTACGCCATGGGCTGGCTGAACAACTGGGACTACGCGAGCATCACGCCCACCATCGACTGCGACGGCTTCAACGGGACCGACTCGATCGTCCGGCAGATCACCATGAAACGCTCCTCCTCCGGAACGTACTACCTGGCCTCCCAGCCGATCGCCGCACTGGACGGCCACGTCTCCCGCACGCTGAATCTGGGCGACCTGGAGGTCTCCGGCACCCGAGTGCTCGACTACCAGGGCACCGCCTACGAAGTGACCTGCGAGATCAACTGGGACCAACTCACCGGCGCCGGCCTCCAGCTTCGCCGGTCGCCGGACGGCGGCCGCCACGTCGACGCCGGGATCTACCGCGACTACGCCTTCCTCAACCGGCGCCCCACCGTGAACCCGGATGCGTCCGGCCGATGGCAGGAGAGCCACAGCCCCTTCGACCCGGCCGCCCGCAGTGTGAAACTGCGCATCCTGGTCGACCGCACATCGGTCGAGATGTTCGTGGACGACGGCCGGTACACGCACTCCTCGGAAGTCTTTCCGTATCTGATCGACACGGGGCTCGCACTGTTCACGATCGACGGCACAGCGGTCTTCCGGGACGTGGTGATACGGGAGTTCCGGCTGTGACGCGGTGCTGAGGGCTGCCGGGATGCCGGTCCGCCGAGGCCCTGTCGCCACGTCCGCCGAACGCTGTCACGATCTTCCTGGAACCGGCTCGGACCGGAGCCGGGCCGGGCGACCGACGGAGCGTGCGGATGACGAGGGACAGGGCCACCGCGGACAGGGCGGAGCAGGTCGCCGGGATCGAGGTGCATCCGGTCGCCGGGCACATCGGCGCCGAGATCACGGGCGTCGACCTGGCCGGTGAGCCGGACGAGGCCGTGGTCGCCGCGATCCGGGCGGCGGTGCTGCGCTGGAAGGTCGTGTTCTTCCGGGGACAGAAGCTGGACCACGCCGGGCATGTGGAGTTCGCACGGCGGTTCGGGGAACCGGTCGTCCTGCGCAAGCGGGGGAGCGCCTCGCCGCCGGACTTCCCCGAGATCGAGACGACCGCCGACCGGCTGGAACTGGGCGGCAGGTTCGGCATGGAGCACGACGAGTGGCTGCGGCGCCGCCGCCACACCCTGCTGCGCGGCTGGCACTGCGACCACGGCGCCCGGATCGACCCTCCCGCCGCGACGATCCTGCGCGCCGAGACCGTACCCCCGTACGGCGGCGACACGACCTGGTCCAACCTGGCGGCCGCCTACGACGGACTCTCCGGCCCGGTGCGGGAGTTCGTGGCCGGCCTCCGTGCCGAGCACCGCCTCGGCGTCGGCTATCAGCCCCGGCCCGGCGACGACGCGTACGTCCGTCATCTGCTGGACCATCAGGTCGCCTCGCTGCATCCGCTGGTGCGCGTGCATCCGGAGACGGGGGAGCGGGTGCTGTACGTCAACGGCTACTACGTCGAGCAGATCGCCGGCCTCTCGCGCGCCGAGAGCAGCGCGATCCTGGAGATGCTGCTGGAGCAGGCGGTGCGACCCGAGTACACGGTCCGCTTCCGCTGGGAGCCCGGCAGCGTGGCCTTCTGGGACAACCGGGCCACCATCCACCTCGCCCCCGGCGACAACGCCCACCTCGACTTCCCCCGGACCATGCACCGCGTCATGCTCACCGGGGACGTACCGGTGGGGGTGGACGGCAAGCCGTCGGAGGCGATCGTCGGGACCGAGGTGGGGCGCTGGTAGCCGGCGTTTCGAGCCGCGGGCTCCGGGTCGTGGTCTCAGCGGGCGAGCAGGTCCCGCAGCGCCTTCGCGATGTCGTCCGGTGCCTCCTCGGCCATGAAGTGGCCGCAGGTGACCGTGGCGTGCCGCAGATCGGGCGCCCACGCCCGCCACAGCGAGGCCGCGTCGAAGCCGAGGGCCGCGCCCCAGTCCTGCTGGAGCACACTGACCGGCATCCGCAGCGTGCTCCCCGCGTCCCGGTCGGCCCGGTCGTGCTCGATGTCGACGCCGGCGGAGGCCCGGTAGTCCGCGACGATCGAGGGCACCGCCTCGCGGCAGGCCGTCAGATAGGCGGCGCGCACGTCGTCCGGGACGGCTCGCCGGTCGGCCGTCCAGATGTCGAGGAAGTGGCCGAAGAACTCGTCCGGGGCGGCGCCGATCACGCGCTCGGGCAGGCCGGGCGGCTGGGCCATCAGGTAGAGGTGGAAGCCCACGGCGGCCGTGACGCCCTGCATCACGTCCCACATGTCCAGGGTCGGCAGGACGTCGAGACACGCCAGACGGGTCACCGAGTCGGGATGGTCGAGCGCGGCCCGGAAGGCCACCAGAGCGCCACGGTCGTGCCCGGCCAGGGCGAAGCGCTCGTGCCCGAGTTCGCGGGCCAGGGCCACGATGTCCGCGGCCATGGTCCGCTTGGCGTAGACGGTGCCGTCGGTCTCCTCCGGCTTGTCGCTGGCGCCGTAACCGCGCAGGTCCGGGCAGATCACCGTGTGGTCGGCGGCGAGATCGACGGCCACATGGCGCCACATCAGGTGGGTCTGCGGGAAGCCGTGCAGCAGCACGACGGGCGTGCCAGTGCCGCCCACGGCCGTGTGCAGGGACACTCCGTCGGCGACGGGGACGCGGTGATGTTCGAAGCCGGGGATCACAGGGGACACGGTGGCTCCGCTCCTTTCCGGTTCCTCTTGGGGGATCTTGTTCCTCGATACTCCCCGGCGCCGATGAGCAACGAATGAGCAGCCGCGCGGCGTGCGTGCACGCCCCCTGCCGTCAGTCCCGTTCCGGCCCGGCCGCCGCCTCGGTGGCCGTGGCCCGGCTGCTCCGGCGGGTCAGCACGGCGCCCACCAGGAGCACCACGCCGATGGCGACGATCTTGGCGGCCTGGTAGAAGCCGGTCGTCAGGTTCTGCGGAGTGAGGGGCAGCCACCCGAGCCCCAGGGCCGGAGCGAGAACGGCCCACGCCGCCGCCGCGACGCCGAGGACGATCAACGTCACAGCCCCTCGGGTACCCAGACCGGCCCACCAGGGCTCCGGGCCGTCGTGCCGCTCGTCGTTGCGCTCAACGTCCTTGTCGCTCATGGTCCCTACTTCTGTGAGTGTCGTGACTTCTGTGAGTGTCGTGGTCACACGGGAGGACGCGGGCCGAGGTGCAGGTGGTTCAGCGCACGGCCGACGGCGTCGCCGAAACCTGCGGCCACCCGCGGCGATTTATCTTGGAACCACCGCGGATCACCTGTTCCGTCGGTGACCGACGAGCGCGTCGGAGGAGGGCGGTGGCGGACGTGAGCCTTGGCCTCGGTGTGCTCGGGCCGGTGACCGCCTGGGACCCGGACGGGCACACGATCGCGCTGAAGGGGCCGCGGCACCGCTCGGTCCTGGCCCGGCTGATCGTCGCCCGGGGCCGTGTCGTACCCGTCTCCCGCCTAGTCGACGATCTCTGGACCGACCCGCCCGCCGACCCCGTCGGCGCCCTGCGTACCTTCGTCGCCGCCCTGCGCCGCGCCCTCGAACCCGACCGCCCGCCCCGGACCCCGGCCCGGCTGCTGGTCACCGAAGGCCCGGGCTACGCCCTGCGCGCAACGGCGGACGCGGTCGACGCCTGGCGGTTCGAAGCAGCGGTCGCCGACGCCGCGGCGCTGTCGCCCCAGGAGACGACCGTACGGCTCGACGAGGCGCTCGGCTGGTGGCGCGGCCCCGCCTACGCGGAGTTCGCGGAGCAGCCGTGGGCTCGCGCCGACAGCCGCCGCCTGGCCGAACTGCGGCTGCACGCCGTGGAATTGCGTGCCGAGGCGCTGATGTCCCTCGGCGATGCCGACCGGGCCGCCGCGGACCTTCGGGCGCACGCGGCCGAGCACCCCTGGCGTGAGAACGCCTGGCGCCTGCTCGCCCTCGCCCTGTACCGCACGGGCCGTCAGGCCGACGCGCTGGAGGTGCTGCGCGCGGCCCGGGCGCTGCTCGCCGACCAGCTCGGCATCGACCCCGGCCCCGGCCTGCGCTCCCTGGAGGAGGACGTCCTCCGGCAGGCCGGCCACCTCGCCCCGGCGCCGGCCAACCCGGCCGGCCGGGTCTGGGAGCAGGTCGCCTCCGCCTACGACCGCGCCGTCGCCCCCGACGCCCGCGCCCGCCTGGAGTCCACGACCGGCCTGCTGCGCAACCTCGCCCTGACAGGCGGCAGCGGACTGCCGGCCGCCCGTGAGCACCGGGTCGTCGCCGTCGCCGCCGCCGAGGAACTCGGCGACCCCGAACTGACCGCCCGGGTCATCGGCGCCTACGACGTGCCGGCGATCTGGACCCGCCTCGACGACCCGGAACAGGCGGCACGCGTGGTGGCCGCCGCCGAGCGCACCCTCACCGCCCTTGCCCGTGCCGACTCCGCGTCCTCGCCCGGCGCCACCCCCGTGGCCCACGACGCGGACACGGCCCGGCTGCTCGCCACGATCGCCGTGGAATCGCGCGGCACCCGGCTCGCCCGTGGCCCGCAGGCAGCACGCCGGGCCGAGGAGATCGCCCGCCGCCTGGACGATCCGGCCCTGCTGGCGTTCGCCCTCAACGCGGCCTTCATGCAGTGCTTCGAGCGCACCGGCCTGGCGCCCCGCCGTGACGAGATCGGCGCCGAACTGGTCGCGCTCAGCGCCCGGCACGGTCTGTCCACGTTCGAGATCCTCGGCCACCTGGTCCGCCTCCAGGCCCGCAGCGCCCTCGGGGACTTCACCACGGCCGACCACCACGCGGCCGCCGCCGACGCCCTGGCCGCCCGTCACGAACGGCCCCTCGTGGGCGTGTTCACCGGCTGGTACGCCGCACTGCGACGGGATGCCACCGGCCGGACACCGGTGGCCGAGGTGGAGGCGGCCTACCGGGACGCGGCCGCCCTGCTGAACGGCGCGGGAATGCCGGGCCTGGCCCACGGCCTGCTCCCGCTCGCGCTGCTGTGCCTGCGGGTACGGCACGACCTTCCGCTCGACTTCGACGACGACACGGACTGGGGCCCCTACGCCCCCTGGGCGCACCCCCTGCTCCTTCTCGGCCAGGGCCGCCGCGCCGAGGCCGCCGACGCCCTGCACACGACGCCCGAGCCACCCCGCGACCTCCTCCAGGAGGCCCTGTGGTGTCTCACCGCCCGGGCGGCCGTGGCCCTCGGCGACCGGCGGATCATGGCCCTCTCCCATGCCGCCCTCGTCCCGGCGGCGCACGAACTGGCGGGCGCGGGCAGCGGGTTGCTCACCCTGGGGCCGGTGGCGGGGTATCTGGAGCGGTGCTCGGGCTAGGGCCTGTCCGGCGGATCAGGCCGGCTGCAAGTAGCGGCGTCTCATCAGCGCTGGTGAGCGGGGCCTGGTGCGTCCAGCTGCAAGGCGGAGGAGGGCGTCGACGCGATGGGGGTCCCCCCCGCTCGAGCGGAGTCGAGAGTGGGGGAGTCGGCAACCGACGACAACGCGGCTGGGGGTACCCCCTCTGGGGGAGGGCGTGCCAGGCCCCGCGACGCCGGCATGATCCGCCGGACAGGCCCTAGGCCGGGACGTGGTCGTTCTCGGGACCCCGCTGGGCCGCGTACCAGCCGAGGGCGCGTGCCATCGCCTTGTGGGGTGTGTGGGGAAGCAGCGGATCGAGGGTCTCCCAGGTCCGGTCGACCAGGTCCCGGGCCTCCGCCAGGCACGCGGTGAGAGCCCCGCAGGACATCAACAGCTCGGCGGCGTCCGCGACATCGGCCTCGGAGCGGACGTGCAGGGCCCTGTGCAGCCGGCGGCGGTCGTGCGCGTCGAGGAGTCCGATGGCCTGGGCCACCGGATAGGTCACGGTTCCGTTGATCAGGTCCAGGGCGGGCGTACGGACGACGACGCCCTGCCGGTACGCGGCGGGCGTGGCCATGCCGTACAGGTCGGCGGCGTCGTCGCTGATCTGGTAGGCGAGGCCGACGTTCTCGAAGTAGTCGCAGATCGCGGCGAGTTGGGCCTCGTCCGCGCCGCCGAGGATGGCGGCGACCTCGGCGGTGCTGCGCACGAGCATGCCGGTCTTGAGGCGGTGGGTGGTGCGGATCTGCTCCAGCAGTGCCGTGGGATCGCCGGTCTCGATGGCCTCGTCGAAGGTGGAGTGGTGGCCGGCGAGATCGAGGGCCTGCCCCGCGTGCGCGGCCCGCATCGCCCGCAGATACAGCTGGTAGACGCGCAGCATGGTGGACGCGTCGGCCTGGGGAACGCGCTGGAGCAGGGGGTCGAAGGTGTAGTAGCCGAGCGTCCCGGCGGTGATCGCGGCCGCCGTGCCGAAGACTTCGTGGACGCTCGGCAGCCCGCGCCGGGTGGTCGAGCCGTCCTGGATGTCGTCGATGACCAGGGCCGAGGTGTGGAGGATCTCGGTGGCCGCGGTCAGCGGGCGGTAGGGCTCGGGGTCGGTGTCCAGCAGGCACAGGACACTTCCCGCGACGTACGCGCGCCAGGAGCGTCCGGGCTTGTTCAGCAGGTGCAGGACCGGCGCGGCGAGGGCCTGGTGGAGCCGTGTGTGGGCGGTGGCGTCGAGCCGTGTTCCGGCGTGCGTGCCCGCGAGGCGGTCGACGCCGGCGATGTCCGCCGCGGTGTCCGGATAGACGACGGCGGCTTCGTCGCGGGCGATGCCGTGCCCCCGGCGCATGTAGCCCTCGATGTCGTCGATGGTGTTGTTCGGGATGGTGCGCAGTACGGCCGTCGCCGTGGTGGGCAGTCCGTTCATGGTGCCGCGCGCGGTGGCCGGGCTCTCCCAGAAGGCCCGGCCCACGATGAACGTGCGGACCTCGTGCGGGGAGTGCGCAGCGGTGACGTCCAGATGCAGGTCGAGGGCCGGGACACTCAGCCGCAGCGCGGTCGGGTAGGTGTTGAGCGTGGCCAGCGAGGTCCAGTGCCGCAGGGGCTCGCAGGACATGTCGTGATGACTGACGACGCCGTCCGGGTCGACCGCGGTCGCGCGGGCGAGCACCGCCGAGGTGGTGTCCGCGGGTTCGGGGGCGTGCGCGGTCGCGCTGATCTCCCAGCCGTTGTCGAGATGCAGGCCCGTCCACGTCCAGGTGTGCCCCGCCGGGCCCGTCGCCTGTGGGTCCGGGCCGTGGCCCGCCTGCCGACCGTGCTGGAACCAGGCCTGGCCCGTCACCCGCTTCGACGCTCCCTCGCCGAGGCGCAAGGTGCCCCGCACGTCCAGCCGAGGCAGGAACAGCGACGCGAACCCGGCCGTGTCACCGACGCCGTCGCCCTCGGATTCTGTCTCCGTGGCGGCCGGTTTGACCGGGGTCAGAAGCAGCTCGAAGTGTGCCGCCTGACGAAAGGCCAGGCGAAAGCGCCCGTCGTCCTCACGACGCAGACTCACGACATCGCCCACGCGCAGGTCCAGTCCGTCGGACGACTCGGTCACCGGCTCCCGCAACAGCCGGTCGGGAAGCAGCGGGCCCTGCGCCAGGGCCTCGGTCAGCGCCCTGCGGACCCGCGGATCCAGTGCCTCGTCGGAGCTGATCGTGTCGTGGAGCGCCCGGAGCGCGGTGGGGGTGATCCAGGTGCCGTAGGACATGCCTCCCGGACCACGGTGCAGGACGTACAAGCGGTAGCCGGGCTCGGCGGCCGGGTCCTGCGGGTCCCGTTGGCGCAGCAGGCCGACTGCCCAGGTGTGGGCGGCGCCGTCCTCGTCGCGCAAATGTCCGGTCAGATACCAGCTCTCGGCACCGGCCGACGGGTCCGCATCGCCGAAGTGCCGCGTGCCAGGAAGTGACTGCGGTGTCGGGGCAGAGGGCTGCTTCGGGGCGGAAGACGCGGGGGTGATCACCCCCGCACCCTAGAAGGCGGCCGCCCGCCGACCGGTGACCCTTTCGCAGGTTCTCGCCTCATCGGATGAACCACGACACCGATCAGGAGCAATGCCGTGCCTTCGGATCGGCATCAGGCGTGTCGCGGTCGCGTGGCGAGCAGGGGAACGGCGCGGATGCCGAACCTGACGCCGGCCGACCGCGCCAGGGCGTGAGGCGAGCGCTCGGCGGAGGTGGCGGACGACGTCTCACGTGGACGGTCGATCGCCTCGCCGGTGAACCGGTAGGCGAGACTGCTCGTCGTACAGGTGAATGATCGACAACGCTCCTGCCGGGTTCCCGACGCCGGCAGGGCGCGCCCGCGGGCCCCCGCCCCGGTGCGACGTGGAAGGAAGTACATGCCGACTCCCGGGCCCCGGACCGCCGCCACACTCCTCGACGTCCTGCTGCACGCAGCCGAGGACGCGCCCGGGCAGGTCGTCGTCCATGTCCGCGGCGACGGCGACGAGCACACCGTGACCTTCGCGGAGCTGCGCGACGACGCGCTGCGCGTGGCGGGCGGCCTGCACGCGGCGGGACTGGCGCCCGGTACCCCCGTCCCGCTCCTCGCCGGCCCGGGTGAGGACTTCCAGCCGATGTTCTGGGGAGCGCTGGCGGCGGGACTCGTACCCGTGCCGCTGGCCCCGGAGGCGCGGCGGGCGGGACCGGTGTGGGAATTCCTCGGCAGGCCCGCCGTCCTCGTGGACGACGCGACCGAGGACCTGCTCGCCGAGTTCCCGGGGCCGGTGCGCGGCCTGCGGCTGGGCGAGTTGCGTGCGGGCCGGCCGCTGCCCGAGCTGCCTTCCCTGGCCCCGCACGACCTCGCGTTCCTCCAGTTCTCCTCCGGCAGCACCGGCGCCCCCAAGGGCGTGGAACTCACCCACGAGGCGGTCCTCGCCAACCTCCGCCAGATCCGCGCCGCCACCGCGGTCACGTCCGACGACGTCGTGGCCACCTGGATGCCGTACTTCCACGACATGGGTCTGATCGGCACCCACCTCGTCCCCATGGCCGCGGGCCTGAAGCAGATACGACTCGAACCGCTGACCTTCGCCAAGCGCCCGGCGCTGTGGCTGGAGGCGGTGGCGCGGCACGGGGCGACCCTGCTGTCGGCTGCGAACTTCGCGCTGGCGCTCGCCGTGCGGCGCGTGCCGGACCACGTCTGGGCCGGGCTGGACCTGAGCTGCGTACGCCTGATGCTCGTGGGCGCCGAGCCGATCGCACCGCGCGTGTGGCGGGAGTTCACCGCCAAGGCCGGCCCGGCAGGGCTGGACGCCACGGCCATGCTTCCCGTGTACGGACTGGCCGAGGCCACGCTCGCCGTGACCGTGCCCCCGCTCGGGGAGGCCGCCGCTCCTGCGGCACTGGACCGCAGGGCGCTCAGCCGGGGGAGGGCCGTCCCCGTGCAGCCCGGCCCCGATGCCGTCGAGTTCATGGACGTGGGCCGTCCCGTCCCGGACTGCGAGGTCCGGGTCACCGACGATGCCGGCAAGCCGCTCGGCGAACGGCGGGTCGGCCACGTCGAGGTACGCGGTCCTCAGGTGGCCCGCGGTTATCACCGCACTCCCGAAGCGAGCGCGGCCGCGTTCACCGACGGCTGGCTGCGCACCGGCGACCTCGGGTTCCTCGACCACGGCCGACTCTGCGTCACCGGCCGGCACAAGGACGTCGTCTTCGCCGGCGGCCGCACCTTCCACGCGTCCGACCTGGAGGAGACCGCCGCCACCACCGCGGGGCTGCCGGAGGGAACGGTGGCGGCGATCGGGTCCCCCGACCCCGACACCGGCGGCGACCGGGTCGTGGTGTTCGTGCAGTGGGCACGGCCGGCCCTGGCCACGGCACTTCCGGTGCTGGACGCGGCGGCGGAGCGGGTCCGCCAGGCGCTGGGCCACGACGACGTACGGGTGCTGCCTCTGCCACCCGGCGCGTTTGCCCGCACGACCAGCGGCAAGCTGCGGCGCGCGCTGATGCGAGACCGGTTCGAGGCGGGCGCCTACGCGGCGATCGAGGAGCGGTTGACGGCGGCGCGGGCCGAGGGTTCGACCACCGGGATGTGCGCCGAGGGTTCGACCACCGGGATGTGCGCCGAGGGTTCGACCACAGGGATGGGCGACGAGGGTTCGACCACAGGGATGGGCGACGAGGGTTCGACCGCAGGGATGGGCGACGAGGGTTCGACCACCGGGAGGGCGGAGCACGGCCCGCAGAGCGCCGGCCGGCCTTCCCAGCCGTCCGAGCCGCGCTCGCGGCGCGACGTCGAGGACACGATCAGGGAGATCTGGGCACAGGCACTCGACCTCTCTCCCGCCCACATCGACCGGGACGCCCGCTTCTTTGCCCTCGGAGGGTCCTCGCTCAAGGCGATGGCGGTGCTCGCCGGGATCGAGGACAGCTTCTCCGTCACCGTGGAGCCCCGCGCGCTGCGTGACCGCGACTCCGTGGCCGCACTGGCCGACCATGTGCTGGCCCTGGTCGCCGACATCGACGGTGCGTCAGGCGCGGCGCCCGCGGCGAGCCGCGCCGGGACGGCGCCGAGCGAGAGCGCGGAGAACGGACCGGTCGCCGTTCTCGGGATGGCCTGCCGCTTTCCCGGAGCACAAACGCCGGAAGCCTTCTGGGAGTTGCTGGTCTCCGGCCGCGACACGGTGACGGCCGTACCCGACGACCGGTGGGAGAGCGCACCGGGCGACCCGGGCCTGCGCGGGTCCTTCCTCCCCGCCCCCGCGGACTTCGACGCCGGCTGCTTCGGCATGGACGAAGAGGAGGCCCGCGCCACCGACCCGCAGGCGCGGATCTTCCTGGAGCTCGCCCACGAGGCCCTGGAGCGTGCCGGATACGCGGGGGCACGCCGGATCGGCCGCAGGATCGGCGTCTTCGCCGCCGTCGGCGACAGCGGATACCGCGAGATCCTCGCCGCGACCGCCGACGGCGACCTCACCGCTCATCCAGGCGCCCTCACCGGCAACCTGCCCAACCTGATCGCCGCCCGCCTCTCCCAGGTACTCGACCTCGACGGCCCCGCCCTGGCCGTGGACACGGCCTGCTCGTCGGCGCTCGTGGCGCTCCACCTGGCCCGGCGCAGCCTCCAGAGCGGCGAATGCGACATCGCTGTCGTCGGCGGCGTCCAGCTCGCCCTCACCCCGACCGGCCACCGCCTGCTCGCCCGCGCGGGCGCACTGTCCCCGACGGGCGGCAGCCGCCCCTTCGGCGCCGCCGCCGACGGGATCGTGCCCGGCGAGGGCGGAGCGGCCCTCGTCCTCGCCCGCCTGGACGACGCGCGGCGCGGCGGCGATCCGGTCCTCGCCCTGGTCCGGGGGACGGCCGTCAACAACGACGGCCGCTCGCTCAGCCTGCTCGCCCCCAACCCGCGCACCCAACGCGAGGTCATCACCCGGGCGTACGACGAGTGCGGCATCGACCCCGACGCGGTGACGTACGTCGAGGCGCACGGAACCGGCACTCCGGTCGGCGACCCCGTCGAGGCCCAGTCGCTCGGGCACGCCTTCGCGCCCCGCACCGACGGGCAGCCGCGCCTGCTCGGCTCCGTCAAGGCGAACATCGGGCACCTGCTCAACGCCGCCGGCATGCCGGCCTTGGTCAAGACGGTCCTGGCGCTCCAGCACCGGCAGATACCGCCCACCCCGCACACCGCCCCGACCGCGTCCTACCTGGAACACGTCGCCCCCGGCTTCCGACTCGCCACCGAGCAGCAGCAATGGCGGGCCCCCGGGCCCCTGGTCGCGGGCGTCAACGCCTTCGGATTCGGCGGCACCAACGCCCACGCCGTCCTGGAGGAGGCACCGGCGCGGACCACCACCCCGACGCCCACCGCCGACGGCCCGCACCTGCTCACGCTGTCCGCCCACAGCGCCGACGCCCTGCGCGCGGCCGCCGCCGACCTGGCCGCGCATCTGCGCAGGCATCCGGACCTGCCGGAGGCGGACGTCTGCGCCGCCGTCAACACCGCCCGCGACGACGGCGCTCACCGGCTCGCCGTGGTCGCCGACGGTGACCTCGCGGACCGCCTCCACGCCGCCCGCGCGGCGGACTTCACGGTCACCAGGTCGCGTCCACGGACGGTGTTCCTCTTGCCCGGCCAGGGCGCCCAGCGGCCCGGCCAGGGCCGAGCCCTGTACCGGTCGGCACCGGCGTTCCGGGAGGTCCTGGACGAGGCATCCTCGCTGACCGGGCCGGTGCTCGGGCGCTCGCTCGCCGACTGGTGCCTCGATCCCCGGGTGGATCCGCGGGAGTTGGCCCGGACGGAGGTGGCGCAGCCGCTGCTCGTCGCCTTCGGCGTGGGCCTGGCACAGCAGTTGGCGCGGTGGGGCGTGAGCGCCGACGCGGTCGCCGGGCACAGCGTGGGCGAGATCGCGGCAGCCTGTGTCGCCGGGTCGTTGAGCCTGGCCGAGGCGGTCGGGTTCGCCGCGGAACGCGGTCGTTCGGTGGGTGAACTGGCCCGGCCCGGAGCCATGGCCGCGGTGCGCGGGGACGAGGACACCGTCGCCGAGTTCGCCGGCTCGGTGAGCATCGCCGCCGTCAACGGGCCCGGTCAGGTGGTGATCTCGGGTGCCGAGGACGCCGTCGAGCGTGCCCTCGCGGAGCTGTCGAGGCGCGGTGTGGCCACGCGCCGACTAAGTGTCTCCCATGCCTTCCACTCGCCGCTGCTGGAGCCGGTCCTCGAACCGCTGCGGGACGCCGCGAAGACACTGACCGTGCGGCCGGGAGCCGTACCGATGCTGAGCACGGTCACCGGGGAGTGGCGGCCCGGCCTCACGCCCGCCTACTGGTTGGAGCACGCCGTCCAGCCCGTGCGGTTCGGGGCGGCCGTGGAACGGCTGCTCGACGAGGGCTACGACACGTTCCTCGAACTCGGCCCGGGCAACACCCTGGGCGGAGCGGTCCGAGCGGTCGCCGGCCCGCGGGACGTCGCGGTGCTGTCGACGGGGGCTTCGACGGCAGGGCGTGACGGGGACGGGAACGCGGACGAGAGCGGGGCGCGAGCGCTGCTGGAGACGGCGGGGCGGCTGTGGGCACGCGGCGCGGCCGTGGACCGGACGGCTCTGGATCGTAGGGCTGTGGATCCGGCAGCCCAGGATCCGGCAGCCCAGGATCCGGCGGCCCAGGATCCGGCGGCCGTGGATCGGGCCGCTCCGGCTGGCGCAAGACCGAGGGTGCCGGTACCGACGTATCCCTTCCAGCGCACGCGTCACTGGCCGCGCCGGCCCGGCGCGGCGTCCATGGTGCGGCGTCTCGACTGGCGGGACGCACCGCTCACGCCCGCCGAAGGGCCCCGCGTGGTACGGCTGGTGGGCGGCGATCGCGCGCTCGGCCGGGCGCTTGCCGAGCGGCTCGTCGGCCGTGGCGTGACGGTACTGGGGGACGACGCCGCACACGGGCAGCTCGCGACGCCTGCGGACACCGTGGTGTGGCTGGGCGAGGAACGGGCCGAGGGAGACGGCAGCCCGCTGGCCCTGGACGTCACGGACGCCACGACGAAGGCCGCCGTCACCTCCCTGCGCCACGTCCTCGACGTGCTCGGCGCCGACTGCTCCCGCCTGTTGGTGGTCACCGAGGACGCGTACGCCACCGGCACCTCGGCGCAGCAGGCGAGCCCGGCACAGGCCGTCCTGCACGGCTTCGCACTGGCACTCCCGCAGGAGCACCCGGGACTGGCCGCCCGCGGCGTCGACCTGTCCTGCGGCGACCCGCTCGCCGCCCGAGCCGAGGCCCTGGAACGGGAGTTGTACTCGGCCCACGAGCCCGGCGCCGAGAGGTCCGTCGCGTGGCGCTGCGGGCGCAGGCTCGGCCGTACGCCCGCCGACGTGGCCGACGCCTCTGCCGCGCTCGCGGAACTGCCGCAGGACGGCACCTACTTGATCACCGGCGGAGCCGGAGGGCTCGGCTCGGCGCTCGCGCGTGATCTGGCGGGCCGAGGCGCGGGTGAGCTGATCCTGACCGGACGCTCCGCTACGGCGCCCGACGCGCTGCTCGCCGATCTCCGTGCCCACGGGGCCCGGGCCAGCTACCACGCGGCCGACGTGTCCGACGAAGCCGCGGTCGACGCGCTGTTCGCGACGCTGCCCCCGCTGGACGGGGTCTTCCACGCCGCCGGTACGGTCCGGCCCGGCACGCTGCGCGCCAAGACCGACGCGGAGATCGAGCAGTCGCTGGCCGCGAAGGTGCGCGGCACGGTCCTGCTCGCCGAGGCGCTGCGCCGACACGGCCAGGAACCGGCCGTACGCATCGCCTTCTCCTCCGTCTCCTCGGTCCAGCCCGGTCTCGCGGGCGCACTCGGCGACTACGCTGCGGCCAACGCCTTCCTGGACGCCTTCGCCGCCGCCGAGCGCGCCGCGGGCCGGTCCTGGACGTCGATCGGGTTCGGTCCCGTCGCCGACGCGGGGCTGGCCGCCGGGTCACCGGTCGAGTCACGGTTGCGTGCCCGCGGACTGAGCCCGATGACCACGCGGGACGCGATCACGGCACTGCGAACGGCCGTCGCCACGGATGCCGCGCACTTGCTGGTGGCCCCTGCGGGGACGCCCGCGCGGCCCCAGGAGCACTCGGGCGCGCATGCGACGGGCCACATCGCCGCACCCGTGGGTGGAACCGGCGATGCCGTGGACCCGGTGCGCCGTAGCGGCGGCTCCGTGCACGTCCCTGCCCCCGCGACGCCTGCCTCGTTCGGCGGCGCGGGCGCCGTGACCGACCCTGCCCGCATCGCCGATCTGATACGCCGCCTGCTGGCCGACGCTTTGCGCCGCGCGCCCGAGGACATCGGCGTCGACGAGCAGTTCCTCAGCCTCGGCCTGGACTCGCTCACCGCCGTCGACCTCGCGCGTCGCCTGGAGACGGAGCTCGGGCAACCGCTGGCCGCCACCCTGCTCTTCGAGTACCGGACGGTCGGCGAACTGAGCGCCCACCTCGGCGCACAGCCGCCACAGCCGGCCCCGCCCGCGCCGGCCCCCGTGCACCGCGCTCAGGACGACACCCCGCGCCCCCTCACCCCGCTCCAGCGCGCCTTCCTCACCACCGAGGCGCTCTACGAAGGCGTCGCCGCCTACGGCTACATACGCCAGACCGTCCGCGGACCCCTCGACCCCGACCTCCTCGGCCAAGCCCTGGCCCACCTCGCGGCCCGCCACCCCATGCTGCGCCTGCGGATCACCGCGCCCGGCACACCCCCGCGGCAGTACACCGCGCCCGTCGAGCCCAGCGACCGCGCTCCCCGCTGGTACGAGGTGTACGAGCAGAGCGACGACAGCGCCACGCCGCCCCTGCCCGACCTCGAACAGCGGCTGTACAACCGCCCCTTCGACCTGACCGCCGAGGACCCGGCCCGCGCCCTCCTCATCCGTCCCCGCGGCGACGACGCACACCTCGCTCACCTGCTCCTCGTCATCCACCACAGCGCGGCGGACGGTTTCAGCCTGAAGGTCCTGTGCGAGGAACTCTGGTCGATCTACACCACGCTCGCCCAGGGCCATCGCCCCCTTGAACTTCCCTCCCCCCGGGCCGAGTTCGCCGACTACGCGGCCCACGTCACCACCGACCGCGAGTCCGCGGCCTTCACCCGGGACCAGCAGTACTGGCGTGCCCGCATCGCCGAGCACACCTCGGCGGGCACGGCCCCGGCACTGCCGTACGACGGCGACCCGCAAGCAGTCCCGGCGCCGCCGCTCACCCACCACCAGTCGACGGTCGACGACTCGCTCACGGCGGCGCTGCGTGAGGTGGCTGCCCGGCACGAGGTATCCCTCTTCCATCTGCTCCTCGCGGTGTACGGCCGCTGCCTGGCCCGTTGGGGCGGACAGCGGGCCGTCGCCGTGAACGTCGCGCGCGCCCGCCGTGAAGCGCCGCTGCCCGGCATCGACCGCCTCGTGGGGCCGCTCGCCGACACCCTGCCCGTGTTCGTCACCGTCGACCCCGACGAGCCCGTGACCGCACTGGCCCGCCGGCTGCGCGACATCTGGCGCGAGGCGGAGTCCCACGCGACGCTCACCAGCCCCGACATCGCCGCGCTGCTGCCCGCCACCGGCCCCTCTCCCCGCACGGTCGCCCCGGCCGGTTTCAGCTTCGCCCGCTTCCCCGTGAGCCACGGCCGCGACTGGCCGGTCACCGTGACACCGACCGCGGCGGCCACCGCCACCGCGGCGACCAGGCTGGGACTGCTGTGCTGGGAGTCGGACGAGGCCCTGCACTTCTCCTGGAACCACCCCGCGCAACTCTTCCGCCCCGAGACGGTGGAGCGCCTCGCGGGGGAGTACGTGCGGGAACTGCGGGCCGCCGCCGAGCAACCCACTGCCCCCGCGCAACCGCGTGGCGGCGCCGAGGGGATCGTCGACCGCCTGAGTGCCCGGTTCCGGGCGACACCGTCGGCGGTCGCGGTGAACACCGGCCAAGGCACGCTCACCTACGCCGAACTCGACACCGCCTCCGCCACCCTGGCGACCCGGCTCCGAGCACACGGCGTCCGCCCGGGCGACCTGGTCGGCCTGCTCACCGAGCGCGGCGCGGACACCGTCGCGGGCGTGGTCGGCATCCTGCGGGCCGGCGCGGGCTGGGTGCCCCTGGACGCGACCCATCCCGTGGCCCGGCTCCGGGACCAGGTGAGCCGCACCGGCGTCACCGCGGTGGTCTGCCATGCCGCGACACGCGACACCGTCGCCCTGCTGGACGGCGTCACTCCGGTCACCACCGACGACCGGACACCGGCCTCGCCGCCCCCGACCGAACCGCCGCTGCCCGCCCCGGACCCTGACGCCCTCGCCTACGTCATCTTCACGTCGGGTTCCACGGGCCGCCCCAAGGCCGTCCCGATCACTCACCGGTCCATGCTCAACTACCTCGACTGGTCGCTGGCCACCTTCGGATACGGCCCCCGGGACCACCTCGTGCAGACCGCGTCCGTCTGCTTCGACGCCTCCGTACGCCAGTTGCTGGCACCGCTCCTGGCCGGCGCCACCGTCCACACCCTCACCTCCGACCTCCTCCGGGACCCCGAGGCACTCCTCGACCGTCTCGTCAACGACCGGATCACGGTGTGGAGTTCGGTGCCCACGCTGTGGGAGCGGCTGCTGAGCGCCGCGGAGAACCGGGCCAGGCAGGACGGCACACCCCCCGACCTGTCGGCCCTGCGCTGGGTGCACGTCGGCGGCGAGGCGCTGCCCGCCGCGCACGTACGCCGATGGTTCGACCTGGTCGACGCGCGCGGGGGAGCGGAGCACAGGATCTCCAACCTGTACGGGCCCACCGAGGCCACCATCAACGCCACCTGCCACATCATCGACACCCGGCCCGCCGACGACGTACGGCAGCTGCCCATCGGCCGCCCCGTGGCCGGCACCGAGCTGGCTGTCATCACCGAGGACGGCCGCCCCTGCGCTCCCGGCGAGGCCGGTGAACTGCTCATCGCCGGAACAGGACTGACCCCTGGCTACCTCGGCGACCCGCAGCTCACCGCGGCCGCCTTCGTGGAACGCGACGGCCGCCGCTGGTACCGCAGCGGCGACCGGGTCCGGCAAACCCCGGACGGCGTGCTGGAGTTCCTCGGCCGCCTCGACGACCAGGTCAAGGTCCGCGGCCACCGAGTGGAGCTCGGCGAGGTCGAGGCCGCGCTGCTCACCCACCCGGACATCGCCCGTGCCGCCGTGCTGCTCGTCGACGGACGACTCGTGGCGTACGTCGAGCCCCGGCCCGGCGCTGCCGAGCCGACCACGCGCGAGGTACGCGCCTTCCTGTCCCGCGTACTGCCCCCGTACATGCTGCCCGGACGTGTCCGCACGCTCCCGGCGATGCCCCTGACCGGCACCGGAAAGATCGACCGCACCCGGCTGGCGAGCGAGACGGGGACGACGACGGAGGCGGAGGCGGAGGCGGAGGCGGAGACCGAAACGGAAGGGGAAGTGGAAAGGGAGAGGGAAAGGGAGAGGACCCAGACCGAGCACACCGTGGCGCGCATCTGGTCGGCCCTGCTGGACGTTCCCGATGTCTCCCGCGACGACGACTTCTTCGAGCTCGGCGGCGACTCCATCCTGGTGCTGGAGCTCTTCTCCCGCCTGCGCGAGGAACTCCCCGCGGTCCCACGGCCGACGACCGTCTACACCCACCGCACGCTCGGCGCCCTCGCCACGGCTCTCGACACCGCCGCCCAGCAGTCGGCCCCGGACCACCCCTTGCCCGAACCCGCCTGCGACACCGACGCCGACACCGTGCGGCAGCCCGTGGGCGGCCCCTACCCCCTCACGCCCTCCCAGCGGGGCTTCCTCCTCGCCGACACCCTCACGCCCGAGTCCGACACCGGCTGGCTCGCCCGGTTCCGGCTGAGCGGGCCGCTGCGCCATGACGTCCTCCAGCGTGCCGTCGACGTTCTGACGGTCCGTCACCCGATGCTCCGCACCACCTTCCCCGCCGGTGCCCGTCCGCCCGTGCAGCAGGAGCTGCCGGAGTCGCTGCGGCTGCCCGTGGAGACGGAGACGCTCGCGCACCCCGACCTGCTGGAGCAGCGGATCGCCGAGGAGGCGCGGCGCCGACTGGAGCCCTGGGCCTGGCCGTTGCTCCGGCTGCGGCTGTTCACCTTGGCGCCGACCGAGCACGTCCTGGTCGTGCACGCCCATCACCTCATAGGGGACGGCTACAGCGCCGCCCTCCTCACCAGAGAGCTGCTCACCGCGTACGACCGTCTGACGCGCGATCTGCCGCACGGCCTGCCGCCCGTCCACAGCACCTTCCGCGACCACGTCACCGAGTCCGCCGTACGATCGCGCCCGCAGGGCCCCGAGGCCGACGAGTACCGCGCCCGACTTCGCGCGCCCTACACGCCGCCCGCCCTGCGACGGCCCGGCGGCGCGGGCTCCGGCGCCGGGCCGGCGTTCCACACCGCGGGCTTCACCCTCGACGCCGCCACGACCACCGGACTGCGCCGACTCGCCCGAGCGGCGCAGCGCACCTTGTACGCACCGCTGCTCACCGCGTACTACCGGGCCCTCACGGAACTCACCGGCAGGCGTGACCTGATGCTCGGGCTTGCCGTCACCGGACGGGAGGAGTCCACGGCGGACGCGCACCGGGTGTTCGGCCCGTTCGCGGAGGCGGTGGCCCTGCGCCCCGCGCCGTCCGTCGACGGAGCCGTCGAGGACCAACCGGTCGGCTTCGAGGACGACTTGCGGCGTCTCGCCACCGAGGCGGATCTGGCCCGGGCCGAAGGCCCCAGCGAGCTGCGCACGGAGGCAGGGCTTCCCAGCCACGCCCAGTTCTTCTTCACCTTCCTCGACTTCACGTCCCTGGGCATTGAGGCGAGCGGCGGCCTGTCCCTGCACGCGGACGACTCCGACACCTCGCTCGCCCCGCCGCCGCTCGGCACCGACGTGTTCCTGGCCGTGCGGCCGGTGGCGGACGGTGAAGGCCTGCGCGTCACCGTGCGGGCCTCGGGGGCTGCCCTCTCACCAGGGGAAGTGGCCGGGTTCGCCGAGCGGATGCAGCGGGACCTGAGTGATGCCGTGCGCGGCCCGAGCCGCCGACGGCGCCCCCGTCTGGACGCCGCGCTCGTCGGGTATCTGCCGTCCCCGCGCCACCTCGCGACCCTCGCCGGGCTCCCGTACGACAGCCCCGGACTCGGCCGCGAGGAGATCCGGGCGCTCCTCTTCCCGGACGGTCGGTCCCGTCTGCTGGAGGAAACCAGCACCCCGCTCGGGAACTCCGGTTTCGTCGCGCTCCCGCTCTTCGCCGACGAACTGGCCCCGACCGGCGATCTGGCGGCCCGCACCGCCCGCGCCGTCGAGCACGCCGCCTCGCTGGGCGCCCGCTGCGTCTCCCTCGCCGGCATGATCCCGTCGCTCACCGGCTACGGCTACGACGTCCTGCGCGAGACCACGGCCGGCGCGGCGCTCACCACCGGACACGGCTCCACGACCGTCGCCGTCGTGAAGACCGTCCATGCCACGCTCAAGGCGACCGGCCGCCGCCTCGACGAGCTCTCCCTCGCCGTCGTCGGCTGCGGCTCGATCGGCACCTCGTCCCTGCGGCTGCTCCTGGCGACGGCGCCCGGCGCACCCGCCCGGCTGCTGCTGTGCGACCTGCCCGGCAGCACCGCGCAACTCGAACGGCTGGCGGCGGAGCTGACGTCCGAGCAGCCGGGGATGCCGGTCCAGGTCGTCGAGTCGGGGCGGACGCTGCCCGCCGCCGTCTACGCGGCCGACGTGATCGTCACCGCAGTCAGCGGCGCGACCAACCTCCTGGACGTCGAGCGCCTGCGTCCCGGCACGATCGTGGTCGACGACTCCTTCCCGCACTGCTTCGACACCGCGAGCGCCCTGGACCGGATGAGCCGACGCCAGGATGTCCTGGTTGTCGGAGGCGGCCTGCTGGCGCTCGGTTCCACCGAGACCCGGCTCGGCGAGGACCTGCCGGCCGTGGCGAGCGCGGCATTCGCGATGCGACCCGGGATCCCGGGCACCCTGGCCTCGTGCCGACTGGAGTCACTGCTGCACGCCCACCTCGGCGCACCCGGCCGGCCCCCGGGCGAACTGCCCCTGATCCACGGCCTCGTCGACCTGCCCCGAGCCCTCGCCCATTGGGACGCGGCCGAGGCGGCCGGAATCCGGCCCGCCCCGCTGCACCTGCTCGACCGCGTCATCGCCGAAGGCGTCGGACTGCCGCTCAGGCCGCCGAGCGCCGGCCCAGCGCCGGACCCAGCCGGGTCGCGACATCGGTGAGGATCTGTACATAGTCCTCGTGCTCGAAGGTGAACGGCAGCGCGAACGCCACCTCGTCCACCTCGCGGAACGCCGCGTGGGCGTGGAGGCGTTCGGCGATCTGTGCCGAGGTGCCGACGAGGTCCGGCGCGAACAGCAGCCGCGCCGGACCCTGCGGTGCCGTGGTGCGAGGGGTGCGTTTCGCGGCGTACTCCTCGTACTTCGCGCGCTGTGCGGGCGTCGCGGAGTCGGTGGGGATGACGACGAGGCCCTGGGAGACCCGGGCGTCGTCGCCGTCCGGGTGGCGGGCGCGGAAGGCACGGATGTGGGAGAGCTGGATCTGTGCGAAGTCCGGTGCCCCGGCCGCCGTGTCCTCGGGCCCTTCGGCCTTGACGACGCTGCTGGTCAGGAAGTTCATCCCGTGCTCGCCTGCCCACTGCGCCGAACGCAGGCTGCCGCCGCCGTACCACATACGGCTGCCAAGACCCGGGGAGTGCGGCTGCACCCGGTCGGAGAACACCTCGACGCCCTCGACCCCGCTGAAGTCCGTGGCCGGCTCGCCCCGCACGAAGTCCAGCAGCCGCCGCGCCCGCTCGTACCCGAAGTCCTCGGCGTCGGCCGTGTCGGCGTAGAGGGCCTCCTTGACCCGGTCGTAGTGCATCGGCGGGCCCACGCTCACGCCCGGGTTGAGCCGGCCGCCGGACAGCAGGTCGACCGTCGCCAGGTCCTCCGCCAGCCGCAGCGGGTTCTCCCAGCCCAGCGGGATGACCGCGGTGCCGAGCTCGATCCGGCTGGTGCGCTGCGAGGCCGCCGCCAGGACGGCGACCGGCGAGGAGATGCCGTACTGCAGATGACGGTGGCGGACCCACGCGCTGTCGAAGCCGAGCCGCTCGCCCAGCTCGATGATCTCCAGCGTGGACTCGTGTCCCCGGCGCGGATCCGTCTCGTCGAAGAGCCCGATGGTGAGGAAGCCCAGCTTGCGCAGCGGGCGGGACAACGGCGGCATGGACTCCTCCATCATTGAAAATTCAATGGGGTTGCATCGGAACCCAACTCGATCACGGCCCGCCGTGTTCCCGCCACCCGCGATCACTTCAAGGGGATCGTGACCTCGTCCTCGACCGGCGGGTCGACCTCCTGCGCGTGGCTGCCAGTGGCGGCCTGGCAGCGCAGGCGGACGGTCTCCGGGGTGACGTCCAGACGGAGGAACTGCTTGAAGAACGGCGGGCTGTACGTCGCCGAGCTCGGGGAGAACAACGACGTGTAGATCTTGCGCACCGGGAGGCGCAAGCGCGCGGCGCGGTCGGGGCGGCGGCCGGCGCCGAGCAGACCGGCGACAAGGCGGGTGCGCCAGGTGAGGCGCGCCGTCTTCTGCTGGGCCCGGGTCAGCGGGATTCCCAGACGCTCCGCGACCACGGCCGACGCCTCGGCCTCGGTGAGGGTGAAGAAGCGGCGCAGGCGCAGCCGGCGGCCGTAGAGCCTGCTGTAGAAGGCCAGGGAGTCGCCGCGCAGCGGATAGCAGCGGAACTCCTTCTCGGTGACGTTGGCGATGTCGACCCGCGGGATGGTGTGCGTGGCGTGCATGAACGCACCGCCGCCGCCCGAGACCACGTACTGGATGGTGCGGCCGTCCACCTGGACCGGATAGCGCTGGTAGTTGTGGATGTCACCGCCGATCGCCGCGACATAGTGGTGCGCCGGGTCACGGACGATGTCGTCGACGGTGCCGCCGCCCTCGATCGCGCAGGGGTGGTGTTCGCCGTCCACATACAGCGGCGAGCCCGTGATGAGGATCTTCGGGCGCGGCCCCTGCGACACCTCGCGCAGCCACGCGCCCTGTTCGGCGTCGAGGGTGCCGAGCAGACCGGTGTCGATGCCGATGATCCGCACCGGCCCGGCGTCGATCGCCCAGTACGGCCCCGGCTGGACTGCCTGTTGAGCGGCCGCCGACCTGAACTGCCGTGCGGCGTCCAGTTGTTGACCGTCCCCCTTGCGCGGCCGGTGCCACAGCAGCTGCCGCAGCCAGGCCCGGCTGAGGAGGCGGGGCGCGGGCTCGGGCGCCAGGGGCGGCGCGTCGGCGCAGAAGACGCGCATGAACGCGCCGAGGTCTTCGTACCAGTCGTGGTTGCCCGGTATCGCGTATATGGGCGCCTGATAGTCCTGGTACGGCCGGAAGAACTTCGTGCCGTAGTCGTCGGCACTGCCGACCGGATAGATCACATCACTGGCGAGGACCGCGAACCGGGTGTCCTGACCTGCCGTCAAAAAGCCCGGCACGACAGCGTACTGAGGGTCGTCCCCCTCGCCGGTGTCGCCGATGACGAGGAACGAGAACCGGTCGGGGTCGTCGCGCCGGATCACCTTGTCGGCGGGTGCGCCGGCGGCCGTGCGCTGGGCCACCCAACGGCTGCGGGTACGTCCCGTGGGGTCCCCGAACCAGGACGCCAGCACACCGTTGCGGGCGGCCCACAGCATTCTGGGGTCGAGCCAGGAGATCTTCTCGACCTCGGTCGGCATCAGCCGCTTGTACGTGCCGAGTTCGGTGGCGCCCCAGCCGGCGCCTTCGGCGGTATCGCGAGAGGAGTCAGACACCGGTGCACCGTAACAATGATCTAGGGAACGCCGAGAGGGGGAGCGGGGGCGCGGCGCGTCGCCACGCCACCCGGTCACCGCTTGCGGGCGTAGGAATCCCGCCGGTGCGGCCGCGTCCCGGCAGGGGATTTCAACGCGGGTTCCTGGCGGGGCCGTTGCACCGCACTGTCGCCCGGTCCGGTCCGAACAGCCGCGACGGAGCGGCCCCGTTCGCCGTCGCCCAGCACCAGGAGCGGGTCGAACATCACCACCACGCCGGCCAGCACCAGGAAGATGACCGGCCCCAGCAGCATGGGAAGCAGCAGCGAGGTGGGCGAGTCACCGGACCACGAGGCACCGGTCGTGCCGTGCAGATGCACACTCACGGCGGCCATGCCCGTGTAGTGCATCCCGGAGACCGCCACACCCATGACCAGGCTGGCCCCGAGGCTGGCGAGGAAACCGCGGATCGTGACGGCCGCCCACAGCGCGGCGGTCGCGGCGATGACGGCGATCAGGACCGACAGCCCCACGGCGAACGCGTCGTAGCGAACGTCGCCGTCCAGGCGCAGCGCCGCCATCCCCAGATAGTGCATGGCCGCCACACCGAGCCCCGTGACGACGCCCGCGCCGGTCAGTGCCCCCCGGCCGGCGCCGGCATAGCCGACGATGAACACGCCGATGCCGACCACGGCGATCGCCACGGCGAGGCTGAGGACCGTGAGGCCCGTGTCGTAACGGATCCGGGTCTCCTCGACCTGGAAGCCGATCATGGCGATGAAGTGCATCGTCCAGATGCCGGAGCCGATGGACGCCGCGCCGAGCGCCAGCCAACCCGGCTTCCAGGAATGCCCGCCCAGCAGGGACCGCACGATGCACCGCAGTCCCAGCGCCCCTCCCAGGCAGGCCATCAGATAGGCCGCCACCGGGGTCACCGCACCATAGCGGAACCCGTCAATCGTGCCTTGCATAAGCCAACTCCCCCCAGAGTCATGGCCAGTTGTGGAGCAAGCTGTACGGGGCAACGGAGCGCGAAGCAAGCACTTACCGCCGGTAGCCGTTGAACTCCGCAACAACATGAGTCGACTCCGGTTACAGAGGGACGGGAATCGGCCACAGGGCGGCCGGGGCCGGACAGCCTGCCGGGGCGAGAAGTGGTGTCGGGCCCGAGGATGTGGCACAGATGGAGTGCGGGCGGTGGGAGGCACGCGGCAGGCATCGGCGGGAAGGGCCCGACATGCAGGAACTCGCGATCATCGAGGCACCGTCCGTGCTGGGCCTGCGTCCCTCCGGCGTCCAGGACCTGCCGGCGGCTCTGCTGGACGCCGGACTCCTCACCGGCCTCCACGCGGTACGGACCGGCCGGATCGAGCCACCGGCGTACGACCCGGCGCGTGACGCCGACACCGGGGTCCTCAACCCCCATGGCATCGCCGAGTACTCCGTCCGGCTGGCCGACGCTGTCGGCGACGCCCTCGACGACGGCCGTTTCCCGGTCGTCCTCGGCGGAGACTGCACCGTCCTGCTCGGCAACCTCCTCGCGCTGCGCCGGCGCGGACGACCAGGACTGCTGTTCCTCGACGGCCACACCGACTTCTACCAGCCCTCGGCGGAGCCCAACGGCGAGGCGGCCTCGATGGAACTCGCCCTGGCCACGGGGCGCGGCCCCGGCCTGCTGACCGATCCGGAGGGGCGCGGGCCGCTGCTGCGGGACGAGGACGTCGTGGCCTTCGGCTTCCGCGACACGGAGGAATCCGCCCGGGCCGGGATGCAGCCGCTGCCGGCCGAGCTGCACGCCGTCGACCTGGACGGAGTGCGCGCGTCCGGTGCGGCCACCGCGGCGCGCCGGGCCGTCGACCGGCTCACCGCCGGCACGAACACCGGGTTCTGGGTGCACCTCGACGTCGACGTCCTGGACGACGCGATCATGCCCGCCGTCGACTACCGGCAGCCGGGCGGACTGACCTGGGCGGAACTGGAGAGCGTGCTGAGCACGGCACTCGGCGACCCCGCTGCCGTGGGACTCGACGTCACCATCTTCAACCCTCGTCTCGACCCGGACGGCACGATCGCCGCTCGCCTCGCCGAGTGCCTGCGGCGTGCACTGTCGGCGCGCTCCGAAGCGGCGGCGTGAACAGGGCGCATTCGATCCTCGGCGAGGCGGGAGACGCCCGTCCGCCGGCTGTCGTCGAGTTTGCCGAACCGGCAACGACGGTCGCGACGCCTCTCGCGACCACCGCAGGATGGCGGGACCGCGCGCAGTCCATGCGGAGTTCCGGAGGAAACATGTCGCACCCCGCCCACGCGACGTCAACAGACGTCACCCACCGCCTCGTCCCCGCCCCCGCCGGCCGGCTCCACCTCGTGGAACAGGGGACAGGACCGCTGGTCCTGCTCGTGCACGGCTTCCCGGAGTGCTGGTACTCCTGGCGCCACCAACTGCCCGCGCTGGCGGCAGCCGGATACCGCGCGGTCGCCGTCGACGTGCGCGGCTACGGCCGCTCCTCCAGGCCCGAGGCCGTGGACTCGTACCGGATGACGGCGCTCGTCGACGACAACGTCGCCGTCGTGGACGCCCTCGGTGAGCGGTCCGCGGTGATCGTGGGGCACGACTGGGGCGCGAGCATCGCCGCCACCTCCGCGTTGCTGCGCCCCGACGTGTTCCGCGCGGTTGGGCTGCTGAGCGTGCCCTACACCCCGCCCGGCGGCCCGAAGCCGAGCGAGGTGTTCGCGGCGATGGGCGGTCCGCAGGAGTTCTACGTCTCCTATTTCCAGCAGCCCGGCCGTGCCGAGGCCGAGATCGAGCCCGACGTCCGTGGCTGGCTCGCCGGGTTCTACGCCGCCCTGTCCGCCGACACCATGCCGGGCCCCGGCGCTCCCGACCCGCACTTCGTCACCCCCGGCGCCACCCTGCGCGACCGCTTCCCCGCCGGCGCTCTGCCCGCCTGGCTCGCCGAGGCGGACCTGGACGTCTACGCGGGGGAGTTCGAACGCACCGGCCTGACCGGGGCCCTCAACCGCTACCGGAACATGGATCGGGACTGGTCGGACCTCGCCGACCACCACGGCGCCCCTCTCACCCAGCCCTCGCTGTTCCTGGGCGGTGCGCTGGACCCCTCGACCACCTGGCTCGCCGACGCGATCGCGGCCTACCCCACCACGCTGCCCGGCCTGAGTTCCTCCCACGTCCTGGACGGCTGCGGCCACTGGATCCAGCAGGAACGCCCGCAGGAGACTAACCGACTGCTGACCGAATGGCTCGACTCCCTGCCGGGGATCGTCTAGTCGGCGGAACGCTCACGTCCCCGCGGCCACCGGCCGCCGCACCAGATAGGCGGCGGCCGACGTGACCAGGACCGCCATGCAGGCGATGAACACCAGACCCGCCCCCTCCAGACCCATCGGGCCGGTCAGCACCCCCACGCCGATGACCGGAAGCGAGATGCCGCCGTACGCCACCACGAACAGCGTCGAGATGACGGCCGCGCGCTGATCCGCCGGAGACGCCCCGGCCACCGCCGACAGCGCCGCCCGGAACGCCAGCCCCTGACCGACGCCGCCGACGACCGCGCTCGCCACCACCAGCGCCAGCAGGTCCCACCAGAGCGCTCCCGCCAGCAGCGCCAGCCCCACGAGCAGCAGCGCGCAGCCCAGCGGCAACGACCGGCTCACGCCCACCCGGCCCACGGCCAGTTGCCCGACGGTCGAGGCGAAGAAGGCCATCGCCACGACGAGCCCGCTCACGGCGTGGTTGCGCTCGTCCAGGGACTCCGCGAGGAAGGCGGGACTGACCGAGGTGAACACGCCGAACAGCGCGAAACCCACGAACGAGGCGGTCGCCGCCGGGCCGAACACCGGCCGCACCTGCGGAGGCAGGCTCGGCTTCTGCGGCCGTACGGCGGCGAGCGACCGCCGCGCCCGGACGGTCTCGGGAAGCCACAGCACGACCGCCGCCGAGCAGGCCACCAGGACGAGGTGCACGGCGAACGGCAGATACAGCGGCCAGGGAGCGTACTGCGCCAGCACCCCGGCCAGCAGCGGACCGCAGCCCAGCCCGCCCATGTTGGCGGCGGTCGCGACCAGCGTGGCGCGGGCGGCGCCGTCGCGCGGCGCCAGCTCCATCACATACGCCGTGGCGGCCCCCGTGAGCAGACCGGCCGACAGGCCCGACAGCAGCCGCCCCACGAACAGCCAGGCCAGTGAGGTGGCCAGCAGGAAGCAGACGGCACTCGCGGCCGCGCAGCCCAGGGCGGCGAAGATCACCGGACGCCGGCCCACCGTGTCCGAGGCGTTGCCCGCGACCAGCAGTACACCGATGACCGCGAAGGCGTACACGGCGTACACGATGGTGACCGTCAGCTCGGAGAACCCGAACTTGTCCTGGTAGTGGCCGTACAGGGGCGTCGGCAGCGTGGTCCCGGCCATGCCGACGGCGAACACCGCCCCGGCGAGCAGACACGCCCGCCACCCTCTCCGATCAGCGAGGACCGCCTCCTGGACACCGTCCTGGACCGGCATGTTCAGACGTCGTACTCGTCGGGCAGCCGCATGGCGGGCCCGCCGACCTGCAGGCCCAGCGGCCGCGCGCGGCCCTTCGGCTCCTCCCACGCCTCCTGGCGGCCGAGCGCGGTGAGGTCGAGGTACGGGTAGCCGTTGTGGAACTCCTCGATGCCACGGCCGAACGTGGAGTAGGTGTGGAAGACCTCGTCGCCGACGCGCAGGAAGGCGCTGATCCCCGGATAGTCGCCGCGCATCCTCTCCGTCCACGGCTGTCCCGCCTCGGCCAGTTCGGCCTCGGTGCGGTGGAACACCTGGACCGGTGCGACCCGTTCGTCGACGGTGGCGTGCAAGTCGTAGTTGAAGTCGCTGCCCGCCGAGGAGTACCAGGGGAACGACCACCCCATCCGCTCCCGGTACGCGGCCAGCTTCGCGTACGGCGCACGGGTCACCGCCGCCAGGGCCGTGTTGCGGACGTTCAGCTGCCGCAGCCTGGCGGGGATCTGGTCGGCCGCCGAGGAACAGCTCGAGCAGCCGGTATCGCGTGGATGCTCGGTGCCGTCGGCGTCGATGTCGTAGATCCACATGAAGTGGTGCATGACCAGCTGAGGCCGACCCTCGAACAGGTCGAGCAGGCCGACCCGCCCGTTCGGCCCCTCGAAGGAGTACGGCTTGTCGACGCGGACCATCGGCAGCCGCCGCCGCTCGGCGTTGACCCGGTCGCGCGCCCGCGTGACCTCCTTCTCCCGGGCCAACAGCTGCTTGCGGGCGGCGAGCCACTCCTCGCGCGACACCACGTCAGGCAGGTCCGCCATCGAAGTCATCCGGGTTCTCCCCACAGGTCTCGTGCGGTCGGCGGGCACGCCCCCAGCTTGCGCCCGCCGTGCGGGCTCGGCCACCGCATGAACACCCGTGAGTGCTCCGGACGGTACGCACCGTCCGGAGCACTCACGCGGTCTCGCGCCGGGCCCGCGTGCGCGGATCACCTGGCCAGGTCGACCAACTTGTCCAGCCGGGTCAGCTTCCGCGGGTTGGCCGTGGCGTAGATACGGGTGATCAGGCCGTCCTCCACCACCAGGCTCACCGCGGCCGGCCGTCCGTCCGTTTCGATCCGGGCTCCCGGCGCGCCGTTGAGCCATACGGCCGTCGTCTCGGACGCGGAGCGGTCCGTGCGCGCGAGGAGCGCCGCCACGACCTCGGCACCGTGGACCGGGACCAGAGCGGCGGCCGCCTGCCCACCGCCGTCGACGACGAGGACCACGTCCGGCGCCATGACCTCCATCAGGTCCTGCAACCGCCCGGTGCGCAGGGCCGCCAGGAACCGGTCCACCACGGCCTGCTGCTCCGACCGGCTCACCTGAATCCGGGGCCGCCGGGCCGCCACATGCTCGCGGGCCCGCCGAGCGATCTGCCGCACCGCCGGCCCGGACTTGCCGACGGCCTCGGCGATCTCGCCGTACGGCATGTCGAAGACCTCGCGGAGCACGAACACCGCCCGCTCCACGGGTGCGAGGGTCTCCAGCACGGTCAGCATCGCGATCGAGACGCTCTCCGCGAGCTCGATGTCCTCGGCGACATCGGGGCTGGTCAGCAGCGGCTCCGGCAGCCACTCGCCGACGTAGTCCTCGCGCCTGCGCGCCAGCGACCGCAGACGGTTGAGCGCCTGCCGGGTGACGGCACGGACGAGATACGCGCGCGGGTCACGCACCTGGGCGTGGTCCACCTCGGCCCACCGCAGCCAGGACTCCTGGAGCACGTCCTCCGCGTCGGCGGCCGAGCCGAGCATCTCGTAGGCGACCGTGAACAGCAGGCTGCGGTGGGCGACGAAGGGATCCTCGGTCATGACGCGGACGCCGCACGCGGTTCCTGCGCGCCGTCCGTCTGCGCACGGGTCGCCAGCGGGATCTCGCAGGCGTCCGAGAAACCCTGCGACTTGACCCCGTTCGCCACGTTGGCCCTGGTCGCCAGGTTGACGAAGGCGATGAACGCGGTGAGCTCGACCATCGCGGCCGGGCCCAGCCGCTCCAGCAGACCCGCGTACAGCTCGTCGGTGACGGTCGGCGGCGTGTTCGTCACGGCCTCGGCGTACTCCAGCACGTCCCGCTCCAGCGGCGTGAACACATCCGACTCCCGCCAGCGGGGCACCTGGCTCGCCTTGACGAGGTCCAGGTTCTGGTTGTGCGCCTGGTAGTAGCCGACGTCGAGGCACCAGCTGCACCCGACCTGCGCCGCGACGGCCATGTGCGCGAACGACTTCAGACTCGCGTCCGCCGCGTCCCACGCGCCGACCTTGGCGCCGAACTCCAGGTTGTCCCGGGAGACTTCGGGGCTGTGCCAGTTCACCTCGACGTTCTCGGGCACGGCCCCGAGCTGTTTGATCATGCTCTCTTTGAGTTCGAGCGGAAGCTCTGCCTTCGGAAGGCGAAGCGCCATGGTGTCCTCCTGGTACGTCGGCCGGTTTCGGCATGAAGACACCGGCGAACCCGCGAACGTGACAGGCGCCGCCACGGGGACGATGCGGTCCGGCCTATTTCAGAACGTCCGCTTCAGCAGATCCAGAAGCGCCGCCCAGTGCCGTTCGTCCGCCTCACGGTCGTAGGAAGAGGTGTCGGCCTGCGTGTATCCGTGCCCGGCACCCGGATAGACCTCGCAGCGGTGCCGTACGCCGGCCTCGGTCAGTGCGTTCTCGAGGCGCTCGATCTGCTCGGTGGGCAGGGACGGGTCCTGGTCGGCGTGCCCGAAGTACAGCTCGGCGGTGATGTGTTCGGCCACCAGATGCGGGCTGTCCGGCGCCTCGGTCGCCAGCCGCCCGCCGTGGAAGCCCGCCGCCGCGGCGACCCGGTCCGGATAGGTACCGGCGGTGAGCAGGGACAGCTGCGCGCCCATGCAGTAACCGGTCAGCGCGACCGGGCCGTCGGCCGCCACGGGGCAGTCGGCCAGCCAGCGCAGATAGGCACCGGCGTCCCGCATCGCCGCCTCGGGCGTCAGCTGCTGCATGACCGGCATGATGCTCTGGAAGATCTCCGGCCGCGCCGCCGGATCGATGAACTCGGGCAGGTCGAAGACCGGGGCGCGCCCGGCCCGGTAGAACACGTTGGGCACCAGCACGGTGTACCCGGCCTCGGCGAGCCGGTCCGCCATCTCCTCCAGCCGGGGCCGCAGCCCGAAGGCGTCCATGTAGAGCAGGACCGCCGGACGGGGCTCGCCGTCGGCGGGATGAGCCAGATAGGCGTCGGCGGTGCCGTCCTCGGTGGGGATGTCGACGGCGGTTCCCTGTACGGAGGTCATGGGGGTTGCCTCTCTGCGCAGTCCACGGCGAACGGGTCGCCGACCCGGTGGAGCCGGGCCGCGCACATGGTTTCACCGGCCATCCATCTGCCCCGCGGCGCCCCCTCCGGCTTGGGGACGCATTTACTCGAACCGGGACGTGTCTCCGGCTCCTTTCCGCACGATCTCGGCCTCGCCGCCCGAGAAGTCGATCACGGTGGTCGGCTCGGTGCCGCAGTCTCCGGAGTCGACGACCGCGTCCAGCACATGGTCGAGCCGGTCCTTGATCTCCCAGCCCTGCGTCATCGGCTCGTCCTCGTCGGGCAGCAGCAGCGTGCTGGACAGCAGCGGCTCACCGAGCTCGGCGAGCAGCGCCTGCGTCACGACGTGGTCGGGGATGCGCACGCCCACCGTCTTCTTCTTCGGGTGCTGGAGCATGCGCGGCACCTCCCTCGTCGCGGGCAGGATGAACGTGTAGCTGCCGGGCGTCGACGCCTTGATCGCGCGGAATACATCGTTGTCGATGTGCACGAACTGGCCGAGCTGCGCGAAGTCCTGGCAGACGAGGGTGAAGTGGTGCCGGTCGTCCAGACGGCGAATGGTCCGGATCCGCTCGATGCCGTCACGGCTGCCCAGCCGACAGCCCAGCGCGTAGCAGGAGTCCGTCGGATACGCGATGAGCGCATCCGAGCGGATGCTCTCTGCGACCTGCGCGATGGTGCGCGGCTGAGGGTTGTCGGGGTGCACGTCAAAGTACTTCGCCATTCGCCGAGCCTATGCCCTGTACGCCCCCACAGCCGCGCAGGCCGCGACAGCCACGTCCGCGGCATGCGGTCGATCGAGTCGACGTCCGCCCACCCCCCGCTCCCAGACCCGTGAGGTAACGTCCCCGACCGGTACGTCGTGGATGGAGTGCAGGGCGAGGTGAAGGCCGACGTGGCTGGCAGAGAGGACGGGGACCGTCAGACGGGGGAGAGGAGTGCCGACGGCTCGGCGTGGGCGCAGGAGTTGCTGGAGCATCTGCGGCCGAACGGACGGGACGTCCGCCGGGTCGTCGCCTGGTTCGCCGACGCCGTGCAGGGCAGCGCCTCGCTCCAGGACGACACCGGCAGACTCTTCGCCGGCCCGCGACTGGCCCTGGACCACGACCTCGTCGCCGCCGTCGCCGCCGGCCGTATCGCCTCCGCCGCCTGGGAGGGACAGGGCCGTCATCTGCGGCTGGTCAGGGTGACGTATCCGAACCCCTCGAGGGCGGGCGTCCTCGCCGTGTCGCGCGAGACGCCCTTCGACCGGCGCGCCTCCGACATCGTCACGCACACCGTCCAGGTCATCGAACTCCTGCTGAAGGCGGACGAGACGATCACGGCCGGACTCCGGCTCGAACGCGCCACGTCCGATCTGCGCCTGGCCATCTTGCAACTGCTGATGGTGGAGGACACCGTCTCGGCGCGGCGTGTCGCCGCGGGACTGTGGCCCGGCCTGCTCGACACGGACACCGCCTGCGTCCACGTCGTCGAGGGCACCGTCGAGGAGCGCGACCGGGTCGCCGAGGAGTGCATCGACGCGACGGGCGAGCGGGCGCTGGTCGTGCTCTGCCCGGCCGTCGACGAGCACGTGATCGTCGTGACACCCGGCGAGTCGGAGGCCCGGGAACTGCGGTCGCTGATCGGCAGGCGCCCCCGCACCTTCATCGGCGGCAGCGCCCGGCAGAGCCTGGCCCGCACCGCCACCGCCTACGGACAGGCCGTCAGCGCCCTGGCCGTCGCCCACTTCCGCCCGGACAAGGCCGCGGTCTACGCCGAACGCACCCACCCCGAGCGCCTCATCGACCCGGCGGCCCTGCGCGAGTGGACCGACCGGCTGCTGGCCCCGCTCGACACCCTGCCCCACCACACCCGCGCCGAACTGCTCGCCACCACCCGGCTGGGCCTGGAGTTCACGGCCGTGAACGCGGCGAAGGTCCTCGGCGTCAGCCGCAACACCGTCCGCGCCCGCATGGAACGCGTGGAAGCCCTGCTGTGCACGGACTTCGCCGACCTCACCGCCCGTGCCGTGGTCCACCTCGCGCTCAACATCCAGGTGAGCCGGCCGGACTCACCGGCCGACACCGGCAGCGCGGAAAGGGCCGTCTCGCTGTACGACCTGCTCTCCGGGCCCGCCATGGGTACCTGGGCGCAGGACCTGCTCGCCCGCCTCGACCAGGACACCCGGGATCTGCGCCGCACCCTGCGGACCTGGATCGCCGAGGGCGGCAACGCCGAACGGACGTCACAGACGCTCGGCGTCCACGCCCAGACCGTCCGCGAGCACGTCCGCAGTGCGGAACCCGTCCTCGAACGTCAACTGCTCGCAGGCGGCAGCGGCCTGTACGAGGTCGTCCTCGCCCATCTCGCGCTGGGCGACCTGGATCAGCCCGTCCTGCAGGCGGCGAAAACGGGCCTTCCGGACTCACCTGTGCACGAGTGAGTCCCGCGGGCCCCGCAGTGGGCACCGACGCGATACCCAAGCCTTGCGTCGCAGACGTAAGTTCGACTCTCCGTGGGGGCACGACCGGAACGGGGGACCGGTCGGGTCCCCACGCCCGAACGGTCATCCCCGCAAGCGCACCGGGATCTCCCGCCAGCCGAACGCGATGAACGACGGCACCTGACGCAGCTCCTCCTCGCCGACGGCCGGCCGCAGGTCGGGGAAGCGGTCGAAGAGGGCGGGCAGCGCCGTCAGCGCCTCGACGCGGGCCAGCGGCGCGCCGATACACCGGTGCACCCCGATCCCGAAGGCCATGTGGTCGTCGGCCCCGCGCGACGCGTCGAAGGTGTCGGCGTCCGGTCCGTAGTGCGCCGGATCCACACCCGCGGCGGCATACGTCGTGATGATGGCGTCCCCGGCCGCGATGGTCACGTCCCCGACTTCGATATCGCTGACGGCGAAGCGCAGGGGCAGCGAAGCGATCGACGGGTGCACCCGCAGGGTCTCGTCGATCACCGCGTCCCAGCCGATCTCCCCGGACCGTACGGCCGCCAGCTGCTCGGGATGGGTCAGCAGGGCGACGACCGCGTTGCCGATCAGATTGACCGTCGTCTCGAACCCGGCGCCGATCACCAGCAGCAGCGTGTACAGCAA
The DNA here is from genome assembly GCF_045039535.1 of Streptomyces sp. NBC_01092. Taxonomy (NCBI): domain Bacteria; kingdom Bacillati; phylum Actinomycetota; class Actinomycetes; order Kitasatosporales; family Streptomycetaceae; genus Streptomyces; species Streptomyces sp. NBC_01092. The sequence continues at coordinate 589,446 of NZ_CP108659.1, read as the reverse complement.
CTCCTCGTCGCTGAGGCGGTCGCCGTCCTCGTCCCGCACCCGGATCAGCTCGGTCGTCAGATCGTCCCCGGGGTGCTCGCTGCGATGGGCGATGAGCGCGGGCAGCACCGTACCGATCTGCTCCTGCACGAACGCGGCGTGCTCCGGACTCGGGTCGGAGGTGTCCATGATCGCGGCGATGAGGGTCGCGGTCGCCTCCTGCAACTCCTCGGGAACGCCGAACAGTTCGCAGATCATCCGCATCGGCAGGGGATGGGCGAACCCGGCCTTCAGATCGACCTCCGCATCGCCCTTGTCCAGGGCGTCGAGCAGCTCCGCGGTGATCGCCTCGACGCGCGGCCGCATCAACTCCGTGCGCCGCTGGGTGAAGCTCGGGGCGACCAGCTTGCGCAGCCGGGTGTGGTCGGCGCCGTACGTCGAGAGCATGTTGATGACGCCGACCCAGCCCAGGATCCAGGCCCAGGAGGGGTGTTCGCCGATCTCGGGCCACAGCCGCCAGTGCTGCCGGGGATCCTTGCTGACCCGGGGATCGAGGATGAGTTCCTTGAGCGTGTCGTAGCCCGTCGGCGCCCACGCGGGGATGCCGCCCGGCAGCTCCACGGGCACGAGCGGGCCGAGGGCACGCAGCCGGGCGCTCTCGCCGGGGATGTCGGCGCCGAACGGGTCGATGGCGAGGCGGTCGGTGCGGTCGGTCACGGTCACGACGGAACTCCTGGCTGGTCGGGGGAGCGAGGGCTGAACCGGACGGGCAGCGAGGTCAGCGAGCGATGGAAGGGGCCGGGCCGCCAGGTCAGGCGCTCCCGGGGCAGCACCGGCTCCAGGTCGGGCAGCCACTGCGTGAGCCGCTCGATCGCCTCGGTGGCGATGAGCAGCGTGTGCTGCCGCACCGGGCAGGCGTGCGGGCCCGCCGACCACGACAGATGCGAGGCGTCCCGGGGATGGCGCCCGCTGGTGACCTCCCGCTCGGTGAAGTGTGCGAGTGCCCCGTAGGACACGACCACCGGCACCGCGGCTCTGATCCACGCGCCATGGAAGGACACAGGGCTGCGCGCGTAGTGGATGCCGTAGTTGGCGAGCGGCGTCTCGTGGTGCAGTACCTCCACCACCGCGTCCGTCACCGGGCGGGCCCCGCTGGTCAGGGTGGAGTAGTACAGCGGGTTGCCGAGGATGCGGGAGAGCGCGTTCGACACCAGGTTGGCCGTCGGCTCGTGGCCGGCGCCGAGGGTGAGGAACACCTGCCAGGTGACCTCCTCGGGGGTGAGCCCGGCGGGGTGGTCCAGCAGGCGGCTCGGCAGGTCGTCGCCCCGCTGCTCGGTCTTGGCCGCGATCAGCTCCAGTACGTAACCGCCGAACTCCGCCTCGCCCTCGGCCGCTTCGGCGCCGCCCTCCATCATCTTGCCCAGCGCCGCGTTGAGCCGGTCGCTGTCGCTGTCGGGCAGCCCGAAGAGGCTGTTGAACACCAGCGCCATCAGCGGCCGCGCGAAGTCGGTCACCAGATCGGCCTCGCCCTGCGGCCCGAACCGGCCGACCAGCACCCGCACCGCCCGGTGCACCCGGGTCCGCAGGTCGTGCGGCTCGATCCGGTCGAAGGTGTCGATCAGCGAGGCGCGGTAGCGGACATGGGCCGCCCCGTCGGCGAACAGGGAGTTGGGCCGCCAGCGCATCATGCCGAGGACCGGCGAGTCGTCGGCGACCGTGGCCTCCCACGGCCGCGGATCGTGCGAGAACGTGTCCGAGTCGCGCAGCAGATCCAGCGCCGCCCGCCGGTCGGTGACGACGTACGCCGGCACACCCGGCGCCAACTCGGCCCAGCCGACCGGGCCCTGGGCGCGCAGGGCGTCGTAGTAGGGGTACGGATCCAGAGCGAAGCCGTCCTCCCACAGCCGCACGGGCTCCGAGCGGGAGAAGGCCTGCCGGTCGGGGGAGTGGGTGGTCATCCGGGTCACCGGTCCTCCGGAGTGTGACGGTCGATCAGGTGCTGGACCAGCGCGAGCAGCGCGTCGACCGACGAGTCGGCGTCGCGCGCGTCACACGTCACCATCGGTGTGCCCGCCGCCAGGTCCAGGGCGGCGCGCAGCTGTTCCTCCGTGTGGTGCCGGGGGGAGTCCGGAAAGGCGTTGAAGGCGACCGCGTACGGCAGCCCCGACTCCTCCACCAGCCCCAGTACGTCGAACGACGCGTCGATGCGACGGCTGTCGACCAGGACGAGCGCCCCCAGCGCGCCGTAGGCGATGTCGTCCCACAGTGCCCGGAACCGCTCCTGCCCGGGCGTGCCGAACAGATACAGCACGACTCCGCCCGGCAGGCTGATCCGGCCGAAGTCGACGGCGACGGTGGTCGTCGCCTTGTCGCGCACCCCGGCCAGATCGTCCAGCGGCGCGGACGCCTCGCTGATCGGCTCCTCGGTGTGCAGCGGCCGGATCTCGGAGACGGAACCGATCAGGGTCGTCTTGCCCACCCCGAACGGGCCGGCGACCAGGATCTTGACCAGGTCACGGGCGGTGTCCGGCAGATGGATGTCCCCGGTCGCGGGCGGGGCGTCGCCGGTGGTGCTAGGTGTGCTTGAGGGCGCGAAGGCCATCGGCCACTCTCTTCAGCAGGTCGGGGTCGAAGCGTTCGGCGGGCGGGATCGGCGCGCGGGACGACGCCAGTTCCCGGTCGAGGAGCTCACCCGCGAGGACGCGTACGGCGGACACGGGCAGCCGCAGCAGCGCCGCCGCCTCCACCACCGTGAGCGAACCGTCGTCGAGGGCGTCCAGCAGGGCGAGTTGGGCGGCGGGCAGACCGGCGGGCGCGGCCGCGCCGGTGCTGCTGAGCACCGACAGCCGCTCCAGATGGGGGCGGCTGGGCCGGGCCACGCCGCCGGTCGACAGATACGCGGGAACCAGGGGGCGGCCGCCACGGCGGCCGGTCATGCCGACGCGCCGCCGTCGGCACCTCGGGGCGCGGCGGCCATCGCCTTCTCACCCAGCCGCGCCACCTGCGAGTGCACCCGGTGCGCGAGCATGTCCAGGCGCACCTCCGCGTCCCCGTACGCGGCGACACAGGAGCCGTGGTCGGTCGGCACGATCAGCACGTACCCGTGGTCGGACTCGATCACGACCTGCCGTACCTCGGCCCGTTCCCGGTCGGCGAACGCGGCGGCCGCCGTACGGCACGCCCCCTGCACGGTGCTGGTGATCGCGGCCACCCGCTCGGCCGACGGCTGGGTGAGCGCGTCCGTGTACCCCGTCACCAGCCCGTCCCGCGTGAGCAGTACGGCGGCCACCACATGCGGCACCTGCAGGATCGGTTCGAGCACCCAGGCCGTGTCTCCCGCGTCGCGGCTGGTCATCGAGCCGTTCCCCTTTCGTGGTCGTGATCACGTTCGGTCTGATCGGTGTCCTGTGCGACGGCTTCGTCCCGTCCGCGATCCGCTCGCAGGGGCTGCGGTACGGCGGTGGAGGCGTCGTCGCCGCCGGACTCACCGGCCGCGCTGCGGGCCGCCGCGGTGCCGGCCTGCAGCGCACCCAGCGCGGCCGCGGCCTGCTCGGGGCGGCGCTCGGCGGGTCTCGGCGCGGGCGCGTCGTCGGACGGGGCGGCCATCCGCGTACGGCGCCGGCGCTGCGGCAGACCGCCGGTGTCCCGTGGCCCGTGATGCCCTGACACGGCGTCGGAGGCGTCGTCGTGCTCGGCGCCGTATCCGTGGGTGGCGGCGGGGAGTTCGGTGGGGGAGGCGGTGGACGTGTGCTGCCGTGCGTCGGGGGACGCCTCGCCTCGGGTGTCGCCGGTCGCCTCGTCGCGGGTGTCCTGCGCGCTCGGGGTGTCCTCGGTACCCCGCGTGTCCCGGCCGGCCGGGCGGGTGGAGCGGGGCGCGCTGGCCGCGGGAGGTCGCTCGTCGGGGTCGACATGGCTGAGCAGGTGGCTGTCGACCCGCAGCACCGCCCGCACGCCGCCGTAGGGCGACGGCGAGGACAGATCGACGCTCAGATCGAACTGCCGGGTCAGCTGCCCGATCGCGGCGAGACCCATGCGCGGCGGATCGCCCAGCTCGGTCAGGAGGATCGGGTCGGAGCCCGCCACCAACCGCTGCGCGCGGGCGCGTTCGTCCTGGGTCATGCCCAGGCCCGCGTCGTCCACCGTGACACAGACGCCGTGATGGACGTGCTCCAGGTTGACCACGATGTCGGTGTCCGGAGCGGAGTGCCGCAGGGCGTTGTCGAGAAGTTCGGTGACGATGATCGCGACCGGCTCCACCGCGTGGGAGACGAGCCCGGTGCCCGCGGTGAGGTGGTTGTGGATCCGGATCCGGTGATAGCCGGCGAGCCGGGCCTGGCCGCCGGTCACCGCGTCCACCAGGTGCGACTCCTCGCGGGCGAGCCCGACCCAGGCCCCGCACACCACGGCGGCGACCTGCGCCCGGCGCAGCGACTGCTCGTTCTCGTGGTCGAGTTGGAACAGCGTCTGCGTCAACTCGGGGTCGTCGTACTTCTGCTGAAGTCCGCGCAGCGCGTCCTGGAGCCGGTACAGGGCCGCCTGGATCTCACGTGTCGCCCCGCGCATGCCCGCCTGTGCGGCGGCGTCGATGCGGGTGCGCTGCGCGACCAGCTCGACGCGCAGCCCGCCCAGCACGTGCTCCAGCGCCGGACCCACGGGTGAGTCGGCGGTCTGCGGATGCAGGGGACCCGGCACGGGGACATGGAGATGCGTGAGCTGCTGGGCGGCGGCCGGAACACGCCGGGCCGCCAGATGCTCGATCTCGGCCGTGAACGCCTTCACCGCTCCGTCGAGTTGCCGGCGCAGCGCGTCGATCTCGGCGCGCTGGCGCGCCTGTTGTCGCTGTGCCCGCAGCAGCCCGCCGCCCAAGGCGAGTGCGGACAGCATGCCGACGGCGAGACCGCCGGTCGCCAGGTCCGGTAATTCGATCATCGAGTCGGTTTCCAGAGGTCGGTCGGGGCAGTCGGGCAGGGCTGGTTCCGAGGGCCGTCGGGAGGGCCCGCTCGCAGCACAGTACACACCGTCATCGACCGATCTCGCACGGTGGACGGATACTTCGCTTCGAAAGTGAAGGGACTCTGCTCACTTCTGCGCGGACTGTCTGAATTGCCATACAGCAGGCCGGAGTTGGCGTCTCGAGCGGCGTGTTACGGCGTGTTGGGGGACCCCTGCTGCGTCAACCCGCTATGGATACGTAGGGTTTACTTACGTTCGGCCAGTCGAACTCCGGAGAGTTGCTATGGTGCTACTCACCGGTAGCAAGCCGGACGGGGGGATGCCGGGGGTCGGCACAGCGGTGCCGTGACCCCTGGGCGGGTCGTCGAGACGGACGTTCGGCAAGGGGGCCGGACCGACCGAGGCGTCCGCACCCTTCCAGCACCTGGCCGCGAACTGAAGGTTCGTCGCCCATCGATGCAGACAGGTGAGACTCGCAACATGGTTCGATCCCTGGTCGATCTGCTGTCCCAGCACGCCGCCCACAACCCCGACCGAACCGCCTACCGCTACCTCGCGACCGGCGACCCCGACGGCGAGATCCAGGAGATCTCCTACGGCCGTCTCGCCGAGCGCTCCCGGGCCGTCGCCGCCTGGCTCCAGGAGCGCGGCCTCGCCGGCACCCGCGCCATGCTGCTGTACCCGCCCGGCCCGGAGTTCATCTGCGGCTACCTCGGCTGCCTCGCGGCCGGGGTGGTCGCCGTGCCGGGCGTCCCGCCCCAGGGCCGCACCCAGAACCACCGCGCCCTGACCCGGATGAAGCGGCTCATCGCCGACGCCGACGCCAAGGTGATCCTGGGCGGACGCGAGGTGATCAACGCCCTGTCCGGCCTCGCGGAACACCTGCCCGAACTCGCCGACGTCACCTGCGTGGCCACCGAGGACCTCCCCGACGAGGCGGCCGCCTCCTGGCGCGAGCCCGACCTCACCGCCGACTCCGTCGCCTTCCTCCAGTACACCTCCGGCTCCACCTCCGCCCCGCGCGGCGTGATGGTCACCCACGGAAACCTGCTGGACAACGAGCGCGTCATCACCGAACGCATGGGGCACACGCCGGATGTCCTCGAGGAATACGGCCACGAGATGTTCGTCAGCTGGCTGCCCGTATACCACGACATGGGCCTCATAGGCCCGGTCCTCAACACCGTGTACCTCGGCGCGACCGCCACCCTCTTCTCGCCGCTGCACTTCCTCCAGCGGCCCGAGCGATGGCTGACCGCGATCAGCCACTACCGCCCGCACACCAGCGGCGGCCCCAACTTCGCGTACGAGCTCTGCCTCAAGCACGCCACCCCCGGACTCCTCGACGGCCTCGACCTCAGCAGCTGGAAGGTCGCCTTCAACGGCGCCGAACCCGTACGCGCCGCCACCCTGCGCCGCTTCACGGACACCTTCGCCCCGGCCGGATTCCGCCGCGAGGCCCTCTACCCCTGCTACGGCCTCGCCGAGGCCACCCTGATGGTCACCGGCAGCACGGTCCACACCCCGCCCACCCTGCTCCAGGCCCCCGAAACCGGCCCGCACGCCGGCCAGTGGGACGCCGCGGCCGTCAGCTGCGGCCGCCCGGGGCCCGAGGTCACCGTCGCCATCGCCGACCCCGAACGGCACGAGGAACTGCCCGAGGGCGAGACCGGCGAGATATGGGTGCGTGGCGCGAGCGTCGCCAAGGGCTACTGGCGCAACGCGCTCGCCACCCGCGAGACCTTCCGCGCCACCCTGACCGGCCACGACGGCCGCTTCCTGCGCACCGGCGATCTCGGATTCCTGCGCGACGGCGAGCTGTTCGTCACCGGCCGCCTCAAGGACCTCATCGTCATCGACGGCCGCAACCACTACCCGCAGGACCTGGAACTCACCGCCGAGATGGCCCACCCCGCCCTGCGCCCCGGCTGCACCGCCGCGTTCTCCGTCGACGGGGCCGAGGAGGGAGCGGTCGGCGGCGAACAGGCCGTCCTGATCGCCGAGATCGCCCCGGACGCGGCCTCCGAGGCCGAGAAGATCATCGACGTCGTCCGCAGCGGCATCGGCGAGGCCCACGGCGTGTCCGTGCGCGACGTCGTCCTGGTCCAGCCGGGCACCATCCCCAAGACGTCCAGCGGCAAGATCCAGCGCCGCGCCTCCCGGGCGGCCTACCTGGAGGGCAAGCTCGCCGTGATCGCCGCGCCCGCCGTGAGCTGACACCGCCCGCCATCACCTGACGTCGCCCGCCGCCCCGCCCGCCCGCTCGTCGCACGCCGCGCGCATCCGCCGTACGGACGGCAGCAGCGGCCGTACCGGCACGCGAGCTCCATGGGTCGTACGGCCACCGCCCCGCCCTTTGCCGAAATCCACGAGGACACCTGTCTAGATGCCTGCGCACGAGTCCCCGAAGCAGTCCACCGAGCCGTCCCCGACCACTGCGGAGGGCGTGCGGATCTGGCTGGCGTCGACCGTCGCCGAGGCGGCCGGGCTCGACCCGCTGGCCGTCGACCCGGACCGGCCGATCGCCGAATTCGGGCTCGGATCACGGCAGTTGGTGACTCTGGCGGCCGAGCTGTCCGCGTCGACCGGCCGGACCCTGGACCCCTCCCTGGTGTTCAACCACCCCACCATCGCCGCCCTCTCCGAGGCGGTGTTCGCCGACCCGCCCACACCCGCGTCGGTGGCGGCCGCGCCGCCCGGCGAGGCGCCCGCGCGGGCCGACGACGACATCGCCATCATCTCCATGGCCTGCCGGTTCCCCGGCGGCGCCGACAACCCCGAGGCGCTGTGGCGGCTGCTGGCACAGGGCGAGGACGCCATCACCGAGGTGCCGGCGGGCCGTTGGGACACCCGGGGGCTGCACGATCCCGACCCGGAGGTCTCCGGCAAGGCCTACTCGCTGCACGGCGGCTACCTCTCCGGCATCGACCGCTTCGACGCGGCCTTCTTCGGGATATCGCCCCGCGAAGCCGCAGCCATGGACCCCCAGCAGCGGCTGCTCCTGTCGACCGGCTGGGAGGCGATCGAACGCGCCGGGATCGTCCCGGAGACGCTGAACGGCAGCTCCACGGGCGTCTACATCGGCCTGTACGACAGCGGCTACCTGGCCTCGGCCGCCCTGGACCAGCTCGACGGGCACGTCGGCACCGGCTCGGCGTCCAGCGTGGCGTCCGGCCGTATCTCCTACACCCTCGGTCTCCAGGGCCCGGCGGTCACCGTCGACACCGCCTGCTCGTCGTCCCTCGTGGCCCTGCATCTGGCGGCACGCGCCCTGGCGGGCGGGGAGTGCGACCTCGCGCTGGCCGGCGGTGCCACGCTGCTGGTGACGCCGCGCGGGCACGTCGAGTTCAGCAGGCTGCGCGGGCTGTCGCCGTCCGGGCGGTGCAGCCCCTTCTCGGCGGACGCCGACGGCGTGGTGTGGGCCGAGGGCTGCGGCGTGGTGCTGCTCAAGCGGCTGGCGGACGCGCGCCGCGACGGCGACCGGGTCCTCGCGGTGGTCAAGGGCTCGGCGATCAACCAGGACGGCCGCAGCCAGGGCCTGAGCGCCCCCAACGGCCCGGCGCAGGAACGGGTGCTGCGCGCGGCCCTCGACGCGGCCGGGCTCCAGCCGCACGATCTCGACCACATCGAGGCGCACGGCACCGGCACCAGGCTGGGCGACCCCATCGAGGGCCGCGCCCTGTCCGCGGTCTTCGGCCCCGGCCGCCCCGCCGACCGCCCCCTCGGCGTCGGCTCCCTCAAGTCCCACATCGGCCACACCCAGGCCGCGGCGGGCATCGCCGGTGTCATCAAGACCGTGCTGGCGCTCCGGCACGAGCGAATACCGGCGTCCCTGCACGCCGAGACCCCGACCGAGCACATCGACTGGGCGCACAGCGGTCTGCGCGTCCTGGACGAGGCCCACGCCTGGCCACGAGACCCCGAACGGGTACGCCGCGCCGGAGTCAGCGCCTTCGGGATCAGCGGCACGAACGCTCACGTGGTGCTGGAGGAAGCCCCCGAGGACCTGCCTCCGACACCTGCGGATCTCCCCGGCACGACCCTTTTCCCGCTCTCGGCCCGCACCCTGCCCGCACTGCGATCCCAGGCCGACCGGCTGCTCCACACCCTGGAACAGCAGCCGGAGTTGCCGCTCCCGGCCGTTTCCGCGACCCTGGCCCACCACCGCACCCACTTCGAGCACCGGGCCGTCGTCCAGGCCGGCGACCGCACGGAACTGCTCACCGCCCTGCGCGCGCTCGCCGAGGACCGGCCCGATCCCGAGCGGACCGCCGGTCCCCAACAGGCCGGGCCCACGGGCAAGGTGGCGTTCGTCTTCCCCGGCCAGGGGTCCCAATGGCCCGGCATGGCACGGGATCTCCTGGACCGCGACCCGGTGTTCGCCGACGAGCTCGACCGCTGTGACGCCGCCCTGCGCCCGTTCACCGAATGGTCGGTGACGTCCGTCCTGCGCGGCGACGCGTGCGCCCCGGGCCTGGACCGCGTCGACGTCGTCCAGCCGGTGCTGTTCGCCGTGATGGTGTCGCTGGCCGCCGTGTGGCGGGCGCGAGGCATACGGCCGGACGCGGTCGTCGGGCACAGCCAGGGCGAGGTCGCCGCCGCGTGCGTCGCCGGGGCCCTCAGCCTCAACGACGCCGCCGCGGTGGTCGCCCTGCGCAGCCAGGCGCTGACGCAGCTCTCCGGCAGCGGCACGATGGCCGTCGTCGCCCTGCCGCACACCGAGGTCGAGGCACGACTCGCCGACCACGACGACAGGATCGGCGTCGCGGCCGTCAACAGCGGCCGTTCGACCGTGATCGCCGGTGCCGTCGACGCGGTGGAGGCCCTGCTCGCCGACCTCGACCGGGAACAGGTCTTCGTCCGCCGCCTCGACGTCGACTACGCCTCCCACAGCTCCCAGGTCGAGACCGTCCGCGCCGCGATCCTCGACGAACTCGACGGCGTCACCACGTACCCCGCCTCCGTCGCCTGGTACTCCACCGTCACGGGCGAACCGGTCACCGAGGAACTCGAAGCCGACTACTGGTACACCAACCTGCGCGAACCCGTCCGCTTCGCGCCGACCGTCGAGCGCATGGTGGCCGACGGCTACCGCTGCTTCGTCGAACTCGGCCCGCACCCCTCGCTGCTCACCGCCCTGCGCACCGTCGACGAGGACCTGGTCGCCGTCGGATCGCTGCGCCGGGACGAGGACGGCCCCGCCTGCCTGGACCGCGCCGCCGCCGAACTCCATGTCCACGGACGGCGCATCGACTGGCGCCGCCCGGCCCCGCTGACCGCCCCGGTGGACCTGCCGACGTACGCCTGGGACGAACAGCGCCACTGGATCGAGCCGGCCACCTCCGCCACCGGCCCCGGCCTCTTCGACCGCGCCGCGCATCCGTTGCTCGGCATCCAGCTCCAGTCGGCGGACGAGACCCGCTGGACCTTCCGGGGCGAGTGGTCCCCGGCCACCGCCGACTGGCTGCCCGACCACACCGTCTTCGGCCGGACCGTGGTCTCCGGCACCACCCTGATGGAGCTCTGCCGCGCCGCCCTCGCCGTGGCCCGCCCCGACACCCGCGCCGACGTCACCGACCTTCTCCTCGTGGCGCCCCTCATGCTGCCGGGCACCGGCACGGTCGAGGTGTCCGTCGAGGTGGTCACCGCGGGCAACGCACCGGAGATCACCGTCCACAGCCGCCCGCGCGGCCAGGACGCCACGGACTGGACCCTGCACGCCACCGCCTCCGCCGCCGACCCGGCCGCCACCACGCCGGCCGACCAGCCACCGACCTGGCCCGAGACGGCCGAACCGGCCTGGCCCGAGGACACCTACGACCGTCTGAAGGAACTCGGCCTCGGCTACGGCCCCGCCTTCCAGGGCGTACGACAGGCCACCGCGACCGGCGACGGGACCCTGCTGGCCCGCCTCGCGCTGCCCCCCGTCGCCCGCGAAGCGGCCGACGCCTACCCGGTGCACCCGGCGCTCCTCGATGCCGCACTCCAGGTGGCCGCAGCCCTGGACGCCTCCGACCGGCGCGTACTGCTGCCGGTCGCGATGGCCCGCTGCGTCCTGCCGCCCGGCGGCGCGACGGACCTCATCGCTTCCGTACGCCGGACCGGCGGCTCCGGCACCGACGTCACCCTCGACGTCACGCTGTGGGACGCCGACGGCTTCCCGGCGGGCCGCCTGGAGGGCGTACGTCTGCGCGCCGCCAACCCGGCCGACCTGGACAGCGGGTCGGAGAACGGGCGGCACCTGTACGAGGTGGCGTGGACGGCCCTGCCGGAGCAGTCGGCCGGGACGTCCGCTGCGGGTGCCGATACGGTCCTGCGGTTCTGGCCTCGTCCCCTGGTGGAAGGTGAACCAGCCGCTGCAGCACACGAGTTGGCGGCCGAGGGGCTCGCCGAACTGCAGGCCCTGATCGCCCTCCCGCCGGACGAGGCGCCCGCGCGCACCATCTGGGTGACGCGCGGAGCCGTCGCGGCCGCCGGAGGGGACACGGTTCCGGGGCTCGCCCAGTCGGTGCTGTGGGGCCTGGCCCGTAGCGCCCGTACCGAACACCCGGACCTCGGGCTGACCCTGCTCGACATCGACATCGACATCGACATCGACATCGACATCGACATCGACATCGACAGTGGCGATCCGCTGCCCCTGTCCGCCGTGGCACACGCCGACGAGCCAGAACTCGCCCTCCGTGGAGGGCAGTTGCTCGCCCCGCGCCTGGTGCGAGCCCGTCCCGCACCGCCCGAGAGCCCCGCGAGCATCCCCGCCGAGGGAACCGTCCTCATCACCGGTGGCCTCGGCGCGGTGGGCCGCCACATCGCCCGCATGCTCGTCGAGAACGGCGCCTCTCGCCTCCTGCTGACGTCCCGTCAAGGCGCCGACGACCCTCGTGCCGCCGAAGCGGCCGCCGAACTGGCGGCACTCGGCGCCCAGGTCGAGGTCGCCGCATGTGACATCGCCGACGCGGCTGCCCTCGCGGACGTACTGGACCGCATCGGCGACGAGGCACCCCTGCGCGGCGTCGTCCACTGTGCCGGAGTTCTCGAGGACGGCGTGGTCGCCGATCTGACCCCCGACCGGCTCGCGCGGGTGCTGCGCCCCAAGGTCGACGGCGCCGCCCACCTGCACCGGCTCACCGTCGACCGGCCGCTCGATCTGTTCCTGCTGGTCTCCTCGGCGGCGGGCGTCGTCGGCAACGCCGGTCAGGCCAACTACGCGGCCGCCAACGTCTTCCTCGACCAACTCGCCCACCACCGCCGTGCTCTGGGCCTGCCCGGCGTCTCCGTCTCCTTCGGCGCATGGGCGGGGGAGGGACTCGCCGCCGAGCATGCCGACCTGGAGCGGATGGCACGCCTCGGACACCGGGCCCTCACCCCCGAGCAGGGCCGCGAACTGACCGGGCTGAGCCTGCGCCGCGACGCCGCCCACCTGGTCGCCTGGGTACTGGACCTGCCCCGGCTGAGGGCGGCCACCCCCTCCGGCGCACTGTGGCGCTCCCTGCTCCCCGCGCCGCACGCGGCCCGACCCGGCGGCCACACCCTGGCCGACCGGCTGGCCCGGCTGCCGGAGCCTGAACGTGCCGCGCGCGTCCTCGCCCTGGTCCGCGAGGAGGCGGCGCACGCGCTCGGCCTGCGTTCCGCGGAATCCGTCCGCTCCGACCAGCCGCTGCGCGACCTCGGCATGGACTCCGTGACGGCCGTCGACCTGCGCAACCGCATCAGCACCCGCATCGGCACCAAGCTCCCCGCCACGCTCCTCTTCGACCACCCCACACCGACCCGCCTCACCGACTACCTGCTGGCCGGTGTCCTGGCGGCGACGGCCCGCACACCGCACAAGACCGCGCCTGCACCCGCACCGTCCTCCGACGAGCCGGTGGCGCTGGTCGCCATGGCCTGCCGTCTGCCCGGCGGCGTGCGCGACCCGGAGGGCCTGTGGCGCCTCGTCGCGGAGGGCCGGGACGCGGTCGGGCCCTTCCCGGCGGGGCGCTGGGACGTCGAGTCGCTGTACGACCCGGACCCGGACGCACTCGGCAAGTCCTACGCCCGCGAGGGCGGCTTCCTGGACGACATCGAATCCTTCGACGCCGGCTTCTTCGGCATCACCCCGAAGGAAGCCGCGGCCATGGACCCGCAGCAGCGACTGCTGCTGGAGACGGTCTGGGAGTCTCTGGAGCGCGCCGGAATCGTGCCGGCCGATCTCGCGGGCAGCACGACCGGCGTGTACGTCGGGATGTTCGGCAGCGACTACCTGTCCGGCACCCGGCTCGACCAGCTCGACGGATACGTCGGCACGGGTTCCGCCCTCAGCGTGGCCTCGGGGCGGCTCGCGTACACCCTCGGGCTGGGCGGGCCCGCGCTAACGGTCGACACCGCCTGCTCGTCGTCGCTGGTCGCCGTCCATCTGGCGGCGCAGGCGCTGCGCGCGGGCGAGTGCGATCTGGCGCTCGCCGGCGGTGTCACGCTGATGGTGACGCCGCAGACCTTCGTCGAGTTCAGCCGGCTGCGGGGGCTGTCCCCGACGGGCCGCTGCCGCTCCTTCTCGGACGGCGCCGACGGCGCGATCTGGGCCGAGGGCGCCGGGATGGTCGTACTGAAGCGACTGAGCGACGCTCGGCGGGACGGCGACCGGATCCTGGCCGTGCTGCGCGGCACCGCCGTCAACCAGGACGGCCGCAGTCAGGGCCTGTCCGCGCCGAACGGCCCCGCGCAGGAGCAGGTGATCCGGCGCGCGCTGGAGCAGTCCGGACTGCGGCCCGAGGACATCGACTTCGTCGAGGCGCACGGCACGGGCACGACCCTCGGCGACCCGATCGAGGCGAACGCCCTCACCGAGGTCTTCGGTGCCTCCCGCACCGAGGGGCGCCCGCTCCACCTCGGCTCGCTGAAGTCCAACGTCGGGCACACCCAGGCCGCTTCGGGCGTGGTCGGTCTGATCAAGGTCGTGCAGTCCCTGCGCCACCAGACCCTCCCGCGCACCCTGCATGCCGACACGCCCAGCCGGCACGTCGACTGGGCGGACAGCGGACTGAATCTGCTGCGGGAGGAGGTGGCCTGGCCCGCGTCGGCGGATCGGGTGCGCCGGGCGGGCGTGAGCGCGTTCGGGATCAGCGGCACCAACGCGCATGTGATCGTGGAGGAAGCCGAACCCGCGGTCGGGTCCGAGACCGCCGACCTCCCCTTGGGACAGCACCTGTTCGTCCTGTCCGGCCGCAGCGAGACGGGCCTGCGCGGACAGGCCGCCGCACTGGCACGCCACTTCGCCGACGACCCCGCCGAACTGCCGGACATCGCACACACCCTGGCCCGCCACCGCAGCCACTTCGAGAGGCGTGCCGCGGTCGTGGCCGAGGACCGGGACGAACTGCGCGCCGTGCTGGCCGAGTTGGCCGCCGGGCGGATCCCGCTTCCCCCGCCCCGGGAGGAGCACACGGGCAAGGTCGCCTTCGTCTACTCCGGCCACGGCGGTCAGTGGCCCGGCATGGGCCTGGACCTGATGGGGGAGTCGGAGGCGTTCCGCGAGGAGCTGACGCGGATCGACGAGGCGGTGCAGCGGCACGCCGGCTGGTCGGTGCTCAACGCGCTGCGGGCGCCGGAGGAGTTCTCCCCGCTGGAGCGGACCGAGTACCTGCAGCCTGCGTTGTTCGCCGTCAACGCGAGCCTGACGGCCGCGTGGCGCTCGCTCGGCGTCACCCCGGACGCCGTGACCGGGCACAGTCTGGGCGAGATCGCCGCCGCGTACAGCGCCGGCGCCCTCACCCTGGACGACGCCGTGGCCGTGGTGACCGGGCGGGCCCAAGCGGTCGTACCGGTCGCGGGCAAGGGCGGCATGCTGTCCCTGGACCTGCCGCGCCCCCGGGTCGAGGAACTGCTCGCCCCGTACGCCGGCCGGCTGTTCGTGGCCGCCGTCAACAGCCCGCACTCCACAGCGGTTTCGGGCGACGGCGACGCGCTGGCCGAGCTGCGGCGCAGCCTCGACGAGCAGGGCATCGACGCCCGCTCGCTGTCGACGCCGTTCGCCTCGCACACCCCGCTGATGGCCCCGCTGCGCGACGAACTGCTCGACCGCTTCTCCGGCAGCCGGGGCACGCACACCCCGACCCCGCTGTACTCGACGGTGCTGGCCGAGCCGGTGCCGGGCGAGCGCCTGGACCCCGAGTACTGGTACGCCAACCTCAGCGAACCCGTCCGCTTCGCGGACACCGTCCGGCGCATGCTGGACGACGGCTACCGCTACTTCGTCGAGCTCAGCCCGCACCCCTCGCTCGGCTCGTCCATCGAGGCGGTGGCGGCCGAGACCGGCATCGACGCGGTGAGCGTCGGCTCGCTGCGCCGGCAGCGGGGCGGGCGGGACGTACTGCTCGACCGGCTGGCGGAGTTGTACACGGCCGGGCACACGCCCCACTGGCCGGCGCTGTTCCCGGCGGGCCGCCGCGTCGACCTGCCGACCTACGCCTTCGCCCGCGAACGCCACTGGCTCGCACCCGCACCGGCCACCGCGACCGGCGCCTCGCCGCTCCTGGGCACGCACGTCCAGGCCAGCGACGAAGCCGACCGGCACCTCTTCCAGAGCGAGGTGGACCTGCGCGACAGCCGCTTCGCCTATCTGACCGACCACCGCGTGACCGGCGAGGTGTGGCTGCCCGGCGCCGCCTTCCTCGGCATGGCCCTGGAGGCCGCGTCCGCCGTGCAGGACGGCGGGGACGTACGGCTCGCCGACGTCAGGTTCCTCAAGCCGCTGCGCCTGGACGAGTCCCGCCCGACGCGGCTGCAACTGGTCCTGCGCCCCGCCACCGACGGCACCCGGGACTTCACCATCGCCTCGGCCCCGGCCGGCGCCGGACATTCCGCGACCTGGGAACGCCACGTCACCGGACGCATCACCGTCACCGCCGAAGAACCCTCGGCCCCACCCGTCGCCGACCCGGGCGAGTCGCTCGCCGCGCTGCGGGACCGCTGCACCGAGCAGGTCGACCTGCCGGCCGTCTACGGCACTCTCGCCACCCTCGGCATCGAGTACGGCCCCGCCTTCCGCGGCCTGGAGTCGGGCCACCGCGCTCACTCCGCCGGCCTCGCCCGACTCGCCGACAAGCCCGCCGCCGGTCATCTGCTCCACCCGGCCGTCCTCGACGCCGCCTTCCACACGGCCGCGCTGCCCGGCGACGCGCCCCAGGGAAGGGCCTTCGTGCCCGCCGGAGTCGGTCGCCTCCGCCACACCGGGCTGCGCACCACCCCCGCGTGGGTGGCGTGCGAGCTGCGGTCCGTGTCCGGCGACGGCGCGACACTGGACCTTCGTCTGTACGACGACACGGACCGGCTGATCCTGGAGGCCGAGGAGTTCGCGCTGGCCGCGCTCTCCCCGCTGGACGGAGCGCTCTTCGAGCCCCGCTGGCAGCCGCGTCCGATCGCCGACGAGCCGTTCGCAAAGGGAAGTTGGCTCATCCTGGCCGATGATTCCGGCATGGCGGCCGAACTGGTCGAGCGGCTGGACACGTCGGTGCCGTATGTGATCGCCCGCAGGGGCGAATCCTTCGCCGCCGAGGGGCCCGGCCGCTATGTCCTCGACCCGGCAGACCCGCAGCACCTGGCCCGTCTCCTCGACGAGGCCTTCGCGAGCGAGCCGCCCGAGCGAGTCGTGCAGTTGTCCGCTCTCGACGCACCCGCGATCGAGGACGACCGCACGGCGGAGGAAGCGGCCCGGCTCTGCTGCCTGAGCACCCTGCACCTGGTGCGGACGCTCGCCGACCGGACGCAGGGCGCGGCACCCCGCCTCTTCGTCGTCGTACGGGGCAGCCAGGCGGCCGGTGACAGCACGCAGGTGACGCACCCGCAGCAGGCCCTCGGCTGGGGCTTCGGCCTCGCCGTGGCGCAGGAGTACCCGGAGCTGCGGACCACCCTCGTCGACCTGCCGCCGACGGACGGCGCCGACGCCCTGTGGACCCAGCTCCGGCACGCGGACGACGAACGGCTCGTGGCGCTGCGCGGGGACGGGCGACTGGTACCCCGCCTGACCCGCACCCGCCCCGACGACGCCGGACACGGTGCGACCTCTCCGGACGGGGCGTACCTGATCACCGGTGGTCTGGGCGGACTCGGTCGGGTCGTCGCCGAGCGGCTGGTCCGCCGGGGCGCCCGGCGGCTGGCCCTGATGAGCCGCGGCGCGCCGAACGCGGACGCCGTGGGCTGGATCCGCCGACTCGAAGAGCGCGGCGTGAGCGTGCACCTGGCCCGCGCGGACGTCGCCGACCGCGAGGGTCTGACCGTCGCCCTGGACGCCGTACGGCGGGCGCTCGGCCCCATCGCCGGGGTCGTGCACGCGGCCGGTGTCCTGGACGACGCCACGGTCGCCAACCTGACCGACGAGCGGGTCCTGCGCGTCCTCGCCCCCAAGGTCCTGGGCACCGCCCTGCTCACCGAACTGACCCCGGACGCGTCGGACTTCGTCCTGTTCGCGTCGGCGGCCGGTCTGCTGGGCTCGGCCGGACAGAGCCCCTACTCGGCGGCCAACGCCTTCCTCGACGCCTGGGCCCACCACCTGTCCCGTGCGGACCGTCGGGCGCTGAGCCTGGACTGGGGTGCCTGGTCGGGCGTCGGCATGGTGGCCGAGTCCGGCACCCGCGAGTCCGAGACGGCCCGCTCGGGCCTGGTCGCGTTCTCCGCGCAGGACGGCGGAGAGCTCTTCGAGCGGGTCCTCGGCACGGCCCGCCGCCAGCTCGCACCGCTCGCCCTGGACTGGGAGATGCTGGCCCTCGATCCCGATGCCGCCCGCACCCGCCCGATCCTCGCCGACCTGATCACCCTGCCCACCGGGACGCCCGGTTCGGACGACCTCGTCAAGAAGGTGTTCGCGGCGGCCACGGCCACCGAGCGGACCGCGCGACTGGAGGCATACGTGCGCGCCAGGGTCGGCGAGGTCGCCGGCGGTGTGGTCCGGGTGTCGGCGACGACCGCCCTGAAGGAACTCGGCCTCGACTCCCTCATGCTCGTGCGCCTGCGCAACGCCTTCGCCCGCGAACTGGGCGTCGAACTCCCCGCCGCCACCGTCTTCTCGGCCGCCGACATCCGCGGCCTCGCCCAGGCGCTCGGCACGGCACTGCCCGAACGGGAGACCACGGCGCGGCGGGAGCCGGAGCCCCCGACGGAGGTTCCGGCCACCGAACAGCACCCCGCCACCCGCGACGT
The DNA here is from genome assembly GCF_045039535.1 of Streptomyces sp. NBC_01092. NCBI lineage: Bacteria > Bacillati > Actinomycetota > Actinomycetes > Kitasatosporales > Streptomycetaceae > Streptomyces > Streptomyces sp. NBC_01092. The sequence continues at coordinate 571,341 of NZ_CP108659.1, read as the reverse complement.
CGTACGCCTGCTGCGCAGCGCCCAGCCCGGCATGCCCGACGCGGCCCACGCCGTCGGACTCGCCGTACGCCTGACGACGCCCACCACCCGCGAGGCCCTCACCGGCATCCTCAACCGCCTCACCGCACGTCACGCGGCCCTGCGCACGGCCATCGTCACCGCCGCGGAAGGCGGACGGCGGCTGCGGGTGGACCGCGAACTGCCGGAACCGCCCCTGCGGTGGACGGTCGTACCGGACGGCACCGCCCTCGACGCCGCCGACGGGCTGCGCGAGCTCCTGGAGCCACCGTTCGACCTCGCTGCCCCGCCGCTGTGGCGATTCGAGCTGCTGGACGGCGGCGAGCGCGGCCAGATCCTGGTCTACGGCGCCCACCACGCCGTCAGTGATCTCCAGTCGCTGCTGCTGGTGGCCGGCGAGATCGACGCCGAGCTGTCCGGTGACACGCTCGGCGACCACCTCACCAATCGCGACGTCCACCTGCTGATCGAGGCCCAGCGAACCGACGAGCAGGCCGGCGGGAGCACCGACGCGGCCGACTGGCGCACGGTGTTCCAGGACAGCGCACGCCTCGACCTGACCCTGAGCCGGCCGCGCCCGCAGACCCGTTCGTACCGCGCCGGCAGCGTCACCGTGCCGATCCCCGACGGGCTGATGGACCGGATCTCGGCCGCCGCGAGCCGCCTGGCCGTGACACCCGCCGCGTTCTGCCTCGGCACCCTGACCGTCCTGCTGGCACGGAAGCGCGAGCGTGAACGTTTCGTCCTCGCCGTGCCCGTGGACACCCGCATCCACGCCGACGCCTACGACGCGCTGGGCTTCTTCGGAGTGCCGGTGCCCTTCCCCGCCGAGGCGAACCCGGACGAGCGGATCGAGGAGGTGCTGCGCCGCACCGACGGCCGGCTGGAGAGGGTGCTGACCAAGGGCGCGATGTTCTCCGACGTGCTGCCCGTGCTGGCCCGACAGGGCCTGTACCGGGCCAACGCGCCGCTGGTCGAGGTGTACTTCAACTACGTACGAGCGGCACGCGGGCTGACCGGCCTGGAGGTGCTGCCGGCCGGTACGGGCTACTCCGACCTCGACCTGATGATCACCATGACCCCGGACGCGGGCCGGATCCGCCTCGACCACAACCTCGACATCCTGGACGCCGCCACGACCACGGAGTTGGGCGAGGAGCTGCTGAGCCTGCTCGCGCAGGCGGCCGAGGATCCGTCGGGGGCGGTGCGCACGACGACGACCACCACTGAGAGCTCCTCGCTCGCCCTCGCCGCCACCTTCGCCCTCGGCAACCTGCCGCTGATGTGCGAGACGGCGATCGACGCCTCGGTGAGCGACGGCAGCGTCACGACCGTCACGGAGGCCCCGTACCACCACGTCCTGGCCGCCCTGCGCGACCCGTCCGGAGTCTTCGCCGACCCGGCCACGACTGAGGGCGTCGTCCTCCTGCGGGCGACGGACCTGCAACGCTTCGGCCCGCTCGACGACCAACTGCTGGCCGAACTGCGCACCGCCTACCCGGCCGCACTGCGTGCGGTCGCCGAGCACAGCCGGGGGCCGCTGGTCGTCGGCCTCCTGCCCACGGCCCAGGAGGAGGACCGACTCAGCCGGTGGGAACAGGACATCGCCGCCGAACTGGCCGACGTGCCCGGCATCGCCGTCCTCGGCCCCGAGGACTTCACGCGCCACCACCCCGTCGAGGAACCCTTCGACGAGCGCACCGAACGCCTGGCCCACCTCCCGTTCACCCCGCATTTCCAGGCAGCCGTCGCCCTCCGCCTCGCCGAGGTCGTCCGGGCCGTTCGGCGCCCGGCGCCGAAGGTGATCGCGGTCGACGGCGACGAGACCCTGTGGGGCGGCGTGGCCGGGGAGATCGGACCCGAGGCCGTGGACTTGACCGGCTCGCGCGCCCTGCTCGCACGCCGGCTGCTCCAGTGGCGCTCGGCGGGCGCGCTGCTGGTCCTGGTCAGCAACAACGACGAGGACACCGTCCGCGCCGTACTGGACCGCCCGGACAGTCCGCTGAAGGCGGAGCACTTCAGCGTGCTCTCGGCGGCCTGGGGCCCGAAGCCCATCCGCCTGGCCGACGCGGCACACACACTCAACCTCGGCCTGGACAGCTTCCTGTTCCTCGACGACAACCCGGCCGAGATCGCCAAGATGCGCGCCGCACTGCCGCAGGTGCTGTCGGTGACCTGCCCGGTGGCCGACGAACTCCCCGGGTTCCTCGGCCGGTTGTGGCCGCTGGTCCCCGCGGCGGCGACCGCCGAGGACGCGCTGCGGGCGCGGTTCTACACACAGGAGCGGGAGCGGGACGCCGTCCGGGAACAGGCCGGCTTCGAGGAGTTCCTGGAACAGCTGGAACTGGAGGTCGACGTCCGGGCCCTCTCCGACGCCGACGTGCAGCGTGCGGAGCAACTCGTGCGCCGCACCAACCAGTTCACACTTCGTGCCCGCTCCGCCGACGGCGGCGACGTCGCCCGGTGGCGCGAAGACGGCGAGATCTGGACGGCGACGGCCCGTGACCGCTTCGGCGACTACGGCCAGATCGGCCTTCTCGCCGTACGCCACGACGGCGACCAACTCGACGTCCTGGCCTGGCTGATGAGCTGCCGTGCACTGGGCCGAGGCGTCGAGGAACGCCTGCTGCAATGGCTGGCCGACCGAGCCGAGGAACTGCACTGCGCCAAGATCCGCCTGACCGCGGAACGCACGCCGCGCAACACCCCGGCCCGCCGTGTCCTGTCGGCACTGGGCGGCGGCGAGCAGGACGACGACCACCTGGAAGCGGTGGTCACACCGGAGCACCTCAGGACGTTCCGCTCCTGGCGGCGGCAGTGACGGTCCGGGACGTGCGCGAGAACGCGCGAACAGCAGCGAGGAAAGGGCAGGGCAACACCGTGAAGGGCACTCATGCGTGAGCGACACGAGAACGCGTCGGCAGCCGCCGACCAGGGGGCGACCGCGGAGGCGATCGAGCGGGGCGGCGTCGGTCTGACGGTGACCGACCTGTTGGCCAAGGTCACGGGGTCGGCCGATGCCCCCGTGCGGCCCGATGCCGCGGATTCCTCCGTGCCCGACAGGACCGAGTCGCTGTCGCACGGGACCGTTGCGTCCCTGGCGCATGGCACCACCCCGCCCGAGTCGCCCGAGGCCACCCCGAGCGCCGCCCCGCCGGCCCGGCCAGGTGACCTCGACGAACTCGCCACCGCCATCGCGGCCGTGGCGGGCCGCTACGTCCCCGCCGGCCACCTGGCGCCCGACGCCGACTTCTTCGACGCCGGCGGCACCTCCGTGAACGCGGTGGAGCTCGTCTCCGCGCTGGAGGACGAGCTAGGTGTGACGGTCGACCTGGACGAGGTCTTCGCCGATGCCAGGCCGGTCGCACTGGCCAAGCGCCGGCTGCCCGATGCGACGGCCCTAACCGCAGGCTCCACCCCAGTCGGAGCCGCAATCGCCGTACCGGAAACGGCTGTTCCCGCCGCGACGCACGCGCTTCACCCCGCGCCGATCGCCGCCCCGTCCCTCACCTACCGGCCGGACACCTTGGCCCGCCCCGAGGACCTCACCCAGATCCTCGCCGATCTGGCCCTCGCCGACCGCCTCCCCTTCACCGCGTCCCCCGAGCCCCTCCCGCCCCGCCGCATCCTGCTGACCGGCGCCACCGGATTCCTCGGCAGCCACATGCTGCTGGACCTGCTGCGGCACAGCGACGCCCACGTCTACTGCCTGGTCCGGGCCGCCGACGAGGAGGCGGCCGTGGCCCGGCTCGGCGCGGCGCTCAAGGGCTACGCGCTGCCCTGGTCGTCGGAGGTCCGCCGCCGCATCACGGTGCTCCCCGGCGACATCCGCCAACCCCACCTGGGCCTGTCCGACGACCTCTGGAACACCCTCACCCACGAGCTCGACAGCGTCGTCTCCGTCGCCGCCGCCGTGGACTTCCTGCGCGGCTACCAGTCGCTGCGCACCAGCAACGTCCTCGGTGCCCTCACCCTGGCCGAACTCGCCGCGACAGGCCGCCCCAAGCCGCTGCACCACATCTCCTCCATCGCCGTCTTCAACGAGGTCGGCATCCCGTCGATGGGCGAGGACGACCCCCTCGCCCACATCGACCGTCTCGTCGCGGGCTACGACCAGACCAAGTGGGCCGCGGAAGTCGCCCTGCGCCGCGCTCGCGACCACGGCCTGATCGTCACCGCCCTGCGCCCGGGCGGCATCGGCGGCCACACCAGGACCGGCGCCTACAACGCCCAGGACCTCAGCAGCGGCCTCATCTCGGCGTTCGGCCGCTTCCGCACCGTGCCCGCCTTCCGCTATCTCAACGCCGCCCCGGTCGACTGGGTCAGCCGCGTCGCGGTCGCCGTCGTCTGCGAGCCGGACGCCTGGGGCTTCGACTACAACCTCACCGGCGTTCCCAACACCCTGGACGACGTCGTCCGGGACATGGCGTTCGGCGGCATGCACGTCCGCGTACAGGACTGGGACGAGTGGCGCACCGACGCCCTGGCCCGCCTGGCGGCCGAGCCGATCCCCGAACTGACCTTCCTCAGCCGCGTGTTGCAGAGCCCCACCGCGCTGAAGCTGTGCGAGGCGACTCTGAAGGGCCCGGCCGCCATCGCCGACCGCACCACGGCCCTGGTCGAAGCCCTCGGTCTGGCGCCCGCCGCACGCTACGACGCCCGGGCCCAGGTGAAGACCTTCGAGCGCCTCGCCGGCGACGGCCTGGCCCGGCTCCCGCACAAGGACGACCAGCCCTACCTGTGGTTCTCCGAGACCACCCGAGGCGGCGTCGGCCCGATCGACGCCGCCCCCGACAGTCCCTGCTCGATGTCCCTCACGCTCTCCATCGCGAGCATGCACCAGCTGGTGACGGACCGCCGCGTCGACGTCCGCGGCGAGGTCACCTGCCCGGCCCTGCACGCCGAGCCGTTGACGGTGGAATGCGGCGACGTCTGGATCCGCCCCGAGGAAGGCATCCCGCACCGGCACGGCCTGCGCCACCAACTCCTGCGCTACCGGCTGGAGTTGCGGGATGTCGACGGCGGCCGTTGGTGGCTTGAGGGCCACAAGTACGCGCGCGCCCGCCGGGACGTCTGGCGCCAGACCCGCGCCCTGACCGTGGAACTCGGCCGCGAGGGCGAACCGGCGAGCCTCGCGGGCGAGGTCGTCGTCCCGCCCGACTCCTACGTACGCGACCAGATCGACGGCATCAAGGTCGACCAGCGCCTGACCAGCCAGGAGAAGCGCGCCGCCAAGCTGACCTGGCTCGCCTGGTTCGGCCTGGAGATGGGCCGCGGACTGGTCGGCCCCTTCGCCCGGGCCGCCGCGGACCTGCTCGACCTGCGCCGCACCCAGACCCCCACGGAGCACCACCGATGATCTTCCGGACAACCCCTTCGCGGCCCACCCGGCCCGCCCTGCGCAAGGTCAGGACCACCACGGCCCTGCGCCCGCTGCGCCACCGTCTCGACCCGGCGACGGTCGAGGAGATCCCGTTCCACGCGGGCGACGGCACCCGCCTCGGCCTCACCCGCGTCGACCCCGGCGACCAGGGCCGCCCTGCCGTGCTGCTCCTGCACGGGCACACCGCCTCGGCCGACATGTTCCTGCTGCCCGAGACGCGCAATCTGGTCGACGTCCTCCTGGACGAGGGCTACGAGCCCTGGCTGCTCGACTGGCGCGGCAGCTGCCGGCTGCCCTACAACGAGACGGGCCGCCGCTACACCTACGACGACGTCGCCCTCTACGACATCCCCGAGGCCGTCGCCCACATCCGCACCCGCATCGGCGACAGCCCGCTGTTCGTCGTCGCCCACTGCATCGGCTCCCTCACGCTCTCCCTGAGCATGACGGCCGGCCTGGTGCCGGGCCTGGCGGGCGTGGTGTCCCAGGGTGTCTTCCTCACCCCGAAGCTCGCGGGCCGCACCTCGCTGCGCATGAGCCTGGCCGGGGAGCTGCTGAAGTCCCGTATCGACCACATACCCGTCGACTTCCGCAAGGTCGGCCTGTGGTCGAAGTACACCCCGCTGTTCGCCCTGGCCTCCCGCAAGGCCGACTGCCCGGACCCCACCTGCCAGATCCTGCACAACTCGGCCTGGGGAACCGGTGCCTCCCTCTTCGTCCACGAGCACCTGGCCGACACCACCCACAGCCGGCTCGCCGAACTCCTCGGCCCCGCCCCGCTGTGGATCCTGCCGCACCTGCGCCGGATCGAACTGGCCCGCACCGTCGTCCGCTGGCACGACACCGACCACCGCTACCGGGCCCTGCCGCAGAACGCCCTGGACGCGGCGGCCCGCATCGACACGCCCGTCCTGCTCCTGGCCGGCAGCGAGAACGGCCTGTGGCTCGACTCCCAGCGGCTGTGCCACGACGTCCTCGCCCACCGCCAGCCGCAGCTGGACGTGAGCTACACCGAGATCCCCGGCTACGGCCACCTGGACACGTTCCTCGGCAGGGGAGCGGCCCTCGACGTGTTCGGTCACATCCTCGATTTCCTGGGCGAACGCCGGTGACTGCACCCCATGGGGCCGGATACCGTACCGCCCAGTAACCACACCGCACCGCACGCCAGGAGGCGCCCCATGCCGCAGCTCGAAGTCGACGCAGCGACACTGACGTACGACGACGAGGGCCCCCGCGACGGTGAGGGTGTGCCCCTGGTGTTCGTCCACGGCTGGACGGCCAACCGGCACCGCTGGGACCACCAGATGACCCACTTCGCCGAGAAGCGGCGCGTCGTGCGGCTCGACCTGCGCGGGCACGGCGAGAGCTCGGGGGCCGGAGCGCGCAGGATCGACGACCTGGCCAAAGACGTGCTCGCCCTCCTCGATCACCTGAAGATCGAGCGGTTCGCGATCATCGGCCACTCGATGGGCGGCATGATCGCCCAGACCATCGCCCTCGCCCACCCCGAGCGGGTCGAGCGCATGGTGCTGGTGAACTCCATCGGAAAGATGGCCTACAGCCGAGGCCGCGCCCTGCTCATGGCCGCCTCGACGCTCGCCCCCTTCAAGCTGTTCGTCGCCACCAACATCCAGCGCGCCTTCGCCCCCGGCTACCCGCGCGAGGAGATCCGCGAGTACATCCGCGCCTCCGCCGACACCCCCCGGGAAGTCGTCATGACGCTCTACGGCGCCATGCGCGCCTTCGACGTGCTGGACAAGGTCGGCGGGATACAGGTGCCGACCCTGATGGTGCACGGCTACCACGACATCCAGCTGCCCCTGTCCCAGATGCTGCGCATGGCCAAGAGCTACCCGGACGCGGTGATCCGTGTCCTGGACGCGGGCCATGAACTGCCGGTGGAGAAGCCCGCCGAACTGACGACGGCACTGGACCGGTTCCTCACCCGGCCCGAATAGGCCATCGGGCGCTGCGAGCGGGCCCAGGCCCGCGTACGTGCTTTATTTAAGTGTTGCCTTATATAAGTGGAGGCTGGCATAGTGAATGCCGTGCACGCATTCGATGTGCTGGGTGATCCGGTACGGCGCCGGATATTGGAGCTGCTCGCCTCGGGTGAGCAGGCATCGGGCGACATCAGTGCCGTGATCCAGGACGAGTTCGGGATCTCCCAGCCCGCCGTGTCGCAACACCTGCGGGTGCTGCGCGAGAGCGGTTTCGCGTCCGTCCGGGCGGAGGGCACCCGACGGTTGTACGCCGTCGACGCCGCTCCGCTGCGGGAGGTGGACGCATGGCTGGAGAGATTCCGCGGCTTCTGGGAGCAGCGGCTCGACGCCCTCGGAACGGAACTCGCGCGCGGCAAGCGCGAACGGCGACAGAGAAAGGACGTGAAGAGCGATGAGTGAGATCGTCGACGAGTTGAACCGCCTGCACCGGCAGGTCGGTGTGCGCCAGGTCGAGGCGGGCGAGGCCCGCACAGTGCTGTTGCGGCGCACCTACGACGCCGAGGTCGCCGACGTGTGGGACGCGGTCACGTCACCGGAGCGGATCGGCCGCTGGTTCCTGCCCGTCACCGGGGAGTTCAAGGTCGGCGGCCGCTACCAGTTGGAGGGCAACGCCGGCGGCGAGATCCTCGACTGCCAGGAGCCGACCCGGCTGCGGGTGAGCTGGCTGTACGGGCCCGACCCGGGATTCAGCGAGGTCGAGGTGCGGCTCACGCCTCAGGGTGATGAGCGCACCGTGCTGGAGCTGGAGCACGTGGCCGTGGTGCCGGAAGGCTTCTGGGACCAGTTCGGGCCGGGTGCGGTCGGCGTCGGCTGGGACCTCGCGTTCCTCGGACTCGGCATGCACCTCGCCGGCGGCGGGATGAGCAAGGAGGAGGGCGAGGCCTGGCAGGTCTCACCCGAAGGAAAGGCCTACGCAACGCGCTCGGGCGAGCTGTGGGGAGAGGCCTACGCCGCCTCGGGGGTCGACGAGGAGACCGTGGCGTCGACCACGACGGCGACGATCGCGTTCTACACGGGGGCGGAGAGCGGCGACAACCAGTCGTAGAACGCTTCGGAGATGTGGCGTCTTGTGGCGTCTGTTGACGCCGGGGTGTGGCGCTCCTATGGTCTGCCGCGAAATTCGGAAATTGTTCCGAAACTTTCGTAGTCGACGAAGGGGACGAGATGGTGACCCGCACATCCCTACTGGCCCTCGGTCTGGCCGGCCTGCTCACCGTGGCCGGTGCCGGTGCCCTCACCGGCACCGCCCAGGCCGCGACCACCCTCGGCGCGGCGGCCGCCGAGAAGGGCCGCTACTTCGGCGCCGCGGTCGCCGCCAACCACCTGGGCGAGGCAGCGTACGCCTCGACGCTCAACACCGAGTTCAACTCCGTGACCCCGGAGAACGAGATGAAGTGGGACGCCACCGAGGGCACCCGCGGCACCTTCACCTTCGGCTCCGCCGACCAGATCGTGAACCACGCCCAGAGCCGGGGCATGAAGGTCCGCGGCCACACCCTGGTCTGGCACTCCCAGTTACCCAGCTGGGTCGCGGCACTCGGCACCGCCGACCTCCGATCGGCGATGAACAACCACATCACCCAGGTCATGCAGCACTACAAGGGCAAGATCCACTCCTGGGACGTCGTCAACGAGGCCTTCCAGGACGGCAGCAGCGGTGCCCGGCGCAGCTCGCCCTTCCAGGACAAGCTCGGCGACGGCTTCATCGAGGAGGCCTTCCGCACCGCACGCGCCGCGGACCCGGCCGCCAAGCTCTGCTACAACGACTACAACACCGACGGCGTCAACGCGAAGAGCAATGCCGTCTACAACCTGGTCAGGGACTTCAAGTCGCGTGGCGTGCCGATCGACTGCGTCGGCTTCCAGTCCCACTTCAACAGCGCCTCGCCGGTCCCGTCCGACTACCAGGCCAACCTCCAGCGCTTCGCCGACCTCGGTGTGGACGTCCAGATCACCGAGCTGGACATCGAGGGCTCGGGCACCGCACAGGCGGGCAGCTACAGCAACGTGGTGCGGGCCTGCCTCGCCGTCACGCGCTGCACCGGCATCACCGTCTGGGGCGTCACCGACAAGTACTCCTGGCGCGCGAGCGGAACGCCCCTGCTGTTCGACGACAACTACGCCAAGAAGCCCGCGTACGGCGCGGTGCTGACCACGCTCGGCGGCTCCTCCTCCGGTGCCGCCTGCACGGCGACGTACAGCAAGGCCGAGGAGTGGAGTGACCGCTTCAACGGCAAGGTCACCATCACGGCGGGGAGTTCGGCGATCAGCAACTGGACCGCGACCGTCACCGTGACAGCGCCGCAGAAGATCTCCGCGACCTGGAACGGCACGCCCAGCTGGGACAGCAGCGGCAACGTCATGACCATGAGGCCGAACGGCAACGGCAGCCTGGCCGCCGGAGCGTCCACCAGCTTCGGCTTCACCGTCATGACGAACGGCAACAGCGCGGCCCCGGCGATCGGTTCCTGCACCGCATCCTGACCGGCCGGGGGTCCTTTGTGTCCGGCGCGTGTGCTCGTCGCCCGCGCCGGACACACCCGTCGCTCAGCCGGCGCGCAGGGTCCGCTTGGCGAGCTCGTACGCCGGCAGCATCTCCCGGTGCTCGTCGGTGTCCATCCCGCCGAGGTGGATGACGACCGGCCCCTGCTTCGTGGTGACGGCCAGCGCGGACTCCTCCTTGGTCTCCTCCAGGAGCTTGCTGGTGACGAGGTACTTCACCTCCGCACCGGAGACGCCGCCCGCCTCGAAGGCGCTGTACTTCGCCTTGCTCACGCCGTTCTCCGCCGCCACGAAGGCCTCCAGTACGGCGCGTGCGTCCTCGTCGCCGGGTTTGCCCGTCCAGACGCGGAGGAAGCCGATGTTCCCCGCCGGCTTGGCGTCGACCTCGCAGGCGGCCGTGACCGGGCCCTGGTGCAGCAGCGCGTCGACGATCTCCTGGGCGAGTTCGTTGTCGGGATCCGCCGAGCTGTCACCGCCGTCGTCCGTGCCGGCGTCGATGGCCTTGGCCTTCCAGTCCTCGGCGATGTCGAACGTGACGGGCAGCGGACATGCCGACTTGGCCGCGCCGATCGTGCCCCCGCTCCTGACCGCCGTATCGCTCGCGCTCGCCGCGCCGGCCGACGCCGAGGCGCTCGACGACGTTCCCGGATCGCCCTCAGCTGCCCCCGAACAGCCCGTCAGCACCCCGGCCAGCAAAGCCACCTGGGCCAGCCGACGTCTAACGGGTCCCACCCCCACCACCATCGTGATCTCTCCCCTCCCGATCTTGCTCAGGCGGCATACAGTATCCGAGACCACCGACAGGGCCGGTCCTGCGCCTGCGGCATCATGAGCTGATGACCTCGCTGACCTTCGGGCGCTTCTGCGACGAGATCGTCACCCAGACCGAACGGCTCACGGCCCATGTGCGCGGCGCGGAGCTGACCGCCCCCGTGCTCACCTGCCCCGGCTGGAACCTGGGCCAGCTGCTGCGGCACGTGGGCGGCGACCATCGCTGGGCCGAGGAGATCGTGCGGACCCGGGCCGCCGGTCCGGTTCCCGACGACCTGGTCAACGACCTCACCGCATACACCGACGAGGACGAGTCCGTTCTGCTCCCGTGGCTCACGGAAGGCGCGGCCCGTCTCAGCGCCACGCTCCGCGCCGCAGGGCCCGACGCCCAGGCATGGAACCCTTCGCAGGAGCGGCCGGCGCCGGTGGAGTTCTGGGCCCGGCGCATGACGTACGAGACCGTCGTGCATCGCGCGGACGCGGCCCTCGCCGCCGGAGCGGGGTTCGGGCTCGACGGCGACCTGGCCGTCGGCGCGGTGGAGGAATGGCTGGAGTACTCCACCTTCCCCGAGGCGTTCGAGCCCCGGCCGGACCTGCCCGACCTGCTCGGTCCCGGCCGTACGCTCCACTTCGACGCGACCGACGCCGGCGAATGGCTCGTCGACCTCACCGGAGAGCGGCCCGTCTGGCGCCCCGGGGCCGACAAGGCGGCCGCGACCGCACGCGGCCCGGTGGCCGACCTGCTCCTGTACTTCTACAAGCGGCCCGCGTCCGCCGTCGACGCGTTCGGCGACACGGCGCTGCTCGACCTCTGGCGCACCCGCGCGGGCTTCTGGCTGGAGGCGCCGGACGCGTGACCTGGCCGGCCGCGCGGGTGACCACGTGGAGGTCGCTGTTGCGCTCAAGTCCGCCACCGGTAGCCCGAGATCGGTCCGTTCCTCCGGCTTGCGTGAGCCGAGCAGCACGTCGTGCCCCGCGCCCAGGCGGACCGGCACCAAGGTCGTAGTCCTGGGGCGCCGGCTCCCCGAGCGATTTGCCGAACCGGCAAGACTCTTTGTCGTACCCGGGACGCGTCCCGCAGGCTTCTTGAGCGCGGACCGGACCAGCCGGGCGGCTGTCCGGTCCCGCCAACACACCTGCGCATCCGGGAGAAGACATGACCGAGACCCACCCCTCGAAGGCCGCCGAGTTCTGGGAGGCCCGCTACCGCGACGGCGGCCCGCTGTGGAGCGGACGACCCAACGCGCTGCTCGTCCGCGAAGCCTCCGACCTCGCCCCGGGCCGCGCGCTCGACCTCGGCTGCGGCGAGGGCGCCGACGCGGTGTGGCTCGCCTCGCGCGGCTGGCGGGTCACCGGTGTCGACATCTCGCAGACGGCCCTGGAGCGGGCCGCCCGGCACGCCGCCGAGGCCGGTGTGGGCGACCGCGCGCTCTGGGAACGCCATGTGCTGGGCGAGACGTTCCCCGAGGGCTCCTTCGGCCTGGTGAACGCGCAGTTCCTCCAGTCGCCGGTCGAGCTGGACCAGGGCCGGGTTCTGCGGCACGCGGCGCGGGCGGTCGCGCCGGGCGGCACCCTGCTGATCGTCATGCACGCCGGCTGGCCGTCCTGGCAGAGCGAGCCGCCCTTCGAGGCGGACTTCCCGACGCTGCAGGGCGTCCTCGACGAACTCGCCCTGCCCGAGGCCGACTGGACCGTCCAGACGCTGGAGACGGTGCGCAGCGCGCACGTGTCGCCCGACGGCGTGGAGGGCTTCCGGCAGGACAACGTGTGGCGAGTGCGGCGCGGGAACAGCTGACGCACCCCGGATACCTGTCCTGGCTACACCTCACCCACCTGCGCGGACACCTCGCCCAGTACCTCGCGCACCACGTCCAGCGCCGCCGTCCGGTCGGCCGGCACCAGCCCGATGCGGGTGCGCCGGTCGAGCAGATCGGACTCGTCGAGGGCGCCTTCGTGGCGTACGGCCCACAGGAGTTCGGCGGCGGTGACGGGGTGGCCCGGCAGTACGGGTTCGGCGAGACGGGGATCCTCCGCGCCGAGCGCCTGCACGGCCGGTGCCTCGGTGCCGTAGCGCTGGACCAGACGGCGCGGGGCGCGCAGCGCACCGAGCGCGGTGGGTGACGCGGCGCCGACTAGGGGCAGGGTGGCGGTGGAGGAGGGGCCGGCGGCGAGCCGGTGGGTGGCGACGGCGGCGTCCACGGCGTCCTCGGCCATGCGCCGGTAGGTGGTGAGCTTGCCGCCGACGACCGTGGTCACGCCCTCCGACGAGGTGAGGACTGCGTGCCGACGGGAGATGTCGGAGGTGCGCGGCGCCCCGGAACCTGCCGTCGGCGCCGTGTCGAGCAGAGGGCGCAGACCGGCGAACGCCCCGACGACGTCGTCGCGTCGGACCGGGACGTCCAGGACCGAGCCGAGGACGTCGAGCAGGAAGCCGATGTCGGTCTCGGGCACTTCCGGAACGTCGGGGATGTCACCCTCGACGGGCTCGTCGGTGAGGCCGACGTACACCCGGCCGTCGCCCTGGGGCAGGACCAGGACGAAGCGGTTGGTCTCGCCGGGGACCGGGACGTGCAGCCCCGCGGGCAGGGGGCCGAGGTGGTCGGAGCGCAGTACGAGATGGGTGCCGCGCGAGGGGCGGATCCGGATGCCGTCCACCAGGCCGTCCGCCCAGACGCCGGACGCGTTGATCACGGCGCGAGCCCTGATCTCGCCCTCCTCGCCGGTGAGTTCGTCACGTATGCGGGCGCCGGACGCGGTGAGCTCCAGAGCCCTGACGCGGGTCAGGATCCGCGCGCCCCGTGCGGCGGCGGTGCGGGCGATCGCCGTCACCAGACGGGCGTCGTCGGTGAGCCGGCCGTCCCAGGACAGTAGGCCGCCGCGCAGGCCCTGGGTGCGCAGGGCGGGGGCGAGGTGCCGGGTCTCCACCGTGGACAGGCGGCGCGGGGCGGGCAGCGTGGCGCGGGCCGTGCGGGCGGCCAGGCGCAGGGCGTCACCGGCCCGGAACCCGGCCCAGGCCAGGGTGGACTGGGCGCGGGAGACCAGCGGAGTCAGGGGCAGCACGAAGGGCTGCGCCCGCACCAGATGCGGTGCCGTGCGCTCCATCAGCACCCCGCGCTCGACGGCGCTCTCGTGGGCGACGTCGAGCTGCGCCGAGGCGAGGTAGCGCAGCCCGCCATGGATGAGCTTGCTGCTGAAGCGCGAGGTGCCGAAGGCCAGGTCGTGGGCGTCGACGGCGGCCACGGTCAGACCGCGTGCCGCGGCGTCCAGAGCGGCTCCCGCGCCCGTCGCACCGAGGCCGACGACCAGGACGTCCACGACCGGACCGCCGACCGTCTCGGTCAGTTCGCGCGAGCGCCGGGCGGCGGACAGCGACGATCCGGGAACCGGGGGAGTGGCAGGGGTCATGGCGTGAGGGTCCTCTCCAGGATGCTGCGCAGTTCCGCCAGGAAGGCATCGCTGCTCAGGTCGGCGTCGTCCTCGTCGGTCATGGTCCGCAGGGACAGGGTGAAGGACTGGACGATCAGCAGCAGGGACCGCGCCTGCCGCTGGACATGTCCGGCCCGGACCGAGCCGTCGGCGTGGCCCTCCTGCACGGCGTCCGCGAGCAGGGCGAGGAGCGCCTCCTGGCTCGCGCCCCGGCGGTCGAGGACGTACGGAAGGAGCAGTTCCGGGTCGACGTCCACGATCTTCTGGAAGAGCGGGTGGGCCCGGAAGGCCTCCACCCCGGCCACGAGCCCGTCGACGATCAGGCCGCGCGTGGCCGTCCCCGGGCGCCGTTCGGGCATGGCTCCCGTGGCGACCGCGACCCACTCCCGGGTCATCAGGTCCCCCACCAGGGAGCGCACATCGGGCCACCGCCGGTACAGCGTCATCCGGGAGACGCCCGCGCGGCGGGCCACGTCGGTCAGCGTCGTACGGCGGACTCCGACGGCCAGGACACAGTCGCGCACCGCGTCGAGCACCGCGTCGCCGTCCGAGTGGTTGTGACGAATAGGCGTCATGTGTCACAGTGTAACGCCTGCGAGGCCGTCCGGGACACGGCATCGCTCGAATCGACCGGTGAGGACGACAGTCATGGACATGCTGTGGAGCGGCTGGGGCGACCCGGCCAAGGCGGCGCCGCTGCCCGAGACCGTGATCGGCCTGCTGCGCGATCTGCTCGGAGTCAAGCCGCGCACCGCCGGGCCGGTCGCCCTGGAGGACATCGCCGTACCCGAGCCGGGCCTCGAACCCGCCGCGCGCCAGGCCCTGTCCGCCGCGGTAGGCGGCGAGGAGCACGTCTGCACCGACGCCGAGACCCGCATCCGGCACACGCGCGGCAAGTCCACGCCCGACCTGCTGCGCATCCGCGACGGCGAGGTCGACGACGTCCCCGCGGCCGTCGTCCTGCCCGCCACCCACGACGACGTACTCGCCGTGCTGCGCGCCTGCGCCGAACACGGCCTGGCCGTGGTCCCGTTCGGCGGCGGCACCTCCGTCGTCGGCGGACTCGCCCCGTCCCGGCGCGGCGCCTTCGTCGCCCTGGACCTGCGCCGCATGGACGCGCTGCTCGCCGTCGACCCGGTCTCCCGCACCGCCACGCTGCAACCCGGCCTGCGCGGGCCGCAGGCGGAGGCGCTGCTGGCCGAACACGGCTTCACCCTCGGCCACTTCCCCCAGTCCTTCGAGTGGGCGAGCATCGGCGGATTCGCCGCCGCCCGCTCCAGCGGCCAGGCTTCCGCCGGATACGGCCGCTTCGACGAGATGGTCCTGGGCCTGACCGTCGCCACCCCCGAGGGCACCATCGACACCGGCCGCGCACCGCGCTCGGCGGCCGGCCCCGACCTGCGTCAGCTCCTGCTCGGCTCAGAGGGCGCGTTCGGCGTCATCACCTCCGTGACGGTGCGGATCCGGCCCGTCCCGCAGACCCGCGTGTACGCGGGCTGGCGCTTCGCCTCCTTCGAGGAGGGCGCCGCCGCGCTGCGCCGTCTCGCCCAGGACGGCCCGCGTCCGACGGTGCTGCGGCTGTCCGACGAGACCGAGACCCTGATCGGCCTGGCCCAGCCCGACGCCATCGGGGGCTCCGACGAGGCGCAGCAGTCCGCCGGGTGCATGGCGATCGCCGGCTTCGAAGGCACGGACGAGGACGTCGCGTACCGCAGCGAGAACGCCGCGGCCGTCCTGCGTGACTGCGGCGGAACCCCGCTCGGCGAGGAACCGGGCGAGCGGTGGGCCCACGGCCGCTACTCGGCCCCGTACCTCCGCGACTCCCTGCTGGACGCGGGTGCGTTCGTCGAGACGCTGGAGACGGCGACCTTCTGGTCACGTGTCCCCGAGCTGTACGCGTCCGTCCGGGACGCCCTCACGACGACACTCGCCGAGGCGGGCACCCCGCCCCTGGTCATGTGCCACATCTCCCACGTCTACGAGAACGGCGCCTCGCTCTACTTCACCGTCGTCTCGGCCCAGGGCGACGACCCGGTCGCACACTGGGAGAGGGCCAAGCACGCCGCGAACGAGGCGATCCTCGCCGCGGGCGGCACGATCAGCCACCACCACGGCGTGGGCACCGACCACCGGGACTGGTACGTCCGCGAGGCGGGCCCCCTCGGCGTCGAGGCGCTGCTTGCCGTCAAGCGCCGACTGGACCCGGCGGGGCTGCTCAACCCCGGGGTCCTGCTGCCCCTCGACTGAGCCCGGCCCACCCGCCGCGCCCGCTCCTCCACCCCCCTCACCCGCACCCCGGCCCACCACCGGGCCCGCCTCCGGCAGCTCCCTCCCGTCGGCCCGAAAGGCACCCCGATGCGACAGTTCACCGCCATCGTCAACCCCACGGCGGGCGGATCCGCCTCAGCGGCCGCGCTGCTGGAAGTGGCCCGGCCGCTGCGGGAGGCCGGGGCCGACCTGGAGACCCAGTACAGCCGCAGCCTGGTCCACGCCCAGGAACTGGCCCGGGACGCCGGGGAGCGGGGGAGGGTGGTGCTCGCCGTCGGCGGCGACGGAATGGCCGGCGGCATCGGTGGCGCCCTCAGCGGCACCGACATGGTGCTGGGCCTCGTCCCCGCCGGCCGCGGCAACGACTTCGCCCGGGCACTCGACCTGCCCACCGACCCGGCGGCGCTCGCCGAGGTGCTGCTCCACCACGAGCCCCGCAAGGTCGACACCATCGAGGTCGAGTCGGCCGTCCACGACCGCACCGTGGTCCTCGGCAGCGTCTACGCCGGAGTCGACGCACTGGCCAACCGCCACGCCAACAACGCCACCCTGCTGCGCGGCTCCGCGTCCTACTACGCGGGCGGACTGCGCGCCGTCACCACCTGGCGCGCCGCACGCTACCGGGTCACCGTCGACGGCCAGGAACACCTGCACACCGGCTACACGGTCGTGGCCGCCAACTCCGGCTACTACGGCTCCGGTCGGCTCATCGCGCCCGACGCCCGCGTGGACGACGGCATGCTGGAAGTGGTGATGATCCGCGAGGCCCCGCGCCGGTTGTTCTTCACCCTGATGAACGAGCTCAAGACCGGTGCCCACGTCCGCCGCCCCGAGGTGGAGATCCTGCGGGGCAAGGAGATCCGGATCGCGGCCGATCGCGAGGTGCCCTACGGCGCCGACGGCGAGGTCGAGGCCACCCTCCCGGTCACCGTCAGAGTCCTGCCGGGCGCCCTGCGCGTGCTGTGCTGAGCCCGAGCCGCCGCGCTCACGTCCACGACGGGGACGGGCGGGAGATCATCCGCCGTCCAGCGGCATCCGCTGCCGTGCGGCACTGAGCTGCTCGGCGGCGTCGCCGCGATCGGCCTCGTCGTGGATCAGCAGGGCGAGCAGGGCCGCCACGGGGAGCCCGGCCTCGGCGGGGTGCCGCAGGAGCTTGCCCGGCTCGATCCGGTAGATGTTGGTGCGGCCCTCACGGATGTGGGACAGATAGCCGTCCCGCTCCAGTTCGGAAATGATCTTCTGGACGGCCCGTTCGGTGAGCCGGCAGTGCGCGGCGATATGGCGGATGCGGACGTTCGGGTCATCGGCGATCACCGCCAGTACGCGCGCGTGGTTGGTCAGGAATGTCCATCCGGTGTGCGGCTCAGGGACTCCGTCCATGCCCCAACAGTACGACTGGGCGTTCACGTATACAAAAACACGCACTGCATTTCATGTATCTGTTGACGTGTTCGGCAGTTCGGGTTCACTCTGGTACGGAGACGGGAAGCAGCTGAGGGAGAGGCTGACATGCCGGAGCTCACGTCCTGCGTGCACGGCCGCGACGGTGACCGGGTCGGTGTGGAGGTGCGCGGAGAACTCGACCTCGACACCAGTGAGCGGCTGCGCAAGGCCCTGCGCGAAGCCGTGGACCGCTCCGTCCGGGGCGTCGATCTGGACCTGAAGGGCGTCACGTTCTGCGACTGCGCCGCCCTCAACATCCTGCTCGCCCTGCGCCTGCGCGCGCTCAGGCAGGGCAAGACGGTCGTGATCCGGGCCAGTGGGGCGGTCGTCGACCGGCTGCTCGCCCTGACCCACACTCAGGAGCTGTTCGCCGCCCCGGGCAGCGAGGGGCGGGACACGCAGGCCCAGGACACCCCGACTCGGGGCACGCGAGGTACGGACGCCTCCGAGGACTTCCTGCAGGACCTCCGGATCGAGGTCGCCCAGCTGCGCAGGGCCATGCAGACCCGTCCCACCATCGATCTGGCCCGGGGCATCCTGATGGCCTCCTTCAGCCTGAGCTCCGAGGACGCCTGGACGGTGCTGGTCGAGGCGTCCCAGAACACCAACACCAAACTGCACACCCTCGCCGGCGACCTGGTCGGCGCCGTGAAGGGCGACCCGCTGCCCGAAGCGGTGCGGGACCAGCTGTCCTGCGCGGTCGCCAAGGTCGGCTCCGGCGGCCCCACGGCCGGAGCGTCGCGGTTGCGTTGATCAGCGGCGCGGCGGCAGGGTTCGGAGTGTGCCTACCTTGCTGATCGTCCATCACACCCCGTCGCCCAACTGCCAGGCCATGCTGGAGGCCGTCGTCTCCGGGGCGACCGCGCCCGAGATCGAGAACGTCGAGGTCGTACGGCGACCGGCGCTGTCGGCCACGGCGTCCGACGTGCTCGGCGCCGACGCATACCTCCTGGGCACCCCCGCGAACCTCGGCTACATCTCGGGCGCCCTCAAGCACTTCCTCGACCAGATCTACTACCCGTGCCTGGACGCGACGCAGGGCAGGCCCTTCGGCTACTACGTGCACGGCGGCAGCGACGTGACCGGCGCCGTGCGGGCGATCGACGCCATCACCACCGGCCTCGCCTGGCGCCGCACCGCCCAACCCGTGACGGTGACGGGCGAGCCCGGCAAGGCCGACATCGAGGCGTGCTGGGAACTGGGGGCGACACTCGCTGCCGGCCTGATGGAGTGAGCGCGGCCCGGCCGTGCGGCAGGGGGCCGCACACCGAGGCTCGGACGAGGTTTAGGCGGCTCATAAGATATTGCTGATAATTCTCGAGACGGTTGAACACTGTGGGGTCGGCCTCCGTATAGGGGCAGGGGATTTTGATGCCCTGACCGACCACGAGGCGTAGGAGTACTTCCTTGGGACGCAGCACGCGAAGACGCCCAACGGGCGCACGGCGCGCGACTTTTGCAGCGGTCGCGCTGATGTTGGGCGGCGGCGGCCTGGTGGGGGCCAACGTCTACGCCTCGGCGACCGAAGACGGTGGAGAGGACCCCGCTCAGACGTTGTCCTCCCCGTCCGGCACCATCGACTGCCCGGACGTCGGCACCAAGCTGACGGCCGTGCCGGACGAGGCGAAGGAGGACGTCGCCAAGGAACTCGCCCTCCTGGACCAGCAGATCGCCGATGCCTACCAGCGGTTGACGGAGTCGGCGCAGGCGATCCAGCAGGACGCCGGCTTCGCCGACAACGCGATCATGAAGCCGCTGAAGGAGAAGCGTGGCGCGACGATCGAGCGGATCGCCATCGCCGTGGACCGCGTGGGAGACCGGCCGCAGGGCCTGGAGGACCTCGCCGCCTGCACCCTGCGCGCCCCCGAAAGCGGCAGCGGCGACCAGGCGGACGGCGCTGACGGCCAGGACGACGGCGGCGACAACCAGGACGGCGCCGGGGACGGCCAACAGCAGGGCGACGGCGGCCAGAACGGCGACGGCGGCCAGGCCGGCAACGGTGGCCAGGCCGGCAACGGCCCCGCTGTCGCGGACTACGCGGACATCAAGGCCGTGCAGCCGAACGTGCCCAGCCCGGCCCTGTCGTCGGACGCCTCCCGCGGCACCTTCGCCACCAGCTGCGGAGTCAACGAGAACGGCCTGTTCAACTCGGACAACGTCATCGTGGCTCCCGGCGTCTCCAACGGCGCCCACCACTTCCACGACTACATCGGCAACCAGTCCAACGACGCCTTCGCGAGCGACGAGGACCTGGCGAACGCCGAGACGAGCTGCGTCAACCAGGGCGACAAGTCCACGTACTACTGGCCTGTGATCCGTCTCCAGAACGGCAGCCAGGAACAGGACGCCGCCAAGCCCGGCGGCGGCATCGAGGGGAACGCAGGCGAGATCGTCACTCCCAAGGAAGTGACGCTGAACTTCGTGGGCAACCCCCGCAGCAAGGTCACCGAGATGCCGCGCCTGCTGCGCATCATCACCGGTGACGCCAAGGCGTTCGTCAACGGCACCGCCAACGCCAACGCCTCCTGGAGCTGCACCGGGTTCGAGGACCGCCAGCTGAAGGACAAGTACCCGCTGTGCCCGCAGGGCAGTGACGTGGTGCGCACCTTCAAGTTCCAGAGCTGCTGGGACGGGACGAACATCGACAGCGCCAACCACCGCACCCACGTGGCGTTCGCCGCCGCGGACGGCAGCTGCGCGAACGGCTTCAAGGCCATTCCGCAGCTGGTGCAGCGGATCGTGTACGACGTCGACGCGCCCAGCCTCCAGGACGGCGGGAAGACGACCCCGCTGTTCGCGGTGGACTCCTTCCCCGAGCAGCTGCACAAGCCGGTCACCGACCACGGCGACTTCATCAATGTCTTCAACGAGGACCTGATGGGCGAGATGGTCGACTGCATCAACGACGGCCGCAAGTGCGGTGTCGGCGCCGACGAGGGCGACGACCCGGGCCAGGAGGAGCCGACCCAGCAGCCGACCGAGGATCCCACCACTGCGCCGCCCGCGGACGACAAGCCCGAGCCCGGCAACGGAGGGGACGAGCAGACGGACCCGCCGGCGACCGAGGACCCCGCGACCGAGGACCCGGCCACCGAGGACCCCGCCACTGAGGACCCGGCCACCGAGGCCCCCGCGACCGAGGAGCCCGGTGACGAGGAGCCGGCCACCGACCCGGTGAACGATGACAAGCCCACCGTGTCGAGCACGGTGGCGCCCAAGTCGGACGGAACCCCGTCGGCCGCCGCGGACAACGATCAGGCGCAGGGCGGCTCCGGCGACGACGACGCGAACGCGTCAGGCGCCGCGGCGCAGACGCCACCCCCCGGCGAGGACACCGAGGACAGTCTGGGGACCAAGCCACAGGCGGTCGGCGGCAACCTGGCCGAGACGGGCACCACGCTGTGGCCGGCCGCGGCCGGCGCCGTCCTCCTGATGGGCGGCCTCCTGGTGCTGATCCGCGCCAGGCGCAGCGCCCGATGAGGGTGACGACACAGCAGAACGGTGCCTGACGCGCCGACGTTCCGCAGGGGCCCGGACCGGGAAGACCGGTCCGGGCCCCTCGCGTTCGCCGTGCCGAGCCCGCGGCGCCTCAGTCCACGATGGCGCCGCAGGAGATGTTCACGTCCGTCGCGGTGAGCGTACGAGCCCGGTCGGAGGCGACGAAGGCGGCCACGTCACCGACGTCCGCGAGGGTCGCGGCGCGTCCGAGCTGCGTCGCCCCGACCAGGCTGTCGACGATCGCGTCCCCGCCGGGGAACCCCTCGGGCAGGGTTTCCGGCACACCGCCGGTCTTCAGGGTCACGACTCGGATGCCGTGCGGGCCCAGCTCGATGGCCCACTGGCGGCGCAGTCCCTCCAGGGCGTCCAGCGCGATCTTGAAACCGCCGAGGCCGGGCAGTGTCTGCGGCCCGCCGCCGCCGAAGGCGAGGATCACTCCGGTGCCGCGCGCGGTCATGTGCCGGGCCGCCGCCCGCGTTGTCAGGAACTGCGACCGCATCGCGGTCACGATGGGCTGGAGGAAGTCCGCCTCCGAGATCTCCATCAGCGGTTTCTGGACGTCTCCGTAGCCGATGGCGTTGAACGAGACGTCGATCCGCCCGGCCCGCGCGGCGACGCCGTCGACGAAGGAGTCAACCGCCGACTCGTCGCGCGCGTCGACCACGGCGGTCTCCGCCTCGCCGCCCGCGGCACGGATGTCCTCGGCGAGCTTGTCCAGCGGTGCCGCGGTTCGCCCGGCGAGGAAGACCCGCGCTTCCTCGCGGGCGAAGGCGCGCGCGGCGGCCCCGCCGATGGCGCCACCCGCGCCGTACACCACAGCGACCTTGTCCTTCAGCAACATGATCGATCTCCGTTCCGAACCGGCTACCGGCCGTGCGGCCGCATGGCGCGGCGCCGGCCCTCATCCGATACGTCGGCGCCGGGCACGGAAATTCGACACGCGCATGCCGGTCAGGGCGTGGGGATGCCCGCGGGGCGCGCCGGACGGCCGAGCCGGACGGGGACGCCGGGGGAATACAGCACGCTGACCGGGGCGGAACTCGGGGCCGGCAGTCCGGCCGCCGTGATCAGGTTCTCCTCGCAGGTGAGCAGCTCGGCGCGGTACAGGGGCCAGCGAGGGTGATGATTGGGCAGGTACGCCAGCGGCTCGGGCTCGCCGAAGAAGGCGTTGTGCATGCCCCAGCGGGCGGTGAGGAAGTGCTCCAGCTCGGTGGGCTCCTCGATGCGCTCGCCGGTGCGCACGGTGAGGTGGCTGGACGCGCCGCGCGGGCCGGGCCAGCGGCGGGAACTGGTGTAGGTGACCGTGTCGCTGGACGGTTGGACGGTCATCCGGGACCACAGATACGGCAGCCGGAAGCCGACGCGTCCCATCACGACCGGGATCAGCCGTGCGGCGTCCATCGACCGGAACACGACACCGCGCCGCCCGTGCTCGTCCACCGAGTACAGACGCACATTGGTCTCCGGAAAGGTCCCGAGATACGGCACTCCGGGCATCCGCAGCCAGCCGACCCGATGCATCCGGAAGGCGACCAGGCCGACGTACGTGACCCCGTCGTGCGTGTCCGGAACGGTGCCCCTCGGCAGCAGCCCCGCCACCACGTCCGGCTCGACGGCCCAGTGGATGAAGGTGAGGTCGAGCCACTCCTGGGTGAGGAGAGGGATGCGTATGCGTCCGGGGGCGTCCGGAGTGACCGGCGTGGGTTTCAGCACCACGCCAGGATGCCAGAGCCGACTCCGCCGTTCGCGGAGCCCCAGGTCAGCGATAGCGCGCGGTGACGCCGGCGAGGTACCCGCGCAGCATGAGCCTCGCCTCGTCGAGCAGACCCGGATCACCCTCGGGATCCCGGCGGAACGCCTCCTGCGCGAGGGCGTCGGCGGCGAGGACCGCGGCGTGGCAGGCGCGGGCGAGCGCCTCGTCGTCCCGGGCGAGGCCCAGGGCCAGCAGGATGCGCCGGATGCCGTCCGCCATCCGGCGTTTGTGCTCGCGGTCCGCCGACCGCGTCTGCTCGGTGAGGCTGCTGCCGAACCACAGGGCTCTGAAGCCGTGTTCAGTGCGGTAGATAGCGGCGTAGGTGTCGATGAGCACGCCGACCGGGTCGCCCCACTTCTCGGTCGTCGCGGCCCGGACCAGGTCGTCCATGGTCGCCTCCAGCCGGGCGAAGTAGCCCGCCGCGAGGGCGTCGACGATGGCGTCCCGGTCGGGCAGGTACTGGTACAGCGAACCGACCGAGACCTTGGCCTCCGCCGCGATCCGGGTCGTCGTCAGCGCCTGCGGCCCCTCGCGGACCAGGACGCGTTCCGCGGCCTGCAGGACCCGGGCCAGCCGGGCCCTGCTGCGCGCCTGTTGGGGAGTGCGGCGCAGCGGGACCTGCCAGGTGCCGCCGGGCTCCGGGGGCGGATCGCCCATGTGCGGCCTCCGAATGTGAACGTGACTTTGTTTCAGCTTTAGGCTAGCGTCGCGAACATGACAGGCTCAAGCTCGGTGCTGGGTCAGGAGCGCGCCGCCGTGGCCGAGGCGTGCCGTCGACTGGGGGCGCAGGGGCTGCTGATCGGCACGGCCGGCAACGTCAGCACACGGGTGGACGACCGAGTCGCGATCACGGCGACCGGCGCGGTCCTCGCCGAACTCACGGCGGACCAGGTGACCGTGGTCGACCTCCACGGAGCCGTCGTGGCCGGCACGTTCGAGCCGACCTCCGAACTCGACCTGCACCTGGGCGTCTACCGCCGCTATGGCGCGGGCGCGGTCGTCCACACGCACGCTCCGATGGCGACCGCGCTGTCCTGCGTCCTCGACGAACTGCCCTGCATCCACTACCAGTTGCTCGCCCTCGGCGGCTCGGTGCGGGTCGCGCCGTACGCCACCTTCGGCACACCCGAGCTCGCCGAGTCCGTCCTGACGGCGCTGGACGGCCGTAGCGCGGCGCTGATGGCCGGCCACGGCGCGCTCACCCACGCCCCGACACTGAGCAAGGCGGTCGAACACGCGCTGCTGCTGGAGTGGGCGTGCGGCGTCTACCAGCACGCCGCAGCCGTCGGCACGCCCCGCGTCCTCGACGAACAGCAGCAACTCGGCGTGATCGAGGCCGCGCTCGCCCGGAACTACGGCACCACCCACCCCGTACCACCCGTGCAGGAGGGAAACCGATGAAGGTCGTCACGCTGGGCGTGCATGTGCTGGACGTGCTGGTGCGGCCTGTCGAGGCCATACCCGAGGGCCAGGGCGCGACACTGGTCGAGGACATCAGGATGACGGCCGCCGGCACGGCCGGCGGCACCGCGCTCACCCTCGCCAAGCTCGGCGCCTCGGTCCACAGCGCCGGGGCGATCGGGTCGGACCCCACCGGCGACATGCTGGTCCAACTCCTCGACAGGGCAGGCATCGACACCCGGTTCCTCGTCCGCCGCACGGACACCGCCACCTCCGCGAGCGTCCTGCCCATCCGCCCGAACGGCGACCGCCCCTCCCTCCACCTCCTGGGCGCCAACATCACCTACGGCCCCGACGACGTGCCCTGGGACGCCATCGCCGAAGCGGACCACCTGCACCTCGGCGGCCCCGAGCTGATCGGTGTCGACACCGCCACGCGCATCCTGTCGCACGCCAAGGAGCACGGCGTGGCCACCTCCATGGACCTTCTCGCGCCGGGCGAGCTCGGCAGCTTCGACCAGATCGAGTCCGCGTTGCCTTTCGTCGACCACATGCTGCCCAACGAGGACCAGGTCCTCGGCTTCACCGGCGAGCAGGACCTGATCGCGGGCGCACGCAAGCTCCTCGCCGCCGGGGCCGGCCTGGTCGCGGTCACGCGGGGCGGGGACGGCGCGCTGCTGGTGACCCCGGACACCGCGGAGCAGGTACCCGCCTTCGCGATCGACGTCGTGGACACCACCGGCTGCGGCGACGCGTTCTCGGCCGGGTTCGTCCGCGGCACGGGTCTGGGGCGGACGCCGTACGCCTCGGCCGTCCTCGGCTGCGCGGCGGCGGCCCTGGTGGCGCAGGGACTCGGCAGCGATCACGGGGACTTCGACCTCGCCGCCGCGGATGCCTTCGCGGCGACACACAAGCCTCGCGCGTGAGGTGCCGTCAGTCGTCCCGGTGGTTGACGATGTTGAGGACGTTGCCGTCGGGCGCGCGGACGAGAAACCTGCGCAGGCCCCACGGTTCGTCGGTGAGCGGGTGGACGATCTCGTAACCGCGGCGGAGCGCGTCGGCGTAGGCCTGGTCGACGCCCGCGCCGACGCGGACCGAGACGGCGGCGAGCTCGGGCGCGCTCGCGTCGCGGGTCACCAGCTGGATCTGGGCCCGCCCGTCGGGTGACCGGTAGCGGGCGACCCAGCCCATGTCGAAGTCCTGGACGCTCAGGCCGAGGTAGCCGGTGTAGAAGTCGCGTGCGGCGGCGATGTCGGGGACGTGGAGGTTGGGCGTGATGCCGGTGGGCTCCATCGTGATTCCTTTCCGAACCTGTCTGGCGCGCCCCCGACGCTACGCTTCCCCCGCCCCCGTGGCGTGCACCGGCGCCCGTCGGCCGCGGACCGTGCGGCCTCCGGGGCACCGAAGTGCCCCGGAGGCCCCGGGGATCAGCCCGAGTCGTCGTTCCCCCGAGTCGCCGTTCAGTTGAGGGCCGTCTCGATGTCCGTCTGCCAGTAGGTGACGCTCAGGGCGCTGTCGTAGTGGACGCCCTTGGCCGGCAGGGAGGGCGTGGCCGACGGGCCGCCGTCGCTGTTCGGGGTCCTGCCCTGGAAGGCGATCGTGAGCTTGCGACCGGTGTCGCCTCCCATGCCGCTGCCGTCGGCCGCGCTGAGCAGGACGCCCGCGTAGCCGGACGCGCCCGGGTCCAGGATCGTCACGGCCTGCGGCTTGGTGTCCTCGATCGCCTGCGGCACCCACTGCATCTCGTCGAAGCGGAGCACCGGGTAGTACATCAGACCGCACGGCTTCGAGCCGGTGTTGGTGACGGTGAGCAGCACGTGGTTGAGCGGGCGGGGGACCGGCTGGGCCGTGGTCCGGGTGTTGGAGCCGTTGCAGATGGCGAGGTCGCTCGGGGCGTCGTCGTCCTTGCCCCCCTTGTCGGCGCTGCCGCCGGAGCCGTTCTGCGCCGAGTCGCCCGGCTGGGAGGTCTGCCCGGAGCCCTTTCCGGAGCCGGTGCTCTGCGACGACTGGCCCTGCGACGACTGGCCCCCCGACGACTGGCCCTGCGACGACTTGTCCTCAGCCGGCTTCGTCTCCTGCGTCGTCGAGGTCGGCGACCCCGAAGCTCCGGCGCCCTCGTCGCGGGTGCCGGAGCCGTTCTCGCAGGCGGTGAGCGAGAGGGCGGTCAGGGCGGCGCCGGTCGCGGCGAGGAGGCGGGCGTGGCGGAAGGTGCGCATGGCTGATTCCTTGTCCGTGCAAAGGGTTTGGGCGCATCCGCTCGACCGGTTGCCGGGAGCGGCGTGCTTGGATGACCAGAGCATGATCCGGGTCCCGTCCCGGCCGCCACGTCCGGCGGGCGATGAGGGACACTGGAACGACTGGAACGCGTCTGACCTGGTGAAATGCCCTTCCCCTGGAACGGGGGAATGGGACCTGGGGGAGGGAGGAACGGTGTCGGAAGGCACTGCGGCGGCCGATTTCGCTGCATTCCTGAGGCAGTTGAAGGACCGCTCGGGACTCAGCTACGGAGTCCTCGGCAAACGGCTGCACATGAGCACGTCGACGCTGCATCGGTACTGCAACGGCGACGCCGTGCCCACCGACTACGCGCCCGTGGAGCGGCTGGCCCGGCTGTGCAAGGCATCGCCGGACGAGTTGGTGGAGCTGCACCGGCGGTGGGTGCTGGCGGATGCGCTTCGGGGGAGGAAGGGGGCGGGGGACGCGCAGACTCCCTCCGACAGCGCGACCGTCGTGCCCGACCCGCTTGAGACCGTGTCGGTTACCGGCGATACCTCTGCGGCCGTGTCCCGCCCCGCCAGCCCTCCTGCAGCCGTGTCCGCCCCCGCCGACCCTCCCGAGGTCGCGTCCGCTTCCGCCGACACCCCGGGCCCCATCCAGCCCGACCGTCCGCAGCGCCCTCGTCGCCTCCAGCGCCGTACCGCCGTCCTCGCCGGTGTCGGCCTGGCCGTCGTCCTCGGCGGCGCCGCGCTGGCTGTGAGTCTGCCGTCGGGCGGGGAGCAGGGCGACGCGGGCCGGGGCAGCGCCGTCGGCGCCGCCGCCTCGAAGGACGCATCCGGCCGTCCGGCGAAGAGCGAGGAGAGCGCGTCGGCGTCCCCGTCGAAGAGCACCGAGCCCGACCGGCCGAAGTCCCCCTCGCCCTCTGCGACCTCGACGAAGGGCACGGGAAACGGCGGGGCAGGCACGGCCGACAAGCCGGACTCCAAGCCTCCCCTCACCGTGCACACCCGGCCGTACAGCTGGGAGGGCCCCTGCTCCCAGCACTATCTGATCGACCGGCCCGCGACGGAGGTCGGTCCGCCGCCGGTGGAGCAGGACGCGCCGGCCTGGGTCGGGGCGTACAAGGCGGTGTCGGCAGGGGAGCAGCTGCTGACGCTCACCGTCCAGGGCACGGGGGAGGAGACGGTGGTCGTCGACGGCCTGAAGGTCCGGGTGGTCGGCAAGGACACGCCACCGGTCTGGAACGACTACGTGATGGGCGTCGGGTGCGGAGGCAACGTGCCGACCCGGCCCTTCACCGTGGCACTCGACGGCGCTCGGCCGACCGTCGTCGCCGGTGCCGGGCAGCGGGACTTCCCGTTCAAGGTGAGCGAGTCGGACCCGGAGGTCTTCGAGGTCACGGCCGACGCGTCGGCGTACGACGTGCGGTGGTACCTGGAGCTGGCGTGGTCCAGCGGTGACCGCAAGGGCACGCTGGTCGTCGACGACGGCGGGAAGCCGTTCCGGACGAGCGGCAACAATGGGCGTCCGGCGTACGAGTTCCCGCTCGGCGGCCAGAAGTGGCTGAACTCCCCAGAGGGGTGAGCGCGGCTCCCGAGCCGGTGTGCCCGGCGAGCTCGCCGGCCCTCAGACGGCCCGTTCCTCACCCGCCGCCGACATGTCCTGGCGTCCGATCACGGGGAGCAGTTCCAGCCGCGCCGCGCCCTGCGAGCCCGGCGGCGCGGTGAACCACAGCAGCCGCTGGTGGCCGTCCTCGCTGAACAGGCTGTGGCAGTCCACCTCGATGACGCCGAGCGTGGGATGGACGATCCGCTTGTGATCGGCCCGGCGCACGCCCACGTCACCGGTGTCCCACAGCGCGGTGAACTCCTCGCTGGACCGCCGCAGTCGGGCCACCAGCCCGGCGATCCCGGCGTCCCGGCCGTGCCGGGCGGCCACCGCCCGCAGGTCGGAGACGAACACGGCGGAGTGGTGGGGGTGGTCCTCGGGCGGATACAGGTCGCGCGAGGACGGCTCTGTGAACCAGCGGTAGAGGAAACCGGTCGTGGGGCCGGCCGCCGCCGGCGCGCCGACCGGCGGATGTGCTCCGACCAGGGCGGCGCCCAGTGCGTTCTGCGCCAAGGTCTCGTGGAGAGCGGTGATGACCATGGCGGGCGTCGTGGTGAGCCGGTCGAGCAGGCTGAGCAGGCCGGGCTCGACGTGTGCGGCCGGGCCGTGCGCGGCCGGGGGGATACGGCGGTCCGCCAGGTGGAAGAGGTGGTCGCGCTCGTCCCTGCTCAGCCGCAGCGCGCGCGACAGGGCGGCCAGCGTCTGGTCGGAGGGCTGTGCCCCTCGGCCGCGCTCCAGCTCCGTGTAGTAGTCCGCGGACAGGCCGGCCAACTGCGCCACCTCCTCGCGGCGCAGACCCGGGACGCGACGGCGGGGCCCGGCCGTGAGCCCGACATCGCGGGGCCGCACACGGGCGCGCCGGGACTTGAGGAACGCGGCGAGTTCGGAGAGGTTCACGCCGCCCATCCTGCCCCCGACCGGCCCGCCCACCCAGGGGATGGCAACCCCAGGGTGAGCACAGCCCTGGTCACGGGCCTGGCGCCGACCGATGGTGGAGCCCGCAAGTGCCGTTACCGACCCCGAGTCCAGGGAGCCCCCACCATGCCGTTCGCGAACTTCAAGGTCCCCGCCGGGACCCTCACCACCGAGCAGATGGAGCACCTCGTCACCGCCGCCACCCAGCTGTACGTCGACGTCTACGGCGAACGCGCCCGGGCCACCACCCTGGTGCTCGTCGAGGAGGTCCCCGACGGCGGCTGGGGCATCGGCGGCGAGGTCCTGACCCTCGCCAAGCTCCAGGAGGCACCCGGCAGTTGACCGTTCAGGACTCGCCCCCTTGGGACGCCGTACCGGGCTCAGACGGTCGCGAGCGACACCTCGGTCGACTTGAACAGGACGGTGACGGCGGAGCCCGCCGCGAGGCCGAGATCGGTGACCGCGTCCTTGGTGATGGCGGCGGTCATCTCGCCGCCGTCGACCGAGACGCGCACCGAGGCCATGGCGGCGCCCGTCGCGACCTCGCGCACCGTGCCGGACAGCCGGTTGCGGATGGACAGCCCCTCCACCGGGCCGGTCGCCAGCGCGACCTCCGTGGCCTTGACCAGGGCGTGTACGGCGGAGCCCTGCGCGAGGCCCAGGTCCTTGACGGCGTCGGCGGTGATGGCGGCGGTGACGTCCTGGCCGCCGGCGAGGCGGACCCTGACCGTCGCCATGGCCTCCCCCGGGGTGACGGAGGTGACGGTGCCGGGGATCTGGTTGCGGATGCTCAGGCTCATGGTCGTACGCCTCGCAGGGTATGGGGGATTTGCCCCCGTTCGGGGTGCTGTCCGGTCCACCGTAGTCCGGCACGTGCGCCGCCCGCGGGAACCCCGTCGCAGCCGCGAGGCAAACACCCCGCGACCCCTCGCAGACCAAGGCAGCCCTGCGACGCGCTGTCCCTCACGCCGGGTACGCGTGCGTCTGGGTGGCCTTCACTGTCGCCCACACCGTGACGCCGGGGCGCAGGTCGAGCTCGGCGGCGGCGATGGTGGTGAGGTCGGCGGCCAGCGGCAGTTCGCCGGTGAGGTCGGCGCGGATCTGGTCGCCGTGGGTCTCCAGGCCCGCCACCTCGCAGCGCCAGAGGTTGCGGGCGCTGGAGCCGGTGGGGCGCTCGCGGTGCAGGGTGACCGCGCTGGGCGGGAAGGCGACGAAGACCGGCCCGGTGAGGTCCTCGGTGGTCGTGATCGCGGGTCCCGCGTCGACGCGGACCGTGTGCCCCTGGGCCTCTCCCCGGTAGAGGTTGAGGCCGACCAGGTGCGCGATGTAGTCGGTGCGCGGATGCCGGGCGATGTCGGACGGCGTGCCCTCCTGCACGACATGGCCGCCCTCGATGACGACCAGGTGGTCGGCCAGGACCATGGCGTCCAGCGGATCGTGCGTGACGAGCACGGCGACCGCCTCGAAATCGGCCAGGTGGTGGCGGAGCTGGGCGCGGATGTCGAGGCGGGTGCGGGCGTCCAGGGCGGCGAGCGGCTCGTCGAGCAGCAGCAGCCGCGGATGGGTGGCCAGCGCACGGGCGAGGGCGACACGCTGCGCCTGACCGCCGGAGAGCCTGCGCGGCTTGCTGCCGGCGTGCTCGGCGAGACCCATGCGCTCCAGCCACCCGGCAGCCCGCGCACGGGCCTGAGCCTTGGTGGCCCCATGGCAGCGCGGCCCGAACGCCACGTTGTCCAGCGCGGACAGATGCGGGAACAGCAGGTAGTCCTGGAAGACGACCCCGACCGGCCGGGACTCCGGACGCGTACGGTCCAACTCCGCACCGTCCAGCCGGAGATGACCGTCGGACAGGGGGACGAGACCGGCGAGGGCCCGCAGGGCGGTCGTCTTGCCCGCGCCGTTGGGACCGAGCAGCGCGACCACGTCGCCGGGTGCGGCGTTCAGGGTCACGTCCAGTCGGAAGGCGCCACGCTCCACCACCAGCCGGGCGTCGAGGCCCTCACCGGTCCCGGTGCGAGCGTCGACTGTGGTCTTCTCGAAGACTGTGGTCTTCTCGGTGTCGGTCATGAGGCGGTCATCCATCGGTCACGCAACCCCGCCAGCACGGCGATCGAC
The DNA here is from genome assembly GCF_045039535.1 of Streptomyces sp. NBC_01092. Lineage (NCBI taxonomy): Bacteria > Bacillati > Actinomycetota > Actinomycetes > Kitasatosporales > Streptomycetaceae > Streptomyces > Streptomyces sp. NBC_01092. The sequence goes on along the minus strand of NZ_CP108659.1, from coordinate 540,017 downwards.
ACGGCCAGCAGCACCAGGCTGAGGGCGATCGCCGCCTCGGGGTCGTTCTGGAGGGCGAGGTAGACGGCGAGCGGCATGGTCTGGGTACGGCCCGGGAAGTTGCCGGCGAAGGTGATCGTCGCCCCGAACTCGCCGAGCGCCCGGGCCCAGGCGAGGACGGCTCCGGCGGCGATGCCGGGGGCGATCAGTGGCAGGGTGACCCGGCGGAACGCGGTGAAGCGGGAGGCGCCCAGGGTCGTGGCGGCCTCCTCGTAGCGCGGATCGGCGGCGCGCAGCGTGCCCTCCACGCTGATGACGAGGAACGGCATCGCGACGAACGCCTCCGCCACCACCACGCCCGCCGTCGTGAACGGCAGCGTGACCCCGAACCAGTCGTCCAGCCACCGGCCCACGACGCCGTTGCGGCCGAGCGCCATCAGCAGCGCCACACCGCCGACGACCGGCGGCAGCACCAGAGGCAGGGTGACCAGGGCCCGTACGAGACCGCGCCCGGGGAACTCCACCCGGGCCAGCAGCCAGGCCAGCGGCACCCCGATCACCAGGCTCACCGCGGTCGCCGCCGTCGCGCAGACCAGGGACAACTGCAGGGCCTGCCACACCTCGGAGCTGGTCAGCAGGTCGGGCATGCTGCGCCACGGCGCCCGGATCAGCAGGGCGACGAGCGGGAGGACAAGGAAGGCCAGTCCGATCAGCGCGGGCAGGAGCAGCGGCAGCGGCGCACCCCCGCGTACGCGCCGGCCGGCACGGTCCCCGCGAACGCGGCGGCGCCGCGGGCCACCGGTCAGGGTGTCCGCGGCGTCGGCCTTGTCCATGGACGGGGAGGTCACGGCTGGAGGAACCCTGCCTCGGAAAGGACCTTCTGGCCCTCGGGGGACTGCACCAGCGCGATGAACGCCTTGGCGGCCTCGGTGTTCTGCGACTCCTTCAGCACGGTGATCGGGTAGTCGTTGATGGCGTCGGCCGACTCGGGGAACTCCACGCCCTCCACCGTGTCACCCGCGGCCTTCACATCGGTCTTGTAGACGACCGCCGCGTCGGCCTCCTTCAGCACCACCTTGTTGAGGGCGGACTTGACGTCCTCCTCGTAGGAGACCGGCGTCAGCTTCAGCTTGCTCGCGTCGACGGCCTTCTGGGCGGCGGCGCCGCACGGCACCGTCTTGTCGCACAGCACGACCTTCAGGTCCGACTCGGTCAGGTCCTTCAGGGAGGCGATCTTGTCGGGGTTGCCCGGCAGGGTCGCGATCTCCAGCTGGTTGCGGACGAAGGTGGCCGGAGTGCCGGTGGCGTCCCCGGCATCGGTGACGATCTTCATCGTCTTCGGGCTGGCCGAGGCGAACACATCGGCGGGCGCACCGCCGGTGATGCTCGCGGCGAGGGCGTCGCTGCCGCCGAAGCTGAAGGTCACCTTCGTGCCCGGGTGCTCCTTCTCGAACTCCTTGCCCAGCGTCGTGAAGCTCTCCTTCAGCGAGGCCGCCGCGAAGACGGTCACCTCGCCGGACAGCTTGTCCGACGCGGAGGCCGACGCCGAGGAGTCCGACCCGGCGGAATCCGAGTCGGAGGACGAGCAGGCACTCAGGGCCAGCAGGGCGGCGGCGCCTGCGCCGGTCACCTTCAACATCCGGCGGGTCCGGCGCACGGAACGGGTCATCACGGGTCCACTCCCCTTTGGTCCTGACGGACTCAGCTACGGTCTTTCGACGACCTCGTACCATCCGGAACGGTCCGGCCTGGATCTCCACCTGCGCCGACACATCCCCGAGGATCACGTCGGTGACGATACGCCGATGATAATGCCGCAACTGCGAGGGGAAAGTCTCCTGTCGCTTTGCATGAGCCGCATCCATCATCTGTTGGCATGGCATGTGCGTTTCTACGGGGGCGGTGTTCGGGTACGGTCACCCGGGAGGTGGTAGCCCGTGAGTCAGTCCCTCGCAGCTGCCCGTACGACCGCCGGACCGGCGGCTGAACTCGTCCTCGCCGGAGACCTGGACCACCCGGCCCGCCTCACGGTGCCCGACCTGCTCGGCTGGCCCCAGCACCGCGCGGAGGTCGCCTTCGAGTGCGCCACCAGCGGCGTGCAGAACCATCGCTTCACCGGGCCGCTCCTGCACGACGTCCTCACGGACGCCGGTCCCGTCTTCGACCCCGCCCGCCGCAAGGACCGCCTGCGCTTCCTGATCGCCGTGCGCGGCGCCGACGGCCACCGTGCCCTGCTGTCCTGGGCGGAGATCGACCCGGACTTCGGCCGTGCCCCCGTCCTGCTGGCGGTCACCCTCGACGGCACGCCGCTCGACCGTGCGGGACCGCAGCTCGTCCTGCCCCAGGACCGCTGCGGCGCCCGGTACATCAGCGGCATCGAGGCGATTCACGTGGACGGCGGATACAGCGCCTGGGACTGACGGGGAGGACGGCAGCGGGCAGGGCGTCGGCGAAGGCGGGGGCGACCGGGTTGAAGGGGCTCTCCTCGGCCGCCCGCTCCCGCACGAACCGCGACCATGCTGTACGTCGGCACACCGGAACCCCAGGGGGTCGCGCATGCTGCTGCGTCAGTTGGAGTACCTCGTCGCGCTCGCCCGCGAGCGGCACTTCGCGCGGGCGGCCGCCGCCTGCTACGTCTCTCAGCCGTCGCTGTCCGCCGCGATCCGTCGGCTCGAACGCGAACTGGACGTGCCGATCGTGCGCCGGGGCCGCCGTTACGAGGGACTGACGCCGGAGGGCGAGGTGGTCCTGGCGTGGGCGCACCGCATCCTCGCCGAGCAGGACGCACTGCGCCAGGAGTTGTCGGCCCTGCGTGGCGGCCTGACCGGCACCCTGCGGCTGGGTGTCGTCCCGACGGCCCTGCCCGTCGCCTCCCTCCTCACCACTCCCTTCTGCGAGCGGCACCCGCGCGCCGCGGTGGCCCTGGAGTCGCTGTCGTCGGCGCAGATCACCCACGGACTGGCGGAGTTCGAGCTGGACGCGGCGATGACCTACCTGGACGACGACACGCTGCGCCAGGTCCGCCGCCATCCGCTCTACGAGGAGCGGTACATGCTCCTCACCCCTGTCGACGGGCCGCTGGGAGGCTCCGACACCGCGCGCTGGTCGCAGGCCGCCGCCCTGCCGCTGTGCCTGCTGTCCCCGCGGATGCGCAACCGGCGGATCATCGACGACTGCTTCGCCGCCGACGGCGCCACGGCGGCCCCCGCCATCGAGACGGACAGCGTCGCCGGGCTCTACGCCCATCTGCCCGGCGGCCGCTGGTCGAGCGTGATCTCTCACGCGTGGCTGCACATGTTCGGGGTGCCGGAGGGGATGCGGGTGGTCCCGCTGGAGGGCCCCGCGCACGGACCACGCGTCGGGCTGGTCGTCGCCCGCAGCGAACCCCAGTCGGTCCTGGCGCAGGCGCTGCTGAAGGTGGCACGCGAGGCGGGCGTGCGCGACGCATTGGAGGCACGTCTGCGGACGTATCTGCGCAGCTGATAGCCGCGGCCTATCCGGGCATAGCGAGGTTCGCTTTGACCAGGGCGTTCGGCGACGAGGATCGTGAACCGCATCTTCCCGCAACGCCAGTTGAGGAGCCGCGACATGGCCAAGGTGCTCTGCGTCCTGTATGACGACCCCACCGACGGATACCCGAAGGCGTACGCCCGCGACGACCTGCCGGCCATCGACCACTACCCCGGCGGCCAGACCACCCCCACTCCCGAGGCCGTCGACTTCACCCCCGGCCACCTCCTCGGCAGCGTCTCCGGGGAACTCGGCCTGCGCGACTACCTGGAGAAGGCCGGCCACACCCTCGTCGTCACCTCCGACAAGGAGGGCGACGGATCCGTCTTCGACCGTGAACTGCCCGACGCGGACGTCGTCATCTCGCAGCCGTTCTGGCCGGCGTACCTCACCGCGGAGCGCATCGCGGCCGCCCGGAACCTGAAGCTGGCCGTCACCGCGGGCATCGGCTCCGACCACGTCGACCTCGACGCGGCCATCGCGCACGGGGTGACGGTCGCTGAGGTGACGTACTGCAACAGCATCAGCGTCGCCGAGCACGTGGTGATGACGACGCTGTCCCTGGTGCGCAACTACCTGCCGTCCCACCAGGTCGTGCGGGACGGCGGCTGGAACATCGCCGACTGCGTGGCCCGCTCGTACGACCTGGAGGGCATGCACGTCGGGACGGTCGCCGCGGGCCGCATCGGCCTTGCGGTGCTGCGGCGCCTCGCGCCCTTCGACGTGAAGCTGCACTACACCGACCGGCACCGGCTGCCGCGCGAGCTGGAGGAGGAACTCGGGCTCACCTTCCACGCGACGGCCGCCGACATGGTGCCTACTTGCGACGTCGTCACGATCAACGCACCACTGCACCCGGAGACCGAGGGCCTCTTCGGCGACGAACTGCTCGCGACGATGAAGCGGGGCGCCTACCTCATCAACACCGCCCGGGCCAGGATCGTGGACCGGGACGCCGTGGACCGCGCCCTGCGCAGCGGGCGGCTGGCGGGCTACGGAGGAGACGTCTGGTACCCGCAGCCGGCCCCCGCCGACCACCCCTGGCGCACCATGCCGCACCACGGCATGACCCCGCACATCTCGGGCTCCTCCCTCTCCGCGCAGGCCCGCTACGCCGCGGGCACCCGCGAGATCCTGGAGTCCTGGTTCGCGGGCCGCCCGATCCGCGACGAGTACCTGATCGTGGACGGCGGCGCCCTCGCCGGGACCGGCGCGCACTCCTACTCGGTCACCAAGTGAGCGCGGGGGTCACCGCCCGGCACGCTCAGACGCGGTCGATGTGCACGTTCGTCGACTTCACCCGGGCGGTGGCCTCCATGCCCACCTCCAGCCCCAACTCCTCCACGGCCTCCCGCGTCAGCAGCGACACCAGCCGGTGCGGTCCGGCCTGGATCTCCACCTGGGCGGCCACGTCCCCCAGCTTGATCGCGGTGACGATGCCGGGGAAGGCGTTGCGGACCGAGGTGTAGGAGGCGTCCTCCTCGCCGCTGCCGCCCTTGGCGAGCTCCACCGAGAAGGCGGCCAGGTCCTTCCCGTCGATGAGCCGTCTGCCGCCCTCGTCGCGATGGGTCGCCACGCGCCCCGCGTCAGCCCACCGCCGCGCGGTGTCCGGGCTCACGCCGAGCAGCCGTGCGGCCTGGCCGATCGTGTATGACTGCATGCAGGCCAAGATAGGTCAGGGGCGGGACCGGTCCGCGCACGAGGGACCCGTACGGGCGGGGCCTGCCGGCGCGCTGCTAGCCGTGCAGTTCGCGGTACGCGACGACCGCACCGGGATGCAGCGGCACGGCGCCGGTCGAGATCAGGCTGCGGGCGTCCAGGAACTGGGTGCCCAGGGCCGTGGTGGGGACGAGGTGCGTGGCGCGGCGCACCAGGACGTCGGTGAGGGCGGCGGCGACGGGGGAGGGCAGGTCGGGGCGGCACAGCAGCAGGTTGGCCACACCGATGGTGGTCACCTCGGGCGTGCCCGGGTACGCCCCCGCCGGCACCGTCACCGCCTCGAGACCCGGCCCGGAGGGCTCCGTACCGGCACGCAGGCGGGGGAGCAGCGCGGCGAGCGGCAGGAGGCGGATGCCGCGCCGGGCGCCGAGCCCGGAGAGCGCCGGCAGCGGCAGGCCGCCCGACACCAGCAGGGCGTCGATCTCACCGTCCCGCATCGCGCGTACCGCCCGCGGCAGCAACATACGGCGGACCCGGACGTCGGCACCCGGGGTCAACCCCGCGGCACGCAGCAGGCGCTCGCCGAGCACGGCGCCGCCGGACGCGGGCGCGCCCAGGGAGACGGTGTGCCCCGCCAGGTCGGCGACGGACCGGATCGGCGCGTCGGCGCGCACGGCCAACTGAAGGTAGTTCTCGTACACCCGGCCGATCGCCCGCAGGGGCACCCGCCGGGCGAACGGCTGCGAACCGCCGTACGCGGCCCACGCGATGTCGGCCAGGGACAGCGCCACATCGGCCCGGCGGGACTGCAGCATGCGTATGTTGTCCACGCTGGCCTCGCTGTTGATCACCTCGCAGGACAGCCGGGGGTAGGCCGCCCGCACCTGGTCGGCGAGCAGCAGGCCGAAGGCCGCGTAGAGGTTGCCGGACTCGCCGGTCGCGATCCGCAGCCTGCCCTGCGGGCCACGGTCCGTGTGCCGGGAGTCGGCCGTCCCGGCGGCCGCGAGCAGTCCGGTACCCGCCACGCCGAGGGCGGCGCGCAGCACGGTGCGACGAGCCGTGCCGGTCATGGCGTACGCCCCTTCGTCGTGGGCGTCTCCTGCCGGGCGCGCGGGAGCACGACCCTGACCCGCAGCCCGTGCGGTTCGGCCGACGCGAACTCGACGTGTCCGCCCCGGCCGGCCACCAGCTGCTCCGCGATCGCCAGCCCCAGGCCGCTGCCGCGTACGTCCCGATGGCGCTCGGAGCGCCAGAAGCGGGTGCCCGCCTGGGGGAGTTCGGCCCGGCCGAGCCCCGGGCCGTCGTCCCGCACCTCGAACACCGCGTCCGGGCCCGCCGCGAAACAGCGCGTCTCGACGCGGGCGCCGCTCCCGGCGTACTTGATCGCGTTGTCCAGGAGGATGTCGGCGACCTGGGCCAGCTCGCCCTCCGTGCAGGCCACCAGGACGGCGGGACCGGGGACGCGGTCGAGGTGGACGCCGCCCTGTTCGGCCACCGGGCGCCACAGCTGCGTCTGGGCGTCGGCGACCCCCGTCGCGTCGCAGGACGCCTCCGGCGCGTCCGTCACAGCCAGTTCCCCGGCGCGGTGCTCGGCGTTCGCGAGGGCGAGCAGGTCGTCCAGGAGGTGCTCCATGCGTTCGAGCTCTGCGGTCACGCCCGTGTACGTGCGGGTGGCGGAGTCGGGCAGACGGAGCTGCAGGGAGTCGATGCGCAGGCGCAGCGCGGCGAGCGGATTGCGCAGCTGGTGCGAGGTGTCGGCCACCAGGCGGCGCTGCTGTTCCAGTGCGGTGGTCACCGCGTCGGCCATGCGGTTGAAGCCGGTGGCCAGCTGCCGCAGCTCGGGCGGGCCGCCGCCCCGGGCGTGCTCGGCCGGCAGCCCCGCCGCGAGCGCGCCGACCGCGCGGTCCAGGTGATGCAGGGGCCGTACGACCCACCGCGTGGCGGCGCGGGCGAGCAGCACGCAGGCCACGGCGAACAGGCCCGCCCCGGCCAGGACCAGTGCCCAGCGCAGGGCGATGTCGTCGGCGGCGGCCCGCACCGAGGCCCGCAGCACCACGGCGCCCGACACCCGGGTGCCGGTGCCCACCGGGCGGGCGAGCAGCTTGTCGCCCCGGGACCAGGGGCGCAGCGTGCCTCCGGGCGAGACGCGCTGGTTGCGCAGCGCCGCGTCGACGAGACGGGCCACGGCCGGGTCCGCGGCGCGCAGACCTCCCGCCTCCACCACGGGGGCACGGCGGGCGTCGACGACCACGACCGCCTCGCCGTACAGCTCGGCGTACCGCGTGACCTCGGCGGTCAGCGCGCCGGTGTCACCGCTCTCGGCGGCCTGCCCGGCCAGACCGGCGAAGCGGTCGAGGTCGCCGGTGCGCGCCGCGACGAGCTGCTCCGTGCGCTGCGTGCCGGTGACCCCGAGCAGGGGCACGGCGAAACCGGCCACCGCGAGCACCGCGAAGGCCAGGACGACGGTCAGCACCCGGGTACGCATGGGACGGGGTCAGCCGCCGAACCGGTAGCCGAAGCCGCGGATCGTGGTCAGCACGTCCGGGCGGCCGAGCTTCGCCCGCAGCTGGGTCAGATGGACGTCCAGCGAGCGGGACACCGCCAGATAGGCGTCGCCCCACACCTCGTCCATCAGCTGCTGCCGGCTGACCGCCGTACCCGCCCGGCCCGCCAGCGCGGCCAGCACCGCGAACTCCTTCGTGGTCAGCCGCACCTCCGCGCCGCCCACCGTCACCCTGCGCGCGTCGAGATCGACCTCGACGTCACCGGCGCGCACCGTACGCGGCGCCGGCGCGGTCGGCGGGGCGGCGCGGCGGGTGACGGCGTCGATCCGGGCCAGCAGCTCGGCCAGCCGCACCGGCTTGACCAGGTAGTCGTCGGCGCCCAGCCGCAGGCCGCGCACCACCGACCGTTCGTCACCGCGCGCGGTGAGGACCACGACCGGAAGGCCGCTCACCGCGCGCACCTTGCGCAGCACCTCCAGCCCGTCGAGGTCGGGCAGACCGAGGTCGAGCAGCAGCAGGTCGGCCTGCCGGTGGCGGGCGAGGACGTCCTCGCCGCGCCGCACCCGGGTGGGCAGATGACCGTGCTCGTACAGCACCTCGGTCAGCGCACCCGCTACCCCGTCGTCGTCCTCGGCCAGCAGTACGTGCACGCCCGCCACCCTCCCGTCAGTCCTTGGCCTCGCTCTCCAGCGGCGATCCGTCCGACGTCTCGCGCATCCGAATGTAGACGAGCAGCGAGACCAGGACGCAGGCGGTGACGTAGTAGAAGTACCAGCTCTCGTGGCCGGCGTCCTTGAACCACAGGGCGACGTACTCGGCCGTCCCGCCGAACAGGGCCACGGTCAGCGCGTAGGGCAGGCCGACGCCCAGCGCCCGGATCGAGGTCGGGAACAGCTCGGCCTTCACCACCGCGCTGATCGAGGTGTACAGCGAACTGACGGCCAGCGGACCGACCATGAGCAGGAACGCGTACACGGGATCGCTGGTGTGCGACAGCAGCGTCAGCGAGGGCACCACCACGATCGCCCCCAGCACGCCGAACCCGATCAGCATCGGACGCCGGCCGATGCGGTCGGACAGCAGTCCCATGACCGGCTGGAGCACGACGAACACCAGCAGCGCGAAGAAGTTGATCCAGGCCGCCGTCGGCTTGGCGATGCCGCTGGTGTTGACCATGAACTTCTGCAGGTACGTCGTGTACGTGTAGAAGAACAGCGTGCCGCCCATGGTCAGGCCGACGACGATCAGGCACTGCCGCGGGTAGGACAGCAGCATGCGCAGGCTGCCGCGCGCCGGACCGCCGTCCTTCTCGTCCCCGCCCTCGGCGGCCACGCGCTCGAAGCTCTCCGACTCGTCCATGCCGCGCCGCAGCCACAGCACGACGATCGCCCCTGCGGCACCGACGACGAACGCGATCCGCCAGCCCCACGACTCCATCTGCGTGCCGCTGAGCAGCTGCTGGAGGACGATCTGGAGGCCGAGGGCGGTCAGCTGGCCGGCGATGAGCGTGACGTACTGGAAGCTGGAGTAGTAGCCGCGCCGGCCGGGCGAGGCGACCTCCGACATATAGGTGGCCGAGGTCGAGTACTCCCCGCCGACCGACAGACCCTGCAACAGCCGCGCCGCCACCAGCAGCACCGGCGCGGCGACCCCGATCGCGTCGTACGACGGCGTCAGCGCCACGATCAGCGAACCGGCCGCCATCAGCGTCACCGACAGCGTCAGCGCCGCGCGCCGGCCACGGCGGTCGGCGTACCGCCCCAGCACCCAGCCGCCGATCGGACGCATCAGGAAGCCGACGGCGAACACGGCGGCGGTGTTGAGCAGTTGGGCGGTCTGGTCGCCGGACGGGAAGAACGCCGCGGCGAAGTACACGCTGAACGCGGTGTAGGCGTACCAGTCGTACCACTCGATCAGATTGCCGATCGATCCGCGCAGGATGTTGCTGACAACCCTGCGTTCGCCGTGGCGTGACTCGCGCGCACCCGCGGTCGTGGTCTGTGTGGCCATCGAAACTCCCTTGTCTGCGGCCCGGGAGCACACAGAGTCGATGGCACGACGGGGCCGTTCAACAGCGCGGACCAAGACCTAACAGTCCCTTAGGACTCGGGCCCCGTGAGGGTGAACCCGCGGCCGCCGCGCAGCTCGAGCCGCTCGCCCGGGAACCGCTCGCGGAAGGCACGGTCGTGCGAGACCGCCACCACCGCCCCCGGGTAGGCCGCGAGCGCCGCCTCCAGATCCTCGACGAGGTCGAGCGCGAGATGGTTCGTGGGTTCGTCGAGCACGAGGAGGTCCGCGGGCCGGGTCACCAGAGCGGCGAGCTGGAGCCGCCGCTGCTGCCCCGCGGACAGCGCGGCGACCGGGACGTCCAGGTCCTCCTCACGGAACAGGCCAAGCGCCAGGAGCTGTTCGGCGTACTCGTACGGCAGCCCGGGCCGCCCGGCCGCGAAGGCGGCGAGCAACGGCCGCCGCGTGGAGCGGGCGGGCAGCTCCTGCGCCAGGTATCCGATCCGGGCAGGGCGGCGTACCGAGCCTGCGTCCGGCTCCAGATCGCCCGCCAGGACACGCAGCAGCGTCGTCTTGCCGGCGCCGTTCTCGCCCGTGACCAGCAGCCGCTGACGGGGCGCGATGGTCAGCGGCCCGTCAAGGCGCAGCCGCGTGCCGACCGTCACGGCGTCGAGTTCGGCGAGCGGGTGGTCGGGGTGGGGGACGTGGCCGCCGGGAGGTTCGTCGCCCGCCGACGACAGTGTCGCCGTGAACCGCAGTGGCTGCGGCGGTGCCGCCACCGGGTTGCGCCTCAGGTGGGCCAGCCGCTCCCGGGCCGCGCGCACCTGGCCGCCGAGCTTGGCGTCGTGTGAGCGGCGGTGCTTGCCGAAGCCCTGCCGCGGGTCCTTGCCGGTGGTGGCCAGCCGCTTCCCGGCGGCGCCGAGCAGTTCCTCGGTACGGGCCATCTCCTGGAGCCACTCGAGGTGATCCTGCTCCGCGCGGCGCCGGGCGGCGGCCTTCGCGGCGCGGTAACCGGCCCAGCCGTCGCCGTGGCGGTGTACGGCGTGCGTGTCCCGGTCGACCTCCAGGATCGTGGTGGCGATCCGTTCCAGGAAGCCGCGGTCATGGGTGACCGCGACCACGGTGCCGCGGTGGGCGCGCAGATGCTCCTCCAGCCAGTGCACGGCCGCCGCGTCGAGGTGGTTCGTCGGCTCGTCGAGAAGCAGCAGCTCGGGGGCGGCGGCCAGGACGCAGGCCAGCGCGAGCCGGGACTGCTCGCCGCCGGAGAGGGAGCCGAGCAAGCGGTCACGGGTGATCCCGGCGAGCCCGAGTCCGTGCATCGCGGCGTCCACCCGTACGTCGGCGTCGTACCCGCCGCGTTCCTCGTACGCGATCAGCAGCTCACCGTACGCGGCCAGTTCGTCCTCGGACGCCTCACCGAGCTGCTCCTCGGCCGTGCGCAACCGCCGCTCCATGTCGCGCAGTTCGGCGAGGGCGAGGTCGACGGCGTCCTGAACGGTGCGGCCCGGGTCGAGGTCGAGGGTCTGGGCGAGGTGGCCGATGCCGCCGGGGAAATGGACGGTGAGCTCCCCGGCGTCCGGCACCTCGGCCGAGGCGAGCAGCCGGAGCAGGGTGGACTTGCCGGAGCCGTTCTCGCCGATGACGGCCGCCTTCTCGCCCGGGCGGACGGTGAAGGTGACCTGGTCGAGGACGGTCCGGGTGCCGTAGGACTTGGTGACGTCCTTGACGGACAGCTGCGCCACGGCAGCGGGCATGGGCGTATGGGCGCGTTCGCGCACGTGACTTTCCCTGGGGTGTGCGAAGGGTCTACGGGCAGCGGAAACGGCGGCCTGCGCCGTGCCCGGACTCAGGGGAAGTAGTAGAAAGCCACGCGTCCACCATAACAAAACGGACCGTCTCGTCTCCAGTCATTTTGTTGACGCGATGCCGAGTGCGCGCTCTGGCTGCGGGATGAAATGCGCCGGGCTGGGGACTTGGAGTGCGAGGCCGGGCTCGGCGGCGTGCCCCTGGGGGCTGGGTTCGGCCAGGCTCCTCTGGTTCAGACCACGAGCCCGGGGAGCCGCCCCAACCGTCCCGTCAGGCCAGGCTGCCGTGATCGCAGACCAGGCGGGCGACCTCACGCAGTTTGATGTTGTTCTCCTGCGAATAGCGGCGCAGCACGTCGAAGGCCTGCTCCTCGGTGAGGTCGTGGCTGCCCATGATGATGCCCATGGCCTCGCCGATCATGTGGCGGGTCGCGACGGCGTGTTCCATCTGGGCGTGGGCGCGTGCGCTGGAGAAGGCGACCGCGGCGTGCGAGGCAAGCAGCCAGCCGGCCAGCTCGCTGGCTTCGGTGAACGCGCCGGGCTTGCGCGAGTAGACGTTCAGCGCGCCGAGGTCCTCGTCCTCGGTGTAGAGCAGGAAGCCCATCATGCTGCCGACGCCGAGCTCGCGGGCGGCGGGCCCGAACGAGGGCCATTGCGGCTGATCCTGGGTGAAGTCCCGGACCCGGAACACGCGCTCGCCCTGCTTCGTGCGGGCGGCGTCGAAGCAGGGCCCCTCGCGCATCTGCTCCTGCAACCGGTCGCTCTTGACGACCAGCTCCTGCGTGGGCGCCAGCGACTGGACCTGTTGGCCGTGCAGCACCAGGATCCCGGCCGCGTCACAGGCCTCCACGAGCTCGATCGCCGAGGCGGTGATCCGTTCCAGGGTGGCGTCGACCGACTCCTGCGAGAGCAGATCGCGCGCCATCGACGCCAGCTGCTGCGCGAACCGGGCCCAGTCCATCGCGTACTCCACCTGTCGGCTTGCCTCGATCAGGCCTTGGATCCAGCATGGCACGCACGGCCCGCAGCGGGTCTGGGGGCGTATGGCGAGGACCGGAGGGAACACGGCTGTGCGTGAGCGGCGCGGGAGCCCCTTGGAAGCGGCCGAGGTCCCGCAATCCCTGGCCACGTCCTGTGCCAGAGCCTTCGGCGACGAGGGGAGGGCCTGGATCGCCGCACTGCCGGCTCTCGCCACGGAACTCATGGACCGCTGGGAGCTGAGACGCGACGGCGACCCCGGATCCGGGGAGGCCTCACTCGTGCTGCCGGTCCTGCGCAAGGACGGCACGCGCGCGGTCCTCAAGCTCCAGATGCGGCGAGAGGAGGTCACGGCCGCGCTCATCGGGCTGCGTACTTGGAACGGCCACGGCATGGTGCGGCTGCTCGACCACGATCCCGCGAGCACCGGCATGCTTCTGGAACGCCTGGACGCCGCCCGCGCGCTCAGCTCCGTCGAGGACGACGACGTCGCGATGGGCATCCTCGCCGAGCTCCAGTCCCGGCTGGTCCGCGTGCCCGCGCCGCCGGGACTGCGCGGTCTCGGCAGTATCGCCAGGGAGATGCTGGAAGGGGTCCCGCAGACGGTCGCCGCCCTGGCCGACCCGGCGGATCGACGCCTCCTGCTCGACTGGGCGTCGGCGGTGGCCGAACTGGTCGACGAGCCCGGAGACCGGATGCTGCACTGGGACCTGCACTACGACAACGTCCTCGCCGCACAACGCGAGCCGTGGCTGGCCATCGATCCGGAGCCGCTCGCCGGCGATCCCGGCTTCGACCTCTGGCCCGCCCTGAACAGCAGGTGGGACGACCTGGTCGCCAAGGGCGACACCCCGCGCGTGGTGCGCCGCCGCTTCGACCTCGTCACCTCGGTCCTCGACCTGGACCGCGCACGCGCGACCGGCTGGACCCTCGGACGACTGCTGCAGAACGCGATCTGGGACGTGGAGGACGGCGAGAGCGCGCTCGACCCGTCCGCCGTGGCGATCTCGCAGGCGCTGCTCACCCGCCCCACGCGCGATGAGCGGGATGCGTCGGGCACACGCGGGACAGGTCCGACGGGGACAAGGGGCGCATGAGGCAACCGTCACCCGACTGGCCGTCCGGGCACGCGAGCGGCACCGTCGTCACTCAGCCTGGCAGGAGTCACATCCAGACGACCGGCTGGAGGACGAGATGACCGCGCTGGACCCGGCACTCAAGGCCGTCACCGACCAGATGAGAGTCATCGGCGACGCGGACGGCGACGGTCGGATAGACATCGAGGAATTCCTCGCGGCCCTCAGAGGCATCGGGATCGACTTGGCTCGGGCCCGACGCGCGTTCGAGGAAGCCGACAAGGACCGTGACGGGGCGCTCGGGTACGAGGAGGCCGTTTCCGCGGCGCGGAGGGCGTTCGAGTAGAACCGGGCGCGAGTGTCGGGGTGTTCGGCGGCTCGACCAGCCGGGGGAGCGGGCTTCGGGAACTATGCGTCATATGTCCCTTACCGTGACCCTCGACGTGGTACTTCCGTCGGCGGGAGGGAGCTGGGGCCGTGGCGATGGCGGAGTCGACGGACGGCGCCGAGCCCGGGCAACGCTCCTGGGCACCGCTGCTGGCGGTCTGCGCCGGGTACTTCATGGTGATCCTGGACGTGACGATCATCAACGTCGCGGTACCGGTGGTCGGCCGCGAACTGTCGGCCTCCCTCACCGGCATCCAGTGGATCACCGACGGGTACACCATGGTCTTCGCCGGATTCCTGCTCACCGGCGGCGCCCTCGGCGACCGGCTCGGCAACCGTCGGGTCTTCTGCTGGGGCGTGGCGGTGTTCACGGCGTCCTCGGCCGCGTGCGCGCTCGCGCCGAACGCCCCCGTCCTGGTCGCGGCCCGACTCGTCGAAGGGCTCGGCGCGGCACTGATCGTGCCCGGATCCCTGGCGCTGCTCCAGCAGGCCTACCCCGCACCGGCCGCACGCGCACGGGCCTTCGGCCTGTGGGGTTCCATGGCGGGCATCGCGGCCTCCGCCGGCCCGCTGCTGGGCGGCCTGCTCGTCTCCACAGTGGGCTGGCGCTGGGTGTTCCTCATCAACCTGCCGGTCGGCGCGGCCTGCCTCGCACTGACGCTACGGCACGTATCACCCTCGCCCCGGCGCGCCACCCGGGCCCTCGACTGGCCGGCCCAGTGCGCGGTCGTGGCGGCGGTGGCACTGCTCACCGCGGCGCTCAACGAGGCAGGACGGCGAGGCTGGTCCGATCCTGCGGTACTCGCCGGCCTCGCCCTTGCCGTCCTGTCCGCAGTGGCGTTCGCCGTACGCGAGCGGCTCGCCCGCGCACCCGCCCTTCCCCTGAACCTGCTGCACTCCCGCGCGATGAGCGGCGGCGCCGTCATCGGCCTGCTGTTCAACTTCGGCTTCTACGGCATGGTGTTCACCGCCAGCTTGGAATTCCAGCACCAGCGCGGCTACAGCGCTCTCGAGACCGGGCTGGCGCTGTTCCCGGCGGTGGCGATGACGATGTTCGCCTCCGTCCTGTCCGGACGGCTGAGCCGCCGCACCGGTGACCGCCCGCTGGTGGTCTCCGGCATGCTCCTGGCCGCCTTGGGCCTGGCCGGCTGGGCCGCGGCGGGAACCGACCCCGCGTACGCGCTGCTGGTGGCCCCGATGATGGCCGCGGGATTCGGCACCTCCTTCGCCCTGACCGGCTCGACCGCCACCGTGATGAGCGCCGCGCCTGCCTCCTACTCGGGCACCGCCTCCGCCCTGTTCAACACCACTCGCCAGATCGGCAGCGCCACCGGCGTGGCCCTCGGCGGCAGCCTCCTCGCCACGGCCGGCGCCCACAGCACGGGCCTACGCACCAGCATGGCGATCGGCGCGCTCGCCTACCTAACCGCCGCTGTCCTCGCGTGGGTGTGCGTGCCGGTCAAGCCCAGAACAACGTAGGCGCGTCGTGGGACCACCCCACGGACCGGTGCCGGGGGACCGCCGCCTGCGCTGCCGGAAAACCAGGTGCACGGCTGCGCCGGCCAGCACTAAGTTGTGGGGTGTTCAGGTGCGCAGGCTGCGGCTACTTCGCCTCTCCAGCGGGAAACGCGGGTTCGAATCCCGCCATCGGCATCACCGGCCGGTGTCGTCCAGCGGCCCAGGACACCTACAGTGTGCCGCCGCCGACCTCGATCTCTGAACGCTTCACGACCCGAGCCGCCCGCCACGGAAATGACCGCCGGGCGGCTCAGTCGCGTCTCACGACGCGACGGTGATGACGACGTTGCCGATCTTCTGCCCTGTCTCGACGTACCGATAGGCGTCGACGATCTGCTCCAGCGGATACCGTCGGTCGATGACCGGCTTGAAGCTTCCGGCCTCGATCAGGCCCCCCAAGTCCCGCACGACCTCCTGATTCTGCTGGGGAAAGGGGAACTTGACCCTTCTGCCGCGAAACAGGGGAGTGACGAGGGGCAGGAGGAGGTTCTGCCCGAAGGGTCCCAGCTCCGACGACAGATACACCCCGCCGGGCTTCAGCAGCCGTCGGCAGCGGCCGAACGTGCTCTTGCCGACGGTGTCGAACACCGCGTCGTACCGCTGCTCGTCCCGGGTGAAGTCCTGCGCGGTGTAGTCGATGACCCGGTCCGCGCCGAGGCCCTTCACCAGGTCCAGGTGGGTGGTGTCACACACCGCGGTCACGGTGGCCCCGTAGTGCTTGAGCAACTGCACGGCAGCCGAGCCGATGCCGCCTGTCGCGCCGTTGACCAGGACGGTCTGCCCGGGGCGTACTCGGGCGGTCCTGACGAACGACAGGGCGTAGTGCGCTCCCTCGGTGCCGGGCGCGGCCTCCTCGAACGTCACGCCGTCGGGCATGGGCGCGATCGCGTCGTCCTGGGGAACCGCCAGGTACTCGGCATGGGTACCGAACGCGCCCTCGTTGTAGCCGAACACGCGGTCGCCGACGGCGAACGAGGTGACGTCGCTGCCGACCGCTTCCACCACTCCCGCGTACTCGGTCCCGAGTACGGCCCGCCGCGGACGGGCGATGCCGGTGAGCGCGCGCATGAAGAACGGCTTGGCCGCGCGGTAGGCGCAGTCCGTCCGGTTGACCGTGGTCGCATGCACCCTGACGAGTACGTCCCGCTCACCGGCCGACGGCTTGTCCACGTCGGCGATCCGGACCACGTCCGGCGGCCCGTACCGGCTGTGCACCGCTGCCCTCATGGCCGAACGGTAGCGGCAATTCGGATGCAACCCCTAGGAGTCACCCGGAGGAAGTCCCCGACGGCGTCCCTGCCTCTGCCCTGATTCCCCTTCCGTTCGATTGTGACAGCGGTGAGCTCCCGCCACGGTTGATCGAGGAACGCCCGTGATCAACGGGCACCGCCTCGGAAAGGAACTACATGCAACCGCTCTTCAGAGCACTCACCGGAGCGCTCGCCGCCGGGTTACTCGCCACCGGAGTGCTCGCCGGAGGAACGTCGGCGTCGGGGGAGGAGACGCAGGGTGCCTCAACTCCCGTCGCCAGTGCGACGACGCACGACCGTGCGCCGGCGGCGTCCGACGCCATCGACTGGAAGCCCTGCGCCCAGGACGCCAAGGCGGAATGCGGGACCCTTCGACTGCCGGTCGACTGGGCACGCCCGGGCGGGGAGACGTTCGATCTCGCGGTGGCCCGGCGCACAGCGGCCGATCCGGATCGCCGGGTGGGCGTGCTGCTGGTCAACCCGGGTGGGCCGGGCGATTCGGGCGTCGACTTCGCCGTACGGCGCGCCCCGTCCCACTTCAGCGCGGACACCCTGGCCCGGTTCGACATCATCGGCTTCGACCCACGAGGCGTCGGGGGCAGCCGGCCAGTGATGTGCTCGTCCGAGCTGCTGGCCGAACGGCCGTCGTCCTACCCGCGCAACCAGGCCGAGTTCGATCAACTCGCCCGGTACAACGGTGCGTTACGCGAGGACTGCCGTCGGCACACCGGCCCCGTCTTCGACCACGCCGACACCCTGAGCGTCGTCCGGGACATGGACGCACTGCGCAAGGCCCTGGGCGAGCGGAAGGTCAACTACTTCGGCCACTCCTACGGCACACTGATCGGCCAGCAGTACGCGGAGGAGTACGGCGACCGGATCCGGGCCATGGCCCTCACCGCGAACGTCGACCACAGCCTCGGCACCCGGCAGTTCCTCACCTCGTCGGCGTCCGCTGCCGAGGACTCCTTCCAACAGTTCGTGAAGTGGTGCGAGTCCACCAGTTCCTGTGCCCTGTACGGCCGGGACGTCACCGCCGTATGGGACGCGGTGCTCGCCCGGGCCGACCGAGGGGAGATACAGGACCCCGAGAACCCGGATCAGCCTCTCACCGCCCACGACATCACTCTGTCCGCCTTCAAGGCGTTCTACGGCCCGGACCGGGAGGAACTGGCCGCCCTCATAGCGCAGTTGGACAGCCAGAAGCCGGGAGAGGAGAAGAAGTCCCGGCAGCAGACCGACCGGGTACAGCCTCAGCACACACAAGCGGCGCCCTTCCACGCGGTGTTCTGCCAGGACTGGAGCATGCGCCCGAAGAACTACCGGGAGTACGCCGCCCTCACCCAGGCCGAGCTCCAGGCCGCACCCCACATGCGTGGCACCCCTCGCGTCCACGAAGGAGTCGCCGGCTGCATCGGCTGGCCGAGCCGGGTGAACAACCCCGAGCACCGTCTCCGCATCACCGAGGCGCCCAAGATCCTGCTGCTCCATTCGCGGCACGACCCGGCGAACCACTTCTCCTGGGCGGCCAATGTGCACAGGCAGACCCGCGAGACGACCGTCCTACTGCCGTACGAGGGGGCAGGACACAGCGTCTACGGCCGCAACGACTGCACCCGCGACGCCGTGGACGACTACCTCGCGGAACTCATCCTTCCCGCTCCCGGGAGCCGCTGCGAATCATCCTGAAAGGGGACCCGTTCTTCTACTACGCCCACGACGCAGCCCGTGCCCGGTTCGCACGGCGAAATGATCTGCGGTCGCCGGATGGCGGTGCCGATTCCCCTGCCTGATCAGTGCCCCGCACGTCCGACCCAGGACAAGCCGTCCGCAGTGACGGTGAGTCCGTCCTGTATGGCCGGGGCCGAGTCGTCGAGGGGGCCGCCGTACAGGGCCTGTTCCTGGAGGGTGTTGCCGGTGTGGAAGGTGTCGGTGACGATCTGGGTGGAGAGCAGGGGGTTTACTCGGTCCTCGCCGGTTGTCAGGCGGTGCACCGCGGTGTCCAGTTGGGCCGCGGCGGCGGTCCAGTAGGTGCCGAGCCGGCCCGTCGCGCCCACCGCCTCGTCGCCGGAGGCCACTCCGCCGGCGAGTTCGGCAAAGGCGGCGACCTCGTCGATGTCCACCTCGGTGACCTTCTTCGCCGCCCAGAAGTACGAGTCCTCGTTGCGCTCCATGTCGTAGAAGGCGATGAGGAAGTCGTAGAACACGCTGTACTCACGGCGGTAGCGCGCCTCGAACTCCGCGAAGCCGCGCTCTTCGGGGACGCTGCCGTCCAGGGCGGAGTTCACCGCGCGGGCGGCCAGCAGCGCGCCGTATGTCGCCAGGTGGACGCCCGAGGACAGCACCGGGTCCACGAAGCACGCGGCGTCGCCGACCAGGGCCATGCCCGGTGTCCAGAGCGACTTCTTCCAGTAGGAGTAGTCCTTGCGCACGCGTACCTGGTCGTACGGCGGCTCGGTCGCGACCGGCACGTCCGTCAGGAGCCGGGCGACCTGCGGGCACGCTTTGATCATGTCCTGCCAGGCGGCGCGCGGGTCGTGCTGCACGGCCGCGTAGTGCTCGGGTGAGATCACGGCGCCGACGCTGGTCAGGTCGTCGCGCAGCGGGATGTACCAGAGCCAGCCGGCGTCGAACGCGGCGCAGAAGATGTTGCCGCTGTTCGGTGCGGGGAGGCGGGTGCCGCCGGCGTAGTAGCCGAACACCGCGAGGTTGCGGAAGAAGTCGGAGTACACGCGCGCTCCGCCGACCTTGCCGTGGATACGGCTCGTGTTACCGGACGCGTCGATCACGAACCGGGCGTGCGTCGTGCGCGCCGTACCGTCCGGGTCGGTGTACTCGACGCCGTGCACCCGCTCGCCCTCGGTGATCACGCGGCGTACGGGACTGCCCTCGCGCACCTCGACGCCCACGCGTTCGGCGTTGCGCAGCAGGATCTCGTCGAACCGGGAACGCTCCACCTGGAAGGCCGTCGCCGTCGGCTCGGGCAGGCGCGGTGTCATGGAGAACGAGAACTGCCAGGGCTCCGCGGCGCGTCCCCAGCGCATCGTCCCGCCCCGCTTGACGGTGAAGCCGGCCCGGGCCACCTCATCGGCGACTCCGAGGATGCGGCACAGGCCGTGCACGGTGGCGGGCAACAGCGACTCGCCGATCTGGTACCGCGGGAAGGTCTCCCTCTCCAGCAGCAGCACCCGATGACCCCGCAGGGCCACAGCCGTGGCGGCGGTCGAGCCGGCCGGCCCACCGCCCACGACGACGAGGTCGTAGTCCGAGGTCATCAAGGGCTCCTGTTCTCCTGTGCTGCGTCACGGGTCACCTGGTCAGCCAGGTGCGGATCGCCGCGGCCGTGCTGTCGGCGTCCCGGTTGAGTACGGAGTAGTGGTCGCCGGGGAGGTCCGCGCTGTCGTGCGGCAGCGGCCACAGTGGCTGCCAGTCCCGGTCAGAGTCTGTTGCGCGCATGTGCGAGGTGGGCCGGCCGCGGAGCAACAGGGTCGGAACCGGCGATGGTTCGGGCTGCCAGTTCTCCAGCACGCGGGCGTAGCCGCCTCCGGCGATCAGCAGAGAGTCGTCCAACTGGTCGATGACATCGTCCGGCAGGGCGGCACCGGCCATCATCAGGGCCAGCCCGCGCGGGTCGTCGCGGCGCAGCACGCCCGCATGGGTGTCGATCAGGATCACCCCGGCCGGAGGCTGACCCGCTCGCGCGAGGTGCCCGGCCACGGCGTGCGCGACCGCGCCCCCGGCGCAGTGGCCGACGAGGACCGGTGCCAGGTCCGTGGGCAGCGCGCGCACGGTCTCGGCGTGCGTCCGCACCAGCGCGGCCATGCCGTCGGGGACGGCCCGGCTCGCTCCGAACCCGGGATGCTCCAGCAGGAACAGGTCCCGTTCGCCCTCGAGCTGTCCGGCCAGACCTGTGGGGACGCGATGGAGCGGCGAGAGGTAGTCCGGGATGTACGCCACCGGAGTGCCGCCACCGTGGGCAAGCCGGACCGGCGGGACCGCATACCTGGCGTGGTCGCCGTCGCGGAAGGTCGGCAGGGCGTAGGACGCGAGGTAGCGCAGTGCCATCGCCTCCAATGGCCGTTGCTCGCAGAGCACTTGGTGGTAGACGGTGCTGAATCGGTGGAGCGACTGCGGGGCGGGGGGTTCGGGGGTGCCGGGCCCGGCTTGCGCTTCCCGCGGGCCGTCCGAGGCCGGTGCGGCGGATGCCTCCGGCACGCCAATGGCCTGTTGCGGCAGGCCGCCCGCCTCGATCAGGGCGGCGTGGACGTGCGCGGCCAGCTCGGACGGGGTGGGGTACTCCCACACGACCGTAGGAGCCAGCCGTACGCGCGTGAACGCGCTGAGCCGGTTGCGGACCTGTACGGCGGTCAGGGAGTCGAAGCCGAGGTCGGTGAAGGGCCGTTCGGCAGGGAGCGCCGCCGGGTCCGCGAACCCCAGGACCGCGGCGACCTCGACGCGGATCAGCTCTGCGAGGACGGTTTCGCGTTCGTGCGCGGCGACCTCGGCGAGCCGCTCGCGCCACGCGCCGGGCGCCTGCCCCACCGCCTCGACCGCCACCACATGTCCCGCGGACCCGGGCCCACCAGACTCATCGGGTCCATCAGGTCCAGCAGGTCCATCAGGCTCAGACAGTCGCCCGGCCCGGTCCGCGCGCCGCGGCAGCAGGTCCGCCAGGACAGCCGGCGCGGCCGGGCCCGCCGCCACTGCCGCCACCCGGTCCAGCGGGATCGGCACCAGCACCGGTTCCGGGATACGCAGCGCCGTGTCGAGGAGCCGGATGCCCTCCCGCTTGCTGACCGACAGGACACCGCCCTCCCCGACGCGTTCGGGCGCGACGCGGCCGCGGCCGGCCATCCCGTCGTCGCCCGTCGTGGACCACGGGCCCCAGGCCAGTGCCTGGGCAGGCAGTCCGCGGGCCACCCGGTGCCGTGCGAGCGCGTCGAGGAAGCCGTTCGCGGCCGCGTAGTTCGACTGGCCCGGCCGGCCGAGTACGCCGGCGGCAGACGAGTACAGCACGAAGGCGGACAGACCGAGGTCCTTCGTCGCCTCGTGCAGGTGCCAGGCACCGTCCGCCTTCGGCGCGAGCACGTGTCCCAGCCGGCCGGAGGTCATGCTGTCCACCACGCCGTCGTCCACCACCCCGGCAAGGTGGAACACCGCGGTCGGCACCGGTTGGCAGGACGCCACCAACGCGTCGACGGCCGTACGGTCGCTCACCTCGCACGCCACCACACGCACCTTGGCGGGCAGGTCGGCCACCCAGTCCGGTACCCGGCCGCTCCGACCGGTCAGCAGCAGGTGCCGGACCCCGCGCTCGACGACCAGATACCGGGCGAGGCTCGCTCCGAGCGCGCCGGTGCCGCCGGTGACGATCACGGTGCCCTCGGGGCCCAAGACGGGCGGCTCGGCGGTGGGCGCATCGGCAGGAGCCAGCCGGGGCACCAGGGCCAGACCGTCACGCAGGGAGACCTGCGGTTCGCCGGTCCGCAGTGCCGTCTCCCGTTCCTCCGGCGAAGCCGGGACTCCCTGTTGGTCGACCAGCACGAGCCGTCCGGGGTGCTCGGACTGGGCACTGCGCACGAGTCCCGCGACCGCCGCCTCGGCGAGGTCCGGGTCGTCGCCCGTGGCGTTGTGCGTGAGCACCATCAGCCGGCCCGGCCGCGCATCGGTGGTCCAGTCGCGTACGACGTCCAGCACGGCCGTCAGAAGCCCGTGGACGCGCTCGGGCCGGGTGGCGTTGTCGGGCAGGGCAGCGGCCAGTTGGGCGACATCGAGCAGCTCGTGCTCCGGGATCGCGTCGTGGACCGGCGCCGCGGGCCGCCAGATGAGGCGGTACGTCTCGGCACGTGTGAGGGCCGCCGCCGGGATCGCGCGGGTGACCACGGACTCCACCGCGGCGACAGGACGGCCGGCCGGGTCGGTGAGGGTGACCCGGAACTCGTCCGGGCCGAGCCGCCGTACGACGGCCCGCGCGGCACAAGCACCGGTGGCGTACACGGTCACGCCGGTACAGGCGAGCGGGGCCCGGGGCTCACGTGCCCGCTCGCCGGGTGCCTCGGCCAGCAGCGCGGCGTGCAGAGCCGCGTCGAACAGGGCGGGGTGCAGGGCGTACGAGCCCGCGGTCGCCGCTTCCCCGTGCGCCAGCGCCAGTTCGGCGAAGACGTCACCCTCCTGTCGCCACAGGGCGGTCACCGCGCGGAAGGCGGGCCCGTAGCGATGGCCGTCGGCCGCGAGGCGCGTGTAGTCGACCGGGATCCGCTCGGCGTCCGGGGGAGGCCACGCCCCGGGCGCATCGGTGGGCGGCGCCTCGGCCGGTGCGGTCGTCGCGGTGGCATGCCGCTTCCATGGCTCCTCGGCGTCGGCCGTGCGAGCCCATACGGTGACCGGCCGCCCGCCCGCTTCGTCCGGGGCCCCGGCCACCACCTGAACCTGCACACGCTCCGCCGGGGACAGTACGAGCGGTTCGTGGAAGGCCAGTTCGGCCAGCCGGACGACGCCCGGCGCACCGGTGGCCCGGCACGCCAGCTCGGCGAAGAGCGTCGCGGGCACCACCACCCGGTCGCCGATCGTGTGGTCGGCGAGCCAGGGGTGCTGGGCGGTGGACAGTATGGCGGTGTGCCGGATCACCGGCCCGTCGGCATCGGGCTGCGCCTGTCCCATGAGGGGGTGTCCGGCCGGTGTCCGGTGCCGGACCGCGTCCAGCCAGTAGCGCTGTCGCTGGAAGGGATACGTGGGCAGCGGGCGCCGACGTGCACCGCTGCCGGCGTACACCGACCGCCAGTCCACCGGCACGCCGTGCACCTGCAGCGAGGCCAGCGCCTCGACCGCCGTACGCGGGTCGCGGCACGACAGGAACGCCCCCTGCGCGTCCGGCGCGACACAGTCCTCGGCCGCCAGCGCCAGCGAAGCGGACGGACTGGCCTCGACGAACGCCGTGACGCCCTCACCGGCCAGCCATTCCACCGCGTCGGCGAATTGGACGGTCTCCCGCGCCTGCCGCACCCAGTGGTCGGCGCCGGCGAGCGCGTCCGGCTCGGGACGACCGCTCAGCGTGGACACCACCGCAGCGGACGGCCGGTGATAGGTCACCGCCTCGGCGACGGCACGGTACTCGGCCAGCATCGGATCCAGCAGCGGCGAGTGGAAGGCGTGACTCACCCGCAGCCGCCTGGACGGCCGTCCGATACGGGCGACGAGCGCGGCCACCGCGTCCTCGTCACCGGAGAGCACCACCGATGTCGGTCCGTTGACCGCCGCGATCGCCACCCGGCCGGGGACCTCCCCGAGCACGCGCGCCACTTCGGCCGACGACGCACGCACCGCGATCATCGCGCCACCGGTCGGCAGCGCCGCCATCAACCGGCCACGGGCGGCCACCAGCCGCACCGCGTCGGAGCGGGAGAACACACCCGCGACATGGGCGGCGGCCAGCTCGCCGATCGAGTGGCCGACCAGGTAGTCCGGTCGCACTCCCCAGTCGGCGAGCAGCGTGTGCAGGGCGACCGAGAAGGCGAACAGGGCGGGCTGCGCGTAGTCGGTGCGGTTGAGCAGGCCGTCGTCGGGGGCGTCGATCACCGTCGGCAAGGGCCGGTCGAGGTACGGCGTGAACTCCTCGCACAGCTCGGTGAACTCCGCGTCGAAGACGGGGAAAGCCGCGCGCAGTTCGCGGCCCATCCCCGGGCGTTGGGAGCCCTGGCCGGCGCAGAGCAGCGCCACCTTCGGACGCGTGAGCGCGGTGCCCCGGAGCAGCGCAGGGCCGTCGACACCGTCCGCCAGGTCGCGCAGCCCGGCGAGCAGACCCTCGGCATCGGAGGCCAGGACGGCCGCCCGGTGGGACAGCGGCGCCCTGGTCGTCGCCAGTGAGTACGCGGCGTCCAGTGCCGTCGATTCGTCGGTCACATCGGCCAGCGCGGCCGCCAGCGCCGCGGCATGGGCGCGTAGACCGGCTTCGTCGCCGCCGCTGACCAGCCAAGGAGTGAGGGGCAGTCGGGTCGCGGGCGCGCATGGACTCGGGTTGTCGTCGGCGGCCGACGGCTCCTCGATGATCACGTGGGCGTTCGTTCCGCCGATGCCGAAGGAGGAGATCGCCGCGCGGCGTGGGCGGTCGCCTCGTGGCCACGGCCGTGCCCGGTCGAGCAACCGCACCGCGCCCGCGGTCCAGTCGACGTTCGGCGACGGCTTCTCGGCGTAGAGCGAGGCGGGCAGTTCGTCGTGGCGCATCGCCTCGATCATCTTGATCACGCCCGCCACGCCCGCCGCGGCCTGGGTGTGCCCGACGTTCGACTTGACCGACCCCAGCCACACAGGGTCGTCCGGATCGCGGTGCTGCCCGTAGGTGGCCAGCAGGGCGCCGGCCTCGATCGGGTCGCCGAGCGCGGTCCCTGTACCGTGCCCCTCGACCACGTCGACGTCGGCCGCCTGCAACCCCGCGTCGCCCAGCGCCAGTTGGATCAGTTCGCGCTGCGCCTCGCCGTTGGGGGCGGTCAGGCCGTTCGACGCGCCGTCCGAGTTCACGGCGGACCCGCGCAGCACGGCCAGCACCGGATGGCCGAGGCGGCGGGCGTCCGACAGCTTCTCCAGCAGCACCAGTCCGACGCCCTCGGCCCACGCCGTGCCGTCCGCGCCGGCGGCGAACGACCGGCAACGGCCGTCCGGCGACAGGCCGCGCTGACGGCTGAACGCGATGAACGGCTGCGGACTCGACAGCACCGTCACCCCGCCGGCCAGCGCCAGCGTGCACTCCCCGGCGCGCAGCGACTTGGCGGCCAGGTCCATCGCGACCAGCGAGGACGAGCAGGCCGTGTCCAAGGTCATGGCCGGGCCGCGCAGACCGAGAACGTACGAGATACGGCCGGACGCCACACTGCCCGACGAGCCGATGCCGATGTGCGACTCCAGCTCGTGCGCCGGGACTCCGCTGCCGTAGCCGACGTGCATCAGCCCGACGAACACGCCGGTGCTGGTGCCGCGCAGCGCCGGCGCGGGGATGCCCGCGCGCTCCAGCGTCTCCCAGGCGACCTCCAGCAGCAGCCGCTGCTGGGGGTCGGTGGCCAGCGCTTCGCGGGGCGACATGCCGAAGAACAGCGGGTCGAAGTCCGCAACGTTGTCGAGGAACCCGCCGCGGCGGGTGTACGTGGTGCCGATCCGGTCGGGATCGGGATGGTGCAGGGAGGCGAGGTCCCAGCCGCGGTCGGTGGGGAAGTCGCTCGTGGCGTCCACACCGTCGGCCGCCAGGCGCCAGAGGTCCTCGGGCGCACTCACCCCGCCCGGGTAGCGGCAGCCCACGGCCACGATCGCAATGGGCTCGGCCCTCGGGCCGCGTTGCGGTACGGCCGTTGCGGGTACCGCCGTTGCGGGTACGGCCGAACCGTGCAGCTCGGTGTCCAGGTGGGCGGCGACCGCGGCCGGGTTCGGGTGGTCCCAGACCAGCGTCGCCGGCAGACGCAGTCCGGTGCGCAGGCTGAGCCGGTGCCACAGGGTCATCGCGTCCATGGAAGTGAGGCCGAGGTCGGCGAACGCGGTGCCCGGATCGGCGGCCGACCCGCGGATGGCCGACGCCTCCGCACACACCAGGTCGGTCAGCGCGGCCAGCCGCTCGCCGGGCGTGCGGTCGGCGAGCAGTTCGAGCCTCGGCTCGGCCGCCCGCTCGGCGAGAGCCTCGCGCAGCAGGGCCCGGCGCGGCTTGCCCGCCGCGGTGCGCGGAACGGCCGGCGTGAAGAGCACCTCGTCGGGCACCTTGTGCGCGGAGAGCACTGCCGCGCACGCCCGCAGCAGGCCTGCCGCGTCGAGTGTCTGTTGCTCGGGAACCACGAACGCCACCGGAACCTCACCGAGTAGCGGATGGGCCCGCGCTACGACGGCCGCGTCACGCACGCCTGGCAGGCCGCGCAGCACCTGCTCGACCTCGGCCGGGTCGACGTTCTCGCCGCCGCGCACGATCCGGTCGTTCACCCGGCCGGTGACGGTCAGAGCGCCGCCCTCGCCGAGCCGGCCGAGGTCACCCGTGCGGTACCAGCCGTCGCGCAGGGCATCGGCGGTCTCCTCGGGCCGGTTGTGGTAGCCCAGCATGACGCCGGGGCCGCGTACCCAGATCTCGCCCTCCGGGCCGGCGCTGTCCCGCCCCGTCTCCGGATCGACCAGCCGGACGTCGGTGCCGGGCAGCGGTGGCCCGCTGCTGCCGGGGGTCCTCGGCCCGTCGGGCGCCTCCATGGCGATCTTGCCGCAGGTCTCGGTGCTGCCGTAGCCGTCGAGAAGCGGGGCGCCGAACCGCGTCTCGACCTGCTCCCGCAGCTCCGGTTCACTGGGCGCCCCGGCGGTGACGCACAGCCGCAGCGACGGCACCGCCCCCAGCCCGGCGTCGAGCAACTGCCGGTAGGTGAGCGGCACTCCGGCCAGCACGGTCGGCGCGTACGCGTCGACCAGCCGGGCCAGTGCGGCCGGCTCCGGTGCCGCGGTGATCCGTGCGCTCGCGCCGGCCACCACGGTGCCCAGTACGCACAGTGAGTGGGCGTAGGTGTGCGTGAGCGGCAGCGGCCACAGCACCCGGTCCGTCGCCGACAGGCCGAGACGGGGCAGATAGCAGGCGACCGGGGACCAGAGCGCGGAGCGCTGGCTGGACACGGCGGCCCTGGGCGAGCCGGAGGTACCGGACGTGTAGAGGAGCCAGGCCGGTTCGTCCAGGCCGAGGTCGTCGGGAGGCGAGGACGCCGGTCCGCCGACGAGCTCTTCGAAGCGCGCGACGTCGTACGGCAGCGGGCCCGCACCCTCGCCGGTCACCACCAGCCGCATCGACGGGCGGCCCTCCGCCAGCCGGGCGATCCGCGGCAGGTTCCGCCGGTCGGTGACCAGTACGGCCGGATCGCAGTCGGTCAACAGCTCCGCGAGTTCGGAGTCGGTACCGCGCGAACTCAGCGGCACACCTACCGCGGCGGCCCGCACGGTGGCGAGGAGACCCTCGACCAACTCCACGCTGTTGTCGAGACAGAAGGCCACCCTGGCACCGCGCCCGACCGCCAGCCCCACCGCCAACCGAGCGGTCCTGCGCTCCAGCTCGGCCCAGCTCACCTCGCGCCGATCATCGGTGAAAGCGGGCTTGTCGCCGCGCCATAAGGAGTTCTCGACGAGCAACTCCGCGACAGTCCGCACCTCGAACTCTCCGAACACTCCCACCAGTTGTCCCCCCGTCCCTCACCCCGCCCGCACCACGGCGGCCCCTTGATCAGCGTAAGCGGACCTGTGGCGTTGCGTAGGACGGCGGACGACGACTTCGGGTTGCGCACAACGCGACGAAGCCGGACTCGGTCCTGCGGCAGGAGTGGGGGATGTCCTCGCGGTTCAGGCGATCTCAGGAGGGCGCTTCGTCCTCGCGTGGGTGGAAGAGAGCGGACACCGTCGAGACGGTGCCGACCGTGATGGCACAGCTTTGCTCGGACTCCCAGCTCGAGATCGGGCCCAAGGTCCAGGTCAGCTCCGGCACCAGCGGCAAGCGATTCCACCTGAGCGCCGCTGCCGTGTTCGCCGGCGACAGCCCCGAAAGCGTCTTCCTGTCGTGGACAGACATGGCGGCCGACGGAGACACCACCATCCGCGGACGGGTCCTCGGCGTCGGCCCCGGGGGGTTGTCCGCCTAGGGAAGGGCGTGCAGGTGCCGTACCCGCCTGGATCCGTCGCGGGACCGCAGGGGCTGGCATGATGAACCGCATGACCACCTACCGAAAGGCCGATGCCGCGTAAGCGGCCCGGCGCACTGCGCGCTCAGCAGCCTCCTCGTTTCGCCTGGAGCCTGCCTCCGGACCGGATCCACGGGCTCTCTGCCCGAACCAGCAGCGCGATAGACCGAACAGAGCGGCTCTCGGGCGACTACTACATCTACCCCGGCGCCACCGACCGCGCGCTGCGGCAGTATCGAGCATTTTTCCGACCGCCGGGACGTCGGCCCCTGTATCCGCAGGAGTCGACGTGTTCGTGCCGAGGATGTTCCTTCTACGACGTGCGGCACGCACGTGACGTCCTGGAGGAGGTCGTGCGGCAGCTGCCGTACCGGGCCCGTGTCGAGCTGGAACACCAAGTACGCGCCCTGGATGCCAAGTACGTCGAGCGCACGCTGCCGGATCCCCTCGCCACGCATCGGCAGTGGCGTTCCGACCGGTGGTGGAGACGCCGTCTGGCGGGCAGCCCGGAAGCCGGATGAGGCACTCATGTGACCCCTCCTGCGCAACTTCTTCGCGCCCTCGGCGTGCGAGCCCCACGGAAGAATGCCGTTGCACGACCCTAGGGACCGACCGGACGGTATGCCATCCTTCGGGGCAGGACGACGCGTCGGGTGGCTACGCCCCACGGGCAGCGCGCCCTGCTGGGCCGGCCCGACGAAGCCGGAGCACTGCCGGGAAGCCGAGGTTGGGGGAGGCCGCGATGCATCCTGCCGTACGCACACGCGCGACGATCCGCACCGGACCGACGCCCGTTCCGCAGCCGCGGACACGACGCATCCGGTCGCTGATCGACGCCGACGCGCTGCGTGCCCTGCATCGGGCGGCCCGCGTCCTCATCGACGATCTGCCGGAGCTGACCGACCGGCTGCTGGCGGTCCTGCGTGAGCAGGAACCGGCGTACCGGACCGCGTTGGAGAACGACCACGCCGGCACCTGGGAGGAAGTGCACCGGTCGCTGCGGCACAGCGTGACCTCGTTGCTCGACCCGCGCGGCACCCGCGAGGCCGCCCACCGCTGCACGTGGCGGATCGGCGTCGCCCGGGCCGAACAGGGGCTGCCACTGGACGCCCTGCTGCACGCCTTCCGGCTGGGCGGGTCCCTGGTGTGGCAGCGGCTCGTGGAGGAGACCTCTCGCTCGGCACCCGAGGACATCCGGCTCCTCGTGCACGTGGCCACCGACGTGTGGAACTTCGTCGACGAGCACTCCAGCCTCGTGGCGGACGCCTACCGACAGGCCGAACGGCAGCTGGCCTGGCGGCGTGAGAACCGGGTTCGGCTGCTCGCCGCGGCCCTCCTGGACGGCACGAGCCGGATCGCCGACCTGCCCGAGACCGCCGACGGACTGCGCCTGCCGGAGCACGGCCGGTACGTCGTCGTCGCGGTCGTCGGCGGCCGCCCGCAGTGGCCTGCGGGCGTCCACACCACCGCCGTACCGCCCGGAGCGAGCGTCTACTGGCACTCCGGGGTGGAAGTGGACTACGGCATCGTCCTGGTCGGTGAGGAAGGGGACGGGCAGGACGACCGGGAGCCCGCGAACCCCGTGGCCTCCGTCTACCCCGTGAACCCCCTGGAGTCGCTGGGCCTCCCGGCCGACGGCGTTCCCGGGGGCCGGATCGGCGTCGGCAGCGCCGTGACGGGACTGGCCGCGGTGGGTGACGCCCGGCGCCTGGCCGACCTGGCGCTGAGCATCTGCCCGCCCGAGGGCGGCACGGTCCGGCTCACCGAGCACCTCCCCGAGGCCCTGGTGATCTCCTGTGCGGAACTGGGCGCCACCCTCACCGAGCAGGTACTCGGCCCCCTTCTGCGCCTGGAACCGGCCGACCGGGACGTACTCCTGGACACCCTGGCCGCATGGTTCGCCTGCGACGGTTCCGCCCAGCGTGCCGGTGAGCGGCTGTACTGCCACCGCAACACCGTCCTGAACCGGCTGCGCCGCTGTGAGCAACTCACCGGCCGCTCCCTGGCCCGTCCGGCGGACGTGGTGGAGATCAGCCTCGCCCTGACGGCGCGCCGACTGCTGCGGGGCTGACGGCACCGCTGAGGTCCTGCGGCGGGGCACGACCTTCGAGCGACCGGGCGCCGTCCACTGCGTCGCCCTGCCCGGCCCGTTGACCGGGCGCGCTCCTCGACCGCTCCTGTACGCCTGCCCGCCGACTCGTCCCGCACCGCCCCTGGGCACCCGCACAACCCCAGGCCACCCCCGTTGGGACCACGCAGCGACCTCGCGCGAACACCTGTACCGCCCCACCGCGCCCGTGCTGTCGTGGGCTGCCTCCCCCTCCCCCCCCCCCCGAAGCACCGTGCCTGACCGCACGGACCCGAGGAGCCGCGATGCCCGAAGCACCACCGGACGAAGAGGCCGCCCTGTACGTCGAGGGCCTCGACGTGACCTATGGCCGCGCCCTGTCCGCCCTTCGTTCCGTGTCCCTGACCGTCCCGCACGGCGCGGTCGTCGCCCTGCTCGGCCCCAACGGCGCCGGCAAGACGACCCTGTTGCGGGCGGTGTCGGGCACCCTGCGCCTGCACCGCGGCGCGGTCACGGCCGGCCGCATCCGCTACGGCGCCACGGAACTCGACGGCCGCGACCCGGTGGCGGCGGTGCGCGCCGGCGTCGTCCAGGTCCCGGAGGGGCGCAGGGTGTTCGCCGGGCTCACCGTCGACGAGAACCTGCGCACCGGCGGGCTCGGCCTCGGGCGGCGGCGCCCCACCCAGGTCGCCGAGGCCCGGGACCGGGTCTTCGCGCTCTTCCCGCGCCTTGCCGAACGCACCCGGCAGGCCGCCGGGCTGCTCTCCGGCGGCGAGCAGCAGATGCTCGCCATCGGCCGCGCCCTGATGGCCGCCCCGCGCCTGCTCCTGCTCGACGAGCCCTCCCTGGGCCTCGCCCCGCAGATGGTCCACCGGATCGCCGAGGTCGTCCGCGAGATCAACGCCCAGGGGACCGCCGTCCTGCTGGTCGAGCAGAACGCGGGCATGGCGCTGTCCCTCGCCGACACCGCCCACGTCCTGGAGGTCGGCGAGGTCCGGCTCTCCGGGCCCGCCGACGAACTCGCCCGCACGGACGCCGTACGACGCCTGTACCTGGGCGAGACCACCGAGGCGACCGACGCCACCGAGCCCGCCGACACCCCCAAGTCCACGAAGTCGACCGGGACCGACAACACCGCCGACACCACCAGCACCACCCCGACCACCGAGGGGCAGGGAGCCGCGTGATCGCCCGTACCGCCGCGCCGCCCGAACTCGCCGTCACGGACGTGACCGTCCGCTTCGCCGGGCTCATCGCCCTGGACGCGGTGTCCTTCACCGTCGCCCCGGGCTCGGTCCACGCGCTCATCGGACCCAACGGAGCGGGCAAGTCCACCTGCTTCAACGTGCTGTCGGGACTGTGCCGCCCGGCCGTCGGCACCGTACGCCTCGGCGACGCCGAACTGACCCGGCTCGCACCCCACCGCATCGCCGCCCTCGGAGTCGCCCGCACCTTCCAGAACATCGTCACCACCCAGGGCACCGTCGCCGACAACCTCATGCTCGGCCGGCACGCCCTGTCCCGGGCCGGGTTCGCCGCCAGCGCGCTGCGTCTGCCGCACGCGCGGCGCGAGGAGCGCGAACACCTCGCCCGCGCCCGTGAGATCGCCGAACTCACCGGTCTGGCACCGCACTTCGACAGTCCCGTCACCCTGCTCTCCTACGGCGACCGCAAGCGCGTGGAGTTCGCCCGTGCCCTGTGCCTGGAGCCCAGCGTCCTGTTGCTGGACGAACCGGTCGCCGGGATGAACGCGGCGGAACGGGCCCGGACGGTCGAGGTCGTGCACGCCGTACGCGCCGAACTCGGCCTGTCCGTCGTGCTGGTGGAGCACGACATGGGTCTGGTGATGCGGCTCGCCGACGAGGTCACCGTCCTCGACTTCGGTCGCGCCATCGCGCACGGCACCCCGGACGAGGTCCGCCGGGACCCGGAAGTGCTGCGCGCCTACCTCGGCACCGGGGCCGAAGAGGAGGACGCGGCATGACCACCTTCCTGGACAACGTCTTCAACGGCCTCGCCCTCGGCGCGGTCTACGCCCTCGTCGCCCTCGGCTTCGTGATCATCTTCAAGGCGTCCGGCGTCATGAACTTCGCCCACGGCTCGCTGCTCCTGCTCGGCGGCTATCTCACCGCCGTACTCCACGACGACCTCGGCTTCGCCGGGGCCCTCGCGGTGGCCGTCCTGGTGACCGCTGCCGTGGCCGGTGCCATGGACCGCTTCCTGCTCCAGGCCGGCGGGGGAGCGGACCCGCACGCCGCCCATGTGCAGACCATCGTCACCATCGGCGTCGACATCGTCATCCTCACCGACCTGTCGCGGCGCATCGGCGGCGACCTGCTCTCGCTGGGCGACCCGTGGGGCGACTCGGTGAGCGGGCTGGGGCCGGTGACCGTCGCCGACAGCCGGATCGCCGCGATCGTGGTCTCCAGCGTGGTCATCGGCGCTGTCTTCGCCCTGTTCCGGTACACGTCCTGGGGTCTGGCGCTGCGTGCCTCGGCCGAGGACGTCGAGGCGGCCGCCCTGATGGGTGTGCGGCTGGTGCGGGTGCGCACCCTCGCCTGGTGCCTGGCCGGAGCGCTGGCGGCCCTGGCGGCCGTCTTCCTCGCGGCGTTCCCCGCGCCCGGACTGGAGCGCACGACCGGGCAGATCGCCCTGAAGGCGTTTCCGGCGGCGATTCTCGGCGGGATGGCCTCGCCGCCCGGCGCCCTCGCGGGCAGTCTGCTGATCGGCCTGACCGAGGCGCTCGTCGCGGGCTACCAGTCCGACCTCCATGTCCTGGGTGAGGGGTTCGGCGACGTCGCCCCCTACGCGGTGATGGTGCTGGTTCTGCTGGTGCGGCCCACCGGGCTGTTCGGCGGAAAGGCGGCGGTCCGTGTCTGAGCGACTCTCCCGCGCCCGCGCGATCCGGCTGGGCTGGACCTTCGCGGCCGTCGCCGTCCTGTGCGCGCTGCCCTTCTACCTCGACGCGTTCTGGCTGCGCATCGGCCTGTTCTCGATGGCCGCGGCCGTCGGCGCGGTGGGCCTCGGCCTGCTGTCCGGCACTGCCGGGCAACTCTCCCTCGGCCACGCCTTCTTCCTGGCCGTGGGCGCCTACGGCTACGTATGGCTGGCCGGTGAGCCGGGACCCGGGCTGCCGACCGCGCTTGCCGCCGTCCTCGCGGTCCTACTGGCCGGCGCGGCGGGCGGGCTGTTCAGCCCCGTCGCCGGCCGCCTGCGGGGCGTCTACCTCGGCGTCGCCACCCTGGCCCTGGTCTTCCTCGGGCACCACGTCCTGCTCACCGCGGACTCCGTCACCGGCGGATTCAACGGCCGCTCGGTGCCGCCGCTGGAAGTGGGCGGCTTCTCCTTCTCCGCCGACTCCGAACTGACCCTGCTGGGCGTGCCGTTCGGTGCCGAGGAACGGCTGTGGTACCTGGGACTCGCGCTGTTCGCGGTCACCTGGTTCACCGCCCGGGGACTGCTCCGCGGCCGTCCCGGACGCGCCCTGGTCGCGCTGCGCGACAGCGAGACCGCCGCCGCGGTGATGGGCGTCGACGTCTCCCGGTACCGCTCGGCGGCCTTCGTGGTGTCGTCGATGTACGCGGGCCTGGCCGGAGTGCTCCTCGCCCTCTCCTTCCGCCGCGTGGTGCCCGACTACTTCGGCCTGGTGCTGTCGGTCGACTACCTCGCCATGATCGTCATCGGCGGACTCGGGTCGGTGGCCGGAGCCACGGCAGGAGCCGTCTTCGTCACCGCGCTGCCCCTGCTGATGACCCGTTACGCCGACCAACTGCCGCTGGTGGCCGCTCCCGGCACCACCGACGGGACGGTGGGCCCCACCGAGGCGGCCCGCTACCTCTACGGCGCGGCGATCGTCCTGATCCTGCTGTTCGCCCCCGACGGACTGCACGGCCTGGTCCGGCGCCTGCGCGCCCGCCTGCCCCGCCGCCGAACCGAACCACCACCCGCGCACCCCGACTCCCCGTCTCCCCGACCCGCGCCCGCCGTACGAGCCAAGGAGCCCACCCCGTGAAGCCCACGCACGACCACACGCACCGCGCCGCACCGCGCACCAAGACGCTCCTGGCCGCGGCCCTGGCGGCCCTGCTGCTCGCGGGCACCGGATGCAGCTCCAAGGCGAACTCGTCCGGCACCGCCGACGACGGCGCCGACGGCGTCAAGTCCGGGCCCGGCGTGACCGACAAGGCCATCAAGCTCGGCGCCCTGACGGACCTCACAGGCCCCTACGCCACCCTCGGCAAGAGCATCGTGCAGGCCCAGCAGATGTGGGCCGACGAGGTCAACGCCCGCGGCGGCATCTGCGACCGGCGTGTGGAGATCGTCGTCAAGGACCACGGCTACGACGTCCAGAAAGCCGTCACCGCCTACGCCGACATCTCCGCGGACGTCGTGGCGCTGCCCCAGGTCATCGGATCGCCGGTGATGGCCGCGCTGCTCGACGACATCGAGCGCGACAAGGTGCTGACCTTCCCGCAGGCCTGGGCCGCCTCCCTGCTGGGCCGGGACTCCGTACAGGTCCTGGGCACCACCTACGACATCGACATGATCGCCGCGGTCGACTTCCTCACCCGCACCAAGGGCTTGGCGAAGGGCGACACGATCGGCCACGTCTACTTCGAGGGCGACTACGGCGCGAACGCGCTCGAAGGCTCCCAGTGGGCCGGGAAGAAGGCGGGCCTCAAGGTCGTCGGACAGAAGATCAAGGCAACCGACACCGACCTGTCCGCGCAGGTCTCCGCGCTGCGCAAGGAGGGCGTGAAGGCGATCCTGATCAGCGCCGGACCGGCCCAGACCGCCTCGCTGGTCGGGGTCGCGGCCTCCCGGGGACTGAAGGTGCCCGTCGTCAGCAGCGCCCCCGGCTACGCCCCGCAGCTGATGAAGACCCCGGCCGCGCCCGCGCTCGCCGCCATGCTGAACGTCGTCAGCGCCGCACCGGCCGTCAGCTCCGACCTGGCCGGCGTACGCAAGATGGTCGCCTCCTATCAGAAGAAGTACCCGGACTCCCTGGTCGACGCCGGCGTCCTCTCCGGCTACAACGCCGCCCAGCTCATGGGCGCCGACCTTAAGAAGGCCTGCGAGGGCGGCAGCCTCGCCCGGGAGGACGTGGTCAAGGCGCACCGCGCGCAGTCCAACGTCGACGTCGGTCTCGGCACCGCGCAGAACTTCTCCGACAAGGCGCAGCCCGCCGCCACTTCGACCTACGTGCACAAGCCGGACGCCAAGGCGGTCGGTGCCGTGGTCAACGTGGAGGACGCGCACACCGCGCCCGGCGTCGAGGAGTACCTCGCCTCCCGGGAGTCGTGATCCCAGGGGGCGAGGCCGAGTTGGGCCTCGCCCCCGCTCGCAGGGCCCCGGGTGCGGCCTACGCCTGGAAGCCGTCGGCGGGGACGAGGGAGCGGGCGGCGGCGAAGATCCGTGCGCAGCGTCGCGTCATGGCCGCGGGGGACTGGTCGGGGTGGTTGATCCACCAACGGACCAGGGCGGTGCACAGGCCGCGCCAGGCGTACTTGAGGGCGTCGGCGTCGAGCGGGTCACTGGAGCCGGCCCCTTGCAGGAGGTCTGCGGTGCCGGTCGCGGCGAGGTCGTCGATGGCGCCGCGGTAGTACGCCGCCCGGTGCAGGGCCTCGCTGTCGGGCGGCAACGTGGCGTCGTAGAGGACGAACCAGGCGTCGCGCTGCCCGTCCAGTGCGGTGAACAGGGCGTCCAGCACACGCAGGGAGGTGGGCGGCGCCTCGGCGGCCGGTTCGGTCATCGCGGTGCGGACGGCGCCCAGCAGCCGGTCGCCGATCGGGTCGAGGCAAGCGAGGTAGAGGTCCTGCTTGCTGCCGAAGTACTGGTGCAGCAGCGGCTTGGTGACACCCACCCGCGCGGCGATGGCGGCCATGGTGGTGGCCTCGTAGCCATGACGGCCGAACTCCTCGGTGGCCGCGGTCAGAAACTGCCGTTCGCGCGCGGCCCTCGGCACGCCCTTGGTGCCGGCCTTGGAGGAGTGCGTTGTCATGACAGCGATCTTACCCTACGGTAATTTACCGTTGGGTAAATTCCTTGGACCCCTGCTGGGAGCACACTCATGCCTGCCACCGCGACCGACCCCGGCACCTCCCGCACCCGCTCCTGGTGGGGCTGGGGCTATACCGACGCCCACCCCGACGACGCCGAGTGCATCGCGATGGGCACGCTGCTGCCGGGCACCCTGGTCCGCCCATTGCCGATACCGCGGGTCGCCGACCTCCCCATCGGCCGCCCCGGCGTTTCGCCCCCGCCCGCACTGGCCCACCTGGTCACCACCGATCCCGAAGCGCGCGCCGCCCACGCCATGGGCAAGGCCTACCGCGACGTCATCCGCGCGCTGCGCGGCCGACCGGGCCGCATCCCCGACCTCGTGGCCCGCCCGACCGACGACCAGGAGGTGGCCGACCTGCTGGACTGGGCCGGCGAGCACGGCGTCGCCGTCATCCCCTTCGGTGGCGGCTCCTCGGTGGTCGGCGGCGTGGAGTACCGCGGCGACACCCACCGGGCCGTGCTGTCGCTCGACCTTACCTCGATGGACAGGGTCCTGGAGATCGACACCGTCGGCCGCAGCGCCCTCATCCAGGCCGGAGCGCTCGGTCCCGTGCTGGAAGAACAGCTGCGGCCGCACGGCCTGACGCTGCGCCACTTCCCGCAGAGCTTCGAGTTCTCCACCCTCGGCGGCTGGCTGGCCACCCGAGCCGGCGGCCACTACGCCACCGTCCACACGCACATCGACGACTTCACGCAGTCCCTGCGCGTCGTCACGCCCGCCGGAGCCGGCACGTCCTGGCGCCTGCCCGCATCCGGCGCCGGACCGTCGCCCGACCGGCTGTTCCTCGGCAGTGAGGGAACGCTCGGCGTCATCACCGAGGCGTGGATGCGGCTTCAGGAACGCCCCCGGCACAAGGCCTCCGCGTCCGTGGCCTTCACCGACTTCCACCGCGCGCTGGACGCCGTGCGGGCCATCGCCCAGTCCGACCTCGCCCCGGCCAACTGCCGCCTGCTCGACCCCGGCGAGGCACTGCTCTCCGGCGCCTCGCACGACGGCTCCTCCGTCCTGGTCCTGGGCTTCGAGTCCGCCACCAACCCCGTCGACGACCGCCTCGCGACCGCCCTGGACCTGGCCCGCGCCCACGGAGGCCGCGGCAAGGCCCCGACCGCGGACCGCGACACCCGGGCGGACGCGGCCGTGAGCGCCTGGCGCTCCGCCTTCCTGCGCATGCCCTACCTGCGCGACGGCCTGGCCCGCATGGGCGCCGTCGTGGACACCTTCGAGACCGCCGCCACCTGGGACAGGATCCCCGCCCTGATCGAAGCCGTCCGCACCGAGGTCGGCGCCGCCGCCCTGAAGGCCACCGGCCATGAGGCCACCATCAACTGCCGCCTGACCCACGTCTATCCCGACGGCGCCGCCCCCTACTTCACCGTGGCCGTCGCCGGCCGCCCGGGTGACGAAGTCGCCGTCTGGGACGACATCAAGGCCGCCGCGAGCGACGTCTTGCACCGACACCGCGCGTCCATCACCCACCACCATGCCGTCGGCCGCGACCACCGGCCCGGCTACGACCTCCAGCGCCCGGCCCCCTTCGCCCTGGCCCTGCGGGCCACCAAGAACGCCCTGGACCCGCACGGCATCCTCAACCCGGGCGTGCTGCTGGACTGACGGCAGGCGGGTGGGGCGGGCCGGGCTACGGGCCGGCGTCCGCGGTCCGGCTCCCGCCCCCTTCCGGGCCTTCGGCACGGCCGCGCAGGGCCTGGTGGACCGACCAGAAGACGGCCACGAAGGGGACGGCCACGACGGCGCCGATGAACCCGGCGGCGATGGCACCGCCGACGACGGCGAAGGCCACGACCACCGGATGGAGGCGCACGGCCCAGCTCATGACGATCGGGTGGAGCAGATGGCCCTCGATCTGTCCGATGATCACGATCAGGGCCACGACGATCAGAGCGGTCACCGGACCCTTCGTCGCCAGTGCCACGACGGCCGCGACACCCAGGGCGATGGGTGAGCCGATCAGCGGGATGAAGGCGGCCACGAACTCCAGCAGTGCCAGCGGTACGGCGAGGGGGACGCCGAGGATGAGCAGAGCGATACAGACGAGGAAGGCGTTGGTCGCCGCGACCAGCAGGATGCCGCGCGTGTAGCCGGTGAAGGTCCGCCAAGCGGCCCGGCCGGCGACGGTGAGGTGCCGACGTGCCGTCGCGGGAAGCTGGTCGCAGATCCACTGCCACTGGCGGTCGCCGGAGTGGGTGAAGAAGACCGCGCAGAACAGGGCCAGGGCGAGCACGGTCAGGACCTCCAGCAGTCGGCTCGCGCCGCTGACCGCCTCGCTGATGAGGGTGGAGCGGTGGCTGGAGAGAAGCTTGCCGATCCGGGACTGGAGGTCGTCGAAGGTGTTCGCGGGAAGCCGGAAAGGAGGCTCCTCCAGCTGGCGTTCGATCCGGTCGATACCCGCCACGAACTCCCTCTGCAGCCCTCTGCGCTGCTCCGCGACGATCTCACCGACCAGGGCCAGCCCCCCGAGGACGACGACGATGCCGCCGATGACCGCGGTGGCGACCGCGAGCGGACGAGGCACGCGGCGGGCGAGGAGGTCGGCCACGGGGCGCAGCAGGGAGGTCAGGACCAGGCCCAGGAAGACGGCGACGGCGATCCGGTGAAACTGGCCGAGCACCGAGAAGGTGGCACGCACGACGATGGCGACGGCGATGATCCGCCATGCGTACGCGGCAGCGATCGCCAGCCAGCCCGGCACGCGCGATTCCGCGCCGCTCGGGCGGCCGAGAGGTGGGGCGGGCGGATCGGGGGGCGTGGACATCCCCATGCCCGTACCACCCGTCCGCCCTCGGATCGCGGAGCCGCCCCGGAATTCGCCCGAAGGCCTCGATCTCGACGTCGTTGAGCAGCGCTGCGACGGGCAGCAACGCGTCGCGTCGGGCTGCGAGCGGTGCGGGGTCGGCCGACAATTGGGCGCGGGAGGGCATGTCCGGCCGGTCGCGCGAGGGCGTGGTCCGTTGCCGTGGTGGTGTCGGTCCGAGAGGAACGTGCACATGGGCGCTGAGTCTTCGCCGACGGCGCGGACGGGAGCGTTCATCGCGGTGGCGGTCGCCCTGTTCTGCATCCAGCTCGACTTCTTCGCACTGAACCTGGCCGTCCCCGGGATCGCCGACCAGTTCGGCGTCACCGCCTCGGCAGCCCAGTGGACACTGTCGGCCTACATGCTCGCCATCGGTTGCTGCTTCATCGTGGGCGGCCGGGTCGGCGACGTCTTCGGACGCAGGGGCGCCCTGCTCGGCGGCACGGCCCTGTTCGCGGCCGGATCGGTCGGGTGCGCGCTCGCGCCGGGGCTGTGGGCGCTCGTCGGGGCGCGGGTCGTGCAGGGCATCGGGGCCGGCTTCGTCTTCCCCGTGTCGGTCTCCGTGATCACGAATGCCTTCCCGGACACCACCCGGGCACGCGCGCTGGGAGCGGTGTTCGGGATCGCCAACGTGGGCACGGCGCTCGGCCCGTTCGTCGGCGGCGGCTTCACCGAGGGGCCCGGCTGGCGCTGGATCTTCTGGCTCCTGGCACCGCTGAGCCTGCTGGCGCTGGCCGTGGCGTACCTGTACGTGCCCGACTCCCGCGATCCCACCGCCCCGCGCCAGCTGGACCTGACCGGCTGCGCCGCCGTCGTGTGCGCGCTGGCGGCGCTCACGCCGGCCGTGGAACGGGGCAGCGCCTGGGGCTGGGACCACGCCCGCACGCTCACCCTGCTGGCCCTGTCCGCCGCGGCGGGCGCACTGTTCGTACGGCGGGAGCTGCGTGCCCGGCATCCCCTCATCGACCTCGGGCTCTTCCGTAACACGCCCTACGTCCTGGTGACCGGCACGGGAACCGTCACCAACATGGCCTACGCGGTCACCGTCTTCGTGTCGACGCTGTACCTCCAGCAGGTGCGGGGGCTGTCACCGCTGGTGGCGGGCGTGGTGTTCCTGGCGCCCGCCGCGCTGGTGGCGCTCAGCGGGCCGCTCGGCGCGAGACTGTCCGGGCGGATGCGGCCGGTGTCGGTGATGGCGCTGGCCGGGACGGTCGCCGGAACCGGGCTGATCGTGCTCACCCTGGTCACGGCCTGGTGGCTGTACGTTCCGGTGTTCGCCTGGTCCGGACTGGGCCTGGGGCTCGGCTGGACCTTCGCGAGCGTGGCCACCCAGCAGGTGGTGGCGCCCGAGCGGGCCGGTGAGGCCTCCGGCGTACTGCTGACGTCCCTGGTCACGATGGGCGCGGTCGCGCTGGCGGGGGCCGCGGCCGCGATCACGGCGATGCTGCCGGAGCGATCACCGCAGGCCGCGTACGACGCGATCCTCCGCTTCGCAGGGGTGGTGATCCTGGCGGCTTCCGCCGTCGCCCTGGTCGCGGGCCACCGACTCGTGGGCACCGCAAGCATCCCGCCGCCCGGCGCGACGGGAACCCCGGGCCCGGCCGGCTCGCGGGTCCCGGGCGGCACCGGCTCACGGCCGTCACGCGGCGGGCACCTGCCGTGAGGGGCGGGCCGGAGTGGAACCGGATCCTGCACCGGTCGGTGCGGGTGACCCTCGCCGCGTCCGTGGGCTTCTACACCTTCGTGTACGGGCTCGACGAACCGGTCCTGGCCCTGTACGCGCTCTTCGCGCCGATCTCGCTCGGCCTGCTGTCCCCGATCCCCGGATCCGGACGGCAGCGCGCCGAAGTGATGCTGAAGGCACTGCCCGTCGGCCTGGGGCTGGTGACCCTGGGGACCGTGCTGGCGGTGCACACCTGGGCGGCCGTGCTCGGCATGTTCGTCGTGGGCTTCCTCCTCGCCTTCGCGGCGATCGCGGGCCCGCGCCCCGCCGGTGCGGCGCCGGGACTCCAGCTCTTCTACATCCTGGCCTGCTTCCCGCCGTACGAGCCCGAGACGCTGGGGCTGCGGCTGGCCGGGCTCATCTTCGGAGTGGTCGCGCTGGTGCTGGGTGAGCTGTTCGTGCTGCCGCACCCGCCGGACCCGTCGTACCGGGTCACCCTCGCCCAGGCCCTCGCGACGGCCCGCGACACCATCGCCGGGAGCAACGGCCTCTCACCCAAGGAACTGAGGGAGGCCGGCGCGCGGCTCCGGCTCTCCGGCATCGCGCCCGCACAGCGCCCGGCGGGCCCGGGGCGTGCGGCCCGCGGCCAGGCCCAGGCGGGATCCGCCGCCCGTCGGCTGCTCGAACAACTGGCCCACCTGACCGAGATCGGCGAACTGCGCGACCTCGTCCGCGGCCGCGCGGGCAGTGGCCCGCGCGGCACGGACTCGGCGCTGGGTTCGCTGCTGCCGCGCGTGGTGTCCCTCCTCGACGCGACCGTCACCGCCCTGCACACGGGCCGGACGGCTCCCGGCCCGCAGCGAACGGACGACGCCATCGACGAGTTCCAGCGGATGCGCACGCGGCAGGCGGCCGGACCCGTCGACGAGGTACCCCCGGCGGACGTGCTGCGCCGGCAGGCGGCCCTGCTGGCGGTCGCCGAGTCGGTGCGCGCCCTGGAGATCTCCGTCCGGGTCGGCCTCGACGGGAGGCGCACCGCGCCCATCGAACCCCGGGAGCTGTTCTGGTACACGCACGCCGCCACGCCCCAGCTGTGGCTACGCCGGATCACCGGCAACATGACGCTGCGCTCGGTGCAGTTCCACAACGCCCTGCGGATCGCGATCGCGTTGGCCGCCGCGCGTCTGGTGGCCGGTTCGCTCGATCTGACGCACGGCTTCTGGGTGCTGCTCGCGGTGCTCACGCTGAGCCGGACGAGCGTGATCGAGACCTGGTCGGCCATCCGCCAAGTCGTCATCGGCAACCTCGTGGGCGCCGTCGCCGCGGGCGCCCTCCTCATCGGCCTGGGCCGGCACACCGAGGCGTACGCCGCGATCCTGGCACCGGCCATGCTGATCGCCTTCGCACTCGGGCCGCTGCTGGGCATCGCCTGGGCCCAGGGACTGTTCACGCTGGTGGTGGCCACGGCGTTCGCCCAGATCGCCCCGGCATCCTGGCGGCTCGCCGAGGCGCGGATCGTGGACGTGGTCACCGGCAGCGCCATCGGCCTGCTGTGCGGGATGCTCGCCTGGCCGGCCGGCGCCCGCGCGGAGGTACGCAGAACCATGGCGGGCCTCCTACGCGAGTGCGGCCCGCTGATCAGGGGCACCGTCGCCATGCTCGGCGCCGTGCCGCCGGGCTCGGTCCCGGCACCACCCACGCTGCCCGCGCTGCACCGCCTGCGGCTGGCCGAGTCCGCCTACGCCCAGTTCCGCAGCGAACCCGGAAGCGACGCGCACGTCCGCGCCGACTGGCACGCCGTCCTCATCACCTCCCACCACATCCTGCTCGGCGCCCAGTGGCTGCCACGCTTCGACCTGCCCGCCACCGCCCTGCCACCGGGCGCCGCCGACCGGGCGCAGGCCCGCGCCCGCGCGCTCGCACAGACCACCGACCGGCTCGCCGACCTGTGCGGCGGCAGACGACCCCGGACATCCGGCACGGCACCGCCGCCCGGGGAACCGGCCGGGCCACCGATGCCCGCGCTGGTCGACCTGGACATGTGGCTGCGCAGCCTCACCGCCCAGCTCACCCGTATCGAGGCCGAGTTGCCCGAGGCGATCCGACGACCGCCACGCGGCACGCCGGTGGCCGAGACCGGGAGCTCCAGGCCCGGCCCCGCAGGACCGGACGCCAGAGGCACGCCGTGACCGGCCCGAACGTCCGCCACGAGCCACGGGCCCCCACCCCGCGCGGCTGGGTGTGGTGGCTGCCACTGGTCGCCGTCCTCGTCGACGTGGCCGCCGAACTGATCGTCAGGGGCCGCGAACCGGTCAGCTTCATGCTCGTCGCGGTCCCGGCACTGGCCGCCGCGACGCGCGGCCCGCTGGGCACCGCGATGTCGACGTTCGTGTGCCTGGGACTTCAGATGTGGATGGCCGCCCGCCGCCCCGGCCACTTCGACGAACAGCACCACGTCGCCATGTACATCGCCACGACCCTCATCGGCATCGCCGGCGTCGCGCTCGCCGCCCAGCGGGAGCGGACCCGGCAACACCTCATCCGCGCCAACTCCGTCGCCGAGGCCATGCAGTGCACCCTGCTGCGTCCC
Organism: Streptomyces sp. NBC_01092; assembly: GCF_045039535.1. Lineage (NCBI taxonomy): Bacteria > Bacillati > Actinomycetota > Actinomycetes > Kitasatosporales > Streptomycetaceae > Streptomyces > Streptomyces sp. NBC_01092. The sequence goes on along the minus strand of NZ_CP108659.1, from coordinate 496,481 downwards.
GTGCCGCGCAGGCTCGGCCCGGTGCGCGCAGCAGGGTTCTACGAGGCCGGTGAGGGCGGCACCCTCGTAGGCGGGGACCTGTACGACGTGTGCGAGACGCCCTTCGGGGTGCGGGCCATCATCGGCGACGTCCGCGGCAAGGGCCTGGGCGCGGTGCAGACGGACGCGGCGGTGCTGGGCAGCTTCCGGGTCTCGGCCCACGAGTGGCAGAGCCTGAGCGCCCTGGCCACCCGGCTGGAACTCAGCATCGCCCGCAACAGCCCGGCCGGCGAGGACGGTGACCCCGAGCTGTTCGTGACCGCGCTGGTGCTGGAGTTCCCGCCGGGCGGCGGCGAGATCCGCATCGTCGACCGCGGCCACCCCCCCCACCCCTGGCGGTCGGCCCGAACGGCGCCCGACGCCTGGCCACAACGCCCGGACTGCCACTCGGGCTGGGCGCACTGGCGCCGAACGGCGACGACACGACCGTCCACCCGCTCGAACCCTCGGAGGTGCTCGTCCTGCACACGGACGGAGTGAGCGAGGCACGCGACGCGGACGGCGTCTTCTACCCGGTCCTCAAGCGGCTCGCCGAACGATTCTCCGGGGAGCGCGCACCCGACCCGGAGACGGTCGTGTCGTTCGTACGCACCGACGCGGACCGCTGGTCGACACAGTCCGACAAGGACGACCGGGCCGTCCTCGCCCTCTCCCTGGCGGTCAGCCTCGATACCAAGGCTGGTCGAACGTGATGCCCAGGTGCTGCAGGAGACCTTCCCGCTGCTCGGACGAGGCCAGGACCATGATGTCGTCGCTGAGCTGTGGGCCTTCCTGCACGACGCAGCGGAATTCCCGGGGGTAACCGTCGCTGCGGAGCGCTTCGATGGCCGCCCTGGCCGCTCCCATGTCGAGGTAGTCGTTCGACTCCTGCTCGACGCCGAAGGAGAGCGGCTTGCCGTTGCATGCGAAGTACATCGTCCCCAGGCCGCAGTCCTCGTCCTGCGGGTGGTACTTGTCGAAGCGGTAGTCGGAGACGGTGACTTCGCCTCCGGTGAGGGCTGCGGCCTCGTTCAGGAGCCATTCGTAGTGCGCGTCGGCGAAGTCGACGTCGTCGGTGTGGATCGAAACGGCCACGTCGAACGATTCGAGGGCACTGGCGATCTCATAGCCCGACTCGATCGGTTCGGAGGCGAACTCGGCGAACTCCTCCAGGACCCCTTGGGCTTTCGCTTCGGTGATCATTCCCAGGCCGGTGAGAACTTCGGCAATCCGTACATAGGTCATCGATCGACTGTTCGCCATACGGCCATCCTGCCAGCCGTGGTCGCCCCGTCAGGGCTGCTCGGTCGGACGGAAGGACTGCGCACCCGAGTTGTCGCAGGGACGCTGCACCAGTTGCACACTGTTCGCCGAACTGCCGGTGCTGCTCAGGCACTTGCCGCTGTGCCGTGCGACGAAGTGATAGCTCCCCGATGCCTCCCGCACGGGCCGCCACTGCTGGTTGCCGCCACCCTCGTACGACCACAGCTGCAGGGGCGCGTCGTCCGCGGTGGAGACGCCGGTGACATCGACGACCTGCTGGGGATTGCTCCGGATCGCGATGCGTGCGTAGCCGCTGTCGGTGGGGCGGAACTGGAACTGCTGGGCCAGGGTCTGGTTGCAGGCGTACTGCTGGATCGCGGTGCCGTTGGCCGTGGCCGCCGCCCTGGCGTCCACGCAGGTGCCGTTCCCCGTGTTGGCCAGTGAGTACCAGGCCGTGTCGGAGATCGGATCGGTGGGTGTGGGAGTGCCGTTCGTGCCGGCGAGCCACTTGAGCCCGTCGATGAGGAAGCGGTTCTGGGTGGCGCTGGCGAAGGTGGACGACAGCCGGGTGTTGGTGGAGTAGTCCATGGCGTTGTGGCCGAAGTTCGCGTACAGCATCCGGTACTGGGTGTTGGTCCACAGGATCGGGTAGTAGCCGCTGTACCAGGACTGGTTGGGGTCGGTGCCCAGGGGGAAGCTCGACGGGTCGACAGAGGCCAGGATCTTGATGTTCGGGTTGGTGCGCAGGTCGTTGGACCAGCTGTACCACTCACTGACCGACGAGGTGAACGTCGTGGGGAGGCCGGTGGTGGACGGGTGCGTGCGGTCCTCGGTACGCAGCACCGCGGTCGTCGGCTCCCAGGTGTTGGAGCGGAAGTTCCCGCTGCCGAGGAAGCTGTTGTAGTACCAGGGCCACGATCCGGCGTCGGTGGTGAACGCCGAGACGTGGAAGCCCATCCAGCCGCCCCCGGCCCGCACGTACCGCTCGAAGCCGGCCCGCTGGGCCGCGGTGTGCGGCGCGTCGTCGAGGAAGAGGACGACCTGGTACTCGTTCACGCCTCCGTTCGCGAGCAGATCCCAGTTCGTCGTCGCGGTGTAGGTGAAGTTGTTCTGGGCGGCAGTGCGCGGAAACCACTCGTTGGCTTCCTTCACGAAGTCGATGTGCGCGGCGTCCCAGGTGCCGCTGTAGAAAGCGACGACCTTGAAGTCGGCTGCTTGGGGCGCTGCGGAGGCATCGGGTGCGGCGGGGGTCGGGGCGGCCGTGAGCCCCAGCACGATCGCGAGTCCCGCCAGAAGCCGTACGGCCAGCCGCCTCACGGGTGGCTCACCGGATCGGCCGTGCTGGCGGGGGAGTTGGTGTCAGGCATGTCTTCTCCTGTACCGGTGTCCGAGTGATGTGCTTGTCCCAGCGGGGGTGAGGGGTCCGCGTGAGCATGACAGGACGCCTTATTTCACTGCGTGATTTAAGTGGCGATGGAAATGCCCTGTCAAGGCTTTGGTATAGGCCAATCATCCAGGCTCCGCCGAGATCCGGTCACGAAACCCCGCCGACGCGTGGGCGTCGGCGGGGTCGCGATCACGGTCCGGGTGCAGGCGGCAAGGTCTGACATCTGACATCTGGCCCTGCCGAAGGGCGTCAGGTCGTCAGGTCGACCAGGCCACCCCGCCGTTGTGCACGATGGCCACCTTGGCGTCGGCCCGGAGAACCAGCTGCGCGCCCTCGCGGCCCCAGGTCTGGGAGGCCCAGATGGGGCGGTCCTCGGCGTTGTGGATGACGAGGTTGCCGTCCTGCTGGAAGATCGCCCGGTGGTTCGAGCCGAAGGTCATGGATGCCCAAATGGGCTTGCCCTGCTCGTTGTAGACGACGAGATTGCCGTCGGTCTGCATGACCATCCGGATGCGGTTGGTGGTCCAGGCCTGGTTGACCTCCAGGACACTGGTCGCGAAGACGGTCTCGGTGCTCCAGTTCGGCTGCGGGGTCGCCTTGGGCTTGGGCGCGGGCTTCGCCTTGGCTGTGCGGCTCGGGCTGGGCTCCGGCGCGGGCGCGGCGGGCACCGGGGCCGTGACCTTCGGCGGCTCGCTCTTCTTCGTCTTCTTCGGGGACGGACTGGGCTTCTCGGCCACGTAGTCGTCGAGGCCGGCGGGGGCGGAGCTCGGGTTCAGGACGGTGTCGGAGCCCTCTGCGGCCAGCCCCTTGGCGGAGTCGGGGGGCCCGTCGTCCTTCGCGCTCCCGGCCAGGAGCAGAGGTATCGCTATCAGCGCGGCGCCGGCGATAGCGGCGCCCGCCAGGATCGGCTTGCGGGGGCGTCCGCTGCCGACGCCGGTTTCGGTCCTGACACCCGGAGGGGTCGTCCCGACGGCCGCCGCGACGGCGACGCGCTCCTCGGACGCCTCAGTGGTTCCGGCGGCGGCCGCAGGCGCGGACGGGGACAGGGTGGCCGCGGTCTCCTCGGCCCCGGTGGTGCCGGACTCCGTCTCGGCGGTGCCGGAGGCGCCGGACGCTGAACCCGTGGCCCCGGACTCCGCCTCTGGGGCCCGGGTTTGGGTCGGCGCCGCCTCGTCCGGTTCGGAGGGAGCGGGCGGTAAACCGGCCTCCCCTACGCGGGCGGCGGCCGCCTCCGCGTTCGCGCCGGTGGTGGGGTGCTGGGGGGACATGCGGTACTCCTCCTCGGTGGCGGAGCTGTCGGTGGCGGGCGGGACCCGCGCAGTGACCGGCTGGACGAACGCCGGGAGCCCCGGCGGGCGTTGGTCGAACGCCGCGCCGGGGTGGACCTGGTTCGGCCCGGCCCCGGTCGTCGAGGCGTACATGACCCGCCGCGGTGGCGGCCGCAGGCCGATCCGACGCCCTTCCGAGCTGCGAGGTCTTCCCGTGCGGCCCAACTTAGCCCGTCCCGGGGGTGATCAGTCGTACCACCTGCCTCAACGCTCCCGTCGCTTTGTCCACTCCCGCCTCCCTGATCCCGGAACGTCCCCCACTCGGGCCGTAAACGGGCACGTGGACGCCCGATTCGGACCCTGCCTGTCCCGCAACGGGCGGGGCGGGTGTGGCATTCTGTTGACTCCCCGATCTGATCAGTGTCGGCGCGTGCGTACGCCGTCGGCACCCAAGTGTTCGTACAGACCGAAGAGTTCAGGTGGAGATGCGGCCCGGACAACGGCAAGAGGGCGGGCACGACGTCCGGCCCGCGGTGCCCGACGGCTCCGGCCCGGCCGCCGCCGAGTCATCCGGCGCCGACGACGCCGTGGCCACCGACACCCCCGAGATACCCGAGGCCGTGCAGGCGGCCGCCCGCCGGGCGCCCGGTCACTGGATCGGCGTGGTGGACCCGGAGTGGACCGAGGAGCGGACGCCGCCGGAATGGGCGGTGCTGGGGGAGTGGCAGTCGGACGAGAGCGGGGCGGTGGGGGACTACCGCCCCAACCCGGCGTACCGGCCCTCGGCTCGGGTGCTCGGCTGGCCGGAGCCCACCGACCCGGTGGACGCGGCGGCGCAGCGGGCCGCCACCGGCTACGGCTCGGTGGACGAGGCGCTTGCGGCGCTCGCGGAAGCGGAGATCACGGTGGTGCTCGGACCGGACGGTGGGCCGCTCACGGCTGCCGGGCTGGACGGGGCGCCCGTGGTGCTGTTGTTCACCTCCCCGGCCCACGAGTTCATGTCCGAGGCACTTCGACATGACACCGTTCCGGCACGGGAGCTGGCCCGTTCACTACGCGGCTCGGGCACTCAGCTGATGGTCAACGTCGGTGCCGCGGCCCCCTTGCTCGTCCCGGCGGACGGACTCCCCGATCCCGTAGGCGAACCGGGAGCCGAGCAGGCACCCGTGGCCCGCTCCGAGGACCTGACCCACAGCCCATCTGAACCCTGGCCCCACACAACAGGGAGGACGCCGTGACGCGTTCGGTCCAGCACAACCCCACCTCCCCGAGGGCGGAGTCCGGCGGCGGCGAGGAGACAGCCGCCACCGCTGCCGCCGTCGCCGAGCCCCAGCCCCGGCCCGAGGTCGAGGTCGAGCCGAGCGAGGCGAAGACCGGGGCTCAGGCCACCGGCGCCGAGGAGACGGCCGCCGAGGCCGAAGCCGCCACGGAGGGCCGGACCACCACCGACCCCGAAGCCGAGACCGGTCCCGGAGCCGGAGCAGGCGCGGCCCCCGGCGGTCGGTCCGAGTCCGAATCGGCGTCCGAGGCCGAAGCCGACCCGGGTGCCGCCGCGGCGGCCAAGAGCCGGCTCCCCGCACTCGTGCGGACCATGACCGCGACCGCCATCGACCGGCCCGAGCAGCAGACCCGTCACGTGGGGCGGCCGGGCAAGGCGGTGCTGGCCGGGGCGGCCGTCGCCGGAGCGCTGCTCGTGTCGGTGCCGTTCCTCGTCCTCACCGGGGGCGACGACAAGGACTCCAAGGTGGCGCCGGCCGGCGGAACCGTCCTCGGTGGCGGAGAGAAGGAGGCTCCGGGCGACTTCGTGGTGACCAAACCCGACACCGGCGCCCCGGCCGACGGCGAGAAGAACTCCGCCAAGCCCGACAAGCCGGTGCAGAAAGCCCCCGCGGGCGGCGCGGCGCAGGGCTCGGGCAAGGACACACCGAAGCAGGACGCAGGCCAGAAGGACGAGCCCAAGGCGGACACGGGCAAGCAGGAGCAGCCGGCGAAGTCGACCGGCGACAAGGCGTCCGGTGGCGGCCAGCCCGCGAACTCCGGTTCGGGCGTGACGTTCAGTGCCCCGGTCTCCATACGCAGCCATCTCTCCGGCCGCTGCGTCGACGTACCGAACGCCGATTTCACCGACGGCAAGAAGCTGATCGTCTGGGACTGCAACAACGGCGCGGCGCAGAGGTGGCGGTTCGCCTCCGACGGCACCATCCGCATCAACGGCATGTGCCTGGACGTCGCCAACGCGAACTTCAATGACGGCACGCCCATCCAGATCGCCTGGTGCAGCGGCAACATCGCCCAGAAGTTCGTCGTGAACGAAGCCCACGACCTCGTCAACACCGTTGTCGGCAAGTGCGTCGACATCAAGGACAACAACACGGGCAACGGGGCCGCGCTGCAACTGTGGACCTGCGCCGGCACCGACAACCAGAAGTGGAGTGTCTGACCGGACGCGGGAGGTCAGACGCCTTCAGGCCGAGAGCATCGCTCCCGGTAACCGTCCGCCCCGGCAGCGGGGCATGATGGCACCGTCGGCTCGCCGACACCACGCGCTCCCGACGCCCCGGGGGCGCCCGCTCAAAACGCCCCCCAGCAAGGAGGTTGGTGCGTGTCGCGCCAGGTACTCACGGTCGGTCCGGGGGACCGGGACCGCTACCGGACGATCGGTGAGGCACTCTCGGCTGCCCGTACCGGCGCGCTCATCAGCGTCCGGCCCGGGACATACGCCGAGAACCTGGTGATCCACACCCGGGTCACCCTCACCGCCGCCGAGGGCCGGGGCACGGTCGAGATCCGGCCACGTACGGGCAGCGTGCTCGCGCTGCGCGCCGACGCCGTGATGCTCGCCGAGCTGACCCTGCGCGGCGGCGACGCCGAGCTGCCCGCCGTGGACGTGCGACGCGGGCAGGCCGCGCTCGACGGCTGCGAGATCATCGGCGCCGCCTGGACCGCGATGCTGGCCGGAGGCACCGGCTCCCTGGCGCTGCGGGACTGCCGGGTGAGCAATCCGCAGGGCGCGGGCATCGTGGTCACCTCGACCACGCCCACCACCGTGGAGTCCTGCACCCTTGAGCACCTGGGCACCAGCGGCCTGGTCCTCGCCGAACAGGGCGAGGCCCGCCTGCGCGGCTGCACGGTGCGCGCCGCCCGCGGCAACGGCCTGCTCGCCAACGGCGACTCCACCGGCAGCGTCGAGGACTGCGACATCTCCTCCACCGACAAGCCCTCCATCGCCCTGGAGCAGAACTGCTCCCTGACGGTGATCCGTACCGTGGTGCACGACACCAGCACCGGCGTGCACCTGAGCAGCGCGGGCCGTACGACGCTGGAGGACGTCCGCGTCACGGGCGCCTCCGGGAACGGGATCGCGCTGGCCGCGGGCACCGACCCGGTGCTGCGCCGCTGCCGCGTCTCGCGCACCCGAGGCCACGGCGTGCTGGTCACCGACCGGGCGCGCGGCACCTTCGAGGACTGCTGGGTGGACGGCGCGCAGGGCGCGGCGCTGCGCGTCGCTGGGGCCGCCTCCCCGGCGCTGACCGGCCTGACGGTCCGCGACTGCGAACAGACGGGGCTGCTCCTGGAGGAGGACTCGGCGCCCGAGCTGGACCGCCTGGAGGTGATCGGCGGCTCGCCCGCGATCGCCGTGCGCGCCGGCGCCAACCCGCTGCTGCGCCGGGCCCGACTGGTGGAGCCGGCCGGCGACGGCATCGTGGCCGGCAAGGACGCCCGCGGCCGCGCCGAGGACTGCGAGATCGTCCGGCCGAAGGGCGCGGGCGTACGCGCGGGCTCCGGCAGCACCCTCTACCTCGCCGGTGGCGGGGTCTCCGACACCGCCACCAACGGCCTGGTCGTGGACGACGGCGGCAACGTCACCGTCCGCGACTTCCGCATCGAGATATCCGGCGAGGAAGGCGTCCTGGTCGAGGCGGGCGGCGAGCTGACCGCCAACCGCACCACGGTGCATGCCGCCCAGGGCCACGGCTTCCTGCTCCGCGAGGGCGCGCTCGCCTCGCTCAGCGGCTGCGAGGTCTCCGGCGGCGCCCAGGACGGCTTCCGCGTGGAGTCCACCGCGCCGGTCTCGCTCGTGAACTGCCTCGCCCGGGAGAACGAGGGCGGCGGCCTGGTGCAGACCGCGCCCGGCGAACGGCTCGCCGTGGACGGCCTCAAGAGCACCGGCAACGGCAAGCGGGACGCCTGGGGCACCGGCAGCGCCGAGAACACCGACCCGGCCGGCTCCGGCGCCGCGGACGGGCCCCAGCCGGACCGCGAGGACGGCCCGCTCGGCGCCCTCAACGCGCTGATCGGCCTGGAGAACGTCAAGCAGCAGGTGCGCACCCTGGTCAACCTGACCCAGCTCGCCCAGCGCCGCGAACAACTCGGCATGTCCGCCCCGCCGATGAGCCGCCACCTGATCTTCGCCGGACCTCCCGGCACCGGTAAGACCACCGTCGCCCGCCTCTACGGCGCGATCCTCGCCGAACTGGGCTCCCTGCGCAGCGGGCACCTCGTCGAGGTCTCCCGAGCCGACCTGGTCGCACAGGTCGTCGGCGGCACCGCCATCAAGACTACGGAGACCTTCGAACGGGCCCTCGGCGGCGTGCTGTTCGTCGACGAGGCGTACACGCTCACCGCGGACAGCGGCCACGGCGGCGCCGACTTCGGCCGCGAGGCGGTGGACACCCTGCTGAAGCTGATGGAGGACCACCGCGACGACGTGGTCGTGGTCGCGGCCGGCTACTCCCGCGAGATGGAGTCCTTCCTCGGCTCCAACCCCGGCCTCGCCTCCCGCTTCTCGCGCACCGTCGAGTTCGAGAACTATTCCGTGCCCGAACTGGTCGCCATCATGGAGAACATGTGCGCCCAGCACCAGTACGAACTGGGCGAGGGCACCGCGGAGGCACTGGCCGCGCACTTCGAGTCGATGCCCAGGGACGCCGGGTTCGGTAACGGCCGTGCCGCGCGCGGGGTGTTCGAGGAGATGGTGGACCGGCAGGCGGTCCGCCTCGCCTCCCTGCCCCAGGTCGGCGAGCACGATCTACGGCTGCTGCTGCCGGAGGACGTCTCCGCCACCGCCGCGAAGACCGCCGAGTCCGTCGTACCGGAGGACGACCCGCTGACCCGTCTCGGCGACATGATCGGCCTGGCCGAGGTGAAGCGCGACGTCGCGGACCTGGTCAACCTCATCACCACCGCCCGCCATCGGGCCGCCGCCGGGCTGCCGGTGCCCTCGCTCAGCCACCACCTGGTCTTCACCGGCCCACCCGGTACGGGTAAGACCACCGTCGCCCGCCTCTACGGCGAGATCCTGACCCAGCTCGGCATCCTGCAACGGGGCCAGTTGGTGGAGGCCGCCCGAGCCGACCTGGTCGGCCGCTACATCGGTCACACCGCCCAGCTCACCCGCGAGGTCTTCGAACGGGCCCGTGGCGGCGTGCTGTTCATCGACGAGGCCTACACCCTCACCCCGCAGGGCGGCGGCGCCGACTTCGGACAGGAGGCGGTGGACACCCTGCTGAAGCTGATGGAGGACCACCGCGACGAGGTGGTCGTCATCGTCGCCGGGTACACCGGCGAGATGGAGCGCTTCCTCGCCTCCAACCCGGGTCTGTCCTCCCGCTTCCCGCGCCGGATCTCCTTCGCCGACTACTCCTCCGAGGAACTGGTCACCATCGTGCGCGCACAGGCAGCGAGCATGGGCTACGAGTGCGGACCCGGCACCGGCCCGGTGCTCAAGGCGTACTTCGACGCGCTGCCCCGGGACCGCTCGTTCGGCAACGCCCGGCTGGCCCGGCAGGTCGTCGAGTCGATGGTCACCCGCCAGGCGGGCCGGCTCAGTTCGCTGGCCGCGCCCACGCTGGACGACCTGCGCATCCTCATTCCCGAGGATGTCGTGGCGGCTCCGAAGGGGGTCGGACTGTGACGCCGTACGCCCGAGGGGCCGTCCGTCTGCTGTCCGGCGCCGGTCTCGCCGCCGCCCTGCTGCTGCCCACGGCCGTGCCGGCTCATACGGCCGACGGTGCGAAGGGCCAGGAGCTTCCCGCGATGCCCTCCGCGCTCGATCCGGACGCGGAGGAGGCGGACTGCACCGCCGCGTCCCGGGAGACGGCGAAGAGGCAGGACTGGTCACGCCAGCGCCTCGACCTGGACCGGCTGCGCGGGCACGGTTCCGGCGAGGGCGTGACCGTCGCCCTGGTCGACACCGGTGTGGACCCTGACGCCGACGGCCTCGACGGCCGGGTCACCGCCGGCGGTGGCGCCGCCGAGGACTGCGTCGGGCACGGCACCTTCCTGGCCGGACTGATCGCCGGGACCGGCGGGGACAGCGCGCGCCTCGCCGGAGTCGCCCCGGGCGCAAGGATCCTGGCCCTGCGTGGCACCGACACGCGCGGTGAGGCGAGCGCCGCGCTGGTCGCGGAGGCGGTACGCGAGGCCACCGACGCCGGGGCCGACGTGATCGCGGTCACCGTGGCCCTGCCGCGCCGGGACGCGGCACTGACTCGTGCGGTCGCCGAGGCCCGCCGCGCGGGTGCCGTCGTGATCGCCGCGGCCACCCCGGACCCGCCGTCCCGGGGCACCGACGAGATTCCGTCCCGCGTGTACTGGCCGGCCGGTGAACCCGGCGTCCTCTCGGTCGCCGACATGCTTCCCGGCGGCGTCCGCCCGGACAGCGCCCTGCCCACCACGGGCATCGACCTGGCCGCCCCGGGGGCCGGGGTGGTCTCCGGAGGCCCGCGCGGTGACGGCCACTACCTCGGCGCCGGCGCGTCGGTGGCCGCCGCCTACGCCGCCGGGGCCGCCGCGGTCGTCCTCGCCGCCCACCCCGACGACTCGCCCGACGCCGTCACGCACCGCCTGACCGCGACCGCCTACCCCGCCGACATCCCCCAACTCGACGCCTATGCCGCCGTGACCACGGTCCTCGGCGACTCGGGCGCGCCGGCCGGGGGCGAGCGTGCCGCGGAACCCGTGTCCGTCCGGGACACCTCCGCCGCCGACCGCGCGACCGGCCGCGCCACCCTCTTCGTCATCCTCGGCTCCGCCGCCGTACTCACCGTCCTGTGGGCCGCGTTCACCCTTCCCCGGGCCCGCGCCCGGGGCTGGCGCCCGGCGGGGGCGGGCGGTACGCAGGAGGACTGAGCCGAGCCCGGGGGACGGCCGGGTAGACGGCGGGGCGGGTCGTCACGGGTGCTGGCCGTTGTGCACCCGGCGGGGGCATCGCCTGCCGGCTACCGACGGCTCCGTACTCGGCACAGGCGACCGGTCTCGGAGGCCGTTTCGGACGGCGTGGGTTCGTGGCGGCTGCGCACCTGGTGCGTGCGGCCGGTCCCGGGGCGTGTGCGGTGGGCTCCAAGGCGGAGAGGGTTCGTGTCTCCTCCGAGGACGGCTGCTGCCGGATCCACGGCTGCCCACCTACCCGGCCCACGCGGCCCCTCCCGCACAGCCGACGGCGGGGGCCATCCCGGATGACCCCCGCCGCCTGCCTCACCGTCTCGTCCGCTCAGTCCTCCTGTCCGTGGCTCGACTCCACGAGCGCCGTCTGCATCAACCGCGACTTGCGGCGGGCGATGTGCTGGGCCCGGCCGGGCGGGAGGTTGAGGGGCTTCGCGTTGCCGAAGAGGCGGCCTTCGGTGGGCGGGCAGGAGAGCAGGACGGCGGGGTTGTTCGCTTCGTCCAGGCGGCGGATGAGGGAGTCGCTCAGGCCGCGGCCCGCGCCCATGGCGCTGCGGGCGATGATGAGATGCAGGCCCATCTCGTAGCCGAGGGTCAGGTGCTCGAAGAGCGGCTCGAAGGGGCTCTGGAAGGAGTTGCTGGCGACCATGTCGTAGTCGTCGACGAGGATGAACAGGCGCGGCCCTGTCCACCAGTCGCACTTGCGCATGCGGGCGGGGGCGATGTCCGCGCCCGGGACGCGGGTCTTGAGCGCGCGGGCCGCGCCGTCGATGGTCTCCGTGAGGTTGTCCAGGGAGATCACGTGCCCGATGCGGTACTCCTCCGGGATGGCGTCCACCAGCGTGCGCCGGTAGTCCACCGCGATGATCTTCGCCTCGTTCGGGGCGTAGCGGGTGGTGATGCCCTCGGTGATGCGGCGCAGCAGGTTGGTCTTGCCGCTCTCGGTGTCGCCGACCACGATCAGGTGCGGGGTGCGGCTGAAGTCGTGCCAGACCGGCTCCAGCGCGTCCTGGTCGATGCCGAGCGGGAGCCGCATGCCGCCGCCCTCGGTCGGCTCGGGCGCGGGGAGTTCGACGAGCGGCAGCCGGTGCGGCAGCATCCGGACCTGCGGGGCGGCCGGCCCGGACCAGTGCCTGGCGATCTCTGCGACCAGGTGGGCGACACCGTCGCCGAGGTCGTCGAGGGAGCCGCTGCCGTCCAGGCGGGGCAGCCCGGCGAGGAAGTGCATCTTGCTGTCGGCGGTGATGCCCCGGCCGCCGCTGCGCGGCACCGAGCGGGCCTTGCGGGTGTCGATCTCCGAGTCCATCGGGTCACCCATCCGCAACTCCAGGCGGGTCGCGGCCTGGTCGCGGACCTGCGCGGACAACTCCACCCAGCGGGTGGTGGTGATCAGCAGATGGATGCCGTAGTTGAGGCCGCGGGCGGCGAGTTCATTGAACTTCGGGACCAGCTCGTCGTAGTCCTGGCGGACCGTGGACCAGCCGTCGACCACCATGAACACATCGCCGAACGGCTCGTCGGGGAACTCCCCGGCGGCCCGGCGACGCCGGTAGGACTGCATGGAGTCGAGGGTGTGGTCGACGAAGAACTGCTCGCGCCGGGCGAGCAGCGTCATCACCTCGGCGACGGCCCGGTGCACCCGCTCCGGGTTGAGCCGCGCCGCGACACCGCCGACATGGGGGAGCCCGGCGAGCTGGGAGAGACCGCCGCCGCCGAAGTCGAGGCAGAAGAACTGGATCTCGGCGGGCGTGTGGGTGAGGGCGAGGCCGGCGATCAGGGTGCGGGCGAGGGTGGACTTGCCGCTCTGTGAGCCGCCCGCGATGGCGACATGGCCGCCGGCCCCCGAGAGGTCCACGATCAGCGGGTCGCGGCGCTGATCGAAGGGCTTGTCCACCAGGCCGACCGGGACCCGCAACTTGCCGGTGCCGGACCAGCCGGCGGCGGTGAGGCCGCGCTCGGCGTCGGGGGCGATGCCGGGCAGCAGGGCGTCCAGCGGGGACGGCTCGTCCAGCGGCGGCAGCCACACCTGGTGGGCGGCGGGGCCCGAGTCGCGCAGCCGGTCGAGGGCCACGTCGAGCAGGGTCTCCTCGTCGCCGGTCTCCTCGGTCTCCGGCTCCGGCTCCGGCGCGGCTTCGAGCGTGCGCGGCACGACCCAGCCGCTGGTCCACGGCACCACCTGACTGGCCACCCGGGCCTGTACCACCGCGCCGGTCCGGCGCCGGTACGTGCCCGAGGAGTAGGCGGCGCGGAACCGGGTCAGGGCCTCCACGCCGGACTTCAGATAGCCGCTGCCGGGCTGGGCCGGCAGCTCGTAGGCGTCCGGCACGCCGAGCACGCCGCGGCTCTCCATGGCGGAGAAGGTGCGCAGACCGACGCGGTACGACAGATGGCTCTCCAGCTGGTGCATGCGGCCCTCGTCCAGGCGCTGCGAGGCCAGCAGCAGGTGCACACCGAGGGAGCGGCCGAGGCGGCCGATCATCACGAACAGGTCCATGAACTCCCGGTGCGTCGCGAGGAGTTCGCTGAACTCGTCGACCACCACGAACAGGCTGGGCAGCGGCCTGAGGTCCGCCCCGCCGGCACGGGCCCGCTCGTACTCCAGGGCGGAGGTGTAGTTGCCGGCGGCGCGCAGCAGTTCCTGGCGGCGGATGAGTTCGCCGTGCAGGGCGTCCTGCATGCGTTCCACCAGGGCCACCTCGTCGGCGAGGTTGGTGATGACGGCGGAGGTGTGCGGCAGCTCCTCCAGGCCGAGGAAGGTGGCGCCGCCCTTGAAGTCGACCAGGACGAAGTTGAGGGTCTCGGAGGAGTTGGTCAGCGCCAGGCCCAGGACGAGGGTGCGCAGGAGTTCGCTCTTGCCGGAGCCGGTGGCGCCGATGAGCATGCCGTGCGGGCCCATGCCGCCCTGCGCGGACTCCTTGATGTCCAGCTCCACGGGGCGGCCGTCCACGCCGACCGCGATCGGCACCCGCAGCCGCGCGGATCCGGTCTGCCGGGCGAAGAGGGCCTTCGGGTCGTGCCGGTGCAGGTCGGGAATGCCGAGCAGGGTGGTCAGCTCCACGTCGGCGTCCAGCGGCTGCGCGATGTCGCTGCCCAGGCTGATCCGGCGGGAGGCGAGCAGCCGGGCCAGCGCCTCGGCGCCGAGCGGGCCGAGCCGGTCCGGCCGGCCGAGCGGCACCGAACGCTCCTTGCGGCTGCGGTCTGTGCGCACCAGGTTCACCAGGTCCGGCCCGACGGTCAGCCGCAGCGTGTTGCGGCCGGGCCGCCAGCGCAGCGCCCCGGAGACGTCCAGGACCACGGCGTTGCGGTAGCCGTGCCCCTCCCAGCGGTGGCCCTCGGGGACGGTGATGCCGTCGAGGACGACGACTGTGTAGGGCTCGTCACGGCCCGGACGGGCGTCCGGATCGAAGCCGGGGCGCTCGGCGAACTCGGCGCCGAGCAGATCGTCCAGCTCGGTGAGGTCGGCGGTGATCCGGCGGACCTGGCCGGCGCCGTCCTCCTCGTGCGGGTGCAGCGCGTGCGGGAGCCACTTGACCCACTCCCAGTCGGCCCGCCGCTCGTCGCTGACGCACAGCGCGATCCACAGCTCCTCGGGGGCATGGAACACCGCGAGCTGGCCGAGTGCGGCGCGCACCAGGGCGCGTACGGCGTCGGTGCCGCCGTTCTCCGACGTGCCGCCGTTCTCCGACGTCCGGCTGTTCTCCGACGTGCCGCCGGACGTTTCGCCGGAGGTCTCCTCGGGCCGCACCATGACCCGCGCGGAGGAGCGCAGATAGAGGCCGAGGGGCTGTTCGGGGATGGTGGAGTAGGCGCGGATGAAGCGGCGCAGGGCGTGCGCGCAGAGCGGTTCGAGGTCTTCCACCGGGCGGGTGGAGACGGGGTTCAGGGTGAGCGCGAGCTGCTGTTCACCGACCGCGAGCCGGACCTCGCCGAAGTCCTCGTCGGCCGGACGGCGTTCCCACAGACGTGTGGTGCGAGCCAGCGAACGCAGTGATGAGGGCTCCGGGTGGCGCCAGGCGAGCGCCCGCTGCTGCTCCACGATGGTGGCCCGGACCCGCTTGCGGGTCTGCGCCAGATAGCGGAGGTAGTCGCGGCGCTCGCCCTTCAGGCGCTGCTTGCGCTCGCTGGAGCGGCGCATCAGCTGGCCCAGCAGCATCGCGCCGGCGGACAGTGCCATGACGCCCAGCGCCAGATAGATGAAGACTCCGTTGCCGCCGCCCGGGCGCAGGAACATCAGCATCATCGACACCGACATCAGCGCCATCGGCAAATAGGTCCATATCGCCGAGGTGTCGGGGACCGTCTCGGCCAGGACCGGTGGCTCCTGGAGGGTCAATTGCCCTTCGGGCATCTCGGGGCCGCGCCTGCGGGCCGGCCGGCGAAACAGCACCACACTCAAGGAACAGAACCTCCGGTTTCACTGGCTTTCCGGCCCGCGCCGAATACCGGCACACTCCCGCTAGCGGGAAAGACCGCACCGCGCTCATTTTCCGGGGACCCGGGTACGCGGTGAACGCCGGATGAATGTTGTGGGCAAAGAGCAGGGAACTCTCAACTCCCCCACCATTCAACTGCATACCGGACAAGGAGCCCGGTCCCCAGCACGATCCGGCGAGCGTAGGCAGTAGTCTGCATTCACGTAACGCGACCTGTCCACGCGGGAGGGGTGCTTGCCGGGTGCGCGGACACAATTCCCCGGTCCGACCCCCCTGTTCTGGCCCGTGCGAACCTTCCGTACTCTTCGCACTGCCCCGCTCGCGGGGGAAGTCCTCCTGCCAAACCCTCCAAGGAAGACGAGAGTTCAGCTGATGACCGACAGCGCGGTGGCCGAACTGTGCCGCCTGACCGTACGTGCGCCGAGCGTCTCCGTCGATCTGGCCGTGCCCGCCGACGTTCCGGTCGCCGATCTGCTGCCCACGCTGCTGCGCTATGTCGGCGAGGAGGCCGAGGAAGCCGGACTCGACCATGCCGGCTGGGTGCTGCAGCGGCTCGGCGACGCCCCGCTGGACGAGGAGACCACCCTCGCGCGAGCCGGGCTCGCCGACGGCGACGTGCTCTATCTGCGCGCGCACACCGAGGCGCTGCCCGAGGCACGGCTCGACGACCTGGTCGACGGGATAGCCGACACCGCCGCCCGACGGCTGCACACCTGGCACCCCGAGGCGGCCCGCGGGCTGCTGGTGGGCACCACCGTGGCGACCGTGGTGGCCGCCCTGGTCCTTGTGTTCCGGCCCGGGGTGACCGGCTCCGGCTCCTTCAAGGCCGCCTGCGCGGCCGTGGTGGGAGTGCTGCTGCTCGCGGGCGCGGGCACCGCCAGCCGCGCGGTCGGCGACCGTCTCTCGGCGACCGCGCTCGGCCTGCTGGTCGCGCCCTGCCTGGCGCTGGCCGGCTGGGTGCTGCCCGGCGGTGATCTGACCGGCCCGGACGCGGCGCAGGTCGCGGGTGCGCGACTGCTCGCCGCGGGTGCGGCAGGTGCGGGCGGCGCGGTCCTCGCGCTGGCCGCCACCGCGGTCGGCGCACCGGCCCTGCTGGGCACCGCGGTCGTGTCGGTGGCCATCGCGATCTCCGGGGCCCTGATCGGGTACTCGGGCCTGGACGTGCAGGCCGCGGTGGCCCTGGTGGCGACGGTGTTCGCGCTCGCGGCCGGGACCGTGGCGCCGTTCGCCTTCAAGCTGGCCGGGATGCGGATGCCCGCCCTGCCCTCCTCCGCCAGCCAGCTCCAGGAGGGCATCGAGCCCTACGCGGGCGACGAGGTCGCCGAGCGCACCGAGCTGGCCGGGCGCTGGGTCACCGCGCTCTTCGCCGTCACCGGCGTCATCGCCGCGGCCGCCCTGGCCGTCCTCGCCCACCACCCGGACCTGCCTGAGGTCCTGACCTCGGTCGCACTGAGCCTGCTGCTGCTCCTGCACTCCCGCGGCCTGGTCCACATCGGGCAGCGGCTGACCCTGGCGGTGCCCGGCATCTGGGGGCTGCTGCTGCTCGCGCGGGCCTGGGCCGTGGACAGCGACGGCGACGGGCGGCTGGTGGTCTTCGCGGTGCTCCTCGGCGCCGCGGCCGCCCTGGTCATCGCCGCCTGGACGGTGCCCGGCCGCCGGATGCTGCCGTACTGGGGCCGTGCCGCGGAGATCGCGCACACCGGCCTCGCGGTGGCGCTGCTGCCGCTGAGCCTGTGGGTGGCGGGACTCTTCGGCTGGCTGCGCGGCCTGTTCGGCTGAGCACACCCGCACTGCGGCAAGAGAACGAGTAGGAGAGGCCGTGCAGTCCAAACGCGACCAGGTACACGCCCACAGTTTCATGATGGGCAGGCTCAGTTCGGGCCTGCTGATGGCCGATCCGGACGCCCCGGAGAGCCCCCTCGGGCGCACCACCCGCGGCGTGGCCTTCGGCATGCTGGTCACCGTCCTGATCGGCGCGGGCGCCACCGTCTACGGCCTGCTGCGCCCCGGCGGCAACGACGCCTGGCGCGACGGTGAGCACCTGGTGGTCAACCGCGACACCGGCGCCCGCTACCTGTGGACCGGGACCGACGGGGCACTGCACCCCGTGCGCAACTACGCCTCGGCGCGGCTGATCGGCGGCTCCGACCTGGAGACCGTCGACGTCGGCACCGCTTCGCTGCGGGACGTCCCCGTGGGCGCCCCGGCCGGCATCCCCGGCGTCCCCGACACCGTGCCCGAGCCCGGCCAACTCGACTCCGGCGCCTGGCACATGTGCGTCACCGGTCCTGACGGGGCGCTGCCGGACACCTCCGGTGCCGTGGCGAGCACCGGCGTGGAGGAGCCGGGGGCGACCACCCTGGTGGCCGGGTCGCCGCTGGACTCCCGCGGGATCGACGGCGAGCGCGCGATGCTGGTGCGCGGGCCGGACCGTACCGAGTACCTGGTGTGGCGGGGCAGCAGGCTGGCGCTGGACCGCGAGTCCGACGCCCGTAACGCCCTCGGCTACGGCTCCGAGCAGCCGATGCCGGTCTCGGCGGCCTTCCTCGACGCGCTGGCCCCCGGCCCCGTCCTGAAGCCGCCCGCGGTACCGGGGCGCGGGGAGGACGGCCCCGTGCTCGGCGGTGAGGCCAGCCGGATCGGCCAGCTGTTCAAGGTCAGCGTCCCCGGTGGCGACAGTACGTACCACCTGCTGACCGAGGACGGCCTGGTGCCGCTGACCCGGCTCGGCGCCGCCCTGGTGCTGGGCGACCCGGCCACCCAGAAGGACGCCTACGAGGGGCGCTCGCCCGAGGTGCGCACGGTCGGCGCCGACGCGCTGCGCGAGCACCGCGCCGCGGACCAGGACCCCACCGGGTCCGAGGAGTTGCCGGACGCGCCCCCCGTCCCGCAGTCCGCGCCACGCGGCACCGCGCTCTGCGCGCAGGTGGACGGCGACGACGGCGGCGTCCGGATCAGGTCGGTGCTCGTGCCGCTGACCCGGCTCGCCCCGGTCGCGGTGTCGCAGGGCACCGCCCAGCCGGTGCAGCAGGCCTGCGTCCCGACCGACGCCACGGTGGTCCGGCCCGGCCGGGGGGCCCTGGTCCGGGCCCTGCACGCCAGCGGCGCCGCACACGCAGGGACGACCTATCTGGTGGCGGAGAACGGTGTGAAGTACCGCGTCTCCAGCAAGAACTCGCTGGCCGCCCTCGGATACGGGGCCGCGGACATCGGCTCGGTACCGGCGCCGCTGCTCGCGGCTCTGCCGACCGGCGCGGACCTCGACCCGGCCGCCGCCGCGGGCGCCGCGGAGCCCAAGGTGACGGCTCCGAGTTGCGACGCCGCCGAAGAGCGGGAGCAGGGCGAGGAGAGCGCCGTACCGGACAAGGCGGACACCGCGCGCTGATCACGGCAAGGGGGGGCATTCGCCGCCGATGAAAAGGAAAAGGGCGCGGCAACAGAGAATTTGAGCCAAACTCGGTGTCGATGATGTGAACTCCCCGGAGTCATCGCGGCATCGAGTGCGCAGCGAACCTCAAACAAAGCTCAGATATTTCGGCCGGCCGTGCCCGCGGAATCCCGTGGAAGCGCTCTCAATGCCGGGATACGGCGCTCCCTGGTGCCCGTATCCCATCTGGGCGTGCCCGCTTTCTGCCCGCATCGCGTCACCCGGTGGAGGGTGCGCCTCCGTCCGCCCCGCCCGACCGGGGAGGCTTGTTCATTTCCGTGAAACCCCGGCACAACTCCCTTGCCACGCAAGAATTCTGAGGTGAGCTGACCGAAGCTCAAATGTTTCTCTGATCGCGTTGCGCGGAACGCCGGCTTCTCTTTAGCCTCAGCGAGCAACGTACGACGAGACAGGCCTGAACGAAGGGAGCGCGACATGGCGGACAGCGCCGCGAGGAAAGCGGACTATGCCAAGGGCTTGGGAGGTGTCTCCTCCCTGGAGTCGGCCCGCAGCCAGGTCGAGAAGATCCAGAACAACGTCGCGGAGATCGCGGCGCGTTCGGGCGTCGGCGGCGACGAGGGCCAGGCCCTGCTGAAGCTCTTCCGCAGCTGGAACGCCGAGGCGCAGAAGGTCGTCATCCAGATCAGCAAGATGGTCGACGCGCTCCAGGAGAACGTGACCTCCGCCAACCGTCTGGCGCAGGAGAACCAGGACCTCACCGAGGTCCTCAACAGCAAGACCAGCCAGGGCGTCTTCGAAGCGCTGAGCTGACCCGACCGGCAGCACCGGCCCCGTCACGACGAGGCCGGACCCCTTGAGCTTCCCCGGGCCGGCGCCCGGCCGTACGAGAGGAGACGTCATGGCCGACGGCATCATCGACGTGCAGTACCCCGTGGTCCGCAACGCCATCGAGGAACTGATGTCCCAGACACAGCAGATCATCACCACCCTCAACAACCTGGAGGACGAGCTGAAGCCGCTCGTCAACTCCTGGGAGGGCTCGGACCAGGAGACGTACCGTCAGGTCCAGGCCGAGTGGGACCAGGCCACCAAGAACATGGCCCAGCTCCTCGGCGACAACGGCGAGCTGATCCAGCAGATCCACGACAACCACTCCCGCGACGAGCGCAAGAGCGCCGACAACTGGGGCGGTGTGCGGGCCCGCTAGGGCCTGAGCTCAGAAGAGTCCCGGGCAGGCCGTGCCGGGCGTCGCGGAGCCGGCGGGAATCTCCGGACCGGCCGGTGCGCCCCGGCGGCACGCGTGGCGCCCGGCACGGCCGTCGTCCGTGCACGGGGCGCCCGCCGGGCCCCCGAAACCCCGTCCGGCACCAAGCGGCAGGAGAGCGTCCCATGGCCGGTGAGAAGGCCGACGTCAAGCATTTCGACCTCAAGCAGATGGAGTACTTCCGGGACAACGAGGTACAGCCCGTCTACACCGCCGCGAAGAAGCACAAGGAGGAGGGCGACGGGTCCCACATCCGTCCGCTCGGCCACCTCATCGACGGGCACACCACGCCCGACAACCTCGCCCAGGACAAGCAACTCCTGCGCATCGGCAGGATGGTCACCGAACCCCTGGTCTCGGGACCGAAGCTGATCGAGGACATCCGCACCGCGGCAACGGCCATCGACAAGCTGCTCGGTGACCAGATGGACCTCTTCAAGGAGTTGAAGGAGGCCCTCACCGAGACCATCGAAGAGGCCAACAAGACCAAGGACAAGAACCTCGACGCGATCGACGCGCAGACCCTGCTCCAGACCTTCGACGAGGTCGACACCCTGACCGCCGGCAGCAGCGGCGATCCGGACGACGAGTCCTGACCAACCCAACAGAAGGGGCGCCAGGTGGCCGATCGGTACGATCCCAACTCCGTCGCCAACCTCGACAAGTTCGACAACGCCGGCGATCCGTCGGGCGACACCTGGGCCACCCTGGTCACCCACATCACCGGCTATCCGGTGCCCGACCGAAACACCGTCTTCGACACGCTGCGCTCCGAACACGGCGGCAAGCTGTTCCGGATGGACATCCCCGAGCGCAGCCTCTCCCTGCTCGTCAAGGACTCCGGGTTCCTGAGGAACAAGGGCGAGGACTACGACATCTGGTTCTTCGACAGCGGCAAGAAGCGGTCGATCATGCAGGCCCGGATCGTCTTCGAGGGCCGTGTGAAGGACGGCGAAGAGATCATCTTCGCCGGTCCGGGCTCGGACAACGTCCATGACGCTCAGGTCCGTGAGGGCAACGAGTTCACGGACTACAACAAGGACAAGATGAGCACCATCCCGCTCGCCCGGTACATGAACGGGCCGCGGGCGGCGCTCCTCGCCCTGCTGGGCGGCAACACCACGGACGCCCGGTTCAGCAACCTGGGCGTGCCCGGGGCCGACGTGGTGGACCTGAAATCCTTCAACACCACCGGCGAGTCCTTCGACTTCGCCGCGAAGTTCTTCAGGGACCACGCGGTGGTGCTGAAGGACTGGGAGGACCGTTTCGGCCGGGACGACGCCAGCTGGAAGGGCGAGGCCGCGGAGGTCTTCCGCAGCCTGCTGAAGAAGATCCGCGAGAACTACGACAACTACGTCGAGACCTTCAACGAAAGCCCCGGCTCCGGCGACGAGACCGGCACCGGCGGCACCGTGTACTCGAAGGCCCTCTCGCTGGGGCGCAAGTACCTGGAGGACGCGGCGACCAAGCTGCTGGAGGCCTGGCTGGCCTGGGCCAAGTCCCCGTACTACGACCCGCACCAGGTCCTGCGTTACGTCCTGGACGACCTCGCCCAGTGGGTGGACGCGAACAACGTCGCCAAGACGGACATCAAGTCGTACACCTCCCGCTACACCACGTCCGTCAGCCACAGCCCGCACGCCGACTTCACCCAGGTACACCCCGAGTACGGCGATCTCACCGACATCGCCAACTGGGCGAAGGTCGGCGACAAGGCGGTCAAGATCTGGAGCCAGGGCGTCAACGAGTTCCTGGGCAAGCCCGCCGCCACGGTGCAGTCGAACCTGAACAACCACTTCCTCGACCTGGGCGACGACTTCTCCGACAACGTGCCCAAGCCGAAGTCGACCAGCACCGCCTCGGAGGAGTACGAGGAGCGCAAGGCCGATCAGGAGCGGGAAGAGATCAACCGGCAGAACGAGGAGAACAAGAAGTACCAGGACGAGCTGCGCGAGGAGCAGAACCGCCAGCGCGAAGAGGACAAGAAGTACCAGGAGGAACTCCGCGAGGAGCAGCGGCGCCAGCGCGAAGAGGACAAGAAGTACCAGGACGAGCTCCGCGAGGAACAGAACCGCCAGCGCGAAGAGGACAAGAAGCTCCAGGACGAGCTGCGCAACGAGCAGAACCAGCAGCGCGACGAGGACAAGAAGTACCAGGACGAGCTGCGCGAAGAGCAGAAGCGTGAGCAGGAGGAGGCCAAGCGCCTCGCCGATGAGCAGGCCAAGGCCATGCAGGAGAGCCTCGGCGGCATCAACGACCCCAACGCCCTGTCCAACACGGTCACCGAGAGCCTGGGCGACCTCACCCCCCTGAACATGCAGCAGGCCTTCAGGACCGAAGGGCCCCCGGCCACCACGGACCTGGGCAACCTCGGCGACGTGAACAACCCGGGCGGCACCCCCGTCACCACGAACCTGGGCAACCTCGGATCGCTGAACAACGGACCGGGCGGGACGAACAACAACAACGCAGCCAACGCCGCCAACGACGCGATCACCGAGAACCTCGGCAGCCTCGGCGGCCTGAACAGCGGTGGCGGCTCCCTCAAGTCCCCGACCGGCAGCAACACCCAGCTCGACGGCGGCAAGCTCACCACCGACTTCCCGGACGGCAGCAGCACCTCCTTCGACCCGGACAGCGGGGTGCTCACCACCACCCACCCGGACGGCAGCGTCACCACGCAGAACCTGGGCGACGGCACCCGCGTGACCAACCCGGACGGCTCGGTCACCTCCCTCGGCGACGACGGCAAGCTGACCACCACGTTCCCCGACGGCACGGTCCAGACCGTCGATCCCACGACCGGTCAGGCCACCGTCACCGACCCGAACGGCAACACGACCACCCAGGACCTCGGCAACCTGGGCAACCTCAACGGCCAGGACAGGCTCGGAGACCTGGGCGACCTCGGCGACATCAACACCGACCTGCCCACCGAGTCGGTCGGCGACCTGGGCAATCTCGGAAACCTCAACACCGATGGTTCCGGCCTTCCGACCCCGACGGGCGGCAGCACCAGCCTCGCCGGCGGTGACATCGCCACCGAGTTCCCGGACGGCAGCAGCATCAAGTTCGATCCGGACAGCGGCCTGCTCACCAGCACCAACCCGGACGGCACCACCACGACCACCGATCTCACCCACGGTGCGACGGTGACCAACCCGGACGGCTCCGTCACCCGCCTCGACAACGGCCAGCTGACCACCGACTTCCCGGACGGCAGCAAGCAGGTCATCGACCCGGACACCGGCATCGCCACCGTCACCGACCCGCAGGGCAAGACCGAGACGGTGAACCTGCACGATCTCAACTCGCGCGGGGACGTGGACAGTTCGGACATCCTCGACGGGCTCGGCGATCTGGAGAGCATCGGCGACCTCGGCGGTGGCGGTGGCGGCGGTGACGGCACCACCACCCGGGACATGTCCCTGTCCGACCTGGGACTCGGCGGCGGCACGGGCGCCGGGGCCTCGGGCGGCGGCCTGTCCGGGGACGGTTCCCTCTCCTCGGACCTCTCCGGCGGAGGCGGACTCGGTGCCGAGCCCCTCTCGGACGGTGTTGCCGCCGGCGCGGGCACCCCGCTCGCTCCCGCCGCCACGGCCGGGACCCCTGGGGCGCCCGGCATGCCCGGCAGCCCCGGTATGCCGATGGGCGGCGGGGGCATGGGCGGCATGGGCGCGGGCGGCGACAAGGGCAACGGCGAGCGAGTGCGCGCCGTCCTGGTCGACGCGGCGGAGGAGAGCGAGCGCCGTAACCGCCGGCGGCGCAGCCCGTGGAACCGCCAGGAGGACGACGACACCTTCCTGGCGCCGGCCTCCCGGGTGGCGACCACCGGCGGCGACTCCCCCGAGGAGGAGACGGAGCCGGGCCGCAGGGCCACCAGCAGCTCCGCCGACTACCTGGAGGAGGACGCGGACGTGTGGGGCACCGAAGAGGGCGGCACTCCGGCCGTCATCGGACGGTGAGCACCGTTCGGCTTCGGTGTGACCAGCGCGCGGAGACGAACACCACGCGGCCCCGGCTTCCGCAGGCGGGGCCGCACCAGGCAAGATCAGCAGGGCAGTTGAGGGACCGGCAACCCGGCCGGGCGTACGGAGACCGACTCACAAGGCAGGAGCGGGCGTGACGGAACCGCTGGAGAAGCGCCTCGAAAAGGCCATGGCCGAACTCCAGGCCGCCCAGGAGGCGGTCGCGCGCACCGAGCGCGAGCTGCGGCAGGCGTCGTTCGCGGTGCTCTCCTCCGACCGCGCCGTCCGCGCCACCGTGGGCCCGCAGGGCGAGCTGTCCGGGATCGAGTTCCTGGAGAACAAGTACCGCGACATGTCGCCCCAGGAGCTGGCCGCCAGCGTCCTGGAGGCGGCGAACGCGGCGCGTCTGAAGATGAACCGGCATGTCATGAAGGCGATGGCGCCCTTCGCGGAGCCCAGCAGCAATGTGCCGGAGCTGAAGGGCTTCGAGCTGGACTGGGAGCGGATCTTCGGCCCCGAGGTGCTGCGCGACGACGACGAGGACACCGCGCGCGACGGCCAGGCGACTCCTGCCTGGCGGGACGCGCTCGGCGAGGACGGGGAGGACTGACGATGGGACAGCGCTACTACGTCGACCCGCAGCGCATCGAGGCCCTGGCCAGGCAGCTGGAGGAGATCGGCACCCTGGCCACGAGCGTCACCGAGGAGTTCCTCGACGAGCTGTTGCCCACGGTCAGCTGGCCCGGCACGGAGGGCGAGTTCGCCGAGAAGGCCAGGCCGCAGGAGCAGAAGGAGCGGCAGACCACCAAGGAGACGATGATGTCCATCCGCGACGCGGTCGTGGGCATCACCGACGCCACGGTCAGCCAGGTCCGGATGATGAAGGGCACGCGCGACCGCAACCTCGAGGACATCGAGCGGGGCAACAACCGCCTGAACAACAACGGGTTCAACGGCGACGACGGCCCGGGCGGGCATGGCCGCCGCTGACCTCCGTACCGTCGGCCGCTCCCGCACCACACCGGGAGCGGCCGCTTCGTCGTGCCCGCACGGCCCCCAGGACGGCAGCCGGTGAGCATCAAGGCATCGCCCGAGGTCAACGCGATGATCTTCATCCTCACCGGGGAGAAGCTCATCGACGCCGACGAGGACCTGGCCTACGACAGCCGCAAGCCCTACTCCGGGCTGGGCCGCAAGCTGGACCGGATGTCCTCGCTGATCGACAAGTCGATCCACGACATCGCCGAGGTCATGCCGGACGACCTGTCCAAGTCGTACGCCAAGGCGATGGGCATGCTCATCGACGACGGCGGCAAGAACTACCTGCGCGACTTCGCCGAGCAGCTCGACAAGATCGCCGAGGGCCGGCGCAAGACCTCCATGGACATCATGGAGTCCAAATGGCAGGTCATCGCCGAGGTCATCCGGCTGCTCATCGAGATCGCCATCTACCTGGCCATGTCCTTCTTCACCGGCGGTGCCTCGGCCAGCCAGATCATGATGGCCAAGATGCGCAGCCGCTTCCTCATCCTCACCACGCTCACCCATCTGCTCCAGCGGCTGCACATCGCGCCCTCGCTGACCGAGGCGTTCGCTGAGGCGTTCACCACCTTCGCGGTGCGTCTGGCGATGATGAACTTCGCCCCGGACGGCCGGCGTCCCGACGGCTTCGACTGGAACGACATCCTGAAGTCGGCCGCGTTCGGCGCCGCCGCGGGATTCTTCACCAGCATCTTCGACAACTTCGCGAAGAACATCGTCAAGAGCTACGACAACAACTTCCTCAAGAACGGGCCGGACCTCGACTTCAAGCCGGCGCCCAACCCCAACTTGCGGAACACGCCCGACCTCGACTTCAAGAACAACAGTCCCAACCCGAAGCCGAACCCCGACCCCGGCCCGGGCCCGAACAACCGCCCCGACCCCGACCCGACCCCCAACCCGAACGGGAACGGGAACGGCCCCAACGTCACCAACAACACGCCGGTGACGTTCCGCAACGACCCGCTTTCCTTCCGGAACAACCCCGACCTGTGGCGCAACAACCAGCTCCTGCGCAACAACGCCGACCGGCCCGGCGCGCTGGCCGGGCACTACGGGATCAAGGGGACGGCCGACTTCATCGCCGCCGGCGCCGGCGAGTCCGTCGCGGAGATCCTGATCAAGGGCGCCTTCGAAGGCGACTGGTCCACCAGCTGGTCCACCTTCGTCGGCGCGGGCGTCAGCAGCCAGGTCGAGTCCACACTCACCGACGGCGCCCTGAACAGCGGCGCCGAACTGCGCCACGTCATCGACAAGATGCGCAACCAGCCGCCGACCGTCTCCGCCGGTGCCTCGGGCGACACCGGCGACACCCGTGAGTCCGACACGCGGGACTCCACCGACTCCTCGCGCACCCAGGACGGCGACGGACCCGACCGCACCGGCGGTCCCTCGACCACGGACCTCACCGGCGGCGCAGGCTCCCCGCGCACGTCGCCGCAGCCCGACTTCGCCGAGAACCCGCCGCCGTACTCGACGCAGGACCCGCCGTCCTACACCACCCAGGACCCGCCGCGGTACTCCCCGGGCCCGCTGCCCGCGACCTCCGCCGAGAACGCCCTGTGGCAGCAGGTCCACAACGGCCCCGCCGAGGTCCGCGAGCAGGCCCTGCGCGACCTCGCCGACCTGCGCGGCACCCCGCCGCCCGGCAGCACCGAGATCGACGTCCGCGACAGCGTGCACAGCAACCTGTCGCAGCAGCCCGAGGTCCGGGTGGTGCCCGCCGGGAACGGACCCGGCGTCGAGGTCGACGCCGACAACGTCCGCCGCGCCCTGGACGGCTTCGGCACACCGGTCACGGTGGACACCCCACTCACCGTGGAGGGGGCCCCGGAGAGCAACGTCCAGAACTCGCCGGACCCGGATGTGGCAGCCGAGCAGGACGACCGTACGGCTCCGATGCCGGGCCAGGTGAACAACGGTCCCGTGGCCTCCAACGGCTCTCACAACTCCAGTGCTTCTGGGACGGGTACGGGTACGGGGACAGGGACGGGCAGCACCGGCGGTCGGCCGGGTGGCGCACTCGTCGCCGGAGGCACCCAGGGGCCCTCGACCCCGCAGTCCCAGGACACCCGTACGCCCGACGGCACGGCGCAGGTGGACGGTTCTCAGTCGACGACGGACGACTCCGCGCAGACGTCGCAGTCGCCGGAGACCACGCCCTCTCCGGAGATGCCCTCCGCTCCGGATACCACGCCCTCTCCGGAGGCCAGTTCCTCTCCCGAGACCACGCCCTCGCCGGAGACCTCTTCCTCTCCCGAGACCTCGTCCTCGCCGGAGTCCACCCCCTCTCCCGAGACCTCCCCCTCTCCGCAGAGCGTCGACTCGTCCGACAGCACCGTCACTTCGGGCTCCACCGACAGCGCCTCCACCCCGGACGGCGACATCACCACCGCTCCGCCGAAGGTGAGCACCACCGGCTCGTACGCCGACACCGCCGGCGCAAGCGACACCGGCGGTGCAACCCACGCACCGCCCCTGACGATCGTCGTCTCGGAGACGCCGCCGCCGGGGGAGGGGGCGCCCGAGGCGGCCGAGCTGCTGGACCGGGCCGGGACCGACCGGGCCGTGGTGCTCGGGCCGCAGGTCACGCCGGACGGGACCGGCCGCCCGGTTCGCGCCGCCGTGGAACTGACCCGCGAGGGACCGGGCGCCCCGGTTCGGGTCCGGCCGCTGACCGGCCCTGCGCCCACCGTGACGCCGGACGGCACCACCGAGACCACGGATGTCCCGGTCACCACCGAGACCGACTTCCCCGGCGCGGACGTATTGCTGCCTCTCGCCGACGCCCTGGGCCCGGCACCCCGCCCTGCCACCGAGAGCTCGCCGACGCCGCCCTCGAAGGTGCTCACCGAGTCCACAACCCCCGTGCACGACAACGGAGTCGACCCCGATTCCAAAGTCGTCATCTCCACCGCGACCGCCACCACCGAACCCCCCGCGGTCAAACTCGACACCCTGTCCCGCCCCTGGACCGAACCGGCCACCGACCTGCACCTGGAGTCGGGTGACGGCAACGGAACCGACGGTCACGCACCCGGCCTCGGCGGCGGACGCGGACCCGGGAACGACGGCACACCGCCCCCACCCCCGCCCACCACGCCGGACACCCCCGCGGCGACACCCACCGTGCTGCCCCCGCCGCCGGGACGGATCGTCGTGCGCCCCGCGGACAACGGCAACGGCCCCACCCCGCCCGCCCGCGAGCCGGCCGTCACCACGCTCGACGGTCACACGGTGCCCCTCGCGCAGCTGCGGCGCTTGGTGCCGGACACGTCCGTGAAGCCCCAACCCGGGCGTGCGGTACAGACGTTGACCATCTCGCAGAGCCCCGCCGAGGACGGTACGCCGCACAGCGCGGCCCGCCAGGCTCTGCTCGGCCAGGACACCTTCCGCGGTGTGCGCACCACCTCCCGCCCCCTCGCCCCGGAGACCAACTCCGTCCAGCCCCCGCCGCGTACGGTGTTCACCGGCCCTCCGGTCGCGCTGCCCGGTTCGGGAACCGAGCGGGGCGCCGACTACTTCACGGGGCACGGCACCCCTCGTACCGTCACACTCGGCACCGACGACGCGGCCCGCCCCACCGTGAAGGTCAGCGGTGTGCAACTCGGCGAGGTGCTCAAGTCCTGGACGCAGGACGGCGATCAGGGCCGGCCGCTGGTGCTGTTCTCCTGCGAGACCGGCCGGCAGCCGCACATCGCCGGGCTACCGGTGGCCCAGCACGTCGCCAACCGCACCGGACGGCAGGTGTACGCGCCGACCACCGAGGTGGGCACGGCCCGGGACGGCAACGGCGACGTCCGCCCGGTGCTGACCGAGGGCCCGGACGGGCCGGGACGCTGGCGGCTGTTCACCCCGGAGCCCGACGGCGCGGACCTGGACGGCCTGGCCCGCGACGCCGGCCTGCACACGGGCCCCGAACCGGCCGACGCCTTCGCCCGGGCCCGTACCCTCCAGCAGATCCGCACACTGCGGGACGCCCTCGGCCCCGACGCCGAACAGCAGCCGGGAAACCGGAAGTTGCTCGCCGGACTTGCCTACGTGGACGGCCTGCGCTGGCTCAGCCCGGACACCGCCGCCCGTTACGGCGACGGCCGGATGACCCCCGACCTGCTGCGCCGGATGGTCACCGACCGGCCCGGAACCACTGTCGATCCGGCCACGGGCCCCACCGCCGAGCAGTACACGGACTTCCTGCGCGCCGCGGCCGAGTTGCGCTCCACCGCCGGGCCGGACACCACGCTGGACGCCCTGCTGCCCCCGCCGCCGCCCGCGCTCCCGCCGAACACCCTGGTCTCGCCGCAGGACGTGCGAGGTCTCTCCTACGCGCCCTCCGCGCAGATCACCTGGTCGCTCTCCGACACCCCGCTGCCGCTGTCCGAGCTGGCACTCAGCCCCAAGGACACCGCCGAACTCGCCCGCCGCAGGCCCGACCTGGCGCCCGCGCCGAGCCGCCCGGAGAGCCTCGCCGAAGACGTGGCCGTGCTGAGCAACGGCGCCACCACACCCGGCCCGACGGACACCGTGCGCGCGGACGGCCGGAACTTCAAGCGGCTCGACACCCCCGGCGGCGGGAACTGCCTCTTCCGGGCGATGCTCGACAGCGCCCGCAGCCAGGACATACCGCCCGCGTGGGCCGCGCGGAACGTCGCCGGGCTTCGCACCCTGCTGCGCGACCGGATCACCGGGTCCGAACTGGCCGCCGCGGCGGCCGAAGCCACCCCGGACCCGGTGCTCGCCGTGGTGGACGACCTGCGGATGACCGCCCTCGCCGGAGTACGGGACCCCGACGCGCGCGGCCGGATCACCCAGCGCTGGAACCGCATCGCCCAGGCGGTCGTCACCGACGGCGACGCCCGCCAGTGGCGGCGCATCCTCCGCGACAGCGGATACCCGCAGCTCGCCGGAGTGGCACCGACCCCCGCCGACGCGCGGCGACTCGGCACCGAGGCACTCATCGCCTCCGCGGCCGAACTCCCCGGGCTGTGGTCCTCTCCCTTCGCCGACCTGCTCCCGCAGGCGCTGGCGCACACCCTCGACCTCGACCTGCGCCTCGTCCAGCCCGACCCGCACGCACCGGCCAACACCCACGTCACCACCCTCCACCCGGGCGGCCGGGGCGGCACGCTGCACCTTGCCTACAACGGCAGCGACCACTACGACGCCCTGGTTCCCGCCACGGCCCCGCTCACCCCCGTACCGGACGACACCACCAGTCCGGCCACCGGGGACCCGGCCACCGAGGAGCCGGACGGCTCCGACCCCTTCAGCGAGTGGCTGCGCGGCATGGGCGGGATCACCGATCTCGACCGCCCCGACACCGAGACCCCCGACCGGGGCGACCTGGTGCCGCTGGAGACCCAGCTCGAACGGCACCGCCCGGCACGCCTGCTGACCGGCCAGGACGCCCCACCACCAGGACCGGCACCGCGCACCGTCACCTTCGAGGACGGCAGCAGGCTGCCCACCATCCTGATCAGCCCCGACGCCGATCCGCACGACGGGAGCCCGGACTCCCGCACGGACGACACGACCCCGCACAGCGCCAGGACCGGCCTCTTCACCGGCCCCGGCGTCCTCACCCTGCGCTCACCCGAGCAGGTGGCCCAGGAGATCCTCGGGAACCTGCCGAAGAAGCTGCGCTCCCAGTTCGACGAAGCGGAACTGCTGCGCCTGCTGACCGACCAGCCCGGCGCCTTCACCGCCCCGCGCGGCGCGCGCTTCGTGGGCCGGGAGAAGTCAGGGGTCGGCCACGAGATGACCGTCGAGGCCATCCCGTACCACCGCTGGGAACGCTTCTCCGACGTGGACGGCGGCACCACCCGGCTGGACACCATGCGGCGCGGCCAGGCCGGTACGGGTGGCGGCCGCAGCGTCGGCTTCGGGCGCCGGATCGCCGCCGCGCTGAGCATGGGCCCGCCCCTCAACTGGCTGCTGAAGATCGGCGTCTCGCTGGGCTGGACCCGCCGGACCGACTATTCCCTGGGCACCCAGGCGTACCACCAGACCGAGTACCGCGCCCACGAGGGCTCGCACCTGCACCTGGACGACGTCCACTACCGGGTGCGCGTGGAGCGGGTCACCGAGGCGCCGAACACCACCGGCCCGACGACGACCGCCGCCCCGAACACCACCGGCCCGAGGACCACCTCCGCCCCGGACAGCACCGGCCCGAACACGACCGGCCCGGACGGCAACCCCGCCGAGCAGCCGGCGGCCGACCCGCCCGCGCCCGGCCCCCGCTGGCAGCGCAGCCCGGTCCACACCGCGGAGTTCGCCATGCGGGACGGGCTGAGCTGGCGGCTGCCGGACGACCTCACCGTGCCCTTCAAAGGGCCTCGGCGGGCGCCCGAGACGCTCACCTTCCCGGACGGGGTCGAGCCGCGCGTCACCGACACCACCGGACTGCATCTGCCGGACCCGCCCGAGGACGTCGCGCTCGCCATCTCCGGTGCACGACCCGGCAGTTCCGCGCACCGCACCCTCGTCTCATACGTCCGTCCGGGGCGGCTGCTCGCCCTGTTCGGTCGCTTTTCCGGGCCCGTCAGCGGACCCGAACTGACGCGGGGGAGCGGCCAGCACCCGCTGGGTCACCTCGTCGTCGAGCGGTCGATCCCGCACCGCGCCACCCTGGTCACCGAGTCGGTCAAGGCGGAGCTGCGCGACCTGACCCAGACGACGTACCAGAACGAGCGCGGCCACGTCCGCGACACCCGCTTCGGCGTCCAGGTCACCGCCGGCCCCAACTACACCCTCGTCGGCCCCGAGACCGACGTACGACTCCAGGGCGGGCCACTGGTCCGCACCGACCTCAGCACCGGGCGCGGCCACTACCTCGGCACCGACGCCGCCCGCAAGACCACCGGCCGTGTCCGCAACCACCCGGTCGCGCTCTACCGGGTGGAGCGCACGCTGATGGTGCGCAAGGCCGGCGAGCCGTCCTCCGCGGCCCGCCCGGTCCGGGTGGTCAGCCTGGACTGGATCTCCACCCAGGACGCCCGCCGGCTCGCGGGCTGGGACAGCCGTACGCCCGGCCGGACAGGTCCGAACCCGGACGCCGAGCCGCCGGTGCCCTGGTACCTCACCCGGGAGGACCCGGTACACCTCAGCGGCCAGGTCCGCGCCGAGGGCTTCCGCCCCGACCGCGCGCAGAACGCCGTACCCAACCAGGGCCAGGATCAGGATCCGGGTCAGGATCAGCGGCCCGACGCGCAACCGGATCAGCAGCCGGACCCGACACAGAACCAGGACGGGCAACCCACCCCCCAGGACCCCCTGCGCGCCTTCGCGGACACCGTCCTCGACACCCTGCACCGCTCCTACCCGTCGCTGTTTGTTCCGCCCCTGATGCTGCGGCACCCGCGACTGGCGAAGTTCTGGTACGGCGACGGGCGGATGCGGACCGCGCTGCACAACGACCGGCAGGTCCGCGAGGCGCTCAACCGGCCCAGCCTGGCGCAGAGCCTGGACGACCTGACCACCACCGGGGTGCCGGTCACCCTCACCGAGGACGGCAAGGTGCGCCGCGGCCACCACACGCTGATCCTGCGGGCGAGGCTCACCGACCGGCGGTTCGAGACCACCATGAGCGAACGGTCGCTGCGCAACGCGGTGATCGGCACCGAGGTCTCCGGTCAGGGGCAGCAGGAGTCCAGCACGCTCTCCGCCGGTGTCGAGCTGGGCATCTCACCACGCGACCACGACAAGGTGCCCGAGGCCGGGCTGCCGCGCCAGACCGGCAACGTGTCCCTGGGCGCCCGCTACGCCAAGACCGACCAGAAGGCCACCCGCAGCACCGTCGCGGTCAACCACGACCACCTGATGTTCCAGAACGGCGCCGACCTCTACAGCTACCAGGTGGAGCTGGGCGCCACCTTCGAGGGCCATCGCCGCCCGCGTGGTTGGGCCCGGCTCGCCTCGGTCGGCCTGCTCGGCGCCGGCGTCTTCGTCAGCAAGGTCGAGGAGCGCCCGCTGTTCGCCCGGGGCAGTGAGACGGTGGGCCGGGTGGAGCTGGCCGTACCCATGGCGCACGGCTCCGACCGCCACGCCCCCGCCGACCCGACGCCCACCGGGCCCGCACCGGCCGCCGACCCCGCACCGCAGCGGCTCTCCGCCACCGAGGCCGACCAACTCCTCGACGGAATCCGTCCGTTGCCGAGGGCGGACTCGGCCGACCGGCGGCTCGTGCGGAAGCTGCTGAGCGCCCCGCACGTGGTGCTCAGCACCGAGGGCGGCACGCAGCGGCAGCAGCTCATGCAGGACACCGCCGACCGTGCCTCGGGCACCTCGTGGCACGTCAGCGCGCCCGGCGCCCCGGTGCGCGGCGCGCTCAGGCGGGCGATGGCGAACCTCCATGTGGCCGGTCAACTCGGCCAGTACCTGGGCCCGTTCGGCTCCCGCATCTCCGGACTCAATGGCGCCGGACCGTTCCAGACCCACTACCTGAAGGCCGCGGTCCGCGGCGAGCTGGACAACCTACGGGTCAAGAGCGACCCTAAGCCGGCGACCCTCGAAGCCACCATCGGCAACGAGCACCGCGTCGCCGGCAGCGCGAGCACCGTCTCGCGCACCACCGTCGGCGTCCAGGGCGCCGACATGCCGCTGCAACAGGCCCCGGGCGGGCCGGCGGTGGTCGGCTCCTACTCGACCGCGCTCCAGTACGCCTGGGGCAAGGGCCGCGGCATCGCGCAGACGCTCACCCGGGGGCGCAACACCACCCTCAGCTACGGCGGGCGGATGTACCTGGTGGTCGCCGACGCCGCCGAGACCGTCGCCGTACGGGACAACTGGACTGCCGCGATGGGTGCGATGGGCACCAAGGCCGGGGCCACGATCAGCTCCGCAGCCGGACGGCTGTCCGAGCGCCTCGGCCGTGGCCTCGCCCCGCGCCGGGCCGCCGCCGCGCTCCAACGCGTCCGCGACGCGGTGATGTTCCACCTGCCGATGCAGGACGTCATCGAGGCCGGGCTCGCCCCCGACGGCCTGGGCACGACCACCCCGCGCAACCTCGGCGGCGGCTACCGGCTGCCTCCCTTCCTACGCGGCCGCCGCTTCCCCAGCCACCCCAGTGGCCAGCTCGACGCGAGCCACGCGGCCCAGCAGCTGATGGGGCGGATGAAGAAGATCGGAGTGTCCTCGCACGACCGGGAGCAGGTCCTGCAACGGCTCTCCCCGGACTTCCTGCGCGCCCATCTGCACGAGCTGACGACCGACGGGATGACCCTGCCGGTCCGCTACCGCACCTGGACCAGCCCGACCCATCTGCCGGTCGGCGGCAGCCCCGGGCAGGTCCGGTTCAAGCTGACGCCGATCACCACCACCGTGGAGCGGCTGCGCACCGGCTACGAGTTGGAGGACTACCGCACCACCGCCCGCGACGACGCCGGTGCCTCCTCCCAGGACCGCGGCGGCGACGTGACGCTCGGCGTCGGCCAGCGCGCGGCGGACAGCGGCGTCCTCCTCGCCAACCCCTCGATCCAGGGCACCGCCGCCCAGGGGCAGTCGAGCACCCGGACCGAGACCACCGGCAACACCTCGATGCCGAACATCGCCACCACCCAGGCGCACGCCGAGATCGTCACCAGCTACGTCCTGACCGTCACGATGACGGACGCGACCGGCGAGGCGCTGTCCCCCCACGCCGTCGCGTCGGTCGGCACGCTCAACGAGATCGTCCCGGCCGGGCTCCTCACCCCCGCCGGCGACGGCGCCGACGGCGCCCTCACCGAGGAGGACGTGCCCGAACCGGAGCGCACGGTACGGATGCTGACAGCTGATCAGGCCCGCCCGGAGGGCATCGCCGCCTGGCGCGGCGGCGACCCCGATGCCTCTGATGTGCTGCCCTTCGACGACCGCATCGGCTCCGGCATCCTCGCCGTGGACATCCGAGGCGCGGAAAACGTGCAGGACGCCCTGACCCTGGCCACCGCCCGCGCCGACGGCCTCGGTGACGGTGACCTCGGCAAACGGCACACCGGCAGGTCCCTCACCGAACGCGTCCGTATGGCCCGCCTCACCCCGCTCACCGGCCTCGGTACCGCCCCCGCGCAGGCCCAGCAGGAGGCCACCAGCCAGGTCGGCCTGACCGCCGGCTTCCGTGAGGCGCTCACCGCGAACGGCTCACCGCTGCCCGCCCAGGCCTCCGCCCGCCTCTTCGGCCAGTCCCACACCGCCGACTCCCGGCTCTACGCGAAGATGCACCGCAGCGGCGCCCGGCTGCTCGCCGTCGAGAGCAAGCCGCGCATGGAGGCCATGCAGCGCTCGAAGACCTCCGACGCGCATGAGGCCGGCATCACCGACAGCGTCGAGGGCGTCGTCGGCACAGCTCCGTTGGCGGGCAACAGCAACGCGGGTGTCATGAACCCGGGCGCCTCGGTCCCGATCGGCGGCGCGACCGACGGCACCGCGCTCAAGGGCACTGCGGACACCACCCTCGGCACTCACCTCAAGGTCGTCACCGACCGCAGCATGTTGTTCGCGGTGCCGGTGAGCTGGCTTTCGGTGGCCGAGGTGGACCACCGGATCACCGACAGCCGCCCGCTGCACGCGCTCGGCAAGGCCAAGCGGGGCCCCCGCGCGGCCGAGGCGGAGACCACCGCGCTGGTCTGGCTGCGCGAGGACATCGCCCGCGACTACGGCCTCCTGGACGACACCTCGTTCCCCGACGAGGTCAGCGGGGCCTGGGACGATTTGGCCAAGGCGGCCGGCGACCTCGCCGCGGCCGAGAAGAACTACTACGACGCCCGGGCGCGGGCCCGCGAGACCTGGCTGGACCTCAGCGCGGACGAACAGGCCGCGCTCGGCGACGACCATCCCGACCAGGCGACCGTCCTGCCGCAGGCCATGGCCCAGTCGCCGGCCGTCGCCGCCTGGCAGGCCGCCCGTGAAGAGGTCCGCCGCTGGGAGGGGCACACCGACGCCGCCGCCGCGGACCACCACCGGCTGCACCTCGCGGCCTCCCGCCTCACCGCCCACCACCAGGGCCGGGCCACGATGCCGGTGGCGGACCGGCCGCAGGAGTACACCGAGCCGGACTGGCGCTCCGAGGCGTCCGAGCCGTACACGATCACCGACGGCGCCGACTCCGCGCCGCGCACCCTCACCTCGCCGGACGGCACCACGGTGCGCGAGGTGCACGACATGCCGCACGACGGCGCCTCGTTCTTCCACGCGCTCATAGCCGTCGCCCAGGACCGCGGCCGGCTGCCCCACCTGCTCGGCACCGACCTCGCGGCCCGGTTCACCGCCGCCCCCGGCGACCCGGCGATCACCGAACGGGCCGTAAGGGCCGCCCGCAACCGCCTCGCCTGGGAACTGGGCCAGGACGGCAACGAGGACCTGCTCGACTCCCTCGCCCTGGACGCCGAGGACACCTTCACGCAGGACGAACTCGACTTCGCGCAGGTGCGGTTGACGCCCGCCCAGCAGGCCGAGTTCGACGCCCTCGGCCGCCTCCCGCAGACGTTCTGGCCGACCCCGGCGCAGCGGGTGGGCCTGGCCACCGCGGCCATGCTCCGCCCGTTCACCAGCGAGCCGCAGCCGGACGGCCCCGGGCGAGCGGACGGAGAACCGGCCCCGCCCGAGCGCCGCGCCGGCGACCACGGCGGCGCCGACCTGCTGCCCGCCCTCGCCGCCCGGGTCATCGGCACCCCGGTCACTGTCGTGACGGGTGAGGGCCGCGAGCAGCGCTTCCTCCCGCACGGCACCGATCCGGCCGCCGTCGCCCCGGCGACCGATCCGGTCCTCTTCGCCGCCGACGGCTTCTTCCACGCCACCCTGCCGCCCGGGACCCCGCCCCCGGTCGCCACCGTGCTGCCGACCACGGCCGACACCGACACAGACACCGGGACTTCGGACACCGCCGACACGACCACCACCCCCGCGCACCGCAGCCACGCCACCCCGCCCTGGCACCCGCCCGCCGAGAGCACCGGCCCGCGCTACGGTCTTGACCGCGACGGCGTCCTCACCGCACCGGACGGCGCGACCTACACCCAGGGCACCCCCACGGGCCGCGGCAACAGCTTCTTCGGTGCGCTCTCCTCGGCGCTGCACGACGCTTCCCAGCAGCCCGGCCTGGACCGCCACGAGTCGAATCGACTGCGCCTGCGCGCCGAGGCACCGCCCACCCGGCTGATGCGCCTCAACGGCCTGCCCGGCACCCGCGCCGAACGCGACTCACTCTTCACGCCCCCGCCCCTGACCCTCCGCCCGGGTGCGCCCCCGCCGAGCCAGGACGCCCGCGACGGGCACCTGCGGCGCCACCTCGCCGATGCACCCTGGGGCCCCGGGGCCGACCGCGCGGTGGCCGAGTGGGCCGCCGCCGCGACCGGCACCACCGTCACCCTGATCGAGGAGAACGGCACCGCCCACACCTACCCCGGTCCGTCCGGCGAAGCCGGCCCGCACCTCCGGCTCCGCCGCCGCGGCGGCGACTTCGTCCCCCTGATCCTGCGCACCCCGGCACCCGAGCCGGCCCCGACGCCGCAGGACCCGGACCCGGCCACCGTCCCGTCGCCCGTGTCCCCGCCCGCGAGCCCCGTCCCGGGCATGCCGGGAGAGGAGGAGGCGTACGAACTCAGCACGCTGTCCGGAGCCGGCGAGACGATCGACGGGGGCGCGGACTCGGACGTCGAGATGGACCTCGACTCCGGCTCCGAGAGCGAGCAGGCGGCCGTCCTGACCAGCCCGGAGCACGAGTTCGCGGCCGAGTTCGCCGACCTGCTGGACGAGCCCGAGCTGCGGGCCGGCGCCCTGCTGGACGTGGTGCGACGGCGCAACGCACGACTCGGCGGCTTCCCGGACGTCGCGTTCGACAGCGCGTTCACCGAGCACGCGGGCATCGGCGTGCCCGAGGCCCTGGACGCGGCGGAGCAGGCCGGAAGGCTGGCCCCCGAGGAGTACGAGCAGCTGCGGGAAGCGCTCGGCCTCGGTACCGGCGGCCCCTTCACCCAGACGCGCCCGACCGGCACCTCCCAGCGGGACCGCGAAGTGACGCTGCGGATGCTGGACCGCGTGGCCCGCCTGGTGAAGGAAGTGCTGCGGAAACCGGACCGCCAGGCGGACGCCCAGGTCACCCCGCACATCGCCGTCGGACTGATGCCGGACGGTTCCCTCGGCATCGCCGGCAACACCGGCACGAAGGCGCTCACGCCGGACGAGGCAGCCCTGGTGGAGGAGGAACTGCGCTGGTTCGTCTCCGGGCAGGAGCCGGGCGGCACCCGGCGGCAGCGGGAACTGGAGCAGTGGTCCAGGGACGAGGAGGCGCACCGGCAGTGGTCGGCGCGGCTGGACCAGGAGCAGCGCGAACTCGACCAACGGTCCCTGGAACAGGCGCAGCTGCGACCGCGACTGGAGGAGCAGTACGAGTCGGGCGTGTGGGACGACGGGCATCAGCAGCAGTGGGACACCCTGCTGGACGATGAAGCGGCCGCCCAGCAGGAGCAGGAGCGCCTGACGGCGGACCGGCAGCAGTGGCGCCGGGACGAGCGGTGGCTCGCGCGCAGGCGGCCCGGTGTCGCGCGGGACGTGCGGGACCGCACGAAGCTGCGCGCCCTGGCCACCGGCTGGTATCGGCTCTACCATCCCGGGTCGCCCGAACTCGACCTCGTCAAGCGGGCGTTGGCGAGGCCCCGCATCCTCAACGTGGCGGGCCGGGACGGTACCCCGGCGGCCGGATCGTACGGCTCCGAGCACGGCGAGCTGACCCTGCTCGGGCACTGGGTCGAGCACTGGGAGAACAACCCCGGCGACCCGAACGCCCCCCAGACGCTGAACCTGGGCGGGTTCAAGATGGCCTGCGCCTCCTGCGACCTCGCCTACCAGGCCGTCAACGAGCACGTCGGGAACGCGCTCGGCCACCAGGTGCAGGCGTCCGGCACCCACGGAATGTTCTTCCCCGGCTGGCGGATGCCGCAGTGGATGCGCGAGCGGCCCCAGTTGATGCAGCACATCAGGGACAACGCGGAGAACATCGGCGCCTACCTGGACCAGGACGGGGTGC
This sequence comes from Streptomyces sp. NBC_01092, assembly GCF_045039535.1. Classification (NCBI taxonomy): domain Bacteria; kingdom Bacillati; phylum Actinomycetota; class Actinomycetes; order Kitasatosporales; family Streptomycetaceae; genus Streptomyces; species Streptomyces sp. NBC_01092. The sequence goes on along the minus strand of NZ_CP108659.1, from coordinate 457,285 downwards.
TCCAGGGCGCCAGGACCGAGAACGCGAACGCGCAGTATCCCGCCGGGTCCTCGTCGGAATACGAGTCCGGCGAGGACGAGATGGACACGGACGCGGTGCCCGGCTCGCCGGCACCGGGCACGGATGCGGTAGGTCCGCGCCTGCCGCAATCTCCGTCACTCACACCGGACGAGCCTGCCGCCACTACGCCGGTCCCGAGGGGCCCGCGTGACAACCGGCCCCGTTTCGTGGTGCGGTCGGGCTTCGACACGCGGCGGTTCTCGTACGAGGGCGAGCCGGTCACCGACCTCACGGTGCGCCTCGCGATCCGGGACCCGGAGGGCCAGGCGGCACACGTTCGCGATCAACTCGACGCAGGTGTACGCGAGTTGCTGAACGACCCGGCCTATCGCCTGCCCAACGGTGACCGTCTGCACGTGACCGTCGAGCATGTCGACCCCGCCGATTCGCCTCACCTGACCGTGGATCTGGCGGACCGGGACCGGGCGATGGACCAGACGACGTGGTGGGCGGATGCGGCCCCGGCCCATCTGGTGCATGAGCTGACCCACCAGCTGGGCCTGCGTGACGAGTACCGGGACGCCGACTCCCCGCACCGCCCCCACGTCCCGGGCAGCCTCCTCGGCGCCCTTGACGAGGAGCCCGAGGACTCCTCGCTGACCACGGCCGGTCTGCGCGATCGGCACCTGGCACTGCTTGGCGCGCTGATCGGCGATGTGTCCCCACAGCCCGAGCAGCAGGACCAGAGCTGGGACGCGGCCCGCACTGCTACGACGCCGGTGCCGCGCAAGTCGGTGTGGGTGGATCCGGTGTCCCTGCCCCGGTCTGCCGCGGCCGACGTCTGGCCGCTCATGCCGCAGGACGCGTCGATCACTCCGTTCAAGTCGGGCAACTTCGAGTTCACGAATCTGAAGCACACGGACGAGAAGTACCGTGACAAGGCGGTCCGGATCATTGATCTGCTGCGCAAGCACGACACGATCCGGGACTACATCGGCAACCGTCCCTGCCGCATCACGCTGCACCTACGTACGACCGAGACCCCGGCCGATGTGATCGACCGTGGCGAGGCCGGGGTCGACATCAATCTCGCGAGTTACTACTTCGAGAAGTACGACATCGGCTATGTGATGGGCATGCTGGCCCATGAGATCGGCCTGCACCCTCTCGCGTCGCGGAACACGAGCATTCCGGACGAGGAGTCGATGTTCGAGGGGGTTCCGCTGGCGGTGCCGGGTCTGTCGGATCTGAAGACGCCGCGCACGATGAGTACGGACGTTGCAGGGCAGGCCGACCACATCATGGCGGCCTTCCCGAGCAGTACCCGGCACGGGATCTACCGCGACATCGTCGTGAAGATGGCGGGTGTGCTGGCCGATGACGCTCAGGCGGGGGAGGAGGGCGCGAAGGCCAAGGACGTCACCGATCTGATCGACACCTATCTGATGGATCTGGCGACGATCGCGGTGACCAGCGACCGGCGTAAGGACGCTGCTTGGGAGCCTCGCAATACGGCGAGGGTCTACAACGCGTACAAGGAGATGTTCGTCGCGCAGTTGGCGCAGGACAGTCCGGTCCGCCCGCTGCTGCCGGCGGACAAGAGCTGGTACAATGTCACCGGCAACTTCCTGGGTCTGGGTTCCAGCTTCACGTTCAACAACCAGGGCGACAGCATCCAGCAGCCCATCGCGACCGAGGAGGCCCACCCTCGGCTCCCGCAGGGGACCGCCCAGCAGACCCCGGCCGCCGCAACTCCGCCGGTCCCGAAGGGCCCGCGTGACAACCGGCCCCGTTTCGTGGTGCGTTCCGGCTTCGACGCCCGCCGCTTCTCATACGACGGTGAGCCGGTCACCGACCTCACAGTCCGCGTCGCTCTCCGCGGCAGCGACGCAGAAGCGACCAACGTCTACGACCGACTCACAGCGGGCGTGCACCTGTTCCTGAACAACCCCGGGCACCGACTCCCCAATGGCGACCGCCTGCACGTCACCGTCGAACTGGTCCAGCCCACGGACTCCCCGCACCTGACGGTGGACTTGGCGGGCCGGGACCGGGCCATGGACCAGAACACCTGGTGGACGGACGCCGCCCCGGTCCAACTCACCCACGAACTCACCCACCAGCTCGGCCTACGTGACGAGTACCGGGACGCCGACTCGCCGCACCGGCCCCATATCCCGGGCAGCCTCCTCGGCGCCCTCGACGAGCAGCCCGAGGACTCCTCCCTCACTGCCGCCGGCCTGCGCGGCCGGCACCTCGACCTCCTGGCCGCCCTCATCGGCGATGTGACGCCACAGCCTCAGCTCGAAGATCAGACCTGGGACGCCGCCCGCACTGCCACCACGCCCGTCCCGCGCAAGTCCGTGTGGGTGGACCCGGTGTCCCTGCCCCGGTCTGCCGAGGCCGACGTCCCGCCGCTCATGCCGCAGGACGCGACGATCACCCCCTTCAAGTCGGGCAATTTCGAGTTCACGAATCTGAAGCACACGGACGAGAAGTACCGTGACAAGGCGGTCCGGATCATTGATCTGCTGCGTAAGCACGACACGATTCGGGACTACATCGGGAACCGTCCCTGCCGCATCACGCTGCACCTGCGCACCACGGAGACCCCGGCCGACGTGATCGACCGTGGCGAGGCCGGGGTCGACATCAATCTCGCGAGTTACTACTTCGAGAAGTACGACATCGGCTATGTGATGGGCATGCTGGCCCACGAGATCGGGCTGCATCCCTTGGCCTCGCGGAACACGAGCATTCCGGACGAGGAGTCGATGTTCGAGGGTGTTCCGCTGGCGGTGCCGGGTCTGTCGGATCTGAAGACGCCGCGCACGATGAGTACCGACGTTGCGGGGCAGGCCGACCACGTCATGGCGGCCTTCCCGAGCAGTACCCGCCACGGGATCTACCGGGACATCGTCGTGAAGATGGCAGGCGTACTGGCCGACGATGCGCGGGCGGGGGAGGAGGGCGCGAAGGCCAAGGACGTCACCGATCTGATCGACACCTATCTGATGGATCTGGCGACGATCGCGGTGACCAGCGACCGGCGTAAGGACGCTGCTTGGGAGCCTCGCAATACGGCGAGGGTCTACAACGCGTACAAGGAGATGTTCGTCGCGCAGTTGGCCGAGGACAGTCCGGTCCGCCCGCTGCTGCCGGCGGACAAGAGCTGGTACAATGTCACCGGCAACTTCCTGGGTCTGGGTTCCAGCTTCACGTTCAACAACCAGGGCGACAGCATCCAGACCGGCACCGACACGGGCGAAGCCCGCCCCCGGCTACCCCAGCCCGGCACCGACACCGCGCCGCGGCCGAACCCCGAGCCGAAGCCGCAAGGCAGGCGCGACAGCCGTCCTCGGTACGTCGTACGCTCCGGCTTCGACGCCCGCCGCTTCTCGTACGACGGTGAGCCGGTCACCGACCTCACAGTCCGCGTCGCTCTCCGCGGCAGCGACGCAGAAGCGACCAACGTCTACGACCGACTCACTGCGGGCGTGCACGAGTTCCTGAACAACCCCGGCCACCGCCTCCCCAACGGCGACCGCCTGCACGTCACCGTCGAGCAGGTCGACCCCGCCGACTCCCCGCACCTCACCGTGGACCTCACCGGCCGGGACCGGGCCATGGACCAGAACACCTGGTGGACGGACGCCGCCCCGGTCCAACTCGCCCACGAGCTGACCCACCAGCTCGGCCTGCGCGACGAATACCGCGACGCGGACTCCCCGCACCGCCCCCACATCCCCGGCAGCCTCCTCGGCGCCCTCGACGAGCAGCCCGAGGACTCCTCCCTCACTGCCGCCGGCCTGCGCGGGCGGCACCTCGACCTCCTGGCCGCCCTCATCGGCGATGTGACCCCGCAGCCCCAGCACGACGACCAGACCTGGGACGCGGCCCGTACGAGCACCGCACCGGTGCCGCGCCAGTCGGTCTGGGTGGATCCGGTGTCCCTGCCCCCGGCGGCCGAATCAGGGACCGACGTCGCGGCCCGCACGCCGCAGGAGGCGACGCTCACTCCCTTCAAGTCGGGGAAGTTCGAGTTCACGAACCTGAAGCACACGAACGAGAAGTACCGCGACAAGGCCATCCGCATCATCGAGCTGCTCGGGGATCACCCGACGATCAGCGACTACATCGGCAACCGCCCCTGTCGCATCACCCTGCACCTGCGCACCACCGAAACCCCGGCCGACGTACGCGACATGGGCGACGACGGTGTGCAGATCAACCTGGCCAGCTACTACTTCGAGAAGTACGACATCGGCTACATCATGGGCATGCTGGCCCACGAGATCGGCCTGCACCCCTTGGCCTCCCGGAACCCGAACATCCCCGACGAGGAGGCCATGTTCCAGGGCATTCCGATCCCGGTGCCCGGGCTGGCAGACCTGAAGACGCCGCGCACGATGAACACCGACAGCGCCGGCCAGGCCGACCACATCATGGCCGCCTTCCCCAGCAGCACCCGGCACGGGATCTACCGCGACATCGTCCTGACGATGGCCGACATGCTGGCCCGGGCCGCGCAGGCCGGCCTGGAGGGCGCCAAGGGCAAGGATGTCACCGACCTGATCGACTGCTACCTCATGGACGTCGCCTCCATCGCGATCACCAGCGACTACCGGATGAACGCGGCCAAGGAGCCCGGCAACACCGCCAAGGTCTACAACGCCTACAAGGCCCTGCTCGCCGAGCACATGGCCGAGGACAGCCCGGCCCGCCCCTTGCTGCCGGCGGACAAAGGGCTGTTCGGCGTCGTACGGGACTTCGCCACGCTTGCCACCAGCCTCGCGACCAACAACCGCGGCGACAGCATCCAGCAGCCCATCACGACCGACGAGGCCCGCCCACGGCTCCCGCACGAGACCGACGCGCCCGCACAGCAAACCCCGTCCGCCACACCCCAGTTGCGAGGCCGGCGCGACCATCGCCCGCGTTTCGTGGTGCGGTCGGGCTTCGACACACGGCGGTTCTCGTACGCGGGCGAGCCGGTCACCGACCTCACGGTACGGCTCGCGATCCGGGGTCCGGAGGGGCAGGCCGCACACGTGCGCAGTCAACTCGACGCGGGTGTGCGGGAGTTGCTGAATGACCCGGCCTATCGCCTGCCCAACGGTGACCGTCTGCACGTGACCGTCGAGCACGTCGACCCGGCCGACGACCCGCACTTGACGGTGGACCTGGCGGGCCGCGACCAGGTGATGAACCAGAGCACCTGGTGGACGGACGCCGCCCCGGTCCAACTCACCCACGAACTCACCCACCAGCTCGGCCTACGTGACGAGTACCGGGACGCCGACTCGCCGCACCGGCCTCATATCCCGGGCAGCCTCCTGGGCGACTTGAACGAACCCCCGGAGGATTCCTCCCTCACCGCCGCAGGCCTGCGCGGCCGGCACCTCGACCTCCTGGCCGCCCTCATCGGCGATGTGACGCCACAGCCCCAGCCCGAAGACCAGACCTGGGACGCCGCCCGCACTGCCAGCACGCCCGTCCTGCACAAGTCCGTGTGGGTGGACCCGGTCTCGCTGCCCCGGTCTGCCGAGGCCGACGTCCCGCCGCTCATGCCGCAGGACGCGACGATCACCCCCTTCAAGTCGGGCAATTTCGAGTTCACGAATCTGAAGCACACGGACGAGAAGTACCGCGACAAGGCCGTCCACATCATCGAGATGCTGCGGAAGCACGAAACCATCCGGGACTACATCGGCAACCGTCCCTGCCGCGTCACCCTCCGTCTGCGCACGACCGAGACCCCGGCCGACGTGATCGACCGTGGCGACGACGGCGTGGACATCAACCTGGCCAGCTACTACTTCGAGAAGTACGACATCGGCTACATCATGGGCATGCTCGCCCACGAGATCGGCCTGCATCCCCTGGCCTCCCGGAACACGAACATCCCCGACGAGGAAGCCATGTTCGAGGGCGTGCCGCTGGCAGTGCCGGGCCTGACGGACCTGAGGACTCCGCGGACCATGAGCACCGAGGGCGCGGGCCAGGCCGACCACATCATGGCCGCCTTCCCCAGCAGCACCCGGCACGGGATCTACCGCGACATCGTCGTGGGGATGGCCCAGATCCTGGCCCAGGACGCGGTGAGGGGGGAGGACAACGCAAAGGCCAAGGACGTCACGGACCTGATCGACTGCTATCTCATGGACCTCGCCTCGATCGCGGTCACCAACGACCACCGGATGAACGCGGCGACGGAGCCCGGCTACACGGCGAAGGTGTACAACGCCTACAAGGCGGCGTTCCTCGCCCAGTTGGCGCAGGATTCCCCTGCGCGCACCCTCCTGCCGTCGGACAAGAGCATGTTCGGCGTGATCAACGATTTCCGGCGCATCGGCACCTACATCGCGATCAACAACCGCGGCGACAGCATCCAGCAGACCGACGCGACCTGAGCCCAACCATGGATCGGCAGCCGTAGCTGTCCCCGTCCCTGATCACGGGGGCGTGTGCGGGGTGGTCCGGGAGGCGTAATCGGCGTAGCTCGGCCGGGAGTTCGACCATTCGCCCGGCGAGGCGATTTCGCTCGCCATGTCCACGCGGTGATGCACGCGGTGATGCTGGTGCATGCCCGCGTCAACCGCGGACGGCGGGTGCCGTGGCGCGTCCACGAGGGGCGTGGCCCGGTCTTCAAGGGGGAGATCCGCGTGAGCGTGGGCTTGAGGACGATCGAGCAGGTCGTGTCCCGGTACCACCCCGTCTTCGACGTACCGACCCTGCGGATGGGGTTCGGCCGGGACGGCTACGTCTATCTCGTCGTCGGGGGCCGGCCCGACGGCCGTGCGTTACGGCTCAAGCCGGACGGCTCGGAGCAGACCTTCGCCCGGGTCGGGTACGCGGCGCAGGGCATCACGGCCGACGCGCAGGGCGTCATCGCGACCGCCGACGCCCACTTCCCGCACCGGATCACTTTCTGGGACGTCCACTTCAACGAGCTCGGCCACTACGACGAGTTCGCCGCCGCCGACGACGTCGGCTACTACTCGCCGGGAGGTGTGGAGGCCGCCGAGAGCGGCGGGTTCTACGCCATCGACCAGCATGTGCGACGGGTGCTCAAGCCGGACCCGGCGGCGTCGGCACACACATCCCCCTCACCGGGCTCCCGCCCGACCTGCCCAACGCGACCATCTCGGCGAAGGGCCCGGTCGGTCTGCGGGTGGCGGAGGGCGCGGACCGGCTCTACACGGCGTGGCCGGCCAGCGCGGTGGTCCCGGGCGGATTCATCAGCGCCGCCACGCTCGACGGGGTCCAGCGCTGGAGCACGCCCGGCAGGGTCTCGGGCCGCACCCTCAGCGGCTTCGACGCGTCCGAGGACGGCCGCGTCCATGTGGTCTTCGACGGTGGACGGGACCACAAGGTGGTCGTCTACGACAAGGAGGGCCAGCAGCGGTCGATCCGGCGGCCACGACCGCGTTGATCCACTCTGCCGAGCCGGCGCTCGCCGGTTCAGGGCTCGGGGCGTTGCGCGTGGCACGTGCCCGCTGTGATGGGCCGGCCTGGAGACGTCGCCGGTGAGCCCGCAGTCGCGCACGCTGGGCTGATGCGGGTGGCTGGCTCGTGGCCGACGGCGTTCCTGTGCCGGTCTCGGCGGGGCGACGGCGGTGCCGGGGCAGTGGAGTGCGGCCGGAAGCAGGGGAATTGGGCACGGCGTCGCTATGAAGTCGGTGGCGGGGACGTCGGGCCCGGCGAGCCCGTACTCGAAGTCGGCGTAGGGGGCGCGGGCGACTCCTCGGCGGGTGGGCTCTCAGCACACTCCGAGTCCGCCTCACATGTCTGCGGTGGCTCGACGACGGGCGACTCCTCCGGGCAGTCAGCACCGTCTCCGCACGGTTCTGTGGGCTCCTCGGTGGGTGCGGTACCCGGGTCGTACTCGTCGCCGTGTTCCGCCTCGGCAGGAGGCGGGGCCATGGGCGGCACGGCGGGATCCCCCCTGCTCACACCGCCCGAACCACCTTCCTCGGGCCGATCGTATGCCCCGCCGTCTCCCTCTTCCGGCCCGCTCGATTCCGAGGATCCCGATGGCCCGGAACTCACGGAGGAACCGGAAAGGGGCGTTGGCGGGGGCCGGACCAGCACCTAATCAGCCGTGAAGCGAGAAGTAGGGGCTTGCAGTCCGCGACGGCCAAGTGGAGCTCGGTGGTCGGTCACTCGGGACCCCGGGGTCCCGAGTGGCCTTCGGACCCGCGCCGTCAGGAGATGCGGATGTCCGACCAGTTCGTGGAATTGCCGACCTGCGACCTGTTGGCGAAACCGCCCTGCCCGTTGCCCCGGTTCAGCCAGGCGCGGCCGTCCTTGTCGAGCGAGACCAGGTCGGCCCGGCCGTCCCCGGACAGGTCGAGCCCGCCGACCACGTCCTTGTAGGAGGTGCCCCAGTCCTTGAAGACCAGCGCCCGGGGCTTGAACGTGCCGGCGCCGGTCCCGTTGAACCGCCACAGCTCGTTCGACGAGTCGATGGCCAGGAGGTCGCTCTTGCCGTCGCCGTTGAGGTCCCCGGCGGCGATCAGCTTCTTGTAGCCGCCGAAGCCGGACCCGGCGTCCGTACGGGCCTTGAAGCCGCCCGTGCCGCTGTTCGCGTACACATACAGCTTCCCGGTCGACGCGGACCGGGTCAGCAGGTCGGCCCGGCCGTCGCCCGTCACATCGCCGGGGGAGAGGACCGCGTTGTACCCGCTCCAGTCCGAGGAGACCTTGACGTGGAACGACAGCTGGTCAGGCAGCCCGCCACACATTGTCGGGTAGACATCGGCCGCGCCCCTTGAGGTACGGACGAACACGTCGTTGCAGCCGTCGGAGTCCAGGTCGCCGAAGGGCAGCACCTGCGTGCCCGCCGGCCAGGTGCTCGCGCGCTGCCCCGCGGACAGCTTCGTCGCGTCGCCCGCGTACACCTTCAGCCCGGTGGTGCTGCCCTGGCCGAACAGGTCGGCCTTGCCGTCGTCCGTGTAGTCACGCCACTTGGGCAGGGCTCGGCTGGTGGTGCCGGCCTGGTAGACGCCGTACAGGACGGCGCTGTTCGTCTCGGTCCGCTTGTACTCGTCCCACAGCACGACGGGCCGGCCGAGCTCGTCGGCGGTCACCTGGGGCGCCCCGGTGAACTGCGCGCTCGTCGCGCTCAGCCGCCGCGCGGTGGACCAGGTGCCCCCCTTGAAGACTGCGGCCATCGTGTACTCCTCGTACGAGTAGCCCTCCCGCCACGTCACCGTGACCGTGCCGCCCGAGGTGGCGACGGCGCCGACCGCGCGCACCTTCTTGTGCGTGGAGAACCGCTGCGTGTACGGCTGCCAGACACCGGTCGCCGCCGAGCGCACCCCGTACCAGGCGCCGGTCGAGTAGCCGGGTCCGCCGGCGACGAAGAGGTCGCCGCCCGGCAGGTACACCGGCGCCGCCATCACGGACGTACTGCCGTAGTTGGCGGCCGACCGCGGGGCGCTCCACTGCGTGGCACCGGCGGAGCGGCGCGTGTGCATGAGGTGCGCGATGTTGTCGTAGAAGACGTCGAAGCCACCCTGCGGATTGGCGAACGCCTTCGGGCGCGCCAGATCCACGCCCGGGACCGGGAAGTCCTGGACCACGCTCCAGGTGGCCGAGCCGGCGGCCTTCTCCAGGGCGACGACGGCCTTGCTCGACTGCCACTGCCACACCAGCAGGGCCGTGCCGTCCTTGGCGACCGCCAGGTCCATGCTGGAGATGTCCCGACTGCCGGACGGCGGCTGCTCGTTGAGGTCGGCCGGAGCGGTCCACGCGGCCTGCGGGCCGGCCTTCTCGGCAGCCTTCACCACACCGGAGACCGTCCACACGGCGACCAGCCGGCCGTCGGGGGCCGCCGCCAGATGGTGGTAGCCCTTCTCGGGAACCGCGGCGACGTACTCGGGCTCGGAGAAAGCGGTCGCGCCGGGGGTGAGGGTGGCCGTCTTCAGCCAGTAGTTGCTCTGGTCGTCGGCACGCTTGGCGCGCCAGACCAGGCGCACAGAGCCGTCGCCGAGCGCGACCAGCTCGGTGTTGTACCCACCGGCGTCCGGCCAGTTCTGCGGGGCGAGCCAGCCGGTGCTGCCGGCGGGCCGGATCCGGGTGGAACGGGACAGCCCGTCCCCGGTGAGGGAAACGAGGGCACCGTTCCCGGCCGACACCAGGGCGTTCAGCCCGCCAGAGGCGGACGCGGGATTGGGGTTGGCGGCGTGCAGGGCACGAGCACCCCACGGGCCTGGCGCACGCGTTCCGACCGCAGCCTGGGCGGTGCCAACGGCCTGTGCGGTGCTGTCGGCGGCCGAGGCTGCGGCGGTGGTGTGCGCGGCGGCCGGGGCCGCGGCCGTCAGGGCGAGTACGGGAGTGAGCGCGATGCCGAGCACCGCGCGGGACTGCGAAGTCATGGGAATGCCCCCCCGGGCAGGGCGAATCCGGTGACCCGGATTCGCCGAACTGTTCGATCAAGATGGGCGCAGCGTATATCAGCCAAGATCGTCCCGGGTGGGGGGTTTCCCGGTCCCTGCTGAGAGGAATGCGGCGAGCGCATCGAGTGTGCGACCCGCCCTGCAGGCTCATCCGTCGCGGACGACAGCGGGGAGACCGCGCACGCTCAGCGTCGATGAGACTCTCGGCGGCAACAGTGACTTCGCGGATCCGGCCAGGTCGTCAACGGACGTACAAGCCTTCCAAGAGCGCGGTCAGATACCGGCGGGCGGTCTCGACGCGGGCGGCCGGGCTGCCATGGACGCTCGCGGCGAAGGCGATGCCGCACATCAGCGGGACCATGTCGTCGGAGGTCAGGTCGGCGCGCACGACCTCGGCATCGCGGGCCCGATCGAGCAACTGCCCGCCGACCGACCGCAGGGTCCGCTTCAGTTCGGTGGTGCGCGGCAGGGCATCCGTGGGCGCGGCGGTGACCGGGGACAGGGAGGCGTCGGTCACCTGCGCTTCGATGGTGCGGGTCAGAAAGTCGGTGAGGGCGCGCTTGGGGTCCTCGTCGGCCAGCGCCTGCTCGCCGTGGGCGGTGAGTGCCTCCAGGCTGGGGGTGGCCACGGTCTCCAGGAGTGCCTCGGCGGTGGGGAAGTGGCGGTAGACGGTGCCGACGCCCATGTGGACGCGGCGGGCGATGTCGTTGAGCTGCAGTGGTGTGCCTTCGTCCACGAGTTCACGCGCCACGGCGACGATCCGTTCCCAGTTGCGGGCGGCGTCCTTGCGCAGGGGTGCGGTCGTCATGGCGGAAAGTCTATCTGGATGGTTCATCCGCATCGCGGGGGCGCGATCCGGACGAACCACAGCTCCACGCTGCCGTGCCTGCTCGCGGGTCACGGCCGATCGACTTGAGCTCCTGTCACCCGGCCGTGAGCGGTGCGAGGCGCTCGCTGAGGCGTCGGACGGCGTCGGCTGTGCGGGGATCCGTTGCCGCGCGGAAGGGGGTGACCGGATGCGCCTGGGGTCCGATGACGACGCCGGTCCGGCCGGCCAGCGAATCGTCGGTGGCGGCGAAGATCGACGGCTTGGCCGCCACGGACGCCGGGCCCGAGGTCGAGCGTTCGAACTTACGGCGGACCAGCGGCCAGAGCAGCCGCAGCCCTGGCGAGACGATCTTCGGGTCGCGCATGGTGCCGTTGGTCATGTCGGTCGCGGCGCCCCCGGGATCTGCCGCGAAGACCGAGACGCCCGTGTCGTCGAGCCGGCCGGCCAGCTCCAACGTGTAGGCGAGGTTGGCGAGTTTGGCCCGGCCGTACCAGTGGAAGCCGTAGTAGCCACCCGGCGGCTCGACGGCGTCGAAGACCCGCTTGGCGACGCCGATCGCGCCCGAGGTGACATTCACGATCCGGCTCGGCGCGCCCGCTCGCAGTGCGGGCAGCAGCAGTTCGGTGAGTAGATACGGCGAGAGGTGGTTGACGGCGAACGACGCCTCGATCCCGTCGGCCGAGTCCTGCCGGTCCGCAAACATCGCCCCGACGTTGTTGACCAGCACGGTCAGCGGACCGTCCGCGGTGATCCGGTTGGCGAGCTCGCGGACGGCGTCGAGCGAGGAGAGGTCGGCGGCCAGGAACCGCGCCGAGTGCAACGGTGCCGTGGCGTTGATCCGCTCGACCGCCCGGGCGCCGCGCTCGACGTTCCGCCCGACCACGCTGACCGCGAGGCCCGCCTCGGCCAGGCCCAGGGCGGTCTCCAACCCGATTCCCGCTGTCCCTGCCGTGACCACGGCTGTCTGTTTCATCGCACGATCCGTTCCGCGTATGTGGATGGGTTATCCGGTTGGCGTCACGATAGCAGATGTGGATGATCTATCCGGTTGGGGTGAGGTGCGCCGGCGTGGTGGCGCGCAGGGGGAGGGAGGCCTCGGATGGGGTCGCTGATCGAGGAGCACACGGAGGAACTGGCCAGGGCAGAAGAGGCGGAAGGGTAGGTCTTGCGGCTGGCGATCACCCGGGAGGGAGCCATGCGGGTGCTGGAGCCGAGATGGACGGCTGCCTTCGACCGGCTGCACGCGCGGCCCACCGCGGTGGGCAAGGACGAAGTGCCAGTCGACGGTTGGCCAGGCGGGACCGAAGACCGGCGCCAGAAAAGGGCGTTCTGCGTCCTGGCGGTGTCCTCGCCCCACAGCGGGGTCAGAGACCATCCCCATACCTCGCCACGGGCCAATCGGTCGCCGGCGTCACCGTTCCCGAATGCGCCACCACCACCAGCGCCCCGCCGTCCACTCGCTCACCCAACCCGGGTTGGGAAGAGTGCGACGTTCGAACTCCCTGTCGATCCGCTCCACCAGGCGGCTCAAATCCGCTCGGGCCCCTCTGGGCAGATGCCGCAGGGCCAATTCCAGGTCATCTCGGGCGTCCTCGATCTCGATGCCGGGACTCTCGGCAGGGCCAGTCAGATAGCGTCCCGGTTGCCTGAAAGCCCACTCGAAACGGCTGAGAGCAACAGCAACTGCGTCCGGCCACAGGTATTCGGCCTCAACACGTCGCACCGCTGCCCGAGTTCGAGCCGTCACACACGGAATTCGACGGACCGGCGCGTGCTTGGGTGGCCGCCACCGCTCGGCGCGGAGGGCCTTGGGGCGCCTACGCGGCATCGCCCTTTCGGATCAGAATCATGGCGGCATTCTGTCACGACCCGGGTCCTCGGAAATGGGCCAACGGCATCGCTCGCCTGCACAACCTCAGCCTCGCCGGCTGACCGGGCAGCAGACTGCCAAGACCGTCGGCACGACGGAGACCCAGAAACCGACGGGCTACAACTCCTCTCGCAATCGCGCCCAGGTATACGTGTCCAGGCTGTCATGGGGGCCGATGCGGGAGAGTTCGGCGCCGTCGTGTCCCAGGGCCACGATGACGGGACGGGCTCCGCGGCTGACGTAGGGGGACGTCCAAACAGCGATGAGCCTGCGCTGCTCCGGATTCTCGATCCGGCGGCCACCGATGAGCACGTGACCCACGTCCCGCCCGAGGCGCACTTTGGCACAGCTGATCCAAGGCGCGTCGGTGATGGAGGGTGGAAGGTCGTCCCGCCTGCCTGCCAGGCTGAGGACGCCGGCGCCGTTGCGAACGTCGAGCACATCGACATGGGCAGGATCATCTCCAGAGCCGCTACCGACCCCGACGCACCGCCACTGCTCGCCGTACCACTCCAGGAGCGCCAAGTGCTCGCGCACCCGCGGTGACTTCGGCCGCCACTCGATCCAGATCGCCCCGACACCGGCAGTGGCGTCGACATCGGCCGACACCACGGTCAGCACGCGCCGCGGCATCCACCAGGGCTGCGGTTCGTCCCTCGACAGCACTCGCATCACGACGCCCCGTAGAAAGGTGTCCAACCGGGGTGCCGTCCACAGGGCCTCTCCCCATGCCCGCATGTGCCTGCGATACCCGGCGCGCAAGGGCTGCAAGCTCCCAACAGCTGAGGCATCGGAGGAGCCCTCGGGTGAGAGGTGGACCGGGCGGTCGATCAGTTGTCAGGGCGAGCGGATCAGCCGGGAGGGCGACCCTGTCGTCTGACTGCCCTCGTTCCCCAGGGTCAGGGTCTCGGCGCCGGTCTTCGTCAGGGTGTAGAGGTTGCCTCGCTGGCAGATCACGCCGGCCGACGGATCCGTGGGAGCGCTGGTGACCGCCTCGAAGACCATGGATGTTCCATGCGTCTCCCGCAGACTCAGCGTCTCGGTGCACCCGAGGTCCCGGCCTGTGCCGTCCTCGGTCACGTGGCTGACCTGTCGGCCCACGATCCCGCCCCGGTCCGCCGCGTGGAGGGTCACGGTCACGGCCACCCGGTTCGTGCGCGCGTTGACAATGCCGTCGCCTGAGGGGCTGCCGGGGCCTGTGCCCTTCCATGTGCCCACCCAGGACGCGGGCAGGGCATTTTGTGCGGCGGTGGGGGAGGGAGAGAGGGAGGCGGTCGGGGTCGTACGACCGTTCCCGCCCGCCCCGTCATCGGTGCCGTCGGGCCAGGCCAGCGCCGTGACGACGGCAGCGGTCACCACCGCGCCCCCGGCCACGGCGGCCGTCCATGCCCGTGCCGACCGTCGGGCCGGCCCGGTCGGGGCGACGGGTGGGGGCCCGAGAGTGGTGCCCGACGGGAGGGCGGGGGGAGGGCCGTACGCGATCGGAGGCCCGAACCCGGTCTGCGGTGCCTGGTGCGGGGGTGGTGGTAGCTGTGGCTCCGGGGAGAGGGGTGCGGAGGGCTCCAGCAGTGCCGACAGCTCGGTTTCCCGCGCGGTGATGTCCGCCTCAAGCCCCGGTGGCAGTGCCGAGGTCCAGATGCCGGGACCCGCGGCGAGCCTCTCCAGCAACTCGTCCGCGGTGGGACGGGCCTGCGGTGACTTCTCCAGGCAGGCGGTCAGCAGCGGCGCGAGCGTCTGAGGTACGCCGTCGAGCACGGGCTCCTCGTGGGCGATGCGGTAGAGCAGTTGTGCGGCGGACGGTTCCTCGCCCGGGCGCAGAAAGGGCCCGTTCCCGGTGACGGCGTACACCAGGACCGCGCCCAGGGAGAAGATGTCGCCGGGCTCGGCCGATATCCCCCCGGTGACCTGCTCCGGCGCCATGTAACCGGGGGAGCCGATGACACCGCCGGTACGGGTGTGCCGGGTGTCGTCCGCGGCCCGGGCGATTCCGAAGTCGATGAGCAGTGGGTGACGGCGGGCGAGCAGCACGTTGGACGGCTTCACGTCGCGGTGCGCGAGCCCCGCGCGGTGCACGGCCCGCAGCCCCTCGGCGAGTTCGGCCGCCAGAGCTCGGACGGCGGACTCGGGCAGCGGGCCGTCGGACTCCACCCAGTCCGCGAGCGAGGGCGCGGCCACGTACTCCGTGGCCAGCCATTGCGGCCGGTGCCCCGCGGGGCTGTAGTCGACGACCGACACCGTCCAAGGGGAGCGCACCTGGTCGCTGTTGGTGATCTCGCGGGCGAACCGCTGCTCGAAGCCGGGGTCCAGCCCGAGCTCGGTCCGTACGGTCTTCAGGGCCAGCGGACGACCGGACGCGGTGCGGGAGACAAACACCTGCCCCATTCCGCCGGCCCCGAGTCTCGCCAACAGGGGGTAGCCGCCGATGGCCGGCGGATCGGTGGGATCCAGACGTCTCATGAACCTCTCCGGGCGCTGTTCTGCCCGCAGGGGCGGGACACCGTGGGTGCGGGAGACGTAGCGCCGCCGTGATTCAGGCGGGCCTATCCTGCACGCGATGCATTCATATCAGTTCATATCCCGAGTGCAGGGGGGGGGTGGGGTTCGACTGGTGCGGCACTGGCCTTCGTTGCCGGAATCGGTGAAGTAGGCAGCGCTCTCCCGGTCGGCCGGGTAGTACGACTCGATCGCCACCTCGTCCAGGGTGATGTCCAGCGGGGTGCCGAACGTGGTGA
Source organism: Streptomyces sp. NBC_01092 (assembly GCF_045039535.1). Taxonomy (NCBI): domain Bacteria; kingdom Bacillati; phylum Actinomycetota; class Actinomycetes; order Kitasatosporales; family Streptomycetaceae; genus Streptomyces; species Streptomyces sp. NBC_01092. The sequence goes on along the minus strand of NZ_CP108659.1, from coordinate 441,451 downwards.
TGGTCGAGAACAACCGCAGTTCTCGTCCGTCGAAGTGAATGATCATGGGGATCACGACCTCGGACTCGATGGGATGGCTTGTGTCCTCGATGTCCGGCGCCAGCAGTTCCTCGTAGAGCGCGGTGAGTTCGGCGTCGGGAGCGGTGGCGAGCTGTCGTGTGATCCGAGTGCGGAACACCGCACGCACGTCGGCGAGGTTGACGACCATCGGGGCGAACCCGCGCGGGTCCAGTCCCAGCCGCACCAGGTTGATCGGCGGCCGTAGCAGTTCGGGAGCAACGTGTGCGAAGAACGGGTCGACAGCGCGATTGGTCATCACGATGTTCCATCGCCGATCGAAGACCAGCGCCGGGTACGGCTCGTGCGCGGTCAGCACCCGCTCGAGCGCGTCCCGGGCTGCCGTCATCGCGTCACCGTCGAGCGGGCGCTCGGAGTACCGGGGCGCGAACCCGGCGGCGAGCAGGAGCCGGTTGCGATCACGCAACGGCACATCGAGCTGCGCCGCGAGCCGGAGGACCATGTCGGCGCTCGGGTTGGACTTGCCGGTCTCGACCAGGCTGACGTGGCGAGCGGAGACGTCGGCGGCGATCGCAAGATCGAGTTGGCTGAGCCGTCGGCGCTGCCGCCACTGCCGCAACAGCTCCCCGACCGTGTACATGGTCGTCGAGGCTATGTCCTCGTAGAGCCGTGCGCCATGAAATCCGAGTTCATCGACAGCCGTCGCAGCGGCAGAAACACTTCCCCCATGACGACGGAGAACATGCACATCGTCCAACGGGTGCTGGCGGAACTGGTCGCGACGGGCGAGGTCGATGCGCTCGAGGCGGCGCTGAGCGAGGACTTCGTCCATCACAGGCCGGATTCGACCTCGCGCACCAAGACGGAATGGCTCGCCGCTGTACGCGCCTCGCCGCTCGCTGACATGCGCGTCGATGTCCAACACCTGCTGTCCGGCGACAATTACGTCGTGATGCACTCGCTGCGCCGGATTCCCAGCGCGGGGCTGGAGATCGCGGGCGTCGACATCTGGCGGTTCGACGACGGGCTGATTGCCGAGGCGTGGGAGATCCTCGAGCCGGCGTCTCAGGCAGCCGCCCATCTGGTGTGGTGGGAGCCTGCTGAGCACTGACCTGACAGTTGGATTCGGCCACCTCGATCGTGCGGGCGGCCACCTGGGGGGCGGCGTTGTCAGCGGCCGCCCGCTGCGGGGGCGAAAGGTCCGTCCAGGGCTGCCCATTGCAGGAGCAGGATGGTCTTGCCGTCGGCGATGCGGCCGTCGCGGGTCATGGCAAGGGCCTGTGCGAAGGGCAGTTCGAGGACCTCGATGTCCTCGCCGTCCTCCTCGAGTCCGCCGCCGGTCCCGGTCCGGTCGGCCGGGGTGTAGGGGGCGGCGAAGAAGTGGAGGCGTTCGGTGACGGATCCGGGGCTCATGTAGGCATCGAGGACATGGGTGAGCGGGCCGAGCGTGACGCCGAGTTCCTCAGCGCTCTCACGCCGGATGGCGGTCGGCGGGTCGTCCGCGTCGAGCAGTCCCGCGGCCGCTTCGACGAGCATGCCGTCGGGGTGGTCGTTGACGTAGGCCGGGTAGCGGAACTGACGGGTGAGCAGGACACAACCGCGTCCGGTGTCGTACGGCAGGACGACGGCGCCGTTGCCGCGGTCGTAGGTCTCGCGCTGCTGGGTCTCCCAACGCCCGTCGCGACGGCGGTAGTCGAAGGTGGTGCGGCGCAGCACGTGCCAGCCCTGGGAGGTGAGCTCGACGTCGCGCACCATGACGTCGGGGTTACGGGACAGGCCATGTCCGGCCCGGTCGAGGCCTGTGCGGCCGCGATGGTCGGGGGCGTCGATGCCGGGGCGGTCGGTCACGCGGTCTCCTGTGGGATGCGGCGGGGGATCTCGGCCACGTCGTGGTAGACGGGCAGGCCGCGGCGGCGGGCGGTGGCGACGTCCTGGTCTGCTCCGGCGGAGTCGCCGGGCAGGCGCAGGACGGCGTCACAGTGGGCGAGGAGGCGGTCGGCGGTCGGGTAGAGCACCTGATCGGCGAGGGGGTCGGTGGGGCCGGCGCCGGCCGAGTGCAGGACGGGCAGGGCGATCCACTCCCCGATCACCGGGAGATGGCCGGCGGCGAAGACAGGCCAGGCGGCCGCTTCGAGGCGGGCGAGGTTGGCGGCCATGGCCTCCGGGGAGCCGTCGGTGCCGGAGCGGTAGGGCCCCGCGATCAGGATGAGCATGGGCTTGTCGGTCACGGGCGCTACGATACATGCAGAAACGTGCAAGAACAGGAGAGAGTGCGGATGCTGGCTGCTGAACGCCGTGACCACCTGCTCGGTCTGCTCGCCCACCAGGGCAAGATCGTCGCCAAGGACGTCGCCGCCGAACTGGGGATCTCCGAGGACAGCGTGCGACGCGACCTACGCGAGCTCGCGGCCGAGGGACTCTGCCAGCGGGTCTACGGCGGTGCGCTGCCTGTCTCTCCGGCCGTGGCGGACTACGCCGCCCGGCAGACCGTGGCGCCCGACGGCAAACGGAAGGTCGCCTCGGTGGCCGCCGGGTTGGTCCGGCCGGGCGGCACGCTGATCCTCGACGGCGGCACGACTGCCCTGGCCGTCGCCCACGCGCTCCCGCGGGACCTGGCCTGCACCGTGATCACCCACAGTCCGACGATCGCCGCCGCCCTGCTCGACCATCCGCAGGTCGAGCTCTTCCTCCTCGGCGGCCGCATCTTCAAGCACTCCGCGGTCGCCTGCGGTGCGGCCGCGGTCGAGGCGGCGCAGAACGTCTCCGCCGACCTTTGCCTCCTCGGCGTCACCGGCGTGCACCCAGAGGCGGGACTGACGACTGGTGACGCCGAGGAGGCTGCGATGAAGCGCGCGCTGGCTGCGCGGGCCGCGGACACCTACGTCCTCGCATCGTCCGAGAAGATCGGCACGGCGTCGCGGTTCCGGGTCCTGCCTTGGGACAAGGTCAGCGGCCTGATCACCGACGCCGACCCGCGCAACGCCGTCGTCGAGCAGCTCACGGCGCTGGGTGTCGAGGTCCTGGAGGCCGGCTGACTGCTGAGTGCCGCACGGGGATGTTCATCGGCCGAGGGTGCGTGGCCGCAGTGGCTTTGAGCGCTACGTCTTGCTGCGCGGCGGGGTGAGGCTGTTGCGCCACCGAGGTCACCGAGCTGCCCGTATCCGCAAAGCGGTGACGGACCAGTCGATCACCGGGGCGAGGCGTTCCGGTGCCGGCCAATCGTTGATCAGCGCGAGCAGTTGGAAGTACTGATCCCTGCGCGGATCGCTCGCGGCTTCCAGACGGTTCAGCAGCGAGCGGTGCAGTTCGGCGTCATCGGGACAGCCATTGGCCGGCGCGCAGTGAGCGGTGAGCGCCGCGACGACACGATCGGCCTGCGGCGAATCCGGGGTGATGCCGCACGCCACGGCCGGTCCCACGAGATCACGGGCGACGGCGATGGTGTCCGGGCGCGGTGGTGTGGGGGAGCCGACGGGCAGGTGGGCCACATGGTCTTCGGCCAGACGCCGCTCGCTGGCGCGGAAGTCCGGGTCCAGCGTCAGTTCCGCCAGCTCCACCCATGCCCTGACCTGCAGGTCTGTTGCGTTGTCGGGGAGCTCGGGTGTCATGGAGCGCCGGGCTGCGGCATGGAGGGAGCTGGTGTGGAGGCTACCGAAGACGGTGTCGAGGAAGTCGTCGATCAAGCGTCGGCGTTCGGCTTCGGACAGGGTGGCCAGCTGGTGCATGAGTTCCATCTCCTCGGGGGTGGGCTCGCGTTGGGCGGCGGCCGTCAGCACCGCCCGTCGCAGACGCAGGATGCTGATCTCCACGTCCAGTGCGGCGGCATGCTCCGCGGCGACTTCGCCGAGCGTGAGTTCCTGGTCCACGACCCGCCGGATCACGTCGAGACCGAGCCCCAGTCCCCGCAGTGTCCGCACGAGCGCAAGGCGGGCGACGGCATCCGGGGCGTAGCGCCGGTAGCCGGCGTGGGTGCGGTCGGCAGGCGCCACGATGCCGCGATCGGAGTAGAACCGGATCGTCTTGACCGTCAGCCCGGTGCGCTGGGCCAGTTCACCGATCGAGTAGAAGGTGCCGCCGTCCATGAGCCCACCTTCCTGTCTCCCCCTGCAGGAGACTCAAGTCTGCGTCCCGCGTCCATTGGGCGATGGTCCACCACCACACAGCGTCACCGAGCGAGGGCACAGGCCCGTCAAAGGCTCCGCGTCAGGACACGGCGAGGACGCAGAACTCGTGGCCCTCCGGGTCGGTCAGGCACGTCCACGGGACGTCGCCCTGGCCGAGGTCGAGGTCGGTGGCGCCCAGGGCCCGCAGCCGGTCCACCTCCGCTGCTTTGTCGTCACCGGGGTACGGCAGCAGGTCAAGATGGACGCGATCCGGCACCGTCTTCACGTCGGGCGTGCGGAGGAACTCCAGATACGGGCCGACACCCTTGGCGGAGCGCAACACCGCATGTCCGTCGCTCACCTCCTGCAGGGCCCAGTCCGTCGCCTCGCCCCAGAACCGGGCCATGGCCCGCGGATCCGCGCAGTCGACGACCACCGCGGCGATCGGCCCGGTGTCCCGGTAGACCTCCCGAGGCTCCAGTACGCAGAACTCGTTGCCCTCCGGGTCGGCGAGGACCGTCCATGGCACGTCGCCCTGCCCCACGTCGGCGGGCGTGGCACCGAAGGCCTTGAGTCGCGCGACCAACTCCGCCTGATGGGCAGCAGAGGTGGTGGCGAGATCGAGGTGCACACGGTTCTTGGTCGTCGTCTTGGGTTCCGGGACGGGAACGACGTCAATGCCGACGACGACCGGGTCCGGCCAGACAATGCCCCCGACGGGCCCGACGTACGTGGTCACGCCAGGGCTGTAGGCACTCCAGCCGAGCGCCTCCGCCCAGAACCGGCCGACCGCCAACCCGTCAACAGCCTTCATGTTCACCTGAACCGGTCGCAGCGCCATGCCCACGATCCTATGCACCCGTAGTGCAACGACCTCCGCGACAGGGCTTCCTGGCTTCCCGGCGCGGTCGGGCGGGGCCCACTCCTGCTGATGCAGTTCGTGTCTCGTAAGTCCGTTCGTGGAATTCGGCGTTGACGTCGCCGGATCGCCCCCCATCGGTCAGCGCGACCCTTTTCGCTGCGTAGCCACAGCTACGCCTGGGCATCTCTCTGCCGTGCCTGGCGGATTCCTGCATGTCCCGGCCTGGGCCCAGGCCCTGGTGTTGGCTTTCGGATTTCTCGCATTCGGATTGAGTGGTCTTCTCGCGCGTCCCTGGTTTCGGCGGCACTTCGACGACGATTCCGACCACGACGAGCGCGTCACCTTCCTCGTGGAGGTCGTCGGCGTCTTCTACGCCCTGCTGGTCGGGCTGGTGGCGGTCGGCGCCTACGACCACTACGTGGAGGTGAAGAGGCTGGTCAATCAGGAAGCCTCACAGCTCACCACCGTCTATCGCGCGGCTCAGTCATTTCCCAACAGCCGCCGCTGCCGACTCCAGTCGCAGGTACGCAATTACGCCGAGAACGTCATCGACGACGTGTGGCCTAAGCAGAAACAGGGGGAGATCGAGGAGGACCGGGGGAGACTGGACGCGGTGTTCGAGTCGCTGATGTTCTACAAGCCGCAGAATGAACAGGAATCCAATGCCCAGTCCGTCACGCTCGAAGCCTTCAACGATTACAACAATCTTCGTCGGGAACGGCAGGGCGAGGTGGAGATCGGTCTGCTGCCCGTCCTCTACACGGTCATATTTCTCGGCGCGGCCGTGACCCTCGGGGCGACCTGGGGATTGGTCGGCGTCAGACTGATCGACCACATGGCCATCACCGGCCTCCTGTCACTCTTCATCGGCGTCTTCCTGTCCCTGATCGTCGCGCTGGACTACCCCCTCCAGGACAGCAACTCGATCCCGCCCAAGCCCTGGCAGGTCGCGCTCACGAAAGGAATGGGGGTGCCCCCCGAGGGCCAGAAACAGGTGTCCACCTACTTCGGAGAGTCGACGGCGGACCGGGTCCCGGGCTGTCTTCTGAGCGTGTCCGACTACGTGTCGTTCGCGAACTCGGAGCGACTGCCGGAGTGAGGTACTGATGCCGAACAGGCGCGGTGGGCGACTGACCCGGATGGCGCTGTCGGGAGCCCTGCTCGCCTCGCTCGCCCTCGGCCCGGCCGCCTGCACAGGGAACTCCGCCGACGAGGACGGCACGACGGTCACGGTGGCCGCCGTCGACTTCATGCGCAACATCGACGAACTCGTCGACGACTTCGAGAAGGATCACCCCGACATAAAGGTGAACCTCGTGTTCCTGCCCGAGAACACGCTGCGGGCCCGGGTGCCGAAGGACATCGCCACCGAGGCCGGCCACTACGACGTCGTCGCCATCGGCCCCTACGAGGCACCGATCTGGGCATCGCGGGGATGGCTGACCCGCCTCGACACCTACGCGGCCCAAGGCAACTACGACATACGGGACTTCATCCCGACCGTACGCAAGGCGCTGTCGTACAACGGCCGCCAGTACGCGGTGCCGTACTACGGTGAGTCGTCCTTCCTCATGTACCGCGAGGACCTCTTCGCGAAGGCCGGCCTGACCATGCCGGCGCACCCGACCTGGCAGCAGGTCGCCCGGCTGGCGGCGCAACTCCACGACCCCGGCAGCGGCGTCGCCGGGATCTGCCTGCGCGGCGGCCCCGGCTGGGGGAACCTCCTCATGCCGCTGAACACGGTGATCCTGACCTTCGGCGGCCGCTGGTACGACGAGCACTGGAACCCGCGGCTCACCTCGCCGGAGACGACGAAGGCGGTGCGGTTCTACGTCGACCTGGTCCGCCGCCACGGCCAGCCCCACGCCTCCGAGAGCGGGCCCGCCGACTGCCTGGCGACGATGCAGCAGGGCAGGGCGGCCATGTGGTACGACAGCACGGCGCTCGCCGGCCATCTCGAGGACCCGAGGCACAGCAAGGTCGCCGGCAGGATCGGCTACGCTGCCGCGCCGGTGGTGCGCACGGCGAGCTCGGGCTGGCTGTGGGCCTGGTCGCTGGCCATCCCGGTCACCGCCAAGAACCCGCGGGCAGCCTGGGAGTTCGTCGCCTGGGCAACCTCCAAGGGCTACCTCAAGCGCTACGGCGAGAGGCTCGGCTGGGTACGCGTGCCACCCGGCAGCCGCCTGTCCACCTACCGTCTGCCGCAGTACCGGAAGGCCACGCAGGCCTTCGTCGAACCGACCCTGAACGCGCTCGCCGCGGTGAACCTCAAGCGCCCCGGCATGCATGAGCAGCAGTGGACCGGCATCTCGTACGTCGGCATCCCGGAGTACGCGGGCCTCGGCAACCGGGTGTCCGCGGAGATCTCCGCCGCGATCGCCGGCCGGCAGACGGTTGATGAGGCGCTGGCGAAGTCGCAGTTGTTCGCGCGGGACGTGGTTGAAGGCGGCGGATACCGGGGGTGAGCCCCGGCCTCCCGGGCGGTGGGAGGCCGGGGCCGGTGGGGGAGTGTCAGCCGACCTTGAACACGGTCAGTACGGCGGCGTGGTCGGAGGTCCAGAGGTTGTTGGCGGGGTTGGTCTGGGACGGGTTTCCGGTCCAGAGCGTCTCGGACGACAGGACGGTCAGCGGGCCCTTGTAGTGGACGAAGTCGATCCGGTCCTGCGGCTCGGGCTCACCGGCGTGGCTGTCGTAGCCGTAGCCGCCGGTGAAGGTCTTGTAGACCGGGGACCACGTCGCGCCGGGGTCGGTGGCGGGGTTCGGGTGGGCCTGACGGTAGGAGTCGGTGAGACCCGCGTTCTGCACGGCGACCGAGGTGGGCCACGGGACGGCGCCGTAGCCACAACGGCTGTTGGCCGCGGTCCAGTCGAGATGGGAGGCGGCGTTGAAGTCGCCGACCAACAGCACCGGAGTCGACGCCGAGGCTGCGAGGTCGCCGTTCATCGCGGAGACGATGGAGGTGATCTGACCGGTCCGGCCCGAGGATGCCTCGCGGTCCTTCAGCTGCTGCACGGTGAGGTGGCCGAAGCAGGCGTCGTACGGGCCGTACGGGGTGTAGCCGAGGTGGGCGCTCCACAGCCGCAGCGACCGGGAGCCGAGGTCGATGGTGGCGGCGACGGCCGAGCCGGCGACCGTGGGCGTGGTCGCGGTGATCGGGTAGCGGCTGATGACCGCCTGGTCGCTGTTCTGGTAGTAGCTCCAGCCGAGCGCGGAGGCGATCTGCTGGGCGGCCGTTCCGCCGTTCTCCTGCACGCCGACGACGTCGACGTCCTTGTCGAGCAGGAACTTCAGTTCCTTGTCGAGCCCGCCGTTCACCATCGTGCCGCCGTGCCACAGGTTCCAGGTCAGTGCCTTGAGCTGCGGGACGAGCACACCGGACTGGACGCGGATCGTCACGGTGGCGTCCGTGGTGTTCCCGGCGGAGTTGGAAGCCCGCACCCCGACGGTCACGGTTCCCGCCGCTGTGGGCGTCCCGGACACCACACCCGCCGAAGACACGGACGCCCACGCCGGGCCGGAGGTCTTGCTGAACGTAAGCCCGGTCGTGTTGCCCCGCACGAGACCGGCGACCGTCGCGCTGTAGGGGGCAGAGACCTTGCCGTTGCGCAGCGGGAACGCGGATGACACCCACGACGGCGCGGCAGTGTCCACCACCCTGAACGAGACAGGCTGCGCGAGCCAGGTGTACCCGTCGTTGTGGAGGTAGTACAGGACGTAGTTGCCGGGGGTCAGGCCGGTGGTCGACAGCGAACTCGTGCCGCTCGTCCCGGGCGTGTACACCCACTTGGTCGAGGGCCCGACATAGGTCTGGTTGACCGGCCCGTTCCCCGGATCGGAGTAGAGACCGACCCAGTTCTTGGCGTTGTTCAACGTCGTCGTGTAGCTGAACGAGACGGGCGAGCCTGCCGTGACGGTCGCCGAGGTCACGTTGAGCGTGCCGGTCGGCGCGGCGGCCTGGGCGGGTCTGATGAACAGCAAGGCGGCTGCGAGAGCCATCACAAGTGCCAGGAGTCTGCGCATGGGCGCTCCTTGGGGAGAGGGATGGGCGCCCACGGTGACCTTCGGAGGTGGAATTCCGATGGCCTCCAGTCGACTTCCCGCCCAAACCGAGCCAACTTGTCTGAACAAGTGAGCATCTCTCTGTCTCGATTTCCCTGTACCCCCCGGACTCTTCCCCTCGTGCTGCGCACTATCGCGACGGGCTTCCCGCTCATGTGTCCCACGTCACACGCTCCAAGCGCAGCGTTCCACCCGCCCCACAGTCTTTTCCAAGGTGTAGGGAACCGGCGACAACAGGGGCGTGTGAATGGAGCGGGCTCGGGCCGGTGAGTTCGATGAGTTTGTGGCGGCCCGCTGGTCGGGCTTGTTCCATCTCGCGCGGCTGCTCACCGGAGGGGATCGACATCGGGCCGAGGACCTGTTGCAGGAGTCCTTGGTCAAGTTGTGGTTCGTGTGGGCGAAGGTCGGCGAGGAGGCGCCCGAGCCGTATGTGCGCAAGGTGATGGCGCGGGCCGCCGCGCGGTCGGCGCGGCGGCGCTGGTGGGGCGAGCGCCCCGTCGAGCAGGTGCCCGACATGGCCGTCACCGGCGATGTGTCCGCCACCGTCGCCGAGCGGTCCCGTCTCGAGGCCGCCCTCGCGCAGCTCACGGCCCGGCAGCGGGCCGCCGTGGTGCTGCGCTACTACCAGGATCTGCCGGACCGGCAGGTCGCCGAAGCGCTGGGATGCCCGGTGGGCACCGCCCGTTCGCATGCCGCCCGGGGTGTGGCGCGGCTGCGGCAGATCTTGGCCGACGTCAACGAGCCGGTGGGGTGAGCCATATGGAGGACCTTGAGATGGATCACTTCGAGCGGCAGCTCGCCCTGATGATGCGGTCCACGGAGGAGCACACCCCTTACGAAGTCCGGCAGCAGGAACGGCTGCATGAGGGCGTACGGGTCCGGCGCCGGCTGCGCGCCGCCCGGAACGCCGCGGGCTCCGTCCTCGCGGTCGCCGCCATCGGGCTCGTGCTCCTGCTGCGGCCCGAGGGCACCGAACACGTCGAGCCCAGTTCCCCCCGCCCCGAGCCCGCAACCAGCCCCACCAGCTCAGAGCCGGGCCCCTCGCCCACGCTGACCTCGACGCACTCGCCGAGCGCGCCACCCTCCACGGCGGACGGCGGCGCCGCCACGACCACGTCCCCGCCTCCCGCGACCGAGAGCGCCACGACCGGGGCCACCTCGCCGCCGCCGACCGGCACCACCGAGACGGCCTCACCGCCGGTGAGCACCACGACCGAGCCCGCCTCGCCACCGGTGAGCCCCACCCCGTAAGCCCCGCGCCGCGGTTCCTGAACACCCCCGCCCGCCGGTGACTTCGGCATGCCCTGACGCATAGCACAGACAAGGACGAACAGTGACAAGTTCCCGGGCGGTTGTGATGCCGGACCACGAGGATCGCGAAGACGCCGAACGACGAGAGGTGGTCCTCCAGCGTCCCCTTCCCTGCCGTACGCCCATATCGGCCCCCCACCACGAAGCCGTCCTCGACGTCGTCGTCCCCGTCTTCAACGAGGAGGCCGATCTCGAACGGAGTGTGCGGCGGCTGCACGCTCACCTGCAGGACCGCTTCCCGTACTCCTTCCGCATCACCGTCGCCGACAACGCCAGTACGGACGCCACACCCCGGATCGCCGAGCGACTGGCCCGCGAGCTGCCCGAGGCGCGGTGGCTGCGGCTGGAGGAGAAGGGGCGGGGGAGGGCGTTGCGGGCCGCCTGGGAGCGGTCTTCGGCGCCCGTGGTGGCGTATGTCGATGTCGACTTGTCCACCGAGCTGGCCGCCTTGCTGCCGCTCGTCGCGCCGCTGATCTCCGGGCACTCCGATCTCGCCATCGGGACGCGCCTGGCGCCCGGTGCGCGGGTGGTGCGCGGGCCCAAGCGTGAGTTCATCTCCCGTGGCTACAACACCCTGTTGCGCTCCACCCTCGCCGTCGGGTTCTCGGACGCGCAGTGCGGGTTCAAGGCCGTACGGCGTGATGTGGCCGAGCGGCTCGTGCCGTTGGTGCGGGACGAAGGGTGGTTCTTCGACACCGAGTTGCTGGTGATCGCCGAGCGGGCCGGGCTGCGGATCCACGAGGTGCCGGTCGACTGGGTCGACGATCCGGACAGCCGGGTCGACATCCTCGCCACCGCCCTCGCCGACCTGCGCGGCATCGTCCGGATCGGCACCGCCCTCGCCCGCGGCACCCTTCCGCCGGCCGGGCTGCGGCGAGCCGGAGCGGACGGCGGCCCTGCGCAACCACCCCAACTTGCTTCGCAGCTCGTCCGGTTCGCGGCCGTCGGCGTCGTGAGCACCCTCGCCCACCTGCTGCTCTACGCCGCCCTGCGCCCGGCCGCCGGAGCGCAGGCCGCCAACGCGCTGGCGCTGCTCGTCTGCGCCGTAGCCAACACCGCCGTCAACCGGCGGCTCACCTTCGGCGTGCGCGGCCGGGGCGGGGCGCTGCGCCAGCAGGCCCGGGGCCTGGTCGTCTTCGGCGTGGGGCTCGCCCTGACCAGCGGGGCGCTCGCCGTGCTGCACCACACCGTCCCCGACGCGGGGTCACGCGTCGAACTCGCCGTACTCGTCGCCGCCAACCTCGCCGCGACGCTACTGCGGTTCCTGCTGTTCAGGGCCTGGGTGTTCGGCACCGCCGCCCGCCGCCGACGGACGGGATCCCACGCCTGATGAGTACGACGACCCCGCGGCACGCCGACTCGCCGCCCGCCTGGAACGCCAGGCCCACGGACCCGGCCGCCGCGCACCCGCCCGCGACCGGCCAGGCCTCGACCTCACGCCAACGCGCCCATCTCCTCGCCCGCCGCTACGGCCCCGTCCTCGCCCTCTACGGCTCCTTGAAGCTCATCGGCTTCACCGTCTTCATGTGTCTGCTGGACGCCACGGGCACCTTCCGCGACAAGCATCCACGCTTCGGCGGCGGCGCTCATGCCTGGGACGTACTCGCGACCTGGGACGGCTGGTGGTACCGGCAGGTCGCCGAGCACGGCTACGACCCGGCCCTCGTCCCCGTGCCCGGCGCCAAGGGTCTGATCACGCTCGAGGGCAACTCGGCGGCGTTCTTCCCGCTCTACCCGGCGTCGATGCGACTGGTATCCGAGGTGACCGGGCTGGGCTCGTACGGCGCCGGGATCGTCGTCTCGGTCGTCGCCTCGTTCGTCGCCGCGCTCGGGATCTACGCCATCGCGGCTCAACTCGGCGGTCGGCGAAGCGGGTTGGCGGCGGCCGGGCTGTGGGCGGTGTGGCCCGGGTCGGGCGTCGAGTGGGCCGTCTATTCCGACTCCCTCTACGTCGCCCTCACCGCTTGGGCCTGCCACGCCGTGATGAACCGGCGCTGGCTCACCGCCGGACTGCTCACGTGTCTCGCCGGCCTCAACCGCCCCACCGCCGGCGCCCTGATCGCCGCCCTCGGCGTCGCCGCACTCCTCGCGCTGCACCGGCACCGACGGGAGGAGGGGATCGTACGGCCACTGGCGGCGCTGGCGATCGCACCGCTCGGGCTCGTCGGCTACCTGGGCTGGGTCGGACACGAAATGGGCGACTACGGCGGCTACTTCAAGCTGCAGGACGGCGCCTGGGCCCACTCCTTCGACTACGGCAGGCATACCCTCGACGTCCTCACGTCCGTCCCGGTCGGCCGCTTCGACTATCTCTCCCACTTTCCCTTCGCGGACATCGTCGGCGTCGGCGTCGTACTGCTCGCCCTGATGACGCTTCCGCTGCTGATCCGGCGGCGGCCGCCGGCCGTGCTCGTCGTCTACACGGTGCTGACGTTGGCGCTGATCCTCGGCAGCCAGCAGATCTTCGCCAACGTCTCGCGCTATCTCCTCCCTGCCTTCCCGCTCTTCCTGCCTCTTGCCTTCACCCTGCGCCGCCTCAGCCCGCTGATGATGTGCTGGCCGCTCGGCATCGCAGCGGTGGCCTCGGGGTCGTACGCGGGGTTCGTGCTGTTCGAGCTGGGGGTGCCGTAGGGCTTGCTCGTTGTTGGCGCCAGGCACCCCCCCCGCTTACGGCCGCAGGCCGCTGAGCAGCGTCGCGGTCCTGGCGAAGGTGTACGGGCCGGTGTTCCAGTCGGGGGAGATCGGGGTGATGGAGACCTTGAGGGCGTTCACGGCTTCGACGTCGGCTCCCTTCGCGGCGGGCTGCTGGACGACGTTGACGTTCACCTTCCACGTGCCGTCACCGTTGTCGGTGTAGTCGGCCTTGAGGAACTGCTGGGGGTCCTGGGTGGTGAGGGCGGTGTCCTTGGCTGTCCCCGTTCCGTCCTTGCCGATCACCGGGTGGTTGACGTTGAGGCCGACACCTTCGGGCAGGAGACGGCCGGACGTCGCGTGGTCCTTGAGCCGATCGATGAGCTTGAGCGTGAAGTCGCTGGTCGGCTTCATCGCGTTGACGGTGGGCTCGTAGACGGGCGCGGAGAGACCGCCGGTGCTCACCGCGATGGCGGGCACGCCCTGTTCCAGTGCGGCGATCGCACCGCCCACCGTGCCCGAGTGCGTGGCCAGTCCCGCGACGTTCGGGCCGAAGTTGGTGCCGGAGACCACCAGATCCGGCGCCCGGTCGGCGAACACCTCGGAGAGGCCGAAGGCCACCGAGTCGCCAGGAGTGCCGTCGACGGCCCACACGCGGGGTTCCGGGTGCTTCACCGTCACCGTACTCGCGCTCGATATCTTCGTCCCCGCGCCGCTCTGGTTGGTGAGCGGGGCGACCATCGTGACCTCGTACCCGGCGGTCGTCAGCCGGTCGAACATGATCCGGATGCCGGGTGCGTTGTAGCCGTCGTCGTTGGTGAGCAGGATGCGCAGCGGACCGCCGGTGTCGCCCGGCGACGATGCCGTCGCCGGCGTCGAGACGCCCAGAGCGGGCACGCACAACAACAGGGCGGCCGGCGGCAGAACTCGCTTGCGTCTCATGGAATGCTCCTTGGAAGCGTGAGGGTCGAGGCAGGACCGGCGGACGCACGAACCCTCGGCATGCGTCCGCCGGGGTAGGGATCCCGGGCGCGGGGCGGGCGGCCGAAGCGGATGTCAGCGCACTTCGCGAATCGGCAGGATCGCCAGGGCGCCGAGGAGCGCGAGGGCACCGCCGGTCAGGAAGAGTGGGCCGTAGCCCCCCGCGACGGTCACGACGGTCGAGGCGACGAAGGGGGCGATGATCTGGGGTCCGGCGTTGGCGATGTTCAGGACGCCCATGTCCCGTGCGGCGTCCTCGGCCTTCGGCAGCACCAGGGTGACGAGGGCGGTGTCCACCGCCATGAAGCAGCCGAACGCCAGGCCGTTGAGGACGCTGAACGCCAGCATGCCGGGCCAGGTCGGGCTGATGACGGGAATCACGGTGACGAGGCCGGCGAGGGCCGCCGATACGCCGACGAAGACCTTGCGCCGGTTCCAGCGGTCGGACAGGACTCCGCCGACGACGGTCGAGATTGCCATGGCCACCATGGACACGGGGGTCAGGACCGCCATCGCCTCGGTGGGCTGCATGCCCTCCGGCAGTGCGATGTGGTCGTCCAGGATGTACAGCTGGTAGCCGACGACGGAGAAGTAGCCGAGGACGAGCAGGGCCCGTCCGATGAAGGCCCAGCGGAAGTCGTGGTGGGACAGCGCGGAGAGGAAGGCGGCGATCTTGGCCTGGCGGGACACCTCGGGCGCCGTCCGCTGCTGGGGCACGTCGCGGAAGAAGAACGACAGCAGCGCGGCTGACCCGGCGACCATGGCGCCCAGAATCAGGTAGCCCGTGGTGAGGTTGCCGGCCGTACGTGAGGCGATCAGCACCCCCAGCGTGCCGCCGACCGGCAGAGCGAGGCCGACGAGTGCGGAGGCGGCCCCGCGCCGGGACTGAGGCACCCTGTCGGGCACGATGGCGGTCACCGCGGCCTGGTACGTGTTCATGGTCGCCTGCACCAGGCACCAGCCGATGCCGAGCAGGAGCGCCGTACGGACCGTGCCGAGGAAGACCAGACCTGCGCACGAGAGGAACGCCCCGCCGAGGATCCACGGATTCCGCCTGCCGGAGCGGTCGGAGAGTGCGCCCGCGATCGGGTTGAAGGCGGTGGCGAAGATCGCGCTGATGCCTCCGATGACGCCCAGGACGGCCACCTTGTTGGCGGGGTCGATCGACGCGATCTGCGTGGGGAGGAGAACGGAGCCGACTCCCATGTAGACCGCCAGCATGGAGGAGTTGGCGATCAGGAGAGCCAGCAGCAGCCCTCTCTGACGGGGCGTTTCGGTGGCCGCCTTCTGCGGCTGGATCAGCTCGGCGGCGTTCATCGTGACCCCCGTGCGGTGGGGCGGGCGCTTGAAGCGCGAGGGGACGGGGAGACAGACATGTCGACTCCTCAGGAGGTGGTGCGGGGGCAGGGCGCCGGAGGGGCCGCCAGGCTGGGTGCGGCGGGTACGGAACGGATGCACCCCAGAACGATCTAGTTACACGTGTTACCTAGTGGGCAGACATTGTGTAGCACCCTTCGCCAGGCTGCGCCAGGGTCGAGTACGAGCCGTTCGATGTCGTGACCTGTCGTCGGGCCGCCGACGTGCGGGGGCCGGTCGGGTGCGCGAACGGCGCCTGCCGAGTCGGAGTCGCTGCTCGCTCGTGCTGTCCTCGGTGGGGCCGGGGCTCGTCAACTCCCTTGATGTGGCAGTTGGTTGCGTGCTCGTGCGGCTCCGTGGGGCCGGTCCTGTTCCTCGGCCTCTGGGGGTGACCGCTGTTGTGTGGTTCGGAGCGGAGGAGTCGTGTAGCGAATGATTGACGTCCGTAAAAAATAATGCATACCGTGTGTGGATGGGGCGTGCCTCGACGCAGGCCCTCCAGTCGGGCCCCCGGGCGCGGACGATGAAGGAGAGACGGACCATGACTGACCGATCTGCTGTCGGTGCACCCTTTGTGGATCTTCCCGCGGGCCGTATGCGAGGGGGCACGGAAGGCGGCGTCGCCGTCTTCAAGGGAGTGCCCTACGCCGCCCCACCCGTAGGGGAACTGAGGTGGCGGCCTGCGCAGCCTCACGCCGGGTGGACCGGTGTCCGGGAAGCGGTGGAATTCGGACCCAGCGCGCCGCAGCCGTTCATCGAGGGGGGCGACCCGGTGCTGGGCGGTCACGGGTTCCCGCCGTTCGACGACGACTGTCTGACCCTCAATGTGTGGACACCGGCGGCCGACGACGCCCGGCGGCCGGTCATGGTGTGGATCCACGGCGGAGGCTTCGTCTCAGGATCCGGGTCCCTGCCCTACTACTCCGGCGAGACTTTCGCCCGCGACGGCGACATCGTCGTGGTGACCCTCAACTACCGTCTGGGCCCGCTGGGTTACCTCTACCTCGGCCCCGGCCACGGCGAGCCGGAGCCGGGAAACTTTTGGCTCACCGACCAGCTGGCCGCCCTGCGCTGGGTGCACGAGAACATCGCGCACTTCGGCGGCGACCCGGACAACGTCACGGTTGCCGGTCAGTCGGGTGGCGCGCTGTCCACCGCGGCGCTGGCGGGGCATCCCGCTGCTCAAGGTCTGGTCCACCGGATCATCCTCCAGAGCCCTCCGTTCGGGCTGGCGCTTCCCGACCCCGCGGGCTGTGCCGAGCGCACCGACATGTTCCTCAAGGCCGTGGGTGTGAGCGACGTCGAGGCGCTGCGGCAGGTCCCGTGGCAGCGACTGGTCGGGGCGACGATGGCGCTGTTCGGGCCGTGTGCCCGTTGGGGGTACTGGCCCACGCCCTTCCTCCCTGTCATCGACGGGATCACGCTGTCCCGTCACCCCGTCGAAACCCTGCTCTGCGACGGCGCCGCGGACATGGACGTCATGATCGGCTGGACCCGCGACGAGGCCAACTTCCATTTCGCCCTCCCGGGGGCCGGCTATGAGTCGGCGACCAGGAGGCAGGTGCTCGACCGGATCGCGGACACGTTCGGAGACGGTGCGCCCGAGGTGTATGCCGCCTATGAACGCACCCGGCCCGGTTCACGGCCCGTGGATGTTCTGATGGATCTCGTCAGCGACGAACTGTTCCGCGTTCCCGCCCTGCAGCTGGCGGAGGGCCGGGCGGAGATGGGGCGGCCGGTGTGGGCGTATCAGTTCGACTTCGCGACGCCCGCCCACCAGGGTCGGCTGGGGGCGGCCCACTGCCTTGAACTCCCCTTCGTCTTCGGCAACTTCGACAACTGGTCCGGAGCCCCGTTCCTGGAAGGGGTCGAATCCGGCGTCCGTCAGGGCCTGGCGCGCAGCATGCACCAGGCATGGATCTCCTTCGTGCGTGACGGACGTCCTGACCACCCGGGACTCCCGCAGTGGCCGCCCTACGAGGCTGGCTCTCGCTCCACGATGCGCTTCGACTCGGTCGTCTCGGCGATGGACGATCTGGCCGGTCACTCCCGCCTGCTGCACCTCGGTGCATCCCGATAGTCGCTCTTGCAGTCGCTCTTGTCGTCGCTCTTGCGAAATCGCCCTACAGGCCCCCTTCCCTCTGGTCGGTTACACGAGTAACTTGAGGTCGGCTGCCAACCAGGGGAGTGGCCGCCCCCGGTCCCATGCGACTTGACCGCATGGGACCGGGCACACCCGCCCATGGCCGTCGACGCGCTGCCTCGGCCCCCGGCCCTGTCCGGCCGCTTCACCGATCGCGGAGCGGTCACCGGTTGAATTGGATCCTTCATGGCACAGACACCTCCCGTCCGCCCGCGCCTGCTGACCGCTCCTTGCGGCTCTCGGTTCCGGGACCTCAACGGCAACGGCACCATGGAGCCGTACGAGAATCCCCGCCTGCCCGTGGAGGACCGTGTGCGCGATCTGCTCGGGCGCATGACTCTGGAGGAGAAGGCCGGGCTGCTGTTCCAGACGATGATCACCATGAACGACGACGGTTCGCTCGTGGAGCCGGAGCTCGGGGCGCCGGACGACGACCCGATGCGCTCCTCCACGTCCCGCATGGTGACCGCGAAGTGCATGAACCACTTCAACCTCTTCGGGGCCGCGGCTCCCCGCCGCATGGCCGAGTGGAACAACCGCATCCAGGACCTCGCGACAGGTAACCGCCTGGGCATTCCGGTGACCGTCTCCACCGACCCCCGCAACGGCTTCGTCGACAATCCGGCCGCAGCGGTGCAGACGCAGGGCTTCTCGCTCTGGCCCGAGCCGTTGGGGCTCGCGGCCATCGGCGATGAGGACCTGGTCCGACGCCACGCCGACATCGTCCGCCAGGAGTACCTCGCCGTGGGCATCCGTCTCGCGCTGCATCCGATGGCCGACCTCGCCACGGAGCCTCGATGGGCGCGAAATCTGGGGACCTTCGGCTCCGACGCGGCCACGGCCGCCCGTCTGATCGGCGCCTACATCCGCGGCCTCCAGGGAGCGTCCCTCGGCCCGGACAGCGTCAGCACCATGACCAAGCACTTCCCGGGCGCCGGCCCGCAGAAGGACGGCGAGGACGCCCACTTCCCCTACGGCCGTGAGCAGGTCTACCCGGGCGACAATCTCGACTACCACCTGATCCCGTTCGAGGCGGCGTTCGCCGCCGGAACCTCGCAGGTCATGCCCTACTACGCCATGCCGGTGGGCACCGACTACGAGGAAGTCGGCTTCGGGTTCAACAAGGGCGTCATCACCGGGCTGCTGCGGGAGAAGTACGGCTTCGACGGCATCGTCTGCACCGACTGGGGCCTGGTCACCGACTCGACCATCTTCGGGGCGCCCTTCCCGGCCCGCGCATGGGGTGTGGAGCATCTCGACCGGCTCGCCCGGGTGGAGCGGATCCTCGACGCCGGTGCCGACCAGCTCGGCGGCGAAGCGGCACCCGAGCTGATCGTGGAACTCGTACGCACCGGAAGGGTGTCGTTGGACCGCATCGACACGTCGGCGGCACGACTCCTCCGGGAGAAGTTCGTACTGGGTCTGTTCGACGACCCCTACGTCGATCCGGACGAGGCTGAACGCGTCTGCGGTAGCAGGGAGTTCACCGCAGAGGGCCTGGCGGCTCAGAGTCGCTCCATGACCGTGTTGAAAGACCGCCCGCTCGGCGCCGCGACACCCGTGCTTCCTCTCGCGGCCGGCACGAGGATCTATGTCCGGGGCGTCGACCCGGAGGTGGCGGGTCGGTACGGCACTGTGGTGGCCGCGCCGGGCGACGCCGACGTCGCTGTCCTGCGCATCAGCGCTCCCTTCGAGCAGCGGACGCAGGGCTTCGAAGGCTTCTTCCGGGCCGGCAGGCTCGACTTCACCGCCGAGGAACTGCGGCCGATCCTGGAGGTCGTCGAGGCGGTGCCCACGGTGGTCGACGTCTTCCTCGACCGGCCCGCCGTCATACCGGAAATCGCCGATCAGTCGGCCGCTCTTGTGGCCGACTACGGTGCCTCGGATACCGCCCTGCTGGATGTGCTGTTCGGGAGGGTGCGGGCCGAGGGGCGTCTTCCCTTCGAACTGGCCCGGTCCATGGCCGCCGTTGTCGCCGGCCGGGAGGACGTGCCCAACGACTCGGTCGATCCGCTCTTTTCCTACGGCCACGGCCACGGCCTCTAGGTTCTCGCCCGGTCGACCGTGACGTGAACGCATCGCCGCCGAGTCATCGGCGGTGATGCGCGGTTGTCGGGAGCCGGATGGCCGCCCGGAGGGAAGAGGCGGCTCCGGAGGACCCGTGGCGCACGGGACGGACACGGTCACCACCCGGTGAGGGAGTCCCACCACCCCCACCGTTGCGGTGCTTCTCCCTCCTGCACCGGCACGGTCCGTGTCCTCTCCGGAACCAGCATCACGGCCGGCAGGCCGTGGGGTACCTCAGCGCGGTGCGCAGGAGTCGCCTGGGCGAAATCGACCGGCAACTCGGCCGGTCCGCCGGCCCACATGGACTGCTGTGTGGCACGGGCGGACCCCGAGTGGGCCGGCCGTGGCTCCGGCAGGCGACGTAGTGCCGCATCCACCGCCGTCTCCGCGATCAGCCGGGCCAGGTCCTTGGCGGGGCAGCCGTGAGCGCCCGTACCCCAGGCCAGGTGCGCACGGCTGCCCGTGCGTGCGGAACCGCCGCCGCCCTGGATCGCCGGATCGGTGTTGGCGGCCGCCAGGCACGGAATGAGCAGGTCACCCGCGCGGACTGGGTGGCCCGCGAGCATCAGGTCCTTCGTGGCCCACCTGCCGGGGATGTTCGGGACGGGCGGGTCGTCCATGAGCGTCCGCTCGAGAACGTCCGCCGGGGTGATGCGGCCGGTAGCCACAAGCGCGTTCACGTGCCTGTCGGACAGCAGGAGCCGCAGGGCGTTGCCGATCCAGTCGACCGTGCTTCGAGCTCCGAAGAGCAGAAGCTGCACGAGGTTGTGCGCGATCTCGGTCTCCGTGAGCGTGGTCGCGTGAGCCATCCAGGACGCGAGGTCCGGGCCGGGTGCGGCGATCCTGGTCTGCAACAACCGACGCACCGCCTCCAGCAGTTCGGCATCCGCCTCAGCGGCACCGTCCGCGGTGTCGGTGACGGCGATCACCAGTGCCTCCAGTGCCGGAACCGATGCGGGGGAGAAGCCGAGCAGGTGGGCGAAGACGGCCCATATCAAGGGACGGCTGTACTCGGTGACGAGGTCCGCGCTCGTCCGCTGTGCCCAGTGGTCGATGAGGCCGTCGGCCCGTAGCTGGACCACCAGGCGCAGGCGCCGCAGATCGATCTGCTCAAGGACGCCGGTCACGGCCTGGCGGTGCCGCCGATGCGCGTCCATGGAGAGGCGGGAGACCGCCGGACGCCAGCCGAGCATCGCCAGCAGTGGTGCGTCCGCCGGCAGTCTGCCGTCGGTGACGGCGTTCCAGCACCGCGCGTCGGAGGAGAAAGGGTGCTCGTTCCAGATCACCTCCAGGGCTGCCTGGTGCCCCAGGACCAGCCATGCGGTGACTCCCGGATGGATGCTGACGGGGGCGACGGGGCCCCAGACGTGCCGCAGCTCGTCATACCCACGGGTTGGGTTCATGAGATCGCTCTCAGCCTCTCTGCACTGGCGAGGAAGGCCCTGTTCGAGCCATGAGGCGTGCGTGCGCGCGGAAGGGGCGACGGAGTGCGCGCGGAAGGGACGGCGTGCGCGACGACGCGACGCGGCACGGCTTTCGTCGACCTTGGCTTCACCCAGAATGGGTGACACGTGTAAAATATCGAGCTTTTGTTGCGTGGGTCAATGGTTCGAGATATCCCGTCGTGAGGGCCCCGCCCACTGCTGCCTGAACTGCGCGATCCTCTTTTGTAACGCGTGTAACCTTCTCTCGTAAGAAGGACAGAACCGCACGTGACAAGGTGATGTACTCGATGGCCCAGGAGTCGAACGCGACGGCGTCGATCACGAGCGCGGACGTGGCCCGACTGGCCGGAGTGTCGCGGGCCACGGTCTCGTTCGTTCTCAACAACACCCAGGCGCACCGCGTGAGCGACGCGACGCGGGCGCGGGTGCTGGCCGCGGCCCAGCAGCTGGGATACGTCCCCCATGCCGCGGCCCGGTCCCTGCGCGCCGGCCGCAGCAACCTGGTGCTGATTCCGGCGTCGGTCGCGGCGGTCGGCGGCCTGGTCAGCAGCTGGCTCGACGATCTGCACACCGAGTTGGAGCGGCACGGCCTGATCGCGGTGCTGCACGCGGGCCGGTATGCCGACGCTGCCGTCGGCGCCCGCGCCTGGGCGGAGCTGCGTCCGGCCGCGATCCTGGCACTGGACGGGGACCGGCTGACGAGCCGCGCGGTCGACGTGCTCCAGCGGGCCGGGGTCGCCCTCCTCGCCTTTGCGGCGAGGCCCGTCGCGGGGGCCCACACGTTCGCCTTCGACCACGCCAGGGTCGGCGAGGTTGCGGCGGAGCACCTTGTGTCGAGGGGCCGTGAGCGGATCGGCGTGATCATGCCCGGCGAACGTGGGCTGGACATCTTCGCGCAGCCCCGCCTGGCCGGCGCCCAGGGCGTCGCCTCACGCAGTGCCGCCACGGTCACTCCCGTCCCGATGAACTACACGCGGGAGTCGGCGGCCGAGGTGGCGGACCGGTGGCCGAGTCTCGGCCTCGACGCGGTGTTCGCCTACAACGACGAGTACGCCACCCTGCTCATGCACGCCCTCCAGGACCGGGGCATCGTCATCCCGGAAGAGGTCGCGGTCGTGGGCGCCGACGACCTCGTACCCTCCGCCCTGCAACGCCCCCCGCTCACCACGGTGCGCCTGGAAGTGCCGTCACCCGCGCTGGTTGCGGACACGATCGATGCGCTGCTCAAGGGCACCGGCGTTCCCGACGCGCCGCCGAACGACGCCGTGCTGGTCTCCCGCCAGTCGTCGTGACAGGTGTTCCCGGGCCAGTAGTGACTGGTGTTCCCGGGCCAGTGGTGACAGGTGTTCCCGGGCCTGTACTGGTGCGAAGGCACGCCACAGGACGAGCGCCGCGCCCGCCCCGATCGACGTGCCGGCCACGCAGCCGCTGAGCCAGTGAGCGTGGAGCCAAGTGCGGCTCCACACGGGCCCGGGCCGAAGCGGGGAACGGAACTGAAACCACGGCATCGACACGGGCCGTACGCGCGCGGTGGCCGTGCGCCTGGCCGCCTGAGCGATACTCAGCGGGCAGCGGCCTCAGGGGCCTTGAGGTGACGTGCGAGGAAGTCGACGCTCTGCGTCACGATCGGTGCGACGTCCTGCGCGCCCAG
This sequence comes from Streptomyces sp. NBC_01092, assembly GCF_045039535.1. Classification (NCBI taxonomy): domain Bacteria; kingdom Bacillati; phylum Actinomycetota; class Actinomycetes; order Kitasatosporales; family Streptomycetaceae; genus Streptomyces; species Streptomyces sp. NBC_01092. The sequence continues at coordinate 418,824 of NZ_CP108659.1, read as the reverse complement.
GAAGATGTGATCCGCATCCGGGACGGGCTGCAACGTCACGTCCGCCTCGATCTGTTCGAGCGCCGCGGCGAGAACTTCGCTCTGGCCGTACGGCACCAGTCCGTCCTTCGTGCCGTGGATCAGCAGGAACGGCGGCGGCGGAGAACCTGCCGTCACATGGGTGACCGGGCTGGCGATCGCGGCCCGTGTCACGAGGTCCTCGCCGGTGGCGCCTCCCAGAAGCGCCGTGAACGGGTTGGGATAGTCGAACCCGGGGGCGGCCGGCAGGGTGTGCGACAGCAGAGGTATCAGGTCCGAGACGCCGTACCAGTCGACAACAGCGCGCACCGAGCTGCTCTCCTCGGTGCTTCCTTCACCGCCCTCGAGATCGGTGTGCCGATGATCGCCCGTACCGACGAGGCCGGTGAGAGCGGCCAGGTGGCCTCCCGCTGATTCGCCCCATACGCCGATGCGGTCGCCGTCGATCCCGAGGGTGTCCGCGAAGCGGCGCACGTAGCGGATGGCGGCCTTGACGTCGTGCAGCTGCGCCGGGAACGGAGCCTCCAGGCTGTGCCGGTAGTCGACGGAGACGAGGGCCAGGCCGGCCCGCAACACGGATCCGTGCAGCAGCTCGACGGGGACGGTGGGCGGCGGATAGCGCCGGTCTCCCTCCAGCCAGCCGCCTCCATGGATCCAGATGACGGCCGGTACGGGTTCCGTGCCCGCAGGCACCTGGACGTCCAGGAGGCGCGGGCGGTACCCCGGGCTTGTCGCGTAGGTGACTCCGTCGTAGCGGCGGACACCCTCCGGGCTGACCAGGGCGGGAGGCGGGGCGAGGAAGGGCGGCGGAGGCCACCCGAGGTCGAGCTCGGCGGGCGGTGACTGCGTCATGTGTGCCTCACTTTTGGGTCGCACGTGTGGTGGTGTGGCCCGGCGGCCGGTCGCGCCGCAGGGGCGGTGGTTCAGCGGCTCTTCGGCGGGAGCGCTGGGCTCCGGCCGGGAAAATGTCCGGAATGTATTGCGCGTAGGACCGCCGGCAAGCACGATGTTACACGTGTAACGCGCTCAGTGGCAGAGGCGAGTCGCGAGTGGCCCCCATGGGGAGGTCGCGCGGCTGCCGCCCGCGCCTCGTCCGTGCCGCCCTGTGGGCGCGCGGGGTTTCGTCGGACATCGAGAGCCTGATGCCCCTGATTGCCGCGGAGTTGGCGTCCAGCGTGGTCCGCCATGCGGCCACGGACCGGCTCCGAATCAGCGCGCCCCCGTCCCAGATGTATAGCGAAAGATTGACTGTCGTCATAAAAGCAGGATACTTGCGGCACTCTCCCTGCTGCCCCGAGACGAGGTGCACCCCATGGAGCTCTCCCCGTCCGCACATGTGGACTCCTTCTGCCGCGATCGGCTCCCACCCTTCGACCTGTGGCCCGAACTCCACTACGACCTCCCCGAGTTGACGTATCCCGCGCGACTCAACTGCGCCGCACGGCTGCTCGACGACGCCGTCGAGCGCTGGGGCCCCGACCGACCCTGTCTGCTGACGCCCACCGAGTCGTGGAGCTACGGCGACCTGCTGCGCCGGGCCAATCAGGTCGCCCGAGTTCTGACCGAGGACTTCGGCGTCCGACCGGGCAACCGTGTCCTGTTGCGCGGCCCCAACAATCCCTGGCTCGTCGCCACCTGGTTCGGTGTTCTGAAGGCGGGGTGCGTCGCGGTCACCACCATGCCGTTGCTGCGTGCCGCGGAACTGAGGCAACTGCACGAGATCAGCCTTCCGGCCGTCGCCGTGTGCGATCACCGTTTCCTGGAGGAACTGAGTGCCGCCGATGCACCGGGCATGCGCGTCATCGCCTACGGCGGCGGCGAGGCGGACGACCTCGTCGCCCGCTGCGCCACCAAGGAGCCGACGTTCCACCACGTCGACACCGCCGCGGACGACGTGGCGCTGATCGCCTTCACCTCCGGAACCACCGGGCGGCCCAAGGCCACGCTGCACTTCCATCGAGACGTCCTCGCCAACGCCGACACGTTCTCGCGGCACGTCCTGAAACCCGGGCCGGACGACGTCTTCACGGGGACACCGCCACTCGCCTTCACCTTCGGCCTCGGGGGACTGGTCGTCTTCCCCCTGCATGCCGGCGCGGCCTCCCTGCTGCTGGAACAGGCGACACCGGACCAGTTGGCGGAGCATGTCGCCGAGCATGGCGTCACCGTGCTGTTCACCGCGCCCACCGCATACCGGTCGATCATGGCTGCGGGGAAGGCGGACCGTCTCGCGCAGCTGCGCCGCTGTGTGTCCGCCGGCGAGGCGCTCCCGGCGCAGGTCTGGGAGGACTTCCATACCGCCACCGGGCTGCGCATCATCGACGGCATCGGCGCCACGGAGATGCTGCATGTGTTCATCTCCGCCGCGGACGATGACATACGCCCCGGCTCCACGGGCAGGCCCGTCCCCGGATACCGGGCGCGGGTCGTCGACGAGACCGGCGCATCCGTGCCTGACGGCGAGCCCGGACTGCTCGCCGTGAGCGGCCCCACCGGATGCCGCTACCTGGACGACGACCGGCAGACGACCTACGTGCAGAACGGCTGGAACATCACCGGCGACACCTACATCCGGGACGCGGACGGCTACTTCTGGTACGTGGCCCGCAGCGACGACATGATCGTGTCCTCCGGTTACAACATCGCCGGCCCCGAGGTCGAGAAAGCCCTGGTCACCCACCCGTACGTCGCGGATTGCGCTGTTGTGGGGGCCCCGGACGAACGCCGCGGGATGATCGTGAAGGCGTACGTCGTCCTCGGGCCGGGCGTCACTGGCGACGAGACCGCGATCAAGGAACTCCAGAACTACGTCAAGCAGACCATCGCGCCCTACAAGTACCCCCGTGCCGTCGAGTTCGTCGCCGACCTGCCGCGCACGATCAACGGCAAGCTGCAGCGCTCCGAACTGCGCAAGCGTGCCTCGGGAGCGTCGCAAGGCACTCTCAGGGATGCACCGAGTCCCCTGTCGGATACCCCCGGGGACGACGACTCTTCCGGCGAAGTCCTCGACGCGCGCGAGCTCCAGTTGCCCAGCGTCGTCATCGAGCGACGTGTCGAATGGCCGGACACCGACGCGGCCGGCCACTACCACCACTCGACCGTCGTGCGCTGGGTGGAGGCGGCCGAAGCGGTGCTGTTGAGGCGGCTGGGGCTCGCCCAACTCTTCGGCAGCACCCCGAGGGTGCACTTCGAAGCCGACTACCGCGCCCGTCTGTGGTTCGGCCAACTCGTCCGCACCGAGCTGAGCGTCACGAAGGTCGGCACGGCATCCCTGCACTACGCCTTCACTGTGCGGGCCGACGACAGCGAGGTGGCGGCCACCGGACGCATGTCGATCGCGCACTCGGCCGCACGGGCGACCGGCGCCACCCCGTGGCCCGAGGACGTGCGCGAGGTGCTGACCAAGGCGGGACCTCAGGCGCCGGAACGACTCCTTTGAGCCTCGTATATCGTTTTCTTGACGACCGTAGATTTGGCGGCATATTTTGTCCTGGAACCACAAGGAGGACGCCGTGCGCGTAGCAGTCATCGGGGGAGGGCCTGGCGGGCTGTACTTCGCAGCTCTGGCCAAGCAGCTCTCCCCGCACTGGGAGGTCACCGTCTGGGAGCGCAACGCGGCCGACGACACCTTCGGATTCGGCGTCGTGTTCTCCGACGAGACCCTCGACGGCATCGCGCAGGCCGATCCCGAGATCTTCACGACGATGTCGGCCGAGTTCGCCCGCTGGAGCGACATCGACATCCGCTACAAGGGGCAGGTGCTCACCTCGGGGGGCCATGGCTTCGCGGCCCTCGGGCGCAAGCGGCTGCTGGCCATCCTGCAGGAACGGTGCGCCGCCCTGAACGTGGACGTGCGCTACCGCACCCCGGCTCCGCCGGTGGCCGAACTCGCCGCCGACTACGACCTGGTGGTCGCCAGTGACGGCGTACGGTCGGCGGCCCGCACCACCTACGCCGACAGTTTCCAGCCGGACCTCGACGAACGGCACTGCCGTTACATGTGGCTGGCCACGGACAAGGTGTTCGAGGCGTTCACCTTCATCGTCGCCGAGTGCGACTTCGGCACCGTGCAGGTGCACGCCTACCCCTTCGACGCGACGCGCAGCACGTTCATCGTGGAGATCGACGAGGATTCCTGGCGGCGCGCGGGCTTCGCCGAGTACGCCGCCCGCGACCACCCGCCGGGGACCAGCGACGAGGACAGCATCCGGCTGTGCCAGGAGATCCTCGCCGACCACCTCGACGGGCACCGCCTGATACCCAACAACTCCAAGTGGATCCGCTTCACCACGGTCCGCAACACGACCTGGCGGCACGGCAACGTCGTGCTGCTCGGCGATGCCGCCCACACCGCGCACTTCTCCATCGGCTCGGGCACCAAGCTCGCCATGGAGGATGCCCTCGCGCTCGCCGCCTGCCTCCACGAGCAGCCCGACCTCACAACGGCTCTGGCCGCGTACGAGGCAGAGCGCAAGCCGGTGGTGGAGTCCACCCAGCGTGCCGCTCAGGCAAGCCTCGAATGGTTCGAGAACGTGGGGCGGTACACCGGGCAGGAGCCGCACCAGTTCGCCTTCAACCTGCTGACCCGCAGCCGGCGTGTCACCCACGACAACCTGCGCGTGCGGGACCGGGAGTTCACGGACGCGGTGGAGCAGGCATGGCACGCCACCACGAGGACTCCGATGACCACCGCCGCCGTCGTGCCTCCCATGTTCCGGCCGTTCCAGCTCGGCGGTCTGCACCTGCGCAACCGTGTCGTGGCGCCCCCGGTAGCGCTGTACTCGGCGCGTGGGGGTGTCCCGGGAGACTTCGACCTGGTGCACCTGAGCACCCAAACCCTCGGCGGGGCCGGGCTGGTGATCGCCGGTATGACGGCCGTGAGCCCGGACGCCCGCGCCACGCCCGGCTGTCCCGGTCTCTACAACGACGAGCAGGAGGCCGCCTGGGCGGAGATCACCGACTTCATCCACCGCCAGTCGGGCGCTTGTCTGGGAGTTCAGCTCACCCACGCCGGCCGCCGTGCTGCCACCGGCGTGCCGCACGCCGACGGCCGTAGCGCCCCACTCGGGGAACACGGATGGCCACTCGTCGCGGCCTCGGCCCTCCCCTGGGACAGCGCCGGCAGCACGCCCCGGGAGGTCACGCGCCAGGACATGGAGGACATCACCGGGGACTTCGCCGCCGCCGCGCGCCGTGCCGACCGGGCCGGATTCGACGCCCTGGAGCTGCAGTTCGGGCACGGTCACCTGCTCTCGGGCTTCCTGTCACCGCTGACCAACACCCGTACCGACGCCTTTGGCGGCGGCCTCACCAACCGGCTCCGCTTCCCCGTCGAGGTGCTGGAGGCCGTGCGTGCGGTGTGGCCGCCGGGCAAGGCGCTGATCGTCCGCATCTCGGCGTCCGACTGGGCCGAGGGAGGCACCACGCAGGCCGAGGCAGTCGAGATCGCCCGCGCCCTGTCAAAGGCAGGCGCCGACGCCATCGACGTCTCCACGGGCGAGGTCGTCGCCCACGAACGGCCCCGCTACGGCCGCAGTTACCAGACGCCGTACGCGGACCTCATCCGCAACGCCACCGGCATTCCCACCATCGCCGTCGGAGCCATCTCCACCTACGACGACGTGAACTCCATCATCCTGGCCGGCCGCGCCGATCTCTGCGCCGTCGGCCGGGCCCAGCTGCACGATCCGCTGTGGACCCTGCACGCCGCGGCAGCCCAGGAGTACGCGGGACCCGCCGCACCGTGGCCGGCCTCCTGGCGGGCGGGCAGCGGCAGACCCCCCGGCGCGCGGACCGACCGTGTCCCGCCCCGCCTGCAGCTCCTGCGCGATGCGCCCGCGCCCGTGCACCAGCGCTGGCTGCCGCACACGCGGGCCACCGTCGCCGCGGCGGCCGTCCGTTGACCCGCCCAGGGCACCCCAGGTCCCAGGAGGAACTCGTGGACACCCTTCCCCGCTTCACCGCCGCGGCGATCCAGGCCGCCCCCGTCTACCTCGACCCGGCCGCCACCGTCGACAAGGCGGTTGCCCTCATCGAGGAGGCCGCCCGCAACGGCGCCTCGCTCGTCGTCCTCCCCGAGGTCTTCGTCCCGGGCTACCCGTACTGGAACTGGACGATGAACCCGGTCAAGGGCTCGCCCTGGTTCGAACGCCTCTACCGCTCCTCCATCGACGTACCCGGTCCCCACGTGGACAGGTTGTGCGCGGCGGCCCGCAAGCACAATGCGGTCGTCGTGATCGGGGTCAACGAGCGCGGCCCGCACAGCCTGGGTGTCCTCTACAACACCCTTCTCACCATCGGCCCCGACGGTCAACTGCTGGGTGTGCACCGCAAGTTGGTGCCCACCTGGGCGGAGAAGCTCACCTGGACGGGCGGCGACGGCAGCTCCCTGCGCGTCCACCGGACCCCGATCGGGCCGCTCGGTGCCCTCGCCTGCGGCGAGAACACCAACACCCTCGCCCGCTTCACGCTCCTCGCACAGGGCGAACTCGTCCACGCCGCAAGCTACATCGCGCTGCCGGTCGCCCCCGAGGACTACGACATGGCGGACGCCATCGCCGTACGCACCGCCGCCCACAGCTTCGAGGGCAAGGTCTTCTCCGTCGTCTCCTGTTCGACGATCTCACCGGAGATCGTCGACACCGTCGCCGGCGACGACGAAGAGATACGGCGCATGCTCGCCCGTCCCCGCAGTGCACTGTCGGGCATCTTCGGACCCGACGGCAGGCCCGTGACCGAACCGCTCGTGGACGACGAGGGCATCGTCTACGCCGAGATCGATCTGGCCAAGTGCATCCAGCCCAAGCAGATGCACGACATCGTCGGCCACTACAACCGCTTCGACGTCTTCCAGCTCCACGTCGACAACACGCCCCGCACCCCGGTGACTTTCACCGCCGACTCTGCGCGCCAGCCCACGGCCCACCACCGCATCCCGCTGCCAGCCGACGGCACCGACACCACCAAGGAGGACGACGCATGACCACCGCACACGACGACAACCAGCTCGGACGCGCCCGCGTGTCCGACACCCCCGAACTCACCGCCTACTACGGTGAACTCGCCGAACGGGACGCCGGCGCCCTGTGGACCGTCGCCAACGACATCGAACCCTGGTACCCGCAGCCCAAGTCCGTTCCCGTCCTGTGGCGGTACGAGGAGCTGCGCCCCCTGGTCCGCAAGGCACTCGACCTGGTCAAGGCCGACGACGCCGGCCGCCGGGTGGTGATGCTCGTCAATCCGGGCCGCAAGGAGGTCAGCGCCGCAGTCGGCCTCCTCTACACGGGCCTGCAGATCATGGGCCCCGGCGAGGCGATGACCGCCCACCGTCACCAGGCGGCCGCCCTGCGCTTCGTGCACGAGGGCACCGGGGCCTGGACCATCGTCGACGGACAGAAACTGAAGGTCGGCCCGCGCGACTTCGCCATCACCCCCAACAACACCTGGCACGAGCACGGCAACGAGTCCGACGACGCCCCGGTCATCTGGCAGGACGGCCTCGACATCCCCCTCGTCAACGCCCTGGACGCCGGCTTCTACGAAGTCCACCCGGAGCTGTACCAAAAGCCCGGGAAGGTCATCAACTCCTCAGCGCTCACCTACGGCGCCAACCTCCTGCCCTACGGCGTCGAGAAGTGGACCCGCCCCTACTCACCGCTGCTCGCCTACCCCTGGGAGCCGACCTACGCATCCCTGCGGAACCTGGCACGGGCATCCGAAGGCTCCCCCTACGACGGCGTGATCGCCGAGTACACCAACCCGGTCACCGGCGGCTCGGTCATGCCCACCATGGGCGCGCACATGCAGCTGCTCCGGCCCGGTCAGGCCACCCAGGCCCACCGTCACACCGGATCGGTGATCTACACCGTGGCCAAGGGCCGCGGACAGTCGGTCATTGCCGGCGAGCGGTTCGCCTGGAAGGAGGGCGACATCTTCTGCGTCCCCTCCTGGGCGTGGCACGAGCACCACAACCTCGACCAGGGCGAGGACGCCTGCCTGTTCTCCTTCAACGACTTCCCCGTCATGAGCTCGCTCGGCTTCTGGCGGGAGGAGGCGTACACCGACAACGGTGGGCGCCAGCCCACCGCCTAGACCGTGCCCGCCGTCCCACCGCCGCCGGCTCTGACACCGGTGGTGGCGACGGCGGCGCGACCGAGGACGGCCGCCCGTTGCCCCGCGCCGCCCCCGGTCCCGGGGCGGTGGCGACGAGACCTGACCTTCGCCACTGCCCCACCCTCCCCGCCTGACATCCGTACGCATTGCCCGTACCCAACGCCCCAAGGAGTCCCCATGCGCCTGGTGACCTACAGCCTCGGCGACGGCCCCGCGCGCCTCGGCGCCCAGACCGACGAGAGCGTGATCGACCTGTCCGGCCTGACCGCGTTCCACGAGGAGGAACTGCCGCAGGATCTGCTGTCCCTCATCCGGGCCGGCGACGCAAGCCAGGCCATCGCCCGCCGCCTGCTCGCGACCGATCCGGCCGCCTGGCCCGCCGATGTCTGCCACCGGCTGGACGAGGTTTCCCTGCACGCCCCCCTGCGCCCCGGCAAGATCATCGGGGTCGGCCTGAACTACGTCGAGCACGTCGAGGAGTCCAGCCGCAGCCTCGACACCGACAAGGAACTGCCCCCGCGCCCCGTCCTCTTCAGCAAGCCGTCCACCGCGGTCACCGGCCCCGGCCGGCCGATCCTGCACAACGGCGACCTCACCCAGCAGCTGGACTGGGAGTGCGAGCTGGCCGTCGTCATCGGCCGCACCGCCTTCCGGGTCAGCGAGGACGACGCCTTCGACCACGTCTTCGGCTACAGCATCGTCAACGACATCAGCGCCCGCGACCAGCGCCGCTCCGGACAGTGGTTCTTCTCCAAGGGACAGGACTCCTACGCGCCGTTCGGCCCCGCCGTCGTCACCGCGGACGAGATCTCCGACCCCATGTCCCTCGACCTCGAACTGCGGGTCAACGGGGTGACCAAGCAGAAGTCGAACACCCGCCACATGCTCTTCCCGATCGCCCGGCTCATCGCCGACATCTCCTCCGGCGTCACGCTGGAGCCCGGCGACGTCATCGCCACCGGCTCCCCGTCCGGAGTCGGCGCCGGCATGGTGCCGCCCCAGTTCCTCGTGGCCGGGGACACGGTCGAGGCCACCGTCGAGGGCATCGGCACCCTCACCAACCCCGTCGTCGACGCACGCTGACGCACCGTCCCCTCCCACGTTCACCAGGAGAATCCCCTTGGCTCCACGCACGTACCGGATCGGCCAGATCGTTCCGAGTTCCAACATCACCATGGAGACGGAGGTGCCGGCCATCCTGCGCGCCCGGGAAACCGTCGCGCCGGAACGCTTCACCTTCCACTCCAGCCGCATGCGCATGACACACGTCACGCCCGAGCAGCTCAAGGCCATGGACGCCGACTCCGACCGGTGCGCCCTGGAACTCTCCGACGCCCACGTCGATGTCCTCGGCTACGCCTGTCTGGTGGCCATCATGAGCATGGGCCTGGGCTACCACCGCGTCTCCGAGGAGCGCCTGCACGGCCGTACCGTCGAGAACGGAGCCCCGGCACCGGTTGTCACCAGCGCGGGAGCGCTCGTCCACGGCCTGCACACGCTCGGCGCCAAGAAGATCGCCCTGCTCGCGCCCTACATGCGTCCCCTGACCCGGACGGTCGTCGACTACCTCACCCACGAGGGCATCGAGGTCCTCGACTACGAGGCACTGGAAATCCCCAACAACCTCGACGTGGCCGCCCACGATCCTGCGAAGCTGCCCGGCCTCGCGCGGGCGCTCGACCACGCAGACGCCGATGCCGTGGTGCTGTCCGCGTGTGTCCAGATGCCGTCGCTCGGTGCCGTCGAGGAGGCCGAACAGCTGCTGGGCAAGCCCGTGGTCTCCGCGGCGATCTGCACCGCCCACCAGATGCTCCGGGCGCTCGGCCTTCCCGCGGTGGCCCCGGGCGCGGGCCACCTGCTGTCCGGAGCGTACGCGCAAGCGCCGCTCGGAACCGGTTCCACCAGCGGGGAATGACCCCGGCAGGGGAGCCGCCTGGCGCCGGAGCGGCGCCGTACCGGTCGATAGGATCGCCACCGCACACGACGGAAGGCGATCAGGTGGAAAGCTCCATTCGGCCAAGCTCCCTCATCAACACGGTCTACGGAGCATTCGTCCGGCGGCTCGGCGGATGGACGTCCATCGCCGACCTGATCGTGCTGATGGGGGAGCTCGACGTGGACAGCCAGGCGGTGCGCTCCGCCATCTCCCGGCTGAAGAAGCGAGGCGTCCTCGTGCCCGAGCGCCGCTCGGGCACGGGCTACAGCCTCAGCCCCGCCATGCACCCCGTCTTCGACGAGGGTGACCGCCGCATCTTCGAGAGCCTCGAACCCGCCGCGCTGGAGGAGGGCTGGGTCATGGCGGTCTTCTCCGTTCCCGAATCGGAACGCACCTACCGCTACCAGCTGCGCACGCGGCTCACCTGGCTCGGTTTCGGAAACATGGCACCGGGCCTCTGGCTGGCGCCGGCCCGACTGCTGGAGCCCGCCCGCACCACGCTGGAGCGCCTCGGCCTCAGTGACTACGTCCACCTGTTCACGTCGCAGTACGCGGCGTTCAGCGACCTGCGAGCCACGGTGAGCACGTGGTGGGACTTCCCCGCGATCGAGGCCCAGTACGCCGCCTTCACCGACCACTACGGCCCCGTCCTCGAATCCATCAATGAGCGCGAGGACATCGACGCGGGAGAGGCGTTCCGCCACTACGTCCCCATGCTCACGCAGTGGCGGCGCCTGCCCTACCTCGACCCGGGTCTGCCCGCCGAACTGCTCCCCGACGACTGGAACGCGGTGACCGCCCGTCAGCTCTTCCAGCGGCTGCACGGCGTGCTCGCCGCACCGAGCCTGGAGCATGTACGCAAGGTGACGGGCTTCTGAGCCTGCGACGCCGGGGTTCCTCGCCCCGCTGCTAATACGAGTAACGCGCTTCCCTGGGGCAGGGTCGTGCCGTCCATGGCGGCAGCGGGCACCCCACCCTTAGCCTTTCTCCTTCACTCTGCTCACCCTCTGGACGTCTTGCTGGTAACACGTGTAAGCAGTCTCCATGGCGACGCATGGGTGCACAAGCGGGTCGTGCGGCTCGTTACTCAACGTTTATGTCGTAGTTCTAGCGGTCGACGAAATTTCGCTATAACGTCCCGGCTTGGGTAGCCGCACCGTCCCGCCGGTGGAACCAGACGCCGCGACAGGACCTGCGCGCCGACCTCTTCGTGGCCCCGTTCTGGGAGCCGACTTCCTTCTCGTTCTCGCGGTCACCGCTCTCCCGCCCGGCTCCGGTGGCGGGCGGCTGTGACTAGCGCCCCCGAAAAGACATGAACGACCGATCAGTTGCACGACTCACGGTGAGGTGAGCATGGCAATCCTGCGCCTGGTGGCAAGGCGACTGCTGTCGTCGATCCCCCTCTTGTTTCTGGTCTCCGCGTTGACCTTCGTCCTGGTGTCCCTTGTCCCCGGAGATCCGGCTCGCACGATCGTCGGTCAACACGCGACCGTCGAGCAGTACCAGGCCGTGCGCGGGCAGCTGGGTCTGGACGAGGCGCTGCCCGTCCAGTACGGGCAATGGCTGGCGCGCGTCTTCCACGGTGACCTCGGCGCCTCCCTGTTCAGCGGCGAGGCGGTGACCGACGTACTCGGCGCCAGGCTGCCGGTGTCCCTGTCCCTGATCATTGCGGGCACCCTGGTCTCCGGTGTTCTCGGAGTGGCGCTCGGCCTGGTGAGCGCACGGCGCGGCGGCTTCCTGGTGAAGCTCGTCGACGGCCTGTCGCTCGTCGGCCTGGCGGTGCCGGCGTTCTGGTTCGCACTCGTGCTGATCGCGGTCGGTTCCGTGCAGCTGCGCTGGTTCCCCGTCACGGGCTATGTGCCCTTCGCCGACGGCCCGGCCGAGTGGGCGCGCTCGCTCGTCCTGCCGGTTCTGTCACTGTCGTTGAGCGCGGTGGCGATCATCGCCAAGCAGACCCGTGACGCGGTGCTGGACACCTTCGGCCGGGACTTCATCCGGGTGATGGAGGCCAACGGGTTCTCCCGGCGCTCGGTTCTGTACCGGCACGCGCTGCGCAACGCCGCCCTGCCCGTCGTCACGGTTCTCGGCGTCGTGCTGGTCAGCCTGCTCGCCGCGTCCGTGTTCGTGGAGACCGTGTTCGCCATGCCCGGGCTCGGCAGTCTCACCCAGCAGGCGACCGTCCAGCACGACATCCCCGTCATCCAGGGAGCCGTCCTCTACATCACCGTCCTCGTGGTGATCGTCAACCTGCTCGTGGACCTGGCCTACGGCCGACTCGACCCGAGGGTGCGTACCTCATGAAACTCGCCCCGACGTCCGCTCCGACCCCGTCCGCTCCGGCCGTCCGACGCCCCGGACTCATGAAACGGGTACTGCGCCGTCCCGGAGGAGCGCTGTCCTTCGGCTGGCTGGTCCTGGTCACCGTCGCCACGCTCGCGGCCCCCGCCGTGTCCGCCCACGGTCCGCTGGACCAGGACCTGGGCCAGGTACTCGCCGGCCCCTCCGGCCACCATCTTCTCGGCACCGACAACCTCGGCAGGGACCTGCTCAGCCGCCTGCTCTACGGTGGCCGCTCCACGCTCCTGGCCGTCGCGGAGGCACTGGCCGTCTTTCTTCTGATCGGCGTCACCTCCGGACTGGCGGCCGGCTTCCTCAGGGGATGGGTCGACTGGCTCGTCACGCGGACCGCCGATCTGCTGTTCGCCCTTCCAGGGATCATCATCGTCCTGGTGGTGCTCTCGGTGTTCCCGGGCAATCTGCACGCCGCGATGATCACGTTCGGTGTTCTCGGCAGTCCCGGCATCACCCGCGTTCTGAGGTCCCAGACCCTCGGCATCCGCGAGGAACTCTATGTCGCCGCGGCCCAGGTGGCGGGCCTGAGCCGGGCCGGGATCATGCGCCGCCACATCCTGCCGCGGCTGGCCAGTACGGTCATCGTCCAGTCGTCGCTGTTCGCCGCGGTCGTCGTCGTCATCCAGTCCGGCCTCGGCTTCCTCGGGCTGGGCGCCCAACCGCCCGCCCCGTCCTGGGGCGGTCTCGTCGCGGACGCCTCCCAGAACATCGACCGCGCGCCGTGGATGCTCGTTCCCGCCGGTGTCCCGCTCGTCCTCACCGTGATGGCACTGGCCATCCTGGGCGACGCCATCAGGGACGCGGCCACGGAGAACTGGTCCATACCGAAACTGGGCGCGCCGGAGCGGCGGGCCAAGTCGCGTACGGCCACAGTCGTTTTCCCCCGGAACGGCGCCGTGGCGAGCGCGCCGACCGAATCCGGAGCACTGCTGACGGTACGCGACCTGTCGATCAGCATCGGCGGGACGCCCGTGGTGCAAGGCGTCAGCTTCCAGCTGGACGCGGGGGAGACCCTCGGCCTGGTCGGCGAGTCGGGATGCGGCAAGTCGGTCACATCGTTGGGCATCCTGGGGCTCGTCCCGGGAGGCGGCGAGATCACCGGGGGACAGGTCCTCTTCAACGGCGTCGATCTCGTCGGCGCGCCCCGCGCCCTGGAGCACGTCCGCGGCACCGGCATCGCCTACGTCTCGCAGGAGCCGATGGTCGCCCTCGACCCGACGTTCTCAGTCGGCAAGCAGCTCGCCGAGGCGGTGCGCAGGCACCACAAGAGCGACCGCCGCGCGGCACGCGCACGGGTGACGCAGCTCCTGGAGATGGTGAACATTCCCGACCCGGCCGGCGTGGCGACGCGTTACCCCCACCAACTGTCCGGCGGGATGGCACAGCGGGTGGCCATCGCCCTGGCCCTCGCGGGTGACCCCGAGTTGCTGATCGCGGACGAGCCCACGACCGCGCTCGACGTCACTGTGCAGGCTGAGATCCTCAGCCTGCTGCGCACGCTGCAGGAGCGGACGGGCATGGCGGTGCTCATCGTCACCCATGACTGGGGCGTCGTCGCCGACCTGTGCCACCGCTCCGTGGTGATGTACGCCGGGCAGGTGGTGGAACAGGGCGAGGTGGAGCCGATGTTCGACCGGCCCCTCCACCCGTACACGGTGGGACTGCTGGGCGCCAACCCTCACCTCGCCCGCCACGGCGAACCGCTGCCCACGATCCCGGGAACCGTGCCCGCGCCCGGCGACTGGCCGGCCGGCTGCCGCTTCGCCGCCCGCTGCCGTCTCGCCGACGAGACGTGCGGCGAAGGCCCGGTGCCGCTCACCGTGCCCGCGCCCGACCGGCTCACCCGCTGCGTCCACCACCAGCAGCTCCTCGCGGAAGGCAGCCGCGCATGACCCAGCCAACCCTCCTGCACATCAGCGACCTCGTCGTCCAGTTCCGGCAGGGCCGTCGGACACCACCGTTCCGGGCCCTGGACGGCGTCTCGCTGACGATCGCCGAGGGCGAGACCGTCGGTCTCGTCGGCGAGTCGGGATCGGGCAAGTCCACCCTCGGCCGCGCCGTGCTCGGACTGGGCCCGGTCCACTCGGGCGACATCCAGTTCGAGGGACGGGACATCCTCCGCGCCTCGACCAGGGACAGGCGTGCGTTGAGCGCCCGGCTCCAGGTGGTCTTCCAGGATCCCTATTCCTCCCTCAATCCGGCCCGCACCATCGGGCAGACCTTGGCCGAGCCGTTCCTGGCGCACGGCGGGACGGACCGCAAGGCCGTCAGCCGGCGCATCACGTCCATGCTCGAACGCGTGGGCCTGCCGGCCGACACCGCGCACCGCTTTCCCGGACAGTTCTCGGGCGGCCAGCGCCAACGCATCGCCATCGCCCGCGCGCTGATGCTCCATCCCCGCCTGGTGATCTGCGACGAACCGGTCAGCGCCCTCGACCTCTCGATCCAGGCACAGGTGATGAACCTGCTCGCGGACCTCCAGCAGGAACTCTCCCTCAGCTATCTCTTCATCGCCCACGACCTGCCCGTGGTGCGCCATCTGTCCCATCGCATCGTCGTGCTCTACCGGGGCCAGGTCATGGAATCGGGGCCTGCCGAGACGGTGTACAGCGATCCGGTGCACCCCTACACGCGCATGCTGCTCGAGGCCGTGCCCGAACCGGATCCTCGCGTGCAGCGGGTGCGCAGGTCGGCACGAGAGGCCAACCGGGTCCTGGGCGCTGCGTCCGGCGGCACGGGGTGCGCCTTCGTCCACCGCTGTCCCCACGCCATCGACCTGTGCCACCGCGAACGCCCCGATCTGCAGCCGTTGCCGAGCGGACGGGAGAGCACCGACGGAGGCGATCGCACCGTCGCCTGTCACCGCTCCGCGGAACTCCACGGGCCGCCCATGCCGCGGCCCACGACCGGACAGCAACTCGAATCCGCACCCAGCGGCCCGGAACGTAAGGAAGCATCATGCGCAGACAGCGAATAGCCGCGGGAGTGGCGGCGCTCGCCGCGCTCGCGGCAGCGACCACCGCGTGCAGCGGCTCAGGGTCCTCGGGCTCCGACGGCGCCTCCGGGGGCACGCTCACCGTCGTTTCGGCGGGTGCGCCCGCGAGTCTCAACCCCGCCAAGGCCAATGTCGGTTCGGACAACTGGTTCGTCAACCTCGCCTACGACACGGTGCTCCGCCTGGGTCCGGGCGGCAAAACCACCGCGGGCCTGGCGACGAAGTGGGGCTACGTCGGCACTGGCAACAAGACCTTCGACTTCACGCTGCGCCCGAACCTCAAGTTCGCCGACGGCACCCCGCTGGACGCCAAGGCCGTCGCAGCCTCCCTCAACTACACCCGGAAGAACGGCCTCAACGTCTCCTGGACCTCGGCCATCAGCTCGGTCACCGCCACCGGACCCCTGACCGTGCGCATCCGGTGCGCCGACCCCAACCCGATCCTGCCCCAGCTCCTGAGCCAGGTACTCATGATCGGCTCCGCCATCAGCCCCAAGGCTCTGTCCTCGCCGGGCGCCATGGGCACCAAGTCCTTCGGAGCGGGACCCTACGTGCTCGACACGGCCCACACCGCGACGGGCGACCACTACACCTACACACCCAACCCGAACTACTGGGACAAGAAGAAGATCCACTGGAAGAAGGTGGTCATCAAGGTCGTCGCCAACCCCAACTCGGCGCTCCAGGCCATCAGGACGGGACAGGCCGACGCCATGGCGATCACCGCCAACCAGGTCGACACCGCCAAGGCCGCGGGACTCAACGTCACCGGCAGCCCCAACGTCTTCCTCGGAGTCACCCTCGCCGACCGCGACGGCACCCTCGCCCCGCCCCTCAAGGACGTGCGCGTCCGCAGGGCGCTCAACTACGCCGTCGACCGAGCCGCGATCACCAAGGCCGTCGTCCAGACACACGGCCACCCCACGGACCAGATCTCCCTGCCCGGCCTCGACGGCTTCGCCCCCGACTACGACGACCACTACTCCTACGACCCGGCAAAGGCGAAGAAGCTCCTCGCGGAGGCGGGATACCCGAACGGGTTCCGGCTGAAGATGGAAACCCAGGGATTCTTCGGTATCGACCTCGTGTCCCAGGCCGTGGTCCAGCAGTGGCAGAAGATCGGTGTCAAGACCGACGTCACCACCGACACCAGCGTCGGACAGTGGCTCGCGTCCGCCACATCGAAGAAGTACCCGGTCCTGGGCTTCGGCTACGGCGGCGCACCTACCTACACACTCGCCCTGGACTGGATGCTGCCGCACCCGACCGCCTTCAACCCCTTCGCCACGTCGGATCCCAAGCTGACCCGGATGATCGCCAAGGCGAACGCGGCGCCTGCGCAAAACCGGCGGGCCCTGTACCAGGACGCGATGCGCTACGTCGTCGACCAGGCGTGGTTCGTCTCCGTGCTGCGCATGGATGGGCTGTTCGCCTTCAACGGCAAGAAGCTGGCCGGTTTCACCGCCGCCCCCAGCTACATACCCGACCTCGCCTGGGCCGTCACCCCGAAGTAGCGGCGGCGCATCGGCCCACGAAGACAGCATCGGCACACGAAGAGAGCGGCGAGCGTGTCCGGCGGACGATGCCGGACACGCACCGGGCCGCCCGTTGACGAAGGAGTTCCGTATGGTCGGACAGACTGCCGACACGACGCACGGACCGGTCCAGGGCGTCACCGACGAAGGCGTGCGCGTATTCAAAGGCATCCCGTTCGCGGCTCCGCCGGTGGGACGCCTGCGCTTCCGGCCCCCGCAGCCGCCGGAGCCCTGGACGCGGCCGAAACCGGCAACGGACTACGGCCCTGCCGCACCGCAACCGCGTGACCCGGTGCTGGAGCAGATGTTCGGCCATCCGCCGCTTCCCACGAGCGAGGAGTCGTGCCTCACCGTCAACGTATGGACGCCTGAGCGCGGCGCCCACAACCTGCCCGTCATGGTGTGGCTGCACGGAGGAGCATTCCTGACGGGCTCGGGCCGTGACCTGGTGTTCGACGGCAGCCGGCTCGCCGCACGGCACGACGTGGTCGTCGTCACCGTGAACTACCGACTCGGCCTCCTGGGGTTCCTGTACCTGGGCGAGCTGCTCGGGGACGAGTACGCGTCATCCGGCAACCTGGGTCTGCTGGACCAGATCGCCGCCCTGCACTGGGTGCGGGACAACATCACCGGGTGCGGCGGCGATCCGGACAACATCACCGTGTTCGGACAGTCCGCCGGGGCGATGAGCGTCCTCACGCTGATGGCCATGCCGGCCGCACAGGGCCTCTTTCACAAGGCCATCGCCCAGAGCGGCAGCGCCGAGTACACGCACACCCGCGAGCGGGCCACCGCCGTGGCCCGGGACCTGCTGTCCGCGCTCGCCCTTCCCGAACACGAGGCACGGCGGCTCCTCGACCTCCCGGTCGACACCCTTCTCCATGCGCAGCAATCGGTGGGGGAGAGCATGCGCGAGCGCGGCGACCCTCTCGGCCTGCCGTTCGCTCCCGTCGTTGACGGAATCACCCTTCCGCAGGCGCCGCTGGCAGCGTTCACCTCAGGAGCCGTACCCCCGATACCCCTGATCTCGGGAACCACCCTGGAAGAGGAGCGTCTGTTCCTGGTCGGCCCGCAGGCGCCGCGCGGAGACGAGATCCTCGCCGCCCTCATGGGGGAACGCATGTTCCACGCGCCTACCGCGAGGCTCGTCGAGGCGCACGCAGCCCGAACCAGCCAGGTGTGGACGTACCTGTTCACCTGGCGTTCCACGGCCCGGAACGGGGAGCTGGGCGCCTGCCACTCGCTCGACCTCCCCTTCGTGTTCGACAATCTGTGTGCCCCGGGCGTCGACCGGTTCACCGGCCCCGCCGCGCCACAGCGCCTCGCGGACGCCATGAGCTCCGCGTGGGCGTCCTTCGCGCGCCACGGCCATCCCGGCGCCGCCTGGCCCGCGTTCGACACCACTCACCGGGCCGGCATGATCTTCGACGAGATCTCACGGATCGAGTCGGACCCCTTGAGGGACATCCGAACGCTGCGGGGCGTGAGAGAGCCGTGACGTCCCTCTCGCCGGCGCACGAGTGCCGCGAGTCCACAAGGTCCTGTCGTTGAGAAAGTGCGACGACGGGCGCAGGCTGGAGAAGCCTGGAGCGCCCTGCGGACGAGGGCGACCAGGACAGTGGTCCACCTGTGGACGAGGAGGTCGCTGTGTCGGCCGGTCCTGACGACGGGCGGCTGGTACCGAGGCAGGCTGCCGTCATAGCGCTGGATGCCCGGGGCGTTGCCACTGCTTGGAGTGACGCGGCGCGTGAGCTGCTGGGCTACCGGCCCGAGGACGTGCTCGGCAAGCGCCTTGCCGGATTCCTGTCCGGGCCCCTTCCGGCCGAGTACCGGCGCTGCTGGGCCGAGGCCGTGCCATGGACCGGCTCCGTCGCTGTACATCACCATGACGGCCACACTCTTCGCGTCCGCCTGGAGGCCCACCCTCTGCTCAACGCGATCGGCGAGACCGACTGGTTTCTCACCGTCACGGGTGTTGAACGTTCTGCCACAGGTCCGGCTGCTACGGGTGAACCGGATCTCTCCCGCGTCAAGCTGTGGGCGCTCGAACAGCTTCCGCTGCCGATGGCGCTCTTCGACCGGGAGGGTCTGTGCTGTGCGGTCAATGCTGCTACGACCCGTGTGATGGGGATGCCGGAGCGCGATCTCCTCGGCATCCAGATCGGCCATACCGGCCCGGGACAACCGATGAAGGGTCTGGAACGCATCGGAGAGGCTGCCGAACAAGTCTGGCGCCGGGGTGAGCCGACGCAGGTGGAGGCCTATCTGCGCACCCCCGGCGAGACGCACCCCCACGCATGGCTGCTCTCGCTCTATCCGGTCAAGGACCGCGAAGGCCAGGTATGCGCACTGTCCCAGGCGGCAGCCGACACGACAGAGCAGTTCCGTGCCCGCCAGCGGCTGAGCGTTCTCAACGAAGCCGGGTTGCGGATCGGTACGACACTCGATGTCACACGCACAGCGCAGGAGTTGGCGGAAGTGGCCACAGAACACTTCGCCGACTTCGTCACCGTCGACCTGATCGAAAGCCTCGTCGTCACCGAATTCGAGACACCTCCTGCCGGTGACCGCTCGTCACTGCGCCGCACCGCCCAGCACTCCGTCATACCGGGATGCCCCGAGGCCGTGGTCGCGCTCAGGCAGGTGCACAGCTACCACGAGCAGTCCCCGCCGGGCCGCGCCCTGGCCACCGGCAGCGCCTCGCGCCATCAGGTCGACGACACCACTCTCGGGTCGTGGGCCGTGGGGTGCCCCGACCGCGCCAGGAGCATCAGGACTCATGGGATTCATTCCTTGCTGGTGGCACCTCTGTGCGCCCGAGGTGTGACCCTGGGCGTGGCGGTCTTCTGTCGCCACCGCACCGCCGAAGACTTCGACGAGGAAGACCTTCGGCTGGCGGAGGAGCTCGCCGCCCGAGCGGCGGTCTACATCGACAACGCCCGCCGCTACACCCGCGAACGCGACATCGCACTCGCTCTGCAGGCCGGTCTCCTGCCTGAACGCGTTGTCCATCAGGCCGCCGTGGAGGTGGCCTGCCGGTATCTGCCGGCGGACCCCGAGGTGGGCATCGGCGGTGACTGGTACGACGTCATCCCGCTGTCGGGAGCGAGGGTGGCACTCGTGGTGGGAGACGTTGTAGGACGCGGCATTCAGGCGTCCGCGACCATGGGTCGGTTGTGCACGGCCGTCCGTACTCTCGCCGATGTCGACCTCGCGCCCGACGAGTTGCTCACCCAGCTCGACGACCTCGTCCTGCGCATGGACCGTGGCGACCCGGCGGACGGCACCAGCCACACGCCCGTCGACGGACAGGGCGAGGTGGGAGCCACCTGTCTCTACGCCGTCTACGATCCCGTCTCCCGCCGCTGCACCATGGCTCGGGCGGGCCACCCCGCGCCGGTTCTCGTCACGCCTGACGGCACCACGGACTTCCTGAGCCTTCCGGCCGGCCCCCCGCTGGGCCTGGGAGGGCTGCCTTTCGAAACAGCGGAGTTCGACATGCCGGAAGGCAGCGTCCTTGCCCTCTACACCAACGGTGTCATCGACGGTGCGAACCGTGACGTCGACGAGGGCCGAGCCGTGCTTCGAACGTCCCTCGCCGACTCGAAACGTCCGTTGGAGGACACCTGCGACAGCGCGCTCAAGGCTCTGCTGCCCGGCGTCCGCACCGACGACGCCGCCCTCCTACTGGCCCGCACCCGGGCCCTGGGCGGCGATCAGGTAGCCGACTGGGAACTGCCTTCGGAACCGGCCGTTGTCGCTCGCACCCGGGAACTGGTAAACGGTGCGCTCGCAAACTGGCATCTGGAGGACCTCGCCTTCGCCACCGAACTGATCGTCAGCGAACTGGTCACCAACGCCATCCGCTACGGCCATCCACCCGTGCAGCTGCGACTGATCCGCGACAGCACGCTCATCTGCGAAGTGAGCGACACCAGCAGCACGGCCCCCCACCTGCGGCGCGCCCGCACATTCGACGAAGGCGGCCGCGGTCTGTTCATCGTCGCCCAACTCGCACAGCGCTGGGGAAGCCGCCACACGCGGGCCGGCAAGACGATCTGGGCGGAAGTTTCTCTTGCGAGTGAGGGCTTCTGAAAAGCAAGGCGCCGGGCGCCCCCCCGGCCCAGAGTGCGCAGGCCCGTCATGAATGCGGAGACGAGCGGCGCTCTGATGCGCCCGATGTGCCCGATGCGCACGACAAGCGAGTCCGGTTCTGCGGCGATACGCTCGTAATGTCTGCTGCACGGCTGAGAGGCACGTAGATGAACTGCTATGAATGCGCCCAGGCGGGGCGGACCACGGAACCAGTAGCCGTCTGCCGAGTGTGCGGGGCCGCTGTCTGCCCCGAGCACGTGCGGTCCGAGTCGGTGGTCATGCGGGGGAGCGCCCAACCCGGCAAAGTGATCCACGACCGGCCGGCCAGGCGCCTGACCTGCCCGGTGTGCCGTGAGGCGGAACTGACTACCTGAGTCACTCGCCCGCCCGTCTCTCCAAGCGGCACTTCCGACTGCCACGCTGGGGCGTGCTTGCGGTGGGTTGAGCAGTACCTACGGGCGGGACGGGCCGACCGTTCGAGCTCAGCTCGCGGCGAAGCCCGATCTCATCCCCCTTCCCCGGGGGGGATGCGCGGCCGCACTGGGCATCACCCCCCGGGGAACGGCTCAGTCCTTGTTGACCGCCGAGGCCCAGTCGAAGTTGATGCCCATCTGGGCGTACATGGTCGAGTACCCGACGTAGCAGTTGAACTTCTCGACCTTGCCGTTGCGCAGGTACCAGAAGTCGGCAGTCGGTACGTCGACCTTCGCGCCGGTCGGCTTGACGGTGCCCGCCGGCGACTGCAGCGGCCCCTCGAACGTGCCCTGGATCGACAGCTCGATGCTGACCACGTCACCGTTCACGGTGATGCGCTTGAGGTCACGGTGAACATCGGGGAAGAGGTTGGCCATGTAGGGCAGAACGTCGCCGAGCGCCTTGCCTTGGTAGCTCTGGCCGGCGACCTCGTCGTTGAATACGCCGTCCTTGGCGAAGCTGTTGACGAACGCGTCGACGTCCAGGCTGTTGCCCTCCGCCACGTGGTACGCGCGCAGGACGACTGCGAGATTGGCCCTCTCGTGCTTGGTCAGATGGCGGTTCGTGAGCGGCAGCTTCGCCAGGTCGCCAGGAGTCAGGTCCGCGTGGACCGCCGCGCTGCCGGCGACGGGGCTTGCGGCCTGTGTCGGCGCAGCGGCGATGGCAAGACCACCCAGGCTCGCTATCGCGGCCGCGGCGATGATCGTCTTCCGGTTGAGCAGCTTCATGTCGTGTTCCTCCAGGTCGCAGCGGTCTCTCGCACGCTCTTAGTAATTCAAACGTTCGCTTGACTTCATGGATGGAGCCTATGGATGGCGGTTCAGGCTGTCAAGCAGATGTTTGAATTCATGCTGTGACAGGGGCGAATAAGAAGGATCTGCGCCGAGAGGCCGGTCGGCGCACGCGGGACGGCCTGCAGGCGGCCGCCTTGGAGTTGTTCGCTCAATGAGGCCAGGAGGGCGTGACAGTCCGCGAGATCACAGATCGCGCCCGGCCGATGGTGCGGGCACTCGTGGCCGGTGGACAAGACCTGGCCGTGATGCGGACTGTGGCGCGCGTCGTCGGTATCGATGCGCCCCGGGGGTGGGAGCGGCTGGCCTGCAAGTTCGACGAGTCTCGCCGGGTTGCCCTTCGGGTGCTGACAGCGCACCTTCCGGGAGTCGACGACCAGGAACTGATCTTCCGTACGCGATGCGCAGCCGGCCTGCTGAACTGGCTCGCGCTGGCACCCATCGGCGCCGAGCTGGCCGTCATGTCCGCCGAGCGGATCGAGCGGCAGCTGGTCCCCGTGGTGGCTGGGGCGTTCCGCGGGGACGCCGCCGTCGGCTGCTGACCAGGCAAACGATTGCCCGAGAAGCCGTATTTCTGTCTCGGGGAGGCCTCGGCCTGCTGCTGATGGTGCTGGTGTGTCCGGCCGACGCCACCGACCACGGGCCGAACGAACTGCCCGCTAGATTCCGGCAGGTGGTAACGGGGGTACAGGGGTACGAGTTCGGGCTGCTCGGGCCGCTGAGCGGTCGTCATGACGGACGCGAGCTGGATCTCGGCAGCCCGTTGCAGCGTGCGGTCCTGGTGCGGCTCCTGCTGGCACAAGGACGTCAGTGCGGCCTCGACCACCTCATCGACGCGCTGTGGGAGGAGCCCCCCGTCAACGCGGTGCGCTCGGTGCAGACGTACGTCTACCGCATCCGCCTCTCGCTGGGCGAGGAGCGCTCCCGGCTGGAGACCATGCCGGGCGGATACCAGCTCGACATTCCGGAACAGGCCGTCGACGCCCTGCGTTTCGAGCGGCTCGCCCGCGAGGGCGAGGCACTGCGGGCCGTGCGGCAGGCCGGCCCCGCCCTGCGCGCGTTCGACGCCGCGCTGGCGCTGTGGTCGGGGGAGCCGCTGTCCGGCGTGCCCGGCCCCTACGTCCGGCGGTACCGCCGACGGGTCGCCGAACTGCGGCTGAACGCCCAGGTGGCGCAGTTGGAGTGCGCCGACGAACTGGGCGAGCACGCGCGTGTGGCGACGGAACTGGTCTCGCTGATCGCCGACCATCCACTGCGGGAGGACCTGTACGCGCTGCGCATGCGTGCGCTGTAACACTCCGGGCGGGCGGCGGAGGCACTGGCGGTCTACGCCGCGGCCCGCGAGATGATGGTGGCCGAACCGGGCATGGACCCGGGGCCGGAGTTGCGTGAGTTGCAGGCACGCATCCTCGGTGACACTGTCTCTGGCATTGTTACGACCGCGCCTTCGACGGGTGTGACGACGCCGGCCGGTGTCACGGCGTCGACCGGCGCTGCCCCGACGCGTGTCGAGGACTTTCGGGAGGTTCCGGAGGCCCTGGACGCCCCCAAGGCTCCGGAGATTCCAGAGCCCCCGACCGGCCTCCGCCCGCAGCAACTTCCCCCCGCGCCGGGCGACTTCATCGGGCGGGAGCGGTTGCGCGAGCGGCTCCGGCTCGCGTTGCGGCCCAGCGGGGAAGCCGTCGCGATCTCGGTGCTCAGCGGTATCGGCGGCGTGGGAAAGACGGCGCTCGGGTTGCGCGTCGCCCACGGCATCCGCGGCGACTATCCGGACGGGCAACTCTACGTGGACCTGCGGGGCGACGGCGGCCAACCCGCCGATCCGGCCGACGTATTGGTCGACTTCCTGCTCGCGCTCGGCATGCCCGCCGCCGCGATCCCCGCGACGCCCACCGGCCGCGCCGGGGCCTACCGCACCCTGACCGCCGATCGCCGGATCCTGGTGCTCCTGGACAACGCGTCCACACCGCCCAGGTGACTCCGCTGCTCCCGGGCACCCCCGGCAACGCCGCGCTGATCACGACCCGGCACCGCTCACTCGTACCGCCGGGCACCCGGCCACGCTGGAACGTATCGGCCGTCGCGCGGACGGCTGGGCGGGAGTGGCGCTGCCGGTGCCGCAACTGGCCTACGTCATCGGCCAGATCAGGCAGATCGCGGAGGCGAACGGACGTGACCCCGAGGCCCTGCGCACCGTCGTCCGGGTGAACCCCGTGGTGACGCCCGAGGCCGCCCCGAGCGACGCCGTTCCGCACCGGGGGACGGTCGAGCAGGTGTCGGACTACCTGCTCGCCGCCCACGCGGCCGGGGCCGACGAAGTCCTCGTCGACCTCCAGCAGACCGCGCGGAACGCGGAAGAGCTCACGGACCTCGCACACCGCTTTCACGACCAACTGAGCATGGGCTAGGAACAGCATGTCCGAGGCAGTCAACGTGTCCGAGGCAGGCAACATGTCCGAGGCAGTCAACTCGAAGCCGGATGTCCACGACATGGTGGTGGTGCATCGCAGCTTCCGTCAGTCGTGCGCGGAACTGCCGCGTCTGGTGCGCGGACTGCGGCCCGGCGACACCGCGCGGGCCGCGCTGGTCGTCGACGCGGTGCGGTTCATGCTCATGAGCCTGGAAGCCCACCACGTCAGCGAGGACGAATTCCTCTGGCCCCGGCTCGCGGCCCGGACGGCGGGGCACGCCGAGGCGATCACGCGCATGGAGGAACAGCACCACCGCCTCGAAGAGCTGGTCACGCAGGTCACGGGCGCGCTGGACGAACTGACCGCCGATCCCCGGCCATCCCTCTGCGTTCAGGTGGCGGACCAACTCGCCGAACTGGGCTCGGTGTTGAACGCACACATGGACGAGGAGGAGAAGACGATCCTGCCGCTGGCCGCCGAACATCTCAGCGTCGCCGAATGGGAGGAACTCGGCGAGATCAGCCTGGCGAAGCTGGAGAGGAAGCATCTGCTGCGCGCCTTCAGCGCGTTGATGGCGGTGGCGAGGCCCGAAGAGCAGCGCACGTTCCTCAGCAAGGCGCCCCTGCCCGCCCGCATCCTGTGGCGCCTGTCCGGCCGCCGCTCCCACGCCCGCTGGGAGGCCCGTCTGTACGGGACGTGACCCGTCACGTCACGGGGTCACCCGGAGGATCAGGTCGTGGTCGGGGCCGGTGCGGCCGTTGGTCAGCACCCAGAGCGAGCCGTCCGGGGCCTCTGTCACGAGTCGTAGCCGGCCGAACTGGCCGGTCAGCAACTGCTCGGGCGACGAGCCGTCGGTGGCGATCCGGTAGAGCCGCTCCCCGCGCAGGCAGGCGACCCAGATCCGCCCGTCGTGGTACGTCATCCCGCTGGGTGAGGCGTCGGCGGGTTTCCAGGTCGCGATCGGGTCCGTGAAGTCGGGCTCCCCACCGGTGCCTTCCACCTCGGGCCAGCCGTAGTTGGCGCCGGGTTCGACCCGGTTCAGCTCGTCGAGGTTGTGGTGGCCGAACTCGGAGACGTAGAGCTGACCCTTCTCGTCCCAGGCGAGCCCCTGCGGGTCGCGGAACCCCCAGCTGTACACCGGTGAGCCCTCGATCGGGTTGCCCGGTGCGGGATTGCCCTCCGGCGTGACTCGCAGGATCTTGCCGCCCAGATCGTTGCGATCCTGGGCCCTGGAACGGTCGTCGGCTTCGCCGGTGGTCACGTAGAGCATGCCGTCCGGGCCGAACCTGATCCGCCCGCCATTGTGGATTTCGCCGCTGGGGATCCCGGTCAGGATCGGCTCGGGTGGAGCCGACGAGTCCAGCCGCAGCCGGCTCACCCGGCTGTCCTGCTCGGTGGTGTAGTAGACGTAGATCCAGCCGTCCCGTTCGTAGGAGGGGGAGACGGCTACCCCCTGCAGCCCGGCTTGGACGACCGGCTCGGCGATCTCCTCGATCGTCCGGACGTCGGTGAGCTGCCCGTCCGGGGAGACCTTCCGCAGGCGGCCGCTCTCACGCTCGGTGACCAGCGCCGACCCGTCGGGGAGGAACGCCAGGTCGAAGGGGTAGCGCAGCCCGCTCACGAGCGGCTCCACGGCCGCCGGTTTCGCCTCCGGAGCGTCGCGGACGGTCGGGCGGGCCCACCAGCCATAGAAGGAACCGTAGGAGTACACCCCAACAGCGCCCGCCGCCGCCAGCAGGCCGGCCAGGCCAAGTACGAGTACCCGTCGCCATCGCACCCGGTGACCTTAGGAATTGCCCCTGCGGGGCATCCACCTCGAAACGGTGACCGTTAGCTGAAGGATTGGCTATGCAAGCCGGCCAATGACGGTGACCTGCTGCGTGATCCCGACTGCACCGCCGCGCCGGGAACAGCAGGTCCGGCCGGCACTGTTGCATCGAGCGAGGGACCGGCGCCGCACGGGCGGGGAACACGGAGACCACTGGGTCGTCGCCCCGACAGGATCCGGGCCCTCGGGATCGCGGTACGCCCGCCGCGCACTCGGACCGATACGTATTTCTGCAGGAGGACCGTTTCATGACTGACCGGCCGTTGACGCTCATGGCAGTGCACGCTCACCCCGACGACGAGGCCACCGGAACCGGAGGTGTCCTCGCGCAGTACGCGGCGGAGGGCATCCGCACGGTTCTCGTGACGTGTACCGACGGCGGTTGCGGTGATGGACCGGGAGGCGTCAAGCCGGGCGATCCCGGGCACGATCCGGCGGCCGTTGCTTCGATGCGCCGCCAAGAACTCGAAGCTAGCTGTGACGTCCTGAAGGTCAGCGATCTGGAGATGCTGGACTATGCCGACTCCGGGATGGCGGGCTGGCCGAGCAACGACGCCCCCGGATCCTTCTGGCAGACCCCCGTGGAGGAAGGTGCGGCCCGACTCGCGGAACTCATGCGGCACTACCGTCCCGATGTGGTCGTCACCTACGACGAGAACGGCTTCTACGGCCACCCCGACCACATCCAGGCCCACCGCATCACGATGGCGGCGGTGAAGATGACTGACCTGACACCGAAGGTGTACTGGACGACGATGCCCCGCTCGATGATGCAGCGGTTCGGTGAGATCATGCGCGAGTTCCATGAGGACATGCCGGAGCCGGATCCTGCCGAGGCCGCCGCGATCGCCGAGATCGGCCTCCCCGACGACGAGATCACCACGTGGGTGGACACCACCGCGTTCAGCGGTCAGAAGTTCGACGCGCTGGCCGCGCACGCCAGTCAGGGCGAGAACATCTTCTTCCTCAAGATGGGCAAGGAGAGGTTCGGCGAGTTGATGGGCATGGAGACCTTCGTACGCGTCCAGGACTCCACCGGCGCGGCCATACCCGAGAACGATCTCTTCGCCGGCCTGCGCTGATCCGCCTGTCGGACCGGGGCCCGGGAAGGCGCATCGGCCGCACGGCGTGATCGAGCATGCTCGCACGCCCCGAGGCTTGCCCACTCGGGTTCCGCTCCGGCAGCCCGCGACCAGGCCGACAGGCTCTCATCGGCGCCGTCGGCGCGTGCCTGTACGTCGGCGACGGCCCCGCCTGGCACGACCAGAAGACACCACCGACGCCGAATGGGCCCTGGTCGAAGCCTTGCCTCGCCGTTGGGTGGTCGAAGGCCCAAGCGATTCCTACTCCCCGCCGTCCCGTATGGACTTTTCGAGGAGCGTGAACGACTTGGGCGTGCCGCTCGGCTGCGGCTTTCCCTCCTTGCACCCGACGACCTGGTAGCCGAGGTCGAGGTAGTACGCCTTCAGGCGCGCGTTGCCGGCCAGGCAGTCCAGACGTACGAGCGGTCGGCCCACCTCGGCCACGCGGCGCTCCGCGACTCGCAGGAGCTGCCTCCCGGTCCCGGGCGGAACACTGCTGTGATCCACCATCAGCCGATGCACATAGCCGGCCGTCGGGGGCTGCGGCCCCCAGGCATCCTCGTCCTCCCACCACAGCTCCCAGGCCCCGACCACACGATCGGCAGCCTCCGCGAGCCAAAGCTCCCCGCTCGCCATGATCCGGCGGAAGTGGTCTCCACCCAGCTCACCGGGCCGCCACTGACCAGTGACGCCCTGGGCGATCATCCAGCGGGCAGCGTCGTCACGCAGATGGACGACAGCGGCAAGGTCGGCGTCGCCGGCGAGACGGAAACGTAGATCATCCACGCCGCGATCTTCGCACAGACGTCCACCCATGCGGCAATCAGCGGCCAGAGGCCCGACAGGCCCCCTGGAGGACGCGGCCTCTACGCTTCGACCTACCGTCAACGCGGCTCACTGCGCCGCCCGTTGGAAGGAGTGCCTGCCTGTGCGCGTTCTACCGAAGACCGACGAGTCGTACCCGCCCATGCTGCTCGTCCGCACCCACTACGGGGACGATGACGCCTGGCGGCGGGTGCGAGCCGCCCTCGACCAGCCTTGGGTCTTCGATGAAGCCGACGAGGACGAGGGCCGGCTCAAGGAGGAGATCCTCTGCGTGGACGACCCAGTGTGGGCGGAGGCTACTCCCGCCGACATCCTCGCCGCGCTCATCGCGCCCGAGGACGGCGAGGAACCGTCAGAGTGCGGCTGGGACGTGGTTTTCCTCGCCGACTGCGCCGGAATGGAGGGAGCGGAACCGACGCTGCTCGCGGTGAGTACTGACGCGGAGGAGACCGAGCAGCCATTCCGTATACCGGCGTTGGAGGTCCCGCACGAGATGCACTGCAACCTGTCCCTCGCCAACATGGACTTCTGCGACTTCGTCGATCTGTGACCTCACAGGTGGGGTCTCCCTGTACCAGGGTGTGCAGGTGTTGGTCGTGCCATCCGCCCTCGTGCAGCCGAGCGCTGCCAGGACCGGCCTCTGGCCGGCCCGGGAATGCCCTGGAATCTTGGTCGCAAATCGGCCGGGCCGACGCGGGGAGATGCCGGTGCGCCGGCCAAGAGCGTAGGCCAGTGCACCGGCGACGCGGTCGGCCCGTAGCACCAACCAAGCGCTTCTCGAACGGCCATCGACCGCTCAAGAGCCCGGAGTCCGGGCGCCGTACGAAGGGCGTCCGGACCATGGCCCGCGCAACCCCGGATCCGCCTTGACGGTCAGGCTCAGCGGCGGGGAGGCGCACGGGGAGGTCACGGGGGCCGGCCAGTAGCTACACCGTGATTCGGCGATAGTCATGGCGCGCCTGCCGGGACCTCCTGGCTGGGGAAAGGCATGCGGTCGTCCGCTGCACCGTGTCCTCAGCACCGGGTCGGGTCCCCCGTGACCCGGCCCTAGCGCAGCGTTCAGTACTGCTCGGTCTCCACAAAGCCCGCGTCCGAGTCATTGCCTGCACCAAAGGCGTCGGCAGCGGCGGTGGGGTCGAATCCGGGCGGGCTGTCCTTCAGGGCCAGGCCCATGCCGGCCAGCTTCGCCTTGACCTCGTCGATGGACTTCGCACCGAAGTTACGAATGTCGAGGAGGTCCGCCTCGGAACGAGCCACGAGTTCACCCACGGAGTGGACGCCCTCGCGCTTGAGGCAGTTGTAGGAGCGGACCGTGAGCTCCAGCTCCTCGATCGGCAGGACCAGGTCAGCGGCAAGGGCGGCGTCCGTGGGGGACGGGCCCATGTCGATGCCCTCGGCGTCGATGTTGAGCTCGCGGGCGAGCCCGAACAGCTCGACCAGCGTCTTACCGGCGGAGGCCATGGCGTCACGCGGACGCATCGCCTGCTTGGTCTCGACGTCGACGATCAGCTTGTCGAAGTCGGTGCGCTGCTCGACACGCGTGGCCTCGACCTTGTACGTGACCTTCAGCACCGGCGAGTAGATCGAGTCGACCGGGATACGACCGATCTCCTGGCCGACCTGCTTGTTCTGCACGGCGGAGACGTAACCACGGCCACGCTCGACCGTGAGCTCCATCTCCAGCTTGCCCTTGCCGTTGAGCGTGGCGAGGACCAGGTCGGGGTTGTGCACCTCGACACCGGCCGGCGGCGCGATGTCGGCGGCGGTGACCAGACCCGGGCCCTGCTTGCGCAGGTACATCACGACCGGCTCGTCGTGCTCCGAGGAGACGACCAGCTGCTTGATGTTGAGGATCAGGTCGGTGACGTCCTCCTTGACGCCCGGCACGGTGGTGAACTCGTGCAGGACCCCGTCGACGCGGATGGACGTGACCGCCGCACCCGGAATCGAGGAGAGGAGAGTGCGACGCAGGGAGTTGCCGAGGGTGTAACCGAAGCCCGGCTCCAGCGGCTCGATCACGAACCGGGAGCGGAACTCGTCGACGACCTCTTCGGTCAGGGACGGACGCTGAGCAATCAGCACGAGGTGTTGCCTCCAGTGGTTTGGCGCCCGCTATGTGACGCCGTTGACACCATGAAGGGTACGGGCAGTTCGGGCGATACGTTCTCCGAGGAGGCCGAGCCGCCCGACTCTGTCCCACCGAGGAGGCTTCTGGCCTCCCTTCCGACCGCTGTGCAGGCCGTTCGCGCTCCGCGTGTGTCAGCCCTCGGGCGCGCAGGACGCGCAGGCAGGCACGCGCGGCCGTGGCCGGGGTGATGATGCCCTGATCATGGTGTTGGCCGGGACAGCCGCCGGTCCGTCGGCGGGTGCGAGCGACGGAATCGGCCGGGTGGCGCTCCGCGATCAGCGCACCCACCGTGACCAGCGCTGAGTCCGAACCGCCGGCCCCGACAGCCGGTGACGCCCGTCATCGGCGCGAGGGTCCGGGGTCACGTCATCGGCATGTATTCGGGCAGGGTGAGGCCCGAATGGGCCGGTCGTCCCTCCGCGGAGGGCAGGGCGCTGAGATTGCGCAGCATGTCGTTGCGCTGCTCCAGGGCCCGAGCGGTGGTCGGGAAAAGGGTGGCATCGCCCTCGCCGACCTGATCCTGGTTGACGGTCACAAACTCACGGGTGTCGTGCTCGTAAGCGGCGAGGCCCGCGGCGTGGTCCCGGTCGGCCAGGGAAGCGGCGAGCATGTACGCGCCGACGAGTGCGAGGCTGGTGCCCTGTCCGGTGAGGAACGAGGGCGCGTACGCGGCGTCGCCCACCAGCGCGACCCTGCCGCTGGACCAGCGGGGCATGCGGATCTGGCTGACCCCGTCGAAGAACAGGTCATCCGCGTCACGCAGGGCGGCAAGCATGCCCGGGACCTCCCATCCCGCGTCGGCGAAGACCGCGGCGACCAGGTCCCGTTGGGCTTGTGGGTTCCGGAAGGCATCGAACGGCAGTTCCGGGTGGGCGAAGTTCAGGAAGGCGTGAACGTCGTCGTTGTCCCCCACGGCGTAGAGTGCCGCGGCCCTGCCCGGGGTGTTCCACATCACGGTCTCGCGGGTGAGCCCGAAGGTGTTGCGCATGGTGAACCCGGCGAAGCAGTAGCCGAGATACCGGTGGAACTGCCCTTCGGGGCCGAACAGGAACTCGCGGGTACGTGAATGCAGACCGTCCGCACCGAACACCATGTCGAACGTACGCCTGCTGCCCCCGCGGAAGGTGACGTCGACCCCGTGGCCGGACTGGTCGAGGGTGTCGATGGAGTCGTCGAACAAGAACTCCACGTCGTCACGGACCGCCGAGTAGAGAGCGCTGGTCAGATCCCCGCGCCTCACCTCCAGGTCCTGTCCCGCGACACCGCCCGTGACGGCGTGCGGGTTGAGCGAGGCCACCTCGCTGCCGTCCCCGGCGAGGAAGGTCAGCCGGCGCAGGTCGATGTGCGCGGCCCGCAGCCGCGGCAGGATTCCCATCCTCCGGACGACCTCGAGTGCGGTGCCGCGTACGTCGATGGGGTAACCACCGTCACGAAGGGCGTCCGCCTTTTCGACCACCGTGACCGCGAATCCGTAGCGGTTCAGCCAGAACGCGAGGGCGGGTCCCGCGACGCTGGCCCCGGATATCAGGACCTTGCGCCCCGGCGTCGTACGGATGTTCTTCGACCGATCACTGCGGGTCATTTCTCGACTCCCTTGCTCATGGAACGGGCGACAAGCAGGCACAGCGCCGTGACGACGCCGGCTATGACGAAGCCGGTGACGAAGGCCGATTCGGCCGGGACGTCCGACCCGGAAGGCGTTCCGGCGGTGAGGATCGCGCCACTGACCTGCACACCCACGGCGAAGCCGATCACGCGAGTCACCAGGACCAGGCTGGTGGCGATGCCGGTGTCGCTCTGATCGACGGATGTGGCGGTGCTGGTCACCATCGCGGTGACGCACAGGCCGTTGGCCAGCGCGATCAGCATCTTGCCGATGACGAGGTGCCAGACCTCGGTGTGCACGGCCGCCAGGACGATCAGGGCGGCGGCCATGAGGACGATTCCGGTGGTGA
The DNA here is from genome assembly GCF_045039535.1 of Streptomyces sp. NBC_01092. Classification (NCBI taxonomy): domain Bacteria; kingdom Bacillati; phylum Actinomycetota; class Actinomycetes; order Kitasatosporales; family Streptomycetaceae; genus Streptomyces; species Streptomyces sp. NBC_01092. The sequence goes on along the minus strand of NZ_CP108659.1, from coordinate 386,287 downwards.
CCACGGCACGCGAGCCGAAACGCCGGGCCCCGATCCCGCTGATCGGCCCGGCCAGCGACGCCGCCACGGCGCCGGGCAGCAGGTAGAAGCCGATCTCGGTGGCGCCGGCCCCGAAGCCGTACTCGTCGGCGGGCACCGCGAACAGCTGCGGGACGAGATAGACCGGCACCGAGGTACCGACGCAGATGGCGAACGTCAGCACGCACGACTTCCACACGGCGGGCCGTGCCAGCATGCCCAGGTCGACCATCGGCGAGGCCGCACGGCGCTCGACGGCGATCCATCCGGTCACGAAGGCGGCGAGGACCGCGATGAGGGCGCCGAGCACGAGTGGCTGCGAGGCGATGTCGGGCGCGAGCGCGAGTACGAGCATGAGCGTGACCAGCGTCCCGCTCAGGAGAACCAGGCCGGGCCAGTCGATCCCGGCGCCGTCCGAACGGCCCGGCGGATCATGCGGCATCAGCCTGTTCACCAGCATGGTGGCCCCGATGACCGCGATCGTCGACAGCGCGAACATCCAGTGGCGGGACAGTCCTTCCGCCACGGGTCCGGCCGACAGTGTCCCCGCCATCCCGCCACCCACGAACAGCCCGCTGACCGTCCCGATGGCCACCTTCGACTCTCCCGCGGGGAGGTGTTTGCGCACCAGGATGAACGACAGGGGCAGCGCGCCCACCATCGCCCCCTGCAGTACCTGGCCGAGCAGCAGCACGGGCAGGTTGGGCGCCAGGGCCGACACCAGGCCGCCGGCCGAGACCACCGCCATCAGCCGGATCAGGACCCGCTTTCCGCCGTAGCGGTCGCCTAACTTGCCTGCGACCGGTGTGACGAGCGCGCCGGTAATGAGCAACATGATGCTGAGCAACGCCCCTTCGGCGGGACTCATGGCCAGCTCGCGTTGCAGGAGCGGGAGCGTCGGCGTCACCACCGACTCCAAGGCCCCTGTGGCGACTGCCAGCATGCCGAGGGCCCCGACAGCGGCCTTGCCGATGAGGACCGGGGGAGCCTGAGTTGCGGTCATGGACGTCCTTTCCGTCATTGCCGGGCGGGTAGGGGTCGGCCGTACCCGAAGCGCTGCCGCCTTGCCGGGCCCGGCGCGGACACAGCGGCCATTCACGCGGGGCGCAGTGTGTGTGGTGCTTTGTGGCCGGAGCCGAATTCGTCCCGCCGGATGAGCCCGGGGAAGCAGACCCGGAGTTGGCGCGGCCACGGCTCCGCCCGCCACCATTCTGAGACTACACTACACCGTGCAGTGTAGAACGGTTAAGATGTGCCCATGCCGACCACGAAGACACTGCGCGAGGGATCCACGCGGAAGCGGGCCGCCATCCTCTCGGCGGCCCGGGAACTGTTCCTCGCCGACGGCTTCGACCGGTCCAGCGTCGACGCGGTCGCCGCCCGGGCCGAGGTGTCCAAGCGGACGGTCTACGACTACTTCGGCGACAAGCAGACGCTGCTGAAAGCAGTCGTCGACTCCGTCGGCCAGTCACTGATCACCACGATCCGGCGCACGCTCGACGACACCCTCACCGAGGTCACCGAGGACGTCGACCTCGAGGACGCCCTGGTCACGTTCTCGATGCGCATCGCGACGGACATGCTCGGCTCGGCGGAGTACGCCACGCTGCAACGGCTGGTCCGGGCGGAATCCGGCCATCTGCCGCACCGCGGCTACAACTCCATGGCCGACACTCCCGACGAGGCACTGGCCGAGCGGTTCGCCGCCCTCGCCGCGGCCGGGCTCCTCGACGTCCCCGACCCCCGACTCGCGGCCGACCAGTTCATCGCGCTGACCTTCGGCGTCGCGCTGGACAGGCTCGGCTCCGCGAATGCGGCGGAGGACATCCGCGTCCGGCCACTCGTCGTCGAGGGAGTGCGGACCTTTCTGCGGGCCTACCGAACCAGGTAGGGCTGGGGCGGCACGAAGGAGGCGGCGTCGCACGGCGCCTGTTCTCGTACTGCGCGGGCGTCCCGGGACGCGGGGCCGGTCTGGTTTCGGTGCCCTGGCGAGACAGGGTCGGCCCTCGGCCGGATCCGTGCCGAGCCGGTCACCGGCCGCTCGACCCGGCCGGTGACCTCGACGTCGTGTGGGCCATCACCCGCGAGGACTCCGAACGTTGCTCCGCGGGGGAGGAGGGCTGTCGTCGTGGCGGGAGCAGTCGCTTCAACCGGTCACAGACCGGCGATCTTGCCAGCCGCGTTACGTACGGAGTCGAGCGCGTCCACGACGGCGTTGCGGCGCCCTGCGCGCTCCGCTTGATCCGATGGCACCAGCCGCGCGGCGACCTCCACGGCGTAGGCGTCCGGGTCGCCGAAGGCGCTTCGCGGGTGTGCTCCTGTCTCCGCGCAGTGCGTCGTGACCTCCTTGACCGCCTGGAGCACGACTGTCCGGTCCACGCCCGGCTGCATGGCCAGTCGTACCTGGAAGCGTGCCATCCACTTCTCGCGGTCCTTCTCCTTGGCCGCGTCCGTCGTCTGGTCCTTCTTCGCCACGTGCTCTCCCGGGTGATCGACAGTCGTCTGTCGTGGAGTTGGACGCGGAGACGTCGGAGCGGGTTGCGCAAGCGGAAGACCAACTGTTGGACTGCCGGGCCATCCTCGTCGACCTTGTACGCGCAGACGTGCGACGGGCGTGATCCCGTCGCACTCCGGCATGACTTTCTGTCAGCACAGTGAACGCACAGCCGCTTCTTCATCTCTTGCACGGTGCACCCCCCGAACTGAGGAGGAACGCGCTGTGCGCTCACACCGACGTATACGGACGAACCCTGCTGGGCCCGTGGTCCTCGCGCTCGCCGCGGTCGGAACCGCCCTGGCTGCGCCGATTTCACCAGCCTCGGCCGCGGAGCCGGCCGCACGGGCCGATCTCCGTGCCGATGTGAACCGCGACGGGCGGGTCGATGTCACCGGCGCCACCGACACGACTGGTGAGGACACCTGGACCTTGGGCCGTGGAGCGGTCTACCTGCCCAACATCGACGATGACACCAAACGCTGCCCGGTCACCGGACCCGGCGGCAGACCGCTGTCCGACGCCAAACTGGCCGCGTGCAACGACGCCTCCGACACCCGGGTCAACGGCTCGGCCGACGCCGCCGACCTCGCCCGGGTCCGCACGATGCCGATGCGGGACCTGCCCACAGGAGCCAAGGGCACCGTCAAGGTCACCACGGGAGCCGACCACACCCGCGTCTACCTCAAGCGTGCGGGCAACTGGGTCATGGTCACGTCGCGGACCAGCTTGTCGGCCGCGGAGTTGCGCGTCGGCGTGGAGTTCGGGGTCGAAGCCACCGACGTCATCCGGGACGCCAGCAAGTGGGACGGCAGGGCGGTCATCCGCCTGACCGTGGCCGCGGGCGACCGGAGCACATCCGACTCGGTCACCCTGCGCGTCGCCCCACTCCTCACTCACCACCATCTCCAGAAGACCCAGCAGCTCATGGTCACCAAGCTGGGCTCCGACGCAGACTGGAGCGGGCTGCAGGGCAAGTTCGTCACCGACCTGAAGCGCGAAGCGGAGAAAGCCGGCATCACCCGGCCGCTGGTGACATTCGACAAGTACCAGGACTCCTGGGCGCAAGACTTCGTCGAACCGGCCTACGTCAGCATGACCGGAACCGACGGGCGCCGGCACGTGATCCGTGTGATGCTCCGCTCTGCGCAACCGGACCGCAAGGCCGGCCGGGAACTGTTCGAGAAGGTCCGCGGACGGGACATCGGCGTCGTGCAGGCCTTCGACAGATCGGCACCGGCGGACTGGTCGCTCAACTCCATGGGGAACCTGGAGACCATCCCGCCGTACGCCCTGGGCGGCCGCTCGTTCCCGGCCGGACGGATCATCATGGGGTGGCGCAAGGACAGCGGCAAGCGGCCCTCGGCGACGATGCGCACGCTGCTGAAGTCCCAGGGACTCCAGGACCCGTTGCTCCTGGACACCTCCTGGCTGGAAGTCGGCCACGTCGACGAGTTCGTGCAGTTCCTGCCTGCCGACACCCCGCGCGGCTGGCGGATCGGCGTTGCCGACCCCGAAGCGGGGCTGAAACTGCTGCGCGATGCCCAGCGCGCGGGCCATGGAGGCACCAGGATGTTCTCCGTCCCGGGCCTCGGGGGCTCCCCGCCGCTGCAGGAGACCATCGACCAGGCCCTCGCCTCTCGACACCTGGTGGCCGACAACACCTTGGCGACCCAGCGGATTACGGCCAATCTGGAGACCCTCAAACGTGAGACCGGCGTGACCGAGGACGAGATCGTGCGCGTGCCGGCTCTGTACACCCGTGGCTCGATGGCCCGTACGGAGGGCGGGGAGGACGTCCCCGTGCCGCGACTGACACGCATGGGTGGTAACACCCGCCTGCCGGACGCGGTGAAGAACCACGGCCAACAGCGGTGGCTGGCCGGGGACGGAAACGACTCCGCCGCGGCTCCACGGGCGACCGCCGAGACGAGCGCATACGTCCCCGGCGCGGTCAACGGCATCCTCCTCAGCCGCGACCGTTACCTTGCTCCTCGCCAATGGGGTCCTGTCATCGGCGGCAAGGACATCTTCACCCAAGCCGTCACAGCGGCCTACGTACGGGCGGGCCTGAAGGTGTCGTACATCGACGACTGGTACACGTACCACCTCGGCATGGGCGAGGTGCACTGCGGCACCAACACCCTGCGTGATGCCTCCGCCGCCTGGTGGAAGCCGGCAGGACTGACGACGCCGTAGCACCTGGTGGCGGGCGTTCATAGCCACCAAGGGTGGGCCGGGCCGCCCGGCGCGCGATGCGCCGGGCGGCCCGCCTCGATCTGAGGACGGGCGGATGCCTAGGAGATCGTGATCCGGAAGATCTTGTCGGATCCGTCCGGCTCTCCTCCGTTGTTGTCGCTGTTGGTCGTGGACAGCCACAGCTCGTCCTTGCCGGGCACCTCGGTGACGGTGCGCAGGCGTCCGTAGGTGCCGACGTAGTAGGCGGTGGCCGTGCCCACGTTCTCGGTGTCGCCGGAGATCGGGATGCGCCACAGGCGTTCGCCGCGCAGGGACGCCATGTAGATGACGTTGCGGACGATGGAGATGCCGCTGGGCGAGGCCGTCGAGACGGACCAGGTCTTCTTCGGGTTGGTCATGCCCGAGGTGGAGCAGGAGCCCTCACAGATCGGCCAGCCGTAGTTGGCGCCAGCCTTGATCAGGTTGAGCTCGTCCTGCGAGCTGTTGCCAAGCTCGGATTCCCACAGCCGTCCGTTGCGGTCGAAGGCCAGGCCCTGCGGATTGCGGTGGCCGTAGCTGTAGACGAGGGTGCCGAAGGGGTTGCCGGGGGCGGGTTTGCCCTCGGTGGTCATGCGCAGGATCTTGCCGTTGAGGGAGTTCTTGTCCTGCGCGAGGTCGGGGGTCTGGGCCTCGCCGGTGGTGGCGTACAGGTAGCCGTCGGGGCCGAAGAGGAGCCGGCCGCCGTTGTGGTAGCGGTTCTTCTTGATGCCCCGCACCAGGGTCGTGTAGTCGCTGAGCGACGTGCCGTTGTACGTCATGCGGGCGATGCGGTTGCCTTCACTGGCGGTGTGCATGAAGTAGACGTAGTGGTTGCTCGACCAGTTGGGGTCGACGGCGACGCCCAGCAGGCCGCCCTCGCCGTCGGTGGTCACCACGTTCGGCACGCTGCCGACCTGGGTCCTGGTGCCGGACCCGGTCAGCTTGAACACCTTGAAGCTGTCCCGTTCGGTGATCAGCGCATGGCTGCCGTCGGGCATCCAGTACGTGCCCCAGGGAATGGACCAGCCGCTGGAGAGCGTGGTCGGGGTGCCGGGGATGCCACCGTCGGAGGGGCAGTCGGCGGTCGAGAAGGTCACCGGGTCGGACGGCGTGGAGTAGCCGCCGACGGTGTCCTTGGCGACCACGGTCAGGCTGAAGGAGGCATGGCAGGCCAGCCCGCTGACCGTGGTGGAGGTGGCCGGCGGGGTGCCGGTGACGGTCTTCAGTACGGTGCCGCCGCTGCGGATCTCGTACGCCGCCACGCCCTTGTCGTCCGTGGCGGCGCCCCAGGTGAGATGGGCGCTGGTGGCGGTGATCCCGGAGACGGTCGGTGTGCCCGGCTTGCTGGGCGGCGGGTCGGTGGAGACGAGCGTCTTGCAGTCGAGGGCGATGCTCGCCGGGGAGGTGTTGCCCGCGGCGTCGCGGGCGATCACGGTCAGGTTGTAGGTCGTGTCGGGGGTGAGCCCGGTCAGGGCCTTGGAGGTGGCGCTGCCGGAGGCCTCGCCGAGCTTGTTGCCGTGTTCGTAGAGGTCGTATGCGGTGACGGCGACGTTGTCCGTGGAGGCGCCCCAGTTGAGGGTGAGGCCGGTCTCGCCGATGTCGGTGCAGCTGAGCTGGCCGGGACGGCTCGGGGCCTCGGTGTCGGCGGGCTCCCCGACGGTGAGCTTGTCGAGGTTGGGGCCGCCGCCCGCGGTGGTCGCGGTCAGCCGGATCTTGTTGCTGCCCGCGTTCAGGTTCGCGTTGACGGACTTGGTGGCCCAGGTGTCCCAGTTGGTGGTGCCGGCGAAGGAGACCCCCGACGCGACGACCGTGCCGTTGACGGAGATGTCCAGGGGTCTGTCGGTGGTCGTCCCATTGGCATAGCGCGGGGTGATCGAGGCGCTGCCCGCCGCCGCGGCGCTGACGGTGAACTCCACGTACGACCCGGCGACGTTGGTGTAGTCGACGAAGCCCGTGCCGGTGTAGCCGGTGTGGTTGGTGGCCACGACGCCCTGGGAGATGGTGGCGCTCTCGGCCTGGTAGTCGGTGCCGGCCGCGGTGACCTCGGTCTCGAGGTGGTCGAGGTTGGGCAGGCCGGCCGCGGTGGTCGACGTCAGCCTGATCTTGTTGGTGCCCGCGGTGAGTTGGGCGGTCAGCGTCGAGGTTGCCCAGGTGTCCCAGGTTCCGGTGCCGTTGAAGGCGCGTCCGGCGGAGACCACGCTGCCGTTGACGGCGATGTCGGCCGGGCGGTTGGTGGTGGTGCCGTTGGCGTAGCGCAGGGCGATGGTCGCGGTGCCGGCGGTGGCGGCGTTCACGGTGAACTCCACGTAGGAGCCCGCGATGTTGTCGCCGTTGACGAAGCCGGTGCCGGAGTAGCCGGTGTGGTTGGCCTCCACCACCCCTTGGGAGATGGTCGCCGACTCCGCCTCGTACCGGGTGGGGGCGGCCGACGCGGACGGCGGTGCGGCCTGGACGAGCCCCGCGCACAGGAGTACGACGGCTGTGGCGGCGACCTTCCCGCGCAGGGCGCCGGCGGATCTGCTGAATCTCATGCTGCTTCCTCCGTCAGGGCACCCAGTAGTTGCCGGATGCGACGATCATGGACTGGAGCTGGACGCTGCCGCCGTAGTAGAGCTGGGGGTCGATGGGGGTGGCGGTCAGCTTGTTCCACAGGGCGTCGAGCCATGCCTGTGAGCCGGGGTCGGTCAGCGCGGTGACGGCGAACGGGGCCGTGAAGGCCATGTCGTGGCCGCTGTCCAGCGCGGACCCGCCCAGGCGGTAGCCGGTGGTGATGTTGTTGGGGTTGGACCCGGTCTTGGCCTTGATCCAGGAGTTGATCTTGCGTGCGGAGGCCAGGGACGCCGAGTCGCCGCTGGTGACCGCGTCGGCGCCCAGGCGCCAGGGGTCGCGACAGGCATTCCAGGAGTAGTCGCCGTCGTTGGGGCCTTCGAGGACCTCGCCGGGCGCGGGCTTGGGGGTGGTGTTGGTGTTGACGACGAAGTCGGCGAGGAGGCCGGTGTTGGGGGCGTAGGCGTTCTGCTGGGAGGTGATGAGGTTCTGGTGGGCCGTGCGGATGGTGTCCCAGGCGCTGTCGCCCGTGGCCTTCTTGAAGGCGCGGAAGTGGTCGACGGTCCAGTCCGAGGAGCGGGTGATCCAGTAGTGGGGTTCGCCGGGGGTGGACCAGTCGCCGAGCCGCATCAGATGGGTGGTCGGGTTGACCTCGCTCGCCTTGATGGCATTGATGTGCTTGATCGCCAGGTCCTTGTAGTTGTACGTCCCCGAGGAGCCCCACTGCATGTCGGCGAGCAGCAGTCCGTAGGCGACGTCGAGGTCGCCGTCGGTGGCGGAGTCCGAGCCGTTGACGCTGCGGCAGGAGGTGTCCTGCTCGGCGGCGAGGAGGTTGGGATTGTTCACCGAGGGGTGGGCGAGCATGTACTTGGTGAGGCCGTCGAAGACGGTCTTGGCCTCCGGGTCGGCGCCCGCCATGATCGCGGTGAGGACCATGCCGTAGCCCTGTGCCTCGGCGACGTAGGGATGGTCGGCGTCGGGGGAGATGACCTGGTACCAGCCGTTGCCGCAGTTGTGCCGGACGAAGGCCGACTTCCAGGCGTTGTACTTGCTCACGACGGCCTGGTCGATGGTCGACTGCGCGCCGGTGGGCTTCAACGTGCCGGGCGCGTAGGGGAATTGATGACTGCCGAAGGGCACGGCCGGGCCGCCGCCGGCGGGTGCGCCGAGGTCGAGGTAGTCGACGTTGGGGCCGCCGCTCGCGGTGGTCGCGGTCAGCCGGATCTTGTTGATGCCCGCGTTCAGGTTCGCGTTGACGGACTTGCCGGCCCAGGTGTCCCAGCTGCCGGTGCCGTTGAAGGACAGGCCCGACGCCGCCGCGGTCCCATTCACCGTGAGGTCCATGGGGCGGTTGGTGGTGGTGCCGTTGGCGTAGCGCAGTGACAACGCCATGCTGCCCGCCGCCGGGGCGTCGACGGTGAACTCCACGTACGAGCCTGCGACGTTGGTGTAGTCGACGAAGCCGGTGCCGGAGTAGCCGGTGTGGTTGCCGGCGACCGTGCCCTGTGAAATGGTCGCGGACTCCGCCTCGTAGCGGACGAGGGCCGCGGCCGAGGGGGCCGCCGCCAGCGTGCCGAGCAGTCCGGCGGCCAGGGTCGCCGCCGCGCACCAGGGCAGGATTCTTCTGAGTCGTGTGAACCGCACGTTCGTCCTCTCGTGGGCCGGAGGGTCGATCTGGATCGCGCCGAAGCCGAGGCGGCGCCGGACGGCGGGTGCGCCGGCGGCGGCAGTCGTCGTCATGGGCATCACCCCGCGTACCGGGCGAAGACCTTGAGGAAGTCGTACGGCTGCTGCGGGACACCACTGCAGGAATCGCCGTCGCTGCCTGAGCCGCAGGCCCGGTCCCGGTTGACCGACCAGTAGGTGAGGCGGGCGATGTGGTGCTGCTGTGCGTAGGCGAGCATCGTCTGGAAGTCCTGGATGCGGACCAGTTCCCCGGCGACGTCGGTCTTGCCGTTCATCGACGACAGGCCGATGTGCGCGTACGTTGCCGCGTCGCTGTAGCCGTAGGCCGCCTTCACCTTCGCCTTCAGGCCCTCCATGGCCTGGGTGGTGAGCGTGCCCATGTTGGTGCTTCCGCCGCCGAAGTCGAACGGCATGATGCACCAGATGTCGTTGGCCAGACCGGAGCGCGCGGCCCGGTTGATCATGTCGGCGCCGGTGGAGTCCGGACCCGAGGTGGTGGTGCCGAAAGTGATGATGGTCTTGATGCCCGCGTTGTTCTGCTTGACGATCTTCAGTGCGTCGACCACCCGCTGGCGCACGGTGGCGTTTGCCCACTCGGTGTTCTCGATGTCGATGTCGATGACCTTCAGCCCATAGGCGTTGATCACCTTCTGATACGCGCCGGCCAGGGCGGAGGCGCTGCCGCACTTCTCGCCGAGCTTGGCGCCGCTCCAGCCGCCGAACGAGATGATGACGTCGCCGCCGGCCGACCGGATCGCGTTGATCTTCGCCTGGTCGTCGCCGCCGGTGAGCGGCCGTGAGCCGTCCCAGGCGGGGTTGCAGCCACCGTCGGAGAGGATGAAGGCGAGGGTGAACCACTTCACGCCGGTGGCCGCCATGACCGCGGTCGGGCTGGGCGGATTGCCCCAGCCGAAGTATTCGTACGGGGCGACGGCCATGCCCGGGATCATCGGGGCCGAGGTGCCGGTCTCCAGGTAGTCCAGGTTGGGGGCGCCACCTGCGGTGGTGGCGGTGACGCGGACCGTGTTGCTGCCCGCCTTCAGCGTGGCGGTGATGTTGTTCGTGGCCCAGGTGTCCCAGTCGGGGGTGGCCGCGAAGGCCGTCCCCGTGCCGAGGGTGCTCCCGTTGACTGTGATGGTCAGCGGCCGGTCGGCGGTGGTGCCGTTGGAGTAGCGGATCCCGAGGGCGGCCGTGCCCGCGGCATCGGCGTTGACGGTCCACTCGATCCAGGCGCCGCTCGCATTGGGCGTGTTGACGAATCCTGTGCCCGAGTAGCCGGTGTGGTTGGTGTCGACAGTGCTGCCGGATATGGAGGCGGCGCTCTCCGCCTCGTACCGGGTGGCGTCGGCGTTCGCCGTTCGGTGTGCGGTGGCGGCGGCCCGGGCCGTCGGCATCGACGTGATGATCAGCGGCAGGAGCAGCCCGCAGACGGCGACGAGTATCGCCCAGGTGCGGCGTGGAGGCGCGGCAGCGTGCACGGGGGATCACCCTTCGGAGGACGGAAGTTGGACGAGGACGGGACGGGGACGCGTGAAGCGGGTTAGGAAAGGTTCCTAACCAACACTGAATAGCAGTGCCTCAAAGGCGTGTTGTCAATGGCACCGACAGGGGTCAATTCCGGTTTGTCAGCGGGCTGTTCACCCGGAATTGGGCAGCCTTATCAGGGGCGACGGGAATTCCCGCCGCCCCTCTCCGAAAGGACCTCGAAAGGACCTCGAAAGGACCTCGAAAGGCCTGGTTCTACTCCCTGTCGAGATAATCCAGGTTGGGTGCCCCATTCGCTGTAGTGGCCGTGACGCGAACGGTGTTGCTGCCCGCGTTCAGCGGCACGGTGAGCGTCGAAGTGGCCCAGATGTCCCTCGCGCTCGCCGAGTCCACCGTCGAACCCGCCGAGTACGCAGCGCTCTCCGCCTCGTACCGCACTGGCGTCGGCGTCGATCCGCCGCCTGCGTACGCGGTGCCGAGCCATGCCTCGTCGATCCGAAGCCGCTGGTAGCGGGTCGTATCGGTGGACGCCGCATGGGTGTTGACGACCTCGAGCCGCACATGGCGGGTGGTGGTCGCCGGCAGGTCGACGATCGCCACGCCACGGTGGCTGGGCAGCGTGCCGGTCTTCACCGGGCTGCCCCAGTTCGTGCCGTCGCTGCTGACGTACACCCGATAGTCCCTGATCCGCGCTGACTGCTCGGTGGCGGAGCGTGCGTAACTGACCGAGTCCTCGCGCTGGTTGACGGCGAGGTACTGCACGCGCTTGGCCGAGCCGAGGTCGAAGCGGAGCGAGACGGGGGTGGTCTTGCTGCTGTCCCAGTAGGTCTGGTAGTCGCCGTCCGTGGCCGCCGCGGCGCCGTGCCCGCTCGCCGAGGCGCTGGCGCTCATCGTGTACGAGGAGGGGTCGATGATTCCCTCGCGGCCGGCGGTGATGACCTTGAGGACGGTGTCGTACGCGTCCCAGTCGCCCAGGCCCGTCAGGGTCAGCGTGCCGCCGGACTGGGAGAAGGAAATCGCCGCCCCGGTACGCAGATTGGTGACACCGGTGACCCTGTAGCCGTTGTCCCGCACTTTCAGCGTGGAGGTGTCGGGCGGGGTGAGCACATGCACGTAGTGCCGGAGGGGATCGCTCTTGCTGACGGTCGTCACGCCGTGCGCGCCGTCGTTCCAGAGCCCCGGTTTGAGGCCGCCGTGCAGATAGCCGCCACCATCGACCTCGTTCAGGGACTCCCGGATCGGGCCGAGGTAGCCGCTCGCGAAGTCGTTGAACGCGGCCTGGTTGGCCGGGAACTTGCTGTTGACCTGGGCTGTCTCCGCCATGAGGGCCTTGACGGACGAGCCGGCGTTGCTGACGAGCCGCCCCAGGGTGAGCTTGCGGTCGACGCTCGGATCGGAACCGTCGTACCACCAGGCGCCGGTGGAGGGGAGTTTGAAGTCCGCCTCGATCAGGCGCGGGGCCGAGGTGTAGACGGCCTGCGGGTAGTCGTAGGCCGGGGACATGCCGGTCTTCTGCTCATTGCTGACCATGTCCATGATCGGCGTGTCCTCGTTGTTGTTGCTGAGGGTGTAGTTGGGCCGCTTCTCGTAGATCTTCGAGTAGAGGTTGTTCCGCTCCCAGTAGGCGTTGTCGTTGTCGATCCAGAACCCGCCGAGGTCGGGGTAGCGGTCCATGGCCTCGAAGAACAGGTCGTACGAGTACTCGCCGAAGCCGTCCCGTGTGGTGAGGTCGATGTCGCGGCCCTTGTAGGCGGAGTACGCCGCCGAGTCGAGCCACTCGTGGCCGCCCTCGTCGTGCCACTGGGGGTCGTCGGTCATGTAGAGGATCGTCTTGAGGCCCTTGGCCTTGGCCGCGGCGATCAGCTCGCCGAGGAAGTCCCGCTCGGTCGCACAGCTGCCGGGGATCTTGGAGGGCCAGGGGCGGGCATAGCCGAGCCGGGAGTGGAAGGTGGCCAGGACCAGGTACTGGGAGTGCAGCTTCTGGGCTTCCCGCACCCAGTAGTCCGCGCTCCAGCCGCCGCTGGTCACATCGTTCTCCCAGCCGCTGCAGCTGGTGTGGGCCGGTGCGGTGCGCTGCCCCCAGTGCAGGAAAAGGCCGGAGGTGGAGCCCCGCAGGAAGTCCTGGCGGGGGTGGATCACATCGGCACGGGCGGCGGGTCCTGGCAGGGCGATCACGGCTCCGAGGAGCAGCGCCAGGACGGCCAGAACGCTCAGGTGCAGGCGTCGTCTCCGTCTCATGCCGGGCCGTCCAGGTAATCGAGGTTGGGACAGCCGGCGGCCCCGGTCGCGGTGACCTTGACCTTGTTGGCGCCCGCCGCCAGCAGGACGGGGACGGTCACCGTGCGCCAAGTGGACCAAGCCCCGGTGGGGGCGAAGGAGGCGCCGGCGCGTACGACGGTGCCGTTGACGGCGAGGTCCATGGGCCGGTCGGTGGTGGTGCCGTTCGCGTAGCCGATGACCAGGTTCGCGGTGCCGGCCTGCGCGGCGTTCACGGTCCACTCCACATAGGCGCCCGCCGCGTTGGGCGTGTTCACGAAGCCGGTGCCGCTGTAGCCGGCGTGGTGGGAGTCGATGGTGGAGCCCGCCGGGTAGGCGGCGCTCTCCGCCTCGTACCGCTGCGGCGCGGTCCCGCAGTTCTGCGTCGACCCCGACTGGGTGATCCGCAGGGCGCCACCGCTCGTGTTGTGACTGTCCGCGACGCAATAGCCGGTCACCGTCTGGAAGTTGAGGTCGGCGGGGCTGTTGCTGCCGCGCTGGGCGGTGAAGCGGTCGAAGCGCAGGTGCGTGGAGGTGTTCGCGATGACCGCGGGCCGGCCGTCGTCGGCGCCGAAGCGGACCTCGCTGTCGGTCCAGCGGATGTTGTCGGCGTTGCGGACGTACCAGCCGTACGCGGGCCGGGTGCCGATCGAGTTCGGGTTGTAGTTGTTCGGGTCATTGCTGGGCGGGGTCGTGGACATGGTGCCGTTGCCGCCGGGCACGGTGATGTCGACGTTGTCGAAGGTGACGTCGTGGATGCGGCCGCTGCCGGACTCGCCCCACAGGGTCGGCGAGAAGGACGGGCTTGAGCCGGTGGCCTTGATGTTGGTGTAGGTGATGTTGCTGATGGAGCCGACGCCCGGGCTGTTGCCGCAGCGTTTTCTCGTGCCGACCTTCTGCATGATCGGCGAGTGGACGTCGGTCATGGTGATGTCCCGGTAGTGGACGTCGGTGATCTTCGCGCCGTCCATGGAGACCAGGCCGAGCCCGGACTTGTCCGAGCCGCGGATGGTGATGCGGTCGAAGCGGTAGTCGGTGAAGTCGCCGCAGGTCTCCGAGCCGAACATGAGGGCGTTGCAGCAGTCGGCGGAGAGGAACGAATCACCCACCCGCACATGGCCGTTGGCCAGCTTGGCGCCGAGTGCGTAGTCGCTCTTGAAGGCGAGGGCGTCGTCGTTCGCCTCGAAGTGGGCATTGGTGACGGTGACGTTGGTGGTGGAGATGATGTTCCAGCCGTCGCGGTCCATCGCGGTGTCGATGGTGAGCCGGTCGGAGACCACGTTGTCGCAGCCGTTGATGAGCGCCGCGAAGTGGCCGCCCTCGCGCAGCGTGAGCCCGTCGCCGATGCGCAGCCCGGAGCACCGCGTCAGCGAGATGATCTTGTCGGCTTCGCCGGCAGCAGGGTTGCCGGTGATCAGCGCGCCGTCGCCGTCGATGACGCCGCCGCCCACGAAGCCGATGTCGGTGAGCCGGTCGCCGTAGATCATGGCGTTGTGGAAGTGGCTGTGCCCGTAGTCCTGATAGTCGTCCCACTGGTTGGGCTCGGGCGGGTCGTAGGTGTCGGCGCCGTTGCCGGAGAGGGTGGCGCCGGTGTCGACCTGGAGCGTCACATGGCTCTTCATGTGCAGGGTGTTCTTCGACTCGTACGTCGCGCTGCCGGAAGTCGCCGGGAAGCGTACGGCGCCGCCGCCTGCCGCGTCGGCCGCGTCGATGGCCTTCTGGATGGCGCCGCTGTCGTTGGTGGAGCCGTCGCCCTTGGCACCGTAGTCGCGGACGTCGAACTCCGCGAGTGGCTCGGCCGGTTGGACGACGGGCAGTGCGACCGGTGCGGGCGCGGCGGACACGGCCGAGGGGCGGTCGATGCCCAACAGGCCGAGCAGGGCCAGGAGCGTGACGATGACGGTGCATCTCGTGCGGAACATTCCCGTGCGGCTCATGTCGTCGCCTCCTCGGACGAGTTGATAGGCGCGCAGATTCGTCAGGAGCGTGCGGTAGTCCTGCAGGGACCGGAGGTGTCGCCCAGGGAGCGGTGGAAGCCCCGCTTGAGGCGCACCTGGCGGATTACCTGCCTCTCAGCTGCTCGTTCATGATCAGGAAGGCGCCGAGACCGTGGAAGTCGTCGGTCGCCCTGGTGCGGGCCACGTAGTAGGCGTAGTCGCCGACGTTCGTGCCGATGGAGATGTCGGTGAGGTTGGTCCGGCCGTCGCCGCCGAGCGCGATCTTCGCCAGGACGCCCTGGTAGCCGCGCTGGGCCACGTCCGCGTAGTGGGCGTCCAGATAGCCCTGTTCGGCGCCGCGCGAGAGGGCGTAGGTGAACATGCTGGAGCACGAGGTCTCGGTCCAGTTGTCGCTGCGCCCGCCCTTGTCGATCACCTGGAACCAGCGGCCGGTGGCCGGGTCCTGGTAGCGCTCCAGGCCGGCGGCGAGCTTGGTGAGGATGGCAAGGAGCTGGGTGCGGCGCGGATGGTCGGCGGGAATCGCGTCCAGGACGTTGACCAGGGCCATCGAGTACCAGCCGACGGCCCGGCACCAGTGCTCGGGCGCGAGCCCCGTCTGCGGATCGGCCCAGCTCACGGTCTTGGACTCGTCCCAGGCGTGGCGCAGCAGGCCGTTTCCGACCTGAAGATGGCTGCCGTAGACGTAGAGCTGCTTGGCCGCCTCGTCATGTGCATACGTGGTGTCGGCGAACTCCTTGCCGTACTCGACGAGGAACGGGTTGACCATGTAGACGCCGTCCGCCCACAGCTGGTGCGCGCGACTGTCGGAGGTGGCGTGCCAGAAGCCGCCCTCGCTGGTGCGCGGGTAGGTGTTCAACCGGTCGCGGATCTTGCGGGCGGCGATGCGGTAGCGGTCCTGGCCGGTCTCGTGGTGCAGGATCGTCAGCAGCCGGCCGGCCTGCATGCTGTCGAGGTTGCTGAAGCTCTGCCCGATCGAGCCGTCAGCGGCGACGAAGCGGTCCACATAGCTCTTGATGTACGTCAGGTAGCGGGCGTCGTGCGTGCGTTGATAGGTGAGGTACTGCCCGTACAGGTACAGGCCGACCGGGTAGGACCAGCCGCCGATGGTGGTGGGGGTGTAGCGCGCCATCGTGGAGTCGATCATGGCGGTCGACCAGTCGATGGCGCCCGTGTCGTCGTGCCCGAGGAGCAGGGCGTCGAGGTTGGGGCCGCCGCCTGCGGTGGTCGCGGTCGCGCGGATGGTGTTGCTGCCCTGTCTCAGCGGGACGGTCAGGGACTGGGTGCGCCAGCTGGACCAGCCGCCGGTGGGCGCGAAGGCCGGGGTGGCGGCGGGGGTCCCGTTGACGGTGAGGGCCAGCGGCCGGTCGGTGGTGGTTCCGTTCGCGTAGCGCAGGGTGAGGGCGGTGGCGGCGGCCTGGTCGGCGGTGACAGTGAGCTCGACGTAACTCCCGCTGGTGTTGGTGTAGTTGACGAATCCCGTGCCGGTGAATCCGGAGTGGTTGGATTCGACTGCGCCCTGGAAGATCCGGGCGTTCTCGGCCTCGTACGGCGGAGCCTGTACGTCGGCGCGGCGGGCGTCGGCCGCTGCCGGCGAGGCGGCGCCGGGTGGTGCGGTCAGCACGCAGCCGGCCAGTACCAGGCCCGCTGTCAGCAGCGCATACGGTCTTCTCACGGTCCCTCCGTGCGGTAGATGTAGGGCGGGCTGACGGCGGTGGAATGTCCCTGGTCGGCCCGCTCGACGAGGCCGCGGACCAGGTGGTGGTCGGGCGAGAGCCGGCAGGCCGGGTCGGTGCGGGCTGCGTCGCCGGTCAGCGCGTACGCCTGGCAGCGACAACCGCCGAAATCGCGCTCGCGCTGCGGGCAGGTGCGGCACTGCTCGCCCATCCAGGACGTGCCGCGGAAGCGGTTGAAGGCCTTCGACTCCCGCCAGATCCAGGCCAGTTCATGCTCGGTGACCCGGGGCGGATCCAGGTCGGGCAGCATGGCCGCGGCCGGGCAGGGCAGCACGGAGCCGTCCGGTGCGACGGTGAGCGAACGGGCACCCCAGCCGCCCATGCAGGGCTTGGCGACGCCGTCCACGTAGTCGGGGGCCACCCAGACCAGCTCCATGCGGCCGGCGAGCCGCGTACGCCAGGTCTCCAGGACCTCGCGGGCGCGGGCCACCTGATCCGGGCCGGGCAGCAGGGCGTCGCGGTTGCGCAGGGCCCAGCCGTAGAACTGGGTGTTGGCCAGCTCCAGGCGGTCCGCGCCCCAGGACAGGGCGAGGCGGATCAGGTCGTCGAGGGCGTCCAGGTTGGCCCGGTGCAGCACCACATTCACGCCGAACGGCAGCCCTGCGGCGCGGACCAGGCGGGCCGCCTTCTCCTTGGCGGCCGACGCCCGCGCACCCGCGATGCGCTGGGCGGCCCCGGCGTCGGAGTGCTGCACGGACAACTGGACGCTGTGCAGGCCGGCCGCTGTCAGTCCCTCGAGGCGGGCCTGGTGAAGGCCGACGCCGCTGGTGACGAGCTGGGTGTGGATGCCCGCCTCCACCGCGGTCGCCACGATGGCCGTCAGATCGCGCCGCAACAGCGGTTCGCCGCCCGACAGATGGGTCTGTACGACACCCAGCGCGGCGGCCTGGCGCAGCACGTCGGTCCACTGCTGCGTGGTCAACTCTACTGACCGGCCAACCAGTTGGTCGGGGTTCGAACAATAGGCGCAGCGCAGCGGACAGCCGTGGGTCAGTTCGGCGAGCAGGGCCCAGGGCGGCTCGGGCACGGGGACCGAACCCTGCGCGGCTGCGGGGTGGGGCAGGGCGGAGGTCATCGCAGCCAGCCCTCCTCGCGCAGTCGCGCCAGGAACGCGGGCACTTCC
Source organism: Streptomyces sp. NBC_01092 (assembly GCF_045039535.1). NCBI lineage: Bacteria > Bacillati > Actinomycetota > Actinomycetes > Kitasatosporales > Streptomycetaceae > Streptomyces > Streptomyces sp. NBC_01092. The sequence goes on along the minus strand of NZ_CP108659.1, from coordinate 368,770 downwards.
GATGCCACGGGGGCGTCGGGGTGGCGCTCCGCCAGGACGGCGACGATCGCACCGAGGTCGCGTACGCCGTCGCAGAGCCGCAGGATCTGCCCACCGGCGCCGTGCAGCACGACCACCCGCTCCGGCAGGAGCAGCAGGTCGCAGCCGCGTATCCGGTCGTGGCGGAGCATGACCGAGCGACGGAGCGCGGGCCGCCAGCTCATGACAGGTTCGGCCTCTCGCACCCCGGCTGCGGCCGACGTATCGCCCGTCATGCCACGCCTCCCTCGGCTCGGTCCACCGCGTCGAGCAGCGACCAGAGCACCTCGCACTTGAAGGTGAGGGCGGCCATGGCGCGCTCCTGCTGCTCGCGGGTGCGGGCCCAGGCGAGCACCAGAGCGAGCGCTTCCTGACTGTCGCGTCGGCCCTGCCCGATCCGCCCGCGGAAGTAGCCGAGCCCCGCCTCGTCGATCCACCGGTAGTGGCGCTCGAAGGCGGCGATGCGGGTGCGCATGATGGCGGGGGCGGTCAGTTCGGTCAGGGACGCGGCGACGGCGTCCAGTGCGGGGCGCAGCCGGCAGAAGTTCACATAACCGTCCACGGCCAGCCGCACACCCGGCAGCACCGCCCGCCCGTCGAGCAGCAGCGACCGCTCGATCCCGGCGGCCTCGCCGAGGCGCAGCCAGCGCTCGATGCCGCCCTCGCCGTCGACGGTGCCGTCGTGGTCCTGGATCCGCCGCAGCCAGCTGCGGCGCAGTGCCGCGCTGTCGAACTTGGCGAGGATCAGCGCGTCCTTGACGGGGATGTGCCGCTGGTAGTGGAACCGGTTGGTGATCCATCGGCGCAGTTCGCCGGGGGTGAGATCGCCCGCGTGCATCCGTACGTTGAAGGGGTGGCGGTCGTGGTAGGACTCGGCGCCGACGGTGCGTAACCGCTCCTCGAACTCCGCGGCGCTCCATGCTGGCGCGACCTCAGGAAGCGGGGCGCGGGGTGCTACCGGGGCCGGCGCGGGCAGGGGCAAGGCGGCGTCCGGCTGGGCGTTGGTGGTCAAAGCTCTATCACCATCCGGTCGGTGGCGGTCTCGAGTCCCCAGGCGGCGAGCTGTTCGTGCTCGGCGGCGCCGGGGTCCCCGAGGGGATTGGTGTTGTTCAGATGCGTGTAGAGACAGCGGGCTCGCAGGGCCGACAGCCGGTGCGCGGTGCCGCCCGGTCCCGCGATCGGCAGATGTCCCATGCCGGTCGCGGTGCGGGTGGAGAATCCGGCGCGCAGCGGTTCGTCGTCGTCCCAGAAGGTGCCGTCGACCAGGACGCAGTCGGCGCCCTCGCAGGCCTCCTGGAACTCCTCGCTCCACACCGCGAGCGCGGGAGCGTACAGCAGCGTCTTGCGCGCGGCGGGATCGTGCAGCCGTAGTGCCACCGACCACATCGGCTCGTCCGTGCCGGTACCGGCCGCATAGCGGGGGCGCTTGGCCGACACCGGGACGGCGCTGACCGTCAGCTCGCCCAGCGGTCTCGGGAGGGTGGTCAACTCCCCCCATTCGATGCCGGTATAGGGGCCGAGGACCTCGCCCAGGCTCAGCCGGTCGAGGAGCGCGGTGAGCACCGGGGCCGTCGCCAGGACCTCGACGCTGCGCGCCTCGCGCAACCGGGCCAGGCCGAGGGTGTGGTCGAGCTCCGCATCGGTCAGCAGGACTCCGGCCACGGGGGTCTGGCGCGGGCCTGGGCCCGGGTGCAGCTCGGGGCTGTCCTCGATCTGGTCGCCGAGGTCTGGGGTGGCGTTGACGAGGTACCACCGGCCGGCTTCGGTGCATACGGCGAGACTGGCGTGCCGACGGCGCCGCTGCGGGTGTGCGCGCGCCCCGGCACAGCCGGGACACGCGCAGTTCCACTGGGGCAGTCCGCCGCCCGCCGCGGTGCCGAGCACCCGCAGCAGCATGGCGGAGCGGCTACCGGTCGGCGAGGGCGTAGGCGGTGACCTCGAGCGCGGTCTCGACGACCGCGTACCCGGGGCTCTGCCAGGCGCTCTCCTCCGATGTTTCCTGTGCTTCCTCCATGACGTCCAGGACAGGATTCATGGGTGGGGCCTGCCTTCCTGAGGTGGGGGGTTCAGGAGTGAACGAGGTGCACGCCGTGATGCGGCGCGAGGACACAGAACGCGATCAGGGGTTCATTGGGGTTCATATAACTGATCTGCATTCAGCTACATAGCTACATGCATCAGAGTGGCGACTTGGCCGTACCCGGTCAATGGTCTGGACGAAGAAGGTCGGAGCAATACGCCGGGGTGTCATATGAGCTGCCCCCTGTCACGCCCAAGCCTTGAGCTCGCCCTGCACTGGCGGTCGGGGATCGACCGGGCGACGTGTCACGGCGTGAGCCCCGTCTCATCCGGGCATGGCCCCTTGGCTATGCAACGAGTTGCATATGAAGATCGAGGAATGGCGCTCGAGCACGCGATCCTCGTCTCCCTGCTGGAGAAGCCGGGCTCCGGCTATGAGCTGGCCCGGCGGTTCGACCGGTCTATCGGATACTTCTGGACCGCCACGCACCAGCAGATCTACCGCGTTCTCAAGCGCATGGAGAGCGACGGCCTGCTCACCGTCCGCGGGTTGCCTCAGCAGAGTCGGCCGGACAAGAAGGAGTACTCCGTCGTAGGCCCCGGCCGCGCCGCCCTCGCTGAGTGGCTGCACGAACCGATCGAACCCGAGAGCATCCGGCACGACCTCGCCGTGAAGATCCGCGGCGCGGCCTTCGACGACCCGTCCGTGCTGATCCGTGAGGTCGAACGACACCACCAGGTGCACAGCGACCGGCTCGCGCACTATCTCGCCGGGGAACTGCGCGACTTCACCGGCCCGACGGCCCCCACCTCGCTCGACGCCGGTCAGGAGCTCCAGCATGTCGTGCTGCGCGGCGGCATCGCGTACGAGCGGATGACGATCGCCTGGCTCGACGACGTACTCGCCACCCTCCACCGACTCTGCACGCCGCACCCACACCCCTGAGCCGCCGGCCACCGCCGCCCGCGCTCCGCGACCTTCATTCCCTCACCCTCACCCTCAACCCACGGAAGGCGGACCTCCATGGCCGACTCCCTCCTCTTCAACCCGCGCACGTACGACCCGGCACAGTTCGACCCGGAGACCCGCAGGTTGCTGCGTGCCACCGTCGACTGGTTCGAGGACCGAGGCAAGCGCAGGCTCATCGAGGACTACCGTTCCCGCGCCTGGCTGGCCGACTTCCTCGCGTTCTCCGCCAAGGAAAGGCTCTTCGCCACCTTCCTCACCCCGGCGTCCGCCGCCACCGGCGACAAGGACCAGCGCTGGGACACGGCCCGGATCGCCGCCCTCAACGAGATCTTCGGGTTCTACGGTCTCGACTACTGGTACGCGTGGCAGGTGACCATCCTCGGTCTCGGACCGGTCTGGCAGAGCGACAACGCTGCGGCTCGCGCCCGCGCGGCCGAACTCCTCACCCAGGGCGAGGTGTTCGCCTTCGGCCTCTCCGAGAAGACCCATGGCGCCGACATCTACTCCACCGACATGCTGCTGACGCCGGACGGCAACGGCGGCTTCAGGGCGTCGGGTTCCAAGTACTACATCGGCAACGGCAATGCCGCAGCGCTCGTCTCGGTCTTCGGCCGGCGCACCGACATCGAGGGCCCGGACGGCTACGTCTTCTTCGCCGCCGACAGCCGCCACCCGGCCTACCACCTCGTAAAGAACGTCGTCGACTCCTCGAAGTACGTCAGCGAGTTCCGCCTCGAGGACTACCCGGTGGGCCCGGAGGACGTTCTGCACACGGGCCGCGCTGCCTTCGACGCCGCCCTCAACACCGTCAACGTCGGCAAGTTCAATCTCTGCACCGCCTCGATCGGCATCTGCGAGCACGCGATGTACGAGGCGGTCACCCACGCGCACAACCGCATCCTGTACGGCCGCCCCGTCACCGCATTCCCGCACGTGCGCCGCGAGCTGGCCGACGCGTACGTCCGCCTCGTCGGCATGAAGCTGTTCAGCGACCGCGCCGTCGACTACTTCCGCTCCGCCTCGCCGGACGACCGCCGCTACCTGCTCTTCAACCCGATGACGAAGATGAAGGTGACCACGGAGGGCGAGAAGGTCATCGACCTGATGTGGGACGTGATCGCCGCCAAGGGCTTCGAGAAGGACACCTACTTCGCGCAGGCCGCCGTCGAGATCCGGGGGCTGCCCAAGCTGGAGGGCACGGTCCACGTCAACCTCGCGCTGATCCTCAAGTTCATGCGCAACCACCTCCTGAACCCGGCCGAGTTCACACCCGTGCCGACCCGCCTCGACGCGGCCGACGACACGTTCCTCTTCGATCAGGGACCGGCCCGTGGCCTCGGCTCCGTACGCTTCCACGACTGGCGCCCCGCCTACGACGCGTACGCCGGCGTCCCGAACGTCGCCCGCTTCCGGGAGCAGGCCGACGCCCTGTGCGAGTTCGTCACCACCGCGGCCCCCGACGAGGAGCAGAGCCGCGACCTCGATCTCCTGCTCGCCGTCGGCCAGCTGTTCGCACTCGTGGTGCACGGCCAGCTGATCCTGGAGCAGGCCCGCCTGACGGGCCTTGACGAGGACGTGCTCGACGAGCTGTTCTCCGTCCTCGTCCGCGACTTCTCCGCCTTCGCCGTCGAGCTGCACGGCAAGGACTCCGCCACTGCCGATCAGCAGAGCTGGGCGCTCGGTGCGGTCCGGCGTCCCGTCGTCGACGAAGCGCGTTCGCAGCGCGTCTGGGAGCGTGTCGAGGCACTGTCCGGGGCGTACGAGATGGCGCCCTGACGGCGTGCCCAGGGGGCTCGTCGACCCGTGACGGTCATGGTCCCCGGGAGCAGTGACACCCGTACCGTGGCCCTCCGCGCGCCCTGCCGCGCGGAGGCCGCGACGGTACGTGGTGCCGGATCAACCCCTGCCCGGCAGCGATCCGGTATGAATTCCCGCGGTCTGCTCGCTCTGGTGCGGCGGGAACTGGTGCTCGGTTCGGGGGACGAAGTAATCGGCATCCTTCGGCCGCTGGGCCCCGGGGCGTGGACGCGGCGCCGGCTCGAGATGGGGGATGTGCTTCGAGCAGTGCACATACGCCTCCTCCACCGTGATGTGCACCCAGAATTCGGGCCTGCGTCCCGGAGCGGTGTCCACAGGAAGGTGGGGGTAGGCCCGCCGCTGCTCCTCGTCCCGATGGAGCCGAGCCGCGCCATTGACGTGGAGGCCGATGTGGTCATGGGCGAAGTCGACGAAGAGCAGGCCGATATGAGGGTTCTCGGTGATGTTTCCCGCACTGGCGAGGACGCCGTTGCCACGGTATTCGGGGTAGGTGAGGGTGCCGTCGTCCAGCACCGTGACGAAGCCCGGGGGGCCGGCACGGAAGGTGACGTCACAGGCTCCGCCGGCGTCCGACGTGGACAGGAACGCCATGGTCTGCCGTCCTATGAAGTCCGTCATCTGTGGGGTCAGACAGGTCTGCACCTGGCGGTCGTAGAAGGTGGCGGCTTGGTCGGCCGTGCCGAGAACGTGCTGCAGGCGGCGCTCGCCGACGGAGCCCGTGGATTCGTGGGGGTGGGTCACGGAATGCGCTGCCTTCCTCTGGCCTTCAGCTGGGCGTGGGGAGCGACGGCACTCTAACTCCGGATGCAGCACGGTGTCGTGGGCGGGACAGCCAGGCGACCCGCGACCGGGTCGTGTCGTGGAGTGATGCCCTGACGACAGAGGGCTATCGTCGCTCGAGGGTCGGCCGAGCTCGTCACTCCCGAGTGTGTGGACTGCTGTGGCACAGGGCGTACGGCTCCTGTGCCACAGCCAACTCCGCAGGCAGGTCCAGACAGCGCAGGACCGTGTCCCCATGGGAGTTCCATGACCGCGCCGGGTTCCGGGCAGCAGCCATCGCTCGCACGCGCCCTTGTTGTGGCGCGTCACGGAAAGCTCTGGCTGGTGCCGACCATCCTGTGCGCACTGGTGGCCCTGTGCCTGACGCTGCTCTACTTGGGTGGCATCCTCAACCCGAACGGGAACCTGCGCGATCTGCCGATCGCCCTGGTCAACGAGGACAAGGGCCCGCCGCTGCCGGGACAACAACAGACCTTGGGCGCGCAGGTGAGCAGCTCGGTCACCGCAGCGACCCCGGCAGGCACCGTGGAGTGGCGCCGGCTCAGCCAGGCCCAGATGGAGGACCAACTGGCGTCGGGCAAGATCTACGGCGCCTTGGTCATCCCAGCCGACTTCACCTCGTCGGTGGCGGCGCTGACGACCCCTCAGGCCACGGCGCAGCCCGCCCTCACTGTCCTGACCAACCCCGGCCTGGGCAGCCTCGGCTCCTCCTTGGCCAGTCAGATCACCCAGCGCGCGGCTCACCAGGCATCCCTGTCGATCGGCCGACAGCTGACGACCCAGCCTTCCGCCCAGGGCGTCAACGCCACGACCCGCGTGCTCCTCGGCGACCCGATCACCGTCACCACCCAGGTGGGCCACCCCCTCGGCAAGCACAGTGGCCTCGGCCTGACCGCCTTCTACTTCACTCTGCTCCTGGTGCTCACCGGGTTCGTGGGCGGAAACATCATCACCAACGGCGTCGACGCGGGCCTGGGCTACACCGACAACGAGATCGGGCCCTGGCACACCCGGCGCCCCACGGTGCCGATCAGTCGGACGCAGACGCTGCTGCTGAAGATGCTGATGACCGCGGGCATCACCGTGCTCACCACCAGCCTCCTGATGATCGCCGCGATCGGGATCCTGGGCATGGACGCGTCGCACCTGCCACTGCTGTGGATCTTCTCCTACTGCGCGAGCCTGGCCGTGGGCCTGGGAGTGCAGGCCATCAACGCGGCCTTCGGCGGGATCGGTCAGGTGGTGTCCATGTTCGTGTTCATCGCCCTGGCCCTGCCGTCCTCGGGGGCGACGATTCCCCTCCATGCCGTTCCGGGCTTCTACCGCTTCCTGGCGCTCTTCGAACCGATGCGGCAACTGAGCGACGGTGTGCGGGCCATCCTCTACTTCGACGCCCGGGCCGACGCCGGGCTGACCCGCGGTTGGGTCATGATCGCCATCGGCGTTGCCCTCGCCCTGCTGTTCGGCTTCGCCATGACCCTCTATTACGACCGCAAGGGCCTGCACCGCCTGACTGCGCGGCCTGCCACAACAGATGCCGAGGACTGAAGATCATTCCTTGTGGTAGCCGAGTTCGAGGTAGCGGGCGCGGGTGCTCCAGGAGCCGAGGTCGGGCGTGTTGGCCAGGATGTCTTGCCAGGACTGGGCGCCGGGAGCGGCCGCCTTGCCGGCACGGTCCCCCTCACCGTGCGCGGGCAGCGGATGGCCGGGGCGCTCGGCCCAGAGCCGCACTCCCGACCGCGCCTCGGACTCGCGGACCGGCTCCCACCAGCCCACCGAGAACATGCCGGCGAGCTGGTGCATGGCGATGAAGCTGAGCACGCCCTCCTCGGGGTCCGTGCGGTCCGGGCGCTCGGTGAGGGCGTGCCAGAGGATGTACATGTTCGGTAGCCGCACCTCGGGCTGGAAGCGGTACACGAGCCGCTCCAGCCTGATCGAGCCGATGCGCGGCAGCTGTACCCGGGTGAGCGGTACGACTTCGCGGACGCCGCCGGTCCACGTCAGTCTCTCGTTGCGGCCCATGTAGCCGGGCTCGCTGAAGACCGTGACGTGGAGGTGTTCCCTGCGATCAGGCCGGCGGTTGTGCAGCAGGCCCGCCCCGGCGACGGCGCCGCCCACGGAGGCCAGGCCCGCCAGGAGGATTCTGGTCTTGCGGTTCATCGGGACGCGCCACCTCGCTTCTGACGGGACGGGCGGCCTCCATGATGCGCCACCACGGCCCGCTGATCTACCGTCAGGTCCCGGGCCGAGGGGGCACTTTGGGAGGTCGGATGCCGCCGCCCGCAGAAACGCCTAGCTGTTGGGGACGGTGTCCTCGAACGTGATGCCGGCCGTGCGGTAGGTGCTGATCTTGGCGGCGACCTCAGCGGGGCTCAAGACCTGGTCCTTGACGTGCAGGACGTAATCGACCTGCTCGTCGTAGGCACGCGGGGTGGTGCTGGTCTGGCCCGCGAGGTCGATCAGCCACTGGTTGAAATTGATGGACATGGGGCGCTCGGGCAGATAGGCGGCGTCGTGGGTGCCGAAGAGCCCGCCGTCGACGTAGTACTTGATGGTGCTGTTGTCGATGGTGAGCACCAGGTCGTGCCAGCCCGCCCAGCTCTGCCGGGACTCGGTGTGCTGATTGACGGCCTGCCAGGGATCGGGGTTGTAGGTCTCCCAGGACGTCGTGTACAGGATGTTGGCCGGCTCGCCCCAGCCGCCGTTGGGCAGGTACTCGAAGTCGTACTCCGCGTAGTCGTCGGCCATGGGCGCCTTGAGGTCGTTGATGGTGAAGAACGTCTGGACGAGGCGGTCACCGTCCGGTCCGGACACCGGCGCGTCGGCGAACTTGACCCGGGCCGCGTAAGTGCCGTTCTTGAACTTCATCGCCTTGGTGAGGACTTCGGTCTGCTTGGTGCTCTCGGGCGTTCCCGCGGTCGAGGTCCGCAGGTTCATCACCGAGTTGCCGCCGGAACTGGCGAAGGTGACGTTTTCCGGGGACCACGTCGCACCGGGCACTCCGGGCCCGCCGGAGTTCGAGCGAACACTCCAGCCGTTGGCCGAGATCTTCGGGTCGCTGGAGCCGCTGTAGTTGAAGTCGTCGAACAGGCTCGGTCCGCCGGCCGGAGGGTCGGTGGGCGGGTCGGTCGGGGGATCGGTCGGCTCGTTGCCCTCGGGGGCAGTGCCCCACACCGTGCTGCCCGACACCTGGGCGGTGATCTTCGACCAGTCCGCGTACGACGTCTGGGCACCGCCGAAGGAGTAGTCGTCGCTCTGGTTGAGGGGCTGCCAGTCGGCCCGGTGGAAGCGCAGTTGCATGTCCCCGGTGTCGGCTCCGGCGGCGAGGGTGCCCGCCCCTGAGGTGAAACCGATGTCCAGGTAACGGTCGGCCGTGGCCGTGGGGTTGGCCAGTGTGCCGAAGGTGCCGGTGATGTTGGCGCAGCCCTTGACCGCCCAGGAGCAGGCGAAACGGTAGGCGGCGCCGGCCGAGTCGGCCCTGAAGTAGTAGCGCACCTTGACGGTGCTGAGCGGCAGGGCGCTGTCGCCGGTGTTCCTGACCTTGAGCCAGGGTTCGGCCTGGTCAGCCGATGCGCCCGTGGCGCTGGTCCGGTACTGCACCGTCACGTTGTCCGTCGCGGCGCTCGCGGTGCCGGTCAGGGCGGTGAGACCGACGGTGCCCATGGCCATGGCCACAGCGGCGGCTGCGGCGACGCGCAGTCTGTTCGGCTTGGTTCGGGACTTCATGCTGAATCCTTCCGGGACGGGATGTGGGGTTCGTCGTGCTCGGGGGATCAGGGCTGTGCTGTGGTGCGGCTTCCGGGATGGCGGCTGACGCCGAGGGCGTCGAGGCGCGCAGTGTGCCGGGCCAGACGGGAGCGGAACTCCGCCAAGGGCGTGGGACCGCTCCAGGCGCGGTCCGCCAAGGCGCACAGGCGCGGATAGGTGAGGTACTCGAGGCGGGAGGGCGTTGCGGCGTACTCGGTCCACAGCTGCGCCTGGGTGCCCAGGATGCGGGCGGCGGCTTCGGGTGCCGCCCCCTCGGGGACGGGATCGTGCGCGTGTACGTCCTTCAGCGCCACGACGGCTCCTGGCTGCGCCGGCTGCTCCTGGGTACCGCTGCTCTGCGGATAGTCGAAGTAGGTGGCGCGGTAATGGGCGTTGATCACGTCGTGGCCGCGCCCGGCGGCGGCAAGGGCATGCGCAGGGTCGCGCCAGGCCATCACGGTGAAGTCGTCGGACAGCTCGGTACCGGACTCGGCCCAGCCGACCGGCCGTCGACCGTTCCGGACCAGGAACGCTCCGACGCGGCCCATGAACCACCCGTGCAGTGCGGCGGGACCGCTCAACCCCGCATACCGGGCACGCGCCCTGGCTTCCGGGCTCTGCTCCCATTCGGTGACGGGGCACTCTTCCCCGCCGATGTGGAGGTAGGGGGAGGGGAAGACGTCCATGACCTCCTCCAGCACGGTGCGGCAGAAGTCGAAGACCTCCTCGTGGACGCCGAGGACGGTGTCGCAGACTCCCCACCTGGTCCACACGTCCAGCACCCGGTCGGGACGGTTTCCCAGGTGCGGATACGCGGCCAGGGCGGCACGGACGTGGCCGGGCATCTCGATCTCGGGCATCACGGTGATGCCTCGGGTAGCCGCGTACTCCACCAGGTCGGTCAACTCGGCGCGGGTGTAGGCGCCGCCGTGCGGCACGCCGTCGTAGTCATCGCTGCCGGCGCGGATCATGGACTGGAGTCGATGGGCGCCGATCTCAGTGAGCTTGGGGTAGGCCGAGATCGGCATCCGCCAGCCCTGGTCGTCGGTCAGATGCAGATGAAAGACATTGATCTTGTGCAGGGCGAGGAGGTCGACGTAGCGGCGTAGGTAGGACACCGGCTGGAAGTGGCGGGCCACGTCGAGCATCGCTCCGCGCCAGCGGTGCCGGGGGATGTCCGTGATCTCCAGGCAGGGAATTGACCATCGCACACCACGCTGCGGGGATGCCGCCAGGGCCTGCACGGGCAGGAGCTGGCGGATCGTCTGCACTCCGCGCAGCAGGCCGGTGGCCTGTGCGGCGCGCAGCAGCACGGAGTGCTGTCCGACCGTCAGCCCGTAGCCCTCGCTGCCGAGTCCGGTCAGGGCCGGGTCGAGAGCCAGGACGACGGCTGCGTCCTCGGCGGATTGCAGCGGCAGACCGGTGGCGGGGGTGAGCAGGGTGCGCAGCAGCTGGGCGGCGGGTTCGGCACCGCTGCTGATGCGCAGGCAGGTATCGGGGCCGAAGGTGAAGTGGCCGGCTCTGGCATGGGCCTTGGTGGGGCGGGGGAGCAGGGAGAAGGCCACGGGCGGGGGTGCGGGCACAGCTGTCTCCGGGGGTCGGGTGCGGGACAGAGCGGGGGAGTGTCAGCCCTTGACGGCGCCGGCGGCGAAGCCGGCCGTCACATGGCGCTGGAGCAGCAGGAACACGGCGAGCGCGGGGAGGGCGAAGAGTGTGGAGGCGGCCATGGTGGCGCCCCAGTCCGTGCCGAAGACGTTCTGGAAGGAGGACAGCCATACCGGCAGGGTGCGGCTGTCCTGGTGCTTGATGATCAGGAAGTTGGCGTAGGTGAACTCGTTCCAGGCGGTGATGTAGCCGAACAGTGAGGTGGCCATCAGCCCGGGGGCGAGCAGCGGGAAGGCGATGTGACGGAAAGCCGTCAGGCGTGTGCAGCCGTCGACCTGTGCCGCCTCCTCCAGCTCCGGTGGGATGGCGGCGATGAACCCGCGCAGCACCACGATGGTGAACGGCAGCGTCATCATGAAGTAGACCAGCGTCAGGGTGGGCAGCCGGTCGAGCATGCCGGTGTCGCGGGAGATGATGTACACCGGGATGATCAGCGCCTCCCACGGCGCCATCTGCGCGATGAACACCATGAGCATGAACTGCCGTCTGCCGCGCCAGCGCATGCGGGCGACGGCGAACGACGCGCCCAGTGCGACAAGCAGGGAGAGCAGGACGGCGCCCAGGGTCACGAGGATGCTGTTGCGCCAGAACAATCCGAAGCCGTCGGCGTCGACAGCGGCACGGAAGTGGTCCAGCGTCCAGGTCTGGGGCAGCAGTTGGGGACTGGCGGACTGGATGTCCCGGCTGGGCTTGAACGCGGTGGCGACCATCCAGTAGACGGGGAAGAGACAGACTACGACGATCACTCCGGCGGCGATGTGCAGCGGCATGCGCCGAAGCCGAAGCCGGGGGCGCGTCGTGCTGCTGGTGACGCCTCGCGGGACGCTCATAGGGCCTCGCCCTCCTGGCGGAACATCTGACGGAAGTAGAAGACGAGCACGCCGGCCAGCATCAGCACGGTGACCATCGAGGCGGCCGAGCCGAGGTCGTAGCGCTGACTCGACAGCGCGGTCTGCACGGCGTAGACGGGCAGGATCGTGGTGGCGTCGCCGGGGCCGCCGTTGGTCATCACCCAGATCTGTACGAACGCCTTGAAGGTCCAGATGACCTCCAGCGAGAACACCAGCATGAAGATCGGCCGGATCATGGGAAACGTGATGGCGCGGAAGATGCGCCGTGCCGAGGCGCCGTCGATGCGCGCCGACTCGTACAGTTCCGTCGGCACGGTGACCAGGGCCGAGTACAGGGTGATGGCCGCGAACGGCACCGACTGCCAGACGATCAGCGCGACCAGGATGCTGAAGGCGGCCGTGCCGTGGGCGAACCAGGGGTAGCGGTCGAACGACGTGAACCCCAGCTGCTGCAAGGCCCAGTTGACGATGCCGAACTCCGAGTGGAACAGCCACTGGAAGACCGTCGTGGCGGCGATCACCGGCATGGCCCAGGTCAGCACGAGCGCACTGAGTACGGCGATGCGGCCCACGCGGCCCAACCGCTCGATCACCAGGGCGACCAGGGTGGCGAGCAGCATGATCAGGGCGACGTTCACGGCCATGAAGAGGAACGTGCGGCGCACGACCTGCCAGAAGTGGGCATCCGTCAGCAGGGTCTCGTAGTTCCGCAGGCCCACGAACCGGGCGTCACCTTGGATGAGTTGACGCAAGCGGAAGTCCTGGAGCGATATCAGCACCGTGCGCACCAGGGGGTAGGCGAGCAGATACAGCATGCCCAGGACCGCGGGGGCGATCAGCAGATAGGGCCAGGCTCCGCTCCCGACGGGCCCGCGCCCGCGCTTGCCCCCGCGGCCCGGTCGGGCGGAGCCGTCGGCCGGCCGGGGGAGCGAGGTGGGCGGAGCGCCGGCTTCACGGACGACGGTCACGATGTCCTCTCCTCTCGGTGTGCGGCTCGTGCTGTGCGGTGGGTCCAAGGGCACGGGCGGGCCGAGCGCGGCGTCGATGACGGCTCAGGATCCGGTCGCCATGGCCGCCGTGATCGATGCGGACGCCTTCTCGGCCTCGGCCTGGGCATCGGCGCCGGTGAGCACCGCGGTCATGTAGTCCTTGATGGGGTTCTTCGCCTCGACGGCGGCCCAGCCGGGGGTGTTGGGTGTCGCCCGGCCGACGGCGGCGCCCACTGCCATCGCGGAGGCGCCGGGGTCGGCGGCGACCGCGTCGGCCAGGGTCGTCTTGTTCGGTACGTAGCTCATGGCCGCGGCGAGCTTGCGCTGCCAGGTGTCACCGGTGAGTTCCTTGATGAACGTGAAGGCGGCGTCCTGTTTGCCCGATGCCGCCGGGATGACGAGGTCGGAACCGCCGATGAACACCGAACCGGGCCGCCCGGCGGTCTTGCCGGGGATCGGGAAGAAGCCGAGCTTGCCCTTGAGGCCGGGATTGTTCGCGATGACGACGTTGGCCCCGCCGGGGGTCGAAATGATCTGCGCCACCTGCCCCTTGGCCATGACCTCGGCCTGCGGGGGCTGCGCCTCGTCGGAGTCCTTGGGGCCCTTGCCGAGGCCCTGCAACTGCTCGTAGAAGTTCATGCCGCGTATGGCCTGCGGGGTGTCGAGTGCGCCTTTCCAGGTGTCGCCGGACCGGGTGGCGAGGTCGCCGCCCTCGTCCCAGATGAACCCGGCCAGCGCGTACCACATCTGCCCCGGCAGGTAGATGCCTTGTGTCCCGCCCGCGTTGAGCTTCTCGGTCGCGGCGATCCACTGGGCGCGGGTCTTGATGGCAGCGGCGTCGACGCCGGCCTTCTTGAACAGGTCAGTGCGGTAGATCACGACTCGGTTGGCCGCGTAGTACGGGATGCCGTACTGCTTGCCCTCGTACGCGCCCGGTTCGGCGAGCCCCTTCAGCCAGTTGCCGCCCCCGAGCTCGTCGGCCTTGTCACTGAGGTCGAGCAGGCCGCCGCTCTGCGCGAACTGGGCGACCTGGGTGTTGCCCGTCTCGATGACATCCGGAGCGTCATTGCTGGCGAGGGCGGCGGTCACCTTCTCGCCGATTCCGTCCCACTCCTGGATCTGGACCTTCACGTCGATGTCCGCGTGAGCTGCCTCGAAGCCCGCGACGAACTCCTTCTGGAACTGCGCCGAGACGCTGTCGCGCATGAGCCAGACATCGATCGTCGTCCGGCCGTCGGCGGAATCGCCGGACGACTCCGAATCGCCGCCGCAGCCACTGAGGCCGCCGGCGATCACCAGCGCGGAAACACCAGCAAGCATGCGGAGCTTCACAGTTCACCCCTGAGAGGAAAGCACCACGCCACCTGACCAGTTCATCGACTGGTCAGGTGACCTCTTGTTGGTCGATGAAGGTGGCATAGACCAATCGAAGCGTCAACCCTCCACGCTGGCCTGGCTGTTGGTTGAACGATGCACGTTGAGCCGTGCGACACGGCTGCCATGGTGGACGATTGATGGCTACACTCCGGCTGACCAGTACTCGACCAGTGGTAAGAAGAAGTGAGGACTGGTCAGGTGAAGTCACGGACGGCGGGGCGGGAGCAGCAGCATGAACGCTGGCGAGTCGGGGACGGTTCTCAAGCGAGAACGCGTCCGGGACCACATCCTCGAACTCATGGAATCGCTCAACCCCGGCGACGCCATCCCCTCCGAGCGGTCCCTGTGCGCTGCTCTGCACGTCTCCAGGCCAACCCTGCGGGCAGCCGTCGACGAACTGGTCGCCGCAGGACGTCTCGTGCGTGAGCACGGCCGAGGCATGTTCGTGGCGCCGGAGAAGATCACGCAGGAGCTGGTGTCGGACCGCCGGGCCATGGTCGTTCCCAGGGCATCCGGCGCCTGGACGAGCCGCCTGCTGGAGTTCACCACCATCGCCGCCGGGGCCCGGGTCGGCCGCAAACTGCACCTGTCACCCGCCGCCGACATCGTCTACGTGGCGCGGCTACGGCTCGTCGACGGCGCCCCCATGGCCATCGAGCACCTGCACATTCCCGCGAGCCTGGTGCCCGCGCTGACCGCGCAGGAACTGGAGACGGGCGACCTGTACGAGCACCTTCACGACCGCCACGGAGTCCGGGTGAGTGAAGCCGTGCAGACGATCGAGCCCACCGTCGTCAGTCAGGCCGAGGCCAAGATCCTCGGGGTGCCGCACCTGTCGCCGGCGCTCCTCTTCGAGCGCCTCACCAGCGACACGAATGGCCAGGCCGTCGAGTACGTCCACTCCATCTACCGCGGCGACCGCTACCGCATCGTCACCCGCCTGACCTTGGGTCTGTCGGCCGGTGACGAGCAAGCTACCCCGGCGCAATCCTTCCCGGGCATCCCGCCCGGCGCCTTCCCCCAGCAAGAAGCCGTCGTCCTCACGGCTCAGGGGGACGTCCACGCTGACCGGTGACGGGGCCCCGGGTGGTCCTGGCGGCTCGCGCAACCGCGCGGATCGAGTGCCGCAACCCTCGCTGCTCCGCCCTGCCGAAATACCGGCAGCAGTCCGACGTACTGCGGCGTGCCCGCGGCTACCGCGGCAGTGCAGCCGTCACCATCGCTGCGCCACACGTTCGGCCGCGCCCTACAGGAGCCTCACATGTCCGACAGTGCCCCCGAGCCTCGTCCCGTCGCCGCGGAGGCAGTCCCCCTGGGCACGGGTACCCGCCGATGGCTCTTCCGCCCGCCGCGGCGCCACGGTGAGGTCGACACCAGTCGCAGCGTCAGCTTCCTGGAGCTCTTCTACGACCTGGTCTACGTCGTCCTGGTCGGGCAGGCGGCCCACACCCTCGCGGAGGACTTCACCTGGCGAGGCACGGCGACTTTCGCAGTGGTCTTCGGGCTGATCTGGATCGCCTGGCTGAACGGCACACTCTTCTACGAACTGCACGGCCGCGAAGACGGTCACACCCGCTTGCTGATCTTCGTGCAGATGCTGCTGCTGTCCCTCATGGCGGTCTACGTCGGCCACGCCGACGGCGACGACGGCCGCACCCTGGCGGCACTCTACGCACTGCTTCTGGCTCTGCTGACCTACCAGTGGTACTCCGTGTACCGGCAGGACCCGCCGGAACTGCGCAGGACGCCCCGTCGCTATCTGATCGTCATGGTCGCGGGCATCATCGTGATCGCGGCTTCGGTACCTCTGTCGGCCGACGTCCGTCTCGTCGTCTGGGCGGTGTTCGTCGTCGCGTGGTGCAGCGTTGAGTGCGTCATTCTCATTTTCTGGCGCAGGACGCCGAGTTATGGCGTCGTGACCGACCCCATGGTCGAGCGCTTCGGACTGTTCATCATCATCGTGCTCGGTGAAGTCGTCATCGGTGTCGTGAACGGCCTGACGGACACCGAACGCAGCACCCTCGTCACGACCACGGGCCTGCTCGGGCTCGCCATCGGCTTCGGCTTCTGGTGGAACTACGCCGACTTGGTGTCCGGACGGCTGCCCCGCGAGGCCGGCCACTTCCTGGCGACGTGGATCTTCACTCACTTGCCTATGGCCATGGCGGTGGCGGCAGCCGGGGCGGGCACGGTCGGGCTTGTGGAGCACGCCACCGATCACCGGACACCAGTCGCCATCAGCTGGCTGATGGGTGGGTCCGTAGCCGTCATGCTGCTCACCACCGTGGTGCTTCTGCCCACCCTGGAGGACTACGACCGCTATCCATCCGTCTACAAGTCGGTGCAAGCCGTACTCGTCGCGGCAGCCGTCGTCGCCCTCCTCGTCGGCTGGTCCCGCCCCGCCCCCTGGCTCCTGGCCCTCATCTTGTTGCTCCTCCTCTCCGCGACCTGGGTTTTCGCATTCGTTCGATGGCTGAGCCAGGGCTCCCTGATCAACGAGAGGTCAGCCGACTGAGGCCGCGCCGGCCTCGACGCGCACGCGGCATTGAGGAGCAGGTGGACCTCGCCGGCTTTGCCCTCACGCCCAAGAACCGGACCGCACCGGGCAATTGCCCGCGTCTCGTTGTATCGAGCGTTTGACACAAGATTCCGACCAGGGCATCTTGTACCCACAGTTTGGTACAAGATGCTCTGGGGGATCTCCACGTGCTCGACACCGTCCCGCTCCAGTCCCGGCTTCTCGACCACGCCGACCACTACGCCCGCTGGTCCGGCCTGGCCATCGGAATCGTGGTCGCACAGCAGTTGGTCACGATGGAGAGCGGCGACATCACCATTCCCCTCGTGTTCGCCATCACTGCTTTCGGCTTGTGCGCGGTGGGCGGTGTCCTGCTCGGCGACGCCCTGACCCTGCGTCCCCAGGAAGCGGTACGCACCGCGAGTCTCGCCCCACGTCTGGTCCGAGAGCACGTGCCGCCCCGTATGGGACCCCTGCTCCTTCTGCAGGCGGCCTCCCTCGTCGCTCTGCTGGTCATGGGCGCCGTCACGGCCTCCTCCGGCCCCGACCGGATAGGCGGAGCGGGGCGTGTCATGACCGTCGCCTGCGAAGGGATGACCGCGTCCCTCGGTCCCTGGCCCGGCCTGTACTACAGCGGCCCGATGTTCGCCGCCCTCGCGGCCGGAACCCCCGCCTGCGTCTGGGCCCTGCGCCGTATCGCCTTCGGGCCGGGCGACTACCAGCAGCGCCGCGACCGTGCGTGGGCGATTACGGGAGCCTGGGGGCTGTTGGTGTCCAGTCAGGTGCTCCTCGTCGTTCTGATGCTTCTCATCGCACTCACCGAGAGGGCCTGCGCCGGCGTGCTGGGCGCCGTCACCATCGTGGCGATCTGTCCCCTGGGTCTGCTGAGTGTGTTCACGTTCGGATGGTCCCTGGTAACCGTGGTGGCACCGCGGGCGGTTGGCGACGAGGCAGCAGACGATGGGACGTTCGACGATGAGTGACCGCGCAGTCCGTGTCGACACCACCAGTCAGGTACCGCCGTACGAGCAGATCCGCGCCCAGCTGGCCGCGCTGATTCGCACCGGCCAGCTGTCGGAGGGCGAACGCCTGCCCACCGTGCGCCAGCTCGCTGCCGACCTCGGCCTGGCGCCGGGCACCGTGGCCCGTGCCTACCGCGAGCTGGAGGCCGCCGAACTGATCCGCACCCGCCGTGGCGCGGGTACGCGAGTGGCGGCGCTCCCGTCCGGGCCGCACGCGCACGATGCCCACCAACTCGGCACTCTGGCCCGGGACTTCACCTCCGCGGCCCGAGCGCTCGGCGCCGACACCGAGGACATCCTGACGGCCGTCCGCAACGCGCTGAACTCGGGCCCCGCCCCCGCTTCGGCCAGTGGCTCCAAGACGACCGAGGCGTCGGTGAAAGTCACAGGCGTGAGGAACGGGCTTGAGCAGCAGACGTAGTGGACGGGCGTTGCAAGCCGCGGTAGTGCCACCCGGACCTCTGCAAGTCCGAGTCGGTCGTTGCTCACACGGTCCTCAGTCCGCAGTCCTCGCGTTGACGCATTCCGATATAGGCATATGATTGCTGGCATGGCACGAGCGGCGACGACCTCGGACGCGTTCAACGCGATCGCCGAGCCGCAGCGGCGGGAGATCCTGGCGCTGCTGCGGGGCGGCGAGCGGCCCGTGACCGAACTGGCGCGGGACCTGGGGATGACCCAACCGCAGGCGTCCAAGCACCTGCGGGTGCTTCGCGAGGTCGGTCTGGTGCGGGTCCGCGGGGCGGGCAAGCAGCGGCTGTACGACCTGGACGCCCGCGGGCTGCGGCCGGTCCACGAGTGGGTGGGCGGCTTCGAACAGTTCTGGAACGCGACCTTCGACCGGCTGGACGAGTACGTGCAGGATCTGAAACAGGCAAGGCAGGAGGAACCACCGGATGACGACGACCAGTAGCGGCGGCGAGCCTGACCGCACGACCGCGGACCGCGAGATCGTGATCTCCCGGGCCATCGGCGCCCCACGGGAGCTGGTGTTCGAGGCGTTCACGCAGGTCCGGCACCTGTCGCGGTGGTGGGGACCGGAAGGGTTCACCACCACGACGCGGTCCTTCGAGTTCCGCGCGGGCGGCGCTTGGGCCTTCGTGATGCACGGCCCGGACGGGACCGACTACCAGGAGTGGATCACCTGGACCGAGATCGTCCCGCCGGAGCGGATCGCGTTGGTGCACGGCGAGTCCCGCGACGACCCCAACGCCTTCGAGTCGGTCCTGACTTTCGAGCCGGCCGGCGAGGAGACCAGGATCGTGATGCGCACGGTGTTCCCCACCAAGGAACTGCGCGACGAGGCGGTGGAGAAGTACCACGCGGTCGAGGGTGGCGAGCAGACGCTGGGCAACCTGGCGGCCTACGTCGCCGAACTCACCCGGAGCGAGACCGCCCGGAACGAGACCGGACCGAAGGGAGCGCAGGGCTGATGGCCGGGAAGGTGTTCTTCAGCGTGACGATGTCGCTCGACGGCTTCATGGCGCCGGAGGCCGTGCCCGTCGAGGACGTCTTCTCGCCCGAAGGTCAGAACGACCCGAGGGTCCAGCGCTGGATGGCGAAGTGGTCGGAACTGCAGGCGTGGGCGTTCCCGCAGCGGTGGTTCAGGGAGAACCTGGGGCTCGGCGAGGGCGGCGAGGAAGGACTCGACAACGACATCGCACGGGCGACGTACGAGCGCACCGGCGTGAGCGTCATGGGCAAGCGCATGTTCGACGCCGGCGAGCTGGCATGGCCGGAGAAGGCGCCGTTCCACACCCCGGTGTTCGTCGTCACCCACACCAAGCGTGACCCGTGGGAGCGGCCGGGCGGCACCACCTTCCACTTCGTCAACGACGGCATCTCCAGCGCCCTCGACCAGGCCCGCGAGGTCGCCGGCGACCGCGACGTCCGCATCGCCGGCGGCGCCGAGACGATCCAGGGGTACCTGGACGGCGGCCTGATCGACGAGTTCTCGATCACCCTCGCGCCCGTCCTGTTCGGCACTGGCATCCGCCTGTTCGACCGCGTGGACCCGTCCCACCTCGCCCTCGACCAGACCCGCACGGACGCATCATCCCGGGTGACCCACCTGACGTACACCGTCGGGAAGCGGTAGCCGACGCACCACGCCGGCGGGCCCCACCCCGCGGCCCGGGTCGCGCAGGGTGGGGCGCAGACCGCATCCACCTCGACCGTGGTCCTGCCAAGGGCCGTCGCAAGGGCTTCACCGAGTTCGCTGGCCAACCTCACCAAACACAGCCTCGACCAGCTCACCGCGTTGGTGACGACGCGGCTGAAACGGATGAGTAGGTGTGGCTGACCAATGCCGGCGAGATGAATACCGAACGGCCCCCGCAGGTATGGCACATGACCGCCGAATGTCTGCTTCGAAGAGGCCTGAGTCAGTTCGGATCTTTCCGCCAGGCGCACGCAACCTGTGCCCCGTGCTGTGAGTCGGACCGGCTGGACAGCCGATCAAGGGCACTCAAGGGTTCAGGGGGCGCGTGGTGCGAACAGCGCGAGGGAGAGGAAGAAGAGGCACGCTGGGACTGGCCGTCGGTGCCGCGGTTCTGTCGGTAGGGGCCGGGCTGCTGACCTTGACACCGGCCTCGGCGGCCGTGACGGACGACGAGGGGATGCCGTCCGTCACGCTTCAGGCAGCACACATGACGACAAGGCCGGCGCACCTGCACGCCGCGGACAGCTCCGGCTATCTGTCGTCGCCATCGCCCACCGACCCGTCGAGCCTGTCGACGTGGGTCGGCGACGACGGCTCGACCATTGAAGGCCTGCCCACTCCGGTGGCTGTCCTCGGTGGCCTCGGGCTGGAACGGGTGAAGGAGACGAACACCTACCGGATCCGCCACTACGTGACCGGCGAGGTCGTACAGGTGGACCTGCCCGCGACCGACACCGCCACCCAGATGTTCGCCGAGAACCGTCTGGTGACCCAGCGCGTGGTCGACGGCGAGAGAACCCTGCACCTTCTCGAAATCCCCGACGGCGGCGGCCCGCCGACTGATCGCCAAGTGTCCGGAATCCAGAACGACCTCGACAACGCTGTTGCCAACGACGACGGCGACTTCGTCCACGGCGCGACATCGGACGGGCGCGGCGGCGTGTTCCATTACAGTCCCGCGGGCGGCGATGCCGGGCGCACCGCGCTGCTGGATCTCGCGACCGCCCGGGTGACCTATGTACCGCGACGGGGCTTCGACCGGATGCGCGCCTTGCACCTCGGCCGCGACAAGGTCGTCTTCGAGGTTGGCGACAAGAGTTTCAAAAGGTCGAAACTGTACGTCATCGACCGTGCCCGGCCGGACAAGCCCGGAACCTTCGTCGACCGGCTGCATGACGAGGAGAAGCCCCTCGAAGGCCAATGGAGCGCGGACATGGTCCGGGCGGTCGGCGACTGGCTGGTGTACGCCAACATGATCGACGGCACGGTCCACGCCGTACCCGTCGCGGGCGGCCCGGCACGGACGCTGCTGCCCCGTTCCACCCTCCGTACCCGCTTCGTCAACGCCCAGGACGGCAGCGTCTACATCGACGGTGGCAGCGACCAGGAGCACTGGGCGGTGCAGCGCATCACACTTGCCGGAGACGGCACTCCGGTCGCCGAACCGGTCGTGCCGCTGCCTGCGGTCACGGTGTGGGAGGCCGGCGGCATGGCCCTCGACCACGGGCGGCTGCTGCTCGCCACCGAGAGGGCGCCCGCACCGGGCGAGGGCAACACCTTCCTCACCGCGTCCAAACTCTCCCTCACGGCGGGCGGAAAGCTGACCGCCGGACCGCTCGAGGAGCTGGGCAACCTGGGGTACCGGGTGCCGGACCAAGAGCCCTACGTCGACGCCATGAGCGCGGGCTGGGACCAGCCGTGCTACGAGGACTGCCTGCAGCTCACCGCCACGGGCAGGTCGTCCGTCGCCCACAACGTCTGCGGGGTCGGGAAGGTCGTGGCGGCCGCCGGTCCCTACCGGGTGGTCCGCCCGTCGGACCAGAAGATCTGCCCGGTAGGAACCGGCAGCCAGGAGGTACGGGACGGGGACAAGGTACTGAGCAGCGGTCCCCGGCAGCCCGCGGCCCTGTGGAACAACACTCTGTGGACGCCGGGCAGCGAACCCGGCAGGGTCTTTGCGGTCTCTCTGCCGTCCCTGAAGACAGTGGGCACGCAGTCCGTCGGCGCCACCTGCGTTCCCGAGGAGCTGCAGGTGGTGGGCCGCTGGATCTACTGGTCCTGCGGGCCCGGCGGTGATGCGGGTGTGTACGACCGGGCCACGGGGCGGCTGATCGACGTACCGTCCGGATACGCACAGCTGGCCAACGGATACCTGGTCAGCCAGGCGACCGCGGCACGCAAGCTGCTGATCACCTACTTCCCGGACGCGGTGCCCGCCGACCGCGTCGGCACGAGCGAGCTGAGCCCACTGCCGTCACCGGCCCACACCCCGCAGGACCGGCGCGGCCTGTTCTGGGCGGTGGACCGCTTCGACGGCGCGGTGGCCTACCTCGACGCCTCGGGCGACGTGACCGTGAAGTGGCCCCGGGTCCGCGCCCTCCCGTTCACCGAACCCGGTCCTGAGACCCCGTTCGCGGGGACGCTGTCCGGCGCCCTGTTCGTTTTGACGCTGGCCTGCGCGATCACCCTCCATGCCACCGGCCGGAAGCCGTGGTCACCGTTCCGGCGGCCATCCGCATAAGCCGAGACCAAGGGGTTTCTTCTGAACGGCACCGGATCACCGGACGCGGCACGCACGTCCAGTCGGATCACTGCCGGACCTCAATCGACCTGGATGTCCAACCGTTCAGCCATGGTGGTGAGGGCTGTTCCCAGCGGGAGGGCGACGCGGGTGACGGCGTGGAGGTCGCCCCGAGTCGGATCCCGGTTGATGATCA
This sequence comes from Streptomyces sp. NBC_01092, assembly GCF_045039535.1. NCBI lineage: Bacteria > Bacillati > Actinomycetota > Actinomycetes > Kitasatosporales > Streptomycetaceae > Streptomyces > Streptomyces sp. NBC_01092. Next base: position 346,118 of record NZ_CP108659.1, on the reverse strand, counting down.
GCACCGGTTTGTCGGACTGGACCGTCTGGCGGACGAACCGGAGCCCGGACATCACTGTCAGTGAGGAGCCCAGGACCAGCAGCGAGGCCGCCTCACGGACCAGCGTGCGGCAGTGTTCGACCCGCTGCGGGGGGACGTTCTCGCCGAAGAACACCACGTCCGGTTTGAGAATGCCTCCGCACAGCGTGCAGGGCACGACTCGGAAGTCCCCCACCTGTTCGTCGGTGAGGTCGGCGTCACCGTCCGGGTTGATCGCTGCGGCCACCGGATCGAAGCCCGCGTTGGCCTCCTGAAGCCGTTTGGCCAGTTCACCGCGCGGGCTGAAGGTGCCGCAGGAGAGGCAGACGACCCGCCCCAGGCTTCCGTGAAGCTCGACGACATCCTTGCTGCCCGCGGCCTGGTGCAAGCCGTCGACATTCTGAGTGATCACCGCAGCCACCAGGCCGTGCCGCGCGAACGCGGCCACGGCCCGGTGCCCGGCATTGGGGCGGGCACGACCGAACGTGCGCCAGCCGAGGTGGCTGCGTGCCCAGTACCGACGCCGGGCCTGGTCACTGGCGGTGAACTCCTGATACGTCATCGGCGTGTGCCGGCTCAGGCTCCCGCCTTCGCCCCGGTAGTCAGGGATGCCCGACTCCGTGGAGATGCCCGCCCCGCTGAGTACCAGCACACCGCCGGTGCTCAGCGCATTGGCGACCGGCTCCAGATCCGTGGTGCCCGACGGCCAGTCCTGAGGCGGGGTCCAGGCGAGAGTGGGGCGCATGCGCATGCCGCCAGGGTACGCAGCGGGCTGCCGTGAGGTTCTCGCGCACGGTGACCCCGTCCTGACCTGCGCGCGGCCAGCCCCGGCGCGATGGACAGGTCCAGGGGGCGTCGGTGAGGCGTGCGGTCCGCTGTGTGGGCGAAGCAGCCCCGGGTGTTATTGAATGAGGTGTGCGGTCAGGAATCTCGGGACCCTGTCGCCCGGGTTCTGGTACGGCCCCGACGCTGTGCCGGGGTTGGCGAGCGAGCTGAGAGAGCCGCATGGAATCCACATCGTCCTCCTCCTCTTCGTCGCCGTTCGACAAGGTCAGCAGCGCTTTGGGGCGGTACATCCCACGCGGCGCAGCGGCAGCGGCAGCCGGTTCGGCCGACCCGCAGGGCGACAGCGCCGCCCGCCAGCGCGTACACGCCAATTCGCCCCCCGGCCGTCAGGAGCAGATCCTCGGCGTGGTCAACCTGGACCGGGAGCTGAGAATCACCGGCAGCAATCTGGACGCCCCCGTCTTCGCGGGGGTCGTGGCCGTGACCGGGAGGCCTTTCGTCGCTCTTCTGCCGCCCTGGGACGTACCGACGGTCACGCGACGGTTGCGACAGGTCCTCGAGACCGGTGAGCCACACGTCGCCCGGGTCCAGCGCCTGCGGCGCAGCGACGGGTCGGAGCTGGTCGTCTCGATGAGCATCCTGGCCGCCGCGGCGCCCCAGGAGGGTTTGACCGTCACTGTGATCGCCATGGCCAAGAGGCTGCACCTGTACGCCGCCGAGACCGCGATCGGCACCTCGTTGGACATCGGAGAGACCGCGCAATCGCTGGCCGAGTCTCTGCTGGCCTGGGGAGATGTGGCCGCCATCGACCTCGACTTCGCCGTGTGGACGGGCGAGGTGGTCACCGAGCAGCCACAGCGGCGCATCCGGCTGCGGCGAGCGGCCCTGGTCCCGGACCGGGCGTGGCCCGACGGCTACATGACTCCGGGCGACGATCTTCCCAGCGATGCGAGTCGCTTGCTGTCACAGGCGATACGGCGTGATGACGCCGCGCAGGCCATCGTCATACCCGACCGGGCGGCGATCGAGCGGGTACTCGGCAGTGCGCGACTGGTAAGGGCCCTGGTGCCCAGTGACCGAGCGGCAGGTGTGGCGTACATACCGCTGGTCCTGGACGGTGCGCCGCCCGTCGTTCTGGGGGTGGCGGAGATCTGGCGGCGGGCGGACCGCCCCTTCCACGACAGCGAGCTGCTCGACCTGCAAGAGCTGGTGGCCAGGACCTCGCATCACGTCGACCTGGCCCGTCAGCACCAGCGCGAGCACACACAGGTGCTGGCACTGCAGCGCCGACTCCTGCCACGGTCCGGCGGCGACACCATCGAGACTGCCAGCGTCTACCAGCCCGCCACCCCCGACAGTGCGGGCGTCGGCGGTGACTGGGTGAACAGTTTTCCGCTGCCGGACGGCCGTACTGCACTGGTGGTCGGTGACGTCGTCGGGCACGGCCTGGGAGCAGCGGCGACCATGGGACAGCTGAGCATGGAGGCCCGCGCGCTGCTGTCTGCGGGGCTGGCGCCCGACGAGGTGCTGGAGCACCTGGACGAGACCGTGACGCTGCTGGACGACGCGGAGTCCGGGCTGGCGGCCGGTTACAGCGCCCTCGGCTCGACCTGCTGCATTGCCGTATACGACCCGGTCAGCCACCAAGTGGCACTGTCCAGCGCCGGCCACCTCCCCCCGGTCCTGGTGCCCCCGGACGGCCCCGGCGGCCCGGTCGACATACGCCCCCACCCCGGGCTGGGCGCCGAATTCGCACTGCGGGAGCCGTTCGAGGTGCACGCGTTCGCCGCACCCCCGGGCTCGCTGCTGGCCCTCTACACCGACGGCCTGGTGGAGGATCCCGCCCTGCCGATCGACGAGGGCATCGGCATGCTGGCGGACGCGGTGTCCACGGTGCACCCGTGGGACGGCCTGCCGCAGGCCGCGCGGCGCTTGGTCTCCGCGCTGGCGCCCGCGCGCCGACGCGACGACGTGACTCTGCTGCTCGCGCGCATGATCGGCTACCGCAAGGAGGACACCGCGACCTGGCGTCTGCCCGCCCGCATCGACGCGGCCGCCCGGGCCCGCGCGCTGGTCTCCGTGCTGCTGGGGCAATGGGGCACCCGGGATGACACCCGGGACACCGTGCTGCTGGTGGTCAGCGAACTGGTCGCCAACGCGGTCCGCTTCGCCACCGGACCCATCACGCTGCGGCTGATCAGGACCGGCGACGGGCTGCTGTGCGAGGTGGGCGACACAGGGAACGGCAGGCCGCGGCTGGGCCGGGGCGGGGTCCTGGACGACGGTGGCCGAGGCCTGCACGTCGTGCATGGACTCACCACCCGGTGGGGGGTGCGGTGGACAGACACCGGCAAGGTGGTCTGGGCGTCGGTCGCGAGGTGACGCGGCTGCGGCTGCGGGTGGCGCGGGTGGCGTGCGCTCGTCAGACGCCGCCACGGCGGAATGGGCGGCGACCGCTGTCACGGATGACACGAACTCGCGCTACAGCCATTCCCCTGCCAGGGCGGTGGCCGTGAGGCCCGGGGCGGCTGCGTACAGCACGGCACGACTGCCCGGTTCCTGCCCGGCGTCGTGCGCCCTGCGCATGATGTCGAACACGGCGGCGCCACCGCGGTTGCCGCTGGTGTAGCTGTCCCGGCTGTGGTCCAGCAGCCCCGACGGCCAGCCGTCGGGCATCGTCTGCTCCATGTACTCCAGCACTCGCGTCCCACCGGGGTGCGCGAGCAGAACATCGGGGTGCCAGGACTCGGGGTCGTCCTGGTGACGCAGGCGCAACCACTCCCACATTGCGGTGACCGTCTCCTGCACGGCGCGCGGCCCGCGCCGGTCCATCACGAAGTGGGTGCCGTCCGCCTGTGTCTCCAGGCGGTGCAGGTCCTGGGTGCCGGGCAGAGTGTGGTTCCAGGCAGCGTCCAGTCGCAGCACCGACTCGGGCCTCGGGCGGCCCGTGACCACCGCGGCGACCGCGGTGTCCGCGAACAGCAACCGCACGATCAAGGACTCCAGAGTGTCGTCCGCGGGCTGGTAGGTCGTGCTCAGTGCCTCCGCTATCACGACCAGGACCACCCGGTCGGGGTCCGCGGCCACGAGATCCGCCGCCAGCGCAAGGGAGCGGGTCCCGGCGATGCAGGCCCACTGCGTGGCCGGCAGCAGCATGGCGTCGCTGCGGAGCGGGAGCTTGTTGGCCAGGGCGACGTCCAGCCCCGGCAGCGCCGGGGTGGTGGAGTGGCTGGTGATCAAGCAGTCGACGTCTGCGGCGTCCAGCCCGGCGATCTGCAGGGCCCCGCGCGCCGCATGCTCCCCGTAGGACTGCACGGCTGCCCACGCCGGCGCGGTGCGTTCCTGGACGGTCTGCGGCGCGGGTATCGACTCAAGGGCGGCGATCACGCGATCCACGTCCTGCTCGTTGAACCCGTCGCCGGCCAGCGCCTCTCGGGTCGGCCCGATGCCGGCGGCCGGCAGGCCGCTCCCGCTGCCAGGCGCGACGGCGGTCTCCAGCGGCAGCATCCACCCGCGGGTCTCGATGCCCGTACTGGCCGCGATGCCGTCAATCCGCGGCGCCCACGCCGCGTGCGGGTGCCGGCCGCGCACTTCCGCCACGATCTCGCTGGTCTTCACGGTGTGCTTGCCGTGTATCACGGCAGGCGGGCAGAGGTAAGCGGCCATGGTTGGCACCTTTCTACGGGGAACGAGGTGGAACATCACGAACGCTGTGTCATGGATCACTTCGGCACGGCGCATCCAAGTCACTGCCTATGCGCTCTACTTCGGGCCTCTGTGTCCGGTTCGAGCATGGACGCTAAATGGACATTTGCGCTGTGATCTGGGCAACTTGGGTGGGCCTTGTGATGCGTGACACGGCGCGCATCGTTGCCTCAGGGGTCCGACGCGGTGCCCTACTTACCTGGCGTACCGTCAGTCCGAAGGTGAGGGGTTCGCGGCTCGGCCTCCAAAGGAGGCGGCGGCACGGATGCCCGTATTTCGCACCGTGTCTCGCACCGTGGCGGCGCTGATGCAGGCTCGGGCTCGCTTCGGAAGGGCTGTCGTCTGATGGACAACAGCAAAGAGGGCGTCGCCGTGACGTCGCCGTTTCGACGTGATCAGACGGCTTCCGCCCGGCCGCTTAGCTGACGGCACTCATGGCAGGAGGTCTCGGTCTGCCTAGTGGATGTCCCCGGCGCCCCCGTGCCCCCCGCCATCGGTTACGGGGCCATGGCTGGGGCTGTCGCGATGCCGTCGCGAACCTGTGCACTGCGGTTGGTCAGTTGGTCAGCCGGCGGCGGAACTTCCAGGCCCACTGGGACGACCTGGTTCAGCGTATGCGGGCCACTCCTGCGTAGATGCCGCTCGCCTCCGCCTCCGGGGCCGGGGTGGAAGAGAACCAGTCGGTTGCCGTCACCAGGCCGGGTGGCATGAGATCCAGGCCGTCGAAGAAGCGCTCCACCTCTCCGCGTGTGCGGAAGGCGAGCTGGATACCGCCCTTGGCGTACTGGGCGACGACCTGTTCGGCGAGTTCCGGAAACAGGTCGGACGCGGCGTGCGACAGGATCAGATAACTACCCGACGGCAGCGTGTCGATCAGGGCGCGGACGATTCCGTGGGCGTCCTGTTCATCGGTGATGAAGTGCATCAGCGCGATGAGCGACAGCGCGATGGGGCGGTCGAACTCCAGAACGTGTCGGGCATGCTGGACGATCGCTTCCGGGTCGCGCACATCGGCCTGGATGTAATCGGTCGTTCCCTCGGGGCGGCTGATCAGCAGCGCCTCTGCGTGACGCAGGACGATCGGGTCGTTGTCGGTGTAGACGACCTTGGCCGACGGCACGACGTTCTGCACGATCTGGTGGAGATTCGGCTCGGTCGGAACTCCCGTGCCTATGTCCAGGAACTGATCGATGCCCTGCGCGGCGAGCCACGCGGCCGCCCGGTGCATGAACTGCCGGTTCTGCCGCGCAGCGTCCCTCGCCTCGGGCGGCAGCATCTCACCGACCGCCTCGTCGACCGGGTAGTTGTCCTTGCCGCCGAGCAGCCAGTCATAGACCCGCGCAGGGTGTGCCTTACTGGTGTCGATCGGCAGAGACGGCTGTGGGTTGGTCGTCATGACAGCTCCATCGCGCCGGGTGAGAGATGCAGACCGAGTTCGCCATGATCATACTCGGGTATCTCATCTTCCTTGCGTACGGGCCGAGTTGAACAACGCAACTCGCTACGACCGCCGACAGACTGCTCAGCGTGACTCTGCCTTGCGGTGCCGGATCGTGCGCCACGAGGCGCAGCTGTTCCGGGTAGGGGTGAGGACCCGGCCGCTGGTCTGTCGCAGCAGGCTGGCGAAGGCGGGGTCGGCTGGAGCCTGGCGGTCGGCCCGGGTGCCACCGGGGCAAAGGGCGCATGGGCGGGAACGTAGGACGAGTGCGGCCAGTCGGTCCGCAGCGGGCTGCCTCCATCAGTGGGCCGGCGAGGCTCGGTCAGGTCTTACTGTGGCCAGGGCCGCACGTGGGCGCTGGCCGCGCCGATGGCTGCTCGCGCCGCGCGTTCGACCAGCCTGACGCCGCTTTCCATCGACTGGTTGCCGCTGCTGAGGACCGAGACCAGGTAGCGGTGGCCGTGCACGGTGACCTGGCCGACGCTGTTGATGACCCACAGGCCGGTGGTGTTGCGCTGGATCCAGCCGTTCTTCAGGGCCCACTGGGCGCCGGGGGAGCCGGCCGCGGAGACCCCCCAGTCCTGCTCGTCGATGATCTGGCCCATCAACCGGCGGATGTAGGCGCGGGAGGTTTGGTTCAGTCCCTTCGGCGGGCGGGGGGTGGACACCGGTCCCCGGGCGAAGACCGCGCGCAGCAGTTGGACCTGATCTCTGGCGGTGGTCTGGGTGAGGCCCCAACTGGTGCCGGGACCGCCTTTGGTCGCCTCCAGTCCCAGCCGTTCGTGCGCCGCGTCGAGGCCCACCGCCTCGCCGATCGATTGCCACAGGGAGTTGGCTGCTTCGTTGTCGCTGGTGCGGATCATCTCCTCGGCGTACCCGCGCTCCTCGGCCGTCAGCGCACGGTCCTCATCCTGCGCCTGAAGCAGCAGCGCCGCGAGGATTCCCAGCTTGCTGATGCTGGCCGTGTCGAACGAGTCTTTTGCCCTGTAGGAGGCGACCTCCTGGTCGGCGCTGTCCAGATCGAACACCGCCACCGCCAGCCGCCTGTCACCGTCCGGCAGGAGGGGCTTCAGCGCCCGCGCGAGCATCGCGCCCCGCCCCTGCCTCTCACTTTGCGGTGGGCCCAGGGCAGGCGGCGCCGCGCGTACTGATGGGTCTTGCTTCCGGGAGGGAGGGCCGATGGGGGAGCAGGCGACGAGCGACGCCGCAACCGCGGCGGCGGCGCACGCGGCGCAGACCCTCAGCGTGCGTGCGCGCAGGCCGCGCTTGGGGTGCGTCCGGTTCGGTGCGTCGAGCATGGGTGGGGCAGGCCTTGGTATTTCTGTGGGGAACGACAGCGAGCAATTGGAAAATATGGCATGCGGGATGTGGAGGCGGTGATCTGACACCCGACAGGCGGGTCACTACCTGAAAGGCGGAGCAGCCTCACACATACGGCCCCTGGCCCAGCCCAGTTCATGCCGACCCAGTCCGGCCCGGTTCTCCGGGGGAAACGGCCGGCGACTGACACGGACCACACCGCAGTGCCTGCCAGGCCCCAGCACAGCGCGTTTGCATTCGCCGAACGTGTCGACGCCTAGAACGAGACGGACACCTCACGCTCCTGGCGGGCGGCCCGCAGCGCGGTGACGGTCCGCTATGGGCGTGCCCGCACGTGCCAGCCGATGGCTCGTCACAGCGATGGCACGGGCAGGCGCCAGCGGCGGTGCGCAGGGCATGCAGCCGGCCGAGGCGGGAACATGGTGTGGGATCTTGCCCGTCCGGGTGGAAGGCACACGCAATGGCAGTTCGACACCCTGTTGAGCGGTCCGGCGGACGGTACAACCGTCTGTCCGAAGCCGCGGCCCACTTCACGAGCTCCCCGCCCTTCTACGCCATCTGCCTGACGCTCGTGGCCTTTTTCATCGCCGTGCATGTGGCAGGACTGGGGGAGCACTGGCAGTTCCTGGCGGGGGACATGATGACCGCAGTGACCTTGCTGCTGCTCGCCCTGCTGAAGAACTCCGAGCAGAGGGCCGAGCACGCGATCCAGAAGAAGCTGGACGCCATCGCTGCCGCGCTCCTGGAGGAGCGGGAGGGCAAGACCGGCGAGGCCTCGGAAGAGCTGCGGAAGACCATCGGGATGGACGAGGAGGTCTGACGCCTCAGTGGTTGCTGCGCAGGGGGCGCAGCACAGTACGCCGGGCCCCCTGCTTCACCAGCTGTCCGCTCCCGGCAACTGGCGTGAGCGTTCAGTCGAGCAGATCCGCGAGCTACGGCGTCACAGGAACCTGACAGCCCATCTGGACAGGCTCCTCAGCCACCTGCAGCCCAGCCCGACACGAGATCAGCTTCCCCTCTGGACCGAGACCCCGCCCACCCCTGCCCTCAGGCCCCGCGTCATCGCCCTGCCAATGTCACCAGCCAGGGATGTCCGGGATGAACATGTGTCAGCCACGTGCCAAGAACATCGCGCCGCGTCTGGCTCAGCATCGGTAGGACCCTGTCGAAGTCCGCGTGATCCTTGGGCCGCGCCGCCTTCGCTTTGAACAGCAGCACCAGCTCCGGCACCAGATAGGGGATGCCGTCCGCGGTCCGCTCGATGACCGCCTCGTACGGCAGCCGCAGGGCGCTCGTCCCGCCAACAGATCCACGTCCCGCCCTGGCGCGGCTCGCGGAAGACGTCTAGCAGAAGCTGTCCGGTCGCCGGATCCCGCAGCCATGTCTGATGAGTTGCTGCGACTGCCTCATCTCCTGCACTCACCCAGAGCCGTCCTGACCCCACCGCGTCAAACACGTATTCAGGAAAGCGATCTCGAATCTCGGCGAACCCCGCCAAGGGCACCGCGATCTCCAGATCGCCGTGGGGCCGCGACTGTCCTCCGCGGAACAGATCCAGCGCCCACCCGGCGGCGATGCACCAGGTGCGCTGACTCAGTCATCGAAACAACGAGCTGCCTCAACTGGTTGTTCAGAGAAGTAAGCAGGCCGAACGAGATGGAGCCTGGCCAGATGGTTCGAGAGTGGATCTCGATGCTGCGCTTGCCTTACCTCGGTGGTAATCGTCGCGGGATCCCTGCGCTGGCAGGCTTGGCGATCTCTCCGCGTCAGAGGACGCGGATCAGACGGAGAGGTCAGAGATGTCAACAGCCGCGCCTACGAATACGCGCACTGCGGTAGAGGAGCTACTGCGAAGGATTGGCAAGGGCGACCCCGAGCGCATCGCCGAGCTGTATGCCGAACAGGGCGATTGGAAGTTCAACTGGCCGGAGGCAGAGCACGGCCGTAGCGCCACACCGTGGATCCGTCACCGGTCCACCCGGGCCGACGCAGCCACCCATTATCGCGAGCTGGCCGAGTACCACGTGCCCGAGTGTGTGGCTACTGAGGTCGAGCGCATCCTCATCGACGGAAGCGACGCGGTCGTGATCGGCGAGATCCGTCAGACCGCACGGCCCACCGGACGTGCGTATCACGCGCGGTTCGCTCTCCATCTCACCGTCGAAGACGGCCTCGTCACCCGGCACCACGTCTATGAGGACAGCCTGGCCGTCGCCCAGGCATTCGAGGCGGACAATCGGTGAAGGGCACCAGGCCAGTCGCGAAGGTCCTGCTCACAGCCACTCGACGATGGCCGCGACGAGGACGGTCACCTCATAGCGGAATGCGAGTTGGTCGTACCTCGTCGCCATGGCTCGGCGCCTTTAACCCGTTCAAAACCGTTCGAGATCGTGCCACGACGTACGGCATGACGACGAACCGAAAGGTCCATGCCCCGTAGGCGGCCACGAGACATCCGGGTTGGCAATACCCGCCACCAGACACGAGAAGCGACGCCGGTCATTGAGGTAACCCCTTCGAGGCCCGTGCTCTCCTTTGATGCCGTGATGCAGGCGATTTCGCCGCGAAGTGCTCGCGAACTCCGACGGATCGTCAGCCGGATTGACGCCGTGCTCGGCGCGAGGACCAGTCCTTGACGTGTGAACTGCCGTGGGGGCGGGCCACAGTTGCGTTCGCTGGAGGTTCGTAGAGTCGCAGGCATGAGTGACGACCATCAGCAGGCACGGGTAGTTGAAGGCGCGTGGGTGAGGATCGAAGCGTGGCTGCAGCGGTATGCCCCGCGTTCCTATCGGATGCTTGCTCCGCCCGCTGCGGAGGCCGATATCCGTGGGGTTGAGCAGGACCTCGATCTGACCGTCCCCGCGGGCTTACGGGCCTTCTACCTTCTTCACGACGGCACTGGTGGTCACCCTGCCGACTTCGGCTGGACGCCTGCGCCTTGGACCGGGCTCGCGCCGCATGGACAGGGAACAGCCTGGCTGTTGCCGAGGAAGCATGGGATCCCTCCGGTGCAGCATCTGCCGTACTGGGATGAGGGCCCTCACGATCGGCCGGCCGGACGACCCCATGGTGCAGTACCTGGCCTTCGCTGCGACCGACGGCACCGGTCTGTACGGGCTGTTTGCGGACTGCACCCCGGGACCCGGCTACGGACGGATCGGAACCTTCGAAGAAGCCGGCATCCCCAAGCTGGGCGTGTGGCTGTCGTTTGCCGACTACCTCATCGAAGTCGCCGATGCCCTGTATGAGAACCGAGGCGTGGAGTACGCGGACGGACACCAGGACACGAAGGTGCCCGGTCTTGTCGATGAGACATTGGTGTGGGACAGCCCGGCACATCCGCGAGACCCGGACTGGGCACGCTTCGCATAGCACTGTGGCCACTGGCCGGAACGCCACAGGGGGATCCGGCCAGCGGCTTGGTCAGCGGTGGCCGAGCACGCGTACCCGGGCCGACGGCCTCCAATCTGCCGATTGTTCTGGCCCGTGCGGGCACAGTGGAGAGGTCTGCGCCGCACGGGCGATCAGGGGGGCCGGCCGGCCGGTGTCGGTGATACGGGCGATCGCCTCCGGGGTGAGGGCACGATCGTGGGGTGCGCGGGAATGGGCGCCGGGAACGAGGTGGAGAGGGACCTGACGGGTACGCCGTTCAGTGGCCGTAGGGCGGCTCGAAGCAGCCTGTCTCCGGGTACGGGCCGTTGGTCTCCACGCCGTAGTTGGATTTCTGCACGAACGCCGAGACACACGCGTCGTCATGGACGCGCAGCGCGACCAATGAGTGCCTGTTCCTGAAGCGGGCATGCCATTGGCCAAGTGTCAGGGCCGTGCGTCGTTCGTGCTGGTCGGCCACACGCTGGACGGCCTGTGCAGGCGTTAGTCAGGCCGGGGCTGTGCCTTGGGTTCTCCTTGTGGCGGCAGTGCTTTGCGCGGCGGGGGTGGTGCGGCTCTTTCTTCGCGGCCGGTGAAGAGTTCCAAGAGGACGCGGATGGGCATGTCGGCCTCCGCTGGGTGCCGGAACGATCCGTCCAGGTGGAGGGCGTACTGATTGCGTGGCCCGATGCGTTCCCGATGTAGGTAGGCGCCTGTTCAAGGTCGGTCACGATGGCCAGGACAGTGCGTTCGGTGATCCGGCATGCTGCGGCGATGTCCCGTAGCCGTGCGGTCGGGTCGCGGGCAAGGGTCAGCAGTACCCGTGCATGGCTGGTCAGGAGGGTCCACCGTTCAGCCTGGCTGTTCATACCGCTCAGCGCCTTCACCACCCTTGTCGGCGACTCGCCGCGGACACCTGTCCGGAACTGCTGGAAATCGGGCTCGCCTAGTGTCCCGGACAGGGTGCTGTGCCGCAGCCGGCGCGACGGTCGCCGTTTGGTGTCCGCAAAAGACGAAGTTGCTCGGAACGCCTGCGTTCCGAGCAGCATGCGTGGGCGGCAGCCGCGAAGCTCCTGGGCGAGCCCTCAGGGCATAGCCGTTTCAGGCCGTGGCCGTCGGGTCCGCTGATTGGGCGGCGCGGCGGTGTTCGGCGTTGATGCGCTGGGCTTCTTCGAGCTGGTCTTCGAGGACAATGATGCGGCAGGCGGCCTCGATGGGAGTCCCGCGGTCGACGAGTTCCCGGGCGCGGGCGGCGATGCGCAGCTGGTAGCGGGAGTAGCGGCGGTGTCCGCCTTCGGAGCGGAGCGGGGTGATGAGGCGGGCTTCGCCGATGGCGCGGAGGAAGCCCTGGGTGGTGCCGAGGAGTTCGGCGGCCCGGCCCATCGTGTAGGCGGGGTAGTCCTCGTCGTCGATACGGCCAAACGAGTCGTCTGCTGTCATCTGCACCTCTCTGTGGAACGCGTCGAGGGGCCTTGGTGCCGTACGGCACCAAGGCCCCGAAGGAACTGCTACACCATCTGCCGACCCTGACAGGGCGTCGGCCGTCTGTTTCCGCAGCCCTGACCTTGATGCTGTCGGGGGTGCTGGGATCGCGGTTGCTTGACCGGAGACCACCTCACTATCGATGTCCTGCGGTACCCGGGTTCAAGATGTCGGCCCGGGCGATCCTGATGGCGCTCGGCTCCTCCGTTCTTCCCTCTGGGATCAACTGCCTACTAGTGGGTACTGCGTACTGCTGGTGATGCGAACTGCTCAGCGGCCTGTGACAGCGCCGCATTCGGCAGCCAGCCCCGTCGCCCGTCCTGCGTCTGCTCTGGCTTGGAACCCCACTGCCGAACCTCCCGGTGCGCGCGTCCGCAGCCGACGCCTTCACCGAGGTGCTGCTCACTGACTTCACTGCTGGGTACCGCGAACTGCACTTACGGGTACTGCCACCGCGTCAACCGCGGTCCTGCTCACGGCGGCCCCTGATCACTGCGGGCCACCCGGTCCGGTCGCCAGTCCCGTCGCCGTCCTGCAACAACCCTGGCTTCGCAACTCCACCACCGCACCGTCCTGCGTACTGCACCTGCTTGTAGTGCTGCCCGGCAGTTCGTGTCTGCCAGGCCCCGTTTGATCTCGGCTACGAGAGAAACCATAACCACGCTCCCACCCCAATGTCTACTCCAACAAACACAGATTTCCGCGCATTCGAGGGTGAGACAGTCGGCTTCGAACAGTGGCGCGGGCAGGTGCGAAGCCGACACGGCCCGATCAACGGGCGCAGTCCCGGGGCACAAGCACCGCGCAGACGAGACCGGGAATGGGCGATCCGAAGAGTGGTGCAGGCTGGAGGTGAAGGCCACGTTGATGCGGCGGCTCGACGGCTGAACCGTCTGCGGGATCAGGGGAGTTCGTGGGAAAGTGGGCTCCCGGCCGGGATCCCGGGCCGGTCCGGTGGAGTTGCCGACCGTGAACTTGAGAACGATCAGTCCCGGTTGGCCTCGCGGGAGACGGGCTGTCCGCTCCTGCGGGAGGACCGACGGGTGATGCGCCTGGTCATCAGTGTGATCGCGGCCCAGGTGATCAAAGATTCCGAGTGCTGGATGAGCCGCTCGTAGTCCCGGGCGTGACGGCGGGCGTGCATGATCCAGGCGAGCGACCTCTCGACGACCCAGCGGCGAGGCAGCATGACGAAGCCGGGAGTGTTCGGTGGTCGGCTGACGGTCTTGAGCGTCAGGTCGAGGTGCTTCTTCGCCCAGGTCACGAGCTTTCCGGCATAGCCGGAGTCGGCCCAGACGATGGTGATCTCAGGGTGCATCAGCCGCAGCCGGAACAACACTTCCTTCGCCGCATCACGGTCGGTCATGTCGGCCGGGGTGACCATGACGAACAGCGGCAGGCCCTTGGTGTCCACGACCAGGTGCCGCTTGCGGGCGTTGATCTTCTTCGCGCCGTCGTAGCCGCGCGAGTCCATCCCGACGGTCTCGGCGGCCTTCACGGACTGGGAGTCGATGGCGGTGGCGACCGCGCCGGGCGCCCGGCCCCTCTCACGGCGGATGCGTTTGCGCAGATGGTCGCGGATCTGCCCGACGACGCCGGCCGCCGCCCAGCGGGCCATGAAGTTGTAGCAGGTCCGCCAGGGCGGGAAGTCCCTGGGCAGGGCCCTCCACTTGCATCCGGTATCGACGACGTAGCGGATCGCGTCGACGACCTCGCGGCGCGGGTGCTTCTCGGGGCGGCCCCCTTTGGGGGACTCGCAGGCCGGCAGCGGGAGGAGGGGCTCGATGAGGGTCCATTCGTCGTAGGTGTCGGAGGGGTAGCAGCGGTGCCGGGACAACTCAACCCCCCTTCGAGGAACGGGGGTTGGGGGACGGCGACGCCATCCCCCAACCCGGTCAGTTGTCGATGTACTCGGAGATGATGTCGAGCGTGGACTCCACCGAGCTGAGCTGGGTGTTGAGGTGCTTGATCCACCGTCCTTTCGGCTGGAGGGACGCGTGCGGGCCGACGACGGCGGTGATGAACCGGCGGATCTCGGTGAGCTTCTCCCTCACGATCCCGATCTCGTATGCCTGGAGCTCGGCGGTGTCGGTGCAGAAGCGGTAGCCGTCCTTCTTCGTCCAGATCAGGGGAGGCCAGCCCCGTTCGGTGATGATGTCGCGCAGGCAGGCCAGGCCCGCGCGGGTCTGGCTGGGTGTCAGCTCGCCGGAGCGGACGAGCTGGGGGAAGGTCAGCCCGGCCGGGCGGGCCTCGAAGAGTACGAACCGGACGGTGTCGGCGTGCCGCTGGGAGGCCGCCGATCTGCGCTCTAAAGCGCGTGGCACCGGCTATTCGCCTTGCAGGAGCTTGGCCAGTTCGCCGTCGACATCGACCTTCCCGGTGTCGACGGCCGTCTCGATCCAGTCCAGGGTGGCCCGCACCCGGGCGACGTTCTCGTGGACCAGGACGCGTTCGTCGTCACCGAGCTGCCGGTCGCGCAGCCCCGGAACGGTCCGTCCGGCCGACGCGACGAACGCGTGGCAGGCGGTGACGAGGTCGAGGAACTCCACCGACCGGTCGATCGCGCGGATCGCCGGGGCGATCGGGCTGTTCTCCTCGAAGTCCTCGCGGGCCTGCCGGCTGCGTTCGACCTGCGCGTGGTTGACCTGGTGACGGGCGGTGTCGTCCGACATCGCCTTGAACGCGACATCCGGGCGGCGCAGCAGACCGGTGGTCACCTCGGCCGCGACGGACTCGTCCTGCGTCAGCGCCTGCACCCTTCACCCGGTCGGCCAGCGCGACCTTCGCCACCACGTCCGGACGGCGCAGGATCTCCGGCGCGACCGCGGCGGCGACCGCGTCCTCACGGGCCAGCTCCGTGACCGCCTTCACCCGGTCCTCGGTCCTCACCCGCGCGACGACCGCCGGACGTTTCAGCAGGTCCCCGGTCACCGTCGCCGCGATCTTCTCCCCTTTCGCCAGCGTGTGGATCGCGCTGACCTTCTCCTGTGGGGTGACGGGCTTGACGACCTGACGGCCCGCCCGCCGGTTCGCCTCGTCCGGCGTCCACCGCGACTTCCCCTCGGGCGGGGTGCCGATCGCCTCGAACCGCTCCTCCTCGTCCGCGATCCCGGCCAGAATCCGGTGGACCGTGTAGGAGACACCCGAGACCCGGAACTCCTTGGGCCACCGGGACGCGGTCCACCTCGTCCGGGTCACCATCGAGTACGACACCCCGATGTCCTCGGCCAGCCGGAACAGCGACTCCTTCGCCGTGAACGGCGCCTCACTCCTCTCGTTGCCGCCGTACTCGCGCATCGGCTCGACTTCCAGCGCGTAGTCGCCGATCGCGAATTGGATGCGGCTGGCCGTCTCCACCAGCTTCCGCAGCTCGGCCACAATCGCCGCGTACCGGCTCGCGCTGACACTGCCGACCCTGTCGCCGTCGCCGGTCTTCCCGGTCTCTTCGGGCACGGTTCTCACCCCAACCCGCGGGCCGGGCACGGCCGTTGACCGTGACGAGACACGGCCCGCCTCTCAAACCCGAGAGTCAGACCGTAAATCCTATGATCACAATGATTGACCGGGATTCGGTCAGAAGTGCGATCCGGACGTGTTCGCGCAACGGTCACCGTGACCGTTCGCCGTACGAATCCTTCCGGGCCCGCCAGGCCCTCGTCACGCACCGCCGCGAGCAGTAGACGGCATTCGACCGCCGGTCCACCCCCACCACCCAAGTCGCCCCACAGACCAGGCACTTGGCCACTCCGTCGCCGCCCAGCTCGGCCGCCACCCGCTTCCGCAGCCGACGAATCCGACGCCACTGCCTGGCACGACACCAGAACAGAACACCGCATCGGGCCGCGCTCCCGGCCTCAGCCGTTCACCACAGCCCCCGCACACCCGCTCCCCGGCCCGCCCGGCGCCCTCGGACACACAGCCAGCCTAGGCGCCAAGTCCACTCAGAACCGGAGATATGGAACAGGCTCTGAGCCCTCGGGCGTGACGTAACCGTCGTTCTCGTAGCGCGAGAACATATCCCGGACAGTGAGCGTCCCGCCGAGCCGCTTGCCGTCCTTCGTGATGCGTTCCTCCTCGTAGCCGAGCCGCAGCAGAGCCGAGCGCACTGCCGAGGGTTCCCACTTCCGCTGCTCCCACAGTTGCTTGAGCACCGGTCTGATGCGCTCGGCCTCCCGCTCGGCGTCCTTCGCATGCGCGGGCGACATATCGCCGGACTGGCGGTAGGCGTTGTTCTCGTTGTAGTGCGGGGCGCCGTCACCGGTCCCCGGCTCGACGTACGGTGAGGCTCCCCGGGCACTCGCCGAAGCGGACGGCGTGGCTGCGGCCGTTGAGCCCGGGGCACGCACCTCACCGCAGGCAGTGAGGGTCAACGCGCCAGTGAGCACAAGGCCGGCTCCGGCAACTGCCCTGAGGCGGGCGGATGTTGAGGAGGACATGGGTCGAGTCTGTCATTCGTGCCGGATGCCCGTGTGGGCTGTTTCGCGGGCGAGGAATGAGTGCGCGAAATCATGAGACGGCAAGCGTTCTTGGGGCAAGCGGTCCGAGGTCGTGTCCGATATCTCCGAGCAGTCGGAGTCGGGGCTCTGACGGGCATGGTGATTCCGTTGTTCAGCTGAATGTCGATGGTCATGCCTCTCCGAGGGTGGGCTGGGCCGGCCTCTGGTGAAGACGGCGCCTCCGGGAGAGGCGGTGGCTCCGGCGGCGGTGGTCAACGCCTCTCGTGTCGGCCGCGGACGCTCAGGGCGATGACGGAGACGAGGAACCAGAAGGCACCGAAGGCCGAGTATCCGGCGACGGAGGACAGGCCGCTCGTCGCCGAGGTGGCCATGGCAGCGAAGGAGGCACCGGCGAGGACGGACAGTCCGCCGCTGATGACCATGGGCCACTGGGCACCGACGGTGCGTCGGCGCCGGATCGCCACGACGAGCTGGATCGCTCCGGAAAGGAGGGCCCAGATGCCGAACACGAGCAGGGCCGTCCCGATGGCGGAGAAGACGGCAATGATCATCGCGGCGGTGGTGGCGAGGCCGAGAGCCATGTTGGTGGTACCGACGCGGTCCGTGGAGCCGGTGCCGGTCATGCGACGCTCGAGGAGCGTGGCGATGACGTCCCACAGGGGGTAGATGACCAACAGCACGGCCGCGATCACTGTGGGCTTGTCCGTCGACACGAGCGAGGCCGAGGTCGTGACGACGAGTGCCGCCCAGATCAGGGAGAAGGCGACTCGAATCAGGTACAGCGATCGGAGTCCGGGCGGCGTCGGCGTGGTCGTAGTCGTGCTCGAAGTGATGGTGGTCTGAGTCATCCGGTGTCCCGTTTTTGTGATCGTGATGGTGTGAGGCGGTCGCCTCGATGAGGAGTCTCAGCGGCCTCGGGAGGGGCCGCGTACTTCGAGCGAAGTAGTTCTGCCATCCACTTCGAATCGAATGAGTTCTGCCGTCCTCATCGCCCGGCCCGGGCTCGCCGTCTACATCATTCGAAGTACACGGCCGCCGCACACGTGGACGAGAATCAGGCCATGGTCAAGGCGCAGAACAATCCGGACGGGCCCATGGCACCCCTGTGGGTCCGCCGCCCCGAGGCACTGCACCTGGTCGCCTACTCGGCGGCCGCGCTGGTGTTCACCAGCCAGATCGTGGCAGCGATTGCGCGAGGGGCGGATTGGCCGACGGCCCTCTCCGTCCTCCTCGCCGGCGGCGGTGTCGCCCTCTCGTGGTGGAGGCCGTGGGCAGGACTGGTCGTGACCAGCGCGGCGTCCTTCGCGGTCACAGCGGTGGGTCACGACCCCCTGTCGGTGTGGATGATGGCGGTGCTCGTGCTGTTCTCGGTCACCCTCAGGGGCAAGCAGCCGCTGGCCGGAACCGGCATCGTGGCGGCGTTCTTCCTGGGGGCGTTCATGACGCTGGGAGGATTCCGGGGCGGCGCGATCGTAGGAGCCGCCGCGCTCTTCTCCGCCATCGCAGGAGGTGCGACAGGGGCCGCGCTGCGCATCCATCGAGAGCACTGGCGCACCCTGGAGGAACGGGCAGAAAGCGCCATCGCCACCCGCGAGATCGAAGCCACCCGACGGGTGACCGAGGAGCGACTCCGCATCGCCCGGGACCTCCACGACGTCATCGGCCACCAGGTCGCGATGCTGAGCATGCATCTCGGTGCCGCGGAGATCGGGCTGCCCGAGGACTCCGATTCCTCCCGGCAGGCCCTCGTCTCAGCCAGGTCCAGCGCCCGCACCGTCGTGGTCGAAACGCAACGGATCCTCGCGCTCCTGCGCATCGGGGACGAGATCTCGGACGACGAGGCGCTTCGGCCGACCCCGGCGCTCAGTGGTCTGGAAGGCCTCATCGCCTCCTTCGAGAGCATCGGCCTCGACGTGCGGCCCTCCATCGACATCCCCGCCGGTTTCGTGGAGCCCAGCGTCGGCGTGACGGTCTACCGAGTCGTTCAGGAAGCTCTCACGAATGCCTATCGGCACGGAGAGGGTGCGGCGACGGTGGAGGTGCGCGAGCGCGACGGCAGGGTCTGCGTCACCGTGGAGAACCGCGTCGGGCACTCACTACGTGGCTCCGGTTCCGGCTCGGGCTCCGGCTCCGGCAGCGGACTCGGACTTGTGGGGATGCGTGAACGCGTCGAGTCCTCCAGCGGGCGGCTGACGATCGACAGTGACGATGGGCGATTCCGGGTCCACGCGGAATTCAGCCCCCTGGGCGCTGCCGTATGACGACGCGGATTCTGATCGTCGACGACCAGGACGAGATAAGGGCCGGCATCAAAGCGATGCTCGGCTCGACCCGAGTCTCGTTGTTGCGGGTGATCTCTCCGACGGACTCCAGGTCATCCCCTTCCTCCGGGACCATCCCGTCGACCTGGTTCTGATGGACATCCGGATGCCCGGCATCGACGGCGTCGAAGCCACTCGCCGGATCCGCAAAGAGCACCCACCCGAAGAGTTGCGGGTGATCGTGCTGACCACTTTTGATCAGGACGACATCGTTCTCGCCGCCCTTCGCGCGGGCGCCAACGGTTTCCTGAGCAAGACCGTGAGCCCCGCTGAACTCGTCGCCGGGATCACCGAGGTCGTAGGCGGCGGCGGTGCGCTGTCGGCCGCCGCGACGGCCGCGCTCATCGGCCACATGACCGACAGTCCGCCTCCGGTGATCGACCGGGAACTGCTGCGACGCTTCGACGCACTGACACCCAGGGAGCGGGACGTGGTCGTTCTCGTCGCGAGCGGTCTCGGCAACGACGAGATCGCGGCCCAGATGTCCGTGTCGCCCTTCACCGTGAAGACGCATGCGGTGCGGGCCATGACGAAGGTCGGCGCACGTGATCGAGCACAACTCGTCTCGTTCACGTTCCGGGCCGGCCTCTACCCCTGAGTCTGCCGAGCAGAACCTCGAAACGGGTGGCCGCCCGAGCAGAGAGGCCGTGCGTCGGCGATCAGGCGGGCGCTGTGTCGCCGTCGGTGCCTTCGGTGGGAGTGGTGAGGCCGGCCAGGTCGGCCATCACCCGCGCCTGATGGTCGAAGTACTCCTCGCGTGCGTCAATCATGGTGTTGAGCCTGCCGAAGACTTCGAATCCGACCAGGCCGAACAGGTGCGTCCACAGCGTCAACGCCATCGCGAGGAGAGCCTCGGGCGATGACGGCTCCTGCTCTTGCGGCTGTTCTCCTGGCCAGTGGTTCATCAGCCGGGCCAGGTCCTCGTGTACCGCCGCGGGCAGCGGTCTGGCAGGGCTCACTGCGCGTTGCCCGGCGTCCGCACCGTCGAACAGGATGCCGCTCAAGGTGAGGAGAACTCGCGATGCAGGGCTCACCGTGTCCTCCGGGGCTGCATAGCCGGGTACCGGGCTGCCGTAGATCAAGGCGTACTCGGCGGGGTTGTCCAGCCCCCAGGCACGCACGGCTCGGCACACGGCCAGCCACCGGCCACCGAGGTCCGCTCTCGGCACGGCCGCCTCGGCTGTTTCGACCGCCTCGGCCAGCGCCTCGTACGCCTCGATGATCAGCGCGGTGAGCAAGGCGTCGCGACTGGCGAAGTAACGGTAGAGCGCGGAGGGGACGAGGCCGGCATCGCGCGCCACCGCCCGCAGGGAGAGGTTCGCACCGTCGATCGCGAGATGCCGACGGGCGACCGCCCGGATCTCTTCGGTCATTTCCGCGCGCACGCGCTCGCGGAGTGTCTTTGCCGTCACGCCACCGATTCTGGCACGCTGCGAGAACGAGCGACCGATCAGAGAACACTGTTCTTGACAGGGGGCGATCGCCGCGACATGCTCGACATAAAGAGAGAACAGTGTTCTCTGATCGGATCACCGTACTTAGAGGTGTACAGTCATGTCACTGCATGTGATCGTCGGGGCCGGGCCGGTCGGCTCAGCCACAGCGCGGCTGCTGGCCGACCGCGGCGAGCAGGTCCGTATCGTGACGCGACGCGGTACCGGACCCGACCACCCGGCCATCGAGAAGGTAGCGGCCGACGCGTCCGACCCGAGCACGCTCACCAAACTCGCCAACGGCGCAAGTGCCCTGTACAACTGCGCAGGCGCTCCCTATCACCAGTGGCCGACCTATCTACCGCCGCTGGCGGCGGCGTGCCTGACCGCCGCGCATGCCACGGACGCCGTCCTGGTCACCACGAGCAACCTCTACGGCTACGGGCCGGTCGACGGCCCCATGACCGAGCAAACCCCACAGCGCGCGACGAGCGTCAAGGGCCGACTCCGGGCCCACCTGTGGCGTGAAGCCCTCGCGGCGCATGAGGCCGGCGACGTCCGGGCGACCGAGGTCCGCGGTTCGGACTACCTCGGCGCCGACACCCAGTCCCTGCTGAGCATGCTTGTCCTGCCCAAAGTGCTGGCCGGAGCCCGCGTGAGTGTCCCCGCAGACCTGGACGCCCCGCACAGCTGGACCTACACCGGAGACGTCGCCCGCACCCTTGTGACCGTCGGCGCAGACGAGCGGGCGTGGGGCCGGCCGTGGCACGTGCCCAGCGCAGCGCCGGTGTCCATGCGCGAACTCGCCGCCAGGGCCTGCGCGCTGGCCGGAGCTCCGGCGCCGCGCCTCTCCACCATGCCCAAGGCCGTGCTGTGGCTCGGCGGGCTCAGCGACCCGCTCGTCCGCGAACTCCGCGAGACGCAATACCAGTTCCGCCGCCCGTTCCTACTGGACTCCTCGGCCACGACCACCACTTTCGGCATCGAGGCCAATCCACTGGCGGAATCACTACGCGAGATGGTCGCCTGACTGCCCAGCGTTTGACCGGCACAGGAGAATACGAGCCCCTCAGCGCCGCACATGACCGGCTGGTAGGCCGGAAGCCGCCATGACGGCGACACTTGGACCCGGCTCAAGCGACGAGCAGGCGGAGGCCGAGATCTGCCGCGTCGAGATCGGTGAGATCGCTGTTGCGCTCGGCCCACCGGCCGGACTCGAGGTCGCCGCTGAGGCATCGCACCGCCCGCTGCTCGGCCTCCGGCCCGACCCTCGTCCAGACCGACATCGCACGGCGCACGTGATCCTCCAAGTACGCCCCCGGTCGGCGCCAGTACGCCTCGAACAGGCCGTCGGCGCAGTTCCACGGGATGGGCACCGGCTCAGCGCGGGCGTCGATCGCGTCTGCCATCCCGGTAAGTGAGGGAAAGTCCGCGAGGACTGCGGTGAACTCGGGCAGGTAGTCGCGGGTGAGCCAGAACCGGTCCTGCCATCCGGGCTCGTCGGTATCGAACGTGAGCACCACCACGCGGCGGGCCACGCGCCGCATCTCGCGCAGCCCCGCCAGCGGGTCCCCCCAGTGGTGAACGGTGGAGACGGCCATCGCGACGTCGAAGGACTGATCCTCGAACGGCAGGCTCTCCGCGGCGGCTGCCACGCACGGCGCCGAGCCGACGGGCCGCTGTCCCCGCATGACCGCCGATGGCTCCACCGCGGTCACGTTGCGATCAACAGGCTCGTAGGAGCCGGTGCCGGCCCCGACGTTCAGCACCGTCTGCGCGTCCCCGAGCGCGTCCCAGATCTGCGCGGCGATCCGCGGTTCGGTACGCCGCGTCGCGGTGTACGCGTCGCCGATCGCGTCGTACAGCCGCGCACCGAGCATCTCCAGCTGCTCCTGCGGTGTCACCTTCTGCCCCTTCGCGCGTGCGTCGAGTTCCCTGTCGATGGCCGTGACCATGGCGGCAGCGCGATCACGCCGCTCCAGCAGCAGGCCGCGCAGTCGGCGCAGGTGGGCGACCGCGTCGGTGGACGGGTCGTCGACCAGTTCTGCAACCTCCCGCAGCCCGAAGCCCAACCGCCGATAGGCCAGCACCTCCCGCAGCCGCTCCACGTCGCCCGCCGAATAGGCCCGGTACCCGGCCGCGGTCCGCGCCGACGGCCGAACGAGCCTGATCTCGTCATAGTGATGCAGCGTGCGGACACTGACACCGGCCAGCTCGGCCACGCGTCCCACGGTCCAGTGATCCTCCACGGGAGAGACTGTGCAGCCTGACGCCACGTGAGGGTCAAGAGCCGAACGAAGCGGTACGAGGCGAGTCCCACGCGCCAGGGCGATGGTCTGCTTCAGGGAAGCTTGATCGATCGCATCCGGCGTGCGGAGAACCTCAAAAGGCTGCCCCGACGCAGCAGGCATGGGTTCAGGATGGCGTACGACGGCCCCGTCGCGACGGGGGATTCCGCGACGGGGCCTGGTCTCAGTTTCTCAGGGGCGCGTCAGCGTCCGCAGTGGAGTTTTGTCCACCATCCGCAGATCTTGCAGCACCCGGCCCGGCGCTCACACATTGCTCGCCGCAACCGCCGAAGCATCGCGTCGAACCGGCGCCTCGCAGGTCAGTCGTCGGACGGTCATCGTTTTTCCGGTACGGCGTCACCGGCGGGGGCGTCCCCGCGGCCGTAGTGATGGGTGATGAACATGTAGAGCAGGCCGGTGACCAGGACGACCGCGCCGCACAGCAGCACGATCCAGTTTTCCCACCATGTCTTCTCCGGGCTGCGGGCCCAGGAGATGTTGATGATGGCGAGGATGCCGTAGACCAGCGCCGCGATGTTCACCGTGAGGCCCCAGCGGCCCAGGGTGAATTCTCCTGCCGGGCGCCAGCCCTTGAGCCGGGCGCGCAGCGCGGCCAGGACAACCATCTGGAACGAGGCGTAGATGCCGAGGATCGCGAACGAGACGATGTTGGTGAGGGCGTCTTCGGAGAGCAGCGAGGCGAAGGCGATGAGCAGCGGCACCGCCGCGGACACGAACAGCGCATAACCCGGCACCGCGCGGGCGTGTGAGAACCGCCGTAGCAGCTGGTGCCCGACGATCATCTTGTCTCGGGCGTAGGAGTAGATGAGCCGTCCGGCGGCGGCCTGGAGGCTGATGGTGCAGGACAGGAAGGAGATCAGTACCACGGCCATCACCAGTCGGGCCCCGGTCTCGCCCATGGCGTCGTACAGCACGTCCACCACCGGGTCGGCCTGCTCGCCGGAGATGATCGCGTTGAAGTCCGTGACCGACAGCAGCAGCGACATGCAGGTGAACGTGGCCGCGGCGCCGCCGATGTAGATGGTGCGGCGCATCGCGCGGGGGATGACCCGACCGGGGTGGGCGACCTCCTCTGCCGTGTCGCCGCACGCCTCGAAGCCGTAGTACTGGTAGAGGCCGATGATGGCGGCTGCCAGGAACGCCGGGAGGTAGGAGCCGTCCTGTTCGACGCCGTAGGTGTCGAAGATGACGCCGAGGCCGTGGTGACGGTGGGTGGCCAGCAGGTAGATGCCGACGACGAGGGCGCCGATGAGCTCGCCGGCGAAACCGATGAGGGCCGCCACCGACAGTGCCTTGGTGCCCAGGTAGTTGATGAGGATGGCGACGACGATGAGCACGGCGGTGCACAGCACGGTGGTGTGCACGGTGGCTCTGAAGCCGAAGAGGATGGCGATGTAAGGGCCGGCGCCATAGGCGACGGAGGTGATGGTCACCAGCAGCGCCCACATGTACACCCAGCCGGTCATCCACGCCCAGCGCTTCCCCCACAGCCGCCGGGCCCAGGGGTAGACACCGCCTGCGATCGGGTACTGGGCGACGACCTCGCCGAAGATCAGCGCGACGAGGAACTGACCGCAGCCGGCGATCAAGAACGCCCAGATCATCGGCGGTCCGCCGTCGGCGATCGCGATGCCGAAGAGGGTGTAGGTGCCCACCACCGGGGAGAGATAGGTGAAGCCGAGGGCGAAGTTGGCCCAGGGGCCCATGTCCTTGCGGAACTCCGAGCCGGGCTCCCCGGTCGGGATGCCGGACGCGGGTGCGGGGGGTTGGGTACCGGTCATGGCCGCGCCCCCTGTCCCGCGGTGATCAGGTCGGCGGCGCGTTCGGCGGCGAGCAGGACGGTCACCATGGGGTTGATGGTGGGCATCGTCGGGAACACCGACGCGTCGACGATCCGCAGGCCCTCGACGCCGCGCACTCTCAACTCCGGGTCGCAGACGGCCATCGGGTCGTCCGGAGCGCCCATGCGGCAGGTACCTGCCGGGTGGTAGACGGTGTGTGCCGCACGGCGGCCGTACTCCGACAGGTCGGCGTCGGAGACGACGTCCGGGCCGGGCGCGACCTCGCGGACCAGCCAGTCGCTCAGCGGGTCGGTGGCGGCGACCTCGCGGGCGATCCTCAGTCCGTCCACGATGGTGCGCTCGTCATGGCCCTCCGGGTCGGTGAAGTACCGGAAGTCCAGGGCGGGGTGCTCGGCGGGGTCGGCGCTGCGCAGCCACATGCGGCCGGTGGAGCGGGCACGCGGCACGTTCGGCGTCATACACACTCCGTGTTGCGGCACGGGGTAGCCCAGACGCTCGGTGTTGACGGTGAAGGGCACTTGGTAGAAGTGGAACATCAGGTCGGGGCGAGGCTGGTCCTTGTCGCGGCGCAGGAACAGCCCGGCGTCGGAGTCCATCGCGGAGTTGGGCGGCAGCGGCCCGTCGGTCTCCCAGATGATCACCGACTCGGGGTGGTCCAGCAGGTTTTCCCCTACGCCGGTCAGGTCGGCCCTCACGGGGATGCCCAGGCCGTACAGGTCGTCGGCCGGGCCGATACCGGACAGCATCAGCAGGCGCGGGGTGTCGATGGCACCCGCGCACAGCAGGAGTTCCCGCTCGGCGCGTACGGTGGCCGGCTCGCCATCGGCGCCGCGGACGGCGACGCGGGTCATCCGTCCCGACTCGTCGGTGAGGAGTTGGTGGGCCCAGGTCTCCAGCAGGAGCGTGAGGTTGGGCCGGTCCAGGACGGGGTGGAGGTAGGCGACGGAGGCGGAGGAGCGTAGGTTGCCCTCCGGCTGGTAGGCCAGTGAGAAGAATCCGACGCCGTCGGCGAAGGGTTTGGCGTTGAAGTCGTCGACGACGGGGACGCCGAGGGCGCGGGCGGCCGCGGTGACGAAGTCCTTGGCGATGGGATTGCGGTCGGCCTCGGCCACCGGGACGATCTCGGTCAGCAGCCGGTCACGGTACGGGAGGATCGTCGCCGGGTCCCAGCCGGCGCAGCCCCGGCTCACCCAGTCCTCCAGGTCCTGCGGCAGCGGCAGGAAGCTGATCAGCGTGTTGTGGGAGGAGCAGCCGCCGAGCACGCGGGCACGTGAGTGCAGGATGTGGGAGTTGCCGCGCGGCTGCTCCACGGTCGTGTAGCCGTAGTCGAACTCCGAGCCGAGCAGGTTGATCCAGTTGCGCAGGCGCAGAATGCGTTCGTCGCCGACGTCGCTGGGGCCGCCCTCGATGACGCAGACGCGGCAGTCGGGGTCCTCGCTCAGCCGGGCGGCGAGCACGCAGCCGGCGGTGCCGCCGCCGACGATGACGTAGTCGTAGGCGGACTCGGCGCCGTACGCGGTAGTGGGGGCCATGCGGTGCCTTTCTTCGTCGGCTGTCGCGCAAAGGGGCGCACGGCAGGTCTGTGGTGGTCGTCGCGCCAGGGACGGGCGGACGGGCGCTGAGTAGGCCGAGGTCAGCCCTTGAACCAGCCGGAGCGGGCGGGGGCGAGGTTCTGGTAGATGTGCTTTGCCTCCTGGTACTCGCGTAGCCCGGTGGGGCCCAGTTCGCGTCCGACGCCGGAGCGGCCGAAGCCACCCCACTCGGCCTGCGGCACGTAGGGGTGGAAGTCGTTGATCCACACGGTGCCGTGCCGCAGCCGCTGCGCGACGCGTTGGGCGCGGCTCGCGTCGGAGGTCCACACGCCGCCGGCCAGGCCGTAGCGGGTGTCGTTGGCCAGTTCGACCGCCTCGTCCTCGGTGCGGAAACGCTCCACGGTGACCACCGGGCCGAAGACCTCTTCCTGGACGATGCGCATGGACCGGTCGCAGTCGGCGAAGATCGTCGGCAGCAGGAAGAAGCCGCGGCTCAGGGCGGGGTCGTCGGGGCGGGTGCCGCCGGTGACGAGCCGAGCGCCCTCCTCCCGGCCGACGGCGATGTAGCTCTCGACCTTCTCGCGGTGCGCGGCGGAGCTGAGCGGACCGCTTTCGGTGCCCTCTTCCAGTCCGTTCCCGAGCCGGATCGCCCGCGCGCGGTCGGCGTACGCCTCGACGAAGCGGTCGTGCAGCGAGTCCTCGACCATCAGACGCGAACCGGCTGAGCAGACCTGCCCGGAGTGCAGGAAGGCGGCGTCCAACGCGTAGTCCACGGCGGCGTCGAAGTCGGCGTCCGCGAACACGATGTTGGGGTTCTTGCCGCCCAGCTCCAGGGCGATGTTCCTCGGCCCCTGGGCGGCGCTGGCCATGATGGACCGTCCGGTGGACAGGCCACCGGTGAAGGACACCAGGTCGACCTCGGGGTGGCTGGTGAGGGCGGCGCCGACGGTGGCACCGGATCCGAGCACCAGGTTGGCGACGCCGGGTGGCGCGCCGGCCTCCTCGATGAGCCGGATCATGGCGATCGTGGTGAGCGGTGTGATCTCGCTGGGTTTGAGGACGAAGGTGTTGCCGGCGGCCAAGGCCGGGGCCACCTTCCAGGAGGCCTGGAGGAGGGGGTAGTTCCAGGGGGCGATGAGCGCGCACACGCCGACCGGCTGGTAGACGACACGACTCAGGACGTCCGGGCCCACGTCCACGACCCTGCCGCCGTCCTTGCCCGCGAGTTCGGCGAAGTAGCGGAAGGCATTCGCCACGTCCTCCACATCGATCCGGCCCTCGGTCAGCGTCTTGCCGGTGTCGAGTGTCTCGGTGCGGGCGATGTCCTCCTTGTCACGCAGCAGCAGATCGCGGACGCGCAGCAGGAGGTCGGCCCGGCGCCGGGAGGGTGCGTTCGCCCATTCCCCCTCGTCGAAGGCACGCCGGGCAGCCCGCACGGCGCGGTCCACGTCGGTGGCGTCGGCCTCGTCGACCGTGGTGACGACGGAGGCGTCGTAGGGGTTGACCACCTCCCGCCGCGCACCGGCCGCAGCCTGGGTCCACTCACCGCCGATGTAGAGCTCACCCACCGCGGGCCTCCTTCGCGTCCGGCCGGGGCCGATCGATCAGTTCGACGTTTCAGCAACATGGCCCATCTGACGGCCTGCGACCGCGGGACGCACCGCCGGGATTGCGTCCGGGTGGCCCAGAGGACCCGGGTGGGCTAGGGCCTGTTGCGAAAGTGGAGTTGCCGGACTGGACGTGCCCCGCGCAGGTACCGCTTCATGTCAGGCTCTGGAGGACCGCCGCCCCTGGGGGCTGTCGGCTACGATCGGGAGACTGTGCAGGGTCAGCGCAGCCGGCGGAGGCAGCGGTTGGTTGGCCGCGTCGGCGCGGAACGACTGGAGCAGGTAGGCCACCAGGCGCCGGGATGCTGCACCGTCACCCGGTAGGGCGCTCACCAGACCGCAGTGTGCCAACAGGACCACGGCGAGGTCGGAAGGGTGAAAATCGGCCCGCAGCGCGCCCGCCGCCTGAGCCCTGCGTACCAGGGTCATGAAGTCCCGCTCGGCTTGTTTCCGGGACTGCGTGTGCTCCGACGTGCTTTCCGGGAAGGCTGCGACGAACGCGGCCGGGAACCCTCGTTCCTCCCGTTGGAGCCCGCAGACTGTCTCGACCAGCTGCTGGAAGCCCTGCCATGGGTCAGGAGCGGTCAGAGCCTCGGTGAGCGCCCGCGCGCAGGTATCCATCTGCTGCGCGAACGCGCCCCGTACCAGCGCGTCCCGGGTCGGGAAATGCCGGTACAGCGTCGCAACGCCGACCCCGGCCCGGCGGGCCACGGTCGCCATCGGGGCGTCGATCCCGTGCTCGGCGAAGACCGCGCGGGCGGCGACAAGGACGCGTTCCCGGTTGCGCCGGGCGTCCGCCCGTACCCCGTGTTGGGCTGTGATCCGAGAGGATTCCGCCATCACTGTCTCTCGCTTCCGGTCCAAGCGGACGATTGCGTCCACTTAAGAGCTTACGGTCGCTGTCAGATTCCTGTTCGGCCACCGGCGGCAAAGGCAGACGATGAACGACCGCATGATGAAGGCAGTGCTCTACGACCGCTACGGCGGCCCCGATGTGCTCTACGTGGGCCAGGTGCCACGCCCCGAGCCGGTCCCCGGCGAGGTCCTTGTGAAGGTGCGCGCGTTCAGCGTCAACGGCGGCGAACTGGCAGCCCGGGCCGGCCGTCTCCGCCTCCTCACCGGTCGGAAATTCCCCCAGCGCGTCGGATTGGACTTCACCGGCGAGGTCGCCGCACTGGGAGCCGGAGTAACGCGGTTCGCGGTCGGCGACCGCATATGGGGGGTCTTGGGCCGCACCTCCGGGTTCGGGAGTGCCGCCGAGTACGTGACCGTGCCCGCCGAGCGGGTCGGCCGGGTCCCCGACGGGCTGGAACTGGTGGACGCCGCCGCGCTGCCGGTGGCCACCACGGCCGTCACCGCGCTGCGGGACAAAGCCGGGCTGCGCCCCGGCGAACGACTCCTCGTACGGGGCGCGGCGGGCGGCGTCGGCAACGCCGCCGTCCAGCTCGGACGGGCGTACGGTGCTGAGGTCACGGCCCTCGCCCGCGCCGCCAACGTCGACTTCGTCCGCGGGCTCGGCGCGCACCAGGCCGTCGACCACCGGACCGTCCGGCCAGCGGATCTGGGTCGCTTCGACGTGGTCCTGGACACCGCGGGGACCGACCTGCGGGCCTTCCGGCGCCTACTGAATCCCGACGGGCGGATGGTCACCATCGCCTTCGACCTGAAACGGCCCGCCGTATCGCTCGGCTACCTCGCGGCCAGCACCGTCCACGGACACGGCCGGGTGCGCTTCTTCAGCGGCAACCCCACGCAGGGGCACTTGGACGACCTCGCCCGCCATGTGGTCGAGGGGAAGCTGAGCCCGGCGGTGGACACGGTCTTCCCTCTGGAGGAGACAGCAGCGGCACACCGGGCGCTGGAGGCGGGTGGCGTGCAGGGTAAGTACGTGGTCAGGGTCGCATAGGACCCCTGTGAAGGTTCTGGTCAGAGCCACTCGTTGATCGCTGCGATCAGCACGGTCGCTTCGTATCGGACGGAGAGTCTGTCGCACCTCGTAGCCACGGCCCGATGGCGCTTGAGCCGGTAGGAACGGCTTTTTTGCGGGAGTCGTATGCCTTGTCGGCGCGGATCCTGTCCGGGCGTTTGCTCGGTCGTCCAAGTCCGATCCGGGGGACACGGATCGCTTCAAGGACCGGCTCGAACTGTGGGGAATCGGCTGGCTCGGCGACGACCCCGCCGGGTGACTCCTTCTGGAGATCCCCCTTTTCGCAGCCCCAGCGGCGTGCTGGTGGGCTCGGCAGAACGGTCGAGTCGACGTTCACGTCTCAGATGATGAGACCCTGCGCAGCGGCCTGGGCCTGGAGCTGGACGACGATCTTCGCCCAGGTACCGTTCCGCTGCCGGCGTCGGAACAGGTCATAGACCCGGTCCCATGGCCCATAGCGTTCCGGAACATCACGTCACGGGGCGCCGGTCCGGGTCCGCCAACGTATCCCGTCTACCAGTTCCCGCCGCGTCCACACCCGCGGACGACCCGGCTTGATGTCCTGCGGCAGCAACGCCTGCAGCCGGGCCCACTGTCCAGTTGTCAGATCTCCACGCCCCGCAAGGCGTAATCATTCACGGCGATGATCCACTTTCGCAACAGGCCCGGGCCCGTCCTCGTTCTGGCGGCGCGGAGCGAACGCGGTGCCCGGGCACTCGCTGGCGACCTTGAAGAGCCGCAGCGCGCCCTTCGGCCCTAAAGCGCGACGGCCGAGGTCGCCGTCGGAGCTCTCTCGCATCGTCCTGCCCCCGGGGTCGCGGAGCGGCGCGTCCCCCTATCGAGGTCGGCGCCGCGGTGAACGTGGTGGACGCGCAGACCCCCTGGCGCCCGGTGTGGAGGAGTACCTCGCCTCCCGGAACTCCTGACCTTCGGCGCTCCGAGGTCACGCTGGCTCGGTCGCGGCACCATCGCCGTGGCTCGGCATGACCGAGTCTTCGCTGCCCGCATACGTCGGCTGCGAAGGCTGGGAAATGCTCAAGATGCCTGTTCGTACGTCACTTTCCAGGGGGCCTCGCTGAATTGGACTCGAGGCATCCTCTGCCGTACCTGGAGCGAAGGGACCTTGTGGCCGGTTTTCTCACCTGACGCTGAGGTCTCGCCCGGCGATATGCGGCCGACCACCAGGTCCCACCGGATAGAGGCCTACTGAGCCGTGATGCTCAGAAGGCGAATACCGCTGCTCCTTGGGTTTCCTTGACGCATGAATTGGCGAACGTGTGCTCGTAGTTCACGCGCGTCCCTCGCCATACACCTTGGATGGTGACGACCACGGGCCGGTACTCCTTCGTGCAGGGTCGCCCGGCCTCATTTCCGCGCAGGGTGGCCAGGCGTCCGAGGTCCCCGTTCACGCGATCCAGTTCCGCACAGGCTTGCCGCGGGTCGGGGTGAGTCCCCGAGGTGGTGTACGCACAGTTCAGCGTCACCGCGCGCTCCGGCGTCGTGGTGACGGCCTTCTCGCCGTGACCTGTGGTGAAGACCAGGGCCGAGGGGGCGTACAGCGTTGCGGGGGCGCTGTGGGCGGGCGTACTCAAGGGTCCCGCCACGGCTGCGGTGAGCAAAGCTCCTGACACTGCCCAGCGTGCCATTGGTCGCATGGTGTGTCTCCCTTCTCCTTGCGGTGCTGAAGGCTTCGAAGTACCCGTCCTAGTGCCCCCGTTTCAGGGCGGACAAGAATCAACCGCTCTCATCGCTATAATTCGGACCAAATTGCCTATTGAATAAGTGGCTTGATTGGCTGGGCGGTCTTCATGGCTGAGGAGGTGAGGGGCTTTTCGCGCTACCCGTCAGCTGCGGGTGTGGCCGAGGTGCCCGGGGTGCGAAATGGCCTGAATGTTGTGAGCGTGCCGTGGGTGTCGTAATGCGCTGCCGTACAGCGCAGGACCATGAGGCGGATGCATGCCGGCGGCGAAATCTAGCTCGGGCTCGAAGGCCACCAGCTGCCGGGCGAGGCGCTGTACCCGGCGGGTGGACGGGCTTTATGTCGATTCGGTAGTCGTACGGATGATCTAGGGTCGCGCTGTTCTCGGGGGAGGGGATGACGCATGGTGCGTGGGGGCGGTGCTAGTGGCGGCGGGGTGCGGGTAGCGAGCAGCGCACCCGTCGCAGGCGTCACAC
Source organism: Streptomyces sp. NBC_01092 (assembly GCF_045039535.1). Lineage (NCBI taxonomy): Bacteria > Bacillati > Actinomycetota > Actinomycetes > Kitasatosporales > Streptomycetaceae > Streptomyces > Streptomyces sp. NBC_01092. Next base: position 314,437 of record NZ_CP108659.1, on the reverse strand, counting down.
TGAGAATCATGACCTCAGCACGGATTGCCTTCGGCCTGGTGAACACGGTGATCTGCGGTAGCAGGACGCCCGGGGTACGTACGTCGAACTGGCGCGCGGCTCGGTGGGCGGGGCGCGCTATCGCGCTGCTCGGAGATCAGCAGGGCGGGGAGGGGAACGGTGAACACGCAAGCCGTAGTGGCTATTGCCGGCGCTGCGGTCAGCGCCGTCGCAGCAGGAGTCGCGGTCTGGCAGGCGGTGCTCGCGACGCAGCAAGCGCAGACTGCGCAGGACTCGGCGCTGTCTGCTCGGCGGCAGGCTGATGCGGCTGAAGCCCAATTGCAGCTCATGCAGCGGCAGATCGACGGCGAAGGGACGGAACGACACGGGGCAAGGGGCCCGATCTTCACACTGGTTGGCAAACCGTTGGATCAATGAGGACGGTCAGGGACAGCTCAGAGCGACACTGCGACTGACGCCGAGGTCCACACGGCGGTTGCCCTTCGAACGGGGGCCTGTTGCCGCAGGCCCCCACCACGCTGTCCCGCCCCTGACGGCACAGACCGCCATCAGATCCTCGTCTGCGAACCCGGGGGGCATCCGTGCCTCCCTTGAAGCGGGCGGCCTGTCCGGCCTGGTGCCGGCACGAGGCCTGGCTGCACGCGTGTGGAGGTCCAACGGTCCAGATGATGAGGACGCGCGGATTGCCAAGCGTGCGCCCCGACACCCGCCGGACGTCGGCCAGTCCGTGCCTCCTGCGAGGGCGCCAAGCGGATGTTCTCGTCACCCGCACGAGCACCAGCCCCTAGCTGCAGACAGCACTACGAGGCGAAGGCGCGTAGCGGGCCAGGCCGACGGCCCGGTCCAGCCCGCATGAAGCCCTTCGCACGGCAGGCGAGAACGGGCACAGTTGTCGGATGGACGGTTCGGTGGCACTAAACGCGCTCGCACTGGTGGTCTCGGCCGCAGCTCTCGCCACGTCCTTCGTGGCAGCACGTCGGCAGCTCAGACTCACTCATCACTCCAACCTGCTGCCGATCGTCCTCGATCTGTTCAAAGAGACCCGGACCCTCGAGTTCTCCCGGTCGATGGAGTACATCCGGGACCGGCTGGCGGCCGACCACCCCGCCGGCAACGGATACCGCAACCTTCCAGAAGAGGTGAAGGTGCACATCCGCCGCGTGGGACTGTTCTACGACGACGTCGGGAAGCTCGTCGCCCATGACATTGTCGGCGAACAACTCATCCTCGGCGCCTATGGCAACGCGATCTCCCGCACCTGGGACACCCTCGCGCCGTACGTGTACGCCGAGCGAGAAAAGTACCGAAACCTCTCCATGGTGTACTTCGAAGACCTGGCATACAGGGCTGGCCGGACCACCATGCAGGATGTCCACGCTGCTGCACGTCTGCGAACCCGTCCCCCGGTACGAAGCTCTCACCGCGCGGATGCCACCTGATGCACCGGGCCCGGAACCGGGCGGTGGCCCTCATCGCCACGAGGAGCCGTCGGACTGGTTGTTGATCTGCGCGAAGGCCGTTTGGGTTCGTCATATTCGTCATCGTCGGAAAGCCCCCGGACGAGGGCACGACAGCACCGTCTGACGGTGACGGGCCCACCGTCAGAGCCGGTGTGCAGGGTGTTGTGGGGCGGGTCGACCTTATGCGGCCTCCCCAGGGCCTTGGTCCTCTCCATGGAGAGGACCCGGTGGTGCGGTGTTTTCGCGGGCCTTGCGGGTCGCTGCGAACACACGTCATGGCCCGCTTACGCGCTGCGGGAGCCAAGCAGCGCAGTACTGTCCGGCGATGCATCAACCGCTCGGGTGTTGATGAGGCATTGCCGCCCGCTACGACCGACGGTCACGGGCTACGAAGCCGGACTCCACTTCGCCCCCGTCCTCGTGTGGGCTGCGGGGTGATCTGGGTCAGGGGCAAGGCTGTTGCCGCAGCAGCGCTTTGGTGCACTCTTCGGTGAGGTCTTCGGCGTGTGGCGGCAGCGGTGTGCCCGCGCGCAGGTGGCGGCGGACCATGGCTAGCGGTAGGTCGACCAGGGCCAGGGTGACGCGGTCGAGGCCCTGCTCGTCCGTGGCGTCCAGGGCCTCGGCGAGGGCGCTCAGGGAGGCGAACACCTGCCGGTTGCCGGAGTCGGCGCGCCGGGTGTGCTCCTCGGACCACTGGGCGCGGCCGAAGTCGGCGGCGCCGTAGAGGAGGAGGGCCGCTTCGTCCGGGTGCTCCCGGCTCCAGCCGACCACGTGGCGGGCGGCCGCACGCGCTGCCCGGCGGGGGTCGCTCTGGCTGCCGAGGACGGCTTGGTAGCTCTCCTGGAAGCGCTCGACGGTCCGCAGCCACACCTCGGCGAGGAGTGCCGTGCGCCCGGCGAAGCGGTGGTACAGGGAGCCGCTGGGGGCGCCGACGGCGTGGGCGACCGCCGACATGGTCACGGCGGCCGGTCCGCCCGCGGCGGCGAGGCGGACGGCTGCGTCGAGGAGCTGGTCGGTGTCGAAGCGGGGTGGTCTCGCCATGAATCAGAGAGTACCCTCCAATTTATTGGAGGACAGCCTCCAATATGGTTGAGGGGAGGACGCATGGGCGTCCATAACGTGCACGAACGCCTGTTGGCCGCCGAGGAGAGCGAAGTGGGGGCGCTCGTCGATACCTTGGCAAGTGGGCAGCGCGACCGGCTGTGGCCCGGCCGCCACTGGTCGCCAATGGAGTTCGACCGTCCGCTGGGGCCCGGCGCGGTAGGGGGCCACGGGCCCGTGCGCTACACGGTGTCGGGTTACGTGCCCGGGCGCTGGATCCGCTTCGAGTTCACCGGTCCACGGGGGTTCCACGGCTTCCACGAGCTGGCCGTACTGCCCGCCGGTCCGGAGCACACGCGGCTGCACCACACGCTGACGATGTCCACCAGCGGCCTGGCCAGGCTCACTTGGCCGCTGGCCTTCCGCCCGATGCACGACGCCTGCCTGGAGGACGCCTTCGACCGCGCCGAACTCGCCTGTACGGGAACAGTATCCCGGCCGGCCCGCTGGTCACCGTACGTCCGCTTCCTCCACGCCCTGGCCGCCCGCGCCATCCGCCGCCCCGCACGAAAGGGCCCGACCGGCGACTGAGGCGCAGAGTGCGGGACGGAGCCCCGCGTGCCGCAGTGGGCACGGACCGAGCCGGGGCACCTGGATGAACCTGCCCGAATACCTCGGGCTCGTGAAAGGCGCCTCACTGGCAGCCGGAAGTGGTCGCCGACGTGGCCGGACGTCCCTCCCCAACTGGTGTGCGGGCGAATGGTGCCCGATGTGGGGCACCGCACGGAGTGGGCCGCTGCCCGGGGAGCCGCTCACCGTTCAGATAGGCGCGGATCGTCTTGCGGCCCGGCCCAGATGCCGTGTGATCGCCGAGATCGTCCATCCCTGGCGACGCAGAGCGTGAGCACCCACGTCTTCCTCCAGCGTGAGCATTCAGGGCCCCGGCCAGGCCGAACTCATCGTCCGGCAGCCCGCGTCCAGGCCCTCGCCGACGGAGTCGACGCGTGCCCGCACTGCCGACTCGACACCCAGCTCGTCCCCAACCCTGGCAACCGCTCAGTTGGGAGACCTGTGGGCTGCTGACTCCGAAGGTGCGCGACAGCCCGGGTCAAAAGCCCGGCGGTCTGCAACACAGGAAGAAGCAGGTCACGAGGGCGGTCTCCGATACCAACCGCGAGACCCTGCAACCGGGGCATTGTCAGTGCCACCAGCGATGATGGCCGCATGACGATCACCATGCGGAACTTCGCGCTCACCTGGACCGACCTCGACGGCACACTCCGCGCATCCGCCGTCGCCCACGACATGAAGACCGCCGAACAACGACGGGCCGAACTCGAGACCGCCGGCGCCGCCGACAGAGAGATCGTGCCCGCCGGACCTGGCCGGCTGCCCGACCCCAAGGCATAGTGCGCGAACGCCCCGCCCCCCAGTCGCGAGGCGAGCGCAAGTACCTACCGGGTTCTGTGCTCGACGTCCGGTGACCAGGAATCGGAGCGACCCTCGAATGGATTTCCTCGCCGCTCGCCGCCGCCGTGTCCTGCGAGCCGCCGACGGAACTCTCTGACGTGCGCAAACACGGCTCACGTCGCGTCGACATCCCGCGCTGAGGTCTGAGGGTTCCCAGTGAACCCCCGCACCCACGGGTGCTCGGAGTGCTTCTGCAGCCGGCGCCGGATCGACGGCGGGCCAGTTGTATGAGACCAGATCAGGACTGCAACGATGGCGCACATGATGAACGCTAGTGAGCATGCCGTTCGGGCCGGGGAGATAGCAGAGACGCTGTTCAACACTCCTGGCGCCCTTGCCCCAGAGCCTGTCACCGTCCTGGCCTACCCCGACGGAGCAGGTCGCCTCGCTCGCCGTGAGGCGCTGCGGCCGGTGTATGAGGCGATCGTGGCCCGTATCGGCGCGCCTACCCTGCTGGGAGGATCCGCCAGCGGGCCAAGCGTGCGCTGGTGCACTCGTGAACGGATCCTGCTGCTGTCCGGCGACCACACCCACGCCGAACTGTCGGTGCACGACGCGGACAGGTTCGTAGACGAGGAATGGAAGACCTTCGACCGCACGAAGCCCGGGCGCAAGGGGCAGCCACACGCCTTCGATGCGCTGCCTTACACGTGGCAGCTGGACCGCAAGGGGCCGGGAAACGCAACGTCATGGACGTTCAACGGGATCTTTGTCGCGGGTAGTTGGGATCACGCGGTCACGGGTCTTGAGCTCATGCTCGCCGCTTGGGTGGAGCAGTATCCCGTGCAGGCTCCCGGAGACTGGATCGGCTTCAATCTGTGGACCGCCCGCGACTGGCGCCGCGACATGATCGTGTCGTACACACCGGCCGATCACGGGAGGGAACTGGCCGTCTGCATCCATGACCGAGGCAGCGAACAGACTGCGGAGCGTCAGGCCCAGATGGGGGAGCGTGGCTGGCACACCCTGACCGACCATCAGTGGTGGCGTACCGAACTGCCGGAAACGGATCCTGACGGGCCCCGGCTGATCGCTGAGCTCATGATCGCCGAGTGCCGAGCGCGCAGAGCCACCTGTCCGGACGAGCTGCGGGCGCACGACATCAGTGCGGGTGATAACGGCGACCTGTGGCTCACGGGCCTTGGCCTACCCACGCATCCCTCCCGCGGCGAGCACTTCTGATCCCTGTCACCGAGGCCCACCCGCCGGTATCCCGGTCGGGTCGCGCAGTGGTGCACCGGTTCGCCGTGATCCTGGCTCCAACACCCAGTGACCAGGGCGCAGGCTGCGGGGACCTCCTTGAACAAGCACCAGTACGGGCGGTGTCGCCCCCAGCGTTCGACGCGGGGGAGGGACGTCGGTGGTCGGACCTACCGTGCAACCCATGACCGTGGCAGCTGAGTTGAGGCTGACGCAGGTGATGAGTCCGGAGTTCGTACAGCCTGACGCCCATAGAAGGCAGGCAGTTGCGCGCGCCCACGTGCGACTCGCCCCGCACAGCGGGCAGGCGTTCCAGCGGCACGCCGCCGCTCTGAAGTGGATCGTCTCGCATGGGGACCGGTGGAGCGGCCCAGTCCGGGCGGCACAGAATAGACGCCTCTCCTGGACGGGCCCTCAACGCCGAACGCGCCGGCGGACCGGCGGACAAGGAACCGCACGACCTGCAGTGCAATACCCTCGGCGAACCCACCGCGCCGGGCGAACCCGACCTCGTCCTGCGAAGCCCTCTGCGTCGCCGGCATCGAACGGCCGACACGACGACCTGTTCGCGAGCGCTCTGGCCCAAGCCAGCAGCTGGGGCGCCTTGGCCGCCGTCGCACGGGCACAGCATCAAGGACCACCACGGCGGGTGAGGAGCGCATAGTCGTGGTGGGATCGGAAGGGATGGCCCGTCGGGGCCGAGTTCCAGGAGGACGGGCCATGACCGAGCACCCTGACATCGCTGTGTTCAGGAAGGCGTACGCGGCCTTCACCGCGGGCGATATGGAAGCGCTGGCGCGGGTGTTCTCCGCCGATGTCGTATGGCACACACCGGGCCGCCACCCCCAGTCGGGAGACCATGTGGGCCGGGATGCCGCATTCGCTTCATTCGCACAGGAGTTCGAGCGCTCTGGTGGCACCTACCGGCCGGTGATCCACGACGTGCTCGCCAACGACACCCACACGGTCGCACTGCTCCACGTGACGGCAGCGCGCGAGGGCAAGACACTCGACATGAACTACGCCCTGATCCTCCATATCCAGGACGGAAAGATCGTGGAGGGCTGGGAGACCTGGACAGACCAGACCGAGCTCGACGAGTTTTGGAGCTGATGAAGCTCACGTCGCCAAGCGGCGCCCTCCTGCGCGGGACCGTCCGGAAACAGATCTGGCTGAGATCGTTCAGCTCGCGCTTGACTTGCTGGCCTGGCTGCCGTTGCGGGCCCTGAGTGGCAAGCCCCGGCTCTAGGAACCCCGCCGGCTACGGCTCCGCCTCTTCTCCGCCGCCGCCCGGCTGGTCACCACGGCCCGCAGGCGGCACCTGAGATTCGCTCGTCAACGGGCCCCAGACCGGCGTGATCACCAGCAATCGACACTCTCGACACGCTCCCCGACCGCGGCTGACCTGCAGCAATCATCTGGCTCGACGAGCAGAACGACCATGACCGGAATCGTGGAACCCGGCGTGAAAGGCGGGCCGTCGCCCTGTCCATCATCGGCTCGAAAGGCCGAAACGGGCCGCTGGAGAATCCGACGACCTGTCACGAAAGATCTGGGCTAGCGGCTGAGGAATCTTTCGAGCACTGTGGCCAGGGCCTCTGGGCTCTCATCCGGGGCGAAGTGGCCGGCGTCGTTGAAGACCTGGAGCTCGGCGTTCGGATACCACTGCAGCCAGGTGGACCGCATGGTGTCGGGGCCCATCGCCGGGTCGTTCGCACCAGCCACGACAAGCACCGGGGTCGGATTTCCCTCGAGCCGCTCGTGGATGTCGGAGCCGCGAGTCCAGGATTCGAGGTAGGAGCGTAGGGCAGCCGATGAGGAGCGTTCCGAGCCGCGCACCCTGGCATCCAGCCATGCATCGTCGTGCCGGCTACCGGTGGTGACGTCAAAGATCGTCCTGCGGTTGCCGAAATCCTCCGCGGCCCCGACGAACAGCTCCCACATCTCCCCTTCGAGCGGGAACCCGGACGCGGGTACCGGCGAGATGCCGACGATCGAGCGGACCCGCGCGGGGGCGTCCAACAACATCAGCTGGGCGGCCTTGCCGCCCATGGAGTGACCGATGACCGAGAAGGTGTCCCAGCCGAGGTCGTCGGCCACGGCGAGGACGTCCGCCGCGACCTCCTCCATCGTGTACGTGCCGGGGGTGTCCATCGCCTCGCCATACCCACGGCAGTCCACGAATGCGTAACTGAACGCGCTGCCGTCCAGGTACCGCCGCAGATTGCCGAAACTCGACCTGTCGCTGAGCCAGTGGTGGAGTGCGAGGACCCGCTCCGGACCGCTGCCCTGTACCTCATACGGAATTGCGTGTCCTGCTACATGGCCTGTCACAATGCTGGGTCTCCCCCTCCGGGCCGGGCCAGGAATCCCGTCGGCTGGAGTGTCCGCTCCAACGGCGTAGCAGCTCGAGCGGGCCGCGGGGGCCGGATCGTCAGACCTTCCTCTCTTGGGAGCGTCTACTTGGCTAACGCAACAACTGCGGGGTGGAGGTGGATCGCGCCCATGGCCGCGCCCGTTCCCGCCGCGGCCAGCCGTAGCGCGATGAGCGCGACCGTGCGCTCAGTAGCCATTGCCGTCGGTCGTGTTGGTGCCGCCGTCCTGTGAAGCGGTGCCACCGACGGTGAGCTCGGTCTTCATGCCCATGTCCTTGTGCCCGTCGACGGGACAGTAGACCTCGTACGTGCCGTCCTTCAGCGTGATCGTGAGGTTCGCCGACTCTCCGGGTTCCAGCGTGCGCGTCTTCTCTTCCGTTCCGGAGCCCTCGATCTCCAGGGCGTGGTCGTGGTCTCCGTCGTTCTTGGCGACGAAGGTGTAGTCACCCGCCTCCAGCGTCGTTCGGGACAATTGCATCTTGAAGTCGGTCATCTTGACGTCCACCTGGCTGGTTCCCGACTCGCCGCTCTGTTCCGGGGCCGACGATGTCGAGTCGTTGTCGTTTCCGCCTCCGCACGCCACGAGGATGCCCGCCAGTGCTCCGGCGGCCAGCCCGGGCCCGACGTTCCTGCGCACGAACGTCATGAGCGTCGTCGCCATGTCTCGGCCCTCCGTGAGAAATCGTTCCTGCCCAGAGGTACGGGCGGACCGCGCCAGGGGATTTCCGGCAAGCGGGAGCAAGCGGGAGAATGGGGCCGTGGTCCCGCGTGGAACGGGGGGAATCCGTTCGGCGAGGTTCGCCGTATCCACTGGTATGCGCAGATCGGGCCTACCACTCGGGCGGCTCTCGGACGAGGCGCTGCTGGCGGGAATGGCGACCGGCGCCCCGGAGAGCGCCCTCGCGTTCGTCCGCCGGTTCCAGCGCATGGTCTTCGGTATCGCCATCGCTGTCATCGACGACCCCCAGCTCGCCGAGGACATCGCCCAGCAGACCTTCGAAAGGGCTTGGCGTCACGCGCAGGTCTACGATTCCCGGCGCGGATCGGTGAAGACCTGGCTGGCGACCATCACGCACAACCTGGCGATCGACGCCGTCCGCGCGCGCAACGCGACCCCGGTCTCCCCCGAGGACCTCGAGGCTCTGCTCGGCATCGTGACGCGGACGCCCGAACAGTGGGCACTGGCCGGCGAGGCGGCATCCCGGATACGGGCCGCGGTGGCCGGTCTGCCGCGCCAGCAGGCGCGTGCCGTGGTCATGGCCGGGATCTACGGGATGACCGCACGGCAGATCGCCGAGTTCGAAGGGATCCCCCTGGGCACCGCGAAGACACGGATCAGGACGGCGATGGGGAGACTGCGGACGGTTCTGGGACCCGAGCGAGCCGATCATGACTGACCGGGACTGCGAGTGGCTGAGGGCCGTCGCCGGCGAGCTGGCGCTGGGTATCCTCCCCGGTCAGGAGCGCGCCGAGGCCATCGCCCACCTGGACCGCTGCCCCACCTGCCGGGAGCACGTCGAGCAGCTGACGCTCGTCGGGGACGGACTGCTCTCTCTCCTGCCGGGCAGCGAGCCACCCGCTGGCTTCGAGACCCGGGTGACGGACAGGCTGCGCCTGAACCGGCCGGCACGTCGGCGGCGACCACGGGCCGGCGTGGCGATCGCGGCCGCCGCCGTGACCGCCGTCGGGTTCGGCTTCGGTGGCTGGGCCGTCGGTACGGTCATCGAGGGAGCGTCGGCTCCCTCCTCGCGGAGTTCGGAGCCCCGCGGCGCGGAGCACGGCCTGCTCGAAGCGTCTCTGCTGGCCCCCGACGATCGACCGGTGGGCCGGATCTTCGCCTATACCGGATCTCCGGGCTGGATCTACATGTCGGTCCACCTCGGCCCGGACGGGTCCGGATCCGACTCCCGGGCCGACGACGAGTCCGAGGCCGCCGACTCGCGCGACGAATACGCGGAGGCGGGGAGGGTCAGCTGCCGGCTGGAGCGTACGGACGGCACGTCGGTCAACATCGGGGAGTTCTCCCTCGACGACGCCGGCCGGGGTTACTGGGGAGCCCCCACGCGAGTCGACCTGGACACGGTGTCCGGTGCCCGGGTGCTGGACGCGGACGGCTCCGTCCTGGCCACGGCCCACTTCGACGCACGGCAGAACCCGTGACCGCAGTTCACCCCTCTGCCCGGCCCGGTTCGGCCAGTGTCGTCAGACGCGTCGTCCGCAGTAGCCGTCGCAACTGAACTCCTCGTGGCGGTCCACGATCCGCTGAATGCACCGCGTCTCGTCTCTCTCGCAGAACCAGATCCGTCGAGTAACCCCGTCGACCTGACGGATCGTCGCGAATCTGGTGTAAAGCGACTACGGCGAAGCCCTGGCTGCCCGCCCAGCGACGACCCCCCGCCCTTCCGCGCTGGAAGGGCGGGGGCTCGCTGTCGGGAGGTCACGTTCGCAGGTCGCGATCGTCGACCAAGACGGTGCGGTGCAAGTCAACCGGAATCTGCCCAACGAGGTCGGGATGGTGCTGCGGTTGATCGGCGATTCACGTCCATGCGGTCGACGTGCCGTGTCACGGGCCGGTGGTGCTAGGCGTTTTCACGCCCGCTCTGGGGCACGTCGCCCGCTCGCGGCGTCCTCGGCCTCCCAGCGCAGCAGGTCGCCCGGCTGGCACTTGAGTACCTCGCAGAGCGCGGCGAGCGTCGCGAAGCGCACCGCCTTGGCGCGGCCGTTCTTGAGTACCGCCAGGTTGGCGGGCGTGATCCCGACGCGGTCCGCGAGGTCGCCCACGGACATCTTCCGCCTGGCCAGCATCACGTCGATGTCGACGACGATCGGTATCAGATCACCTCATCCAACTCGGCCTGCATCTGCGCCGCTTCGACGTCGCGCGCGACGGCCTGGGCGAGCAGCATCCGCAGTACGAGCACGATGAGCGCGACCCCCAGGATGGCCAGGCCGATCCCGCCCATGATGACGGTGACGCCCGGGTCGTCCCGCTGGCCCGGCGCATTGAGGGCCGTGACCGTGAACCACAGGTGGGCGGCCGCCACGATCGTGCCGATCACGGCGTCCACGTACCGGAAGGCGGCATGGGAGAACATGGTTCGGCGTCGCACCATCGTCACCAGCCGCCAGACGCTGACCAGGGCGACTTGGGTCGACCCTCCTACTGACAGGGTGAGGGACAGCACCCCAGTGCGCAGGTTCACGAAAGCGCGGACAGAGCCTTGGAATCGGCCGGTATCGCTCTTCCCCTCACATGGTTGGATCTTGAACGGTGTGAGGGGGATGGGGAGTGAAGAGCGTGGTTCCCCTGGCAGGATGGGCTCGGGGGCAGGTTGATCATGTGTGTGTAGGGTCCCGGCATGAGTGATGACTGGCGGATGGACCGGATCGGAAGCGCACTGCGAGGGGAGAATCCCGCCGTGCTCAGGCGTCTCGAAGCGGGTTTCGCGGTGATCGGAGACGTCCAGTTCCTGCCGGGCTATTCAGTGCTCCTGGCGGATGACGCGACTGTGCAGCGGCTGTCGGACCTGCCGAGAGCGAGGAGATTGGCCTTCTTGTCCGACATGGATCAGCTGGGGGAAGCGGTCGCGCGTGCGTGCAGTCGGTTGGATCCGGCTTTCCGTCGGGTGAACCTGGAGATTCTTGGCAATACCGATGGATTTCTGCATGCGCATGTGTGGCCGCGGTTTGAGTGGGAGCCGGCGGAACTCGTGGGTATGCCGGTGTGGCTGTATCCGCGCGAGAGGTGGAGCGACGAGCAGTTCGCGCTCAGTCCGCAGCACGATGTGCTGCGGGAGGCGATCGGCGAGGAGCTGGACCAGTTGCAGTCCGCGCGCTACTGATTTCGGCGCTTTGAAGTGGTTGGTTGGTTTGTACGGCTGGCGGACGGTCATTTGCGCAGTACGTCGTTGGTAGGTGCTATGCGGATGACGGATGGAACCGCCCTCGTCGGCCGGACTCCTCGGAGTTGGAGCAGTGGATGTTCGATCGAGTCGAGAGCAGAGCACCTCGTACGGCTACCGCACGAGGCTCTGGCGCGCGCATGGCCGCCATACGAGGTGCTGCGGCATGGTGAGAAGGTCCGCAGACCCGACGTCAGACCTTCCGGATCCGGTCGGCGATCTCCGGCCTCGCCGCGAACCCGGCCGCCATGTACGTGGCGACGCCGCCGACGTTGGAGCTCGGCGTGCACACGCGCACGCTTGACGAGCCCATCTCCCGCAGTGCGGCCGCCCCCGCGACGGTGATCGCCCGGCCATAGCCGCGGCCGCGGTGGTCCGTGTGGACGCCCATCGGCTCGACCAGTCCTGGTCTCCCCGGGCCGGCCGACCAGACCGTCACCACCGCCGCGGCGTTGCCCTGGTCGTCGTAAGCACCCAGGCAGCGGGCGTCGGCGTAGAACGGTGCCGCGGACATCTTGTGCCGGTACTCGCGCGTGGGCTTCGTGGTGTTGAACGCGGACCGCAGGACGTCGGCGAAGTCCTGCGCCTGCTCCAGGCCGATCTCCTTGATCCGCACGCCGGGGTCCTCCACCGCTTCGGCGAGGTCGCGGAAGAGCGGCGTCCACGGGTCGTCGACGCCCCAGCCCTCCTTGGTCAACAGGTCGTGGAGCAGCAGGCCCTGCGGCGCCTCGATGGACACCGCTCCTTCCGGCAGCACGCCGCGCTCGGGCAGCGAGAAGTCCTCGACGAGCCGCCGCGCCAAGTCCTCGTCATGGAAAGCGTCAGGCGCGACCGTCATCCGCACCACCGTCGGCGAATCCAGCATCCCGACAGCGAGGATCCACCAACTGCCACCGGGCTTGGGACTGTCGGGAGTCACCGCCTTCCCCCGGTTCACCGAGTGGACCGAGGCCCGGGTGTGGGCCAAACTCCACCGCATGGTCCTGGACGAACTCGCTTCCCGCGGCGACCTGGACTGGTCGCGGTGCGCGATCGACTCCGTCAGCGTTCGAGCCCTCAAAGGGGGCAGCTGACGGGACCGAATCCGACCGACCGCGGCAAGAACGGATCGAAAATCCACCTCATCGTCGACCGTCGCGGTCCGCCCTGGCGATCGGTATCTCCGCCGCCAACCTCCACGACAGCCAGGCCCTCATCCCGCTTGTCCGCGGCATCCCACCCATCCGCTCACGTCGCGGTCCCCCGGCGCCGACGCCCCGGAAAGCTGCACGGAGACAACGGAGACAACGGAGACAACTATCGGCACCTGCGGCGCTGGCTGTCCTCCCGAGGCATCCGGCACCGCCTTGCCCGCAGAGGCATCGAGTCATCCCAACGCTTGGGCAAACACCGCTGGGTCGTGGAACGAACCGTCTCCTGGCTGTCCGGCTGCCGACGCCTCCACCGCCGCTACGAGCGCAAGCCGGAATACTTCCTCGCCTTCACCGCCATCGCCGCGACCCTCATATGCCACCGCAGACTCACCAACTGAAATGACGTCTGAGGGAGCTGCTCGCCAAGCGGGGGGCGCAGGGTGAGGGTGAGCACACTGTCGGCCGCGAAAATTCTTGCGGTCGACGGCGAGTGTCGCCCCGCCTGTCCTTGGTTGGAATCAGGGTCGTGAGGTTTGTGGTGGCTCGGCAAGGCAGCTTCTGCCAGGCGGAAGCAGTTCTGTGTACGTGCTGTTCAGGGCGTTGGTCTGGTTGCCGGTGGGCAGCGGTGCCGGCGGGGTTCCTCGTTCACTCGTGCCCGTCCGGCCCTTGGTGAGGTGAGGGCGCGGACGGGCCGAGGGCCTTGCTGTCTAGCGTGGGGCCGGTTCGGAGGTGCCGGGTGCCACTCCACTGATCTTGGAGTCGATGGCCTGGTCCATCGCGGCGAGGCCGATGAGGTTGAACGGCTTGTCGAGGCTGCGCATCAGGGAGTCCTGCGACGGCCGGTAGATGCCGCGCTCGTACTGGCTGCCGCCCTCGTGGGCGCCGATGGTGCCGCCGTCCGGAGTGCTCTGTCCGAGGTGGGACGCCCACTTGGAGCCGGACGGGTCGGTGGTGACGTTGGGCTCGCCGGGTTCGCCGCCGGGGTAGGTCGTGTCCGGGGTGAAGTACTCGTCGGCCAAGCCGCCCACGGAGTGGCCGAGTTCGTGGATGGCGATGCGTCCGGAGTGCTCGTTGCCGCCCGCGACGGTGGCGAGGCTGGGGTAGCCGGCACCGCCGTACTTGGTGGTGTGGCCGACGGCGACGATCGCATCGACGCCGGGGGCCTGGGCCGCGTACGCCTGGGCCTTCGGCTCGCTCAGGCACAGCAGCCGTTCGAGGCCGCCGCAGAAGAAGCCCATGTCCAGGGCGGTGTCACGGTCGACGCCCTCGGTGGGGTCGTTGTCCACGCCAGACTGGTTGGAGACGACGTTTACCAGCCATACGTTGATGCTCTGGCGGTACTTGTCCCAGGGGGCCGTGGTGGAGAGCTCGTCCCACTTCGACTGTGCGTGCTGACGGAGAAGGCCCATCTCGGAGGCGGTGTAGCCGTCGCCCACGATCACCATGTCGAAGCGGGAGTCGGAAGGCCCGGAGTTCTGGATGGGGATCACGTCGGCAGCTGCGGCTGCTTGTTCGTCGGCGCGTGAGGGTGCGGCCTCGGCCTGCCTCGGTATCTTCACGCGGGTGATGGTGCCGTCCGGCGAGAATGCCTCTCGCCATTCGGTCGGCTTTGATGGGCCTGCGTCCGCCGCTCCGGCGGGAGCGGGTGCCGCGGCGAATCCCGCGGCGCAGAGCATGGCCGCGGTCAGGAAGTTGGAACCTCTTCGGCGCATCAGCGCCCTCCTGGTACCTCGATGGGTGCGGTGGGGGGTGTGCCCTGCCGCGGCGTCATGGGGAGTGCACGCGCTGCCGCGACAGGTGCGACCTCGGACCCTGGAACTCCCGGCCCCGGAGAGAGGGGAGGAGAGGAGGAGTGTAAGTCGCCAATTAACTTGGGTTACTTGACGACTTAAGTTAGCGACATGAAGGGTCACCGACAAGCCATTCGGGTCGATCAGAGATGAAGTGCGCCTGAGTTGCGGAGAGTTGACCCAGATGGGCAGACGATGACCGGCATGCACATCCGCATCGACGCCGTCGACCTGCCCGGACTCACCTGCCCGCCGGAAACATTCTCCGGCGCCGACGTCCCGGAGTACCGCAACATCCACGTTGCCGTGCAACGCCGAGACCGACCTACCGAACTCCTCGCCCCGCAGCCCGGCGACGCCGTCTTCGCCACCTGGACCCTGGACTGCGCCATGCCGGCAACACCGAGTGGCCGCGATGTGAGGGGAGCCACATTCAGGGCCGTCCAGGCGGCCGGTTCATCTACCTGTCGGGGGGCACCATCGGCGACTCCGGAACCTTCACCATGTTCCGCCGGGCCAAGCTGCTGCTTGACGCCGTACCCGTCGAGGTCCTGGATGCCTCCGTGGGCACCGGCCTCCTGGTCGGCCGTCTCGGCCTCACCGATGTTCGCGGGGACCGTTGTGTGCACGAGTGGTGCCGCCACACATCACCTGGACCGCAGAACCCGCCGACGCCGATGACTGAGTGCACGGTTGTGTGACGGTCCGCGGCTCTGCTGCTGCCGCGGACCGTCACGACTGTCCGTCTACCTGGGCGCGGAGCCCCGCACCTTGAGCATGTCGGTCACTACGAGCCGGACCCGGCCGACGAGTCGATCCGCAGTTGGCGGGCCGCCGCTGTGACCATTGACGCCCCCCTCAAGAGTGGGCCGGTCAGTTGGCTGACCGGCCCACTCTGTGTGGAAGTCCTTAGCTCCTCAGCCGCGGCAGCGTCCGCCTCTGCATTGGCCCACTCGACTTCACGGCGGGCGTGCGATTCGGCCCGCTGCCTATTGCGCCGCTTGGCGTGCCGGTATGGCTTGTGAGCGACCGACCCCAAGGCAACGCCGCCAAGGAGCAGTGGGCCAAAGGCTGTGTAGTCCCCGGCCTGGAACATCGACAAAGCCAGGAGAAGCAGAGCCACAACGGCCACGTACAGAACCACCGTGAGTCCGGTGAATGCCCAGTCGCCGAGCAACACCTTGGCTTCTCTCTGAGCCTCCCCCGAATTGGGGGGTGGCGTCGGGGCAGGCGGCGTAAGGTCGGCCATACGGTCTCTTCTCCTTACACGCTCTGTAGATACAGAAGCGAATAGAGGTAGGGGTGGACTGCACAGCAGGGGCTTCGGCGAGCTTTCCGTGGCAGGAGGCGCGAGAGGCCCCTGTGTGCTGTCCGGGGAGTGGTGTGCGACGCCGTGGGTGGGTTCTCGCGTCCGGAGCGTCAGGTGAGTCTCATCAGGGAGGGGCCACACGCGGATGAGTCAGTCCCCGCAACTGGTGCAGATGTGACTGCGGCTCAGTCTGAAGCCATGCAGGGCTTGCGCTGCCATTCCTGTGGTGAGTCTCCTGAAGGTGCCACGATGGTCGGAGATCATCAGCCACCGACGGGACTCGCTCCCGGTGCCTCACAGAATCTCTATCCGCAGTGCCCAGCGTGCAGTGGGGAGCAGTCGAGGGCCGTTACGAGGGCACAAAAACTGATGCGAGATCATTTCAACATGCCAGACCCCAGTGCCGACGGTTACTATTCGAGGCTAATGTCGATCCTGGAAAGTCATACCAGCGGATAGTCCGAATGGATGACGGGGGTCGCCTCGCTGCGGCGACCCCCGTTCTGGTGTAATAGATCTTCGGGAGCAGAATATGCGAATCGCAGCCGTTCAGATGCTGGAACCACCCGCGTGTGATTTTTGGCTCGACAGAGGTGGTGGAGGATTTTATGGAAATTCCATCACCTGAAGCTAGTCTCGTTGAGGGTGGCCACCTTGCAGCTCGGACACGGGCTCAGGTGGCGCCGGTATTGGTTCAGGTTTGGCGTGGACCCCATCCAGATCTGGGAACAGTCGCATTTGACGGTTCCGCCTACCTCCCTGACGGGTCGTTGTTTGTTCTTGATGTCGAACGACTGACTGTATTTTCTCGCAAGTGCGGCGCGCCCGGCAGTCATCGTCTCACCGTCCGTATGGACGAAGTGGCCGAGGCGGCCAGAATTGATCTGGTGCTGGATGGCGGAGAAAATATGATGGAGCTTTCCAAGCTTGATGCCTACCCATTGTCCGCCATCGCAGGGGTTTCCGCTCCTCTCGCGCCTGCTGATATCTTGAATCTGATCTTCGCGGATTTCGACCGCCCTAAAGCGCGCCTAGTTAATGCTGTGGACTTGATCATTCGTGAGTCGGTGGCGGATACGTCACAGCGCGCCGCGGTGCGCCGTTCTGCCAGAGTGCGGCAAATCATTGAATGGATGCGGTGGGCCTTCCCATCTGTTGGATTGAGTGAGCTCAATCGGATTGGTGGCGTGATTGACCGAGAGGTGGCGGGGATTGCTGACGGTTGCGATGGTGAGCATGCTGTCAGAATTTCTGAGAAATCGCTGAAGGGACTAATTTGAGTGCCGCCTGGCGGCATTCTGTAGTCGTACCCGCATTGGCTCTACCCTCACATGGTCTCTCCTGTGTAACTGCGTTTTGTCTTTCCGGATCGTCCAGTGCGAGCACGACTGCAGTCCTGAAGGACTAACCGCAGCCCTGCCACAGGCCTCGGCCATGAGCTATCTGTCCCTGGCGCGTACAGGGCCAGACAGCACGAAGGGTCATGCGACGCGGACCGGTACTTGGCGGACGGTCAGCAGCCGGACCAGCGCGTCGGTTTCCTGCTCGGGCAGGGCGATGGCGGCCAGGCGGCGGGCGCGAGCGTCTCGACGTGTTTGCGCGGCACCCGGAGATGCCCCTCACGCTCGTAGAACTGGGTGGCGGCGGCGAAGTTGAGCGCCCACTTGTCGGCCTGGGTAAGGCGCGGCTTCGGCTTCTCGTCCTCACTCGCGGGCTCGATGCCGAGGACCTGCATCCACTGCTGGACGGCGGTGAGCTTGTCGAAGCCGAGGCGCTGGGCGCGTACCCACCGCCCGAGGTCCTCGCCCTGGCGCACGACACTCCTGGCCTTCGTGGGCAGCGCACCGCCTTCGTCCAGGTGTAGGCAGGTGAGGTGGAAGGCGCGCTGCCACTCCACGGGCCAGGCGGAGCACCTGGACGGGTCGATGTCCTCCAGCTCGCATTCCAGGCGCGAGGGGCCACTGCTGCGAGGGTCGGGCTAGGTCGAGGATGTGCAGCTGGGTGTCGGGTTCGCGGTGGGTGCCGGCTTCGAGGCCTGCGGCGAGGAGGCGGCGGGCTTCGTTGCGGCTGACCGCGCGGCGCCGCTTGCCCGCGATGTAGCAGTCGCCGGCGTGGACCTGGACGGGGGTGCGGTCGGCGCCGATGCCGAGTTCGACGATCCAGTCCGGGCGCTCCGGCCGGCTGCGCCGGCCGCATTCTTCTTCCGCCTGCCGTCGTTGCACGGATCTCTATCCGGACGGATCGTCTGCGGTGAAGAACAGGATCGATCCGGCAGGGACGTCACGATCGCCTCGGAGCACAGCGCCACGAGATCCTTGGGTGGCCCGAAGCCCGCGCTGATCCGCCGTCGGGCACTCAGCGCTTGGTCTCGTACCTGGTCAGCACCACGCCGTCGGGAAACGTCCGGGTCTCCACCAGGCTCAGGTTCACCCAGTTGTCCAGGGCTGTGAAGAACGGCGTGCCGCCGCCCACCAGGACCGGATGGGTGACGATCGCGTACTCGTCGATGGGTCCGGCCCGCATGGCCGCCGCGGCGAGTGTGGCACCGCCGATGTCCATGGGGCCGCCGTCGTCGGCCTTGAGCCTGGTGATCTCGGTGACGGCGTCGCCGGTGACCAGACGGGTGTTCCAGTCGACCGTGCTGGTCGTAGAGGAGAACACCACCTTCGGCATGTCCTGCCAGCGGCCGGCGAACTCGATCGCCGCCGGTGTAGCACCCGGCTGCTTGTCGGCGGTCGGCCAGTGGGAGCTCATGGTCTCCCACAGCTTGCGCCCGTACAGCGCCAGGCCCGTCGCGTCCACCCGGTCGGACCACCACTGGAACAGCTCGTCGCTCGGCACACTCCAGCCGAGGTCGTCGCCGGGCGCGGCGATGCAGCCGTCCAGGCTCATGTTCATGGCGAAGGTCAGATTCCGCATGGCGTCAGCCTCCCGTGAGTCGGTATTCGGCGTACAGACCAGCACGGCGCGCAAAACTCATCGGTCAGGCCACACCGAGGGCCCAATGGTTGACACAGGGGACAGGATGGGGGTGTGGCGCAGGTACCGGATGAGTCCGATGACGGCAGCGAGCGGGGCGTTGAGCTGGAGGCCGAGGTTGATCAGCTCAAGGAGGCTGTGGTTTCGCATGCCGTGGTGGACCAGGCGATCGGCATGGTCGTCGCGCTCGGGCGGGTGACGCCGGAGCAGGGGTGGGAGGTTTTGAAGGAGGTCTCCCAGCACACGAACATCAAGCTCCGTCATGTGGCGGAGTTGATTCTCATCTGGGGGCGGGACGGGAGGATGCCGTCCGAGATTCGTGTCGAGCTCGAAGAGGCCTTGGAGCGGCTCGGCCCGACGCAGATTCCCGGGTCGCCACAGGAGTGACCTGGTCCTTCGGATCCGCTGTTACTGCGGCCCTGCGCGCCCAGGCCGGTCCGGTGTGGGCGCTGGCTCAGCTGGATGAGGCTGGCGGCCCGCTCCCTGGCCAGGCAGGCGGGGCGCGGGGCCGCTATCGCGTTCAACGGTTCGGAGCGACTGAGGGGCCCGTGCCTGGCTGGCTTGGTCCCGGTTCCGCGTCGTGATCCCGATCTGGGACAAAACGCTGCCGACCACGTGCAACCCAAGAGGGGTGAGGGCCCGGGGCCGGGCGACTGGCTAAGCCGGGCCCTCACGAGGAATCGCGCATCCGTGGGGGACGGATGTTCATGGCGCGATCACCAGCTCAACGAAGCGCACGCCGCCCAGGTAACTCACACCGCCCTGCGGCTCCACCCGCTCCACGATCTGTCCTGACGCGCGATCATCCATACCGGCACGGAGTCCAACGAGCTCGCCCACCATGGCCCAGGCCGAACGTGACGCTCGGAGGGGGGCTGGTTGGTGTACCGGGCGCTGGCTGACCTGGTGCGTTGCTGGTTTGTTGAGAGGTCGGGTGACCGGTTCCAGCGGTGAGGTCGGGGTGTGTGAGCTGGGGTTGTGTGTTGTGCGCTGAGCCTGGCTGGGTTCGTCGTAGGTAGCTCTAGCGTGAAAAGGCTTGGTTGGTGTTTGTACTGGTCAGGGCTGTTTGTGCTGGCGGGGTGGTGGGGTTAGCGGCCTCGTGTGCGGGGGCGGTGGTGGGTTTCGGCGAGGTGGTCGAGGCGGATGGCTTCGAGTGATCGTTTGGTGATGCGTTCGGTGCCGTCGCTGATGGCGGTGATGGCTGCTTGGCGGATGAGTCGGGTGAGGCTTCCGATGTGGCCGGCGATGCGTTGGTGGAGGTATGGGGCGTGGCGGGGGAGGATGCCGGGTTTGTGCTGTTGGAGGTCGAGGTTGTTTTCGATGTCGGTGATGACGTGGGCGAAGGGGCGGCGGGTGCCGTGGCGGGCGGGGAGTGGGCCGCAGTCGATGAGGCTGGCGCGTCCGGCGAGTTGGGCGCCGCGTGTCCCGGAGAAGAGGGGTGTGTCGGTGACGTTGATGCCGGCGTAGACGAACGTTGCGGGGAGGCGTTCGGTGAGGTCTTTCAATAGGTCGGCGGTTTGTGCGCCGGTGGTGGTGCGGGGGTTGAGGCGGTGGATTTCGTCGATGAGGACGAGTTGGACACCAGCGGCGGTGTAGGTGTGGCAGACGGCGTCGGTGATCTGGGTCTGGGTCATGCGCGTGGTTGTGGGGATGCCGAGGTAGCGGGCGAATTCGGTGATGAGGGTTTTCGCGGTGGCGCCGGGCGGGACGAGGACGTACGCCACGGGTGCCGCGGTGTGGGCTGACCCGGGCGGCGTGGGGCTTTTGCGGGTGTGGGCGAGGTGGCAGGCGCGGCCGACGTGGAGGAGGGCGGTGGTTTTGCCGGCTGCGGCGGGTCCGGTGACGATTCAGTGAGGGCCGTGCGGTGGCCTGTTGATGGCGGCCGAGGATCATCAAGGTCAGTGCGGCGGCGAGGTCGAGGAATGCGAGGAGGTGGCTGCCCTTGCGCTGCCGGAAGAAGGGGCAGTGTTCTGCGGCGGGGCCGATGTCGCAGCCCTTTCGCGGGCGGCCACCAGCTACGCCGCCCGCTGCGTCTGGCCCAGGAGGCGGGGTTCACCATCAGCCGCCGCGACCGCTACTGCCTCGGCATGATCGAGCGTCTCGCCGCGACCGGTCGCAACAGCCCGCTGACTGATCCGTCGCGGCCACGCCGTGGTCGCACAGCGTGGCAGGATCAGCTCCGACAGCCCGCCGCGCGGCGGGCGGGGAACGAGCGGCGGGAGGCGCCATGCCAGATCGCGACGGCGACCTTGCCCAAGCCCAGCAAGAGCACTGGCAGCACGCCTACACGGCGCACCCCGGCATGTACGGCGAGGAGCCCTCCGGCGCAGCTGTCCATGCCGCCGCCGTCTTCCATGCGGCCGGTGCCCGCGACGTGCTGGAGCTCGGCGCGGGGCACGGCCGCGACGCCCTGTACTTCGCGCGGGAAGGCTTCGCCGTCCAGGCGACCGACTTCAGCCCTGTTGGCCTTCAGCAACTGCAGGCAACCGCCCGCACCCGGGGCGTGGCCGAGCAGGTCACCGTCTCCGTGCACGACGTACGCGAGCCGCTGGCACTGGCCGACGCCTCCGTGGACGCAGTGTTCGCGCACATGCTGCTGTGCATGGCCCTGTCCACCAGGGAGATCCACGCAGCCGTCGACGAGATCCACCGCGTGCTCCGGCCGAGCGGCGTGTTCGTCTACACCGTCCGCCACACCGGCGACGCCCACTACGGCGCCGGCACCGCTCACGGCGACGACATCTTCGAGCACGGCGGCTTCGCCGTGCACTTCTTCCCACGGCACCTCGTAGACGCCCTCGCCGACGGGTGGATCCTGAACGAGGTCCACGCCTTCGAGGAAGGCGAGCTGCCCCGCCGCCTGTGGCGCATCACCCAGACCCGTCCCCGGTGAACGCCACAGCCGCCCACTGTGCCGACTGATGGCGCCGCGGCCCGATCCGGAACCAGTGGAGGCGAACACCGGCCGTGCCATTGGGGGTTGGAGGCCGCCCGCGAAGGACTGCTCCAGCCGATCCGCCCGCCGCTCGTCCTGCCTGCGCTGTGGACGGCGCACCCCTGGTTGCCGGGCGGCGATCTGCTCTGCGCCGGCGGCTGGCGAGCGTCGGACGCCCGCGTGCGATACCTGGCACGCCTGCTTGCCTCTCGCATCCCTGCGCCATCGACTCCTGCCTGTTCACTCACCCGATCGAGTGACGGCGGTCTGCCGACACTCCGATGTACGGACCTCGAGTCGCGCCTGTAGACCTCGGGATGACGCCTTCTGCGGGCGTGGAGGCGCTGTCCGCTCGATCGGAGGAGCGCTGTGATGCGTGAGGAGCAGCAGGACGCCGGGCAGTCGCTGCCGTCGTACTCGACAGGCAACGCCGCCGCCACTGCCCTACGTCGGCGCAGCGTCGCAGGACACCGATCGTGGAGCTCGTCGGCGAGATCGACATCAGCGGTGCGACGGCCCTTCGTGACCGCTTCGACTCGGTGACACGCCGTCGGTTAGCCAAGGTGGTCGTGGACCTGCGCCCAGTGACGTTCATCGACTGTTCGGGCCTGTCCCTGCTCGTGCAGGCCAGGCGACGACTGCGGGAGCGCGGCGGCACGTCCTCGTGTGCGCAGACCCGCTGATCCTGCGCATGCTGCGCATCACCGGTCTCGATCAGGTACTGCGGATCCTCCCTCCATGGACAACACCCTGCTCTCCAGTGACGCATCGGAACCACGGCCTCCGCTGTGCGGGCGGACACGGCGTCCCGAGGACGGGACTTCTCCAGTCTTCTCGCCTCACTGTCCGTCGCTGGACAAGCCCGGCGCCGGGCGGAAAGGTCACCCTGCCGAGGGATGCCTCCTCCCCGCGCCGACTGCGGCCCCGCCGATGAGACTCAGACCGACCCGAGCGCATCGCCGATGCCTACGGGCTCCCTGTCGTCGCCCTCCGCCTCTACCCGTGCCGACGACGAGGGGCAGGACTCGGAAGGGACAGAGAGCCCCGAAGGGGGAGAGGGGCGGCAAGCAGAACAAGCCGGGACCGCCATAGCGGCGACGAGGACGACTGACCACAGCCGCCGCTCGTGGCGGCCATTGAGGGCCCCGCGGACGAGCACCTCCGCGCCATAGCGCAACGCGTGGTCGTCGAGGGTTCCGTACGTCGACTCCTGCTCGCCCGCTCCGCGGTAGCCGACCTCCTAGCCGCGCCGAGAGGCGTACGCCTCGGCGACGGTGACGTCCGTCCATCGATTCACACCCTCCATGGTGCCGTCGGGTTGGGGACAGCGTTGCGTCGGCGCGGGTAGTAGTGGCCTTGACGCCGCTGCTGGGACTGTTAGTGGGCGGGTGTCAGCAGGACTCTTCGAACTCCGGGCGTTGAGCGTCACCGGTTGGCCTTCGAGCTTGGTGCCGGCGGCGGGATCCTGGGAGCAGACCTCCTTGGTGCTGGTGAGGTGCTCGCCAGCTTTGGGGGTCGGGAAGCAGAGTTTCCAGTTGCGATTGAAGACTGGTTGCGGCCGCGGCCAGAGCGTCGTGCGAGGTCAAGTGACTTGCTACTTGTGGAGAGTCTGTTGGCTTATGAGGCCGCTCACGCGAGCACTGCCCGACGGAAGGGCATCGAGGTCCAGAGCATCCCGCTCTGGGCGCTGGGCGGGATGACCGAGGATGGTCAAGCCGACAGCCAGGCGGGCGCCCAGCCCGTCAGCCGAAGAACACCTCGAACTCGTCGTACAGCGACGGATCGACCATCTTGGTCTGTGCTGTGGCCTCGGCGAGGGGAAGACGAATGATCTGGGTGCCGTGCAGGGCCACCATCACACCGAAGTCACTGTCCTTGACCGCGTCGACGGCATGCAGCCCGAAGCGGGTGGCCAGCCACCGGTCGAAGGCGCTGGGGGTGCCGCCGCGCTGGATGTGACCAAGGACCGTGGTGCGGGCATCCGTGCCCGTGCGGTGCGAGATCTCCCGGGCCAGCCACTCGCCGATGCCGGACAGGCGTACATGGTCGAACTCGTCCAGCGTCCGATCCTTGAGGATCACTCGCCCCTCTTTGGGGACGGCTCCTTCGGCCACCACGACGATCGGCGCATAGTTGATCTTGAATCGGCTCTGCACCCATGAGCAGACTTGATCGATGTCGAACGGTCGTTCCGGGATGAGGATCACGTTGGCGCCGCCCGCGATGCCGGCGTGCAGTGCGATCCACCCGGAGTGCCGCCCCATCACCTCCACCACCAGGGTGCGCATGTGCGACTCGGCCGTGGTGTGGAGGCGGTCGATGGCCTCGGTCGCGATGCCGACGGCGGTGTCGAAGCCGAAGGTGTAGTCGGTGCCGGACACGTCGTTGTCGATGGTCTTCGGCACGCCGACGAGATTGATCCCTTGCCGGCTCAGTTCGGCGGCCACACCGAGGGTGTCCTCGCCGCCGATCACGACGAGCGCATCCAGGTTGTGCATGTCAAGGGTGTTCTGCACGCGTCTTAGCCCGTCCTCGTGCTTGAACGGGTTGGTGCGGGAGGAGCCAAGGATGGTTCCGCCGCGGGGGAGGATGCCTCGCACGCTGGAGATGTCGAGGGGCACGACATTGCCCTGGAGCGCGCCGAGCCAGCCGTCTCGCAGTCCGACGAACTCAAAGGCGTACTCTTGGACGCCCTTGCGGACGACGCTGCGGATCACGGCATTGAGGCCGGGACAGTCACCGCCGCCGGTCAGCACTCCGACCTTCATGGCTGCCTCCCTTCCGCTGGGTCACCCCCACCTGGTCGCAGCTTCTCGGCGACTGGAACGGCTGTCGTGGGACATGGTTCGTCTCACTCCAGCCTCCCTCCATCCGGTCTGCAGTGACCACTCCACGGACTCCCGGTACGATCCAGGCGGCTCGCTCGGAGTTTCGGTCAGCGCCGACGGCGACGGCCGACTGCATGCTGATCATCTGAGTTCCGCATGCAGGGCGGTGTGGGGAGGCGGCGGGGCTGTTGGCGCGTGCGCCGGTCAGATCACCATGACGGCATCGCAGTCGGGGCAGACCACGGATGCGTACTCCGTCGGGTACCAGGGCGCCCCGCGGTGCTCGGAGGGACTGCATCGGGCGGTCTCCATGGCGAACGTGTCCTTGCCACAGAGGGTTCGTGGTCCCGTCGCGGTGGGCATGCCTGGAGCGGTGGGCGCCGCGTGCACCCTGCGGACGGGCCGTTCTTCCTCCCCCGGTGAAACTGGGGAGGAGCGTGTGGCTGTCGGCTTGTCGAGCTCGTACACGACGACGATGTCGCTCATGCCTCTACCGTAGGCCGCGGGGCCGATCCGCCCGCAGCTTCGAGCCGGGCGGCTGTGATGGGCTGTCGCGCCTGGCCGCGCGCGGCGGCTATCCGAGCCTGTCCACCGGTTCGAGCCTGGCCACGTCGAACTCCACCCGGATCTCGTCGGCCAGCCGCAGTGCACCCAGGAACGCGGTGTAGGGCTTGATTCCCCAGGCGGACTGGGTGACGGTAGCCCAGCCGCGCAAGAGCCCTTCGCCGTTCGCCTTCCCGTGCACCGTCGCCGGTTGGGTCCGGGCCTTGATGGTGAGCTCCCCGGTGATCTCGAAGGACTGCGGGGTTCCCGTGATGCGGGTGGAACGGAACGTGATTGTGGGGTGCTCTGCGGTGTGCAGCAGGGCCTTGTCCGCCAGCGTCCGTTTGATCTCGGCCCGGTCGGCATCGGTGAGCGCCTTCAGCCCGCCGGATCCTTCCCGGACCTCCAGCGAGCCCGTCTCGACCGTCACCCTCACCGACGACCTCTCGGGGTCATCGACGACCACGACCGCCTCCCCGGACCATTGGGTGGCCTCGAACGTGAGGTCGTGTCCCGCCCGGCGACCCAGCCCGGCGCGGCCGGTCTTGATCAACAGGCGGCCGGTCGACGGCCCGAGCCGGTACGTTCCGTCTGTCAGCGTCACAGCGCCGAGAGTACGGGCGGACACGGCAAGGACCCATCGACGCGGTTCGGTCGGCGTGTCCCCCCATGGGGCGAGAGGGTGTCGCAACAGAGCCGGAGGGCAAGGTCGCAGTCGCCGGTGCCCTTTGACGCACCGCGAGACCCCGTGGGCGGGGCGGTGAGCCCGCCCACATTGCCCTGCCGATCAGTGTCCCCCGCCCGCCGCGGGCCACTGGGCGAACCTCACACTGTCGGCCAGTCGACCACAGGCCCGAACCATGGCACCCCAAGGCCGTCGGAGCGACACCCGGGAGCCATCTTGTTGCCCGAGTCTGGCCGCGGCCTCGAGGGTGGCGCGCTGCGGGGAGATCGGCGGCCGATGCGTACGGGCGCCGCCGGTCGGCCAGCGGCCGGCCTTGGTCGTCGGCTGGTTGGAAGTCGACGAACCGCTCCTTCCAGCGGGCACAGAGCCTGGCCGTCGCCCCAAGCACCTCTTCGGGCCGGGAGCTCAGGTCGGCCTTGTGTTCACCGCCCTGCAGCGCGGGGACCGACCTGCCTGACATACGGGCTCGAATGCGGTCGCCGCCAAGGACATCGAAGCTGACACGGAGATCCGGAGGCTGGGTTTCGAGGTGTGGCAGGCAGCGGAAGCCGTCGCTGGGATCCTGGACGATACGAGTGGGGAGGGCGCGCGGCATGGACTCAGGACCTCCCCGGCAGCGGCAACCACCGCCGTGTCCACGCCCTGGTGGCTGCGGCATCAGCGACTTCCAGGTCGGTCTCTACCTGCTGCAGGGCGATCCCGGTGTCGTGATGTATGAACTTGAACCGGATGCGGTGAGGGCCCGGCTCGGGCGCCGTGACGCGAAATCGCGCGGCGTCAGCGTGTCCGGGCCCGTACTGCACGGTGGCTGGCTCGATCTCGGCACCGCTCAGCGGCAGGGCCATGATGTCCAGTGAAGGCTTTGCTTCCCGGCGGGCCCAGGGATGCGAGGGCTCGGCGACCGGACGCACGGCGAGGCGGACCGGTATTCCGGCGCGGGGATTGTCGTCCAGGAGAGTCAGTTCCGCCGGCAGCCGGCCGGCACGAGGTTGTGGGGGAGCCACAGGCGCCCCAGCGGTGATGACGCGTCGTGCAGCTTCTGGATGAGAAGGGCGGGGGTGGGGCGCTCCGCAGGATCCTTGGCCAGGCACAGCCGCAGCAACGGAGTCATGTCCTTCGGTACGCCGGTCAGATCCGGCTCGTCATGCACGACCTGGTAGGCGGTGACGTAGGGGCTGTCGGAAGTGAACGGTCCGCTTCCCGTCGCCGCGTGCACGATCACGCACGCGAAGGCAAAGACGTCGGCGGCGGGGCACCGTCTGCGGTCGTTGGAACTGCTCCGGAGCCATGAAGGGCGGTCTACCGATCAACTCGCTGGCATCGGATCGAAGTCCGCTGTTCATGGGTCGGATGATGCCGAAATCGATGACCTTCAGTTCGCCCTCAGTGATCAACACATTGTGAGGGTTCAGGTCCCGGTGTACGACCCCAGCACTGTGGATGTCACGCAAGGCTTCCGCGAGTTCGGCCGCTGATGAACGGCCGGGCCAGCCAGGGCCGTTCGGCGTCGGGATCGGCGTCGACGAGAGGTGCGGTGAAGGCGCCGCTCACTCTGCGGGCCGCAGCGATATTTTGCCGCAGGCGCCGCCTGAACTCGGGATTGCTGGCAAGTTCGGCGTGAACGACCTTCACGACGACCTTCATTCCGGAGTCGGTTTGGGCTAGGAGCACGACGCCGATGCCATCGGAGCTGATACGAGACTCCAGGCGATAGCGGCCGGCGTACTCGGGACGTTCTGCCTCCGCGTTCGCGCCGGGATTGCGCTGTGCCGCCATGGGACCACCCCCGCCGTTCGTCCATGACGCGACGAATCGAGCCTAATCGATGCCCCGTAGCGACCGACGGCAGTCGACTGAATAGATCAGCCGTGCGCCGCCTCGGGCGGCGGAACCAACACCGCTGCGCGGCGGGGGCGCACTTAGCCGGAACAGGGATGCGGCTGTGACCAGGCGAATGTCACAACTGCCGGAGAAATCAGCACTGTTGTGGTGCATGCGATGCGCAGGCGTACCCGAGTAGGCCCTCCGGAAGGGGAGAGTACGGCATGGATCCGGTGATCGTCGGCGCGGCGGTGGCCGTGGCCGTCAGCGTCGTCAACGGCATAGTGAGGATCGCCCAGCGGCGCTTGCACGCCGACGTATGTGGCGATGCTGCGAGCCGCAGTCGCGGACGATCCGGATCACCCGCGTGCCACGGCAGTCGTAGGCGAACTGAGCATCCACAGTGTCGACTTCCGGCGGCTGTGGGCTCGGCATGACGTTCGGGAGAACGTCCACGGGACGACCCTGTTCCAGCACCCCGAGGTCGGCGGAATCACCCTCGACTGGGATACCTACCCCCTGCCCGGCAACCCGGGTCCGGTCCTCCTGGTCTTCACGGCCGAACCCGGCACTGCGGACGCAGAGCGCCTCCAACTCCTTGCATCCCTGCGAGCGACCCGCGACACAGCTTCCCGGCGGCCGTCGGTCGGAGGGGTTCCCTCGCGCCCTGCGTGAGCGAGGTTCGCCGTAGGGCGCGGCACGGGATCGATGTCGGTCGCCCTCACGTCCCTTGGTCAAATCTCACGACCGGATGGCCGACGGGTCTTGTCAGACAGCCTTGACAACGGTGCCGGTGCTTTCGAGCGCGCTGATCTCCTCGACGGGTGCTGCGGTGTCGGTGACGAGGGTGTGCAGGAGGGTGGAGGGACCGACGTAGGCGTAGGCGGTGTGGCCGAGTTTGCTGCCGTCGGCGGCGACGATGATGCGGCGTGTGGAGGCGATGCCGGCCTTCTTCACGGCCGCGTCGTCGAGGTCGTAGGCAGTCAGGCCCTGAGCTGCGCTGAGACCGCAGCAGCCCATGATCGCGGTGTCGAAGCGCAGTGCCGCCAGGGACGCGAGGGTGAGGGGGCCGGTGAGGGCTCCCTCGGCGGCCCGTGGCTGCCCGCCGGGCACCATCAGCGTGGCCGGGCCCGGGCCCTCGCCGAATACCTGGATGGCCTGCAAGGACAGGGGCATCACCGTGACCGGCCGTCGGCGCAGCAGATGGGCGATCTCCAGGCAGGTGGTGCCGCTGTCGAGGAGGACGGTCTCGCCGTCGGCGATGAGCGAGGACACCTCGGCCGCGATGCGTCGCTTGGCGTCGACGGCCTCGTGAGCACGCAGCGCGAAGGGCGGCTCCTCGCCCCTGAGCAGCAGGGTGCGCGCCCCGCCGCGGACGCGCTCGAGGACGCCTTGCGCGGCCAGCGCGTCGAGGTCACGCCGGATGGTCATCTCGCTGGCGCCGGTCAGTTCGGCGAGTTCCTGGACCGTGATCCTTCCCGTCTCTCTGACGGCCTGCGCGATCACCCCGTGCCGGTCTGCGTTGCTCATAACCGCGATTGAACACCACGCGAAACGAACATTCAATGTGTGCGAAGTGACAGTGTTCAACCGCTCAGAATGTTCGTTACGGTGTCCGTCATGAATGATTCGCTTCGAGCTGCCCGAATGGCGACCTTTGTCTACTTCAGTCTGTGCGGAACCCTGATGGGCACCTGGGTGGTGAACATCCCCGCCATCGAGGAGCGCGTGGGCATCAGCCACGCGACGCTCGGGGGACTGCTGGTGCTGCTGGGGTTGGGTGCCTTCATCGGTATGCAGGTGGCCGGGTCTCTGACTGACAGGCTCGGGGCGCGCGTCGTCGTTCCCGCCACCGGCGTGCTGTGCAGCGCGACCCTGGTGCTGCCCGGCCTTCCCCGGGAGCCGTGGACGCTGGCAGCTGCCCTGCTGGCCTTCGGATTCTGCAACGGTTGCCTGGACGTGAGCATGAACGCCCACGCCGTGCACGTGGAGAAGGCGTACGGCCGGCCCGTCATGTCGGCCTTCCACGCCACGTTCTCGGTCGGCGGCGTCATCGCCGCGCTCGTCGGAGCGGCTACGGCGAGCGCCGGGCTGAGCCCCGCCACGGGTATGGCCGCCATGGGAGTCCTGGGCATCGCCATCGCCCTGGTGTCGGCGCGTGCCCTGCTGCCGACCGCACCCACCGCTGCCGGCACCGGCTCCGCGCGGGAGACCAAGCAGGCGCCGGCCGCCGGGCGCCGCCGCACCAGCAGGCGCATCTGGATCCTCGCCACCCTGGCCCTGCTGGTCATGCTGTGCGAGGGAGCCGCCAACGACTGGAGCGCGCTGCACCTGAAGGACGTCCTCGGCGCACCCGCGAGCACTGCCGCGTTCGCGTACGGCACCTTCGCGGCGACCATGACCATCGGCAGACTGCTCGCCGACCGCCTCGTCGCCCGGTTCGGGTCCATGGCGATCCTGAGATACGGCGCGGCGACGGCTGCCGTCGGCATCACGATCGTGACCGTCTCCCCGTGGACGTGGGCCGCGTTCGCGGGGTGGGCGCTGTTCGGTCTGGGGCTGTCCGGCTGTGTCCCGCAGTTGTTCAGCGCGGCAGGGCATGCCGACCCCTCCGCCGCGGGGGCCAATGTCTCCCGCGTCGCCGGGCTCGGCTACGTCGGGATGCTCGCCGGCCCCGCCGCCATCGGCTGGCTGACCCACCTCGTCGCCCTGAACCACGCCTTCGTCCTGCTGATCCTGCTTTGTGCGACCACCGCCGTGGCGGCCGGGATCCTGCGCGCCGGATCCGACCGCAGGAGCGAGATGGCAGCAAGCAGCAGCTGAACACCCCTCGGGATCCGGAGGAACCCACGCTGATGTCCACCGACCGCCGCATCGTGCTGTTCGACCTCTTCGGGGTCATCGCCCGCCACCAACGCCCGGGCGCCTTGGGAAAGATGGCCGCCCGCTGTCACACACCAACCGACGCCTTCACCGCGGCCTACTGGGCCTGCCGCCCGCCCTACGACGCCGGTCGGCAGTCCGCGCCCGAGTACTGGTCCGCCGTACTGCGACGGCTGTCCCTGCCCGTCGACGCCGACACCATCGAGGAACTGCGCCTCACCGACATCGACAGCTGGTCACGCGTCGACGACCGGATGGTCGCCTACGCCCAGTCCCTCCGCGACGTCGCCGAGGTCGCCCTGCTGTCCAACATCCCCTCGGACCACGCGGACGCGTTCCTCGCCGCGCAGCCCTGGCTGCACCATCTGGACCACGTCGCCTTCTCCGGGAAGATCAAAGAGGCGAAGCCGGCCCCGGCAGCTTTCCATCACTGCGTCGTCGCCATGCGGGCCGCCCCGACCGACTTCCTCTTCGTCGACGACCGCGAGGAGAACGTACGCACCGCGCAGGTCATCGGTATGAACGGACACGTCTTCACCGATCGCGACGAGCTGGCAACCGTCATCGACACCTGGTTGCCGACGCGAGGACTCACGCGGAAATGACACATCCGTCACCACCTGCCTCCGGGACCAGCTGTCCTGGTACCCCGGACCGGCAACCGCATCAGTGCCTCGGAGGGATCCTCCGGGGTGCTGGCGGAGCGCACGAGGCCCGGCCGCGGTGGCGCACCGCAGGAAATGCGGTACGCCGACTCCGGCCGACCAGACCCGAGTACGGTCCGCCGGGCCCCATCGCCCATCGCCCGGCGAACAGCTCCTAGACGGAGAACGCGGTCTCGTCATAGGAAATGGACCCTCACGCGCCGCTTGGCGTAGGCGGTGAGGTCTGTCGTTTGGTTGTGGTGGGGGTGGTCGGCCTCGTCCAGGAAGGCACCGGAGTGGCGTGTGTTGGGGTTGGTGTCGTCGGGGCTGTCGGTGTCAGGTGACGAGTTCGGTGATGCTTCGGGCGGTCAGCCACAGGCCGAGGAGGAGGGAGAGTGTGACGATCAGTTGTTCCTGGTGTCGTTCCAGCCGGCTCCGCAGGGCGTTCAGCCGGGCGTTCGCGACTGCGGGCGCCCGGACCACATACGTCTCCATGACGATGAGGCTGAGTGTGGCGAGCAGGCAGTAGCCGGTCAGTGCAAGCCAGTTGGCGAGGGTGGAGAGGTCGGCGTCGACGGCGGTTGCTGCGCCGGCGCCGACCAGTGCCCAGGGCTGCAGCACCCATGCCAGGCCGGCGGCCGTGACCGGGGAGGTGTCGTCGATCCGGGTGGTCCAGCGTGGCGGGTTGTGTGGGCGGGGTGGTCGGTGGTGCCGGTATGCGCTGTACAGCACCAGTGCCAGGCCGATGGCGAGTTTCACATCGATCACGGCGGTCGAGGGCACGCTGTGACGGGCGGGGGGCTGACCGCCGGTCAGCAGCACCACGCAGGCGATCACCGCGATCAGGTTGGCCAGCCACGACAACAGGAATGCCAGGCCCAGGCGAACGCCGCGCTGTGAGGAGAGCAGCAGGATGAAGGCGCTGTTGTGCAAAGGCCCCAGGGTGATGGCCGTACCGATCACGATCAGGTCGAGGACCATCGGTCAGCCGCTCCCGGGTGTCAGGGCCGTCTGCCGCCTGTGGACGGGAGGACCGGCCGGGCATGTGAGGGGGTGCTGCCGTGGTGCTGTGTCCCGCCTCTGCGGGCGGCGGCCCGGCTGGCTGGTTTCACGCTCGTCCATCCAGGAGCCGTCGGCCGCCACCGGGTGTACCAAACGCTCCTCCGGACAGGAATTCTCGGATCGCACCGGGAAGGAACCACCGGGAATCCGCACCATCGCGCGGGCCGGCGCCGCGGACGGGCAGTGGGCGGCCGTCGTCATGACAATGACGGTGCACCAGCACAACCGGACTGCTCCGGCGACACGCCCAGGTGACCGTGTCCTCGTAGCTGCTGGCAGCACGGCCCGGGCCGGGTGCGGCCGGGCCCATACCCCGACGCCCGTGCTCGATGGTCTGCTCCGGCGCGGCGTCGGCCGCCTGCACGGCGGAGTCCTCTGGAGTGGCAGCGAGGAGCTCGGTCAGGTCCGTCACCAGGAGCCGGACCAGGGCGGGCGTTGCTGGCGACTGCCCAGCTCCAAAGGATGTACGTCAGGACGGCCAGGCCGGCACCTACGAGCGGGCCATTGCGGCGGTACAGGCTGCGTACGGCCGCAACTTCGCTCTCCCGGCGGGCGGTCGGCCCGTGCGACACGGAGCCCGCTTCCGGGCCGACTCCGTGAGCCGTGGGGGAGTAGGCGTCGTGCGGTGTACGACAGTTGCGGGATCGGCTCCTGGCGCCGGTCCAAGAAGCATCGCAGCCGTACGCCGGGCTCGCCGGGTCGTACGGTCAGCCGGCGCGATGGCGCAGCGCGCGGCTCATAGAAGGCCTGAGGCGGTCGCGTCGTCGGCGGCCGCAACCTCCACCTCGGCCGGCCCGGGCTCTGCCTTGGGCCTCTTGTTGATCGGCCTCATGTACCGGTGTTCGGGGAGCTGGGAGGGGACCTTGTTCGGTGTTGGTCGTGCTGTTTGCGTGTGAGGATGCCGCGCGCGCAGGGCCCTCAACGTTTCTCGCGGGTGCCGGGCAGTGTTGTCGCGCGGGGCGGCTGCTGTGGCAGTACGTGTGGTGGTGGCTGCCGGGTGCAGGTCGGTGCGGATGGGGCTGGCTCGCGGGCCGGGGGCGGGGGAGTCGGCATCGCGGGTGCTGTTCCGGGTGACGAACACCCGAACACCCGTCACTGCGATTGAGGGGCAGCGCTCCGGTGACGCGAGTGTTCGAAGTGTGCTGTGTGGCGGGCCCGGCGGCGCCGAGCCTTCTCTCGCGCGGGTGCGGATCACCGATCGTCGCGGTCATTGGCCTTGGCCCGGTGACGGTCGCGGTGCCGGAGGGCTGAGCGGGGGCTCCGTAGAGGTCCCCGCGATTGCCCGGGGGTGGCGGATCAGCACGGTGACGGTGGCCGTGAGGAAGACGACCTGCATGACTGTCCGAGGGCCGAGCCCGTCCCACCAGGGCACGTCGCCGTCGGCGGCGTACACGTTGGCGGGGAACATCACGACCAGCATCGCACTGAGCACGGCGGCCGAGGCCCAGGCGGTCCGCGACCACAGCAGCCCGAGCGCACAGGCCAGTTCGGCGATGCCGGTGAGCGTGACGAGCAGGCCGGGGGCCGGCAGGGCCGGCGGCACCATGGCGACGATCTCCTCGCGCATCCCGACGAAGTGCGCGCCCGCCGTGAGCGTGAACATGGCTGCCAGGCCGCCCCGCAGGGCGGCGGCCGGCCGGCGCAGCCGCATGACCCCGAGCGCCCCGGCGAGCAGCAGCAGGCCTGTGACGGCAACGAGTGTGACGAGCGGTTCCATGTCCGGGCCTTCCTGCCCTTGAGCGATGCGGTGACGGATCTGTTGGGAATGCGAGGGGCGGGTCGGCCGGGTCCTCCCGGCCTGCCGGTCAGGCGGTGTCGCCGGTCAAGGCCGCGGCTGACGTGCGGACGGTGTCCGGGTCGATGTGCTGGATCTGCACGACGACCCCGTCCGGGTCGGTGACCCGGATGCTGCGGCCGAAGTTCTCCTCGACGAGCTCGTACGGGTAGCCGTCGCGTTCGAGGCGCTGCGCGATCTGCTCCAGCGGTTCGTCCGTCGCGAAGCCCAGTTCGGTGGTGCCGGGCGGCCGGCCCTGCGAGACGGCGGCGGCGTGGACGCCGACGGCGCCCGCGGCAGCGCTCAGCTGGACCCAGACGGCCGCGCCGGGCTCCTGCCGGACGGCGAGCCCCAGCCCGGCGTAGAAGTCCCGGGACGCCTCGACGTCGGCCACGTACCTGATGGGAAGGACGGTCAGCATGGTCTGCCCCTTTCTGCGACGGTCGCCGCCAGCGTCCCGTCCGGTGCTCCCTTACGCGCTGTAAAGTCGCCGAGATGGACGTGATCGGTCGTTCGGAGGGGGTCAGGTGACGCAGTCCGTCACGCTCGACGCGCTGGACCGTCGTCTGATCCATGCCCTCCAGATCGACGGGCGCGCCTCGTTCAGCAGCATCGCCGCCGTCATCAAAGTCCCGGAGCGCACCCTGGCGCGCCGCTACCACCGGCTGCGGTCGGCCCTGGTGGTCCGGGTGGTCGGGCTGGTCGACAGCGGGCGTATCGGCATGCTCGACTGGTTCGTCCGCATCGACTGCACGCCGGAGGCCACCGACGCGCTGACCGCCGCCCTCGCGCAGCGCGACGACACCTCGTGGATCGCCCCGCTCGCCGGCGGGACGCGGCTGACGTGCATGGTCCGTACCCCGGGCGCGGGATCGGACGGCGGACGACCGCTCTTCGACCACCTGCTGCGGACCCCGGGGATACGCGACGTCGAGGCGGGCTGCGTGCTGCGCGCGGTCGCCGGGGTCGGCGGCTGGGCGGGCCGCACGAGCGCGCTCGACGCGTCCGAGCAGGCGGCTCTCCTGGGCCTCGCACTCCCATCACCGCACAGCCCGGACGTTCCTGCCGAGGCGTCCGGCTGGGGCGAGGCGGAGGCGCGCCTTGCGGGCGAACTGGCCCTGGACGGCCGGGCGGACATCGCCCACCTCGCCGCCGCCACCGGGTGGTCGGCCTCGACCGTGCGCCGCCGCGTCGCCGCACTGCGGGCGGCCGGAGTGCTGCACTTCGAGGTGGACGTGAGCCCGTCCCACTTCGGCTTTCCGGTGGAGGCGCTGCTGTGGCTGGAAGTGGCGCCGGCCGCGCTGGGCGAGGTGACGCAGGCACTCTCACGGCACGCTGCAGTCGCCTTCGCGGCCGTCACGACAGGCCGGGCGTCGGTCTTCGCCATGGTCCAGTGCCGTGACACCGGCGCCCTGTACGACTACCTGGCCGGCGAGTTGGCCGCGCTGGCGGGCATCGCCCGGGTGGAGACCGCCCTTGTCCAGCGCCGCGCCAAGCGGGCCGGGCCGCTCCTGGTGCCGGCGATGGCGCAGCGCGCTCAACGATTCCCGCCACGACCGACAACCCACCGGGCCGGCCACATGAGATGACGTCCAGGTCGTCCCTGCGCAGCGGGACGCCGCCTTCGCAGCTGCTGCACCCGGGCGGTCCTGCGGCCAGGAGCCGCCGGGCTTCGTCACGGCTGATCGCGCGGCGGCACTTGCCTGCCAAAGGGCAGTCGCCGGCATCGCGCGCGTTCCGCACGCATCTCCCGCCGCCGCAGGCGTGGCCGGCGTGACCGGCCAGTCGGTCCGCCCGGTGAAGGGGCCCGATGTGGAGCACCGTACGGGAGTTGGAAGGCGCCGCGGCTGTACGCGCTGGGCGCCCGCCGCGCTGTCTTCCGGCCTCCCGCCGGCCGGCACGGATCGGGGGCGGGGTCCAGGACGGGGCCGGACATCACGCACGGGGCCGGGACTGCAGCTGACCATCGACGCAGGCCGGCACAACACCTAAGAGAAGGCGATCGCCGTGGCGCAGGCCGCGAAGGAAACTCAGGCCCCGCAGCCGTGGCGGGCAGTTGACCCGGGACGTCCCCGCGCCGGCGTCCCGGCCGGGCCCTAACTGATCGTTTCAGGAATGCCGTCCGACGGAGACGTTGGGGGCCCATGGAACAATCCCGTCAATCACGGGCCCAGGGGGGATGACGCCATATGGAACGGACTGAGGTTGCGCGAGATCTCGTACTCGGTTACGTCCGCGCTCTGAACGCGATTGATGAGGCCATGAGGGTGACGATCCCCTCGCTTGAGCGGCTGGCGGACGTCGTCGGCCTGGCCCGTTCGCGCCGGATCAGCCGCAGTGATCACGTCAGCACCTACTTCTACAAGGTCCATGGGGCAGGGTGCCGCTTCGTTAGCGGCGACGGCACTGTGGTGGATGTGGACTTCGCAGCCGACGGGAGGGAGATTTTCGACCTCTGGCGGCTGCGCTGGTATGGGCGGAGTCTGCCGGAGCCTCTTGACCTCACGGATCAGGACGTGCGGTCCGCAGTGCAGTCGCTGCAACCTCTTCTGACCGAGGTGCGACCGGGGTGGTTCAGCGTAGCCAACTGATCGTCTCAGGATCAGGCCCGTAAGGCGGCGGAGGAGGCATATGAGGCTGCAGGTCAGTTCGAGTAGGCCCTGGTGGAGATCCGCGCATCGCTCGTAGCGAGTGCGGAGCCGTTTGAACTGCTGCAGCCAGGCGAAGGCGCGCTCGACCACCCAGCCCACCTTGCCCAGTCCGGAGCCGTGGGCCGACGCCTGCGTCGGGCAATCACGGGTTTGATGTCGCACCTCCGCGGCAGGCGACGGTGCTTACGAAGTCGTAGCCTCGGTCGGCGTACAGGCGCCGGGGCTTGCGTCGGGGGCGTCCCCGCAGACCCCGAATCGAGGGGATGGCGTTCAGCAGCGGCAGGAGTTGAGTGACGTCACGTCGGTTGCCGCCAGCCAGATTGACGGCGAGCGGGGTTCCGTGTCGGGCGACGATCAGGTGGTTTTCGGAGCCGGGGCGGGCACGGCCGACCGGCGAGGGGCCGACGTGATCCCCCTTTGAGAGCTCGGACGTGCGACCGTCCACCAAGCAGTCGTCCAGGTCCAGCACGCCCGCGTCGCGAAGCTCGGTCAGCAGGACAGCGTGCAGGCGCGGCCACACGCCGGCCTCGGTCCAGTCCCGCAGCCGGCGCCAGGCCGTCACAACGGAGCAGCCCACGGTCTCTGCGGGGACATCGCGCCACGTGACACCTGTCCGCAGCACGTCCATAACGCTGGCGAGTGCCAGTCGGTCGGGAACACGCAGTCACCCGGGGTAGCGCCGACGCCGTTCGAGAGCGGATGGCAGCAGCGGGGCCACCCGCTCCCACAGGTCGTCAGGAACAAGATCAGCATTCTGAAACGATCATTAAGACCCTGAGCGGCGACGTCCTCCGGGAGGCCGCACGGACCGGATGCTGTTCGACACCCTCACCCGCGTACGGCCCGGCGCCGGGCCGTACTGCGCCGCCTGGCCTTCACCGGGCGGCACCGCCTCGTTTCGACGACCTCCAGGAGTACTTCGCCTGCCTCCAGACACTGCCGTCCTCATCGGCCACCGGCGGTGGGTTTGCGGGACATGGGCCTACGGGTCGACGAGCCGTGTGATCACGCCTCGGATGACGACACGCTGCCATCCGGTCCCGCCGCGCAGGATCTCCCGGCGCGTGCCGCGACCCCGCCCCACGTACGTTCGGACCCAGTCCGGCCCTGCTCCCTGGAAAAGCACACAAAAGCACCGCCGACATCGGCCGTACGAGAGGGGATGACCTCCTTCGTATTTTCGGGCCGGGCGCCTGCAGCGGCAATGTCCTGCTGGTGCTGACGCCCGGCGGCAAGCGAGCGCCCGCTCCGAAGCCGCCCTCCAGCACCACCGCACCAGATTCCGCACAAAGCGTGTGACTCATCAGCGGGCTGCTGGTAGGAGTGGGTGCCGACCTGGCATTCGAGGAGCGCCGATTCGTGAGTTCATCCCTGTACCTGGCGATGGTCACACCGCACAACATCGATGCGGCATGCCGCCTGCGCGTACGGCCCGGCCAGGAGCGCTTCGTCGATCCGGTCGTCACCTCCCTCGCCGAGGCGTACGCGTACGGGAACGTCGCCTGGCCCCGAGTGATCTGTGACGGCGAGGAGTTGGTCGGGTTCGTCATGGCCGGTTTCGACCCGGTGCATCCGGTTCAGCCCTACCGGAGCTATCTGTGGCGGCTGAACATCGCCGCCGACCGGCAGAGGCAGGGGTACGGCAGCTTCGCGGTGGCAGCGGTGTGCGCCGAGGCCCGCCGTCGCGGCCAACGCCGGCTATGGGTGTCCTGGCAGCCGGGCGACGGCGGACCCGAACCCTTCTACGTGCAGCTCGGCTTCCGCATCACCGGCGAGGTAGTGGATGGCGAGATCGTCGCCGAGCGGGAGCTGTAGCTCCCCTCAATTCCCCTGCGCAGCGGGCATCCAGGCGACCCCTGCAACGAATGCGGTCTTCTCGTATCGAATCCGGCTGAGACTTGACCACGCTGCTGGCACAGTGGCCGTAGTACACCTGAAGGGGTGGAGCGGTAAGGGTGCAGTCGGGCACTTGGAAATCCTCGGCTCGCGGTGCTGGAGCGGAGCGTGGATGCACCAGAGAACTTGAGCCAGAGCCGAAACTCACGGACATTGATCTTGCTGATTCATGCGAGGTGGCTCCCGGAACCACCTCCCAATGACGCCCTCACAAAGTGACACAGCCACACGGACCCTGCCACGACGACATATCCGTGGGGACCCGGGGCGGACAGCGTGACACCGTCAGGACAGCGGCAGGACGTTCAGGCCTGTTGCTGAGCAAGGTGGCGTCGCAGTTCGATGGGCCGGCTTGTGCCAGGCCGCCGGTTTGACGTCTCCAAGCCGACGACGCAGACCTCGGCGGGATTGGGCCGCAAAGCCACCCAGGCCAGGTATACCGACGACAGGGCGAGCAGCACGGTGATCAGTGCGCCCACGATCGCGGCAGTCCCACAACACCAGAGTCCGGCCGCGGCCGAGCCCGCTCCTGGCGTCAGCCCCGGCCCGTACGAAACCCGGTTAACACCGATGACGTGCTCAACTACCCTCGGCCCGGGCTCTTCACGAGCCTGGACAAGGAGGCAGGACGGTATGGAGCCACGGGAACTCAGTCGCGCAGTCGAGGCAGGACGGGCGACCGCTTCGGAGCTCGGCCTCCACGTCGACGATGTGGTCGTCATCAACAACTCGGACCGTGTCGTGCTGCGCCTGGTCCCGTGCGATGTTCTGGCCCGGGTCGCACCTTCGGGACATCTGGCTGGTTCTGAGTTCGAAGTAGAGGTTGCTCACCGTCTCGCCGACGTCGACGCTCCTGTGGCTGAGCTCGAGCCCCGCCTCGACCCCCGAGTCCATGTACGTGATGCCTTCGCCATCTCGCTCTGGACCTACTACGAACCCGTGGAATCACAGATCGCGCCGGCCGACTACGCAGACGCGCTCCGGCGCCACCATGCCGCCCTGCGCCAGATTGATCTGGACGCACCGCATTTCACCGATCGAGTCGCCGGGGCGCTCAGAGAGGTGAACGACCGGCAGCAGTCCCCCGAGCTGCCCGATTCTGACCGGGAACTCCTCAGCAACACACTCAGCGAACTGAGCACCGCGATCAGCATCGGAAAAGCCGGCGACCAGCTGTTGCACGGCGAGCCGCATCCGGGCAACCTCCTCAACACCAGGAGAGGGCCGCTTTTCGTAGACCTCGCCACGTGCTGCCGTGGACCGGTCGAGTTCGACCTCGCCCATGCGCCCGAAGAGGTGGCACAGCACTATGCGGGAGCCGACCACGATCTGATTCACCGGTGCCGCGCTCTGGGCTGGGCGATGTACTCGGCCTGGCGCTGGCGCCGAGACGACCAAATGCCCGACCGGGGCCAGCGCAGAGTAGAGGGGCTCAACCAGGTTCGTGCCGCACTCGACCGCTGCGGACCGGGCTGAACTCGATGCAACTCGGTGCCGGTCCGGCGCGCGCACGTGACCAGGCCGTGGGCGCCTACGGCTCGACCCCAAGCGCATGGGGGAGAACGTCGTCATTTCCCCTGCGCCCATTCCCCTGCGCCGCATTCCCCTGGGCCGCGCGACCTGACGTCCCTCGGACCGCACCTCATCCACGTCACGTACATGAGATGCGGTCTGCAGGACGCCCCCCATGCCTTCTGCGCAAGTGCTGAGTGGCTCGCCCCCGTTGCCGGGGCCGGACTGCTTGCCGCTGACGCTGTTCCGGTCGCGGTAGCGGGCCGCGGCCGGCCGGTTGATGACGAAGACCTGCCGCTGCCGGGGTGCAGGGCAGGCGAGCGGGCACAGCCGGACGGATGCGGGACAGGATGGGGGATACGGGCATGATGAACGGGGACAGCACCCACTTCACGGATTCCAGCCCCCGACCGCTGCTGACACGCTCCCTGCACTGGCTTCGTTCATCTCTAGGAACAGCAGATGTGGACGGGGTCGGGAGGCAGTTGGTGATCTTTCGTCGCCTGGATGTCGATGAGAAATGACGGCACGAACGGTGGTGGAAGCTGGTTCACGTCCCTGACACGAGCCCGGGCTCCCTGGCGGGAGTTGCCGACTGCTGGGGCCGACGTGACAGGCGATGCCTGCTGAGGAAGACTCGCGTCGTGCGCGATCGTGTAGATGCGTCCTCTGGCCTGGTGCTGCGGGGATGGAAGGCCGAGGACGCCCGGGCGTTGATGACCGCGTTCGCGGATCCGCTGATGCGGGGCCAGTCCATCGAGCCGGTTGATTCTGTCCAGGCCGCCGAGCGGTGGCTAACGGCTCGTGGTGAGCAGTGGGCTGCGGACTCTTCCTATTCCTTCGCCGTCGTCGATGGCCGTGGCCTCGTTCTCGGCCAGGTGTGTGTTGGCCCGGTGGATCGGCGTCATGCCACTGGATGGGTGTCCTACTGGACGACGGCAACGGCACCCGTGGTCAGGGCATAGCTTCGACAAAGCCAGCTGGTACTACGCACTGATCGCCATGAGCCCCCAGGACGTCCTCCTCTACACCGTGCTCCCCACGTTCCGCACGCTCATCCCGACACCGCAGGACGTGGCCGACGTCGCCGAACACCTCGTGCGTACGGTGCGGGTGCCCGATGTCGAGCACAGCACGGAGTGGGACGGCGCCCGGGAAGTGCGCGCCGCCGCCCGCGACTTCCGCCCCGCCGTGTTCGGCCTCGCCCCCGTCGGCCGCCAAGAGGGAGACGTCGCACCCGAAACGGGCACGGGTACCTCAGATGGGGAGGGCATGCAGCTGACCATCGACACCCAGGCCGACACCTTCGAGCGCGCCATCGCAGCAGTACGGGCCGCCTACGGTCACAACATCCCTGCCGCAGTGGTTGATTGGTCGGAGAATACGACGCCGACCTCCCCACCGGCCCCCTGAACTCCTGGAGGAAATGACCACGCAGCGCCGCCATGCGTGCGCCGCTGCGACGTGACCCGCCGTCCAGGCCGGGACCGGACATTCCACGGGCCCCGGGGGGAAAGGCGTCCCCGAGGCCCGTGACATATGGAGTCGTACGGTTCAACGACGGCGCGTCGCTGGCGTCACGCGTCTGTCCGGCAGTGCGTTCAGCTGGCCTCGGGTTGTGAAGGCTCTACCTGGTGCAGGCAGTGCAAGCACCTGGAAGCCGAGTCGGCGCGGCCCGTGCAGCGCCGGCACTGCCCGCGTTGACCTCCATCGCTGCGGTACGACACGAACGGGGCGTGTGCGATGTGGCCATCCTGATCGCGGACCAGGCGCCCGAGAACTACCAGTCGCTCGGGCTCGGGACCGCCCTCGCCGACCTGGCCGCCGACCGGGCCCGCGGGATCGGCTTCCACACGCTGTCAGTGACCACCTACGAAACGAACTGGCGCGTCCTGGCCATCATCGAGCACCTCGGCGGCCCCGTCCTGTCCCACACCGCGCACCTGCGCGGCATGGCCCTCCTCGGTGTGCGGCCCGACGCCCGGCCAACCCGCCCAAGACATCGAGCTTCGCATCCAACTCTGAGGACCCACATGACGCACGCACCGGAACGCTCCACCGTGCTGGCAGACGACGGCGCCCGCCTGGCCGTCTATACGAGCGGCCCCCGCGACCCCGGCGCCACCGTGCTCGTCACCCACGGATACATGATGTCCGCCGACGTATGGCGCAGGCAGGCTCGCGAACTCACAGCCCTCGGATGGCGAGTCATCCGGTACGACCAGAGGTTCCACGGCAACAGCACCGGCGGGACTGAACGCACCACGATTCGCCGGCTGGCCGCGGACCTCGGACAGATCCTCACTCACACGATCACCGGCGGCCCCCTCGTGCTCGCCGGACACAGCCTGGGCGGCATGTCGATCATGGCCCTGGCCGCCACCCAGCCTCAGGTGATCGCCCAGTTCCGCCCGCGCGTCGCCCTGATCTCGACCTCCTGTACCAAGATCTTCAGACCAGGCAACCGCCCCCTGGACTGGGCCAAAGCCGCATCCCGAGCGATGTATGCCTACCCGACCTGTCGGCTGCCGTCCCTGAGCGACCGCGTGCGGCGCCATCTCCCGGTCAGTCACTTCTGGGCGCTCAAGCCCAGCGACGAGGCCGATCCCAGCACTCCGCCACCGTGCCGAGAGGCCATCCACCACACGCCCACCGCACCGGTCGCTGAGTTCTGGCGCTCCATGCGCACCCTGGACACAAGCACATCCCTCGCCGCGCTCAACGCTCTCGGCCACCGCATCGAGATCGTCACCGGTGAGCTCGACGACATGATCCCCGGCACCCAGACGCATCAGCTGGCCCGCGCACTCCCACGCGCGCGCATGCACCCGCCGTTCCAGGAGCCGGGCATCGTCTGCCGACGGACAAACACGGGCATGCCGCGGTCACCGCGATCCTGGCCCGCATGTGCGACGCCGCACGCGCTGAGCACGCGCCGGCGGCGGCTGTACCCGATGTGATCGCACACGCTCATGAACCGCTGGTGAGGTGACCGGCACATGAACCAGGACCTCCAGCACCAGCCCGACCCACCCGCCAGCGTGCGCCTCGGCCCCGGCACCACGATGTACCTTCGCCTCATTCCGCAACAAGCAACGCGCCGCCGCCGCCCGGGAGCCAGCATGAGCACGGACGCCCGAACCACACCCCCCAGAGGCTGGCTCCACGACCTGGAGCCCATCGTCGAAACACAACTGCACGCGCACCTGATGCGAGCCCAGGAGTGGTTCCCTCACCAATACGTGCCCTGGAGCCGAGGCCGCGACTTCGACGGCCCCCTCGAAGGTGCGGCCTGGGACGACACCCAATCGGCGCTGCCCCCCGCCGTCCGTGCCTCACTGATCGTGACCCTTCTCACCGAGGACAACCTGCCCTCCTATCACCACGAGATCGCCACACTCTTCGGACGAGACGGCGCGTGGGGGACATGGGTGCACCGGTGGACGGCAGAAGAGGACCGGCACGGCGCCGCCATCCGTTCCTACCTCCACACCACCCGGGCCGTCGACCCCATCCAGCTGGAACGAACCCGCATGAGCCTGATCTCCACAGGCTTCACCGCCGACCAGCCCCACGGCCTGCACTCCATCGCCTACGTCGCCCTACAGGAACTCGCCACTCGCATCAGCCACCGCAACACCGGCCGCATGTCCGGCGATCCTGTATGCGACCGGCTCCTCGCACGCATCGCGACCGACGAGAACCTGCACATGGTCATCTACCGGGGCCTGCTCGGAGCGTCCTTCGACGCCTGGCCCGACCAGACAATGCGCGCCCTGACCGACACCGTCACCACCTTCCGCATGCCCGGACACCTCATCCCCGGCTTCAACCGGATGAGCCTGGCCATCGCTTACGCCGACATCTACAACCTGCGCATCCACCGCGACGACGTCCTCAAGTCCCTGCTGCGATCCGTCGACGCCCTGCACCGCACCGACGTCGGCCCTGAGGGGGAGCGCGCCCGCGAGGAGCTGGCCGCCTTCCTCGCAGTGCTCGACGACCAGAAAGCGAAGCAACAGGAGAAGATCGAAATGCGGCGGGCGCAGCTGTCCAGCACGGAACCTGAACACCGCAGTCGGAGGGCGAGCGCATGACAGCCCGCATCCACCGGGACCCGGTCGCCGTCACCGGCATCGGAGCCGTCTCACCAGGGGGCATCGGCGCCGCGGCCATGTGGAACACCCTGCGCCGAGGACTCTCCACCGCAGCGATCGACGATGCACTCACCCGCCTCGACGGCCTGCGCGTCCGTATCTCCTGCCGCGTCCCAGACTTTGACGCCACCACCTGGCTGGACAGCCGCCCGACAGCGCGGCGCCTGGACCGGTTCGCCTCCTTCGCGGTACTCGCGGCCAGGGAAGCGATCAGCGACGCCGCCTTGGACCCGACAGTATGGGACGCACAGCGGGTGGGAGTGGTGATGGGTGTGGGAAGCAGCTCGATGGAAAGCTGGTCACCCGAGTTCGCCCGCCTCGCGGCGGGCTCCGCCAGCAAGATCTCCCCCCATGCGATCCCACGGAGTCTGCCCAGCAGTCCGGTGTCGGAGATCGCCCTCGACCTGGGCACCCGGGGGACCACCTACGCCGTCGGCACTGCCTGTGCCTCAGGTGCCACGGCCATC
Organism: Streptomyces sp. NBC_01092; assembly: GCF_045039535.1. Classification (NCBI taxonomy): domain Bacteria; kingdom Bacillati; phylum Actinomycetota; class Actinomycetes; order Kitasatosporales; family Streptomycetaceae; genus Streptomyces; species Streptomyces sp. NBC_01092. The sequence goes on along the minus strand of NZ_CP108659.1, from coordinate 269,920 downwards.
GCCCAAGCACGCAAGCTCCTCAACGACGACGACTGCGACATCGTCCTCTGCGGTGGCGCCGAATCCTTCGGTGCGATGACCGTGGCCTGCTTCGACCAACTGCGGGCCCTCTCCCGTCGCAACACTGAACCCGCAGCCGCATCACGCCCGTTCGACGCCGATCGGGACGGCTTTGTCCTCGGTGAGGGCGCCGGCGTGCTGGTGCTGGAACGGCCCCAGGACGCGCTCGCTCGTGGGGTGCGAGCACGGGCGCTCATCGCCGGGACCGGAGCGACCTGCGACGCCCGCCACCCAGTAGCACCGCACCCATCCGGCGACGGGACGGCGCGTGCGATCGAATTGGCCCTCAGAGACGCGGGACTATCACCACATGAGGTCGGTCACTACAGCGCACACGCCACATCAACCGGGAAAGGGGACCTCGCGGAGGCCGCCGCGGTGCGCCGTGTCTTCAACGACAGCCCACCCGTCACCGCGCTCAAAGGGACACTGGGCCACGGAGTAGGAGCGGCCGCCGCATTCGCCGCCGTCGCCGCGATCATGTCCCTGGAACAGGGCGAAATCCCTCCAACAGCCAATCTGGACAATCTCGACCCAGAAGCCGACTTGGATATCGTCGCAAGGACACCCCGGCCGTCAGCTTCCACGTGTGCTGTCGTCGGAGCCTCCGCATTCGGCGGGCACAACGCCGCGCTCGCCATCGTGTCGCCCTAGAGAGCGCCAGGGGCACACGTGGCGCTGGGAGCCTTGTACGGAACCATGAGCTCTCTGAAAGCGCGTGCCGCCCCTCGGGGCCAGCTGTTCTGTCACACTGAGCGTGGGCAGGGAGGGGAGGGCACTGATGGGGCATCACTACGATTGGTCGAGTCGCTTCATGCCGGCCATCGCCTATGCACCAGGGCTGACGGTCGAGGACGTACGGCGAGCCCGCCGTCTGCTCATGCTGCGCCGAGCTGGCGCGGCCGTCGGGGCACGGCGACCCGCGTCCGCCGCGGAGCCCGAATCTGGGGTGAGCATTCTGGCTGGGAGATGCGGGGATACGCCACTGCAACCGGCCGACGCTTGAGCCATCGGCCTGAAGGCGAGGCGCGCGACTACCTCATCACTGAGTGGCAGGCCTGCCGAACGGCCTGGCAGGCGGCAGTCACGATCCCATCTCTCGTCGACCCGGCCGACCTCACCACTGCGCTGGCCGCTGAGTGGTGGAACGTCGTCTGTCTGGTGCACTCCCGGCAGAAACTCACCGACAGCGGAATCAGCTCCTCGGCTGCGGCCGTCGAGCACCTCGACACGCAGGTCCGCTCAGGTCGCCCGGTCGCCCATGTCGCCGCCGAGATGGGCATCTCCCGCGTCACGGCCCACAAGTGGATCCGCCGCTGGCGATCCGAGGGCGAGCCGGGCCTTGCTGACCGCTCCAGCAGGCCGCGCACGACGCCACACCGCACTGCGGCGACCGTGGAAGCCCGCGTCTGCCAACTGCGGCAGGCCCGCAAACTCGGCCCGGCCCGCATCGGCCCGGTCCTCGGCCTGCCCGCCTCCACCGCGCATCGCATTCTGGTCCGCCACGGCCTGAACCGGCTGGCCTTCCTGGACCGGCCCACCGGGCAGGTCATCCGCCGCTACGAACGCGACCGGCCCGGCGAACTGGTCCACGTGGACGTCAAGAAACTCGGCCGGATCCCCGACGGCGGCGGCCACAAGGTCCTGGGCCGCCAGGCCGGCCGCGCCACCCGCAACAGCATGGCTTCGACTACATCCACTCCGCCGTCGACGACCACAGCCGCCTGGCGGGACTGGTGGGGTGCGGGTGGCGGGGCAGGACGCTCATGCGGAGCTCTGGCGGGCGGATGAGCGGGCCGGTCGGGCGGGGCGGCACGGGGCTATTGGTGTGGGGCCGCAGGGTCCAGTGGGTGGCGAGGGTGGCCAGGACGGTGGTGGCCTGGGCGGCGGCGAAGGAGTCGCCGATGCATTTGCGCGGGCCGGCGCCGAAGGGGATGTAGGCGCGGCGGGGCAGGGTGCGGGCGCGGTCGGTCAGCCAGCGGTCCGGGTCGGGGACGTGGCGCGGGTCGTGGTGGAGCAGGCAGGGGCTGTAGATGATCTCGGTGCCGGCCGGGAGGCGGGCGGGGCCGAGTGTGACCGGGCGCAGGGCGCGGCGCATGAGCAGCCAGGGCGGGTACAGGCGCAGGACCTCGTTGGTGATCCGGGTGGTGTGGGGCAGGTGCGGGAGGTCGGTGAAGGTGACGGGGCGTCCGTCCAGGACGGTGTCGACCTCCTCGTGCAGGTGCTGTTCGACCGTCGGGCAGAGGGCCCAGGTGAGGGCGGCCTGGCTGGTCTCGGTTCCGGCGGTGATCAAAGTGAGCACCTCGTCGCGCAGTTGCTGGGCGCTCATCGGACGGCCGTGCTCGTCGCGGGCCTGCAGGAGGAGGGTGAGGATGTCCTCAGGTTCGTCAGGGCGATCGGGGCCGTTGGGGGTGCTTCTGTGGCTGCTTTCGACCTGGTCGGTGAGGGCGAGCAGGCGGGCGACGGCATCGGTGAAGCGGCGGTTGGCGGGCAGAGGCAGACGCAGCAGCCAGGCGGGGAGCAGGGCGCGCAGGCCGGCTCCGCTGACGAAGACCGGCAGGGTCTGGTGGACCTCGGTGAAGGCGGCGCCGCCGGGCGGGGCGGAGAAGAGGGTGCGGGCGATGACGCTGAGGGTCAGGTCGGTCATGGCCCGGTCGACGGCCACGGTCTGGCCCGGCTGCCAGGCGGCCATGGTTTCCTCGGCTGCGGCGCGCATGGTGGCGGTGTAGTGGGCGATCCGGGCCCGGTGGAAGGCCGGTTGGATCATCGGCCGCTGGAGTCCGTGCAGTTGCGGTTCAGCGGTGAGCAGGCCCTGGCCGACCAGTGGCCGCGACCGCTCGAACAGACGGCCCTTGTCGAAGTTCTGCCCGTTGTCGTGCAGGACCTGGCGGACCACGTCGGCGGCGGTGAGCACGTAGGCGGGAAGTGGGCCGAGGTACACGCGGACTACGTCTCCCAGAGCGGTGAGGGAGGTAAGGAACTCCAGCGGGCGTCGGTACAGCTGGACGGTGTGCCCCAGGCCGCGCATGCGCCCAGGTGCGGTGGGCACTGTGGTGCCGGTCTGGTTGCGGACGCTCAAGGTGGAGCCTCCTACTTCGTGTGTAGGCGGGGGGCAAGAGGGGCGGGTACGGGCGCTGCCGTGCGAGGCGGTCCTCTCGGTATGGGGCGGCGGATGGCGGGCTGTGGATGGGAACCGCTCGGAGCCCGGGCACGGTGCCAGGAGGCAGCCGGAGTTCACGCGGTTCTGCTCCACAGGGACCGGGTGAGTACGCGCAAAGTGGCGGCCGCCGCCGGGTCGATGAGCGGATGCTCCAAGGCGTCCAGGGCTTGACGGCACCGGTCAGCGATCATGTCCTCGACCGCGGCACGGGCCCCGCATGCCTCAAGAGCCGACCGCAACGCGGCGATCCGGCCCGTCCCCCTCTCTCGGCTACACAACAGGGAGCGGATTCCGTAGCGGCCGCTGTCGGCGCGCAGGGCCAGGGCGACCAGCACGGTGTGTTTGGCATCCCGCAGATCCTCGGCGGCCGACTTGCCGGTCAGCACCGGGTCGCCGAACACCCCGAGCAGGTCGTCGCGCAGCTGGAACGCCTCGCCGGCCGGCAGGGCGAAAGAGCTCAGCGCCGCCGGGAGCTCAAGACCTGCCTCGGCGAGCGCGGCACCCAGGTGCAGGGGACGTTCCACGCTGTACTTGGCAGTCTTGAAACGGGCAATCGCCAGCGCATGCGCGACATCCTCGGTCGGCTCGCCGGTGGCGAGCAGGTCCAGATACTGGCCGTACATGAGCTCCGTGCGCATCACATCCAGCACCGGGAACACCCCGGCCAACTGCGACGCGGTCAACCCGGCCGCTCGCACGAGCTGCTCGGACCAGACCAGCGCCACATCACCGACGAGGACGGCCGAGCTGGTACCCAGCCGGTCCGCATCCGTGTGTCCGGCGTGCCGGGCGGCCAGGACCCGGTGCGCCGTCGGCCGGCCGCGACGGGCACTGCTGCCGTCCATGACGTCGTCGTGGATCAGGGCGAAGGTGTGGAACGTCTCCAGCGCCGCATCTACCCGCACCACCGGCGCGGGCACCGACGCGCGGCCCGCGCACGCCCATCCCAGTGCGCACAGCGCCGGCCGGATGCGCTTGACACCCGCGCACAGCAACCCGCGCAGCACCTCAGTGGCTTCGACGGGGTGCCCGCATTGCGCAGCCTCTTCAGCGCGGCGGTCCAGGAAGTCCGCCAGCACCGCCTCGACCGGCTCCCGCAGAGCCGTGGTGGGACGGCTCTGCGCAGAACGCGGTCGGATCGCATCCTGGCCAGCACCTGGACCGGCAGGTCTTTGAGGAGGAAGCCGAGATGGGGTGCGTCGTATCCGGCGTCCGCGACGTTGAGGATGTCGGGGTCGCCCGCCTGCCACGGCCCCCCTGTGATCAGTCGCTGCAGCAGATCGCGCAGTTGCCGGGCGGTGACGGTGGCGGTGTCGTCGCCGGGCGTCAGACCGCAGTGCGTCCAGCGGTGCGGTCCATGAGCTGCGGCCGGGCTCGACGCGCAGATGATCGAGTAGGGCCAGCCGGGGACGGGGACGTGGTGGTCCTTGCCTCTGCCGTAGGTGTGGCAGAGGATCCGTTCCGGTGAGGTGTGAGCGTCGGGTCTCAGCCAGCAGGTGACATCGACGGCCAGGACCAGCCGGCCGTCGGCAGCCCGCGGCAGTGGTACTTCGGCCAGTGCCCGCCGCAGCCGGCCGGCATCGATGCGTCCACGAGCAACCGCCGCGTAGAGCCCTCCATGGCCGCGGCGGTGTTCACTCATCAGCGACAGCTCGGCCAGCGACCTCACCGGCCCGTGGCCGCACAGAACAGCATCAGCCAGCTCGAACAACGCGTCCGAACGAGCAGTGAGACAGGCATAGAACTCGCCCCGGAAGCATGACAGTTGCGCCACGGCTCTCGCCGGGCGTCGTGATGCAGCAGACTCATCCTCACGGCCTTCGTGCTGGATGTGTGTGGTCCTTGGTCGGAGCACACGTTCAGACGAAGGCCGCCTCCCTGTACGGCAGTTACCGAACCGAGTGATCAAGTTCGACGGACCATTCGACGGCGGAGTGGGTCACTAATCGGGCATCGCAGGTGACAGAACGCGGACACGCCCCATCCCTCGTCACTGCGTACTTGCCGATGCGCTTGGAAAATCCCAGATTCGGCAACGTGCCCGTTGCCAACAACATTTACTCGAACAGATTAACGATTAACTCTATTTATTCAACTTGATTGAAGTTCTGATTGGACGAAACGCTCCACCATGCCCAGAATCACTCGTATCTCGCGACGCACATACACCTGCACGATGAACAGAGACCAAGCCGATGACGATTCTTTGGGGCGCGGCGTGCACATTCCGGGTTGCATGAGGGCCGCCGGGAGTCACCTCGCTGAATCACCCGGGGCGTTGCTCACAGTCACGCGCGAGCGCGCATTCGATCTCTTGGCATGTGCATGCTCTGTGGCAGCCGTCGGCCGCGAAGGCCCGATGCGTTGAGTGCTGAGCCATAGAGGTTGACTTCAGGCCACCAGCTGTGCACGTCCGAACAGTCGCAGTGCACTGACCTGGACTCGGTGCGACCGTTCCAGGTTGGATCCACCAGGGGAATGACAGATGGAGAGAGCCACGGACAAGCCAACTCGCGTGACTGCCGTCCACGCGGATGCAATCGCACGGACGATCACCATACGGATTCGCGCCGATGACGTACTCACTCACGTTGGCTTGGTGAACTGCTTGAGGGATTCGACACAGTTCACCGTGCTCGACTGCAACACAGAGGCGCAACCCGACGTGTACCTTGTTGCCGTGGAGAATGCCGACCTCTCTGCATTGGAATTGCTGAAGAGCCTCTCACCAGCCCATACGGGCCGTTTCGTTCTGGTCGTCGACAGGAAATGGCATGCTGACGTGCACGCCGCCGTGGAGGCAGGTGTGCGCGCGGTGCTTTGGCGCTCGAAGTTCTCGATTGCTACCGCCACTCGCATGATTAAAGCGGTGGCGGAAGGAGAGGGCTTCTTGCCGCCCTCGCTGCAGGGCACGCTCATGCACCAAGTGCAGCAGGTACAGCGAGAAGTTCTGGCCCCGCGCGGCCTTACTTCATCGGCCTTCTCACACCGTGAGATCGAAGTTCTACGGCTACTATCGGAAGGCTTGGATCTTGAGCAAGTCTCGCAAGAGATGCGGTACTCCGAGCGAACGGTCAAGAACATTCTCTACAACGCGATGAAACGCCATCAATTTCGCAACCGCACTCACGCCGTGTCGCATGCGATACGCAGCGGACTTATCTGACAACAGTCGCAATGCCAGCTGACGCCAGCCTCAATGCTGAGAACCACGGCGGTTTACGACCGTTCAGGGTGCGGTACCCCAAGCTGATTCCGGAGCTGTGGTTCGCCTTGGAGAGATCGCTTTTGCTTCGGAGCACAAGGCGCGGATCAACGCAGCCACCGCCGGCACCTTGATCGTGTCGGGCCACAACAGCGCGAAAACGCGCCGAGGGGGCCAGTCGCCGAGAAGGCGGACTGCAACGTCAGGGTTTCGTGGCACTACGACGCCCAAACCGCCCATCATCGCCACGCCCACGCCACTAGCGACCAGGTTCCATATTGTCTCTTGATCATCCGTAGTAGCGATGACGTGGGGATCGAACCCTAGCTCTTGACAGTTGGCGAGAAAGCGCGAATGCCTACTTTCCAAGATCCATCGCTCGTTTACGAGATCCTTGAGGAGGATAGTCTCCTGTCCTGCCAGTGGATGCTCAGGAGGGAGAAGAATGCATCTCCGGTCGGCAAGCAGGGGAATCCGGATCATTGCGGGGTCAGGCACCACAATCTGTTGTGACCCGTCCGCAATCTCCAAGTCACACATCAGCGCGAGATCAATCTCTCCTGCGCGTACCATCCGGTAGGAATCCGGGCAGGCTGCTTGGCTGAGCACTACTTCGATGTCGGGATACACTGCACGCACCTTAGCCATTGCTCCGGGAATGAGAGCCGCACTGACGCTCTGGATCGCCCCGACCCTCACTTTCCCCACAGTATGCGCGGCAAGGCCCTCGAAGTAGTTCTCTACCGCACGCAGCGCAACTAGTACCTCCTCGGCACGACGAGCAAGCTCCATTCCTGCCGATGTGAGCTCGGCGCGTCGACCGACTTTGACAGCGAGCGGCACTCCAACCGCCCGCTCCAAAGCTCGCATACGGTAGGAGATCGCCGGCTGAGTGAAACCGAGTGATTTTGCGGCAGCACTGTACGATCCGAGACGGGCGACTTCAGTCAATACCTGCAATTGATGCACATCAAGCACTTGGTCATCGTAAAGGCACTCGTGACCCCAACTTTACCGCTGCCCCACTCGGACAAATCGCCCACGGCCGAAAGATCTTATCGGTCGAAGTACGCTTCCTTCCAAATTTTTCGACGAGCAGGTCGCTTTGATGGTTATTCGCCTGACACTACACGGCGACGCCAGCCCAGCCCGCAAGGCCATCTGCGGAAAAGTCCCTGCCGCTATGCACAAAAGTACCCAGCGCTGCTCTCGACGGCCGTCCGTGGGAGTGGTGTATCGACGGCCGCTCGGTGATCTCGTTTTCAGGCTAGGCGGTGAGTTCGGTGGGCAGGGCGGGCTCGTCGGTCTCTGGCTCGATCGGGTGGGTGCGGGTTTTGGCGTGGAGTTCGCGGCCCGCAGCGGCGGGCCGCGGTCCGCGTCGCTCTGCTTGGCCAGGACCACGCCAACCAGACGGATGAGGGTGCGGTCGGGGAAGACGCCGACCGCATCGGTGCGTCTGCGGAACTCCTTTTCAGCCGCTCTTGCGGACTGTTCGGCCAGATCTGCCGCCAGATCTCAGGCGGGGACGCAGCGAACGCCAGCAGCTCTGCCTGTACGGCGTCGAGATGCTCGGCGACCTTGGGGGTGGCACCAGGTGAGGCGTGATGATGGGAGCCGACCCTGACTAAGGGCTCGCAGAGAATCAACCTGTTGCTTCCACTGATCCGGCTCGTTGGTGTGGTATGCGCATCTCCGAGTCGATCTGTCACCAACTCGCGGTGAAGTTTGCGGTGTTGTTCCCGCATCTGGACGAGCGGCAGCGACGGCTGATGATGGGGGCTGAGGCCCGGATCCTGGGCCACGGCGGCATCCGGACGGTTGCGCGGGCGGCCCAGGTCAGCGAGACGACGGTCCGTAAGGGCGTGGACGAGTTGGAGGCCGGCGAGGAGCCAATGGGTCGGGTCCGCAGGCCCGGTGGTGGCCGAAAGAGGGCCGTGGACCTTGATGCGGGTCTGCGGCCCGCGCTGCTGGCGCTGGTGGAGCCTGACGAGCGGGGCGATCCGATGTCGCCGCTGCGTTGGACGGTGAAGTCGACCAGAAGCCTCGCGGCCGAGCTCACCCGTCAGGGACACAGGGTGAGCGCGGACACGGTCGGGGACTTGCTGCGTGAGGAGGGCTTCAGTCTGCAGGCCGGCGCCAAGACCATCGAGGGCAAGCAGCATCCGGACCGTGACGCCCAGTTCCGCTACATCAACGAGCGGGCCTGCGAACACATGGGCGCCGGCCAGCCGGTGGTCAGTGTGGACACGAAGAAGAAGGAGCTCGTCGGCGACTACAAGAACGCGGGCCATCAGTGGCGGCCGGCCCATGAGCCGGTGCTGGTCAAGACGCACGATTTCCTGGACCGGCAGGGACCGGGCAAGGCGATCCCGTACGGGATCTATGACATCGCCGCGAACACCGGCTGGGTCAGTGTCGGCACTGATCACGACACCGCCGCGTTCGCTGTCGCCTCCATCCGCCGTTGGTGGCAGGCCCAAGGCCGGCACGACTATCCGGCCGCCACCCGTCTGCTGATCACTGCGGACGCAGGCGGGTCCAACGGCTACCGCACCCGCGCCTGGAAGACCGAACTCGCTGCTCTGGCCGCCGAGACGGGCTTGGACATCACGGTCTGCCACATGCCGCCGGGCACCTCGAAGTGGAACAAGATCGAGCACCGGCTCTTCTCCCACATCTCTATGAACTGGCGGGGCCGCCCGCTGACCAGCCACGACGTCATCGTCAACAGCATCGCGGCGACCACCACCCGCACTGGGCTGACAGTCCACGCCGAACTCGACCCGAGCACCTACGACACCGGCATCAAGGTCACCGACAGCGACAGCGACATCGACGCCTTGCCCATGCACCGGCACCGTTTCCACGGCGACTGGAACTACACCCTCCACCCTCAACCTCACGACATCACCAGCGCAGCCAAGAACCCACGGCCAGCCAGCATCCCGTCCCCGCAGCCCTGCACTGGATGCCTGCGCGACCCGGAGCTGACCGGCATGCCGGAACCGGCGCTGGACGAACTCGTCGACCAACTTGCCCAGAAGCTCAATGAGTTACGTGAGCGAGGGCGGCTCCAGCAACGAGGCGGGGAGCGCATCCGTGCTCGCGGCGCAGGGGCCAAAGACAAGCTGACCACCGCTGACAGAGTCCTGGCCACCGTGCTCTACCTGCGCAAACTCGGCACCCGAGATCTGCTCGCCCAGCTCTTCGGAGTCAACGGCAGCACCCTCACCAGGGCCGTTCACCAAATCCAGCCCCTCCTGGCCGAGCACGGCTACACCATTCCACCCTCGACAGCCAGGTTCCGCACGCCCGCTGACGTCACCGCGTTCCTCGCGAACAGCAGCCCCACAGAGACCAAATCAGCATGTTGATTCTCTGCGAGCCCTAACGACCTTGTGCACGGTTGGCCGTGGCTCGTCGAGGTGTGCGGTGCTGGCGGTGTTCACGCTCGACGGCCGCGGTGGAGTGTGGCTGTCTGTTGGTGTGATGGCAGTACGGCGACGGCTTGGACGATGTCACTCATGTGCTCGCGGCGGCCGTGGTGGCGGGCAAGTGCCCGCCAGTTCTTCAGGTGTGCGATGCCGTGCTCGATGCGGATGCGCCGTGAGGAGTGTGCCTTGGGCTGGAGTTCGTGCCGTTCCTCGTACCAGTCGGGAGCGTTCTTCTTGAACTTGCGGTGGGGCGGTGTCACCACCCGTCCGCCGGTCTGGGCGCCCATGCCTTGATAGCCGGCATCCGCGAGGATCTCCATGAACGGACCGTCAGCCAGAAGCCCTCGGCGTCCGTGAGGACCATGGACTTCACGGCGTTCTGCTTGGTCTTGCCGGAGACGAACCTGTCCCGGTCCTTGCGGCCTGCGGCCGGACGTCGCACACCGATCTCCGTGCCGTCGATGATCCCAGTCCGGCCATCGGCGCCCAGGTGCTCGATGACCTCGGCGGGAGTGCACAGCCGGATGCCCGGCGCGACCGTGCAGCCCCGCTGCGCCAGCAGCGGCCGCACCTCGCCGATGGCGCGCGTGATGGTGGAACGGTCCACACCGAACCAGCAGGCCAGCACATCATGAGTGGTGCCATGGCGCAGACTCACCAGGGTGGCCAGCAGCCGGTCGACGAAGACGAGCTTGTGCTTCGCTCCGGCTCCTACAGCCCGCCGGCGTGACCGAGCAGCGAGCCGACCCTGATGCCACAACGGCCCTACCTCAGCAATGAGTTCAGCAATCACATCCGGCAACAACCCGATGACCCGGTACTCCGCCACGATCAACTCACGCGCCCCAGCCCCCAACATGCACAGCTCAACGAGTCACCTGGGCGCCGAGCCACGGCCAAGCGTGCACGAGGTCGTTAGCGGCCGCGGTAGCCCTTGGCGACCAGCTCCTGGTGCAGCAGCTTCGCGCTGTGCTCGCCTTCTTCTCAGCAATGCCGCAGGTACTCCAGGCACGGATCGAGGCTCGTCGGTCGGCGGGGACGGAGGCGGCGTACGCACTCGTGCCAGGTGGCGGCTTGGGCGTACTTGCGCGCCGTGCGCCAGTCCAAGCTCAGCTCGCGCGTTGCCGCGTTGATCGAGCGGCCTGTGTCGGTCACCACGTGAACTGCCTCAAGCACCCGCTTGGCGTGGCGACAGGCGGGCGTATCCTCCTGGTCGGACGGTGCAGCCGTGGCCATGGGCGGAGCGGCTGGTTCGGGGTCGGGCGCCGCAGCCGAAAGGCAGCTGCGATGGGCGGCGGCGATATCCGTTACCCGATTCGACAGCCCTGCCAGAGGTGGAAGAGGTCGCTGACCTGCACCGCGTCTGGAGCACCGTCGGTGATGCCCTGCCGGTAGACCAGTGAGCCGTACCGGCACACCACCTCAACCCCGGGATGCGCGCGCAGCCAGGCAGCCAACTGCTCGGCGTCGCGTCTCGCCCACAGCTCGATCGGCAGTCGGGCATCGGCATCCACCAGCAGCGTGCCGCAGACGTCTGCGTACAGTGCGAAATCGTCCACGCTCAGCATCCGTGGAGTCGCTGCCGACGGCAGCGACATGCGCATCAAGTGGAACAGTACGCTGGTCCGCGACAGCGACACATTCAGGATCTGCAGCAGCCGGGCGCCGCCTCGGCCGGCGAGCAGCACGTCCGCCATCTCCACCAGGTGCTGCAGCAGTGGGCTGGGGCGCTGATAGCGCACCGTCAGCCCGTCGATCTGCTCGGCGAGCGTCCGACGACGGCAGCGCGGGCTGTCACAGAGCAACCGCACCGACAGGCCGATCATCACAGGGCGGTCACCGACGGCGATATCAGCCAGCTTGCGGGTATAGCGGCTGTGCACCGCGCTGAACCCCAACCAAAGTCCCGACAGGCCACCGTCAACTGGCGAGTGCGTGCCGAGATACGGACCACGCCGCACTCCACCCCCACCCGACCGCCACCCGCGACGGAGCGTCACCGGCGCACGGTGGCACACCCTGGCTTCACGGAAATCTTGCCAGGGCCATTCCAACTCGTACGCCGACACGTGGCTTCGAACGGGCAATGACGATGGCCTTTCCGCCCCTCTGCGCTCGTTCCCCTGGGTGGAATGCCAGTCTGCGCGATACTGAAGTCGGTCCCGTCGCCCCCCAAGGTGGCGGGACCACCAGCTGCCTAGCAAGCCCGTGGGGGGGCTTGTCAGGCAGGAATAGGTCCCGTCTCCCTGGCTTTAGCGGGACCACAAGCCGCCCGGCAAGATGTAGCGTGGATCTACGCTTGCCGGGCGGCGGCTTCCCGTTCGACGCCCCCACCGCTACCTAGGAGCTGTGCACGACCTCCGCCCAGTCGCCGCCCATCGCCTTGTGGACCGGCACCGTCTCGCCGAGCGGGTAGTACGTGGTGTTGCCCGCCGCCGCGTACCGGGCCGCCAAGGCCAAGGCCTCGATCACCGGCTGGTGGGTGTGGTTGTTTGAGCGGAACTCCAGCACGTTCAGCAGCTTGATCAGCCCGCGCTGGCAGTGGTTGGTGTACGACGCCTTCAACGTGGTCTGCACCGTGCGCCGGTAGACCGGGCCGCGGGTCTTGCACTCGTGCACCAGCTCCCGCAGAGTCTGCTCACCGCCGGACACCGCAGGGTAGACCACCTCACGGACCGTGCCCTCCGGCTCGCTGATCGACGCCTCGGCGAGCTTGAGGTTCTTGAACGCGTTGAGCAGCTGCTCGGTGACCTTCTTCTCCGCCCGCGCCCCGACCCGGTGCACCGTGGAGATCAGCAGCTCCACCAGCGTGTCGGTGATCTCCCGCTCCCGCTCGTGCAGCAGCGCGGCCAGCAGCGTCACCCGCAACGGCAGCGGATGCGTCCGCAGATGGGAAGGAGACTCCACCGCGGCCCGTGCCCGCCACCCGGCCACCACCTTGGGCGCGATGTCGGCGAACAGGTCCAGCGGCAGGCCGACCGCCCGGACCGCCAGCAGTTCGTCGATCTCGGTGGGCATCGTCTCCAGGCTGACGTTGCCGGGCGCCTCCTTGATCTTCCCCAGGACCGGTGGGCCGCCCTCGCCCTCACCAGCACCGGCGTCACCGGGTTCGGTGTCGTCGTCCTGGTCGGCGCTGGCGCCCAGGACGACGATCCGCTCGACGCTCTCCACCGTAAGCCGCGCCGTCAGCGCCTCCTCGGCGGCCCGCAGCGCCGCCGCGATCTGGTCGCACCGCCCTGGGGTGGGCGGCTCGATGCACTACGACAGCGGGCCAACAGCTCCGCCCGCACCTGTTCCGGCCGCCGTTTCTTGCATGCGACGTGCTCGGCCAGCCAGGCCGTCAGCTGTCCGTGTCCGCGACGGTGCACTCATGGAAGCCCAGGTGCCCGCGGATCTACGCACGGTGGTACTCGATCGTCCGGCCGGTCCACTCAAGGTGCAGGTGCCTGCCATCCTCGCCGTGATCCAGGTGAGTAGGCGGTCGTGTTCCCCGGCCGGCCGGGTGCCCACCTGCCCGAAGCCGAGCGGGGATCTCCGCCGGCGGGAACCATACATCGCACGGGATGAGCGGGCTTGGCCTCGTGCTCCGGCTTGGACGGGAGCCGCAGGTAGGTACTGTAGTCGGCCCGCAGCTCACGTACCCGCTCCCGCAGCACGGTCGGCCTACGCTGGTCACCTTTCGAAGTGGCCTGGATTGCATGCGTTTCCGACACCCCTTGCCAGATGTGCCGCCTGACCGACGTGTTGGCAGGTGCCAAGGCTGTGCAATCGCGTAGGTGCACCGACCGACAGAGTTCTACTTGAGCGTGAGCGAGCACGGAATTCCATTGCCGTCCAGGAAATTGGGGCAGGTTGCTGTGGTTTTCCGGGTAACCTTTCCAGTGGGGGCGCGGTCTCCCGCCTCCGGCTTCTTAGTCTTGCTTATGAAAGTGTTGCGTATGCATGTCCCAGGCGCGACAGCCGAACACGGGGGCTGTGATGAGTACGGCTGTGACTGATCTCGCTCGGGCAGTTCCATCGGTGACGGTGAGTTCCTCGGGCCTCCTCGTTCCTTCCAACAATGCGACGCTCTGTGTCAAATTGGGCGGTATCAATATTGCAGGGCTTATGTCGTTGTCGGCCCGGCGCATGACGAGCATGCGTGCCTTCGCCTCCTCGAGAGGTTTATGATCATTTTCATGCACGGACCATCTATGACTCCCGCCGCTGGTGTCAGCCCGACAGGGCTCCTAGTGGTGCATGCTTCTGCCCTTCTGGCCGTGCCGACGACTGGGGCCGGCCTCACCGGGGATGGCTGATCGTGTGATACCAATGCCAGAGCGACGACGTGGGCCACTGCGATCTACAGTGGCCCGGGGCAGTGGTAACGCCCTGATCATCCATCCACGCCGAGAGTTGGATCGGCAGGCCCAGGCATTTGCTGAGGGGCTGGCACATGACCGTCAGCACACCCCGGTGGTCCTTGATCTTCCGCCTGAGCCGAAGGCGTCGGAACTCGAGTCATTGGTCCGGTTGCTCCAGCGGCGCTCAGGGAGTTTTCGCCTCGTGCCTGCCCGAGGCTCCGGGAGATTTGCGTGCACGATGGCACAGTGGTTGGCCGATCGCCTGCACCGGGTGGTACTGGCGCCAGATGGCACGCTGATTCCGGCCGGCGGAGGCGGCCTCTTTGTCCCACCCGGGCAAGGGCTCGGCTGGCTGCGTCACCAGCCCGGCCGGCAAGCACTGCCGGATTCGCGCCGCTTCCCCAAGCCACAGTGGGAGTACTCGACCCCTGACAGGCCAACGCCTCTCGGTCTGCACCTCACAACTGAGCCAATACCGGGTGGGGTGTGGCTGCGGTCCGTTGACGCGGAACCGGGGGAGGAACGGCGCCAGCAGTTGGTCGACCGGGTCATTGCGGACTCCGAGCTGCTAGCCGTGGTGCTCGGAGTGCCCGGCGCCGCGCCACTGCCGTTGGAGGCCGTCTCCGCCTTCTGGGAGAATCTCGCGCCCAGCATTCGCCCACGAGTGCGATTCGTCCCATACGGGCCCGTCGCGGTGGCGGAGGGCGCATTGGGCCAGGCACTCGCCAACCTTCTCGCACATCAAGTCGTCCTCTACAACGGTTTCCCCGCAGTGGGACGGGCAGGTGGCACCCTCGAGGTGCACACGCTCCGCGAGGACGGACCGCTCGGCTGGAGACCCTTTGCGAGTGAGCTCGGCTACTCGCCTGTGGCAGGGGCCGTCGGCGTCCCGTGCCCCCCGCTACCACTGGGTTGTCGTGCCCCGGTGCCAGGGCTCGCCGAAATTGGTCCGGGGGTCTACCGGTACGAGCCAGACGCCGTCTTGGAGATTGTCCAGAGTGGTCTGTGGCTGCGACCACTGGAGGACCCAGAGGACGCCGACGCGGTTCGGCTCACACCCGCAGACCCGCAGCATGCCACGATCCTCTTCGACGAATCCACGCCGAGGACGGCCGAGCGGATGCGGACCCTCGCCCACGAGGTCCTTGAGCAGTTGGACCTCGCCACGCGGAGGCTCAGTCTGGTACTGCCAGCCAGCCGGGTTGCGGGCAGGCGAGTCGTGTGGGACGACGGGTACGACAGGCGTGCCCCGGTGACACCCGCACCGAACATTGACGCCATTTGGCGCTCCTCTGCCCCGAACGGGCCGAGTGCGGCGGCCGATCCCACGACTGTGGCCAATCCGACGGCTTCTCCTTGGCCAACGGCGGCTCCGGGGAGCATTGAGAACCCCTGGGCGGCACCTTCACGGCGTCTTGACGAGGTCGGCTACCCGCCCGGCGCCGAGCAGGCCGCCGTGGCTCACGGTCCTGCGTTGGACTCCGAGATGGACGCTTCGCCCCCGGTGTCACACCCACCTGCGACAACGTCGTCCGCCGTAGTGGTCGCAGCGCACATGGTCGGAAGGGAAGGTCCACCATGGGTGTCAGGCGAAGAGGCGATCGAGCCGACAAGGATGCCGGACACTCCGTTGGTGCATGGGACAAAGGCTGCAAGTGCGCCGGGCCCAGAAATCCGCCTGAAATCAGAGCCGATCCCACTGGCCGCGGCCCTGGAACCCCCAACACCGGCTTCAGGGACTGCACCACAGACGGGTCTACCAACCGCCTCGGTTGCGGTCGGGGGTACAGCACTCAGTGCCGGGGCGGGCCCGCCGCATGGTGGAGACCTCAGGGACCTGTTGGGAGAGCCCGTTGCCGCCACACCTATGGCCAACCATCAAGCTGCTGGCGGAGAAGAGGATCCGGCGACGAGCGGGCGGAGCTTGCACCGCCCAGACACCGACGGATACAAGCCTTCACCTACGGCGACGAGGGAGGTCACCCCTGTCCACAACGGCGATGAGCCGCGGACTGAGGAGCCTGGCGTCCGGGTTCAGCCGGTTCCTGGGCCTGCGGTGTGCGTCATGCCTCCCGAGGGCGGCATAGACCGGGAACGTGCTTGGCTGAGGGGACATCTCGGCAAACGGTACGACGCCGCTGTGGGTTCGGTGGCGCGGATCATGTCGGAGTCCCCGGGCCTGCGCGTGGGGGACGGCGTGTCAGGGGCACGGGACGACTTGGTGGCGGTATGGGTCTACCTCTCCGGGACTGCCGGTCCGGTCGACGAACCGATACGGCGAGGTGAAGACGGCCCTCATGTGTCGCTCGCTCGCTGCGTAGCCTCCGGTCTGCGCAGATTGCCCTCCTATCGTGGTGCTGTGGTACTCAGGGCAGCGCTCGGAGATGAGGAACGAGCCTGGTATCGCGAGGGCCTGGTGGTGCCCGATTGGGGCTTCGTCAGTGCGTTGACCACGGCCCGCTCCGGGTTGCCGGGGAACACGGACTTTCTGATTTGGTCGAGGACCGCACGTCGTACGGCTCTGATGGAGACGGAAGTCCCCGACCGAGTGCTGTTCCTGCCTGGAACCCGTTTCAAGGTCCTGCGGGTGGCCAGCGGAGACCGATACCAGCTCCTGTTGCGGGAACTCGCTCCCTCGGAGAACACGATGGGCGGCCCGCCTCGTAGCGAGCACTCGTCCCTGGACGACGTCGCGCTCACCGGATTGGAGACTGCGGCCGTCACCGTACGGGAGGCGCGAGCCGGCGAACCACTCCCCAGGTCGTATGCATGGTTTTTCAGCGCACCACCAGGGCTGATTGTCTCTGCGCCGCTCGGGCGGGTGAGTACGCATGCCACCGAAGGAGTCCCGCCTAACGAGGACGAGGGGACGGCGTAAGTAAGCCGTTGACGATGCAGCCCAAAGTGTATTGAGGCAGATGTTGCTGTACAGCTGGCCTCTTCTGAACTAGCGCCTTGGAGCACGCTGCGTCAGCCGGTTCACTCAGATATGCCGTGCAGCGACGCATTCCTGCTGGGATCAGGAGGCGCCTGTGGGGACGGCGCAAGGCACTGGCGTATCGCGCCTCCGAGGCACCGCACCAGCGGACCGCTGAGGTGGCGGGACGTTCCGGTCGGGAGCCCGCACGGACCCTGCCGCTCAGCGGGCACGGAGCCGAGACCTGGTGCCGTGTCGCTGCACGGCCCCGCACCGGAAAGGACGCCATGACAATCTCACGCAGCTGGCGGCCCCTGATTATCACGATGACGACCATGGTTCGTGTCGCCCGGACTCAGGCCCTCTCGCGAGAGATCAAATCTCGGCGTCCTGCCGCGCACTCCGGCTCGAAGGAGAGCACTAGTTGAGGTTTCGTCTGACTGGGCGTCCCGAGGAGGTTCGTGCGTGTCACGCCAGGTACTGACGGTCGGTCCGGATGGGTCGGCCAGCTTCCCTACGATCGGTGAGGCTTTGGCACGCGCGCGGAGCGGCGCAGTAATCAGCGTCCGGCCGGGTACGTACACGGAGAACTTGATCGTCACCACCCGTGTCACCATCGCCGCCGAAGAGGCGTCCGGCAGCGTTGAGATCTGCCCCCGTCGGGGCATTGCAGTTGTGTTTCAGGGGGACGCGGCGATGCTCACCAACCTTGTGTTGCGTGGCAGGGACGAGGAATTGCCGGTCGTGGACGCGCAACGGGGGCAGGCCGCATTGGACGGTTGCGAGGTCATCGGCTCTGCTTGGGCAGCCCTCGTTGCCCGCGGCTCGGGCTCCCTCGCCATGCGCGACTGCCGTGTGAGCAATCCGCGCGGTGCTGGACTCGTCGTGACCTCGGCTGCGGACAGTCTGGCCCAATCCTGCACAATCGAACACCTGGAGACCTCGGGCGTGGTCATCGGCGAGCGGGGCCGCATCAGGATTCGGGGGTGCACGATCCGTGACGCCCGCGGTAACGGGGTATTCGCCAATGGCGAGGCTGAGGGCACCGTAGAAGACTGCCAAATCTCCTCTACGGGCAAGCCGGGGATAGCCCTGGAGGAGCGAAGCACGACGCGGCTGTTGCGCAGTACGGTGCACGACGCCGAGATCGGCGTCCACCTCGCCAGCCAGGCTCGGACGCTGCTGGAGCAGGTACATGTGACCGGCACCACGGGAGTCGGCATCGTGCTGTCCGGCGACACGAATCCCATACTGCGCGACTGCCGTACCTCACGCACCCAGGGCCACGGCGTGCTCGTCGTCGACCGTGCGCGCGGCACCTTTGAGGGCTGTTCGCTCGACTCCTCGGCGGCACCAGCTCTCAAGGTGAGCGGCCCATGCTCTCCCACACTGCTCGGACTGTCGGTCCGCGACTGCGCGGAGACCGCGGTGGTGCTGGAAGAGGAGTCAGCGGCGGAATTCGACCGACTCGAGATCGTCGATGCCGCCGGGGCCGGGATCACCATCCGTTCTGGCGCCAAGCCCCTGGTGCGACGGGCGAGGATCAGCGGGGCGAAGGGCCATGGGGTGGAGGTCGTCAACGACGGGCAGGGGCGCCTGGAGGACTGCGAGATCGAGAGGACCGGTGGCGCCGGTATCCGGGTCGAGGACGGCGGCAACCTGCACGTCGGCGCAGGAGCTGTGCGCTCGGCCGGTGCGGCCGGCCTGTCAGTGGGAGCGGACGGCAACGCCACCATTCGCGACTGTGAGATCGAGGCGGCGTCGCAAGCCGGAATCCTGCTGGAACAGGACGGGGTGCTGACCGCGACACGGGTTCGGATCGTGGGAAGTGATGGCCACGGTGTCCTGCTCGGCTCCGGAAGTCGGGGCTCCTTCAACGCCTGCGAGATCAGTGACAGCGGGGGAGACGGCTTTCGGATTGATTCCACCGAGCCGATCTCCCTCGTCAATTGCACCACTCGTGACAACCGCGGCGGGGGGCTTATCCAGGCCCGGCCCGGCGAACGGCTGGCGGTCGAGGGCCTCTCAAGCTCGGGTAACGGAAAGCGGGACGCCTGGGGCCTTGGGGAGGCTCAGGGTGCGGACCCGGCGTTGGGGGCGGGTGGGCCCGGTGACGTCGACACATTGGCCCGCGATGGAGGTCCGTTCGCCACGCTTGAGGCACTGATCGGCCTGGCCAACGTCAAGCACCAGGTTCGCATGCTGGTCAATCTTACTCAGCTCGCCCAGCGTCGCGCCCGGCTCGGCATGTCGGCTCCGCCCATGAGCCGCCACCTCGTCTTTGCTGGCCCGCCTGGCACCGGCAAGACTACGGTTGCTCGGCTGTACGGGGCGATCCTTGCCGAGCTGGGCGCCCTGCCCTCAGGTCACCTCGTCGAGGTGTCCCGAGCCGATCTCGTGGCTCAGGTCATCGGTGGCACCGCCATCAAGACCACCGAGACCTTTAAACGGGCCTTGGGCGGCGTGCTGTTCATTGACGAGGCGTACAGCCTGATGTCCGACGGCCGTGGCTCCGGCGCGGACTTCGGTCGGGAGGCAGTGGACACTCTGCTGAAGCTCATGGAGGACCACCGTGACGACGTGGTCGTGGTCGTCGCCGGCTACCCCAAGGAGATGCAGTCCTTCCTGGGATCCAACCCTGGCCTGGCCTCCCGGTTCTCTCGCACCGTCGAGTTTGAGAACTACTCGGTGCCCGAATTGGTGGCGATCATGGAGAGCATGTGCGCCCAGCACCAGTACGAGTTGGACGAAAGCACGGTGAAGGCGCTTGCGGTGCACTTCGAGCGGATGCCGCGCGACGCCGCATTCGGCAATGGCCGCACGGCCCGACAGGTGTTCGAGGAGATGGTTGACCGGCAGGCATTCCGGCTTGCCACCCAGACGGACGTGGGAGAGCGGGACCTGCGGCTGCTGCTGCCACAGGATGTGAGCGACGATGCGGCGGCGGCCGTCCTCCAAGAGGCGTCCCCCAACGGTCCCGAAGGGAGCGACCCGCTTGCGCAGTTGGGCGAGATGATCGGGCTCGACGCTGTCAAACGAGACGTCACCGACATGGTCAATCTCCTGTCAACCACACGTCAGCGGGAAGCGGCGGGCCTGCCGGCTATGCGTATCAGTAACCATCTGGTTTTCACCGGGCCGCCGGGCACTGGCAAGACGACGGTGGCGCGGCTCTACGCTTCGCTGCTGGTGTCTTTGGGGGTTCTACCGAGCGGGCAGCTCGTCGAAGTGGCTCGTGCGGACCTCGTTGGCCGCTACATCGGCCACACCGCGCAGCTGACCCGAGAAGTCTTCGAACGTGCCCTGGGCGGCGTGCTGTTCATCGACGAGGCGTACACGCTCACCCCCCGTGGCGGGTCGTCCGGCTCGGATTTCGGGCAGGAGGCCGTGGACACCCTGTTGAAGCTCATGGAGGACTACCGCGACCAGGTGGTTGTCATTGTCGCTGGCTATACGGAGGAGATGGATCACTTCCTGGCCTCCAACCCCGGTCTATCGTCCCGGTTCTCCCGGCGGGTGAGATTCACCGACTACACGTCCGACGAACTGGTCACCATCGTACGGCAGCACGCAACCGCGGCTGGATACGACTGCGGGCCGGGCACCGGGGCCGTACTGCGGGACTACTTCAACACGCTGGCACGCGATCGCAGCTTCGGTAACGCGCGCCTGGCCCGTCAGGTGCTCGAGGAAATGATTACCCGCCAGGCCGGTCGGCTCAGTTCTATAGCCGCCCCGGGGATCGACGACCTGAGACTGCTGCTGCCCGAGGACGTGCGGCGCCGGGGGGCGGTTCATGGATGAGGTAGGCAAATACCAGGCACGAGTCCCTGGGCAGTTGAAGACCTGGCGGCCAGGCAGGGGCAGTCGGCGCGTCTGCACGGTTGCGCGGCGCCTTCCCCGCGTTGGCCCGATCCGTTGTTTGCCGTGCCTGCTGCTCTCTTTGGTGCTCGCCGCCGTCACCTCGCTATTCGGAGCACCGCCGGTGTCCGCACTGCCGGCGGACTCGGCGAGACTCCCCTTGATGCCCCCAACTTTGGCCGACGGGGACACGTGCACCGGCTCGTCGGATACCAAGGTCGAGGAAGCACCTTGGGAACAGCAGAGACTCGAGCTCCCCGAAGCTTGGCGATTCGCATCGGGTGAGGGTGTGACCGTGGCGGTCGTCGACACCGGAGTGTCGACCCGGTCACCTGCGCTCGCCGGTCGGGTGTCCACCGTGGCCGACGCAGGCGACGACTGCGTCGGCCACGGCACGTTTGTCGCTGGTCTGATCGCCGCACGAATCAAGGAGGATGTCGGCTTCGCCGGAGTGGCGCCCAAGGCCCGAATACTCGCCGTACGCGGCACCGACAGACGCGGGGTGCCGAGCGCAACGTCCGTGGCGAGCGGTATTCGCGCAGCGGCCGAGGCGGGGGCCGACGTCATCAATATCTCCGCAGCGCTGCCCCAGCGCTCGGCCGAACTGACGTCGGCTGTCGCCGGCGCGTTGGCTGAGGGTGCCGTCGTGATTGCTGCAGCGGCCCCCGACGACTCCGTGTCAGGGAGCGCCGACGACACTCCGCGGGACTACTGGCCGGCAGCTCAAGCTGGGGTCGTTTCCGTGTGGGGATTGGGCACCGACGGTCAGCCGCCCGATGGTGTGCCCGCACCTCGCTATGCCGATGTTGCGGCGCCCGGGGACAAGGTCATGAGCATCGGCCCCAAGGGTTCAGGACACTTTCTCGGAACCGGGTCCTCACTCGCAGCTGCTTTCACAGCGGGTACTGCGGCCCTCGTCTTGTCCGCGTACCCAAACCTGACTGGGGCCGAGGTCACGAAGCGCCTGATTTCCACGGCCTTCCCGGCCAGCGTGCCGTACCTCGACCCGTACGCCGCAGTGACAGCGATTCCTTCCTCCTCCTCGGAGGCCCCGCCCCGCGACCCCGACCCGGTCCGATTGCCAGCGGCAGACCCGGCCGAGATCCGCGCCATCCGAGCGGCGTTCACTCTCGTCGGCACAGGCGTTGGTGTCCTAGTGATGGTCGGCTGGTGCACTGTCGTGATCCCACGTGGACGCTCGCGCGGATGGCGACCGTGGGCTGCCCGTCCTTCTCCACGAAGGGTCACGGAGCCCTACCCAAATGATCGACCAGGACCCAGGGTGAGAGCTAGTTCAGAGGAAAATCTGTAAGGAGGATGGTTATGTTGGCCATTGGTGTCAGAGGGCGTTTGATCTGGGTGGATTGCCCTTAATCTCCTAGTAAGTTCCTCGCCAGGTGGGTGTCGTCTCCTCCATTTATGCGCTTGGTGAGGTTGTCGATCGAGGCGATGTGGATCATGGCTTCGGAGGTGGCGGGCAGGGTCTCGGAGTCGCGGGCGAGGCGCCGCTGGAGCATCCCAGACTTCGTTCGACAGCCCAGCGCCTTTTGACGACGTGGAAGCCGCGAACAGCTGGGTTTCTGTTGACGACCTCGACGTCGATTCCGAGGTTGGCGCCGTGCTCGATGACGGCGTTCTTGAAGCCGGTGACGCCCTCAGCTCTTGGAGATGGTCGGGTGGGTCTTCTTGGCCTGGTCGAGGAGTTGGATGCCGACGGCGTTCTCGGACAGGCTCGCGGTGGTGACAGGCACGGCGAGGATGAGTTCGTGTCGGTGAGGATGCCCCGCTTCCTGCCGACGATCTTCTTTTTCGGCGTCGGTTCCCTGGCTGGTTAGGGGCGCATAGGTGGAGGTCTTCACGCTCTGGGGGGCGATGACGGAGGCGGTCGGTTCGGGCTTGCGTCCTTCCTTCACACGGGCCAGGCTGGGGAGGTCGTAGTTGACCTGGGTGAGGATTCCCTCGTTGCGCCAGGCGGCGAGGTGACCTCGTAAAATTCGACCGACTCCAGGGAAAGAGCCGACTGGGCCGACCGCGCACCTCACAACCAGGGAGGTTCGGGCGACACGCAGTCCATCCTCACGGCTTCTCCTAACCGGCTCCGTATATGACCCCGTCCTCCGACCCTGGACTTCTGACCAGCTGGCAGCCGGAGCGATCAGGGATCGGCCCTGCGCTGCATCGGGATACGGATCATCCTCGGGCTCGCGGGGCCCTCGATTTCGTGCGTGGCCGCGACGGCCGCTGTACTTGGCGATACCGACGCCCCCGCACCAGGGCCGCCTGAGCGCAGTAGTTCCCGCCACTCCTCCGCGCTCCAGGTGACCGGCTCAGTCGCAGTGATGAAGTCCTCCAGTACGGCCAGGAACCGCCGCGGATCGGTGTGGAACGGGTAGTGGCCCGCACCCTCGAAGACTTCCAGGCGGCTGCCGGGCATCGCTGCGTGCGCCACTTCGGCGTGCCGGGCGGGCACGACTTGATCACGGGATCCCCAGACAAGCAGGGTCGGGATCCCGGCGGTCAGATAGCAGCGGTCGAGCATGGTCACAACTTGGCCGCGCCAGTCGACCACGGTTCGCAGCGTTCGGATGAACGCATCACGCGAAGCGGCATCGGGCAGCGTGTCCACCAGCCGCAGCAGATCCAGGGCGTCCTGACTGAGCCCGGTGTCGAGCAGTTTCAGCAGCCGGATCGCCCTGGCTGTCTGCATTCGCACCGTCGGAAAGCGCAGGGACGACAGTGCCAGGTGGGCCCCGGGTAGTGAGGCCGCGCGCAACCATGGTGTGACGTCGCGGCCCGCCCCGCCAGTACTCACCAGCGCCAGCCGTTCGGTGCGATCAGGGAACTGGTAGGCGAACTGCATGGCCACCCCGCCGCCGAGTGAGTGCCCGACGAGCGTCGTCTTGTCGATACCCAGCACTCCCAGCAGGTCCCGCATCCCGTTGGCGAAGGCGGGCACCGAATAGTCGCCGCGGGGCTTGTCGGAGGAACCGTGGCCCATCAGGTCGGGGGCGATCACCGTGCGGTTGCGTGCCAGTTCGGGAATCAGATTGGCCCATGTGTCGGACGAGGAGCCGATGCCATGGATCAGCAGTATGGCCGGTCCTTTGCCCATCATGCGGAACGCCCAGCGGTGGCCGTGAATGACCCGATACTGGCGAGAGAGGGACTGATGAATCACCCGCAGCTGCGCGGACTCGCCGGACTCTGGGGAGATGCTTGCCACAGCGACTCCTTTCTAGGGCGTCCGCGACCCTCGGCGACTCGCAGGTTAAGGCGGTTGTAACGACCTGCGTATTGGAGGAATCTAAACGACAAGGCGATATTTTCGGAGCTGGCTACATCACGCGTGCTTCGACGGTATTTGCTGCGGGGATCCCGGATTGCCGTTGCGACCTGCACTGTTGGACGCGGATGCGGCTCACCGTAAAGGCGCCCCGTGTGATATACACCACGCAGGTAGCGCATCCCGCCTCTTAGTGGGCGTTAAGTCCGATCTTCGTCGGTGTCGGCGACGGCTGAAAAGTGGTTCTGGATCACTTTCAGTGCCGAAGCAACGGAGGGTCACCACAAGCGCGATCATGAACGGCCGTGGATGCGCTTCTCCAGGACCTGTGGTTCCACCAGGTCGAAGGTGTTCTGATCGAAGACGTCGAACCTGACGGTGAGTTGGTGGTCGTGCGGGCACGCGCGTCAGCGGAGCGCGCCGGCTGTCCTGCATGTGGAACGGTGTCGGCCCGGGTGCACAGCCGGTACGTACGCCGCCTCGCCGACAGTGCGGTCGGCGGGCGCCCTGTGGTGATCGAGTTACAGGTCCGTCGGTTCCGTTGCTGCCAGGGCGCCTGTCCGCAGGCGACGTTCGCCGAGCAGGTCGACGGGCTGACGTTCCGGCACGGTAGGCGAAGTGCCGGTCTACAAGCGGTGCTTGAGCGGCTGGCGGTGATGCTGGCCGGCCGTGCTGGCGCCCGTCTGGCGCATACGCTCGCGGTCCAGGCCAGCCGGTCGACGCTCCTGCGGCTGATACGCCGTCTGCCGGATCCCGCAACGCATGTCCCCAGGGTGCTCGGGGTGGATGAGTTCGCGCTGCGCAAGGGCCACAACTACGGCACCGTCCTGGTCGACATCGACACGCGTCGTCCGGTCGATCTGCTTCCCGACCGGACCACGGCGACGGTCGCCCGGTGGCTGGCCGACCATCCCGGTGTCGAAGTGATCTGCCGGGACCGTTCCGTCGCCTATGCAGAGGCCGGACGGCTCGGCGCCCCGGACGCGATCCATGTCGCAGACCGCTGGCACATCTGGAAAAACCTCGCCGAGGCGGTCGAGAAGACTGTCGTCCAGCATCGGGCCTTGCTCCGCAAACCGGAGGACATCGCCCCGGTCCGCACGGCCCTCCCGCCGGCGACCGCCGGACTTGCGGCGGAGTCTCCATCCGAGCCGCGACAGTCCGGCCGCCTGTCGGATCGGGTGCGCGAGCACCACTCGGCCGTTCACGCCTTGCTGGACGAGGGACTCGGGCTGCGGGCGATCGCCCGTCAGCTCGGGCTGGCCCGCAACACCGTCCGCCGGCTCGCACACGCGACCAATGCGGACGAACTCCTCGTCGGGCGGTGGACCGGGCGCCCCAGTGTCCTCGATCCCTACAAGCCCTATCTGCATCAGCGGTGGGCGGAGGGCTGCACCGTCGCTCGCCGCCTGTTCGAGGAACTCCGCGAGCGCGGCTACCCCGGCGGCGAGAGCGTGGTGAAGAAGTACGTGCAGCGGCTCCGGAAAGCCTTCCCGCACGACGATCCGCCCCGCAAAGCGCCGTCCGTGCGGGACGTCACCGGCTGGATCACCCGCCGCCCAGACCGGCTCAATGACGATCAGGCCCAGCAGCTCAAGGAGATCCTTGCCCGCTGCCCCGAACTCAACCAGGCCGCCGAACACGTCCGCGCCTTCGCCGAGTTGATGAACAACCGCCAAGGCCAGCACCTCGACCAGTGGATCGAGCATGCCCAGGCCGACGACCTGCCTGCCCTGCACGGCTTCGTCAACGGCCTGGGCCAGGACTTCGACGCCGTCGTCGCCGGGCTCAGCCTTAGCTACAGCTCCGGCGCCGTCGAGGGCCACAACAACAAGATCAAGATGCTGAAGCGGCAGATGTTCGGCCGGGCCAACTTCGATCTGCTCCGCAAACGGGTCCTTCTCGCGGCGCGAGGCCGTTCATGATCGCGCTTGTGGTGACCCTCCGTTGCTTCGGCACTGAAAGTGATCCAGAACCACTTTTCACCCGCCGGAATCGGCTCACATTTCAAGCGTCGCCGACACGTCGGTTGGTGATCGCTCGATCGTGGTATTGGTCGCCATGCGGGTCATCCTTTGGGCATGTCCATGTTGAGATGCGGGGCATGGAGAGGGGGTCGTACCTCAGCGATTTATCGGATGCCCAGTGGGCGTTGATCGAGCCGATGATCACTGCCTGGAAGCAGGACCGGGTGGCGCGGTCAGCGACTGGGTACCCTGGAGCCTGTGACCTGCGGGAGGTCGTAAACGCGATCTTCTATCAGAACCGGACGGGCTGTCAGTGGTGCTACCTTCCCCATGACTTCCCGGCCTGGTCGGCGGTGTTCTACTACTTCGGCCTGTGGCGCGAGGACGGGCTTGACCAGCGGATCCAGGAACTCCTGCGCACAAGAAGGTGTCGGGCCGCAAGCGGGGGCTGGCCGTGGATGTGATGGGGCTGATTATCGGCGTCGTCGTGCTGGCCGCGTCCGCCCACGACAACGCCGCCGGCACGCTCTGCTCGACCAGGCCGCCGAACGATGCGGACACCGCCTGGAGAAGGCCCTGGTGGACCAGGGCTTCAAGGACGAAGTCGTCATCCACGGCGCGATGCTCGACATCACCGTCGACGTCGTCCGCCGCAACCCCGCCGACCAGGGCAAAGGCTTCGGTCCGCAGCCGAAGCGGTGGGTGGTGGAGCAGACGAACGGCACCCTGCTCCTGCACCGGCGCCTCGCCCGTGAGTACGACCACCGACCAGACACCTCCACCTCGCGCGTCTACTGGGCCCCCACCGCGAACATGACCCGCCGCCTCACCACCCCGAGTCCGGCCTGGCGCGACACCCTCGGACTGGCCGCATGAACGTCAACTCCTGGCAGACCTCCTAGCGCAGCATGACGAGACCACCACCCGGGCCGGTGAACTACGCAACCAGATAGAGCACTTGACCTCCGCTCTGGTCAAAACCGAAGGACGGCTTGCCGATCTGGCCACTGCCCGAAAGGTCATCGCAGAAGTCGCACTGGCAGGAACCGAAAGCGAACCGCCTGAGTTGACCACCGCCTGCCAGGTCATCGTCAACGCCTTCAACACCCACCCCGACCAGGCGTTCCGGGTCCGTGAGCTGCACGAACTCCTCGGCATGCCCACCGGCGAACCGGCCATGAAACGTCACCCGCAGCCGCCTCGGACGCCTCACCCGTCAAGGCTTCCTCACTCAACCCGGACGCGGTCTCTACCAGAAACGGGCTTAGCGCCGCTTTGCGTGAGCTGGAATCGGCACGGCCGACGGCCGCCACTCTCGCCTGATCAATCCGAACACCCACGAGTCGGATACTTCGCCGTTCACGACGCAGTCTTCCCGCAACGTCCCTTCACGCATGAATCCGATCTTCTCCAGGACCCGGGCAGACGCCACATTGCGCGTGTCGGTCTCGGCCTGGATTCGATTCAGGTCCAGTGTGTCGAATGCCCACTGCAGCAGGGCGTGTGCCGCCTCCGTCGCGTAGCCGTGGCCCCACATCGCCTCGGCGAGGCAGTAGCCCAACGACGCGCTGCGGTAGTCCGGGTTCCATTCGGCCAGAACGCACCAGCCGACGAAGGCCCCGTCAGAAGCACGGTCGATGGCCACCCGCGCCCCGGTGCCTTCGTCCGCCATCGTCCGGCACATCGCGATGAAACGCTCGGCGCGGGCCCGGTCGGTCCACGGCGGAGAGTCCCAGTAGCGCATCACGTAGGTGCTGCTGTGCAGCGCGAACAGGGGGTCCGCGTCGGCGTCGGTGAAGGGTCGCAGTCGCAGGCGAGCGGTGTGCAGTATGGGGGTGGCCAAAGTCATGCGCACCATCTTGTGTCCTCATGGGGCGGGCAGAACACCGAATATCCGTTCCCGGTCCGGCCATCACGACCAAGGCACCGCCTACCAGCAGATTGGTGCATGCCTTCAACCAGCACCCCCGACCAGACATTCAGGGTCTGCGAACGGCACGACTACTCGGCCTGCCCACCGACGGCCCAGACATGAACGTCACCCGCAGCCGCCTCGGACGCCAAGGCTTCCTCACCCAACCGCACAAGGCCACTACTAGAAACGGACTTAACGACCTCTCAAGTGTGGCTTTGTCGTTTCGCACGCTGTCGAGGTAGATGGTGCGGCTGCGGATTCCGCGGGCCAAGAGTTCTTCGTTGGGGCCCCGGGTGGCTGCCATGGTGGCAGTGTCCGCACTGTGCGGCGCGGCGAGCAGCTTCTCCACCCCGGCCGCCAGAGGCGTCGTGGTGGAAGTGGTGCCAGCCGAGATGCGGTACGCGGCGAACGCGCTGCTCAAGATCGGCCAGAACACCGTCAAGATTGCGGGCCCTGCGGTGGGTGGGGTGCTGGTCGCCGCCGTCGGGTCGAGCTGGGTGATCGGCTGGGGACGGCGACCCCCCTTGGCCAGGAGCATCAGGATCTCCTTGTGCCGCACGGGTGCGCTATGGTGCCACAACCCGTCGATGATCAGGACGCGGTCGCCGGCCTTGAGGGGAAGACGGAGAGGAGGTCTCCGCGCTGAACGGGTGGGTGCACGATCGCGCCCGGCAGGATGCTCGTGATGCGGGCCGCGGTGATGGTCGGCCCGGCGAAGACATGCGTGCTCACTCAGGCCACCTTCTTCGGCCGGGGCACGGTGTGCCGGGCGGTGTAGCGCAGGGATGGGGCACACACCTTGACCACGGCGACCGCGCGCCGTACGGGCCCCAGGTCAGATCCACCGTCAGCGGCGCTCGTCCGGTCGCGGTGGCTACGGCGGTTGCCAGATCGTGCGCGAGCTGGGTGTCGGCGGGGACGCCGTAGCGACTCGCGATCTCCTGCCACAGCATCGCCTTCCCGGCGGAGGGAGCAGGGGCACGGTGCGGGGCGGGGCGGTAGGCGAGCGGCTGATTGTCCTCGCGGCTCCCGCTGGTCAGCGTGAGCCGGGTCTGCGCGTCCTCGGTGATCGCCCGCGACAGTGCGATGCCCGGGTCCGGGTGGGCGCCGGACCCGGCGACGACGGTCGCGGACTGGGGCTCGCGCCACAGGCGCCAGCACATCACCGGAACGCCGTACCGGTTGGGCACGTGCCGTAGCTCCCACCAGCAGCCTCGCTCGGCGAGCCGCTCCAACAACGCGGCGCAGTATGGGGCGTTCACCGTTGCCGGGTCCACCAGCTCGGCCTAGGCCCCGTCGGTGAGGCCGGACAGGACGTCGCGCTCGATCACCTCGCACAGTCCGTGCACGGTCGCCTCGGCCCTCGTGTTCCCGGACGCCAGGCCGTTCTGGAGGCGGTGGGCAGATGCTGGCGCCAGTCGTCGTGGACCCCGCGGCCCATCCGCACTGCGGCCTCCGGCACGAAGGTCTCGGTGTTGTCGAGCGCAGAGCGTGCGGAGATCCGGTCCAGCCGCACGCGGTCGGTCAGGAGACTGCCGGGATGCTGCTCCAAGTCCGTGACTGCGTAGGGCAACTGGAGGTCTGCAGCAGGGGCGGGGGTGAAGGAGGCGGGCGGGAGGGCTCACTCGGCGTGCCATACCTCGATAGCCTCCATGGCGCCGGCGACGCGGCCGCGTCCAGGGTGACGCCCTTGCCTTGAGCGACCGACAGCGTCCGCGCGAGCGGCCGTACGGCCATGGTGACGGGGATGACGAGATCGTCGAGGCCGGTGACGTCGGCGACGCGGGTCATCCCGTAGCCGGCCAGCAGCGGCTTGAATCTCTGCCGCAGCTGGCCTTCCGCGTGGAGGTCGGTGATGAAGTCCGCCGGGTCGACCGCCTGCGTGGTCGACGACTGAGTGATCTGAGCGGCCATGAGCGAGATTCCTCCTGTACTCGAAGGGACTGCTACACCGTGTGAGGTCGGTGAAGCAGATGGTGAGCAGCACCTCGCGCGAGCTGGTGTCGAGCGGGGTGTGCCATTGAGGGGCGTCGGGCCTGCTGAAGGTCCTGGGCGAGGTCCGACGTGGCTTCGTCCTGCTGGACGGCACTCTCGCCGAGTGCGGCAGGGTCGGGCCACCTCAGCAAGGTCAGGCGCATGCGGGCGTCGCCACGGAGTCGGCGCAGGCTCGCCCCGCGGCGCGTTCGATCTGCAGCCGATTCAGCCGGTCTCCTCAACCAGCTCCCCTTCGCTGAGGGCCGAAAGGTGACGGTCCACGAAGCGCAACGAGCGAGGCTCCCGAGCTGTTGACACTCGGCTCTGCATCGCGGCCTTCTGCCTCGCGTACCGGGCGGCGCAGCAGGCTGTTGAGCCGGTGGAAGACGCCTTCTTCCTGCCAGGCGGCAAAACACCCGTAGACGGTTTCCCAGGGCGGTAAATCGTGCGGCAGGTAGCGCCAGGGAACTCCAGTGCGGCCCACATACAGGATGGCGTTCATGATGCGGCGTAGGCCGTGCTCGGGTGGCCGGCCGATGTCGAGTCCTCTGCCTCTGCGCTCGGCCCGCCATTCTGAAAGGACGGGCTCCAGCAGATCCCAGCGGGCGTTGGGCAAGTCACTCGGATACGGTCGGTCTCGCTCCGTGTTCCGGTAGTGCCGTCAGGCATGGCACTGCCCCAGGGCGCAAACGGCGGCAACGGGGCGCGCCTTGCGATCAGACAGGAGCGAATACGGCGAAACGGCCCGAGGTACGGCATCCTGAGCCACCAACTCTGCCAGGACAGAAAGCTCTTTCAGTGTATGATCTGACATGGATGCTTCTCAGCTCCCCAGCCTTCCCCGACCCCTGACGCCTTCGCATTCGAACAGGACTGGGGGGACGGGCCGGAGACGCACTCGACCATGTGCATCCGGCTCCAGCGTCGTGGCCGGGATGAATTTTCCCTGGCCAGCCGTCGACTCGTGCCATTAGCATTGGAATCTGGTCCCTACACTCAGGGGTGAGGCATGCAGGGTTTCGCACTAGGGTCGCATTATTCGCTCATTCGTTTGCTTTGAAATGGCTCCTTCAGCTACCCGCGGTGTTCGGGAGGGCGCCGGCAATCTGCCGGCCGACGTCACCAGCTTCGTCGGGCGACGACGCCAGATCTCCGACGCGAAACGGTTCCTGTCCGCATCCCGCCTGCTCACCCTCACGGGCCCCGGCGGGGTCGGAAAGACCCGCTTGGCCCTGCGCGTGGCCGACACCATGCGGCGCGCTTCCTTCAAGGACGGCGTGTGGTTCGTCGAGCTTGCGGAATTGCGTGACCCCGCCCTGCTCGGGCACACGGTCATGGAGAAGCTCGGCCTACACGACCAGGCCTCGCGTGCTGCGGTCGACACGATCATCGACCACCTCAGGTCTCGTACCGCGCTCCTGGTGCTCGACAACTGTGAGCATCTGATCGACGACTGCGCGCTGCTCGTGGACACCCTGATCCGGGCCTGTCCTCAGGTGAGCATTCTGGCAACCAGCCGGCAGTCACTCAACCTGTACGGCGAAGCGATCCTGCTGGTACCCCCGCTGCCCGCACCCGATCCCGAGCAGACGTTCTCCCCCGACGCGCTCGCCCAGTACGACGCGGTACAGATGTTCGCCGACCGGGCCACCGCCGTCCTGCCCGACTTCGACCTGCGCAGCCAGGACTGCGCGGTACTCGCCCACCTGTGTCACACCCTCGACGGTATACCGCTGGCCATCGAGCTGGCCGCAGTGTGGTTGCGTGCACTCTCGCTGGAGCAGATCAACGAACGCCTCGCCGAGCGCTTCCGCCTGCTCACCAGGGGCTCGCGGTCGGCCCCCACCCGGCAGCGGACCCTGCGCGCACTGATCGACTGGAGCTACGACCTGTGCGCGGAGACCGAGCAGCGGATCTGGGCCCGCGCGTCCGTGTTCTCCGGCAGCTTCGACCTGGCCGCGATCGAATATGTCGGCAGCGGCGACGGAATGACGGAGGTCCCCGATGTCGTTCGTTCTCTGGTCGACAAGTCCGTCCTGATCCGGGAAGAGCACGGCGGCAGCGTGCGCTACCGGATGCTCGAGACGACGCGCGAATACGGCCAGGAGCGGCTGATGGCGGCCGGGGAGTACACCGCGGTCCGGCGCCGCCACCGAGACTGGTACGCCGGCCTGGTCGAGCAGTTCAAGGCGGAGTGGCTCGGGCCGGACCAGGAAACCTGGGTCAGCCGACTGCGGCAGGAGCATTCCAACCTGCGCGTCGCCCTGGATTTCTGCGTCACCGAGCCGGGCGAGGCCGTGACCGGCCTGCGCATGGCCACCATCGACCATTACTGGACCATCCGAGGCTTCCACACCGAGGCCCGCCACTGGCTCGATCAGGCACTTGCCGCAGCACCCGAGCCCACCCGTGAACGTGCCTCGGCGCTGCGCCTGGGCGGGTGGCAGAGCATCCTGCAGGGCGGCGGCAAGGTCGGGATGTCGCTGCTGACCGAGGCAGCCGAGCTGGCCGAACGCATCGGCTTCGAGGCCGAAAGCGCCTGGGTGACACACGTCCGGGGCATGGCGGCCCTGTTCACCGGGGATTTGGAGAAGGCTGAGGTGCTCCTCAGCGACGCCGTGCTCCGGCACCGGGCTGTACAAGAGGCCGATGGCGAGCACTTCGCGCTGTTCATGCTCGGCCTTACTTTGGGGGCGAAGGGAGAGCGCGAACGGGGCTTGGCCCTTCTCGAGAAATCCGTCGCGCTGTCCTCGCAGTACGGTGAGTCGTACTGGCGCGCATGGTCGCTGTGGGGCGTCTCCTATGTTGAGGTGCTCCGCGACAAACTGGAACGTGCTGACGATGCCGTAAAAGAGGCCCTGCGCATCCACGGACGGATGGACAGCAGACACGGGATAGCGTTTATGATCGACACCCTGGCCTGGGTGAATGAACGGCAGGGACGCCACATCCGGGCGGCCACGCTCTTCGGTATCGCCGCCGCCGTGTGGCACGAGATCGGCGCGTCCGCGGATAATTACGACTTTTTCGCGCCGTACCACCAAGAGCACGCCGCCAGGGTCCGGGCGGCCATCGGTGACGACCGCTACGAGGCCGCCTTCCACCGCGGCTACCAGCTTCCCGGACACAAAGGACTCGGCTACGCGCTGGAGACCAAGACGCTGGCGAGGGAGGCGCCTCGCACCAGCGACGAGAAGACACCACTGACTCCGCGGGAACGGCAGATCGCCGAGCAGATCGCTGCCGGCCTGTCCAACAAGGACATCGCGGAAAGGCTGTTCATCGCGCCGCGCACCGCCGAAGCACATGTGCAGCACATCCTGACCAAACTCGGCTTCACCTCCCGGGCGCAGGTTGCCGCCTGGTTCGCCGCGCAACAATCGTCCCCGGCTGCCGACGCTTAGCTTGTTTATCGCCCGTGGTCGAACATGTCCTCGAACTTGCTGACGCTTTCGGCCGGGTGCCTGACGCGAGAGCGGCCTTCGCTGGATACTGTGCTCCGTCACAGAGGCGCTTGACCAGCACGAAGGCCCTAGCGATGAGTCTGTTGCAGCGGAATGTTCCGCGAGATGCGTTTGCCGAACTGCCAGGCTTCCGGACGGAGTCATATGTCTGTCTGACCCGAAGGCCCGACGCTGTGTTCGATCGAACACCTCCCCCAACGGCACGGGAGCCTCGTGCGTTTCGCACACCACCAGCGTCACCCGATCAGTGGCCGTGCTGAAAACGCTCACTGTATGTGGCAGGCCAGTGGCAGGTCGGTGACCCGCCGGTCCTGGTCGTCCTCAATGCCCCCATGGCCACCGTGCCGGAGTCGACCAAGTCCTTCCTCACCCAGAAACTGACCGCGCGAGCCCGTATCGCCTGGCCGGGACTCGCAGGCCTGGACGTCCGCTACCGCAGCCAGTTCGCCTACCTCGACGGCGAACTGACCGATGGCGAGAACATCAAGCTCATGCGTCTGCGCTACGCCGGATCCGCCGGCCCCTGGGGGTTCGCCCTCTAGCTCGCCAGCAACGACAAGTACCAGGACAACATCCTACCCACCGGCAGCTTCGTCGAGACCCCCGAAAAAGCCCTGGATTGCGCCTGCGGCCTCTACCTCGCAGGCCCGGCATCTGACAAGACGCCACCCACGACATCGACTCCGGAGCAACCCCCGAAGGACTTCCAAAGCCCACCACTTAGCTTCATGAGGTGTCTGGCTCGTCGTTGCCGTCCACACCCAACTCCGCCTCGCGCGGCCCCTCGCAGAAGGCCTCCGCAAGCCCCGGGAACGACCCGCACGCCAAGGGCGCCTCACACCCGCGCTTGTCCGTCGAGGATTTCGCCGCCACCACGGGAAAATCTCTGAGCCGGCCAGCGCACCGAAACCCAGCACCGCAGGCACCGGCCAGCCAACCGGCATGACGAACAAGCACCGTGCACTCGAGCACCCCGTCGGGAAACAGGCCAAACCAAACCTCGAGACAGCCACAACAAGTAGCAAAGCTGCATAAACGCCAAGCTTAGTATCAGGTCCCGCAGATAGCCGTCGCCTTTGGGCCCACTGATCTTCGCGGGGCACTGAGGCGAACACATCAACCACGTATATGGCCAACGTCACCTGGACACGGATCGCTTCCTGTGGGTCCACACACCCAACATGCTCCCGCACCAGCCTGTGGTGAGGACCTAACGAAGTCCAGTGAGTTCCAGTTCCCACAACTGCAAGGTGGAGGAGCTATTCGTCGCGAACTGGCTGCGCGCGGTACTGTCGGTGGCGGCAAGGTACTGCTTGCCCTGCCACAGAGGAAGGATGGGTACATCGGCAGCGGCAATTTCCTGGATTCTTTCCAAGGTCTTCGACGCGGCGATTCGGTCAGGCGTGCGGCGGGACTCCGGAATCAGGGTGTCACGGATCACGCTGTTGTTGTAGGGCGAATTGAGAACGTTGTTGGTGTCAAGGAACGGCGCGAGGAAGTTCTCGGCGTCCGGGTAGTCCGGGAACCAGCCCATGCCGTAGACGTCGAAGCCGCCCTTCTGTTTAGCTATACGGAACTGTGACCAGGGAGTGTCCTCGATGCTGACGTTGAACAGCCTGCTGCTGTTGAGTTGGTTCTTTAGCACTTCGAACTCCTTTTTGGAGGTCGGGCCGTAGCGGTCGCTTGCGTAGTGCAGTGTCAGCTTCACAGGGGTGGTGATGCCTCCGTTGGCCAGGATGGTGCGAGCCTTAGCCACACTTGGCTCGCCGTATTTGTTGAAGAACGCGTTGGTGTGGCCGACGATGGTGGCTGGGACAAGCGAGTACAGCGGCTGCGCTTCGGTGCCGTATACGGTGGACACTAGCTCGCTACGGTCAATGGCCTGCGCTATGGCCTGGCGAACAGCCTTGCTCTTCACAGAAGCGGCGTTGGTATTAAAACCGAGAAAGCGTATCTCAAGCCCTAGCATCTCCACGAGTTTCGCACTGCCATCACCGTCATCCTTGAATTTTCGGATCTGGTCAGGCGACATTGTGCGGGTCATAACATCGATACCGCCCTTCTCGAGCGAGTCTCCCATTTCGGCCGCATTCTTGAAATACTTCAGCACCACTGTGTCTGTTTTCGGCGTGAGCAACCCATGATAGTTAGGGTTCTTGGTGAAGGTAGCTTTCACCAACGTGTTGTCTTTCACGTAAGCCCGCATCGCATATGGTCCGGATCCGTCAATCGCGAAACCCTTTCGGAGCTTGCCCTCCGCATAGTTTTTTGAGCTGACGATACCGGCGACGGGTGTTGACAGCTTGAACGGGAATGTGGCGTCTGCAGTTTTGAGATGGAAGACGACCTTGTCGACACCCAGCGTCTCGACCATGTCAATACTCGAGAGCAGTGCCGAGGCGCCGCTGTTCGCCTTGATGGTACGGGCGCGGTCGATGGAAAATTTCACGTCGGCTGCAGTCAGCGGGGTGCCATCAGAGAATTTCAATCCCTTACGCAGCACACATGCGTAGCGCTCGCTACCGGTATCGGTAAACCCGCAGTTCTGCGCGGCCTCTGGCTCGGGTTCACCATTGCCGCGATGGACCATCAGCGTTTGTACCGTCTGTCGCAATAGATTCCATGCACCCACGTCGTACGCGTACGCTGGGTCGACCGGAGCAGAGACATCGCGGGAGGTGGTGAGTCGATCTGTGGTGCCTGCGACGATGAAATCACGGTGCGGATGCAGGGGACTGTACCTGTAATAGACAGTCAGGACAGCTATGAGCACGCCGACAACAGCCGTCAGCGCCAGGACTTTACGGTTCATTCTCGATTTCTCCAGAACAGTCAAACTTGCGTCGCAGGCCGCGTATGACGGATTGAAGTTGAGGCGGGGGGTCACATGCTTCAGCCAGATGCTTGAGAGAGCGGGACGGATCGGCGAGGCAAGATGTGTTGTGTCCATGGAATATCGTCTGTGCAGGCCTCGGTATCCGTCTGGCCCATCACCGTCTTACTGGGGCCGAGCATGCCCCGCTTCTGCAGGCAGTTTTCCAGCGCAGAACGATTGGACTTGTCAGGGGTTTAAGGGACTGAGTGATCCTTACGCGTCTCCGGTACCGCAGGAAGCGTAGTCGCACTTGTTGTGGCAGGTGGATGTGGCTCGGCACAGCACCGATCCAAGGCATGTGTCCGCATCGCTGCCGCGGTATTCGTCGTGGTGCCCATTATGTTGTTTTCCCCATGGGAGGCGGAGACTTGAAGCGTCTGGAGGAGGTGTTACCTCCACAGCGCCGTCGACGACTGTAGGAACGCTCCGTGGGTCAATGCGTGGCGTCGCACAAATGCGGCACGTAATGCCACGCGGACTTCCCTTTTATACCGACCGTGTTCTGTCTTACAGGCCATTTCATGGTGGGGAGTCTGCGGTAGCAGATGAGGCTGCAGGCGATGGCGGCGAAGGCTGGGAAGTGGTCGGCCTTGCTTCGTAGCGCAGGTGCAGTCCGCCGAGCCAGGCGGTGGTGCGTTCTACGACCCACCTGCCGACGGAGCCGTTGGGAGATCTCGACTCCTCGGCGGGCGATGCGTGGGGTGATGCCTCGCGTCCATAATGATCGTCGCAGGTGAGGGTAGTCGTATCCCTTGTCGGCGTGACGTTTCGACGGGCGCCGGCTGCGGGGTCCGCGTCGGGAGCGGATGGGCGGCATCCCGCGGACGAGCGGTTCGAATGCCTGGCTGTCGTGCTTGTTGGCGCCGGTGATACCGAGGGAGAGAGAGGCAGGCCCTTGCTGTCTACGATGAGGTGGATTTTCGATCCGCTTTTGCCGCGGTGGGTCGGATTCGGTCCCGTCAGCTGCTCCCTTTGACAGCGTGGACGCTGACGGAGTCGATGGCGCACCGGGACCAGTCCGGCTCGCCCTGGCCGCCGAGTTCGTCGGGCACCAGGAGGTGGTGTCTGGCCCAGCCACGGGCCTGGGACCAAGAGGGGCGGCGGAGGGCGTAGTTCTCGGTCACCCTGTGATGCTTCGTCATCGACAAGCCCGGAAGACGGGAAGAACGTCGTCGGCCGCAACCGCCAACTGCGCTACGGCCGCTGGTATCCGAACGCGAAGGAAGACGGCGCCTGGTGGCCCATCGGTCAACCCGACCCCGACCCCGCCACAGCCCTCGCAGCGCTGCTCGCGCTCCAAGGTCTCCCCTCGTGACGTCAGATCCCTGTCCGGGAAACGCGAGGCCCCTCAGTCAAGGTCCCCGGAGTGATCTTGGGGTTGGTCGTGGAGAAGACCCGCTTGAGGACCGGGGAAGCCTGGAGCGGGTCTCTGGCCGTCAGGATTCCGGTCGGGGTGCGTTCGGTTTCTTGGCGGCCGGGCCTCGGCGGAGCAGCGTTCGCTGTGTTGGGCCCGCTCTGCTTAACGATCATGACGGTGTGCTGGTTACGGGTACCGGGTGGAGGAAGGTGAGGGCGCAGGGCTACGTACAGAGTCCCAGGTCCTCCGTTGTCGCACACTCGTTTCGTCCTTGCGTGCTGTCTTCATTCAACGATGCTTGCGACTGGCAGACACGCAGCACCGCTCGCTCCGCCATTGCTGCACAGCGAGGGAACCTCAGGCCCGCGAAGCTCGGCGGCCAGGATTCGCCCCGCGGGCTTGGCCAGCGCAGGCTGGGAAGTGTGAGCAGAGCGCCGATCATCGTGCACCCGCCTTCCCTCACCGGCGGCCGGACCGTCACCCTACACATTCTCGGCACTGACGAAATCCTCGGTACCGCTCACAGTGATCACGACCTGGTGGTGTTCCTCGAAGCCGCGGGTATCCACGACCCCGACAGCATCCTGGACGACGACCGGTGGATTGAGTGGCGCGGCTGCGCCCACCAGTGGAGCGTCTGAAGTCGTCCGTCTGCGATGACCGTGTGGCCCTGGCACACCGAGCTGTCGCGGTGGCCAGGGGCACGCCCTGTACGACCCCGACCCCGCGAGCTGCGACACGCCCTGGTCACAGGCCCGCCCACGGCACCGGCCGCCCCGATCATGTTGTTGACAGCTCTTGAGCGCCAGCGGCCGGCCAGACGGCGAGGGCGCCGCCTGACACCTCCAGTGCGCAGAGCCTTGGGTCAGTTCGCGGCGGAGTTCAGTGCGGGGACACCTGCCGAACAAGAGCTACATGGCTTCGCTGGTGCCCGAAAATGCCTGACCTCCCTGACCTCGAGGGAAAAGTAGCTCAAACTTACTCAATTTTTCCTAAACTATCGTTCACTTGCGGCGGGGTGCAGATCTAGCCTCTCGACGAAGGGCAGCGCGCGAAAACCGTAACGCGCTAGTTCTGTCTTCGTAGCGCCAACAGATCGCTCCGCGTAGACCCTGTTGCTGGATCCTTGAACCGTTTTCATCCTGAATACGTGCAGGTCATAGGGGTGTGGACGGCTTGGATTGCTGTGCTGGTGCGGCGGGTGGAGCACCGTGCTCGCCGTAGCAGCCGCCAGGTCTTGAGCTGGGTGAAGGCGCGTTCGCCGGGGGTGCGGAGCCGTGCGTGGTCGCGGTTGAACTGCTGGTAGTGGGCGGGCTGTTCGCGGTGGTGGTAGTACGGGGTGCGTACCCTGGCGCCGGCACCCTGGTAGGCGCGGTCCGCCAGCACCCGAATCTGTCTCGTGAGGCAGGCTTGGACGATTCCGTGCGCGCGGGCTGCGGTCAGGTCGTGTGTGCGGCCCGGCATTGCGCGGGAGAACCACAGCGGGGTGCTGTCCGGGCGTGCGACGACCTGCACGGTTCATGCCGTGCTGCTTATGTTTCTGGGAGTGGTACGGCTCGTCCGCGGCGATGCGGTCGATGGGGATGAGCATGCCGCCGACGATGACGAAGTCTCCTTCGCCCAAGCCGGCGAGGGCCTCGTGCAGGCCGGGCGCCCAGGAGGCCAGGACCTCAAGAGTTTCGTGCACGTACCGTCATGCGGTTGCGGTGGAGACACCGAACCCCGCCGCGAGGTGGGGCAGGGTCTCGTTCTTGCGCAGGTGTACCAGTGCCGGCAGGGCTTGCTTGAAGCAGCCCAACTTGCGCCATCGCGAGCGGAGTTCACACCTTCGGGCATGGGTGAGACATGTTCAACCAGCTCATTCGGCACGTCGACCGACGCCGGCCTCCATCGACTCCTGGTCGTCCGAAACAACGGCCATCAGGAGTCGGTGCCCGTCGTGCTGGACCTCGCCGATGGTGTTGACCACCCACAGGCCCGTTGCGCTGCGGGGGAGCCATCCGTTCTTCAGGGCCGTTGTGCTGCCGGGGTCGGCTGCTGCCGATACGCCCCAGGCCTGGTCCGCCTCGACCTGGGTCATGAGGTCGTGCGCGTAGGCGCGGTTCTCGGGGGTCAGGGGTGAGTGCCTGGTTGTGATCGCCTTGAGCAAGCGTATCTGGTCGGACGCGGTGGTGGTCGTCACGCCC
This sequence comes from Streptomyces sp. NBC_01092, assembly GCF_045039535.1. Classification (NCBI taxonomy): domain Bacteria; kingdom Bacillati; phylum Actinomycetota; class Actinomycetes; order Kitasatosporales; family Streptomycetaceae; genus Streptomyces; species Streptomyces sp. NBC_01092. The sequence goes on along the minus strand of NZ_CP108659.1, from coordinate 229,919 downwards.
CAGGCCGTGTCGGGTGCGGTCTCAACGAGGCCGAGCTGCTGGTTGGCCTTGGCCAGGCCGTCCGTTCCACCGATCTCGTTCCAGAGGTACGTGGCGGCGGCGTTGTCACTGACCTTGATCACCTTCTCGGCGTTGGCCTGCTCGACCGCGGTCAGCTCGCGCCCTTCCTCCTGCGCCTTCAGAAGGAGAGCGGCCAGGATGTCGACTTTGACGGTGCTGGCGGTGGCGAACTTGTGGTCAGCAGGCGCGCACTGGCCGGTCGCTCCTGTGCTCATGTCGACGACGGCCACGGAGAGGTTGCCGGAAACGGGCGCTCCAGTCTTGCACGGTGCGGCAGCGGTCGTACCAGTAACCCCGGCACCCGCGATGACGGTAAGCGACGTCGCGGCCGCTATCAGCCAGCACCCCAGCCTGAATATGCTCACCCACAAATCTCCCTTGAGCCATACGAAGAAATGGGAGTGAAAGAAGTCGCATGTTGGCTAGTCATCCCCGCCCTGCCCACTTTTCAGGTGACACTAGAGTGCCTCCAAGCCCCAACCCCCTGCGCCTCAGCGGCAACTACGACTACGGCGACGCATCCCCGCCTCCGTCGCCGCCCTGGACAAGGAGCCTCTTTCATCCTGGGGCGGGAGGGTGAAATGGGCAGGTCGGGCGGGGTGGTGACGAGGCAGGGCCCCTGGTCGTTGGCGTGGTGATCTCACTCATCACACCGGCGACCGAGGGGCCCTGTTGGTTCCGTATCCTTCCATGCTCGACGTCCCGTACGAGCTTGTCGAGCATGTCTCCTGGCTCATCTACGCCCGAAGGCGTGAACTGCGCTCACCCTGGCGGACGTTGAGTTGCTTCCGGCAGGCCCTGCCCGCCCTGGCCCATCTACGCAAGAACGAGACGTATCGGCAGGTCGGCGCCGGATTCGGGGTGTCCGAGGCAACCGCCTGGCACTACGTCGACGAGACCATCGACATACTCGCCTCCTGGGCGCCCGGCCTGCACGAAGCCCTGACCGGACTCGGCGAAGGCGACTTCGTCATCGTCGACGGCACCCTCATTCCCACTGACCGCATCAAGACCGATGAGCCGTACTACTCCCAGAAGCACAGGAAACACGGCATGAACGTCCAGGTCATCGCACGGCCGGACGGAACTCCGCTCTGGTTCTCGCGTGCGACACCGGGACGCACCCACGACCTGACCGCAGCACGAGCCCACGACATCATCCAGGCGTGCCTGACCCGGCAGATCCCCGTGCTCACGGATCGCGCCTACCAGGGCGCCGGCGCCACCGTCCGCACCCCCTACAACCACCACAGCATCCAGCCGCTCCACTACCAGCAGATCAACCGCGACCACGCACGACTGCGAACTCCCGGCGAACACGCCTTCGCCCAGCCGAAGTCCCGGCGACTGCTCCGGCGAGCACGCTGCTCCACCCGCCGCATCAGCACCATCGTCCAAGCCATCCACACGCTGCTGACCTGCGCCTATTCAGGATGAAAGAAGTTCAGTGAGGGCCAGGGCGTTCACTAAGCGATGCTGGGCATCGCCCGGCTCCACAACCTGGCCCTCACTGAATAACTCACGCCCCATACGGGACGAGCTCTAGCTCATCTGCAGAGTGAAGTACGGGCTCAAATGCAGAGGTGTGTACGAAGTTTTGGCCGGGGGGTCGAGGGCGTCAGCCCTCGACCCCCCGGCCGTGTGGGGTGATGCCGCAGGTTCAGACACCCCATGTCGTTTGAGGTCAAGAGGCAGGGGTGTGGGCGTGGTGTGACCAGGCGGTCGCTGCGTCGCCGCCGTCGATCGCGAAGAGCTTGTTGTGGAGCCGGTAGCTGTTGCCGTTGATCGAGACGACTTCGCAGTGGTGGAGAAGGCGGTCAAGGGTCGCGGTGGCCAGGACCTCGTCGCCGAAGACCTGGCCCCACTCGCCGAAGGTCTTGTTCGAGGTCAGGATGATCGCGCCCTTTTCGTAGCGTTTCGAGATCAGTTGGAAGACGAGGTTGGCCTCGTCACGGTCGAGCGGGAGGTAGCCGACCTCGTCGACCACCAGGACGTCGGGCCGCTGGTAGAGCCGCATCTTGGCAGGCAGACGGCCGATGGAGTCGGCCTCTTTGAGCTGGCGGACCATGTCGTCGAGGCTGGTGAAGTAGACGGTGAAGCCGGCCCGGCAGGCCCGCGACGGCCAGGCCGACGGCGATGTGGGTCTTGCCGACGCCAGGCGGTCCCAGCAGGGCGACGTTGGTCTTGGTCTCGACGAACGACCAGGTGGCCAGGTCCCTGATCTTGCGAGGGTCGAGGTCGGGCTGGAAAGGGAAGTCGTACTCGTCCAGGGTCTTGTGGTGCGGCAGCCGGGAGAGCCGCAGTGCGGTGTGGAATCTGCGGTCGTCACGGATGGCGAGCTCCTCGGACAGTGCCAGGTCGAGGAAGTCGAGATAGCCCATCTTGCTGGCGTCCGCCCGCTGGATCAGATGCTCCAGGCTGATGGCGGTGTGGGGCAGGCCGAGCTTGGTGGCAGTGGACCGCAGTCGGGCGGTGACCAGTTCACTCACGCGGTGTCCCTCGAGTCCGGGACGATGTGGGGACGGGGCTTGGGCCGGGTGCCGACGATGTCGTCGTAGAACGACAACGTCCTTTTCCCGACCGCGACTTGGGCGACGGCATGCCGGTTGAGCAGGTTCTGCAGCGGGCTGTCAGAGGGGCCGGCCTGCCGGGGCCGGACGGCGAAGTCGGGAACCTGCACTCGACGAGGACGAGGACCCCCACGGCGACGCGGCCCGGGACGCGACGGGCCACCTCGTCCTGTCACTGCTGGCCTTCGCCGCCGACACAGCCGCCGACACACCCGCCTTCGCCGAACAACTCGGCCCCGAGGAACGCGAGGCGGTGCGGCGGCTCCTCGACCGGCGCGGCACCACCGCCACCGCGCCGGACCGGCACACCAAGCTCTACCCCAACTACCTCGGACGCATCGCACCGCACGACCGGGACCTGGTGCTGCCCTCCCTGATGAACACCCTGGCCCTGGTCGGCACCCGCGAGGACCTCCTCGCCCGCATCACCACCCTGGAACAGGCCGGCGTCGACGAACTCCTCATCCAGCCGGTGATCGACCCGCCCACCGAGATGGCCCTGCTCGCGAAACTCCTCACCTGGGCTGACCCGCCTGCCGCACGTCCTTGACCTGTACACCTACAAGATCACCAAGACTTTGCAATCGCCCTGCGTTGTGGGCGGTGATCGAGCCTCTGCTGCCGAAGGTGGAGCGTCGGACCCGGCATCCGGGACGCAAGCGGCATCCGGACCGGCTGGTGTTCCAGGGCATTCTGTTCGTGCTGCACACCGGGATTGCCTGGGAACACCTGCCACAGGAACTCGGCTTCGGTTCCGGCATGACCTGCTGGCAGCGTCCGGCGGAACGGACCGAGGCCGGGGTGTGGCCTCGGCTGCACGAGGTCCACCTCGCCGAGTTCCGTGGGGTGAACTCCCTTGACTTCTCCCGGGCGGCGGTCGACGGCTCCCACATCCGCGCGTTAAAAGTTCGCATAGGCGCTGGCGCTCCAGTGCTGGTATTGCACCGTCTCAGGTAGTTGAGAAGATCAGCCATCGGTCGGCGGCGCGGAATTTTGCACGGTGAACCAGGAAGCGACCTGTGCCCGTGAGGTGAACCCGAGTTTGGTGAGGATGTGATCCACGTGTGACTCCGCCGTGCGTTGGGCGATGACCAGCCTGGCTGCGATCTCCTTATTGGACAAGCCTTCGGCGAGCAGCGCGGAGATCTGCTGTTCTCGGGGAGTCAACGGTGTTTCCTCCTCGCGGGGGTGAGCCGTTGTCCGCACTGGTGTGTCCTTCTCGAGTGCGTAATCCACCGCTCGCTGCTCGGAGAGCTGGTATCCGCGTCGAAAGGCCTCATCGTAGCCGTCATCTCCCAAGGCCGCCCGGGTCGTGCTGATGAACTGCTGATCAGTCATTCGGAGTTGGTGGGAGATGCTGTCCGGGGACACGCCCATCTCGTCCCACAAGGCAGCGGCGACACCAAAGAGCGTGGCGGCCCGCCTGTGTCGTCCTTGCCGTGCGTTCACCCAGGCGAGAATGTCGATCCCCATGGCGATCCCGGTCTTGCTCTGCATGCGGCTTTGGACGCCCAGGGCCTCGCTTATTGCCGCCTCCGCTCGCTCGGGGTCGTGGTCGACCTCGATGAAGGCGAGAGCCCACAGTGCCCACGAGCGCCAGTATGTCTCACCCCATCGGGACGTTTTGGCAAGGCATTCGTCGAGAAGGGTCAGACCTCGCTCGCGTTCGCCCATCAAGCCAAGGGCCAGCCCGAGTAGGAACTGTGCATGCAACTGGCCACGGGCTGCGTTTGCGGTCCGGAACCCGGAGACGGCATCGCCGATGAGTGATATCCCGCGTGCCACATCTGCGGTGGATCCGAGAACTATGCCCGTGTTGAGCATCACGTAGGCACGTTCTGCGGTGCTGGCGACGCTCTGCTCCAATAGTTCGTCCGCCTCGGCCAGCATCGTCAACGCAGCGTCGTGGTCACCCTGCATATACCTCATCACGGCGTTGAGGCACATGGCCAGGACGCGTTCGTTGGTGGGCTCCGGTGAGGCCGTCAGCGCATGATCGAGCCAATGGCGCGCCTCCGTGTAGATTCCGCGGATGCTCCAGTAGTCATCAATCTTGACGGCCATGCGCAGCGCGACGTGGGCCTCGCCGGGCTGGGCGAGGCAGAAGTCGAGGGCGATCCTCAGGTTGGCGTGCTCACGCCGCAAGTGCCTGACCCACACCTCCTGGTCCGGCCCGATCCACTCCGCCTCGAAACGGTCAACCAGACGCACACACCAGTCCCGGTGACGGCGCCGCATTGCGATGTCCTCACCCGCCGACACCAGCCGTTCCTGACCGTACTCCCGCATCGTCTCCAGCATCCGATAGCGCACCACACCCTCGGCCTCTTCCCGGATCAGAATGGACTTGTCGACCAGGGAGCGGACTGTGTCAGCCATCGCCTCACGGTCCGCCTCCTCGCCACCGCCGACATACTCCACCGCCGCCAGATCGAAACCACCGGAAAACACCGACGCACGAGCCCAGACCCGTTTCTCCGGCTCCGAGCACAGGTCATAGCTCCACTCGACCATCGACCGCAGCGTCCGCTGCCGCGGGGGCACATTCCGGGGGCCCCGCGCAAGCAACCGGAAACGCTCTGACAACCGCTCCGCGATCTGGTCAAGCGACAGCGCCCGCAACCACACCACGGCCAGCTCGATCGCCAGTGGAATCCCGTCCAGATCCCGGCACACACGCGCCAGCACTGCACAATCCTGGCTCCGCACATCGAACCCGGGCAGCACTGCACGCGCACGCTCCGCAAACAACGCGACCGAGTCGTACAACATCAGCGCATCAGGCGAGAGCGCCACATCAGGTTCGGGCACCGGCAGCGGCGGGACCACCAAGGTCGTCTCCCCGTACGCCTCCAACGGTTGCCGACTCGTCGCCAGAATCCGCACCTGAGGACACGCCCCCAACACAGCATCAACGAACAGCGCAGTGTCCTCAGCCATATGCTCACAGTTATCCAGCACCAACAGCACCTCACGGGGCTGAAGGTGCTCGACAATCGTCTCCAACGCAGACTGAAACGGCCGGTCCTGCAGACCCAGCTTCTCCGCCACCGCGTAGGCAAGCAGCGACGGTTCACGCAACTCCGCAAGCTCGACGAAACGCACCCCGTCACCAAAGGCCCGACGCACTGCATAGGCCACCCGCAGAGCAAGACGCGTCTTACCCACCCCACCCGGACCCGTCAGTGTCAACAGACGAGCGCCCGACAAAAGCCGCTTCGCATCAGCAATCTGAGTCCGACGCCCCACGAAACTGGTGACGTCGACTGGCAGACTGCTCACACCCTCCCGAGCATCAGACGCAGTCCGGAGTGCCATCTCGAACATGCTCCATTCCTACCCAACCCGACACCAAGCCTACTCTTCACACCGGGACCACGTCATACCGATCCCCTCTCGTTCGGTTTGCCGAGACCCTGGGGAGTGTCTACTGACCTGCAAGGCGTGGTGTCGACAGGGGCTGACGGCCCTTGATGCCTGCGGTATGCCCACTAAAGGCTGTTGCAGTTCGCTATCGCCGCTGGTCAGGAGCCTGTTTCCGAGTGTAGCGAGCTGATGGGCTGTCATGTGGCGGGTGTTCGTGACCGGCGGTGCGCGATCGATGTTGTTCTGATCGTGCAAGATGATGTGTGCCCTGATGTGTGGGCGGGAGAGCTGGACGAGGTGCTGTTGCGGGTTGGCCACCGGTTCGGGCGGGTTGATCATGTGACTGTCTGCTTTGTCGCTCGTTGAGGGGGCATGGGGAAGCGTCAGTCGCGGCCGTGGATCGTGTCGGACGAACTGTGGTCGCTTATCGAGCCGTTGCTGCCTGAGCCGGCGCCGAGCTGGTGGAGGGACGGCCGCGAGTGCCCGACCGTCAGGCCTTGTGCGGCATCCTGTTCGTGCTGCACACCGGCATCCAGTGGGAGTACCTGCCCCAGGAGCTCGGCTTCGGCTCGGGCATGACCTGCTGGCGTCGCCTGGCGGCCTGGAACGAGGCAGGTGTCTGGGACCAGCTGCACCAGCTGCTGCTGAACAAGCTGCGGTCGAAGAACCAGCTGGACTGGTCGCGGGCGGTGATCGACTCCTCCCGCGTCCGGGCCGTACGGCGAGGCCCAAAAGCGGGCCCAGCCCGGTCGACCGCGCACGCCCGGGCAGCAAACACCACATCATCACGGACGGGCAGGGCATCCCGCTCGCGGTGTCTTTGACCGGTGGCAACCGCAACGACGTCACCCAACTGCTGCCACTGCTGGACAAGATCCCAGCAGTGGCGGGAGTGGTCGGCCGACCGCGCCGACGGCCCGACATGCTCTTCGCGGACCGCGGCTACGACCATGACAAGTACCGTCGGCTGCTGCGCCAGCGCGGGATCAGGCCCGCGATCGCCGAGCGGGGACAACCGCACGGCACCGGCCTGGGCACCTTCCGCTGGGTCGTCGAGCGGACGATCTCCTGGCTACACGGCTTCCGCCGCCTACGGATCCGCTGGGAACGCCGCGACGACATCCATGAGGCCTTCCTCGGACTCGCCGTCTGCCTGATCACCCACAGACACGTCGAGAGGCTTTGTTAGGGCCAGTAAAGGCCCCCGCCTCTATGACTGGGCAGCCCCTCAACTTCCCGCCGTCCCGTTCTTCGACGGCGACGAGCCAAGCCATCACAGGTGGGTCATGGCCCGCCGAAGCATCTCCCGTCCGGACAACATCGCCTACTACCTGGCCCATGCTCCCACCGGCACCTCCGTCAGTGAGCTGGTCGAGGTCGCAGGAAGCCGCTGGGCCATCGAAGCCTGTTTTGAGAGCGCGAAGAACGAGTGCGGCCTGGACCAGTACGAGGTCCGCCGGTACATCGGCTGGTACCGGCACATCACCCTGGCCATGCTCGCCCACGCCTTCCTCGCCGCCATGGCCGCCAAGGGCGGAACGGAAAGGGGGGCCGCAGAAACGGATCAGCCCTCGCGCCCCTCACCTTGGCGGAAATCCGAAGGCTCATGGCAACTTGCCGCCCCAGGGCAGGACACCACTGGCACATTGATCAGGTACTGAGAGTCTTCGCCATCTTCGAACATGCAGGTCGGAGGCTCTGGCGTGGCGCTCGCTCGGGATACTCATGCTGATCTCGGGCGGGAGTCTGCGGTCTTGATCATCCGTCATGTCATCGGTCGGGGCTGTCACATTCGGGTCATTGAACCCAGCCCAGCCAGCCGGGTTGTCAATGTCAAACAGTCGCTCGCGGCGGCGCGGCTCGAAGGGCACATCAGCCCCCAGCGTCATCTCCCGGTGCGGTACGCTCTCGCGGCCCACGGACGGCGACGGCGTCCGCGAGGGTCGCAGCCAGGTCTCCATTGTTTGTAGTGTGCGGAAATGACAACAAGCGAGCGGCTCGCGGAGCAGTTGGACTGGCACTGGCGCACGAACCTGCGGCCGCGGCTGGACGGTCTTACCGATGAGGAGTACTTCTGGGAGCCGGTGCGTGGCTGCTGGAGCGTCCGCCCGCGTGGCACGTCGGCCGCACCGATGTCGGAAGGTTCGGGCGAGTGGACGATGGACTTCGCGTCCCCTGGCCCGGTGCCGGCGCCGGTGACCACGATTGCCTGGCGGCTGGCGCACATCATCGTCTCGTGCCTGGGCTATCGGGTCGGATGGTACTTCGGCGGCCAGGACGTCGACTCCGAGACATTCGCCTACGCGGGGACCGCTGACGAGGCGCTGAAACAGCTCGATGAGATGTACGGGAGATGGAACGAGGGGGTCCGCGCGCTCTCGGACGCTGACCTGGAGAATCCGCCCACGGTGGGTCCCGAGCGGTTTCCCATGGAGAACAGGGTCCTGCACGTCAATAGGGAGCTGATCCATCACGGCGCTGAGATTTCCCTGCTGCGCGACCTCTACCGCTGGCAGGACGGAGCCGTACCGCGCCGAATATGACTTTTCGGTAACCGGCGATCGAGCTTCGGAAACCTACGTGGACTCCGTGACGCTCCGTGGCTGCGAGCTTCAGTGAAGCTGCGCCCTCTTGAAGTAGCTGGTCAGGGTGGTGGCGTGAGGGTCGTTCGGGGTGGTCATGCTGGTGCAGGCCGGTCGCGCGGGCGGGATCGGTGCGGAGCTTGGTGAGGATCCGCCAGTTCTTGAGATGGGCGAAGCCGTGCTTGACCGGGGCGCGTGTGGCGGCGAGCGCCCGGTTCGCTTCCTTTTCGCTGGTGGTGAGCTTGCGGGCGCGGGTGGCCTTGAAGCCGGTGACGACCACGGGGTCATCCGGGTCGTCGTCCAGGCCGAGGAAGCCGAGATCGGCCAGGGCGCCGAGGCCAGCGGCGCGTAGGTGGGACAGGATGCGGTCACGGCGGGCGGCGGTGATGTCGTGAGTGCGGCCGGGCCGAGCCGCGGAGATCCAGATCATCCGGCCCCGTTCGTCGGTCAGGGCGAGGACGTGCAGGCCGTGACGGTGGTATTTGCCGGAGTAGTTCGGCCGGTTCGCCGTCCCGATGCGGCGCTGGGTGGGGATCAGGGTGCAGTCGATCAGGACGACCTCGCCGCCCCGCCGGGCGATCTTCTTCAGGGCGCGGTCCAGCCGTGGGGCCTTGGCGGCCAGCAAGGTGATCAGCTCGTCGCGCCAGCGCCGGATGGTGGTGGCCGAGACGTCGTTGCCGCCGGCCATGTCGGTCAGGCGCTGATCGTGCCGCAGCACGGCCAGCACAATGGTCGCGATCCTCCCGGCCGGCAGTGCCCGCCACCTGGACCGTATCGACTTCAGGTGGCCGCGCAGCAGATCGGCGAGGTAGTTCACGGTGCGCGTGGACAGCGGCAGGCGGCACTGGTGGACCAGGACACGGTGTCCCCGGCATGCTTATTGGTTTTCGTCACACAATTCCAACAGCCGCCGGGGGTACCTTGGTTACGCCCTGCCGTCGGTGCGGGCCGGTCACGGGCGGACGGTGAACTTCCCGTCGGGCCGTTTCTGCAGCCAGCCGCGGTCGGCCAGCTTCGTCAGCCTCCCGCGCAGGGCTCCAGCTTGCCCCGCACCCCGGTGTCCACGCCCAGCGCCTCGCCGATCTGCCGGGTAGCGACCGGACTGCCGGCCGCCCGCACGCAAGCCAGGATGCGCTGATACTCCGCCGGCAACGCGGACTCCAAAACTCCCGGCCACGCTCCGGGACCACCCTTCACTGCCCGACCCGCCACCTGAACCACCGGCGATCCGGCCTGGGCCCGCTCGTCGGCGAGCTGCTCACTCATCCGCTGCCACACCCGCTCGGCCACGGCAAGCTCATCCCGCGCCTCCGCCAGCTGCTTGACCAGCTGTTCTTCGAGTCCGACCAGCTCCGCACGACGCGCGGCGATTCGTTCCTGTATCTCGAGGTCCATCATGCGCCGGAGCGTACGAGCGGCGCCGATCCCGACGGACGAGAACCCGCAAAACCAACCCTGCCAGACGATCTACACCTCAGACTGCCGCCCACCACCAGCACGAGCACCCCGAACGACCCTCACGCCACCACCCTGATCAGCTACTTCAAGATGGCGCAGCTTCAGTGAGGCGGGAAAACCCTGCCAGGCCGCACCAGGAGGAGCACGGGTCGCGGATGGCGGAGGCGCGAGGCCCGGTCCGGGGGCAGGACCCCGAGGGCGATCATCAGCGTTTGGAGGGCGCGGATCTCGATGATCAAATGCCCTACGTAGCCGTCGACTTCCTGGCCCGCGTTGTCGACATGGGCTGGCTGGGTAACGCCCCCGGCGGCTGCCACGCCCCAGCAACCCCTGATCGAGTCCGATGGCATCTCGGTTGCCGATGCGCCCGATGGCGCGGCAAGCGTGACGGCTCCGCGCCGGGGTGTGCTCCCGCGCGTCCTGCGGCACCGTGGGCGAAGGGGGGAGCTCACCGGCGCCGGCAGCTCCGTGATCTGTACGCCCCTCACGGGCCGATGGCTTCACCTCCCTGTTCCCGATGTCCCGTCCATCCCCCCTGGAATGTGGTCACCTCGGGACGACGTCGAGGAGACCGAGGACGCCTACCTGGTTGTGGTGGACATGCTCGGAGCCCGGAAGGGTCAGGTGGAGTTCAAAGTCGCCGACTCCCAGCTGTCCATCCACGGCGAGGCCAAAGACACTGAACACTGGGGGTGGTGCGTCGGCAAGCCCGCAGACTCCGGCGCTTCGACTACCGGCTCGGCCTGCCCGGTGATGTCGACGCCCGTGCAGATCACCGCGGAGCTGTCGGACGGAGTCCGCACGGTACAGGTGCCCAAGGCGGAGGAGGCCAGGGCACGCCACATCGAGGTGACGTCCTGGCTAGTTGATCACAACCACACAGGCCCTAACGGGCAGGTTCGGCGTGCATACGAGGCACACACCCTCGTGTGTCCTGGCGCCTCTGCCGGGATCGGCTGACGGTTGGCACACCACAGAACGATCGTGGATCACCGGTCCACTCACGACGAACAGCACTGGGAGGTCGACGATGCACTCGCCGAAGGCAGACGAGGAAGTCGCGGCGCACCTCGCGCGGGCCCTCGTCTACTCGCACGACCTCATCACCCGCCGCGGCGTGCGCGCTCTGCTGCGCGACTGCGCGCGTGACGCTGTGGTTGTCGAGACGACCACCTTGCCCGAAGCGATCGGGCTCACCCCTCGCCTGCGGCCCGACATCGTCGTGCTCGACGGATCACGCTCCACCCATCTGGTGCTGACCGTGCTGCCGCGGCTCACCGCGATCACGAAGGTGCTGGTGCTGCTGCCGAACGAACACGTGACCGGACCGGCCCACCGGACGGGCGCGCACACCTTGCTCCGGGCCGACGTATGCCGCGCCGGTTTCGTCGGAGCGGTGCACGAGGTGCTGTCCACGGGCCGGACGCCGTTGTCGCCAGGTCTCCCCGCCGTCGACCCATCCCGTGCCGCGGCAACACAGCCCCAGACACACGGCCGGAGCCGGGAAGCGGACGTTATCGAGTTCCCCGTCAGCGGCACTCACGACGTCCGGCGGTACCTCTCGAGACGGGAAGTGGACGTCATGGACCAGGTCGCGCGCGGGCTGTGCAACTCCGACATCGCCATGCTTCTCGGCATTAGGGAGAAGACGGTCAAGAACCACATCAACCAGATCTACGCGAAGCTTCAGGTAGCCACCCGTGCGCAGGCGATCCTGCAGTGGCTCGGCGTCGGTCACCAGATAGCGGAGTGAGCACGGCCCCGCTAGACGGCGCGCAGCCGCGCGAAGCGGTCGCCGCGCGCTTCGCGATGTCGCCGAGGGAGCCGCGCAAGCGTGCCGGGCAGGAGAAATTCCCCGTCGCGATGCGGATGCTGCCGCGCGGGATCAGGCGAGATCTCCTTGCCGGAGTCGCCAGGTGGATCGACAAGCTCGGCGACTCCGCCCCCGGTGACCGGCTCCAGCACCTCGACCGCGCAGAGCAGGACGTGCGCGACGGCCTTCCTCCAGCGACGTGGCTGGCTGGCATCGTTGCCGCGATCCGGTCCACGCGGCATGCCACCCGAGCCGTTCCTCGCCCTGCCCGAGGCCAACCGGCAGGAACCAGCACTGCTCAGGACTTGTGGATCGGTTCCGGGAGGTGTACAGAGGGCGTACCTTCCCGAATGATCCTGTGATGGTCACCGAGTAGGCCCGCGTTCGCAGCGCGGGTCGGGAAGGCACGCCCGTGCTCAGCGTAGTGAATGCCGACGGTTTGACGGAGTCTGGCTCCTTGATCGACGAGATTGTCCGCGAGGGCGCCCGGCGGATGCTGGCCGCCGCGCTGGAGGCGGAAGTCAACCAGTCCATAGCCGAGTTGGCGGCCGAGACCGACGAGCGAGGGCGGCGCCTGGTGGTGCGCAACGGCCGCCACCAGCCGCGGACCGTGGCCACCGCGGCCGGCCCGGTGGACGTCACGGCGCCTCGGGTGAACGACCGCTGCGTCGATGAGGCCACCGGCGAGCGGAAGCGGTTCTCCTCGAAGATCCTGGCGCCGTGGTGCCGCAAGTCGCCCAAGGTGAGCGAGGTGCTGCCGCTGCTCTACTTGCACGGGCTGTCATCGGGGGACTTCGTGTCGGCGCTGGAGCAGTTCCTCGGCTCTGCCGCCGGCCTGTCGGCCGCAACTGTGACCCGGCTGACGAAGCAGTGGGGCGAGGATCATGCCGCGTTCCAGAGCCGGGACCTGTCGGACCGGGATTTCGTCTACGTGTGGGCCGACGGGGTGCACCCGAAGGCCCGGCTCGGGCAGGCGCATTCGTGCGTGCTGGTCCTGCTCGGCGTCCGCGTGGACGGCACCAAGGAGTTGATCGCGCTCGCGGAGGGGTTGCGGGAGTCGACGGAGTCGTGGGCGGACCTGCTGCGGGACTGCCGCCGACGCGGCATGGGGGACCCTGAGCTGGTGGTCGGCGATGGTGCGATGGGACTGTGGCGGGCCTGGCTGCGGTGTTCCCCGCAGCCCGGCATCAGAGGTGCTGGGTTCACAAATCCCGGAATGTCACCAATGCCCTGCCGAAGTCGGCCCAGCCCGGCGCGACCAGGGCGATGCAGGAGATCTACAACGCCGAGGACCGCGCCCACGCCGAGAAGGCCATCGAAGCATTCGCGAAGACCTACGGCACCAAGTGGCCCAAGGCCGCCGCGAAGATCACCGACGACCGGGACGAACTGCTGGCGTTCTACGACTTCCCCGCCGAGCACTGGATCCACCTGCGGACCACCAACCCAATCGAGTCCACCTTTTCCACCGTCAAGCTCCGCACCAAGGTCACCCGCGGCGCCGGCAGCCCGGCCGCCGCCCTGGCGATGGTGTTCAAGCTGGTCGAGTCCGCCCAGGACCGATGGCGGGCGATCACCGGTGCCCGCCTGGTGGCACTCGTCCGCGCGGGGGCCCGGTTCGAGAACGGCGTCCTGGTCGAGCGCCAGGAGCAGGCCGCGTGACCACGCGAAAAACAGGTGCACAGATCCGGCTCAGCGGTGCGACACTGCCCCCATGACCAGGCCAGAGCTCCCCGAACTCGACTATCTGCGGGAGATCGAACGGCTCGCCAAGGCAGTTGCCTCCGCGGCCGCCGGTGAGCAGTGGTACGCCGGCGACACCGAAGGCGAGGGGCCGCTCCAACGTAGTGTCAACGCTCTGGGACGGGCGCTGCTGCACTACCACTTCCCCCTGGACGGGTGCCTGGAGGAGGAGGCAGAGCGCCTACAGGTTCCTCTCGCCGCCGTGGCCGTCATCCGTCCCGAGGCCATGCCCGCCGGCACCGACGAGACCTACCCGCATGCCTGTGTCCGGCTGGGAGTGGAAGCACGCCCCGAAGGGTGGGCGTTGTGGGAGACCTGGGTCGACGGCAACGCGAAGGTCACCATGGTCGTCTCCGCCGTGGACACCACCGAGGGCTTGCTCACCAACTGGGCCAAGGGCAGAGACCTGCTCCCGGTCATGCCGCTGCCCTCCCAGATCGCCCAGGTCCACGCCGGCTGGACCGGCTGGGGATCGATCTTCTCCCCCTAAGGCAAGAGGAAGCTCGGCCTCAACGGACAGCCGTGATCCACAGGTATTGACTACAACGCGGCCATGGACCTCTCGGCCGCCCGGCACGCCCTGCGCACGGCCGCCCACTACCACCCGGACACCCCCGAGACCGACCGCTGGCGCACCCTCGCCGACCGTCTCCCACCGCACCGGATCAACGCCGACGGCGCCCTCGCCGAGTGGGCCTGGCCCGGCCTGGCGGACACCTACGACCACCGCCATCTCAGCCACCTCTACGGCGTCTGGCCGCTCGACGAGATCACCCCGTACGACACCCCGGACCTCGCGTCGGCCGCCCATCGCGCCCTCGAACTGCGCGGCGCCGAGAACGACTCCGCGCACGGCCACCTCCACCACGCCCTGATCGCGGCCCGCCTCAGGGACGGCGACCGGGTCGCCCACGCCCTCGACCAGGTCCTCGGCGGCGACTTCTTCCACGCCTCCCTGATGAGCGCCCACTACCCGAACCGCGACGTCTACAACGCGGACGCGGCGCACACCCTGCCCGCCGTACTGATCGAGATGCTCGTGCAGTCGACCCCGGACCGGCTGGTCCTGCTGCCGGCGCTGCCGCCCGACCTGCCGGAAGGCCGACTGCGGGGCATCCGTACCCGGTTCGGCGCGCAGCTCGATCTGACCTGGGCGCCCGGCGGGGTCACGGCGATCCTCAGGCCGACCCGCACCCTCCGTATCGAACTCCGGACTTCCTCCGGCGACGGTAAAGCCCGATCGCTCGACCTCACCGCCGGAGAAGACCACGTCCTCAGCCTCGGGGCGTGGTAACCCCCGCAACTCCCCCCACCCATGGAAGGGACACCATGGCACACAGCAAGCTCCGCAAGATCACCATGGCCGTGCTGGCCCCGGCGATGGCCCTCGGCGCCACCGTCGGCCTCGCCTCCGCCCCGGCACAGGCCGCCGTCTGGAACTCCTGCGACCAGTGGGGCAGCACCAGCCTGAACGGCTACACCCTCTACAACAACATCTGGGGCTCCGGTGCCGTCAGCCAGTGCATCTGGGCCAACTCCGGCACCAACTGGGGCGTCTGGGCCAACCACCCGAACACCGGCGGCATCAAGTCCTACCCGAACTCCAAGAAGGTGATCAACAAGACGATCGCCTCCCTCGGTTCGCTCACCAGCAGCTACAACGTCACCGTTCCGTCGTCCGGCGCGTACAACACGTCGTACGACATCTGGGACACCGACTACGACTACGAGATCATGCTCTGGGTCAACTACAACGGCGGCGTCGGCCCGCTCGGCACCTCGCAGGGCAATGTCACCCTCGGCGGCCACACCTGGACCGTCTACAAGGGCAGCAACGGCGCGAACGAGGTGTTCTCGTTCCTGCGGACGTCCGACTCCAGCTCCGGCAGCGTGGACATCAAGCCGATCCTCGGCTGGATAGCCAACACCAAGGGCTGGATGTCCAGCGGCGAGACCATCGGTGACGTCCAGTTCGGCTACGAGATCACCTCGTCGTCCGGCGGACTGGACTTCGTCACCAACAACCTGACGGTCAGCAGCAGCTGACGTGTGAGCAGGGCCGGGATCGGTCCGCGTCTCGCCTCAGGCGGGGTCGACCTCGGCCCGCAGTGCGTTGTAGTCCGCGAACGCGGCCTCGACCTCGGCGCGGGTCAGGCCGTAGCGGGCCAGGTCGTAGCGGTGCGGGCGGGTGCCCTTCGGGCGGGCGACCGCACCGGCGAGCCGGGCTGCCTCGGCATCGGTCCAGCGTGCGCCCACCGCGTCGTGGAGCTTGGGCGCGCCCGTGGCGGGCTCGACGCCGAGCCAGGAGTACGGGGCGTCCACCACCGCCTCGCGCGGGAGGGCGGCACGGGCCGCGAGCCCGCGCTCCATGGCACGGCTGAGCAGGCCGAACCAGGTGGCCCCGATGCCGTGCAGGTCCAGGGGGCGGGTGCTGACGCCCATGGCGTGCTCGATCAGGCTGCAGAGGGAGGCCACCGCGGTGACCGGGTCACGGTGGCACCACACGAGCGTGGCGTCCGGGAACACCGTGCGCAGCGCGTCCAGGTTGCCCAGGTGCACCGGCGACTTGAGGATCCAGCGGCGGCGCGGACGGCCGTACTGCAGGACCTGGAACACCTGCTTGAGATACCGGTAGTCGTCGGTGAAGTCCCGCTCGCGGTACCACGCCTCGTACTCGGGGATCAGCGCCTGTGACAGCGGCATCAGGGCGTGCGGCAGGGCGAAGGTGCACTCCTCCGGGCCCTCGGCCGCCATCGGGTGGATGTCGCGGGAGCGCGGCGAGAACAGGTGGGCGCCCTGGACCATCCGGCGCGCGGCGGTGATCGCCCTGCGGCGCTCGCGGGGTGGCAACTCCAGGTCGGGGGCCAGCAGTTCCCACAGCAGCGGAGCGCGGTGCTCGGCCGACAGCGACAGCACGGCGTGCGTCACCGTGGTCGCGGTGCGCGGCAGGCCCACCACGAACACCGGCTTGTCGACCGGTTCCCGCTCGATGTGAGGGTGCTCGGCGATCAGCCGCCGGATGCGGGCCCGGTTGGCGAGATGCCTGCGCACGAAGACCTGCGCGGACTTCCAGCCGACCGGGGTGAGGTTCTCGGCCTTCGCCCACCAGGTCAGCAGCGACCGGAAGTCGTCGACGAACTGCCGGTCTCCCTTCGCCTCTCCCGCTTCGACGGCGATCCGGTCGAAGACGCGGTCGGGGTCGCGGCGCGAGCCGAAGGCCGGTCGCAGCAGCTGATTGGCCAGGGTGAGGGCCGGCGGGGGCGTGGGCATGCAGGGACCCTATCGCGCCGAACTGACCGGAGCACTGCTCAGGACTTGTGGATCGGTTCCGGGAGGTGTACAGAGGGCGTACCTTCCCGAATGATCCTGTGATGGTCACCGAGTAGGCCCGCGTTCGCAGCGCGGGTCGGGAAGGCACGCCCGTGCTCAGCATAGTGAATGCCGACGCTTTGACGGAGTCTGGCTCCTTGATCGACGAGATTGTCCGCGAGGGGGTCTTCTTCGGCAGCGCCGTGCTCGACTCCCGGCTCGACCTCTCAGCTTTCCCCGGCCTCGGCCCTGCTCGCGGCAGCGCGGTCCGAGACCGCCGGGTGACCGTGGAGCAGAGCGACCACCAGCATCGGCACCGTGACCAGCGGGAAACGATTCACATCGCGTTCAGGAGCACGAACTTCAGCCACAGGTTGATCGGGTTCGCCAGGTCGATCGCGGCGAACCCGTCGAGCGCCGCAGTCGCGAAGTAGAGCACATCTCTGTAGATCTGCGTAACACCGACCAGCACGGCGATCATCGCCGCGATCCGCCTGCGGCCCGCCCGGAACAGCACCAGCGCGCACAGCTGCCCGGTGGCTCCGGCGAACACGGTGACCGCCTCCATCGCGACCACGAACGAGTCAGCGGTGAGGTAACGGCTGTCCGCCTGGCTGTAGCTCCACAGCGGCCACGCCCAGTGGTCCGTCGCGGTCACGCCGACTAGTGCTGGGTTCCTCAAACGGCGTACGCATATCGGCGCCGTAGTCGGCGGGTTGGCGGTGCGGGCCTGCCCCAGACCCAGGGCTGGGCTCGGGTGTTGAGCTGGGCTGTTGCGAGACGGGTGGCTTGCTCGATCTCGGGTGGTCCTGCGAAGGACTGCCCGGCGAGGGCGGCCTTGCGGAAGATGCGCCACCAGCCTTCCTGAAGGTTGAGCCAGCAGGCGCCGACGGGGATGAAGACGTGCCGGATTCTGGGGTGGTCCACCAGCCAAGTCCGGGTGGACAGGCTGTTGTGTGAGGACAGGTTGTCGGTAACGACGTAGATGTCCCCAGCGGGATTGGCTGCCTCGACCTTCTGAAGAAACTGCTGGTAGAAGGCACTGTTGCGAGAGGAAGCGGTCATGGTGATTTCCTGTCCGTCCCGCACTCGCAGCGCACCGTAGACCCAGGTCTTCTCCGGTCCGCGGCTGTAGTCGACTTCGGACTTGATGCGGTGGCCGTCCGGCGACCAGCCCGGCGCCGGCGGGAACGTGCGGGGGATCACCGGTCCGAGCTCGTCGGCGCAGACGACCGTCGCGCCGCCGGGCGGGCGGGTGTAGAGCTCGATGATCCTTGTCCTTTTCCCTCGAAGTCTGCGTCCCTCGAGCGGGTCCAGGACCGGGTGCGGCGCCAGCGCACCCTCTCGGCCAGCAGGATCCGACGGACCTGGCTGCGGCCGATCTCGATGCCCCGCCGCTGGGCCTCCGCGGCCAGTGCGTCAAGGGTCCACTCCGGCGGCCCGGACTCGTCCTCTGCGGCCAGTTCGCCGCCTGCCTGCACGGTCAGCCGGCCCGGCGCCGGCTGTCTGACCAAGCCGATGATCATCGAGCGTTCCGCCTCGGTGATCCGCCGTTTGCGGCCCTGACCGCCCATATCCTCCAGTCCGTCCAGGCCAGAGCGGTTGAAGCGGTGCAACCAGCGGCGGACCGTCTTGGGGTTGCACCTCAACTCTTCCGCGATGGCCGGCACCCGCTGTCCGGACCAGCTCAGCTCGACCATGCGCGCCCGCACCACCAGATCGCGCGGCGCTTTGCGGGCTCGCGACAGTCGAAGCACGAGCCGTTGCTCGTTCTCGTCACGGCTCGGCCGTGCCCGTAACACCACCGTCCAGCACCCGCTCCCGAGCAACCGAACAGCCCCGCCACCAGGACATATACCCAGCAAAAGAGGAACCCAGCACTAGTACTGCAACGGTGCTTGAGCTGATTGCTGACCAGTTCAGGGGCTGTGTCCGCGTCGTTTGTAGTGGCTGATGCGGGCTTGGTGCTGGCGTTGACGACGCCATGTCGACCAGTGAAGGATGTGGTCGGCCGGGGTGGGACGGCGGTTGGTGAGGCGGGTGATCAATCTTCTGATCTCGGCGAGGCTGTAGTGGATGAGCTGGGAGGATCCGTTTCTGCTTTCTCCGCATCCAGCTCGCGGGCCCGCAGGACTGTCAGGCAGGCATGCGCGGCCATGGCGAGGGTCATGTGGCGATGCCAGCCGGGGTAGCGGCGGACCTGGTAGTCGTCGAGACCGCACTCCTGCTTCGCCGTCTGGAAACACTCCTCCACCGCCCATCGGCTGCCCGCGATGCGGATCAGCTCGTCCAGCGTGGTCTGGGCCGGGCAGTAGGCGATGTAGTAGGAGATCTCCTCGGGCCTGCTCACGCTGCGGCGGGCGATCACCCAGTGCCGGCGGTCCTCGCGGTGCCAGGGCCTCACCTCGACGCGGGCCCAGTCATAGATCCGCCGGCCGTGTGCTCCTTCACCGCAGGAACGGCGCTTCCATTTCTGCCGCGGCAGGCCGGGAAACAGGTCGTGGACGGGGTGGTCGATGGACCAGCGGGTGACGACCGTGTCGTGCCGCGTGGTGGCCATGACGTGGAAGACGTCCGCCTGCTCCAGCTCGAACCGCCAGCCCTTGCTGAAGCCGTAGGCGGCGTCCGCCGTCACCCAGCCGAACGGCACCCGGTCGGCGATGGCCCGGCGGACCATCGCCTTGGCCATGGCCACCTTCGTCTCGAAGCCGACCGTGTCGTCGATGCCCGCCCGCCGGCAGCGTTCCCGGTCGTCCGTCCAGGACGTGGGCAGATACAACCGCCGGTCGATGAGCGTGCGTCCGCGATCTGTGGCGTAGGCGAGGAACACCCCGATCTGGCTGTTCTCGGTGCGGCCGGCGGTGCCGGAGTACTGCCTTTGCACGCCGGCCGAACGGATGCCCTTCTTCAGAAACCCGGTGTCATCGACGATCAGGACGGCGTCCCGGTCTCCGAGGTGTTCGACGACGTAGTCGCGGACGTCGTCCAGGACCTCGTCGGCGTCCCACTCGATCCGGTTCAGCAGCCGGTGGATGCGATCGGGTCCGGCATGCCCGGCCTCCTCCGCCAGCGTCCAGCCGTTCTTGCGCTGCAGCGGCGCAACCAGCCCCCGCATATAAGCAAGCGCCGACTGACGCGGCTCCTCCCGGCTGAACCGGTGCACGAACCGCTCATGCAGTACGTCCAGCTCTCCGGCCCACAGCCTGACTTCAGCAAGGTCCCCACCCATAACCACACCAACGAACGAGCTGGCCAGCAGTCACGGCAAGCACCGTTGCAGTACTAGTGCTGGGTTCCTCTTTTGCTGGGTATATGTCCTGGTGGCGGGGCTGTTCGGTTGCTCGGGAGCGGGTGCTGGACGGTGGTGTTACGGGCACGGCCGAGCCGTGACGAGAACGAGCAACGGCTCGTGCTTCGACTGTCGCGAGCCCGCAAAGCGCCGCGCGATCTGGTGGTGCGGGCGCGCATGGTCGAGCTGAGCTGGTCCGGACAGCGGGTGCCGGCCATCGCGGAAGAGTTGAGGTGCAACCCCAAGACGGTCCGCCGCTGGTTGCACCGCTTCAACCGCTCTGGCCTGGACGGACTGGAGGATATGGGCGGTCAGGGCCGCAAACGGCGGATCACCGAGGCGGAACGCTCGATGATCATCGGCTTGGTCAGACAGCCGGCGCCGGGCCGGCTGACCGTGCAGGCAGGCGGCGAACTGGCCGCAGAGGACGAGTCCGGGCCGCCGGAGTGGACCCTTGACGCACTGGCCGCGGAGGCCCAGCGGCGGGGCATCGAGATCGGCCGCAGCCAGGTCCGTCGGATCCTGCTGGCCGAGAGGGTGCGCTGGCGCCGCACCCGGTCCTGGACCCGCTCGAGGGACGCAGACTTCGAGGGAAAAGGACAAGGATCATCGAGCTCTACACCCGCCCGCCCGGCGGCGCGACGGTCGTCTGCGCCGACGAGCTCGGACCGGTGATCCCCCGCACGTTCCCGCCGGCGCCGGGCTGGTCGCCGGACGGCCACCGCATCAAGTCCGAAGTCGACTACAGCCGCGGACCGGAGAAGACCTGGGTCTACGGTGCGCTGCGAGTGCGGGACGGACAGGAAATCACCATGACCGCTTCCTCTCGCAACAGTGCCTTCTACCAGCAGTTTCTTCAGAAGGTCGAGGCAGCCAATCCCGCTGGGGACATCTACGTCGTTACCGACAACCTGTCCTCACACAACAGCCTGTCCACCCGGACTTGGCTGGTGGACCACCCCAGAATCCGGCACGTCTTCATCCCCGTCGGCGCCTGCTGGCTCAACCTTCAGGAAGGCTGGTGGCGCATCTTCCGCAAGGCCGCCCTCGCCGGGCAGTCCTTCGCAGGACCACCCGAGATCGAGCAAGCCACCCGTCTCGCAACAGCCCAGCTCAACACCCGAGCCCAGCCCTGGGTCTGGGGCAGGCCCGCACCGCCAACCCGCCGACTACGGCGCCGATATGCGTACGCCGTTTGAGGAACCCAGCACTAGGACTTGTCCGCCCGATTAAGTGACTGTCTGACGGTTGGCTCGTTGTGTCAGGCATGGGGCGGAGTGCCTGCTTGAAGCAGCCGAGCTTCCGCCATCTGGTGTTACGGGCCCGGCGGTGCTCGTACAGCAGCCAGGCAGCATGCTCAACGAGCTCGTACGGGACGTCGAGCATGGCTCGATACGGAACCAACAGGGCCCCTTCGGTCGCCGGTGTGCTGAATGGAATCACCACGCCAACGACGAGGGGCCCTGCCTTGTCACCGTGCCCTCTGACCAGCCTGTTCACCCTCGCGGCACAGGATGAGGAGGTTCACTGGGCAGGTTCAGCGGCCTGTGTCGATGACGCTATCCCGCATGTGACCGCTTCGACACATCTTCCGGGTCAGGCGAGGCCGAACCGCTCGGCGTGGACCTGCCGGGCCGGTACCCGCAAGGCCCGCAGGCCCGTGAGGACGGCCGTGGTCATGGCCGGTGGGCCGCAGACGTACACGTCGCGTTCGGTGATGTCGGGGACCAGTCGGTGCAGGTTGTGCGGGTCGAAGGGCGGGGTGCCGCCCTCGCCGGTCCTGCCGGTGAGGAGGTGTAGCCGTCCGCCCCGCAGCGCGACCAGGTGGCGGACCTCGTCCAGGAGTACGGCGTCGGCCTCGCTGCGGACCCGGTACAGGACGACGAAGTCGCCGGTCGCCTGTTCCTCCAGCATGGCGCGTACGGGTGTGATGCCGATGCCGCCGGCGATCAGCAGGGCGCCGGGCCGGGTGCGGTGCAGCGAGGTGAACGCCCCGTACGGTCCCTCGACGAAGGCGCGGCTGCCGACCGGGACGTTCCGCAGGCCGGCGCTGGTGCTGCCCGCCGCCTTCGCCGTGAGGCGCAGCCCCTGTCCGTCGGGCGCCGCCGACAGGGAGAAGGGGTTGGCCAGCCACCAGTGGTGGTGTCCGGGGAACCGCCAGATGCAGAACTGGCCCGCCCGGGCGGGGAGTTTGTCGAGGTGCCGGCCGGTGACGTACACGGAGACCACGTTGTCCGACTCCGGCACCACGGCGGCGACGGTGAACCGGTGGTAGGCGTTGCGCCACAGCGGCATGACAACACGGCCCGTCAGCAGGGAGCCGAAGGCGAACAGCCACAGGACCCACCAGTAGGCCGTGGCGAACGCGGAGGACGTGAATGTCGTCGTCTCCTGCAACTGGTGGACGAACGCCAGGCCCAGGGCCACGTACAGCAGCAGGTGCAGACCGTGCCAGACCTCGTACTGGAGCCGCCGCCGCAGGCCACGGGTGGAGATCACGGCGATCACGACGATGAGGGTCGCGGCGAGCATGCCGAGCAGGGAGGCCGGCACACCGCTCAGCGCGACGAACGTCTTCCCCATAGACGTGTCGTCGAGTGTGGCGTAGCCGAGCACCACCAGGGTGGCGTGGGTGAGGACGGTCCACAGCAGCGTGAAGCCGACCCAGCGGTGCCACACCGTGAGCCGGTCCATTCCGATACGGCGGTCCAGCCACGGCAGCCGGGCCACCAGCACCAGTTGGAACAGCAACAGCAGGGCCGCGTGCAGGCCGAAGAACTTGGCGACCGTCAGCACGCCGTTCTTGCCCGAGCCCGCAGTGGCGAACAACGCCTCGACGATCACCACATTGACGATGACGAATGTCCACATCGCCCAGCGCGCCGCCTGCACCGGAACCACGGTACCGCGCACCGTGTTGCTCGCTGTCGCCATGGTCGCCTCTCATCCCCCGGGCCGCGGTAGTCGCGACCCGTCCGCACAAACCCCATGAAAACCGAGAAAATCAGGCAGCCACGTGCCTCGACTAAACATGAATACGACCGCTGGGCCCAATCAGTTCATGCCAGAACACCCCACCCTGCCAGTCGCTTCTAGTACTCCAGTTGTGCTTCTCCATTTTCCCTGGTCAGCGTGCCTGTTTCGAGTCTAATGAGCTGACGCTGTATCAGGGTGGTGGTGGTTCGTGACCCATCCGATCGAGGTGCACGCGGCAGTGGTAGTGACAGTGGCGGGCGACGGCTTGATGGCGTCGGCGCCAGCGCGACCAGTGGAGCCGGTGCCCGGGCCTCGGTAGCCAGGCTGCTGAGGAATGGGCAAGATCCAGGAGCCGTCGCACTTCTGCCACGGTGAGGGGAACGAGGCTGCTCGGACCGTTTCGTCGGCCCCCTTTTCGAGGGCGTGGGCGGCCATCGCAGCCAGGAAGGTGTGCGCCAGCATGGCCAGCGTGATGTGGCGATACCAGCCCACGTAGCGGCGGACTTCGTACTGGTCCAGGCTGCACTCGTTCTTCGCGGCCTGGAAGCATTCCTCGATGGCCCATCGGGAGCCGGCCACGCGGACCAGTTCGGAGACGTTCGCCTCCGCGGGGGCGAAGGCGAGGTAATAGGCGATCTCCTCGGGGCGGGCCAGGCCACGGCGGGCCAGCACCCAGCGGTGATGCATCAGTGCCCCGCCGTTCGCTCGTCGGCGGCGGGGAGCCTGGCTGCGGCCCAGTCGTAGACCCGAGGACCCTTCGCACCGTCCCCGCACGAGATCAGCTCCCACGCGTCATCCGGGGCACCGGTCAGAACATGGTCGATGCGCCCACTCCCGGCAGGCGACTTGACCTGCTGCGACTTGGGAACCGCCAGGACATAGCCCACACCGGCCTCCTCCAGCATCCGCCGGAAACCCCGCTCCTGACCGTAGGCCGCATCGGCGGTCACCCAGGCGATCGGCAGCGCGGAGTCGAGTGCCTTCGACACCATTGCCCGCGCCAGTTCGGGCTTCGTAGCAAAGGACCTGTCCTCAGGAATTCTCGCCGTGCGGCACCGATCCGGATCATCGGTCCAGGACCTGGGCAGATACAGTTCTCGGTCCACCAGGGCCCGCCCCCTCGCCGAGGCATAGGCGGCGAACACGCCGATCTGGCAGTTTTCCGTGCGGCCGGCCGTGCCGGAGTACTGGCGCTCCACCCCGGCTGAGATGGTGCCCTTCTTCAGGAAGCCGGTGTCGTCCACGATCAGCACACCGTCAGGTCGGCCGACAGCAACCGCTGCAGGCCGTACGGGGTGGGATGGCCGGCGTGCTCGGCGAGCTGCCAGCAGTTCTTCCGGCCCACCGGGCCGAGCAGCCCGCGCACATAGTCCCGCATCCGACGCCCCGGCTCGATGCGGCCGAACCGCTGGCCCACCCGCAACAGCAACGATTCTAACTCGGTGGCCCACAGCCCTGCTTCGATATCCGGCTCCATGGCAGGCTCAACGCACCTCGATCGGGTGGGTCACGAACCACCACCACCCTGATACAGCGTCAGCTCATTAGACTCGAAACAGGCACGCTGACCAGGGAAAATGGAGAAGCGCAACTGGAGTACTAGGGCCACATCAGCGCCACCCGCCGGCCGGATGGTCGCGGCGGTACGCCGACGTGAGGACCGCCCAGCCAGCCCAGCCACCGCACGAGTCCGCCGACGGTCAGGGCCGCATCGAGGAGGTCCGGGCTCCTGGTGGCACAGGTCAGGGCGCCCGCGGCGATGCCGGCGACCGAGCGGCCAAAGTCCGTCCTGCGGTCGTCCTGCAGGCCGAGCAGACCCATGGCGCGCGCGCGCTCCCGTGGGGCGGCGCGCCACAGGGCAAAGAGCGACTGCCGCAGCGCTGCCGTGGCCCGATCCTCGGCCGTGAGCACCCGGTGGATAGCTGCCGCGACTCGCTCGGGCACCCGCGAGCTCGCCATGCGCAGGCGGCGGTACGTATCCGGGCAGGCGTGCGCGGCCAGGCACTCGGCATCCAGCAGCGCGCAGCTGATGCCTTGGGCGGCGAGCGGATGGCCGTGCCCGGCGGCGTCGCCGACCAGGGCCACGCTGCCCGCGCCGAAGTCGGCCCGCCTGCGGAAGGAGTTGGCGGCCCACTGCACGCCGCCGCGGCGCAGCCGGGCCCTGAGAGCATCGGCCAGCTCCCGCGACAGGTGCGGTGTGAAGCTGCCTTCCAGGTATCCGAGAACCTGCTGCGGGCCGGGCCGGGTGAGCGGGACATCCATGGTCAGGCGGACCAGGTCGGGGGTGATGCGATAGGCCAGGGCCGGTCCCGGGCCGCCCAGGAAGACGTGGCCGAAGCCCTCGGCCGGCAGCGGGACATGGGGCAGCGTGACCCCCACCGTGTACGACAGCGCGACCCCCGGGGGCGCATCGGGACGCACTGCCCGGCGCACGGCGGAGCTCCGCCCATCTGCTCCGACCACCAGCCCGGCCGTGACGGGGCCCTCGTCCGTGAGACAGCCACCCGCCGTCAGACCGCGAAAGCGGCGCCCCGTCGCGAACCGCACGCCGGTCTGTGCGGCCAGCGCGTCCTGGAGCGGTCGTACGAAGGCATGATGGGGCGCGGCCGCGGCCTCGCCCCACGTGTAGGGCAGTTGGATGGGCGGCTCGCCGCCGCCGGGATGCAGCACGAAGCCTCGATTGCGGATGAAATCCGGGGGGCGCACGGCCACACCCAAGCGCGCCAACACCGCCGCGCCCGTCGGGTGCAGCCACTCGCCGGCGAAGCGGGTCGACCGGTCCGGATGGGGCTCCAGCACCAGGACCCGCGCCCCGCCGCGGGCCAGCCCCAGGGCTGCCGCACAGCCGGCGGGACCCGCACCAACCACAACTGCGTCCACACCCTCCACTCCAGTCACACGGCGTTCCTTTGTTCGAGTTGGCGGATCGGTGGCACGGTGCTGCAGCGTCACCATTTACTAAGCATTCATTCGAAACGGTCTATCGGCAATTATCGACCCCACCCTTGGCGCGAATAACCCGTTGAGAGAGGTGTGTTAAAACTAGGAACGATAACGGTATATTTCTTCAGCTATTTAGAGCAGCTCAGGGTAGAGACAGGCACCAGAGCTGCCTTAAAGTGCCCGGTCTCGAAAGGGGTTGTCCGAAGTGTCGAAATACGTGTGACTATTGGCGAATATGAGATGTGCGACCAGTGGAGGTCAGCACAGTGGAAATGAGGCGTGACCGTGTAGGACACGGGCGCGTTGCCAATCCTTGCTTGCCTCGGTTGTGCTGCATGGATGTGGCATGGGCCGGTTCTTGGTGTCGGGGGGCTTTCCCCTGAAGCGCGGGCACCGTTTAGTACGCGCCCGGGAGGCGATCATGATTCTGGTGACGGGCGGGAGCGGGCACTTGGGCGCGAACCTGGTCCGGCGTCTACTTGCAGACGGCCATGAGATCCGGGTCCTCATACGACCCACCAAGCGGCACGGACGAGCATTGGCCGGCCTGTCCGTACAGCGCGCGGTCGGTGATCTGCGGGACCCGGACGCGGTCGACGCCGCCGTCAAAGGCTGTGAGCGCGTGTACCACTGCGCGGCCCGCATCTCGACCACTGCCCGCAATCACCGGGAGATCCACGCGGTGAATGTGCTGGGAACCCGCAATGTGCTTCAGGCAGCCGGAAGGCACGGTGTGCGGCGGGTCGTGGCGACCGGCTCGTTCAGCGCGACGGGTACGACGCCGGGGGGGCCCAGCACGGAGCGGGACCTGTTCTGCCCGGGCGACAACGACACCCCGTACACCCGCAGCAAGGTGCAGATGGAACACGAGTGCTACAAGGCCGCCGCGCAAGGTCTCGAGGTGGTGATCGCCGTATCGACGGCGATCATCGGCCCACACGACTACGGCCCATCGCGCATGGGCCGAGTGCTGCTCGACCAGGCTCAGGGGCGCCTGCTCGCCTATATCCCCGGTGGCTTCGAGTTCGTATCCGTGTCCGACCTCGTCCAAGGCCACCTGCTGGCCATGGAGCACGGACGCTCCGGGCACAAGTACCTGCTCTCCACCGAGTTCCGCACCGTGGACCAGATGATGGAGCTTTACACGCAGGTCACCGGACAACCTGTGCCACGGCTGCGTATGCCCGCCGGGGCCATGGCGGCCCTGGCCCGGCTCGCCGATGGGCCGCGGGCGCTGCTCGCACCCGGCCGGGAGGCGCGCTTCACGCCCGCCGCGGTTCGTTTTCTACGCTCCGAGCGGCGCGCCGACATCTCCCTCAGCCGCGAAGTCCTCCACTATCGCCCCACTGACATCGCCGCCGCTGTCGAGGAGGCATACCGCTGCTTCGTGGAGCGTGGGCTTGTGGAGCGCCGCCGGGCGACGATCCCGACCGCGCGCACCAAAGGCCAGGGGGTGTGCGGCCGATGACCGCCGAGACCTCCGCGGGCCGCCTGCCGGCACCCCGGCTGCCAGACCGCCACCTCCCCTGGCTCGGGCCGCTGCACGCCTTTCGGCGCGACCCGGTCGCGCTCCTGCGCACGGCCCGGGAACGGGCCGGAAACGCCTTCGCCTTCCCGTTGCTCGGCCAGCAAGTCGTCTTCATCTGCGGGCCCGAGGCGCACGCGGAGGTGTTCGAGGCCGACGAGACTGTGCTCTCGCCACGCGAGGCGTATCGCTTCATGACCCCGGTGTTCGGTAAGGGCGTCGCCTACGACGTCGAGCCTGAGGAGATGGACGCCCATCTCGCCCATCTGCGGTCGGCCCTCCGGTCCCGGCAACTGGGCGCGTACACCCGCATTATGGACGCCGAGGCCCGCCGCGAGGTGGCGAGTTGGCCGGTGCATGGCGAGCTAGACCTGCTCGCCGCGATGCAGCGGACGATGGTGGCGATCGCCACCCGCTGCCTCATTGGCGAGGAGTTCGTCCGCCGCATGGGACCGCAAGTGTCCCGCCTCTACCACGACCTGGAGAGCGGCATCCGGCTCGCGGGGCTGCTCAGTCCGAGCGTTCCGCTGCCCTCCTTCCGGCGCCGCGACCGTGCTCGGGCGGCCATCGCCCATGCCAACGGGGAGGTGATCGCCGAGCGCCGCCGCAGACCTTCCGAGAGCGACGACATGCTGGCCGCCCTGCTAGCAGTCCGTACGCCAGCGGGCGACCCTCTGCCGGACGAGATCGTGACCGGCATCCTGATCGGGACGATCTTCGCCGGCCAGCACCAGAGCACCGTGCTCGCCACCTGGACCGGCGTAATGCTGCTGCGCCATCCGGAGTTCGTCTCGCGGCTGCGCGCCGAACAGGACGATGTGTGCCCGCCCGGCACCCCACCCAGCGTCCGCGTCCTGCACAGGCTGGAGCTGTTGGACGCCTGCGTCCGCGAGGCCGAGCGGCTGCACCCGCCGCTCGTCCTTCTGATGCGCAAGGCCCTGAAGGGCACCACACTGTGCGGCCACGACGTCCCGGCCGGGACGCTGGTTATGATCTCGCCCGCCGTGGCACACCGCATGCCCGAGGTCTTCGCCAACCCCGATCGCTTCGACCCGGAGCGCTACGGGCCCGGACGGGCCGAACACCGGCGCCCCTACAGCCTGATCGGCTTCGGCGGCGGCAAACACCGCTGCATCGGCTTCGCCCTCGCCTATCTGCAAGTGAAGGCCATCTGGAACGTCCTGCTCCGGGAGGTGGACCTGCGGCCGGCCAGGCCCGCCTACGAGCCGGACTACTCCACCTTCGTCGCCGCCCCGGCCGCGCCCTGCACCGTCCGTATCCACAAGCGTTCCTAGGAGTCACCATGAGCCCCGACGCCCGCCGCGCCCGCCCGGCCCCGGACCAGCCCCCGGCGTTCGCCGACGCCCGCAGCAAGCGCGCCAAGGTACGGGCCGCCGGCATGGACCCGGACTACTGGTACCCGGTCGCGTACGAGAGCGAGCTGCCCCGCGGCAAGACCCTGGCCACCCGCTTCTGGGGCCACCCCATCGTGGTCTACCGGGGCACGGACGGCAGCCTGCACGCGCTCGCCGACCGGTGCGCGCACCGGCAGTTGAAGCTGTCCGGCGGCGAGGTCAACGGCTGCCATCTGACCTGCACATACCACGGCTGGACCTACGACGGCGACGGCAAGGTCGTGCACTACGCCCACGACCTTTTCGGCCGCGCCCAGCCCGAGGTCAAGGTGCCCAGCTACCCGGTGACCAGTCGGCACGGGCTGATCTGGGTCTTTCCGGGCAACCCGGAGCAGGCAGGCACCCGCGCCATCCCCGGAATTCCGGAGCTGTCCGGCGACCGCCCCTGGGCCCGGCTGGACGCCTCGTACACCTGGCGGGCCCACCACTCGATGATCATCGACAACGTCAGCGACTTCACCCACGCCTATCTGCACCGCCGCTTCCGCCCGTTCTGGGACGCCAAGCTCACCCGGCTCGAGCTGATCGACGACCGGGTGGAGCTGAGCTACGACACCTTCATTGGCGCCGGCCGCTTCAATTGCTTCATCGACCGGCGCAAGGTGGACACCACCTCCATCGAGCTCGCCTTCGACTACCCGTACCAGCGCTCCGACACCGCCGGATCGATCAAGTCCTGGTGCTTTGTGCTCCCGCTGGACCGGCGTACCACCCGGACGTTCTTCATCTTCTACTTCGACATGCTGAAGATCCCCGGCACCCGCAGGTCACTGCCGCGCCGGCTCATGCCGCTGTTCATGCGCGTCGCCGGCGCCCTTGCCATCTGGCCGCTGCTGCGCGAGGACGGCGCGGCTGTGGAGTCCGAGCAGCTCGGCTACGAGATCCACCACACCGCCCCCATCGTCGAACTCAACCCCGCGGTGGGCCTCTTCCAGGACCTCACCATCCGCAAGTGGGAGGAATTCCTTGACCGAGACCGGGCCAGGACCCGCCCATCGAGCATCGCCGCCGCCGACGGGCGCATTCCCCCGCACCGCTGACGCCCGCGCCGTCCACCGGCGGGCGGTGGCCCACCTGCTCTCCCTGCAGCGGCCGGATGGCAGCTGGGAGGGGGAGGTGGTGTGGAATACCATGATCCTCTCGCAGTACGTCATCGTGCGCGCCCTGGTCGCCTCCCCGGTGCCGGCCGCCGATCACGCCCTGGTCGTACGGCACTTCGAGGTGACGCGCACGCCCGAGGGCGGCTGGGGCCTGCACCCGGACGCCGGCCCGTCGGTCTATTGCACCACGCTCGCGTACTGCGCCCTGCGGCTGCTCGGCCTCGATGCCGGGCACCCGCTGTGCGAGGGCGCCCGCGGCTGGCTGCACGCCCAGCCGGGGCAGGTGCGGGCCATCCCCACCTGGGGCAAGTTCTGGCTGGCACAGCTCGGGCTGTACGACTACGCGGCCGTCAACCCGCTGCCGCCGGAGCTGTTCCTGCTGCCGCGCGCGCTGCCGTTCCACCCCGACCGGCTGTACTGCCACACCCGGACCATCTATCAGGCCATGGCCTATCTGTACGGGGCCCGCGCCGTCACCCGCCCGGACATTGCGCCCGAGCTCCGCGTGGAGCTGTTCGCCGGCCGGCCGCCGGTACCGGCGGACCGGACCGCGCTCGGCCCGGACGCCCACTATCCGCCGCACCGGCTGCTGCGCGCGCTCTTCACGGCCCTGACCTGGTACGAACGCGCCCCCGTGGGCTGGCTGCGCGGCCGTGCCCTGCGCCGCTGTCTGCGCCGCGTCGTCCACGAGCAGGCGGTGACCGGGCAGGCGGGCATCTCCCCGGTGAGCTCGCTGCTGAACGTCCTGGTGCTGCACGCCTCGGGAGCCGGATCGCGGCGGGTCGACGAGGCGCTTGAGGGCGTGGAGAAGTGGCGCCTGCAGGACGAGGCGGAGGGCATCCGCTATGCCGGCGCCCGCTCCCAGTCCTGGGACACCGCCTTCGCCGTGGAGGCCCTGCTCGCCGGGCCACGTACCCCCGAGGTCCCCGCCGCGCTGCGGAACGCCTGCCGGTTCCTGGCCGGAGCCCAGCTCACCGGGGACGTGCCGGATGCCGCGGTGACCGCGCGGGCGCCCAGCGTCGGCGGCTGGTGCTTCTCCGAGGGCGGCCACCGGTGGCCGGTCAGCGATTGCACCGCCGAGGCCGCCGGGGCACTGCTGCATGCGGCCGGAGACCTGGAGGCCCCCGCGCTGCCACCGGACGGGGTGGCGCGGGCGCGCGCCTTCCTGCTGCACCGGCAGAACCGCGACGGCGGCTTCGGCACGTACGAACCGCGCCGCGGCCCGAAGGCCCTCGAACGGCTCAACCCCTCCGAGATGTTCACCAACTGCGTGGTGGAGGACTCGTACATCGAGTGCACCGGCTCCGCTCTGGCCGCGCTCGCCGCGATGCGGGACCGGGGACCGGCCTGCGGGCGGGCCGTGCGCTTCCTGCTCGGCAGCCAGCTGCCCGACGGTTCCTGGCCCGCGGCCTGGGGCGTGTATCGAATCTACGGCACTTACTTCGCGGTCCGCGGGCTGCGCGCCGCCGGGGTCCCCCAGGAGCATCCGGCCCTGCGGCGCGCAGCCGACTGGCTCGAATCCGTACAGCGCCCGGACGGTGGCTGGGGCGAGCACCACAGCGGCTGCCTCACCGGGCGGTACACCGAGGACACCGTCAGCCGCCCGGTGCAGACCGCCTGGGCCCTGCTTGCCCTGCTCGACCTGCTCGAGCCCGGCGCCCCGGCCGTCCGGCGCGGCATCGAGTGGCTTTGTGCCCACCAGCAGCAGGGCGGCGGCTGGCGGCAGGACGCGCCCGCCGGGGTGTTCTTCGGCTCCGCGATGCTCGACTACCGGCTGTACGAGGCGTACTTCCCGCTGTCGGCGCTGGGTCGCTGGCTGTCGGCGGAGACTTCGGAGAAGCGGTCGTGATGGGCACCCGCCCGCACGGGGACGCCGCCGTGCTGCGGTGGTTCGCCCGGGTGGCGACGGAGCGGCCGTTCTTCGATCGCACCGTCTTTGGTGAGTATCTCGCCCCCGCCTCCCCGTCCGTACAGGCCGCACAGACGCTGCGGAAGCGGGGCCACACCACACGCTGTCCGATCTGGCCGGAGAAGGGGAGACGGCGAGCCATGCGGAGCTGCACCGGCTGGAGCTGCTGGTGGCCGTGCCTACCGCGGCGCTGCGACATGCCGGCATCCGTCTTCGTGCGCTGCCTGGACTTCTTCGACGTCGAGCACAGCATCCCCATGGTCACCTGGCGGGGCGCAACCCGCGCCATCTACCAGCGGCTCACCGGGGACTACGCGGACCGCATTCTTCTGGACTGCCCCGTGCGCGGGGTGATCCGGCGGGCGGAAGGCGTGCTGGTGCAGGACGTGCGCGGCGGGACCGAGCGCTTCGACCAAGTGATCCTGGCCTGCAACGTCGATCAGTCGCTGGCGCTTCTCGCCCGCCCGAGCGCCAGGGAGCGGCGCCTCCTCGGGGCCGTACGCTACGACACCGGGCCACACGACGAGGCCGTGGCGCACACACGGACGATTCGGTCCTGCCCGACGACGGCCTGCAGGTGTCCGAGAGCCGGAGCACCTTCGTACGCCACTACGGCGACCGGCCCGACAAGGGGTGTCTGTAAGACTGGTGTCACCAGGTACACGCGTTGGCGTTCGTGCAGGTCAGCAAGGGGCTTCGTGACCCTCTGAGGATCTTTGTTGGATCCTCGGACGCCCGAGTTCTACAGTTGGTAGGCACACGAAACCGAGCAAGCCGTTGACCTGCGGTAACGTCGGGGATTGCGTATGCCTACAGGGAGTCGACATGGTGCCTGCAGGAGCTCTTTGCAGCAGGACAATCACTGAACTTCTTTCATCCTGAATAGGCGCAGGTCAGCAGCGTGTGGATGGCTTGGACGATGGTGCTGATGCGGCGGGTGGAGCAGCGTGCTCGCCGGAGCAGTCGCCGGGACTTCGGCTGGGCGAAGGTGCGTTCGCCGGGTGCCCGCAGTCGTGCGTGGTCGCGGTTGATCTGCTGGTAGTGGAGCGGCTGGATGCTGTGGTGGTTGTAGGGGGTGCGGACGGTGGCGCCGGCGCCCTGGTAGGCGCGATCCGTGAGCACGGGGATCTGCCGGGTCAGGCACGCCTGGATGATGTCGTGGGCTCGTGCTGCGGTCAGGTCGTGGGTGCGTCCCGGTGTCGCACGCGAGAACCAGAGCGGAGTTCCGTCCGGCCGTGCGATGACCTGGACGTTCATGCCGTGTTTCCTGTGCTTCTGGGAGTAGTACGGCTCATCGGTCTTGATGCGGTCAGTGGGAATGAGGGTGCCGTCGACGATGACGAAGTCGCCTTCGCCGAGTCCGGTCAGGGCTTCGTGCAGGCCGGGCGCCCAGGAGGCGAGTATGTCGATGGTCTCGTCGACGTAGTGCCAGGCGGTTGCCTCGGACACCCCGAATCCGGCGCCGACCTGCCGATACGTCTCGTTCTTGCGTAGATGGGCCAGGGCGGGCAGGGCCTGCCGGAAGCAACTCAACGTCCGCCAGGGTGAGCGCAGTTCACGCCTTCGGGCGTAGATGAGCCAGGAGACATGCTCGACAAGCTCGTACGGGACGTCGAGCATGGAAGGATACGGAACCAACAGGGGCCCCTCGGTCGCCGGTGTGATGAGTGAGATCACCACGCCAACGACCAGGGGCCCTGCCTCGTCACCACCCCGCCCGACCTGCCCATCTCACCCTCCCACCCCAGGATGAAAGAGGCTCACTTACCGAAACACCACATTCCAGCGCGAATAATCCCATCGCGTGCACTTGCATACCCGATCCACGGCCCCTTTACCTGTCCCTTGCCTGCGCTATTTTCCGCAGGTAGCACGACCGGTAACAATATGTCGGCACATGCGCTGCCAACCCCTTTACGCAGGTCAGCGTCATATTGAAGTGCGGGAGTGTCATGAATCAGGCTCTGACAAGATTTCGTAGCTGTTGATCGTCTTCTCGGTTCCGGCCTTGGTGGGTGACCCGTTGGGGCAGGCTGGTGGCGTGTGATGTCGAGTTGACGGCGCTGCTTCCTCACCTGGCTTCGGTGCTGGTCGAGGCAGTAGAGACAGGCAAGGGCCTGGTCAGGATCATGGTGCGGACCGCCGCCGGAGCCTCGGTGGTCTGCCCGGGCTGCGGGCAGGAATCGACGTGGGAGCACAGCCGGTACGTGCGGCATGTCGCCGACGAGGCGATCGGCGGGAGACCGGTGGTGATCGATGTGTCGGTGCGCCGCTTGTACTGCGAGAACCCGGACTGCTCCAAGACCACGTTCGTCGAACAAGTCCCCGGGCTGACCGTGCGCTACCAGCGGCGTACCCCGAACCTGCAGAAAGTGATCGCGGCGGTCGCGACGGCCCTGGCCAGGAGAGCCGGGGCCTGGCTGCTGCTTCATCTGCACCAGACCTTGTCGTGGGCGAGGATGCTGACCTGCTTGTTACGCATCCCCCTGCCCGCAGTGGCGGTGCCCACGGTGCTCGGTGTGGACGACTTCGCTCTGCTCGCGGCCACCGCTACGCCACGATCCTGATCGACGCCGAAACCCGCGAGCGCGTCGAGGTCCGTCCTGCCCGACCGCACGGCCGAGACCCTGACGGCCTGGCTGCGTGGCCGTCCCGGTATCGAGGCGGTCTGCCGGGACGGCGCGGCTGGCTACGCGCAGGCCGTCACCGATGCACTGCCCGAGGTGCTGCAGGTCGCCGACCGCTGGCACCTGTGGCACATCCTCGGCGAGGCCGTCCTCAAGGAGGTCCACGCGCACGCCGGCTGCTGGGCGAAGTGCGGGCCGCCCTCCCAGGCCCGCGTCCGCGAGGAGACCACCCGCGAGCGCCGGCATCAGGTCCACACCCTGCTTGACCAGGGCGTCGGCCTGCTGGAATGCGCCCGCCGCCTGCAACTGGCGCTGAACACCGTCAAGCGCTATGCCCGCGTCCCCGAGCCCGAGCAGCTGAAGAAGGCCCCGCAGTACCGGCCCACCCCTACCGCGACCACTTGCGACGGCGCCGCGAGGACGATCCTGCCGTGAGCGTCAGGCAGCACCTGAAGGAGATCAGGAACCTCGGCTACCAAGGCAGCTCGAGCCTCCTCTACCGCTACATCAACCAAGGCCGTGTCGAGTCCGACCGCCCCGCCGTCTCGCCCCGCCGCTTCAAGGGCCTGCTCTGCACCGCCCCCAATCAGCTGAAGGACAAAGACCGCGAGCTCCTCACGGCCCTGACCGGGTCGTGCCCCGAGATGACCGCCCTGACCGGGCACATCCGCACCTTCGCGGACCTCCTCAAACCCGCCGCGGACAACAGCCGTCGCTTCCACGAGTGGATCTCCCGTGTTCGCGAGGACGACCTCCCCCACCTGCACGCCTTCACCCGCGGCTTGGAACGCGACCACGACGCCGTCGCCAGCGGGCTCACCCCCCCGTTCCACAACGGCGGGACCGAAGGCGTCAACACCAAGACAAAACTGATCAAGCGTCAGATGTACGGCCGGGCCGGCTTCCGCCTCCTCCGCCACCGCATCCTGCTCAACTGATCCATCCCGGCGAGCGATCAATAGCTACGAAAATCTTGTCAGAGCCTGATTCCTGATAGACCCCTCTCCGGCCTGGCGGTGGCCCGGCAGCTGGGCGCGGACTACCCGTTCAGGGTGAACCCGGAGGCCAACCAGTGCTTCAACCTCTTCGGCCGGATGTGCATGGGCGTGCGCTTCAAGGCCGTTGGCTGACGTGAGGTGCCGCGGCGCGGGCGCCCGGCAGCTGCTCCGGCGCTGCCGACGGCCAGGTGTAGAACTGCCGCGCCCAGCGCCGGTACGGGCCGATCGGGCCGTCCCCCTCGGCCAGGCGGGGCAGGTTCACGTAGCGCTTGTGCTCCCACACCGGGCCGTCGGCGTCGAAGTCCTTGTCCGTGCTCGGCCGCAGCGCGAGCGTGAGCAGCCGCGACAGCGCTACACTCACGCGGCCGAGCGCGCCCTTCGGCGCCGTTTCGCCGCCCCCGAACCGGGAGGCTGACAGGACCCGCAGCTCCATCTGCCGGGGCCCCACCGGCGTCGTGTAGATGTAGGCGAACCCCTGCGCGCCGATCGACGGCATCTTGACCTGCACGTAGCTGAGGCTGAGGCCGAATCCCTGTGAGTACACCGGGAAGTGGAGCGCGCCGATGACGGGGAAGTAGCGCTCGGTCACCAGCCGGCAGGTGGAGCGGGTCCCCTCGAACGAGGTGGAGGTGATCGTAGCGCTGCGATAGTCGTGCAGGGTAGGGAAGTGCCCCACATCGAAGGCGTTCTCGTGGATGTCCTGCGGGTACGCCGTCAGCAGCATGGTGCGCGGGAGCGGCGCGGTGAAGCCGTCCTCGCCCAGCTCCGGGATCTCCCACTGCGGCGGCAGTCCTGCGGCGTGCCGCCATACCATGATCACGCCGTTGCGCTCGCGGAATTCACGCCCGCGCAAGGCGAGCTTGGGCACCTTTCCGCCGTACGCCCGCACGCACGCGCCGCCCGGTGCGTACGCGAAGTGGTGGAAGGGGCAGATCAGATTCTCGCCCTCGACCCGGCCGCCGTAGCCGAGATGCGCGCCGAGGTGGGGGCAGTGCGGCTCGACGACGCGGACCGCCCCGCCGCAGGTGCGATAGACGACGATGTCCTCGCCCATCAGCCGACGGCGAAGCACCTGCCCCGGCTTGAGCTCGGCCTGGTAGGCGACCGCAAACCAGCCATCGGGGTAAGGCAGTTCGGCGTCGTCGTTAGTGTGCGCGCGGGTGTCTGACATCGCAACTCCTCTGTCGGTCGTGTGTACCCCACTGTGATGACGGTCAGTCCGCCGCAGACTCCGGCTTACGTGCCTGCCAGAACTCGATGACAAAGGCCCCCTCCCTGGCCCCCCGCGTCAGCGCCCGCGCCCCCTCGCACATGAAGCGCAGCAGGGGCGGCGCGTCGGGGGTCTCACCCACGTCGGCCATCTGGTCGAGGTAGTCCCAGGTGGCGGTCAGATTCCCGGCAGCCTCGGGATCGCCCACCTCGATGTCGGTGAATCCGGCGCCGCGCAACTGCTCGGTGAGCTGTCCGGGCGTGGAGAGGTGCGGCATGGCGTGATAGCGGCAGATCGGGTCGATAAGACGGTGCACGTCCTCGGTGCTCAGCCCGTCCGCGGCCAGCCACTCGTATCCGATCGACATGCCACCGGGCTTGAGGACCCGGGCCACCTCGGCGTGGACGCGGTCCTTGTCGGCCGAGTGGCAGATGGCCTCGAAGGCGTAGGCCACGTCGAAGGTGCCGTCCGCGAAGGGCATGTCCATCGCATCGCCCTCGACGAACTCGGCCCGGTCGAGCAGCCCGCGCTGCCGGGTCAGCTCACGGGCGTGTCCGATGCGCTTGGAGCTGAGGTCGAGGCCGGTCACGTGGGCGCCGGTGCGTTCGGCGATGTTGAGCGCCGGACCGCCGACCCCGCTGCCCACGTCGAGCACCGTCATGCCGGGGGCGAGGCCCGCGCGGTCGGCGAGGAACATCTGGCGCGCCACGACCGCGTCGGCGAGCGAACCGCCGGACGTCAGCGGCGCGAAGTGGTGGGACTCGCCCCAGCCGGTGAGATAGAGATCCGTCACCAGTTCGTAGTAGGACGTCACCAGCTCGCGGTAGTTGTCCCCTCGTACGGTGTCATCCGCCGAGGCCAGTCGCTGGTAGTGGTCGAGTGATACCTGAGTCATCAGTATTTCCTCTCATTCCTTGTCGTTTTCGCGTGCTTTTTTCGCTTGTGATATTCCGAGTCTGCATGCCTAGTGTTCGCAGACTCTGAGTCTGTGCTTTCGCCGCGGTGCTAGAGCAGAACGACCCCTCGCCGTGGCAAGCGTGGGAACGGCGTTGCCCCCGCTCGGCGAGGCGTCCACCGCTCCGTCCAGGCCCTCGAACGCGACATCTGAGACTGCCTCGCCGACTGGAATGAGCACTCCAGGCCCTTCGTCTGGACCAAGACCGCCGACAAAATCCTCGTCATAATCGCCACCTATTGCCGACGAATCTCTGACTCAGATCACTCGTTCCGCGGAGCTTCTTCCAGCAAGGCTGTCTGGATCAGTGTGGCCTTCCGGCGCGAGATGTATTGGGCGCGACCCGGCGGCAGATTTCGGGGCTTGATGTTGCTGAACAGGAGCCCCTCGGATGGCGGGCAGGACATCAACAGGCCCGGGCTGTTCACCTCGTCGAGGCGGCGGAGGAGCTGGTCGCTCACACTACGGCCGGCGCCGGTGGCGGAACGTAGCACGACCAAGTGCATTCCCACTTCGTGGCCGAGGGCGAGAAAGTCGAAGAGCGGGGCGAAAGGCTGGTCGAATGAGTTTCCGCCACCGACCATGTCGTAGTCGTCCACGAGCACGAACAAGCGCGGTCCTTGCCACCAGTCACTCTTCCGCATCCGTGCTGGCGTGATGTCTGGCCCCGGGAGCCGCGTCCGGATAGCTCGGGCCGAGCCGTCGACGAGTTCCTTGAGGCTGTCCGTTGCCACAGCGTGTCCCAACCGGTACGCCTCGGGCACTGCGTCGACTAGCTCGCGCCGGTAGTCCACTACGAGAATATTGGCCTCTGCTGGGCTGTAGCGCGCGGTCACAGCTTTCGCCACCAGCCTCAGGAGGTTTGTCTTTCCGCTCTCGGTGTCGCCGATGCCGACCAGGTGCGGGGTACGAGCGAAGTCGTGCCAGACAGTGGAAAGAGTCTCCTCGTTGAGTCCGAGGGGCACGCGAAGACCATCGGCCAACTCCGGCTCCGGCAATTGGGTGGCGGGAAGCCGGTGCGGCAGCATCCGCACGGGGGGCGCCGGGGGACCGGGCCAGTGTTCGGCGATCCCCTCGACCAGCGCTGTGACGCCGTCAGTGAGGTCGTCTGTGCTCTCTTGGCCGTTGATGCGCGGCAGGGCGGCCAGAAAGTGCATCTTGCCTTCCGTCGTCAGACCTCGCCCTGGAGTGCGCGGCACCGTGGCGGCCTTGCGAATGTCCACCATCGAGTCCATGGCGTCACCCAGCCGGAGTTCCAGGCGGGTGGCGGCCTGGTCGCGGACCTGTGCCGACAGCTCCACCCAGCGGGCAGTGGTGATGATCAGGTGGACGCCGTAGTTCAGCCCGCGGCTGGCGATTTGGTTGAACGTCGGGATGACCGAGTCAAAATCCTGGCGGACCGTCTGCCAACCGTCCACCACGAGGAAGACATCGCCGTGCGGCTCGTCGGGGAACTCACCTGCTGCGCGCTTGCGCCGGTAGGACGCCATGGAGTCGATGCCATGGTCCAAGAAGAACTGTTCCCGGTGGTTGAGCACCGTCATGACTTCGGCCACCGTGCGGTTGATCCGATCGCTGTCCAGCCGGGCGGCTACACCGCCCACATGTGGTACACGGGCGAGCCCGGACAGTGTGCCGCCGCCGAAGTCCAGGCAGTAGAACTGCACTTCGCGCGGGGTGTGGGTGAGCGCCAGCGAGGCGATCAGGGTACGGACCACGGTCGACTTGCCGCTCTGCGAACCGCCCGCGATCGCCACGTGACCGCCAGCTCCCGAGACGTCCACCATGAGCAGGTCCCGCAACTGCTCGAAAGGCTTGTCTACCAACCCAACCGGCACCCGCAGCTTCCCAGTTCCCGGCCAGTCCATTGCGGTGAGTCCGCGCCCCGGTTCGGGGGCCAGCGGCGGCAGCAGCCCGTCGAGGGTTGGTGACAGTTCCAGCGGAGGCAGCCACACCTGGAACGCCGGCGGACCCGAGCCGCGCAGCCGGTCGAGAGCCACGGACAGGAGGGTGTCGTCGGCCTCGCCCTCCTCCACGCCCGGGGGCTCTGCGTTGGGCTCGGTTTCGGGTGCGCGCGTTGCCACCCACTCCGACGTCCATGGCACCACTTGGCTGGCCACGCGTGCCTGCGCGACCGATCCCCGGCGATGCCGGTAGGCTCCCGAGACGTATGCGGCCCGGAACCGGGTCAGTGCCTCCACCCCGCTCTTGAGGAAGCCACTGCCGGGCTGTGGCGGCAACTCGTAGGCATCCGGGACTCCGAGCACTCCACGGCTTTCCATCGCCGAGAAAGTGCGCAGGCCGATGCGGTATGAAAGGTGGCTCTCCAACTGGTGCATCCGGCCTTCGTCCAAGCGTTGCGAGGCGAGCAGCAGGTGTACGCCGAGCGACCGGCCGAGTCGGCCGATCATCACGAAAAGGTCCATGAATTCACGGTGGGCAGCCAGCAACTCGCTGAACTCGTCGACCACGATGAACAGGCTGGGCAGTGGAGCAAGGGGGGCGCCTGCAGCCCGTGCCTTCTCGTAATCCAACGCCGACGTGTAATTGCCGGCGGCACGCAGCAGTTCCTGACGGCGGATCAGCTCACCGTGCAAGGCGTCCTGCATGCGCCCCACCAGCGCCACTTCGTCGGCCAGGTTGGTGATCAGCGCCGACGTGTGCGGTAGCTCGTCCAGGCCCAGGAACGTGGCGCCGCCCTTGAAGTCCACCAGGACGAAATTGAGCGTCTCCGAAGAATTGGTCAGCGCCAGCCCCAGCACCAGGGTGCGCAGCAGCTCACTCTTACCTGAACCGGTTGCGCCGATAAGCATGCCGTGCGGACCCATGCCGCCCTGTGCAGATTCCTTGATGTCCAGCTCGACAGGGACACCGTCGGCCCCTACGGCGATAGGCACCCTCAGCCGTTCTGCTGAATGACGGCGCCGCCATAGCGAGGCAGGTTCGTGGCGGTACAGGTCGGGGATGCCCAGCAGGGTGGTCAACTCGACATCACTGGCAAGTGGTTCGGAGGCATCCGCACTCAGGCTCATCCGGTACGGGGCCAACAGCCTGGCAAGCGACTCCGCAGCAACGGGACCGACGGCATCTGGGCAGCCGAGGTACGTGGTCTGCTCCTTGCGGCTGCGGTTGGTGCGCACCAGTTCGACGGAGTCAGGGTGTACATCTAGGCGCAGCGTGGTGCGGCCAGGGCGCCAGCGCAGTGTGCCGGACAAGTCCAGGACGACCGCGTTACGGAAGCCCGAGCCGTCCAGTCTGTGGCTGGCCGGCACCGAGACGCCATCCACCACGATCACGGTGAACGGTTCGTCCTTGAGAGCCTGGGCCTCCGGGTCGAACACCGATCGTTCCGTAAATTCCGCGCCGAGCAGATCCTCCAGGTCGTTGCACGAGGACGCCATCATGCGCACCGGTCCGGCGCCGTCCTGCTCATCCGGGTGCAGGTTGTGTGGCAGCCACTTGGCCCACTCCCACTCCGAGCGCCGCTCCTCAGATACACACAGCGCAATCCACAGGTCCTCCGGCGGGTGGAACACGGCGAGTTGACACAGCAGAGCGCGTACTGCGGATCGCACGGCTGTCTCATCGCCGCGCAAGAGCACTCGCGACCAAGAGCGCAGGTAGAGCGCAATTGGCTGGTCGGGCACGGTGCTGTATGCACGCATGAACCGGCGCAGAGCCTGAGCGCACAATGGCTCCAGGTCCTCTACCGGCTTCGTCGACAGCGGAGTCAAGCGTAGCGCGAGCTGCTGATCGCCGACAGCAATCCGCACCTCGGCGAAGTCCTCGTCCTTCGGGCGCCGCTCCCACAACCTGGTTGTCCGCACCATCGATGACAGAGCTGTTGGCGGAGGATGACGCCAGGACAGCGCCAACTGTTGCCCTATGACCGCATCATGCACTTTGCGTCGGATTTGCGAAAGATAGCGTAGGTAGTCTCGGCGCTCGCCGAGCAGTCGGTGCTTACGATCACTGCTCTGACGTGCCACGTGTCCGACGATCATCGCGGCAGCTGCCAGCACCATCAGGCCAGCCGCCAAATAGGCGAAGATGCCTGACCCTCTCGGGCGGAGGAAGACCAGGATCATCGAGATCGACATCATGGCCATCGGCAAATACGTCCATACGGCGGACGAGTCCGGCACCTTCTCGGGCAGCGTGGGCGGCTCCTGAATGCTCAGCTCTCCCTCGGGTATGCCCGGGTCGGGCCGGCGAGCTGGGCGGCGGAAAAGGATCACACTCAACGCACTGGCTCCTTACGAAGAACTGACTCAACCGTACGGCCAGGGGGAGCGCGCCTGGGGATTCCGAACGAGTAGAGGTAATTTCGGGAAAATGTCGAGGTAATTCTGGGCACGATAACGCGAGTGCATCAAGGTCACAGACGCCTGACGGATCTAACTCATCTGTATTGGCTGCCAATGCCCAGTACTCTGCTCCGCATCAACCGGTGTTTCCACTCCCAAGCCCGATGGCGCTTGGGGAAACGGAGAGGCGTTTGCGATGACCGACAACTCCGTGGCCGGGCTTTGCCGTCTCACCGTGCGTGCTCCCTCCCGCATCATCGATCTGGCCGTTCCTGCCGACGTCCCGGTAGCTGACCTGCTTCCCACTGTGCTGCGGTATGCCGGTGAGAACCTGGAGGAGAACGGACTGGATCACGGTGGTTGGGTGCTCCAGCGCCTCGGGCGCCCGGCCCTGGACGGGGAGGGCACCCTGGAAACTCTGGAATTGCGGGACGGCGAGGTGCTCTACCTGAGGCCGTACAGCGATGAGTTGCCGGAGGTACGGCTCGACGACCTTGTGGACGGCATTGCCACAGTGACACGTGACCGGCAGCACCAGTGGAGCCCTGAGGCGAGCAGGAGGCTGCTCCGTGGGCTGGTCGTGCTGGCTCTGGTAACCGGCTTGGTGGTGCTGGCCTGGGCGGGCGGCCCGGTCGGTCTCCGCGTGATCACCGCGGCTGTCAGCGGGGTACTGCTGCTCGCCGGCGCCGCCTCGGCGAGCCGGGCGGTGGGCGATACGGCAGTTGGTGCGACGCTCGGATTCATGGCAGTGCCCTATCTGATGCTGGCCGGCTGGTTGCTGCCCGGCGGTGACATCAGCGGCCCGAACGCACACCACATGGTCGGAGCCCGGCTACTTGCAGCTGCCGCCGCCGGAGCGGGTGGGGCTGCGCTGGCTGCGGTAGCAGTCGGCACCCAAGTTGCCGTCTTCCTGGCAGCCGCACTGGTGGCGGTGGCCGCGGGAACTGCCGGGGCAGTGATGATCGGCTTCGACCTGCCGCTCGCCGCCGCCTCGGCGGCGGTGGGGGCGCTCCTTGTGATTTTCGGTGGGTTCGTACCGGCGATCTCTTTCAAACTCGCCGGGATGCGCATGCCGGCGCTGCCGACCAATGCACAGCAGCTTCAAGAGGATATCGACCCGTACGACCCACGCGATGTCACCACCCGTACGGTGAGGGCCGGGGAGTGGATGACCGCGCTGTATGGAGCGACCGGCGCGATCTGCGTGGGCTGTCTGACGGCCCTGCTCGCGCAGGCTGAACTCCCGGAGGTGCTGACCGCCAGCGTTCTGACGGCGCTTCTGCTCCTGCACGGACGCGGCATGGTAAACGTTTGGCAGCGGCTTGCCCTGGTCTTGCCGGGCGCCTGGGGGTTGATACTGCTGGCGCT
Organism: Streptomyces sp. NBC_01092; assembly: GCF_045039535.1. Classification (NCBI taxonomy): domain Bacteria; kingdom Bacillati; phylum Actinomycetota; class Actinomycetes; order Kitasatosporales; family Streptomycetaceae; genus Streptomyces; species Streptomyces sp. NBC_01092. The sequence goes on along the minus strand of NZ_CP108659.1, from coordinate 186,396 downwards.
GGCCTGGGCCAAGGAGCACGCCCCGCACGAAGGGCTAGTGGTGGTGGCTGCTCTTCTCATGGTCACCGCATTGCTGGCCGTCGCCTCGTGGACGGTCCCGGGCCGCCGGATCGTGCCGCACTGGGGCCGCGCTGCCGAGCTGCTGCAGTCCGTGCTGGCTATCAGTCTGCTGCCCCTAACGCTGTGGACGCTCGGCGTGTACGGGGCCCTTAGAGCGCTCAACGGCTGACCAAGGGAGCGACTTCATGCAGTCCAAACGTGACCAGGTTCAGGCGCACGTCTTTCTGATGGGCCGGCTGACCTCGGGCATGTTGCTCGCTGACCCGGATGCCCCGGACAGCCCGCTCGGACGCACCACACGAGGCACGGTATTCGGCGTGATCATCGGTGTCGTGGTGGCGGCAGGCGCCTTCGTCTTCGGCCTGATCAACCCCGGAGGGCATGAGCTGTCCCCCAACACCTTGATCATCAACAAGGACACAGGGGCCCGGTACCTTTATGTCGACGGTCGGCTCAGGCCGGTGCGTAACTATGCGTCAGCGCTGCTCCTCGGTGGGGATGGGCTGAAGTCCGATGCTGTGCACACCTCCTCACTGCGCGGCAAGCCCCTGGGTTCCCCGGTCGGCATACCTGGTGCCCCGGACTCCGTGCCTGGCAAGGACGACCTGGAGACGGGGGCGTGGCAGGTGTGCTCCGTCGTGAACGAAAGTTATTCCACCGCCTTGATAGCGGGTGCGCCGGCCGACGGGGACAGGCTCGGAGCTGACGAGGGTCTGGTCGTGGTCGGCCCGGACATGAATACGACGTATCTGGTATGGCAGGGCCAACGGCTGAGGCTGGACGAGGACGAGGAGACGGCCGCCTCACTCGGCTACGGGTCGGTTACCCCGCGCCCGGTATCCGCGGCCTTCCTGCAGGCCCTGGTGCCGGGCCCCGACCTCACCCCTCCCGATGTGCCGGGCCGCGGCGATGACGGGCCCGATCTGGGCAGCCACGCCAGCAAGGTGGGCCAGGTCTTCCAGGTGCAAGTGCCCGGCTCGGCCCCGAAGTACTACCTACTCAAGCGCGAGGGGCTCGTACCACTGACGGTTACTCAGGCAGCTCTGGTGCTCGGTGACCCCGCCACACGCGAAGAGGCATACGAGGGTGTTTCACCCGAGCCCGTAGAACTCGGTGCCGTCGCGCTCAAGGATCATCAGGCCGCGGGTGATGGGGGCCGGGACATGGCTACGGGGCTTCCCAAGGCACCGCCGCGCGCCGTCGACGTACCGGACGGCCAGTCGGCGTGCGCTCGGGTGCAGCCAGGGAGCGGTGCTCCGCGAGTGACCTCGGAGGTGGTGCCCGTGGCATCGCTGACCCCGGTCGCCAAGGCTGATCCAACGCTTGTTGACGGGTCCTGCATCCAGGTGGACCGGCTGATCGTCCGACCTGGACGGGGCGTTCTGGTACAGGCCCTCAGCGCTGGGGGCAAGGCGGTTGGCGACACCACGTACTTCGTGTCCGACAACGGGGTCAAGTACCGCGTGCGGTCGGGACAGGCACTGCAAGCGCTCGGCTACGCCGACGCTAAGGCGCAGCCCCTGCCTTCCCCCCTACTGTCGATGCTCCCCTCGGGGCCGGACCTCGACGTCAAGGCAGCTGCTCTCGGCGAGGGCGCCACCACGGCAGGGTGCTTGCGCAGTGGCGATTACGCATGAATAGAGACAAAGCACCTTAGGTGCTGGCCGAATGTACCGGAAGTGAAAGTATGAACGGCTACCTTTCGGTTCGCCCTTGAGTGAGGCTAGCAGGGTGTTCGTATACTGCGGCAAGAAGCCTTTGTGGCGCGTCGGAGAAATTGTTGACCCAAAGGAATGGGAGACAGGAACATGGCGGGCAGTGCCAGGCAGACCTTCGACTTTCAGAAAACACAACTGGGGATCAGTTCCCTTAGCGACGGAGCCGGCGACATCAGGCGTGGCAGGGCCTCCATCGACGACGTCAAGAACATCCTACTCCCGGGCTATCAGGGTACCGACGGAGCTGAGTTCGCCCGCCTGCTGAACGACTGGCTGACCCAGTGCGAAGTCGTTGCCCGCAAGCTCGACGAAATGCGGGAGACCCTTGAGGGCACCCTCAAGACGAAGAGTGACAATCAACAGGCAGCGCAGGAGATGATTACGGCTGCGCGGAACAGCGCGGGTTCGGGCGACGCCGTATTCAGTCGGCTGGCACCGTAGTAAACGAAAAGCAGCAGATTCACAGGCGCGATCAACAGATGTGAGGTTCACCGATGCCCTACGGGAACGACGGCATAGTTCACGTCAACTACAACACTGTGGGCGAAGCAGTGTCTTCGATGCAGCAGATCACGAACGCTATCCGCCAGAGGCTCTCAGAACTGGAGCAGGGCTTGCAGCCTCTGGTCAATAGCTGGGAGGGCCAGGACCGCGACGCATACTATGTGAAACAGCGTGAGTGGGGCCAGGCCGCGGATCGGCTGAACCAGATCCTGCTCAGCCACAGTGGCCTGCTGGACGACATATCGGCCAGTTACGACCTCAATGAGAGGAAACTGGCCCAGGGCTGGGAGAGCGTGCAGATCGGGTGACTGAGCCGGGGCGGTCCGTCTCCGTGATGTTCCGCCCCGGACAGCCCGATGCGTCGACGAAGAAGAGAGAGGAGGAAATTGCCATGCCAGACCTTACGCACCTGGACTCCCAGGCGCTGAAGACCTTCCGGGAAAACGACTTGGCGGGGTTCATCGGTGACCTCGACAGGATTCAGAAGGACGACCCTGCAGGTGTCCAGGCCGTTAAGAGCCTCGCGGAGGGCCGGACCACCCCGGAGACGCTCTGGTACGCCGGCACGTCGGCCCACCCCGCAGTGGCGATCGGCATGTTGGGTGCTGATGACAGCGTGCAAGGGCAGACGCTCCTCAAGAATGTCAAGACTGCACTGTCCTCGATATCGGGCATCCTCGACGGTCAGCAGACCCTGTTCCCGAAAATCGACAGCAATTTGGCAGATACGATAGAAACTCTGCTGAAAAATCAAGGTGACAGTCTCACGTCCATCAATGCGGAGAAGATGCTCGAAGTCTTTTCGGACGTCGATCAGGGATTTGTGCCTGGCCAGACCCCGAACCTTGCATCGGGACAGCAGTCCAACGTTCAGATCTAGATCTTGGACCATGGAAGCCAGACTTCCGGCAGGCCTCGAACGTGTCGGACTCATTTTCCTCGGCCTCGCCCCTACTTCACGTGGAGTGCCGCCGTCATGCCCTACAACACTGAGCCCCAATTTGACCCCGATGATACTTGGGCAAGGGCGGTCACGCTGCTTACCGGTTTTCCGATGCCCAGTCGGAAGTCTCTGTTCGAACATCTCAGCAGTAAAGAAGGAATCCCCCTTTTCCGCATGAGTATCGAGGCGGCGGGTAAAAACAAGGGCGGCGACCTCGAGTGGATCGCCAACAACCTCGGATGGATGAAGAGGGAGGGCGAGGACTACTACATACCGTTCTACATCGCAGGCGGGGATGGCGAGCACGGGTCTACTGCAATAAAGGAGTCGATGCGTGAGGCCAACATCATCATGATCGGAGCGTCGGTCGAAGACGGCAGGGCACGCCTGCTCGACCAGGGTTCAGGAGGCCCCAGTAACGAGTTTACGGGCATCTTGGGCGACGAGTGGGACAGCAGCGGTAAAGCCCAGTACATCGGCGGTCCGGGCGGAGCGTTGAGTGCACTTGTGCAGCCCCCGTACACGACCAAAGGCTACGGCGACGCTTACGGAGCTGGCGTCGCCGACGCGAACGCCGTGGATCTCGGCTCCTTTGAGTCAGTGGCTCAGGCGTTCGACCGTGCGAAGCAGTTCTTCGTCGACCACGCCGCCACGCTCAACACGTGGGAGAAATCACTGGGCCGCGAGGACGCAGCCTGGAGCGGCCAAGCCGCCGGTGTCTTCAAGAATCTGCTCCACGCGCTGCGCACGAACTATGACGGATACGCCGACCAAATGGGGGGTGCCGACTTTCGGAGCGCCCAGCAGACGCTCGGAGGCTACGTACCCACGTCCAAGTACGGCGAGGCGATGGCCCAGATGCAGCAGGTCCTGGCGGGAGAGGCGAGGCGCCTGTACGAGGCCTGGCACACCTGGTCGCACGACTTCAACTACATTCATGATCCGCACCATGCCGTGCTCAGCATCCTCGACCGCGTGGCCGTGTGGGTGTGGGTCAACAACATCAGTCAGGTCATTACGAAGAAGAAGGCAGACGTCATTCACTACTCCACCACTGCAGCCTTCAAGGAAAACCTAGTCCTCGAGATACCTGAACTCGGCCGTACAATCTCGGGCAGTCTCCAGGACACCAACACCTGGAAGCAGGTCGGCGAGGCGGCCGTCGACCTATGGAACTTGCACGTCAACAATGTACTGGTAACCGCCGCCGAGATAGCACTGTCCAACATAAACAACCAGTGGGCAGATGCCAGCTCGGCCGTCGGCGAGCCTGTAGAGACCAAAACCACCAGTTCGCTCTCCCAGCAGACCCAGACTGAGCTGGCGGCGCAGAACAAGGCGCAGACCGAGCAGGCCTCGCAGAAGCTCAATGACCAACTGAGTCAACTCAACAATGGCTTGGGTGGTTTCGGGGAGTCATCCAATCTCAATGGACAGGGTCTGGGGCAAGCCCCGCCGTTCGTTCCATTGAACATCCCGCCGAATGTGTCTCCGTCGACCGTAGGTACGGGCCGGGACAGGTCGATTTCGGAATCGCTGCTTAACCCAAATCTGAGCACCGACAACCTCAACAACCCGGATGGCAGCAAGACGGCGCTGGACTCCAATGGCTCGTTGGTCACCACCAATCCCGACGGTAGCGTTAGCAAGTTCAATCCGGACACCGGGACGATCACGACGGTCAGCCCGGACGGCGACGAAACCGTCACGGACCTCAATTCCGGTCGTGCAGTTACCAACGCGGACGGCAGCAGCACGAGGCTGAACTCGGACGGCACCCTGAGCACCCAGTTCCCCGACGGCACCAAGACCACGATCAATCCGGATAGTGGATCCGTTACGACTACGGCTCCCAACGGCGATGTCTCCACCAGCCAGCTCAACCCGAGCCTCGACACCAGTAACCTGGGAGTTGACGACTTTGGGTCGTCCGTAGGGTCCGGTGGCGGAGATATTCTTGGGACTGCTGGCAATCAGTCAGCCGACAACGTAGGCGGGTCGTCCCCGAGCTCGCAAGACAGGACCGGAGAGCAGGTCTCGTACGACGACTACGACGACCCGGGCGCGCGACCACTTGGGGGTCCTTCGGGAACCTTCGGCGCCGGCTCCGCTATGAGCGGGAACCAAACTCCGCTGAACCCAATGCCCATGGGCATGGGTGGCATGGGTGGCATGGGTGGCATGGGTGGTACTGGCCAGTCATCCAATGAGCGTGTCCGAAACGTCCTGATCGATCCGTCCGATGCCACCATTGACCGACGCTCCAGGCCGATCAGTCACGCATCTGCAGGCGTTGAGGAGGAGGACCTGGTCGATGTCCGCCACAGGAATGCCACGAGCAGTTCCGCTGGACCGGAGAGCGGGACGAACGACGCCGGCCAGGGTGCTCGGTTCACGCAAAGCGGCGGCCCGCGGCGCGCCGATTGGACACCTGAGAACGATGACGTCTGGGGCACCGACGAAGGCGGTGCCCCAGCGGCGATCGGACGATAAATGGGACGAGGAGGAATCACAGTGAGCGAGTCGATCGAAATGCGCCTGGCCCAGGCGAAGAGTGAACTCGAACGCGCAGAGGCGGCGCTCGCTAAGGCACAAGACGAACTGCGCGGCGCCACGGTCGTGTCGAGGTCCCGGGACCGGGCGGTAGAGGTGACCGTGGGCCCGCAAGGGGAGCTGAAGGGGTTGAGGTTTCTGGAAGAGAAGTACCGCACTATGCAGGGCACTCAGCTGGCTGCGAGTGTACTTGAGGCTGCGGGCGAAGCGCGGGCACTGATGAGCCGTCGTGTGATGGAAACCTTTCAGCCTCTGCTGTCCGCCAGCCCCACCTTGTCCGAGCTACCCGGCACTCAGATCGACTGGGCGGATATCTTCGGCGAAGTCGATCTCACTGATGCTCTGAAGCCTTCGGGTAGCGACCAGTTGCGCGACGAGATCAACGAAGAGGAGTAAGCCATGACTGCGTACGACGCCAATCCAGCGCGGCTCCTGCAACTCCAGCAGGAGATAGAAAAGAACAACGGCCGTTTGGCTGCGATGCTGGAGGACTTTAAGGGTGGGGTTGCTGAGACTCGGGGTTGGCCTGGGGAGGGTGACAGTTTCGCGGGGGAGAACGGGCCTCGGGTGGAGCGGGAGGACAGGACGTCGGTGGATACCCTCGAGGCGATTGCGGAAGCGATCTCCGCTGCGGGGAGGGCCACGAAGAGTGATGTGGAGAGCATTCTGCGCAATCAGGGTGATGTGATGGATGCTGTCGCGCAGGAGCGGCGGCGGGGCGGACGAAGGGCCTGAGTGTAGGTGGCACTTCAATTCTCGGGGGAAATGGAGAACCTTCTGGTCGTTCTCATTGGGGAGAAGCCCCTGAGGGCGAATGAGGATCTTGGCTACCAGAGTCACGATCCGTATATCACGCTGGCCAGGCAGGTGCGTGGTCTGGCTGACGCCATCGAGGGGTCGGTGGTGTCGATTGGGCATGCTCTTCCCGGGGGTGCGGGTGAGAGTTATGTCCGTGCGATGAAGATGCTGGTCGATGATGGTGGCAAGAATGCGCTGGCGGATTTCGCCGGTCAGTTGGAGGAGATTTCCCGGGGCCGTGTTGAGACTTCGATGCATATCACGGAGTCTAAGTCGCAGATCATGGCTGAGCTTTTCCGGCTGCTTGCGGAATTGGCTGTTCTGGCGGCGATGGCATTTTTCACGGGGGGGTTGTCGTCGGGTCAGTCGGCGTTGGCGATGCTCCGTAGCAGGGTGTTCTTGCTGACGGTGCTCGATACGCTGCTCAGTCGTACGCGTTTGATGCCTTCGTTGTCGGAGGCGTTCGAGGAGGCGTTCCAGACGTTCGCGGTGCGTCTGGCGATGATCGTGGCTGGGCCGAAGGGGCGCCGTCCGGGTGGCTTCGATGTGGGCGACATCTTGAAGTCCGGTGTGATGGGGGGCTTTGCGGGTGCTTTCCATGGTGTTTTCGACGAGGCCTTGAATAATGCCGGCAAGGCGTTGGCCAACTCGTTGGGCGGCGGGTTGAAGAAGGATCTGGCCGGCGATGTCCTGGGCAAAGTGAATCCGGGGACGCGGATCACGGCGAAGGATTTTGTGAATGGGGCCGGTGTGGCTTCGCGCGGCTTCGTCGCTGAAGGTGGTGCGGAGTTTCTTGCTGTCCCGGTGACCAGCGTCCTCTTCGGTGACCGGGTGAAGTTCGATGCGGCGACATTTCTCGGTGCGGGGTTGAGTAATACGAGTGAACTGGGGCTCGAGGCGGGCGTCGTCGCCGCCGGGTCCTCGCTGCGCGACATGGTCTTCACCGGGCCCCCGCTCGATGGCGGGCGGGACGGTGCCGGGTTCTCGCCCGGGGGCGGGGCGGGGCGTCAGCCGGATGGGCTGGTGGTGAGCAGCGGGGATGACACACCTGTCTCGGATAGGCCGGGGTCTGCGCCGGCTGTGGGGGCGGGCGGGGCCCGGTCGTCGGTGGCGGACTCCTTGGCTGAGAGCGCGGGCGGGGATGCGTTGCCTGGCGGGGCCGGGCAGGCGGTGACGGGGGCGGGGACTGCGCGTACCGGCTCCGCAGGGCCGGATGCCGTGGACCAGCAGGCGGGCACGCTGGCGCCGCAGGCGGGCGGCGGGCCAAGCGGGCCCGGTTCGGTGCCGGGTGTCCCAGGCCCGCCCGCGGCGGAGCCGCACGCGCAGACGGACACCGGGGCGGCGGGGGGGCAGGGGCAGCCGGACGCGGTCAGCCGGCCCCCGCTCCCGGATGGGTTCCAGACGGTGGGTGCATCGCATCTGCCGCCCCAGGCGAGCAGCGGGATGGGCGCCGGCCCAGATGCCGAGGACCCCACCTCCTCTGGGCAGGACCGCGATTCCACCGCACCGACTCAGGAGACGGGCGCCGTCTCCCTCACCGGGCGGGACGAACACGCGCCTGCCCCGGCTGCCGCGCCCGCGCAGCAGCCGGGACCCGGCGAGGTGTCAGCTCGGCCGGGCGCGCTCCCGCCGATCGATACGGTGCCACGGCAGGACACGGTGAGCTCCCAGCCCCAGCCCCAGCCCCAGCCCGGGCCCCAGGCCGGGCCCCAGGCCCAGCCCCAGGCCGGGCCCCAGGCCCAGCCCCAGGCCCAGCCCCAGGCCCAGCCCCAGGCCGGGCCCCAGGCCCAGCCCCAGGCCGGGCCCCAGCCCCAGGCCGGGCCCCAGGCCCAGCCTCAACCCCAGGTCCAGGCCCAACCCCAGGCCGGGCCGGTGACGTCGGGCTCGTTGCAAGCCCCTGCGCAGCGGCACCAGGTGCTGGAGTCTTCCGGGCGTTTCACCCCACCAGTTCCTGCACCCGAAGGTTCTAAAGGCTCCACGGGCTCCACGGGCTCCAAGGGCTCTGAGGGTGTGGTCTCGGGGAATATGCCTGGTTCGGTGGACGGGGTGATGGCACGGCTCACCGGCCAGGCCTCCTCTGCCCCGGCCGCCGTTGCCGGGACCGGTCACCTCGAGGTCACCGACTCCGTCACTGACTCGGTCACCGGTGCTGCCATCCCGTCGGTGGCATCCCCGCGCCCGGTCACCGAGTCCGGCGCGGATGCCGGTCTCGGCTCGGCTGCCGGGCGGTTGCCTGACTCCGGGCCCGCCGTCCGCGACCACCCTGTGCACGACCCGCGCGGCGTGGACCCCGATGCCGCACCGTCCGTTCCCGCTCCCCTGCGGATCACGAGTGAGGCCCTCGAGGACTCGCCGCCGGAGCCGGATTCGGAATCCCGGAGCGTGAGAGAGGCGCCCTTCTTCCGGTCCGGGCAGCAGGAGGACGGGGGGGCGGGACACGAGCCGCTGAGGTTGCGGGGCGGCGCCGGTAGCCGGTGGTGGCAGTGGTGGGGGAAGCGTGGTGCGCAGGGCGCCACTGCCGTGGGCCCGTCGGCCGCCCGGCAGGAGCAGCCGGCCTCCAGGGAGATTCAGCCCCCTCGCAGCGAGCCCGTCCTGGACGAGTTGCTGCGCAAGGAAGGGGCGTCGCATGGCATCAAGGACATGGACGGCCTCGCCCGGCACGTGCTCCACATGGACCTCGACACGCCCGTCACCAAGGAGCACTGGCAGAAGATCAACAAGATGGTGGATGACTTCGTCATCTTCGGTCCAGGTCGTCAGCAGCTCTCCCTCCAGCAACTGCGCAGTACTCACTTCACGCACGAGGTGATGCCGATCCTGCTGGATGACGAAACGCTCACCGAGCCTTGGGGCGGGATGTGCGGTCGAAACTGGGCCACCGCAACGCCTCAGCTCCCCTTCGACGTCAGCACCGCCCGGTGGCCCGTAGGCCACGAGGGAAGGCCCCGTCCACACGACGAGCCGCCACCGTGGCGGGAGCATGGAGCCGGTGTCTATCTGGTCGAAATCAAGAATATGGGGCGGCCTGGGACCGTCGTCCTCGCCAGAGGCGGGCACACCGTCCCTCTCTCGGACGAGGAATTCGGCAAACTGCTCGCCAACGACCCCGCCCTGGCCGGCCAGGCACCCGAGGTGGCTGTCGTTGTGCTTCCTGGCCAATGGGAGCAAGCCGACTCGCGTCGGGGTCGGGTCGACCATTGGGCCTCACGCACCGGACGCACCATCTGGTTCCCCAAGGAGGGACCCTGGTCGACCTTCCCTGTTGCCGGTCGTGGTGATGAGCCCACCCGCAGACAGGCCGTGCTGCTTCCAAGCTCTCGATGGGGCAAGGCCATTCCCGATCCGCCTCCGTCGGGCTCTCGCAGCGTCCCAGCACAGACCGCGAGCACACCCCTGTGGCGGGTCGACGCTTGGGCCTCACGCACTGAGGGCACCATCTGGTTCCCCGAAGCTCGACCATGGCAGGTACCCGGCGGAACCGCATGGTTGCGTCAGAACTCGTTCGACCCCAAGGCATTCGAACGGCGCTGGGGCAAGCTCCCCGACAGTGATCGCCTTGTCTGGTCCGTGGACGAGGCCGAGGACCTCGTCGAACGCCAGATCCGAGAGCTGCGTGTGCACGTCCCGGTCAGTCAGGACGGGTCCAATAGACAGGTCGACTTGATCGTCCGGCGGGTTGCCTATCACCTGTACGAGAGCGGCCTTGACGACCCTGACTCGGAAACCGAAGCCTTTGCGAGGAATCTCGTGCGGGAAGGCTTCAGCATCCGACCCACTGGCCTGGCGCAGGGGGACGAGAGGGCTGGACATGAGCCGCTGAGGTTGCGTGGCGGTACCTCATGGAGCCGGTGGTGGCCGCAGCGCGGTGCGCGGGGCGCCACTGCCGTGGGCCCGTCGGCCGCCCGCCAGGAGCAGCCGGCCTCCAAGGCGCCGGGGAATCGAGAGGAGGGTCCGGCCCCTGTACGGCGCGTCCGGTTCGCCCCCGAACCGGTGAAACCGGTGAGCTACTCTCGCCCTCGGATCCAGCGCATACTCCGAGCCCTCCAGACCTTGGAGAACGAGCGCACCCGTCTGCGCCGCGTCCACGGCCGCGACCCCGCCCACGTGCCCGGGCTCCCCGGATATCCCACCGTTCCAGCCTCACCGTCGAAGACAGTTGCGCTCCGCAGCCTGACCGCAGGCGAGCAGCGGGACTGGGTGGAACACGTCGTCGAGCGCGAACTGGCAGTTGTGGTGCGTGAGAGCACCGGTGATCGCAAGGCCCGCGTGAAGAAGGCCCGCGACGAGGCGTGGGCGTATGTGCGAAACCTCCAGCGTGAGGTCAAGTTCGCGCCGCGACGTGACGACGGCGCCCCTGCCGAATCTGTGAACGACCGTGATCTGACGCTTTCGGTCGGGGTCTTGGAGGCTGACAGGCCTGCTTTCCTGGACCGCGAGTACACCAACCCGTCGTTCGAGGAAGGCGCTGTGGACGTCTTCGAGGACGGCGTCAGTCTGTCGCGGGACGTCACCTCGATCGGCGGCACGGACCTCATGTTGCGGGCCACGGAGGACGTGGCCCGCGCCATCGTCAAGGTCCTTGACCCATACGATGCGGAGAAGGTATACCGCGAAGTCCTCGACGTCCTGACCGGGAGTCCGGGCGCCATCCGGGCGCGACTGACTTCGGAACGCTCTGGCCGCGAATCGCGCGAGGAGGCGCGTCGCATCCTGCTCGGAGATGGTTACCTTCTGCGCTTCCAAGACGCGGACAAACGCCACCGGATGGCAAGGATCGGGGGACGCAATACGGGACCCTACAGCCGTTATGCGGACGCGCACATTGTACGGCCCGAGGGGACCCAGAGGAACACCGATAGCAGCAAGCAGAAGTCGAATGAGGCCACGAACCGCGTCTTCGGCTTCGGCGTGGGGGGCGCCCTGAACGCCGTCGGGGTGCCCGCGGTCGTGTCTGTGACGCCGGCCGGCAGCTACAACCAGACGGCCCACTCCACTGAGCTCATCTATTCGTCCCTTGAGCAGCGGATGTCACGCCGTACGGGCCCTTCCTCCACCTACGTCAGCGACATGGCGTACGACGTTGAGGTGTACGAGCAGGGGAGCGACGGCAAACTGCAAGCCGTGGAGGAGCGGGGCGAACGGTTCGTTGTGCGAAACGGGTTCCAGTGGCGAGTACCTGACAGCCTGACCAGCAGGGGAGAGGGCGTCACTGGGCTGCCCAGTAAGATCAGGGTCCCGCAGGATCTGTCGCAAATGCCCATCCTGGCCGGTGACTTCGCCTCCTCTCCGGAGTTGTTCCTCTGGGTGTGGGAAGTGGCGCACCAGTATGGGGTGACCCTCGACATGCCCGCGGTCGGGACCATTCTCAGGTCATTCAGCCGGGAAGCGATGACCAACAGGCTGATCCGATCAATGCAGGGCGCGCATTCGCCCCTGGACCTCCTGGATGCCAAGGGGAAGGTTCTGGGGCGCTTCACATACCGCACCGTCGTGGACGACTCCCAGCCCGCGATCCTGGACCGAGCTGTCAACGGCGACCAGTTGTGGGTGTCCGTGAGCGCTGAGGCCGGTGTTTCCCGTGAACGGGGGGTGATCAAGACCGGGCAGCTGACGAGTGCTCTAGGGCCGGCGTATAAATTCCCCCTGGTGTATGGGAGGGGGGCTCTCCTCGGGGAGGTCAGCACGTCTCGCACCGACGCGACGTCGGGCACGGACAGCGGCCAGACTCTGTTCACAAAGATCCACCGCGGAGTCCACGGGCAGTACACGTCGCCCTTCCGGGTGGAGGTCACCTTCCACCCTGACGGGGCTGCCGGATTGGAGTCTTCGGCGCCCCCGAACGAGGCAGCAAAGCCGACGCCGGATGGCCCGACATCTTCGGCAGGCACGCAAGGCAGGGAGTTGACGAAGAGGTTCCCCGCGTACGCCGTGCTGAACATACCCAGGCAGGATGCTCGCGGTTGGGGCGGATTCGACCCGGACGCCGGACCGCGGAAGCAGGATAAATCGGCACTGCCGGAAGAGTATCGGGACCGTATGCCGACGCCACCACCGAAAGAACCCGTCCCGCCGCCCAGACTGGTGGGCAGTACCAAAGATGTCATACCGCTTAACGGCGCTCACTTTTCGTCGACCAAACTCACCAGCAAGCCCCTGCCGACCCAACCGAGCACGCCAACGGGGACCTTGTCGCGAACACACTCCGCTCCCGCGCTCTTCTCGGCGCGGAACGGCGGGCCGCCGGTAAGCCGGCCGCATCCGCGGCCCACCAAGTCGTCCCCCGCGCGGGGAGCTACCGACCCCATTCTGCTGTACGAGGGCTCGTTGCCCCTACCAGATGATGAGCCGTCGGCCCTGGATTTCCAGATACCGGACGCCATCACGGATGCGCTGCGCCAGAACCCGAAAACGCGGCGGCTGGTCGATCCGCCTGTCCGGTCGGCCTGGAGCGCATGGCGGCGGCGCATCGCCCGGGAAGCATCGCGCCAGGCCTCCCACACCCTTCGCAAGGCGCGCAACACGCGCAACAAGGGGCAGGATCCGGATCGCGCGGGCACAAGCGTCCAGCGACGGGGGACCCGGAAATGGCCGACCCGGAGTGCACGTCGGAACACGGAGCACCGACTGCCCGTGTCCTTCTCCCCGCTCCGCCTCGCCACCCGGGTCCGTCTCCTGTACAACCCGCAAAAGGACGAATACACCGTGGTGCTCCGCCGGGATGGAGGTTGGTGCAAGCACGCACTCACCCTGACGGTGCATGGGGGGAATTGGGTGGAGAATCCGAGATGGATGGGTATAAGGCCTGACATTGTCGGTGAGAACATACTCTTCGCCACCACGGGTACGTCCCAGCGCATGTGGGTCACCCAGGGGTGGCGGGCGGGCCCGGACGTGACGGGCGGAGTGAGTCTGGCCGGAGAAGGTCTTTTCGGGCTCGGCGGGCAGTTCCTGTACGGGCGCGCTCGGGGCCGCGGTACCGAGACGAACCTCCAGGCCGGCAGTGGGTATGGCACGTGGGGTGGGAAGGGCACGCACGTTTATGACACCACCGGAGAAATTCGGGTAACGGCCACCTACCAAGAGCGGCCACGAAGATGGCTCTTGGCGTCCACCGGCAACATATTCCGGAAAGCGCCCTGCCCGATTCCTCTGAGTGGTGAAAAGGACGGAGCGCTGGTCTTCAAGGTCACGGGGCAGCTCTCGCAACCGGATTCCTTCATGCCCCACCAGGTGCGCCCGGTGCACCGCGACTCGGGCCGGCTCACGGAGCCCACGCCGCTCCCGCTCAGCCGTGACCAGGTGCTCGCCCTGCTGGAGGATGCCCCAGGTAGCCGCTCCGCGGACGAGACGGTGTCCCGCAACCACATGCGCATCGGCCACTCCGGGCTCCTGGCCGGTCTCGAACGTAATGTGTTCACCGAACTCGCCCCCTCTGCGACCGCGTGGGCCTTCGAGACCCCGGGCACCGAGGAGTATGAGGCCGCGGGGGTCCACACCGGCAACGGTCAGATGGAGGGACACTGGAATGCCATGTCCAGCAAGGGCGGTTGGCCCCGGGACAAGGTGTTCAGCCAGGGGCAATGGTGGCGTAATGAAGCGGAGACGTTCGTTCACGCGCAATCCCAGGGCCGCCATGCCCGGGATGTCATGGACAAGGGCGTGGTTGCGGTACGCCACATCTCGGGCGCCATGCCCGTCAGCTCGGGCAGCAGCCAGCGGCGTGGCTGGACGTGGCGGTTCGGACTCTGGGGCTTCGGCCGCAGCAATTCCGACACCACCGGGGCGCTGCCTTATGCGCCAAGTCCGAACATCGCCTCGCTGGGGTACCGCCTCCGCTCCCGGACGATGACCGAGACCCTAGACGCCATGCGGCGCATCAAGGTGGAGCGATCCGGTCGGATGGTGAGAGCCGGCTACACGAGCACCACCTACCTCGTGGACGGGAAGTCGCGATCCCGTCGCTGGGGGGCGCCTATGCGCACCGCCGCCAAGGGGCTCATCGTGTTCGGGCAGCGGGACGAGCTCGTGACCTTCGACGATGCGCGGCGGCTGGGCGAGGTCGACAACGGCTTGGTGGACGAACTCGTGCAGCCCGGTCCTCTGCGTCCGCTGCTCTCGACGCCCGTCCACACGGCCGTGGAGGGAGGGATCAACCCCGAACCGGCGGTCCGCGCTTTCGAGTACGAATTGCAAAAGAGGTGGCCCGGTCTGCTGCCCGAATCCAGCATCGGCGACTTGGGCGGGTTTCGCCCCTGGTTGAACAGTCAGCTCACGCCGGAAGCGCTGGATGGCCACCACGAGCAGCTCTGCTCCGAGGGCATCACGTTTCGGTGCTTCATCAACAAACCGTCCGGCGCCCTCACCGGTGAGGCGAGAATGCGCCTGATCCGCGGTGATCTCACGTACCTGCGTACGCAGCACGGCGTTGATGTGGAGGAGCATCTGCTGCTCACCAAGAATTCCCAAGTGGCGTTCGAAGGGACACGCGGCAAGGGCCAGGCCATCACCTCTGCCAACGCCCTGGCCACCGAGAGTAACCCCGACCAGGGTGAGTCCATAGGCCAAGCTGACAGCCACACGGTGAGTCTCGGCGGGCAGGCCGCCATCGTCAACCCCACCAGCCGCACCGCGATGAGTTCTGACGAGTACACCCGACACCTGGCCATCCAGAGCAAGGGACGCCACGCGGAATTCGAGGTACCGCTGGAACTCGAGCTGAGCTACACGAGCTCCGACGGCGAGACCGTGACGGTCAAGGCCCCCGTCGGCAAGAAGGTAGAAACGCACGCAGCGTCCCTGCTCGTGCCGGATGGCGGCACCCCGGAGAAGGTCGCTCCGCGCGCCGAGAGCGAGGATCCCGCAGCGCCCGCGACCGCGTCGGAACGGAACGCCGACGCACCGCGCGAGCAGGTCGAAGTCTTTCCCGCAGACCTGGACGGGTCATGGACGGCGGCGGGGGACGCCAAGGTCGTCGCCATGCTCCGGAATCAGGGAGTGGCGGTCCTGTCCGTGCCCGACGCCGAGCATTTGCAGCACTGTGCGGCGCAGGTTATTGACCACGCTGCCGGTGCTGCCCATCGGCAGCAGGCTGTGGACGCGGGAAAGAACATCGACAAACGGTTGCCCATACGGGCGGACGCCCCGGTTCCGGTGAACACTCCCGAATCCAAGCGCCGTTGGGGGCGGGTCTTCCGTTCACCGGCCCTCAAGACAGCGGATGTCGGCCTCAGCACCCTCACGAGACCGGGGACGGCACCGTACCAGCAGCTGGGGCAGGAACTCTCCTTCAGCTTCCTGCGATCGGCGGCCCGCGACGCCATGGGCACTGAAGGCTACCGGCCGCCGCCGGCCCCAGACGGTTCGGCGATCGGCTCCATGACCGGCGACCTCACCGTGCGCTTCCGTCCCACCCCGGGCCGCCGTCCCAAGGTGCTCGCCGTCGTGGACGACTTCTTGATCCACTCCCGCGTGATGAAGGCAGGCACGGAACAGCTTCGCGAGCGCCCGCCGGACGTTGAATCCTCCGTTGTCGGGTTCGTGGACCCGTCCCTGGTCCCCACGCATGGACCCTCGACCTCCACCCTTGCCGCCCAGAACCCCCTGCCGGTGAACCAGACCACCACGGCCGGCGTCCTCGCTGGAGGCGTGAGCGACGCGGCCCGGATGGGGACGAGGAGCAGGCCCGAGCGCATGGTCCTGTGTGAGATTCCGATCGACCAGATGGTGGAGGCGGGCGTCTCCAAGAGCCGCCTGAAGCGATACACGGACGCTCTGAGCGACGCTCTCCGGGGCTTCCGCGACAGCCTCGCGCGCCGTCCGGCCCAGTCAGCCGATGCCGATGCCGGAAGGACGTCTTCCGCGGACCGCGGGCGGTTCGCCGCCGCCTTCACCTCAAAGAAGCCACTGGTCGCCCTCGTACCCGAGCGTGTCGCCCGCGAGGCAGGCATCCTCGACGATGACCAGTTCCCGGGTGCGGTCACCGCGGCCTACGACCTGGTCAAGGAGCTGGAAAAGAAGCTCAGCGAGGCGGAGGAGGCATACAAATCGGCCGACATTCCCATTGAGCGCGACTGGGAAGAGGCGGATGAGCTCCTCCGTGAGCCGGATGGCCAGCGGCGGCAGCCGCGCTACGACACCGTCGCCCGACGGCTGGTCGAGCACGAGATCGAGCGGGCCCGCCGGCGAGATGCGCACTACCGGCTGGCCACAGAGGTCCACCAGGCCAGGCGCAGCGCCAAGGAACAGCTCGACTGGTACCAGCAAGGTCCTACGGCCCGCGACGAAGCGCTCAAGCCAGTCCCCTACAAACCCGAAGACGGAACCGACCCGGCCGGGTACCCGCTTGCGGACCCCGGGCCGGAGAGCGACGGCAGCGCCCCTGGCGAGGCCGAGCCCGGCCTTTCGCCGTACGACGACCCGGACAACCGGCGGTTGGCAGCCGAATTGGCCGCCGAAGGCGAGTCCCGCGGCGGCCTCTGGCGGGGTAAGGTTCCGCCGCGGTGGCTGGCGGCGCGCGAGGCGATAAAGGCGCACGCGATCGGGAAGGCCTTGCGCGACAAGCAACAAGAGCTGAGCGAAGCCCGAGATGCTGGGGACCAGGACCTGGTCCATTTGCGCCGCGCCGAATTCGCGTACCTCGCCCAGGCTCGAAGCCGGGCGGTCAAGGCGCGAGACGTCATGATGTCGGTGATCCGGCTCGGCATGTCCGAGCTCAGCGTCTCCCAGGCAGAGCATCTCGAAAAGGGCAGAATCATCGACGTGCGCCCCGGCGAAGTGGAGAGCCTCCGCTTGCAGCTGGAGCAGGAACGCAAGGCCCTCCGCGACGATAACAAGGCCGTGCAACAGGTGAAGAAGGCCATGCAGCACCACCACGTGTCTGCGGCCTACGTCCTGCCGCCACGCGCCGCTCACGCGGCGATTGCCAAGAGGTCTGAGCTCCTTAAGGAGCGCTTTCAGGAGCGCCTCGAGGCCGCACGCCAAGTGCGTGACGGACGGAATGCACACGTCAAGCGGCTGAAGGGAGAACTCGCCCAAGCCGAAATCCAGCAGGCCGTGGCCGACTTCGCGCGCAAGCACATGCCAGAACCATCGACGTTCCCCTCGACGGCAGCCGCCAAAGACCGGCCCGGGGCCGAGCGCGACGCCTTGAAGAAGCAGGAACTGTTCAGCAACCCCGTGTTCCAGGCCGGCCAGGACGAGGGGACCCCGGTCTACACCGACATCCACGGCACGGTCTACGACATCGTCGACCCGCACGATGCCAAGTTCCCCGAGAAGATCAGGGGCGAGGGCCTGCCCCTCTCGCTGTACGCTGCGCAGCGCGCCGCGCAGGGGCAGGACCACCGTAATGGGATGTGGCCGGAAACTGCTCGGTTCGTGCGCACCAATCTGGCCAGGCAATTGCGGGAAGACGCTGAAACGGATGCCGCCTGGCTGCGGGTTGCATTTCTCGACGGGAACACATGGCTCCAGCCCGATTCGGGCCGGGACAAGGTCACCTCGGAGGACCGCGAAGCCGCCGAGCTCACCGAGCTGGACTTGGCGCATGAGGCCGAATTCCACCAGGACGGCACCCTGCATCCGAATGTGCAGCTTTCGCATGAGGCGCGCGTGGAACTCCTGGCCCGCCAGCTCGAGCGCAGTGGCTCTACGGGGCTCCCAGGCTCGGATGAGTCCGGCCACGACAACGCCGCATCGGACTACGCCCCGCTCTTGTACGCCCGCAGGTTCGAGGTGGAGGTGCACGTCGTGCTGCCCGGCGAGGGTGTCCTGGACTTCCACCCGGACAGTCCGGCCCCGCGACGCCGATCGGGCCTGCCCCGCGTGCACGTGCTGCTGGAGGACGGCACGTTCAAGGCGCTGATCCCGCGGCATCCGACCGCGCACGACACGGCCGCCAAGCCGGGCGCATCACCGCAGGAGGACACCTCGGATGCGTCATCGCCGTCGCGTACGTCATGGCACACAGCTGTCACAGAGATGTCCGACGATGCGTCCCGGGCATCGGATGAGTCGTGGGCGACAGCCCCGTCGGGTGACGTCCCCGAGCCAGACGACCGCTCCCAGCCACCGACTGCGAAGGAAACAGACCAACTCTCAGGCGCAGCAGCGCTGGACGAGCCCGCCCGAACCCAGACGGCAGGCCCGGCAAGCCAGGAGACAGCACCGCAGCCACATGCTCTGCCTGAGCGGGTGATTCCCGATTCGCTCGGCGAATCGCCCCTGACCCCGATGGCCCAAACACTAGGTGCCAGCCCGCCCCACAACACAGCAGACCAACTTCCGGCCGCTGAGGTTTCTGAGGGTGAGGTCTCGGGGGATATGCCCGGTTCGGGTGTTGATGGGGGTGGTGGTCGGGCTGGGGGTGGCGCCGGTGAGCTGCAGCCTCAGGTGGGGGCGTCCGGCCCTGGTGAGGGGCCAGAGGGCTCTCATTTGTCCTCGCGGCGGGTGGAGGAGGTGGTGGCACGGCTCACCGGCGAGGCCTCGTCTGCTGCGGCCGACGGTTTTGGGGTGAGTGCGTCAGTCTCGCGTGGTGCTGCCGCGGACCTGGGGAGTCCGGCCGATTCCGTGCACCGTGAGGATCACCTCGCGGCCAGGCCTCAACCGATGTCAGCAGCGTGGTCACCGGCCCTGGCCGAGTCCGCGGTCGGGGCCGAAGATGATGCGGCCATGCATCGGAGCACCGCGCAAACCCCCAGCAAGGAAGAGCTGACAGGGCAGGCCGCGCTGAGCTCGCAGCGGGGGGGCACCATCCAGCGGGTGGGCCTGGGGTCGGTTGGTGGTTTTGGGCGGGTGCTTGACGTGGCTGGTCTGGAGCGGCTGGTCGATGGTGTGGTGCGGCGGGTGCGGGCCGCTTCCTCGTCTGCGTCGGGTGCGGCCCCCGCCTCGCAGGCTGCTGGCCCGGTCCTGCGGGCCGGGGAGGCCGCAGGGCGGGGGGTGTCCCCGCGGGACTGCCTGGTGCTGCTGGCAGGGTTGGGGAAGGAGTTGCACCGGAGTGAGGCGTTTGGCCCCGCGGTTCGCCCCACGGCGCCCAGCGGGATCCGGCCGGCCCGGGCGGTGGACGACGTGGTGGAGGGGAGCGGCCGCGCCGAGGACATGCTTGCCCCGGGCGCGCACTGGGGCCCGGTGACCTCCTGGGAGCGGCTCGCCGACGCCGTACGGGAGGCCGGGCCTGGGGCGACCGCGCTCGTGCTGGTCCAGCGTTCCCGGGGGGTGGGGCATGCCTTTGCGGTTCACCATTTCACCGGTGAGGGTGTGGTGTGGGTTGAGCTGCAGGCGCCGGCGGGTGAGCGGGTGGGCCGTGATGCGCCGCCGGAGGGGGATGTGCTTCATGCGCGGGCGGTGGTGGTCGACCCCGGTGGGCGTGTGGTGCCCGATGCCCTGCCCTGGGCGTCGGCGGCGGATTCGACGGCGCGGGCGCTGACCGACCCACCCACCGACCACCGCTACGGCATGGAGCCATGGCAGGGGAGGACGGGGGACTGGGGGGACGTTGGCTGGTTCCCGGTCGGCATGGAGGGGTGGTCGGGTCGGCTGGGGTCGCGGGCGGCGTCGCCGTTCCCTGGTGGTCGGGTGGCTACGCCGGGCGGGCCGGTCACGCGGCCTGGCACGCCGGGTGTGGGGGCGTCCACAGGTGTGGCTACGCCGGGCCCGGAGGAGATGGCGGCGATGCGTGCATTTGTGGAGGGGCTTCCGTCGTATTCCGGTTCGTCTTATCGAGCTTCGTCCCAGGAGTTTCCGGCGGTGTCGCGGGACGCGTACGGGGATCGGGGCGGAGGGTTTTTCTCTCCCTGGTCGGTACCGGCGGACACGAGCACGGTCGGGTTCGGTGGGTCCGGGTGGCCGGGTTCGGCGGGTCCGGTGGCAGGTCCGTCCACCTCCTTCCCGTCCGGCATGGAGGGGTGGTCGGGTCGGCTGGGGTCGCGGGCGGCGTCGCCGTTCCCTGGTGGTCGGGTGGCTACGCCGGGCGGGCCGGTCACGCGGCCTGGCACGCCGGGTGTGGGGGCGTCCACAGGTGTGGCTACGCCGGGCCCGGAGGAGATGGCGGCGATGCGTGCATTTGTGGAGGGGCTTCCGTCGTATTCCGGTTCGTCTTATCGAGCTTCGTCCCAGGAGTTTCCGGCGGTGTCGCGGGACGCGTACGGGGATCGGGGCGGAGGGTTTTTCTCTCCCTGGTCGGTACCGGCGGACACGAGCACGGTCGGGTTCGGTGGGTCCGGGTGGCCGGGTTCGGCGGGTCCGGTGGCAGGTCCGTCCACCTCCTTCCCGGGCGGGATGACCGGGAGCAGGCCGGTGCCTGGAGCGGCGTCGGGGCCGGGTGGCGGTCGGCGTGGCTCTTTCTCCTCGCCTTTTGCATTGCCGGAGTTGTCCGGGCCGACTGCTGGTGGAGTGATTGCCGGGGCGGATTCTGCGCCCGGTGGGGGACCGGCCACCGCGACAGGCCCGATCCACGAGGAATCGACAGATAAGGCGGATCGGGAGTGGTCTCATGTGGTGAAGCAGGTGAAGGGTGGGGCACGTGTAGTCCTCCGCCGTGGCCGTGAGCGGGTGCTGGTGCTGGTGCCGCTGCCGGATGTGGAGCGCGCCCAGACGGACAAGATCAGCATGGGGGAATTTCGTAAGCGGCTTACCACATATCGGGTTGCTGATGGGGAGCGACTCACCCTCACTGACCGCGGCAAGTCGGTGATGGGTGTGATTTCGGTTGAGGAGTTGGAGGCTGGGCATCCGGCCGCCCGGCAGCGGACCGTGCTGCCTGCACCGGGGGTGTACGACGCCCAGCTGGGGGTCTGGAAGATCACCGCGGCGGTAGCGCGGGCGAGCTTTGACGATGCGGTGGTGCGGCGGGTTGTGGAGGAGCGGAAGCGTGTCGTCATCACCTCCCAGAGGGGGGTGGACCTGGGGGTGGTCAGCGAGGACGCCTACAGGAAGGCCTATCCCGGCTACAGGACCGAGCCCAATCCGATCACAGCTGGCGCCGCCATAAATTACCTGGGCAGGGTGCGGAAGAGGGTGGATGACGATGGGCATTGCGTCGTTACCAGCCGGTCGGGGTCTAGGGCGCGGCGTGTGGTGATGGTGTCGACGGAGGTTCTGAAGAGGGTTCGCGACGCGGAAGAGGGTGGCAGGGCGGCCGGCGTTGCTCCTGAGGGGGGGCCGGGTGTGGGGGCGTCGGGGTCGAGGGCTGCGGCGCCGAGCTTTGGTGATTGGTTGGACATGCCGGGCGGGGGGGTCTACGAGGACACGACACATTGGGCGTATGTGGATTTGCCTGAGTTGGTGAACCAGGTGAAGGACGGGGCTCGTGTAGTCCTCACCCGTGGCGGTGAGCCGGTGATGGCGCTGGTGCCGCTGTCGGATCTGGGGCCCGCCCGCACGGACGAGATCAGCAAATACCAACTTCATTGTCAGCTTGCCACATTGCGGGTTGCTGATCGGGAGCGACTCACCGTCACCAACCACGGCACGCGGGCGATAGGTGTGATTTCGGTTGAGGAGTTGGAGGCTATGCATCCGGCCGCCCGGCAGCGGACCAAGCGGCCGGTACCGGGGGTGTACGACGACCAGCTGGGGGCCTGGAAGATCACCCCGAAGGTAGCGCGGAAGAGGTTTGACGCTGCGGTGATGCAGCGGGTTGTGGAGGGGGGGAAGCGCGTCGTCATCACCTTCGAGGGGGAGGCGGACCTGGGGGTGGTCAGCGAGGCCGACTACCGGGCCCATCTCAAGGACGGGCCCCGGGCCGAGGCGATCAGAGCAGACAACGTCATGCGTCAGCTGGACGAGTTGCGCGAGGGGGTGGCTGGCGGTCGGCGTTACGTCGTGTCCAGCGGGAGGGGGCGTGGGGAGCGGCGTGTGGTGGTGGTGTCGACGGCGGATCTGGCCAGGGTTCGCGCCGCGGAAGGGGGTGGCGGGGCGGCGGGTGTTGTGCCTGGTGGTAGTGACATGCGGGTGTCGAGGGTGGCGTCGCCGTTCTTTTCCGGTCCCGTGGCCCGGGGCGGGTCGGGTTCCGACGGCGCTGGTGGTGAGTGGGACGCTGCCGGGCCGCTTCTCCCGAGGGGGGCGTTGGCGGGTTCCCATATGGCATGGGGGGAGTGGCCGAGTCGGTCCACGACGCCTGTCCCGCATCGGAGTGTTGGTCCTGGAGCGCAGCAGCCTGCCCAGCCCCCCAGAGACATTCCGGTCAGGGGGCAGGGTGCGGGGGCAGTGCTGCCTGCACCGGGGGAGTACGACGAGCAGCTGGGGCTCTGGGTGATCACCGCGTCGGCAGCGCAGGCGAGCTTCGACGCTGCGGTGGCGCTGCGGGTTGTGGAGGACCGGGCGCTTGTCGTCATCACCCTCGAGGGGGAGGAGCTGGGGGTGGTCAGCGAGCCCGACTACCGGGCCCATCTCAGCTACGGGCTCCGGGCCAAGTCGATCACAGCTGACTACGCCACGAATCACCTGTCCGAGGTGGGGGAGGGGGTGGCCAGAGGTCGGCGTTACATCGTTACCAGCAAGGCGGGGCATGTGGTGGTGATGGTGCGGCTGACGGATCTGGCCAGGGTTCGCGCCGCGAGAGGGGGTGGCGCGGCGGCTGGCGTTGCCCCCCGTGGCGGGCAGGATGTGGGGGCGTCGGGGTCGCGGGCGGCGTCGCCGTTCCCTGGTGGTCGGGTGGCTACGCCGGGCGGGCCGGTCACGCGGCCTGGCACGCCGGGTGTGGGGGCGTCCACAGGTGTGGCTACGCCGGGCCCGGAGGAGATGGCGGCGATGCGTGCATATGTGGAGGGGCTTCCGTCGTATTCCGGTTCGTCTTATCGAGCTTCGTCCCAGGAGTTTCCGGCGGTGTCGCGGGACGCGCACGCGGATCGGGGCGGAGGGTTTTTCTCTCCCTGGTCGGTACCGGCGGACACGAGCACGGTCGGGTTCGGTGGGTCCGGGTGGCCGGGTTCGGCGGGTCCGGTGGCAGGTCCGTCCACCTCCTTCCCGGGCGGGATGACCGGGGGCAGGCCGGTGCCTGGAGCGGCGTCGGGGTCGTTGTTCGGGTTTGAGTTGCCGGTTGCAGGGCGTGGGTTTACGCAACGGACCGGTGAGTCCGCACGGTCTCCCCTGATGGGCTCTGAGGATATTGGTGGTTACGGCGGGCGGCAGCGAAGGCCCTCCGGATCAAGCCCCGGCTTCTCCGGTTACCGCCAGTCTTCCCCGGGGCCTGGGTCCTTGCGTCGCGGGGCTCTGCCCGCAAGGCGGGTGGGCGCCCCGCCTGACGTGGCGTCGGACGGGCTGGGGGTGGACTGGGACGCGCCGTTGCCTGACTCTCCCCGCCGTGATTCTTGGGCCCCCCCCGCACGGCTGCGGGGCGGTAGCGGTGCGAAGCGGCCGCGCTCTCAGCCGAAGGGGCGGAATCATTCATATTCGGATGATGTGATTATTCGGGCGGTGCGGGAATACTGCGAGCAGAATCCCGCGGAGGTTGGGAAGGCCCTGCGGTACAAGGCAGTTCAGGTTATTGATGTTGATGGCGTTCCTGTTCGTGTGCCCATTGGCAGGCTGATCAGCGAAATCAGGTGCGGAAGCAGGCTGGCGTCGCGGGAGACGAAGACGGCTCTGCAGAATGCGGGGGTGCTACTGACCAGTGATCCGAGGTCTTCCAACGATCAGATTATTGAGGCGGTGGAGAAATACTTCAGGGATAATCCCGGCCGGCGTGGGAAGCGCCTGCTGTACAGGGCGAAACAGCGTATTGATGGCGTTCCTGTTCCTGTGCGCATTGGTGAGCTTGTCAGCCGAATCAAGTCCGGAAGGAGGCTGGCGTCGCACGAGATGAAGACGGCCCTACTGAAGGCGGGGGTGCAGCCCGGTGATCTGGGGCTGGGTGATGCCGGGGATGGTGTTGGCGGGTCTGTTTGGGGGGTGGCTTCATCGGGCGAGGGGGCTTTGGGGCAGGGTTGGGCGCCTTCTGTTGGTGTTGTTTCTTCGGGTAAGCGTGGGCGGCCCGACGGTGGTGATGACGGCGTACCTCCTGATGGCAAGCGTGGGCGCTACGCCTCCCTGCCGGTGGACGAGACTGCCGGGCAGGCGGATCCGGCTGGGAACCCGGTGGCAGATTCCGCGGGCGGCGACGAGATCATTTGGGCTGATTGGGTGCACGACTCCCCTTCGCCGGTTTCCGGTTCGGCACTCGAGGGGGATGCTGGTCGGGTTGGGCGTGGCGCCGGTGAGGTGCAGCCTGACGCGTTGGGGGCGTCTGCTCCTGGTCAGGGGTCTGAGGGTTCCAGCGGGCCCTCGTCGCGGGTGGAGGAGGTGATGGCACGGCTTACCGGCCAGGCCTCCTCTGCCGCGGCCGACGAGGCGAGTCGGTCAACCTCGCGCGTTCCTACCACGGACCCGGGCAGCCCGACCGATCCCGTGCCCGCTGCGGGTGCCCCGGGGAGGGCGGTCCCGGCCGCCAACCAAGGCGTTGGAGGGCAGGAGTATCCGGGCGGGTCTGCTCCCGCCGCTGACCACCTACCGGTCCGTTCCGGGGACGAGGGCGTCCCCGGCAGTTGGGCAATCCCGGCCCCGGCTGCGGGAGAGGGCCATGTGCGGTGGGCGCGTGGTGTAGCGGCTCGGGTGGAGGAAGCTGCGGTGGCGGCATGGGGCGCATGGGCCCAGGCGCGCTCTGCGAGGGACGAATCCGTTGTGCTGACGGGATGGCGGGGGGTAACTGCCGAGGCGGTGCTCTTGGCGGAGCGGTGGCTTGAGCCGTTGCGTGAGGGGGGAGCGTTGCCGGCCTTCGAAGCTGATTTTGCTCCGGAGAGGTTTGACAGGGCATGGGGGAAGCTGGAGGAGGGTGCTGCTGAGCTGGACTGGGCTTTGGCCCGGGCCCAGATGGTGGTTGAGGCGATTCGGGGTGGCGAGGGGCGAACACCGCTGGCGCGGCAGCTCCCCCGTGACGGCCGTGAGTCGTTCGAGCAGATCTCGCCTTACGAGCAGGTGGTGCGGCGAGTGGCATACGGTCTTGTGACGGGGCGTACTGCGGGCAGTTGGGGGCAGGCCCAGGGCCAGGATTCTTGGGGGCCCGGTGCACGGAACCAAGCGGTGGGTGGGTTGTCTTCGCAGGCGGATGTGCCCCCCCTGTATCCCGGGACGTGGGCAGTTCGCGGCTCGGGACTGCGGGGCGGTAGCGCCCCGCGCGGCGGGGCCGGGGGCTGGGACGAGGGTTCGCCTCCGCTCGCCCCGCTCCTGCCCCGCCCGGACGCGGACGGCTCTCCCGAAGCGCCGGGTGGCAGCCGACAGACCGGCGGCAGCGGCACGGAGACGCGGCCGCTGTTCTCCTCACCCGGGGAATCCTCGGCGGGAGGAAGGGCGTCGGCTTCGGCCGCCCTCGTAGTGCGTGACTTGCCCGCGGGCGTGTTGGTGACCGGGGAGTCGGTGACCGGATACAGGCACCTGGCGACGGACGAGGACTACGATGAGTTGCTGCCCGTCCCCGGTCTGCTTCAGGTCGTCGTCCCGGGACTGTCCGGCGACCTGGGCGATGTCGACGATGTCGCCTCCGCGCTGGCCGAGAGGCTCCCCGCGGCGAGCCAGTACACCAACGCGCGCGCGATCCAGCTCGTCATACTGGGAGCGGCCGAGAGGCGGACCACCAACGAGAGGCGGATCGCCGAAGCGCTTGCGGCGGCGGTGGCCCAGCGCACCGGGAAATCGGTGTGGATCTTTGTGGACGGTTGGGTGACGGTCAGACACCGGCGGGTTGCGGCCATCAGCATGGCCGCGCCTCCAAGCTGGTCCGAGCACCTGCCGCCGGGCGGTTCGGCCACCCCGTACTCGACCGACAGTCTGGGGCGTCTTCAGAGGAGGCACGCGGCGGCGCCTGTCGTCCGGCGCGCGGGGGTGGCGTTCCTCAGGCGGGGCGAGGACCGGGGTGAGATCTCCGGGGCCCTCCGGTCTGGGAACGGCTGGGCTGTACTGGAGCTCACCGCTGACCGGAACGGTGCGCTGCGGATGCCGCTGTGGGAGGGCGGCCTGGTGCCGCCGGACCCCGGTGTGATCCGCTCGGCGCTCGAGGAGGCCGTCGCGGGAAGGCCGGGTGTTCTCCACGCCGTCCAGCTGCATGTGGTGGCGGAGGAGGGCGCGGCGGCGATACGGGTGGACCGCGCTTCGGCCGAGTCGTTGGCCCGCGCGCTGGGACTGCCCGTGTTCGTCCCCGAGGAGGGTGCGCTCTCGACCGTCAGGAACGGCAGGGTCCAAGCCCTTCGTCCCGGCGGTGCCGCCGCGCGATGGACGCGGGTAGGCGATCCCGTGGCGGGGCGGGAGTCGGATCTCCCGCAGGGTGACCACATGACGACGACGGAGCTGCTGTTCCCCGGGGATCCGATCCCGGTGCTGTGGTGGCAGCTAGGCGCGGCAGATCTGGTCGCTCAGCCGGTACGGGCTCTTCTCCGAGTCTCCCTCTCGCCGGAGGGCACGCTGTCGCGGCTCTCGGCCAACGGTGGGCAGGTGGTCCTAGATCCGCGTGACCTCCAAGAGGAGATCAAGGTGTCCAGGCCGGGGGACAACGAGGTTGTGGTCCAACTGCTTGTCAAGGAGGGGGACGTACCGGAGACGTCTCGGGATGCCTTCTACGCTCATGTCCAGGAGCTGTCGGACCGCCTTCGCCTGCCGGTGCTGGTACCGGGAGGCGGAATGGGGAGCCGGCACGATGAGCACACCTTGGATCTGGTCGCCGACTCCTGGCTTCGCTACTCGCCGGGCGGGGGCGTTCCGGCCGACGTGCAGACGCTGGCTAACGGGCGCGCGGTGCTGGACGGAAGCCACCCCCTGACGGACCGCGACGGCAGGTGGCTGACCACCGACGTGATCCTGCAGCCAGGCGATGACATCGTCTCGACCCCCATGCCGGTAGGTTCCGCATCGATAGACGTCCTCCTCGCGGCGGGAATAACTCCTACGGTTCTGGGGGTGGATGAGGCTGGAAGACCGGGATTCACCACGATCCAGGGTCAGGTCGCTGCGGTCACGCCCGCCCAGTTCCTCGAGGCCGCCTGGCACCTCCGCCGCCGGGGTAGGGGTGACCGGTGGGCATTTGCCATCGACAGCCGCAGCGACGCCCATACGTACGCGGCGCGGGCATGGATCTTCGACATGGCCACCGAGCTGCGATCCCCAGTGCGTATGGACGTGAAAAGCACGCAAGAAGACGTAGAGAGGGTGCTAGTGTGCCCGCTGCTTCTCGACGGCTACCGCTATACCTCCGGTGTGGACTCTCCCGTGGAGTATGCGGGAACGCTGCGGATACCCGGTGGTGTGATCGCGACTATGCCGTTCGAGGACATCTCGGGCAGCGGGATGCTGCGGCCGCTCACTGGAGTCGGCCGTCCCGTGGGCCGGCCCGAGAACCTGTTCCTCGCCAGGCCGCTACGGTTCGGTGCCGGTGACTTCCGCCTGTCCGCGCTGAACCCGTCACCGGTGACAGTGGACGAACTTGCCTTCTGGATCCGTGCCCATGGGTGGCGCGAGGGTCAGCCAGTGCAACTGATCTGGTCGAACCAGGCAGACGCGGCACAGGACAGCGGGGCGCCCGCCGACGCTGATGACGACCTGCTGCGCCAGTTGGCCGAGCGCCTGGACACCGATGTGCACAGTCCGCCGTCCGTCGAACAAGGCTCGCTGCCCGGGCACATCCAGGATGTGGCGATCAGAGGCGAGCAGGGCGATAGCCCGTCCTGGCGGCGCTTCACGCCGCCCCGTGAGCCCGCCGACAGCACACCGGAGACGCGGCCGCTGTTCTCCTCACCCGGGGAATCCTCGGCGGGAGGAAGGGCGTCGGCTTCGGCCGCCCTCGTAGTGCGTGACTTGCCCGCGGGCGTGTTGGTGACCGGGGAGTCGGTGACCGAGGAGTTGCTGACCGGGGACAGGAGCCTGCTGGCGGACGGGGACTACCAATCGTTGCTGCCCGTCCCCGGTCTGCTTCAGGTCGTCGTCCCGGGACTGTCCGGCGACCTGGGCGATGTCGACGATGTCGCCTCCGCGCTGGCCGAGAGGCTCCCCGCGGCGAGCCAGTACACCAACGCGCGCGCGATCCAGCTCGTCATACTGGATGTGACCGAGAGGCAGATCGCCGAAGCGCTTGCGGCGGCGGTGGCCCAGCGCACCGGGAAATCGGTGTGGATCTTTGTGGACGGTATTGTGACCGTCGAACACCGGCGGGTTGCGGCCATCAGCATGGCCGCGCCTCCAAGCTGGTCCGAGCACCTGCCGCCGGGCGGTTCGGCCACCCCGTACTCGACCGACAGTCTGGGGCGTCTTCAGAGGAGGCACGCGGCGGCGCCTGTCGTCCGGCGCGCGGGGGTGGCGTTCCTCAGGCGGGGCGAGGACCGGGGTGAGATCTCCGGGGCCCTCCGGTCTGGGAACGGCTGGGCTGTACTGGAGCTCACCGCTGACCGGAACGGTGCGCTGCGGATGCCGCTGTGGGAGGGCGGCCTGGTGCCGCCGGACCCCGGTGTGATCCGCTCGGCGCTCGAGGAGGCCGTCGCGGGAAGGCCGGGTGTTCTCCACGCCGTCCAGCTGCATGTGGTGGCGGAGGAGGGCGCGGCGGCGATACGGGTGGACCGCGCTTCGGCCGAGTCGTTGGCCCGCGCGCTGGGACTGCCCGTGTTCGTCCCCGAGGAGGGTGCGCTCTCGACCGTCAGGAACGGCAGGGTCCAAGCCCTTCGTCCCGGCGGTGCCGCCGCGCGATGGACGCGGGTAGGCGATCCCGTGGCGGGGCGGGAGTCGGATCTCCCGCAGGGTGACCACATGACGATGCAGTACCTGATGTTCGCCGGGGATCCGATCCCGGTGGTGTGGTGGAGGCCGCCAGGCACGGCGGATCTGGTCGCTCAGCCGGTACGGGCTCTTCTCCAAGTCTCCGCCTTGTCGAACGGCAGGCTGTCGCGCACCTTGGCCGACAGCGGGCGGGTGGTCCAAGATCCGCGCGACCTCCAAGAGGAGATCGACGACCTCCATGAGGAGATCGAGGGATCCAGGCCGGGGGGCAACGAGGTTGTCCAACTGCTCATCGTCGGTGGGGACGTACCGGAGACGTCTCGGGATGCCTTCTACGCTCATGTCCAGGAGCTGTCGGACCGCCTTCGCCTGCCGGTGCTGGTACCGGGAGGCGGAATGGGGAGCCTGAACGATACGCGCATCCGGGATGTGGTCGCCTCACACGGCGCGCAGGGGGGGCGTTCCCCCGCCACCTGGCTTCGCTACTCGCCGGGCGGGGGCGTTCCGGCCGACGTGCAGACGCTGGCTAACGGGCGCGCGGTCCTGGACGGAAGCCACCCCCTGACGGACCGCGACGGCGAGTGGCTGACCACCGACGTGATCCTGCAGCCAGGCAATGGCATCGTCTCGACCCCCACGCCGGTAGCCTCCGCATGGATAGACGCCCACCTCGCGGCGGGAATAACTCCTACGGTTCTGGGGGTGGATGAGGCTGGAAGACCGGGATTCACCACGATCCAGGGTCAGGTCGCTGCGGTCACGCCCGCCCAGTTCCTCGAGGCCGCCTGGCACCTCCGCCGCCGGGGTAGGGGTGACCGGTGGGCATTTGCCATCGACAGCCGCAGCGACGCCCATACGTACGCGGCGCGGGCATGGATCTTCGACATGGCCACCGAGCTGCGATCCCGAGTGTGGATAGGCGTGCGAAGCACGCAAGAAGACGGAAGGACGATGGTCGAGTGGGCGCCGCTGCTTCTCGACGGCTACCGCTATACCTCCGGTGTGGACTCTCCCGTGGAGTATGCGGGAACGCTGCGGATACCCGGTGGTGTGATCGCGACTATGCCGTTCGAGGACATCTCGGGCAGCGGGATGCTGCGGCCGCTCACTGGAGTCGGCCGTCCCGTGGGCCGGCCCGAGAACCTGTTCCTCGCCAGGCCGCTACGGTTCGGTGCCGGTGACTTCCGCCTGTCCGCGCTGAACCCGTCACCGGTGACAGTGGACGAACTTGCCTTCTGGATCCGTGCCCATGGGTGGCGCGAGGGTCAGCCAGTGCAACTGATCTGGTCGAACCAGGCAGACGCGGCACAGGACAGCGGGGCGCCCGCCGACGCTGATGACGACCTGCTGCGCCAGTTGGCCGAGCGCCTGGACACCGATGTGCACAGTCCGCCGTCCGTCGAACAAGGCTCGCTGCCCGGGCACATCCAGGATGTGGCGATCAGAGGCGAGCAGGGCGATAGCCCGTCCTGGCGGCGCTTCACGCCGCCCCGTGAGCCCGCCGACAGCACACCGGAGTATGTGACCAGCCCGTTCGGACGGCTCATCGAGCCCTCCGACCTCCCCCACCACGCCCCCCTGAACCGTGCCATCGTGGTGCACCCCTCCTCGTGGCCCGTCCAGGCGGTCGCCGAGCTCGCCCAAAGGCGGAAAAACACCTCGGTCATCGTGGGGTTGCATGTCGACGAACGGAGCGGCATCCCGGTGGCGGAGGGCTCTTTGCGCGGCGATGCCGTCCCCGCTGAGATCGTGAGCCTGATGCGTCCCGCCGAAACGCCGGAGGGACTGGACGCCGGTATGGCACCGCGGCTCGCGCATACCTGGACGGGCGGGCCGGTAGTGCTGCTGTGCAACACGCCGGACCCGGGGCCGCAATACGCCCGGTTCGACGAGTGGGTCAGCCAGTTCCGCAGGGACCTCTCCGCCGCGCGCGACGAGATGCCGTTCTTCCAGGGACCGGAGGGCAACGGCCGGGCCGGCATGGTGGAGGTGTACGCCTATGAGCCCGGAGCACGGATCACGGTAGAGCACCACGCAGGACAGTCGTTCTTCAAGGTCATATGGCCTAACCGCGAGAGTGCACCGGGCCGAGCGATCCTGACCGGCGGCGGTGAGGATCCGTCTCCGCCGCTCCTGGGGAACAGCGGCGGGGTACTGCTGACGACGGTGTCCGGGGACGTGGTGTCGGCCTTCACTCGTGATACCGGCGGCCTCACCGACCTCACAGTCATCCGGGGCCTTGGCCTGGATAATCTGTGGTCATTGGGCGACCTGTACACATACCCCCGGTACGACGGCATGCTGCGGCTGGAACTCGTCCAGAAACACGATGGCTGGCTGGCGCTGACCAGTTCACACGAACGATCGCGCCGCATCATGCCGGAAGACCTGGCCGTCGCCCTCCGGGGGAGCTCCGACGACCGCCGTATCGGCAGCCTGCTCGGGTGGCGCGAGGGCACTGACATCCAGCTCGTCACCAGGTTCTTCGAGGACAGACTCGGCCGTGTCGCCTACCCTGCACCGGTGTTCAACGCCGACCAGGCCGCCGTGCACCAGACTTTCGCGGACAGGCTGGCCCGTGCCCTGAACGTCGACGTCTACACGATCGCCGCCGCGGGGGTCCGGTCCGTGTTTGTCGAGGAGGCCTCTGCGACGGTCGGGGAGCGCAGCGGGCAGCCCTCGGTCTGGCTGAGGTTTGAGGGCCGTGGAGGCGCGGCACGGTTCGCCACCAACGGTTATGGGGCGCTGGTCCCGGTCGAGCGCGTGCCGGTTGACGACCTCGCGGCGGCGGGCGTCTCCCTCGCCGACATCACCCGGAACGTCTTCCCGGGCGGTGTGTCCCTGCTGCCCCCGGGCAGCAGCAACGACACGAAGGAGCCGTGGCGGGGGGTCGCCGCCCGAGATGAGTTCCGGGCACGAGGTGAGTTCCTGGTGGTCGGCCGCGGGGACCGTGACGAGGTGCTGCTCCAGCTTCAGGACGGGCGGGAGCTGGCGGTCGGACCTCGGGCGCTGCTGGACGTCCTGCGCGCGAGCGGGTGGCGGGAGGAACAGAAGATACGACTGGCCGTGGACGGGCTCGTCTTCCAGCGGAGAGTCCCGGGCAGGCGCTTCGGCCGGGTGCTGGACGACTTGGCGAAGGTCGAGGTGATCGCGACTACCGGACAGATTGACTGGAGCGCCGCGTCCGGCAGCACGACCGCGTACAGGCAGGACATGGACTGGGGCGGTTTTCCCTTGATGGATCCCCAAGGTCGGTCCATCGCCAGGTGGGTCCGGTACACCCCTGAAGCCTTGCGGTCCGAGGACCGCAATGAGGTCCGTTCCGCTACCCCGCCCCCGCCCACCCCGGCCGGTTCGGGTCACCCTCCCGTCGCCCCTACCACCCCAGATACCCCCACCACCCCGGCTACCCTGCACGCTCAGACCCATCCAGCGGACCTCGCCGCACAGCCCGGCACCGCTGCGACCGGTGAGACCCCCGGGCAGGATCATGCCGAGCATGCAGGCCCCGAGACCCCGTGGCCCTCCCCTCCCGCCGACCTTTGGCAGGGCCCGGACGAGGGAAGCGGTGATCGTCACCGAGCGGAAGAGGCTCCGCCGCCGGCCCGCCTCGGCCCGCCCCCCCGGTATCCTGCCCCTCCCCCCTATCGGTCCTGGGTGCCGGTCTCTCCCGGCACACCGCGCCAGGAGGCGCTCGCCCGGGACCTGGCCGGGGGCTTGGTCTCCGTGCGGGAGATGCGCGAGGCCCGGCTCAACAGCAGCACCTGGCTCGTGCTGCGGCCCGCGGGCCACGATTCCGGGACGCTCCTGTCACTGGAGGAGACGTTCGAGGCGCTGAACCGTCTTGCGGAGCAGCCGTACCTGTTCACCGAGCTGAGCGAGCCCACCGACGTCCGCCGCGGAGATGTGCTGGTGGCCTTCCCGTCGGGCACGGCCTACGACCTCGCCAGGATCGACCCGAGTGCCCAGGGGCGGGCGGTGGTGCTGCGTCCCGGAGATTTCCGTAGCGGCGCGAACCTGCCGGACTATCCCGTGGCCGGCGCGATCACGCACTATCTGATCCCCGCCGAAACCGGCCGGGCCGGGGCGGCCGAGCCGGACGCCTTGCCCGGCGGGGCGAATGCGAGCGAGGTGGCGGCGGGTAACGCTGGCGGTGTCCGGCCGGTTCTTCCGCGGGACGTGGCTGGTCTGGAGCGGCTGGTCGATGGTGTGGTGCGGCGGGTGCGGGCCGCTTCCTCGTCTGCGTCGGGTGCGGCCCCCGCCTCGCAGGCTGCTGGCCCGGTCCTGCGGGCCGGGGAGGCCGCAGGGCGGGGGGTGTCCCCGCGGGACTGCCTGGTGCTGCTGGCAGGGTTGGGGAAGGAGTTGCACCGGAGTGAGGCGTTTGGCCCCGCGGTTCGCCCCACGGCGCCCAGCGGGATCCGGCCGGCCCGGGCGGTGGACGACGTGGTGGAGGGGAGCGGCCGCGCCGAGGACATGCTTGCCCCGGGCGCGCACTGGGGCCCGGTGACCTCCTGGGAGCGGCTCGCCGACGCCGTACGGGAGGCCGGGCCTGGGGCGACCGCGCTCGTGCTGGTCCAGCGTTCCCGGGGGGTGGGGCATGCCTTTGCGGTTCACCATTTCACCGGTGAGGGTGTGGTGTGGGTTGAGCTGCAGGCGCCGGCGGGTGAGCGGGTGGGCCGTGATGCGCCGCCGGAGGGGGATGTGCTTCATGCGCGGGCGGTGGTGGTCGACCCCGGTGGGCGTGTGGTGCCCGATGCCCTGCCCTGGGCGTCGGCGGCGGATTCGACGGCGCGGGCGCTGACCGACCCACCCACCGACCACCGCTACGGCATGGAGCCATGGCAGGGGAGGACGGGGGACTGGGGGGACGTTGGCTGGTTCCCGGTCGGCATGGAGGGGTGGTCGGGTCGGCCGGGGTCGCGGGCGGCGTCGCCGTTCCCTGGTGGTCGGGTGGCTACGCCGGGCGGGCCGGTCACGCGGCCTGGCACGCCGGGTGTGGGGGCGTCCACAGGTGTGGCTACGCCGGGCCCGGAGGAGATGGCGGCGATGCGTGCATTTGTGGAGGGGCTTCCGTCGTATTCCGGTTCGTCTTATCGAGCTTCGTCCCAGGAGTTTCCGGCGGTGTCGCGGGACGCGTACGGGGATCGGGGCGGAGGGTTTTTCTCTCCCTGGTCGGTACCGGCGGACACGAGCACGGTCGGGTTCGGTGGGTCCGGGTGGCCGGGTTCGGCGGGTCCGGTGGCAGGTCCGTCCACCTCCTTCCCGTCCGGCATGGAGGGGTGGTCGGGTCGGCTGGGGTCGCGGGCGGCGTCGCCGTTCCCTGGTGGTCGGGTGGCTACGCCGGGCGGGCCGGTCACGCGGCCTGGCACGCCGGGTGTGGGGGCGTCCACAGGTGTGGCTACGCCGGGCCCGGAGGAGATGGCTCCTGCGGATCCTGGCATAGACCTCATGTCCGGCCTTGCCGCTACGGGGTCGCCCGCTGTTCGGTTTGACCAAGCGGATTTGACATCTGGGTATGCGCGGAGTGAGTGGGATTCTTATCTGCAAGGGTTGTCTGCCGGATCAGTGTCGGTTCCGGCGGGCACGAGCACGGGCAGGTTCGGTGGGTTGCGGCGGCCGGGTTCGGCGGGTCCGGGGGCTGGTCCGTCGTTCTCGGGGGGGATGACCGGGGGCAGGCCGGTGCCTGGAGGTTCGCCGGGGCTGTTGTCCCGGTCTGCGTCGTCGGCTGTGGGGGTGTCGGGGCCGGGTGGTGTCGGTCGGCGTGGTGCTTTCTCCTCGTCTTTTGGGCCGCGGGAGGTGTCGGGGTCGGCTGCTGGCGGAGTGGTTGCCGGGGCGGGTCCTGTGCCCGTTGGGGGACCGGCCGCGGCGGCAGACCGGTTCTACGAGGCCACGACAGGTAGGGCAATTGATGATTTGAGTTATGTGGTGAACCAGGTGAAGGGCGGGGCTCGTGTAGTTCTCACCCGTGGCGGTGAGCCGGTGATGGTGCTGGTGCCGCTGTCGGATCTGGGGCCCGCCCGCACGGACGAGATCAGCAAATACCAACTTCGTCGTGGGCTTGCCACACATCGGGTTGCTCGTGGGGAGCGACTCACCGTCACCGACCGCGGCAATTCGGTGATGGGTGTGATTTCGGTTGAGGAGTTGGAGGCTGGGCATCCGGCCGCCCGGCAGCGGACCGTGCTGCCTGCACCGGGGGTGTACGACGCCCAGCTGGGGGCCTGGAAGATCACCGCTTCGGAACTGCGGCTGGTGGACTTTGACGATGTGGTGGTGCGCAGGGTTGTGGAGGGGGGGGAACCTGTCGCCATCACCGCCTGGAACAGTGTGTCCCTGGTGATGGTCAGCGAGGCCGCCTACCAGGCCCATCTCCCCCACAGGCCCCGGCGGCCCGAGCCGATCTCAACTCACGAGGTCATGAATGACCCGGGCATAGTGCGGAATCAGATGGCTGAAGGTCGGCGTTACGTCGTTTCCCGGCCGGCGGGGCGTGTGGTGGTGGTGTCGGAGGCGGATCTGGCCACGATTCGCGCCGCGGAAGGGGGTGGCGGGGCGGCGGGTGTTGTGCCTGGTGGTAGTGACATGCGGGTGTCGAGGGTGGCGTCGCCGTTGCCGGAGTTGTCCGGGCCGGCTGCTGGTGGAGGGGTTACCGGGGCGGGTCGTGTGCGGACCGTGCGGCCTGCAGGGATGGTGTACGACGCTCAGCTGGGGGCCTGGAAGATCACCGCTTCGGAAGTGCGGCTGGTGGACTTTGACGATGTGGTGGTGCGCAGGGTTGTGGAGGGGGGGGAGCCTGTCGCCATCACCGCCTGGAACAGTGTGTCCCTGGTGATGGTCAGCGAGGCCGCCTACCAGGCCCATCTCCCCCACAGGCCCCGGCGGCCCGAGCCGATCTCAACTCGCGCGGTCATGAATGACCCGGGCATAGTGCGGAATCAGATGGCTGAAGGTCGGCGTTACGTCGTTTCCCGGCCGGCGGGGCGTGTGGTGGTGGTGTCGGAGGCGGATCTGGCCACGATTCGCGCCGCGGAAGGGGGTGGCGGGGCGGCGGGTGTTGTGCCTGGTGGTAGTGACATGCGGGTGTCGAGGGTGGCGTCGCCGTTCTTTTCCGGTCCCGTGGCCCGGGGCGGGTCGGGTTCCGACGGCGCTGGTGGTGAGTGGGACGCTGCCGGGCCGCTTTTCCTGAGGGGGGACTGGGGGGACGTTGGCTGGTTCCCGTCCGGCACGGAGGGGTGGTCGGGTCGGTCCACGACGCTTGTCCCGCATCGGGGTGTTGGTTCTGGAGCGCAGCCTGCCGGGCCTTTTGGAGACATTCCGGTCGGGGGGCCGGGTGTGGGGGCGTCGGGGTCGGGTGGTGTCGGTCGGCGTGGTTCTTTCTCTTCGCCTGTTGGGTTGCCGGAGTTGTCCGGGCCGGCTGCTGGTGGAGTGGTTGCCGGGGTGGGTCCTGTGCCCGTTGGGGGACCGGCCGCGGCGGCAGACCGGTTCTACGAGGCCACGACAGGTAGGGCGAGAATGGAGTTGCTTGATCTGGTGAGCCAGGTGAAGGGCGGGGCTCGTGTAGTTCTCACCCGTTACGGTGAGCCGGTGATGGCGCTGGTGCCGCTGCCGGATCTGGAGCCCGGCCCGGCGACCGAGATCACCATGGGACAACTTCGTGGTGGGCTTGCCACATATCGGTCTGCTCGTGGGAAGCGACACGCCGTCACCGACCGCGGCAATTCGGTGATGGGTGTGATTTCGGTTGAGGAGTTGGAGGATAGGCATCCGGCCGCCCGGCGGCGGACCGTGCTGCCTGCACCGGGGGAGTACGACGAGCAGCTGGGGCTCTGGGTGATCACCGCGTCGGCAGCGCAGGCGAGCTTCGACGCTGCGGTGACGCGGCGGGTTGTGGAGGACCGGGAACTTGTCGTCATCACCTTCATGGGGGAGAAGGGCCTGGGAGTGGTCAGCGAGGCCGACTACCGGGCCCATCTCAACGGCGGGACCCGGACCGACTCGATCCCGGCTAGCTACGCCACGAATCACCTGTCCGAGGTGGGGGAGGGGGTGGCCAGGGGTCGGCGTTACGTCGTTACCAGGAGGGCGGGGCATGTGGTTGTGATGGTGTCGGTAGAGGATGTGAGGAATCTGGCCAGGGTTCGCGCCGCGGAAACAGAGCGTGCGCTGACCGGCCCACCCACCGACCATCAGTGGGGTTCTTATCTGCAAGGGTTGTCTGCCGGATCAGCGTCGGTACCGGCGGGCACGAACACGGGCGAGTTCGGTGGGTTGCGGCGGCCGGGTTCGGTGGGTCCGGAGGCTGGTCCGCCGTCGTTCTCGTCGGGGTCGTTGTTCGGGTTTGAGTTGCCGGTTGCGGGGCGTGGGCTTACGCAACGGACCGGTGAGCCCGCACGGTCTCCCCTGATGGGCCCCGGGGATCTTGGTGGTCACGGCGGGTGGCAGCGAGCGGACTCCGGATCACACCCCGGCTTCTCCTCCGGTTCCCGCCCACCTTCCCCGTGGTCCTTCCGCCGCGGTGCTCCTCCCGCAAGGCGGGTGGGTGTTCCGCCTGAGGTGGCGCCGGATGGGCTGGGGGTGGACTGGTATGTGCCGTTGCCTGCCTCTCCCGTCACGGGCCTTGCCCAGTCCCTGATCGATGTTCCGGAGCAGGTGGGTCGTCCGGTGGCTGCCCGGATGGAGTTGACCCGTCGGCTGGTGGGTGTACTGGCGGATCCGGAGACGGCGGTACGGGTGCGGGGCAGTGGTGTGCGGGTCGTGGTCGTTCCGCGCACCGTCCCGGTCAGCGAGGTGCCGGGCCTGACGGATGCCGCCCACGCCGGGCTGCTGCGGACCCAGGACGGGCGGCCGGTGCGCGGGGTGCGTGGGGTGACCGACCCGGATGCCCGGCTCGTTCTGGTCGCGGAGGAGAATCTGCTCGGCGAGAGGGCAAAGGTCGACGTCGACGGGGAGTCTGCGTTCTACCCGGACGGCTACTCCAGCGTGACGCACGAGCTGGCTCACCTGGTCTGGTACTTCGGGCTGAGCGAGCAGGACCGCGAGCTCGTGCGCGAGAAGTTCGAGGACAAGCTGGCGGCGGGTCCGGACACCGGATGGGCGGATGGGCCCCGCCGGGGCACCGAGGGAGCAGAGACCGGCAACTACTCCTCGCTCAGCGCCGAGGAGTTCTTCGCGCAGACCAGCACCGCGTACCTGGGCGCGAACCACGGCCACGACCCGTACACCGGCAGGGCACGGAACAACGGGACCGGCTGGGTCCGCACCCACGAAGATCCCCGGATGGTCCGGCTGCTGGAGCGCCTCTACGGCGCGGATCCCGACCCTGCACCGGGGCTCAACCCGGTCGCGAGGACACGTGCTGAGAAGGACCTGTGGCAGGGCTTCCGGGACTTCACCGCATCCAGCGATGCCCATGCATCCATCGGGGCATCGCCCGATCCTGGAACAGACACCCCCGCCGACACCAGCGCAGACACCACCCGGCAGGCCGAGAACCCCGGCAGCACGCCACGGCAGAACAGCGCGAACACCTCTGACGAGTCCACGCCCGCACCGCGCGATCCTGTCCCTGAACGTTCCGAGAACGCGCCTCTGGACGGTCGGGGGCCGGACGAAGACGGAGCTGGATCTTCCTACGTGTTTGACTCTCCTGAAGAGTTGAACTCGGACGAGGATGGGGGGCCGTCCGAGGCGGGCTTGTCGCCTGAGGTGAACCCGGCCGGCGCGACACCACCCGCGAAGGAAGACGAACGGCTGCTGCTGACCGCTTCCGGGGGCCCGGAACACACGGTCGCCCGCGAGATTCTCGCATCAACAACCGGGATCAGCCGGGCCGAGGGGTTGATGGCACGCCTCACCGGCCTGGCACTGCCATCTCCCGCCGCCGGGCACGAAACCCACGCCGGCGACCCGGCCCCCACCCCCGCGAAAACCGATTCCCCCGCAGCCTCGCACCCTCTTACCAACCCCGACCCTCACCCTGACCCGGCGTTCGGCCGCGAACCCGCGCCCGGTCAGGACCAGCCCACACAGCAAGTAACACCGGCCACGCTCACCGACGGTCAGGGCGGTATGGGGCCGCATACGGGACACGAGGACCGGACGAGTCAGGAGCCGCCGACGGACGATGAGGCTGAGCGCGCATGGGCGCTACCGTCCCGGACGGTCACTGCATCCGCAGCCGTGCAGGAGCAGCCCGAAGCTGTCCGGGCGGAAGCCGGCGAAGGCCCGGCCGGCCAGATTTTGCGCAGCCTGACCGCGGCCCCTTCGGGCGGCACCGCGGGGATCGGTGAAACCCCACAACACGAGCTCATCAAGGACGAGACGCTATCCGTCAGCTCTGGCTCGGCCGTGACTGACCCGGCATCTCCTGCGACTGGTGCTTCCGACCCGAACCGCTCCGGACTACGTGGGGGAAGGGATAACTCGCCTGCGTCCAGCGAGGCGAACCCTCAGCACAGGGGCTCCGGTGCAGGCCCGTCACACTCCGGCGAGGCCCGCACCGCCGAGGCCTCCGGCCCGCGTGATCTCACCGTGTCTGTCGCCGACCGCCGGTTTGCTCCTTCCGGTGCACAGGGGTCGCCGGGGGTTGAGGATCCTGTCCTTGAGGTGGAGCGTCGGATCCGTTTGCGTGATGCGTCGCTGGCGTACGAGCTGAGTCTGGGCCGGTATCTGGCCGGCCTGCCTGAGCTGAACGAGTTGGCTGGCCGGATCCTCAAGGCCGTGTGGGACAGGGCCGATCCCGGGCAGCGGGCGCTCATGGGCAGCGACCTGGCGTGGTCCGCCGGCGCGGTGGGCACCGACCCGGCCGACCTGCAGCGGGTGGTGGACTCCGGCAACCTGCGTGAGCGGATGAACATGCTCCGCAATGCAGATGTCAACCGTGTCCTGAGTGACCTGTTCGGCAAGCCGAAGTGGGGTGTACTCAAGGAGGAATGGGCGGATGAGCACCGCAATACGCTCCACAACACGCCCGGGGAGCTGACAGACCTGTCACCGGGGGAGGTCGTGCCCCCGCTCAGTGACGCCGAGCGCAGGCTCTCGGTCGGCGATGATGGCCGGCTGAAGTGGTGGCCCGGCTCGAAGACCCGCGGGATCCGGCTGTCCAATGCCGTCCACCGCAACGCCGACGCCACCGGTGGACTGGTATTCGCCGGAACCTCCAAAACCACATACTTCAGCTTCTGGGTGGTCCACCGCTTGCAGCTTCCGGTGGACTGGCAAAAGATGCGGCTGCTGATGCTGGCCACCATGCTCCCCGTCGGCACACCCGGACACCACACGTTCCACGAGGTGATGAGGGGCGCCGCCCTGGCCGACGAGCAGTTCCTGCACACCGGCGGTCTCCTCGACTACCAGGACGACTGGGGCCGCTACCGCACCCTGCCGCCGCTGACCGAGGACGAACTACGCACCCACGCCGCGGTAGACGGCCGCTTCCCCGACGAACACGCCCACGGCGTAGGCCCCGGACAAACCCTCAACGACCCACACCCGGACACCACAACCACCCCGCCCCCCTGAACCCAGGCAGCGCGCGCATCGTGCCCATGGTGCCCGATTGAGCCGCCTCGAAGTTCTCGGACAGTGAGGCTTTTCATCCTCACGTTGATGCCTGGTGAAGGACGAAGACGGTCTTCACGATGTCGGTGATCCGGGTCGTGCTGCAGCGGGGTTTCCGCAGGAGGCGCCAGGCCTTCGGGATGGCCATGGCCTGCTCGCCACGCAGCGGATCTTTGCGTGGGTGGTGTTGTGGCGTCGCCTCCACCGCTTGAGCCGGCGGCCTCGGAACGGCACGCGGACGGGATGTCCGGCACCTTGGTACGCCTTGTCTGCCCAGCACTTGAGCCCCTCGGCCGCGAGCGCGTTGACGATTCCGTGGCGTCGGGCTGCCGTCAGGTCGTGGGTCGAGCCGGGCAGGGCGGGCGAGGCCCACAGCAGACGGCCGAACGGATCGGTCAGGACCTGGACGTTCATGCCGTGGCGTTTATGTTTCCCGGAGTAGTACGGGGTGTCGGCGGCGATCCGGTCGATCGGCAGGAGGGTGCCGTCCAGGATCACGAATGCCTTCTTCCGGGCCGTGTCCATGGCCTCGGCCAGGGTGGGAGCGAGGGCGGACAGGAGATCGACGGCCTCGCGTATGTAGCGGTAGACCGTCGCGATACCGATCCCGAACCCGGCGGCGAGCCGGGCGTAAGTGTCACCGCACCGCAGATGAGCCAGGACGAGCAGGGCCTGGCGCCCGGCTGCCAGACGTCGCCATCGAGTGCCGATCTCGCGCCGCCGCGCGGCCAGTTGCCCTGTCAGGTAGCGCAAGGTACGGCTGGGCAGGTCGATCGCCGACGGGTACACAAGCACTCGAAGCTCCTGGCAGCACGGTGGATCTTGGTTGTGACACCGTCTACCAGGCGCTTCCTCGTTCAGTCAGCCCGTCCAACACGTGGTCAACGCCGCCAACTTGAAAAGGGCTCACTGCCGCGATCACTGTGGATCACGCAGCCAGGCTCCAGCCCGCCCCGGCCGTGGGCCGTGTCGAGGGCATCCACGACGAGTTCGGCGCGGTGATGGTCGGCCATGGCATAGCCGACGACCTCGCGGGTGGCCAGGTCCAGCCAGCAGGCGAGGTAGAGCCAGCCCTCGGTCGTCGGGAGGAAGGTGACGTCTCCGACCAGCTTCGTGCCGGGGATGTCCGCGTGGAAGTCGCGGCCGATGAGGTCCGGGGCCGGCCTCGCCTTCTTGTCCGGCCGGGTCAGCGAGCGGTGCTTGC
This sequence comes from Streptomyces sp. NBC_01092, assembly GCF_045039535.1. Taxonomy (NCBI): domain Bacteria; kingdom Bacillati; phylum Actinomycetota; class Actinomycetes; order Kitasatosporales; family Streptomycetaceae; genus Streptomyces; species Streptomyces sp. NBC_01092. The sequence continues at coordinate 144,332 of NZ_CP108659.1, read as the reverse complement.
GCCGGGTGACGCCGCGGATGTCGCGCTCGCGCATCACGCGGGCGATGCGCTTGCGGTTTACCCGCCGCCCCAGGCGGCGCAGTTCGGCATGGATACGCGGGACGCCGTAGGTACGGCGTGAGGCGATGTGCAGCACGGTGATCTCGTGCGCGAGTGCGTCGTCGGCGGCCCGACGCCTTTGGCGGGCGGCCTCGCCCTCGCGCCATGCGTAGTAGGAGGAGCGGGCCACGTGCAGCACCCGGCACAGCAGCGTGATCGGATGGTTCGCCTTCTCCGCATGGATGAACCGGTACAGCTCGGTCACCGGTCGTTCTCCTTCACGAAGAAGGCGGTCGCTTTTTTCAGGATCTCGATCGTCTGCTGCTGTTCGCGGTTCTCCCGCCGCAGCCGCCTGAGCTCCTCACGCTCGGCTCCGGTCAGCTCGCCCGGTCCTCGCCCCGGTCCGCCTTGGCCTTGCGGTACCAGCCGCGCAGAGACTCGGGGATGCCGAGTTCCCGGGCGACGGCAGTGACCGTCTTGCCCGAGGAATCGACGAGCGCGACCGCGTCCCGTTTGAACTCCTCGGTATACCGCTTCGTGTACTTGCTTCCCACCTGGTGCTACTTCCTCTGGAACCTCAAGGTCCCAGTCTCCAGGTGTCCACGATCAAGGGGAAGCTTCATCCCGGCTTTGTCAGGGCCGCTGGCCACCCTCCCCGGCACCTCCCGGGTCGGGCTGCCCTCAGCTTCAACCGCCCTGCTGCGACAGGACGGCGGTGGGCGGTGAACGGCGGGGGCGACGGCAACGGAGTCGACGCGATGGCATTGTTGCTGTTCCGACACTCATGACCGTTCTTCTCGAAGGAGTGTCGAGATCAGACGCAGGGAGAGCGCGGCAAGGATGATGGTGCCGATGACAACGAGGATGCCGGCTGCGGACGCCCTGCCGTAGTCGTGCCCCTGGTAGAAGCTTTGGTAGATGGTGTAAGGCAGGTTTGCAGTTCCGAGGCCGCCTGAGCTGATGGTGAACACCGCGTCGAAGTTCTGCACGATGTAGATCGAACCGAGCAGAATGCCGAGTTCGAGGTAGCGCTGCAGGTGCGGCAGCGTCAGGTAGCGGAAGATTTGCCAGTCGTTCGCCCCGTCCACACGTGCGCACTCGATGGCGTCAATTGGGCGGCTCTGTAGGCCGGCGAGCAGGATCAGCGTCATGAATGGCGTCCACTGCCAGATCAGAGATACCGCGACGGAGCTCAAGGGAGCCGATGTGATCCAGTCCAGTTGCGGGGGGCTACCCGAGCCGAACAGGGACCAAAACCAAGTCATCACACCGTTGAGCAACCCGTACTCGGGGTTGTAGAGCGCGTGCTTCCACACCAGCGCGGAAGCGACAGGAACGAGGAGGAGTGGTGTGATGAACATGGTGCGCACCAGTGCGCGGCCGTGGAACTTCCCGATGAGCAGCAGCGCCGCGCCCAGGCCGAGCACTAGGCTGAGCAGTACTACACCCGCGGTAAGCTGGACCGTTGTGAGAAGCGAGGAACGCGAGGCCGGGTCGCTGAGTACCTGCGTATAGTTTTCGAACCCCGCGAACCCGCGCTCGTCTGGCCGCAGGGCGTTCCAGTCCAGGAAGGAGATCACCAGCGTTGCCAGAAACGGCAGCTGAGTGACGATAGCCATGAAGACGAGGGCCGGCAGCAGCGGGGCGCGTCTGGCCCAGGCTCGGGGCAACCGCCGTCGAGGCACTAGTACCGGTGGGGTTCCAGCGCGGTGTCCTGTCTTGTGCATGCGGGTAGTGCTCGTTTCGTGTTGGTTACCTCCGACTTGGCGCACGTTTTCGGACTTGCAGTTGGTGATGGCGGGATAGTGTTGACCGATGCTGGGGCCGCGTGTCGACTCTGGTCTTTATCGGGGCTGTGTCGAGTGGCTGCCGCGGGCCCGTACGAGCGTTCGGAGTGGGCGAATGGGGCCTGCTCAGTCTGATGGCCAGGTGGCGAAAAGGTGTAGCCGATGCGTCTATTTCCAGCGCTGCGTCACTGTTTCTCCGCTTCGATCAGTGTCCCCGTCCCCCAGAAGGAGCAGGGGGCCCGGCATGGCACTGGTCAATTCTTCGCGTATTCAGCGGCGACCTTCTCGGCGAGTTTCTGGCCCTCGTTCAGGGCCGCGGTCACCGTGGTGCGGCCCGCGATGACGCCCGCGATCAACTGGGAGACCTTGGTCCCCAGATCCGGGAACTCCGGGATGGCCACGAACTGGATGCCGACGGTCGGGCGGGGTTGTACCCCGGGATTGCGCGGGTCTGCGCTGGTGAGGGCGTCCCTTGCGGCCTGGTAGAACGGGGCTGCCGCTTTCCGGTAGTCAGAGTTGGTATAGGTTGAGGCGCGCTTGCCGGCCGGTACCCTAGCCCAGCCTAGCCTGGCTCCGACAAGGTCCTCGTACTTCTTGCTTGAAGCCCACTCGATGAACTTCGCCGCAGCGGCCTGGCGTTTACTCGCTTTCTGGATGCCCCAAGCCCACGAGTACAGCCATCCGGAGCTCTTAGTCTTGTTCACCGGGGCCGCAACGTAGCCCACTTTTCCGGCGACAGGCGAGTCCTTCGTTTCCAGCAACCCGGCAGCCGAAGTAGCGTCGTACCACATAGCGGTCCTGCCCTGCTGGAAGCTGTTGAGACATTCAGCGAAGCCTGCCTGAGCGGCACCGGGCTCACCATGCTTGCGGACTAGGTTGGTATATAGCTGCGTCGCCTCGGTAAAGCCTGCGCCGTTGACCTGGGCCTTCCAGTCCTTGGTGAACCAGGTGCCGCCGTAGGTGTTGACTACCGTGGTCAGTACGCCGCTGAGCTGACCCCAACCGGGCATGCCACGTAGGCAGATGCCCTTCATCTCGGGCATGGCACCGTCCGCCTCGGCCGCCAATTCTTCGACTTGCGCCCAGGTCGGGTGACTGGGCATTCTCAGCCCCTTGGCCTGGAACACGTCCTTGCGATACATGAGAAACGATGACTCACCGTAGAAAGGCTCGGCGTACAGTTTGCCGTCGTTCGCGGTAAGCCCCTCCTGGATCGGCGCGAGGATGTCGGACTGGTCGAAGGCGCTATCCTCCGCGATGTCGTCCAGCGGGGCCAACCAGCCGTTCACGCCGTAAATAGGTGCCTCGAAGTTACTGATCGATGCCACATCGTACGTGCCGGCCTGGCTGGAGAATTCCTGACTAATCTTGTCGCGTACGTCGTTTTCCGGCAGGACGGTGTAGTTGACCTTGATTCCGGTCTGCTTGGTGAAATTACTCTTGGTCAGCTTCTCAAGATCGAGCATCTGAGGATTGTTCACCATGAGCACGTTCACCGACTTCTCGTTCCCGCTGCCACCGCTGTCTCCGGCTCCGCTGCAACCAGCGAGCACCAGGACGATACAGGTACCGAGGACAGTGGATTCGGCAACTGCATGCCGACCGGCCCTCACAGACCTCGTCTTCACGGGAACCCTCTTTCTGGGCGGATGAAGGTAGTCCAACACCCCTTGCTCGGACAAATAGATGACACGACATGGTCTGAAATTTAATGCCACGAGCAAGAGATTGACCGGGCGACACGCCCTTCTTGGAACTCCATCAGGGGATCGAGCGCGCGCTGTGACGCTCGCCTGGCGTCGTAGCACGGGAGCAGCAGCCGAGCTGAAGTTTCCCCGTGATCTTGGACACTCGATGGTTATGCCGCGAGGGTGTGTTGATGCCGCTGTCTGGTCTCGGTCGGGGTGGGGTAGCCGAAGGTCTTGTGCTTGTGTAGGCGGCGGCCGTTGTAGAAGGTCTCGATGAAGTTGAAGACCTCGGCGCGGGCGGTGGTCCGGTCGGGCCAGGTCCGGGTGCCGATCTCCTCCTTGAGTAGTGCCCAGAAACTCTCCGCTGCGGCATTGTCGAAGCATGATCCGGTGCGGCCACAGCTTTGCCGTAGTCCCAACTCGCCTATCCGGTCCCGGAATTGGGCCGGGGTGTACTCACTGCCGCGATCACTGGTGTACCGCTTCGTGTACTTGCTTCCCACCTGGTGCTACTTCCTCTGGAACCTCAAGGTCCCAGTCTCCAGGTGTCCACGATCAAGGGGGAAGCTTCAGTGTGGACCCTTTGGATCGTGTCGCCAAAAGGCATCGCCTGCTGTCTTGCACCAAGCCCCTGCGATCCGCCAGCCCGGCCGCTGGTGGCAGCCTCGGGGAGAGCTTCAGCAACCGCCAGACCCATTGGACGCCGGGGTCGTTGGGAGAGGTTGTTGCGATTGTTGGACGGCCGTGGGGTGGCACATGGCGGGTGTGCCCCCTGAGATCATGACTTGCGGCGCAACCACCCGCGGTTCCTCGCGGCTGGTCAGCTCAGTGGACTCGTCAGCGCCGCACGCTCGTCGCATGCTCACATCACTCCGAGATCGTACTCGACTGCCGGTCGGCCTGCCATGCTGCGATCTGGGAGCGCGAGGTGAAGCCGAGCTTGCGGAGGATGCTCTGCACGTGCGATTCAGCGGTGCGCTGGGAGATGATGAGGGCGCTGGCGACGTGCTGGTTCGACATGCCCTCGGCCACCTTCGCGGCGACCTCCTGCTCACGCTTGGTCAGGGCTATCTCCGGCGCCTGCACACGCACAGGCGCGGGGTTGACTGTCCGCCGTCCGAGGATGAGATTGTTGGCGTCGTCGTAGTGCATTTGTGTGCCCGCCATGTAGTTGGACTCGAACAACCGCTTACCCAGGACCGTGCGAGCCCGCTTCTTGCAATCGTCGTGCCACCTGCGTATGTGAGGGGCGCAAGGAAGGCGCGCGCCGAGGGACCGCCACCGTGCCTCACTGGCACCGAGGAGGCAGGCTGCCCGATCGGCATCGGTCTCCACCAGCGCCCAGGCCGCGACCTCGAGACCCCAGACCTGGCCCAAGACGTCTTGGAATTCCCGCCCGATTTGCGCTGACTCTCGGAGTACTGTGAGCGCTCTGTGCGGGTCGCCTTGCCGCCAGTACGCTACGCCGAGGAACCGGAGGGCCCAGGATCGCTGCCAGTGGTCATCCGACGTTTCGCAGCAGACACGGGATTCCTCCAGGAGAGCCACAGCTCGTTGCACTTCAGCCTCCGAAGTCAATAGCATGAGGACGAAGCTGAACCGGTCGAGCAGCGGCAAGATCATATTGGGGCCACTCGCCTCCTTTCCAGGAAGGAGGCCGTCTCCTGGTGTTGCTCGTTCCCGCCTTGCACCAAGCCGTGCACCGGTCGCACCCAACACAGATGTGGCGTGTGCGAGCGCCGTGCCATCACCCACGCGCTGGGCCGTCTCGCAGCACTCCGTGAGGACCCGTATGGCGGATGTCGTGTATCCGAGAGCGATCAGGATGTACCCCATGGCCCACAGGGCACGGGCGCGTTCCCAGCCGGGTTCATCCTGGGCCTTTAGGGCACGGTCCAACCAGTACCGGCCCTCGGAGAGGCAACCGGTGGCCGTCCAGGCGAAGCTCAGCGCACCGGCCATCTGCAGCCCTGCCCGTTCCTCCCCTGGGTGGGTGAGGCAGAAGTCCAGGGACGCCCACACATTGGCTTGCTCCACCCGCAATTGTGTGAACCACTTCAGTTGGTTCGGGCCGAAGCACTCCTCGTACGATTTCTCCGCCATCCCAAGGTAGTAGTCCCTCATCCGGCGCTGCAGCACTATGAGTGCGCCGTCGTCCCGCGCCGAGAGCTGCTCCTGACCGTACTGGCGGATCGTCTCTAGCATCCGGTAGCGGACAGGGCCACCCTCTCGGGATGAGCCGACCGACCGGACCAGGATGGATTGCTCCAGCAGCCCGTGGATCACGTCGAACACGGCATCCAGCCCCAGGCCGTCCCCGGCGCACACTGCCTCGGCCGCATCCAGGTCAAAGTCACCGGCAAACACCGACAACCTCGCCCACAACAGCTGCTCCTGCGGAGAACACAGGTCGTGACTCCATCCCATCGCAGACCGAAGCGTACGATGTCGCGGCAACGACTCTCGATGCCCCTGTGTCAACAACGTCAACGGCTCATCCAACCGGGACAGGATCTGCTCCACCGAAAACGCCCGCGCCCGCAGCGCCGCCAACTCGATCGCCAGCGGAACACCGTCCAACCGACGGCACAGCTGGACCACCGCCTCCTCGTTCCCCTCGTTGATCACAAACCCCGGCGCCACCGCGGCCGCACGCTCCTCGAACAACAGCGGTGCCTCGAACTGCCGGGCCGCACCAGGAGCAAACACCTCTCGCTCACCAGGAAAGCTCAGCGGTGGCACCTGCCACGCATGCTCCCCACGGAGCGCCAACGGTGTCCGGCTTGTCACCAGCACGCGCAACTCCGGCGCCACGGCCAGCAAATCCCGGACCAGAAGAGCACTGGCATCCAGCACTTGCTCGCAATTGTCCAGAACCAGCAGCACCTGCTTGCCGGCCAGGTAATCCGCAAGCGCGGGCTGCGGATCCGCTCCCGACCAGGTCCGCAAGTCCACTCCCATCGCCACCGTCTGCGGCACCCCCGACGGGTCAGCCACATCCGCCAACCCTGCGAACCACACACCGTCCGCGAATGCACGGTTCAACTTCCGCGCCAACTGCAACGCCAGACGTGTTTTCCCCACGCCCGCCACTCCGGTCAACGTCACCAGCCGCGACACCGACATAAGCCGCCGCGCTTCAGCCATCGCCTGCCGGCGCCCCAGGAACGACGTCATCTCGCCCGGCAGATGGTTCACTTGGTGACTCGAAACTTCGCTCATTGCTTACTCGCAGATTCGTCCACAGCGCGATCAGGGCCGCGCAATGCTTGCGGCTTATACGGTGTCCGGGAGCGCCCACCTCATGAGCAGGCCGATTGGGGCCGGCAGAGTCGAGCCATCATTCGAGCAAACGCTCGGCTATCCCCGAGTTCGCAACAATTCCGTTGAATAGGCCGGTCTTCAGTGCTGCCGACGTGGCGGTGGCCCGCTCGACGCCGTCAGCCAGGAGAATCACCTCGGGTATTCGGCGTAGCTCCTCGAAAGTGACGGCGATCATCCGTTCGGTTAGTTCCGGGGCGATGCTCCGACCCTCCGCGTCGAGCAGGTATCCGCACACTTCGGCGCACACTCCTTGGCGCTCGTATTCCTCGCGTTCGGATTCGCTGAGCGCCTCGTAGACGGAGGACAGTCTCGGCCCCCATACGCCGACTGTGATGACCGCCTTTGTGACCCGGCCGTACTGGCTAACCGCTTCGATGACGCCTGGTTTCTCGCGTAGCATCCGGACTGTCGCGCTGTCAGGCAGCAGCAGCGGCGCGTAGACGGGGTAGGCGGCACCTCCCCCTATCGCAGCGGCCCGGAGTACAGCCCCCACGGTGTCCGCATTCACCGGCCGCAGCGGCGTCACACCGCATAGCTGTATGACTGTACACCGCGCCAGTGCGGTCAGTTCACGGCCGAGCGCGTCGATCTCGGGGCCCCAGATGAGCCCCAGGACATCGCCCTCCGTGACTATCTCAGCGAGCAGGCCCGCGGTAACCACGCCGAGGCGGCGGGTTGACAGCCCCGGATCGTCTGGGTCTTCATGCGCCGATTTGAAAACGACGGCGTGGCTCAGGCCATACCGTACGCGCAGGGCTTCGGAGCGTTCGGCGTCCAGTTCAGCGGGAAGGTGGATCTCGAGTCGGACCAATCCGTCTTGGAGGGCGGTTTCGAGTCTCCGGGCCACCTTGAAGCGGCTGATGCCGAATTCCTCCGCTATCTCGATCTTTGACTTGCCATCAAGATAGAACATCCGCGCCATGGCAGCCGTCTGAACCAATTCTTCCGGGCCTGCGCTGAGCGCAGCTCGTCGTCTTCCCTGAGTCTTCACGTGGTGACTCACCGCCCATTCTGCGAAATATTCAGCCGTGGACCCAAGAGTCGTCACGTCACCGAAGTGGGTGTCCGGCAAAAGCGGCTGTGACGAACAGGTCATTGGGCGAGGGCGTCGACTGCGCGCGGTAGGGAGGCCCTGACCCACTTGCCGCCGTCGGGCACCAGGCCGGATGCCCAGGACCCGGCAAGCGCTTCGATGATCATTATCCCGCGTCCGCAATCACTTTCGTGTCCGGCTGCGCGCCGGACAGGCAGGATCGATGAACCGTCAAACACCTCGATCTGGAGCGACTCGCAGTGCAGCGCCAGCGTGAGACTGATGAACGAGTCCGGCGCCCCCTCAGGTTCGGCCGCGGGGACCGAAGCGCCGTGACAGACGGCATTCGTGGCCAGCTCAGAGACGATCAGAACGGCCGCTTCGATGAGTTCCTCGATCTCCCCCCAACGGCACAGAGACTCCCTGGCGAAGGACCGCGCCCGCCGGGGGGCGGACAGGGCCGGCTCCAACATGAGCGAGGCGGAGGCTATTTCTGTATCAGGGAGAGTCGCAATCTCAGCCACGGCATCCATTGTCTCGGCCCTTCAATCGGTAGACGAATCACCCGTTGAGGTTGCCGCGGACTCTGCGTGGGACACCTGCGAGCTAATGCTGCGGTGTGGGGTGTGAGAGTCGTTCGCCTCGGGCGACTGGTTGCGCTAAACGAGTATGCGCTGCAACTCTACTCATATGAGCTCATACATCTCATGTGTGGACCTATGTCTCAATTAAAGACCGATGGAAGGCGATGTCAATAGCTTGAAGGTGCTCCAGCGTAGATTTTTTGAGAAATTGAGCGATAGTTGCTCATATGAGCATAGTGAGCCTCTTTCAACCTGTCGCTGGGGGGTGAAAGGGCAGGTCAGGTGGGTTGTTGGTGACATGGCAGAGCCCCTTGGTCGTTGGCGGTGTTGATCTCACTCGACACCGGCGCCAAGGGGCTCTGTTGGTTCCGTATCCTTCCATGCTCGACGTCCCGTACGAGCTGGTTGAGCATGTCTCCTGGCTCATCTACATGCGAAGGTGTGAACGTGGTTCGCGGTGGCGGAAGCTGGGCTGCTTCAAGCAGGCTCTGCTCGTGCTCGCCCATCTGCGTAAGAACGAGACGTATCGGCAGGTCGGGGCAGGGTTCGGGGTGTCCGAGGCCACGGCCTGGCGGTATGTCGACGAGACGCTCGAGATCCTCGCCTCCTGGGCACCCGGCCTGCACGAGGCCCTGGCCGGCCTCGGTGAGGGCGACTTCGTCATCGTCGACGGGACGCTGATCCCCACCGACCGCATCAAGGCCGACGAGCCCTACCACTCACAGAAGCACAGGAAGCACGGGATAAACGTGCAGGTCATCGCCACGCCGGACGGAACACCGCTCTGGTTCTCGCGCGCGACACCAGGGCGGACCCACGACCTGACCGCGGCCCGCACTCACGGCATCGTCCAGGCGTGCCTGACCCGGCAGATCCTTGTGCTCGCGGACCGCGCCTACCAGGGCGCCGGCGCCACCGTCCGCACCCCCTACCACCACCGCGAACAACCCGAGCACTACCAGCAGTTCAACCGCGACCACGCCCAGTTGAGGGCTCCGGGTGAACACGCCTTCGCGCAACTCAAGCAGTGGCGGGTCCTGCGGCGGGCACGGTGCTCCACCCGCCGTATCGGCACCATCGTACAAGCCGTCCACACCCTCCTGACCTGCGACTATTCAGGTTGAAAGAGGCTCAGTGGAGTGGCTGGATACTGTGGTGGTAGTAGGGGGTGCGGACGGTGGCGGCGATGCCCTGGCAGGCGCGGTCGGCCAGGATGAGGATCTGGCAGGTGAGGCAGGCTTGGACGATGCCGTGTGTCCGGGCGGGGTCAGGTCGTGGGTGCGGCCCGGCAGTGCGCGGGAGAGCCAGAGAGGTGTGCCGTCCAGGGCGGCGATGACCTGCACGTTCATGCCGTCGACGATGACGAAGTCGCCCTCCCCCGAGCCTAGCAGTGCCTCGCGCAAGCCGGGCGCCCACGCGGCGAGGACCTCGAGTGTCTCGTCGACGTACCGCCACGCGGTGGCTTCCGAGACGCCAAACCCGGCTCCCACCTGGGCGAACGTCTCGTTCTTCCGCAGGTGAGCCAGGACGAGCAGGGCCTACTTGAAGCAACCCAGCTTCCGCCACGGTGAGTTCAGTTCACGCCTTCGGGCGTAGATGAGCCACGCAACGTGCTCAACGAGCTCGTGCGGGACGTCGACCATGTAAGGATACGGAACCAACGAAGCCCCCCGGCCGGTGGTCGTGTTGAGTGAGACTTTCAGCGTTGCCGCTCCAGAGTGAGGACCGCTGCGGCATGAACGTCCAGGTCATCACCACGCCGGACGGTACGCCGCTGTGGTTCTCACGGGCAACGCCGGGACGGACCCACGACCTGACCGCCGCCCGCGCCCACGGCATCATCCAAGCCTGCCTGACCCGCCAGATCCTCATCCTGGCCGACCGCGCCTACCAAGGCGTCGGCGCCACCGTCCGCACCCCCTACTACGGCCACCGCGAACTGCCCGAGCCCTACCAGCAGTACAACCGCGACCACGCCCGACTCCGGGCACCCGGCGAACGCGCCTTCGCCCAGCTCAAGTCCTGGCGCCTGCTCCGAAGGGCACGCTGTTCAACCAATCGCCTCGGCCGCATCGTCCGAGCAGTTCACACCCTCCTGATCTGCACGAACTCACGATGAAAGACGCTCACTCAGGTCATTAGCTACATCTGGCCCCCGTTCCGCCCACCAACGAAGGGAGACCTCCATGAGGATTGCTAGGGCACTGTCATCGCATTGCCGGCACAACCGCGACTCAGCCAGACATCACCCCAGTGCCATCCGAGGACTGGCCGCCTGGGCCACAGGGCTGGCCTTCTTCGCACCAGTCGCCTGGATGGTGTTGACCTCTCTTCACAGCGAGACGGATGCCGCCACGAATCCCCCCTCACTTACCGCGCCCCTGACGCTCCAGGGCTATCGCGAGTTTTTCGGCGCCTCAACCGGGGCCAGCCCTTGGCCAGCCTTGATCAATTCCGGGACCGCGGGGATCACCTCGACCGTGCTCGTCCTTGCCCTCGCGATCCCTGCGGCGTACGCGTTGGTTGTCAAACCAGTGCGCCGATGGTCCGACGTAATGTTCTTCTTCCTGGCGACCAAGATGCTGCCTGCCGTCGCGGGCCTCCTCCCGGTGTACCTCTTCGCCAAGGAGCTAGGGCTGCTGGACAACATCTGGCTGCTCGCCGTCCTATACACCGCCATGAATCTGCCGATCGCGGTATGGATGATGCGCTCATTTCTCGCAGAGATCCCGGTGGATGTGTTTGAGGCTGCAGCAATCGACGGTGCCGGAATCCTCACCGTTGTTCACAAAATCATCATTCCGATCACCGCGCCGGGCATCGCAGCAACCTCGCTCATCTGCTTCATCTTCAGCTGGAACGAAATATTGTTCGCTCGCGTACTCACCGGGGTCAACGCGACGACTGCGCCGGTCTTCCTGACCCGCTTCGTCACTAGCCAAGGACTGTTCCTCGCCCAGGTCTGCGCGGCAGCCGTTGTGGTCTCACTGCCGGTGCTGGCCGCTGGATTCGCCGCTCAGGGCAAGCTTGTCCAGGGTTTTTCGCTGGGAGCAGTCAAGTGAAGCCGTAGTCATTGAGGCTTTTCATCCTCACGTTGATGCCTGGTGAAGGACGAAGACGGTCTTCACGATGTCGGTGATCCGGGTCGTGCTGCAGCGGGGTTTCCGCAGGAGGCGCCAGCCCTTCAGGATGGCCATGGCCTGCTCGCCGACGCAGCGGATCTTTGCGTGGGTGGTGTTGTGGCGTCGCCTCCACCGCTTGAGCCGGCGGCCTCGGAACGGCACGCGGACGGGATGTCCGGCACCTTGGTACGCCTTGTCTGCCCAGCACTTGAGCCCCTCGGCCGCGAGCGCGTTGACGATTCCGTGGCGTCGGGCTGCCGTCAGGTCGTGGGTCGAGCCGGGCAGGGCGGGCGAGGCCCACAGCAGACGGCCGAACGGATCGGTCAGGACCTGGACGTTCATGCCGTGGCGTTTATGTTTCCCGGAGTAGTACGGGGTGTCGGCGGCGATCCGGTCGATCGGCAGGAGGGTGCCGTCCAGGATCACGAATGCCTTCTTCCGGGCCGTGTCCATGGCCTCGGCCAGGGTGGGAGCGAGGGCGGACAGGAGATCGACGGCCTCGCGTATGTAGCGGTAGACCGTCGCGATACCGATCCCGAACCCGGCGGCGAGCCGGGCGTAAGTGTCACCGCACCGCAGATGAGCCAGGACGAGCAGGGCCTGGCGCCCGGCTGCCAGACGTCGCCATCGAGTGCCGATCTCGCGCCGCCGCGCGGCCAGTTGCCCTGTCAGGTAGCGCAAGGTACGGCTGGGCAGGTCGATCGCCGACGGGTACACAAGCACTCGAAGCTCCTGGCAGCACGGTGGATCTTGGTTGTGACACCGTCTACCAGGCGCTTCCTCGTTCAGTCAGCCCGTCCAACACGTGGTCAACGCCGCCAACTTGAAAAGGGCTCAGTGAAATCGTCGACGCCGAGCACCCGCACACTGCCCGGGACCGGATCGGGCAAGGCCCGAAATGAGACGCAAGAGCGCGTCCTTGCCGATCCCGATGGCCTGCACTTCGGCGAGCCGGGCGCCAGCCCGGCCGCCCAACGCCAAGGCGATGGCCTCGCGGACTTTCCGTAACAGCACAGTGCAACGGTCATGCCGGAAGGTCAGTCCCGGGACCTGCTCGGCGAAGGTCTTCTTCTCACATCCGCCGTCGTCACAGAAGAAGCGGCGAACTCGCAGGTGAAGAACGGTCTGCTGGTTCGAAATGGCCGTATCGGAGAGCCTGCGCTCGTACCGACTGTGGACCCGCCTCTCCGCACTTGCCACAGCCAGGGCAGGCCGCAGAGGGCTCCCGGCCGCGTGCATGTATCCGAACCGTACGGCCTGTCACCCTGACGGACTCGACGTGCAAGCGGACGAAATGCGGGAACAGAACCGCGATGAGATCAGCAACCGACACGACGCATGATCACGGCCCACCAAGATCCATATGAGGTCTTTCGCTAAACGCGCGACGAGCCAGTTTGTTCCGCTTTGACGGACACCGTCGGTGTGGTGGTCAGGCTACGAGTGCGGTCTCGCAGTCGGCGGGACTGAGGTAGCCGAGGCTGCTGTGCAGTCGGTGCAAGTTGTACCAGCTCTCGATGACCCTGTTGCCCAATACACCTCACGCTGCGAGGTCAAGGGCTGCCAGTCGGGAGATGCGCGTGCGTGCGAGGGGGATTTCGTTCCACCAGGCGTCGAGACGGATCAAGTTGATGGCGGTTGCTGTGAGAATGTGCGCGAGCCGCGTCTTGGCCAGGCCGATGTAGTGGGTCCGGCGGACGCCGGCGGTCGCGACGGGCTGGTGGATGGTGCCTTCGACGCCGGCGCGGGCCGCGTAGCGGTCCTTCCACTCGTCGGTGGACTGCTCCGCTCGGATGCGTTCCAACACCGCGTCCTGTTCCTGGGGCCGGACAGTCAGCTGCCGCCCGTACTGGGTGGATCTGGTGCACTGATCGCGCACCGGGCAGGGCGCGCAGGTGGCGGTCGCGAAGCGGATGCGGATCGCGTCCCGGCCGTTGTTGTCCACTCCCTCCGTCCAATACCTGCTGGTGGCACCGGTCGGGCAAAGTGCGTGCTTGGCCGGCCAGTTGATGGTGAAGGCGGACTTGCCGAAGTCTCCGCCCGATGCCGACTGCCGGGTGTTGTTGGACCGGACTGGGCCGACGACGCTGACGCCACGGGTGGTCGGCGCGGTGAGCAGTAGCTCGGCCGAGGTGTAGCCAGCATCCAGGAGATGCTCCCCTGGTAAGAGACCCTTGCTGGTGAGTCGGTCGTGGACCTCCTCGACGACCATCGCGTCGTTGACCGTGGCGTCGGTCGTGACAACGTGGGTGATCAAGTGCGGGCGCTTCGACGCCCCGCAGTCGTCACAGCTCTCACTGAGATGGATCTTGTAGCCGACCCAGGCGGATCCGCGCTTCTTGGCGTACCGGGCCTCAGGATCGTAGGGCGAGGCGACCATTGCTCTGCTCGGCGGGAGATCGTCCTTCCCCGCCAGGGCACCTCCTCTTCGCCGTCGGTGACGGTGCGCGTGAACTGCTGCACCCACACCGTGCGCAGGACGGTGACGGCAGGCACCTGCTGCAGCCATCCTGGCGCCGTCGGCGCGAAGACAGCTTCGAGCAGGCGGTATCCGTCAGTGGCGATCTGCCGGGCGAGGGTGCGCCGCTCCTGCTCGTCGGTCGGCAGTCGGTAGGCGTCGACCCGCGCCCCGTAGCGTTCCTGCCACGCCGGGTCCATCGACGCGCGCAGCCAGTCCGGCGCGGCTGCGGCGAGTGCTTCCAGCACCGCCCGCAGCGTCTCGCCGATGAACTCCAGGCGGTTGAGGCCGCGGACCGCGGCGAGTACGTGTGTCGAGTCCGTGCGCTGCCTCCCTCCGGAGCCGACCAGCCCCAGCTCGGCGAGGCGCTCCAGCAGCAGGTCCAGGACCCTCGCTTCCATGCCATGCGCCAGCAGCCGGTCCCGGAACCCGGTCAGCACTGTGTGGTCGAAGCCGGGATCGGTCAGCTCCAGGCCCAGCAGGTATTTCACGTCGATCCTGGCCCGCACTGCGTGCGCGGCCTGGCGATCAGTCAGGTTCTCGGCGAACTGCAGGACGCTGACCAGGGCCAGCCGGCCGGGCGAGATCCCGGGACGCCCCCTGACCCCGAAGGCCGCCTTGAAATCCTCATCCGAGAACAGCGGACCGAGGCCGTCCCGGATCCTCATGGCCAGACAGCCCTTGGGGCACGCCGCGCGAGCCACATCCCGCGTCAGGGCAGGAACCTCCGCTCCTGAGTCCGAGCGCATCGACACCGCCGCACCCCCAGTTCCCCGCGGCCGGACACCCAGCTCGTGCCCTTGAGACCGTCGCACAACACGCTCATGGCCCCGGACGCCGCATGCCCCGTGATCACGCTGGCTTCACTCGAATTGGGCAACAGGGTCTCTCGATGAAGTCGAAGATCGCCGTGCGGGCGGCGGCCCGGCTGGGCCAGGGTTGCGTTCCGAGCAACTCCCGCTTGATGGTGGCGAAGAACGACTCGGCGAGCGCGTTGTCCCGGAACTGCCCGCTGCGGCCGACGGACGGGCGGATGCCCAACTCCGTTGCCAGTGTGGCGAAGTGCTGACTGGTGTACTGGCAGCCGCGATCGCAGTGGAAGATCAGCGGCCGGGTGGGACGACGCCGGCCGCAGGCGGACCGGAGGGCGTCAGTGACCAGTTCGGTCCGCAGGTGGTCGGCGGCGGACCAGCCGACCACCCGGCGGGAGGCGATGTCGATGACGGTGGCCAGATAGAGCCAGCCCTCCTCGGTGGGGACGTAGGTGATGTCACCGCACCAGCGGCTGTTGAGGCCGGCCGGGTCGGCAGCGAAGTTGCGGACGACGACGTCGGGCCGGACAGCGGCCCGCGGGTCAGGGATCGTCGTCCGGTGCCCTCGCCTGCAGCCCGGCGCATCAGTCTCGCGATGCGGCGGCGGCCGCAACTCTCGCCTTCGCGCTGCAGGGACGGCATGGATGCGCGCAGCACCGTAAGTTCCGCGGGACCGCTCGTGGACTTCGGCGATCTTCTCGGTGAGCCCGGCATCGCGGACCGTGCGTGGACCGGGCCTGCCACTGCGGCGGGCGGGCTTGGGCACAGGCATGGGAATCTCCAGGGGAAAAGGCGGCACGGGGGGTGTCGTCCGCGAACAGCTCCGGCGGATCAGGTCCCGGGACCGAAGGTCTCAGTCAGCGGAACGGCTGCTGGCCCCACGGGTCTTGCGGACCAGGACGACCCAGGTGGCGGCAAGCAGTATCAGAGTGAACCCGCCGAGGATCAGCCAGCCGCGCGCCGCCGAATGCACGAAGCTGTCACCGTAGGAGGCGAGCAGTGGCGGCCCGAGCGGTGAGTTGCCGGAGCGCCACAGCCCTTCGAGTCCGGCGCCGCTGCCCAGCGCCTCGAAGGCCCAGCGATTAGTCATGGCCCAGCTGAGCGCCTGGCCGCCCCAGGCCATCCGGGGCACGGGGACGAAGGCGCCGGAGAAGAGAACCTGCGGGAAGCAGAGCATTGGTAGCAAGAGGGTAGCCTGGCCAGGTTCTGAAACTGTGGCCGAGGCGAGCAGTCCAAGGGCGAGCGCGGCAGCTGATGCCAGTACAGCGGTCGCGAAGAGGGAGATGTACGTGGCCGCATCGGCTGCGGGCAACCGGTCGAGGGCGCGGAGCACGGCGAGCAACAGCGCATCGGCGGCGGCGAGCACCGGCAGCAACACGGTCAGTTTCGACGCGACGTACGGGCCGATACGCAGTCCCGCAAGGCGCTCGCGACGCAGCACGGACAGCTCGGTGCAGATCTGGAGCAGACCGTAGGTGAGGCCGAAGAAGAACGTTCCGAAGGCAATCCAGAAGAGAATCATCGCCGAGGAACTCGGGTCGGGCGAGGCGGGGTCGAAGGCGTCCGCGCGGAAGAGCAACGCGAACATCGCCACGATCATCATCGGCGAGCCGACGAGCACCGCGACCGAAAGCCGGTTGTTCAGCAGGATCTCAGTTGCCCTGCGGGTCAGCAGCAGCCATTGGCTTGCGGCTCCCGGGGCGGCTGGCTGGACCTGAGAGGCTGCGGCCGACGCATGGGCCGTGGCGGTGACCGGCGGTAGCGGTGTTGCGGAGCTTCCGGCTGCGACCGCCCCGTAGACCTCCTCCACGGTGGCAACGCCGAAGGCCGGGCAGAGGTTCTCGGGCGGCCCTACGAAGGCGGGCGAGCCTGAGGAAGAGAGGAACACCGCCTGATCGCAGTAGGCGAGGTCTGCAGGGGTATGGGTGGTGAATACTACCGTTGTGCCCTGGCTGGCCAGCTTCTGCAGGGTTCGCATGAGTTCGGCACCGGTGGCCGGGTCGAGGCCCGATGTGGGCTCATCGAGGAAGAGGACACCCGGGCGGGTCAGGAGCTCGACGGCAATACTCGCGCGTTTGCGCTCGCCCCCGCTGAGTGCTCCGACGGGCGTCCCAAGACGGTGGGAAAGGCCCAACGTGTCAAGCACCTCGGCCACTACTGTGTCGATCTTCTCAGCGGCCGTACCAGGGGGCATGCGCAGCCCCGCAGAGTACACCAAAGTGCGTCGCAGGGGAAGTTCACGATGGATTATGTCATCCTGCGGGACATAGCCGAAACCGGGTCCTGACCGCGCCGGCCTGATGCCGTTGTGCAGGACTTCACCGTTGCTGGGGACGCGTAGCCCGGCCAGCGTCTCCAGCAAGATGGTCTTTCCTGCACCGCTGCTACCGGCCACGGCTGTGAGTTGTCCGGGCATCAGGTCCAATGAGACATCGCGCAGTACCTCGCCGGCGCCGCGCACCGACTGCCCAGCACCACGGGCCGCGATGTGCAGTCCTGTAGTCACCATGTTCATCACCTTCAAGTTTCCCCCAGTTCTTACCCAGGCTGATTTCGAGGGTGCCCGAGCCACGGGCTCCTTTGCCCTGTCCGTGATAGCCGCCGCCTGTGCTGGCCCTGATCCATAAGACCCGTAGGGTCAGCAACCGAGCCGCGGGATGAGGCCTTCGGTGTCGGGAATCCGGTCGCGGTAGGCATGCCGGGCGAACTGCAGGAACGCATCCACGTCAGCAGTATTGGTTGCCAGCCCGGGCGACACCCGGATAGCACCGGCTGACGGCAACCCCAGCCTCTCCACAAACTCGTCCATGGTGTGGAAGGGGCGGCGCATCGACGACCGCAACGTCTGCAGAGTCAACGACAACGCGGCTTCGCCCGCACCCGGATTGCAGAAACAGCCCGCGCGCAGCGAGATGCCGAGCCGTGCGCTGTCGCGGGTGACGATCCGCTCGTCGACGACCCGGCCGTCCCGGTCCAGAAAGTTCAGGGCGACGGTAACGCCGCGGCGCTCCGTGGAGGCCGGGCCGTAGAAACGCACCATCGGGAGACCGCTGGAGTGCCTCAGTTCCCGGAGACCGGTGAGCAGGCGGTCCGTGAGTTCCATTACATGTGCGTGCACGGCGTCCAGTCCAATGCCGTCGATCCACTCCAGACCAGCTGAAACATCCGGAATCGAGAGGAAGTTGA
Organism: Streptomyces sp. NBC_01092; assembly: GCF_045039535.1. NCBI lineage: Bacteria > Bacillati > Actinomycetota > Actinomycetes > Kitasatosporales > Streptomycetaceae > Streptomyces > Streptomyces sp. NBC_01092. Next base: position 126,299 of record NZ_CP108659.1, on the reverse strand, counting down.
CGGTGCCGTCCTCGAAGGCCGTCTCGTCGTCGGCCAGCAGGTGCCACTGCGCCAGGGCGCTCACGATCCGGATGGTGCCGCCCGCGAACCACGGCCGACGCAGCCGCGCCAGCGCCTCCTTGCGGGCGATCAGGCTGCCTACGCCGGTGGGATAGCCGAACACCTTGTACCAGCTGACCACGGTGAAGTCGGGTTGGACCAGGGACAGATCCAGGGGGTTGGTGGGGGCGAAGGCCGCCGCGTCGAGCAGTACGTCGTATCCCCGTGCACGAGCCGCGGCGACCCACTCCAGTGGGTGCTGGACCCCGGTGAAGTTGCTTTGGGCGGGATAGGCCAGCAGACCGCAGGGACGCCGCCGTCTGATGGGCAGGGCATCGAACAAATCCCGTTCATCGACCCGCAGTTCGGGATCGTTCAGCGGGACATAGACCACTTTTGCGTGTGCTGCCCTGGCGTACTCGCGGATCCCGTTGACCGAGTTGTGGTTGTCGGCGGAGAGAACAAGTCGGTTGCCTCGGCTGAAGGGGTAGGCCTCGCCCACCAGCCGCAAGGCGCCGGAGGCGTTGGGTGTGAACACCACAGCGTATTCGGCGGGATCCGCATTGAAATGCCGAAGCACCGCAGCTCTGGCTTGCGAGAGCAGTTCACTGGACGCCATGGACGTCGGATTCTCCGAGTGCGGATTGCCGAAACAGTTACCGGTGATGCGTTCGACGTGCCCTTGTAGCAGCGACCGTGGCGGCAGCCCGGCGCCCGTGTGGTCGAGGTAGACATGCTGTCCGTCGTCGAGGTAGCCGAATTCTGCGGCACGCATCGCGGTGACCGTCCGGGACTCCCCGCTGACCTGTGCTTCAAGCATTAAGCGTCCCTCCACCATCGAATCTTTTGTTCATCTCCGCACCGTACTGCTCGGAGAATTTGGTCTGGGCCCGTCCTTGCAGAGATGACACCACCTCTCGGACAGCCCCAGCCAGGGTCCCTGGACCTACTGAGCATGAATCGGGTTGTCGTGACAGGGCTTGATCCTCGCGGTACGCCGCTCGTTATGCGGTACGCGCAGGGCGGCGGTCTGCCGGACGAGCGCCGGGGGTTCCGCATGATGGCCGCCGAGCCTTTCACTGCTGGTGAGCCGAGCTCCGCACCTTGTGTCCGGGCCGTACATCGGCGAGCTCGTACTGCCCGTGATATGCGGTTACGAAGGCACAGAAGAGGCCGGAGGCCTGTGTGGGTGTCCACCCCAGCGGCAGAGGGACGACGTACTGGTGGCCTACGTCCATCATCGGCGCGTAACTTCCGCCTGATGCGAATGCAAGAACAAGAATTCGGTCGCCGGGACGCGGGCTGTTGACGCCTTCGCCGACCTCGGCGACTGTTCCCGCTGCTTCCTTGCCGATGGGGGAGTCCTCGAGGATGCCGAGGCAGGCAAACGTGTCCCGGAAGTTCACGCCGGAGGTCTCCACCCGGACGCGGACCTTGCCAGCGGCTACGGGCTCACCCAGATCCGGCGCTGGTACTGCCGCAATCTCTTCGAAGATGTGAGAGGCGGAGCCCGCAAGGAGCCAGGTAGTGCCGTCGGCGGGTAGGTCCAGGCACTCGCCATTGTGCGCGCGGCTGAGCCGTTGGGCCAGCATGCGGTCGCCGCGTTCCGCGATCTGCGGCTGCCCTGTTGCCGCCGCAGCTGCCAGAACGGCCAAGTCGGGCTGGTCGCCCTCAGTGTCGACGAGCTGGATCTGACCGGGATACTCATTCTGGGCCGAGCGGAGCATTCCGGCACAGGCTGCCGCGGCAAGGTCGGCGATGGGCTCGCCAAAGGTGGTGCTGTGGGCGTGGCGGGTGAGCAGCACCAGCCGCGTCACGCAGACGCGGCTCGGCCAGGAACGCCTTTGTGTCGGCCAAGACGTGGTGCAGCCGATCACGGACTTGCCGGGCCAGGTCCTTGTTCTTCACCAGCGGGTACGAGCCCACTATGCTGCGGCAGTCCAGCAAGATCACCTAGGGGGTCGACTCGTCGGGCAGCAGGGCCATGATCAGGTCTTGCATCCGGTTGAAGCTGTGGTCCTGTGCCAGGATCTTGGAGGTCCCGATGGCATACCAGCGGCTCGTTGCCGGGGTCTGCGAGGCATCGGGAGAAGCAACGGGACGCCAGATAGGGCAGTGTGACAGGGGCGGCGGTCAGGGTAGCGCGCCAAGCGCGGGCGGTGATCGGGCGCAGCCGTAGGCCGCGCACTTCGACCACGTTCTTCCCCTGCAGGATTGGTGGCGCAGATATCCACGTGATCGGGGCCGGCCGTGGTCAGAGTCGTGCGCAAGGTCGTCGCGCCAGCTGTGAATACTTCAGCGGAGTCGAGGGCGTAGGGAAGTAGAATCTGCCGCTCGTCGTACTGGTCTTCCTGATCCTCGTTGGGCATCAGCCCGTGCAGGGCCGCGTCCAGCAGGGCGGGGTGGAGGGCGAAACCAACGTGGGCAGGTCGACTTCCTCGGCGTCCGGACACAGCTTGGACCAGGCGAGCTGGATGCCGTTCGCGTGAGCCTCCGCCAGGGCGCCGGTGAAATCGGCCGTGTCCCCTGCGTCGCAGCGCAAGGTGCGTACGACGCCGACGTCGATTGCGGTGTCTGCCGCACTGTCCTGTATGGCGCTGCGTAGGACTGGGCGCGGCGCGACCTCAATGAACTGGCGATACTCCTGATCGAGGGCGTTTCGCATGGCCTGCTCGAAGAGCACGGGCCGACGGATGCCCTGGTACCAGTAGTCAGCGTTCATGACTGTATGCTCCGCCGACCTGCCAGGGATGGGGAGAGCGGGCGGCTGGGGGCTAAGAGGTCGTTTCATCCCTGGATGCGGCTTTGATGGCCTGGTGTCGGGTCGCGCCAGGAGATGGTGTTCTCGCCGGTGAGGCGGCGGGCCATGAGGTCGGTCATGGCGAGGTGGATCATGGCTTCGGAGCGGTGCGGGTGGGTCTCGTAGTCGCGGGCCAGGCGGCGGTGCAGCATCAGCCAGCCATAGGTCCGTTCGACAGCCCAGCGTTTCGGGATCGGAGTGAAACCCCTGGTTGCGGGGGCGCGTTGGACGATTTCGAGGTCGATGCCGAGGGTGGCGGCATGCTCGATGAAGTGCTTGCGGTAGCCGCGGTCGACCCACACCTTGCGCAGGCCGGGATGGTCGGCAGCAACCTGCCCCAGGAGGGCGCGGCCCGCGGTGGAGTCCTGGACGCTGGCCGCGGTGACCAGCACCGCCAAAAGCAGGCCGAGGGTGTCGGTGATGATGCTGCGCTTGCGCCCGACGATCTTCTTGCCGGCGTCGACACCCTGCGTCCTGGCGGGCACCGAGGTGGAGGTCTTGACGCTTTGCGCGTCGACGACACAGGCCGAGGGGTGCCGGCCCTTGCCTTCCTGTGCTCGCACCAACTCCCGCAACAGGCCATTGAGCTGGGCAAAAATGCCGTCCCTCTGCCAGTGGGCGAAGTAGCCGTAGACCGACTGCCAGGGCGGAAAGTCGTGCGGGAGGTAGGCCCACTGGCAATCGGTGCGGTCCACGTACAAGATCGCGTTCATGATCTCGCGCAGATCGTGCCGGGGCGGCCGCCCGAAGTCCAGGGCCCGACCGCGGCGCTCGAACCGCCAGGCCGCCAGCACCGGCTCGATCAACTCCCAACGTGCATCGGACAGGTCACTCGGATATGCACGACGTTCCGTCATGTCCCGGGCATACCGCTGGCCGGGGGCGTGCGCCCAGGCGTGCGGTCGGCCTCGCGGGAGCACGGAACAGACTGGGGTGTTTTGGAATGAGACAGGCGCAAGATGACACGCGCCTCAAACACCACACCATCCGACCCGTCAGTCACATTCGACCCCTCAGATCCACCAGCACCAGACCATCACCGCACACAAACACGGATCCGTCCCCACACTGCAGATGAAAACGACCTCTAAGAGGGCATCTGATCTAGGTAGTTGGTGTTCTGGGATGTTTTTGTGACTGGCGTCGTTGGTCGTCGTTGCATGAGGTGTGAGTGTTCGTCGTCCGTACCGCAGTGACGTGTCCGACGCCCGATGGGCCTTGATCGAACCGGTCTTCACCGCCTGGCGAGCGAGACGGACCGGACCCGGCACGGCGGCCCGGGTGCACGATCTGCGGGAGATCGTGAACGCGATCCTCTACGTCAACCGCACCGGCATCCCGTGGGAGTATCTGCCGCACGACTTCCCGCCCTACAAGACCGTCTATGACTACTACGCGAAGTGGGAAGCGGACGGCACCACCCAGCAGGTTCACGACCTGTTACGCGACAAGTCCCGGCGGGCTCACGGGCGCGATGCGCATCCGACCGCGGCCGTTGTGGACGCACAGAGCGTGAAGACCTCGGCAAACGTCGCCGCCTGGCGCGGGACTACGAAGCCCTCCCGCAGAGGTCCCGGACGATGATCCACTGGGCGATGGCTAACAAAATGTCCCGCGAACTGACCGGAGAATCCACACCAACCTGGCGAGTCGAAACGGACATCCCACTCGCATCCGCGTGAACACTGATCAGATGCTCTCTAAGACCGTCCAGACCTGCCGTGACCTCGTTGCGGACTGCATCGAGGTGGAAACAGTGGGAGGCGTAGTCGACGGGCAGCCGGCGTCCCCAGATGTTTCCTGCTGCGCAATGCTGCAGCAGTTCGTTCAGGGCGTGCGCGTATACGGCGACTGCCATGGAGCTCGGACCGTTGACGGCCGCGATCTCCAGCAGTCCTGTCCACCGTTCCAGCAGCGCCCTGGCCCGGTCCTCGGGGAGCCCGAGCGATGGCATACCGCCGGCTCCCGTGATGCTGCGCAGGGCCTGACTGCGCACGGCCACCACCTTGGCTGCGTCTTCCAGGGTGAGTGCTCCGGCTACGTGCGCCGCGGCGATCTCCCTCTGGCTGTGACCGATCACCGCGGAGGGCTGCACACCGTAGGAACCCCAAAGCTCCGCGAGAGACACGTACAGGGCAGGCTGGACCGCCACCGAGCACTCCAGCGGCGGTGCACCGTCGGCACCCCGCAGCACGTCCACGACATCGAAGTCGATCCACGGCCGCAGCGCCTCGGCGCACCGGTGGACCGCGTCGGCAAAGACGGGGGATTGTTTCAGCAGCCGGGCGCCCATTCCGGTTCAGTGCGTGCCCTGGCCCGGAAAGACGAACACCGGCCCTGCACCATCACGGGCCCGGGCCCGTGTTCCTGCCCCCTCGGGTACACGTCCCGACACGGCGAGGGCGTCGAGGCGGGTCAGGAGTTCCTTGACGTCGGTCCCCATCAGCACTGCTCGCTCGGGCAAAGCGTTCCGGGTGGTCGCCAGCGACCACGCGACGTCGACGGGGCGGGGGTCCGGGTGTTCACGCAGCCATGCAGCCAAGGCCGCGGACTGCTCACCCAGGGCACCGGTTGAGGCAGCAGAGAGCGGCCACACCACGGGGCTCCGGTCATCGCGGCGTGCCCGCCGCGGACGGGGAGATGGCGTAGTTGGTCAAAAAATCCAGGCCAGGCGGGTCGAGTCTGCAACAAACGAGAGGGACCCTCGCTGCGGCGGACGCTAACGACCGGAAGTGAACGCGGAAAGTTAAGCGCTTATGGAGGGAGTGGTCACCAGTCGGCAGATAGAAGGCGATCGATGCCCGGAGCGTCAGTCTCCGCGCGGTTTGACTCTCACCATCGTTTTGGCGCTGCGCAAGGGCGTCTCTCGCCGGTGCCTACCGCCGCGTACAAGACCCTGATCAGACCTCCCAAAAGGCACCGGGAGATCCTGCCAACAACTGGTGCATAGGATCCTCACCCGGTGCAGCATCTTCCGGGCATCCTGATCGTGCTGCTCGTCAGCCAGGGGCTTCGCTGACGATCACCCGCAAACTCTCTGTGTCACGCGTAGACCTTAACCAGACGTTCCCCTTCGAAGGAGCGCACCTCGAAATGATCAATGCTGTTACGCGGCATAGCCGCCCCGCCGTGCACGTAGAGCGGGTCTTTGCTCCTTTCATCGGTGCTGTGAGGGATGCCGTACCCCCACCGTGGAACGGACCAGGAAGTGACTACTTCCTCTGCGCCCGACTTGGATACGGCGATCAGGCTGCATCGGAGCGGGCCCTTGACGTTCTTGAGCTCCAGCACGGCGTGTGTGCCCCAGACCTTCTCCTCGGTGCCCACAGTAGCGGTGACTCTGCTGACCGGATCCGTAGCTTCGACCTTGTGGTTCACATGGTTAAGGAAGGCGTCCCGGGCCGGGCTGGTGGAGTGTTCGAGCGGGATCGCCTGATCGGTCCAGGTATCGGAGGTAACAGCTGTTGTGACAACTGGTCCACCGATGATCAGCAATGCGGCGGCCGCAATCAAATAGAGGTTCCGTCGCCGCTTGCCACGGCGCTTGACATCCACGGCAGTAACCAGCCTCTCCAGCAGTTGCGGCCCTGGCTGGATCTGCAGCACTGCAGGATCTGAAACCGTAGCAGCAACCTCGGCGAGCGGCGCGAGCGACGGTCTGAGACCAATGAACTCGTCGAGCCGCTGCGCACAGGCATCGCACCGAGCCATGTGTTGTTCGAAGTCTTGGACGTCTAAGGGATCGAGCACTCCAAGCGCATAGGCTCCGACCGCCTCGTGCTCCGGAGAGAGTTTTTGCACGGTCATGCCCCTATTCCTCGTTCCTCAAGCGCGAGTTTCATGGACCGCAAGCCGTAGAAGATGCGAGACTTTACAGTTCCGGCAGGTATGCCGAGTTTCTCAGCAGCTTCATTGATAGTGCTTCCCTTGAAGTAGGATTCAACCAGCACCTCGCGGTGCGCATCGGTGAGGTCGCTCATAGCGTCGGAGAGCATCATGAGCGACAGCGTATTGCCGATCTCGTCCTCCGCAGGCATAAGGTCAAGCGGAGAGGAGTCGATTTCCTGCGGACGTGCCTGACGGCTGCGGTGGCTGTCAATGATGATACGGCGCGCCACGGTGACAAGCCAAGGCCGGATTGAGCGAGTTAGATCCAGTTGGTCAGCGTAGCGCCAGGCGCGCACGAGGGTTTCCTGGACGACGTCTTCTGCGCGGTGCCGGTCTCCTCCCACCAGCGGCAAGACATAAGTGTGCAATGGAACTGCATGCTCCCGGTACAGAATCTGCATGAACTCTTCGTCCTGCTGAATCTTAGGGTCGATCCTGTGTTTTGGGTGCCACGTTGATGAACCGTCGATCACGGTGCCTCCTTTTCCTAAGGCACGCCTCGCTTTGCTACGGAACGGCGGGCGAAGTGTTAGGAGGCTTCGCCGGTGCAGGTTCGAGGCTAGCCGGGTGCGACGGACGGCGGGGTAGGGCCAGCATGCGTGCTGCTTCGGATGGCAGCACGACGGCAGCCGCACGTTGCACAGACGTACAACCGTCTCTGCACTCGGCTACAAAGCATGGATAGTCCAAGAAGTCATATTGGTGTTGATGCGCGGCGCCAGAAGTTGTTACGCCCTTGAACTTCCGTTGTGCACGAGATATGCGAGAGACGGCAGCCCATGGGCAGCGGGAGATCGGACATCATCGCGTTGGTTTGTGCAAAATAGTGGAGCGGTAACAGAGACCCCGTCGTGCCGGTCGAAGCTCAGCGGCGCATCTCCGCGTGCGGAGTAGACGTCACGGATATTCGTGATCATGCGGCCCGGCGATCCATCACCGCGGACGCTGACGGTAGGCGGCCCATCCCGAGTGCGCTGAGCGGAAATCTGCTCCTGTCGTAGCAATACGGACGTCGACGACGCAACTCCGCGTACGCTGAGCGGAATTAGTGTTCCCGGTTGCGTGGGAACACTCTGTTCCCGGGCGGGAACACCCTCGCACCCGGGCGGCACACTGGCCACATTTGCAAGGTGCTGGTGCTCGCACCCCTGTTCAGTGGGTGGGGTGCTGCCGTTCAGTCGGAGGGTTTGGGCGAACCGGTCGCTGCTGACCGTGCGTGCTGCGTTGGTTCTGCTGCTGGGCGTCCTGGCCGGTGCGGGCGCAGGAGTGCTGACGGCACTGTAGGGCCGTGGTCCGGCGGAGTCGGTCATAGCCGACACGGCGGCTTGTGTGGGCGCCGGAGCGTTCTTCAACTGGGTCATCGATGAGGGCTAACCTGCGACCGCGAAGCGCTGGCTCAGCGCTGCCAACGCGGATGGACTTTCCCCGTGAGCGGGACGCGGTCGTGCACACGGGCACGCGATTGGAGCACGCATGCACGGGGACGGGTGAGTAACTGGTGACGGGGGAGTAGGGCCGCGAGGAGGCGGCCCACGAGGACGCGGACGGCTTCAAGAAGCTGTCAGAGAAATTACGTCCTGAGGTACGCGAGTTGGCCCTGGCGCTGCGGCATCTGCCGAAGGTCTCGGGAAGGTCGCAGCGGGGCACCGTCCTCATCATGCGCCACGAGATCGCCGTCCGGCTGCAGGGTGACGTCACTGACACCGGCGCCGCGACGCTTCTGCTGACAGTCCCCAGGGGGAACGCGCTGGACCACCACAGCGGCGTGCGATCGTGGTTGCGGAAGAGAATGAGATCGTCGAAACCGAAGTGCTTGAGGGTGAAAGCGTCAGTGAACTTCTTTCATCCTGAATAGGCGCAGGTCAGCAGCGTGTGGATGGCTTGGACGATGGTGCTGATGCGGCGGGTGGAGCAGCGTGCTCGCCGGGACTTCAGCTGGGCGAAGGCGTGTTCGCCGGGTGCCCGCAGTCGTGCGTGGTCGCGGTTGAACTGCTGGTAGTGGAGCGGCTGGATGCTGTGGTGGTTGTAGGGGGTGCGGACGGTGGCGCCGGCGCCCTGGTAGGCGCGATCCGTGAGCACGGGGATCTGCCGGGTCAGGCACGCCTGGATGATGTCGTGGGCTCGTGCTGCGGTCAGGTCGTGGGTGCGTCCCGGTGTCGCACGCGAGAACCAGAGCGGAGTTCCGTCCGGCCGTGCGATGACCTGGACGTTCATGCCGTGTTTCCTGTGCTTCTGGGAGTAGTACGGCTCATCGGTCTTGATGCGGTCAGTGGGAATGAGGGTGCCGTCGACGATGACGAAGTCGCCTTCGCCGAGTCCGGTCAGGGCTTCGTGCAGGCCGGGCGCCCAGGAGGCGAGTATGTCGATGGTCTCGTCGACGTAGCGCCAGGCGGTTGCCTCGGACACCCCGAATCCGGCGCCGACCTGCCGATACGTCTCGTTCTTGCGTAGATGGGCCAGGGCGAGCAGGGCCTGCCGGAAGCAACTCAACGTCCGCCAGGGTGAGCGCAGTTCACGCCTTCGGGCGTAGATGAGCCAGGAGACATGCTCGACAAGCTCGTACGGGATCGAGCATGGAAGGATACGGAACCAACAGGGGCCCCTCGGTCGCCGGTGTGATGAGTGAGAATCACCACGCCAACGACCAGGGGCCCTGCCTCGTCACCACCCCGCCCGACCTGCCCATCTCACCCTCCCACCCCAGGATGAAAGAGGCTCACTGAGCTTCTTCGAGTTGGCCACTGATCGGGTGACGGGGCTGGGCACGTAGTGGACGAGGCCCTCGGGCGGATGAGCGAGAGATTCCACGTCTCAACTCATCAACCCCGGGTGCCTCGGTGGTCATCTATCCTGCCGCACTCGACCTGCCGCACGCCCTCGTGGAGTGAGTCTCAATGATGGTGTCAAGCCGATTGGGGGGCCGGTGGGGCGGAGGTGAAGGGCCTCTTGTCACGAAGCATGGCCCGTAAGACGTCGACTCGGCGGCGTGGGAGGGCGAGCAGTGCCTGGACATGGATCAGTCCTTCGGCGCGTTTCTTGAGGTAGTAGTCCCGGGAGGGCCCCGGGCGCATCATGGCGGTTTGAGCAGCCATGTAGAAGACGTGTCGGAGGCGGCGGTGGTAGCGCTTGGGCCGGCCGTAGGCCCCGGACATTCGGTTGACCGTGCGTCCAGGCACATAGACCACGCTTTGGCCGTTGGCGATCAGCAGTGCAAGCAGCAGGGTCGAGGCCCGGCCGCAGATGTCCACCGCCCACCGCACCTCGTCGGCCATCTCGCACGCTGCCACCATCAGGGCCAGGATCTCGTCCTCACCGTTGACGACCTTCCTCGAGAACACCTTCTCTCCGCTGGCGTTGACTCCGACCGCCCAGTGATGGGCCTTGCCGGCGTCGATGCCGACCCAGACCTGCTCGTGACCTTCCGCCACCGTCGCTCCGTTCCTCGGGCACCAGCACTCTCTGGGTCCGGGAACACTCCGCCGCCAAGCCCTTAACCAGCGATGACCGCAGTTCTCAATCAGCAGCCGGAGCGTCCCGAAGGACCGGGCGGCCACTCACTCAGAGCCATCAATGGCAGGTCACCATCAGCCACACCCAGTCCTCCCGGACCACCAGCATTCTTAAGGGGTCACCATGCTCACCTTCACCCGAGAAGGTGTCCGCCGGTGCAAACTCCCGGCCTCGGGGCGGGGGTTGGTGGCCCTGGCCTGCCTGCGCGAGCACACCACCCCGGCGAAGATCGCCGCCGGGTTCGGCATCAGCGAAGCCACCGCCCATGCCTACGTACACAGCGTGACGGAACGAAAGTGGGGCCCGCCAAGGAAAATGGGAGGCGAACTCATCCAGCACCCGACGACGGTGCCCGGGAGGATGCTATTGATCCGAAACGGTAGGTGTTGCGGGTCGTTGATCCCTGTGTGAGTGAACTGGTGGGGGATGCAAGGTAGTTGTCGCAGTCCGCGCAGGAGGCCCTTCGGCTGCGGGCGGTGGCCGCGTTGGTGGCGGGCCGGACTCGCGAGGATGTCGCGGTGGTGTTCCAGGTCTCGCTCAAGGCGGTGGACAACTGGTGGGCGAAGTGGCTGGACGCCGGGTAGGCGAACATCAGGTGCTCGACGTGGTCGAGCAGCAGGCGATCCGGCAGGCCGTACTGGATCACCGTCCCTGTGACCTGGGGCTGGTCGAGCAGCTGTGGACGCGGGCCGGGGTGTGGGGGATCCGATCACGAAGCTGTACCGGGTGCGGCCGACCGAGCAGGGCATGGGCAAGTACCTGCGCCGCTGGGGGCCTGTCCTTCCAGCGCCCGGACAAGCGGGCCGTCGAGCAGGACGCGGAAGCGGTGCGTGTCTGGCGGGAGGAGACCTGGCCGGCGATCCGGGCCAGGGCGAAGGCCGAAGGCGGGGAGGTCCTCTTCGCCGACCAGGTGCTTGCCGTGTGGGCGTCCGGCGCGCGCCCGCTGTGGGAAATGCTGCGGGCGATACCGCCCCCGCGCCGCCCGTCCTCTCTGAGCTAATCAGGGCAAGATCATCCCACGGCTTTTTGAGCTCGCCTGGCGCGGCGGGCGACGGGGTGTGCTGCACTGGCCTGTAGGGTCCGTGGGAAGGGAGTGGACCCATATGGATGCACCGATCCGGCTACCGGACGGGACGAGCGGGCTGACCGCCCGCCCCATGGACCCAGAGGACACATCAGCGCTGCTGGAGCTGATCGACGCCGACGAGCTGCCGGGCCGGCACCTCGCCCGCGAGACCCTGGCGTCGACTGCCACGGGCCTGCACCGTGCGGGCATCCTCGTGGTGTGCGATCAGCACGGCCGGGTCGTCGGAGCGGTGCGCTGCGGACTGAGGGCAGCGGATGGGGCCGGGCTGATCGTGTGGCTCCACGGGCACGAGGAGTTCGAGACGGTCGCCGCGCTAATCGCGCTGGCCCAGGCCCATCTCGGCAGCCGTCCACTGTACGCGTGCACCGGCCCGGCCACCGCCACCGGCATTCCCGGTTTGCCCGTCCAGCACCGCAAGACCACCGCGCGGGCGCTGACCGCGGCCGGGTTCACCCCCACCCATGCCCAGCAATACTTCCAGCACGACCTGACCACCCCACCCGTGGCGCCGGAATACCCGCTGGCCGACGTCACCCCGGTCGCTGACCCTCCTGGCTGGCAGCTGGAACTCACCGGCACCAACGGCCGCCACATCGCCACCGCCATCCTGCGTGCCCCCGCACCCAACACCGCCGGCATGGCCGTCCTATGGCAGCTGGTCGTGCGCACCGAGCACCGTCGACGCGGCATCGGCACCCACCTGCTCGACCAGTGCCTCCACCATGCCCACGCCCACGGCGCGGACCGTCTGGCCGCCGATGTCCCCGAGGGCGACATCCCCGCTGCCCAGTTGCTGGCCAAGGCCGGCTTTCGCCCCGTGGACACCCTCACCGTCTACCACCGGCGCCCCTGAAAGCGTCAGCACCCACCAGCGGCTCGGCCGTCCCCTGTCCAGGGAGCTCTCTGCCCTGGACAGGGAAACCTCGCCCGGGTTTGGATTGATATCTGCCGCACATGTGCTGAGCGGCCGTGCGGCACAACGGCCCGGTCCCGGGACACGCCGCCCCTGCGGGGACCGGACCCACCCCGGCCGCGGGGAGGTGAGCACGACATGGACATCACGGTGAGTGCCGGGCCGGGCCTGCGCTGGGCCGTGATTACCGTTTCCGGGGAACTGGACATCGGAAAACCGCGTCCCTTTAGGGGCCCGGCACCTGCGTCGGGCCCTCACCCCGTCTCAGTGGTCCGTGCCGAACGCTCTCGGCACGGACCACTGCGCTTCTCGCGTGGAGGTGCCGGGCTGAGCCGACAGCTATCCCGCTACGTGGACCTTGTCGGCCTGCATCCCCTTCTGCCCTGGACAGCTTCGAAGGTAACCCTCTGTCCCTCCTTCAGGGACTTGAACCCGCCGCCTTCGATCGCCCTGAAGTGCACAAAGAGATCAGCTTGTCCTACCTTCCATGCGTGGGTCTGAGACGGTCATTCGTAAGATCGTCGGGCCCAGGGGTTCTGGGTATGGCTGTGAGCTTGTCGCCGTCTGATGGCTCAAATGACTTGGCCGCCTGGAGCCCCGTGACGACTCGACCGCTAATTGGGATACGCGACTCGATCGCTGTGTAGGACAACGTCGGCGAGGTCGTCTGCGGGACTGCAGTTTGACGACGAGCTGGCGGAGGTGACCGTGCCCGAGATCTGGGCCGGGGTGGACATCGGCAAGGAACACCACCACTGCGTGGTGATCGACGCGCAAGGCGAACGCCTCCTGTCGCGGCGGGTCATGAACGACGAGTCCGCGCTCTTGGAGCTGATCGGCGAAGTCCTCGCGCTCTCCGAGGACGCGCTGTGGGCAGTGGACGTCAACCACGGCGGTGCCGCCCTCCTCATCGGCCTGCTGCTGGGCCACGACCAGCCGATGGTCTACCTCACCGGACTCGCCGTTCACCAGGCATCGGCCGCCTACCGAGGCCAGGGCAAGACTGACGCCAAGGCCGCGTTCGTCATCGCCGACCAGGCCCGCATGCGCAAGGACCTCGGCACTCTGCGGCCCGGCGACGAGATAGCCGTCGACCTCAAGATCTTGGTCAGGCGCCGCACCGACCTCGTCAACGACCGCACCCGCCAGTGGAAGCCGGGTGACCCGGAGGTCCTGGTCGTGCTGGATGCCGGATACGACGCCCCGCGCATCGCCCACCTCCTGACCAACCTGCCCGTGGAGATCCTCGGCCGGCTCCGTTCCGACCGCGTGATGCGCCGGCCGGCGCCCTCTGTCGAAGAGTTCTTCCTGGCCAATCCCAAGGGCGGGCGCAGCCGAAGCATGGTGGCGAGTTCGTCTTCGGCGATCCCGCAACCTGGGGTGTCGAGCAGGCCATGACGGCCACAGATACCCGGCTGTATGGGAAGGCGACCGCGCAGGCATGGGACCGGCTGCACCCGCGGCTGACCCGCCGGGCCGCATGGCTTGACCACGACGGCCCGATGCCCGTCATCGAGGGCACCGTCATCCGGCTGGTCGTGGAGAAGCTGCCCAGCGGCGGGGTCAACAAGCCGGTCTGGCTGTGGTGGTCGGGCACCGGCGGCACCGAAGCGGACGTCGACCGCTGCTGGCAGTCATTCCTCCGCCGATTCGATATCGAGCACACGTTTCGCCTGTTCAAGCAGACACTCGGCTGGACCAAACCCCGGCTTCGCAGCTAGGAAGCGGCCGACCGGTGGACGTGGCTCGTGATCGCCGCGTGTGCCCAGCTCCGGCTCGCGCGCCCGCTGGCCACCGACCTCCGCAGGCCGTGGGAGAAGCCGGCTGAGCCGAACAAACTGACACCCGCCCGCGTCCGCAGAGGGTTCAGAAACCTGCACGCGAAGACCGGGAGGCTGTCGCACAACTCCTGCGCGGCGGTGGTCAAGAACAAGTTCTGGGCGCGTGGTGAATCAGCTTGTTGAGGTTGTGGACCGTGCCCAAGAGCTTGATCTCTGTGTCCACGGACCGGTGGCCGCGGTAGTTGAGGTGGCGCCGAAATCGCTGGAAGAGCTGGGCGAATCCCGGCTCGACCAGGGCACTGCGTTGACGGTATTGGGCGCGACAAATTGGGTTGGCGAGGCGGGCGGCCATCTCGTGTTGGCCGGCGCGAGCGTGTTCACGCTTCGCGGGAAACCTGCCTGGTGGGCTTCGCTGGTCACCGAGACCAGCAGCGGGAGGTCAGCAAGGGCTTCGAAGGCAGCGGAGGAGGCGTATCCGCTGTCGGCGAGCCAGAGCTGGATGTCGCCGGGAAGGCCGGCGGCCTGGTGGCCTTCTTGGGCCTTCTCCACCATCGGGACGAGGGCCGTCATGTCCGAAGGGTTGTCATGCACCTCGATGGCCAGCAAGAGCTGACGGCGTGCGCACGCGATCTGCACGTTGTATCCCTGCAGGTAGCCGCCGCGCTTGCTGAGCATCATCCGTGAGTCAGGGTCGCTCAGGCAGGCACGGGCATGCGCAGAAGGGGTGGGCCGGGGGTTGCGGGCTCGCTCCAACCACGCTCGTGCCTTCACAAGGCGATTCCTCTGTCGCACGAGGACGGTCTTGTGTTCCATCGGGACCGGCGGCCGGCCGTTTGCCCCGCGGCGGCCTGCCGCCTTGTCGTCCCTCGCCCGGTCCTCGTACTTCTTCAGTTTCGCCTGATGACCTGCGGTTTCTGCTGCCAGGCGTTGCTCTGCCCTGGCCACCATGCGCTCTGCGGCCTCAACCTTGAGTCTGATCTCTCCAGCCGACGGCCGGGCTCGTTCATGCAGCTTGTCCACAGCCGAGCGGGCCCGCGTGAACCGATCGCACAGCCGGGAAAGGCGAGGCCAGTCGTCGGAAACGGTGGCGTTGTCGGCGTCCAGGACATCGTCGGCTTCCACGCTCCGTGCGTGGGCGAGCGCCTCATCCATCACCGCACTGATCGCGTCTTCGCACTGGGCGACAATCGTCTCAAGGCGGTGCAGACGCTGGTTGGAGTCGCGTGATGCGTTCGCTTCCATCGGTGAGCCGTCCACGGCCACTGCCGCGAGATCCACCAGGCCCCTTTGGCCGCACAACGCCAGTACCTGGATGAACAGCAACTTCAGGGCATCGCCGTGTCGGCGGATGAACCGCGCGATGGTGGAGTGATCCACTCTGCGGTTCGCCGTGATGACCCGGCAGCCCACGTCGTCCCAGCACGCTTGCTCGATGCGGCGGGAAGACCGAATTCCCTTGCTATAGCAGTACAGGATCAGCGCGACCAGATTCGTCGGAGGGTAGGCCGCCCCTCCCTGCCCGTCGGTCCGATAGCTGCCCTCGAACGCCGAAAGATCGACCTCTCCGACCACGTCGAGCACCTTCCAGCACAGGTGCTCGGACGGCAGCCACTCCCGTACATCCAGAGGCATCCTGAGTTCACGGTCACGGTCACACAGCAGAAAGTTCCGCCCCACAGACCAAGATTCCGACGCCCGGGCCTCCACCGGAACCGAACATTCAATCGCTCTTGACCACCGCCGCGCAGGAGTTGTGCGACAGCCTCGAGACTTTCCGGCCGGTGCACCGAAAACCGTCCCGCCCCGGGCCTGGTCGGCCACCCGGTTCGAGGAACCGCCACCCAGCCACACGTCATGACGTGGGCAGAGTGCTTGCCACTGGCGAGGCGTTCAGCCGTCCTGCCCACCACAAGGTGGGCACGAAACCCCGGCGAACTGGATAAATAACAAGCTGAGTGCGAGGCATCTCCTGGAGCCGTCCGCTAATTTGTCTGTTCATTCGCGTGAGACGACCGGCAAGCCACCCGCGTCGTGGACTCTTACGCGACGCATTCCAACAGCTCAGAGACGATCCCGACACGTCGGCGGTCGCTAAAGACGACAGTTCACGGCCCAGGAGGCGGAGGGCAAGTTGTCCAGTCTCATTGCCTTGTTCGTGCGCACTCGGTCCTCCACCCCGGCATGCGAGCGGTGCAGCGCGTCCAGGAACTGCCTGTGGCCCGTCCGGTTCGGGAAGGGGCCGTCGGAAAAGGACCTCAGTCGGAGGCACCTCGTCGGCGGCCTACTTCACTCCGCGAGCGGCCCGCAGAAACGGACCGGTGGCGACACCGGCACCGCGCTGCGGGCCGACTCAACCACCCCGGAGCCCAACTGCGCTTCACCGACGCCGACGGCATGCGCCTGACGGCCTTCGCCACCAACACCCCCGGCACCGCGATCGCCGGGCTCGAACTGCGCCACCGCCAGCGCGCCCGCTGCGAGGACCGCATCCGAGACGCCCGCTCCGCCGGCCTTCGCAATCTTCCCTTGCACAACTTCACGCAGAATCAGGTCTGACTGGAGATCGTCCAACTCGCCCTGGACCTGCTGGCCTGGATGCCGATGCTCGCCCTGACCGGCAAGACCCGCCGCTGGGAACCGAAGAGGCTCCGCCTCCGCCTGTTCTCAGCCGCCGCACAACTCATCACCACCGGCCGCCGCCGCTACCTACGCCTCGCGGCGCACTGGCCCTGGACCGACGTGATCAGCGCAGCGGCCGACCGGCTCCACGCTTGTGCCAGCCGTGCTTCTGTATCGTCCGGGCCGCGGTGATCGCTGTGGTCATTTTGGGTAACGGTGATGCCCAGGAGGGCAGCCCATGATCGAAACTATATCCAGCTGCATTGGTCTTGCTGCAGCCTGGCGATGTGAAGATGCGCATGGAGGTCATTCGGTGGGCTACGAGGGTAGTCGCGTTTCATCGTAAGGCCTAAACGGCCGGATTGTCTTTGGCTGGTGAAAATACTTCACCTTCGTTTCAGGCTAGCAATGGTGCAGGTAGTTCTCTGGGAACTCTTGCGGATTGAAGGGTGTCGCAATGGCGGGTTCCCGGATTGCAGTTGTAGGCAGTGGAATCGCTGGTTTGGCCGCAGCATGGGCCTGCGCCCGGTCCGGTAACGTCGTGACCGTATTCGAAGCGCATGACAGGTGCGGCATGGATGCTCACACTGCCGAGGTGTCGACTGCCGGTGGGTCGGCCACCGTCGATGTTCCCCTGCGCATCGTCAATCCGGCTCACTGGACCCATTTTCTTGCATTGTGCCGGGAAGCCGGAGTGTCCACGTACGAGGTCGACGCCGGACTGTCGTTCAGTACGATGAGCGGGCATACCTGGCTTCGGGCCGGACGTGTCCAGGAGTCCGCCCGATGGGGCCTCGGCTCTGGAATGCTTCGGCATCCTGGGCCCGCTGCGTTGCGAGTCGCGTACGGCGCAATCCGCCTATCCCGTGAGTTGGACCGCGGGATTGCTGTTCAGGGGATCGATGAGCCAACCCTCGACCAGTTTATGAGCGCGAAGCACTTCGATCCATTCTTCTATATCCGATTTGTACTCCCGATCCTGTCGACTATTTGCACCTGCAGTCAAGAGACGCTTCGGAATTGGCCAGCAATGCAAGTACTCGAATTGCTCAGGACAATCCTGCTCGGACCGAGAGCGCAGCGCCTGCAAGGGGGAACGACGGCGCTCGTTTCACGGCTGGCTGAACGTGTCGACGTGCGTACCGGTGAGGGCGTAACTCTGGTGTCGCCAGACGCGAATGGTGTCACCGTGCTAACGGCAACTGGTACAAACCATCGCTTCGACTACGTCGTGGTGGCCACGCAGGCCAACCAGACGACCTTTCTGGACCCAGTGGGGTGTCGACAGGAACGCGCGGTCTTGAAGCGTTTCCCGTACGAACGCGGGACATTGATCACGCACAGTGACACCCGTTTCCTCCCGCGACAGAGGAAGCATTGGATGCCGCTCAATTACCTGTTGCCGGCCGGTCAAGGAGAAGCCACGTGGACCGTGTGGCTCAACCGGGTCGAGCCTGCACTGCATGAGGAGGCTCCCGTGCTCCAGACCTGGCAGGCTCCGGCGCCACCTGCCGTTGATTCAGTTCACTCCAAGGTTGTCTTCGAGCGGAGCGTTGTCACGAAAGACACTGCGGCCGCGCTCTCGGCGCTTCATCGCCTCCACGGGGATCGGGGACGCCGCGTATTTTTCTGTGGATCGTATGCCGCGCCCGGCGTTCCTTTGCTCGAAACTGCTACCCGCTCGGCGATTGCGGTGAGCGAGCGGCTCGGTGCGGGCACCGAGTGGGGTCGCCGTGCGGCGCTGATCGGCGGTTCCAGTGCATGAACTGGCAGGCGCGGCGACGCACGTGGCCTACTTCGGAGTTCTTTTCGGCTGCTTGACGGTGTGTGTCCGTCGCAAGATACATCGTCGTAGCTTGCTGGCATCGGCTGCATTGGCGTTCGCTGTCACCTGGCTGTTTATTGGCCTCTACCTTCGCCAGACTCTCGTCGATGCCGGATCGGCGCGGCTGTGGCTAGCGCAAGGGAATGTCTTTTTCGAGGCCTGGGGCGAGGTGCTGGCGAGCCCGGTCCGGTGGTGGGTGACCTCCCAACTGCTGGGCTGGGTCACGGTTCGCACCTACTTCCTGGCCAGCGAGACCGATACGCCGAGGAATGAGCTGCCATTCCAGCTGGCTTCGTTCGCCGGTGCGGTGAGTCTCGGCTACTCCCTGCGCGAAGCATCCAGGATGGAGAAGCCGCGTGGGGCGGCTGCTGAGTCGGCCAGGTTCGCAGCGGGGGTCTGCGTTGCGGCCTGCGTCATGATTGTCGCTTTGCCGTGGGCGCCGGGGAACGTGAGAATGCTTCTCCTCAGTGGAATACATCTTGCCCTTATGGTGCCGTTCTTCTCCGCACGCCGTACTGGTGCCCGAAGCCCTGGGCGTTGGCCGCTGATACTGGCTGCTCTTTTGCTGATCGTTCAGCTTTCAGCGGTTGTCCGCGCTGTCGGTTCAGTCGCTGGTGGCTTGCACTCCGGCCAGTCGCTGGGGGATGTCATGGCTGCCGAATTTGTTAGTCCATGTGTCGCGAGCGTTTTTGCTGATGTGGTCCTGACGACGGCGTTCTGGCTGGTGATCGCGGTGCCACGCGATCGCAGGCTATCGGCACTCTGTGCGGCGATCGTGCTTTCTCCTGGGGTAGTGATGGCCTTGACCGGACAGCATCGTCTCCGGGGCGGAAGACCCGACCCGGTCGAGGGGCGTTTCGATGTCAAGATTTGACATTGCGAGCCGGCTACTCGAGGACGAAGCAGCGCCGAGTGGCTGGTGCAACCTGGGCGACTGGTCCACCGCATCGACCTTCGCGGAGGCATGCCGCGCGCTGGCAATCCGAGTGGGGGAGGCGGCGGGTATGCGAGCAGGAGGCTCGGTGCTGGATCTTGGCTTCGGAGGAGGGGCAAGCCTGGCGCTCTGGGCGGACAAGTTCGACGTGGCTCGCGTCGATGGTGTCGAGCTGCGAACCGACCAGGTCTGTTCAGCTGGTCGATCGATCGCTGCCAATCTCCATACCGGGGACGTGTTTACGGTCCTGTCCTCGCTTGAAGAAAGCTACGACTCGGTGGTGTCCGTTGATGCCGCATATCATTTTGGCTCTCTTTCGCAGTTGCTCAGCCGCGTCGCGCCCCGGCTGGTCCCGTCTGGACGGATCGCGCTGACGACACTCGCCTGGCCAGCCGTTGATAGCAGGTCATCGCGTTGGTTGTGGCGGCGTGGTCTCGCGCTTGCAGCCATACCCGAGGCCGCTGTCGTCCGCCTCGATCAGCTCTTTACAGTGGCGGACTCAGCCGGGTTGTGTGATTGCAGGGTCAAGATCCTTGACGAACCTGTCATGGTCGGCTTCTCCGAGTTTATCCGGCGTCGACCGATGCCGGTCGACGCCGATGGGCGGAAGGCCCCCGGCTGGCGGAAAATCAGTGCCACGGCTCGGCTCTGCGGCTCAGCTACCAAAACCCGGCAATTGCACTATGTCTTGCTGAGCGCGGAGAAGAAGCCATGACTATCCTCCACTTCCACGGCAGCGCGTACGGCATCTACAGTCAGCTGGGATACCTTGATCACGAGCGCGAATCCGAACGTCTCGCCGACTACTCCTGCTTCCGGGGGAGTTCATCCGGGTCTTTGACAGCACTCGTGGCAGCCTATGGGTTGTCCGGTCGATCCTGTGTGGCCGCAGCGGTCGATCTGGCTCAGGAATGGGATCTTTTCGGAAGACCTTGGTCATACCTTGGACGGGTCCACAGCTTCATCGACGAGCTGCTCAGCCACCTGCTCTCCGGCGCTAGCCAGCAGCGGCAACTGGAGGTCATCGCGACTCGGCTGCCCACTGGACAATCGATAACGCTTCGCCCGGCGTGGAACGATCAGGCGGAGGCTATCCGGATGTGCCACGCATCTATGCACATACCGATCTTGTGCTCGTTCGCGCCATGGTTCCGCCACGGCCCGTATCGGGCCGTGGATGGGGCACTCCACAGTCCGTTCCCCGATCCCGGCGAAGACACCGTGGTGGTCAATGCGCAGGGTCGGTTCACGCTGCTGAGCCCGGCGCAGATCTGGCGACAGTACGAACGAGCTGAGGTACGTACAACCGTACTGAGGAAGTCCGCAGCAGGGACATTTGGGTAATTTCTGGGGAGAAGGATCGACGCTAATATCGCCACTTCTGAGCGAACGCTGTGGTGAGCTTCAATTATTGCGGAAGAACGAAACAAGAGCTGTCTCGATAGGGGTTCCTGTCCAGGACACAGCTTGGTCGCTGCTGTATGCAGGCATGAGTCGGATCGACATGGAGATGCCGAAGCGATGAACCTGGTCGGCGCATGCGGGCCTCGGTGCAGGCGCCCCGGACCGAAGCGTTTGCGACGGCACGACTCTGATCAATCCAGCTGTCACTATGCCGGATGCGAGACTGCGCCGGACCCCGAGGTGCTGATCGAGACGGACTCCGACGCGTACGCGCTGTGGAAGGCGCTGAGCATGGTGGTGGCCACCCACCCGCTTGCACTCAGGCGGTGTGGGAGGACGCCGCGACGGTTTGCCTCTCCGTCGTGGATGCCGACGACCTCGGGTACAGCACCCGCGTCCCGCTCGACTGGCGCTGGCTCTCCGAGACCCGGCTCTTGCAACTGATCGCCGCGGAGCTCCCCCTGATCGAGCGGAGCTCGCGGGGTACGGACCGGTGCCCAGTTACCTGACGGTGTGGATGCCGGGATGCCGGCACCATGCCACGCGACACACGGCTCGTGCGCGGGCTGACCGCCCTGGCCAGACACACGGCCACGAAATAGTGTGGCCTGGACGGTGAGCCGGGCATTGCTGGCACTGCCACGGAACGGGCCGGGACCGCACCATCTGGCCGCCCTACCCCGAATACCGCCCACGCGAACCGAAGGTACGAATGGCCCGCTGTACGGTCGGCGGGCCGTGGAGCGAGAGCAGCAACCGGCAGCAGGTGTTTACAGCAAAGCAGAGCGCACCATACCGTTACGCGCCGGTCGGCAGCCTCGTTGCAGCGCATAGGCAGGGACCCGCCGGGACTCGTTGTTGCTCGGCCGATGACGGCCTGCTGCTCGTGCAGCACCCTTGTGCCGCCCGGGTTGTGCAAATACTGCGCCCACGGCCCACGGCCCGGCCCCGAGCAGCAACCGGCCTTGCACCGTTCACCGCCAGGAGCAGCTGGTTGCGCAACAGACGGTGCACGGTGCAGGCCGGGAGGGAGGCAAAGGGACAGTCACATGCAACCGGCAGCAACGACGGACTTCACCAGGAGTACCGGAGCCCTGCGAGAACGGGGCCGATCGACACCAGATCTTGCACCCAATAGTGGTGAGAGGTCGGGCTGCTAAAGGTGATGGTGTGCAAGGGGTCATCACCTCCGATCATGGAAGGAAACGTCGCCCGCGGGCGAAGCAGCGGCGCCGTGAACAGAGTCCGCAGCCGACACCCATGACACCAATGTGTGGTGCATAGGTAGAGACTCTGCCCGATCCGCCCGCGTTCATTCATCCTATGCGTTTGTGCCCTATCACGCCCGGATAATCAGCTTTCATGAGCCAGCGTACATCCCAACCCGCACATCCCCGTCACGCGAGTTCCTCTGCTCTCATCGACGCGTACTCCCCGGACCTGCGATGCGGCACCGGCCCCACTCCCGCGGGTAGGACTACGTGAGCGCCCGGGCCACCCCTCCCGGCGGCCTGCGCGCTCCGCTCCCCGACACCATCCCGGTCAGCCTCCCCCTGCGCACGGGCTATCTGCTCGCCCTCGTCGTCGGCCCTCTGGCCACCCTGGCCGTCGCCCTGCCCACCGCCCTGTTCCATGGCTGGGGACCCCATTGGTACGACGTGGTTCTGGGCCTCTTGATGTACGTGCTCTCCATCGCGGGCATTACAGCGGGTTACCACCGTCACTTCACCCATCTGTCGTTCAAGGCGAAGCGGCCCCTGAGGATCGCACTAGTAATCGCCGGCGGCCTGGCCATGGAGGGCCCCGTCACCATGTGGGTGGCCGAACACCGGCGCCACCACCAACACTCTGACCGCGAGGGAGACCCTCACTCGCCGTGGAAGTACGGCACCACCCGGCGCGCGCTCATCAGGGGCCTCTGGCATGCCCAGGTCGGCTGGTTCTCTTCATCACCCGTGCGTTCCAACTACCCGCGCTACGCACCCGACTTGCTGGCAGATACCGACGTCGGGCGCCTGGACCGGTGGTACCCGGCCACCGTCGCCTTCTCCCTGCTCCTGCCTCCGGCCGTCATCCTCGCCTGGACCCACGACTGGCACGCGACGGCAACGACCTTCTTCTGGGCGAGCCTGGTCCGTTACGCCGTCGTCCACCACGTGACCTGGTCCGTGAACTCCATCGCCCACGCCTTCGGATCCCAGAACTACACCAGCCGCGATCAGTCGCGCGACGTCCGCTGGGTCGCCCTGCTCACTTTGGGTGAGGGATGGCACAACCTTCACCACGTCGACCCCAACAGTGCCCGGCACGGTGCTTTGAAGGGGCAACCGGACCCCACCGCCCGATTGATCGCTCTGTTCGAAAAGGCTGGCTGGGCCTACGACGTCCGTTGGCCCGACGAACTCCGCATCGCCCCCAAACGTCTCAAGGCAAGACCTCGGAGTGAACCGTTCCGGGTTCGGTAGGGACTCGATCGTTTGAGAGCATCGAGTTATGGCACGTCCTTCCCAGTACCCGCTTGAGCTGCGCCGTCGTGCGGTGCGCGGTGCCCATGGTTGCCGAGGTGCGGCCGGAGTACGGCACCGAGTGGGCCGCGATGAAAGCGGTCGCCCAGAAACTGGGCATCGGCACGACCGAGACGCTGCGCAAGTGGGTCCGGCAGGACCAGATCGACGCCGGGACCCGTGCGGGCACGACGAGCGAGGAGTCGGCCCAGCTGAAGCGGCTGAAGAAGGAGAACGCCGAGCTGAAACGGGCCAACGACATCCTCAAGGCCGCGGCGCATTCTTCGCGGCCGAGCTCGACCGGCCACACACACCACCGACTCCTGCTCGCCGGTGCGCTCGACGGCGCGGGCGCGCGAGGCGTCGTAGCCGTGCCAGCCGAGGGGGCCGTCCGGCCCGGAGTCCCGTTCCGGGTAGGGGAGTTCGGTGAAGGAGGAGGCGTCGGTGATCAGGGCGACGACCTGCCGTGCCGCGAGCCGTTCCGTCATGAGGTCAGTGCCCGCTTCATGATCTTCCCCATGTCGTTGCGGGGGAGGGCGTCCAGGTAGTGGACCCTGCGCGGGCGTTTGTGCGGTGCCAGGCGGGCGGCGACGTGGTCCGCCAACTCGGCCGCGGAGGGTGGGGACTGGGGGTCCGCCGGGACGATCCACGCCACGATCCGCTCGCCCAGGTCCGCGTCCGGCTCCCCGGTCACTGCCGCCTCCCGCACCCCCGGGTGTTCGAGGAGCGCGTTCTCGATCTCGCCCGCCCCGATCTTGTAACCCCCGCTCTTGATCAGGTCGGTGGCCTTGCGGCCGACGATACGGACGTACCCGTCGGGCTCGCGCACCGCCATGTCGCCGGTACGGAACCAGCCGTCCGCTGTGAACGCGGCCTCCGTGGCGTCGGGCCGGTTGAGGTACTCCGTGAAGAGGTTCGGGCCGCGCACCTGGATCTCGCCGACCGTCTCGCCGTCGTACGGCGTGATCGGCGCCCCTTCCTCGTCGTACGACGTGAGAGGGGTCCCGTCCTCCTCCACCAGCCGCAGCTCCACGCCCGGCAGCGGCACGCCGACCGTCCCGGCCCTGGCCTCGCCGTCCGCGCGGACGCTGGTGTTCATCAGCGTCTCCGTCATGCCGTACCGCTCGACGACCCGCTGCCCGGTCGCGGCCGTGATCCGCTGATGGTCGTGCACGGGGAGCGCCGCAGAACCCGAGACGAGCAGGCGGGCCTTGCCCAGCGCCTGCGCAAGGCCCGGGTCCTCGGGCAGGGCCTGGGCGACGCGGTGGTACATCGTCGGCACGCCGAACATCATGGTCGCGCCGTCGTTCAGCTCGCGGGTCACGCCCTGCGTGCTGAAGCGGCCCAGGTGGCGCACCGAGCCGCCGCGGCGCAGTGGGCCGAGGATGCCGAGGACCAGGCCGTGCACATGGAACAGGGGCAGGCCGTGGACCAGTACGTCGTCGGCGGTCCACTGCCAGGCGTCGGGGAGCGCGTCCAGTGTGTGGGCGACGGCCCGGCGGGGGATGACGGCGCCCTTGGGCGGGCCGGTGGTGCCGGACGTGTAGACGATCAGGGCGGGATCCTCGCCGGACGCCTGCCGGTCGGGGAGCGGGCCCACGCCCCGCACGTCGACGTCGACGCGCTCCAAGTCGCCCAGAGCGGCGGGCAGTTCGTCCCCCGCGGCGGCCAGCACCACCGTCGGCGCACAGTCGGACAGGATGTGCCCGAGCTCCTTCTCCCCGGACTTCGGGTTGAGCGGTACGGCGGCGACACCGGCCTCCAGCGCCGCCACCACCGCCACGGCGGTCTCCAGCGCCGGGGTCGCCCAGACGGCCACCCGGCCCGCCCCGCCGATCCGCGCCGCGAGCGCACCGGCGGCGGCGCCGAGTTCGCCGTACGTCAGGGAACGGTCGCCGAACCGCAGGGCGGCTCGCTGAGCCGGGGCGCCCGTCAGGGCCGGGAAGAGAGAGGACACGCGTCGTACTCCTTAACTGTTCAACGGACACCGAGTGTTGTCGTCCACCGAGTGTTGTCGTCCACCGGCCTACCCCCAGCCCGGCACGACCAGCACCAGCCACACCACCGCGGGCACGACCGCCACCACGATCCCTCCGTACACCATCAGCTGCCGGAAGAAACGCTCGCGGTCCACGTCCGGTGCCGCGGCCAGCACCAGCGCGCCGTTCGTCGAGAAGGGGCTCACGTCCACGACGGTCGCCGACACCGCGAGCGCGGCCACCATGCCGACCGCCCCGATCTCGCCCTGCGCCAGGAACGGCACGGCGAGCGGGATGAGCGCGCCCGGCGGTGCGGCGGCGCCGGTGTGCTCTATCTGCCGCCTTGATTGCGGCCAGCGGGACGGGGGAGGACGTGATGTCGCAGGCGGCTTCGGCAAGCACTTAACGCAGCCGCTCGGTGTCGGATTGGGGCGTCATCGGTGGGCTCCGGAAGGGGAGGATGGGTCGGTGGGGAACGCGGGATGGGCGCGCCGGACCGTGAGCGCTCGCCGGGTATGGGGCCTTGACGGTGCGAGCGAGCAGTTCAGAGCCACGGCGATGTCCGGGGGCGCTCAGGTCGTCGAAGTAGCGCAGCACCAGCACGGTCCGCTGACCGACGGGCAGCGCCTGGGCGAGGGAGGCACAGTGCTCGACGGCATCCGCAGCCTGCCTGGGGCACGGTGCCGCCCCGGCACCGTCCGGCAAGAACAACACCTCCGGGCAATGACTCACTTCCTAACTTCTTTCCATCTGGGAGGTGACGCGGACAGGAGCCGCTCCCGGGCCGCATCCAGGCTTGCGCACGTCCGGTTGAAAGCCACCCGCACATGCGCGGTGCCTCTTTGCGGTCGTCGGAGAAGGCCGTTGCCGGCGCCATCAGGATTCCCGCTCCGTGGCCAACTCCTTGGCGAAGATCGGACTGTCCAGAGCGGTCAGTCGCGGATGCGGCCATCAGTCGCAGCCGCCAGTACACCAAGCCGGTAGTCCTGCCGCGATGCGTGCACGCATCGCGGCAGGACTACCGGGCGCCCCAGGCCCGTCAGACCGGTTTGTGGTGCTTGCCGCGCTCGCTGCCGCCCGAGCCTGGAGCTCACCCTGGCGGACGCGGGGCAGCCAGGCGGGACGTCCGCGCTCGTACTCGTCGATACGATCCATGCGCCGCAGCGTTGCCTCGATCACGTCCAGTCCTTCAAGGAGCAGTCGCCGCGAGCGGTTGTCCACGGGGAACGTCCAGGAGCGTCCGTCGGCCCGCAGTTCGCGCCCCCGGATGTCGACCACGACGGTCAATCCATTGGGGGACTCGGCGAGATCCATCAGCTCGCGTATCACCGGTCCGGGCAGATCGACTGGGATCAGGGCGTTGTTCCAGGCGTTCCGGCGGAAAGTGTCACCAAAGCCGGCGGCGGCCACTGCGGTGAATCCGCCGTCCCGCAGCGCCCAGACAGCGTGCTCACGAGAGCTGCCAACCCCGAAGTTCGCACCGGCCAGGAGCACGGAGGCATCCTTGCTCGCAAGTCGATTCAGCACGAAGCCTGGCTGCGTCCGCCAGCGGGCGAACAGGGCATCTGCATAACCTGACTTGACGACCCGCTTGCAAAACTCGCCCGGGACGATCTGATCGGTGTCCACATTGTCACGGCGCAGCGCCACCGCTTTTCCGGTATGGCTGATCAATGGTTCCATCGGACCCTCATCGCAGTTCGGTGACAGCCGGGGCGGGAAGGGGCGCTTCCATGGTGCGGAGATCCGCCGGGCCGGCCAGCCGCCCGACCAGCGCGGTGGCGGCGGCAACGGCGGGAGACACCAGATGAGTGCGGGCCGTCGCGCCCTGCCGCCCCTCGAAGTTGCGGTTGGAGGTCGAAGCGCAGCGCTGCGTGCCGGTCAACCGGTCGGCGTTCATACCCAGGCAGATCGAGCAACCGGGCAGGCGCCACTCCCCGCCAGCGGCGGTGAACAACCGGTCCAGGCCCTCGTGCTCGGCCTGGTCCCGAACCGCCATGGATCCAGGCACGACCAGCAGCCGGGTGCCTTCGTTGACCCGCCGACCACACAGCACCTCAGCGGCGACCCGCAGATCCTCGATCCGTCCGTTGGTGCAGGACCCAAGAAAGACCACGTCCACCGGGATCTCCCGGAGGGGGGTGCCAGGGGTCAGGTGCATATAGGCGAGCGCGCGTTCGGCTGCTGCCCGCTGTAGCGGGTCGTTGAACTCCTCGGGGCTCGGCACCACCCCGCTGACTGGCACTGCCTGCGCAGGGTTGGTGCCCCAGGTCACCAGTGGGCTCAGCGCCGCGACGCCGACCGTCACGGTCCGGTCGAACTCCGCGCCCTCATCGGTGCGCAGCGTGCCCCAGTACACCATGGCCTCGTCCCACCTCTCGGCCTGTGGGGCATGCGGCAGCCCGGCGAGATAGGCGAAGGTCGTCTCGTCCGGGGCGATCAGTCCGGCCCGTGCGCCCGCCTCGATGCTCATGTTGCACAGGGTCATCCGAGCTTCCATGGAGAGCAACCGGACGGCCTCGCCGCGGTATTCGATCACATGCCCCTGCGCCCCGTTGACCCCGATCTGGGAGATCAGCGCCAGCGCCATGTCCTTGGCGCCCACTCCGGTGGGGGGGAGGGCGCCGGTGAACTCCACGGACATCACCCGCGGTCGCCGCACCTCCAGGCACTGGGTGGCCAGCACGTGCTCCATGTCACTGGTCCCGACGCCGAAGGCGAGCGCACCGAACGCGCCGTGCGTGGACGTGTGGCTGTCTCCGCACATCACGGACATGCCCGGCAGTACCAGGCCCAGCTGTGGTGCCACGACGTGCACGATGCCCTGGCGGCTGTCTCCGATCGAGTACAGCTCCACCCCGAACTCGGCGCAGTTGCGCCGCAGTGCCTCGATCTGATTGCGCCCTACCGGGTCGGTCAGCACCAGGGAGTCGGTCGGGACGTTGTGGTCCTCGAGGGCCAGGGTCGACTCCGGCCGACGCACCCGGCGCGAGGCCAGTCGCAGTCCGTCGAAGGCCTGCGGAGAAGTGGCCTCATGGATGAGGTGGAGGTCGACGTAGAGCAGGTCCGGGTCGTCATCGGATGCGGGCACTACCACATGGCTGTCCCACAACTTGTCGGCGAGCGTGCTCGGTTTCGTTTCCGTCATCGGGCCACCTCCCTGACCGTCGGTGCGGTGTCCTTGCGGATCTGGCTGACGGCCGAACGCACCGCCGCCCGCACCGCAGCGTCCTCGGACGGGGCGAGTCCCACGCCCCAGAACGACCGCGCGTCCACGAGGATCTCGCAGGCCGCGCTGTCCGCCTGGTGGCCCGCTCCCGTCCGTCCGAGCACCAGTTCCTGCACGGTGCCCTCGACGCCGTACAGCGCCAGCAGCCGCTCGGCCAAACCCGCAGGCCCGTTCTCCATGTCGTCGTGAGTCGCAGGTGGATCTGTGTCGATCTCGGTGCTCGGGTCGATATAGCGCTGGCGGAAGTGCTGCCACAGTTCCGTCGTGGTGAGTTCGCTCTCGTGGGTCTCGCACATCTGCTGCATCGCGGCCGCGAAGTCGATCTGGAGCCGTCGGGGTAGTTCCACCCCGTATTCAGCGTGCAGCAGATGAGCGATTCCGCCTTTGCCGGACTGGCTGTTGATGCGGATCAGGGACTGGTAATCGCGGCCAATGTCGCGCGGGTCGATCGGCAGGTAGGGGACGTCCCATGGCGCGTCCAGCGCGTCGCCGCGCGCCTTGAGGCCCTTGGCGATGGCGTCCTGATGGGTGCCCGCGAAGGAGGTATACACGAAGTCGCCCGCCCACGGATGCCGGTGCGAGATCGGCATCCGGTTGCTCTGCTCGACAGTGCGGCGCACCCGGTCCAGGTCACGCAGGTCCAGCATCGGGTCGACGCCCTGCGAAAACAGGTTCATCGCCAAGGTGATCAGGCAGACATTGCCGGTCCGCTCGCCGTTACCGAAGAGCGTGCCCTCCACTCGGTCGGCACCCGCCAGCACGGCCATCTCCGCCGCCGCGACCCCGCTACCCCGGTCGTTGTGCGGGTGTACGGAGAGCAGCACCCGTTCCCGGTGCGCCAGATAACGGCTCACGTACTCGATGCGGTCGGCGAACTCCTGCGGTGGATAAACCTCCACCGTCGCCGGCAGGTTCACCGCGAGGGTGTGCTCAGCCCGGCGCGCCCAGAACTCCAGCACCGCATTGCAGACCTCCAAAGCGTAGTCCGGCTCGGTCTGGGTGAAGGACTCCGGCGCGTACTGCAGGAAGATTTCGGTACCCGGCAGCGCGTCCTGGAGCCGCAGTGCCTGCTCGGCCCCGGCCAGCGCCAGCGCCTTTACCTCGCTGCGGGTCTTGCGGAACACCAGGCGCCGCTGGGCCTCCGAGGTCGGGTTGAACACCTGGAGGACCGCGCGCCGCGCTCCCGCCAGCGAGGCGACGGTACGCTCGATCAAGTCACCGATGATGGGTGTCATCACCTGGATCACCACGTCGTGGGGGATCGCGTCGGTCTCCACCAGGTGCCGGACGAAGTCGTAGTCGTCCCGGGACGCGGTCGGATAGCCGATCTCGATCTCCTTGAACCCGAGCGACACCAGCAAGTCGAACATGGTGCGCTTGCGCTCCAGATCCATCGGGTTGATGAGCGCCTGATTGCCGTCCCGCAGGTCCACGCTCGCCCACAGGGGCGCCTCGGTAATCTGTTTGCCCGGCCAGGTCCGGTCAGGTAGTCCGACCGGTTCGTACGGTGCGTACTTAGATGTGTTCATCGGCCCCGGTACCTGCACTCCACGCTCAGGCCCGGCCACCGTCGCCGAACAGACTGTCATGGCTGTCCTCCCGCCACGCGCTTGATGACCGCCACCACCGAACGAGGCCGCATTCTCGTCGAACCGACCTCGTTGTAGTCCGCGCCGACCTGATTGGCGGAGCCGAAGAACACCGGCAAGCATCGTGGTGCAGCGCCAGCCGTTCGAGGCTCCGTGGGAGCAGGCCAGCACAGTCGACATCGTGCAGCCAATGCGGTCAATTCACCGATCGTCACGCCCCAATTCATCGCGCATGCCGTTGGCGACTTCGGCCCTTTGACCATCCACCAGGCGTGATCGAGGTCCTGGCTCGGATACCATCCCTGGATGATCAGAGCTTCCCTTAATTGCTGTCGTCGCCTCAACACGCTGGGAGCGCTGTTCCGTTGGCGTCGATTCTGATGACCCGATAGCGCGACCGCCAACTCGGGCGCCCTCGGTATGCACAGATGGACACCAACTCGGGGCAAAATGCGCCGAGTTCGAGGTGTGTCGGGAACTGGCCTGCGACCGGCTTGCCGTCACCGCTTGGTTACAGTAGATGCTGATGGAAGGGCAGGCTCAGGATCACCTCGCCGGCCCATTCAGTGGCCGGTGCAGGAGCGCATGTCAGGGGACTAGTGTGATGCGCCAGAAATTTCGAGGCTTACTGGCTCTAACAAAAACGGGTTGATCATGTGACTGTCTGCTTTGTCGCTCGTTGAGGGGGCATGGGGAAGCGTCAGTCGCGGCCGTGGATCGTGTCGGACGAACTGTGGTCGCTTATCGAGCCGTTGCTGCCTGAGCCGGCGCCGAGCTGGTGGAGGGACGGCCGCGAGTGCCCGACCGTCAGGCCTTGTGCGGCATCCTGTTCGTGCTGCACACCGGCATCCAGTGGGAGTACCTGCCCCAGGAGCTCGGCTTCGGCTCGGGCATGACCTGCTGGCGTCGCCTGGCGGCCTGGAACGAGGCAGGTGTCTGGGACCAGCTGCACCAGCTGCTGCTGAACAAGCTGCGGTCGAAGAACCAGCTGGACTGGTCGCGGGCGGTGATCGACTCCTCCCGCGTCCGGGCCGTACGGCGAGGCCCAAAAGCGGGCCCAGCCCGGTCGACCGCGCACGCCCGGGCAGCAAACACCACATCATCACCGACGGGCAGGGCATCCCGCTCGCGGTGTCTTTGACCGGTGGCAACCGCAACGACGTCACCCAACTGCTGCCATTGCTGGACAAGATCCCAGCAGTGGCGGGAGTGGTCGGCCGACCGCGCCGACGGCCCGACATGCTCTTCGCGGACCGCGGCTACGACCATGACAAGTACCGTCGGCTGCTGCGCCAGCGCGGGATCAGGCCCGCGATCGCCGAGCGGGGACAACCGCACGGCACCGGCCTGGGCACCTTCCGCTGGGTCGTCGAGCGGACGATCTCCTGGCTACACGGCTTCCGCCGCCTACGGATCCGCTGGGAACGCCGCGACGACATCCATGAGGCCTTCCTCGGACCCGCCGTCTGCCTGATCACCCACAGACACGTCCAGAGGCTTTGTTAGGGCCAGTAAGTCGCTATCTGAACTTGAATTCGTGATGTCGGCGGCGTCGCGGAGCGTGTTGGGCGCCGATCGTTCGGGATCAAGAGTGTGTCTGCAACCAGTGACGGGCGGCGGCCAGTGTCACTTCGATGTCGTCGCTCCATGAACAGACTTCCAGCCAGGACAGGTAGCCGCCCTGGGTGAAGACCAGGACCTCACCTGGGCACTCGCCAGCTTCGGTGACGAGCTGCGCTTCGGCCGCTACCACCGTGCTGGGGCCGGTGGGTGCAGGAACCACCTTGCTGGTGTTGTCCGCGTACAAGGTCATGCACATAGGCGGGTACGGGCTCACGTACACACTCGATCGGGTTGATCTTGCGCGTGTCGTACGCGAGTTGTGAGTACACGGACTGTCGGCGGGACAGCCATCGCGCGAGGTGAGAGGAGGCGAAGGGTGTCCCGTCTCGATGATCCTGCACTCGGAGCGTTGGATGGATCTGCGCCGTTTCCGCGCTCTGCATGAGGCAGGGCTGAGCATCTCCGCCATCGCCCGGGAGACCGGGCTGAACTGGCGGACCGTGAAGAAGTACATCGAGGCTCCGCCGCCGGTGGTGCCTCCGAAGGGCCCGTCCCGCAAGGGCTGCCATGGGCAGGTGATCGAGCCGTTCAAGCCGGTGATCGATGCCTGGCTGCGGGCCGATATCACGTTGAAGGGGACGGTGATCCACGAACGGCTCGTCGACCAGTACGGATTCACCGGCAACTACCAGCGGGTGAAGCTCTATCTGCAACAGGCCCGGCCGCAGGTGATGGACGAACTCGGGATCAGTCCCGACGAACTCGCCGGTCTGCACCGCCGGTTCGAGGTGATCCCGGGGGCCCAGGCCCAGGTCGACTGGGGCGACGAGGGAGACATCCTCGCTCACGTCGGGATCAAGAAGGTGTACTCCTTCCACATGGTCCTGTCCTACTCGCGGGATCCGTTCTGCTGCTTCACCACGTCGATGGACCTGTCGACGTTCTGGGACTGCCACCGGCGGGCGTTCGCCCACTTCGGCGGGGCTCCGAAGACGATCGTCTACGACCGGACCAAGACCGTCGTGCGCCGGCACGTCGCGCCGGGCGAGGCCGTCCCGTTGCACCCGGAGGCGGTCGCGTTCGCCGGGCACTACAACTTCGACATCGACGTCCTGGCCGCCTACCGGCCCCAGGGCAAAGGGCGGGTTGAGCGGCAGGTCACCATCGTCCGCGACCATGTCCTGGCCGGGCGGTCTTTCGGCTCGGTCATCGAGCTGGACGCGGCCTTCGTCAACTGGGTGCCGTTGCGGCGGGCCCGCGTTCACCGCACGCATCTGGAGGTCATCGGTCTGCGGGCCGAGCGGGATCACGCTGCCCTGCGACCGCTGCCGAAGCGGCCCTATCTCGTCGCCGACCGGCACCTGCGGCACGTCGGCAAGGACTGTTTGGTCGCCTTCGAGGCCAGCCTGTATTCGGTGCCGGCCCGCAGGGTCCGCCCCCGGCAGCTGGTCGAGGTCAGGGTCGGTGGTGACACCGTCTCTCTGCATCTGCTGGCTCCGGACCTCAGCGGGTCCACGCTACTGGCCGTCCATCCGCGGGCGCATACCCGCGGGACTTGGGTCGTGGACGAGTCCCACTGGGACGGCCTGCCCGATGGCACGGGCCGCCGCACCACTACCCAGGTTCCCGACTTCGCCGTTCGTCCCCGGCAGGTCGCCGACTCGGACAGCCCACTGCAGAACCTGCTCAACCGGTCTGCCGCGGCCCAAATCCCGGTCGGGAAGAGGCCGTTGTCGTTCTACGACAGCATCGCCGGCACCCGGCCGAAGCCCCGTCCCCATAGCGTCCCGGAATCGAAGGACACCGCGTGAGTGAACTGGTCACCGCCCGACTGCGGTCCACCGCCACCAAGCTCGGACTGCCCCATACCGCCACCAGCCTTGAGCATCTGATCCAGCGGGCGGATGCCAGCAAGATGGGCTACCTCGACTTCCTCGACCTGGCACTCTCCGAAGAGCTCGCCATCCGTGACGACCGCCGATTCCACACCGGGCTGCGGCTCTCCCGGCTGCCGCACCATAAGACCCTGGACGAGTACGACTTCTCCTTCCAGCCAGACCTTGATCCCCGCAAGATTCGGGACCTGGCCACGCTGTCGTTCGTCGAGACGAAGACCAACGTCGCCTTGCTGGGACCGCCCGGCGTCGGCAAGACCCATATCGCCGTCGGTCTGGCCGTCGCAGCCTGCCGGGCCGGTTTCACCGTCTACTTCACCAGCCTCGACGACATGGTCCGCCAGCTCAAAGAGGCCGACTCCATCGGTCGGTTGCCTGCCAAGATGCGGCTCTCCCAGCGGCCCGACGTCCTCGTGGTCGACGAGGTCGGCTACCTCCCGCTCGACCGGGACGAGGCCAACCTCGTCTTCCAGTTGATCTCGAGGCGCTACGAAAAGGGCTCGGTCATTCTGACCTCGAACAAGACCTTCGGCGAGTGGGGCCAGGTCTTCGGCGACGAGGTCCTCGCCACCGCGATCCTCGACCGGCTACTGCATCACTGCGAAGTCGTCTCGATCAACGGCAACAGCTACCGGCTCCGCAACAAGCTCTTCGCGATCGAAGGCGGCAACGCAGCGACCGCCTGAACCTGCAGCTTCACCCCACACGGCCGGGTCGAGGGCTGACGCCCTCGACCCGGCCAAAACTTCGTACGCACCTCTGCACTTGAGCCCGTACTGGGTTCTGCAGATGAGCCAGTACGCCGACAGGTGTCGAGCTCGAAGTATGCGGTGCCACACCCACATGTGCAGCGCGCTCGCACGCTGAGGTGGGGAACCTGCCTTTGGAGCGCGATATGAACCGGGGTGTCCCCGTTCAGGACTGCCGCAAGCACGTCGGCTACGTCAGCAGGCAGGCTCTCGTTCCTCTCGTGACCGTATCTGACCAGCTACTTTAGACTCCGACCGGGCAGACTGCCTATCGCCGATCGGCCAGCCTTTCACGCTTCCAGCACCAGGCCGGTGCCAGCGAGGCAGCCATTGATGACCTCCGGTCGGTACTGCAGCATCTTGAGCTTGCGCTTCACGGCACGGGTGATCGGGCCGGAGGTCACCTGCGGCGAGGTTGCCGATGTCACGCTTGACCAACGACCAGATGCCTTCTTGCGGGTTCAGGTCTGGCGCGTAGGTGGGCAACTGGAAGACCGTGAGCCAGTCCGCGTTCGCTTCGATGAACGCCCGCAAGGACTTGGTCAGGTGGAGGCGGACGTTGTCCCAGACCAGGACGATCGGGCCGCCGAGCTGGATGCGGGCGCGGATCAGCAGTTCGCGCCAGTCGCGTCAGCCGAAGCCCTTGGGCTGGTCCTTGTGTTCGGTGTACTCGCGGACGGAGTAGAAGAGCCGGGACCGCTCGCCAGGCTTGTAGCAGGTCATGCCTGCCATCGATACACGGCCCGAACCCCGGCCGCGCACGCGGACAACTGGGATGCAGCCCCTGCGGCCCCAGGACCTGGCTCGCGGCGGCGTCAGCGACTGACCGGCCTCGTCCTCGAAGACGATCCAGCCGTCACAGGCCGCCGCGATGCTCTTACCCGCGGCCAGACCTCTTTCTTCCACAGGTCCACCGCAGCGTCGTCACGCTCGATTGCGCGGCGGGCCGGTTGCCACGACCAGCCGTGCCGCTTCAGTAGCCGCCGCGTCCCCTCCACCGTGTACGACACGTGGAACAGCCGGCCGATCAGCGTCTTCACACGGGCTAAAGGGTGTTGCGCAAGGCGCTGAGCTGGGCATCTCCGGTGTATGACTGGGGTGTTGAGGGCCGAGCGGGTGTGGGTGGAGACGTTCACCGGGCTACGGGTGACGCAGTTTGCGGGCTTGTTGAAGGTGGTGCGGGAGCGGGGCGGCAACGGCACCTTGCGGGGCCGGCCATGGTCGTTGCCGTTGGCTGAGCGGGTGCTGATGGTGGCGGTGTACTACCGCACGAATCTGACGATGCGGCAGTTGAGTCCGCTGTTCGGCGTCTCCTCCTCCACGGTGTGCCGGGTCATCCAGCGGCTTGGTCCGCTGCTGTCGCTCGAGCCCGTCTCCCGCCCGGCGGATGCGGAGGACCGGTTGTGGATCGTGGACGGCACCCTGGTCCCGGTCCGCGACCGGAACGTCGGCTCATCGTCACGCAACTACCGGTTCTCCGCGAACGTGCAGGTCATCGTCGATGCCGACACCCGTCTTGTGATCGCCGCCGCCCATCCGGTGCCGGGCACCACCGCGGACGCGCACGCCTGGCGGGCCTCCGGGCTGAGCGAACACTGCCGGGGCGTGACCGTCCTGGCAGACGGCGCCTACCTCAACTGCGGGATGGTCGTGCCGCACCGCAAACGCCCTCACCGGCCCCTGCTGCCGGGCGAGGAGGACGACAACGCCGCCCACCGCAAGGTGCGTGCACGGGTGGAGCATGTGATCGGCCGCATGAAGAACTACAAGATCCTCCGCGACTGCCGGCAACGCGGCGACGGCCTCCACCACGCCGTCCAGGCCGTTGCCCACATGCACAACCTCGCCTTCGCATCATGACCAGAAGACCGCGATCACAGGCTCTGACCTGCCCGAACACGGCCTTGTGCAACACCCTTTAGAGCTTGTCCCGTATGGGGTGTGAGTTGTCCGGTGAGGGCCAGGTTGTGGAGCCGGGCGATGCCCAGCATGGCCTGGTGAACGCCGTTGCCCTTGAGCCGGCAGTCCCGCAGGATCTGACTCGAAAACAGCCGAGTGA
Organism: Streptomyces sp. NBC_01092; assembly: GCF_045039535.1. Lineage (NCBI taxonomy): Bacteria > Bacillati > Actinomycetota > Actinomycetes > Kitasatosporales > Streptomycetaceae > Streptomyces > Streptomyces sp. NBC_01092. The sequence continues at coordinate 89,932 of NZ_CP108659.1, read as the reverse complement.
GGGCAGGGGCGATTGCCCCGATAGGAGAACTGGGGAGTGGGGAAGTTCAGGCAGGTTCGAGGCCGGATGTGTCGACTCCGAGTGCGCTCAGCTCGGCGATGAGGCGTTGCTGCCGTCGTTTGGCCTGGTGGGGATGCTGTTGCCAGTGGTTGGGTCCGAGGTCCTGGTAGCGAGCGTCGTTGGTGAGCATGTGCCACATGGCGATGACGATCTTGTGCATGACCGCGACGAGTGCACGTTTCTTGCCCATGCGTCTGATCAGCCGTCGGTAGTGAGCATTGAGATAGGTGCCCTTGGTGCGTGCTGCGGCGGCTGCCGCATCGCCGAGACCGCCCTTGAGCCAGACGTTGCCGTGGGTCGTGGCGCCTGAGTAACTCCGGCCTGCTGACTGGTTGTTCCCCGGAGCCACGCCGCTCCAGCTTGCCAGGGCGGCCGCAGTGGGGAATCGAGTCATGTCGACGCCCGTCTCTGCGATCACGACCTCCGCCAGGCGGGTTGAGATGCCGGGGATGGTGGTCAGGAGATTGTGCTGCCGGCGCATGGGCGCGGTTTCGGTCTCGATACGCCGGTCGAACGCCGCGGTCTGTGCGTCGATGGAATCGATGTGGGCCAGGGCCTGGGACGCCAGGAAGGCGTGGTGGTCCTCGAAACGACCGGTCAGAGCCTCACGGAGGTCCGTCATCTTCGAGCGGGCTTTGCCGATGGCGAGGTCGGCCAGCACCACCGGGTCGCGTTCACCGGCGACAAGGGCTTCGATCATGGCGCGGGAAGACATGCTCAGTGTCTTGGTGAGCACGAGTGAGGTCTTGATGCCCGCGTCCTCAAGCACCTTCTCCAGCCGGTTCAGCGCGCGGGAACGTTCCCGTACCAGGCTGGTGCGCTGCCGGGTGAGGTCGCGGAGTCGACGAATGCGCGGGGGTGGCACGAAGGACGGAGAGACCAGCCCGTGCTGGGCCACTTGGGCGATCCACCGGGCGTCGGAAACGTCGGTCTTGCGGCCCGGCACCCGCTTGATGTCCCGGGCGTTGACCAGCCACACCTCGAACTGCTCCTCGAGCAGGTAGAACACCGGTTTCCAGTAGTCCGCCGTCGCCTCCATGACCACCAGTTCGACGCCCTCTTCGGCCAGCCAGTCAGATAACAGCAGCACTGACCTGGTCATCGTGGAGAAGGTGCGGACCTCATCCCGGTAGCGACGTGACCCCTGCGAGACGGGCCCACGGACGCAGACCTTCACATCACCTTTGGAAACGTCGAGTCCAGCGACTCTCTCGACCAGCACATCCATCGCGAACCACCACCTCGGAGACCGATGTCGCCAAACGACCCCGGCTTGGTGAGGGCACAGCCAACTTAAGAATCTGACTCGCGTGCTCAGAGGCAACAGTCCAGGGCGCCTGCCCCAGCCCTCGCGTCAAGCTTCCACACGGACTCAACCGCACCAAGATCCTTCGACGTCACCCAAGCCGGGACCGCCGTCAGAATTTTCCCCAGTCAAGGACGCCGCAAAGCGGCCCGAACAGCTTCCAGGTCTTCAGCCGGGACAGGGCGTGTTCCACTCGTGCCCGTGCCCGGCGGTGGACGGCGTTCTCTGCTTCCTGCTGCGGGCTGAGGTGTCTCTGGCCTCGTCGCCTGCGGTGCGGGATGAGCAGGCCAGTGCCCTGGTAGCCGCCGTCGGCGATGGTCGGGGCACCGCGGCAGACCCGGTCCACACCGGACTCGGTGAACGCCCGGCAGTCGTTGCGGCTGCCGGGCAACGGCAAGCCGATCGCCACCACCAGGCGGCTGTTGGCGTCGATCACGACCTGCAGGTTCGTCGAGTACCGATAGTTCTTGCTGGACGCGGCCACGCTGCGGTCCCGGGTGGGCACCAGGGTGCCGTCGACGATGTAGACGGTGTCCTTGCGCGGACGTCGGGCCGGCGAGATGGCCAGCAACGGCGCCAGGTGATCGAGGATGCGGTCGGCCGCCGACTTCGAGACCCCGAACAACGGCGTTACCTGCCGCAACGTCAGGTTCGTGCGCCAGTACGTCGCCACCAGCAACACCCGGTCCTCCAACGGCAGCCGCCAGGGACGGCCCCGCTGAACGTCACCACCGCGACGCCGCACCAACGCCACCAGCCTGGCGAACTGCACCTCGCTCAACCCGGAGAACGGCTCGATCCACTTCGGATCACCAGCTGAAATCACCCCACCCATGCCCAGTCAACGCACCACCCGCCACACCGGCTACGGGACAACCTTTACGACCTCGTGCACGGTTGGCCGTGGCACGTCGAGGGCCGCTGTGCTGACCGTGTTCACACTCGAAGGCTGCGGTAGAGGTTGGCGGTCTGCTGGTGTGAGAGCAGTCCGGCGACGGCTTGGACGATGTCGCTCATGTGCTCGCGGCGGCCGTGGTGGCGGGCCAGGGCCTGCCAGTTCTTCAGGTGTGCGATGCCGTGCTCGACGCGGATACGGCGTGAGGAGTGCGCCTTGCGCTGCAGTTCGTGCCGTTCCTCGTACCAGGCGGGAGCGTTCTTCTTGAACTTGCGGTGGGGCGGTGTCACGACGCGTCCGCCGGTCTGCGCGCCCATGCCCTGATAGCCGGCATCCGCAAGGACCTCTGTGAAGGGGCCCTCGGCCAGGAGCTGGACCAACCCAACCTGCCTGGCCTGGGTGATATCAGCACAGCTGCCTGGCCGGACCGGGCTGCAGAACAGCACCCGCCCCTCGGCATCCGTAAAGAACCATGGACTTCACGGCGTTCTGCTTGGTCTTGCCGGAGACGAACCTGTCCCGGTCCTTGCGGCCTGCGGCCGGGCGCCGGACACGGATCTCCGTGCCGTCGATGATCCCGGTCCGCCCGTCCGCGCCCAGGTGCTCGATGACCTCGGCGAGCGTGCACAGCCGGATGCCCGGCGCGACCGTGCAGCCTCGCTGCGCCAGCAGGGGCCGCACCTCGCCGATGGCGCGGGTGATGGTGGAGCGGTCCACACCGAACCAGCAGCCAGCACGTCATGAGTGGTGCCATGACGCAGACTCACCAGCGTGGCCAGCAGCCTGTCGACGAAGACGAACTTGTGCTTCGCCCCGGCCCCTACAGCCCGTCGCCGCGGCCGAACCGTGAGGCGTGCCTGATGCTGTTCGTGCCACAACGGCCCCACCTCCGCGATGAGTTCCCCGATCACATCCGGCGACAACCCAGTAACCCGGTACTCCGCCACGATCAACTCACGCGCCCCAGCCCCCATCATGCACAGTTCAACGAGCCACCCGAGCGCCAAGCCACGGCCAACCGTGCACGAGGTCGTTAGCCGTTGCAGAACGCGGACGCTGCCCGGGAGTTCCTCGGCCAAATGCCAGCCCCTGAGCCCGCAATCGGGCCGGACGACCGGCCGCCCGCCCTGGCCTCGGGCCCGGCAGAGGGCGTCACCGCAAGCGCTGACAGCCCACACCTAGATCGGGCCTGGTCGTCCGCTCCCGTTGCGGAGCACCGCGAAGAGGAGGTCGGCCTCCAACCGATCCCTGTGCCCACGGGGTGGCCGGAAACCGTCACTTACACCTCCCTCTTCGTGTTCCTCGTGTTGGAAGTAGCAAGTGGTTACAGTAATTTGACTCTCCGTTAGCCAGTCTGAGGTTGGGGGACCGCGGCTGGCCGAGGGGAGGGATTGGGACATGGCTTGTCCACATCCAGCGGGTTGGCTTCTGGCCAGTCTCAACGACTGGATTCCGGAGAGCCTTGCGGCTGACGCATAAGCATGCAGCATCAAGGCACGTTTGAGCGCGGCCAGAGAGTAAGGGTCCAGGCTGCTGGCGTACCAGAGTTCGCCACAGTCAGATTCGCCCTGGCCGGAGACCAGTCGGGGGCATGGGATCTCATCCTGGTCGACGACGAAGACCGTCGTCATGAAGTGAATCTGGCAGCCGGAGACACCGAGACCGTGCGACCTCTCGTCAGCGACGGGCAGGCTGACTCGGCTCGTGTGCTGGCCGCGATGTGGACCCAGTGGATGAATGCCGCGGCGACCAACGCCGAGTCCAGCGCTATGGCCGCCACGCCACTGAAGCCGTACGCGCACCAGACCACGGCCGTCTACGGAGCGATGCTCCCTCAGCCCCTGTTGCGTTTCCTCCTCTGTGACGAGCCAGGTACCGGCAAAACGATCATGGCTGGCTTATACCTGCGTGAGATGCAGAGGCTCGGCCTGATCAAGCGGGCGATTATCGTGTGCCCGGCGAACCTGGCCACCAAGTGGGTGGACGACTTCCAGCGGTTGCTGGGCGGCGGGCTGCGTCAGTTGACCTCGGCCACGGTGCGTGAGGACGCTCTGAACTCCAACGACCTGTGGGTGGTGTCGCTGGAGTTAGCAGCCGTGAATCCCGCCGTGCAGGACGCCATTCGGCCGGACAAGGCCGGCTGGGATCTGGTCGTCTTCGACGAGGCGCACCGACTGACTCCGACTGCCGCCGGATACCACCAGGTCGGACGGCTGCTGGCCAAGAACACCCCGCGGACCCTGCTGATGACGGCAACGCCGCACCGGGGCAAGGAGTGGCTCTTCCGACACCTGCTGCATCTGGTCGACCCAGAGATCTACCCGGATCCGGGCAACGACCCCAACATCGAGCTCAGTGCACTGCGTCCCGGCCCCATCCACTTCCTGCGGCGGATGAAAGAGGACTTAGTCGACTACGACGGCACGACCCGGCTGTTCAAGGGGCGCACCGCGCACAACCACAGCGTCCCGCTCTCGCAGACTGAGTACGGCTTCTACAGGGCCGCCCTAGATATGGTCGACCGGTTCTTCCCTCTGGTGGCGCAGCCGCTTGCCCGCATGGTCTACGGCAAGCGGGCAGCCTCCAGTCTCTACGCGCTGGCCGAGACGCTGCGCCGGCGGCACGAGCACATGGGGGCGATGAGCGAGGCGGAGGCAGCGCTCATCGCCGACCGCGAGGATCACGGTGACGAGGCCGAGGTCGATGAGGCCAAGGTGATTCATACGGTCTCTGCCTCGACCAGGGCTGAGCGGGCCGCGATCAACAGCCTCGTGCAGCAGATCGAGGCAACAGTCAGTGACTCTGGCTGGCAGCCGTCGAAGTGGAAGCGACTCACCGACGACTGCCTGGCCGCCCACGGAATCCACCCTGGGAACGGTGAACAGGCCGTTGTCTTCACTGAGTACGCAGATTCGGCCGAGTGGATCGCCCGGCGACTCCAGGCCCAGGGATACACCGCCCAGCTCTACTCCGGCCGCCAGGGAAGGACCGAACGCGACGAGGCGCGCAAGGCATTCATGCGCGGCGAATTCCAGATCATCGTCACGACTGACGCTGGCAACGAGGGTATCGACCTGCAGGCCGCGCACGTGCTCGTGAACTACGACATCCCGTGGTCTTTGGTCCGCCTCGAACAGCGGATGGGACGCATCCACCGCGTCGGTCAGCAGCGCGACGTCTACTTCTACAACCTGGTCGCCACCGACACTCGGGAAGGCAAGACCCTGCTCCGCCTCCTGGACAACTTCGTTACGGCCGCGAACGAGCTGCGCGGCCAGATGTTCGACAGCCTCTCCGCGGTCGCCGAAATCACCGGCGTCGACTACGACAAGTGGCTGTCGGACCTCTACGGCAACGATGAGTTGAAGAAGCAGCAGGCCATCGAGGCCGCCCAGGCGGTCCAAGCGCAGGAACTCAGCCGGGCAGCTCGGAAGGTACGGGACAACGAACGACGCCTGGCCAGCCAGGTGGACGCGGTGGCCGCACTGACCCTGCTTCAGCGTGACCTGTTCGCACGCATCAACCCGGCCATCGTCGAGGCATACCTCGACCGGCTCGCGGCGGCCGGCGTGCTGAAGTCCGCTCCGACCGCGGCCGGGCCCGGGTTCCGGCGGCTCTCCCTAAGCGGCAAGGCCATCTTTCCGGCCACTCTGGGCGGACGGAACGAGGTTCATGTCGCCACCAGCGGAGACGTGGTGCGCGAAGCCTCGGAGAGCATCGACGTCGGTGACACCGTCACCCTCGGCCCCGGTGAGCCCGGCTTCAGCGACCTGATCAACACAGCAGAGCACACCCTGGCCGAGGACCTGTACCAGTCCGGCGCCGCATCCGACCCCACCAGCCTCACCCCGTACGACCTGTACGCGTACGAGGCGACGATGACCGAGAGCAACGGCAAGCGCGCCAGCGTATGGGCCACCTTGATCAAGGTGGACGACAGCGGCAATGCCCGCCCGGTGCGATGGGAGTCCCTGGCCAACCTCGTGCCCACCGACCAGTACGGCGGCTCACCGCATCCGGCTCGGGAGGGCCACGCGCTCACAGCGGCCCGCGAAGTAGCCGCCGTGACCGTCGCGGAGCACCGGAAGGTGCGCGCCGACTGGTTCGCCCAGGCCCGCCGCGACCTGACCAACCTGCCGCTGAGCCTGACCGATCGCATCGATGACCGCGCCGCCCGTCTTGAGCTGCGGCACCGGCTTCAGACTCAGACCGCTCAGCGACTCGAAGAGCTCGAGCGGCTCGCGGACGTGCATCTGACCGAGCCGAAGCAGGTAGGTCGAATCCGTGTCCTCGCCACCGCCGACATCAGCGTCCGGGCCGAGATCGACGCTGAGCTGGTCTCCATGCGGCGCGTGCAGCAGCTCCTTGAGGACGACGGCTGGACCGTGGCCGATGTCCACACCGAGGGCCGTGGTTACGACTTGGAGGCCCGCCGCCACAGCCAGGTCCGCCATGTCGAAGTCAAGGGCGTGCTGGGCAGCGCGGCCAGCGACGGCATCCGGATGACAGGCAACGAAGTCCTCATCGCGACCCAGCACCGCAAGGAGTACTGGCTCTACGTCATCGACCAGTGCGCCGACGGCAAGGGCCGATTCTTCGGCGCCTACCAGGACCCAGCCACCCTCTTCGCGAACGTCATGACCGGGAACGCGGTGTTCCGTGTCCCGGGCAGCAGCCTCAAGAACGCCCCCGGGAGCAACGCATGACCCGAATGATTGAACGCTGGTTCCCCTGCGCCGAGGTCTCGGCGAACAGTTCAGCAGGATGGGGAAGCGGTGCGACCGAGATCGGGCTGTTCCCATGGTTCGCGAAGCGTCCAGTAGCACAGGCCAAGGCTGCGGTGGTCTGCTCGCTGCTGCCCTGGCCGGAGGATCAGTCCGAGCAGCAGCGTCTTCAAGAGCTGGTACACGGGGCTATGTCCGGGCGCTACTCCGCCTGGCAGATGCTCCACGACGAGATCCTCAAGGCCAACCCTGAGGGCGCATCCGTCCTGGACCCGTTCAGCGGGCGCGGAATGATCCCGCTAGAGGCGGGGCGGCTCGGACTTGAGGCCCACGGCGTCGACTACAGTCCGGTCGCGGTACTGGCCAGCACACTCCTCACCGATTTCCCCCTCCGGGACTGGTCCCAGGAGCCAAGCCTGCCGTTCGCCGAGGAAAGCGACGCCCTCTACGATGACCGGCCCCGGCTGCTTATTGACGTTCGCGCAACTCTCGACGAGGTCGGACGCCGGTGGACGGCAGCCATGGCGGACTACTACCCCGAGGTCAACGGCAAACAACCGTGGGGGTATCTGTGGGCCATCGCTATACCGTGCCAGGAGTGTGGCAACCGGTTCCCTCTGGTCGGCTCGTACGAGCTTCGAAGGCCGAGTCAGAAGCGCGGTCGCAAGGGCGCTCCGCCTGTCATGGATCCCGGCCAGTCGTTCTACATCGAGGCCGACCCGGCTGCCGGTACCTGGGCAGCGGTGGTGCACGAGGGCCCTCCAAGGCGTACTCCAACACTTACGCGCGCTCGTACGGCTGAGGGTCGCACGCTGCCGGGGAAGTCTGCGATCTGCCCCTTCTGCAGTCATGTGCACCCACTCGATGTGCATCGACGACTCACCGACGAGAGGCGCGCCACAGACATGCTCCTGGTGGTGGCCGACCACTCGGACGACTCCGGCAAGGAGTACCGGGAGCCCACTCAGGCAGAGCTCTCGGCTGTCGCCGCAACGCCCGCGGCACTACGTGAGCTGTCCGACCCGAGTCCGTTTCTGAGTGCCGTACCAGACGAACGGATCGCACCGGGCAACAACAACATCATCGGGCCGTCCATCTACGGGGCGCGCACCTACGGCGACTTCATGTGCGATCGGCAGACCCTGGCCTTCGTCATGCTCACCCGGTCCATCGCCGAGGTGGCCGATGAGCTCATGTACAAGGCGGGGGTGAGTCCTGACTACGCCCGAGCACTGAGCGGTTACGCCGGGTCGGTCGTCGCTCGGAAGCTTCGACGGGCTACCCGTGGATGCACGATCGACATCAGTCGCGCGGGCGTTCACGACATATACGCAAATCAAGGATCAATCACCTTTTCACAGGACTTCTTCGAAGTAGGAATCGGCACAGGTGCGGGATCATGGTCGTCACTGTGCAAAAGCAGCATGGCGACGCTCTCGAACCTGATGGCGGATATCCAGGGGACGCCTGTCAGCGTGACGCGGGGGTCCGCTGCCGCGATGAACCTGCGGGACAGGTCCATCACTGCTGTGGTCACCGACCCGCCGTACGACGAGATGATCGCGTATGCCGACTCCTCCGATCTGATCTACGCATGGCTGAAGCGAGCCCTGCACGGCACCTGGCCCGAGCTCGTCATCACTTCCGACGAACACGGCTGCCAGGAGAAATCGGAAGAGATCATCGTCAAGCGGGTCCGGGGAGAGGCACCCAACGAGCACCGAACTCGGGAGCACTACGACACGAAGATCGCCCAGGCGTTCGGCGAGATGCGTCGCGTGGTCCGCGACGACGGACTGGTGACCATAGTGTTCGGATCCGGAGACCCGGAGGTCTGGCAGCGCCTACTCACGGCCATCGAGAAGGCCGGCCTGGTGATGACCGGGTCCTGGCCTGCGAACACTGAGGCCAGCAACCATCAGGGCAAGGCGAACATCGAGACCACCCTGACCATGACGTGCCGCCCCATGGCACCCGGACGATCCCCCGGGCGCAAGGGTGCGGTCGAGGCCGAGATCAAGGCAGAGATCAAGCGGCGCTACCCCGACTGGGAGCGGTGGGGCTTGGCCCCGGCGGACATGCTGATGGCCGCTGCTGGACCGGCCATGGAGGTCGTCGGTCGTTACAGCGAAGTCCTCGACGCCAAGGGCGAACCCGTCGACATCTATACGTTTCTTCCGCTGGCGCGAGCTGCAGTCCAAGAAGCCATGGCAGTCGAGATCAACCACCAGCCGCTGGAGACCTTTGACGCTCGAACGCGGTTCGCGTTGTGGTGGATCACGCTCTATAACCGCCAGATCCGTGCGAAGTCCGAACTGCGCTGGCAGGCTCTGGCTTCCTCGCTCGACCTGGCAGCGATACGCGACCTGGTCCCTGATGCCGACAAGGGTGTGCAGTTCATCGCTGCCCGCGACTACAAGGTCAAGATCGACGAGGATTCGACCGTCATCGACATCGCCCTCGCGCTCGCAGGCGCCTCGGAGGAGGGCCTGCAGGCCATGGGTCAGGTACTGGTGGACGCAGAGCACGCGGCCGACGACACCTTCCTGTGGGCCGCAGTTCAGTTCCTCGCGGACCGGCTTCCCGACAACGACCCAGACTCGGTCCGCTTCACCCGCGTGCTGCGCAACCGGGCCGGCGTGGTCAGTGCCGCCGAGGCAGCCGCTGCGAACAACTACGAAGAATCCCAGCTCCGACTGATCGCTGATGTCCAGTTGCGGCTCACGTGATGACGACCAATCCCACCCCCGTGATCCTCGTGTCCATCAGCCCAGGAGAGAAGCCATGACGACCAGCGTGACGCCGTGGTGGAAGGCACTCAAGCTCCGCCAGGAGATCCGGAGCGCCTCCGGGCAGATCGATGACGTACAGATGTCGCTGTTCCGAGCCGTTCACGCCACGGGAGCCGACCGGCCGCCCTATGCCGATGCCGACTACTACGGTGACATCACGCACCCGACCGAACGGCTTATTGACCTGCTCACCGAAATCGCAGTCCGCATCGGTGGTGGCGATGACTACTTGAAAGCCCGAGCAGTCACCCGACTCGACCAGGGAATGGGCGGCGGTAAGTCGCACGCGTGCATCGGCGCCTACCATCTGGCCGCCAACCCAAGGGCGCTGTTGGGAACCGAACTCGGCCAGAAGGTGACCGAGCGCGCGAGGGGAAGAATCGGCCACCCGCTTGTTGGCGGCCTCGGACGTCCGCTCGTCGTTGTGCTGCCCTGCGACAACATGACCCCAGGAGCCGGGGTGGAGGAGTTCGACGGGCCCGCGGTCAATCTCTACGAACGCTTCCTGTGGCGTCTTTTCTCCAAGGACTACACCCTCTTCGAACGCTATCGGCGGTTCTGGAGCGACAAGCACAAGATTGCCGAGGCCATCAGCGCGGTAAACCGACCCGTACTGATCATCGTCGACGAGGTGCTCGACTACATCGGCAACGGACTTGACGGCGCGAACCAGACCGAGCTGGCGGCCCAGGACATGGCGTTCTTACGGGCTCTACTCGATGTCGTCAATGACGTCCCTCGTGTCGCGATGCTGGTCGTGATGATCGCCTCCGACGTCGACAAGACCGCGCTCTCGCCCGCTGCTCAGGCCCGCCGCGACGACCTGAACAGCCAGCTCGACCGCAACGGCCTGCCGACTACCGTGACCGGCGTGGGCGACTTCGCCGACATCCTCCGCCGACGGCTGTTCGATGCCGAACCCGCCGGTGAGGTGCTCGCTGCGACTGCTGCGCTCTACGAGGAAGTGCTGACGGACAAGACCTGGAGCAAGCAGGTCTGGGACCCGATCGGAGCTGCGTGGCGCCGCAACTGGCGTGCAGAGATGACCGCTTGCTACCCCTTCCACCCCATGCTGATGAGCCTGGCGCAGTCGGAGTGGAGCAAGGTCACCGGATTTCAACGGGTTCGGTCCACGATCCGCATCTTCGCTGCCACGGTCTATGCCCTGCAGCAGCGTGGCAAGGCGGGCGAGTGGGTGCCGGCGCTCATAGGGCCCGGAGACCTGCCGTTGTCGGACAGCACCGTCCGGGAGGCGCTCCTGGGCAGCGGCCTGGTGGAGGACGACCGCACCATCGCGAACTATCGGAGCCTGGCCGAGATCGAGGTCATCAACTACGACGGCTCGTCAGGTGCAGCGCGCCGCCAGGACCTCGAACGGCAGTCCAGCACTTGGGGCGCGAACAATCCACGCGCGGCTGAACGGGCGGCCACCTTCATCTTCCTGGCGAGTGTTGTCGGCACCCTGCGCCCGGGGCGGGGCCGTGGAGCCAGTGCTCCTGAGGTCAAGGCGGCCACCAGCGTGCCGGAAGCCACCTATACCGTCACCGACGCCGACGGCGTCGTCGATGAGCTGGTAAATCCGAACCAAGGGATGAGCGCGCTCGACATCACTCCCGGTCAGGGCAACAACAAGCCGGCCCGTTACTTCCTCTCCACCCGGCTCACTCACCGCATGCTGGTGAAGAACATCCGGCGCACCATCACGGAGGCCGAACGCGACCAGGTCATCGCCGACATCGCGAAGAGGCTGGCCAGCAGCGGCCCATTCCGCGATCTGCAGTTCGTCGCGGCGGACTCCCAGCGCAGTCCCGCCGACGTCCTCGCCACGGCTGGCCTAGACACCGCCTACACCACACGGCTCATCGTCCTCGACCCGGCGCAGTACAGCCTGCGCAACGGCATGGAGAAGCCGACCCTTGAGGCACTCACCGTCGCCATGGGGCTCGGGCAAGGTGCGCAGCAGCTCCCCGTCCAGTGGGCCAGCAGCGCGGTGTACGCCGTGGTGAACACCCAGCAGCGTGCTCTTGCGCGGAACTTGGCGGTGGAGTACCTGGCGAGGCAGAAGGCTCTGCAGGCGCCCGAGATTCAGAACGACGACGAACTTAAGACGATCGGCGCCAAGGAGCTCGCCGAGGCCAAGACTCAGCTGGAGAGGGCACTCAAGCGGGCGTACCAGCATGTCGCCTACCTGGCCCAGCCCGACCCGGACGGGGAGCGGTACCTCGACCAACTCACATTCGACAAGGACAACATCACCGCGCTCGACGGCATGCTCGTCTGGAAGGGCCTCGCCGCTCGGGACAAGGTTTTCGACACTGGCCAGTTCAGCGCCAAGGCTCTCCTGCACAACCTTCGCGACCACGACTACGGCAAGACCCTCTCCGACATCCGAGCCGCCTTCTACAGCGCCCCGCGATTGCCGCTGCTTTACGGCGGTGACCGCGACCTTCAGCAGGCGATCTACGACGCTGTCAGCCAGGGCCTGCTGAGCATCGTTGACGGAGCAGGCACCGAGGTGGAGGTCACAGCACCAGGACAGGTCAACCTCGCGAGTACGGGCCTGCGCCTCGCCAAACCACAACCCAAGACGTGCGCCGACTGCCACCAGCCGGTTCACGAAGGTCAATGCTCCTTGAGTGCCGACGACGCCGTCGATAACAGCTCGACGCGCAAGCCTGGCAGTCCAGCTGTCGACACACCGAGCGTGCCCCGGCAGCGGGAGACCGATGGGCCGAGTCCGGACCAATCCTCAGAGAGGGAGCAGGCCAAGGACCGGCAGGTCGCCTTCTCGTTCACGAAGAATCTCCTGGCCAACAGCGACAGCGCCGACGGTTTCGCCGCACTCTTCCGAGCGTTCTACATGGCCCTAGACGAAAGGCAGATCAGCTATCTACAGGGCACTCTCCAGTTGGTCATACAGGCCGATGAGGCCGAGCAGATCCAGCAGCGCCTGGAAGAACTCGGCATAAGCGGAACGTTCAAGGAGATCTGACGGGTTCGCCCGCATGCCAGTGACGGGATGCTTCGGTGTGCGGTCACGTCGGCCTACTCCGACTGCTCCGACGCCGACGAGTTCGTCATAGAGACGAATATGCAGGTGGCTTACAGGCGATCATGAAGTCGCTGGACGATCTGATTCATAAAGCCAAGACTGCCGGCCTGACGAAGGTCCGCATCGCACTGCTCTCGGGCCACTCCAGCAACGCTGTGCGTGCCGTCCTCGGGCATTAAAGCGAGTGAAAGGGCTGTCGGAGTTGCACGGACGGGAAGGACAGGCAAGTCGCACAGTGACGAGACGGCCCTCGATGGCGACTTGGTGGTAACAACTACCGCGGGGCTGGTCGGCGCGGGCACCGTCGCGCCGGGAGTCTTCGATACGGGCGAGGCTGGCTGCGGCCGGAGGTGAGGTGGGGTCCGGCAGTGTCGTGTGTGTGGCCTGTATGGGGGCTGGCCGCGCGCGGTGTCCTGTCCGGCCCGGGCGTACAGGAACCCGCAGTGGTCGCCTTGCGTCGGCGAAGTGGTCGGGGTCGGCGGGATGCGTGCTGGTGAGCGACCTGGCACGTAGCGGCGGATATCTCGACCGTCTGAGGGATCAGGTGATCCCGAGCATCTGTAATGGCTACTCATTTGAGTAGTGAAAGGTAACTGTCGTGAGGAGTGCTCAGTGGAGTATGGTTGGGGGTATGGCCACAGACACCGAACTCATCGCGCGGGCCACACTTGCCCACCTGCGAAGCATCGGCTCGACCGAACCCGACCTCACTCGGTCACGCGTGGTCACCGGGCCCTCCGGCACACGGTACGCCGCCCTCGCCAACTCCTCCGGAGTTCCCCTAGTTGTCTACCGGTTCGACCCCTCCGGCGGTCAGCTCCGCGTCCTCAAGGGCATCCCCGAACCCGTACGCAGCGCCTACGCCGCACCTGACACGGCAGCAGCCTGACTCGCACCGCGAAGGGAACGCCCCTCATGACCGCTCAGTCCGTACACCGCACACCCGACCCCGGCCGCATCCCCCGCACGCAAGACGCCGTCGCCGCTGCCCTCCCGCCTGCACAGCGCATGGAGTTCTACCGGCAGATGGGCGAAGCCACAGACGACACTATCGGTACCGTCCTGCGTCGATGGTGGACCCTCGTCCAGGTCGCCGCCGACCCTGCCACCGCCCGCACCGCCGCTGCCGTCAAGGCGGGAACCGTGCCCGGACGCAGCGCCGCCGCCGTCCTGCGTGAGCGGCAGGAGAACCGTTGACCTACGACGGCCCTGAGTACGACTACACCGGCCCCGACGACGAAGACCCGCTCATCCTTTCTCCGGCCGTGCAGCAGGCCATCGGCCCCAAGACCCCGGTTGACCTCTTCAACGCCGTGAGCGTCGTCATGGCCGCACTGATCGAGGCGCTGGAACTCGGCATCATGCCGCCCGACGCGATGCCCATTCCCGGCGTTTCTGGGGCCTATCTCTACCCTGTGCCGAACGACTTCGGCATGATCGAATACCACGACACCCAGACCCCCAAGGGGCGACCGGCGTACTACCTCGCGCGCATCGTCAGCCACGACGACTTCCTGAACGACTTCTGATCCCACCTTGTGGGGCGGTGTCCCTGACGGCGTCGGCGCTGCGGCGATCTCGTCCTCGACGGTCCGGCTGGGCCAGGAACGGCAGTGGGCTCCGTGACAATGGCGTGCCAGTCGGTGCAGCGCTCGGCGGGGTTGAGGACCACACGGGCGTGAGATCCCCGAGCGAGGAGACCTGGTCGAGGGCTCAGGGTGGGTATCCGATGCGGGTTAGAGGGCTTCACGTCTAACGACCTCGTGCACGGTTGGCCGTGGCTCGTCGAGAGTTGCGGTCCTGACAGTGGTCACGCCTGAACGCCGCGGGATAGAGCGGCGCTCTGCTGGTGTGAGAGCAGTCCGGCGACGGCTTGGATGATGTCGCTCATGTGCTCGCGGCGGCCGTGGTGGCGGGCGAGTACCCGCCAGTTCTTCAGGTGTGCGATGCCGTGCTCGACGCGGATACGCCGTGATGAGTGCGCTTTGCGCTGGAGTTCGTGCCGTTCCTCGTACCAGGCGGGAGCGTTCTTCTTGAACTTGCGGTGCGGTGGTGTGACCACCCGTCCGCCGGTCTGGGCGCCCATGCCCTGATAGCCGGCGTCCGCGAGGATCTCCACGAACGGACTGTCGGCCAGGAGCTGGGCCAGTCCGAGCTGCCGGGCCTGGGTGATGTCGGCGCAACTGCCCGGCCGGACCGGGCTGCAGTACAGCAGCCGCCCTTCGGCGTCCGTGAGGACCATGGATGATCCCGGTCTGGCCGCTGGCGCCAAGGTGCTCGATGACCTCGGCGAGAGTGCACAAGCGGATGCCCGGCGCGACAGTGCAGCCCCGCTGCGCGAGCAGGGGCCGCACCTCGCCGATGGCGCGGGTGATGGTGGAGCGGTCCACGCCGAACCAGCAGCCAGCACGTCATGCGTGGTGCCATGGCGCAGACTCACCAGCGTGGCCAGCAGCCGGTCGACGAAGACGAACCTGTGCTTCGCCCCGGCTCCCACAGCCCGCCGCCGCGACCGCGCCGTCAGCCGAGCCTGATGCTGCTCGTGCCACAACGGCCCCACCTCAGCAACGAGTTCAGCAATCACATCCGGCGACAGCCCGGTGACCCGGTACTCCGCCACGATCAACTCATTGCGCATTCCTCTCGTGGGGCCAGTCGTCCGCTCTCGAGATCGGTGGAAAAGCCGGTGATCCCGGGGCAAGCACGGCAGGGAGCACAGTTTGTCCTTGCGCTGCGACACACCAGGTTCCTTCCGGGGGTGCCTGCATGGATAGTGGTCGCCGCGGGGACAAGGGCGAAAGGGAAGGGTTTAATGCCCGAACACACCTCAACAAGTCCGCCCGTCCACTTCGCTATTCGCCCTCACGTTTGACATCGCAGCATCGGGACGCAAACCCTGCCCGATGTGGGGGCATTTGTCATCATTGTCTACATCGCCAGTTTCGAGTGCTAATGGCTAGTGCGGTTGCCGCACTTCTGCATGCCGAAGTCGCCGCCACGATCTTCTCGCCATGTATTGATCCGAACGGTAGGTGTTCTGGGTCGTTGATCCCTGTGTGAGCGAACTGGTGTGGGACGCACGGCAGTTGTCGCCGTCGGCGCAGGTGGCCATTCGGCTGCGGGCGGTGGCGGCGCTGGTGGCGGGCCGGCCTCGTGAGGATGTCGCGGCGGTCTTCCGGGTCTCGCTCAATGCGGTGGACAACTGGTGGGCGATCCAGCTCGCGCAGCAGCTGGGATCCAGTCGTCTTCGCCGGGATCGGCGCCGCGTCACGGCCATGCTCCTTGGCCAGCCGCTCCTCGATCTCCAGCAGGACCAGCTTGCGCACCGGTCGGCTGGATTTCACATGCCCTGCCAGCACCGAGCGGGCCATCTCCACCCAGCGTGGATCCGCCCGGTCCAACACATTGCGCACTGGGCGCTCGCTCACCAGACCGGCCGGCCCGGACTTTCTGCACCGCCGCCACCCAGCGGCGGACCGTATTTTCACCCACCCCGAGTTCTGCCGCCTTGGCCGTGTACCGGTGCTGCATCGGAACTCCCGGAGCGTAGTCCGGCCGCGGCTCACCCTCCAGCGCCAACTCCGACGATCCGAGGTGGTAGCCCGTGAGGACCTCCTGGACATGGCGGACCCGGACCGTCAGCTCATCGTCCTTTTCATCGCTCAGCCAACCCAGCCGCGCGGCGGCCGCCGGCTCCTCCGCGGGGACCTCCATCAGGATCTGCGTCGAGGGATGAGACAACAGCACCGAGACATCGACTTGCCGCCAAACCGGGGCCCTTCCGTCCGAGGCCCGCTGCAGCAACACCCGGCGCCCTGCGACCTCGGCGACAGTGAACCGCTCACCGTCGAAACTTAGCGGCAGACCCGGCCGCAACGTCGCCGTCCACGCGCTCATGTGCACCTCCGCAGCACCGAATCGCCTGAGATCGGACGGGACAGGTCGGTGACCAGCCGCCCGGACCACAACAGCGCCTTCAGGGCAGGACGCACCTCATGGGCCGGGCGTCCGCCCGCCAGCCGTCGCTCGGCCACCGCAAGCTCATCCCCATCCCGCACGCTCCGCCAAGCAGCGTGGACATCGCGCTCCGCCACCACGCCAGGCCGCCGATAGGCCGCCAAGAACCGCACGTTCGCCAGCACTACTGGATCCGCGCCCGACCAGACCTCGTACTCCCAGCCACGACGCTCGACCAGCCCACCCGGCCAGGCCAACACCTCCGCGACCTTCGGATCGGCCAGCCGGTCCGCCGGCTTGACGTTCACCACCCGCGCCGTCCCCGACCGCGTCACCAGCAAGAAGTCCGGAACATACCGACGCACGCGGCCGCCGATCTGGGCCACCAGACAGCACGGCTGGCCATAGATTTCCCGCACCACAGGATCGAAGTCGGCCGACAACAAACGGGCCAGCTCCAGTCGGCTCTCATGCACGACCGGCCCGCCCGCCGTGGCCGACATGTACGTGCCGGAGTAGTGCCGCTGGCCGCGCACCGAGCGGAACTGCCGCCACGGCACCGACTCCGCGAAGTCAGCCAGCCGCAATCTGGAGAGCGGCACCGTGCGCACCGAACCGTCGACGTACCGGATCGACGCAGAGGGCACCGCACCCACATCACCGACCCCGCTCATGCTGCGTTCGGCCATGACACCGGACGGTACAGAGCACTGATGCGCAACCGCTGCGAAAGATCACAAGAGCCCGATGAGCGGCAACTGCCTGACCGTAGTCAGTGCTCATGATCGCCTGGAATTGCTCGGACGGTGCTCATGGTCACCTGGAATTGCTCACGCTTTTCCGGACCCTACACACGTGCTTCTGGTGCGGGGGTGTTGAGGAGTTCGTTGATGAGTTGGAAGGTTTCTGTTTCCAGGGAGCAGTCCAGCGCGTGGTTGACCTGCTGCACGCGCGTGATGGCGGTATGCAGTCCCTGCCGGTTCCCGGCCGAATGCTCGATCCGGAGCCAGTCCCGGTACAACAGCTCCGCCGTGTCATCGACTTCAAGGCCGGTCACGACGGCCTGGCGGGCGGCACTGAGGTCGTGGTGGCGGCCTGTGGCGGTCCGGTGGGTGGCGACGGTGTGTGCGACGTCGATGATGCGTGTGGTCATTTCCTGGTGGTGGGGTTCGGCCCAGGGCAGGGGTCTGCCGCCGAACGGCCGGCCGTGTACGAGTCCGAGCGCTTTTTCCAGGTCGGGTAGGCCGGTGGGGCCCAGCGGTAAGGCACCTTCGACGAGTTGCAGGAAGCGGGTCCAGTCGCAGCGCACTGTGGGGGAGAGCCGGTAGGGGTCGTCGCCGGAGCTGCGGCGAGGCACGTAAGGGCTGCCGGTGGGGTCGTTGCCCAGGGAGCGGCGCAGGCCCCCTACCCGGGCATTGAGGGTGCTCGCCGACCAGGGATTGACGGGATCCATATCGGAGCACAACACGTCTGCGCTCCGTCCGGGCCGGAACAGCAGCAGCGCGGCGAGCTGTGCCATCCGCGGGCCGTGGCCGGTGCTGTCCACGCCGGTCACCTCGACCGGACCCAGGACCCGGATCTCCGGCGCGTGCAGGGCATGTGCCTCGGGCTCCTCCGCCTGCGGCACCTCATCGTCCTCGACGGAACCCCTGCTGTCGTCCGCCTCCGCGGCCTCTTCCCTGGCCGTGAGCTCCGGGGCCGCCGAGATTGCTGCTTCGATGTCTGGGCCGGGCTCGTCGTGGCCCTGCGCCGGCACGGTGGCGCTGGTCAGGAAACGAAGGCTGGACGGATCCGTGGTGGCGGCGACCAGAGCCGGGAACACCTCGCTACTCACGTCCGGTGCCGCTGCCAACGAGGGGCTCGCCGACGGGGGCGTCGGCGCGATGGGGTCCTCCGATGCGGGCGATTGCGGCTGCGGCGTCGTGTCGGGCTCGGCCGGGACGTCCTGCCAGGGGCCCTCGGCCGGGTGGGGTGGCTGCCCGGACACCTTCAGTGCGGTGGTGATCTGCATGTAGGCGGCGTGCTCCAGGCGCTGCACGGTGATGTCGATGCCGGCGTGGTCGAGGTGCTGCGGCTCGCTGACGGAGGCGTTGAGGAGTTCCGCCTCGGGGAAGCGTGCAGCCGCGGAGCTCGCCGGGGCGACCAGAGTGACGGGCACCGTGCCGGAGCTGCTGATGACATCCGCGAACTGCCAGGCCGTGTCGGCGTCCAGCGAGGCCGCGCACAGTAGCAGGTACGGCTGATGCTGGGTCTCGGGCATTTGGTGCGTTTCCAGCAGCCGCTCGGACAGATCGCGCAGTGCGTGCGTGGCCTGCCGCATGTGGGCGATCCGCGCGGTGGGCAGCAGCTGCGGCAGGTCCGCACCGAATCCGATCGCGACGATCTCGACCTCGTTCGCCCACGGGCTCATTCCGAGTTCCAGGGCGAGTGAGGTGCACACCTCGGTGATGTGCACCGGGTTGCCGTCCAGCAGCAGCGCGGGTACCTGTGCGAGGTTGAGCAGCAGAAGGTCACCAGCCTCGGTGCTGCCGATCGTGACCAGGCCTGGATACGGTGCCGGCACCTCGTGGGCGGACGCCTCGTCCAAGAGCACGGCATCAGAGGGCAGGACCCACCAGCCCTCCGTTCCGGAAACGAACGGCGCCTGCGGCTCCTGGGATAGATCCTCGGGCAGCACCTCCATCGTGCGGGTCCCGATCCGTGCGGCCCGCAGCGGCGGCAGACCGCCGATGCTCGCCTGGTGGGCGAGTGTCCGCAGCGCAATGTCCAAGCGGGCGGCTCCGCCGGGCTCGGCGGCCGCCGCCAACTGGGCCTCCGCCGTGGATGTCTCCGGCGCGATGGCGATTGTCTCGCCGGGTTTGCGGCGGCGGCGTTGCAGTGTCCTGCGCAGCGCGAGGGCACCGGTGACGGCGGCGGCCAGGAGTGCGCCGGCGCCGAGAACGGTGCGCAGGTTCAGCGGGCTGGACCGAGCCGGCTCTGGCGTCTCGGACGCTGTGGTGGCCGGGGAGGCGGCACCGGAGCCGGGCGATTCAGCCGGCTCCGACGGCGAGGCGGCAGAGGGTGGGGCACTGGTGCTCGGCCGGGGCGTCGCGGAGGCCGATGCGGACGGTGAAGGCTGCTCCTGCCCGTGCTGCCCGTGCTGCCCGTGCTGCTCGGCGGGGCGGCTCGCTGGCGTGCTCGGGGCCGGCGACTGGGGTGCGGGCGCTGCGGTGTCTCTGGGGTCGGGCGCCTGCCCGCCCCCAGCACCCCCGCCTGTCGGCTGGCCGTCTGGGTTCTGGGTGGCCGGAGGAGGGCTCACCTGGCTGCCCGACTCATCACCTTGGACTTCGTCGTGGGGCGGCTGGCCGGGCTGGGCGCCGGGCACAGTGATCTGCTGCCCCGCGTAGATGACGTCCGGGTCGGAGATGGCGGGCAGGCCGTCCGGCTGAGGCTTGCCCCGGCTGGCGTCGAACAGCTGCGGCCACGCGTCGCCGTCGCCGAGCTCGTCCTTGGCGATCTTTGACAGGTAGTCGCCGGAGTGGACCGTGACGGTGTGCTCGCTCTTCTCGTCGGTGGCCGGGGCGCCGGCGCCCAGCTGCGTACGGGCGCCTACCACGGCATCGGCGGTATCGGGCATCTGCAGCTGCCAGCCGGGCTGAAGAAGGCTGTTCGCGCGGAAGACCTGGCCGTCGACCATGGTCCGGCCCTCATTGAGGGCGGCGATCTCCCGCCATCGCTCGCAGTCCCCCAACTGCCGCTCGGCGATGGCCCACAGGCTCTCCGACGGCCGCGTCTCGCGCACCGTGTACGCACGGTGCGTCGCGCTCGCGGCGGACGTCGCGTCTTGGCCAGCCTCGTCAGTCTGCGGGGGGTGGCCCGGGCCGGGCAGGCGGGCCGCGGTGGTGGCGGGTGCTGCCTGGGCGTCGGAGGCGAGGGCCGAACTCGTGGGCAGCATGATTAGGATGCTGCCGATCAGGAGCGCAGCGGCGCGCTGTGAGCTGCCCAGTCCGCGCGGGGCGTGCCAGGCCCGGCCGTGCAGCTGTGCGACCAGTTCGCGTACGGCGCAGAACGTGAACTGTGCCCACCCGATCCAGCCCACCGCCGCGAGCAGCAGCAGGAACGCAGCCCCGGTGTCCTGGCGGTCCAGCAGGTGCGTGAGGTCGTCGTGGCTGGATGCCCAGATGACCGGGGTGGCCCACGCCAGCAGCAGCGGGAGCCCGGCGATCGCGCCGGCCAGGACGAGCAGGCTCAAGCCGGCCCTGAGGGCGCGGCTGGCTGTGGCGGCGGGGGAGTGGGTGGTGCGCATCAGCTTCCTTCTGGAGCGGTGACGCCGTACAGGAGGGTGGCCTCGCCGTGGCCGGTCACCGTGAGCGAGCCGATCCCGACGACGGACAGGAACTTGGTGTCGTAGGCGTCGTTGACGGTCACGGTGAGCGTCTTGCCGTCCCCGGAGACGCTGACGGTGCCCGTGGCGCCGACCGAGCTGAGGTAGGAGCGCGCGGCGGCAGCCGCGTCCTGCGGATTCACGACCACGGCTTCACCGCTGATCGCCTTGGCGGGATCGATGGCCTGTCCGCCTGCCCGGGCGGCTTCCCCGGCGACGAAGTCGGCGCGTTCCACCGCGCGCATCTTGCTGCCGCCGTCGACCGCGACGCCGATGATGCCGATCAGCGCGACCACGCACACCGCGACGAACACCGTGACACCGCCGCGGTCGTCGAACCGCATGCGGTCGCCCAGCCGATGAGAGATGATCATCAGCCCTCCCGCTGCCGGAACTGATCCACGACCGAGGTCGCTGTCGAGGTGAGCGTGCGAGCTCCCGGGACGCCCGGCAGCAGCAGGTCCGACAGGTTGACCGTGCAGTTCACGGTCACGGTCACGGTGCCCACCTGGCCCACCGCAACGTTCAGCCCGCTCGTGTTGATGGTGACGTCGGCGCTCGCGCACGTGATGCCCTGATCGTCCAGCGACTCGGTCGCTGCAGCGCGGGCGGCGTCCTGGGCTGAGGCTACCGTGCGGTGGATGGACGCCTCACGTGCGGCGTCCTCGGCCGCCGAATCGATCTTCGCGCCGGACATGACGAGCCGGCCCCCCGCGATCGCCATACACAGGAACATGATCAACGGCGGGACGATGATGGCGGCCTCGATCGCCACACTGCCGTCGTCGCCGCGCGCCCAACGAGCCCTGCTCAACGGATTCACCCCCCTGGTGTCGGAAGTGCCGCGAGTCCTGCAAGAGCGGACAGCCCCTGGCAGGGCGACGTACCAGGTAGCTCCGAGTTCGCTCGTTCTCCTGAAGATTCCGGTCATTCGTCGAGATTCCTGAAGGTCTGTCGATATACCGGGGGTTGAGGCGCTGAGGGTGAACCGAGGTGGTCATGAGTCTCGCTGTGGTGCGTCCGCTCAGTTCGGTCCGTGGCCCCAAGACGGAGCAAGAACTCGAGGACTTCGAGCAGGAATTGGTGGATCAGTTCTGCCTTGCCGGGGCCGCGGTGGGCAGCAGCGACGGGTACGTGGCGGCGGAACGCGCGGCGGTGTTCGAGTTCCTGCGTATCCTCGGCCGTCCGCTGTGGACGGCCGGTCCGGAGGATGCGGACCGCTTCCTGCTGTACCTGCGCAAGGAACGACGGCAGGCCAAGAGCACAGTGGTGGATAAGGCCGGTTCTCTGGCTCGCTTCTACGCGTTCTTGGCCGCGAGATACCAGGGCGAGATCCATGCCATGACCGGGCACGTGCTGGTGCAGCCGATTGACGAGTTCAACCGGCCCTCCAGCGCAGATTACGGGGCCATGCGCGTGCCTCCGTCGCGGGAGGAGACCGAGCGTTTGTTCACCGCCTGGCGTCTGGCCCTGCCGGAGACACGGAAGTTCCTGCCGGCGGCGCGGGACTATCTGGCAGCGTCGCTGTGGCGCCGGGTGGGCTTGCGGATCAACGAGACGGTGATGCTCGACATCCGTGACTGGCGCCCCGATCTGGGCGAGCAGGGCAAGCTGCACGTGCGCTTCGGCAAGGGCAGCCGGGGCCGGGGGCCGAAGCCGCGGCTGGTCCCGGCCATCAACGCAGTTGACGCGCTCATGGATTGGTGGCTGACCGACGTCCGGCACCAGTTCGGCGATGACTGGTGCGATCCGGATGCCCCGCTGCTGCCCAGCGAACGGCGCGACCGCGATACCCGCCGCTGCCTGCGCGCTGGTCCGGATGCCCTGCGATCGGGCCTGTCCCAGGCTGTCGGCGCGTGGCTGCCCACTTGGCAAGGACAGCTGACCCCGCATCGGTTGAGACACTACTGCGCCTCGCACTTGTACGCGCAGGGAATGGATCTCAAGGCGTTGCAGGAACTGCTGGGCCATGAGTGGCTCTCCACGACCACCAGCTACATCCACGTCCACGACAACCACATCGAATACGCCTGGGCAGCAGCCAACGAACGTGTGGCCTCCCGGCTCCTTGACGAGGGGAGCTGACAGGATGCGCTGGAACCTGCGGATGAAGGCCGCCGAAGGCGGCATCTGGAAATCGACCGAGATGCGCCGACGGCTCGCCGAAGCGGGCCTGGAGATCAGTGCCGGGAAAATGTCGGCTCTGTGGACGGGTACCCCGACAACGATCCGACTGGACGACCTGGACGTCATCTGCGCGGTGCTCCAGTGCACCGCGGCTGACCTCCTCATCCACGAACCGGAGAAGGTAGCAGCCCGCAAGCCCGCCCCCACCGACTCCGCCGAGGCTGTGATCACCCCACGGTTCGGCCGCCATCGGTCGGTGCCACCAGCATGAAGACCCCCCGCCTTTGTGCGATGTGCCGGACTGTTCCGGTTGCCTTCAGCAGCCCACGGATCGACGTGTGCTACGCCTGCCTGCCCGGAGGCCCCTTCACGCCGCCGCCTTGCATTCGTTGCGGCGTCACTGGCCACTACTACTCGGCAGGAATGTGCGATGTCTGCCATCCAGCGGCGCCGCAGCGGCCCGACTCCTGCCGTGACTGTTTCGCCTGGGGGGTGGTGCGCAAGCACCGATGGCGCTGCTGGGGATGCCGCACCTGGCGCACCAGGTTTCCTCCTGGCCGGTGCACCGGCTGCGCACGGCAGATGCCCTTGAACGAAGAGGGCGCCTGCCGTCTGTGCTGGCGACAGGCTGTGATGGCGCGCCGGGTCCACAAGCGCACCAGCATCGCGGAAGCCAACCGAGGCGGCCAGCAACTGTTCATCGCCAACCTCCACCACGCCCGCCGGTCGCGCCGCGCGGAGCCTTTGCACACCCCTGTCGGCGTGGCGCTCCACCCGCTCACCCACCGCCAGCTGACGCTGTTCGCCCCGCCCCGCGATCTGCGTGCCGGTCAGCGGCACGGCTTTCCTCCCCCGCCGGACCCCGTTCTTGCCGAACGGCTCACCGCTGAGCTCACCGACTACGCCGCCCACCACGGCTGGAGTGCGCGCACCAGCAAGAAGGCCCGCCGTGGCCTGCAGATTCTGCTGGCGCTGCAGGACACCTCCGGTGCACCCATCCTCGCGAGTTTGATCTATCAGCTGCCCACACTGGATCTTCCGGCCCGCGTGCTTCACGAATTCCTCGACACCTGCCGTCTGGTCGAAGACGACCGCACCCCTGCGATCGAGGGCTGGTTCCGGCGGCAGGTGGAGGGACTGCCCGACCCGATGCGCGACGAACTCCAACTCTGGTTCGACATCCGTTGGCACGGCCACGGGCGCGCCCCACGCAGTACGGCCCGGTCCCAGAACACCATCCGAATCGACCTGCGCTTTTCCATCCCAGTCCTGCGATCCTGGGCCGCTCAAGGAACACAGTCCTTGCGCGAGATCACCCGCGCCGAGGTCCTGGCCTCGCTGCCCGAGGCCGGCAACAAACGCCACCACACCATCGCCGGACTCCGAGCGATCTTCCGAACATTGAAAGCCCACCGCGTGATCTTCCGAGACCCCAGGGTGCACATCCGCGTAGGAGCCCCCGAGCAGCGCACCCCGCTGCCCGCTGACCTTGCCATGCTGCGCGAGGGACTCCTGTCGCCAGACCCGACCAGAGCCGCGCTCACTGCCCTTTTGGCCTTCCATGCCCTGCGAGCGGGGCAGATCCGCGCCCTCAAGCTCACCGACGTCCACGACGGACGGCCGCACCTGGGCGACCAGGTCATCCTGCTCGCCGAACCCGCTCGCCTCCGACTGAACGCCTATCTCGACTTCCGACACCAGAGATGGCCCGGCACGGCCAACCCCCACCTGTTCATCCACTACCGGACCGCACTGGGCACCCAGCCCGTCGGAGGCCGCTGGCTTGGGCTCGTGCTCGGCACCCCGGCACGCGTTATCCGCACCGACCGCATCCTCCATGAAGTCCGGACCACCGGCGGCGACCTGCGGCGCATCTGCGACTTGTTCGGACTGTCCGTCCCAGCAGCCCTCCGCTACACCGCAACCGTCGGGACGCCGGACCGGTCCACCGGCCAGCACAGCCCTTGAAAGCAGTACCGTGTCTTCGGTTCGGCAACCCGCCCCCGCCAACAGCAGCCTCAAGGCCCATCACCCCCTGGGTTCCCGCCCATGGGCCCTTCAGAATTCACGAACTCACCGGAGACGACGGTCCAGCGCTCCCGCGGGCCGGATGCCGACTGGGTGATCTGCAGGCCTGCAACGCCCGGGATCATCGACAGGGCCGTGCCGGACACCTCAACCCGCACACGCTGCCCATCGCTGACCGCGGAGACGCTGTAGCCGCGCAGGCTGTCACCCGCGGTGCGGCCCAGCACGTCCCGCGCCTGGGCCGCACCCTCGGCCGGGCTCGACTCGTAGGCGCGGGCCGCGCTTATGCCCTCCCGGGCAGCCGTCAGGGCGATCTGTCGTGCGTAGTACCACATTGAGGCCTGGACGACGGCCACCGTGGCGAGTAGCACGAACGGGAAGACGATCGCCATCTGAATCGAGGCATCCCCGCGGTCGTCACGCCATCTTCGTCCCCGCCACCAGTCACGGAGCCGGTCACTGTCCAGCATCAGGTGTTGGACAGGCTGGTGTTGTACTTGGCGATCACCACGGCGATCGTGCCAGCGACCACCAGGGCGCCGGTGACGGCGGCGACCCAGATAATGACGGTGGTGATGCTGATATCGCCTCGGTCCGGCCGACGCGCGGCCTCCTCCAGCCCCTCTTCCAGACGCGTTGTCAGCCCGAGCACAGCACGTCGGATTCTGACTGCGGTGTATTTCATCTTCTGTACCTCTCAGGAGCGTTGAGCGAGTTGGGATGGTCTTAGACGGTGAGCATGCGGATCACTGCAGGGAACGCCATCAGCAACATGACCAGCACCGCGAGGAGAGCACCGGGGGCGGTCATCTTCTCGCTGGCGGCGTTCGCCTCTGCGGCCTGCGCTGCGAGCAGCTCCGTGTTGAGTGCGGCGGTCCGCGCCCGCAGAGCCTTGTAGACAGCGGCGCCGTCGGTGGCAGAGCCCTGCATGATGTCGGCGACGTCGCTAAGGCCCGGCAGGTCGTACTCATCGGCGAGGTCGGTCAATGCCTGGTAGGGCGGGATCTTCTCCAGCCGGGCCCGCCGCAGTGCACCTTGCAGATAAAGGAAAGGCCAGCCCCGGCCGACTGCGGCGGCTTTCTCCAGCGCCTCCGTCGGCCCGGCGTCCGCAGCCCGCTTCAACGCGACCAAGTCCAGGTAGGCGGACAGAGCGTGCGCGAACTCCTCCCGCGCCCGCTTGGCCTGGTCCCGCACCGCGAGATCAGGTGTCACAAAGAGCAGACCCGCCACCGCGAGCCCCACCACGGCTGGCACGTAGAACGGCAGGCCGACGCCCGCGATGATCCAGGGGATGGTCACCAGCACCGGGCAGAGCAAGCCGAGAGCGGCGAGAGCGACCTTCTTCAGCATGAACTGCCCCCGCCCCCGCCCAAGCAGAGCCAGGTTCATGACCGGGATCCGCACGCCGGGAAGACGCTCGAGGCGGGCCAGCAGCCACAGGCCCCAGACCTCATCGCGGTCCAGGTCCCGCTCCGGCATGGACAGGCTGCCGGGCGCGCTGCGCGCCAAGGCGGCCGCCAGCGCGGGCTGCGGTCGCAGGAGCTCCCGCACCAGCAAGGCGACGCCGGCGCCCACCGTGCCACCGGTGAGCACCATGGGAAGCAGGTTCACTGCCGCGCTCCTTTCAGCTCGGCCTCGCGCCTTGGCGCGACAGGCTCCGCGGCCGGAACTGGCAGGCGCACCGTGCTGCGCGGGTCGGCGATCAAAAACCGCGGGATGCGGCGGAAGGTGCCCAGCTGCCGCATCATCGCCAGCACGCCGACGAAGCCGGTCGTGAGGAAGGCCAGTACCAACTGGCCCAGCAGGGTGGAGTACGGACGGGTGTAGGACGTCACGAAGAACCCAGCGACGACCACGCCCAGGGAGATGAACGTCATCCACCGCACTGTGGTGCGCGGCTTCGCCCGGTCGGCCTCGATGGAACGTTTCCGGGCGACTTCGTCGCGCACGGTGCCTGCCAGGTCTTCCAGCGCCTGGGCCAGGCCCGGGCCGCGGTCACTGACGGAGAGGATCAGCGCTGCGGTCACTTTGTCCGCGGTGACGTCGTCCAGTTCGTCGGCGAAGGCCTGCAACGCCTCCTCGGGCTGCCAGCCCAACCGCAGCCGGTCGGACAGGGCGACGATCTGCGGAGCGAGGGATCCCGGAGCCCCCCTCCGGCTGGTGATCATTGCCTGTTCCAGGCCCATGCCCAATCGGAGGAGGCCGGCCAGACGCTGAGTCCACTCACTCAGAGCCTCCAGCTGGCCGATACGTTCCTGCGCGATCTGCGCCGGTGTGATCAGCCAAGGGACACCGACCACGGCTGCGCCGATCAGCGCGCCGGCCACGAAGTTCCCCGAGATCAGCCACACGGTCACAAACACCACGAGCGCCGCAATCGCCAGTGAGCGCCTGCGCAGCCGAACGTCCTCGGCCTGGTCCCGTCCTGAACGCCACCGCTGTCGAAGCGGCGCCCGCCGGGGCGCCGTGGTCCCGGCCAGCCCGACGACGACGCCGATCAGTCCGCCGACCACGGCCATGCCGGACAGCAACCCCAGAAGCAAGGTCACCGGCTCACCCCCACTTTCAAGGGCAACGGAGCCGTCCAGGCTCCGTACGGCTGCTGCAGCAGCGAGGAGTCGAAACCCACCCGGCGCAGATCGTCGATGCACCCGGGATCCATCCGCGGCACTGCCCGGAGCTCGCCGAACTCGGTGCCGGGGGAGAAGACTTCGTTGGTGGCGGGGCGGCCGGACTCGCCGATCCCGGTGAGCTCCAGGACGTGGGAGACGTAGCGGTGGCGGCGGCCACCGATCTGTGTCTCGTCCGTCATGTCGACGTACACGATGAAGTCCAAGCCGTTGGCGGTCTGCCGGTAGGCCAGCTGCTCGGACAAGTTCTCCTGGGCGAGCGCATACAGTTCGGCGATCCGGTCGAAAATGATGTCCGGGCGACGCGCGTGAATCGTGCACAGGTTGCCGCCGGATCCATTCGTCAGCGCCTGCATCATGGCGACGACTTCAGGGCCGCGGACCTCGCCGACCACGATCCGCTCCAGCGACATCCGAAGCGCCGGATGCATCAGATCCAGCAGCGTGATCTCGCCAGCGCCCCGTCCGGTGATGTCCTTCTCACCATTGGACTCGCGCCCCACCAGGGAGACGACCTGGCGGTGGTAGCCGTTGCTGTGAGCGAACAGCTCGTCCTCGGTCTGAATGGTGGCAAACCGGCACTCCGGGTCGAACTCCTTGAGCATCGCCCGCAGCAGCGTCGTCTTACCCGCCTTCTGCTTCCCCGCGATCATGATGTTCTTCTCGGCGCGGACGCACACGCCGAGGAACTGCCGCAGGACTGGGTCGATCGTGCCCAGCCGCACCAGGTCGTCCAGGTCGGCATGCGAGACGCGGTGCCGGCGGATGACCGCATACGTCATCGGGCCCAGACCGGTGATCGCCTGCAGACGCGAGCCGTCCTGCAGCGACAGCGCCAGCGTCGGGCTCGCAGTGGAAATGGTGCGCTCACTGTGCCCGGAGTCCCGGGCCAGCTCGCGCAGCAGCTCCAGTAGTTCGTCTTCCGAGTCTGCGATCGGCCCGACCCTGCGGCGCTCTCCGTCCCCGTAGTCGAGCCACACCTCGTGCGGGCCCTGGATGATGATGTCCTCGACCCGTTCATCGTCCAGGTACGGCTGCAACCGGCCGGCCCGGTACAGCAGGTCGTAGACGGAACGCCGCAGCGCGTGTTCCTCCTGGGCGGTGGTCCCCACCCCGCGCTCGGTGGCGTGGGCATCCGCCCACAGCGCAACCGCCTCGTTGATCCAGTTCAGGCACTGCTGCTCTTCGGTGGCCCGATCAACGTTCGGGCTGGTCTTGAGTAACTCCTCCCGCTGCCGGGCGACCTGACCGGCGATGTGCCGCGCCACCTGGTAGTCGACGGCGACCTGGGGGACTGCCGCACCGAGATGCTGTGTGCTCGCGGCAGCACCCACGGGCGCATCACCCTGGCGAGGCCACACCGGACCGCCCGAGGGCGGCGGAGCCACGGTGGGATCGGAGTGCAGAGGCCTACCGCGCATGGCTCACCTCCCCCCACCCGGCACGAGATGAGCCCGGCGCATGGCCGCGCGCTGTGCCAGCGGCGTGGTGCCGATGCGGGCCGCCCTCATCAACGCCGACTTCTCAAAGCGGCGGGGCTGCTCGGCGCCGTCGGACAACACTCTGGCGGCGTCCGGGGCGTATGGCAGGGTCGCCACCACTGGGACCTGCAGTACCCGCTGCACCTCGCCGGCCGGATAGGGGCCCTCATCGATGATCAGCAGGCCGACGTTGCCGACACGTTCCTCTAAGGCGCTCACCCGCGCCTGAGCGGCCTGCAGACAGCGCAGCGTATTGCGCACCACCACCAGCACGGTGTCGGCCTGCTCGGCCAGGACACCAGAAGGCCCGAATGCTCCCGAGCGACCGAGGTCGATCAGCACATCGTGTTCGGTCTCGGCGTCGATACCGCGGAACATCTGTGCCAGGACTTTCCAGACCGGCCCCAGGCTCGCAGCCTGCGCCGGGTCAGTGATCCCGGGCAGCAGCAGCCGGTCACGCGGCGAGGCCTGCTTGCCCTCCTCACTGCTCAGATCGATCAGCTGCCGCCAGAACGCGTCACTGAACTCACCCTTGCGCATAGCAACCGACAGGTTCCTCAGCCCGTACCGATCGCCCAGAGTGCCTTGCAGCAAGCCGTGCAGCACGGACCCGCCGTCCGGGTCGCACTCGGCAAGGATCATCCTCCGGCCCGGCTGAAGCGGCCAGTTCAGCAGCAGGGCCAGCGCACTAGTGGTCACCCCCGGAGCGCCACTGCAGCCAGCCAGCGCGATCACACTCATCAGCTGCCGTCCGGAGCGTCGAGGACCAGGCGCAGCGCGCCGGCCGACACCCAGCCCGCGGCAGTCGGGCCGTCGGCCTCGGCAGTGGCCACGTCGACGACCACCACACCGCTCCCCGGGGCGGCGTTGGACGCCTTCACGACCCGGCCCGCGATCGTGCCGGGCGGCCTCTCACTGTCCGAGTCCGAGGCCGTCGCGCCCTGAGCCGGAACATGGACCAGCTGAACCTTCTGCCCCGGCACCAGGGCCGTGGCCGGCACCTGCTCCGGCTTCAGGCCGATCGGCACCAACTGCTCGCCCGGCTTGACCAGAGAATCCTTCGTCACCTGCGCGGGCGAAAGCAGCGAGCCAGGCTTGAGCTCGACTGCCGCCCGCTTGCCCACCACCGACTCCAAGTCGTCGGCTTCGACCGCCTTCAGAGCCGGATCCAGCGCGATCGACGCCTTGCCCAGATCCTGCTCGGTGAGCACCTGCCCGACCTGCACGCCGCGGACCACGGTCACCACCTCGGTGCGGTGGCCGACCTGCAGCAGCAGGACCGCGACCCCGGCACCACCGGCAGCAATCAACGCCAGCGACAAAGCGATCACGCCCGGGCGGCGCCTGCGCGCCGACACCCGCGGAGGTGTCACCGGGCCAGCAACCTGCCCGTGCGGCGGCACGCCATTTACAGGAACCCGTTCCTCTGTCTTGCTCAACGTTCAGTCCTTCCGGCGGCGTTACCTGACGACCTGCAACTCGCCGATCGCCACCTGCACGTTGGTTTGCCGGATCTCGGTGAGTTGGCCACCCTGTCCGCCGCCCTGCCAGTCGATCGTCCAGGTCGAGGTCGCGGTGACCGGGAGCTTGCCGTTCTTGGCGCCGGCTGAGGTCTTGGAGTAGACGTGTCCGCAGGTCGGCGACTGGGCCATGTCCTCGGAGGCCTGGTAGGGCGTGCCAGGACCGTTGCACGTCACGCTGACGCCATCGCCCATCCTCCACACGATCTTCGACACCTTCGCTGTCGCGGTGACCGTGATTCCGCCCGCGGACGCCGAAGCGGTGTTGGGACCGTAGGTCGTGGCGCCCTGGTCGACCCACATCCACATCGGAACACCGACCGTGTACTTCCCAGCCGTGCGCGGACTGGCGACATCTGGGCCAAGCAGCGTCATCGAGTCGACTGCCCGCTGCGCCAGGACAGCCGGGTCAACCGTCTCTTGCGCCGGGGGCTCAGCCAGCCAGACCAACCGAGTGATCGTGTCTCCGTCGAGGTCACGCCAACCACAGGTCTGTTCGTACACGGCCCCGTCACCGGGTTCGTGGCCTTCCCAGTCCCTGCTGCCCGCGGGTGGCTGCGGATCTGCAAGCTTGTACTTGCAGACCTTCTTGTTGGTGGGGTCTCCACCGTCAGATGAACCGCTTCCACCGGCTCCGCCGACGCTGTCGCTGCCGCCCGCCTGGCCCCCGCCCTGCCCGGGGACCTCTACTCCGACCTCGCAGTCGTACAGGCCGCACTCGATGTCACCACCCTGGGGGCCATCCGCGGCGTAGCTGGCGAACGGGACAGAGAGCGTGGCAAGGACGCTTGCTGCGGTGACGGCCATGCGGCGCGTCAGCACGACTTGCCCTGGGGCTCATCGCTGGTGACGCGCCACCCTTCCGGGTACTTCTCGACGGTGCTGAGGATCACGTACTTCGTCAACCGGTTGTCCGGGAGGGACACTGGCTCCTTGGTCTTGGCATCGACCTTCTGCCACTTTGAGATGTCCAGGCAGCTGGAGACGGTCGCGTAGGGGATCCTGCCGGAGGCGTCGACCTTGGTGACATTCTCGTCGGCGAGGGTGACGCTGCCGGTGACGATGTGGCCGCGATCGTGAGTGCGCTTGACGTCTGCCTCGGCGTTCTTCAGCGCGGCGGATGCTGCGTAATGATCCAAGCGCACGCTCTTGCCGGTGGGCTCGGCATAGAGCTTTTCCATCGCCTGCCAGTAGGCCTCGTACGCGGCAATCGCTTCCTTCTTCGCGGTCTCCTTCGGGTCGGCGGGGGCAGACGATGTCGGGGACTGCGAGACGCTCGGGGACTCGTCTGACGCCTCATCCTTCTTTCTGTCGGAGGAGCTGCACGCTGCCAGGGCGAGCGCAGTGCACAGTGTGACGGCGGCGACCTTGCGGAAGTGAACAGCGGAATTCTGATGGGCGCGACGTTTCACGATGCCTTCCCGTACGGCTATGGCCTGACCGCTGGGTGAGCCGCCGAGCGGGCGGCACCAGCTCCGCAGCTTGGTCCAGCTGCGGTGACGCGTTTGAGTGACGGTCAGGTTACGCAAATACCAGTCAACTTCCCATGCTGATATTTGGGTTCACTCGTACAACTTGGGGCGTATCCGGTCACTTTCAGAACCAGATGTCGATTTGTAGTCGCTGAATTCGCAAGTTTCTTCCGCGAATTAGGGCGGGCGTCCGGTTTTTAGCGAGTCGCAGTTGCCGGTCGGGCGACCATGCGTTGATCGCGCCTACATTCCCAGCGGCACTTTCGCGGGCCGGGTCGGCCACGAAGGAATGGTGAGTGACCATGGCCTTGCAGAAGGCGCCCGGGTGGAGCCAACGGCCCGTGCCACGCGCGGAATGTCGACGTCGGCTTCCCGGCGGAAGAAGCCCAGTCCGCTCTGCGCGGCGAGCGGACTGGGTCCGCCCGCCTGCGGTCTGCAGGACCGGCGCACCCTGCTCCTGGACCCCCAACCCGCGTCCAGCTCACCGGACATGCGCATCGCGCCATTACTCTCTGGTGAGGGCTGGCTTTGCCGTGTAACGTCACTTCAGATGTCGTGACTCGCAGTACCCGCCCGCGCTCCGGCGTGGGCGCCTTGCTGTGCGGAGCGGGGCAGGACATCGCCGGGACCGCGCAGTGCGGATCCGGATATCAAGCGGAAGGCATCAGAATGGCCAGCGGAACCGTCAAGTGGTTCAACGCCGAAAAGGGCTTCGGATTCATCCAGCAGGACGGCGGCGGGCCGGACGTCTTCGCGCACTACTCCAACATCAACGCCTCCGGCTTCCGTGAGTTGCAGGAAGGTCAGGCGGTCACGTTTGACATCACCCAGGGGCAGAAGGGCCCGCAGGCGGAGAACATCACGCCTGCCTGACCCTCGGATGTCATATGGGCCCGGAGCAGCTGCTCCGGGCCCATATCTGTACGGATGAAGCCATCAGAATGCAGCTCACCAACCCAATAAAGGTGTGGTGCATGCTGCACGACTCTCGCTAGCCACACGACAGGCGCACGCCCTGACGGAGCCCGGCTGCCGATGACTGAGACGGCCCGAATGTGGCGATGTGCACGGAAGCGACGAACCAGAGGTGGTTGGCGTCATTGGGTGCGTCGACGCCCCTCGACGAGGAAGTCGCTGTCAACGAGGAGCTCTTCCGGGAGGGGCCGTGCTGAGGTGTGGCACGCCGCCGTGGTGCGCAGGGTCGGCGATCCTGAGTGAGGGCGTAGCGGCCATGGGCGAGGTCCTCGCAGGCGCGGGCGACCTGACGCCGCCAGTGACCGTCCTGGCCGTGAGTGAGGCGGCCAGAGCCGGTCGAAGAAGATCCACTTGTCGATGTTGGCAAACCCAACGGGGTATCGGCCATGTGGTCGGCGTCGTCGTGTGTAAGGGGTTTTGTCACCGCGAACGGCTCCGCCTCCGGCGGTCTTGCTGTGAGGTGTCCCGAGGGCGGAGCCGTGTCGGCTCGGTGGTGACGGGGGCCTTTCCGGGCCAGTCTCGCCGTTCTGGCGGCGGGAGTCGTGGGCGGCCGCGGATTAGCCGGCCGTGATGTCGTCGGCGGTCTTGGCCAGGAGTGCGGCGTTCGCGTCGGTGTCGTGGCTGAGCATGAGTGACCGGTGGGGGAGTCGGCCGAGTTGTTCGACCAACTCGGCCGCTGCGGGGGTGGCGGCCGGGGTCAGTCCGAAGATGTCGGGGTAGCGGTCCTCGGTCGTGCGGGTGAAGACGTCCGATTCGGTCAGAGCGCGGTCGTCGCCGAGAAGGGCCGGGGACGCTGTGGCGTTCACTGTGGGGAACAGCAGTCCGGCCGCGGTGGCTCCGGTGGCCAAGGTGAGGCCGAGCCAGGTGGAGAGCTGGTCAGGGAAGAACTGCGGCTTGAGTTCCTTGCCGGAGGGCTTCCACAGGGGCTTGCGGCGGCCGTCGCGCAGGGCTTGGGTCACACTCGGGTGTTGAGTGGGGTGGAGCTGTTCGCCAGCGAGCAACCTTTCGCGTACCTGGTCGTAGAGGCCAGTCGCGTCGAGCAGGCCGAGTCCGATGGCAGCAGCCGACGGCCACGGCAGAACCTTGACCGTTCCGGACGGCTCGGTGCGGGCGAAGACGCGGTCGTTGGCAAGCAGCCCCCATCCCTGGCGGGCGAGTAGGAGAGCCGTGGTGGTCTTGCCGGCGCCCTTGTCGCCGAGGGTGAGCACGGTTCGGCCGTCCTTGACGGCGGCGGAGGCGTGAAGGACGGTCCAGCCGTCGGCGAGGAGTTGGGCGCGTACGAGCTCGCGCGCGAGGCGTGCGACGGCGACGGCGACGGGTTCGGGGTGTTCGCCGACGATGACGAGGTGACGCCGGTCGGCGTGGTAGGCAAGGCGTTCGTCCGGCTGTACGGCGTAGGTGATGCCGTCCTGGCGTGACACGAGCGTGCGGGTGTTCGCGTAGTTGGTCTCGGCGAATCCGTAGTCGCAGATGAGGGTGTGGATGTCCTCCATCCGGTCGGTGTCGACGTCGGCCAGGACCAGGCCGCCGCCGTCCTCGGCGATCCTGTCGCCCGAGGGGGCCTTGGCGGTGGTGGCGTTCCACCAGGGGCCGAAGTAGCGGCGGGACCAGTCGGTGACCTCCTCCATCTGGGAGGCGACGGTCACGGTGGCGGTATCGGCGGTGATGCGGGTAGCGGTCAACGGCATGACGTTGCTCCTTCACGGTTGATCTTGCGATAGGCGGCGCCCAACTTGGCGCGGGCGGCGATGAACTGGGCGGTTTCCCGCTCGTTCAGGGTCAGGGGGGTGACGGTGGGCTGACCGGAGGTGATCTGCACCCGGATTCCGAGCCACACACCGCCGCGGTTGACGGACAGCACGTCCGTGCCGTCCTCGATGGCCAGGAGCTTGCGCAGGGCGGACACGGTGGCTGCGGCCGGGCCGTTGCGGACACGGCCGATCCCGGAGTTGATCCGGCGCGGCCGGTCGCGGAGCTCGGCCGTCACGACGTCGAGCGGCACCATGGCGGGCCGTCCGTTGATGGTGGTCGACGACGCGCAGATGACTGCGCTGTCGCCGTGTTCGCCGATCACGTAGCCGTCTACGGTCTCGACCGGAACGCGGTGATGCTGGGCAAGGGCGAGCCGGTAGCGGGCGGTGTCCGTGGCGGAGCCGATTCCGACCACCTGGCGTGCGCGGGACAGGTCGGCGAAGTAGCGGGCCAGCACGTCGACCGGGTTGGTGACCATGACGGCGATGCCCGGATAGCCGGTAAGGGTGTGGGCCCATTCGGCGATGACCGGGGCGTTCGCGGCCAGTCCGGCCATGCGCACATCCGCGGTGCGGGTGTTGGTGAAGTTGGCACGAGGGCAGATGACCAGTGCGTCAGCGTCGCCCATGTCGGCCCGTGTGGCGGTGAATACGTCAGGGCCTCCGACGAGTTGCCGGGCCTCTTCCAGGTCCGTCACCAGGCCGCACGCGGCTTCGGGCGCGCGGGACGTGACCAGCAGACGGGTACACCAGGGCTCGGCAGCCAGGAGCGCGGCGACGGCCTGGCCGACAGCGCCGGCACCGATGACGCCGACCGTGTAACGGCGGGTCATCGAACCGCCGCCCGGGTCACCGAGGCAAGCGCCAGGCGCCACACCACGTCAGGATCGGTCCCCGCGGTCAGGTTGGCACTGACGGAGTCCAGGACCGTGCACAGGGCCGGAGCGGCGTCGACGACCGCGCGCGCGTGCTCCGGCAGCGGCAGCGAGGCCGGGGCGGCCAGGTACGTAGAGAGGATGTTGACGCTGTCCATCAGCCACGTGATCATCAACCGGCGCAGCCACATCCTGCGCTCGCCCCGCCCGATGAGCCGGGCCTGATCCTGGGTGAAGGCGTCGATGCCCTCCACCACGAGGGCAGCGCGATGCACCGGCGTCGCCGTGAGCACGGCGAGCAGCGCGCGGGAGACGAGTTTCGCGTTGTCCTGGTGGGCACCCCCACGGGACAGACCCGGGTCGATGAACACCGGGTTTTGCTCGTCGGGACCGTCCGGGAAGAGGACGTGTTCGGGCTTCAGGTCGCCGTACACAACCAGGCGGGGACCCGGGGCCGGAGTGAGGCGGAGTTTCAGCAGCCGGGCCACCACAGCCCCGAGCACGGCCACCACACCGCGGCGGGTGCGTTCGTCGAGCTGTTCGAATCCGAGCCAGGCGACGTAAGCACGACCGGAGATGCCGTTGAACTTCCGGCGGAACGTCGTGTCGATACCGCGCTCGGCGATCGGTGCCGCATCGACCGCGGCCACCACTGCCGGCGACTGGAGCGCAGCGAGGCCACGCACGGCCCCGGTCATCAAGTCGGCGGTCCGAGCAGGTTCCTTGGTGATCAGGTCGAGCAGGCTCGGGCCGGTCACGGCCTCAGTGAACAGCACCCCGCGCCGGTAACCAGCGCAGCGACCGACCCGGATTCCGGCCGCGTCCAGGGCACGGAGCTGAGCAGCCTCCCGCGCCAGCAACGACGTGGGCGACGTCGCGTAGGCAGCCTGCGCCGCCCGGACCCGCCCCCCGTCCCCCGCGACGCCCCGCAGCACGGAGACGAGGGAGAGGCCAAGGACGGAGTCCTTTGCGAACAGCTCACGGCCGGCGAGGTGCACCCGGCGCACGTAGCCGGTGACCGACGGGACATGAGCGCCGAGCGTCATGGGCTCGCCGGGCCACTCCTCGGCCGCCGCGCGGCGTATCCGGTCGGCGGAAAGCTCGAACAGGGCTCCCGGTTCGGGCAGGACGTGCGGCATGTGGAGCCTCCAACGAGGGAGAGGGACAGAAGCCGTGCGCCGCCCCGCCTCATGCGAGGGGGACAGGCGTGGACGCGGATGGACGGAGCTGGACCGGTGGCCGGGCGGGAAGGGGAAGCACCGTCCGGCCACCGGAGATCACAAGTCGGCGCTGCCGTAGGCGAGCAGCGCGAGCACGAAGGCTGTGACCGTCACGACGAAGAGGAGTTGCGCGGCGACCTGCCGCCAGCCGATCCCGGTTTTCCGCTGCCGACGCGGCGGAGCCGCCTCTTTCAGCGCCCTGTCTAAGCCGTTGAGCGGCATCACGGGGTCACCTTCAGCTCTGCCCAGCAGCGCTTACCCCACGGGCGAGCGGCAGGGCCGAGCCGGTCGTAACCCCAGCGCTCGCTCAGGGATTCGACGATGACCAGCCCGCGCCCACTTTGTTCCTCGCCCTCGGGGGTGCGCAGGTGCGGAAGGCGCGCGGGTGCGCGGTCGACGACCGCGAGATAGACGCGCGTATCGCTGGGCCGGTCGACGATGACCCGGACGGAACGACCGCACGCATGCCGCACCGCGTTGGCGAACAGCTCCGCCATCACGAGCGCCGCCGACTCCGTCACCTCGTCGGGAAGGCCCCATGTCGCGCACGCCGTGCGGGCCAGACTGCGGGCCAGGGGCGCCGTCTCCTCGGTACGGGGGCGGATTTCGCTGTAGCCGGGATACCCCTTCGCGCGGGGGCGGCTCGCCGTCATCGTCATGGATCACGCCTTGGTCCGGGGGCGGGGGAAGCCGCGCCAGCCCCTCTCGGGGGATTGGGGTGGAGGGGCCGGCGCGGCCGTCAACTGGCCGCCCAATGGGCATCACCGAACGGCCTGTAATCACTCAACTCCGGTGCGCGCAGCGGGGTAAGGGAGCAGAGTGGAGCCACGGTTGAACTGGTTGAACACAGCCCGGGGGTTGGAATGGGACGACGACCGCGCACGCCCAATACGGCCCTCGCGGACCTGATGCAGACGGAGACGATCGGAAACGCGCAGCTCGCGCGGCGTGTGAACGCCGTCGGGAAGGAACTCGGGGTCACGCTGCACTACGACAAGTCGAGCGTGTCGCAGTGGCTCGCCGGCAGCAGGCCGAAGCCGCAGGCCCGGCCCGCGATCCTTGAGGCGCTCTCGCGGCTTGCCGGACGACCCGTAACGTCCGCTGAAGTCGGTTGGGGGGACGACCCGGCCGAAGAGCGCGACGTTGTATCAGGAGTGGTGGCGCTGAGCCGAGCAGACATGGACCCGTCCCGCCGCAACGTGCTGACCGCGGGCATGTACGCGGCCACGCTGGTGGTCCCCACGTATGACGAGCTGACCGATGAACTTGACCAGCGCGTGAAGGAGACCAGCGCGGGGCGCACGCTGCGGATCGGGATGAGCGATGTTGAGACTGTCACCAAGATGACGGACAAGGTCGCTGAGATCTTGGACGAGATTGGCGCAGGTCACGCACGACCGATGGCAGCGGCGTTCATCACCAACACGGTTGGGACGTACCTGCGCGCCGATGCCTCGGAGGCGGTGCGCAACGCGATGCTCGCGGCCGTCGCTGACTTCGTCTACCTCACGGGGTGGATGGCGATGTACGAGACGAAGCAAGGGCTGGGCCAGAAGTACTACCGCTCTGCCCTCGATCTCGCGGCGGAAGGCGGAGACCACATCACCTACTGCCGGACCCTGCGCGGCATGTCCTTGCAGGCATCGCACCTCGGCTACGGAGAAGCGGCCTTGAAGCTCGCGGATTCCGCAGCGGAGGCCGCCCCGGCGTCCGGCCCGCGTCTCGTGGCGTTCCTGCGCGGCCAGCAGGCCGCCGCCGCGGCGATGACCGGCGACCGGAACACCGCCCTCTCCCGGCTCCGCGAGACGGAGACCGCGCTGGCCCAAGCCGACAACAGGAGAGACGCTGTGGGCGGGTACGACGAGGCCGCCTACCACTTCCATGAGGCACACGTCAGGTGGTCACTCAAGGACGGGCCGGGCAGCATCAAGGCCCTGCGCCGCTCGAACGCTGCCCGCAGCCCCCAGGAACGGCAGGGCCGGGTGCACTGCCTCGGGGTGATCGCCGAGCGGCAGATGGCCATGCGGCACGTGGAGGCAGCCTGTGCCACATGGGCTGAGTTCCTCGACGAACACCAGATGATCAGTTCCGCGCGCGGGGACGAGCACCTACGGAACCTGCGCGCGCAGCTCAAACCGTACGCCTCATTGCCTCTCGCCCGCACCCTCGGCGAACGGGCGCGCGAGGTCGCCAGGCTCAAGGCAACCTGACCCCGACAGGGGAACGGAATCGGCCTATTGTGCTGTCACAGCTCGGTCCACGAGCGGGGCTTGCCGCCAGTCAGTGGGACCACACATCAGAGGTGGGGCCGTGGTCTTCCAGGTCTTCCAGGACGACCGCTCCCAGCGGCACGTCGCGGGCGAGGTCAGCCACGAGCGGATGGTGGGCGACCATGGCCTGGAGGTCGCTGATTCGGTTGTCCATCGCCTGGCGCCTAGCGCCGGTCAGCACGAAGAGGACCCGGGGAAACACCGGGTACCAGCGGAGCCATCCCTGCCCGGTCGGATGCCGACGCCGACCGGCCGGCTGCGGATCGTAGGT
This sequence comes from Streptomyces sp. NBC_01092, assembly GCF_045039535.1. Classification (NCBI taxonomy): domain Bacteria; kingdom Bacillati; phylum Actinomycetota; class Actinomycetes; order Kitasatosporales; family Streptomycetaceae; genus Streptomyces; species Streptomyces sp. NBC_01092. The sequence continues at coordinate 50,163 of NZ_CP108659.1, read as the reverse complement.
CCACAATCTTGCGTACTCGATCAGCTTGGCCGCCAGTCGCTCGCTGCTCATGGTGGCGCGGTCGACTTCGACGAACGCCCGTAGTTTGCGACGTTCTTCGCCCTCGATGGCGGTGTAGTGCAGGACGGCGTCGGCGACCACGCGTTCGCCCTCCCCGATGGCGTGGGAGACCTCTGGTGTCCAGTCCCACGGGCCGTGCTCGTCGTCCTGGCGGCGGGCGTCGGCGGCGAAGGCGAGGTGGGTGCGCAGGACGGTGAGGGTGTGCGGGGTGCGCAGGGAAGCGGCGGTGGATGAGGTGATCGGGTACGGCGGGCGGCCACGCAGCGCGGGCCAGTCCCTCGTCAGGCGGGCGCCCTTCGGCGTGAGGTACCAGACCCGGGTGCGGTTTGACTGCGGCAGAATCACGAAGTCGACCAGGTGCTTGCCGAGCAGCTCGTTCAGCCGCTCCGAGACCGACTGGCGGGAGCGGTCGGGCCGCAGCAGGTGCAGGAGCTGGCTGGTGGTGGCCATGCGGTGCTGGGCGAGTGCGGCCAGGATCTGGTGGCGCAGCGGCTCTGTCGGACTCGGGGCCAGGCCCGAAGAGGTGGGCTGGAGGCTTCTGGCAGTCATCAGTGGAATTCCTTGTTCTGCACGTCCACAAGGGTGGAGCGGGCTTGGCCGGGGGAAGGCGCGAGTTCGGTGAGGAAGGCGAGGAGCCGACTGTGCTGGCCGGCGGCCCGAGCGATGAGCTGGCCCAGTGGTGCCGCCTCGGCTGTTGCGTGGGCGGCACGGTGAAGGGCCGGTACCTGGCCGGGTCGGGCGTAGTCGGCGAAGACGTCGTCGAGGTGGGGGCCGGTGATCTGGGCGGGTCCGATCCGTCTGCCGTTCACGGTCAGGGACATGTAGTGCTCGAAGCGGTTGAGCGCGGCGACGATGTCCGGACCGGGCGTGTCACTCCACTCGGCGGTGACGGGCGCGATCGCCGAGCGGGAGCCCGCAGTGCAGGCCAGCGTGGAGGCGTTCTGCAGCAGGGACTGCCGCACTGGTCCGGGAAGGCGGGACAGCAACTGCGTCATGCCGTGGACGTGGCACTTGTACTTACGGAAGTCCTCGAACATCGACGCGATGGTCTCCGGCGCGGCGCCGGTGAGAGTGATCAGCTCATCGAAGTACGGGCGGAACGGGACGCGCCGGCCTTCCGGGGTGTCTCTCCTCGAGCGCACGGCGCGCAGCAGGTCCCGGGCGAGCAGGGCGGTCAGCAGGCGGTCGGTGGGTCCGTTGCCGCCCGGGCACACCCACACGATCATCCGGGTGTCCATGGCGGCGCGGATGTTGTAGGCGCTGTTTGGCTGGCCGAGGAAGGCGCGGGTGACGGGGTTGGCGGCCAGCCGGGCGAGCGGGTTGAGGACGACGGGTAGGGCGTCCGCGGGCAGGGCCGGGAACACGGTGTCCCACCAGGCGCGGGTCTCGGCATCGAGCCTGTCCTGCACCGCCGCGAGCGCCGTGGCACGGAAGGTGCCGTCGGTGAGCAGGGCCCGCACCTGGAAGAGGGTCGCCTGGTCCCGCGCCCGGCCCGCCCGGCACGCGGTTTCGTTGACGGCGACCAGGACCGTGAGAGCGGCGGTGAGGATGGTGATCGCGCGCGGGGCGGTGGTGTCGTCCCAGCCGAGCGCTGCCGCGCAGGCGTCCACGGTGGCCTCCACGACCTCGTGGGCGACCTGGCCCTGGTGCATGCCGATCGGATTCCACGAACTGACCGGCGTGTTGGGTTCGTGGACATTGAGGTCGATCAGCGCAATGCGCTGCATGAGGTGGTCATGGGCGAGGAAGGGCAGGGCGCGCGGCCAGGAGTCGCCGTGCGGGTCGACGAACAGCAGCCCGCCGCCGGCGTGCGCCCAGCCGATCGCCTGGGCCAGGGCGCGTTCGGTCTTGCCGCCGCCCGCCTTGCCCACCCCGACTTCGAACAGCGTCTCGGCGGCATGGGTGGCGACCAGACGCCGACGCCCGTCCGGGGTGCGGTAGATGCCCTGCAGGAGCAGCTCCGGGTTCTGGTGCTCGAAGGTGGGCAGGTCGTGGGCGAACAGCGGGACCCGGCAGTGCACGGTGGGCGGCTTGAGCAGCCCCGCGAGTTCTTCCAGTCGCAGCCAGTTGGACCTCGGCGCCTGGCACTGTCCGAGCGCCCAGCGCCGTTCGAAGGCGCCGCGGGTGGGCCAGTGGTCGGCGCCGATGCGCCAGGGGCCCAGCCTCCAGCCTCGCATCGCCCACCGGGAGCGGCCGCCGAACACGTCGAAGGCGGCCTGGAGCTGGGCGAGCCGGGCCTGGGCACGGCCCTCGATGTTGGAGGCGCACATCACCAGCAGCTGGACACGGACGAGTTGGTCGTCGTTGGCGAGCTTGCCCAGCGCCTCGGCCGGTTCCACACGGCGGGGGACCGGTGGCATGACCAGCCGCCGTCCTGCGGCCGGTCCGGACTGCTTGCCGAGCAGCTGCTGCAACTGCCAGGACAGCGAGTCCTCGACGCCGCCGGCGTCCTGACGGAGCCAGCGGGCAGCCCGCTGCGCCTCGCGCCGCTCGGAGCGGCGGGCCGCGCTCATCAGCTGCAGGCGGCGTGCCCGCAGTGCCCACTTTGGGGCGCGTTGGATGTCGAGGCGTATCTCGGCGAGGTCGCCGAGTTCGGCGCGCAGGTCGGCTACGGCGTCGACGAGCGGTTGCAGCGGGTCGGGGATGAGGGGCACCTCGCGCAGCGGCGCGGTCAGTTTGCCCCGCAGGATGAATTCGGCCCGCACCACATGCTCGCGCGGCTTGTCGAGGATCGGTCGGGCCTTGCTGACGGTGACGTCGGGACCGAACGGGGTGATGGCCAGGAGGCGTTGGGCGCCGGCCGGGCCCTCGATGCGGTAGCGCAGGGGTGTGCTGCCGTCGCAGCGGAGCCGGATCTGCACGGCTTTGGCCCGGCGGGGTGCCCACCAGGGCATGGCCGTGGACGCGCGCGCCAGCTGCACACCGCGCCGGAAGATCTCCTCCAGGGATGGGTCGAAATGCGCCGTCGGGGCCAGCTCCAGCGCCATGCGCTCGGCCGAGGCCTTCTGGGCCAGACGACGCACCAGCGCCTCGCCCGCAGCCCAGACGGCGACGACAGCCAAGGCAACCACCCACCAGTAGGTGATCACCCAGCCGGCGGCGTGAACGATGCCCAGGACGAGGTCGACCACCTGGCCTGGCACCGACGCTGAGGCCTGATCGGTCAGGTACGGGGCTGCGGAGTCCACGTAGCTGTTCCCTTCTTGATGACGCGGGTGAAGGACAGGTCGGTGATGCGGAGGTCGGTGTAGGTGCCGCCGCGGTCCTGGCCGGCCCACACCAGATGGACCACCGCCTGGTTCGGGCTTCCGTCCCGGCGGGCGATGGCGGCCTGGATGCGGAAGCGGGCGGGGGCGAAAGCCGGTGCCATCACCTGGCCCGAGTTGGGGAAGGCGTTCGGCCACTTCGCCCGGCCGATGCCTGTGGCGTCTGCGCGTAGCAGCGCGCGGCCGGCACTGAGTAACTCCCGTTCGTCGCCGGTGGGTAGGTCGGCGGGCCAGGCCGCCTCCAGCGACCGCTGGACGGCCTGGTCGCCAGCCGCCCCGTCGCCGTGCGGCGGCAGTACGGAGGGAAAGCCGGACGGCGTCTCGGCGGCCGCCGACGGCATAGTCGGGCCGATGGTGGCCCTGCCAGCCTCAGATGCACGGACCGCAGCTGACGGATCCGCAGTCGCAATCGACGGCGCCGCTGGGGCAGGTGACTCCTGTTCCTGCGGCAGGCTCAGCAGGGCGACGCCGACGACGGCGAGCAGGACGGTGCTCAGCAACAGCAGACGCGGTGAGCGCGATGTAGGTTCCGATTTGATTTGTCGGTGGCCGACGCTGTGACCAGCGGATTCGATCCGGCGTCCAGACGGTTTGTCGGCGGTTCTGTCCGGCCGATCTGTCGCTTCCTGCGTGCCAACGCCCGGTCGGGGGAGTTCGACCGGCTGACCGTCCGACCACTTGTTGTCGCGGCCACGGACGAGGGGCGCGCTGGCGGGTGCCGGTGTGTCGTCCTCCGGCCAGGGGTAACCTGCCGAAGAGGCATGGCGCCCAGGCTGGGACAGGGCCGGTGACCGGAGACAGGAGCCTCCAACAGCGGCTCCAAACCGACAAGTTGCCGACAGAATGCTCGGACAGTGACAACTTGAATCGGAACCTACACGCGATGTGGTGGTCACAGTAGACGGGCCCCTCCCGCATAGCCGGGCATCGCATTGACGGCGTCCAGGCGCACGACCGTGCCTGGTCGGGGAGCGTTGACCATCTGTCCGCCGCCTAGGTAGATCGCGACGTGGTAGATCGTGGAGTCACGTCCGGGCGTGGTGGCGTAGAAGACGAGGTCACCGGCCTTGAGCGCGCTCGTGCCGAGGCTGGCCGGGATCCGCTTGCCGACACCGGCCTGGGAGGCCGCGACACGCGGCAGGCTGATGCCGCCCTTCGCGTACGCGTACTGCGTCAGCCCGGAGCAGTCGAAGCCCTTGATGGCCGTTCCGCTCTTCCCGCCGGGGGAGCAGCAGATCCCGTACGACTTCCCGGACGTGTTTCCGCCGCCCCACGAGTACGGCACTCCCCGCTGCGACAGTGCCGCCTCGATGACGGTGCGGACCTTGGCGGACACGTTCTTCAGGTCCGGGTCCTTGGCGGCCGCCGTGTACTGGTCGATCCACCCCAGCACGTTCGACACGTACGCGTTCGAGCGGTTGTACGAGAAGATGGCCGCTTTCAGCTGTGCCCGCTTCGTCAGATCGCGGCCGTTGCCGCACAGGTAGAGCGAGGCGCCGAGCGCGGCGTCGTCCGCGTTGTGCGGGTCAGCCCTCTTGTCGCCGTTCGCGTCCCTGCCGACGCCGTCCCAGGTGGAGGGCAGGAACTGGAAGGGTCCGACGGCGCGTTCGGCCTGAGCGGTGCCGTCCCACTTACCGCCGTCGGTGTCCGGGAAGACGCTCGTGTTGCCACCGGCCCCGGACGCATTGAGGAGTACTCCGTAGATCTTCGGGCGGATGTCGCCGCCTGCGGCGATGTTCCTGCCCACGGCGTGGTTGGACTCGACCTTGGCGATCCCGGCGAGGATCGGCCAGCGCATGCCCTGGCACTTCGGGGCATGCGTGCCGGCCTGCTGGACGGCCTTCTTGTACGCGGTCAGCATCCGCGGCGGGATATCCGCGGCACTGCCGCCCTCGGCGATCCCGCCATCGTCCTCGGCACCCGACTTCAGCGCGACGTACGCACTGATCGCGTTGCCTACCGGGGCGGCACAGCACACGGCGGCGAACAAGAGCAGCGCCACCACACACCCCCACCGCGCCATGCGGCGCCGGGCCGGCCTCACTGGGGATCCTCGTCCCACGGCATCGGGGGCCGCTCCGGGCGCCTGCGCTCGGCGTCGGGCGCGGTCCTGCGCATCAGCTCCTGCCACCGGGCTTGTGCCTCGGCGCGGCTGCTGCTCGAGGCTCCGCTTCCGGGAAGGCGTGAGCTGGACCTGTCGGACGGTGATCCGGCTGGCTGCCGGGGCGCACCGCCTGCGAGCCGCGTCGGCGATGGCGTCGGTGCGCTCGGTGCTGTGCTGCCGGAAACCGGTGGGGCACTGGGTGGCGCAGCTGCTGACCTCGCGCCACCCGTGCCGGAGGCTCCAGTCGGCTCAGGAGCCGGTGTTGGACGGGTCGGCAGGCGTCGGCTGCCGACCGGGCCGGTCCTGCCACTGTCATCCGTGTGTTCACCCGCGGCGGCGGATGTCTGGCGGCCCGTGGGTCTCCAGGCCCGGCGGTCCTCGCGGAGGGTGTTGCCCCAGACCCGCACCTGCTGGCGGGCTTCGTGGGCGTAGCGCGAGCCTGCCGCCCGGGCCCGGCTGGCATTCGCGGGCAGGCCCATGGTGGTCCCGTACGCAACCCGGCCCCCGCGATTGAGGAGGCGGTAGCCGCGGTAGCGGACCAGCCGGTTGTGCGCCCGGGTCGACAGCAGTGTGCGGTCGGCGTGCTGGTCGTGCAGGACCTCGCCGGTGCGCGTGTCGACGACCTGGCCGTCCTCGTCGCGGTACCGGTCCGGCGGGCCTCCGGGCCGACGCGGACCCCCACCGCCCGATCCGTCGCCACCGTCCCCCGGATCGTCCGCGTTCGGGTCTCCGTCGGCGAGGGCCTTGCGCCACCTGGCCAGGTGTTCCTTGTCCGGCCGGCGGCCGATCAGCAGCCAGTGCGCGCCCTTCCCGCCGAGCCGCAGACCGAGCCCACCCACGGCGGCGGCCGCGGTGAGCGGGGCCAGACCGCGTCCGGCTTCGGCGGTGGCATCGGCCAGGACACGGCCGGTGTCGGCCGGCATACCCGCCCCGTCGACCAGCGAGCCGAGCGCGCCCATCAGCCGTTGGCGGGTGCCGAGGATCCCGTACCGGCCGCCCCCACTGCCGGTGAGGGCGCGCAGCCCGCCGCCGTATCCGCCGAGCCCGGCGGGGGAGTTCATGGCGAGGGCGGCGCCGAGCTCGGATGTGTCGCCGGGCATGTGGGTGCCGCCGACCTTGGCGTAGCGCATCCGCATGGCCATGCGCCTGCCGAACGAGGAGATGCCGGTCAGCATCCGGCGGTGCCCGGCCGCGCCCGCGATGGCGAGGACGTCGATCAGCAGGATCCGCTCGGCCATCAGGTCGGGGCCGTTGGTGAGGGTGGCGTCGACGGCGATCCCGAAGAACGGGATGAACGCGCAGATGCCGACGACGGCGAGGATCGAGATCCCCCACACCGAGAGCCATTTCCACACCGACTGGCGGGCGGGCCCGGGCAGCATGCCGGCGATGAACGTCACGCCGCCGGCCGCCGCGGCCGCGGCGCAGATGCCCTGGGTGCCGAGCAGGACGATCGTGGACGACAGCAGCATGCCGCAGATGAACAGCGTGGCGATCAGCAGCAGGAAGGCGCCGCCGACCCGCCACCAGGTCGGCTTCTCCGCGTACGCGGCACACGCCTTGCCGACAGGGCCGGCCCTCTTCATGTCCGCGAGGAATACCGCGAACTCCTGGTCCTCCTCGGTGATCACGGGGCGGGCGGCGTTCAGCAGTTCCCCGCCCGGAGTCAGGGACGGCAGCCCCCCGGTGTCCGGGCCGTCATCAACACGACTATCGGGGTCGTGGCCGGCCATGCAGTATTCCTTGGCCGGCCCCCAGATATCGCTGCAGGCTTCCCTGGCGTCCTGTGACACTTCCCCGTCGGCCTGGTAGCCGCCGATGAGCCACTTCATATGGACGGCGTAGGCCTTGCTGTCGGACTTCTTGGCGGGGTCGAGGATGCGCCCGTACTGCAGCAGCATGTACGGCTTGACGATGAGCGCGTTGGTGATCGAGTCCTGGAGCGGGCGGGCGACGTCGGTGGAGGAGACCGGCCGCTCGGCCTCATGCTCCAGGCACTTGATCTCGGCGTTGCCGGCCATGCCGTCGCACGGGCCGCGGCTGGCGAGCTTGCCGCCCCAGTTATAGGCATTGACGCTCTCCTGGGCGACCGCGGCGGCTACTTCCTGGGTCTGTCCCAGCGGGCCGTCCTGGGTGAGCAGGTAGTCGGGGCGGACGAACGCGGACGCGGCGAACGCCGCGATCAACAAAGTCAGGAACATCTCACCCAGACCGCGCCCCACCTTGCCGCGGACGATCATGAAACCGGTAAAGACGAACGCCCAGGCCAGCAGCAGCCCTTTGAGTCCCAGGGCGTCGACGACCACGTGGTTGTAGGCGTCGGAGACCTTCTGCGCCGGCGCAAGGAGGATCTTCAGCAGCGGGAACCTAAACGCCATCTCGATGGCCCAGCCCGCCAGTCCGACCAGCAGCCGGATCATGGCGAACAGGCCGGACAGGGCGAAGGCCAGGGACTGGGTTTTGAAGCTGAAGATGGAGCCGCCCTGGGCGTTCAGCTCATAGCCGTTGATCGGCACGCCCTCGGACGAGTAGATGTTCAACGGGGCGAGGAGGTCACCGGTCTCGCTGTTGCTACTGGCCGCGTACACGACCTGGCTGTTCACCAGAACGAACACGGCAGACAGCAACACGACCGTGGCCGCCGAGCGTAGGGTTGCGCGGTCTGGACGGAACACGTCAGCGCCGCCTTCGCCCTGCGCTGCTTCGCCGCCGCCACACCACGAGGGCGGCCACGCCGGCACCGGCCGGCACCAGCCTCCACGCCGCACCGGCACCGCCCGGCTTCTCGACGGAGGCGGTCGTCCTGGTGCCGCGCTCGCAGTAGTCCTTGGCCGGTCCCGCGATCGGGGCGCACGGATTGTCGTTCGTGGGACGGGTGTCAGCGGCGAAGGCGCGCCCCGTGTCCGGCCACCATGCGTGCGGGACACCCACCCCGACGGTCAGGGCGAGCACGCCGACCACGACGGCGGCCACAGCGAGGACACATGCGGCGGCAATGCGCCGGGAGCGGTCGCAGGGCGAAGAGATCATCAGACGTGTTCCTTTGGACGGGTTCCTGCGGTCTCATCGGCGGGCTCCGCACGCTGGGCGGGCGGGGCTGTGCTCGTGGGGCGTCCCGGCGTGGTGGTGATGGAGGTGGTGATGCGCCGGATGCGGGGGATGGTGACCTTGATGCGGCCGGTGTTCTGCCGCGGGCAGGCCAGCAGGAACTCGCCTTCGCGGCCCTTGCGGCCGACGGGGGACAGGCCGGTGGTCACGAGCCGCACCAGCGCGTCGTCGGCTGGGTCGAGGCCGAGGAACTCCAGCCCGCGGCGGGCGCGTTCACGGTCGGCGGTGCGGGCGAGCGCGCGGTAGGCCATCAGGCCGCGGTCGGGGCCGAGTTCGTTGGCGTCGTGGGACCCGGCGATGAGGCCGGCGCCGTGCTTGCGGCCGTCGTGGAGGATCTCGTGGACGAGCGCGGTGCCCTCGGCGGATGAGGTGAGCCAGTACAGCTCGTCCAGCACCACCGCGGTGAACCGGCAGGGGTCTTCGAATGCGGTCTGCCGGGCGATCGCGGCGATCAGATAGAGCACCGCCCGGCCGATCAGGGCCTCCAGGGGCTGCTGGTGCAGGACTTCGGGGCTCGCGAAAGCCGCCTTCGGAGGCAGTTTCAGCCCGGTCGTCGTGATCACGATCATGTCGGAGGTGCTGGAGGCGTCCAGCCGCACCGGTGGGAGCCCTGGGTCGAACACCATCGCCGCGAGCGGGTTGGTGGCGACCACGCGGATGAGGCCAGCGAGGGTGGCGGCTGCGTCCTGCCGCTTGCCCGCTTTCTGGCCGGCCATCTCCTCCAGGATTTCCAGCACGCGGTGCATGGACGGGGCCTCGCCGGCAGCGGCCTGTTCGACGGCGTGGTGCAGGACCTCGCCGCCTGTGCTCATCGGGCCGATGCCGAGTTGCAGGGTGAGGTAGGACAGGGCGTAGTGGCGGCCTTCGGGGCCGTCGAACATGCGCAGCGGGTCGATGGACACCTCGGCCTGGGCGGCGTCGATGATCTGGCAGCGGCCGGCGGCCGCGCCGCGGGCGAAAGTGGCCCACTCGCGTACGAGGGTCCGGTCGATGCAGATCGCGCATCCCCCGCGCGCCCAGACCGCCTCGGAGATCAGCTTCTCCAGGACGCTCTTGCCCGCGCCGAGGTCGCCGACGATGCCCATGGACGCCGAGGCGTCCTGTTTCGGCGCGTCCGCCACGTTGATCATCACCGGGCGGGTGGTGCCGCAGTCCAGGTCGATCCCGAGGAACATTCCGTTCGGGTCGCCGACCTCTGAGGCGGTGAAGGCCCCGCCCAGCGCCCAGTCCTCGGAGACCTGGTGCTGGGTGAACTCCCTTACGACGCCCGGCCGTACGGTGCCGGGCAGCCCGAGGGTGAACAGGGCCTCCTGGAGTCCGGCCGGGCGCACGGCCCGGTAGTCGGCGCCGCCGAGCAGGGCGGCCAGGGCGCGGGCCCTGGCGTCGCAGACCGCGGCGGTCGGCCCCCAGACCGTCAACCCGGTCACCGACTGGACCTCGACCTCCACGCTCGTGCGGGACAGCCGCGCGTCCAGCTCGCCCAGGTCGCGGGCGGCGTCGGTCAGGGAGGCGGGCATGCCGGTGGGGCGGGCGTCGTACTGGTCGGCCTGGTCGATGAGTTCGTTCTTCTTGCGCCGCACCTGGTCGCGGGCCTTCTCCGCCGGCACGAGGGTGAGGTCGACGGTGTAGTCGACCGGGAAGTCCAGGGTCTCCAGCTGGGCGAACAGATCGGCCGCCTGCTGACTGACCGCGGGCGGGCACTCAGCCAGCGCAAGGTGGGCCTGGTAGCCCACCCCGGAGTCGGACTCGACTTGCAGCCAGCGACGGCCGAGCGGGGAGCCGGTGTTCACCCGCCACCAGGACGTGCGGCCCGACCGCGTGATCCGGCCCGAGCCCTTGAGCTCGTCGACGTCGTCGAGGGCAGCATCGATGCCGCCCTCGTGCAGGCGTACCTGGCCGAGGTCGGCGTAGCTGGGGGAGCGCAGGACCCCGTCACGGATCTGCCCGCCGTACAGCTCGCTGGTCTCGGCCTCGGCGAGCAGCGGCTCGGCCAGGCCGCGGTGCAGGGCGTGCTGGATCATCCACACGATCTCCGCCGGCCGGGCGGGGCGGAACGCGGTTGCTCCGGCGAGCGCGGACTCCACCCGGGAGGCCTGCTCGCGGTAGCCGGCCACCTCCCGCCGAGCCACGGGCGCAGCCCGCATCCCCAGCAGCGGCGCGACGTCGGCCCATACCGCTCCCAGCGACGCGGTGACCTGCCCGCCCGCGGCGTCACTGTGCAGGGGAACGGCCAACCACAGGGTGCGCCGGTGCATCTCCTGCTCGCTCAGCAGGTCCAGGGTGGCTTCGACGTTCTCCACCCACGGATGCACACCGCTGCCCTCAGCCCGGTCCGTGGGCTCGATGCCCTCGACCATCTTCAGGGCGATCTCGCCCGGGTCGACCTGCGCGCACAGCCCGAACAACCTTGGTGCCCCGGACAACGAGCGCACCAAATGCGTGACCTGGGCGAGCTGTTCGTCACGGACCGCGGCGGGCACGTAGGTGCCCTGGATCGTCTCCTCGCGGCGGCCGCGGGCATCAGGCTCGGGATGAAGCCGGTAGATCGCCCACACGCTGCCGTGCGTCGACCACGCCAGATGCCCGGCGATGTGACGGATCGGAATCCTCACCGCGACGCACCCCCTTGCTCAGCGAGAGCAAGCAACTGCTGGACGCCTGACAGCGGTCCAGCCGACGCCGGAGCAACCGCCTGCGCTGTTGCCGGACGGAGCAGGGACGAGCGGGACGGTGCGGGACGGCGTGGAGCGCGGGCGCGGGACGCGGACTGCCGAGACGCCCGACCTGGTGCCTCTGACGAGGCGGGAGAGGGCGCGTCCTCGATGGTGAACCCTCCGAGCAGCGGCCGGGGAGCCCGGTCGTGGGCGGCCCTGCCGCCGATCCGGCCACCGCGCGGCTGCCAGCCGAGGAGCAGCCAGCCCCACGCAGCCTGTATCGGGGCACGGCCGGCGATCCTCGGACGACGCACCGTCCACACGGCCAGCACCCATGCGACGACGGGGACCGGGCCCATCCACGACCACCAGCTGACCGTCTTCACCAGGAGGAAGCCGCCGCCGACCGCGAGGGCGATCTGCGCGGGCGTGTAGGGGCCGAGGGGGATCTTCCAGTCCGCGACCTTCCCCAGCACCCAGGGGTGGCGGCGGGCGGCGGTGTAGAAGCGGCTCACCCGGGCCGCGGCTGCCGCGCTCACAGCCAGCCCCCCACACCCGGCGAATGCTCGCGCGACGTTGGCAGTTCGGACTGAACCATGCCCGGTACGGCGGGTGCGCCCTTGGCCGGGTTCTTCACCTCGTCCTCGAACATGCTCGCGAGGTCGTTGCGTGAGTTGTACAGACCCAGCGCGACCACCATCAGGATCAGCGCGCCGATCCCGGCCTTCAGCGAGAACTTCTGGATCATGATGCAGACCACGAGCCCGACCAGCCCCACCTGGAGGCCTTTGGCCGCCCAGTCCCCGAGCATGGCGATCCACGCGTCACCAGAGTCGTCCAGCCGCCCGGCGAGGACGACACTGTTCATGGTGTTCACCGGGCACCCCCGACCGTGCCGACGCCGGACTCAAGCGCCGTGACTTCCCACCGGCCCGAGCGGGCCCTGAGCGCGAGCTCGTATGCCAACGGCCACCGCCCACCAGCGTCTTGGGCTTCCACCTGCGCGAGGATGCGGACCTTCGTTCCGTCGGTCGGGACCTTCTGGGCGGCCGCCGGTTCCTCGACAGCGGACACCTGCTGCGTCTCGACGGACGTGTACGGGGCGGGGGAGACCGGCGCCAGCGTTACGCCGGGGGCGAGGTAGCGGTCGACCTCGCCGGCACCGGTCACATACGCGGCGAGGAACTCCGCGACCGCCGACGTCAGATCGCCCTCCGGGACGCTCACGCTGTACGCCGACTTCGGCGCCTTGGCCGGAGCTGGGCCGGTCACTGCGCCCGGCGCGCCAGTCACGGTGAACGAGGCCCCCGCACGGTCGGCGGCCACCGGCACCGCGAAGTAGCGCAACCGTCCGTCGGCGTACTGCGCAGCCAGCGTCACCGACCACGCCTCGTCGGTCCGCTGCGCACTGCGCACCGCTGTCACCGACTCCGGGGCGGGCTGCGCATCCGACGTCTCGGGCAGATCGACGTCCGGGCCCATCGACTGCGCAAGCCGGGCCTGCGCAGTGCTCTCGCCGCCCGCGCGGCTGCGCAGCCACGCGTCGAGGAAGAGGGTGGCGTAGCCGGCTGGGCTGGCCGGCACGGTCGTTTCAACAGTGGTCGGTTGAGTCGCGGGTGCGGCACGGACGACGGTGGCCGGTGTGGCCACGGCGAAGGCCAGCGCGATGGGGCCGGCCGCTACCGCACCCCACACGCCCAGGTGGCCCAGGCGGACCCGTCGCCGCATCTGCTGCAGCCGGGCCCCCGCAGCGGTCGGAGGAGCAGCGTGTTCTTCCGCTGCCTGCTTGGCAGGAGACATGGTCGACCTCCCAGGTCAGAGCGCGTTGTTGCGTCTGACCCGAGGCAATCCGTCGACCCCGACCTGACCAGCGACCATGAAGGCCCGACCACGATCACGAATAGGCCACAAAGCCGTGGTCGGGTTTGTGGTCGCCCCGACCACAGAGCCGACCACGACATTTCGCACCCCACGAAGCCGCCTCCCGCCCGGGGACTGCATGGCGGTCGGGGCGGCGGTGTGCAGCCCCGCGCGGGACGGTTGCCTGCCGGTGAGTAGTGGTCCGGCCTCCTGCTCCGGGGACTGCTCACCGGATGCGCAGCCGGTTCCCGGCGAGCGCCGTCTGGCGAAGGCGGCTGCGCATTCATCCGCGCATGTCGATTGCGCACGACCCCGCGATCCGGTGCGCAGCGCGCGCAATGCCCCGCCTGGGGTTGCGCAGTCGATGGTGGGCACCGATTGCGCAGCCGGGATCAGGCAGTCGTTCCACGGGAGGCCGCGGGGGCGCTGGGTGGCGGCCGGTCCGTGGAATCGGTCGGCCTCAGTCCGTCGTGGAGCTTCCAAGGAACGCGTCGCGGATCGAGGAAGCCACGACACGGAACGTTCCGGAGAACGCTCCGCCGATCGCCGCCAGGCCGGCCTTCTTCGCGAAGTCCGTCCGCTTCGAGGCCTTGTCCTCGGCCACTTGCCGGGGCTGCGCCGGGCGCCCACCGGCCGTCGGGCCGGACGGATCGGGGCCGGCGGTGCCCTGCTTGTCACTCACTGGTTCCTCCAAGAGATGTATCGGGATGGTGCGCTGTACCGGACCAGGACGATGGAGAGCCCAGGGTTTAGCCGCGCAACTCGACGTTCGAGCGTGCCCGTTCGGCAGATCCGCGTCAGCAGGGAGCTCTGTCCACTACTCGTCGGTGTCGGCTTCCGTGGAGGGCGGAGATCCCCCTTGGAGCCCCAGGGCCGGGCTCGCGTTGAGACCAAGCGGTCCGACTTCGACGGTGGTCAGGGCAGGCGGCAGCTGGTCGGGCCCGACCACACACCCGACCATGGCGGTCCAAGGCGCATGTTGCCGGATCGTGACCGATGGTCGGGGGTTGTGGCCGACGGTGTGGTCGGGGGCACCGGATGAGCTGGCGGCATGGAACACATGTACGTCCACGTCTCCCGGCCCGCCAACCGCCCCTCCCGGGTGGCACTGGTGCGGCGCGCTGACCGCCGCGCGCGGTCGGCCTCGGGGATACGTCGATGAACGGCTTCGGGACGGGGGTCCGCCGGGGGGTCATGGCCGGCGATCAGTTCACCCAGATCGCCAACGGGCTGTTCCGGGACGCGCGGTTGTCCTTCAAGGCGAAGGGGATCTTCGGGTACGTCTCCACGCACCGGGACGGCTGGCAGGTCACTCTCGCCCACCTGGTGTGCGTGGGCGCCGACGGACGGGAGGCAGTGCGTTCCGGCTTGAAGGAGCTGGAGACGTACGGCTACCTCATCCGTGAACGGCTTCGGCGCCCGGACGGAACGCTCAGCAAGGTGGTCTACTCGATCACCGACCGCCCCGCCACCATCGACAACACCTTCCTCGATGTCCCCGCCACCTTGGTCGACGGCGACGGGCAGGATGCCGGTTTCGGGGCGGGGGTCCGCCGGGGGGTGATGGCCGGCGATCAGTTCACTCAGATCGCCAACGGGCTGTTCCGGGACGCGCGGTTGTCCTTCAAGGCGAAGGGGATCTTCGGGTACGTCTCCACGCACCGGGACGGCTGGCAGGTCACGGTCGCAGAGCTGGCACGCCGCGGCCGCGAAGGCATCGACGCCATCACCACGGGTCTCAAGCAGCTGGAGCGGCACGGGTTCCTCTACCGCATCCGTGACCGGAATTCTGACGGCACGCTCGGGGCAGCCGCCTACTTCATCACCGACCTGCCCGCCCTGCAAAACCCCAGGTCGCAGCCAGAGTCGGGTTTTCCAACATTGGCTGAGCCTACGTTGGCTGATCCCGGCACTAAGAACACCATCGTTAAGAAGACCACACAGCAGGACACCAGATCCCTCCGTCCGTGCGGCCGCAGCGAATCGCCGCGAACCCCTGGACGGGCCGGCCGGCCGGATTCACCGACTCCAACGCCTGCGCCCGTGGCGGATGAGATGCACCCCGGGATCCGGCTGCTGCTGTCGATCGGAGCGGCCCGTCCCGAACTCCTGCTCACCGGACAGGCGCTGACCAATCAGGGCCGTGTCGTGACCGTGATGCTGGAAACCGGCTGGAGCCCGGAGCAGCTGCGGCAGGTCATCGCCGGCCGGCCCCTGCCGCATCCGGTGCGGACCACGGTCGGCGCGATCGTCGCCGCCCGCCTGCGCGCCGCCCAGGCCTACCCGCCGCCCGCCGTCGCGGCCGCCCACCGCAACGAGCCCGTGCCGGACGACTCGATGCCGTTGCCGACCACCCACTCAGCCGGGTCCGCACGCACGGTGAGCCAGGCCCTGACCTACCGGGCCCTAGCCGAATGCGCCAGCTGCGGCCATCCCGGCACCGCGCCCGGAGAGGACCTCTGCCCGGCCTGCCTCAACTGGCCGCGGTGCCGCACCTGCCCCGGCCCGACTCCCCGCCGCGCACACCCCGACGGCGACGGCCGCTGCGCCACCTGCACCTCAGCGCTGACCGACCCTCTGGAAGCGAGCACCTCATGACGGACACCCTGCCCACACCACCCCCACGGGCTCTGCGCCCCTTCGCCCGCGACCCGCGACGCTGGGAGAAGGAACGATCCCGCGCGCTGCGGAGCGGACACGTCTGCCGCGATACCGCGTGCACCGGCACGTGCGAGGTTGCTCTCGTGTACGAGCGCACCGGGTGGGGATGGCTGGCCTGGAACGTGCCCGGCGACGACACACTGCCCGAACAGCCTGCACAGATCGGTGTGCTCACCCCGGGCGCGACGATGATGCAGCGGCCGGCGGTGCGCTGGCTAATCAGGCGCCCCGCACACCGCATCACTCTGGCCGCCAGCAGCCCCGCATCTTTGCGGTTCTCCGCGGTCATCGTGGGGGTCATCGGCCTCTTCGCTGCCCTGTACGCATTGAGCCGCGGCATCCCCGGCGGCGTTGTGCTGCCGGCGATGCTGCTCACCCCACTGCTCGCCGAGCACCTGCCCGACTGGCTCGACGCCCGGGCGGTCGAGTACGTCCGCTGGGCAGAAGGCGACGCTGCCTGCCAGTACCTCCAGCGCCTGGCCGCCCTGCACACCTACCTCCTCGAGGCGGCCGCCGACAGCGACCGCTACGAACTACGGCGCTCGGCCGAGGTCGGCCACCACCTGTTGTGGGACGCCGCCGACCTGCTCCAGGGCGAGGAGTCCCGCCTGGTCTCGGCGCGCCTCATTGGCCGGGAGCGGCTGATGGTCCAGGTCGCCCACCAGGTCGCCCAGGTCCTGGAGCACGCCCGTGCCGAGCCAGCATCCGGCGAGGCGGTCCAACCCCAGGGCGGCGAGAGCCCATTGGGGCCGCTTCCACCCGGCTTCGAGCCGGCGACGTCGCCGCCGACAGCAGCGCCCGAACCCGTCACTTCACCGCTGAAGGGATCCCAATCGATGGCTCAGGCCCAGTCCGACGACGCAGTCCGCACCACGGACGTCTATCTACTCTTCGCCCACGCGCCGTACTACCCCGGCGGCGGCGCGCAGGAGGTCAACGCGACCGTGGTGGCCGCCGCCTGCCTGCTCCACCCCCAGGTGCGACAGCCTGACGGCGTGCGGATCCATGACCGCCTCACCCGGGGACGCAAGCCGGGCGAGATCATCCCGCTGGCTACGCTCACCCACGAGCTGGGGGGCGGTGCCGACTGGCCGTACGTCGGAGACTGGGAGAAGGTCACCACCGATCTCGTGCAGCTCGTGCGTACCGCAGGGTGTGACGCCCTCAGCCTCGGCCTGCCCGAGATCGCCCGCGCCCTCATCTGCACCGGCCCGAACAACCACGTGCGCACCCTCGACACCGCAGCCGGCCAGAGCCTCACCTACGGTCCGAAGGAACGCGCCGCCGTCCTGGCGAAGATCGACACCTACCTTGCCTGCCTCGTCGCCGAACAGGACCTCTGGCCGGGAGACGGACTACTGCCCCCGTACTTCCAGCAGGCGTGAACGAATCCTCTACTTACATCGTGGTTGGGACTCGAATAGCCGAGCGTGCAGACGCGCACGGTCTTTGCAGATGGCACCTCCGTGCGCTCTCAAGATCCCCCATGCGCGCCAGCACGATTCCTGAGCGGAGGCAGCCGCCGGGGCATGCTCTCGGCTGATGTCCGCCCAGTGAAGGGATCCCATGCGTCTTCGTCATACCCTCAGTGCCACCCTCGGCGCGCTCGCGCTCATCGTCTCCTTGCCGACCTCAGCGAGCGCCGCCACAGGCAACTTCTCCTACAAGTTCGTCGGCCTCGACGGCTATCCGCAGGCGGTCACTCTGCACGACCCGGAGAGCCCCGGCTGCATGGTCCTGCCGGAAGTAGCGGACCCGGGCTCCTCCGAGCCCGCGTTCGCCCCGCACAACGACACCGACGAGTGGGTGATGGTGTTCACCGAGCCGGACTGCACGGGCGACTCCTGGACGCTGCGCCCGCACGGGAATCCCACCACGGACCGGCTCACGTTGCGTTCGGTGTTCCTGACCGGACGCCACTGAAAGGCATTTCATCCGCTCTTCTTTGAGGGGGTGGCCCCGCTGAGACCGCTACCGACGGCCGCCGTTCAGCCGTCGGTAGCGAGCCCGTGTTCAGCGAGGAAGGAGCCGGTGGCGCTGATGGAGGCTGCGAGTGTTGCAGCGGTGGCGCGGGCCTGCGCGTAGTGGCCACACCATGCGGCTCCATGGTGAGCGTCGGCGGCGTAGGCCACGGCCAGGTCGGCGAAGTTGTCGCAGCGTCCAACGAGTTCCTGCAGAGCTCTCCAGGCCCGGTAGTGGTCGTCCGCTTCAAGCACGTGCCCGGCGAGTTCCTCCAGGTTGTCCATAGGGCGGTCGAGAGCGGCCCGGGCGTTGGCGAGTACCTGGCTCGTCTGCTTGATCGCCTGTGCCGGAAGGACGCCTCCAACGTCGTAGGAGCCTGCGTGCTCACGGGCCCGACGCAGGCTGGTCAGCCGGGCGCAGCGCTGGGCCACGTCCCACAGAGTGGCGTTGGCCGTGGCCAGCAAGGCGGGTTCGTCGAGGTGTCCGGCCTTCACCACGTCGACCCTCCTCAGGGCCGCGTGTAGGGCCCTGGCCGTGCCGACCAGCTGCCAGGTGTCCTCGTCGAGATCGTCGAACAGCACGTAGCGGCGGTGCAACCGGGCGTAGACGTCCTGCTGGCCCAGGATGTAGTGGCGGTGGAACCAGTTTCCCACCTTCTTGCCCCGCCCAGGTGGCTCGGCATCCCACGGGAACGCGCCGGTCGACAGGGAGAAGAAGGGCTGGGTGAGCTCGCGAACCAGGGCAGCACCGAGCATTGGGTCCGCGGCGATCGGGATGCGCGCGGTGACCGTCTCGGTCCTCTTCATCTGCTCGCACGAGAAGACGCGTGAGTGGTACCGCCCCAAAGTTGTTCCGTGGCCGAACCCGCGCTGAGCTCGGCGCGGCCGTCGTCCTGACGGCGGGCGGAGGGCGCCCGCCGGAGCCGCGAAGCGGCGTGGCGCAGGGTGGGGGAGCGGGGCGCCGGTTTCCCGGGCGGTACCTCGCGGGTCATGGGCAAGCTCCGTCGGTTACAGCGTCAGCAGCGGATCGGCGACGCCGTCGAGCAGGACGCGGCGTCCGTTCCTCGACCGGGACGGCGGTATCCGGTTCATCCGATACCGTCGACGACCTTCTCAACGGCGGGCCTTGTGATCACAAGTCGGTCCAAGGGCGAGGCTGGCCCCCAGTCAACGGCACCCACACCTCCCCCGATGGACCGTGTTGCTCGATGTCTTCCAGAACGACGGCTCCGAGGGGGACCTCGCGGGAGAGGCCCGCGACGAGCGGGTGCTGAGCGACCATCGCCTGCAGATCGCTGATCCGATTCCTCAGCCTGGCCCCGGAGGCGCCGGTGAGTACGAAAAGTACGCGAGGGTAGAGCGGGTACCACCGCAGCCACGCCGGGCCGGCAGAGGCCGGCCTGCGGCGGCCGACGGGCTGGGCTTCGTACCGGAACAGGCGGGCGTACTCGATCAGCTTCACGGCCAGGCGTTCACTGCTCATGGTGGTGCGATCGACCTCCACGAACGCTCGCAGCTTCAGCCGGTGCTCGCCATCGACGACGGTGTAGTGCATCACTGCGTCGGCAACGAGCCGCTCCCCCTCACCGATGGGGTGAGCCACCTCCGGGGTCCAGTCCCACGGGCCGTGCTCGTGTCCGAGCCTGCGGGCATCTGCCGCGAAAGGCAGATGAGCGCGAACGACGGACAAGGTGTGCGGCGTCTTCAGCGACGCTGCGGTGGTCGAGGTGATGGGGTACGGCGGGCGGCCTCGCAGGACAGGGAGATCGCGGGTCAGGCGCGCCCCTTCCGGAGTTAGGTACCAGGCGTGCGTACGAGACCGGTCCGCGTCCGGCAGTGGGGTCAGGTCGACGAAGCCCGTGGAACGTAGCTTGTTCAGCACGCGGGAGAGTAGTTGGCGGGAGCTGTCGGGCCGCAGCATCTGGCGCAGCTGGCTGGTCGTGGCCATGCGGTGCAGGGCGAGCGCGGTCAGGACCTGCAAGCGCAGCGGTTCGGAAGGGCTGGGGGCCAACTCGGCCGCCGGAGCACCGGATGGGGAACGGGTCATGGGCAGCAGACAAGCCGTGCACCCCGACCCGACCCCCGACCACGAGACCCCGACCACGGTCACGACCCAAGAACGATCTCGTGGTCGGGGCAATGGTCGGGGTTCCGTACCCGCGACCACGAGACTGCGCGAAGGCTCAAGGACACCGCGAGCATGATGCGCTCAGCCCACAGAGGCGTTCTGGAAGATTGGCGATGGCCGGTCCGCAGCAGCGGATGCTGCTGCGGGGCGTGGTGGCGAGCCACGCCATGCCGGCCATCGTGCGACATCCGGCCCGCAAGGGACCAACTCCCAAAGCCGGTTGTCGCGTTCATGGGGCGGTGCGCGGAGGAGCCGCTCACCGCCGGGTACTACTTCTTGGACCGTTGGGCGGCCTGCTGGAGGATGCGCCGGCGCGTCCACCGCCGGCGCCCGTTCTGGCGCCCGGCATTCTCAGCGACCCCGTCCGTGGTTTTCAGCAGCGGAAGGTTGCCCTGGGACAGGCTGCTGGAGAAGGAGCCGACGCTCTTGTACCCCAGCAGGGCGGCCGCCTGGCTCGCCCCCAGGAGCTCGTCGGGATCGCCGTCGACGGAAACGTCGGGCAAGGGCGGCGCCTCCGTGGCTCCGGCTCGTCGTCCGCGGCCGGGCCGGGTGGCCATCCACTCCTGCAGGGTCTGCACCTTCCAGAGCTGCCGGCGGTAGGGGTTCTCGGCCGTGCCCTTCTCTTCGACGACGTCCGGGTCGGGGAAGTAGCCGGGGTGGTCGCGCACGAAGGTGGTGACCTGGTTGGAGTTCTTGTAGCCGAGGTACCTCGAGGCGTCCGCGGCGTTCAGCAACTCCCCCGGGTCGCGCGAGGGCGGTGTGTGGTCGGCAAGCCGTGCCGGCGCCCGGTGGGCGAACCACTCGGTGACCTCCGCGTGGTCCCACAGGCGGGCGCGGCCGCGCTTGTCGACAGGCTCGGGGAATGCCTCGCCGGCCGCGTTTTCCGCGCGCCCGGTGTAGAGGCCGGTGATCCGTGCGGGTGTCAGCCCCTGTTCAGCCGCGATCTCGGCAGCGTCGGCCAGGCGAGGCTCACGGCGCGAGGTCATGGCAGAACCGTCCGTCCTGTCAGCAGCGAGCCGGCCTGCCCGACCCGCAAAGCAAATAATGGCAGGAGTTTGGTTGGAGGTCCAGCCCGCGGCTCAAGGTTTTCCCCGCAGGCCGCCCCCCTCCTACTCCTCGGGGATCAAACAGATACCGCGGCGCGCGGCGGCCTCGGCCATCTCCGCGTACGCCATGGCGGCCGGCGTCATCTTCCACTCGACCAGGGCCAGCAATGGGTGCGTGCCGGCCATGCTGTGCCCAGCGTCGCCAGCCCTTCTACGGGGTCTTTGTGAGCGACCGTGGCGCTGGTTCGGTTCCAGCTTCCCCACCCTCAACCATGCAGCGAATCAGGCCAGCCCAAGCCCTGCCCAAGGTGCCGGGCCCCCGCACCCGACGCCTCGGAAGAGGCGGGCGAGTACCGGAGGCGGCTGGGTAGGGTCGTGGAACACCGAGCTGGAGAGGTAGTTGCATGGCCAACGAGATTGTGATCGCGCAGACGACCATCGATAACGAGGACCAGGCAAGGGTGCTGGCACGGGGTGCGGTTGAGAGCAAGTTGGCAGCGGGCGTTCACATCGACGCGCCGATCACCGCCGTCTACTGGTGGAAGAACGAGATCGAGACGGCGCGGGAGTGGCGTATCTCGTACATGACGACGACAGACCGACTCCCGCAGCTGGAGGCATGGCTGTCCGAGAAGCACCCCTATGACGTCCCCCAGTGGATCACGCTGCCTGTGACCGGTGGGTCGGAGGCGTATCTGTCGTGGGTTGTTGAGGAGTCAACGGGGGACTGACGAGCGACGTGCCGTGCGGTGGGCGGCTGCGGTCGTGTTCTGAGCTTGCCCGTGTACCAAACGGGGCGATCAAGTCAGGACGCGAACTGCCGCAAGTGGTGGGCGAGTTCCCGCTCACTGTCGGGGAGCCATGCGGCGATTTTCGCGGCGCGTTCCTTGCCCATCGTGTTGGGCTTGGCTTGTGACGCGGCCGTGAACTGGCGTGATACGTAGACGCCTTGTTCGACGTCGCCTCCGTGCAGCAGGGCCGAGGCGAGATCACCGAGGACGACGACGCCGCCATCCGGTAGTTCGTCCCCGAGGCGGTCGACCGCGGTGTCGGCCGTGGCGGTGAGTTCGGATCGCCCCAACTGCCCGTACACGGAAAGGGCCAACGAATCCATCCGGTACGGCGTCACGAAGCGGACCCATGCCTGTTCGCTGGTGTGATCCGCAAAGTCGTAAGCGAAGCGTGCTCGGTCAAGCGCACGCAGCGCCCCTGTCTCGTCGCCGGCCGCGGCGGCTTCCTCCGCGTGCCTTCCGAGGACCCAGGCTGCGGCCGTGGCGTTGCCGTGGCCGCGCACATCCTGGGAGGCCCAGGACAGGAGTGCTA
Organism: Streptomyces sp. NBC_01092; assembly: GCF_045039535.1. Lineage (NCBI taxonomy): Bacteria > Bacillati > Actinomycetota > Actinomycetes > Kitasatosporales > Streptomycetaceae > Streptomyces > Streptomyces sp. NBC_01092. Next base: position 27,992 of record NZ_CP108659.1, on the reverse strand, counting down.
GCTTCCTCTTCGGTGTCGGAGCCCCGTAGCTGGCGTAGGTGAGGGCCAAGGCTCTGAGGGGAGGATGCCCGGCCTTCGCCGCGCACTCAGTCGTGACGTCGTAGTAGGCGCCAGCCTTGTCGTATTCGCCCAGGTCCCAGGCCACCCATCCGGCAAGGGCAGCGGTTTCGCCGGCTGCGATGGTGAGAGCCCGTTCGTGCGCGCCGGCGTGAGGCAGGGCTGCGGTGATCGCGTCAAGGTGCGACTCAACCGTGTTTTGCAGGCGGCGGGCACTGAGATTGAGTTCCTGGACGTGCAGGTCAGCAGCTCGGTTGATGAGCGCGATCGCAGCGGGCGTGTCGATGCGGGAGCCCTTGCTGAGAGCGAAGGCGAGTCGCCCCCAGGGCTCGGCAGCCGCGCTTACGCCGATGGCGGCGCTGCCCAGCAGTTTGCGGCGCTTCACGTCGTCCTGGTCCTCCTCGTCACGGACGTTCCCTCTCCTCCGTCGGGCGCGGGCGGCCTTGGCCTCCTGCAGTAGTTCTTCGAAGGGGACGCCGGAGGCTGCTGCGATGTGGGTGAGTGTGTGGTTCGAAGGGACGTTCTCGAACTTCTCATAGCGGCTGATTTCCCGGCGGGTCATGGTGTCCCGGCCGGAGACAGCGTTGATCGCGTCTGCCTGCTGCTCTTGCGTCCGGCCTGCGTCCTTCCGGAGCCGGAGCAACAGTTCGGCGAACGGATCTGGCATGAGTGTGACCTCTGTCGTGGGCGGAATCCAATCATGACCCCAATTCCCCCTTGACTTTCCCCCCTTGACAGATTTTTCCCCTCTGGATTCCCCTGGTAGACGGCCTCGTAGCGCGGTGCGATAGGCCCATGACCACGTACCTCAAGTCAGGCGACCGAGGCCAGCCGGTGCTGCTCTGGGACGAGATCAAGTTACGCGGCCATCTCTTGCCGAATCCGGTCCAGGGCATGGTCTGCGACTTCCCTGATCTCCGGCAGCAGGGGGTGCGCCGCACGCACAATGCGCTGCAACTGGTGCGGAAGGCGCTGGCGAACAGCCTCGTCGACGGCGGTGTGCAGGGACTGCGCGGCGCCGCCGCAGTCGTCGGCGGCCAGCCGCACTTGGGCCACGGTAACGAGCTCGATCACGCGCCACTGCGGTGCGACGGTGGTCGTTGGTACAGGACTTCCCTGCTCGACCAGTTGTATGGCGATGTCCGTCCTGCCAGTGGCCATCAGCCCTCGAAGTCGAATCTCGTGCAGGGCGTAGGGGTTGAACAACGACGTGTGTTCGGTCTCGTCGAGGAGCCGGTTCGTCTCCCGCATCGCCTCGTCGAACAGTGGCTGGTTGCGGAGGGTGCCGGCCGCACGAGCGAGCAGCGGAAAGACGGCTGCTTTCGCCTCGTGGTGCGGTGCGATGGCAGCCGCGTGCTGCAGGCGGTCGACGGCGGCTCCGTGGAGGCGGGCCTTGCGCAGTTCGTTGCCATGCATGCGCAACACGTAGGAGTTGAAGGCCGGGTCTCCGAAGTAGCGGGCGATATCGATGCTCTTCGCGGTCCAGCGGGCGGCGGTGCTCAGTCGTTCCTCCGGCAGGACGTTGCCCAGGGCCACGCCGAGGCCGACACGGGCTCGGGCCAGGAGGTGCAAGACGTCCCGCTCCGTGTGCCCATCCTCCATTCGTGCTTCGAGCCGGGCGACCAGGGGCCACAGCTCCGCGACGGCTTCGGAGGCGTGCCCGGACTGTCGAGCGATCTCGGCGAGGCGGACCGTGGACTCGCCGAACTGGAGCATGGCGCGGTGGTCGGTGTCCGCGGGATCGGTGACGCCGACGACGTGCGGAGGCAGACGCAGGACCTCGGCGATGTGCTGGCGAGAGCCGATGTCTTCAAGAGTCCGTTTGCCGAGTTCGAGGAGCGAGATGTACGTCTTGTCATAGCCGAGGAGCTGTCCGAGTTCGGACTGGTTCATGCCGTGTACAGCGCGGTGGAAGCGCAGGATGGCCCCGAGGTCGCGAGTGGCGAGGATTGCCTCGGCCTGCGGGGTTGCCCAGTGCCACAGGGCGTGTTGCGAGAGCCGTGCGACCATCGCGCTGTCCATGGTCGGTCACATCCGTGCGTACCAGGCGCCGATGGACTGCTTGTATCCGTCCGGCATGGTCAGGCCGGGCACTTCGTCGGCGGTGAACATGCCGAGCTGTTTGTGCTCGTGACTCAGCACGGGGGTCTTGTCCGGGGTGAGGACGGTGCATCCGTAAGTGACGATCACGACTCGCCGGTCGGGCATGGTCACGGGCAGGGGCTGGTAGATCCACACGTCCAGGAGAGGACCGGCCTTGACCGCCCAGCCGGTCTCCTCCTCGATCTCCCTCTCCACTGCCAACTCAGTCGTGCCATCGGTGGGTTCGAGTCGGCCTCCGGGCAGTTCCCACTCCTCGCGTTCGTTCTTCAGCAGCAGTACGCGTCGGCGGCTGTCCACAGCCACGCCCTTGACGGAGACGGGCCATGTGGGGGGCGTGTACGCCATCGCTCTCCTCGGATTGCACGTACGGCCGGGGGTATTCGGAACGTAGCACGTGCCCCGTGGCGCGAGTTGGGCATGGGTGAATTGCCCGAGTCGACAATCTGTCGCTTTACCCCCGACTCAGCAGCGGCGAACAGTGGAAGCACCACATCCCCATCCCCGCTAAGGAAATCCAGGATGCGCCGAGTTGATCAGCCGTACGCCGACATCTTCGTGCGCAATCGTATCGACCTCACCGTGCCGGGGGCGGAAGAGACGATCGCGGGGCGGTTGCGGGAAACGGGTTTGGTCACTGTCGACGGTCTTGCCTCGCGCACTGTCGTGCTCGCCTTTGCCACCCGGATCATGAATCTGGTGCCGCACCGCGACAGTGACCCAGACGGCCTCACCACGATCTGCGACACCCGACGCGACGCGCATCGGGCAGGCTTTGCTGGGTTCGGCAACGGCCCCCTCGATCCGCACACCGAACGCTCCGGCACACCCAATCCGCCCCGTCTGATGCTCCTTGTGTGCGGGCAAGCTGGCGTAACCGGTGGGGAATGCCTGCTCACCGATGGGCAGGCCGTGCACTCCGACCTCTTCACTGGTGATCGGCAGGCCGGGGTTGCGCTGGTGCAACCCCGCACCGCGTTCTTCGGCGCCGGAGACGGTCACGCCACACAGGTGTTCACCGTCCACCACGACCTGAGGGTGTCCGTTCGCCTGCGGTTCGACGGGCTGGCGCGCTGGAACCCGATGGTGCAGCCCTACCTCCCGCAACTGCGGGCTGCAGCCGTACGACATCAGGTGCGTCTCGGCCTGGCTCCTGGCCAGGGCTACCTGCTGGACAACGAACGCTGGCTGCACGCACGACGTGCCTTCACCGGCGATCGGCTCTTCTGGCGTGCCCTTGGTCAGCCCCTCTTTCCCATGCCGCGAGGGTTCACGCCCGCCACCACCTCCTGCCGCACACCCGTGCTCTTGGAGGCGGGATGATGACGGAGGGAAGCATCACGCTCGCGTGGGGTGCGATGACGTCCACCGGGCCTGTCGCCCTTAGTGCCTCAGCCGGGGACCAGGCAGTTGAGAGCGGCTTCGAAGTCGACTTCCTCCCGGCTGAGATCCGCACTGGCCAGATGAGACAAATCACTAGGACCCAGCTGAGCCAATGGGACCTGACGATGCTCACCGACGACGCCACGCTCGTCGTCTCCGAGTTGGTCACCAACGCCATCAAGCATGGCAAGGGGAGACCGGTCGGACTCAGGGTGCGGCGCTCCGCCTGCGAACTGCGCATCGAAGTGACCGACGGCACCCCGACCCCGGCACAGCTGCGTTCTGCCCACCTGGCCGACGAGAACGGCCGCGGCCTGTTACTCGTCGCGGCCGTCGCAAAGGAGTGGGGCGTGAGCCCCGACGGCACGATGACGTGGTGCTCCCTGGCGATCCCCGATGGGAGATCGTGATGGTCGCAGTGACGGCTGACGTCGCCGTGCCGTTGCTGAGCCCGCGAGCCTCCAACGATCACGAGACGATGGGTGTGGTCCTGTACGGCCTTCGCCGCTCCCTCGCCAGCGAGGCGATTGACGAGCAGCTGTACGACGACCTGAAGGCCGTACTCGGCGAGTACGCCCATCCTGCCCCGCATCTGGTCACGGCTATCGCGGCGCGGTTCCGCAAGGCGACCACCACGTTCGTGGAGATCGTTCCGTACCTCGTGCGCCCGTACCCGGTCGACGAGATGCGGCGCCTGATCTACGTGAGCGCCGAGCACCCCCACCCCGATGACGCATCGGGCCACCTCCGACGGCTCGCCCTGGCAATCCTCTCGGTTCTCGACCTGATGGGAGAAGCCGCCCCATGATGCGCACTCCCCTCGCAGACGTCGGGCGGCATCCCCTGTCTGCCCGACTCGCCGCCCGGCGCTGGGCCACGGCTCTCTACGTCCCCCACGGGGGAGACGCAGCGCCCAGCGCCGGGCGGACCCCCCACCGCCTCGCCTTTGCTCTGCTCGGCACTCCCGCCATCGCCGTAGTACGCCAGCGGATCGAATCGCGGGGCCGTCGTCGGCCGGCACCCGCCATACATCGGCTCGCGGCAACCGAGGTGCTGCCATTCGCCGCGCTGTGCTGGCAGACCACCCATGCCCGCCAAGGAGGAGAAAAGTGACCACGACCACTGTCGCCAGGATCGTCCTGACCCCGAGGGAGCGGCAGGTCCTCAAGGGCCTCGCCGACGGCAGCACGCTCGCCGCGGTCGCGTTGGACCTCAAGATCCGCGAGGGCACGGCCGCGGGATACCTCAAGCTCGCCAAGCGCAAGCTGCACGGCGTGGGCGAGAACGCCGCCGCGCTCGCCGTCGGCTACGCCATCGAGGCCATCACCCGTCCGGACCTGCTGGACCCCGAAGGGCTGTTCCTGCCCCGTGAACAGCGCGACCTCGTACCGCGCATTGCACGGGGACTGACGGCCGCGCAAATGCTCACCGAACTGAAGCCGAGGCGGACGATCGACATCATCCGCAGGGACGGCCGTGAACTCATGACGAATCTCGGGGCCAAGAACCGTGCCCACACCATCACGCGGGCGTGGCAGTACCAGATCCTGACCGCGGACCAGGTGATCACATGGCTGCGTTGAGCCCCACCGTCCCCGACAAGGCCGCGATCCTGCCGGTCGTCGAGGCGACGCTCCAATGGGACCTGAACAGCACCGATCTCCCTCCCGTCGACGTCGCTCTCGACATGGCCGAGCAGTTCACCCGCTACGGCCGGATGGTCGCCGACGAACTGCGTACTCGCTGCCTCAGCATCCCGGCCGATTCTGACGCTGGTCTCGCTGCACAGGCCACGCTCGGCGAAGCAGCCAGGCGCCTCAACCTGAAACCTTTGGCACGGAGCGCCGCCCCGCGGTCGGCCGCGCACCGCGCGCAGAACCTCGCCCGCCTCGTCCAGGCCCTGAACCGTGCGATGGATCAGGTCAGCGAGGAGGAAGCCGTTTCCGCTCCGCACGGAAGCTGCTGCGGAGATGACCCAGAACTGGGATCTCCTCCCGGTCGTGCTGACCATCGTGCCCGTGCACGGGAGGTCCCGAGAGCACGCCTTCGATGCAGGAGATGGCGCCGAGACCCCGCGCCCCGGCCGCGCTCCGTGGGGGAACAGCGGCTCACCGAAGCCCGCTGGATGACCACCATGGCCGAACTCGGGATGGTCACCATCGCGGCCGGGGACACGAACAGCTATCCGCGGCGCTCCGAACCGATCGCACTGCCGATATGGGAGAAGGTCACCGACCGCGCGCACATGGTCCAGCGCACCTACCTGGACGCGGACGGCACCCGCCGGAGCGACACCCGTCCCGACGGAGTGCTGATCGATGCCGGATACGTCGACCTTGCCCGCCACGCCGCCGACCACCTCGACGGAGTCGGCAAGGAAGCGCTCGCCGCCACGGCGGGGTTCAACAAGCCGCACTAGGGCGGGCCTCAGCGCATCGACCGCGGGTACGGCACTGGCGGCGTGGCCTCCGCGCTCGAACACGTCGAGGTCGTCGACAACGAGGACACGCGAGAAGCCTCCGACCACGCGCTGCTGATCTACCGCTTCCACCGCACTCGCCTGGAGCGCGTGCTCACCCAGGCTCAGTACGCGCTGTGCGCGGGCTGATGTGATCGCCCGCCCGCCGACCGGTGCGTGACGGTCCCGGTCGGCGGGCGGGTGCACCACCCGGCAACCGCGCCTGAAACAGGGGCCGGTGCCGGACCCAACGTGTGGGGAGGAGCCCCCTCCCACTGGCTCCTCCCCACACTCAGCCGAACGAGGTGCTGGCCAGGGCGTCGGCGTTGTATGCGCGCATCCACGTTATGCAGACCTGCCGCCCCCAAGCGGCCGGGCATTGCGCCAGGCCAGTCGGTAGTCGGACCTCTCAACAGCGTCTCCAACGGCGCCTCTCGGGCCCGGTGGCACCACTCCCCAGGTCATGCCTTCGACAGGGGGAACAGCCATGCCGGGCCCGGAGGCCAGCGGTCCCGTTGCGGAACCGCGACGAACATAACGGGAGACGCGAACTCTAGAGGAACTCGGGCGCCTCCAGACTGCCGCCGAGCGAGGGTCGGGTGCACCTTCAGCAGGTGTAAAGCACCAACCTGCCAAAGCTATCCGGGTGCGCGCACTGATTTCGGGAATCCGCTCGCTGCCCTCCACTCTCAATGCGATCGGATCGACTCCGCTTCCGAGATGGACTCTCATCGCCGATATCACGCGAATTCTGCGCAGCCTATCGCGGCCACGACATTTTGGTGCAACGGGAATGCATAAACCACTCCGTTTCACGATTCTTTTCCTGTGCATCCGTTGGTGACACGTCCATAGCCCCATGAACTGTCTGAATTCAACAGCCCGAGAGGCTCGAAGTATTCAAATAATTATCCATGAGGGTTATTCACGGTCCGATTTTCTTGATCAGCAGGGCGGCCCTGCTCGGTATCCTGGCGTTTGCGATGACGTCAGATCTCTACCGGGGCAGGGCCGTTAGGCTGGAACGTTACGACAGGGCTCGATGGGGAGCAACTGACCGGGCTGGTGGCCCGCGTGCACATAGAGTTCCGGGCGCACGCGGGACCGCGGACGGAGCAGTTGCGGGCGCTGGGCCTGTACAAGTCGGTCGTCCTGGTGCTGTATCTACTGCGGCAGAACCCGATCCAGCAAGCGGCCGCGGAGTTGTTCGGTATCAGCCAGTCCACCGTTTCCCGCCGCTGGACCACGCTGCTGCCCGTGGTAAAGAAGACCCTCGCAGCCCACGTCCCCGATCCGGCCAAGGCGTCGGCCGGCCGATCGTACTGGTCGATGGCACGCTGATACCGACGTGGGACTGGGCGAGCGAGGGTACCACAATGTACTCCGGCAAGCACCGTGACATCGGCTTCAACCTGCAGGTCGCCGCCACCCTTGCCGGGGACCTGCTCGCGGTCTCCACTCCGGTTCCAGGCTCCCGGCATGACATGTACGCCTGGCGTCAGTCCCGCTTCGCCGACCGGGAGGGCATGGGTGACCTGGGCTACGTCGGCTCCGGCCTGCTGACCGCCCGCCGCAAACCGCCCGGCCAGGAACGACCCGCCGCGGACAAGGTGTTCAACAAGAGCATTGGCAAGCTCCGCGCCGCCGTCGAACGCGCCATCGCTCACCTCAAGGACTGGAAGATCCTCGCCACCCGCTACCGCGGGCCCCTCAACCGCTTCCCCCTCATCATCGAGGCCGTCACCGCCCTCAGCTTCTACAAAAAGGGCTGGTGATCACCCTCGTGAATAGGCCTCCATGTGTGCGTCACCGTGTGCGCCATTCCGACGGTGCCGACGGTAAATATAGGCAAGGATCTGCGCCTAAAATGTCCAGATACGTGTGGTTGAGTTGAGGTATGCAGACGTTCCGAGGAGGGTCCCCCATAGGGTTCCCGTCCGGGCGCTTGGCTCCGTTTAGTGACTGAATTGATCTATGAGTACTGCCAACCGAATCACCGAGCCGCTCTCCGTCGCGACGATCGGGATCGGCTGCTGGCACCTTCCCGATGGAACGACTCTCCACAGGAGCCCTGTGGGCATGATCTCAGCGCGTGCTGGACGCACTGGTGCCGCTGTCGGTCCAGATCCTCCGGTGGGCTGGGGGTGGCGCGTCGACTCACCGCCTGACGGCTCGACAATCCGGAGCCCAACACGAACAAAGTGCACCGCACGGCACCGAGCGCACTTGAGTCACCGTCTTTCTGGTCTCGTTCGGGACGCGCTCACCTCCTGGACGCTTTGGAGGCGGTTCTGATCGTTGATTACTGATCGAACGACTGGGATTTCCTGATGATGTTCTCGACGTGCGGTTCCCAATCGAGGGGAATCAGCATCAATTCCCTCGACGTTGACGCAAGTTTCGCGAGTCAATTCTTCGCCCGCGCAGCAACCGCGAAACATGCCCATATGTCCACCCCACCAGGATCCGCTCTGGAGCTATCTGCTCTTGAAGCAGGAGACATTATGCCCCTTTATCCTGCCCGGCAATCATTTGACCGCGAACGATTCCGCGCCGATGTGCGCACCACCGCCGCGGCGATCGGTGCGCCGGTCGCCCCCCAAATCACCGACACCGTTCTCGATACCTTCCGTGACGAGTTCTCCCAGGGCGCCACATTGTGGAAGACTACCAGTAGGCCCGGCGACGATTTGGCGTATCGGTTCTTTTCCCGCGTTAAGACGGATACTGTGCGCCACGCCATCGACGCAGGATTGCTGGACGCTGCAAACCCGATGGTGACCGTCGTGGGCGCCTGGAGCAATCTGTATGGTGGAACGCCGGTGCAGTCTGGTGACTTTGACGCCGGTTCGGGGCTGGCCAAGACCTGGCTATACTTCGGCGGCCTGCGGCCGGCCGAGGACATTCTCACCGTCCCTTCCCTCACCGCCGCTGTGCAGGGACGGTTGAAGGACTTCCTCGCTCTGAACCTGAAGCACATCCGGTTCGCCGCAGTCGACTGGCGCCATCACAGCGCAAACATATATTTTCGAGGTAAAGGGCCCCTAGACACCTCTCAGTTCGCTCACATCCACGCCCTGGCTGGAGGCGTGCCGCCCACCGGCGATCTGGTGTCCGAGGTCCTCTCGTACGTGCCCGAGGACTACTGCGTCGCCGTTTCCCTCGATCTTCGGACCGGCGCTGTCGAGCGCGTCTGCTTCTATGCACTGAAGATCCCCAAGAACGCGATGCCGCGAATCCCAGATCGCATCGCGACGTTCTTCAAGTCCGCGCCCAGTTACGACGAGGACGAGTGCAACGTCATCGGCTGGTCGTTTGGCCGCAGCGGCGACTACATCAAGGCCGAGCGCAGCTACACCGGAAACATGGCCCAAGTCTTGGGCCAGTGGAACTGCTTCTTCCACGGTGACGAAGGCCGTGACCACGACCTGCGTGCCGTCCACTAGCACGCGGCATCGACCTCAGGAGGCTCCCGATGAGTCAGGCTCTGGCAAACATGCCCGGCGACGGCTATTTCCGCCGTCCTCCAGTCTTCGACAATCACTCCGACCACCGCACCTACCTCAAGCATCGCCAGGCTGTCGCGCTGCGCCACTTCGCCCGCCTTGGTTTCGACCAGGACGGCCTGGCCGGACTGATCACCGTGGCCGACCCCGAACACTCCGGCACCTACTGGGCCAACCCCCTGGCCAGAGCCTTCTCCTTGGTCACGCCTGCTGACCTGATCCGTGTGGACGGCGACAGCGCCGAGACAGTGGAGGGCGACCGTCGTGTGAACGTCGCAGCGTTCAACATTCACGCCGAGATCCACAAAGCCCGCCCCGACGTACAGGCAGTGATCCATCTGCACACGGTGTACGGGCGCGCCTTCTCCGCCTTTGCGCGAAGACTGCCACCGCTGACGCAAGATGCGTGCCCGTTCTTCGAGGACCACGAAGTCTTCGACGACTACACCGGGTTGGTGCTCGCCAAGGACGACGGTCGGCGGATCGCCAAGCAACTCGGTGGACACAAGGCGATACTGCTGAAGAACCATGGCCTGGTCACCGTCGGTGAAACCCTTGATGCAGCGGCCTGGTGGTTCACGCTGCTGGACACCTGCTGCCACGTCCAACTCCTGGCGGACGCGGCAGGCAAGCCCGAACCGATCCCCGCGGACGTGGCACGCCTCACAGGCAAGCAACTCGGTTCGCACCTATTGGGCTGGAATTCCTACCAGCCCTTGCACGATGTCGCTTTGGCCCGCAATCCGGACCTCGCGCCCGGGTCCCCTGCAATGCGAGTGCAATCGCCCGCCCTCTCCGGGTAGGGCGGTCAACAGGATGTCAGCCGGGCCGGGCACAGGCCTCCGGTTCGGCGGGCCGCACCCGAACAAGAAGGAGAAGGCGCGGGTGAACACGGAAAAGCCAGGCTACGCACACGGTCTCCTCAGCCACCGGCGAGTGGGGGAACGAGAGCGTCTGCGCCTGCTTGCGGAAGTTTGCGACCCCACCACCCAGCACATCATCGAACATCTCACACTGCCGAAACGGGCTCGCTGCCTCGAACTAGGGGCAGGCGACGGTTCGATCGCCGCCTGGCTCACCCAGCACCGGCCGGGCGGACACATCGTGGCCACCGATATTGACACCGGCTTCCTCACTACACGCACGTGGCCGTCACCTGTGACGGTGTACCAACACGACCTGGTCCGGGAAGGCTTTCCGCGCGCCGCCTACGACCTCGTACATGCCCGGGCCCTCCTCACACACTTGCCTCAGCCCGAGCAGATCACCGCCAGGCTGTGTACATGGCTGACCCCCGGCGGCTGGCTGGTCATCGAGGACCCCACCTACCTGCCCCTCGGCGCCTCCCCACATCCGGAGTTCGCCTCCCTGCTCCACGGGTGTGAGCGCCTTCTCGCTCGCACCCAGGGGACTGATCACACATGGGCCAACCGGATCGCCGCCACCATGATCGACTGCGGCCTCACAGAGGTGCGTATGACTGTACGGACGGCAGTGTGCGGGAACGGAGATCCCGAGGACGACTTCTGGCGTTCTTGCTTCAACCAGGCTGCCCCCGCTCTGATCGATCAGGGCCTTCTGACCGAATCAGAGGTCGACGGTGGTCTCCATCTGATGCAGCGACCAGGCTTCCGGGACATCGCCTGGCTCTTTATCTCCTGCTGGGGCCGACGATCCACCACCGCCCACTAGGGTCTGTTGTGAAAGTGGATCTTGGTCGTGAACCGTCATGCTTTGTGGGACGTGGTGATCTGACGAACGGCCAGTGGGCCCGTCTGGAGCCGTTGCGGCCGGTGGGCAAGAAGCCGGGGCGTCCGCGGACGTGGAAAGGCGGCAGTTGATTGACGGCATACGGTGGCGGACCCGGACTGGGGCCCCTGGCGGGATGTTCCGTCGCGGTACGGGCGCCGTGGGGCCGGTCCTACGACCTGTTCCGGCGCTGGCAGCGCGACGGCACCTGGCAGCGCATCTTCGTGCAATAGCAAGCCGAAGCTGACGCGAAAGGCCTGCTCACCTGGGATGTCAGCGTGGACGCCACCGTCGCCCGCGCCCACCAGCACGCTGCCGGAGCCCGTAAAATGGGCTCTACAGAAGGAGCCTCCCGGTGGTGTCTCCATCGAGTCGGACGACCACGGCCTCGGGCGGTCGCGCGGTGGGCTGACCACCAAGCTGCACTTGGCGGTCGAGCAGGGGCAAAGCCTCTCTCGCTGGTGATCACCGCTGGTCACTGGCATGACAGTCCGCAGTTCCAACCGGTTCTCGAACGCATCCGTGTGCCGTGCACGGGTCCGGGCCGGCCACGTAGCAAGCCGGACCGGGTCCGCGCCGACAAGGCCTACGGCTCCCGTTCGAACCGGGCCTACCTCCGTAGACGGGGGATCCGGTGCACCATCCCGGAGAAGGCAGACCAGGTCAGCAACCGCAGGAGACTCGGTTCCCACGGTGGACGTCCACCGAAGTTCGACAAGGACGACTATAAGGAACGCCAAGCCGTGGAGTGCGGGATCAACCGGCTGAAACGCCACAAATCTGTGGCCACGAGGTACGACAAGCTCGCTGTCCGCTACGAAGCAACCGTGCTGGTCGCAGCCATCAACGAGTGGCTGTGACCAGTATTTTCACGCGAACAGACTGTCCCTGGCCGCCAGCGCTTCGGCCGTAAACACGCAGGACAGCGATGGTCTGAAGTCGACGGTGGCGGATCACTAGCGGCAAAGATCGGCTCGATCAGCACCCACCGAGCAACGACCCAACACCAGTGGTCCACATGAGCAGCCCCGTCTGCCTAGGTCAGATGCCTTCAAAACTGCGACACCAGGCGACGCGTCAGCGTGTCCGATTGGGGCGGGTGACGGCATCAGACATCATTGCTCTTGCCCTCGGAGAGACAATAATGGCCCGCTCCGTCGTGGGTCGCCGACCGTCCACGACGGAGCGCGTGTTGTGGGTGTGGCTGTGTCACCTTCTCCGGGAGGCGTTTATCGCCGTCTTCGGGAGTCACATCACCGTTGGAGAAGATCGATATCGGCGGGAACTGAAGTCGTTCACGCGTGCGAGTGCTCGTGCCGGCATGGAGGAGGCAGGGCCGTAGAGTGGACTCCTCGACAAGGCGGTAGGGGCAACGGCTGTGGAGATCACCGTCCAGTGGATCCGGACGACCTGGACGAAGGAATCGCGGGGCGGGGACGCTGCGGCTCGAAGGAACGCGGCCCCGGTCGGCTTCGCACTCCCGCATGAGGCGGCTCCTCTCGCGCATGTGATCCGGATGCATGAGCGCGACGGCTTCGAGCCGTATGACAGCCGGGAAGCCCTGAGCGAGGTCGATGTCCAGCTCCGTGAAGCAGATGAGCGGCTGCGGGTATTTCCCCGAGTGCAGCCGCTGTTTGCCCTGCAGCCTCGGAAGCGGCGGCCACCGGGTGTCCGGCTCGTCCCTGGCCAATGGGTCCGCTGGCAGCTCAACTATCGATTCAGCAGTGCACTGGGGATTCGGGGCTGGACGTACTGGCTGGACACGTTCAACATCGCATACGGCCCGGTGAATGCCGATGTGTTCTTGTCCGCACCCACCGTGTTCATTGATGAGCGCGGACCACTCCGGTAGTTCGAGTGGACGTGGTCACCCGATGGATCGTCCGGCCTGGGCTTTGGTCTGGGCGAGGCGGTAGGAGTCGGTGCCGGTCTCGATGATGTTGCCGCCGAAGGTGATGCGGTCGACGATGGCTGCGCAGAGCCTGGGATCGGTGGCCACAGAATTCTTTTCCTCACGCTCCGTCAGAACCTGGAAGAGGAGTTCAGGCCCCGGCGGTCGAGTTCCATGTAGCCGAGTTCATCAATGCATAAAAGATCGACGCGTCCGTAGCGGGCGATGGTCTTGGCAAGCTGCTTCTCGTCGGCGGCCTCGACCAGCTCGTTGACCAGCTTGGTCGCCAGGACGTACTTCACCTGGTATCCCTTCATCGCCGCCTCGGTCCCCAGCGCGATGAGCAGATGGGACTTGCCCGTGCCCGAGTCGCCGATCAGGCAGAGCGGGTGGCCCTTGCGGATCCATTCGCAGGTGGCGAGGGTGTTGATGGTCGCAGCGTCGATGTTGGGATTCGCGTCGTAGTCGAAGGCCCGCAGTGACTTCTCGCGCGGGAACCCGGCGGCCTTGATGCGCCGCTCCGAGCGTCGGCGGCCCGGTCGTCGCACTCGGCCAGCAGCAGCTCCGCCAGGAAGCCCCGGTAGGACATCTGTTCCTGGGACGCCGCCTCGGCGAGATCGGGGAACTGGCCGCGGATGGTGGGCAGCCGGAGCATCCGGCATGCCTGGTCGATGGCGGTGGTCGCGGCTTCCTCGGTCAGCCCGCGGTTGCGTTTGGCGTTCATGTCGCTTCTCCCTCACTCGGAACACTCCCGCCGCGCCGCCGCAGCAGCTGGTCATAGGCGGCAACCGACGGCAGCGGCCGGGTGTCGGGCGGCAGGTGGGACAGCCGCCAGTCGGCGAGAAAGGTGACGGTGGCCCGTGGCGGCCCGACCGCTCCGGGCTCTGGCGGTGGTGAGGGCATCGGCTGGTCCGGCACGTCGCCGTCGGCAACCGCTACTCGGTGCCGGTCCGGCTGATCGGCAAGACTCTCCGAGTGCTGCTGCACGCCTCCGAACTGGTGGTCTTCGACGACGGCCGGGAGGTGGCCCGGCACGAAAGACTGAGCACTCAGGGCGGCTCTCGCCTGGTCCTCGATCACTATCTGGAGGCCCTGGTCCGCAAGCCGGGCGCCTTCCCCGGGGCAACAGCTCTGGAACAGGCTCGCGCGGCCGGCCGGTTCACGCCGGTCCATGACGACTGGTGGGATGCGGCCCGCACGGCCCACGGCGGGGCAAGGAAGGCACAAAGGCCCTGATCCAGGTGCTGCTGCTGGCCCGGCACTTGAGCCACGAGCATGTGGTCGCCGGCCTCGCGGTCGCGCATGCGGGCCGGGGCGCTGACAGCGGACGCGGTCGCGCTGGTGGGTGTCGCCCTCTCCTTCACATGTAATAATAGTGTGTTCTGGGGTGAGGGCTAGATGCCATCTGACCTGCACAAATGCGGCTCATAAAGGGCTGTGGTGCTCCGTGCGGCGGTACGCGGCCGACAGCCCCCGGCCTCAGCTCAGGTCGTGCACGACGAGCCAGCACGGACCGGACAGGATCGTCAGCCCCAGAGCCCTCACGTACTCAAGCAAGGCGCCGTCCCACTGGGCGTTGACCGGAAGGGAGGGCGCTGCCCGGTACGTGTTGGGTCCGAACTCCTCGTAGCCTGTTCCGAGAATGGCGTGCTCGTCGTCGCCGACCGTGAACAGTTCCACGCGTACGTCGGCAGGGTTCCCGCTGGCAGGGCGGTGGCCCTGGGTGTCCAGCGCTTCTACCAACTCTTGCGGCGAGACCACAACGCCGTAAAACGGCGTACACGGAATGGGACACGGACATGGTTCAACCTCCCTGGCCCAGGGGCCGGTTCGGAGCGCGGGCGGCGCGTGCCGGCCCGGCCCGACGGGTGCGGTGGAGGCGGTCGGGGAGGCGCGGCGCTCACGTGGAGCGCGGGCGCCGGCTGCGCGTGTGGGCGGCCCGGATCTCGGCGTCGAAGTCCGGGTACTGCCGGGCCGTCGACGGCAGCAGCGCGTTGCGGACGTCCATGGCCCGGGTGAGGACCCCCAGTTGAGCGGGAGACAGCACCCAGGGGCCCCGCTCGTCGGCGTCCAGGACCGACAGCAGGTCCTCGGCGGTGCCGACGTCCTCGGCCTGCCGGAACACCGGGTGTGTCCGGTTGACCCGCAGCGTGAGGCTCAGGCTGGCTCCCAGGTGCGGGGCGTGGCAGCGCCGGTCGGGGGTGATCACCTGGTGGCCGTCCGGAACGGTGAGGATCTGGAGTACGCCCGCGAGCACGACGAGCCGTTCGTCGCTCTGGACGGGGAACGTCGACTCCGTCGCCGGGCTGCCGCAGGAACGGCAGCGGTAGGCGCCCGGGCTCTCGGGCTTGTAGCGGCCGCTGTGGCAGACGTGGCAGAGGATCGGAACGGGCACGGTGCACCTCCGAGCGGGCGCCCCTGTGCCGGGGCGCCCACAGGCCTGGGCGGTCAGGGCTTCACGCGGGTGACGCGGGAGGTCGGCAGGTGGACGCGCAGGAGGTCCGCGTGTGCGGGCGGGTCAAGTGCCGCGAGCCGCTGGAGCGCCTCGGTCAGCCTTGGGTCCGCGAAGTCCTCCTCGGCCATGGCCGCTTCGCCGACCGGAACCATGCGCGCCGTGGTCTCGGTGTGCCTGAGGTCTGGCATCTCCTCGGAGGGCGCAAGAGCCGCGATGAACGGGCTCCAGCCCACGGACATCCCGCCGCCCGTCCGCTGCTCCGTCGTCGTGAAGTACGCGGCCACGGCCTGCGGTCCGTCGCCCGGCTGCTCGTCGACGAAGGCCCGGACCCGGTCGACGATCACCTGTCGCCATCCATGTTCTGCGGCCTGGTCGGCGACGGTGGCCAGAGTCTCCAGGGTTTCGGGCGGAAGGCCGCGGAGCGCGGCGTGCATCAGGGGCGTGGTCGGCTCGGCCAGCAGCGCGGCCAGTTCCTCGTGTTTCATCGCCGGTGTCCTTCCGTGGCGTGGCAGTGAGGGGGCCCGTACGGCGGGGCGGCGGCCCCGCCGTACGGGGTGTTCCGCAGGACCAACAACATCAATAATAGTGTCGCTTGAGATGAAGTGAACCCGCCCCCTGACCTGCGGTTTTAGGGCCAGTCGTGCTCTCGGCGGGGCGGTAGCGGGAAGGTGAGCCGGGGGTCCATGCGCACGCAGCGCTCGCAGTAGGCCGTGACGCGGTTGGCGGTGCACTCGCCCCACTGGCACTCGAAGCGCTCACGCGGCCCGCAGATCAGGCACCGCCACAGCGTGATCCCGTGCAGCTCGCACGGCTCGTAGCGCCTGCGCGCGGGCAGCAACTCCAGAGCGGGGCGGGAGCGTTCGAGGCGGGCGACGTCGGCGGCCGGGAACGACTCGTCGCCGTCGCGTATCCAGCGGGGCGACAGCTGGGCGTACTGCTCGGGCGTGGTGTAGTACGGCTGACCTGCCGGGCTGAATACCATGGCCAGATGGCCGCCGGAGATCAGTGTCTCCAGACGGCCGTGGCCGAACTCCCCGCGCAGGGAATGCATTTCGTCCTGGCGCAGGCCCCAGCTGTACCCGTACCGGCGCAGGATCCGGCGCTCGGTGGCGGCCGTGCCCCTCTGGGCGTCGTCGAGTTCCTCGATGGCTTCGATCGCGGCAGTCGGGTTGGCGGTCAGCTCGCGTACCGAGTCCTCGGCGGCCGTGGCGGTGGGGTGGCTGCTGAGCGCGTATCCGTGGAGCTGGTCCACGACCTGGTGGCGTCCCTCGTGCTCGGCGGCGGCGTACCGGGCGTGCCGCTGCGGCTGGGTGCGCGTCGAGGCATGACGGAACTCCATCTGCGCAAGGGGCAGGGTTGTGGGGCGGCGGCCGGCTGCGTGGCGGTCAGCTCCTGGGCAGCGGCTTGTGGGCGGAGAAGACGTAGTGGCCCAGCTCGCGCAGCATGCCGGCGGTGGCGTCCACGGCTGCGGGGCCGTGGTCGGCCTGGCGGGTGTACGCCTCGATCTCGCTGTTCCAGGCGAACCCCTGGGCGGCAAGGGACTCTTTGGTGAGGGGTGTGAGGTCGTCGGAGGACTGCGGGGCGGCAACGAGTCCGTGAGCTGGGTCGGGTACGACGAGGAACACCGGGCCTCCTTCCGTGTGGGCCGCCCTGGTCGGGGCGGCCCACGGACAGGGCGGACGGGGGGTCAGCGGGTGACGGAGACGGTGTAGTCGGCTTCCAGGACGGCGAGGAGGCGCGGATGGACGCGCGGGTCTGCGCGCTCGGGACCGAGTAGCGGAAGTCCAGGGCGAGCACGGCGTCGTCCAGGTCGTCGTCAGACATCGGCAGCGTGTATCCGCTGCGGTAGAGCGCGACTGCGGTCGCGGTGGCGACACGGACGCGGTTGTAGGCGATGGCCTCTCCGGCAGTGACGTCGGTGCCGAGTGCTTCGCGCGCGGTGGGCGGCAGCGCCGCGATCCCGGCGGGGAACCGGCGGGCGGGGATACGAATGCGTGCCGGTCGCAGGGCGCGGCGCAGCGTTCGAAGCATGGCAACTCCTGGGGCTGGAAGGGAGGAAGGGAAGGGGCCGCTATGTGATGAATGGGGAACGGTCCCCGTTCACTATCAATAATAGTGTTAAATGCGAGTGGGTGAACCCACCCCTGACCTGTGCAAACGGGGAGTCGGGCGAGTCCGCGCCCGGCAGGTCAGATCTGCGGGGCGTGCACGGCCAGGGACTTCGGTGCCGCGCTGGTGTAGATGCCCTCCAGGCCGGACGGGGCGATCAGGCCCCAGGTGAAGGAGGCGGTGTCGGCGTAGAACTGCCCGCGCCGCGGATGCGGCGGGGCAAAGGCGCGCAGGGTGCCGACGCCGTAGACCTCAAGAGTGCCGTCGAGCAACGCGTCGCGCTGATCCCCGGTTACGTCCGGTCCGTACTTGTTGAACTGCTCGTCGGCGACCACGGCGACCACGGCGACCACGGCGATGACGGGGCTGAGGTCGTCCTCGACGGGGCCGAACATGCTGCGCCAGCGGGCGAGGTCGGCCATGGCCTCCGCACGGCTCGCGCGCGTGCTGAGGTAGCGCACACGGTCGCGGTGGTCGGTGAACTCGTCCGTGTCGTACAGCCACGCCTCGAACTGATGCTCCGTGTACGTCCCGACGCCGTTGTCGCGGCGGCGCAGGAACCCGAAGGGCTCGCCGTCGACGAGGACAGGGTGGCGCTCGGTGCAGAACTCGCAGGTGACGCCGACGTGACGCAGGAAGCGCTGTAGGCGGGGGAAGCGGGTGAAACGGGTCGCGCAGTTGCAGCAGGTGTATACCTCCCAGCGGGAGGGGCTCGCGACCGTGTCGTGGCGGCAACGCGGGCACTGGTAGGCCTTGTTGCTGCACCAGTCGATGACCGGCGTCGGGGTCCCTTGCACGGCAAGCTCCTGAGAAGTGGATTCGAGGGAAGGGGGCGGGCCGTCGCCCCGGCGGGCGGGATGCCGGTACGGTGCCGGCCCGGGTTCACTATCAATAATAGTGTCAGATGGGTTTGCGTGAACCCCCACCTGACCTGCTGGTTTATGGTGTGCCTGGGGCCTTTCAGTGCTGGTGGGCCGACGGCGTGGCGTTCGGCCCGAGGTTCGGCGGCACGCAGTATTCGACTCCCGACTCTGGGGGGATCGGGTCGCCGGAGTCGGTGTCGGTGCAGTAGGCGTCGAAGACCTCTCCGGCGGTGAGGGGTTCGGGGTCTCCCGCTCGCAGCCGCCAGCCGTAGACCTGGTCTGGGGTGCTCGGGGTGGTGGTCCGTATGACGAGTCCGCCGGGGCGCTGGGTTGCCAGGCCGAGGGCCAGGACCGTGGTGAATTCGAGGGCCTCGGCCTCGTCGAGCTGGCTCGCGCCGTCCGGGTCCGTATCTGCGTGCAGGACGGCGACCAGGGTTTCGGGTGCGGTCGAGACACTGCAGACGAGGTGTCGGTGGCCAGGTCGGGCCGTGTCGAGGATGCGGGCCAGCAGACCCGAGGCCCGGGTGAAGGCTGTTTGGCCGATGTCCTGGCCGCAGCAGGTGCAGGCGCCGAGCCGGGCCAGAAGTGTGGAGGCGTACTCCCAAGTGGCCTGGCGGACGGCTTCGTCGACCAGGGTCGGGATCAGGTCGGCCAGGGGCTGGCCGTCGTACGGGAGGGTCGGGCCCGTGGTGGTGAGTTCGGCGGTGAAGCGGGCGCGGCTGGACGGGCTGTCCGCGGCGAGACCGGTTTCGGTGCAGAAGTCGGCGTACTCCTCGGGGTCGAAGAGGGTGACCGTGGTGTGGGCACCCTGGGACGCGCGGCTCCTGAGGAGGTCTTCGACCGCTGCCAGGTAGGTCGCGAAGTCGGCGAAGGCGAAGGTGCGGTAGTGCCGCATGGCGCGGAAGTCGTGCTCGTCGGTGAGCAGGCCGATGGTGCCGGCGACTTCGAGGCGCGGGACGTGGTGCGCGGTCTGGTGGTCGGTGCGCGCCGTGTCTCCCGCGCACGATCGAGCAGCGTGGGGCTCGCCCTGGCTGCACTTGGAGGGCTGAGGGGTGTGGGTCACGTGCGCGCCTTCCTCGTGGGCGGGCTGAAGGGAACTGCTCGTGTCTGTAGTGTGAGTGGGAACCCTCCCCTGACCTGCGATTTCGCTGGGCGGTCCGTCCAGGTCATCGTTCGTCCTGGGTGTCGGCGGGGGCGGGGCTCCAGCGCATCCCGTCGGCGGCGAGCGAGGCGTCTGCGGGCACGGTCCCCTGAAAGTGGGCGTCGTTCGGCTCGTCCTCTTCGGCGTGGGCGTCGATCCATTCGTCGGCGGCCTGCTCGGCATTGAAGGCACGGAGCAGGTCGGCGAGAGTGTTGACTTCGGTGCAGCCGAGGCTGGTGGCGACGTCGGACGTGATGACGGTGGTGCCCCAGGCGTCGGTGAACGCGCGGGTGACGTCGGCCGGGATGCTGACGGTGTCGTCCATCTTGGCCTCCGGTGGGCGGTCGGGACCAGCGGCGGAGAGCGAGTGGTGCGCAATGGTGCGGGTCGCGCGTCCGGCCGTCGGGCAGGTGCCGTGCCTGCGAGGGGATTTGAACCCCTGTCCACCCTCAAGTGGGGCCGCTCTACCGCTGAGCTACGCAGGCTTGGGGGCCGCCGGAACGGCGGCCGGATGATGGTGGGTCAGCGCCCGGCAATCTCGCGAAGCCGCTTCAACGCGATGGGTGCCTCGGCGTACCAGAACGTCTCGCTGTGCCTCAGGCCGAGGGCTTGGGCGGCAACGTCACCGATCATGCGGCGCTCGTTGCCTCGCTCCGCGTAGACGCTGACGAGCGTGTCGTACTCGTCGCCGTCTTCGTCCAGGGCGATGACCTCTGTCTGCTGGTCGTACGGCAACTCGACGAGCGTCCAGCCGGTCAGGTGCGCCGTCCATCCGGCCGCGCACAACTGGGAGCCGCACGCGGGAGCCTTCTTGGGGGCCAGGCTGATCATGTCGGGCAGAAGTGCCCAGTGGTCCATGTTGAAGGCGTCGGGCCGGGTCTCGATCGCGTCCAGCACGGCAGATGCCACCTCGGCGGGGGTCGCGGGGTGTGGGGTGGCCATGGCGTCGGTCATTGCAACTCCAATTGTGGGCAACGGTGTTGGCGTGGTGCTGGTGGGATTCGAACCCACGGCCTCAGGACTTATAAGATCCGCGCTCTGGCCAGCTGAGCTACAGCACCTCGGTATTCGGTTGTGTGGGCCGCGCCCCGGCCGAGCGGGCGCGGCGCTGGTTGGCGGCCGGGCCCGAGGAGTTGCCCCAGTCGCCGTCTGTTGGTCAGTGCGTGCAGGCGCCCTAAAAGACACTATTATTAGTAGTGCGAGGAGGGTGTGGGAACCCACCCCTGACCTGCTCTTTTCGCTCCTGTGACGCCTGGGCGAGTGCGGCCAGCATAGAGATCACAGTGCTGGGGCGGCCGGATGCTTCGACCTGCACAGACTTCCCGGAAGCTCCGACAACTGCGCACACACTGTCGACCGGGACGGAGCCGCGCTCCCCGGGCGGCCGGGTGTCGTGCTGCCAGATGATCCGGGTGTGCCGGTACTGCTCCTCGATGCGGGCGCCGGGCAGTGCGCCGGCCACGGCCTCGGCGACGGCGCGGCGGCCGCTCTCCTCCGCCTGCTGACGGGCGGCGAGTTCGGCGGCCCGCGCGGCCTCGGCGTGCATCGGAAGCAGCCGCCGGGTGATCTCGCGTGCCACGTGACGCGCGGTGCTGGCCGTGACCCCGATCGACGGTGCGGTGATCCTGGTCTCGTCCGGCGGTGTGGCGTAGATCTTCAGACGGTCCGGGCGGCGGTCGTCGGGTTGGCGCAAGCGCAGGGCGCGGCCGTCGCCGTCGATGATGAGCCGTCCCAAACCGAGCCCGTAGCCGGTGAGTTCGGCTGTCCGGCAGTGCGTACCCAACTCCCGTGCCACCTCGGCGGCGAACGCGTCCACCTGCTCCTGTGTGGTCAACTCGCGTGTCATGGCGGTCTGTTCACTCCTTCGGCTGGCTGCTGGGTGTGCTCGGCGCGGGGTTCCTCGCGCTCTGGTCGCGGAGCTCGGCGTCACGGCGTGCGTCGTCGGCGGTGTAGCCGGTGTCGCACCACGTCCGGCACAGCTGGCCTGCGGGTGCGCCGCACGTCTCGCACCGGTCGTCGAAGTCCTCCGGACGCCAAGGGCGCAGCTGGCCGCTCACGCGGGGAGCTCTCGGATGCGGTCGGCCGGGGCCCGGGCGGACATGTCGGGGCTCTGGTGGCGCGGGGCGGTGCACGCGGCCTGTGGGGTCAGGGGGCGGTGGTCCACAGCGGGAGGCCGGCGGCGGTGCGGGCACTGATGCCCGGGCGCACTGAAACGTCGCGGTAGTCGGACACCCGCACGTAGCCGCCCCGCTCGATGTCGATGCGGACCGGGGCGCCCTCCCATTTCCACTGCTCGATGAGTTCTGCGGGGAGGTTCTCGACGTCGTCGGCCTCCACCTGCACGGCCCAGGCGGTCAGCTCCTCGCCGTACTCGTGCCGCCACTCCTTCAGGACGGTGAAGAGGTGGGCGAAGTCGTCGACCAGGGCCAGGGCGCGCGCCTGGTCGGGGGCGGGGTCCTCGGCATAGGTCGGCGCGTCGGGGCGGGTGCGCTCACCGAGGCTCATCAGCCAACGCATCATCAGATCAACTCCCTCGTCGGGCGGGCGGGGCGGTGGGTGAGGGGCGGTGCGTCAGGAGTACCCGGACGCTTCGGGCCTGCGGTAGCGGTACAGGAAGCGCGTGGCCCGGGGTGCGAGAGGGGGCGGGACGGTCTGTGTCGCCCCCTCTCGCACTACTGATAATAGTGTCTACTGGGGTGGTGTGAACCCCTCCCCTGACCTGCGCATTCGTCCGAGCGTCAGGAGGCGCCGACCAGGGCCGGACGGAGGCCGCGCGGGCGCCTGCGCTGCTGAGCACGCAGGGAGTCGGCCTCACTCTGGGCGCGGCTGGCGCGCTCGCGCTCTTCGGCGGCCGCATCGACGCAGTAGGGGGCCCACCACTGCTTGACGTCGACGGTGCGGGCCAGGGAGTTGGGCAACACCGAGTAGGGGAGATCGGCCAGCATCAGCAACAGGACCGGGTGCGGGCACGTGGTGTACCACCGTGCGATGGTCCACCAGGCGGATACGGCGGTTCGCCGCGCGGGGTGGGCGTCGTGGGCCTCCCGCTCGTAGCGGGCGGCTTCGGCCTGGTGGTGGGAGGCAGACCAGGTGAGGAAGCGCAGCAGGCCGGGGGTGTCGCGCTGCCGGGAGGTCTCCAGGATCGCGGGCAGGTCGGCGCGCTGTTCGACGTGCTCGGCACACCCGCGCAGGACGGCGGTGAGTACGGCTTCCGTCTTCTCCGACGGCGGGTGATCCGCGGCGGACAGGATCGGGTGCACCGAGACCTCGGGGCGGTCGGTGTTGTCGCGGTAGAGGGTCAGGCTGCCGCGGTAGCCGGTGCGGCTGCGGGCGAGCCGCGGGAGGGCATCGTCGGGGGCGGTGGTCTCGAAGGCGTTCACGGGGCCGAGACAGGCGCGGACGCCGGTGAACTGGTCCCAGTGGTGGGGGTGGGTGGTGCCGGTGACGTGCACGCTGCCGTGCATCGCCCCGCCCAGCTCGAACACGACGGCGTCGGCGTCGCGGGGGCCGGCGGTGGCGCGCACGGGGCCGGCGGGCGTGTCGATGGTCAGGCTCGGGCTGGTCATGGGCTGGGGCTCCTCGGTGCTCGACTGGGTGGGCTGGGGGCCTGCCGCGCCGCGCTCGCCGAAGGGGAGGGTGCGGGCGTCGGGGCGGCAGTCGGCCAGTGGCGCGCTGGCCGGGCGGCCGTCCACGCCCCGTACCGGGGAGGGGCGTGGACGGCGTCTGTGGGGGCTACTCCTGGGGCGGCTTGTGGCGGCGAAGGTTGTCCCGTTCGGTGACACCGATCGAGGTGCGGCCGCACGGGCATCCGGCGTAGCTGCGGCCGTGCAGGTGGAAGTACTTCGGTCCGGTGTTCTTGGCGTTGACGGCGCGGATGGTGCCGGGGACCGGGGCGGTGTTGGTGCAGTAGCCATCCGGCGTAGTGGCGGGCTTGACGCTCATGAGTGCTCTCCCAGGGGGCGATGCAGGACGGGGGCGGCGTGGACCCGGTGGGGCGCGGCGTCATCGGCGGCGGCGTCCTGGAGTACGGCCGTGTCCATGGGGTGCAGCCATCCGGCCCGGACCTCCCAGCCGCACGCGCGCGGTGGATCGTCGGCGGTCGTGGCGATCAGGACGGCGTCATGGACGGTGCTGTGCTCCAGGGCGAACGTCAGCAGCACGAAGAACTTCGCGTACTCCTTGTCGGAGTCGGTCACGCGCAACGAACCCGGTTCGGCGGACACGGTGAGGTCGGCGGTCAGTTCCGCGCCGTTCGTGTGGTCGGCCGTGATGTTGAGCTCGTGGTTCCCCTCGCCGAGGGACGGGAGCAATGCGTTCAGCGCGTGCAGGGCGCGGCCCATGGCGTACGCCGTGGCATCGGGCCGTGGAAGCTCGGGCTCAGGCATGCGGGTTCTCCTCGTCGGTGTCGGGGAGCTGGGGGAGTACGGGGGCGGGGTAGACCTTGCGCAGGACGGCGGGGACGTCCCGGCGTGGGATGACGGCGAGCTGGAGGTCGGCTGCGTCCATGGGGTGAAGCCACCCGTCGTGCACGGTCCAGCCGCACGCGCGGGGGTTGGGCTCGGCGGCCGTGGTGGCGACCAGGACGGCGCTGCGCATGGTGCTGCCCTCCAGTGCGAACACCAGCAGGGCGCGCAGGGCGCAGAACTCGTCTTCGTCCAGTACGGCGAGGCGGATCGGCTCGGTGCCGATGGAGAGATCGGTTCGACCCGTGAGGAACGCGTCGTCGGTCCGCTCGGCCACGAGGTTGAGCGTGTGTTCGCCGTCTCCGAGTGCCTGGAACACGGCGGTGAGGGCGGTCAGGGTGCGGCTCATGGCGGCTGCGATGGCGTCGTCTCCGGGGTGGGTGAGCTCCGGGCGTGCAGACATGAGGGCTCCTTGCGGGAAGGGGGCGGTGGGCGGTGGGCGCCGGAGGCCGGCCGCACTGCCCTCCTGGGCGCAGTGGGTGTCTTCTGGGCGCGCGGTCTGCTCCGCCGACGCGTCGCGCTGCCGCTACGCGGCAAGGGCGGGGCGGGCGCGCTCCGCGCTCCGCGCTCCCTGAGGGGCTGGGGCGCGCGCTCCGCGCTGGGAGGGTCGGGCCCGTGCGGGCTGGGGGAGTTGCCCAGCCCGCACGGGGGTCTGTCAGCCGTGCGCGGCGGCGGCCGTGAGGGCGGGAACCGCGAGCGCTTCGAGGGCGGCGGCCTGGTCGGCGTCGGTGAGCGTCTGCGCGGTGGACGTAACGGCCTGCATCACGCCCCCGGCGGTCATCTGGCCACCCCGGATGAAGTGGGCAAGGATCATGTCCTTCGCCTCGGTGCCGATGCTGAGCGACTTGGTGACGTGCTCGATCGCCTTCGTCGGCTCCTCCAGCGTCTTCCCGGCGGCGGCCTCCATCTCGTACACCTTCGCCTCGACGTACTCCTGTGACAGGAAGGTGCGCACGGCGTCGCTGGTCTTGGAGGTGATCAGCTCCAGCGTCTTGCGCTGGGTCTGGCCGGACCAGGACACAACACCCTCGTCCTGCTTGCCCCCGAGGTGAACGGCGCGCATGACGTCCTTGGTCATGGTCAGACCGTTGCGGCAGACCTGGATGACCGCGCGCGGGGTGATGGTGTACGCCCCGCAACCGACTTCGCTGTTGCTGATGACGAAACCGGCGGAGATCATCGGGAGTTCGTCACCGCTGCGGCCGTCGAACGGGGAGCGGTAGCCGCGCAGCAGGCTGCGGGCCTGGATCGCGACCGCTTCGGACTCGACGCGCACATACATGCGCCGGTCGGTGAGGTCGCACCCCGTGACGCGGGTCGGGTGGCCGGACTGCTGCACTCCGTCCAGGGCGGCCAGCAGCATGTCAAGGTTGTCCATCAGCTTGTAGCTGTCGGACAGCCACGCGCGGGCCACGCCCTCGCCGGGCGTCGTGCCGGGCGCGTTCTCGCCCCGGAACGCGCGGAGCATGAACCGGCGCCCCGGCTCCTCACGCAGCCACGCGTTGACGTTCTCGTCCAGCAGCGGGACGTTTTCCGCGCGCATACGGCGCAGGTAGGCCAGCGGGATGCGGAGCTTGTCCGAGATCCCCTCGTCGGCAACGGCGGTCGGCCGATAGATGCCGTCGACGTCCGTCACACCGTCTTCCGTGATCTGCGACTCGACGCCTTCGACGTGAACGTTTCCCTCACGCATCCGCAGCGCGGACGCGGGGGCGATGACGTCCAGCTTGCGGCGCTGTCCGTCCTCCAGGATGCGGACCAGGTCGGACAGGTCGGCGTTGCGGGCACCGGTGGGGGCTACGTTCGTAGCGCGCTCGGTGAACTGCTGAGTCATGCGGTGTTTCCCCTTCGCTGTTGGTCTCTGCGGGTTCGGGGGCGGAGCCACCACCCCCGAACAACTCCAATACTAGTGTTTCTTAGGAATGAGTGAACCCACCCCTGACCTGCACACTTAGCCTTAGGCGCGGTACTCGCGTACCGGTGTCAGGCTCTGTCGCCGCACGTTCCTGACCACCGTCTCGGGCACACCCCCGCGCATCTTGCACAGGTCGTAGCGCAGCGTGGGGGCTGAACCGAACGGTTCGGCGTGCGCGTGGATCGCCTGCACCCAGTAGCGGCCGTGAGCCTGCGTCAGGCTGCCGTGATACAGGACCTTTTGCCACAGGACCGGGCCGGACTGCCACGGAACCAACGTCCGCGCCACCTGGACCGCGAGTTGGTCCGCCACGCGCTCGGACAGCACGGCGGCGAACGCGGCGTCGACCGTCTCCGGGTCAACCGGCACGTCGGCCATGGCCGGGCCGGTGTGACCGGTCCGCACACCTACAGCCCAACCCAGCTCGAAGAACGGACGGACCCTAGCCAGCTGATCGGGCGACACCCGCAGCGCGCCCGGGTCCCTCTCGCTGCACGCCAACTCCCGTAGCGCGTGCTCGGCCTGCTCCTGCTCGGAGTCCGTGAGCGGGGCTCCGGCCCTCTCGTCCTGCTCGGCAATCCGTGTGTTCTCCATGACCTTCCTCTCTCTCGGGGAATTCCGGGTGAGACGGGGGCACCCTGCACGGGTGCCCCCGTGCGGACTACTTCAGGAAGCCGCTCGCCCGGAGGAAATCGGCTGTGATGTGCGCGATTCCTTGGGGCTGGTAGGTCTGAGGGAATCGCCGCAATTCAACCTCCATGCGCCCCGCCTTGTCCGGGTCGATGAATTCTTGAACCAGACGGTAAGGCTCCTCACCCATCGGCATTTCCAGGACGACCGGTCCGACGGCCTTGGTCTCGAACCGAATTCCGGTGTAACTCCGGTCGGAGTTGTGCACGATCCTGGCACCTGCTCGCCTGCACAGTAGGGGCAGGAAGTTTGCGATCGTGCGGGCTTGGATTGCAAGAGCGGTCATGGGCGCGTCCGCACCGCGTACTTGGCGCACGATCCCGTCCGAGATCTGGAGTTCCATGTCTTTCCCCTTTGGTTGGTCCCTTGCGGTTCCTGAGGGTCGCCTCCCTCAGGACTTCAAATAATAGTGTCTAACCCGGTCGATTGGAACCCCTGTTGCGCTACGGGTTGCGCTGGATGTTGCGCCATGGTGTTGCGGTAGAGGTTCCGCTGGGTGTTGCGGGGCTCGATTCCGGTGCTCGGTGTCGCCGCTGGTCACCCCAACAATCAAGCCTGGTACGCCTGCTGACATCCCCTCTGCGGCCGCTGCTCCCTGCCCAAGTAGAAGAAGAGGGAGGGTGTGGGTGTGGTCGGTGCGGCGGCGTCGGGGATCGGGGCGGGGTTGTCCCTGTCTTGCGCGTCGGCCTGGGGCCTCCGCGCGCCTTGGTGGCCGGACGGGGCCGGGTGGGGCCGGGTGGGGCCGGGTGGGGCCGGGTGGGGCCGGACGCGGGGTGTCCGGGGTAGTGGGGTCGAGCCGGTACCTCGTCCATCTCCTTCTGCCGGAGGCAGCCCCAACCCTCCACCCCTCCACACAGGCAACCTGGCCCCGGAGGGGCCTTGGTTGGGTACCCCCGCTATTCCATGCTTTACTTTCTTCTACCAAATACCAATCAAATACCCCCGGTTTTAAGGGAATCGGAGATTCCTCCTAAAACCAGCCCTACACAAAGGGATATGACGATCCCTCAACTCAAACCCCAACACCCCAACCCCACAACAAAACACCCCACCCTTCTTTCCGTGCCGGAGGCACGCCCCATACCCATCTTTTCCGTGCCGGAGGCACGCACGTTGGGAAATGGCCGGAGGCCAATTTCCCAACGCCCCGCCGGAGGCGGGCAATTCGCGCGGGGACGCGCGAAACGAGCGAAGCGAGTATTCGGCTGCCGG